>NZ_CP197239.1:0-3460000 GCF_052076045.1 Tardiphaga sp. 20_F10_N6_6
ACTGGATCGTAGGCCTGCACGGTCGCGCCGAGATCCTGAAGCGCGGTGATCAAGGGGATCGACGGCGCCTCGCGCATGTCGTCGGTGTTGGGCTTGAACGTCAGTCCGAGCACGCCGACGGTCTTGCCGCGCAGATTGCCGCCAAGCGCGGCAGACACCTTGCGGGCCATGGCGCGCTTGCGGCTATCGTTGACGGTGAGGACTGCCTCGACGATCCGCAGCGGCGCATCGTAGTCCTGACCGGTCTTGACCAGTGCGCGGGTATCCTTCGGAAAACACGAGCCGCCGAAGCCGGGGCCTGCATGCAGGAACTTCGCGCCGATGCGGTTATCGAGGCCGATGCCACGCGCGACGTCCTGGACATCCGCGCCGGTGCGCTCGGCCAGATCAGCGATTTCATTGATGAAGGTGATCTTGGTCGCGAGGAACGCGTTGGCGGCGTATTTGATCAGCTCGGCCGTGCGCCTACCCGTATACATGATAGGCGCCTGATTGAGATAAAGCGGACGATAGATCTCCGAGATCACCGCGCGCGCGCGATCGTCGTCGGTGCCGACGACGATCCGGTCGGGATGCTTGAAATCGCGGATCGCGGCGCCCTCGCGCAGGAATTCCGGGTTTGACGCCACGGCGACGTCGGCGTCGGGATTGGTTTCCTTGATGATGCGTTCCACATCGTCGCCGGTGCCGACCGGCACGGTCGATTTGGTGATCACCACGGTAAAATCGCGCAGGTTGGCGGCGATCTCGCGCGCGGCGGCATGCACGTAGCTGAGATCGGCGTGGCCATCGCCGCGGCGAGACGGGGTTCCGACCGCGATGAACACAGCATCCGCCGTCTTCACGGCCTCACTGAGGTCGAGACTGAAGCCGAGCCGGCCGCTTTTCACATTGCTGGCCACCAGCGCGTCGAGGCCGGGTTCGAAAATTGGAATCTCGCCACGCAATAGGGCGTCGATCTTGCCGCTATCCTTGTCCACGCAGGTCACGTGGTGCCCGAAATCGGCGAAGCAAGCGCCGGACACGAGGCCGACATAACCAGTGCCAATCATGGCGATATGCATGGGAGATTGCCTTTGTCTTGAAGATCATTCTGAAGAGCGGTTCGCGGCTGCGTTTTAGCAGAACACCGTGACTTGCACACCGCAGCGGCGATGCCGGATCACGTATATCATTTGTGGGCAGATCGTGCTAAATAGTGGGGCAGGAATAATTCTGCCCACTTTCGGTCATATCTCCGCGCATGAAGAACGATCAGATCCTCGGAATCATCTCCGATTTTTGCCGACAGGCGGAGATGGCGGAGTCGACCTTCGGTCGCCGGGCCGTCAATGACGGCAAACTGGTCAACCGTCTGCGCGAGGGCAAGCGCATTACCATTGATACACTGGAGCGGATCCAGGCCTTCATCGCCCAGTCGATGCCGGAGGGCGTACCGCCGCCACGCGGGCTGGAGCCGCCGATCGAACGGCGTGATCCGCGCAGCAATTTCCGCTTCTTCGAGAACCGGCAGAAATACCTGCTGTTTGTCCATACCTGCTCGGAAAAGCGGGTGATTGCCGACCGCGTCGGGCTCGAATTGGCCAGCATCCATCCGCGCCCCCCAGCGCTGCGGGTGTTTGATGCCGGCGTCGGCGACGGCACAGTTCTGGCGCGGGTGATGCGCTCGATGCACGGCCGTTTTCCGCATATGCCGTTCTACATCGCAGGTAAGGAGCTCAGCCTGGAGGATGTGCGACTGACCCTCGACAAGGTGCCGGATCGGTTGTTCGAACATCCGGCCACGGTCTTCGTGCTGACCAACATGCATTATGCCGAGGCGCCCACATTGACCCCGGCATCGCCGGCCGCCGCAGCCGCCATGATCTGGCACGAAGTTCCGCTGCGGGGGGCTTCGTCGGGCGAATTCGCCGACCAGATTGCCGGACTTGGAGCTTTTCTTGAGGACAACTGGCGGGCCAGCATCAACCCTCGATCAGGCATGCCGACCTATGAACGGCCCGTGGCGCTGGTGGTTTATCGCGAGGATCATCGGTTCCTGCTGGATTCGATTATCCCCCGCGCAGGGCGCACGGAGGCCAATTTTGACCTAATTATCGCCTCCCAGCCCTATCGGGCGAAGTCTTCGGTACAATTTCGGGCCAAACGGATCATGGCGCCGCTGGCCCGAGCGCTGCGGGCAGGTGGGCGACTGATCGGTATCCACTCGCATGGGCAGGACCCCGGTATGGAGATCGTCCAAGCCGTCTGGCCCAAAGAAAATCCTTTCGCCGTGAGCCGGCATGAGCTATTGCGGGCGGTGAAATATGAGCTGGGCTCAGCCGGCCGCGATCTGAACTTCAATGCCTATTCCGACCAGCGGTCGATCTTTCGCTACGCCATGGAGGCGCTGCCGAACGAGGTGACCGGATCGATCGGAACATCGACGGCTTTTGCAGCGTGGAACGCGGCGGTCTACGTGGCTCAAATCGAGGATGACCGTTTGACGGAAGTAACCCAGAGCGGCCGTTACCTGGATGCCACCCGAGAGGTTCTGCGCAAGCACAACGGTCTCTGGTTCTACGACGAATCCTACGTCATCTCGCGGCGTCGCGACTGACATTTCCGGAACAATGTGACGAAGGCTGCCGTACCCGGCGCAAATAAAGAGGACCAGTTGATGCGCGCGTCTTATCTCTTCACCAGTGAATCGGTTTCCGAAGGCCATCCCGACAAGGTCTGCGACCGGATCTCCGACGAGATCGTCGATCTGTTCTTCCGCGAAGGCCCGAAGGCGGGCATCGATCCTTGGGATATTCGCGCTGCCTGCGAAACCCTAGCCACCACCAACAAGGTTGTGATCGCCGGCGAGACCCGCGGTCCATCCACCGTCACCAACGACCACATCGAAGCCGTCGTTCGCGCCGCCATCAAGGACATCGGCTACGAGCAGGACGGTTTCCACTGGAAGACCGCCGACGTCGAGATTCTGCTGCATCCGCAGTCGGCCGATATCGCACAGGGCGTCGATGCCAAGCAGCCGACCAATGCTGAAGAAGGCGCTGGCGACCAAGGCATCATGTTCGGTTACGCCACCAACGAAACGCCGGAGCTGATGCCGGCGCCGATCTTCTACGCGCACAAGATCCTGCGCTTGATCTCGGAAGCCCGTCACGCCGGTACCGAGAAGGTGCTTGGCCCGGACTCCAAGAGCCAAGTCACCGTGCAGTATGAAAACGGCAAGCCGGTCGGCGTGCGCGAAATCGTCGTCTCGCATCAGCATCTCGTCGAGGACATGACCTCGAACCAGGTGCGCGAACGCGTCGAGCCCTACGTCCGCAAGGCGCTGCCGGATGGCTGGATCAGCGACAAGACGATCTGGCACATCAATCCGACCGGCAAGTTCTTCATCGGCGGTCCCGATGGCGACGCAGGTCTCACCGGCCGCAAGATCATCGTCGACACCTACGGCGGCGCAGCCCCGCATGGTGGCGGTGCATTCTCGGGCAAGGACTCCACCAAGGTGGACCGTTCGGCTGCTTACGCTGCGCGCTACGTCGCCAAGAACATCGTTGCCGCTGGTCTGGCCGACAAGGCGACGCTGCAGCTCGCTTACGCCATCGGCGTGGCGCGACCGCTGTCGATTTATGTCGACACCCATGGTACCGGCAAGGTCGCTGACGATGCCATCGAGAAGGCCGTTGCTGCCGCGATGGATCTGACGCCGCGCGGCATCCGCAAGCATCTCGACCTCAACAAGCCGATTTACGCCCGGACGTCGGCCTATGGTCATTTCGGTCGCACGCCGGATGCCGACGGCGGATTCTCCTGGGAGAAGACTGATCTCGTCGATGCGCTGAAGCGCAACGTCTGATCTTACTTTCCGTCTCCCAAAGCGAAGCTTTGCGCAGTGGGAGAGGGTGCCTTCGCGAAGCGAAGGCGGGAGAGGGCCTACGACCAGCCCCCTCTCCGAACCGAGTATGTCGTGACCGTCTGTGCAGCCCTCTCCCGCGAGGGGAGAGGGCGCAATTATGAGCGTCCGCGAGAACCTCTCGCACTATAGGAACAAGGATTCAAATATGACCGCCCCCAACGGTTTCACCGACTACATCGTCAAAGACATCAACCTCGCCGCCTTCGGCCGCAAGGAGCTCTCGATCGCCGAGACCGAGATGCCAGGCCTGATGGCGACCCGCGAGGAATACGGCCCGAAGCAGGTGCTGAAGGGCGCCCGCATCGCCGGCTCGCTGCACATGACCATTCAGACCGGCGTGCTGATCGAGACGCTGAAGGCACTCGGCGCCGACATCCGCTGGGTCTCGTGCAATATCTATTCGACGCAGGATCACGCCGCTGCCGCGATCGCGGCGGCCGGCATCCCGGTGTTCGCGATCAAGGGCGAAACGCTGACCGAATACTGGGACTACACCGCAAAACTGTTCGACTGGCATGGCGGTGGTCACCCCAACATGATCCTCGATGACGGCGGCGACGCCACCATGTATGTCCATCTCGGCCTCAAGGCAGAGAACGGCGACACGGCGTTCCTCGATAAGCCTGCTTCGGAAGAAGAGGAAGTGTTCTTCGCGCTGCTCAAGAAGCAGCTCAAGGAGAAGCCGAAGGGCTATTTCAAGGCCATTGCCGAGAGCATCAAGGGCGTCTCGGAAGAAACCACCACGGGCGTGCATCGCCTGTACGACATGCAGAAGGCCGGCACGCTGCTGTGGCCCGCGATCAACGTCAACGACTCCGTCACCAAGTCGAAGTTCGACAACCTCTATGGCTGCCGTGAATCGCTGGTCGACGGCATTCGCCGCGGCACCGACGTGATGATGTCGGGTAAGGTAGCGATGGTCGCCGGCTTCGGCGACGTTGGCAAGGGCTCGGCTGCTTCGTTGCGCCAGGCCGGCTGCCGCGTGATGGTCTCGGAAGTCGATCCGATCTGCGCGCTGCAGGCGGCGATGGAAGGCTACCAGGTCGTCACGATGGAAGATGCCGCGCCCCAGGCGGACATCTTCGTCACCGCGACCGGTAACAAGGACATCATCACCATCGAGCACATGCGCGCGATGAAGGATCGTGCCATCGTTTGCAACATCGGTCACTTCGATAACGAGATCCAGATCGCGTCGTTGAAGAACCTGAAGTGGGACAATATCAAGCCGCAGGTCGACGAGATCACGTTCCCCGACGGTCACCGCATCATCATGCTGTCGGAAGGCCGCCTCGTGAATCTCGGCAATGCCATGGGTCACCCGTCCTTTGTGATGTCGGCATCCTTCACCAACCAGACGCTGGCACAGATCGAACTCTACGCCAACAACAAGGACGGCAAGTACAAGAAGGAAGTCTACGTGCTGCCGAAGTCGCTCGACGAGAAGGTCGCCATGCTGCATCTCGCCAAGATTGGTGTGAACCTGACCAAGCTGCGCAAGGACCAGGCCGACTATATCGGCGTGAAGCAGGAAGGCCCGTTCAAGTCGGACCACTACCGCTACTGAGTTCGGTCTGCCGTATTGAATAAGAAAAGCCCCGGAGCGATCCGGGGCTTTTGCTGTCTATGTTAAATGGCTCTATCCGCTTTTGTCCGGTGGCAGTTTCGCCCTCTTTCGCTCAAAGCTCTCGGCGCCTAGGATCCAGAACAATCCGCCGGTTGCTCCTACGATGAACGACACGATCCCAAACAGTAGCGAAACATTGATGCCCTCGTTGGCTGCCAGGCCAGCATAGGCGAAAGCGAGGCCCATGGACGCCTCCCGCACGCCCCAGCCTGCTATCGAGACGGGGATCATCGTAACAATTATGACCGGAGGGATAATCTGCGCGACCTCTACGAAGGTCACTGGCGCCGATATTGAGCGGACAACGCACCAGACGACAATCACCGTCAGGACATGGATCAGAATTGATAGTAGCGTGATGAGAGGGCCTTGCGTTCGATCGAATATCAGGCGGTTTGCAACAACGGCACACGCATGAATATGACGCAGGAACCAGAGCCGCCTGAGCCATTCGACTCGCAGGCCTCCAAAAATAAGAAATCCGAAGCCGGCCGCAAGCGCCAAAACGTCGATCATAACCAACGCCGACCGACCGACGGAATCGTTGATGAGCGTGTAGCTCCAGGGCAGTGTCACGAGGATCAATAGCGCGAGCGCCAGGAAACCGAGTGCACGATCAACGAAGATAGAGTAAGTGGCAGCGCGCCATCCAGCGCCACCACGGGCCACAAGCCACAAGCGCATTGCATCGCCGCCTATCGAAGATGGCAATGTCTGATTGAAAAAGGTGCCGATCATATTGAAGCGAAATGCTTGGGACGTTGCGAGAGGTGCATCGCAAACGGCACAGATCTTTCGCCAGCGAATGGCGCTGAAAAAAATGGAGACATAGGTAAGAAGGATTGCGAGCAGCAGCCAACCGAAACTGGCAAGATCGATGCGGGAAATCAACTCCGTGAAATTCACCTTTCGCAAGGCAAAATAGAGTAGAGCGAAGGTGACAAAAAGCTTGATAGCCAAGACCAAAATACGGCGCATTACGTCTGCTCTTATCTTTTGAAGCCCAGCTTCGTTGAGCTCGCATTTCTGTCGTGGTTTCTTCGCTTCTAGTCCCAATGGTGAAGGAGGCAACGAGGCTCAACCTACCGATTCACGACGTTGAATCCAGTCGAGCCTCCTCAATGGGGCGAAGAGGGCTAGGCGAGCTTTGTGATTTGAAAGTTCAGCGTGCCGATGCCATCGACGCCGCATTCAACCTTGTCGCCCGGCTGAAGCGCAGCAACACCGGCCGGGGTGCCGGTCAGGATCACGTCGCCGGCACCGAGTTCGACCTGCAGCGACAGCTTGGAAATGATCTCGGCGATGTTCCAGATCATCTCGGACAGGTCGCCCTTCTGACGTTCGGTGCCGTTCACGGAGAGCCAGATCTTGCCTTTGGAGGGATGACCGACCTTGGATGCCGGGACGAGCGCGCCTGACGGCGCCGACATGTCGAACGACTTGCCGATTTCCCAGGGCTGCTCTTTCTTGCGCGAGATGGTCTGGAGGTCGCGGCGGGTCAGGTCGACGCTGACGCCATAACCCCAGACGTGATCCAGCGCCTTTTCCGGCGAGATGTTGAGGCCGCCGCTCTTCAGCGCGACGACGAGCTCGACCTCGTGCTGCATGTCCTTGGTCAGCGTCGGGTAGGGGATCTCGCTGCCATCCGGTACGATCATGTCGGCGTGTTTGGCGAAAAAGAAGGGAGGGTTGCGCTCGTCATTGCCGAGTTCGCGGATGTGCTCGAGATAGTTGCGGCCCACGCACCAGACACGGCGCACCGGGAATTTCGAAGTCTCGCCCTGAACGGCGATGGCGGCCTGCGGCGGAGGTGCGATAACGAACGATGCGGTCATGGACGGCTCTCGGGCTGGTTGTGAAGGCTGGGATCAAAACGACTGCCGCGCTTGCGCGGCAGAAAACAGAAGCAAGTCTTACGCCGACGCCTCGAGCGGGGCCAGCGGCGAAGCATCACGATGTTGCAAACGGAAGAACGAGGCGTAGCGCCCGCCACGGCGCAGCAGATCGTCGTGGCGGCCGCGCTCGACGATCTCGCCGCCTTCGACCACCAGAATGGCGTCGGCATGCATGATGGTGTGCAGGCGGTGGGCGATCACGATCGTGGTGCGATTCTGGCAGAGATGCTCGATGGCTTCCTGCACCGATTTTTCGGATTCGGAATCCAGCGCTGCGGTAGCTTCGTCCAGCAGGATGATCGGTGCGTTCTTCACCAGCGCGCGCGCGATGGCGATGCGCTGGCGCTGGCCGCCGGAGAGTTGCGCGCCGTGCTCGCCGACGGGCGTTTCGTAGCCCAACGGGAAACCGAGGATGAAATCATGGGCGCAGGCGGCCTTGGCTGCCGCGACGATCTCGTCTTCCGTAGCTCCCGGTTTGCCGAAGGCGATGTTCTCGCGGATGGTGCCGCGGAATAGATAGACATCCTGTCCGACATAGGCGGTCTGGCCGCGCAGCGAGCGACGGGAGACCTGACCGATCGACTGGCCATCGATGGTGACGTCGCCTTCGCTGACTTCATAGAGACGCAGCAGCAGTGCCAGCACCGTGGACTTGCCGCCGCCGGAGGGCCCGACCAGCGCGGTGACCTTGCCGGGCTCGGCGACGAAGCTCATGCGGTTGAGCACGACCTCGTTGGGGCGATAGCGGAACGTGACGTCCTGCAGCTCGACGCGGGCATCGGTCAGCTTCAGCGCCGGCTTGTGGTCGTCATTCGGCTCGGAGGCTGGGCTATCGACGATTTCCAGCAGCGTATGCGCGCCAATGATCTGACTGTTGAGATCGATGTTCAGCCGCGCCAGGCGCTTCGCCGGCTCGTAGGCCAGCAGGAAGGCAGTGACGAAGGAAAAGAATTGACCGGGCGTTGCGCCCATCGCCACCACGCGATAGCCGCCATACATCAGCGACGCGGCGATCGCGAAGCCGCCGAGGGTTTCCATAAGCGGGCTGGAGCGGCTGGAGACGCGCGCCATCTTGTTGGCGTTCTGCTCGACAGCCGTGATGCTCGCTTCCATGCGTTGTTGCATGATCTGTTCGAGCGTGAAGGCCTTCACCGTGCGGATGCCCTGCAGCGATTCCTGCATCACTTCCAGAATCTCGGTGGTGCCAGTGAACTGGTTGCGGGCAAGGCCCTTGATGCGCCGGACCAGCTTGCGCAGCACCAGCATCGCGGGTGGCGCCACCAGGAAGCCGAACAACGCCATATAAGGATCCTGCATCACCATCACGCCGACTAGCGCGATCAGCGACAGCAGGTCGCGGCCGACGGCGTTGATCAGCAGGCTGAGCACCTGTGTCACCGAATTGGCGCCGGCGGTGAGCCGCTGCAGGAATTCTGACGAATGCCGCTCCGAGAAGAAGCCGATGCTCTCGTTCATCAGCTTGGCGAACAGCCGGCGCTGATTGTTCGCGACGATGGCGTTGGAGATCTTCGAGAGAATGACGGTATGGCCGTAGGTCGAGGCGCCCTTGATCAGAAAGATCACCACCACGAAACCCGAGAACAGCGCGATCCGCTCGATGCTCTTGTCCACATAGGCCTGGTTGATGACCTCGCCGAGCATGTAGGCGGCGCCCGCGGTGGTGGCGGCGGAGACGGCCATCAGCAGGAAGGCTAAGAGGTAGCGCCGCCAATAGGTGACCGCCTGTTCGGCGACCAGACGGCGGATCAGCGCCCAGGCGCCGTAGGGATCGTCAGTGACTTTGCGAGTAATCTTGGCCATCCGCGGTCCAGCGACGGCGCCGGGCAGGGATTTGCCGAGCGTCAGGGTCAGCTTGCGAAACAGCCGCCTGATTGCCCGTTAAATCGCGGTTTTTCAAGCCAAAATCGGGCTTGCCAAGACTTTGTTAACCCGTTGGCCCGGTGGCGTCCGCCGCCGGATTCGGGCCGATTTGGTCCCAGAATCTCTCGGAAGCACGGCACGCGACGGGTACGCGCCGTGCTTCCGGTTGGCGGGGTGTAACCCGATCAGAACCGGTAATTCACACCCGCTTTCATGGTGTGGAACCTGGTATCGACCGCGATGCTGGAGTTGGAGGAGAAACCATTGGCGACGTCGTTGACGGCGGTGGAGAACAGCGTGCTCCGGCCGAGATCCACATAGAGATATTCGGTCTTGAACGACCACTGCGGGGCGAATGCATATTCGAGGCCCGCGCCGGCGGTCCAGCCCCACCGTGTCTGGCCGGCTGACACCGCCGCAACCTGGCCGAGCACACCATTCGGGCCGGTCAGAGTAAAGTTCCCGTTGGTGTTGACCCGGCCATAGGCGCCGCCGCCGGTGCCGTACAGGAACACGCGGTCCCATGCATAGCCGAGCCGTCCGCGAATCGTGCCGAACCATTCGACTTCGGAGCCGGTGCCGAATGCCGCGGACGTAGTCACGCCGTTATTGTTCAGCGTCTGATTACCCTCGAAGCGGCCCTTGATACCGGACCACTGGAAGTCGGTCTCGATGCCGACGACCAAGCCGCCGTTGTATTGATAGTTGTAACCAGCCTGTCCGCCGCCGAAGAAACCGCTTGAGGTTAGGCTGAATTTACCCGCGGTGCTGGCAACCAGAGGATCAGTTTCGGCCTGCAACTGCCGCTGTGTAGCCTGAAATGGATAGTCGAACTTGTCGCCGCCGAAACCGACATTGGCGCCGACGTAGAAGCCTGTCCAGGAGAACACCTGGACGGGCGCGACTGGCGCCTTCACCGGATAGGGCATGTCGGCCGCAACGGCAGGAACGGCTGCACCGATAAGCAGTGCTGCGCCAGCGAATACTCTCTTCATGATCAGGCCCCTCAGTTTCTTGCGCGCGGCAAGTGATTTCCGATGCATCGCCGTCATCGGCGATCGCATGTGAAGTGTCGTCGAGCCAAGGCATCTGCGAATGATGCCGGGACTCGCGGCTTCCACGTGCACAATGACAGGGCTGGCGGAGAGGTCTTGTTCATGCACGTAGCAGATTTTAGTTCTCGCGCACTGCCACTAAACTTCGCGTCGATGTGGCGTTGTCGCAACAGCACATATGCGCACTACACCAATACGGTCCCAGGATTGCGTTTTGCATTGACGAGCATTCGTGCGTGATGAGATCGTCTGGTGCTGCTACACTAATGGTCGGAAGCGAGTTGGACGTATGCATCAAGCCAGTTTCGTCTCAGATGGGTTTGGTCCGGAATTACCGGATCACCAGAAATTCGCGCTGTGGTGCGAAAACATGGAAGCGCTCACCTGCTGCGTGGACATCACACGTGCTGAAGAACGGCCGTTCTCGGCGTTCGTGCATTGGGCAGATTATTCGAATGTGCGGGTCACCCGGTTCGGCGGCACGTTCAGTCGAATCCGGCGATCCAGAACGGCAATCTCGCGCGGACCGGACGATGATTTCTGTTTGATGTTTCATCGAGGCGAGGGGACGCTGGTTGTCGATCAGGTGGGGCGCGAGACGGCCTTGTCGTCTGACCGCGCATTTATTGGTACAAACGGACGTCCGGCCGATTTGCGGTCGGATGCGAATTTTTCGTCGACGACGCTGACTGTCAGTAGGGAGCGCCTGTTGCCCCTCATTGGCAATGTCGACGATCTCCTGATCCAGCCGCTCGACGAACGGCGCGCAGTCGTGGCCCATTTGCGGCGCTACATCGAAATCTCTGTCGATCTCCTGCGCGATCCGCATGATTCGGAGCTCGACAGCCATATCAGCACGACCCTCCTGGATCTGACTGCGCTGGCGCTTGGCGCGCGCGGTGACGCCGCGCAACTCGCTTCGATGCGCGGTCTGCGCGCGTCACGGACGCAGGAGATTATTGCTGAGATCGACCGCCATTTCGCCGATCCGGATTTTTCAGTGGGGCAGGTCGCGCGTCGGTTGGATTTGTCGCCGCGCTATCTCCAGGACCTTCTGCAAGATACCGGATCGAGTTTCACCGAACGCCTTCTGGAGTGCCGTCTGCAACATGCAATGCGTTTGCTGACGAGCGAGCAGGGCGATCGGCTGAAGATCAGTGAGATCGCGCTGGCCAGTGGCTTCAACGAGATCTCATACTTCAATCAGCGGTTTCGACGGCGTTTCGGAGAGACGCCGACGCAGTGCCGGCGCTGATCGGATGCTTAGGCCGACTTCGCTATCAATTCGATCCCATAGCGCTCTCGGGCTAGCTTTTCTTCCCAGGCCAGTGCGTGCCGGGCGATCGTTTCAAGATCGTCGTATTGCGGTGTCCAGTTCAGCGTGGCGCGGATCCGGGACGTATCGGCGATCATGGTCATGATATCGCCGTCGCGGCGCGGAGCGTATTGAACCGCGAAGTTTCGGCCCGATGCTTGTCGCACGGCCTCGATGGTTTCCAGCACCGAATAGCCGCGGCCATAGCCGCAATTCAGGGTGGTCGATGCTCCGCCTTCGCGCAGGTAGCTCAGCGCGGCGCGGTGGGCCTGCACAAGATCGCTCACATGGATGAAGTCGCGGATGCAGCTTCCGTCGGGCGTCGGATAATCGGTGCCGAACACGTCGATCTTGCTGCGCTGACCGGTTGCGGCCTCGACTGCGATCTTGAGCAGATGCGTCGCGCCCATGGTGGCGAGGCCCGTGCGGCCCTGCGGATCGGCACCGGCAACGTTGAAGTAACGCAGCACGACGAATTCCATGCCATAGGCCGGGGCGATGTCGTGCAGCATGATCTCGGTCATCAGCTTCGATGACCCGTAAGGTGACAGCGGCCTCGTCGCCGCATCCTCCGCCACCGGCGTGAAATCGGGGTTGCCGTAGACGGCAGCGGTCGACGAGAAGATGAAGCGCTTGACGCCGCATTTCACCGCCGCGCTGAGCAGGTTGCGCGTCGTCATCGTGTTATTGCGGTAATAGCTGAGCGGGTCGCGCATCGATTCCGGGACGACGACAGAGCCTGCGAAATGGATGATGGCGTCGATGCCGTGTGCGGCGATCACGCCCTCGACAAGATTTTCGTCAGCGACATCGCCGATGAACAGCGGAACGCCTTCGGGGAGATAGGTGGAAAAGCCCGTCGACAGGTTATCGATCACGACGACGCTCTCGCCGGCTTCCACCAGCGCATGGACCATGTGACTTCCGATATAACCGGCGCCGCCGGTGACAAGGACGGTCATTGGATTTACTCACTCTCCCGTTTTGGGAACGCTATCGCGCCCGGGATGAAGAGTGGGTTTCGACGGCCGGCAACTGGCCACTATGCTTAATGTTGCGTATAGGAAATCGGGCGAAATGGAGTCACCTGTGCCGATTGCGGGCAAAACGGCCGATAAATTGCAGCTGATCGTCACGAATCTGCACTGGCGCTACTCCGGTGTGACGGCGACCAATCGCATGGTGGCGCCGAAACTCGCAGACATGTTCGATGCGGCTTGGCTTGGATCCGACGCGCCCGCCGGCATTGCGCGCATGGATATCGGCGACCTCGTGAAATTGTGGCTGCGCCGCAAGCCTGTGATCTGGCACGCGCGGCGCAACAACGAGATGATTGCCGGCGTTCTGCTCAAGGCGCTCGGGTGGCCGCTGAAACTGCTCTTCACCTCGGCAGCGCAGCGCCATCATACCTGGATCACACGCTGGCTGATCAGCCGGATGGACGCCATCATCGCGACGAGCGATATTTCCGCATCATATCTGAAGCGATCGGCGACCGTGGTGACGCATGGTGTTGATACCGATCGCTACGCGCCGCCTGTCGATCGTGCGGCGGCGTTTGCGGAAACGAACCTTCCGGGGCACTACGCGATCGGCTGTTTCGGCCGTGTGCGTGCGCAGAAGGGCACCGATCTGTTTGTCGAGGCGATGTGCGAGTTGCTACCGCGCTATCCCGATTTCATCGCCGTCATCGTCGGGGCAATCACGCCGGACCAGATCGGCTTTGCCAATGACCTCAAGAAGAAGATCGCCGATGCCGGTCTGCAGTCGCGCATCGTTATCACCGGCGAGTTGCCGATCGAAGAGGTCGAGCGATGGTATCAGCGCCTGACGATCTACGCTTTCACTTCGCGCAATGAAGGCTTCGGTCTGACGCTAATCGAGGCGATGTCGGCGGGGGCCGCGCTGGTCGCAACACGTGCGGGCGCCGCGGAGATCGTGGTCGAGGAGGGCGTGACCGGCAAACTCGTGCCGACCGGCGATGCGGCGGCACTCACGCTGGCATTGGAGCCGCTGATGCGCGATCCCGATGCCGCTGCAGCCATGGGCATACATGCGCGCCAGCGTGTGCTCGACAAATTCAGCCTTGATGCGGAAGCGCGGGGAATCGCTGAGGTTTATCGCAGGCTGCTCTGACCCTGCAGGATATCCGCGACGAACGCATCCAAGTCTCCACCTGCAAACAGGAAGCCGGGCAGGTGCGCAGCCTTGGCCGCTTCGATATCCGAATCGCGGTCGCCGATGGCAAAACTGCCTTTGCGTTGCACAGGCCAGTGCTGCATCAAATCGAGGATCATGCCCGGGCTCGGCTTGCGCCAGTGATGATCTTCCAGATAGCCCGCAACTGATCCGGCCGGATGGTGTGGGCAATAGCGGACGTCATCAATGCGGGCGCCTTGTGCGGCGAGTTCGGAACGCATCCACTTAAACAGCGTGTTGAGTTCGTCTTCGGTGAAATAGCCTCGTGCGACGCCGGACTGGTTCGAAAATAGGAAGACGAAATAACCGGCATCATTGAGCCGGCGAATGGCCTTGGCCGCGTTCGGCATCCAGCGAATGCGATCGGATGTGCCCATATAGCCGTCGTCGTAATTGATGACGCCGTCGCGATCCAGAAACGCTGCGGGTTTTGTCTGCGCGGTCGTCATATCTGTGCGCTTCTGTTGGACGCCTCGGCCATCACGCTTTGGATAATCTCGGCGACATCGTCGGCCGGAATGTGCCGCATGCAAGCATGGTTGTTCATGGTGCAGACCGGTCTGTGACACGGCTGGCACGGAACGATGGTCTTGGTCTGCACGGTCGCCGCCAGCGGATTGAGCGGTCCCCAAAGCTGCGGGCTGGTCGGTCCGAAAATGCCGATGGTCGGCGTGCCGACAGCCGCAGCAATATGCATCAGACCGGAATCATTGGCCACGGCGACATTGGCGGCGGCAATGCCGATCACGCCATTGCGCAGGTCGCCCGTGGTGAGGTCGCGAGCGCGGGGACCGGCGGCGGCAATGATCTCGTTGGCGAGGTTCTTCTCGCCGGGGCCGCCGATGACCCAGACGTCCAGCCCGCGCTCGACCAGCAGTTTTGCCGCCTCGGCATAATAGGTCCAGCGCTTGGACGAGCCCACCGAGCCGGGCCCGAGCGCCACGGCCGGGCCGGTTCCCAGCCCATTGGCCTGCCGCCAGCGCGCGATTTCGTCGGCGGGCACGCGGAACTGGGGCACCGGCCATTCCGGCGGCAGCGGCGTGCCGTCTGGCAGCGCCAGCGCGCATTTCTTGTCGATCATGCGCGGCAGCTTCTTTTCGCCCCAGCGCCACTGGTTGATCAGGCCGAAGCGCGCCTCGCCCACAAAGCCGATGCGCTCCGGGATGCCCGCCAGAGCGGGTGCCAGAGCCGATTTCCAGGTCCGCGGCATCACCAGCGCGGTGCCATAGTTCCGTGCGCGCAGGGTGGCCGCCAGTTCCCATTGCTTGGCGAGCGCGAGCTGGCTGCGAGGCAGGTCCCAGACGATGCCTGCACGCACGCCCGGCATGTAGTCGACCAGCGGGGCGACCAGTCTGGTCACCAGCAAATCGACCGGCCGGTTCGGCCAGCGCTCCTTCAGGACCCGGACGACCGTATGACCCCGGACGAAATCACCGATCCACATATAGGGCACGATCAGGATCGGCCGGGTATCGTCCGGATCGACCATCACGCCCTGGTATGGGGAATTTACGTTCATTCTTTCAAAGACTTCGCTGTTCTGCCGCGGGCTATATCCGGCCACGTCGGTACCCGCTCCATTCGGACAGGTAAAGCCATTTGGGATGTTTCCAACCATGTCCCCATGGCGGCGACGAACATCCCGTTGCCCAAGTTGCCTGTGGGGCAGGGTTGAGGCAAAGGTGGGTCAATCATGAGATCGGGGACTTCATGCTGCTTGTGACCGGAGGGGCCGGTTTTATCGGATCGAATGTCGTGGCCGCGTTGAACGACGCCGGCCGCGCGGACGTGGCCGTCTGCGATGTGCTCGGCCATGATGGAAAATGGCGTAATCTCGCCAAGCGGCAACTTGCGGATGTGGTGCCGCCAACCGAACTGATGGACTGGCTGAAGGGCCGCAAGCTCGATGCGGTCATTCATCTCGGCGCGATTTCGGAAACCACCGCGACCGACGGTGATCTGGTCATCGAGACGAACTTCCGGCTGTCGATGCGCTTGTTGGACTGGTGCACGGCCAATGCGACGCCGCTGATTTATGCATCGTCCGCTTCGACCTATGGCGACGGCGCGCACGGTTTTCGCGACGAGCAGACCGTTCCGGAACTCAAGAAACTGCGGCCGATGAATCTCTACGGCTGGAGCAAGCACCTGTTCGACCTCGCCGTCGCCGAGCGCGTCGCCAAGGGCGAGAAGATGCCGCCGCAATGGGCCGGTCTGAAGTTCTTCAACGTGTTCGGGCCGAACGAGTATCACAAGGGCTCGATGATGAGCGTGCTGGCGCGGCGCTTCGACGACATCAAGGCCGGCCGCGGTATTCAGCTGTTCAAGTCGCATCGCGAGGGCATTGCGGACGGCGATCAGCGCCGCGACTTCATCTATGTCGAGGACGTCGTTCGCGTGATGATGTGGCTGCTGGCGTCGCCCTGTGTCAGCGGCATCTTCAATGTCGGGACGGGAACCGCGCGCAGCTTCAAGGACCTGATGCTGGCTGCCTACACTGCACTCGGCACCAGGCCGAACATCGACTATATCGACATGCCCGAGCAGATTCGCGGCAGCTATCAGTACTTCACGCAGAGCGAAGTCGATCGGTTGCGCGGCGCCGGCTACAACGGCGGTTTTACAACATTGGAAGATGCCGTCTCCCACTATGTGAAGGGCTTTCTCGATCAGCCCGATCGCTTCCGCTGAACGCGCAACAGGTACCGGTGTGATGTTTGATTTCGACGCCCTGTCGCACGCGATTGCCGATCAGACGGTGCTCTGTGTCGGCGATCTGATGCTCGACGAATTCGTCTATGGCGAGGTGTCGCGCATTTCGCCGGAAGCGCCTGCGCCGGTCATCGCGGTTCAGCGCAGCGAGATCAATATCGGCGGTGCCGGTAATGTCGCACGCAATATTGCAGCCCTCGGAGCGAAATGCATCTTTGTCGGCCTGGTCGGTGAGGACGATGCCGGCGCAACGCTCAAGAATGCGCTCGCGCAGGAGCCTCTGATCGAAGCATTGCTGGTTACGGATTCATCGCGTCCGACGACGCGCAAGGTGCGCTTCGTGTCCGAGCATTTCTCAACACATATGCTGCGCGCCGACTGGGAACTGGCTGCGCCCGCGTCCGCCGCCATCGAGAAGCAATTGATCGATACAATTTTGCCGCAACTCGCGCGCGTCGACATCGTACTGCTGTCCGACTACGCCAAGGGTGTGCTGACCGCGCGGGTGATCCGCAACGTCGTCGATGCGGCGAAGAAGCTCGGCAAGCGCGTCATCGTCGATCCCAAGAGCACAAATTTTGCGATCTATCGCGGCGCGACCTTGCTGACGCCGAATCGCAAGGAATTCGCCGAGGCAACGCGCAGCCGTGCAGACAGCGACACCAACATCGCGACCGCCGCGCAGGAAGCGATGATCCTGGCGGACTGCGCCGCGATGCTGGTAACCCAGAGCGAGCATGGCATGACGCTGGTGCCACGCGATGGCGAGCCCATCCATGTGCCGGCGCTGCCGGTCAAGGTGCGCGACGTCTCGGGCGCCGGCGATACGGTGGCGGCGATGCTGGCTGTGGCACTGGCGGCCGGGGCTGACTGGGAAGCAGCATTGCGCGCGGCAACTGCCGCAGCAGCGGTCGCTGTCAGCAAGAAGGGGACGGCGGTGGTCACACCGTCCGAACTGCGTCGCCGGATTTTGCCGCATGCATTTCTGGCCGCCGAAGAAAAAATCGTGGCATCGACTGAGCTCAATGCGCAACTGGCCGACTGGCGCAAGCAGCAGTTGCGGATCGGTTTCACCAATGGCTGTTTTGACATCCTGCATCCCGGCCATGTGAAGGTTTTGACGGCAGCGCGCGCGACCTGTGATCGCCTGATCGTCGGCCTTAACAGCGACGCGTCGGTGAAGCGTCTGAAGGGCGAGGGGCGCCCGGTGCAGGACGAACGCGCTCGCGCAGAAGTGCTTGCGGCGCTGGAAGCGGTCGATCTGGTCGTGATTTTCGGAGAGGATACCCCACTGAACCTGATTACGCAGATCGCGCCGGCGACGCTGGTCAAAGGCGGCGATTACACGCGAGAGCAGGTGGTCGGCCATGAGGTTGTCGCCGCCAACGGCGGAGAGGTGATCCTGATCGATATCCTGCAAGGCCACAGCACGACGTCGCTGGTCGAGCGCGCGCGCAGCGGACAGTCATGACACGCATCACACAGTTTTCTGCCCGCAACTGGCTGATTGCGACGCATGACGCCATCGTCACGGCGGCCGCGGTCGTTCTCAGCTTCGTGCTGCGTTTCGATGGCGAAAATCTGTGGGATCGGCTGCCGCTGCTCCTGAAGATCCTGCCGTACTTCGTCGTCTTCAGCTTTTTCGTCTGTTATCTGTTCAATCTGACGACGACGAAGTGGCGCTTCATCTCGCTGCCCGACTTGCTGAATATCATCAAGGCATCCACGGTGCTGACGGGCGCGCTTCTGGTGCTCGACTACATCTTCCTGGCGCCGAACGTGTACGGCACGTTCTTCCTCGGCAAGACAACGATCATCATCTACTGGTTCATCCAGATATTCTTTCTGAGCGGATCACGACTGGCCTATCGCTATTTTCGTTATACACGTACGCGCAATCAGGCGCGCGCGATGGATGCGTCACCGGCACTGCTGATTGGTCGTGCGGCCGATGCCGAGGTGTTTTTGCGCGGCATTGAGAGTGGTGCCGTCAAGCGAATGTGGCCGGTCGGCATCTTGTCGCCAGCGATGTCCGATCGTGGACAGGCGATCCGAGGCGTGCCGGTCCTGGGCGGCATCGACGATCTCGGCAATGTCGTTGATGACTTCAGCACGCGGCAACGCCCGATCGAACGGATCGTGATGACGCCGTCGGCGTTTGAAGCGGAGGCGTTACCTGAGTCGGTATTGATGCGTGCGCGCAAGCTCGGGCTGACGGTTAGCCGGATTCCGTCACTCGAGGAAAGCCGCGATACGCCGCAATTGGCGCCGGTGGCAGTCGAGGATCTGTTGCTGCGACCGAGCGTCAAGATCGACTATGCCCGACTGGAGAACTTCGTGCGCGGCAAGGCGATCGTCGTGACCGGCGGCGGCGGCTCGATCGGCTACGAGATCTGCGACCGCGTCATCACGTTCGGCGCGGCACGGCTGCTCATTATCGAGAATTCAGAACCGGCGCTTCATGCGGCTATGGAAAAGCTGGCGGCCAAAGTCACCAGCGCAGCGATCGAGGGCCGCATCGCCGATGTCAGGGACCGCGAGCGCATTCATCAACTGATGATCGCCTTCAAGCCGGATGCGGTGTTTCACGCAGCCGCGCTGAAACATGTGCCGATCCTGGAGCGTGACTGGGGCGAGGGTGTCAAGACCAACATCTTCGGTTCTGTGAATGTCGCCGATGCGGCGCTCGCATCGGGCGCTGATGCGATGGTGATGATCTCGACCGACAAGGCAATCGAGCCGGTGTCGATGCTCGGTCTCACCAAGCGTTTTGCCGAGATGTATTGCCAGGCGCTCGATGGCGACGCCATCAGCGGCAGTGACGCCAAATCACCCATGCGGCTAATCTCGGTGCGGTTCGGTAATGTTCTGGCGTCGAATGGGTCCGTCGTGCCGAAGTTCAAGGCGCAGATCGAAGCCGGTGGGCCGGTGACGGTGACGCACCCCGATATGGTGCGCTACTTCATGACCATCCGCGAGGCCTGCGATCTAGTCGTCACCGCGGCAACCCATGCGATGAATGCGCAGCATGCCGATGCATCGGTCTATGTGCTCAGCATGGGGCAACCGGTGAAGATCGTCGATCTCGCCGACCGCATGATCCGGCTGTCCGGTCTTCAGCCCGGCTACGATATCGATATCGTGTTCACCGGTGTCCGACCGGGCGAGCGGCTCAACGAGATATTGTTCGCCGAGCAGGAGCCAACCAGCGAGATCGGTATTGCCGGCATCGTCGCTGCCCGCCCGAACGAACTGCCGCTGGAGACGCTGAACAGCTGGCTTGCGATCTTGCGGAAAGCCATTGAGGCGGATCAACACGAGGTCGCTGTGGCGACGCTGAAGGATGCGGTGCCGGAATATCGGGCGCAGGCTTGACGACGTTAGCCTGTTCGAAATTTTATGCGAGCAAGTAGACTTGACGAGGAGAGGGCACCCCTGAGTGTAGCTGAGGTTTCTTCGCGAAGTAAAAGATCCGCTACAGCTAGGAACGCTGACGTTTTGCTGCGATGTAGAAGCGTTCTTCATGTACTACGTCGGTCAGTCGTTCGCAACGCGCGTTCGTATTGATCGACCTTCGCATCAGCGACAAAGATGGCCATCTCTTAGAGATATGCGCACGAGCAAGCCAACAACGGGACGTATTCAGGGGGCGAGTGCCGGGAATTGTCCGATGATGATCAGCATATGCGGCTCATGTAGATGAACCAGTACGGCGAAAGCATGCACTAGAACAAAAGCGCTAGTTCGAGCTTCGATCTGGCGCTCAGGCGAAGACGTGACCGGCCATTTTACAAGCGGCGATCAATACCTACGACCGACAAGTTGCGGTACTAACGTTGAAAGAGGGGCAGAGTGTCGAACAGTGAAGCGATGTTCTTCCGGACCAACGAAGTAATGGGAACTTGAATAGCTTGCAGTAGCGATGCGTGCTACAGACATGAAATGTCGGTATAGATGGCAGCTCAAGGAATTCGTGATTTAGGGAACCTGACTTGTGTGTCCGTTTAACTATGATCTGACTGGGAAGAAGGTCTTTGTCGCGGGGCATCGTGGCATGGTGGGATCGGCGATCGTGCGCCGCTTGGCGACGGAAGATTGCGAGATCCTGACTGCCGAACGCAAGGACACCGACCTTCTCAACGAAGAACAGACCCGGAGATGGCTTGAACGACACCGGCCAGATACTGTCGTGCTTGCTGCGGCAAAGGTGGGTGGCATCGGTGCCAACAATGCGCTGCCTGTTGATTTTCTCTGCGAGAACATGCGTATCCAGCTCAATGTCATCCAGTCCAGCCACGCTGTCGGCGTCGACCGTCTGTTGTTCCTCGGCTCATCCTGCATTTATCCGAAATTCGCCAAACAGCCCATCAACGAGGACTCATTGCTGTCCGGCGCGCTGGAGCCGACCAATGAATGGTACGCGATTGCCAAGATTGCCGGTCTGAAGATGTGCCAGGCCTATCGACAGCAGTTTGGTCGCGATTACATCTCGGCGATGCCGACCAATTTATACGGCCCTGGTGACAACTATCATCCGGAGCACAGCCATGTTCCGGCAGCGCTGCTGCGCCGTTTCCATGAGGCCAAGCTGGCGGATGCACCGTCGGTAGCGGTATGGGGAACGGGGACGCCGCTGCGTGAGTTCCTTTATGTTGACGATATGGCCGATGCCTGCGTGTTTCTGCTCAAGCACTATTCCGAGCGGGAGCCAATCAATGTCGGCACCGGCGACGAAGTCTCGATCGGTCAGTTCGCCGCGATGGTCGCGGAGGCCGTTGGCTATCTGGGCAAGCTCGAATTCGACACCAGTAAGCCGGACGGTACGCCGCGCAAGCTGCTCGATTGCTCGCGGCTTCTGTCGCTTGGATGGAAGCCTAAGACGTCATTGCAGGAAGGGCTACCGAAGGCCCTGCATGACTTCTTGGATGGCGGAGGACGCCATCTTCACGTCACCAGCGATGCTGCCGAATAATACAGGCCGAGCGTAGCAGGGGTCCAAATCGGCCGAAGTGCGTCACGAGACCGCGCTTCGGCCGTCTATCATTCGAAGCGTTCGAAGTAGCGAAAGCCGTGGCGCTTGATTAGCTCGTCGCGCTCGGCCGAGCGCAGGTCTTCCTGCATCATTTCCGTAACCAGCGACTGAAACGAGGTCTTCGGCACCCAGCCGAGCTTGTTCTTGGCCTTGGAGGGATCGCCAAGCAACGTGTCGACCTCGGCTGGACGAAAGTAACGCGGGTCGACGGCCACGATGCACTTGCCCGACGTTGCATCATAGCCCTTTTCGTCGATACCCTTGCCCTCCCAGCGGATCTTGATGCCGATTTCCGCTGCGGAAAGATTGACGAATTCGCGCACCGAATGCTGCTCGCCGGTCGCAATCACGAAATCCTCCGGTTGCTCCTGCTGTAGCATCAGCCATTGCATTTCGACGTAGTCGCGGGCATGACCCCAGTCACGCAACGCATCGAGATTGCCGAGATAGAGACGTTCCTGCAGGCCGAGCTTGATGCGCGCCACGGCGCGCGTGATCTTACGCGTGACGAAGGTCTCTCCACGGACCGGTGACTCGTGATTGAAAAGGATGCCGTTGCAGGCATACATACCATAAGCCTCGCGGTAGTTCACCGTGATCCAGTAGGCATAGAGTTTCGCCACTGCATAGGGCGAACGTGGATAGAAGGGCGTAGTTTCCTTCTGCGGGACTTCCTGGACCAGACCATAGAGTTCTGAAGTCGATGCCTGATAAAAGCGCGCCTTCTGATCCAATTTGGTGATGCGCATGGCCTCAAGGATTCGAAGTGCGCCGAGAGCGTCGGAGTTAGCCGTGTATTCCGGTTCCTCAAACGACACCGCCACATGGCTCTGGGCGGCAAGATTGTAGATTTCATCCGGCTGGACCTGCTCCACGATGCGGATCAGGCTCGAGGAGTCGGTCAGATCGCCATAATGTAGCTTGAAAGTAGAATTGTCGTCATGCGGATCACGATACAGATGATCGATACGGTCGGTGTTGAAAAGCGAGGTTCGGCGCTTAATGCCGTGGACCGCATAACCCTTGGTGAGCAGCAATTCAGCGAGATAGGCGCCGTCCTGGCCGGTAACGCCGGTGATCAGCGCGGTCTTCGTCATCATTAAAAAACGTCCTCTTTGATTGTAGTAACTTGTAAGCGCGCTATCTTTATCATGAAAGACCTGCGAAGTCCGGTCGGTATTTCTTACTTCCTTGAATTAACTGTAAATTTTAAGCTCGTCGATCCGCTTTTTGCTGGCGCTATCTTAGATGTCATTGCCGCCCAGGCGCGCGACAGCAGTCCTATCCTGTAGTTGCACTGATTACATGACGTTCGGCTAATCATTTTCGAGCACGCTTCCACACCTATTGCCGGCAAGTTGCTGGAAATATCGACCTTCCGCGTTGTGCTTGGCCGGCGACAGCTTTGGCCACGATTGGCGCACTGGAAGATTGAAATGGAAGAAGCAATAATCGCGACGAATGCCTTGGCCATTGCTGTCGGCGGCATCGTGGTAGCAAAGCCCTCATAGAATGCCGATGCATCGGTCTAGGTGCTCAGCATAGGGCAACCGGTGAAGATCGTCGATCTCGCCGACCGCATGATCCGGCTGTCCGGCCTTCAGCCCGGCTCAACGAGATATTGTTCGCCGATCAGGAGCCAACCAGCGAGATCGGTATCGCCGGCATGGTCGCCGCCCGCCCGAACGACCTGCCGCTGGAGACGCTGAACAGCTGGCTTGCGATCTTGCGGAAGGCCATTGAGGCGGATCAACACGAGATCGCTGTGGCGATGCTGAAGGATACGGTGCCGGAATATCGGGCGGCGGCACAGTGAGTCTGCGTCAGCGGCGCGGCGTCGAGAAGGAGCGCAATACCGCGGCGACGGCGACGCTGCCAAATACAAGCAGAACTGCGTCGGCGACGCCTGAGCGGAGATAGATCGACAACCCGGCCAGTGCCGCCAGGCAGATATTGAGCACGAACGCCGTTCGCACAACCTCGATCACGGCGAAGCCATTGTCCGTCGCGCGCTGATAGAAGTGCGAGCGATGCGCCAGCCACACCGGCTCGCGTTTTGCCAGCCGCCGGAGCAGGGTGATGGTCGCGTCGGCAAGGTAATACAGCGGCAGCAGGATGGCGGCAGCCAGATGGTGCGCATAGGCCAGTTGCAGGAAGCACCAGGCCAGCAACAGCCCGATGGGGAGGCTGCCGACGTCGCCCAGAAACATCTTCGCAACGGGCCGATTGAACGGCGCGAAGCCGAGTGTGGCGCCGCAAAGCGCAGCGGCAATGAGCGCCGTCGATAACGGCAGTTGCCCGGAGAAGCCGATCAGCACCAGCGCTGCGGTGATGGGAATCACCTCGGCCACTGTGATCCAGTCGAGCCCATCCATGAAATTCACGAGATTGACGAACCAGAGTGCGGCCAGCAGCAGCAAGCAGCGTTCGATCCAGAGAGGCAGGTCCGGTGTGATCTGCAGTGTCGGGGGCAGGGCAAACAGGATCGCGGCAATACTGACGGCTTGCAGCAGCAGTCGCGGCGTCACGGAAATCGGACGCAGATCATCAATTGCGCCGATGGTCGCGATCAGGATCGTTGCAGCGAACAGTACCCACAGTGCCGGTGTCGCTGAGACGGGAAGAACTGCAATGGAGAGCCCGGCAACCAGCAGAGTGACTGATATCACCGCGATGCCGGCGCCTTGCGGTGTCGGCACCTTATGGGACGATCGGGCATTCGGTCGCGCCATTGCATAGCGGATAAGCAGCGGATGAATGGCCTTGATGCAAACCGCGGACAGAACCGCGGCTACAACCAGAGCGACGAAGGTTGTAATCAGTTCAAATGACGACATCAGGATGACATTGATCGCAGGAAAGACATGCGTTGCGGGGAAGATTTGGGTCGCAATGAGACAAATAGTTCGGAGTTATGCACGGCGGCTCTTCTTATCCTGTTTTCACGGCATAGCTGGCGGCGAAGGCCGCGCTTCTGACGCAATCGGATGCTGCGATGCCGAAGTGTTGCAACATCATTGCCTGGATGGCTAATGGAATGCGACACGGATCGTCGTGCAACGTGGCGATTTCTGGCGAATGTCTGGGGACACGATGTCTGAACAACCCATCCTTGTCACCGGTGCTGCGGGCTTCATCGGTTTCCATGTGACGCGGCAGCTGCTGGCCGAAGGCCGAACGATCATTGGCCTCGATAGCGTCAACAGCTATTACGATCCGGCGCTGAAGGAGGCGCGGCTGAAGCTGCTGGAGGGCCAGCCTCGCTTTACCTTTGTGAGGGCGAATCTGGCAGATCGTCCCGCGATCGCAGCGTTGTTTGGCGAATACAAATTCCCGGTCGTTGTTCATCTCGCTGCGCAGGCGGGTGTGCGCTATTCGATCGATCAGCCGCACGCCTATGCCGATGCCAATCTCGAGGGTTTTCTCAATATCCTCGAAGGATGCCGGCACAATGGCTGTGAACATCTGCTTTATGCGTCGTCATCGTCGGTCTATGGCGCCAACAAGAAGAAACCGTTTTCCGTCAGCGACAGGGTAGACAATCCGATCAGCCTTTATGCTGCGACGAAGAAGGCCAACGAGTTGATGGCGCATTCCTACAGCCATCTCTATCGCCTGCCGACCACCGGGCTGCGTTTCTTCACCGTCTATGGTCCCTGGGGTCGGCCGGATATGGCGATCTTCCTGTTTACCAAGGCCATTCTCGACAAGCAGCCGATCAAGCTTTTCAATCACGGCAACATGCGCCGCGACTTTACCTATGTCGACGACGTTGTCGGTGCTATCGGGCGGCTGATTGATCATGTGCCGACGGGTAGCGAAGACGAGGCGCCAGCGCGAATCTACAACGTCGGTAACCACAAGCCAGAGGACCTTTTGCATGTGGTCTCGGTTCTTGAGAAAGAACTCGGGCTGGAAGCCATCAAGACGATGTTGCCGATGCAGCCGGGCGACGTGCCTGAGACTTTTGCCGATGTGGACGATCTGATGCGTGACGTCGGCTTCAAGCCGGATACCTCGATCGAGGAAGGGATTCGGCAATTCGTGACGTGGTATCGCAGCCACTACGGCAATCTGAACGCGAAGGGTTGAGAGCGACTGATGAGCAAGCGCATTATTCCCCTGATCATGTGTGGCGGTGCCGGGACGCGCCTGTGGCCGTCGTCGCGTGAGGGGCGCCCGAAGCAATTTCTGCCATTATTCGGGCCGCGCTCGACCTTTCAGGACACCGTGATTCGCGTATCTGATGCTGGCCTGTTCGATCGTCCCATTGTCATCACCAGTGCCGCCTATCGGTTCATGGTGCGCGAACAGCTCGCCGAGATCGGGCTCGATGCAGACATCTTGCTCGAGCCGGCGCGGCGCGATTCAGGCCCGGCCATTGCCGCCGGTGCTGCTTTTGCACAGGCTCGGGACGAGGAAGCCGTCGTGCTTGCGCTTGCGGCCGATCACGTGGTGCGCGACGTGCCGGCTTTCGTGGCGGCGTGCCGGGCTGGGCTGGTGGTTGCCGATGCCGGCCACATTGTGACGTTCGGCGTTCAGCCGGAGCGTCCGGCCACCGAGTACGGCTATATTTCACCCGGCCAGGTGCTTTCCGGCGAGGTGAAGAGTGTCGCCAAATTCGTCGAGAAGCCGGATCTGCAGACGGCAACCGGTTATATAGAGGCCGGTTATCTCTGGAACAGCGGCAACTTCATGTTTCGGGCGGGGATGCTGCTCGATGAATATCGCCGCGTCGACAGCGATAGTGTCGAGACCATCACCAGCGCTGTGGCGAAGGCCGGCCGCGATCTCGGCTTCTTTACGCTCGATGCGGACGCTTTTGGGAAGGCAAAATCGATCTCTGTCGACTATGCCGTGATGGAGAAGACGAGGAAGGCGGCCGTGGTGCCGGTGTCCTGCGGCTGGTCGGATGTCGGCTCGTGGCTCGCAGTGTGGGAGCTGTCCGACAAGGATGCGCAGGGCAATGCCGCGCAGGGCGTGGCGGTGTTCGAGGACTCGCGCAACTGCAACGTGGCCAGCGATGGTCCGGTGGTGGCGCTGGAGGGCGTCGACGATCTCGTGGTGGTGGCGACGCACGACGCCGTGCTGGTCTCCCGCCAGAAGGATGCCAACGGCTTGAAACGGCTTGTGGCGAAGCTGAAGGTCACGGCGCCGCAGGTCACCGAGGATCATCTCAAGGTGCATCGCCCATGGGGATCTGTGCAGGCTCTTGAGGATGGCGAGCGCTATCAGGTCAAGCGCCTCGTGGTGAAAGCCGGCGAGCGGCTGTCACTCCAGATGCACCACCATCGCTCCGAGCACTGGATCGTGGTGCGTGGCAGCGCGAAGGTGACGATCAACGATCTGATCAAGACCGTCCACGAGAACGAGTCGATCTACATCCCGCTCGGTGCCACGCATCGTCTGGAAAACCCGGGCAAGATTCCGCTCGAGCTGATCGAAGTGCAGACAGGTAGCTATCTTGGCGAGGACGACATCGTTCGCATCGAGGATGACTACAAGCGGAACTAGCCTCCGCCGGGCGTAGCTCACCCGAATCGATGCACCCACAGCGTGCATTAGCCTGAATTGGTGCCGGTGAGGGGCTACCACGATCCCTTCATGTCGTATCTTTTTCCATTTTACGAAATAGCGATGATTGCCACAATTGGGCGCGCTCTGGCCCGCCCAGCGCGCATTCATCGTCCTGGAGGTGGTTCTGCCCCTCACGAAATCGTGTTAACCTGTTGTTAGGAATTGATAAATACCTGAAATCAGGATCGAAAATGACAGTGCCGTGACGGATAATCGGGCCGTGCCGCCTCCGGACGAGGTAATGCATTCTTGCAACAATGAGTCAGTTTTCGATCCAAAATGTGGCTTTCGGATTGCGGCAAGTTCCGTTTCTTGTTAGCGCTCAATCCATGAAGCAGATCGCAAAGATTTTCCTTGTAGTTGTATTGCTGGGATCGAGCGGCAAGTTCGCTCATGCAGCCGAACCATTTTTCATTCTTGACGCCATCAATCAGGCGGTAAAGACGAACCCAGGTGTCGGCGAGGCGTCTGCCAATCGCCGCGCCACCGAAGCCGAACTTCGCCAGAGCCAAGGTACTTTGCTGCCTCAGATCAGGCTGCAGGCGAATACCGGTCCCGAGATGTTGAACCGGGCGATCGTTCCCGCGCCGGCCGGCAATGGCTCCTATGTCAATGGCAGCGAGGCGTCGGTAACGGTGCGCCAGCTGGTGTTCGACGGCTTTGCGTCGATTAACGACATCTGGCGTCAGGCCGCGCGGGTCGATGCTGCTGCGTTCCGGGTGCTTGAACGGACCGAACTGATCGCGCTCGATGCGGCTGAAGCCTATGTAGATGTGACGCGCTATTTGCGTCTGGTCGCGTTGGCCGAACAAAATCTCAAGGTTCATCTCGAACTGCGCGCCAATGTCCGTGCACGTTTCGCTGGCGGGCGTGCCGGTGAGGGCGATACCCAGCAGGCGGAAGAGCGGGTGGCTGCGGCAGAAGCCGTGCTGTCGGATTTCCGCCTCAGCCTCGATTTCGCGCGCGCCAAGTATCGCAAGACCGTTGGTCTTGAGCCGTTCAATGTGCGTTTCCCCGGTCGCTTGCCGGATATGCCGGCAACCAAGAACGAGTCGCTTGACGTCGCCTTCAAGTACAATCCTACGATCCGCGCCGCCGGCGCAGATGTCGATGCGGCGAAGCGCGCTTTTGACTCGACCGCCGGTGCATTCGTTCCGAACGTCGCTCTGGAAGGCCGCGCGCTGCGCGGCAAGGACTCGATCACCTATCCGGGCAATCGCGACGAAGTTAGCGGCAAGGTTGTTGTGAGCTGGGATATCTTCCGCGGCGGTCAGGATGCGTGGAAGCGCGCCGAAGCTGGCGAACGCATGATCGAGCAGCAGCAGCGCCATGCACGCCTGCAGCGCGATGCGCTGGAGTCGCTCGACAAGGCATGGGCTGCGCGGACGATCACGACGGAACGTGCAGCAGCGCTGGTGCGTGAAGTTGAAGCGGCTCGCCGTACTTTCGTGGCCTACAACAAGGAATACGAGCTCGGTCAGCGCACGCTGATCGATCTGCTAAACTCGCAGAATCAGTACTTCAACGCCAACGTCTCGCTGGTGTCTGCACGCGGCGTCACCGTGTTCGCCGACTATCAGTTGCTGGCAGCCATGGGACAGTTGCTGTCCTATCTGAAGACCGGCAAGCCGCCGGAGTCTGAGCCGATCGAGAGCCGTGCATCCGGTCTGATCCCGTATCGCCTGCCGCCAATCCTGCTGACGGCGCCGGAGCCGGGATCTGAACCACTCAATACGGTTCTTCCGTTCCAGACCTGGAATTCGCCTTTCGCACCGGCGCTGGAACCGAAAGTCGTGCTGTTCGGTGATCGCTGGGCCTCGCAAGATCTGTCGAACGCCAACGCATTGTTCGTGACATCGGGCCAGGTCGGGCAGGGCGGCGTGTCGGCCGATGCTTCTGCAGGACGCCGTTAACCAATTAAGCAAGCGGATTTATAATCCGCGGTCGGGTTTACCGTAAGTTCAGCAATTCGTCTGAACCGCGAAATAGTACAGGCGCTCCGCAAGGATCGCCTGTAAAGCTGGCAAGTCATATTTTGTAAGGCCAGTAGATCCGCGCACGGGTCATACAAGGCGCCTGGAATTTCCGAGGCTGCATTGAACATTCGCTCACCCCAGTTCGATATTGCAATGGACCTGCCGGCTGTGCCCGTAGCGGAGATCGAGCATCGGCATGCCGATCCGTTAACGGACAGTCTGCTTTACCTCGCCGCGCATCACGGCAGAGCTGTCAGCCGCAGTGCGCTGCTTGCCGGTCTCCCGGTCGAGCGCGGCGTGCTGACAACGGCTCTGTATGAGCGCGCGGCGCAACGGGCGGGCCTCGAGGCCGAACTGAATGAGCGGCCGCTTAAGGATATCCCTGCGCTGGTCCTGCCTGCTGTGCTTCTGTTTCACGATGGTTCGACGCGGATCCTGCGCGGCATCGATCTGGCGAGTGGCCGTCTGACACTGGCAGCCCCCGTCGGTGACGGTGCGATCGCCATGGAGCGCATCGAAGCCGTCGAAGAGAAATATGCCGGCTTCGTCTATTTCGTCCGTCCGGCGTCCGTCAGCGATCCGCGCGCTGTCGCCGCCGGCGATTTGCCGAAGGCGCACTGGTTCTGGTCCGTCGTCAGCCGGTTCGGCTCCAACTACAGCCATGTCGCCATTGCAGCTTTCATCGTGAACATGCTGGCGCTCGCCGCGCCGCTGTTCACCATGAGCGTGTATGATCGCGTCATTCCGAATGGCGCGATCCCATCGCTGGTCGCACTTGGTATCGGCCTGTCGCTGGCGATCGCTTTCGACTTCCTGCTCAAGGTGGTCCGCAGCCGCATCATCGACATGACCGGCAAGAAGATCGACGTGGTGCTGGCGTCGAACATCTTCGAACATGTTATGGCGCTGAAGATGGACAAGCGCCCGCCCTCGGTCGGCATTCTCGCCAATCAGATGCGCGACTTCGACTCGGTGCGCGAATTCTTCACGTCAGGCACGGTTGTGTCAGCGACCGATATGATATTCGCGATCATCTTCATCGCAGTGCTGTTCGTGATTGCCGGGCCGCTGGCTTGGATCCCGCTGGCGATGCTGCCTGTGATGATCCTCGTCGGTCTCTTGATCCAGCGGCCGCTCGATCGTGCGATGAAGCGCCTGCAGGCAGAGTCGGCTGCGCGCCACGGCATCCTCATCGAGTCGCTGAACGGCATCGAGACCGTTCGCGCTGTCGCCGGTGAAAGCCGGGTGCAGACAGTGTGGGAACGTTCCGTCGCAGCGACGGCACGTTCCAGCGAAGGCGTGCAGTTCTGGTCGTCACTGGCGATGACCAGTGCGAGCGTGGCGACGCAGCTCTGCAGTCTGTTGCTGGTTGTGGTCGGCGTGTTCCTCATTCTCGACGGCAAGCTGTCGGTCGGTGCGCTGGTTGCGGCCAATATGTTATCGGGCCGCATTCTCGGTCCCATCGCCGGCATCGCGGCCGTGATGACACGCGCGACGCAGACCATGTCGGCCCTGCGGTCGATCGATCGCCTGATGGCGACGGAGCGCGAGCGACCGCCGGAAAAGATCTTCGTGGCCCGCGAGATCACCAAGGGCAGCATCGAATTCCGCAATGTCAGCTTTTCCTATCCGAACAGCCCGGCCAAAGCGCTCGACGGCATCTCTTTCCATGTGAAACCTGGCGAGAAGATCGGTATTATCGGCCGGGTCGGCTCAGGCAAGACCACGGTCGGCCGTCTGGCGACGGCGTTCTATCCGCCGAGCGAAGGCAGCATCCTGATAGACGGCATCGATATCCGGCAATACGACCCCGCGGACCTGCGCGCCGGTATCGGTTTCGTGCTGCAGGACACCGATCTGTTCTACGGCAAGCTGCGTGACAACATCACGCTGGGCCGTCCCGATGCGACCGATGAGGAAGTGCTCGCGGCTGCAAGGCTGTCCGGCGTCGAGACCTTCATCGCCGGTCATCCGCAAGGCTACGATATGATGGTTGCCGAAGGCGGCCGTAGCCTGTCGGGCGGCCAGAAACAGGCGATTGGCCTTGCGCGTGTGCTGATCCGCAAGCCGCGCGTGTTGTTTCTCGACGAGCCCACGGCGCATTTCGATGTGCGCAGTGAAGGTGAATTCCTCGATCGCCTCAAGACGCTCGCCAAGGGTGAGATGTCGATCATCGTCTCGACGCATCGTCCGTCGCTACTGTCGCTGGTCGATCGTATTCTCGTGTTCGACAACGGCAAGATCGTCGCCGACGGTCCCGCCGATCAGATCCTGACGCGCTTGCGTCCGCAGCCGCAGGCTCCTCAAGCCGCGGGGAGGCCGGTCAATGTCGCAGTCTGATTTCGCATTTTCAAACGACGTTCGTGCGGCCATGGAAATGCGCACGCCGCGCACGGCGCGGATGTTGTTGATGACCGTCACCGGTCTGCTCGTCGTGTTCCTGCTGTGGGCACACTTCGCCGTGCTGGATGAAGTGAAGCGCGGCAATGGCAAGGTGGTGCCGTCGCGCCAGACCCAGGTGGTGCAATCGCTCGAAGGCGGCATCATCAGCGAATTGCTGATTCAGGAAGGCGCCATCGTCAGGAAAGATCAGCCGCTGGCGCGCATCGAAGATACCAACTTCGCGGCGCAGTTTGGCGAAATCCGCGAACGGCGCGGTGCCATGGCTGCCCGCGTGATCCGATTGGAAGCAGAGACCTTCGGCAAGACCAGCGTCGAGTTTCCGGAAGATCTCACAAAGCTTGCACCGCGTGCGGTTCAGACCGAACGCAGCGTGTTCGACGCTCATATGCGCAAGCTTGCGCAGGACATCGACGTGATTGCCCAGCAGGAATGGCAGAAGAAAAAGGAAATCGACGAGCTCCGTGCGTCGGAAACCCGCTTCTCCGAGACGCTGACGCTGTTGACCCGCGAAACCTTGCTGACGCGCCGGCTCTATGAGCAGAAGGTCGTTCCCGAGATCGAGATGCTGCGGTCCGACCGGCAGGCCACCGACATGCGTGGTCAGCTCGCAGTGGTACAGGCGACCATGGTCAAGACCGAGGCCGCCGTGAAGGAAGCGCAGTCGCGGCTTTTGAATATCACCACGGCATTTCGTTCCGCGGCGGAAGATGATCTCGCGAAATCGCGCGGCGATCTCGCGGTCCTCGACGAGAACATCAAGTCCGCGCAGGATCGCGTTCGGCGCACCGAACTGCGGTCGCCGGTCTACGGCATCGTTAACAGACTCAACGTCACCACCATTGGTGCGGTCGTTGCACCTGGCGCCAGCGTGATGGAGATCGTGCCGCTCGAGGATACCCTGCTGGTGGAGGGGCGCATTCGTCCGCAAGACATCGCCTTCATCCGCCCGGACCATGAGGCGGTGGTGAAGCTCAGCGCCTACGACTCCTCGGTCTATGGATCGCTGCACGGCCGGGTCGAACGTATCAGCGCCGATACCATCACCGACGAGAAGGGCGACAAGAATGAGCGCGGCGAGACGTTTTACCGCGTGATGGTGCGCACCGAAAAGAACCATCTCGGGACTGCCGAGCAGCCGTTGCCGATCATTCCTGGTATGGTGGCGACAGTGGAAGTCCTGACCGGCAAGAAGTCGGTGCTGGATTATCTCGTGAAGCCTGCGCGCATGCTGCGTGACGAGGCGTTTCGCGAACGCTGATAGCGCTACGGAGCATCTCCGGTGCTCCGTATGTTACCTTGCTCCCAGCCCGTCAGAGTCAACGAACTCTTAAAACGCAGGCTTCGCTAAAATTCGAGCGAATGCGTTGGTAGGCGATTGAGCGCGTTCAACGACATACAAGCCCAGGTTGACGTGTTTTAACCGGCCCGAAGCAGCCCCCGATTTATCCCTGATGCCACAAGATCCGGACGGGGATCGGCGCAATGACGTCGGCCGATGCTCCGGACAACGGGGCGTCAGTCATGTTGCGTATCGATCAGACGCGGGCATTCCCGCGTGCGCTGGGGTTCGTGCTCGCCGGTGCTGTAAGCGTCAGCGCTTGCGATGGAGCATTTGCCAAGTCACGCGCGAAGAAGACGGTGCTTGAGCGCCCCGTGATGGAATCGGTGATCGCGGGCATGACCGCGCCGCCGGTTCGGTTCTTCACGATCAACCAGGTGCTGGCCAAGCGTGACAGCGAGAACCGTGCAAAGCCCGGCAATATCGAACTCGCATCCTTGCACGCGTCGCAGGGATCAGATGCCAAGGTGATCAGCGATGCGCCGTCTCCGGCCGCGATCCTGCCTGCCACCAGCGAGGAGCCGTTCGGCCTGTTCACGTTCCGCGCGCCTGAAGGGCTGCTATGGACGAAATGGCGCGGTGTGGAAGCGCGTATGCGCGCCGACTTGAAATCGATCGAGGATTGCAAGGCTGATAGCGAGAACTGCGCCGCCGGCGCGCGCAAGTTTGTCGCCGTCACGCGTTCCGCCGCCGAGTTGGGTCTGCGCACACGCGTCGAGGCGGTCAATCGCGACGTCAACTATGCGATCCGCTATGTCGGAGACTATCAGCAGCACGGCGTCGCCGATCTGTGGAGTTCGCCGCTCGAGACGCTATCTGCGGGCATCGGCGATTGCGAAGATTATGCGATCGCCAAATTCGCCATGCTCGTCGCAACGGGTGTGCCGGAGGCCGATATCAAGATGATGCTGGTGCGTGACATGGCGGTGCGCCAGGACCATGCGGTGCTGACCGTCCGTGTCGATGGCCGCTGGCTGGTGCTCGACAATCGCTACTCCCGACTGTCGGAAACGCGCGATCTGCCGCATTTCATGCCGCTTTTCGCCATCGACCACAAAGGCGTCAGCCTGTTCGCCGCGCCCTATGCCGCGCGTCCGCATCATGAGAGTGAGACCGACATGTTGCCCGCGGCCGAGGTGGACGGCTTCGGGGGTGGCTCTTCCTTGCCGCTGGCGCTCTGAGATAGTTCGACAACACAACGTCGACAATCGGCCTGATATCGACGTTTTATGCGCTTCGCGATCTTGTACTTCCGTGCATCTTGGGCTCTTAATGCGCCAGGGTGAGGTCGACGAGGGGATTGAGATGCGCTTCAAGCACACGCTGTTGGGTTTGTTGGTGGCGGCCGGAATGGCTTCCGGTGCAACTGTCTCGCATGCCGAAGGCCTGCTTCCAGGCGCTGCCTTCTCCGTCGATTGTCAGAATGGGGCGGTCTACAAGCTGACCTCCGGCCGTGTGACCTTTCCCGGTGATATTGTCACCGGCCATCTGTACCTGACCCCGCGCCGTGCAATGCCTGTTCGCCTGATCCCGATGGGTGAGGGATATCGCTATGCTGGCCGTGGCGTATGGCTGGATGGCATTCGCGAGCGCGCGCTTCTGTATAGGGCCAAGTATAGCCCGGTCGCGTGCGTCGTTACCCGCATCTAGACTTTTATCCTATCAATTATCTCCTGCGATAGCAGTCCTGCGATAGCGAGTTGCGTATCTGCGCAGCTTGCTGATTCACGTCTGTGTCCGGAGAACAAGTCCGCGATCCCAGAGATTCGCGGAATGCGCGCTGCAAATGGCGACCTTGCCGTCTGGCCGTGGCGCGAATGCGCTTTAAGCAACTGTCCCATTTCGAAATTTGCTTGCGAAGGGCGATCACTGCGCGGCGGTTCGCGCCGCTGTCGATATCGGCTCGCGAAAGCAAATTCAGGCGCCCGTCCAATATTGGCGGAGGTGCCTGTGGTTGTGAGCTGATTTCGTTGTTCAGTGCGATATGAGAAGTCATCTTATCAAGTATAAAATAAGTCGTTTTTTCGAATACTTTCTTATTTTTACAATAGATACGCCACGATTTGTGGATTTTTCCGGGCATTCCCAAAAATAGACTGTCTAGAAGAAGTGTTACTGTGGAATGGTTCATCTTTATTAATACGCTGTTTCATTTTTGAACTTAACCAATGCAACGAAAACGCTTCAAATTTTACAGGTATTCATTGACGTCTCTGCGTTCTTAAGAATATTTTAACCCTCGCAGGACTTGGACGTTTTTCGGTCCGATCAGCTTGAGGTTGTAGTCATGAACGCTCCCGTATTGCTCGCGCAGCTCGCCGGTTCCACCACGCAGACCCCGCCGTCTCCGAAGAACCTGAAGCTCGAGAAGCCGCAAAATGGGCAGGCCATTTCGGTCCATCTCGACGGGAACACCAAGCTCGATTTTGCTGATATCGCGAGCGAGAAGCTGACCTTCGTCAAGGTCGGTGAAAAGCTGATCATCCTGTTCGACAATCAGTCGACGGTGACTGTCGATCCGGTGTTCGACTCGATGGGCAAGCCGCTCACCGATCTCGCATTCGACATGGGCTCTGATCGCACGCTGACAGGCGAGCAGTTCGCGCAAACATTTCCGATCACCACCGATCAATCCGTTCTGCCCGCAGCCGGCGGTGCAACGGGCCCGACGGGCGGCGCGAATTTCGGTGATGCGACCGTTGGCGCGCTCGGTGCTTCGGGCGCGCGTCTCGCGCTGCTGACGGGCGAAGACACCGGCGGCGGCTTCGACAATCTGGACGATGGAACGCCTAACCCGTCGCCGATTCCCGGCGGCGTGACGGCGGTGACGCTGAACGAAGACGGTTTTGCGGAAGGTAATCTCGGCGGCACCGGTGACACGGGCGGCACCGCGACGTCCGTGACCGGTTCGCTCAATGTCGATTTCGGTACCGATGGTTCGAATCGCAGCTTCGCATTCTCGCTCAATCAGCCGACGCTCGCCGGCCTGACCTCGGATGGTCAGACCGTTCAGCTCGCTTTCACCACCGTGAACGGCCAGCCCGTGCTGATCGGCTATGTCGGTGGCGATTTCAATGTTGCCGCCAATCAGGTCTTCACGGTGTCCCTGGATGCTTCATCGCTGCAGGGCAACTACACCTTCACGCTGTTGCGTCCGCTCGATCATCCGATCGGCGGTACCGAAGACACGATCAATCTCTCGATCAACGTGATCGCGACGGATGGTAGTGGCGACACTGTGGCCGTCACGATTCCGATCGGCATCAACGACGATACGCCAGTGATCGGCACGCCTGCCGATGCCGCGCTGACGGATCCGCTGTCCGGCAATCCGGCGACGCAGACGGGCTCGCTGGGAATCTCCTGGGGTGCCGATCGCTACAACGATCATGTCGATGGCGGCGTATCCGCGACCACCGGCGCAACGGGCGACCGCTCGGTCGTGTTTGCCAACACGCAGGTGACGGCCACCGGCGACGGCGCAACGGCCATAGGTACGCTGACGTCGCATGGCGAGACCGTCCGCTACGTGCTGCTCGAAAACGGCACTGTGCTGGTTGCCTATACAGGCGCGACCGCGCCGACCAGCCTCGCCGATCTGCAGCAGAGCGGCACGCCGAGCGGTGAAGGCGAGGGTGGCGAAGGTGGAATTGCCAACAACGTCGTCTTCGTCGTGACCCTGTCCGACGCCAGCAATAGCGGCAGCTATGTCGTCACCCAGTATCGTTCGCTGGATCACGATAATGGTTCAGCCACGTTCCAGAATATCGATCTGGCCTTCAACTTCACTGCGACGGACAGCGATGGCGATACGGTCAACGGCACGCTGCATGCGGTGATCGCGGATACGGTGCCGGTTGTGACCGGTTCGGCCGACGCAAGCACACTGAGCGAAGGCAACGGCGAAACGCCGCCGAGCGAAGGTGGCGGGGACATGCCCTCCTTGCTGGTGGTCGGAGGTTCGTTTACGCCGAAGGATACGGGCGCCGTATCGCTGCACATCGATTGGCGTTCGGACAATCAGAATCCGAACACCCCGGGCGCCACGCATGATCGCTCGGTTACATTCACCGCAGCAACCCAAACCGCGCTCGAAGCGCTGGGTCTGACCTCCGACGGTGCGACGATCATCTACACGATCTCCGCGGGTGGCACGTTGTTGACGGCGACGACTGCGGCCAGCGAAGGCCATAGCGCGCGCACGATCTTCACCGTGCAGTTGTCCGACAGCGGAAATGGCAGCTACGACTTCACCTTGCTGGACAATCTGGACCATCGGGGCAGCTCCGAAGGCAGCCAGGCGCTGACATTTGGCTTCATTGCGACCGACAGCGATGGCGACTCGACGGTTCCAGCGAGTTTCACGGTCAACATTACCGACGATGTGCCAACGGCAGGTGGAATCGAGAGCCAGACGCTGTCCGAGCAGACCCAAAGCGGTGCGACGAACGGTTTTGTGTCGACGTCGCTCGATAATGTTTCGCTCAATATCAATTGGGGCGCCGACGATGTGAACAACAACGGCGCGTCGATCGACCGCAAGGTCGCTTTCACGACCGCCGCAGCGCCTTCCGGGCTCACCTCGAATGGTGAGGCCATCACCTATGTGTTGTCGGAAAACGGAACGCTGTTGACTGCCTCGGCGGGGGAACGCGTCGTTTTCACCGTGAAGCTGTCGGACATCAATAGCGGCACCTACACCTTCACCCTGCTGGATAACCTGGACCACGTCGGAGCCAATGGCGCGTCGATCGCACTCGGCTTCAACTTCACGGCGACGGATGCCGATGGCGACCCGGTCGGTTCGTCCTTCACCGTCAACATCAACGACGACGTGCCGACGACCGGCGCCATTGCTGGTGAAACTCTGGTCGAGAGTACATCAGCCGAGAGCTCCAACGCATTCATCGCGAAGGCCTTGAACGGCATCTCGCTGAATGTTGACTGGAATTCCGATGATGCCAACGCAGGTGGCACGAATGATCGTAGCGTCGCCTTCACCACCAGCGCGGCGCCGTCGGGTCTGACCTCCAACGGCCAGACGATCATCTACACGCTGTCTGACAATGGCACGTTGCTGACAGCGACAGCGGGCGCGCGCACGGTGTTCACTGTGCAGCTCTCGGATACCGGCAACGGTACTTACACGTTCAATCTGCTCGACAATCTCGACCACGCCGGCGCAAATGGCGCCAGCGTGCCGCTGACATTCTCGTTCACGGCGACTGATAGCGACGGCGATACCACGTCGCCTGCATCCTTTACGGTCAATGTCACCGACGACTCGCCGGGCATCGGTACCCCGGATGTCCTGACTCTCGTCGAGAGCACCAGTCCGTCGTCGTCGAACGCATTCATTTCCGCGACCGCAACCGGCTCACTCGCGGTGGATTGGAATTCGGATGACAACAACCAGGTGTCAGGACCAGGGACGAGCGATCGTTCGGTGGCCTTCTCCGCCGCGACGCTGACGAGCCTGAACGCGCTGCATCTGACATCGAACGGGACGACGCTGACCTATAGCTTCTCGGATAATGGCCAGTTGCTGACGGCCAAGGCAGGTGGAACGACGGTCTTCACTGTTCAGCTGTCCGATACGGCTAATGGTACCTATACATTCAAGCTTCTCGACAATCTCGATCATGCCTCAGGCAACGCCAAGAACGACCTGGCGCTCACCTTCGGCTTCACGGCGACCGACAGTGACGGCGACACGACGGCGCCGGCCAGCTTCACCGTTCATGTGACCGACGACGTGCCGGTGGCTGGCGTGGGCGACACGCGCGGCGTGGACGAGGACGATCTCCTGAGCGGGACGTCACCGAACTTCTTCGACCTGCAGGTCGGCGGCCGGCTGAACATCGACTGGAACTCCGACGATCACGATGGCGGGAATGTTGCCAACCGTTCCGTGTCGTTCGAGCACACGGCGGCTGCGGACAACGTCGCGGTGCGCGATGTCAATAATAATCTCGTGAATCTGACATCCGACGGAGCAACCGTCCACTACACTATTATTGGCGAGGATCTCGTCGCCTATACCGGCAATAACCCGTTCTTCAACCGTGTGTTCGTCGTCTCTCTCGACGATGACAACGCCGGCTCGTACACGTTCACGCTGCTCGGACATGTCGACCATCCGACCGCCGATGGCCAGAACACGCTGACATTTACGTTCGACTATACGGCCACCGACTCGGACGGCGACAAGAGCAGCAGCGTGTTCAGCGTTACGGTCAAGGATGATGTGCCGACGATCGGTAACACGGAGTCCGAATCCGTTCGTGAAGACAGTCTGCCGACCACGTTCTATGACACGACATTCCCGGATGCGCCGAACTCGACCGTTCAGCTCGGTGATCTCAACATCAACTGGGGCGCAGATAACAATAATTCGGGCGCAACAAACAACCGTTCGGTCGTCTTCACGACCGCAGCCGGGGCCACGGGTCTGACGTCGGACGGCACCGCGATCGTCTATTCGATCTCGGCGGACGGAACGGTACTGACTGCCAAGGCTGGCGTTCGCACGGTGTTCACCGTTGAACTGTCCGATAGTGGTGATGGCAGCTACAAGTTCACGCTGTTTGACAATATCGATCACGCTGCGTCGGGGCAGAATGATGACAGCCGGACTCTATCTTTTGGCATCAAGGCCACCGATTCCGACGGCGACTCCGCGACGGCCGATTTCGTGGTCTCCATCGTGGATGACGCGCCTGAGGCACATACCGGCGATGGCCGGACCATCAATGAAAATGATCTCTCGAATGGCACATCGCCGAATGCGCCCGGTCTGACCGCTACCGGTGATCTCAACATCTCCTGGGGCGCGGATGACGCGAATCCGTCCGCCGGAGGCGGGCTCGGCGATCGCACTGTGGGCTTCCGCTTCAACTCGGCGGCGGACAACGTCGATGCAGAGAACAGCAATGGCCAGAACCTGACGCTCCGCTCGGATGGCCAGACGGTTCAATACGCATTCGACGGTCAGAAGCTGGTCGGCTATATCGGCGCCAACCTGGCAAGCGGCACGCGCATTTTCGAAGTGACGCTCAGCGATGCCAATGATGGCTCCTACACCTTCAAGCTGCTCGGTAACCTCGATCATCCTACCGGCAGCGGCACCAATCTGGTTAACCTGACCTTCAGCTACACCGCGACTGACGGTGACGGCGATACCAGCAGCAGCAACTTTACCGTGACGATCCGCGACGACGTGCCGGAAATCGGCGCACCGGTTGCTTCGACGTTGACCGAAGATACGACCATTGTGGGCGGGGGCGAGGAATTCGTGCCCCAGACTGCGTTGAACAAGTCGCTGAACATCAATTGGGGCGCGGACGACAACAACAGCGGCACTGCAAACCGTTCGGTCGCGTTCTCGTCATCCATGGACTCCGGCGACAGCGTGCACACCACGGGCTCCGGAAGTCCCGTGCTCAAGTCAGACGGTGTGACCGTGCAGTTCCTGCGGATCTCCGATACGGAGATCTGGGGCATGGCCAACGACAACGGCGGCTCGCTGACGATCAACGATCGCAAGGTGTTCCACATCACGCTGTCCGATACGGGCAACGGTACCTACACCTTCGAGCTGCTGGATAATCTGGATCACGTCGGATCTGGCCAGGGCAGTGCACTGTCGCTGCAGCTTGGCTTCGTCGCCACGGATGCGGACGGTGACACCGACAGCAGCAGCTTCACGGTTACGATCAGCGATGATAACGGCCGGCCGTCTATCGGAACGGCGCAGGCGGTTTCGGTCGATGAGGACGGTCTGACGGGCGGCAACACGCAGCCTGCCACCGGAGATCTCCCCGGTGCCGCAACGTCAGCGATGGGATCGCTTGCTATCTCTTGGGGAGCTGACAACAACAATTCCGGGGCGGCCGATCGCTCGGTTGCGTTCTCTGGCATCAGCGATGGCCAGAATGCGATGTCCAATGTCGGCCCTCTGACCGTCGATGGGGCGCAGGTCAAACTGTGGGTCGTCGGTAATACGGTTTATGGCTACACCGGCAGCAACCCGATGAATGGCTCGACGCCGCCATCGGCTGGCAGCCAGGTGTTCACGGTCTCGCTCAGCGATCTATCCTCGGGCAACTATACCTTCAACCTGCTGAAGCATCTCGATCACCCGGCAGGTAACAACGAGAACGATATCACCCTCAGCTTTGGCTATCAGGCCACGGACGCCGATGGCGATGTCACAGCGGCATCGACATTCACCGTCACGGTCAATGACGATTCGCCAGTTACGACGGGAGCGGTAACCGCGGCGACGGTACTGGACGACGATGCGTTTGCTGGCGGCAATGCGGGCGGCGCCGGCGATGTCACCAATGCCACCTCGGCAACGGGCGCAGCCGGTGCGCTGTTCTCGGCCGGCGCGGACGGGTTCAAGAGCGTGACGCTTGGGACGACGACGGCATTCAGTACGATTTACAAGGATGCCAACGGCGTTGCTCACCAGGAATCCGTCACGTGGGGATCGGCAAGTGTATCGGGTGGCGTGACCACCTGGACCGCGATCGGTGCCGTCAGTGGCGCCACCGTGGCAACGCTGGCGATTGGTGCAAACGGCTCTTACACCTTCACAACCTCCAGGCCATTGGTGCATCCGACGGCTGGAGCCAATGAAGAAAACCTGTCGCTGACCTTCAACTACACCGTGACCGACGGCGATAACGATCCAGCCACGGGATCGCTGACGGTTAACGTCAATGACGATACCCCGGTATCCCAGGGCACCGTGACGGCCGCGACGACGCTCGATGACGAAGCGCAGACGGTGTTCCCGGCCAACGCCGGAGGTGTGTCTGGCGATGTGAGCCCAGATACGAACACTACGTCGGGAGCTGCCGGCAGCCTGTTCACCGCCGGTGCTGATGGCTTCAAATCGGTCGCAATGACATCCGCGACCTTCAGCGTTGTCTACAAGGATGCCAACGGCTTCGCGCTGACCGAGACCGCGACCTGGGGCTCGCCCGTGGTGGGCGCCAATGGCGCCACGACCTGGACAGCGACCAGCTCGCATTACGGCTCAGCCGCGGTTCTGGTCATTGGTGCGAACGGTTCGTACACGCTGACTGTGAACGCGCCGATCGCGCATGCAACGCCTGGAACGGCGGAAGAGAACAAGGCGCTGACCTTCAACATCACCGTTACCGACGGCGATGGTGATACCGCGACCGGCTCGCTGACCGTCAATGTCAACGATGACACCGTCGTCCTCGGGACCGCCGTGGCGGGCTTCGTCGATGAAGGCAATCTGGCCGGCGGCAACAAGGACGACGGTTATCCGGGCGATCTGACGATTGCCCAGGGCGACAATGGTACGCGCACCACGTCTGGCTCGCTGGCGATTGCGTTCGGAGCCGACGGCAAGGCGGCGACCGTTATGGGCGGCACGTCGACGCAGACATTTACGTTCAGCGGCAACAGCAACCTGACTGCCGATCTGATCGTCACCCAGGGCACGGTCAATCATCCATCTGCCTCGGGGATCGTGTTCGGCGGCATCAACAATCCGATTATCATCAATGCCAATGACAGCTTGCCGTTCAAGCTGGACGCGATCGACCTGGGACTGTCGGGTGCTCAAACGACACCGACCGTCATTCTGAAGGGATACGATTCCAACAACAATCTCGTCGCGACCTACACGTTGAGCGTGGCCAATGTCGCGTCGCTTGTGTCGGGCACGCCCACGCATTTCAATGCCGCGGGTACACCGTTCGCGAATGTCCTGATCGACAGGCTCGAGATCTATACTGGTAACGGCTTCAGCGGTTACGTGATGGCCGACAACCTGGTCGTCACGCAGAATACCAGCAGCGGCCCGATCGTGGTCGACGCCGCCGTCACCTTCACCGACCATTCGAACGGTCTGGCCAACCTCGTTGTCAAGGACGCCAATGCCAACGACGTTACCGCTTCGCTGACGTCGAATGGCGCGGCTGTTCACTATGCGATGATCGATGCCGTGACGTTGATCGGCTACACGGGCGCAATCGCGCCGATATCGCTCAGCGATGCCAGGGTGGTATTCTCGGCTGTTCTTTCGAGCGCCGCGGTAAACGGCTCCTACACGTTCACTCAGAATGCAAATCTCGATCATCCGATCGCGGGTCAGGATGATGATCTCGTCTTCACGTTTAATTTCACCGCCAAGGATGGTGACGGCGACAAGGCGAATGGACACTTCACGGTCACCATCGATGACGACGCGCCGACCTTGACCAACCCGGCGCCGGGCGCAAATCTGATCGACAACGGCCAGTTCCTCGACAATGCCGGTTTCGGTCCGGCGATGGGCTGGGGTGGCCAGGCTGCGAGCGGCGCGACCAAGGGATGGGTCATCACCGGCGCCGACCTCGAACGCAATCCGTCGGGCTGGTACGTGACCGATCCCGTCAATGGCGGTCGCGTCGTCGATCTCGATGCCTCGCCGGGTAACGTCACGATCACGCAGACGCTGACGAATCTCACCGCCGGCGAGAGCTATACGCTGTCGTTCGATGCAGCGAAGCCGGAAGGCTTCAGCGCGACGGCGCAGGTGTGGTGGAATGGTCAGCTCGTTGGCACGGTCAATCCGACCGGCAGCTTCCAGCAGTTCAGCTTCACCTTCACGGCCGTTGCCGGAACAAACACGCTCGAATTCCGCGAAGTTGGTGTCGCCGACAACGGCGGCACATTCCTCGCGAATGTTCAGCTTCACACATCGGCGTCGATCGTCGACGAGGATGCGCTGAGCGGCGGCAATGCCGGCGGGCAGGGCGATGCGCCCGGCACTGCGATTGCCACGGGTTCCCTCGGCATTCATTGGGGGGCGGATGCCAGCGATACGTCTGACGCGGGCGGCGTGCAGGACGGCGCGGGCGCTGCGAACAGCGTTTCCAGCAATGTGGCGGCCCTGACCGGACGCGCTGTTTACTTTACAGACTCGGATTCCGCCACCAGCGGACTTCAGCCGGCTGTGATCGCGACCGCGGGCGTGACGGCCATCGCACTCACGTCGCAAGGCCAGGCCGTGCACTATCAGGCGCTCGAGAACGGCACGACGGTGGTCGGCTATACCGGCACCTTCGTTGCGGGCAACACGTCGAACTGGGTCTTCAAGGCCTCGCTCTCCGACGACGCCAATGGCAGCTACAAGTTCACATTGTTCAAGCCGATCGACCATCCGGTTGGCGGCAGCGAGGATGATGTCAGCCTGAGTTTTGGTTATACGGCGCGCGATTCCGATGGCGATACCGTGTCCGGTACGTTCAGCGTGACGGTGGATGATGATACGCCGGTGGCCACTGCGCCTGCCGAGACGGTCACGGTCAACGAAGTTGGGCTGTCCCAGGTCGATGCACATACGGGCTTCCTCAATGTCAGCTGGGGCGCAGACAAGGGCGATGCCAAACATCTGAATTTCGCCAAGGATGGCAACGGCAACGTTGTCGGGCCGGTGCTCCACTCCGGCGGCGTCCTGTTGGCCTATCGCGTCGAACCGGAATCGGCCGGCAGCGACAATGAGCGCCTGATTGCCTATCGGGTTGATGACCCTTCGAAGTCGGCGGTGTTCAGCATCACGCTCTATGAGCCGGGCAACCCGTATTACACGGTTGCGCTGTTCGGCCCGCTGGATCACGCACCGGGAAGCGATCCGCTGACACTTGGTTTCACCGTCGTCGCGACGGATGCCGATGGTGACGCGCTGAACGTGCCGATCACGGTCAGCATTGTCGATGATGTGCCGGTTGCGACCGGGACCGTACTTATAGCGACGGTCCATGAGAGCGAACTGAGTACCGCTACTGGCGACCTGTCGACAGGCACCCAGGCTGGAAACGTCGATAACAAGAATGGTGATGCGGGTACCGACGATTCGATCTTTATCGGGAATTTGTCCTCGCTGGTGTCAATGGGAGCGGATTCACCTGGTACCTTCGTGGTGGAGACCACGGGTCTGTCGTCGTCACTCACCTCGCTCACTTCGGGCGGCGTTGCACTGACCTATACGGTCGTCAACAACACGCTTATCGCCTGGGCCGGCGCTAACCAGATCTTCACCTTCGCGGTCAATGCCACGACCGGCGCCTATACGTTCACGCTCAAGGGACCGCTCGACCACGTTGCGAATTACGTGATCGATAATACCTTGGTGCCGGTTGCAGCGATCGACAATCCCGGCGAAATCTACGCAGTCGCGGCGATCAACGGTAACCCTCGCGCGTTTGAAGGACGCTTGCCGGACGGTGACGTGATCATTAGCGTCACGAACAGCGGAAACACAGCAGTTAACTGGGTTCTGGATAACACCGCCGGCGGCACCGACTATCCGCTGTCGATTGCCGCACACACGACGATCTTCATCAACGTTGGACAAATCTCGACGCCGCCAAACGTGCACTTCGATCTGACCGGACCGGGTGCCCCAGGCGGTCAGACAACGGTGAACTCGGGTCATCAAGACATCGTCGCCGCTGGTGGAACAGATGCGCTCACGCTCGATCTGTCTTCGGCGATTACCGCCCGCGATGGCGACGGCGATACCGTGGCATTGCACGATCAGCTCATCATTACTGTCGCTGATGACGCTCCCGTTCTGGTCGGCTCCGCGGCCGTTGTGACGGTCGACGAAACAAATACGCCCTTGGCGCAGGTGGCCTACGGCAGCCTGAAGATCGCCTTCGGTGCTGACAAGATCGGCACACATCTGGACTTTGCGACCGACGGCAACGGCCAGCCTGCGCATCCGGCCGGCCTGACGTCAGACGGCGTGGCACTCGATTACATGCTTCGGACCACCCAGTATGGCGAGAAGCAGCTGGTGGCGTTCAAGGTCGGCGACACCGTGGACAACCCGGTCTTTATCGTGGCTCTTAGCTCGCCTGCGAATCCGACCTATATCTTCACCCTGTTCCAGAATCTGGATCACCCAGCGGGTTCGAACACCCTCGATCTCAACTTCACCATCCGTGCCACCGACGGTGACGGCGACTTCGTTGATCGCGTCATTGACGTCAACGTGACGGATTCGGTTCCGACCATTCCGGCAACGACCGTGCAGCGTGCAGGTGTGCAGGATGATGCACTGATCAACGGCAATCCTGAGGCCGGCGATACAGCGACGGCGTCAGGTACGCTCAGCCACAATTTCGGTGCGGACAGTAACGGTCATCTGTCCTGGGTCAGTGCGACGTTGCCGACGGGAGGATATACGAGCGTCATCAACGGCAACATTTACGAGATCTACCAGCTGCAGAACAGCGTGAACGTGAAGGTCTTCGCGGTTACGCTGGACCCCGCGACCGGTGCCTATACGGTGGTGCAGTTCGCTGCGATCCATCATCCGGGCGGCAATGGCGAGCAGGGCGAGCCCTTCAACCTTAACTACCGCGTCACCGATGGTGACGGCGACTATATCGACAGCTATCTGCGCGTCGTCGTGGGCGACGACGTGCCGGTGATCTCCGGACCGTTGACGCAGGTAAACCTGCTCACCAATGGCGATTTCGCGGGCGGCGCCTTTGCGCATACCGAATCCTGGGGCCAGTGGGCCACCGACAGCACCGGCTGGAAGATCACCGGCACGCAGCTTGGTCAGACCGGCGTTCAGCTGGAGCGTATTCAGAGCGGTTACCTGGGTGTCGTGACGTCGAACGGCCATCCGATGGTCGATCTCGCAGCAACCCCGGGCGATATCGCGATCTCCCAGACCATCAACGGCTTGCCAGTCGGCCAGCACTACACGCTCAGCTTCGAAATCGGCGCGTCCAATCCGTCATCCGCAGGACTCGAGGTCTATTGGAACGGCGTGTTGGTCCACACCTACCAGCCAACCGGGACCATGACGGTCCAGACGCTGGATCTGACCGCGACTGCCGGCGCGAACACCGTCACCTTCAAGGAGATCGGCAGCGCGGGCGACAATACCGGCACCTATCTGGCGAATGTCAGCCTCGTTCAGGCGTCGGCATCGCTACCTGTCTTCCATGCCGACATTGGCGAGGACGGTGCGTCCGTCGTGACGCTGGTCAGCGGAACCGATTTCCGCTTCGGTGCCGATGGTCCGGGCTCCGTGGCGTTCGACACGGCACACGCCACCATTTCCACTCCGACAGGCACCACACTCGGCGTGCCGACGCTGTCCTATGACCCGTTGACCGGCAAGCTGACGGTTAATCCGAGCTGGGGCTTTAACGGCCTGAGCGAAGGTGAGATCGCAACCCTGTCGGTGCCATTCACGGTCACGGACTCGGATGGCGACAGCAAGTCCGGGGTCTATCAGTTCACGATTCACGGTACCAATGACGCCGTGACGACGTCGGAAGGATTCCCAGACGCAGGCACGATGACCGAGTATGCGGAGACCGATCCGCAAGCCGGGTCTTCGACCGATCGCGTCGAATTCGATGCACCTCCCGGATATGGCGGCTACAATGGCGGCGGTTTCTGGATCTATGACGATCAGGGCGATACTCATACGCTGACCGTGACGCCGCAGGCCACGGGCTACCTCGGTCACCTGACCGCAGTCGTCTCGGAAGAAACGGCGAACGACGGTGCAGGCTTCGTTAACTGGCAGTATCACGTCACCGATGCCGACCTGAATCCGCTGGCAGCCGGTGAAACCAAGATCGAGAAGTTCACGATCACGGTTGACGATGGCCATGGCAGCACGACCTCGCGCGTGATCACCGTCACACTTGTCGGCACCAACGACTCGCCAGTGATCAGCACGAGCTCGGTCGTCGTGGGCACAATCATTGAATCCGGAGATCCGTCCGGCGTCAACGAGGCCGGCTTGGGCGGCGGTCTCGATCCGACGCCAGCGATGGCCGCTGCAATCCTGGCGCATTCTCTGGTGTCGAATGGACTGGCTGTTTTGCAGGCCGATCCGTCGCAGGTTCACGCGCTGCTCGCCACGATCCAGTCGGAGCTTGGCGTGAATGCTGGAACGGCGATCACGATCATCTGGAATGCGCTGGACGACGCCTACGTCGCGCAGGGCGCGGACCAGATCAAGATCAACCAGGCGTTCACGCGGCTCGGCATCGAATATGCGGCCTATGTGAAGAACGGCGGTACGCCGCTGCTCGATGTCGTCGCGAAATACACGGCCGATGCCAATAACGATGGCATTCCCGAGCGGCTGCAGTCGTTGCACGATAACCTGCTCGGCAATCTGAGCGAGGCCGCCTTGCAGCAGCGCTATGGCGCCGACCCGCTGCATGGCATCTTTGCAGGCCAGATCTCGGCGATCGATCCCGATCTGCTGGACCGCCCCTATGCCAGCGGCAATGCGGGCAGCGCAGGCAACACGGCGGCCCATACCTGGGATGTCGCCAATGGATTTGCAGACCAGATCTCCGGTCAGTTGATCGCGACGGACGTCGATCACGGTGCGACACAGGCGTGGACCGTTGCGGGACCCGCGACCTACGGCACGATGGCGATCGATGCCACCGGCAAGTGGACCTACACGCTCGACAACACGCTCCCTGCCACGCAGGCGCTGGCACAGGGGGACTCCGTCCAGCAGACCTTCACCGCGACGGTGACGGACGACCATGGTGCGACGGACACGGTTCAGGTCACGGTAACGATCACCGGGTCCAACGACGCACCGGTGATGACGTCGGGCGCGGCATCGGCGGTGGTGTTCGAGGCTGGTGGCCTGAACAATGTTGTCACCGCGGAGGTCGCGGTCGATCACAAATTCGAGCCGGTCCGGGATGTTGACGGCGTGGCGGATGATGCGATCGGGAGCACGATCAATACTGCAGCCGACATGAAGGCCGTGGTGTTGGCCGTCCAGGCAACGCTTGGCGCCGGTGCTACCATGGCTGACGCCATTGCGGCGGTCTGGGATTATCTGGACGACGCCCGAGGTGTGATTCCCAATGTCGATGCAGCTTATTATGCGCAGTCGATCAACAAGGGCACGGTGCTGCTCGGCCTCGTCTATGGTGAGTATCTGCAGCAGGGCGGACGTCCGCTGCTCGACGTGATCGTGAAGTACCAGCCGGACGGCGCGCTCGGCTATATCAATGGCGGTGTGCAAGATGGCACTCCCGATCGTGTGCAGTCGATGCACGACAACCTGCTGGGCGCCGTCGATACGCCATCGATCGATGACAAGTTCTCCTCGGATCAGGCGCTGTTGACGAACCTGAAGGCGCAGATTCTTGCAGTCGGTCTGACTGACCGTCCGATCTACAGCGGCGAGGAAGGGGTTGCGAATAACGCTCTGGCCTGGGATCAGGCGCATGGCTTCCTGCCGGTCGCCAGCGGCCAGATGACGGCCACGGATGTGGATCATGGAGCGGTGCTGACCTGGTCGATCAACGGCCCGGCCACCTATGGCAATATGGCCATCGATCCAGTGACCGGCGTGTGGAGCTATACGCTCGACAACGGCAAAACCGCCACGCAGGCGCTTGCCGAAGGTGAAAACAAAACGCAGGTTTTCACGGCAACAGTGACCGACGAGCACGGCGCGACGGCGAACCAGACCGTGACCATCACGATCCACGGCACCAATGATGCGCCGGTCATCCACGTCGACAATGGCGACAGCGATGCGAGGTTCCTGACGGAAACCAACGCCGCCCTGACCGCCGGCGGCACGCTGAGCGTGACCGATGTCGATGTCTCTGACGCCGTTACGGCGAGTGTTCTCTCGGTCTCGGCGTCGGGATCTGGAATCGAGAATCACTTCACGTCAGCGCAGCTGTTGAGCTTCCTCTCGCTCGACGCGAGCCAGGTGAAGGCGGCTGGCAGCACGACGGGCGACATCGCCTGGACGTTCAACTCGCAGGGTGAAGCATTCGACTTCCTGCCGAATGGCTGGGAATCGAAGATCTCCTACACGATCCAGGTCTCGGACGGTCACGGCGGCATGGACACTCATGTGGTCGAGATCAAGATCCATGGCACCAATGACGCGCCGGTCGTCGATCTGGACGGTGCTGCGTCGGCAGGCAATGACATCGCTGTCACCGCCGTCGAGCAGTTACCGCAGTGGATCCTGAGCAGCGCAACCATCACCGACGTCGATTCCACGACGATGCATTCGATGAAGGTCACATTGGCAACTCAGCCGGATGGGCTCGGTGTCGAGGGTCTGTCGTTCAATACGAGCACGACGGACGCTCTGACGATGGCCGGCCTGACCTATGGCTATGACGCGACCACCGGCGTTCTCACCGTGACCGGCGATGCGTCCAACGCCGTCTACCAGACCATCATGCGCGGTGTTGTCTATCAGTACACCGGCGATGCTCCGAGCACGGGCGACCGGACCGTTACGGTTGTCGTCAACGATGGTCTGGATAACAGCATCACGCACACGGCAACGGTGCATGTGCTGCCGATGAACGACGCGCCGTCGCTGGCAGGTCCGCTCGCGGCAACCGTGACCGAAGGTGGCATTCACACCCTCACGGCCACCGAACTCGGCTACACCGATCCGGACAACATCGACTCTGAGGTCGTCTTCCACGTGTCGGGCGTTCAGCACGGCACCATCACGAACGGCGGCGCTCCGGCGACGTCGTTCACGGCCGCCGAGCTGGCGGCCGGCCTCATCAAGTTCACCCATGACGGTTCGGACGGCTCGCCGACGACCTTCCAGGTCTATGTGGAAGACGGCAACCAGGACGGCTCGACGCCGCTCCCCGGCACCTTCACATTCACCGTGAACGGCGTGAACGACGCGCCGATCAACACCTTGCCAGCCGGTCCGCTCACGGTCGCCGAGGATACCCCGCTCGCCATCACGGGCCTGTCGATCAGCGATAGCGATGCTGGTACGTCGTCGGTGACGACGACCCTGTCGGTCACCAGCGGTATGCTCACGGTGCTGGGTGGCTCAGGTGTCACCATCGCCGGCAATGGCTCGGCTACGGTCACCCTCACGGGTAGCCAGGCCGATATCAACGCCGCACTGGCTCTGGCCAACGGCGTCGTCTATCAGGACGCGCTCAACCACAACGGCGGGGTCGATCTGACGGTCACCACGTCCGATCTCGGCTATTCCGGTTCCGGCGGCGCCCTGACCGATACCGATACGATTCACATCAACGTCACCCCGGTGAACGATGCGCCGACGCCGCAGAACGACGTCTATGTCACTGATGAAGATCACAATGTGACGTTCAACGTCCTTGCCAACGATACCGATCCCGACGGCAATGTCCTGCATTTGACCGGCGGCCTCGGTGGCTTCCAGGGCCCGTTCGACTCTGCCAGCTTGGAGTCAAACGGTAACCTCACCGTCAGACCGACTGCGAATGCCAGCGGAACCGTGATCCTGACCTACCAAGTGACTGATGGAATTATGACGACCCAGGCCACCGCCACGGTCGATATCCGCCCGGTCGCGGACAATGCGGTGCTGACCGCCTCAGGCGGCAACGAAGACAGCACCTTCGCCGTCCACATCGCGCTACATGATACCGATGGTTCGGAGAAGGCGACGCATATTGAACTCAGCGGCTATCCCGCCGGAACGACCTTCAACCAGGGCACGCTGCAGAACGGCGTCTGGGTGATCGACAATCCCGCCGGGATCGACCTCGCACATCTCACCATGACCCCGCCAAGCAACTACAATGGCGGGTTCAACCTCGGTGTCAGCGTGACCGTCGTCGATCACGCCACGCTCACCACCGGCCTCGCAACCGATACCGCGACCTCGACGGGCACGATCGCAGTGACGGTCAATGCGGTGAACGACGGGGCGGCGACGATCTCTGTCACCGACACAACCCAGACGGCAACTGCGCCGAAGATCGGCGATGTCCTTCAGTCGACACTCGGAACCGATCCGGACGGAGCGAAAACCAATGTCGTCTATCAGTGGCTGAGCGATGGCGTGAACATCGCGAATGCGACGAGTGCAAACTACACAATTGCTGCCGGCGACGCCGGTCACGCGATTTCGGTCAAGGTGACTTACACCGATGGTCAAGGCTTCGGCGAGGTTGTTACGAGCACTCCGACTGCGGCGGTCATCGGCGTCAATCATGCCCCGGTCCTCGACGCCGCCCGTTCGGTGGCGCTGGCGAACGAGGCTAATCAGGACGGTCTGTTGACCGGCGCCGAGAAGGCGGTCAACGGAGGCTTCGAGAGCTCGCTGTCGACAGGCTGGACGACCAGTGGCAGCGGCGTTGTTTTCACGAGCAGCACCGAACACACTGGCAACAACGCTGCGGCGCTCCTGGGTACGACGCCCGGGACGCTCTCGCAGACGTTCGCCACCGAGATCGGTCAGCAATACGTCGTCACATACTGGGTTGCTTCAAACTATGGTCCGGACAGCTCAAACAACGGCGGCAAGGTCGATTTGAAGTTGAACGGGACGTCTGTCTATCAGGTGTCTGGCATTCAGGGACTTAACGGTGGTGTGCCGTATTATACCGAGGTGAGCACGACGGTAACGGCAACGTCCACGTCGACGACGTTGTCATTCGTGCTTTCGGATACTGCGGCGAATAAAACGGTTTATCTCGACGACGTGACGGTGAAGCCGGTCGCCATCCCAGCGGGCGTCGGCACTTTGGTGTCCTCGCTTGTGGGCATCGGCACCGGTCCCGGAAACGTGACGGATGTCGATGCCGGTGCAACAACCGGCATTGCGATCACGACGGTGGCAAACACGTTGAGCTTCAACGGCAGCTGGTACTATCAGCTCGCGGGCTCGAGCACCTGGGTGCCTTTCGGCAACGTCAGTGCCGCCGCCGCGCTGCTGCTTCCGCCGGATGCGAAGATCTATTTCCAGCAATCCATAAGTAATGATTTTGGCACGGGCACGATTACGTTCCGGGCCTGGGACCAGACCTCGGGCACCGTTGGAAGCAAGGCCGATACGACCGTCAACGGCAATGCCACGGCGTTCTCCACCGCTACCGATACGGCCAGCCTTACCCTCGACACGACAACCTTCACCGGTACCGCGGCGCTCACGCGTTTTGCCGACGATGTCTTCTATGTCAGCGGCAGCCACACTGTGACGGCCACGGTGAACACACAAACGAGTGGAGCTTCGGCAACGACGCTTAATGCAGCCGATTTGGTAACCGGCGCCGGACACGACACTTTCAACATGACGGTCAACACGACCGGTATGGGCGGTAGCTACGCCTTCAACTTCGGAACGATGGGCAGCAGCGGTGGCAGCTTTACCGGCTTCGATCGGGTCAACGTCTTGGTCAATCCTGGCAAGGACGTCAGCCTGACATTCGGCAACGCCAACATCCTGAGCAACCAGACCATGACGATCGATGGTTCGGCCACCACGAGCTCGACCAAAACGTTTGCAGTCGATGCGTCTCTCGTGACCAACGGCGGCGACTTTGTCTTCGTGGCCGGAGGCTTTGCCAGCAATACCTTCAAGGGTGGTGCCGGCGACGATACCTTCAAATTCACCGCCACGCAGTTTGGTGTTGCGCACACGGTGGCCGGCGGTGCCGGGGACGATTCAATCGTGATCACCGGCAATGCCGCCACCGTGACGATCGCCGACAGCGCGTTTGCGAACGTGACCGGCGTCGAGCATCTCATTCTGAGCGACGCCACCAACAGCGTGACGCTCGGCGCCAATGCCAATACAGACATGGCAACGGCGGTCGGCAATATGCTGATTATCGATGGAAGTGCGTCATCGGCTTCGCACAGTCTGACGGTCGACGCGTCGTCCACGACCTTCACGAACGGTGCGCATCTGACTGTCATCGGTGGCGCCGGCAACGACGTCATCACCGGGTCCACCGGCAACGACACTCTTGTCGGGGGGCTTGGGAACGACACGCTCAGTGGTCGCAACGGAAACGACACCTACGTGTTTGGCCTGACGGACGGCAGCAACGATCGGATCAACGAGGGCTTCAACGCCAGCAACAGCGACTTCGACCGTATCGTCATCAAGACGGGCGGCGCGGCCATGTCCGGTCTCTACGCCTTCGATAACAGCACCGACACCCTCTACGGCGACTTGGTGATCCAGTATAACGGCCAGCAGGTCACGGTTGAGGGCCATTTCTCGACGAATGGGTTCCAGGTCGAGCTCATCAATTTCGACGGTGGCTCGGTTTACGGTTACAACCTGGGAAGCAACGACTACACAATCCAGAGCGGCATCGCTGCAGATCCGTTCGAATTCGACGGTACGCGCGCGATTACCTTGTCGTCTGGCGACAACTTCGTTGCGGGCGAACTCGGTACCGCCAACAAGATCACAGGTGGCACCGGCAATGATCTGATCTTCGGCGGCAGCCAGAATGACATCCTGTCCGGCGGCGGCGGCAACGATCTGCTCGTTGGCAATGCTGGCGGTGATACGTTGTGGGGTGGTGCGGGCAACGATGTACTGGTGGGCGGCACTGGAGCCGACATCTTCAAGTTCGGTGCAAACGAGATCGGTGCAAGCAATCTCGACAAGATCATCGACTTCAGCAATGCCGAAGGCGACAAGATCGATATATCGGGCTTGCTCGATAGCATTGCTGGCTTGCAAGCGGATGGATCGAACATCAATAATTACGTTCATCTGACGCAGAACGGAGGCAATGTCCTCGTGCAGGTCGACACGACCGGTGCTGGCAATTTCTCCGGCAACACGCATGATGTCGCAACGCTGGTCGGGTACGGAACCAGCAACGCTGATATCGTGAACATGGTGTTCAAGAACACAGATCACACGATGACTGTCTGATGATCGAAGCGGCCGGCGATCCCGGCCGCGTTGCTTCAACGAATTGCAAAGCCCCCGATGATCGGGGGCTTTTCATTTGGTTACGTACGGTTGAACTCGTTGGTGCACCTAAATCTTCTGCCCCGCAGGAGCCTTCGGCCCCGCAGGCGCGCCTCCGCCACTACCGCCCACATCGATCCTGATCCGCTGCACCTCCGTGCGTCCCGCCGGATACTTCACCTCGATGGTGACTTCGTCGCTGCCGACGAAGTCGGCCTTCGATTGATAGAAGGCGATGAAGCCCGGCACTTCCAAAGCGAGGCACTGCTTGTAGTTGGTGGCGCTCACCTTGCCGCGCTTGATGCTGACGGTGCCGTTCGCAGGTGGGGTCACCATGCGCAAGGCGGGCAGGGTGCCCGAGGTGCAGTCGGGCTGGACGTTGAGATAAACGCCGACCTGGAAATTACGCGCGGTCGGTCCCTTGGCGGTCCGCTCGACGACAGTCGGTGTCGCGGCAGGCGGCGTGGGCGCGGCCGTCTGCGCCCAGACGGCGGTTCCGGCACCGGTTCCCGCCAGAGTGCTTATGACGAGACTCAGCGCGACGACCGGCTTGCGAAACATGGAATTTCTCTCGATTGGCAGGTGATAACAGCGCGTCGCGACATCCCAAGGATGCAGCAAAAGTGCTGTCATATCAATGGATCGGGCGCCCGTAGGCCGGGTTGATGATGGGCGGTTGGCCGGTCTCACGACTTGGTGTAATTCTTTGAATCAAAACGTGTTTGGGTAGCTCCGCGGGGCAATCGCCACATCTGTGGCGGGCATGCTAGGAGAACCCACGGCGCCAGTATGGTGAATCGCCGCGCCGGCTCTTAAGAATTCTGAGGTTTGTTGAATGGTGTCGAAAGAAACTTCCGCAGCGAAGGATGCGGTGCGCACGCTGCGGGTCGGCGTCGTGGGCGCAGGTGTCATGGGCACCAATCATGGCCGCGTGCTGGCCGGGCTGCCGGGCATCGAAATGGTCGGCATCGTCGATCCCATGCTCGAACATCGCACCCGCGCCGAGAAACTGATCGGCTGCAAGACCTTTGCCGATCTGGACGCACTGCTGGCCGCTGGCGTCGATGCCGTGACCATTGCGGCGCCCACTCACTTGCATCACGAAGTCGCGCTGGCCTGCATCGCCAAGGGCATCCATGTCCTGGTCGAGAAGCCGATTGCGTCCACCGTGGAAGAGGGACGCGAGATCGTCGATGCCGCGCAAAAGGCTGGCGTGACTCTGATGATCGGCCATGTCGAGCGTTTCAACCCTGCCGTCGCCACCATCAAGAAGGCGATCGAGGGCGAGGACATTCTGTCGATCGGCATCACGCGCGTCGGCCCGTTCCCGCCGCGCATGTCCAATGTCGGCGTTGTCATCGATCTCGCCGTGCATGACATCGACCTGATCCGCTGGTTCACCGAGAGCGACATCGTCGAGGTGCAGCCGCAGCTGGCTTCCGCCGTCGCCGAGCGCGAAGATATCGCGCTGTTGCAGTTCCGCACTGCATCCGGCGTGCTCGCCCATATCAACACCAACTGGCTGACGCCGTTCAAGGCGCGCACCGTCACGGTCGCGACGCGCGGCAAATATGTGATGGGCGATCTGCTGACCCGGCAGGTCACCGAATGTTTCGGCTTCAAGACCGACGGCAGCTATTCGATGCGGCATCTGCCGGTCGGGCAGGACGAGCCGTTGCGCGCCGAATTGATGGCGTTTCTCGATGCGGTGCGCACCGGCGGCGTGCCGGCGGTGACCGGAGAGGAGGGTGTCGCCTCCCTCGAAATCGCGATCCAGTGCCTGGAAGCGCCAAAGAAGCGCGCGGCCACAGCATCACGCCCGGCGCCCCGCAAGGTGGTTGGCTGACGCAAGCGCGACCCGGCGCATGCATGCGCCGGCGTCCAATATCCAGACTTCAACACGACACTCTGCAGGCCAGGCATCATGAACCAGCACACCCGCATCGACCCCGTTCCCTTCATCGACCTCAATGCGCAGCGTCAGCGGCTGGGTGCGTCGATCGACGAGGCGGTCACCCGCGTGCTCAATCACTGCCAGTTCATCAACGGCCCGGAAGTCACCAAGTTGGAGGCCGAGCTCGCCAAATATTGCGGCGCCAAGCATGTGATCAGCTGCGCCAGCGGCACCGACGCGCTGATGATGGTGCTGATGGCCAAGAAGGTCGGCCCGGGCGACGCCGTGCTGTGCCCGTCCTTCACCTTCTGCGCCACCGGCGAGGCCGTGGCACTGGTCGGCGCGTCGCCTGTGTTCGTCGAAGTCGATGAAGTCACTTTCAACATCAGCCCCGAGTCCGTGAAGCGTGGCATCGCCGCGGCCAAAAAGGCCGGTCTGAAGCCCCGGGCGATCATCCCGGTCGATCTGTTCGGCCAGCCCGCCGATCTCGATGCGATCAACGCCATCGCCGAGGCCGAGGGCATGTTCGTGCTCGAGGATGCCGCGCAGGCCTTCGGCGCGACCTATAAAGGCAAGCGCATCGGTACCTCGGCGCTGGCCACCACCACCAGCTTCTTTCCGGCCAAGCCGCTCGGCTGTTTCGGCGACGGCGGCGCGATCTTCACCGATGACGACCAGCTCGCCGAGGACCTGCGCAGCATCCGTATCCATGGCCAGGGCTCGGACAAATACGACAATGTCCGCCTCGGCATCACCGGCCGCCTCGACACCATCCAGGCCGCGGTGCTGCTGGAAAAGCTGAAGATCTTCGACGACGAAATCGCCGCCCGCAACAAAGTAGCCGACCGCTACGCCCGCAGCCTCGGCAACCTCGTCACCGTGCCGCGGGTCGCCGAGGGCAATACGTCGATCTGGGCCTGCTACGTAATCCGCCTGCCCAAGGGCACCGACCGCGACGCCTTTGCCAATGCGCTGAAGGCACAGGGCGTGCCGACTGCGATCTATTACGCGAAGTCGATGCATATGCAGACCGCCTATAGGGACTATCCGGTTGTCGATGGCGGCCTGCCGGTCTGCGAGGCGTTGTCGGCCGACGTCATCAGCTTGCCGGTTCATGCCTATCTCGACGAGGCCACCCAGGATCGTGTCATCCAGGCTGTGCGCGACGCGCTGGCGGCCTGATTTGGCCGTTTTGCACCGCCGCTTCATGCTGTAGAAGCGGCTGATGCTGGGACGCATTTTCACCGTCGGCGGATATACGCTCCTCTCGCGGATCACCGGTTTCGCGCGCGACATCATGCTCGCGGCGATCCTTGGCGCCGGGCCGGTGGCCGACGCCTTCTTCGTGGCGCTGCGGCTGCCCAATCACTTCCGCGCCATTTTCGCCGAAGGCGCGTTCAATGCCGCTTTCGTCCCGGCCTATGCCCATGTGACCGGTAAGGGCGGCCCGGCATCGGCGCATCTGTTTGCCGACCGCATTTTCACGCTGCTGTTTGCATCACAGGTCGTGCTGCTCATCCTGGCCATTCTGTTCATGCCGCAGGCCATGAGCATCCTGGCGCCGGGCTTCACCGATGATCCCGCGCAGCGTCATCTCGCCATCGAGCTGACACGCATCACCTTTCCCTATCTGCTGCTGATCACGCTGGTGACGCTCTATGGCGGCATGCTGAACGTCATGCAGCGCTTTGCCAGTGCTGCGGCGGCCTCGATCTTCCTCAATATCTCCATGATGGCGACACTGGCGCTGGCTGCGTTCTTTCCGAGTGCAGGCCACGCGGCGGCTTGGGGCGTGTTGATTTCGGGCTTTCTGCAATATTTCCTGCTCGCCGGCGACTTGCAGCGCCATGGCGGACTTCCTCGTTTTGCGCCGCTGCGCCTCGACGAGGACGTGCGGGGCTTCTTCCGCGCGCTCGGCCCGGCGACGCTGGGCTCCATGGGCACGCAAGTCGCATTGTTTGCCGACACCATCATCGCGACCTTCCTGCCGGTCGGCGCGCTGTCGGCGCTGTATTATGCCGACCGTCTCAACCAGTTGCCGATCGGGGTGATCGGCATCGCCATCGGCACGGTGCTCTTGCCGGAAATGTCGCGGCGGATGGCGGCAGACGATCACGTCGGCGCCATGGGTGCGCAGCGCCGCGCCTTCCTGTTCACGCTGTTGTTCTCGCTGCCCTTCGTCGCCGCATTTCTCGTGGTGCCCGATGTCATCATGCGGGCGATGTTTGCCCGCGGGGCTTTCACCAAGGCCGATGCCGCCGTCGCTGCGGCGACGCTCGCAGCCTATGCCATAGCGCTCATCCCTTTCGTGATGATTCGGAGTGCGGTCGCAACTTTCAACGCGCGCAAGGACACCACGACGCCGATGATTGCCGCGCTCACCGGTATCGCAGTCAACGTCGCGCTGAAGATTCTGCTGATGGGGCCTCTGGCGCAGATTGGCCTCGCGCTTGGCACCGCGGCGGGAGCCTGGATCAATCTGTTGCTCGTGATCTTCTTCGCCATGCGGGCCGGCTATCTCGAATTCGATCGAGCGTTCCTGCTGGCGCTGGGCAAATTCGCGTTGACCAGCGTGGTCCTCGCTGCGGTGCTGTGGGGGACCGCGCGCCTTGCGGCGGAGCAGTTTGCGGGCCTCACCAGCCTCCGCGACGAAGCGACGCTGGGAGTTCTCATCATCGTGACCGTCGTGGTCTATTCGGCATTGGTCCTGATGCTTTTCGGCAAAAGCTGGCTGCGCAGCCTGGTCCGCGCCAGATAGCTCGCTTCATCGTGTCCCAAAGTCGGGCAGGGCGACGCTCTGTGCCACTTGCCGCCATCCTCCCGCAGTGTAGATTGAGTCTAAACTGCATGCGGAGGAACGATGGCCCCCATCAAATTCGGCGTCGGACAGAGTGTCCTGCGCAAAGAAGACGACGCCCTCATTCGTGGCCGTGGCCGCTATACCGACGATCATGCGCCCGTCACGCTGCATGCCCTCGTGCTGCGCTCGCCGCATGCCCATGCCAATTTCACCATCGATGTCAGCAAGGCGCGCACACTTCCGGGTGTCGCTGCGATTCTGACGGCGGAAGAGACCAAGGACCTCGGCGGTCTGCCCTGCCTGTTCAATCTCGAAGATCATCCTTTCACCGGGCCGGATTATCCGATCCTCGCCGCCGGGGAAGTCCGCCATGTCGGCGACGCCGTAGCCTTCGTCGTTGCGGAGACTGTCGCGCAGGCGCGCGATGCGATTGAGGCGATCGAGGTCGACTGGAAGCCGCTGCCGTCCGTGAACGGTCTGGTCAATGCGGTCGCCAAGGGCGCGCCGCAGGTGTGGGCCAAGCATGCCGGCAATGTGCTGTTCGATGTGCCGATCGGCGACAAGAAGGCGGTCGATGCGGTGTTCGCCAAGGCACCCGTGATCGCCGAAGTGAAGATCGTCAATCCGCGCGTCATCATCAACTATATGGAGACCCGCGCGGCGATCTGTGAATACGACGCCAAGCGCGATTACATGACGCTGACCATCGGCAGCCAGGGCAGCCATCGTCTGCGCGACATCCTCTGCGACAACGTGCTGAAGATGCCCAAGGACAAGATGCGCGTGATCTGCCCCGATGTCGGCGGTGGTTTCGGCACGCGGCTGTTTCCCTACCGTGAATATGCGCTGGTGGCCTTTGCCGCCAAGAAGCTCGGCAAGAATGTGAAATGGGCGGCGGATCGCACCGATCACTTCCTCGGCGACGCGCAGGGCCGCGACAACGTCACTCACGCGCGCATGGCGCTGAGCGAGGACGGCAAGTTTCTCGCCATGGATGTCGACCTGATGGCCGACATGGGCGCCTATCTGTCGACCTTTGGACCTTACATCCCGCATGGCGGCGCCGGCATGTTGCCGGGTCTCTACGACATCCAGACATTCCATTGCCGCGTGCGCACGGTGTTCACCAACTCCGTGCCGGTGGACGCCTATCGCGGCGCCGGCCGTCCGGAGGCGGCTTACGTCGTCGAACGTCTCGTCGATCAATGCGCGCGCAAGCTCGGCATGTCGCCGGATGCGATCCGCCGCAAGAACTTCATCCCGCCGAAGGCGATGCCGTACAAGACCGTGACCGGCAAGGTGTACGACTCCGGCGATTTCACGGCGCATATGAAACGCGCGATGGATGTTGCGGGCTGGAAGGAATTTCCAAAGCGGGCCAAGGCCGCGAAGAAAGGGGGCATTGTTCGCGGCATCGGCATGGCCACCTATGTGGAAGTCTGTGGCACCATGGGCGACGAGACCGCCAATGTGGCCCTTGGCGCCGATGGCGACGTCACCATTTTGATCGGCACGCAATCGACCGGGCAGGGTCACCACACCGCCTATGCCCAGATCGTCGCCGAACAGTTCGGTGTGACACCGGACCGCGTCCACATCGTCCAGGGCGACACGGCGAAGGTGGCGACCGGTCTCGGTACCGGCGGCTCCGCATCGATCCCGACCGGTGGCGTCAGCGTGCAGCGCGCCACCAGGCAGCTCGGTATCAACCTCAAGGAGCTCGCGGCGGATATGCTGGAAACCAGCGCCGCCGACCTCGAGATCGATGGCGGCGTGGTGAAGATCGCCGGCACTGACCGCTCGGTATCATTCGCCGATCTCGCTAAGAAGGCTGATCCGTCGAAGCTCAATGCGTCGGAAACCTTCAGCAGCGCCGACGGCACTTTCCCCAACGGCACCCATCTGGTCGAAGTCGAGATTGATCCTGCGACCGGCAAGATCGCCATTGTCAATTACGTCATCGTCGACGATTTCGGCGTCACGCTGAATCCGTTGCTGCTGGCCGGCCAGGTTCATGGCGGCACCATGCAGGGCATCGGCCAGGCGCTCATGGAGCAGGCGATCTATGATCCCGAGGACGGCCAGCTCGTCACCGGCACTTTCATGGACTATGCGCTGCCGCGCGCGGCCGACGGCGCGCCGATCTCGTTCGAGACCCACAACATCCCCTGCGTGACCAATCCGCTGGGGGTGAAGGGGGCGGGCGAAGCTGGCGCCATCGGCTCCTGTCCGGCTGTGATGAACGCCATCATCGATGGTCTCTATCGCGAATACAAAATCGAGCACATCGACATGCCCGCAACTCCTGAGCGGGTGTGGATGGCGATCCGCGAGCACGAACGGCTCCACACGCTGTAAAGCGCCGCCGCCGGGAATAGCCGGATGGCGGCGGGGTTCATCTACATGTTGCGAACTAGTCCTAATTGAATTCCAAACAGGGGTATTGGTTGATGAAACGTGCGCTTCTCGTTGTCGGAGCTTTGCTGTTGGGTGTGGGGGCGGTCTCGGCCCAGCAAGAGATCGTCAAGGAACGCCAGACGCTGATGAAGTCCAATGGTCGCGCTCTTGGCGGCACGCTCAGCGCGATGGCCAAGGGCGACAAGCCCTATGATCAGGCCGCGGTCGAGGCCGCGCTGACCGTGCTGGACGAAACCGCCAAGAAGCTGCCGACACTGTTTCCGGACAGCACCAAGGGTCTGAAGGCCGAGGGTGACTATTCGACGTCGCCGAAGGTCTGGGAAGACAAGGCCGGTTTCGATGCCCACATCGTCACCTTCGCCAAGGCCGTCACCGACGCCAAGGCCAAGATCAAGGATCTCGACAGCCTCAAGGCGAATGTCGGCGGCATCGGCAAGGCATGCGGTGGCTGTCACGAGACGTTCAGGCTCAAGATCTGAGTCAGACCTCAGTCGGCAGAGCTATTTACGGACAAGATTGTCTGAAGTTGGTGCATGACATTTCGAAGCGCAGGCTTGGCGATCTTGCCGATGCGGTCAGCGTGCCGAACCTCAATGGTCGCGATCTTGAACGGGCGAACGACTGATGCGACGGGGAGGCCGCTACGCTCGTGGTTCGGGATGGGTACATCGCCGAGCCATGGCCTGTTCTCTGCGGATGTAATCATGACGACCCAGAGCAACGCGCTGGCTTCTCCTATCGGGCCGGAAGACACGACCAAAGCGGGGCGACGTTGCCTCGTGTCCTTATCTGTATAAGGAAATGGGACGCGGATGATATCGCCTTGCTCAAAGTCGGCCATAGGCCTTCCGGTCAGCGGCGCTATCCCATTCGTCGAATGTCGCGAAGGGGTCTTCGGGTTTGCTCTGCTCGGCACGCGTAAGGACGACTCGGCCTTCTTCGATGGCATAGGCGATCTCGTCGCCTTCCTTCAGCCCAAGCGCCGCGCGCACGGGTTGGGGGATCGTCGTCTGAGCCTTGCTGGTCATCTTGCTGGTGATCATCGAGCATCCTCAGATTACAATGTAAGGAAAGTCCTTACATTGTTCAAGTGGATGTCTTGCTCCGGAAATGAGATGTTTCCCGACAGCACCAGGGCGAGTGCTGTAGCACTCGCCCTCGTGTCCAAGCCATGTTCGGCACGAATGTTACTTCGTCACCTGTCCGCGGATCTCGCCGCCTTTGTTGGCCTCAGTGTGGATGTTGACATAGTACTTGCCGGCCAACAGGTCGGCGGCCTGTGCGTCGGTCAGCGTGGCGCTGCCTTCGGAGCCGGATGTGGCTGGTGTGATCGGTACGGCCACTCCGGCATTCTTGCCGGCTTCGGCGGGGCCGTGGAAATGCGCCATGGTCGCAGGACCCGTGAGGCCGGAATAGGTCAGCTTCCAGGTCAGCTTCTTGGTAGCGGGATCGAAGTCGATATCGGCGGTGCCCTTGCCGGCGCTGGTATTGGCGGGCACTTCGGAAGCGCTGTCGAGGGTCGCCTTCATCTTGTCGGCGGAAGCGGGGCCGGCTAGGGCGATGCTGGCGCCGAGTGCGAGGGACGCGAGCATGATCGAACGAGGTGACATGGTTTTCTCCCTGATGATGGTGAGGTCGTCATGGCTGGAAACATCCGAGACGCTAATTCATTCCCCCGGGAGCCTAAGGGATGGATCACGGTTTCGTTCCGGCAGCGGCTGTTCAAGGCGATGCGCCCGTTGATGTTTGACCCGGATACCGATTGGACATGCACGTGCTGAAACGGCTTTTCATTCTCGCATTCGTCGCGGCTGTCATCGGCCTCGGCGTGTTCTGGTGGCTGACGATTCCCGTAACGGTGGCTGCGAGCACGCTCCCGCCGCACACGCCCAATCCCGGCAAAGGCGCAGTGGTCTTCAATGCCGGTGGCTGCTCGTCATGCCATGCGACGCCGGCGCAGCAGGATCGGCTCAAGCTCGGGGGCGGGCTCCCGCTGACATCGCCGTTCGGTACGTTCTATGTGCCCAACATCTCGCCCGATCCCACGGCCGGTATCGGCCGCTGGAGCGAGGCTGATTTTGTGACGGCGCTGCTGAAGGGCACGTCGCCGAACGGCTCGCATTACTTTCCGGCTTTTCCCTACACGTCCTACCAGCAGATGAAGGTGGAGGATATCAGGGACCTGTTCGCTTTTCTGAAGACGCTGCCACCGGTGGCCAGCAAGGCGCCGGATCATGCCGTGCCGTTCCCGTTCAACATTCGCCGCAATCTCGGCGTCTGGAAATTCCTGTTTCTCGACGGCAAGCCCTTCGTGGCGGATGCGTCGAAGTCACCGCAGTGGAATCGCGGCAGCTATCTGGTCAATGCGCTGGGCCACTGCGCCGAGTGCCACAGCCCGCGCAATGCATTGGGCGGCATCGTGACGGCACAGCGCTTTGCCGGCGGTCCGAACCCCGACGGCGAGGGTTGGGTGCCCAACATCACCCAGAAGCGTCTCGGTGACTGGAGCGAAAAGGACATCGCGTATTTCCTGGAGACCGGGCAGACGCCGGACGGCGACACTGCCGGTGGCTCCATGGCCCGCGTGATCCGCAATACCTCCCAGTTGAGCGCAGACGACCGCTCGGCGATGGCGCTCTATCTGAAGTCGCTCCCTGCGGTGGAGGGGCCCATCAGACCCGCCAAAAAGGGCTAAAACCGCCCGCGCAAGGTTGGGTTGTGGCGAGGTGCAGCCCTGCATGGAAACCCGCCAAGCCATGTCGCATCGGCGGTTTTCGTGAGGAGGCTCACGTGATTGTGTGCTGCAACATGAACGCCCCCGCGATTCCCCTGATCTCCATTTCCCCGAACTCATGAACATCTTCAAAGCCGTGTCGCTGAAGATTGCGAGCACCATGGCGTTTGCCATCATGGGCGCGCAGGGTCGCTATCTCGGCAGCGAAGTGCCGCTCGGCGAGATCGTGTTCGCCCGCGGGTTGTTTGCGCTGATCCCGATCGTGCTGTTTTTCGGCTGGCGCGGCCAATTGCGCGGCGCGCTGCGTACCAACCGTGTCTCCGCGCATCTGGTGCGCGGTTCGTTCAGCGTGATCGGCACCTTCTGCACCTTCGGCGCGCTGGCGCGGCTGCCGATCGCGGATGTGACCGCCATTGCCTTCATCGCGCCGCTGATCACCGTGGTGTTCGCCGCGATCTTCCTGAAAGAGCAGGTCCATGCCTATCGCTGGTCGGCGGTGGCGATTGGCTTTTCCGGCGTGATCCTGATGCTGTCGCCGTATTTCCACGACCACGCGGCGCTGACCACGTCGATGATCATCGGTCTGTCGCTGGCGCTGCTCAATGCCTTCTCGTCGGGCGGTGCGACCATCCAGATCCGCCGGCTGACCGCAACGGAGTCCTCATCCGCGATCGTCATCTTCATGACGCTGATCGTGATGGCGGCATCGCTGCTCACGGCGCCATTTGGCTGGCGCTGGCCGACGAATTTCGAACTGGCACTGCTGGTCGGTATCGGCATTTCCGGCGGCCTCGGGCAGATGCTGTTCACCGAGAGCTATCGCTATGCGCCGGCGTCCTTCCTGGCGCCGTTCGACTATACGGCGATGCTGTGGGCCTTCTTGCTCGGCTTCTGGATGTTCGGCGAGGTGCCGACGCCTTACGTGGTCGGCGGCGCGGTGATCGTCGCGGGCGCAGGCATTTTCGTCATCCTGCGTGAGCGCCATCTCGGCCTGAAGCGGCTGCGTGACACACCGATGTCGCCGATTTCCACCATGGCCGATGATGAAGCCGATCCGGATGCGCCTATTGCCGTCCGCGCAAAGTCGCGCTGATTTTTCGGTCAATTTTGTTGCAATGCACACTGCGTTTTGCTGGCAAGTTGCGACATTTCGATTTTAGAACGCGCGCAAATCACGGGGCCTTGCTCCTGCCACGCGGCTGGATTTATATGCATTTGCTGCTTTCACGCGGCATCCCGTGCATGACGGGCTCATGAGGCGAAATGACCGCGCAAGGGTGCTTGCCGGATGTGTCGTTCCTTCCCAGATAGACCCGGCTGCACAGAATTTTCTGACGACAGACGTTCCCGAAATCAAAGAGGTTACCAATGGTCAACCGCCTGCAATTCTACATCGATGGCGCCTGGGTCGATCCCGTCGTCAAGAAGACTACCCCTGTCGTGAATCCGGCGACTGAAGATGCGATGTACGACATTGCGCTGGGCTCCAAGGCCGACGTCGACAAGGCTGTCGCCGCTGCCAAGCGCGCTTTCGAGACGTTCTCCCAGACCACCCGTGAAGAGCGCATCGCGCTGCTCGAAAAGATCATCGCGGTCTACAAGACCCGCATGTCGGATATCGGTGCGTCGGTCTCCGACGAAATGGGCGCTCCGCTGCCGATGGCCGAGAAGCTGCAGGCCGGTGCCGGCCTCGGTCACCTCGTCGCCACGCTCGACGTGCTGAAGACCTACAAGTTCGACGAGGCGCACAACGCCGCCATGATCACGAAGGAGCCGATTGGCGTCGTCGGCATGATCACCCCGTGGAATTGGCCGCTGAACCAGATCGCCTGCAAGGTCGCGCCCGCGCTCGCCGCCGGCTGCACCATGCTCTTGAAGCCGTCGGAATACACCCCGACCTCAGCGCTGATCTTCGCGGAAATCCTCCATGAAGCCGGCGTGCCGAAGGGCGTGTTTAACCTCGTGAATGGCTTGGGCCCCGACGTCGGCGTCGCCATGAGCGAACATCCCGACATCGACATGATCTCCTTCACCGGTTCGACCCGCGCCGGCATCGACGTTGCCAAGCGCGCCGCGAACACCGTGAAACGCGTCAGCCAGGAACTCGGCGGCAAGTCGCCGAACGTGATCCTCGATGGCGCCGACTTCGTGAAGGCCGTCACCGGCGGCGTCGCGCACATGTTCAACAACTCCGGACAGTCGTGCAACGCGCCGAGCCGCATGATCGTGCCGCAGGCGAAGATGAAGGAAATTGCCGCCATCGCGAAGGCCCAGGCGGACAAGACCAAGGCCGGCGATCCGCGCGCTGATGGCACCGTCATCGGTCCGGTGGTCAATCGCGGCCAGTGGGACAAGATCCAGGGCCTGATCCAGAAGGGCATCGAGGAAGGCGCCACGCTGGTCGCCGGTGGCCCCGGCCTGCCGGAAGGCGTCAACAAGGGCTTCTATGTGCGTCCGACGATCTTCGCCGACGTCACCGAGAACATGACCATCGCGCGCGAGGAAATCTTCGGGCCGGTGCTTGTGATCATGGGGTCCAAGGACGAAGCCGATGCGCTCCGCATCGCCAATGACACCCCGTACGGCCTCGCTGGCTACGTCTCGGCTGACACGGTCGAGAACGCCCGCAAGTTCGGCCGTCGCATCCGCGCGGGCAACGTCAACCTGCAGGGCGCGCCGAACGACCGCACTGCGCCGTTCGGCGGCTACAAGCAGTCCGGCAACGGCCGCGAATGGGGCAAGCATGGTCTCGAGGACTTCCTCGAGGTCAAGGCAATCGCCGGCTACACCGCGGCGTAAGACCGCGTCGTTGAAGCGCAAGCTTCGTGACTGAAAACGCCGGCATGGAGCCATCCATGCCGGCGTTTTTGTTTCTACGATGGTCTCTCCGCCGTCATTGCGAGGAGCGAAGCGACGCGGCAATCCAGAAGGCCACAAGCGTGGAAAGACTGGATTGCTTCGCTACGCTCGCAATGACGTTGAGAGGGCGGTGTACCCGTCAGCCCCCCAACGCCCCCTGCGTGTTGACATACACCGCATAGATCGACTGGCTCGATGCCATGAACAGCCGGTTGCGTTTCACGCCGCCGAAACAGACATTGGCACAGCGCTCGGGCAGCGCGATGCGGCCGATCTGTTCGCCGTCGGGCGCGAAGATGAAGACACCGTCGAGCTCCGGCTTGCCCATGCCCCAGCCGCACCACAGATTGCCGTCGATATCGCAGCGCATGCCGTCGGGCGTGCCCGGGCCCGCATCGATCAGTACGCGCTTGTTCTTCAACGTCTTGCCCTCGGCGGCAACGTCGTAGGCGAGAATCTTGCGGCTCGGTATGCCGCGGGATTCCACGACATAGAGCAGCTTCTCGTCGGGCGAAAAACACAGTCCGTTCGGGCCGAGCACGTCATCAGCGACGATGGTGGACGTCAACGTATCGCCATCGATGCGATAGATATTCTGCCCGATCTCGGATGGCGCCTTGTTGCCCTCATAATCACTCATCAATCCGAAGGGTGGATCCGTGAACCAGATCGAGCCGTCGGACTTCACCACGACGTCATTCGGCGAGTTCAGCTTCTTGCCTTCGAAATTATCCATCAGCACCGTGATGGAGCCGTCATATTCGGTGCGTGTGATCCGGCGCCCGTGTTCGCAGGTGATCAGGCGCCCCTGGCGATCCCGCGTGTTGCCATTGCCGTAATTCGACGGTCTGCGGAAATCGCTGATCGCGCCGGTTTCCTCTTCCCATTTGATAATGCGGTTGTTGGGAATATCTGAACACAACAGATAGCGGCCGTCACCGAACCATACCGGTCCTTCGGCCCAGCGCATGCCGGTGGCGATGCGTTCAATGGCGCCGAGCTTGATCCAGTATTTTTCGAAGCGGGGATCGAGGGCGTGAATGGCGGGGTCGGGATAATAGGTCGCCGGCTGCCAGCCGCGCGATGATGTGTCGGACATTGGCGTCTCGTTCTCTGTCGTTTCCTCGGATGCGTTTGCTAACATCGGCGAGGGTAGGCGGCAAGCAATGCCGGTTCCACTGCCTTGCCGTTGCGCCTGTACCGCGCCATACTTGTCTGACAACTGACAACATTACGAGGGACGGAATGAAGATCTTGATGACGGGCGCATCTGGCGGAATCGGCACGCGCTTGCGGGAATTGCTCCCGCTGATCTATCCGGACCTCGTGCTGAGCGATCTCACAACGCCGCCAAATCTCAAGCCAAACGAAAATTTCAAGCAGGCCGATCTGGCCGATCTCGCCGCGGTGGAGGCGATCTGCGAGGGCGTGGACGGCATCCTGCATTTCGGCGGCTTCTCGGTGGAGGGTCCGTGGGACACCATCCTGCAGGCCAATATCATCGGCGGTTACAATCTGTTCGAGGCCGCGCGCAAGAAGGGCGTCAAGCGCGTCATCTTCGCGTCGTCCAATCACGCGGTCGGCTTCTATCCACGTCACAGCAAAATCCCGCCGGATGTCACGGCGCGACCGGACAGCCGCTACGGCGTCAGCAAGGTGTTCGGCGAGGCGGTGGGCTCGCTCTACGCCGACAAATATGGACTGTCGGTGACATGTCTGCGCATCGGCAATTTCGGTGACCGTCCGCTGGATCAGCGCCGGCTATCGATCTGGCTGAAGCCGGAGGATCTGGTGCAGCTCTGCCAGATCGGCCTCGAACATCCCGCCATCCATTTCGAGGTGCTGTATGGCGCATCCTATAACGAGCGCGCCTGGTGGGATAACTCCCGCGCCTATGAACTCGGCTATCGCCCGATCGGTAAAGCCGAGGATCACCGCGAACACGCGATGGCGGAACAGGCGAAGATGAAACCCGATCCGGTCGGTGATTTCTATCAGGGTGGCGCATTTTGCAGCGCCGAATTCGCCGGCGATTTCAGCAAGGTGTGGGAGCCGAAATAGGGGCCCAGCCAGTCCGTCCCGCGCATTGACAAGAATTTTGGCGGCTTCATAAGAAGCATTCAAAACAAGCTTGGAATGGGAACGCGACATGGCCGACGGATTGCGCAAGGGGCTGACCAGTTACGGCGACGCGGGCTTTTCACTGTTCCTGCGCAAGGCCTTCATCAAGGCCATGGGCTACTCCGACGATGCGCTGGACCGGCCCATCGTCGGCATTACCAACACCCATAGCGATTACAATCCCTGCCACGGCAATTCGCCCCAGATCATCGAGGCGGTGAAGCGCGGCGTGATGCTGGCCGGCGCGCTGCCGATGGTGTTTCCGACCATCTCGATCGGCGAAAGCTTCGCTCATCCGACCTCGATGTATCTGCGCAATCTGATGGCGATGGATACCGAGGAGATGATCAAGGCGCAGCCGATGGATGCGGTGGTGGTGATCGGCGGCTGTGACAAGACGCTGCCCGCGCAGATCATGGCGGCGCTGTCCGTGGATCTGCCGACGGTGGTGATCCCGGTTGGCCCCATGGTGGTCGGCCACCACAAGGGCGAGGTGCTCGGCGCCTGCACCGACTGCCGACGTATGTGGGGTAAATTCCGCGCCGGCGAGATCGACCAGCAGGAAATCGACGACGTGAATGCGCGCCTCGCGCCGTCGGTCGGCACCTGCATGGTGATGGGCACGGCCTCGACCATGGCCTGCATCACCGAAGCCATGGGCCTGTCGTTGCCGATGAGCGCGACAATCCCGGCGCCCCATGCCGAGCGCTTCCGGTCCGCCGAAGCCAGCGGCAAGGTTGCCGCGACGCTCGCCAAGAACAAGGGGCCGAAGCCGAGTGAATTTCTGACGCCGGGTTCGTTCCGCAATGCCCAGGTGGTGCTGCAGGCGATCGGCGGCTCGACCAACGGCCTCATTCATCTCACCGCGATGGCCAACCGCACGCCGAACCGGATCGATCTCGCCGCTTTCGACGAGCTTGGCCGCGACGTGCCGGTGCTGGTCGATCTGAAGCCGTCAGGCGATCACTATATGGAGCACTTCCATCACGCGGGCGGCGTGCCCAAGCTGATGGCGCAGCTCGGCGATCTCATCGATCTCGACGCGAAATCCGTCACCGGCGAGACATTGCGCGAGATCGTGGCGAATGCCGAAGAGGTGCCGGGCCAAGACGTGATCCGCTCGAAGGACAACCCGATCAAGCGGGAAGGCGGACTGGCGATCCTGCACGGTAATCTGGCGCCGCGCAGCGCGGTCATCAAGCATTCTGCCGCGTCGCCGAAGCTGATGCAGCACACCGGCCGTGCCGTGGTGTTCGAATCCGTCGAGGACATGACGAACCGCGTCGATAGTCCCGATCTCGATGTGACTGCGGATGACGTGCTGGTGCTGCGCAACGCCGGCCCGAAGGGCGCACCGGGCATGCCGGAGGCGGGCTATCTGCCGATCCCCATGAAGCTGGCGCGTGCCGGCGTGAAGGACATGGTGCGTATTTCAGACGCGCGCATGAGCGGTACAGCCTTCGGCACCATTGTGCTGCACATCACGCCGGAGAGTGCCGTGGGTGGCCCGCTGGCGCTTGTGAAGAACGGCGACATGATCCGTCTGGATGTGGCGAAACGGTCGATCGATCTGTTGGTCGACGATGCCGAGCTTGCGAAGCGCCAGGCTGCGCTCCCGCCAGCGAAGACGCCGGACTGGGCGAAGCGCGGCTATGCGCATCTGTTTCACACCACGATCCTGCAGGCCGATGACGGCTGCGATTTCGACTTCATGACGGCGAAGGGGAAGGGCTGACGCTAGCCGGCAGCCGCCGACACCTCTTTCGCTGTCGGCATCGACGGCCCGGCGCCCATCCGCTGTACGCAAAGCGAGGCGGCGACATTAGCATAGCCGATGGCGCTCTGCAGTGAATGTCCATCCGCAAGGTTTGCGGCAACAGCCCCCACGAAACAGTCGCCGGCACCGGTGGTGTCAATGGCCTTCACGATGCGGGCGGCTTCGAGGTGGACCCGGCCATCGATCAGCGCGATCGCGCCGCGCTTGCCCAGCGTGATGCAGATGTTCGGCCGATGATCGGTTTGCAATGTCGATGCGGCGGCGATGAAGCGCGCATCGGGATCGGTGTCGTGCAGTTCGAGACTTGCAAGCAGGCCGAGTTCGCTTTCATTGAGGATCAGAATATCCACCAGAGCCATCAGCTCACGGTCAATCGGCATCGCCGGTGCCGGATTGAGAATCGTCGTTGCACCGGATGCGCGCGCCCGCGTGAAGAAGGCCGTGATGGCCGGCAGCGGAATCTCGAATTGGCTGACGGCAACGTCGCCCTGCCGGAGTGCGGGCGCGGCGACATCGGCCGCACTCACCAGCGCATTGGCGCCGGGAACGACAACTATGGTGTTCTCAGCTTTCGCAACGGTGATGATCGCTGTTCCCGTGCCGGCGCCAGCGACCTCACGCACGTAAGCGAGATCGACGCCCTGCATGGCCAGAAATGCCCTGGTGTCGCGGCCAAAGGCATCCGCGCCGGTACAGCCGATCAGCATGGTCGCTGCACCAAGTTTCGCCGCAACAACGGCCTGATTGGCGCCCTTGCCACCGGGAAAATACAACACTTCGCGGCCTGCTACAGTCTCACCGATTGCCGGATGGCGGTCGGCTGTCGCGACCACGTCCATATTGATGCTGCCGGCGACGACAACCTGGCCCATGGTTGTCACACCTGCGCCCGATATTCCTCACGCACCGCCGCGATATCCGACAATGTCGGCAGTCCCGCTTCATTGCCCAGCCGCTGGATCTTGAAGGTCGATGCGGCACGCGCGAATTTGAAATGCTCGGCCCAGCTATGGCCGGGATTGGCGAGATATGAATAGACGTAAGCACCGTGGAAAACATCGCCGGCGCCATTGGTATCGATCACCTTCTCGCGCGGGATCGGCAGCGCGGGCAGCGTGTGCACTGTGCCGGCCTCGTCATACCAGAGCAGGCCCTTCTCGCCGAGCGTGACGCCGCCGACGCGGCAGCCGCGGCTCTTGAGATAGTCGAGCATCTTCTCCGGCGTCAGGTCCATCTGCTCGCACAGACGTTCGGCGACGATGGCGACGTCGATGAACTCAAGCAACTCATGGGTGTTGGTGCGCAATCCGCCGCCGTCGAGTGAGGTGAGGATGCCGGCCTCGCGGCAGAGCTTCGCGTAGTGGATCGCGGCATCGGGCTGATGGCCGTCGATATGCAGCGCGCGACAGGCGCCGAGATTGAGCAGCGGGAAGGGATGGATGTGTTCGTCGTCACGGCAGCGGACGATGGCACGCTTGCCGTCTTTCGGCATGATGAAGGACAGCGACGAACTCGCCACTTTGCGCGGATGGACCTCGATGGCATATTTCGCCGACATGTCCATGAACATGCGGCCGAGCCAGTCATTGGCGACGGTGGCGATGAGATCGGGCACAATGCCCAGCTTGGCGCAGCAGAAGGCCGCTGTCACCGCATTGCCGCCGAACGACACGGCATAGTCGGAGGCGACATGCTTCTCGTCGCCGGTCGGCATATGGTCGGTGATGAACGTGACGTCGATATAGGTCTGTCCGATAAAGAGTGCCTTCATGAATCCGTCCGTCTCGCCTGAGGGATGGCTGCACCCGTCCGGAGACGGCGCATCAGTCAGCTTAACAGCGGTTGCGACGAGGTCACCACCGAAATTGTGCGATGCCGCAGGATGCCGCAGCCGGGTGGACTCGGTTTTCAGCATTGCAGCTCGAAAACTGGCATAGTTCGATCACAACAACGCCACGAAGACGGGAGGGATGCGATGATCACCGGGCTGGATCACGTCGTCATTTTGCTGGAGGACCTGGAGGTGGGGATCGCCACCTATCAGACCCTGTTCGCCCGCGCGCCCGCCTGGCGCAGCACCAGCGACGGTGCGGCCATGGCGATCTTCACGGTGGCCAACATGTCGGTCGAGCTGATGGCACCTGTCGGTCACGGCCCGGCCGCCGATCGCATCAGGGCCGTGCTGCCGGAGCAGGGTGCGACGCTGGCCAGCATCTGTTTCCGGACTGGCGATATCGCTGGGATGCATCGCCGGCTCGATCGCCTGGCGCTGAAGCCTGATCCCATCGCCGAGGTCGAGAGCAGGGATACCGAGACCGGCGCCACACTCTCCTGGAAGCGTACCCGTGCGGCGACGGACGCGACGCGCGGCGTCCGGCAATTCTTTCTCGAACTGTCCGACGAGCGTCCGGTGTCGCCCCCGGTGGGCGATGCGCCGTTCCTTGGCCTCGACCATATCGTTGTTGCCACGCAGGATCCGGAGCGCGCCGCTGCGCTCTATGGCGCGCGACTGGGCCTCGACATGGCACTGGATCGCTCCAATCCGGAGTGGGGCCATCTGATGTTCTTCCGCTGCGGCGATCTGATCGTCGAGGTCGTGCATCGCCCCGACGACAAGGCCGACAAGAATCGCGACAAGCTCTGGGGCATGACCTGGCGCGTCGCTGACGCGGATGCCGTCCGCGAGCGCTTGCTCGCCGCGCATGTCAACGTGTCGGAGGTGCGTAGTGGCCGCAAGCCGGGCACCCGTGTTGTCAGCCTCCGCGATGGCACCTGCGGAATTCCGACGCTGCTGATCGAGCGGACGGGGAAGGATGTGTGAGCGCCATCAAGCGACCTTCAGCGTCTCGATCCCGCTGACGTCGACAGTCTGTTCGGCGTGCCATGTGTCATAGGCTGCCTGCATCCGCACCCAGATGCCAGCACCGTTGCCAAACAATTTGCCGATCCGGACCGCGACCTCGGGTGAGATTGGTTTCTTCTCTTCGAGGATGTCGTGCAGATGCTGGCGGGAAATGCCGAGCAGGCGGGCGATCTCGGTCTTGGATCGCTTGACGGCGGGGATCACGTCTTCGCGCAGCACGGCGCCTGGATGGGTCGGGCAGCGGGACGCGCTGCGCTTGGCATTTTGCTCAACCATCGTGGCTCTCCTTGATCCCCGGCGCGAAGCGCCCTTAGTGATACTGCTCGAAGTCGACACGAAGCGCATCGCCGGCCTCGAATTCGAATGTGATGCACCATGGTCCGTTGACGTGAACGGAATAACGCTCTGGTTTGCCGCGCAGTGGATGGAAGTTGAAGCCGGGCAGGCCCATCTCGGCCGGCAAGGTTGCGACGTCCAGCATGTCGAGCCGGCGGAGAATGCGGCCATGCATTTTTTTGTCAATCTTGGCTGACGTCTTCCTGCTCCAGAGCTCGTTCAGACCGGGATGTATGAAGGATCTGATCACAGGCGCCTCGACGGCTACGGATCGACTGCCCGAACTGTAAGCTATTAGCTTACAGTTCGTCAAGTGGTTTTCTGCAGGTCGGGCGAACTACCGCCACAACATCGAACAACCCTGCCATAGCAGCACCAGCGAGATCACCAGCAGCAGCGCATAGGCGATGTTGTAGAACAGATTGGTGGGCGTGTGCTTCACGAGCCAGATGCCCATGAAGTTCGCAATGATGGCCATCGGCAGCAGTGCAAGCGATGTCGCGAAATTGCCGGCGTGGAATTGGCCGAGCGCGAAATAGGGCACGATCTTCAGCGCGTTGACCACGGCGAAGAAGATCGTCGTGGTCCCGACCAGCACCAGCTTCGGCAGCCGCTGCGGCAGCACATAGACCTGGAACGGCGGGCCGCCGGCCTGGGTCATGAAGGATGTGAAGCCCGATACCGCGCCCCAGAATACGCCGCCGGCCGGACCCATGCGGGTCGGTTCGATCCTCGCGCGCTTGCGCCAGACATCGATCACGAAGATGAGGCCGATCAAACCGACGGTGATGCGCACAGCATTGTCGGAAATATAGGAGGCGAGCAGCCACGCCAGCGTCATGCCGGCGACGGCGCCGGGCAGCATGATTTTCAGATTCGAGGCGTCCCACTCGCGGCGATAGACGTAGATCGAGATCAGGTCCTGCGTGATCAGCACCGGCAGCAGCAAGGCAGCCGCTTCCAGCGGTGGCAGATACAGCGCCAGTAGCGGCGTGGCGGCAATGCCGACGCCGGAGAAGCCGCCTTTGGAGAGGCCAAGGAAAATCACCGCCGGAATGGCGACGGCATAGAAGAACGGGTCTGTGATGATGGCAGGCACAAGCAGGTCCGGTTGGGGCAGGGCAGTGATAGCGACGGCACCCGCAAAAGGCGATGCCCGTTTGCGCATATGGCCCAGAACATGCTTTGTTCTCAAGCGGGCAAACGCATGCTACACGCGATAGACGTGCGGCTGTTGCGTCATTCCGCTGAGCGACGGGATCCGGGTTTGGTAAAAACAACTAAAAAAGCGCCGAAGAAAGCATTGAAGTGGCAGCGTGACCCGGAAGGGATGCGTCTGCGCATTCTCGAGGCTGCCAAGAAGGAATTCGCGAGCAAGGGTCTCGCCGGTGCGCGCGTTGATCGCATCGCCGCACAGGCCGGCGCCAACAAACGCATGCTCTACTATCACGTCGGCAACAAGGATGCGCTCTATCTTGCGGTACTCGAAGGTGCCTATGAGCAGATCCGCGCCGAAGAACGCACGCTCGATCTCGAACATCTCGATCCGCCTGAGGCCATCGAGAGCCTGATCGCCTTCACCTGGAACTATTTTATCCGCAACCCGGAATTCCTCGCGCTGCTCAACACCGAGAATCTGGAGCGCGCGAAGCACATCAAGCGCTCCACGAAGGTGAAGTCGATGCATTCGCCCTTCGTGGAGATGATCCGCACGGTGGTTTTGCGCGGCGTCGCGTCAGGCGATTTCAAGGTCGCGATGGATCCGGTGCAGCTCTACATTTCCATCGCCGCGCTGAGCTTTTTCTATATCGGCAACAATGCCACGCTCAGCGTGATTTTCGGCAGGGATCTCCTGGCGAAGGAGGCGAGGGACGAGCGGCTGGCGCATATGGTGGCGCTCGTCCTGGCGGCGCTCACCGGCCGATCCGTGGCCGAATTCCAGCTCCCGCCGGCGACGGTTGTCCACACCTCGGCCCGCCAAAGCGCCTGAAATCATTGTGTAATTTTCGCTAGTTAAGCGGCCAATTGACAACGGTGAAGCCATGCGCTGTATTTATCCAACGAGTTAAATGCGACCGCGAAGCCGGCATCTGGGAGACGAGACGCGTGAGTGAGAAGAAAGCACCCGGCAGTATATCGAAGCTGCTGAACGCCTCATGGCTGCGCCCATTCCTGTTGCTGGTGATGATCGTGGTCGGCTGGGATCTCGCGATCCGCATCTTCAACATTCCCGCCTATCAAATCCCTGCGCCCGGCGACGTCGTGAAGGTGCTCTATACCGACTGGCCCGAACTGCTTGCGCAGTCAGGGCCGACGACTTACGCGACACTGCTCGGCTTCCTTGCATCCGCCGTGTTCGGCATCCCGATTGCCATGCTGATCGCCGGTTCGCGGACCGTCGAAAGCTATGTCTATCCGCTGCTGGTGTTCTCGCAGTCGATTCCCAAAGTCGCCATCGCGCCCTTGTTCGTGGTGTGGTTCGGCTTCGGCATCGTGCCGAAGATCATCGCGGCATTTCTGCTCGGTTTCTTTCCCGTCGTCGTGTCGGCGGTGCAGGGGTTCAAGTCGGTCGATCCCGATATGGTCGATCTCGCCCGCGCCATGAAGGGCAGCCGCTTGCGCGTGTTCTGCGCGGTGAACCTGCCACACGCACTGCCGGCGATCTTCTCCGGTCTCAAGGTGTCCGTCACGCTCGCCGTCGTCGGCGCGGTGGTCGGTGAATTCGTCGGCTCCAATTCCGGCATCGGTTATGTGCTGCAGCGCTCCATCGGCACCTTCGATCTGCCGACGATGTTTGCGGCTCTCGTGATCCTCGCGCTGCTCGGCGTCATTCTGTTCTGGCTGGTCGATCGTATCGAACGCTTTGCGATTCCCTGGCACGTCAGCCAGCGCGCGGATGTTTTCATCGGGTCCTGATCGGGACCTGCAATTCCAAACAAGCGGTCCGGCGAAACGGGCCGCGATCACCTGCTTCAATGGGAGGCTAAAAATGCTGAAATGGGTTACTGCTGTTTCGACTGCTGCGATCACGCTCTCGCTCGCACTCGCCACGCCGGCGGCTGCCGCCGACAAGGTGACGCTGATGCTCAACTGGTATGTCTATGGTGAGCATTCGCCGTTCTATTACGGCAAGGCCAAGGGCATCTATGAAGCCGAAGGCATCGATCTCGACATCCAGGAAGGCCGCGGTTCGGCGGCCACCGTGCAGGCCGTTGCCGCCAAGAGCGTGAACTTCGGCTATGTCGACGTTCCCACCATGATGCGCGCAGCCGTGAAGGGCGCCCCGGTGATCGCCACCGGCGTGCTGCTGCAGACCTCGGCCATGTCGGTGATGGGCTTCGTCGACAAGAACATCAGGAAGCCGGACGACATCAAGGGCAAGACCGTGGCGATCACGCCGGCGGATTCCATGACCCAGATCTGGCCGCTGTTCCTCAAGAAGGCCGGCCTCAAGGAATCCGATTTCAAGACCGTCGCCGGCGACGGACAGACCAAGCTCAACGCCGTCATCAACGGCCAGGCTGATCTGCTGCTCGGCTACGTCATGGACCAGTCCATGAAGATCAAGGATGCCACCGGCAAGGATGTGTATCCGATCAAGTTTGCCGATTACGGCATTCATCTGGTGTCGTCGGGCATCGTCACCAATACCGACTATGCCAAGGCCAATCCGGATCTCGTGAAGCGCTTCATGTCGGCCACCACCAAGGCCGTCGAAGCTGCGTCGAAGGAGCCGAAGGCTGCCGCGCAGTCGATCCTCGATGCCAACCCGAAGGGCGGCAAGATCGAGACCCTGACCCAGGGCTTCGAGCTCACCATCCCGCTCTACACCACGCCGGAAACCAAGGGTAAGCGCCCGTTCCAGGTCACCGATCAGAACATGAAGGAATCGGTGGAGCTGATGGTCGAATACGGCGGTCTGGAAGCCAAGGCCAAGGACAATCCGAAGGCCTTCTACACCAACGAATATCTGCCGAAATAACCGGCCCGGTTATCTCGACCGAACTGACGAAACCAACAGGACTAGCCGTAATGACTGCAGCGATGAGGACCATGAGCGTCGATCAACCGAGTGCGCATCTTCGCGTCGTATCCGAGCAGTCCGCGCCATCGACGGCGTCGGGGATCAATCTCTCCGGCGTCTCCAAGACCTATGGGACCGGCGACGGCCAGGTGCAGTCGCTGCGCCCCCTGGACTTCCACATCAATGACGGTGAGTTCTTCGTCGTGGTCGGACCTTCCGGCTGCGGCAAGTCCACACTGCTCAAACTGATCTCCGGCCTTCTCGCGCCGACATCCGGCGAAATCCACGTCGACGGTAACAAGGTCACCGAACCCCATGGCGATGTCGGCATCGTGTTCCAGAATGCGCTGCTGCTGCCGTGGCGGAACATCATCAACAACGTGTTGATGCCCATCGACATGAAGAACCTGCCGCGCGCGCAGTATATGGACCGCGCCAAGCAGCTTCTGAAGATGGTCGGCCTCGAAGGTTTCGAGAAGAAGTTGCCGTGGCAGCTGTCCGGCGGCATGCAGCAGCGCGCCTCGATCTGCCGCGCGCTCGTGCACGATCCCAAGATCATGATGATGGACGAGCCGTTCGGCGCGCTCGACGCCATGACGCGCGAGAAGATGAATGTCGAGCTGTCGCGCATCCAGCGCACCACCGGCAAGACGATTCTCCTCATCACCCATTCGATCCCGGAAGCGGTGTTCCTTGCCGACAAGGTGTTGGTCATGACCGAGCGCCCCGGCGGCATTGCCGCGATCTATGACGTGCCGCTCGGCCGCGAGCGCACGCTCGATGCGATGTCGAACCCGATCTTCACCGATCTGGTCGCGCGAATCCGCAAGCACTTCATGACCAACAGCACGCTGGACTAGCGCCCATGTCCATGTCGGCACGGATCGCCTTGCGAGACATTACGCTGTTCGAGCGCCACGTGGCATTCGTGCGGCCGTTTCGCTTTGGCGCCGTGACGGTCAATGCCGCGCCGCAGGCTTTCGTGCGGGTTGAGCTGGAGGTCGAAGGCAAGGGCGTGTTCGTTGGCGCCTCGGCCGAGCTGATGGTGCCGAAGTGGTTCGACAAGCGGCCGCATCTGGCCATTGACGACACCGTGAACGAGCTGCGGCAGTCGCTGGTCATCGCGAAAGAGCTCTATCGCGCGCAGTCGGGTTTCATTTCGGCCTTTGGTCTGTATGCGGCCTGCATCGGCGACCAGATGAAGGCCGGCGCCGAACTGGACATTCCACCGCTGGCTGCAAGCTTCGGTCCGGCGGAAATCGACAAGGCTGTGCTCGACGCACTGCTGCGTGGCTTGGGCACGGATTTCTTCACGGGCATGAAGGCCAACGTCGCCGGTCTTACCGCGCGTCTTGCTCCCGATCTCGGCGCCGACGACATCGCGACGTTCCTGGCCAGCCGTCACCGGCTTGAGCGCGTCGCGCTGCGCCACACCGTCGGCCTCGATGATGTGATCGAAGGCGAGGGCGGTGTCGCCGACCCCCTTGAGAATAGCGGCGCACGATACTTCAAGCTCAAGATGAACGGCGATCCCGCGGCAGACGCCGCACGTTTGACCCGGATCGGAAATGCGCTGACGACGCTGCCTTACGATTATCAGGTGACGCTCGACGCCAACGAGCAATATGCCGATCTCAACGCGCTCGGCGCGCTGGTCGATCGCCTCGACAATGACAGCGCACTGGCGCCGATTGCATCCAGGCTACTTTACATCGAGCAGCCGATGCCGCGCGATATCACGCGCGAGTCGCCGCTCGGCCAATTGTCGTCGCGCAATTTCATCATTGATGAGGCTGACGACAATTGGGATGCATTCCCCGCCGCCAAGGCGTTGGGCTATCGCGGCATCTCCTCGAAATCCTGCAAGGGCTTCTACAAGTCGATTGCAAATGCGACCCGTGCTGCCGCGTGGAGCGCGCAGGGTGTCAACCATTTCATCACCGGCGAGGATCTCACCTGCCAGGCCGGGCTTGGCGTGCAGCAGGATCTCGCGCTTGGCGCGCTGATTGGCGTCACCCATGCCGAGCGCAACGGCCATCACTACGTCGATGGTTTCGGTACTGCACCAGCGGAGGAGGCCGAGGCCTTCCTGACGGCGCATGCCGATCTCTACCGCCGCGACGGCGACACCATCCGTCTATCGATTCACGACGGCGATCTCCTCACGGGATCGCTGACCTCTGCCGGATTTGCATCCGGCGCACATCCGGACTGGTCGGCGCTGGCGCCACTCCAGCTCGCTTCATCCGATCATTCTCAAACTAAAGTTCTCCAGGAGTCCTGACTATGGCTGTCCACCGCCTCGGCATCATCATGAACGGCATCACCGGCCGTATGGGTCTCAACCAGCATCTCGTGCGCTCGATCGTCGCGATCCGTGCGCAGGGCGGCGTGACCCTGAAGAACGGCGACCGCATGATGCCGGATCCGATCCTGGTCGGTCGCAATGCCGAGAAGATCGAAGGCCTCGCCAAGAAGTACGGCATCGAGCGCTGGACCACTGATCTCGACAAGGCTTTCGCCGACAAGAACGACAGCATCTTCTTCGACGCGGCGACCACGCAGGCACGCCCGGGCCTGCTCAACCGCGCCATCGAGGCCGGCAAGCACATCTATTGCGAGAAGCCGATCGCGACCAATCTCGAAGCCGCGCTCGACGTCATCAAGAAGGCCAATGCCAAGGGCCTTAAGCACGGTACGGTGCAGGACAAGCTGTTCCTGCCCGGCCTGAAGAAGCTTGCGATGCTCCGTGACTCTGGCTTCTTCGGCAAGATGCTCTCGGTACGCGGCGAGTTCGGCTACTGGGTGTTCGAAGGCGATTGGCAAGAAGCCCAGCGCCCGTCGTGGAACTACCGCGCTGAAGACGGCGGCGGCATGATCCTCGATATGGTCTGCCATTGGCGTTACGTGCTCGACAACCTGTTCGGCGAAGTCGAGAGCCTGACGTGCTTGGGCACCACCGACATCCCGGCGCGCTGGGACGAGCAGGGCAAGAAGTACACGGCCACTGCCGACGACTCTGCCTACGCCACCTTCAAGCTGAAGGGCGGCGTCATCGCCCACATGAACATGTCCTGGGCGACGCGCGTCTATCGCGATGATCTCGTGACCTTCCAGGTCGACGGGACCCACGGTTCGGCCGTGGCCGGTCTCACCGAGTGCATGATCCAGGCCCGTCAGGCGACGCCGCGCCCGATCTGGAATCCCGACGAGAAGCGTACCCACGACTTCTATGCCGACTGGCAGAAGGTTCCAGACAACGCCGTCTATGACAACGGCTTCAAGGAACAGTGGGAAATGTTCATCCGTCACGTCTGCGAGGATGCGCCCTACAAGTACACGCTGCTCGAAGGCGCCAAGGGCGTGCAGCTCGTCGAATGCGCGCTGGAAAGCTGGAAGGAGCGTCGCTGGATCGACGTTCCCACGCTCAAGGTCTGAGGTTCGTCATGAACAAGCCAGTCATGCCCACGTCCACCGGCTCAACGCTGTCGCTGAAACTGCCGAAGGCCGATCGTTCGATCGAGACCTATCGTCTCGCAGCGTCGCGCACGTTTCCGGCCAAGCTGGAAGGCACGCTGAACCGCATCGCTTTCTCGGCGGCACATATCGTTGCCGACCCGCTGGCGGAATGCGATCCGTGGCTCAATCAGACCATCGATTGGGACCGCACCATCGCATTTCGTGAACACGTCTGGGATCTCGGTCTCGGCGTCGCAGAAGCGATGGACACCGCGCAGCGCGGCATGGGTATGGACTGGCCGACCTCGCTCGAACTCATCACGCGCTCCGTCGCGGCGGCGAAGCCGCGTGGTGCGCTGGTGTTCTCCGGCGCCGGTACTGATCACCTTGCGGTGGAAGATGCCAAGTCGATCGACGACGTGATCAAGGCCTATGAACAGCAGTTCGAAGCGATCGAGAAGGTCGGCGGCCGCATCATCCTGATGGCGTCGCGTGCGCTGGCAAAGCTCGGCAAGAGCGCCGAGGATTACGGTCGCGTCTATGACCGTATCCTGTCGCAGTCGGCGCAGCCGGTGATCATCCACTGGCTCGGCGACATGTTCGATCCGGCGCTGGCCAATTACTGGGGTACGCCGAGCCTCGACACCGCGATGGACATTGCCGTCGACGTCATCAACCGTAACGCCGCCAAGGTCGATGGCGTCAAGGTGTCGCTGCTCGATGCACAGCGCGAGATCGATATGCGTCGCCGTCTCAGGCCCGAAGTGAAGATGTATACCGGCGATGATTTCAACTATGCAGAATTGATCGCCGGAGACGATAAGGGCTTCTCCCATGCGCTGCTCGGTATCTTCGATGCCATCGCGCCGGCGGCGTCCTATGCGCTGTCGCGTCTCGCTGCGGGCGACGAGGCCGGCTTCCACGACGTGCTCGGCCCGACAGTGCCGCTGTCGCGTCATATCTTCAAGGCGCCGACGCGGTTCTACAAGACGGGCATCGTGTTCATGGCCTATCTCAACGGCCATCAGGATCACTTCACCATGATCGGCGGGCAGGAGAGTACGCGCTCGACTCAGCATCTCGCCGAACTGTTCCGTCTCGCCGACAAGGGCGGTCTCTTGGCCAATCCCGAACTGGCGACGCAGCGCATGAAGGCGATCATGGCAACACGTGGGATCGAAGCCTGAGATGCGTGACTTTTCCAACGACCATCGCTGGCTGTCGCTGAACACGGCGACGGTCCGCAAGCAGGGCGACTTTGTCGTCATTGCAGAAGCCTGTGCCCGGCACAAGATCCGCGGCGTTTCGCCGTGGCGTGACCAGGTCGCTCATGTCGGCCTCGACAAGGCCGTGAAGGCGCTGCGGGACCACGACCTCGAACTGTCCGGCTATTGCCGCGGCGGCATGTTCGTCTCGGACGAAGCCCATCGCCAGCAGCAGCGCGACGACAACAAGCGCTGCGTCGATGAAGCGGTGGCATTGGGCTCACCGTGCATCGTGCTGGTCGTCGGCGGCCTGCCGCAATATTCGCGGCCGGGCTCTGCGCCGTCGAAGAACATCATCAATGCGCGTGCGCAGGTCGATGATGGCATCGCCGAGATGATGGAATACGCCAGGCAGGCAAAGATGCCGCTGGCCATCGAGCCGCTGCATCCGGCTTACGCCGCCGATCGCGCCTGCGTGAACACCACCGAACAGGCGCTCGACATCTGCGACCGGCTCGATCCCAACCGCACCGGTATGCTTGGCGTCGCCCTCGACGTCTATCACATCTGGTGGGACCCGGAGCTGCATGCGCAGATCGCGCGGGCAGGACAGGATCGTCTGCTCGCATTTCACGTCTGCGACTGGCTGGTGCCGACCAAGGATATCCTCAACGACCGCGGCATGATGGGCGACGGCGTGATCGATATCAAATCCGCCCGCGCGGCTGTCGAGGCGCAGGGCTTCGCCGGTTACTCCGAGATCGAAATCTTCTCAGAGAACTGGTGGAGCAAGTCGATGGACGAGGTGCTGACGACCTGCATTGAGCGTCACAAGACGGTGGTGTAACTCACGGTGTAGTGCCGAAACGCACGAACCTCTCAACATTCCCGGGGCGCGCTCTTGCGCGAGCCCGGAATGACAATTGAGAGGGTAGAGCTTAAACATTTTTTCCTATATATCTTGACAATATACCTAGAAGGATTGTCCTCCGCTCATCCAGTTCGCGAGGGCGCTTCTAGAGGCGTCTTGAGGTGGAGCTGGGATTGCGGCGTCTACGGGCGGGAGGAGACGTTCCCTCGCGCACTCGGGAGGCCCTGGGTAGCCGTCCGGGCCCACTACAGGCTCTGACGGAAACGGCTGGACTGGGACAAGCAAAAGCGGGGAAACCGGCCGGCGCCACGTCCCAGGAAGCACGGTCCCGGGGACAGAAATCGCCCATAGCAGTCGCAGACTGCGTAAACTTGTCTGCGGTGTGGCGTTGCGCGGTTGCGGATTACCGGCGTTCCGGCGGAGCGGATCGCGATAAAAACCACCCTTTGTGCCTCACGGCGCGCTACCACACCTCATCTTGAGGGGGCCGCATAACTCGGGCGCATTGGCGTCGCGAGAATGCAACACTGTGGCGGCCAGATACCACCTGCAGTCATTCTCCGGATGCGATGCACCATTTTCTTGACACGAATAGAGGTGAGTGCTTACTCACGACGCTATGAGCACACTTCGAATGACCCATGACCTCAGGCGCGAGCTGATCCTCAGCGCGGCGAAGCGATGCTTTGCGCGCAATGGATTTGCCGGCACTACGACCAAGAGCGTGGCGGCTGCGGCGTCGATTTCGGAAGGCTTGCTGTTCAAGCACTTCCCGACCAAGTCGGCGCTCTATGCCGAGATCCTGGCGGAGGAATGCGAAGCCGATCCCGGACTGAACAAGCTGCTCGGCCTGCCGCCGTCGACCGAGACGCTGGTGATTTTGATTCGCGGCATGGTCGGGCACTTCCTCGACATTCCGCGCGATCCCGATCCCGATCATGAAGAGGCACAGCGCCTGCGGCTAATGGTCATCAGCCAGTTGCAGGACGGCGAATTCGCCCGGCTGCTGTTTGACAAGATCGGCGAGCTGATCGGCCCGACCTTTACGGCGTCACTTGAAGACGCTGTCCGGACAAACGACGCGGTCCGGATCGGAAAAGAGCCGATGGGTCTTTTCTGGTTCGCGCACCACACCGCGATGATGGCGGCATTATCGCGCCTTCCCTCGGTTCCCTGTTTGCCTTATGCCAGCACCGCCGACAACGAGCGGCAACTTTGTGAGTTTATTCTCCGCGGTATCGGACTGAAAGACACGGCGATCGCGACGTATATCGATCGCGAGCTTCCGGCGTACCTGATGCCAGCGACTACGACAGAAAGCGCATGACATGACACTCACGACCGAACCCAACAGCACTACGGCGCCGCGTGCGACTGTCGAGAAGCCCCGTCCGCGTCCGCGGATGGTGCGTTGGTTCATCATCGTCGGCATCCTGCTGGCGATCCTGGTGGGCGGCCTGGTGGGCTTCAACGCGTTCCGCGCCCACATGATCAAGCAGTTCTTCGCCACCATGAAGCCGCCGCCGACTGTGGTGAGTGTTGCGGATGCCAAGTCCGAAGTAGTGCCCAACCTGATCAGCGCCGTCGGCGATCTCGCCGCTGTGCATCAGGTCAACGTCACCTCCGACGTCAACGGCCGCATTACCGACATCCAGTTCACCGCGGGCGCGACCGTCAAGGCCGGCCAGCCGCTGGTGCAACTGTTCGACGGTCCGGACCAGGGCGACCTCGCCAACTTCAAGGCGGCTGCCACCGTGGCGCGCATCAATCTCGACCGCGCCAAACAGCTCGCCGAGCGTCAGGTTGGTCCGCAGGCCACCGTCGACACCACGCAGGCGGCGTATGATCAGGCACAGGCCAATATCGCCAAGACCGAAGCGGTGATTTCGCAGAAGCAGGTGCGCGCGCCGTTCGACGGCGTGCTCGGCACGCGTCGGGTCGAAGTTGGCCAGTACCTGACGGCCGGCACGCAGATCGTGTCGCTCACCGATCTGTCCGCCGTCTACAACAACTTCACGGTCACGGAAAAAGACTCCGGCAAGCTGCAGGTCGGTCAGGCTGTGCGCATTTCGGTGGACGCTTATCCGGGCCGCAAGTTCGAGGGCAAGATCACCACGATCGAGCCGCAGATCAGTGCGGATACGCGCAACATTCGTGTTCAGGCGACGCTGCAGAATCCGGAAGGCATTCTGAAGCCGGGCATGTTCGCGACCACGACCGTCGTGCTGCCGGACAAACCGGCTGTGATCACCGTGCCGGAAACCGCAGTCGACTACACGCTCTATGGTGACTCGGTTTACCTGATCACCGAGAAGAAGACCGACGATGGCAAGACCGAGCTCTCGGCCGTGCGCACCTTCGTGCGCACGGGCGACCGCATCGATGGCCGTGCGGTGATCACGCAAGGCCTGAAAGCCGGTGATCGCGTCGTGGCGGTCGGACAGCTCAAGTTGCAGTCCGGCGCGCTGGTGTCGATCTCGACCGATCCATTGCCGCAGATTCCGGCGAAGCCGCCGCTGAACTGAAACCCGATGGACGGGCCGCGAAATGCGGTCCGTCCCGGTTCATCTGAATGAATTTTCTCGCATCGTCGCGCGGCCTGTGATGGCCGGCAGACGGTGCCGATGACGGAGCGACCGCAATGGTCTTCACGGATATCTTCATCAAGCGCCCGGTGCTGGCGCTGGTCGTCAGCCTGCTGATCCTGCTGATCGGTTTCAAGGCTGCAACCAGCCTGCCGATCCGTCAGTATCCGAAACTGTCGAATACCGTGATCACCGTCACCACGGTATATCCCGGCGCGTCGCCGGACCTGATGCAGGGCTTTATCACCACGCCGATCGAGCAGGCCGTCGCGGCTGCTGAAGGCATCGACTACATGACGTCGGCATCGACGCAGGGCCAGAGCCTGATCTCGGTCTATATCAAGCTCAACGTCGATCCCAATGCTGCGCTCACCGAAGTGCTGTCGAAGGTCAATTCGGTCAAATATCTGATCCCGCGCGAAGCGAACGACCCCGTCATTCTGAAGTCCACGGGGTCGACGACGGCGGTGATGTATCTCGGCTTCTCCAGTGAGGAACTGTCCGGCTCGGCGATCTCCGACTACCTGACGCGCGCTGTGCAGCCGATCCTGTCGACGGTGGACGGCGTGGCGTCGGCCGAAATCCTCGGCGGTCAGACCTTCGCCATGCGCCTGTGGCTCGATCCGCTACGCATGCAGGGCCGCGGTGTATCTCCGGACGATGTCGCTGCGGCGATCCGCGCCAACAACTTCCAGGCGGCAGCAGGTCAGACCAAGGGCTATTACATCGTCTCCAATGTGACGGCGAATACCGACCTGCAGAACGTCGAGCAATTCAAGCGCATGACGGTGAAAGCCAAGGACGGTGGCTTTGTCCGTATGGAGGATATCGCCACCATCGAGCTTGCCGCGCAGAGTACGGACGCGAGCGTGGCGTTTAGTGGCGAGCGCGCGATCTTTATCGGCGTGCAGGCGACGCCGCTCGGCAATCCGCTCAACATCGTCAAGGGCGTGCGCGCGCTGTTCCCCGAACTCGAGCGTAACCTGCCGCCATCGCTGAAGATGAAGGTCGCCTACGATTCCACCAAGTTCATCACGTCGTCGATCGAGGAAGTCGAGCACACGCTGATCGAAGCCGTCGGCATCGTGATCGTGGTGATCTTCCTGTTCCTGGCTTCGTTCCGCTCGGTCATCATTCCGGTGGTGACGATTCCGCTGTCGCTGGTTGGCGTCTGCAGCCTCATGCTCGTCATGGGCTTCAGCATCAATCTGCTGACCCTGCTGGCGATGGTGCTCGCCATCGGCCTCGTGGTCGACGACGCCATCGTGGTGGTGGAGAACATCCACCGCCATCTGGAGGAGGGCAAATCGCCGGTGCAGGCGTCGCTCGAAGGCGCGCGCGAGATCGTTGGTCCGGTCATCTCCATGACCATCACGCTGGCGGCGGTGTATGCGCCGATCGGCTTCATCGGCGGTTTGACCGGTGCGCTGTTCCGCGAATTCGCCTTCACGCTGGCGGGCTCGGTGATCGTATCCGGCGTTATCGCGCTGACGCTGTCACCGATGATGTGCTCGGTGCTGTTGAAGCAGGAAGAGCCGGGCTGGTTCGCCAAGAAGGTGGACAAGGTGTTCGGCGCCACCACGCGCTGGTATGGCCGGCAGCTCGATCGTTCGCTGGACTATCGCCCCATCACGGCCATGTTCGCCGTTGTGATCCTCGGTCTCGTCGGCTTCATGTACATGAATACGTCGAAGGAGCTGGCGCCCGAGGAAGATCAGGGCATTCTGTTTGCGGTGACCAAGGCACCGAAATACGCCAACATCGACTACGCGGATTTCTATGGCGACCGCATGGACGAGGCGTTCAAGAAGTTCCCGGAAACCGATCTGCGCTTCATCATCAACGGCACCAACGGTCCGAGCAACGGTATCGCCGGCATGCTGCTGAAGCCGTGGGACGAGCGCAAGCGTTCGTCCACGCAGCTGAAGCCGCTGGTGCAGGCCGAACTCAGCAAGATCGAGGGTGTCAACGCCTTCGCATTCAACCTTCCGGCGCTGCCGGGTGGTCCCGGCGGTCTGCCGATCCAGATGGTGATCAGCTCGACCAACGGCTTCCAGTCGGTCTATGAAGAGATGGTCAAGTTGAAGGACACCGCGCGCAAGAGCGGTCTGTTCATTGTCAGCGACAGCGATCTCGATTTCAATCAGCCGGTGGTGCGCGTCTCCATCGATCGCTCCAAGGCCAACGACCTCGGCATTACGATGTCGAGCATCGGCAATACGCTGGCGACGCTGCTCGGCGGCAACTACACCAACCGCTTCAACCTCGAGGGGCGCTCCTATCAGGTGATCCCGCAGGTGCCGCGCGGCATGCGGCTCTCGCAGGATTCGCTGGCGAACTACTATGTGCCGACGATCACGGGTCAGCAGGTGCCGTTATCGACGCTGGTAAAGGTCGAAACGGGCACCAACCCGAACGCGCTGTCGCACTACAACCAGCTGAATTCGGCGACCTTCCAGGCGGTGCCGATGCCCGGCGTGACAGTGGGGCAGGCGGTCGACTTCCTTGAGGGGGCCGCCAAGCAACTGCCGTCGGGTTTCAACCACGATTATCTCGCGGATTCCCGGCAATATGTGCAGGAGGGCAATCAGCTGGCAGTGGCGTTCGGCTTCGCGCTGATCATCATCTTCCTGGTGCTGGCAGCGCAGTTCGAAAGTCTGCGCGATCCGCTCGTGATCATGATTACGGTGCCGATGGCGATCCTGGGCGCGTTGATCCCGCTGTTCTTCGGCATGGCGACGATCAACATCTACACCCAGGTCGGCTTGCTGACGCTGGTCGGTCTGATCTCGAAGCACGGCATCCTGATGGTGGAGTTCGCCAACGAACTGCAGCTCAAGGAAGGTCTCGATCGTCGTTCGGCCATCGAGATGGCTGCCCGCGTGCGTCTGCGTCCGATCCTGATGACCACGGCCGCGATGGTCACCGGCCTGTTGCCGTTGCTCACCGCGGCGGGTGCTGGTGCAGCGAGCCGCTTCTCGATCGGCCTCGTGGTCGTCTCCGGCATGATGATCGGCACGCTGTTCACGTTGTTCGTGCTGCCCGCGGTTTACGTGGCCATCGCCACCGATCACCGCGCCGGCAAAGAGACGGAGCGCGCCAAGCAGATCGAGGAATTCGATCTGGAGCATACGCGGACTGCCTGATCGCACGGACGCGGCCTTGCGAAGCTGAGCTTGCGGGGACACATGGTTTGAGGTTGGATGGCGGATCGCTTCATGCGATCCGCCATTATCTTTTGGCGGCCCGCATGGCCTCCACAGGACCCATCCCATGACGCGCGATTTTCCGGCCGGCAATTATCGCTATCTTCCCGCAGTGTTTCAGTATTCCAGCGGCGTTGCCGCCAATGCGGATTTCGAGATCGAGCGCGTTCGTTTCGACACGTGGCTGCCATTGGCCGATGGGTTTGCGCGTATTGCCGATTACATTCTCGCGGCGGATCGCCCGCTGACATCGTTCTGCGCCTGCGAGTTGCGCTCGCCTGCAGTGGTCGACGAAGCTGGCTTCCGGAAGTTCAACGAGCACTATGTTAAGACGCTTGCTGAATGGGGCATCTTTGACGGCACGAATAATCCCGTCGCGCGCAGCAATGTGTGCCTCGAGATCGATCCGCCGAGTGAACCGTCGTTTTACGCGTTCTCGTTCACGCGGCCGTCGCTCGGTGCCAAGCCGACTTTCGTGATTGCGGGTGGTGCTGAAGCGCGCGGCGGTCCTGGAACATATCCCGAGCGCATCACGCGCTATCGGGAGACCTCGCTGGACGCATTCCGGGAGAAAACGCGGATGACCATGAGCAATATGGAGGAGCGTCTGGGCGAATTCGGCTTCTCATGGAAGGACACGACCGCGACGCAGATCTACACGGTACAGGATTTCCATCCCGTGGTGGCCGATGAGCTGGTCAAGCGCGGTGCGTCGCGGCAGGGCATGACCTGGCATTTTGCGCGGCCGCCGGTGGTCGATCTCGAATTCGAGATGGATACGCGGCGTGTGATGCGAGAATTTGTGATTTGACCGTCAGGCAGCGCGCGCTGATTTGCTGAGATGCGCGGCGACGATGCGCAGGTCGTCGACGAAATGCGCATATTCGCGTGCCTTGGCATCCTCGTCGGGCAGTCGTAGCAGATAGGATGGATGCACGGTCACGAGAACCTGTGTGCCGTCGTCAGCCTGGATAATCTGGCCACGGGTCTTGCCGATCGGCGTGATCTTGCCGAGCACGCTTTGCGCGGCTGTCGCGCCCATCGCGACGACGAGCTCGGGTTTCACGGACGCTTTTTCGCGCTCATACCAGGGACGGCACGCCTTGATTTCCGGTGTTGCCGGCTTCTGGTGCAGACGGAATTTTCCGCGCGGCACGAATTTGAAATGCTTTACGGCATTGGTGACATAGACTTTGTCTCTGACAATGCCGGCTTCCTTCAGCGCCTTGTCGAGCATCTGTCCGGCTGGTCCGACGAATGGCTTGCCGGCAAGGTCTTCCTTGTCGCCGGGCTGTTCGCCGACCATCATCACCGACGCATGTTGTGGTCCTTCGCCAAATACAGTCTGCGTCGCGTCTTTCCACAAATGGCAGGCACGGCAATCGGCGGCTTCGTCGTGCAATGCGGCAAGACTTTCCTTCCCGCTATGTTCGGTCGTTTTGGTCGCATGCGACTTGACCATCGTCTCCTCCCGACGTTGTGGTTTCTTGGGCGCGCTGGCTTCTGCCGCGATCATGTCACCTGTGATGCGTTCAGCTTGCGCGATCAGCGGCTTGATCAGCGCGGCTTCGGGCAGGTTGCGCCAGTATTTCTTCGGCATCTCGTTCTGCATCGCCTTGGTCTTCAATCTCGCCGGATTGAAGATGTTGGCGTAATAGGTCAGCCATACCTCTTCGAGCCGATCCTTGGTCGGCGCATCGGCCTTGCTGACGCCGGGCGTGATGGAAATCGCGTGGCCGTCCCAATGTGCGCAGAGATCCGGCGTCAGGATCGACCACGCCATGTCGGCGAAGCGCCGCGCGAAGAACGGCGCGGCGAGTTCGACGATGTGATGTTCGGGCTCGAACCAAGCGACGAAATGCGATTTTGGCTCGCGGCCGATTTCGCGAAACCGTACGAAAGCATGCATCTTGTGCTCGTCGCGCCGGACAGCCTTGGCCATCGCCTGCAATTTAGCGATGTCGGAATCGATCGCGACGTGGATCAGATCGGGATTGTCGCGCAGCCGCCACAACAGACGATAGAGCAGGGCGAAGCGTTCGGGGTCGCGATGCAGGATTGCGGTTTGCGCCAGTTCGACGAATTTGGCCGAGACGTTGAAAGTGCCTTGCGTGGCGTCAGAGAGCGACGTCTCGGGCAAGGCAGAAAATAGTTCAAGTTCAGCACCAGCGACGATCCATCTCACGTGAGTGGGAGCAATGTCGTTCAGCACGAGTTGTCGTGCCGCCTTGCGCCAGCCTTCAAAGTCGGTGTCGCTCTCCAGCACTATGGTGTGCATCGGGTCTCCTGAAATGAAATTCTAGAACCCAAATCCCAATTGCGTCGCCTTCGGCTTGAAACGCTGCGCCAGCTTCGCGCCGTCCAGCAAATTCACGGCCGGGCGATGATCCGGAAGAACGATGAAAGGCAGTGCCTTGTTCCGCGGAATATGCAGCCGGGCGAGGTCGCCGACGCGGATCGACGAGATGCGGCGCGTTTCGATGATCCGCTGCACGGCCTTGGCGCCGAAACCGGGCACGCGCAAAAGGTCTTCGCGGCTGGCGCGGTTGACATCGAGCGGGAAGCGGTCGCGGTGTCGCAGCGCCCAGGCGAGTTTCGGATCCATGTCCAGCGACAGCATGCCGTCATTGTCATCGACGATCTCGTCGGCCTCGAAGCCATAGAAGCGCATCAGCCAGTCGGCCTGATACAGCCGATGCTCGCGGATCAGCGGCGGGGCGCGCAGCGGCAGTGCGCGGCTGGCATCGGGGATCGGGCTGAAGGCGGAGTAATAGACGCGCTTCAGATTGTAGGACCCGTACAGATTGGCCGAGGTCCGGATGATGGTTGAATCATTGGCGCTGTCGGCGCCGACGATCATCTGCGTGCTCTGGCCGGCTGGCGCAAAACGCGGCCCGACCTTGCCGCGCGGCGTCGGCTTGCGACCCTCGCGGGCTTCATCGAGCTTCAACCGCAATCGACCCATGGTGCGGCGTATGGCGCGAACGTCTTTTTCCGGAGCCAGCTTGGCGAGGCTGTCTTCTTCCGGCACCTCGATATTGATCGAGAGCCGGTCGGCATATTTGCCGGCCTCGGTAATCAGTACATCGTCGGCTTCCGGAATGGTCTTGAGATGGATATAGCCGCGGAAATAATGCTCCTCGCGCAGTTTTCGCGCGACGGCGACAACCTGTTCCATCGTGTAATCGGCGCTGCGGATGATGCCCGACGAGAGAAACAGTCCCTCGATGTAATTGCGCCGGTAGAAATCCAGCGTCAGTTGGACGACCTCATCGACGGTGAAGCGGGCGCGCGTCACATTGCTGGAGGCGCGGTTGACGCAATAAAGGCAATCGTAATTGCAGGCATTGGTGAGCAGGATCTTCAGCAGCGAGATGCAACGGCCGTCCGGCGCATAGGAATGACAGATCCCCATGCCTGCGTCGGTCGAGCCGATGCCTTTGCCGTCGCGGGAGTCCCGTTTCTCGGTACCGCTGGACGCACAGGACGCGTCGTATTTCGCGGCATCCGCCAGGATCTCCAGCTTGCGCTTCACGTCCATGTTCAAAAATCCCTTTGATTCCAAACGCTAAAAAAGTGGCTGATGATCCCGATTGACTCGGCTTGCCATCTTAGCTTTATATTAGAACATATCATGAACAAATGGGCCGGCAATGGGTTCACTAAAAACCCGCCACGGCAAAACAATTTCGAGGAGCGGCGCATGACCGGCGCACGCATGACCACGCTCGCGCAATTGCGCGGCAGCATCGAACGCATCGAGACTCACAGCGATACCTATGCGCCGGATCGCGTGTCGCTTGGTCATGCCGAGGCGGACGCGGCGCTGCAAGGCGGCCTCGCGCGTGGCACCATGCATGAGGTGTTCGCCGAAGGCCGGCACAGCGCGGCGGCCACGGGCTTTGTCGCCGGCCTTGCGCATCGTGTCTCGGCAAAGCGGCCGCTGCTGTGGATCCGGCAGGATTTCCCCGAACGCGAATGCGGCGCGCTGGCCATGAGCGGCTGGCGCGAGCTCGGCCTCGATCCGCGCCTGCTGGTCACCGTGCGCGCGCCCGATGTCGAGACGGCATTGCGGACCACGGCTGATGCGCTGGCCTGCGATGCACTGGGCAGCGTCGTGCTGGAAACCTGGGGCGACAGCAAGCAGTTCGACCTCGTCGCCAGCCGCAAGCTCACGCTGGCAGCGCGCGGCTCTGGCGTCACGTGCCTGTTGCTGCGGACTGCAGGCGTTCCGGTCTCGAGTACGGCAGAGACGCGCTGGATCATCCGCTCCGCGCATTCGCCGCCATTCAGGCCCTGGCAATCATGGGGCGTGCCCATGCTCGACGTGCAACTGGTTCGAAATCGTCACGGCCCGAACGGGCAATGGATCATGGAATGGAAGTGTGATGAGTGCGTTTTCCGTGACACATCGGCGCATCCTCAGCCTGTGGCTGCCGCGCCTGCCAACCGATCGCATCAAACGTCAGCTCGCGCGCAACGGCGTGCCAGCTAATCTGCAAGCAAGTATTGTCGTCGCCAAGCAAAGCAATGCGCTGCAGATTTCCGCGCTGGACGATGCCGCGGCGAAGCTCGGCCTCGAACCCGGTCTGCCGCTCGCCAATGCCCGTGCGGTCTGTCCGGACATTCAGGTGTTCGATGCCGATCCTGTCGCCGATACGCAGGTACTGACCGACATCGCCGATTGGTGCGACCGCTTCACGCCGCTGGTGGCGCTGGATCTGCCGCATGGCCTGTTTCTCGACATCACCGGCTGTGCCCATCTGTTCGGTGGCGAGGCCGCACTGATGGAGCAGCTCTGCGCGGCGCTGTCGCGGCAGGGTTTTATTGTCAGTGCAGCGATTGCGGGGACATCGACATGCGCGCGCACGCTCAGTCGATATGTACATGGCCGGATCATCGCCGCGGGCGAGGAGGCCAAGGCAGTGACGCCGCTGCCGCTGTTCACGCTCGGCGCCGATGAGGCGATCACCCGCGGATTGCGCCGCGCCGGCTTGAAGACCATCGGCGATGTCGCCTCGCGGTCGCGCCCTGAAATCACTGCGCGCTTTGGCGCGGAATTCACGACACTGCTGGAACAGGCGCTGGGGCAAAGCGATGCACCGATCTCGCCGCGCAAGCCGCTGCCGGATTATATCGTCGAGCAACGCTTCGCCGAACCGATCGCCACCGATGGCGTGATTACGCTGACACTGGCCAAGCTGGCGCGCACGCTGATCGATGCGATGGACAGGCAGGGCAAGGGCGCGCGGCGGCTGGAAGCGGCGTTCTTTCGCACCGACGGCGCGGTGCGGGTGATCACCGCGGAAACCGGCCTGCCGGTGACCAAGGGCGAGGTGATCGACCGGTTGTTTCGCGAGCGACTGGACGCGATTGCAGATCCACTCGATCCCGGCTTCGGTTTCGATATGATCCGCCTGTCAGCCAGCCGCACCGAGATTGTCGTGCAGCAGCAGCGCGACCTCGATGCCAATGTTCACGCCAATGACGAACTGGCCGACCTGATCGACCGTATTGCTGCGCGGATCGGGTCGCGGCGTGTGCTGGTTTATCTGCCCGTCGAGAGCCACATTCCCGAACGCGCGATGCTGGGGGTGCCGGCACAGCATCATCTGGCTGCCGCCATGCAGGCAGCATGGCCGCCGCGTGAAGACGAGCCGCCTTTGCGGCCGTTACGGTTGTTCGAGCAGCCTGAGGTGATCGACGTCCCGCTTGCGGAGTTTCCAGACAAGCCGCCTAAGAAATTCACCTGGCGACGCGTCTCTCACAACGTCGTTCATGTGGAAGGTCCGGAGCGTGTGTCGATGGAGTGGTGGCGTTCGCAGGAGGCGAAGCCGACGCGCGATTACTTTCGTGTCGAGGATGAGGCAGGTCAACGCTTCTGGCTCTTCCGCGACGGGCTGTATGGCGAGATCAGGGATGCGGACAATCAAGTCGTTTCGCCGCAATGGTTCGTGCATGGGCTGTTCGCATGAGCACGGGCGGCGCCGGCGCGCCTGATTATGCCGAGATTGGCGTCACCAGCAATTTCTCGTTCCTGCGCGGTGCGTCGCATCCGCAGAACTATGTGCATCAGGCCAGTATCGAGCGGCTTTATGCCATCGGCATTGCCGATCACAACACCATGGCCGGTGTGGTGCGTGCCTTTGCCGAGCTGGACCACAAGGATCTTGTCTACAAACCGAAGCTTCTGATCGGCACACGGCTGGTCTTCAATGACGGCACGCCTGACATCCTTGCCTATCCGTGCGACCGCGCTGCCTATGGCCGACTGTGCCGGTTGCTCAGCATGGGCAAGTTGCGCGGCAACAAGGGTGAATGCCTGCTGCAGCTCGGCGATCTCGCGGAGTTTAGCGAAGGGGTGTTGCTTGTTCTAATGCCAGCCTATCGGATCGACAGTGATCTTGTCCTGCGCACGCTCGATGCACTATCGGGTCTGCCGGCGGAAGGCATCTGGCTTGGCGCCAGTCCGTTTCATCGCGGGGATGACAGGCGTCGTTTGGCGAAGCTGCAGCGCATCGCATCCACCGCGCGCGTGCCTCTGATCGCCACCAATGACGTGCTCTATCACACGCCAAATCGCCGCATACTGCAGGACGTGGTCAGTTGTATTCGCGAGAAGACCACTATCGAGCAGGCCGGCCGCGTGCTGGAAATGAATGCCGAGCGGCATCTCAAGCCAGCGGCCGAGATGGTCAGATTGTTTCGCGATTATCCCGATGCGATCTGTGAAACCATCCGTTTTGCCGATCGCATCACGTTTTCATTGAACCAACTCCAATACCAATATCCCGACGAACCGGTGCCGCCGGGAAAGACGGCGCAGCAGCATCTTGAAGATCTGACCTGGGAAGGAATGAAACGGCATTTTCCTAAGACAGAAGATCCGAAGCTTGTTGCCACCTTGGAAAAGGAACTCGCGCTCATTAAGGAGCTCGGCTATGCGCATTATTTTCTGACTGTCCACGATATCGTCCGCTATGCGCGCAGCCAGAATATCCTGTGTCAGGGGCGGGGATCGGCGGCAAACTCAGCGGTTTGCTATATGCTCGACATCACCTCGGTGAATCCCGCCGAGGTCGATCTCCTGTTCGAGCGCTTCATCTCCAAGGAACGTCTGGAGCCTCCGGATATCGACGTCGATTTCGAACACGTCCGGCGCGAGGAGGTGATGCAGTATGTCTACAAAAGATACGGACGTCATCGCGCGGCGATCATCGCCACCGTTATTCATTACCGCCCGCGCTCGGCGATCCGCGATGTCGGCAAGGCGCTGGGACTGACCGAAGACGTCACCTCGGCGCTGGCCGATACTGTCTGGGGCAGTTGGGGCAAAGGCCTCAACGAGATGCAGGTCAAGCAGGCAGGGCTTGATCCGTCCAATCCGATGATCGTGCGGGCCGTCGAACTTGCCACCGAGCTGATCGAGTTCCCGCGCCATCTGTCGCAGCATGTCGGTGGCTATGTGCTGACGCAGGACCGGCTCGACACCTATGTGCCGATCGGCAATGCGGCAATGGATGATCGTACCTTCATCGAATGGGACAAGGACGATGTCGACACCATGAAGATGATGAAGGTGGATGTGCTGGCGTTAGGCATGCTGACCTGCATCCGCAAATGTTTTGATCTGATCTTTCGTCACAAGGAGAGGCGCTACGAACTCAAGGACATCAAAGCGGAGGCCAAGGATGCCCCACCGGTTTTCGCGATGCTCCAACGCGGTGAATCTCTGGGCGTGTTCCAGGTCGAAAGCCGCGCGCAGATGAATATGCTGCCGCGGCTGAAGCCGAAGACATTCTACGACCTTGTCATCGAGGTGGCGATCGTTCGTCCGGGGCCGATCCAGGGAAACATGGTGCATCCCTATCTAAAACGACGGGCGATGAAGCCGGAAGATATCGAATATCCACACCCCAAAGGGGGGGATGAAAATGAGTTGCGCAAGGTTCTGCACAAAACCCTCGGCGTGCCGTTGTTCCAGGAACAAGCCATGCGCATCGCGATTGAAGCGGCGCATTTCACTCCGGAGGAGGCTAACGGTCTGCGCCGCGCCATGGCGACGTTTCGCAATGTCGGCACCATGCATACGTTCGAGGAGAAGATGGTCGGCAAGATGATCGACCGTGGTTACGACAAGGCTTTCGCCACCAGTTGCTTCGATCAGATCAAGGGCTTTGGCAGCTACGGTTTTCCCGAGAGCCATGCGGCGAGTTTTGCGCAATTGGTCTATGTCTCGTCATGGCTGAAACATTATCATCCGGATGTATTCTGCTGCGGGCTCTTGAATTCGCAACCGATGGGATTTTACGCACCTTCGCAGATCGTGCGCGACGCGCGCGACAACGACGTCGATGTGCGCCAGATCGATGTATCCTTCAGTCATTCGCAGAATACGCTGGAAGAACCCAGTGGAGACTATTGCGCCGTTCGCCTCGGCTTTCGCCAGATCGATGGATTCAAATGGGCGGATCCGGATGAGAAGCGCGAACGTGAAAAAGCTGGCAAACCGCCGGGAGAAGACTGGGGCGAGCGCATCGTTGCCGCGCGAGAGCGACGACCTTTCACCTCGCTGGAAGATTTCGCCCGCGATACCGCTTTGCCAAAACGCGCGCTGATCATGCTCGCCGATGCTGATGCATTTCGCTCCATCGGCCTGGATCGTCGTGCAGCATTATGGGCGGTAAGGCGCTTGCCCGATGATCTGCCGCTGCCGCTGTTTGAGATCGCTACTGCGCGCGAGCAGCCGGACGAACATGCGGAACCACTGCCTGAGATGCCTTTGCCCGAACAGGTGGTCGCTGATTATCAGACCATCCGCTTGTCCCTGAAAGGCCACCCGATGGAGTTTTTGCGGGCGAACTTCACTCGCGAGAAAGTGGTGACCTGCGCGAGCGTCACACATGCCAATGACAGACGGCGGGTGCGTTGTGCCGGCGTCGTGCTGGTGCGGCAGCGGCCGGGCAGTGCCAATGGTGTGGTCTTCATGACGCTGGAGGACGAGACCGGTATCGCCAATATCGTCGTATGGCCGAAGGTGATGGAGGAGTTTCGCAGGGAAGTCATGGGCTCCAGGCTCATTCTGGTCGAGGGTACGATTCAGAGCAGCCCGGACAAGGTCGTGCATCTCGTCGCCGAACGGCTGATCGATCGCTCTGACGATCTGAAGCACCTTGGCAATGATGCACTCGGCACACCGCAGCAGGCGCTGTCAGGTCCGGAACCGATCAATGACGATCGCCGCGAGCATCCCGGCAATCCCGCCCAGCGCATTCGCCATCCGCGCAATGTCCGGATCCTGCCGCGCTCGCGGGATTTCCATTAAGCGTCGTTCAGAAACCATTCAGCCGTTCTTACCTATTCAGGTGATGCACCGACTGGCGGTCCGCCGGGTGGCCGGTGCAGGAAAGTAATAGTGGCATAGGCGCCGATCCATGAACCGACGGCGGCGAAACCCACATACATCCAGTTTTCGGTATAGCTGATGACGGCATAGGACGAGAGTACATACCAGACGCTGCTCCAGGTGGCCGCAGGGATGCGCCGACGGGCCACCACCGCAGAGGTGAACATCACATAGACCGCGTCGGTGGCAGCCGTGGCCAGCACCACGGCGCCGGCTGTCAATGGATCGATGGTGGCCATGGTCTCTCCTCCTGCTTGTACAAGATGATGCGATGACGGATGTGGTCACCTGGAAGCGTGAGCTGAATCGGTGGCGTGGGAAAGGGGGAGGACGTTGATGTACGGCATTCGTGAACTGCTCGGCGACCTCTGGAGGCAGGCTGGCGGTGATATTGCGGCGCTCCAGCGTGTCGCGCTGACCGGCAATGAGCCGCAATTGCCGTCGTCCTTCCATGTCGGTGCAGCCGCTCAGGTCAGTATCGCTGCGGCCGGAATGGCGGCTGCCGAAATCTGGCGGCTACGCAGCGGGCAGACGCAGACTGTCTCCGTCGACATGCGCCACGCCATCGTCGAATGCCGCAGCGAGCGCTATCTGCGCTGCGACGGTAATCCGCCGCCGCCCGCCTGGGATGTGATCGCTGGTGTCTACAAGACCGGCGATGACAAGTTCGTGCGGCTGCATACCAATTTCCCGCATCATCGCGACGCTGTCTGCCAGGTGCTGTCATGCACGCCGACGCGTGAGGCAGTGCAGGCGGCTTTGATGCACTGGAACGGCGAAGCCTTCGAGACCGCGGCCTATGCAGCCGGCGGTGTCGTAGCGCTGATGCGATCCCATGACGAATGGATGGGGTTGCCGCAGGCCAAAGCCGTTGCTGAACTGCCGCTCGTCGAGATCACCCGGATTGACGACGCCGAACCGAAGCTGTGGCCGATCGGCGCCCGGCCGCTTGCCGGTTTGCGCGTACTCGATCTCTCACGCGTTATCGCCGGTCCCGTCGCTGGTCGAACGCTTGCGGCCCATGGCGCGGATGTCATGCTGGTCTCCAGCCCCGATCTGCCGGCGATCCCGTGGCTCACTATCGATACCGGCCGCGGCAAGCTCTCGAGCTTCGTGGATCTCCAGAGCGGGCAGGGGCGCGACACGTTGCGAGGATTGCTCGCGCAGGCGGATATCTTCTCGCAGGGCTACCGCCCGCAATCGCTCGCGGCGCTCGGCTTCTCGCCGGAGGAGGCGGCCCGTGTCAGTCCCGGTATCGTCTATGTCTCGCTCTCCGCCTATGGCCGTTCCGGGCCGTGGGCCGGGCGCCGCGGCTTCGATTCTCTCGTGCAATGCGCGACCGGCTTCAACCATGCCGAAGGGCAGGCGGCGGGCGTAGACGGGCCCAAGGAATTGCCGGCGCAGATGCTCGATCACGCCACCGGCTACTTAATGGCGTTCGGCGCCATGATCGCACGCGCACGTCAGGCGCGTGAAGGCGGTAGCTGGCACGTGCAGGTCTCTCTTGCCCGCACCGGTCAATGGCTGTGGGATATGGGAAGGATCGCGGAGGGTCTCGCGGTCGAAGACCTGAAGGGAGAGATGGTCAAAGCCTTTACTGAGGATATGCCGTCCGGATTTGGCCAGTTGTCGGCGGTCCGTCATGCAGCCGTGTTATCGCGAACCCCGGCATCGTGGGTGCGTCCAGCCATGCCCCTCGGCAGCCATCCGGCGGTATGGCCGTCCGGCAATTGAAGCCCATTCGCAGGATTTCAAAATTTTAACGAAGATTCGTAAGTGCACACGCGTTTTTAGATTGTCTGAACGCCCAGATGCGCACTATTAGCGCGTGAATGGGACAAATCGCCGCGGAATAAGTGCGTTTCCTACCAAGGACTGGACAGTGACGAATTTAGATCAACGATCTCAGCTGTTTAGCGGAAAGCGCCTAATTGCGGGCGGTTGCATTGCTGCCATGCTGGTCGCCGCAGGCATCGGCTACGTGCGGCTGTCCACCCCGTCGAAGGGGCATTCCGACGTTTCGAGCCAGTCGCGGAAGAATCCGCAGCGCTATACGACGTCGCCGTCTGAATGGGCCAGCCTGACCATCGAGCCGGTCACCGTGCGTGCCTTCCGCGCCGAACACGTCACCGAGGGCAAGATTGCCGTCGATGAAGACCGCTCGACCCCGATCTTTTCACCTTATGCCGGCCGCGTCACCAAGCTGCTGGCCAAACCAGGCGACCACGTCGAAAAGGGCCAGCCGCTCTTCGTCATCGAAGCGGCCGACACCGTCGGTGCGCAGAATGATTTCGTTGCCGCGACCACGGCGCTCAACAAGGCGAAGTCACAATTCGACCTCGCACAGATCCAGGACAAGCGCGCCCGCGACCTGTTCGAAGGCAAGGCCGTGCCGTTGAAAGACTATCAGCAGAGCCAGGCAACGCTGCTGCAGGCACAGAACGATCTGCGCACCGCCGACACGGCACTCGAAGCCGCACGCAATCGCCTGCGTATTCTTGGCCTCTCGGAAGACGCCATCACGGCATTTCAGGAGAAGGGCCGCATCAATCCGGAAACGACGATCTACGCGCCGCTTGCAGGCACGGTGGTTCAGCGCAAGATCGGCCCCGGCCAGTACATCAGTGCCGGCGCTGCCGACCCGGTCTTCGTGATCGGCGATCTCTCATCGGTGTGGCTCACGGCCTTCGTGCGCGAGACCGAAGCTGCTGCCGTGCAGATCGGTCAGGAAATGAGTTTCACCGCACTCGCGCTGCCGGGCCGTGTGCTCACTGGCCGCATCAGCTATGTCGCGACTGCGCTCGATCCCGCGACGCGTCGTCTGCTGGTACGTGCCACGCTGGACAACAGCAACGGTCTGCTGAAGCCCGAAATGTTCACCACCGTGACGATCTACGCGCCTGGCGACCAGCCGACGATAGGCGTGCCGAAAACGGCGCTGATCTATGAAGGCGATCAGGTCCGCGTCTGGGTCGCGCATGACGACAAGACCATCGAGCTGCGCACGATCAAGACCGGTATGACCAATGGCAATCTCGTCGAGGTCCATGGCAACCTGAAAGCCGGCGAACGCATTGTCACCAAAGGCAGCCTGTTTATCGATCGCGCGGCCTCCGCCAGCTAAAACCCAGCTTCGGCTCTTCTGAAAGGTCCGATCTGGATGGATCGTCTTGTTGCCCTGGCCGTCGACCGTCGCTTCCTGATGGTGGCGATGTTCGTCGCCGTATTCGTCGGCGGTTTGTTTGCGTTCAATCAGCTGAACATCGAAGCCTATCCCGATCCGACCCCGCCGATGGTCGATATCGTGACCCAGAGCAACGGTCTCTCTGCCGAGGAAATCGAACGCTACATCACGATTCCGATCGAAGCGCAGGTCGCGGGCATCAAGAACCTCAAAACGATCCGCACCATCTCGCTCTACGGCCTCTCGGACGTCAAACTGCAGTTCTCGTTCGACTACACCTATGACGAAGCGTTGCAGCAGGTCCTGAACCGGTTGTCGCAGCTCGGGACCTTGCCGGGCAATGCGCAGCCGACGATATCGCCGATCTCTGCGGTGGGTGAAATCTTCCGTTATCGTCTGGTGGGGCCGCCGAACTACAGCGTACTCGATCTCAAGACCCTTCAGGACTGGGTGATGCAGCGCCGCTTTCGTGCGGTGCCAGGCGTCATCGACGTCATTGGTTGGGGTGGCAAGACCAAAACCTATGAAATCCAGGTCGACTTCAGCAAGCTCGTTGCCTATGGCTTGACGCTGCCACAACTGCTGACCGCCGTCGGCAATGCCAATATCAATGTCGGCGGCAACACCGTGAATATCGGCGCGCAATCGGCCGTGGTGCGCGGCGTCGGCCTCATTCGCTCGATCGACGACCTTTCCAGTACGATGATCTCCCAGACCAACGGCAATCCGGTTCTGGTCAAGGACGTCGCCACGGTGTCGGTCGGCGAGAAGCCGCGCCTCGGCATTGCCGGTCTCAATCAGGAGGACGATATCGTCCAGGGCATCGTGCTGATGCGCCGCGGCGAGAAGAGTTCGCCGACCATCGCGCGTGTCGAACAGCTGGTGCAGCAGATCAATCGCGGAGGCATCTTGCCGCCCGGCGTGCGGATCGAGCGCATCTATGACCGCAAGGACCTGATCGATACCACCACGCATACGGTGCTGCACAACATGGTCGTCGGCATCCTGCTGATCGTGCTGCTGCAATGGATGTTCCTCGGCAACCTGCGCAGCGCGCTGATTGTTGGCGCCACTATTCCGTTCGCGTTGTTTTTCGCTGTCATCATTCTGGTGCTGCGTGGTGAATCCGCCAACCTGCTATCGGTGGGCGCCATCGATTTCGGCCTGATCGTCGATGGTACGGTCATCATGGTAGAGGCTATCTTCAGACGGCTGACCCAGACCACAGAGCTTTCCGAAGCGGAGCGCAGCCACATCTCGCCCGAGACCATCATGGGCATGAAGAAGCATGGTATCCTCAGCGCATCCGCTGACGTGTCGCGCTCGATCTTCTTTGCCGCCGCTATCATCATCGCCGCGTTCCTGCCGCTGTTCACGCTGTCTGGCGTCGAGGGCAATATCTTTGGGCCGATGGCGCGGACCTATGCTTATGCGCTGGCCGGTGGCCTGATCGCGACATTCACCGTCACGCCTGCGCTGAGCGCGATCATTCTGCCGGCGCATGTCCAGGAGACCGAAACCTGGATCATGCGCCAGCTGCATCGCCTCTATATGCCGGTTCTGCACTGGGCGGTCGCCAGCCGAAAGATCGTACTGGGCATTGCGATTGGTCTCGTCGTGGTGACTTTCTTCATGGCGCGTTTCCTCGGCCTGGAATTTCTGCCGAAGCTGGAAGAGGGCAATCTCTGGATCCGCGCCACGCTGCCGCCGACGATCTCGCTGCAGGAAGGCAACACTTACGTCAACGAGATGCGCAGGCTGATCCGCCAGCAGCCCGAAGTGGAATCCGTCGTCTCGCAGCATGGCCGTCCCGATGACGGCACCGACGCGGCTGGCTTGTTTAACGCGGAATTCTTCGCCCCGCTGAAGCCTGCCTCCGAATGGCCGGCGCCGCAGGACAAGGATGCGCTGACGGCGCGCCTGCTCAAGGAACTGCAGACGAAATTTCCCGGCGTCGAGTTCAATTTCTCGCAATATCTGCAGGACAACGTCTCTGAAGCCGTCTCCGGCGTGAAAGGCGAGAACTCGATCAAGCTCTACGGCAACGATCTGGATGCACTCACCAAGACCGCTAACGAGATCAAGGCCGTACTGTCGACGGTGCAGGGCGTGACGGATCTCGCCGTGTTCACATCGCTGGGGCAGCCAACCATCCAGATCGACGTCGACCGTGCCAAGGCTGCGCGCTACGGATTGTCGCCCGGCGATATCAACGCCACCATCAAGGTGGCCATCGGCGGCGACTCCGCTGGCGATCTCTATGAGCCCGGCAGCGATCGGCATTTCCCGATCATGGTGCGGTTAGCGCCGGAATATCGCCGTAGCGCTGAGGCGATTCAGAATTTGCGCATCGGCGCGCCCGGTCCGAACGGCACGATCGCGCAGATCCCGCTAAGTGAAGTGGCGTCGATCAATCTCGTCTCCGGTGCGGCCTATATCTATCGCGAGAACCAGGAGCGTTATCTGCCGATCAAGTTCTCGGTACGCGAACGCGATCTCGGCAGCGCCATTCAGGAAGCGCAGGACAAGGTCGCCGCGCTCGTTCAGCTGCCGCCGGGCTCGCGGACCGAATGGGTCGGCGAGTTCGGCAATCTTCAGGACGCTATCGCACGGCTTTCCATCGTGGTGCCGATCAGCCTCGCTCTGATCGGCGTGCTGCTCTGGTTCAACTTTGGCTCGATGGCCGACACACTGCTGGCCATGAGTGTGATCCCGATGGCGATCTTTGGCGGCGTGCTCGGTCTACTGATCACGGGCATTCCGTTCAGCGTATCGGCGGCGATCGGCTTCATCGCGCTGTTCGGCATTGCTGTCATGGACGGCATCCTGATCTTGTCACAATACAATCAGCTGATCGACGAGGGCTATGAACGCATCAAGGCTGTGATCCGGACCGGCGAGTTGCAACTGCGGCCGGTGCTCATGACCTGCATCGTTGCGGGCGTCGGCCTGCTGCCGGCGGCGCTGTCGGAGGGAATCGGGTCTCAGGTCCAGAAGCCGCTCGCGGTTGTCGTCGTCACTGGCATGATGCTGGCGCCGCTGGTGATCCTGATCACCCTGCCGGTGCTGATCTCGTTCTTCTCAAGCCGGGCGCGTTAAACCAGCTTGCGACGGGAGCGGCTCGGGCTGTCCCTGAGGCAGCCCAATCGCGCATACCTAAAAAACCGGCCTCGAAATGGATCGAAACCGGCGCTTGCCCGTTGACCGGTTCCCCACCGGGCTATTCCGCCCGTGCGCGTTGCGGTTGGTGCTCTTGAACGCTGTATTTGCTGATCTTTTTCAAAACATGCAGTCGTGCCATGCTGGTGGCCGTCGTTTCGAGCGCCGTATCTTTTCAGAGACCCTTTGATGCTCATCAAGACCGACCCTGTCAACCTGACCAATTGCGATCGCGAGCCGATCCACATTCCCGGCAGCATCCAGCCCTATGGCTGTCTGCTCGCCTGCGACGGATCCGTCGGGATGGTCCGGCGCCATTCGGTCAATGCGGGTGCGATGCTGGGCGTGGGATCAAGCGACATAAATGGCCGCAGGCTGGACGATCTGATCGGCGAGGGGCCGGCGCACGACATTCGCAATGCCATCGCCAAATGGGGCAACCAGCAGCGCCCGGGACTGCTGATTGATTTCAAGGTCGCGCATTCGCAGACCGCGTTCAACGTCGCTGTGCATCGGCACAAGGGCGTCAACATCATCGAATTCGAGCCTGTGGACGCCAGCGAGGCGACACCGCCTCTGGAGTTGTCGCGCTTGCTGATCGGCCGCATCGGTCAATGCAACGATCTCGACGTGCTGTTTGACAATGCGGCGCGGCTGCTGCGTGGCGGACTCGGCTACGACCGGGTGATGGTCTATCAATTCGCTCATGATGGTTCCGGCCGGGTGATCAGCGAGGCGCGCCGCGGCGATCTCGAGAGCTTTCTGGGGCAGCACTTCCCGGCCGGCGACATCCCGCAGCAGGCGAGGGTGCTTTACGTCCAGAACACGGTGCGTATCGTCTCGGATGCAAGCGGTGAGCGCGTGGCCATCGAGCCAGAGTTCGACACATCCGGTGAACCGCTCGACCTGTCCTTTGCACATCTGCGCAGCGTTTCGCCTATCCACTGCGAGTATCTGCGCAATATGGGCGTCGGTGCGTCGATGTCGATTTCCATTATCCACGACGGCGTGCTGTGGGGGTTGATCGCCTGCCATCATTATGCACCGCGCGCGCTTTCCATGGAGAAACGCGTTGCTGCAGAGATGTTTGGCGAGTTCTTTTCCATGCAACTGGCCGGGCTTCTTCAAAAGCGCAAACTGGCTGCTAGCGAAAGCGCGCGGCGCTATCTCGACCAGCTGTTGCACAATGTTTCGCATCACAGCGATATCGAAGACCTGCTCAAGGAAAGCATTCGCGATTTTAGCGTGCTGATGCCGTGTGACGGTATTGGCCTATACCTCAACAAGACCTGGACGTCTTATGGCAGCGCGCCGCCGGCTGCGGCAGTGCCGGCGCTGATGGGCTTCATCAATTCGGTCGCCGAGGGCAGGGTGTGGGCGACGAGCGCATTGTCAGATCGATTGCCGGCGGCTGAAGACTATGCCCTTGCTGTTTCCGGCGTGCTGGCCGTGCCCTTGTCGCAACTGCCGCGCGACTATCTTCTGTTCTTTCGCAGCGAAGTGACGCAAACCCTGAATTGGGCAGGCGATCCCAACAAGACATACGAAATTGGCCCGTTGGGCGATCGGCTGACGCCACGCAAGAGCTTCGCGATCTGGAAGGAGATCGTGCAACGCCAGTCGCAGCCATGGCTGCAAAACGAGCGCGACACCGCCGAGGCCGTGCGCTCGGCTTTGGTGGAAGTGGTGCTTCGCCACAACGAATTACTGGCGGATGAGCGGCACAAGGCCGACCTGCGCCAGAAAATGCTGAATGAAGAGCTCAATCATCGCGTCAAGAATATCCTGGCACTGATCAAATCGCTGGTCTCGCACCCGGTCGAGGATGGGCGCAGCATTGAGGATTATGTCGCCTCCCTGAAGGGACGTATTCAGGCCTTGTCGCTTGCGCATGATCAGGTCATCCGCGGCGCCGGTGGCGGCGCGCTAAAAGGATTGCTCGATGCGGAATTTTCGCCGTATCGCGAGTCGGTGAAAGCGATCGAGGTGACCGGGCCCGATGTTTCGCTCGACGCTCGGGCCTATTCGGTACTCGCATTGGTGCTGCACGAACTGGCCACCAATGCCGCCAAATATGGTGCGCTTTCCGTAAGCACGGGGCGCTTGTCGCTCGAGTGGAAACGCACCGATATCGGCGATTGCGAAATCTACTGGCTTGAGCGCGACGGCCCCCTTGTCATACCGCCATTGCGGCCGGGCTTTGGATCGATGCTGATCAGTCGCAGCATTCCCTATGATCTCGGGGGTGAAAGTGATGTCGATTATGAGCCGGCCGGCGCGCGCGTGCGGTTGCTCGTCCCGGCGCGCTTCGTTGTCTGGCCCGCACCGGTGGCGGCGCGCAACGTGCGCGTCCGACGCGAGGACGACAAGCCGATGGCGTCGATGCGCGGCTTGAAGGTGTTGATGGTCGAGGACCAGCTTCTGATTGCCATGGACGTCGAGACCATGCTGACCCACGAGGGCGCGGCATCGGTCGAGACGGCATCTTCGGTCAAGGAAGCATTGATCGCGCTGACGATCATGAGGCCTGATGTGGCCATCCTCGACGTCAATCTCGGCAATGGCAGTTCGGTGCCGGTGGCCCAAGCATTGCGCGAGCGGGGCATCCCCTTCGTCTTTGCCACAGGTTATGGCGAAACCAGCCTGATCCCGGCGTCGATGGATGACGTGCCGATCGTACGCAAGCCCTACGACCTCGCATCGCTGGTCGCCGCGATGACCACGGCGATGGCAAAGAAGAGTTCAGCCGGATAATTTATTGCCCGGAAGGCGTGCGCAGCCCGTGCCAGGCATCGCGTACCTGATGGTAATGAACTTCTGGTAGATAGTCTGGCGTGTTCAGCCCAAGCGTCTTCACATCCAGCCTGCCAATTGCGCTGAGCAGCGAATAGGATGCGATGACCCGGTCACGTTGCGCGCCAATCAGGCGTGCCTTTGCCTGTACGAGATCTTGCTGTGAGTTCAGGACGTCGACAGTGGTGCGCTGACCGCCCTGGGCCTCGCGCTGTACGCCCTGTAGTGCAACGCCAGCAGCGCGTACTTCGGCTTCCGCGGCACTCACCGCCGTCTTCGCGCCTTCATTTGACACCCATGCACCGACGACTGCGGTGCGGGCCTGATTACGGACCTGCTCGAGCACCAAGCGGCTGACCGACGACAGTTCCTTGGCCTGGCGTGTCTGCGCAGCACCGAGGCCGCCGTCGTAGATCGGCGCCGTCAATTGGCCGACAATCGAAGCCTGGTCGGTGCCAAAAGTGCCAAGCGTCGGATCCGATTGGCTGGATTTGCTGGCGCTGCCCTGCAGCGTCAGAGTAGGCAACAGGCTGCTCTCCGCCACCTTGATCGTCGTGGTCGCCACATCGACATCGTAGCCGGCTGCCAGCACGGCGGGGTGCGCCTTGAAGGCCTGATTGACGGCATCGTCGCGGTTGCGCGGCAGCAGCCGATCCATCGGTTCCGCCGGACTGAGCCGCGAGGGTGCAGCACCAATCACCTGCGTATAAGTTGCCTGGCTGATGGCGAGATTGACCTCAGCGGCATTGAGATCGGCCTGGCCACGCGCCAGTCGCGCTTCGGCCTGTGACGTGTCGGTGGGGGTGACGTCGCCGGCGTTGAGCCGCTTTTGGGCGATGCCGAGGGTTTCGCGCAGGGAGGTGACGTTGGTGCGCTGGGCTTCGACCAGCGATTGGTTGGCGAGAACATTGGTATAGGCAACGACAGCATCGAGCAGCACACCTTGGCCGACATTGCGCAGCGCTTCCCGGCCGGACTGGACCTGCAATTCCGCGACGCGGACACTGTTGGCTGTCTTGTTTCCGTTATAAAGCGTCTGGGTGACCGTGACGCCGATGGTCCATGGCTTCAGCGTTGCGCCCTGGATGGTGTTGTCTACGAGCAGGTTGCGCACGGCCTGAAGGCCATAGCTCAGTGTGGCTGCCACCTGGGGCCGGTAGCCGGCCATCGCCTGCGGAACGTTCTCATCGGTGGCACGCTGGCGGGCCCGTTCGCCGTTCAGCTGCGGATTGGACTGATAGGCTTTGGCAAGGGCTTCCGACACCGTTTCGGCTCGGGCATCGACCGCAGCAAAAATGCCATAGCCAATCAGGCTCAGGGCCATGCCTGTCCGAAGCGCGCGCCTTGCGGCGAGGCCAAATATGCCGTGACGAACCATATTATCCCAAAGCAATCTTCGGACGTCCGCCCCCGCTGACGTCTAGGTATGTTTAGAGGGCGTTGCCTTTGCAGGCAAACCATCCGGCGAAGAACCTCCGGGCTTTTGCGCTTTCCCCACAGGGCATTTGGCTGCCCCGATTTGCTTGATTGATCAGGACTCTAGGGAGGATGGGGCGCTCCGTGAATGCGACGAATAAACCCGCTTCACATGGCCGCGTGTGTTGCATGTCGGGCACATTTCTGAATAACCGCACGCAGTGGTAACTCTGTCCGGCTTTGCTGCGCGATTGCGCTGAGGAGCTGCCGATCCTGCCCATCCGGAATGCTTATGCCCAAGATCTTCACTGATCCCGACGCCATCGCCGAAGACATCATTCGCGACGTTGGGACGACGCTCGTGGTCGGGCTGCCGCTCGGGCTTGGCAAGGCCAACCATATCATCAATGCGCTCTATCAGCGCGCGCTGGCCGATCGCAATGTCAGACTGACGTTCTTCTCTGCCCTGACACTGGAGAAGCCGAGACCATCCAGCGAGCTGGAGAAGCGCTTCATCAATCCGGTGATCGAACGGCTGTTCGGGGGCTATCCCGATCTCGCTTATGCAAACGCGCTGCATAAAGGTGAGCTGCCGCCAAACATTCAGGTCAACGAATTCTTCTTCCTTGCGGGAAAATGGCTGCGGGTTGCCGACGCGCAGCAGCACTATATTTCGGCAAACTACACCCATGCGTCGTCCTATCTTCTGACGCGCGGGCTTAACGTGATCACGCAATTGGTGTCGAAGCGTGTGGTCGATGGCGCCGCGCGCTATAGTCTGAGCTGCAATACCGACACCACGGTTGATCTGATGCGGGCGCGCAATGAAGGTCGCGTCTCGTTCAGGCTAATCGGTCAGGTCAATTCGGAATTGCCCTTCATGCCGGGGCAGGGTGATCTTACCAGCGATGAGTTTCACGCGGTGCTCGAGAGCCCGGAGACTGAATTTCCGCTGTTTGCGCCCCCGTCCGAACCGGTCAACGACACCAAATACGCAATTGGATTGCACGCTGCCGGCCTGGTGCGCGACGGCGGCACGCTGCAGATCGGCATTGGGCAAGTGGGCGATGCGCTGGCGCAGGGCCTGATCGTTCGCCACCGCGACAATGCAGCGTTCCGCGATCTGATGCAGCGTCTTGCCCCCGCCGCGCCTCCGAAGGAAGTCGCGACGTTCGAACGTGGTCTCTATGGCGTGAGCGAAATGCTGTTCGAAGCATTTCTCGGTTTGATCGACGCGGGCATTCTCAAGCGCGAGGTGGATGGCACCATCGTGCATGGCGCGTTCTTTCTTGGGCCGAAGGCATTCTATCAGGCGCTGCGCGACATGACGCCGGAGCGTCTGGCGAAAATCCAGATGATGCCGGTATCGTTCACCAATGAGCTCTATGGCAACGAAGAGGCGAAACGGCAGGCGCGTGTCGATGCGCGCTTCGTCAACAATACGATGATGGCGACGCTGATGGGCACCGCGATCTCCGACGGTCTCGAGAACGGCCAGGTCGTGAGCGGCGTCGGCGGACAGTACAATTTCGTCTCACAGGCTTTTGCTCTGGAGGGTGCACGCTCGATCCTGACTCTCGAAGCGACGCGCGCCGGCAAGAAGCCAGCCTCCAATATTCGCTGGAGCTACGGTCACACCACGATCCCGCGACACCTGCGCGATATCATCGTGACGGAGTATGGTGTCGCCGATCTGCGCGGGAAATCGGACGCCGACGTGATCGCGGCCATGCTTCAGGTGTCCGACTCGCGCTTTCAGTCGGAGCTGATGAAGCAGGCCAAGGATGCTGGAAAGCTTCCCAGGAGCTATGACATTCCCGCTGCGTATCGCGACAACGTGCCCCAGCGGATCTCCGCTGCCCTCAAGCCGGCGCGGGACGCTGGTCTGCTGCCCATGTTCCCGTTTGGTAGCGACTTCACCGAAGTAGAACAGCGCCTGATCCCTGCGCTGCAGGTCCTGAGCGCCGCATCGGTGTCGCCACAACAACTCGCAGGCCTGTTCTGGCAGGGCATGACACACGCACCGAGTGCGTCAGATGAAGCGGCGCTTGCGCGGCTTGGGCTCGATCGTCCGGCCACATGGGCCGAACGCGCCTATCGTGTGCTGGTGTCCGCGGCGCTCGCGCGTAGTGCGTCCGTCTAGCGGTTCTTGTTGACCGGCTTCCGCTTCTCGATGAAGGCGGCCATGCCTTCGGAGCGATCCTCTAGCGCAAAGGTCGCATGAAACAGATCGCGTTCGACCTTGAGGCCTTCGGTGAGCGGTGTCTCGAAAGCGCGGTTGACGGCGTTCTTCGCCATCGTCGCCACGGGCCGCGACATGGCCGCAATCTTTTCCGCCATGGAGATGGCTTCTTCCATCAGCTTGTCGGCCGGGACAACGCGGCTGACGAGACCGGAGCGCTCGGCTTCCGCCGCATCCATCATGCGGCCCGTCAGGCAGAGGTCCATCGCCTTTGATTTGCCGATGGCGCGGGTGAGGCGTTGGGTGCCGCCGATGCCGGGAATGGTGCCAAGCGTGATTTCCGGCTGGCCGAATTTGGCTGTGTCGGCTGCGATCATGATGTCGCACATCATGGCGAGCTCGCAGCCACCACCGAGCGCATAGCCTGAGACGGCAGCAATGGTCGGTTTGGTACAGGTGGCGACACGGTCGCCGCCGATCGCGGTGAAGTCGCTGGAGAACATGTCGATGAAGCTCTTTGGCTGCATCTCTTTGATATCCGCGCCGGCGGCAAATGCCTTCTCGCTGCCGGTCACGATGATGCAGCCCACGGCAGTGTCCGCTTCCAGCTCGTCGACGGCGATCTTGATTTCGCCGAACACACCGAAAGAAAGGGCATTGAGCATCTTCGGGCGATTCAGCGTGATGATGCCGACCGCGCCTTTGCGCTCAACGATGAGGTGTTCGTAGCTGCTCATGTTCCATCCCGCGGATTTTTGCCGAAGCCGCCAGGATCGGCGGCCCCGCGCAATTTGCCCGCTCGGGGGATGGGGTTCAAGCCATAAACATGCGGGCCGCAGAGGCCACGGTAAGCAAACCGCCAAATGCGATGAAGATCTTACCAACAAGGGAGGTCTTGTCCCAGGTCGTGCTGTTCTCGCTGGCGACTTCCAGCGCCGGCGTATCGATGGTGGCCTTTGCGAGCGTCAGCGGCGGTTTGTCGTTGCTGATGGCACGATCGAGGTCGTTGAGCTGGTCAGCGGCAACGAGCTGCGCATTGCTGGCGCCGGAATCCGGCGTGGTCGTTGCGGGTTGTTCCTGCTGGCCGCCGATTTGGCCAAGCGCGCTGCCGGCTTGCGATGATATGTTGTAGGTGTTGGTCGCTGCGGTCTCAGAGGGCCATTGCGCATTGGCATTGGCGACCAATGACGGGATGGCAGTATCGCTGCTTCCCGGCTTCGCGTCTTCCGTCTTGGCGGCGTCCTCCTCAGCGGGCTTTTTCGACGCCTTGGTGGCCTGCCGGTCGGACTTGCGCGATTTCGTTTCGCTCTTCCTGGCACTGCGGTGCTTGGTGGCCTTCGCTGCTGGTTCGGCGGATGTGTCTGCGGCGCTGCCGACCGCTGCGGCCGGCTCGGACGCCGGGGCATCGTTTTCGGTCGCGTGAAGCGGTGCCGATGTGCAGATCCACAATCCGGCTGCGATGACCAATGCCGCACGCCCGCTGGCTCTGATGTTCATGGAAATCTCCCCAACAATACCGGCCCCCAATGGCCGCAAGGGAAACTGCGCAGGTGTTCACACCGGGGCAAAAAAAGGGAATCTTCGGACGAGTCCGGCAAAAACGGGGCATGAACACCGCCGCAGCCATCGTCTCCACAGACGTCGGCAAAAATCTGCCTTTGAAATCAAGGCGACGGATGCCACTCTGACGGTTCGATGTTATGAGCCGGATGTCTTTGAAATCTTCGGTTCGGGGTTGGGGCGCAGGTGAGGGCTTCACGGTTCCGTGATTTTTCTCTCGGCTGACGTAACAAATTGAACTATCCGCCGAATTGGCTTTAGGAGCGCGCGTGCGCGGACGTGACGACGAATGGACCGATCTGATGCGGTCGGCCAATGCAGGGGATAGCGTTGCTTATCATCGCCTGCTGAAGTCGGTTACGCCCGTGCTGCGTGCCGGAGCGCGGCAGGGCCTGTCACGGGCTGGCCAGCCGCCCGATCAGGCCGAGGATATTGTGCAGGACATTTTGCTGGCGGTGCATTTGAAGCGGCAGACCTGGGACGCGAACGCGCCATTCGCGCCGTGGCTGTTTGCGATCGCTCGCAACAAATTGATCGATGCGCTGCGCCGGCGCGGGCGTCGGACCTTCGTCAACATCGACGATTTTGCCGAGACGATTCCGAGCGAACCGCCCGCCGAAACATTACCCACCGTCGAGATATCCAATCATCTCGCCGATCTTCCGCCGCGGCAGCGCGACGTGTTGCGATCGATCGCGGTGGAAAGCGCATCCATCAAGACCACGGCGTCGAAATTGTCGATGACCGAAGGCGCCGTGCGCGTGGCGTTGCATCGTGGGCTCGCGAGCCTCGCAGCTAAGCTGCGAAAGGATTGACCATGGATACCGATCGCCTGATTCAAACGCTCGCCGCCGACAATGATCAGAGGCCGCGTCCCGTGAGCACGCAGCTCGCGATGGCCCTGTTGGTCACGCTGCCGGTCGTTGCAGCGATGTTGCTGGTGACGCTTGGCATTCGCCCGGACTTCATGTCGGCGATGCGGAATCCGTTCTTCGATACGAAGTTTCTGGTGACCTTGGCGCTCGCCATTCCAGCCATTGTCATCAGTGTCCATCTGTCCCGGCCCGAGGCGTCGTTGGGGCGCTGGATCTGGCTGTTGCTGCTGTCGCCGTTCATACTCATCGTGGCGTTGATCGTCGAAATGACGATGCCGCAGCGCGCGCCGATGATGGTGCGCATTATCGGCAGAAACTCATCGCTGTGTTCGGCGGCGATCACGTTGCTGTCGCTGCCGATCCTCGGCGGCGCGATGATCGCGCTGCGCGACGGCGCGCCGTCACGCCCCGCCGTTGCCGGTGCACTCGCGGGATTGATGTCAGCCGGCCTAGGGGCGACGTTTTACGCCGCGCATTGCGCAGACGACTCGCCGCTGTTTGTGGCGACCTGGTACACGCTCGCAGCTCTCGTCGTGGCGGCGCTGGGTGCAGCTATCGGTTCGAAAGTGCTGCGCTATTGAGCGGCGCGTGAGCCACGCGCTCCGCGAAAATGAATCCGGTCAGGCCGATGCCATGGCCGCTGGACGCCCACTTGCTGCCTTTGCAATGTCGCCGTTGAGCTCGCCGGCATAATCCTTGAAATCGACTTCCAGCGTGTAGCGCGCTGAATTGAGCCAGGTGCTGATCTTCCTCTGGTGAAAGTCGCGGACCTCCAGCGCCATATCGCCAGGGCTGGGCAGGGCGACCTTTCCGGTCAGCACAGATGCGATCCATCGGGCCTGGATTTCGACCAGCGGTATGGTCGGCCCGATGGGCTGCACCAATCCGGCAAAGAACAGGCCGGGTCGGTTCGGCGGCGTGATGCGCCGATAGAGATCGACCATGCCGCGATCTTCCGGCACCGAGAAGATCTCGTGCGCGAGGAACGGGAAGCTGGTCTTGTAACCGGTTGCGTAGATCACCGCGTCGAAGCTCTCCTGCGTACCATCGGCGAAGGCGATGGCGTCCCCCTCCAGCGCGGTGACGTTTGGCTTGATGCTGATCCAGCCATGGCCGATATAAGGCAGCAGCTCCTGGCTCAATGTCGCATGTTCGCGCCACATGGGATGTTTCGGCTTCGGCACGCCGAAGCGGGTCTGGTCGCCGACAGCGAGATAGATCAGCCGTGCCATGATCATGCGTGTCAGCAGTGTCGGGAATTTCAGCTTGCGCGCGAAGAAGGCTGACCAGCGATCGATCGGGATGCCCATCATGTATTTCGGCATGATATGGGCACCGGTTCGCGTGGACAGCACGACGCTGCTGGCGCGCTTGCAGAGATCGATGGCGATATCGACGGCCGAATTTCCGATGCCGACGACCAGCACCTTCTTATCCTCGAAAGGCTGCGCGGTGCGATACTGGCTGGAATGAATCGCCGTGCCGTTGAATGTGCCAGAGAACGTCGGCCAACGCGGATCCCAGAGATGGCCGTTGGCGACAATCACCGTCTTGTATTCGCGGGTGCCTTCCTTCGTCGTGACGCGCCAGCCGTCATCGGTCTTTTCGACCGAGGTCACTTCGCAGTTGAAGCGGGTGCGAGATCGTGCGCCAAACCGATCCGCATAGGCTTCCAGATATTCCAGCAACTGCTGGTGCGACAGGAAGTCGGGCTTGTCGGCTGGAATCGGAAAATCGGAGTAGCCGAGATTGTTGCGGCTGGTGTCGATATGCAGACTGCGATAGGCGCAGGACAGGCCATTGTCATTGCCGTAGCGCCACATCCCGCCGATATTTGAGCCCTTCTCGTAGATGTCGAAACTGAGCCCCTTGTCGTGCAGGGCCTTGGCAACGGCAATACCGGATGAGCCGGCGCCAATGATGCAGATGTCGACTGCAGGCTCGGTCATGCAGCAGATTTTTCGGCAAGACGCTGGCGATACTGGCTCACGATGTCCTCGAAACTCTTGTCGGCGACGACGCCGAGGGATGGCGCACGGGTGGAAATGAAACCTTTCGGCCAGCTATCGACGATCTTCTTGAGATCGGGATCGAGGGTATATGTCACGTTCGGCGTGGTGTTGGTGACACGTGCAATCGATTCAATGATGTCGTCCATGCTGATCGTCAAAGCAGGCTGATTGAGCGCGCGTTTGCCGCGCATCTTGGCTGGATCGGCATTGTGAAGCGTGATCAAATTCTGCGCAACGGTCTCCACCGAAACGATCGGCACTTTCGTGTCCGCGCGCAATGGGCAAATCGACGGCTTTCCGGCGACGCCATCACGAACGATGCCCGCGATCCGGTCGGATACCGACTGTGTTGGCGGGCCGGGGTGCACCAGCACGATCGGCAGGCGCAGGGCACGTGCATCGACCATTCCGTGACGCGTGGCGTCCGCCAGCATCAATTCGGCGATGGCCTTGTGCGTGCCATAGGAGGTTTGTGGACGCTGCAAATGATCGTCATCGACGTGATCAGGCAATAACCCGCCGAAGACCGCGATCGAACTTGGAAAGATCAGGCGGGGCGGAGCATCCTTCGTGCCAATGGCGTCGATCAATTCCGCCAGCGCCGAAACATTCACCGCCAGCGCGCGCGCCGGGTCCTGTTCTGCGGCGCTGGTCAGCACAGCGGCGAGATGAAACACGCTATGGGGTTTCCATGCAGCGATTTTCTTCAGCGTATCGGGTGCGTCGATGTCGGCTTGCAAGTGCCTCACATGTGGGTCGGATGCAGGCGGCAAATGCATGTCGAGAAGGAGGAACTCCTCGATTGTTTCGCTTGTGCCTGTAGCATTGGTGAGCGCGCCTGCTTGAAGCAGCGCAGAAGTGAGCGTTCTGCCGATGAAGCCACCGGCGCCTGTAATCAAGACGCGCATGAATCCCGCCCTGCTTGATGCCAACCCGTTCCGGCGTTATTCGCCGTGATCGAGGCATCACTATCAGCGCCTTCACCGGCAAGTCGATGCCTGCTGACGGAATGGCTGCTCAGCGCAATTGGCGTTGCGGCGCTCGGTCTCAATGGCCAGACTGCGGCCATTCGCGTGGAAACATGTCGATTGACAAACGTCAGGCGGCAGGTAGGTCGGACGTCGCCTGCTGCATACGGTGGAAGCGCAGGACCTGTTGTGCCGCGGAGATGCGCAGACGTTCATAGGTCTCGCGGTCGGTCGCGCTGTCAGACAGCTGTGTTCCAGCGAGTTGCTCGCGCATGTTGATGATGGTCTTGACGGTCTTCCACGAAAAATTCGCGACCTTGCACAGAATGAAAATGCCCTCGCTGCGGGATTCGACCATCATGGTTTCCGCGACGGAGATTGGCACGTTGGCCAGGCACGCGAGCGCGGCGTTAGCCTCGTCGAACTTGCCGGCTTCGGCGAATTTCGCCACTTCGTTTTCATCCAGCCGACCGTCTTCAAACAGGGAGCGTACGAGACCATGGGCGATGACGGTCTGCTGACTGATGCTGCCTGGTGCGGAACGAGCCCGCCGGGCAACCTGCTGAACCACCAGAGATATGTCGGCGGTGTGGTGGACGTGGGCGGCTTCCAGCTTCGCCCGGACCGAGGCCGATGCCTTGGCGACGAGCTTCAGATAATGGTGGCGCGGAATGGAGGGACGCAGGCCAACACACGTCGCAATCGTATCGTTGCCGTCAGCGCGGGAGAGCAGGGTATTGTAACCGCGCTCTGAAATGTCGGCGCCGCGGTTGTTGACGGTGCTGGTGACGACGGCGTCGTTGCCGCGTTCGACGAGAATATCCGTCAGGGCGCCGCTCAGGACCTTGCGCGTCGAAATCGCGAGCAGATGGTCCTGGCTTTTGGTGCGTGCATTCTCGATCAGGGCATGGTCGTCGAGCTGCTCCGATTGAGAGAGCACGGGTGCGGCGACCTCGATCAAATCGTCGAATGCGAGGGTCCGGATGACCCGGGGCGGTGCAATAGAGACGGGTGCCAGTCGCTCGGCCAGAAGGGCCCTTGCAGACGCTTCCATATGCGTCAGCAGGCAATCGAAGATGTCGTCGAACACTGCGATCTGCGCGTCGGAGTAATCCACGGCATTGTTGACGAACAGATCCGTGACGCGGCGCAGCGTTTCCACGCGCCGTGCGACCGTTCCGTGGGCCAGTGCGGCGTCAAGTTCGTCGAGTAAATTTGCCGATAACGGTGACTTCGAAGACATAAATCAAATCCCGTAATTCTAATCGTGTCCTGCCGCTAATATGTTGCGGCCAGGGGTCGTAAAATTCGTTCAGGCGCTTGCAATTCGATTTCGTCCGCGCTCCTTGGCGGCATAGAGTGCGCTGTCGGCGCGTGCGAGTAAGGTGTCTGGCGTGTCGTTCGGACCCAATGTGGCAACGCCGCCCGAAATCGTCACGGTCAAGCCGTCGGAAAATGCGCTCCAATCCAGGGCTTCGACAATCCCCCGCAAACGGTCGAGCATTTGCACGGCCTTGTCATGCGGCGTGTCCGGCAGCACCAAAAGGAATTCCTCGCCGCCATAGCGGCCGAATTTGTCGATGCTGCGGATATTGGCGAAAATGGTGATGGCGAAGGTCCGCAGTACTTCGTCGCCGGTTGGGTGTCCGAAATTGTCGTTAATCCGCTTGAACCAGTCGAGGTCGATCAGCGCGGCGGTGCAGGGTGTGTTGCTGCGCTGTGCGCGGATGATTTCATCGTCAAGCAGCCGCATGATGCAGCGGCGATTGAACGCCCCCGTCAGTTCATCAAGTTCTGCGAGCTCTTCGATGCGCTTGTAGGCGGCCTCGAGTTCAACGCGGCGCCGAAACAGCGCGTCGCGTAGTGAGCTGGAGAAAATGCCAATGAACATACTGCGGGCGATGGTCATCGAGAATGTCAGCAAGGTGCCGAAGCGTTCGATCGAGTTGCTGGAGGGGAGCGTCAAGGGCAGATCGATGAAGAAATACAGCAATGCGAGGCCGCCGGTCATGACGGTCCAGGCGCCGACACCTTCACGGGGCGAGGTACGCAAGGCGATGACATTGGCCACAAGAAACAATGCGCAGAGAAACACGACGGCGACATTGGGCGCGGTGTAAACGAAGGCGAGCAGAAGTGCGTAAGTGACAGCCGTGTAGGGCGCCGCGAAGAAATGATCGCGCCAGTCATCCGTCAGGCCGCTCTCGGAGATCGCGAGGAAGATCAGGACAGAGGCAAAAGCGCAGCCGGCATAGGCCGCGACGATGGTGCCATCGATAGTGCCTGCTGCAAGGAAGACGAAAAGCAGCACGACATTGACGGCATGACTGGCAGCCGCGAGTGCGAGCATCTGCCGTCGCCGCTTCAGGCGACGTGCCAGCATATCAGACCGCAACTCTCCATCGACGGCTTCGAAGTCGCCGTTGACTGGATTCAAGACTGATGAAGCGGCTGCGGTCATTGAGCCCATCGATGGGTTTTGCTGATGGAACTCTAGTGCTCAAAGCCTTTAGGTTTGGTATCTATTGCCGTGAGTCAAATCTGGTAACCGGCTACTCATTAGCTGCTCCCGGCGACAAATGTTGACAGATCGCGTACTGCGGGACTGCCAGAAGGTTTCAAGAATAGCTTTGTTATTTAAGTAAAAATGCCCGGGCCGATGACGGGCCCGGGCGAGTTCACTTGATGTGGCGGACAAGCCGCCAGGGCAAGTTACGGTATTCATTGATGAGGGTTTCGGGATATGGCTGCAAAATGCAGGTTCCTCCGTCTCAAGGCTGTTCCGGAAGCCACGACTTGGTAAGGTTGCCGTGTGAATCGCTGGCGTTCGGGTCGGAAATGCCCCAGCATTATGCTACCTGTTACCCGTTCCGCCCAAGAAAAGGGCGGTAAAAGCCCGTTCGGCGCGGCTAAAGCAGCCGCGACCGGTATATTCCTGCCCATTCGAGAAGATTTTATCTTGTCAATCGAACCTCTTACATCCTCATTCAGACCAACCTTGCGAGACGGGCAGTGAGTGCAACACAGGCGGCATCGGATGAGATTCTGATCGCCCGGATTGCGCAAGGCGACCGTCTTGCCATGCAGGTGCTTTATGGCAGGCACCATGTCCGGGTGTTTCGCTTCGGCCTTCGGCTGGTGCGGAACGAACAGATTGCTGAGGATCTTATCAGCGAGGTGTTCCTGGATGTGTGGCGGCAGGCAGGCAAATTCGAAGGCCGTTCCGCGGTCTCGACCTGGCTCCTGGCGATTACGAGGTTCAAGGCGCTGTCCGCGCTGCGCAAGCGCAAGGACGCCGAACTGGACGACGAGACGGCCAACGCGATCGAGGATACGTCCGATAATCCCGAAGTGTCGGTTCAGAAAAAGGATACCAGTGACGCGTTGCGGAAGTGCCTGACATCCCTTTCGCCCGAGCATCGGGAAATCGTCGATCTCGTCTACTACCACGAGAAGTCCGTGGAAGAGGTGGCCGAGATCGTCGGAATTCCCGAGAACACCGTCAAGACGCGCCTGTTTTATGCGCGCAAGAAATTAGCCGATCTGCTCAAGGCAGCCGGCATTGAACGAGGCTGGCCATGATGGCGATGAGCAACAAAGTGCCGACCCAGGAGCCAGGCGAGATCGAGGCATTGCTGCCTTGGCACGCCGCGGGCACGCTCAACGCGCGTGATGCGCGCCGCGTCGATGATGCACTGGCCAAGGATCCGGAACTGGCGAAGCAATATGCCGTGATCCAGGAAGAATACGCGGAGACCATTGGCCTCAATGAGAGCCTCGGTGCGCCGTCCTCACGGGCGATGCAGAAGCTGTTTGCTGCAATTGACGCCGAGCCGGTGCGCAGCGGATCGACGTCGGTCGGTCTGTCGGCGCGGATTTCCGGATTTTTCGCATCGCTTTCGCCGCGGACGCTGGCGGCTTCGGCCGCTGTTGGCGCGCTTGCGATCATGCTGCAGGCAGGTGTCATCGGCACTGTGCTGATGCAGCGCGATACACACTCATTCCAAACCGCGTCCTATGAAGCCGCGCCGTCGCCAGCGAGTGCACCGACCACTGTCACCCGGTCGCTCGCGCCGGCACCGGTCTCGGTAGAAGCCCCGACGCGCCTGTTCGTCCGTTTTGCGCCGACTGCGCGGGTGTCTGACATCACAGCGCTGCTCGACGGCTATCAGGGCACGATTGTCGATAGCGGCAAGGACGGGCTGTTCCGGCTGCAGTTCGGCAATCGGGTGATGACCAAGGACCAGATCGCCGGGCTGATCCGCCGGCTGGAGAACGAGAAGATCGTCAGCATGGCGGTTCAGGCGCAATAGGCGCCGTCGGTTGATCCGATCCGCATTATGCGTGCGAGGCCTGTTCCATGAGACATGATCGTGGTGCCTCCAGACCAATGATGAAATGCACGGCCGCTGTGCTTTCGCTCGCCGTCGCGTGGCCGTTCAGCCTTTCGGTCGCTGGCGCGCAGAGCATGATGCGCTCGCCGAGCCTCAATATCGGTTCGCGCATTCCCACGATCGCTCCCAGCACAACGCCGCGCATCAATCCGAACATCGCTGCCGGCGCGGGTCGCATCGCCGGCCGTGGCCCGAATATCGCGAGCCGTGGACCCATTGTTGGTCGCGTCGGTATCACCGGCGTCGGCCCGCGCGGGGCGGCGATCGGGACGACAGCCAGCCGGACACCGCCCATATCCACGCGGCCAGGGCGCACACCGCCGCCGAAGATCGTGGGCGTACTGCCAACCATTCCTTATGTACGCTATTCCCCCAACACCTATCCGAGCTGTGCCTATGCCAATCGCGCGGCATCCGGCGAGTGCAACGAGAAGCCATTCGTTGCTGATCTGGGCGGCGGTGGCCCGACGCCGCGCAGTCAGAATGCCGGTGGTGGACCGCGCAGCAATGGCCCGCAGGCGGCCCTCAATACGCGCTATGTCCCCCGGCAGATTGTCGCCGAACTCGACAGCGCGCTCACGCCCGACCAGACGGATGCGCTGGCGCGCCGTCTGCGCCTGGAGCGTCTGTCGTCGCAGGACTTTCCGCTGATCGGCGCCAATATCAGCCTGTTCGGCATCACCGACAACCGTTCGGTCGAGACTGTCGAGTCCCAGATGCGCGCCGAGGCTGACGTGCGCGCTGTGCAACCCAATTTCCGCTATGTGCTGCAGGACCAGGTGACAGTGCCGACGATGGGCGAGGGCGATCCTGCGCAATATGCGCTGGCGAAGTTGCGTCTGCCCGAGGCGCACAAGCTGTCCGCCGGTGCCAATGTCACAGTCGCTGTGATCGACTCCGGCATCGACGTCGCGCATCCCGAACTTGCTGATGCCATCGTGGGTTCGTTCGATGCGCTTGGCAGCAAGGAAGGTGCGCATGTGCACGGCACCGGCATTGCGGGGGCGATCGTATCGCATGCGCGGCTGATGGGCAGCGCGCCGCGCGCGCGCATCTTGGCCATTCGCGCTTTTGGTGTGTCGCAGGGCGGTGCCGAGAGTTCGTCTTTCGTGATCCTCAAGGGTATCAACCACGCGGCCATGAATGGCGCCCAGGTCATCAATATGAGCTTTGCCGGTCCGCAGGATCCGCTGATCGAGCGCGGTATTGCGGCCTCAGCCAGCAAGGGCATCGTGATGGTCGCAGCATCAGGCAATGCCGGACCGAAATCGCCGCCGCTTTATCCTGCTGCAAGCCCCAGCGTGATCGCAGTCAGCGCCACCGATGCGTATGACAGGCTGTTCTCCGCGTCGAACCGTGGCAGCCACATCGCGGTGGCTGCGCCGGGCGTCGATATCTTCCTGCCCGCGCCGGACAACAAGTACCAGATGACGTCGGGCACCTCGTTCTCGGCGGCTTACATCAGCGGGCTCGCCGCATTGATGATCGAGCGCAATCCGCAACTACGGCCGAACGAGATCCGCAGCATCCTGATGACAACCGCGCGTGATCTTGGTGCGCCCGGCCGTGACGACCTGTTCGGTGCCGGCGCGGCGGATGCCTATAGTGCGGTATCGGCAGTGCAGGGCGCTCAGCAACCCGTGACGACAGCGCCTGTGCCTGTCACGCCTGTTGTCGTCACCGCGCCGGCGCCGACGACGCGTGCGGTCGAGGCATCGTCGCCGTCGATGGCGTCAGACGTCCAAAAATAATCTCCTGATCGTTGAACGTTTGGCCGGGTGGACCGGACATATGGATGTGGGAGCGGCATTCCCTCCCCAACGAGGCCATATCCGGCGTATGCGCCCAAACATTCGCGCCGGTATAGCTTGACCCGTCCGGTTGTCCCCCCGGACGGGTCTTTCGTTTTTGTTAACCAAAAATTTTAACCTTCAGGTCATAGATTGCCGTGCATGGCCCGGCATCGAGCAAGGCTCAAGCAAGGCTTGACTGCAATACCTCAGGTTTGACGGGGCTTTCTCACGTGTTTCCAACGCAATTGTCCAAGTTTGACCACATTGCGCTGGACCCCGAAAACTTTTCCACAGAAACTCTCCAAGTATTGGTGAGTGATTCGTTTGTTGCTTTGCGTCCGTTTTTTCTCTTGCGGACATTTCCATGTCATCTCACCTGAATTTTCCTTACCCGCATGCCGGCATCGGTCGGCCACTGGCCCAGCGCTGGTGCGCTCTTGCCGAGAGCCGGCTGGATTACCTGACAGAACTGTTCGAGAGCGGGCGCTGGCGCCGTTTTCACAGCGAGGCTGAGTTCCTCGACAACATTCAGGAAGCCAAGGACGCGGTTGAACGCTGGCGGCTGATGGTCGAGGGCGAGACCGCCGCCGTGAGGCGCGTGCTGTCTTCGGAAGGTGTGATCTACCGGGCGCCGCGCGCCTCTGAACCACCACGGCCGGCTGCCGTCGCGGCTCCTGCCATCGCAGCGCCTGCGGTTGCGCCCTTGCAGCCCGACATCGAGCCGGTGGCTGAAGCGGCTTCGCCCGTCCTGATCCCGATCGAAACCCTGTTGCGGCAAGCTCCGCCTCGGCAGGCGGCGGTGACGCCGGCAGATCTTGATTGGCAGAAAGCGCTTGATCCTCTGGTGATGAGCGCGCGCTATCCGATGCTGCGGACAGCGCTTTAGCGCACCGTGTTCCCGGAGAGGGCAATCTGCTGATAGCGCTGTGCGCCATCGGCCGTGAGGTCAGGGGTCACCGGCTTTGCATGATCGAGGCCGACCACAGCGCCGCGCGGCGCGCCTGAAATCATGTTGTTGCTCACCAGCGCGGTGCCGGCGCCCGGTGCGATCGATACACCGATGCCGATAAAGCTGTTGCGCACGACGTTGCCGGTGATGGCGACATCGCGCAGATACTTGCCCCAGCCCGCGATCATGCCAAAGGACGGCGCGTTCTCGACGACATTGCCGCTGACGCTGGCGTCCGCCTCGATATAGATGCCGATGCCGGCATCGTCGTCGGGCGCCGTACCGATCGGCCGCTTCGGGAGCAGGTTGCGGATGATGTTGCCTTGTACCACTGCGATGCGGCCGCCCTCGTTGAAGTTGCAGACGGAGACACCGAGCGCCGCACCATCGACGGTATTGTTGGCGATCACCGCAGCCTCGAAGGCAAATTCCGAATAGAGCGCGACTTCGCGCACGCTCGACACGCTGTTGCCCGTGATGTGGATGTTCGATGCTGAGTTGCCGCGCACCGCGGAGTAATCGCAGTTGCGGATGCGATTGCCGGAGACGATGACATTGCCCGCACGATAGGCGTTGATGGCGTTGCCATATTGACCGGAGCCGCCAGGGCCGGCCTTGATATCCTCGATACGATTGTCGATCACTTGCGTGCCGTCATCGCCGATGGCGGTGCGCAGGATCTCGATGCCGTTGCTGCTGGTGCCGGAAATGGTGTTTTGCGCGACGATCAATCCCTGCGCATCGAACGAGACGATGGCCGTGGTGGCGATGTTGGTGAGTGTATTGCCGGTGATCGCGCCCGCCGTGTTGTCCAGCCAGATGCCCGCGCCGCCGCTATTGGTCACGGTGCAATCGCTGATGCGGAGTTCGCGCGCCTGCACCAAGTGCAGCAGCCCGCGCCGCGGCGGCAGTTTGGCGAAGTTGCCGTCCAGCGTGAGGCCGCTGAGGCTGACATAGTCCGCGCCTTCGCCTGACAGCAGCGACGCGCCGCCGCTGAAGGTGAGGGTCGTTGCGCCGCGCACACCGATGATGTGCGAGCCGCGCGCGAGCCTGAGCATACCGGTGCGATAGGTGCCGGGCGGCAATGCGAGCGGTGCCTGCGCGCGCGCTGCCTCGTCGATGGCGCGTTGCAATGCGCGGGTCTGATCGTCCTGGCTATTGGCACGCACGCCATATTGCGTGGCGTCGCGTCCGAGCGTCGAGGTGAGCGTGGCGGCGCGTGCCGCATCGCCCGATGCGGCGAATGCGCCGGCGGCGAGACCCGCGCCGGACGCAGTCAGCAGATGGCGGCGATGCAGGTCCATGGTTCAAGGTCCCGGTGGATGTCCGCTGATGACGTAACGCAAGATGATGCGTGTGACGTTGCCAGGCGAGAGCGGCCGCGATGAATGTGCAGGGTAGGGTTAATGATGCTCTGACATATGGAACGGTAAGAGCGGGTGCGTCACTCCCGGTCGTCATGGCCGGATGGCGCGAAGCGAGCTTCGCAATAATCCCAGACTTCTCCTCACGTCATGGCCGGGCTTGACCCGGCCATCCACCTTGTCTTGTGCGACGGTGTGCGGGCCAAGCTGGATCCCCGGGTCAAGCCCGGGGATGACACCTGTGGTGCGGCGCCTTCATCGCGCCATCGTTGATTCAACTGTCAAACAGCCACTGCTCTAGACAACACGTGCGCTTCAGACATGCGTCATCGCCCCCATTGTTTGCGGCGCGGGGGCGCCGTCGTCTCTTGCATTCCCGCCCCCTTGTGAGAGGGCGTGCGGAACGCCGGGTGCCCGTTGCACCCTTGGGCCTGATGCGAATGCGGTCTTCCGCAATCTGGAGTGCATCAGGACTTTCGGAGGCGCCGAGCGATTGCCCGGCGTTCCGCATGCGGTGTTTTTTCGGTTGCTTGCACATCTGCCATGGCGAACGGTCCCATCACCAAAATTAATGTCCCAGGGCGGAGGGACAGGGTAGCCGCAAAGCACTTGGCCGAACGCGTTTTGACTTGGTCGTCCGTCACACTGTCCAAGGGATCTTTCCATCTCAAGGTCGGCCGTGTCCTTGCCAGTGGCAGTGCTGGCGCAGATCCTCCTGCCCGAAGACAGACGTCCCCCATGAACCGCGTGACGCCGCATCTCCGGCGTCCACCGCATCCCACCCCGCGAACGTGACGATCGCGATCGCCCCTCTCGGTGGGGCAGGACGAAGGGGAATATAATCAAGTTAGGGATGCTGTCAATGAGGAATAGGAAAAAATGTTTAGGTGCGGTCTTGCCGCCCCACACTTGTCATTCCCAGGCAAACCAATTGGTTTGCCTGGGGGCGCGGGCGCACCTTCGCGCACGCGAACCCCGAATCTCAGCATGGGAGTCTCCGATCGTGCCAAACACATCGAGATTCCGGGTTCGCACTTCAGCGGCTTCGCCGCTTGCGTGCGCCCCGGAATGACAAGTGTGGATCGGGATTCCCCGGCTGAGGTTTGCGTTCTGTCGGCTTTGCTAAGACCGCGCCCCCGGAGTTTGGACCAACGGGGGAGCGTGCAGGCGCATAATTTCGGACGTCGCTTCGCTGGGCGCCCCGCGCGCTATCGTCCCTTCAGCGCGAGCTGGAAATCCTTCTCGGCCTGGGCGTCGCGCTCGTTCTTTTCCGGGCATTCGCCGGGCTCCGCGTGGCAGGGACGGATCTCGTAGTCGTTGTCGAGCACGCGGCGCGGTGTCGGCTTCGCATTCTTGGCTTCGACATCGGTGACAAGGCCGCTCTCCGCGGCGAGTTTCCAGACGTCGGCTTCGGTCGGATAGGATTTGCTCAGTTTCGCGTCGTCACAGAACAGTGCGTAGGGCATCGGATTGCTCCGGTAAAAATTGATAACGTTCATGGCGGCGCCGGGTTCGCCCCGACGTATTCCCAGACATTTCAAAATTGCGCGGCGGCCGTTCGGCTGCGTCGCGAGAGCGTTCAGCTCACCATCTTGTGAGACTTGAACAGGCGGCCCCTTTCCACCACGAGGATCACCGCGAATGCAGTGAGGGTGCAAAGAAAAAGGCCGGTCGCGAACGGCAGCAGAGTGCCGTCATAGTGCTGGCCGATAACCGTGCCGATGGCGATACCCAGCAGCGTGGTCAGCGTCCCGTAGAGCGAGGAGGCCGTGCCGGCGATGTGGCCCTGCGGCTCCATCGCCAGTGCGGTGAAATTCGAGAACATCAGGCCGAAGGCAAACATCATCAGCATCGACAGCGCGATGAACAACCATAGCGGCATGAAGCCCATCGCCACGGCCAATAACATCGCCGCGCCAGCAGTGACGAAACCGAGCAGGGCGCCGTGGGAGAGTGCGCGCATGCCAAGGCGATGGACTACGCGCGAGTTGAAGAAGCTGGCCGCAGCGACGCCGAAAGCGATGGAAGCAAAGGCAAGCGGGAAATATGGCCCGAGATGGAAAATCTCGGTGAACACCTGCTGCGACGTAAACACGAAAGCGAACAGTGCGCCCTGCAGGATGCCGGCAGCGAGGCCGTAACCGAGCGTCTGCCGATGGCTGACGGTTTGCCGATAGGCATAGAGCACATCACGAATGGCGAGTGAGCGGCGTTTGGCGACCGGCAGCGTCTCCGGCATTCGCCAGGCACTCCATGCCAGCGTCAGAAGGCCGTATAGCATCAGCACGACAAAGATGCCCCGCCATTCCGTGAACACCATCAGGGCCTGCCCGAAAGACGGGGCGATGACCGGCACGGAAATGAAAACCATGATGGCCAGTGACATGACGCTGGCCATGCGACCGCCGGCATAGCAGTCCCGGACGATCGACACCGCGATCACGCGCGTCGCCGCGGTGCCGACGCCCTGCAGCAGGCGGGCAAGCAGTAGGATTTCGAACGACGGTGCGAACAGCGCGAGCACGCTCGCGGCGCAATAGACGGCCATTCCGCCGAGCAGGATGGGGCGCCGACCGTAGCGGTCCGACAGCGGGCCCATGGCGAATTGGGCCACGCCGAAGCCGAGCAGGAAGACCGAGAGGACGGTCTGAAGGTGGTTGGCATCAGGGACCTTGAAGGCCGCACCGATATGCGGCAGCGCCGGCAGCATGATGTCCATGGCAAGCGGATTCAGCGCCATGATCGAAGCGATCACGACGACGAATTCGCCAAATTTCATTGGGCTATGGGTCGATGACACCGCGAGGGGGGCGTCGGCGTTGATGTCGGTCACAAAGCTGTCCCTGAGAGCATTCCCGCCATTAGGGTCTTCATGTTGCGATGCACAAGTTGACTTTCGGCATGGCTGCGTCGCGGAAACCGGCGGAATTTCCCCAACTTATGAATTAATGTTCAGAGAATAACCGGGGGCGCCGTCTCGACGGCCTCACACCCCGGAATTCCGGGCTGCGTCACGCAGCTTGACCCGGGTCATGCGGATCATTTCCAGCAGGATCGCTTCACCGGTATCGGTGAGCTCGTCGGAGGTCATGCGGTGCGAGGTGGTGTCTTGTGCCAGCAGCGGCACATGGACGAAGGCCGCGAGGCGTGGCCCGTTCGGCGCGCGGGTGGCCTCGATGCTGCGCCAGGACAGGTAATTGCAGAGATAGCGGCCGGCATCGCGTGAGGGGCGCACGTCGGCGCCACTGGCGAGGGCAGCCCGGAACAGACGCGCCGTGTGCGGGCCGAACATCTGCGCGTCAGCGCCCGGAACAATGCTGGCGCGGCGCACCGTTGTGTGGCCGGCATCGGGCCACAGCATCGACACCGCGTTGCGGGCGCGCGTCTCGATCCGGATATAGGGCGTGCGTGCGGCGAGGCCGAACATCAGCAGCGCGTCCGGACGATGGCGGGCGATCAGTTCGGGCAGTTCGCGATCGACGGTGGCATAGGTGACGTCGAAAATATGTGCGATGCGGGTGATATCCGCGAAAGCGGGGCGGCGCAGCGTTGCGAGTTTTCGCACCAGCGCCTGCGTTGGATTGAACGGCGCGCCGGGGAACGGGCCGAAGCCGGTGATGAGGATGCGGGGGGATGTACCGGAACGGTTCAACATTCGCCTCCATGATCGCGACGGCGCGCTAACCTCTCCCCGCTTGCGGGGAGAGGTCGTCTGTAACATGCGAAGCATGTGGAAGGCGGGTGAGGGGGGACTCTCCACGAAATAGGAGCAAGTGGATAGTCCCACTCACCCGTCTGGCTTCGCTGCGCTCCGCCAGCCGACCTCTCCCCGCAAGCGGGGAGAGGTTAGGGCGCGCTACCTCAACAACTCCACGATCGCTTCCGCCGCGACGGCCGGCGTCATCGTGCCGTCGGCGACGTCGCGTTCGACCTGTTTGACCTTGCTGCGAATGCCGGGATCGCTGCGCAGCCGCGCCTTCAACCGATCCTCCAGCATGGTCCACATCCATTTCACCTGCTGCTCGCGGCGGCGGCCGGCGAAATCGCCGGAGGCATTCATGGCGGTGCGATGCGCGACGACCTTGTCCCAGAGCTCGGTGATACCCGTCTTGGTCAATGCCGAATAGGTCACGACCGGCGGATGCCAGTGCTCCGAGCGCGGCGCCAGGATATGCAGCGCGCCGCGATAATCTCCAGCGGTGATATTGGCGCGCTTCAGATTGTCGCCGTCGGCCTTGTTGATGGCAATCATGTCGGCGAGTTCGATCAGGCCTTTCTTGATGCCCTGCAACTCGTCGCCGCCGCCGGGCAACATCAGTGCCAGAAAGAAGTCGGTCATATCGCAGACCGCGGTTTCCGACTGGCCGATGCCGACGGTCTCCACCAGCACCACGTCGAAACCTGCCGCCTCACACAGCAACATGGCCTCGCGCGTTTTCGCCGCGACGCCGCCGAGCGTGCCGGAGGACGGCGAGGGACGGATGAAGGCATTCGGGTGGGCGGACAGATCGTTCATCCGTGTCTTGTCGCCGAGGATCGAACCGCCGGTGCGCGCCGAGGAGGGATCGACCGCCAGCACCGCGACCTTGTGGCCCTTGTCGATCAGATACATGCCGAGCACATCGATGGTGGTCGATTTGCCGACGCCGGGCGAGCCGGTGATACCGACGCGAAACGCATTACCCGTGGCGGGTAGCAGCGCCTGGACGAGTTCGCGCGCCGCGGCCTGATGATCGGCGCGGCGGCTTTCCACCAGCGTGATCGCCCGCGCCAGCGCGGCGCGGCCGCCGGCGCGGAGGTCTTTGGCGAGCGCGTCGATGTCGATGGGGGCTTTCGTCACTGCGGCCCCTTGTCGTCGTCCTTCGGCCGCTCGCCGCCGAAGATCGCGCTGCCTTCGGCCGACAGATATGGCTTGAGTTTCTCCCACGGCACGAAGGCGTCGTAATCACCTTCGGCATAAGAGCCGACCGCATAGGGGCCGTAATGGAAGCTGAGGCCGGAGCTCTTGCCGGTCGACGTCGACGGCGCCAGCGATACCGGCCCGATCTTGAGCAGCTTCGGTTCCAGCGCGTCGACGAGGCTCATGTCGGGATTGTCGTTGTCGCGTTTTTTCTTCTCGAGTTTCAGATCGGCGACGACCGCATCGCGGATCGCCGTCATCGCCGGCCCGCCATCGGCGAGCTCGGTGAAGAAAGGGCGGATGCTGATCATCTTGCCGGCCTGCCTGTCCCACAGCAGCGTGTCGTTGGCACGATTGGGATGCGCGCCGCCGGTGTAGTTGTAGTCCGCGCGAATGATGCTGACATAGCGGCCGGAGACGAGCGAGCTCTGCGTATAGCTGCGCTCCGATTCCCAGGGCCGGTTGCGGATATCGGCAGGCAGATCGCGCATGTCCTTGCGCTGCTCGGCCAGTTCCTTCAGCGTCTTCGCAGCCCAGCCATTGCTGGCGGATGTGAGATATTTCAGCAGCGGCGCATCGGACTTGATCGCGGCATCGAAGAACACGGCGACCTCGGTGTATTTGGCCTTGAGCTGGATGTCGGGCTTTGGCTCGGCGGCGAGGGCGGGCGCGATGCATGGCAGTGCGAGGAGCAAAGCCGCAAGCAGCGACTGATGAAAGGCACGTATAGTCATTCGCGGATGACGCTTTCAACAAAGGCTTTGAGGGGAGGCAGGTCATTCTGCACGATCTGCCAGACTTCGTCCGCATCCGTTAGATGATAAGCGTGACGGAGGTGATTTCCGAAATCATTCATTCTTCGCCAATTGATATGCGGAGCGAGAATCTTGACGTTATCCGGTAACCGCAATGACGCTTCGCAGATGATGGCAAGGAAGCGCTCTACCGCACCGCGAACAACTTCGTCTTCGGCGAACTGATCCGGCGCCATGCCGCTCGTGACGCGCTCGATGAGATGAACGCGATCAAGAATGTCTTTCAGACGATCTTCGGACGTGGGAGGCATCAAAACACCTCGATCAGATCGTCGGCCATGCGTTCCCTGATGCGAGGTGTCAATTCGGTTGGAAACATGACGTGCGGCCAAATTCCAATCGTATCTTCGATGAGATGCATGACCTTGAACAGATCGAAGCGTCGCGCTGAAGACGCTCTGTCGAACGTCTCAATCAAAATATCCAGATCGCTGTCCGGCCGTGCGTCACCGCGAACCCTAGAGCCGAACACGGCCAGCCGCGTCACGCCTTCTGCCTTGATGGCAGGCGCAATCGCTCGCAGTTTTGCGAGGATCGTCTCCAGCGGGATGTCGATCACGTCGGTCATCCCGCGATCCTACCACGTTTGCCGTGACGCCGCAGCTACGCCGCCGCCTCGCTGTGGCCCAGCCGCGCATTGAGCTTGTGGATCAGCTCTTCGGCCGCCTCGGAGATCACCGTGCCGGGCGGGAAGATCGCCTCCGCGCCGGCCTTGTAGAGTTCGTCGTAATCCTGCGGCGGGACGACGCCGCCGATGATGATCATGATGTCCTCGCGGCCCTGCTTCTTGAGTGCGGCCTTCAGCTCCGGCACCGCGGTGAGATGGGCTGCGGCCAGCGAGGAGAGGCCGAGGATGTGTACGTCATTCTCGACGGCCTGCCGCGCGGCTTCGTCGGCGGTGGCGAAGAGCGGCCCGATATCGACGTCGAAGCCGACATCCGCGAAGGCCGAAGCGATCACCTTCTGGCCGCGGTCATGGCCATCCTGACCAATTTTGGCGACGAGAATACGCGGACGGCGGCCCTCGGCGTCCTCGAAGGCGTCGATCAGCGCCTGAACCTTCTGGACCTTGTCGTTCATGGTGGACGCCTCGCGCTTGTAGACACCGGTGATGGATTTGATCTCGGCGCGGTGGCGGCCGAACACCTTTTCCATCGCATCGGAAATTTCGCCGACGGTGGCCTTGGCCCGCGCGGCATCGATCGCCAGCGCTAGCAGGTTGCCGTTGCCGTCCTTGGCCGAGCGCGTCAGCGCCGCCAGCGCGGCATCGACGTCGGCCTGGCTGCGCTCGCCACGAAGCCTCTTCAATTTGTCGATCTGCAGCCGGCGCACGGTGGAGTTTTCCACCTTGAGCACGTCGAGCGCTTCTTCATTTTCCGGCTTGTATTTGTTGACGCCGATCACCGCCTGACGGCCGGCATCGATGCGTGCCTGCGTCTTGGCCGAGGCTTCCTCGATGCGCAGCTTCGGCACGCCGGCCTCGATGGCCTTGGCCATGCCGCCGAGTTCTTCCACTTCCTGGATGTGCGCCCAGGCCTTGGTGGCGAGATCGTGGGTGAGACGTTCGACGTAATAGGAGCCGCCCCATGGATCGATGATGCGGTTGGTGCCGGTTTCCTGCTGCAGGAACAGCTGCGTGTTGCGGGCGATGCGCGCGGAGAAGTCGGTCGGCAGCGCCAATGCTTCGTCGAGCGCGTTGGTGTGCAGCGACTGGGTGTGGCCCTGTGTCGCCGCCATCGCCTCGATGGTGGTGCGCATCACGTTGTTGTAGACGTCCTGCGCGGTCAGCGACCAGCCCGAGGTCTGGCAATGGGTGCGCAGCGAAAGCGATTTCGGGTCCTTCGGATTGAACTGCGTCAGGAGCTTGGCCCACAGCAGCCGCGCGGCGCGCATCTTGGCGACTTCCATGAAGAAGTTCATGCCGATCGCCCAGAAGAACGACAGCCGCGGCGCAAAGCGGTCGACGTCGATACCTGCGGCGAGACCGGCACGGAGATATTCGACGCCGTCGGCCAGCGTATAGGCGAGTTCGAGATCCTGCGTCGCGCCGGCTTCCTGCATGTGATAGCCGGAGATCGAAATCGAATTGTACTTGGGCATCTTCTGTGAGGTGTAGGCGAAGATGTCGGAGATGATCCGCATCGAGGGCGTCGGCGGGTAGATATAGGTGTTGCGCACCATGAACTCCTTCAGAATGTCATTCTGAATCGTTCCGGTCAGCTTCTCCGGCGGCACGCCCTGTTCTTCGGCGGCGGCGACATAGAGCGCGAGGATTGGCAGCACCGCGCCGTTCATGGTCATCGACACGCTCATCTGGTCGAGCGGAATACCGGCGAACAACGTGCGCATGTCATAGATCGAGTCGATCGCCACGCCGGCCATGCCGACGTCGCCCGACACGCGCGGATGATCCGAGTCATAGCCGCGATGGGTGGCGAGATCGAACGCGACCGAGAGGCCCTTCTGGCCGGCGGCGAGGTTGCGGCGATAAAAGGCGTTGGAATCTTCCGCGGTGGAGAACCCGGCATATTGCCGGATCGTCCAGGGCTGGTTGACATACATGGTGGGGTAGGGGCCGCGCAGGAATGGCGCGATGCCCGGATAGGTGTCGAGGAAGTCAATGCCGGCGACATCGGCTTCGCCATAGCCCGGCTTCACCAGAATGCCTTCGGGTGTCAGCCATGGCTCGCCCTGCGATGGCGCACCGGCGGCGATGGGCGAGAAAGCGATGTTGGTGAAGTCAGGAATCTTGGTCATGGTCGTTTCTCGAATTCTCGATTGCGTTCGATGAGTCTCTGAACGTTCTTCTTGTAGGTCGGGTCGTCTGACGGGGGCGTTTCAGTTTTCCGCCAGAGTACCACGTCAAACACTTTTTCAAGCACCTTGGCGATCGGCCACATCAGCAAGTCGAATAGCAAACTGCCCATGCGCGCGATCCTTGTTGAAACACGCTATCTCAATCATGATCCGGATGCTGATAGCTGAACACTTCCGCGCATTTCTCCGGTCCGAAATTCTGCATGGTGGTCTTGCTCGGCAGGTTCGACACATTGCCGACCCAGCCCAGGCGTGACTCCGTGCCGAATTGCTGCGTCGGCACCACGCGGTCCGGGCGGTCGAAGGCGCCGGTCATGATCTCGATCTTGGGGCCGCCGATGGCGCGGTAGCTCAGCGGCGTGCCGCATTTGGCGCAGAAGTCACGTTCCGCAATCGACGATGACTTGAACGCCGCCGGCTTGCCGCGGGTCCACGCAAAGTTCTCGTTCGGGATATCGGCGAGCGAGGCGAATGGCGCGCCGGTGGCCTTCTGGCACATGCGGCAATGGCAGATGCTGACCCGGGTCGGCGCAGCCGACAGCGCAAAGCGGATCGCGCCGCATTGGCAGCCGCCGGTCAGCGCGGGTTTGCTCGCCGTTGCCGTCATGGCTTACTCCATCAGGCCGAATTTAGTAGATCGTGGGCCTGCACCAGCATCGCCAGCGCATCGCCGCCGGCAATGATAAAATCCCTAACGCCTGCGTCGCGCAAGGGCGCCTCGAGGTCGCCGGGGCGGCCTGCCAGATAGATATGCTTCGCGCCGGCGGCCTGAAGCGCTTTTGCTGCGGGCGCGGCCTGGCCGGCATAGAGCTTGTCGGACGAGCAGATACATACCAGCGCGGCACCGGAGGCCTTCCAGGCCTTGGCGAGTTCGGCCGGATCGGCGAATCCGTCGCTGTCGAGGGCTTCGATGCCGCCGGTCTCGAAAAAGCTCTTGGCGAAGGTCGCGCGTGCCGTGAAATCGGCTGGCGTGCCGAGATTGGCCAGGAACACCTTCGGACGGGCACCCTTGCGCGCCAGCAGGTGATCCGATTTGTCGCGCAGCACCTCGAAGGGCGAGGCCAGCCGGATCGGTTCCAGCGGGTTGAACTTGATCTTGTCCTTGCCATAGGGCTTGCCGGGGATCGGCTTGACCTTCAGCACACTGGCACGTGCTTCATGCAGGTTCGGGAATTCGCTGGCGCCGGTGAGCACTTCGCGGCGCTTGGCGACGCTGGCCTGACGCGCAGCGCGGGTGGCGGCGACCTTCGGCTGGATCACATTGTTGCCAAGCGCGGGGAAGGCGCCGCCGGCTTTTTCGATGTCCTGGAACTGCGCCCATGCGGCGTCGCACAGTTCGCGCGTGAGCGCCTCGATGCCGCCGGCACCGGCGGCGGGATCGGTGACCTTGGCGAGATTGGACTCTTCCAGCAGCACCAGTTGGGTGTTGCGCGCAGCACGGCGCGCAAAGCCATCGGGCAGGCCGAGCGCCAGCGTATGCGGTAGCACGCAGATGGAGTTGGCACCGCCGAGGCCCGCAGCGAATGTCGCCATGGTGGCGCGCAGCATGTTCACATAGGGATCGCGCTGCGTAAGCATGCGCCATGCGGTGTCGGCAGCGATGAACAGCGGCTTCGGCACGAGGCCGCAGCTTTCCTCGATGCGCGCCCACAAGAGGCGCAGCGCGCGGAATTTCGCCATGGTGAGAAACTGATCGGCATCAGCCGCGAGACGCGCATAGACCATGCCGCGGGCCGTCTCGAGCGGAATGTTATGGTCTTCCATCGCGCGCAGATAGGACACCATCACCGCGAGGACGTAGGACAGTTCCTGCACTTCGGAGCCGCCGGCATCGTGAATGATGCGGCCGTCGGCAACGGCGAACGGGCCCTTGAAGCCTTGTGCGGCGAGCTTCTTGATGGTGTCGGTGACGGCGGGCGCCATCTCCCACCAGTTATAGGCGCTGGTGCCCCATACGGCGGTGGCGCCGATGGGATCGAGGCCAAAGCGGATATCGCATGTGGCGGGATCGATGCCCTTCGTCTTGATGTAATCGGCGAGATGCGTCACGGCCATGCGCGACTGCGGGCCGGCATGGAGTTCGATGCCGATGCCGGCGTCGAGATAGATGCCGTCGAACAGCGTCTCGATGGTGTCGGGCGAGGCGACGAGGCCGAACCCCCGCGCGCCATTGGCACCTTCGAACACCAGCGTGAGACCAGTGGCGCCGTTTTCGAGATCGTGCAGCGCCTGCTTGTTCGACTTGCCGGCATCCGGGTGGTCGATCCGCTGCATGATCTGCCATGGCGCCGCGGCCGGCCGGCTGGCAATCGGCGCCGCATCCTGGGCGCGCGGATAGATCGGCTGGATCTTGACGCCGTCATAGGTCTTGCTGATCAGCTTCTCGAACGGCGCGCCTTTCAGCACGCCATCGACGAGCTTGCGCCAGTCATCGTAACTCGCAGGCGCAAAATCGGCGGCCAGCCGCAGGTCGTCAGTCGCAGTCGACATTGAGGAACTTCACTCCCGGTATTGCTTCGTGGTTGAGCCGGAAAATGCCATGCCGAGAAGGGGTTGCCAATGGCTGTTCGAGCATGGGGATGCGCGGAATTGGCGCTTTCTTCCCTCTCCCCGCAATGCGGGGAGAGGGTGGCGTCGCGCAGCGACGACGGGTGAGGGGCGGGGCACAGAGCTAAACCAATCTGGTCCGAGCTGGTCGCGCCGTGGGATCTGCGAGTGATCTTGTGAGGATAGTTCCGGCGTGTTGGCGCTCAATCGAGGTCGGGCAGCTTCTCGATGCCGGCGGTTGAGAGCGCCTTCAGATGCTCGGCAACGGTCTTGCCCGCGATCACCCGCTCCGGGGCGATCTCGGCTAGCGGCACCAGAACGAAGGCGCGGGTGGTGGCGCGCGGGTGGGGCAGGTGCAGTTCCGGCTTGGCGATGACCACGTCGTCATAGGCGATCATGTCGAGATCGAGCGGCCGCGGACCCCAGTGCCCCTCGGCAACGCGGTTGCGGCCGAACTTGTGTTCGATCCTGTGCAGCGTGAACAACAGCGCGTGCGGATCGAGTTCGGTCTCGATCTCGATTGCCGCATTGACGAAGTGGTCCTGCGGCACATCGCCGACTGGCGGCGTGCTGTAGTCTGCCGAGCGTTCGATCAACGCGGCCTGCGTCATGCCGCAGATATTGCCGATCGCCTTGCGGAAGGTCATGCGGACATCGCCGACATTGCCGCCGAGCGCGATGAGGACGCTGGCCATCGGTTACGCCCGCGATCTGCGCAGCACCACGCCGACATCGTCGAAGATCGCGGCGATCGGCGCGTGCGGCTTGTGCACGGTGACCTTGACCGAGCTGATGCGCGGAAAATCCGCGAGCACCGCATCGGCCACCGCACCGGCAGCGCGTTCCAGCAGCTTGTAATTGGTGTCCTTGAAAGCGGCGATCGCGGTGGCGACGACATTGGCATAGGACACGGTATCGGCAAGGCGGTCGGTGCGCGAGGCAAGGTCGATATCGGCATCGAGTTCGAGATCGATGACGAAGCGCTGCCCGACGACGCCTTCGTAGTCGAGCACGCCGTGATGGGCATGCACGGATACGCCCTTGATGAAGATCATGTCGGTCATCTTAAGTCCTCGATGGCTGCGGTGACGCGCAGGGCCTGAACGGTTTCCGCGACGTCATGGGCGCGGACGATTTTGGCGCCGTGCCGCACCGCCAGCAGATGCGCGGCGAGGGATCCGCCGATGCGCTGCTGCGGCTCCGACGGTACGACGGTCGATATGAATTTCTTGCGCGAGGCGGCGATCAGCACCGGCAGGCCGAAGCTGGTCAGCGCGTCGAACCGCGCCAGCGCAATCATGCTCTGCTCAGGCGTCTTGCCGAAGCCGATGCCGGGGTCGAGTACGATGTGGCCCGCAGGGATGCCGGCCCTGGCGGCGATCTCCAGCGAGCGCGCGAAGAAGCTTTTCATGTCGGCGACGATATCGATGCTGCCATCGACCTCGTCGCGGTTATGCATGACGACCACAGGCGCGCTGTGCTCGGCGATGACGCGCGCCATGTCGGGATCGCGCTGCAGTCCCCAGATGTCATTGGCGATGGCGACGCCGGCGGCGAGCGCTTTCGCGACGACGGACGCCTTCATGCTGTCGATCGACACCGGCGTGCCGAGCGCGACCACGTCGGCCAGCACCGGCACGAGCCGCGCCCATTCTTCATCGGCGGTGACAGGCCGGGACCCATAGGGGCGCGTGGACTCGGCGCCGATGTCGATGATCCCCGCGCCCTCGGCGATCATTCGCCTGGCCTGCGCCAGCGCACGCTCGGGGGCATCGAACTGGCCGCCATCGGAGAAGGAATCCGGGGTGACGTTCAGGATACCCATCACGGCAGGCACCGGCGATGCCAGCAGCGCGGCCAGCACCGGGTGGACCGTCGGAGCAGACGTTGTCGGACGCGCGATCATGAGGTCGCTTTGCGCGGTCGGGGGGAGGGAGTCAAGATGGATCAAAACGTCATTCCGGGGCGCATGCGGCGTGAGCCGCAGGCGAACCCGGAATCTTGCAGCGTGAAGCGATCCGGCGTTTCAGCCATCTCGGGATTCCCCGTCACTCCAATCGGAGTGGCTGAGGTTCACGCTCCGCTAGCGCTGCGCGTGCCCTCAGGCACACCAATTGGTGTGCCGGGGAATGACGAGAGGCTCAATACGAAATCTTCAGCGGCAGCTGGCGGGCCTTTTCGATCAGGTCGCCGACCGACTTCTCGGAGGGCATCACCCGCACCAGCTTGCGCTTGTCGTTGGCCTCGCGCATCGCCTGAGCCAGGCGGGACGGGTTGCGGTGGGTCAATTCGCGTACCGTGTTGACGCCGGAGGCGCGGAGCAGTTCGGCCTTGGCCTTGCCCATGCCGGGGATGCGCAGGTAGTCGGCGAGGTTCGCCCATTCGAGCAGTTGCTGTTCGCTGAACCCGGTCTTGGCAGCGAGTTCCTTGCGGCACTTCGCGGAGTGAGCGGCGTCCAGCAGCCCTTCCATGGTGCGGATGCCTGCCTTTTTCAGTTTGGTCGCGGCGAAGGCCGTCAAACCGTCAATCTTGGAGATGGGATATGTCATGGTACTCAGACGTATGAAGATCGGACGTATGAAGATGCTGGACGCTTACGCGCGGCTGCTGACGTAACAGACGGTCAGGAGAACTGGCTCAGGCCAGGTGTGCCGGCAACGATCTCGTCCATGGCATCCGCGCCGATCTTCTCGCGGCCGAACTTGAACAGTTCGCGCGCGACGCTCTGGATCTCGCCCATGCCGAGGCCGAGACCCATCAGCTTGCTGCCCAGGGCCATGATGCCGCCGCCCATCAGGCTGCTCAATCCACCACCGCCCTCTGACGATGCGATGGCTGCATCCGCACCCGGAATTTTTTCGATGAGCGCATTGACCGGCGCGGCCGGTGCTTCCTTGCGCAGGAACCCCAAGATAATGCCGACAGCCTTTTCAGCCACAGCTTCGTCGATGCCGACCTTTGCGGTCAGCGCTTTGATTAATTCGTCCATGATGCCCCGCCTCACATCGGTTGAGTGCCGATGCCCTTATGTTGAAAAGTGATCTTGAGCCGCTGTGATTCGAATTACAAGCGCGCCAACTCGCCCGACGTGCGATTCAGTGTGATCGCGTATCGAGTGTTGCACCAATGCAAGAGCAAACGTGAAATTTTGGTCAATTGTTCGCAGATGCGACAGCGCCGTACTTTGGAAAGAGCAAAAAGATACGGCTTGTGTTTCGTCCGTGGGAACGACGGACGGGTTTCAGGTGTGGCGGGAACGCTTTGCGTTTCAATCGCTCGCCAAGATGCGGTAAGATCATGGTGAGCCGCAAATTTTTTTGAAATCTTTTTCTTGATGCGCGCGACAGAGGCGATCCGATGGCGACCACCGAACTGAAGTCAGGCGATACCGACGGCAAGATCTTCATCGGCAAGGGCGACCAACCGGCATGGCTGACGCTGGCCCTCGGCAATCGCCACGGTCTCGTCACGGGCGCGACGGGAACAGGTAAAACCGTATCGCTGCAGGTGATGGCGGAGGGCTTTGCACGTGCCGGTGTGCCGGTCTTCGCTGCGGACATCAAGGGCGACCTCTCGGGGATAGCCGAAGTCGGCGAGGGCAAGGACTTTATTTTGCAGCGCGCCAAGGAGATGGCGCTGACGTTCCAGCCCGATCAGTTCTCGACCGTGTTCTGGGACGTGTTCGGCGAGCAGGGCCATCCGGTGCGCGCGACCATCTCGGAGATGGGGCCACTATTGCTGGCGCGGCTGCTCGATCTCAACGATGTGCAGGAAGGCGTGCTCAACGTCGCCTTCCGCGTCGCCGACGAGAACGGTCTGACGCTGCTCGACATGAAGGATCTGCGCGCGCTGCTCGATGCCATCGTGCCGATGACCGCCAAGAAGGACGAGGTCGATCCACTCGCCGATGTCCGCAAGTCAGCCTTGAGCTTCGGAAACGTCACCAAGGCGACGATCGGCACCATCCAGCGCCAATTGCTCGTGCTGGAGAACCAGGGCGCCGATAAATTCTTCGGCGAGCCGGCGCTGGAGCTGAAAGATTTTCTCAAGACCGACCGCGACGGCCGTGGCATGGTCAATATCCTCGTCGCCGACAAGCTGATGTCGAGCCCGCGGCTCTACGCAACCTTCCTGCTGTGGCTGCTCTCGGAACTGTTCGAGGAATTGCCCGAAGTCGGCGACCTGCCGAAGCCCAAACTGGTATTCTTCTTCGACGAGGCGCATCTCTTGTTCAACGATGCGCCGAAGGCGCTGCTCGACAAGATCGAACAGGTCGTGCGCCTGATCCGCTCCAAGGGCGTCGGCGTCTATTTCGTCACCCAGAACCCGATCGATGTGCCCGATCGCGTACTCGCCCAGCTCGGCAATCGCGTTCAGCACGCTCTGCGCGCCTTTACGCCGCGGGACCAGAAGGCGGTGCAGGCGGCAGCACAGACCTTCCGTGCCAATCCGAAACTCGACACGGCCACGGTCATCACCGAACTCGGCAAGGGCGAGGCACTGGTCTCGTTCCTCGAAGGCAACGGCACGCCTGCGATGGTCGAACGCATCATGGTGCGTCCGCCGACCGCACGTATCGGGCCGATCACGCCTGAGGAGCGCAAGGCGATCCTCGCGGCGAGCCCGGTGAAGGGCAAATACGACACCGCGATCGATTCCGAATCCGCCTACGAGACGCTGCAGAAGCGCATCGCCGGCACGGCGGCGACGCCCGCCGAGGCTGGCGACGCGGCGGGCGGTGGTGGCGGCGGATTTCTGGGCCAGCTCGGTGCCATCGTGGGCACCATCTTCGGCACCAATACCGGCCGCAACAGGCTCTCCACCGGCCAGGTGATTGCGCGGAGCGTCACCCGCAGCGTGACCAATAAGGTCGTCGGTGGCATCGTCGCCAATATCGGCAAGCAGGTGGGCGGCTCGCTGGGAAGCTCGATCGGCCGCGAGATCGTGCGCGGGACGCTGGGCGGGATTTTGAAGCGGTAAGTGCCATTCACCACGTCGGTATACGCCGGTCTGCGCCTTTGCAGGTCCGGCGCCATCTGCTACCCACCGCGGTCTGAACGCGCTGCCTTGGTGCGTCTTTGAAGCGGGACTGCGAAGTGACGAAAAGTGACGGCGAAATGCCGGTTTTGCGGTGGCCGTCCTTGCGGCAGCCGCTGGACGTGCTGTTCCTGATCACCTGCGTCCTGCTGACGGCGGATGTGCTCGTCCCGGAAATCTTCGGCAACGGCAAGACCAAGGACTACGCGCTGTGGTTCTGGGCTGGGCGGCAGGTGCTGCATGGTGCGCCGCTCTATGAGGCGAAGACCAATGGTGCGCTGGACTTCATCTATCCACCGCTGTCCGCGGTCTTGCTGGCGCTCCCGAGCTGGTTCGGCAAGATCCCGCTCTATCTCTTGCTCTCGATCTTGAATTCGGCGGCCTGGGCGATCACCAGCCAGCTGTCCAATGCCATGACCGGCTCGAAGAAGATTCCGGCGGCCTGGCTCGCGGCGCTGCCGGGCTTTGCGACCATCACCTTCGTGTTCGACATGTACGATCTCGGCCAGCCCAATCTGGTGCTGCTGGCGATGATGCTGCTCGGCTTCTGGTGGATGCAGAAGGATCGGCCGTGGCTCGGCGGCAGCATGTTTGCGCTCGCCACGGCCATCAAGGTGTTTCCGGTGGCGGTGCTACCCTATCTGATCTGGCGGCGGCACTGGGCGGCCTCGGCCAGCATGATCATCTGCACGCTGCTGTTGCTCTATGTGGTGCCGGCGCCGTTTCGCGGCTTCGCGCGCAATGCGGCCGAGGTGAAGACCTGGTACACCGAAATGGTCGGCTCCAGCTCCGAGAAGGGGTTCGGCCAGCGCGACGAACAGAACTGGTCCTGGGTCAATCAGTCGATCATCGCGATGACGCATCGTCTGGTGCGGCCGATCGATTATTTCCAGGACGATCGCAAGCGTGGATCGGCCACGATGAACGTGATCGATGTCAGCTACAAAACCGCGAACCTGATCGTGCTCGCGGTGTCTGGTCTGATCGGCCTCGGCTTCATTTGGTCGCTTTTGCCGCGATCGAAACTCACGCCGCGCTCACGTGCCGAAGAACTCGGCATCCTGTTCTGCCTGATGACGGTGGCATCGCCGCTGGCGCGGCAATATTACTTCATGTGGCTGTTTCTGCCGCTCACGGTGCTGATGCATCGCGCCGCCGATGATCCCAGGCCGAATGTACGGACCGGGACATGGTGGCTGCTTGGCATCATTGGCGTGCTGATGGCGCTGTCGATCCCGGTATTCCCGGCGATGCTGCAGGCCTGGGGCAATAATCTGCTGGCAACGGCCATCCTCGCAGGCGGATTGATCTGGCATATGCACCACCCGCCGGTGCTGCTAGATTCCACCGAAATTCCGGACCATCACGCTTAAGGAAATTCGCTCATGTCCAATACGCAGCTTGCATCCGTTCTCGATCGCGTCGATGCCGATTTCGACAAGGCCCTGGAGCGGTTGTTCGCGCTGTTGCGGATCCAGTCGATTTCCGCCGATCCGGCTTACGCCGAGGACTGCAAGGCGGCGGCAAAGCATCTGGCCGGCGAGATCGAGGGCCTGGGCTTCAACGCCGAGGTACGGCCGACGGCGGGCCATCCCGCTATCGTCGCCACCGCCAAGGGCAACACCGGCAAGCGGCCGCATGTTCTGTTCTATGGTCATTACGACGTTCAGCCGGTCGATCCGCTGAACCTGTGGCATCGTCCTCCGTTTGAGCCGGTGGTCACCAAACATGCCGATGGCCGCGACATCATCGTTGCGCGCGGTGCGCAGGACGACAAGGGCCAGCTCTCGACCTTCGTGGAAGCCTGCCGGGCCTGGGTGAATGTCACAGGCTCGCTGCCGATCGATCTCACCATCTGCATCGAAGGCGAGGAGGAGGTCGGCTCGAAGAATTTCGTGCCGTTCCTCGAAGCCAACAAGAAGGATCTCGCCGCCGATTTCGCGGTGGTGTGCGACACCGGCATGTGGGACCCGAGCACCCCGGCGATCACCACGTCGCTGCGCGGGCTCGTCTATGAAGAGGTGAAGATCACTGCAGCCAACCGCGATCTGCATTCCGGCATCTATGGCGGCGGTGCGCGCAATCCGATCCGCGTGCTGACCAATATTCTCGGCAAGCTGCATGACGACAATGGCCGCATCACCATTCCCGGCTTCTATGATGGCGTGAAGGATTTGCCTGCCGATATTCTGGCGCAGTGGAAGGGCCTCGGTCTCACCGCGGAGAGCTTCCTCAAGCCGATCGGTCTCTCTATTCCGGCCGGCGAGCGGGGCCGCGAACTGATCGAACAGATCACGTCGCGTCCGACCTGCGATATCAACGGCATCGTCGGTGGGTACACGGGCGAGGGCTCCAAGACGGTGATCGCCTCGCATGCGTCGGCGAAAGTTTCGTTCCGCATCGTCGAGGGTCAGGACCCCGGCAAGATCCGCGATGCGTTCCGGGCTTTCGTCACGTCGCAATTGCCCGGCGATTGCACGGCGGAGTTTCTCGATCATTCCAATGCGCCGGCCATCGCGCTCGACTGGAACATGAAGCCGCTCGCCGCTGCGCGCGATGCGCTGACCGACGAATGGGGCAAGCAGGCGCTGCTGATCGGCTCAGGTGCGTCGATTCCCATCGTCGCGGATTTCAAGCGCACGCTCGGTCTGGACTCGCTCCTGATCGGCTTCGGCCTCGATGACGACAATATCCATTCGCCGAACGAGAAGTACGACCTCAAGAGCTTCCACAAGGGCATCCGGTCGTGGGCGCGGATCATTGCGGCGCTGGCGGATGTGAAGAAGTAAGCTGGCAATAGCCGTCATGCCCGGCATATGCCGGGCATCCACGTCTTGGCCGCGAGCTGAGGCGCGGATGGCCGGGACATCTAGCGAAGCTGCGCTTCGCGCTTTAGCCCGGCCATGACGGAGTGTTGGGATGACGACTGCCTTCGCGTTGACCCACATCAAGGCTTGCGTCAGGCTTTCCTGATCGAAAGACAAAAAAAGGGAGGATGCAATGTCCGCAGCCGAAATCGCCAATACTCATTTCTCTGCCGCGATGGCGGCAGCTCAGACCGCCGGGGTCGATCAGGACAGCGTCTGTCGCTCCCTCGTGAATCTCGTGGTCTCGAAGTATCTGGAGACAAGGACCACGGCTGACGTACAGTCGGAGCTGCATTTCGTTGCCGATAATTGCGATCCCGACACGGATTTTGCGTTCATGCGGCCGTGATCCCAGGCTCGTCATTCCCCGCCATTCCAAGTGGAATGGCCGAGGTTCGCCTGCGGCGTCGCACGCGCCCCGGAATGACAGTCTGCACCAAACATAAAAACGCCGCCCGGAATTGGACGGCGTTTTGAATCACTGTGTAGAGGTATGTAACCTCTCTATAGCACCAAATCTCAGGTCTTGTAAGACGGATCGCGGCGGTCGAGCTTGCGCAGCATCGGCGGCCAGACCAGCTTGGTCGAGCGCAATTCGGCCTTGTCGGGGTTGCCCACCAGCACGGCGTTCTTGTCGATGACGATCTGGTCGACCGGATAGGCGGTCGGGCCGAGCATCCGGGTGCGGACCTGCATGGTGCAGGCGCGTTCCAGGTAATACATGCGCTCGAACGCCGAGGCGACCGAGCGGCCGACGGTCAGCGTGCCGTGATTGCGCAGCAGCATGGCGTTCTTGGTGCCAAGATCCTTCTGCAGGCGCGGGCGTTCGTCGTGATCGAGCGCGACGCCTTCATAGTCGTGATAGGCGAGTTCGGGGATCACGAGCTGAGCAGTCTGGTTCAGGGGCTGCAGGCCCTCCATGCAGGAGGCCACTGCGGTGCCGTCCGGGGTGTGCAGATGCATCACGCAGCCGGCGTCTTCGCGGACTTCGTGGATTGCCGAATGGATGGTGAAGCCGGCCGGGTTGATGCTGTATTCGCTTTCGGACAGCTGGTTGCCGTCGAGATCGACCTTGACCAGCGACGATGCCGTGATCTCTTCGAAGATCAGGCCATAGGGATTGATCAGGAAGTGATGGTCGGGGCCGGGCACGCGGGCGGAGATGTGGGTGTCGATGAGATCGTCCCAGCCGTAGAGCGCAACGAGGCGATAGGCAGCGGCGAGATTGACGCGCTGGGCCCATTCGCCCTCACTCATATGCGACGGCACTTCCTTGAGGCGGGCTTCGGCTGGTGACATGTTGAGTGCTCCCGGATTGACTGGCAGTGTTTTGGCGTTTGGCTGATGCCAGCCTAATCCCGCCCTGTTGCGGCAGCAAGCCAGACGGTTTGCGCGGCAGACATGCTTACCAGGGTGGCAGAAGGCCCGATCGCGACATTCAGGAACTGAAACGCGCGCGATAGTCTTGCGGCGTGGCAGAAAGCAATCGCAGGAAGCTGCGTCGCATGGTTTCTTCGGAACCGAAGCCGCAGCGTTGCGAAATGCGTTTCACCGGCAGTTTCGTTTCCGAGAGCAGCCGCCGTGCGGCTTCGACGCGCAACTGCTCGACGGCGCGGGCGGGCGTGATGCCGGTGGCGTCCGCATAGTGCCGGCTGAAGCTGCGCTCGCTCATGCCGGCCTGTTCTGCCAGCATGGGTAGCGAAATGTCGTCGGCGAGATGCTTGCCGATCCACTCATGCAGCGCGCCGAATTTGTCGTCCGCGGTCTGCAGCGACAATGCCGCGCTGAATTGCGACTGGCCGCCGGGGCGCTTGAGAAATACCACGAGATGGCGCGCCACCATCAGCGCGACGCTGCGTCCGAGGTCTTCCTCCACCAGCGCCAGCGCGAGATCGATTCCCGCGGTCACGCCGGCCGATGTCCAGAACGCGCCGTCGCGGACGAAGATCGGGTCGGACTCCACATGCACGTCGGGAAAGCGCTGCGCGAGTTCGGAACACCAGGACCAGTGGGTGGCGGCACGACGGCCGTCGAGCACGCCGGTTGACGCAAGCAGGAACGCGCCGGTGCAGACCGAGGCGGTGCGCCGCGCCTTGGCCGCGCGCTTGCGCACCCAGGCGACCATAGCGGGATCGGAAGCGGCGGCGTGTACGCCGGGACCGCCGGCAATGAGCAGCGTGTCGATCGGTTCGGCCTGGCGCGGCAGATCGCTCACGGCGAGGCCAAGTCCGGCAGAGGCGGTCACACTATGGCCGCCGCGCGCGATCACGCGCAGCCTATAGGGCGCAGGTTGTCCCTTGCGTTGCATGATCTCATTGACCGTGGCGAAGACCTGCAGCGGGCCGGACACGTCGAGCAGTTGCACCGACGGGAACGCCAGCACGTCGATAACGCGCGGAACCGTCGCAACAGAGTTTGGCGGGGAACGAGGGGTCTTTGGCATATTCGCCAGACTGTGCCGGGCTAGGTTCGGCTTGTCCATTCACAAATGCTTGGAGCATTCCATGATCCCGCCAGACCAACATCTCCAGATCGGCTCGCTGTTGTTTGAGGGGCTTGACCAGATCGATCTCACCGGCCCGTTCGAAGTGCTGTCGCGGATCCCGAATTCGACCTATCGAATCTATGGCAAGACCACCGATCCCGTGCGCGACTACAGGGGGCTTCGTATTACGCCGGATGCCGCCATTGGCGACGCGCCCCAGCTCGACGTGCTGCATGTGCCCGGCGGCTTCGGCCAGGAAGCGCTGATGGACGATACGGTTGTGCTCGATTGGCTCCGTCAGCAGGCCGGACATGCTCGAATCTTTTCGGTCTGCACCGGCGCGCTGATCTGCGGCGCTGCGGGATTGCTGATGGGCCGCCGCGCGACCACGCATTGGGCGTCGTTTCATCTGCTGCGCTATTTTGGCGCAACGCCGGTCAACGAGCGCGTGGTGATCGACGGCGACTGGATCTTCGCCGCCGGCGTGACGTCGGGCATCGATGGCGCGCTGCGTCTGGCTGCAGAACTGCGCGGCGACGAGGTGGCGCAGGGAATTCAGCTGTTCATGGAATATGCGCCACAGCCGCCGTTCAACAGCGGCACGCCCGAAACCGCACCGGCGACGGTGCTGGCGCAGACCCGTCAGTCGGTGGCGAAGATCACCGCGCAACGCGAGGCCACCGCACAACGCATCGCGACGAAGCTTGGCATCATCGTGCCGACAGCGGCGGAGTGAGTTGCGCAAGCCGCTTCTAATATGATCGAAAGGATCATGATCATGAACCTCACGCACATCCATGCATTTACCCAAGCGATGCAGCGCAAAGACCTCGATGCCATGCTCTCGCATATGGCCGACGACATCGTGCTGAAGACGCCGCTCGCGGCCGAGCCGTTCAAGGGCAAGGCAGCGATCCGGCCGGTGGTCACGGCGCTGCTGGGTGTCGTCGACAGCTTCGACTTCCACGAAGTGCTGCAGGGCCCGGAACACGTGTCCGCCTTCTTCGGTATCACCGTTGGCACAGAACAGCTGGATGGCGTCGACTACTGGCGTCTGAACGACGCCGGCCTCATACAGGAAATGACGGTGCTGTGGCGACCGCTGCCGGCGGCGCTGGCCGTCGAGAAGAAGCTCGCGGCTGCATAGGAACGTCAGCCCTTCGGCCGCTTCGGTGCCTTGCCGGAGTGGCCGCGTGGCGGAGCTGTGGCGCGCAGCACCTGTCCGACGATGGCGGCAGCCTTGTCGATCTCCTGTTCGTTCCAGGCGGAAAAGCCCATGAACAATCCCTGGCCGGCCACAGGTCCGGTGAAATACATCGATAGCGGGCGGCCGGTCACGCCGAGCTCGGAAAGTCGTGCCGAAATGGTGCGGTCGTCGCGATCGAGATCGAGATGGGCTAGCAACTGCATGCCGCCGGCCGGCGGTTCGATCGTCAGGTGATCGCCGGCATGAACTTGCAGTGCCTGCAGCAGGTGATCGCGCCTGCTGCGATAGACACGCGTCATCTTGCGGATATGCGCCGCGAAGTGACCGTCGTCGATGAATTCGGCCAGCGCATCCTGCACCGGCGCCGGCACGATATGGCTGCCGTGGCGCTGCGCCTTTTCGAACAGGTCGGCAAGATCCGGCGGCACGATGGCGTAGCCGCTGCGCACATCCGCGAACATCGGTTTCGAGAACGTGCCCACATAGAACACGCGGCCGTTGTCATCGAGGCCCTGCAGGGCGGCGACGGGGCGGCCGTCATAGTGGAATTCGCTGTCATAGTCGTCCTCGACGATGGCAGCCCCAATGTCATTGGCAAATGCAAGCAATTGCTGCCGCCGGCTCACAGGCATCAGCCGTCCGGTGGGATGCTGATGCGACGGGGTCACGAAGATCAGCCGCGGGCGATCGCGCCGGCCTTTGATGGAGAGGCCGCTGCCATCCAGCGAAATGCCGCGCATGGTCGCGCCGGCCGCATTGAGCGCCGCATATGCGCCGCCATAGCCGGGGCTTTCGACCCAGGCGAGATCGCCGGCATCGAGTAACACGCGCGCGATGAGTTCAAGCGCAGACTGCGCCGATGGCATCAGGATAATCTGTCGTGCCTCGGCCCGCACGCCGCGATAGGCGATGAGATGGCGGAGCAGGGCGTTGCGCAACGAGGCGCGATTGATGGCGGGATCGCCGGTCGATCCGCGTCGCGCCGCGCGGCGCAGGCAGCGCGCCCAGATGTCGTGGGGAAACAGCCGCGCATCTGCCAGCGCCGGGGCCAACAGCAGTGGCCTCCCTTTGTTGATGAACGGCCAATCCGACTTCTGCACGCGCTCGGCCCAGCGCGACAGGCCGAGCGGCTTCGGCGTCTTGCCGGCAATGTTGCGCCCGGTCAGCAACGCCTTGCGCTCAGCGGCGGCGACCGTCGGGCGTCGTCCCTGCGCGACGTCGAGATAGCCTTCCATGGCCAACTGATCGATGACGGACGAGACGGTGTTGCGGGCGAGGCCGAGCTGCTGCGCGCAGTCGCGGCTCGACGGCAGGCGATGGCCTGGCGGCAGCGCGCCGCTCAGGATCGCCGCGCGGAGCTGATCATAGAGCTGCCGCGTCAACGTCTCGCCGCTCGCGGACCCGCGCGCGATATCGATCAGCCCTGCGAGAATGTCGCCCATCAAACTGGCTCAGTCATTTTTACTGGAATGGATCTTTGATTGGGGCCAGTAAAACCTAGTGTCCTCGGTCTGTCGAGTGCGCCATGCACCGAAGCCGTGAGATGAAGCCATGTCCGAACATCCCCTGTCGCGCCGCACGGCGCTGCTGCTGTTTGCCGTCGTCGTGACCATGTGGGGGCTGAACTGGACGCTGACGAAATTTCTGGTGCAGCACATTTCGCCGCTGTGGTCGGTGGCGATCCGCGCCGTGATTGCCACGCTCGCTCTTGCGGCGATTACGCTGGCGCGCCGGCAATTCATCGTGCCGCGGCGCGGCGACATGCCTGTGATCGTCAGTGTCGCGGTTCTGCATATGGGCCTATTCTCGGTGCTGGTTGCCTTCGGCCTGCAATTTGTGCCGGTCGGGCGCTCCATCGTGCTCGGCTACACCACGCCGCTCTGGGTCGCGCCGGCCGCTTGGCTGCTGCTGCGTGAGCCCGTTCCGCGAGAACGTCTCGCGGGCATCGTGCTCGGGCTTGCCGGCATCGCTGTCATGTTCAACCCGTCGGCATTCGACTGGAGCAACGGCAATGCGCTGATCGGCAGCGGGCTGTTATTACTCGCGGCGCTGTGCTGGGCGGCGAACATCGTCTATGTCCGCGGCCACCGCTGGATCTCCGAGCCGTTTCAACTCGTGTTCTGGCAGGCGCTGCTCGCGAGCGTGCTGCTGACAGTGCTGGCGCTGATCCGCGAAGGCGTCCCCGATATCGCCTGGACGCGCGAACTCGTCGGCGCATTGCTGTTCGGCGGGATCTTCGGCACGGCGCTGGCGCATTGGGCGATGGTGATCATCAACCGCAGCCTGCCGGCGACCATTACGTCGCTCGGCCTGCTGGCAACGCCGGTAATGGGCGTTGCGATTTCCGCGCTGGTGCTGGGCGAGGCGATCGAGCTGTCGCTGATCGCCTCGATGGCCATGATTCTTGGCGGGATTGTCGTCGGAACGATGTCGCGCCGGAAGCCAGATGTTCTGCCGACGACGCAGCCTATCCCAGTTGCCGCCCGACCATCTCGCCAATCGCCGTGAACACCGTCTCCAGTTGCGGAGCCGTCGGCGTGCCGCCCTGCGTATAGGCGGCGATGACGACGGGCTGGTCTGGCTTCGGCCAGGTCACGGCGATGTCGCCGGCGGCGTCCTTGCCGTTGTTGCCGGTCTTGTCGCCGATCTTCCATGTCTTCGGCAGCCCGGCGCGCAGGCGCTTGTCGCCGGTCTTGCAGTTCACCATCCAGTCGGTGAGGCGTTCGCGCGAGGCGGGCGTTAACACGTCGCCTGTCACGAAGCGTTTGACGTTGCCGGCCATCGCGGCAGGCGTGGTCGTGTCCTGCGGATTGCCGGGACGCGAACGGTTCAATAGCGGCTCGTTGTGATCGAGGCGCGAGACGCCGTCGCCGGTCTTGGTCCAGAAGGCGGTGAGGGCGGCCGGACCGCCGACGCGCGCCAGCAGCATGTTGGCGCAGGTGTTGTCGCTGAGCTCGACGATGGCCTTGCACATGTCGGCGACCGAGAGCGCGCCCTTGGCAAGATTGTCGCGCGCGACCGGTGCATATTGCAGAAGGTCTGCAGCGGCATAGGCAATCATCTGATCGGGCTTGTCTTCGCCGCGGTCGATGCGGGCGAGAACGCAGGCGGCGAGCGAGGCCTTGAACGTGCTGCACATCACGAAGCGCTCATGGGCGCGCCACGCGATCTTTGCGCCCGTCTTGAGGTTTTCGGCATAGACGCCGATCCGCCCGCCGGTGTCGCGTTCATAGGCTTGCAACGCTGCCGGCGCGTCCTTTGCCGTTTCCTTGGCAAAGGCCGGCCACGCCATGAGCGCCGGCGCAGCCGCCAGCAATGTTCGTCGATTGATCATCATGGCGTGTCATTCGCGGGCGAAGAGGGAGAATTGATGGCGGGCGATTGGAAGTCCGCAATTTCGCGGGGAAGGGGATTGCGCTACACTGTGATTCTGGCGCGGCCCACGCCTCCCCCCTCCAGCGGGAAAGTATCCATCATACCGGGCTCTCTGATCACCGAACCAACTGTTCGAGCATCAAGCATAAGGAGGGGTTGTGACAACGCTCGCACCAGGAGGTTCTCACAATGCGTCTTTCTGCGCCTGTTTATCAATTGAAGCGCAAGGCCAGGCTTCTATCCCGCGCCGATAACATTCCTCTGCACGAGGCACTCGACCGGATCGCCGTGCGAGAAGGCTTTGCTGCCTGGAGCCTGCTTGTGGCCCGAATGTCTTCGGTGGCACCTGCCGCGAAACTGTTCGAACAACTGTCTCCTGGCGATCTCGTGCTGGTCGGCGCGCGCCCGGGCCATGGCAAGACGCTGATGAGCCTGAAGCTTGCCGTGGAGGCGATGCAATCCGGCCATCGCAGCGTGTTCTTTTCGCTGGAATACAGCGAAAAGGACGTGCTGGACCGTTTCAGTGCCATCGGCGTGGAGCGGGGGCGTTTCGATACTCTGTTCGAATTCGACAATTCCGACGACATCAGCGCCGACTACGTCGTCCGGAAACTGGCCGATGCGCCGCGCGGCACGCTTGTGGTGATCGACTATCTGCAACTGCTCGATCAGAAACGCGAGAACCCGGCCTTGATGGTGCAGGTGCGTGCGCTGCAGTCATTCGCGAGGGAACGCGGGCTGATCTTCGTCTTCATCTCGCAGATTCATCGGTCCTACGACCCCGCCGTGAAGCCATGTCCCGATCTGGACGATGTGCGGTTGCCGAATCCTGTCGATCTCGGCCTGTTCAGCAAGACGTGCTTTCTGAACAACGGCGACATCAGGTTTCAGGCGGCGCGTTAGTCTACGACACGGGCCATGAACAACAAGAGTCGTCATGGCCGGGCTTGTCCCGGCCATCCACGCCTTTCATGATCGCCAAGACGTGGATGCCCGGCACAAGGCCGGGCACGACGAAAACTTGGAACTTAGTACTAACGCAGAATTTTACGGCGCGGGGATCGCGAGCAGGCTCGAAATGCTGCTGCCGCGGATGTCGTAGACTTTGGCGAAGACGACGTCGTCGCGCTTGATCTCGGCAATCACGGGGGCGGTGAGGCCCTTGCAGTAGAACTCGCCGAGCGTCATCGCAAAGTCGGCCGACTGGCTGTCCCAGCCGATGGTGAAGTCGGGACCGAGCGCGACCTGTGCCGGACGCTGCGGGCCGCACACGGCGACCTTCCACTTGCGGCCGACCGGCGGGCTTTCCTGGCGCTCGACGATCTGCTCGCGCAGCGCATCGGAGGCCTGCTTCAGCGCAAGGCCCCAATAGTCCAGCATGTACAGCGCATCGGCCTGGCGAACGGTGCCGGCGATGTAGTTGAAGTGGGTGTACTGATACGGATGCAGCCGGATCATCTCGGCCGTCGGCAGCATCAGGCCGAAGGAGAACACGGCGACGGCAGCCGCTTGCGCGCCGCGATGATTGACGCGCAGCCAGTCCATCAGCGCCGCGAAAGCCGCGCCGCCGAGCACGGCCATCGGCGGAAGCACGAAGATGAAATGCCGGATGCCGTTATACAGCGCCGGGCGCTTCACCATGGCGATCACCAGCGGCAATGTGGCGGCAAAGGTCAGCATCAACAGGATGGTCTTGCGACGTGCGGGCACGGTGTCGCGCGACAGCGACATGATGGTCAGCGCGATGCCGCCGAAGGTGAGGCTGAGCAGCACTTCCGGAAGCTGCAGCGCGAACAGCGTCGGCAGATAGGACCACGGCATGTCCGGCACCGAGATCATCGCGCCGTCGAACATCTCTTTCCACGGTTTCTCGAAGAAGTGAGAGAAGTAGCCCAGGGCGCGCAGCGGATTGGCGGGCTCGAGAATCGACCACGGCCAGATCAGGCCCATGATCAGATAGCCGAAAGCGAGGCCGGGCAGCAGCACGTAAAGGACATGCAGCAAGCGGTGCACGCTCTCGCGCACGCCATTGGTGCGGACATCCTCGATCCACAGCGGCATGAAGCCGATCACCGCGTAGATCAGCGTCAGGCCGGCGAGAATGCGGCAGCCGATCGCGCAGCCGGCACCGAGGCCGAGGATCAGGACCGTGCGCGGCGACGGATTCGGATATTCCTGCGCAAGGCGCACCAGCCCGAGCATCAGGATGACCATCGCCACGGCGAAAGGCGCATCCTTCGGGTTCATGAACATATGGCCGTAGAAGGTCGGGCACAGCGCCAGCAGCAGCAGCGTGGCGAGGCCGCCCACGGGGCCGGCGACACGGCGGCCGAGGCGCCAGGTGACGCCGAGGCCGATGACGCCGACGATCGCGCCGAGCAGGCGTCGCGTCTCGAACAGCTCAAGCGGGATGATCTTGTGCAGCAGCGCGGCCGCCATATCGAAGCCGCCGCCATACATGTAGAGATTTGCAAACGACAAAGCGCCGGTGTCGGTGAAGCCCGACCCGTACATCTTCAATAGAAGATCTGCATATTCAGCGTGAGTATAGTCGTCCCATCCGAGACCGTAGTCCCGGAACGTGAAGCTTGCGACGATACTGACAACGACAAGCGCCAGGATGGCGAGGTCGTCACACGTCCGTTCCACCGAGCGCCTTACTGGCGTGTCGATGGCCGCAGTCGTAATCGATGACATGGCGATGGATAACCCGGTGTCCCCAATGGCTCAGCTTTAGCGCTCTTTGAGCCTCGTTTCCCCGGCATCGATATAGCGCACTTCTCTTTTGAAGTAATTGAGAATTGTGGCTGAAGTTTCTTAATGCGTTGCAACAAACAGGACAAGGTAAAAGCTTTACCGTTTAGGGATAGATCGGCGTCGGCTGTCCCAAACCTGTTGTCTCCGGTGGAAGAAAACTCTCCCAAAACTTACCACCAGGCCGATGTACAAGGGATGAACGCAAAATGCCGTTTGGCGGTGCACGCAATATGACGCTATCGTGGCACCCATGACGAGACTCGCGAGTGGTCCGTCGAGGAGTTCGAAGACTATGAAATTGCTGCTGATTGCCGGGATCGGGGTCATTCTGGCGGGCCTTGCCGCGATCGGCTTCGGCATTCCGGTCAAGGAATTCGGCTTCGGCAATACCCTGATCCTGACCGGAACGGTCGGCGCCTGCACCGGCCTGATCATGGTCAGCATGGCGCTCGCCGTCCGCGAGCTGAAGAAGTTTGGACCACAGGGCGAGATCGATGAACTGGTTCCGTCGCCCCGGCTGCCGCGCCGGGAACTGAAACTGCCGCCGGTTCCGAGGGAGGACGCAGAGGAGGCGGATGACGCGCCGGCGCCGGCCCCGCTGTTCAGCCGTGACCAGCCGGCCGCGCGACCTGCCGTTCCGGAGCCAGGTGTTCCCCCATGGCAGGACGAAGTGCTGCGCGACCGTGAGCGGCTTGCGTCCGCGGCCGCCGAGGCACCGGTGCCTGAGGAGCCGAAGCGTCGCAATCTGCTGTTCCAGTCGTCGCGCCGGGAGCGGGAGAGGGCCGAGGCAGCTGCCGCATTCGAGGCGGCCATGCCAACGCCGGAGGCGCCCGCCGAGCAGCCGAAGAGTTTCGAGGATGCCTGGCCGCAGCCGGATCGGTCGCGCTCCGACGCGATCCGCCGCGCCGCCCGTACCTCGTCCTCGCCAAGCGACAAGCTGCCCGATGCCGCGCTGATTCCGGATCGCTACGTTCCGCCGACGCCGGCTGAAGAGCCGTCGCAAGCACCGGACGTCACCGTGCTGAAATCGGGGGTCGTCGATGGCATGGCCTATTCGCTGTATTCCGACGGCTCCATCGAGGCGCAGATGCCCGAAGGCATGATGCGCTTCGCCTCGATCGACGAGTTGCGCGAACATCTCGACAACAGGGGCTGACGCTCAGCCCATTGCCGTTGGCGGTCACTTTCAGCTGATCTCGACTAATCTTGCGCGCAGAATGAAATCGGCGCGCTATACGTTGTTATTGCCCTCGTGGCTGTAATGCCCGCATGATTGTCAAGTAAAGTGCGGCTCCAATCCTTGAAAGACGACGGATCATGAACGACATCGCCGGCAAGAGCTTCATCGATCTCACGGCGACGATCGTGTCGGCCTATGTCGGTCACAATCCAACACCGGCGTCAGAACTGCCGGCGCTGATCGGTCAGGTTCACGCTGCCCTGGTGCGGGTGTCGAACGGCCGGCCGGAGGTCGCAGCGGAGCCGGCCAAACCGGCGGTGTCCGTCAAGAAATCGATGACCGCCGAATATCTGGTCTGTCTCGAGGACGGAAAACGCTTCAAGTCGTTGAAGCGCCATCTGCGCACGCAGTACGCGATGACGCCGGAACAATATCGCGAGAAATGGGGCCTGCCGGCCGACTATCCGATGGTCGCGCCGAACTATGCGGTGGCGCGTTCGCAGCTCGCCAAGAAAATGGGGCTGGGTCAGCAGCGCCGCCGGCGCAAGTGACCTGAACAGGTGACCTGAGCAAGCGATCCCGCAAGTAATCCGCACAAGTAAAGCTAAGCAATAAAGTCAGGTTCCATCCGCAGGAACCAATATAGAACAAATCGGAGACGAAGAAAGTTCTACGTCGGGATGCGGGATACATCTCCCGCCACGCGCAATTGGTGTGTGACACCACAGGCAGGCGATACGTGAACTTGGCGGGTATGACGGGAGACTTTCAAGCGGACGTTGAGGCCATCCCGCGCATCGATGCCGTGCCGCGAATTCTGGACGTGATCTGTCGGACGACAGGGGTGGGCTTTGCCCGCAGGTCGTGGCCGAAGACTGCGATGAACTCTTCGCGCGCGCCGGCCGCGGATCAATCGCGGTCGCCGCCGGAAACCCGCTTTCTCAACGCCGCAGCTTCGAGCGATCGTGCGAAGGCACTCGTTCCTTTGAATAAAAGCCGATAAAGGAATAAAGTCTAAAATTCTGCTTGCCGGGCCGTTCGGGATGTGAGCTTATTGTCCTAAATGGAGTCGCCCCGATGAAGACATCCCGCAGCACCGCCAAGCATCCCGACCGCGTCGACCACCATCGCGCGCAGCATCTATCGCTGGAAACGCGGCAGATCCTCACCGATGACGGCGTCGCCAGCGTCCTCGTCAATGACAGTGAAAGCCCGCTCGGCTGGCTGGCCCGGCGCAAGGGCCGCGATGGTCGCAGCATGATCAGCCCGCATCAGTTCATCGCCGGCGAGAAACTGCGTGCCGATTTCACGCGCGGCAACATGGCGCCGCGCATGACGGCGAACTGGGCCGCGCCAACCGGCGGTCGCCCACGCGGGGCCAGCAGTAGTCCCGGCGAGATGACGGACGTCATGGTGACGTCGCGCCAGCGCGTCAGTCAGGCGCTGGAGGCCTGCGGGCCCGAATTTTCAGGGGTTCTGATGGATGTGTGCTGCTTTCTGCGCGGCCTCGAAGACATCGAGCGCGAACGCAACTGGCCGGCGCGTTCCGCCAAGGTCGTGTTGCAACTCGCGCTGGATCGCCTCGCGCGGCACTACGGCTTCGCCAGTGAGGTCAGGGGGCAGCCATCGAAAGTGCGAACCTGGCTCGCAGACGATGCGGCGTTCGAGAGCTAGGGTGTGGAGTCGATAGCGCGCAGCCAGATGCTGATGGATGCGAGCTTGACGACGGCCAAGTCGTTCGCCGCGATCATAGGCCCGCGCATCATATATCTGCGACGCCAAGCAGCTTTCGTTGACGCCTGGGCGTTTTGCCGCCATATACAGCGCATGAACAAGCTTCGATCAGCTGCATTGACCACCACGGCGACCGCTCACGGCGGATCGCCTTCTGGTCGCGCGCGCTAGAGACAAGCGTACTTCACCCAGAAAAGGCCCCGCCGGTGACGGACGGGGCCTTTTCTGTTTCTGATGATCCCCGTCCGCGCTTTTTCCCCTCGTAAGGAACACAGCCATGGACGATCTCGACCACAGAAATCTCGGCGTACAACTCAAACTCTGGCACCTGCAGGACGATGCGCCGGGCATGGTGTTCTGGCATCCGCGCGGCTACGCGATCTACCGGGTGCTGGAGGATTATCTCCGGCGCAAAATGCGCCAAGCCGGCTATGCCGAGGTCCAAACGCCACAGCTGCTGCCAAAGGAGTTCTGGGGTCGCAGCGGCCACTGGGACAAATTCCGCGAGCACATGTTCCGGGTCGATGACGGCGAATTGGCGATGGCACTGAAGCCGATGTCATGCCCCTGCCACGTGCAGATCTTCAACAAGGGTCTGCGCTCGTGGCGAGAGCTTCCAATCCGCTATGCCGAGTTTGGCGCTTGTCACCGCAACGAGCCATCCGGTTCGCTCCACGGCATCATGCGAACGCGCGCCTTCGAGCAGGATGATGCGCATGTGTTCTGCCGCGAGCAGGACGTGGAGGACGAAGTCGCGCGCTTCATCGCTTTGCTGGGCGAGGTCTATTGCGATCTTGGCTTCCCCGACTACGAAGTGGCGCTGTCGACGCGTCCGGCGATGCGCGCTGGCGACGACGCGACGTGGGACTGGTCGGAGGCGAAGCTCGGCGATGCCTCGCGGCAATGCGGCCTCGCACCTCAAATCAATCCTGGCGAAGGCGCGTTCTACGGACCGAAGCTGGAATTCGCGTTGCGCGACCGGCTGGGACGATCCTGGCAGTGCGGCACGGTGCAGCTCGACAGCGTTCTCCCGCAGCGGCTCGACGCGTCCTACATCGCCGCCGACGGCAGCCGCGCAAGGCCCCTGATGATCCACCATGCCATCTTCGGATCGCTCGGCCGCATGATCGCGATCCTGCTCGAGCACCACGGCGGCGTGCTTCCGTTCTGGTTGTCGCCGGATCAGGTCGCGGTTGCGCCGATCTCGAAAGACCAGGCCGGATACGGCGCTGACGTCGTGGCGGCGTTCGAGGATGCAGGGATTAGGGCCATTGCCTATAACGGCGCCGATACCCTTTCACGGCGCATCGTGGCGGCGCATGACATGGCGGTGCCGGTAATGGCGATCGTTGGCGGACGCGAGATGAGGGACGGCCGGGTGGGCCTGCGCGAGCGCGACGGCTCACAGGCCGACATTCCTTTGGCCGAGGCGGTGTCCCGGCTGCAGGCGAGGGCGCGGTCGGGCGCGCTTGGGGCTGAAGCCCGGTAAACGGGCCTCAGCTGCGCTCCGATCAGTGAATCCCTGGCGGAGCGTTGGCGCAGCACCTGCAGCCGCTCGAGCCTATGGGGTCACGCCCTGGTTCGCGTCTGCCAGCGTCTCGGTGGCGTCCCGGCGGATACGCTCGACCATGGCGCGCAGGCCATTGGAGCGCTGCGGCGTGAGGTGTTCCTTGAAGCCGAGTTCGTCGAACACCTTGATGGCGTCGGTGGCCAGAATGTCCTCGGCCTTGCGGCCCGAATACAGCGTCAGCAGGATCGCGATCAGCCCGCGAACGATATGCGCGTCGCTGTCGCCGAGATAGCTGAGCACCGGCGTGCCGTGGTCGCGAGCGACCTGGCGCGACAGCCAGACCTGGCTCGCGCAGCCATTGACCTTATTGGCGGAGGAATGTTCCTCATCCGGCATCGGCGTGAGGCTGCGCCCGAGTTCGATGACGTACCGGTAGCGGTCGTCCCAGTCCTCGAGTAGCTCGAAATTATCGCGGATATCGTCAATCGTGGTCATCGGGGCCTGCAAGCAATGTCAGGCCCTATATAGGGACGAACAGCGCCGAAAGCGACCGCTGTTTGCGGTAATTATCCGCCGCAATCAGCCGTTTAGGGAGCAGCGGTGGGTGGCTGCCATTCGGCGGCGAGGTCGTCCTGGGTGAGCGTGTCGGGTTTGACCATGGCGATCGTCCCCTGGTTTTCACCTTCGCCACCGATCGAGCCGGTAGTATCCGGCTTCTTCTCGGTGATGATCTGGTAGATTTTCTTCGCGCCGTCCTTGGCACGTTCGCCGATCACGGTGGCCGCATGGCCGCCGACTTCGCAGGTGGCCGGCTGGCGCTTGCAGAATTGAGCCATGTCGGACATCGCCGCACTCGCAGCCGATACCGCATCGGACGCGCCGATCTGCGGCAGCTTGTCCGATTCCGGCGTCTTGTCCCTCGGCAGCAGCACGAGCACGAGCCCGAGCCAGAATGCCATGCGAAGCAGGAAGAACATCGCGAACCCCGTTAGTCTCTTCGAACCGTTGCGATTTGTCGCAATTGGGATCGAAGTTAGCAGCAGTCGATAAATTGCAAGTATTTGCGATGCGGTTAAATCGACGAAAATTCGCTTCATTCGGTTTGGCGTAAATTTTCCATTGATGAGCTGTTCGTGCGTTTTCCGACACGATGTTGGGGATGCACGCTTTCGAAACCATATGGACGCGGCGATGGAAACTACTCGTTCACCATCGTTGCCGAATGGAAATGCGAAAACTCCTCTTAAATCAGCACTTGCACGTTAGGCATGGCGAACGCGGCGGTCACTTTAGTGTTCGCTTAATGTCGCTCTGACACGTTGGCACAACGATAAAAGGAGGCGTTTCGGCGCGTCTGAATTGACGATCAAGCCGAAGCGAGACCAGTGACAGTATCGACCATCATCCGCGACTGCCTTGATGCCATGCTGCACCCTTCAGTGCGCTACGATGCGCTGACGAGTGCGCGTCACCGCGCATTCATGGCGCCGCGTCTGCTCGGCAGCCTTGCGGCCTTTGCGGCTTTTCCTGTCTATCTCGCGCTGCGCGGCGCGCCGAACGCGATCGAGGTCGCGGCTTTCGCCTGGCTGATGGCGCCGATCCTCTGCTCATATTTTCTGTCGCGCACCGGTCGCTATGAAAGCGCACAGGTGCTGTCGTCCGTCGCACTCGCCGGCCTCGTGATGATGATGGCGATCTCCACCGGTGGCATCAATTCGTTCGCGGCGATCTGGCTTGTCGTGGTGCCGATCGAGGCGGCGCTCTCGGCTTCGCGGCGTATCGTTGCCTTTGCATCGGCGCTGGCGCTGTCCTGCGTCAGCATTCTCATCGTGCTGACCAGCCTCGATTGGTTGCCTGTATCTGAAGCCGGGGTCGCCGGCCATGGCGTGTTCATGGCTTTCGGCATCGCGTCTGCCACCATCTACGCTGCCGGTCTCGCCTTCGGCGCGGAGTCGCTGGCGCGGACCAGCGTCTCGCTGCTCTATGTTGAGGAAGACCGCTATCGCCTGCTGGCGCGCAATATGAGCGACGTGATCTCGCGTCATCGTCACAATGGCGCCGTGCAGTTCATTTCGCCGGCGGCTGAAGCACTGATCGGCGCGCCCGTGCAGCGATTGCTCGGCCATGGCCTGTTCGATCGCGTCCATGTTGCGGATCGCCCGGCCTATCTCACGGCTCTGTCCGACGCCGCACGCGGCGGCGAAGCCCGCAGCGTCGAATTCCGCCTGCGCCGCGATGTCGTGCGCGGCAATGATCGCATGCGTCCGTCTGGCGCCGAATTCATCTGGGTTGAAATGCGCTGCCGGCCGATGGAGCAGGACGTCGACACGTCGATGCCGGTCAATGCCGATGCAGAAGTTGTGGCCGTGCTGCGCGATGTTACCGACCGCAAGTTGCAGGAAGAGGCATTGGCGCAGGCCCGCATTGAAGCCGAGCGCGCCGATGCGTCGAAGACAAGATTCTTGGCCACCATGAGCCACGAGCTGCGCACGCCGCTGAATGCCATTATCGGCTTTTCGGACATGCTGGTGCAGGAAGAGCTGATGATGCTCGATGCGACCAAGCGCAAGGAGTATGCCCAGCTCATCAACGATTCCGGCCAGCACCTGCTGTCGGTGGTCAACGGTATCCTTGACATGTCGAAGCTGGAATCCGGCAATTTTGAGATTTCGCCGGAGCCCTTCGCCCCGCGTCCGGCGCTGATCAATTGCTGCAATCTGCTGGCGCTGAAGGCGCGCGAGAACGGCATCGATCTCATCACCGATGCGCCGAAGGATCTGCCTGAGGTCAACGGCGATCCGCGTGCATTCCGGCAAATCCTGCTCAACCTCGTATCCAATGCCATCAAATTTACCGAGCGCGGCGGCAGCGTTACCGTGGCAGCGGGCGTCGAAGGATCACGCTTGATGCTGCGCGTCAGCGATACCGGCGTCGGGATTGCATCGGACGATCTCGCCCGCATCGGCGATCCGTTCTTCCAGGCCGGCAAGACCTATCAGCGGCGCCATGAGGGCACCGGCCTCGGCCTGTCCATTGTGAAGAGCCTCGTTGGCATGCATGGTGGCGAGATGCAGGTGCAGAGCCGGATCGACGAAGGCACCACCATCACCATCGCGCTGCCGCTGGAGTTTACGCCGCAGGCTGAACACGTCAGTAATATCGCGATCTTGAATCCCGCGGCGCGCACCGCGCCGTCCGACCAAGCCCATCAGGTGAAGAAGAGTGCCTAAAGCCAGTTCCAAAGCGACCAAGTCCAAACGCGGCCGCGCCGTCGCCATCGTCGACGAGCCCGCGGAGCGCGGTATCGTCCTGCGCGTGCTGCTGCACAGCCCGAAGGACATGGTCGCCGGGTTGATCGCATTCGCTGCGGTCAGCGCCATCATCGCCAATGCCATTTTCCTGCAGAAGGGCCATCATCCGTCGCCGATGTTCGGTTCGAGCACCGTCGTTGCATTTCCGGCACCGGCGCAGGTCGCCAATCCGCTGCCCAAGCCGCGTCCGCTGGATGCTGCTTCGCCGGACACCAAGCTCGATTCCCGCATGCTGGATTCCAAGCCGGTCAACAGCGCCAATGAGCCGAAGCCGTCACTCGCCGCCAAACCCGTCGAGCAGCGCGCGGCCGATCCGGTCGGCAATCTCCTGAAGGCGCCGGCACCACCGGCCTCACCGGCGACCACGGGCGCCGTGGCGCGCCCGCCGGCGGCGATCCCGAATGCGACCCGCACCGATCCGCTCGGTGATCTCATCACCAATACGCGCCGCGTCGCCGCTGTTCAGCGTGCGCTGACGGAATACGGCTATGGTCAGCTCAAGCCGACCGGCAATGTCGGCTCGGACACCGCGGCTGCGATCCAGCGCTTCGAGCGTGAGCGCAAGCTGCCGGTCACCGGGCAGGTGTCCGATCGCATGGTGCGCGAACTCGCCACCGTCACCGGGCGCGCGATCGACTAGCGCCAGCCCTGCGGCTGGCTTATCGTCGATTCCATGAGATTGAAGTCAGCAATATGGGTGGCCGCATATCTGCGCCGCTGCCAGACCGAAGGCGTGTTCGGCGCCGTGCGCCGTCGTGGTGCGGAGGAGGCGGGCGCCGTGTTCGTGAAGGTCGCGCTGCTGGATGGCACCGCGATGCTCTACACGCCGGCGCCGCAAACCGCCTATGACGAGAGCCGCCCTGTCGATCGCGTCTTCGCAGCCTCACCGCCGCAGCCCGTCGAAGAACGCAAGATCGAAGAGCGCTTGCAGAAGGAGATCTCGTTCGATCCCGACGTGTGGATCGTCGAGACCGAGGACAAGGCCGGACGGCATTTTCTCGAATTGGCGAAGGGCTAGCGCCCCGACGAATTCCGCGTCACGCGCGTGATATCCACATCCGGCTGGACGTTTGGCCGTGCCTGCGGCGCGCTCGGCCGTGCGCGATGGCGTTCGTCGTCATAGAGCGCGGGCCGGAACTTGGCGCGCGTCGCGGCCATATGCGCGCCGCGCCAGGCGGCGACCATGATCAGCGCCGAGCGTTCGCTCAGCACGTCATACATGCGCGCGATCCGGTAGACGTTCGTCACCGAGGTGCCGAATTCCGGATTGAGGAACAGCAGGACACGCTGGAAGATGTCGCTCCGCATGCCGAGCGCCTTGGCGCAGCAGGCGAGGGGCTCGCCGCCGGGATCGCTGACGACCTGCTCGGCAATGGCGGCGGGCAGCATCAAGGCTTCGCTCAGCTCGCGCGCAAAGTTGTCGCGGTCTTCGGCGAAGGCGGCCATTTCAAGAATGTGCATCGCGCGTGCGGCGCGCGCTTGCGGAATTCGGGCGGAGGATCGCAGCGGCGTTTCGGCGAGGTTATGCAGGATCTGCGCACGCTCGCTGCTCGATGCGGCAAAGAACAGCGTACTGATCTCGGACGCGTCCCTGGGCGCCATGGCCATATTGGCGGCGACACGCATCTGCGCTTCGCTCGGCTGCTTCACGGGCGGCGCGGGAGATTCTGCGGCGGAAATGGGCTGCGCGAGCGGCACCGATTGGCCGGGTTCGGTCGGGTGCAGATTGAGCCGGTTGAGGATCGCGCGCGGGGTGTTCGGATAGATCGACAGCCGCGCACGCACCGCGGCGCGGGTGGCGTCGTCGACCTGATCGATCAGGCGCGCGGTGAGTTCGACGAACTGCTTCTCTTCGTCGATCGTATGGTTCGGTGCCTGGACATAAAGATCCGTCAGCACGCGCAGCAAGGTCGGTCGCACGTCCACACCTTCGCGACGCGAGAGCGTCAGCAATCCGTCAAAGCCCGGAAACATTGGAGGTGAGGCAGGCATGGCATACGCTTACTAAGGGAACCTTGCCTCAAATTATCGCGGACGCATTAATATGTGTTTAACCATGGGCCGTTGGCCGAGGCAGATCTGATTCCGACGAGTCGGTTCAACGGTCCAGGTGCGAGCGGAGCGTGCGTTCGTTGACATCGCGCGGCATCGACGAACCGTTGTTTCGATGATACCTGTGGCGTTAACACGCCATTAACCATGACTGTCCTTAATGACCGTGCGTCGGCAAAACGGGCGAAGCGGCGCGGAGAGACTGGATAATGAGCACCATCATCAAGTTCCCGGCGGATGCGGCAGCGCGACGGCTGGGCGTGAATGTGGCGCCGTCTCCCCGCGAAACTTCCGCCGAAATCCTGATCCTGCCGGTGATCCGAATCGAGCGTCAGATCGACGACAGCAATGGTGGCAGCGGCCCGGAAGAGGGCACTGCGCCGGGACGCCGCCGCAAGCGCCGCGCCCGTTCCTGACCCCGGACCTGTTCTGATGTCGGCGATATCCCATCCGAACCGGATACGGCTTCGGCGCAAGACGTCGTTTCTTGCGCCGTGTTTCGTACTTGCGAGCTTGATCGGCAGCACGCTCGGCGGCTGCGCCGGCGGCGATTTCGGCCGTACCCGCAACAATGCGGTGACCGACGACATGCATCGCTGGATCGGCGTCGAGGCCACCGGCAGCGTCGGCCTGAAGTCGTCGGAATTCCAGCTCACCGATCTCGAACGCCAGATGCGCGATCTCGCTTATCCGCTGATCGAGCCGCCGCATTCGCGCCCTCTCTGGAAGAGTGTGTTCGGCGACTACAAGCCGATCGCGTCGCCATGGCGGCAGAACGTCACCTTCGATCGCACGGCCTATGGTCGGCTGCTGATCGACGAGCCACATCGCTCGCATACGTCGCGCTACAGCGTGCTGATGGATGACGCGCGCGACGACATCCTGCGTTTCGAGGGATTTTATGCGACGGCTGCAAAGGTCGTCGAACTCGATCGCAAACGTAATGCCAGCCTGAAGCTGGTGTCGGCGCTGGAGCCGAAGGAGCGCGCCGACGCCATCGCACGCATGGATGAGAACGCGCTGATCGTGCAGTGGGTCGAGCAATGTCTGCAGCGCCGGGTGTCGTCCTATAAGTGGGCGCTGGAACGCATGGTGATCCACGCCCCCGATGGCATGGCGTCCAGCGCCGATATGCTGATCGGCGAATTGGCAGCGCAGACCACGGCCATGGCCGGCAGCCTCACGCCGGTGCGCCCCGGCAAGGTGCTCCAGGTCGGCGGATAGCTGGACGTGTAGGGCTGGAAGTAGGGTGGATTACGCTTCGCTGATCCGCGCCACAGCGTCCGACTTTTCAACTGGATTCACCTGATCGTCCGGCACGATCTGACGGCCAAGAATCTGTCGCGCGCCCTTGCGCGAAAACGGCTGCACGATCTGTCCCAGAAAATCCGACGCAACCTTGCCGCTGATGCCGAGCCGATCCGGCGACGCCTTGGCGGGATTGAGATAGGTGCCGAACACATGGTCCCACACCATGATGTTCTCGCAATAGTTGCTATTGCCTTCCTTCAGCGTCTTCGAATGATGCCAGCGATGCAGTTTTGGCGTCGCAAAGATCGGATCGAACAGCGCCGTGCGCGTCTCCACATTGCAATGGGTGAGCAGGCCGGTGATCGCAGTCACCGCGCCGACCCACAGGAACACCGGCAACGGTGCATCGAGCAGGTAGAGCGGCGCCTGGCTGAGCGCCATCTTGATCAGCGAGTCGATCACATGGAAGCGTCCTGTGTTCACCACCCAGAGCCGGACCACGCTGTGATGAAGCGCATGGAAGCGCCAGAAGAACAGGTTTTCATGCGCGATCCGGTGTGACCAGTAGAGCCCGAATTCGGCAATCACCAGCGCGAGCACGACCTGCGCGATCAGCGGCCACTGTGTCGGCCACAGATGCGAGGCATGATCGTCCGCGCGCGTTACGGTCGCCACCGCCATCGGCACAATCGAGGTCGCCGCGACGGCCAGTTGCGCCGCCCCCTTGGTCAGCAACGTGTGACTGAGGTCATTCAGCGTTTCGCCATCATGCTCCAGCCACTCGGCGCGATGCGGCGTCATGCGTTCGAGCAGCACAATCGTCAGCAGAAGCGCGGCATAGACGATATTGAACCAGAACAGCGGCGCATTGCTGGCGAAAGCCATGCCGGCACCGAGCAGCGCCCCGAAATACAGCAGCGGCCACCAGATCAGGGACAGGAAATAGCTGACGGCCGTATCGGACGGCTCTTGGTCGTGTTGCATGGAGGCCCCGCATTCGCGCCGATTCGTGGGTCGACAATGGATGCGGAGCTTCGCTGCGGGAGATTGCAGGCAGATTACGCCAGAGGGCTCCCTGGACGTTTTCTATGCGGAATAACGTCACGCCGAGGTCGTCTTACAGCTGATAATTCACGCCAATGCGGACGATATTGCCTGTGACGTTCGAATTAACGCCCATGATCGGTTTTCCTGGCCAGGCCGCGAAGGTGGCCTTGCTCAACGTCGTATCGCTGATCGTTCCGAGATCGAAATGCAGATATTCAACCTTCGCGGTCCAGTTCGATGCGATCTTCGATTCCACGCCGCCGCCGATCGCCCAGCCGATCCGTGTCTCCGATGCAGACCCTGCGGAGCAGAGAGCGTTCCGGGCACATGGAAATGTCGGCTCCGGCACAAGAGCAGACGAGACTTTCACGTGGCCGTAGGCCAGACCGCCGGTAGCGAAGAACAATGTCTCCGGTGTCACCAGATAGCCCAATCGTGCACGCGCGGTACCAAACCAGCTCAGCTCGGTGTTATGGCTGGTCAGAGTTTCCGGATTGGCACCAATCTCCGGGGCGTAATAAGTGACGCCCGCGCCCATTTTCGAATAGGACAAGTCTGTTTCCAGACCTGTTACCCAACGGTCGATCAGCCAGTTGTAGCCGATTTCAGCGCCACCGATGAATCCATCGAAGCGGGAATTGAGCGACCGGGGCATCGTGCCCTGCGACAGGAAAAATGGCGTGATGATCGTGTCGATGGCCGTAATGGTGGACGCACTTTCGGTCCAGCCATAGCCCAAGGTGGCGCCGATATAGGCGCCTGTCCATGTCACGATTGGTGGGGACACTGCCGCCTTGTAGTGCGGTTGAGCGAGATTGTCCGCGGCCAGCACGGGCGTTGACGCAAGCAGAACGCAGCCGATCACGCAGGCCAACTTAGCGGATTTCGACATCGAGCTCTCCAGTACTTCGAGACGTGACTTCCAGACGTGCGGGCCCGCCGGACAAGCAGGCCGCTCATTCGCGCTCCCGAAAAGTCCAGGGTCGCCATCGCCACTGCTAAGCGTTGCAGGATTCCGTGTCGTCACCCCGAAGTATGATGTGGTAAAATATGCTGCGTGTGCGCGTCCGGAAATTGACTTCGACCTCGCCCTGTCACACCAGAGCGCGCGCCATCACGGATTTGGAATGTTCATGGACGATGTCGACAATGACGTGCTCTCTTCAATCATCGGAGATATCTACGACTGCGTTCTGAACCGTGAGGGATGGTCGAGCGTTCTCACCCGCATCACGCAGACGATGGACGCGGCCTACACCACGATCGCACTAGCCGGCACGTCGGACAATCACGGCCGGTTTGCTGCCCAATCGCCCTGGGATGCCGAGCGCATGCGCGCGCTGCAGGACTACAGTTTCGATGATATTCCGGGCCTGAAAGCTGCGGTGGTCGGCGATATCGATACGCCCGTATCCACGCTCTCGCTGATGCCCGAAAGTGAATTGCAGCAGACCGCGTTCTTTCGCAATTGGGCCGGACCGCAGGGATTGCGGGAAGGGTGCATCGTCAAGTTTGTCCACACGCCGGATCGCATCGGTCTGCTCGGCTGCACCACCTGGGCGGACAAGGCTGCCGTATCTGCCGAGGATCAACGGTTTCTGACCTTGCTGTCTCCGCATTTGCGCAGGGCCGCGATGATCAGCGACCTGCTCGACGACGTGCGCGTGACCGCGCAGCTGTTTCGTGAATCGCTTGAGAACCTCGCGGTGCCCGTCGTGCTGACCGACGCGGCCGGATCGGTGCTCCATGCCAATGCAAGTGCCGAACGCATGTTCGCAACTGATGGTCCGATCCTGCGTCAGGGGCGAACCATTCAGGCACAGAACGCATTAATGGGCGATGCCTTGCTGCAGGCGATCGCAAGCGCTGCATCGGATCTCTCGCTCGGCGCTAAAGGCATTGGCTTGCCGGTGTCGGCGGCAGGACAACCGCCCGCTGTCGCCTATGTCCTGCCTTTGACTGCTGGTACGGCGCGTGCCGCTTTCCGCCCCGCATGTGCGGCCGTCTTCGTCTCGACAACGACCTCGGCCTCTCCAATGCCGGAAGCCGTGTTGACGACGCTGTTCGAGCTCACGCCCGCCGAAGCGCGCGTGCTCGTGAGCGCCGGAAAGGGGCTCAACCCATCCCAGACTGCTACTTTGCTTGGGATCTCAGAGAATACGCTGAAGACACATCTTAACCGGATCTACGCCAAGACCGGCAGGTCACGGCAGGCCGATCTCGTGAAGCTCGTGGCGGATATCGGCACGCCGCTGGCAACGGGATAGCGCACGTAGGATGGGTAGAGCGCAGCGAAACCCATCATATACACACGACGACATGATGGGTTTCGCGAAGACGCTCTACCCATCCTACGATGACGATCGCTTATCAGCGCTTCCCCTTCACCGGCGCGGCCGGCGGATCGGTCTGCACCCGACAATTCGATGCGGCCAGCGACGCCTGGGCCTGGATCATCAGGCCGGGTTCGGCGGCGAGCGCCTTCAGCACGATCAGGCCGGTCGCGGTCGGCGAGTCGATGATGAGGCGGTCGGCGGACGTGACGTCCTCTTCCTCGGGCAGGGCTTCGTGCTGCGCCTCGGTCATCAGATCGAGCTCGATGACGCGGCGGCCGGCGGAGCGGTCGTTGATCGCGTAGTAAGCGACGTCGCTGCGGGTATAGAACGACACCGACGTGTAGGACTGGCTGACCGGCACGGTGAGCTTGATCGGTCCTTTGGCCAGGTCGTAGCGGCAGACCGCCATGGCGAAGGCCGGGTCCATGAATGGCAGCAGCGCATTGGCCGGCTCGGTCTGCGGCAATGCTGTCACCGCATTTTCTTTCGTCACCGAAGCGAGGCGCGAATAGGCGTCCTGCGTCGCGATGCGCGGCAGCGCCAGCACGCTGACAAGGTGCACGATGCCGCCAAGCACGACACCCCCGATGAGCGCGAACATCAGCCGGATCATGGGCAGCTCACCGTGGCGATGGCGGGCATCGGCGCGTCTTTCTGCGTCCGGGTGGCAACGCCAACCGGCGTATCGTACAGCCGCAGCATCAACACATAACGTTCCAGCGCTGATGTCGGCAGCCAATTTCCGGCGCGCGAGCGTGCAGCGATGCGGATCTCGAACGCGCCGTCGGCATTGCGCACCACTTCCTGGCTGGTGAAGCCGTAGCGCTGCAATGTGTTGGGCACCAGGCGGCCCTTGGTGTCATAGAGCGAGAGCGTCCAGAAACGCGCAGCCGGTGTCACGCCTGACACGACGATATCGCAGCGACCGTCTAGCGGCTTTTTCTTGTCATCGGTGGTGGCAGTGAAAGTGACGCCGTCGCCCGTGCCGATCGGCAATTCGCCCGACCGTGCAATGGACGCCCGCGCATAGGGATCGATCTCGCTGGTGCCGGTGCGTGGGCGCGCCGTCCATGCACCGATGGTGAGTGTGCCAAGGTCTGTGCCGCGGGTCGCGGTGGTCCAGGTCAGACCGAGACCGACAGCAGTGGCGATCGCGAGCGCCAGAAGCGTGAGGAAGATCAGCCGCACGTGCGCACCGTCATGATAGCAGCTTCAGTTCTTGCGCGACGCGGGGGCGGTTGCGGATGTGGTCGTTTTGGCATCCGGTGCATCATTCGCCGACGCGTAGCTCTCGGGGAAGGCCAACGCGGAGGAGGCGCGGGGCTTCAACGGTTCGTTGGATGATGTGCGGCCGGCGGTCTTGCCGGCGTCGTCGAGCAGCTTCTCGACACGCAGCAGGACGTCGGCGCCGCGGCGCGTCAGCACCGGCGGCGGGCCGGGCTTGGCGTCCTGCGCGTTGGCGGCCATGACGGATGAGGCGGCTGCGGCAGGATTCTTGGTACCCGCGCCGACACCCGGGATTTCCTTGATCTCGATGCCCTGATGGGCTGCGACCATGATGTCGTGCCATGTCTGCGCCGGCAGCGAGCCGCCGGTCATGCGGTTGGTCGGCGAGTAGTCGTCATTGCCGTACCAGACTGCGCAGCTGAAGTTGCCGGTGTAGCCGACGAACCAGGCGTCGCGATACGCATTGGTCGTGCCGGTCTTGCCCGCGGTCGGAATGCCGTCCAGCGCCGCGCGGCGTGCGGTGCCTTCGCTGACCACGTGGCTCATCATGCCGGCCATATCGGCGGCGACGGAGGCCGGGATCGCCTGCAACTGTTTCGGGCCGTCGCGGTCGAAGCGCCAGACCAGATCGCCGGCGCCGGTACGGACTTCCAGCACGGCATGTGGCTTCGACGATCGGCCTTTGTTCGGGAAGGTCGCATAGGCGACGGCGTGTTCGAGCACGGTGACTTCGGTGGAGCCGATCGGCAGCGACGGCGTATCAAGCAACGGCGCCGTGATGCCGAAGCGGCGCGCGGTCTCCACGATCTTGACGCGGCCGGCCTTGGCCGGATTCTGCGCGCCCTTGCCGAGCGCAATCGAAATCTTCACCGGCACGACGTTGATCGAACGGGTGATGGCCTGCGTCAGCGTCACGTTGCCGGAATAGGAGTGGCCGTAGTTCTGCGGGCACCAGTTGCCGATACAGACCGGGCCGTCGAGGATGATCGAGGTCGGCTTATAACCGTTGAGCAGCGCCGTCGTGTAGACATAGGGCTTGAACGACGAACCGGGCTGGCGCATCGCGTCCACCGCGCGGTTGAACTGGCTTGCGCCGTAGTCGCGGCCGCCCACCATGGCGCGGACGCCGCCTTCGAGGTCCGACACCACCGTGGCGGCCTGCGTCGCGTGATAGTCGCGGCCGAACTGGCGAAGCTGGTTTTCGACGGCGGCCTCGGCGGCGCGCTGCACATTCATGTCGATGGCGGTGCGGACCACGAAGACGCGTTCGACATAGGACTTCGGGAATGTATCGACGAGCTTGCGCATCTCGTCGAAGGCCCAGTCGAGATAGTAGTTCGGCGAGATTTCCTGACGACGATCGACGGCGACGGCGGGATTGCGCCGCGCACCGAACACCTGACCTTCGGTCATGAAGCCGGCATCGACGAGGTTGTCGAGCACCACGTTGGCGCGGGCGCGGGCGGCGGGCAGGTTGATATGCGGCGCGTATTTGGTTGGGGCCTTGAACAGGCCGGCGAGCATCGCGGCTTCCGCGAGGTTCACGTCGCGCGCGGATTTGTTGAAATAGAAATGCGCTGCGCCGTCGACGCCGAACGTGCCGCCGCCCATATAAGCGCGGTCGAGATAGAGCTTCAGAATTTCGTTCTTGGTCAGGCGGGTTTCCAGCCAGATGGCCAGGAACGCTTCGTTGACTTTGCGCTCGATGGTGCGCTCGTTCGACAGGAACAGATTTTTCGCGAGCTGCTGCGTCAGCGACGAACCACCCTGGCGCACGCCGCCGGCCTGCGCATTGGTGACCAGAGCGCGCGCGGTGCCGGCGATGTCGATGCCGAAGTGATCGTAGAAGCGGCGGTCCTCGGTGGCGAGGGTGGCCTTGATCAGGTTATCCGGGAAATCTTCCAGCGGAATGGAGTCGTTGTGCTTGATGCCGCGGCTGCCGATCGGATTGCCGTAGCGATCGAGGAACGTCACCGCGAGGTCGGATTTCTTCAGCCAGTCTTCGTCCGCAGTTTCGCGAAACGCCGGCTGCGCCAGCGCCAGCATGAGGATGAGACCGCCCAGGCCGATGGTGGCCATTTCCGACAGCGGCTCGATGAACACCCAGCGCTTCCAGCGACCGACATAGAAGCGGTCCATGAAGGTGGAGTAGCGTTCCCACAGCTCGCGGGTGCCGCGGCCGGACGAGAACAGGCCGGAATCGATGCGCGCATCCAGATCCAGCAGGAAATGCCGGAATTTGGTCTTCCAACGGGATGGCACGATCTGAGGCACAGGGGCCCTTGGTTTGTTGCAGCGTTCGCGTGCACCCACCGGCACCGCGCGGACGTCATGCTGAAATAATGCGGCAACCCGGCGGCAGGTTTGCGGCCGCCGGAGAGTCGTTCAAGTTCTAGCCGAGCAGGGCGGATAAACCAATGGCATTGCTTATCATTTGCACGACAGGGCTAACAGCTTGGCGGTTTTGCCCTTGTTTGCGAGCCGGCCGACACGATGTTGCTTGCAGAGCCTGCACCGCAACTCCTAGAAGGGCGTTTCGCCGCAACCTGGATCGATTCAAATCGCATGACCGCGCGTCCCCCGCGTCCTTCCGCACAGGAGGGAATGTTCTGGAAAACCAAGACGTTGGAAGAGATGTCCGGCGCCGAGTGGGAAAGCCTGTGCGACGGCTGCGGACGTTGCTGTCTGGAAAAGCTGGAAGACGAGGATACCGGCAAGATCTATTACACCCATGTGTCCTGCCGATTGCTCGATGCGGGTCTTTGCGCCTGCAAGGATTATCCGAACCGCTCCGACCATGTTCCCGATTGCGTGCGGCTGACCCCGGACAATGTCCGCACCCTGAGCTGGCTGCCGCCGAGCTGTGGCTACAAGCTCGCAGCCGAGGGCCGCGATCTCTACTGGTGGCACCCGCTTATCTCGGGCAGCGCCGACACCGTCCATGAAGCCGGCGTATCGGTCCGCGGGCGGGTCGAGGGCAGCGAGGACACGATCTCCGACGACGAGTTGCAGGATCACATTGTGACCTGGCCGGCGCTGCTGCCACGCAAGGCGAAGCTGAAGAAGCGGCCGGCGTAGAATCCGCAGCGCGCGGTGTCCGATCACGCGCATATGACGGTCAGATGATTGCCGCGGGACGCTCCCATGCAAGGAAACAACTGTTGCTGTACGGAGCAGGGGAATAGATTTCTTTCAAAGAGAGTCTGTGCGCGGGAGTTCGCGCCGATATGGCTCTCGGGTTACCTCCCAAGTCCTTTGAATCCGAAGTTTCATGAACAAGTTCGAGCGACAGAGCCGGTCAGCGGCCGATGATCAGGTATTGCCCGAGGAAATCTCGTCGGATGAGCTCCTGTCGGACGAAATCGCGCAGGAACTGTCGCGGATCCCCACAGAAGTAATCGAACCCGGCGACGCGCCTACTGTGAAGGCGCCGCTGACCCCCGCCGAAGTCCGCACCATCCTGATGAGCCTGCTGCTGACCATGTTCCTGGCAGCGCTCGACCAGACCATCGTCGCCACCGCGCTGCCGACCATCGGCCGGCAATTCGCCGACGTGAACAATCTCTCCTGGGTCATCACCGCCTATCTGCTGGCATCGACCGCGGTGGCGCCGGTGTTCGGCACGCTCAGCGATATCTATGGCCGCCGCGCCATGATCATCACCGCGATGTCGCTGTTCATGGTCGGGTCGATCCTCTGCGCGTTAGCGCCGAACATGATCGTGCTCATCATCGCACGCGCGCTGCAGGGCCTCGGCGGCGGCGGCATCCTGCCCATCGTGCAGGTGGTGATTTCCGACGTGGTCTCGCCGCGTGAGCGCGGCCAGTATCAGGCTTATTTCAGTGGCGTGTGGGTGGCGGCCGGCATCGGCGGCCCGATCATCGGCGGGCTGTTCGCCGAACATCTGCACTGGTCGATGATCTTCTGGATCAACATTCCGCTTGGCGTGGGATCGCTGGCGCTGTTGTTGCCGAAGATGAAGAAGCTTCCCGTGTTTCATCGTCGCCGCAAGGTCGACTGGCTCGGCGGCATGCTGCTGATGGCCTCCGCCGTTGTCTTCATGCTGGTGCTGACATGGGGCGGCACCAAATTCTCGTGGGCGTCGCCGACCATCGTCGCGATGATCGGCGCAGCAGCGGTGATGGCGTTCGCCTTCATCTGGCATGCGATCCATCACGACGAGCCGTTCCTGCCGTTGCCGCTGATGTCCGGCTCGGTGGTGCCTTTCGCCATGGCCGCCGGCGGCTGCGCGATGGGCGCGATGCTCGGGCTGACCGTGCACATGCCGCTGTATTACGAAGTCGTCTACGGCCTGACCGCAGGCGAGGCCGGCGTCGCGCTGATCCCGATCGCGGCGGTGTCGGTCGGCGGCGCTGCCTTTGCCGGCCACATGATGACCAAGGCGAAACACTACAAGCGCGTGGCGATCGCGGGCACCGCTATGTCGGCGCTGATGGGTCTGCTGCTGGCGCTGATGACGCCGTTGCCGCTCTGGGCGCTGCTCACGATGCTCGGCCTGTTCTCCATCGGGCTTGGCACGGTGTTTCCCGTCAGCCTGGTGTCGATCCAGAACGCCGTGCCGCGTCCGCAGATCGGCACTGCCACCGGCGCGATGAACTTCTTCCGCGCGCTGATGGCGTCGTTCACCGTCGCTGCTTTCACCACCATCCTGTTGATGGCGCTGGGCACGGACATCTCGATCTCAGGCGAACATGCCGCCAGCACGCATCCAATCGCGGCCAGCGATATGGTCAGCGCCTTCCGCTACGTGTTCGAAGCAGCGGCAGCCCTGCTGGCGCTCTCGACACTGTTCCTGCTGCTGATGGAAGAACGCCCGCTGGCCGGGCCGGCAAAGGCGAAGCCGTCACTGGTTTCGGAGTAGGGCGAAACCGTCATCCGACTTCAGGCATGCCCCGCTGCAATGCGTGTGAAGGCGATGTCCTTGACCAGCGGTTCGAGCGGGACTGCCACGCTCGCAATATTCCCGTCTTCGCCGGCGGAAAATGAGAGGGAAAGCCGGCTCGGCATCAGGCCGCCGGGCGACGCAGGTGTCTCTGGCAGCTCGAACGTGTCCGAGTTTCGATGCGTGAGCGGCTCCGCCATGCCGCGAAACGCCCAATGCAATTTGCCTTGGGCATGCGTGATCGTCATCCGGCCGTAACCCGGATGCTCGTAGTCACCGGCATAATCCGCGAGGTCACGGTGCGGCTCGGTGGCCGGCGTCGGTGCGGCTTTCCCAGCCTGCAGCCAGGACTCGTATTGCGTCACGAAGTTGCGGCGTTGCTCGCGGAAGCGACCGAAGCAGGGTACCGGTTCCTTGCCGCAGACGCGGTCGAAGACATAGTTCGCGAGGATGTGCGGAGCGAGTATCGGAGTCATGCCGTTGTTGGCGAGCACCGCGACACCGACGCCGCGATCGGGCAACATCATCATCAGCGCGTTCGTGCCGGTGAAGCCGCCTCCGTGCCATACGACGCGCTCTCCGCGATACCAGTGCGAGCGAAAGCCGAAACCGTAATGCACATCGCTGTATTCGGCGAAGCCGGTTGCCCCGACATATACCCGCGGCTTCTGGAGCTCCTGTATCAAGCCGGATGACAGAAGACGTTGTCCTTCAAACGAGCCCTGGCCGAGATGAAAACGAAGCCAGTTCGCGAAGCTTGCAATCGACGTGCTCATGCCGCCCGCAGCCGGCACGCTGATGGGCCAGAGTTTCGTGCGCTGACAAGTGTCTCCCATCATCCCGTAGGGCGCGGCCGCGTCGGTGGCTGCGGCAAATTCCTCCACAGTAAACGTCACCTTCATGTCCAGCTTGTCGGTCAGTGCGCGGATGAATTCGGCCCAGCTCTGGCTGCTGACGCGCTCGGCCACCATGCTCGCAATGAGGTAGCCGAGGTTCGAGTACTGAAAGGCGCTGCGAATGTCGGCGCTCGGTTCGAGATAGCGCAGCGCTGCCAGCATTTGGGCGGGTGACAGATCGCCGGGCAACCAGATCCAGTCGTGACGTGGCAATCCGGAATGGTGGCATAGCAGGTCGCGCACCGTGACGCGGTCGCTCGCAACGGCGTCATAGAGCCGGAATTCCGGGATGTATTCCCGCACCGGCTTCTTCCAATCCATGCGTCGCTCGTCAACCAACAAAGCCAGGCCCGTAGCAGCGAACGACTTCGAGACCGACATGATTTGAAACTGCGTATCCGTCGTGACGTTCAGGCCGGCTTCGATATCGCGAAGGCCATAGGTCCCGACGAACGCAACCTCCAGGTCTTGCACGATAGCGACGGCGAGGCCCGGGACCTTCCACTCCTTCATGACCTCTACGACAAGATGTTCGAATTCGGGAATGAACGCCGCGACGGATTGGCTGCATGCGACAGGTTCAGATGCCATTGGGACAAGCCTCGACACTTCTGGTTAAGTGCAAGCTGAAATGCAGACGATAGTCCCGCTGCTCCGGGCGAGCGCACACATGGTTACCCCATGATTAATTCATAATTGAGCCTGTTGGTGAACCTTCCTGCAACCTCTGCCGCTTAGGTTGAGCTCAGTTTTCAGGGGACGGCGTGGAAGAAATCCGCGGCCGTATGAGGAGATTTCCGTGTTGCGTTTGATTTCGAAATTTATCGACGATGAGTCCGGTGCAACGGCCATCGAATATGCGCTGATCGCTGCCGGCATCAGCCTCGCGATCATCGTGGCTGTGCAGGGCCTTGGTACCACGCTGAACGGGCGCTACGCCGCCGTCAATACCTCGCTGAAATAGGGCAACGAAGACCGGCCGGTGCCGGGCGCGCCGCCATTGCAATCGACAAAAGACATGGCTGTCTTGTCGAAACGCAATGTTGTGAATGTCCTATCGATTGGGGTGTTGCACCCTATATGATCGTGCGCGGGCCTCGAGCCTGCGCATTTTCATATGGATGACCATCATGACATTGAATTCGCGTTTGAAGCTTTCGGCATTGGCCGGTTTGGGATTTGCGGCATTCGTCCTCGCGGGAGCGACGCCGGCCTCGGCGGCTGGTGCGCAATTCTGCATCGCCCAGAGTGGCGCCAACGGCGAATCCTCCTATGTCAGCAACTGCATCTTTTCTGACTACCAGCAATGCATCAATGCTGCCGTCGGTACGCGAGGCAACTGCGTGGGCAACGTCGAGTATCGCGCCGGAGCTGCTGCGGAACCGGCGCCACAACGTCGCCGGCGCGCTCGGTGAGTGATCGCCCGCTCGTGAAGGACGCATCGATGACAATGAGAATTCGCGGGCTCGTATGGGCTGTGGCTGCGATTACCATCGCGTCGGCGTCGTTGCCGGCTGTGGATTCTGCTCAGGCGCGGCCATCGGTCGCGGGCCGTTCCGGTGTTCCGCCGTTCTGCGTGTTGACCGGCGGCCCCCGCGGGCCCGGCAGTGTGCCGCAGATCTGCCGGTTCTTCGACTATCAGCAGTGTCTGCAGGCCGCGGCCGACCTGCGCGGCAATTGCGTGGTCAATATCGACTATCCCGGCAAGATCACCGGAGCGCCGGGAGCGGCGTGGTCGCAGCCGCCGCGATAGCCAGTGCGTTGATCGCTCGGACAAAATTCCAATTTAAGGACTAAATTCAAAATCTAGGATTTTTAGCCTTGACAGCGTCGCGCTGTCGAAGTAGGTTTACGGCATGCTCCACAATTGGGTTCGCAGGAAACGCCGCTGCTGATTGGCGGCGAATCTGCGCCGCGCTGTTCAGCCCGGTGTGCGGTGAATACCCGGAACATCGATCCAAATCCTGCGTTGCTTTCCATACGGTGCCGCAAGGAATCTCATCGGCATCCAACAGCAAGCCAAACGAGGGTGCCATGACAATCAGGAATTCGGCAACCAAGCAAAAAGAGCAGATCGTCGAATCCGCGACAGAGGCACGCCAGGCCGAACCGGGCCCCTCGATCCTTGCGCTTTTGGCGATCAGCCTCGGCCTCGCTGTGCTGATCCTCGGCGTGGTCTGGTTTGTGTTCTTCAGGACGTGATCGGTTTCGGCGATCCGCCGATCAGTTTTCGGACAATCCGGCACGATCGACTGACAACAGCAACGAGTTCCCAACATGGTCAGAAAGCCAATAGCCCGCCCGGCGAGAAAGCCGGCGCGGGCTGCTGTCGTTGTGAAGGCCGCGCGGAAACCAAGGGCGGCGAAGAAGAGCTCCAAGAACTCGAAAGTAAAGAATTCACAGAAAACATGGAGCGCCGTTGACCCGGCCACCATGGAAGCAGCCGCTGAAAAAATCCGGGCCAGCGTAGCGGCCCGGAAGAGGACGATTGCGGCAACGACAATCTTCGCCGGACCGGGGAGGCCGAAACCAGCATCTGCTGCTGAAGTTGATATACCTCAAACTCAAATCAAGAAGCGACCGGCCGCAATGAAAGCTGTTGCCAAGAAGCGGTCCAGCGCTCCGCGTGCAAGACGGCGAACGGCCGTCGATCGGTTCAATGATTTTCCGCCTGACGCACCGCTGACCGATCGCGTTACCCATGCCATCGAACGCGAACTCGATTCGATCCAGAAGATCGTTGGCCGCCGGCGCTTGAATGAAGCGTTGCGCACAGAGGCTGAGCGCCGCGCCCGCACGCTGGCTTCCCTAGCGCGCACATTGACCGAACTGAAGAAAGTGCAGGGCGGCAACGAACAGAGGCCCGCCGAAGATGACGACCGCCCCCGAGACCTCGACGAACTCCGTCGACGCATTGCTGAACGTCTTGCAAGACGGCCTGGCGGGCGACCGCCAATTCCTGTCGACGGGAATGACGCGGGGCGAGAGAGGCCTCCTGAGTGAGTGCTGGAATGTCTTCGCGCATGCGCATCAGGTGCCGCCTGACATCGCGACGAATGGTGCGCCGTGGCTGACATGGCTCATGATTGGCGGACGAGGCGCGGGCAAGACACGCGCCGGTGCCGAATGGGTGCGTGCGCAGGCGCTCGGTCAGGCGCCACTGGCGCACGAAAAAGCCCGTCGCATTGCGCTTGTTGGCGAAACCGAACACGACGTGCGTGAAGTGATGATCGAGGGAGTGTCCGGGCTGCTCAGTGTGCATCCGGATCACGAGCGCCCGGTCTGGATGCCTTCGCGCAAGCGGCTGGAATGGAGCAACGGCGCGGTCGCTCAGGTGTTTTCCGCGGAGGACCCCGAGAGCCTGCGCGGCCCGCAATTCTCCTGCGCATGGTCCGACGAGATGGCGAAGTGGCGCTATGCCGAAGCCACGTTCGACATGCTGCAATTCGGGCTGCGGCTGGGCCACCGGCCGCGGCAGATGATCACCACGACGCCGCGGCCGACGGCGCTGCTGAAGCGCCTGATGGGCGATCGGACGACGGTGACGACGCGCGCCGCAACCGTAGTGAATGCGTTCAACCTCGCGCCGACGTTTCTGCAGAGCGTGATGGATCGCTATGCTGGCACGCGGTTGGGACGGCAGGAACTGGACGGCGAGATCATCGAGGACCGGCCCGATGCATTGTGGTCGCGCGCGCTGCTCGAACAATGCCGCGTGCGCGAGGTACCGCCGCTACGACGCATCGTCGTGGCGGTCGATCCGCCGGTGTCGTCCGGCAAACGTGCGGATGCCTGCGGCATCGTCGCAGCGGGGATCGCCGAGGATGGCATCGTTTATGTGATGGCCGATGACACCGTATCGTCAGTGACGCCGACAGCCTGGGCCAACAAGGCCATCGCGCTGTGGCGCAAGCTGGAGGCCGACGCGCTGGTGGTGGAAGTCAACCAGGGCGGTGAGATGGTGCGCAGCGTGATCAACGAAGTCGATCACACCGTGCCGGTGACGCCCGTCCGCGCCTTGCGCGGCAAATGGCTGCGCGCCGAGCCGGTGGCGACCCTGTACGAGCAGGGCCGCGTGAAACATGCCGGCAGTTTTGCCGCGCTGGAAGACGAGATGTGCGACTTCGCAAGTTCGGGGCTGTCGTCGGGGCACTCGCCGGATCGGCTGGATGCCATGGTCTGGGCGGTTGCCTCGCTGGCGCTGGTGCCGCGCGGGGATGGGCCAAGGATCAGGGTGTTGTGATCTCGTGTCCCGTGCACAGTTGAATTGGATCATATCATGTTCGATCGCTTGAAAGCCTATCTGGCGGCGCCGGAAGTGAAGGCGTCGCGCACCGCGCGCGTGCTCGCATTCGAGAGCGGCGGGCGTGCGCGCTGGACACCCAAGGATTTTGCGGCGCTCGCCCGCGAAGGCTATCTCTCCAACGCCATCGTGCATCGCGCCGTGCGATTGATCGCGGAGAATGCCGCGGCGTGTAGCTTTCTCGTCTTCGACGGCGCACAGGAGCGCGAGGCGCATCCGCTGGCGCAGCTGCTGACGCGGCCGAATCCGCGGCAGGATGGCGGGGTGTTCTTCGAGACGCTCTATGCGCATCTGCTGCTCGCCGGCAACGCCTATGTCGAAGCCGTCATGCTCGACACGCAGGTGCGGCAGCACGAGGTGCGGCAGCACGAGGTCCGTGAACTCTACGCGCTGCGGCCGGACCGCATGAAAGTCGTGCCTGGCAGCGATGGCTGGGCCGAGGCCTATGACTACAGCGTCGGCGGCCGCAGCGTGCGCTTCGATCAGCAGGCGTCGGGCGTACCGCCGATCCTGCATCTGACTTTCTTTCATCCGCTCGACGATCACTATGGTCTGGCGCCGATCGACGCCGCCGCGACTGCGCTCGACACCCACAACGCCTCGTCGAAATGGAACAAGGCGCTGCTCGACAATGCGGCGCGGCCGTCGGGGGCGCTGGTCTATGCGGGACCGGAGGGATCGGTGCTGTCCGAGCCGCAATTCGATCGCCTCAAGCGCGAACTCGAGGGCAATTATCAGGGCGCCGCCAATGCCGGGCGGCCGCTGTTGCTGGAAGGCGGGCTCGACTGGAAGGCGATGTCGCTGACGCCGAAGGACATGGATTTCCTCGACGCCAAGCACAATGCCGCGCGCGAAATCGCGCTGGCCTTCGGCGTGCCGCCGATGCTGCTCGGGATTCCCGGCGACAATACATTCGCGAATTTCCAGGAAGCCAACCGCAGTTTCTTCCGCCAGACCGTGCTGCCGCTGGCGGCGCGCACCGGCAACGCGCTGGCGCAATGGCTGGCGCCTGCGTTCGGCGACGGCATCCGCATCGACATCGACACCGACCGCGTGGATGCGCTCGCCGCCGATCGCACCGCGCTATGGGAGCGCGTCAGCAGCGCGGACTTCCTGACGCTGAACGAGAAACGCGAAGCGGTGGGCTATGCGCCGGTGGAGGGCGGGGACCGGCTGGGGTAGGGGCCTGACTGCAACGCGTTCTCCAAGCGGTGCGGACGGACCCACCCGACGTTATGGACAGACGCGAACAGTACTGGAGTGTATTGCGCATTTGTTCACAATCAGGGGTTGAGTTTGACCGTGGGTGTTGCCGTCGCGTGACAGCATTCGGGCCGTGGGCGGCCTAGGATCGCTGACATAATAAGACGACAGACTTGGGAGATTCTCGTGAACAAGATCATTCTGGCAGCTTCGGTTCTCGCCTTGAGCGCAACCTCTGCATGGGCCGCTGATATGGCGCCGCGCCCATACACGAAAGCGCCGGTGATGGTCGATCCCGTTTACAGCTGGACCGGCTGGTATATCGGCGGCAATGTCGGCTACGGCTTCGGTCGCAGCGGAGCCGATACGGTTCTCGATCCGACCAGCAGCTGGGCCATTGAATCGCCTGCTTTCCGCAACGAACTGATCGGCCTCAGCAACCAGCGCTACAGCCCGCAGGGCGTGGTCGGCGGTGGGCAGGTCGGCTACAACTATCAGGTCGGCAGCTGGGTGTTTGGCCTCGAGGCCGATATCAACGCGTCCGGCATGAGCAAGACGATTGCCTTGTCGGGCCTCAATGGTGGCTTCATCACCCGCAATTTCACGGAGACCACCAAGAGCGACTGGTTCGCCACCGTGCGTCCGCGCCTGGGTTACGCGGTGAACAATACGCTGTGGTACGCCACCGGCGGTCTGGCGGTCGGCGATGTGCAGGGCAGCTGGACGCTGCTGTCGAGCAATGGCTACAACAAGACCGGCTCGGGCAGCGAAACCAAGGTCGGCTGGACGGTCGGCGCTGGCGTCGAGCATGCCTTCCAGCCGAACTGGACGGTGAAACTCGAATATCTCTACACCGACCTCGGCAGCATCTCCTATAACTCGACCTATATTCCGGGCAGCACCTTCGCTCCGCCGGGCTTCAACTACCGCGAGAATATCTCGCAGGATTTCACATTCCATACCGTGCGCGTCGGTTTGAACTACAAGTTTGGCAGCCCGGTGGTTGCGCGCTACTGATGACCTGAAATCTTCTCCCGAAAACGCAAGAGCCCGGCCTCGTGCCGGGCTTTTTCTGTGGTAATGCACGGAGCGTGCGGCTCATGTCACATGAATGACGGAGAACGGGACGTATCACCGCTGCCCAGTTGCGCCGGTGGAGAGATCGCGCCGGTTGGGATATGATTGCGCGATGCCCCGCACCTACGTCATTCCTGATCTGCACGGCCGACGCGATTTGCTCGATGCGGCACTGCTGCGGATCGAGACGCATGCGGGCGGCAAGGAAGCCACCATCGTCGTGCTCGGCGACTATGTCGACAAGGGGCCGGACTCGCGCCGCGTTATTGCGCGGCTGCGGGCAGGGGTGGCACCTGGCCTGCGGCTGGCGATGCTCAAGGGCAATCACGATGCGCTGATGGTGGCGGCGCTGCGCGGCGATGTAGCGATGGCAAACTGGATGACGAAAGGCGGCGATACCGCGCTGGCCTCCTATGGCGGCGACATCGCCGACGTGCCGGTGCATGACATCGACTGGCTCGATGGCCGCCCGCTGTGGCACATGGATGCGCATCGCATCTATGTCCATGCCGGCGTCGATCCCGCGCTGCCGCTGGCGCAGCAGGACCCGGTATTGCTGATGACCAAGCGCTATGCGGATGATGACGCATCCGGCCATGATGCCGGCGAGGGCGCGCGCCATGTGGTGCATGGCCATGACCGCCATGCCGATGGGCCGCTGCTGAAACAGGGCCGCAGCAATCTCGACACCTATGCCTGGAAGACAGGCCGGCTGGTGATCGGCGTGTTCGATGACGCGCTGCCGGGCGGGCCGGCAGAGCTGATCGAGATCACCGCGCCGCCGGCGCCTTGAGGCGGATATGACCTCTTGAACCAAAGACCGCGCCGCGACGCCTAACCGGCAACGCAACTGAACCGGCACGCTGGCATGTCCTCGATCATCGAAACCGTCGTCGAATTTTTTGCCGAGCTCGTCTGGGGCTGGGTGACAGCGCGATGGCCATGGGTCGGGGACGCTGTAGGAGCGACCTGCCTCGTGGCCGGCGCGGTCGTGGCACTGTCGTCATCCGGCACTGAGCGCGTGCAGGCACTGGTGATCGGTGGTCTTGTCGGCATCGGTGCTGGTGGGTTGCTGCTGGTGTGGTTCTGGCGCCTGCGCCGCGCGGCGGCGACGCGGACGGAGTGATCGCCATGACTGTGACACCGGCGATGCTCGGCGCCAGCCAGGCGCTGCGCGACATGTTGTGGCCGTTCGAATTCACGGTCACGGACAATCAATCCCACGGTCCGGTCTGGATCGATGTCACCGCGCTGCAGCCATTCGAGGTCGTCGGGCAGAACGGATCGGGCGGGGTCTTCGCGCTGGTCGGCGATATCAAGCATGTATTGCACCTGACGAGCGAAGGGCAGGCCGGCATCGTCGCCGCCAGCCTGCAGGAATTCCTCGAACTCGTTGTCGAACATCCCTGGTGGGAACAGATCGCATCGGGCTGCGACGGTGATCTGGCCGCGATGCGCGCAATGCTGGATGACGAGGGCGCTGACCTGGACGCGGACGCCATCGATAACGATCCGGCCATCGAAACCAATCGCCCGCTGCTGCAGCGACAGCTCGGCCTCGGGATTCCCGCCGATCCGTTCGGCCTGCTGCATCATGCGCTGGTGACGCTCGGCGCCGCTTACGATCTGCGCGATCTCCACGGCCAGCCGATGGAACCGCTGTTTGCGGCCTAGTAACACACGAAGGGACATGCCGATGCCGGACTGGATCTTGCCGCTGCTGCTGCTGATCGGAATCCTCGCCGTTCTATATCGCGCCTTCCTGCACACGCCGCGGGCGCCGCCCAGCGGCAGGAATCACGACGAAGGTGTGACCAATTACTGGGACGTCCACCGCGATCGCTGACGGATATCGGCGCGTATCGCGCTGCGCGTTACAGCTCCCCGCAAGGGCGTCTAGTGCGTGGTTTGCGCCGCGACCCAGTCGGGATCGATGCGGGTGGCCTCGGCGATATCGTTGAGTGCGCCTTCGGCATCGCCCGTCATGCGTTTCTGCACGCCGCGGTAATACAGCGCCTTGGCGTTGTCGGGTGTGTGCGTCAGCACGGCATCGAAATCGGCGATGGCGCGCAGCGGCTCGTGCTTGTCGATCAGGGCCGCGCCGCGGTTGAACAGATAGAGCTCGGACTCGGGGTTGAGCTTGATGGCCATGCCGAAATCGGCGATGGCGCGGTCGAGATCGTTCCGCATGTAGTGGATGACGCCGCGGCTGTTATAGGCGCTGGGATAGTCCGGGCTGATCCGTATCGCTGTCTCGAAATCGGCGATGGCGCGGTCCCTGTCGCCCTTGTCGTCAAAGGTGCGGCCGCGCCAATAGACTGTCACGGCATTGGTGGGATCGAGACGGATCGCTTCGCTGTAATCGGCGATGGCGCGGTCGAGATCGTGCTTGTCTTTCCAGGCCCGGGCGCGGCTCTCATGGGCGGAGGCATCGTCCGGCGCGAGGCGGATCGCGGCATCGAAATCCGCGATGGCCTGGTCGGTCTTGGCGGTGTCGAACCAGATGCTGCCGCGGTCCTTGTAGAAGTCTGCATCGTCGGGCCGCAGCCGAATGGCGGCGCTGAAATCGGCGATGGCCCGGTCATACACTTTCATGACCTGCCAGAGGTGGCCACGCATGGCGTAGCCCGATGCGTCGTCCGGCTCGAGCCGGATGGCGGCGTCGGCGTCGGCGATGGCTGCATCCGTTTCGCTATAGGTCTCATGCAAGAGCGAGCGGCTGCGATGCAGCGCCGCCAGATCGCCGCCGCGGTAATAGTCGAGCCCGATGGCGCGGTCGCAGGCGGCCATCGCCTTCGTGCCGCGGCCTTTCAGGCAAATGGCATAATCGCCGCCAGGGCCGGCCAGTGTGGCAGCAGTGGCATAAGTCGGCGTTGCGGCGGCACTGGCGGCCAGCGCCATTGCCATCAGCGTGCTGCAAAACGGCAGGCGCAAGGATAGACGCAAGGACAGGCCAGATCGTGCGTTCGGGTACATGTGTCGTGCTCGGATGGCGAGGGAGCCGGGACGGCGTTGCTGCTTGGTCGGCGGCGTCAGCCGAAAGGTTCGACGGCGCGTGAACGCGGCAGCGGCGGCGCGCAAGATGGAAGTACAATCGCCATGGATGACCTGATCCGCATCTTCACCGAGCGCGGCGACCTCGCGCATCTCGCTCTGTTTCTGTGGGCGAGCGTCGCCAGCGCCGCGGCTCTGTTCGCGCTGCGTGAACTCGCCGGCGCCTCGCGCCGCTTCGACGAATTCGTGCGGCAGCTCGCGCGCTTCAACCGCCGTGCGCATCGCCGCCACCGCATGCGCGACGACACCGACGACATCTGAAAGGGATCTTCCATGGACAGTCTGCACGACGTGATGCGTTCGATCCGCCCGGAGACCAAAGCGGGCAAGGATCATCTGAGTGTTTTCAAAGAATTTCTGGCGCATCTGGATCAGTTGCAGCGCAAGGCCATCGCTTCGAGGCCGCGGGTGAAGCCGGCGGCGCGACGAAAGCCGCCGCGGCGCGCGAAAGTGTAGTTCGTTTTTCTTCCCCTCTCCCCCAGCGCAGCGAAGCTGCGCGCCGCGGGAGAGGGTGCCTGAGCGTAGCGAAGGCGGGAGAGGGCGCCGCAAGCGACGTCGCGTGTCGCGCCCCCTCTCCCTGACCCATGGCGGACGACTCGTCCGCCAGACCCCGCCTTCGCGTGGCTGCGCCACGCGCGGGGGAGAGGGGACACTGCTGTCTGAGCCAAGCCACGACACCACGATCTCTCTTCTTCCCCCCCCGCATCTCGCGAGGCCGCCGATGCATGCTCCGACGCCATTCCTAACGCCATCACCCCAGCCATCCCCCGCGCGCCTCGCACTCACGCCGGACGGCGTGATCGAGGGCTATGCCTCGCTGTTCGGCGAGATCGATCAGGCGCGCGACATGGTGATGCCCGGCGCTTTCACGCAGACGCTGAAGCAGCGCGGTCTCCGCAAGATCCCGATGCTGTTCCAGCACGATCCCTCCGAGCCCGTCGGCGTCTGGCTCGAGATGAAGGAAGATCTGCGCGGATTATGGGCGCGGGGCCGATTAATCCCGGATGTGATACGCGCCCGCGAATTGCTGGCGCTGCTGCAGGCCGGCGCCGTCGACGGATTGTCGATCGGCTATCGCACGCAGCGCGGCCAGATCGAGCCGAAGACGCGGGTGCGCAAACTCTATCAGGTCGATCTCTGGGAAGTCTCCATCGTCACGTTCCCGCTGCTGCACGGCGCGCGGGTGAGCGCCGTGAAGGACGCGCCGATGTCGCGGCTGCGCGCGCAGGCCGAGCGTGACTGGACAAATCTCGCAAGTCAGAATCTCACACGCATCACCGGCGCCGCGGATGCACCGGCGCTGGTCATCCGGCGTGGGCGCAAAGCGGGCGGACCTGTCCAGGCCTGTTCGCTGCGCGCCCGCGCCGATCTCAAACGCGCGCTGCACGGCGTCGCCGCCCACGCCCGGTTCGCCGGGCGCTGAGGACAACGCGCCGCGCCGCGATGCGCGCTCAGAACAGTTTGTTGATCGTCGCCGTGATCGCCTGGGTCTGGGTCCGCGCGGCGGCGGTGCCGACCATGGTGCCCTGGTTGGTGGTGCCGCCGGTGCCGTTCGGATTGGTGAACGGGCTCGCATAGTTCGCGGTGTTGTTTTCGGTTATGGCGAACATGTAGTTCACATCCACGAACCAGGTCGGATCGAGGAAGTAGGTGGCGCCGACCATGGCGGCGCCGCCGAGCACCCAGCTCTTGCTGGTCAGGTTGATCGGCGCGCCGGAGACGTCGGTGCGGTTGCCGTTGAGGTCGGCGAAGCCGATCAGGCCGTTGAGGTCGGTGCGGACCCGGGTCAGCGTCGGGCCGGCGCCGAGATAGACGAAGCCGCGGTCGAACGCATGGCCGATGAAGGGCACGAACGTCATCTGGTGATCGATATGGATCTGGTAGGACTGCACCAGCGCGTTGCCGGTGAACGGCACCACCGTGCTCGTGCCGGTCGGCGTGAACGATCCCACCTGCGGCAGCAGCGCCGCGCGGATGTTGGAACTGGTGCCGAGATAGCTGTAGCCGAACTTGGCGCCCCACAGCCAGTCGCTGCCGGAGAAACGGGAGAAGTAGCCGCCCTGCGCCGAGAAGGCGATCTGCGCACGGTCGTCCGGATACAGCGTCGCCGGGCCGGCGGCCGATCCCGAGGAGGTCAGCACGCCGTTGGTGAAGACGTTCGACGTCCCCACCGCATAGACATTCTGGGTGCCGAAATCGAGCGTATTGGCGCTGCCGCCGATGCCGACGAAGAAGCCGGAGTGCGGCACCCACGAGGTCTCGGCCGGCGGCAGCCGCGGCGCCTTGACGGTCACATCGGCCGCTTGCGCGGCTCCGGCCGCGACCAGGCCGGCGAGCATTCCAGTCATGGTGATGTTGCGCATGTCGTTCCCCCGGCGGGGCGAATCCCCGCTTGCAGCAGCCTAGGCAGAGCGGGGGAGGCGGGTCTGTGCCATTCCGCACAGTTCCGCCGCGTCCGAGACAAGTGACCTCGATCATCGCCAATCAACGCGCGCGAGGACTACGACGAACTGCGCAACACGTTCGAGGAATTCAAGTCCGCCAATGACGAGCGCATCGCGCGGATCGAGCGCGGCGACGTGCTGCTGGAGGAGAAGGTCGATCGCATCAACCAGGCGCTCGATGCGCAGCAGCGCCGATCGCAAGCAGGCACTCGGCGCCGTGAGCGCCGGTGTCGCGTTTCGCCGGAAATCTGAAAACCGTGTGAGGACCTAGTGCAGCTCGTTGCGCGGGATCGGCAGGTGCAGGCGCTCGGCGCGTTCTTCGCGGTCCTGCCTGCGGAACGCGCTCTCGCGCTGTTCGAAGGCGATCATTTCCTGCTGTGCCTGTTGCAGGAACTGGTCGTATTTCGTCATCGGTGGTTGCGCATGCTTCGTCATCGCCAACTCCGTGTGTGTCACTCTACCGGACGAGCCTAAACGCCGTTCAGGCTAGCGGGTTCCCTGTTCCAGATCAAATTTCATGTCGCTGCTAGGCCGTTCCATCGGCCCTGAGCCGATCGTTCAGGACCCGTGAACGTCCGCGACGTCGTTGCGCGTGCAGCTTCGCCATGTCTCTACCCAGACGACTGACGTCTTCAACCCCGGAGAACACCATGAATTTCGACATCACCGATGCTGCCCCCGAACACAAAGCCGGCTTCTCGACTGGCTCGCGCAACGACTATGACGAGTTGCGACAGACCTTCGAGGAATTCAAGGCCGCCAATGACGAGCGACTGGCTGTTATCGAGCACAAGCGCAGCGATGTGCTGCTGGAGGAGAAGGTCGATCGCATCAACCAGGCGCTGGATGCGCAGCATCGGCGGCTCGATCAGTTGTCCCTGAAGGGCGCGCGGCCCGCACTTGCTGCGGACAGCGCCGCGCGCCCCCAACCTTCCGAACACAAGTCGGCTTTCGATGCCTATGTGCGATCCGGTGAGAGCGAAGGCCTGCGGCAGATCGAGACCAAGGCGATGTCGGTCGGCAGCAATGCCGACGGTGGCTATCTGGTGCCGGTCGAGCTGGACACGGTGATCGCCGAACGGCTCGCGATGATCTCGCCGATCCGCGGCATTGCAGGTGTCCGCCGGATCTCCAGCGGACTCTACAAGAAGCCGTTCATGACGGCGGGGCCAACCACCGGCTGGATCGGCGAAACGGCGGCGCGCCCGCAGACCAATTCGCCGACATTCGATGTGCTGTCGTTTCCGGCGATGGAGCTTTACGCCATGCCGGCGGCGACAGCGACACTCCTCGACGATGCGGCCGTCGATCTCGATGACTGGATCGCCGGGGAGATCGATCAGGTGTTCGCCGAGCAGGAAGGCATGGCCTTCGTCTCCGGCGACGGCATCAACAAGCCGAAGGGATTTCTCAGCTATACGACCGTGGCCAATGCCTCATGGAGTTGGGGCAATATCGGCACCATCGCCACCGGCGCGGCCGGCGCCTTCGCGGCGTCGAACCCGTCCGACAGCCTGGTCGATCTGATCTATGCGCTGAAGCCCGGCTACCGGCAGAACGCCACCTTCGTGATGAACCGCCGCACCCAGGCGGCCATCCGCAAGTTCAAGGACTCCACCGGCGTCTATCTCTGGCAGCCGCCGGCCACAGCCTCGGGCCGCGCCAGCCTGATCGGCTTTCCGCTCGCCGATACTGAGGACATGCCGGATGTCGCCGCAGGCTCGCTCTCCATCGCCTTCGGCGATTTCCGCAGGGGCTACCTGATCGTGGACCGCCAGGGCGTGCGGATGCTGCGCGATCCCTACAGCGCCAAACCCTATGTGTTGTTCTACACGACCAAGCGGGTGGGCGGCGGGGTGCAGGACTTCGATGCGATCAAGCTGCTGAAGTTTGCGGTGAGCTGAGGGCGGGCGATCGGTGCGGGCGACGTGCCGTCGCCCGCTGCTTTCTCTTTTGTTGGAGCATGATCCCTCGACAAACGAATTCGTTTGTCGGCGAAAACCGGAAGCCACTTTTCGGGATCATGCTCTCTGGTTCAGCAATAGCGGTAGTTGCAGCCAAATTGCTGGCGGCCAACAAGCAGCTCCGGCGGCACACCATAGTGGCTGTAGTAATAGGAAACCTGCGGCGGGCCGAAATAGCGGTGAACCTGAATTGGAGCTCCGCCCGGGGACGAATAGGTGGTGACCTTGTCGAATGGCGGGGATTCGACGGCAAGGAAACGCCCGCCGCCAACAAGCGGTGCCGGCTCGACCACCTGACCGTGGCCATAGCGCGGAGTGCCCGAGAGATCGGCGGCTGCCGCCGGCAGCGTTATGGCAGCAGCAATGCAGGCGAAAGCGAGCTGGCGCAGCACGACGGGCATTCCTTCTGATCAGCGCGTCACTGCGCGAGAGCGATGGCGACGGTTGTGCGATGGATGTTTGCCAGAAAGAGCTTGTGTGAGGCTGATCTGACGTGCGCGGCGTGTATCGCAGATATGCCGGATGTCGCGGCGGGGTCGCTGTCGATCTCCTTCGGAGATTTCCGCTGGGGATACCTGATCGTGGACCGCCAGGGCGTGCAGGTGCTGCGCGATCCCACCAGCGCCGAGCCCTATGTGCTGTTCTATACGACCAAGCGGGTCGGGGGCGGGGTGCAGGACTTCGATGCGATCAAGGTGCTGAAGTTTGCGGTGAGTTCTGTGCGCTGATAGCCGCATGTGCGCCGAACCGAGTGACGTTGCTGTCCATCGCATCCCAATCTGAGGATGGACAACCAATCTCTGGATATCTCGATGCAAAAAGATCCTCCCGCTCAGCGCCCTCGTGGCTTCACAGCGGCGGCAATCGAGAATGTCCGCCAGCGTTACGTCGAAACCACGGAGTCCCTGGAATCGATTGCTGTCGATTTTGAAGTGCACCGCGAGACGGTGCAGCGTCTGGCCGAACGCCAGGGCTGGCCATTGCGCAAGAACAGACCGCCGCGTGATCTGCCGGTCGCACTGCAGCTCGATCTAGCTGCTGCCGATGTGCTGGATGCGGCTGTTGGTGCCACACCGGCGGCGGTCCCAAGTCCGGATGTGGCGCCGCTGGTGCTGCGAATGGAACGGGCAGTCTCGAAGGAGCTGGCCAAGGTCGAGCGGCTGAAGGACGAAACCGGCAGCGAGACAGGTCGCAGCATCGCCGCTGTCCGCATTGCCCGCACGCTGTCATCATTGACCCAAACCCTGTTCAAGGTGCGCGCCTTGCGCGAGCCGGCGAGTGTGAACGCCAACGACCCAGACGATATCCCAGCCGACCCGGAGGCATTCCGTATCGCGCTTGCGGAGCGCATTGAGCGATTTGTCCAGGGCAGCGCTGACGCGAATGTATCCTCGAATACAAACGAATAGTAACGTGTAGTGAGGTTAGGTCAGCACGCGGGAAGTAAGCCTCCTTGTTGGGCCAAGGAGGCGCGGTTCTTGCTGCGCATTAGATCCGTTATGCCGTTTTTGTTAAGCCAAAATGCTCGAGCAACCGCGATAGTGCCGCTAGAATTCGATCGGAAAAAAATGCCGCCAGGGTACACGCAAAAGCGATCCCAAACGGGCTTTCAACCTGAACAACATTCGATACCTGCGTTAAAATAGCACCCTTCGCTCCTCTCAGGATGAATACCGTTAGTAGGCCAATCGCAGACCCAATTGGTAGCAAGCAAATAAGAGAAATGAGTGTACTTAGCTGCCACATCGCTGGCGCAGGCAGTAGAGCGTCGGTTCGCATCGAAATAAAGAAGAACAGACATACGCCTAGAACACCGCTCGCAATTCCTAGATAAATGATGTTCATGGCGCTCGAATTTCGGTGAAAGCACGCGGAGTCGAACGCTAGGGCGCATTCCCTAAAAGTTAGATGCCAAAGCTTATCTTTGCCGTAGTCAATTTCTTTCTGTTGGCCAACGCGCTGTGCGTTCAAATCGGAGAGTGCGGCCCGAATGTATGGGACGTCATCCGACGCAGGGTTCTTTGCGAGCTGTGCAGCAGAGTTCTGGATACTTGCTTCAATACCTGCCAAATCTGATGATCTGCCCGCGTTGACGCTGATCGCCAGAATTATGTAGCCGATGGATACAACGAAGCAGAACAAGGTAACGATCAGAGAAAAGAAATAATAGGCCGCGTCCAGGCCTCTATTCGCAGTATCGGCAGGCATCCGCATGTCTCCATTTTGAAGACGGCTATGAACTAGTCGGTCAAGTGACAGTTAGTGTGGGGTCTTCTGCCCGGATCGATGTTGTAATCGAACTCAGATCGATTTTCTTGCGATCGACCCACTCAGTGAGGCTGCGGGGTCTATAAGAGCTGTCCGTGCGCCATCGCTCGAATACGCTGGCGTCTATTGTTTCATTTATCGTGCTCTCCGTTTCCGCCGGAGCGTCGATTGGGTCCGCGCCGATGGTCCGATCAAACCGTGTACGAAAGATCTTGTACACGCCACCCAAAAAGCTTCCGTATGAATCGATTACGGGGGACTTTAGAAATTCCGGGAAATGATCGACATCCTGGCGAAAGGAAAGACCTTTTGCTGCAGCCTTTTTCATCATCCAGGCCAGTGGCTCTTGAGCTAGAAGGTCGCTTGCGTAGCCGCCTCCAACATTCGCGTGAGCACCAACAAACCATCGTTGCTCCGCTTCATCCAGTGTTCGTACAGCGCGAGGTTGCATGGCGTCCTTCTCTTTGGGCACCGAACGAGTCCAGAGTGTTGGTGGAAAATCAGGCCGATGCTCATCAATGGCCAATGCATGCGCAGCCGATGTATTCGAGACCCGCAACCCAGTATTCAAAAACTGGTGCCGACGCCGAAATCTACTGATTGGAGAGGGATTGCCTAGAGAACCGACGGTGTCAAACACGCCAAGAAAACGTACTGGTATCGAGCGTGAATATTTTACGACCCATTGTTCTTCGAGTGTCGGTTCTTCGGGAGGGTGATTTAGCAGGTGATCAATCGTCACCGCGTTCAGCCCGAGGCGATAACGACCGTATAGCTGATTTGTTGAAAGTGGTGCTCCGGGGGTCAGCAAGCCACACTTCGATATAAACCCTGAAAGACTTCGAGCTGTAAATGACCCGCGGCTAAATCCAAATATGAAGAGTTGATCCCCGTTGTTGTAATTCTCGACGAGCCATTCGTAGGCATCGAGAAGAATATCATCGATTCCGATACCGAACATTCCGCCACTAATTTTCTGGCCCGTTCGCGTACCCAATCCGGAATTATAGAAAATCTTTTGTTCAACGCCGTCGGACCCGATCGGTGCCGTGAGCGCTCGAAGGCGCCAGACATTTGTGTTGTCATGGACGGTATTCCACGTTCCGTCCAAAAATACAGCGATGCGCTTCGCCTTTTGTCTGGCGTTCATATCTTCCATGAAAAAGGGCTCCGGAAAATGACTGCAGAAATACTCTTTGCGGAATGTTCAGTAGCCGTAGTGGGGCTAATGGTTATCGCCAGATCTAGATCGCCCCAAACCACTTACGTGGGTATCGGTCTTGTGATGGGTAGCTGCAGCGCAGGTTTGTTAGCAACAATCGGTTCGGTAGCGCGCTGGCTGTTTTGATGACTGAAGTATGCATCGCAGACTAAGACGGATGTGGCGATCTGCAAGCACAATTTTAGGATGTTAACATCATATCGCGTCAGAGTTATCGGCGAGGCTTCGGTTCAGCTCGTTTGTGTTTTTTGATTTGGCAGCTTTAGACAATGACGATCGGCCCGCCGACATTGACGACTTCCGTAGAGACGTTGCGCAGCGCATGGATGCGTTTGTCCCTAGCGGGGCTGACGGATGCGTTTTTGCAGACGCAGGGACTGCACAGCCAGCTTCGCCTGTATCATGACTTCGCATGTTTCGCCCATCCGCATCAGGAGCACGGCGCAACCGGCAACAATGGCGGGCCGTGGACGACCTGGCTGATGCTCGGTGGTCGCGGTGCCGGGAAGACGCGCACCGGCGCGGAATGGGTGCGGGCGCTGGCGCAGGGTACGCCGCCTTATGCGGATCGCGCCCATGGCCGCATTGCGCTGGTTGGCGAGACCGCGCTCGATGCCCGCGAGGTGATGCTCGAAGGCGAGTCCGGCCTGCTGCGGGTTGGCCCGCGCGCTGAGCGACCGACCTGGACCGCGACACGCAAGCGGCTGGAATGGCCGAACGGTGCTGTCGGGCAGGTGTTCTCCGCCGACGATCCCGAAAGCCTGCGTGGACCGCAATTCGAGGCTGCGTGGTGCGACGAGCTGGCGAAGTGGCGCTATGCGGAAGCCGCTTTCGACACGCTGCAATTCGGACTGCGGCTCGGCGCGCGACCGCGGCAATTGATCACCACGACACCGCGGCCTTTGCCAATCATCAAACGGCTGCTGTCCGACCCGCGCACGCGGGTGACGCGGGCACCGACAATAGCCAACAAGCATTATCTGTCGCCGACCTTTCTCGATGCGGTGGTCGGTCGCTATGCCGGGACGCGGATGGGACGGCAGGAACTGGATGGCGAGCTGATCGAGGACCGGCCGGATGCGCTGTGGTCGCGGGCGCTGATCGAGACGTGCCGCGTGACGGAGCCGCCGCCGCTGTCGAAAATCGTGGTGGCAATCGATCCGCCGGGCACCTCGCGCAAGGGCGCCGATGCTTGCGGCATCGTTGCGGTGGGCCGCGCCGAGAGCGGCTGGTTCTATGTGCTGGAAGATGCGTCAGCGGCGGGTCTCTCGCCGTCGGCCTGGGCCAGCAAGGCTGTGGCGCTGTATCGCCGGCTCAATGCCAACAACATCGTCGCCGAAGTGAATATGGGCGGCGAGATGGTGCGCGCGGTGCTGCGCGAGGTCGATCACACGGTGCCGCTGAAGGAAGTGCATGCGACGCGCGGCAAATATCTGCGCGCCGAGCCGGTGGCGGCGCTCTATGAGCAGGGCAAGGTGAAACATGTCGGCTGTTTCCCCGATCTCGAAGACGAGATGTGCGACTTCGGAGTGGAGGGCCTATCGAGCGGGCGTTCGCCTGACAGACTCGACGCCATGGTGTGGGGGATCACCTCCCTCATGAGCAGCTTCACGAGCGGCGGACCGCGTATACGGCTGCTGTGACAATCGGGCGAAGTCGCGGAACCATTCCCCCGCTGCCGTCGTTACCTCCATTCACGCAAGCTTTGGAGAACGACAATGAGACTGACCGAACGCGTCGCGTGTGCGGCCGTGATTGCCGTGATGGGGGCCTTTGCGGGGTCTGCAGTTCAAGCTGCTGACCAGACCTTCACGGGGATCGGCACCATTCTCGATCGCACCACCAGCGAAGTGGTGATCAAGCAGGCGCCGGCTGGCGAGACCGTCGGCGCGAATACGCCGGGCGCGGTGGAGAAATTCCGGCTGCGCACGGTTCCGGAGTCGCTGCATGCCGGCGAGCGCGTCACGGTGACCTATACCGAGAGCAATGGCGTCAAGACGATCAGCAATGTGACGGAGAAGAAGGACTAGCCGATACGGGCGCATGGGCTGCTGCCGCAGGGGATGCTGCTGCGTGGGTGACATGCGCCCGGAATTCCTGGTGCAGACAGGTTCAATCCTTCAGCACGAACTTCTTGCGCAGTTCCACGGCCACTTCGTCGGCGAGCTGCTGGGCATAAGTGGCGTGTTTCGGCGCGGTGATCACCATCGGCCGCCAGCCGAGCAGGGCATCCCTGCGTACCGACACATAGACGCCGCCGACAACAATGCGCTGGGCGATCATTTCCTCAAGTTCGGCTTCGGTCTTTTCTTCTTTTCCCATAACCGGCTTCCCGTGATGCTCTGAAGCACCCCTCTAGCTAGGGAGGCGTTTCGGAAATGCAGTTCACAAGAATGAGAGACGCCACTATCACAATGTCGCAGGCAATGTTGTCGCAGGACAATGCTGTCGCATGAAAACGCTGTCGCAGTCTGAAACCTCCGCAGTCGGCGCGCCGGTTTCGCGCGGCGCTCAGCAATAGCCGTAATAGCCGCAGCCATAGGGCGCGCGGCTGAAGATCGTCTCGGACGGGGTGCCGTAATAGTTGCGGTAATAATAGGAATTCGGCTTGCCGTAATAGCCATGCACGATGGAGGAGATATCCACCTCCGGCGCATATTGCACGATCGGCTCTTCCATCGGCTTTTCGTCCTTGACCACCACCACGCGGCGGCTCTTCACCACCGGCTCGTCGAACAGCCGGCCGATGCGGCCCTGGCCGGCCATGTCGGCAGCCTGCGCGCCCGCGATCAGGGCAGCGGTTGAAATGGCCACGGAAACGGCAAGAGTGAGCAGGCGCAGCATGTCGGAGATCCCCATGATTCGCGGATCATAGCGGAGAACCTTTCACGGATCTTAACGACACCTGCCTTGCGCGGCGCTTGCTTGCACAGCCTTGCCTTGAGAGCGCCTGCGATCAGAGCGGCGTGCCCCAGGCGCGCGCCGTCTGCAGGATCCAGTCGCGATACAGCGTCAGCGGCGTCACGCCGGTGAGGCCGCCGCAGCCGGCGGCATTCTTCGCGCCGGTGGACCACGACACCACGCCGATCACGACGTTGCGTCCGTTCTGCTGCTGCAGCACGGGCCCACCGCTGTCGCCGGTGCAGGCGCCGAGGCCGTCGCGTGTGTTGTCGGTCGCGGGATCGACCAGTCTTATCTGCAATTTGCCGGGATGGCTGGTGGAGGTGAGCTGCGCCGCGCGCACGGTGCCGCCGCTCTTGCCGTCGCCGCGCGCGGCGACGCCGATGCCGGCCACGAGATAATTCTGCCCGGCGGCGAAGGGCTCGGTGGGCACGCCGAGCGGCAGCGCGGTCTTGCCGGGCAAGGGATCTGCAAGCTGCAGCAGCGCCACATCGGCGCTGGCGCGATGCGCCTTGATGCCCTCCGCATTGAACTGCGGATGATCGGCGACGCGTTTCACCGCCAGTAGTTGCGGCTGCCGCTGGGCGTCATAGAGCACGATCTTGTAGCTGGCGCCGGGCGTCACGCAATGCGCCGCCGACAGCACCAAAGTCGGCGCGATCAGTGCGCCCGAACAGAAATTGCCGCGCGAGCCGACAATGGTGATCACCGCGCGGCCGATCTCGTCATCGCGCACGCTGGCGCCGCCGACGAGCGCGGAAGCGGGAATTGAGATGAGCGATGCAAGCGCAATGCTGGCAATGGCGAGAGAACGAATGACGGCGCGTGGGCGCCGCGGCATGCGGGAACCTGTCTGAATCATGGCGGGGATGTCAGCCCCGCGGACCCGCGATGTCAATTCCCTGATTGGTCACACGAGCCTCCCGGAGATCCCCATGTCCGCCATTCTGCTGGTGCCGCCGGCAAGCGAACCGCTGTCGCTTGCCGAGGCCAGACAATTTCTGCGTGTCGAGCACGCCGACGATGACGCGGTCATCACCGCGCTGATCGCCGCCGCCCGCGCACATGTGGAAGCGCTCACACGCCGCGCGCTGCTGAACCAGACCTGGCGCGTCGTGCTGGATGCATGGCCCGCGAATGGACGCATCACCCCGCGCGTCGGCCCGCTGCAGACGCTGCTCGCGGCGCGGGTGTTCGATGCGAGTGGCGTCGCGCATGCGCTGGAGGTCGAGAGTTTCGTCGTCGATAGCGCTGCCAATGTCATCGCGGCGCCGTGCTGGGCATTGCCCGCACCGGGGCGCGCTGTCGCAGGCATCGAGCTCGACGTGATCTGCGGCTTCGGCGCGCTTGCGAGCGACGTGCCGGCGGATCTCCTTCATGCGCTGAAGATGCTGCTGGCGCACTGGTATGACAATCGCGGTCTCGCGGCGGTCGGCACCGGCGCGGCAATGCAGCCTGCAGGTTTGCACGCGCTGATCGCGCCGTATCGGGGGCTGTCGCTATGATCGATCCCGGACGGTTGAAAACGCGGCTCGTAATCGAGGCGCCCGATGAGGCCAATGACGGGCAGGGCGGCGTCGCGCGCAGCTACAGCGCCGTTGCCACCGTCTGGGCCGCGGTGCTGCCGGCGCGGATGACTCGCGAGGTCGAGGCCGACGCCGACGGCGCGCTGGTGCATCTGCGCATCATCCTGCGCAGCGGCTTTGCGCTGACCCTGCGGCATCGCTTCCTCGACGGCGCGAAAATCTATCGCATCACCGCGCTGCGCGAGATCGACGAGCGCAGATTCGTCGAGATCGACGCCGAGTGGCGCATCGACTGACGTTTACCCTCCCCTGAAGGGGGAGGGTCGTCACGTGCATAGCACGTGGCGGGGTGGGGTGAATGTTCATCGACGATGCTTGTGGCTTCACCCCACCCCGATGCTCGCTGACGCTTCGCATCGACCCTCCCCCTTCAGGGGAGGGTAAAAAAGAGGGATCATCTCATGCCGGCAGCCCAAGCTGGTGCCAGTGTCGCCTTGCGCGCGGCGATCTTTGATGCGCTCAAGGCCGACACGGCGCTGGGTTTCGCGCTCGGTGGTCACCGCGTTTATGACGAGCCGCCGGCCAATGTGGCGTTTCCCTATGTGACGCTCGGCGATGCGCGCATCGTCGATGTCTCCGCCGATGACGGCCAAGTGCAGGAGCATCAGCTCACGCTGCATGCCTGGTCGCGGCAGGGCGGCCACAAGGAGGCGCATGTCATCACCGGCGCGCTGCTGCAGGCGCTGGATGATGCGCCGCTGACGCCGAGCGGGCATCGCCTCGTCAATCTGCGCTTTGCGATCGCCGATATCCGGCGCGAGGCCGATGGCCGGACCTATCACGCCGTGGTGCGGTTTCGCGCCGTCACCGAACCGCAGGATTGAAGGAGCACGCGATGGGCGCACAGAAGGGCAAGGATCTGCTGATCAAGATCCATAACGGCACGACATTCGTCACGGTGGCGGGGCTGCGCAGTCGGCGCATCGCCTTCAATGCGGAGATCGTCGATATCGCCCATGCGGAATCCGTGGATCGCTGGCGCGAGCTGTTGGCCGGTGCCGGCGTGCGGCGCGCCTCGATCTCCGGCCGCGGGCTGTTCAAGGACGGCGCCTCCGATGCCTTGGTGCGGCAGGCGTTCTTCGACGGCACCATCAATAACTGTCAGGTCCTGGTGCCCGATTTCGGCACCATCACCGGTCTGTTCCAGATCGCCAGTCTCGAATTCGCGGGCGAACACAATGGCGAAGTGAGCTTCGATCTCGCGCTGGAATCGGCGGGCGCGCTGACTTTTGCGGCGGTGTGACCCTTACCCTCCCCTGGAGGGGGAGGGTCGTCACGTGCGTAGCACGTGGCGGGGTGGGGTGAATGTTCATCGACGGTGCTTGTGGCTTCACCCCACCCCGTCTCGCATTGCGCTTCGCGCGCTGCTCACCGACCCTCCCCCTTCAGGGGAGGGTAAGAACGGAGATCACCATGCCCAACAGATTGCGCGGCGAGATCGCCGCCGAGATTGGCGGACACAGCCGCATACTGGTGCTGACGCTCGGCGCGCTGGCGGAGCTGGAAAGCGCGTTCGGCGCCGATGACCTCGCAGCACTGGCCGAGCGTTTCGGCTCCGGGCGGATGTCGGCGCGCGATCTCATCCGCATCATCGGCGCCGGATTGCGCGGGGCAGGCGAGGCGATCAGTGACGACGAGGTCGCGGCCATGACCGTGCCGGGCGGCGCGGCAGGCTTTGTCGGCATCGCCGCCGAATTGATATCAGCCACCTTCACCGATACGCCGCAGGCCGCGCGATGACATCGCCTGCGCCATTTTCATGGGCCGAGGCGATGCAGTTCGGTTTCGGCGTGCTGCGGCTGTCGCCGGATGCGTTCTGGCGGATGACGCCGCGCGAACTCGCTTATGCCATCGCGGCGGTGCGCGGCCCTGTATCCACGCCGATGGATCGCGGCGCGCTCAATGACCTGATGACACAATTTCCGGATTCCGCGGAGCCCCTGCATGAGTGACACCAGTGACCTCTCCGCGGCGTCCGGCACGCTCGACAGCATGACCACGAAGACCGCCGGCCTGACATCCGCCGCGACGACGTTCTCGAAAGTGATGACCCAGGCCTTCTCGAGTTCGGTCGCATCGGGCCAGAAGTTCGACGATGTGCTGAAGTCGCTGGCGCTGAAAATGTCGGACCTGGCGGCGAAATCGGCACTGCAGGCCGGCGCGGGCGCCATGTCATCGAGCATTTCCTCGCTGGTCTCGAGCCTGTTCGGCGGCGCGGGCAAGGCTGGTGTGAGCGATACGGTGAAGGCGTTCGCGTCGGGCGGCGTGATCGGCACGCCCAGCTATTTTCCGATGCCCGGCGGCGGCACGGGTCTGGCCGGCGAGTCCGGGCCGGAAGCGATCATGCCATTGCAACGCGCCGCGGATGGCAGCCTCGGCGTCGCCGCGCAGGGCGGTGGCAACACCATCCATGTGCAGATCGCGACGCCGGATCTCGACGGCTTCCGTCGTTCGGAGAGCTACGTCACCGGCCAGATTGCCCGGGCGGTGGCGCGCGGCCAGCGCAGTCTGTGATGGATAGCGTGCGATCTGCTTACCCTCCCCTGGAGGGGGAGGGTCGTCACGTGCGCAGCGCGTGACGGGGTGGGGTGACTGTTCATCGACGATGCTTGTGGCTTTACCCCACCCCGTCTCTCATCGCGCTTCGCGCGCTGATCGCCGACCCTCCCCCTCCAGGGGAGGGTGAAGGAAGAGTCTCATGGCCGCCTTTCACGACATCCTGTTTCCGCTCGACATCGCGCTGAAGAGCGCAGGCGGGCCGGAGCGGCGCACCGAGATCGTGTCGTTCGGCTCCGGGCGCGAGGAGCGCAACGCACGCTGGGCGCATTCGCGCCGCCGCTACGATGCAGGCTACGGCATCAGGACGCTGGCGGCACTGCAGAGCGTTGTGGCGTTCTTCGAGGAACGGCGCGGGCGGCTGCATGGCTTCCGCTGGCGCGACCGGCTCGATCAGACGTCGAACCTGTCGGGCGGAGCGATCTCGCCTGATGATCAGGGCATCGGTATCGGTGATGGCGCAACCGCCGCGTTTCAATTGATGAAGACCTATGGCAGTGCGTTCGCGCCCTATCAGCGGCCGATCACCAAGCCCGTCGACGGCAGCGTGCGGATCGCCGTTGGCGGCGACGAGATCGCGGACAGTGCCTTCAGCTGCGATGTGACGACGGGGCTCGTGACATTCGCCAGCGGGCATATTCCTGGGGCGGGTGCTGCAGTCACCGCGGGCTTCCAGTTCGACGTGCCCGTGCGCTTTGACACGGACTATCTCGAAGTCGATCTGTCGGCCTTCGCCGCCGGCGCAATCCCGAAAATTCCGCTGGTGGAGATCAGGATTTAGGAGGCGCATCGGTCGTGAGGGGGGGCGGACTATCAGTCGGTCGTCTCGCCGTGCAGTTCGAGTTTGTAGCTGTCGGTGTTCTCGAAATTGACCGTGACCTTCTTGCCCTCGAAAGCCAGCGTCCAGGACTGCATTTCGCTGTGGCCGAGAATACGGCGCTCGACGATAAAAGTATTGGCGTTCGTCCATCGTCCGCGGACCGCATCGACACCGTAGCTGACGGGAGAACCGGTCCGGAAGTTGCCGTCAAGTCCAAGTGGACCGGTGAAGCGGCGGGTCTGCTCGGGCTTGCCGGTGACGGTGGTGATCTCCCATGACGGGCTGTCGCCGATCAGGGTCAGGCTGAACGTCCCGACCCGGATTGCATTTTGGGTGAAGCGGTAGGTCTTGCCGGAGATGTCCCTGGCCAGATCCGGCGTCAGGCCGAGCGGTGACGGCCGCGACGTTGCCGCGTTGCGGATCGATGCGGCCAGCAGGGCCTGCGCAACGGGATCGTCGGGCAGGGCGCTCTCGGATTTCACTGCGCCGGCGATGTCGTCGATCAGACGGCGAGTCGGATAGAATTCATCCTTGCGCATGCTGCCGGTCAACACGGCGACAATATCGAGTTTCGGCAAAACCATGATCAACTGCGAGTGCAGACCACGCGCCATATAGGCGCCTTTCTCAGGGATCGACCACCACAGATTGGCGTAATGATTGTCGGCAGTTGCGACGATCTTGCCCTCGGCCGCGCGATCGACCCATGACGGCGGAATGATCTCGCGGCCTTCCCAGACACCGTTTTGCAGATAGAGATAGCCGATCTTTGCCATGTCATGCGGCGGGATATAGAGCCCGGCTTCGCCATCGGTCACGCCCTGTGCGTCGGGGCGGCCCCAGTCGATGTCGGTAATGCCCAGCGGTCCGAACAATTCGCGCTTGGCGAATTCGAGCGCGTTCTGTCCCGTCTTCTTGTTGATCAGCGCGGAGAGCAGATAGGGATTGCCGCTGTTGTAATAAAACCGCTCGCCCGGCGCCCGGCTCATCTCCTGGCCGAGCACGAATTCGGTCGGATTTTTGCTGCGATACATCCGGTCAAGCGTTTCGTCGGATGTATAGGCTTCCTCCTTCCAGGCGATGCCGGAAGTCATGTCGAGCAGATGCTGGATCGTAATGGCCTTCTTGCGATAATCCAGTTTGTCGATCTGATTGTCGGCGAACAGATCGACGACCGGGTGATCGACACTGTCGAGTATCCCGTTTTTCAATGCGATGGCGATCAGCGTCCCGGTGACGCTCTTGGTCACCGAGCGCAGATCGTGGCGCAGGCCGGCGACATAAGGCGCGTAATAGGCATCGGCGACCAGCTTGCCATGGCGCACGATCAACAGGCTGTCCTGCTGGCGTGCGCCGACGGTATCGATCAATTGGGCGAGCCTGCCGGAATCCATCCCTTGCGATTCCGGCGTTGCGACCTGCCAGCCCTTGGTCGGCCATGGCGGCGTCGCCGCCGGCGTTTCGTCCGGCGCACCTGCTGCGCGAGACGGTCGCGGGACTAACGATCAGTGTGACGATTGCCGCGAGCACGGCGATCCCGGCAAGGCGTTGTCGCAGCATCCGTCCGCTCCCTGTGCCCGGCTTGTTGCATGCCGGTACTGTGAGGACAATTAGAGCGCGAAGGATGGTCGCGCGCAACGACGACGTTTCAGGATTCAACCATGCGCAGCATCCCGCCAGCACTTCAGGCCAAACTGGATTCCGGCGTCACCACACTGGCGCAGGTCTGGAAATTGACGCGGCGCGATGGCGTCGTTGCGGGTTTCACCGATCACGACTGCGATCTCGTCATCGGCGGCGTCACCTATCGCGCCGGCACCGGGCTCGCAGCGTCGGAAGCGACGAGCCGTTTTGACCTGTCGGCGGATGGCGGCGATATCGCCGGTGCGCTGGACGACGATATCCTCACCGACGCGGATCTCGCGGCGGGGCGCTACGATGCCGCGCAGGTGGAGACCTGGCTGGTGGACTGGAGCGAGACCTCGCTGCGCGTGTTGACGGCACGCGGTACGCTGGGGGAGGTGAAGCGTGAAGGCAACGCATTCATCGCCGAATTGCGCGGGCTTGCGGCGCTGCTGTCGCAGGAGAGTGGGCGGCTTTATACGGCGCGATGCGGCGCGGATCTCGGCGATGGCAAATGCCGCATCAATCTCGCAGGCTGGCAAGGCACTGGTGCGGTCCAGGCGCTCGAAGGCGTGTCGATGTTTTCCGCGAGTGGCCTCGGCGCGTTTGCCGATGATCTGTTCACCGCAGGGCGCCTGACATGGACGAGCGGCGGCAATGCCGGGCTCGCCATGGAAGTGAAGCAGCATCGCGTCACGCCGGGCCATGTGCGGCTGTCGCTGTGGCAAGCCATGGCGGAGCCGATCGCAGCCGGCGATGCATTCACCGTCACGGCCGGCTGCGACAAGACGCTGGCGACCTGCCGCGATCGTTTCGGCAATGTCGATAATTTCCGCGGCTTTCCCGATATCCCCGGCAACGATTTCGTCATGAGTTACCCGACGCCGGGGACGGGTGGGGGATGAGTGGGTTAGCGAGTGGCCGATATGCGCGAGCTCACCGCACATGTCGCCTGCAGTCATCCCGGAGGAAGTTTTCGATTTCGATCAGGAGCGCATTTCGGGCAGGGCCCGGCGCCGTACATTGTTGCTCACTTGCCGCCAGTGACATCGAGGAACGTGCCGGTGACGAAGGACGCCTCGGCGCTTGCCAGCCACAGGATCGCCCGCGCAACTTCTTCAGGCTGACCGCCTCTACCCATCGGGATCGAGTCCTTGACGCGGTCCACTCGTCCCGGCTCTCCGCCGCTGGCATGCATGTCAGTGTAGATGTGCCCCGGGCGAATGCAGTTGACGCGTATCCCATCCCGCGCGACTTCCTTGGCGAAGCCGGTCGTGAATGTCTCGACGGCGCCCTTCGACGCAGCGTAGTCGACATATTCGCCGGGGCTGCCGAGCCGGGCCGAAGCCGACGAGATGTTGATCACGGAACCGCCCCGCCCGTTGTGGCGATACGACATCCGCTTCGCGGCTTGCTGTGCGCAAAGGATAGGACCGATCGCGTTGACCGCGAAGATGCGCTGCATCCGCTCGAATCCGAGATCCTCCAGCCGGGACTGCCGCGCGAGCATCGCGGCGTTGTTGACCAGCACGTCGATCCGGCCGAACTTTCGGTCGATCGCGGCGAATAATTGAGCGACCTGCTCTGGATCTGCGCTATCTGCGCGGACCGTCAAAGCCCGGCGCCCTGCAGCTTCCACATCAGCCGCCACCGCAAGGGCGGCAGACTCGTTGGAGACGAAGCTGATCGCCACGTCGTAACCTTGCGTGGCAGCAAGCCGCGCAGTCGCGGCGCCTACGCCGCGACTTCCACCCGTTATCAGAATGAGCGGCGTCTGCGGGACTGTATCCATCTAACGAACCTTCATGTGATGGTGAAATAATAATCTAGGGCTGTCCGGATGAGTGCGATGCCAAATTGATTTCGACGTCATCGCTCAGATGTCTTGAGAGTGGGATCATGAACGGGCAGATCGCCAGCGCCGTCATTGCGGTCGCGGCCGTTGCCATTGCAGGTCCGAACGCGTCGCCCAGAAAACCATAGAGAACCGGGGCACCGGCACCCGCGCCGATGGTGCCGGTATAAAACAGGGCGAAGGCACGCGCAGTGCGATGGGGCGGGGTCAGTTCGGGGACCGTTCCATACAGCACCGATGACGTGCCGTTGAGCATCACCCCCAGCGCCGGCAGAATCACCATGACCGGGATGAGTGGCAGGACCAAAACACCGAGGATCAGAAGCGCAGTGGCAGCCTCGGTGAAGAGAACGGTGCGCCGGGTGCCGATCCTGTCGCCAAGCCAGCCGCAAGCGAACTTGCCGGCGGCTCCGCCGACGAAGAGAAGTGCCAGAGCAAAACCGCTGGTGGGAAGCGAGGCTCCTTTTGCAATCAGGAGAAATGGCAGAAAGGTGAGAAAGCCCATTCTGACGGCGCTATCGAGCATTCCGATCGCCAGGAGCCAATAGAATCCGCCCCGACTTCGACCGGTCTTGCTGGATCGTTCCTTCGCATCTGCTGCATGCCCCATGCCCACGGCCGGCATCCACACTGCCATGGCGACAGACACGGCGATGCCGGCGATAGCGAGCGCAAATACGGCATGGCGCCAGGCGATGGTGACAAGCAGCAGAGACATCAGCGCCGGGATGGCCGCCTTTCCGAGATCGCCTGTGAAATTGTAGATGCCGAGCGGCCTGCGCGCAGCGCGCCCATAAGCCCGTGAAACGGCGGCGGACGCCAGAGGGTGTTGTGTGCTCGAGCCTGCGCCTGCCAATGCGAGCGCAAAGCTCAGTCCGATGATGCCACCGGAGATGCCCGCGAGAGCGTAGCCCAACGCCGATAGCGCCGTGCCGCAGCAGAGAATGAGTTTGGCATCGATCCGCTCTGCCAGATGCCCTGCCGGAATCTGCAGACATGCCATGGTGCCGGAATAAAGACCGCGAAAGATCGCAAGGACGCTATAGCTCAGCGCAAATTCGGTCTGCCAGATCGGCAGCAATACATAGATCGCGTCCGTGAAGCCGTCGTGCAAAGCGTGGTTGAGCCCGGTCAGCGCAAGCGTTCGCGCGGCGCGCGTCCGGTTTGCAGGAGCCATAGTGGTCGTGGTCTCGTGGTGGGTCATGTGCTGTTTCTTGGGTCTTCCGGCGCACGCACTGCAATCGCAGAAAATCTGAAGGTTGGTGCGCCAGAGCTGGTGTCTGGCGTGCAAAGCGCTGCTAAAGTCACTCTGAACTAGACTTCAGACTGTCACAAATCAGTAATACTCAGATCATGGGTTAGAAATTCTCAAGTATGTCCACCTTTGTCCCGCGCCGTAGTCTGCCGCCGCTGAATGCGGTCCGCGCCTTCGAAGCCGCCGCCCGCCTCGGCAGTCTGAAGGAGGCGGCCGTTGAACTCAGCGTGACCCACGGCGCCGTCAGTCAGCAGATCCGGCTACTGGAAGACTGGCTCGGTGCTCCGGCGCTGTTTCGGCGTTCGGTGCGCCGGGTCGTGCTGACGCCTGCCGGCGCAGCGCTGCTCACCGAATTCGGACCGGCGCTCGATCGTATTTCGGCTGCCGTGCAGCAGCATCGAACCAGACGGCATGACGCGCCATCCATCGTGCTGCATGTGAACGCCCTCGCAACTTTCAGTCTGCGATGGCTGTTGCGACGCATGGGCGCTTTTCGTGCAGAGCATCCCGACATCGAGGTACGCTTGAGCACGTCGAACGAGACGATCGACGCTCTGGCAGAGCCGTTCGATGTCGTGATCAGAGGTGGCCCGGACGCTTTTCCCGGTTACACCTCGCGTTTCCTGTTCGGGGAGCGGCGGCTGCCGGTGTGTAGTCCGACCATCCTGGATCGGGCGCCGCTGACCGATATCCGCGATCTGTCGCACCATACGCTGCTTCACGTCTCCTCGATGGCGCGGCTGTGGCGGGACTGGCTGGCTGAGGCCGGAGAGCCCGCCCTTCGCCCAGAGGCATCCCTGACCTTCGATCATTTCTATCTGACCATACAGGCAGCGATCGACGGACTCGGCGTGGCGATGGGTCCGACCGCACTGGTCGCCGATGATCTCGCGGCCGGGCGATTGATAACGCCGTTTCCGGACATCAGTCTCTCGGCGCGAAGCTACTTCGCTTATCTGCCGGAAGCGCGAAGGACCGATCCACATATCGCCGTGTTCTGCGACTGGCTCGAGCAACAAGGCCGCGATCTCGTCCGGAGCTAGCGTCGATAACACCGTCGCTTCCATGAACCGCTGGGGCAAGGCGCGAGCGGCGACGCCGATCAGGGTACTCGTCGGTCGCTCTCCGGCCCCGAACAGCTTCCTGGTGTATCGGCAATGTCGATAATGTCCGCGGCTTCCCCGATATTTCCGGCAACGACTTCGTCATGAGTGACCCGATGCAGGGGACGGGTGGATGATTGCGATCAATCCGTCCCCTGCAGCGTGACGGATGGCGTGTGGGTCGCATGTGATGCGACGGCATCGATTCGTTGCAGGGCGATGGTGTGAACGATCACGAAGCACGCGATCGCGGCGGCGTAGAGCAGACGTTCGAGTAATGCCATCGATGGTCCATCCGAATGAGAGACGCGCTTGTCGTGGCTCATCATCGATGGAGCAGTGATATCAAGCGTCCTACGAACGACCGATACGCGTTCACATTCGTCTGTTGCGTGCGTTGCCACGTTCCGACGCGAGAGACATCGAACGAGCGCACGCACTGATAGATCGAGCTTGCGATGCGCCAACCGGATTCGATCTCGAAAGATTTTGTTAAGCGTCTTTCGTTGCGCAAACGGCACAGGCCGCGCGTTTGTTCAGCGTGAACACGCTTCGATTATTGTCCGATTGTTGCGGCTCATCTAGCTTCGCAAGTGTCCTTCGCGGACTGCACGACAACAAACATCCGCATCCTCGAACGGTGTGGATTCGATCGAAGTGGAATAACGCATGCACGAATGCATCGGATTTGCGACGATCGGACGACAGTCGGATGACACACGCTACAAAAGCCCGGATCGCACCCGGCGATCTCGATCCAGCAGCGCCCGAACGCGATTGCTTCGCTTGCTTTTGGCGAGTGCCTCGGCGATGGCGCTCACGGTTCTCTCTGCCGGATCGGCCGCGGCTCAAGTCAACTGGACCGGAAGCACAAACAACGACTGGATGGTCGGGAGCAACTGGCAGGGCGGCGCGGTCCCCGTCGGCGTTGCCGTCAACATCGGCGCGACGTCGCCAAACCCGACGGTGCTCGGTGTCGGCGGCGCGGCGGCCGGAACGACCGGCAACATCTCCGTCGGTGTGATCGGCGGGACGGGCAATCTGACCATTCAGAACGGCAGCACGCTGACCAGCACCGGCGCCAACGTGCGGCTCGGACAAGGGGGCGGAAGCAACGGCATAGTGACTGTCACCGGGCCTGGATCGCAATGGCTGGTTACCAACGGACAACTTGTTCTTGGCTTTTTGGGAAGTGGCACGCTCAACATTGAAAATGGGGCGAAAGTATCCGTATCAGCAGCCTTCAACACGAGGGTAGGCGGCGGTACCGGGTCTTCCGGCATGCTCAACATCAATGGCGGCTCCACGCTGGAGACCAACGTCCTGACCGGCAGCGGCGTTGGCGCCTCGCAGGTCAATTTCGACAACGGCATTCTCCAGGCACGAGCCAATCAAGCGACCTTCATCACCGGATTTTCGGGCACAGAGCTTAGCATCCTCGCGGGCGGGCTGACGATCGACACAGGCGCGTTCACGGTCGGCACAGATGCGGCATCCGCCCTCACAGGTGTCGGTGGATTGACCAAGATCGGCATCGGCACTCTGAACCTGGCTGCCAGCAACACTTATGCCGGCCAGACCGTGATCCAGGCAGGCACCCTTGCGTTGACCGGCGCGGGTGACATCAGCAGTTCGAGTCGTGTCGTCGCGAACGGGACGTTCGATGTCACGGGTATCACTGCGGCTAGCACAAATATCCAGAGCCTGGCAGGAAGCGGGGCCGTCGCGCTCGGCGCCAAGAACCTGACCATCACCAATGCCAACGACCTGTTCTCCGGTATCATCTCCGGCACCGGTGGGCTGACGGTCAGCGGCGGCAAGCAGACCCTTTCAGGCGTGAACACCTATACCGGTGGCACTACGGTGAGCGGCGGCACGCTCAGCGTCAACGGCAGCGTCTGCGGCGCCATGACTGTGCTCGCCGGCGGCACGCTGCAAGGCACCGGCACGGTCTGCGACACGTCGAACGCGGGTATCTTGGCGCCCGGCAATTCCATCGGAACGCTCACCGTCGCCGGCAACTACACCGGCAATGGCGGAACGCTGCAGATCGAATCCGTGCTCGGTGGCGATGCCTCGCCGACCGATCGGCTTGTCGTCACCGGCAACACCGCGGGCAGCACCAATGTGCGGGTGATCAATCTCGGCGGCGGCGGCGCGCAGACCGTCGAAGGCATCAAGATCGTCGATGTCGGCGGCGCGTCGAACGGCGCGTTCTCGCTGCTCGGCGATTATGTGATCCAGGGCCAGCAGGCGGTGGTCGGCGGCGCCTACGCCTATACGCTGCAGAAGAACGGCGTCAGCACGCCGACCGACGGCGACTGGTATTTGCGCTCCAGTCTGATCAATCCTCCGCCGGCTGCTCCGGCTGGTCCCCTCTATCAGCCCGGCGTTCCGCTTTACGAAAACTATGCGCAGGTGCTGCTCGGCATGAACGAACTGCCGACCATGCAGCAGCGCGTCGGCAATCGCTATTGGGGCGGCAGCGATGCCATGGCGCGCGCCGGTGTCGCACTGGCGCCAGGCGAGGCGTCGCCGACGCCCACGGCGTTCTGGGGCCGCATCGAAGGCGGCCAATCCAATTTGCAGCCCTCCGCCACCACAGGCTCGACCTATAAGACCGACCAGTTGAAAGTGCAGGCCGGCCTCGACGGTCTCCTGATGGAGAATGAGCGCGGAAGGCTGATCGTCGGTCTCACCGGGCAATATGGCCTGACAACCGCCAATATCGCATCGGCCTTCGGCAATGGCCGGATCCGCGTCGAAGGTTCGGGTGTCGGCGGCACGCTGACATGGTTCGGCGACAACGGCTTCTATGTCGACGGCCAGGCGCAATCGATGTTCTACCGCAGCGATCTCTCCTCGGTCCTGGCCGGCAGCATGACCCACGGCAACGAAGGGGTGGGCTATGCTTTCAGCGCTGAAACCGGCAAGCGGTTCTTTGTCGGCAACGGCTGGTCGCTGACGCCGCAGGCGCAGCTGTCCTATTCGAAGGCCGAGTTCGATCGCTTCACCGATCGGTTCGGCGCCCCGGTGTCGCTGCGCGACGGCGACAGCCTGCTCGGCCGCGCCGGACTTGCGCTCAATCACCAGAAGACCTGGAACGACGGCGCAGGCATCGTGCGCTCGGATATCTACGGCATCGGCAACCTGCGCTACGAGTTCCTCGACGGCACCCGTGTCGATGTCGCCGGCACCGGCTTCGCCAGCGCGCAAGACCGGCTGTGGGGCAGCATCGGCGGCGGCGGCACCTGTAGCTGGGCCAACGGCCGCTACGCTGTGTTCGGCGAGGTCTCCTATAGCGCGAGCCTTGAGGACGCGGCGGCGAACCGCAGCTACAAGGGCACTGGCGGCTTCCGCATCGTCTGGTGAGCGACGAGATACGACATACTCGCGGCAAATTATCTGGCGTCTACCCGATCACGCGCGTCGCATAGCCGGCGAACAGCTTGACCAGATCCGCCTGCCGCCGGGTTCCGGTTTTGTAGAACAGGCGGCTGAGATGCGTCTTGATCGTCGTTTCGGCGACGCCGAGCGCTGCAGCGACCTCCGGCACGCCGCCGACCTGGACGATCGCCAGCAGCACGCGAAGCTCCGACGGTGTGAGCTGGAATGTCTTGCCGATGAGTTCGGGCGGCGAGGTGGCGTCGATATCCGCCTTGCGCACGAACAAAGCCGCCGTGGCCGAATAGACCAGACCGGCCTGTCGCCGTGCTCCCGATGTCAGCGGCAGGAGATGCGCGACGTATCGTTCGCCAGTGCTGCCGACGAGCGGCATGGCGATTCCGCGGGTACCGAGCGCGCTGTCGCCTTCACCGGCGACGGCGAGGGCGTCCCGCAAGGCGCGATCGGCCTGGCTGTCGCGAGCACTGAGGCGGCCGGAGGAGGCGCGCAGGACGTCCGCCGTATCGAGCATGGCATGGCCGGCAAAGTTGGCATGAACGATGCGCGCAGCCGAATCGACGAGGAACAGGCCGACGCTCAGCCCGTCCAGCGTATCCGCCAGCGTCGCGGCCTCGGCGGCTTTCAGATCGAACATGCGTCCGATCATCACGGCGCGGCGGATATGCGGCGCGATCAGTCGCATACGGTGACGTGCGCGCTCATCCGCGACGCCGTCACGCTCATGCCGGAACACGCCGAACATGGCGACATTGGTGATGGACTTGTCGAGCACCGAATTGATGCAATCCGCCAGTCCCTGCGGCTGCACCCATTCCTTGTAGAAGCGGGTCTGCTTGAACTCCGCGTAAGGCAGGATGTCCTCGATCCCGATCGGTTCATCGATCTCCGCGAAGAACTGCACGGTCGTGGTGGGATCGAGCGCAACATATTTGTCGAAATAGGAGCTTTGATAGTCCGCGGAAATGCCGACCACGTGGAGAATATGCCCCGACGGCATGGCTGCATTCTTGGTATAGAGGCTGGCGCCGACGCCGCCGACGAATTGCATCGCGCGCTCGATCGCATTCGTCCAGGACGACGAGTCGAGGACGGTGTCGTAGATGCAGCCGATCAAGTCGCTGAGCTGTTCTGCGCCTTCTGCGAGATCAGGCGATGCGAGCCGGGCGGCCATCGGCCAGAGCGGAGTCACTGACGTCATTTGCAACGATCTCTCGGGAAGGTGAGCATGCACCTTTGCATGCGTGCCTATGCCGGCACGCCGACGATGCGTGATTGGAAAGCTATGTGGTTCCGGCGGCGATGTCGTTGCCGAACGCGCAGAAGATGTGTTTCAGCATGCGAAATATTTTCCGGATGATGCGCGGAATAAATCGAAAATCGCGGACGTGCGTCGATCGGTCTTTGATAGCAAAATGACGGCGCTTGCGGCGCCGTCATTCGAACCAAATTCAACTGATACGGAACACTCAATCCTTACGCAGGAATACGTAGTCCGCCGAATAGGGGACGCTGAGAAACTGGCCGGCATCATCGCATGAACCGGCGGCAACACCGCCTTTCGTGTTGATGCGCTGGATCACGTCGACCATCGCGAACTTGCCGTCGCCATGCCGGTCAGTCACCGTCAATTTGAGCCACGGGATATCGCTCGCGGTTTTACCTGGTGCGCGGCCAACCGCTTTGCCGCCCAGCGTGCTGCCATCGGTGAGTTGCCAATGCGGGCCCGCATAGTGGCGGCCGACGGTGAGTCCGTTGGACAGCAGCGTGGCGATCGGCTCGCGGAAGCTCCAGGAGAGCTTGCCGTCGGAGGCCGCCATGCACTCATACACCTGCGCGCCCTCCGCGTGATAGATCGCGACGATCGTGGCATCCGGCTCGGCAATTTCGGACGGCACCTGAGCTGCGACCGGATGCGTCAACGCGGCGAGGGCGGCGATGAGCGCCGCCCCGAACAGTCTGCACTTCACTTTGCAAGTCATGTGATCGTTCATGGGACCTCGCGCGTGATGTCTATTCAGCGACGGCCTCGCCGGAGCCGCCGAGCTCCGCCGGAAAGTCCTTCAACTTCGGCAGGCCGTCCTTCATCGGCAGTACGGTCTCGGCATAATTGACGTGGACACCGGGTTCGAAGCGGAGTGTCGGGATGGTCGCCGCAAAGACATCGACCAGGCCGAACGTCGGATGATTGGTCAGCAGGTGCCCACCACATTTGCTACAATACTGGCGCTGGCTGAGCGGTGTCTTCTGGAAGCTTGCAACATGCTTGGCGCCCGCGGTGATCCGCACGGCGTTCGGCTTCCACAGGCTGAAGGCATTGACCGGACCGCCGGACCACGAACGGCATGAACTGCAGTGGCAATAGCCCATCGCTTCCGGGGCACCATCCACTTCCAGTTCGACTGCGCCGCAGAAGCACTTTCCAACATGTGTCATTGCTCTCGTTTCCTCTTGCTTGTGCATCGTGCCTCGCTGCGAAGCGGGCGCGCCGGGCATGCTGCTAGCAGCGGCGCGCGAGGCGAAGCGTCATTCGATCGAATGAGAGCCGATCACAAGATGTGTCGTCGCAAAATGCGGTCAGACAGTGACGTGGCGCGCAGTGCAGTTATGGATTGCGGGACAGACAACATGATCGAAAGGCTCACGCGCGCCGCCATTGTCAGCGAGGCGCGCGACTGGATTGGTACGCGCTATCACCATCAGGCTTCGGTGAAGCATGTCGGATGCGACTGCCTCGGCCTCGTGCGCGGCGTCTGGCGTCATTGCATTGGCGATGAGCCGGAAACACCGCCCCCTTATGCACCGGACTGGGCCGAGGCGCGGGCTGAGGAGGCGCTGGCGCAGGCGGCGTTGCGGCATCTCGTGCCCATCGGAATCGATGCGTTTGGATGTGGCGACGTCCTGCTGTTTCGCTGGCGCGACGGTTACGTGGCCAAGCATGCAGCGATTGCGAGCGGCGAGGGCACGATGATCCATGCTCATGATGGTGCTGCCGTCTGCGAGGTCGCCCTGACACCCTGGTGGCATCGTCGTCTGGCCTATGCGTTTCGCTTTCCCGGAGTGAGCTGATGTCGCAACTGGTTCTCTCGACAGCCGGCGGCGCCATCGGTGGGATGTTCGGCCCCATCGGTGCAATCGCGGGCCAGCTCGCCGGTGCGGCGCTTGGCGGTGCGATCGATAGCGCGCTGTTCGGCTCAAACGATCAGGCCACAAGCGGGCCGCAACTGGCCGATCTCGATGTGATGGCGTCAACCGAAGGGGCGCCGATCCCGCGCATCTATGGCCGCGCGCGGCTGAGCGGCCAGGTTATCTGGGCGACGCCGCTGGAGGAGGTCGCAACATCGGAGACGGTGCCGACCGGCGGCGGCAAGGGCCTGGGCGGCGGGCCGACCACAACGACGACCACTTATAGTTACTTCGCGAATTTCGCGGTGGGTCTTTGCGACGGCGTGATCGGCCGCGTCGGGCGGATCTGGGCTGACGGCAAGCCGCTCGATCTCGAGGGTATCAATTTTCGCGTCTATCGGGGCACCGAAGACCAGATGCCGGACGGGTTGATCGTCGCGAAGGAGGGCGCGGGTAACGCGCCGGCCTATCGCGGGCTGGCTTATGTCGTGTTCGAGCGCTTGCCGCTGGCGAATTTCGGCAACCGGATTCCGCAACTGTCCTTCGAGATCATCCGGCCGATCGGCCTGCTCGAAGCGATGGTGCGCGCGGTGACGCTGATCCCCGGCACCACCGAGTTTGGTTATGAGCCGTCCACGGTGGTGCAGCTGCTCGGCCCCGGACAATCCGCGCCGGAGAACCGCCATAACGGCTCGGCGCGCTCCGATGTGGTGGCGGCGCTGGACGATCTGCAGGGCCTGTGCCCGAACCTGCAGCGCGTCGCCATTGTCGTGGCGTGGTTCGGTTCTGATCTGCGCGCCGACTACTGCGTGGTGCGGCCGGGCATCGACAACCCCGCCAAGACGACCAGTCCGCTGACGTGGTCGGTGGCTGGCGTCACGCGCCCCTCCGCCTATGTGGTGTCGCAAATCGACGGACGTGCGGCATTCGGCGGGACGCCGTCGGATGACAGCGTCGTGCATCTGATCGGCGAGCTGAGAGCGCGCGGGCTGAAGATCACGTTCTATCCGTTCGTGATGATGGATGTGCCTGATGGCAACGGCCTGCCAGATCCGTGGAGCGGGGCGGGTGCGCAACCGGCCTATCCCTGGCGCGGCCGCATCACCTGCGATCCTGCACCGGAACGACCGGGCTCGCCCGACGGCACTGCAACCGCGGGCGCGCAGATCGACAACTTCTTCGCCGGAGGTGTCTGGAACTATCGCCATATGGTGCTGCATTATGCGCAGCTCGTATCGCTTGCCGGCGGCGTCGATGGCTTTCTGATCGGCTCGGAACTGCTGGGGCTGACGCGCGTGCGTTCGGCGCCCGGCGTCTATCCCGCTGTCGCTCAACTGATTGCGCTCGCAACCGACGTGAAGGCGATCGTCGGTGGCGGCACGGCCGTGACCTATGGCGCGGACTGGACGGAATACGGCGCGCATGTCGCAACCAGTGATGCGTCGGAGATCCGTTTTCCGCTCGACCCGCTCTGGGCCTCGGCCGCCATCGATGCGGTCGGGATCGATTACTATGCGCCTCTGTCCGACTGGCGCGATGAAGCCGATCATCTCGATCGTGATCTCTCCGACACGATCTATGATCGCGCCTATCTGCGCGCCAATGTGGCGGGCGGCGAGGCCTATGACTGGTACTATCCGGATGATAACGCGCGCGACGCGCAGGCGCGCGTCGCGATATCAGATGGTCTCGGCAAGCCGTGGGTCCATCGCGTCAAGGATCTCTGGAATTGGTGGGGCAATGCCCATCACGAGCGCGTCGCCCACGCGGAACTCGGCAGTCCGACCGTATGGGTCCCGCGCAGCAAGCCGATCTGGCTGACGGAGGTCGGCTGTCCCGCCGTCGACAAGGGCGCCAACCAGCCGAGCGTGTTTCCCGATCCGAAGTCGTCGGAGAACTTTGCGCCGTATTTCTCCAGCGGCGCCCGCGACGACCTGATGCAGCGGCGTCATCTGGAAGCATTGATCTCGGCCTTCGATCCGGCCTTCGGCGCCAGCGATGCCGAGAATCCGGTGTCGCCGGTTTATGGCGGGCGGATGATCGATGTATCGGTCATTCACGTCTGGACCTGGGATTCGCGGCCTTATCCGATCTTTCCGGCCGCCGATGACATCTGGGGCGACGGCGCCAACTGGCATACCGGCCACTGGCTGAACGGCCGGCTCGGCGGCGCGCCGCTGGATGCGCTGATCGACAGGCTTGCTGTTGATGCCGGCGTAACGGGGGTCGATGCATCGGCGCTGTTAGGCGGCTGCGATGGTTATGTCGTGGACCGGCCAATGGCGCCGCGGGCGATGATCGAGCCGCTGTCGGTGGCCTATGCCTTCGACGCGACGGCGGGGGATGGCACGTTGCGCTTCATCCCGCGCGGCGGGCTGCCGGTGGCGGAATTCACCGAAGACGATCTGGTGGCGCCGGATGACGGCGCGCTGGCGCGGCTGGTCCGCGCGCAGGAGACCGAATTGCCCCGTCAGGTCAGCATCGGCTTCAGCGATGCGCTGACGGATTATCGGCGCTCGGCAGTCACATCGCGCAAACTCACCGGCGGCGCCAGCCGGATGCTGCATGCGGACCTTGCCGTCATCACCAGCGATACGGCAGCGACGCAGCGCGCCGAGGTCTGGTTGCAGGATCTGTGGGCGGGGCGCGAGCGCGCGGAGTTCGCCGTGGGTATGAGCGCGCTCGCGCTGGCGCCGGGCGACGTGATCGCGCTGACGCTCAACGAAGGGCGACGGCTGTTCGAGATCAGCGGGCTCGTCGATACGCAGGCGCGGCAGGTGACGGCGCGCAGTATCGATCCCGACGTGTTTGCCGTGCCGCTGCTGGCGCCCGAGATCAAGCTGCCGCCGGTGCCGGCGGCGCTCGGGCCGGTACAGGCACTCGCGCTGAATCTGCCTGTCATCGATGGCGCCAATGCCGATGTGCTGACGCGGCTCGCTGTCTTCGCCAATCCGTGGCCGGGCTCGGTGGTGATCTGGCAATCGAAGGACGGTGCGAGTTTCCAGGTGGCCGCGGTGGCGGCAACACCTGCGGTCATTGGCGAGACGCTGGATGCGCTGCCGGCGGGGCCGACAGCACGCTGGGACAATGCCAGCACATGCCACGTGAAGCTCCATGGCGGCGCGCTGGCGTCATTGTCTGACGCGCGGGTGCTCGGCGGCAGCAATTCCGCAGCCGTGCGGAATCCGGATGGCGATTGGGAGATCATCCAGTTCGCCAATGCCGAACTGGTCGAGGCCAACACCTACAAGCTGTCGCGGCTGCTGCGCGGGCAGGCGGGGTCGGAATCCGCGATGGCAGCGCTATTGCCGGTTGGTGCGCCGTTCGTGGTGCTCGACAGAAGCCTGGTACCGATCGCACGAGGAATCGACGCACTCGAACGACCATTGTCGCTGCGCGTCGTCGGCAATGGTCGCAGCCATGACGATGCCTCGGCCGTCGCGCTGACGCTGACGCCCGATCGCAGCGCGCTGCTGGCGCTCGCGCCCGTGCATGTAAAAGCCGTGCGCAAGCCCGATGGCATCCAGATCTCATGGATCAGGCGCACGCGTCTCGATGGCGATGGCTGGAATGCCGAAGTGCCCCTTGGCGAAGACGGCGAGGCGTACCGGCTCGAGATTCTCTCAGGTAGCACTGTCGTCCGCAGTATCGCCTGCACCACATCGCAGGCGCTCTATGCAGTGGCCGACGAAGTCGCCGATTTCGGCGCGCCGCAGCCGAGCCTGCATCTGCGCGTCGCGCAGCTCTCCGGCACCGTCGGCGCCGGGCATGCGACCGAGGGTATAATTTCATTGTGATCGTCATTGCGAGGAGCATAGCGACGAAGCAATCCAGCTCTTGGTTTTCTGGATTGCTTCGCTGCGCTCGCAATGACGGCTGAGAGCGCGAGACAGTAGACATGACCGACACGCCGAATCTCAAGCTGCCCTTCATCGATGGCGGGCAGGCGCAGAAACACGTCACCCATAACGAGGCGCTGCGCATTCTCGACGCGGCGATCCAGATCTCGGTACTCGATGTGACGCGGACAGCTCCGCCGGCGTCGCCGGCCGAGGGCGCACGGCATATCGTGGCGGCCGGGGCGTCAGGGGCCTGGAGCGGCCATGCGCTGGCCATCGCCACATGGCAGGACGGCGCCTGGGCTTTTCTTGTCCCGAAAGCCGGCTGGTGCGTCTGGTCGATCGCCGATGACGTGATGATGGTGTTCGACGGCGCGCTGTGGCGCGATCTGCGCAATCTTGCGCTCGACAATATCGACCATCTCGGCGTCAACACAGCGGCCGACAGCAGCAACCGCTTCAGCGTCAAGTCCGATGCCGTGCTGCTGTCGCATGACGATGTAACACCCGGCAGCGGCGACCTGCGGGTGACGTTCAACAAGCTGAATGCAACGAAGGATGTCGGCTTCACATTGCAGTCGAACTATTCACCGCGCGCCCTGATCGGCTTGCTGGGCAGCGACGATCTCTCGATCAAGGTCTCCGCCGATGGCGTGACCTATCGGACCGCGCTGGTAGTCGACAAGACGAGCGGGCAGGTCAGTTTCGAGCAGTCCCCGAAATTTCTCGCTTATTTGAACTTCGACAAATATTGCGCGGCGAACACCTTCACCAAGGTTCAGTTCAACAATACGGGGCATAACGACCAGAGCGTTTTCGATCCCGCGACCAACCAGTTCGTCGCACCGGTCGCCGGCATCTATGCGCTCGGCTTCCGCGTGATGTTCAAGGCCAATGCGGCGGTGCCAACCACGCTGACGGCGGCCATGTACAAGAACGGCGTCGAGCTGCTCGACGACACGCGCGTGCAGACGTCGTCGGCGCTCATCAGCAACCGGACGATGCTGAGCGGCCATGCGCTGCTCAAGCTCGCCGCCGGCGATGCCATTTCGGTCTGGGCCGCGATGGAGACCAACGACGGCTATATCGCCGCCGCGCAGAACGGCTTCTACGGCCACCGCATCGCCTAGTTGCGCGAAGGCGAGGATCTCGCTCTCTTACAGGATCATCATCATGAAGCTCGATGAAACAACCTTGCGGCGTCTCTGGCCGCAGGGCGATAGCCGCGTGCCCGGATTGCTGTCGGGTATGGTGCAATCGTCCGAGGCTGTGTTTGCGCGTTACAGCATCGCCACGCCTTTGCTCGCCGCGCATGTAATGGCGCAGATATCACACGAATGCGGAGCAGGGCGCGACGTCGTCGAGAACATGAACTACAGCGCCGGGCGCATGATGCAGGTCTGGCCGTCGCGGTTTCCCACCATGGCGAGTGCCGCACCTTATGCCGGCAATCCGCGGGCGCTCGCCAACAAGGTCTATAACGGCCGCATGGGCAATGCCGTCGGTTCCGACGACGGCTGGAATTTCCGCGGCCGGGGCGGATCGCAGACGACGGGCCGCGAAGGTTATGAGCGGGTCAGGAAGGCCACGGGGATCGATGTGGTCAAGCATCCCGACTACCTGATCGATCCGCGTTACTTCCTCACTTGCGCTGTGTCGGATTTCATCAATTGCGGCTGCCTGCCATTTGCTGGATACGACGATGTCGTTGGCGTTACCCGGCGGCTCAATGGCGGCACCGTGGGGCTCGCCGAGCGGAAGGCGTGGCTGGCGAAATGGAAGACTGCGCTGCGCGATGTGTCGCTGGCGACCGCGCCGTCCGTGGGGCTACCGCCCGTGATCGCATCGCCGCCGCTGGTGCCCGAACTGCCGGCAGCCAAACCCACCAATAAGCCTACCAATCTTTCCGCTTTCATTGCCGCGCTTGTCGCGGCCTTCCGGAGGACATGACCATGGACTGGGGTGACCTTGCCAAACAGGTGATTGCGCTGGGCGCGCCGATGCTGGGGACGGCATTGGGCGGTCCGCTCGGTGGTGTGGCCGGCGAAATCCTCGCCAAGGCGGTGGGCTCGGTGACGCTGACACCGGCGGCGGTGCAGGCGGCGCTCCCCGCGGCCGATCCGGCCAGGCTGGCTGAAGCCGAGGCGCATTGGGCTGACATGATCCGCGCCGAGGCGGAGACTCAGCGCGCGGCGATCAGCGAAACCCAGACCACGATCCGCGCCGAGATCGCCAGCGACGATCCGCTGCAGCGCTGGTGGCGGCCGGCCTACGCGCTGGAATTGACGGTAGAATGCGCCGCGCTCTGGTGTGTGCTGATGCACGAATTCTGGACCGGGGACATCCAGACCATCAACGCGCTGGTCAACGCCACAGCGCTCCTGGTGACCTATTGGGGGTTCCGGTTCGGCGTGCTAGGCGTCTATATCAGCGGCCGCACCCGCGAAAAGGTCAGTGCACTGACCGGGCAGGATTCGCCCGGCATGGTCGAAAAGCTGGTCAAGGCGGTTCTGGTCAAAGACGGTGTGAAGAAAAAGTAAGGTTGGCGGCCGTCGCCATTCATGGAGTGTTCACGCGTCCGGGCATCAATTCGGATTGTGAACGCGGAGAAGTCATTTGCGCCTGCTTGTTGTCGAAGATGATCCCGATCTCAACCGTCAGCTCACCACGGCGCTGACCGATGCCGGCTATGTCGTCGATCGCGCCTTCGATGGCGAGGAGGGGCACTTCCTCGGCGACAGCGAGCCCTATGACGCCGTGGTGCTCGATATCGGCCTGCCGAAGATGGACGGCATTTCGGTGCTGGAAGCCTGGCGCCGCAACAACCGCATCATGCCGGTCTTGATCCTCACCGCGCGCGACCGCTGGAGCGACAAGGTGCAGGGCTTCGATGCCGGCGCCGACGATTACGTCGCTAAACCGTTCCACCTCGAAGAGGTGCTGGCCCGCATCCGCGCGCTATTGCGCCGCTCCACCGGCCACGCCCAGTCCGAACTCACTTGCGGACCCGTGTCGCTGGATACCCGCACCGGCCGCGTCAGCGTTTCCGGCAATCCGATCAAGATGACATCACACGAATACCGGCTGCTGTCCTATCTGATGCACCATACCGGCCGCGTGATCTCGCGCACCGAACTGGTCGAGCATCTCTACGATCAGGATTTCGATCGTGACAGCAACACCATCGAGGTGTTCGTCGGCCGTATCCGCAAGAAGCTCGACGTCGATATCATCCAGACCGTGCGCGGCCTCGGCTATCTGCTCACGCCGCCGCAGCCGTGATCATCTCCGGGATCATGCGCTGATGCGCAACAGCTCGCTCGCAACGCGGCTGTTTCTGTCGGCGACGGCCTGGGTGGTGGTCATCCTCTTGATCACCGGCATCGTCCTGTCCTCGGTCTATCGCAGCGCCACCGAGCGCGCCTTCGATCGCCGCCTCAATCTCTATCTCCGCACCCTGGTGGCGGAAGTCGCCAATCCGCCGGACGCGCCCGATCACGACACGCCGTCGCTCGGTGAGCCGTTGTTCGAACTGCCGCTGTCGGGCTGGTACTGGGAAATCGCGCCCACCGAAGGCGCGAAGACCGAGATGCGGGCCTCGCGCTCGCTGTGGGACAAGAAGCTGCCCAAGCTCGAAGACCAGGGCGTCGAGCTCACGGCGTCGGGGATCCGCCAGGGCTATGTGGATGGGCCGGAAGAGCAGCGCCTGCGCATGGTGGAGCGTCCCGTCGATCTCGGCGCCGACGGCAAATTCCGCATCAGCGTTGCCGGCGACGCCACCGAGATTTTCGAGGAAACCCGCACCTTCGACTATTATCTTGGCGGCACATTCGCTGCCCTCTCGATCGTGCTCGTGCTCACCACGATCTTCCAGGTCCGCTTCGGCCTCGCGCCGCTGAAGCGCATGTCGGATGCCATTGCCGATATCCGGTCCGGCCGTGCCGAGCGGCTGGAGGGCACATTCCCTGTCGAGATCTCACCTCTGGCGGGCGAGATGAACGCGCTGCTTGATGCCAACCGCGCCATCGTTGAACGCGCGCGCACCCATGTTGGCAATCTCGCCCACGCGATCAAGACGCCACTGTCGGTCATCGTCAACGAGGCGAACAGCCGTGGCATCGACCCCTTTGCGAGCAAGGTGCTGGAGCAGGCCGATGTGATGCGCGATCAGGTGACGCATCATCTCGAGCGTGCGCGGATCGCTGCGCGTGTCACCATCGTCGGCACCGTCACCGATGTCGCGCCGGCGCTGGAGGCGCTGTGCCGGACAATGCAGAAGATTCACCGGGACCGCGGCATCACCATCGACCTTGAGGCCGATGCCGCGGCGAAATTCCGTGGCGAAAAACAGGACATCGAGGAGATGGTCGGTAACCTCGTCGACAACGCCTGCAAATGGGCGGACTCCCATGTCACCATCGGCGTGCAGGTCGAGCGCACCGGCGGTGCCGATCCGGCGTCGAAGCTGCGGATCATCGTCGATGACGACGGGCGCGGGTTGTCCGATACCGAGCGCGCCCAGGTCGCGCGCCGCGGCCAGCGGCTCGACGAGACCAAGCCGGGGTCAGGTCTGGGTCTGTCCATCGTGGTCGATCTGGCCGCGCTCTATGGCGGTAGCCTGACGCTCGGCAAGGCGCCGATCGGCGGGCTGCGGGCCGAACTGGTGTTGCCGGGTGTCTGAGTTCCGGCCATGTTGCGCCCCGTTGTCGCCCGAATTATCCCGTTCGTAACGTCTTTGACGTTTCCTGTGTTCCGGTTTGCGTTCGGGGTCTGCGGTCCATGGTCAAGTTCAACGCCTTCTGTGTTGCCGCCGTCGCGCTGACGCTGGGTGGTTGCGACGTGACGACGTCGGACGGCGGGTTGGGCCTCGGCACCGATACGATCGCCCGGGCCTACAGCAGCACCAAGTCGGCCGTTGGCCTGTCCGAGGAAAACGCAGCGGCGGCTGTGACCAATGCCGCCTTTGGCGGGCTGATCGGCGCCAAACTCGGCGCCCAGCTCAACGACGAGGACCGCCGGCTGGCCTACGAGGCCCAGATCGCCGCCCTCGACCGCGGTGCACCCGGCGCGCCGGTGCCCTGGCGCAACGCCACGTCGGGACGCTATGGCAACATTGTTGCTGGCCCGGCCTATAACCAGAAAGGCCGGGAATGCCGCGGCTTTTCCCACACGGTCACCGTCAATGGTGACCTCAAGACCGCCCGCGGTACCGCCTGCCGCAGCCCTGAAGGCACCTGGGCGGCGGCCTGATCCCGGTTCCTCAACGCCTTCTTAACGGGGCGCCTGCTACAAAAATCGGTGGCGATTTTCGGTTGTAGATCGACCGGAAAGCACGGATTCCTAGGCTGCATGAACAAAACCTCGATCGATCGCTTGCGGGAGTATTTGGCGCAACTGCCCGAGCAGTCGCAGATGCTGCTGATGCGCGAATATGAGCGCGCGATCGAGCGCGGCGAAGACGTCGTGGTCGCCAATTTCGTACTCGACCTGCTGCGCGGCGTGGTTCGCGGCCACGAGAATGCGGTGCGCCCGCGCGTCGAGGATCCGACCCGGCTGGTTTTCAAATCGCTCGAGCCGTTCCTTGTCGAAGGTGTGGGCAATGTCCGGCCCGGACAAATCCGGCGCGCCTCGCTGCTGCCGATCTGGCAGTGGCTGGAGCGCGACGCCGCGGACGCCGTGCGCGAGTTCGAGGCGGCCGTCACCGTATCGCCCGAGCCGGGCGCTTCGGACATCGAGCGCGCCGTCAAGAAATTCCAGCAGGCGGCAGCAGCCGCCATTACCACTGCCACATCGGGCAATCGCGGCGCGGCCCGCATCGGGCCGACCCATGCGGTCGAGGACCTGCCGTCCATCGGCGCGGTGCTGAAGGCGCGCGAGCAACTCGACGGCTTTGCGGGCAAGCTGCCGAGCGTGCTGCGCAGCTTCGGCGATAGCCAGATCGCCTCGGTGAACAGCGCGCTGAACGTGCCGACACTGACCACGCCGCAGGTGCTGCCTTTCGCACTCTCGCTGGTGATGCAGCGGCTGGCGGCGCCATGGCAGATCATTCGTCTGGCGGTGAAGATCGCGGCCTCGGACGATGAAATCCGCGTGGCCGCCACGCCCTATGGTGTCGCCGTGACCATGGCGCTGTCCGATCTCAATCGCGTCGCGGCCGAACTGCGCTCCGATATCAGGCGCGGCAAGTTCGACAGCGCCCCCGAACATCTCAAGATCGCCCATGACGGCGTGCGCGGCCTGCGCACCGAACTCGACATGCGCAACGATTCCACTTGGGGCCGCCAGATGGCGTCGATCCGGGTGGAGATTTCCTCGACGCTGCAGTCGGAGATCGAGAGCGTGCCGGGCAGGGTGCGACGTCTGCTGCGCCAGCGCCCTGACAAGGATATTGCCGCGACGGCGACGATCGATTTCGCCGAGGTCGAGGAGACCGTGGCGCTGATCAATTTCGTCGCGGTGTGCCGGACCTATGCCAGCGAACTCGCCATCAACGAGGTGACGCTGCGGACCTATTCCGACCTGCAGCAATATGTCGAGAAGTCCACGGAGTCGCTGGTGCAGTCGCTGCGCGCCGGCGATGCCCGCGTCCGTAGCTACCGGCAGATGCAGGCCAAGGCCGCGATCCGCTTCTGCCAGGTGTTGTTCGGCCAGGAATACGCCTCGCTGATGAGCCGCGCCGCCGAACAGGCCATGGTCGTGGTCGAGCGCAAGCCGAAGCGGGCCGGCTAGGCCAGGCGATGCGAAATGGCTCGTCGGCGATGTGACATCCGCATCGCCTCATCCCGAGATCAGAGCGCCAATTGAATGCGATTGGCTTCGTTGCCGTTCTGTGCGGCCGGAACGGCACAGCAGATCAGGACTTCATCGTCGGCCACCGCAGCGGCTGGTTCTTTGACGTAGGTCACCGCTCCCGCCAGAAGCTTCGTTCGGCAGGTGCCGCAATGTCCTTCCCGACAACTGAAATCGGGGCTCAGGCCTCGGGATTCGGCGAGGTCGAGCAACGATCCCGACTCTGGTGTCCAGCGCGCTTCCTTCAATGACTCTGTGAACACGACATGCACCGATGTCGACGACGATGGCTGGCGCGCCGGCGCTGTCGCCGGGCTGTCGACGGTTCGTACCAGTGACGCGGGGCCGAATGTCTCGGCGTGGATACGGTTGTCAGCGATGTTCAGTGCACGAAGACCGTCATAGATCGACTGCATGAATCCGGAAGGTCCGCAGAGATAGTAATCGTAGTCGCCGACCGGCATGAACCGTGAAAGCAGGGCCATGTCGATACGCCCCGCAGTGTCGTAGTCGGGACCTTCTTCGGCATCCGTGATATCGCCGAGAACGCGGATAATGCGGACTGCGTCTCCAGCGGAGGCCGCAAGTTCGTCCAATTCGTTGCCGAAGGGGCGCTCGTTCTTCGAACGGGCTGCCTGAAAAAGCACGGTCGGTCGAATCTTGAGCGTCCGCAGCCCTTCGTAAATCACATGCCGCAGCATCGCGAGCATCGGCGTGATGCCGATGCCGCCCGCCAGAAGCACCGCTGGCCGCGCCTCAGCGGCATCGATGGTGAATTCACCGGCGGGCGCGCTTGCTTCGATCACGTCGCCAATATTGATGCCGTCGTGTAGCCGCTGCGACACCAGTCCATCGCGTTTGACGCTGATGCGGTAGACGTGATCCGAAGGCGCGACCGACAGCGTATAGGTTCGGATGGTGGTCTTCTCCGCTCTGTCAATGGGCAGTCTGATCGGGAGATACTGTCCGGCGCGATGAGGGAGGAGGCCGGCGCCGTCAGTCGGCTCGAGATGAAACGACCTGACCGTTGCGCTCTCATCGACGATGTTGATGACCTTGAACGGCCGCCATTTGGTCGCAAGTTCTGCAGCCCGCAGACGACCGGCTGCCTGCTCCCAACTGCCTGTCATGAGTGTGCTCGGAGCCCATCCGTCCGGCCGGGACGACCAGCGCAGGGACAGGGCACCGCGCCGAAGAACGACGCGCCGCGCGTTGAATTGCCAAAGGCGCTCGGCGCCCTGGAAGGCGGCGATCTCCGGGGCGTCCAGCACGACCCGGGCGTCACCGGTCATCTGCAGCACGTCGCCGGTCTCGAAATCGACAAACAAGAGTCCGGCTTTGCCGTTGATGAGGATGTTGCCCAGCGTCGCGAAAAAGAGATTGCCTGCGAAATCCGGGATTGTGAGCGTACCGTCGTCGGCAACGCGAACGAAACCGGGATTGCCGCCGCGGCTCGAGACGTCGACCTGTCGACGGGATTCTCGCTCGACATAGGACGCGACAAAGAACATGTCGGCGGCTTCGACCATGCGGCGTGCCGTTGCGTCGATTTCGGCTTTCTCTTCGATATTTCCCGTAAACAGTTTGCGTGGATCGCGGACGAACTCATAATCGCGGAGCTGGATGTAGCGCGGGCAATTGCCGAAACTTTGATCGACGTCGAAATGGATCGCGTTGTGGTCCGATGGTCCGATGACGCCGTTGACGCGATTCCGGCGGCGCGTGTGAAGTTCGATGCCGAGCAGGCCGATTGCATCGCCCTCGTGTATCCCTTCGCTGGCGGGATCGCTTGGCTCCCTGACGACATCGATATCGAGCGATTGCGCTGTTGGCGATGAGATGAAGCTAGGCTTGCCGGTGACAAATGTGGCCCATGCGTCACCTGCGCCGTCGACGCTGCCGAGCGCGATAAAGGGGATCTGGGCGTAGAAATCCCGGTGTTGCGCCGGCATGTAGTCGCGCACGATGCGCTTGCCGAGCTCATCCATGTGAGTCGAAACGCCGACCTTTTCCTGAATCGCCTTCTCGCCGGCGTGCCAGATGTCCAGTTTTGATAGCGACATAATATCGGTCATCGGTCCGCTCTCGTTGGCGGTGTCGGGCGTATGCCTGGATACGCCCGACACACGCAGTTAAGCCGCAGCGGCGAGGCCGACGGGGGTCTTGGCGAAAGGCACGAAGCCGGGCAGCGCTTCGATGCGGCGCAAGAAGGCGGTCACCTTGGCATAGCCGGACAGATCGACATTTCCTTCCGGCGCGCTTGCGATGTAGCTGTAGAGCGCCACATCCGCGATGGTCGGACCATTGCCGACAAGCCAGTCGCGATCGGCGAGATGCGCTTCGACCAGTGCCAACAAGGCGTGCGCGCGCTCGATGACTTCCTCTGGATTGAAGTTCCTGCCGAAAACGGTGATCAGCCGTGCAGCGGCAGGACCATAAGCCAGTTGGCCGGCAGCGACGGACAGCCAGCGCTGGATGGCCGCGCTTCTCTTCGCGTCATCGGGCAGCCACTCGGCTCGGCCGGACGTCTTGGCGAGATAAACGAGGATGGCGTTCGAGTCGGAGACGATGGTGCCACTGTCATCGAGGACCGGCACCTGACCGAACGGATTGAGCGCAAGGAAATCCGGCGTCTTGTGCGCGCCCGACTTCAGGTCAACCTCGATGAGTTCGTGGGGCAGGCCAAGGAGCGAAGCGAACAGATGCGCGCGATGAGAGTGGCCGGATAGTGGATGGTGATAGAGCTTCATGATTGTGATCCTGAATTCGTGGTCGGGTCCATTCCCGTTCAGCGAATGCAAGTTGCTTCATGATCCGGCGCGCGAGAATGCACGCTCTGTGCACTTCATCATTGCGCCGGATGAAATAACCGCGGCCTTTGTCGGCGCGCGACAGGCCCGATAGCGGTTTCATCAATCGCGTCGATGGGTCTTCCCGGAGGGCATCCACGTCGCGGAGGGGGCATTACTCGGAAAGCGGGCTCGCAGCCGCCGCAATTCTTGATCCAGAACAAGCGGCTGGACGTCGCGATGGCATAAAAGTCAATTGCGCGGCGTCGATGGCCATGGTGTAACCCGGCAAAGACGTCGTTTAGATCGACTCAAGACTACGCCGGAACCCATTGATGGCCTTATGGTTTGTGTTCGCCTTGATGACCGCCGCGGCGACTTTCGCCGTGTTGTGGCCGCTTGGCCGGACCCGCTCCGATGCCGGGGGTACCGAGGCCACTGTCTACCGGGATCAGCTCGCTGAAATCACCCGCGATACCGCCGCCGGCCTGATCGGGCCGACCGAGGCGGAAGCGGCACGTGTCGAGATCAGCCGTCGTCTGCTGGCAGCGGTCGACGCGGAGGGCGCGGCGTCTGTGGGCAGCAGTCCGGGCTTTCGCCGCGCGGTGGCGCTGGTGGCGCTGATCGGCCTGCCGCTGCTGGCCATCGGCTTCTATCTGCCGCTCGGTTCGCCTGCCATGCCGGACTTTCCGCTCGCCGCGCGCAACCAGTCGCCCAGTCCCACCCAGCCGCTGGACAATCTCGTCGCACAGGTCGAGCAGCATCTCGAGAAAAACCCGACCGACGGCCGTGGCTGGACCGTGCTGGCGCCTGTGCTGGCGAAGATCGGCCGTACCGACGATGCGGTGCGCGCGTTCCGCAATGCGATCACTTATGCCGGCGATACGGCCGCGCGGCGCGCCGATCTCGGCGAGGCCATGGCGATGGCCGCCAATGGTGTCATCACCGCGGATGCCAAGACCGAATTCGAACGCGCTGTCGCGCTCGATGCCGGAGAGGTGAAGGCACGCTACTTCCTGGGCCTAGCGGCTGAGCAGGACGGGCGTGGCAGCGACGCGGCGGTGATCTGGCGCGACATGCTGGCAAAGGGATCTGCGGATGCGCCGTGGCGTCCGGTGGTCACGGCGGCCCTGGCGCGCGTCGGCGGCAGCGCTCCGAAATCAGGCCCGAACCTGCCGGCACTGTCGGAAGACACGATCGCGTCGGTACAGGGCATGAATGCAGGCGACCGCAATGCGATGATCCATGGCATGGTCGACCGGCTTGCCACGCGGCTCAAGCAGGATGGCAGCGATGTCGAGGGATGGTTGCGGCTGGTGCGTGCCTATATGGTGCTCGGTGAGCGCGACAAGGCAAAGAGCGCGCTAGCGGATGCACGGGAGGCGGTCGGCACCGATGCCGAGCGGCTGCGCAAGCTGAACGATGGCCTGAAAGACACCGGGCTGGATGGGTAACGCGCAATGACACGCAAGCAGCGACGATTGACGATGATCGGTGGAGCGCTGGTGGTGCTCGCCATCGCGGCCGGACTCGTGCTCAACGCGATGCGCGACTCCATCGTATTCTTCTCGACGCCGCAGATGGTTGCCGAAAAGCAGATCCCCGTTGGCAAGCGCTTTCGTCTCGGCGGCATGGTCGAGCAGGGCTCGCTGGTGCGCGGCGATAATCTCGCCGTGAGCTTCAAGGTCTCCGATGGTGGCGCAACCTTGCCGGTGAACTACAAGGGCATCCTGCCGGATCTGTTCCGCGAGGGGCAGGGCGTTGTCGCCGAAGGCGCGATGGATGCGTCGGGCGTGTTCAAGGCCGATACGGTCCTGGCGAAGCATGACGAGAACTACATGCCGAAGGAAGTCGCTGACGCGCTCAAGAAACAGGGGCGCTGGCAGGAAGGCGAGGGCGGCAAGCCGGTGATGTCGCAGGGCGCTGCAAAGCCAGTGGTGACGCCTGCAAAACAGAGTGTTTTGCAGTGATTGCCGAGGCGGGACACTATGCATTGGTGCTGGCGCTGGCGCTGGCGTTGATCCAGTCGACGGTGCCGATCATCGGTGCGCGCCTGCGCGATCCTGCATTGATGAATGTCGCGCGCTCCACGGCACTGGCGCAGTTGCTGTTTGCGGGGCTGTCGTTTCTCGCGCTGACGACGCTCTATGTCACGTCGGATTTCTCGGTCGCCAATGTGTTCGAGAATTCGCACTCCGCAAAACCGCTGCTCTACAAGATCACCGGCGTGTGGGGAAACCACGAAGGCTCGATGCTGCTGTGGGTGTCGATCCTCGCACTGTTCGGCGGGCTCGTCGCCGCCTTCGGCAATAATCTGCCGCTGTCGCTGCGCGCGCATGTGCTGGCGGTGCAGGGCTGGATCGCCGCGGCGTTCTATCTGTTCATCCTGATGACCTCGAATCCGTTCCTGCGGCTGGCACAGCCGCCGCTCGAGGGCCGCGATCTCAATCCGGTGCTGCAGGATATCGGCCTCGCGGTGCATCCGCCGATGCTCTATCTCGGCTATGTCGGCTTCTCCATCGCATTCTCCTTCGCCGTCGCTGCATTGATCGAAGGCCGCATCGATGCCGCTTGGGCGCGCTGGGTGCGGCCATGGACGCTGGTGGCGTGGATCTTTCTGACGCTCGGCATCGCGATGGGCTCGTACTGGGCTTATTACGAACTCGGCTGGGGTGGCTGGTGGTTCTGGGATCCCGTCGAGAACGCCTCGCTGATGCCATGGCTGTCCGGCACCGCGTTGCTGCACTCCGCGGTGGTGATGGAGAAACGCAACGCGCTGAAGGTCTGGACCATCTTGCTGGCGATCCTTACCTTCTCGCTGTCGCTGCTCGGCACATTCCTGGTGCGCTCCGGCGTCCTCACCTCGGTTCACGCCTTCGCGACCGACCCGACGCGCGGCGTGTTCATCCTGCTGATCCTGTGCGTGTTCATTGGCGGCAGCCTGACGCTGTATATGTGGCGTGCGTCGTCGTTGAAGCAGGGCGGACTGTTCGCGCCGATCTCGCGCGAGGGCGCGCTGGTGCTGAACAACCTGTTCCTCACCACGGCCTGCGCCACGGTGTTCATCGGCACGCTTTATCCGCTGGCGCTGGAAATGCTGACCGGCGAGAAAATCTCGGTCGGCGCGCCGTTCTTCAATCTCACATTCGGGCCGCTGTTCGTGCCACTGCTGCTGGCGATGCCGTTCGGGCCGCTGCTGGCGTGGAAGCGCGGCGATCTCAGAGGCGTGACGCAGCGGCTGATGGCTGCCGGAATCGCCGCGCTTCTGGCGGTAGCACTGGTCTGGGCATGGACGACGGGCGGTGCGGCGCTGGCACCGCTGGCGATCGGGCTCGGCGTGTTCGTCATTGCCGGATCGATCGTCGATATCGCCGAACGCACCATGCTGTTTCGTTTACCGGTCGGTGCGGCGTTCCGCCGTGCGCGCGGATTGCCGCGCGCGGCCTGGGGCACGGCCTTTGCTCATGCCGGCATCGGCGTCGCGCTGATCGGTATCGTCTGCGAGAGCACCTGGAATACCGAATATATCGGCACCATGCAGCCGAATGATGTGGCGAAGCTTGCCGGCTATGAGCTCACGCTCAAGGATGTGACGCAGCGGCAGGGGCCGAATTTCCGCGAAAGCCTCGCGCGCTTCAGGGTGACGCGCGGCGGCGACGAGATCGGCGAGATGACGCCATCGAAGCGCAACTTCACCGCGCGGCAGTCCTCCACCACGGAAGCCGCGCTGCTGTCGCGCGGCGCCAGCCAGCTTTATATCTCGCTTGGTGAGGAGGCCGCCAGCGGCGCAGTTGCCGTGCGGATGTATCACAAGCCGCTGGTGCTGATGATCTGGTGGGGGCCGGTGCTGATGGCCTTTGGCGGGCTGCTGTCACTGTCCGACCGGCGGCTACGCGTCGGCGCGCCGAAGCCGGCCAAGGCGGCGCGCGCACTACAGCCGGCGGAGTGATGGCGTGACACGCATTGTCGCAAGCCTCATCGCCGTCATGTTCCTGCTCGCTGCGCCGCTCGCGCATGCGGTGCAGCCCGACGAGATCATGAAGGACCCGGCCCAGGAAGGCCGCGCGCGCAACCTGTCGAAGGAGCTGCGCTGCATGGTCTGCCAGAACCAGTCCATCGACGATTCCGATGCACCGTTGGCGCGCGACCTGCGCCTCTTGGTGCGCGAGCGCATCGCCACCGGCGAGAGCGACAAGCAGGTGCTGGATTTCCTGGTGGCGCGCTACGGCGAATTCGTGCTGCTGAAGCCGCGGCTCAACCTGCACACGCTGCTGCTGTGGCTGCTGACGCCACTGGTGCTGATCGGTGGTGGCGTTGCGCTATGGTGGCACAACCGGCGGCGGGGCCAAGCTGCAGGCGATGATGATGCCGTGATGAAACTCACCGCCGAGGAAGAAGCGCGGATCGAGCGGCTGATTGCCAAGGAAACGGTGCAGGACAAGCCGGTTTAGTTCGCGGACCCCGGCCAGCAGCCGACTATTGAGAGCTCGCATCTAGATCACAAGGCAAAGTCCCGAAAACAGCAACAAGCCCAGGATAATTCGTTTGAAGGCTGCTTCGTTGACCCGTCCGAACAGGACGATGCCTAAAGCCGTTCCAGCAGCCAAGGCGGGTAGAGACATGCCAAAGTTGATCAAGACCTTTAACGAAAGGCTGTGGTGCGAAAGCATGAGAGCAAGGGCGAAAAGCTGCATGACCCCTATGTAGGGTTGAACCAGACCGCGCTGCTGATTTTTCGGGAGACCATGGATGTCGCACCAGATCGCAGGAAGCGCGCCGGGCATCGCAGTCAATCCGCCGACCAGTCCCCCACCAAACCCTACCAGCGCGTTTCTGCTCTGGCTCTCCATCTGACGCGAGCAGGCAGGCGTTGGCCGGAACAAGGCATATGTCGCGTAAAGGGATACGAGAGCTCCAAAACCCAGTCTGAAGGTTCCAGTACCTACATTTTGCAGGAGATAGATCGCGATCGGAATGCCCAGCAGTCCACCCGCGATGAAAACGAGGCTGGTTTTCCATTGCATGTTCTTGCGTAGCGCAAACAGAGTGGCCGCTTGTACAGTGATGCTGCAAGCCATCATCAATGGCACAGCTTCCATAGGCGGAAAAACGTGTAGCAGGACAGCACCGGCGACCGCCGAGAACGCAAACCCGGAAAGGCCGGAAACGAACGCGCCCGCAAAGACCGCCCCGCTTAGCGTCAAATAAGCCGCTATATCTGACATGGCATCGCTTCCTTTGGAACGGTGATCGTCTTCAATAGCGGGAACGCTGGGGCGTCCGAACTCACTCAAGCGATAACAACCAATCCATCTAGTCGCCGTGGATCGCCGTTGTTGCCGTTTCGATAGGTTGGATACTCGACACGTGGTTCAGCATGTATCCTCCGACAACGTGCAAAATGCCGAAGCCAGCCAGGACAGCGATTGCCCACGCTTTGAGAGGAGACGGAGGAGGCGTTGGTCGACGGATGTGGGAGCTCTTGGTAACTGCCATATCCAAATTTCCTTCTTGCATGCGTTCGGAAAATTCGACTGTCACTTTGAAAGCGCGCTCCTGCTTCTAACTGCCGAATTCAAGATCGGCTGCTGCTTAAGCGCGTCCAGTTGGGGTGAACGATATCGCTGGGTTCATACGCGAGCGATACGGCAGATGTCGTATTTCGTCGTCGGCAAGGAGGCTAATGTCGAAAGGCCCTGCGCCGCCGCAGGTGGCGCCGCCGTGGGAGATCAGCGCCGAGACATAATCTCAACCGTGGCCGGGTGATCGCCAATCCGGGGCAGCTACATATGCTTTTAGCGACCGCTATCGATCGATTCCTTGCCCTCAACACAGGCTGCAACGATCGCTTCGTGCAATTCCTCGCCGGTGATCGGCTTGTGCAGAATACGATGACCGCTGGCGATGGCTTCCTTGATCCGCGACGGCGAGGTATCGCCGGTCACGATAACGGCAGGGACCGAGCGGCCGATATGGGCGCAAAGGGCCCCGATTGCGTCCAGGCCCGTAGCCTCATCTCTGAGGCGGTAGTCGGCAATGATCAGATCGACCGGTGCATCGCCGGCCTCGATCGCCTCTGCATGAATCTGTTGCACCTCGGCGGCAGATCGGCCGGCATAGACGCGATGCCCCTGCAGGGAGAGCAACTGTACCATGATGTCGAGAACATTCCTCTCGTCTTCCACGACCATGATGCCGACGGCGATGCCGGCTGGTGATGCCTTGTTGTCGGGCAAAGGAGTTTCCACCGCACTGGCTATCGGAACCGTAACGGAAAACATCGAGCCGCGCCCGGTGACGGAGACCAGCTTTAGCGGATGTTGCAGCAGTACGGCGGTGCGGCGAACGATGGCGAGGCCAAGGCCGAGGCCGAGCGCGCGATCCCTCGCCGGATTCTGCAATTGCACGAATTCCTCGAACACCATTGCTTGCTGATCTGCGGGGATGCCGGGGCCGGTATCCCATATCTGGATTTCCACCGAAGCGTCGCGCCTACGGCAGCCGAGCAGAACGCCGCCGGATCTCGTGTATCGAAAAGCGTTCGACAGCAGATTGTCCAAAACCCGTTTCAGCATCATGGGATCGCTGTCCACCAGCAGACGGCTTTCAACAACACGCCAATCAAGGCCGCGATCCTTCGCCACGGGCGCGAATTCGTTGCCGAGTTGATTGAAAAGTTGGGACAAATTCACCGTCTCCTTCGCAACAGTGACGACGCCGGCATCGAGCCGGGAGATGTCGAGCAGTCCATTCAGGAGGGCGCTGAGGTTGCCGACAATGGATTTTGCCTTGCCGGCCAGATCGCGAGCATCGCCCGATGCGACAGCGCCGCGGTGACCCAGCGCCGCGAGCGTGGCGATCAGTAGACTCAAGGCATGGATCGGCTGGCGCAGGTCATGACTGGCGGCCGCAAGGAAACGCGTTTTCGCATGATCGGCCGCTTGCGCGCGGTCGCGTTCTTCCTGCAGGTGGCTCACCAGTTCGACATTTTCCAGGCGCAACCTGATGGTCTCACGCAGCATGTGGTACGTTGTGCGGCAGTAATAGAGATTGATGGCCACAAGCCCCGCAAGCAGGGAGAGATATGCGCCGGAGATATCACCTCCATTGGTAATCGAGCGTACCGTGATCGGAAGCACCGTTGCTACGATCGAGCCGACGAGAGCGGGCGGAAAGGCCGAGAGCGACGGAACGGTGCCGCAGATCAGACCGGTCAAGACGATGACCGTGAATGAAAAAGGAATGGGCGCCTCAGGAAGGAACCCAACCCAGCCGAGCATTCCCCACAGCAGGCCTGACACGCAGGAAAACGCAGCCGCAAGCCAAGCCCATCGCAACGCGGATGTCGGCTCTCTATCTCGGCTGAAGAACCGGCGCGCCGCCAGGACGCGTATGGCAGTGAGCAGATACAACGCGCCGAGCCATCCGATCAACCAGCTCGCCGATACGACGCTCCTCAGTACGTATGCTGCCGCCAGGGAGATGAGGATGTTGGCGACCACCACTCCGTAGGAATTGCGATACAAAAGCTCGACGAGCGCCTCGCGTATCTTGTCTTCTTGCATCGAAACCTCTTCGCGCGCCGGTAGGTGCGGCGGCTTCGTTCGCGAGTTGCCGTTGCGCTAGCCCGCTGGAAGGCCGAGACGAATTGCGTAGGCTGCCAATTCAGCACCGCTGTGCAGATCAAGCTTCCGCATCAGATTCTCGCGATGTTTCCGGGCGGTCAGCGGGCTAATGCCGAGCCGATTGGCGATGTCGCGGCTGGTGGCACCGTGAGGGATCATCCCCAGGATTTGCCGCTCGCGCCGTGTAAGCGTGACCGGAGATATGATCGCAGCCGTGGGCTCCGGGGAGTCGTTCGGGCCGTCATGCTGGTCCACCGCAAAACGAACCTCCTCCGCCACATAGGCGTTGCCTTTTCTGATGGCATCGACTGCAGCGATGAGTTCGGATGGATCGCCGCTCTTGGTCAAATAGCCATTCGCGCCTGCAGAAAACGCTGCCCGAATGGAACGTGGCTCAACATTGGCGGTCACGACAAGAACTCGCAGCTCCGGCCATTCGGTTCTCAGGTTAGCTATGAATTGAAACCCGTTCACACCCGGCATGCCGAGATCGAGTATGAGAAGATCGGCGGAGCTTTCGTTCAGCAGCCGGTGAACGGCTTCACCGTCCGCCGCTTCTCCACTGACCGTAAGCCTGTCCACGGTCGACAGAAGCTGTTTCAGGCCTTCCCGAATGAAGGCATGATCGTCAGCAATGATCGTCCTCAGCAGTCCGCTCATGCATCGCCCCGCTACAACGGCGCTAGGATATAAGTCAGATCCAATCAAAGATTGGAATCCATGCATTTCATTTGCCTGATGATCTTAATACAAAATACGCGAGTTGCCGTATTTTTACATATGGTCGCTGAGGCTCAGGACTCATTGAATCCAGGCGCTCGACCGCACCCAACCCGGCTTGCCGATGAAGAAGGGCCGCGTCGGGACGATGATCCACGACTACAAACGGCACGACCAATCTGTTTGCGGCGCTGAATATCCTCGACGGCACCATTATCGGCCGCAATATGCAGCCCCACCGGCACCAGGAGTTCATCCGCTTCCTCAACACCATCGAGGGCCAGGTGCCGGCACGAAGGCGATCCACGCCATCATCGACAACTACGCCAACCGCAAACATCCCAAGGTGCAAGAATGGTTGGCCCGGCATCCCGCTGGACGTTCCGCTTCACACCAACCTCGGCATCATGGCTCAACGCTGTCGAAGGCATCTTCGCAAAGCTTGCGAGACGCCGCCTCAAACGCGGCGTGTTCCGATCCGTGGATGATCTCAAAGCCGCCATCGATCGCTTCGTTACCGAAACCAACGCCGATCTAAAGCCCTTTGTCTGGACGGCCAATCCCAAACTCGTCCTCGTCGCTATCAAACGGGAGAAGCGTCAATCCACTAGTGCAGCTGTTGCCGCGGCCGGCGTCTATTCGGCGGGCAACACCGCCTGGATATTCCGACCCGTGCGTTCGATATGCTTCCGCAGGATCCGTGTTGCATCGCGGGTGCGGCGCTCGATCATCGCATGGGCCATGGCAGTGTGTTCTGCAGGCACATCGCGATCTGGCTGATGTTTCTTCAGGAAGATGCGGCGATAGCGATCGCTCTGATCGTGCAGCGTCGCGCAGAACTGCCGCAGCAGCGGCATCTGGCATGCCGAGATCAGTTCGGCATGGAAGGCGCGATGCGCAATCTCCCAGGCTTCCTGTTCAGCGGCCGAGCGTGAGCCGCGCTTGCAGCGGCTGAGCTGATGCAGCGAGCCGAGCACGCGTCCTTCCCAGGCGACATCGCCGTGTTCGATGGCTTCCTTGACGGCGAGGCCTTCGAGTTCGACGCGTAGCCGGATGATCTCGGCGAGATTGCTCGCCGAGACCGGCGTGACGCGATAGCCGCGCTGGTCGATCAGCGCGACGAGTCCGTCGTTCTCCAGACGACACAGCGCTTCGCGCAGCGGGCTGAGGCTGACGCCGAAGGCGGTGCGCAGGCGATCAAGATTGAGTTTGCTGCCCGGCAGTAGGTCGCCGCGCATGATCGAATCCCGCAAGCGGGCGACGAGCGTGGTGGACAATGTGGTCGGGATCGCGCCGGCCGTAGTGGTGTGTGCGGTGCTCATGATGCCTGTCCGATGCTCTCGAAACCGTAGAGCGAAGCCGGATTATCTACCAGTGCCAATTGCTGCGCTTTGGGATCCGGCAGCCAGAGCGGGATGAGATCGACGAGGTCGCCATCGTTCGGCATCGCGACCGGGCAGATCGGATGTGGCCAGTTACTGCCCCAGAGGATGCGGTCGGGACGCGCTTCGACCACGCACGCGATCATCGGCAGCATGTCGCGATGCGGATAGGGCTCTGCAGAGAGGCGATACAGGCTGGCGAGCTTGATCCAGCAGCGGTCGGTGTCGAGCAATCGCAGCAAGGTTTGGAACGGTTCGGAATCGACGCCTTCCGCGGCGCTGATCCGGGCGAGGTGATCCAGCACGAACGGACTGCGGACCTGCATCAGTTGAGGCGCGACATCGACCAGTTCGCTCGCTTTGTTGAAATGCAGCACGAGATGCCAGCCGAGATCGAAGGTCTCGTCCGCGAGGCCCGCCAGATGCGCAAAGGATGCGCCGCCGCTGACGACGGTGGACATGCGGCAGCCCCGCATGCCGCGGAGGTGCATGTCTTCGAGCTCCTGTTGCGGCAGGCCCGACGGGATCACGGCAACCCCGCGCAGTCGCCGCGGATTGAGGTCGAGGGCCGCGAGGGTCGCACTATTGTCGGTGCCGTGAGCGCCGCCATGCACGATGACGGCGCGGTCGATCCCGAGCGTTTCGTGGAGCTGCATCAGGTCGTCATAGGTGCAGTCTTCGGGCGTGTAGCTGCGCTGTTCGCTGAACGGAAATTCGACCTGCGGGCCGAAGACGTGGACATGGGTATCGCAGGCACCACGCGGCATCACGAATGCCGGCCGCTTCGGATGGCGATCGGGGCCGGGGCAGGGCTTCGGTGGGGCGCCAGGCGTATGCGCACTCATCGTGGCAACTCCCTTCAAATAAGCGATCTTTGTTCGCTGAAAATAAACGGTGGCAATCAGCCGATTTGACGACAGCCTTAAGTAGTGCCAACATAAAATCGACGAAGCAAGAAAAATCGATTATTTGGAGGTTCGCATGCGGCACGTGGTTTCTGCACTGGTGGCTCTGGTCATGTTTTCGCTGGTCGGCCAGGTTGCCCATGCAGGGTTTCCCGAACGCGGCATCAAGATCGTGGTGCCGTTTCCCGCCGGCGGATCGAACGACGTCGTTGCCCGCTTGCTTGGCACCAAGCTGCAGGAGCTCTGGGGACAGCCGGTGGTGATCGACAACCGTGCCGGCGGCGGCGGCAACATTGGCGCGGATGCAGTCGCGCGCTCGCCCGCTGATGGCTATACGTTGCTGCTGACGGCGCCCGGACCGCTCGCGGTCAATCAGTCGCTCTACGCGCAACTCCCCTTCAATCCCGCGCAGGATTTCACGCCGGTGGCGTTGATCGCGTCGGTTCCGATCGTGCTGGCGGTCAATCCGGGCGTGAAGGCGACGACGGTGGCGGAGCTGATCGCGCTCGCCAAGGCATCGCCGGGCAAACTCAATTTCGGCTCGTCCGGCCTGGGATCAACCAATCATCTGGCCGGCGAGCTGCTGAAGGCGCGCGCCGGCATCGATATCGTCCATGTGCCGTATCGCGGCGCGGCGCCGGCGATGAATGATCTGATCGCCGGTCAGATCCCGATGATGTTCGACAACATGCCCGCCATTCGTCCGCAGGTTCAGGGCGGCACGATCCGCGCGATTGCCGTGGCCGGCGCAGCACGTTCGCCTCTGTTCCCGGAGCTGCCGACCATGGCGGAGGCGGGTGTCGCGAATTTCGAGGCGTCGTCATGGTTTGGCCTCGTCGCGCCGGCCAAGATGCCGCCGGATGTGACGAAGCTGCTGGTCGACGGGGTGACCAAGGTGCTGAAGGACCCCGACATGGTGAAGCGTCTCGCCGATGTCGGCGCCGAGCCTGGCACGTTGTCCAGCGACGCGTTCGCTGCGTTTCTGCGCGCCGAGTCGGAAAAATGGGGCCAAGTGGTCAAGACAGCGGGCGCCAAGGTCGAGTAGGGACCTCATGCCAAGATCGATTTGAAAACGGGAATCATATGACGAAGAAAATTGCTGAGCTCGACGAGCTGAAGTCCCGCTACGAGACCATGATTGGCTTCACGCCGCTGAAGATCGCCAAGCGACTGGAACTCGGCATGCGCGTCGATCCCGCGCTGGTCACGGCGCTGGAGGACTGGAGGATTGCGGCGCTGACGCCGACGGCACTGGACCAGAAGACCGTGCAATTGATGTCGTTCGCGATCCTGCTGGTCCAGACGTCCGAAGCTGCTGCCAATCACGCAAAGGCTGCGATCAAGGCCGGGGCTACGCTTGAGGAACTGCACGCAAGCGCCGGAATCGCGGCGCTGTTCCGCGGCGTTGCAGCCTTCAACATGGCCGGCGAAATCCTGGCCGGTCTGTTCCCGGAGACGGCTCAAAAAACCGGCGGCTGATACCGCCGTTGCATCTGCGGATACCGGGATGATTCAGGCACGTTGTCCCCCGCGTCATCCCGCCACACCTGTATCCGCCAGATTACCAAACCTTAATTCCCCTGCCAGCCCACGGTAAGGTGGAAACCTCCATCTTCAGATCACACAAGGCGCCTTGCCCCCGCGCCGTTGCTCTGGAGATTTTCTCGATGTCCGACCGCCCCAACGATTTTTCCGAATTGCCGTCCTACAAGGCGTCCCGCCGTTCGCTGTTCTCTGCGCGTAAATTCGCGCTGATGGCGTCGGTTGTTGCGGGCCTTGGTGTTGCCGCTTATGGCCTGTCGCCCTCCAACGGTCCGGTCGACATCTTCACCACCACTGCGCACGCGCAGGTCGACAAGCAGGTCAAGTCGCAGGCCGCGCAGCCGGTCGGCTTCGCCGATATCGTCGAGCGCGTGAAGCCGTCGGTGATCTCGGTCAAGGTCAACATGAAGGAAAAGGTCGCATCGAAGGATGACGACAACAACGGCGATTCGCCGTTCCAGCCGGGCTCCCCGATGGAGCGCTTCTTCAAGCGCTTCGGCCAGGACGGCGTGCCCCCGGGCATGCGCGGTGGTCCGCGCGGCGGCGGCCGTGGCGTCGTGAGCGGTCAGGGCTCGGGCTTCTTCATCTCGGCTGACGGTTTCGCCGTAACCAACAATCACGTGGTCGATGGCGCCGACAAGGTCGAGGTCTCGACCGACGACGGCAAGACCTATTCGGCCAAGGTGATCGGCACCGATCCGCGTACCGATCTGGCGCTGATCAAGGTCGAGGGCCGCACCGACTTCCCGTTCGCCAAGCTCGCCGACGGCAAGCCGCGTATCGGTGACTGGGTGCTGGCAGTCGGCAATCCGTTCGGCCTCGGCGGCACCGTGACCGCCGGCATCGTCTCGGCCTCGGGTCGCGACATCGGCAGCGGTCCGTATGACGATTTCATCCAGATCGATGCGCCCGTGAACAAGGGCAATTCGGGTGGTCCGGCTTTCGATACGTCGGGCGAAGTGATGGGCGTCAACACCGCGATCTATTCGCCTTCGGGCGGCAGCGTCGGCATCGCGTTCTCGATCCCGGCCTCGACCGTGAAGACGGTGGTGGCGCAGCTCAAGGACAAGGGTTCGGTCTCGCGTGGCTGGATCGGCGTGCAGATTCAGCCGGTGACCCAAGATATCGCCGACAGTCTCGGCCTGAAGAAGGCGGAAGGTGCGCTGGTCGCCGAGCCGCAGGCCGATGGTCCGGCAGCCAAGGCCGGCATCAAGTCGGGTGACGTCATCACCGCGGTGAATGGCACGCCGGTCAAGGATGCACGCGAACTCGCCCGCACCATTGGCGGCTTCGCGCCGGGTAACACGGTGAAGATCAACGTGCTGCACAAGGGCGAGGACAAGGTTCTGTCCATGACCCTCGGCCAGTTGCCGAACACGATAGAGGCGAAGGCCGATGTCGATAGCGGTGACAAGGGATCGTCATCGCGCGGCAGCGACGTGCCGCGGCTCGGCCTCACGGTCTCGCCCGCGAGCAGTGTCGCCGGTGCCGGCAAGGACGGCGTGGTCGTGACCGGCGTCGATCCGAAGAGCGCCGCTGCCGAGCGTGGCTTCAAGGAAGGGGACGTCATTCTCGAAGTCGCCGGCAAGAGCGTGACCAATCCCGGCGATGTGCGCGAGGCGATTGTCGCCGCGCACAACGACAACAAGAACAGCGTGCTGATCAGGGTTCGCTCGAACGGCTCCTCGAAGTTCGTCGCCGTTCCCCTCGCGAAGAGCTGATCACCGCACATGAACGGAGAGTGTCGCCGGCATAGTCGCCCCCGCTGACGGCTCTTTCCAGGGGGCGAGCCACAAACTCGCTCCCGCTGCTTCCTTTCGATGGAAAACGCCCCCCTCCGTTGAAAGGCCAATGGGCGGTGAAGTTTTCCCCAGCTTCACCGCCTATTCTTCTTTCTGCCCCGAAGGATAACCGGCGGGCATTCCGCCGCCTTGCATGAAAGCCCGGTGCGCGCCATGGTGACCGAGACTCACAAGATCCACAGCGAATCCGATCCCCAGATGCGTCTGCTCATCATCGAAGACGACCGCGAATCCGCCGACTATCTGGTCAAGGCTTTCCGTGAGGTCGGCCATGTCGCCGATCACGCCAGCGATGGCGAGGAAGGTTTCGCGCTCGCCGATTCCGGCGATTACGACGTGCTGGTGGTCGATCGCATGTTGCCGAAGCGCGATGGACTCTCTGTTATCGGCGGCCTGCGTGACAAGGGTAACCGGACGCCGGCGTTGATCCTTTCGGCGCTGGGCCAGGTCGACGACCGCATCAAGGGCCTGCGCGCTGGCGGTGACGATTATCTGCCGAAGCCATATTCATTCGCCGAGCTGCTTGCGCGCGTCGAAGTGTTGTCGCGCCGCCAGGGTGGTCCCGCCGAAGAGACGACCTATCGCGTCGGAGATCTCGAACTCGATCGGCTGTCCCATGGCGTGACGCGCGGTGGCCAGGAGCTGGTCCTGCAGCCCCGCGAATTTCGGCTGCTCGAATATCTCATGAAACATGCCGGGCAGGTGGTCACCCGCACCATGCTGCTGGAAAACGTCTGGGATTATCATTTCGATCCGCAAACCAACGTGATCGACGTCCATATCTCGCGCCTGCGCTCGAAGATCGACAAGGGCTTCGAGCGTCCGCTACTGCACACCATTCGCGGCGCAGGGTATATGGTTCGCGATGGCATGAAGTGAGTCAAATCTCGGTTCAGTCAGTAGATTGACCCTTACGCGATCATTGCCGGTCATCATCGCGTCAATGGTCCCGGACTGCGAAAGTGATTGATCTCAATTGACGGGCGGGTGCGCGGGCGCTGACCCGGCGACTGACCGTTCGGGAACCAAGGCGCAGCGCGAGCCTTTAATGACCATCAGCGCCGTGGCCACAACGAGCCCCGTGAAGAGCAGGTAGGTGAGAGACATGTTCTCCCCTGCATCTGCCAGCAGCAGGTAAGCGAACAGTCCTGCAGTCGATGCGGCGTAGCCGAGCCACGCAAGTTTCGGAAAGCGGAAGCCGCTCTCATCACGCGAGAGGTCGAGCACCAGGTATATGGCCAGCAACGTGTTACACAGCGCCGCTGGTAGCAGGCCCATCACGATCTCGCGTTCGAATCCGAGATAGGACAGCACGCCGGAGACCTGAGCGATCACCGGAAACGGCAGGTAACGCGCATTGAGACAGGCGAGCCCGATGGACGCGACCTCGAACGCAAAGAAGTAACGATCGTGCATCTTCGGAAGCAGGTAGGGCATGATCATCAGAGATGCGCATGCGACGAGCAAAATGAACTCTGGGCCTTCTCGCTTGGACCGCGCGAGCAAGGCTGCCAGAGCCAGCCCGCCGAGCGCCGCCAATGCGAGCCCGATGGGGACACCCATCTGGTAGGGAACGCTGCCTGCGAACACCCAGATATTCGCGGCGTTCATGGTGAGGCGGTGGAACGTCTCAGCCTGCTCCATGTAGATGCTGAACACCGAGGCGATGGGTCTGCCGGCGACCACCACAGGAATGGCGAGGGCCGCATAGACCACGGGAACGGCAGCGAGCCATGCCCAGTGAATCTTGTCACGCAACATCATGCCAAGGACAAACGGCCCCAGGAATACGCCTTGCGCCTTCACCGCGACCGCGACTGCGAATGGCAAGATGCCGTTCCGATGCTGCATGAACGCGGCTATCGAAACGAGCGTGAAGAATGTCCAGATCGAGTCGGCCTGTCCCCACACAGCGCCGTTGAAGATTACTGTCGGTGCAAGCCAGACACAGCAAAAGGCAACGCACGCGCGCGATGGTGCCTTATTCGCCGACCACACGATCAGAGCTACCACAATCGCGCAGCCGAATTCGAATACGAACGAGATCGCCTTCACCAGAGTGAGGGGCTGGCCCAGCCCATTGAATTGCGCCGTGATCAACAACAGGTAACTGTAGAACGGCGTGTAGTTGGTGAAGGCTTCGCCAAGCCCGCCGATACCGCGGTCGCGCGCGAATATGTACCAGGGGATCAGGTATCGAACGGCGTCAGTGGTGGCATGCTCCCGAGCGAGGAAGCGGAGCAGGAAGCCTAAAAGAACGCATCCGATCACGATCAAGGAAACAGAAAGCCGCCGGCTATCCAACCGTCGAGCAAGCATCTGCATCAGCCTCAATTCCTCCCCCAAGCTACTTCATCTACTGCCCGATAGCGGTATTTGGTAGGATTAATCGGCCGAGTTGCCGATGTCGTTCTGGTTGTTGTCGGCCTCCAACCGGATCTGCCAAGATCCATGGAGCTTTATCCTCTTCACCCATAACTAAGGAGATTAGGCAAATTTACCCGTGATTCCCACACTTTCGCGCTTGATCAGGTCGCCGGCGAAACTATGGCAGCTGGCGAGATTGCCTTACGACAATCGTGACATTCTCCCGGAACCTGATTCTAATAAAGATGCAGCGGCGGTCCCGTCGCGCCATCTATGGCTGTTCTTCGTCGAACGGCGCGTTGATCACCAGTTCGACGACGGAGCTTGCCTTGTAGCCCGCCACGAAACGTTCGCCGAAATCGCGAATGAAGTTGTCGTAAGTGGTGCCGGGTTGGGTCCGGGCGATATGGCAGAAGCAGCGAGTCATTTTCTGCTTCATTCCCAAACGTGGAAATTCCGCGACAATTGCCGCAACGTCGCTCGGTGGAATAAGCTCATACTGCAAGCCGACGACATCGAAGCAGATGCCGGCGGTGCAGAGCGCGACTTCCGCTTCCTTGAACAGCCCAATCGACGGTGTGGAATTGAGCGCAACGCTATCCCAGATCAACTGAGCACGGCTTCGGTCGAAGCCATGCTCCCGTGCAAAGAGACGCGCGAGGTCGGCGCCTTCCACTTCGAAGCGACGCGGTCCGGCGAAGCGTTCATTGAGCGTGATGTCATGCAGCAGTGCTGCGACGGCGAGAACCTCGCCGTCGTGCTCGATGTTCTGCAGTTGAGCGAGCCGCACCGCAAACAACCATGACCTGACGACATGGTTGAACAGGTACGGTTCGCAACTGTTCCGGGCGTGGTCGATCGCGCTGGCGATGATGGCCGTATCGGGGACGGTTACTCCCGCCAGTTGCCTGTCATTGATCTGTTGCATGTTCGTCGCCTCGCTCTACCGGACCGTGAAGGTTGCTTGTGCTAGCTCTTCAGGAATTTCAGCAGCTCGGCATTGACCTGATCCGCATGGGTCGCCGTGATGCCGTGCGGTGCGCCGGGATAATAGACATCCTTGGCACCCTTGATCAGCTTGGCTGATTTCACCGCGGAGTCCTTCACGGGCACGATCTGATCGTCCTCGCCATGCAGGACGAGGGTAGGGATGTCGAACTTCTTCAGGTCTTCCGTGAAATCCGTCTCCGAGAACGCCTTCACGCTCTCATAGGCGTTCTTCGCGCCAGCCTGCATGCTCCACAGCCAGAACTGATCCAGCGTCCCCTGCGAGACTTTCGCGCCGGGCCGGTTGGCGCCGTAGAAGGCGATCGCCAAATCCTTGTAGTATTGTGAGCGGTCGCCCGCGACACCGGCGCGGATGCCGTCGAACACCTCGATCGGCAGTCCTTCCGGATTGGCTGGTGTCTTCAGCATGATCGGCGGCACCGCCGCGATCAGCACCGCCTTCTTCACGCGCTTGGTGCCGTGGCGGCCGATGTAGCGTGCGACTTCGCCGCCGCCCGTGGAATGGCCGACCAGCGTCGCGTCCTTCAGATCGAGCGTCTCGATGACTGCGGCGAGATCGTCGGCATAGCCGTTCATGTCATTGTTGTTCGAGGCCTGGCTGGAGCGGCCATGACCGCGGCGGTCATGGGCGACGACACGGTAGCCATGCTGGGCGAGAAACAGCATCTGGCCGTCCCACGCGTCCGCGTTGAGCGGCCAGCCATGGGAGAAGGTAACGACCGGGCCCTTGCCCCAGTCCTTGTAATAGATTTCGGTGCCGTCCTTTGTGGTGATGGTGCTCATGGTGCGATGTCCTTTGTGAGCGTGAGGTTTGGTTGGCTTGTCGCCGGCCTTGCCCTCGGCGATCGAGGGCAAGCCGGCAGTGATCGCAGTGATGGCGGCAGCTGCGAGCAGATCGCGGCGGGAGGGTATCGAGCGCGGAACGTCGTCGGTCATGGTCGGTCCTTGGTTGGCGGAGAGGCAGCTTGCGTCGATCAGCCCTTGAGCCAGTCGTCGAGATGGATCGCTCCGATGCGCGCGCCGGCCTCGGGCGTCAGGGAGCGATCATTGATCGGCGTGCCGAAATAGCCCACGTGGATGTCGGCGATGACCTGGCGTGGGTCCTGCTTTGCCGTCAGATATTTGCGCCCGAGTGTGTCGAGCGGGAGCGGTTCGGGCCCGGCCACCTCGACGACGCCGTTCACCGGGGTGCCCAGGGCCAGGTCCACCATGGCGGCTGCCACGTCCGCAGATGCGATGGGCTGGATCAGGGCCGGCGCCAGGCGAATCACGTCGCCGTCCACGCCGCCTTGCACGATGGCGGGGATGAATTCGAAGAACTGCGTCGCCCGCAGGATCGTGTAGGGCATTCCAGACGCCTTGATGTGATCCTCCTGGGCCAGCTTGGCACGGAAATAGCCGCTGGCTTGAAGGTGCTCGGTCCCGACCACAGACAGGGCCAGATGATGCTGGACGTCTGCGGCCTTTTCCGCCGCGAGCAGGTTGCGGCTGGATGTCTGGAAGAATTCCATCACTGGTCCATCCTCGAATGATGGCGAATTCGCCACGTCGATGACAACGTTTGTCCCGGCCATGGCCTCGGCCAGTCCTTCCCGCGTCAGGGTGTTGACGCCCGTCGACGGCGAGGCGGCGAAGACCTTGTGGCCCAGCTTCCTCAAGCCGCTCGCGACTTGCGTACCGATGAGGCCGCTACCTCCGATGACGACGATTTTCATGATATTTTCTCCCTTTCACACGGTGACGATCGTGTAGGCGGACCATGCGCCGCGGTGCACAGGAAGACTTTGCCGCAATCTTCGTTTTCTCTTGAGTTTCGCTTGGATGTTCGTTCAGAAAGGGCCGGCTGGCACGTCACCGCCGATGGCGCGCGACAGGCCAGTTGTGGGGTCGGTTCTGTTGCCTCCTGAAGGTCTTGACGGTTCATTGCCGCCGGCCGAAAACGCAGGCAGTCATGGAGCGCCGAGTGCCGTATCTGTTCGCAGGCTATGTCCTCGACCCCGACCGCAGAGAGTTGTCGCATGGCAGCGACAAGGTGGCGATCACGCCGCAGGCTTTCGACCTGCTGCTGCATCTGGTGAAGAACCGCGACCACGTCGTCAGCAAGGATGCCCTTCTCGATGCCGTGTGGGCGGGACGGATCGTGTCCGAATCGACGCTGGCCAGTCACATCAATGCGGTACGCAAGGCGCTGGGCGATAGCGGGGATGAACAGCGGCTGCTGAAGACGGTGGCGCGCAAGGGCTTTCGCTTCGTTGGCGATGTGACCGAGACGGCAATGCCGGCGCAGTCTGACGCGGCGGTTGCCGATCACGCCACATCGACGGTGAACCCGGACGCCGCGCTGACTTTGCCCGATCGGCCGTCGATCGCAGTGCTGCCGTTCCTCAATCTGAGCGGCGATCCGCAGCAGGACTATTTCGTCGATGGCATGGTTGAGGACATCATCCTCGCGCTTTCGCGGCTTCGCTGGCTGTTCGTCATCGCTCGCAACTCCAGTTTCACGTTTAAAGGCCGTGCCGTGGACGTCCGCGAGGTCGGGCGCGAACTTGGCGTGCGCTATGTACTGGAAGGCAGCGTGCGCCGTGTGGCGAACCGCGTGCGCATCACCGGGCAGCTCGTGGATACCACCACGGGCATGCATCTGTGGGGCGAGCGCTTCGAGAGTGTTGTTGATGACATCTTCGATCTGCAGGACCAGGTCACGGAAAGCGTCGTGGGCGCCATCGCGCCGCAGCTTGAATTTGCGGAGATCGAACGCGCCAAACGGAAGCCGACTGAAAGCCTCGACGCCTATGATTACTACCTGCGCGGACTGGCGAATTTTCATGTGTCGACGCGCGATGGAATCGATGCGGCGTTGGCGAATTTCTACAAAGCCATCGAGCTCGATCCAGACTTCGCTGCCGCCTATGGGATGGCCGCGGGATGCTTCTACTGGCGCAAGATGAACCGCTGGCTTTCCGATCGTGTGGCTGACGGGCGTGAAGCGGCGCGGCTTGCCGAGCGTGCTGTGACGCTTGGCAAGAATGATGCGGTGGCGCTGACACGTGGCGGCCATGCCTGGCCGCATTTCGGCGGCGACCTGCATGCCTGCGTCGCCTATGTCGATCGTGCGCTGGTGCTCAATCCCAATCTCTCGACGATCTGGTACCTCGGCGGCTATCAACGCGTTTCGCTCGGCGAGCACGACGAGGCCATCGCTTATTTTTCACGCGCCATGCGGCTCAGTCCGCTCGATCCCGAGACATTCCAGATGCATACGGGAATCGCGATGTCGCATCTCTATTCGCGACGCTTTGATACCGCGCTCGATTGCTTGCGGGAGGCGTCGCGCGAGGTGCCGAACATTCTCCGTGTCGCTGCATTCCAGGCGGCCGCGCATGCTCTGGGTGGGCGAATGGAGGAGGCGCGTGAGGCGATGGGCCATGTGCGTCGGCTCGATCCCACATTGCGGCTCAGCAATATTGACGACTGGCTGCTGGTGCGGCGACCGCAGGACTTCGCACTTGCATCGGAAGGCCTGCGAAAAGCCGGCCTTCCGGAATGAACCTGGCTGAAAGAGAAAATTCCTGCAGTCGGGCGACATTACCAACATCTCATATTCACGCCCTGTTTGTTACGGCTTGCGCCTGCTAGAACAGGGCATGACTTCCAGAACCTTCCATTTCCGCACGTCCCGAGCGTGACCCGTGACGGCTATCGGTAAACTGTTTCGCACGACGGCCTTCCGGTTGACGTTGGCCTATCTGCTGCTGTTTGCGCTGTTTGCAGCATCGCTGCTCGGCTATTTCGCCTGGAATACACACCGGCTGATCAATGATCAGATCACGACCACGGTCGATGACGAAATGACTGAGCTGAGCGATCTGTTCGGACGGCGCGGCTTGCGTGGAATCGTGGGCGCCATCGAGAACCGGGCGCTGCGTCCTGGCGCCAACCTCTATCTGATCACGACACCGGCGGGTCAATCCATCGCCGGCAACGTGTCCTCACTGGCGCCTGGCGTGATGGCGACCACGGGCTGGTCCGAGACCGCCTATCGCCGGCTCGACGATCCCGACTCGTCCAACCATCGCGCACTGGTGAAGGTGACGCAATTGAGCAGCGGCTTCCGGCTGCTGATCGGCCATGATCTCGAAGAACGCCGGCGTCTATTCGACATCGTCGGCGATGCCGCAAAGTGGTCGGTGCTGATCGTCGTTGTCCTTGGTCTCGGGGGCGGTATCTTCGTCGCCAGCCGCGTGCTGCGGCGGATCGACGCCATGACCGGCACCACCCAGCGCATCATGGCGGGCGATCTCTCCGGCCGTCTGCCGGTCGGACGCAGTGGCGACGAACTCGACCGTCTCGCGGAAAATCTCAATGCCATGCTGGAGCGCATCGAAGCGCTGATGACAGGACTGAAGGAAGTCTCGGACAATATCGCCCATGACCTCAAGACGCCGCTCACGCGGCTGCGCAATCGGGCCGAGGAGGCGCTGGCGCGATCCAGCAACGAGGCCGAATATCGTGCAGCGCTGGAACGCACCATCGAGGAATCCGATGGCCTGATCCGGACCTTCAATGCGCTGCTGATGATCGCACGTGCTGAATCAGGGCAAGCGCGCGGCAATATGGACAATTTCGACGCTGCTGAAGTGGCCGAGGGCATCCACGAGCTCTATGAACCGCTGGCTGAAGACAGCGACCTCACGCTGACCGTCAAGACCGCGGCTGCGCCGCTGCGCGGCAATCGCGAACTGATCAGCCAGGCGCTCGCCAATCTCGTCGAAAACGCCATCAAATATGGCAAACCTGCGATCACGGACGAGAATGCCGATAGCGCAGGCGCTGCGGCTGCCAAGGACATCGTGATCGAGGCGCGGCGCGATGGCGATCAGGTGCTGCTCAGCGTGTCCGATCATGGTCCAGGCATTCCCGAAGCCGATCGGAAACATGCGGTGGAGCGCTTCGTGCGGCTGGAAGCGAGCCGCACATTGCCCGGTTCCGGCCTCGGTCTCAGTCTTGCATCTGCCGTGGCCACGCTGCACGGCGGTGAATTGCAGCTGGGCGACAATCATCCAGGGTTGCGGGTCACGTTGGCGCTGCCGGCAGTGGCCGCCGAAGGCCTTGCGGGTCAAACGGGGAATGTGCCACAGAAGTCGGCATGACCTCAGCCGCAACAGGCGAGGGCCAGCTCCCGCTGGCCGCGCAATTCGTCAGCGGACCGCAGCTGTTCGCCCCCGCCGATGCCGAGCAGCGCTTCGGCGAATGGCTCGCCGATATCGCGCCGGACGATGCCGGCGCGTTTCGTGCGATCACCGACCAATTTCCGCACGTCAAGGCGATCCTGCTCGGCATTGCCGAGGCCTCGCCCTATCTGTTCGATCTGATCCGTGCCGATGCCGGTCGTGCATTGCGGCTGCTGCATTGCGATCCCGATCGCCATCTCACCACTCTGATCGCCGAGACCTCGGCGAATGTCGCTGCCGCCGGTGGCGATCCCGATGTCATGCATCTGCTGCGACGCATGAAATCAGAAGCGGCCTTGTTGATTGCGCTGTGCGACATCGGCGGCGTCTGGCCGGTGATGCGCGTCACGCGGGCGCTGACCGATCTCGCTGTGTCCTCCGTCCAGACGACGGTGCGTTATCTGCTGCGCCAGGACATGGCACGCAAGCGCATCCTGCCGCCGGATCCCGAGAATCCGGAGCAGGGCAGCGGCCTGATTGTGCTGGCGATGGGCAAGATGGGCGCCGGCGAACTGAACTATTCCAGCGACATAGACCTCATCGTTTTCTTCGATCTCGAAGCGCATACGCTGGCCGAGGATATCGAGCCGAATTCATTCTTCGTGCGCATCGCGCAGGGCGTGTCGCGGCTGCTGCAGCAGCGCACCGGCGACGGCTATGTGTTCCGCGTCGATCTGCGGCTGCGACCCGATCCCGCCTCGACGCCGGTAGCGGTCTCGACCGCGTCGGCGCTGCATTACTATGAGCGCGAGGGGCGTACATGGGAGCGCGCGGCAATGATCAAGGCGTTTCCTTGCGCCGGCGATTTCAAGGCCGGCGAGGCGCTGCTGGCCGAGATCGCGCCTTTCGTCTGGCGCAAGCATCTGGATTTCGCCGCGCTGGCCGATGTCCATGACATGAAACGGCAGATGCAGACGTTTCGCGGGCAGAATGAAATCTCCGTCGAGGGCCACAATGTCAAGGTCGGGCGTGGTGGCATCCGCGAGATCGAGTTCTTCGCCCAGACCCAGCAGTTGATTGCCGGCGGACGCCATCCCGAATTGCGCGTGCGGCCGACGCTGGAGGCGCTGAATATTCTCGCTGCCAGCAACTGGATCACCTTCGAGGCGCGCGATGAACTGACGCTCGCCTATGAATTCCTGCGCAGTGTCGAGCATCGGCTGCAGATGGTGGCCGACGAACAGACTCACTCGCTGCCCGACGACGTCGGCGCCATGGAACGCCTTGCGCGCTTCTTCGGCTATGACAGTCGTGAAGCCTTCGCCAGTGATTTGCTCGGGCATCTCAATTGCGTGCAGGGGCATTATGGCCGCCTGTTCGAGGGCGACCCCACCGATAACGTCCATCTTCCGGCGGTCGACTATAAAGCGGGCGCGACGGATCAGCGACTGCTCGAACATTTCACCAAGCTCGGTTTCCGCAAGCCGGCCATGGTGGCGGAGACGGTGCAGCACTGGATGACGGATGATTATCGCGCGCTCAAATATGAGGGCACGCGGCAGGCATTCATGGAATTCGTGCCTTCGCTGATCGTCGGGCTGGCCGATGCCGAGGAGCCAGATCTTGCGGTCGTCGCGTTCGATCGCTTCCTGCAGGCGTTGCAGCGCGGCGGCCGGCTGATCTCGCTGCTCAGCCAGAACCGCGATCTCGTCGCGCTGGTGGCGCTCGTGCTCGGCGCGGCGCCGCGTCTGGGTGACATGCTGGCGCGGCAACCGCAGATCATGGACGGCCTCATCGATCCGCGCTTCTTCGGCGCCATGCCGGACCAGCGCGAATTGTCGACGCGGCTGGCGGCGACCCTCGAAGACGCCAATTCCTATGAAGAGTTTCTCGATCGTCTGAGGCTGTTCGGGCAGGAGAGCCTGTTCCTGATCGGCACGCGCATTCTGTCGGGCACCGTGTCGGCGCAGCAGGCGGGCATCGCTTTCGCCGACGTCGCCGAAGGCATCGCGCATACGCTGCATGGACTGGTGCTCGATCAGTTCGTCGCCCAGCACGGCCGCATCAAGGATCAAGAGACCGCAATCGTCGCGATGGGCAAGCTCGGCAGCCGCGAGATGACGGCGGCGTCGGATCTCGATCTGATTTTGATTTACGACTTCGATCACGACGCGCCGGACTCAGATGGACCGCGCCCGCTGCACGGTGCGCAATATTTCGCGCGGCTGACGCAGCGCCTGATCAGCGCCTTCACCACGCGCACCAATTATGGCGTGCTCTACGAGGTCGATATGCGGCTTCGCCCGTCGGGCCGTGCAGGACCGCTGGCGTCGCGCGTAGATTCCTTCGCTGAATATCAGGAGACCGAGGCCTGGACCTGGGAGCACATGGCACTGACGCGCGCGCGGGTGATTTCGGCGACGCCCGCGTTCCGGGAGAAAATTGAACTGGTCATCCGCGACGTGCTGACGCGTCCGCGTGAAACCACGATCATCGCCAACGATGTTGCCGAGATGCGTCAGGCCATCGCCGAGGAGAAGGGCGAAGACGATATCTGGGACCTGAAACATGCCGCGGGTGGCATGGTCGATATCGAATTCATCGCGCAGTATCTGCAGCTGGTACATGCCGCAGAGAAGCCCGAGATCCTCAGCATCAGCACGCAACAGGTGCTGGAGAACGCGGCGCGGCTGGGCATTCTGTCGCCAGCCGCCGCCGATGTGCTGCGTCCGGCGGTGCGGCTCTATCACGACCTCACGCAGGTGCTGCGGCTGTGTGTGAGCGACAAGTTCAAGCCGGAGACGGCAGGCACGGATCTGTTGCGCATACTCGCACGCGTGAGCAACGAGCCCGACTTCTCCTCGCTGCAAGCGCGGGTGCGCGATATGCAAGCCGACGTGCGGCAGGTGTTCCGCGCTGTTGTCGAAGGTCAGACATAGACCTATCTGCCGCGCCGTGCGGCGGGCATGCGAGTTGTGTATGACGGGCTGCGTATGATCTCGCGTGAACGGCTGGATAGATTCTAAACCCGCCGCATTGTGACCGCACCCTGACGTCCTGTAGGTCCGCATTTCGTTTGCCGATGACATGCGGCTTGAGATGTTGCAGTTGCCTGCGCCCGAATGTCGCAGCATCGGCGATGTCATCATGCATCAGCACTGAAATGAAACCGCCGATATGGAGTCGACATGCAGGTTCTAGGCTTCCGCGCCGCTACCGTTGCTTTTGCCTTGGTCGCTGCATTTGCTCCGAACGGGACCAAGGCGGATGAAATCTCTCTGATCGAGAAGTCACTTCCCGGAGAGGGGCAGCGCCCGCAAGCGATCGTTGTCGGCCCGGATGGAAATTTGTGGGTGACGGAAGTCATCAAGCACCAGATTTTTCGGGTCACGCCAAACGGTGAGATGAGTTTCTTTCGCGTTCCGGGCGATCAGGTCGGAGTTATTCAGGGGATCACGTCTGGCCCTGACGGCAATCTTTGGTTCACGTCACGCGAAGAGAACGCCATTCGCCGGATCTCGACCAAAGGGGAATTCAACGGGACATTTGCGATCCCCTCACAGGCCACGACACCCACGAAATTCAACACGGGATCATGGCCGCGCGGCATTACGGTCGGTCCGGACGGTCAGATTTGGTTTGCGGAAATGGCGGCGAACAAGATCGGCCGCGTGACGCTGACCGGAGAGTTTTCGGAGTTCGCAATCCCGACGGAAAATGCCGAAGCCTATGGTGTGGTGACAGGCCCCGATCAGAATTTGTGGTTCACGGAAAGCGGGGCCGGAAAGATCGGACGACTCGACGTCAAGACAGGAAAGATCACGGAATTTCCGCTCGGCAATCCGAAGTCACGCCCGCGCGACATCACGATCGGGCCCGATGGTCATCTCTGGTTTTCCATGAATGGCTCCGATCACATCGGCAGAATATCTATGGCTGGCGAGATCAAGGAGTTTCCATTGCCAGCAGAGACGCGCCCCATTGGTATCGCCGCGGGAGCCGATGGCAATGTCTGGTTCACCGCTTTCAAGTCGCACAAGATCGGTCGTATCACGCCGGCAGGTGAAGTTTCGTTCTTCGATCTCAAGACGGAGAACGCGCAGCCCTTTGGCATGACGAAAGGACCGAGTGGCGTGGTCTGGTTTACGTCCCAGGCCAATCAGGTCGGACACGTTCACATCACGGCGAAGCGCCAGTGATGATCGTGATTGCGCGCCGAGAGGGCGTGCGAGTGCGTTGCTATCCAATCTGATAATCTGCAGGGTTCCAGAGTAAAATAAGGTCCTGCAGAATTCATCGCCTGTGTCAAATCGCATGCGCACGATAGCGAGTTGCATACGGAGTTCCGAGTATGAAGCGGAGTGAAGCATTAGATAGAATCTAGACGCGCCGCATTGTGACCGCACCATGTCATCCTGTAGGCCCCATTGAGTTAGTCGACAGAAGTCGGCGATGTTTTTTGGGGCGACTGATTCAATGACGCGCAGAACTACACTTCACAAGAAAACCCTTTTGGCTGCTGTGAGCGCATTCGCGTTATTGCTTGATGCCGACGCAACGGTTGTTGCGCAGACCTCGCAAGCGCTGCCCGCCGTTGAAGTGCATGCGCCGACGCCGCGTGCGGTCCGTCGTGTCGCGCCGCGCCGAAATGCCGCAGTCACGCCGCGTGCGACGCCGCGGCCGGTGGAGCGTCGCACACCGACGACGCCCCCGACTGGCATGATCGGCTCGCTGCCGGCGGCTTATGCCGGCGGGCAGGTCGCATCCGGCAGCCAGGTTGGTTTGCTCGGTAATCGCGGCGTAATGGATACGCCGTTCAACCAGACGAGCTACACGGCGCAGACGATTCAGGATCAGCAGGCGCGTAAGCTCGACGACGTGTTCGCGAACGATCCGTCGGTGCGTGTCACCGTGCCGCGTCTCAGCGGTTTTGATCAATTGAATATTCGCGGCTTCAGCGTGTCCAGCACGGCTTACGGGCTGAACGGACTTTACGGTATCGCGTCCGCGTTCTCGCTCTCGTCGCTGTCAGCCATCGAACGCGTGGAAGTTCTGAAGGGGCCGTCAGCCCTGCTCAATGGCATGCCGCCCGGCGGTGGCGGCGTCGGCGGCAGCGTCAATCTGGTGACCAAGCGGGCGGGCGACGTGCCGCTTGCGCAGATCACGAACACCTATTCGTCGCGGTCGCAATTTGGCACGCAACTGGATGTCGGCCAGAGATTCGGCGAGTTCAAGGAATTCGGCGTTCGCTTCAATGGCAGCTACAAGGACGGTGCCACGGAACTTGCCAATCAGAACCAGGAAGTCGGCAATGCGTTTGTCGGGCTAGACTATCGCGGCGAGCGGGTGCGCCTCTCAGCCGATATCGGCTACGAGAACAACAATGCCACCGCGATGACGCGCTTCGTCGATCTCGGCAATCTCACGGCACTACCAGCAGCGCCGGACGCTCGCGCGAACTACATGCCGAACTGGGGCTTCTGGAATTCGGAATCGCGTTACGCGCTCGTCCAGGGTGAAGTGGATATCACCGAGAATCTCACGGCCTATGCCCAGGCAGGTATCGGTACCAGCAACACGCGATATCTTTATTCCGATATCCGGATGGACAGTCTGAACGGCAACTTCAACGGGACGCCGAGGCGTAACAACCAGAAGCACGAGCGGACGGCGGCCCAGGCGGGCTTCCGCGCGAATGTCGATACCGGCCCGGTCAATCACTCCATCAATTTCAACGTAGCGACAGCGGAAGCCGAGACGGGTATTCTCAACGTCTCGGGAGCGCTGTTCAGGTCGAACCTGTACAATCCGCGTCAAAGTCCCTTCCCGAACGTGGACGTCGGCGCGCCTCGCAAAACTTCCGGCACGGACCAGTCCAGTTTCGGTGTTGCCGATACCATGTCGATCTGGAACAACCGGATCCAGCTCACCGTCGGTGTCCGGCACCAATATGTGGAGTCGGAATCGTTCGCCATGGGCACGGGAACGAGGACCGGCGGTTACGATGCATCGGCGACGACACCAGCCTATGCGCTCGTCATCAAGCCGCTGGAGAACGTCTCGGTTTATGCCAACTATATCGAGGCGCTGGAAACAGGCTCGATTGTCGGCGAGAGTTTTGCGAATGCCGGACAGGTGCTGCCGCCATACCGGTCGACGCAGCATGAGATGGGCGTCAAGATCGACTGGGGAAGGATCACGACCACGGTGAGCGCCTTCGACATCATGCGCCCGTTCCAGATTGTTGATCGTCCGACCAATACCCTGTCGCAGGGAGGCGAAAGCCGTAACCGCGGCGTTGAAATCAATGCGTTTGGCGAGGTGACCGAGGGACTGCGCCTGCTCGGTGGTGTCATGTTCCTCGATGCACGACAGGAGAAGACGGAGAGAGGGACATATGATGGTTTGCGTACCTTCAACGTTCCTGACACGCAGTTTAATCTTGGTGGCGAATGGGACGTACCATTCCTGCGCGGGCTGACGGTGACCGGCCGCGCGATCCATACGGGCGGATATTTTTCGGACCAAGCGAACAAGGTCTCCGGCGCGAGCTGGACACGTTATGATGCGGGGGCTCGCTATGCGTTTGCCTCACCCTGGAACAGCAAGCCCGTGGTGATCAGGTTCTCGGTCGAGAATCTGCTCGACAGCAACTATTGGCAGGCTGCGACCAATGATGGATATGTGATCCTCGGCGCGCCGCGAACCTATCTTGTCTCGACGACCTTCAACTTCTAGGCTTGACGAAGCGCGTCCCGGACGCGGTGCACTTTGATGACACGCGCCGCGTCCGGGACTGTCTTCGAACGATTGCTTGAGCCAGACTCTGCGCTGCTTGAGAGACGTGTATCGCAGTTCCTACTGTTCCGGCTTGACCTTGCCGATCTCGACAACCGTCTTCCAGCGGGCGAGTTCTTTTTCCAGGAAGCTCTGAAATTCCGCGCCCGTATTGGCGACCACCTCGAAGCCGCTATCGGTCAGCCGCTTCTTGAGATCGGGCGAGGCGAGGGCGGTGGTGATCGATGTCTCGAGCTTGGTCTTTACATCGGCCGGAAGGCCCTTGGGCGCGACGAAGGCCTGCCACGAATAGATATTGAGATCGGCGACGCCGACTTCCTTCATCGTTGGCGTCTGTGGGAATGAATCGGAGCGCGTGTCACTGGTAACGGCCAGAATTTTCATCTTGCCGCCTCGGATGTAGTTGGCGACTGCGCCGAGATTCTGGAAGGAGACGTCGACATGTCCGCCCATCAGGTCCGTATGGGCCTGCGAGCCGCCCTTGTAGGGCGTATGGATACCGGTGGTCCCCGTTTTCTGCCAAAACAACACGGCCGTCAGATGGTCGGACGAGCCCACGCCCGATGAGGCGAACGTGACCTTGTCGGGATTCTTCTTGAGATAGTCGATGAGTTCCTGGACGGTATTGGCCGGGAAATCGGGGCGCGTGATCAGCACGTTGGGATTGCGCACAGCGACACTGAGCAGATCGAAATTCTGGAGCGGGTGATAGCCCGGGTCCTTGTAAAGCACCGGATTGATCGCGATGACCCCGATCGAGCCCACCATCAGTGTGTAGCCATCCGGCTTTGAGCGAGCGAGTTGTGTCGCGCCGATGGAGCCGTTGGCGCCGGGTTTGTTCTCGATGATGAAGGACTGCCCGAAGCTTTCCTGCATCTTTTGCGTGGTCATGCGCGCCGTCGTATCGCTTGCGCCGCCGGCGGTGAAAGGCACGATCACCGTGACGGATTTCGATGGATAGTCTTGCGCGATGGCCATGCCCGGCATTGTCAGACAGAATGCCGCCGCGGCGAGATGGCTCAGTTTCATCGTCATTTCCTCCACTGGAATGCTTTTGTTTATTGAACAGGCGACAATCTCCGTGTCGCTCTTGTCTGGACGGCTCCTCCATGTGCTGAAGAGCAGTGTGGTTCGTGAGTTCAGTAATTCCCTTCAATCAGCAACCGCTGCAGTCTTGTTGGCAAATACTTCGCAGATGGTGGCTTTGAAAATTGATAGGTCACACGAGAAAGAATCGCGGTCCCAGTCCAGACCGCCCGTGTCGACGCGCCAATATAGCGACCTGCAACCTTTAGTATAGGTGTGGGCGGGGGCCTCCCAAGCGGCCATTTGACGCTTGAGTGTCATGCCATGGGCGTTGGCTCGGCCGGGTCAGCGGTAAGCAATCGACGCCTAGGCGGCCTCGGAGATTTCCGCTGGCCTGTGTCTGCCGCGGAGCGGGATGGTGACGCAGACCACGGTGCCGGTGCCGAGCTTGGAGCGCAGCTTCATCGATCCGCCATGCAGGTTGGTGAGCGATTTGGCGATAGCGAGGCCGAGGCCCGAGCCGTGATAGGTCTTGGCGAGCTGGCTCTCGACCTGTTCGAACGGGCGTCCCAGACGCTTCAGCGACTGCGGGGCGATGCCGATGCCACTATCGGCGATCATCAGGGCGACGGAGTCGCGCAGGACGCGGCTGCGCACGGTGACACGGCCGCCATCGGGTGTGAACTTCACGGCATTCGAAAGCAGATTGACCAGGATCTGCTTGATGGCGCGGCGGTCGGCCACCACCGGTGCATCGGCCGCGATGTCGGCGCTGAGTGTCAAATTCTTGTCGTCGGCGCGGCCGGAGACCACACGCAGCGCTTCGGACAGCGTCTGTCCGAGATCGAGCGGCTCGAGGTCCAGCTGCATACGACCCGCCTCGATCTTCGACATATCGAGAATGTCATTGATGACTTCGAGCAGGTAGTGACCGCTGGTGAGAATGTCGTGGCAGTATTCGGCATATTTGTCGGAGCCGAGATTGCCGAACATGCCGCTGCCCATGATTTCCGAGAAGCCGATGATGGCATTCAGCGGCGTGCGCAGTTCGTGGCTCATATTGGCCAGGAATTTCGACTTGGTCTGGTTGGCTTCCTCGGCGCGGTTCTTCTCGTCGGAGTATTTCTGCGCGAGGTCGGCGAGTTCGAGCGCCTGTTTCTCCAGCGCGGCCTGGGAGTGCTTGAGATCGATGACGCTGGCGCGAAGGCGTAGATCGTTGTCGACCAGCTTGTGCTCATGCTCCTTGATGCGGGTGATGTCGGTGCCGACGGAGACGTAGCCGCCGTCCTTGGTGCGGCGTTCGCTGATATGCAGCCAGCTGCCGTCCTCGATCTGCGCTTCGAAGGTACGCGCGCCGGGCGCCGCAGCGCCGGATTCCGCGAGACGCGAGCGGACCTCGGGCATGCTGCCGACTTCGAGCACGGTCTCGTAGGACGTCCCGGGCGACACCGCCGAGTCCGGCAGCTTGTGCAGGCGCTGGAAATGCGAGTTGCAGAGCACCAGGCGATCTTCCGCGTCCCACAGCACGAAGGCTTCGGGAATGGTCTCGATGGCGTCGCGCAGCCGGACGTCGGCCTCGACGGTCTTCTCGGCGAGGCTCTTCTGTTCGGTGACGTCGATGGCGATGCCGATCAGGTGCTGGCTGCCATCGTTCTGGCCCTGCGCGAGTTCGCAGCGCAATTGCAGCCAGATCCAGTGGCCGTTGCTGTGCTGCATGCGGAAGGTCTGGTCGATGTGATCGATCTTGAACGAAATCAATTGATCGGCGATCTCGAACAGGTTGATGTCGTCGGATTGTACCAGCGCGCTGACTTCGCCGAAGGTCAGCAGGTCGCTGCGGCTGTCGAGGCCCAGCATGGTGAACATCGACTGCGACCAGAAGATGCGACCGCGCGACAGATCCCAGTCCCACAATCCGCAGCGGCCGCGATTGAGGGCGGTGTCGATGCGGCCACGCACGGCGTCGTTGATCGCGTCGCCCTCGCGGGCACGGGTCGATTGCCAGTGGAAGGCGAAGCCGAGGATCAGCACCACGAAGCCGGTGGTGGCCGAGAGCGTGATCGATAGCGCGGAGTCCGAGCGCCAGGTCGGCTCGTTGTTCTCCTGAATGACAACTACCTGACCCGGCAGGGCCTTGACGATGCGACGGGTGGCCAATGCATGGCTGTTGTCGGGCAGCTTCACATCGACAACGTCGGTGCGTGGACCCTGCGCAGCCATGGCCTGCGTCGCGCTGAGGACGTCGAGGATACGGTTGGCGTCGCCGGGCGGCAGGTCGATCGGCACGCGCGCGAGAATGCTCTGATCGGCGCCCAGCACGATGACGTGGCGTCCCCCGGCGATCCCCCAGGATGGAATCAGACTGGGCAGCAGGCTCTGCAGGCGCTCGACGGCCGCAGAACGATCCTGACGGATGGTGCCGTTGCGTTCGAGACGCTCGGCGAGCAGATCGGCAAGCGCCGCGAGATCGCGCTTCATCGATGCCTGCTTCTGCCGGCTCTGATCGACCACCTGAACGAAGGCGCCGAAGAAGATCGTGATGAGAAAAGCGATGATGAGTGTAGGGACGGCTCGGCGAAGTGCCGGCTCTGCGATCAGCAGCCTGTGATAGGCCGGCTTCGCGATAGACTGCGCCAATCCTTTGATCGAATCGGATTGGACGCATGCGTTGTCCGCATGCGCACGCGCCATACCTAAGCCCCCTCGAAGAATCTCGCCCGCGTCGCTCGAAACAACTGCCCCGCCACTTCGAATCGCAAGACCAATAAGAATCCACTTTGCCAGGGCTGTCGAGAGTCAACGAAACGTTAACGTGAAATAAATCGTATCCACCGGAGAATTTCATCACTGTTCGGTACTTGCATGAGTCCGAAACAGGAACGCCGCGCATGAGAATCACGCGCGGCGTTGAAATCAATGACTCGCAGCGCGTTACAACGTGACCACGATCTTGCCGAGATGCTTGTTGGCTTCCATGTGGTCGAACGCCGTTCCGATGTCGTCGAATGTGTAGACCTTGTCGATCGGCAGTTTCAGTTGGCCGGCTTCGATAGCGGGCCAGATGTCCGCACGCACCGCACTGAAGATGTCGCGAATCTCCTGCATCGATCGCGTGCGGAAGGTCACGCCGATATAGGTGATACGGCGGGCGGCATGGAGATCGAAATTGAAATCGCCATGCGTGCCGCCGAGGCGGCCGACATTGACGATGCGTCCCATCACCTTCGTGGCTTTCAGATTCTGGTTGGCGACGGGGCCCGAGATCTGGTCGACGATCAGATCGACGCCGTCGCCGTCCGTGGCCTTGAGCACCTGATCGACCCAGCCTGCATCCTTCGAATCGATGGCGAGGTCGGCGCCGAAGTCCTTCAGCCGGGCGCGACGTGCGGGGTCGGTGGATGAGCCGATCACCGTCTTTGCGCCCTTGAGCCTGGCGATCTGCAGCGCCATCAGGCCGACGCCGGAGCTGGCGCCCTGGATCAGCACCGATTGGCCGGGCTGCAGTCCGCCATTGGTCACCAGCGCATTGTGCATCGTGGTGATGGCGACGGGCAGGGTGCAGGCATCCTCGAAGCTCATGCTGGCTGGCATGTGGAACAGCCGGCCGTGATCGGTGACGGCGAATTCGGCAAAGGCCGCACCGCCGGAACCCATCACGCGATCCCCGACCTTGACGCCCTTGGCCTCCGGGCCGAGTTCGGCGATCTCGCCCGCCCATTCCATTCCCAGCACCGTGCCGACGCCGCCGGCAGCACCGTGGACATGGCCTTTGGTCATGCCGAGGTCGGCGCGGTTGAGGCCGCAGGCCTTCACCTTGACCAGCACCTGCGTGCCCGTGGGTGAGGGTTTCGGGGCATCACCGATCGCAGCGCCGTTGGCGCCGTAGACATAAGCTTTCATGGCTCTGCTTTCCGTTCCGTCTATTCAGCGGCCTGGCGCTGGCTGCCATCAAGCATGGCTTCGAAGCGTGCGCGGATAATCGTCTCGGCATCATGCATGATGCGCGACACGAGTTCCTGGCAGCTCGGGATGTCGTGGATCAGGCCCTGGACCTGGCCGGCCGACCAGATGCCATCTTCGGCATCGCCGTGCGAATAAACCAGCTTGCCGCGCGCACCGGCGACGAGTTCCTTGATCTGCTCGAAAGTGGCGCCTTCCTTCTCCATGGCGACCACCTGCTTGCTCACCGCGTTCCGGGCGACGCGCGAGGTGTTGCGCATGGTGCGGAAGATCAGGTCGGTCTCGCGTTCGTCATTGGCGACGATGCGTTCCTTCACCAGCTGATGGATCGGGCTTTCCTTGGTGCACATGAAGCGCGTGCCCATGTTGATGCCTTCGGCACCGAGCGCCAGCGCGGCGACAAGGCCGCGGCCGTCGCCGAAGCCGCCCGAGGCGATCATCGGGATCTTGATCTTGTCGGCCGCGGCCGGGATCAGGATCAGGCCGGGGGTGTCGTCCTCACCGGGATGGCCGGCGCATTCGAAGCCGTCGATGGAGATCGCATCGACGCCCATACGCTCGGCGGAGAGGCCGTGGCGTACGCTGGTGCATTTATGGATGACCTTGATGCCGTGCTTCTTGAATTCGGTGACGTGTTCCTGCGGCTTGTTGCCGGCGGTCTCGACCACTTTGATTCCGGCCTCGATGATGGCCTGGCGATATTCCGCATAGGGTGGCGGCTTGATGGTTGGCAGAATGGTCAGGTTCACGCCGAACGGCTTGTCGGTCATGTCGCGGCAGCGCGCGATTTCCTTGGTGAGGTCTTCCGGCGTCGGCTGGGTCAGTGCGGTGATCAGGCCGAGCGCACCGGCATTGGCCACTGCGGCGACGAGCTCGGCGCGGCCGACCCACTGCATGCCGCCCTGGACGATCGGGTGTTCGACACCCACGAGCTCGGTGAAGCGCGTCTTGATCATGATTGGTCCTCTGTTCCCTCGCAGGCGCATCGGGTGGGTCCGATGAGGCTTGTTGATCTTTGGGGGGCGGAGGATGCCGTCGCACCGGGGGAATGTCCATCGGACAGCCGGCGGTGCGCCATGCGGATTTGGCGGGGCGGGTGCCTAATTCCTATTGGTGGAATTCGTTATGTAGCTCACCGATACCTTCGATCGCGATGGTTACGGTGTTGACAGGCTCCTTCATCACGCCGACGCCGACAGAGGTGCCGCAGCAGATCAGATCGCCCGGCAGCAGGGTCATGTCGTGGGAGATTCATCGCGGTGACAATGCGTGTCCTTGGTCCGAGCAGCGGCTGTATCTGTTCGATCACACCGGTGATCGAATGGGCCTTCAGGCAAATGATGACATAATCCTGCTCGCCGAGTTCTGCTGGATCGTCGGTGCAGGGGATATGCACGACGTGTTCTTCTCCTGCTATCAGCAGCTTCAGTCCATTTGCGCGCATCGCCGCAAGATGCGCGCCGCGCGCGACAAGGCTGACATCGGCGCCAGCCCGTGCGAGCTGAACGCCGAGATAGCCGCCGATGGCGTCGGCGCCGTAGATGCAGATCTTCATGAAATGTCACCAAGGCAACGGGCGCGGACAAGGCAAAAGAACTGGCATCACGGACCGCTGGCGGTCCGTGTCGATACCGGCATGAAACGCGAAGTGAGCTTGAGGCTAGGCCTCAGGCGACCGCTGCATGCGCTTGCGGTGCATCCTCATGATCGAGCGCCCTGCTGATGTCACGGATGCTGATCACGCCGATCAGCGTGTGATCGTCGATGACCGGGACGTGCCGAATGTGATGCTTGTTCATCAGGTGTCGCACATGTTCGAGCGTGTCGGTCGAGTGGCAGGAAATCAATTCCTGGACCGAGATCATATCCGAGACCTTGCGATTGACGCCGGCAGCACCGTGTTCGGCGATCGCGCGCACCACGTCGCGTTCCGAGAACATGCCGACCGCGGTGTTGCCCTCGGTGCGGCACACGTCCTTCACGACCAGTGCGCTGATATTGCCCGTCCGGAGCAACTGCGCCGCGATGGCGACGGTCTCGTTCATGCGGACAGTGGCGATACGGGTGCTCTTCCTACGCAGGATATCTCCGACTTGCATGGCAATAACCTCCCTTGGCTGATCGGCTGAGGATCGATCTTGTGGGCGCAAGATTGGTATACGGTATGCCAGTTGTCAACGCAGAAACCAGCATATCGAGGGGCGGTGGATCAAGAAAGAAAGTCAGTGTTTCTGACGTTTATTTGCTGCACGGCGTGCGTTTCCTATGTGCTTCTAGCGCATTGGCGATATCCAGTCGGAGCTCTGGTATGCCAGTTGGGCATGAAGAAGGGGCGCACTCGCGTGCGCCCCTGAAATCTTGAACGAGCTTCGATTGATCAGGCGGTCTTGGCGCTGTGCGCCGCGGCTTCCGGTACGGCAGGCTCGCTCCCCAGAATGAATGCACGTCGCATCGGCTTGATAACGAACAAAGCGAGCAACGCAGCCGTGGCATTGAGCGCAACGGCGATCACAAACACGGCCTGCCATCCATAGCTCGCTGCGATCAGGCTCGCGAGCGGTACCAACAATGCCGCCGTGCCCTTCGCGGTGTAGAGCATGCCGTTATTCGTCGCGGCATATTTGGCACCGAACGTATCGCCTGATGTTGCCGGAAACAGACTGTAGATCTCGCCGAACACGCCGAAGTAGACGGCCGTCGCCAGCACGAAGACGAGTGGGTTGTGGCCATAGGCCGATAGTGTCAGCAGCATCAGCGCGGCGGTGCCGAAGGCGATGAACATGGTGTGTTCACGACCGATCTGATCGGACAACCAACCGAAGAGCGGGCGGCCGAACCCGTCAAAGATGCGATCGAGCGAGATGGCGAAGGTCAGTGCTGCCATCTGGAAGCCGGCCAGTGTCACCGGAGAATTCGCAATGTTGTAGTCGTGGGCGATCGGCGCGATCTGCGCTGCGGTCATCAAGCCACCGGCGGCGACCATCACGAAGACCAGATACATGACCCAGAAGATCGGGCTGCGCAGCACTTGCGGCGGTGTGAAATCCGTCTTTGTCTGCGGCAGATTGAGTTGTTTCCTCGTCACCGGCACAGCCTGCCTAGGCGGACGCATGAAGAAGGCGAGCATGAACACGATCACGCCCTGGCCGATGCCGAAGGTGAAGAAGGCGTGCTGATAGCCGCTCTCGGCAATCATATGCGCAATCGGCACGACGGTGATCGCAGCGCCTGCGCCGAAGCCTGCCGCCGTGGCGCCCGCAGCGAGGCCGCGGCGATCGGGAAACCACTTCAGAGCATTGCCGACGCAGGTGCCGTAGACCGAACCGGCGCCGATGCCGCCGACGACGGCGCCGGCGTAAAGCATCACCAGTGAGTCCGCATAGGAGTTCAGCACCCAGGCGAGGCTGATCATGGCTCCGCCGAACATGATGACGACGCTGGGACCGTATTTGTCGACGAACCACGCTTCGACCGGCACCAGCCAGGTCTCGACGACGACGAACAGCGTGAAGGCAAGCTGGATCGCGGCGCGACCCCAGTGATACTTGGCGTCGATGGGATCGACGAACAGCGTCCATCCGTATTGCAGGTTGGCGATCATCGCCATGCAGACGATGCCCATCACGAGTTGGATCCAGCGGAAGCTGCCGGGTGGGTTGGACGCGGTGGTGAAGTCTGGTTGAGCCATCGTGTTTCCTCCGATGCGCGCTTTTTCCCTTGCGGCGTGGTGTCGCTAAGGTTGTGGCGTATTGCCGCAGGCGTCGCTTGGTCGGAGACTGGTATATTATATTCCACGATGCAAGGTGGTCTTGGCCGATTGTTGCGTGAAGACGATCACGCCTTGGCGAGCAGCGCGGGGCCCACGCAAAACGCGCCCAGCCGAGGCTGAGCGCGTTGTTTTCTTGAGATTTTTTGCGTTTTTAGGTCGCAAGCGCTTTGCTGACGACGACCTTACGCCAAGGCTTCAGCACCGCAATGGCGAGCAGTGAAGCCAGGATGTTGGCGCCGGCTGCAATGAGAAAGACGCTGTCCCATGTGCCCGACGACTGCTGCATGTAGTTCGCGACCGGCACCAGAAGTGCTGCCGTCCCCTTTGCCGTATAGAGCAGGCCGGCATTGGTCGTTGCGAACTTGGAGCCGAAGGTATCGGTGCAGGTCGATGGGAAGAGCGAATAGATCTCACCCCAGGCGAAGAACACAAAGCCCGACAACAGCACGAACCACAGCGGATCGTGACCCCACATATACAGCGCCCAGATGCCGACGCCTTCCATGCCGAAGGCGATGAACATTGTGTTCTCGCGGCCGATCATGTCGGAGATCCAGCCGAAGAACGGACGTGTCAGGCCGTTGAGTACGCGGTCGATGGTGGCTGCGAAGGTGACCGCCGTCATCGTCATGGCCATCAGCGTGACGGGGACGTTGTCGATCTTCCAGTCGGCCGCAATCGGCTTCAGGTTGGCCGTCACCATCAGGCCGCCGGCACCGACGATCACGAACATGAAGTACATCAGCCAGAAGATCGGATGGCGGATGACTTCTGTCGGCGCGTAGTTGCGGCGGGTCTGGATCACGTTGGCGTTCTGCGTGACCGCCGGTACCTGTCCAGCCTTTGGCGCGAACAGGAAGAAGGAGAGGATCACGATGATGATGCCTTGCCCGAGACCGAAATACAGAAATGCGGTCTGGAAGCCGGAATCCTGAATCATGGCCTGGATCGGAGCGACCGTGAGGGCGGAGCCGGCACCAAAGCCTGCGGCAGTGATGCCAGCCGCGAGGCCGCGCTTGTCAGGAAACCACTTCAGGGCATTGCCGACGCAGGTGCCGTAGACGCCGCCTGCGCCGATGCCCGCAACGATCATGCCGAGATAGAAGCCGTTGAGCGTTTCCGCCTGTGCATTGATCGCCCAGCCGATGCCGCAGAGGATGCCGCCGATAAGGACGACGAGCTTCGGGCCGTATTTATCGACGAACCATCCTTCGACCGGCACCAGCCAGGTCTCGAACAGAACGAAGAGGGTGAAGGCCCACTGGATCGACGCGCGATCCCAGCCGAACTTCTTCTGGATGTCGGGGACGAAGAACGTCCAGCCGTATTGATAGTTGGCGATCATCACCATCGCGCCAACGCCGATGGCGAGTTGTGTCCAGCGGTAGGCATCGCTGACACGTGCGGCAGCTGGCGCCACCCCGTGAACTGCATCAGTCATAGTTCCTCCTAAAGCGCTGTTCTATTGAGAGCTCGACAGCTGCGAAGGATAGTTTGGTATATGATATGCCAACTAACAAGCGAAATCTTGCCAATTTGCCGCTGCAAGTTTCGCATGACTGAATGCTGTACTGCGATACTACAAGACAGCACAAAGCCGGCGGTCCAGACCGCCGGCTTTTGGGTTTGAACAGTTATTTGTATCGTTACTTACGCTGCTGCAGTGCGAGTACGCAGCCGGGTGAAGCCGTTCTGGATCACCGACCAGAACAGCGCGATCAGGCCGAGGATCATGATGCTGCTCACCAGCGTGTTCGAGAAGAAGATCCCGAGCGATCCCTGCGACCCCAGCAGCGACTGACGGAAGGCTTCCTCGGCCTTGTCGCCAAGCACAATGGCCAGCACCAGCGGGGCGAGGGGATAGTTACACTTCTTCAGTGCGTAACCGATGATTCCGAATACCAGCATCATCACCACGTCGAAGGTCGAGTTGTGGACGGAGTAGGCTCCGATCGCACAGAGCACCAGGATAAGAGGTGCGATGATGCTGAATGGAACCCGCAGGATCGCTGCGAAGATCGGTACGCAGGTCAGCACGATGATCAGGCCGACGAGGTTGCCGAGATACATCGAGGCGATTAGGCCCCAGACGAACTCCTTCTGCTCGACGAATAGCATCGGGCCGGGCTGCAGGCCCCAGATCAGCAGACCACCAAGAAGCACAGCGGCAGTTGGCGAACCGGGGACGCCGAGTGACAGCATCGGAAGCAGGGCTGCGGTACCGGCAGCATGCGCGGCCGTTTCCGGAGCGATAACGCCTTCGATCTCGCCCTTGCCGAAATTGTTGCCGTTCTTGGAAACGCGCTTGGCGATGCCGTAACTCATAAAGGACGCGGGTGTCGCGCCTGCGGGCGTAACACCCATCCAGCAGCCGATGACGCAGGAGCGCAGCGACGTCATCCAGTATTGCGGCAAGCTCATCCAGGTACGGAGCACGACGCGAAGATCGATCTTCGCCTTGCCGCCCTGGAAGCGCAGGCCTTCCTCCATGGTGAGGAAGATTTCGCCAAGACCGAACAGGCCAATGACGGCGATCAGGAAGTCGAAGCCATTGAGAAGTTCGGTCGAGCCGAACGTGAGTCTCAGTTGTCCGGTAATGGAATCGAGGCCGACGGCGGCGAGAGCGAAGCCGATCATCATCGCCGCAATGGTCTTGAAAGGTGGTTCCTTACTCAGCCCGACGAAACTGCAGAACGCCAGGAAATAGACCGCGAATTTCTCCGCGGGCCCGAATCGTAAGGCGAAGCCTGCGACCAGCGGCGCGACCAAGGTGATCATGACGACGGCGAACAGTGCGCCAACGAAAGAGGAGGTGAAGGCGGCGGTTAGTGCTTCGGCAGCCTTGCCCTGCTGCGCCATCGGATAGCCGTCGAATGTCGTGGCCACCGACCATGGCTCTCCGGGGATGTTGAACAGGATCGAGGTGATCGCACCTCCGAACAATGCACCCCAATAGATGCAGGACAGCATGATGATGGCCGATGTCGGCGGCATGCTGAAGGTGAGGGGCAGCAGGATCGCAACGCCGTTGGCGCCGCCAAGGCCGGGCAGCACGCCGATGATGACACCCAGCACGATGCCGAGCACCATCACCGCGATGTTGAATGGCTGCAGCGCGACCGCAAAGCCCTGGAACAGATTAGCAATTTCTTCCATTTCGAGTAGTCCTCAGAAAGAGACCGGCAGACGCAACGGAATTAAAGATCGCGGAAATCAGAGACCGAGCAGATCCTCAAGCGGTCCTTTGGGGAGCGGCACGAGAAACCAGCGTTCGAAGATCAGGTAGGTGACGACAGGCATGCCAAGAGAGATAGCGGCGATGATCGGCCACTCATATTTGCCAAGCCAACGCATGAACCAAGCGATGAAGATCATCGAGGACACGTAGAGTCCGATGAACGGCAGGACGCCGACATAGATGCCGGTGGGAATGACGACGCTGAAAACCTGGCGCAACTGGCCCCATTCGGCGAACAGGCTGCCGTCGTCCTCGCGCAGCGTGTTCCAAATATTGACGAGGCTGGAGATGATAATGAACAGCCCGATATAGAACGGGAAGAATCCGGCTTTCGGTCCCTCTGCGCCCCAGTTGATGCCGGCCTTGACGCTGCCATAGACGACGATGGCGCCGAACAGGCCGATGACGGTGGTGACGCCGGCTTCGACGGATTTGTGGGACGGGCCTACGTTGTGAGATTGCTGCGTGGTCATGGACAACTCTGTGTGAGAGATCAGCGTCGATCAGCGTGTTGCATGTGCCGGACCTGATGTGCGATCAGGTCCGGCGTCATGGCGCCTGCGTCAGTTGCCTTGCGCGAGGAAGCCGGCTTCCTTCATCAGCGTCTCGTGGCGCTTCTCTTCGGTGCCAACCCAGCTGGCATATTCACCGCCGGTCATGAAGGTCGTGTTGAAGGCGCCGCTCTTCATCAGGTCCTGCCACTCGGGCGTCGCGCGGACCTTCTTGAACAGTTCGACATAATAGTCGATCTGATCCTTCGTCGCTTTCGGCCCCATGAAGATGCCGCGCAGCATCACATATTCGATGTCGAGTCCCTGCGACTTGCAGGTCGGAATGTCCTTCCAGCCCTTGCCGTCGGCAACCTGTTCGTCATAGGCCATCGGCTTGCTGTCGAAGACGCAGAGCGGACGCACCTTGCCGCCGCGCCACTGCGCGACTGCCTCGATCGGATTGTTCACGGTTGAATCGACATGCTGGCCAACGAGCTGTACTGCGACTTCACCGCCGCCCTTGTAAGGGATGTAAGTGAACTTGCTGCCGATCGCTTTCTCGACTGCGACCGTGATGATCTGGTCTTCCTGCTTCGAGCCGGTGCCGCCCATCTTGATCGTGCCGGCTGGTGCGGCCTTCACGGCGTCGATATAGTCCTTCACGGTCTTGTAGGGCTTGTCGGCATTCACCCACAGTACGAACTCGTCGAGTGCCAGCATCGCGACCGGCGTGAGATCCTTCCAGTTGAAGGGAATGCCGGTGGCGAGCGGTGTCGTGAACAGGTTCGACAACGTGATGATGATCTTGTGCGGATTGTTGTTCGCCGACTTCACGTCGAGGAAACCTTCACCGCCCGCGCCTCCCGACTTGTTGATGACGACAAGCGGCTGTTTCATCAGACTGTGCTTGGTGATGATGCCCTGAATGGTGCGCGCCATCTGATCGGCGCCGCCGCCGGTGCCCGCGGGAACGATCAATTCGACGGGGCGCGTCGGCTCCCATGCAGCAGATGCCGGGAGAGACGCTCCCAGGCAGAGAATGGATGCAGCGGCGGCCAGCGTGAGACATGAACCTAGGCGTTTCATTGTTTCTCTCCGATGCGTTTTGATAGCGTCGATCGTTCGTCGACTTTGAAATCGTCAGTGCGTGGTCGGGTCTTCCTTCGAATGTCCTGACTGCAGGTGTTCAAACGCGCCCTTGCATGCGCCATATGCGCACGTCAGACTGTCGAGCATCGAAGCGGCTCGCCTGCAAAAAGGATGAGTGGGTCTGGATCGCTCTGTCATTGCGCGTATGGCGTTGCTCGCCCGCGAAGGCAGCGCAGCCTTTGTCCTCCCCAGGTATGCTTTCTATTCAGACGTGAAGCATTACCGTTTGCGCATTTTGGTATGCGATATGCCAAGCGGCAAGCGATTAGAGCCGTTAAAAGCCGGGGAGGCTGAAATGTCGCAGGGAGCGCGAGACGTCGCTGCGATGCAACTACACAAACAAAAAAACGGCCCCGGAAATCCGGGGCCAGTCGTCGGGAGGAACGCAGAGAATTTTGCGCGGGCTGGCCGCGTAAAAGTAGTGACGTCGCAGCCTTACAGGCCGAAGCGGGGCAGGTCGCCGTTGCGGGCCGAGATGCGTGCGCTGGCCATCAGCGCGCGATCGAGTGAGGCCATGAAGCGAGCGAAGAAGCTGGTGGATGTCGCGAGGTCGAGAGAAGCAGTCTTCGACATGATTTGATCCTTTGCTTAAGGCCGCCGCATCTTGGCGCCTCATCTGGGATCAATTTACGTATACCAGATGCCAAGGACAATTGTCTTGTTTGCATAGCAGCATGAGGATTTTGCAGTGCGATATAGGTCGATTTGATTTTCTTATTAAAGTTCCGCTTGGATCACCGTAAATGAAAAAGGCCGCCAATCGGCGGCCTTTCGCATGTAATTATTTGAAATAACTGGCGAAATTACTCAGCGGCAACCTTCCGCGGCGGATCGAGTGCGCCGGAGTCGTGGATTTCGGCCACCTGATGATCGCTGAAGCCCAGCACCTGCTTGAGGATTTCGTCGGTATGTTCGCCGAGCAGGGGCGAGCGGGTCACTTCGGTAGGGCTTTCCGATAGCTTAATCGGATTACCAACCGACAGATACTTGCCGCGCTCGGGGTGATCGACCTCGACCACGGTGCCGGTGGCGCGGAGCGACTGGTCTTCGGCCAGTTCCTTCATGGACAGGATCGGGCCGCAGGGGATGTCATCCTTGTTGAGGATTTCCATCGCCTCGAATTTGGTCTTGGTCATCGTCCACTGTTCGATGCGCGCGAAGATCGCGTTGAGCTTGGGCAGGCGCACCGCCGGCTTGGCATAGGCCGGGTCGGTCTTCCAGGTGGGTTCGCCGATCACGTCGCAGATCTTCTCCCAGACCGGCGCCTGGGTAATGAAGTAGATGTAAGCGTTCGGGTCGGTTTCCCAGCCCTTGCACTTCAGGATGCGGCCGGGCTGACCACCGCCGGAGTCGTTGCCGGCGCGGGGCACGGCATCGCCGAACGGAATGCCTTCGCCGAACTGGCTGTATTCCTTGAGCGGACCGTGAGCGAGGCGCTGCTGGTCGCGCAGCTTGACGCGCGACAGGTTGAGCACGCCGTCCTGCATCGCGGCGGTGACCTTCTGGCCCTTGCCGGTTTGCGTGCGCTGATACAGCGCGGTGACGATGCCGAGTGCGAGATGCAGGCCGGTGCCCGAGTCGCCGATCTGCGCGCCGGTGACGAGTGGCAGGCCGTCGCGGAAGCCGGTGGTGGAAGCTGCACCGCCGGTGCACTGCGCGACGTTCTCATAGACCTTGCAGTCCTCATAGGGACCGGGACCAAACCCCTTGATCGAGGCAACAATCATCTTCGGGTTGATCTGCTGAATCTTTTCGAACGGGAAGCCCATGCGGTCGAGCACGCCGGGTCCGAAGTTCTCGACGAGTACATCGCACTCTTTCATCAGCGCGGTGAGCACTTCCTTGCCCTTCGGGTTCTTGGTGTCGAGCGTGATCGAACGCTTGTTGTGGTTCAGCATGGTAAAATACAGGCTGTCCACATTCGGCACGTCCTGCAGCTGGCCGCGGGTGATGTCGCCAACGCCGGGCCGTTCGACCTTGATCACATCGGCGCCAAACCATGCCAGCAACTGCGTGCAGGTCGGGCCGGACTGAACGTGGGTGAAATCCAGAATGCGAACGCCTTTGAGCGCCTGTGTCATTGTTTTGCTCCCGTAAACTAGTTTTGCCGCCTCGGCATATGAGAAAAGGAGACGGGGTCTCGCGACCCCGCCTGATGTGTTATTTCTTCTTGCTGAGCACGCTCTGCGGATTGAGGTTGCCGATACGGCCGCTCTCGCTGCCGGCCGCCGGATCGATCACCGCATTGATGAGCGTCGGCTTGCCGGAATCCATCGCCGCATTCACGGCGCGCTTGAGTTCGTCGGGCGAGGTCGCGTTCACGCCGACGCCGCCGAAGGCTTCCATCATCTTGTCGTAGCGCGAGCCCTTGACGAAGACTGTCGGTGCCACGTCGGAGCCGCCGGTCGGATTGACGTCGGTGCCGCGATAGATGCCGTCATTGTTGAAGACAACGATGCAGACCGGCAGATTGTAGCGGCAGATCGTCTCCACCTCCATGCCGGAGAAACCGAAGGCGCTGTCGCCTTCGATCGCGAGCACGGGCTTGCCGGTCTCGACCGCAGCAGCGACGCAATAGCCCATGCCGATGCCCATGATGCCCCAGGTGCCGACATCGATGCGCTTGCGCGGCTGATACATGTCGACGATGCCGCGAGCGAGATCGAGCGTGTTGGCGCCTTCATTGACGAGCATCGCATCCGGACGCTCGGCGATGATGGTGCGCAGAACACCAAGCGCGCCGTGGTAATCCATCGGCGAATTGTTGTTCATCAGCTTCGGTGCCATCTTCGCGACGTTCTCGTCGCGCTTCGTGGTGACTGCTGATGTCCAGTCGGACGATGCCTTCTGCCAGCTCTTGCCCATGCCATCGAGCAGGGCAGTGACGCAGGAGCCGATATCGCCAACGACGGGTGCGACGATCTCGACGTTGGAATCCATTTCCTTCGGCTCGATGTCGATCTGGATGAACTTCTTGGGCGCGCTGCCCCAGGCCTTGCCCTTGCCGTGCGACAGCAGCCAGTTGAGGCGTGCGCCGATCAGCATGACGACGTCCGAGTCCTTCAGCACGGTGGAGCGTGCAGCGCCCGCGCACTGCGGATGGGTGTCAGGCAGAAGGCCCTTGGCCATGCTCATGGGCAGGAACGGAATGCCGGATGTCTCGACAAGTGCCTTCACAGCGTCGTCGGCCTGCGCATAGGCGGCGCCCTTGCCGAGGATGATCAGCGGCTTCTTCGCCGATTTCAGCACGTCGAGCGCGCGCTTGATCGAATCCGGGGCAGGGATCTGCGCCGGCGCGGCGTCGATCACCTTGACGAGCGATTTCTTGCCCGCATCGGCATTCATCACCTGACCGAACAGCTTGGCCGGCAGATCGAGATAGACACCGCCGGGACGACCGGACACCGCGGCGCGGATCGCGCGGGCGAGACCGATGCCGATGTCGGCCGCATGCAGCACGCGAAACGCGGCCTTACATAGCGGCTTGGCGATCGCGAGCTGATCCATTTCCTCATAGTCGCCCTGCTGCAGGTCGACGATCTCGCGCTCGGACGAGCCCGAGATCAGGATCATCGGGAAGCAGTTGGTGGTGGCGTGAGCCAGCGCCGTAAGGCCGTTGAGGAAGCCGGGGGCCGACACGGTCAGGCAGACGCCAGGCTTCTTGGTGAGATAGCCCGCGATCGATGCGGCATAGCCGGCGGCCTGTTCGTGACGGAACGAGAGCACGCGGATGCCCTCGGCCTGCGCCATGCGGCCGAAGTCGGTAATCGGAATGCCCGGCACGCCATAGATCGTGTTGAGGCCATTGAGCTTGAGCGCATCGATGATCAGATGGAAGCCATCGGTCAACTCCTGCTCGGCGGCTGCGTTGGTATCGATGCTCTGGACTACTGCGGACATCCCGCTCTCCCTGACTTTTCTTGTGACTGTTGGTCGTTGCTCAATTGGACGTGGTGCGGAGTGGTGAACCGTCGCGAGACGGCGCTTACGTAAACAATTCCTGGCCGTGGGCTTCGACATAAGAAGCCAGACCGAGCGTGTGATCGCGCGCGCGCTTTTCCGCGAGCTCGGTGTTGCGCTCCTCAAGCGCTTCGATGATGGCCAGATGTTCGGGCAGGGACGTCGCGGTACGGTCCGTGCGTCCGATGGTCAGCTGACGATAGCCACGCACATGCAGCAGAATATCGTTGGTCATATCGACCAGCACTGGCGACTCGCTGAGCGAGATCAGTGCCTGGTGGAAAGCGATATTCGCTTTCGAATATTCCTCAACGTGGTCCTGTGGCAGACGGTCCTTGTTGAAGTCCTTGAAAAAGTCGCGCAGCGCCGAGATATCTTTTTTGCGTGCGGTGGTCGTGATCAGACGCGCGGCCATGCTTTCCAGCGCCGCCCAGGCGCGGATCATGTCGACGATCTCGACCTTGGTCTTTCTGACAACGACGATGCCGCGGCGTGGCACAGTCTTTACGAAGCCATCCTGCTCCAGCATCGCAATGGCTTCGCGGATAGGTGTGCGGCTGACACCGAGCCGTTCCGACAGAGCGCGCTCGTCAAGCATCACCGGATCGGGTGAGGTGTAGATGTCCATCTTAAGAATGGCTTCTTTCAAGGCTTCATAGGCCTTGGTCTTGAAGCTGGTCTCCGGTGCAATCCGAACGATCGCGATATCGGCTTCAGACATGACGGACGGCGCCTTGGTTTGTTTTCGCGTGGGCATGAATCATCTCCAGTCGAGATGTCCTACCACAGAAATAACGTCAAGAATTTTTGGCATACCAGATGCCAGCATGTCAAGATGACAGCTATTTCAGCAATTTTGCGCTGCAACGCGCCTTGACAATCAAGTTTCTGGCATACCAAATGCCATCAATCCGTCTATTGGAAAAGACGTGAAGGAGGAAGCCATGTCCCAATCGAATCTTGCCGTCAAAGAAGCAACACCATCGGCGAAACAGGCCGTCCGCAAAGTTCTCGATGCGGTCAAAGCCGACAAGCGCACCAGCCTGACCGCCCCCGAGGGCAAGCTTGTGTGTGACGCATACGGCATTCCCGTGCCGAAGGAAGGTGTGGCCACCTCAGCCGCTGACGCTGCCAAGATGGCAAGCGGCATGGGCTTCCCGGTCGTAATGAAGATCGTCTCGCCGGACATTCTCCACAAGACCGAAGCGGGCGGCGTCATTGTCGGCGTCAAGACCGCCGAAGACGCGCAGAAAGCTTACGACACCATTCTGGCCAATGCCAAGAAGTACAAGGCCGATGCCAAGATAGAAGGTATCCAGGTTCAGCAGATGCTGATGGGCGGTACCGAAGTGATCATCGGTTCGATCACCGATGGTTCGTTCGGCAAGCTGGTGGCCTTCGGCCTCGGCGGTGTGCTCGTCGAAGTGCTGAAGGACGTCACTTTCCGCCTCGCGCCCGCCACCAATGATGACGCGCTGTCGATGCTCGATGGCATTCAGGCCGCCGAGATGTTGCATGGCGTGCGCGGCGGCGATCCCGCCAACCGCGAAGCGCTGGCCGACATCATCGTCAAGGTATCGCAGCTCGTCAGCGATTTCCCGGAAATGGTCGAACTCGATCTCAACCCGGTCTTCGCCACCAAGAAAGACGCGATTGCCGCCGACGTGCGCATCGTCGTCGACTTCGACTACAAACCGCGCCCTGCGCCGCGCTCCAACGCCGAAATCGTCACGGCGATGAACCGCATCATGATGCCGAAGGCCGTCGCTGTGATCGGCGCTTCCGCCGAAGATGGCAAGATCGGCAATTCGGTGATGAAGAACCTCATCAACGGCGGCTACAAGGGCGACATCTACCCGATCCATCCGAAGGCCGAAGAGATCATGGGCCGCAAGGCCTATAAGAGCGTCAAGGATGTCCCGGGCGTGATCGACACCGCGGTATTCGCAATTCCCGCCAAGTTCGTTGCAGGTGCGTTGATCGAATGCGGCGAGAAGAAAATTCCGGGCGCGGTGCTGATCCCGTCGGGCTTTGCCGAAGCCAACGAGCCTGCATTGCAGGAAGAGATCGTCGAAATCGGCAAGAAATATGACGTCCGTCTGATGGGGCCGAATATCTATGGCTTCTATTATACGCCGGCCAATCTCTGCGCGACTTTCTGTACGGCCTATGACGTGAAGGGTTCGGCGGCATTGTCGTCGCAGTCCGGCGGCATCGGTATGGCGATCATTGGCTTCTCGCGCTCTGCCAAGATGGGCGTGTCGGCGATCGTCGGTCTCGGCAACAAGTCGGATATCGACGAGGACGATCTGCTCGCCTTCTTCGAGCAGGATCCCAACACCACGATCATCGCACAGCACTGCGAGGATCTGAAGGATGGCCGTGCCTTCGCCGAAGCCGCCAAGCGCGTCTCCAAGATCAAGCCGGTTGTCGTCCTGAAGGCCGGCCGCACCTCGGCCGGCGCCAAGGCGGCCTCGTCGCATACCGGCGCACTTGCCGGCAACGACAAGATCTATGAGGACGTGCTGAAGCAGTCGGGGGTCATTCGCGCCCGCTCGCTGCGCCAGCTGCTCGAATTCGCTCGTGGCATTCCCGTGCTGCCGACGCCGAAGGGCGAGAACGTGCTGATTATCACCGGTGCCGGTGGGTCGGGCGTGCTGCTGTCGGATGCGGTGGTCGATAACGGCATGTCGCTGATGGCGATGCCGCCGGATCTGGATGCGGCGTTCCGCAAGTTCATTCCGCCGTTCGGTGCCGCCGGCAACCCGGTCGACATCACCGGTGGCGAACCGCCGATCACTTACGTCAACACCGTGAAGCTGGGTCTCACCGATGATCGCATCCACTCGCTGATCCTCGGCTACTGGCACACGATCGTGACGCCGCCGATGGTGTTCGCGCGCAACATGGTCGAGATCAAGAACGAGATGAAGGCCAAGGGCATCGAGAAGCCGATGGTGGCTTCGCTTGCGGGCGACGTGGAAGTCGAGGAAGCCGCCGAATATCTCTACCAGAACGGCATTCCGGCTTACGCCTATTCGACCGAACTTCCGGTCGAGGTGCTCGGCGCCAAGTACAAGTGGGCGCGGGGAGCGGGGCTTCTGTAAGCGAACTTCCGATACACAAGAACAAAGCGCCGTCCGGGAAACCGGGCGGCGCTTTTTTGCGTTTGCGGTTCTGGCTAGACGATCACCGGCTGTTCGGCGACGCCTTCGCGGCCGAAGATGCGTAGATAGCGTTCGATCTCTGCAGGGCTGCTGCCGGTGGTCTTGGCGGGATTGTCCGACAGCTTCACGGCCGAGCGGCCGTTGGCATAGGTGACCTTGCAGACCAGGCTGATCGGGTCGAGTGAATCGAGCCCGCGCGGGTGGGCGCCGCGGAAGTCGTTGGTCGCCATGGTGCCCCAGCCGAAGCTCTCGCGAATGCGGCCGCGGAAGCGCTGATGCAGATCGATCATCAGGTCGACTTCGAGGCCATCACTGAACATCGCGCGCTTCTTGCGCGGATCCTCGCCGCGCATCGCGTACCAGGCGATCATCTCTTCGCCCGCCGCAACCGGCTCCTTGCTGTCCATGCGCATGCCGGTCCATTGTGAGGCCCAGGGCGGTGCGTCGCGCAGGAACTGCGTCATGCCGAACGTATCGGGCAGAATGATCAGCAATTCGCCGTCATAGACCTCCTGCCATTTCGCCAGCACGTCATATTGCGCGGTCTTCAGCTGGTCGTCGTTTTCGGCGAGGCAGGCGAACACCATCGGCAGTTCGTGCGAATTGGTGCCGATGGCTTCGAATGAATGCTTGAAGGCGAGCAGGGCGTTCGACGTTCCGACGAAGCTGCGGCCAAGCTCGTTGGCCATCGCGTCCGTCACCCATTCCTGCCACAGGAAGCCGTGGCGGCGACGGGTGCCGAATTCCGCGAGCCGCATGTCCGGATAGGATTTCAGCTTCTTGATCTTGTTCCAGATCTTGGTCTTGGTCTGGGCGTAGAGGATATCCAGCTCGAACTTGTCCAGCGTGGCCATGGCGATCCGCGACCGCAATTCGCTGACGATGGCGAGGGCGTAGATCTCCCACATCGTGACTTCGGCCCAGTCACCTTCGAAGGTGAGGACATATTGACCATCGATGGTCTCAAGCTTGTAGTCAGGCAACCTGAAGCTGCGCAGATACTCGATATATTCCGGACGGAAAATGTCGCGGCGGCCATAGAAGCGGTTGCCGGCCAGCCAGATCAGTTCGTTCTCTCGGAATGAAAGCGTGCGGGCATGATCGAGCTGCGCGCGCAGCACCGCTTCCGGAATGATCTCGGCAAGGCGGACGGTTTTGGTCCGATTGATCAGGCCGAAGGTCACGGGCACCTTCGGATAAAGCATCCAGATGAATTGATGCATCAGGAATTTGTAGAAGTCGGTGTCCAGCAGCGACCGGATGATCGGATCAAGCCGGTAGTTGTGATTGTGGACCCGGGTGGCGAAATCCATCATGGCAACGCCACTCCTGGTAACGTGCCTGATCGTGGCACCTGCACCGAAACGGCAGTGGCCGCATCGCTGACGCTGTCTTTGCAGCAGTTCATTAAATTGGCGTATCCGCCGGGTTTATCGATGTCAACGCAAGCGCTGAACGGCGCTTTCACAATCGAGGATTGTCGTGGCAGCCCAGCGTTTGTCCATCTGTTTTTGGCCCTGATCCTGCATCTGCGGGCATTGCGCAGAATTGTTTGCATGCTTACGATTTCCACCTGCCGGTGGGCGCCCCGAAACGATGAAGGACAGCACCATGAAAGTCGTCGATCTCTCCCACGTCATGAACATCCACACGCCCGGCTGGGTCGGCTATGCCGGCAACAAGATGTATTATGCGCAGAACCTGCAGACGCAGATGATCGTGGCGCAGCGGATCGAGACGGCGCTGCATGCCGGCACCCATTTCGACGGCGCGATGCACGCCACCGACGGGCGCAAGGGCGACATGGCCTCGCTGCCGCTGGACTACCTGTTCAATCGCGGCGTCGTCGTCGACATCTCAAGCCAGATGCACGACTGGGCGGTGATCACGCCTGAGATGCTTGAGAAGTCCGGCGCGGATATTCGGGAAGGTGACATTCTGATCCTGCACACCGGCTGGCACAAATATTACGAAGGGCAGGCGCAGCAGGATCTGGTGAAGTACTTCTGCTATCACCCCGGTCCGAACCTCGACACGCTGCACTGGATGCTGGAGAAGAAGATCAAATGGTTCGGCATGGACACGGGTTCCTGCGATCACTCGATGAACACCTCGATCCGCAACATGCGGCCGGACATCGCTGCGCAGTTCACCAAGAAGCACGGCAAGACGCCGGCGGAATTCTTCGGCACGTTTGAGTATAATCACAAGCTCTCGGGCCGCCACGTGACTGCCGACATGTTTCCGTTCCACAATTACGCGTTCCAGGAAGGCTTGTTGCATGCCGAGAATATCGGCGGCGACATCGAGCTAATGCTGAACCAGCGTTGCCTGATCGGCGCATTCCCGTGGCGCTATGATGGGCTTGAGTCATGCCCGTGTCGTATCCTGTGCTTCACGGATACGGGCGATGCGTCGGTGGAAGCCATGGGGAACGCGGCGAAGGCGATCATGGGGTGATGTAGTTTAGGTCCACACCGTCATGGCCGGGCTTGTCCCGGCCACCCACGTCCGTCTGGACTAGCGGCCAAGTCGTGGATGCCCGGGACAAGCCCGGGCACGACGTGGAGAGGTCGGTGGATCGTTGTTTAGCGCCTCAATCTCGCATCCGGCGCGTTTGCCTGCAGTGTATTCTGAATCGCTTCGCGGAGCAGGGGATAGTCCGCACGATCCCAGTCTGACATTCGCACGTCCGCCAAAAGCGCCGCTGACTTGCCGAACACGACGATGCGGTCGCCCACGGCCATGGCTTCTTCGAGCTGATGCGTGATCAGGATCGCGGTCGATTTAAACTCTCGTGCCAGTTCGACGAAGGTCTTGCGCAGCTCGTTGGCGGTGACTTCATCCAGCGCGCTGAAGGATTCATCCGCCAACAGGATCTCCGGCTGTACGGCAAAGGCGCGCGCAATCGCCACACGCTGGCGCATGCCGCCGGAAAGTTCGCGCGGATAGGCATTGGCGAATTTTTCCAACCCCAGCCGCTTCAGCCACGTCAGCGCACGCTCCTGCTGAACATCTTCGGCGATGCCGATCAGTTCGAGTGGGAGCTTGACGTTGTCGAGTGCGGAGCGCCACGGAAACAGCCGGTCCTGCTGGAAGATCGTCGCGATCTTGCCGCGGAAGGCGTTGAAGTCGTCATAGGGCGTCTTGCCGCCGATGGTGATGCTGCCGGCGGTAGGATGTTCGAGTCCGATCAAGAGGTCGAACAGGGTCGACTTACCGCAACCGGTCTTGCCCACGATGGCGATGAGTTCGCCGGGCTCGATCCGCAGCGACAACTGGTCGATGGCTGTGATCGACTGGCCGGAGGTGGTCTGGCGAAATACCTTGCGCAGGCCGGCGATCTCGATGGGCGCTGAAGCTGCCGTCATGCCCGCCACCGCAATACGTGTGTTTCGAGTCTGACGAGCAGCGCTTCGAGGAAGAACAGCAATATGACCAGCACCAGCGTCCAGGCGAACACGTCGGCCACCGAGAACAATTCCTGTGCGACCGAGAGCTGATGCCCGATGCCGGTCACTGCGCCGACGAGTTCAGCGATGGTGACAACGCGTATGGCGAGGCTGAGGGTGATCTTCCAGCTCGTGATGATCCCCGGCGTGATCGCTGGCAGCATCAGCTTGTGAAAGAACTGCAACGGCGTCGGCCTGAATGAGCGGATCATCTGCTTCAGGTCACGCGACACCTCGCGCATGTTGTCGAGGGCGTCGACCGTGAAAACCGGTGCGCAGACCACAACCAGCACGAAGACGATGCGGAATTCGACGCCCTTGAACCACAGCACCGCGAACAGGATCCAGGAGACGACCGGTACCGCCATCAGGATCCGCACCATCGGCCGCAGATATTTCTCGATGCTTTCGGACAGATACATCAGCACCGCCACCAGCAGTCCGATGACGAAGGAAACGACCAGTGACAGCAACACACGGCCGAGCGTCACCGCGACGTCGAGCGGGGTGATCTTGGCCAGGCTTTCGGCAATACGGCCAAGGCCCGGGATTGCGAAAGCAGGAATGCCCAACGTCGGCGCCAGATAGGACATGACCTGCCAGACCGCTGCGAAGAGCACGATCGATATGATCGTCTCGCGCGGCAGGCTGGAGATCATCAGGCTTCGCGGTGACCTTTCGAAGATCGGTTCCTCGAATGGCGTGGCAGGTCTCGGCTCGTCAGGGGGCATAGATGATCGCTTCGTCAGGCAGCTTTGGATGGAAGCCGGCGGCGACGGCGCGCTCGAACGTATCCCAGATGCTCTTGCGTTCGGTGGCGTCCCAGGCTGGCTTGGCGTCGAAGTCCCAGCGCTTGGCGAGCACGGCTTCCTTCAGGATGCCGGGCGGCAGCTTCACGGTCTCGACTGCGATCTTGTCGGCACCGTCCGGATCGCTGCGCAGATATTTGGTGACGTCCGCAAGCGCCGCGACGAATTTCTTGGGCGCATCCGGGGCTTTCTTGATGGTATCCTCGCGCATGGCGTAGACCAGCTCCCAGCCGGTGGTGCCCGCAATCTCCTTCCATCCGTCATTGGCGTTGAAGATGATCTTCAGCGACGGATCGTCCTTCATCATCATGGTGGCGATCGGCTCGATGATCATCGCGGCGTCGACGCGGCCGGCGGCAAGCTGCGCACGCGCTACAGCAAAGTTCGCGTTGACCAATGTCATGTCCTTGGCCAGGTCCATCTTTTTGGATTTCGCGTAGATCGACAGGATCTGGAATTGCCCGCTGCCCATATCGGCGGCGAGTTGCTTGCCTTTCAGGTCGGCCAGCGACTTGATGGCCGGGTCCTTGGTGATGATGACGAGATCGGCGAGCGTGGCACCTGTTGCGACGATTTGCAGCGGCACGCCTTCGAGGCGCAGCTTCTGGAAGTAGGTGGGCCCGCCGATCAGCGTGTCGATTTCGCCGGTGGCGAGGCCCGCATAATAAGAGGAGAAGGAAGGGTAGACCTGAACTTCGGCCTCGAAACCGTTCTTGGTATCGAACTTCTGCGCCTTCATGATGTTGATGATGATCGGCGCGAAGACGGGAAGTGTCAGGCTACCCACGCGGATTTTTGTCGGCGCCTGCGCCTGCGAATTTGTTGCGAGCGCGTTGCTCATCAGCGTAGCAGCCGTGCCCATTGTGAAGGCGCGTCGCGAAAGACCGGTCATGACATCTCCTCAAGAAACGTTGTGGCGCGTGGCTTTTCGATCGGTTTATGCGGCGTTGCGATATTTGTTTGTAAGCAAATGATATGCCAAAATTGAATCCACTAAATCCTCTTGCAGTCGTGAAATAACGCTACTAGCATTTCGTTTGTGTGCAAATGAAATCTGCTCTGACTGCAGGAGGCGATGATGCCGCACGTGACGACGCCCGACGGGACGCAACTCTATTATGAGGAAGTCGGCACCGGGAGTCCTGTGGTTTTCGTCCATGAGTATGCGGGGGATTACCGCACCTGGGAGCCCCAGCTTCGTTACTTCTCGCGCTCCTATCGTTGCGTCACCTACAGCCAGCGCGGTTATCCGCCATCGGATGTACCGACCGATCCAGCGCGTTACGGCCAGGATATTGCACGCGATGACGTCATCGCATTGATGGATGCACTGAAAATCGACAAGGCGCATATCGTCGGTCATTCCATGGGCGCATCGACGGCGCTGCATGTTGGCATTCACTATCCGGATCGCTGTTTGTCGGTAACCGCTGCAAGCTGCGGTTACGGCTCCAGTCCCGATCCTGCCTTTGTGGAGCAGGGCCGTGCAGCCTCGCGCGAAACCGCAAAAATGTTCGAGACGGTCGATTTTCCGACCGCTGCAGCGCGCTATGCCGATGGTGCAACGCGTCAGACGCACAAGAACAAGGACCCGCGTGGTTTCGCCGAGTTTGCGCGCATGCTGGCGGATCATTCTCCGGTCGGGCACGCGCTGACCATGCGCGAGCTGCAGGCCAAGCGGCCGATGCTGTGGGAGATGAAGCCGCAACTCGAGACATTCACGCCGCCACTGCTGATCATCGTTGGCGACGAGGACGATTGGTGCCTCGATCCCAGCATCTTTCTCAAGCGTACGGTGCCGACAGCAGGTCTTCTGGTATTGCCGCGTGCCGGCCATACCATCACCAGCGAAGAGCCGGCGGCATTCAATGCAGCGCTGGCTGAGCTTTTCCCGGCGGCCGAGTCCGGTCGCTGGATGTCGCACAAGCCGGCGGCCTGAGCGATGAGCACGCCCGGCGATATCGTCATTGATATTGCGGACGGCATCGCGACGCTGCGTCTGGCCAATCCGGCACGACGTAACGCGATCTCCACGGCGATGTGGAACAAGATCGCCGCCTTTGCCGGCGACGTCGCCACCCGCAAGGATATCCGTGTCGTGGTCATCCGCGGCGAGGGCGACCTGATGTTTTCCGCAGGCGCAGACATTTCCGACTTTGCCACGGCTCGATCAGGCGAGGGCAATGCCCGGGCCTATGACGATCTGGTCGAGAATACCTGTCTGGCGATCGAGGCGATCCCGCAGCCGACCATCGGCCTGATCTATGGCGGCTGCATGGGTGCCGGGTCATCCGTTGCTGCGAGTTGCGACATGCGCGTTGCTGCGGATGATGCCTTCTTCGCAGTACCCGCCGCCAAGCTTGGTCTGGGCTACGATCCGCGCGGTATCGCGCGCTTTATCCGCGTGTTCGGCGCCGGTGCGACGCGGCAAGTCTTGTTCACGGCGGATCGTCTGCCTGCCATACGCGCTCATGCGCTGGGCGCTGTGCATATCATCGCACCGAAGGCTGACATTGAATCGCTGGCCGGCGAGCTTGCAAGGAAGATCGCGGGCAATGCGCCGCTGACCATCAAGGCGGCCAAGGCTGCCATTCGTGCGCTGAGCACGAGTAATGCCGAACTCCTGGCTGAAGCCGAGCAGTTCTATGCCGCGGCGGACGCCAGCGCCGACTACGCCGAAGGCCGCAAGGCCTTTGCCGAGAAACGACCCCCGCGCTTTACAGGAAGCTGATTGACCTAAGAATTTTCGTTTTCATTTCCGCCAACCTCAGAAGGACACGCACATGGATCTCCAACTCAAAGGCAAATGCGCTCTCGTCACCGGCGGCAGCGAAGGTATCGGCAAGGCGATTGCCATGACGCTGGCAAAGGAGGGCGTCAATGTCGCCATCTGCGCCCGTCGCATGGAGCCGCTGGAGAAAACGGCTGAAGAAATCCGCAACGCCTACGGGGTGACGGTGGTCGCGATTACCGCCGACCTCACCAAGGATGCGGATGCCAAGGCTTTCGTCGAGAAGGCCGCCAAGGAACTCGGCAGCATCGATCTGATGATCAACAATGCCGGTTCGGCGCCGGGCGGCGTGATCGAGACGCTCACCGAAGCCGACTGGGAACAGGCGCTGCAGCTCAAATTCATGGGCTATGTGCGCTGCTTGCGCTACGCGCTGCCCATCATGGTCAAGCAGGGTGGTGGCCGCGTGGTCAATCTGATCGGCAATGACGGCGTCAAGCCATCCTATTGGGAAATCGCACCGGGTGCTGCGAACGCTGCTGGTCAGAACATGACCCTGTCGCTCGCCGGTCAGTACGGCCGTCACAACATCTCGTTCTGCGCCGTCAATCCGGGTCCGGTTCGTACCGAGCGCTGGGCCGGCCTCGTCAACGCCATGTCGCGCGACATGAAGATCTCCTACGAGGAAGCCGACAAGCTGGCGCCGGCCTCGATCCCGCTCGGCCGCATCGCCGAAGTCGAGGAAGTTGCAAACCTTGTTGTCATGCTCGCGTCGCCTCTGGTGCAGATGGCCAACGGCACGATGATCGAAATCGATGGCGGTCAGGACAAGGCGCTGATGGACCGTTTCCGCGATCGGTAGTCGTCAAAACAGGACGCGCGGCGGCGGAATACCCCGCCGCGCGGCTCTGCGAAATTACGCCGCAGTTGCGCACGCAATCTGCTGACATTGGATGATCAAAACTTCAGCGGTGTGCTAGGCATGTTGCACCAAGACCAGTCTTGACAACAAAGTGAGTGCGCCGGACTATTTGCGTACAAACTAATTCACGTTGCAAACATGGGGCTGCAAGCGACGCAAGGGCGAACGGTCGATCCGTTTCTTGCGAAGGCTTCGGCGAGAATCACTTCTATCGCAAACGTCGATCACAACGGAGTTCGATCATGATGACGGCTCGTTCCCTTCACTCACTCGCGATTGCCGGCACAATGGCCGGCGCACTGACATTGTCGTTCGGCCACGCGGTTCTCGCGCAGGACACGATCAAGATCGGTGAGCTCAACAGCTACAAGACACAGACCGCGTTCCTCGATCCCTACAAGAAGGGCTGGGAGCTGGCGATCGAACAGATCAATGCCAAGGGCGGCGTGCTTGGCAAGAAGCTTGAAGTTATTTCGCGCGACGATGGCTCGACGCCGGGCGATGCAGTGCGCGTGGCCGATGAGCTGGTGACGCGCGAAGGCGTCAACATCATCGCCGGAACGTTCCTCTCGCATATCGGTCTCGCGGTGACCGAATTCGCCGGCAAGAAGAAAGTGTTCTTCCTCGCTGCCGAGCCGCTGACCGACAAGATCACCTGGCAGAACGGCAACAAGTATACGTTCCGCCTGCGCGCCACGACCTATATGCAGGTCGCAATGCTGCTGCCGGATGCGCTGGCTGCCAAGAAGAAGCGCTGGGCGCTGGTCTATCCGAACTTCGAATACGGCCAGGCCGCGGTCGCGACCTTCAAGGAAATGATGAAGGCCAAGCAGCCTGACATCGAATTCGTCACCGAGCAGGCACCGCCGCTCGGCAAGGTCGATGCCGGCGCCGTGGTGCAGGCCATCGACGATGCCAAGCCGGACGCGATCTTTAACGTGCTGTTCGGCGCGGACTTCTCCAAGCTGGTCCGTGAAGGCACCACACGTGGCGTGTTCAAGGATCGCACCGTCGTAAGCCTTCTGTCGGGCGAACCGGAATATCTCGATCCGGTGAAGGAAGAAGCGCCGGTCGGCTGGATCGTCACCGGCTATCCCTGGGACAAGATCAAGACCCCGGAATACCTGGCTTTCCTGACGGCCTATCAGAAGAAGTACAACGACTATCCGCGTCTTGGTTCGATCGTCGGCTATGTCACGATGACTTCTCTGGCTGCCGGTATCGCCAAGGCAGGTTCGACTGACACCGACAAGCTGATTACGGCCTTCGAAGGTCTGAAGCTCGACAGCCCGTTCGGTCCGTTCATGTATCGCGCCAGCGATCACCAGGCGACCATGGGCGCTTACGTGGGCAAGATCGCGCTTGAAGGCGGCAAGGGCACCATGGCCGACTTCAAATATGTCGATGGTGCATCGGTGCTGCCCAGCGACGCCGAAGTTAAGAAGCTCCGTCCCGCGACCGAGTAACAGGAAGTACGACGATGATCGCCGTTGATACTCTCCTCGCACGTTCAACGCGGGGAGGGGGATTCCTCCGATGAGTTTCAACGCGTTTCTGTTTCAGGCACTAAACGGCCTGTCGGCCGCCTCCGGCCTGTTCTTCGTGGCGGCCGGGTTGTCGCTGATTTTCGGCGTCACCCGGATCGTCAATATCGCTCACGGGTCCCTCTATATGATCGGGACCTATATCGCCTACAGCATCGCCACCAAGGTCGGCGGTGCCGTCGGCTTCTGGGGCGGCATTGTTCTGACCGCATTGCTGGTGGCCCTGATCGGCGCTGCGATCGAGATCCTTCTGCTGCGGCGGATTTACCGCGCGCCTGAGCTGTTTCAATTGCTCGCTACTTTCGCGCTGGTGCTCGTTATCAACGACGCGACGCTGTGGATCTGGGGTCCTGAGGATCTGCTTGGCCCGCGCGCGCCAGGCCTGACCGGCTCCATCGAGGTGCTCGGCCGCCGGCTGCCCACTTACGATATCTTCCTGATTTTCGTCGGCCCCTTCGTACTGTGGATGCTGCATCTGGCGCTGGCCAAGACCCGCTTCGGCCGGTTGATGCGCGCAGCCACGCAGGACCGTGAGATGGTGGGCGCGCTCGGCGTCAACCAGGCCATGCTGTTCACGGGCGTGTTCGCGCTCGGCGCTTTGCTCGCTGGCCTTGGCGGCGCGCTGCAGATTGCGCGCGAGCCGGCGACGCTGGCGACCGACCTGATCGTGATCGGCGACGCCTTCGTCGTCGTTGTGGTCGGCGGCATGGGCTCGATCTCCGGCGCCTATCTTGCGGCGGTCATCATCGCCGAGGTGAAGGCGTTGTGCATCGGCCTCGGCGTCGTGAATTTTGGCGGCTTCACGGTGAATTTCTCCAAACTGACGCTGGTGGCCGAATTTCTCGTGATGGCCGCGGTGCTGATCGCACGGCCCTACGGCTTGCTCGGTCGGGAGCAGGTGGCTGTGCGCAGCGTGGCTGAGCCCGAAGAGCCGCTGCGTCCTGCGACACCGGCCACGAAGATCGCGGGCCTCATCCTTCTTGTCGTTCTCGTGTGCCTGCCACTGATCGCCAAGAACTCGCCCTATACGCTCGTGCTCGGCATCGACGTGTTGATTGCCGTGCTGTTTGCAACCAGCCTGCATTTCATCATGGGGCCGGGTGGCATGCATTCCTTCGGCCATGCGGCCTATTTCGGCCTCGGTGCTTACGGCGCAGCGCTGCTGGTGAAATGGTTTGCTGCGCCGATGGGGCTCGCACTGGCAGCCGCGCCAGTGCTGGCGTTGGTCGGCGCGCTGCTGTTCGGCTGGTTCGCCGTGCGTCTGTCTGGTGTCTATCTAGCGATGCTCACGCTCGCCTTCGCCCAGATCGTCTGGGCCGCTGTGTTCCAGTGGGAGACACTCACCGGTGGCTCCAACGGCGTTCTCGGCGTCTGGCCCACTGCGCCATTCGACAGCCGTGGGGCATTCTATTTCCTGACACTCGCACTGGCCGCGCTCGGCGTATTGTTGCTCCGCAAATTCCTGTTCGCGCCATTCGGTTACGCGATGCGGGCAGGGCGTGACTCTCCCTTGCGCGCCGAAGCGATCGGTCTTGATGTCAAGCGTGTGCACTGGCTGGCCTTCGCCATTGCTGGCGGCATCTGCGGCATCGCCGGTGGATTGTTCGCCTTCGCCAAGGGCTCGATCTCGCCGGAGACCATCGGCGTCAGCCGCTCCATTGATGGTCTCGTCATGGTGCTTCTCGGCGGCATCCAGACGCTGACCGGCCCGATTGTCGGTGCGTCGGTCTATGCGGTGCTGCAGGATTTCATGATGCGTTCCACAGAATACTGGCGGGCCTTGCTCGGCGGCATCATTCTGCTGCTGGTGCTTGCGTTCCCGAGTGGCATCGTCGGCGGCCTCGTCAAGCTGATCTCGCGACGAAAGACAACATCGAAGGCCGCATCATGAGCGACCTCGCCATTCGTTCGCTCTCGAAATCCTTCGGTGGTGTGCGTGCCGTCAACGAAGTGTCGTTCGACATCAAGCGCGGCGAGTTTCTTGCGCTGATCGGCCCGAATGGCGCCGGCAAGTCGACCTGCTTCAACATGATCAACGGCCAGTTGCCGCCGGATTCCGGCGAGATCTGGTTCGAAGGGGCGAAGCTCAACGGCAAGAAGCCACGCGATATCTGGCGCCTTGGTATCGGTCGTACCTTTCAGGTAGCCGCCACCTTCAATTCGATGACGGTCATCGAGAATGTGCAGATGGCGCTGATCTCCCACGCCAATCAGGTCTATCGGCTGTGGAAGCCGGCATCCTCGCTGCATCGTGAACGCGCGCTGGAGCTGCTGGCCCAGGTCGGCATGCAGGATGCCGCCGATCGGCCGAGCCGCGAGCTGGCTTATGGCGACGTCAAGCGCGTCGAACTGGCGATTGCGCTCGCCAACGATCCACGGCTGCTGCTCATGGACGAGCCGACTGCCGGCATGGCGCCCAAGGAGCGCAACGATCTGATCGCGCTGGTGAAGCGTCTGGTGATCGAGAAGGGCATCTCCGTACTGTTCACCGAACATTCGATGGATGTGGTGTTCGCTTTCGCCGATCGCATCATCGTGTTGGCGCGGGGCCGGCTGATCGCCGACGGCGATGCGAAGTCGATCCGGGACAATCCGCAGGTGAGGGAAGTGTATTTCGGCACCGGCAAGACCTTCCAGAAATCGGAGGCCCACTGATGAGTGCCCCGATGCTCTCGGTCGAAAATCTCGGTGCCTCCTATGGCGCTGCGCAGATTCTCTATGATCTCAGCCTCAATGTCGGGCGCGGCGAAGTCGTCGCACTGATGGGCCGCAATGGCGCTGGCAAGACCACGACCATGAAGGCCATCATGGGTCTGATGGCGCAGTCCACCGGCAAGATCCGGTTCGATGGCCACGATATCTCCGGCCGGCAGCCTTATGAGATCGCGCGGCTCGGCCTCGGCTTCACGCCGGAAGACCGTCGTATTTTCTCCGATCTGACGGTGCTGGAAAATCTCGATATCGGCCGCCAGCCGCCACGCAAGTTCAGCGACGGCGTGCCGGCGCCGGTCTGGACCGAGGAGAAGTTGCTGGCGCTGTTCCCGAACTTGGGCGAAATGCCGAACCGTCCGGGAGGGCGGATGAGCGGTGGCGAACAGCAGATGCTCACCGTGGCGCGGACGCTGATGGGCAATCCGCTGCTGATCCTGCTGGACGAGCCGTCCGAGGGCGTTGCCCCCCTGATCGTCGAACTGATGGCCAATACCATTCTCGAACTGAAAAAGGCTGGAGTGTCGATCCTGCTGTCGGAGCAGAACGTGCATTTCGCCGAACTGGTTTCGGACAGGGCCTATGTCCTCGAAAAGGGCCAGATCCAATGGAACGGCACCATGACCGAGCTGGCGGAGAATATTGACATTCAACGCGCTTATTTGACGGTGTAACGACCAAAACTTCAACTGTCGCGGCAACCGAAGATCGTTCATAACTAGCAAGAGATCATCGGGGACGACATGGCGCAGAAACCGACCAAGCTGAAGGCCCTTCCGACCGCGGAGACGCCGCCGGACTATGTCCTCGACTCCCAGGTCGGCTTCCTGATGCGCGTGGCGATGCAGCGCCACACCTCCATCTTCATGTCCAACATGATCGAGGATCTGACCCAGACGCAATTCGCGGTGCTGGCGAAGTTGCATGAGGTCGGCCCGAGTTCACAGAACCATCTCGGGCGGCTGGTCTATCTCGATGCCGCGACCATCAAGGGGGTTGTGGATCGGCTGGGCCTGCGCGGATTCATCACCACCGGTAGCGACCCTACGGATCGCCGTCGCCGTGCGGTGTCGCTGACCGAGAAGGGCGCCCGTGTGGTCGATGCGGCAATCCGCGTTGCAGCGGAGGTCAGCGCCAAGACGCTACGCCCCTTGACCGCCGAAGAGCAACGGACACTGACGCGGTTGCTGAAGAAGATTACCTGATCAGACTTTGGCGTTGAGCAGCGCCTTCACGCGCTGCGGCGAGACCGGCAGCTGCGTGATAGCCCCGGGTTGGCCGAGCGCGTCGTCGATCGCCGCTGCAATCGCCGCGCCGACGGCATTGGTGCCGCCTTCGCCGGCGCCCTTGAGCCCCATTGGGTTGAGCGGGCTCGGCGCATCCTCGGAAATGATCACTTCGACATCAGGTACTTCGCGGGCCGTCGGCATCAAATAGTCGGCGAAGGTTACCGCCAGCGGTTCGCCTCGGTCGTCGTAGGTGAACTCTTCATAAAGCGCACCACCGATGCCTTGGGCCACGCCGCCAACGATTTGGCCATCGACCAGCATCGGGTTGATCGCTTTGCCGATGTCATAGGCGACAAGATACCGCTCGACGCTGATGCCGCCTGTATCGCGCGCCAGCGAGACGACGGCGACATGGACGCCGTATGGGTAGGTCATATGCTTGGATTCGAACGATGCTTCGGCGAACAGGCCAGGTTCGCTATCACCAACCAGATTGCCTCCCGGTTCGAGCGCCTTTGCGATCTCGGCGAGCGTCATCGATGGGCCAGTGCCGCCATCGAGGCGGACAATCTCGCCATCGACGATATCGAGTTGATCGGCCGTCAACTGCATCAATTCAGCTGCGGCCGCGAGAGCCTTGTCGCGCAGCTTCAGCGCGGCTTGCCGCGTCGCTTCGCCGGTCATCACGGAAACGCGCGAGGCAAACGCGCCGAGGCCTCTGGCGATACGGTTGGTCTGGCCGTGGATCACGCTGACATTGTCATAGCTGGCGCCGAGTTTCTCTGCGCAAATCTGAGCGATGACAGTTTCGACGCCCTGGCCGACCGAAGCGGCGCCGGTGACGACTTCCACGAGCCCGTCGGTCCCGACATTGATCCGCACATCGTCGAACGGGCCAAGACCGCTTTTCTCGACGAACATGGCGACACCGGAGCCGACCAGTTCGCCCGCCTTGCGACGCGACGTAATCTGCGTCTGCAGGTCGTCCCAGCCGATGCCATTCAGCGCCTTGTCCAGCAGCTTCGGGTAGTCGCCTGAATCCAGCACGATGTCGGTGCCGAGCGTTTCCAATGCACGCGTGACCGGCATCTCGCCGGTCGCGATGAGGTTGCGGCGACGGACCTCGACGCCGCTGATCCCCACTCTGGCCGCGACCGCATCCAGCAAGCGTTCGCGCACGAAAGTGCTCTCATAGCGGCCGGGCGCGCGATAGGTGCCGCCAGGCGTCTTGTTGGTCAGGCGGATATGGCCGAGCACGCGATAGGCGGGAATGCGATAGGGGCCGGGCAGCATCGCAGCGGCGAGGTCGGGCACGGTGGCGGCATGCGTGCGCATATAGCCGCCCTGATCGTGGAAGAACTCGTTGTCGATGGCCAGAATATTGCCGTCGCGATCGATCGCCGCGCGGATGTGATGGGTCTGCTGCCGCGAGTGATTGGCCGCGATCAGATGCTCGCGGCGATCCTCGATCCATTTCACGGGGCGGCCGAGGCGCAGCGCGGCCAGACACACCAGTACGTCTTCGGGATACATCTCGCCGCGAATGCCGAAGCCGCCGCCGACATGGCCTTCGAACAGATTGGTGTTGGCAGCGGTGCGGCCAAACATTTTCGCAAGCTGGTCGCGATTCCAGTGCGGCACTTTCGCAGCGCCGTACATTTCCAGCATGTCTGTCTCGGCGATGTAACGGCCAATGGCCCCGCGCGTCTCCAGGGGAACGCCGGAATGACGGCCGATGGAGAGCGAAAGGCTGACTACGGCATGCGCTTTGGCGAACGCTCCATCGACGTCGCCATAACCTTTCTCGATCAGTGCGGTCTCGGTCGGTAGTCCGTCGCGGAACTCGCCGACCTCGCCATCGGCCTGCAGGATCACCGGCAGTTCTTCTATCTCGACCTCGACATGCTCGGCGGCATCTTCGGCAAGATAGGGGTCTTCGGCGAACACGACGGCGACGGGATCGCCGACATAGCGCACCTTGTCCTTGGCCAGAATGGTCTGGCGATAGGCGGCGAGTTGCTCCAGCCGCGTCAGACGGAAATCAATCGGCGGAATCTCGGAGACATCGGCAAAGCTCCAGGCGGCGACCACGCCCGGAATCGCCAGAGCCGGCGCGAGATCGACCGAGACGATATTGCCGTGGGCGTAGGTCGAGCGCACCACACGCATATGGAGTTGGTTCGGGAAATTGATATCGGCGGCAAACTTGCCCTGGCCGCGCAGCAGCGGGCCGTCTTCCTTGCGAGTGACGGATTGGCCAACCAGTCCCGGTTTGGCGGCAGCAGTCACGACTGGCGCATCTCCACCGCGGCAGCGCGGACCGCCTTGATGATGTTCTGGTAGCCGGTACAGCGGCACAGATTCGACGACAGCACGTCGACCAGATCATGGTCGGAAATATCCGGTTCGCGCTCCAGCACGCCGACGGCAAGCATCAGGAAGCCGGGTGTGCAGAAGCCGCATTGCAGGCCGTGGTTCTCCATGAAGGCGCGCTGCATCGGATGCATCTCGTCGCCATCGGCGAGGCCTTCGACGGTGCGGATCTGCTTGCCGTCCGCCTGCTGCGCGAACATCAGGCAGGAGCGCACCGGTTCGCCATTCACCAGCACCGTGCAGGCGCCGCACACGCCGTGCTCACAGCCGATATGCGTACCCGTTTGACCGCAATCCTCGCGGATCGCGTCGGCGAGGGTCCGGCGCGACTCGACGCAGATGGCGTGGGACTGGCCGTTGATGATGAGGGTGATGTCGGTCTTGTCGCTCATGCAAGTTTTCCGTTGCTTGGCAATTTTCCGCTTGCGCGCAGCGCCGCACGAATGCGCTGCGGCGTTGCCGGCATTTCGTCGATGGAGATTCCGAAGCAGGACAACGCGTCGTTGATTGCGGAGATCACCGCTGCCGGCGCGCCGATGGCGCCGCCTTCGCCGAGGCCCTTGGCCTTGGTGATGGAGTTACCGGTCAGGGTCTCGATGTGATGCAACTCGATCTCGGGAATTTCGTGCGTCGTCGGCGGTAGGAAATCCGCCAGCGTGCTGGTCAGGATGTTGCCGGTCTCGTCATAGATGATCTCTTCCAGCAGCGCGTTGCCGATGCCCTGAGCGACCCCGCCATGGACCTGACCATCGGCGATCATCGGATTGATGATCAGCCCGGCATCCTCCGCGACCAGAAATTTCTCCATCTCGACGCGGCCGGTCTCGATATCGACCTCGACAATCGCGACATGGCAGGCGTTGGAGAAGGTTCCGGATGGATCGTAAGTGCCGGTTTCGGTGAGACCCGGTTCGATCTCGCCCTTGAAGATGTGGGTCTGGTGATAGGCCGCACGCGCCATCGACGCGATGGTGACGGAGCGATCGGTGCCGATGACATGCGCCGAGCCGGACTGCAGCGTGATGTCTTCGGGCGCTGCTTCAAGGAAATGGCTCGCCATCTTCAGCAGTTTGGCGCGGATCTTCTGCGCCGCAAGCAAGCTGGCGCCGCCCGAGAGCACCAGCGAGCGGCTGGCGAATGTGCCCCAGCCATAGGGCGAGCGGTCTGTGTCGCCGTGAACCACCTTGATGAATTCCGGATCGATGCCGATCTCGTCGGCGATGATCTGCGCCAGTGATGTGCGCAGTCCCTGGCCATGCGGCGACGAGCCGATCCGCGCTTCGACGAAGCCCGAGGGATCGATGGTCAGATACACGGTCTCGAAGCCCGGCGTGATCTCCATCCCGCGTGCCGCGAAAGCCGGGCTGCCATAGCCAGTACGCTCGGAGAAGGTGGCAAAGCCGATCCCGAGATAGCGGCCGGCATCGCGCGCGATTTTCTGGCGCTTGCGGAATGCGTCGAGGTCGATGGCCTTGATGGCCATCTCCATGGTTTCCTTGTAGCTGCCGTCGTCGAAGACGAGACCGGTCGCTGATGTATAGGGAAATTTGTCGATGAGGTTTCGGCGACGCAATTCGGTCGGCTCGATGTCGAAAGCGGCGGCAGCCTTGTCCATCAAGCGTTCGAGCACGAAGGTGATGACCGGCCGCGAGACGCCGCGATAGGGCGCCATCGGACAGGTATTGGTCATCACGCCGCGCGAGCGACAGTCATAGGCGCGGACGTCATAGGGGCCGGGGAGCTCGGCCAGTGCCATCAAGGGCTCGACGCCGCAGGTCGTCGGGAAACAGGAATAGGCGCCGATATTGGCGACAATGTCGCCGCGCAAAGCGAGCAGCTTTCCGCTCTTGTCGAATGCGCCTTCGAGCTGGACGTGTTGATCGCGGCTGTGAAAGCTCGCAATCAGGTTTTCGCGGCGATCCTCGGTCCAGGCCACGGAGCTGCGCAATTTGCGCGCCAGCCAGACCAGCAGCACATATTCCGGCGCCAGCGACATCTTTTGGCCGAAGCCGCCGCCGACGTCAGGCGCGATGACACGCAGATCCGATTCCGGAATGCCGAGGATGTCGCACACCGCCGTGCGCGTCAGATGCGGCATCTGTGTGGTGCAGGTCAGTGTCACGCGACCGGTCGATGCGTCATAGGAGGCATGACCTGCGCGGGCCTCCATCGGCGTCGCATTCTGACGGTGCGAGCGCGCTTCAACATGCAGCACCTTGTGTGCGGTCTTCCAAACATCCTCGAAGCCGGGTGTCGCGATGCGACCCTCGACGATCACGTTGTGCTTGGTGTCGGCGTGAACCAGCGGAGCGTCCTCGGCGAGCGCATCCATCGCGTCGATCAGCGGTGCGCCTTGGGATATCTCGACCTCGACCTGATCGGCGATGTCCTCCGCCTGATCCTTGCTCGGCGCGTAGACGGCCGCGATGGACTCACCTGTGAACCGCACCACGCCATCGGCAAGGATCGGCTGACCGACCGCGACATAATTGAACTTGCTCAGCATCGGCCGGATCGGCTTCAGCTTTGCGAGGTCCTTGGCCGTGACGATGCCTGTGCCCTCTGGTGCCGTAATATTCTCGATCGTTCCGGCAGCCACGCTGCTGCGGACGAAGCGCACCCAGTGTGTGGCGGGCATATCGGCCGTGAAGCGGCCGCGACCGGTGACGAGGGCGGGATCCTCGAGCCGGCGGATCGAGCGCCCAACCCAGGTCGTGCCGGTGCCCTTGGTGTGGATCGTCATTGCGTCGACCGCTCCAGTGCGCGCCGCGTCACGGCGCGGACCAGATCGCAGCGATATTCCGCAGTGGTCTGGATATCCTCCAGCGGTTCGATTGCATTCGCTGCGGCTTCACCGGCGGCGACGAACAGGTCTGGCGAGGGCGCGTTACCGTTCAAGACGTCTTCGGCCTCGATAATGCGCCGCGCGCGATCCTCGGCACCGCCGATGCCGACATGCGCATCGGCGATCACGCCATCGACGAGACGATAGGTAACGAGCGCGGCAGACATCGCAAAATCGCCGGCACGGCGGCTGAACTCGTAGAAGCCGAATTTGGTATCGTCGGGTAGCAGCGGCAACCGTGCTTCGGCGAGAAATTCGTCCTCGGCCAGCGATGTCGACATGATGCCTTCGAGGAAATCGGTGACAGGCACGATGCGTTCGCCGCGCACACTCTTCACGACAAGTTGGGCGTCCAGCGTTGCCGCGACGAGGCACCACTCCGATGCAGGATCGGCATGGGCGAGGCTGCCGCAAAACGTGCCGCGCATCCGGATCGGATAATGCGCGATGTGGCTGACGACGAAAGCGAGGAGCTTACCGAGCGGACCGTCGATGACAGGCTTGTGGAATGCGCCGTGGCGCACCCGCGCGCCAATCGAGAGATAGTCGCCGTCGACAGCGAGGCGGTCGAGCCCTTCGACCTCATTGATATCGATCAAGTGTGCTGGCCGCGCCATGCGGAACGCCATGATCGGCACCAGGCTCTGGCCGCCCGCCAGAATGCGGCCATCGAGCGGCGCAAACTCGGCCAATGCACTCACAACTTCATCCACGGTGCGTGGGACGTGTCGCGTGAACGGCGCCGGCTTCATATGGAAAAACCCCGGGCAGGAGGGCCAAAATTCACTTGTATGCTAACAATCGTCTTTTGGAAGTCAATCAGTGTCGCTGACGCAAAACGGGGCGTTCGCCGCCTGCGTTTTGATCACATGGGGATAGCTGAATTCGCCGAGTCGAGCGCGCTAAGTTTCAGGCGATATCGCGCTGCAGCGCGAAGTCATCCAGTAATGGCGAGCGTTTGCCCGCGATCATCCCGCCGATCAGTTGCGCTGCGAGATAACTGAAGGTGATGCCGTTCCCGCCATAACCATAGGCGGCATAGAGACGCGGATGGCCGGGCACAGGTCCGATCAGTGGCAGGCCATCGCGCGTGGTGTCGAAAGTGCCGGCCCAGCGATAGTCGATGGCAAGCTCGGCGCGTGGCCAGAGTGATGCGAGCTTCTCCTTCAGCGCACGTGCCTTGGCAGGGATCAGGGCATCGCGTGCATCGGGATCGATGATCTCGTCGCTGTCTTCGCCGCCGATGATGATGCGGCCGGATGCGGTGGTTCGGGCGTAGAGATAATCCTTGCTGTCTTCCCAGATCAGCACGCCGCCGCACCAGAGTCTGTCCGGCTGCGGCTTCGTCGCGATCGCCCAGCTCGAAGAGGGTTTCTGTACCGTTGTGTGCACGATGTCGGGCATCACATAGCCCGTCGCCAGCACGACATGGCGCGCCTCGACGATACGGCCGTCCGTCAATTGAACGCCGACGGCGTGGCCTGCGGAGTCGAACGCGGCCGTCTCCGCCTCGAATAATCGCGCGCCGCGCGCCGTCGCGACATTCAGCAGCCCCAGTGCCAGTTGCAACGGATCGGAATCTGCCGAGTCCGGCGAGACGATGGCACCCGCCCGGGCAATGTCGTATTCGGACAGGAGGGTCTTGTGATCGAGGAGTGTGCCGGGCAGGCCGGCGCGCGCGCGAAGCGCGTGTTCCTCGATCAGTCCTTTGGCACTCTCGCCTGCGGCAAGATAGAGCGAGTCCTTCGCGCGCATGTCACATCGCAGGTCGAGCGTCCGGACCAGCGCCTTCAATCCATGGACGGCGTCATAGCTGGCGCGATAGGCACGCGCGGCGCGCTCATAGCCATAGAGATGTGTCAGCTCCTGCAGCGAACGATCGATCTCCCACAGCAGCATCGACGTGCTCGCTACTGTACTGCCGCGCCCAGGCAATTCGCGATCGACGATCACCACATCCAGTCCCTGCCGCGTCAGTTGCTCGGCCATCAGGGCGCCGGTGATACCGCCGCCGACGATCAGGGCATCGCATGTGATGTCTTCGGTAAGGGGCCGACGGGGGGCATGCTGCAGGCCGGCAAACCACGGCGAATGTCCGCCGCGCAAATCAGCATGCTCGGTGGTATCGGGATCGAGATCGGAAATGGGGCACCATGAGGCTGGGGAAGGAAGGCGCTGTCCGCGCCTCGTACTGAAGTCACGTGACAATTTCCCGGGTCCTGTTCCGTTCCCTGGGGGAGCGCGCGGGCGCGCAGACTGCTCCAGATTCTCGCGGGCTCAGGTGGGGTCGCGCGCCGGTCCCTCATCATCTTGGATTAGAGATAAGTGATTTCAACGGGTTAGATACCCGTAGCAAGATCGCCGCGGTGACGTTAAACAGGCGCCAAACCAAACCAGACGATGTGAGCCGGACCAACCGGGGCTTTACCGCTCCAGCGTGGTTTCTATCTCATTCATTGCTCAAAGGACGCCGCGACCGTGACCATGAACAGCCTGCCTTTGCCGCAGCTTTCCCTCCCGAAAGACAAGATCAAAATCCTTCTGCTCGAAGGCGTGAACGACAGCGCGGTCGAGCTGATCGAGGCAGCGGGCTATTCGAGCGTGACGCGGCTCTCCAAGGCGCTCGGTGGCAATGAGCTGAAGGAAGCACTCAAAGGCGTACACATTCTCGGTATCCGGTCGCGCACGCAGATCACCCAGGACGTGCTCGATGCCGCGGACCGGCTGATCGCGATCGGTTGCTTCAGCGTCGGCACCAATCAGGTGGATATCGACGCGGCGCGCCGTAGTGGCATTCCGGTGTTCAATGCGCCGTTCTCGAATACGCGCTCGGTTGCCGAACTGGTGATCGGCGAGATCGTCATGCTGTTCCGCCGGATCATCTCGCGCTCCAACCTGGCGCATGAAGGCGGTTGGGAGAAATCGGCCAATAACAGCTATGAAGTGCGCGGTAAGACGCTCGGCATCGTCGGTTACGGCAGCATCGGCTCGCAGCTCTCGAACCTGGCGGAAGCGCTGGGCATGCGCGTGATCTTCTACGATCACACCGATCGATTGCGTCACGGCAACACCGAACCTGTCGGAAGCCTGCAGGAACTGCTGGCGCAGAGCGATGTGGTCAGCATGCATGTGCCGGAAACCCCGGCCACGCAGGGGATGATCGGTCGCGACGAATTCGCCGCCATGAAGGACGGCGCCTATTTCATCAACAACAGCCGCGGCACCGTGGTCGATCTCGATGCGCTGGCCGATGCACTGCGCCAGGGCAAATTGCGCGGTGCGGCCGTCGACGTATTCCCCGTCGAGCCCAGCTCCAATCAGGAGCGCTTCGTGACCCCGCTGCAGGGTCTGGAGAACGTCATCCTGACGCCGCATGTCGGCGGCTCCACCGAAGAAGCTCAGGAGCGCATCGGTGCGGAAGTCGCACGTAAACTGATCGACTACAGCGACAGCGGGTCGACTATGGGCACGGTGAACTTCCCGCAGGTACAACTGCCGGCACGCCCGTCAGGTACCCGGTTCATCCAGGTCCAGCGCAACGTTCCGGGCATGCTGGGACGGCTGAACGAGGTGCTGGCGCGCCATGCGGTCAACATTGCCGCGCAATATTACGAGACCAACAACGACATCGGCTATGTCGTCCTCGATGCTGATGCATCGGCGGCGGATAGCGAGCGGGTGCTGGCGGATATTCGGGCGCTGGAAGGTACGATCCGCGCCCGCTTGTTGTATGAATACAAGGACTGAGCTGTAATTTGGCTCCACGAACGACATCGAAAGTCGATTTCTCTGCACGGGCCGCGGCGCCAGTCAGGCTGCTCGCCGCTATGAAAACAGGGCGACCATATTAGTAGACGACGGCGGCCCATCGAACCATCGCCAGAGCTCTTCACGTTCCCTCTGATTTGCGCATCTTGAGCTGCTGCAGATTGTCGTCGTAATGACAGCGACAGGAACGAAATGGTTGCGCGCAACAGTCGGCCGTGACGATGTCTGGAGCGTTCCAGAAAAGCGCAGCCTATTACGTTGCCGCGTTCAGGAAAAGCATGGCTCGCTGACGAGAGCGCTGCGTCTATCTTCCTGCCAAATTTCAACGGCACTGATTTTGAGTCTTTCAAAGCACCTTTGGAATCTTTCCAGACACGATTTCAACTGACTCGATTCGTCGATGATCGAGGCATTCTAAATCGCAGCGCGTGCATTAGCGTTGCGGTGACGATGGCGTCTCTCTAGTGAAGCGCTGCAGATCACGAGCAATCGGACGTTGCCGATGAGGCACAGGCGGCTAACGCGGAATGCGATTCTGCGGAGAAAATGATTCACGTTGAGTGTCGGCCCTGCTCGGACGCGGAGAGCGGATCTCGGAGCTATGGTCGTTGCAGGCCACGTGCGGAACCATTTCGCGTCGGCCGACGTGCTGTTGATGAAGGACTTTCTGGGAATGCGACTTGCAGGTGGGGTTCGGACGGTGGCTCGCTTTGGCGTGACACTACTAGGTGGCGTGGCGTTTGTGGCGTGGTTTGAATCGCCTGCTCAATCCCAAACACCGCAAGGCGCCACCGCTCTTCCTCCTGTGACCGTCGATGCTCCGACGCAGCGGTTGGTCCGCCGCGCACCAATCAAACGAAATGTCGCCGGGGTCCGATCAACTTCGCGGCGTGCCACGGTGTCTGACGCCCCGCAAACGCAAATCGTCGCGGCGCAATCGCGGCCGTCGCAGCCGGGTGTCGTGCCCGCCTTTGCAGGCGGCCAGGTCGCTCAAGGCGGACGGCTGGGACTGCTCGGAAACACCGATACGATGAAGTCGCCGTTCAATATGACGAGTTACACGGACAAGTTCATCCGGGATCAGCAGGCGGCGACGGCTGCGGATGCCTTAATCTTGGATCCTTCCGTGCGCAGTTCCCACCCAACGGGCGGTGTGCTCGATTCCTTCAACATTCGCGGCTTCCCGGTCAACGAAGGCAACAGCGGTGAGTTCGCCTTCGAGGGCCTTTATGGGATCGCGCCGACATACCGCATCTTCACGGATTACGTCGAGCGCATCGAAGTGCTCAAGGGCCCCTCAGCCGCGCTCTCGGGCATTGCGCCCAATGGCGGCGTCGGCGGCGTCATCAATGTCGTGCCCAAGCGCGCGGGAGAGGACTTGACCCGCTTCACCGCAAGTTACGGTTCTGCCGCACAGTTCGGTGGCCACTGGGATATTGCGAGGCGTTACGGTGACAGCAAGGAATGGGGCGTGCGCGTCAACGGCAGCCTGCGCGACGGTGATACGCCCATTGACCGCCAGTCCGAAACGACAGGTGTCGGATCGCTGGCCCTTGACTATCAGGGCGAACGGTTCAGGTCCTGGCTCTACCTCATCGCCCAGACCGATCGGTTCGACGCTCCGTCACGTCCCTTTCTCATGGCTCCCGGCCTGCAAGTATCAAAGGCGCCGGATGGTCGGTTGAACATGACGCAACCATGGGAATGGTCGCACATCAACGATCAATCTGCCTTGCTGCGGACCGAATACGATGTAAGCGATCAGGTTACGCTGTTCGCCGACGTGGGCGGATCTCGGACTAACGTCGAGCGATTCTTCGGTCTTCCGACGATCATCAATACGAGCGGTGACACGACCGCAACGCCTCAATTTTTCGGGCTTAGCATCGATCGAACCACATATGATGGTGGCGTCCGCGCCCGCTTCGATACCGGCGTCGTCCACCACGCGGTCGCCTTCCAGGCTTCGGTCTATCATGACGCGCTGTACCGGCGACTCACCAATGGCAGTCTGGTCACGTCGAACATCTATAATCCGACGGTGGCGCCGACCCAGTTCGCGAACGAGATCAGCGAGCGCCCTCGGCTCTCGGACAGTGAACTCACGGGGCTCTCGATTGCTGACACCTTGTCCGTGCTCGATGAGCGTGTCTTGTTGACTTTGGGTGTCCGGCGCCAGGGCATCGAGGCGAACAACTATCTCTCCAATGTCGGAACGCTCACGTCGTCCTACGACAGGAGCGCGACTACCCCAGTGGTTGGTCTCGTCATCCGGCCCCGGGACAACGTCTCTCTGTACGCGAACTATATCGAAGGTCTAAGCCGAGGCGACGTCGCGCCCCAGACCGCTTCCAATTTCGGCGAAGTACTCTCGCCCTACATCGCCAAGCAGTACGAGGCCGGCATCAAGCTGGACTTCGGTCGGTTCGCCACCACCTTCAGCGCCTTCGAGATATCGAAGGCGAGCGGCGAGCTGTCCGGCGGACGCTTCGCGGCGACCGCCGAACAGCAAGTCCGTGGGCTCGAATTCAACGTCTATGGCGAACTCATGCCCGATATCCGTGTCCTCGGAGGCTTGTCGCTGCTGGATGGCACCCTGACGAAGACCGCTGTCGCGGCTAACGTGGGTAACACGCCAATCGGCGTTCCGAACGTACAGGCCAATATTGGCGCCGAGTGGGATCTCCCGTGGGTGAGGGGGCTCACTTTGAATGGGGCAGTCATCTACACGGGCAAGCAGTTCGTCGATACAGCGAACAAGCAACCGATTCCGGACTGGACGCGACTCGATCTCGGTACCCGTTACACGACGGCAATCAACGGCAGGAAGACGGTTTTCCGCGCGAACGTTCAGAATGTGACCGGTGCGAATTACTGGTCCAGCGTGGCCTCATTCGGAACGTTCTTCCTGGGAGCACCGCGTACGTATCTCCTGTCGATGACCGTGGACATGTAATCGCTGCTCTTGGGTCATCCGGTACCGCAATACTGTGCCGGCGAGGGGAAATCTCCGCGAACAGGACTGAGATCTGATCAAGCAGTTGAAAAGAAAGGAAAATGCTTTAGCTCTGTGGCTCTGACCATATGTCAGCCCAAAAATCAGATACACGGACTAAAATCACAAAGTTCAATGAAAACAATATGTTAGACTGCCGCTTTTCCATTGCCCCGATGATGGACTGGACTGACCGGCATTGCCGCGTCTTCCATCGTCTGCTGTCGCGACGGGCGCGGCTCTATACGGAGATGCTGACGACGGGCGCCGTGATCCATGGCGACCGTGCGCGGCTGCTTGGCTTTGACGACAGTGAACATCCGGTGGCGCTGCAGCTTGGTGGTTCGGAGCCGGCGCACCTCGCGGAGGCTGCGAAGATCGGCGTGGATTTCGGCTATGACGAAATCAACATCAATGTTGGCTGCCCCTCGGATCGTGTGAAGGACGGGCGCTTCGGGGCGTGCCTGATGGCCGAGCCGGATCTGGTGGCGCGCGGTGTGGCCGCGATGAAGCAGGCCGTGGACGTGCCGGTCACCGTCAAGTGCCGCATCGGCATCGACGATCAGGATCCCGAAGTCGCACTCGATACGCTGGCACGCGCGGTGGTCGCCGCCGGCGCCGATGGCCTGATCGTGCATGCGCGCAAGGCGTGGCTCAACGGCCTGTCGCCGAAAGAGAACCGCAACATTCCGCCGCTGAACTACGACCGCGTCTATCGGCTCAAGGCGGCAATGCCCGACGTGCCGATCGTCATCAATGGCGGCATCATCGGCATCACTGAAGCCGCTGCTCATCTCGCGCATGTGGATGGCGCGATGCTCGGTCGCGCGGCCTATCAGGAGCCGTGGCGGCTACTGTCGGTGGATCCCGAATTGTTCGGCGAGCCCGCGCCGCATGCGACGATGAAAGACGCCTTCGCGGCGATGATGCCCTATATCGAGGATCAACTCGCGCAGGGTACGCGGCTGCATTCGATCACCCGGCATTTCGTCGGCGCATTCCACGGCGTGCGCGGCGCACGCGCATTCCGGCGTTATCTGGCGGAGAATGGCGTCAAGCATGGTGCGAGCATCAATGTGCTCCGAGAAGCCATTGCGCAGGTCGAGGACGAGCCTGCGGAGTCGGTCGCGGCTTAGTTACGGATAGCCGCGCAGCATCAGTCTGTCGGCGCGCACTTCCCAGCTCTCCAGGCGGTCGAGAAAGCTCATGCCGAGCAGGTTGGTCTTCATCTGCCCACGCGGCACCACCAGTGCCGGGACGGATCGCTCGACCAGTTTGCCGACCGCCAGACGATCCAGCGTCAATCGCGCAGCCTTGGTGCGGCCGCCCGCAGTCTCGACGTCGACATTGTAGTCGAGCAATTCGAGCGGCAGGCCCGCGGCCTTTGCGGTTTCATAAGTCAGCACCACCGAGGTTGCGCCGGTATCGATCACCATGGCCGTCTTGACGCCGTTGATCTTGACCTGAAGTCCGAATTCACCGGTATTGCCGCGCGGGACATCGACCAGCCGCAGTGGCGGAGGACTCTGCTTGCGCAAGATTTCCGTGACGAGATTGCCGGCCTTGGAGATCTGCTTGGGATCGCCATAGGCGAGGGCGGCGCCTGCCGTCGCGACAATGACGATGACGAGAAGAAAGACCCGACTCATGGCGAGCCTCTCAGGTGGCCGCGGATGTCCTCTTCGCTGCGTATGTCGACGAAGGCTCCAGCCCCGCGTCGGCCATGCGGGCCGGCAGTAGTGCCATCGTATCCAGACGCTCCGCGCTGTCCATTTTTCCCCAGCGCGCGATCTCCGGCAGCGTGCGTCCGCAGCCGAGGCAGAGCTTGGTCTTGGGGTCGATGAAGCAGACTGCGATGCACGGCGTTTCTTTGCTCATCCAGTAATATTGAAGCGGATCGGCTCGCTTGCGCAAGCGTCGAAATCACAGCCCTGTTCCTGCATTCATGATGGGTTTGTTACGGGCCCGACGCTTTTCGTCGGCGACGTTCATCTCGTAATCGGGCTGCAGCGGTGGCCCATCGGGCGCCATCGGCGCAAGCGCAGACATCACACGCTCCGGCGGGAAAGTGATGATCACCTCGGTGCCGACTCGCAGTTTCGATTTCAGCGTGAATGTGCCGCCATGCATGTCGATCAGGCTCTTGGCGATCGGCAGACCGAGACCGGCACCCTGTTCGGCCGATTTGATCGAGTTCGATCCCTGGCCGAAGGAGGCCAGCACGATCGGGATCTCGTCTTCGGCGATGCCCGAGCCGGTGTCCCTGCAGCTCAGATACTGGCCGCCGGAGGCGGTCCAGCCGACCTTGAGCCAGATCTCGCCGCCCTGCGGCGTGAACTTGATCGAATTCGACAGCAGGTTCAGCACGATCTGGCGGCAGGCGCGCTCGTCGCCCCAGACCCGCGGCATGCCGTGTTCGAATACTTCGTGGATGGTAATGCCGCGGCTCGATGCGCGCAGCTTCAGGAGGTGATGGCAGTCCGCGACGACATGCACGAGCGACACGGCTTCTTCGTTCAGCTCGTAGCGGCCGGCTTCGATGCGTGACAGATCGAGGATCTCGTTGATGAGATTCAGAAGGTGCACGCCGGAATTATGGATGTCGGCGGAATAGTCCTTGTAGACCGGCACGGCATGGCCACCGAAGATCTCGCTCTTCATCACTTCGGAAAAGCCGAGGATGGCGTTCAGCGGCGTGCGCAGTTCATGGCTCATCTGCGCGAGGAAGCGCGACTTTGCGACATTGGCGGCTTCGGCGCGGTGGCGCGCTTCGTCGGAGATGGCCTTGGCCTGTTCGAGTTCGCCGATCAGGGCGTCCTTCTCGGCGCGGGCTTCCAGTGTCGCGAGCGTGGTCGAATGCAGCCGCTGCGCCAGAAGCGCGAAATAGCCTTCGGCTGCGACAGCCAGAACGGCCAGCACGTAGTTGTCGAAGGTGCCGCGCAGGATGAAGCTCAGCGCCACGCCGAGGGTTACGGGCGCGGTGGCGGCAAAGGCGGCAATCGGCAGGCTCGCGGCGAGCATGCTGGAGACCGCGACCACCAGCAGCATCAGGAACATCATCAGCGAATTGGAGACGACGTCGACGCCGGTCGGATGCACGAGAATCACCGTCCACGACAGGCCGTAGAGCAGGTCCAGAAAGATAAAGCGCAGCCGCCATTTATGCGTGCTGTTGGGTGTCGGTGTTTCCGCCAGATAGCGATTGCAGGCGCGCAGGATCACCGCGTGAATGCACAGCATGCCGCATGACCATGCGGCGGCCGGCAGCGGCTGCATCCAGAACCCGAACAGGATGCCTGTGCCGACCACCAGCAGCGTGATGACGAGCGAGGCGGAGAGGCGGGTCTGGGCGTATTGGCGGAGCAGTTCGCGATCGAATGCGGGGCGTGTTCCTGAAGTCGAGGTCAGCCGGTCGCGCGCTTCGCGCACCCGCTGTTGTGCCGCCCGGCGATTGCGCGGCGGAACAGCGACGGGCGTTTCAGCCGGAAGCTGGACGACCTCGGGCCTGGCGGCGGGCTCACTCATCACTCGTACACAAATCCTGCACGCAAACGCGCGCGGTTTTTCACAGACCCTATCTGTGCCGCACAATCATTAAGAGGTGCCTTAAAGAACGAAGTAATCCGGTTAATATTCAATAAAAATGGTATCGACGGAGGGCGCCTGTCGGGCGCCGCTCCGCCGTGATTTGTTCAGTAAACCTAGATGGTTACCGGGGCAATCTTGCCAAGAGGCTTGAAGTGTCCCACCGCTTGCCACCGAGTGCTTCGACCTCGCCGTAGAACTGATCGACAGTGGCCGTGACCGGCAGGCTGGCGCCGTTGCGGCGGGCCTCGGCGAGACAAATCGAGAGGTCCTTGCGCATCCATTCGACGGCGAAGCCGAAGTCGAATTTTCCGTCATTCATGGTCTTGTGACGGTTCTCCATCTGCCACGACTGCGCAGCGCCCTTGGAGATCACCTCGACCACCGCATTGACGTCGAGACCGGCCTTCTTGGCGAAGTGAATGCCTTCGGACAGTGCCTCGACAAGGCCGGCGATGCAGATCTGGTTGACCATCTTGGTGAGCTGGCCGGAGCCTGCGGGACCGAGCAGTTTCTGCATCTTGGCGTAGGACGTGATGATCGGCTCGACCTTGGCATAGGCCGCTTGGGTGCCGCCACACATTACGGTCAGGGCGCCGTTCTCTGCGCCAGCTTGGCCGCCCGACACTGGCGCGTCGATGAACTGGAAGCCGGCTTTGGTCGCCGCGGCATCGAGCTCGCGGGCCACTTCGGCGGAGGCGGTGGTGTGATCGACGAAGATCGCGCCCTTGGTCATGCCGCTGAATGCGCCGTCAGCGCCGATGGTGACCGAACGCAGGTCGTCGTCATTGCCGACGCAGCACATCACGAAGTCCTGGCCTTCGGCAGCCGCTTTCGGGGTTGCTGCGGACTTGCCGCCGAACTTCTCCACCCATGCTTTGGCCTTGGCTGCGTTGCGGTTGTAGACGGTGACCTCGTGGCCGCCCTTGGTGGCAAGGTGACCGGCCATGGGGAAACCCATGACGCCGAGACCGATAAATGCAACTTTGGCCATGTCCGTACCCTTTGGATGCTGTCGGCTTTGCTGCCGAACGTCGACTGTTGGGAAGTGAGGCGCCGCCCTGGTTGGTGGCGGCGAGATCGCTGGTGATGAGGAGCGCCAGCATAGTCGCTGCACAGGACGCGGCAAAGCCCCCGTTACCGCTCATGGCTGCAGCCGCTTATGGTGCGCTGCAAAAGAAAATCTGGTGCCGGTCTTGTGCCAGAGCAATCTCGGAATTCTCAACATAGCCTAGAAACGGCATGGACTTAGGGCGGAAGTTCTCTATCTGTGCGGTCTAGTTTGTCCGTCGATCGGGAGACACGCATTGAGCGTTTCGCAGCAGCAGGTTCTGGATGGTCTGGCCAAGGTGACATCGCCGCGCGGCGTGCCGCTGATCCATGCGGATGTTTTGTCCGAGATCGTCGTGACCGACGGCAAGGTGCTGTTTTCGATCAATGTGGACGCCGCTGAAGCGCGGGCCTGGGAAAGCGTGCGCGCGCAGGCGGAAGCCGCGGTGCGGGCGATCCCTGGTGTCACCGGTGCAATGGTCGCGCTGACCGCCGAGCGCAAGCCGGGCAGCGCACCGCCTGCGCCGCAGCGCCACGACCACGCAGGACATTCCCATGGTCCCGGTGGGCATTCGCATGGTCCGCAGTCCGGCGGCGTACAGCCGGTCTCGGCGCATCGCCCGCACGCCAACCCGGCCAACTCGCCAATGTCAAAACAGGCTGAAATTCCTGGCGTTGCCGCGATCATCGCGGTGGCCTCGGGGAAGGGCGGTGTCGGCAAGTCCACGACGGCGCTCAATCTGGCGCTGGGCCTGCGCGATCTCGGCCTGAAGGTCGGTCTGCTCGACGCAGATATCTATGGTCCTTCGGTGCCGCGGCTGACCGGCATCAATGAAAAGCCTGTTCTCGACGACAACAGGAAGATGATTCCGATCGAGCGCTTCGGTCTGTCGATCATGTCGATCGGCTTCCTGGTCGAGGAGGAGACCGCGATGATCTGGCGCGGGCCGATGGTGATGTCGGCGATCACCCAGATGTTGCGCGATGTCGCCTGGGGTACGCTCGACGTCCTTATCGTCGACATGCCCCCCGGCACCGGCGATGCACAACTCACGCTGGCGCAGAACGTGCCCCTGAAGGGTGCTGTGATTGTCTCGACGCCGCAGGATCTGGCGCTGATCGATGCGAGGCGCGGCCTTGCGATGTTTACCAAGGTCAATGTGCCCGTGCTCGGCATCATCGAGAATATGAGTTATTTCCAGTGCCCGGAATGCGGCACGCGCTCCGACATTTTCGGCCATGGCGGCGCCCGTCATGAGGCAGAGCGGCTCAAGGTGCCGTTCCTCGGCGAGGTGCCGCTGCATATGTCCATCCGCGCCATGTCGGATGCCGGCACGCCGGTGGTCGTCAGCGAGCCCAACGGCCCGCACGCCGCGATCTATCGGGCCATCGGCACGCAGATCCGCGACCGGTTGCAGGGCGTTATTGCGGCAGCGTAAGCCGGCCGGTGGCCGGGGCCGAGATGTCGCATAGAACTTTCGTTCAATTGGGCTGGCAACGACGTTCGTCGTGTTTTCCGCGGCCGAATAACCGTGTTAGACAGCCTCTGCACCAGAGCGTCTTCGGTTGAATCGCGCAACGATTTGCCGCTGAATATGCTCAAACGAATTCTAGGGAAAACGCCCGCAAAAGGAGAGCTTGAATGAAGCGTCGTGAGTTTTTGAAGGTTTCGACGGCCGGCGCCGCGGTGGCCGCCGTTGCCTCGCCGGCGATCGCGCAGTCCGCGCCCGAGGTCAAATGGCGCCTCGCATCGAGCTTCCCGAAGTCGCTCGACACCATCTATGGCGGCGCCGAGATGATGGCGAAGCAGGTTGCCGAAATGACCGACAACAAATTCCAGATCCAGGTCTTCGCGGCCGGCGAACTGGTCCCCGGTCTGCAGGCGCTCGATGCGACCTCGAACGGCACCGTCGAAATGTGCCACACCGTGTCCTACTACTATGTCGGCAAGGATCCGACCTTCGCCATCTATGCGTCGGTCCCGTTTGGTCTGAACGCGCGTCAGCAGAATTCCTGGTGGTACCAGGGCGGCGGCGAACAGCTCGGCAACGAGTTCTTCAAGAAATTTGGCGTCATCGGTCACCCTTGCGGCAATACGGGCACGCAGATGGGCGGTTGGTTCCGCAAGGAGATCAAGACCGTTGCTGATCTCTCCGGCCTCAAGATGCGCATCGGCGGCATCGCCGGTCAGGTGCTGCAGAAGGTTGGCGTTGTGCCGCAGCAGCTTGCGGGTGGCGACATCTATCCGTCGCTTGAAAAAGGCACCATCGATGCTGCCGAGTGGGTCGGTCCCTATGACGACCAGAAGCTCGGCTTCCAGAAGGTCGCGAAGTACTACTACTATCCAGGTTTCTGGGAAGGTGGCCCGACCGTCCACGCCTTCACCAACCTCGAGAAGTACAACGCGCTGCCGAAGAGCTATCAGGCGATCCTCACCAATGCCTGCGCCAATGCCAACAGCTGGATGGCCGCTCGTTACGACATGCAGAACCCGGCGGCGTTGAAGCAGCTCGTCGCGGGTGGCACGCAGTTGCGTCCGTTCACCAATGAAGTTCTGGACGCCTGCCTCAAGGCCACCAACGAACTCTGGGCTGAAATCTCCGCGAAGAACGCCGACTTCAAGAAGTCGATCGACGCGATGCAGGCCTATCGTTCGGACGAATATCTGTGGTGGCAGGTCGCCGAATACACCTTCGACAGCTTCATGATCCGCTCGCGTACCCGCGGCTGATCTTAAGCCTCGATCAAACATGGAGCCCGGCCTTCGCGAGAAGGTCGGGCTTTTTGCATTGCGTCACTCAAATCACCGTGGCTTCTCGCTGGAACCTGGCCCATGCTGCTCCCCAACGCCCTCGCCAAGAAGGGCGCTGACACATTCACATCCAGGGAGCACATCATGAAGCGTCGTGAGTTCATCAAGGCTGCCGGTCTGGGGGCTGCCGGTGCGGCCATTGCCGCGCCGGCCATCGCGCAATCTTCGCCGGAGATCAAATGGCGGTTAACGTCGAGCTTTCCGAAATCGCTCGATACGATCTATGGCGCCAGCGAGGTATTCGCCAAGGCCGTTGCCGAGGCCACCGACAACAAATTCCAGATCCAGGTGTTTGCCGCCGGTGAGATCGTCCCCGGTCTGCAGGCGCTGGATGCGGCCTCCAACGGCACCGTGGAGATGTGCCACACGGCGGCCTACTATTATGTAGGCAAGGATCCAACCTTCGCGTTCGGTACTGCGGTTCCGTTCGGACTCAACAGCCGGATGCAGACCTCGTGGTTGCAGGTGGGCGGTGGCGCCGAACTCTTCAATGAATTTCTCAAAGGCTACAACGTCATCGGATTCGCGGCCGGCAACACCGGCTGCCAGATGGGCGGCTGGTTTCGCAAGGAGCTGAAGGAGCCATCCGACCTCAGTGGTCTCAAAATGCGCATCGGCGGCTTCGCCGGCCGTGTGCTCACCAGGCTCGGGCTCGTTCCGCAACAGGTGGCCGCCGGCGATATCTACCCGTCGCTTGAAAAGGGCACCATCGACGCTGCCGAATGGGTCGGACCTTACGATGATGAAAAGCTCGGTTTCCAGAAGGTCGCCAAATATTACTACTATCCCGGCTTCTGGGAGGGCGGTCCGACACTGCACAACATGGTCAACCTCGCTAAGTGGGAGCAGCTTCCTGCCAGCTACAAGTCGATCATCAGGACCGCCTCGTCGCTCGCCAACGAAACCATGCAGGCACGCTACGATGCCTACAATCCGCCGGCGCTGAAGCGCCTGGTGGCCGGCGGCACGCAGCTGCGGCCGTTCCCCGCATCCATCATGGATGCGTCGCTGAAGGCTGCCAACGAGGTTTATGCCGAGACCTCGGCCAGCAATGCGGCGTTCAAGAAAGTCTATGACAGCATGGTGGCCTTCCGCGGCGACCAGTACACTTGGTGGCAGGTCGCCGAGTACAGCTTCGACAGTTTCATGATCCGCTCGCGCACCCGCAGCTGATCGAAGTCTGTCTCGGAAAAAGGAGCCCGGCCTTCGTGAGAAGGCCAGGCTTCTTGTTGAAGCGGTCTCCCTTAGCCGGTGCGCGGACAGCGAATCCGCTAAGTGTTCTGTTCCTGGAGGGAGCTGAATTTGCCATGACCGAATCTGAAATCGAAACGGCCGCCGACATTCTTGCCGAGGCGCGCCGCAGCGGAACGCAGATCGAAGCGCTGCCCGTCACGCCATCTTCGGTTGCGGAGGCGCATGAGATTCAGGATCGGGTTGCTGCGCTGGTCGGAGAGCCCATCGGTGCCTTCAAGGCCGGTGCGCCGCCCGACGGGGAGCCGACCCGCGGACTAATCGAGGCGCGCATGGTTCGCACCAGTCCGGCGCATATGTCGGTGGCCGAAGTCCCGCATCTCGGCGTCGAAGGCGAGGTCGCCTTCCGCTTTACCCGCGATATGCCGGCGCGCGCCGCGCCTTATACGCGCGAAGAGATTGCGCAATCCGTGGCCGTGCTGCCGGCCATCGAGGTGGTCTCCAGCCGGTTTCGGGAGCCGACGAGCCGGCCGCGGTTGGAGCAGCTCGCCGATTGCGGGATCAATGGCGGGCTGGTGCTCGGGCCTGAGATGGCCGACTGGTCACATCTCGATTTGCCGAACCTGCACGTTACGTTTGTTGTGAACGGCGAGACGGTGCTGGAGCGCAAAGGCGGCCATCCGACCGACGATCCGCTTGCCGCTGCAATCGCGCTGGCCAATATGTGGCGGGATGCCGGAGGCTTGAAAGCAGGGCATATCGTCACGACAGGCAGCTGGACCGGCATGCCATTCCTGAAGCCCGGTGATCGCTGTGTGGTGCGATTTGAAAAGCTTGGTGAAGCCGAGATCATGTTTGTCGGCTGATCGCGTCAGCGATCCTTGCCGTCGAATTGCTGGATATTCAGAGCGCTCAGATCGACCGCAGGCAGACAGCGCACATTGACCGATGCCATCATCATTCCGTTCGGGGCTTTTCCTTCGCCGAACGGGGCAATGCCGCAGGTGCTGCAGAAGTGATGCTGAATGGCGTGGTGATTGAACGTATAGGTCGACAGGCTTTCTTTCGCGGTCTTCAGCACCAGTTTGTCGCGTGGAACGAAAGCGAGCAGGCCGCCGCGCCGCCGGCACATCGAACAGTTGCAGTCGATGGCCGAATTGAAGTCGCCCTCGACTTCAAAGGCGATGTTGCCGCAATGGCAACTTCCTTCATGCAGCATCGGTTATCCCCTGATCGTAAAGCGCAATAGTAACGTTATCCGCTATTTTGCTGGTCCGAAATCGGGCATTGCCGGCATCTCGATCTGCGGAATCTCGATCTTCACGTTGGACGTATCCACAGCCGTGTTGTCGATCCAGTAGGTCACGAGACCGGGCCAGTAGATCACGATGATCACCAGGATGATCTGCATCCCGACCCATGGCAGTGCGCCGAGATAGATATCGCGGCTCTTCACTTCGGGCGGAGCAATGCCGCGCAGATAGAACAGCGCGAAGCCGAACGGCGGATGCATGAATGACGTCTGCATGTTCACGCAGAGCAGCACGCCGAACCAGACGAGATCGATGCCGAGCTTGGCCGCGACCGGAGCCAGCAACGGGATGATGATGAAGGCGATCTCGAAGAAGTCGAGAAAGAACGCCAGGAAGAACACGAAGATGTTCACGAAGATCAGGAAGCCGATCGCGCCGCCGGGCAGGCCGGTGAGCAGATGCTCGATCCAGCGCGCACCATCCATGCCCTGGAAGACGAGGCTGAAGCAGGTCGAGCCGATCAGGATGAACACCACCATCGAGGTCAGGCGCATGGTCGATGTCATCGCCTGGTCGATCAGCGGCCAGGTCAGGCGGCGATGCAGCGCGGCGAGCACCATCGCGCCGACCGCGCCCATGGCGCCGGCTTCGGTGGGCGTCGCGAGGCCGAGGCCGATGGTGCCGAGCACAAGGAAGATCAGCACGATCGAGGGGATCATGCCCCACAGCACACGGCTGATGAGCTTCCAGTTCATGGGCTCGCGCGCATGTTCCGGGATCGGCGGCATCGCGCTCGGCTTCAGGATCGACAATACGACGATATAGAGAATGAAGATCACGACCTGGATGATCGAAGGGCCGATGGCGCCGAGATACATGTCGCCGACCGAACGGCCGAGCTGGTCGGCGAGTACGATCAGCACCAGCGACGGAGGGATGAGCTGCGTGATGGTGCCCGATGCGGCGATGACGCCGGTGGCGAGCTTCATGTCGTAGCCGTAGCGCATCATGATCGGCAGCGAGATCACGCCCATGGCGATGACCGAAGCAGCAACGGTGCCGGTGATGGCGCCGAGCACGGCGCCGACGAGGATCACCGCATAAGCGAGACCGCCGGGGATCTTGCCGAACAGCTGGCCGGTGCCTTCGAGCAGATCTTCAGCAAGGCCGCAGCGCTCGAGGATCGCGCCCATGAAAGTGAAGAACGGGATCGACAGCAGCAGGTCGTTCGAGATCGTGCCGTAGAAGCGGAACGGCAGCGCCTGCAGGAAGGACGGATCGAAATGACCGGTGAAGATGCCGAGAATGCCGAAGAACAGGCCGACCGCGGCCAGCGAGAAGGCGACCGGGAAGCCGAACACCATGAAGCAGATCATGGTGCCGAACATCAGCGGGGGGAACACGCCGTAGGAAAACATCGGTGGTCCTGACTATCGAACTGGTTCTATCGAACGGATTGGTCGAAATGCGAGAGGCTGAAAAAGCGAACGCCGCTATTGCAGCGGCGCTTCGTAATGGGTGTCGATCTTGACGACGCCGGCGAGCGCGGCGATGCGCTTGGCAAGTTCGGCCACACCCTGCAGTAGCAGCAGACCAAAGCCGAGCGGCAGCACCAGCTTCACCGGCCACAGGATCAGGCCGCCCGCATTGCTGGAGACCTCCTGCGAATTCCAGGAATTCAGGAAAAACGGGAACGTCATGTAAGTGAGGTATGTCATCGCCGGCAGCAGGAAGATGCAGAGGCCGATGATGTCGATCCACAGCCGCGCGCGATCGGAGACCGCCGAATAGAGCAGATCGACGCGCACATGCTCATTGAGGCGCAGTGTCTGCGCCGCGCCGAAAAACACGATGCCCGCGAACATGTACCACTGGATTTCGAGCCAGCCGTTCGACGAATAGTTGAAGAGATAACGGATCGTGGCATTGCCGGCGCTGACGAGGCAGGCAAGCAGCACGAGCCACTTGGCGATGAAGCCGAACACATCGCTCAGTGCATCGATCGCACGTGTGAATTTGAGTACGTCCACAGTTCCCCCCGAAAGTCGCCCCGCTGTCCGCTCATCACGTCTTTCTCACTGAGAAAGCGCAGCTTTTTCCGCTGGGCGAAAGAATTCGGCGGCACCATTTCAGCGCGTCATGCAATCGTCAATCGGAAATTGACGGTTTGTCGCAGGCCATTGGTCGAGGGGAAGGACGGAGCACCGCCGGTGGGTTACCCCCCGGTCACGCTCATATGCCGGCTGACGCTCGGCCGGTTGTGGCGGCGATCGATGATGAAATCGTGCCCCTTCGGCTTCAGGCCGATGGCGCGGTCGATCGTGGCGTTCAGGAGGTCGTTGTCGGCGGAAGCCCGCAGCGGCTTGCGGAGGTCGGATGCATCCTCGTGGCCCAGGCAGGTATGGATTGTTCCGGTGCAGGTGATGCGCACGCGATTGCACGACTCGCAGAAATTGTGGGTCATCGGCGTGATGAAGCCGATCTTGCCGCCGGTTTCGGCAACGCGGACATAGCGGGCGGGACCGCCGGTGTCGTCCGGGAGATCCGTTATCGTGAACTGACCGGCAAGGCGCGTGCGCAGCAGCGACAGCGGTACATACTGGTCGATGCGACCTTCGCCGATATCACCCATGGGCATCACTTCGATCAAGGTCAGTGCCATGTCGCGGCCGTGTGCCCATTCGATCAATGAGGGGATCTCGTCCTCATTCATGTTCTTCAGGGCGACGGTATTGATCTTCACGGCAAGGCCCGCCGCCTGCGCGGCGTCGATGCCGGCCAGCACTTTGGAGAGGTCGCCCCAGCGCGTGATGGTGCGGAATTTTACGGGATCGAGCGTGTCCAGGGAGACGTTGATGCGCTTCACGCCGCAATCGGCCAGTTCAGCGGCATATTTGGAGAGCAACGAGCCGTTGGTGGTCAGCGTCAGCTCTTTCAGCGCGCCGGTCTTGAGGTGGCGCGACAGCGAACGCACCAGACCCATCACGTTGCGCCGGACCAGCGGTTCGCCGCCGGTGAGCCGCAGCTTGGTGGCGCCCTTGGCGATAAATGCGGAACAGAGCCGGTCGAGCTCTTCCAGCGTCAGCAGGTCGGCCTTGGGCAGGAAGGTCATGTCTTCCGACATGCAGTAGAAGCAGCGCAGATCGCAGCGGTCGGTCACCGAGACACGCAAATAACTGATCCGCCGACCGAACGGGTCGGTCATGGCAGAGGAGGCCAGGGCGGGGCTCAACTCGGAGACGGTCATTCAGATGCCTGACTGCAAAACATGAATTGCTCGCGCGGCGAAAAACGCCGCACGTTCAATCTAGTCACGGGTTGCAGCTGGCACAATCACGCCAACGTATATGTTTGGTGGATCAGCGAGGGGCGGGGAACGGCGAGCCCGCCGCAGATGCGGCGGCCGCCGGGGCCGCGGCAGGCGCTGCTGCACGCTTGGCAGCCTTGCGGGCGCGGCGCGGCGGCGTCGCAGGCTGCAACTCGGCGACGACCGGGCTCGGATCGACTGTGGTCCGTGCCGGCGAGGTGAAATCCCCGGGAACGCGGGTGATGGTCACCGGAACTGTCATCGGCTGGAATTTTGCGAGGGTAAAGGTTGCGCTGAACCCGGTTTCCGTTGCCAGAGGCAGGGAGCACGGGGTCTTGCAGCTCGGGCCAATCGACGTGACCACCTCTGCGCCGGGCGGAACCGAGTCGAATTGTACGGTAACCGGTTCCGGTGCCGACTTGAATGCGTCCATGGAGAACGACGTGCAACCGGCCAGGCTCAGGCCTGCCGCTGCCAAAACTATTACTCTACGCATGGGTATATCCGTCACGTTTTGCGGCTAGCCGCCATCCCCCGGCAACCATAGGAGCGTCGTACATATGACGCAACACGCAGACCGCTTATAGTTAATTGATGGTTAACGAAGTCGCCCAACAACCTGAGAAACTCAATGATGTGAACAGGCTAGGCGAGGCGGTGTGGCAACAGGCGGTCGACAGTCGTTGGTAGATCGCGGAAATGGTCGATCACGATGTCGGGCTTGAGTTCGATAATCGGGACATCAGTATAGCCGAATGTAACGCCGATCACCGGGACATTGGCCCGCCGCGCCACACCGACATCGGGGCCGGCATCGCCGACCATGACAACGGACGACATCACGCCACCGGCACGCGCTACCGTCTGCTGCAGGATGACGGGATCGGGCTTCGCGACGCCGAAGGTGTCGGCGCCGCAGATCGCCGCAAATCGGTTGGTCAGCTCCAGCTTGTCGAGCAGCAGCTTCGACAGCCATTCCAGTTTGTTGGTGCAAACCGCGAAGCGGTAGCCACGCCCCGCCATTTCGTCGAGCGCCGCAATCAGGCCCTCGAAGGGGCGCGACTCGTCAGCGATATGCTCCGCGTAATAAGCGATGAAATCCTCGGTCAGGCGTGTGACCTCGTCCGGGGTCATTTCCCGCCCTTCAAGCTCGAGCCCGCGTTCGATCAGGCGCCGGGCGCCCTGGCCGATCATTTTCCGCGCAGATTCCAACGGGACGGGGGCCAACCCCTCCTGATGGAGCACGTGATTCAGCGCGCTAATGAGATCGGGGGCGGTATCGACGAGGGTGCCGTCGAGGTCGAAAACAACGAGGGGAGGAGGGGAAGCATCTGTCATGCGGGGATCGCTACCGGTCCGCGGCCGATCCCGCAAGGGGGGCGGACGTAGCCCAGCATCCCCCTGGGAATGCAGGCCTGCATTCCCAGGGAAAGCACGTCCTTCGCCCTGTTCCTTGCCCCCAAACGTCGCTAGATATGCGGCGCATCCCGTCCGCGGGACCGTTTTTGAACTGCAAGGACCGCCGCGCCGATGAATATGGACGAGCTGAAACGACAGGCTGCCGCCAAGGCGCTCGAACATGTGCGTGATGGCATGAAGCTCGGACTCGGCACGGGATCGACAGCGAAGCACTTCGTCGAACTGCTCGGTGAACGCGTGGCGGGCGGTCTCAAGGTTATTGGCGTTCCGACGTCTGAGGCCACGCGGGCCGATGCGCAGCGTTGCGGTGTGCCGCTGACCACACTCGACGAGGTCGATCGGCTCGATCTCACGGTCGACGGTGCCGACGAAGTCGATCCGGCGCTGAATCTCATCAAGGGCGGCGGCGGCGCATTGTTGCGCGAGAAGATCGTGGCGGCGGCGTCCGACCGCATGATTGTCATCGCCGACGATTCCAAGTGGGTACCGACCCTCGGCCGCTTCCCGCTGCCTGTGGAAGTGATCCCGTTCGGCCTGTCGGCCACGCGCCGCGCGATTGCCGATGTGTTCGCCAAGTGCGGGTTGCACGGCGAAATGGCCATTCGCAGCGGCAAGGACGGCCATGCTTTCGTCACCGATGGCGGCCACTGGATCATCGACGCCCGGCTCGGGACCATTACCGATGCGCCCCGACTGGCTGGGCTGCTCGGCGCCATTCCGGGCGTGGTCGAGCACGGTTTGTTTATCGGCCTGGCAAGCACCGCCATGCTGGCAGGATCGCAGGGAATTCGCGTTTTCGAGCGTCCGTAACGGCGCAATCAAGGAGAATTGGAATGAAGAAGCTCTCGCACATGCTGCTGTCCGCTGGTCTAGCGCTCAGCGTTGCAGTGATCGCGCTGCCGGTCTCCGCGCAGCAGGCATCTCCGGAAGGACAGGCTCGTCCGATCAAGCCGGCATCGCCCGCCGCCATCGGTTACGCCAAGGAAATTCTGGCGATGAAGAACGCCAGCGCGATGTATGCCAATGCCGTGCCGAACATGGTTCAGCGCGTCAAGGATTCGCTGCTGCAGAGCAATCTGAACTATCAGAAGGATCTCAACGAGGTCGCCATCACCATCGCGCAGACGATGGCCGGGCGCGACAAGGAGATCACCGAGCAGATGGCGAAGATCTATGCCAGCGACTTCACCGAGGCTGAGTTGAAGGACCTTGCGACCTTCTACAAGTCGCCGCTCGGCCAGAAACTTCTGGTGCAGGAGCCCCAGTCGATTTCCGCCAGCATGACCTATATGCAGCAGTGGGCGCAGCAGTTTTCGGAGCAGGTCAACGGCCTGTTCCGCGCTGAAATGCGCAAGCGCGGCAAGGAAATCTAAGGGCGTAAGCTGAGGCCCGTCATCCCGGGTCTCAGCCCCCAGTTCGGAGCGATCATGGCTGACGTCGACGTCGATCTGTTTGTCATTGGTGGTGGTTCTGGCGGCGTGCGCGCCGCCCGTATCGCGGCCGGCTACGGCGCGAAGGTCATGGTGGCCGAGGAATATCGCTTCGGCGGCACCTGCGTGATCCGCGGCTGCGTGCCGAAGAAGCTGATGGTCTATGCCTCGCATGTCCAGCGCGAGATCGACGATGCCGCCGGTTTCGGTTGGACCATCCCGACGGCGACGTTCGACTGGTCGACCTTCATCGCCAACAAGGACAAGGAGATCGCCCGGCTCGAGGGCATCTATCAGTCCAATGTGGAGAAGACCGGCGCGACGACCGTCAAGACCCGCGCAGTGTTCGAGGATCCGCACACGCTGCGCCTCGGCACCGGCGAGACGGTGAACGCCAAGCATATCTTGATTGCGACCGGCGGCGCGCCCAATCATGGGCCGGCGATTCCCGGCATCGAGCATGTGATTTCCTCCAACGAGGTGTTTCATCTGCCCGAACTGCCGAGGCGCATCGTGATCCAGGGCGGCGGCTATATCGCGCTCGAATTTGCCTGCATCTTTGCAGGATTGGGCTCCGACGTGACGGTGATCTATCGCGGCGACAACATCCTGCGCGGCTTCGATGAAGACGTGCGCGCCCATGTCCGCAGCGAGATGGAAAAGGATGGCATCACCATCCTGACCGGCTGCACGGTGACCAAGGTCGAGAAACACCGGCACGAATTCACGACGCATCTGTCCAGCGGCGCAAGCATCGCATCCGATCAGGTGTTGTTCGCGATCGGCCGCAATCCGAACACCGCCAATCTCGGTCTCGAGAAGGCTGGCGTTGCACTCAAGCCCGCCCATGGCGGCATCATCGTCAACGAGTTCTCGCAGACCAATGTGCCGCATATCTACGCGGTCGGTGACGTCACCAATCGGGTCAACCTCACGCCGGTGGCGATCCGCGAAGGCCATGCCTTTGCCGATACGGTGTTCGGCAAGAAGACCGTGAAGGTCGATCACAGCAATATCCCGACCGCGGTGTTCACCCAGCCGGAGGTCGGCACTGTCGGCATGAGCGAAGAAGAGGCGCGCGCCATCTTCAGCCACGTCGATATCTACAAGACCAATTTCCGGTCGATCAAATCGACGATTTCAGGCAGCGAAAGCCGCGTGCTGATGAAGCTGGTGGTCGACGGTGCGACGGATATCGTGGTCGGCGCCCATATCGTCGGACCGGAAGCGGCCGAACTCATCCAGGTGCTGGGCATCTGCGTGAAGCTGAAGGCCACCAAGGCTGATTTCGACGCCACAGTGGCCGTGCATCCGAGTGCGGCCGAGGAACTGGTGACGATGCGCACGCCCACCGCGCGCTACGTGCGCGAAGCCGCGGAGTAACACCAGCCCTCAGGTGAGGAGCGCGCCCTTGCGCGCGTCTCGAACCATGAGATGCAACGTATCGGTGTTTGTGGCCATCCTTCGAGACGCGGTCGAAGACGACCGCTCCTCAGGATGAGGGCGGATCGATGATCTGCGGCTTCAATGATGTGCCCCTAATCTTCCATCTGGATCCATTCGGCGGCGCCGCGCCACAGTGTGTCGCGGTGCTCCGGCCGGAAGAATCCAAAATGGCCGACCTTTTTCGAGCCGGCCTCGATGGGGCGGATACTGTCGATTTCCGGCTTGATCGACGTGAAGCCGGCACAGAGCATTTCCACGGCGGCGCGTGTGGCCCATGGATCGTCTGAAAAGCTCAGGGCCCGCATCTCGCCGCGGTAGCGCGGAAAGTTCGCCAGTGCCCGCAGTTTGCTGTCGTCGAAGAAGTAGCGATCGCTGGTGACCCAGCCCGCCCATTCCAGAAACACGTCGCGTGGCAGATCGTAGCCGAGCCCGATCCTGCCGGGCGCATAGCCGATGACGCGCGCCAGCGGCGCGCCGACGAATTTCATCAGCGCATAGATGCGGTAGCCCTCAGGCGGCGTCATCAGTCGCCAGGTGCCGGCTTGTGCCGCGATGAGCAAGGCGCGTGACACCTCGGAATTGTTGGGGATCAGGCCGAGCGCCTGACCGCCGAAGGAGTGACCGACAAAGGCAAGTGGCATCGTCTTGTAGCGCTCGCGCATCCAGGTCACTGCGGCGGTAACATCGAGCGCAGCCCAGTCGGTCATGGACGCCTTGAAGCCCACCAGCGCGTTCGACCGGCCGGACAGGGGATCGGCCTTGGGCCGCGAATCCCCGGTGCCGCGGTAGTCATAGGTCAGCACGGCACAGCCGCGGCTCGCGAGGTAGCTGGCGAAGCCCCTGTAGATCTTGCGGGGAACGGCGGTGGCGGAATTGATCAGAACCGCGTGGGTGCGGGTGCCGCGGGGCAGGTACAGCGTCGCGCCCAACGAATAGCCGTCGGTCGCCTGGAAGGTGATGTCATCGGCAAAAGCGTCGTCCAGTGCAGCCTCCGACACCGCAGATTCTCCCATGGTGTCCCATATGTTCCTTACCCGGGCCTAGCAAATGCGAATTCGGCTTTGGCTGCAAGGGCTTGGGGCGCAATGTGGATTTCGAACTGGCGATCCCCATCTGTGCTGTGTATAACGCGGCCTCCGCAGCCATAAAGCGCGGTTTTCAGGAGAGAAGTGATGTCCGAGCGGTGGACGCCCGATAGCTGGCGCAGCAAGCCCGTGCTGCAAATGCCGGAATACCCGGATCTCAAGGCCCTTGGCGATGTCGAGGCGCAGCTTGCCACGTTTCCGCCGCTGGTTTTTGCAGGCGAAGCCCGCAATCTGAAGAAGTCGCTCGCCCGCGTGGCTGCGGGCGAGGCCTTCCTGCTGCAGGGCGGCGATTGCGCCGAGAGCTTTGCCGAGCACGGCGCCAACAATATCCGCGATTTCTTCCGCGCCTTCCTGCAGATGTCGGTGGTGCTGACCTATGCCGGCGCGCTGCCCGTGGTGAAGATCGGCCGTATCGCCGGCCAGTTCGCCAAGCCGCGGTCCTCGCCGATGGAGAAGCTCAACGGCGTCGAACTGCCGAGCTATCGCGGTGATATCATCAATGACATCGCCTTCACGCCAGAATCCCGCGTGCCCGATCCGCAGCGCCAGCTGATGGCCTATCGCCAGTCGGCGGCGACGCTGAATCTGCTGCGCGCTTTCGCGACCGGCGGCTTCGCCAACCTCGGCAGCGTGCACCAGTGGATGCTCGGCTTCCTGAAGGATTCACAGCAGTCGCGCCGTTACAAGGAACTGGCTGACCGCATCTCGGACGCGCTGAACTTCATGCGCGCCTGCGGCCTCAATCTGGAAAGCCACCCGGAACTGCGGTCGACGGATTTCTACACCAGCCACGAAGCGCTGTTGCTCGGCTATGAGCAGGCCTTCACGCGCGTCGATTCCACGACCGGCGACTGGTACGCGACCTCGGGCCATATGATCTGGATCGGCGACCGCACGCGGCAGCTCGATCATGCCCATGTGGAATATTTCCGCGGCATCAAGAACCCGATCGGCCTGAAGTGCGGCCCGTCGCTGAAGCCGGATGAACTGATCAAGCTGATCGACGTCCTCAATCCGGACAATGAGCCCGGCCGCCTGACGCTGATCAACCGCTTTGGCCACGAGAAGGTTGGGGAGCATCTGCCGGGCTTCATCCGCGCGGTGCAGAAGGAAGGGCGCTCGGTGGTATGGTCGTGCGATCCGATGCACGGCAACACCATCACGTCGAACTCGGGTTACAAGACCCGTCCGTTCGATCGTATCCTCTCGGAAGTGAAGTCGTTCTTCCAGATCCATGCCGCCGAAGGCACTCATCCGGGCGGCGTGCATCTGGAGATGACCGGCCAGAACGTGACGGAATGCACCGGTGGCGCGCGCGCTATTTCGGATGAGGACCTCAACGACCGCTACCACACGGTCTGCGATCCCCGTCTGAATGCCGAGCAGTCCATCGACATGGCGTTCCTGATCGCCGAATTGCTGAAGACGTCCCGCGTCGACAGGGCGGAGCCGCTGCCGGTGGCATCGGGTCTCTAAACTTGTCGCGCCTCTGGCGGGCCTGCATCAACACCTGGAATGGCCTGACCTTCGCGACGCGATCGGAGCAGGCCATTCGCGAGGAGCTGTTTGCACTGCTCCTCGCGGTGCCTTTGTCGTTTCTCATCGGGACCACCGCAGCGCGTCGGCTCGAGCTGGTGGCGGTGGTTTTGCTGCTGCTCACCGTCGAACTGCTCAACACCGCCATCGAGAAACTGGCCGACCGGCTCACTACCGAACACGATCCGCAGATCGGGCGTGTGAAGGACATGGGATCGGCGGCCGTCGGCGTCGCACTTGTGATCGCCGGCATGACCTGGCTGTATGCGCTCGGTGAGCGCATAGGCATCTTCTAATCCTGCAGTTGCGAAGGGTGAGCCGGTAGGCTTGGATGTTTCCATGACAGAATTGACGCGCTTCACCGTCACACTCGCCCAGCTCAATCCCATCGTCGGTGATATCACCGGCAATGCCGCCAAGGCGCGCGCTGCGCGGGCGCAGGCCAAAGCCGACGGCGCGACGTTGATCGTGTTTCCTGAATTGTTCATTGCCGGCTATCCGCCGGAAGATCTGGTGCTGAAGCCGGCATTTCAGGCGGCCTGCCGCGCGGCCATCGAGGAGCTGGCGCGCGAGACCGCGGACGGTGGTCCGGCTGTGTTGATCGGCTCGCCCTGGGTCGATGGCGGCAAGCTCTACAATGCCTGCGCGCTGCTCGACGAAGGCCGCATTGCCGCGATCCGTTTCAAGGTCAATCTGCCGAATTACGGTGTGTTCGACGAAAAACGCGTCTTCGCGCGCGGCTCGGTCTCGGGACCCGTCACCATCCGCGGCCTGCGTGTCGGCGTGCCGATCTGCGAAGATACCTGGATGGAAGAGTCCGCCGACTACGAAGACGTGGTCGAGACGCTGACCGAGACCGGCGCCGAAATCCTGATCGTGCCGAACGGTTCGCCTTACGCCCGGGGCAAGACGGATCTGCGCTTGTCGGTGCAGGTCGCCCGCGTTACCGAGAGCCATCTGCCGATGATCTACCTTAATCAGGTCGGCGGTCAGGACGAACTGGTGTTCGACGGCGCGAGCTTCGTGCTCAATGCCGACCGCTCGCTGGGTGCGCAATTGCCGTCCTTCACCGAGAGCATCACGACGCTGACATTCGAGAAGATCGACGGCCACTGGCGCTGCGACGGACCGATCGCACCGGTACCGGAAGGCGACGAGGGCGACTATGCCGCCTGCGTGCTCGGCCTGCGCGATTACGTCAACAAGAACGGCTTCCCCGGCGTGCTGATGGGCATCTCCGGCGGTATCGACTCCGCGCTTTGCGCCGCGATCGCCGTGGATGCGCTCGGCGCCGACCGCGTGCGCGGCATCATGCTGCCATTCCGCTACACCGCGCAGGTGTCGCTCGACGATGCCGACAAGCTCGCGAAGGCGCTGGGTTTCCGTTACGAGATCCTGCCCATCGCCGATGCGGTCAACGGCTTCGAGAAGATCCTTGCCGATACCTTCAAGGGTCTCGCGCGCGACATCACCGAAGAGAACCTGCAGGCGCGCACCCGTGGTACGCTGTTGATGGCCGTCTCCAACAAGACCGGCGCGATGGTCGTCACGACAGGTAACAAGTCGGAAATGTCGGTCGGCTATGCCACGCTCTATGGCGACATGAATGGCGGATTCAATCCGATCAAGGATCTCTACAAGACCCAGGTGTTCCGTATCTCGACCTTGCGCAATTCATGGAAGCCCGAAGGCGCGCTCGGTCCTGATGGCGAAGTGATCCCCAACAACATCATTATCCGTCCGCCCACGGCCGAACTGCGCGAAAACCAGACCGACCAAGACTCGCTACCCCCCTACGATATTCTCGATGGTATTCTCGAACGTCTGGTCGAGCGCGAGGAACCGCTGTCGGAGATCGTCGCGGCCGGTTACGAGAAAGACGTTGTGACGCGCATCGATCGGCTGCTCAACATCGCCGAATACAAGCGCCGGCAGGCGGCACCGGGCGTGAAAGTGACGCGGAAGAACTTTGGCAGGGATCGCCGCTATCCGATCACCAACAAGTTTCGCGATCTGGCCAATCCGTTGCCGAAGCCCGATGAGGACCTGGTGACGCGGCCCGGCAAGGGCATCAGCGAAGCGTTTGAATGAAGCTGTAGGGCGAATGACGCCCCACAAACCCGTCGTGTATCGGCGCGTGATCCCGTCACCGCGCCGTTTTGGCCACCGCCGCAAAGGTTGAATCGCTCAGGACGCCACCGCCCTGAAACAGGGTGACGACGGGTGAGGATGCGGCGCTGGTGCTGTTCTTGATGTCATACAGCGCCGAGAAACGGTTCAGCAGTTTGGCCAGCTTGGCGGGATCGGCGAGGTCCTTCAGATTGAGGTGTTTCTCCACCACCTTGGCCTGCCGATCGATATCCATCGCGCCGACCTCGTCCGGCAGGCTGAAGATGGTGCGGAACACTTCCGCCAGTGCCTTGTCTGCAAGCAGGTCATAGGCCGAGGTGATGCTCGGCGCCTTGCGCTCGAAGTAGAGCGCGAGCCGGACGCCCGGATTGCTTTCGCCCTGCTGCGTCTCCAGCGTCTGCTGCAGATATTTGTGCTGGATTTCCATGAACTGGTCGCGGGTCTGCGGCCCGAATTTCGGCAGCCGCGCGATCTCGCCGTCGTCGTCGAAATTGAACGAGGCCACCAGCTCCGCGAAACGCGGATCCTTCTGCGTGTTGACGAAGCTCTTGGGGTCGTTCAGGTCGGAATCGAACATCTTGCGCAGATCGGCGGTGGTCACCTTGGCGGGGTCGAGGTCCTTGGCGACGAGCGCGATGTCGATGAGCTTCCTGTCGGCGAGCAGATCCTTCACGCTCTCGATATTGGCGATGTTCTTCTGATAATAGACCGCGTCCTTGTCGGCCGCCTTGCGCAGCTCGGCCTGTTCCTTGTCCTTCGTGAAGCGTGTCTTGGCGATGATGTAGTCCTTCATCACCTGGGTGACTTCCGCCGCGTCCTGCGCCACCACGGGCGTCGTGATATTTCCGCTGCTGTCGAAATTGAATGCCCGAGCGAGCTGAACGTATCGGTCGTCGTGCAGCTTGTTCACGTAGCTCTTGGGATCGTCCGGATCGCTTTTGAGTACGTTTTTGATGATCGTCGGCGAAACCTCTTCGGGATCGAGACCAAATGATTTCAGAGCAAAATTATAGACGTTTGGCGTCTTGAGAAAGGCATCGACCGTGGTCACCTTGGCGAGACCGGAGCGATACTGCTTGATGAGCGATGCCGCGTACTTTTCGTCCGCTGCGAGATAGGTCGCGCCCTGGCTGTTGACATATTTGGCATGGGTGTTGCTCAGCTGCGCGGCTGTCTGGGCAGACGTTCCGGTGGGCAATGTGCCGTCGGGCGAGAACTCGAAAGCGCCGGCAAGCGCCACATAGCTGTCGATTGTCTCGAGTGCATCCTTATAGCTGAGGATGCTGACCTCATTCATCGATCCGCGCGTGCGCTCCAGCTCGATCTTCTGGCGCAGGTCGGCCATATCGGCGCCCGGCTGTTTCAATGCCGCCATGTATGTGTCGATCTTGCTGGCGGCATCGAGCATCGCTGCCTGGGCTTTGGTGATATTCGCATTGATGTCGGCTTTCTGCGACACCCAAACGGAATTGACATAGCTGTTCGGATCGGACGGATCGCTGCTCAGCACCTTGCTGATCGTGTCGTGGGACCAGCGATTCTTGTCGATTCCGAAGGCCGAGAAAACATAATCGCGCAGCTTGTCGTCGGCGAGCAGGCCATTGACGTTGGTGATCTTTCCGATCGTGAGATTGTAGTAGTTCTTGTTCGCGTCGATGGCATCGACCCCGCGCTGCGCTACGGCCGTGTACAGACCGATCATGTCGTCGGCCTGGTTCTCGGACTGGGCGGTGTTGGTGCTGCTGCTGGTGGTCCCGAAGGGGAAGGCCGCTGCGAAATCCCGGTAGCGCTTGTCGCTCAGCTTGTTGGCAAAACTGTTGGCGTCGGAGAGATCACTTTCCAGCACCTTGCGCAGGAAGGCCTTGGCATAGGCCATGTCGTCCAGACCATAGGCCGTCGTTGCATAGGTATAGAGCCGATAGTCGTTCAGGAGATCATCGACGTTTTTCACCTTGCCGATGTTCTCCTTGTAATAGGCCGTATCCCGCGAGACGGTGGCCTGTTGCGAGATCCGCGTCAGCGATTGGGTGAGATTGCGGGAGACGATATTATAGTTGAGATAAGTCGAGACCATCCGAACACCCTCGCGGTTTGGCGTGAGCCTACCGTTCGGAGGTTGTCCGAAGCTGGACGCAAGGGCCGTGCCGTCGTCGCCCCGCCTGGCCCGGCGAGGACCCGAGGCTTAACGCGGCGCGTTGTTCGGCAGGAATTGCGGACCGACCGTGCGGATCTGGCCCGGTGTGGACGGCGCCGCCGGTTGCGCGGGAACTGCTGCTGCAGGCGCCTCCGGTGCTGCGCCCTTCTTCAAGGCGGCAGGCGTGCCCTTTTGCGGCTGCGACATCCGCTTGGCACGTTCCTCGGTGACGATGATGTCGCCATTCTCCGCTGCCGATTTGTCGTCGACATTCTTCAACGCTTCGGACCACGTCTGGCCTTGCGCCTTGCAGGAGCACGACGGATTGAATTCGGTGCGATACTTGAAAGCGTTCGGCGACGACGAATAGGGCTGTCCCGAAACCGAGACGGCCGAGTTCATGTCCTCGCCGGGATTGCGATAGGTGAACAGGTTGGCGTCGGAGGCCGGGCAGAGGTTCTTGCAGGTCCGCTCGTCATCGCCGAAACGCGCGGGGATCGTCGCGAACGAGATCGGGAAATAGAAGCCATCGCAGGTGCGCACGCAGACGGTGCGATAGGTGCCGGACGGAACGGGCGACATATTGCCGTCCAGCGGCGCCGCGCCGGGGCTTGGCTCGTTGTTGCCGAACAGATTGCTCAGGAAACCGCCGGGGCCTGAGTTCTGTGGCGCGGCGCGCTGCGCAGCGGCGGCGTATTGCGGGCCGCAATTGTTCTGCGCGAGGGCCAGCAGCACCGAGCGGCGCTGGGTATCACGGTCCGAACTGCCGGGCGTGCCGACGCGCAGGCGTTCGAGATTGCTGGTGATCTGATCTAGATTGCCGCGCATCTGCTGGATCTGATTGTTGACCGGGCCGCATTGCTGCGACTGGCCATTGAACAGCGAGAAGAAGCCGGAACTGTCGCAGCCCATCCGCTTGGCCTGTGCCGAGACGCGGTCGAGCTCGCTCTGCTGCTTGGACGCGGCGTCCTCATAGCGGCGAAGCTGTTCGGCGCGTGCGGGATCGAGGCCGTTGCCGCGATCGATGGTCGCGAGCTGCGCCTCAAGGCGCCCGCACATCGGATTGGCGGAGCCCTGCTGCTGCGCCTGGCTCGGCGGATAGACCTGCTGCGCGGGATAGCCCGGGGGCGGTCCGTTCTGCGCCGATGCAGGAGTGCCCAGCGACAGCGCACCAACCAGTGCGGCACCAACGAAAGCCCAGCGAGAAAGGGAAGCAGTCACAGTGTCAGACATATCCGGCCAATGCGCGAGTCAGAAGCGAGCGAGACAGAAACAAGCGGGGTGGTGCGGCATCGCGCGTCGATACCGCCGCCAACCTCTCGCCGACGTTGCCAGACGCGCGCGATGAAAATGCGGCGGCGAACGCGGCTTTCCATAGCTGCTTCTCGCGGCAGGGTCACGTCGTTTCCGGGGCCTCACTGTGGCCGCAGGCATGACGCAAGAAAGTCGCAGGCCGGGGGATGTCAGCGCTGGCAGGTAATTGCAACGAATTCGTCGCATTTGCCGTGATGGCAGGCGCTGCCTGACGTCGGGACCGAGCCGGTCACTTCATCGGGATCGACGCGGCGATAGGCGACTGCCTGGTCGAAGGCGCGCGATTTGCAATAGGACAGGGCGGCATGCGCGCCGCACTTCTCGCCGCGGGCGAGGCACTGGTCGATACCGTAACCGTCAGACTGGTTGGCGATGATGAAGACGCGGGAATCGGCAAAGGCCGAGGAAGCGGCCAGAACAAATGCCGCCGTCAGAACGACTGAAATGGATTTCATAACTCACCGAATGAATGAGGAAATTCGCCCTCATTCGATACGCCCCAAAGATTAATAATCATTAACCATGGGCGGGGTAGCGATGGATTGAGGCCGAAATCAGCCCTTTGCGGCATAGTTCCACACCCTTGACGGGCCACCTGGGGTTGCCCCATGGTGCCCCGATGAACGGTTCTCTCGCCATTTGTGGCATTTGCCGCGAGATTAAGAGCTAGCGATTCGCTGGCTGAGGCCGTCTTTTCTCACACGAGATCAATCTCAAGAGGGATGAGAGGACGCCCGGCCGCTAGGGACGGACATCCATGGAACTGCGCCTTTACGACACCCTGACCCGCGAGAAGCGCGTCTTCACGCCGATCGATGCCGACAACGTCCGGATGTATGTCTGCGGGCCGACGGTCTACGACTTCGCCCATATCGGCAATGCGCGCCCGGTGATCGTGTTCGACGTGCTGTACCGGCTGCTGCGACACGTCTACGGAGTCGACAAAGTCACCTATGTCCGCAACATCACCGACGTCGACGACAAGATCAACGATCGCGCGTTGCGCGATTTTCCGGGCTTGCCGCTGAACGAGGCGATCCGCCGTGTCACCGAGACCACGGCCAATCAGTTTCAGGCCGACGTCGCAGCGCTGGGCTGCCTGTTGCCGACAGTGCAGCCGCGGGCGACGGACTTCGTGCTGCCGCGACCCGACGGCAAGACCGATATGGTGACGCTGATCAGGGAATTGATCGCGCGCGGCCACGCCTATGAGGCTGCGGGCGAAGTGCTGTTCGACACCCAGTCTATGGCCGACTATGGCGCACTCTCCGGCCGCAAACTTGAAGACCAACAGGCCGGTGCGCGCGTCGCCGTCGATGCGCACAAGAAGCATCCGACCGACTTCGTGTTGTGGAAGCAATCATCCGCCGAAGAGCCCGGCTGGGAGAGCCCATGGGGCAGGGGCCGTCCGGGCTGGCACATCGAGTGCTCGGCGATGGCGGAGGCCTATCTCGGCACGATCTTCGACATTCATGGCGGCGGCCTCGACCTGATCTTCCCGCATCATGAAAACGAAATCGCCCAATCGCGCTGCGCGCACGGTACGCATGCGATGGCGAATTACTGGATGCATAACGGCTTCCTGCAGGTCGAAGGCGAGAAGATGTCGAAGAGCCTCGGCAATTTCTTCACGATCCGCGAATTGCTGCAAGATTGGCCGGGCGAAGTGCTGCGCCTGAACATGTTGAAGACACACTATCGTTCGCCGATCGACTGGACCGTGAAAGGTTTGGAAGAAAGCGCCAAGACGCTCGATGACTGGTATTGGGTCGCGGCGGATGCAACAGGTGGCGACGTCTCCGACAAGGTGATGGAGCCGATGTTCGACGATCTGAACACGTCGCTGGCTGTTGCAGCGCTGCACGGTCTTCGCAACAGTGCGGCCGCAGGCAATGACGGCGATCGCAGCCAGTTTGCAGCGTCGTTGCGTGCGCTCGGTTTCCTGTCGGAAACGGCTGCTGCATGGAATGGACGCAAACAACAGGCCAGCGGGATCGATGCAGCAAAGGTCGATGGTTTGATTGCGGATCGCACAGCCGCGCGGGCCCGCAAGGACTTCAAGGAGTCGGATCGTATTCGCGACGAACTTGCCGCCATGGGCGTCGTCATCAAGGACTCGAAGGAAGGCACCACCTGGGAGATCGCGCGATGAGCCGACCCGACACACCGTTTCCAAAGCACTGGAAATATTACATCGCCCTCAAGTGGGCATTGATCATCGGCGCCATCGCGCTGGCGCTGAAGCTGGTGGATTTCTGGTGAGCGCGATGGGCGAGGCGAAACCGGCATTGCGACCGTTCCTGCCGGATGACACCGCAATTGCGGCTGCGATCTTCGTGGCCAGCATCGAGGAATTGACGGGCGACGACTACAGCGAAGCGCAGCAGGAAGCCTGGGCTGCAACGGTCGACGACGAAGTGGCCTTCGGCAAGCGGCTGGCGTCGCAACTCACACTGATTGCGACGCTGGACGGCGTTCCGGTCGGCTTTGCATCGCTGAAAGGCGCCAATCACATCGATCTGCTTTACGTGCATCCGAATGCGGCCCTCCAGGGTGTGGCATCGCTGCTGATCGATGCGATCGAGAAGCTCGCAGGTGCACGCGGCGCCAAGCTGCTGACCGTCGATGCCAGCGACACCGCCGAGCCCTTCTTCAAGAAACGCGGATATATCCCGACACAGCGCAACAGCGTGCCGCTGAATGACGAGTGGCTTGCCAACACCACGATGCAGAAGACGCTGGGCGAATCCGGGGCGTCGTAAATCGAATGACGAAGGCGGGGGAGGAGGAAGACCGATGATCGATCACATCTCCATCGCGGTCAGCAATCTCGAACGGGCCGTAGCATTCTACGAGCGCAGCTTCGCGCCGCTTGGCATGACCCGACTGGTGACACGTCCGGCAATGGTCGGGTTCGGCAAGAGCTATCCGGAAGTCTGGCTCAATCTGCGTGCAGGCATGGCGCCGCTACCGCTTGATAGCGGTGTGCATCTTTGCCTGCGCGCGAGGACGACGGATGAGGTTGATGCGTTTTATGCGGCAGCCATCGCCGCTGGCGGGGTCTCGGAAAGTGCGCCCTCGCTGCGGCCGCATGATCGCGTGCGCTACTATGCAACTTTCATCGCCGATGCCGATGGTAATCGCATCGAGGTGGTGACGTTCCCGAAGGACGACGCCACCACGTCGTAGCAGGTCTCAGAGCCGCGTCGCGACGTCCGGAGCCAGCTTCTTGGCTTCGTCGGAGGCCAGTGCCGCAGCGGTGCGGAGCCGGGGCAGGATGTCTTCGGCACGGTCGGCCGTCAGCACGTCCAGCGGGAGTGTCGGCCGGATGAAGGCGGTCGAGCGCATGTGTTTGAGCAGCTCGAGCAGCGGCTCCCAGAAGTTATCGATATTGGCCATCAGGATCGGCTTGCTGTGGCGGCCGAGCTGCTGCCAGGTGAGCTGTTCGACCAGCTCTTCCAACGTGCCGATGCCGCCGGGCAGGGCGACGAAAGCGTCCGACCGCTCGAACATCAGCCGTTTGCGCTCATGCATGTCGTGGGTGACAATCAGTTCCTGGGCGGCGGTCAGCGCGTTTTCGCGCTTGGTCAGGAATTCCGGGATGATGCCGGTGACCCGTCCGCCATTGTCCAGCACGGACTTGGCTACCGCGCCCATCAGGCCGATGGAGCCGCCGCCATAGACCAGGCCAATGCCTTGCTCGGCCATGATCTTGCCGAGCGTGACGGCTGATTCGACGAAACTGGGATTGGTACCGGGGCCGGAGCCGCAATAGACGCAGATCGTTTTAATTGTGCTCATGAAATCCATGTGGCACTGCGGGATAACACCGTCAAGACACGGAATGAACGCGATACGGGAAATTCCTGCCCGGGACACCTCTCTACAGGGAAAAGAATGCTCCGCGAGGGTGCGACGTTCCCGCAAAGCGCCTATATGCATTCTAATGAAATCGACCTCCATTTTGAGCCGGCCCCGGGCCGCAGCTCCGTTCGTTCCAGGCGCCGTGCATGTCTGATTCCGATCCCGCGCTGAACGACGAGACAGCTCCCAATCCGGCCTATATCGAGCGCGGCACCCTGTTCGGAACGCTCGCCCATTTGTGGCCCTATATCTGGCCGGGCGACCGCGACGACCTGAAGATGCGCGTCGTCTGGTCGATGCTGCTGCTGCTGGTCGCCAAGGCGGCCACCCTGACGGTGCCGTTCACCTTCAAATGGGCGATCGATGCGCTGACCGGCGCCGATACGGCTCCGGTCCAGTCCTCGAACTGGACGCTGTGGCTGATCGCATCGCCGGTCGCCATGACCGTCAGCTACGGCGCGATCCGCGTGCTGATGGCGATCTTCACGCAGTGGCGCGACGGCATCTTTGCCAAGGTGGCCATGCATGCGGTGCGCAAGCTGGCCTATCTCACCTTCGTCCATATGCACGAACTGTCGCTGCGCTTTCATCTGGAGCGCAAGACCGGTGGCCTGACGCGTGTGCTCGAACGCGGCCGCGCAGGCATCGAAGTCATCGTGCGGATGGTGATCCTGCAACTGGTGCCGACCATCGTCGAGCTGTTGCTGGTGATGGGTGTGCTGCTGTGGCAGTTCGACTGGCGCTATGTGCTGGTCGTGGCGATCACCGTGGTCGTCTACATGTACTATACGTACCTGGCGACCGAGTGGCGCATCGCCATCCGCCGCAACATGAATGAGTCCGATACCGAAGCGAATACCAAGGCCATCGACTCGCTGCTGAACTACGAGACGGTCAAATATTTCAGCGCTGAAACGCGCGAGGCCGAGCGCTATGACAAGACCGTTGAGCGTTTCGAGCGCGCCAGCGTCAAGACCTATACGTCGCTGGCTGTGCTCAATACCGGTCAGGCAATCATCTTCACGCTCGGTTTGACATCGACGATGCTGATGTGCGCGGTCGGCGTGCGCAACGGCACCCACACGGTGGGCGATTTCGTCATGATCAACGCCATGATGATCCAGCTCTACCAGCCGCTGAATTTCATGGGCATGGTGTATCGCGAGATCAAGCAGGCGATCATCGACATCGAGAAGATGTTCGGTGTCCTGAACCGCAATCCGGAAGTGAAAGATATTCCGGGTGCGATGCCGCTGTTGGTGACATCGGGCGCTGTGCGCTTCGACGATGTCCGTTTCGCTTATGACCCGGAGCGGCCGATCCTGAAGGGGCTCTCCTTCGATGTGCCGGCCGGCAAGACCGTCGCCATCGTCGGCCCGTCGGGCGCCGGCAAGTCGACGATCTCGCGGCTGCTGTTCCGACTGTATGATGTATCGGGAGGCACGATCTCCATCGATGGCCAGAACATCCGCAATGTCACGCAGGCCTCGCTGCGCCAGTCCATCGGCATGGTCCCGCAGGACACCGTGCTGTTCAACGACACCATCCGCTACAACATTCGCTATGGCCGTTGGGACGCAACCGACGCGGAGGTCGAGGAAGCCGCCCGTATGGCGCAGATCGACCCGTTCATCCGGATGTCGCCAAAGGGCTACGAGACCGAAGTGGGCGAGCGCGGCCTGAAACTCTCCGGCGGCGAGAAGCAGCGCGTGGCCATTGCGCGGACCGTGCTGAAGGGCCCGCCGATCCTGCTGCTCGATGAAGCGACGTCGGCGCTCGATAGCCATACCGAGCAGGAGATCCAGGACGCGCTGGAGAAGGTCTCGCAGGGCCGCACCTCGCTGGTGATTGCGCATCGGCTGTCCACCATCGTCGGCGCCGACGAGATCATCGTTCTCGACCAGGGCCGTATCGCCGAGCGCGGTACCCATGGTCAGTTGCTGGCCGCGGCCGGTCTCTATGCCAGCATGTGGAACCGGCAACGCGAGGCCCAGGAGGCCCGTGAGCGGCTGGCCCAGATCGGCGATGATGCCATCGCCCCCAATCGCACCCCACCGCCGGTCGATGACGACCGGCTGATGACGCCTGACGCGGCGGAGTGATTCTTTCTCTTTCCCTCGCCCCCGAGCGCGGCGAAGCTGCGCTTGGCGGGAGAGGGTGGATCGCCCGCGTTAGCGGGCGAGACGGGAGAGGGGGGCATGGCGAGGGATCAGGCCAAAGCTTTGCGCGCCAACATGACGGATGCCGAGCGGCAGCTTTGGTATCGGCTGCGCGCCCACCGATTTCAGAGCTTCAAATTCAAGCGTCAGGTGCCGATTGGGCGATACATCGTTGATTTCGTCTGCCTTGAACGGCGCCTCGTCATTGAGGTCGATGGCGGGCAGCATGCTGACAGCAAACCGGATCAAACCCGAGACCAATGGCTTCAACAACAAGGGTTTCGCGTTCTGCGGTTCTGGAATAATGAGGTGTTCAACAACACGGATGGAGTGCTTGAGGTGATCGTTGAACATCTTGGCCATTCCGCGCCAGCCCCCTCTCCCGGCACGCCGCTACGCGTCGCGCCACCCTCTCCCGCCTGCGCAGCTTCGCTGCTTGGGGGAGAGGGGAAGAAAGATAGAGCTTAAATGTCCATCGCAAATTCCATCCGTGGCCAGATCCCGCCGATCCACAAGGAAGGCTATCCGTTCATTGGCGCCTTTGCGCTGGCGAGCCTGGTGCTGTTCTGGATCTGGACGCCGCTGGGCTGGATCGGCACGTTGCTGACCGTCTGGTGTGCGCTGTTCTTCCGCGATCCGGTGCGCGTGACCCCGACCCGCGAGGGTGTCGTGGTGTCGCCCGCCGACGGGAAAGTGTCGATGGTGCAGCCGGTGCTGCCGCCGGCCGAACTCGGCCTCGGCGACCAGCCGCTGCTGCGCATCTCGGTGTTCATGAGCGTCTTCAACGTCCATGTGAACCGCAGCCCGGTGGCTGGCCGGATCGAGCGCATTGCCTATCGGCCGGGCAAGTTCATCAATGCCGAGCTGGACAAGGCGAGCGAGGACAATGAGCGCAATTCGCTGGTTATTTCGACCCCCGGCGGCCGGATCGGCGTGGTGCAGATCGCCGGGCTTGTGGCGCGCCGGATCGTGTCCTTCGTGCGCGAGGGCCAGACCCTGAGCGCCGGCGAGCGCTTTGGCCTGATCCGTTTCGGCTCCCGGCTGGATATCTACCTGCCGGAAGGCAGCAAGGCGCTGGTGGCCGTGGGGCAGACCGCGATTGCCGGCGAGACCGTGCTGGCCGATTTCCGGATCGGTGACGGCGGCCGCACCTACCGCGTCGATTAACCCGGGTGATAACCCAGGGGTGATGGCCGCGGGGGTGATTAACCCCGATTTCCTGCCGGTTTGAGCGGCAGGACGCCACAATGGCGGAACAGCGTGGGATTTGCTAGGATCACGCCATGCAAATGCCTCCTGACCAGTCTCCCGAGACGCGCCGCCGCCGGTTCCGGACCATTCCGATCCGGATGCTGGTGCCGAACATGATCACGCTGCTGGCTATCTGCGCCGGCCTGACGGCGATCCGCCTGTCCACCGAGGGGCGGATGGAACTGGCCGTGGCGGCCATCGTGTTCGCCGCCGTGCTCGATGGTGTCGATGGCCGTGTCGCCCGCATGATCAAGGGCCAGTCCAAATTCGGCGCCGAACTCGACAGCCTGGCTGACTTCGTCAATTTCGGTGTGGCGCCTGGCCTGATCCTGTATTTCTGGCAGCTCCACGATCTCAGCAATGCCGGCTGGATCGCCGCGATGGTGTTCGCCATCGCCGGCAGTCTGCGGCTGGCGCGTTTCAACGCCACCATGGACGATCCGGACAAGCCGGCCTTTGCCGCGAACTTTTTCACGGGCATGCCGGCGCCGCTGGGCGCGCTCACCGTGATGCTGCCGATCTATCTGGGCTTCCTGGGCACGCCGATGCCGCCGGCCATCCTGACGACCCTTTACACGCTGCTGGTCGGCTTCCTGATGGTGTCGCGGCTGCCGGTGTTCTCCGGCAAGGCCGTGAACATGCGGGTGCCGCGCGAGCTGGTGCTGCCGGTGTTCGTCGGCGTCGTGCTCTTCATCGCGCTGCTGATCGGCTACCCCTGGCACATCCTGTCGGCGCTCTCGATCATGTATCTGCTGAGCCTGCCGCTGGGCTGGAAATCGTATCGCGATCAGGAACGTGCGCTCGCCGCGCAGTCGGTGGTCCCTGTCGATCCGGCGGGGCCCCATGCATCGCCGCCCTATACGCCGGGTGCACCTGAGATCGCACCGGATGATCGGCCCGCACGCCTGAACTGATTATCCATCTCGCGAACAATTCATGCAGCCGCTTTCCCCCGCGATAGCAGCCACGACGAAAGCGGCTGCATTTCGTTTTGGGCATGCACTGAAGTCGGCTATATCCGAAGTCACTCAGCGACGACGACGTCCCGCGAAGACGGGATGCGATAATCACCCACAGGAGAAACGCCGTGACGAATTCCGCGACCGGTCCGCTGCCCGCATCCGTTCTAGAAGCACTGGGCCGCTACGACACGCCGACCATCTGCAATGCGATGGAGATCGTCGCCCCCGATCGCCGGCTGATCGGCTACACCACGCGTCCGCTGGTTTGTCCGTTTCCCAATCTGCCGCCCATCGTCGGCTATGCGCGCACCGCGACCATTCGCGCGACCATGGCGTCCGGTCTGCCTGCCGCGGAGCAGAAGGCGCGGCGGCTCGCTTACTACGACTATGTCGGTACGGGCATCGGTCCGCGCATCAGCGTCATCCAGGATATCGACGGGCCCGACGCGGGCTATGGCGCGTTCTGGGGCGAGGTGAACAGCGCCGTCCACAGGGCGCTCGGTTGCCTCGGTGTGGTCACCGATGGCTCGATCCGCGATATCCCGCAATGGGCACCGGACTTCCAGGCGCTCGCCGGCACGATCGGTCCGTCGCATGCGCATGTGCATGTGAGCGAGTTCGGCAATGAAATACGCGTTGCCGGCATGAGTGTCCGTTCGGACGATCTGATCCATGCCGATCAGCACGGTGCGGTTGTGATCCCGCTCGATGTCGCCGCGAAACTGCCGGAAGCGGCAGAGCTGTGCGGGCGGCGGGAGACACCCATTCTCGATATCGCGCGCAGCCCGTCATTCACGCTCGAGAAGCTGAAAGAGGCGATGGCGCGCTCGTCGGAAATACACTGAAATCCGGGGCTATTAAGACTAACGATAAAGGTTAGATGCCGATCAACCCGAACCAGCTCCGGTTGCTTGCGCGGCCGGAGGGCTTCGGGCTAACTGCCGGTTCCGCCGTAAAAACGGACATTGGAGACGGTATTGCCTCAGACCAAGGATATGAAGAAAGCTTGGAATGAGCGTGCAAATCGTGACCCGTTCTTTTACGTCGAGACCGAGTTGTGGGATCACGATCCCGAAAAATTCTTCGCACTCGGACGCGAACGCGCGACGCTGCTGATCGACCCTGTTCTTGCAAAATATGCAGTTGATCCCGTCGGCAAGACGGCGGTCGATATCGGCTGCGGTGTCGGACGTTTCACGCAGGCGCTTGGCCGGCGTTTCACCAGGGCTGTTGGCATCGATGTGTCCGACGTCATGGTGGAAAAAGCGAAGGCGGCGGCAGCGGCGTTCAGCAATCTCGACTTCGTCGCCGGCAATGGCGTCGTGTTTCCCTTAGCGTCCGAAACTGCCGATTTCGTGTGGTCATATGAGGTCTTTCAGCACATGCCGTCGCATGACGTCGTGAAGGCCAATCTGGTCGAGGTTGCCCGCATCCTGCGTCCATCCGCGCTTGGACTCATTCACTTCCGAACGGCGCACGAATATCCGACGATCCTCTGGCATATCGCCAAGTTCGTCCCGACGCCTGTCATCCAGCGCCTGAAAATGATGCTCGGTAAGGATCCGCTAACCGCGGACACGTCGTGGCGCGGTGCAAAGCCGTTGCCGAAGAATACGATCGCGGACTTCTGCGTGGCCGCCGGCCTCAAGCCGATCGAGTTTCTCGATGACCCGACCCACGCGCCGGGATCGCGTACTTTCGTGGTCGTCCAGCGCGCTGTTTGACGCCGCGCAATCGCCCTCAATCGGTCTGCTGAACGAACTTTCCGTATCGTTCCACGCGTGCACGCACGTCATTAATCTGTCGTTAATGAACCGTGAAGCGGTAACGCGTCCTTAATCGCAGTATCGCTAAGGTACCTTTGCGCGGCCTGATCTCGAGGCGTGCCGCCGTCCAGGACGGGCGTCGTTCGATACGTGTATAGCGTCGGAGTTGACATGGATATCACAACACTCGTCGGTTTTGTCGCTGGCATCATTGTGCTGTGTACCCTGGTCCTCATGGGCGGCAGCTTCGGGATGTTCTACGACATCCACGCCGTCATCATCATTTTCGGTGGTTCGTTCGCCGCGACGCTGATCCGCTTTCCGCTCTCGTCCATCCTTCATGGCATTCCGCTCGGCGCCAAATTTGCATTCACGCTGAGCCGCCTGAACGCTCGCGATCTCGTTGACGAACTCGCCCGCATCGCGGAAATCGCGAGGAAGCAGGGACCGGTCGGACTCGAAAAAGTCGAAACTGATGACGCATTCCTCGCCAAAGGAATCCGCTTCGTTGCCGACGGTTACGATCTCGAATTCATCCGCGACAATCTCGAGCGCGACCGCGACAATTTCCTCATGCATCTCGATGAAGGCTCGAAGATCTACCGCGCCATCGGCGATTGCGCGCCGGCCTTCGGCATGATCGGTACGCTGCTGGGCATGGTGCAGATGTTCTCGAACATGTCCGATCCGTCCAAGCTCGGCCCGTTCATGGCCGTCGCGCTGCTCGCTACATTGTACGGCGCTATCGTCGGCAACCTGATCTGTTTGCCGATCGCCGACAAACTGCACGTCAAGGTGCTCGATGAGGAGACCAACCGCACGCTCATCATCGACGGCATCCTGATGATCCGCGACTCCAAGAGCCCGGCGCTGGTCCGAGAAATGCTGCTGGCCTATCTGCCCGAGAAGCACCGCCATGACGAAAGTGAGCCGGTCCCAGCGTAACACACTGGAGGCAGGCTCGGAGCACGTCCGATGGCGAAGAAAAAACGCGGAGAAGCACACGGCGGCCATGGCTGGTTCGTGACCTTCGCCGACCTGATGGCGCTGCTGCTCAGCTACTTCGTCATGCTCGTGGCATTCTCCAGCCCTGACGGCGCCAAACTCAAGATCGTTGCCGGCTCGGTCCGCGAAGCCTTCGGCGTGCAATCCGATGCGCGTTATTCAGGCGTGATCGAATCCGATGGTCTGCCGACGCGCGGCCAGACGAAGAACAAGGACCATGTGTCGCCGGACGATGCGTCCAACGTTACCAGTCCGAGCGAGAAGGGCGGCCGTCCCGCGGGCGCCAAGCTGAAGATGGACCGTGAATTCGCGCTCGCCTCGGCGTCACTGCGGCAGGCGCTGCAGGACATGCCGGAGATCAACGAGATCTCCAAGAACATCATGTTCGAGGAGACCAAGCAGGGCCTCAATCTGGAAATCATCGACCAGAACGGCCGCTCGATGTTTGCTGACGGATCCAAGGTTCCCTATGAGCGCACACGTCTGTTGCTGCAGAAGCTCGCCGGGCCGCTGAAGGCAACACCGCTGCGCGTGGCTATCGTCGGTCACACCGCCGCGGGCTTCGTGCCGGCGCGCAGCGAATACGATGCATTCGATCTGTCGGCCGATCGCGCCAATGTCGTTCGGCAGATTCTGGAACGCGAAGGCCTGCCGTCGTCCCATATCTTCTCGGTGTCGGGCAAGGCAGACAGCCAGCCGCTATTCCCCGATGATCCGACCATGGCCGCCAACCGGCGGGTGACCATTACGCTGATGCGGGAAGACCCTCCGCTGCCGCCAAACCTCAAGCCGTAAAACAGTCAATTCCTTTTTTACTGCTCCAGCCTCTTTTTTTGCTGGGCAATGCCGATTTTTGCTGCGCTCCCGATAAGCGATCTGCGGCAGGATAGGCTAGTGTCCCGGTTGACTGGCATTGCCCGGCGCGCCATAGCCGGGTCCGGATTGTCCAGAGGCGTTACGAGCAGAATGGCCGTTACGGAAACAACAGGCGAGGGACCGATCGAAGTTCCGGTTCATACCGGCTTCTGGTCGCTCACGGTCGGCAGTATCGGCGTCGTGTTCGGCGACATCGGAACGTCGCCGCTTTACGCATTCCGCGAGGCGGTACACGGCGCGACTCATGGCGCGCCGGTGACGCCCGTCATCGTGCTCGGCGTGCTCTCGCTGATCCTGTGGGCGCTGTTCATCGTCGTCACTGCCAAATATGTGCTGTTCCTGCTGCGCGCCGACAACAATGGCGAGGGTGGAACACTGTCGCTGATGGCGCTCGGCCAGCGTGCCTTGGGTCGGCGGAGCTTGCCGCTGATGGTACTGGGCGTGATCGGCGCCTCGATGTTCATCGGCGATTCCATGATCACTCCGGCGATCTCGGTGCTCTCGGCGGTGGAAGGCCTCAAGCTCAAGGCACCTGCGCTCGAACCTTACGTCGTGCCGGTCACGGTCGCGATTCTCGTCGTGCTGTTCTCCGTACAGCGTATTGGCACCGCCAAGGTGGCCTCCGCCTTCGGTCCGGTGATGATCATCTGGTTCACGGCGCTGGCGCTGATGGGCGCCTCGCATATCTTCGATGATCCGACGGTGCTGAAGGCGATCAATCCGTATTATGCCGTGCAGTTCATGCTGACCCACGGGACCATCGGTCTGGTGACCCTAGGCGCAGTCTTCCTGGCCGTCACCGGCGGCGAGGCGCTCTATGCCGATCTCGGCCATTTCGGTCGCAGGCCAATTCAATACGGCTGGTTCTTCTTCGTACTGCCGGCGTTGATGATCAATTATTTCGGGCAGGGCGCGCTCGTGCTGTCGAACCCGGCCGCGATCGAAAATCCGTTCTATCGAATGGCACCGGAATCGATGCTGTTGCCGTTGATCGCGCTAGCGACGGCCGCGACCGTGATTGCGAGCCAGGCCGTCATCACAGGAGCATATTCGCTCGTGCGTCAGGCGGTGCAGCTCGGCCTGTTGCCGCGTTTCGAAGTGCGCTTCACCTCCGAGACCCATGCCGGCCAGATCTATTTGCCTCGGGTCAATCGTCTGCTGCTGATTGGTGTGCTGCTGCTGGTGCTGCTGTTCAAATCGTCGAGTGGTCTGGCCTCGGCCTATGGCATCGCGGTCTCCACCACCATGGTGGCCGATGGCATCATGGGCTTTGTGGTGATATGGAAGCTGTGGAACTGGAAGGCCGCGACTGCCGCTGCGATCATCGCGCCGCTGGTGTTCGTCGATCTGGCCTTCCTCAGTGCCAATCTCCTGAAACTGCTGGAAGGCGCCTGGGTGCCGCTGCTGTTCGGCGTACTGATGGCCGGCATGATCTGGACCTGGCGCCGCGGCGCGGCGATCCTGATCACCAAGACGCGCCGTATCGAAGTGCCGCTGCGCGATCTTATCAAGAGTCTGGAAAAGCGCCCCCCGCATATCGTGAAGGGCACCGCGGTGTTTCTCACCAGCGATCCCGAATTCGTGCCGACGGCGCTGCTGCATAATCTGAAGCACAACAAGGTTCTGCACGAACACAATGTGATCCTGACCATCGAGACTGCGCAAACGCCGAAGGTCGATCTGGCCGAACGCGTTCGCATGGAGAATATCAGCGACAAATTCTCGATGGTAAAGCTGCGCTTCGGCTTCATGGAATCGCCGAACGTGCCCAAGGCGCTCGTCGTCGCGCGTAAACTCGGCTGGCAGTTCGACATCATGGCGACGTCGTTCTTCGTGTCGCGGCGCTCGCTGAAGCCGTCGGCGCAATCCGGCATGCCGCTGTGGCAGGACCATCTGTTCATCGCGCTCAGCCGTTCGGCGAACGACGCCACCGACTATTTCCAGATCCCCACCGGACGCGTGGTGGAGGTCGGTACTCAGGTGACGATCTAAGCATCTTTTGTCATGTCCGGTTCCCCGATTTGCGCTATAACGAGTGTGATCATCGGGGCCGGGAACGGCCTCGCTGCCCCGCTGTTCAGAGACCTGCGATTCAGAAGTCTTCGAGGCCGTTTCCATGACCATCGATAGCGCATCTCCCGCCGCGGCATCCCCGGCGGACCCTACCCATGGGCACTCGACGGCCAGCTTCGGCTCGCTCGTCATGGGCAGTATCGGTGTCGTCTATGGCGACATCGGCACCAGCCCGCTTTACGCGCTCCGTGAGGCGCTGGTCGCGGCCGGGGGCCACAAGGCGCCCGGCATCGACAATGAAGCAATCCTGGGCGTCCTCTCGCTGATTCTGTGGGCCCTGATCATCGTCGTGACGCTCAAATATGTCGTGCTGCTGCTGCGCGCCGACAATAACGGCGAGGGTGGCCCGCTGGCCCTGATGGCGCTGGCCCAGCGCGCGATCGGATCGAGCGGGCCGGTGGTGGTGATGCTCGGCATCATCGCCGCGGCGTTGTTCTATGGCGACGCGGTGATCACGCCGGCGCTGTCCGTGCTCTCGGCCATCGAGGGCGTCAAGCTCGTCACCACCGCCTTCGATCCCTATGTTGTACCGCTCACCATCGTGATCCTTGTGGCGCTTTTCGCCGTGCAATCGCGTGGGACTGCGAAGGTCGCGACGTTCTTCGGACCGATCATGTGCCTATGGTTCATCGTGATCGCGGTAGCGGCCATTCCGCAGATCGTGAAGCATCCTGAAGTGCTCGCGGCACTCAATCCCGTGCACGCGATCTACTTCATGTTCCATCACGGCATCATCGCCTTCGTGACGTTGGGCGCAGTGTTTCTCGCCGTGACCGGCGCCGAAGCGCTCTATGCCGATCTCGGCCATTTCGGCAAAAAGCCGATCCAGCTGGCCTGGCTGTTTCTCGTGCTGCCGTCGCTGGCCATCAACTATTTCGGCCAGGCTGCGCTGGTGATGCATGATCCCACCGCGCTCGAAAATCCGTTCTATCTGATGTTTCCCGACTGGGCGCTGATCCCCATGGTGATCCTCGCGGCGACTGCCACCGTGATTGCGAGTCAGGCCGTGATCACCGGCGCCTATTCGCTGACGCAGCAGGCGATCCAGCTTGGCCTGCTGCCGCGTTTCGAAATCCGGCACACATCGGAGTCGCATTCCGGCCAGATCTACATTCCGCGCGTCAATATGCTGCTGTTCATCGCTGTGATCGTGCTTGTCGTGCTGTTCAAGTCATCGAGCTCGCTGGCCTCGGCCTATGGCATCTCGGTCACCGGCACCATGGTCGTCACTGCGATGATGGGCTTTGTGGTGATCTGGCGCGGCTGGAAGTGGTCGCCGATCGCGGCTGCGGCGCTGATCGTGCCGTTTCTGGTGATCGACGTCACGTTCCTCACCGCGAACCTCTTGAAAGTGTTCGACGGCGGCTGGGTGCCGCTGGTGATGGGCGGCGTGATCATTCTCATGATGTATACGTGGCGGCGCGGCAGCCGCCTGCTGTTCGAGAAGTCGCGCAAGCTGGAGTTTCCGCTGGCCGATCTTGTGGCCATGCTGGAGAAACGTCCGCCGCAGCGCGTGTCCGGCACGGCGGTATTTCTCACCAGCGATCCGCAGAGTGCGCCGACGGCGCTGATGCATAGTCTGAAACACTACAAAGTGCTTCACGAGAAGAACGTTATTCTCACCATCGAAACCGCACCAACGCCGCGCATCGATCCCAGTGAGCGGGTGCGCATGGAAGAGATCAGCGCGACCTTCTCGAAAGTGACGCTGCGCTTCGGCTTCATGGAATCGCCGAATGTGCCGAAATCCCTCGCGATTGCGCGCAAGACCGGCTGGCAGTTCGACATCATGTCGACCTCGTTCTTTCTCTCGCGCAGGGCGCTGAAGCCTGCGGTGCATTCCGGCATGCCGCGCTGGCAGGACCATCTGTTCATCGCGCTCAGCCGCACTGCCAATGACGCGACCGACTATTTCCAGATCCCCACGGGGAGGGTGGTCGAGGTAGGCACGCAGGTGACTATCTAGGCCTGATTCCGAAAAGCGGGCCTGCGGCTTTCGGGCAGGATCAGGCCCGACAATAAGCTCTTCCAACGCTTGATTTTCGCCTCGCGAGAGGCGACGTTGGCGCCCGAAAACAGGGGCGTTTCCGCCCCTTCGCATTCGCTCCGGACACCGGGGCGGCAGGAGGTTGTGGTGGCAGGCGAAGCTCATACCGTTCACGATTTGACGCCCGAGGAAGTGTCCAAGGGGATCACTGAAGGCAAGTATTTGCTGGTTGACGTGCGCGAACCCAACGAGGTCGCGGTCGAGGCCTATCCGGATGCCGTCGTGGTGCCGCTGTCGGGCTTCGATAGCGCCGATCTGCCCGATCCTGCGGGCAAGCAGATCGTCTTCGCATGTCGCTCCGGCAAGCGCTCGGTGACGGCCTCGCTGGCCGCGCAGGCCGATGGCCTTGCCTATGACAAGCACCTCGCCGGTGGAATCCTTGGATGGAAGGCCGCAGGCCTGCCGACAAAGGTTGGCTGATCGCTCGATGAACAAGATATTCTCTGAGCTGCCCGTCACGGTGTTCGAGGCGATGTCGCAGCTCGCGCGCGACCACAACGCCATCAATCTCGGGCAGGGCTTTCCCGATCATCCCGGTCCCGACGATATCCGTCAGGCGGCCGCCGATGCGGTGCTGAACGGCTATAACCAGTATCCGTCGATGATGGGCATCCCGGAGCTGCGTCAGGCGATCGCCACGCATTACCAGCACTGGCACAAGCTCTCGCTCGATCCGATGACCGAGGTAATGGTGACCTCCGGCGGTACCGAGGCGCTGACCTCGTCGATCCTTGCGGTGGTGGAGCCCGGCGACGAAGTCGTGTGCTTCCAGCCGGTCTACGATTCTTATTTGCCGATCATCCGGCAGGCCGGCGGCATTCCGCGTCTGGTCAGCCTCAAGCCGCCGCACTGGCGCCTCACGGAGGAAGACCTGCGCGCGGTCTTCAATCACAAGACCAAGGCCGTGCTGTTCAACAGCCCGCTCAATCCGGCTGCCGTGGTGTCGCCGCGCGAGGATCTCGAACTGCTGGCGAAGTTCTGTCAGGAATTCGATACGATCGCGATCTGCGACGAAGTCTGGGAACATGTGACCTTCGACGGCCACGACCATATCCCGCTGATCACCATTCCCGGCATGCGTGATCGCACTATCAAGGTTGGCTCCGCCGGCAAGATCTTCTCGCTCACCGGCTGGAAGATCGGCTTCGTCTGCGCCGCGCCGCATCTCCTGCGCGTCTGCGCCAAGGTGCATCAATTTCTCACCTTCACGACGGCGCCAAATCTGCAGGTTGCGGTGGCCTATGGTCTCGGCAAGTCCGACGATTACTTCAAGACGATGCGCGCCGATCTCGCGCGTAGCCGCGATCGTCTGGCCGCAGGTCTGGAAAGTATCGGCTTTCCCGTCATCAAGTCGCAGGGCACGTACTTCCTCACCGTCGATCTGTCGCCGCTGGGACTGAACGAGACCGACGAGGATTTCTGCCGGCGTCTCGTCTACGACTACAAGGTCGCGGCCATTCCGGTGTCGGCCTTTTATGAGCAGGACAAGGTGACCTCGGTGGTGCGTTTCTGTTTCGCCAAGAACGACGCAACGCTCGATACCGCGCTGGAACGCCTGTCCAACGCCGTTCATCGCCGCTAGGGGAAGTTGATGCGCATGGGCAAGCACGGGATCGCGTGGGTCGTCGGAGCGGCGCTGCTGTGGTCCTTGCCGGTGCAGGCGCAAGACCAGAAGGCAGAGCGTGTCGTCAACTTCTACAACTGGTCGAACTACATGGCGCCCGGTGTGCTGGAGGCCTTCACCAGGGAGACCGGCATCAAGGTCGTCTATGACACCTTCGATGCCAACGAGACGCTGGAGACGCGGCTGCTGGCCGGCAAGTCCGGCTACGACGTTGTGGTGCCAACCGCGTATTTCCTGCAGCGCCAGATCACCGCAAAGGTGTTCCAGAAGCTCGACAAGGCGAAGCTGCCGAACCTCGCCAATGCCTGGCCGGAGGTGACCAAGCGTCTCGCGATCTACGATCCCGGCAATCAGTTTGCCGCGAACTACATGTGGGGCACCACGGGCATCGGCTACAACGTCAAGCAGGTCGCGAAAATCCTCGGGCCCGACGCAAAAATCGATAGCTGGGATATCGTCTTCAAGCCGGAGAATCTTGCGAAGTTCAAGGATTGCGGCGTCCATATGCTGGATTCCGCCGACGACATTCTGCCGGCGGCGCTGAATGCGCTGGGCCTCGATCCGAATTCGACCAAACAGCCAGACCTCGAAAAGGCGGCCGATCTCGTCGGCAAGATCAGAGGCAATGTCCGCAAGTTTCACTCCTCCGAATATCTGAGCGCACTGGCAACCGGCGATATCTGCCTCGTGGTCGGCTGGTCCGGTGACATCATTCAGGCGCGTGCGCGCGCCGAGGAAGCCAAGAACGGCGTCGAGATCGGTTATGCGGTGCCGAAGGAGGGCGCGCAGATGTTCTTCGACAATCTGGCAATCCCGGCCGATGCCAAGAACGTCAATGAGGCCTATGAGCTGATCGACTATCTCTACCGGCCGGACGTCGCTGCAAAGAATTCAGATTTCCTCGGTTATGCCAATGGCAATCTCGCCAGCCAGAAGCTGATCGATCCGAAAATCCTGAACGACAAGACGATCTATCCGGATGCGGCGATGCTGCAGAAGCTGTTCGTCATTACCGCACGCGATCCGGCGACGCAGCGTGTGATCAACCGGTTATGGACGAAGGTGAAGACGGGACGCTGAGTGTTATCGCCAGCGCCGATGCAGCCACAGCCACTGCTCGGGATATTCCCGGATCCAGCCTTCCAGCACGGACGTCACCGCCTGCATCGTGCCCTGAACGTCGACCCTGCCATTGGCATCGCGCACCGGTTTCACCTCTTCGGAGACTTCGATGCGGAACCGATGATCGGGCAGGCGGATGATACGAACGCCGTGGATCGGGCAATCGACCTGGCGCAACAGTCGTGCCAGCATCGGATTGGCGTTGGTCTTGCGGCCGAAGAAGTCCACCGGGACGCCGTTGGTGAACCATTGATCCACCAGCATGGCGACGTGCTTGCCCTCGTTCAGCGCGTGCGCGAGCTTGAGCGGTGCGTCATGGCTGGCTGGAATGAGATTGCCCATGTTGATCGCGCGTGTCTGATGAATGGCGCGGTCAGCAGCGGCGCTGTTCGGCCGGCGATACAACACGGCGGCGTCGAGGCCGTGCGCGACGGCAGCAAGCGCCGGAATCTCCCAATTACCGAGATGGCTCGCGAAAATCAGCGCCGGCTTGCCGTCGTCGCGCAGCTGATCGAAAATTTCCGCCGTCCGCGCCGAGAATTCGACGTTGCTCGGTTTGGTCGGATGTGCCGGGTCGTAATCCCAGATCTGGTCGAGATGCGCGAACTCCGCGCCGACGCGCCCCATATTGTCCCAGACGCCAGCGAGGATCCTGTCGATCTCTTCCGGTGATTTTTCGGGGAAGGCGGCGGTGAGGTTGGCGCGGCCGATCTTGTCTTCGCGAAACAGCGGCCCGATACGCTGCGTGATCTTGCCGAACAGATTGGCGGTCTTCACCGGATCGAAATAGCGCGTGCTGCGCAGGATGCCGATCGTCAGCGCACCGACAGCGGCGTCGCCTGCAGGCTTCAGGGCATCGCGAATGCGGGCCTTGGTGCGAAGCAGCAGGCGGAGCATCAGAAGTGAACGATGATCTTGCCGAACACCTGGCGGGTTTCCATCCGCTTCAGCGCGGTCTCGACATCGCTGATCGGCACTTCGGTATCGATCACCGGCAGCATGCCGTCAGCCATCTTGTCGAGGCTTTCACTGATGTTCTTCATGGTGGCGCCGAACGAACCGAAGATGCGGTATTGCTGCTGGAACAGCTGCATCAGGTTGATCGTGGTGGTCGGGCCCGAGGTCGAACCGCAGGTGACCAGGCGGCCGCCGCGCTTCATCACCAGCAGCGAGCCGTTGAAGGTGTCGGCACCGACGTGTTCGAACACGACATCGACGCCCTTCTTCTTGGTGATCTTGCGGGTCTCGCCTTCGAAGCGATCCTTGCGATAGTTGATGACGTGGTCGGCGCCGAGCGCCTTGACGCCTTCGATCTTGCTGTCGTCACCCACGGTAGTGATGACGGTGCAGCCAATTTTCTTGGCCATCATGATCGCGACGGTACCGATGCCGGAGCCGCCGGCGTGAACGAGAATAGTCTCGCCGGGCTGCAGCTTGGCATTGTCGAACAGCATGTGCTGCACGGTCGAGAAGGCGATCGGGGCACAGGCGGCGTCGCGGAAGTTGATGCCGTCGGGGACGGGGATCACCAGACGCGCTGGCATGTTCATCAGTTCGCGCGAGAAGCCGTCGATGTGGAAGCCGTAGAGACCGCCGACGTTCTCGCAGAAATTGTCACGGCCTTCCTGACAGGCCTTGCAGTGACCGCAGGTCAGCGCGCCATACATCACGACTTTCTGGCCCGGCTTCAGGTTGGTGACGCCTTCGCCGACGGCAGCGATCTCGCCCGAAGCTTCGGCGCCGATCGACAGCGGCAGCTTGCGCTTGGCGAAGGCCATGCCGCGGAAGCCCCAGACGTCGATATGATTGAGGGCGACCGCCTTGACGCGGATCTGCACTTCGCCGGCAGCAGGCGGCGGGGGCGGCGGGACGTCGGCGACGACAAGCTCGCGATCGGCAACAAGATTGAGCGCACGCATGAACCGCGTCTCCGGCAAGAAAGGTTGATTTCGGATGGCCTGCGTATCGCCGGTTCACGCCATGACGTCAACCGGCGAGGGGGCCTGTGAGACCAAGGAGCCCTAAACGGGCTCGCCGGTGAGGATCAGCGAAGCATTCTGGCCGCCAAAGCCGAAGGAATTCGACATCACGGCCGTCACGCGTGCATCGCGGGCGGTATTGGGAACCACGTCGAACGGAATGGCCGGATCGGGAACATCGTAATTGATCGTCGGCGGGATCCGCTGGTGTTCCAGGGTCAGCAGCGAGAACACCGCCTCGACGGCGCCGGCGGCGGAGAGGGTGTGGCCGACCATGGACTTGTTGGACGAGACCGGAATTTCTTTGGCGCGCTCACCGAACACACTGGAAATGCCGAGATACTCCATCTTGTCGTTTTCCGGCGTGCCGGTGCCATGGGCGTTGATGTAGTCGATCTGGTCGGACGTCAGGCCAGCATCCACCAGCGCGTTGTTCACGCATCCGATGATCGGCTTGCCGTCCGGGCTGGAACGGGTGCGGTGGAAGGAGTCGGCGAGCTCGCCGCAACCGGCAACAATGCCGAGGATCTTGGCGCCGCGCGCGGTAGCGGCCTCCAGGCTTTCCAGGACCAGCGCACCGGCGCCTTCGGCCATCACGAAACCATCGCGGTTCTTCGCGAAGGGGCGCACGGCCTTCTCGGGCGGGTCGTTATGGGTCGAGAGTGCTGACAGCAGCGAGAAGCGGATCAGCGCTTCCGGGTTCACCGAGCCGTCGGTGGCCACGCACAGCGCCGCATCGGCTTCGCCGCGGCGGATCGCTTCGACACCAAGCTGGATCGCGGTCGCGCCAGAGGCGCAAGCGGTCGACAGCGAGATCGGCGAGCCTTTGGTGCCGAACGTGTCGGCGAGATGGTCGGCGACAGAGCCGAACAGGAAGCGGCGATGATACTGAACGAACTTGCCGCCGCCCGCGACGCGCAGCAGCGTGTCGTAATTGATGTCGCTATTGGCGCCAGCGGCCCTGGCCAGCACCTGGCGTTGCGGCCATTCGACTTCGACGGGCGCAACCGCGAGGAACAGCGGGCCGGGGAAGTCACCCTTGCTGCCGATATTGGCCTGTGCGATGGCTTCCTCGGTGACCAGCTCGCCGAGCTTCTCGGAGAGGTCGGTGGAGGAAAACGGCTCGACCGGCACGAAATCGATCGTGCCTGCCATCGTCGTCTTCATGCCGTCGGTGGGAAAACGCGTGATGGTGCGAATGCCGGATTCGCCGGCGGTGAGCTTGGCCCAGTTGTCCTCTTTGCCGGCGCCGAGAGATGTCGCAACACCCATGCCGGTAACGACAACGATTGGTCGGCCGAATTTATCGCGCGTTGCAGTCATGCTCTCTCCGTCGGCCGCGTCGACCGCTTAACTTGAGCATGATCCCGAAAAGCGGATGCCGGTTTTCGGATAGGATCTTGCTCAAACATAAGAAAAATCTAGAGCCCAGTTGGGTTCTAGATGGCTTCAACCAGCGCCATGCCTTCGCCGCGCCAATGACCGGCGCCGATCACCACAATCTGGGTGGGCCTGCCGGACTTTTCAATCTCGAGGCCGGTTGAATCGTTCGGCGGAAACATCGCGCCGCGCGAGATCGCAAGCGCCGCAAGGCCGAGGCCGAGCGGGAATTGGGTTTCGAGCGTATGGCCAAAGAGGGTGCCGGTGCCGCGGATGGCGACGTCGGCATGATCCTTCAGGAACGTGCGCTCTTCGGACGTCACGGGCTCAGCGCCGGTCGCACCGGTGATGATCGCCGCGTCGTTCTTCGCGCCGAGTTTCGACCACAGCCCCTGCAGCGACGCCGTGACTTCGCCGGGAGTCTTGCGACGGGCATGATCGGCAACCACGCTCTTGAGACGTGCGAGAGGCTTGGCACCGCGCGCTTCTGCATGCGCCCTGGATTCGATGACGAGGAATGCGCCGGCAGAGCCGAGCGCAAAGCCGGAATTCTTCTCGCGCGCCCAGACGGTTTCGAACTTGTTCTTCAGGTTGAAGTCGTCGAATTCGTACAGCAGCAGCAGGTCCTTGCGCTCACCATTATGTGCGGCACCGATCAGCGCGATGTCGCTCTGGCCGTCGGCGATGCGGGCCAGTGCGATGCGCGCGGCGTCCACGCCGGCGGCTTCCTCGCCCATGAAGGTGCGGGACGAACCGGTGACGCCGTGCACGATGGCGATATTGCCGGCGAGCAGATTGGAAAGCTGCGCCAGAAACAGCGTTGGCCTGAGGTCGTTGAGCAGCTTTTCGTTGAGTAGGCCCGGGGTCGCTGCGCCGTAGCCGGCCGAATTCAGGATGCCGGAATCGACGGCCAGATCGCGCTCACCGCCACCGGCGGCAACGATCATGTCCATCCTCGACAGGATGTCCTTGTTGCCTTTGACGCCAGCCGAATCCAGCGCGAGGCCGGCGGCATAGGTGCCGATCCGCTGCCAGGCTTCCATCTGACGCTGATCGCCCTTCTTGGGGATCTGCGCGTCGTAAGAGACCGGCGCGAGGGGGTGGACGATGTTCGGAGCGAAGCCGGTTTCATCGACGTTGATGCGCTTGTTGTTCAACGCATCCCAATGCGCGTCAGGGCCTTCGCCCAATGACGTGGCGAGGCCAATGCCGGTGATCCACGCTTCCACCGGCTCGGATGTCATCGGTCGGGTTTCAGCCATTGGTGATCGCCTGTAAGGGAAATCCGATGCGCTCGGCCACGATGTCCATGTGTCCGCGCAGATCCGGATGGGGGAACGGGACGGTCTTGAAGGTGAGCTGCGCGTTGCAGGTCAGCTTGCCGTCGACCTTGATCTTGACAGTGGTCATGTAGAAGCCGTCGCCTTCGTGCAGCACGCTGGCGTTGATGTCCAGCTTCGTGCCGGGCGTGATGAAGGTACGCATCTTGGCTTCCTTCACCGCGGCCAGAAACGGCATGCGTTCGAACTTCATCAGCGCGATTAGCAGCCAGCCCGAAGTCTGCGCCATCGACTCGATCAGCAGCACGCCGGGCATCAGCGGGTAGCCCGGGAAGTGGCCCTCGAAGATGGTGCTGGTCTCGGGAACGTTGGCTTCGACCGTGATCGTCCGTTCGCCGACATTGAGGTCGGTGATGCGGTCGATCAGGTGAAAATATTCGAGGTTCATGGCGGGGCGTTACGCGCCCTTGGCCGCGACCAATTCGTCGATGCGCGCGCTGAGGTTCTTCAGGACGAAATACTGCTCGGTGGTCGCCTTGCCGTCATTGACCTCCTGGGTCCATTTTTCCAGCGGCAGCTTGATCCCGAACGCCTTGTCGATCGCAAAAGCGATATCCAGGAAGTCGAGGCTGTCGATCCCCAGATCGTCGATGGCGTGGCTTTCCGGTGTGATCGTGTCGCGGGGAATGTCGCAAGTCTCGGCGATGATTGTAGCGACCTGATCGAATGTGGAGGACATTACTAAGCCTTTGATATATTGAAGATAATGTTCGATCGGCGCGCGCAAAGACAGGGCTTCGCCCCGGGGCAGTCCCGGTCCGCCGTATAGAGTCGATTGCCCGTATATCGGAGCGGGGGCGGCAGTTCAATGCAGTTGAGCGCCCGCTCACCAGCCGCTGTGGGCTGTGGAAAGAGGGTTTGGCGCGCCTCAGCCGTGCGGCGCAACAATATGGGCGCAGTCGCGGCGGCCCATCAACACGCAATCCTGGGTTTTGCGGAGATCCGCGATGCTGACCGCGAGCCAGATCCCGACACCCACCAGGATCACCGTAAAGCCGAAGGCTGCGCTATTGGCCAGCATCCGGTGGCGGAAGTCGTCGGGGTCGTCCTGTGCCTGTTGATAGCGGGACAGCTCGCTGGCGCCGGTGGTTTGGCGGCGGCGGGGGTGGTCGGCGGGAGCGGTGGGATGGTGTGGCAGCGTGTCGGAGGTGCGGGGCACGAAGCGAAGCACGCGGTGCTCGTCATCTTCTCTGATAATCGGCTGCTGGGTCTTCATGGTCGTGGGTCTGCGCATGCGATGTCGCAGTCTAACACGAGGCGGCCGCTTCGCGCAGATAAAGTCCGCATGGCACGGATGCGGCGATCGGCAGAGATGACGTGGAACTGATCCGCATCGGCGCAGCGGCCATGCCATAGTTCGTTCCGGACAGACATCAGATATGGGAGGCCATATGCCGAACACACGCGAACCGTTGCTGCATCCGGTCCCGATCTTGTCGCTGCGGCCAACGCAGATGACGGTGGGCATGCGCGAGGTGAAGGAGAAGCGCAAACGATGGCGCGCGCATAAGTCCAAGCGCAAACAGGCCGAACTGCTCGGCCAGCACATGATCCCCGTGGTGCTGGGGCCGGATCAGCGTCACTACGTGGTCGACCACCATCATCTCGCACGTGCGTTGCATGACGAAGGCGTGAAGGATGTGCTCGTCACCGTGATCGCGGATCTCACGATGGTCGATATGAAAGCCTTCTGGGGCGTGCTCGATCACCGCCGCTGGGCCTATCCCTATGACGCCAAGGGCGAGCGACGACACTTCAAGGACATTCCGAAATCGGTGACGGGCCTGAAGGACGATCCGTTCCGCAGCCTGGCAGGCGAAATTCGCCGCGCCGGCGGCTATGCCAAGGACACTACGCCGTTCAGCGAATTCCTCTGGGCGGACCTGTTTCGCAGCCGGCTCTCCACCAAGGAGATCGAGGCCGATTTCGCCAAGGCATTGGAGAAAGCGCTGGCGATCGCCAAAAGCAAAGATGCGATCTATTTGCCCGGCTGGTGCGGACCGGCGTCCGACGACTGAGGCGCATCCATCGGGATCGCAGCGGGGTCGCCTTTGCCGCCGAGCACGCGATGCAGGGCGCGTTCGATCCTTCCGCCGAGCAGCAGCACGAGGAAGGCGATCACCACCGAGACGGTGACGATGCGCCAGTGACCGGCGCCGCACATGATGCCGACACAGGCGGTCAGCCAGACGCAGGCGGCGCTGGTCAGGCCGCGGACACGGAAATGCCGCTCGGCATGAAAGATCACGCCGGCACCGAGAAAGCCGACGCCGGTGAGCACGCCCTGAATGACCCGGCTTCCCGCATCCGTGAAGCCGCCTTTGCCGAGCGGATCGGCCAGCACTACGATCATGGCAGTGGCCAGGCTGACGAGCCCCAGCGTGCGCACGCCCACGGGCTTGCCATGCAGATCGCGGTTGAGGCCGATAGCGCCGCCAACGAGGGCGGCGACGCCCAGACGCAAGATGATGTCCGACCAGTCGAGCACTGCGAGATCCTTCTAAGCCCGTGCCATTACTTCGGCAGCCGGCCCATCATATAGAACTCGTCATTGGGTTTCATGTTGGTGACATTGGCCATCCGGTTCGACAGTGCAAAGAAGGCCGAGATCGCGGTGATGTCCCAGATATCGTCGTCGCTGAAGCCGTGGCCGGAGATCTCGGCGAAATCCTGCTCGCCGATGGTCTCGGCGGACCGGCTCACTTTCATGGCGAAATCCAGCATCGCACGCTGCTTCGGCGTGATGTCGGCCTTGCGGTAGTTGACGGCGATCTGGTCGGCGATGGTCGGGTTCTTGGCGCGAATGCGCAGGATCGCACCATGCGCGATGACGCAATAATGGCACTGGTTGGCGGCTGATGTCGCGACCACGATCATCTCACGCTCGGCCTTGGTCAGCCCGCTGTCCTTGTCCATCAGGGCGTCGTGATAGGCGAAGAACGCGCGGAATTCGTCGGGACGATAGGCCAGCGACAGGAACACGTTCGGCACGAAGCCGGACTTTTCCTGCACGCCCATAATGCGCGTGCGGATGTCCTCGGGCAGCTTGTCGAGGGCGGGTGTCGGAAAGCGTTGCGCAATCGGCTGGGTCATCTGGCATTCCCGTGAACGTTTCTGTTTCACGAGACCATAGGCGATCACGCCGTCACCGCAAAGCGCTTGCGGCAATGCATGCTGATGCGATTAACGTAGTGGCTTCTTGAGCAGCGAGAAGCGATCCGGATCGAGGCCGAGCGAGGGTTGCAGCATCGGGGCTTCGACGCTGCGGCTCGGCGTTGCCAGCGGCCGCTCGATGAAGCCGGGATCGTTCGGTACCTCGCGATGCGAGGTGGCGCCGCGCCAGCGTTCCAGCACCGCGCTGACGAACTGCATGTCGTGACCGGCAGCCACCGACGGCACCGTCGCGATGGTGGCCTCGGAGCGCGGCAGCTGATGCGGCGGCACTTCCTTGAAACGCAGGCGGGTCGGCAATGCGACGCCTTCACCGAAGGCGAGCACTTCGCGGGTGCCGAGTGACGGCACGAAGGAGAGCAGGTTGGCAGCGGCATCCGACACCGCGGAGCGCAGCAGCGCCTGGTCGCGCTCGTTGGCAAGGCGCATGGCGAACAGTGTGTTGCACTGGGAAATGATGGTGGCGTCGAGTTCTGCCGGACGCTGTGTCACAAGGCCGAGATAGACGCCGTATTTGCGGCCTTCCTTGGCGATGCGCGACACTGCCTTGCGGGTCGGGCCAAAGCCGATATTGCGGTCGGCGGAGGCGTAGCGATGCGCTTCCTCGCAGACGAACAGCAGCGGCGAGGCGCCGTCACTCCACAGGCCGAAATCGAATGCCATACGACAGAGCACCGACACCACGGAGTCGACGACTTCCGCGGGGAAGCCGGCGAGCTGCATGATGGTCATCGGCTTGCCGTTGGCGGGCAGGCGGAACAGATGGCTGATCACTTCCGCCATGGTGTCGCCGCCGACATTGGCGTTGTCGAACATGAAGGCGTAGCGCGGATCGTTCTTCACCGCTTCGATGCGCGAGATCAGCTTGTGATACTGGATGCGCGACGAGCGGTTCTCGAGCTTGCCCATGCGCTCGTCGATCAGCGAGATCAAATCGACCAGGCGATAGGGCACCGGCGTATCGACGGTGTAGCCGATGGTCTTCGGATCGATGCGCTTGAGGCCGATGCGGTCGGCGTTCTGGTATTGCGTGTAGACGCCCTTGGCGATCGGAATGACTTCCGAGAGGATTTCGAGCTCTTCGGGCACGCCGGGGCGGCCGGCGAACAGCACGTCGACGATTTCCTCGAAATTGAACAGCCAGAACGGCAGTTTCAGATTGCGCGGGTTCAGCACCAGCGACTTATCGCCGAAGCAGCGGCCATATTCGTTATGCACGTCGAGCAGGAAGATGCGCAGATGCGGGCGCGACTTCAGGATTTCATTGAGCAGCAGCGACACGCCGGTGGATTTACCGACACCGGTGGAGCCGAGCACCGCGAAGTGCTTGCTCAGCATTTCCTCGACGTCGACATAAGCGGCGACCGACTTGTCTTGCTGCAGCGTGCCCACGTTGATCTGCTCGGAGCCGGACGGCGCATAGACCGTGCGCAGATCGTGATTGCTGATCAGATCGACGATGTCGTCGATGGTGGGATAGTTGGTGACGCCGCGCTGGAATTTGGCCTTGTCTCCGTGCCCTATGATCTCGCCGAGCAGATCGACCGAGGCACTCGCGATATACATGTCAGATGCATGCATGTTCTCGGCGGACACTTCCGTGATCATGGCAATGATGGTCGAGGAGGCGCAACGGATGCTGACGAAGCGGCCGACGGTGCCGCGCATCTCCGAGGGTGTCATCGGGTTCACGGCGAGCAAGCCGACCCGGGCCAGCGAGCCGCGAACTGAGATAATGCGCCCGAACGACGCCGCTGCGTTTAAACTGGTCATTGATGAATTCGCGTCTCACGCCCCGGTTGGGCCGACTATGCAGGTCAGGGACTGGACAAATTGTTAAGGCGCGTCCGCGGGCTATCGGTGGGCTCTGCTCGTCAAACTTGCATTGCGGAATTAGCTCCGCACTGGAACGCGGAAACTCCGGCACTGGATACCTTGTCGCTTGTGGCTGGCGATCTGGCTTTACGCGGTTTTAACCAGCCCGCGAGGTCGGCATAGGCTGGCGTCCTGACCTTGCATGGGTCGTCGTCGCCGCGTTATCTCAGCGCGGCCGCCTTCGGCCGTGCACGGACCTCTCATGCGCATCGATTTTCCCGGCCTGCAGGCGTTTCTGAGCATCGCGGAGCGGGGCAGCTTCTCTCGCGCGGCCGCGCACCTCAATCTGTCGCAGACGGCGCTGAGCCACCGGATCAAGAAACTGGAAGAGGATCTCGGCTTTCAGCTGCTGGCCCGCACCACGCGGCAGGTGGCACTGACCCCGGCCGGGCTGGAACTGCTGCCGACCGCACGGCGGATGATCGGGGAACTCTCAGACTCCATCGATTTGCTCAGGGCGCGAGGCCGCAAGCGGCAGGAACACATCGCACTCGGCTGCCTGCCGACCATCGCCGCCTATCACCTGCCGCGGGTGCTGAAGCAGTTCAATGCGGCGCATCCGGGAATTTCGATCAAGATCCACGACAATTCAGCCAGTGAGATCGCCACGCTGGTGCAGTCCGGCCAGGCAGAGTTCGGCATCACGATCACGGCGACCAATATATGGGATCTGGCTGTCACCCCGCTGATCAAGGAGCGCTTCGTCCTGTTGTGCACGAAGGATCATGCCTTTGCGCAGCGCAAGTTCGTGGCCTGGTCGCATCTCGAGGATATGCCGCTGATCCGTATCAGTCCGCAGGCCGGCAATAGGGCCCTGATCGACGACGCGCTCGGCCATCGCCGCGACAAGCTGAACTGGCGCTACGAGGTGCAGCATCTGCAGACGGCGGTGGGCATGGTGTTCGAGAAGCTCGGCATCGCCGTGGTCCCCAGTATCGCAGTGGCGACGCAGGGAACTGCCGGACTGGTCGCTGTGCCGCTGCGCAACCCAAGTGTCAGCCGGACGGTCGGCATCATCGTCAAGCGTGGACAGCCGGTGAGCAAGCCGGCGCAGGCGCTGATCGACCTGACCCGCAAATACTTCCAGGCTGCGGGATAATCCGCTCGGCAGGATATATGCAGGAGACTGCACGATTATCCCAGATTTCTCATTTGTTTCATATATCGGAATTGGTTACTGCGGGAGCAGAACGGTCCATAGCCTTGTCGCGATGACGTGACGGCCATGGGTACCGACATAAAAACGGCAAGGGTGGACGCATCAAGCGTCTTCAATCCATCATGACGCTCCGCTTCCCGACCAGGCTCAAGCATCTGCTGAGCGCCGCGCATTTGGCGCTTGGTGCGATATTCCTCACGAACGCGGTACCTGTGGCGCAGGCCCAGTCCGGCTATCCGACCAAGCCCATTCGCGTGATTGTGCCGTTCGCGGCCGGCGGTGTCGCTGACATCACCATCCGCATCGTGGCCGAGAAGCTCGGCGACAATCTCGGCCAGCGTCTCGTGATCGAGAACATGCCGGGCGCTGGCGGAGTCGTTGCGGCGCGCGCAGTACTGTCGTCGCAGCCGGATGGCTATACGCTGGCGCTGCTCAGCAACGGCACCGCCGTCAGCGTACCGCTGTTCAAGAACCTGCCATTCGATCCCGTAAAGAACTTTGCGCCGATCTCCAGCATCGGCTTCTTCGATTTCATTGTCGGCACCAATACGAATTCGCAACATAAGACGCTGGCCGACGTCATCAAGTTCGCGCGCGACAATCCCGGCAAATTGAATGTCGGCACCATCAGCGTCGGCAGCACCCAGAACCTGTCGGCCGAATTGCTCAAATCCACGGCCGGGATCAACTTCCAGATCGTGCCCTATCGCGGAACGCCGGAAGTCATTGTCGGGCTGTTGCGCGAAGACATCGATGTGATGATCGACAATTATGTCGGGATGAAATCCGCGCTGCAGGATGGCAAGATGCGTCCTGTCGGGACCACGGGCGAATCCCGTTCGGTGATCCTGAAAGATGTACCGACGATGATCGAGGGGGGCGTGAAGGGCTATGACGTGGTGTCATGGAATGCGCTGTTCGCACCGTCAGGTACGCCGCCCGAAGCGATTGCGCGGTTGAATGCGGGCCTGCGCGAAGTATTGGCGATGCCCGATGTGAAGCAGAAGCTGCTCGATCTCGGCATCGAGGCGAAAGCGAGTTCGCCCGACGAACTGAAGGCCCGGCTGGTTGACGATATCGCCAAATGGACCGCCGTGATCGAGAAGGCAGGAATTCCGAAACAATGACGAAGCCAACCGTTCCCGGTCCCGATCCGCATACTAAAACGCCGAAGTTCAAGCTGCCGCCGCTGGCCTGCGACGCGCATACGCATATCTTCGGCCCCGGCGCTAAGTACCCATATGTCGGCTCCTACATTCCGCCGGACGCGCCGCTGGAGGACTTCCAGGCGCTGCACAAGAAGCTCGGCATCGGCCGCGCCGTCATCGTCAATGCCAGCGTGCATGGCACGGACAACCGCGTGGCGCTCGATGCCATTGCGGTGAGCGGCGGGCGTTACCGCGCGGTGGCCAATATCGATGGCACGATCACGGAGAAGGGGCTGCGCGAACTGCATGAAGGTGGCTTCCGTGGTTGCCGCTTCAACTTCGTGCGGCATCTTGGCGGCACGCCGGACATGAAGGTGTTTCACCGCATCATCGACATGATCGCGCCGATGAATTGGCACGTCGATCTGCATTTCGATGCGGTCGATCTGCCTGATTATGCCGACCTGCTGGCGAAGCTGCCGGTGATCTACACCATCGATCATATGGGCCGCGTCAAGGCTGCTGATGGCCTGGAGCAGCAGCCGTTCCGCACCCTGATCGACCTGATGAAGCGCGACGAGAAATGCTGGGTGAAGGTCTCTGGCTGCGAGCGCGTGACCTCCATAGGTCCGCCTTTCACCGATGCCGTGCCGTTTGCCAAGAAGATCTGCGAGACCGCGCCGGATCGTGTGATCTGGGGCACCGACTGGCCGCATCCCAACGTCAAGGCGATGCCCAATGATGGCGATCTGGTCGATCTGATCCCGCTCTTCGCGCCGGATCCGGTGATCCAGCAGAAGATCCTCGTCGACAATCCCGCGCGATTGTTTGAATTCGACACCTAAGCGACGCGAAAATCCGAAGGAACATCCGATGTCCAAAGCCAAGACCGGCCTCGTGGTCTCAGCCCATCCCGGCGATTTCGTCTGGCGCGCCGGCGGCGCCATCGCGCTGCATGCCAAGAAGGGCTATCGCGTCAAGATCGTCTGTCTCGCATATGGCGAACGCGGCGAGTCGCAATTTGCCTGGAAGCAGGCGGGTATGACGCTCGACAAGGTCAAGGCTGGCCGGAAGGACGAAGCCGAGCGCGCGGCGGCGTCGCTCGGCGCCGAGATCGAATTCTTCGATGCCGGTGATTATCCGTTGCATCTGACCGAAGCACACAAGGAGCGGCTGATCGATATCTATCGGGAGCTCAATCCAAGCTTCGTACTGACGCATTCGCTCGAAGATCCCTACAATGTCGATCATCCCGCGGCGACCGCCGCCGCACAGGAAGCCCGCATCATCGCGCAGGCGATGGGGCACAAGCCTGAAGCGGAATACAGCTACTCCGCGCCGCCGGTGTTCCTGTTCGAGCCGCATCAGCCGGAGATGTGCAATTTCAAGCCGCAGGTGATCCTCAACATCGATGAGGTCTGGGACATCAAGCGCAAGACGTTCGAAATTCTCGCTGCGCAAAAACACCTCTGGGCCTATTACGAGCGGGTGGCCTTGCAGCGCGGCATGCAGGGTGGCCGCAACACCGGCGCGGCCATGACCTATGGCGAAGCCTATCAGCGCCTGTTCCCGATGACCGTGGAGACGCTGGCATGAAACCCGTCGTCGTCAGGAATATTCAACGCGCGGATGCCGACGTCGTGCAGCGGCTCGGCGCGCTCGGCGTCTCCACGGTGCACGAGGCCTATGGCCGCTTTGGCCTGATGAAGACCTATATGCGGCCGGTGTGGTCCGGCGCAGAGGCCGCCGGCACCGCGGTGACGGTGCTGGCGCAGCCCGGTGACAACTGGATGCTGCATGTGGCCATCGAGCAGTGCAAACCCGGCGACATGCTGGTGGTGGCCTGCACGACGGACAACACCGACGGCATGTTCGGCGATCTGCTCGCGACGTCGCTGAAGGCGCGCGGCGGTGTTGGCCTGATCATCGATGCCGGCTGCCGCGATATCAAGACGCTGCGCGAGATGGGCTTTCCGGTGTGGTCGCGCGCGATCTCGGCGAAGGGGACGGTCAAGGCGACGCTCGGCGCGGTGAACGTGCCGGTGGTCTGCGCCGGTGCGCAGGTGACGCCGGGTGATGTCATCGTCGCCGATGAAGACGGCGTCGTGGTGATCCCGCGCAAACATGCTGCGGAGGTTGCGGTGAAGGGCGAGAAGCGTTTTGCCGAAGAGGACGCCAAGCGGCAGAAGCTGGCTTCCGGTATTCTCGGCCTCGACATGTACAATATGCGGGAGCCGCTCGCCAAAGCGGGTCTGGTTTACGTCGACGATCCCGATCAGGCCTGAGCGGGGAGGAGGCTGGCATGCGGCTTCGTATTCTGCTCGGCGATCATCCGCATACGGCTGCGTTGAAATCCGGCGCGATCACGTCTGATCTCGTCGAACTGGACTTCGCGGACTACAAGCCCACCAACAAGGGCTTCAAGCCCATGGTGCGCGACGGGGCCTTCGACATCGCCGAAATGGCCATCGTCACCTATCTGATGGCCAGGAGCTACGACAAGCCGATGGTGCTGCTGCCTGATGTGATGATGGCGCGGCATCAGTTTGGCTTCGCGGTCACGAGCCCCGGGGCTGGTATTGCCGGACCTAAGGATCTTGAAGGCAAGCGCGTCGGTATTCGATCGTTTACGACGACAACGGGCGCGTGGCTGCGCGGCATACTCGCCAATGACCACGGCGTCAATCTCGATGCGATCGAATGGATCACCTTCGAGGAGCCGCATGTCGCTGAATATGTCGACAGCACCACCAAGGCACCTGCCGGCAAGGCGATCATGCAGATGTTGTTCGACGGCGAACTGGACGCCGTGCTCGGCGAGAAGAGCGACGATCCACGGGTGGCGCAACTATTCCCCGACGTAGCCGCTGCAGAGAAAGCCTGGCTGGCCAGGCATGGCGTGGTACCGATCAACCATATGGTGGTGGTCAGCAAGCAATTGTCCGATACGCGGCCCGACGTCGTGCGCGAAGTCCACCGTATGCTGGAGGCGAGCAGGGCGGCGGCAGCCGGCAAGAGCCTGTCTTTCGATGCGGATGCCATGAATCGTTCGCTGGCTCTCATTACAGACTATTCTGCGCAGCAGGGGCTGATCCCGCGCAGGTTCAGCGTTGATGAGCTGTTCGACGACGTGACGCGCGCGTTGCGATAGCGCGCCGTCGCCCTCATCCTGAGGAGCGGTCGTCTTCGACCGCGTCTCGAAGGATGAGCGCCCAATTCCTCATGGTTCGAGACGCGCGAAGACGCGCTCCTCACCATGAGGGGATCGAGTAAGCTCGACTAGAATACTGGAGGAAACGACCAATGACTCCCGAACCCATTTTCGATCTCGCGCATCTCGGCCATCTCGAATTGCTGACGCCGAAGCCGGACGAGAGTCTCAAATTCTTCGTCGACGTGATGGGCATGACCGTGTCGGGTCGGCAAGGCGAGTCGGTCTATCTGCGTGGCTGGGACGACTATGAGCGCTATTCGCTGAAGCTGACGGCGTCGAACACGTCGGGTATGGAACACATGGCGCTGCGGGCCCGCAGCCCGCAGGCGCTGGAGCGCCGCGTCGCAGCGCTGAAGGGCTCCGGCTACGATATCGGCTGGACCGACGGTGACCTCGGCCACGGGCCGGCATTTCGCTGCCGCGACCCGGACGGACATATCGTCGAACTCTATTACGAGACCGAATGGTACGAGGCGCCGCCGGAACTCAAGCCGGCGCTTAAAAATCAGGCGCAGCGCTATCCGGCGCGCGGCATCAATGTGCGGCGGCTCGATCACCTCAACTGCCTTGCGGTGGATATCAAGGCCAACCGCGAGTTTTTCGAGCACTATATGGGGCTCCGGCTGACCGAGCAGATCGTGCTCAAAGACGGCACGGAAGCGGCGATGTGGATGACCATGTCGAACAAGAGCTACGACTTCGCCTATTCGCGCGATCACTCCGGCACCAAGGGGCGCTTTCACCACGTCACCTACGCGCTGGACAGCCGCGAAGACATTCTGCGCGCGGCCGATATCTTCCTGGAAAATGGCGTGTTCATCGAGACCGGACCGCACAAACATGCGATCCAGCAGACCTTCTTCCTCTATGTCTACGAGCCCGGCGGCAACCGCGTCGAAGTCGCGAATGCCGGCGCACGGCTGATCCTGGCGCCGGACTGGAAGCCGATCGTCTGGACCGAGGAGGAGCGCAAGAAGGGGCAGGCCTGGGGCCTCAAGACCATCGAGTCGTTCCACACCCATGGAACGCCGCCGGTGCCCCACAAGTAGCAAGCCGCTCTGCCGGGATTGGTACGCGTCTTGCTTTGTTGACCTCAGGTTGTTTCTGACGTGGGGGCGAGCATGACTAACTCTGAGTTGCGGGCAGACATCCACAGTATCGAACCGATCCCCGATGCCGACCGGGATTCCACCGGGCCGCAGCAGATGTGGATCTGGGCGGGCGCCAATATCGCGCCGGTGAACTGGGCGCTCGGCGCCCTTGGTATCATTCTCAAGCTCGGTCTGTGGGAGACGATCGCGGTCATCGTCATCGGCAATGCGGCGGGCTCCGCGATCTTCGCCGCCTTCACGGTCATGGGCCACAAGACCGGCGTCAACCAGATGGTCCTCGCGCGCTCGGCCTTCGGACGCCGCGGCGCCTATCTGCCGAGCCTGTTGATGTTCCTGATGACGCTCGGCTGGATCGGCGTGAACACCTATTTCCCGGTCAAAATCTCCATGGCCATTCTCGGCCAGTTCGGCATCGCGGATAGCTGGTTCGCCAATCTCGTGGTGATCACCATCGTGATGGTGACGCAGGTGGTGATCGGCACCTATGGTTTCTATGCGATCCGCACCTTCGAGAAATACACCGTGCCAGTCACGGTGGTGATCATGGTGCTGATGAGCGTGCTGGCCTGGAGCCAGCCCGGTGTCGTCAACTGGAATCACACCACGTCGCTGCCACCGGGCCCGCATCTGGCGATGCTGTCGCTGCTGATGACCGCCGTCGGCGTGGGCTGGGGCATTTCCTGGGTGACCTGGGCGTCGGACTATTCGCGCTTCGTGCCACGTTCGACCTCGTCGAAGGCCGTGTTCTGGTACAGCTACGTCGGCATGTTCGTGCCGTCGGTGTGGCTGGCCATTCTCGGCGCCACCATCGCGTCGGTGACGCTGGACACCGATCCGGCCAAGATGGTGTCGGCAGTGTTCGGTGGCATCGCCAGCATTCTCGTGCTGCTGCTGGTCCTGCACGGGCCGATCGCCACCAATATCCTCAACGTCTATTCGTCTGCGCTGGCGGCGCTCAGCATGGGTGTCCGCTTCTCGCGGACGATGCTGGCGCTGATCGTCGGCGTCGCCGGCTATGCGGTGACAGTGTATTTCATCTTCGCGCCGTCTTTCGCCAAGGCGTTCGACAACTGGCTGATCAGCCTGCTGATGTGGATGAGTCCCTATGCCGGGGTGGTATTGGCCGACTTCTTCGTCAGGCGGAAGAGCCAGATCGATATCGCCGAACTCTACAAGTCGCCGGAGACCAGCATCTATGGCGATATCAACTGGAGCGGCATGATCGCGTTCTTCGCCGGACTGATCGCCACCTGGCTGTTCCAGGATGGTCTGGTGCCTGCGTTGCAGGGGCCGATCTCGATCAACCTTCTCGGCGGCGCGGATCTGAGCTGGCTGGCCGGCATCGTCGTGGGCGGCGGCGTCTATCTGGCGCTCAGCAGGCGCCTGGCGCCGGAGCCTATGGCCATCCCGGTCGGTGGGCCGGGCGAATAGGCAAGGCGACCGGACAGGCCGCGTCTGCGTGGCCTGTCCATTACCAGTGGTGTCAATGAGCCGTCATTTCCGTCCAGAGGCCTTGCGCTTTGTCCGGCGGACGGGCTAGAACGCGCCCGAACGAGATGAGCATCTCTGTTCCGACCGATTCCAGACTGGATTTTTACGTAAGTCTCTGAATCGTTTGGGGAATGGTGTAACGGTAGCACAACAGACTCTGACTCTGTTTGTCTAGGTTCGAATCCTAGTTCCCCAGCCACACTAGAATTTCCCTTCGCAGATCAAAGACTTCTAACCCGCAGTCGTTTCGAGAAAATCCGGTGGTCCACAACAATGGCCCACACGAGGCTCGAATGGCGTCCGGTCGGTACCTGCGGCGGCGTGGCCATACGTGGCCTTTGGCTTCCGATGGCTTGGGGCGCTTGCCGCCTGCATATCTCGGGCCCGGAGAATCAATGTGCATCGGGGCCGGGCAGCAAGTCGTCGATCCGCCCCGTGGCTCGATAGGCAATGAGCCCAAACCATTCGCGCACCGCAATGTCGGTCCGCGACAGCCCGCCAAGGGCGAGGGTGGTGAAGGAAAGTGCGTCGCGCCGACCGCCGACCCACCAGTCGACCGGATAAGCCTCGACCGGAAATCCGGCTTTGCGAAACAGGCCAATCGATCGCGGCATATGGAACGCTGATGTCACCAGAATCCAGCGCTCGCCCGGCGTCGGCGCCACGAGCGCCTTGGTGAACTCGGCGTTCTCATGCGTGTTGCGCGATTGCCGCTCCATGATCAACCGCGATTTGTCGACTCCAAGGCTAGCGAAGAGCGCGGCGGCGTAATCGGCCTCTCTGGCATCCGACACCAGCCTCGGACTGCCGCCGGTGAACACCACGCGTGCATTCGGATATTGTCGCGCCAGCGCTGCGGCTGCGATGATGCGGTCGGGCGAGCGACGGACGACCGGCGTGTCACGCGCAAGCGAAACATCGGCGTCGATCGAGCCGCCGAGCACGATGATGCCGTCAGGCGCACGCTGTCCCGCATCCCATGGCGGGAAGCGCGATTCAAGCGGATAGAGCAGCAATCTTCCAGCCGGTGAAAACGCGGCCACCACTAGCAGCACGGCGGCTGTGATCATAAGCCCGCGGCCAAGCGAAGAAAGCCGTGTTGCCGAAAGGATCGCGCCGAGCACGCCGAGGCCGATCAGGAAATTGACCGGCGCAAGTGCGTTGCCAAGAGTCTTGGACAATATAAAAAACAACGTAAGGCCTCAGCCTCGTTGATACCAAGAGCGCCATAGCAGCAAACGGCCAAGGAAGCCATCGTCACGAATCGTTAGCCCGCCGGACAGGGTGCCGGATCGCCGCGGCCCCGTTCATGAGAACTTGAAAAGCGGGACAGGCAAATACCACGCAGCCTCGAAGTGGCCGAAGTCAGAGTGAGGTCTGCGTCGTCGGATGACCACGCAGCCGGTGGGGTGCCGCATCGCCAAAATGCGTAAGGAGCGCTGCCGAAAACAACTGCATTGCCGCTATCGGCCCATCTACCTCATTGTGACTACCGCCATTGCCACATGGACAGGGCATGGTTCTGTCCGGTGCATGATCACGCCGCATGCAACAGTTATCGCGCAACGTCCAGGCAGGGTGACCGCAATGAGCGAAGTGATCAACGTCGCCAAAGCTTACGATAAGGGACGCACACTATTTATGGGAATAGAGTTGCTGGTCGCACCCGGTGCGCTCGTCCCCCGGCCGGAAACCGAATTGCTTTGCGCGAGCGCTATCGATGCTCTGCGTCAGTTAAACGTGGCGGAGCCGCGGGTGATCGACATGTGCTGCGGCGCAGGCAATCTGGCATGCGCCATCGCTCTCAAGATCCCCGACGCAAGCGTCTGGGCGAGCGACCTAACCGATGGATGTGTCACTGTCGCACGTCGCAATGTCGCCTATCACGAACTCACGCAACGCATGTCGGTGCTTCAGGGCGATCTGTTCGACGCTTTTTCAGGTCTGTCGCTGGATGGGACCATCGACCTGATCGTCTGCAACCCACCCTATATTTCGGAAACGCGGCTCAGAGGCGACCGGGCCCCCTTGCTCGAACTCGAACCACGTGAGGCATTCGCAGCCGGTCCTTACGGACTTAGCATCCATATGCGGGTTACGAAGGACGCAGTCCGATATTTGCGGCCGGGCGGCATCCTCTTGTTCGAGGTCGGCTCCGGTCAGGAGCGACAGGTGACAACCCTTCTTGAGCGCAACAAGAGCTACGAGAGCATCAGCGTGGTGACGAACGAAACGGGCGAAGGCCGCGTCGTTATGGGATACCGCAAAGGCGCAACAACCTGAACCGCTACGGTGGCGTTCGTGACGCGGTCTGGACGCTGCAGGCAAACATCAGCTCTTCTTGCTCATGACGAAGCGTGAAATTCCCTCGATGGAATCCAGGTTCTCAGGCAAGAGCTCGCTATCTTCGACCGTGATGCCGAAGGTCTCCTCGATGAACCCGATGACCTCGAGCACTCCGGTCGAGTCGATGACGCCCTGGTCGAGTAGCGATGTATCGACCTCAAGCGAGTTCGCTTCAGCAATGTAGAAGTTCGACAGCAAGAAATCACGAACTTGCCTTCGATAGGTCTCGAGTGGTTCCCTGACTAGCAACATGTTTCAACTCCAATGCGTAAAGAAAAGTCACGATCGGATCATTCGGAAATCGACTCCTGCAGTGCTCTCTTGTTGAGTTTCGCTGTATTCGTTCGCGGCAGGCTAGGCACGACCACAATACACTTCGGCACCATGAAGCTTTCGAGACGTCGCTGGCACTCTTTCTGAATCTGCTTCTCGCTCAGTGTTGTTCCCTGCTCGATAACGACAAACGCCTTAACTGCCTGCCCGAGGAGCTCGTCGGGAACGCCAATAACCGCGGCTTCCCTCACGCCCGGAATATCCATCAGCACGTTCTCCACTTCCTTGGGAGCGATCTTCTCGCCTCGGGACTTTATGATCTCGTCGCTGCGGCCAACGAAGTAGAGGTAGCCTTCCGCGTCCATCCGGCAGTAGTCACCGGTGTACAGAACCTGCTCGCCTGGCAGCGGACCAGGCTTGAGTTTTCTGGCCGTGGCTTCTGGCTTGCCCCAATAGCCTCGCATCACCGTCGCGCCGCGAATGACAAGCTGGCCGACCACGTCGGGGCCCACGCGTCTGTCGCGCTCGTCGACAATCCACATCTCGGTATTCGGGATGGCGATCCCGACGCTGAGCGGCTTTCGATCGATATCCTCCGGGGGCAGAAAGGTGCAGCGCTTGCATTCAGTGAGGCCGTACATGGAATAAATGCGGGCATCCGGGAATAGATCCTGCAGCAGACGAATGTGCTTCATCGGCAGCGCAGCTCCGGTGTTCGTGACATAGCGGATACTCGAGAGATCGTGCTCCTTTATCGACTTGAGCCCCGACAGCGTCGAGAAGATCGTCGGCACGCCGGGCAGGCCGGTTACTCGCTCCTCGGCGATAAGCCCGAGAATCTGTGCCGGAAAGGCGAACGACCGTTCGAGGACCAGCCGCGCGCCCGTGCGAAACGCCATGATCATTTGATACAGGCCGTAATCGAAGGCAAGCGGCAGGACATTCAAAATGACCTCGTCTTCGCGTAGCGCGAGATATGAGGCGATCGACGTGCACGCGCTCAGCATGTTCCGGTGCGTTAGCATCACGCCCTTGGGATCGCCCGTCGATCCGGAGGTGTACACGATGGCCGCGAGATCGATATCGATGCAGCGGCGCGCGGGAGCTACGTCGTGGCTGGCGGCGCCTGCCGCGCTCCAGCGTACCGCATGGGGCAGCCCCGTCAGTTCGACATCGTCGACGGGCCCGGAAACGATCACTCGGCGCAATGACGGGCATGCCTGCGCGGGCTCCTTGAATATCGGCAAGAGATGTTTGTCGGTGATAAGCGCCGTCGGCTGGCAATCATTGAGCAGGTAGCCAAGCTTGTCGCGCTTGGTGAGCGGATTGACGATGCACACCACGGCATTCGCCTTCAGCACGGCCCAGAAACTGACGACGGTCTCGACAGTGTTGTCGGCGAAGATAATCACCCGATCGCCACGTTCGACTCCGCTTGCGACCAGATAATTCGCGATTGCGTTGGAGCGTGCCTCGATCTCACCATAGCTGACGCGATGCTTGCCGCACACCAGCGCCACCTTTCCACCGAGATGACGGGCGGAGTGGATGAGGTAATCGTGCAGGAGCGGTACAGGACCATGCATCAGGAAAGGGCTCCCTCAACCCGGTGCTCGCGATCGATATCGACGGTCAGCTCCAGAGCGTGGCGCCCACCAGGACGGCTTGCGATGAATTGTTGGTGCAGGAGCTGGGTCGATAGCACGCCGACCATCGCCATGTTGTCGGAGTTCGAGAGATCGCCGTTGCCGGTTGCTGCCTGTGTCCGGCACTTGCTCCGCAGGCGCGCGACCGCGTCAGGATCGAAGACGTTTGCTTCGCGAATAGCCGTTTCCGAAAGCGCGTCGTCGATATAGGCGGGCGTATCGCGGCCAACGAAACAGAGAGCGTCGGGCGCGCGGAATGGCTGCTTCTTGCGGGCGATGATCTCCGACGGCACGATCGGCTCTGCGACGCGCTTCAGAACGTGCTTCTCGTCAAGGACGCGGAGCTTGTAGGTGGGCGGCAGCGAATTCGCCAGCGCGACCACGTCCTCGTCAAGGAAAGGAAAGCGACCTTCAACCGAATGAGCCATGAGCATTCGATCGCCCTGAGAGGACAGGAGATATCCCGACAGCAGTGTTTGGATTTCAAGATATTCATCCTGCGCAAGGGAGCTCCATTGCGTGAATTCCGGAGGTAGACCGGCGATCAACTCGGAAACCGCATCGTGCCTCGCCGACTCCGCGCTCATGTCGCTGGAGAACAGTCGTTTGATGCCGCTGGTCGTTCGCCAGCGGGTGTCATGCGCGAAGCCCGGCGCGGCGTGCTCCGACAGATTGCGCCCGAAAAACTGCCGGGCCATCGCCTGCTGCCGTACCGGCGAGCGTGTGAGATAAGGGTAGAGACGCTCAAGCAGTCGCGCGCGGCGTGTCGACGCAGGTTGCCGACCCCAGAACCGGCGGACCTTGCCTTCGCGAAAGAGATCGTAGCCGGCAAACATTTCGTCGGCGCCTTCGCCGGACAGCACAACCTTGACGCCGCAGGCGCGCACCAGGCGCGACAGCAGGAACAACGGCGCCGGCGCCGTTCTCAAGATCGGACGCTCGGTGTGATAGATGACCTGCGGAAAAATCTCGGCGATGTCGCTGCGCGAGACCACCACTTCATGGTGCTCACTCCCGGTGACACGGGCAACCAGTCGCTGGAAGTCGGTCTCATCATATTCGGCGTCAGCGAAACGCAGTGAGAAAGTTTGGAAGCGTTCGCCGGCAAAGTGGCATCCCATTGCCGCAATAAGCGAACTGTCGAGCCCGCCGGACAAATAGCTGCCGACGCTTACGTCGGAGCGCACCATTCGAAGCGACGTCGCGGATTCCAAAGCGCTGCGCACCTGCTTCACGGCATCGTCGAGTGAACCGGCAAACTGGCCGTCGGGCGAACTGGACAATTGGGGATATCGCGGCTTCCAGAACGCTTTCTCGCGAACGTTGCCGTTTTCATAAATGCGGAAATGTCCCGGGACGAGCTCCTTGATCCCTTGAAACACGCTCTGCGGCGCCACAACGGTCCAGAGAGTGAATGTCTGATCGATGCCGGCTGGATCGAAGGTGCGGGGAATCGCTGCATCCGCCGCGAAGATGGCCTTCACTTCGCTGGCGAAATACAGTCGACCTTCGCGCTCGCAGAAATGCAAAGGGCAAATGCCGGTGCGATCGCGCGCCAACACCAGACGACGGGCTACCGAGTCCCAGATCGCGAGCGCCCACTGTCCGGTCATCCGCTCAAAGGCGTCCTCGCCCCAGGCTCGATAGGCGTTGACGATAACCTCCGTGTCGCTGCGGGTCCGGAACCTGTAACCAAGCAGGATCAGCTTCTCACGCAACTCAACGTAGTTGAAGATTTCGCCGTTGAACACGATCCACGTCGTGCCGCTCGCGTCCGCGAGAGGCTGTTGACCGCTCGAAATGTCGATGATGGACAAGCGGGCATGTGCCAATCCCGCGCGTTCGTCCCGGTATAGGCCGCGCTCGTCCGGGCCGCGATGGGCGAGCGCGCCGAGCATGCGCATCAAGGCTTCGCGGGAGGGGGGCCCTGCGGCGGCGGTTACTGACACTATGCCCGCGACACCGCACATGCAGGTTAGTCCTCGAACACTTGAGTGACGAGCAGGGGTCGTGCGTGGAGGTAGCGCGTGACACGACGCTTGGCGTCAATATCCCTGAATACCAAATCGACCTGGGCTGCTGTCAGTCCGATAGCCTCTGCGACTTCGTCTGACGGAACCCCGTGATTCACCGCGTAAAGGCACAGATCCATCTGGTGATAAGGTAGCGCAAAATAGAACTCCTCCTGGCTCTGCGGCATCGAGAACGTATCCGTGGTCGGTGGCCTGCGCTGGATCTCCTCCTCGACCTCGAGATATTCCGCGAGCTGATAGACCTGTGTCTTGTAGAGATGAGCGATCGGCATCACGTCCGCAATTCCGTCGCCCTGCTTGACGAAAAAGCCCAGGTCGTGCTCGAGACGGTTCGGTGTGCCGGCGACCGCGTATCGGAGGCGGTCGGCGTGGTAGTACTCCGTCATCTTGCGGACACGCTGCTTGAAATTGGTCGCGGCGACGATCTGGAGATAGGCGTTTGACGAAAGACGAACGGTGCGGGTGCTGCCGTCGCGGCTCTGAACCGTGAGACGGGTGATATTCAATCCGTTGCTCGCGAAAACCGACGGTAGCACCAGCTTGCATTTCCAGCCGTCGTCATATTCGGGAACGACAGTCCGGATTGCCTCGATCTGCCGGCGATAGGCGCCGAGCCCCTCGAGGGCGGGCGATATGTCTTCCAACACAGTATCGATGCCAAGCTGCGCCGCCCAACTGCGGCCGAGCCTCAGCGAATCGTCCGAAGAATGGTGCTCGGGCATGAAGATACCCAAGACCTTGTCGTTGCCGAATGCACGCACGCACAACGCCGCGACGACGGAGCTGTCGATGCCGCCGGAAAGACCAACGACAGCGCCGCGGCGCCCCAACACGCTCAAGACCTGTTGGCGTAGCGTCTGGACAATCTTCTCGACTTCGGCAGCGGGATCGAGCGCCAATACGTTGTTGCCAAACTCCCGCGCAGCCGGAATGTGCGCAGCAAGGGTCATGACAGCGCTTTCCGCTTGCAAAATTCGGCCGGCGTGTAGGTTTGCACGACCGCACTCTCGACCAAGGGGAGGTTGGTGGCGAGGTAGGGCTCGACGACGAGCTCGATATGCGTGCCTGCGACGGGGATCACGTCCAGGCTTGCGAGTGAGCAATCCCAGCCGAGCGATTGCGGCGCTCCATCTCGGTTGCAGCGAAACAGTGTAGCTCCGATCGGCAAAGACGGCCTGGGCGACGCCAGCCATTGGTAGAAAGCTCGCGACCGCAACACCTCTTGCAGCTCAAGCCTAATTCGGAAGCAGGTGGCGTTGAACTTCCCTCGCGCATAGCGATGAAGCATCCAGGTAAGGGGGGCCTCGCCACCGATTGCTGCCGTAACCTTTGCGAGTGCTCGGCAGGCTATTCGCGAAATGTTCACACGATTGGCGCGGAGCCGCCGCAACGTTCGGGCTAGCGTCTCCCGGTAATCGCGGCCCTCGTTGATAATCGCTGTATCGAGAATCCCCAGGAACTTGATGGACCGCCGTGCTTCCAGCAGCCGCGCCGCAACTTCGAATGCCACCACACCACCAAGGGAATGGCCGAGAAGGCGAACATGTCCGACGGGTTGGCTCCGGCGGATTTGCTCCACCGCCGCATCTGCCATGGAGGCGACCGTGTTATTTCCGGCGAGGATGCTCCCCAGGTCGGGGTATTTGATCGGGACGACCCGGGCGATCTTGCCGAGCCCCGCTGCAAAAGCGGCCATGCTCGGACCGTAACCGAGGGACCCCGGCAACAGGAACAGGATGGGACGCAGATCGGCTTGCACGCCCACGGCTTTGGCGGTTGCCTTCCCGGACACAATCGCCTTGACCATCTCCGCGGCTGTCATATCGAGCGCGAAGTGTGCGACCGAGAGCTCCAGCCCGGTGGCGCTCTCTATTTCCTGAATGCACCGCTGCAGCCTTGATAAATCGTCGGCTTCCTCCGAGGTTCCAGGCATGTTGGGGGTGTTGAAACTCGTGGACTGGGCATCCCGCACGATTTGATAGATCGTCGGCTCGCGTCCCTGCGCCCATGAGGGCCGCAGCCTCTGGTTGACGAACGGGTCGGCCGGTCGTTCCACCACTTCTGGTTGGAGATAAGTCCGAGCCATAGGTCACCTGCCGAGCCTAAAGCTTGTTATCGCCGGGCATGGAAATTTCGACATCCTGCGTTTGAAGGACGTCGCCGACAGATGGGACAACGGTGTGCCATTATGTCGCGGTGGCGCTGCCGCTGAGCTTCATTGATTTCCGCGATCATCTCGGGTTGGCACGGCGGGATTGCTGCTCATTCTCACGAGCACGCGATGATCGAGGTGGCTTGGTTCCGCGTTGCTGGAAAGTAGCAAGCCAGGCGCTGCGCTGAACACCAGCTCGATATGAATGCCCAGCGCTGTGACGACGACTGGGTGCAGTATGTCGTCCGGAACATGTTCAGAAAGGTACTTGAGGGCCGCACCTTCACCATGACCGGCCCGCTCCAAGCTGAGGCGAAGGAACTCTCTGAAAGCTGCCGGGCGATCATCAGGAGCGCTGCAACGGAGTACCGCATAGTAAAAGTTGTGGAACGGAGCAAGACAACCGGACTTGAGTCGATGACTTCACTCCGCGGAGGTATCGATGTGAGAGCAACGAAACTACCAGCAGTCAATCTGTTGCTGTGCCGCCGTTGCGGGGGGGCACGCACTCTTATCAAGATTGTGGCGCAGCCTAGAGCCAGTCTGCCCGGCGATCGTAGGACGTTCCGGTGTCCCAGCTGCATGTCGTCCCAGACCTACCAAATCAACCGGCACGGGGCGCAGCTACTATCTTCGGATTGAGATGCAATTGGGTGGCTATAATCTGACTGGAAAATATCCGGACCGGATTGCTTCTGATTCTCCAACCAGCACGCTCAGTCGTGTTCGCACGCCGCGTCGCTTCTCGCGCTGAGCGATGGATAAACTTCAGGTCGGCAATATCGGTGGCTGGAACCAAAAGTTGCGATTCTGATTCGCTGCTTTGGCCGGAGGCCATACGTCGTCGCCACACTACGCCGCTGCGCGCCCACAAGTAGTGAAATTGTAGCCATCAACCTCAGATGTTTGTCGCTAACTGGCTGATATTGCAGGCCATCGAAAAAGAGAGCTCCGATTCATTTTTGTTCAGTCAGAATGTCGCACCTTTACCAACGGTTTACATAATACCTACAAATTGCAGGAACGGGACTTGATAACAAGAAAGTCATCGACCCCCGTGTTCGTCGCTCTGCCATTGCACTTCTGCTGACTGCTTCATTTCCACGACACCCCGCACATTGCGGACCAACGGTCGAAAACCGAGGGACCCTTCGTCATGCTCGCCAGCCTGTCTATTCGCGCCAAGATCACCATTGTTCTTTCATTTTTGCTGCTTGCGATGACGGGTCTGGGCCTGGTCGCGGTTCGCAAGATGCAGGCGATCAACGCCAATGCGGTGGATATCCAGACCAGCTGGCTGCCAAGCGTGCGTTTCCTCGGCGATCTGCGCTCCGGCGTCATCACCTATCGCAACGTGATCCGTCAGCACATGCTGTCCGAGACGTTGGAGGAGAAGCTGGCCAATGAGAAAACGCTCGAGACGGTGGTGGCGAGCAACACCGCTATCCGCGCGAAGTATGAGAAGCTGATCACCTCGCCGGAAGAGCGCGCGCTCTACGAGGAATGGAGCAAGCTCTGGGACAGCTACAAGAAGGGCACGCTCGATGTGATGGATCTGTCGCGCAAGAGCGCCGGCAAGATGCCACAGGAAGCCAATGCGTTGAACACGAAGACCGTGAATCCGATCGGCCTGAAAGCTGACGAAGTCCTGAACAAGGACATCGAGCTCAATCTCAGGGGATCCGATACTGCCGGTGCCGACGCCCTCGCCAATTACGATGCTGCCTTCATGATGGTTGTCGCAATCCTCGTCGTCTCGGCGTTGCTCGGCATCGGCATCGGCATCTACCTCGTGCGGGACGTCTCCAGCGGCATCGCATCGATCGTCAAGCCGATGCAGGCGTTGGGCCAGGGCGATCTGACCGCGGTCGTGCCGCATCAGGGCATGAAGACCGAGATCGGCACGATGGGAGACGCGCTGCAGATCTTCAAGCAGGCGCTGATCGACAAGCGTGCCGCGGACGAAGCAGCAGCAACTGATGCAGAAGCCAAGATCGAGCGCGGTCGCCGCGTCGATAGCATCACCCGCGAATTCGAAACGATGATCGGCGAGATCGTCGAGACGGTGTCGTCCGCTTCGACCGAACTGGAAGCCTCTGCCAGCACGTTGACCGCGACTGCCGAACGTTCGCAGGAGCTGACAACGACCGTGGCAGCCGCTTCGGAGGAAGCCTCGACCAATGTGCAGTCGGTTGCTTCGGCGACCGAGGAGATGGCCTCGTCGGTGAACGAAATCAGCCGCCAGGTGCAGGAATCGGCCAGCATCGCCAATCAGGCCGTCGATCAGGCACGCCTGACCAACGATCGCGTCAGCGCGCTTGCCAGTGCGGCCGCTCGCATCGGTGACGTCGTCGAGCTGATCAACAACATCGCCGGCCAGACCAATCTTCTGGCGCTCAACGCAACTATCGAAGCAGCGCGTGCCGGCGAGGCCGGTCGTGGCTTCGCGGTGGTGGCATCGGAAGTGAAGGCGCTGGCCGAGCAGACGGCGAAAGCCACCGGCGAGATCTCGACGCAGATCTCCGGCATCCAGGCGGCGACGCAGGAATCGGTTGGTGCGATCAAGGAGATCGGGGACACCATCGGCCGGATGTCCGAGATCGCTTCGACGATCGCCTCGGCGGTGGAAGAGCAGGGCGCTGCGACCCAGGAAATCTCCCGCAACGTCCAGCAGGCAGCGCAGGGTACCATGCAAGTCTCGTCGAACATCACCGACGTTCAGCGTGGCGCCAGCGAGACCGGCTCGGCATCCTCGCAGGTGCTCTCTGCAGCGCAGTCGCTGTCCTCGGACAGCACGCGTCTGAAGGTCGAGGTCAGCAAGTTCCTGAACGCCGTACGCGCAGCCTGACGCTTACAAATATCAAGTCCTCGAAGCCGGCGCGAAAGCGCCGGCTTTTTTCATTGTCAATTGACGCCGCTTCCACCCATTCGCTTGGTGCGCTGTTCTGTTTGCGCAGGTTATGGGCTACCGCGTGCAACGGTTATGTGGTCGCGCTTCTCAACTTTGTGCCCGGCGCTGCGCAACGTCCTGCGGCGTCTTGGCGATCTCTTAGTCATTTGCTGCAATCGTGTATTACGCGCTTTTTGCACGCAGCGGCATACCGTCGTCGCTGCAAGTTATTTGGACCGGCGTTGCGTCTTAGAAAGAGACCATGACCCCTATCGATTATGAGTATTTGCAGAAGATTCTGAAAGATCGTTCCGGATTGGTGCTATCGGCCGACAAGAAGTACCTGCTCGAAAGCAGATTGATGCCGCTGGCGCGCAAGGCCGGTGTCGCCGGGATCAGCGAACTCGTTCAGAAGATGAAAGCCGGTTCCGAGCCGATGATCTCGGATGTGGTCGAAGCCATGACCACCAACGAGACCTTCTTCTTTCGCGACAAGACACCGTTCGAGCATTTTCAGAACACGGTCATTCCCGACCTGATCAAGGCGCGCGCTGGCAAGCGTAGCCTGCGGATCTGGTGCGCCGCCGGCTCGACCGGGCAGGAGCCATATTCGCTCGCCATGATCATGAAGGAACTCGGCGCCGCGCTGACGGGGTGGCGCGTCGAGATCGTGGCCACGGATCTCTCGCCCGAAGTGCTCGAAAAATCACGCACTGGCGTCTACACCCAGTTCGAGGTGCAGCGCGGCCTGCCGATCCAGTTGCTGGTGAAACACTTCAAGCAGACCGGCACGACGTGGCAGCTCAATGCTGACATCCGCGCGATGGTTCAGTTCAAGCAGTTCAACCTGCTGCAGGACTACGCGCATCTCGGCAAGTTCGACGTCATCTTCTGCCGCAACGTGCTGATTTATTTCGATCAGGCGACCAAGACTGAGATCTTCGGCAGGCTTGCCAAAGCTAGCGAACCTGACGGCTATCTGTTCCTGGGGGCAGCCGAGACCGTGGTCGGTCTCACTGACCGCTATCGGGTTTGCTCCAATCGTCGCGGTGTCTATCTGCCGGTGAGTGCGCAAGCGTCGCCATCGATCGTGCCCGACATGGGTGCCGGACTGAAGACGTCTCCCGCCAGTATGCGGGCGTAGGAGCGGTCATGGCAGAAGAAGTTGCAACCAACGGGCGCGTCATTTTCGGGCGTGGCTACAATGTCTGGATCATGGCCATCGACGGCACATGGCGGCGCAGTTGCGTGCTGAAGGCTGTGTCGAGTCATGATGCTGAGTTGATACTCGAGACCTCCATCGAGGGCCTCAATCTGAAAGAGTTCTTCCTGCTGCTGTCATCGACCGGACTTGCCTATCGCCGCTGCGAACTGGTCAAGGTCAACGGTGCGCAGATCGATATTCGCTTCCTGAACACCAAAGGTAGCAAGAAGAAATCGCCGGCGAAGAGCGATCACGGCGATATGGCTGACGCCTGATCATGCGGCATCAAGATATCGATAATCATCACATCGAAGCTTGTATCTTCCAACACGAATAGACCGATCTCGCCACCATCGGCCGAGACGGTTTCGAAGCCCTCGCGTTCCAGTGTCAGCCTAATGGACATGGACACGAGTGGGTCGTCGTCGACGACCAGAATGCGTTTCATGGCGGCGCCCCCGCGCGCTGGAGTGAGCCTGCAGTCACTCTCCACGCAACACGCAACCATGACGCGACGAATCGCCGACGACGCCAAGTGTTTAGTCATTTCGCCGGAGGTGTCTGTCGAGATTTGCACACTTGGGGCATTTCGTTGTTGCCGGGTTGCACGCGCCATGTACATGGTTGGATATGAGCATAATGTTCGAAGAACTGGATTATCGCCCGACGCCGATGGGTGTCCTGACCCTGCGACGTCGGCGGAAGCCGGGCACGGACATCGATATCTTTGAGATCAAGCTCGGCGACGAATTTCTGATGTCGAGCGCATTCACGGCTGCCGAGATCGCGCTGGCGGATATCGGTCTGGCGTCACTAACCGGCAGCGGGCTGGATGTCGTCGTTGGCGGTCTCGGTCTGGGCTACACTGCGCAGGCCGTTCTCGCGCATGAGAAGGTCGGTTCGCTGGTCGTCATTGATGCACTGCCCGAAGTGATCGAATGGCATCAGGCCGGCCTGATCCCGATCGGCCGCGAATTGTCGGCGGACGGGCGCTGCCGTCTCGTCCATGGCGATTTCTTCAAGATGGCGACCTCGACGGGTGGTCATCTCGATCTCGACGAACCCGGTCGTCGCTTCGATGCGATACTGGTCGATATCGACCATGCGCCGGACAACCTGCTGCATCCGAGCCATGCCGTGCTCTATACGGCGGCCGGGCTGCAGCGTCTGTCGGAGCATCTCAAGCCCGGCGGCGTGTTTGCGCTGTGGTCGAACGACCCACCAGAAGCTGCATTCACGGCCGTGATGGAGAGTGTCTTCGGCGCCGTCACCGCGCATGTCGTGGCCTTCGACAATCTGAACGCGGACGAGGAAGTGTCCAACACCGTCTATGTCGGCACCAGGATCGAAGAAGCTGTATAGCGCAGTTGCGCTATTCGGCGGCCTGTTTCGCCAGCATCTGCTTGTCCGACCGATTATCGTCGTCGCGCTTCGATCGTCCCCAGCTCGACATGATATTGGAAAGCTTGTCGAGATAGACATAGACCACTGGTGTCGTGAACAGCGTCAGTGCCTGGCTGACGATCAGGCCGCCGACCATCGCGTAGCCGAGCGGCTGGCGGATTTCCGAACCGGTGCCGGTGCCGAGCATCAACGGCACGCCGCCAAGCAGCGCCGCCATGGTCGTCATCATGATCGGGCGGAAACGCAGGATAGCGGCCTTGCGGATGGCTTCTTCCGGTTCGAGATGTTCGTCGCGCTCGGCAGCAATTGCGAAGTCCACCAGCATGATGCCGTTCTTCTTGACGATGCCGATCAGCAGCACGATGCCGATCAGTGCGATCAGACTGAAATCGAAACCGAACGCCATCAGGATCGCCAGCGCGCCGACGCCGGCAGAGGGCAGGGTGGACAGGATTGTCAGGGGGTGGATGTAGCTCTCATAGAGAATGCCGAGGATCAGATAGACCACAACCAGTGCTGCGAGGATCAGCAGTGGCACCGTCGATAGCGATTGCTGGAATGCCTGCGCCGTGCCCTGGAAGGTGCCGCGCAAGGTCGAGGGCGCGCCGATATCCTGCATGGCAGCCTGTACGGCATCGGTCGCCTGTCCAAGCGCAACACCCTGCGCGAGATTGAAGCTGATCGTGATCGCCGGGAATTGTCCCTGATGGCTGATCGAGAGCGGCCGCACCGGCACCGTCGTCCATTTGGCAAAGGCCGACAGTGGCACCATGTCGCTTGTCGTCGGCGACTTGATATAGATCTTGTCAAGTGAATCGAGCTTGCCCTGCATCTCGGGCAATATCTCGAGAATGACGTGATAGCTGTTCAACTGCGTGAAATACTGCGCGACCTGACGCTGGCCGAACGCATCATACAGTGTGTCGTCGATCAGTTGCGGCTGGATGCCGTAGCGCGAGGCGTTGTCGCGATCGATGGTCAGCGTCAGCGTCGTGCCCTTGGTCTGCTGGTCGGTAGCGACGTCGCGTAGGCCCGGCAGCGTCTGCATCTTGGCCAGAATCTTCGGCGCCCACTCGTTCAGTTCGGCCAGATTGGCGTCCTGCAGCGTATATTCGAACTGGGTGCGGGTAGCCCGGCCACCGAGCCGGATATCCTGTGCCGCCTGCATGAACAGGCGTGCGCCCTGAACCTTCTCCAGCTTCGGTCGCAGCCGTGTGATGATCTGTTGCGCATTGGCGGAACGTTCGTCGCGTGGCTTCAGCGTGATGAACATGCGCCCGGTATTGAGCGCACCGCCACTGCCGCCGATCGACATGGCGACGCTGGCGACGTCGGGATCGGCCTGCACGATCTTGCCGAGTTCTTCCTGGTGGATCTTCATGTCGGCGAAGGAAATATCCTGCGACGCTTCGGAGGAAGCGGTGATCAGGCCGGTGTCCTGCTGCGGGAAGAAGCCCTTCGGGATAATCATGAACAGATAGACCGACAGGACGAGCGTGGCGAAGAACACCATCAGCGTCGTCAGGCGCCAGCGCAGCACGAGGTCGAGGCCGCGCTCATAGGCGCGCAGCAGAGCATCGAAGGCATTCTCGCTGAGCTGATAGAGCCGGCCATGCTTGGCGTGTTTCTCCTCGCGCAGAAAGCGCGAGGCCATCATCGGGGTCAGCGTCAGCGACACCACCAGCGAGACGAAAATCGTCATGGTCAGTGTCACGGCGAATTCGCGGAACAGGCGGCCGATAATGCCACCCATCAGCAGCAGCGGGATCAGCACCGCGACCAGCGAGACTGATATCGAGACAATGGTGAAGCCGATTTCACCGGCGCCTTTCAGCGCGGCAGCCATCGGTGTTTCGCCTTCCTCGATATATCTAGTGATATTTTCCAGCATCACGATGGCGTCGTCGACCACGAAGCCGACCGAGATGGTCAGCGCCATCAGCGATAGGTTGTCGAGCGTATAGCCGAACACCCACATCAGCGCGCAGGCACCGAGCAATGCGAGCGGTACGGTCACGCTGGGAATGACGGTGGCCCAGACGCTGCGCAGGAAGACGAAGATCACCATTACGACGAGCGCGATGGTCAGCAGCAGGGTGAACTGGACATCCTGCACGGCGGCGCGGATGGTCTGCGTGCGATCGCTGAGGACCTCGATCTTCACGGTCGGCGGTATCGCGGCCACCAGACGCGGCAGCTCGGCCTTGATCTTGTCGACGGTGTCGATGACGTTGGCGCCGGGCTGCTTGAAGATCACCAGAAACACGCCGCGCTTGCCATTAGCCCAGGCCGCCTGCTTGGCGTCTTCAGGGCCGGTCACCGCTTGGCCGATATCCCTGACTCGCAGCGGACCACCATTGCGATAGGCGATGATGACGTCGTTCCAGTCCTTCGATTCCGGCAACTGGTCGTTGGCGTAGATCGTGTAGCTGCGGGTCGCGCCGTCGATATTGCCTTTCGGGCTGTCGACAGTGGTGATCGCGATCTGGCTGCGGATGTCCTCGAGTTGCAGCCCCTTGGCGACCAGCTTGGCGGGATCGATCTGGATGCGGATCGCCGGCTTTTGCTGGCCGCCGATCGTAACCTGGGCGACACCGGAGATCTGGCTGATCTGCTGCGCCAGTTGCGCATCGACACTGTCGCTGACGGTTGTAATGGGCAGCGTGTCCGATGTCGCCGACAGCAGCATGATCGGCGAGTCCGCCGGGTTGACCTTGCGATAGGTGGGCGGGCTCGGAAGCGTCTTCGGCAGTTGCCCGCCAGCGGCATTGATCGCGGCTTGCACGTCATTGGCGGCGCCGTCGATCGAGCGGTTGAGGTCGAACTGGATCGTGACTGCCGATGTGCCGAGCGAACTCGTCGAGGTCATCTGCGCCACGCCGGGGATCTGCGCGAGCTGTCGCTCCAGCGGCTGCGCCACCGAGGATGCCATCGTCTCGGGACTGGCGCCGGGCAAGGTGGCGGCGACCTGGATGGTCGGGAAGTCGACCTGCGGCAAAGGCGCGACGGGAAGCTGGGGATAGGAGACCAGGCCGACGAACAGGATGCCGGCCATCAGCAATGATGTTGCGATCGGATAGCGAATGAACGGTGCTGAAATTCCTCCGTTCATGGCTATTCGCCTTTCGCAGGGCTGGCTGCGGATGTTGCGACTGACGTCGCCACCAGCGCGCCCGGCTGCACTTTATATTGCCCGGCGACGATGACGCGCTCGCCGGCGCTCAGCCCGTCCTCGACCACCGTGCGGCCATCGATGGAACGGCCGACCTTGATTTTCTTCAGCTCGGCTTTGTTGTCGGCCCCGACCGCAAAGGCATAGAGCCCGTCGGCCCCATGTTGAACGGCATCGTCGGGAATGACGGTCGCATCATTCAGGGTGGTTACCAGCAACCGTGTCGAGACCGAAAGGCCGGGCCACAGCACGTGGTCCTTGTTGTCGAATACCGCCTTGAGCCGGATCGTGCCGCTGGTCGTATCCACCTGATTATTGATGACTGCGAGCGTGCCTTCCGAGAGCGTCCGCTTTCCGTCGGTGGTCAGCGCGATCACCTTGAGCGGATGTTCCGCGAGCGACTGGCTGATGTCGATGAGGTTCTGTTCAGGCGCGGTGAAGATCACGGCGATCGGCTCGATCTGCGCGATGGTGACGATACCGGTCTGTGTCGCGGCATTGACGATGTTGCCTTGGTCGACCTGACGAAAGCCGACGCGGCCGGAGATCGGCGCCTTGATCGTGGTGTAAGCGAGCTGGGTCTGCGCATTCGAGATCGCGGCATCGTCGGCAGCGATCTGCGCGCTCAACTGCTGCACGGTGGAGCGTTGTGTGTCTGTCTGTTGCCGTGTCGCGAATTCGCCGAGTTTGGTGAAGCGCTGCAAATCCAGATTAGCATTGGCGAGATTGGCTTCGTCCTGCGCTTTCTTGGCCTTGGCCTGATCGAGCGCTGCCTGGAACGGGCGCGGATCGATCTGTGCGAGCAGGTCACCCTCCTTGACGATCTGTCCTTCGGTGAAAGCGATCGTGTCGATCTGACCATCGACGCGGGTCCGCACGACGACAGTATTAAAACCCTGCACGGTGCCTAAACCGCCGAGATAAACGGGGAAATCAGCTTTTTCGACAGATGCGATTTTCACCGGGACGGGGGCAGGGCCGCGCGGTTTGTCGGCATTCGCCTGCTGTGCTCCGGTAGCTCCGTAATGCTGCCATGCGATAGTTCCGCCGGCCGCAAGCAGCGTCAGAGCGATCAGTCCAGTCCATCGAAAACGGATAAGCGTTGTCATGGTGATCTCATCAATCTCTTGGCAGCCACTGACGCAGACATGCGCGTCCAATGCGCGCCCGCGTGGGCGGCTCCTGATCAGCTAGGTGTCGACTCAAATGCTGTAAACACACGACCGCTTGAACGCGTGCTTCATTGCCAAATCTTCATGTTCACTATGATTTACGCGTGATTTCTCGCATCGTTCCAACAGGACACTGCGCCTTGTTTTATGCGGCGTCTTGGACAATCCATCGGCGCAGTGAGAAGCGCCTGGTGTTGTAACTGCGCGTCGTATCCGCCATAGGCTCGTCGAAGCCGACATTGCGGCTTGTAATCCGGAGCGGGACATGGACGAGTTGAATGGGCGGATGATCGCCTGTCAGATTTTGATTACCGGATTGATCGCGCGGGTCGCCAATGACTCGCCGGATCCGCTGCGCTTCCTGACCGACTATCGGGACGAGATCAAAGCCGTCGTGCGTGGCATCAACATCGCCGGCATGGAGAATACGGATCGGGTGAGGCAGTCGGCGCTTCAGACCGTCGACGAGATGTTCTCGCTGATGAAGCCGCCCAGCAGTGAATAGGGTGACCGTTTCATATTACCTCTAGGTAGCTGCCGCGACCAATCTAGACATATTCAAACATAAGAACCCTGCATTCTCGCCCAATTGCGTTGACCACCCGTTCTCCTGCCGACTACGTCCATGGGACAAATTATCGCACTTGATGCGTCCTGGCGTCGCAGTTTTGGGGGAATTCGATGGGTACGGCGAAAATGCCGCGGTCTTTGCGTGCTGTTTCTGAGGTTCGTGTCGGCGAGGGCGCCGATCCCCATTCTGGCCGCAAAGTAACGGCGGTTGCGGGTCTTATCGCGGTTGCGTCGTTCAGCGGTGCCGAAGCGCAGCAATCCACCCTTCCGCCGGTCACAGTGGATGCCCCAGTTGCCCGGCCCCGGCCGGCGGCGTCGAAGCCAAGTCCGGACCAGATTCGCGCGCGCACCGCGCTCCGCCGCGCCGCCCGCCGGGCTCAACCGGTGGCAGTCGCGCCCGTACCGTTTCCGAATGCTGGCGGACTTGCCGCTGATCCTTATGCCGATCCCTCCGCGCCCTATAAAGGCGATCGGCTTGCGGGCGGCAAATTCACCGAGAAGCTGCTGGATACGCCGCGCACCGTCACGGTACTCACCCGGGAAGTTCTCGAGGACAAAAATGCGACGTCGCTGCGCGATGCCGTCCGTTCGACAGCCGGCGTGACGCTTGGAACCGGTGAGGGCGGCAACGCTTTCGGCGATCGCTTCTTCATTCGCGGCTTCGATGCCCGCAATGACGTGTTCGTCGACGGTATCCGCGACCCGGCCGTTAGCATTCGCGAAAACTTCTTCACCGAACAGGTCGAGATCCTGCGCGGTCCGGCATCGTCCTTCGCAGGACGCGGCACCGCAGGCGGTGCGATCAACATTGTCACCAAGCAGGCGGGCGACAAGAATTTCACCAATATCGATACCGCCTTCGGCACCGATGCCACCAAGCGCGTGACTATCGACGCCAATCAGGTGCTGAGCCCGACGGTCTCGGTGCGCGCCGGCGGCCTGTTCCAGGACGCCAATGTTGCTGGCCGCAACACCACGACTGACGATCGCTGGGGAGGCTTCGCGGCCATCAAGTGGACGCCGGTCGATGCCGTGAAGGTCACGGCCAACTACATCCACACCGACCTCAATTCGATCCCGGATTTCGGTATTCCATGGGACCGCGCGGCCAACAAGCCATCAACGGAAACCGGCATCGCCAACCGCAACAACTACTATGGCTTCGCCAATCGCGACTTCCAGCATGCCCGTCAGGATATCGGCTCGCTGAACACCGAAGTCGCGCTGACGCCGGATGTCACCTTCAGCAACAAGATGCGGCTGGAACGTTCGACCCTGGCCTATGTCGGCACTTTGCCGGAAGCGCCCCGCGCCGGCATTCCCGGCTATTCTCCCGATCCTGCCGGCTACGGTTTGGTGCAGCTCAACGCCGTCAGCCGCTACCAGACCACGGACACGATCGCCAACCAGTCTGACTTGAAGTTCAAGTTCGACACCGGCCCGATCAGGCACACGACCATCGTCGGCGCCGAAATCTCGCGCGAGAAGGTCGATATCGACACTTTTACGGGCCTGACGACGGAGTCACTGCCGGGTGGCAGCACCAGCATCGGCTCGGTGATCGTTCCGATCAATAATCCGTATCTGACCTATTCGGCTTTTGCGCAGCCCACCCGTGCCAACAACCCAACGGTGATCAAGGTCGACACCAATGCGGGCTACGCCATCAACACGGCGAACTACAACGACCTCGTCTATCTGAACACCGGCATCCGTTATGACGACTACAGCGTCAGCGCAGGCAAGCCGTTTGCGACCACCACCACGTTCCCGCAAAAGGCGGATAGCGGAAATGTAAACTGGAATGTCGGCCTGACGTTGAAGCCGCTACCCTATGGCAGCGTCTATGCGGCCTATGCCACGTCGACCAACCCGGTCGGTGCGGAACTGGACGGCACCGACGCGCGCTATGGCGGCTTCAACCTCACAGGCGCCTATAATCAGGTGTTTGCGCCGGAGAAGAACAAGTCGGCGGAAGTCGGTACCAAGTGGGAACTGTTCGATCGCCATTTGTTGCTGACAGGCGCCCTGTTCGAGACCACCAAGAGCAATGCGCGCGAGCAGTTGACCGTTGCCGGTACCACGCAGGTCGTGGCTGGCGCGTCATACCGAATCCGCGGCATCGATCTCGGCGTCGCCGGCAAGATTACCGATCGCTGGAGCGTGTTCGGCGGTCTGGTTCTGATGGAATCCAAGGTGTTGAACTCGGCAACGCCTGCTTTCATCGGGCGCGATCTCGCCAATATCGCGCATCAATCGTTCAACCTGATGACCAAGTACAAGTTCGACTACGGCTGGGAGCTGGGCGGGCAGGCGACCTATCAGTCGCAGCGCACCGGTGGCATTCTGTACACGACCACCACGACGGTCCTGCCGGAATTCTGGCGCTTCGACATGTTTGTCGAGAAGAAGATCGACCAGAACATCACGCTCAAGCTGTTCGTCAACAACCTGACCAACAAGCTTTACTATGACGGCTTCTACAACAGCGCTGCACCGTTCGTGCTGGTGGCGCCGGGTCGGTCGGGAACACTTGTTCTCAGTGGGAAGTTCTAGAGGATGCTGATCTGCATCCCTGATGTCTTGAGCAAAAGTGATGTGGCGGAGTTCCGCCGCATCATGGATGCGGCCGGTTGGGAGGACGGTCGCTCGACTGCCGGTGCGCAATCGGCTCTGGTCAAAAGGAACGAGCAACTGCCGCCGGACAGCGATGTGGCCCGCACGCTCGGTAATCAGATTATCTCGGCACTGACGTCGAACCCGCGGTTTCTGTCTGCAGCAATTCCGCTGCATATCTTCCCGCCGCTGTTCAATCGTTACGTCTCGTCGGATGGACATCACTTCGGCGTGCATGTCGACAATGCGGTGCGCGGCGATCATCTCACCGGCATGCGTATCCGCACCGACCTGTCAGTGACGCTGTTCCTCTCCGAGCCCGAAGAATATGAAGGCGGTGAGCTCGTCATTGAAGACAATTACGGCTCACACGAGGTGAAGCTGCCGGCCGGCCACCTCGTACTTTATCCTGCTTCCAGTTTGCACCTTGTAACACCTCTAAGGGCAGGTATGCGCGTAGCGTCTTTTTTCTGGCTACAGAGCATGATACGTGATGCTCATGCGCGCAGCATGATCTTCGATCTCGACAGCGCGATTCAGAGCCTAGTTGAACGTCTCGGAAGAGACGACCCAGAAACGGTCAAATTAACGGGCATCTATCATAATCTCATCCGCTACTGGGCCGAGGTATAAGCTTGTTTAGAACTATTCTTAAGTTGCTGGCTGTGCTGGCAGTCGTCGCATTTGCTTCGCCAATGATTGCGCAGCAGGCTGCAAAGCCCGTGGCGCCGGTGGTTACTCAGGCAGCTCCCACTGCGGCGCCGGCCCCGGTAACTGCTCAGCCGAGCAGCCCAGTGGCGAGCCCGGCCGCTTCGACAGCTCTTGCTAGCCCGGTGACGGAGGCCGCGCCCAGGCCGATGGTCGCTACCGGCGAGCACGATCTGTCGCCCTGGAAAATGTTCATGGGTGCCGACATCATCGTCAAGGCGGTGATGGTGGGTCTGGCTTTCGCATCGGTCGTCACCTGGACGGTCGGCATCTTCAAGATGATGGAACTGACCTGGGCCATGCGTCGCCTGAAGGCCGCGCTCCGCAAGATCGGTGAATCGCGTTCGCTGTCCGAGGCGCAGATGGCGCTCGGTGAGCGCGGCACGATCCTGTCGCGCTTTTTGGCAGCGGCGATGCGGGAAGGGCGGATGTCCGCCGGCATTTCGAGCGATGAAGGCATCAAGGAGCGCGCCGCGTCGAGCTTTGGCGAGATCGTTCGCGCTGAGGGCCGCAAGGTACGCACCGGTATGGGCATCCTCGCGACCATTGGCGCAACGTCGCCGTTCGTCGGACTGTTCGGCACCGTCTGGGGCATCATGAACAGCTTCATCGGTATCTCGAAATCGCAGACTACGAATCTCGCCGTCGTCGCGCCCGGCATCGCCGAAGCACTGCTGGCGACCGCCATCGGCCTCGTCGCGGCGATCCCGGCGGTCATCATCTACAATCACTTCTCGCGCGTGACGAAGGCCTACATGGAAATCGTCGGCCGTGCGCAGGGCGCCGCCGGTCGTCTGCTGTCACGCGATCTTGATCGCACGCATTCGAGTTCACACGCACGCGCAGCGGCTGAATAATCATGGGTATGTCGCTTTCCGAGGGTGCAGACGACGATGATGATTTCGGTGAAAATCACGAAATCAACGTCACACCCTTCATCGACGTCATTCTGGTTCTGCTGATCATCTTCATGGTGGCCGCGCCGCTGTCGACGGTGGACCTGCCGATCAATCTGCCGTCCTCTACGGTGACGCCGCAGAAGAAGCCGGACAAGCCGACCTATGTGAGCATCAAGCCCGACCTGGCGGTCGCGATCGGCGAGAACATGGTCAAGCGTGTCGATCTGGTGCGTCAGCTCGATGCGATGGGCGATGGCAACAAGGATCGTCCGATCTTCCTGCGCGTCGATCGCGCGGTGCCCTATGGCGAATTCTTCGATGTGATGGAACGGCTGCGTGCCGGTGGCTATCAGAAGACCAAGCTTGTTGCACTGGAAGGGGTTCCGGATGCCGCTGCGGTATCGCCGGCACCGATCGCTGCACCTGACGCGCCGAAGCCCTGACGTTACGGAAGCGCTATGTCCGAGCTCGATAGAAAGTCGTCCTGGCGACTGTGGCTGATCGCGGCGCTTGTCGCCGTGCTGCTGCATGTCGGCGGCATCGCCGCGGCTGTGTTCGAGATGCAGCAGGAAGAAGACGACGACGGCCTCGGCGCCAATGCCATCGAAGTCGGGATGGAAATGGTGTCGCCCGACGTCGAGCCGACCGATCTTCCGCAGGGCCCGGATTCGGAGGCCTCGACCGCATCTCCGGCCGTTCAGGAGCAGAAGGCTGTCGAGAAGCAGAGCGATCTCCCCAAGGAGACGCCGCACGAGAGCGAAGAACCCGATCAGGTCGTGACCGAGAGCAAGGCGACCAAGCCGGAAGAAGAGACACCCGAAAAGGCGCAAAAACAGCAGCAGGCGTCGCAGGAATCCGTCGCGTCGGAAGCCGCCGCGCAGCAGAAGCTCGATGATTCCAAGACCGGCGAGAAAGCGCAGGCGCAGCAGGGCGGCATCGGCACCGACAAGAAGCGCCTGTCGACAATCTGGTCCAAGCAACTCAGCGCCTATCTCGAAAAGAACAAGCGCTATCCGCAGGAACGCCAGCAGAAGACCGCCGAAGTGACAGTGAATTTCGAGATCGACCGCGTCGGCAAGGTCTTGGCTGTGCGGGTGGTGAAGGGCTCTGGCGACGCCGCATTCGACGAGGCCGCGGTTGCTATGGTCCGCCGCTCAGACCCGCTGCCGGCGCCGCCGCCGTTGATCGCCGACGACGGCCTGAGCTTCACCGTGCCCGTGATCTTCCGCGTCAAGGGCAAGGGCTGACGAGAAGGGCGACTTAGTAGGTCGCCCGTCCGCCCGAAATATCGAACACCGCGCCGGTCGAGAAGGCGCAGTCTTCCGAGGCCAGCCACGCAGCCATTGCGGCCAGTTCCTGCACCAGTACGAAACGTCCTTTCGGAATCTTCGACAGCATGAAGTTGATGTGCTGTTCCGTCATCTGGTCGAAGATCGCCGTCTTCGCGGCAGCAGGCGTGATGGCGTTGATGTTGATCTCGTGGCCGGCGAGTTCCTTGCCGAGCGATTTGGTCAGCGCGATCAGGCCGGCCTTCGACGCCGAATAGTGCGAGGCATTCGGATTGCCTTCCTTGCCGGCGATCGAGGCGATGTTGACGATACGGCCGTAATTCTGCTTCAGCATCACCGGTACAACGGCCTTGCAGCACAGGAACGGGCCGTCGAGATTGATGCGCATCACCTTGCGCCAGTCGTCGTAATCGATCTCCCACACCGGCTTGTTGAATCCAGTGATGCCGGCATTGTTGACCAGGATATCGATCTTGCCGAACTCTTGAAGCGTCGCAGCGCGAGCTTCATCAATTGAAGCCACGTCCGTGACGTCGACTTTGAGGGCAATCACGTCGTCGCCGATTTCGCTCGCCGTTTTTACGGCCAGGTCAATATCCTGATCCCAGATCGCCACCTTGGCGCCGGAAGCCACGAAGCGTTCGGTGATCGCGCGGCCAAAGCCCTGGGCGCCGCCCGTGACCACGGCGTAGCGGCCGTTCAGATCGATCTTGTTCATGATGCGATGTCCTCGGTTACAGCGTCCAGCCGCCGTCGATGATGTGTGCGACGCCGGTGGTGAAGGCGCTCTCGTCGCTGGCGAGATAGACGGCGAGGGATGCGATTTCCTCGGCGGTCCCGAGGCGGCCCATCGGCTGCCGGCTCACGAACAGCTCGCGGCCATTCGGGCCTGCGGCTGCGGCGCGGTCGAGCATCGACGGCGTTTCGATCGTGCCAGGGCAGATCGCATTGCAGCGAATGCCTTTGGTGATGTAGTCGACGGCCACAGCACGGGTGAGGGCGGCGACGGCGGCTTTGGTTGCGCCATAGACGTAGCGGTTAGGCGCTGCCTTGAAGACACCGGCGGCGGAGGAAATGTTGACGATCGCACCATTGCCGCGCGCGAGCATGCCGGGCAGGAACGCACGGATGGTCCGGTGCATCGATTTGACGTTCAGGTCGAACGAGAAGTCCCAGTCGGAATCGGAGCATTCCAGTGCTGCGCCGTGATGCACGAAGCCGGCGGCGTTGAGCAGGATGTCGATATCGCCGACCTTCTTCGCCATCGCTTCGACGGCAGCCGTGTCGCGCACGTCGAGCCGTGCAGTCTCGGCGATACCATCCTTGGTCAGCAGCGCCACGCCCTTGTCGTCGATATCGGTGGCGAACACCGTTGCGCCTTCGCGCGCAAAGGCCAGTGCACAGGCGCGGCCGATACCGACAGCGCCCGCGGTGACGAAGGCGCGTTTGCCTTTCAAGCGGTCAGACATGTGAAATCTCCCTGAAATTTTTCATTCACTCTCCGCCGTCATTGCGAGGAGCGAAGCGACGAAGCAATCCAGAAGCCAAGAAGAAAGACAGGATTGCTTCGCTGCGCTCGCAATGACGACCGAGGGATTAGTGATTATGCCGCGCCGTCCCGACCGTGCCGGCGATATCGCGATATCGCGTCGCCAGTTCGAGACAGGCGCCGGTGGCCTGCTGGCCGACGGTGTTGCGATAGAGCTCCTGCCACGGCGTCTGGTTGGCCGGATATTTGAATCCGCCATTGGCCATCAGTTCGGCGCGACGCCGCTTCAGCTCCTCGTCGGAGATCAGGATATTCGCCGAGCCCTTGTTGAGATCGATGCGCACCTTGTCGCCCGTTTTCAGGATTGCGAGGCCGCCATTGGCTGCCGCTTCAGGCGTCGCGTTGAGGATCGACGGCGAGCCGGATGTGCCCGACTGCCGGCCATCGCCGATGCAGGGCAGCGATAGAATGCCGCGTTTGATCAGCGCTGCCGGCGGCTGCATGTTCACGACTTCCGCGCCGCCGGGATAGCCGATCGGGCCGGTGCCGCGCACGAACAGGATGCAATGCTCGTCAATATCGAGCGAGGCATCGTCGATGCGATGGTGATAATCCTCCGGCCCCTCGAACACGATGGCGCGGCCTTCAAATGCGTTCGGATCCTTCGGATTGATCAGATAGCGATCGCGGAATTCCTTGGAGATCACCGAGGTCTTCATGATCGCGGAATCAAACAGATTGCCGCGCAACACGAGGAAGCCGGCATCAGCCACCAGCGGCTTGTCATAGGACCAGATGACGTCGTTGTCCGGTTTGGGCGAGGCGGCGCAATTTTCCCCCATGGTCTTGCCGTTCACCGTGATCACATCCTCATGGATGCGCTTGTGCTTCATCAGCTCGCGGACCACCGAGGGCACACCACCGGCGCGATGATATTCCTCGCCGAGATAGAAACCGGCCGGCTGCATGTTGACCAGCAGCGGTACGTCATGGCCGAATTTCTGCCAGTCGTCGATATCGAGTTCGACACCGATATGACGCGCCAGCGCGTTGATATGAATGGGCGCGTTGGTCGAACCCCCAATGGCGGAATTGACCACGATGCAGTTCTCGAACGCCTTGCGCGTCAGGATGTCGGACGGCTTGAGGTCCTCCCACACCATGTCGACGATACGGCTGCCCGTCTCATAGGCAATCTGGCCGCGCTCGCGATAGGGAGCGGGGATGGCAGCGCAGCCGGGCAGTGACATGCCCAAAGCTTCGGCCAGCGAGTTCATCGTCGACGCGGTGCCCATGGTGTTGCAATGGCCGACCGACGGCGCCGAGGACGCGACCAGCGTCATGAATTCTTCGTAGCCGATCTCGCCGGCGGCAAGGCGTTCACGTGATTTCCACACCACGGTGCCGGAGCCGGTACGCTGGCCTTCGTGCCAGCCGTTCAACATCGGACCGCCGGACAACACGATTGCGGGGAGATTGACTGTCGCTGCTGCCATCAAACAGGCCGGCGTGGTTTTGTCGCAGCCGGTTGTCAGCACGACGCCATCGAGCGGATAACCGAACAGGATTTCCACAAGGCCGAGATAAGCAAGGTTGCGATCAAGCGCCGCAGTCGGCCGCTTACCGGTCTCCTGAATCGGATGTACCGGGAATTCCATCACAAGACCGCCGGCGGCGGTAATGCCTTCGCGCACGCGCTTGGCGAGTTCGAGATGATGGCGATTGCAGGGCGACAGGTCGTTGCCAGTCTGCGCAATGCCGATGATCGGCTTGCCGGACTGCAATTCGTGACGCGTCAGGCCGTAGTTCAGATAGCGCTCAAGATAGAGTGCAGTCATTCCGGGATTGTGGGGATCGTTGAACCATTCGCTCGAACGAAGTTTGCGCTTGGTTGCCTTTGCAGGCGAGGTCCCCGCAGTCGGCGTGGACGAAGTCGACTTGGTCATCATTTCTCCCGCAGCGCACACTTTATATTCTGGTGCGTCGTCTCTTTTGATTGGTCACGAATGTTTGCACGCCACTGGCTGCTTCGCAACGTTTGCATCTGCGAAGTTTTTCTACGACTATGATCCAACGACACGCCGCCAGAAAATCTGGTAGGATGTCAGACAAGTAAGAACAGGCGGCTCCGGCAATCGGAGGACGCAGTCTCTAAAATGGGACATTTGGGAGGGAAATGTATGGCGTCCGTGCAGATTCACGACGTTCGTAAGTCTTTTGGCGGTTTTGAGGTTCTCCACGGCGTGTCGGTCCCCATCGAGGATGGCCAATTCGTGGTGCTGGTTGGGCCATCCGGCTGCGGAAAATCCACATTGCTGCGCATGTTGGCGGGCTTGGAGAAGATCACCTCCGGCACGATCTCGATCGGCGATCGCGTGGTCAATGATGTCCAGCCGAAAGAGCGCGACATCGCCATGGTGTTCCAGAATTACGCGCTGTATCCGCATATGACGGTTGCCCAGAATATGGGCTTTTCGCTCAAGCTGCGCGGCGCCGACAAAAGCGAGATCGATCAGAAGGTCAATCGCGCCGCCGATATTCTCGATTTGAGGCGATTGCTTGAGCGTTTCCCCCGGCAGTTGTCGGGCGGTCAGCGTCAGCGCGTCGCCATGGGCCGCGCCATTGTGCGTGACCCGCAAGTGTTTTTGTTCGACGAGCCGCTGTCGAATCTCGATGCCAAGCTGCGCGTCGCCATGCGCGCCGAGATCAAGGAACTGCATCAGCGCCTCAAGACCACGACGGTCTATGTGACGCATGACCAGATTGAGGCCATGACCATGGCCGACAAGATCGTGGTGATGCAGGACGGCATCGTCGAGCAGATGGGCGCACCGCTGGAACTCTACGATCGCCCCGAGAACAAGTTCGTTGCCGGCTTCATCGGGTCGCCTGCGATGAATTTTCTCGAAGGCACGCTGAAGGTGAATGGTGGCCAGCCCTGGGTGGAAACCGCCAATGGCGCGAAGTTGCCGATTACGGCAGCACCTGCGGCAGGGAACGACAAGGCTGTCACTTACGGCATTCGTCCCGAGCATCTCGAATTCGCCGATGACGGCATCGAGGCCGAGGTCGTGGTGGTCGAGCCGATGGGGTCGGAAACCCAGGTCGTTGCGCGCATCGGCACCCAGGACATCATCGCGATCTTCCGCGATCGGCGTCCGGTCGCACCGGGCGACAAGATTCATCTCAGGCCGCGCGCGAATTCGGCGCATCTGTTCGACAAGGAGACCGGCAAGCGCGTCAACTGACGCGCTGTTGCACCAAATCAATTTCAAAACATTGGTCGATCAACGAACCAATATTACAGGGAGAAGACGAAAGATGACTGGATTTACACCGGATCGCCGATCTCTGCTCAAGGGCGGCGCGATCACGCTTGCTGCTGCGGCGACCATGTCCGCGGATCAATTGCTGGGCTACGCAAAAGCCTGGGCGCAGGCCTCACAGTGGAAGCCGGAAGCCGGCGCCAAGATCAACCTGCTGCGCTGGAAGCGCTTCGTCGAAGCCGAAGACGTGGCTTTCATGAAGATCGTCGACGCCTTCCAGAAGGCGACCGGCGTCACCATCACCGTCTCCAACGAATCCTATGACGACATTCAGCCAAAGGCTTCGGTCGCGGCGAATACCGGGCAGGGCCTCGACATGGTCTGGGGCCTGTACTCCCTGCCGTTCCTGTTCCCGACCAAGTGCATGGACGTCTCCGACGTCGCCGACTATCTCGGCAAGAAGAACGGCGGCTGGGCCGAGTCCGGCAAGCAGTACGGCATGCATAACGGCAAGTGGATCGGCGTTCCGGTCGCTGCGACCGGCGGTCTGGTGAATTATCGCGTCGCCGCCGCTGAAAAGGCCGGCCACAAGACGTTCCCGAATGATCTCGGTGGCTTCCAGGATCTGTTCAAGGGCATGAACAAGAACGGCACCCCCGGCGGCATGGCGCTGGGCCACGCTTCGGGCGATGCCAATGGCTGGGTGCACTGGGCGCTGTGGGCCCATGGCGGCAAGCTGATCGACAAGGACAACAAGGTCACGATCAATTCTCCGGAGACCGCGAAGTCCCTGGAATACGTCAAGTCGCTCTACGATAACTTCATTCCCGGCACCGCATCCTGGAACGACTCGTCGAACAACAAGGCATTCCTGGCCGGCCAGCTGCATCTGACGACCAACGGCATCTCGGTCTATGTGACCGCAAAGAAGGAAGCCCCGGCGATTGCCGAAGACATGAACCACGCGCATTTGCCCGTCGGTCTGGACGGCAAGCGGCGTGAGCTTCATCTCGGTTTCCCGATCCTGATCTTCTCCTTCACCAAGTTCCCGCAGGCCTGCAAGGCGTTCACCGCCTTCATGATGGAGCCCGAGCAGTTCAATCCGTGGGTCGAGTCAGCCCAGGGCTATCTGTCGCCGTTCCAGCTTGCTTTCGAGAAGAACCCGATCTGGACCGCCGATCCGAAGAACACGCCATATCGCGACGTGGCTTCGACGGCAACGACCCCGGCGGGCGAAGCGCAGATGAGCGAGAATGCGGCGGCGGCGATCGCCGACTTCGTGGTCGTCGACATGTACGCCAATTACTGCACGGGCCGCGAGGACGTGAAGACCGCGATGTCGTCTGCCGAGCGCGCGGCGAAGCGCATCTTCCGCGCCTGAGGACGACCTTGCCGGCGCGGAGCGACCCGCGCCGGCAACTCTCCGGAGCAGCCGTGAATCTCGTTTCACAAAAGGCTGCCTGAACGATGGGAATGGGAATGCCAGAGACCGACTACAAGACAGTTCTCCCGGAAGGCTGGACGCGGCCGCGCGGTTTTGCGCATGCGGTGGTGGCCGGCGGTACGCGGAGCGTCCGGATCTCCGGTCAGCTCGGCAAGCAGAACGGGCAGGGCGAAGTCGCCGCGGGATCCGACTTCGGTACGCAGTGGCGCTACGCGATGGAGAATCTCGTCACCGTGCTGAAGGCAGCGGGCGGCGAACCCAAGCAAATCGTGATGCTGCGCGCTTATGTTACCGACATCAACGCATTCAAGACGTCCGGCGCCGCCATTGGCGAAGCCTGGGGCGCGACGCTCGGTAAGCATTTTCCAGCAATGACACTGGTTCAGGTTTCCGCTCTGATCGATCCGCACGCACGTGTCGAGATCGAGGGCGAAGCGATCCTGCCGTAACCGGATCATGACGCATGACTGACTGCACGACATCAGACCGAAGCCGACATCCGACTGGAGCTATCTTGCAATGACCACGATCCAGACATCGATGCCGGGGGCAGGGAAAGTGATCCCCAGATCCTCGGCCTGGGACCGGCTGCGGATCAACCGCAACTGGCTCGCATTGTGGTTCATGCTGCCGGCCGCGGCATTCCTGCTGCTGTTTCTCGCTTACCCGCTGTTCCTTGGCGTCTGGATGAGCTTCACCGACGATCGCATCGGTCGCGGCGGCGTGTTTGTCGGACTAGAGAACTACGAATGGCTGAAGGACGACAGCATCTTCTGGCTCTCGGTGTTTAATACGCTGCTCTATACGATCGTCGCCTCGGCCATCAAATTCGCCGTCGGCCTCTATCTGGCGCTGCTGCTCAACCGCCACATGCCGTTCAAGGCGCTGATCCGCGCCGCCGTGCTGATCCCGTTCATCGTGCCGACGGTGCTGTCGGCCATCGCGTTCTGGTGGATCTACGACTCGCAGTTTTCGATCATCTCGTGGTCGCTGATCAAAATGGGGCTGATCGACCACAACATTAATTTCCTGGGCGACAGCAATTGGGCACGAGGGAGCGTGATCTTCGCCAATATCTGGCGCGGCGTGCCGTTCGTGGCGATCACGCTACTGGCTGGTCTGCAGACCGTGTCGCCGTCACTCTATGAAGCCGCGACGCTGGATGGTGCCACCTCGTGGCAGCGCTTCCGCTTTATCACCTATCCGCTGCTGACGCCGATCATCGCGGTCGTCATGACCTTCTCGGTGCTGTTTACGTTTACCGACTTCCAGCTGATCTGGGCGCTGACTCGCGGCGGTCCGGTGAATGCAACGCATCTGATGGCGACGCTGAGCTATCAGCGCGGCATTCTTTCGGGTCGGCTCGGCGAGGGCGCAGCCATCGCCACCGCCATGATCCCGTTCCTCCTGGCAGCCATCGCCATTTCCTGGTTCGGCATGCAACGCCGCAAGTGGCAGCAAGGCACTGACAATGACTGATCACGCCGTCGATCACCGTACTGCCGTCGCGCCGACCGTCGAGAAAGACGATCACAGTGAGGGCATGGCCTATCTGGAGTCGCTGCCGAGGCGCATCGTCACGCTCTACATTCCGTTGTTCATCATCGTGGTGATCCTGCTGTTCCCGTTCTACTGGATGGCGCTGACCTCGATCAAACCCGACGAGCAACTGATCGACATGGAGCGGTTCAATCCGTTCTGGGTGATCAAGCCGACCTTCAAGCACATTCAAAAGCTGCTGTTCGAAACCAACTATCCGCAGTGGCTGTGGAATACGATGTATGTGGCAGCGGCTTCGACATTTTTGTCGATCGTTGCCAGTGTGCTCGCCGCCTATGCCATCGTGCGGCTGCGCTTCCGTGGTGCCGAGACGGTCGGGGCGCTGATCTTCATGGCCTATCTGGTGCCGCCGTCGATCCTGTTCATCCCGCTGGCCTCGGTCATCCAGGCCTATGGCCTGTTCGACTCGCCGCTGTCGCTGATCCTGGTCTATCCGACGCTGCTGATCCCGTTCTCGACCTGGCTCCTGATGGGCTATTTCAAGACCATCCCGTTTGAGCTCGAGGAATGCGCCCTCATCGACGGCGCCTCGCGCTGGCAGATCCTGGTCAAGATCATCATCCCGCTTGCGGTGCCCGGCCTGATCTCGGCCTTCATCTTCTCGTTCACTTTGTGCTGGAACGAGTTCATCTATGCGCTGACCTTCCTGCAATCGACCCAGAACAAGACCGTGCCTGTGGCCATCGTCAACGAATTCGTCGACGGCGACATCTACAAATGGGGCTCGCTGATGGCCGGCGCGCTGGTTGGCTCGCTGCCGCTGGTGATCCTGTATGCTTTCTTCGTCGAGCACTATGTGTCGGCGATGACGGGCGCGGTGAAGGAGTAGGCGGCTTACCCAATGTACCGCCCTCATCCTGAGGAGCGGTCGTCTTCGACCGCGTCTCGAAGGATGGCCGTAGTCTCATTCATGGTTCGAGACGGCGCCAAAGAGGCGCCTCCTCACCATGAGGGCCAGAGTTGAACCCAAGAACAAGAAGAAGGAGTTTTCCCTTGCACATCCTCATCCTCGGCGCCGCCGGCATGGTTGGCCGCAAGCTCACAGAGAAACTGGTTCGCGACGGCCGTCTCGGCAATCGCGACATTACCCGCATGACCCTGCAGGACGTGGTGGCGCCGGCAAAGCCTGCGGGTGCGTCGATTCCGATCGAACTGGTGACGTCGGACTTCGCCGACCCCAAGACGGCTGCGCCGCTGGTCGCCCACAAGCCGGAGGTGATCTTTCATCTCGCCGCCATCGTGTCGGGGGAGGCGGAGGCTGATTTCGACAAGGGCTATCGCATCAATCTCGACGGCACCCGCTACCTGATCGACGCTATCCGCGCCATCGGCGGCGGCTACAAGCCGCGGCTGGTCTTCACCTCGTCCATCGCCGTGTTCGGCGCGCCGTTCCCCGACAAGATCGGTGACGAGTTCATTCACACGCCGCTGACCTCCTATGGGACGCAGAAGTCGATCTGCGAAATGCTGATCGCCGACTACACCCGCAAGGGTTTCCTGGACGGCATTGGCATCCGCCTGCCGACCATCTGCGTCCGTCCGGGCGCACCGAACAAGGCCGCCTCCGGTTTCTTCTCCAACATCATCCGCGAGCCGCTGGCCGGCAAGGAAGCCATCCTGCCGGTGTCCGAGGACGTCCGCCACTGGCACGCGTCGCCGCGCTCTGCGGTGGGCTTCCTCGTCCACGCCGGCACGACGGATCTTCAAGCGATGGGCCCGCGGCGTAATCTCAGCATGCCCGGCATGTCGGTGACCGTCGGCGAGCAGATCGCCGCACTGGATCGCGTTGCCGGCAAGAATGTCGTCGCCCGCATCAAGCGCGAGACCGATCCGGTCATCACTGGCATCGTGTCAGGCTGGCCGCGTGATTTCGATACCGCACGCGCGCTGAAGCTCGGCTTCACCACGGCCGAGAAAACCTTCGACGACATCATCCGCATCCATATCGAGGATGAACTCGGCGGCAAGTTCGTCGATTGAGGCCACCATGCGGATCGCCAGCATCGGCGAATGCATGATCGAGCTGCGTCAGATGCCGGGTGGGCACCTGACGCGGTCCTTTGGCGGCGACACGCTGAACACTGCGGTCTACCTTGCTCGGCTTGGCGCGGAGGTCGATTACGTCACCGCGCTCGGTGACGATCCGCTCAGCGACGAGATGATTGCCGGCTGGCAGGCCGAGGGCATCGGCACTGAGCGGGTGATGCGCCTCAAGGGCAAGCTGCCCGGCCTGTATATGATCGAGACCAATGAGGCGGGCGAGCGCCGCTTCTATCACTGGCGCGATGCGTCAGCTGTCCGCAGCTTGCTAAGTCTACCCGAGACTGACGCGCTGCTGTCCGCACTCGCGGACTATGATCTGATCTATCTCTCGGCCATCACACTGTCGCTGTTCGACATCGCTGGACGCGACCGCCTGATTGCGGCGCTTCAACAAGCGCGCGGTGCAGGCGTCCGCGTCGCTTTCGATACCAATTTCCGCGCGCGGGGCTGGCCCGATCTCGATCTGGCGCGCGCCGCGTTTCAGGATGCTTTTGCGGTCTCCGATATCGTGCTCGCCTCGGTCGAGGACTTGTTGCCGCTCTATCCCGGCGAGGCCGAGGACAAGCTGCTGTCGCGTATTAAAGCAGATGAAGTGGTGCTCAAGCTCGACAGTCCCGCGAGCATCATACGGCATAACGGCCAGCCGCAGCGTATCGAGGCCGAGCCGGTCAGGGGCGCGGTGGTCGATACCACCGCGGCCGGCGACAGTTTCGCTGCTGCCTATCTGCACGCACGTCTGAGCGGCGCTCAGCCCGTCGCCGCCGCACAGGCAGGTCACTATCTCGCCGGCACTGTCGTCTGCCATCCCGGTGCGATCATCCCGCGCGAGGCGATGCCCGATATGATCGCGTTCGACACACCCTCATGAGAGGACCATCCGCATGAACAAGCCTCTCGATATCGGTCAGCGTCAGGATCATCTGCGAAAGCTGCTGAAGGCAGCATTCGTCGTTCCCGTGCTCACGATCGAACGTGTTTCCGACGCCGTGCCGCTGGCGCGGGCGTTAGTCGCCGGTGGTATCCGCACGCTGGAAATCACCTTGCGCACCGATGCTGCCGTTGAAGCGGCGAAGGCCGTCATCGCCGAAGTGCCGGAGGCCATCGTCGGCATCGGCACGGTGCTCACGCCGGCGGATTTCCAGAAGGCCTATGCCATCGGGGCGCGCTTCACGGTCAGTCCCGGCGCGACGCGCGAATTGCTGGACATTGCAGCTTCCAGCGATCTGCATTTCCTGCCGGGCGTCGCCTCGGCCTCGGAACTGATGCAGGCGCGCGAACGCGGTTTTGATGTGCTCAAGTTCTTCCCCGCGGAACAGGCCGGTGGCATCGCGATGCTGCGCGCCTGGGCGGGACCGTTTCCTGACGTGAAATTCTGCCCTACAGGCGGGGTCGGCGAGGCCAATGTGGCGAGCTGGCTCACCGAGCCGATGGTTCTGGCGGTCGGCGGGTCCTGGATCTGTCCGTCCTCAATGATACGTTCTGGCGATTGGGCAGGCATAACGGCCATGTGCGCGCGGACCATGAAAAGCCTGCAAGCGCCATGAAGCCGGGCTATAACGGGCTCAATATTTGAAATCGATCAGGGAGACGACCATGACTGCCAGCATCGTTGGTTGGGCGCATATGCCGTTCGGAAAATTCGACGCCGAGACCGTCGAGAGCATGGTGGTTCGCGTCGCGACCGAAGCCATGGCCGATGCGGGCATCTCCGCCAGTGATGTCGATGAAATCGTGCTCGGTCATTTCAACGCCGGCTTCTCGCCGCAGGACTTTACCGCATCGCTGGTGCTGCAGGCCGATCCCGCTTTGCGCTTCAAGCCCGCCACCCGCGTCGAGAATGCCTGCGCCACCGGTTCGGCTGCCGTGCATCAGGGTATCAAGTCGATCGCCGCCGGCGCTGCCAAGATCGTGCTCGTGGTTGGCGTCGAGCAGATGACCCGCACGCCGGGACCTGAGATCGGTAAGAACCTGCTCCGCGCGTCCTATCTGCCGGAAGACGGCGAGACGCCTGCGGGCTTCGCCGGCGTGTTCGGCGGCATCGCGCAAAAATACTTCCAGAAATACGGCGACCAGTCCGATGCGCTGGCGATGATCGCCGCCAAGAACCACGCCAATGGCGTCCACAATCCCTATGCGCAGATGCGCAAGGATGTCGGCTTCGAATTCTGTCGCTCCGAAAGCGACAAGAACCCGTTCGTCGCCGGCCCCTTGAAGCGCACAGACTGCTCGCTGGTGTCCGACGGCGCCGCGGCACTGGTGCTCACGGATTCCGAGACCGCGAAGACCATGGGCAAGGCGGTCAACATCAAGGCCACCGGCCATGCGCAGGATTTCCTGCCGATGTCGAAGCGCGACATCCTTCAATTCGAGGGCTGCACCGTGGCCTGGCAGCAGGCGCTGAAAACCGCCGGCGTTGAGATCGGCGATCTCTCTTTCGTCGAGACGCATGACTGTTTCACCGTCGCCGAACTGATCGAATATGAAGCCATGGGCCTGACGCCGCGCGGGCAGGGCGCACGCGCCATCAAGGAAGGCTGGACCCAGAAGGACGGCAAGCTGCCGATCAATCCGTCCGGAGGCCTCAAGGCCAAGGGTCACCCCATCGGCGCCACCGGTGTGTCGATGCACGTGCTGAGCGCAATGCAATTGCTGGGTCAGGCGCCCGAGGGCATGCAGATCAAAAATGCAAAACTCGCCGGCATCTTCAATATGGGCGGCGCCGCAGTGGCGAACTACGTCTCCATCCTCGAGCCGGCGAAGTAACGCGCAAGCGAGGGCGACACCATGAATGTCGCACAATGGCTGGCATCGTCGGCGCGTCTGCATCCGCAGGCGCCGGCGCTGCTGACCGGCACCACGGTCCAGGCTGACTACAAAACCTTTGCGCGCCGCGCCGCGGCCATCGGTGCTGGCCTCGTGCGCGATTACGGCATTCAGCCTGGCGACCGCGTCGCACTGTTCGCGTCAAACTGCACCAAATATCTCGAATGCATGTACGCGGTGTGGTGGATCGGCGCGGTGGTGATCCCGATCAATGCCAAGCTGCATGGCCGCGAAGCGGCATGGATCTGCGACAATGCCGGCACGAGGCTGGCCTTTGTCGACGACGACAGCCGTGGCGCGCTCGTTCAGGTCGAGGAAGACCTGCCGACCGGCATGCAGATGCTGTCCATCGACAGCGCAACGTTTCATGAATTGCAGCATGGCGAGCCGGTGTCCGCGGTCCCGCTGTCCCGCGAAGACAACGATCTCGCCTGGCTGTTCTACACCTCCGGCACCACCGGCCGGCCCAAAGGTGTGATGCTCAGCCACGGCAATCTGGTGGCCATGTCCATGTGCTATCTCGCCGATGTGGATCAGGTCCATCAGGAAGATGCGATCCTCTATGCCGCGCCGATCTCGCATGGCGCCGGTCTCTATAATTTCATCCATATCCGTATGGCTGCCCGCCACGTCGTGCCGGAGAGCCAGGGCTTCGAGCCCGACGAAGTGCTCGATCTCGGCAAGCAACTCGGCGATGTCGCGATGTTCGCGGCGCCCACCATGGTGCGCCGTCTGGTCGATGCGGCGAAGAAGCGCGGCGAGACCGGCGAGGGGCTGCGCACCATCGTCTATGGCGGCGGGCCGATGTATCTGGCCGACATCCGCGATGCCATTGCCACCATGGGGCAGCGCTTCGTGCAGATCTACGGCCAGGGTGAATCGCCGATGACGATCACCTCGCTGCCGCGCGCCTTCCATGCCGATACCGAACACCCGCGCTATCTCGAACGGCTGGCTTCGGTCGGTCCGGCGCAGAGCGTGATGTCGGTGCGGATTACCGATGCCGATGGCAAGCCTTTGCCGGTTGGCGAGACCGGCGAGGTCGAGGCCAAGGGGCCGGCTGTGATGCTCGGCTACTGGAACAACGACAAGGCCAATGCCGAAACGCTGAAGGACGGATGGCTCCGCACCGGCGATGTCGGCCGACTCGACGACGACGGTTTTCTCACGCTGTCCGACCGCTCCAAGGATGTCATCATCTCCGGCGGTACCAATATCTATCCGCGCGAAGTCGAGGAGGCGCTGCTGACCCATCCCGCCGTGCGGGAAGTCTCGGCGATCGGGGTGCCCGAGCCGGACTGGGGCGAGGTCGTCGTCGCCTGTGTGGTGCTGGAGCCAGGCGCATCCGCCGACGATGCGGCACTCGACGCGCATTGCCTCGCCAATATCGCCCGCTTCAAGCGCCCCAAGCGCTATGTTTATCTCGATGCGCTGCCGAAGAACAATTACGGCAAGGTGCTGAAGACCGAGCTGCGGGAAATGATGCGCGCTTCGGCGTCGGCGGGGGCCGGCTAGTCGTTACCACTTTGACGCGTACCGGCATCCCGCGCATACGGCCCCGCGTCTGGCGCCCTTGCGTCCGCAAAGCCGCTCCCGCTAAGACGAAGGCAACAGGGGCGCACTGGCGCCTGACCACACGCTTTTCGGGAGCAAACGACTTTGACGGGACCACTTCACGGGATCAGGATCATCGACATGACCTCGGTGATGATGGGGCCTTATTGCACCCAGACGCTGGGTGACTACGGCGCCGATGTGATCAAGGTGGAGTCTCCCGATGGCGACGTGGTTCGGTCAATCGGGCCGATGCGTAATCCCGGGATGGGCCCGATTTTCCTGAATACCAATCGCAGCAAGCGCTGCGTCTGCATCGACCTCAAGAAGGAAGAGGGGCGTGCGGCGCTGCTGAAACTGGTCCAGACCGCCGACGTGCTGGTCTACAATGTCCGCCCGGCGGCGATGGCGCGGCTCAATCTCGGCTATGAGGTCATGGCCAAGATCAATCCGCGGCTGATTTACGCGGGCGTATTCGGCTTCAGCCAGGCCGGCCCCTATGCCGCCAAGCCCGCTTATGACGACCTGATCCAGGGCGCCACCGCGCTGCCCGCGTTGAATGCGCGCATCAGCAGTGACGGTGTGCCGCGCTATGTGCCCAATGCGCTGGTCGATCGCATCGTCGGGCTCACCGCGCTTGGCGCCATCCTTGCCAGCGTCGTGCATCGCGACAAGACCGGCGAGGGCCAGCGCGTCGACATCCCGATGTTCGAAACCATGGCGAGCTTCATGATGGGCGACCACATGGGCGGCCTCACTTACGATCCGCCGCTCGACAAGGGCGGTTACGGCCGACACCTGTCGCCGGATCGCCGGCCGTACCAGACCTCGGACGGCTATATCTGCGCGATGGTGTATAACGACAAGCAGTGGAAGAGCTTCCTCAAGCATGTCGGCCGCGAAGAGCTGTTCGACGATCCGCGCTTCGCGACCTTCCCGCAGCGCATCCAGCATATCGACACGGTGAATGCCGAACTGTCGCGCATCTTCAAAACCAGGACGACGGCGGAATGGGCCAAGCTGCTCGATGACGCCGACGTGCCGTCGACCCCGATGCACACGCTCGAAAGTATGATGCAGGACCCGCATATGCTGGCGACCGACTTCTTCCAGCAGGTCGTGCATCCGACCGAAGGCGCGATCCGCAGCATGAAGGTTTCGGCGACCTGGTCGAAGACTCCGGTCAATCCGACGCGCCTTGCCTCGCATCTCGGCGAGCAGAATGCCGAGGTGCTGGCCGAGGTCGGCTATACGGCCGAGCAGATCGAGAAAATGCACAAGGATGGCGTGCTCCGACAGGCCGCTATCCCAGATACGTCGGAGCTGTGACGCATGGATTTCGCCCTCGACGCCAACCAGGAATCCATCCGCGACGCCATCGAGAAGATCTGCGCGCGTTTCGACGATGCCTACTGGCTGAAGAAGGACAAGGAGGGTGGTTTCCCCATCGACTTCCACAAGGCGATGGCCGATGCCGGCTGGCTCGGCATCTGTATTCCCGAGGAATATGGCGGTTCGGGCTTGGGGATCACCGAGGCCGCGATCATGATGCGCGCGATTTCGGAATCCGGTGCCGGCATGTCGGGCGCGTCTGCCGTGCATATGAATGTGTTCGGCCTCAATCCGGTGGTGGTGTTTGGCACGCCCGAACAGTGCGCGCGCATGCTGCCGCCGATCGTGGACGGCACCGAGAAGTCCTGCTTCGCGGTGACCGAGCCGAATACCGGCCTCAACACCACGCAGCTCAAGACCCGTGCCGTGCGCAAGGGCGATCGCTACATCGTCAACGGTCAGAAGGTCTGGATCTCCACCGCGCAGGTCGCCGAAAAAATCCTGTTGCTGGCGCGCACCACGCCGCTGGAAGACGTCAAGAGCCCGACCCACGGCCTCAGCCTGTTCTACACGGATCTCGACCGCTCCAAGATCGCCGTGCACGAGATCGAAAAGCTTGGCCGCAAGGCCGTCGACTCCAACGAGCTGTTCATTGCCGATTTTGAAATTCCGGTCGAGGATCGCATCGGCGAAGAGGGCCACGGCTTCGAATATATCCTGCACGGCATGAACCCCGAGCGCATCCTGATCGCGGCGGAAGCCGTCGGTCTCGGCAAGGCTGCACTGAGGAAGGCGGCCGACTACGCCAAGGTGCGCAACGTGTTCAACCGCCCGATCGGCCAGAACCAGGCGATCCAGCATCCGCTCGCCAAGAACTGGATGGAGCTCGAAGCCGCCTGGCTGATGGTGCTGTCGGCCGGCTGGCAATATGACCAGGGACTGCCCTGTGGTCCTGCCGCGAATTCGGCGAAGTATCTCGCGGGCGAAGCCGGCTATCACGCCTGCGAGCAGGCGGTGATGACCCATGGCGGCTTTGGTTACGCCAAGGAATATCACGTCGAGCGTTATTTCCGGGAGTCACTGATCCCGCGTATCGCACCGATCAGCCGCGAACTGATCCTGAGCTTCATCGCCGAGAAGGCGCTCGGTTTGCCGAAGTCGTATTGATGCGTGACAGCGCCAACACGCTCCGCATGTCGTCCCCGCGAAGGCGGGGACCCATAACCTATAATGTTGTGGAGGGGCGCTGTGGCGATGGCTGTGTGTTGATCTTGTCTACCGAGGCTATGGGTCCCCGCCTTCGCGGGGACGACAATCGAGTTTGGAGCGACGCATGAGCTACATCACCGGCGTCGGTCTCCTCCCTTACGGCAAGCACGAGGGCTCATCGACCATCGACCTGATGTCCCGCGCCGCCGAGCTGGCGCTCACTGACGCCGGCCTCAAGCGCGGCGACATCGACGGCTTCCTGTGCGGCTATTCCACCACCATGCCGCACATCATGCTGGCCACCGTATTCGCCGAGCATTTCGGCATCACGCCATCCTATGCCCATGCCATCCAGGTCGGTGGCGCCACCGGCATGGCGATGGCCATGCTGGCGCATCAACTGGTCGAGGGCGGTGTCGCCAAACACGTACTTGTGGTCGGCGGTGAGAACCGACTGACCGGTCAAAGCCGCGACGCCTCGATCCAGGCGCTGGCGCAGGTCGGTCATCCCACCTATGAAGTGCCGCTCGGCCCGACCATCCCGGCCTATTACGGCCTCGTTGCCAACCGCTACATGCACGAATACGGCGTGACGCAGGAAGACCTTGCCGAATTCGCCGTGCTGATGCGCAAGCATGCACTGACTCATCCCGGTGCGCAGTTTCACGAACCGATCACCGTCGCCGACGTGATGGCCTCGAAGACCATTGCCACGCCGCTCAAACTGCTCGACTGCTGCCCGGTGTCCGATGGCGGCGCGGCCTTCGTTGTCAGCTATGAGCCGACCAGCCCAACGAAAATCCGCGTGCGCGGCGCTGCGCAGGCGCATACCCACCAGCACATCACCGCCGCGCCGGCGCTGTCCGAACTCGGCGCCGAGATCGCCATTGCGCGCGCGAAGAAGGCGACGGGCATCGAAATCTCTGACGTCCGTTATGCCGCGGTCTATGACAGCTTCACCATCACACTGGCGATGCTGCTGGAAGATCTCGGTCTCGCCGGCCGCGGCGAGGCAGCGGCGCAAGTGCGTGCCGGCCATTTCGGCCAGCACGGCACAATGCCGCTCAACACCCATGGCGGTCTTCTGAGCTACGGTCATTGCGGCGTCGGTGGCGCCATGGCGCATCTCGTCGAAACACATCTGCAGATGACAGGCAGGGCCGAGAACCGTCAGGTCAGGGATGCTTCCGTCGCGCTGCTGCACGGTGACGGCGGTGTGCTGTCGTCCCATGTCAGCATGTTCCTGGAGCGCGTATCATGAGCGAGCTCAAGCCTGCCGCCGACTGGACCACCGGGACTGAAGCTATCGGCTATCAGTCCTGCCGTGCCTGCCAATCGATCCAGTATTTCCGCCGCAGCTTTTGCGCGGCCTGCGGGTCGTCCGATCTCGACGACAAAATCGCGAGCGGCGAGGGCACCGTCTATGCGGCCTCCCTCGTGCTGCGCGCCGGTACGCCGGAAGCGCGCGAGCATGTGCCCTACAATATCCTGCTCATCGACACCGTCGAAGGCTTTCGCATGATGGCCCACGGCGCCAACGATCTCGTCATCGGCGACAAGGTAAAAGCCGGCTATCGGCGATTCACCGGCCGCCTCGTACCGTTCTTCGAAAAGACTCCTCAATGAGCCGTCTGCACTTCGCCCTCGATCCGAAATCTGTGGCCATCATCGGCGCCTCGGAAAATCCCAACAAGGTCGGCGGCCGTCCGGTCCACTATCTCCAGAAGTTCGGCTTCAGGGGCAAGATCTACCCGATCAATCCGTCGCGCACGGAGATCCAGGGCGAGAAGTGTTACAAGAGCCTCGCCGATCTGCCGGAAGCGCCGGAAATGGTGATCGTCGCCGTCGCCGGCGACAATGCCATCGGCGCCGTCGAGGATTGCGCCAAGGCTGGCGTCAAGATCGCACTGGTGATGGCCTCGGGCTTTGGCGAAGTCGATGCGATCGCCGGCAAGGCGAAAGAGCGCCGCATGGTCGAGATCGCGCATAAGCACGGCATGCGCATCGTTGGCCCGAATACACAGGGCCTCGCCAATTTCGGCACCGGCATCATCGCGTCCTTCTCCACCATGTTCATGGAATTCGAGCGCGTTGAAGGCCATGTCGCCATGCTCAGCCAGAGCGGCGCGCTGTCCACGGTGCCGGTCGGCTTCCTCAATCCGCGGGGCATCGGCGTCCGTCACAGCCACGCCACCGGCAATGACTCGGACATCACCGTCGGCGAACTTGCCATCGCGGTGGCCGAAGATCCGGAAGTGAAGCTGATGCTGCTCTATCTCGAGAGCATTCCGGAGAAGAAGTATCTGGAAGAACTCTCCGAAGTCGCGCTCCATCGCAACCTGCCGATTATCGCGCTGAAATCCGGCCGCACCGATGCCGGCAAGGCGGCAGCGCAGTCGCATACCGGCGCGCTCGCCAATGAAGACCGCGTCGTCGACGCCTTCCTCGAACATCACGGCATCTGGCGCGCGCCGGATATGCGCGGCCTCGTCGAGGCCACCGAGCTTTATCTCAAGGGCTGGAAGCCGCAGGGCCGTCGCCTGGTCGCGATCAGCAATTCCGGCGCGGTCTGCGTGATGACCGCGGATGCTGCTTCGACCGTCGGCATGCCGATGGCCAAGCTGGCACCCGAGACCGACAAGAAGCTGAAGGGCATCCTGCCAAGCTTCGCCACCACGACCAACCCGATCGATCTCACCGCGGCGCTGCTGTCGAACAGCCGGCTGTTCGGCGACATCCTGCCGGTGATCGCCGAAGATCCTGCGGCCGATGCTTTTGTCATTGGCGTGCCCGTGGCGGGCCCGGGCTACGACGTCCCGGCCTTCGCGCGCGACAGTGCCGCTTTCGCTGAGCAGACCGGCAAGCCGCTGGTGGTCGCGGCGACGCAGCCCAGCGTCGCCAAGGAGTTCCAGGCGCAGGGTGTCTCGGTATTCCCGACCGAGGTCGAGGCGGTCACCGCGCTGAATCAATATGTGTCGCATCATGAGCTGATGGCGCGCGTGAAGGCGCGCAAGCGCGTTCCGTCGTCCACATTGATCTCGGCCGACAAGACCGTGATGATGAATGAAGCCGACAGCCTCGCTCTGCTGGCATCGCGCGGCATCCCGGTGGTGCCGTATCGGCTCGTGCATTCTCGCGCTGAAGCCGAGGCGGCATTCGATACCATAGGCGGCAAAGTGGTGGTGAAGGGCTGCTCGGCCGACATCGCCCACAAGTCGGAACTTGGACTGGTCAAGCTCGGCGCCGCCTCGCGCGAGGCGGTCGGTGAGGTCTATGCCGAGATGGAAGAGATCATCCGTAAGCAGGGTTCGCGCTTCGACGGCGTCATCGTCGCCGCCATGACCGGCGGTCGCCGCGAGATCGTGATCGGCGCGCATCGTGATCCCGTCTTCGGCCCGGTGGTCATGGTTGGCGACGGCGGCAAATATGTCGAGGTGTTCAAGGACACCACACTGTTGCTGCCGCCTTTCATCAGGGACGATGCCAAGCGCGCGCTGGCGAAGCTGCGCATCGCGCCACTGTTCGAAGGCGTCCGCGGTGAGCCGCCGATGGATGTGGATGCGCTGGTCGATGCGATGGTGAAGATCGGAGAGTTGATGGCGGATACGTCCGCCAAGGTGATGAGCATCGACCTCAATCCGGTGATGTTGAATACGAACGGCTGCGTCGTGGTGGACGCCGCGGTGTTCAAGGGCGAGTAGGGCGCCTGGACAGATCGGCCAGCCGGAGAGAAGGACGATCCGTCAGCTCTGCCGATCGCGCGGACCGGCCCAGTTCATGATGGTCGTAGCGAGCGCTTCGACGGCAGGTGGTGGGTGGTCCGGTAAGATCACCGCGAACTGAATGTCGGGCAGTTTCGGAAGGCCTTCACGAGACGGCAGGATCGTCAAACCGGGCGGCATTAAACGGACTGAATGTGGCAACAGGCCGATGCCGGCACGCGCCGCAGCGCTCAGGCCGGAGACGTTGGCGCTCGTGAATGCGATACGCCATCGTCGCCCCGCCGCTTCGAGAGTCTCCAGCACGCCGACGCGCGTGATGCTGGGCGGCGGGTAGAGGATGAGCGGCAAGGGACTGTCGGGATCGAGCCGGAATTCGGGATGCGCCATCCATTCGATCGGCTCTTTCCATGCAATCCTGCCCCGGCTGTCGCCATCTCGCCGCTTCACCAGTGCGAGATCCAGTCGACCCGCATCGAATGACGTGCGCAGATCCTCGCTCAGTCCCGAATGCAGTTCGATATCAAGCTCCGGATGCCGGCGCGCGAAAGCGGCGAGCACGTTCGGCAATGCCGACAACACGAAATCTTCCGATGCGCCGAACCGCAACCGGCCGCGCAGCGGCGCAGCCGACAGGTACTGCTGCAGATGGGCATAGCGTTCCAGGATCGAGCGCGCATGATCGAGCAGAACATCGCCATCTGGAGTGAGGCCCACCCGGTGGGTGCTGCGGTCGAACAAGCGACGGCCGGTCTGCTCTTCGAGGCGCCGGATGTGCTGGCTGACGGTCGATTGTTGCAGCCCGAGGAGACGGGCCGCGCCGGTGAAGCTCCCGGCATCGGCAACCGCGACGAAGCTTTGCAACAGGTCGACTGGCACATGATCCATGATCATCACGATACATGATGATTGATATCGCTGTTATGGGGATTTTGCATTAAGGCGGAAGAAATTAGATCTGGGCCATCAACCAGAGGCTCATCGCTATGATCACACGCCGCCATATCAAATTACCGGTCGATCAATTCCTGTTGTGGCTGACAGCAACAGTCGCGCTGGCTGCCGTGCTGCCCGCGCGCGGCGATGCCGCTGTCTATGTCGATCACATCGTCACCGCTGCTGTGGCGCTCCTCTTCCTGCTCTATGGCGCGCGCCTGTCGCCGACCGCCGTGAAGGAGGGCCTGCTGCATTGGCGGCTGCAGTCGATGGTGTTCTCCAGCACCTATCTTCTGTTTCCGCTCGTTGGCGTTGCGGCGAGTCTCGCGCTGCGTCCGTATTTGCCAGCCGACCTCGCCACCGGTCTTCTCTTCATGTGTCTGCTGCCGTCCACCGTACAATCATCTATCGCCTTCACCGCGATCGCGCGCGGGAATGTCCCGGCGGCGTTGTGCAGCGCATCAGTCTCCAATCTTCTCGGCGTCGTGCTCACGCCGATCCTGGTTGCGCTGTTGCTGTCTTCGGCAGGCAGCGGATTCTCCATCGTGGCGTTTGAGGAGATTGCCGCGCAGATCGTCGCGCCCTTCGTGGTCGGGCAGTTGATCCGCCCCTGGGTCGGTGCGTGGTTGCTCTCCCATTCGCGTCTCACCTCGGCGGTCGATCGCGGCTCCGTGCTGCTCATCGTCTATGCCGCCTTCAGCGCCGGCATGGTCGAGGGAATCTGGGGCCAGCTCTCGGTCGGCACTCTCGCAGGGGTTCTCGCCATCGATCTGGCGGTGCTTGCAGTTGTGATCGTCTCGACAATGCTGGCTAGCCGCTGGATGGGCTTCTCGACCGAGGATGAGATCGCCATTGTCTTCTGCGGATCAAAGAAGAGCATGGCGAGCGGCATTCCGATGGCCGCGATCCTTTTCCCGGGTCACGCCCTCGGCCTGATCGTGCTGCCGATCATGCTGTTTCATCAGGCTCAATTGTTCGTCTGCGCGATCCTTGCGCGGCGCTATGCGAGGCGCCGGGCTGAGCAGGGTATCGAAGGCGAAGCCGCGATGCTGCCGACGTGAGGCGTCGCTCGCTGGGTTGATGATGGCGCGCGAAGCTCGTTGGCTGCGTGCGCCATCCTTATTCAGAGCGGCAGATGCGCTTAAAACGTCACCACACCGCGGATACTCTCCCCGCGCTTCATCAGATCAAACCCCTTGTTGATGTCACTGAGCGGCATCACGTGGGTGATCATCGGGTCGATCTGGATCTTGCCCTGCATGTACCAGTCGACGATTTTCGGCACGTCGGTGCGGCCGCGGGCGCCGCCGAAAGCCGAGCCGCGCCAGACGCGGCCGGTCACCAGCTGGAACGGGCGTGTCGAGATTTCAGCGCCGGCCGGCGCCACGCCGATGACGATGGATTCGCCCCAGCCGCGGTGGCAGGCTTCCAGCGCCTGACGCATGACCGTGACATTGCCGGTGCAATCGAAGGTGTAATCGGCGCCGCCGATCTGGTCAGCGCCGCGTTTGGTCATGTCGATGAGATGTGGGACCAGATCCTTGCCCAACTCCTTCGGGTTAACGAAGTGAGTCATGCCGAAGCGCTCGCCCCAGGCCTTTCGGTCATTATTGATGTCGACGCCGATGATCATGTCGGCGCCGGCGAGCCGCAGGCCCTGCAGCACGTTGAGGCCGATGCCGCCGAGGCCGAACACGATCGCCTTGGCGCCTTGCTCGACCTTGGCGGTGTTGAACACAGCGCCGATGCCGGTGGTGACGCCGCAGCCGATATAGCAGACCTTGTCGAACGGCGCGTCCTCGCGGATTTTCGCCACCGCGATCTCGGGCAGCACGGTGTAATTCGCGAAGGTCGAGGTACCCATATAGTGGTGAACAGGCTTGCCCTCGAGCGAGAAGCGCGAGGTGCCGTCGGGCATCAGGCCCTGACCCTGCGTCGCGCGAATGGATGTGCAGAGATTGGTCTTGCGCGACAGGCATGACGGGCACTGGCGGCATTCCGGCGTGTAGAGCGGGATGACATGGTCACCCTTCTTCACGGAGGTGACGCCGCGGCCGACATCGACGACGACGCCGGCGCCTTCATGGCCGAGGATCGCCGGAAACAGACCTTCGGGATCGGCGCCCGACAAGGTGAACTCGTCGGTGTGGCAGATGCCGGTGGCCTTGATCTCGATCAGCACTTCGCCGTCGCGCGGACCTTCGAGCTGAACGGTGGTGATCTCCAGCGGCTTCCCGGCACTGATGGCAACGGCGGCGCGAACGTCCATGGCAAATTCCTTCGGTAATGGTCTCGGTGTCGTGATGTCAGGCGGCAGGTCCGCGCAAACAGCCATTGCCGCTTAGCACATGATGGGGCACTGAGCAGCCCATGAAACAGGTTCAGAAAAGCGATCTTGAAATCCTGATCGGACGCGCCGCACCCATCGTCTTCGTGCTGCTGTGGAGCACCGGTTTCATCGGCACCAAGTATGTGCTGAACGGCGCTGAACCTCTGACCTATCTCACCGTGCGCATGATGCTGGTGGTCGCGATCATGGCGGTGATCGTCGCATGGGTGCGTCCGGCGTGGCCGGATCGCGCGGTCATCGGCCACAGCATCATCGCCGGGCTGCTGGTGCAGGGGCTTTATCTCGCCGGCACTGTGTTTGCGGTCGCGCACAAGGTCCCGGTCGGTCTGTCGGCGCTCATCCCGGGCCTGCAGCCGATCCTCACCTCGATCCTCGCCAGTCGGTTTCTCGGCGAGCGCGTCACGCCGCTGCAATGGGGCGGGGTGGCGCTCGGTCTCGCCGGCGTGTTGCTGATCCTGCATGGTCGGCCGATGACGGGCGAGGCGGGCTGGGGCTGGTTCGCGTCCGCCATTTCGCTGATCACGATCACCGTCGGCACGCTCTATCAGAAGCGCTATTGCGGCGGCATCGACTGGCGCACGGGCAGCTTCATTCAGCAACTCGCAGCAATGGTCATGCTCGGCATCGGCGCGTGGGCCCTTGAGACCAATGTGATCCACTGGTCGGCGGAGTTCGTGCTGTCGGTGGTGTGGCTCGCGGTGGTGCTGTCGATCGGCACCGTCGGGCTGCTCTACTGGCTGCTGCGGCGCCAGGCCTCGAGCCAGGTGGCGAGTCTGTTCTATCTGGTGCCGGCCGTGACGGCGCTGATGGCGTTCGTTCTGTTTGGTGAAAAGCTCGATGCCGTTGCCATCATCGGCATGATTGCCTGCGGCGCTGCGGTATTGCTGGTCAACCGCGCCAGGGCCTGACGCCATCCTGCGTCAATCCAGACCCCGGACATGAAAAAGCCTCCGGGCTTGGACCCGGAGGCTTTCACATCTGCGAAGAAGCTTACTTCTTCTTGGCAGCCTTCTTGGCCTTCTTGGCCTTCTTCGGAGCGGCCTTCTTGGCGGCCTTCTTCACGGTCTTCTTGGCAGCCTTCTTCACGGTCTTCTTGGCGGCCTTCTTGACGGTCTTCTTCACTGCTTTCTTAGCCATTGGTCTCGCTTTCTGGGTTTTCTTCTTTGAAGATTTCTTCGCAGAAGTTTTCTTGGTGGACTTCTTCGTCTTCTTAGCCGGGGTCACTTTCTTTGCGACTTTCTTTGCGGCCTTCTTGACCTTCTTCGCCACCGAGGTGGCGACTTCCTTAGTCGCGTCGGCTGCGCTGCTAAGCGCGTCCGTCACTTGCTCCAGGACTGGAGTGTCGTCGTTCATAGCATCCCCCAACATTGTCGACTTTTTCACGTTAGTCCGATTCGGGCGCGTGTTGAAGAGTGTGTCATCGACAGTCAACTATTTCGTATCGTTGTGTACGCCTTTAATGCGCGCTCGCGACCGACTTTGTGATCGACGATCGGCGACGGATAGTCTTTGCCTAAAGTGATTCCCGCGTTTTTGAGTTCGAGCGGTGAAGCCGTCCAAGGCTGATGAATCTGTTTTGTGGATAGTTCTGTCAGTTCGGGTATCCAGCGCCTGACATAGACACCACCGGGATCGAACTTCTCACCCTGCAGGATCGGATTGAAGACGCGGAAGTAGGGTGCTGCGTCCGCGCCGGAGCCTGCGACCCACTGCCAGTTGGCGGGATTGCTGCCTGCATCGGCGTCGACAAGCGTATCCCAGAACCACTTCTCGCCCTCGCGCCAGTCGATGAGCAGATGTTTGACGAGGAAAGATGCGACCACCATGCGTACGCGATTGTGCATCACACCGGTGTGCCAGAGCTCGCGCATGCCCGCATCGACGATCGGATAGCCGGTCAGACCGCGTTGCCACGCGCGCAGCGCCTTGCGATCGGTCTTCCATGGGAACTCATCGAACGATGATTGCAGATTGCGCGTGGCCAAATCGGGAACATCGAATAGCAGATGGCGGCAGAACTCGCGCCAGCCGACTTCACTCATGAACTTTGCGATGTCGCTGCTGTGCGGCGGATGTTCTGCAGCTGCGAAATGCGCGGCAGTCCAGATCTGTCGCGGACTGATCTCGCCGAAGCGTAGATGCGGCGACAGGCGCGACGTGATCTCCCGGTCGGGCCGATCGCGGTCGCTGCTATAGCCCGCGATCTCCTTGAGGAAACGCTTGAGATGTTTCTGCGCCGCAGCTTCGCCGGGCCTCCACGTCTCACGCAGACCGCCGGCCCAGTCGGGCTTCGATGGCTCTAGCGCCCAGTCGGCGAGCTTGTCGCTCTTCACTTTCGGTGCGGGTATGAGTTTCTTCGGCGCCGGTACCGGCTTCGCCGGTTCGCCCATCGCCTGAACGCGCCGCCAGAACGGTGTGAACACGCGCAGGCCGCGGCTCTCCTTGCTGCCGGTCTCCTTGGCGCGGATTGTCGCAGGATGCGCCAGCAGGTCACCCGGAAAGCTCTGCGTGCCGATATCGAGATCGGCAAGCGCTTCGGTAACGCCATCGGCGACCGCGAGATGCGGCGCCTGCGCGATCTCGTTCCAGAAGACGTGGCTGGCATCGACTGCGCGCGCCACATCGACAATGACGTCGGCCGCAGCGCCCTTGCGCAGCACCAGTGTGCCGCCGATGGCGTCGAGGCTTGCGCTGAGTGCGCGCAGCGACTGCGCCAGCCACCACCTCGTCGCGCCGCCCATCGGCCGCGCCTGCGGTGGCTTCAATGCCTTGCTCTGTTCATCGAGGATATAAAGGCAGATCACCGGCGCATTACGTCTGGCTGCGGCATGAAGGGCAGGGTGATCGGACAGACGAAGTTCGTCGCGAAACCAGACGACGATAGGTGCCTGCGTCGGTGTTGAGGTCGAAGATTGATCGGTCATCACTCATCCAACGCGGATGTCGGGTGATTGATCCGGCCGCGAATACCGCGAGAGGCTTTGCAACCCTGCGCGTGCTGGCGCGTAGTATCAGGACATTTATTACCGAATTGGTACTGGAAGTTATTTCGAACCGATACGCCGTTCTCTGGGTGACGACGTCGATCGTCATGCCGCCGCTGGATCTGCTCTTCCTCGGTTTCGTCGCGAGAGCTCCCCGCAAGGACGTGGAGAAGGCGCCCCCATGACGACGGAGAGTGCCTGCAGCATCGATTCGACGGGGCAAAGAAAAGAGGCGCCGCGATCTCTCGCGACGCCTCTTTCGTTCTTGCAAATCAGTCGCAGCGTTACTTCGGCTGCGGCACGATGCGGATATAAGGCTTCGGTTCTTTCCAGCCATTCGGATAGATCGTCTTGGCTTCGTCGTTGGTGACGGAGCCGGCGATGATGACGTCCTCGCCATGCTTCCAGTCGGCCGGCGTAGCGACGCGATGCTTGGCGGTCATCTGCAGTGAATCGATTACGCGCAGGATTTCCTGGAAGTTGCGGCCGGTGGTCATCGGATAGACCAGCACCAGTTTGATCTTCTTGTCCGGTCCGATGATGAAGACGTTGCGCACGGTGGCGTTGTCCGCGGCGGTGCGGCTGTCGGCATCGCCCGCCACGTCGGCGGGAAGCATGTTGTAGAGCTTCGAGACCTTGAGGTCGGTGTCGCCGATCATCGGGAAGGTCGGGCGGGCGCCCTGGGTTTCGTTAATATCGTCGACCCACAGCGCGTGCTTGTGCACGGGGTCGACGCTGAGGCCGATCAGCTTGACGCCGCGCTTGTCGAATTCCGGCTGCAGCTTGGCAAGCGCGCCGAGCTCGGTGGTGCAGACCGGGGTGAAGTCCTTCGGATGCGAGAACAAAAGAGCCCAGCTATCGCCGATCCAGTCATGGAACTTGATGCGGCCAGCCGTGGTTTCGGCCTCGAAATCGGGGGCGACGGCGTTGATCTGGAGCGTCATGATGGACCTCATGTCATTCTGATTACAGATGAATTTCGTGGGCCATTATAAAGGCGCACGCTGGTAAATGGAACTGTCCGGCAAAAAGGACAAGAACTTTCTTCAAATTTGGCGCGCACTGGCATTCAGTTTCACGCAAGGCGGCTGCGGCAAAATACCCACGCAACATGATGTTATCGGATGCCGTGATGTTGCCTCCCGCGCGGCGCAATCCCGCCTGACCGCATCGCCACATCTGATCGAACCCAGCAGCGTCTCGGCGCGACTGAACTGCAACGGTTAGGGATAAGAAGAACTCCTGTCCATCTCTTAACCGAGCGTTAAGTCGCCCATGGAATTGCTGGGCTATGTTGAGAAATATGCTGCAAACAGAAGAGCTTGAAATGTCATCCGCTGCCGCTGCCGACGTATTCGGCGCCATCGAAACGTCCTCCATCAACGATCATCGCGCTGCGGCGCAGGCCCTCGCCGTCGTGCGCGACGGCGTCATCACCGGCGAAGGCCCGACCACCCGTGGCCGTATCCATTTCTCCCGTGCGCTCGATGCCGATGACGCCGCCTGGTGCGAGCGCATCCTGGGTGCGTCGGCACTGGCCAGCCAGCCGGTCAGCCGCGACGAGGCCGAGGCACTGTTTGCGATCAACGAAGCGGCGGCCGAGCGCAGCGATGACGGACGTTTCGATGACCTGTTCGCCAAGGCTGTCGTGCATCACGCTGCGTCCGCGTCGGGCCTGCCGGTGCCGCCGCGTGCGGTGGCGCTGTCGCCCGATGTTGCCATCGAGACCTGGGCGCCGACCAAGGCCGTTGGCGTGAATATCGAAGTGCTCGAATGGATCGCGTCGCAGATGCGCGCCAAGCGCGTCAGCAATGCCGCCGTCATGACACTGGTCACGACCGTGGTCGGCGCCGCGACGCTGCAACTGCCGAACGTGTTCGACATCGGCATGTAAGCCGGTCGAAGATCGTCAGAATACGAAAACGGCGGAGCGTGGCTCCGCCGTTTTTTTGTTGCGAGGTTCCCGTTTTGGGAACATAATTTATAATCATGAGGATCATTGCGTGGAGCGTTCTTGCCTCATATGCGCAAACGCATCCCGAGACCAAGGCATCGCTGCACCGGTGGAGATCGCTGGTGCGTGCTGCCGCATGGGGCTCGATGGAGGATGTCCGGTTGGCAGCTCCGGGCGCGAAGATTCTAAATGGAGAACGCGTCAGGTTTGAAGTTACTGGCGGCAATTTTCGGATGATCGTCGCTTTCGATTTTCGCAGATGCATCGCGTTCATCAAATTCATTGGTTCGCACGCCGAATATGATCGCATCGATGCTTTGACAGTTTCGCAGTTCTAGGAAGCAGGCCATGGATATCCGCCCCATTCGGAATGACGACGATCATATGGCCGCCTTGCGCGAGATCGAGAGACTGTGGGGCGCTGCCACAGGTACGGATGACGGCGATAAGCTCGATGTCCTCGCAACACTCGTCGAGAAATATGAAGAGACGCGCTGGCCTTCTGTCGACGCATCCGATCCCGTCGATCTGTTGAATTATGCGATCGATGAACTCGGTCATACTCAGGCAGAGTTGGCCGAACTGCTCGGCTCGCGATCACGCGCGTCCGAATTGCTCAATCGCCGTCGACCGCTGACGGTCGAGATGATCCACAAGATCAGCGAAGCGTGGAAGATTCCTGCCGAGCTTCTGGTGCGGCCTATCCGATCTGCCGCTTGACAGAAAACGGCGGAGCGTGGCTCCGCCGTTTTTTGTTTGGGCTGTCGATTACTTCGCGTCGAGGCCGACAGTCCGGCCCGGGAAACCGGCGACATCGAAATATTTGTGCTCGCCGACCTTCTGCAATTGCAGCACCGTGACCAGACCCTGATCGTCAGGCGCCGAACGCATCACGTCGGTCGTTGCCGTCGGCGTTTCGCCAGTCACCGTCGCTTCACTCATCACGCGGCCGATCAGGCTGCCTTTGGACTCGCGCTTGAGGCCGAGCAGATGCGCGGCAGTCATGCCGGTATCGGCATTGCTGACCGGCAGGGGATCGACGAAGCCGGCTTTGAAGTCCGGACCGATCGCCGCCATGAAGTTGTGGGTATCGCCGCGCCCGAACGAACCATGCATGCCCTGACCCTGACGCAGCACGGTGTCTGCGATCTCGACCTGGCACGCCGCCGGCTCTTCGCAGCCCTCCGAATAGGAGCGGAATGAGACGACGATCGCGGGATGCGGCGTGACGGCTTTGCCGGACAGGTTGATCGACGACAGTGGCAGCGCGCCGGGGAAGGAGCCCAGCGAGTCCTCCACGAAGATGCCGCTGATGTAATCCTGCTTCAGCAGCGCCTTCACGGTGCGGCCGGCGAGGACCTTGTCGCCGGTCGGCAGATAGATCAGGTCGGAGCCGCCATTGGTGGCGATGATCAGCTCGGGCTTGTCCTTGTCCTTGCCGATATAGGCGTTGCCGGCCTTCGGATACGCATTGTCGGCAACGGCGGCGAATTTGTCGTTGGGATCGAACAGCGGCAGGTCGAGCGACTTGGCGAGATCGATGGCCAGGAAGCCCAGCGGCAGGAAGCCTTCCGGCGTATCCGCATAGGTGCCCTTGATGGTCGCCGAGGTCTTGCTCTCCTTGGAGATCGTCGAGAAGCCGTGATCCGCCGAGATCATGATGTTGGTATTGGCACTGAGCCCAAGATCGTCGAGCGTCTTGCGCAGCTGCGCGAGATTGTCGTCGGCGTTCTTGATCGAGGCGAGTGAGGAAGGGCCGTTGATGCCGGGCGTCACCTTGTTGAGGCTGTCGCCCTGGTTGTGCTGGGTGCCATCGGGATCGCGCGACCAGAAGATGAGCACGAACGGCTTGTTGCGCGCCTTGAACATCGGCAGCACCATTTTGCTCGCGACATCGGCCATATAGGCCTGCTGCTTGATATTGGCTTCCGTGGTGCCGGGCGTCTTGGCGTCGCCCGCCTTGCCATTGTCGCCGCGGCCGGGTGTTTCCACCGCGAGGCCAGCCTTCGCGAGAGCGTCCTTCATCTCATCCGACAGGGGGATGCCGAGCAGCTTGCCTGCTTTGTCGATGCCGCCGGTCTGGTCGTCGATGGTGATCGTCTCCTTGCCGGTGCGTTCGGTGTGATCGAACATCAGCGTCGGGCCGACCTTGCCGATCGCGGCGGTGGAATAGCCGGCCTTGCGCGCGGCCTTCAGCAGCGTTTCCTCATTGAGGTAGTCGCCGTTGAACTGCTCGTCGAGATCGCCCAGTACTTGGTCGTGTTCGATGAAGGGGATCGGGCTGTTGTTCTGCACCGGGGTGGGGTGGCCGGTATAGATCGAGTTCGAGAATACGCCGGTATCGCCGAGATAATGGCCGGACGCCATGCCCGACGCATTGGCCATGGTGAAGGTCGGAAACAGCGAATGCGAGTTCCGGAAATTGACGCCCTTATCCCGCACTGCGGACATCGCAGGCGCCGTTTCCGGCGTCACTTTCAGCGCCCGAAGCCCATCAGGTACGAACAAAATGAGGTTGCGGGGAGGGCTGTTTTGGGCGAAAGCCGTTGTTGCGGATATAAGAGTAAGACTGAGGGAGAGGATGGTGGCGCAGCGCATGAAAAACCTCGCTTCGAAAGAACTCGGCCGATCCGGTCCAGACGTCTTCTCTAGTTTTTGTCCGCGACAGAATTGTTACGACTGCGGCGCCATGCCACATTGTACCGTCGACCCCATCTTTCCGATCCCGCCTCAAGGTTGCAAGTAAGACAGCTCATGTTCAAAAAAATTCTGATCGCCAATCGCGGCGAGATCGCCTGCCGGGTCATCAAGTCCGCCCGCAAGATGGGTATCAAGACCGTCGCCGTCTATTCCGAAGCCGATCGCGATGCGCTGCATGTCGAGATGGCCGACGAGGCCATGTTCATCGGACCTCCGGCCGCGGCCGAGAGCTATCTCATGATCGAGAAGATCGTCGAAGCCTGCAAGAAGACCGGCGCCGAAGCGGTGCATCCCGGCTACGGCTTCCTGTCCGAGCGAGAAGCCTTCCCACGCGCGCTGGAGGCCGCCGGTATCGTGTTCATCGGCCCCAATCCCGGCGCCATCGCCGCCATGGGCGACAAGATTGAATCCAAGAAGGCGGCAGCCAAGGCCAACGTCTCAACCGTGCCGGGCTATCTCGGTGTCATCACCGACGACAAGCACGCCGTGAAGATCGCCGACGAGATCGGCTATCCCGTGATGATCAAGGCCTCCGCCGGCGGCGGCGGCAAGGGCATGCGCATCGCGCATTCGACTTCGGAAGTGGTCGAGGGTTTCAACCTCGCCAAGGCCGAGGCGAAGTCGTCGTTCGGCGACGACCGTGTCTTTATCGAGAAGTTCATCGTCGATCCCCGCCACATCGAAATCCAGGTGCTCGGCGACAAGCACGGCAACGTGATCTATCTCGGCGAGCGCGAATGCTCGATCCAGCGCCGCAACCAGAAAGTCATCGAGGAGGCGCCGTCGCCGCTGCTCGACGAGACCACCCGCCGCAAGATGGGCGAGCAGGCCGTGGCTCTCGCCAAGGCCGTGAATTACGACAGCGCCGGCACGGTGGAATTCGTCGCCGGCCAGGACAAGAGCTTCTACTTCCTCGAAATGAACACCCGTCTGCAGGTCGAACATCCCGTGACTGAGCTCGTCACCGGCGTCGATCTCGTCGAGCAGATGATCCGTGTCGCTGCCGGCGAGAAGCTGCAGCTTGCGCAGAAGGACGTCACGCTGACCGGCTGGGCTGTGGAGTCCCGCGTCTATGCGGAAGACCCGTTCCGCAACTTTCTGCCGTCCATCGGCCGCCTCGTGAAGTATCGTCCGCCGGCCGAGAGCAAGTCCGACAACATCACCGTGCGCAACGACACCGGTGTGCAGGAGGGCGGCGAGATCTCGATCTATTACGATCCGATGATCGCCAAGCTTGTCACCCACGCCCCGTCGCGCGCCGCCGCCATCGAGGCGCAGTCTCATGCGCTCGACGCGTTTTATATCGACGGTATCAGACACAATATTCCGTTCCTGTCGGCGCTGATGAGCCATCCGCGCTGGCGGGAGGGCAATCTCTCCACCGGCTTCATCGCCGAGGAGTTCCCCAAGGGCTTCGCCGCCAGGGCGCCGGAGGGCGAAGTCGCCCGCCGTATCGCCGCGGTGGCCGCGGCCGTCGACTCCATCTACGGCGAACGCAAGCGGCAGATTTCCGGCCAGTTGATCGGCCGTCCGGTGACCCGTGCGGGTCGCCGCGCCGTGTGGTTGGAGCGCGAGGAGATCGCGCTCGACGTGGCCCGTGACGGCGATGTCGTGACGGTGGCCTTCGTCGGTGCTGACGGCAAGACGGGTGCGCCGCATAAGCTCTCGTCGTCCTGGAAGCCGGGCGTGCCGGTCTGGGAAGGCACCATCGATGGCCATAACGTCGCCATGCAGGTGCGCCCTCAGACGTCGGGCATCCGCATCGCGCATCAGGGTTATGAAGTCGCGGTCAATGTCTTCACCGAGGCGGAGGCTACCGCTGCGCGCCTGATGCCGGTAGGCGTCAAGGCCGACACCGGCAAGAAGCTGCTGTGCCCGATGCCGGGCCTCGTCGTCTCGATTGCCGTGACCGAAGGTCAGGACGTCAAGGCCGGCGAGACCCTCGCCGTTGTGGAGGCGATGAAGATGCAGAACGTGCTCCGCGCCGAACGCGACGGCACCGTCAAGAAAATCCATGCCGCTGCTGGCGCAACGCTGGCGGTGGATGCGCTCATTCTTGAATTCGCGTGACGACCTTCCGGCAACGCCGTTACGGATTGCGGGCGATCCTGTCCGGCGATCGCTGCATGCGTCCGGGATCGGTCTATGACGCGATATCGGTGCGCATCGCCGAAGACCTCGGTTTCGAGGTCGGCATGTTCGGGGGCTCGGCGGCGTCGCTCGCCATTCTCGGCGATCCCGACATCGCGCTGATCACGCTGTCCGAACTCACCGAGCAGATGCGGCGGATGTCGCGCGCCGGCTCGCTGCCGGTGCTGGTCGATGCCGATCACGGTTATGGCAACGCGCTTAATGTCCGCCGCACGGTGGAAGAGCTGGAAGCCGCCGGCGCCGCCGGCCTGACCATCGAGGACACGCTGCTGCCCGCCGCCTTTGGCGAAGCGAAGGCGCAGCTGATCTCTCCGGAAGAGGGGCTCGGCAAGGTCAAGGCTGCACTGAATGCGCGACAGGATCCGGCGCTGGTGATTGTGGGCCGCACCGGCGCCGCCTCCATCACATCCGTGGATGACGCGATTGCGCGTGCCAAATCCTATGAAGCCGCCGGCGTCGATGCAGTGATGTTCACCGGCCTCAAGAGCCGCGCCGAACTGCAAGCGGCAAGCGCTGCGACCACGCTGCCGATCGTGCTCGGCAGTCCCACTGACGACATGGATTGGGATTTCCTCAGCGCCCAGCGCGTCCGCATCGCCATTCAGGGCCATGCGCCGATCTCCGCGGCGACCGCTGCCGTCCATGCGACTCTTAAAGCAGTACGCGAAGGTGCGGGGCCGAAGGAGCTGAAGAATCTTGCCTCAAGCGAGTTGATGGAGAGCGTCACCCGCGGTGCCGTCGTGAAACAGCGCGGCATCGATTTCCTGGGACTCAAGAAATAGATGTGTGGCGTGATCCGTCACGTGATGATCCTCGGCCGCGTGCAGGGCGTTGGCTATCGCTACTGGGCCGGCCAACAAGCCTCGTTGCTCGGCCTCGAAGGCTGGGTGCGCAACCGCCGTGATGGCAGCGTGGAAGCGGTGTTTGCGGGACCCGCCGATATTGTCACTGACATGATCGAGGCGTGTCGCCGTGGTCCAACGGCCGCCCGCGTCGATAGCGTCGTGACAAGCGATGCCACGCCAGACATGCTTGCCCTACGCGTCAACGGCGAGGTGTTCTCGCAATTGCCGACGCTGTAATTCGGATTGCGTCGCTCAGACCGCCGCTTCTGCCGCGAACTGCTCGCTCTCGCCGAACACTTCCCCAAACGCATGCCGCAGTGCCACGTCCACATCCGTCATGGCTACCGGCAGGCCGAGATCGACTAGGCTGGTGACGCCGTAGCGCGGATCGACCACGCCACAGGGCACGATGGCGTCGAAATGCGCGAGGTCCGGTTCCACATTGATGGCGATGCCATGGAACGAGACCCAGCGCCGCAGCCGCACGCCGATGGCGGCGATCTTGTCCTCATATCCTGCGCCCTTGTCGGGCCGGGCGACCCAGACGCCGACCCGGTCCTCGCGCCGTTCGCCCTTCACGTTGAAGGCGTCCAGCGTCCGGATGATCAGGTCTTCCAGCGCCGCCACATAGGCCCGAACGTCCGGCCGGCGCGCCTTCAGGTCGAGCAGCACATAGGCCACCCGCTGGCCGGGGCCGTGATAGGTCACCTGGCCGCCGCGGCCGGTCTCGAACACCGGATACCGGGCATCCAGCAGGTCGTCAGACTTGCCTGACGTGCCGGACGTATAGAGCGGGGGGTGTTCCAGCAGCCAGACCAGTTCCGGCGCGGTGCCGTCGGCAATGGCCGCCGCCCGGGCTTCCATCTCGGCCACGGCGTCCGGATAGGGAATCGGACCATCGGATACCCGCCATTCCACCGGCCGGCCGGGGAGGCCGCGAGAAAACACTGTTAAATCGAGGGTTTGGCGATCATTAACCATTGGCTAACCATAACATGTTGATCTCGCAGGCACCGCAATCTTGCATCTGTGCGATCCTGCATCTGGGAATTTGAGGCCGACGTGCCAACCCTCGATAAAATTACCGTCGATATCATGGTGGTCCTCGGCACCACGTCGATGCCCGTTCATCAGGTGATGCGGCTGAGCCGGGGCGCCATCATCGAACTGGATGCCACAGAGCAGGACGAGGTCAAAATTCTTGCCAATAACCTGCCCGTTGCGTCAGGCGTGGTGATGGTCGATCGCAACCGGATTGCGGTCGAGGTCAAGCAGATGCTGCCACGGTCGCCTGACCACAGATAGGTAGCCCGGAGAGGCCAAGAGGCCTTGTCTCCCCATCATTGGTTTGTTACATCGGCGCCGGTTGATCCGGCCGGGCGATTTGCCCTCGCCGGATTTCTTTAGCGCTCGTGGCGGAATTGGTAGACGCGCTGCCTTGAGGTGGCAGTCCGTAACAGGGTGGGGGTTCGAGTCCCTCCGAGCGCACCACACCTCACACACATCAAAAGACTGCTGCCATATCGGGTAAACGAGCCGGCTTTTCTCATCGTAGGATGATAAGCTGAGATTTGTATTGCGCCCTGACAACTCCGTCCGGGCGACGGCCAGGACCTCGCGCCGTCGGAGCAGGAGCGAACATTCGGTGGTGGTGTGACGTCGCTGTAACTACTAGCGATAGTTTATTAGGACGGAATCGTATAGGTTGGGGATTGGGAGTTTCGTAATCGGAAATCCTTAAAATCGCCGTTGTGGTGATTTGTTCTGCAAACACTTTGAACGTGTACTGTTGCAAGAAAGTGACAAGACTGGACGGATTCTTGCTTTAATCTAGGTTGTGGCTCTGAGGCAGGTCGAATGCAACTTCCGCACAAAATGATTCGAGACCGAGCCTATTTCATCGCTGGTCGCCCGGCCGCCAGTCGCAAATCTCATGATCCGAATATCGAAAGCGCGATCAGGGACGCCGAGTACTATCTCGATAGCCTTCCCGACAATTTCTATCGCCCGTTGATTTCAGGGGCGACGGCAGCGTCACAAGAACAAATATTGGTTCTGACGTGGCTCGTCCAAATGCATGATGAGATGAAAGCGGTCGAAGTGGCTTTTTTGGGAAATGGCATGTGCCGCGTGATGTGGCCGAGCGCCTCATTGACCCGAGAGGTTGAACGGCTATCGGTGAAAGACCTGCTTTCCTTGCATCTTGAAGAAATGGTCAGTCAGTATCGTACTGCTCGTGATCCGGATGAGTGGCTTGTGCAATGAAGGTTTGCTTGAGCTAGTCGCAAAAGGCTAGTTGCAGCCATAGGCCTTCCACAAGTCGCGAAGCGTGCCCTCTGGTAGCTTCCCGCTATTGTGCAGCTTGATGCTGCCCAAGCCGCTACACACACATACTGCCGCGGCACGGTCGGCCTTGTCCTTGCCAGCCTGATTCTTGGCTTTCTTGCGTGCTTCGACCTGTCGGTCCACGCAGCCATTGATCTCGGACACGAGTTGATCAAGGAGTTGGCCTGGGATGATGACAATCGATTTGATTGCGCTGTCGCTCCCCTTCATCGCCAGCACCTCTGCGTTGGTCCCGGATGCGTTTCCCTTAAATTTGTCCAGTGCCTGATCTGTGCTGAGGTTCTGGGTGGCCATCAGGTCTTTCACTGAACGCCCGATGCTGAGCAGCGATGCAAGTATTGAAAGTCCCGAAGCTGCAATGGGCAATTCCAGCATTTCCGTCCTCCAAAAGATTGTCGCTTAAAAGTGTACCTCTCCATCCAATATCAACCAGAAGGAGAGGGCAAGTGCGGCTGTCGATCTTGAGGGGACGGTTGATGCGCAAATGCCGTGCGAGCTCTCAGCCTGACATTGCCAGCACCAGCGCGCAGATCGCCGCGACGGCGCCGATCAGAAACGCCGTCCCATACCCGAAAACGCCCGCCGCATATCCAACTGCCGGCGCGGTCAGCCCGATCGCCAGATCGAAGAAGGCGATAAAATTCGCCACCGCGCGGCCGCGCTGTTCGATGGGCACGCGGCGCGTGGCCTCGACACCCATCGACGGGAAGATCAGCGAGAATCCGATGCCGGTGACCAGCGCGCCGAGCAGCGCCAGCATCGGATTCGTGGACAGCCAGATCAGCGCCTGGCCCAGCGCCTCGATGGCCAGCGATGTCATCGCGACGCGCGCGCCGCCGAACTGGTCGGGCAGGTGGCTGCCGACCAGGCGCACGAAGATGAATCCGGTCGAGAAGGCGGCGAGGGCGATGCCGGCGCCGGACCAGCCGCGTTCGACATAGGTCAGCGCCAGAAAGCCGGTGATCCCCGCGAAGGGGATGGTGGCCAGAAACAAGACCGTGCCGGAACGCCAGATCAGTCCGATCACCTTGTAGAACGGCGTGCGTTCGGTGCTGCCCGACACAGGCACGTCGGGGATGGCGTAGGCGATCCCCAGTGCGATCAGTGGCGAGATCGCCGCCAGCACGCCGACGCCGGCAAAGCCGATCGATGCATAGACCGCGAGGCCGATCGGTGCGCCCAATCCAATCGCCGAATACATGGCGATGCCCTGCCATGACATCACCAGACCGGTGCGGTGCGGGCCGAGCCGTCCGATGCACCAGCTCATGGCGCCGGTGATGAACAGGCTTTCGCCGAAGCCGAGCGCGACGCGGCCGATCAGCAGCAGCGTGAGCTTGCCTTCGCTCGGCAGCGGCAGGGCGGCAGCAAGCAGATAGAACAGGCCGGCCAGCGCCGATAGCGGCAGGCCGAGCCGGATCGCGTAGCGCGCGCCGTGATGGTCGCTGAGCGTGCCGGCGCGGTGGCGGGTGAGCACGGTCACCACCGACTGGATGCCGATGGCGAAGCCGATCACGCCGGCTGAGAAACCGAGCTGGTCATGGATGTAGAGCGAGATCGGCGGCAGCGGCAAGCCGACCGAGAGGAAGCCGAAAAAGACGATCAGCACCTGCTTGATCAGGCTCTTGCGGTCGTCGCGGTTGAGCGGCGCAGGTTTGGACGCGGTTTTGAATTTTGGGGGAGCGTTCTGATTCATGTCGACGTGCTTTCGAGGCGGCCAGCCACATTGGGGCTGTCCGGAGCTGAGCACGTTGAGTGACGTTAACGCTTACGGCTGGGAGATACCCTGCAAGCGGCTGGTTACGGCGAAGCAGGTTCCTCTGTCAAGGTTGTATAGCGCGGGAAGCGCTGCCGCACGGTCGCGCTATCGCACCGTGTCCGAGCGGGACGCTGTGATCTTGCTATCGAAGCCGCCGCAGACATCATCGCGCCGGGCCGAGCATGCCAGTCGCTCCTCGGCCGGCCGTACCGCGCTGATTGACACGCGCCGTCGTTTGACAAAAGTCCGTTGGCGCGTTGCGGGTAAATCTCCAGATGCATTGCAGTTGTCATCATCCTTTAGCGCTCGGGTAACGACTTGCCAGTAGCAACGCCGCCGTCCGGCAGCTAGACATGGCCGGTAGCGTCGATCTTCCGGAGCGGACATGAAATATCTGAGCTATGCCTACCGTTTCATCTCCAACTTTGCCTTTCTGGCGCTGGTCTATTTCAGCCTGAACTTCGTCGGCGCCTATCAGCAGCGCGCCATCGTGGCGGCGCTGGTGCTGGCCTATGCCGGCATGCGGGCGATCTCGGCGCTGCGCTCCTTCGTCTTCTTCAAGGCGATCGAGAAGCTCGAACTCGAAGCACGCCGGCTTGGTGGATTGGCCGGTGAAGGCCCTTCTGCCGTGTCGTCGCGCAAGGCTGTCGTGAAGGACGTGGTCGAGCAGCGCCAGGCCGGCGAGATGAAGTCCTATATCGACCTGCTGTTCCTCGGCATCATCGTGGTGCTGTGCATCGCCAAGATCGTGGCGAACTAACGCGATCTTTTTCCGTGACGGCGACCTAACGCTTCGCCAGCAGGGCCGTAGCGCAGTCCGCTACCTGATCGAGCTGCGCGCGTGAAGCACCGTCGCTGGCCTCGATCGACATGCCCTGCAACAGCGTGTTGAGCGTGTTGGCAACCGCTTCGACGTTGGTGTCTGCCGGCAACTGACCATCAACGACGCCGCGGCGCAGGCGCTCGAGGAACAGCCGGCGCCCTTCATCCCGCAATGCCTTAAGTGCGTCGGCCACGTCACGCGCCTCGGCCGGCACGTTGATTGCACCCAGCACCACGATACAGCCACACGGCGCCTCGGGTTTGGTTAGAATGGCGGTGGCCTCTGCGAAGAAGGTGGTAATCGCCCGGCGTACGTCGGGTTCGCCGTCCATCGCGTCCCACGTCTCGTCCCAGAACACCCGCTCGTAATGGCCGACAGCTTCCAGGAAGAGCTGGGCCTTGTTACCGAAAGCGGCGTACAGACTGGGAGGGTTGATCCCCATTGCCGTACAAAGCTCAGCGATCGACGCTGGTGCGAAACCCTTTTCCCAGAACACTTTCAACGCTTGTTCCAGCGCGGCTTCGCGATCGAAGCTGCGCGGCCGTCCCTTGGTACGGTGCGGCGAGATTTTCGGAGCTGGATCGGAAGCAGGCATCTTTTCGGAATCCGGATTGACTTTCCGTAGCGATCGCTACATATATGTTTTGTATCGATCACTACAATATGTCTGCCGTAAGTGTCACGTGATTTTTACGCGGCAGATCAATGCTTTCAAAGGAGATCAGTCATGACCAGGAATATCAAGACCGTCCCAACCGCCGACTTCGACGCCGTTGTTGCGGTCGCGCAAAGTTATGTGGACGGTCTTCGCGTCGGCAGCGCCAAGGATGTCGGTGGCGCGTTTCACGAAGATGCCGTGATGTACGGCTTCACCAATGGTTCGCCGATGGCCGGCACGATCCGCAATCTCTACGAGTTCGTGGACAAGAGCGGCAAAGCACCAGACATCAAGACGCGGATCGACGTGCTGGCGATCACGCCCACTACGGCGGTCGTCCGGGTCGACATGGAGAAGGACGCGATTGGCGCCGACTATACCGACTTCCATACACTGCTGAAGGATGCAGGCGGCTGGAAGATCGTCGCGAAGGTCTATCACCAGTACGAGGGCTGATCATCGATGCGGCGTCGCTGCCGATTGACGATTGTCACCCCACCGTGAGCCTCGTGCCGATCACCGGCACGCCGCGAAGCTTGATGCGCTGAACTGCACGTTCGACGTCCGGCTCGGCCACGATTGATCTGAACAGCTTGAGATCATTCGCGGCCGGTGGCCGCATACGCTGACTGATGTCCTAACCCGCCTTGAACCAGATTTTGAAAATGAAACCGATAACCGACAATTCGATCTGCACCGACCTTTTTTCGCCCGTCAGTCTGGGCGACATCAACCTTGCCAATCGCATCGTCATGGCGCCGCTGACCCGCAGCCGCGCGGGTGACGATGGCGTACCGACCGAACTGCACGCCACCTATTATGCGCAACGCGCCACCGCCGGCCTCATCATCGCCGAGGCGACGAACATCTCGCCGCAGGGGCGCGGCTATGCACTGACGCCCGGCATCTGGAGCGACGAACAGGTCGCGGGCTGGAAGAAGGTGACCGAAGCCGTCCATGCTGCCGGCGGCAAGATCGTCTCGCAGCTCTGGCATGTCGGCCGCTTCAGCCATGTCGATCTCCAGCCGGACGGACAGGCGCCTGTCGCGCCTTCCGCGGTGAAGGCGGAGGGGCAGACCTACACGAATGACGGCATGGTCGATGTGTCGATGCCGCGCGCGCTGGAGACTGACGAGATCCCCGGCCTGATCGCCGACTATGTTCGTGCTGCAGATAACGCCAAGCGCGCCGGATTCGACGGGATCGAAGTCCATTCGGCCAACAGCTATCTACTGGATCAGTTTATCCGCGACAGCACCAACAAGCGGACCGATCGCTATGGCGGCTCGATCGAGAACCGGACACGCCTGACACAGGAGGTGGTGGAGGCCGTGCTGCCCGCATGGGGCGCGGGCCGCGTCAGGATACGCCTGTCACCGACCACACCAGACGCCGGCAACACGCCGATGGATAGCGATGTGATGGCGACCTACGGCCATTTGATCCGCTCGCTCAATCGCTTCAATCTCGCTTATCTTCACTTCGTCGAAGGCGCGACCGGCGGTACGCGCGAAATTCCGGCGGGCATTGATCTCGATGCGTTGCGGGCTCAGTTCGAAGGGCCGTATATCGGTAACAACGGCTACGATCTCGATCTCGCGATCGATCGCCGCAGGGCGGGCAAGGTCGACGCAGTCGCCTTCGGCCGTCCCTTCATCGCCAATCCCGATCTGGTTGCGCGGCTGCAATATGATGCGGCGCTCGCTCAAGCGCCGCGAGATGCATATTATGGTGGCGGTGCGAAGGGGTATATCGATTGGCCGATCAGCGCATCGTAATCGGAACGTGAAACCATATCGTCGCGCTCAGCGCGGGGCGGCAACTGCCGTCGGATGCAGGCCCGGCGGAATGGCGCCGGGGATGGTGCGTCTGGCGGCGCTGGCGTCGATCGAGATCAGTTTCGCAATCGCATCTGAATCGCTGCCGCGGGCAGGCGCCGTCTGTTGTGCATGATGTGGTAGCTGCACGAGTGCCTTGATCGGCTTGCCGTGACGTTCGGCGAGCTCGAACAGGTCCTGTGCCGGTACCGGCAGCGAGGCACTGCTGGTCATCGCATGCAGCGCCGCGGCGCGCGGCCACGGAGCCTGTTCGGGCAATGGCACGGCATTGCGCGGCCGGCGCATGCGATCGAAATTCTCGGTCAGCGACAGCATCTGGTCGGAGGCCGAGATCGCCGGCGCCGGCAGCATGTCGTCATGGGCAAAGGCGAATGTCGGCACCTTGTGCCAGCGCGTGACGGCCACGGTCTCCGACACCGGATGCAACTGCCACTGCTGCGGCTCCGTGGGGGTCTTGGGCTTGTCGGGCGTGGCCGCCTCGACATGGACGATGCGATAGCCGCCGGCCTTGAGGTCGCGCAGGATGCCGGGCAGAGCGGCGACGGTCCGCGGCTGGATATCGTGCAGCAACAGGATGCCCTTGCCCTTGGCGGCGATGCGCGAAATCGCGAGGTCATGGACCTTCTGCGACGACACATGCCGCCAGTCGTCGGCCGGGAAATCGGCGCTCCAGGTCTGGATCCCGCGTGACGCGAGATAGTCTTCGACGACGCTGGCGCGCAGCAGGCCGGGAATCCGGAAGAACGGCGACAGCAGTGCGGGATCGCCGAGCGCCGCCGTGGTATTGGCGATGCCGTCCTCGATCTCCTGCTGCGCCTTCTCGATCGGCATGCGGTTCATGCTGAGCGGATGGTTCTGGCTGTGGGTGCCGACGGTGTGGCCGAGCGCGATCAGCTTGCGCACGCCTTCGGGATGTTCCTTCGCCATCCGGCCGATGATGAAGAACGTCGCCTTCACGCATTCGGAGGCCAGGATATCGAGGATCGCATTCGAGTGTTTCGGGATCGGACCGTCGTCGAAGGTCAGCACGACCTCCTTGTCCTGGAGCGGCAGCGTCTCGGCATATTGCATGGTGCCGATCTTGGGGTGCTCGCGGGGATCGACCACGATGGTGCGCGAGGTGCCGAGCGCGCCGGGATTGCCCGGGCACGCCTCGGCCGACAAAGCGCTGGTGGTGGAGGCTGCGGCGGCGGTGAACAGGGTCAGGCCGGTGAGCAGGCTCAGGCACAGAAGGCGTTGTGCCCGGTCAGTCGTCGCCTTGTTCATTGGTCGATCCGTCACTCGCTTTGATGTCGGCTGTGAAGTTACCGGGGCGGCTGTGAACGCAATGTTAATCATGTCGGCCCGCCGACGGTATTTTCCGCATCCTGATGATCGCGCGTTCTACTGGGAACTGGAGCGGGCGGACACTGCGGCCGGCGGCACGATATGCACGACCCGGTAGCGGTTCTCCCGGAGATAGCGCAGGAAATCGGGCAGCATCGCGGCAGTCTGCGCCTTGGTGTCGTGAAACAGGATGATTCCCCGCCCGGCGGCCTTGAGCCGGCCGGTAATCAGCTCCAGTTGCTGCTGCGGGGTCATGGGATTCCAGTCGCTGGCCCAGAAATCCGCGCCGAACACCGCGATCCGGCGGGATTGCAGCATGTCCAGCAGGGCCGGGGTCGACTCGAAATAGGGAAACCGGAAGAACGGCGTGGTCGGCACGGTCGTCGCCTTGCCGTTCAGGGCCATTTCGTCGGCGCTGATGCCGCGGTCGATCTGTTCGACGGCAGCCGCATTGCTGATCTTCTTGAGGTCGGCATGGGCGAGGGTGTGATGGCCGATGGTATGGCCCTCGGCGGCCATGCGCTTCACCAGCGCCGCATTGGCCGTCGCGCTGTTGCCGATCAGGAAGAAGGTCGCGCGAACACATTCGCGCGACAGCGCCGTGAGAATCTTCGTCGTGGTCGGCGCGTTCGGGCCATCGTCGAAGGTCAGCACAACCTCGCGGTCTTCCAGCGGCAGCGTATCCGGAAAGCTCTGGGTGCCGACGCGTGGATAGGTCTTCGGATCCACGGTGAGAATGCGTGCGGTCCCGAGCGTATCCTTGCGCGGGCAATCTTCGGCATGTGCGACGACGGTCGATGCAATCAAGGCAAGAATGGCGGCCTTCAACACGATCACGACACTTTCCCGGCCGCTGATTTCGCGCACCGCATTTTTCCGATTGCATCAGGCATTGCGCATTGGGTAATGCCTGATGCGAGCTTCCGTTCACAGATGGATTAGCGCATTTCCGACAGGATAGCGCTAGCTCCGTCACCCCCAAACAAGCAGGCGAGGTGCGGCATGGCCGATGACGTCGATCTCGCCCAATCGGTCGCTCCCGAGGAATTGTCGGCGCTCGACAAGATGCCGATGCGCGATGCCGAAGGCGACATCCGCCCCGAATTTGTTGAGGCGATCTCGCACGCGGTTCAGGTTGCCGATACCGCATTTCTCAAGGAGATCGTCGGCGAACTCCACGAGGCCGATCTCGGCGACCTGATCGAAGCCCTCGATGCCGACGAGCGCGCGCCCCTGATCGAGCTGACCGGCGCCGATTTCGACTTCTCGGCGCTCAACGAAGTCGACGACGCCGTCCGCGAGGAACTGCTCGAGGAACTCGAGCCGGAGACCGTGGCCGAGGGCGTTCGCGAACTCGATTCGGACGATGCCGTCGAACTGCTCGAAGGCGTCGACGAGGAGGTCCAGGACGAGATTCTCGAGAAGCTGCCGCTGTCCGAGCGCGTGGCGCTGGAGCGGAGCCTCACTTACCCGGAAAACTCCGCCGGCCGGCGGATGCAGACCGAGTTCATTGCGGTCCCGCCGGACTGGAATGTCGGTCAGGTCATCGACTATATGCGCGAAACGCCGGACCTGCCGGACCGGTTTTACGAGATCTATTCCGTCGGCGCCGATCAGCGCTGGCAGGGCGCAGTGTCGCTGGACGCGCTGCTGCGCGCGCGCCGTCCGGTGCTGCTGGCTGATCTGATCGATGAGGACCGCCGCCGCGTCTCGGTGTTGGACGATCAGGAGGAAGTGGCGCGGATGTTCGGCAAGTACAATCTTGTCGCGGCGCCTGTGGTCGATACCGATGACCGGCTGGTCGGCGTTATCACCATCGACGACGTCGTCGACGTCATCGAGGAGGAGGCCGACGAGGACCTCAAGGCGCTCGGCGGCGTCACGTCGGACGAAGAACTGTCGGACAATTTCTGGACCATCGCCAAGGGCCGCTTTACCTGGCTGCTGATCAATCTCGCCACCGCCTTCATCGCGTCGTCGGTGCTGGGCCTGTTCGAGGATCAGCTGCAGCAGATGGTGGCGCTGGCGGTGCTGGCGCCCATCGTCGCCAGCCAGGGCGGCAATGCCGCAACCCAGACCATGACGGTTGCGGTGCGCGCATTGGCGACGCGGCAGCTCAACCCCAACAACGCCATGCGCATCGTGATCCGCGAAGGCCTTGTCGGCCTGATCAACGGACTGGCCTTTGCCGTGATCACCGGCATCGCCGCCTATGCCTGGTTCAGGACGCCCGGTCTCGGCATCGTCATCGGCCTTGCAATGATCTGCAATCTGATCGCCGGCGCACTCGGTGGCATCCTGATCCCGATGGTGCTCGAACGCGTCAAGGCCGATCCGGCCGTGGCCTCCGGTACCTTCGTGACCACGGTGACCGACGTCGTCGGCTTCTTCGCTTTCTTGGGGATCGCGACGCTGTGGTTCGGGCTGAAGTAGGGATCATTCGCGACGTTTCAGCCGTCTTGATCCATCTTATGCACAATTGCCCTTTGCGACTGCCGTGCCATCGGGCTGCGCAAGCCCGATGTCCAGATAAGCCTCTACCTGCTTCACGAGCTGTGCCCTCTTGAATGGGATAGCCCTCATGCTCACAAAGCGGTGCACTCGGGGTGATTTTCCTGTAAGCGCTCGCTTCACACGTTCTCCGTGGCCGACGTGACGAACCAACATACAGGAGGAATACATGCCGGCTCTGCCGCTCTCGGGCATCAAGGTTATCGATATGACGCGGGTGCTTGCCGGCCCGATCGCGGGTCAGATGCTTGGCGATTTCGGCGCCGAAGTCATCAAAATCGAACGCCCCGGAACCGGCGACGATTCCCGCGCATTCGGTCCTCCTTATCTGAACGACCCGGACGGCAGCAGGCGAGACAACTCCTTCTATCTTTGCGCCAATCGCAACAAGAAATCGGTCACCGTCAATGTGGCCAAGCTTGAAGGCCAGGAGATCATTCGCGAACTCGTCAAGACCGCCGACGTGTTGTTGGAAAACTACAAGGTCGGCGACCTCAAGCGTTATGGCCTCGACTACGACGCGATCAAAGCCATCAACCCGCGCATCGTTTACTGCTCGGTGACGGGCTTCGGACAAACCGGTCCCTACGCCACACGCGCCGGCTATGATGCGATCCTGCAGGCGATGGGTGGTCTCATGAGCGTGACAGGCCATCTCGATGGCGAGCCGGGCGAGGGCCCCATGAAGGTCGGTCCCTCGATCGTGGACTATATGACCGGCTTGAATGCCACCATCGGCGTGATGTCGGCGCTCTATCATCGCGATGCCGGCGGCGGCGAGGGACAGCAAATCGATGCTTGTCTGTTCGATACGGTGATCGCCTCCCTTTCACATTGGCTCCAACCCTATCTCATCAGCGGAAAAGTCCCGCCGCGGCGCGGAACCTGGGGCAATGGCGGCATGCCTGCCGGTGTCTTCCGTTGCACCGATGGCGAGTTGATGCTCGTGAATGGCAATGACGGCCAGTTCCAGCGGACATGCGAAGTGCTCGGAGAGCCGGACCTGGCCAAGGATCCGCGCTTCCTGAAGAACAACGACCGTGTCGTTCATGGGAAGGAGATCATGGCCATCTTCGCCGGTCTTTTCCTGAAGCAGCCCGTCGCCTACTGGCTGGAGCGTCTGGAGGCGGTCGGCGTACCGTCCGGCCCGATCAACGACTTCGATCAGGTTTTCGCGGACCCTCATGTGAAGTCCCGCGGTATGCGCGTGAGCTCAAACCATCCCTTCGAGCCGGCGCTTTCGCTCGTGCGAAATCCGCTGATGTTTTCGGGCACGCCGATCACCGAATATCACGCGCCGCCACTTCTCGGCTCCAACACGGACGAAATCCTATCCACCATCGGCTACGACGGCGAACGGATCGCCGCGCTGAGGACGAAGGGCATCGTCTAGGCCGGTCAGGAAAGGCGATCGATCGTGTCACTCCCATGTTCGATCGCAATTCCGGCGGATCGCAGGTCGGTCGGGTGCAGCCAAATCAAATCTTAGCTAAACGCCGTCAGACGACTAACTGCGCTCAAGATGTGTCGCCCTTCATTTTGGATGCGAGAGCCCATCCCGCTAGCGCAGCAATGGATGTCCTGGCGGCAGCAGCCTGAGTGAAGTTTCCTCTTGGTGTATGAACCAAGCTTGCAAGGATGAGAGGCCCGGAGTGCTGATCTCTATGAGCAGGGGCCGGCGATGCCCCTCGATGACTGCAGCATTTCGTTCGCTACTCACCGTAGACTCGCTGAAGTTTTCGATGCTTGTTCTCGTGCTGGTTTTCTTCATCGCAGTGTTCGCAGCTCTTGATGAGCTAGACCTCCTTCCTCGCTAACATGTCATCACGATTGGCGCGGGTTGTGCGCGTTGGTGCCATTGAACCAAATCTCATCGACCATCGTCCTACCTGGAGTCTCGATTATTGTATGGAGTGGCGAACATGAATTCGATCGGATCGGTGATCGGCAGGGGACTGCTTGTGGCTGGCTTGCTGATATCGGCAGGATCGGCACTGGCGGCGGGGAGCGATGACGGTTTCGCAGCGTTCTGGACGCAATTCAATGCTGCCGTCGGCAAGAGCGACCAGCAGGCCGTCTCGCAGATGGTCAAATATCCGGTCTTTTACATCGATCAACGGCAAGTGGCTGATTTCCCTGTGATCTGGAAGGGTGCTTTCAAACCGGCACAGCGGACGTGTCTTGCCAAGCAGAAGCCCGTTAAGGACACCCACGAGGGTAAGGTCAGTTATTCTGCTTTCTGCGGCTCGCTCATCTACGTTTTCGGCAAGGATGATTCCGGCTGGAAATTGACGGATTTTGCCGAGAACGATTGATCGTCTGGCCTGAGCACCGACCGGCCTCAGCGAGTCAGCTCCTCATCGATGCGTTCGTCGATACTTGGCGGCATGCAAATATACTGGACCCGATCGAGGTTGGAAATTTCTACGGAGCGGCGTCGATCGCCCCTCCAATTGAGCCATAGCACAGCCTTTCAGGTGGTCAGCATATGTCCAGATACATCGCCCTCGCGGGCCTCTGCATCGCACTTCTCTCTGCCTCATCCGCTCTTGCAGATCCGAAATGTGCTGGACCAGAGGGCTGGCCAGCCAGCATGACCTTTGTTCACCTCAAAAACGCTGGCGTTCTCGTAAACGACGAGGTGGATTTTGGCCGCACGTCTGTACAGCAGATTGCAAGCCAACGGATAGGTAGAGACCTTTACCGGCAGGTTTTCAAGATTGCCTTCCATTTGAAGGACGGCAGGCTGGTGCAGGCCGTCGCTGTGAGCGACGCGTCCAAGGAGGAGTGCTCAATGTCTGGCGTCACCGTCTACAGGATTGCTGGCTCCTATCCTGAATGAGTCCGCCATGGGTCGAAAGCTGCCGTCCATTCGGAAATTTCAAAATCACCCACCACTACATTTCCGAGGCATGGGTTGAATTGCGCGGGATACCGCGGTCATGGGGGCTGAGTGCCAGACCGTAACACTGTTGCCGGATGTACGGAGGGCTGCTTCGATAGCGGCGCGAATTCATCGGCTCCGACGGGATCGTTCGACCTTGAACGAAGAACGGTTGGCCCAAGCCATCGGTGCCTCAGGCGCGGCAGCGCCAAGACGTCATTTGGCATCACGGAGACGCCCCACGGCTTCTCGTCATGGCGGTACGGAACATTCACCGCTCCTTAACGGTAATCGACGACCATCACGCGCAATGAGGTCGAACATGCGCTTGCGGTTGAAGGCTGACGGACGGATCGTCGAATTGCGGGACGGGCACGAGGTGCCGCTGGTTCCCGATATGCCTGTCGTGCCGGAGCCGGTCGCGGTGCGACCCGGCGAAGCCGAAGTGCGCGATCTGCGCCGTCGTGCGCAGCTGACCCAGATGGAATTTGCCGCGCGTCTTGGCGTTCCCGTCGAGACGATCCGCAATTGGGAGCAGGGCAAGCGCATGCCGCGCGGTCCGGCCCGTGCCTTGCTGGCGGTGATCGCACACGCACCGGACACGGTGTTCGCGGCGCTCGCGCCGGTTGCCGCGGACGCCTGAACGATCACTGTGGATTATCGCCTGCGCTGACGCGCCGGCCATGTCCGGGAAAAGCTTGTCGGCGTTCGTATCGTTCCTCCGTCCGAGGAGAAGATGATGCAGTTCGTGGAAGCAAACGGCGCCCGCATCCCGGCCATTGGCCTCGGGACATGGGAATTGCGTGGCCGCATTTGTGCGCGTGTCGTCGAGCAGGCGATCCGGCTTGGCTATCGCCACATCGACACCGCACAGGTCTATGAGAACGAGCGCGATGTCGGCGAGGGCATCCACGCGTCGCACATTCGCCGTGACGAGATGTTCGTGACGACCAAGGTCTGGACCACGCATTTCGCGCCTCACAATCTCGAACGCTCCGTGAAGGAGAGCCTGACCAGGCTGCGGATGACCGAGGTCGATCTGCTGTTGCTGCACTGGCCGAACCCGCAGGTGCCGCTGGAGGAAACCCTTGGCGCACTGGCGCATGCCCGGCAGATGGGGCTGACAAAGCATATCGGCGTGTCGAATTTCACCGTGGCGCTGATCGAACAGGCTGTGGCCGCGTGTCCCGCGCCGCTGGTCTGCGATCAGGTCGAGTACCATCCCTATCTCGATCAGGCGAAGGTGCAGGGCGCCTGCCGGCAGAATGGTCTGGCCATGGTCGCCTATAGCCCCATCGCCCAGGGCAATGTCCGCGGCGATGAAACGCTTTCCGACATCGGCAAGGCGCATGGAAAGAGCGCAGCGCAGGTGTGCCTGCGCTGGCTGGTCCAGCAGGGCGCGGTGGCGATCCCGCGCACCTCCAAGGTCGAGCGTCTGTCGGAGAATATCGACGTGTTCGATTTCATGCTGTCCGAAACTGAGATGACGCGGATTTCGCATCTGGCGCATCCGAAGGGGCGGCTGACTGACTACGGCTTCGCGCCGAAATGGGATTGATCCATCAAGCCAGCCGGCATTTGCCGCATTGATCTTGTGGGCAGGATGGCTCATGCAGTGACACTGTCCGGCAAGCCAAGGGCCTCATGTTTTTCACGTTCTCCAAGATGCTCGGCTTCTTCACGGAGCCGTCCAATGCGATCGCCATCATCTGCGTGGTCGGCATTGTGCTGGTGCTGTTGCAGCGCCAGCGTGTCGGAACATTGCTGGTGACCTTTGGCATCCTGTTGCTGCTGCTGTTCGGCTATTCGCCTGTTGGCAATGTGCTGATGCTGTCGCTGACCGAGCGTTTTCCGAAATGGCAGGACGATGGCCGTGCACCCGACGGGATCATCGTGCTTGGCGGCGCCATCGATTCGGATTCGTCCGCGGCACGCGGCTCGCTGGAGATCAATTCGGCCGGCGAGCGGATAACGGCGATGCTGGAGCTGGCGCGCCGCTATCCGCAGGCGCGTATCGTCTTCACCGGCGGCGCCGGCAGCCTGATTGAAAAGTCGCTGTCCGAAGCGCCCGTTGCCGGCGAGCTGCTGCAGCGTTTCGGCGTGGCCCCCGAACGCGTCACGCTCGAAACCGCTTCCCGCACCACCGACGAAAATGCCGCCTTCACCGCAGGCCTGGTGTCGCCGAAGCCCGGCGAGCGCTGGCTGCTGGTGACGTCCGCCTGGCATATGCCGCGCGCGATCGGCGCGTTCCGCAGGGTCGGCTTCGATGTCGACGCCTATCCGGTGGACTGGCGCACGCGCGGCTGGATCGACGCTACCGAGACCTTCGATTCCGCTAGCGCTGGCCTTGGCCGGAGCGATATCGCGGTTCACGAATGGGTCGGGCTGATCACCTATTGGCTCGCCGGCCGCAGCAGCGAATTGCTGCCGGGGCCGAAGAAGCGGTGATGCGTCACTCCGCCTTCGGCAACCCCAGCCGATACACGCCGCGGAAGTCGTTGGGATCTTCGACCGGCTTGCCCTTGCGATAGATCACCAGGCGGTCGGCGAGCGCTAGCGTCACGGCGGCGCGGCGGATCGGCATCAAGAGCGCGTGCCAATCGCCCTCGGGCTCGATCACATGCGCAATCTCAGGAGGGCTCAGCGTGCCCGCGCCGTTGCGGGTGAGCGCGTCAAGGATCGCCTCGTCGAGCGGCAAGGGCTTCGGTTTCGGGGCCAGCTTGGCGGCTGACGGCTTCGGGGTCTTCGGAGGGGATTTGGCCATGCACTGCCATGACCGATCAGGCAGCACGACGCAAGCTGTGGCTTGGCGGACATGGCGCGGGGGAGGGCACGACGCTATGATCGGGCCAGTCGGCGTACAGAAGTCTCAATAGCCCCATGGAACCAAGGCACCTCATCCGCGCAGCGATCGCCGTCTCGGTGGTCGGCCACGTTGCTTTGGCGGCCGGGGTCTATTTCGCCGATGCACGTCCGATGGAGCTGCACGAGGAGAGCGTTGCCGTCGATCTGGTGACGCCGCAGCAGCTCGCAGAGGCCGAAAAGAAGGCCGAGGAGACGCCGCCGGAGCCCGAGAAAAAGCCAGAGAAGAAGCCGGAGCCGGAATTTCGGCTGCCTGATTTGACCAACAAGCCGACCCTGGAAGAGCAGAAGACCCAGGCCGTCGCCGCCAAACCGCAGTCATCGGCGCAGAACACCCCGCCACAACCGCAGAAGACGTCGCCGCAGCAACCCGCGCCGCCACCTCAGCAGCAAGCCCAGCAACAGCCGCAGGCCACTCCCGCAACGCCGCCTCCGTCAGCGCCTCCCGCTACGCAGCCGCCGTTGCAGCAGCAGGCTGCGCTGCAGGCTCAGCCGCCGGCGCCGCAACCGGGCCCACAGCAGGTGCCGCCGCAGCCCGAGGCCGATATCACGGTGAAATACGGCGTCATGCTAGGCTTGCCTGAAGGCTTTGGCGGCGGCGCATCGGAGCAGGCGGACCTGTCCAAGCTCGATATCGCCGCTTTTCGGCGGCATCTCAAAACCTGTTCGAAATTGCCCACCACCGTCGCGCGCGGCGATGACGCCAAGGTCAAGCTGCGCGCCGTGTTCTCGCCGGATGGCCGGCTGGTCGCCGAGCCCACGGTGATCGAGGTGCGGCGGCCGGCCAAAGCCGCGCTGCTGATGCAGGCGGCCAAACAGGCGCTGGAAGCCTGCCAGCCTTATGCGATGCTGCCAGCCGACAAATACGACGAGTGGAAAGTGCTCGATCTCGATTTTACGCCGCAGGATTTCGCGGGGTAACCCTTATTTCGGCATCTGGTGCCATGGCCTGCCAGGCATTGGAGGCGAACTGCCGGCGCCAGGTCACGATCACCACGGCTGCCGTCGAGACCAGAAACACCCAGGGGCTGACGAACCAGCCGAGATAGCCGAGCGCGAAGAAGAAGGCGCGCTGCCCACGGTTGAAGTGCCGGGCCGCTGCGCCAAACATCCTGGTTGTGCGCACCACATGCGCTTCGGCCTCCGGCGTGTCGCGCTTCGAGGCCAGCGGCATCGCACCGATCAGGATCGCGACGTAGTTGAACAGCCGGTACGACCAGGCGAATTTGAAGAACGCGTAGACGAAAATCAGAATCAGCCCGAAGCACTTGATCTCCCACATGCCGGGCGTGGTGTTGAAGCCGAGCGGCAGGTTCTGCATCATCGGCATTACTTCGTTGGTGGCGCGCAGCAGCGCCAGCGAGCCGCCGATGGCGATTAGCGTGGTCGAGGCGAACCACGCGGTACCGTTCTGCAGCGACGTCATGATGTGGGTATCGACGATGCGCGCCTCGCGCTCCAGCAGACGGCGCATCCAGACCTCACGATAGGCGTGCATGCGTGCGGACAGGCTGTCGCGGCCGTATTTGGTGTGCTCCAGCGTGATCGCATAGGTCGTCCACTCCAGGATGAAGAAGCCCAGCGCGAAGACGTCGACCCAGGAATAGTTGATCATGAAGCACCTATTGTATCAGTTGGCACTTCTGCCACGCATGCCGTGATGCAGCAACAAGCCTGTGCACGCGGCTTGCTTGCAGAGGCGCATGCGTGGCAATTTACCGGTCTCGCAAGGAGTGGTTGATGTCGCTGTCGCTGGTGATCGGAAACAAGAATTATTCGTCGTGGTCGATGCGGCCATGGGTTGCGCTGAAGGCCTGCGGCATCCCCTTCGCGGAGGTGTTTGTGCCGCTGTACACGGATGCCGCCGACAAGCAGCGCATTCTCGATGTGACCCCGTCCGGCAAAGTGCCAGCGCTGGTCGATGGCGAGATCACGGTGTGGGATTCGCTGGCGATCATCGAATATGCCGCCGAGCGTTTTCCGGATGCAAAGCTCTGGCCGGAAGACCGGGCCGCGCGCGCCCATGCGCGTTCGGTGTCCGCCGAGATGCATTCCGGCTTCATGCCGCTGCGCAACGAATGCGGCATGAACCTGCACCGGCCGGTCCGGGCGAAGGCGCTGTCCGACGATGCCAAGGCCAATATCCGGCGCATCCAGCAGATCTGGGCCGATTGCCGCGCGCGTTACGGCAAGTATGGACCGTATCTGTTCGGCGCCTTCAGCGGTGCGGATGCCATGTATGCGCCGGTGGTGCACCGGTTCCTGACCTACGACATCGATGTCACGCCGGAAGCCCGTGCGTATATGGATACGATGCAGGCGCTGCCGGCGTTCCGGCAATGGACCGACGAGGGCCTTGCCGAAACCATCGTCATTCCGCGCTTCGAGGATGACTAAAGCGTTTTCGAGCGAAGTGGACAGCGGTTCGCGTCCAGAAAACGCGTCAAAATAAAAGATCGGGCCAAGGTTCTGATTTCATCAGAATCCAGGCCCGCGCCGCCACGATTTCGTCATGACCGGGGCCGTGCCATAACAACCGCATATTGCGGGTTCATGGCAGCCGGACTTTCTTCGGGAGCATTTTCTTCGGAAAAATATGGCTTCCACATATGCGGGGACGACTCGATGAACGGGGTATGGGCGAATTCGCTCGATCAAATCTGGCGCGCGCCGACGCTTCCGATGTGGCTCGCGCTGGCTGCCTCCATCTTCTTCGCCCTGATCGTGCTGGCGACGCTGCTGCGCGCCGAGAAGTCCGTCGCCAATGGTGCGTTGACCGTGATCACGCTGCTGGCGATCGGCGTTGCTGCTGCGGCGACGTTGCGTAAATCCGAAACCGCCGGGCAGGACGCCTCGCACGCCGCCGTTGCAGTGCCTCAGGTGAATGCCTCGCTGCCGGCGCTGTCCTGCCTCGACGATCTCGCCGGCGATATGGTGCTCGCGGGCTGCGAGAAGGTGTTGTTTGGCTCGGCGGATTCGGTGGCGGCTGCCGTATCGGCCTCGGCTGCACAGATCAATCGTTTGACGTCGTATGGCGATGTCGCCGCAGCGAATAAATCTATGACGCCTGAATTGGCGGGGCTGCGCCGCGCGATCGAACGCGATCGCTACGGTCTGATTGCCTATGTGCTGCAATCGCGCGATCGCTGCATGCCGGAAAGCTGCGCTGCCTATGCCGCGCTGACCGATCACAAGCGGATTGCCGCGAATATGGAAGAGCGCACCTATGAGGGCCTCGTGACACGCTATGCGCCCGGCTGGAACGCGCCGCCTGCGGCTGCGGCCGCAGCGACGGGCGCGCTGGCCGGATTGCCGGCGTCGGTTCCGACCGGAAAGCCGACCACGGCCGATTTCCCGTCATCATCCTCGATCCCGCCGATCTCGATCATGACGGAAACGCCCGTGAAGCCACCGGCGGCCGCCAATGCGCAGGCGCCTGCACCGCGCGCCGCGTCGACAACGCCGCCACCTGCGGCTGCGAAGAAGCAGCCCGCGCCGAAGACCGCCGCTCGTCCACAGGCGCCTGCCGCCCCAGCGCCCGTGCAGCTTGCACCGGAGGCTCCGCCGGCCGATAACTGAGCGGTGGATAACGCCTTGTAAAACCGTGTCGCACTGCCGATTTCTGACCCATGCCCCTGCATCTCATCAAGCTCGCCGTCGGCTGCGAATCCATCGCGGATTTCAAGAGCTATCTCTCCGAACGGATGCGCGCAGCAAAAGCGCGCGGCGCACCTCAGCATCACATCCACATCACCCGCATGGTGCCGAAACGCGATGTCGAACTGCTCGATGGCGGTTCGCTCTACTGGGTGATCAAGGGCGAGATCGCGCTGCGTGAGAAAATTCTCGCTATCGAACCGTTCCGCGACAGCGACGGTATCAACCGCTGTCGCCTGGTGATGCAGCCGAAACCGGTCACGGTCGCGCCGCGCCCGCTGCGCCCGTTCCAGGGCTGGCGCTATCTCACCGACAAGGACGCCCCGCCGGATCTCGGCAAGGCTGCCGCGAGTATCGAGGCAATGCCGGAGCCGATGCGGCGCGAGCTGCGGGAATTGGGGCTGCTGTAGCCCACAATCGTCATTCCGGGGCAGGCCGGGCCGCGCAGCGGACCGGAATGAGCCCGGAATCCCGAAGTGTTTTGCGCCATCGGAGACTCCCATGCTGAGATTCCGGGTTCGCGTCCGGCAAGGGCCGGCCACGCCCCGGAATGACAGTGTGGGGCGGCAAGACAGCGACCAGATATTTTTCCTATATCCCGTTGACAACATCCCTATCAGGTTTATATTCCCCTTCGTCCTGCCCCACCGAGAGGGGCGATCGCGATCGTCACGTTCGCGGGGCAGGATGCGGTGGACGCCGGAGATGCGGCGTTACGCGGTTTATGGGGGACGTCTGTCTTCGGGCAGGACGGATCTGCGCCAGCACTGCCACTGGCAAGGAGACGGCCGACCTTCGGATGGACAAACCCCTGGACAGTGTGACGGACGACCAACTCGAAACGCGTTCGGCCAAGTGCTTTGCGGCTACCCTGTCCCTCCGCCCTGGGACATTAATTTTGGTGATGGGACCGTTCGCCATGGCAGATGTGCAAGCAACCGAAAAAACACCGCAGGCGGAACGTCGGGCAATCGCTCGGCGCCTCCGAAAGTCCTGATGCACACTACTCTGCGGAAGACCGCATTCGCATCAGGCCCAAGGGTGCAACGGGCACCCGGCGTTCCGCACGCCCTCTCACAAGGGGGCGGGAATGCAAACCACGACGGCGCCCCCGCGCCGCAAACAATGGGGGCGATGACGCATGTCTGAAGAGCAGTGGCTGTTTGACAGTTGAATCCATGTCAGGCGTCGCGGCCTGCGCGTAACGCGCGCTGTCGTCGGCGCCGTCCAGCCCTCCACTTCCGGAAATCCTGACCTCCGCTTTTGTGAGAGCTCGCTGACCAGATTGGTAAACAGCTAAATCACTGGCGAAAAAGCTCCCCGGCTGTGTTGCATCCATTCCGCTCTGTGAAATTCACGTCCGCAGCGTGAAATGTTGTCGCTTGCCAAGGCTGCCGTGAAAGGTCACAAAAAACTGAACTGGGACGAAACACCAATCGGAGAGACGTTTGAGCATCAAGGGCAAGGCATATATCGCCGGCATCTACGAACACCCGACCCGGCATGCGCCGGACAAATCCATCGCGCAGTTGCATGCCGAAGTCGCCAAGGGCGCGCTCGAGGATGCAGGCCTGACGCATAAGGATGTCGATGGCTATTTCTGCGCAGGCGATGCGCAAGGGGGCCTGTGGCCGATGGTCGACTATCTCGGCCTCAAGCCGCGTCACGTCGACTCCACCGAGACCGGCGGCTGCTCCTACATCATCCATCTGGGCCATGCCGCGCAGGCGATTGCCGCCGGCAAGTGCTCGATCGCACTCGTCACACTGGCCGGCAAGCCGCGCACCGGCGTGATGCCGCCGCGTCTGCAGGGCGCCGAAGCCGATTTCGAGACCGCTTACGGTGCGACCACGCACAATGCCTATGGCATGTGTGCCATGCGTCATATGCACGACTACGGTACGACCAGCGAACAACTCGCCTGGATCAAGGTCGCAGCCTCGCATCACGCGCAATACAACCCGCACGCGATGCTCAAGGACGTCGTCACCGTCGAGGACGTGCTGAACTCGCCGATGATCTCCGATCCGCTGCATCGCATGGATTGCTGCGTCGTCTCGGACGGCGGCGGCGCGATGATCGTCACTACGCCGGAAATCGCCAAGAGCCTGAAGAAGCCGCTGGTCCGCCTGATCGGCCACGGCGAAGCCATGAAGGGGCCGCGCGGCGGCAAGGATCTCGACCTCACTTACTCCGCCGGCGTGTGGTCCGGTCCGCGCGCCTTCGAAGAAGCGGGCGTGACGCCGCAGGACATGAAGTATGCGTCGATCTACGACAGCTTCACCATCACCGTGTTGATGCAGCTCGAAGACCTCGGCTTCTGCAAGAAGGGCGACGGCGGCAAGTTCGTGTCCGACGGCAACCTGATCTCGGGCGTCGGCAAACTGCCGTTCAACACCGATGGCGGCGGGTTGTGCAGCAACCATCCCGTCAATCGCGGCGGCATGACCAAGATCTTAGAGGCCGTGCGCCAGCTGCGCGGCGAAGCCCATCCCAAGGTGCAAGTGCCGAATTGCGATCTGGCGATCGCGCATGGCACCGGAGGCCTGCTCGGCGTACGTCACGCCGCATCGACCGCTATTCTGGAGCGCGTGTAATGACTGAAGCCAAGAAGTATCCGACGCCCGCTGGCAATCCTGAATCGCAGCCGTTCTGGGATGCGGCCAAGGACGGCAAGTTCATGATCAAGCGCTGCACGACCTGCGGCGAAGCGCACTTCTTCCCGCGCGCGATCTGTCCGTTCTGTTTCTCCGACAAGACCGAATGGGAGCAGTCGTCGGGCGAGGGCGAAATCTACACCTACAGCCACATGCGCAAATCGGCGACCGGTCCCTACGTCATCGCCTATGTGACGCTGAAGGAAGGCCCCTCGGTGCAGACCAACATCGTCGACTGCGATCCGGGCAGTCTGAAGATCGGCCAGAAGGTGAAACTCGTGTGGAAGCCCACCGACGGCGCGCCGCTGCCGTTCTTCACGCCGGCGTAGCGACACACTCAAACTGTCATCACCCGCGAAAGCGGGTGATCCAGTAAACGCCGAAAGGCCTGTTGTACTGGATCGCCCGGTCAAGCCGGGCGATGACAGTTCGGGACAAACCCAACAAGCAAGAAAATCGGGAGCGAGCTCAAATGCCCATCAACTACGAAGCCCTGATGGCGATGAAGAACATCGGCCAGAAGTATGCCTGGAGCGATCGCGAAGTCATGCTCTACGCCTATGGCATCGGCATGGGCGCCGATCCGATGGACGAGAAGGAATTGGCTTTCGTCAATGAAGGCACCTATACGCCGCGTCCGCTGAAAGTCGTGCCGACCTATGCATCGGTTGCCGCATGGGGCTCGGGCCCGGGCGAGATGGGTCTCAACAAGCTGCTCGTCGTCGATGGCGAGCGCGACATCACCTTCCACAAGCCGCTGCCGGTGGCTGCGAAGATCACCGCCGATAGCAGCGTGCTCGGCGTGTTCGACAAGGGCGCCGACAAGGGCGCGGTGATCCTGCATCAGACGATCCTGCGCGATGAAGCCGGCGAGGCGCTGGCGACCTTGGTGGCCTCGCGTTTCGCCCGCGGCGATGGCGGCTTTGGCGGCAAATCGGAAGGCCAGCCCGAGCCGCATGCGATGCCGAAGCGCGCACCGGACAAGACGGTCGATATCACCACGCGGCCCGATCAAGCGTTGATCTATCGCCTGTGCGGCGACCGCAACCCGCTGCACTCCGACCCCGAATTCGCCAAGCGCGCCGGCTTCCCGCGGCCGATCCTGCACGGCATGTGCACCTATGGCATCACCTGCCGCGGCGTGCTGCAGACCTATGCCGACTACGATCCCTCGGCCTTCAAGCAGCATGCGGTACGGTTCTCGTCGCCGGTGTTTCCCGGCGAGACCGTCAGCATGGATCTGTGGAAGGACGGCAACGTGGTGAGTTTTGAGGCCAAGGTGAAGGAACGCGGCGTCACCGTGATCAAGAGCGGCAAGACGGTGCTGGCTTAAACCTCTCGGCTGTCGTCCCCGCGAAGGCGGGGACCCATAGCCTCAGGCAGCGCGGTCGAAACGGCGGAGCCACCACGACCTCGCTTCAACTAGCGCTACGGCGTGTATGGGTCCCCGCCTTCGCGGGGACGACAAAACAAACGCAACGTCGATTGCGTAGTAGAAGACAAAAAACCACGCAGGGAGAACGTCATGGGTCTTCTCGACGGCAAGGTCGCCATCATCACCGGCGCCGGTGGCGGCCTCGGTGAAGCCTACGCAAAACTGTTTGCGAGCGAAGGCGCATCCGTCGTGGTCAACGATCTCGGCGGCCCGCGCGATGGTTCAGGCTCTGATCTCTCGATGGCACAGCAAGTCGTCGACGCCGTCACCAAAGCCGGCGGCAAGGCGGTCGCCAATGGCTCGGACATCTCGACCATATCAGGCGGCCAGTCGGTGTTCGACGATGCCATCAAGGCGTTCGGCAAGGTCGATATCCTCGTCAACAATGCCGGCATCCTGCTGGACCAGACCTTCGCCAAGGCGTCCGAGGCGGCGTGGGACAAGGTGATGAAGGTGCATCTCAAAGGCACGTTCTGCGTCACCCAGCCGGCCTTCAAATGGATGAAGGAAAACGGCGGCGGCGTCATCGTCAACACCTCCTCGACTTCCGGCCTGATCGGCAACTTCGGCCAAAGCAATTACGGCGCGGCCAAAGGCGGCATCTGGGGCCTGTCCAATGTGCTGGCCATCGAGGGTCGCAAATACAATATCCGCGTGTGGACGCTGGCGCCGGGCGCGCTGACGCGGATGACCGCGGACCTGCCGCGCTATATCGAAAATCCCGGCGCGGCCCTGGGTCCGGACGGTATCGCGCCGGCGGTGCTCTACATGGTCAGCGATCTCTCCGGCAGCCAGACCGGCAAGGTTCTCGGCGTGTCCGGCCCGCGCGGCGTTCGCGAGATGAAGATGATGGAAATGGAAGGCTGGAAGCCGCCCCATGACGGCTGGAGCGCGCAGGACGTGGTGACCCATGCCGGCGAGATATTCTTCTCGGAGGAGGCGAGCCAGCACGGGGCACGGCGTTTTTGAGGGGCAGTTGGGTCCGGTTCGGGCGGACAGACCGGATATTTCCCGGTAGAATGCCGGCATCCATTCACAGAGGCCCATGATGAAACTGACCGCCAAAGCCGCCGGCACCTTCGCCATCGCACCGACCCCGTTCCTCGACGACGGCCGCATCGACGACAAATCGATCGACGGCCTGACGGATTTCTATGCCCGGGTCGGCTGCAACGGTGTGACCGTGCTCGGCATCATGGGCGAGGCGCCGAAGCTGGAGGGGGCCGAGTCCGAGGCCGTGGCCACCCGCTTCATCAAGCGTGCTGGCGACAAGATGCAGATCATCGTCGGCGTTTCCGCGCCGGGCTTTGCCGCCATGCGCTCGCTGGCGCTGAAGTCGATGGATGCCGGCGCTGCCGGCGTTATGATCGCCCCGCCGCCGCATCTGCGCACCGACGATCAGATCACCAACTATTTCAAGGGCGCTGTCGAGGCCATCGGCGACGACGTTCCGTGGGTGCTGCAGGATTATCCGCTGACATTGACCGTGGTGATGACCCCCGCCGTGATCCGCAAGATCATCATGGACTCCAAGTCCTGCGTGATGCTGAAGCACGAGGACTGGCCGGGCCTGGAGAAGATCACCGCGCTGCGCAACTTCCAGAAGGACGGCAGCTTGCGCGAAACCTCGATCCTCACCGGCAATGGCGGCGTGTTCCTGGATTTCGAAATGGAACGCGGCGCTGATGGCGCGATGACGGGTTATGCCTTCCCTGAACTTCTGATCGACGTCGTCAATCTCTCGAAGAAGGGCGAGCGCGACAAGGCGCACGATCTGTTCGATGCTCATCTGCCGCTGATCCGCTACGAGCAGCAGCTCGGCATTGGTCTGGCAGTCCGCAAATACGTGCTGCAGAAGCGTGGTGTTATTGCATCAAGCGCGCAGCGCAAGCCGGGTGTGGCGATCACGGCGCAGGCGAAGGCGGAGGTCGATTATCTCCTCTCGCGCGTCGCGCGCTACGACAAACGCGCGAACATCGCGCCGCAGTCGAGTGCTGCGGGTTAATAACTCCCCAGAGGTGTCATGGCCGGGCTTGACCCGGCCATTCATCTTCAGGGTTGCCAAGTAAAAGATGGATGCCCGGATCAAGTCCGGGCATGACAAACGAGAGGTCGGCGATCGCCGGCACAACAGGCATCAAAGAATGCCGATCAGGGAGAAACTGAATGCCAAGCGAGCCCGGCGTTGTGCGTCCTGCTTCCACCATCCTCCTGCTGCGCAAGGGTGCAACCGACGCCATCGACGTCTTCATGATGGTGCGGCACTATCAGATCGAATTCGCATCGGGCGCACTGGTGTTTCCCGGCGGCAGCGTCGATGCCGGAGATCGCGAGATCGGTACGCAGCCGAACCTATATAGCGGCGGTGACGGCCTCGATCCCGACATGCTGGCATTCAAGATCGCCGCGATCCGCGAGACGTTCGAGGAAAGCCGCATCCTGCTGGCGCGACCGCGCGGCTCTAACGACCTGATCGCTGCGACGAAGGCGAGCACCATCGCCGATCAGCATCGCGATGCGTTGAATGAGGGCAAGGTCAAATTCGCCGATATCATTGCCGAGAACGATCTGGGGCTCGCGCTCGATCTGCTCGTGCCCTATGCGCACTGGATCACACCGGAGGGCATGAAGAAGCGATTCGACACCTGGTTCTTTCTCGCCGAGGCGCCGCCTGAACAGGTCGGTATGCATGACGGCAAGGAGTCCACGGATTCGATCTGGCTGTCGCCACGCGAAGCGCTGGAAGGCGGCGCATCGGGCCGTTTCACGCTGCCGTTCCCGACCACGCGGAATCTGATCAAGCTCGGCAAGCAGCCCAGCGTCGCGGGGGCACTTGACGACGCGAGCCGCAGTACGATCGTCAGCGTCACACCCATCGTCACGCGCGATGGCGACAAGCGCCAGTTGCGGATTCCGATCGAGGCCGGCTATGACGGCGAGGTGTTCGAGCTCACCGGTGCGCCGTAGAGTTCGGGCCTATCCCGCCCTGGCTTGCGGCGCCGCTGCGGCATTCTCCCAGAATGGCCGCCGCAACTCGCGCTTCAGCACCTTGCCGGCACCCGACAGCGGGAAGGGCTCGCTGCGGACGTCCACGCTGCGTGGGCACTTGTAGCCGGCGATCTTCTCCTTGCAGAAAGCGATGATCTCGCCGGCATTGACACTCGCACCGGGTTTCGGAATGACGAAGGCGTGTACGGTCTCGCCCCATTGCGAATCGGGAATGCCGATCACGGCGCATTGCGCCACGGCCGGGTGTTGTGCGACGACATTCTCGACCTCGGTGGAGTAGACGTTCTCGCCGCCTGAGATGATCATGTCCTTCATCCGGTCGACGAGATAGATGTAGCCTTCATCGTCCATGTAGCCGCCGTCGCCTGTATGCATCCAGCCATCGATCACGGCCTTGGCGGTTTCCTCCAGTCGCTCCCAATAGCCCATCATGACGTTCTGGCCGCGGACCGCGACCTCGCCGACTTCACCATTCGGCACAGGCTTGCGATTGGCGTCGACGATACGCGCCTCGCAGCCGATCGCCGCGCGGCCACAGGCGCGTTGACGGTTCTTGGCGGTGGCTTCCTCGCCGAAATGTTGATCCCACGGCAGGTGCGTCGCCAGCGGCGACAGTTCGGTCATGCCGTAGAGCTGATGGAATTCGGTGCCCGGCATGCCCGCCATCGCACGCTTCAGCAGCGCGTCGTTGATCGGCGAGGCGCCATACATCATGATTTTCAGCGATGACAGATCGGCGGTCGCGAAAGCGGGGTGATCGACCAGCATCTGGATCATGGTCGGGACGATCAACGTCGCCGATACTTTCTCGCGGGCGATGGTCTGCATTACCAACTCCGGATTGAACATCCGGACGATGACATTGGTGCCGCCAGAGGCCAGCGAGGTGAACATCACGCCGCCATTGGCGACGTGAAACATCGGTGCGGCGTTGAGATAGACCGAGCCATAGGGCAGCAGGCCTTCGCTCATCATGTGCAGCGAGTTGCTCATGATATTGCCGTGGCTCAGCATCACGCCTTTGGAACGGCCTGTGGTGCCGCCAGTGTAAAAGATACCCGCCAGATCCTCGCGTGTCCGCATCGCATCCAGCACGGGCTCTGTCGATTGGACCAGCTCATCGTAGTTGTGCGCTTCCGCGGGACCTTTTTCGTCGTCCGCATAGACCAGCGTGAGCGGCATGGCCTTAGCGAGTTCGACGCCCATGGCGGCGAAGGCGCTGTCGACGACGAGCGCCGTGGCACGGCAGTCGAGCAGGGAGTCGAGAATTTCGGCCTGACTCCAGCGCACATTGGTCGGCACGATCACAGCGCCGGCCCAAGCGATACCCAGATAGAGTTCGAGATAGCGGTCAGAGTTCAGCATCAGCACCGCCACGCGGTCGCCATGCTTGACGCCAAGCTTTTGCAGCGCACCGGCGAGCCGCGCGACGCGGTCTCCAACCTCGCGCCATGTCCGGCGGCGAACGCCGTCGATAGTAGCTATTGTCTGCGGGCTGGTTTGCAGCGCACGGCGCAGGCCCTGCGTGATGTTCATGGCGTTTCCCCTCGATACTGCGGATGCTGTGCGCATCTCTGTCGAGCGATCATAACGATGGGTGAGGGGCGGGCAAGCGCGGTTGATCGCTTATATCTCACCAGATGGTTCAAAAGATCTCCGCGATCTTTGCGATGCAAAACGCGTCAGAGAAAAATCTGGAACTGTTCTCATCTGTTGACGATTCAACTCCTGCGCGTAACATCGCGACAGGCCCGCCAGAGGCCATTGGGAGTGAAATGCATGAGACAGCTTGCTCGTCGGGGCGCGCCCTTGCGTCCATTTTTCAACGGGACACTCAACTCACATAGAATACTGCACCGTTGGCTCCGAACATCCATCGCAGTAGCGCTCGGCGCGACGTTGTTGGGCGGTGCCGCCAACGCACAGACCAAGGGCACACCGGATCACATAAAGGCGGTTACATCGGCAATCGATAGTGCCGCGATCACAGCCAATACGGCGACGTCCAAGGACTGGCCGACTTACGGCCTTGATTATGCCGAGACGCGCTTCAGCAAGCTCAATCAGATCACGGCCGAGAATGTCAAAGATATCGGCTTGATGTGGACGTACAATCTGGAATCCATCCGCGGCGTCGAAGCGACGCCGCTTGTGGTGGACGGCATCATGTATGTGTCGGCGCCATGGAGCGTGGTGCATGCCGTCGATACCCGGACCGGCAAGCGGCTATGGACCTTCGATCCCGGCGTAGATCGCGAGAAGGGCTATCGTGGCTGCTGCGATGTCGTGAATCGCGGCGTCGCGCTCTACAAGGGCAAGGTGTTCGTGGGGGCTTATGACGGCCGGCTGGTCGCACTGGATGCCGCGACCGGCACGAAGGTCTGGGAGAAGGACACGGTCATCGACCGCAAGATGTCCTATACGATCACCGGCGCGCCGCGCGTGTTCAACGGCAAGGTGGTGATCGGCAATGGTGGCGCCGAATATGGCGTGCGCGGTTACGTTACGGCCTATGACGCTGAGACCGGCAATCAGGCATGGCGCTGGTTCACGGTGCCCGGCGATCCGGCCAAGCCGTTCGAGGACGACTCGATGGCTGCCGCGGCGAAGACCTGGGATCCTGCCGGCAAATACTGGGTCAATGGCGGCGGCGGCTCGGCCTGGGATACGATCACCTTCGATCCCGACCTGAACATGGTCTATATCGGCACCGGCAACGGCTCGCCGTGGAATCGCAATCTGCGCAGTCCGGGAGGCGGCGATAATCTCTATCTCGGCTCGATCGTCGCGCTGAATGCCGATACCGGGAAATATCTCTGGCACTATCAGGAAACGCCCGGCGACAACTGGGACTATACCTCGACGCAGCCGATGATCCTGGCCGATCTCACCATCGACGGCGCACCGCGCAAGGTGGTGCTGCACGCGCCGAAGAATGGCTTCTTCTTCGTCATCGACCGCACCAACGGCAAGTTCATCTCTGCCAAGAACTTTGTCGATGTAAACTGGGCCACCGGCTACGACGCCAGTGGTCGTCCGATCGAGGTCCCGGAAGCCCGCTCGCCGGACAAATCCTTCGACAGCATTCCCGGACCGTTCGGTGCCCATAACTGGCATCCGATGTCGTTCAATCCGCAAACCGGGCTGGTCTATCTGCCGGCGCAGGGCGTGCCTCTGAACCTCACTGGCGAGAAAACGCTGGTGCAGAATGCGCCGGGCTCGAACAAGTTCGGCGGTACCACCGGCTGGAATGTCGGCTTCTCGCTCAATGCCGCGCCGCCGAAGAACCCGCCATTCGGTCGCCTGATTGCGTGGGATCCGGTGAAGCAGAAAGAAGCCTGGCGCGCTGAGTATATCGCCCCCTGGAATGGCGGTACGCTCACGACGGCCGGCAATCTCGTGTTCCAAGGGACCGCGGACGGCCGCTTCATCGCCTACAACGCCAAGACAGGTGAGAAGCTTTGGGAGACGCCGGTCGGCACCGGCGTGGTGGCCGCACCTGCGACCTATATGGTCGATGGCGTGCAATACGTCTCGGTGGCGGTCGGGTGGGGCGGCGTATTCGGCATCACCCAGCGCGCGACGGATCGTGAGGCGCCCGGCACGGTCTACACCTTTGCCATTGGCGGCAAGGCGCCGTTGCCAGCCTTTACCAAGTACCAGATCGGCAATCTGCTGACCGGGGTCAAATACGATCCCGCTCACGTGCCGGAGGGGACTTCGATCTACGTTAATGCCTGTGCGACCTGCCACGGCGTGCCCGGCGTGGATAAGGGCGGCAATGTGCCCAACCTGGGCTATGTCCCCACCGAGACCATCACCAACCTGAAGGACATCGTCTTCAACGGGCCATTCAAGGACAAGGGCATGCCTGATTTTACCGGCAAGCTCACGGAAGCGGATGTGGTCAAGATCCAGGCCTTCATCCAGGGTACAGCCGACGCGATTAGGCCGAAATAAACACCATGCTGGACGGTTCGGCCCGATCGGGCCGTCCAGCATGTTCCCCCGGCGGCTGAAGTCGGGATATATTGGGACGCTCTGAAGTCCGGTCCCACAACCATGTCCTCTGCCATTGCGGCATTCTTTCAGCGGGTCCGATCGTCCTCGCTCTCGATCGGCCAGCTGACTTTCAGCGGGTTCCTGCTGGTGTTGACGGTGATCCTCATCACCAGCATCGCCAGCGTGGTTGCGATCCGTCATATTGACAATACCTTCGCCGAGCTTGAGCGGCTGCAGAGCGTCGGCGATCTGGCCGAAAACATCGACCGCCGCCTCATCAGCCTGCGGCTGGCTGCACGCGATTTCGTCACCGATCCCGATGCACAGCCGGAAAAGGTCTCGCAGGCTGCCACGGCGCTCGGCGATCTCCTGAAGAAGACCCGGATCGAGCTTGCGCCCGAGCAGCGCGACATGATCGACGGTGTCGACGCGCGGTTGACCAAGTACCGCGAAGGGATCGAGCGCGTCTCATCGCTGATCGCACGTCGCTCCGCTATGCTGGCGACGCTCCCGCCGCTCCGCGAGCAATTCGAGAACGCCGTTCCGGATGTGACGAATTCAAATGCCGCCAAGGCCATGTTCCGGGCGCAGAACGAGATCGCGGCGGCTTTGCTGGCGCGCGATCCGATCGGAGCCGAGCAGGCCGCCCAGCGCATGCGTGCGCTGCCGATCAGCACGCCCGCGCTTCGTGCGGCCGCCGATGCCTACACCGATGCAATCATATCGATTTCGGAAACCGAGAGCGAGATCGCCGATCTCGACAGGGATGTGCTCGGGGCGGAAGGCCGCCTGATCGGCCGGGTGACCGAATTGTTGCGGGAGCTTAGCGCCCGTCGTGGCCGGGTGCTGTCGCGCGAGTTCGCGCGCACGCTGACCGAGGCAAGATGGCAAAGCATCATCCTTGGCACGGCGGGCGTTCTGGTCGGGCTGTTGGCGGCACTGTTCGTGGTGCGGCGGATCGTGAAGCCGCTGAAGGCGATTGCCAAGTCGATCCGTGCACTAGCTGGCGGCGCCAAGCACACGCCGATCCCGGCCATGGATCTGGAGAATGAAATCGGTGACATTGCGCGCGCCGCGGAGGTGTTCCGCAAGACGCTGGTCGATGCCGATGCCGCGCGCGAGGCGGCCTTGCATGCGTTGGCCGAGCAGAGGCTGGCGGAAGAGAGTTATCGCAAGCTGTTTGAAGGATCCGTCGATGGCATCTATGTGACGACGCCGGCAGGTGCGTTGCTCAATGCCAATCCGGCACTGGCGCGGATGATGGGGTATGATTCACCGGAAGACCTGATCCGCGCCACGCTGGATATCTCGCGCAACATCTATGTCGATCCCGCGGCGCGCGCCGAGTATCAGCAGCGCATGGCAAGCGACGGAATGGTGCGCGAATTCGAGTATCAGGTCCGTCAACGGCACGACACGGTCCTCTGGCTGTCCGACAGCGCCACGGCGGTCCGCGACGAGAATGGCGAGGTTGTGCGCTATGAGGGAACAGTTCGCGACATCACCAACCAGAAACATGCCGAAGCCGCGATCAGGGAAGGTCGCAGGTTGCTGCAGCAGGTCATCGATACCGTTCCTGCCGTCATCAACGTAAAAGACACCGATCTGCGATACGTCTTGATGAACCGGTATATGGCGGGGATTTTCGGCATCGAGCCCGGTGAGGCGATTGGGAAAACCACTGGCGAGTTGATGATGCGCTTTGGCGCGTCGAAGACCGACTCGCCTGACAAGATGGTGCTGGCGACCAGGAAGGGCCTCGGTTTCTACGAGGAAGAGTACAAGGACGCTGCCGGTGTGATGCGGCAGTGGCTGGTCAACAAGCTGCCTTTGCTGACGACCGATGGTGATATCCAGAACATCGTGACCGTGGCGCTCGATATCGGCCAGCGCAAGCGCAGCGAGCAGGAGATGCTCAAGGCCAAGGACGCCGCCGAAACGGCGCTACGCAATCTGCGTGAGACGCAGAATTCGCTGATCGAGGCGGAGAAGCTCGCGGCGCTTGGGCGGCTGGTTGCCGGCGTGGCCCATGAGGTCAACAATCCAGTGGGCATCAGCCTGACCGTGGCGTCATCGCTGGAACGCAAGATCGCGCTGTTCGGCGAGGAGGTTGCGCGCGGCGAGCTGCGCCGCTCGACCCTGACTGAATTCATCGAGTCCAACCGCGACGCGGCGGCACAATTGGTCGCCAATCTTAATCGCGCGGCTGAGTTGATCCAGTCGTTCAAGCAGGTTTCCGCTGACCGCAATTACTCGGACCAGCGCGTCTTTGATCTCGCCGATCTCACCGAGCAGGTGGTGATGAGTTTGAAGCCAGGATTACGGAAACAGAAGCTGGCGCTTTCGGTCGACTGCAAGCCGGGATTGACGATGAACAGCTATCCGGGTCCGTATGGTCAGGTGCTGACCAATCTGTTCCTCAATTCCGTCGCTCATGCTTTCCCCGATGGCAATGGTGGCTCGGTCGAGATCAAGGTGCAGGAAGCCGGCAACGATCATGTGGAAATTCTTTTTGCGGATAACGGCGTCGGCATGAGCCCGGAGGTCCGGCGGCGTGCTTTTGACCCGTTCTTCACGACGCGCCGGGATCAGGGTGGCACAGGCCTGGGTCTGCACATCGTCTACAGCATCGTCACCAGCCGCCTCGGTGGTCGTCTGCATCTGCAGTCCGACCCGGGGCAGGGAACGCGCATCCAGATCATCCTGCCGCGCGTCGCGCCGCTGGAGATGGCTGCGGAATAGCGGACGCTGCTACTGCTGAAATTCCGCAAGCTTGCGCAGTGTCGCGCGGAATATCTGGCTGTGCTTGCCGACGAGCGCTGTGCCGTTCATCGTCGCCGACGTATCCGTGAAAGTACCCGACAGACCGATGCCGACCGGTTGGCTCTGGCCACCGAACAGTGGACTCATGTCAGGGCTGGGCGTGTGCTGCATGACGGAAACCTCGCCCTTGAAGGTGCCGGCTTCCTTGTTGAGAACATAGGTACCGACGTAGAACAGGTACGCGTCGCCGCCGAGCAGTTCGCCTTCGCGAAAGGTTACAACACCGCTGCCCTTGCCTGAACGCCCGTCGAGAAGCTCGACATGGATCGAGTAGAGTCCATTCTTCATAATAGCCCGATGGCGCAAACCCGTCCCTTGGTTGCGCAATCAGAAGTATTGCAAAGACCGTATACCAACGTCAACGCATTCGCGGGCGCTGTTGGTGCACGAGCGAAAGACCGAGTGACGCAGGTGCGCTCGCTTGCCGCCTTGGCACTTCGCGACGAGGGCGTTCTTAAATACCTCTGCCATTGAAGTTATCACCACAAATTCGCTGCAGTGCGAAGAGAGCCTGCCGGTGCTAATGGAGAATCGCCTATCGTTTGATTGGGCGTCTGTCGCGAAGTTGAAGCGCAGCCGTTCTTCGATAGTCGTATGATGCGCTTTGCGTGAGTGACTACGGAAGAGGCGGGCACGTTGCCCGCGACAAACCTGAACATCATTGTGCCGGCCGGGGGCTGGAGCAAGCAAATGAGCGACTGGATGACTTCCGGCGCCGACGCGCCGTGTTCGCCAACTACTATCTCTCACGATCGACGCGTCCGGCGTCGTGCAGGCAGGCTGAAGCTGAGAGTGCCGACCTTGTGTGTTGCGGCTCTGTTATCTGTGCCGCTGATGCAATCGGTCGCAGCGCGCGATCGCGGACAATTCGCCAATACCAGCCCCGATCTGAAAGCCTGGTTCGATAGTCTGCGCAGCGGCAAGGGTCCGTGTTGTTCCGATGCAGACGGCAGCGCCGTCAGCGATGTGGATTGGGAATCCAACAGCGGGCACTACAAGGTGCGGATCGACGGGATGTGGCTCGACGTACCTGACGAAGCTGTCATCACGGTGCCGAACCGCGTCGGTCGCACCATGGTGTGGCCGATACAGGGTTCGTCCGGCACAGTGATCCGTTGTTTCATGCCAGGTAGCATGACATAGCCGGTCACGACGCCCGGCGGCTCGATGCGAGTGCGGCGATCAGCGAGATCGCCGCGAGGACGATCACCACTGCGCCATAGATATCAAGCGTCAGCGGCAGGCCGAGTGTCGGGATTGCCAAGCCTGCGACGATAGTCGGCAGGCTGAAGGCGAGATAGCAGATGATGAAAATTACGGAGAGCAATCCAGCGCGTTCATGCGCGGGGACAAGCGGCACAACGGTCCGGATGCTACCGAAGAATCCGGCGCCAAAGCCAAAGCCGGCAATGATCGTGCCGACCAATAGTTGTGGGACGCTTTGTGTGTAGACCCCGCCCAGCGTGATCAGCACGCCGAGAATAAGACACGCCATGCTGCGGACCAGAATGGTGGTGCCGGGCCATTTGTGTGCCACCAGCATCGAGGCGGCACCGCTCAAGGTCAGCGCTGTCACGGCGAGTCCACCAAGGAGAGGCGAATTCGATCCGGTGATGAGCCGGAGCAGCGAGGGCATCAGCGACAAGTAGAACCCGCCCAACGCCCAGACGGCGATGTTGCCCGGCGAGACCAGGGTCAAGGGTTGTCGCACGTGAGGCGGTACGGTCACGATCGGTCGGAGCGACGCCCATGCGCCGGGACGACGCGCAACCGTTTCCGGCATCCACCACAGCAGAATGGTTTGTATGAGCGTTGCTACGAGGAGCAGCAGATAGACCAGTTGCGTCGGCATTGGCGCGTAGCTGACGAGTACGCTGGATAGCAACGCGCCGATCCCTGTGCCCGTTACAGGCGTCAGGCTGTTCATCAACGATCCGTGCGCGCGATTCAGATCGAGCATGGCAGCACCGATGGTGCCGAAGGCAATGCCGGTTGCAAATCCCTGAATGGTGCGGGCGGTGATCAGTGCCACGACGGAATCTGCGGTAATGAAAACCAGGAGTGCCACGACATTCAGGATCAGCGCCGAGAACATCACCGGTCGGCGACCGATATAATCCGACAATCCCCCGACCGTCAGCAGCGCAACCAGCAGACTGAGCGCATAGGCGGAGAACACCGTCGTGACCATGACCGGCGAGAGGTGCCAGTGGTCCTGATAGATCCGGTAGAGTGGTGTCGGTGCGCTGGCGAACATGGCGACAGTGCCGAGGGTTGCGATCTGAAAAATAATGGCAGCGCGACGCGTCATCACGCCTTTCGGCCGGGCGTCGAGATTGCTGGACATCGGGGAAGGGACCTAATGGACAAGGTGGGGCAAGCCCAATGGTCGCTTCCGTCCTTGATTGATTTTACCGCTGTCCAATGCTCGCTCAGGTGATGCGCGGAGCAACAGCAGAGAAAGATGATGCATGCATGGCCAAGCCTTCACAACGGCGGCTGGCTCGCGCGCCCTGTGCGAGATTGCATGGCTCGTCTGGATCGCGCCCCTTAACACGGCGCGAATCTTTCCTATACTCAGGCTGTCACGAACAATGAAAGGAGGTGGTCCAGTGTCTAATTCCAAGCGCTGTCACCTCGCTGAGGCCGCCCGCTAGGCTCACTCTTTGAGCTTCGGAAGGGCGTCTCGGCGCCTGGTTCAGCGAGAACAGGGAAGGGGCGCGCCGAGTGATCGGTGCGCCCTTTCTTCTGAGCGCAAACCTGTCGCGCCGTGAAACATGACGCTTGATCTGCCGGTCATCCGTGACAATCTATCAGACGTTGCTTGTGTCCGGAGTAGCAGCAATGCCGGGAACACCGCGCGATCTGGCGGAGAGAATGGCCGCGCGCCAGCAGCGGCGTGCCATCGATGACGGCTATGTGCGCGAGAGCTTCACACAGCCACGCGAAAACGCCCGCAAGACGGCGCGGGCGTTTTTGGACCGGTTTCCGAAGCAGGCTTACATGAGTGAAGTTGAGCGCTGGCGCGAGCTGCCAGACGGCGACATTGAATTTACGATGCGGCGGCTGCGGACCGCTGATTGAGCTGACAGGCGGCAATCATCTGGCTGATGTCGTGCTCGCTCATGCCTGTAACGGCCGATTTCTCGACTGGATCGGCAGCACATGCGTGGATCGCATAGCCGATATCGAGAAGACGACGCGGCGGATCTTCCTCGCCCAGGCCGACTTCCATCACCAAGCCACTCTCGACGGCATGCCGCCAGACATCGGATTTGTTGGGGAAGGCCTTACTGACTTTGACCGAATTTGAAAACAGCGCGTAGGGCATGCGGCAACCTCCGTGATGAGGCGATAACGCGGAATATGGCATCTGGTTGCGCTGCAGCAAGCCCCACTTTCGTTATCCACGAGGTCGTGATGATCGGTCGGCCGTCAGTCCCGCTGGGTAATCCGCAATTCCAGCAGCGCCATGGTCTGGAGCATCGTGGGATCGCGTTCACCCTCGCTTGTGGTGCGCAGGATGCTTTCGGCGATGGATTGCACGTGAGCGGAGTTGACGGGATGCGGCAGCGTTGAAACAGCTCCGTCCAGCGCTTGTTTCATCACTGAGATTGTGTCTGGCGGAAACGCGGCATGGGAAAAATTCTTCACGGTGGCTCCCGGGTTCAAACGGATAAACGCACCCAACTGTTCACGGGATAACAAGAGTTCGGGCGCGCGAATGTTCCTGCCGCAAAGTTGGGCAGATCCGTGGAGGGGCGTCAGCGCTGCGTGTCGGGTGCCAGGTTCCGGAAACGGTCGCAGGGATGTCAGGATTCGGTGTCGGCCGGCCGAGCGGCTTTCTTCTTGGCGCCCTGTCGCAGAAATGTCGCGCCGATTTCCTCGCCATTGACCCAGGCCAGCTCGCAGCGACGGAACGCCAGTCCTGTGGACGACAGCAGCAGGAAGAATTCCTTGAGATTGATGCCCTCAATCGAACTCTCGACGATAAGGCGTGCGCCCGTCTCGGACACGTCCATGATGCGGCAACTGCGGCGCCATGTGCCGTCAATGGCCATGAGCCAGACAGGGAAACCGCGCTCGAACGCGACGCGGCCAGCATTTGGTTTTTCAGGGGTCATCGACGCTTCCTTGGCGCCGGGGATTTTAAATTGGATGGTGGTAACGGCTGGTAAATGCCGCTGACGGCAGACTTTGCGGTTCAGCACGCCATCGAGATGTTGTTTTCAAAGAGCGCCGTGGCGCACAGCCTTATTCGGTTGAATCGTGCAACCGCAACGACGGGTTTCAGACGCGGCGGTTGTGGAGGTGCGCGTTAACGGAATGGTTACAAGCTGGTGCAATGTAAAGTGGAATCCCTGGCTTGTTGAAGGGCCTCGGCGGAGCACGTTACTGCATGAACACGCCAGCTGCCCTGATATCTGCCGGCGTGGGTGCAGCGTTTTTTGCGGCTGCATCCGTGTTCTATTATCAGCCGTCCTTCATTCGGCCCGACTATGCGCTAGATGCCATCCTGACAACCAATAACTCGAAGGCGCGTGCTGCAGTCACGCGACTCTTGCTCAATCCGTCATCTGCGCAATTCGATGGCTTGCGGTCGGTCCAGGTCGATAACAGGAAATATGTTTGCGGCAGCGTGAACGCCAAGGACAAATCGGGAGCTTACACCGGGCATCGAGCTTTCGTTTACACGGTCGCCATCGACTTTGCGCGTATCGACGACGATGGAGAGATCGCGCAACGGCACGATGCGTACAAGGCTTGTCCGGTCTCTGAAGAAGAAGAGAAGCTGGCTCAACAGAAGATCGGCATATCACCCAGTGCGCTCCAGGCGATCAAGCTGGTTCAAAAGACGCTGCCGACAGCCGATCCGTCAGTGCTTACGGATATGGCGTCGCAACTATCACCTGCGGGCAGTGGACCGGCCGGGACGACCGAGCAGCAACTCGGACGTCTGGCAGGCCAACCCGGCTCGGGCGGGCAGCAATCGGGAAATCAGACATTCAAAACCACGCCCGGCCCCGAATCCAACTGGCGTGCCGACAAGCCGCCGACCGCGTGGCCAGTCTTTCCGCCGGACCACGTGTTGGCAAAGCATGTGCAGAAACGAACGAATGCCGAGGCGTTGGTGCTGGCAAAATCGGTTGAAGATCTCTGGGCGAAGTCCAAAGCGGGAACCTCATCTCAGCGGCCTTCGCCGGACGAAATTCGGGAAGCCCTCCGGGCTCTGATGGCCATTGATGCCAAGAGTGCCGAGTTTCCCCAAGCTTGGGCGGCATTCGTGCGGCTGCGGACGATCGAGCGCGAAGCGAGCGCCTAGTCCCTGGAAAAGCCGAATGGACACAGGCGTTTAAGGGCACCTGTGATGGTGCACTCGGAGCGATTCGAACGCCCGACCCTCGGAATCGAAATCCGATGCTCTATCCAGCTGAGCTACGAGTGCGACGGCGGCACCATAGCGGCGAAAGTCGCAAAAGCTAGCCCCGCGATGGGGGAGCGCAGCGGTTTTGCCTAACGTCGGGGAGGCTGCTCGCTATAGTCTGCCTTTATGAATCAAGGCCGACTCAAATCCGGTCCGGTGGATTTCGTCCTGTCCGGGTGGCTACCGACTGCGCTGCTTCTGATCGTGACCTTGGTGGTCGGTCCCGCGCTGGGCGGATTGTCGCGTCCGCTCTTCGTGGTCGGCTGCGCCGCTGCCGGCTGGCTGGCCTGGCAACGCAGCACTGCGGCCCATATCCAGTCGGCCATCCTGCTGTTTGCCTTCGCACCATTCGTGCGGCGCGTGGTCGATGTGTCGGTCGGCTACGACGCGGCCAGCATCATGCTGATCGGGCCGCTGTTGTTCATCCTGACGCCGTTACCGAGCCTGTGGACGTTGCTGTCCTCCCGCGAGCAGTTGCGCGATCCCTGGCTGATCGCGCCGGCCATCGTGCTGGCCTGCATCGCTTACGGTGCCATGCTGTCGGTTTTTCAGAATGACTGGATGAGCGCTGCGACAGGTGCGTTGAAGTGGGCGGCGCCCGTGCTTTACGGCATCGCTCTGCAGCAGCGCGCAAGGTCCGATGGCGAGCTCGTCAATGCCATGGCGCGTATCTTTCTGGTGGTGCTGCCGCTGACGGGTCTCTACGGCATATGGCAATATGTCGATCCGCCGAGTTGGGATCGGTTCTGGATGAACTACGCCTCGATCCTGTCGGCAGGGTATCCGCTGCCCTATATGGTGCGCGTCTTCAGCACGATGAACGGGCCCGCCACTTACGCGACCTTCACCGCAACGGGACTGCTGTTGCTGGGCTTCCTGAGACCGGGATGGCAGTCGCTGATTGCCCTGGCGCCCGCTGCACTGGGCCTGTTGCTGTCGCTGTATCGGACCGGCTGGATCGCGCTCGCGCTGGCCGTGGTGTTCTGCATGGTGTTTCAATCCACACGGCGGCGGGCGCTTGCGACCGGACTTGGCATCGTCGGCGCAGCCATGGCGGCGGTCCTGTTCACGCCCTTCGGCGATGTGATCACCGAGCGGCTGCAGTCGCTCGGCAGCGGTTCCGAGGATGGCAGCGGCAACGAGCGTCTCGAAGAATTCGTGACGCTGTGGAATACACCTGACAGCATGGTGGTGGGGTCTGGCTTCAGCTTCACCGATATCGGTGTCGCGGGCACTATGCCGGTCGATGGCCAGATCATTGCGAGCTGGCTCACGCTCGGCATTCCCGTCGGACTGCTCTGTTTGGCAGCCTATATCTGGGTCGGGGTCTGGAGCACGTCTGCGGCATGGCGGATGCCGACCAAAGAAGGCGTGGTGCTCGGCGCTCTGTCGCTCGGCGGTATCCTGATTCACTTGCCCCTGACCAGTATCTCGTCAGGTGAGATATCCGCTCTGTTCTGGATGATTTTCGCGATGGCCTGTCCGCACGACCAAACTGTCAGACCTGCCGAGGATGCCGCGATGCCCCTGGAGCAGGTGCGGACCGGCAGAGTTTAGTCCGATCGGGCCGCCTGGCTGACAAGCGGAGCGGGTGCAGGTTTGCGCCTCGGCAGTGGCGCAAGCCCGAGTGGTGCCAGCAGGTTCAGTCGCTGCAACACGACATGGGTTACCATGGGCAAGATCACGCCGGCCGCGGTGCCTGCGAGGAGATAGACCCATGGCATTGGCGGCATGTGCAGCATCTGCATGATGATCCGCGTGCCGGATCCCGCCATGATGTGCAGCACATAGATCGTCATGGACATCACGCCGACCAGTGCCAGCCAGCGGTGCCTTGTTTCGTCGAGCAATTTGCAAAGTAACACGGTGCTGGTGATGCCGAGAATACAAGCCGGAAACGATGCTATGCCATTTGCGTCGAAGCCGGAGAGCTGTCCTCCAACGGCGACCGCAGCAGCGAAAGCAGTGGCGATCACGGTCAACATGGTCCAGCCCGTTCGCCCATGAGGCTGCCACGCCATCACGATGCGGGTTGCATAGAGTCCCGCGACATAGAACGGCAGGTGATGCATGGTGAGCGCAAGATCGGGGCGGATCGGCAACAGCATGAACACGATCAGGCCAGCGAGCGCGACGACAATCATGATGGTGCGATTGGGAATGAGCACCGCCAATATGTGGCAAATCATCAGGGCATATAGAAACCAGAATTGCGCCATCGGCCGATACCAGATCGCCACGAGGTCGCTGGCGGTGATGGGAATATTGGCATTGCGTGATATCAGCATGATCACGCTGCCCTGGATCAGCGACCAAAGCACATAAGGGTAGGCGATCGTCCATGCCTTGCTGGTGAGGAACGCGCGAGTGCCGCGTGTGAGGCTGTGCTGTACGTTCAGGCCCGCGAGAAAGAAGAACAGCGGCATGTGGAACGTATAGAGCGTATAGCTCATCCACTGCGCGAGCGGTCCGTCAGGAAACAGATGTGGCTGTATCAGGCCGCCGAGTACGTGGCCATAGACCACGAGAATGACGCCTATACCGCGTGCAAAATCAATCCAGACCTGACGCGTGCGATCGGTCCGCGATCTTGGTGCTTCTGCATCTTCGGCTGGCGATAGTTGCATCGTAGGACATCGCTGGTTCTGAATATCTGGATCAGCAAGACAACATACGCCGAGAGCCGTACACCATCGTTAACGCCGATCCATGAAATGGCGGTCGGGCGTTCATAGGTGCTTTTCTGGAGAACAGGCTTGATTTCTCGGTCATTTCGGTGCCCATCTGCGCCGACAAGCTGTCGGCAAGCCGTTCTGTGGCCAGTTCGGTCTCTGCCACATGTTCGAGGGCTACCTGTGACTGACTACGTTCGCAAAATCCTGGACAGCCGCGTCTATGACGTCGCGATCCAGACGCCGCTGGACCCGATGGTTCGGCTGACCGCGCGCATGGGAAGCCCCGTGCTGCTCAAGCGCGAGGATTTGCAACCGGTGTTCTCGTTCAAGATTCGCGGCGCGTACAACCGCATTGCGGGGTTGTCCGCGGAGCAGCGCGCGGCCGGCGTGATTTGCGCGTCGGCTGGCAATCACGCGCAAGGCGTGGCGCTGTCAGCGCAGCGGCTGGGGATCAAGGCAACCATCGTGATGCCGGTGACCACGCCGCCGATCAAGGTCGATGCTGTCAGATATTGGGGCGGCAATGCCGTGCTGTTCGGCGACACGTTCGACGAAGCAGCGGCGCATGCGCGCAAGCTCGAGGCCGAGCAGAAGCTGACCTTCGTGCATCCCTATGACGATCCCGACGTGATCGCGGGGCAGGGCACCATCGGCATGGAAATCCTGCAGCAGCATCCCGATCCCATCGAGGCGGTGTTCGTGCCGATCGGCGGCGGCGGGCTTGCGGCCGGCGTTGCCTCCTTCATCAAATTTCTGCGCCCGGAGACCAAGGTCATCGGTGTCGAGCCCGTCGATGCCGCATCGATGAAAGCCGCGATAGATGCTGGCGAGCGCGTCGTCCTCAATCGCGTCGGTCTGTTTGCCGACGGCGTGGCCGTGCGCCAGGCTGGCGTCGAAACATTCCGTCTCTGCCGCGAATTGCTCGATGACGTGATCACGGCGGACACCGACGAGATGTGCGCTGCCATCAAGGATATTTTCGAGGATATGCGCGTGATTGCGGAGCCGGCCGGCGCCTTGGCGCTGGCAGGATTGAAGAGCTATGCCGCGAACAATCCTACGCGCACCGGTGCGCTGGTCGCCATCAACAGCGGCGCCAACATGAATTTCGATCGTCTGCGCCATGTTGCCGAACGTGCGGAGGTGGGCGAGGCCCGCGAGATCCTGCTGGGCGTGACCATTCCGGAGCAGCCCGGCAGCTATCGCCGCTTTATTCAGACCATCGGCAATCACAACATCACCGAGTTCAACTATCGCTATGCCGATGCCAAGGAAGCCAATGTCTTTGTCGGCCTGAAGCTGAGTGGCGCCAAGAACGACAAGGGCGAGCTGATCGGGCAGTTGCAGGCGCTCGGCTACAAGGTGCTGGACATCAGCGCGGACGAAACCGCCAAGCTGCACATCCGCTATATGGTTGGCGGGCGAGCACCGCCGGCTTTGCGGGACGAGGTTATCCTGCGCTTCGAGTTTCCGGAGCGTCCAGGCGCCTTGCTGAAATTCCTCGATCAGATGGGGGCGGACTGGAACATCACGCTGTTCCACTACCGTAACCACGGCGCGGATTACGGCCGGGTGCTCGTTGGGATTGAAGTCCCGCAGGCCGACCGCCCGACCCTGACGCAGCGGCTGACGTCGCTCGGCTATCCCTATGAGGATGAAACGCAAAATCCGGTCTACCGGATGTTCCTGAACGGCTAGGCCGGGTGGGGCAGAGAGTGAGGCAGGGCCGGTTTCTGCCTTTTTTTCGCTCAAAGGCGATGCTTAACGGAATACTAGCACTGTCCGGCCAGAGTCGGGCGGTGTGCTGACGCCGGAAAAAGGGCGTTGGCTTGGGGTCCCTTACCGGTTTCATCACGCGATGCGTCTTTCGCTGCTGCCTGTCCTGTTGTCCCTGCTGGTGCTGTCTGTGGCCCCGGCACGGGCAGATTTGCGCATCACCCGGGACCACGGCGGCTATGTCGAAGAATACAAGGCCAAGTATGAGCGCATCCGCGACCGCAAGGAGCGGGTGATCATCGACGGCATCTGCAATTCGGCCTGCACGCTGGTGTTCGGAATCGTGCCGATGAACAAGGTCTGCGTGACTCCGCGCGCCAGTCTTGGCTTCCACCAAGCCTATTACGACAAGGCTTTCACCTTCGGCATGAAGGTGATCAGCTACGAGGGCACCTCGGACCTGATGGCCTATTATCCGCCGCCGGTGAAAGACTGGCTTGCGCGTAACGGCGGTCTCACGCCGGAAATGAAGAAGATCAAGAACGGCATGGATCTCTGGAAGATCGTCGATCCCTGCCCGGAAGAGTTCTTCTAGCTTTCAATCTTCAATCGACCTGAATGCCTTCGCGATTATAACACGGCGAGCCGCGCATCGCCGCGCCTGATCAGCGCCAGCGCGATCAGCACCGTCGGTGCGAGAATGCAGGCGGCGAGGGCAATGATCTGCCACTGCGACAGCGGATTGATGCCGCCTCCGGGTGTCGCCATCACGAAGCCACCGATCACCAGCAGCACACGTAGCGGCCATTCCATTGCGCCCGCACGGCGCAGATCGCCCACATAGGCCTGATAGCCCTGAATGCCGCCGCAGATGAAGACGATGCCGAGACAGGCAAGGCCGGTAAGGCCGAACGCTTCGAGGTAAGGGCTGTCGCCCTGCAGTAGGAGCGCCGGATTCAGCACGAAGAAGAACGGGATAAAATAGATGATGCTGCCGACCCACATCGACTCCCAGCCGGTCTTCATCGCCGGCGCGCCGGCGATGCCGGCGGCGGCAAAGGAGGCGATGGCGACCGGTGGCGTGATCGAGGACAGCATGCCCCAATAGAAGATGAACATGTGCACGGCCATCTTGTTGAGGCCGAGCTTCTCCAGCGCCGGTGCGACAAGGATAGCGAGGAAGATGTAGCAGGACGTCGTCGTCAGGCCGAGGCCGAGGATCAGGCTGGTGAAGGCGCACATGATCAGTAGCAGGAAGACGTTGCCGCCGGCGATCGCCAGAAGGTCGTTGGCCAGGCTCGAGATTACGCCGGTGAGCGAGAACGCGCCGATCAGCAGGCCACAGCCGGCGAGAATGGCGATCAGTTCGACGAAGGTCTTACCGTTGAGTTCGAGGAAGTGGATCCATCGTGCGCCGCCCCAGTTCTTGCCGGGGAAGAATTCATTGAGCGCTGCGAGGATGCACATCCCCCACAGATAGGCGTTCTGCAGATCGAGCCAGACCATTAATCCGGTCAGCACAATCGAGAGCGCCAGGACGGCGGTGTTGCCCTTCTTCCACGGTGCCGGGCCTGACCATTGATGCAGGATGACCAGCAAAGCGGTGGCGTAGAACGGCGCGTGGCTCTCGCGTTTGAAGTACAGCAGCATCACGACAAGGATCGCGATGACAAAGAGATAGTACCAGCCCTCCTTGAGCGCGTCCATGAAGCGAGGCAGTTCCTCGCGCGGGATGCCTTCGAGCTTGTGACGCGCGGCGTAGCTGTCGACCTGCGCGAACAGACCGAAGTAATACAAGATCGACGGAATGGTGGCGGCGAGGGCGACGTCGGCATAGCTCGTGTTCATGAACTGCGCCATGACGAAGGCCGTCGCGCCCAGCACCGGTGGCGCCAGCACGGCGCCGGTGGACGCGCAGGCTTCGATCGCTCCTGAATAGGACGGCGTGAAGCCGGTTTTCTTCATCGCGGGGATCGTCATCGTTCCGGCGGTGAGCACATTGGACACGATGCTGCCGCCGACGGTGCCGAGCAGGCCGGATGCAAAGATGCACACCTTTGCCGCGCCACCACGGAAGGTACCGCACATCGCGAAGGCAATGTTGATGAAGAACTTGCCGGCACCGGTCATCATCAGCGCCGTGCCGAACACCAGGAAGCCGATCACGGTGTCGGCAAAGGCCTGGATCGGAATGCCGAGCAGGCTCTCCCCAGATAGCACGTGATAGGCCGTGGTCTGCTCCAGCGTCGACTGGGTGCCGCGGAACGGTCCGAGCCATTTGGCGTCGGCAAACAGTGGATACAGCGTGAAGGGGAAGACGCTGAGCAACAGGCTCCAGCCGCCGGTGCGGCGCAGCGCCTCCATCAGCACGAACCACATCACGAGGCCTGCGGCGATCACGGGTTTAGGTGCGCCGTCGAATTCCCAGCCAAATTGCGCGGCCTTGCGGATGTTCATCATCAGGAAGATCGCGGCCGCGAAAGTGGCGACGAACAATACGACGTCGTACCATGGCACACGGTCGAGATCGGCCTTCGACGTTCCCGGAAAGATCAGGAACGTGAACGGCAGCATCAGCGCGATTAGCAGATAGAAATATTCGGTGTTGAGTTGCGTGACATCGACAAAGAAGCGCAGCGAAAATTGCTGGTTGATGCAGAGCAGGATGGTTGCGAGCGTGGCCAGTATCAGCGCCCAGCGCCACACGCCGTGCAAGGCGCGAACGCGCGAGACCTCGGACTCCTGGAGGTCGGCGACTCCATGGGGATCGTCGAGTTCCATTTTTACGGGAATGTCGGATGCGGGCCGCGCATGATCGGGTGACGAAATTGACATAATGGCCCCGATTATTGTTCGCGGTTACAGCTAAAAATAACGACGTTATTCGAAGCCGTTCGGCATGCCGGCCTTCTTGAGCGCAGCCGCGCGGGCAGTCATCCAGCCGTCGAGAAACTCCTTTTCACCGGCTGATGCACTGGCCTTGGCGTATTCGCTCCATGCGGCCTTCAAGACGTCCTGCCGCTTCAGCAGTCCGTCATTGTGTGTCTGGTCTTCTGGCGTCCAGTTGCCGGCTTCCTTGAGCGCTTTCACGGCGCCGGGATGAAACGGAACGACCCATTTCATGGACTGCGCCTTTACGGCGAGGCCTAACGCGCCTGGTGCGTTGTCCTTGTAGGCGTCAAAGTTGACGATCATCGCCTTGGTGATCGCGTAGATCTGATCTTCCGCCTGCAAGCCGTAGACGGTCGCGACGGGGTAGGGGTAGGTGCTCATGTTGACGGGCGCTGATGCCGTGATGCCCGCGCCGCAGGTCGCGACATGTGGATTGAAAAACGGTGCCACACGCTTGACGCGCTCCCAGCCGGCCTTGTCTTCCGCGGGGAGGGGCGGCCAGATGATGCCGCGCGGCGATGTCTCAACTTCCTTGGCCGGGCCAGTGATGGTGGTAGCAAAGGCGGCGTCGACGTCGTTGTTCACCATGCCTTTCCACATTGCGCCGTAGCTTGCGAACTCGATCGGCTTGATGTCTGCCTTGGTGAGACCGCCGAACGCCATGATGGCAAGCGAGTTCTGGTTCAGGGCAGGTGAGCCGACGACGAAGCCGACGCGTTTGCCGCGTAGATCCTTGATCTCCTTCACGCCGATATCGCGAGCGACGCCGAGCGAGGCGCCATTACAGTCGATGGTCGACAGCGTGACCTGCGCTGGCTGAGGACCCCATTCCTTGACGCCGAATTCGAACACGCCTTCCTGCGCGAAGTAGATGCCCGAGCCCATCCAGGCGATCGTGGCGCGACCGGCGCGCAATGGCGCCAGCCGCGCGACATCATTGCCGGCAGGCAGCACACGCACATCGGTGGAGTATTTGTCCTTCATCATCTTGCCGACAGCGACGGCGATGTTGAAGCCGGCGGTGCCGGTGTCGTAGGCGGTGACCGCCATGGTCGGTGGAAGCTTGATATCCTGTGCGCATACAGCGCCGGTCGAACTGAGCACGCCAACGGACGCCAGCGCGATAAGCCGGTGAAGCATTTTCCCCTCCAGATGCATTCGCTTTGCGAATTGCTTTTTATTGTTCAGCGATCATGTCATCGCCGTCAGGCGCTGGCAATGTCCTGAGGCCGTTCGCTGGATGATGGGAGCGGTCACCATCTCAGACAGAATGCCGCAGCACATTGGTAAGGCAGTCGAGGTCGTCAGTGCATTCTGCTCACGTCTCGACTGTGCCGAGCAACTGTCCTTCCGCGACCACGTCGTCGACCGCGACGATCATCGATTTGATTTTACCTGCGGCAGGAGAGGCGACCGGAATTTCCATCTTCATGGCTTCGACAAATGCCACTTCGTCGCCTTCATTTACGGAATCGCCGGTTGCGAGCGGCAGTGAGCAGATGCGGCCGGCGACTTCGCTGAGGATCTTGATCTCTGGCATGGTGTTCTCCGCGATCACGCGGGCGGCTGCTCGCTATAGGTGTAGCGCCGACGCGACCGGACAATCCCTAAGAATGAGAAGAAACGAGCAGCTTGGTGTTGTCGCCGCAGATTGCCTGAGGTAGCGTAGCCCGCAAGTGGAATATAATTCCGCAGAGTGGAACGGGACGGCGGCGCACATCGGGGCAATCCAACGGATTGGCTCCCCGTGAGATGCGTCGTTTTAAGGGAAACGCATCATGGGACGACGTTCGGAACGGCTCAGCAAACAAGGCATGCTCGCCAGCGATCTGGCAGGCGACGGCGATGTGATCCAGGTGGTCTCGCGCGCCTTTGATATTCTTCGCTGCTTCGAGGGCCATGATGCCCGGCTTGGTAATCTCGAAATCTCCAATCGTTGCGGCCTGCCGCGCTCCACCGTATCGCGCCTGACGCATACGCTGACGCGCATGGGCCAGCTCGCCTATCTGCCGGCAGATCAGAAGTACCGCATCGGATCGAGTGCGGTCGCGATGAGTGCTTCGATGATGCGGGGACTTCAGGTGCGCAACCTGATCCGCCTGCGTTTGCAGGAAGTGGCGGAGCAGGTACCTGGCACGATCGGCTTCACGATTCCCGATCGTTTCCACATGGTCTATCTCGAATATGCCCGCGCCGATCACGCGCTCGGATTGCATTCGACCACCGGCAGCCGCATTGCCATGGGCCGGACTGCAGCCGGTCATGCCTACACCGCAGCGCTCGACGAAGACGTGGGCAATGCTCTGATCAACGATATTGCGCGCGAAATGCCCGAGGACGCCAAGATCCTGCGCGGCAAGATCGTTGGGAACCGTGAATGTCTGCGTGACAACGGCTACGTCCTCGCAGGTGGCCTTTGGTCGCCGCATATTACCGGCATTGCGACGCCGATCTGGTCGCCGCAGTATCAGACCTATGTGGTCGTCACCATCGGTCTGCTTGCCGCCATGTATGACGAGCAGCGCCTGCAGGACGAGATCGCTCCGATCCTGCGTCAGCTTAGCGGCACGATCAGCATGATGGTTCAGAATGCAGATAGCGGCCTGACCAGTGCGCCCGTTCCAGATGCGCCTCCCGCGCCAACAGCTCAGAAAAAAATGCTCCCGGAGGGAATGAATGAACTGGAAGCCGGAACTCGACGACCTCGCCCGGCGCGAAGCCTTCGCGCGGGAGATGGGGGGCGCTGACAAGGTCAAGCGGCAGCATGACCAAGGCCGGCTCACAGTTCGTGAACGTATCGACAGACTGATAGATGCAAAAAGCTTTCACGAAGTCGGGGCAGTCTCCGGCATTGGTGAATACGATGCGTCTGGCGAGCTGAAGCATCTGACGCCGGCGAATTGCGTGTTCGGTCGTGGCAAGATCGACGGCCGGCCTGTCGTCGTTGTTGGCGATGACTTCACCGTGCGCGGCGGTTCGGCTGATGCGTCGATCTCGGCCAAACCGCTGATGGCCGAGGAAATGGCGCACGACTTCCGGCTGCCGATCATTCGCGTGATCGAAGGTTCTGGCGGCGGCGGTTCGGTCAAGACCATCGAGACCAGGGGCGCAGCCAATCTGCCGGGCGGTGTCGGGGGCACGCGCTGGTACTGGTACACGACGTCCAATCTGGCGCAGGTGCCGGTCGTTGGCCTTGGCCTTGGTTCAGTCGCCGGCCTCGGCGCTGCGCGGCTCGCAGCCAGCCATTATTCGGTGATGACGAAGAATTCCGCGATGTTCGTCGCCGGGCCTCCCGTTGTCGCGCGCCTCGGCCAGTCGCTTGAGAAGAAGGAACTCGGCGGCGCCGATATCCAGACGCGCGCTGGCGGCGTCGATCACGCCGTGGAGACAGAAGAGGAGGCCTTCGCCTGCGCGCGACGCTTCCTGTCCTATCTGCCATCGTCCGTCTATGACTTGCCGCCCACGATCGCCTGCAATGATGATCCCGAACGTGCGGAAGAATCTCTGCTGAAGGCCGTGCCGCGCAATCGTCGGCAGGTCTACAAGATGCGCCCGATCATCGACGCCGTCGTCGACAAAGGCTCGTTTTTCGAGATGGCGGCGAATTTCGGCCGGCCGATCATCACCGGTTTTGCGCGTCTCGAAGGCCGTGCGGTACTGCTGCTTGCCAGCGATCCGTTCCACTATGGCGGCTCGTGGACCGCGGAAGCCTGCCAGAAGGTCGTGCGCTTCGTCGACCTCGCTGAGACGTTCCATCTGCCTGTCGTCTATCTCATGGATTGCCCGGGTTTCATGATCGGGCTCGATGCGGAGAAGGCAGCGACCATCCGTCACGGCGTGCGCGCCATGGCCGCGGTCAATCAGACCACGGTGCCGTGGTGCACGATCATCATCCGCAATGCGTTCGGCGTCGCTGGCGTGGTGCATCAGCCGGCCGACCGGTTCTCGATGCGTTACGCATGGCCTTCGGCCTATTGGGGCTCGCTGCCGCTGGAAGGTGGCATCGAGGCGGCCTATCGCGCCGAGATCGACGCGGCGGACGATCCAAAGCTCAAGCAGCAGGAAATCGAGGAGCGCCTCAACAAGCTGCGCTCGCCATTCCGTTCGGCCGAGAAGTTCTGGGTCGAGGAAGTCATCAACCCCACGAAGACGCGCTCGCTGCTGTGTGAGTTTGCACGTCTTGCCGAACCGCTCCGCACGGCAGGTCCGTCACGGCTCGCGATGCGGCCGTAAGCTATATTCGCCGCAGTAGCACGCTGGCGTTGACGCCGCCGAAGCCGAAGCCATTCGAGAGCACGTGCTCCATGGCCATCGGCCGCGCCTTGCCGCGGATCAGATCGATGCCATCGGCAGACGGATCGGGATTTTCGAGATTGAGCGTGGCCGGAGCGATCTGGTCACGCAGCGCGAGGATTGCGTAGACCGCCTCAAGCCCTCCGGCTGCACCGAGCAGGTGGCCCGTGGCGGATTTGGTCGAGCTTACAGCGACTCCGCCGTTCGTTCCGAAGATCGACTTGATCGCTTCGAGCTCGCCGTGATCGCCGACCGGAGTCGATGTCGCGTGGGCGTTCAGATGCTGGACATCGGCAGGCGTGATGTTGGCCTGTGCCAGAGCGATATCCATCGCGCGCCTGGCGCCGTCGCCGTCCTCGCGACCGGCTGTCATGTGGAACGCATCGGACGTCGTGCCGTAGCCGATCAGTTCGGCGATCGGCTTCGCGCCACGCGCCAAGGCATGATCCAGTTCCTCAAGCACCACGACGCCGGCGCCTTCGCCCATGACAAAGCCGTCGCGGTCGCGATCGAACGGGCGCGAGGCGCGCTCCGGATTGGCGACGAAGTCGGTGGAGAGCGCGCGAGCGGCGGCGAAGCCGCCGAGGCTGACACGGTCGATACAGGCTTCGGCACCCCCGGCGATGGCGACATCCGCTTCGCCGGAGCGAATGAGACGTGTAGCGTCACCGATCGCCTGCACACCGGCGGCGCAGGCTGTCACGGGCGCGCCGAGTGCACCTTCGAAGCCGTAGCGGATCGAGATATGACCGGCCGCAAGATTGACCAGGAACGAGGGCACGGTGAACGGCGACAGCCGGCGGATGCCCTTGGTATCTGTCGTGCGGACCGCGTCGGCAATTGCCGGAAAGCCGCCGATGCCCGAGGCGATGATCGTGGCCGTGCGCTGCCGTTCTCGCGCATTCTTGGGCTGCCAGCCCGCCTGCGCAATGGCTTCATCGGCAGCCATCAGCGCAAACAGGATGAAGCGATCCATCTTCTTCTGATCCTTGCGCGGCGCAGCCTTGTCAGGATCGAAACCGCCTTCCGGATCGTTCGCGATGTCGGGTACCTGGCCGCCGACCTTGGCGGCGAGATCAGTGGTCATGGCTTCCGGCAATAGACGAATACCGGATTGACCGGCGAGCAACCGGGACCAGTTGATCTCGACGCCGCAACCGAGCGGCGACACCGCTCCCATCCCCGTAATGACAACGCGGCGCATGATGAATTCCCGTTCTGATATGAGTGGCGAGCGGCCTGATCCCGCGGGGATCAGGCGGTCGCGACCTTCTTGTCCTTTGAAATCGCCAGCACGATCAGCGCTGCAATAATACATAGCGCACCTGCCGCGAAAAAGGCAGGCAGATAGCTGAGCAGTACCGTGCGCGACAGGCCAGCGCCGAATGCCGCCGTTGCTGCGCCTAACTGATGGCCGGCGAAGATCCAGCCGAACACCAGACCCGCGCGTTCGGGACCGAACTTGGACGCGGTGAGGCGCACGGTCGGCGGCACGGTGGCGATCCAGTCCAGGCCATAGAACAGCGCGAACAGCGACAGGCCATAGAACGAGAAGTCGGTGAACGGCAACGCCAGCAGCGAGAGGCCACGCAACCCATAATACCAGAACAGCAGATAGCGATTGTCATACCGGTCGGATAGCCAGCCCGACGCGATGGTACCGACGAAATCGAACACGCCCATCGCCGCAAGTAGGCCGGCCGCCTGAATCTGCGGGATGCCGAAGTCGAGGCACATCGGGATCAGGTGCACCTGCACGAGCCCGTTGGTGCTGGCGCCGCAGATGAAGAACGTGGCGAACAGGATCCAGAACACCTTGGTCTGGGCAGCATCGCGCAGGGCACCGAGCGCTGCCGCCATGATCGGCGAGGTGTTCGGTGGTGGAACGGCCAGCGGTTCGGTGCTGGTGTCGCCATAGGGGCGAATGCCGATGTCGCTGGGACGGTCCCGCATCACCAGCAGCACACCGAGTGCGGCTATGGCCAGCATCACGCACATCAGCGCCAGTGCCCAGCGCCAGTTGCTGTGCTCGGTGATGCTGGCGAGGATCGGCAGGAAGATCAACTGGCCGGTGGCCGCGCTCGCGGTGAGGATACCCACGACGAGGCCACGGCGTGCGCTGAACCAGCGCGCTGCGACGGTGGCGCCGAGCACCAGCGCCGTCATCCCAGTGCCAATGCCAACGGCGACGCCCCAGAGCGCCATCAACTGCCAAACCTGCGTCATCCCAAGCGACAATATGAGGCTTGCAGCAACGACGAGCAGGGCAATCAGCGTGACGTTACGCAACCCATAACGGTTCATCAGCGCCGCGGCGAACGGCGCCATCAGGCCGAACAGCACGAAGCGGATCGACATGGCGGAGGAAATCTCCGCGGTGCTCCAGCCGAATTCCTTCTGCAGCGGCACGATGAACACGCCGGGCGCGCCAACCGCGGCAGCGCTGACCAGCGCCGTCACGAAGGTTACGGCGATCATCGCCCATCCGTAATGGATATTGCGGCGGGCGAGGGCAGTCGAGAGCCATCCGGAAATCATCGGGTTTCCTGCAATCAATGAGAAAAGGCGTCGCGACGACCATCGCCGCGACGATCATATCTGGGAAAGGCGGTTCAGCGAACGATGCGTTCGATGGCAATCGCGGTGGCTTCGCCGCCGCCGATGCACAGTGCCGCGACGCCGCGTTTCAGGCCTCTGGCTTCCAGTGCATGCAGCAGCGTCACGATCAGCCGCGCACCGGTGGCGCCGATGGGGTGGCCCAGCGCGCAGGCGCCGCCATTGACGTTCAGTTTTTCGCGGGGAATTCCAAGGTCGCGTTGCGCGGCCATCGGCACCACGGCAAAGGCCTCGTTGATTTCGAACAGATCGACATCGCCGACGCTCCAGCCGACCTTGTCGAGCAGTTTGCTGATTGCCGGAATGGGCGCAGTCGTGAACCATTGCGGTTCCTGGCTGTGCGTGGCGTGGCCATGGATCACGGCCAGCGCGGGCAGGCCCTCACGATCCACGAGGGAACGCTTGGCGAGCACCAGGGCAGCAGCGCCATCGGCATTGGCGGACGAAGCAGCGGGCGTGATAGTGCCGTTGCTGCGGAAGGCTGGTTTGAGGTTCGGGATCTTGGCGGGATCGACCTTCAGCGGATGTTCGTCATTGGCGATCTCGCGAGCTCCGGACTTCTCGACGACGGTCAGTGGCGTGATCTCCGCCTTGAAGGCGCCGCTCTCCACCGCCTTGCGCGCGCGGGTCAGCGTCTCGATCGCATAGGCGTCCTGATCTCCACGCGTGAACTGATAGGCCTCAGCGGTGGCTTCGCCGAAGTCACCCATCGAGCGACCGACCTCATAGGCATCCTCAAGCCCATCCATCAGCATGTGATCGATGATGCGATCATGGCCGACGCGGTAACCGCCGCGCGCCTTCTGCAGCAAATAGGGCGCATTGGTCATGCTCTCCATGCCGCCGGAGACGACGATCTCGGCCGAACCGGCATGGATGATGTCGTGGGCAAGCATGGTCGCCTTCATGCCGGAGCCGCAGACCTTGTTGATCGTCGTGGCCCCGGTGGCATCCGGCAGCTTGGCACCTCGGGCGGCCTGGCGGGCGGGCGCCTGACCCTGGCCGGCGGGAAGCACGCAGCCCATGAAGACTTCGTCGATGCGCTCGGGTGCCAGTTTCGCGCGTGCCACGGCGGCACCGATGACGTGGCTGCCGAGCTTGTGGCCGGAGAAGGGCGATAGTTCGCCCTGGAAGCGGCCGAGCGGGGTGCGGGTGGCCGAGACGATGACGACCGGATCTGAAGCTGCGGACATGATGGAGGCTCCTTCGCGCAAGCGCGGGTCATTTGGATGACACTCATCATATGATGCGCTGCAAGATACGCAATGCCGGCCTGTGCAAAATTCTCGTGAGGTCGAGCTGCTAGCGTTTGCGGTTGATGAAACCCTGCATCAGTCGCTGCGGCTCGCCGGTCAGATAGGCCTCGCCGAACACGCCGACGCTGAGATTGACGGATTCTTTCAGCGGCAGCTCTTCCCACTGTTTCAGCAGGGCTTTTTGCGACCGCATGGCTTCGGGTCCACACTCGAGTATGGCTTCGATCGTCTTTTCGACTTCGGCATCGAGTGCGCCTTCGGCCGCAACCACATCGACCAGACCCCAATTGAGCGCGGTCGGTGCATCGATGGTGGCGGCAGTCATGATCAGCCAGCGCGCACGGCCCCAACCGATCAGGCGCGGCAAGAGGGCAGCGTGAATCACCGAGGGGATACCGACCCTGACCTCGGGCATGGCGTATTTGGAATCATGCGAAGCGATCCGGAAATCGCAGGCGGCAGCAAATTCGAGGCCGCCGCCAAGGCACCAGCCGGGGATGCGGGCGATCACAGGCGCGGGAAAAGCGCGGGCGGCTTCGCAGAGATCGCGCAAGCCGGAAATGAACTTCTCGGCGGAGGCCTGATCCAGCGTCGCCATTTCCTTGATGTCGGCGCCGCCAATCATGCTCTTTTCGCTCTGGCCGGCGATGACAAGCGCGCGAATGGCGCGTTCCGTGGCCAATACCTCAATGCCTTCGCGAACACCCTTGATTGCGGCTGAATTGAGAATATTGAGTGAGCCGGCGTTGCAGATCGTCAGCCGAACTATACCTCGCGGGTCACGTTCGACACCGCAATGGGGATTGAGCATATGCATGAAATCGTCTCGTCCCTTGGCATTTCCTTGGGCCGGCGCGGATCGCCGGTCTTGCTCCTATCAATTCCGCGTCAAACTGCGGTGTTGTCAAGGCCTGCGGCCAGGTGTGCGTTGCGCATGCGGAGCAGCGTGAGTAATATGATCGACATCATCTATTTGTTTTGAATGGACCGCCGATGCGCTATTCGAAGGAACACAAGCTCGAGACGCATGCGCGGATCGTGAAGAAGGCTTCCGTGCGTCTGCGCGAAAAAGGCGCGCATGGCATCGGCGTGGCTGACCTCATGAAGGACGCGGGTCTGACCCATGGCGGCTTCTACGCGCATTTCGATTCGCGCGAGGCATTGGTAATCGAAGCCTTCGCCTATGCAATGGACCGCTCGACCGATCGCTGGCGTCAGTTGGCTGGGCAGGCGGCGCCGGATCAGCGCCTGGCCACGATCGTGGATTCTTACCTGTCGCCGCAGCACCGCGACAATCCGGGCCATGGCTGCGCCGTCCCGGCGCTGGGCGCTGAGATCGCGCGCGAGAGCCCCAAGACGCGCAAGGTGTTTGCCACCAAGCTCGATCAGATGATCGAGATGATGTCCGAGCAGTTTCATGGCGGACCGAGCAAGTCGGCGCGCAGACAGGCGATGGCGGCGCTTGCCACCATGATGGGCACCATCGTGCTCGCCCGCGCCGCCGGCAACGGCGAGTTGTCCGAAGAGCTTTTGAGCGCTGGCCGCGAGGCGGTGCTGGGCCGTGCTGCAGCGCCGAAGCCTGCAGCGTCCAACCCTGCTGTGTCCAAGGCTGTGGCTCCCAAGAGCACGGCTAGAAAGCCGACTGCGAAGAAGGTGGCAACCAAGGCCGTATCAGCCGCCAAGAATTGATAATCGGCGCACTGCCTGCGACATTGTCGCGGCGGTGACATTCTGACAGGGCTAAACGGCAGCGAGCCTGCAATTTCGCAAATCCGCCGCGCGTGCAGGGCCTTTCCAAACGCCATAAAGCCTGATCAACATCGGGCCAAATTTGGCTCCCGGGAGGAAACGCATGCGCACGATCGGACATTTCATCGGCGGCCGTGAGGTCGAGGGCAAGTCGGGGCGTTTCGCCGACGTTTTCGAGCCGATGACCGGCGAGGTTCAGGCCAAGGTTGCGCTGGCCTCCAAGGCCGAAATGCGCGCCGCTGTTCTCAATGCTGCCGAGGCGCAGGTCGCCTGGGGCAACACCAATCCACAGCGCCGCGCCCGCGTGCTGATGAAATTCCTCGAACTCGCCAATCGCGACTACGACAAGCTGGCCGATTGCCTGGCGCGTGAGCATGGCAAGACTGTGCCGGACGCCAAGGGCGATATCCAACGCGGCTTGGAGGTGATCGAATTCGCCTGCGGCATTCCGCATCTGATGAAGGGCGAATACACCGAAGGCGCAGGTCCCGGCATCGACATCTATTCGATGCGCCAGTCGCTCGGTGTCGTCGCGGGCATCACGCCGTTCAACTTCCCGGCGATGATCCCGATGTGGAAATTCGGTCCGGCCATCGCCTGCGGCAACGCCTTCATCCTGAAGCCCTCGGAGCGCGATCCGGGCGTGCCGATGATGCTCGCCGCACTGATGATCGAAGCCGGTCTGCCGCCGGGCATTCTGAACGTCGTCAATGGCGACAAGGAAGCCGTCGACGCAATCCTCGACGACGAAGACATCAAGGCTGTCGGCTTTGTCGGCTCGTCGCCGATCGCCCAGTACATCTACGAGCGCGCTGCGGCGACCGGCAAACGCGCCCAGTGCTTCGGTGGAGCGAAGAACCACGCCATCATCATGCCCGATGCGGATATGGACCAGACCGTCGATGCGCTGATCGGTGCCGGCTACGGCTCGGCTGGCGAGCGCTGCATGGCGATCTCGGTGGCCGTGCCTGTTGGCAAGACCACGGCCGACCGTCTGATGGAAAAGCTCATCCCGCGCGTCGAGAGCCTGAAGATCGGCACCTCCGTGGATCCCTCGGCTGACTTCGGTCCGCTGGTGACCAAGGAAGCCGTCGACCGCGTCAAGAACTATGTCGATATCGGCATCAAGGAAGGCGCCACGCTCGCCGTCGATGGCCGCGGCTTCAAGATGCAGGGCTACGAGAACGGCTTCTATATGGGTGGCTGTCTGTTCGACAACGTCACCAAGGACATGCGCATCTACAAGGAAGAGATCTTCGGGCCCGTGCTGTCGGTGGTGCGTGCCCACGATTACGAAGAAGCTCTCGCGCTGCCGTCGGATCATGACTACGGCAACGGCGTTGCGATCTTCACCCGTGACGGTGACGCTGCGCGCGATTTCGCCGCCAAGGTCAATGTCGGCATGGTCGGCATCAACGTGCCGATCCCGGTGCCGATTGCTTATTATACCTTCGGTGGCTGGAAGAAGTCCGGCTTCGGCGATCTCAACCAGCATGGTCCGGATTCTATCCGCTTCTACACCAAGACCAAGACGGTGACCGCGCGCTGGCCATCGGGTGTCAAGGAAGGCGCCGAGTTCTCGATCCCGTTGATGAAGTAAGAATACGCAAGCGGCCCGGCGCTCCCAAAGGTGGTGCACCGGGCCGTTTCATTTTCCCGGCTGATCAACAATCAACAAGAAGGGCGTGATGCAATTCGCTCTCGATGAGGAACAGACCGCTATTCGCGACATGGCGCGCGAATTCGCTGCGGAAAAGATCGCTCCCTTTGCGCTCAAATGGGACGAGGACAAGCATTTTCCGAAAGAGGTGATGCGCGAGGCGGCGCTGCTCGGCATGGGCGGCATCTATATCCGTGACGATGTCGGTGGCTCCGCGCTGACGCGTTTCGATGCCGCGCTGATCTTCGAGGCGCTGGCGACCGGCTGCCCGACCACCTCGGCCTTCATTTCGATCCACAATATGGCGTCGTGGATGATTGATTCATATGGCAGCGAAGCGCAGCGCCAGAAGTGGCTGCCGCGACTTTGCACCATGGAGCTGCTGGCGAGCTACTGCCTGACCGAGCCCGGCTCGGGATCGGATGCAGCGGCGCTGCGCACGCGTGCTGTCGTGGATGGCGATCACTACGTCCTCGATGGTCAGAAGCAGTTTATCTCCGGCGCTGGCGACACCGATGTCTATGTCGTGATGGTGCGCACCGGCGGAGAGGGCGCTGGCGGCGTCTCCACCATCGTGGTGGAGGCGGGCACGCCGGGTCTCTCTTTTGGCAATAACGAACGCAAGATGGGCTGGAACGCGCAATCGACACGCGCCGTGATCTTCGAAAATTGCCGCGTGCCGATCGCCAACCGGCTCGGTGACGAAGGCATCGGCTTCAAGATCGCCATGTCCGGTCTTGATGGTGGCCGTCTCAACATCGCGGCGTGTTCGCTCGGTGGCGCGCAGTCTGCGCTCGATAAGTCGCTGAGCTACATGAAAGAGCGCAAGGCGTTCGGCAAGCGCCTCGACGAATTCCAGGCGCTGCAGTTTCGTATCGCCGACATGGCGACCGAACTGGAAGCCGCACGCACCTTCCTGTGGCGAGCGGCGGCGGCACTCGACCGCAAGGATGCCGATGCTGGCATGCTCTGCGCGATGGCCAAGCGCTTCGGCACCGATATCGGTTTCGAGGTCGCCAACGACGCGCTGCAGCTGCATGGCGGCTACGGCTATCTCGCCGAATACGGCATCGAGAAGATCGTGCGCGATTTGCGGGTGCACCAGATCCTCGAAGGCACCAATGAAATCATGCGGCTGATTGTGTCGCGCAAATTGATCGAGGGCGCGCGATGAGTTCGGAGGTAGCGACCGAGGCCGGCGAACTGATCGTCGCGCGCGAAGGCGCGGCTGGTGTGATCCGCCTGAATCGGCCGAAGGCGCTGAACGCGCTGACGCTGGAGATGACCCGCGAGATCGCAACGGCGCTCGACGCGTTCGAGAAAGATTCGAAAGTCGCGCTGATCATTCTGGAAGGTGCAGGCGAACGCGGGCTTTGTGCCGGCGGCGATATCCGTGGCCTCTATGAGAGCGCCAGGGTCAAAGGCGATCTCGGCAAGATCTTTTGGCGCGAGGAGTATATCGTCAACGCGCGGATCGCGAAATTCCCGAAGCCCTATGTGGCCTATATGGACGGCTTCGTGATGGGCGGCGGCGTCGGTCTGGCCGGCCATGCCAGCCATCGCATCGTCACCGAGAAGACCAGGATGGCGATGCCGGAAGTCGGCCTTGGCTTCTTCCCCGATGTTGGCGGCACCTGGCTGTTGTCGCGTGCGCCGGGCGAACTCGGGACGTATTTCGGTCTGACCGGACTGACGGCAAATGGTGCCGATGCGCTTGCTGCACATATGGCGGACGTCCTGATCGACACCGCCAATTGGCCGGCATTGCGCGAGGCGCTCACAAAGCTGTCGGCGGGTGCCGATGCGGCGTCGGTGATGACGACACTCAAGAAGTTTGCAGCTCCGGAACAAACCGGTCCGGTCACGGCGCAGCGTGCGCTGATCGATCGCGCTTTCGCCCATGACAGCGTCGAGGAGATCGTGGCTGCGCTTGAGCAGGACGGTTCAGATTTCGCGCTGGCGACGATCAAGGCCATGTCCGACAAATCACCGCGGGGGCTCAAGGTTACCCTGAAGCTGTTGCGGCTAGCGCGCGCGTCGAAGTCGCTCGAGGAATGTCTGTCGCGCGAATATCTCGCGGCGCTGGAGGTGTTTGATAGCGCCGATTTCGTCGAGGGCGTGCGTGCGGCCATCATCGACAAGGATCGCAATCCGAAATGGCAGCCACCGGATCTCGAGGGCGTGACACCGGAGATTGTCGCGCGCTATCTGGCCAAACGGGATGTTGAGCTGACCTTCTGAAGGTCGAGCGTTCTGAACGAAAGTTGGATTTCGCCGTTTTCATCAGGCTTTAAAAACAGACAAACGATCACGAGGGCAGGACATGACCAGCATTGCATTCATCGGTCTCGGCAATATGGGTGGCCCGATGGCCGCCAACCTGGTCAAGGCGGGCCACAAGGTGACGGGCTTCGATCTCGTCGAGGCGTCCCGCGCGCAGGCGAGGGCGGATGGCGTGACCATTGCTGACAAGGCGGTCAATGCCGTGAAGGGCGCCGAGGTCATCATTACCATGCTGCCGGCCGGCAAACACGTGGTGTCGGTCTGGAGCGAGGTCATTCCCGTTGCCGCCAAGGAGGCGCTGATGATCGATTGCTCGACCATCGACGTGGAAAGCGCACGCAAGGCGCATGAACTGGCGGCTGCGCAGAAGCTGCCGTCGGTCGATGCGCCGGTCTCCGGTGGCACTGGCGGCGCCAAGGGCGCGACGCTGACCTTCATGGCTGGCGGCGATGCCAAGGCGTTCGCGTCGGCCAAGCCGGTCCTCGAAGCCATGGGCAAGAAGATCGTCCATTGCGGCGATGCCGGTGCGGGGCAGGCGGCCAAGATCTGCAACAACATGATCCTCGGCATTTCGATGATCGGCGTCAGCGAAGCCTTCGTGCTCGCCGAGAAACTCGGCCTGTCGCATCAGGCGCTGTTCGATGTGGCCTCGACCTCGTCGGGCCAGTGCTGGTCGCTGACCACCTATTGCCCGGTGCCGGGACCGGTGCCGACATCGCCGGCCAACAATGAATACAAGCCGGGTTTTGCCGCAGCACTGATGCTCAAGGATCTCAGGCTGTCGCAGGAGGCCGCCAAGGCCGCCGGCGCCAGGACGCCGCTCGGCGCTCATGCCGAGAGCATCTATGAGACCTATGAGAAGGAAGGTCACGGCGGCGATGACTTTTCCGGGATCATTCATCATCTGCGGCATTTGATACCGAAATAGCGGGAGCGTCGGCATGACCACGTTCAAGCAGGCCCGCGCCTTCCTCCTCGAACACCGCACCGACTACGCCGCCGCCGTTGCCGGCTTTCGCTGGCCCGATCCGGTCGACTTCAACTGGGCGCTCGACTGGTTCGATGCCGAACTCGCCCATGATCCCGTCAGCAAGGACCGGACCGCGCTCTGGATCGTCGATGCGGCGGCCAGCCGCGAGACGAAGCTGTCGTTCGAGGTGCTGTCACGCCGCTCCAATCAGGTTGCCAATTTCCTGCGCGCGCAGGGGCTGCGGCGCGGCGATCATCTGTTGCTGCTGCTCGGTAATGTGGTGCCGCTGTGGGAGACCATGCTGGCGGCGATCAAGCTGGGCGTTGTCATCATTCCTGCAACCACGCTGCTAACGCCGGATGAGTTGCAGGACCGGCTCGACCGTGGGCGCGCCAAGCTTGTTGTGGCGGCAGAGGATCAGGTCGCCAAGTTCGGCAGCCTGAAGACCGAAGGCATCGGGCAGATCGTCGTCAACGCCGGATCGTCTCACGACGGCTGGCTGGCTTTCGAGACCTCGGCCGAATTCCCTGACACATTCACGCCGGATGGCCCGACCAGGGCTGACGATCCGATGCTGCTCTATTTCACCTCGGGCACCACGGCGAAGCCGAAGCTCGTGCGGCACAGCCAGCGCAGCTATCCCGTCGGCGGACTCTCGACGATGTTTTGGATCGGACTGCAGCCGGGCGACGTCCATCTCAACATCTCTTCACCGGGCTGGGCCAAGCATGCCTGGAGCTGCTTCTTTGCGCCATGGAATGCCGGCGCCACCGTGTTTGTCGTCAATCAGCCGCGTTTCGACGCCAAGGGCCTGCTTGCCACCATCGGCCGCTGCGGTGTGACGACGCTGTGCGCGCCGCCGACCGTGTGGCGGCTCTTCATTCAAGAGAAGCTGGCGACCTTCAAGGTCGCGCTGCGCGAGGTCTGCGGCGCCGGTGAGCCGCTCAATCCGGAAGTGATCGATCAGGTCAAGGCGGCCTGGGGCCTCACCATTCGCGACGGCTACGGCCAAACCGAGACCACCGCGCTGGCCGGCAATTCGCCGGGCCAGACCGTCAAGGTGGGCTCCATGGGCCGTCCGCTGCCGGGCTGGAAGGTTCGCGTTGTCGATGCCGATGGCAATCCGGCGAAGGAGGGCGAGGTCAGTCTCGTGCTTGGCGTCGATCGCCCGGCAGGATTGATGCAGGGCTATCAGGCCGAAGACGGTAGTGTCAGCGGTGCAAGCGGTGAGATCTATCGCAGCGGCGACGTCGTATTTTCCGATGACGATGGCTATCTCACTTTCGTCGGTCGCTCCGACGATGTGTTCAAATCCTCGGACTATCGCATCGGCCCGTTCGAGCTGGAGAGTATCCTGCTGGAACACGATGCCGTGGCTGAGGCCGCCATTGTGCCGAGCCCCGATCCGATCCGGCTCGCCATCCCCAAGGCCTATGTGTTGCTGATCGGCGATACCGCGCCGTCCAGGGCGACGGCGCTGTCGATCTATCAGCATCTGCATGTGCGTCTGGCGCCGTTCAAACGCATTCGCCGGATCGAGTTCGTGACCGAGCTGCCGAAGACGATTTCGGGCAAGATTCGCAGGGTCCATCTGCGTCGGCTCGAACAGGCCGACGATCGCAGCGATCCCTTGCGCGGTGTCGAGTTTCGCGAAGAGGATTTCCCCGAATTGCAGGCGCTCCGCGCGGCGGGATCGCAAGAGGGCGAGCGGTAATTTGTCGCGCTTTGCATGGCTGCAGCGCACAATTTCGCTTGGCGTCAGGGTGTGCGCTGTGGAATCTGCGCCCGCAACGCAACTGGATTTTGAGGACTGAGACTGAATGAGCGCGATGATTGAACGTGATGCCTATATCGCCATGGTAGGCAAGGAAGTCGGCGTGTCGCCCTGGCATGTCATGGACCAGAAGCGCATCGATGCGTTCGCCGCGGCGACGGAGGATTTTCAGTTCATCCATGTCGATCCCGCGCGTGCGCGCGAAACGCCGTTCGGCACGACGATCGCTCATGGCTTCCTGACCATGTCGATGCTCTCGGCGTTTTCCTATGAGGCGCTGCCGCAACTCGCCGATGTCGCCATGGGCGTCAATTACGGCACCGACAAAGTGCGCTTCGTGTCGCCGGTCAAAGCAGGATCGCGCATCCGCGGCCGCTTCACGCTGACCGAGGCGACGTTGCGCAAGCCGAAGGAATTGTTCACGCGCACCAGCGTGAGTGTCGAGATCGAAGGCGAGGACAAGCCGGCATTGGTCGCCGACTGGCTCGGCCTTGTCTATTTCAATTGAGGAGCATGCCACATGACCATTCGATTTGACGGCCGCGTTGCCATCGTCACTGGCGCCGGCAATGGACTGGGCCGCGCCCATGCGCTGGGCCTTGCGAAGCTCGGCGCCAAGGTCGTCGTCAACGATTTCGGCGGCGCGCGCGACGGCACCGGCGGTTCGCTGACGGCGGCGGAATCCGTTGTCGAGGAAATCCAAGCGGCCGGCGGCACGGCGGTGCCCGATGGCGCTGATGTCTCGAACTTCGAACAGGTTAAGGCGATGGTCGACAAGGCGACCAAGGAGTGGGGCAGCGTCGACCTGATGTGCGCCAATGCGGGTATCCTGCGCGACAAGTCCTTCGCCAAGATGGAGCTCGCCGACTTCGCCAAGGTGCTCGACGTGCATCTCACCGGCACTTTCTATTGCTGCAAGGCCGTTTGGGAAGGTATGCGCGCGCGCAACTACGGGCGCATTGTGCTCACCACCTCGTCGTCCGGCCTCTATGGCAATTTCGGTCAGGCCAATTACGGCGCGGCCAAAACCGGCATGGTCGGCCTGATGAATGTGCTCGCCGAGGAAGGTCGCAAGACGGACATCCGCGTCAACATCGTGTCACCCACGGCAGCCACGCGCATGACCGAGGAACTGTTGCCAGCGCAGGCGCTGCAGTTGATGAAGCCGGAAGCGATCACGCCGGCGGTCGAATATCTCCTGAGCGAGAATGCACCGACCAAGACCATCATGGGCGCCGGCGCAGGCTCCTTCGCGGTCATCAAGATTCTCGAAAGCGAAGGTGTCAATTTCGCCGAAGCTGACTGGAGCCCGGATACGATTGCCGCGCATTTCGCGGACATTAGTGATATGTCCAAGGCCAAGGCGCTGGAAGGCGCTTTCCATCAGACCCAGAAGTATGTCGAGCAGGCCGCCATTCGCTTGGGCGTGAAGGCCTGATCGGCGGCTTCGCCACTGCGTGTGACCTTGACTGAGCCTGTGAAGAACCAAGTTGCGGTGATCGGTGCCGGCCCTGCCGGGCTGATGGCGGCCGAGGTTCTGAGCCGTGGCGGCGCTGCCGTCACGGTCTATGACGCGATGCCATCGGCTGGTCGCAAGTTTCTGATGGCCGGACGCGGCGGACTCAATCTCACTCATAGTGAGCCGCTGCCGGAATTCCTCAAGCGCTATGGCGCGGCGGAGGCGCAGCTTGCGCCGTCGATCTCGGCTTTCACGCCGACCGCGCTACGCGACTGGAGCGAGGCGCTTGGGCAGCCGACTTTTGTTGGGTCCAGCGGCCGGGTGTTTCCGCAGGCCTTCAAGGCATCGCCATTGTTGCGCGCGTGGCTGCGGCGGCTGGATGAGAGTGGCGTGCGGTTTGCCTTTCGTCACCGCTGGACAGGATGGGACGGCGATGGGCGTTTGACATTCCAAACGCCGGACGGGTCGCGGGCGATCGCCTGCAAGAGCGCGATTCTTGCGCTTGGCGGTGCAAGCTGGCCGCGGCTTGGCTCGGACGGCGCATGGGCCGGTGTGCTGGCTGCGAAGGGCGTGAGTATCGCACCGCTGCGCCCGGCTAATTCCGGTTTTACGATCGCGTGGTCGGAGATCTTCAAGGACCGTTTCGAAGGTCAGCCGCTGAAGGCTGTTGCGCTGTCGTTCGGTGCACACAGCGTGCGCGGCGAGGCGATGGTCACGCGTGGCGGTATCGAAGGCGGTGGCATCTATGCGCTGTCGTCTCTGTTGCGCGAAGCGGTCATTGCGGATGGCAACGCGACGCTGTGCGTTGCTCTTAGACCGGACCTCGATGCGAAGGAGCTGACCACGAAGCTGGCAGCATCGCGTGGCAAGCAGTCTTTCTCCAATTTCCTGCGCAAGGCGATCCATCTGTCGCCGGTGGCCATTGGGCTGCTGCAGGAAGTCGCTGTCCCAGAGGGCATTCAACTGGCGTCATTGCCGCCGGAGAAGTTGGCTGCCTTGATCAACGTCGTGCCGGTGACGCTCAATGGCGTCGCGCCGATCGCGCGTGCTATTTCGACGGCGGGGGGCGTCTCGTTCGATGAGATCGACGACGCCTTCATGCTGAAGCGTATGCCGGGCACTTTCGTCGCCGGCGAGATGCTCGACTGGGAAGCGCCGACCGGCGGCTATCTGCTGCAGGCGTCGTTTGCGACAGGCGCTGCAGCGGGCGAGGGCGTTTTGAGGTGGCTGGCTTTTTCGCCCCGATAGAACGCCGACCTCATGGTGAGGAGCGCGCTCTTGCGCGCGTCTCGAACCATGAATGTGTGTCCATCCTTCGAGACGGCGCCAAGCGGCGCCTCCTCAGGATGAGGTCCCGAGTGTAAGCGCTGTCGCGTTACCGCAGCTTCCCACGCGCGGCTACCGGGAGCGTGCCGATGATCTCGTCACCGCGCACCATCACCACTTCGTCGAACATGTTGACGACCACGCAGACGTGGTTCGGCACGATGCGGACGACATCGCCGACATTGGGTCGGGTGTTGCTGCGCCCGAGGTCGAGAAAACCATGCTCCTCGGCGAAGCGCGCGATCTTCGCTTCGGGATGTTCGAGGATCAGGCCGTAGCCATCGAGACCGCCGGTGTCGGGCGTCAGCGTCTTGGAGCCGGCATCGAGAATGCCACGTTCCGGGCCGGCGCGGCTGACCACGGTCGAATAGACATTCAGCGCGCAATCGTCCCAGGTCGCGGAGCCGGCGGCGACCTGCATACGGTCGTTATAGATATATGTGCCGAAGCGATGTTCGGTGGCCCCCTTGAGCTTGCCGACGTTCTTCAGGTTTGGCGTGCCGCCGGTCGAGACGATCGTGGGCTCCAGACCGAGTGCGCGAACGCCGGCCAGCGCTTCGTCGTAGAATTTCTGTGCGTCCGGCCAGCCGGTTTCCGTTGGGTACAGCATGAAGCCTGCGAAGGTGAGGCCTTTCGAGGCCGCGATCTCCTTGGCGAGAGCGATGGCTTCCGCGGGCGTCTCGACGCCGGCGCGCTTGCGGCCGGTATCGCATTCGACCACGACGTTGACATTCCGGCCCGAAATCGCGGCGGCTTTCGGCAAGTCGCCGATGACGACGGAATTGTCGGCGGCGACGGTGACATTCGCCTTCGCCTGCAGTGCGCCGAGCCGCGCCATCTTCTCGTCGCCGAGCAGGTTGTAGCTGATCAGGATGTCGTCGATCCCGGCATTGGCCATGATCTCGGCTTCGCCGAGCTTCTGGCAGGTGATGCCTTTGGCACCGGCTTCGATCTGCATCTTCGCGATGACCGGGCTCTTATGCGTCTTGATATGCGGACGATTGGCAACGCCGGCATCGTCGCAGACCTTCTGGATACGCGCGATATTGCGCTCGACGCGGTCCATGTCGATGACAAGGGCGGGCGTGCCGTAGTCGTTGGAGATCTTGGCGGCGAGTGTGGTGGTCATTGTGTCGTCTCCGGCATTTCCACCGTCATTGCGAGGAGCGAAGCGACGAAGCAATCCAGTCTTCGCTTGTTGCCTCTGGATTGCTTCGCTTCGCTCGCAATGACGACTGACAGTTACGCGTTCTCGATTTCTTCGCGGAGCATCTCCAGCTCCAGCCATTGCTCTTCCGAATCCTGCAATTCCTTCTGTGCCTTTGACAGCGCAGCGGTCGCGGTATCGAACTTCTTGCGATCCTTCTTGTAGAGGTTGGGATCGTCGAGATGGCGCTGCTGCTTGGCGATTTCGGAGCGCAGATTGTCCATCGCCTTCGGCAGGGTTTCCAGCGCGTGCTTGTCCTTGAAGTTCAGCTTGCGCTTGCCGGCGGGCTTCGACGCGTCCGACTTGCTGCCGTTGCTCTTGGCAGCCACGGCTTCGGTCTTCGCCTCGCGCTTCAGGTCGGCGCCGCGCTGCGCCAGCATGTCGGTATAGCCGCCGGCATATTCCATCCACTTGCCGTTGCCTTCCGGCACGATCACCGAGGTGACGACGCGATCGAGGAAGTCGCGGTCATGGCTGATCAGGATGACGGTGCCTTCGTAATCACCGAGCATTTCCTCGAGCACGTCGAGGGTTTCGAGATCGAGGTCGTTGGTCGGTTCGTCCAGCACCAGCACGTTGGATGGTTTGGCCAATGCGCGGGCCAGCATCAGCCGGCCGCGTTCACCGCCGGACAATACTTCGAGCGGCGTGCGCATCTGTTCCTGCGAGAACAGGAAGTCCTTCATGTAGCTGACCACATGCTTGGGCTGGCCGTTGACCATCACATGGTCGCCGCGGCCGCCGGTGAGGGCCTCCGCCAGCGTGGTCTTCGGGTTGAGGCTTTCGCGATGCTGGTCCAGCGTCGCCATTTCGATATTGGCGCCGAACCGGATGGTGCCTGAATCCGGCGGCTCGGTGCCGGTCAGCATGTTGATCATCGTGGTCTTGCCCGCACCGTTCGGGCCGACCACACCAATGCGATCGCCACGCTGCACGCGGATCGAGAAGTCGTCGACGATCTTGCGGTCACCATAGGTGCGGCAGATGTTCTTGGCCTCGAAGATCAGTTTGCCGGACTTTTCCGCCTCGGCGGCGGCGAGCGTCGCGTTGCCCGCGGCGCCGCGATAGTCCTGGCGCTGTGCGCGCAACTCATGCAGGCCGGCGAGGCGCTTGACGTTGCGCTTGCGGCGGCCGGAGACGCCGTGGCGCAGCCAATGTTCTTCATTGACGATCTTGCGGTCGAGCTTGTGCTGGTCGCGCTCTTCTTCCGCGAGCACGTCATCGCGCCACTGTTCGAAAGCCGAGAAGCCGCGATCGATCTGGCGGATCTGGCCGCGATCGAGCCAGGCGGTGGCACGTGAGAGGTTGCTGAGAAAGCGGCGGTCATGGCTGATCAGCACCAGCGCGCAGCGCCGGCTGGCCAGTTCGCCTTCCAGCCACTCGATCGTCGTGAGATCGAGATGGTTGGTGGGCTCGTCGAGCAGCAGGATGTCGGGCTCGGGCGCCAGCACGCGGGCGAGCGCCGTGCGGCGCGCTTCACCGCCGGACAGATTGTTCGGATCTTCGTGGCCGGTGAGCCCGAGCTGTTCGAGCAGATACTGCGCCTGATAGATGTTGTGGCCGTCGCCCATGCCGGCCTCGACATAAGCGAGCGTCGTCGCATAGCCGGAGAAGTCCGGCTCCTGCGGCAGATACTGGACGGTGGCACCGGGCTGCACGAAGCGGCTGCCTTTGTCGTTTTCAACGATCCCCGCCACGATCTTGAGGAGCGTCGACTTGCCGGAGCCGTTGCGGCCGATCAGGCAGACGCGCTCGCCCTGCGACACCGACAGTTCGACGCCGTTGAGCAGCGGCGTGCCGCCGAAGGTCAGGAAGATGTCTTTCAGCTGGATAAGCGGAGGAGCCATAAGGTCAGTTCAACTTTGTTTCGGCGCGGGCGCAAAGGCCGGGTCGCGCTGGATGCGGCGGATGGTTTGATCCAAGGCCGACAGGAACGCCGAGCGATCGCGCGGCGCGAATGATTTGGGACCACCGGTGATTTCGCCTGACGACCGCAAATCGGTCATCAGGTTGCGTACTGCGAGCGTCATCCCGATGGATTGTTCTGTGAACGGCTTGCCGTTAGGGGCAATTACCGCGGCGCCCGCCTTGACGCAGCGGCTGGCCAGCGGAACGTCTGCCGTGATCACGATATCGCCCTTCTGGGCGCGTTCCGCAATCCAGTCATCGGCCGCATCCATGCCCGAACCTGCGGCAATCCGCTCGATCAGGGGATCGTGAGGCACTCGGATGAAGTTTCCGGCGACCACGCTGACGGGCAGGCTGAAGCGGGCGGCGACGCGGTAAATCTCGTCTTTGACCGGGCATGCGTCGGCGTCGATATAGATGCGTGTGGTCAAGGGAGCACAAGTTCCACGAAAAGGCAGTCATTTGCGGGTGGGCGATGTGGCGCTGACGCGGGACAGTTCCCCGCCCGTCGCCTTGCCTCGAACATGGTGACGGGTATCATCTCCTGCCAAGGCGAACACTCAATTTCGCGCAGTTTTCGGGAGGAATCATGACCAAACGGCTCGAACCGTATCGTGTTGAGGCGTTTAACACCGCCAAACAGTCCGAAAACAAGATGCATGACGATTCTGTCGCCCGGAAATTCGGTTTCAGCGGTGGATTGGTGCCTGGCGTCGACGTGCTGGCCTATATGATCCATCCGCCGGTGCAGCACTGGGGACGGGACTTTCTGGAGCGTGGCCTGATCGAGGCCCGTTTCACCAAGCCGGTCTATGACGGCGAGACAGTCGAGGTGATCGCCGAGGAAGCCGGCGAGGGGCTCGCGCTGAGTGTTGAGGGCGGCGGCGAGATTCGTGCGGCCGGGACCGCATCGCTGACGGCCTTCCCGGTGGTGCCGTCGCTGGATAAATTCCCGGATACGGCGGCTGTGTCGAAGCGGCTGCCGGTGGATGCCAATTCCTACGCGCTCGACAAGTGGCTCGGGACGGCGCCGCGGGTCTGGCCGGAGGATGGACTTGCCGAATATCTGGGTGAGGTTCGCGAGGCCGACGATCGGTATTTGCGCGAGGGTATCGTGCATCCCGGCGTGCTGCAGCGGATCATGAACAAGGTGCTGGTGGACAATGCGCTGCTCGGGCCGTGGATTCACGTCGGCAGCAGGATGCAGTTGCTGGCGACCGCGAATACCGATGACGAGTTGATCGCGCGGGCGAAGGTGACCGCCAATTACGAGAAGAAGGGGCATCGGTTCGTCGAGCTCGATGCGATCATCGTGGCCAACGGCACGACACCCGTAGCGCATTGCCAGCATATCGCGATCACTCAGCCGCGCGAGGTCGTGGCGGCGTAAGCGAGGCTCGTCATGGCCGGACTTGTTCCGGCGATCCACGTCTTCCTTTGTCGCCAAGACGTGGATACGCGGGACATCTAGTGAAGCTCGCTTCGCGCTGCCCGCGCATGACGGCGTGTGTGGCGCCGATAGCGCGTCACGTCTTCACGGATTCAACTGTCAAACAGCCACTGCTCATCAGACATGCGTCATCGCCCCCATTGTTTGCGGCGCGGGGGCGCCGTCGTCCTTTGCATTCCCACCCTCCTGTGAGAGGGCGTGCGGAACGCCGGGTGCCCGTTGCACCCTTGGGCCTGATGCGATGCGGTCTTCCGCAATTGAGAGTGCATCAGGACTTTCGGAGGCGCCGAGCAAGTGCCCGGCGTTCCGCCTGCGGTGTTTTTTCGGTTGCCTGCACATCTGCCATGGCGAACGCTCCCATCACCAAAATTAATGTCCCAGGGCGGAGGGACAGGGTAGCCGCAAAGCACTTGGCCGAACGCGTTTCGAGTTGGTCGTCCGTCACACTGTCCAGGGATCTTTCCATCTCAAGGTCGGCCGTGTCCTTGCCAGTGGCAGTGCTGGCGCAGATCCGTCCTGCCCGAAGACAGACGTTACCCCCAAACCGCGTAACGCCGCATCTCCGGCGTCCACCGCATCCCACCCCGCGAACGTGACGATCGCGATCGCCCCTCTCGGTGGGGCAGGACAAAGGGGAATATAAGCCTGATAGGGATGCTGTCAATGAGAGATAGGAAAAAATGTTTGGGTGCTGTCTTGCCGCCCCACACTGTCATTCCGGGGCGCGGGCGCACCTTTGCGCACGCGAACCCGGAATCTCGACATGGGAGTCTCCGACAGCGCAAAACACTTCGAGATTCCGGGCTCAGTCCGGCCCGCTGGGCGGTCCGTCCTGCCCCGGAATGACAGCTTAGGCGGTACGTTGTCGCCCGCTGCTGTCGGATGGGCTATGTCAGGGGCGAGATGATGAAGAGGCAGAAATGATGACGGATGTTTTTCGGCTGGATCGCTATCTCGCGCGGATCGGCTTTGGCGGATCGGTTGCGCCGGATCTGGCGACACTGACGGCCATTCATGTCGCTCACATCAATGCACTGCCGTTCGAGGGTCTCAATCCGTTTCTTCATCTGCCGGTCAAACTGGACATGGCGTCGCTGCAGCAGAAACTCATCGATGGCCGACGTGGTGGCTATTGCTATGAGCTGAACGCGATGCTGCGGGCCGCGCTCGAGACGATCGGCTTCAAGGTCACTGGCCTCGGCGCCCGGGTGCGCTGGAATGCGCCGCCGGACAGTCCACTTGGCCCCAGAACGCATATGCTCCTGAAGGTCGATCTTCCGGACGGACCCTATCTCGCCGATACCGGCTTTGGCGCCTGCGTACTCGATGCACCTCTACGGCTCCTCGCGGGGACCGAGCAGCAAACGGCGATGGGGACCTATCGGCTGATTGAAACAGATGGCCTGTTGTCGCTGAGCGCGAAGCGGGCAGACGGCTGGCGGACGATGTATGTGTTTGACCTCGCGCCGCAACTGCCGTCGGATTACGAGCTCGGCAACTGGTACACATTGACCAGTCCCTTCGTGCCCTTCACCTCGACGCTGGTGATGGAGCGCGTCAGCAACGGCCGGCGTTATAAACTGGTCAATCGCCACCTGATCACGGAGGGACGCGACGGCGAACCGGTGTCTGAACGCGTGCTCGGCAGCGCTGCGGAGTTGCAGCAGGTTCTCGACGAGACCTTCGGCGTCACGCCGCCGGCATCCGCCGACGAGATTTTCGCGGTCATCATCGCAAACGCAGGGCGCCGTTGACTGCTGCGTAATCTCTCCATTTCGACCCGATTGCAGCGAATGACGCCTTCGGCTAATTCGCCCCCGGGATCATCACGAGGAACGTCAAATGTCGCTGTCATCCGCCAAGAACTACGCGCTGCGCGCCGCCAAATCGCAGGACCAGAAGGAGGCCACCGAGCTTTTGTCCAAGGCGATCATGGAATTGACACTGGCGATCGAGGCGCAGGACGCCAAGATCAAGAAGATGAACAAGGGCGCATGATCGGGACGCCGATCTCACCGGATCGCGATTGAACCTATTGCGCAGCCGTACGTTCAGTATTCCCCACATAAGAGGATACGACATGAGCGCGCTCAGCAAGATCAAAGAACATATGGAAGTCATCGGCGCCGACGGCGTGCACGTCGGCACGGTCGACAAGGTCGAGGGCAACCGCATCAAGCTGACCAAGAAGGACAGCGGCGAGGGCAGCCACAAGGGTCATCATCACTTTATTGATGGCGGTCTGGTCGCCGAGGTTGAGGGCGACAAGGTGCGGCTCTCGGCCAATGGCGACGTCGCCTTTGCCATGGAAGAAGAGAAGTAAGACGGAAAAACCCCGCGGTGTGAACCGCGGGGTTTTCGTTCAGATCACTCAGATGGAGCGAGGTGAGGCGCGCCTCACTTCACCTCCATCTGCAGGCCTTCCTTGTCGATGATGGTCTTGAACTTGGCCGTCTCGGCCTCGACGAAGGTCTGGAATTGCTGAGGTGTGCCGTAGTCCGACACGGCGCCCATGGTTGCGATGGTCTTCTTGGTCGCGTCGGTGCCGAGCAGAACCTTGATCTGCTCATTGAGCGAGGTCACGGCTTCGGTCGGTGTGCTCTTCGGATAGAACACGCCGAACCATGACGCGACGTCGAACTTCTCCAGCTCGGGCGCGGTCTCGCGCATCGCTGGGACGTTTGGCGCCTGCGCATTGCGCTGCTGCGTGGTGACGGCGAGGCCGGTGAGCTTGCCGTCGAGCACCTGCGGCAGTGACGGATAGAGATTGTCGAACAGGATCTGGATGTCGCCAGCGAGCGCGGCCTGCAGCGCGGGGCCTGCACCGCGGAACGGCACGTGCTGCATCTTCAATCCGGTGAGTTGCAGCCACCATGCGCCGGTGAGATGCGGGCTCTGGCCGACGCCCGACGAGCCATAGTTCAGCTTGTCCGGATTGGCCTTGATATAGGCGATCAGCTCCGGGATCGTCTTGATCGGCACACTCGGATGCGCGCAGACGATGTTCGGAATCTTGATCATGTTGGAGACCGCCTGCAACTGATCGCTCTTGTAGGTGAGGTTCTTGAAGATGCTGTAGGCGATGGCGTTGGGGCCGGGATTGCCGAGCAGAATGGTGTGGCCGTCGCCCTTGAGGCGCGCGACTTCGGCGGTGCCGATGGTGCCGCCGCCGCCCGAGCGATTTTCCACCACCACCGACTGGCCCCAGACCGGCTGCAGATGCGCGGCGAGCATGCGGCCCATCACGTCGGTGGAGCCGCCGGCTGCGGCAGGCACGATGACGCGGACGGTTTCGGTGGGCTTCCATTCGCCGGCGCCGAGACTCGCGCGCGGCAGGATCGCGGCGCTGGTGATCGCGGCGGCGCCGGTGAGTACATGGCGACGGGTAACCAGATTGGTCATAGCTTCTTCCCTCGATGGTGTCGTTTTGGTTTTTGATCTTGCTGAAATCGTAGTGAGGCAGATGGTGGCGGGCAAGCCGACCTTGGCCACAGCGTAAAGAAAAGCCCCGCAGCGTGTGCTGCGGGGCTTTTGCAATTCAGCGATTTGATAGTTCCGCCTAGCGGAAGCTGATCAGCTTGAACAGCGGCGTGAGGTAGCTCATTTCCTGACCGGAGGTCGGCGTGGTGCGGCTGATGAAGTCGAAGATCTTGCCGTCCTGCAGGCCGTAATTGGCGAGCCGGATGACCTTGCGGTTCTTGTCGAAATAGATCGCGATGACGCGCTGGTCGGTGACCTTCTGCGGCATGAACGCCACGGCGCGTTCGGCGCGCTGCGAGATGTAATAGAACACTTCGCCCGATAGCGTGGCGACGGTGGAGGGCGTGCCCATCACGATCAGGACCTGATCCTGGCTGGCGCCGATCGGGATCTGCTCCAGCGCACCGGGGGGCAGGATGTAGCCCTTCTGGAATTGCTCGGCGCAGGCGCCCAGCGTGACGCAGAGGGCCGCGACCGCGAGTACGGCGCGCATGCCGCGCCAGCCACGTGTCAGCCGCGCCTTCGCGCTGATGGAGGTCGAAATTGTCATAGCGGAGGGGGTCCCATCCTCTTGATTCTCGGGAAGGCCTTGCTTCCGAAAGACTTGCATCCCGGAAGGCGTTGACGTACCGGGCAGAACCTCTGAATGCAACATGCGCGTGCCCGAGGGGCCCGCCTGAGGAACCCAAGATGGTCTGGCCGTTCAGTCACTTCAGAAAGCCCCCGGCGCCGTTGCGCGGCACCATTGAAGCCATCTATGGCATGATCGTGGCGCAGGCGCGAGAACCCTTGTTTTATCGGGACTTGGGAGCACCGGATACGGTAAACGGGCGTTTCGATATGTTGCTGCTGCACCTGTGGCTGGTGCTGCGCCGGATGAGTCCGAAGGATGAGTTGTCGCAGGGACTTTTCGACAGGTTCTGCGGCGATATGGACGATAACCTGCGCGAACTCGGCACCAGCGACATGAAGGTGCCGAAGAAAATGCGGGAATTCGGCGACGCGTTTTACGGCCGGACAGGCGCCTATGACGCAGCGCTTGGCGCAGGCAGGGAGCCTCTGGCGGCGGCGCTGTCGAAGAATATCTATTATGGCATGGACATCGAGAACGCCCGGCGTCTCGCTGTTTATGTCGAAGCGGCGAATGCCCGTCTGGGCACGCTGGATGCAACGACACTGACATCAGGCGCGTGGCATTTCCCGTCGCCTGCGGAGACCTTGGTAACGACATGAACAAACCCGACCGCACCGTGGATCTCGCGCCGCCCTGGAGCGTGCCCATCGCCGTGATCCAGATCCCGGAAACGGGGCTGGCGCGCGACATCGAGGCCACGCCCGAGGAGCGCAAGCGGATCGCCGAACTCGGCGGCCTCGTCAGCGTGGGCGCCGTGAAAGGCGAACTCCTGCTGAGCCCCGTGAAGGGCGGTACGGTGCATGTGACCGGTCGCATCTGGGGCAAGGTCGAGCAGACCTGCGTGGTGACGCTGGACCCGCTGGCTGCCGATTTCGAGGAAGAGATCGACGTGATTTTCGCGCCGCCGTCGCAGATTCGCGAACTCGCCGAATCGGTGGACGAGGACGTCGAGAGCGACGAGGAGACCCCGGATCCGCCGGAGCCGATCGAAAACGGCTTCATCGACCTCGGCAAACTGGCGACCGACGCGCTGTTTCTGGGGCTGGACCCGTATCCCCGTAAGCCCGATGCCGTGTTCGAGCCGGTGGTCGAGGTTCCGGACCCGGAAGAGCACCCGTTTGCGGCCCTGAAAGCGCTGAAAACCGCCCCTGAGACGCCCAAATCCAAAAAGCCCGGGAAGGGCTGAGACCGAGGTCCGATTCCACGCCCCGTGCGGCTGGCGGGACAAAAGCGACCGGTCAAGATGTTGTATCGGGTCACGGAAACGCTATTGTCCCCGGCCGAAATCGGGTTAATGCCATAACTTCGCCGTCTGCTGCCAAATGCGGCAGACTTCGTCCGCGGCCACGAGCGTCACAGGCCGCAAGAGACAGGTTTCCGGAACGTCCATGCCGAAAAAGGTTCGCATCGCGCTAGACGCCATGGGTGGCGACATCGGCGCATCGGTGGTCATTCCCGGCGCCGCGATTTCGTTGACCCGGCATCCCGACAGCGAGTTCCTGCTGTTCGGTGACAGCGCGCTGATCGAGAAAGAACTCGCCAATCATCCGGCACTGAAGGCTGTATCGAAGGTGATCCATACCGACGTTGCCGTCAGCATGCATGACAAGCCGAGCCAGGCGCTGCGCCGTGGCCGCAAGGTCTCGTCGATGTGGCTGGCGATCGAGGCGGTGAAGAAGGGCGAGGCCGATGTCGCGATCTCCGCCGGCAATACCGGTGCGCTGATGGCGATGGCGCGCTTTTGCCTGCGCATGCTCGACGGTATCGAGCGTCCCGGCCTGGCCGCGATCTGGCCGACCACGCGCGGCGATTCCGTCGTGCTCGATCTCGGCGCCACCATCGGCGGCGACGCCAACCACCTGAAGACTCTCGCTGTCATGGGCAGCGCCATGGCCAGCGCGCTGTTCGATCTGGCCCGGCCGACGGTCGGTCTGCTCAATATCGGCGTCGAGGAAATCAAGGGCGGCGACGAAATCCGCGATGCCGCCGAACTGCTGCGCACCGCCAATCTGCCGCAGCTCGAATTCATCGGCTTCGTCGAAGGCGACGGCATCGGCCGCGGCGATGCCGACGTGATCGTCACAGAAGGCTTCAGCGGCAATATCGCGCTCAAGGCGGCCGAAGGCACGGCGCGGCAGTTCGCCGAATATCTGCGCAATGCCATGGCCCGCACCTGGCGCTCGCGTATCGGCTATCTATTCGCCAAGAACGCCTTCAAGGCGGTGCGCGACAAGGTCGATCCCAACAAGTCCAACGGCGCGGTGTTTCTCGGCCTACGCGGCATCGTGGTGAAGAGCCACGGTGGCACCAATGCTGATGGTTTCGCCTATGCGGTGGATGTCGGTTACGACATGGTCCGCTACGACCTTCTCACCAAGATCAATCAAATGCTCAACCGCGACGGCCAAGCGCTCCCTGCGAGCCCGGCTGCGCAGGAGGCTGTCTCGTGACTGCGATACGTTCGGTCGTGCTCGGCTGCGGCTCTTACCTGCCGGAGCGGATCCTGACCAATGCCGAACTGGCATCCAAGGTCGACACGTCGGACGAGTGGATCGTCCAGCGCACCGGTATCAAGCAGCGCCACATCGCTGCGGACGGCGAGTTCACCTCGCATCTGGCGATCAAGGCCGCGCAGGCGGCGCTGGCCAATGCCGGCGTTGACGCCCAGTCCATCGACCTGATCGTGCTGGCGACCTCGACCCCGGACAATACGTTCCCGGCAACGGCCGTTGCGGTGCAGAACGCGCTCGGCATCACGCACGGCGCGGCATTCGACCTGCAGGCGGTGTGTTCCGGCTTCATCTTTGGGCTGACCACCGCCGACAGCCTGCTGCGCACGGGCGCCGGCAAGCGTGCGCTGGTGATCGGCGCGGAGACGTTCTCGCGCATTCTCGACTGGACCGATCGCGGAACCTGCGTGCTGTTCGGCGACGGCGCCGGTGCAGTGGTGCTGGAAGCACAGACCCAGCCCGGCGAAGCCAGCGATCGCGGCGTGCTGACCACGCATCTGCGCTCGGATGGCCGGCACAAGGAAAAGCTGTTCGTCGATGGCGGCCCGTCCTCGACGCAGACAGTGGGTTACTTGCGCATGGAAGGCCGCGAGGTTTTCAAACATGCGGTGGGTATGATCACCGACGTGATCGTCGATGCATTCAAAGCTACCGGCGCCAGCGCCGAAACCATCGACTGGTTCGTGCCGCATCAGGCCAACAAGCGCATTATCGATGCGTCGGCGCATAAACTGCATATTGCACCGCAAAAGGTGGTGCTGACCGTGGATCTTCACGGCAACACGTCGGCGGCGTCGATTCCGCTCGCATTATCGGTGGCGGTCAATGACGGCCGCATCAAGAAGGGCGACCTCGTGCTGCTCGAAGCCATGGGCGGCGGCTTCACCTGGGGGTCTGCACTCATTCGCTGGTGATGCGCTGGTGCTGATGCAGATCGACAACATCTCAAATTGTCATGATTTTCCATGCCTTTGCATCGATGGTGACTGTTGACCGGAGCGCGTTAACCTCCTAATTTCTGACGCGAATTTGGTTCGCCGAGAGTAGTTGGGGCAGGCGATGACGGGCACGGGAAAAACAGTCACACGCGTTGATCTGTGCGAAGCGGTCTACCAAAAGGTAGGTCTCTCGCGCACGGAGTCGTCCGCGTTTGTTGAACTGGTTTTGAAAGAAATTACGGATTGTCTGGAGAAGGGCGAGACAGTGAAGCTGTCGTCGTTCGGCTCCTTCATGGTGCGCAAAAAAGGCGAGCGCATCGGCCGCAATCCGAAGACGGGCACAGAAGTACCGATCTCGCCGCGGCGGGTGATGGTATTCAAGCCGTCGGCGATCCTGAAACAGCGGATCAATGGCGACAGTACCGCAGTGGGCAACGGTAAAGATCACGACGACTAACTAGAGAAACACAGGGCGAACCACAGGGATCCTGCACTTGGACAAAGCGCCGGATGCGTTTCGAACCATAAGCGAGGTCGCTGACGATCTCGATATACCGCAGCATGTTCTGCGGTTCTGGGAAACGCGGTTCACTCAAATCAAGCCGATGAAGCGATCGGGCGGCCGGCGATATTATCGTCCGGACGATGTCGATCTGCTGCGCGGCATCCGCCGGTTGCTCTACGGCGAAGGTTATACCATCCGCGGCGTGCAACGAATCCTGAAAGAGAACGGCATCAAGTCGGTGCAGGGGCTGGTCGATGGCCACGCTGCGCCGAGCTTCGCGCCGACCTCTGCCGCTATCGCGCCGCGCGTCCAGGCGAAGCGTCCCGTGGCCGAAGAGGATCATGAGGAAGAAGAAGCCGAGGACGAGGCTGAACGCGACGAGGAGATCGAGGAAGAAGCCGAAGACGAGGCTGACGCCGAAGGCGCCGAGGACGAGGAAGAAGAAGAGGGCGACGAAGACGACGGCGAAGAGGGTGAGGACGAAGAGGCTGAGGAAGAAGACGAGGAGGAAGCTGCTGCTCCCGTCGCCGGCCGCCGCGAACCTCCGATGACATCGACGTCGCCGCGTGTGGATCCACAGCTGCAGCGGCCGCCGTCGCGGGCAAACCCCGTATTGGCAAATCCTGTTGCGGGGCGGCCCGAACCGGCGATGCCGGCTCCGACGCAGAGCGCAAGACCGGCTGCGGTCGCGAGCCCGAGGCCGAACCCGCAGCGCCGGTTGGAGCGCGAACGGCTCGAAGCCGTGCTCGAGGAGCTGCTGGCGGCGCGCCGGGCGCTCGATACGGCGATGAAGGACGGCTAGCCACCGTCCCACAACCAATCCGTTTCAATCCGCTCAGCCTTCTTGCGCCTCGGACGGATCGAAGCTACACGATGCCCCATCGGAGCGTAGCGCAGCCCGGTTAGCGCACTAGTCTGGGAGACTAGGGGTCGGAGGTTCGAATCCTCTCGCTCCGACCATTTATTCAAAGCATTTCAAGATATTAGTAGTCTCGCACGCGAGCGGTGCCGCCTGAATAGGGTGGCCTCGATCAAGCGCCCGCGACGCCAGCCTTACGATTTCGGTTCGACGAAATCACCGTGAATCACGTCGTCTTTCCGTCCGGCGAACCAGAGAAGCCCGACATAGGCCGCTGCACAAATAAGGAAGCCGAGGACAATAATCTCTAACATAATATCTACTCTACGCTGAAAACATTAGACTTCTCCCGGCTCCGGGTTCCGTCAATTGCCCCGGCCGCACTCCTTAATGAATCCTTGCCGTCGTGACTCTTTGGCCACAGATGCCGGTGACCACGAATCCGATGTCGCCTAAGGGCGGCCAGGCAGGTGGCGCCGACATGTCTTTTTTGCGCCAATGGAACTCTTGGTCATCGGGCCGATTATCCTGAAAACAGGAGGCTCGCATGGCAAGTCACTGGCATACCGCAGATGGCCCATCGGAGATCCGGCATGACGATGATATCGGCTACTACGGTGGCTGGACCATCAGCGGGTTAGCGGTGGTTGCGACCATCACGGCTGTTTGGTATCTAGCCCACTGCGTAACTGAAGCCCTTGCGACAACGCAGCAGCGATGCGCGCGAACGCTGAATGATGGTGACGAAAAAGGCCCGGAGCATATGCTCCGGGCCTTCGTCAATTCAGTCAGCCGCGGTTAGTAGTAGCCGTAGCTGCGATAGTAGCGCGGACCGCCATAGTAGCCGTCGCCGTAACCGTAGCGCGGACCATAGGCATAACGCGGGCCGTAATGGCGCGGGCCATAACCATATCCGTAACCGGGGCCGTAAGCGCCATAGGCACCGGCCGCCAATGCGCCGGCTGCAATGCCGAGTCCGATCGCGGCGCCGCGACCGCCACGGGCCTCTGCGGGTTTCGATGCGATCGACGCCGCGCCGACGGCAGCGACGGTGGCAAGAATAAGTGCTGTCTTCTTCATGCTGCTTCTCCTTCGTATCGAGAAGTCAACGTGTCGGTGTTTTGAAGGTTCAGTTCCAATTCATGGCATATCGACCACAAATTTTGCCGCGATAAGGGAACGAATAATATTGCTCGATCAGCGAGCGGCGTTCCGCTTTACGTGTTGCAACCGAAAGCGAGATGCGCGTGCAGCGTCGATCATCTCGCAGCTCATGGTGGTCCAGAAAAGATAATGGCCCGGAGCGAACTCCGAGCCATCAAACGCAGACGTACATCCGGTCTGCGCTTCCTTGACTCCACAGTGAGTCGAGAAGGTTAATAAATGTCTAACGTCGATGCGTGACGACATGATGACCAATCGCGGTCATCCCGTCGGGCCTTCAACTTCCTTGTGATCCTTGTCAGGCAAGATGCCGCTGCCTGGCGTCTTGGTCTCGTCGGTCAGCTCCGGCTTGTCGTGCGGGCCGGCCGGCGGAATCTTCTGATCGGGCTTCGGCTGTTTGTCGAAGGCGCGGTTCTTTGCTTGCTGTGTCATGCAAAGAGAACGGCTCAGTTCCTCGCGTGTTCCCTGTGGTGATGATGTCCATCGAAAATCACAAGAGAATCTGGCACGGCTCGAACATGCGCGGGTCCTTTGTCGATGTGCTTCATTTCGCGCGGAACCTTCCGGGCGGTAATGGCTTGTCCCGCGATACTTTTAAAGGAAGGAATAAATTGTCATGATCAAGAAACTGGCTTTGCTGGCGGCTGCGGCCGTTCTCTATGTCGCAGCACCTGCAGGCCCCGCGTCTGCGCAGGGCATCAATGTGCAGATCGGCGGTGGTTATCACCATCAGGATCGTGGCTACCATCGCGGCCATGGCTATCGCCAGAGCCGCGCCTATGTGCGCCGCGACTACGGTCACCGCCATCATGGCTGGGATCGCCGCGGTTCGCGCACCAAGACTGTGATCGTTCGCTAACAGCAATCGGTCGTCTTAACGAGGCAGCCTCGCGCAAGCGGGGCTGTTTTCGTTTCTGAGCTTGTCAGACGCTGCCTGGCTGTCCGGACGCCGCACGCAATTGCGCCGTTGCCATATATTGCTGCGTGGCGACGAACATGCCCCACATGATTCCGAGCATCATCCAGAAATGGCGCCAGTGATCGGTGTCGATGATGAAGGCCTCGCCGACCGTGCCGAGATAGGCTGCGAACACCGCGAGATAGGCGCGCTGCCATGGCACGCGCACGAAGATGTAGCGGAAGCCGAGCAAAGCGGTGATGAACACCAGCGCGGGATAGCATACCCCTGAAATCCAGCCGCCGGACATGAAGGCGTTCAGATAGGAGTTATGGGTGTCTTCCGGAAAGAAGCGCGTGAATTGCAGCGGGCCGATGCCGAAGGGCAGATCGAGCGCCATCTGCGCGCCCAGCACATGCCGGCCGAAACGGCCGAAGCGGCCTTCGTCATATTTCTGATCAAACGAGGCGCGCTGCTTGAACATGTCGGCGATGAAGTCGAACTGCAGCAGGATCACGATCACCAGCGCGACGACGGCCACGGCCGCCAGCGCCATGATGATGATGCGCGAGCGCTGTTTGTTGGACTGGCTGGTCAGCACCATCAGCATCAGCATGAAGGCCGAGGTGATCGCCAACAGGCCCCAGGCGGCGCGGGAGAAGGCGAGCAGGACGGCGAGCGCAATGATGCCGAGCGCGATGGCACTGCGGAGCGAGCGACCGAAACCGTCGCTGACGACGCTCTGCAGACAGAACAGCGCCGGCAGGACCAGAAACGCGCCCAGCACGTTGGGATCCTTGAACGTGCCGGCGGCGCGGCCGTAGAGCGTGAACATCTCCGCGCCGGGGATCAGGTGCAGATAGCCTAGGATGCCGGCCAGCGATGCCACCAGTGCGCCGACGATCAGGCCGCGGCGCAAGAGGTCGATGCGCGCCAGCGTGTCTTCGGACATCACAAGCGCGACGAAGATCGCCATGATGGCCATGTACCAGGAGGTCAGGATCCAGTTTACGATTGGCGCCTTGTCGAGCAGATAGGCGGCGCAGATCGTGTAGCCGAGATTGACCAGGAACAGCATGAGCAGCAGCGGCATGAACACCAGCCGCATGCGCAGGCCCGACGCGAAGAACACCACCATCGCGGTGAGGGTGGCGATCTCGAAGGGGCTCGGCTCGATGAAGACGATGGCGCCGCCAAAGCCCATCGCCCACAGCAGTGCGCGCTGCAGCGTCACCACGGCGGGAGGCGCCGCGGGCGAGGCGATGTAATGATCGGCCGAGGCGTGAGTGCTCATCGTGGCATCACTCTACGCAGGCAGGGTTGACGAGTGGTGTAAGGCAGAGGCTGAGGCCTGCCTCAATACGCGTTCTCGTTCTTCGTCAGCATTGAAACCGGCGTTTTCAGCATGATGTAGACATCGAACAGCACTGACCAGTTCTCGATGTAGTAGAGATCGAACTCGACGCGCTTCTGCAGTTTCTCCTCGCTGTCGACTTCGCCGCGCCAGCCATTGACCTGCGCCCAGCCGGTGATGCCGGGCTTGACGCGGTGGCGAGCGAAATAACCGTCGACGGCCTCGTCCAGCAGCTGGCTCTGCACCCTCTGCTGAACGGCGTGGGGGCGGGGGCCGACCAGCGACAGGTTGTTCTTGAACACCACGTTGAAGAGCTGCGGCAATTCGTCGATCGAGGATTTGCGAATGAACCGGCCGACGCGGGTGACGCGCTTGTCGCCCTTGGTGACCACGGTCTTGGCCAGCGGGTCCGCCTGGTCGTGATAGAGCGAGCGGAACTTGAAGACGTCGATGCGCTCGTTGTTGAAGCCGAAGCGCTTCTGCCGGAACAGCACCGGGCCGGGGCTGTCGAGCTTGATGGCGATGGCCACCAGCGCCATGAAGGGCAATGCAGCGAGCAGGATCAGGCCGCCGACGATATGGTCGAACAGCCACTTCATCACCAGATCCCAGTCGGTGATCGGCGCCTCGAACACGTCGAGGGTCGGCACCTTGCCCAAATAGGAATAGGAGCGCGGGCGGAAGCGCAGCTTGTTGGTATGCGCGGACAGGCGGATATCCACCGGCAGCACCCACAGCTTTTTCAGCATTTCCAGAATGCGCGTCTCGGCCGAGATCGGCAGCGCGAACAGCACGAGATCGACGCGGGTGCGCCGCGCGAATTCGATGATGTCATCGACCTTGCCGAGCTTCGGCGCGCCGGAGATCGTGTCCATCGAGCGCTTGTCGTTGCGGTCGTCGAACACGCCAAGGATCTGGATGTCGGAATCTTCTTGTGCATTGAGGTCTCTGATCAGCGTCTCGCCATTGGAATCGGCGCCGACGATGATGGTACGGCGGTCGAGACGGCCCTGATGCGCCCAGCGCTTGATCAGCGCACGCACGACAGCACGTTCCGCGATCAGGGCGACGAGACCAACGAAGAAGAACGAGGAGAGCCAGACACGCGACACCGCGCCGCCGACCTTGGCGAAGAACGAGACGCCGATGAACAGCAGGAACACGAAGGCCCATGCCGACATCATGCGCGTGAGCTGCTTGATGTGGCCGCGGAACACCTGCACCTGATAGATATCGGCAGACTGGAAACACACCACAGCAGCAGCCGCCATCGCGACGATCGCAGCGAAGTATTCCCATCTGAAGCCAGCTTCTGGCGCGACATAGAGCAGGTTGAGCGCAATGCCGATGATGCTGAGCATCAGGAAATCGACCACGCGTACGACGCCGGTGATGACGACGGGCGAGTAGGCGGCGCGCACCTTCTGATCGGCGACGGCGAGAGCCGCGGGCGTCAGTCTGCGACGACGTTCGAACCGGCGTTCGCCGGGCGCGTCCGTCGCGGCCGCGTCGATCATTGAACGTGCGTTGATCGGGTCCAAGGTGAAATGTCCGTTGTTGCGCTGGCATGCGATGTCGCACGTCAAGCCTACCGCTTTTCGTGAGAATTACCGGACAAATCGGAAGATTTGGTTACAGGTTAAGGAGAGTTAACGTTTCGCAAATGCGCTGCGATAGCCTTCGATGACACCCTCGACCATTGCGTCCTGCGAGAAATGTTCCGCGATGCGCTCACGGAGCAATTGTGCACGGGCGCGCGCAGCGGCGATGTCATCGAGAGCAGTTTTGATCGCCGCGGCCATGGCGTCGACATTGTTCGACTGGAACAGAGCGGAGGTGTGCGATCCGAAGATTTCCGGAATGCCGCCCACATTGGCGGCGATCATCGGAATGCCCGCAGCGGCGGCCTCGATCACGACATAGGGCATCGAGTCGCCGCGCGATGGAACCACCAGCAGGCGTCCTTTCGAAAAGCCGTAACGCGGTTTGACATGGCCGATGAAGTGGACGGCGTCGGTGAGACCGAGGCGCGTTATCTGAGCCTTCAATGCGTTGGTCTCTTCGCCGTCGCCGCCCAGCGTCAAGGTGACTGGCTGGCCGTCGGCACGCAGGCGCGCGACGGCATCGACCAGCAGATCCGCGCCCTTGATGCGGCGGAACTCGCCGACATAGCAGATATCGGTGGCGTCATCGGCGGGCTCGACGGGGTCGAATTCGCCAGATGTTACGCCGTTGAACACGCATTTCACGAGGCCTGACGGTGTGCCGATCATGCGCTGATAGGTGTCGCGGGCGAATGCGCTCTCGAACAGGAACAGTTCGGTGCGGTTCATCAGCGCGCGTTCGAGGCGGCTGTAGAAGGCGCCTTTCGCCGTATTTTGCGGATAATGCAGCGAACCGCCATGCGGCGTGTAGATGCGGATGACGCTGTTCGACTTTGCCTTCAGGCGCACGAAGGCGCCGGCCTTGGCGCCGTGGCCATGCAGCACGTCTGGTTTCAGCCGGCTGACGAGGCGCATGAACTGCATCCAGACCAGAACGTCGCCCGGATGTGGCTCGCGGTGGATCGGCAGGCGATAGGTGCCCAGTTTCAGGCGTGGGGCGATCTCGGCCAGTGCATCGCGGGCGCGGTCGCCGCCGGTCAGACTGTCGGCGACGATGCCGACTTCATGGCCGCGATCGGCCTGGCCGTTGGCGACATCGATGATGTGGCGAAAGATGCCGCCGACCGGCGCGCGGACAGCGTGCAGGATGCGAAGCGGCGTGTCCGAAGGTGCGCTCATGATCAGAATCGGCATTCACTGACGAGGAGGGCGTCGCCGGGAGCTGGGACGCACATCGGAAAAATCCCTGAAGCAATTGAATCCAATAAGAGCCTTCGTCGTTAAAAAACCGTGTGGATTCAGGCTTCCGCTGCAACGTCCCGGTATCAGCCTGCCAATTAACCGCGCGGCAACCTTAATCGTCTTTAATCGATTCCGGTGAGTAGACGCAGTGGCGTTTGGGTGGGGTAGGCGATGCGTTTGGCATTCTGGCGTGCAGGCAAGGGCGATGCGTCGGTCGAACGGGCCATCAAGGCGCCAACCATGCCAAACCCGGTTTCTCGCAAAAATCCGGAGAAGAAAGCAGAGCGCGTGATCGCTGCGCCGGCGCCCGATCTCGGCGACCTCGATCTGCGCGCGCTGTGGCAGGCGCTCATCCGCCGCAAGATGTGGATCCTCGTTCCGACGCTGCTGGCACTTGTCGGCTCGCTCGTCATCGTCAACATGATCACGCCGCGCTTCAAGTCGGAAGCACGCATTCTGATCGACGGGCGTGAAAACGTTTTCCTGCGACCCAGCGGCGAGCGCAACGAAGAGCGTACCTCTCTCGACGCAGAAGCCGTGACCAGCCAGGTGCAGCTGTTGCTGTCGCGCGATCTTGCCCGGGAGATCATCAAGAAGAACAAGCTCGCGGAGCGCCCGGAATTCGATCCGGTGCTGCAGGGCGCGCAGCCATGGCGGTCGTTGCTCGGCCTGATGGGCATTGGCCGCGATCCGTTCTCGATGACGCCCGAAGAGCGCGTGCTCGATGCGTATTACGAGCGCCTGACGGCCTATGCGGTCGACAAGTCGCGCGTCATGGTCGTCGAATTCCAGTCGCGCGATCCTGAACTCGCCGCGCGCGTCGCCAATTCGATTGCCGACGGCTACCTAGTGATGCAGCAGAACGCGCGGCAGAACCAGGCGCGATCGGCCGGGCAATGGCTGTCCGGCGAGATCGATGACCTGCGCAAGAAGGTCGTCGAGGCGGAAGCGCGCGCGGAGGAATTCCGCTCCAAGTCCAGCCTGTTCATCGGCACCAACAATACGTCGCTCTCCAACCAGCAGCTCGGCGAGATCAACAGCCAGCTCAACAATGCGCGCTCGCTGAAGTCCGACGCCGAATCGAAGGCGCGGCTCATCAAGGACATGCTGCAGACCGGCAAGCCGATCGAATTCTCGGAAGTGCTGAATTCCGACCTGATCCGCCGCCTGTCCGAGCAGCGCGTGACGCTGCGTGCGCAGCTCGCCGAACAGTCCTCGACGCTGCTCGACGCGCATCCGCGCATCAAGGAGCTGCGGGCCCAGCTTGGCGATCTCGACAAGCAATTGCGCGACGAAGCCGCGAAACTGTCGCGCATCTTCGAAAACGATGCGCGCATCGCCAGCGGCCGCGTCGATGGCCTCACCAACAATCTCGAACAGCTGAAGCGTCAGGCGACATCCAGCAACGGCCAGGATGTGCAGTTGCGGGCGCTGGAGCGTGAGGCGAGGGCGCAGCGCGATCTGCTCGAATCCTATCTGGCGAAATACCGCGAGGCGTCCACGCGTGAGAATATCGAGGCGGCACCGACCGATGGTCGCATCATCTCTCGGGCCATCGTGTCCAATACGCCGGCCTATCCGAAGAAGCTGCCGATCGTGCTGATCGCAACACTGGCGACGCTGATGCTGACCGCCGGTGGCATCGTGACCAGCGAGCTGCTGCGCATGACCGCGCCGCGCGGCGCTGCGCCGATGGTGCCGGTCGCGCAGGCCCGCGTCACCGAGCCGGCGTTCAAGCCGTTCGTGGATCAGGTGCCTGTTGCCGTGCGTGAGCCGGAAACTGTCGTTGCGCCGGGCATCGTGCCCGAGCCGGCTCCCGTTGCCGCGCCGCAACCCGTGGTGCGCGATACCCATCCCGAACTGGCCGCCGGCGTCAGCGAAATCGAACAGCTTGCGCAGGAGTTTCGCGCCGCCGGGAAATCGGCGCGGAAGATCACGATCCTCGGCACCGGCCACAACGACAACATCGCGCTCACCGCGCTGACGCTGTCGCGCATCCTGTCGCGTGACGCGAAAGTCGTTCTGGTCGATCTGGCCTCGTCGTCGCCGACGCTGGAAGCCGTATCGAACGATCCGCGTGCGCCCGGACTGGCGGAGCTGATGCTGGGCGAGGCGACGTTCGGCCAGGTCATCACCAAGGACCGGATGTCGGGCCTGCATATGGTCGCCGCCGGCCGCGCCGGCGCCGATCGTTCGCTGTTGCAGTCGCCGCGCCTGACAATGGCGCTCGATGCGCTGCTGCGCGTCTATGATCACGTGCTGCTGGATGCCGGCACCGCGGCCGATCTCCCGGCGGGACTTCTGACCGACCAGGCCCGCGCCGTGGTGGTGCCGGAAGTCACCATGAGCATGGATGCACGCGAGCTGATGGCCGAACAGCTCAAGGCCGTGGGCTTCGCCGACGTGAAGATGTTGCGCTCAACGCCGCCGGCCAACGACCCGGTCGGGCCGGGCGGCCGCGTGTTTGCGGCGTAGTCGACGAACCCTCGTCATGGCCGGGCTTGACCCGGCCATCCACGCCTTCGCCTCAACGCAACGACTAAGACGTGGATGCCCGGGTCAAGCCCGGGCATGACGTCGTTTCAATTGCCAATTGAAGGTATTCGTTACCGCTGAAACGCGTGGCGCAGCATCTGCGCCATCTGCAGCAGGGCCGGGGTCTGTTTCACGATCCGCTTGGCATGGGCGAAGGACGACAGGCCCATGGCGCCGAGCCTGCCGCGCGTGGTGAGCGGCACGAAACTGTCGAAGATCGGCTCGTCATCCTTGCAGAACATCCGCTTGTAGTCGTCGCCACCGATGCCGAGATCCAGCGAGGTCACGCCGCGCTCGGCATAGGCGTCGACGATGGTGCGCATCAGGATCAGGCCGGGGCTGTATTTGGCATTCTCCGACATGGTGTAGGTGTTGAACATCATCGAAAAACGGCTGTCGTCGGCGACACCGGCGAACATCGCGATCACTTCCTCGTCGCATGCGAGCGCGTGGATATCGATGGTGTAGCCATCCGAGCGCGGCGTCATGCAGGCCTGGCGGATGAAGGCTTCGACGCCGGGCTCGGCGAATACGTTGGGCAGGTTCTGTTCGGCCATGCGCAGCGGCTTGATGGCGAAGAAGGCGTCGAGCACGCGCTTGACCTCGGCGTCCGTCTTTGCGTGCATGTAGCGATAGCCGGCAAGATTTCGGTACTTGCCTTCCTTGGTCTTCAGGCGCTTGCGGAACGAACTGCTGATGCGATCTGTCGCCGCTTCGCCGGGCACCATCTTCAGCACCGGACAATCATTGGTCGAGGCCTGGCTTGGCAGCAGCGCGAGCGGATTGTCGATGCCGATCCAGCTTTTTGGCTGACGGACCAGCGCGAGGACGTCGACTGTCTCGGTGTGCTTTTGAATTCCGCGCAGTAAGGCGTCGATATCTGCCTTTGTCGCCTGCGCCGCGAAGTCGCGGCGGAACAGCGGCATGTTGAAGGTGACGTGCTTGCCGCCGAGGTAGCCGGCGACGCGCATGCCGTTTTCGCGGCTGACGGCGAGTGGCAACAACATCAGCGGCTGATGTGCGGCGTCATAGGCGACGATGATGAAGGGCTTCAAGCCTTCCTGGACGCCGATATGGGTCTGCCAGGCCGACTGGAAGTCGAAGCGCTGATAGGGCGTGGAGAGCTGTTCGGACGTCTCAAGGCTGCGCCAGATGGCTTCGGCGGCGCTGAAATCGCTGATCACATCGACGCGCGCGATGTGGCTCGCAGTTGCCATCGCCACAGGTGTTTCCATCACAGCAGCCATGGTCATCGCGAGCCTGTTTCAGATTTTGTTTAGATTTTTAGGTTTGGGGCGACCTTTGCAAAGAAATGTCAACAAACAGTAATGACAATAGCCGACTGGCGAGAGGCATGACGCCGCTTGGGGGAATCTGCGGTGTCATACAAGACCGGTTGGCTGTTGGCGCTGGGCTTCGAGCTGACTTATCTCAGCGGCATGCACCGTCTGCTGGAACGCAGCCGGGGCGGTGCCGGTATCATCCTCAAATTCGAACGCGTGCGACCGCCCCGGCAGGATGCATTCCAGCCGCTGAAAGCCCACGAGATCACGCCGTGGTTTCTCGATCGAACGATCCGCGCGCTGAAGCGCTGGCCCGTCGATATCGTGGGCATGGACGAGGTGTGTCGCCGCGCCAGCTTACCCCGCACAGGACGGCGCTTCGTTGCGCTGACCTTCGATGGCGGCACGCGCGACTTCGTCGATTTCGCCTATCCGCTACTGGCGGCGCATGAGGTGCCGTTCACGCTCTATCTGCCGAGCGCCTTTGCCGACGGGCTCGGCGCCATGTGGTGGCTGGCGCTGGAGCAGGCGATCGCAACGCATGATCGCATCAGCCTGATCATCGATCACCGGCAGCGGCATTTCGAGACGGCCACTATCGCCGACAAATATCGCGCCTATTACTATCTCGATAGCTGGCTGCGGACGTTGCCGCCGCACGAACTGGCCGTTGCGGCGGACGATCTCTGCAAACGCTATTCGGTCGATACTGCGACCCTGTCACATCATGCGGCGATGCATTGGGACGATGTGGCCACGTTTGCTGGGAATCCGCGGGCGACCATCGGCAGCAGCACGGTTAACTATCCGGCGCTCGCCAATCTCGGTGATAGCGCGGCGTCGCGCGAGATCGCCATGGGGCGGGCCGTGGCGCAAGCCGCGCTGCCCTATGAGCCGCGACATTTCGCCTATCCGTTCGGCGATAAGGCCTCATTCGACAGGCGTCACGTCGCGATGGTGACGCAGGCCGGGTTCGCCAGTGCCGTGACATCGCTCCCCGGTATCATCGAGGCCAATGGTGGATCGGATCTGCATGCGCTGCCGCGGCTGGCCTGGGACGGCCGCCGACAATCGTTGCGTGCCTTGCGGGTGATGGTATCCGGCGTGATGCTTGGTGCGGGCGCGCAGCGCTAGCCGACCTCGGGATCCACAGGATCGGCCTTGCCCATCCAGCTGATGATCGGCATCGCCGGCAGCACCCAGCCGAGACCGGCGATGACATAGAAGGCTGCCTGCAGCCAGCCGTTATTGGCCAGCCAGGGGGTCTGCGCGATGGTCATGCCGAGCAGCGACCACACCACCACGAGGATCAGCAGAAAGATGGTTCCGAAGAATTTGCGGGTGCGGATGGTCATGACGGAAATGTGCGGTCCAAAGTCGGCTTGAGATCGGGTTAGGCAAAGTGCCCAACTTTGCAGGCCTTCGCGGGCGGACTATAAGGGGCTCGAAATTTCATTCAAGGCGCTGATTTTGCGGCTGTTCCCGAGACCCCTGCGATGACCGCTTTGTCCCAAACCCGCCCCAAGGAATTACGCCCGGTGCGCTGGTGGCTGATTGCCGTCGCCGCGATGATCGTGGCGATGGTGCTGGTCGGCGGCGCGACACGGCTCACCGAATCCGGCCTGTCGATTGTCGAATGGAAGCCGGTGACCGGCGCCATTCCGCCGCTCGATGAATCGCACTGGATCGCGGCCTTCGAGGCCTACAAGCAGATCCCGCAATATCGCGAACTGAATAGCGGCATGACGCTCCATGAGTTCAAGACCATCTTCTGGTGGGAATGGAGCCATCGTCTGCTCGGCCGCGTCATCGGCATGGTGTTCCTGTTGCCGTTCCTCTGGTTCCTGTGGCGCGGTATCCTGACCTCGGAACTGAAGAAGCGGCTGTGGGTGATCTTCGGTCTCGGCGGCCTGCAGGGCGCGGTGGGCTGGTGGATGGTGGCCTCGGGCCTGACCAAGCGCGTGGAAGTCTCGCAATATCGTCTCGCGGCGCATCTGATGCTGGCACTGATCATCTTCGCCGCCATCGTCTGGACGCTGCGCCGCCTGAGCGACCGTGCGCCGGTGCTGGCGGCAAGTCGCTTGCGCGTGACGAGCTGGGTATTGTTGGGGCTGACCTTCCTGCAGATCTATTTCGGTGCGCTGGTTGCGGGTCTGCGCGCCGGTCGCGTCTTCAACACCTGGCCGGAGATCGACGGCGCGCTGATCCCGTCTGCGTCGCGGCTGTTCTTCGAGGAGCCGTGGTGGCGCAACATGTTCGACAACACGCTGACGGTTCAGTTCCAGCATCGCATGACCGCCTATGTGTTGTTCGTACTCGCGATCTGGCATGTGATCGATGCGATCCGCGCGCGGGCAGGGACTGCCGTCGTCAATGGCGCGCTGTGGCTGGCGGCATCGATCGCGATGCAGGCCGCGCTCGGCATTCTCACGCTGCTGCATCAGGTGCCGATCGATCTGGCGTTGACCCATCAGGCGGTCGCGATCGTGGTTCTGACGCTGGCGATCCTGCAGGTGGAGCGGATGAAGCCGCGCGGGGCGGCATTGACGGAGCGTCAGCTCGACCTCGCGGTCGGCAAGGCCGCCTAGCTGTTGCGCGTTACCGACTAGAACGATTGTAACGGAGTTGACGCAGTCGTGTGGCTGTGCGGCTTTCGCTCATGCGCACCGCGCAATAGATACTACGCACCACCACACGGGATTGGGTCATGTCCTCCGCATTCATTCAGGCTGCTGTCATTCTGTTGCGCGAGGGCCTTGAGGCCATGCTCGTGATCGCGGCGCTGGCCGGCTATCTCAGGAAATCCGGCGGCGACCATCGCGTGACCGCGCTCTATCTGGGCGCGCTGGCGGCAATCCTCGCCAGCCTGGTCGCAGCATGGGCGTTCGCAGTGTTCAATTCCGGCGATCACAGCGATGTCTTCGAGGCCATCGTCATCCTGTTTGCGGCGGGCCTGATGCTCTATGTCAGCGGCTGGTTGATGGTGAAGCAGGATCCGCGCGGCTGGCAGGATTATCTGGCGGCGAAGGCAGATCAGGCGCTCGCGCAGGATACCGGTCTGGCCGTCGCGATGCTGGCATTTCTCGCGGTGTTTCGTGAGGGCGCCGAGACGGTGCTGTTCATCAACACGCTCGCGACCACCGAAGGCGGCTGGAGCGTCGGACTGTTCGGGGGTCTGGCGGCGGCGACCGCCGGTCTCGTCGTGCTCTTTTATTTCATCAACATGATCGCCCAGCGCATCCCGCTGCGACCGCTGTTCATCATCACCTCGGCCTTCCTGTTCGTGATGGGCATCAAGTTCATCGGCGAAGCGATCCAGGAATTCCAGGAACAGGCGATGATCGGGGTCACCGACGCGCCAGGCAGCGCATTCCTGACGGCGATCGGTTTCAATCCGACGCTGGAAGCGCTGTCGATCCAGCTGCTGGTGGTGCTGTTCGCGCTGGCGACCTATTCGGTATTCCAGCGCAATGCGCGGCTGGTGCGGGAAGACAAGGCGATGCGCGGTCAGGCCTAGCGCTTCTTAACCTCGCCCCGCTTGCGGGGAGAGGTCGGATTAGGAGCGAAGCGAGTAATCCGGGTGAGGGGGAGCCAGTGAGTGAAACACTGGCTCCCCCTCACCCGACGCGGACTGCGTCCGCGCCACCCTCTCCCCGCCCAGCGAAGCTTTGCTTCGCCTTGGCGGGGCGAGGAAAGAACTTAAGCGTTCAGCGCCTGTTCGAGATCCGCGATCAGATCTTCCTTGTCTTCGATGCCGACAGACAGCCTGACAACGTCGGGTCCGGCGCCGGAGCGCGTCTTGGCTTCGTCGTCGAGCTGGCTGTGGGTGGTCGACGCCGGGTGGATCACCAGCGAGCGGGTGTCGCCGACATTGGCCAGATGCGAGAACAGTTTCAGGTTCGACACGAGACTCACGCCGGCGTCATAGCCGCCCTTCAGGCTGAAGGTGAACACGGCGCCCGCGCCCTTCGGTGCATATTTGCGCGCGAGGGTGTGATAGCGGTTATCCGACAATCCCGAATAATTCACCGCCGCCACTTTCGGATGGGCCGACAGCCATTCGGCGACCGCCTTAGCATTGTCGCTGTGGCGCTGCATGCGCAGCGGCAGCGTTTCGATGCCGGTCTGGATCAGGAACGCGTTGAATGGCGACAGCGCCGGGCCGAGATCGCGCAGGCCGAGTACGCGGCAGGCGATGGCGAACGCGAAGTTGCCGAAGGTCTCCTGCAGCTTGATGCCATGATATTCCGGGCGCGGCTCTGACAGCACCGGATATTTGTTGCCTTTCGACCAGTCGAAGGTGCCCGCGTCCACGATGATGCCGCCGAGCGAGTTGCCGTGGCCGCCGAGAAACTTGGTCAGCGAATGCACGACAATGTCGGCGCCGTGGTCGATCGGCTTGATCAAATAGGGGGTCGCCAGTGTGTTGTCGACGATCAACGGAACGCCGGCCTTGCGGGCGATGGCAGCAACCGCCTCGATGTCGGTGATCGAGCCGGCAGGATTGGCGATGGACTCGATGAAGATCGCTTTGGTCTTGTCAGTCACCGCGCGCTCGAACGACGGGACGTCATCGGGATCGGCCCACACCACGTTCCAGCCGAAGCTCTTGAAGGCGTGGCTGAACTGGTTGATCGAACCGCCATAGAGTTTGCGCGAGGCGATGAATTCGTCGCCGGGCTGCAGCAACTGCTGAAACACCACCAGCTGCGCGGCATGGCCGGACGCGACGGCGAGGGCGGCCGTGCCGCCTTCCAGCGCTGCGACGCGCTCTTCCAGTACGGCCGTGGTCGGATTGGTGATGCGCGTATAGATGTTGCCGAAGGATTGCAGGCCGAACAACGAGGCGGCGTGATCCGCATCGTTGAAGACGAACGAAGTGGTCTGATAGATCGGCGTCGCGCGGGCACCGGTGGTCGGGTCGGGCTGCGCGCCGGCATGGACGGCGAGGGTGCCGAAGCCTGGAATACGATCGTTCATCATCACTCCCTGTCGAATAGCGGTTTGTTGGCGCCAACCTGATCGGGCGCAGCGCTGCCGTCAAGGCGAGGCGGCATTTTGCCCTGACTTCGCAACAGTCGTGCTGCGCTGTGTCATTTCAAAGGAAATAAAATCGCGAAACGCACCGTCAGGCGGTGTCGTTCTTGTCCTTGTTATTTTGCTGCGCAACGCGATCGGCCGCAGCGGTGCTACCACCGCCAAGGCTGCTGCGATTCAGCGACAGCCGCATGCCCTGGGTCGGGATTGGCGCGCGCTTGGAGCTGAGCGTGCGCGAATTGACACCCATCCACTGGATCTCCGACGACAGCCGGCCATATTCGATCTTGGGGCAGCGGTTCATCACCACCTTGATGCCTGCGGCTTCAAGCTTGGCGGCGGCCTCGTCATGGCGCACGCCGAGCTGCATCCACACCACCTTGGGCAGCGGATTAAGCGTCAGCGCGAGTTCGACGATCGGCATCACGTGATCGGCGCTGCGGAAGATGTCGATCATGTCGATAGGGCGACCGATCTCCTGCAGCGAGGCGACGAACGGCTTGCCGAGCAGGCTCTTGCCGACCTGGCCCGGATTGATCGGGATCATGTCGTAGCCGCGTTCGGCGAGATACTTGAACACGAAATAGCTCGGCCGCACGTTTTGCGGGGAGGCGCCGACCATCGCGACGGTTTTGACGGTGTTGAGGATCTCGCGGATATAGGCGTCGTTATAGCTGTCGTGGTTCATTTCAATTACCGGTCTTCCCACTTCGGCTCGCGCTTTGCGATGAACGCGCCGATGCCTTCCTCGGCATCGCGGGCCATCATGTTCTCGGTCATCACTTCAGCGGCGAAGCGATAGGCATCCGCGAGATTCATCTCGGCCTGGCGATAGAACGCTTCCTTGCCGATCTTCACCGTATGCGCCGACTTGTGCGCCACTTGTTCTGCCAGCGCGATCGCTGCATCGCGTTCGGTGCCGGCGGCCACCACGCGGTTGACCAGGCCGATCTCGCGGGCGCGTTCGGCGGAGATGGGCTCGCCCGTCAGCAGCATTTCCATCGCCTGCTTGCGCGGCACGTTGCGCGATAGCGCCACCATGGGCGTCGAACAGAACAGGCCGATATCGACGCCGGGCGTCGCGAATTTTGCGTGTTCGGAGGCGATAGCGAGATCGCAGCTCGCCACGAGTTGGCAGCCTGCAGCAGTGGCGACGCCTTGCACGGCGGCGATCACCGGCTTCGGCAGCCGCACGATGGCCTGCATCATGGCGCTGCAGATCGTCATCATATGCGCGAAATAGGCGCGGCCACGATCGGCATCAGTGCGGCGCGCGGTGAGTTCTTTCAGGTCATGTCCGGCGGAGAAGACCGGGCCGCTGGCGGCGATCACCACGGCGCGCAGGGTCTTGTCGCCGGCCATGTCATCGAGGGCGGCGTGCAGCTCGCCGATCAGTCCTTCGGAGAGGCTGTTGCGGGCAGCCGGACGATTCAGCGTCAACACGCCGATGCTGCCGACCGTTTCACGCAGAAGAATGGATGGCCGCGCTGTTTCCGCGCGTGCTGGTTGAACCATGACTTGAGATTCCATCGCTGGGCAGGACCGTCACCATATTGTAACAGGACGGCACAAGCGAGAGCAGGGTAGAGACATGGCGACTGCGAAAATGAGCGTGGCTGAACTCGAGGCGTTTCTGAAGCGCGAGTTCCCGCAGGCCTTTGGCGCCGGCGATATCGCGATTGAAAGCGCTGATGGTACCACTTGCCTGCTGCGCCAGACCTATGGCGAACGCATGCTGCGGCCGGGCGGCACGGTATCGGGTCCGACCCTGATGGCTCTGGCCGATTTCGCCATGTACGTCGTGCTGTTGTCGGCGATCGGCCCCGTGGGCCTCGCAGTGACCACCAGCCTGAACATCAATTTCCTGCGCAAGGGCTTGCCGGGACAGGACGTTCTGGCGGCCGCCAAGCTGCTGAAGCTCGGAAAACGCCTCGCCGTGGGCGAAGTGACCCTGTTATCAGGCACTTCGGCAGATCCGATCGCCCATGTGACGTCGACCTATTCCATTCCGAACGTTGGGTAATTACTAAGGTATTATATAACCGTAATTATAACGCGATGATTTAATTGATGAATTCTGTCGTATTTGGCATTGACGGAATCCGGTCGCTTATTTAGAAACGCCCTCAGTTCGGCGGATCACCGCCGATATCCCCTTTTCATGGATATTCACAATGAAGACGTTTTCGGCAAAGCCCGCCGAGATCACGAAGAAGTGGATCGTCATCGACGCCACTGGTCTCGTGGTGGGCCGGCTGGCCACGCTGGTCGCAATGCGGCTGCGCGGCAAGCACCTCCCGACCTACACCCCGCATGTTGATTGCGGCGACCATGTCATCATCGTCAACGCGGACAAGGTGGTTTTCACCGGCCGCAAGCGCGACGACAAGGTCTACTATCACCACACCGGCTTCATCGGCGGCATCAAGGAACGTACTGCGAAGTCGATCCTCGAAGGTCGTTTCCCGGAGCGCGTTGTCGAGAAGGCTGTTGAGCGCATGATCCCGCGCGGCCCGCTCGGTCGCGTCCAGTTCGGCAATCTGCGTGTTTATGCCGGTGCAGAGCACCCGCACGAGGCCCAGCAGCCGGAAGCATTCGATGTCGGCGCTTTGAACCGCAAGAACAAGAGGGCCGCATAATGTCGGATACCATGCAGTCTCTCGATCAGCTGGCGTCGCTGAAGGTGTCCGCTCCGGATGCCCCGAAGTACGTCAAGAAGGTCGACAAGCAGGGCCGCGCCTATGCGACCGGCAAGCGTAAGGACGCTGTCGCTCGTGTCTGGATCAAGCCGGGCGCCGGCAAGGTTGTCGTCAACACCCGTGAAGTCGAAGTGTACTTCGCGCGTCCGGTGCTGCGCATGCTCATCCAGCAGCCGCTGGTCGCTGCAGCCCGCGCTGGCCAGTACGACGTGATCTGCACCGTTGCCGGTGGCGGTCTGTCGGGCCAGGCCGGTGCCGTGCGTCACGGCATCTCCAAGGCTCTGACCTGCTTCGAGCCGGATCTGCGCGGCGTCCTCAAGAAGGGCGGCTTCCTGACCCGCGACTCGCGTGTCGTCGAGCGCAAGAAGTACGGCAAGGCGAAAGCCCGCAAGTCCTTCCAGTTCTCGAAGCGCTAATTTCTGCTTCGATAAAATTTGCTGCAAATGCGGTGAATACAATTTTGAAAAGGGCGCCTTCGGGCGCCCTTTTTGCGTTCCGGGACATTCCGGATACCGACAGATTGATGCAGTTTTTCGTGAAAACTTGTGCAGGCGCGCAAACGGATTTCCAATCGGTACACTCGTATGTTCGATGATGGCGAAGAGGCCACTCCGAATCATGATGGTTTGGAAATCTCGCAACAATTGCCGGTGCTCAAATATGTCGCTCGATTCTTCCACGCTCTATTTGGTGGCAACCCTGGTTGCGGCGATGTTGGGCGGGATGCTGCTGTTTTTCGGACGACAGGAAAAGATCGCGGCCCTCAACTGGTGGGGGCTGGCTTACCTGCTCGGCGCCGTATCGGTCGCATTGTGGACACTTGCCGCGTCGCTCCTGGGCGACGTGCTGTCTTTGGCATTCAATGCCGTGGGCTTCGTGGCCTGCGGCATGGTGTGGAACGCTGCGCGCGTGTTCCACGGCCGCAGCCCGAGCTGGGCCGGCCTGTTTCTCGGCGCCATCGCCTGGATCGCGGTGATCTTCTCCCTGCCGGCTGAGGCTGCGTCGCTGCGCATGACCATCGGCGCCGGTATCGTCGCGCTTTATGCGATGCTGACGGCGCATGAATTGTGGAACGAGCGTCGCAAGGCGGTGCAACGGCGGTGGCCGACCATTTTGGTGCCGATGCTGCATGGTTTCGTCCTGATGCTGCCGATCCTGCTCGGCGATCTGCTGCATGGCGATCACAGCAATTTCGGCAACAGCATCTGGGTCACGGCCTTTGCCGTCGAACTCGTGCTTTATGCGGTCGGCACGGTGTTCCTGATCTTCATGCTGGTGTCCGAGCGTGCGGTCACGGCGCACAAGGTCGCCGCGTCCTGCGATCCGCTCACCGGCCTGTTCAACCGCCGCGGCTTCTCCGAGGCGACGGCGCGGATGATCGAGCGCGAGGCGAAGGCCGGCCGCCCGGTCACAGTCATGATCTTCGACATCGATCACTTCAAGTCGATCAACGATCGCTTCGGGCATCCCGCAGGCGACGAGGTGCTGAAACTGTTCGCCACGGTCATCACGCATACGCTGCGGATCACCGACCTGTCGGGCCGCATCGGCGGCGAGGAGTTTGCGGCGATGTTGCCCTGCAGCCTGGACGAGGCGATGCAGGCGGCCGAGCGCGTGCGCGAGGCGTTTGCGACTTGCGGTATCCAGGTCGACGAGGCACCGGTCGCGACCACCGTGAGTATCGGCGTGGCCGGCGGACCGGCCGGCACTGAACTCGACGTCCTGCTGGCTGCCGCGGACACCGCGCTCTACCAGGCCAAGCGCAGCGGACGTAACCGCGTGCAGGCCGCGGAAGAAGAACCGCTGTCGCTGGAGCAGGGGCGCCGCGCTGCGGCGATCGGGCAAGCGGCGAAGCCGAGCGTCGTGCGGGCTGCGGTCACGATGACGGCAAGCGGCGCGCGATAAAGGATCCGTTTACCATTCGATCCCTATGGTCATCGCATGATGACCTCGCCTGACTCGACTTCCAATACTGCTTTGATGTCGCTCGAAGCGGCTGCCGCTTCGGCCCGTGCGGGCTTTGCCTGCATGTTTTCGAGCTCGGACGAATACGAGACCGCGCTGATCACCGAGCGTCGTGCGCAGGGGCGCTACGGCGCGCAGCACGGCAAGCTGCCGGTCATCGCTTTCATCGGCTGCTGCGTCATGGTCGTCGGCACGGTTCTGCTGTTCGCCTGATCACTTTTCGGCGGCTCCTTCACCGAACCCCGACTTTGCGGTAAAGACACCGACCGCAAAACAAAGGGTCGGGAAACCATGATCACTGAAATCGCACAGATCGACGTCAAGCCGGGCACCGAGAAGGATTTCGAGGCGGCCGTCGCCAAGGCGAAGCCGCTGTTCCTCCGCGCCAGGGGCGGCAAGGGCTTCGAGCTGCACAAGTCGGTCGAGATGCCGTCGCGCTACCGTCTCGTCGCCAAGTGGGAAACGCTCGAAAACCACACCGTCGATTTCCGTGGTTCGCCCGATTTCGCTGAATGGCGCGCGCTGGTCGGCCCGTATTTCGAAACGCCGCCTTATGTCGAGCACACCGAGACTGTGCTGACCACGTAGGGGTAACCCAAACTCAGTCCCTCATGGTGAGGACGCGCTTCTTCAGCGCCGTCTCGAACCATGAGCTGACTTGGCTCGAAGCCTGTGGCCGTCCTTCGAGACGCGCGCCTTCGGCGCGCTCCTCAGGATGAGGGATCAGGTTAAGCCGCCATCGCCTTATCCTGCGCGGAGGCTTCGTCCTCTTCGCGCATGAAGTCGATGACGACCTTGACGATCGCCAGCACCGGCAGCGCCAGTGCGAGGCCCCAGACGCCGAAGACGACGCCGAGCAGGATCTGGAACGCGAACAGCGTGGCCGGCGGAATGTCGAGCGCCTGCCGCTGCAGGATTGGCGTCAGGATGTAGCTCTCCAGCGCATGCACGCCCATGAACAGCGCAAAGGCTGACGCGGCGGCGACCCAGCCCGAGGCGAGGCTGGCGAGCACGACGATCAACCCGCCGAGCAGGGCGCCGACGGTGGGAATGAAGGCGAGCAGGCCGGCCTGAACGCCGAGAATGAAGGCGCTGGGAATCCCGATCAGCTTCAGCCCGATCCAGGTAATGGCGCCGACCACCACCATGGTGAGCATCTGCGCGATCAGCCAGCGCTGCAGCGTGTCGCTGATGCGATCGACGATGACCGTCATCGGCCCGCGATGTTTTCGCGGCGTCAGGTGCAAGAGTCCTTTGCGATAGACGCTGGGCTGTGCGGCAAACGACAATCCCAAGAACAGCACGATGAAGAAGTTGCCGACCGCGCCGACGGTGCCGAGCAGGATCTTCAGTGTCTGGCTGACAATGGCGCCACCTGATGATGCGATGGTGCCGGCACTCGGCAGGCCGCTGCTCGACTTCGGCGTTGAGGTGGCGGGCGACGTGCCGGGCTCGGCGGGCGGATCCGACGTGATGCTGTTGAAATCGAAATAGCTGGTGTCGACACCGTGCTGCTCGAGATAGGTCTTTACGTTGACGACCTGTGACTTGAGGGTGCCGGACAGCGTCTTGGCCTGATTGGCGATGGTCGACCCGCCCAGATACATCACGCCCACCAGCATCGCCGCGAGCACGATGCAGATCATGACGAGCCGCATCGGATGCGGGCCGCCCATGAAGCGCCCGAATAATTCCGTCAGCGCATTGAGCGCTACACCGAGCAGAATGCCTGCGAAGATCAGGAATAGCGTTCCCGAGAAGTACCAGGCGAAGCCTATGAGGATCGCAAAGGACACCGTGGCGATGCCGCCCGCCGTGATCGCCCAGGTCAGGTCGCTGCGCGTCTGGACATTGGCTTCTGCGGGCACGGTGGATCCTCTGCATCGATCGGACTTTCACTGTTCCGTCAATTGCATCGGGGATCAAGACATATCGCCGCTTTGACGTCTCCGTCGCGATCGTGCATGGCCGATGGGGGAGGCCAATAATAATGAACATGCTGAAATGGGTCGGTCCGCTCGGACTGCTCGCTGCCCTGGTGATCGGCGATCAGATCCGGATCAACCGGCCCGCGCACAAATATCGGCTGACCATGGAGGTCGAGACGCCGGACGGCGTGAAGTCGGCCTCGCATGTCGTCTCCGTGCATCCCTATCGGGGCTACCAACCTTCCGGCAAGGTGACGTCACGGGGCGATGCCGTGGTCGTCGATCTCGGCGGCGGCAGGAATCTCGCCGCGCTGATGTTGCACGACGACAAGGGCAGCGCCGATTTCGACGGCGCCAATTTCGTGGCGATGCGCGCCTATCAGGCGGCGGGGCGCAAGATCGCGTTCCGCGACGTCAGCAGCCAGACCGGCGCCGTGCCGGTCACCGGCGAATTGATGCCGGTGCTGGCCAGTTTCACAGACCCCCGGGATGCATCGACGGCGCGGCGGCTGCAACCGGATGATCTGTCGCCCCTCGGCGCTGGCACGCGGCTGCGCGGAGTCACTGTGGAGGCGGTGCCGAATGGTCTGTGGCCGATCGATTTCGGCGGGGGTCTCGGCGAACCCGTCACGCGGGGCGTCACCGCGAAGCTGCCGTGGGCCGCCAGCGAAGGGGAGGCAGCCAGGGCGCTTGCGGCGATAGGCTTCCCGAACGCGCCCGAACCGGTGATGGCGCTCGCCCGCAAATAGGCGCCATGCGGCCAACGAAAAAGGCGCCCCGTTGCCGGAGCGCCCTGATCGTTCGTGCAATCCCTGACGGGATTACAGCGAGTAGTACATGTCGAATTCGACCGGGTGCGGCGTCATTTCATAACGCATCACTTCGGTCATCTTCAGTTCGATATAGCTGTCGATGAAGTCGTCATCGAATACGCCGCCGTTCTTGAGGAAGCCGCGATCCTTGTCGAGGTTCTCGAGGGCTTCGCGGAGCGAACCGCACACCGTCGGGATCGACTTCAGTTCTTCCTTCGGCAGATCGTAGAGGTCCTTGTCCATGGCCGGACCCGGATCGATCTTGTTCTTGATGCCGTCGAGACCGGCCATCAGCATCGCGGCGAAAGCGAGATACGGATTGGCCATCGGATCCGGGAAGCGGACTTCGACGCGCTTGGCCTTCGGGTTGGTGGTGTAGGGGATGCGGCAGGAGGCCGAACGGTTGCGCGCGGAGTAGGCGAGCAGCACCGGGGCTTCGTAGCCGGGGACCAGACGCTTGTAGGAGTTGGTCGACGGATTGGTGAAGGCGTTGATCGCCTTGGCGTGCTTGATGATGCCGCCGATGTAGTGGAGGCAGGTCTCGGAGAGATCGGCATATTTGTTGCCGGCGAAGGTCGGCTTGCCGTCCTTCCAGATCGACTGATGCACATGCATGCCCGAGCCGTTGTCGCCAAAAACGGGTTTGGGCATGAAGGTGGCGGTCTTGCCGTAGATGTGCGCGACCTGATGGATGCAATACTTATAGATCTGCATCTGGTCGGCCATGTAGGTCAGCGTGTCGAACTTCATACCGAGTTCGTGCTGGGCGGACGCCACTTCGTGGTGATGCTTCTCGACCTTGACGCCCATGCGCGCCATCGCGCCGAGCATTTCCGAGCGCATGTCCTGCACCGAGTCCTGCGGCGGGACGGGGAAGTAACCGCCCTTGGTGCGGATGCGGTGGCCGAGATTGCCGCCTTCATATTCGGTGCCGGAGTTGGTCGGCAATTCGGACGAGTCGAGCTTGAAGCCGGTGTTGTATGGGTCGCTCGAGAAGCGGACGTCGTCGAACACGAAGAATTCGGCTTCCGGACCGACGAACACGGTGTCGCCGATGCCCATGGACTTGACCATGGCTTCGGCCTTCTTGGCGATGCCGCGCGGGTCGCGGTTATAGGGCTCGCCGGTGGAGGGCTCGAGAATATCGCAGGTGATGACCATGGTGGTCTCTGCGAAGAACGGATCGATCGTCGCCGTTGCCGGATCCAGCATCAGCATCATGTCGGACTCGTTGATCGCCTTCCAGCCGGCGATCGAGGAACCGTCGAACATGGTGCCTTCGGCAAACATTTCTTCATCGACCATCGAGACGTCGAAGGTCACGTGCTGCCACTTGCCGCGGGGATCGGTGAAACGCAGGTCGACGTACTTGACGTCATTGTCCTTGATGGACTGCAGGACTTCTTTGGCGGTCGTCATGGGGCTCCCTACCTTTTTTGCGGGCCGATTTCCGGGACGTAACAATCTGTCGTGACGATCAGGTCACAACGGCACGTTTTCAACAAGACAAACCGTCAACAACAGAAGGCTGCCGAAGCAGCCTTTTTGGTGACGCCTTGAAGCGTTGAATGTCGGATAGCACCCGGCTTGGAGAGCGTCCAGTCCGTCAGATCGCGTCGAGTCCGGACTCGCCGGTACGGATGCGCACGGCTTCCTCGATGTTCGACACAAAGATCTTGCCGTCACCAATGCGGCCGGTTTGTGCGGCGCGACGGATGGCATCGATCGCCTTTTCGACGAGGTCGTCGCCAATCACGATCTCGATCTTCACCTTGGGTAGAAAGTCGACAATGTATTCAGCGCCGCGATAAAGTTCGGCGTGGCCCTTCTGACGGCCGAAGCCCTTGGCTTCCGTGACGGTAATGCCTTGCAACCCGACTTCCTGAAGAGCCTCTTTCACCTCGTCCAGCTTGAAGGGCTTGATGATGGCTTCGATCTTTTTCACTGAACGTCTCCCCGGCACTTCCAATCAGGCCGCAAGTTATTTGCCTCAAGTAGCTTTGACCATTGCGCGTTGTGCGCACACTGTTCGATACCCAATTTCGGGCGTTATTGCGCTGCCGCCACGCCGCACAGACGAAATCTCGCCCGATGCGGTAGACGGTCGGCCACCCCTGTCTCTTAAACAGGTGTCTTTCAACATTTGCCGGTGAGCGCGACGGACCCGAAGCTGGCTTCCCTAAAAGCAGGGTCCGTGCCAAGTTCGCTCCTCGGCTATTTTTGAAGCATTATCAGGTTATTACATCGCACCTGACGAGGTTCGCATCAAGAGTATTCGATTACTTTTGCCTACATAGTGATCAAAGTGATCGCATGATGTGCAGTTTTACTCTGCTGCGTTCGCGTGTGACGCGAGTGCCTTCCAAAAAGGCGTAGTGAGAAGCGAGATGGATATTCTAACGACCGACGAGATGGCGCGCGCCGATCAACTCACGATTGCGTCGGGCACGCCAGGCTTCAAACTCATGCGCGCCGCCGGACGGGCGGTCGCGGACGTGGCGGGCGAACTGGCCGAGGAGGGGGTGATCCTGGTCGTTGCCGGTCGTGGCAACAATGGCGGCGATGGCTTCGTCGCGGCGGCCGAGCTCGCGGCGCAGGGGCGTGACGTTTCGGTGATCCTGCTCTGCGACCGGGCAACGCTGAAGGGCGATGCGGCGCTGGCTGCCAAGGGATGGAAGGGCGAGGTGCTGCCCTGTGATCCCTCCTTGATCGGGCAGCCGGCTTTGATCATCGATGCGTTGTTCGGCGCCGGGCTCAATCGTCCGGTCAAGGGCGATCCGCTGATCATGATCGACGCCATCAATGCGGCCGGCGTGCCCGTGCTGGCTGTCGATCTGCCGAGCGGTATCAACGGCGATTCAGGGGCCGTGATGGGCGGCGCTATCAGGGCGACCGAGACCGTGACGTTCTTCAGACCCAAGCCGGGCCATCTGCTGGTGCCGGGCCGGGTGCATTGTGGCCGGCTCCGGGTGATCGACATCGGCATCGACGAGGATGTGCTGGCGGAAATCCGCCCGCAGACCTTCGAGAACAATCCGGACCTGTGGGCCGACGCGTTTCCGGTGCCGAAAATCAACAGCCACAAATTCTCGCGCGGCCATGCCGTGGTGGTCTCCGGCGACATCGCCGCCACGGGCGCTGCCCGGCTGTCCGCCCGCGCAGCGCTGCGGGGCGGGGCGGGGCTGGTGACTGTGGCGTCGCCGCGCGATGCGCTGGCGGTCAATGCCGCCGCGCTGACGGCGGTGATGGTGCGGCCGGTGGATACGTCGGCGGAGTTCGCCGCGCTGATCGGCGGCAAGGTGTCAGCCTGCGTGATCGGGCCGGGGGCCGGTGTTGGCGAACGGACGCGCATGTTCGTGGAGGCCATCCTGGCCACGAAGCGACATGCGGTGCTCGACGCCGATGCGCTGACCAGCTTCGCAGAGGCGCCCGAGCAGCTGTTCGGTCTGATCAAGGCCAGCCCGGAATCCGGCGTCGTGTTGACGCCTCATGAAGGTGAATTTTCACGCATCTTCAGTAAGGTGGACGGGAAACATCCAGCGTTATCTAAACTGGAGCGGGTTCGTCTGGCGGCGCAAGAGTCGGGTGCTATCGTGCTGTTGAAGGGGCCGGATACAGTCGTGGCATCGCCGGATGGCCGAGCCGCCATCGCTGCCAACGCGCCGCCATGGCTGGCGACTGCCGGTTCCGGCGATGTGCTGGCCGGCATCAGCTGCGCGCTGCTGGCGCAAGGCGTTCCTGCCTATGAGGCCGCCTGTATCGGAGTCTGGATGCATGGCGAGGCGGGCAGCGAAGCTGGCCCCGGGTTGATCGCCGAGGATCTGACCGAGGTGCTGCCGGCGGTGTTCCGTCGGGTCTACGACCAGCTCGGTATCCAGTACTGACGACCTCTCAGTCGACGCCGTACCAGCGGACCTGCCGCGGGGCGGCCCAGTCAGCGACGAAGGCCTCCATCAGCCAGCGCCCGACATTGTTGGCGGCAAAGGCGATGCGCTGGGTCTGGCCGACGTCCAGCGCCAGGGTGTCGAGCCAGAACGGTTTCCAGCCGTCATCGAGCCTGTCGAGCAGGCGGACGTGATGGCCGTGGATCTGGAATACCATCGGGCTGGTGGCCCGGTTGGTCAGCGCAAGCACCACGGTGCGGCCGGGCTTGGTCCGGAATGCCGGCGGCGTGCCGGCGGACAGGTCGACCGGCTTCACCCATTCGGGACTGACGGCGCTCAGGGCCATATCGACGCGCAGCGCGCCCTTGAGATCGAGCTGAGCTGGCAAACCGTTGGAGGGCAGCGGCGCGGCGGCCGGCAGGGGCGTGGCCCGTAGCGGTGGATCGTTGGACATTTGGATCTGGCCGATCGGCCGGGCTGTCTTGCCGTCATGGAGCAGGATCGCCGAGGTCGATCCCGCCGGCCTGACGGCGTCGAGGAAGACGTCAACCCGCGTTCCGGGCGCCAGCACCACCTGATTATTACGGGCAGGGAATGGCTCCGAGGGCTGACCGTCGATGGCCATCACACGGACCTCGTGATCGTCAAATTTTATAGCAACCACATTGCGTTGGCAGCCATTGATGAGACGGAGCCTGAGCCGTTCGTTGACGCGGGCCGACAGCTCCAGCGTGGATTTCCGGTTGATCAGGAACAGCGCCGCGGCGTCTTTCGGATCACTGGCGGGGGCGAGCAGACCGCCGTCCGGCCTGAGGCGGAAGTCCTCGATCAGCAGCACCTCGTCGCGGTCCACCTCGACCGGATCGCTCTCCTGGACGACCACGCTGCGGACCTGAGACGGCAGCGCCTGACCGTCGCCGAGCAGGCGCATGTCCAGATACGACGTTCCGGCGCTGCGCATCTGCAGCTTGAACGCGTCCTTGGCCCCGGCCGCGACCGGCTTGCGGTCGAGCAGCGGGCCGATCCCGGACGTGCCGTTAATGCCTCGGCAGTTCAAGACGATAGGGACCGGCAGCTGATTGGCGAGTTGAACTGTGATCTCGTCGCCGCGGTTGAAGCGCAGCGGCCCCTTCTGGGCCGAATGGAGCGTCCAGGCCTCGGTGGAGGCGCCGGGCTTCACCGGGAAGGGATCAGCCTTGGCCTGTAGTTCCAGCGCGGCGACGGCTTGCGCGAGGCTGACCCGGGGCAGAATCGGGGCGATCAGCGCGCTTCCGGCGCCTGCAAGCAGGGTCCGGCGCGTGAGGGGGAGAAAGCGGTTCGTCATGCCCAAATCCCGACCATTTTGCCGCGCCAAAGTCCAGTTGCCGGGGCTGCGGCAAGTAAGCCGCTATGTGACCATTTTTTTGCTGCGAACCACGGTCCCCATGTTATAAGCCCGCCGCTCGCGACATCGCGGCCGGACATGATGTTTTTCGCGGGCGTGGCGGAATTGGTAGACGCGCTGGATTTAGGTTCCAGTGACGAAAGTTGTGGGGGTTCGAGTCCCTCCGCCCGCACCAAGCGCACATAGCGTTTGACCATGACGATTTTCGGACGTGTTTCCGCAAGGTTGGCCTTGCAGAGACAGTTCGCACCACCGGCGCAGGCTCTGGCCTGATGCCGCACAGATTTACAATGTCCGGGCCATTGGGCCGGACCAAGCGGGAAGAAGATTGACGCCATGCAGGTGAATGAAACCCTCTCCGAGGGATTGAAGCGCGAGTTCTCGGTCAACGTGCCGGCTGCCGACATCGAAGCCAAGGTCGATGCGCGCCTCGATGACATGAAGGGCAAGGTCAAGCTCAACGGCTTCCGCCCGGGCAAGGTTCCCGTCGGTCACCTGAAGCGTCTCTATGGTCGCTCGGTTGCCGCCGAGACCGTCGATGAATTGATCCGCGACACCAACACGCAGATCTTCACCGAGCGTGGCTTCAAGCTCGCTTCCGAGCCGAAGATCACGATGCCGACCGAGCAGAAGGAAGTCGAAGACATCCTGTCGGGCAAGTCGGACCTGAATTACACCGTCGCCATCGAAGTCGTGCCGCCGATCGCGCTCGCCGACTTCAAGAGCTTCACCGTCGAGAAGCCGGTGGCCGAAGTGACCGATGCGGACATCGATGAAGCGATCAAGCGCGTCGCCGACCAGAACCGTTCGTTCACCGAGAAGACCGGCAAGGCCGAGTCGGGCGACCGCGTGACGGTCAACTTCAAGGGCACCATCGACGGCGTCGCCTTCGAGGGCGGCACCGGCGAGGAGATCCCGGTTGCGATCGGCTCCAACACCTTCATCCCGGGCTTCGAGGACCAGCTGATCGGCATCGCCGCCGGCGAGACCCGCACCCTCAAGGTGTCGTTCCCGGTCAACTATGCGAGCGAGACGCTGGCCGGTAAGGCCGCCGAGTTCGAGACCACTGCGGCCAAGGTGGAATCGCCGGTCGACACCGTGATCGACGACGAGTTCGCCAAGACCCTCGGCCTCGAGTCCCTCGACAAGCTGAAGGAAGCTGCACGCGAGCGTCTGGTTGCCGAATTCGCCGGTGCGACCCGCCAGCGCGTCAAGCGCCTGCTGCTCGACCGTCTCGACGAGACCCACAAGTTCGATGCGCCTCCGTCGCTGGTCGATGAAGAGTTCAAGCTGATGTGGAATTCGATCCAGCAGGAGATGGCATCGTCGGGCAAGACCTTCGCCGACGAGGACACCACCGAAGAAGCCGCGCAGGAAGAGTACCGCAAGATCGCCGATCGCCGCGTGCGTCTCGGTCTCGTGCTCTCGGAGATCGGCGAGAAGAACAAGATCACCGTCAGCGATGACGAGGTCAGCCGTGCCGTGATCGAGCGCGCCCGTTCGATGCCGGGCCGCGAGAAGGAAGTGTGGGACTTTTACCGCAGCAATCCCAACGCGCTGGCCCAGCTTCGTGCACCGATCTACGAGGACAAGGTCGTCGACTTCATCCTCGAACTGGCCAATGTGACCGAGAAGAAGGTGTCCAAGGACGACCTCTACAAGGACGAGGACGAGAAGACTGCGGCCTGAGCCGCTTCTTCTTAGAAGACGTTAAAAGAAGCGCCGGCCGGGTCCTCCAGCCGGCGTTTTGACGTTAAGGATACCGCTCGAAACAGGTTCCAAAAGGGCTCCAGCGCTTTGCGGTGGCCGTCCGAATCGGCTTGAACTGAGGTTCAGGGTGGCATGTGGACCGGTGGTCTTGTTGCCGCTCGATTGGTCCATATCTGTGGGCTCTGTTTGTTGTTCCTGCATCACGGGACGTTCGTCCTCTCCCGGCAAACCGTAACCGGTTCCAGTCTTGCCGATGGACGTGTGTCTCCTCCAACCTTTCGGGTGATCAATGCGCGATCCGGTAGAAACCTACATGAACCTCGTCCCGATGGTGGTCGAACAGACCAACCGCGGCGAACGGGCTTACGATATCTTTTCGCGCCTTCTGAAGGAGCGCATCATCTTCGTGACCGGTCCGGTCGAAGATGGCATGTCGACGCTGACCGTTGCTCAGCTTCTGTTTCTCGAAGCCGAGAATCCGAAGAAGGAAATCTCGATGTACATCAACTCGCCCGGTGGCGTGGTGACGTCGGGTCTGGCGATCTACGACACGATGCAGTTCATCCGTCCGCCGGTGTCGACGCTGTGCGTCGGTCAGGCCGCGTCGATGGGCTCGCTGTTGCTGACGGCTGGCGCAAAGGACATGCGCTTCGCGCTGCCGAACGCCCGCATCATGGTTCATCAGCCGTCAGGCGGCTTCCAGGGCCAGGCCACCGACATCCTGATCCATGCCAAGGAAGTCGAGAGCCTGAAGCGCCGGCTCAACGAGATCTATGTGAAGCACACGGGACGTGCTTACGAGGACATTCACAATGCGCTCGAGCGCGATAACTTCATGACCGCGGATCAGGCGAAGGATTTCGGGCTGATCGACAAGGTCATCGACAAGCGCGCTGAAGAATCGACCCCGGCGAAGCCCGCCTAAACGACGCCGTTTCGGCGAACATATCGAGACCGAGACAGACGGCGCCCGCGCGCCGCCTGTCCCAAGCCAGCCATATCGATCAAGTTATTCCCGAATTGGTACTATGTGCCGACGCCAGCAGACGCGAGAGTTCCGCTTTCGTGCTGGTCGGGTGGTGTCATTCACGCAACGTTCCCCCAATTTTCGGGGTTCTCCCGCGCAAATGCCGCAAATCACGCTATTGTCACGCTCCAGGCGATGGAGCCGATTAGCGAATTCTTGATCATCGGCTGTCAGCATGGTTCGCTGATGCGGATCGGTTAGTATCGCGGGGATTCGAGTGAGCCGTGATTCGAGCGGCATTCTGGAACGAGGTCTTTTTTGGTACGGATTTTGCTCTATCTACGGGATATGTCCCGTAACTGGGCGACCGGCAGACAAAGATCGAACGGCGGACGGAGATAGGAATGAGTAAGGTCGGTACCAGCGACTCCAAGAACACGCTGTATTGTTCGTTCTGCGGCAAGAGCCAGCACGAAGTTCGCAAACTGATCGCGGGTCCTACCGTCTTCATCTGCGACGAATGCGTTGAACTCTGCATGGACATCATCCGCGAGGAGAACAAGTCTTCGCTGGTCAAGTCGCGCGACGGCATTCCGACGCCGAAGGAAATCTGCAAGGTGCTCGATGATTACGTCATCGGTCAGTTCCATGCGAAGAAGGTTCTCTCGGTCGCGGTGCATAACCACTACAAGCGCCTCAACCACCAGACCAAGCACAACGACGTCGAACTCGCGAAGTCGAACATCCTGCTGATCGGTCCGACCGGTTCGGGCAAGACGCTGCTCGCGCAGACGCTCGCCCGCATTCTGGACGTGCCGTTCACGATGGCCGACGCGACGACGCTGACCGAAGCCGGTTATGTTGGTGAGGACGTCGAGAACATCATCCTCAAGCTGCTGCAGGCTGCCGACTACAATGTCGAGCGTGCGCAGCGCGGCATCGTCTATATCGACGAAATCGACAAGATCTCGCGCAAGTCGGACAATCCGTCGATCACCCGTGACGTGTCGGGTGAGGGCGTGCAGCAGGCTCTGCTGAAGATCATGGAAGGCACCGTTGCCTCCGTGCCTCCGCAGGGCGGCCGCAAGCATCCGCAGCAGGAATTCCTGCAGGTGGATACGACGAACATCCTGTTCATTTGCGGCGGTGCGTTCTCGGGCCTCGAGAAGATCATCTCGTCGCGCGGACGGACCACCTCGATCGGCTTCGCAGCGCAGGTTCTGGCACCCGAAGATCGCCGCACCGGTGAGATCTTCCGCCACGTCGAGCCGGAAGATCTGCTGAAGTACGGCCTGATCCCCGAATTCGTCGGCCGTCTGCCAGTGGTCGCGACGCTCGAGGATCTCGACGAGACCTCGCTGAAGAAGATCCTGATCGAGCCGAAGAACGCGCTGGTCAAGCAGTACCAGCGCCTGTTCGAGATGGAGAACATCGAGTTGACCTTCGCCGACGAGGCGCTGGGTGCGGTGGCCCGCCGGGCTATCGAACGCAAGACCGGTGCACGTGGTCTGCGGTCGATCCTGGAGAGCATCCTGCTCGAAACCATGTTCGATCTGCCCGGTCTGGAAGGTGTCGAGGAAGTCGTCATCTCCAAGGAGGTTGTGGATGGGACGGCTCGCCCGCTCTACATCTACGCCGACCGTTCGGACCGGACGGCGGAGAGCAGCGCAAGCGCCTGATCGGGCGGCTTTCGGGCCCATCGACTTAAGTTCAATAGGCGGCTGCCGGTGATCGGCAGCCGCCTATTTTATTGCTGCTACGCTCTGTAAACCGCCCTTGTTCATGGGTATTTCCGCGACTTGACACCCCCCCGGCCCATAGCCACCTAATGCTCTCGGCGAACACAAAATCTCCCTCAAGATTCGCCATAACGATCCGGACACGTAGAGCCTGAGACGGCCGAGCAAAGACGGAAAATCGGCACCTTGTGCGGTTGCGCCATCGGGCGGACTGCTTGCAAGGGGGCACAGCAAAAGGAATGGGCCATGACTGCCTCCAAACCCCGGCCAACCATTGTTCACGGCGAAAGCCACTCCTATCCGGTGTTGCCGCTGCGCGACATTGTCGTCTTCCCGCACATGATCGTGCCTCTCTTCGTTGGCCGCGAGAAATCGATCCGCGCGCTCGAAGAGGTGATGAAGAATGATGCGCTCATCATGCTCGCCACGCAGAAGAATGCGTCGGACGATGATCCATCGCCGGACTCGATTTACGAGATCGGTACGCTCGCCAGCGTGCTGCAGCTTTTGAAGCTTCCCGACGGCACCGTGAAGGTGCTGGTGGAAGGGCTCGAGCGCGCCAAGGTCGAGAAGTATTCCGATCGCACCGAATATTACGAAGCGACGGCGGTCGCGCTGGCCGATACCGATGCCAAGAGCGTCGAGGCGGAAGCGCTGTCGCGTTCGGTGGTCTCGGACTTCGAGAGCTATGTGAAGCTCAACAAGAAGATCTCCGCCGAAGTCGTCGGTGTCGTGCAGGCGATCACTGACTTCGCCAAGCTCGGCGACACGGTCGCGTCGCATCTCGCCGTCAAGATCGCGGATCGCCAGGGCATCCTGGAAACGTTGTCCGTCACCGCGCGCCTGGAGAAGGTGCTCGGCCTGATGGAGAGCGAGATCTCGGTGCTGCAGGTCGAGAAGCGCATCCGCTCGCGCGTCAAGCGCCAGATGGAGAAGACCCAGCGCGAGTATTATCTCAACGAGCAGATGAAGGCGATCCAGAAGGAGCTCGGCGACGACGAAGGTCGCGACGAGCTGGCCGACATCGAAGAGAAGATCGCCAAGACCAAGCTGTCGAAGGAAGCCCGCGAGAAGGCACAGCATGAGCTGAAGAAGCTGCGCCAGATGTCGCCGATGTCCGCGGAAGCGACCGTCGTGCGCAACTATCTCGATTGGCTGCTGTCGATTCCGTGGGGCAAGAAGTCCAAGGTCAAGAAGGACCTCGCCGCGGCGCAGGCCGTGCTGGACGACGATCACTACGGGCTCGAGAAGGTCAAGGACCGCATCGTCGAGTATCTCGCGGTGCAGACCCGCGCCAACAAGCTGAGCGGGCCGATCCTGTGCCTCGTCGGTCCTCCCGGCGTCGGCAAGACCTCGCTCGGCAAGTCGATCGCGAAGGCGACCGGACGTGAGTTCGTGCGCGTGTCGCTCGGCGGCGTGCGTGACGAGGCGGAGATTCGCGGACATCGCCGGACCTATATCGGTTCGATGCCCGGCAAGATCATCCAGTCGATGCGCAAGGCCAAGACGACGAATCCGCTCTTCCTGCTGGATGAGATCGACAAAATGGGCGCCGATTTCCGCGGCGATCCGTCGTCGGCTCTGCTTGAGGTCCTCGACCCCGAGCAGAACGGCACCTTTGCCGATCACTATCTGGAGGTCGACTACGATCTGTCGAACGTGATGTTCATCACCACGGCGAACACCCTGAATATTCCGGGCCCGCTGATGGATCGTATGGAGATCATCCGGATCGCCGGCTACACGGAGAACGAGAAGGTCGAGATCGCCCGCAAGCATCTCATTCCGATCGCGCTCTCGAAGCACGGTCTGGATGCCAAGGAATGGTCGATCGACGACGACGCCTTGCTCTTGATGATCCGCCGCTACACCCGCGAAGCGGGCGTGCGTAATCTGGAGCGCGAGCTCTCCACACTGGCCCGCAAGGCCGTGAAGGAGCTGATGCTCTCGAAGAAGAAGGTGGTGAAGGTCACCGAGAAGAATCTCGAAGAGTTCCTGGGCGTGCCCAAGTATCGCTACGGCGAGATCGAGAGCGACGATCAGGTCGGTGTCGTCACCGGTCTGGCATGGACGGATGTCGGTGGTGAATTGCTCACCATTGAAGGCGTCATGATGCCCGGCAAGGGCCGCATGACTGTTACCGGCAACCTGCGTGACGTGATGAAGGAATCGATCTCGGCGGCGGCATCCTACGTCCGCTCGCGTGCGATCAACTTCGGGATCGAGCCGCCGCTGTTCGAGCGGCGCGACATCCACGTCCACGTGCCCGAGGGTGCAACGCCGAAGGACGGTCCGTCCGCAGGCGTGGCGATGGCGACGACGATCGTGTCCGTGCTCACGGGCATTCCGATCCGTCACGATGTCGCCATGACCGGCGAGATCACGCTGCGCGGCAGGATCCTGCCGATCGGTGGTCTGAAGGAGAAGCTGTTGGCAGCGGCCCGCGGCGGCATCAAGACGGTGCTGATCCCCGAGGACAATGCCAAGGACCTCACCGAGATCTCCGACGCCATCAAGGGCGGGCTGAATATCATCCCGGTCGCCCGGATGGACGAGGTGATCGCTAACGCCCTGGTGCGGGCACCGAAGGCGATCGTCTGGGAAGAGGACACCAAGCTGCCGGTGAAGGCCGACGGCGCGGAAGAGGCCGGCAGCGGCCTGACGGCTCACTAAGGCCGACATCCTCGATAGCAATCAGCGGCGCCCTTCGGGGCGCCGTTTTTTTGTGGCATCATGGCGGCGGGCAAAGACGTAGCGAAGGAAGGCGCGATGCAGATCGACGGCCAATGCCACTGCGGCTTCATCAGCTATCGCGCGACAATCGATCCCCAGCGGGTGTCGATCTGCCATTGCACGGATTGCCAGACCATGACCGGCTCGGCCTATCGCGTCACGGTGCTGACGCCGGCCGACACGATCGAGATGACGGGCGGCGCGCCGAAGGTCTACGTCAAGCGCGGCGACAACGGTCTCAACCGGCTGCAGCATTTTTGCGGGGACTGCGGCACGCCGATATTCGCCAGTGGCGAGGCGGCTGAGGATAACGAGTGGGGTATTCGCTGGGGCAGTATCCGCCAGCGCGCCGAGCTGCCGCCACGACGACAGATCTGGTGCCGGTCAGCCGCGTCCTGGATTCATGATCTTGCGGAACTACCAGCGCGGCCGAAGGGATCGAACGATCCATAGCGGCCCATGGAGGTGGTGGTAGGCGGCGAGAGATTCGAACTCCCGACCCTCTCGGTGTAAACGAGATGCTCTAACCAGCTGAGCTAGCCGCCCTCGGGCAATCACCCTCACGGCCTCTCTTTAACGCCAGCACTCCGTCGCGGCAAGGCGTTCCCGCGCGGATATTCCGATCTCGCCCTCAGGTGTTTCGCCTAGCGCGCCGCCAGCACCTTGGCGAGCTGAACGCCTTCGTTCAACAGCGCCATGCGCAGCAGATCATAGGTCGTCTCGGACCCGCATGCGTTCGCCAGCCGCAAAGCTTGCAGCATTGTGACGATCAGCTCGTCGCTGTCCTTGCCGCCCTGAATGACCTGGAACTGATTGGGGGACATCGGCATCAGGCGATCCGCCGGGATGTCTGAGGCAGTGCAAAGACGCTGTCTTTGATGGCGACACTCTTGCTGACGCGAGCGAGACACTTTTCGCTAACATGAAACAGCACGGCGATGGTGGCCTCGCCATCGATCATGGCTGGCAATCCCAGCGGCTCGATCTCCAGTCCGAAGCCCTGAAGAATCGGGATGCGCAAGGGATTGATGACCGAGGTGAAACCGGACAGGCCTTCCATCAGGCCATATTCCTGAATCGCGAGCAGCAGTTCGAAATAGTGATGGCTGCGGCGTTCGGATTTGCGCATGGCAAAGCGTGTCAGCTCGAACACATCGCGGCGCTGGATCAGCGCGCCATCGACAAGCTGCGCAAAATTCTCGCTGAGCATGTGAGGCAAGACGGTTGGATAGAGCCGGAAGCCGCCTGCGACAGTGCCTGCGTCGTCGGCCGCGACCAGATAGACGGCGGCATCATCGTCATACTGGTCTTTCTCGTGCTCGCCATCGACATCGAAGGCGGTCCAGCCGCGCTCTCCGACAAAGACCTCGTGCCGTAACCGAAATTGCTTGTCCAGGAGATCGCCGAACTGCCCAGCATTACCGCTGTGAATGACCTCGATCATAAAAAGCTCTCCACGCTCGTCTGCGTGGAGGGTTCTCATGATGAGTTTGGTCGCGATATTCCGTGGGCAGGGGATTGACAATTCAGAAAGCGATCAGTCCTTGTGTGATCGCTTCGGCCACGGCCTGCGCGCGCGTATGCGCATTCAACTTGTGCATGGCAGCGGTGACAGTCTTGTTCACCGTATCCTCGGAGATACCGAGAATGACGCTCGTATCCCAGGCGGTCTTTCCGGCAGCGACCCAGCTGACGACCTCGCGCTCCCGCAAGGTGAGGGCGATCAACTTCGCACGCTGATGAGAGCGAAGCGTTGCAAAGCGGTTGAACGCATACATCGTGACGAGCTCGATGGCGCCGTGCGCGTCCTCGGTATTTTCGACTTCGTAGCCTGCCAGCGAGAGGCCGGCCTGATAGCCGTTCATGCCGTGCACCGGTGCGCAGAGGCCGAACTTCAATCCGTAATCGACAGACGCGATCTCCATGATGGTCCGTGATATCGGGCTGACCTCATCGAGCCGGATGTCGGACCAGGTGAACAGCTCGGGTTGCCGGCGGATCCGCGGCGCAACGGGATCCGAGGCATAGAAATTGGACGCGCTATATTGTTCGGCCCATGGCTTGGGCCATACTTTCAGCAACACGCGATCTTCGAACGGTTGGTTGACGCCGGTCGAGGCCAGAAAGCAGATGTGGTTGTAGCCGAACGATTTGGCCGTAGCGGCCACGACATCGCCAACCGCAGACATGGAGGCGGCATTGGCAATGCTTTCGATGGCCGACAACGCGGTCTGAAAATGCTTGCCTTTGAATGACCCCATGGCGCGCCTGCATATCAGCTGAAATGGAGCTATGTTTTTGGGAAATTATTCTTGTTATAATTTATAATATGTACTGGGGAGGATATCGTCGCCGTCACGGCGCGCAATTCGCCATTCGATTGACAGTACAACTATACACCGTTCCGTCACTGCCGGAACGCCCGTCCCTCGCTGCTTTGTGCCGCGAATGGTTCTTTGTTACCACTACGCCCTTTCTTCCCAGATCATCGCGAGATGCACGATGGTCTGCACGGCTTTTTCCATGTCCTGAACGCTGACCCATTCGGTACGGCCATGGAAGGCGTGTTCGCCGGCGAAGATATTGGGGCAGGGCAGGCCCATGAAGGACAGCCGCGATCCGTCGGTGCCGCCGCGGATGCTGCTGCGGACGGGTTTGAGCCCGGCGCGCTGGATCGCTTCCACGGCGTATTCGACCATCTGCGGATAGCGGTCGATCACCTGCTTCATGTTGCGGTATTGCTGCTTGATTTCGAGTGTCGCCGTCGAATGCGGATAGGCCGTCATCACGTCGTCGACGATGGATTGCAGCAGCGTTTCCTTCTCGGCAAGGCCGTCATCTGTGAAGTCGCGCACGATCAGACTGAGCGTCGCTTTTTCAAGCGCGCCAGAAATGCCGATCGGATGCAGGAAGCCTTGCTTGCCGTCGGTGGTCTCAGGCGAACAGGTGTCTTTCGGCAGTCGCTCGACGATTGCGGCGGCGATCTTGATGGCGTGCTCCATCTTGCCCTTGGCAAAGCCGGGATGCGCGCTGACGCCTTCGATGGTGATGACGGCACCGTCGGCCGAGAAAGTCTCGTCTTCGACATAGCCGGCGGTCTCGCCATCCATGGTGTAGGCGAAGTCGGCGCCCAGCTTTGTCAGGTCGACCTTGTCCACGCCGCGGCCGATCTCTTCATCGGGCGTGAACAGGATCTTGATGGTGCCGTGCTTGATCTGTGGATTGGCAACCAGGAAACGTGCCGCGTCCATGATCTCGGCAAGGCCAGCCTTGTTATCGGCACCCAGCAAAGTGGTGCCGTCGGTGGTGATGATGTCATGGCCGATCTGGTCCTTCAGCGCCGGATTGTCGGCGACGCGGATGACCTGCGTTGTGTCCACCGGCAGCACGATATCGCCGCCCCGATAGTTCTTGACGATCTGCGGTTTGACGTCCTTGCCACTGCAGTCGGGCGAAGTGTCCATATGCGAGCAGAAGCATATCACCGGCACTTTCTTGTCCGATGTCGCGGGGATCGTCGCATAGACATAGCCATGCTCGTCGAGATGCGCGTCCCTGAGCCCCAGGTCCCGCAGCTCCTGCGCGAGTACGCGGCCGAGATCCTTCTGCTTTTCGGTCGATGGGCAGGTGGGGGAGGCGGGGTCGGACTGGGTGTCGATCACCACATAGCGCAGGAAGCACGCAGTCACGTCATGGGCGAAATCGAAGGGGAGAGTTGCTGTCAAAGGTCACCATCTGATTGCAGAAGTCCTCACAGCTTAGAAGTTTCATTCCGGGCCGTCACGAGGACGCGGCCCGGAATGAGAAGTTCAAGCGGTCGATCAGACGGCTTCCTTGAGTTCCTTGGCCGGCCGGAACGCGACCTTCTTGCTGGCCGCGATCTCGATCTGCTCGCCGGTCGCCGGGTTGCGACCCATGCGGGCGGCGCGCTTGCGGACCTGAAGGATGCCAAGGCCGACGATGCGGATACGCTCGCCATTCTTGAGGTGGTTGGTGATGCGCTCCACCATGTCACCGAGGATTTCTTCGGCCTTCTTCTTCGACAGCTCGTGATCTTCAGCCAGGGCCGCGGCGAGATGCTTCAGCGTGATGGTGGGAGGAGTGGCCGCTTTCGCGGCGGTGGTGGTTGCAGCTTTTGCCATGAATCTGGCCCTTCTCGTTGGTGGTCTGTCTTAAACCTGTGACGCAGCAGGGCTTAAACGATTCGGAGCGATGCCGCCCCGCTGTTTTGCCTGCAAACAGGGGCTTATTTGCATTTCCGGCCTTAAAATGGCCTTCTCGCAAGCCTGCAACGACGCCTTCTTGTGATGTCCCCCGGAATGGTTCTGCAACGTCCTTGACTTCAAAAGGACGTCCCTTTATGTCCAGCCCCACTGCGGGATTGCAGACGATCCACGCGGGAGTAGCTCAGTTGGTTAGAGCGCTGCCCTGTCACGGCAGAGGTCGCGGGTTCGAGTCCCGTCTCTCGCGCCATTCCATCGGGAATGGCGGGATTCAGGTCCATCCGCGGTTGTCCCAACAAGTTTCTTCAAGAGAACTATAGAGTTGCAGACGTCTCGCGCGGCATTTGACGTGCCAGCGCTCAGAACGAATCTGCGAGCGCGATTTCCTGCTTCAGCGCCTCGATTCGCCGCGCGGCTTCAGCGCGCGTCAGGTCCTTTTCGAATTGTTTGGGCTGATAGGCCTCGATCGCCAGCGATTTCAGCGTCAGCGCCTGGCCGCGGGTCATCGGGCCGGAGAGGCGATCCGGCAGGCTCTCATACGACGATACCGATGCGGCAATCGCGGGGACGACGATCTCACCGCGGGCGTTCAAAGCCGGGGTCTTCAAAGCCAGGGCCTTCAAAGCAAGGGTCATGGGAACCTCCAAAAATCCGATCTGGGTCGAAACAATGGCTTGTCAATTTGTTCTCTTTTTGTTCTATATCGCAAATGACCAAGCTTGCCAACCTGAATTTCAGAATCGCCCGGCTGCGCTACCAGATGAAAGGGGTGCAGTCGGATATCCGGCTGCTGACCAATGCCGGGCTGGACTGTGCCAATGCCTCCATGCGCCTGCGGCGGATGCAGGCCGACCTGCTGGCGCTCATTGCGGAACGTGAGGCGCTGGCATGTCCGGCGTGAGCGAGCCGCCGCAACTCAGGATCATCACATTGCGGGCGCAGATCGCCGAGCTCGGCGCGGCGATCCGCCTGTTGCGACAGGCGGGCATGGACAACGCCGCCGCGGAGTTGCTGCTGGTACGGAAACGCGCCGAATTGGATGGCATGTTGTGGCAGGGAAGGAACGTCAGGTCCGCCCCGCCGACGGGCGAGGTTTGACGGTCCCGGCGGTTGAGAAGTCATGCCGGATTTTTTGAGAATCTGCGGGAGGTTTGTCGCAGCCGGCGATGCATCGGCAAGGTTGCGTTTCAATCGTCGCGCCGCGCATGGCAGGGCATAAAACTGTCAACATCCCTTGTCTTGCATGGCTTGTTGCGCTGCGCTAAGCCTCAGAACCATTCCAATGTTCGAATCTGTGGCAAAGTCAGGGCCGCAGGAGTAAGGCTCGCCGATGAACGGCATCTTGCATAATTATCTCCCACTTGTGGTCTTTATCGGCATCGCATCCGTCATCGGTCTGGCCTTGCTGATCGCGCCATTTCTCGTCGCCTACCAGCAGCCAGATCCGGAAAAGCTGTCCGCCTATGAATGCGGATTCAACGCTTTTGACGATGCGCGCATGAAGTTCGATGTGCGGTTCTATCTGGTGGCGATTCTCTTCATCATCTTCGATCTGGAAGTCGCCTTTCTGTTTCCGTGGGCAGTGGCCTTCGGCAAGCTTGGCGCAACCGGCTTCTGGTCGATGATCGTGTTTCTTGGCGTGCTCACCATCGGTTTCGCCTACGAATGGAAGAAAGGCGCGCTCGAATGGGATTGAGCCCAGTCATTGCCTCGGCTCCCGCCATCGCGCAGGCGCCAAAAGGCATCATCGATCCGTCCACCGGCAAGCCGGTCGGCGCGAACGATCCGTATTTTCTCGAGGTCAATGCCGAGCTGTCCGACAAGGGCTTCTTCGTTGCTGCGACCGACGATCTGATCACCTGGGCGCGCACCGGCTCGCTGATGTGGATGACCTTCGGTCTCGCCTGCTGTGCGGTCGAGATGATGCAGGTGTCGATGCCGCGTTACGACGTCGAGCGCTTCGGTTTCGCGCCGCGCGCGTCGCCGCGTCAGTCCGACGTGATGATCGTCGCCGGCACGCTGACCAACAAGATGGCCCCGGCGCTGCGCAAGGTTTATGACCAGATGCCGGAGCCGCGTTACGTCATCTCGATGGGCTCCTGCGCCAATGGCGGCGGCTACTATCACTACTCGTATTCGGTGGTTCGGGGCTGCGACCGTATCGTGCCGATCGACATTTATGTCCCGGGCTGCCCGCCCACCGCAGAAGCGCTTCTCTACGGCGTGCTGCTGCTGCAGAAGAAGATCCGCCGCACCGGCACGATTGAACGCTAAGACTCGCGAACGCTTAAGGCTTTGTCATGGACGATGTGAGGCTCGACACACTGGGTCAGACGATTGTCGGCGCCCTGCCGGGTGCCGCACTCGCGCATGAGGTGGCGTTTGGCCAGCTGACGATCGCGGTGGAAACATCGAGGATCGTCGAGGTCGCGCAGTTCCTGCGTGACGATCCGCGCTGCCGCTTCGTCAATTTCACCGATGCGACGGCTGTGGATTACCCGGGGCGCGAGAAGCGCTTCGACGTCGTCTATCATCTGATGTCGCCGACATTGAACACCCGCATCCGTCTGAAAGGTCTGGCATCCGAAACAACTCAGGTGCCGTCGATCATTTCGGTGTTTCCCGGCGCTGACTGGTTCGAGCGCGAAGCCTATGACCTCTATGGCGTGATCTTTGTCGGCCATCCCGACATGCGCCGGCTGCTGACCGATTACGGTTTCGACGGCCATCCGCTGCGCAAGGACTTCCCGCTCACTGGCTTCGTCGAGGTTCGCTACGACGACCAGGAGAAGCGGGTGGTGTACGAGCCGGTCCGGCTCAACCAGGAATTCCGCAAATTCGATTTCCTCTCGCCTTGGGAAGGCGCGGATTATCCCGTGCTGCCGGGTGACGAGAAGGCAGAGGTCAAGCCATGACCGAACAACCCAACGTTCGCAATTTCACGATCAACTTCGGACCGCAGCATCCGGCCGCGCACGGCGTGCTCCGCCTTGTGCTGGAACTCGACGGTGAAGTCGTCGAGCGCGTCGATCCGCATATCGGCCTGCTTCACCGCGGCACCGAGAAGCTGATCGAGCAGAAGACCTATCTGCAGGCGATCCCGTATTTCGACCGGCTCGATTACGTCGCGCCGATGAACCAGGAACACGCATTCTGTCTGGCCGCCGAAAAGCTGCTCGGCGTCACCGTGCCGCGCCGCGGCCAGTTGATCCGCGTGCTGTATTCCGAAATCGGCCGCATCCTGTCGCATCTTCTCAACATCACCACGCAGGCGATGGACGTCGGCGCGCTGACCCCGCCGCTGTGGGGCTTCGAAGAGCGCGAAAAACTGATGGTGTTCTATGAGCGCGCCTCGGGCTCGCGCATGCATGCCGCGTTCTTCCGCATCGGCGGCGTACATCAGGATCTGCCGCCCAAGCTGATCAACGATATCGATGCCTGGTGCGATGCCTTCCCGCAGGTGCTCGACGATCTCGAAACGCTGCTCACCGGCAATCGTATTTTCAAACAGCGTAACGTCGATATCGGCGTGGTGTCGCTGGAAGACGCCTGGAAGTGGGGCTTCTCCGGCGTGATGGTGCGCGGCTCGGGCGCTGCATGGGATTTGCGCAAGTCGCAGCCTTATGAATGCTACGCCGAAATGGACTTCGACGTTCCGATCGGCAAGAACGGTGACTGCTACGATCGTTACTGTATTCGTGTCGAAGAGATGCGACAGTCGACCAAGATCATGAAGCAGTGCATCGCCAAGATGCGCGCGCCGGACGGGCAGGGCGCCGTTGCGGTCGAAGACAACAAGATTTTCCCGCCGCGTCGCGGCGAGATGAAGCGTTCGATGGAATCGCTGATCCATCACTTCAAGCTCTACACCGAAGGTTTTCGTGTGCCGGAAGGCGAAGTCTATGCTGCCGTCGAAGCGCCGAAGGGCGAGTTCGGCGTCTATCTCGTCTCCGACGGCAGCAACAAGCCGTACAAGTGCAAGATCCGCGCGCCGGGCTTTGCTCATCTGCAGGCCATGGATTTCATGTGCCGCGGCCATCTGCTCGCCGACGTCTCCGCCATTCTCGGTTCGCTCGACATCGTGTTCGGAGAGGTCGATCGGTGACGCTGACGCCTCCCATACAGTTTGACCGGGCGTCCGGCGTTCTCCAGAGCGTGAATCTCTGGGAACGTGCGATGGCCTGTGCGCTGGTGGTTGGCTCGAAGATCTCGTCGTCGTTCTCGCATCGCGGCTACAACATGTGCGCCAATCTGATGCGCAGGACTGTGCTGCCGGCGCGCGATCTCGTGGTGAAGCTGAATGCGGATGCGCTGTTCGCATTCCCGTTCGGCGATGGCTACTGGAGCAAGTTGCTCAACCGCACGTTCTCCTATGAAGACGAGCTTGAGGTGTTGTTCCGGAACTCGATCGATGTCGATTACACGCTGCTCGATTGCGGCGCGAATTACGGATACTGGTCGGTGCTGGTGTCGAGCGGGCCGTTCGGCTCGCACAAGGCGATTGCGATCGAGCCGTCGTTCGACAATTTCGCCAAGCTCGCTACTAACGCCAGGATCAATGGTGACCGGTTCGACGTCATCAAATGCGCGATCGGCTCGCAGCGTGGTACGGCGCATCTGTCGGGCACCAAGCACGAAGCTTTCAGCATCGCCGGCGATCCCAATGCCGGCGGCGAGGAAGTGCCGGTGATCTCGCTCGACAATCTGCTCGACGACGGCAAGGTGTCGATGTCCGGCAAATATCTGATCAAGCTCGACGTCGAAGGCGTCGAGATCGAGGCTATCAAGGGCGGCGCACGATTGCTGCAGGGCGACTCGGTCATCATGTGTGAAGAGCACGGCAATGACCCGTATCACACCGTCTCACGCTTTATCCTGGATCAAACGCCGCTCAAGCTGATCGTGCATGATCCCGCCACCAACCGTTTCGAAACCGTGACCGAGTTGTCGATCCTCGATCGCATCAAGGTGTCCACACATGTTGGCTACAACGTGTTTGGCACATCGAGTGCGTTCTGGCTCGACCGCATCAACAGCCTGAATGCGAGCGCGGCGCGCCGCACTCATTGAGAGACTAGACATGTCCGTCCGCCGTTTGGCTCCGAAAGAAGTTCAGCCCGCTTCGTTTGAATTCACGCCTGAGAATCTGGCGTGGGCGAAAGAGCAGATCACGCATTATCCGCCCGGTCGTCAGGCATCCGCCGTGATCGCGATCCTGTGGCGTGCGCAGGAACAGCAGGCTGGCTGGGTGTCGGAAGCCGCGATCCGCGTCGTCGCCGACATGCTGGAAATGCCATATATCCGCGTGCTCGAAGTCGCGACCTTCTATACCCAGTTTCAGTTGCAGCCGGTCGGCAAGAAGGCTCATATTCAGGTCTGCGGCACCACGCCTTGCATGCTGCGCGGCGCCGGCGATCTGATCGACGTCTGTCAGCATCGCATCCATCACGACCCGTTCCATCTGTCCGCAGATGGCGACTTCTCGTGGGAAGAGGTCGAGTGCCTCGGCGCCTGCGTCAACGCCCCGATGGCGATGATCTGGAGCGACACCTACGAAGACCTCACCAAAGAGAGCATGAACAAGCTGATCGACGGTTTCGCTGCCGGCACGCCGCCGAAGCCGGGTTCGCAGATCGGCCGTCAGTTTGCGGCGCCCGAAGGCGGCGCGCGCGTGATGACGAGCGGTGGCGCCGCCAGTTACACCAAGGTTCTGGATATGCCGAAGGAACCCGCGCTCGCCGATGCCGAGCCGAAGAAGCAGACCGAGTCGGCCAATGTGCAGGAGCGCCCGGCGCCGAAGCCGCCAGCGGCTGATGCGACCAAGGCTAATCCGCCGAAAGCTGGCGCTCCCAAGGAGCCGAAGACTCCGAAGGAGCCGAAGAAATGACGCGCGCACTGTCGATGAAATTTGCAACGCAGTCGGGGGACGCGGCAATGAACAAGTGGCTCTACATCGCACTGCATACGATGGTCGCAGCTGCGTTCATTTTCTCGCTGCAGCGTTTCTTTTTGAACGCCACGCTTGAATCCAGTCTGTTGTGGGCCGTTGTGTTCGGCGGTTGCGCCGCGATGCTCGCCTACAAGCAATCCAATCGCTGATCGAGGAAGCCATGCTCGACGACAACGACCGCATCTTCCGCAATCTCTACGGCCTCGACGACTGGGGCCTCGCCGGCGCACGCCGCCGCGGCGGCTGGGATGGCACCAAAGCCATCATCGACAAGGGCCGCGACTGGATCGTCAACGAGATGAAGGCGTCGGGCCTGCGTGGCCGCGGCGGTGCAGGTTTCCCGACCGGCATGAAGTGGTCCTTCATGCCGAAGGACAATGCCGACGGCCGCCCGAGCTATCTCGTCGTCAATGCCGACGAGTCCGAGCCCGGCACCTGCAAGGACCGCGAGATCATGCGGCACGATCCGCATACGCTGGTCGAAGGCTGTCTGATCGCCGGCTGCGCCATGGGCGCTCATGTCGGCTACATCTATGTGCGCGGCGAATTCATTCGGGAGCGCGAACATCTGCAGGCGGCGATCGATCAGGCCTATGAGGCCAATCTGATCGGCAAGAACAACATTCACGGCTTCCCGTTCGACCTCTATGTCGCGCACGGTGCCGGCGCCTATATCTGCGGCGAAGAGACCGCGCTGCTCGAAAGCCTCGAAGGCAAGAAGGGCCAGCCGCGCCTGAAGCCGCCATTCCCGGCCAATGTCGGTCTCTACGGCTGCCCGACCACGGTGAACAACGTCGAGTCGATCGCCGTTGCGCCGGACATCCTGCGCCGCGGCGCGGCGTGGTTCGCCTCGATCGGCCGTCCGAACAATGTCGGCACCAAGCTTTACGGCATCTCCGGCCACGTCAACACGCCCTGCGTCGTTGAAGACGCCATGAGCATTCCGTTCCGTGAACTGATCGAGAAGCACGGCGGCGGCATTCGTGGCGGTTGGGGCAATCTGCTCGCGATCATCCCGGGCGGCGCATCGTGCCCGCTGATCCCGGCTGCGGATTGCGAAGAACTCATCATGGATTTCGACGGCACCCGCGCGGTGAAGTCGTCGTTCGGCACCGCCGGCGTCATCGTCATGGACAAGTCCACCGATGTCGTCGCAGCGATTGCCCGCATCAGCTACTTCTTCAAGCATGAGAGTTGCGGCCAGTGCACGCCGTGCCGTGAAGGCACCGGCTGGATGTGGCGCGTGCTGAGCCGCATGGTCGAAGGCCGCGCTCACAAGCGCGAGATCGACATGCTGCTCGAAGTCACCAAGCAGGTTGAAGGCCACACCATCTGCGCACTCGGCGATGCCGCCGCGTGGCCGGTGCAGGGCCTGATCCGCGCCTTCCGCCCGGAGATCGAACGCCGCATCGAAGAGTTCAGCCGCAAGGCCACGCTCGATGATCAGGGCATCCTCGATCCCGCGCATCTGGTCGCGGCGGAGTAGGGCGCATGGCTATGACGAAACTGATCATCGACGGCAAAGAGATCGAGGTCCCCGCGGAATACACGCTGCTGCAGGCGTGTGAAGCCGCCGGCGCCGAAATCCCGCGCTTCTGCTACCACGAGCGCCTGTCGATCGCCGGCAATTGCCGCATGTGCCTGGTCGAGGTGAAGGGCGGACCGAAGCCGGTCGCGAGCTGCGCCTGGGGCGTGCGTGATTGCCGGCCTGGTCCCAAGGGAGAACCGCCGGAAATCTCGACCCGTTCGCCGATGGTCAAGAAGGCACGCGAAGGCGTGATGGAATTTCTGCTGATCAACCACCCGCTGGATTGCCCGATCTGCGATCAGGGCGGCGAGTGCGATCTTCAGGACCAGGCCATGGGCTATGGCGTCGACACGTCGCGCTTTGCCGAAAACAAGCGTGCCGTCGAGGACAAGTATCTCGGCGCGCTGGTGAAGACCTCGATGAATCGCTGCATCCAGTGCACGCGCTGCGTCCGCTTTGCTGCAGAAATCTGCGGCGTGCCGGAAATGGGTGCCACCGGTCGCGGCGAGGACATGGAAATCACCTCGTTCCTCGAAACGGCGCTGACCTCGGAGCTGCAGGGCAACCTGGTCGATATCTGCCCGGTCGGTGCGCTGACCTCGAAGCCTTACGCTTTCGCCGCGCGTCCGTGGGAGCTCGGCAAGACCCAGTCCATCGACGTCATGGATGCCGTCGGTTCGGCGATCCGCGTCGATACCCGTGGCCGCGAAGTGATGCGCATCCTGCCGCGCGTCAATGAGGCCGTGAACGAGGAATGGATCTCCGACAAGACGCGCCACATCGTCGACGGCCTGCGCACGCAGCGCCTCGATCGTCCGTATATCCGCGACAACGGCAAGCTGCGCGCTGCGACCTGGGCTGAAGCGTTCAGTGCCATCGCTTCGAAGGTTGCCGGCAGCAAGAAGATCGGCGCCATCGCTGGCGATCTCGCCGCCGTCGAGGAAATGTTCGCGCTGAAGCAACTGCTCGCAAGCATGGGTTCTGCCAATCTGGCGACCCAGAGCGCGGGCGCGTTCGACACGGCCACTGGCCGCGCGTCCTACATTTTCAACCCGACCATCGCCGGCATCGAGCAGGCCGATGCGCTGCTGATCGTGGGCGCCAATCCGCGCAAGGAAGCCGCCGTTCTCAACGCGCGCATCCGCAAGGCATGGCGCACCGGTGCATTGAAGGTCGGCGTGATCGGCGAGAAGGCTGATCTGACCTATCGCTACGACTATCTCGGCGCCGGCACGGACTCGCTGGCCGAACTCGCCGCCGGCAAGAACGCCTTCGCCGATGTGCTGAAGAACGCCAAGCACCCGATCGTGCTGGTTGGCGCCGGTGTAGCCGCACGTGCCGATGGCGCTGCGGTACTGGCGGCGGCTGCCAAGCTCGCGTCGGACTTCGGCGTGATCAAGGACGGCTGGAACGGTTTTGCGGTGCTGCAGACAGCAGCCTCGACGGTCGGCGCGCTCGATATCGGCTTCGCGCCGACCTCGGGCAGCCTGAGCCTCGCGCAGATGACGTCGGCCGGTTCGCTCGACGTGCTGTTCTCGCTCGGCGCCGACGACGTGAAAGTCGCCGACGGCACCTTCGTCGTCTACATCGGCACCCATGGTGACCGCGGTGCGCATCGCGCCGACGTGATCCTGCCGGGTGCGGCCTATACCGAAAAGTCCGGCATCTTCGTCAACACCGAAGGCCGCGTGCAGATGGCGGAGCGCGCCGGTTTCCCGCCGGGCGATGCCCGCGAGGACTGGGCAGTGATCCGCGCATTGTCCGACGTGCTCGGCCACAAGCTGCCTTACGACTCGCTGGCTGCGCTGCGGCAGGCGATCTTCAAGGCTGCACCGCACCTGATGCGCATCGATCAGATCGAGGCCGGCGATGCCGGTGCGATCAAGACCCTTGCGGGCAAGGGCGGCACCGTCGACAAGACACCGTTCAAGGCCTCCGTTGAGGACTTCTACCTGACCAACCCGATCGCGCGTGCGTCAGCCATCATGGCGGAATGCTCCCGCCTGGCCTCCGGCCAGATGCTGACGGCGGCGGAGTAAACCGATGGCTGAATTCTGGACAAGCACCCTGTGGCCGCTGATCATCATGGTCGCGCAGAGCCTCCTTGTGCTCGTGGTGCTCTTGATTGCGATTGCCTACATCCTGCTGGCTGACCGCAAGATCTGGGCGGCGGTACAGATCCGCCGTGGCCCCAACGTGGTCGGGCCATTCGGCCTGCTGCAATCCTTCGCGGACTTGCTGAAATTCGTGCTGAAGGAGCCGGTGGTTCCTTCCAGCTCCAACAAGGGCGTGTTCCTGCTGGCGCCGCTGGTGTCCTGCGTGCTCGCGCTGGCGGCCTGGGCGGTGATCCCGATGGATCTCGGCTGGGTGATCTCCGACATTAATGTCGGCGTGCTCTATATCTTCGCGATCTCGTCGCTGTCGGTCTACGGCATCATCATGGCCGGCTGGTCGTCGAACTCGAAATATCCGTTCCTGTCGGCGCTGCGCGCCGCCGCGCAGATGGTGTCCTACGAAGTCTCGATCGGCTTCGTCATCATCACGGTCTTGCTCTGCGTCGGTTCGCTGAACCTGACGGCCATCGTTGCCGCGCAGGATTCGAAGTGGGGCATTCTCGGCTGGTACTGGATCCCGCTGTTCCCGATGTTCGTGATCTTCTACGTCTCGGCGCTGGCTGAAACCAACCGTCCACCCTTCGACCTCGTCGAAGCGGAATCGGAACTGGTCGCGGGCTTCATGACCGAATACGGCTCGACCCCGTATCTGCTGTTCATGCTCGGTGAATATGTTGCCATCGTCACCATGTGTGCGCTGGCAACGATATTGTTTTTGGGCGGTTGGCTGTCGCCGATCCCGTTCGCGCCATTCACCTGGGTGCCAGGCATCATCTGGTTCGCCATCAAGGTGATGTTCATGTTCTTCCTGATTGCGATGGCGAAGGCGATCGTGCCGCGCTACCGCTACGACCAGCTGATGCGTCTGGGCTGGAAGGTGTTTCTGCCGCTGTCGTTGGCGTACGTCATCATCGTCGCTGCCGTGCTGCAATTCGGGGGCCTTGCTCCGAAATGAGGTCACTATGAATATCAGGGCAACAGCTCACTCGCTTCTGCTGGCGGAGTTCGTTTCGGCGTTCGTCCTCGCCATGCGGTATTTCTTCAAGCCGAAGCCGACGCTGAACTATCCGTTCGAGAAGGGGCCGATCTCGCCGCGTTTCCGCGGTGAGCATGCGCTCCGCCGCTATCCGAACGGTGAAGAGCGCTGCATCGCCTGCAAGCTCTGCGAAGCGGTGTGTCCGGCGCAGGCCATCACCATCGAAGCCGGCCCGCGCCGCAACGATGGTACGCGCCGTACCGTGCGCTACGACATCGATATGGTGAAATGCATCTATTGCGGACTGTGCCAGGAGGCCTGTCCGGTGGATGCGATCGTCGAGGGACCGAACTTCGAGTTCGCCACCGAGACGCGTGAGGAACTCTATTATGATAAGGCGAAATTGCTCGCCAACGGCGACCGCTGGGAGCGCGAGATTGCGAAGTCAATCGAACTCGACGCGCCGTACCGGTAAGGTGACCAGATGATCCTTCCCGCATTGTTCTTCTATCTGTTCGCCAGCATCTGCGTGGCTTCCGCGGTCATGGTGATTGCCTCGCGCAATCCCGTGCATTCCGTGCTGTTCCTGATCCTGGCCTTCGTCAACGCCTCGGGCCTGTTTGTGCTGATGGGCGCCGAATTCCTGGCGATGCTGCTGATCGTCGTCTATGTCGGCGCCGTCGCGGTGCTGTTCCTGTTCGTCATCATGATGCTCGACGTCGACTTCACGCAGCTGCGTGAAGGCTTCATTCAGTATCTGCCGTTTGGTCTCGTGATCGGTGCGATCTTCCTCGCCGAATTGCTGCTGGTCGCAGGTGGTTGGGTAATGAACCCGAACGTCACCAAGTCGATCACGGCGGCCATCCCGACGAATGTGAGCAATACCGAGGCGCTCGGCCTCGTGCTCTATACGAAGTACATCCATTACTTCCAGCTGGCCGGCATGGTGCTGCTGGTGGCGATGATCGGCGCGATCGTGCTGACGCTGCGTCACAAGGTCAAAGTCCGGCGCCAGGACATCAATGTTCAGAACGCGCGCAATCCGGAACTGGCGATGGAAGTGCGCAAGGTCGCGACCGGGCAGGGCCTGCAGGACGCCGACGCGGGGAGCTGGGTCAAATGACGATCGGTCTCGGACACTATCTGGCGGTCGCAGCGATCCTGTTCACGCTGGGCATTCTCGGCATCTTCCTGAACCGCAAGAACATCATCGTCATCCTGATGTCGATCGAGCTGATCCTGCTCGCCGTCAACATCAACATGGTGGCGTTCTCGACCTTCCTCGGCGACATCGTCGGGCAGGTGTTCGCGCTGCTTGTGCTGACCGTGGCCGCTGCGGAAGCAGCGATCGGTCTCGCAGTGCTGGTGGTCTATTTCCGCAACCGCGGCTCGATCGCGGTTGAAGACGTCAATCTGATGAAGGGCTGAGCCAGTTATGATCCAGGCTCTTGTATTCCTGCCGCTGATCGGCGCGCTGATCGCAGGCTTCATCGCCATCTTGGGTGCGCATGGGCGTAACCCGAGCGGCGACGAGATGGACCATGCGCATGACGACCACGGTCACGGCGATGCCAACGCGCATGCACATGCTGCGCATGGGTATGACGATCATGGTCACGATGATCACGACGACCATCACCACGTTGCCGAGCCGGCCGCGCTCGGCTCGCGTGCAGCCGAGCTGATCACCGCCGGTCTGCTGGTGGTGTCGGCGGTGCTGTCCTGGATGACCTTCGTGGACGTCGCCTTCATGCATCACGATGCCCGTATCGTGCTGCTGAACTGGATCAATTCGGGCGACCTGCAGCTATCCTGGACGCTGCGCGTCGATACGCTGACCGCCGTGATGCTGGTCGTCGTCACCACGGTGTCGTCGCTCGTGCACATCTATTCGCTCGGCTATATGGAAGATGATCCGAACCGGCCGCGCTTCATGGCGTATCTGTCGCTGTTCACTTTCATGATGCTGATGCTGGTGACCGCGGATAACCTGCTGCAGCTGTTCTTCGGCTGGGAAGGCGTGGGTCTGGCCAGCTACCTGCTGATCGGTTTCTGGTTCAAGAAGCCCTCGGCCAATGCGGCGGCGATCAAGGCCTTCGTGGTTAACCGCGTCGGCGACTTCGGCTTCCTGCTCGGCATCTTCGCGCTGTTCATGCTGGTCGGCTCGACCGATCTCGACACGATCTTCGCCAGCGCGCCCGGCCTGACCGGCAAGACGATCAACTTCTTCGGCTGGCACGCCGATGCGCTGACACTGACCTGTCTGCTGCTGTTCGTCGGCGCGATGGGCAAGTCGGCCCAGTTCCTGCTGCACACCTGGTTGCCGGACGCGATGGAAGGCCCGACGCCGGTGTCGGCGCTGATCCACGCGGCGACCATGGTCACCGCGGGTGTGTTCATGGTGGCGCGCATGTCACCGCTGTTCGAGCTCGCGCCGAATGCGCAGGCCGTCGTGATGCTGGTCGGCGCGACCACTGCATTCTTCGCCGCGACCATCGGTCTGGTGCAGAACGACATCAAGCGCATCGTCGCCTACTCGACCTGTTCGCAGCTCGGTTACATGTTCGTGGCGCTGGGGACGGGGGCTTACTCCATCGCCATGTTCCACCTGTTCACGCACGCCTTCTTCAAGGCGCTGCTGTTCCTGGGCTCGGGCTCGGTGATCTACGCGATGCATCACGAACAGGACATCCGGAAGATGGGTGGCCTGTGGAACAAGATCCCGTTCACTTACGCGATGATGACCATCGGTACGCTGGCGCTGACCGGCTTCCCGTTCACGGCCGGCTACTTCTCGAAGGACGCGATCATCGAAGCGGCTTACGCCTCGCACACCCAGTTCGCCTTCTACGGCTTCCTGATGACCGTGGTCGCTGCGCTGCTGACCTCGTTCTATTCATGGCGTCTGGTGTTCAAGACGTTCCATGGCGAGCCGCACGACAAGAAGCATTACGACGCAGCACATGAAGCGCCGCTGTGGATGCTGGTCCCGCTGGCCGTGCTGGGCATCGGATCGTTCGCCGCAGGCTTCCCGTTCAAGGAGCTGTTTGCCGGTCATCACGTCGGCGAGTTCTTCCGGGAATCGCTGAAGATGAACCCGCACATCATCGAGGAGATGCATCACATCCCGGGCTGGGTGCCCTATGTGCCGACTGTGATGATGGTGCTCGGTTTCCTGATTTCGTATCTGTTCTATGTTCGCAAGCCGTATTTGCCTGTCGAACTCGCGAACCAGCATCCGCTGCTCTACAAGTTCCTGCTCAACAAGTGGTACTTCGACGAGCTTTACGAGATCATCTTCGTTCGCCCGGCCAAATGGATCGGCCACTTCCTGTGGAAGAAGGGCGACGGCATGATCATCGACGGCCTCGGTCCTGACGGTGTTTCGGCCCGCGTCATCGATGTCACGCGCGGCGTGGTCAAGCTGCAGACCGGCTACCTCTATCACTATGCCTTCGCGATGCTGATCGGCGTCGCCGGGTTGATCACCTGGTTCATCTTCGGCCTGGGGGGCCAGTAACAATGGCGTCCGTCATGACATGGCCGGTTCTTTCGGTCGTCACCTTCCTGCCGATCGTCGGCGCGATCCTGATCTATCTCAGCCGCGGCGATGATGAGGCTGCGCAGGGCAATGCGCGCTGGATCGCGCTCTGGACCACGCTGATCACTTTTGCGGTCTCGCTGATCCTGGTGATGCGCTTCGACCCGTCGAACGGCGACTTCCAGTTTGTCGAAAAGGCGCCCTGGCTGGCCGCGACCATCAACTACCATATGGGTGTGGACGGCATTTCGCTGCCCTTCGTGATCCTGACCACGGCCCTGATGCCGTTCTGCATCCTGTGCAGCTGGAAGTCGGTCACCAAGCGTGTCCGCGAATACATGATCGCGTTCCTGTTCCTGGAAACGCTGATGATCGGCACCTTCTCGGCGCTGGATCTGGTGCTGTTCTATCTGTTCTTCGAAGGCGGCCTGATCCCGATGTTCCTGATCATCGGGATCTGGGGCGGCCCGCGCCGCGTCTACGCCTCGTTCAAGTTCTTCCTCTACACGTTCCTTGGCTCGGTGCTGATGCTGCTGGCCATCATGGCGCTGTACTGGAATGCGGGCACCACGGACATCCCGACGCTGATGCACACGGCCGTGCCGCGCAGCTTGCAGACATGGGCGTGGTTGGCATTCTTCGCGTCCTTCGCGGTCAAGATGCCGATGTGGCCAGTGCATACCTGGCTGCCTGACGCACACGTGGAAGCGCCGACGGCAGGTTCAGTCGTGCTGGCCGCGATCATGTTGAAGATGGGCGGTTACGGCTTCCTGCGCTTCTCGCTGCCGATGTTCCCGGATGCCTCTCTCTATTTCGCGCCGATGGTCTGGACGCTCTCCGTGATCGCGATCGTCTACACGTCGCTGGTCGCGCTGATGCAGGAAGACATCAAGAAGCTGATCGCCTACTCGTCGGTCGCGCATATGGGCTACGTCACTATGGGTATCTTCGCCGGCACGACGCAGGGCGTCTCCGGCGCGGTGTTCCAGATGGTGTCGCACGGCATCGTGTCGGGCGCGCTGTTCCTCTGCGTCGGCGTCGTCTACGACCGCCTGCATACCCGCGAGATCGCGGCCTATGGCGGCCTCGTCAACCGGATGCCGATCTATGCGGCGCTGTTCATGGTCTTCACCATGGCCAATGTCGGTCTGCCCGGCACCTCCGGCTTCGTCGGTGAATTCCTGACGCTGATCGGCACCTTCAAGGTCTCGATCCCGACGGCGACATTCGCCAGCATCGGCGTGATCCTGTCGGCGGCCTATGCACTGTGGCTGTACCGCAAGGTCGTGTTCGGTGAACTGACCAAGCCTGCGCTGCAGGGCATCAAGGACATCACGTTCCGGGAAGGCCTGGTGCTGGTGCCGCTGGTCATTCTCACCATTCTGTTCGGAGTCTATCCGAAGCCGGTGCTCGACATGTCGGCGGCTTCGATCCAGCTCCTCGTTAACAATTACGCTGCTGCAACGTCTGCCGTGAAGGCAGCCGCGCTGCTGCAATGACCGCAGCAGATCAGGATAACGCGCAATGACGATTACGACCGCCGGATATTCCCTGCTGCCCGTACTGCCGGAGCTGATGCTCGCGGTTGGCGCCATGGTGCTGCTGATGATCGGTGCCTTCAACGGACCGAAGGTCACGGGCTTGGTCACCACGCTCGCCGTCTGTCTGCTGGTGGTGGTCGGCGCGGCTGAAATCATGCTGCCTGCGGGCAAGCATGTCACCTTCGGCGGCAGCTTCATCGTCGACGATTATGCGCGCTTCCTGAAGGTGCTGGCGATTATCGCGTCGGCCGTGACGCTGATCCTGTCGCGTGAATTCCTCGCGGACCAGTCCCGTCGTATTTTCGAATACGCCATCCTGGTGCTGCTCTCGACGCTCGGCATGATGGTGCTGATCTCGGCCGGCGACTTGATCATGCTGTATCTCGGCCTCGAATTGATGAGCCTTGCGCTCTATGTCGTCGCAGCCTCTAACCGCGATAATGCAAAGTCGACCGAAGCCGGCCTGAAGTATTTCGTGCTGGGCGCGCTGTCGTCCGGCATGCTGCTCTACGGCGCTTCTATGATCTACGGCTTTACCGGCACGGTGTCCTTCGCCGGCATCGCCGCCGAAGCCAAGACCGGCAATATCGGCCTGGTGTTCGGCCTGGTGTTTCTGCTCGCCGGCCTCTGTTTCAAGGTTTCGGCCGTGCCGTTCCACATGTGGACGCCCGATGTCTACGAAGGCGCACCGACGCCCGTCACGGCCTTCTTCGCCTCGGCCCCGAAGGTTGCAGCACTCGCTGTGTTCACCCGCGTCACGCTGACCGCGTTCCCGGGCATCGTGGTGCAATGGCAGCAGGTCGTGGTGTTCGTGTCGCTGGCCTCGATGGTGCTGGGCTCGTTCGCCGCCATCGGCCAGACCAGCATCAAGCGCCTGATGGCCTATTCGTCGATCGGCCATATGGGCTTCGCGCTGGTCGGCCTTGCCGCCGGCACGCAGGAGGGTGCGCAGGGTGTGCTGGTCTATATCGCGATCTATGTCGCGATGACCCTCGGCACCTTCGCCATCATCCTGACCATGAAGCGCAATGGCCAGCCCGTTGAGACGATCAAGGATTTCGCCGGCCTGTCGCGCACCAATCCGATCATCGCCTTCTTCTTCGCGATGTTCCTGTTCTCGCTGGCAGGCGTGCCGCCGCTGGCCGGCTTCTTCGGCAAGTTCTACGTCTTCATGGCGGCCATCAAGTCGGGCCTGTTCGTACTGGCCGTGGTCGGTGTGTTGGCCAGCGTGGTGGGTGCGTTCTACTACCTGTCCATCGTGAAGCTGATGTATTTCGACGAGCCGGTCGGGAAGCTCGATCCGATGCGCGTTGAACTGCGCACGGTGCTGGCAGTGGCGGGTCTCTTCAACGTGCTGTTCTTCGTCTATCCGGCGCCTCTGGTCAGCGCGGCGGCATTCGCAGCGAAGTCGCTGTTCTAGATGGCATTTTCGCTCGGTCCCCGAGCCCTCGCGGCGGGCACGAAGCTCGCCGCATTCGACTCAACCGGTTCGACCAATACTGAAGCCATGGACCGCGCGCGCGCAGGCGAGCGCGGTCCGATGTGGTTTGTCACAACGGAACAGACCGCGGGACGTGGGCGACGGCATCGGCCGTGGGTCGCTCCCCGCGGGAACCTCGCCAGTTCGGTTCTCGAAGTTCTTGATGTGACGCCCTCAGTTGCGGCGACACTGGGCTTCGCCGCCGGCGTTGCCGTTGAGAAGGCGCTCCGACAGATCAGCGTCGAAGCCGCGATGCGGGCGCCGCAGTCGGCCGCGAATGACTATCGGCTGAAATGGCCGAACGACGTTCTGGCGGGCGGGCACAAGCTTGTCGGAATGAATCTGGAGGCGGAGGCAGCGCCGAACGGCCAGCTTGCTGTTGTCGTCGGCATCGGCACCAATGTGGTGGCGGCCCCCGACAATATGCCTTATCCGGTTGCTTGCCTGCATGCGATGGGCGTCAGCGCCAGCGCCGAAGACCTGTTTGCGGCGCTTTCGGACACCTGGCAGGAGATGCGCGGCATCTGGGATTCCGGCCGCGGGTTTGCCGAGATCCGGCGACAGTGGCTGGAGCGTGCAGCAGGGATCGGTCAGCCGGTGTCCGTGGACAACGGGGTACAGACGATTTCGGGAATTTTCGACACCATTGATGAGGCCGGTTGTATGATTGTCGCGACAGCGGATCGCCGGCGAATCCCTATTACCGCCGGCGACGTTCATTTCGGATCGGCCGCGTCGACAAGGACAGTACGCAAATGACGCGACCCAACGAATTGACCTTCGCACCGCTGGGAGGCGTCGGCCAGATTGGCATGAACCTGTCGATCTATGGCCTGGCCGGGAAGTGGCTGGCGATCGACCTCGGCGTCTATTTCGGTGACGAGGAGCATCTGCCCGGCATCGATCTGGTGATGCCCGACGTGCGCTTCCTGGAAAAGGAAAAGAAGAATCTCGTCGGTCTCGTGCTCACCCACGCCCATGAGGACCATTTCGGCGCCATCATTGATCTGTGGCCCAAGTTGAAATGCCCAATCTATGCGACGCAGTTCAGCGCCGCATTGTTCGAAGCCAAATGCGCCAGCGAGCGCAACCCGCCGAAGATCCCCGTCACCGTGGTGCCGTCGGGCGGCCGCATCAATCTCGGCCCGTTCGATATCGAGTTCATTCCGGTCGCGCATTCGATTCCGGAATCCCATGCGATCGCGCTGCACACACCGCTCGGCACCGTGCTGCATACCGGTGACTGGAAGATCGATCCGACACCGATCATCGGCCTGCCAACCGACGAAAAGCGGCTGCGCGAACTCGGTGATGCCGGCGTACTGGCCATCATCGGCGACTCCACGAATGCGGTGCGCGATGGCCGCTCACCGTCCGAAACGGAGGTTGCCGCGACGCTCACCAAACTGGTGAAGGCTGCCAAGGGCCGCGTCGCCGTCACGACCTTCGCATCGAACGTGGCGCGGTTGCGGGCCGTTGCCGAAGCGGCGCAGGCCGCGGGCCGCGAAGTGGTGCTGGTCGGCCGCGCTATGGAGCGCGTCGTGCAGGTGGCCCGCGAATGCGGCTATCTCGATGGACTGCCGGCTTTCCGTAACGCCGACTATTACGGCCATTTCCCGCCGGACAAGGTGGTGGCGCTGTGCACGGGCAGCCAGGGTGAAGCGCGCGCGGCGCTGGCACGTATCGCCAGCGACGATCATCCGATGGTGACCCTCAACAAGGGCGATACGGTGATCTTCTCGTCGCGGACCATTCCAGGCAACGAGAAGGCGGTCGGCACCATCATCAACGGTCTTGTCACGCAGGGCATCGAGGTGATCACCGATCGCGATGCGTTGGTGCATGTGTCGGGCCATCCGCGCCGCGACGAATTACGCGACATGATTTCCTGGGTGCGGCCGCAATTGTTGATCCCCGTCCATGGCGAGGCGTTGCATCTGCATGAGCATGCCAAGCTCGCGCGCGCCTGCGGCGTGCCGCGCACCATGATCGTCAAGAACGGCGACCTCGTGCGCTTGGCGCCAGGCGATGCTGCCGTCATCGACGAACTGCCGTCGGGCCGCATGTTCAAGGACGGCCTCATCCTCGAGGACTCCAAGTCCCGCGCGGTGAGCGAGCGGCGCCGGCTGTCCTTTGCCGGCTGTGCGTTCGTGGCATTGGCCGTGACCATGAAGGGCGAACTGGTCGATGACCCTGCGGTCGACCTAATCGGCATTCCCGAAAAGAACCTCAAGGGCGAGGTGATGGAGGATGTCGTGTTCGACATCGTCGTCAACATCGTCGAGAACCTGCCCAAGGCGCGCAAGCGGGATCCCGATGCGATGGCGGAGTCGGTGCGACGCGCCGTCCGCTCGTCACTCGCCGATCAATGGGGCAAGAAGACGATGTGCTACGTTCACATCCTGCAGGTCGAAGACTAAAAGCAAAGAAACAAAGACTACGGAGGACACCATGCTGGGCCGGCTCAATCATGTGGCGATTGCCGTCGCGGATGCGGAGAAAGCTGCGAAGATCTACGGCACCGCCTTCGGTGCCGAGATTTCCGCGACCGTGCCGCTGCCGGAGCATGGCGTGATCACGGTGTTCGCGACGCTGCCGAATACCAAGATCGAATTCATCCAGCCGCTCGGCGCGGATTCGCCGATCGCTAAATTCGTCGAGCGCAATCCTGACGGCGGCATTCATCACATCTGTTACGAAGTGCCTGACATCATCGCGGCACGCGACAACCTGATCAAGGAAGGCGCGCGCGTGCTTGGCGACGGCCAGCCGAAGATCGGCGCCCATGGCAAGCCTGTGCTGTTCCTGCATCCCAAGGATTTCTCGGGCGCGCTGGTAGAGATCGAACAAGCTTCCGAAATCGAACAGTCCTGAGGACGCGATGGCCTATACGATCTCGACGTCGCTCGCGGTCTATTTCGTCATCTGGTGGATCACGCTGTTCCTGACGCTGCCGTTCGGCGTGCGCAGCCAGCATGAGGATGGCGAGGGCACCGACGGCACCGATCCCGGTGCGCCTGTGCTGGCCCGGATGGGGCGCAAGCTGATCTGGACCACGGTGATTTCCGCCGTGCTGTTCGCGGGCGGCATGTATGCGTATCGCATGGACTACTTCAACATCGAGCGGCTCTCGAAGCTGATGGGCGTGCCGATCTGAGAGCGATCTTTAACCTGCGGAGTCTGTCCTTTCAGGTGTCGATACGGAGCTGACGCATGAAGCGCTTTCTGCTTTTTCTGTTGCTTGGGCCGGCTGTCGGTTTCGCGGTTTTCGAGCTGCGCGAAATTGCCAGCGGCAGGATCATCGGCGGCTTTCCCGGCTTCATTATGGGATTGCCCTTTGCCTACTGGTTCGGGCTGATCCCGTCGCTGGTGATGTGGCTTGAGGACTGGTTCCTTGAAGACAAGATGCAGCTGTGGCCGAAGGTGCTGACCTCGGCGTTGACTGGCTATGTCGTGAGTATCGGGATGATGTTGATCTGGACGTCGGTGTCGATTCCGCTGCGTCAGATTCTTACATTCGGGATCGTCGGCGCGGTACAGGGCCTGGTCTGTTCGTGGCTGTCGGGCATCAAGCCGAAGGGTGGTGCGCTGTAATACGCGGCGCTTTGCATCTCCGAAAAAAGGCCGGCATGGATGCCGGCCTTTTTTGCGTCTCGGACGATATGAAGCGTCGCGGTCGTTGTCGGGAATCTGCCGAAAAAAAAGAGCAGGGCCGCAGCCCTGCTCGGAAAATTGTGTCGACCCTATTACCCCAAACTTTGGATTTTATCCTTGCTTAGCGGGTTGACGCTGCTTGAGCGCGTCAGGGCTCCTCCCGAGACTTGGACCACCAGACTCTGTCCTTACGAACCGCCTGAGCTGTGAGTCGTAGCTCAACTTTTTTTGTTTGTCACCAATTTCAGCAATGTGTGTTCAAAATTTAGGCCAAGGGTAGAATCGCGGCCTTTCACGCTATTTCCGGTCACGCTGGGTCGCCCTGGCCGGCATCGGAAATGGAGATATTTGACAGCCTGGGAAGCAATTCGCCAGGCGAACGGAATTAAGCCCCGATTGCCGGCTCCATGTCCTAGACTGTCCGGCGTCCGACCTGTCGCCCTTGTATTTTGGCGGCCGATCCGGTTTCACTCGCGTTCTCCCGTGTCCCTCCGATTCCCAGGCCTAACCATGCGATTGTCGCGCTATTTTCTGCCCATTCTCAAGGAAACGCCGAAGGAAGCCGAGATCGTCTCGCACCGGCTGATGCTGCGCGCGGGCATGATCCGTCAGGAAGCCGCTGGCATCTATGCCTGGCTGCCGCTGGGCCTGCGGGTGCTGAAGAAGATCGAGGCGATCGTCCGCGAGGAGCAGAACCGGGCAGGCGCCATCGAGCTCCTGATGCCGACATTGCAGCTCGCCGATCTCTGGCGCGAAAGTGGGCGCTACGACGCCTATGGGCCGGAGATGCTGCGCATCGTGGACCGCCACAAGCGGGAGCTTCTCTACGGGCCGACCAACGAGGAAATGATCACCGAGATCTTCCGCGGCTATGTGAAGTCCTACAAGAGCCTGCCGCTGAACCTGTACCACATCCAGTGGAAGTTCCGCGACGAGCAGCGTCCGCGTTTCGGCGTGATGCGCGGCCGCGAATTCCTGATGAAGGATGGCTATTCGTTCGACATCGACGAAGCCGCGGCGAAGCATTCCTACAATCAGATGTTCGTCGCCTATCTGCGCACCTTCGCGCGCATGGGCCTCAAAGCGATCCCGATGCGTGCCGAAACCGGACCGATCGGCGGCGATCACTCCCACGAATTCATCGTGCTCGCCGAGACCGGCGAGTCCGGCGTGTTCTGCGACAAGAACGTGCTCGATCTGCCGATCCCGCCGGCCGATGTCGATTATAGCGGTGATCTCACGGGCATCATCGATCAGTGGACCTCGATCTATGCGGCGACTGAAGACGTCCACGACGCCGCGCGGTTCGAAAGCGAAGTGCCGGCCGAGCGGCGGCTCAACACCCGCGGTATCGAAGTCGGCCAGATCTTCTACTTCGGCACCAAATATTCCGACGCGATGAAGGCGACCGTCGCCGGCGCCGATGGTGCGGAGACGGCGATCCATGGCGGCTCCTACGGCGTCGGCGTGTCGCGTCTGCTGGGCGCGATCATCGAGGCCTGCCACGACGAGAACGGCATCAAGTGGCCCGAGGAAGTGGCGCCGTTCCGCGCCGCCATCCTCAACCTGAAGCAGGGTTCGGCCGATACGGATGCGGCCTGCGAGGCGCTCTACAAGGAGCTCTCGGCCAAGGGCGTCGATGTGCTCTATGACGACACCGACCAGCGCGCCGGCGGCAAGTTTGCCACCGCTGACCTGATCGGTGTGCCCTGGCAGATCCTCGTTGGCCCGAAGGGGCTGGCCGAAGGCAAGGTCGAGCTGAAGCGGCGCGATGACGGTTCGCGTGAGAATATCAGTGCCGCTGAGGTCGTCGCAAAGCTGACGTCCTGACGACTTATCCACTGCGTGGTCGCCGCATCACTCACGATGCGGCTAGAATAAGCCCGATTCGTATGGGAGTCGGGCGATGGATGATGCCATGAGCGAGCCAGTTCGAACCCCACCCTTCGCCGCCTTCGAATGGCTGCTGTCCGGACGCTATCTCCGTGCGCGCCGTAAAGAGGGATTCATCTCTGTCATTGCCGGCTTCTCGTTCCTCGGCATCATGCTCGGCGTTGCCACGCTGATCATCGTGATGGCCGTGATGAACGGCTTCCGCAAGGAACTGCTCGACAAGATCCTCGGCCTCAACGGGCATCTGCTGGTGCAGCCTCTGGAAAGCCCGCTGACCGACTGGAAGGATGTCGCCGACCGCATCAGCGGCGTGAATGGCATTCGTCTCGCGGCGCCGGTCGTGGATGGCCAGGGACTGGGATCATCCGCGTTCGGTGCTGCCGGCATCTTTATCCGCGGTATCCGCTCTGGCGATCTCAATAACCTCACGTCGATCGCCAAGAACATCAAGCAGGGCACGCTCGAAGGCTTCGATGACGGGCAGGGTGTAGCGATCGGTCGGCGGCTGGCGGATCAACTCTCGATCCATGCCGGCGACATGATCACGTTGATCTCGCCGAAGGGGGCGGTGACCCCGATGGGCACGACCCCGCGCATCAAGCCCTACAAGGTTGCTGCCGTCTTCGAGATCGGCATGTCGGAATATGACTCGACCTTCGTGTTCATGCCATTGGCCGAGGCGCAGACATACTTCAATCGCCCCTCTGACGTGACCTCCATCGAGGTCTACACCAACAATCCCGACAGGATCGACGAGTATCGCAAGCTCGTGACCGAGACGGCCGGGCGGCCGATCTTCATCGTCGACTGGCGGCAGCGCAACTCGACCTTCTTCAATGCGCTGCAGGTCGAGCGCAACGTCATGTTCCTGATCCTGACGCTGATCGTACTGGTGGCGGCGCTGAACATCGTCTCCGGCCTGATCATGCTGGTGAAGGACAAGGGCAGCGACATCGCGATCCTGCGCACCATGGGCGCCTCTCAAGGCTCGATCATGCGGGTGTTCCTGATCACGGGTGCTGCGATCGGCGTGGTCGGCACGCTGGTCGGCTTCTTCGTTGGACTACTGGTCTGCTTCAACATCGAGACGATCCGGCAATTCATCTCCTGGATGACATCCACGGAGCTGTTCTCGCCGGAACTGTATTTCCTGTCCAAGCTGCCGGCCGAGGTCGACGTCGGCGAAACCAGCGCGGTGGTCATCATGGCGCTGACGCTGTCGTTCCTGGCGACCCTCTACCCGTCGTGGCGCGCCGCGCGCCTCGATCCCGTCGATGCGCTAAGATACGAGTGAGTGACTGATATGGCGCAAGGGGCAGATGATGTACCGGTGGTCTATCTCCACGACATCAAGCGGCAATACACCCAGGGCGAAAGCGTTCTGACCATTCTCGACAATGCCAAGCTGGCATTGTGGGCGGGGCAGTCTGTCGCGCTGGTGGCGCCGTCCGGCTCGGGCAAGTCGACGCTGCTGCATATTGCCGGCCTGCTCGAGAGCCCGGATGACGGCGAGGTCTATGTCGGCGGCACCGCGACCTCGGGCCTGTCGGACACCGAGCGCACCCAGATCCGCCGCACCGATATCGGCTTCGTCTACCAGTCACATCGGTTGCTGCCGGAATTCACCGCGCTGGAAAACGTCATGCTGCCGCAGATGATCCGTGGCTTGAAGCGCTCCGAGACGGTCGCCCGCGCCAAGGAAATCCTGGCCTATCTGGGTCTGGCCGAACGCATCACCCATCGCCCTGCGGAGCTGTCGGGCGGCGAGCAGCAACGCGTTGCGATTGCCCGCGCGGTGGCCAATGCACCGCGCGTGTTGTTTGCCGACGAGCCGACGGGCAATCTCGATCCGCACACCGCGGATCACGTCTTCAAGGCGCTGATGCAGCTGGTGAAGGCGACCAAGGTGGCGATGCTGATCGCGACCCACAACATGGAACTGGCCGGCCGTATGGATCGGCGGGTGTCGCTGGAAAACGGCAAGGTCGTCGAACTCGACTGACCCCGCCACTCGTTTCATTTGAGAGGGAAAAAGCGAGGCGCCGCGGACGGCGCCGTCGCTCAGTAGCTGCTCTTACGCTTGCGCTTCACGCGCGGCTGCTGCGGCGCGTAGGTCTGCGCATAGGCCAGCGCCGGATTGGCAAAGCAGGTCAGGCCGATGCCCGATGCCGTCGCGGCGCACTGCGCATAGGTGCGGTAGCTGCAGTCGTCGTCATCATAGAGGGAGCGCATGCAGAACGGATAACCGCTCGGCGTGTTGAACGAGAACGGGCCGGGATCGGTGCGCTGTGCTGCGGCGGGCGTAACGGTGAGGGCCGAGAGGGCGCCGAGGGCGACCAGAGCAAGCAGGGCTGCGCGCATCGAATTCTCCTGCCGACTCAGATGGCCGGCTGCATGTGATCTCTGACCGGCACAAAGCCGGTCCGAGAGGTATTCGTCAACTCACAAAGCCGGATTCCGCTCCGCATCTGGCGCCGGAAACATGCCGTAACAGGGCTTGTTCGGCACAGGCGACGCAATACGGCGCAGGTGATTCCGGCGAGGAGGGAATTGGCTCGCTGGGCGCAAAGCGTGCCGGCTCGCCGTCTTAACCATTCGGAATATGAGGCGCGACGCGCCCGGATCGGCTGCTTGACTCAGGAACAGAATGAGAACAGTGTTCTTCATATGTTCCAGAGATCACGGAGGCCACCATGTTGAAGACCTTTGTTGAAGAAGCCGCTGCACTGGCATCGATCGTTCTGTTCGTCGGCATGATCGCAGTTTGGGCGCAACTGATCCCCCAGCTGTGATCCTGCTCCCGGACGCTGGCTGCGAAGCTGGCGCCGGAACACCGGGGAAGCACTCTCCGGCGGATACGGGAACGCTCCCGGGGAATGACAAGTATTCCCTAGGAAATGACAGGCATTCCCTTGGGAATGCGGGGACGCTTCCGGGCCCGAGCGGGTTTCACATGGACTTGGCCGGGGGCAGGCATCACCATAGGGCAGCGAGTCGGCCTGAACAGGCTGCCGCGATCCCCAGTGTCGATGACTGCCCAGATCGGGCGCTGCAAAGTCCGGAACGCCCCACGCCATGAGTCAGAAGCCCGCCGCCGCGTCGAATGCCGGATTTGTCCATCTGCACGTGCATTCGGCCTATTCGCTGCTGAAGGGCTCGATCAAGATCCAGAAACTGGCGGAACTGGCGAAGGCCGACCACCAGCCGGCGCTGGCGCTGACCGACAGCGACAACATGTTTGGCGCGCTGGAATTCTCCGAGAAGCTGGTGGGCTACGGCATTCAGCCGATCACCGGCTGCGAGGTCGCCATCGATTTCGGCGACCAAGATCCCAACGCCCGTAACGCGCTGAACGCCGTGATGCCGCGCATTGTGCTGCTGGCCGCCAAGGAGCGCGGCTATCAGAGCCTGATGAAACTCAACTCGCGCGCGTTTCTGGAAACCCCGGTCAATCATGCGCCCCACATCAAGCTGGAATGGCTGCTGGAGGAAACAGAAGACCTGATCGCGTTGAGTGGCGGTCCTGACGGTCCGATCAATCAGGCGCTGCTTGCCGATCAATCCGCGCTTGCCGCTGCGCGTTGCGACCGACTCGCATCGCTATTCGGCGATCGGCTCTACATCGAACTGCAGCGTCATGGCGCAGAGAAGGAGCGCCGCGCCGAAGCGGGTTTGATAGACTTGGCTTACGCCAAGGGTCTGCCGCTGGTGGCGACCAACGAGCCGTACTTTGCTGCGGCCGACGATTACGAGGCCCATGACGCACTGCTGTGCATTGCCGGCGGCAGGATCATTGCCGAAACGGACCGCGAGCAGCTCACCACCGATCATCGTTTCAAGACCCGCGCCGAAATGGCGGTTCTGTTTGCCGACATTCCCGAGGCATTGGCATCAACCGTCGAAATCGCCGAGCGCTGCTCGTTCCGGCCGAAGACACGCAAGCCGATCCTGCCGCGCTTCACGGTCGGTGCCGGCAGTAACGCCGAAGGCGCGGCCCAGGAGGAATCCGACGAGTTGCGCCGTCAGGCCGAGGAGGGGCTGCGCAAGCGTCTCGAGATCCACGGCGTGTCACAGGGCAAGAGCGAGGAGGAATACCACGCGCGGCTCGACTTCGAACTTAACGTCATCTCCCGCATGAACTATGCGGGTTACTTCCTGATCGTGTCCGACTTCATCAAATGGGCGAAAGCACAGGGCATTCCGGTGGGGCCGGGCCGCGGTTCGGGCGCCGGCTCGCTGGTCGCCTGGGTCTTGACCATCACCGATCTCGATCCCTTGCAGTTCAATCTTCTGTTCGAACGCTTCCTCAATCCGGAACGCGTCTCGATGCCGGACTTCGACATCGACTTCTGCCAGGATCGTCGCGGCGAGGTGATCTCCTATGTGCAGCAGCGCTACGGCCGCGATCAGGTCGCACAGATCATCACCTTCGGTACGCTGCAGGCGCGCGGCGTGTTGCGCGACGTCGGCCGTGTGCTGCAGATGCCCTATGGCCAGGTCGACAAGCTGACCAAGCTGGTGCCGCAAAATCCTGCGGCCCCTGTGACCTTGGCTGCGGCGATCGAAGGCGAGCCGAAGCTGCAGGCGCTCCGCGACGAGGATCCAATCGTCGCCAAAGCCTTCGATATCGCCCAGCGTCTCGAGGGCCTGACGCGCCACGCTTCGACCCACGCCGCAGGCATCGTGATTGGCGACCGGCCGCTGTCGCAGCTCGTGCCGATGTATCGCGATCCAAAATCGGACATGCCGGTCACCCAGTTCAACATGAAATGGGTTGAGCCAGCAGGTCTCGTGAAGTTCGACTTCCTCGGCCTGAAGACGCTGACGGTGCTCGATGTCGCCGTGAAGCTACTCAAGCAGCGCAATATTGACGTCAATCTTGCGACCACGCCGATTACCGACGCCAAGAGCTACGAGATGCTGGCGCGCGGTGAAGTGGTCGGCGTGTTCCAGGTGGAAAGCCAGGGCATGCGGCGCGCGCTCGTGGACATGCGGCCCGACCGTTTCGAGGACATCATCGCGCTCGTCGCGTTGTATCGTCCGGGCCCGATGGCGAACATCCCGACCTATTGCGCGCGCAAGCATGGCGATGAAGAGCCGGAATATCTGCATCCGATCATCGAGCCGATCCTGAAGGAAACTTTCGGCGTCATCATCTATCAGGAACAGGTGATGCAGATCGCGCAGGTCATGGCCGGCTATTCGCTCGGTGACGCCGACCTGCTGCGCCGCGCGATGGGCAAGAAGATCCGCGCCGAAATGGAAAAGCAGCGCGAGATCTTCGTTGCAGGCTCTGTCAAGAACGGCGTGCCGAAGGGGCAGGCCGATACGATCTTCGATCTGCTGGCAAAATTCGCCGACTATGGCTTCAACAAGAGCCACGCGGCGGCCTATGCCCTGGTGTCGTATCACACCGCCTATATGAAGGCGCATTATCCGGTGGAGTTCATTGCGGCGTCGATGACGCTCGACATGGGCAACACCGACAAGCTGTCGGAATTTCGCGCCGAGGCGCAGCGGCTCGGTATCAAGGTCGAGGCGCCAAACATCAATCGTTCGGGCGTCACCTTCGAGGTCAGCGACAACACGATCTATTATGCGCTGGCCGCGTTGAAAGGCGTCGGCGCTGGCGCCGTCGAGCTGATCGTCGCCGAGCGCAACAAGAATGGTTTGTTCACGTCGCTTGCCGACTTTGCGTCGCGCGTGAGCCCACGCGCCGTCAACAAGCGCATCATCGAAACACTCGCTGCGGCCGGCGCCTTCGATACGCTCGATCCACATCGTGCCCGCGTGCATGGCGGCGCGGATGCTATTTTGGCCGCCTGCCAGAGCGCCCACGTGGATACGACAATCGGTCAGGGAAACATGTTTGGCGGCGCGGCCGATGCGCCGACCATCATGCTGCCGCAGATCGACAACTGGCTGGCGGCGGAGAAGCTGCGCAAGGAATACGACGCTATTGGCTTCTTCCTGTCCGGCCATCCGCTCGATGACTATGCGACCGCCCTGAAGCGACTGCGGGTGCAGAGTTGGGCCGAGTTCTGCCGCGCGGTCAAAACCGGCGCTACGGCGGGCAGGGTGGCGGCTACCGTCGTGTCCCGCATGGAGCGGAGGACCAAGACCGGCAACAAGATGGGCATCATGGGTCTGTCCGACCCGACCGGCCATTTCGAGGCGGTGCTGTTCTCCGAAGGGCTCGCCCAATACCGCGACGTGCTGGAACCAGGTACCGCGGTGCTGCTGCAACTCGGTGCCGAACTCCAGGGCGAGGACGTTCGGGCCCGGGTTCTCCATGCGGAACCTCTGGATGCCGCCGCTGCCAAGACCCAGAAGGGGCTCAGGGTGACCATGAAGGACACCAAGGCACTGGATTCGCTGGTAAAACGCCTCCAACCGCAGCCGAGCAATGCCGCCGGTGGAGGCGACGTCTCGCTGATCCTGCGCCTCGACCTGCAAACCGAGGTCGAATTCAAGCTCGAAGGCCGGTTCCAGGTGTCCCCGCAGATCGCCGGAGCCATCAAGGCGGTTTCCGGGGTGGAAATGGTCGAAACGCTTTGAGCTGGCAACCCGCGCGGTAAACCGGCCGAAGCCACCAGATTTCCTTGCTTATCCCGGGAATCCGGCTATAAGCCGGCCCATCTCACACGGAAGCATGGCTTAATCGCCGTCCGGTGGCATCCGGGCTGCACGGCAGAATCCTCTGCCCGAACGCTCGTTTGCTCACACGCTTCCGGAGGAAACAACCGGAGAATTGATACTATGGCACTACCCGAATTTTCTATGCGTCAACTGCTCGAAGCTGGCGTCCACTTTGGCCACCAGTCGCATCGCTGGAATCCGAAGATGGCGAATTACATCTTCGGCGCACGCAACAACATCCACATCATCGACCTCGCGCAGACCGTGCCGTTGCTGCACACCGCGCTGAAGGCTGTGAGCGACACCGTCGCCAAGGGCGGCCGCATCCTGTTCGTCGGCACCAAGCGCCAGGCGCAGGACGTCGTTGCCGAAGCTGCGAAGCGCTCGGCGATGTACTTCGTCAATTCGCGCTGGCTCGGTGGCACCCTGACCAACTGGAAGACCATCTCCGGTTCGATCAAGCGTCTGCGTCACCTCGACGAAGTGCTGAACTCCGGCGACGCGTCGGCCTACACCAAGAAGGAGCGTCTGACGCTGCAGCGCGAGCGCGACAAGCTCGATCGCTCGCTGGGCGGCATCAAGGACATGGGCGGTCTGCCCGACCTGATCTTCGTGATCGACACCAACAAGGAAGACATCGCGATCCAGGAAGCCCAGCGTCTGGGTATCCCTGTCGCGGCGATCGTCGACACCAACTCGGATCCGAAGGGCATCACCTATGTTGTCCCGGGCAACGACGACGCCGGCCGTGCGCTGTCGCTGTATTGCGATCTGATCGCACGCGCTGTCATCGACGGCATCTCGCGTGCCCAGGGCGACTCGGGCTTCGATATCGGTGCATCGGCTGCCCCGGTGGCTGAGGCCATCCCGGCTCCGGAAGCAGGCTTCCAGGGCCTGGCCGGTCCGCGCGGCACCGCCGACGATCTCAAGAAGCTCACCGGCGTATCCGGTGCGATCGAGAAGAAGTTCAACGACCTCGGCATCTTCCACTACTGGCAGCTGGCCGAACTCGATCACGACACCGCCCACAAGATTGGCGAAGAAGTTGGTCTTCCGGCCCGTGCCGACGGCTGGGTCGCCCAGGCCAAGGGTCTGACGGCGGAAGCTGAGTAACGCGCAGGCGTGATCCCGGAACCGGTGTCCCGGTTCCGGACAAAATCATGCCGATGCGACAGCCAAGAAACTATTGTGCGGCCGTCATCCCGGCCGCACTTTCCATCTCTACACTTCTCTCGATGATAGTTCCTGCGGCGTAACGCGATTGACCAGCACCGGCTGGCTCGCAGGCGCCCTGACAGGCAAAGGGTTCAACGATGGCAACGATTACTGCAGCGATGGTCAAGGACCTCCGCGAAACCACCGGCGTCGGCATGATGGATTGCAAGAACGCACTGGCTGCCAATGACGGCGACATGCAGGCGTCAATCGACTGGCTGCGCGCGAAGGGTCTGTCCAAGGCCGCCAAGAAGGCTGACCGCGTCGCGGCCGAAGGCCTGATCGGCGTTCTCACTGCCGGCAACAAGGGCGTCGTGGTCGAAGTCAATTCCGAGACCGACTTCGTCGCGCGCAACGATCAGTTCCAGGGCCTGGTCAAGATGATCGCCCAGGTCGCGCTCAAGGTCGGCTCCGATGTTGAGGCCATCAAGGCGCACAAGGTTGGCGACGTCACTGTCGAGACCGCGATCACCGAGGCCATCGCCACCATCGGCGAAAACATGACCCTGCGCCGCGCCGCGACGCTGGAAGTCTCGGCCGGCGTCGTGTCGAGCTACGTGCATAACGCCGTGATCGAAGGTCTCGGCAAGATGGGCATCATCGTCGCGCTGGAATCCACCGGCAAGGCTGACGAGCTCGCCACCCTCGGCAAACAGATCGCGATGCATGTCGCTGCTGCCAATCCGCAGGCGCTGGACTCCGCCGGCCTCGATCCGGCCGTCGTTGCTCGCGAGAAGGAAGTGATGGCGGACAAGTATCGCCAGCAGGGCAAGCCGGATGCGATGATTGAGAAGATCGTCGAGAACGGCCTGAAGACCTATTACAAGGAAGTCTGCCTGCTGGATCAGGCCTTCATCCACGACACCGGTAAGTCGGTGGCGCAGGCCGTCAAGGAAGCCGAAGGCAAGGTTGGCGCGCCGATCAAGCTCGCTGGCTTTGTGCGCTACGCGCTCGGCGAAGGCATCGAGAAGCAGACTTCGGACTTCGCTGCCGAAGTTGCCGCCGCCAGCGGCCAGAAGTAAGACGAATTGGAATACCTCCCGGCGATCTACGCCGGGAGCTGCCGCCTCGAAAGGAAGCGATCGCATCATGGGTGAGCCGCTCTATCGTCGCGTCGTGATCAAGGTCTCGGGTGAGTCTTTCGCCGGAGGCCAGTCATTCGGTATCGATCAGCCGACCATCGACCGCATCGCCGTCGATCTCATTGCAGCCCAGAAACTTGGTGTCGAAGTCGCGGTCGTCGTCGGTGGCGGCAATATTTTCCGCGGCGTCGAAGTCTCCTCGCGTGGTGTGTCGCGCCCGACCGGCGATAGCATGGGCATGCTCGCTACCGTTATGAACTGCCTGGCACTGGAAGCTGCGATCGAGCGCCACGCCGTGCCGGCCCGCACGCTGTCGGCGATGGTGATGCCGCAGGTCTGCGAACTCTTCACACGTGCTGCCGCACACAAATACCTGTCCGAGGGCCGGATCGTGCTGCTGGCCGGCGGTACCGGCAATCCGTTCTTCACCACCGACACGACCGCAGTGTTGCGCGCTGCCGAGATCGGCGCATCGGCCGTGCTGAAGGCGACCAATGTGGACGGCGTGTACAGCGCCGATCCAAAGAAGGATCCTAACGCGACGCGCTTCGAGCGTCTCAGCCATTCGCAGGCGGTGGAGGGGAACTACAAAGTCATGGATGCGACGGCTTTCGCGCTTGCCCGCGAGACCTCGCTGCCTATCATTGTGTTCTCGATCGCCGAACCGGGTTCGATCGGCGCCATTTTGACTGGTACTGGCCGCGGCACCATCGTCGCGGGCTGATTTTAGACGGGTTCGGAGCGCCATACCCGCTTCGCACCAGCAGGATACAAGGGAGAGCTGCATGGCCACCATGGCCCCATTCGACATCAACGACCTCAAGCGCCGTATGCAGGGCTCGACCCAGTCGCTGAAGCATGAGCTTGGCGGCTTGCGCACCGGACGTGCGGCAGCCTCGATGCTGGAGCCGGTCCAGGTGGAAGCCTATGGCAGCCACATGCCGCTGAACCAGGTTGCGACCGTCAGCGTTCCCGAGCCGCGCCTGCTGTCGGTGCAGGTTTGGGACAAGTCGATGGTCAAGGCGGTGGAAAAGGCGATCGTCGATTCCAATCTCGGCCTTAGCCCGGCAACCGAAGGCCAGATTCTGCGGCTACGCATTCCCGAATTGAACACCGAGCGCCGCAAGGAACTCGTGAAGGTCGCGCATAAATATGCCGAGGCAGCCAAGGTCGCCGTGCGCCACGTCCGCCGCGACGGTCTCGACATCATCAAGAAGCTCGAGAAGGCTCACGAGATTTCCGAGGACGACCAGAAGCGCCACGATACCGAAGTGCAGAAGGTCACGGACAGCATAATCGCTGAAATCGATCAGTTGCTGGCGGCTAAGGAAAAGGAAATCATGACGGTTTAAGCGTCAGAAGCCGCTTTTAAGCTGTTGAAAAGCGTATGGTCCGCAAATTGGTCACATATGTGCCGGACCATAGGCTGGGGATTTTAATCGATGTCGAATGCCGCCGCGCCCGCAAATGATGGATCGGACCGATCCACGCCTTTGCATGTCGCGATCATCATGGACGGCAATGGGCGCTGGGCTGCAGCGCGGGGGCTTCCGCGCGCCGAAGGCCATCGCCGCGGCGTCGAGGCACTTCGCCGTGTGGTGCGGGCATCCAACGAACTCGGCATCCAGTATCTGACGATCTTCTCGTTCAGCTCCGAGAACTGGTCGCGGCCCGCATCCGAGATCAGCGATCTGTTCGGCCTGCTGCGTCGCTTCATCCGCAACGACCTTGCCACCCTGCATCGCGACGGCGTGCGGGTCCGTGTGATTGGAGAGCGCCAGGGTCTCGATTCCGATATCGCGTCATTGCTGAAAGAGGCCGAGGACCTGACGCGGGGCAACACTCAGCTCAATCTCGTGGTCGCCTTCAACTACGGCTCGCGGCACGAGATCGCCACGGCAGCGCAGCGCCTTGCGCGCGAGGTTGCCGAGGGCAAGCGGACGCCCGAAAGCATCAATGTCGATACGCTCGGCCAGTATCTCGACGCGCCTGATATTCCGGACCCGGACCTGATCATCCGCACGTCGGGTGAACAGCGGCTATCGAACTTCCTGATGTGGCAGGCTGCCTATAGCGAGTTCGTATTCGTGCCGATCCACTGGCCGGATTTCGATAAGGCCGCGCTGGAAAGCGCCATTGCCGAATATGCCCGCCGCGAGCGGCGCTTCGGTGGTCTCGCCGCGAAAACCGGTTCGTGACCGGCGTGCCCCAGGACGACAGCACGCCGAAGCAGGCGGATGACCGGGGGCTGCGCAATCTCTTGATGCGCATCCTGGCCGCGCTGGTGCTGATCCCCGTCGCGATTTTCGCCGCCTATACCGGTGGCTGGCTGTGGTTCGGCCTCGTGACGCTGGTGTCGGTTGGTCTCTTCCTGGAATGGCGGACCATTGTCGGCAATCATGTCGGCTGGATTGGGCTCGGCGTCGTCTATGCCTTGGCTGCGTTTGCGGCGTCCATTGTCGTGCGCCTCGATCCTGTCTGGGGCTTCTCGGCCCTGATGTTCATTCTGTTGGTGGTCTGGATGACCGATATCGGCGGCTATTTCGCCGGGCGCGGCATCGGCGGCCCGAAACTGTGGCCGCGCGTCAGTCCGAAGAAGACATGGGCCGGCGCTATCGGCGGTTTTGTTCTCAGCCTTGCTGTGGCTGCCGGTTTTGCCATGAATGGTTTGGGCAGCCTGCTGCCGCTGCTCATGATCGCAACCGTGCTGACGGTGCTGTCGCAACTTGGTGATCTCTTCGAGTCCGCAGTGAAGCGCAAATTCGGCGTCAAGGACTCCAGCCAGATCATTCCTGGCCATGGCGGTCTGCTGGATCGCCTGGATGGCTACGTGTTCGCGGTGGTTGCTGCCGCGGTGATCGGTCTTTTACGCGGCGGCGCAGATGGCGTCGGCCGCGGTCTTATGGTTTGGTGATTTGATGAGCGCTGTTCCCCTGCGAAATAACAAGCCCGCCGCGTCCAGTCTGCGCAGCATCACTGTCCTCGGTGCGACCGGTTCGATCGGCGACAGCACCATGGATCTGCTACGAGCCTCGCCCGAGCGGTACCAGGTGGAGGCTTTGACGGCGAACGGGAACGTCGAAGGCGTAGTCAAGCTGGCCAAGGAGTTCAACGCGCGCTTCGTGGCCGTCGCCGATGAATCCAAGCTGGACGAACTTCGCGCGGCACTCGCCGGCACCGGCATCGCCAGCGGGGCAGGGGATAGCGCGATCGTCGAGGCTGCGGAGCGGCCGGCCGACTGGCTGATGGCCGCCGTGTCAGGCGCCGCCGGCTTAAAGCCCGCGCTCGCCGCCGTTGATCGCGGTGCCACCGTTGCACTGGCCAACAAGGAATGCCTCGTTTGCGCCGGCGATTTCTTCATGGATCGCGCCGCCAAGGCCGGCGCCTGCATCCTGCCGGCGGACAGTGAGCACAATGCGCTGTTCCAGGCGCTGGCTTCCGGCAGCCGCGAGGAACTGACCCGCGTCATCATCACCGCCTCGGGCGGACCGTTCCGCACCTGGGCTGCTGCCGATATCGAGCAGGCAACGCTGGCGCAGGCGCTGAAACATCCGAACTGGTCGATGGGGCAGAAGATTACCATCGACTCCGCGTCGATGATGAACAAGGGTCTCGAAGTGATCGAGGCGTCCTATCTGTTCGCGCTGGCGCCGGACGAAATCGACGTGCTGGTGCACCCGCAGTCGATCATCCACGGCATGGTGGAGTTCCGCGATTATTCTGTCATGGCGCAGCTCGGTTCGCCCGACATGCGCACGCCGATCGCGCATTGCCTGGGTTGGCCGGACCGCATTCCGGGCCGGGCGGCGCCGCTCGACCTTGCCAAGATCGGGTCGCTGACCTTCGAGGCACCGGATTACGCGCGCTTTCCTGGCCTGAAGCTGGCCTATGACGCGCTGCGCACCGGCAGCGGTGCGACCACCGTCTACAACGCGGCCAACGAGATTGCCGTGGCTGCCTTCACCGCCCAGAAGATCCGCTTTGGCGCCATTGCACGGCTGGTCGAAGCCACCATGAATGAATGGGTGCGGGCAGGGAATTTGGCGCCGTTGTCGTCGGCGGATGACGCCATCGCTGTTGACCATAAAGCGAGAAAAATGGCTGCCACCCTCTTGCCTCAAATTGCCGCAAAGGCATCCTAGAGCATTGGGGACGAGGCCTTTGGCCTCGCGTTAGGGGATCGGGATGCTTGAGTTTTTCCAACATAGTTTCAATACGTTAAGCCACGGCTTTATCGGCTATATCATCCCCTTTCTGTTTGTCCTGACGATCGTGGTGTTCTTCCACGAACTCGGCCACTTCCTGGTCGCCCGCTGGAACGGCGTTAAGGTCCTAACGTTCTCGCTCGGCTTCGGTCCTGAACTCGCCGGCTTCAACGATCGCCATGGCACGCGCTGGAAGATTTCCGCGATTCCGCTTGGCGGCTACGTGAAGTTCTTCGGCGACGAGAGCGAAGCCTCGACCCCCTCAAGCGCCGCGCTGGAAGGCATGACGGCGGATGAGCGCAAGGGCAGCTTCCATCACAAGCGGGTTGGCCAGCGTGCGGCCATCGTGGCTGCTGGTCCGATCGCCAACTTCATCCTCGCGATCGTCATTTTCACCTGCCTGTTCACGTTCTTTGGCAAGCCGAGCACGACCGCCAAGGTCGACAGCATTCAGGCGGGCAGCGCGGCCGAGAAGGCTGGGTTCCAGTCGGGCGACATCATCAAGGCCATCGATGGCAAGGTCATTGGCAGCTTCTCTGACATGCAGCGCATCGTCGGCACCAAGGCTGGCGAGCAGCTGGCCTTCAGCGTCAAGCGCGGCGAAGCCACGGTTGAGCTGAAGGGCACGCCAGAACTTCGCGAAGTCAAAGACAGCTTCGGTAACGTCCATCGTCTCGGCGTCCTCGGCATTACCCGCGCGACAGCGGCTGGCGAAGCGACCACCGAGCGGGTCAATCCGGCGACCGCTTTCGTGCTGGGCGTCAAGGAAACCTGGTTCGTCGTGGACCGCACCATCGCCTATATCGGCGGTGTATTCACCGGACGCGAGGCGGCCGACCAGATCGGCGGTCCGATGCGAATCGCCCAGATCTCGGGGCAGGTTGCGACAATCGGCCTGACCGCCCTGATTCACCTGGCGGCGGTTCTGTCGATCTCGATCGGCCTTCTCAACCTGTTTCCGGTGCCACTTCTCGATGGCGGTCATCTTTTGTTCTATGCCGTCGAAGCCGTTCGTGGGCGTCCGCTGTCGGAGCGCGCGCAGGAGATGGGCTTCCGCATTGGCCTCGGTTTAGTGCTGATGTTGATGGTATTTGCGACCTATAACGACATTCTTCACCTGGCTTCGTCATGATCGAGGCTGGGGGTAACGTGGCCGATGGGCAACGTCTTGGAATGAAATTAGAATTGCAGCGCGAAAGGTCGTTTGCCAGTCAGGTAAAATTGGCTACAAGCTGGGCCACTAAAGGGATTCTGTCAGACCGTAGGGGTGCGGGCTGGCGATGGAATGATAAGGGCGCTTTGCGCATGATTTTTGGTTTGCGGGGTTTCCGGGGCGGCCTTCTTGCTGCTTCGATCTTGGTCGCCATGCCGGTCGCCGTTACAGCGACTGCTGCGCTCGTTTCTTCGACTGCCGTGGCTCAGACCGCCGCTTCGATTGTTGTTGAAGGCAATCGTCGCGTGGATGTGGAGACCATCCGCTCCTATTTCCGTCCGGGCCCGAGTGGCCGGCTGGATCAGGGCACCATCGATGACGGCCTCAAGTCGCTCATCGAGACCGGCCTGTTCCAGGATGTGAAGATCAATCAGGCCGGTGGCCGTCTGGTCGTCAGCGTCGTCGAAAACCCGGTCATTGGCCGTGTCGCCTTCGAAGGTAACAAGAAGGTCAAGGACGACCAGCTGAACGCCGAAGTGCAGTCGAAGCCGCGCGGGACGCTGTCGCGCCCGATGGTGCAGGCAGACGCGCAGCGCATCTCCGAAATCTATCGTCGCTCCGGCCGTTATGACGTCAGCGTCGTTCCGGAATTCATCGAGCAGCCGAACAACCGCGTCGACCTGATCTTCACGATCAACGAAGGTGCGAAGACCGGCGTGAAGTCGATCCAGTTCATCGGCAACAACTATTACTCGTCCTACCGCCTCAAGGACGTCATCAAGACCCGTGAATCGAATCTCCTGAGCTTCCTGGCTTCGGGCGATATCTATGATCCGGACCGTATCGAAGCCGATCGCGACCTGATCCGCCGCTATTACCTGAAGAACGGCTTCGCCGACGTTCAGGTCGTCGCCGCGCTCACCGAGTACGACCCGAACCAGAAGGGCTTCCTGGTCACCTTCAAGATCGAAGAAGGCCAGCAGTACCGCGTGTCGTCGGTCGACTTCTCGTCCACCATTCCGCAGTTCGATCCCAACTCGCTCCGCAGCTTCTCGCGCGTTGGCGTCGGTTCGCTCTACAACGCGGAAGCGCTGGAGAAGTCGGTCGAGGAAATGCAGATCGAAATGTCTCGCCGCGGCTACGCCTTTGCCGTCGTGCGTCCGCGTGGCGATCGCAATTTCGAATCTCACACCGTCACCATCGGTTTCACGGTGGAAGAGGGCCCGCGCGTCTATATCGAGCGTATCAATGTGCGCGGCAACACGCGTACCCGTGACTATGTCATTCGCCGCGAATTCGATCTGGCAGAAGGCGACGCTTACAACCGCGCGCTGGTTGATCGTGCCGAACGCCGCCTGAAGAACCTCGACTTCTTCAAGAGCGTGAAGGTGACGACCGAGCCTGGTTCATCCAGCGATCGCGTGATCCTGGTTGTCGATCTGGAAGAAAAATCCACCGGCGACTTCTCGGTCTCGGGTGGTTACTCGACCACCGACGGTGCACTCGGCGAAGTCAGCGTCTCGGAACGTAACTTCCTCGGTCGTGGCCTGTTTGCCAAGGCGTCGGTCCAGTATGGCCAGTATGCCCGTGGCTACTCGCTGTCCTTCGTCGAGCCTTACCTGCTCGACTACCGCGTGGCCCTTGGCCTCGATTTCTATCAGCGCGAGCAGCTGTCCAACAGCTACATTTCGTACAACACCAAGACGCTAGGCTTTAGCCCGCGTCTCGGCTTCCAGCTGCGTGAAGATCTCGCGCTGCAGCTGCGCTACTCCGTCTATCAGCAGGAGATTTCGCTCCCGGCGACGTTGAGCAACTGTAACAACCTGCCTGGCAGCCCGACAGCGACCAATACGCCTGGCTATCTGAATTCGTTGTTTGGCAACGGCTTCGTTAACGCGGCCAATTCCGGAACTTGGGGCTGTTACGCCGATGGCGAGTCGTCGCTGCCGGTTCGCCGCGAATTGGCCAGTGGCAAGACGCTGACCTCGGCACTCGGCTACACGCTGAACTACAACACCCTCGACAACAACAAGAACCCGACCGACGGTCTGTTCCTGGAGTTCAAGCAGGACTACGCTGGCGTCGGCGGCGACGTGACCTACCTCAAGACCACGATCGATGCGAAATACTATACCCCGTTGGTGGCCGACATCGTTGGTTTGCTGCGTGTCCAGGGCGGTATGCTGAACAAGGTCGGCGAAGACATCCGCATGCTGGATCACTTCCAGATGGGTCCGAACCTGGTGCGTGGTTTCGCGCAGAACGGTATCGGTCCGCGTGACATCAGCTACGTTGCGCTGGGATCCTACGGTGACGCGCTTGGCGGCACGAAGTATTGGGGTGCTTCGGCCGAATTGCAGATGCCGTTCTGGTTCCTGCCCAAGGAAGTCGGCATCAAGGGCGCGGTTTATGCCGATGCTGGCGGCCTCTGGGATTATCAGGGACCGACGACTTGGGCGCAGACGGGTGAACTGCAATCGTTCAAGGCTGGAAGCATGCCTGGCGTTTGCGCTCCGGCATCCCAGACGTCGGTCGGTAACTGCAGCGGTATGACCTATGACGACGGCAATGTCGTCCGGTCGTCGGTCGGTGTGGGCCTGATCTGGCAGTCGCCGTTTGGTCCGCTGCGCTTCGACTACGCAGTGCCGATCACCAAGGGCGCCTATGATCGCGTGCAGCAGTTCAAGTTCGGCGGCGGAACTTCGTTCTGAGTTTGATCTCCGGCCGGACCGCGACGGGTGGAATGGTTCTGCCGACGTTCTTCAAGCAATCGCCTTCGTTGACGCTGGCTGAAATAGCCGCGTCAACGAAGGCACGACTGGTCGACCCGACGCGGGCCGACCAGGTCGTGACTGGCGTAGCCTCGCTCGACGAGGCCGGCCCCCATCACCTGACCTTCTTCGAAAATCTCCGCTACATCGACCAGCTCACCCACACCAAGGCTGGTGCCTGCCTGGTCAGCGAGAGCTTCAAGGGCGATATTCCGGCTCACGTGGCGGTGCTGCGCGCCAAGCGGCCATTTGCGGCTTTCGTGGAATTGGCGCGTGAACTGCACGCGGACACGCTGCGTCCGGTCTCCGGCTTTGACATTACTGGCATCGCCGCATCCGCCGTCATCCATCCCTCTGCTCAGCTCGAGGATGACGTTACGGTAGATCCGCTGGCCGTGATCGGCCCGGACGTGGAGATCGGTTCCGGCACCGTCATCGGCTCGGGCGCGGTGATCGCGGCCGGGGTCAAGATCGGCCGCGATTGCAATATCGGCGCTGGCAGCACGCTGCAGTTCACACTGATCGGCAACAACGTACTCGTTCATCCCGGCTGCAAGTTCGGCCAGGACGGCTTTGGCTTCGTATTCGGCCGGGACAAGCACATCAAGGTCCCGCAGACCGGTCGTGTCCTGATCCAGAACGACGTCGAGATCGGCGCCGGCACCACCATCGACCGCGGCAGCCTGCGCGATACCGTGATTGGCGAGGGGACCAAAATCGACAATCAGGTCCAGATCGGCCACAATGTGACAATTGGACGGCACTGTGTGATCGCTGCGAAATGTGGCCTTGCAGGCAGCCTGACCATCGGCGACAACGTCGCGCTGGGCGCCATGGTGGGCCTCAACAATCACATTACGATTGGCGATGGCGCGCAGGTCGCCGCAATGGCCGGAGTGAAAGACAGCATTCCGCCGCGCGCGCGGTGGGGTGGCATCTTTGCCCGGCCGACGAAGCAATGGTTCCGCGAGATCCTCGCGGTTGAGAAACTCGCCCGCGAGAGCATGCCGGGAACGGATGCGGCGACGCAGGATACGAAAGACGAGGGGCGGGAATGAGCCAGGATTTACCAAGCGATGGCGCATCGCCGATCATCATCGAGACGGTTGACATCAACACTATCCTCAAGACCCTTCCGCATCGCTATCCGTTTCTTCTGATCGATCGTGTCGTCAACATCCGCAAGGACTTCAGCGGCATTGGTATCAAGAACGTCACGATCAACGAGCCGGCATTCCTCGGGCATTTCCCTGATCGCCCGGTCTATCCCGGCGTGTTGATGATCGAAGGCATGGCGCAGACAGCGGGCGTGATCGGCATCTCGTCCGTCGAAGGCACCGAGAAGCCGCGTGCGGTGTATTTCCTCACCATCGACAAGTGCAAGTTTCGCAAGCCGGTGATGCCTGGCGATACGATCGAATATCATCTGCACCTGATCGGCCGGAAAAAGGCGATGTGGTGGTTCCATGGCGATGCCAAAGTAAATGGCAAGGTCGTCGCCGAGGCCGATGTCGGTGCAATGCTGACAGACTGATTGGCACCTACCTGAACGCGCATGATGCCATCGAAGACCTCGATGGCATCATGCGTTTGTAAGTCATGGTATGAGACGTGTCGTAACAGATCGCAATCAGACGTCACTGGACAGGCTCGGGAACCCACGTTAACCAACGGAAAAACCTAGATATTTGTAGGCAGCTTGATGGCTGGGATTGGACTGTTTCGATGAGCAAGATCGACCCGACGGCGCGGATCGAGGATGGTGCTGTCATTGGCGAGGGCGCCGAAATCGGACCCTTCTGCATTATCGGACCGCATGTCACGATCGGTGCAGGCACAAAGCTGCTGTCGCATGTCAACGTGACGGCGCAGACGAGCATCGGCGAGAACTGCACAATCTATCCGTTCGCGTCATTAGGCACGCCCCCGCAGTCGCTCAGCTACAAGGGAGAACTGACCAGGCTGACCATCGGCAATGGCTGTACCATCCGCGAGTCCGTGACCATGAATGCGGGCACTGTCGCCGGTGGCGGCATTACGTCGGTGGGCGATCGCGGCTACTTCATGAACTGCGCCCATGTCGGCCATGACTGTCACGTCGGCAACGACGTGATCTTCGCGACCTCGGCGACGCTTGGCGGTCATTGCGAGATCGGCGATTTCGTTTTCATGGGCGGGCTGTCGGCCGTGCACCAGTTCACCCGCATTGGCTCCCAGGTCATGGTCGGCGGCATCTGCGGCGTGCGCGGTGACATCATCCCGTTCGGGCTTGTGAATGGTCAGTATGCGGCGCTGGAAGGCCTCAACATCATCGGCATGAAGCGCCGCAAGTTCACCAAGGAGCGCGTCGCCGCCGTGCGCTCGTTCTATCAAAAGCTGTTCCATGGCGCGGGCGTCTTCGCCGAGCGGCTTGAGCGCGTGCAGCCCTTGGCAAATGACGATCCGGCGATTGCAGAAATCCTGACATTCATCGCCGGCGCCAAGCACCGCGCGCTGTGCCTGCCCGAGGATAGCAAGAGCAGTTCCTGAATTCGAGTATCGCGGGGCGAAGCATGACTGACCAGGCTCAAATACAGCACCCGCAATCACATCCGCCGATAGGCTCGCCGTTCGGCATCATCGCCGGCGGCGGCTCGTTGCCCTTCGCTGTCGCGGACTCGCTGCAGGCGCGTGGCATCAAGCCTGTCGTGTTCGCGCTGAAGGGGTTCTGCGATCCGGCGCTGGTGGCGCGATTTCAGCACCACTGGATTCCCATCGGCCAGTTCGGCCGTTTGCTGAAGCTGATGCGCAGCGAAAATTGCCGGGATCTCACGTTCATCGGCACGCTGGTACGGCCGGCAATCTCCGAGATCAGGCTGGACTGGGCAACGCTTCGCGTGATGCCGAAAGTGTTTCGCGCGTTTCGCGGCGGTGACGATCATTTGCTGACGAGTATCAGCCGCCTGTTCGAGCATGAAGGTTTTCGTCTGCTGGGGATCAAGGACGTCGCGTCCGATGTGCTGATGCCGGAAGGCAGCGTGACGCGTGCCGTACCGGATCAAGATGCTGAAGCCGATATCGCGCGTGGGCGCGACGTCTTGCGCGCCTTGAGCCCGTTCGATATCGGCCAGGCGACCGTGGTGATCGACGGCCATGTGGTGGGGATCGAGGATATCGAAGGCACCGATGGATTGCTGGCCCGCGTGGCGCTCTTGCGTGAGCAGGGACGTATTCGCGCCAAGGCAGGGCGGGGTGTACTGGTGAAGGCGCCGAAGAGCGGTCAGGATCTGCGTTTCGATCTGCCGACATTGGGACCGCGGACCATCGAGCGTGCTGCCGCTGCGAAGCTCGCCGGCATCGCCATCGTCGCAGGCAATACGATCGTCGCCGAACCGCAGCAGATGATTGTCGCTGCCGATGCCGCAGGTCTTTTCGTAACGGGACTTCCGACGTGACGGAGACGATCTATCTCATCGCCACCGAAGAATCCGGCGACCGTCTCGGCTCCGCGCTGATGAAGGTGCTACGCCAGCGGCTCGGCGACGATGTGCGCTTCGAAGGCGTTGGTGGTTCGTCGATGGCACGTGAAGGTCTGCAGTCACTGTTCCCTATCGAAGAGCTTTCCATCATCGGCCTTGCCGCCGTCCTACGGAAGTTGCCGTCGATCCTGAAGCTCATCACGCTCGCGACCGAGGACGTCTTGCGGGCCAGACCCGACGTGCTGGTCATCATCGACAGCCCGGACTTCACCCATCGCGTCGCCAAGCGTGTGCGCCAGCGCGATCCCTCCATTCCCGTCGTCAACTATGTGTCGCCAACGGTGTGGGCGTGGCGGCCGGGGCGCGCGAAGGCGATGCGTGCTTATGTCAACCATGTGCTGGCGCTGCTGCCATTCGAGCCGGAGGCGCATCGGCGGCTCGGTGGTCCACCATGCACCTATGTCGGTCATCCCCTGATCGAGCAGATCGATGCGCTGCGTCCTAATGCGGAAGAGCAGGCGCGTCGCGAAACGAAGCCGCCGGTGCTGCTGGTGCTGCCGGGTAGCCGTCGGAGCGAGATCCGTCATCACATGGCGACCTTTGGTGCCACGCTCGATCTGCTGCAAAAGCAGGGCACGCAATTCGAACTGATCCTGCCGACCATGCCGCATCTCGTCGAGGTCATCGCCGAAGCGCTCAAGGCGTGGCCGGTGCAGCCGCGAATCGTTGTGGGCGAAACAGAGAAGCGCGCCGCGTTCCGCATCGCGCATGCGGCCTTTGCCAAATCGGGGACGGTGACGCTGGAGCTTGCCTTGTCGGGCGTGCCGATGGTCACCGCCTACAAGGCCGGCAGTGTCGAGGCCTGGATCATCCGCCGCCGCATCACATCATCGTCGGTCATCCTAGCCAATCTGGTGATCGGCGAGAACGTCATTCCGGAGTTCATCCAGGAAGACTGCACGCCGGAGAAGCTCGCGGCGTCGTTGCAAGAGGTGCTGGCAGACACACCCATGCGGCGCCGTCAGATTGAAGCCCTGGCGCGGCTCGACGGGATCATGGCGACGGGCGAAGCGTCGCCGAGCGTCGGTGCGGCCAATGTCGTGCTGGCTACGATGCGGAAGAGTTGAAGACCTCAATTCAAGAGATTGCAGCGAAATAAACAAAAACGGCGGATCTTGCGATCCGCCGTTTTGATTTTCGCACTCTGCGAAACGAGGTCTTAGGCGCGCTTGGCGATATCTACGTAATCGCGGCGGGCAGCACCCGTGTAGAGCTGGCGCGGACGACCGATCTTCTGCTGCGGATCGCCGATCATCTCGCTCCACTGGCTGATCCAGCCAACGGTGCGGGCAACCGCGAACAGCACGGTGAACATCGAGGTCGGGAAGCCCATCGCCTTCAGCGTGATGCCCGAATAGAAATCGACATTCGGATACAGCTTGCGGTCGATGAAGTACTGGTCCGACAGCGCGATCTTCTCGAGCTCCATCGCAACGGCGAGCATCTCGTCGCCACCGTGACCGGTTTCCTTGAGAACCTCGTGGCAGGCCTGCTGCATCAGCTTGGCGCGCGGATCGTAGTTCTTGTAGACACGGTGACCGAAGCCCATCAGGCGGACGCTGGAATTCTTGTCCTTCACCTTGGCGATGAATTCCGGAATCTTGTCGACGGTGCCGATCTCGGCGAGCATCTGCAATGCGGCTTCGTTGGCGCCGCCATGCGCCGGACCCCACAGGCAGGCGATGCCGGCGGCGATGCAGGCGAACGGATTGGCGCCCGATGAGCCGGCGATGCGGACCGTTGAGGTCGATGCGTTCTGCTCGTGGTCGGCGTGCAGCGTGAAGATCTTGTCCAGCGCCTTGGCGAGCACCGGATTGACCTTGTACTCCTCGCACGGCACGGCGAAGCACATCTTCATGAAGTTCGCTGCGAAATCGAGCGAGTTGGTCGGATACACGAAGGGCTGACCGATCGTGTACTTGTAGGCCATCGCCGCGAGCGTCGGGATCTTGGCGATCATGCGGATCGACGCGATGTCGCGCTGCTTCGGATCGTTGATATCAGTTGAGTCGTGGTAGAAAGCGGCGAGGGCGCCAACCGATGCGACCATCACGGCCATCGGATGCGCGTCGCGGCGGAAGCCCTGAAAGAAGCGGCTCATCTGGTCGTGAACCATGGTGTGGTTCGTGACCAATGCGTCGAACTTTGCCTTCTGCGCCTTGGTCGGGAGTTCCCCGTATAGCAGCAGATAGCAGGTCTCGAGGAAGTCGCCCTTCTCGGCGAGCTGCTCGATGGGGTAGCCGCGGTATTCGAGGATACCGGCATCGCCATCGATATAGGTGATCTTGGACTGGCAGCTGCCCGTCGAGGTGAAGCCGGGATCGTAGGTGAACATCCCGGACTGGGCGTAGAGCTTGCCGATGTCGATGACATCAGGGCCGACGGTCCCGCTGTGGATCGGCAGTTCGAAGCTCTTGCCGTCGACTGTCAGCGTTGCGGATTTGGTATTGGTTTTTGCGTCCATCGCGTGGTCCCCGATGAGATCGTTGAGGGGCCGGCAAGCCACCGACATTTCAGGAGAAATGGGGAGGCTAGCCGGGAATTCCAGAGCATTCGCCAGAATGCGTAGCGTATTGCTGTGTGCGCTGCAAGGCGGGCAAAAGCAGCCTACAGCTATGCTAAATAGATGCCTGATCGGCGAGCCGGTCCAGGCATTCCTGCCGTCCCAATACCGCCAGAACATCGAAAATGCCGGGCGATGTGGTCTTGCCGGTCAGCGCCACGCGAAGCGGTTGCGCAACCCCGCCAAGCTTGATGCCAGCTTCCTCGGCAAAGGCGCGGGTGGCGGCTTCGGCATTTGCTGCGGTCCAGTCGGTGACGGCTTCCAGTGCCGTGCGCAACTTGCCAATCAACACACGGGTTTCCGGCGTCAGCGCGGCCTGCGCCTTCGGCTCCATCGCCAGTGGGCGATCGGCAAAGATGAAATTGGCGCCGTCGATCAGTTCGATCAGCGTCTTGGCGCGTTCCTTCAGGCCGGGCATGGCGCGCAACAGCTGGGCGCGCGTGGTGTCGTTGAGCTTCGCCTTCAGTTCGGGGCCGCCGGGCACGTAATTCAGCACGTCCTCGAACATGGTCACGAGGGATTGATCGTCGGTGTGACGGATGTAGTGACCGTTGAGATTTTCGAGCTTGGCGAAATCGAAGCGCGCGGCGGAACGGCCGATCCCCGACAGGTCGAAGGCGTCGATCATCTCCTGGGTCGAGAAGATTTCCTGATCGCCATGGCTCCAGCCGAGGCGTACCAGGTAATTCCGCAGGGCAGCCGGCACATAGCCCAGCGCGCGATACGCTTCGACGCCGAGCGCACCGTGGCGCTTCGAGAGTTTCGAACCATCAGGCCCATGGATCAGCGGAATATGCGACATGCTGGGCACGGTCCAGCCGAGCGCGTCGTAGATCTGCTTCTGGCGCGCGGCGTTGATCAGATGATCGTCACCGCGGATCACGTGCGTCACGCCCATGTCATGGTCGTCGACGACCACCGCCAGCATATAGGTCGGATTGCCGTCGCCACGCAGCAGCACGAGGTCGTCGAGATTTTCGTTCTGCCAGACCACACGACCCTGTACCTGATCCTCGATCACGGTCTCGCCGGTGAGCGGCGCCTTCAGGCGGATCGTCGGTTTGACGTCGGGGCGCGGATCCGACGGATCACGGTCGCGCCACAGTCCGTTATAGAGCTTGGACTTGCCCTCGGCGCGGGCGGTCTCGCGCATCTGTTGCAGTTCCTCGGCGCTGGCATAGCAGTAATACGCCTTGCCCTCGGCGAGCAGCTGTTCGGCGACTTCGCGGTGCCGGCCGGCACGGGCAAACTGGAAGACGGTGTCGCCATCCCATTCGATGCCCAGCCACTTCAACCCGTCGATAATGGCGTCGATCGCGGCATCCGTTGAACGCTCGCGGTCCGTATCCTCGATCCGCAGCAGCATCTTGCCGCCGGTCTTTTTGGCATAGAGCCAGTTGAACAGCGCGGTGCGTCCACCGCCGATATGGAGGAAGCCGGTCGGCGAGGGGGCGAAACGGGTAACGACGGGAGCGGTCATATCAGCGGGTTCGATCGAGTTCGGTGTGAGTGTTGGCGGGCGTTTATCACAACGACAGGGCGCTGTCTCACGGCGAATAAACGCGGATTTGGGGCCGGAACCGCATCGGAAAAGGCCCTTTCGCGGGACCCGGCCCCTGATCCGGCCTTGGCGCGGCCTTCCGGATTTGGCACATAGGGCGCAGCTTGAAAGGCAGCAAATGACAGACGAATCGGTATCCGACGCAGGCCGTGACTTCATCCGCGACATCGTTGCGGCGGACCTGCAATCCGGCAAACACAAGAGCGTGGTGACGCGCTTTCCGCCGGAGCCCAACGGCTACCTGCATCTCGGCCATGCCAAGTCGATCTGCCTGAATTTCGGCGTCGCCGAGGAATTCGGCGGTCACTGCAACCTGCGTTTCGACGACACCAATCCGACCAAGGAAGAGCAGGAATATATCGACGCCATCCAGCGCGATGTGCGCTGGCTCGGCTTCGAGTGGGGCGAGGGCAACCTGCATTACGCCTCGGACTATTTCGAGCAGCTCTATGACTGGGCGGTACTTCTGATCCGCGCGGGCAAGGCCTATGTCGATGACCAGTCGCAGGAAGAAATCCGCTTTAAGCGTGGCACCCTGACGGAGCCCGGCCAGAACAGCCCGTTCCGCGATCGCCCGGTCGACGAGAACCTCGATCTGTTCGCGCGGATGCGCGCCGGCGAATTCCCGAACGGCGCCCGCGTGCTGCGCGCCAAGATCGACATGTCGTCGGGCAACATCAACCTGCGCGATCCCGTGATCTATCGCATCCTGCATGCGCACCATCCGCGCACGGGCACCGCTTGGAGCATCTATCCGAGCTACGACTTCGCGCACGGCCAATCCGACGCCATCGAACACGTGACGCATTCGATCTGCACGCTCGAATTCGAGGATCACCGGCCGCTTTACGACTGGTGCCTGGAAAATCTGCCGGTGCCATCGCGGCCGCATCAGTATGAATTCGCGCGCCTCAACATGACCTACACGCTGCTGTCGAAGCGCGTGCTGACCGAACTTGTCCGCGGCGGCCATGTCACCGGCTGGGACGATCCACGGATGCCGACGCTGGCCGGCCTGCAGCGCCGCGGCATTCCTGCCGAAGCACTGCGCGAATTCGTCAAGCGCATCGGTGTCGCCAAGGCCAACTCGACCGTCGATATCTCGATGTTCGATTTCGCCGTGCGCGAGACACTGAATCGCACGGCGCAGCGCCGCATGGCGGTGCTGAAGCCGCTGAAGGTGGTGATCGAGAACTACCCGGAAGGACAGACCGAGCAGCTCGAAGCCATCAACCATCCCGATGATGCGTCGCTCGGCAACCGGCAGATTTCATTCGGCCGCGAGCTCTACATCGAGCATGACGACTTCATGGAAGAGCCGCCGAAGAAGTTCTTCCGCATGGCGCCGGGCCGCGAGGTCCGCTTGCGTTACGGCTATTTCATCACCTGCAAGGACGTGATCAAGAACGCTGCCGGCGAGGTGGTCGAACTGCGCTGCACCTATGATCCGGAAACCCGGGGCGGCAATGCGCCGGACGGCCGCAAGGTCAAGGCGACGATCCATTGGGTGAGCGCTGCAGATGCCGTGCAGGCGGAAGTGCGCGTTTACAATCAGCTGTTCGCCGATCCGCAGCCCAATGCGACCGAGTTCGCATCGCAGCTCAATCCGGACTCGCTGGAGAAGCTGACCGGCGCCATGCTTGAGCCAGCGCTGGCGAGCGACAACACAAGCGATGTCGTGCAGTTCGAGCGCCAGGGTTATTTCTGTCGCGACAAGGATTCAGCGCCGGGCAAGCTGGTCTTCAACCGTACCGTCGGTCTGCGCGACAGCTACGCCAAGCTCGCTTGAGCAACCCTAGGGATTAGTTTTCGTATTCTGCATCCGTTCCGCTAGCCGCCGCTTGCCCTTCCGATAGCATTCGGAAGGACAAGCTTGGCGTGCGGGCGTTCGATGGCGCGGGGCGGGGATCAGCAACAGCGGCGGGGCCGATCCGGCACGGCGACCACATGGCCGCCGCCGGCCACGGCAGGCGTCGCTCTCCCGTCACCGACGTCATCAACGTCGGGCTTCGAGACGCTCTGGACGTGGGTGTGGGCCGAAGCTGGTCCCGGTCGCTTGCTGCCTTGGGTGCCGATCGCTTTCGGGACCGGCATCGCGCTGTATTTTGCCGCTGAGCATGAGCCGGTGGCCTGGGTTGCCGCTGCGACGGCAGGCCTTCTTTGCGTGGCTGCGTTTTTGCTGCGGCGGCAGCGATGGTTTCCCTTGATCTTGCTCATTGCGGCAATCGCGGCCGGCTTTGCGATGGCTGCAATGAAAACCGCGCGCGTGGCTCATGAGGTTCTGGCGAAGCCGCTCTATTCCGTCGCGCTGACCGGCTTCGTTGAAACTCACGAGGAACGGGAGCGCACGGATCGCTTCGTGCTGCGCGTTGCCACGATGGACAGCCCGCGCGCCGCACCGAAGCTCACCCGTGTGCGGCTGTCGGTGAAGAAGGGCATGGCGCCTGCCGTCGGCAGCTTCGTCGAATTGAAGGCAAGGCTGCAGCCGCCGCTGCCGCCGCTCCGGCCGGGGAGCTACGACTTCGGACGGGATCTGTATTTTCAAGGGATCGGCGCGTCCGGTTTTGTGATGGGCGGCATCAAGGCAGTCGATCCGCCGATACAGCCGAGTGTGGCGCTACGCTATTCGGCGACCATGCAGGGGCTACGCGACGCCATCGACGCGCGGATCCGCACCGTGCTCTCGGGTGATAGCCGCGCCATTGCCACGGCGCTGCTCACGGGCCGCCGCGATGCGATTTCGGCTGACGTCAATGATGCGATGTTCATCTCCGGCCTCGGTCATGTGTTGTCGATCTCCGGCTATCACATGGCCGTTGTCGCCGGCGTCGTGTTCTTTGCGATCCGCGCGCTGCTGGCACTGATCCCCGTGCTGACGGTGACGTTCCCGATCAAGAAAGTCGCTGCTGCTGCGGCATTGCTGGCTGCGCTGTTCTATCTGCTGCTGTCCGGCGCCGAGGTCGCCACGCAGCGTTCGTTCTTCATGACGGCCGTCGTGCTAATCGCTGTCATGGTCGATCGCCGGGCGGTGACGTTCCGTACGCTGGCGGTGGCAGCAATGGTTGTGCTGATCGTTTCGCCGGAAGCGTTGGTGCATCCGAGTTTTCAGATGTCATTCGCGGCGACGCTGGGGCTGGTCGCATTGGTGCAGATAGGCATGCCCGCGCTGTTTGCCTCGCCCGATCATTCCGCGACCGCGCGCGTGGCGCTATGGGGCGGACGCGAGATCGCGATGCTCGTACTGGCTTCGCTGGTCGCGGGCCTTGCCACCACGCCCTATGCTGCCTTTCATTTCCATCGCGTCACGCCTTATGGCGTCGTCGCCAATCTCCTGGCGATGCCGGTGGTCTCGGCACTGGTTATGCCGGCGGGCATTCTCGGTTTGGTGGCCATGCCGTTTGGCTTTGACGGTGTGTTCTGGCGGCTGATGGATGTCGGCATCCAGTGGATGATTGTCGTCACGCAATGGGTGGCAGCCTTGCCCGGCGCCATCGGCCGGATGCCGGCCTTCGGGACGGGACCGCTGATATCAGCCAGTATCGGCATCATCGTGCTGGGATTGCTGCGCACGCCGTTGCGCCTCGCAGGGCTTGGTGTGCTTGCGCTCTCGATTGTCTGGGCGTTGCTGGTCAAGCAGCCGGATGTCCTGATTTCGGGTGACGGTCACAGCGTTGCGGTACGGGGCAGGGAGGGGCGCCTGCATATGATGCGCAGCGCCAAGGATGCGTTTCTCGCGAAGGAGTGGCTTGCCGGTGATGCCGACGCCCGGCTGCCAACGGATGCCTCCCTCAGCCACGGTGTGTCCTGCGACCGCGACGGGTGCATCACGGCGCTGGCCGATGGGGCTTTGGTGGCGCTGGTCTTACAGCCGGATGCCTTCGCAGATGATTGCGAGAAAGCGGCGCTCATCGTCACGGCGCGACAATCGCCGAGGGATTGCAGGGCGCTGGTGATCGATCAGGATCGCTTGCAACGAAATGGCGCGGTGAGCCTGCACCGAACTGCGAACGGCTTTACCATCGATGCCGTCCGGCCACGGGGCTTGGACCGTCCGTGGTCGCGCGCCATTCCTGATGAGCCCCAGCACGATCTGATCCCGAACAGTCGTACGCCACAAAATCGGCCGGTGGATGCGACGCCGGCGGAAGCCGATCTTCAACCCGAAGATCAGTAATCCGCCGAGGCGCAAATCTCAGTAGCGGCGATACAGGCCGATCAGCTTGCCCTGAATGCGCACCCGGTTAGGCGGCAGGATGCGAACTTCGTAAGCGTCGTTCGCTGGCTCTAGCGCGATCGACGCGCCGCGGCGGCGGAAGCGCTTCAACGTGGCTTCCTCGTCGTCAATCAGGGCCACCACGATGTCGCCGGTGTCGGCGCTTTCGTTGCGCTGGATCAGCACCGTGTCGCCATCGAGAATGCCGGCGTCCTGCATGGAATCGCCGCGCACTTCGAGCGCGTAATGTTCGCCGGAGCCGAGCATGTCGGCGGGCATGCTGATGGTGTGGCTGCGGGTCTGCAGCGCCTCGATCGGCGTACCTGCCGCGATCCGGCCCATGACCGGGATGGCAACCGTGCGGCCATTGTCATCATCGCCGCTGTTGCTGGCGATGCTGGCGGCCGAACGCACCTTGCCAAGCGTGCCTTCGATGACGCTGGGCGTGAAGCCGCGGCGCCCGGTGCCGCCGGTGACCGGCGCGCCGAGCTCTGGCAGCTTGATGACTTCGATGGCACGGGCGCGGTTGGGCAGACGGCGTATGAAGCCGCGTTCTTCCAGCGCCGTGATCAGACGATGGATGCCGGACTTCGAGCGCAGGTCGAGCGCATCCTTCATCTCGTCGAAGGACGGCGGGACGCCGGCTTCCTTCAGCCGTTGATCGATGAATCGCAGGAGTTCGTATTGTTTGCGCGTGAGCATCTGAAGCCATCCTCAGTTGACGGTGTCGGCCGCCGCGTGCGTTTCAAAGGGCCTTCGAACGGTGAGTCTCAATCCTGAGACGATCGTTCGAAGATCGGTTGCGCGAGTTCGGGCACTCTCAAACTACTCAAAGCCACAGAATCTCGAAACAAATCATGAACGAACACTATATGTTCCATATGTGTTCTGCAATGCTTAATTTGCCGTCAACAGAACGCACGTTGAGTGAGGTTTGAGGAGGCTGTTCCTCACCAGTCGTCGATCCTCGACGGACATGGAAAATGCTTCCGCGGTCGCTTGGGCTACGCGGACGTCACGCGCCCAATGGGCGGCGGCGGAGTCGTGGAGCCGGTCGCCAGCGAGCGCTGAACCATGATCGTGTCGGCCCAGCGGCCGGAGCGATAGGCGACGCCGGGCAGCAAGCCGACGCGGGCAAAGCCGAAGCTCTCATGCAAGCCGAGCGAGGCCGTGTTGTCGGCATCGATATAGCCGATGATCTGCCGGAAGCCGGCCGCCGCGCAGACATCGATCAACTCGCGCATCAACAGCCGGCCGATGCCCCGGCCGACATGTCCGTGGTGGATATAGATCGAATGCTTGACCGTGTAGCGATAGGCCGGTCGCTTCCGAAACAGCACCACATAGGCGTAGCCGACGACCTCGCCGCCTTGCGTGGCGACGAGATGCGGGAACCGTTTGCTGCGCAGGTTCTTGCGCCGGTCTCTGAGATCGTCGGGCTGCGGCGTGTCGGCGTCGCTGACGCCTTCCTCGACGCCTTGCCGGATGTGCCGGCGATAGATCGCCAGCATGGCATCGACGTCGGTGTCGCGTGATGGTCGGATGACGACCGGCTGTTCGAGTTCCGTTGGCAAATCAGGCTCCTTACGTGCTCCCTATTCGGAGACCACGTAAGTGTAAAGTCGGATCCGGCCATTGGCGTCGACCTTGCGGTAGATGCCCTGGATTTCGACGTCGAAGCCCGGGAAGGTGTTGAAGCAGGTCTCGAACATCCTGAGATAATCGATCATCGGCTTTGACCGTTCGGTGAGCCGTTCTCCGGGGACGATCGTGGCGATGCCGGGCGGGTAGACCACGAACGGCGTCGTCGCGACGCGCCCGAAGATCTCATCGATCGGGAGGTAATCGACGTCGTTGCGCACCAGACAGCGCGCGGCATCATGGGGTGACATGGCAATCTCCGGCAGATGGTCAGCGGAGAATTGCCTGGTCTGAAGTTCGCTCACATTGGCCTCGCGGAAGAACCGGTGCATGTCGCCGCATAGATCCCTCAGGCGTATGCCCGCGTAACGCGCGGGCCTGCGCCGTGCGAATTCCGGGATGACGTCTTCGAGCAGGGCGTTGTCGTCATGAAGCTTCTTGAAGGCGACGAGGCCCGATATCAGCGTGCCGGCCTTGCTGGCTTCCACGCCGGGCGTCAGCAGGAAGAGCAGCGAGTTAAGGTCGTTTTTCTCCGGCACGATGCGGTTCTCGCGCAGGAACTGCGCCACCACGGGCGCGGGGATGCCGTGTTCCGCATAGCCGCCGGTGGTGCGGTCGAAGCCGGGTGTCAGCACCGTCAGCTTGTTGGGATCGGTCATGGTGAAACCGGCTTCCATGCCGGGGAAGCCATGCCAGGCGGCGTCCGGCGCGAGCTGCCAATAAGCCGGATTGGTGGCCAGCTGGTCAGTGCCGATGCTTTCCCAGGGCACATTGTGAACAGCACCTTCGCTGGCTGCGTCGGGAATCGCGACGCGCTCGGGCACGAAGGGTTCGAAGAACCAGCGACGCTCGGCGCGGGTTTCCTTCTCCTCGAATTCGCGGCGCACAGCGCGCATCTTCTTGCGCAGTTCGATGCCGAGGCGGATCGTGTCGTCCCACAACACTTCGCCCGAGCGGCCCTTCATCATCTGCGCGCCGACATCCAATGATGCGAACAGCGGATAGAACGGCGAGGTCGAGGCGTGCTGCATGAAGCTTTCGTTGAAGCGCCGATGCTCGACGCGGCGTTTCTGGCCGCGGATATGACGATCCTTCATGTGGATCTGCGACGCCTGCGAGAAGCTCGCGAGCTGCTTGTGGGTCGACTGCGTCGCGATGATACCCGGCGAATCCGGGCCAAGGTCCTTGAGTCCCATGGCGAACCGGCCGGCATAAAGCGGGTGGAATTTCATGAAACCCGCCCAGGCTTCGTCGAACAGGATGTAATCGCAGAGATGGCCGATGCGCGCGATGATCATCTCGGCGCTGTAGATGGTGCCGTCATAGGTGCACTGTTCGACCACGGCGACGCGGAACGGGCGTGGACGCTTCCAGGCCTCGGGATCCGTGACCAGCGGATTGATACGGATGCGCTCGCGCAGCGCGTCCTCGTCGAGCGCATCCCAGTTCATCGGGCCGATCAGGCCCCAGGGATTGCGCGTCGTTGGCACATAGATCGGCACACCGCCTGAAATCATCAATGCGCCGTGCAGGGCCGCCTTGTGGTTGTTGCGATCGAACAGCACCAGATCGCCATCGGTGACCAGAGCCGATAGCGCGACCTTGTTGGAGGTCGAGGTGCCGTTGAGCACGAAATAGGTTTTCTCCGCGCCAAAAATCTGCGCGGCTTCCTTCTGCGCCTGCAGCGCAGGGCCCTCATGAGTCAGCAGATCGCCGAGATCGAGCACGGAATTGTCGAGGTCGTCGCGAAACACGGCTTCGCCGAGATGTTCCATGAACACCCGGCCGATCGGGCTGCGGCTGTAGAACACGCCGCCATTGTGGCCCGGGCAGGTCCAGAGCTGGTTGCCTTCCTCGGCATAGTCGACCAAAGCGCCGAAGAACGGCGTCTTCAGCGTCTCGGCATATTGCTTCAACCGGCTGATGAGATTCTTGGCGATGAACGGCGGTGTTTCCTCCGACAGGAAGACATAGCCGTCGATGAAATCGAGCACCTCGACCGGGACGTCTTCAAACCGCTTGCGACGGATCAGCAGGATGATGGGGAAATCGAGGCCCCGTTTGCGCATCAGGTTGATCAGCGCCGCGGTCTTGCCTTCGAGGCCCCTCTTGCCCCAGTCGACCACCATGCAGCCGATCGCCGCGTCGGTCTGGACCGCGATCGTGGCGTCTTCGAGCTTGCGCGCCTTGACGACCTCGAAGCCGGAACGCTCGATCTCATCGACGATCTGATTGAGGCGAATGCCCTCGAGATCGTCGGCGTCGAATGTTGGCATCGCAAACAGGAAATTGAAGCGTTTGAAATAGTCCATTTGTGCACCGATCTTGTTTCGCAGCGATGTCTCGCTGCGTTACGTGACAATTCAGTGACTGAAGCCGCGTTAAGGTATCTCAGTCAGAAAAAAGCTCAGAGAACATGCCGCGCGGCGGAAGTTCCGGTGGCCCGGCATCCCATCGCGCATCTCGGCCTTTAAACAGGCAGTCGCATGATCGCGCAGGAATCGCCAGCGGCGGCGGCGGGAGCGAATGGCTTGCGGATCAGAAGTCCTTCGGCAACAGCCAGATTTCCCAGCAGCGACGAGTCCTGTTTCATCACCGGCGTCGCCACCACGGTGCCGTCGGCGCGGGTTTCCAGACGCGTGCGCAGATAGTCCTCGCGCTGGTCGTTGGCGGCGAGGTCGCGGCCAAGCACCGCGGGTTCGAGCGCGTGAGCGACCTCGATTCGGCCGGATAGCGCGCGCAGCAGCGGCACCATGAACAGGAAGCCGCAGACATAGGACGAGACGGGATTGCCGGGCAGGCCGATCACGCGCATGCCCTGGCGGCGTCCGTGCATCATCGGCTTGCCGGGCCGCATGGCGATGCGCCAGAACGCCATCTCGACGCCGGCATTGATCAGGGATTGCTGCACGAGGTCGTGGTCGCCGACCGACGCGCCGCCGGTGGTGATCAGCACGTCCGCCTTCAGATCGATCGCGCGCTGAATGGCCGATGTGGTCGCCTCCAACGTGTCGACGGCGATGCCGAGATCGATCACCTCGGCGCCTTCGGCACGGGCCAGTGCACGCAGCGCGAAGCCATTGGAGAGCACGATCTGGCCGGGGCCGGGGACCGCGCCGGGCATGACCAGTTCGTCGCCGGTGGCGAGCACGGCAACGACCGGCCGTCGCCGCACGGGCAGTGACGGATGGTTCATGCCGGCGGCAAGCGCCAGATCGCGGTCGGTGAGGCGGGTGCCGGCGCGCAGCAGTACATCGCCTTCATTGAAATCGACGCCGGCCGGGCGGATATGCTTGCCGGAAATCGCGGCCTCGTTGATCCCGACGATATCGCTATCGCGCGTAGTATCTTCCTGGATTACCACGGCGTCGGCGCCAGCGGGCAAAACGCCGCCGGTGAAGATTCGCAGGGCTTCGCCGGTCTGCAGCGGGCGGTCGAATGGCTTGCCTGCGGCGATCTCGCCGATGACGCGGAGCTTGGCGCCCAACGTCGCATCGGCGGCGCGCACAGCATAACCGTCCATCGCTGACATGGGCTCCGGTGGCTGGGTGCGCAGCGAAGCGATGTCGCGGGCGAGCACGCGGTGGAACGCGTCTTCCAGCGGCACCATCTCCTCAGGCAGCGCATCGGCGCCCGCGAGAATCGCGGCCATGGCATCGGTAACCGGCATCAGGGCCATCGCGGGGATCTCCGGCAGTGTGGGCGCCCGTCATAGCGGAGAGCGGGAGCGGACGCAAAACCACCGGCGCTTTGGCAGGGCAGGGAAACACGGTAGACATCGGCGATCATGACCGACAACCACGCCGCAACCGCCGATGAAGCGCCTATCTGGCGGGCGGATGTGGATGCGCTGGCGTTCCGGCCGTCCGGCCATCGCGGGCTATGCATGGTGCACCGTCATGCGTTCCGGACGCTGCTCCGGCGCTACCCGTCGCCGGAGGACTGCGCGGCCTATTTTCAAGACCACAGAGCGGTGTTCCAGGCGGCGGCTAGCGCCAAGCTCGTGCGTGCGTCGGTAGCGGCAGATGCGAACTTTCATCTGACCAGCCGCGATCTCGCCCGCGCGATGTAAAATTAACGGTCGCGCCGCCGGAGCAACTCGGCTAAATTGGCCCTCTATTTCGCGAGGATTCCGATGCAACAGACCCAGACCGCCCAGATCTCCGCCGTCACCACTGACGTTAATGTCGTCGTGCAGGCCGTTCTGGCCATGGCGCTCGGTCTGTTTATCGTCGGGGTGGTCGGTTTCTCGCATATCAGCGCGGTCCATAATGCGGCCCACGACACGCGCCACGCCAACGCATTCCCCTGCCACTGAGACATGTCCGTCTTCAGGTCGATCGTCTTCTCGGCAGCGCTGGCTGGCGTGATCTCTGGCGCTGCCATCACCGGCGCCCAGATGGTCGGGACCATTCCCCTGATCCAGAAAAGCGAAGTTTATGAGCGCAAGGCGGAAGCTCCGGCCGCTGTTGCGCCGACGGCTGCTGCCCAGCCCGCCCATACGCACGACCATGGCGCCGCCGCCCATAGCCATGAGGCTGAATGGGAGCCTGCCGAGGGCTTGCAGCGCAATGCCTTCACCACCGGCGCCAATATCCTGACTGCCATCGGCTTCGCGTTGCTACTGGCCGGCATCTTCGCGCTGCGTGGCCGGGCCGTGAGCTGGCGGGAAGGGCTGTTCTGGGGTCTCGGCGGTTTCGTCGTCTTCACGGCGGCGCCCGGCCTCGGCCTGCCGCCGGAGCTGCCTGGAATGCCTGTAGCCGACCTCACACTGCGCCAGACCTGGTGGATCGGCACTGCCTGCGCCACCGCGGCGGGGCTCGGCCTGCTGGTCTTCCGCAAGGCGTCATGGGCCGCCATTCTCGGCCTTGGCCTGATCATCCTGCCGCATCTGATCGGAGCCCCGCTGGCGCCCGCTGGCCATACGGATGTCCCGGAAGCCCTGTCGCACAGTTTCGTCGTTGCAGCGGTCCTGACCAGCCTGCTGTTCTGGGCACTGCTCGGCGTCCTCACCAGCATCGCCTTCCAGCGCATCTCGCGGACCTAAAGCCCGAGTGCCTTGAGCGCCTCGGCGACCGATGTCGGCGAGGTGACGTGAACGGCCTGCAATCCGCAAGCACGGGCGGCCTCGATATTGTCGGCAAGATCGTCGAAGAACACGATGCGGTCGGCGGGGATGCCGATTTCCGCGATGACGTGCTCATAGGATTTTGCATCGGGCTTGCGAAGCCCGATCGAGGACGACAGAAACACCGTGCGGAAGTGACTGAGCAGATCGGCATGGTGTTCCGAGAAATGCGTGACATGCGCGACATTGGTGTTTGAGAACGCGTAGAGCGGCCAGCGCTTCGAGGCATGCGCGAGGAGTTCGGCGATGCCCGGCATCTCCCCGACGAAGATCGCATTCCAGCCTTCGAGAAATTGTGCCGGCGTCAGATCGATACCGAGCGTGTCGTGCAGATGCGCAAAGAATGCGTCGTCGGAAATCTCGCCGCGCTCGTGTCGCATATAGACGTCGCCGCGCGCAAACCGGCTCACGATGTCGTCCGGTGTACACTGCGCGTAGTCCGACCAGACCTTCAGCACGCGCGTGAAATCGATATCCAGCACGACGCGGCCGAGATCAAACAGCAGGGCGTCTGCGGAATTTGGCGTAAGCGACATCGTCATCTGTATCTTTTGGCTCAACGATTGAACATGTGCGGCGCAGGTTAGCGGATGGTGGCAGAAAATCCTTGCCTCCGCGTGACAAACCGCCCCGATATTTCTGTTGCCTAGGCAACTAATTCGTGAGAGCCTTTCCAAAGAGGGCGCTACTTAGAGCAGTCAACTGCCGGGCCCTGCAGGGAGAGAAACGATGGTGGACCGCTTGTGCGGGACGGCGATTGATGACGCGCGAGTAACGCGTGGTGGTCTAGCCGGTTACCGCGCCGAGATTGCCGTGAATGCGTCGCAGCAAGTCGATCAGCACTTCGCGTTCGCTTTCATCCAGACAGGACAGCAGCTTTCGCTCGCGTTCCAGCGCGGTCACGATGACGGCGTCATGGGTCGTGCGACCCTTCGTGGTCAGCGTAATCGAATGGGTGCGTGCGTCGTCCGGGTCGGCGTTGATGGCGACCAGGCCGCGCTCTTCCAGCATGGCAAGCGTGCGGCTGACCGGTCCCTTGTCGAAGCCGATGACGTGGCAGATGCGCGAGGCGGGAATGCCGGGCTCGATGGCCAGCAGCGACATGATGCGCCACTCGGTGACATTCACGCCAAAGCGCTTCTGATAGAGCGCGGTCGCGTTGCGCGACAGCTTGTTCGCAATGAAGGTGATGAAGGCCGGCACATAGCGCTCGAGATCGAGCAACTGCCCGCCTTTGGAAGCTGGCGCTCTCGCGGCGACAGTCCTGACATTGACCTTTGTCGCTTTCGCCTTGGCGGGCTTTCGAACCGTTTTTCCCGATCCATTCTTGCTCATGCACCACGATCCTGCCTGCCAGCGTGACGTCGTCGAAATCGGCGAGATCACGTGGTCCTGAGGAATAGAGACACGCAGCCGCAATTGCCAACAAGAAAATATGGGAGATTCACATGGTTGCCACGGTCACGACGGCATCGCCCCACACCCCGCCGGTGCTGTCCTTCGGCGGAGCCCTGCCGAACGACTTATCGTCTCAGCCCGTCGTCCACCTCGACGTCGATCCCTTCGCTATGGACTTCTTTGCCGATCCTCACCCCACCCACGAGGTGCTGCGTGAAGCCGGGCCCGTGGTGTATCTCGACAAATGGAACGTCTACGCGGTCGCGCGCTATGCCGAAGTTCATGCAGTCCTGAACGATCCCGCGACGTTCTGCTCGAGCCGCGGCGTGGGCCTCAGCGACTTTGCCAGGGAGAAGCCGTGGCGCCCGCAGAGCCTCATCCTCGAAGCCGACCCGCCGGCGCATACGCGCACGCGCGCCGTGCTCAATAAAGTGCTGTCGCCCGCGGTGATGAAGCAACTGCGTGATGGCTTTGCCGCGGCCGCCGATGCCAAGGTCGACGAACTGCTGGAGCGGCGCAGTTTCGACGCGGTCGCGGATCTTGCCGAAGCCTATCCACTCTCGGTGTTCCCCGATGCGATGGGACTGCAGAAGGAGGGCCGCGAAAACCTGCTGCCTTATGCCGGTCTTGTCTTCAATGCTTTCGGTCCGCCGAACCAGCTGCGCCAGGACGCCATCGAACGCTCTGCGCCGCATCAGGCCTATGTCGCTGCGCAATGCCAGCGCGACAATCTCGCGCCCGGCGGTTTCGGCGCCTGCATCCATGCGCGGGTCGACACCGGCGACATCACCGCCGACGAGGCGCCGCTGCTGGTGCGCTCATTGCTGTCGGCAGGGCTGGACACGACGGTGAACGGTATCGGCGCTGCCGTTTATTGCCTGGCGCGCTACCCGCAAGAATTCGCGCGGCTGCGCAGCGACCTGTCGCTGGCGCGCAATGCTTTCGAGGAGGCCGTGCGTTACGAAAGCCCCGTGCAGACCTTCTTCCGCACCACGACGCGCGACGTCGAGATCAGTGGATGTCGTGTCGGTGAGGGCGAGAAGGTGCTGATGTTCCTGGCCGCCGCCAACCGCGATCCGCGCCGCTGGGCCGATCCCGAACGCTACGACATCACCCGCAAGACGTCCGGCCATGTCGGATTCGGCTCCGGCATCCACATGTGCGTCGGCCAGCTCGTGGCACGTCTGGAGGGTGAGGTGATGCTGTCCGCATTGGCGCGCAAGGTCGCATCGATCGAGATCACCGGCGAGGTCAAGCGCCGCTACAACAACACGCTGCGCGGGCTGGAGAGCCTGCCGATTACCTTCACGCCTGCCTGAGGATCCTATGCCGAGCATTACGTTCATTCATCACGACACCCGTGCCGAGACAGTCCGCGCCAATGATGGCGATAGCGCCATGTATACGGCGCTGCTGCATGGCATCGACGGCATTACGGGCGAATGCGGCGGCGGCGCGGTCTGCGCCACCTGCCACGTCTATGTCGACGACAACTGGCTGGGCAAAGTTGGCGCAGTCGGTGCCGACGAGGATGAGTTGCTGGAAGGTGTCGCCAGCGAGCGGCTGCCGAACAGCCGGCTGTCGTGCCAGATCAAGATCACCGAGGCGCTCGATGGCCTCGTGCTCCGGCTGCCGGAGCGACAGGTATAACTCGCAAGCAAGACCGCGACCGGCAACGTCCGGACCCGCGCAATCAAGGTAGAGGGGAGAGACGACAATGAAGGGCTTCAAGACAGTTTTGGCTGCTGCGGCATCCTGCGTGATGGCGACGGCAGTGCAGGCGCAGGTGTCCGACGATGTGGTGCGGGTCGGCGTGCTCAACGATATTTCCGGCGTGTTTCAGGATACCAACGGCATGGGCTCGGTGGAAGCCGCGCGGATGGCGGCCGAGGATTTCAACGGCGGCGGCAAGAACATCAAGGTCGAGATCGTCTATGCCGACCATCAGAACAAGGCGGATGTCGGCTCCGCCATCGCGCGCAAATGGCTCGATGTCGAAAAGGTCGATGCCATCGTCGACGTGCCGAATTCATCGGTGGGTCTCGCCATCAACAATATCGCCCGCAACACCAAGATGACGTTCCTGGCCTCGTCGACAGCGACCTCGGACCTGACCGGCAAGGACTGTTCGCCGAACACCATCCAGTGGGTCAACGACGCATGGGCCACCGGCAACACCACCGCGGCAGCGATGATGCAGCGGGGCGGCGACGACTGGTACTTTCTCACGGTGAATTACGCGCTGGGGCAGGGCATCGAAGCCGAAGCCACCAATTATATCACGAAGAACGGCGGCAAGGTGCTGGGGTCATCGAAGCACCCGCTCGGCACCTCCGATTTCGCCTCGCTATTGCTGCAAGCGCAGAGCTCCAAGGCCAAGGTGATCGGCCTGGCTAATGCCGGCGCCGATGCCATCAATGCGGTGAAGCAGGCCGGGGAGTTCGGCATGCAGGACGGCCCGCAGAAGCTGGTCGCGTTCCTGATCTTCATCAATGACGTTCACGGCATGGGCCTGAAGACCGCGCAGGGTCTGCTGCTGACGGAATCCTTCTACTGGGACATGGATGATGACACCCGCGCCTTTGGCAAACGCTTTGCGGCGCGGCCGGGCATGAACAGCAAGATGCCGAGCGCCAATCAGGCGGGCGTTTATGCCTCCACGCTGGCCTATCTCAATGCCGTGGCCGCCAAGGGCAGCGACGATGCCAGTGTCGTCGTACCGCAGATGAAGACCTTCAAGGGCAAGGACAAGCTGTTCGGTGAGGTCACGATCCGCGCCGATGGCCGTGTCATTCATCCGATCTATCTGTTCGAGATCAAGAAGCCGGCAGAGTCGAAGGGGCCGTATGACTATTACAAGCTGCTCTCGACGATCCCAGCCGAAAAGGCGTTCCGGCCGATGGCCGAGGGTGGTTGTCCGATGATCAAGTAGCCTATCGCGCATCGATACCGGCAACATCAGTCGTTCCCGGTATCGATGTGGGTCCAGTTGCGGGAGTTGGCGGATTGGTAGGTAACTTGCTGCTCCGCAGAAAATACATGCGGGCTATTTCAAACCTAAAAGGCTATTCCACGTACCTAATGACATCGAACCCCTTTGATTTAAAGGATTTGGAATGTCGATTATGGTTGGATGGATGGTCTTGCTGCTGCCGCCTGCTGCGTGGTTGCTGGTCAAACGATATGAGCGTCATCTCGATGCGCAGATCGGGCCGTGGATCGTCAGTGAGATGAAGCCGCAGCGCAGCCGGCAGCGTCTCGTGCGCGAGCACCGTGATGACAGCGATTGCTGAAATCCGCCCCTATTCAGGTTACCGCAAAACTTACAATGCGCGCGCGTAACTAAGTAGTGCGCATTCACACTTGGCCTCGCCCTGCTTGGTAGTGCTGATCCCGCCACGAGCACCAGCCTGGATGTCTCATCCGTCCGGTTGGTTGCTTGATGTGGCCCGGGACCGCCGCCAAACACCCCCCATGTCGCGCGCGGTCCCGGTTATTGTTTGTAAACAAGAACATGAGGGATCGATGATGGCGCAGGATCACGATTTCACAGTGATGTCGGTGGACGCGCTCTGGGACCTTCATGAGAAGTTGCGCGTCGTGCTCGCCGCGAAGATGGCTGAGCAGCGACAGGAACTCGACGAGCGTCTGCGCGATCTCGAGCAGTTCTCAACCTCATCGAGGCGTGCTGTCGCAGCATTGCGGCCGAAGGCCGGTCCGGTCTATCGCAATCCGGAGCAGCCGTCGCAGATCTGGTCGGGCAGAGGTCTGCGTCCGCGCTGGCTGGTGTTTCAGCTCACCGCGGGGCGCTCGCTGGATGAGTTTCGGGTCGAGCCTGACAGCATCTTCCGAATGCCATCGAATGTACCGCAGGCGCACAAGAGCGCCTGATCGCAATCAGTCGGCGGCGTTGTCCGTCACCAGATAGTGCCCGGACTTGCCACCCTTTTTCTCGACGAGGTGGATGCCCTCGATGCGGACACCGCGCTCGACGGCCTTGATCATGTCGTAGATTGTCAGGCATGCGACGGAGACGGCCGTCAGCGCTTCCATCTCGACGCCCGTGGGGCCCGTGACCTTGACTGATGCACGTACGCGGCAGCCCGGCAGTTTCTTGTCGGGCGTGATGTCCAGCGTGACTTTGGATAGCGCCAGCGGATGGCACAGCGGGATCAGATCCGATGTGCGCTTTGCCGCCATGATACCGGCGATACGCGCCGTGCCGAGCACATCGCCCTTCTTGGCATTGCCGGAGACGATCATGTCGAGCGTCGCCTTGCTCATGATCACCAGACCTTCGGCAACCGCGATGCGTTCGGTCGCCGGTTTCTCCGACACATCGACCATGCGGGCCTCGCCCGAGGAATCGATGTGGGTGAGGGCCGGGGCCTGCTTCGATTTTTTCGTCTTGCCGGACATGATCAATGCGTTCCGTTCGCGCGCTTGAGCAGCGTTTGCGTTGCAGCCGTCACGTCCGCCTGCCGCATCAGGCTTTCCCCGACCAGGAAGGTGGAGATGCCGACGCGCTCGAGGCGTGCGAGGTCGTCTGGCGTGAAGATGCCGCTTTCGCCGACCTTGAGACGATCCCGGGGGATCATCGGCGCCAGCGTTTCGCTGGCGGTCAGCGTGGTCTCGAAGGTGCGCAGATTGCGGTTGTTGATGCCGACCATCGGCGAGCGCAGGTTCAGCGCGCGTTCCAGCTCCGGCTGGTCGTGGATTTCGATCAGCACATCCATGCCGTGGTCGATGGCGGCGTCTTCGATGTCACGCGCCTGCGCATCGTCGAGTGCAGCCATGATGATCAGGATGCAATCGGCGCCATGGGCGCGGGCCTCGACCACCTGATAGGTGTCGAACATGAAGTCCTTGCGCAGCACCGGCAGTTTGGTCGCGGCGCGCGCCGCGACCATGAAGTCGAGATGCCCTTCAAACGACGGCGTATCGGTCAGGACGGAGAGACACGCGGCGCCGCCGGCTTCATAGGCCTTGGCCAGCGTCGGCGGATCGAAGTCCTCGCGAATGAGCCCTTTGGACGGCGAGGCCTTCTTGATTTCGGCGATCAGCGCGAACTCGTTCTTGTCGAGCTTTTTGTGGATCGCGGTCATGAAGCCGCGTGGCGCCGGCGCAGCCTTGGCCAGCGCTTCGATGGAAGCGATGGGATGGGCGCGTTTCGCCGCCGCGATTTCTTCGCGCTTGTAAGCTTCGATCTTGGTCAGGATGTCGGACATCGTCGTCTCACAGGTTTGCGTTGGAGGCGGCGACCAGTCGCTTCAGCTTCTCCAGCGCCGCGCCGCTGTCGAGCGACTTCTGACCGAGTGCCACGCCTTCCTTCACGTCCTTGACCTTGCCGGCCACGATCAGCGCCGCGGCAGCATTGAGCAGCGCGACGTCGCGGAAGGCGCTCGGCTTGCCGTCGAGGACGGCCTGCAGCGAGGCGGCGTTTTCCTGCGCGTCGCCGCCCTTCAGGGAATCCGGACCGGTGCGCGACAGACCCGCGTCCTCGGGTGAAATCTCGAAGCTGCGGATATTGCCGTTCTCCAACGCCGCCACGAAGGTCGGGCCGGTGAGCGTGATCTCATCAAGGCCGTCGGAGCCGTGCACCACCCAGGCGGACTCCGAACCGAGGTTCTTCAGCACCTGCGCCAGCGGCAGCACCCACTGCCGCGAGAACACGCCAACCATCTGCCGGGTGACGCCGGCGGGATTGGACAGCGGCCCAAGCAGATTGAAAATCGTGCGGGTGGCGAGCTCGACACGGGTCGGGCCGACATTCTTCATGGCCGGATGATGCGCCGGCGCGAACATGAAGCCGATGCCGGTTTCCTTGAGGCAGCGGCTGACGTCGTCGGGCGTGAGATCGATCCTGACGCCGAGGGCCGCCAGCACGTCCGCCGCGCCGGAGCGCGACGACAGCGCACGATTGCCATGCTTGGCCACCGGCACACCGCAACCGGCGACGATGAAGGAGGCGCAGGTCGAGACGTTCACGGAGCCGGAGCCGTCGCCGCCGGTACCGACCACATCGACAGCGCCGGCCGGTGCGTCGACCCGCAGCATCTTGGCGCGCATCACCTCAACCGCGCCGGTGATCTCGTCCACGGTCTCGCCGCGCACGCGCAGCGCCATCAGCAGGCCGCCCATCTGCGAAGGCGTGGCTTCGCCCGACATCATGCTGTCGAAGGCCGCCGAGGCTTCCTCACGCGAGAGGGAGGCGCCGGTCGCGACCTTGGCAATGATTGCCCTGAGATTGTCCATCGGATGCTTTCAGAGTGATGCACATGTCATTGCAGGCGACATCTGCGACGAAGCCATCCAGCCTTTGCTTGTTGCTTCTGGATGGCTTCGCTGCGCCCGCAATGACGACGTGGGTTTCCTAATTGGTGTTGCTGTTCGCGGCACCAGTGGCGATCGCAACGGCTTCCGCGTTGATCTTGGTGCCGATCTGCGTCTCGAGCCTGGTGACATACTGCGCGACCTGTTCGTCGGTCAGCCCGCGCTGCAGCGTCTCCTTGAGCTTCTTGGCATCTTCGGAGGCCATATCAACCGCAGGCGCGGTGACATCGGTGATCCGGTAGACGATCCATTCCGACGGCGTGGCACCCTGCGCCTGTCCGGCCGAATCCTTGACGCCGCGGAATACGGACTGGATGACGCCGGCCGAGAGAGCCGGATCGCTCGCGTCGCGCTTGAATGGCGCGGAGGTCACGACCTTGAGTCCGGCTGCCGCGGCTTCGTCGGCGAGCTTGGCACCGCTTTCGAGCTTCTTCGCCATGTCGACAGCCTTGTCGCGCAGACGCGTGGTGATCTGCTCTTCGCGCCAACGTGCCTCGACCTGCGGCTTCACTTCGTCGAGCGTACGGTCGCGCGCCGGCGTGATGCCGAGCACGTCGTACCAGATGTAACCGCCGCCGGCCTGCAATGCGTCGTTGTCGACGCCGACATCGCTGTTGAAGGCCTGGGTCACGACGTCCACACCCGTGGGCAGGCCGGCAACGGGCTGGCCGTCGGGGGTGCGACCGGAGCGATCGACCGCCTCGATGGTGACGGCGGTGAGGCCGAGCTTCTTGGCGGTATCGACGACATTGGCGCCGCCACCGCGTTCGTCCTCGATCTTGTTATGCATGTCGGACACGACGGCGCGGGCGCGCTCGATGGCGATATCGCGCTTCAGGTTGGCGGCAACGCTGTCATAGCTCGGCGTCGTGCCGGCCTGAACCTTGCCGACCTTGACCAGCGTCACGCCGAACCGTCCGGTGATCGGCTGGCTGATGCCATCCGGTGCCAGCGAGAAGGCAGCATTGGCGACGGAGGGATCGATGATGCCCGCTTTGGCAACCATGCCGAGATCGATGTCGGAGGCGGACAGGCCGCGTTCCTTGGCGAGGTCCTCGAACTTGAACGTATCGTTCAGCTTGGCGCGGCCGGCTTCAGCGTCCGCTGCATTCGGGAAGACGATCTGCGAGATCTGGCGCTGTTCCGGCGTGGAGAGCTTGTCCTTGCGCTCCTCGAACACTTTCCTGGCGTCGTCGTCCGACACCGTCGACCACTTCGCCATCTCATCAGGCGTCAAGGCGAGGAAGGCGATCTTGCGATATTCGGGAGCGCGGAACTGGGTCTTGCGCTCGTCGAAATAGGCGGCGAGGGCTTCGGGCGAGGGCGCCTCAATGGTCCCGGCCTGTGCAGCATCGAGCTTCACGTAATCGATGGTGCGGGTCTCGTTCTGATAGCGGCTCAGCGCCTCGATCATCGTCTTCGGCGGCTCGACGCCTGACGTGACGGTGCCGGCGATCTGGCGGCGCAGCGACACCTTGCGCTGTTCGGCGATGTAGCGCTGTTCGGTGAAGCCCAGCGAGCGGATCAGCTGCTGGAAGCGCGGCGCATCGAAGCCGCCGGTCGGGCTCTGGAAGTTCGGATCCGCAATGATCTGCCGCATCACCTCGGCGTCGCCGACACCGAGACCCTTGCGACGCGCGTCTTCATCCAGAGCGGCTTCGGCAACGACCTGCTGCAGGACCTGGCGGTCGAGGCCGAAAGCACGGGCCTGATCGGAGGTCAGCGGGCGGCCGAACTGGCGGCCGATCTGCTGCAGCTTGTCGTTATAAAGCTGGCGGAACTGCTCGGTCGTGATCTCGGTCGAGCCGATGGTGGCGAGCTTGGATTGCCCATAGCCCTTGAACGCGTCGGCGATGCCCCAGATGCCGAAGCTGACAATCAGCACGCCCATCACGACGGCCATAATCGTCTTGCCAATCCAGTTGGATGAGGCTTTGCGCATTCCTCGAAGCATAGGGTCTTCTTATCTGTCAGGAGGGGAATCGGCTCGCACCAGCAGCCCATGGGGCCGGAGGGCGTCGCCAAATAGGAGGCGCATCATAAAGTGGCAAAAGCCGGGTCGCAACCGGCTGGGGCGGGGCGGATTGAAGCGGTTTCCGGCGCTACCGCGAGGCATTAACGGCAGATGGAACTTTCCGGCCCGCTGCTGCTTTGTTGAGCGGGCGTTCAGGCCTGCCGGGAGACATCATGCGCATCGGTTGGCGATCGGGAGTTGCCGCCTGGGGCATCTGGATGGCGCTCGCGCCGGCAGGCGCGCAGCCAAATCCGGCGATGCAGAATCCCACGGTGACGAAGTCGACGAATTCGCAGCCGACAACAGAAACGCCGCCACTTCCCGGCGCCAATAGTTTCACTGAAGGTCAGGCTCGCAAGTCGTTGGAGTCACAAGGCTATGTCGACGTGTCGCCGCTGGTGAACGACAGCCAGGGGATCTGGCGCGGCACTGCGATGAGCGGATCCAAGAAGGTCCATGTCAGCGTCGACTACAAGGGCAACGTCTCGGCGAAGCCGGAATGACCGTGGGGATAGCGCGATGAGCAAGGTGACGATCTCCCGGCTGTTCGACGACTACGCCGACGCGCAGAAGGCCGTTATCAACCTTCGTGAAGCCGGTGTGCCCGAGGACGACATCAGCATCATCGCCAACAACGCCGACAAATGGTACGCGCCCGACTATGCCGCGGGCGCCGGCAAGGGCGCCGCGATTGGTGCGGGCTTCGGTGGTTTTGGTGGACTTCTCGCAGGCCTTGGCCTGTTGGCGATTCCCGGCCTAGGGCCGGTGGTCGCAGCCGGATGGCTCGCCGCTGCAGCGGCGGGCGCGGTGGCTGCAGGCGCGGCCGGTGGCGTGATCGGGATGTTGGCGGAAGCGGGGGTCGCCGTGAACGATGCCGAGGTCTACGCCGAGAGCATCCGCCGCGGCGGTAGCCTCGTCAGTGCCAAGGTCGAGGCGGCCGACAAGGACCGCCTCGAGGCGTTGCTGCACCCATCCTCGGTCGATATCGCCAAGCGCCGCAGCGACCTCGCGTCCTCGGGCTGGAGCAAGTTCGATCCCTCGGCGCCTGACCTCACCGCCGATGAGATCAAACGGGAGCGGAGCCAGCGTGGCGCCAAGCCAGCTTGAGCTGATGGATCGCCTCTGTTAGCTCAAATAACCTCTTTCAAATGACAGGATATCCTCATGACTGATGCCGTTCGGCCGCTGATCGCGGGCAACTGGAAAATGAACGGCCTCAAGGCGTCGATGACCGAGTTCGAAGCGATGCTGCGCGGCGCGCCGGATGTGCTGGACAAGGTCGACCTACTGGTCTGTCCCCCGGTCACGCTGCTGGCGAGTTTCGCGTCGAAGGCATCGAGCTTCGGGCAGGAGGGCCGCCACGTCGTCTCAGTCGGGGCGCAGGATTGTCACAAGAACGTCTCAGGCGCGCATACCGGCGATATTGCGCCCGAAATGCTGGCTGATGCCGGCGCGACCGCTGTTATTGTTGGACATTCCGAGCGCCGCGCCGATCACGGCGAGACCGATGCCGTGGTTCGCGAAAAGGCGCTGGCCGTCTGGCGCGCCGGGCTCACCGCGATCGTCTGCATCGGCGAGACCCAGGCCGAACGTGATGCCGGCAAGACGCTCGATGTCTGCGGCACCCAGCTCCAGGGCTCGCTGCCGGACGATGCCACCTCAGGCAACCTGATCGTGGCCTATGAACCGGTCTGGGCGATCGGCACCGGACTGACGCCGACAGCTCAAGATGTCGAGCAAGTTCATAAGTTTATCCGGGATCGTTTGACTGAACGCTTTAAGAACGAGGGGGCCTCGATCCGGATACTCTATGGCGGTTCGGTCAAGCCATCCAACGCCACGGAGTTGATGGCGGTTCCTCATGTGAACGGTGCGCTGGTGGGCGGCGCCAGCCTGAAGGCCGCCGATTTCCTTGCGATCGCGGCGGGCTGTCCCTAACTCCCACGGAATGCTGGAATTTGCGGTCCAGACCGGTCGGCGCGGGGGTGACAATCCCCCGCTCGATCGTGTAGACACCGCTGGATTCAAACCCCGCAAGCCATGACTGCAGCCGGCGATCGGCGCGGCGTGCTTGCGATGGAAGGACACGATGCAAAGCGTCATTATCGTTATCCACCTCATGATCGTCGCGGCTCTGATCGGGACGGTGCTGCTGCAGAAATCCGAAGGCGGCGGCCTGGGCGTCGGTGGCGGCGGCGGTGGCGGCTTCATGTCCAGCCGCGGCACGGCGAACCTTCTGACACGCACCACCGGCGTTCTTGCGGTGGGCTTCTTCCTGACCAGTCTGTTCCTGTCCTGGCTGGCCACCTATGAGCGCAAGCCGACCTCGATCCTGCCGGGCAATACTGCGCCGGTGTCGCAGCCGGGCTCGCCGCTGGCTCCGCCAACCTCGGGCGGCCTGCTGGATACGCTGAAGAAATCCGACGAACAGCAGGCTCCTGCAGCCCCGGCACCGCCACGCTCGCAATAAAGCAGAGGCGCCATGCAGGACGGGGACTACCGTCCTGCATCAGCAGATCCCATCAAGGGGCTGCAATCATTTCGTTTTTCAAGTCACCCACAGCCTCACCGATTCTCGGCTGACGGCTGCGATTCGTTTTGGCGAATCGGTTTCGGAGCCTTAAAGGTTAAGTCCCATGGCGCGGTACATTTTCATCACCGGCGGCGTGGTTTCCTCGCTCGGTAAAGGTCTGGCTTCAGCGGCGTTAGGCGCGCTGTTGCAGGCGCGTGGCTACAAGGTCCGGCTTCGCAAGCTTGACCCCTATCTCAATCTCGATCCCGGAACGATGTCGCCGTATCAGCACGGCGAAGTGTTCGTGACCGATGACGGTGCCGAGACCGATCTCGATCTCGGCCATTATGAGCGTTTCACCGGACGGCCTGCCACCAAGCAGGACAACATCACCACCGGGCGAATCTATCAGGACATCCTCACCAAGGAACGCCGCGGCGACTATCTCGGCGCTACCATCCAGGTGATCCCGCACGTCACCAACGCCATCAAGGACTTCGTTCTGTCGGACAATGACGGCTACGACTTCGTGCTGGTCGAGATCGGCGGCACTGTCGGCGACATCGAAGGCCTGCCGTTCTTCGAAGCGATCCGCCAGTTGCGCAATGATCTGCCGCGCGGCGACACCGTGTTCGTGCATCTGACGTTGCTCCCTTACATCCCGAGCGCCGGCGAGCTGAAGACCAAGCCGACCCAGCACTCCGTCAAGGAGCTGCGCTCGATCGGTATCCAGCCGGACATTCTGCTGTGCCGCTGCGATCGCGATATTCCCAAGGAAGAGCGCCGCAAGCTTGGCCTGTTCTGTAACGTCCGCGAAAGCGCCGTGATCGAGGCCCGCGACGTCGACAACATCTATGCGGTGCCCGAGGCCTATCACGTCGCCGGGCTCGACGACGAAGTGCTGGCCGCATTCGGCATGACGCCGAAGGCGCTGCCCGAGCTGAAGACCTGGAACACCATCAACGAGCGTATCCGCCATCCGGAAGGCGCAGTGACCATCGCGATCGTCGGCAAATATACCGGCATGAAGGACGCCTATAAGTCGCTGACCGAAGCGCTGTCTCATGGCGGCATCGCCAACAAGGTGAAGGTCAATCTCGACTGGATCGAAAGCGAAGTCTTCGAGAACGAGGATCCGGCGCCGTTCCTCGAACACGTCAACGGCATCCTCGTCCCGGGCGGCTTCGGCCAGCGCGGCGCCGAAGGCAAGATCCGCGCGGCGCAGTTCGCGCGCGAGCGTAACGTGCCTTACTTCGGAATTTGCTTCGGCATGCAAATGGCGGTGATCGAGGCGGCGCGAAACCTTGGCGGCATCAAGGACGCCAACTCCACGGAGTTCGGCGAGACCAAGGAGCCAGTCGTCGGCCTGATGACCGAATGGCTGCGCGGCAACGAACTCGAGAAGCGCCACAATGCCGGCGATCTCGGTGGCACCATGCGGCTCGGCGCCTATCCGGCGACGCTGACCAAGGGCAGCAAGGTCTCGGACGTCTATGGCGGCGCCACCGAAATCTCCGAACGCCATCGCCATCGCTACGAGGTCAACACGGCCTATAAAGACCGTCTTGAAAAGCATGGGTTGAAGTTCTCCGGCCTGTCGCCGGACGGCGTGCTGCCCGAAATCGTCGAATACGAGAACCATCCGTGGTTCATCGGCGTGCAGTATCATCCCGAGCTGAAGTCGCGCCCGTTCGAACCGCACCCGCTGTTTGCGTCGTTTATCAAGGCTGCGGCGGCGCAGAGCCGGCTGGTGTGAGACCGGAGGAGCGGATTTGGCGAATCTGTAATCCGCCGTCGGCGTGTGTGGGACGGAAGGATGGCGGATCACGCTTCATCAATCCGCCCTACGACCGAGTTGCCCATGTCGCTGCGCTCATAAGGGCTGCGCAGACTGCCGATTGATCGGCAGAAACCAATCATGCGAATGATCCCTGAGGCGTCGGTCTTCTGACCGGCCGAACGGACAGAGGGATGATCCATGCGCGCTTTCTATCACCCGGATCAGGCAATTCATTCGCCGCAGCAATTCATGCGTTACGGCCGCTTCGTGCCCATCAAGGATTCGCCGGTTCGCACCGAACGACTGATCGGCGCTTTGGCGCGGCACGAGATCACGCCTGAAAAGCCGGCGGAGTACGGCACTGCGCCCGCGCTGACGGTGCATACGCCGGCTTACGTACGCTTCTTGGAAACCGCGTGGGATAATTGGGCGCAACTGCCTGACCACGGACCGGAAGTGTGGCCGCAATATTTCCCGTATTGGAGCGGGCGCCCGGAAGAGGCTGCACGGCGGGATTGCCCGGCAACCGGATTTATCGCTCAGGTGGGCTGGTATCTCGGCGATCTGTCGGTGCCGATGGGCCCCGATAGCTGGCGTTCCATCCTGCGCTCATCAGAAACAGCGGTCACTGGCGCAGACGCTATCGTCGGCGGGGACCGCGCTGCCTATGCGCTGTGCCGGCCGTCGGGCCATCACGCGCGCGCCGATCGCGGCACAGGCTTCTGCTACCTGAATAACAGCGCGATTGCCGCGCAGCGATTGCGCAGTCGCTTTGGAAAGGTGGCGATCATCGATGTCGATGTTCATCACGGCGATGGCACGCAGCAGATTTTCTATAATCGTCCAGATGTGCTGACGATCTCGATCCACGGCGACCCCACGAATTTCGTGCCGTTCTATACGGGCTATGCAAGCGAGACCGGCCATGGTGCCGGCGAGGGCTTCGATCTCAATCTACCCTTACCGCCCGGTGCCGGTGGCGCTGAGATGAATGCAGCGCTCGACACGGCGATCGAACGCGTTCGCGCATTTGGCGCCGAGGCCCTTGTGGTGGCGCTCGGCTTCGATGCCCATCGGGATGATCCGATCGGCATCCTGAAGCTGCATGCAAAAGACTTCGGAAGCGTCGGGGCCAAGATGCAATCGCTGGGTCTGCCGACGCTCGTCGTTCAGGAAGGCGGATACGGCATCGATGCGATCCAGGACTGCCTCGATTCCTTCCTGACTGGCTTCAGGCAAGCGTAGTTCGGATGGGATCACGTAGGGCGGATTATGCTTCACCCTACGGCTCAGCCACAGGTTTCAGCTCTCGAAGAATACAAACGCCGCCCAGACCGACGGGTCTTTGGCGGCCGTGATCTTGCCCTGGATCGCTTCGATGCGGACCTTCCGGAGCGCGCTGGCGTAATCGAGTTTCTCGTCGGCCAGCACCTGATAGAACCGCGCCATGAAGTTGGCGGTGCCTTCGTCTGCGACCTCCCACAATGTCAGCAGCGAACGCCGGGCGCCGGCGATGGCAAGGGCGGTGGGCAAGCCGCGCACGCTGCCAATCCGGCTGGGATCGCCGAGCGCGGTTTGGCAGGCGGACAGCACGACAAGGTTGGCCGACGACAAATCCCAGTTCATCAGCTCGTGCGCATAAAGTACGCCGTCATTGTCGTCGCGCTGCGGCGGGCGGCTGAGATTGGGGCGCGAGGCAACGAGGCCGCTGCGCCAGAGCGCGTCGGTGCGGTTAGAGGCGGTCTTGTAGAAGCCGTGGGTGGCGAGATGGATCAGGGACGCGCCTTTGGCGTCGGCGCGGATCGTCGCTTCGCCGCTGTCGCTGCCCGAGAGGGTGGTAACGACAAGGTTGCGCTTCTTCAGGTCGGCGCTGACCGTATCGACTTCGGTCTTCGTCGAGGGTAGCTCATTGGCGGCGCCGGCATAGTCGAGCCCGCCGACCAACAGCGCCTTGTCGCCCGATGCAAGCCTGTTGTCGTTGTTCGCAAAGAACAGCGCGTCGGCGCGCGTCATGATCCGGGTGTCGTAAATCTCGTCGAGATAGCGGCCGCCCGCATCCTGCAGCATCGCGAAGGGCAGGCTGTAGAGTTCGGCATCGGGGACAAGAAACAGTCGTCTCACGTCGGCGAGCTGCGGCTTCAGCGGTTCGAGCAGCGTGTCATGGAGGCGACGGAAGAGCTTTGCATGATCCGGCGACGTCGCATCGACTGCGAGGAAGCTGTCGAGCGGGCCGAGATCGAACAGTGCTGGCGCGGTGTCGTGGCGGCGGATCACGGCCTGCAGCCGCATCTCCGGTTTTGGCGCGATCGGATTGACGCGGTTACGGCGGCCGCTGACGAAGAAGTCGACCAGCGCGTCGCTGCGTTCGAGCCTTTCCTCGATGGATGGGAGCTGGAGATCGGTCGGCGCCTTGTTACCCATCTTCGCCGCAAGCGCCTGCCGCGCGTCCTGCAACTGCCTGAGCACGTCGCGCGCGTCGTCATCGATCTTGCCCGACGACAGCAATTCCTGCTGCTGGCCGGACAGTCGCAGCACGGTCTGTGCCAGTGCCTTGGTGGCGTCGTCAGGCAGCCGGTCGGCCGTCAGGCGCAGCATGGTGCGTTCGCCATCTTCCATCGTCTTCCAGCGCGACACTGCGTCGGCATAGGCGATGGCGGCGGCTGGTTCGACCAGTGCGTAGCGGCCGAACTCATACAGGATATCATCGGCCAGTTTGCGCATGGTCTCGGCGACGTAACGGTTGCCGGCAGTGCCGACCTCACGCAGCATCCAGCGGAACGCCTGCTGCTCGACGTCCTTGAAGGTTGCCAGCGTGTCCTTGTCGCCGCGCTTCATTCGAGTCATCGCGACACCGAGCAAGGCATCAAACGTGATCGGATGCTGACGCGCAATGGTCGTCTGCGAACGGTGATAGGCGTCGATCCGCAGCGCCAGGGCGCGGTCGGTCTCGCCATGTGTCTCATACTGATCGGCAGCGAGTTGTGCCGCCTTGATGCGCAGGAGATCCGGTGCGCCGTTCCAGTCCTTGACCTTGGCCATGGCTTCCAGATCAGGGCGGCTCATCTGCTGGTCGGGATGGAAATAGGCTTTTGTATAGGCGATCCAGACATTGGCCTGCTGGACATGTTCAGAGCGGGGATCGGCGAGTTCGGTCGCGCAGCGCTTTTGCAAGTCGAGCGCGCGGAGCGTTTCGGCTTCGTTGCCCATGGCCAGATGGTTGAGCGCGAGATTGCTGGCGCTCACCAGCGCCTGGATGCTGCCATAGCCGTAATGCGCGATGCGCTTGCGCAGCAGTGGTTCGTCGATCCCCGCGGCGACGTCGGGATGCCCGACCATGCGCAGCGCTTCGGCATAATTATTCTCGGTGCGCCACGTCAGCGGCTCCCTGTCGCCAAGTGCCTTTCGTGCGTTGAGGTAAGTCTCTTCGGACAGATTGAGGCCGGATGCGACGGCGCCGTTATTGGTCAGCAGCGTCGCGAGGATGTCGCCCCCGGCAATGTCCTGCGCTGAGTTCGGGCCGTATTCCGCGCGCATGCGCTTGCGAGCTTCGGTCGCCACGGGGATGCCGAGATCGTATTGATTGCTGCGTTCGAGGAAGCGCGCATATTCGAACCAGAATGTAACCGCATCGCGGCCGCCGTCGCGTGCGGCACGGGTCTTGGCCGCTTCGGCAAAAAGCTCCGACGCGGTCGCGTTGTCGCGCCGCCGCTCGAACGAACTGGCGGCATTGAGATAGGCCGTGATCGTGAGGCTGTAATAGTTGCTTTGCGTGACCTCGCGCAGTGCATTTTTGAGCCGTTCGCGGCCACTACCATCATTGCCTGCGCGCAGCGCGTTGAACGCATCCTGGATCTTCGCCGTGAGTTCACGCTCGCTGGGTGCGCGGCTGTTTTGCGCTTCGGCGACAGGGGGGAGGACTGGCAGCACGATGAGGCCACCGGCGATAGCGATGGCCAGCCGGCCGGCAACGCCGGCTGCCCATTGCACCCGGGATGACAAAGACATGTCCGGCAAGTCCTACTTGCAGCCCGATGTGCTATCTCCGGCACGGGCCATCGGCTTGCCGTTGATGAACACGCCGTTGCTGCCCGAGATGGTCTTACCGCCGCATTCGGTGCTGCCGCCGACGACGGCTGCAGGCTTGCCGTTAATGTAGACGCCCTTCGCACCCTCGATGATCTTGCCGTCGGTGGTGGTGTCACCGACGCGTGCCGCCGGCTTGCCATCGACCATCACGCCGGTGGCGCCCGACGTGATCTTGCCGGGCTGTTGAGCGGTGGCAGACACGGTCAGTGTCATCAGGGCGACTAGCGACAAAAGGGGCTTTTGCATCGTGGATCCAAGTCGGTTGCGTCACAGGCGGCATGATGTAAGCCTGACGTTGCGCAGGCAAGGGACGATGCCGCAACAAGCCATGCGTTAGAGTCTTTCAAGGCTGACAAAAAGGGAAGGAACCAAAGCCGATGATCTATGAATTACGCGTCTATCGCTGTTTGCCGGGACGTTTGCCGGCGCTGATCAAGCGATTTGAATCTGTCACATTGAAGCTCTGGGAGAAGCACGGCATCCGGCAGTCCGGTTTCTTCACCACGGTGATCGGCGAATCCAATCAGGAACTGACCTACATCCTCAAATGGGAATCGCTCGCCGAGCGCGAGAAGGTGTGGACCGCCTTCATGTCCGACCCGGAATGGATGTCGGCGCGCGCCAAGTCCGAAGAGGACGGCCAGATCGTTGGCAATATCGTCAGCCAGCTGCTGGCGCCGACGGCCTTCTCGGCGCTGAAGTAAGCCTGGTCCCGGGGCAGGCCGGTCCGCCCGGTGCGGAGGCCGCCCTGGTCAGTTTGGAGGCGGCTCCCGCCGCAACCCTGATATTCCGACCGGCGGGATGGGCCTGATCCGGCTTGCATCCCGCCCGGTCCTGCGGTCATGGTCGCCGGCATAAGGAGACCATTTTGACCGCATCCTCCACAGCCGCGCCCGTCGTCGCTCTCGGCACCGTCCGCTTCGGCAATGCTCTGCCGATCTCGGTGATCGCCGGGCCATGCCAGCTGGAAAGCCGGGCTCATGCGCTCGAAGTGGCGCAGGCACTGAAGGAGATCGCGACGCGGCTCAAGATCGGTCTCGTCTTCAAGACCTCGTTCGACAAGGCCAACCGCACCAGCGCCTCCGCCGCGCGCGGCATCGGCCTGGACGACGCGCTGCCGATCTTTGCCGAGATCCGCGAGACGCTTGGCCTGCCTGTTCTCACGGACGTGCATGAGAACGATCAATGCGCCCGCGCTGCCGAGGCAGTGGACGTGCTGCAGATCCCGGCCTTCCTGTGCCGGCAGACGGATTTGCTGCTGGCCGCGGCTGCCACCGGCAAGGTGGTCAATGTGAAGAAGGGCCAGTTCCTGGCGCCCTGGGACATGGCCAATGTCGTCAGCAAGCTGACATCGTCAGGCAATGACAAGGTGCTGGTCACCGAACGCGGTGCGTCCTTCGGCTACAACACGCTGGTCTCCGACATGCGCGCACTGCCGATCCTGGCGCGGACCACCGGCGCGCCTGTGATCTTCGACGCGACCCATTCGGTGCAGCAGCCGGGCGGCAAAGGGACATCATCGGGTGGCGAACGCGAATTCGTGCCGGTGCTGGCGCGTGCGGCTGTGGCCGTCGGTGTCGCCGGTGTCTTTATCGAGACCCATCCCGATCCGGATAATGCGCCGTCCGATGGGCCGAACATGGTGCCGCTCCGCGATTTCGAGGCGCTGGTGAAGAACCTGATGGCGTTCGACGCGCTGGCCAAAGAGACGGCGGCCAAGGCCTGATCATGCAGCCCTCTGCCGCGGCGCTGGTGGCGCGCTGATGCCTCCGGTCCTCAATATCATCGCATTGGCATCCTTTGCCGCCGCGTTGTCGATGCGCGCGCTGGATCCGGTGCTGCCGCATGTCGCCGACGATTTGTCCATTACGGTGGCAATTGCCGCCGGTCTGGCATCCGCACTGGCCTTTACCTTCGCCATTGTGCAGCCGGCGCTCGGTGCTGCCGCCGACCTGTTCGGCAAGCCGCGTTTGATGATCGTCTGTCTGGTGCTGCTCGGCGTCGCCAATATTCTCGGCGCCATCACAACCGACTATCCGCTGCTGCTGGCGACACGCGTGCTGGCCGGCATCGGGGCAGGCGGGGTGTTTCCGGTGACCCTCAGTCTCACCAGCGATCTGGTCGGGCCGAAGCTGCGTCAGGTGGCGCTGAGCCGTGTGATGGCCGGCGCCATGACCGGCAATCTGCTGGGTTCGACTGCATCCGGCGTGATCGGCGATTTCTTCGGCTGGCGCGGCGTGCTGGTCATCCTCGGCGGCCTCGCGATCGTCGCATCGGTCGCGGTGGCGTATGGCTTCAAGGGCGCCGCGATCATCAAGCCGACCGTGAAGGCCGACTTCGGCAAGCTTGCCCAGGGCTACAAGGTCATTTTCCGTAATCCGAACACGCTGATCGTTTACAGCGCCGTGTTCGTCGAAGGCTGCTGCATCCTCGGCCTGTTTCCCTATATTTCGTCGTTCCTGTTCGACCGCGGCGTCACAAGTCTCTCGATCGCGGGCCTCGTGATCGCCTGCTTTGCCGTCGGCGGCCTGTTTTATACGGCGACTGTGTCGCGCATGCTGGCGCGCCTCGGCATCAACGGCATGATGATCTATGGCGGCATCGTGATCGCGATCCAGCTTGCCGCCACCGCCTTCAGCCCAAACTGGCAGATCCAGGCACTGAGCCTGCTGCTGATGGGCTGGGGCTTCTACATGCTGCATGGCTCGCTGCAGATCTTCTCGACGGAGCTCTCGCAGGAAGCCCGCGCCAGCGCCATGTCGCTGCACGCCTTCTGCTTTTTCATGGGCCAGTCGGTCGGCCCGATCGCCTATGGTTTCGGTCTGGCGCACGCGGGCAAGATGCCGACGCTGCTGATCAGCGCCGCGATTGTCTTTGCGCTCGGTTTCGCCGCCGCAAAACTGCTGAGGCCGATGAAGCCCACGGACGCGAAGGCCTAGCCCCGCCCACGATACGGCGCGACACCTTGCTCGGGCACCCAGACGCCCTTGGGCAGCGTTCCGGTCTGCCAGAACACGTCGATGGGGATGCCGCCGCGCGGATACCAGTAACCGCCGATGCGCAGCCATTTCGGCTTAATGGTGGAGGCGACGCGCTTGCCGATCTCCACGGTGCAATCCTCGTGGAAGGCACCGTGATTGCGGAACGAGGCGAGATACAGCTTGAGCGACTTCGACTCGACCAGCCACTGGCCGGGCACATAGTCGATCATCAGATGGGCGAAATCCGGCTGGCCGGTGATCGGGCACAGCGAGGTGAATTCCGGAGCCGTGAAGCGCACCACGTAATTGGTGTCCTTCTGCGGGTTCGGTACACGGTCGAGCTTGGCCTGTTCGGGGGAGGTCGGCCATTCCACAGCGCGGCCGAGCTGCAGGTCATCTGGCAATTTCGGGGATTTGCGGGGTGTTTTTGACATAAATATCTCCGTTATGGCGGTTCATAGCCAATCCCGGGCCAGTCGTCACGTCAGGCGGGGTTTTCCCGCCGGGAGGCTTGCTGTAGAAGCGGCGCCAACGACCCACCCCCAGCACAAAGAGGGCATTCATGACCGCCATCGTCGACATCATCGGCCGCGAAATTCTCGATAGCCGCGGCAATCCCACGGTTGAAGTCGACGTCGTCCTCGAAGACGGGTCGATGGGCCGCGCCGCGGTTCCGTCGGGCGCCTCCACCGGCGCCCATGAGGCGGTCGAGCTGCGCGACGGCGATAAGTCCCGCTATCTCGGCAAGGGCGTGCAGAAAGCGGTCGATGCCATCAATGGCGAGATCTTCGACGCCATCGGCGGCATGGACGTGGAGAACCAGGTCCAGCTCGACGAGATCATGATCGAGCTCGACGGCACCCCGAACAAGTCGCGCCTCGGCGCCAATGCGATCCTCGGCGTTTCGCTGGCCGCTGCCAAGGCGGCTGCTGAATCCTTCGATATGCCGCTGTATCGCTATGTCGGCGGGACGTCAGCCCGCACGCTGCCGGTGCCGATGATGAACATCATCAATGGCGGCATGCATGCCGACAATCCGATCGACTTCCAGGAATTCATGATCATGCCGGTGGGCGCATCCTCCTTCGCCGAAGGCCTGCGCTGCGGCGCCGAGATCTTCCATACGCTGAAGGGCGAGCTGAAGAAGGCCGGCCACAACACCAATGTGGGCGACGAAGGCGGTTTCGCGCCCAATATCGGCTCGGCCGAAGCAGCACTCGATTTCGTTATGGCCGCCATCGGCAAGGCCGGCTACTCCGCCGGCAAGGACGTGATGCTGGCGATGGACTGTGCGGCCACCGAATTCTTCAAGGACGGCGCTTACGTCTATGGCGGCGAGAACAAGACCCGCAACATCTCCGAGCAGGCCAAGTATCTCGCCCAGCTCGTCGCAAACTATCCGATCGTCTCCATCGAGGACGGTATGTCGGAAGACGACATGGACGGCTGGAAGCAGCTCACCGACCTGATCGGTTCGAAGTGCCAGCTGGTCGGCGACGATCTGTTCGTTACTAACGTCACGCGTCTTGCCGATGGCATCAAGAACGGCCGCGCCAATTCGATCCTGATCAAGGTCAACCAGATCGGCTCGCTGACCGAAACGCTGAGCGCTGTCGAGATGGCGTACAAGGCTGGCTACACCGCGGTGATGTCGCACCGTTCGGGTGAGACTGAAGATTCCACGATCGCGGATCTCGCCGTCGCCACCAATTGCGGACAGATCAAGACTGGCTCGCTGGCACGCGCGGATCGTACCGCCAAGTACAATCAGTTGCTGCGCATCGAGCAGCAGCTCGGCACTCAGGCGAAGTATGCCGGCAAGGCCGCACTGAAAGCTCTCGCGTAAAGCGCAAGCGCGGCCTTCGGCCGAGCAAGAAACTACGCGATCAACGCCGTTCGCTGAAATAGCGGGCGGCGTTTTTCATTGAATGACCCTGACCGCGTAAGCCTACAACGAGGTTCAATTTGTAGACGTCACCATGATACCCCATTGCGGTCGCGAAGGTATCACGTTGCGGGTTCAGGCTTCTCCAGGCAATGCCGATGGAGAGCGCGAATGCCCAACATCTTTAAGGTCCAAGGTTTCGGTGCACTATCGGAGTGGAATGGACAGTTCTCCAGTGCGTCGGCCGATCAGGCGTTTCAGGCCATGGCGTCCCTCGGATCGAATTCGATCGCGCTGACGACGCGGATATGGACCGACAGCCGTACGGGCAATGACGTGCTCGCCGTGCCGGACAAGACCGAAAGCGATGCGAGCCTGCTGGCTGGCTTTCAGAAGGCCCATGCTGCGGGGCTGGATGTTGTCTTCAAGCCCGGCATCACAGGTCTCGACGGCACGATCTCGCACAGTCTGGCGCCGTCGGACGTCGATGCCTTCTTCGCGTCCTACAAGGCCGAGATCGTGCACCTGGCTGAAATTGCAGAGCAGGGCGATGTCGCCAGTTTCGCCATCGGCAACGAGATGAGCAGCCTGTCGGGCGACGCCTATCGCAGCTACTGGGTTGATATCATCTCGGCCGTGCGCGGCGTCTATCATGGCGAAGTCACTTACGCGGCGGCAACCGACGAAGCATCCAAGGTCAGCTTCTGGGACCAGGTCGATACGATCGGCATCAACGCCTATCCACCCTTGACGGCTAGCACGACGCCGACGGTAGACGATCTCGTACACGCCTGGAACGAGGTGCCGTACAATCCGTATTACGCCAAGGCCTTCGGCTATCAGTCGCCCGTCGATTTCTTTCATTCGCTGTCGATGGATTACGGCAAGCCGGTGCTGATGACCGAGGTCGGTTATCGCAGCATCGACGGCACGGCTATCAATCCGGGCGGTGGATCATCCAAGGCGCCTGCGGATCTCGCCGAACAGGCCGATGCCTATAATGCCTTCTTTCAAGTCTGGAGCGCGCATGGCGGCAGCTGGCTGAAGGGCGTCGAGTTCTGGCAGTGGGACCTCAACAACTTCTACTCCGAGACCGGCTATTCGGTCATGGACAAGCCGGCGCAGGATGTGGTGGCGCAGTATTTCCATGGGACAGGAGTAACGCCGGGTATCACCGTCACGGGCTCGTCGATCGGCGATACCATCGATCTCGGAGGCGGCAACGACGTCATCTTCGGTGGGCTCGGACACGACGAGATCTATGGCGGCGCCGGGAATGACACGATTGTCGCCGGGCCCGATACTGCGGGAAAGCTCGCAACAACCACCATCAGCCTGACAGGCTATGGTTCGGTGGTGAACGGCATCGGCGCGCAGGCGCAGGTTCTGGTCAATGGCCAGCCGGTTTCGGGCGTGCTTGAATTCACGCCCGCGAGCGATCCGTCGGGCTACCAGACCTACACGATCACTTTCGACAATCCCGCCAGCATCTCCAGTGTCGCGATCAATCTCGCAAATTCCGAGCCCGGGCGCGCGCTGCATTTCAAGGACATTGCCATCAATGGCGTCGATCTGGTGCCGGCCGACGGCACGAATGCCAGTTCACCCGGCTCGTTCGATCTCTATGTCCGCAGCATCCAGTTCGACACGGCCAAGCATCAGGACTGGTTCTTCGGCGCCTCGAGCGACAACGATGTCGTCCGCGGCGGTGACGGCGATGACTACATTGCTGGCGGGATCGGCAACGACATCATCAATGGCGGCAACGGCACCGACACCGCGGTATTCTCCGGCAACGTGGCCGACTACAGCATCAGCCGCAGTGGCGCTCAGACGATCGTCACTGACAGCGTCGCCGGTCGCGACGGCACTGACTATCTCACCAATACGGAATTTCTGAAGTTCGCAAATGCCAGTATTGCCGTCGATACGCTTGGACAAGCACTTGCGAGCAGCACTGGCAGTGAGAACTTTGCTTTCAGTCTGACGTCCGGCCACACGATGTCCGGGCACGCGGAGGTGCAGAATAGTGCGCAGGGTGAGGGCGCTGCGGAAGTCGCTCTTGCTCAGGTCCTGACGGCGTCCAGTCATCCCGTCGCGGCCGCGCCGGCACCGGACGACGCTCTCGGCACACCCGATGCCGCGCTCGCGCCGGTGACGCCTCCGTCACATCATGACGTGCTGATCGTCTGAGGATTCCGGATGGCCAAAACAATTCAGCCGAGGTGACGATCACCTCGGCTGAATGCGTTTCGATATTGGCTGCGTATTATTGCGGAGCAGCCGAGACCTGTGCAGGCTTCGGCGCCGCCGGCTTGCGGCGAATACCGCCACCGGTCACGGCCATGACACGGGCAATGGCCTGACGCTGCAGGCTGTCGTCCTTGTCGATCGAGAAGTGGTTGGTGGTGGCGTTCTCGTTGACGTTGGCAAGCTTGCCCTTGAAGCGGGGATCCGCAGACACCGCGCGCCCCCAGCCGGCGGGTACGTAATAGTTCACGATCTGCTTCACATTGTTGGGGACGGCATCGGGCGCCACCGGATCGAAGTTCACGATCAGCGCCACCGGGATGTTGTACTGTGCGAGCTTGCGGGCAATCGAGATGGTCACGTCGGCACCGGCCGAGTGGCCCATCAGGATGATCGGTTCGCGGTTACCGGCCTTGTACCGGGCGATCATGTCGTCTGCCTGGCCGCTCCACAGCGTGTGATTGCTGACCGAGGAGGCGACGCCGGCGGCTTCGAGCTTGTAGGCGATCTGATCCATGCCGAGCGAGAACACGTTCATGAGGCCACGATAGAGATAGACATGGCCGGGGCGACGGCCGGGCGCCGCATCGGCATCCCCGGAACTCGCGAGTGAGGCCACAAAGAGCGACGACAGAATCAGCAAAACGGCCGCTGGAGAGGTCCACGACGGCCGTTTGAAGCCCTTGAGAGCAATCGACATAGTGCTTTCTTTCTTCGAAAAAACCCGCGACATGTTCAGACATAAGACCCTGCCGTCAATCACAGTCCTGCCTCGATTCCCGGAATTGTGATGAAGGGGGTTGCGAAAGAGCGGCTGTGTGACCTGAGGGCGACAAAATCCTGCCGGACGCTAGCGTTTTGGGCATGGGCAGGTTTGTCGGCGCGGGCGAATTTGCTATGCACCGGATCAGAACGGTGCGTGATGCACTCGGGAGCGAACGGACGATGATCGCGCGGCGACATGTCTTTCACATTGGCGGCTACGACCCGATTCTGCCGGACACGCAGCTTGAGCGGTTCCGCCGCTCGCTGTCGAGTTTCGAGAAGACGTGGAGCGTGTCCGCGAAGGCGTCTGGCGTGCTTGACGCTACGGATGTGAGCGCATCCTGGCGGGCCGAGACCTCCGGACCTAACTGGAAGACCGAAACCACCTACGAAATGCTGCGCTGGGATGACCTGATCCTGCAGGATCACACCCGAAGCATGCTGTCGCGATTGGGCGCCGCCTTTGTCACGCTGGGCGACTGGCTGGTGACGGGAACCCTGTTCCGCTTCTTCTATGCGAGCTGGAAATATGCCGGCTTCTTCCTGTTCTCCTATCTGTGGATCGCGGGCTTTGCTGCATCTGGCGCAGCAGTAGGCTATGGGCTGACCTGGCTGCTTGGCATGAATGGTGCAGCCGCATGGATTGCCGGCGCGATTGTCGCTGCGGCCGTCTTCACAGCGCTGTTGCACCATTACGGCTGGCGGAAGCCGATCAATCATGTGTTCGACGACTGGATTTTCTCGCGGCAATATGTTCATGGCCAGCGGCCGAAGATGACGGCGCGCGTCGATGAATTCGCCAGGGTAATCGCGGCGCGCGCGCAGAAGGCCGATGTCGACGAGATCGTCATCGTCGGGCATTGCCTTGGTGCGGCATTGGTGATGGAGGCGGTGGCCGGCGCACTCGCGCTCGACCCGGATCTGACGAAACATGGCCCGACCATCTGCGTGATGACGGTGAGTGCGACCATCCCGAAATTCGCGTTGCATCCGGCCGGCAAGAGCGTACGCGCAGCAACGCGTCTCGTCGCCGACACGCCGGCGATCCGCTGGACCGAATATCACGCCCGCGACGACGTCATCAGTTTCTACCGCTTCGATCCGGTGACCTTGAAACGCCGCAGTCGCGATCGCGACGAGGGCAGGCCGAACATCCGGCGCGTCCAGATGCATGCCATGATGGGCATGGAACAGTTCAAGCGCTATCGCTTCAACTTCATGCGCATTCACTATCAGATGGTGATGGGCAACCAGTGCCGCGCGCCCTACGACTATTGCATGGTGATCTGCGGTCCTCTGCCGTTTGACGAGATCACCGCGGGCGAAGGCGGCCTCAAACGCTTCGGTGCGGATGGCGCGCTGCTGGACATGCCGCTGTCCAAGATCACATCCTCTCAATCGCAAGCCGGGGCATCCGTGAATGCCGCATGATGGCCTGATCGGACGACAATGACCGCGTCACTTCTTGGAACATATGTCTGGGCGATCGGTCTGATCGCCTGGTTCATCATTCGCTACCCCTATGCGCGCAAAGCCCGCCGCACGGCGACGCTGCGTGCGGTCGGCTGGAGCCGTGAACGCATCCTGCTGGCGATCGCCACCATCGGCCTGTTCGTGGTACCGCTGATTTGGCTGGTGACCCGCTGGCCGGCCGCGCTGAACTATCAGCTGAATTATGCGGCAGTCGTGGTCGGCGGCGCACTCTATGTGCTGTCGCTCTGGCTGTTTCGCCGCTCACACAAGGATCTCGGCCGGCAGTGGTCGGCCAGTCTGGAAATCCGCGAGGCTCACCAGATCGTGCGTGCCGGCGTCTATCGCAGCATCCGCCATCCGATGTATGCCTCGTTCTGGTTGTGGGCACTGGCGCAGGCATTCCTGCTGCCGAATGCCATGGCCGCGCTGGGCGGGCTGGTCGCGATCGCGATCCTGTTCTTCACCCGCATCGACTATGAAGAGCGGATGCTGATCGAGGCATTCGGCGACGACTACCGGGCCTATATGCGTGAAACCAAGCGTATCATTCCGGGCATCTACTGAAGCGGCACCAGACCGCCGGACAGATTGAGGGGGACCGACCATGACTGACATCACATCCGGACTTGAACTGCGCTCGCTCATCAAAAGCAGCGGAGAACTGGAAATCTCGCTGCAGCAGGTGGCAATCCCGGCGCCGGGCCCCGACGAGGTCGTCGTGCGCATCGAGGCCGCGCCGATCAACCCGTCGGATCTCGGTCTCCTGCTCGGCGCCGCCGATCCGGCGAGTGTGAAAATTTCAGGCTCTGGCACGTCCTCGGTTGTCACCGCGACCGTCCCGCAAGCCAATATGAAAGCGATGGGCGGCCGTCTCGACGAGTCGATGGCGGTCGGCAATGAGGGCGCCGGCACGGTGGTGAAGGCCGGATCGTCCGAGGCCGCGCAAGCGCTGCTCGGCAAGACCGTCGCGATGATCGGCGGCGCGATGTATGCGCAGTATCGCGTCATCAAGGCCAAGGAATGTCTGCCGCTGCCCGAGGGCACGACGGCCACCGAGGGCGCATCCTGCTTCGTCAACCCGCTGACCTCGCTCGGCATGGTCGAGACCATGAAGCGGGAAGGGCACACGGCGTTGGTGCATACGGCCGCCGCGTCCAATCTCGGCCAGATGCTCAACAAGATCTGCCAGAAGGACGGCATCGATCTCGTCAACATCGTTCGCAGCGAGGAGCAGGAGAAACTGCTGCGCGGCATCGGCGCGAAATATGTCTGCAACTCGACGTCGCCGACCTTCATGGAAGATCTGACAGCCGCATTGATTGCCACCAATGCCACGCTGGCCTTCGATGCCACCGGTGGCGGCAAGCTGCAGGGCCAGATACTGCAGGCGATGGAAGTCGCCGCCGTCAAGGCGATGAAGGTCTACAGCCGCTATGGCTCGACGACCCACAAGCAGGTCTACGTCTATGGCCGGCTGGATCTGCGCCCGATCGAATTCGTCCCCGCCGGGATGGCCTGGGGCATGGGCGGCTGGCTGCTGTTTCCGTTCCTGCAGAAGATCGGTGCCGCCGATGCCGCCAGGCTCCGCGCCCGCGTGGTCGCCGAACTCAAGACTACCTTCGCCAGCCACTACACCAAGGTGATTTCGCTCGAAGGCGTGTTGCAGCTCGACAATCTCCGGGCCTATGCGAAGCGCGCCACCGGCGAGAAGTATCTGATCAATCCGAACATGCCGGGATGACACTTGCCGATCAGTCTGCCGGCGTCGTCACGGATGGCGCGCGGCTCTTGCTGCGCCATCCGCCGTATCTGTACTACATGGTGTCGCGCAGCTTCTCGCGCTTCGCGTCGCAGATTGCCGCTGTCGCGGTCGGCTGGCAGATCTATGATTTGACCGGCAGCGCGTTCCAGCTTGGCATGGTCGGCCTCGCGCAATTCGTGCCGATGCTGGCGCTGGTCTTCGTCGCCGGCCATATCGCCGACCGCTATGATCGCCGCCGCGTGGTGCAGATCTGCCAGATGCTGCAGGGGCTGACGGCGATCCTGCTCGCCTGGGGTACTTATGCCGGCTGGATTACGGTGCCGCAGATTTTCGTGGCGCTGGTGGTGATCGGCGCGGCGACCGCGTTCGAGGCGCCGGCCGGTTCGGCGCTGTTGCCGGGCGTCGTGCCCGAAGGCCATTTGCAGAAGGCGACCGCGCTCTCGACCGGCGTGTTTCAGGTGGCGATGATCTGCGGCCCCGCGCTTGGCGGCATTGCCTATGCGCTATCGCCGTCGACGCCCTATGTGCTGATGGCCGCATTCTGGCTGATCGGCGGTCTGCTCAACAGCGCCATCAAACTTGCGCGCGAGGTGGCGGTGAAGGATTCGCCGTCGCTGCGGACTTTGTTTGCCGGCGTCGGCTTCGTGCGCAGGAATCCGGCGATCCTTGGCACCATCTCTCTCGATCTGTTTGCGGTGCTGCTCGGCGGCGCCACTGCGCTTCTCCCGATCTATGCGCGTGATATCTTGCAGACCGGTCCGTGGGGCCTCGGCCTCATGCGCGCGGCGCCGGCAGTCGGCGCGCTGCTGACGACCATCGTGCTGACGCGCTGGTCGATCAATCGCCGGGTCGGCATGCGGATGTTCCAGGCCGTCATCATCTTCGGCCTCGCGACAGCGGTGTTCGCGGTGTCGCAATGGCTGTGGTTGTCGGTCGCCGCGCTCGCGGTACTCGGCGCGGCCGATACGGTCAGCGTGGTGATCCGTTTCTCGCTGGTGCAGCTCGCGACCCCGGACGACATGCGTGGCCGGGTCGGCGCGGTGAACTACCTGTTCATCAATACCTCGAACCAGCTCGGCCAGTTCGAGAGCGGCGTCACCGCGGCACTGTTCGGCACCGTGCCCGCCGCGCTGATCGGCGGCCTCGGGACCGTTGCCATCGCGTTGCTGTGGATGCGGCTGTTTCCGACGCTGCGCAATGTGGAGCGGCTGGAATAGGCGCGTCAGCGCTCGGCGAAGGCCAGCTTGGCACCGAGTGCGGCAAACGCGCCTGCGAAGCAGCGTCGCATCCAGATCAGCACCCGTGGCCGTGTGATGACGTGGTTGCGGATCGACGCAGCAAACAGACCGTAGAGCGCAAAGACAACGAAGGTCATCAGCATGAATACCGCGCTCAGCAGCAGCATCTGCGACAGCGGATGCGCTTCGTCAGCACTGATGAACTGGGGCAGGAAGGCGAGGAAGAAGATCGACAGTTTCGGATTGAGGATGTTGATCAAGATCGCTGTGGTCGTGACCTGCAGCGCGGACTGCGCGCTGTTGTCGGTCTCGACCTTCAGCGTGCCATGCTCCTGCAGCGTTTTCCAGGCCATATAGAGCAGGTAGGCGACGCCGACATATTTGAACACCTGAAACGCCACGGCGCTGGTGTGCAGCAGTGCTGCGAGACCAAGGATCGCGGCGGCCATATGCGGAACGATGCCGAGCGTGCAACCGAACGCGGCGACGACGCTGCTACGGCCTCCGCGCGAAAATCCGGTTGCCAGTGTGTAAAGGGCGCCAGTGCCCGGCGACGCCACCACGATCAGCGAGGTGATGAGAAATTCGATGGTCACGATGATGGCTCCGGCTTGCAAACTTGGATCGTCAGAATGTCGCTTGCGATCCTGTCAGGCAAGCACGTCGTCAGTTGCACACCTCGACATTGGTGAGGCCGATGCGCATGTCGCGCGACACCAAGCGGCAGCCGGGACGCACCGGACGGCAGCCGGCATTGTCGCAGACGATCTGGCCGGACGGCTGTGCGCGCGGCGAGCGGGCCTGAATTTGCGGGCGATCAAGCTCATCGCGCTCGCGGCGCGGCGCGTTGCGTTTGGCCTCGTTGCGGTTGCGCTTCTTCTCACATTCATTGTCGTCATTCAGGAACGTGCCGGCGCGGCATACGATTTTCACACAGCGGTCGCCGTCCGCCTCTGAACCATGCGCACAGACCAGCGGGCAGACCCGTGCAGACTTGGCCTTGATCGCCTCGAGCGCATCGGTGCTGGCCGCCTTGGCATCGAACTTGGTCGAGGCGTAGCGATTGAAGCGCTCAAGCGACTTGCGGGAAGCCACAGTCCATGAGTTGTCGACTGATCCCTGCAGGCAGCCCACCCGCTGAAGCTCGACCTGGACCTGACGGGGTAGATCGGCTGGCGCGGGTGTTCGGGGCACATCGGCCGTGGGGGCGGGGAGCGTCGCCAACTGCGGTCCGGCGGCAGGCGTGTCCGGCTTGCCGGCATCGACCCTGGCTTCCACTGCCGCACGGGCGCGCTCGCCGGCGGCAGCGCGTTCCTGCTCGGCGGTCTTGAGTTTCTCGGCAGCGATCCGGGCATCCTCGGCGGCCTTGGCATCGGCCGCTGCCTTGGTCTGTTCGGCCTTCCTGGCGCCTTCGGCAGCCAGACGGGCCTTCTCTTCAGCGGCGAGGCGGGCTTTCTCCGCAGCAGCGGTATGGGCGTCCTCGGCTGCGAGCTTCGCGAGTTGGGATTTCGCCAGCGACGCATAGAAGCCGTCGGGGTGCTGGGTCAGGAACGCGTTCCAGCCGTCTCTGGTCGCCAACTGCAAAGCCAGCTCGTAGTCGCGGCGGGTTTCGGCCTGGACACTGACGGCGGGCGACGTGGCGACGGCAGCCACCGGGACCAGAGGCACATCGTCGCCGCCGAGTGAACCGTAGACATAGGGTTCCTGGCGGTTGCTGGTGGTCTTCATGACGTCATCGCGGACGAAGCCAAAGGCCTTGCGCAGGTCGAGGCCGGGCGTCGCGATATGGCGGACGAGCGCGGCCGTGAAGGGGCTGTTCTTACTGTCGCCATCCAGCGCCGTCGAGCCGGCCTTGGCCGAATAGGCGATCAGTGTGTTGGGGCTGGCCGGCTCCACCTTGGCGAGGCCGCGGGTGATCGCCCGGGATGCCGTGGTGCGCTTCATGTTCTTGACGAAGGGGTTGTCGCGGCAGGCATCGAGGATCACCAGCCGCAGCTTCCTGGCCGGCTCGATGGTCACGAGGATGCGCTCCAGCGAGAATGCCTCGTCATAGACGTCGGTGTCGCGTTCCAGCAGTGCGTCGGTCGGAATCAGGTAATTGGTGCCATCGACCTCGATGCCGTGGCCGGCGAAATAGACCAGAGCAACGTCCGCATCGCGCGCCTTGTCCGCGAAATCGCGCAGGGCCCGGCGCATCTCGGTCGCCTTCAGATCCCGTCGGGCTTCGACAATGTCGAAATTCGCGGTCTTCAAGGTCTCGGTCATCGCTGCAGCATCGTTGGCGGGATTGGCGAGCTTGACGACGTTCTGGTAGGCCGAATTGCCGATCACCAGTGCGACGCGCTTGTCGGCGGCTAAGGCCGACTGACTGAGCAAGCTCAAGGCGAAGACTACGGAAGCCACAAGACCGAGGTTGCGCATCGGAAGCCCCGCAAATTGCGACGGTCGAATTTGAACAGCCTGGCCAGACGTCGCAGATCAGTCGGGACTGGCGTGCGTGGTTTGTCTTACGTGGTTTGTCGCGCAGCACTCTCCGAAGGTTCGATCACAGCGGCGCTCCGGGCGTCATCCATTTGAGCGATATCAGCATAACGAAGATGTGTTTGGGCGGGCGAGGCGGACGTGCCGGTTCGGCACGATTACGGCCGTCAAATACAATCCATGCACTTGCATCTTTTGCCGGGATAGGTGACAGGTTCCAGATGCGCTCCGCGCTTTTTGGAAGCAGTTATTCAGGGGATATCTCATGGCCACCTACAGCGTTGCCGTCATTGTCGGCAGCCTCCGCAAACAGTCATTCTCGCTCAAGGTTGCGAATGCACTCGCCCAGCTGGCGCCGCCTTCGCTCAAGCTGAACGTCATCACGCTGAACGAGCTGTCATTCTTCAATCAGGACCTGGAAGCCGCGCCGCCGGCCGACTGGGTCAAGTTCCGCGAAGCGATCCAGGCCTCGGATGCGGTACTGTTCGTCTCTCCGGAATATAACCGCTCCGTTTCGGGTGTTCTGAAAAACGCCATCGACGTCGGTTCGCGGCCCTATGGCAAGAGCTCGTTCCTCGGCAAGCCCACCGGCATCGTGGTTAGCTCGCCCGGTCCGATCGGTGGCCTGGGTGCTGCCCTTAGCTTGCGCCAAACCCTGCCGGGGATTGTCGGTCCCATCATGCAACAGCCTGAAATCTATCTGAATGCCGTCGGCGACGCGTTCAGCGAACAGGGCGAGATCGTCAAGGAATCGATCCGGCCGGTGCTGCAGGCCTATATCGACGCCTTCGCCGCCTGGGTCGACAAGCTGAAGAAATAACCCGCGCAAATTCAGGTTGCGGCCCGGTTGTTAGGTTCGCCTTAACCGGGCCGTCGCATTTTCGGGAATGGTCAAGCATACCCGCCTCAAATCGATCCTCACCGGGCTCGTGCTCTATGCACTGGCGGCGATGATGATCAGCTATTTCGGGGTCAATGCCTATACCGGCAAATATGGCCTCAACGCCCGCCAGGAGCTCGACCAGGAGATCGTCGCGCTGACCTCCGAACTGGTACAATTGAAGAAGGAACGCACCAAGGCCGAGCAGCGCGTGGCGTTGCTGCGATCTGGTGGACTCGATCCCGACATGCTCGACGAGCGCGCGCGCTACCAGCTCGACTACGCGCATCCGCGCGACCTCGTGAAGGTCATCAAGCCAAACTAAGATTCTCTCTTCGGCGGCGAGTCGTCCTCGCATGAAGCAACACAGCTTTGCATCAAAGCTATGGATTGCTCGCGCCTGCTCATCGTGACGGCAACGTGACCACGACACGCGCTTTCATTCCTCAAATTACAAAACCGATCCAATTCGATTTCGAAAGTTTCGCGCTTTCGCTGCAGTGCGAAACAACCGTGTGGCATTCCGCGCGACGCAATCCCTTTCAAGCCGCAAGCACTTGGAGTAGGAAGGGCCATTCACTCTCGCATCCGGAATTTTCATGGCCGCACCGAAGAAAAGCGTCGCTCCCGCAGGGCAGGCAACGAGCAATGGCGCAACCCCGTCATCGCCGCCAGATTTCACCCGCGATCAGGAGATGCACGCGCTTCGCGACATGCTGCTGATCCGGCGTTTCGAGGAGAAGGCTGGCCAGCTCTATGGCATGGGCGCGATCGGCGGTTTCTGCCATCTCTATATCGGTCAGGAAGCCATCGTCGTCGGCATGCAGATGGCATTGAAGGATGGCGATCAGGTCATCACCGGCTATCGCGACCACGGTCACATGCTGGCCTGTGGCATGGACGCCAAGGGCGTCATGGCCGAGCTCACGGGGCGGAAGGGCGGCTACTCCAAGGGCAAGGGTGGCTCCATGCACATGTTCAGCCGCGAGAAGAATTTCTATGGCGGCCATGGCATCGTCGGTGCGCAGGTGTCGCTCGGAACGGGTCTCGCTTTTGCCAACCGTTATCGCGGCAATGATCTCGTCAGCCTCGCTTACTTCGGCGACGGCGCGTCGAACCAGGGCCAAGTCTATGAGAGCTTTAACATGGCGGAGCTGTGGAAGCTCCCGGTGATCTACATCATCGAGAACAACCGCTACGCCATGGGTACCTCGGTGACGCGCTCCTCGGCTCAGACCGACTTCTCCAAGCGCGGCATCTCCTTCAACATTCCGGGCGAGCAGGTCGACGGCATGGACGTCCGCGCCGTGAAGGCCGCCGGTGACCGTGCGGTCGCCTGGTGCCGCGCCGGCAAGGGTCCGTTCATTCTGGAAATGCAGACCTATCGCTATCGCGGCCACTCGATGTCCGATCCGGCCAAGTACCGGACCCGCGAGGAAGTAGACAAAGTTCGCCACGATCAGGACCCGATCGAGCAGGTGCGCAACCGTCTGCTGGCCGCTGACGTGACCGAGCAGGACCTCAAGGCGATCGACGCCGAGGTGCGTGACATCGTCAACGCATCGGCGGATTTCGCGCAGCAGGACCCTGAGCCCGATGCATCCGAACTTTACACCGATGTGTACCGCTAAGCGCGCGGCTTAAAGACCGATCTGGAGTTATAATGGCCATTCAAGTTCTGATGCCCGCGCTGTCCCCGACCATGGAGAAAGGCAACCTCTCCAAATGGCTCAAGAAGGAAGGCGACACGATCAAGTCCGGCGATGTGATTGCCGAAATCGAGACAGACAAGGCGACGATGGAAGTCGAAGCGACCGATGAAGGGACGCTCGGCAAGATACTGATCCCGGAAGGGACCAACGACGTCGCGGTCAACACGCCGATCGCGACCATCCTCGCCGATGGCGAAGACGCATCTGCCGCGGCGAGCGCACCGGCCCCCGCGAAGCAGGAGAGGGCCGCAGAATCCGCGCCGCCTGCCGCGGAAGCCAAATCCGCTCCGGCTCCGAAGGAAGAGGCTGTTGCGCCGGCAGCTCCGACGGCTTCGATCCAGCCCGATCCCGAAATTCCTGAAGGCACCGAGATGGTGACCATGACCATCCGCGAAGCGCTGCGCGACGCGATGGCCGAGGAAATGCGCAGGGATGAAGACGTCTTCATCATGGGCGAGGAAGTCGCCGAATATCAGGGCGCCTACAAGGTGACCCAGAACCTGCTGCAGGAATTCGGCGCACGCCGTGTCATCGATACGCCGATCACCGAGCACGGCTTCGCCGGTGTCGGCGTCGGCGCGGCGATGTCCGGCCTGAAGCCGATCGTCGAATTCATGACCTTCAACTTCGCCATGCAGGCGATCGACCAGATCATCAACTCCGCTGCCAAGACGCTCTACATGTCCGGCGGCCAGATGACCTGTCAGATCGTATTTCGCGGCCCGAACGGCGCTGCGGCGCGCGTTGGTGCCCAGCACAGCCAGGACTATTCGGCCTGGTACTCGCAGATCCCGGGCCTCAAGGTCGTCGCGCCCTATAGCGCCGCCGACTACAAGGGCCTGCTCAAATCCGCAATCCGCGATCCGAACCCGGTGATCTTCCTCGAAAACGAAATGCTTTACGGGCATTCCGGCGAGGTGCCGAAGCTCGACGACTACATCGTGCCGATTGGCAAGGCCAAGGTCGCACGTGTCGGCAAGGATGTGACGTTGATCTCGTGGTCGAACGGCATGACCTATGCCCTGAAGGCTGCCGAAGAACTCGCCAAGGAAGGCATCGAGGCGGAGGTCATCGACCTGCGCACGCTGCGTCCGCTCGACACCGACACCATCATCGAGTCCGTGAAGAAAACCTCGCGCGCCGTGACGGTGGAAGAAGGCTGGCAACAGTCGGGTGTGGGCGCTGAAATCGCCGCACGCATCATGGAGCATGCGTTCGACTATCTCGATGCGCCGGTCGCGCGCGTGTCGGGCAAGGACGTGCCGATGCCTTACGCCGCCAATCTTGAAAAGCTGGCGCTGCCGTCGGTGGCTGACGTCGTGGCTGCGGCCAAAGCCGTTTGCTATCGGTGAACCATGCCAGGTCCGAAGGAACAGCCACTGCCGCCAGATGTCATGGACCGCGAGGACGCCACCGAGGTGTTGCGCGCATTCGTGCTGGATGGCGGGCTGTCCATCGCCTTCATGCGTGCCTTCGAGGAGCCCGACATGTGGGGGCTCCTGCTGGTCGACATCGCGCGCCATGCCGCACGCGCGTATGCGCGTGAGGCCAATTATTCCGAGGACGAGGCGCTGAACCGCATCGTCGAAATGTTCGAAGCTGAAATCGCGCGTCCGACTGACATGGGCAACACCACGCCGCGGTCGCAACAAGGTCACTGACAATGCCAATCAACATTCTGATGCCTGCGCTGTCGCCCACCATGGAAAAGGGCAACCTTGCCAAGTGGCTCAAGAAAGAGGGCGACAAGGTCAAGTCCGGCGACGTGATCGCGGAGATCGAGACCGACAAGGCGACGATGGAAGTCGAAGCCGTCGACGAAGGCACCATCGCCAAGATCCTGGTGGCGGAAGGTACGCAGGATGTTGCTGTGAACGCGGTGATCGCGGTGCTCGCCGCCGACGGCGAGGACGTAAAGGCTGCAGGTTCGGGGGCAGGGGCCGACAAGCCGAAGCCTGCACCCGCTGCCGCGGCTCCCGCACCCAAGCCTGCCGCCGCTGCACCTGCGCCGGCTGCTGCTTCGGCAGCGAAAGCACCGGCTCCGGCCGCCGCGCCGGCTCCGCAGCCGACCGCGGCACAAAGCAATGGCGCGCGCGTGTTCTCGTCGCCGCTGGCGCGTCGTCTCGCCAAGGACGCCGGCATCGAACTCGGTCGTATCAACGGATCGGGTCCGCATGGTCGCGTTGTGGCCGCAGACGTCGAGAAGGCGAAGTCTGGTGGCGGCCTGAAGGCATCAGCCGCGGCTGCCGGCGCTCCCGCAGGTGCAACTGGAGCGATCGGTGCGCCTGCAATGTCCGATCAACAGATTCTCGGGCTGTACGAGCAGGGTGGTTACGAGAGCGTGCCGCATGACTCGATGCGCCGCACGATTGCGCAGCGTCTCACCGCTGCGACCAACTCGATGCCGACCTTCTATCTCACCGTCGATTGCGATCTCGGCAAGCTCTCCGCCGCGCGCGAGGAGATCAACGCTGCCGCCGGCAAGGACAAGGACGGCAAGCCGCTCTACAAGCTCTCGGTCAACGATTTCGTCATCAAGGCGATGGCCATCGCGCTGCAGAAGATTCCGGAAGCGAACGTGTCGTGGACGGAAGCAGCGATGCTCCGTCATAAGCATTCCGACATCGGCGTCGCAGTGGCCCTGCCGTTTGGCCTGATCACGCCGATCATCCGCCAGGCCGAGATCAAGTCGATTTCGGCAATCTCCAACGAGATGAAGGAATTGGCCGCGCGCGCCAAGGCCAAGAAGCTCAAGCCCAACGAGTACCAGGGCGGTGCGTCATCGGTGTCCAATCTCGGCATGTTCGGCATTAAGGATTTCACCGCGGTGATCAATCCGCCGCAGTCGTCGATCCTTGCGGTTGGCACGGGCGAGGAACGGGCCGTGGTGCGCAACGGCCAGATCGTCGCTGCAACCATCATGAGCGTGACCCTGTCCTGCGACCACCGCGCCATCGACGGCGCGCTCGGCGCGGAACTGATCACGGCGTTCAAGAAGCTGATCGAAAATCCAGTGATGATGGTGGTGTGACGCGGCGTCACGGGACAAGTCGATGAAGTTGTTCGGCATGGTCTTGCTGGCGGGTTTCATCTCGCTGATTTGCGGAGTGGCGGTTACGTCAGCGGCCTCGTCGATCATGCCTTGTTACAGCGACAAAGCCGGTTGCGGTATGGGCGAAGCCTACCGGCTGTTGTTCGTACCCGGATACGTGCTGCTCGCAATGATTGGTTTTGGTATCGCGGCACCTGGCAAGCATCGCGAACGCGCGTTGAAGCTCGCGATGTTGGTGTTGGTACTGGTGGCGGTGTTTGTGATCGCGCTCGGGATGGCGTCGGATGCAAATTCGGGACGGTCGCCAAATGCGGGCGACCTCATCGATGCAGTACAGATGTCGGTCTCGTACTGGGTCGTCGTCATCGTGCAATGGCTAATGCTGCGGCGTTACCTGCGTTTGCGCGAGGCCGAACGGGAAGCAATATCTTGAATCGCCGCAGGCGCGGCAACGCGTGTTTGAGTTGAACGGGAGCCACAATGGCCGATACATCTTTTGACGTCGTCGTGATCGGTTCCGGTCCCGGCGGTTACGTGACGGCGATCCGCGCCGCGCAGCTCGGCTTCAAGACAGCGATCGTCGAGAAGGCCTATCTCGGCGGCATCTGCAATAACTGGGGCTGTATCCCGACCAAGGCGCTGCTGCGCTCGGCGGAAATCTATCACTACATGCAGCATGCCAAGGATTATGGCCTGTCGGCGGACAACGTGACGTTCGACATCAAGGCCGTGATCGCGCGCTCGCGCGGCGTCGTGAAGCGCCTCAGCGGCGGCGTCGAATATCTGATGAACAAGAACAAGATCTCGATCATCTGGGGTGAGGCGACCCTGGATGCGCCGGGCAAATTCACTGTCAAGAAGACGGAAGCCGCAGCACCCAAGGGCGCGCTCGGGGCAGGCAGCTATACTGCCAAGCATATCATCGTCGCCACCGGCGCCCGGCCGCGCGTGCTGCCGGGCCTCGAGCCCGACAAGAAGCTGGTCTGGACCTATTTCGAGGCGATGAACCCCGACAAGATGCCGAAGTCGCTGCTGGTGGTCGGCTCCGGCGCCATCGGCATCGAATTCGCGTCGTTCTACAAGACCATGGGCGCCGACGTGACTGTGGTCGAGGTGCTGCCGCAGATCCTGCCGGTGGAAGACGCCGAGATCGCGGGTTTCGCCCGCAAACAGTTCGAGAAGCAGGGCATCAAGATCATGTCCGGCGCGAAGGTGACCAAGCTCGACAAGAAGTCGGATTCGGTCACCGTGACCATCGAGGATGGCAAGGGGGCTACCCAGCAACTCACCGTCGATCGCGTCATCTCGGCGGTCGGTGTGGTCGGCAATATCGAAGGCTTTGGCCTCGAGAAGCTCGGCGTGAAGACCGAGCGCGGCTGTATCGTGATCGACAAATACGGCAAGACCAATGTGCCCGGCATCTATGCCATCGGCGACGTCGCCGGTCCGCCGATGCTGGCCCACAAGGCCGAGCATGAGGGCGTGATCTGCGTCGAGGCGATCAAGGGGATGAACCCGCATGCAATGGACAAGTCGCTGATCCCGGGCTGCACCTATTGCCATCCGCAGGTGGCCTCGGTCGGTCTCACCGAAGCCAAGGCCAAGGAAGCCGGCAAGGACATCCGCGTCGGCCGCTTCCCCTTCGTCGCCAATGGCAAGGCCATCGCCCAGGGCGAGGACCAGGGCATGGTGAAGGTGATCTTCGACAAGAAGACTGGCCAGCTGCTCGGCGCCCATATGGTCGGCGCTGAGGTCGTCGAGATGATCCAGGGCTTTGTGGTCGCTATGAATCTGGAGACCACGGAAGAGGAACTCTTCCACACCATCTTCCCGCATCCGACCATCTCGGAGACGATGAAGGAAGCCGTGCTCGACGCCTATGGGCGCGTGCTGAATACGTAGTCGGAAGCATTTCCGATCGATAATTTTGATCGCCGCATCGTGAAGTTGCGGCGGGCTTACGTTCCGGTCTCCCGACGTTATCTGCCGTCAAGGTCAGATGCGAATGCGTCCGAGGCGCAAAGTGCTGTCATTTCCGAGTGACGCTAAATTCAGGGAGCTTTTCATGAAAACAACGATCACCACTGCCGCGGCTTCGGCCCTCATTGCTCTGACAGTGTCCGGTGCCGCCACTGCGTCAGAGCAGCGCTCTGCACACCGACATGCTCAACCGCAGGCCGTCACAACCTATGGCGACTCACGCGATGCCTTCGCCTATTACCCGGGCTGGGGCCGTGATCCCGTGCTCGTCCGCGGTGTTTATCCCGGGCTGGTCTACGGTGGTGCCACCTCCGCGCCCGCCGGACGTTGAGATCGGCAACGGATGGAAAAGTCGGCCTTGCGCTGACTTTCCGGTAACGCGGCAGCGATTTTAGCCTCGCTCAAAAGGGTTGCCGGTGCGCCACAAATGTTGCTTGGTTGCCACAGTCCCCCAAGATTTAACCCTGTCGTGCTGTGGGTATTGTAACCGCCGCTATTTGGCCACACGCCTTCGTGAAATCATTTCTCACCAGCCAGAAGGCTGGAGCGCTTTGTTGATCGGCGGGATGTCAGTGGGATTGTCCCGGATCGCCGAAGCGGCCTGAGAAACCAGGTTCGCGATGGACGCCAAGACGAACATCAAGTCGCGTTTGCCTAGCCGTCTTATGACGGAGGGCCGGGAGCAGGCGTCGCGTGGCGCGCTCCCCTGCGCGACGAGTCTGGCGACGCTGCGGCGCGAACGGTTCATCGCCGGCCCAGTGCTGCGCGCGCAAGAATCTCGCACCGTCGAAATCTTCAAAAAGACACCATATGGCACCGATTTGAAGCGGGTGAGCCGTTATGTCGCCAAAGACATATTGGAAGTTGCCGACATACTGTTGCTGAAGACGACATTGCTCGATCACAGCCGGTCGCAGGGAGCGTGCCTCACTGCGACGGGGCAGACGATCGCGGAGAAAATGAAGCCCGTGACGCGGAATTCCCATCAGGACGTCATTCGTTCTGCCGACAAGCTGATCGCCGTTATCGGTGACCTTGTTGGATCGAAGGGGACTCTGGCTCCTGACACCTTCGAATCGATGGGCGGTAGCACCATCGGGCGCGAAACCGGTGAGGGCTGCCTTAACGTAAAATTGACCGACAAAGAATTGGCCGCGCACCCGACCAAACGGAAGCGTCGCGCGACTAACCATATGTCAGGGACGCTGTGGACATATGCCCAGCAGGTTGGATCGGCCATTGGTTGCGCCGTGACCCAAACCGGCCGGGCCCACGAGAAATACTGTTATGCGGATAGTTGAGCGTACCATTTTTGTAGCGTTTGCTTTGGGTGCCGCGTCAGTGGCCGCGCCGGCGTTTGCCTTTGATGGTGCGCCCGTTGGCAGCAGCGACGCAGCCCTGCCGGTTGTAACGACCATTCCCGGTGCTGCGCCGGTCTTGAAGAAGTCCGCCAAGCCCGATACCTCGCTGACCGCTCTTCAGTATGCCGCCGAAGGCGGTCATCCGATTGCCCAGTGGAAGCTCGGCCGGATGTATGCCGACGGTAACGGTGTGGCACAGGACGATCTGCGCGCCTTCGAATATTTCAGCCGTATCGCCAATGCCCATGCGGAGGACTCGCCGTCCGCGCCGCAGGCGACCATCGTCGCCAACGCCTTCGTGGCGCTCGGTCGCTACTACCTCGACGGTATCCCGAATTCGAAGATCAAGGCCGACACTGAACGCGCACGTGAGATGTTCTCCTACGCCGCATCCTATTTCGGCAATGCCGATGCGCAGTACGATCTGGCCCGGCTGTATCTGAAGGGCATCGGTACCCCGCGCGACACCAAGTATGGCGCCCGCTGGCTGGGCCTTGCTGCGCAGAAGGGCCAGCACCAGGCGCAGGCGTTGCTCGGCCAGATGCTGTTCAACGGTGAATCGCTGCCACGGCAGATGGCGCGCGGCCTGATGTGGCTGACGCTGGCCCGTGACAATGCCGGCCCGGACGACACCTGGATCCGCGACAGCTACAACAAGGCCATCGCCAAGGCCTCCGAAGACGACCGTGCGATGGCGCTGCAGATGCTTGAACACTGGGTGTCCGGCAAACGGGACTGAGGGTTGTCCCGGACTAAGCGACCGTTTCCGAGCGCGATTACCTCACACTCGACTGTCGTCACCCGGCTTGACCGGGTGACCCAGTAATCGCCAGCCTTCATTATTATCAACGAGTGCTCGCGTCAGGCGCCGCCTCGGAACATTGCCCCGGGCGTTTGCTGGATCGCCCGGTCAAGCCGGGCGATGACGGTTTGTGTTTGGGGAGCGCTTGGCGACGGACCTTTACGCCGCCTCCAGATCCAGGTCGACCCACACCGGCACGTGATCGCTCGGCTTCTCCCAGGCGCGCACATATTTGTCGATGCCGACATCGATGAGCTTGTCGCTGGCCTGTGGTGACAGCAGCAGATGATCGATGCGGATGCCCCAGTTCTTCTGCCAGGCGCCGGCCTGATAGTCCCAGAACGTGTACTGGCCGGGCTCATCTGTGACGGCGCGCAGGGCGTCGGTCATGCCCAAGCCGAGCAGGGTCTGGAAGCTCGCGCGGGTCTCCGGCTTGAACAGCGCGTCGTTGATCCAGGCCGCCGGATTATAGGCGTCTGCTGCCGCCGGGATGACGTTGAAGTCGCCGGCGAGAATCAACGGCTCCTCGGTCTTCAGCCGTAGTCGGGTGAACTCCTGTAGCCGGGACATCCATTTCAGCTTGTAGGGATACTTCTCGGTGTCGACTGGATTGCCGTTCGGCAGATACAGGCAGGCAACCCTGACCACCCCGGATTTCAGCGACACTACGCCTTCGATGAAGCGCGCATGGAGATCCTCGTCGTCGCCCGCCAGCCGGGGCGTGGCTTCCTCCAGCGGATATTTCGAGAGCAGGGCGACGCCGTTGAAGGTCTTCTGGCCGTGGGTGACTACATTGTAGCCGAGCGCCTCGATGGGCTCGCGCGGAAACGCCTCATCGAGGCATTTGATCTCCTGCAGGCAGACGATGTCCGGCGAGCAGTCGCGCAGCCACGTCACCAGATGGTCCAGCCGCTGGCGGACAGAATTCACATTCCAGGTGGCAATTCTCATCTGATGGGATTCCGGTAACAACAATGGCAAAAATACGTCAACGTGGCATACCATCATCCCCGCCAACATGATAAGCTTTAAGCCTAAAGCGCACAGACGCTGTCTTTAAAGCTGCCATGGGCGGGAAACGGGGGCGACCCGATCTTCTGTACCAGGTGACATGGACCATATGAAGAAACGCACATCGATCGCTCTACTCGTTCTCGTCGGCGCTGCCGCGGTTGCGGCCTACACGACGCGCTCCTCGTGGACCGGTGGCAACACCAATGCACAGGCCCCGCAGCGCGCGCGGATCGTTGCGGTCGAGATTGCCAAGGCGGAACGCAAACCGGTTCCGGTCGATGTCGATTCGATCGGTACAGTAACGCCGATTTCGAGTGTCGCGCTCAAGTCGCGGGTGGAAACCACCATCACCTCGGTGCATTTTGAAGACGGCGCCAAGGTCAAGGAAGGCGATCTGCTGTTCACCCTCGATTCGCGGCAGATTGATGCCCAGATCGAGCAGGCCGAAGGCACGCTGGCCCGCGATCAGGCCCAACTGGCCGGTGCGGAACGCGACGTGCGGCGCTTTACCGATCTGATCGGGAAGGGCGCGACCACCCAGGTGAGCGTCGATAATGCCAAGACCCAATCCGACATCCTGGCCGGAACCATCCGGGCCGATCAGTCGGCGCTCGATAATCTCAAGGTCCAGAAGAGCTACACCATCATTCGCGCACCGTTCTCCGGCCGGATCAGTGCAGCCAATGTGAAGGTCGGCAATTTCGTGCGCCCGGCTGATACGGCGCCGCTCGCCACCATCAATCAGATGGCTCCGGTCTATGTCTCCTTCGCCATTCCGCAGCGTGTGCTTGGCGATCTGCGCGAAGCGATGGCGGCGGGATCGACCTCGGTCATTGCGACCATCCCGAACAGCGGCCGTTCTGAAACCGGCAAGGTGGCGATGGTGGAAAACACTGTGGATTCCACCACCGGCATGGTCACTGTGCGCGGCATCATGAGCAATCCGAACGAAACCCTGTGGCCGGGCATTTTGGTACAGACCAAGTTGATCGTGCGCACCGAGGACGGCGTTGTTGTGCCCACCGTGGCCGTGCAACGCAGCCAGACTGGGAACTTCGTCTTCATGGTGAAGGACGGCGTCGCCCGTGTTCAACCTGTCGAAGTCGATCGCACCTTCCAGGGGATTTCGGTGATCTCGTCGGGTTTAAAAGGGGATGAGGACGTCGTCGTCGACGGCCAGCTCTTGCTGACACAAGGCACACGGGTCGAAGCCCGGGCCCGCAAGGCCGGGGCATAAAACATGACCCTCTCGGAGCTCTGCATCCGTCGCCCTGTGATGACCACGCTCATCACGGCGACGATCATCGCGTTTGGCATTTTCGGTTTCCGGCTGCTGCCGGTGTCGGCGCTTCCGAAAGTGGATTTTCCGACCATCGCGGTGACGGCGACGCTGCCGGGCGCCAGCGCCGACACGATGGCGGCCTCGGTCGCCGGCATCATCGAGCGTCAGCTCTCGACCATCGCTGGTATCTCTTCGATGTCGTCGAGCTCGTCGCAGGGAACGACCCAGATCATCATTCAGTTCGATCTTAACCGCAATATCGATGCGGCGGCGCTGGACGTGCAGACTGCGCTGACGATCGCACAGCGCCGGTTGCCGATCGAAATGACGATCCCGCCGAGTTTCCGCAAGGTGAACCCCGGCGATTTCCCGGTGCTGTTCATTGCGCTGAGTTCATCGACGCTGCCGCTCTCGGCCGTCAATGAATTTGGCGATATCACCATCGGGCAGGCGCTGTCGCAGATTCCCGGCGTGGCGCAGGTGCTGATCTATGGCACGCAGAAATTCGCCATTCGCGTGCAGGCCGATCCCGAAGCTGCGGCGGCTCGTGGATTGTCGCTTGAAGATATCCGTACGGCGGTGTCACGCGCGAACTCCTCGACGCCGGTCGGAACTCTGAACGGACCGAAGCAGGATATCTCGCTGCAGGCATCCGGACAGATGTCCAAGGCCGCCGACTATGGCCAGGTCGTTGTTGCCTGGCGCAACGGCTCGCCGGTCAAGCTGAACGAAGTCGCCAAGATCTATGACGCCGTCGAAAACGACAAGGTCGCGACCTGGTTGAATGGCGAGCGCGCCATCGTGCTGGCGATCCAGAAGCAGCCCGACGCCAACACGGTCGCCGTGGTCGACGGCGTCCGCGCCAAGCTGCCGTCGCTGCGTGCGCAATTGCCGCCATCGGTCGAAGTCAATATGATGATGGACCGCTCGATCTCGGTCCGCGAAGCCGTCGCCGACGTCGAGGAGACATTGCTGATCGCCGTCGTGCTGGTGATCTTCGTGATCTTCCTGTTCCTGCGCTCAGCCTCCGCGACCTTGATCCCCGCACTGGCGGTGCCGATCTCGATCTTCGGCACATGCGCCGCGATGTACATGCTGGACTACTCCATCAACAACATGACGCTGCTGGCGTTGACACTGTCCGTCGGCTTCGTTGTCGACGACGCCATCGTCATGCTGGAGAATATCGTCCGACACATCGAGCTCGGCATGAAGCCGTTCGACGCGGCACTGAAGGGCGCGCGCGAAATCGGTTTCACTATCGTCTCGATCACCTTCTCGCTGATCGCGGTGTTCATTCCCGTGCTGCTGATGGGCGGAATTGTCGGCCGCGTGTTCCGTGAATTCGCGGTGACGATCGCGGTGGCGATCATCGTCTCCGGCTTCGTGTCGCTGACGCTGACGCCCATGCTCTGCGCGCGCGTGCTCAAGGCGCACAATCCCGAGCACAAGGAAAATTTCATCCTGCGCGGTTTCGAGCGCATATTTGCGGCTTGGCTGCGTGGTTACGAATGGGCGCTCGATCGCGTACTGGCACACAAGGGCATCATGTTGGTGGTGACGCTCGCGACCCTCGGCGGCACCGTTTATCTCTACAACATCGTACCGAAGGGCTTCTTCCCGCAGGAGGATACCGGGTTCCTGACCGGTACGACCGAAGCCGCAACCGATACGTCCTTCGAAGCGATGAGTGCGCGGCAGCAAGCGCTCGCCGATCTGCTGAAATCCGATCCTGCCGTCGAATACATCAACAGCACCGTGGGCTCCGGCGGCCCGAATGCGACGGCGAATTACGGTCGTCTGTTCGTTGCGCTGAAACCGCGCCAGGATCGTGATCCCGCACAGGTGGTGATGACGCGGCTGCGCCAGAAGTCGTTGGCCGTTCCTGGCTTGCAGGCCTTCTTCCAGAGCATCCAGAATCTGAACATCGGCGGCCGGCCGTCGAAGAGCCAGTATCAATACGTTCTTCAGGGCAGCGACACCGACACGCTGTATCGCGTGTCGCCGGAAATGCGGGATCGCATCGCCAAGGTGCCGGGCCTGCTCGACGTGACGACAGACCTGTACATCAAGAACCCGCAAATGACGGTCGATATCGACCGCGAAAAGGCGGCGGTCTACGGCGTCACCGTCGATCAGGTTCGTAACCAGCTCTATAATGCGTTCGGCTCGCGTCAGGTCGGCACCATCTATATGCCGACCAACGACTATCAGATCATTCTGGAAGCACAGCCGCAGTTCCGGATCGATCCGAGCGACCTCTCCAAGCTCTATATGAAGACGTCGAACAATCAGACCATTCCGCTGAGCGCGGTCGCGCGTCTGGTGCCAACGGTCGGGCCGCTGCAGATCAACCATCAGGGTCAGCAGCCGGCGGTGACGATCTCGTTCAACTTGGTGCCCGGCTATTCGCTGGGCTATGCGGTCGACCAGATCACGCAAATCGAGGCGGATTCCAAACTGCCGGTGACCATAGCGACGGGCTTCTCTGGCACTGCGCAGGTGTTCCAGGATTCATTGCGCGGGCAGGGCGTTCTGATCCTGGCTGCCGTATTCGCAGCTTTCGTGATCCTCGGCATCCTCTACGAGAGCTTCATCCATCCGATCACGATCATCTCCGGCCTCCCGTCGGCGGGCATCGGCGCGATCCTGACGCTGATGCTGTTCAAGATGGAGATGTCGGTCATCGCCATGATAGGCATCGTCATGCTGGTCGGCATCGTCAAGAAGAACGCCATCATGATGGTCGACTTCGCACTCGAGCGTCGTCGCGTCGGCCTCTCGGCCGAACACGCGATCCGCGAAGCCGCGCTGCTGCGTTTCCGCCCCATCATGATGACCACCTTCGCGGCGATCTTCGGCACGCTGCCGATCGCGCTCGGTGCCGGTGCCGGTGCCGAATTGCGTCAGCCGCTTGGTGTTGCCGTGGTCGGCGGTCTCTGCGTGTCGCAATTGCTGACGCTGTTCATCACGCCGGTGATCTACATCTATCTCGACCGCATCGACCGCAAGCTGAAGCGCAAGCTGCAGCCGCAGCTCGAGGAAGAAGACCACGACGATCGTCCGCGCGTCGTGGCTGCGGAATAGGGATGTCTTCAATGCTGGTGAGAACACTCACTGTGGCCGCTTTGCTGGCCGCACTCGTTGTCGCGCCGGTCCGTGCCGACGATCGGATCGAAATCTTCGACGCCCATATGCATTACAACTGGGAGCCGAAGCCGTATTACCAGCCCGACGAAGTGCTAGAGGTTTTCAGGAAGAATCGCGTCACCGGCATTCTCGCCACCAGCCGCCCGAACACCGGCACCCATGTGCTGATGGACGGCAAGGCCAGCGGCAAGGCAGGCGATCTGCAGGTCGTGCCGTTCATCCGGCCGTATCGCGTGCGCGCCGATATCGGCAGCTGGTTCAACGATCCCGTAATCTTCGATCTCGTGCAGGAGGAGTTCAAGCGCGGCTACTATCGCGGTGTCGGCGAATTCCATCTGACCGGCAAGGCGGCCGATACCGAGATGGTCAAGAAGACCGTCGACTTCGCGGTCGCCAACAATCTCTATCTGCACGCCCATGCGGACGACGAAGCGGTCGAGATTCTGATGCGGCACAATCCGCGTGCGCAGATTATCTGGGCACATACCGGCTTCAGCCTCGCGCCGGACCGTGTCGCAGCGATGCTGATAAAATACCCGAAATTGTGGGGTGAATTGTCTTACCGCAGCGGCATCGTGGACGGATCAGGCAAACTGACGCCGCAATGGCGCGTGCTGTTCGAGCGCTACCCCGATCGCTTCCTGCTGGGCTCCGACACCTGGGTGCCGGAACGCTGGGCGAGCTATGGCGATATCATGGATGGCTATCGCGCATGGCTGGCGCAACTGCCGCCGGCGGTCGCTAAACAGATCGCGCACGGCAATGTGCGGGCGCTGTTCGCCGTGAAATAGACCGATCTAAATGAGCAGAATAGAGGTCAGATCGAGAAGCTGGTCCCGCAGCCGCAGGACGCCGTCGCGTTCGGATTGACGACGCGGAACGAGGCGCCGATCAGGTCATCGACGAAGTCGAGTTCGGAGCCGGCCAGGAACGGTGCTGAGGAGGGGTCGACCAGCACCACGGCGCTGTCACGTTCGATCAGGATGTCGTCGTCCGCCTTGGCGCGCTCGACGTCGAACTTGTACTGGAAGCCGGAGCAGCCGCCGCCTTCAACCGACACGCGGAGCATGGCGCCGTTGCCTTCGGTCTTGAGGATCTCGCCGATCCGGCGCGCAGCACGCGCGCTGACGGTGAGGGGGGCCTCGGTGACTGCAGTGTCGGTCATATCTGGCTCTCCGGGCAGGATTCGAACCATTTGAATCTGCCGCTCCCCATAGTTAAGTGCGGCAGGCTCAGGAATCAATTGGATCAAGGATAAACACGCCGTGTCGGTCGGAATGGCTGCTCCCCGCGCACCCTATGCCTGCGACCCCGATCGCAGCCGCGGACGGCTGTTTTCCGAGGCTCCGAGCCGGACCCGCAGCGCGTTTCGCCGAGATTGCGACCGGGTCATCCATTCGACCGCGTTTCGGCGCCTCAAGCACAAGACCCAGGTCTTTGTGTTCCACGAGGGCGATCATTATCGCACCCGTCTCACCCACACTTTGGAAGTTGCGCAGATCGCCCGCGCCGTAGCCCGGCAACTGGGGCTCGACGAAGACCTGACCGAGACCCTGGCGCTGGCCCATGACATCGGCCATCCGCCGTTCGGCCATGCCGGCGAGCGGGCGCTGGATGCCTGTCTCGAGGCCCATGGCGGCTTCGATCACAACGCACAGACCTTGCGCCTCGTCACGTCACTTGAGCATCGCTATCCGGAATTCGATGGCCTCAACCTGACTTGGGAAACCCTCGAAGGCATCGTCAAGCACAACGGGCCGCTGACGAACGCGTTAGGCGCCCCCGTGGGACGTTATGCCACCCATGGCGTGCCGTTCGGGATCACCGAATATGACCGCACCTTTGATCTGGAGCTGTCCAGCTTCGCTTCGCTTGAAGCTCAGGTCGCGGCGATTGCCGATGATATCGCTTACAACGCTCATGACATCGATGACGGACTGCGCGCAGGGCTGTTCACCGTCGATGACCTCAAGGCGATGCCGCTGACGCAAGGCATGATCGCAGAGATCGATGGACGCTATCCCGGTCTCGACGAGAGCCGCCGCGGCGCCGAACTGGTGCGCGAGCTGATTTCCTATCTGATCGGTGCGGTCGTCGGCGAGACGGAACAACGACTAGCCGCTTTGTTGCCGAAATCCGCGGAGGACATTCGCCGCGGCGGGCGCAAGCTCGTCGCGTTTCGTGCCGACGCGGCAGAAGCCGAGGCTGGGATCAAGGCCTTCCTCTGGCAGCACATGTATCGCCATGAGCGTGTCATGCGGGTGATGGTCGAGGCGGAATGTCTGGTTACCGACCTGTTCGCACGCTATCAGCGCGCGCCCGAGGATCTACCGCCCGAATGGCTGCCCCCTGAAGGCGCCGAGCCGGAATCGGAGGGCGAACAGGCGCGCCGGATCGGCAATTTCATTGCGGGGATGACCGACCGTTTTGCCATCACCGAGCATATCCGGCTCTTTGACTCGACCCCCGAATTGCGTTAGGCGAAGGCTTCTAAGTGCCTTTCGGGGCTACAGATTTCGATCCTTGCCCACTTGGCGGATCGGCCGTCAAAGAATTGGCGGAACGCCCCCGAAACCGCTATTCCATCCTGATGCAATCCTGCCGGAATCCTCCGGCGCAAGCTGGTTCCCGTATCGCCATGGCCTCGACTGTTCCGACCCCGCATCTGTTCGCCAACGTGCTCGCGCGCGTTCACGCGATCTGCAACGCCCTCGTCAGTGAAGGCGTGTTGCCCGCCGGCATCGATCTGTCGCGCGTCGTCGTCGAGCCGACCAAGGATGCGTCGCATGGCGACATGGCGAGCAATGCCGCGATGGTGCTGGCGAAAGAGGCGAAAGCCAAGCCGCGCGATCTGGCTGACGCTATCGCTGCGAAGCTGCGCGAAGACGATCTGGTGACGTCGGTGGATGTCGCCGGACCCGGCTTCATCAATCTCACGCTGAAGTCGTCGGCCTGGGCCGATGCGCTGCGCGCGGTGTTGCGCGACGGTGCCTCGTATGGCCGGAGCGCGGTCGGAGCCGGTGAGAAGGTCAATGTCGAATACGTGTCGGCCAATCCGACGGGACCGATGCATGTTGGCCATTGCCGCGGCGCCGTGTTTGGCGATGCACTGGCGAGCCTGCTCGATTGCGCCGGTTATGACGTCACCCGCGAATACTACATCAACGACGCCGGCGCACAGGTCGACGTGCTCGCGCGCTCGGCACATCTGCGCTACCGCGAGGCGCTAGGCGAAGCTATCGGTGACATTCCGGAAGGCTTGTATCCCGGCGACTATCTGGTGCCGGTGGGGCAGGCGCTCGTGGCTGAGTACGGCGCTGCGCTGAACCAGATGCCCGAGGACAAGTGGCTGCCGATCACGCGCGCCAAGGCCATTTCCATGATGATGGAGATGATCAAGGGCGATCTCGCCGCACTGAACATCTCCCACGAAGTGTTCTTCTCCGAGCGTTCGCTGATCGCAGGCAGCACCGACATGGTTGGCGCGACCATCGATTTCCTGCGCGCCAAGGGCGATGTCTATGAGGGCCGGTTGCCACCGCCAAAGGGCAAGCCGATCGACGATTACGAAGACCGCGAGCAGACCCTGTTCCGCGCCACCGCCTATGGCGACGATGTCGATCGTCCGCTGCTGAAGTCGGATGGCGGTTACACGTATTTTGCGTCCGATATCGCCTATCACAAGACCAAGTTCGACCGTGGCTTCCTCAACATGGTCGACGTCTGGGGCGCCGATCACGGCGGCTATATCAAGCGTGTGCAGGCGGCGATCAAGGCGGTAACGGCAGGGAAGGCTGAACTCGACGTCAAGATCGTGCAGCTTGTGAAGCTGTTGCGCAATGGCGAGCCGGTGAAGATGTCGAAGCGCTCCGGCGATTTCGTTACCCTGCGCGAAGTGGTCGACGAGGTCGGCTCCGACGCCGTGCGCTTCATGATGCTGTTCCGGAAGAACGACGCGGTGCTGGATTTCGACCTCGCCAAGGTGATCGAGCAGTCCAAGGACAATCCGGTTTTCTACGTGCAGTATGGCCATGCCCGTGGCCATTCGATCTTCCGCAATGCGCGGGAGATGCTGGCCGACCTGCCTCTGGAAACCGAGGCCCGCATTGCCTATCTGAAAGACGCGGTAATGGAGCGGCTCGACGATGTTGCCGAACTGGGCCTGATGCGGCAGTTAGCATTGTACCCACGGATGATAGAATCTGCGGCCACGGCGCATGAGCCGCACCGCATAGCTTTCTATCTGTATGATCTCGCCAGCGAATTTCATGCGCTCTGGACGCGCGGACGGGATATGCCTCATTTACGCTTCATTATCACTAATGATGCAGAACTTACCAAAGCGCGATTGGCACTCGTCCAGAGCGTCGTCTCAGTCCTGGCTTCGGGCCTCGCCGTTCTCGGCGTCACCGCACCGGACGAGATGCGGTAGACAGGGGACGGCCGCTCACATGGGGATCTGTGGGTGGTTCTTGATAGCAGCTGTTTCGTTTGAAAAGCGGGTTGGCGGCTTTCCCGAAGGGGATGCGACATCACAATGGCTAATCGATACCAGAACCGACCTTTCCCAGCGGATGACGATTACGGCCGCGACGCTCAATCGCGGACGAAGGGCGAGGGCGATCCGCTCGCCGAACTCGCGCGGCTGATCGGGCAGACCGACCCGTTCGCGAGCAACAGCCGCCCTGCGCCCGCGCCGCGCCAGGCTGAACCGGCCTATCAGGACGAGCCGGAATATGAGGAAGAACCCGCGCAGCCCGGCCCGCCGCCATGGATGCAGCGTGCAGCAGCCCACGAGCCGCAGCAGCAGGAGTTCGAGAATCTTCATCCGGTGCAGCGTTACGGCGCTCAGCATCAGGAGCCGCAGCATCTGCAGCCGGAGGCCGATTATCATCAGGCGCCGGCATTTGCCGCGCATACGGATCATCAGGCGCAGGACTATCAGGGCCAGTACGACCAGGCTCACGCGCCGCATGATCCCAATCGTTATGACGATGCGCTGTATGGCCACGCCGATGGCGCACAGGCCCAGCATCCGCAGGACGATCAGTATCAGGATGATCCCTACGCCTATCAGGACGGTTATGCCGAGCAGGAAGAGGCGCCGAAGCGCCGCGGTGGCATGGCGACCGTCGCCATCGTGCTGGCGCTGGCCGTAGTGGGTACCGGTGCTGCCTTCGCCTATCGTACATTTATGGGATCGGCGCGCACCAGCGAACCGCCGGTGATCAAGGCCGAGCCCGGTCCGAACAAGATCGTCCCGCCGTCGGCGACAGCCGCGGCCGACGGCAAGCCGATTCAAGATCGTCTCGGCGGCGCAGCCCCCGAGCGGTTGGTGTCGCGCGAAGAGCAGCCCGTCAACGTGCAGGATGCCACCAAGGCTGGTCCGCGCGTGGTATTCCCGCCGCTGAACCAGAACGCCAACCCGCCATCGACAGCCAGCGTCTCGCCATCCAACAAGCCGATGGTGGGCAATGGCGCGATGCAGGGCGATGAGCCTCGCAAGATCCGTACTTTTGCCGTCAAGGGTGACCAGTCCGACGCGGGAGCCACACCGGCCGCGCGTCAGGCGCCAGCCCGCATCGCCGCTCCGGCAGCGGTTCCTGCAGCCGCGCCCGCTGCGGCACCGCGCGCGACCAATGCCAACGCATCAGCCAATGCCCCGATGTCACTGTCGCCGCAGGCTGCGCCTCCGGCTGCAGCCGCTCCACCGGCGCCCTCACGTATGGCCTCGACCAACCCGACCCAGCAGGCGGCCCCGGTCGCCTCCGGCGGCGGCTATGTGGTCCAGGTATCGTCCCAGCGGTCGGAGGGTGATGCGCAGGCGTCGTTCCGCGCCCTGCAGACCAAGTTCCCCTCGGTGCTGGGATCGCGTGCGCCGTTGATCAAGAAGGCCGACCTTGGCGACAAGGGGACCTATTATCGGGCCATGGTCGGACCGTTCGGCTCGCAGGAAGAAGCCTCGCAGGTCTGCGGGAACCTGAAATCTGCCGGCGGACAGTGCGTCGTCCAAAGGAATTAACGGCCGTTTCCTTGACCCTGGGCGTTGATGGGGGCTAATCGGCCCCATGAGCACACGCGCATTCATCACCGGTGTATCTCGGCTGGAGCTGACCGCTGAAGAGCGCGCATTTTTGCGCGCAGAACGGCCGTGGGGCTTCATTCTCTTCAAGCGTAATATTGATAATCCCGCCCAAGTCGCTCGACTTGTTGAAGATTTACGCGGCGTGACCGGTGATCTCGATGCGCCGGTCCTGATCGACCAAGAAGGCGGGCGTGTGCAGCGTCTGGGACCGCCGCACTGGCCGGTCTATCCGCCCGGTGCTGTGTTCGGCACGCTCTATGACGCGGACCCGGAAGCAGGCCTCAGGGCTGCCTGGCTCAGTTCACGGCTCATTGCGAGTGACCTTGTGGACCTCGGCATCACCGTGGACTGCCTGCCGTTGGCGGACGTCCCAGTGGAGGGCGCTGATGCCGTGATCGGCAATCGCGCCTACGGCACCACGCCAGGCAAGGTCGCGACCATCGCCCGCGCGGTGACCGAAGGGCTGTCGCAGGGTGGCATTCTACCTGTGCTCAAACACATTCCCGGCCATGGCCGGGCCACCGCCGATACCCATTTCAAATTGCCGATCGTAGACAACACGAAGAGTGAGCTCGAAGCTTCTGATTTCGAAGCATTTCGTCCACTGGCAGATCTGCCGATGGCGATGACTGCACATGTTGTGTTTAGCGCGCTAGACGCCACCCAACCGGCCACGACTTCTGCGACAATCATCGAACAGGTGATTCGCGGCAGTATCGGGTTCCAGGGTTTGTTGATGAGTGATGACGTGTCCATGAATGCTCTGGCGGGATCGATCGCGGAACGTACGCGCGCGATCGTCAGCGCCGGGTGCGACATGGTCCTGCATTGCAACGGCAAACTGGACGAGATGCGCGACGTCGTCAGCGAGACCCCGGTTCTGGCCGGGAAGGCGCTTGAGCGAGCCAAGGCGGCTCTTGCTGCTCGCCGTCAGCCGCAGCCGTTCGACCGTACCGCCGGCCGCGCCGAACTGGACGCCTTGATCGCTCGAGCAGGAGCTAGTGCATGAGCGCTGAGATTTTGTCGTTTGAAACCGGCCTGCCGGCAGAGGTCGTTCCCGATGACGAGCCGTCGCTGGTCGTCGACGTCGAAGGTTACGAAGGCCCGCTCGACCTATTGCTCGCGCTTGCGCGGCAACAGAAGGTCGACCTGCACAAGATTTCGATCCTCGCGCTGGCCGACCAGTATCTGCTGTTCATCGAAGCCGCGCGGAAGATCCGTCTGGAACTGGCTGCCGACTATCTGGTGATGGCGGCGTGGCTGGCATTCCTGAAGTCGCGCCTGCTGCTGCCGGATACGACGGTGCCGGGCGAAGGCCCGAGCGCCGAGGATATGGCGACCGCGCTGGCCAACCGGCTGCGCCGCCTCGAAGCCATCCGCGAAGCCTCGAACAGGCTGATGACCCGGCCGCAGCTCAACCGCGACATCTTCCCGCGTGGCGTTCCCGAGTCGATCGCCGAAGTGAAGCATCCGCGCTTCACGGCGACGCTTTACGATCTGCTGTCAGCTTATGCGACCCAGCGCCAGGCTCGCGTGCTGACGCGCGTCCATCTCGCCAAGCGCACCGTTTGGTCGCTGAGCGAAGCGCGCGCCTCGCTGGAACGGTTGGTCGGCATGGCAGAGGACTGGAGCCGTCTCGATGAATATCTGCTGGCCTATGTCGCCGACCCCGCGCAGCGCGCGACGGTGATGGCCTCGAGTTTTGCAGCTGCGCTTGAACTGGTCCGTGAGGGCACGCTCGACCTCAGCCAGAAAGAAGCATTCGCGCCTTTGTATTTCCGCAAGCACATCGCCCAGCCTGTGCAGGTGGAGCCGGAAGTTCCGGCCGAGTAAGTGGAAGAAGGAGATCCAGACATGGCAAGCCTCGCCGAGAAACGCATCGACGATGTCGAGGATCAGATCGTGCAGTCCGAGGGACAATCCGAGGTCCAGTCGGAGGCGCGCCCAGAAGAATTGCGCCTGCTCGAAGCGCTGTTGTTCGCATCCACCGAGCCGCTCGACCAATCCGCGCTGGCCAAGCGCATGCCGGATGGCGTCGATATCAAGGCGGCACTGGCGCAGTTGCAGGCCGATTACGCCATGCGCGGCGTCAATCTGGTCCGTGTCGCCAACAAATGGACGTTCCGCACCGCCGGTGACCTGTCCTGGCTGATGACCCGCGAGACCACCGAAACCCGCAAGCTGTCGCGTGCGGCGATCGAAGTGCTCGCCATCGTTGCCTATCACCAGCCGGTGACCCGCGCCGAAATCGAAGATATTCGCGGCGTCATCACCTCCAAGGGCACGCTCGACGTGCTGTTGGAAACCGGCTGGATCAAGCCGCGCGGCCGTCGCAAGACGCCGGGCCGTCCGCTGACCTTCGGTACCACCGAGAGCTTCCTGTCGCAGTTCAGTCTTGAGGCACTCGGCGATCTGCCGGGTCTTGAGGAACTAAAGGGCACGGGTCTGCTGGATTCGCGGCTGCCGTCCGGCTTCAGCGTGCCCAATCCGTCCGACGATCCGACGCTCCGCGAGGACGAGGATCCGCTGGAGGGCGGCGAACTGGAACTGGCGCTGTCGGCACCCGATCCGGAATTCCCCGAACTGCAGCTCAAGGAGCCCGAAGCCGGGACTGTCGGATACGCTGGTGAGGCCCAGGCATTTGCCGAGGCCAAGGCCGAATTCACTGAAACGGCAGATGTTGTGGAGCCAGAGAGCGAAGCGGCCGAGGTCGCGGAACTTGAAGCGCGTGATCTCGACGTGATCGAGCCCGAGCAAGGCGAGGCCGAAGCGGCTGAAGTCGCAGAGCCCGAGTCGGATGAAGACGAGACCGCTGAGCCCGAAACGGCCGAACTCGACGACGATGAAGACGATTCCGACGACGCGGAAGACGACGAGCTCGACGAGGACGATCAGGACGAAGATGAGCCGGATGACGCTGAGCCGGACGCAACCGACCGGGACGACGACCGCAAGCACTGATCGCGGCATTAACGCTCGCGGCATTGCGCCGCGACATCCGCGATTCCACGAGGGTTAAGTCCTTGTTTTTGACACCCCCGCAGCCTACGTTCCGGTCAGATCAGGCTGGGCGACTGGCCGCGTGTTTGGAGGGTTAGCAGGATGGGTTCACTCAGCATTTGGCACTGGATCGTCGTGATCGGAGTGGTCCTGCTGTTGTTCGGGCGCGGCAAGATTTCCGACCTGATGGGCGACGTTGCGCAGGGCATCAAGGCCTTCAAGAAGGGCATGGCGGACGACGACAAGCCGGCAGACAAGCCGACCGAGCCGGTCCGCACTATCGACCAGACCCCGCCGGCGCCGACCGCCAACCGTACGGACGTCGGCAGCAAGGTTGTCTGAGGTTCCGAAGGGATTGTCCTTGGGGATCGCGGCGGCCATTGAAGGAGACGCGGGCACATCCAGCCCCGCGTAAGCGGATTTTTTCATGTTCGATATCGGGTGGAGTGAACTGGTCGTCATCGCGGTCGTCGCGCTGATTGCCATCGGCCCGAAAGAACTGCCCGGCGTGCTGCGCATGGTCGGGCAGTGGATGGGCAAGGCCCGCAAGATGGCCTCGGAATTCCAGGGCCAGTTCAACGAGGCGATGCGCGAAGCCGAAATGGCCGACGTCAAAAAGGCCTTCGACGACGTGAAGGATGTCGCTTCCGGTTTCACCACCAACAACATCATGACCTCGCTGACCAAGGACGTCAGTGACGCCATGGCCATCGACAAGGCTGACAATCTCGACACGCCTCCGGCCGTGCCCACCACGCCCGAGCCGCCTACACCCGAGACCTTCGTTGAGGCCGAGACGCATGCGCAGGAAACTGCTGCAGTGAACGAACCACTGGCTATTACCCGGGAAGTGCAGCCGTCGCCGGTCGAAACTCCCGCTGCCGCCCATGATGGCGCAGCAGCCCCCGACGCGGCCAGTCCAGATGTTCTGAAGGACGCCAAAGCGTCATGAGTGCCGAAGATATCGAAGCCTCCAAGGCTCCCTTGATGGATCACCTGATCGAGCTGCGGTCGCGGCTGATCAAGGCGCTGCTCGCATTTGCCGTGGCCTTCATCTTCTGCTTCTTCTTCGCCAAGCAGATCTACAACGTGCTGGTCTGGCCGTTCGTCTGGGTCGCCGGCCCAGAGAATTCGAAGTTCATCTACACCGCGCTGCTGGAGTACTTTCTGACCCAACTCAAGCTGGCGATGTTTGGCGCCGGCTTCATCTCGTTTCCGGTAATTGCCGCGCAGATCTACATGTTCGTGGCGCCCGGCCTCTACAAGCACGAGAAGGGCGCGTTTCTGCCTTACCTGATCGCGACGCCGTTCTTCTTCGCGCTGGGCTCGCTGCTGGTCTATTTCCTGGTGCTGCCGATGCTGATCCGGTTCTCGCTGGGCATGCAGCAGACCGGAAGCTCCGATACCGCGCAGATCGCGCTGCTGCCCAAGGTAGGCGAATATCTCTCACTGATGATGTCGCTGATCTTCGCCTTCGGAATCGCCTTCCAGCTCCCCGTCATCCTGACACTGCTTGGCCGCATCGGCATCCTCACGTCGAAGCAGCTGCGCGAAAAGCGCCGCTACTTCATCGTCATCGCTTTCGTTATCGCGGCCGTGCTGACGCCGCCCGATGTGATCAGCCAGGCCTCCCTGGCGATCCCGCTGCTGATCCTCTACGAAGGTTCGATTATCGCGGTCAGCATGGTCGAGAAGAACGCCGCCAAGGCCGCTGCTGCCAAGGCTGCGGCGGGGACCGGCACGGACGTGACGCCGGCGGAGTAGGCGCCTACGTGTTCTTGTAATTGCAATTGTGCCAATCTACCTTAAGTTGTGCAGCTGGCGCTGCTACGGAGGTGATTGTGGCCTTTGCATTTGATACACTCGGCTATTCCAAGCGGCTCCGCGAAGCCGGGGTAGCGAACAATCAGGCCGAGGCTCATGCCGAAGCGGCACGGGATTTCATCATGACCGAGCTTGTCACGAAATCCGATCTCTTCGCTGTTAAGTCCGATCTGGACGCGCGATTGTTGGCGACGCGCAACGATTTGCAGGCAGCCATGGAGACTCAGACGCTTCGTCTTACAGTGCGCTTGGGTGGCATCGTCGTTACCGCAGTGAGTGTCGCCGTCGCCTGCATTGGAATACTTGCGTTTCTGCTGCGAGCGCACTAACGGGGCGATCGCGCCATTTCATGTTCCAAATGTCAGCTATTCGGGGTACTCAGAGCCGCTTTCGCTCAGGAATCCCGTCATGCACGACATTAAATCGATCCGCGACAATCCCGAAGCTTTCGACGCTGCGCTGAAGCGGCGGGGGCTGGCGCCGCTGTCGGCATCGCTGCTGGCGATTGATGAGGCGCGCCGGACCGCGATCCTTGCGTCCGAGCAGGCGCAAGCCCGGCGCAACGCGGCATCGAAGGAAATCGGCGAGGCCAAGAAGACCAAGGACGAGGCGCGCGCCAACGCGCTGATGGCTGAGGTCACCGAGCTCAAGACGACGATGCCGGCGATGGAAGCCGCGGTGAAGAACGCCGAGGATAAGCTCAAGGTCGCGCTTGCCGAAATCCCGAACCTGCCGCTCGACGACGTGCCTGAGGGGGTCGACGAACACGGCAATGTCGAGCGTCATCACTTCGGCGCCAGGCGCAACTACGCGTTCACGCCGAAAGCTCATTACGATATCGGCGAAGCCTTGGGCTTCATGGATTTCGAGGCCGCGGCCAAACTCTCGGGCGCACGCTTCGTCGTGCTTAAGAAAGGCCTTGCACGGCTGGAGCGTGCCATCGGGCAGTTCATGCTCGATCTGCATACGAATGAGCATGGCTACACGGAAGTGAACCCACCGCTCTTGGTTCGCGACGATGCGATGTTTGGCACTGCGCAGCTTCCGAAGTTTCGCGATGATCAATTCGCCGCCGGTGCGATCGGTAGTGAAGGGCAGGGTTACTGGCTGATCCCGACCGCCGAAGTCCCGCTGACGAATCTCGTCCGTGAATCCATCCTTGACGAAAAAGAGCTGCCGCTGCGTATGACGGCGCTGACGCCGTGCTTCCGCGCCGAGGCTGGTGCTGCCGGCCGCGATACGCGTGGCATGATCCGCCAGCACCAGTTTACCAAGGTCGAATTGGTTTCGATCACCACGCCTGAGGAAAGCAAGAACGAGCATGAGCGCATGCTGTCCTGCGCCGAGGAAGTGCTGCGCCGGCTTGGCCTGCATTACCGCGTGATGACGCTGTGTACTGGCGACATGGGTTTTGCTGCGCAGAAGACCTACGACATCGAGGTCTGGATGCCGGGCCAGGGCGACGGCGGTGCTTACCGCGAGATTTCGTCCTGTTCGGTCTGCGGCGATTTCCAGGCGCGGCGCATGGATGCGCGCTCGCGCGGGCCGGATGGCAAACCGCGCTTCGTGCACACTCTGAATGGTTCGGGCACCGCCGTCGGTCGCGCGCTGATCGCCGTGATGGAAAACTATCAGCAGGAAGATGGCTCGATTGCCGTGCCGGATGTGCTGCAGCATTATATGGGCGGGCTTAAAGTCGTCCAAGCCGGCTAGGCGTCGTCGCGCGCCAGCCGCTCACGCGCGGCTGGCCGTCACCAGCGCACATTTGGCTTTCTCGGCTTTTATGTTGACAAAGCCCATATGCGTCATCGGAAACGCCTTGCGGCTTTTCGTGCTGACGGTCTCCGCGATGACGCGGCGACGCTCCGTCACATAACGCCCATCCCGGCTGCGGAAGGCACAGGCGATTTCGAGGTCCTTGACCGGATAGTCGTTGGCGTTGCGCACGGTGAACGTCATCAGCGCCCTGGAACCGAGGCCGCCGCGGCGAAACGATTGGCGGGAGAGGCTGAGACGGTTGAGCTCCGCGGCGTCGGGGACGCTGACGAGTTGTGAAGACGTGGGTTTGGCAAAGTCCTCCTCACTCAACTCGTCGGGCATAGTTGCCAGTACCGCCGTATTGAGGGTGAGATCGGGCTTGGTCTCGGCCAATCTGGGAAGCAGCAGCCACCCCGTCAGGGCGACAACCGCGATCGCCGGCAATCCGATGATCAACACCCGTTCGAGCTGTTTCGCCATCTCCGTCGCCCTGTGGGGCGCTGCGACCAAGGCCATCCGGGTCGAGCGCGCATGCTTCAGACGCAACTGGCACACACCTACCTAAGTTAAAAATCCCGACGACGCCGAAATGTTCCGGCTCACGGGAAAAATCGCCTTCGAGACAGCCTCGGCAGCGCACGAGTAGCGCCCAAAATGGGGGTGGCAAAAGCGGGCACATGCTGGCAAAAACCGGTGCCGGCCAGCGGCCCTCCCGATCGAAAAGGCACCTCACGAATGCGCATTCTCTGCACCAATGACGACGGCATTCACGCCCCCGGCCTGAAGATCATCGAGCAGATCGCCAAGGAATTGTCCGACGACGTCTGGGTGGTGGCGCCCGAGCTCGATCAATCCGGTGTGTCGCATTCATTGTCGCTGAACGATCCGTTGCGACTGCGCGAAGTCGGCCCGCGGCACTATGCCGTGCGCGGCACGCCGACCGACTGCGTCATCATGGGCGCGCGTCATATCCTGAAGGACAAGCAGCCAGATCTCGTATTGTCCGGCGTCAACAAGGGCCGCAACGTCGCCGAGGACGTGGTCTATTCCGGTACCATCGCCGGTGCGCTCGAGGGCACCATTCTCGGCATTCCGTCGGTGGCGTTGAGCCAGGAATTCTCGATGGAAACGCGTCACAACCCGCAATGGGAGACCGCGTTGAAATATGGGCCGGACGTGCTGCGCAAGGTCATCAAGGCGAGCGTGCCGAAGAACACCGTCATCAACGTCAACTTCCCGGCCTGCGCGGCCGACGAGGTGAAAGGTGTCGTCGTCACCCGGCAGGGCAAGCGTAATCAGGGCTTTCTGCGCGTCGATGAGCGGCGCGATGGCCGCAACAATCCGTATTTCTGGATCGGTTTCGAGCGCATCGTCGCCGCGGAAGCCCCGCTGGAGGGTACCGATCTCGCAGCGCTTGCTGCGCGCTATGTCTCGGTCACGCCGCTGCGTCTCGATCGCACGGATGATGTATTCTCCGAAGCGCTGACCAAGGCGCTTGGCTGAGAGTTCGAAATAGGCGAGTGGGCTCGCCTAGACCGCGACGCCCTTGAGCGTCGTTGACAGCACCTGCGCCAGCGTTTCCATCTGGAACGGCTTCTGCAGCGTCGGGCGGTCACGAAATTCTTCCGGCAGGCCTTGCGCGCCGTAGCCAGTCGCGAAGATGAACGGGCGGTTGCGCGATGCGATCACTTCCGCGACCGGCGAAATCACCTTGCCGTTGACGTTGACGTCGAGGATCGCAATGTCGAACTTGGCAGACCCAGCCAGCTTGATCGCTTCGTTGATGTCACCGGCTTCGGCGGCTACGCTGTAGCCGAGTTCCTCGAGCATATCGGCGACCATCATGCGGATCATGACCTCGTCTTCGACCAGGAAGACGGAGCCGCCCGGCGGGTTCGTTGCAGTCATGGCCGGTTTCCTTGCCCCAATCCTCTGAACAAAATCGCAAATTCCCGGGTTGAACGCAATCTCGACGCATTGCCATTTTCGTGACCCAAAGACGCATGTCGCGTGTTCGGTACCAGATAGAGCAAGATCAGGATTTCAGCGCCCCGCCCATAACAGGCTGGTATGTTGCTGGTTCCGCGCGCGGAACAATAAAAGTTGTCGTTAGGCTATCCCGGTTCCGATCGCAGAAATACATCAATCTATCTTTGCTAGATCGAGAGTGTTTCTAACCTGTGCTGCGTGAGGCATTTCCATGATTACCGTCGGACAGCCGCCCGAACAGATGACGTTTCAGCTTGGTCTGCGGCGCCGTGGGATCAGCGATCGGCTGGTGCTGCGCGCAATGGAGGATATTCCGCGTGATCGCTTCGTCGAGCCGAACGATCGCGCCCACGCCTGGCGCGATACGGCCTTGGCCATTGCCTGCGGTCAGACCATCAGCCAGCCCTTCGTGGTGGCCTATATGACCGAACAGCTGCAATTGAATGCTGGTCACCGTGTGCTCGAGGTCGGCACGGGATCGGGCTACCAGGCCGCGATCCTGTCAAAGCTCGTCCGCGACGTGCTCAGCATCGAGCGCTATCGCACGCTGGCCGACGCCGCCCGGACCCGGTTGGAGGCACTCGGCCTCCACAATATCGAGGTCATGCTCGGCGACGGCCTCAACCCGGCTGCCAATTTGGGATCGTTTGACCGGATCGTCGTGACCGCCGCAGTGGAGGAGGTGCCGGTGGCGCTGACCGATCGGCTTGAGGAGGGGGGTATTCTGCTTGCGCCGGTTGGTCCTCATAATGGCGTCCAGACCCTGGTCCGGATCCGCAAAACCGGGGATGGATTGGAGCGAAAGGAGCTCGTGGATGTACGTTTCGTGCCTGCACTTCCGGGCATCGCGCGCGAACTCTGAAAAAAGTTCGTGAACGGCTGTCACGTGTTGGTCGCAAGGTTAAAGGCTTGGTAACGGAGACGGTGTTTACTCAATTCAGTTGTTTGTTGCGTATGAGTGAGTAACCAATGTCCAGCGTTGTCGAGTTGCTTTACTCGCGCCGCGCTCCGCAGGTCGCGGTGCTGGCGCTGATGTCTATCGGTTTTGCCGGCTGCAGCGCCGACATGCAGACACGGCTATCTCAGAATCCAAATTTTGACTCAGGTCAGTCCCGTGGCTTTGGCTGGCAAGGCGAAACCACCGGCTCGGTGCCGCAGCGAGCACCGCGCGCGCCGGTCGAGCGCCAGGAGCTGCCGCAGTATCAGCGCCCGGCCTATAATCCGCAGCCGCAGTATCAATCGCAGGCTTTGCCGCCGCCGATCTCGGCGCCGCAGTCCTATCCGACAGCTCGTCCGGTTGCGTCGGCTGCACCCGTCAGCGGGGGCGGCAACGGTATGTATACGCCGCCGCCCGCACGTGCGCCGATCGAAACCACCGGCTCCACGGCGCCGCGCTCGGTTGCAGCGACCAATGGCCTTGCCCGTGATGGCGGCACCTCGATCATCGTCGGCACCAGCGACACGCTCGACGGTCTGGCGAAGCGCTACAACGTCTCGTCGGCCGCGATCCTGCAGGCCAATGGCTACAAGGGTCCGCGCGCGCTGTCGCCCGGCCAGTCGCTGATCATTCCGCGCCAGGGCGCTGCGGCAACTCCGGCCGTTGCCGCTGCTGCGAGCAAACCTGCCGTCGGCGCATCGACCATGCATTTCGTCAATCGCGGCGATACGCTGATGAGCATCTCGCGCCGGAACAACGTGCCGGTCGCCGAACTCGCGCGCGCCAATGGTCTGGCGCCGACTGCCCAATTGAAGCTTGGCTCCAAGATCACGGTACCCGGCGCGCGTACGGCCAATGCAGCTCCTGCAGCAGCGCCGCTCGCTGCGCCCGTCGCAGCCGTGACGGCCGCTCCGGCTGGCGCGGTCACGTCCGCTGCCGTGGCCCGTGTTGCTTCTGCCGAGCCCGCACAGAAGGCCCGTCTGGCAAGTGCCACGACGACGCCTGAAGAAACCACGCCGGAATCGCCGACTAAAGCCGCTGACGCAACCGGCGCTTTGCCGACGTTCCGTTGGCCGGTGCGCGGCCGCGTGGTCACAGGCTACGGCGCCAAGACCAATGGCAAATCAAATGACGGCATTAATGTCGCCGTGCCGGAAGGCACGCCGATCAAGGCAGCCGAAGATGGCGTCGTTGCCTATTCCGGCAACGAGCTGAAGGGCTACGGCAATCTGGTTCTCGTTCGTCACTCCAACGGTTACGTCACCGCATATGCCCATGCGAGTGAGCTGATGGTGAAACGTGGTGAGACCATCAAGCGCGGTCAGGTGATCGGCAAGTCCGGCCAGTCCGGCGAAGTCACTTCGCCGCAGCTTCACTTCGAGATCCGCAAGGGCTCGTCGCCGGTCGATCCGCTGCAATTCCTCAACGGCGCATAAGCGCAGTCCACGAAGTGTAGTTAGCATTTGAGCAAGCCCGGCCTCGTGCCGGGCTTGATGCGTTTGATCTCGGGGCTACGGCCCACTCCAGCTCCGGAATCTTCAACGCGCTGCCGCGAGTGGGCAGCTTGCGCACGCAAGCTCGGTTGACTGCCGCGCGATGTTGCCCATATGTGAGGATGTCGTGGTTCTTCGGGAAGATTTGCCCGAAGCTAAGAGGGAAGCCGGTGAGGCGTTAAGCCAAGGCCGGAGCTGCCCCCGCAACTGTAAGCGGTGAGCCGCTGTCCATTAAAGTCACTGAGACCCGCAAAGGTTTTGGGAAGGCCGGACAGCAGCATTGACCCGCGAGCCAGGAGACCTGCCTCGACAACATAAACGTCCTCGGGCGGGGTGTCCCGGTGGTGCGGTTGCGATTCCGCGACTGCCGTCGTGGAATCCAGACGTGTCACTTTGGCCTTTTGCCCCCAATCATTGGGGTTAAGCCATGTCTACTGTGTCAAAGTCTACTTCTTCAAAGTCTTCTGCCAAATCTACGTCCTCCCTTCCTGTTGCTACATTGGGAACGCCACGGATCGGTCCGCGGCGTGAGCTCAAGATGGCGCTGGAAAGCTATTGGTCCGGTGCAATCGACGAGAATGCGCTGATCGATGTCGGCGTCGGGCTGCGTGCCGCAAATTGGGCGCGTCAGAAGTCGCTCGGGATCACGGTCATGCCGTCGAACGACTTCTCCTTCTACGATCAGGTGCTCGATACCAGCGTCATGGTAGGCGCCATTCCCAAAGTCTATGGCTGGAAGGGCGGAGACGTTTCCTTCGCGACCTATTTTGCCATGGCGCGTGGATCACAAGGCGCTGGGCATGACGAGGCCTGCACGCACGGCTCTCATGCGCAAGACACGTCGCAAGGCGTACCAGCACAGGAGATGACCAAGTGGTTTGATACCAACTATCATTTCATGGTGCCTGAGCTGGTGCAGGATCAGACCTTCGGTCTCGCATCGCGCAAGCCGATCAAGGAGTACGAAGAGGCGAGATCGCTCGGCTATCAGACGCGGCCTGTGCTGGTCGGCCCTGTGACCTATCTGAAGCTGGCCAAGAGTGCGGATGCGTCATTCGATCCGCTGACGCTGCTCGATCGATTACTGCCTGTTTATGTCGAGGTGCTCGGGGAATTGGCCGACAGAGGCGCAGAATGGGTGCAACTGGATGAGCCATGTCTGGTGCTCGATCTTGACGCGCCGGCCCGGTAGGCGCTGCAGCGGACCTACGCCGCCTTTGCAGAAGCGGTCCCGCAGCTCAGGATCATGCTGAACACTTACTTTGGCGAACTTAGCGACAACCTCGATCTGGCCCTGTCGCTCCCCGTCGCCGGGCTTCATCTCGATCTGGTTCGGGCACCCGATCAGTTCGACGAAGTCGCTGCGAAGGCGCCGAAGGATCTGGTCCTCTCGCTCGGCGTGATCGATGGACGTAATATCTGGCGGTCCGATCTGTCCAGCCTGCTCGATGGTCTGGAGCCCATGGTCGATCTCCTGGGGAGGGATCGCGTTGAGCTCGCGCCGTCCTGTTCGCTGCTACATGTGCCGATCGATCTCAGCCTTGAGACTGATCTCGATCCGGACGTCAAAAGCTGGCTGGCTTTTTCGATCCAGAAGATGGAAGAGCTGGCCGCACTTGGAGCAGCGCTGGCTGGCAGCCGCGCTGATGTCGCTGCAACGCTTGTCGCGTCGGATGCCGCGGCGGCTGCGCGACTGGCATCGTCGAAGATCCACGATCTTGCGGTCGCCAAACGCGTCGCCTCTGTTGACGCGACAATGCGTCGTCGAGGCAGTGACTTTGCCACGCGCGCTGCCGAACAGCATCGACGCTTCAAACTGCCGGCATTCCCGACAACGACCATCGGCTCGTTTCCGCAGACCGCGGAAGTGAGAAACGCACGCGGAGCCCATGTCAGGGGTACACTCAGCGATGCCGCCTACAAGACGTTCCTGCAGAACCAGACGGCGAGGGCGGTTCGCTGGCAGGAGAATATTGGTCTCGACGTGCTGGTGCATGGCGAGTTCGAGCGCAACGACATGGTGCAGTATTTTGGTGAGCAACTTTCCGGCTTCGCCTTCACCAAGCATGGCTGGGTGCAATCCTATGGCTCCCGCTATGTACGGCCTCCTGTCTTGTTTGGAGACGTGTCCCGGCCGCATCCCATGACCGTCGAATGGTGGCACTATTCGCAGTCGCTCACCGACCGGCCGATGAAGGCAATGCTGACAGGGCCTGTCACAATCCTGAACTGGTCGTTCGTGCGCGATGACATTCCCCGCGAGGTGGCGTGCCGGCAGATCGCGCTCGCGATACGCGATGAGGTGGCTGATCTTGAAAAGGCTGGCGCCGGCATGATCCAGATCGACGAAGCGGCACTGCGCGAAGGGCTTCCGCTGCGCAAATCGGAATGGAAGTCCTATCTCGATTGGGCCGTGGAGAGCTTCCACATCTGTTCGTCGGGCGTGCGTGATGACACGCAGATCCATACGCATATGTGCTACTCGGAGTTCAACGACATCATCGATGCGATCGGTGCCATGGACGCCGACGTGATCTCCATCGAAACGTCACGATCGAAGATGGAGCTGCTCGATGCGTTCAGGACTTACAAGTATCCAAACGAGATAGGTCCCGGGGTCTATGACATCCACTCGCCGCGGGTGCCTGAAACGCGCGACATGGTCGATTTGCTCAAGCTTGCACGGCAGCGGCTGGCGGACTCCCAGCTCTGGATCAATCCCGATTGTGGACTGAAAACCCGCAAATGGGAGGAGGTGCGGCCTGCGCTCGTGAATATGGTCGCGGCGGCACGTGAGTTGCGAAGCCTCGCCTAGGCGAGTCGAATGCCGCCCCGTTGTCATGACGGGGCGGCATTTGCCTTTACTTTGTGGCCAGCTTCACGCCGAGACGGCCGGCGAGCTCCTGCACGAACTGCCAAGCCACGCGACCTGAGCGCGAGCCACGGGTGGTCGACCATTCCAATGCGTCTCGCTCCAGCTCGGCGGCGTCGGTCTTGATGCTGTAATGGCTGCAATAGCCGCGCACCATGTCGAGATATTCGTCCTGGCTGCATTTGTGGAAGCCGAGCCAGAGGCCGAAACGATCTGACAGCGACACCTTTTCCTCGACGGCTTCGCCGGGATTGATCGCGGTCGAGCGTTCGTTCTCGATCATCTCGCGCGCCAGAAGATGGCGGCGGTTCGAGGTCGCATAGAGGATGACGTTGTCCGGCCGGCCTTCGATGCCGCCTTCCAATACGGCTTTCAGCGATTTGTAGGACGCATCGTTGCCGTCGAAAGAAAGGTCGTCGCAGAACACGATGAAATAGAAATCCGAGGCACGGATCTGTTCCATCAGCGCCGGCAGGCTCTCGATGTCCTCGCGATGGATCTCGACCAGCTTGAGGCGGCCGGCGACGGACTTGCTGGCATTGACCGAGGCATGCGCGGCCTTGACCAGCGACGACTTGCCCATGCCGCGCGCGCCCCACAGCAGCGCATTATTGGCCGGCAGGCCGTTGGCGAAACGCCGGGTGTTCTCGATCAGGGTGTCGACCTGCTGATTGATGCCCTGCAGCAAGCCAATATCGACCCGGCTGACTTTGGGGACTGGAGCCAGGCGGCCGTCGGGATGCCATATGAAGGCCTCGGCGCTGGCCAGAGAATCGGCATTGGAGCGCTTCGGCGCCGTGGCAGCCATACCTGCGGCGATGGCTTCGAGGGCGAGCGCGATCCGCTCCTCCAGCGGGGGGGCGGCGGCTGGTCGCGGACGTTTTGCCGCGGTCTTCGTCGTGCGGGTCGCGGGAGCCTTTTTGGCAGGGTGGCGGCTTGTTTTATTGGGCTTTTTTGACATTTTTGACTTTCCTCGGCGCGCACCCATATCGAGCCCGGAACACATCCGCAAGCGGTACAAATCGCAGACAAATCAGAGGGTTTACCGGCGTTGCAATTGGGACGCCGGCCGCTATAGTCCGCGCGAATTTACCCAAACCGGCCGAACGCCGACGCGTCGCCGGTTATTCCCCAGCGTTCACGAGGACTTCCGATGTTCATTACCCCTGCGTTTGCCCAGGCTGCAGCCGGCGGCGACACCAACAGCATGCTGATGTCGCTGCTGCCTTTCGCTCTGATCTTCGTGATCATGTATTTCCTGATTCTGCGTCCGCAGCAGAAGAAGGTGAAGGACCACGCCGAGATGGTGAAGAACATCCGCCGCGGCGACACCATCGTCACCTCGGGCGGTCTCGTCGGCAAGGTTACCAAGGTGGTCGACGACGAGCAGGTCGAATTCGAACTCGCCGAAGGCGTTCGCGTACGTCAGCTCCGCACGATGATCTCGGGCGTGCGCACCAAGGGTGAGCCCGCCAAGGAGAAGGCGGACAAGGCTGATGCCAAGGACGACGCGGCCGCGAGCTGATGCGTTTGCGCGTCGCCATTTCAAGAATCTGACGGATCATCTCGATGTTGTATTTCACGCGGTGGAAGGCGCTGGCGGTCATTCTGACGGCGCTCGTGGTCTGCCTGTGCGCGGTTCCGAATTTCTTCCCCGAAGCCACCGTGAAAACCTGGCCGAAATGGGCACAGCGCCATCTGGTGCTGGGTCTCGACCTGCAGGGTGGCTCGCACATCCTGCTCGAAGTCGATGCCAATTCGGTCAAGAAGGACAAGCTCGATCAGGTGCGCGACGACGTTCGCCGTACGCTGCGTGATGCCAAGATCGTCTATACCGGCCTTGGCGTTCGCGGCGACAATGTCGAAGTCCGTATCACCAAGGACACCGAGTATCAGACCGCGCTCACCAAGCTGCGTGAACTGTCACAGCCGCTCGGCGGCCTGATGGGGCAGAGCGGCCAGCGCAGCCTCGAAGTCTCGGACGCAGGCAATGGCCTGATCCGTCTCTCGGTGCCGCCGGCAGCGATCAATGACCGCATCCGCCAGTCGGTCGAGCAATCGATCCAGATCGTCGAGCGCCGCGTCAACGAACTTGGCACCGTTGAACCGCTGATCCAGCGTCAGGGTCTCGATCGCATCCTAGTGCAGGTGCCGGGCCTACAGGACCCGACCCGCCTCAAGGAACTGCTTGGCAAGACCGCGAAGCTCGACTTCCGCATGGTCGACACCTCGCTCCCGGCCGAGCAGGCACAAGGCAGGGTGCCGCCCGACTCCGAACTCCTGATGAGCTCGCAGTCTCCGAAGACGCCGTATCTCGTGAAGAAGGAAGTGCTGGTCTCGGGCGCTGACCTGACTGACGCGCAGCCGGGCTTCGATCAGCGCACCAACGAGCCGATCGTCTCGTTCCGTTTCAACACGTCCGGTGCGCGCAAGTTTGCCGATGCCACGGTGAAGAACGTCAATCTGCCCTTCGCCATTGTGCTGGATAACGAAGTGGTCTCCGCCCCGGTCATTCGCGAGCCGATCACCGGCGGCTCCGGCCAGATCTCCGGCAGCTTCACGGTGCAGGGCGCCAATGATCTCGCGATCCTGCTGCGTGCCGGCGCGCTGCCTGCGCCGCTCAGCATCATCGAGGAGCGTACTGTTGGCCCCGGCCTCGGCGCCGACTCGATCGCGAAGGGCGAACTCGCCGCCTATGTCGGCTCCATCCTCGTCATCGTCTTCATGCTGCTGACCTACCGCCTGTTCGGCCTGTTCGCCAATATCGCGGTGACCATCAACGTTCTGATGATTTTCGGTATCCTGTCGCTGCTCAACGCCACGCTGACGCTGCCCGGCATCGCTGGCATCGTGCTGACGGTCGGCATCGCCGTGGACTCGAACGTGCTGATCTATGAGCGCATCCGCGAGGAGTTGCGCGCCGGCCGCACCGCCATTTCGGCGATCGATGCCGGCTTCAAGCGCGCGCTGGCGACCATTCTGGATTCCAACATCACGACCTTCATCGCCGCTGCGGTGCTGTTTTACATCGGCACCGGACCGGTCCGCGGCTTCGCCGTGACCTTTGGCATTGGCATCATCACAACGGTTTTCACGGCCTTCACCGTGACCCGTCTGATCGTCGCCGGCTGGGTCAGGTGGAAGCGGCCGACCAGCGTGCCGATTTGAGTTTACGGAGCAGATTTTGACAACGACACAAATGGTTCTGGCAGGTCTGGGCGCGCTGATCGTCATTCTGTCGATCGTGGCGATCTTCGATCTGTTGCCGTCGCTCCGCATCGTCCCCGACGATACGAAGTTCGATTTCACGCGCTTCCGCCGCATCTCGTTCCCGATCTCAGCGCTGCTGTCGATCCTCGCCATCGTGCTGTTCTTCACGCACGGACTGAATTTCGGCATCGACTTCAAGGGGGGCACGCTGCTCGAAGTCCAGGCCAAATCCGGTACGGCCGATATCAGCGCGATGCGCTCGACGCTCGCCGCCCTGCAACTCGGCGACGTGCAGCTGCAGCAGTTCGGCGGCGCGGCCGACGTGCTGATCCGTCTGGCCGAACAGCCGGGTGGCGATGCCGCGCAGCAGGCTGCCGTTCAGAAGGTTCGTGCAGCCCTCGGTGACAGCGTCGAATATCGCCGTGTCGAAGTGGTGGGTCCGCGCGTCTCCGGCGAATTGCTGGCTTATGGCATGCTCGGCCTGATTGTCGCGATCATGGGCATCCTGATCTATCTCTGGTTCCGCTTCGAATGGCAGTTCGCCTTGGGCGCCATGATCGCCAACGTCCACGATATCGTGCTGACCATCGGCTTTATGTCGATCACGCAGGTCGACTTCGATCTCACCAGTATTGCGGCGCTGCTGACCATTCTCGGTTATTCGCTGAATGACACCGTGGTCATCTACGATCGTATTCGCGAGATTTTGCGTCGCTACAAGAAAATGCCGATGCCGGAGCTGCTGAACGAGTCGATCAATTCGACCCTGTCGCGTTCGATCATCACCCACGTCACCGTGACGCTGGCGCTGCTGGCGCTCTACGCGTTTGGCGGCCAGGCGATCCACTCCTTCACCGCCGTCATGATCTTCGGCGTCGTGCTGGTCGGCACCTACACCTCGATCTTCATCGCTGCGCCGCTGCTGATCTATCTCGGCGTCGGCGAACACCGCGAAGACGCCGACAAGCCGGCCGCGAAGCCGAAGCCCTGAGATGCCGGTCGATCCCGAAGCGCCGCACCTTCCGCGCTCGGCCGCCATCGAAGCCTACGGAAAGGGCGGCTTCCACTTCGACACCATGTCGCATCAGGGCTCGCTGCTGTGTCTGCCCGATGCGGTCTGGGCGTGGTCGGTGACCAAGGCCAGTGACATCGACCGCCATTCGCTGCGGCGCGTGTTCGAAGGCGCAGCGGGCATCGACACGCTGATCATCGGCACCGGCAATGAGGTCTGGATCGTCCCGAACGATCTTCGCAACGCCTTGCGCAATCTGCATGTAGTGATCGACGCGATGCAGACCGGTCCTGCGATCCGCACCTATAATGTCATGTTGGGCGAGCGCCGCCGCGTTGCCGCCGCGCTGATCGCGGTGCCATGAGTGGTGCTGATGAGAGCTCCGCGGCTTTCTGCGCGGAGTTGGTGCGCAGCCACGACTTTGACCGCTATGCGGCGACCTTGTTCGTGCCTGCCGACAAGCGCCGTTCGCTGCTGGCGCTCTATGCGTTCAATACGGAAATTACCCGCGTCCGCGAGCTCGTGAAACAACCGTTGCCCGGCGAGATCCGGCTGCAATGGTGGACCGACATGCTGGCCGGCGCAGGTCATGGCGATGTCGAACAGAACCCCGTTGCTGCCGAATTACTGCTAGCGATCCGCGCGCATGATCTTTCCATCGACAGGCTGTCCAAGCTGATCGATGTGCACATCTTCGATCTCTACAACGACCCGATGCCGGATCTCGCGCTGCTCGAGAGCCACTTTCGCGATACGCTCGGGACTTTGCTGTTCTCATCGGCAAAGATCCTCGGCGACGGGTCCGAGGCCAGCGCTCATGTCGCCGAGCATGCCGGGCTGGCCCAAGGCGTCGCGCGGATCATTGCGCGTCTGCCCTATGACACGATGCGGCGGCAATTGTTCGTTCCCCAGGATATGCTTCTGCAGAACGGCAGCAGCGCCGATCAGATGTTTGCCGGCAAGATGACGCCGGGCATCCGTGCAACGCTGGATCGGCTGATATCAGGCGCACAGGAGCAACTCGCGACAGCGCAGGGAATGCTCGCCGATGTGTCGCCGGCTGCGCGTACAGCGTTCCTGCCCATGGCGCTGGTGATGCACGATCTGGCGCAAATGGCCCGAGCGGATCACGATCCGTTCGAACTCCACCTCAGATCGCGCTTGCGGACCCTCTGGACGCTGTGGCGCGCCTCGCGCTCAGTGTGACGTCAGCTTCTGGTCTGTCGTCTCGAAATTGAAACGGTCGCGCAGGTTCTTCCGCGACTCCAGAATGCCCTTCAGGAATGCGCGGTCGGCGTCGCTGGTCATCAGCGGCTCCAGCAGATCGACTTGGTTCATCGCGACGAGCTGCAGTACCTCGGTGCGAATGCGGCCTGAGGCGTCGCGGGGCAGGGCTGCGACGACCTGCAGATGCTCCGGCGGCTTCGCGCCCTTGGCGGCGGCTAACTCACCCTGCAGCTTCGTTTCCAGCGCGACGTCATCGGCTTCCACGAATGCATAGAGCCCGACGCCGGTGCGCCGGTCGGCAAAGGCGACGATCGACGCGTCGCGCACCGCCGGGTTCTGTTTGATGATCTCGAGCAGAGGGGGGGCGTCGTTGACCAGACGCTTGCCGCCGCCCTCGCGGTCCGTGAAGTTGAAGATGCCGCGGGTGATGGCGCGATAGACCTTCTTGCCGGTCATCAGCCAGATCCGCGCCGGCAGCGACTTCTTCGACAGGATCGCCTTTTCCTTCGGCGTCAGCAGTTCTGGCGCGTAAGTGCGCTTGTGCTTCAGGAGGTGACGCAGGTCTTCATAGGCGGCGATACGAAACAGCTGGCTGCGAGACTTGAAACAGACCGCGAGCTGGAAGTCGGTGACGTAGGCGAGGCCATCGCTGCCGCGCAGCCAGTTCTGTTCCTTGGCGAGATCGTTATGGCACACGCCCATGCGATGCAGCTTGCGCAGCGCCAGCTTCGCGGATTTGAAATAGCGCGCATCGTGATGCGGCTTGGCGAGATGCAGTGCGACGCCGTCGATGAAGCCGCGCACCAGCGCGCGGTCGCCGGCCCAGAGCAATTCAGGCCCGACGCGCAGATCGCGCGCCAGCGTCAGTGCGCGGCGTTCTCGCGTGAACAGATGCAGCGCCAGCAGATATGACCACCACGGCACCTGGTCGAGCCGGCGCAGCACCGCATCGACTTCGCCCGATGACGTACGATAGCGGCCGCGCTCGACGGTCGAGAACACGTCGCGTTTCAGCAACACGCCTTCGGTCCAGGTCTTGGACAGCGCAGCGGCGTCCTGTGGCGGCAAACTCATCGAACAATCCTGAAATTCAAATCGCCGGCGTCATGCCGCGGCTGCAACGGGCAGGCTGGCGGCAATCCAGTCATCCATGTCGGCCAGCGCCCGCACGCTCATCGCCTGCTTCTTGGCAACGGTCTTCTCATTGCCGCGCAGCCGCGAGCCGTCGGGCTTCTTGGTAGGCGCCTGAGCCAGCGGCGGGAACAGGCCGAAATTGATGTTCATCGGCTGGAAAGAGCGCGGTCCTGCATCGATGGTTTCGATATGGCCGCCGGTGATGTGGCCGAGCAACGAGCCCAGGGCTGTCGTCATGGGCGGGGGCGCCAGCGACTGGCGCTTGGCATCGGCCGCGGCATAGAGGCCGGCGATTAGGCCGACGCTGGCGGACTCCACATAGCCTTCGCAGCCGGTCATCTGGCCGGCGAAACGCAGGCGCGGTTGCGCCTTCAGGCGGAGTTGCTCGTCGAGCAGCTTTGGCGAATTCAGGAAGGTGTTGCGATGCAGGCCGCCAAGCCGTGCGAATTCGGCATTCTGCAGGCCGGGGATCATGCGCAGCGCCTGCTGCTGCGGGCCGTATTTCAGCTTCGTCTGGAAGCCGACGATGTTGTAGAGCGTGCCGAGCTTGTTGTCCTGGCGCAGCTGCACGATGGCATAGGGCTTCACGAGGGGATCGCGTGGGTTGGTGAGACCGACCGGCTTCATCGGGCCGTGACGCAGCGTCTCGCGGCCGCGCTCGGCCATCACTTCGATGGGCAGGCAGCCGTCGAAATAGGGCGTGTTGGTTTCCCATTCCTTGAAGTCGGTCTTTTCGCCCGCCAGCAGCGCATCGATGAAGGCATCATATTGCTCATGGGTCATCGGGCAGTTGATGTAGTCGGCGCCGGTGCCGCCGGGCCCGACCTTGTCGTAGCGCGACTGGAACCAGGCGATCTCCATGTCGATCGAGTCTTTATGAACGATCGGTGCGATGGCATCGAAGAAGGCCAGCGCGTTCTCGTCGGTCAGCCCACGGATGCCGTCCGCGAGCGCTGCCGAGGTCAGCGGCCCTGTCGCGACGATGACATTGCGCCAGTCGGAAGGCGGCAAGCCGGCGACTTCGGCGCGGTCGATGGTGATGAGAGGGTGATCATTCAGCGCCTTGGTCACGGCATCGGAGAATCCGTCGCGGTCGACGGCCAGTGCGCCACCGGCGGGCACCTGGTTGGCATCGGCGCAGCGCATGATCAGCGAGCCCAGCTTGCGCATCTCGGCGTGGAGCAGGCCGACCGCGTTATTGAGCGCATCGTCAGAACGGAAGGAATTGGAGCAGACCAGTTCGGCGAGGCCATCGGTGCGATGGGCGTCGGTCATCTGGTGCGGCCGCATCTCGTGCAAGATCACGGGAATGCCGGCATTGGCGACCTGCCAGGCGGCTTCCGAGCCGGCAAGGCCCGCGCCGATCACATGGACGCAGTCGTCTGGGTTTGGGGCTGTTGTCATGGCCCCGCATGTAGCGCGTTTCGGCGCGAAGTGGAATTCGCTTCGCGGAAATTCGGCCGGTTAGCCGAAGCTTTGAAGACGCTTTGGTTCGAACGCGTCTGGCTCCGAAGACGGTGTCTTCAGGGAACCACGATTGCGCCCGCGCGAGGCGGGCGCAATCCGTGAAACGTCAGGCAGGACAGATAGAACGTCCTGACGGATCAGCCGTTATAGGCGCCAGAAGCAACGCGCGGAATGTCCGACCGGTCGAGACCGATGTCGGAAAGCTCGCGATCGCTGAGCTGGGAGAGTTCGGCAACGTTGCGCTGATAGTCGCGGAACGCCTGGATCATGCGGATGAATGAAAGCAGCATTTGAGTTCTCCTTCGTTAAGCGATTCATCTCTTGCGAGGTGCTTCGCTGTTGAAGTGAATATAGGTGACAATATCGCAGTGCAGCAGTCGAGATGTTGCGATGCAGCTAGTCAAGGACCGCATAGCTCACGCAAGGAATGATTAACCTCTCGGCGCTCGGAGGTGATTTTGCGGGCACAGTGCGTATTGAGGCACCTTTAGAGATGATCATAGCTGTTAATTAGTCAGTTAAATCATGCGTTTGGAGGTGTTCCAAAGCTCAGCCGGATGCCGCCGGCTGAACCGGCGCGATAAAGCCTTTCTGACCTCAATCAGCCAGCCCACTCGGCGGTTCCTCGTAAGTTCCTGTCTGGCGTCGCTATGCGTGATTCGCATACGAGTATTAGGAGTGAACAATAAATCATCCTTACGTGAGGGTTGCGGGGCAACTTTTCTCTAAACTGCATGCGTGAAGGCAAATACATATGCAACTCGATGTCCTGCGCGAAACGCGGTTGCTGCTGGCCTCCAGAAGCACATCAAAAGGCCGATGCCGCGACGTCAGTGAAATCGCGCGAATTACATTTGTGTAAGTTTGTTGCTCGTGATGTCTGAAGCGCCAAAAAGTTGAGTGTTCTTGGTGGCGATCACAACCGGCTCACATTCAATTCACCGCGGCTGTTATTTCCTGGATCGCAGCGGGACGTATCAATTCCTTCTACAGAATCCGGCAATGGCGTCGGTTCTGTTGCGAAGGACAAATAAGATGATCACAAGATTACTGGGAGTGGCCGCCATGGCTGCTGTTGTGTTCGCTGCGGTGCCGGCTTCGGCTGCACGTATGGAAGGCTGCAGCGGCAGCAACCTGCTGAAAACCGAAACCGCCGTCGAGGCGATGCCGGACGGCGATGCGAAGTGGGTTGCGTTCAAGGAAATGACGGACGCACAGACCGCGTTGCTCGACAACAAGATGGGCGTGTGTGCTGTCCATCTGACCAGGGCAATGCATGTTGGCATGACGAAGTAAGAGATCACGTGAGGGGCCGCTTGCTGAGGAGCGGACGGCCCTTCCATCATCCCATGCGAGCTTATGGTTCTTTGGCGAGTTGACTGGCGAAAGTGGCGATGGTCTTTGAATAGACCTCGCTCTTGTTCCACTGCTGAATGACCGCGAAGTTTGCGGTGCCGGGCGCAAAATCCTGATCGCGTTTCCAGCCATAGCTGGCGAGGTAGTTTGCCGTTGAGGCCAGCACGTCGGGCGTGCTGCGCAGCAGGTCGCGATGGCCATTGCCGTCGAAGTCGACAGCGAATTTCAGGTAGGACGATGGCATGAATTGCGTCTGGCCGATTTCGCCGGCCCAGGCGCCATGCATCTCGGCAGGCGCGAGGTCGCCGCGGTCGACGATGCGCAGGGCATCGAGCAATTCACCGCGAAACATCTCGGCGCGTCGACAATCATATGCGAGCGACGCGATGGCGCGGATGGTAGGGAATTTGCCGACGTTCACGCCATAGTCGGTCTCCAATCCCCAGATCGCCACCAGCACCGGACCGGGCACGCCATATTGCTGTTCAATGCGCCCGAGCACCGAGCCGTAACGCTTCAGCATGTCGCTGCCGCGACGCAGCCTTGGCGGCACCATGCGCCCGGAAAATTCCTCGAAGCTTTGTTTGAAGACCTGCTGGCCGCGATCGCGCGACAGCACGCTGTTGTCGAGGGTGACGCCGGTCAATGCTGCATCGACGGTCTTCTGCGAAATGCCCTTGCCGACCGCTTCCGTCTTGAAGGCGGCGAGCCAACCATCGAAACTGCCTGTGCCGCAGGAAGGCGCAGCAACGGCCGGCGCTAGCGGCGAGATCAGGACTGTACCAAGCAGAAACGTACAAAGCAGGGCGCGCATGGTCTCAAGGCTCTCATCCGATCGTGAAATAATGTCGCGACGATATTGCGCGATGAGCCTTCCGGTGAACCACGGCCAAAACAAGGCTTGCGCAGTGATATCAGAGCAGCATGACGGCCTCTCGCGCAATTCTGCGAGAGGCCGTCATTGGGCGAGATCAGCGGTCCACGTTATTCGTCGCTGCGCCATTGACGATGATGAGCGGCCAGCCTTGCGGCGTGGTCAGCACCTGACGCCGTGGCTCACGCTTCGGTGAAAATGTCGTCCGACATTCACAGCGCTGCAATGCAGCGGCCGGGCTTTCGCCTCAATTCAGTCGGACCTTGCTACCGACGTCAAACGGTCTGTCGACGACTTTGCCAACTGGCTTGGGCAGTTGGCTTGGAACGACTCTTCCCCGCAGTCTATCGCGTCGCATTGGCAAGCGAGTGGTGGGCGGATACAAGTATGAACCGGCTGGTGCTGCCGGAACCAAGCACGGCACGAATTCTTCAATCTGTCACGAAAGCTATTGGGAGCGACATATGAGCATTTTCGGAAAGATCATGGGCGCGATTTTCGGCACCAGCGCCAGTGCAGCATCCCCTGATGCCGCGCCGGCCGCCGGCGGTTCGGCTCCCGCAGGCGCCGCGCCGATGGACAGTGTTGACGTTGCTGCGATCCTCGACAAGGCCGTGGCGGCCAAGGGCGAGAAGCTGGAATGGAAGACCTCGATCGTCGACCTGATGAAGGCGCTCGACATCGACTCCAGCCTGTCGGCTCGCAAGGATCTCGCCAAGGAGCTCGGTTACACCGGCGACACCAGCGATTCCGCCAGCATGAACATCTGGCTGCACAAGCAGATGATGACCAAGCTCGCCGCCAATGGTGGCAAGCTGCCGGCCGACATCAAGCACTAAACTTTCCGTTTGGGACGGAGTTGAAGGCCCGCGCTCGCGCGGGCCTTTTTGCTGTGGTATACCAGCACGCATAAATACAAGACCAGAAAACAACAAAACATACGAGGAGAAACGCCATGGACCCCATCAACCGCAGAACGATTCTGACCACCGGTGCCGTTGCCCTGGCTGGCAGCGCATTGGCGGGCGAGGCCGCGCAGGCGCAGGCCGGTCCCAAGGGCATATTCTCGGTCGCGACGGTGACGATTCCCATCGTCGGCGAGACCGACGTGTTTCCGGTGCGCCGCATCTATTGTATCGGCCGCAACTACGCGGCGCATTCCCGCGAGATGGGATCGGACCCGACGCGCGAGCCGCCGTTCTTCTTCCAGAAGCCAACCGACGCGATCCAGAACGTCAAGATCGGCGAGGTCGCCGATCACCCGTATCCGTCGCTCACCAAGAACTATCATTACGAGGTCGAACTCGTCGCCGCGCTGAAATCCGGCGGCACCAATATCCCCGTCGATAAGGCGCTCGATCACGTCTATGGCTATGCTGTTGGACTCGACATGACACGCCGCGACCTGCAGCGCGCCATGGGCGACGAGAAGAAGCCATGGGAGATCGGCAAGAGTTTTGACCACGCCGCAGTCATCGGCCCGATCCATCCGGTCGCCAAGACCGGGCACATGGCCAAGGGTCCGATCTCGCTCGCCGTGAATGGCACGGTGAAGCAGACCTCCGACCTCGACAAGATGATCTGGAGTGTCGCCGAGCAGATATCGAAACTCTCGGACGCCTTCGAGCTGAAGGCCGGCGACATCATTTATTCCGGCACACCGGAAAATGTCGGCCCTGTCGTGAAAGGCGACGTGCTGCTTTGCAAGATCCAGGGCTTGCCGGACATGTCGATCAAGGTCGTTTGAGTTCGCAATCCATTCGTCATTCCGGGATGTGCGCAAGTCGGCGACGCCGACTAAGCACAGACCCGGAATCCCGATGTAAGGAAGACTCAAAACACTTCGAGATTCCGGGGGCGCGCCCCCGGAAAGACGTGTGTGTAGCTAGCCGACCAGGTCCGCATAGTCCGCATGCTGGCGCAGATAATCCACCACGAACGAACAACCCGCCACGACCTTTAGCCCATCCGCACGGATCAATCCGAGCGCGCCCTTGACCAGTTCTGACGCGATGCCGCGGCCGCGCAGGGCAGGCGGCGTTTCGGTGTGCGTGATGATGACGCGATCGCCAGCACGGCGATAATTCGCAAAGGCGACGGAGTCGCCGACATCCAGCTCGAAGCGATTGAGCGCCTTGTTGTCGCGAACGCCGGTCATGCCGCGTCTTTCAGCAAATCCTGATAGTCCGCATGTTTCGCGATATATGCCGCGATGAAGGGGCACTGCGCCACGACCTTCAATCCCTGTGCGCGGACGGCATCGAGCGCGCCGCGGGCAAGCTGTGAGCCGATACCTCTGCCGCCCAATTCCTGCGGCACGACAGTGTGGACGAAGGTGATGGTATCGGACGTCCGGGTATATTCGGAAAAAGCGATATGGCCGTCGACGGCAAGTTCGAAACGGTGAAGCGAAGTATTGTTATAGACCGCGTTGCTCATTCTCATTCCATTCACAGGTGTCCGGGAGAAGGTAGCAGTCATTTCTAAACGGGTGCAATGCAGCCGCCGCATGCTTCATCTGATAGGGAAATCCATGTCGTCGCGCAGGGCTCTTTGCCGTTCTGCGCGCTGTGAAAAATGGCTTTGGCGTGGCCTTGCAAAGGCAAAGCGGGTTCCTACGTCAATTGTAGACATACGCCCCGAAGCGGCCGGATCGGTCGTTTGACAGTTGGAGTGTCATGCCAACGGCCGCTGACGTATGCCTCTTTTGGAGGAGGTCACGATGTCAGACTCTCGGTTTCTCGGTACGCATCGCACGTGGGAAGACTGGTTTGGCATGGCGCTTGGCGTTCTGATTGCGCTCTCGCCCTGGTTTCCTACGCAGAACGGTCATCAATATACCGGGGGGACCCCCAGCGCCATAATCATTAACACGGTGGCGGTTGGCGTCCTGGTATTTGGCCTTGCGCAGCTTGAGTATGTCGCGCTGCAACGCTGGGAGGAGGTGGCCGCGATCATTCTCGGTCTGTGGCTGATCGCCTCGCCACTTTTCCTCGGTTATTCGGGTGATGGCATGCTCAGATTCATCCATACCTGCCTCGGCGGTCTCGTGGTGCTGCTGGCAGCACTGCAGTTGTGGCAGGACTGGGATTTGAGTGATGGGGAAATGGCCCAGCACGGGCAGTGACAACAAGCGATCAGGCCCGCCGGTCTTGTCGTGAGGCCGGCGGGTTTCGTCTGTCTTTGGCCGGCCGTTAGCGTCCTGGCACAGCCAGCGTCGCGATGACTTCGTCGATCCGGGAAAACACATAATTCGGCGTGCGCGCTTTCAGGGCCGCTCCGCTGGTATAGCCCCACGTCACCGCGCCGAAATCGATTCCGGCCTCGCGTGCAGCGTCGATATCGCGGATCTCGTCGCCGATGCTGATCGTGTCATCGACAGAGATGCCGGTGAGCTCAAGGATACGCTGAAATTTCGCCGTCTTGCCGAACAAGCCGGCGCCGCATGCGAAATAGGCGACGTGCTGATCGAGATCGCCGAGCACGTGTCGGACATTGTCCTCGCTATCGGAGCTGACGATCGCAATCGTCATGCCACGCGCCTTCAATTCACAGAACATGCGGTCGACGCCTGGAAACAGCGAAATGCGGTCGATCTGCTGCGCCTTGCGCTTGCGCATGTCGCGCGCAATCAACGGGATCCGCCATTTGGCGACACCGAGCAGCCGGATCAGCTCACCGGCGCCGACGCTCCGCAGCTCGTCGATGCGGTCGCGTTCGACGCGCTGAAACTTGTGCTTGTCGGCGACGGAATTGATGACGCTGAGGAACCACGAAAAGCTGTCGGACAGCGTGCCGTCGAAATCGAAAATGGCGAGCTTATAGGGCATGGCTGGCGGGCGGGGAGGTGGCCGGGGTCTCGGTCTCGGCTGGATGTTTGGCAGTGGCGGTCACGGGCTGGTTCTCGTCTGAGTCGTGGCCGATATGCGACCCGTCTGAAGGATGATCCCATCAGACCCGGTTTTCAACCCGCATCCGCGCGGCGAAACGATGCATGAGCCGCACGCAAGCGTGCTAAGCCCGTCATTACCGTTTCATATCACCCGCAGGAGGCCCCCATGGCAGACGATAGACCGAACCAGAAAGGCCCTAACACCAAGAAGAAGCAGAAGTGCAAGAATTGCGAAGGCAAGGGCCTGCTGAAGAAGGGCGAGAAGGTGGTGAAGTGCCAGCGGTGCCACGGGACGGGGCTGAGGTGAGGGCATGGTACTGGTCGCCCGCATGAGCGCGACCGCTTGTGTTCGCGTCGATGACAGATCTAGGAAGTCACTGCTCCCATCTGGGCTACTGCCTATGTCGACACCGGCGTCAGCTTAAACACTCGTCCGTGTTCGGCAGCCGCTGCGATATCGCGAGTTTCGAGCGCGATGCGAACGCTTTCCAGCTTCTTTACGTCGTCAGAACGAAAACCAAATGCCGTTTTCAGAGGGCTCATCTTAGCAAAATTGGAAATGAGGTGAGCTAGATAATAGCTTGCATGCGAAGCGATATTCAATCTGGATGTCGATGCTCTCATCCGAGCTACTCTTTCTAAGCGCTGACATGAGCCAGTTTGTTCTCATGCAGCGAGGGAATGTGAATATCACCAAGGCTGCCGATCTTTTGCTCACCTAGTTTATAATGCCCAAACCAAGGTCGAAGGTCGGGCATGTTCCAAGTTTCATTATCAGACATCATTCGGAAAAGTTTTCCAGAATCTGGGTGCTGACCAATTCTTTGGATTACTTCAGGGTTATGAAACTCCGCATCGCTCGAGAGATAAGTCAAAACGACGTCGTTTTCGTTCTCTCGGAGTATGAACGGGGATATTTGGCCACCACGACTGCCAACCTCCGATCCCAATCTCGCCATCAGTATAGGAATATGCGATTTCGGAAATTCTTTTTCGAGAGAGGAGTTGCAAATACGACGGATTTTTTCGTCAAGAACTAAAGCCACACCGTCGGCGATAACTTCCCATGTCGGGTTTTCGTTGTACTGCTTGCCACTCCAATAGCTCGAAATCCAATCTAGATTGTCGAGAGGTATGCGTCCGTCGCTGCCAACTTTTGCGAAAGTAATCCAGTTTGCATCGACGATTGTTGGCATGGTGTCGCAAAGCAGGTCGAATTCAACTAAATTATCCGCTGTGAAATAGGCTGGCCAATCATTGTCATTAATGCGAGCCGTCGCTTCGGCGATTGATCCGAAGAAATAGATCCCGCGCATTCGAGATCGACATTGCGGAAATCGATTCTGCCGATAAAGATCGATTATCGTTTCATTGAATAGGCGCGGATTATTGCCAGCAGTAATAATGCCAGCTTGCATAAATGAAACGAATCCTGCGGACTCAGCTGCATGAGATGCGGAGACGAGCATGCCTCTCATGACTGCCCAGCGGACTGCGGGATGTTCCAAATCCAAGAACGCATAGACTTTGCCGATGCCTTCAAGAGATGCGAACGGCAGAGCTAAATTTCTTTGGATGATATCGCTCAAGCGTGGCTACCTTCACTCCGCCGCTTCGCTCGTCGCCTTCCGCTTCTTGGGCTTCCCCGCCTTTTCCAGCACCGGCTTCAGGAACTTGCCCGTATAGCTGCGCGGTGCTTTGACAATATCTTCCGGCGGACCCCAGGCGACGATTTCGCCGCCGCCGTCGCCGCCTTCGGGGCCGAGGTCGATGACCCAGTCGGCGGTCTTGATGACTTCGAGATTGTGCTCGATCACCACCACTGTATTGCCCTGCGCCACCAGCTCATGCAGCACTTCGAGCAGTTTGGCGACGTCGTGGAAGTGGAGTCCCGTGGTCGGCTCGTCGAGAATGTAGAGCGTGCGACCGGTCGCGCGCTTGCTCAACTCCTTGGCGAGCTTGACGCGCTGCGCTTCGCCGCCGGATAGCGTCGTCGCCTGCTGGCCGACATGGATGTAATCCAGTCCAACGCGATGCAGCGTCTTGAAGGTCTCGCGCACACGCGGCACTGCCTTGAAGAAGTCGGCGGCTTCTTCCACGGTCATGTCGAGCACGTCGGCGATCGACTTGCCCTTGAACAGGACTTCGAGCGTCTCGCGGTTGTAGCGCTTGCCCTTGCAGGTATCGCAGGTGACATAGACGTCGGGCAGGAAGTGCATCTCGATCTTGATGACGCCGTCGCCCTGGCAGGCCTCGCAGCGGCCGCCCTTGACGTTGAACGAGAAGCGGCCGGCCTCATAGCCGCGCGCCTTGGATTCCGGCAGGCCGGCAAACCATTCGCGGATCGGCGTGAAGGCGCCGGTATAGGTCGCCGGATTCGAGCGCGGCGTGCGGCCGATTGGCGACTGGTCAATCTCGATGATCTTGTCGATATGCTCCAGGCCTTCGATACGGTCATGCGGCGCGGCGCCTTCGCTGGCGCCGTTGAGCTTGCGCGCGATCGCCTTGTAGAGCGTGTCGATTAGCAACGTCGACTTGCCGCCGCCGGAGACGCCGGTCACCGCGGTGAACAGGCCGAGCGGCACTTCCGCCGAAACGTTCTTGAGATTGTTGCCACGCGCATTGATCACCTTGATGGTGCGGCGATGGTTCGGCGGCCGGCGCTCCGGCACCGGCACCGACATTTCGCCGGTGAGATATTTTCCGGTCAGCGACTTCGGATTCTTCATCACCTCCTGGGGCGTACCCTGGGCGACGATATTGCCGCCATGGGTGCCGGCGCCGGGGCCGACATCCACCACGTAGTCGGCCGCGATCACCGCGTCCTCGTCATGCTCGACCACGATCACGGTATTGCCGAGATCACGCAGCCGCCGCAGCGTATCAAGTAATCTGGCATTGTCGCGCTGATGCAGGCCGATCGATGGCTCGTCGAGTACATAGAGCACGCCGGTGAGGCCCGAGCCGATCTGTGACGCCAGGCGAATACGTTGGCTCTCGCCGCCGGACAGCGTGCCGGATGAGCGCGCCAGCGTGAGATAGTTGAGACCGACATCGAGCAGGAAGGAGAGGCGCTCGCGGATTTCCTTGAGGATACGGACAGCGATCTCGTTCTGCTGCTTGTTGAGCAGATCCGGCACGGACTCGAACCAGTCGCCAGCCTTGCGCACCGACATTTCCGAAATGTTGCCGATATGCTTGCCGCCGATCTTCACCGACAGCGCTTCCGGCTTCAGCCGATAGCCCTCGCAGGCATCGCAGGGCACGTCGGAAAAATACTTGCCGAGTTCTTCGCGCGCCCATTCGCTTTCAGTTTCGCGGAAGCGGCGGTCGATATTGGTGACGACGCCCTCGAACGGCTTCTTGGTGTCGTAGGAGCGCACGCCGTCTTCATAGGAGAACTTGATCTCGTCATCGCCCGAGCCGTGCAGGATGGCGTTCTGCGTCTTCTTCGGCAGGTCCTTCCACTTGGTGTCGAGCGTGAATTTATAGAACTTGCCGAGCGCCGTCAGCGTCTGCACGTAATAAGGCGACGACGACTTCGCCCATGGCGCGATGGCGCCCTTGCGCAGCGTCAGCTCCTTGTCGGGAATGACCAGGTCGGCATCGATGGTCTGCTCGACACCGAGGCCACCGCATTTCGGACAGGCGCCATAGGGGTTGTTGAAAGAGAACAGGCGAGGTTCGATCTCGGGGATGGTGAAGCCGGAGACCGGGCAGGCGAACTTCTCGGAAAACAGGATGCGCTCGGCACCTGTCTTGTCGTGAATCTTCGCGACCTTCTTGTCGGATTTCTTGTCGTCCGCGGGGGCGGCAGGCGCGTCGGCATATTCGATGACCGCAAGACCTTCGGCGAGCTTCAGTGCCGTCTCGAAACTTTCCGCGAGGCGCTGGCCGATATCCGGTCTGACAACGATGCGATCGACGACGACGTCGATGTCATGCGGAAACTTCTTGTCGAGTACGGGTGCTTCAGCGAGTTCATGGAAGGTGCCGTCGATCTTGACGCGCTGAAAACCCTTCTTGAGATATTCGGCGAGTTCCTTGCGATACTCGCCCTTGCGGCCGCGCACCACCGGCGCCAGCAGGTACAGACGCGTGCCTTCCGGCAGCGCCAGCACGCGGTCGACCATCATCGACACCGTCTGGCTTTCGATCGGCAGGCCGGTTGCCGGCGAATAGGGAATGCCGACGCGCGCCCACAGCAGGCGCATATAGTCGTAGATCTCGGTGACGGTGCCGACGGTCGAACGTGGGTTCTTCGAGGTGGTCTTCTGCTCGATGGAGATGGCCGGCGACAACCCGTCGATCTGGTCGACATCCGGCTTCTGCATCATCTCGAGGAATTGCCGGGCGTAAGCCGACAGCGACTCCACGTAACGGCGCTGGCCTTCGGCATAGATCGTGTCGAAGGCGAGGGACGACTTGCCGGAGCCGGACAGGCCTGTGAACACCACCAGCTTGTCGCGCGGGATCGTCAGGTCGACATTCTTGAGATTGTGCTCGCGGGCGCCGCGGATGGTGATGCTGCGCATGTTCGCGGCGGCCTGCTGCCGCTTCGCCTTGATGATCTCGTCCATAACAGGCAATTCCCCAGCGCGCGAGGCGCGCTCATCCGGGCGCGCACCGCCGGCCGGGCCGGGATCAACGCCGATTGATTGTCATCGGAACATAGGAAGAACGAGGACGGATTTCCAGTGCTCCACAGCAACGATCAACGGTTTGTTGGCGGAGGGGTTGCGAGGCAAGGCTGCAAATCGAACGGCCTGCGCAGGAAAGGTCTTCCGGTATCGGGCTCATGCCAATGGACTGCCAATCGGAAGCGCGTCAGGTCTGAGCGAGGCGCCAGCAAAAAGCCCGGCGCGAGGCCGGGCTAAGTTTGTCGGAATGAGGGAAGGCGGTCGCAGTTCTCAGTACTCGTCTCAGTACTTGGCGATGACAGGGCCGCCCCACTTGTAGTTGATGCGGGCGGTGACGACGTCGACGTCCTGGCTGATGCGATCGATGCGCGAGGTCACAGGAAGTGTCACAGCGGTGAAGCTGTTGCTGCTGGTCTCCATGAACAGATGGTCGTATTCGACCGCGAAGGACCAGTTTGGCGTGAAGCCATATTCCAGGCCAACGCCAACCGTACCGCCCCAGCGGGTTTCCTTAGCGTTATCGAATACGACATTGGTTCCCACGGTGTAGCCCTGATACTTGTCGCTCGTCACGGCAGCGCCGCCCTTCACGTAAAGAAGGGTGTTGTTCCAGGCGTAACCGATCTGGCCAGTGAACAGGCCGAAGGCTTCGATCTTGGACCGGTTGCCGGTCGTACCGAGTACGAGCTGGCTGACATTCGAGCCCTTGAAGTCTGCCCAGTTGCCCTGTGCTTCCAGACCGAACACCCAAGCGGTGCTCTGCCAGCGATAGCCGATCTGACCGCCAGCCGTGCCGCCGCTTGCGTCATGGCATCCCTCGCTGAAGGCCAGTGCGGCACCGAGAACCTGGGTCGTGTCCCAGCATTTGCGGCTCGTTCCCCAACCGCCGTTGCCGCCGATATAGAAACCGGTCCAGTCATAGACGACGGCGATCATCGGAGGCGCCTTGGTATAGGGCCGTGCTGCGAGATCGGCCGCAGAAGCGGACGTTGCCGAGCCGAGAACAGCGAGGGCGGCGGATGCGAGCAGAATTTTCTTCATGGCATGCTCCCCTTGTGAGTGTTTCAACCCTAGCGCGATTCAGGCAATCAGGCTGTGCCTTCCTTGCAACGGAGAAAAACAAACGCAATAGTTGCGTGAAAATTCGCGCGCTACAGTCGTGGGTAGTATTCAACCGAAGGCGATGGGTTAGCTCTTAATCTCTCCGGAATCCGGGCTTCCAGCCAAACGAAAAAGGCCGGCGTTTCCGCCGGCCTTTCCGTAATCAAGAGCCTGAAATCAGGCGCGAAGCTCAGTACTTCGCGACGACCGGGCCACCCCAGTTGAAGCGGTAGTTCAGGCCAGCCTTGACGGTGTGCTCGTCGTTGCGGGACGACAGGCCGATGATGCCAACCGGCGACGGAGCAGCGAAGGTGGTCTTGCCGAAGTCGTAGTACTGGTACTCAACCTTGCCCGACCAGTTCTGGGTGAACAGGTATTCGAGGCCGGCGCCGACGGTGTAACCGTCATGCTTGGTGCCAGCTGCGAAAGCCACCGGAACGGCGCCAACGGTCGTGACCAGCGATTCGCTGTAGTCGGAGTAAGCGTAGCCGCCCTTCACGTAGAGCAGTGCCGGACCCCAGGTGTAACCGATGCGACCGGTGACCGAGGCGAGGCCCTTCTGGTTCAGGTTGTAGGTGACGCCAGCCGGAACGAAAGCGACGTTGGTGTTGTTCGAACCAACCCAGCTGTACTGACCTTCGATGCCGAACACCCAGTTCGGAGCGAACTGGTAGTCGTAACCGATCTGCACGCCGCCGAGGAAACGGCCGTCCGAATTGTCGGAGGTGCCGCCGAAGCCGTTCGAACCGTTGAACGCGCCGCCGACGTGACCGCCGATGTAGAAACCGGTCCAGTTGTAGATCGGGGCGGGAACATAGGCCGGAGCCTTGGTGTAGGGACGAGCGGCCAGGTCAGCGGCCATTGCCGGAACCGAAGCGCCCAGAGCGATCAGGGCAACGGTGCCCAACAGAAACTTCTTCATGTGAATTCTCCCCAAAATTGCTTCGCGTCGGCGAAGCCTCGTGTCCCGGCGCAAGCGCCAAATGCAATTCAGTGATCGAAATATACGCAAGTCTGCCAAAAAGTCCGTCACTCAAATAGCACACTCGTCTTCGATGTTTGGCCGTTTCTAAGTTAATGAAAGGTATATGAATTTTGGCCGGGTGCGGTTCCCTTCGGGTTCCACTATTGCTCGACTCAGACGCGACAGCGACGACTCGGCACTTCGTCGTCGCCCAACAATTCGCCAAGGGGTGTCCTTGAGAACAAAAATGGAACATGCTATATGCGAGGACGATCATATAAGAGATCGTGGATAACCCCGTCGCGGGGGCCTGCGCGGGAGCGCGGACCGTATAGGGTCCCATTATCAGCGGCGTTTGCGCGCGGGCCAGGGCCTGCGCCGGCGCCCAATCAGCAATTCAGATTCGAGAGTAGGAGAGTGGCATGGCGGGTAGCGTCAACAAGGTGATTTTGGTCGGCAATCTCGGCAAGGATCCAGAAGTCCGCCGGATGCAGAACGGCAACCCGGTCGTCAACCTGACCGTCGCGACCTCGGATACCTGGCGCGACAAGGGCACCGGCGAGCGCAAGGAAAAGACCGAGTGGCATCGTGTCGTGATCTTCAGCGAAGGTCTCGCCAAGGTGGCCGAACAGTATCTGAAGAAGGGCGCCAAGGTTTACATCGAGGGCGCGCTGCAGACCCGCAAATGGACTGATCCGCAGGGTGTCGAGAAATACTCCACCGAGATCGTGCTGCAGGGCTTCAACTCGACGCTGACCATGCTCGACGGCAAGGGCGGTGGCGCGGGTGGTGGCGGCGGTTACGGCGGCGATGACATGGGCGACAGCTTCGGCGGCGGCCAGTCGAGCGCTCCGCCGCAGCGCCGCGTGGCCGCACCGGCAGGTGGCGGTGGTGGCCGCGGCAGCGACATGGATGACGACATCCCGTTCTGACTGTTGGTTGGAGCTGTGTGTAAACTAAAAAACGCTTTCGTCGCTTCTTCAATGACTTAGCGTTTTTCAGCTTCCGGATTGCCGACGAGACTCGAATCAGATTCTGCGGGGCCCGCTTGTGTAAACAAGGGGGCTTTCGTTTGATAAATCAACGCATTGCCAGCCGATTTCGCGTAAAGCCCGTTGTAATGGAGGGCGGCGAGAGGTTTGGGCTTCTCTTGGACAGGGAGAGCGGGCTGCCGGACCCTTGGGCTACTCGCTACAGCGCCGTATTCCTCAGGAGCAAAGCCGGATCGATCAACACGATGTTGAAGGTGCTTCGCTCGATCGCGGCGACCGAAGAGTGGGCCGCATTGCGCGGGGTCAGCCTGATCGAGCGGCTGGAGACCGGCGATCTACTGACGCAGGAGGAAACCATCGATCTCGTGAACTCGCTTCGTCTTGCACGCTCACCTGCCGTGGGAGGGCATGAGGCGTCGGTGACGCGAGAGGTGGTGGCTCCGAATAGCTGAGCACAACATTCGCATGATGGCCGCGCTCGTTGAGCCGCTTGCACAGCGCGTGGGCGAAGGTGGTGCCGGGCCAAAGAACTCGATGATCATGCTCCCGAACCTCAAGAGGTTGTTGGTGCCTGCACGATTCGCCGAGGGTCCTGCACCTGAGGAAACAGGCGTTCCCGCTTTCGCGCCGCGACAATAAAACTCTCCGCCAATAATCCCGGCACCTTGAGCCTCCGGCACGCCTTTTCGAATGGCTCGATCAGCGCCTCGCAGAGATGTGGAAACAACCGGCCCGGTCGCGGGAGATAGCCGTAATACGTGCTCTCCACGACCTCAAATCCCTCATCCGACAGCAGGCTTGAAAATTGATACAAAGTCAGGGTGTTTCGAGGTCTGCTCGGATATGCCCAGTTCAGGACACGACTGAACGACCCGATGGGTGACGTTGCATTGAGCTGGATATTGCACACCAATACGCCGTCGTTGCGAAGATGCCGATAGATCGCCCGCAATGCGTCGCGCCTAAGCGTGTCTTCTGCATTCAAGAAGAACCGAAATGCGGTGGCGACGTCAAATGTCTGTTCGAGAGGAACCTTGGTGACGTCGACGCATAGCAGCGTCACGTTGTCTGGCACCGAAGCTGCCGAAAGCATCGCTTCTGACACATCGACCCCGACAACCGAGCCGAACAACCGAGCGGCGACCTTCGCAATGCGTCCGGTTCCGCAGGCGAAGTCGAGGCTTGTTCGCTGTGGCCCTCCGAGCCGGCGCAGAATGCTTTCGAGCAAGGGCTGTTCGACGTCCCGCCACAATGCCGCGCAATGGCCCACCTCGAAGGTGCTGACGTAGTCGGCAACGACATCAACCGACTGGTGGCTCGCGCGATAGCTGGGCGCGTCTCCGTTGAGCATAAGGATATGTCCCTCGAGTCCGCCGACGCTAATCTCGATGTCGGGACGACGTCTTCATGCATTCGCACGATGCCGGAACGGAGCGGCAGGCGTGATCCGACTAGTCGACGGGCGGCAGTCCGCGGATCCGAACAGTCATTCAAATGAACGTTGGTGTGGTTTGTAATCCGGCTAAGCTCTGACCTGCAGGTAAATGACAGCTTGTTCCGAGGCGCTGGGCATTCCACCATGATCATCGAGTTATTTGGGCCGCCTGGTGCAGGCAAGACCACACTTCTTCGCGGCCTCTGCCGGGGGCTGGCGCAAGAAGGCATCAACCTGAAGACAGTGAACGGTTATCGCCTGATTGAATATGCGTCGGCCCAGGATGACGGCCCGGAGACGCGCCATGGCATTGGGCGTATTGGCAGAAAGATTGCCACCTCCGGTCCTGTCTTGCTATCGACCCTGCCGAAGGACGGTGTCGCGGCGCGGCTTCTAGCATCAATCCCGCTACGAAGCCGCACATGGTCATGGCGCATGAAGGTCGACATCGCTCTACTGTGCGAATCTTGGCGTAAAGCGCAGGAATCGGAAGGTTACTTCATTTTTGAAGAAGGCCTGATCCAGGCATTGTGTGCGCTGGTTTTGCTGGCGCGAACTCCAAGCATTGACGTGGTTCGTGACTGCCTAGCGTTCCTTCCGCGACCGGACCTGCTTGTCCAGCTCGATGCGCCGCAGGAAACGTTGCGCCGCCGTCTTACGGATCGGCATGCGCACCAGCCGCTCATCGAAGTCCTCCTGTTCGAACTCGGCGTGGACAGGGGCTTGAAGCAGGCCAATATCTCAAGGGAGATCGGCGAGTGCTTGCGCCGGGACGGATGGTCCTTGATACAAGTCAACGGTGCCGACCCCCTCAATTTCGATAAGGTCATCACGCGAGTCCTGGGAGAGCATATCAATGAGACCGCCCTGGGTGACCAAGGCGATAAAAGCCAAACCACTGGATTAGCTGGCAACTGTGAACTTGATGGATCTCAACATTTCGCACGGGGGCCTGGTGGCAGCATCTGACGCTCGCTCACGATTTGAATCATTGCGTGGTCGAGCCCCGGTCCGCCCGGAGCGAGGCATGGATACTTTGGGTCGCCTCGACTAGCGCGGTCCCCTGTCTCGGAGAGCCTTGCGTCCGAAACCAACCATTCAGCCACGATCAGCCCGTGAGGCGCGCACGAAACAAGGTGCAGCCGTCCGCCAGGCGCGACCTGGAGATATCCCGGAATCCAGCCTCGGTCACCGGCGCGCTCCTCGACCGCCTCACGCATCACGTCCATAACCACATATAACCCTTCTGATCTGCTGTCAGGACGTCCTGAACTTCTGCATCGCGCGCTGTGAGCTGATTGCTCGCAGCGCGTTTTGCTTTTTTGAGGGGACGGTTAGCTGCGGCAACGTGGCGGCAATATGATCTTTACAATGGAAAGATTTCTGCGATGGTGAGCTGACTCTGCCTCCTGAACGCGAGGGCCACCATGTCGCTGCAGCCGCTGCTTGATGCCGCCGCTCCAATCCCGCTGCATGCTTTTGCGGCCATGGTCGCATTCGTGCTCGGTGTCGTTCAATTGATCGCGCCCAAGGGCACGCTACCGCACAAGACGCTCGGCTGGATCTGGGTGGCGTTGCTCGCCACCGTTGCGATCAGCTCGTTTGGGATCCATGGCCATAGCTACCGGCTGTGGCGAGACTGGAGCCCGATCCACCTGCTGTCGATCATCGCGCCGGTGATGCTGGTGGTCGGAGTGGTCGCCGCGCGGCGGCATCGCGTCAGGGCGCACGCCATCACCATGATTTCGATCTTCGCTGGCGCCCTGGTGATCGCCGGCGTGTTCACCCTCGTGCCCGGCCGGGTCATGCACACCGTGGTGTTCGGTCGCTAGATTGCCGCAAGACGGCCGCATGATTTTCGCAAGATTCGGCTGCCTTGGGCTGGCTTATTCGGGGCCACTTCACAAGCCCTGTACAGCTCCCGTAAGCATTTGAAAAATCAGCAGGAAAATAGAGCTGCGGGCATTGTCTACGGGGTGGCTTGAAGCCGCGCGATGCGCTATATGATTCCCAGCAAAACCTGACCGGAAATCATCCTTGTCCGACACTGAAGACCAGAAGCCTGGGGAGCCACCGGCCCCCTCGGATATTCGTCCCGTATCCATCCTCGATGAGATGAAGCGTTCGTATCTCGATTACGCCATGAGCGTGATCGTGGCGCGTGCGCTGCCGGATGCGCGCGACGGCTTGAAGCCTGTGCATCGGCGCATTCTCTACGCGATGTATGAGAACGGCTTCGAATGGAACAAGCCATATCGCAAGTCGGCGCGAACCGTCGGCGACGTCATCGGTAAATATCATCCGCATGGCGACCAGTCGGTCTATGACGCCATGGTCCGCATGGCGCAGGACTTCTCGATGCGCGTGCCGCTGATCGACGGTCAGGGCAATTTCGGTTCGGTCGATGGCGATCAGGCCGCGGCCATGCGCTATACCGAGTCGCGCCTGACCAAGATCGCGCAGTCGCTGCTCGACGATCTCGACAAGGACACCGTCGACTATCAGGACAACTACGATGGCTCGTTCCGTGAGCCACGCGTGCTGCCGGCCAAGTTTCCGAATCTGCTGGTGAATGGCGGCGGCGGCATTGCCGTCGGCATGGCCACCAACATCCCGCCGCACAATCTCGGCGAAGTCATCGACGCCTGCGTCGCGCTGATCGATGATCCGTCACTGACCATTGACGATCTGAACAAGATCATCCCGGGTCCGGATTTCCCGACCGGTGGCATCATTCTCGGCCGGGCCGGGATTCGTACGGCCTATCACACCGGCCGCGGTTCCATCGTGATGCGCGGCAAGGTCTCGATCGAGCCGACGCGCAAGGACCGCGAAGCGATCATCGTCTCGGAAATTCCCTACCAGGTGAACAAGGCCACCATGGTGGAGCGCATTGCCGAGCTGGTGCGCGACAAGAAGATCGAAGGCATTTCCGATCTACGCGACGAATCCGACCGCGACGGTTTTCGCGTCGTCGTCGAATTGAAGCGGGACGCGGTGCCGGAGGTGGTGCTCAACCAGCTTTACAAGTTCACGCCGCTGCAGACCAATTTCGGCGCCAACATGGTGGCGCTCGACACCGGCCGTCCGTTGCTGATGAACCTGAAGGACCTGCTGACGATCTTCGTCGCGTTCCGCGAACAGGTCGTCACGCGCCGTACCAAATTCCTGCTCAACAAGGCGCGCGACCGCGCGCATATCCTCGTCGGCCTCGCGATTGCGGTGGCGAATATCGACGAGGTCATTCGTGTGATCCGGACCTCGCCGGATCCGACAACTGCGCGCGACATCCTGATGGAGCGCCGCTGGCCAGCGCAGGATGTGGCGACGATGATGATGCTGATCGACGATCCGCGCCATCGCCTCGAGGAAGACGGCACCGCGCGGCTGTCCTTCGAACAGGCCAAGGCCATTCTCGATCTGCGCCTCGCACGTTTAACAGCTCTGGGCCGCGAAGAAATCTCCGACGAGCTGGACAAGCTCGCCGTCGAGATTGCGGACTATCTGGAGATCCTGCGTTCGCGCGCGCGCGTCCAGGGCATCATCAAGGACGAACTCGGCGCGGTGAAGGCGGAATTCGCGACGCCGCGCAAGACCGTCATCATGGAGCAGGAAGGCGAGGTCGAAGACGAAGACCTGATCCAGCGCGAAGACATGGTGGTGACGGTATCGCATCATGGCTACGTCAAGCGCGTGCCGCTCTCGACCTATCGGGCGCAGCGCCGAGGCGGCAAGGGCCGCTCCGGCATGGCGACGCGCGACGAGGATTTCGTCTCGCGTCTGTTCGTGGCCTCGACCCATACGCCGGTGCTGTTCTTCTCGTCGCGTGGCCAGGTCTACAAGGAAAAGGTCTGGCGCTTGCCGATCGCGCCGCCAAACGGCCGCGGCAAGGCGATGATCAATATCCTGCCGCTGGAGCAGGGCGAACGCATCACCACGATCATGCCGCTGCCTGAGGACGAGGCGACGTGGAACGATCTCGACGTGATGTTCGCGACCACCGGCGGCAACGTCCGCCGCAACAAGTTGTCGGACTTCGTCGATGTCAGGCGTTCGGGCATCATCGCCATGAAGCTCGATGAGGGCGAAGCGATCGTCGATGTGCAGATCGCTACCGAGCATGATGACGTGCTGCTGACCGCTGCCGGCGGCCAGTGCATCCGTTTCCCGGTGACTGACGTCCGTGTGTTCCAGGGCCGCAGCTCCATGGGCGTGCGCGGCATCTCGCTGGCGGACGGCGACAAGCTCATCTCGCTCACCATCCTGCGCCACCTCGAGGCGAATTCCGATGAGCGCGCTGCCTATCTGCGCCGTGCCAATGCGGTGCGCCGCGGCGGTGCCGAGGAGCGTGCTGATGTGGCGGACGAAGCGGCAGCGGCCGTGGAGACCGAAGAGGCGACGGGTGCCATCGAACTCGGCGAGCAACGCTATGTCGAGATGTCGGCCAGTGAGCAGTTCGTACTGACCATCAGCGAGAACGGCTACGGCAAGCGGACCTCGTCGTTCGAGTACCGCACCACCGGCCGCGGCGGTAAGGGCATCGTCGCCATGTCGGTCAACAACCGTAATGGCAAGCTGATCGCTTCGTTCCCGGTCGAGGACAGCGACCAGATCATGCTTGTCACCGACAAGGGCCAGCTCATCCGCTGCCCGGTGGAAGGTATCCGCATTGCCGGCCGTTCGACCCAGGGCGTCATCGTGTTCAACACGGCTGACGACGAGCACGTCGTGTCGGTCGAGCATATCGGCGAGGCGGGCGAGGGCGAAGAGGGCGAGAATGGCAACGGTGTGCCGGTGGCGGAGGGCTGAGGCTCTCCGCAGCGGCTGGCACGTTGATAAAAAACCCGCGGTCATGCCGCGGGTTTTTCTTTTATGTATGTGATGTGCGGGATGGGTTGAGCGAAGCGAGAACCCAACACCTCGCGCTTGCTCGGTCGAAAGAGGTTTTCGGCGCTATGCGCCTGCGCTCTTCGGCACCGGCGTATTGAGCAGCTGTTGCTCCCACAGATACGCAATGCCGCTGCCGCCTGCATGCTGCGTCATCACTTCCGTTAGCTTGGCGGCACTCTCAGCCCGCGCCCAGTCGCGCTGCCATTCGGCGGCCACTGCCAGCCAGGTCATCATGTTGGCGCCGGCCACGATCATGCGCTGGATGGCGACCTGATGGGCCTCGACCGAAACGGCGCCCGAGGCATCGGTGACGACCGTTACGTCCCAGCCCTCGCCGAGGGCCTGGATCGTCGGCATCGCGACGCAGATCTCAGTCCACAGGCCCGCGATGATCAATTGCTTGCGGCCCGTTGCCTTGACGGCGTCCACCGCCTTCGGGTCTTCCCAGGTGTTGATGAAGGTCCGGTCGATCACCTCCTGGCCGGGGAACACGTCGGTGATCTGAGGGAATAAGAGACCGCCACGCTCGGCGAGCACCGAGGTCAGGATGGTGGGAACGCCGAACGCCTTGGCGGCCTTCGCCAGGCCCGCCGTATTGTTGATCACCATCTGCGGTTCATGGCTGTTCACGTTGGCGAGCTGGTAGGGCTGGTGGTCGATCAGAATGAGGACCGAGTCTTCGGGACGAAGGAGCGACGCAAGGCCATTACGAAAGGTCATGAATATATCCTCTGGTGCCGTTGTGAGTGAGATTGGTCTTCTTGATGGGACATGCGCCAACGGCGGCGCTGTCTCGAGGGGTATTGCCGTTCTTGGGCTTGATGAGGTAGTGCCCTTCCGTGGCAAGCTGTGTTGCGGAATGGGGAACGCCGAATTGGATATCGAAGCGCTCAGGACATTCGTGGAAGTTGCCGATGCCGGGGGCGTTTCGCCCGCTGCGCGTCGGCTCAGCGTCTCCAAGTCGATCGTCAGTCGGCAGCTTGCTCGCATTGAAGCGGAACTTGGCGTGCAGCTTCTCGCACGAACCACGCGCGGCGCTGCGCTCACCGAAGCGGGAGTCGCGTTTCGCGACCATGCAGCGCGAGCTTGCGCCGAGATCGACGCGGCCAGGGAATTGCTCCTGCCTGATGGTGAGCTTTGCGGCCGCTTGCGCATTGCCGTGCCGCTGACTTTCGGCCCAACGCACTTAGCTCCTGTGCTTGCGGACATGGCGCGACGGCACCCGCAGCTCCACATCCATAGCGTCTACAGTGATCGCTTCGTTGATCTCATCGCAGAAGGTTTCGATTGCGCCATCCGGGTTGGCTATCTTCCGGACTCCAACCTGATCGCGCGACACGTCGGGCCCATCTATGGAAAACTGGTCGCCAGCCCGGACTATATCGCAGCGCATGGTTCCCCCGAGACGCCGGACGACCTCGTTGCGCATCAGGCTCTCATGCAGGGCACAGAAGCCTGGCAATTCATGGATGGCGACAAGACAATCACGGTGCGCCCGCAAGGGCGCTTCAAAGCCGATAACGGCACGGCTCTCCGCGCCGCAGCATTGGCAGGACTGGGCATCGCCTGGCTCCCCGATGGCATCACCCATGACGATGTCGCCTCGGGAACGCTTGTTCCGGTCATGACACGCCATCCGCCGCCACCGGCAGGTGTCTATGTCATCCGCCCGCCAAGTCAGCATCCCCCTCGAAAGGTACGAGTCCTCACCGAAATGCTCATCGCGTGTTTCGCAGAGGCTCCGCGCCTTGCGGGCGTGGGTCGCTAGAGCGCAGGCAGGCAGACCTCGACGTTCGGCCAGGCCTGCTGCGAGCAGTCGCGGCCGGCCGAGGCTTAAGTCGCGCGCGGCTTAAATCTCGATCTCGGTGCCGAATTCGACGACCTGCTTGGTCGGCACGCCGAAGAACGCCGCGGAGCGCTCGGCGTTGCGCTGGAGGAACGCGAATACGGTTTCGCGCCACACCGCCATCCCGGCGACCTTGTCGCTGGGAATGATGGTCTCCCGGCCGATGTAATAGGTGATCTCGGCGAGATCGATGCCGGGCAGCTTGCCCTGTTCGGAGGCTAGACCTAGCCCGTCCGAAATCGTTGGATACTGCATGAAGCCGTAGTGCAAGATGACGCGCGTGATCCCTTCAATGACTTCGATAATCTCGGCGCGATCGGCATCCGGGACGCGCGGCACTTCGGAGATCAGCACAGTCACCAGAATGACGCGCTCATGTAGGACGTGGTTGTGCTTGACGAATTGCGTCAGCGCCAGCGGCACACCGTTCGGCATGGATGCCAGGAACACCGCAGTGCCATTGAGGCGCGCATGGCAGCGACTGACGGCCGTCTCGATCAGGTCTTCTTCGGGTTGACGCAGTTTGGCGCGGGCGCTTTCGACGAGTTTGACACCACTGCGCCATGTCAGCATCAGGAACGCCACAGCAGCCGCCAAGAATAGCGGAAACCAGCCGCCTTCGAACAGCTTCGTGGAATTGGCGGCGAAGAAGATGCAATCGATGATGAAGAAGAAGCCATTCACCGACACGACGAGAAGCGGCGGATAACCCCATTGCAGAGCGACCAATGCCGCGAGCAGCGTGGTGATCGCCATCAGCAGCGATACCGCGATGCCATAGGCGCCCGCCAGGGCGTCCGATGTGCCGAAGCTGAGCACGGCGGCCAGCGTCGCCGCCGCCAGCAGCCAGTTCACCAGCGGCACATAGATCTGGCCCATGGCGTGGCTGGTGGTGTGCCGGATCTGCATCCGCGGCAGGAAGCCGAGCTGGATCGACTGCTGCGTCAGCGAGAACACACCGGAAATGATAGCCTGCGAGGCGATCACCGTCGCGACGGTCGCAAAGGCCACCAGTGGGTAGTGCAGCCAGTCCGGCGCCAGTTGATAGAACGGGTTGTTGATGGCGGTGGGGTCGGCGATCAGAAGTCCCGCCTGGCCGAAATAGTTCAGCACCAGCGCCGGCAGGGCGATGGCAAACCAGGCGAGCCTGATCGGCATCCGGCCGAAATGGCCCATATCGGCATACATCGCTTCGCCGCCGGTCACGGCAAGGAAGGCAGCGCCGAGAATGGCAAAGCTGATGTGAAAGTCCTGATGGATCAGGAATTCGAAGGCATAGAGCGGACTGACGGCAGCGAGCACGCCGGGCGATTGCACGATGCCATGGATGCCGAGCAGCGCGAGCACGGCAAACCAGCCCAGCATCACTGGCCCGAAGATGCCGCCGATGAAACCGGTGCCCTTGCTCTGCATCAGAAACAGCCCGATCAGAATGATGACGGTGAGCGGCACCACGGCTGGCGCCAGCGACGGTGCATCGACCTTGAGGCCTTCAATGGCTGATAGCACCGAGATCGCCGGCGTGATGGCGCCATCGCCATAGAGCAGGGCGGCGCCGACGAGGCCGACGATCAGCAAATGTATGCGCCAAGTGCCCGGCTCTGCGTTGCGCGCGTGGAGCAGTGCCAACAGCGCGACGATACCGCCTTCGCCGCGATTGTCGGCGCGCAGGATTAGAAGCGCGTATTTCAGGGAGATAATCAGGATCAACGCCCAGAGGATAAGCGACACCACGCCGAGCGTTGCTTCGGACGTGAGAGGCCCGCCATGGGCGGCTGCCTTCACGGCTTCCTTGAGTGCATAAAGGGGGCTGGTGCCGATATCACCATAGACGACGCCGAGCGCGCCGATCGTTGCCGTGAGAGGAAGTCCGCCAGAGTGGCCTGGCGATGCGGCTGGGATGGCGGTCACTGGCAGCCCTCGCGGGACTCGCGCTTTCACGATCGCGCTTAACCAGCAGTCTGCGACGTTGCGTCGCGAATTGCTATGAAATTAGTTGAAGTAGTTGTCGCGAGAATTTCACTGAACTATGCATCGCGCGCGGTGGAGGAGTGTAGTTCAATTGCCCGGATTGAGTATCAGTACGCCCCCCGGCTCTGGCCGGGGACGGTATTCTTTGCCGCTTAGCGACGCTCGGCGGTCACGAGGCGGACTTCGCGGACAGTGATCGTCTTGCTGGCTGCGTTACGCAGGCAGGAGGCCTCGAAGTTCGGCCAGGCCTGCTCGGAGCAGTTGCGACCTACCGTGTGGATGTCCAGACGGTCGGCCTTGGCGAGGGCCACCGGCACCGACGCCTCGACCTTCGGGGCAAAGCCCGGCAGAACGGTGAGGGCGGCTGCAATGAAAGCTGCGACGGCAACTGCTGAGAGAGTCTTGATCATGACGGTCCCCTGTCATTCGGGCCGTTTTGGCCCGGTTTGTTTGTCGCTTCCTGTGCTTGCCTGATTAATCAGGCCCGGTTTCAGGAAGTTGTCGTGTCCGGGCAAAGTGGTTTCATCCGGCCCGGTTTGTGTTTCGTCCGTACGCGCATGACGACACATGAGGCTCGAAAGCCCAATGTTTTCAATATCGTTGCTGCGTACCCAGTAGACGCGCTGACCCGGCATCCGGTTCGAGCCCTGTCCGAAAATAAACATCGGCCCTTCGGCCCCAGCGGGCGGAACCAAGTCGGCTTGCGGCTCGAACGGGGGCGGGGTAGGAGGGGGAATGCCCCGTATCGCGCTTTATCCCGGTTCATTCGATCCCGTCACCAATGGCCATCTCGATGTGGTCCGCCATGCCGTTGGCCTGTGCGACAAGCTCGTGGTCGCCATCGGCGTCCATCCTGGCAAGAAGCCGCTGTTCTCGACGGACGAGCGGCTGGAGATGGTGAAGCAGGTGTTCGGACCGCTGGCCTCAGCCGCCGGCTGCGAATTCGACTGCACGACCTATGACAATCTCACCACCACACTGGCGCAACAGATCGGTGCGACCATCATGATCCGTGGGCTGCGCGACGGCACCGATCTCGATTACGAGATGCAGATCGTCGGCATGAACGAGACTATGGCGCCGGATGTGCAGACGGTATTTCTTCCGGCCTCGGTGAGTGTCCGCCCGATCACCGCCACACTGGTCCGGCAAATCGCCGCCATGGGCGGCGACGTTTCGGCTTTCGTCCCGGACGCGGTTGCCAAGAGCCTCAAGTCCAAATTCGCCGCTTAATCAAACGCCGGCTGACCGGCTTTCTCTGATCCGGAGTTTCCATGATCCGTATAGTCGCACTTGCTGCCGCGCTGATGTTCGCGGCTCCCGCTTTCGCGCAGGCTCCGGCAGCCCTTCCGGCTGGCCTCGACAAGGCCAATTCGGTCGTGATCGACACGACCAAGGGCCGGATCATCATCAAGCTGCGCACCGATATCGCCCCGCAGCACGCCGAGCGCATCAAGCTGCTCGCCCGCGAAGGCTACTACAACAACGTACCGTTCCACCGCGTGATGGACGGCTTCATGGCGCAGACCGGCGATGGCAAGAACTTCAACGGCACCGGCGGATCGAAGTATCCGAACCTGAAGGCCGAATTCTCGCAGGTGCCGTACAAGCGCGGCGTTGTTGGCATGGCACGTGCCGGCGATCCGGATTCGGCCAATTCGCAGTTCTTCATCATGTTCGCGGAGGGCTCGTCGCTGAACGGCAAATACACCGTGGTTGGCGACGTCGTCGCCGGCATGGACGTCGTCGACAAGCTCAAGAAGGCGCCTCCCGGTTCGGCCAGCGGCGCCGTGACCGACCCTGACAAGATGGTCAAGGTTCAGGTCGCTTCCGACATCAAGTGAGCATCATGATGCCGCGATGCAGGGTGATTGCTCTGCTCGCGGCATTATTGCTGTCTGGCGTCCTTCAGGCGCATCCGGCATCGGCTCAGTCTGACGCCGTGAGTACGCTGGAGGGCATGTTCGGAAGGCTGAAAGTGTGCTGGCATCCGCCCGCCTTGCCGCGCGGCCATCCGGGCATGGAGATCACGGTACTGTTCAGCTTCAAGCGATCCGGTGAACTTCTCGGAAGGCCGCGAATTACCTTCGAGACGCCGGATGCCTCCGAGGCCGACAGCGTTGCCTACCGAACGGCTGTGATGGAGACATTGCAACATTGCACGCCGATGCCATTTACCGGGGGCCTGGGCGACGCGGTCGCTGGACGCCCCTTCCGAGTGCGGTTTGACGACCGCCGAAACCAACCCAAACCAGTAGAGAGACGAGCATGGCTGTTACCGAGAATACTTTGATCCTTGAAACCACCCAGGGTCCCGTCACCATCGAGATGCGCCCGGATCTGGCCCCGGGCCATGTCGCCCGTATCAAGGAGCTCGTGCGCGAAGGCTTCTACGACGGTATCGTCTTCCACCGTGTCATCGACGGCTTCATGGCGCAGACCGGCTGTCCGCAGGGCACCGGCACCGGCGGTTCGGGCAAGAAGCTGAAGGCCGAATTCAATAACGAGCCGCATGTGCGCGGCACGCTGTCGATGGCCCGCGCGGCCAGCCCGGATTCCGGCGACAGCCAGTTCTTCATCTGCTTCGACGACGCGTCGTTCCTCAACAAGCAGTACACTGTCTGGGGCAAGGTCACCGAAGGCATGGAGAACGTCGACAAGATCAAGCGCGGCGAGCCGGTGCAGAACCCGGACAAGATCGTCAAGGCCACCATGGCTGCTGACGCGGCTGCCTAAGTTAAGCTCCTCCCTCACGTTCGTCATGCCCGGGCAGCGCGAAGCGAACTTCGCTAGTTGTCCCGGGCATCGACGTTTTATAGGCATCAACACCAAGACGTGGATGGACGGGACGAGCCCGGCCATGACGGAGTGGGAATAACTACAAACCCATGCGTACCGATATCTTCGATTTCGAACTTCCCGCCGAGAACATCGCGCTGCGGCCTGCCAGCCCGCGCGACGCCGCGCGGCTACTTGTCGTTCAGCCGGGTATCGGCGTGCAGGATCATGTCGTATCGGATCTGCCGACCTGGCTGAAGCCCGGCGATCAGCTGGTCGTCAACGACACCAGGGTTATCTCGGCGCAACTCACCGGCCGTCGTATTGGCCGCGAGACCGAACCGAAGATCGATGCGACGCTGATCAAGCGCCTCGACAATTCGCGCTGGCAGGCGCTGGTACGGCCTGCAAAGAAGCTCGTCGAAGGCGATACGGTGCGCTTCGGCAATGAAGGCCGCGTCTGCCTGCTCGGACATCTCGACGCTCAAGTCGAGCACAAGGGTGATGCCGGCGAAATCATCTTCTCTTTCTCGTTTCACGGCCCGGCGCTGGATCAGGCGATCGCTGAACTCGGCGCGCCGCCGCTGCCGCCTTACATCGCCGGAAAACGCGCTCCGGACGAGCGTGACACGGCCGATTATCAAACCATGTTCGCCGCCAATGACGGCGCCGTCGCCGCACCGACGGCGGGACTGCATTTCACGCCGGCACTGGAAGCCGCTCTGAAGGCGCGGGGCGTCGGCCTGCATCGCATCACGCTGCATGTCGGAGCAGGGACGTTCCTGCCGGTGAAGGTCGACGACACCGCCGAGCACAAGATGCATTCCGAGTGGGGTACGATCTCGCGCGCAACGGCGGATGCGTTGAACGCAGCGCATGCGGCCGGCGGACGCGTGGTTGCCGTTGGCACGACCTCAATGCGTCTGCTGGAAAGCGCGACGTCCGAGGACGGCGTTATTCATCCATTCGCCGACGAGACTGCGATCTTCATCACGCCCGGCTATCGTTTCCGCGCCGTCGATATCATGCTCACGAATTTCCATCTGCCGCGTTCGACGCTGTTCATGCTGGTCTCTGCCTTTGCCGGCATGGATACGATGAAGCAGGCCTATGCCCATGCCATTGCGACCGGCTATCGTTTCTATTCATACGGCGACGCCAGTCTGCTGTTTCGGGACACACGCAATCAATGACCGTCGCCAATCATTTTGAACTGCTGCGCACTGACGGCACGGCACGCAGGGGCCAGCTGACAACGCCGCATGGTGTGGTGCGCACACCGGCCTTCATGCCGGTCGGCACGCTCGGTGCGATGAAGAGCCTGCACTGGCGCGACGTGCGCGATGCCGGTGCAGATATCGTGCTGGGCAATACCTACCATTTGATGCTGCGCCCCGGCGCAGAACGCGTCGCGTCGTTCGGTGGCCTGCAGAAATTCACCACCTGGAACGGTCCGATGCTGACCGACTCCGGCGGTTTCCAGGTGATGTCGCTGGCGCAGCTCCGCAAGGTGACGGAGCAGGGCGTCACGTTCCGCTCACATATCGACGGTGCGAAGTTCGAACTGACCCCGGAACGGGCCATCGAGATCCAGCGGCTGCTGAATTCGGACATCGCGATGCAGCTCGACGAATGCGTGCGGCTGCCCGCCGAACACGCCGACATCGACCGCGCCATGCAGCTGTCGCTGCGCTGGGCCGAACGCTGCAAGCGCGCCTTCGAGACGGCGCCTGAAGGCTATATGCTGTTCGGCATCGCACAGGGCGGAGATGTGCCGGAACTGCGCCGCGCCAGCGCGCAGGGGCTGATCGATATCGGCTTTCATGGCTATGCGATCGGCGGTCTTGCCGTGGGCGAACCGCAGGCGGTGATGCTGGCGATGATCGAGGAGGTGGTTCCGATCCTCCCCTCGGACCGGCCGCGTTATCTGATGGGTGTCGGCACGCCGGATGATATGCTGGAAGCGGTGGCGCGCGGCGTCGACATGTTCGACTGCGTGATGCCGACTCGTAACGGCCGCCACGGCATGGCCTTCACACGTCACGGCCAGATCAATATGCGCAATGCGCGGCATCAGGACGATCCGCGGCCGCTGGACGAAGAGAGCACCTGGCCGGCCGCGCGAGACTATTCGCGCGCCTATCTGCATCATCTGGTGCGATCAGGTGAGACCCTCGGCGCGATGCTGCTGTCTGAAATCAACATCGCCTATTACCAGAGCCTGATGCAGGGTATCCGCGCAGCCATCGAGGCCGGAACGTTCGAAGAGTTTCGGGCGCATACGCGTGAGGGCTGGGCACGCGGCGACATTCCGCCGCGGTAACCAGAGGTCAACTAGGTCGCCTTCACCGGTTCCGACTTCACCGGCCAGTCGATCATCCGTGCCTCGGCCGGCAGCCAGGTCCGGTGGTTTGCAGGTTCATCAATCGTTTGTCTCGCGGTCACCGGCCGCAAGCATTTCCATGGCCTTGTATTGCCGGAAAAACCTGCGGCTGGGCCGGGCTGGAAATCCTGCCCATCGCTCTCCTGCGGGCACGTCGCGCGTGACGCCGCTTGCGCCGGCTATCTGTGCGCCGTCGCCGATTGTCAGATGAGGAGCAATTCCAGTCTGGCCGCCTATTGCAACAAAACTCCCGAGAGTTGCGGACCCGGCAATTCCGACTTGCGCGGCGATGAGGCAGTGCCTGCCAATCGTCACGTTGTGGGCGACTTGTACGAGGTTATCGAGCTTCGTGCCTTCGCCGATAAACGTGTTACGGGTCGACCCGCGATCGATGGTCGTGTTTGCGCCTATTTCGACGCAGTCCTCAATAATGACGCCTCCGACCTGGAGAATTTTTATATGTCCGCCTTTGTCGGGCACGAATCCGAAGCCGTCCTGCCCGATCGATACGCCTGGATGGACAATGACGTGATTGCCGACGGTTGCGTGCGCAATGATAGCGCCGGCGCCGACTGAGCTATGGCTCCCGATGGTGACGTCTGGACCGATCACGACGTTTGACCCGATATAAGTGCGTTCACCGATCCTGGCCCGGGGACCGATCACTGCGCCGGGATCGATGGTAACCCCGCAATCGATGATGGCCGAAGCATGAATCGTCGCGTTTGGAGAAATGCCGTCGGTCTCGAAAAGTGACCCTGGGATAGCCGCCCCTGGATAGAGCAGGGCGAGGATTCTCGAGTAAATCAAATATGGCTGAGGTGTCACAAAAGAGTAGGTCTCCTTTGGAACGGACGCGCTGAAGCGCGGGGAGACGAGACAAGCGCCCGCATTCGTCTGCCTCAAGGCCTCAAGATACTTGTGATTGTCCATATAGCTCAGCTCGCCGCGACGCGCTGTCTCTAGCGCTGCTCCAGCCGAAATGAGGAAATCCTTTGTAACAAAAAGTAAGCCCGCGATGCCCGCGACCTCACTTGCAGCGATCGTGCGCTTAGGCACGAAGAAGGGAATTTGACCGGTCATGACCGACTCCAGTGCGGGTATCCCCTCGACCCGAGAGACGGCCTCTCCGCTGTAGACCCGACAGCTGGTTAGCACGGCTTGGGAACGTCAGAAATGGCGAAGGTGTGACTGCGGCGTGGTCGTTACTTGGTGCACGCGTGACGGTGCAAATCGTTTGCGCAGATTGCTGACCTTGACGCGTGCCGATGCTGCGCCGACGCGGACGCCGGTCGAGACGATATGCTGAGCCTCGGCGCGAGCGGCTGCTTTTGTTTGGAGCGTCAATGACGCATGGGCGATACTGGCTGCGTTCGCCTTACTGGGCGTTTGGGTTGTGCCATTTGCGTGGAAGGCAGCAGCCCTCGACGGGCAAGCAGAGGCACGGTGAATGTGATAGTCACAATCGGTGACTTCCTCGGATCGCGGAGCAATCCAAGATCGGTTCACGCGGGTCGGCGCGAACAGCGCTAGTTGCAGACCGTCCGGCGAAAGGCGTGCTTGGTCACAAAACCATAGCCGCATGTATCGCAGGTCCAGAGATAGCTGACGACGTCATCGGTGAGAAAGGCCGACGCCTCGGCAGCAATCATCGAGTCGGCACAAACGGGGCAGGTCGGAAGATCGCTGCCACGCGGCGCGGGATGGGACGTTTTGGTCGTACGGACTTCAGCTGATGCTGACATCGTGACCTCCTTCGTCGTCTCATCGGACATGACACGATCCTAATCCGATTTGTTTGACCGTGTCGCAACACAAATGCGTTGCTTTGAAGTTTTTTAAGTCAGCGCATGTTTGCGCCGCAGCGCGGTCACCTTTGTGCAACGCCACGTGCGTCACGGAGAATGCGCCTGTTACGATGAATGACATTTGTAAAATTTGCTGACATTGCCGGTCGTGCAGCAGAGGCGAGTAGCTGCCACATCGCGCCCTTGTGTGGACGCATCTTCGGCGAGACCGTGGAAGCGATTGTGCAGCCGCTCAGCGGGCGCTATCTGTCGACGGCAATGTTGGAAGGAATCTGACCGAGATGGCACAGCCCCCGCGACGCCCGCGCACGCTCCAGGATGCCCGCACCGAGGCGGAGGCGGCGTTCAAGAAGACGACCACCAAACCGGTCGAGGCACCGGTCGCTAAGGCCGCCGTTCCCGGCGTGCGCGAACTGGTGTCGCTGCGGATCGATCAGGACGTGCTGGAATATTTTCAGCAGGACGGACCGGGCTGGCAGGACCGCATGAACGACGCGCTGCGCAAGGCGGCAGGCAAGTAAGCTGCCGCTTTAGGTAGCGGGCCTAGCGGTTGAGGAAGCCGCCAACCACGCCGCCGATGAACCGGCCGGGACCGGCGGGATCGATGGCCGGGGCGGGGGCGGGCGCAGCCTGGCGCCGGACCACGGGCGCTTCCTCATAGGTCTGCTGTTGTACCTGGCGGCGCACCGGCTTCGGTGCGGGTGCCGGTTCCTCCTTCAGCGCGACGACCTCGGTGAGCAGTGCGGCATGCTGCACCTTGTTGAGATAGCCCGACGTCGGGTAACCGCGTGCCGCCTGCCACCGCGTGATCACGCCACGGGTCCCGGCATCGAAGCTGCCGGTCGCCTGGGTGTCGAAGCCAAGGCCATTGAGGCGGCGCTGCACGTCGCGCCGCTTGACCTTGTCGAGGCCGATCTTGTCCTCGGTGAGCTGGTTGGCTTCCTCGGTAAACACGGCCTTGTCGACGCCCGGCGCAGCGGTACGCGGCGCGGTGGCGGCTTCCTGTAGCGCGGCGATACGGGCGAGGGCGAGCGGCTTGAACTGGCCGTTCGGGTACATCGAGATGTAGGCGTTCAGTTCCTCCGGCCGGTTGGAGTCCTTGATCGAGCGCCAGAACTCAAGCTCGACATCGGAGCCGGCGGTGGCCGCCGCGGGCATGGTGGCGGTGGGGCTGGCCGCGGCAACGGCGACCTGCGCCTGCACGTCCGGATTGAGATAGACTGCGCCGATCAGATTGGTGTGGCCCCAGGGCAGCTGGCCTTTGTTGGTTTCGTCCTGCACCTGTGCGCGCACTTTCGTCATCGCCTGCTGGATCTCGGCGCCGGGCGTGGTGATGTTGTTGAGCAGCGCGCGGGTGAACGGGCTGTTGCTTCCACTCTTGCCGTCGAGGGCGGTCTGGCCGGGGCTGGTGGCGAATGCGATCAGCGTGCCTTCGCCGGATTTCATCTCCGCAAGGCCGGACGACACCGCGACGCTGCGCGTGGCAGATCCGCTGGAGCGGATCTTGGCGGCAAACGGATTGTCGCGGCAGGCATCGAGGAATACCAGCTTCACCTTGGCATCGCCCATGGTCTGGTCGAGGGTGGTCTCGACATTGATCGCTGCGCCGAGCTTGACGTCCATCTCCGACTTCAGATTGGCATCAATCGGCAAAAGGTAGTTGATGTTGTTCACCGAGATACCGTGGCCGGCATAGAAGAACACCGCGACATCGGCGCCCTGCGCCTTGCGGCCGAAGTCGAGCAGCTTTTCGGTCATGCCGTCGCGCGTCAGGTTCGATCCTTCGATGACGTCGAAGCCGACATTGCGCAGCGCGCTGGCCATGGCCTTCGCGTCGATCGGCGGGTTCGGCAACGGATCGACATTCTTGTAGCTGCCATTGCCAACGACGAAAGCGACGCGCTTGTCGGCAAGCGCTACATCCGCGCTGAACAGGATGGACAGCGCAGACAGGGCAAAAGCGAAATGGCGCACGATACGATCTCCCCCACGAATCCGGTCATTCGACCCTAGACACATTGGGAAAAGTACCAATTGCGGGCGTGCGCCAAAATGTCGAGACACGCACTCGGAGAATAAAATCGAAAAAGGGAACCCGATGCGTCAGGCCGCCGCACGCACCGGCGGTCGATCGGTACTGAGCAGGTTCAGCGTGTTGCCGGCGAGAATGAGAGCTGCGCCGAGCAGTGTGAACATGTCGAGCCGTTCAGAGTATAGTAACCATCCGATGGTGGCACTGAGTGGTACGCGCAGAAAGTCCATCGGCACGACCACCGTCGCATCGGCATAGAGCATCGCGCGCGCCATGCAGAAGTGAGAGAACGTCCCGCAGAAGGCGACCACGACAAGCCAGCCCCAGACATAGGCCGATGGCCACTGCCAGGAGTATAGCGCGGGGAAAACGCCGGCCGCCGACTGCACCACGATCATCCAGAAGATGATCTTCAGCGCGCTGTCCGTGCGCGTCAGTGACTTGATCAATGTGATCGAGATGCCGAAGCCAAACGCGGCGGCTAGCGCAATCAGCTGACCGGGATTGACGACGCCCGTGGTCGGGCGAACGATGACGATCACGCCGATCAGGCCGAGCACGATGGCGACGATCTTCCAGAGCGTCATGCGCTCGCCGAGAAAGAACGCCGCCATGATCGCGATCCAGATCGGCATGGTGAACTCGATGGAGACGAGCTGGCTCAGGGGAATGAGCGTGAGTGCGTAGAACCAGCCGAGCTGCGCGCCGTAATGCACGAGGTTGCGCGACACATGCGCCAGCGGCCGTGTGGTCTTCATGGCGCGAAAGCCGCCGTTGAAATACAGGATCGGCAGCAGCATGACGAAGCCGAAGACGGACCGGATCTCCATCACCTGGAAGACATTGAGTTCGCGCAGCGTCTCGCGACCGCCGATGGCGACGAACAGCATCAGAAGCAGCCAGCCGGACATCCACAGCGCGGCGCGGGCCTTCGACGGGGGGCGATCCATAATCCCTGAGAACCAGTTTCTTGCGCTGCAATGATTCACGCAGCGGTGTCAGCCTTAGAACTGGCTCTATCGGCGACATCGCCGGGCTTTGCAACGGACGAATCCGGTGGGGCTGCGTTGCGAGAGATCGTGCGGACGCTCTCAGGCAGAGGATATATCGGCAAAACAAAACCCCGGCTGTTTGAAACAACCGGGGTTCGAATTCCAAACGTGCGGAACGATCAGCTGCGGCTGAGCGAAATGCTGGCGCCCCTGAACTGGCCTTCGGAGGTGATCGAGACCTGCTGCTTGTTGCCGGTCGTCGTCAGGATCAGCTTCGCGCTGAAGGCTGGCGAGGAAACGTCAACATTGAACTTGCCGGCGGTTGCCCGACCCTCGAGCGACCCTGTCACGCCGCGGGTCGTCTCAGCCCAGCTGCCAGACAGCTCGCCGCCTCTGGACTTCACGTCGCTCTTCAGTTCGAACTTGTAGCTGTCGCTGGCGCAGAGCAGGGACTGGTTCAGTCCCGCGCCGTCGCCGCTCACGGCATAGGTCGCCTTGCAGCGAATGCGCTCCTTGGAGCCGTCCTCGAGCGAGATCGTCCCGTTACCCGACCATACTCCGGCCATACCGGCGAACGGCGCTGACTGGGCATATGCCGACGCAGACGTCAGACCGAGCGTGGCGCAGAGCACCGCCGTCCGAACGAGCGAACGCGGAGAGGTCGAGGTAGGCATCATGGGGAGCATTCCTGGTTGGGGATTACTGACGCGAAGCTTCCCACCGGCCGCTGCAGGGGACGCCGCCCGAGGCGCCGTTCCACTTGCCCGATCCGGTGTTGCCGGACAACTGGCCGTTGGCGAAAGCAGGTCCGATCGACACGCGCACGGTGCCTTCGCGGCCAACCTTGCCGTTGACGTCGGCGCCGGGCGCAGTGATGCGGCCTTCGGTGACGGTCAACGGATAGCGAGCTGTCGGCTCGCAGCTGCCGGTCTTGGTAACGATGGTCACATTCCAGAGCCCGTCATAGGCATTGTCGGCTGCGAATGAAGGAGCCGAAATCAACGCTGCGCTGGCAATCAGCGAAACGGACAAGGCGGAACGGATGCGGTCAAAACGCATTGAATCAAATCCTCGATGTTGTGATGGCCACCTTATTGGGGGGTAATGTGTCCAAAATTTGCTGCGTTGCCGCATAGACCCAAAACAACTCACGGGATGCAAGCCGCGACGGGCAAATTGGTTCCCTTTATTGACAGATTTGGTTGATTCGGGCGGGTTCCGGCGCCTTTTTAACCATTTTTGAGGCTTCTAGGCCAGTTTTGGCGCATTGGTTGCGAATTGCTCGTCCTGGTAGGTTGCGGGCAAGCGCTTGTGGACAGTCGCGAAGTCCACGACCTCGCCGAGCAGCTTGAGGCCCAGCGGCGCCAACGCGCGCTCCCAAAGTTCGCGAGCAGTTTCGCCTTTTTTCACGAAGCACCATTCCTGCGCGGCGATGGCGCCACCGTCCATGACATCGGCAAGGTGATAGATGGTGCCGCCGGCGATCGGATCGCCTTCCTTGATGGTCCATTCCACGGCAGCGATGCCACGGTGACGGGGCAACAGTGACGGATGGTAGCCAATGCCGCCAAGGCTGGCTGCGGCGAGCGCATCCTTGCCGATGCGGGCGTGGCTGTGCGCCGTGATGATCAGCTCGGTGCCCTCGGCGATCTCGGAGGCCACGACGAGCTTCGGATTGGCCTGGACTGTCACCGGGATGCCGGCAGCCTTGGCGGCTGCGGCGAGACGGTCCTCGGCATCTGCAACCACCACGGACGCGATCTCGACGTTGTGGGTCTTCAGCATATCGAGGGTCGTGACGCCGAAGTGTTTGGAGCCGACGAGGGTAATCCGCATGTTCGATTGTCCGGTGTTCAGAGGCTGATGATGGTGTGAAAACCGGAAGTTCCGGCGTGGCTCATTGCGGCGATGGTGGGCGGGGAGGGGATCGAACCCTCGACCAGTCGATTAAAAGTCGAATGCTCTACCACTGAGCTACCCGCCCTAAAGTGCCGTATTGACGAAGCTAAACGGAGGAAACCGACCCTTGCGGGGCGCGGTGAGGCCGATCAGCCACGGCCGCGATGGCGCCCGCAATGCAGCGTATCGCGTGACCGGCTGTGTAAAAGGCGGGTCCGCCGGGGTCAAGGGCAGGGCTTGATGTTATGGACATGAACCGCGCCCCATTGGCGCGGTTCAGTTTGCTTCGCGCTGGGCCTCGGGACGGGACACGTCGATCGGCGGCATCGCCACCGGGCGAAGGCCGATCAGCTCGGCCGTGCGAACCGTCGTGTTGCGCCACCACTGGAAGTCATTGGCGCGCGAATTCTCCAGAATGGCAATCATCACTGCTGACAAGAACGGCAGGCTCTGCAGCACCAGCACGCCGGCGAAGATGTAGATCTCGGTGACCTGCTTGGAGTTGTTGGAGAACACCAGCACGCCGCAGCTGATCAGCAGAAGCACTCCGATCACGGCTTCCCAGAAGGCCTGGAATTCGATCGACATGGTCGACTTGCCGCCCTTGGAGGTCACGGTGAAGGGCAGGTGATCCTTGATCAGGCCATCGGCGACGGCGCGCGACACCGTCCACTGCACCGACATGGCGGCGATCATCGCGCCCAGCATCTGCCACAGGCCGATCTTCACGCGCAGCCTGTACAGGACGATGAAGTGCGCCAGCGAGATCACGAAGGAGGCGATGATCGGCAGCGTCAGGATCTTGTCGGGGATGGCGATATCGGCGAAGGCGATGATCGGCACCCAGATGATGTTGAGGATCGCCACCACGACGCCGAGGCTTTCGGCGCCGAGCCAGTTCAGCCAGCCCATGCCGAATTCGCGCTTCTGGTCCTGGGTCATGCGGCTCGCGCCGGGCATGAAACGGCGCCAGTGCTTCTTGATGATCTGGAAGCCGCCATAGGCCCAGCGATGACGCTGTTTCTTGAACGCCTCATAGGTGTCCGGCAGCACGCCGTAGCCGTAACGTTCCTTTGTGTAATGCGTCAGCCAGCCATGCTGCATGATGGCGAGGCCGAGATCCGAGTCCTCGCAGATGGTGTCGCCGGCCCAGCCGCCCGCCATGTCCATCGCGGAGCGACGAATGAGGCACATGGTGCCATGGACGATGATCGCATTGGCCTCGTTGCGCTGGACCATGCCGATGTCGAAGAACCCGGCATATTCGCCGTTCATGATGTAGTGCATCAGTGAACGGTCGCCGTCGCGGTGGTCCTGCGGCGCCTGCACGAGGCCGACGCGCGGATCGTTGAAGGCTGGGACGAGATCCTTCAGCCAGTTCGGCTCCACCACATAGTCGGCGTCGATGATGCCGATCACCTCGGCATCCGCCGCGGTGCGGTCCATGGCGATGCGCAGCGCGCCGGCCTTGAAGCCTTCGACCTTCTCCGCATTGATGAAGATGAACCGCTCGCCGAGCATGCGGCAATGATCCTGGATCGGCTGCCAATAGGCCGGATCCGGCGTGTTGTTGATGATCACCACGCATTCGAAATTCGGATAGTCGAGCCGGGCAACCGCATCCAACGTCAGCTTCAGCATGTCCGGCTGTTCGCGATAGGCCGGAATGTGGATCGAGACCTTCGGGTATTTCTGCTCGGCGTCTGCAGCGGCACGCAGCTTTTCGCTGCGTTCGGCTGTCAGCAGCCGCAATGGCTTCCGGCCGAAGGCGATGGCCGCAATCTCCTCGATGCGCGCCAATGCGATCAGGAGCAGCGGGATCAGCAGGATGCAGCCGAGTGAGAGGGCGAAGGCCGATCCCCAGACGAAATAGTGGGTCTGCTGATAGGCGAAGATGGTTGCCGCCCAGGCGCCAACGGCATTGGCTGCGGTCGAGAGCACGAGAGCCTGCATCGCTGTCGCGCCAACGATCTGCAGGATCGGCAGCGACAGCAGGATGCCAACCAGAACCGCAATACTGGCGTTCTTCCAGTGGTCCGGATCCACGACCGGACCGGTCCATGGGAATTTCGGTTCCCGCGAGGCGTTGAGAACGCCCCAATAGGGGCCGACGCCGCCTTCGAAGAATTTCCAGGGCTGATCGATGGCTTCGACGATGTTGTAGTCCATGCCGATCGCTTCAGCGCGGGTCACGAAGTTGCGCAGCACGACGGCCTGCTTGAACGGGCCGGGCACGGCCCTGCGCAGATTGTAGCCTTCACTCGGCCAGCCGAATTCGGCGATCACGATGCGCTTGCCGGGAAAGGTCTCGCGCAGGACGCCGTAGAGATGAACGGCCTGGTCGACGGCCTGGGTGTCGGTGAAGTTTTCCCAATAGGGCAGGATGTGCGCGGCGATGAAGTCCACCGACGAGGCGAGCTGCGGATTGTCGCGCCAGATGTTCCAGATTTCGCCGGTCGTGACGGGAACCGTGACCTGGCGCTTTACCCGGCGGATATATTCGACGAGGTCCTCGAGCTTGAGTTCATCGCGATACAGCGTTTCGTTGCCGACCACGATGCCGATGACATTCGGGTTCTTCTTCGCAAGCTCAACGGCGGAGGCAATTTCACGCTCGTTGCGATCCGCGTTCTTGTCGATCCAGGCGCCGACGGTGACCTTGAGGCCGAACTCGTTGGCGATGGCGGGTACCATTTCGACGCCGCCGGTCGACGAGTAGAGACGGATCGCGCGCGTGATCGTCGACAGTTTCTTGAGGTCGGCGCGAATCTTCTCGACGGTCGGAATGTTGTCGACGTCGGGATGCGCCGTGCCCTCGAACGGCGCATAGGAGAGGCTGGGAATCATGCCCTTGAAATCGGGAGCTTCCTGCTTCTCGCGCAATACGCCCCATAGGGCGGCATGAACGGCGGTCACGAACAATAAAACGGCGACGACAGCGCGCATCGCAACTGAACCATAACGGGGCGAGCGTGGCCGGGAAGCGGACCCGTCCCCGAGGTCCGACCAGTACAACGGTAACGGAGACTATATCCGCCACACGAATTAACAACTCATACGCTGCCGTGGCCTTTTGAGGGCGGCACCATTATTCAAATGCGATTAGGTGCCGCCAGCTGAATGCCGCCTGAACAGAGCGCGCCACATTACTTCGGCGTTTCAGCAGGCGGTTTGGCGTCCGGCTGCGGAGCGGCCGCCGGCGCTGCGCCGCCACCGGCAGGCGCAGGCGTTGCCGGCTGGCTCAGCGCGGCAGGCTGCGGCTGCGCGTTCGGATTGATCCAGCAGCCGTGGACGCGGCTGTTGAGACTGTCCGCAATTTTCGGATCGATCAGCGGGCCGAATTTGACCAGGCAGCGGAACGTTGCCTGCACATGACCGCCGGGACAGCCGAATCGGTCGTAGAGATCGAGGTGACGGAACGCGGTGTCGAGATCGTCGCGCCACATCAGCACCACGACGCGGCGGCCAAGCCAGACGCATTCAGGATTGCCGGCAGGACCATTGATCGCCTGGGTCGCCTCGACAAATTCGTCGGATTTCTTCTGGCTCTCACGGGCAACGTCGGCAGGCGTCACGGGCGCATTTGCCGCAGGCTTCTGATCCTGTGCGCGAACTGGGCCGCTCTGGGCCAACGCGCAGCCAACACCCAGCAGCAGAGCAAGGCCTGGAACGGCGAGACAACGCAGAACCGCAGATTGGAACCCGAACACCAGTCGACGCATAAAGTCCCCGATAAGTTGGCTGCCAGGCAGTTCTGACGCCCTCGCCAGATGCCGTTCAAATGGGCCCCCAATACGGCGGGGACCACGGCTGAATCCCATGACGGACATTTTTGATTTTGTCCAGCAACGCCGGAAGTTTGTCTGATTTTCGTGGCGTGTCGGGCCGACAAGTCCGTGATTGCCGGCATGACGCACTTGGCAGATTGGCGATGACCGGCTAATCGACGGACGACTTTGGAGGACGGAACCAATTTCCACCCGCACGCCGCTGGCGCTTCTCATCCTTTCCCTTGGTACGATCGCAGCGGTTTGGTGGTGGCTCGCCACGCCGGTCACGCTGGTGCGCGCGCCGATTGATCCTGCCGCCAAACTGGAATGCGTCTCCTATGCGCCGTTCCGTGGTGAGCAGACGCCGTTGAACTCGACCGCCGTTATTCCGGCGAGCCAGATTGCCGAGGACATGGCGCAACTGGCCGGGATCACCAAATGCGTGCGGACCTATTCGATCGATAACGGCCTCGACCAGGTGCCGGAGCTTGCGGGCAAGGTCGGACTGAAGGTCATTCAGGGCGTCTGGCTCGGCAGCAACCGGCTCAAGAACCTGGCGCAGATCGCCGGCGTCGTGGATCTCACCAAGCGCTTTCCGAACGTGATCAGCAGCGTGGTCGTCGGCAACGAGGTGCTGTTGCGCGGCGAGATGACGGCTGCCGATCTCGTCGGCAATATCCGCTCGGTGAAGGCGCAGGTCGGCAAGATCCCCGTGACCTATGCCGATGTCTGGGAGTTCTGGCTGAAGAATCGCGAGATCTATGACGCGGTCGATTTCGTCACGATCCACATCCTGCCCTATTGGGAGGACTTTCCGATTCGCGCGAAGAGCGCCGCCGCCCATGTGGACTCGATCCGCAAGCGTCTCGCCGTGGCGTTTCCATCCAAGGAAATCCTGATCGGCGAAACAGGTTGGCCGAGTGCCGGGCGGATGCGCGATGGCGCGTTGCCGTCGCGCACCAACCAGGCACGGGTCGTGTCCGAAATCCTCGATCTGGCCAAGCGCGAGGGATTTCGTGTCAATCTGATCGAAGCCTATGACCAGCCGTGGAAGCGCGACCTTGAAGGTACAGTCGGCGGCTATTGGGGCCTGATCTACGATCAGCCGCGCGAATTGAAGTATCCACCGGGCGTTCCGATTACCAATTATCCGTCGTGGAAGCTGCAGATGGGGCTCGGCATGGGCCTGAGCTTCCTGGTTTTCGTGACGGGCATGTTGACGCTTCGTCGACGGCCATGGTCGCCGCGTCTGTCGGCCTGGCTGACCGTTGCCGTATCGGCCACGGTAGCCGGCATCCTGCTGGGCGTTGCCGCAGACAAGCTGATCTATGAAAGCTATGGCGTCGGCCGCTGGATCCAGTGGAGCGCGCTGCTGGCTGCCGGTGTCGCGTCGCCGCTGCTGTGCGCCTATGCGACGATGTCCGGCCGCTCGCTACCGACCTTCCTCCAACTGGTCGGGCCGAGCCGGTTCCTGGCCCGTTCGTGGTCGACCGTCCTGCTCGGGATGACCCTGGCTGTGGCGGCGCTGATCGGCGCTGAGACCGCGCTCGGTTTCGTGTTCGATCCGCGTTACCGCGACTTTCCGTTCGCGGCGCTGACCATGGCGGTGGTGCCGTTCGCGGGACTGATGGCCGTCAACCGTCCGCAGGAAGGCGTACGGCCGATCGCCGAGTCGGTGTTTGCCGGAGTGCTCGTGCTGTCGGCCGTGTATATCGGCTTCAACGAAGGGCCGGATAACTGGCAGTCGCTGTGGACCTGCGCGATCTATCTGCTGTTCGGCATCACGCTGTGGCAGGCGCGGGCCGTGCAAAGCCCAGAATAAGCAGGCCGATCGCGATGCCCGACAGGGCAACGTTGTAGAGCACGATCCCGAAACCGGCTGCGATCAGTGCGACGGTGATCAGCACGATCGACGGCCGCAGCAGATTCAGCGTCGCAATGACGATCGCGGCGATGCCGAACACCGAATTCTTGAACAGATAGGTCATCACCAGCCGGCTCTTGCACAGGGTGCTCTGCAGGCCGGCGTCGCAGGCGAGCGCCGTCGTCGACAATTCGATAGCCAGATAACGCAGATAGATGGCGTAGCCGACGGACAGGAAGCCGACGATGAGAAGCCATTGCACCTGACGGGCGGTGAGCTTGAACGGATCTTTTTTCATGCGGAAACCATGGTTCAAAACGCTGTGCGGAACAACCCGGCATGCGGTCGCGGTGAGAGGTCGGACCTAGATAACACTTTAGCCGCGCACGCCAAGAGATTGAAAATATGATCTTTTGGTCCTTAGCGCAGCCCCAGGAACGAGGTCAGCGACGATTGTGGCTTGGGCGGCGCAACTTCTTCAACGGGCTTGGGCGGCGGCGCTTGTTCGGTGCGCTCCTGTGGCTTCGGCGCGGCGCGCCTGCGTGGCGCCGGTCTGGCTGGTGCAGGCGCAACTTCCGCGGGCGCCGTCTCGGCCTTCATAGCAAGCCGCTGACCGTCGAAGATCGACGTCTCGCAGGGCCGGCTGCTCTCGGTTAGCACGGCGCAGATCTTCGCGGCGGCTGCAGCATCGCTGAGTGGACCGGCGACGAGGCGCAGTTGCATTCCGAGTCCGGTCGGGCGTTCCTTCACCATCATGATTGGGCGCAGTCCGTTCAGCGCGCGTGACTTGGACATACCGCGCCAGATCGCGCGCAGGCCGTCCACCGAATTGGCGCCGCCGATATCAACGCCGAACTCCGTGCGCGCAACCGGCGTCGCAACGGCCTCGACGACTGTGGGGGTGGGCTCGGTCGCGGCCGGTTGGACCGATGCCGTTGTCTCCGGAGCGGCCGGAGGAGCTTCGATGGTCGGCGCCGGTTCGCTCAATTTGGCGGCCGCAGCGTCGGGCGGCGCCGTCATCGATTTCCATGCAACGAGCGGCGCAGAGGCTGGTGGATTGATTGTCGATGAAGCCGCTACTTGCGCCGGTTTGGCGGCTGTCGTTTCGGCAGGCGGCGCGATGATAGCCACGGGACCGATGACCGGCGTCGACGGAATGCTCGGAAGCTCTGCCACCGGCTTTGGCTCGGTGGCTGCAGGCGGGGCGACGACGGATGCGGAGGCAGGTGGCTGCGGCGCTGGTGCTGGCGTCGTTGTGGCGGCTGTTGGCGTTGGAATGGTCTGCCGCTTGATCGATCCGGTGACTGAATCCAGGCCCTGTTCGACCGAGGTAACGCGGGCATAGAGCCGGTCGCGGTCGCTGTTCAGCGTCTCGATGGCCAGCGTCAGGCGCCGGGCCTCGGCCTGGGTCTCCTTTGCAACGAACTGGATCTGCTGCGACTGCCGCGCGAAGGTATCGGATGTGGCGACCTGATCGCGGCGCAACCGGACCTGCGACTGGCTGGCCAGAATGGCAACCACCACCGCGCCCACGGCGGCAACGCCCCAGGAGCCCAGCCGCCACATCATGCGGCGGTCGACCTTGTCTTCCTCAGCCAGAAATCCGGTCAGCCAGCCGCGATGCTCGGCTGAGAGAGTATCGGCCCACTTGTCGTGCTTATCCGCCATTCGACGTCTGCGTCGCCCCATCGCCCCTGCGAATCACAGTTCAACATTATCAGGAAACCGGCGGGAACCTGAGGTTGTCGGGCCACACGGCGAGCCAAACCGGTTTCCAGATTGGCCCAAAACCATTTAAGACGGCCGCGGCGCATGAGCGTCGCCACAACGGGGATTCGGATGACGGGCAGAACCAGCCTCACCATCGTGCTCGCGGCCGGCGAGGGAACGCGGATGCGGTCCTCGACGCCGAAGGTGCTGCATCAGGTCGCCAGCCAGTCGCTGCTGGGCCATGTGCTCGCGGCGGCGCCTCATGGTGCAGGCTCTGCGCTGGCCGTCGTTGTCGGTCCCGATCGTCAGGACGTGGCGGATGAAGCCAGACGGGTGCGGCCCGATGCCGCAACATTCGTTCAGCACGAGCGTCTCGGCACCGCCCATGCCGTGCTGGCGGCAAAGGACGCCATTGCAAAGGGCGCGGACTATCTGCTGATCGCCTTCGGTGACACGCCGCTGATTTTGGCCGAGACGTTCGAGCGTTTGCGTGCGCCCTTGGCTGCAGGCGCTGCGCTGACCGTGCTCGGCTTTCGCGCGGCCGATCCGACCGGTTATGGCCGGCTCCTGGTCGAAGCTGATCAACTGGTCGCGATCCGTGAACATGCGGATGCCACACCGGCCGAACGCAAGGTGGATCTCTGCAATGCCGGAGTGATGGCCTTCGCCGGCAAGACCGCGCTCACGATCATCGAGCAGATCGGCACGTCCAACAGCAAGGGCGAATACTATCTCACCGACGCCGTCGAGATCGTGCGCAGCATGGGCTTGCGGGCGAGTGTGATCGAGACCAGTGAGGATGAAGTCCGCGGCATCAACACCAAGGCGCAGCTCGCGGAAGCCGAAGCGATCATGCAGGCGCGGCTGCGCAAGGCTGCGCTGGATGCGGGCGTAACCATCGTCGCACCGGAGACCGTGCATCTCGCTGCCGATACGACGTTCGGCAACGACGTCACCATCGAGCAGTATGTGGTGATCGGGCCCGGCGTCAGTATCGCCGACGGCGCTGTCATTCACGCTTTCTCGCACATCGTGCAGGCGGCCATCGGCAAGAAGGCCTCGATCGGTCCTTACGCACGCATCCGGCCGGGAACGTCGGTCGGCGAGGGGGCGCGCATTGGCAACTTCGTTGAGGCCAAGGCGGCCATTCTGGAAGCGGGCGTGAAGGTCAACCACCTGACCTATGTCGGCGACACGCATATCGGCGCCGGCGCCAATATCGGCGCAGGCACGATCACCTGCAATTACGATGGTTTCAACAAGCACAAGACGGTCATCGGCGCCGGCGCCTTTGTCGGCTCGAATTCGTCGCTGGTCGCACCAGTGAGGATCGGGACCGGCGCTTACATCGGTTCGGGCTCAGTGATCACCCGCGATGTGCCGGACGATGCGCTTGCGGTAGAGCGCAACGAAGTGTCGATGAAGGAAGGCTGGGGCAAACGCTTCCGCGACAAGAACGCGGCGAACAAGAAGCCGAAGTGAGCGCGCGGTGTTCTCGATGACGTCAGGTCACTGGGGTCTTCAGGTGCCAACCACGGCGGATAGGGCGCTTGGCGACAATTTCTTCCTGCGGCGTATGGGGCTCGGCGACATGCGGTTTGACCGCAATATCACGCTGCGGCGGCGGCCAATGCGCCAGTTTGCTCTGCGACATCTCGACATGTCGCAGCCGTGATCCGGCGATCGATCGGGGGGCTCTCGGGTCTCGCTCCTCCCACATGGACGTCTACTCCGGTCAGGGGTAGATGCTTTCGCAAACACGTTGATGGTTTGTTAAACGCGTCGCGCAAAATGCCCCTACAACCGCGGTAACTTGTCTCAATCGGCAATAATTATTGAGTAACAGTCGATTTGCGATTCTCGCTAAGAGAGTTCCAGTATTTCTGGGCAATTTGATACCACTTGGAGAGATAACCCCGCATGTGCGGCATCGTCGGAATTTTGGGACGTGGTCCGGTTGCTGACCAGATCGTGGACTCGCTGAAGCGCCTCGAATATCGCGGCTACGATTCCGCTGGCGTCGCCACGCTGGAAGGCGCGCATATCGATCGCCGCCGCGCCGAAGGCAAGCTGAAGAATCTCGAAGCCAAGCTCGGCAAGTCGCCGCTCGCAGGTCATATCGGCATCGGTCACACACGCTGGGCGACGCATGGCAAGCCGACCGAAGCCAACGCGCATCCGCACGCCGCCGAAGGCGTCGCGGTCGTGCACAACGGCATCATCGAGAATTTCCGCGAATTGCGCCTCGAGCTCGAAAAGGGCGGCGCCAAATTTGCCAGCGAGACCGACACCGAAGTCGTCGCGCATCTCGTCAGTTTCTATCTGCAGAAGGGCGCATCGCCGGTCGAAGCTGTGAAGCAGGCGCTGCCGCGCCTGAAAGGCGCGTTCGCATTGGCTTTCGTGTTCAAGGATCACGACAACCTGATGATCGGCGCCCGCAAGGGCTCGCCGCTTGCAGTCGGCTATGGTGACGGCGAGATGTATCTTGGCTCCGACGCGATTGCGCTGGCGCCGTTCACCGACGACATCAGCTATCTCGAAGACGGCGACTGGGTGGTGCTGACCCGCAAGGGCTGCGAGATCCACGATGAATCCGGCAAGGTCGTGAAGCGCGACGTGCTGAAATCCGGCGCGTCGGCCTTTATGGTCGACAAGGCCAACTATCGCCACTTCATGGCCAAGGAAATTCACGAGCAGCCGGAAGTTGTCGGTCACACGCTGGCGCGTTATGTCGATCTGGCGAACGAGCGCGTTGCGCTGCCGATGACGCTGCCGTTCGACTTCAAGGACATCCAGCGCATTTCGATCACCGCCTGCGGCACTGCGAGCTACGCGGGTTTTATCGCTAAATACTGGTTCGAACGCTTTGCGCGCGTGCCGGTCGAAGTCGATGTGGCATCTGAATTCCGCTATCGCGAAGCGCCGGTACGCAAGGGCGATCTGGCAATCTTCATCTCACAGTCCGGCGAGACGGCCGATACGCTGGCAGCGCTGCGTTACGCCAAAGAGCAGGGCATGCACACGCTCGCTGTCGTCAACGTCACGACCTCGACGATCGCGCGCGAGAGCGAGACCGTGATGCCGACGCTGGCTGGTCCGGAAATCGGCGTGGCCTCGACCAAGGCTTTCACCTGCCAGCTGATGGCGCTTGCGACGCTTGCGATCGCAGCCGGCAAGGCCCGCGGCGAGCTGTCCGACGCCGACGAAGCCAAACTGGTTCACGGTCTCGTCAAGGTCCCCCGTCTGATGACCGACGCGCTGACGCACGAAGCTGCGATCGAGAAGCTGGCGCGCGACATCGCCAAGTCGAAGGACGTGCTTTATCTCGGCCGTGGCACCAGTTATCCGCTGGCACTGGAGGGCGCGCTGAAGCTGAAGGAAATCTCCTACATCCATGCCGAGGGCTATGCGGCCGGCGAACTCAAGCACGGCCCGATCGCGCTGATCGACGAGACCATGCCGGTGGTCGTGATCGCGCCTTATGACCGGGTGTTCGACAAGACCGTGTCGAACATGCAGGAGGTCGCAGCGCGCGGTGGCAACATCATTCTGATGACCGACGCCAAGGGCGCGGAGGAGGCCACCGTGGACTCCATGGTGACCATTGTGATGCCGGACATGGACGCAGCCTTCACGCCGCTGGTCTATGCCGTGCCGGTGCAGTTGCTCGCCTATCACACCGCCGTGGTGATGGGCACTGACGTCGACCAGCCCCGCAATCTGGCCAAGTCGGTCACGGTGGAATAGGCCGGCGAGGCGGCAAGATTGTCGCAGGCGGCCGGTTTGGCCGCCTGGCGCCGCCAAGTGGCTTCCCCCGCACTGGCGAAATCCTGCTAGGATACCCATAAGGACTGACGGCGCGGTTTCGCGCGCCGCGCCAGATGGATTTGAAACGCTGATGGAACGCCCCGATTTGCCGTTGACCCCGCCCGTTGGCGACCCGCCGCCCGAGGCGCCGCGCGGCTTCATGGCCCGGATCCGCAACTATTTCCTCACCGGTCTGATCGTTGCCGGTCCGGTCGCGATTACCTTTTACCTCACTTGGTGGTTCGTCACCTGGGTCGATGCAATCGTGCGGCCGCTGGTACCGGAGGCCTATCGGCCCGAACAGTACCTGCCTTACGGTATTCCGGGCTCCGGCCTGATCGTCGCTTTCGTGGCGCTGACCCTGCTGGGTTTCCTCACCGCCAACCTGATCGGCCGCTCGCTGGTCGATCTCGGCGAGAACCTGCTCGGCCGCATGCCGGTGGTGCGCGCGATCTATCGCGGGCTGAAGCAGGTGTTCGAGACGCTGTTCTCGGGTTCGGGATCGAGTTTCCGTAAAGTAGGCCTCGTCGAGTTTCCGTCGCCGGGCATGTGGTCGATCGTGCTGATCTCGCAGCCGCCGAGCACCGAAGTCGCGAAGAGCCTGCCGGGGCAGGAGGAGCACATCTCAGTGTTCCTGCCCTGCGCGCCGAATCCGACGACGGGATTCTTCTTCTATGTACCGAAAAGCAAGATCATCGACATCGACATGTCCGCTGAGGATGCCGCGACGCTGATTATGTCGGCGGGCGTCGTCCAGCCAGGTTCAGATTCGCAGAAGAAGATCGCAGCATTGGCGCAGATGGCAACGGCAGCGGGTATCGCGAATGCTCCGCCAGCGAAGCAGCCAGCACAGGTGGATTGAGGCACCACGGCTTTGTTGATGGGATGAGCGTCTTCGCGAAACCTATCAATCGATGCCTCGTAACGCTCTCGGTCGTCATGGCCGGACTTGTTCCGGCCATCCACGCCTTGCTGTGGACGTCGCCAAGGCGTGGATACCCGGCATGCGCCGGGCATGACGGCGTTTGGTTTGGCGTTCGCGCGTCACGCTAGTTCAGATTCAACTGTCAAACAGCCACTGCGCTTCAGACATGCGTCATCACCCCCATTGTTTGCGGCGCGGGGGCGCCGTCGTCCTTTGCATTCCCACCCTCTTGTGAGAGGGCGTGCGGAACGCCAGGTGCCCGTTGCACCCTTGGGCCTGATGCGATGCGGTCTTCCGCAATTGAGAGTGCATCAGGACTTTCGGAGGCGCCGAGCCAGTGCCCGACGTTCCGCCTGCGGTGTTTTTTCGGTTGCTTGCACTTTGCCTCGACGAACGCGCCGATCGCGAATTAAAGTCCCAAGGCGATGGGAAGGGAGCCTCAAGCGAGTAAGCCGAACGCGTTTTGACTTGGTCGTCCGTCACACTGTCCAGGGGTCTTTCCATCCCAAGGCCGGCCGTCTCCTTGCCAGTGGCAGTGCTGGCGCAGATCCGTCCTGCCCGAAGACAGACGTCCCCCATGAACCGCGTGACGCCGCATCTCCGGCGTCCACCGCATCCCACCCCGCGAACGTGACGATCGCGATCGCCCCTCTCGGTGGGGCAGGACAGAGGGGAATATAAACCTGATAGGGATGGCGTCAATGGAGGGTAGGAAAAAATGTTTAGCGCTGTCTTGCCGCCCCATACTGTCATTCCGGGGCGGCTGCGCGCCTTCGCGCAGGCGAACCCGGAATCCCAGCATGGGAGTCTCTAGTCAGCGCCAAACACTCTGAGATTCCGGGTTCGCACTACGCGGCTGCGCCGCTTCCTGCGCCCCGGAATGACGATGGACACTTTGGGATTTCCGGCGGCTATCCGGCACCGATCAGCGGGATCGCCTCGTCGCGTTCATAGAGATACAGCAAGCACCGCAGCGCCTCGCCGCGCTCGCCCGTGAGTTTCGGATTGTCCTGCAGGATCCGCAGCGCTTCGTCGCGCGCCTGCGTGATCAGCTGTGCATGAACCTCCGACCGCGCGATGCGGAAGCCGGGCATGCCGCTCTGACGCGTTCCCAATACGTCGCCTTCGCCGCGCAGCTTGAGGTCTTCCTCGGCAATGCGAAAACCGTCAGTGGAGTCCTTGATCACCTTGAGGCGCTTGGTGGCGATCTCGCCGAGCGGCTCGCGATAGAGCAGGAGGCATGTGGACGCCTCGGAGCCGCGCCCGATACGGCCGCGGAGCTGATGCAACTGCGCGAGGCCGAAACGCTCGGCATTCTCGATTACCATGATGGTGGCGGCGGGTACGTCGACACCGACTTCGACCACCGTGGTGGCGACGAGGATCTGCGTCTCGCCGGCAGCGAAGCGCGCCATCGCCGCATCCTTTTCAGTGCCTTTCATCCGGCCATGCACGATCCCAACCTTGTCACCGAACCGCTGCTGCAGGCTCTCGAAGCGCTCTTCCGCATTGGTGAGTTTCGGGCCGTCCATTTCGGACTCTTCGACCAGCGGCACGATCCAGTAGATCAGCTTGCCGTTGTCCACCGCGCGGCCGATGCCGTCGATGACGTCCTGCAGCCGGCTCGCCGACATGGTGCGGGTCTCGATCGGCTGACGGCCGGCGGGCTTTTCGCGCAGTTCGGAAATGTCCATGTCGCCGAAATAGGTCAGCACCAGCGTGCGTGGGATCGGCGTCGCCGACAGCACCAGCACATCCACCGCGCTACCCTTGTTGGTCAGCGTGAGACGTTCGCGGACGCCGAAGCGGTGCTGCTCGTCGACCACGGCCAGTGCCAGCGCCTTGAATTCGACGTCGTCCTGAATGAGCGCATGCGTGCCGACAATGAAGTCGATCTCGCCGGCGGCGAGCCGCGCCAGGATATCCTTGCGCTCGCGGCCTTTCTCGCGGCCGGTGAGGATGGCGACGCGCAGGCCCGCGCGCTCGGCCAGCGGCGTGATGGTCTTGATGTGCTGGCGCGCGAGAATTTCCGTCGGCGCCATCAAGGCTGTCTGCTTGCCGACCTCGGCGGCGGCCGCAGCGGCAAGCAGCGCCACGACGGTCTTGCCCGAGCCGACATCGCCTTGCAGCAGCCGCAGCATGCGCAGCGGCTTGGTGAGATCATCGGCAATGGCTGCGGTCGCCTGCTGCTGCGATTGCGTCAGCGCATAGGGCAGGGCGTCGATGATCTTGCGGCGGATGTGGCCATCGCCAGCATTGCGATCGCCGGCGGGACGACGGAGCTGCGCGCGCACCAGCGCCAGTGCCAGTTGGCCGGCGAGCAATTCATCGAAAGCGAGACGCGACCAGAACGGCCCTTCCGGCAGGACGTCAGTGATCTCGAGCGGGATATGGACGCGCTGCAACGCCTCCGCCAGCGACGGGAACTTGCAGCGCCGGATCACTTCCGGGCTGATCCATTCCGGCAGCGCCGGCAGCTTGGTCAGCGCCTGCGCGATGGCCTTACGCAGTGAGGTGATGGCGAGGCCCTGGGTCAGTGGATAGACCGCGTCGATGCCCGTGAGTTTGGCGAAGCCTTCCTCGTCGACCACGCGGTCGGGATGGGTGATTTGCAGCATGCCGTCGAACAGCTGTGTTGTGCCGGAGACGTAGCGCTTCTCGCCGACCGGCAGCAGCTTTTCGATCTGGCCCGGATACGTCCGGAAATAGGTCAGGATCACCGTGCCGGTGTCGTCATGGGCATAGACCAGATGCGGCGCGCGGGAACGGCCGGGCGGCGGTTCGCGATGGCGATCGACAATGACTTCGAGGGTCACCATGGCGCCGATCTCGGCCTCGTTGATCTTCGGCCTGTCGCGGCGGTCGATCACGCTCACCGGCAGATGCAGCAGCAGATCAACGATGCGCGGCGTCTCGGCGCGGTCCAGCAGGAAGCGCAGCAGCTTGTCCTGCTTCGGCCCGATGCCCGACATGCTGGTGACCGGGACGAACAGGGGATTGAGCACTTCAGGGCGCATCAGGACGACTCAGGTGGCCAGCACGGCGAGAGAGCTACGGTATTTGCGAGACTTGGATGCATTTCAAGGCGAAAGCAATGCGTTATGAGGTGCTGACAGGGGCGGAAGCGAAGGCTATATGAGCCTGCCCGGCACGTCCGGGCTTTCTGCGTTTGCGGCTTTGGGCGGGATGGACAGATGACGGGAACGACACGATCGAGCAACGGCCTGGATGACCGCCGCAAGCGGCTGCTGTTCCGCTGCTGGCACCGCGGCACGCGCGAGATGGATCTCATTCTGGGCCGCTTTGCGGATGCCGAGATCGGCATTCTGGCGGACCTCGAACTCAAGCAGCTCGAAGACCTGATCGGCCTCGAAGACCCCGAGCTTTATCCGGCCTTTGTCGGTGATACCCAATTGGACGAGCAGTACCGCACGCCGCTGTTCGAGCGCATCAAGCTGTTCCGGAATCTGGACAAGCCTCTATGAAATCCCCCGTTGCCTCGCCGGCCGCGCAGCTTGCGCCCAGCCGTGCGCTGACCTTTGCCAATGTCGCCGAGGGTGCCGAAGGCCTGATCGTTGCCGATCTGGCACGCGCGGTTGCGGCCAAGCCGAAGCCGCCGGCGGTGAGCCTCACGGTGATCTGCCGTGACGGGCCGCGCATGCAGCAGCTCGCGCGCTCGCTGGAATTCTTCGCGCCGGATTTGCCGGTGCTGCAATTCCCGGCCTGGGACTGCCAGCCTTACGACCGGGTCTCGCCCCATGGCGGCATTCTCGCGCATCGCATGACCACGCTGGCGCGGCTGTCGCGCCTCACCGGCAGCGACAAGCCGATGATCGTGCTGACGACGGTCAACGCCGTCGTCCAGCGCGTGCCGGCCCGCGAGATCGTCGCGGCGCAGGCGCTGTCGGTCGCGCCCGGCCATGTGGTGCCGATGGACTCCATCGTCGCCTGGCTCGAACACAACGGCTACACCCGCTCCGGCACCGTGCGGGAGCCCGGCGAATATGCCGTGCGCGGCGGCATCCTCGATCTGTTTCCGGCGGGCCTCGACCAGCCCGTGCGGTTCGACTTCTTCGGCGACAGTCTGGAATCGATCCGGGCCTTCGATGCCGAGACGCAACGCACGCTGATGGATATGCGCGCGCTGGATCTGGTGCCGGTGTCGGAATTCCAGCTCATCACCGAAACCATCCGCCGCTTCCGCATGGGCTATGTCGCGCAATTCGGCGCGCCGGAGCGCGACGACCAGCTTTATGAAGCGGTCAGCGAAGGCCGCCGTCATCCCGGCATGGAGCACTGGCTGCCGCTGTTCCAGGACCGGATGGACACGCTGTTCGACTACCTGCCGGGCACGCCGGTTGCCATCGAGCCGCAGGGCGAAGATGCAGCGACCGAACGCTTCAAGCAGATCGGCGATTATTACGAGGCGCGCCGCGAGGTCATGGGCACGCCGGGCGGCGGTGCGATCTACAAGCCGCTGCCGCCGGACCGGCTCTATCTGACCGACGGCGAGTGGCACAAACGGCTGGAAGATCTCGCAATGGCGCGGTTGTCGCCGTTCGCCGTGCCGGACGGCACGCCGGGCGTGGTCGACGCGGGCGCACGGGCAGGCCGCAACTTCGCGCCGGAACGCGCCGACGCCAATGTGAATGTGTTCGAGCGCGTGGTCGCGCATATTCAGGCGCTGCAAGCAGAGCGCAAGAAGGTCGTCGTCGCGCTGTGGAGCGAGGGCTCGCGCGACCGCATGGCGAGCATGTTGAAGGATCACAAGCTGCTGAACCAGCAGATGGTGAATTCCTGGCGCGTGGTGCAGGCGACGCCGCGCAACGAGACCATGCTGGCCGTGGTCGGCATGGAATCCGGTTTCGAGACCGACCAGATCGCGGTCATCAGCGAACAGGACATCCTCGGCGACCGTCTGGTGCGGCCGCGCAAGGCGAGCCGCAAGCTCGACAACTTCATCTCGGAAGTGACGAGCCTCGCGGCCGGCGACATCGTGGTCCATGTGGAGCACGGCATCGGCCGTTTCGTCGGGCTGCAGACGCTGCAGGTCGGCGGCGCGCCGCATGACTGTCTCGAGCTGCGCTACGCCAACGAGACCAAGCTGTTTCTGCCGGTCGAGAATATCGAACTGCTGTCGCGCTATGGCTCCGACGCGGCCAATGTCGAACTCGACAAGCTCGGCGGTTCCGGCTGGCAGGCACGCAAGGCCAAGCTCAAGAACCGCATCCAGGAAATTGCCGGCGAACTCATCAAGATCGCGGCCGAACGGCATCTGCGCGAGACCGAGCGGATCGTCGTACCGCGCGAGCAGTATGACGAGTTCTGCGCGCGCTTTCCCTATGAGGAAACCGAGGACCAGCAGACCGCGATCAACGCCGCGCTGCACGATCTCGAACATGGCAAGCCCATGGATCGCCTGATCTGCGGCGATGTCGGCTTCGGCAAAACGGAAGTGGCCATGCGCGCCACCTTCGCCGTCGCCATGGAAGGCAAGCAGGTCGCCGTCGTGGTGCCGACCACGCTGCTGGCGCGTCAGCACGCCAAGAACTTCACCGAGCGCTTCAAGGGCTTTCCGGTGAATGTCGCGCAGGCCTCAAGGCTGGTCGCGCCGAAAGAGCTGACGGCGACCAAGAAGGGCCTCGCCGACGGCTCCATCGACATCGTCGTCGGCACCCATGCGCTGCTCGGCAAGTCGATCAAGTTCAAGGACCTCGGCCTCGTCGTGGTCGACGAGGAGCAGCACTTTGGCGTGACGCATAAGGAGCGGCTGAAGCAGCTCCGCGCCAATGTCCATGTGCTGACGCTGTCCGCGACGCCGATCCCGCGTACGCTGCAACTCGCACTCACCGGCGTGCGCGATCTGTCGATCATTGCCTCGGCGCCGGTCGATCGCCTCGCCGTGCGGACCTTCGTGGCGCCGCACGATCCCCTGATGATCCGCGAAGCGCTGCTGCGCGAGCGCTATCGCGGCGGTCAGGCGTTCTATGTGGTGCCGCGCATCGACGACCTCGCCGAGGTGAAGGACTTTCTCGACAAGCATGTGCCGGAGATGAAGGTCGCCGTGGCCCATGGCCAGATGGCGCCGACGGTCATCGAGGACATCATGTCGGCCTTCTATGACGGCAAATACGACATTCTACTGTCCACCACGATCGTGGAGTCGGGTCTCGATATTCCCAACGCCAACACGCTGATCATTCACCGCGCCGACATGTTCGGTCTCGCGCAGCTCTATCAGCTGCGTGGCCGCGTCGGCCGCTCGAAGCTGCGCGCCTATGCGCTGTTCACGCTGCCGTCGACGCACAAGATCACCGGGCAGGCGGAACGCCGGCTGAAGGTGCTGCAGTCGCTGGAGAACCTAGGCGCCGGCTTCCAACTCGCCTCGCACGATCTGGATATCCGCGGCGCCGGCAATCTGCTCGGCGAAGAGCAGTCCGGCCACATCAAGGAAGTCGGCTTCGAGCTGTATCAATCGATGCTGGAGGAGGCGATCCTGGCGCTCAAGTCGGGTATCTCCGAGCCAATCGCCGACAGGTGGTCGCCGACCATCACGCTCGGCATGCCGGTGATGATCCCCGACGACTTTGTCGCCGATCTTGCGGTCCGTCTGTCGCTGTATCGTCGACTCGCCGATCTCGAGACCGATGACGAGATCGCTGCCTTCGCCGCAGAGCTGCGTGACCGTTTCGGCGTGCTGCCCGACGAGGTCCGTTATCTGTTCAAGATCGCGGCCATCAAGGCCTATTGCCGCCGCGCCAATGTCGAGAAGGTCGATGCCGGTCCGAAGGGCGTTGTGATCTCGTTCCGCGACAACTCGTTCGCACAGCCGGACAGACTGGTATTCTTCATCAAGCAATATGGTCAGGCCGCGAAGGTTCGCCCGGACATGAAGGTGGTGTTCCTGCAGGATTGGGGAACGCCGGAAGAACGTCTCGAAGGTGCAACGGAAATCCTGCGCGCTCTGGCGGGGCTCGCGGAGAGCAAGAAGGCGGCGTAGGCGCTTTCGCTCCGTCCTCATCCTGAGGAGCAGCGCCGATGGCGCTGCTCCTCAGGATGGCTGCGAAGTCAGCGCCGAACACGCATCCTTCGAGACGCCGCCAAAGTGCGGCTCCTCAGGATGAGGACAGAGCATGCCGCAAAACAAGCCAGCCGCCGGCATTGCTGCCGACGGCCGTTCGTTGAACTACGCGACGCTTACTTCGGATACTTGAATTCCGGAGCGGCCTTCAGCGCTTCCTTGGTGGTGTTCATCGACGCCACCCACTTGTTGTCCTTGTTCAGGCTCACCTTCACCGACGCGGGCGAGACCGCGACATAGTGTTCGCCCATGCCGAGGAAGCCGCCGACCGACAGGATCAGCGCGTCGACCTGATTGTTCTTGATCGCGAGATCGCTGATCTCGCCGATGGTCTCGTCCTTCTGGTTGGTGATGTTCAGGCCCTTGAGCTTGGACGAGAACATCTCCTCCTTGGAGACGGTCGAGAATTTTGCCTCGGCGGGCGCAGCACCCGTCGTGACTGTCGACTGCGCGAGAACCGGCGTGGCGAGAAGGGCGAGGGAAGCGGTGATCAGTGCGAGCTTTTTCATTATCGTTGTCTCCATTGTAGATGCACCTACAATGCGACGTTCGATACTTCGTTCCTGATTTTATTTCTGGAACTAAGACGCTGCGCGCTGCGCGTCCTCGCCATGCAGGCGCGCCAGCAGCGACTTTGCGGTATCCGTTGGCTCCATCGTGATCACCGTGACGTGGGGATCGTTGCGCGCATCGCGCTTGGGTCCGTGCATGGTGTGCTTCATCACGCTGGAGAGCCGCCTGGCGATCATATGGGCGTTGCGCTGGTCGGTTTCGGCGAAGGCGACCACGATCGAGCCGTCACTCTGCAGCGTGCCGAAGTCCATCCGCCGCATCAGCCGGCTGATGATCCGCGCAGCGTCGCGCTGTGCGCGCAGCGGGATATTGTCGAATGAGAACCGGGCCATCGACAATCCGCCGCCGCGGGTTTGCGTGTGATAGACGGCGGTTGCGATGTCGCGTTCGAAGGCCGCAGTCGTCAGCAGGCCGGTGGCGGGATCGAGCAGCCCGTCGGATTCGATCGACTTCAAGGTGCGGCCGAGACGTGCCTCGAAGGCATGCTGGCGCAGCAGCGGCAGCGTCGTGGCCGCGACGGTGTCGGCATCGCCGGCGACCATTTCGAGATTGGCAAGATCGTAGCTCGGCGTCAGGCCGGGCACGGTGACGACAACGGGCAGATTGCGGAAGCGTGCGTCCTCGGTGAGGACAGTGAGAAACGCGTCAACGACGCGCGTGCTGAAGCCTTCGCCGATGACGATGCCGTCGAGGTCGCGCGCGTTGAGATGTTTGGCGGCGGCCTCGATGCTGAGCGCGCCGACCACGCCGACGCGTTCGCCGAGCGCAACCGACAGCGCGGCATAACCACCGCCGCGGCCGATCAGCATCACCGTCGCATCGTCGAGCGGGTCCGACTGCAGGGACATGCGATGCAGGTTTTCGGCGGTCAGGCGTCGCATGACCGTGGCGTGCAGCGTGCGCACACGCAGCGCGTTGCGCAGCCGCGCGCTGAGCCGGTCGAAATTGCCGTCGGTCTGCGTGAGCGGGATCGCGTGGCCCGGCAAGTCTGTGGCGGGATCGATCGCGATCAGCGGCACATAAGGCTGCTTCGCGCCGAGGCGCTTGGCCAGCGCCTGGAAGGTCGGCATGTCATCAGCGGAGGCTGACACTATCACGGCGGCCGGCTGGACGCGGGCCACCGCGTCCAGTGCCTCGGCCCATGTCGCATCGACCACCGGGAAGATGTTGCTCTCCGCCAGGGCTGTCGCAAACGCGGCCGGCTGCTGGTTGGAGACGGCGACGATCGTGGCCTGGTCGGACATGCTTGAGCTGAACCTCTACGCGAAACTGATCGCGGCAGGCTAGCCCGACGTCCTTAATGCAGAGTCAATGAGATCGCTCGCATTTTCAGGATCGCTTTTGCTCGCTCAGTCGGCGGCGGCGCGGTCGCGGAAGGCTTCGACCATCAGCGGATTGAGGCCGAGTTCCGTCAGAGCGTCGCGGGCGCGGCCGTTATTACTGGCGCGGCCGGCGAGGCGGTAGCCGCTGAGCCGATCGGGAAGCGCGGTAAGCATCGCGTTCTCGCCGAGCCGCTTGGCCCATTCGTTGAGGTCCTGCGCCAGGAAGCGATAGCCGCCGACGGCCATGATGCCCGAGGGTGGCGCGGTGATGTTGACCGCGCCGGTCGCACGGTCGAGCCGGGCCATATAGCCGGTATCGACATAATCGAGCGGCTGGGCGGGGATCAGCGCGTTGCTGGCGTCGGCCTGGGCCGCATAGGCCAGCACCGGCACCATAGGTCCGCGGAGGCCCAGCGTGCCCCTGGGCGTCAGGATGATGTCGCCGGCAATGGAGGAGCCTTGCTGGGCGCGCGGCGCGCCGTGCGGGCCCGGCATGATGGCGAGGGGCAAGCCGTCGTCGCCGCGGACGGCGCCGAACAGACCGGCTTCGCCGAACAGATAGACGTCGGTGAACGATGCCTGCGAGCCCGGCCATGCAGGCGAGGCGGCGACCTGTTCAGGCGCGCGCCAGAGGCCGAGCACATAACGCAGCACCGGCGAGCGATCCAGCAACCCACCATCGGCGAGACGTTGCGCCAGCGGCGCCGGCGCCACCAGCACGTCGCAGGCGTTGGCAGCGATGCTACGTTCCAGCACCGCATTGTCGAACGGATGATGCAAAGCGAGCACGCCGCCAGAGAGCAGCCAGGTCACCAGCGACGAGGCGATACTGGCGAAAGACGACGGCACCATCGCCGACATGATCGTGGCGCCCTGTGGCATCCCGCTCTCCAGGAACACAGCAAGGCCACCGGAGATCAGGTTGAGATGGGTGCGCGGCACTGCGCGGAAGCCATCGGACGTGACATCGAAGGAGACGATGGCCGCGCGGCGGGCGTCCTGCGTCACGGGCGTGGGCTCCACGAACTCGCTGGACAGCACAGCGTCGAGCGGGGTCATGCCTTCTGGCAGGTCGCTGCCGAAGCCGCCGACATAGCGGATCGAGAAGGCTTCAGCCGCAGCGTTCATGATCAGATCTGCATGGCTGACGCCATCGATCTTGCTCGACGTCACCAGGGCACGCGCACTGCAGCGATTCAGTGCCATGGTCAGGTCGGCCTGGCGCCAGAGCTGCGGCAGCAGCGCGACGACGAGGCCGGCGCGATGTGCGGCCAGCACGGTCAGCACGAATTCGACGGTGTTCGGCAACTGGACGGCGATGACCGAATTGGCGGGGAGGCCGGCCTCCATGAAATGCGCCGTCAGCGCCGAGATCGCCCGGTCAGCGTCCGCAAAGGTCAGCCGCTGCGGTTCCGTTGTGGTGACACGCATCTTGTCGGCGGGATCGACCAGCGCCAGCGCCTGCGGCTGCCGGCTGAGGATGCGGCGAAACAGACCGTCGAGGGTGGGCGAGGCGTTCGGCGTGGGTGATGTCACGGTGTCACTTCCGGTTCGGCGGCGAAGCTGGCAGCGTTCTGGCCCACCAGGTCTCCGGCAAATAGCCTGAGAGAGCGATGGTCGAAGGTCGTTCTATCCGATTCCATCGCGCAATCCATTGCTCGCCGACATAGTAGAGCGGGATAGCGTAGAAACCTGCGATCAGCGCGCGGTCCATGGCGCGGACGGCATCGACGAAGGGACCGTGGTCGCGGGCCTCCAGCATGGCGGAGATCATGGCGTCGACCGCGGGATTCTTCGCGCCCATATAGTTGCGGGTGCCGGGATTATCGGCGGCTTCCGAACCCCAGTAGAACGACTGCTCGTTGCCCGGCGACAGCGACTGGTCCCAGCGGTTCTGGATCATGTCGAATTCGAAATTGATGCGGCGCTGGTCGAACTGCACGGCATCGATGGAGCGGATATTGGCAATGATGCCGGCGCGCTTGAGATCGCGTGCATAGGCCAGCGCGATGCGTTCCTGATCGCGGGTGGTGACGAGGATCTCGAAGGCGAGGGGCGCTTTGTCCGACTGTCGCCGCAGCACGTTGTTTACAAGCTCATAGCCCGCGTCCTTGAGCAGTGCCAGCGCAGTTCGCAGCGCGGGACGGTCACGGCCCGAACCATCGCTGACCGGCAGGCGGTAGCTGCCATCGAGAATGTTGGCGGCTATATTTGAGGCGTAGGGCTGCAGCAGGGTCCGTTCGCGATCATCCGCGGCGTGCATATAAGCGGAGAGATTCGAGCCTGCGAAGAAGCCGGCCGAACGGGCATAGAGGCCGAAGAAATAGGTGCGGTTGATCCATTCGAAATCGAACAGCAGCGTCAGCGCCTGACGTACGCGGATATCGGCGAACATCGGCCGCCGCGTGTTGAACACCAGAAATTCCGACGGCTTCGGCAGGCCGGTCTTGATGCTGTCGCGGATCACTTCGCCGGACGTGGCGGCAGGGAATGTGTAGCCGTCGTGCCAGCGCAGCGGCTCATTCTCGACGCGGAAGTCGTAGAGGCCGCGCTTGAAGGCTTCGAAATGGGTGTTGGCCTCGCGATAGTAATCGAGGCGGATCTCGTCGAAATTCCACAGCCCGCGATTGATCGGCAGATCGCGGCCCCAATAGGCGGGATTGCGGGTGAGGGTCACCGCCGCGCCGGGTTTCACAGCCGTCACGGTATAGGGCCCGGAGCCGAGCGGCGGCGCCATCGAGGTTTCCTCGAACGTGTCGGGATTGACGGCGTGTTTCGGCAGCACCGGCATCAGGCCGAGGATCAGTGGCAATTCGCGATCAGCCTGGCCGCCGAAGTCGAAGCGCAGCGTGCGCTCATCCAGCGCCTCGGCCTTGGCGACTTTCGAATAATACTGCCGGTGATTGGGCCGGCCCTTGTCGCGCAGCAATTGCCAGGAGAACAGTACGTCTACAGCCAGGACGGGCTTGCCGTCGGAGAATTTGGCCTGGGGATTGATCCGGAAGGTGACGAAGCTTCTGGTATCGTCGGTTTCGACGCTCTCGGCGAGCAGGCCGTAGAGCGTAAAGGCTTCGTCCTGGCCGCGGGCCATCAGGCTTTCGATGACATAGCCGCGCATCTGCGGCACCGCGATGCCCCGGACGATGAAGGGATTGAGACTGTCGAAAGTGCCGAGCACGCCCTGGACCATGCGGCCGCCTTTCGGCGCGTCGGGATTGGCATAGGGCATCTGCCTGAAATCGGCTGGCAGGGCCGGGGCGCCGTGCATGGCGATCGCGTGGCCGGGATCGGCCTGTGCGGAATCGGCCACTGGGCCGGCGAGAGCTGTCCAGCAGGCCAGCGCCGCGATCACCTTGGACAGGGTCGAAAGACCCTGTGCATGTGTGCGATTTGATTCGGTTGATTTCACAGAGGAACTTTACCATGGCTGCCCGCCCCGAACCTGTGCCATGCATCAAATAGGGCTGGCGCCATTGATCTTTTCGTCGGCCGCTGTATTGAAAGCGGACAATTGACGAGGACGGCGCGGCCTGTCACGTAACGGCCTTAATTGGCACCGAGACACCCGCCAACGGGTGTCTGTCAGCGCCGCCTCCGGGATATGAGCGCCTCCGTTCAGAAAGGGTTTTCCGAAATGAATTTCCGTCTCTTGGCTGCGTCGGTTCTGCCGCGCGGGCGGGGCTTCGCGCTTCTGGCGGCGACGGCCTTGACCGCCACGATGATCGCTCCGGTTGCGCATGCGCAGGCTCCCGCGCCTGCTGCGCCGCCGGCCGCGGCGCCGAAGGCTGCTGCGCCCAAGGCTGCCCCGAAGGCCGCTCCGAAGGCTGCTGCTCCGGCCGCTCCCGCCGCCCAGGCGCCGGCCGCAGGCGCGCCCCCGGCCGATCAGCAGGTTCAGCTGATCTATGCGCCGTGGACCAAGTTCTGCCTCAAGGGCCAGGACGCCAATGCCAAGCAGGTCTGCTTCACCGGCAAGGACGGCCGCATCGAGTCGGGCCAGCCCGTCATCGCCGCCGTCATCATCGAGCCGGAAGGCGAACCGAAGAAGATCCTGCGCGTGACGCTGCCGCTCGGCATGCAGCTCGTGCACGGCACCCGCGTGATCGTGGACAGCAATGCCCCGGCGCAGAGCCCCTATGTGATCTGCTTCGCCAACGGCTGTATGTCCGATTACGAAGTCACCCCGGAGCTTCTGGCCAATCTGAAGAAGGGCCAGAACCTGATCGTGCAGGCGATCAACTCCAACGGCGCACCGCTGACGCTGCCGCTGCCGCTGGCCGAATTCGCCAAGGCCTATGACGGCCCGCCGACCGATCCGAAGGTGTTCGAAGAAACCCAGAAGAAGCTGCAGGAAGAGCTGCAGAAGCGCGCTGCGGAAGCCCGCGCCAAGCTCGAAGCCCAGCAGCCGGCAGCTGGTGCAGCACCGGCGGCTCCGGCCAATCCGGCCGCCAAGTAAGCTGGTTCAACAGACGAACGAAAAGGCGCTCAGAAATGAGCGCCTTTTTTGTTGGGTTGAGGTGTTGACCCATCCACGTCATTGCGAGCGCAGCGAAGCAATCCAGCAAGCCAAAAGCTGGATTGCTTCGTCGCAAGTGCTCCTCGCAATGACGGACGAGGGAGACGCGTGAAACGTTAAGCGGCTAATTCAGCGACGGATTGCGCGGCCGGTAGCTGCCGGACTTGTCCTTGATGAAGATTTCGGCGACCTGGGAGTGCCGGATCGGCTCGCCGGATTCATCGGGGAGCAGGTTCTGCTCGGAGACATAAGCGACGTATTCCGACTCAGAATTCTCGGCCAGCAGATGGTAAAATGGCTGGTCCTTGTTCGGACGGACGTCTTCGGGGATCGACAGCCACCATTCTTCGGTGTTGTTGAATTCCGGATCGATGTCGAACACCACCCCCCGGAACGAAAAGATCCGGTGGCGGACGATCTGTCCAATCTGGAATTTGGCGGTCCGCGCTTTAATCATTCTGGTCGAATAGACCAGGATTGTGGCCGATGCTAGAGGCAAACGACGGAATTAAGACAGCCGCAGGCCGCTCCCCGCTATCCCGCCCGCCGGGCCAAGAACCAAGAAAAACACGCCTGACATGATGGACGTCCTCAATCTTGCACTGCCGTATTTCGGGCTGATCTTCATCGGCTTCGCCTGCGGCAAGGTGAAGAACCTGCCCGAAACGGGCCTCGCCTGGATGAACTTTTTCCTTCTGTATGTGTCGCTGCCGGCACTGTTCTTCCGGATCATGGCCAAGACGCCGTTCGAGGAACTCAACAATCTGCCCTTTGTGATCGGGACCACGCTGGCGACTGCGACGGCGTTCTTCCTGTCGGTCGGCACCGGTAAATTCCTGGGCCGGCTGACCATGCGCGAGGCCGGAATGGCGGGGCTCGCCGGCGGCTACGGCAATATCGGCTATATGGGACCGGGGCTCGCGCTGGCGGTGCTCGGGCCGAAAGCGGCCGTGCCAACCGCACTGGTGTTCTGTTTCGACAGCATCTTCCTGTTCTCGATCGCGCCGCTGATGATGGCGCTGACCTCAGGCGACAAGCGCCCGCTGCTGCCGACCATCGGTATCGTCATCAAGCATATCGTGCTGCATCCCTTGATCGTGGCAGCCTATCTCGGCGCCTTCGTTGCGGCGTTTCACATCCAGATGCCAGTCGCGGTCGACGGCATGCTGCTGTTCCTGCAGAATTCTGCTGCACCCGTTGCGTTGTTCGCGCTCGGCGTGACGGTTGCCTTGCGGCCGCTGGGGCGCGTGCCGTGGGAGGTGCCTGGCCTGATCTTCATCAAGCTGCTCATCCATCCGCTAATCGTGTTCGGCCTGATGCTATTGCTCGGGCCGTTTCCGCCGGTATGGGCCGCGACGGCCGTGCTGCTCGCGTCATTGCCGCCGGCGCTGAACGTGTTCGTGATCGCGCGGCAATACGACAGCTGGATCGAGCCTGCATCGGTCGCGGTGCTGCTCGGCACCTTCGTGTCCGTGCTGACGCTGACGTCGGTGATGTACTTCCTGAAGTCCGGCCAGATCGCGTTCCCGTAGGATAGCCGCTTGTAGGATGGGTAGAGCGGAGGCGCGAAGCGCCGGAGCGAAACCCATCACCTATCGCACGTGTGAATGATGGGTTTCGCGAAGACGCTATACCCATCCTACGAAAGACAAGTTACGTCAGCTCTTGCGCCACGATGGCGACAGGCCCTCGCGCATCGCGAGCCGCCGCAACGGGCCTATAGACCCCATCGCATGCATGCCGGCCGCGCGGATCACCTGCATCGGCAGGAGATCGCTCAGCAGCGAGCTATTGGCCATGTCGATGGCAAAGGTGCGCGAGGAGATATCGCTGCGGCGTATCTGCTCGAAACGCGCCAGCACCGGCGCTGCCCCGATATCCGCGCCATTCATGCCGGCATCGCGAACGACGTCAGCGATATCGCCGGCGTCGCGCAGGCCAAGATTTAGACCCTGCGCACCGATCGGCGGCACCACATGGGCGGCTTCGCCGACCAGCACGATGCGGTTCTTTGCTAGCTGTGCGGGCTGCTCGATTGCCAGCGGGAACGTGTGTCGACCCGGCTCGACCTGAACCCGGCCGAGGATCGAATGCGATTGTTTCTCGGCGGCGTCCGACAATGCCTCGTTGCTCAATGCCATCAGGCGCTCGGCATCCCGGGGCTTGTTGACCCAGACGACGCTGGAGCGATTGCCGGGCAGGGGCACGAACACGCAGGGACCGGCGGGGGTGTGAAACTCCGTCGACATGTTCTTGTGCGGCCGGCTATGCGCGATGTTGAAGGTCAGCGCGGTCTGGTCAAGCGCGCGTCGCTTGACTGAAATGCCCGCTGCCTCGCGGCACAGGGACTGGCGGCCATCGGCGCCGACGATCAGCCGCGCCACCAGGACCTGGCCTTGCCGCATGCGGACCTGAACCTGCATCTCATCCGGCGTGACCGTATCGGCTTCATCATCGATGCGAATGAGATTGGTCAATTCCGCGGCGCGCGCCTCGAGCGCGATCATCAATTCGCGGTTCTCGATATTGTAGCCGAAGGTCTCGAGGCCGATCTCGCTGCAGACGAATTTGACTTCGGGCGCGCGGATCAGCCGGCCCGTGTCGTCCACCAGCCGCATGGTCGTCAGCGCGGCGGCCTTGTCGGCGGAGCGGCGCCAGACATCGAGGCTTTCCAGAAACGCGATGGAGCCGCCCAGCAGCGCGGTGGTGCGGTTGTCGCCATAGGGGACGCGGCGGGCGACGAGGGCGGTACGGGCGCCGGTCTCGGCCAGCGCGAGGGCAGCAGCAAGGCCGGCAGGACCGCCGCCGACAACGGCGACATCATAAATGGAGGTGGAAACAGGGGTCTCGGTCATGGCCGGACCATCGGCCTTTGGCCCGGTATTTTCAAGCCGTTACGCGCCGCGGAATCGTTCCCGCAGTGTCGGGCGGCCGAGTGCCGCATCGGCGCCTGTGCAAATCGGGCGGATTCCTGCTAGCAATTCCTGGCACATGACCGCTTCGAGTCCGGACCAACTCCCATCGTCATCACGATCCGCGCGCGCGGCGGCGTTCTCGGTTCACATCTTTACTGCGCTCGGTGCCGGCGTGGCACTCATTGCCATGATGAGCGCCGTGCGCGGCGAATGGGCTGTGATGTTCGGCTGGCTCGGTTTGGCGCTGATCATTGACGGGCTCGATGGCCCGATCGCCCGACACTTCGACGTCGGCCGCGTGTTGCCGGATTGGTCGGGCGATGCGCTCGATTTCGTGGTCGACTTCCTCACTTACGTGTTCGTGCCGGCCTATGCGATCGCGGCCTCCGGTCTGTTGGTGCCGTGGACGGCGGTGTTGCTCGGTGCCGGGATCGTCGTCACCAGCGCGCTATATTTCGCCGACAAACGCATGAAGACCGACGACAACCACTTTCGCGGTTTTCCGGCACTGTGGAATGGGGCGGCGTTCTATCTGTTCCTGCTGCAACCATCACCCGTCATAGCCAGCCTTGCGATGCTGGCGCTGATTGTCCTGACCTTTGTGCCGGTGCATGTGCTGCATCCCGTTCGCGTGACGCGTCTGCGCCGGTTGAACCTGTCGCTGATGGCGATATGGGCTGTGCTGGCCGTCATCACGCTGATACAGAACTTCGCTGTTGCTTTGCCTATTACGGTAGCGCTCTGCGCGATCGCTTTTTACATTGTCTGCGGTGACGCCGTCATCCGCCTCATGAGGCCCTCCAAATCATGATCGAACTGTTTTCCAGCCCTGAAGCCTGGGCCGCGCTCTTGACGCTGACCGCGCTCGAAATCGTACTTGGTATCGACAATGTGATTTTCCTGTCGGTGCTGGTGTCGCGGCTGCCGGAGCCGCAGGCCACCCGCGCACGCCAGATCGGTCTCGCGCTGGCGCTGGTGTTCCGCATCATCCTGCTGAGTGTCCTCGTCTGGCTGATCGGCCTGACCGAACCCGTCATCACGGTGAGAGGCCTCGCATTCTCCTGGCGCGATCTGATCCTGATCGGTGGCGGTCTATTCCTGATCGCCAAGGCAACGCACGAGATTCATGCCGAGGTCGAGGCGCGCGAGGGACCCGGCAACGAGAAGCCGGCACCGAACGCCTTTGCGTGGGTGATCCTGCAGGTTATCGTCGTTGATCTCGTTTTCTCGCTCGACTCCATCATTACGGCGATCGGCATGGCGCAGGACATCGAGATCATGGTTGCCGCCGTCATCATCGCCTGTGCGGTGATGTATGTATCGTCCGGACCAGTGGCACGCTTCGTAGCGCAATATCCGACCACCAAGATGCTGGCGCTGGCCTTCCTGGTGCTGATCGGCGTCTCGCTGATGGCGGATGGATTCAAATTCCACATCCCGCGCGGTTACATCTATTTCGCTATCCTGTTCTCGGCGGCGGTCGAGCTGTTCAATGTGCTGGCGAAGCGCAACCGCCGGAAGCGGGCTCAGCCGGGCACCGGTTGACATCACGCGACTGTCGGTTATCGCTTGAGACCAAAGTCACTCAGGGAGATTGAACGATGACCAAAGCCGTCCGCGTCCACGAGATCGGTGGACCCGAAGTCCTCACTTATGAAGACGTGCAAGTCCCGGCACCGGCTGCGGGCGAGGTGCGCATCCGCCAGCATGCCATTGGTGTCAATTTTATCGATACGTACTTCCGCAGCGGCCTCTACAAGGCACCGCAGCTGCCGTTCATCGCCGGTAACGAAGCCTCCGGCGAAGTGATCGAGGTCGGTCCGGGCGTCACCGGCTTTCATCCCGGCGACCGCGTCGCCTATTATTCGGCCCTCGGCAGCTATGCCACCGAGCGCGTATTTGCCGCCGACCGGCTGGTGAAGCTGCCCGATCGTATCACCCACGAGCAGGGAGCCGTGCTGATGCTGAAGGGCCTCACGGTCTGGTATCTGCTGCACAAGACTTTCAAGGTCGAGCCGCATCACCGCGTGCTGATCCACGCCGCAGCGGGCGGCATCGGTCTGCTCGCCTGCCAGTGGGCCAAGGCCATGGGCGCGCATGTGATCGGCACCGTCGGCTCGAAAGAGAAGGGCGAGTTGGCGCTGGCCAATGGCTGCGATCACGTCATCTATTACAACGAAGAGAACTTCGTCGATCGCGTGAAGCAGATCAGCCGTAACGAACTCTGCGATGTCGTCTATGACGGCGTTGGCAAGACTACCTATCCGGGGTCGCTGTCATGCCTGAAGCCACGCGGCATGTGGGTGTCGTTCGGCAACGCGTCGGGTCCTGTGCCGCCATTCGCCATCGCCGAACTCAACAATCACGGCTCGCTGTTCGCGACGCGTCCGAAGCTGAATGACTATGTCGCCAAGCGCTCGGAATTGCTGGAGGGCGCCGACACGCTGTTCTCGGCTGTGATCGACGGCAAGCTGCATGTGCCGATCAATCACGCTTATGCGCTGAAGGATGCGGCCAAGGCGCATGTGGACCTGGAAGCACGCAAGACCACGGGCGCGGTGATTTTGAAGGTGTAAACGATCGTCGTCATTGCGAGCGCAGCGAAGCAATCCAGTGCGACGAGAAAGTGCTGGATTGCTTCGTCGCAAGTGCTCCTCGCAATGACGGCTGAGACAGTATCGCTTTAGAATCCCGCCACGGTCCCGTGCAGATCGTAATTGTCCGCGCGTTCGATCTTCGCCGTGACGATCTCGCCGACCTTCAGCGGCCGGCGTGCGGTGATATAGACCGATCCGTCGATATCGGGAGCGTCCGCCTTCGAGCGGCCCTTCGACACGGTCGGGCCGACCTCGTCGATGATGATCTGCTGGCGCGTTCCGACCTTGCGCTTCAGACGGCGCGCGGAAATCTTCTGCTGACGCTCCATCAGCGCATTCCAGCGCTGCTGCTTGATCTCTTCCGGCACCGCATTGGCGATGGCGTTCGAAGTCGCGCCCGCTACGGACTCGTATTTGAACGCGCCGACGCGGTCGATCTGTGCCTCTTCCAGCCAGTCGAGCAGATACTGGAAATCGCTTTCGGTCTCGCCGGGGAAGCCGACGATGAAGGTCGAGCGCAGTGTGAGATCGGGGCATTCCTCGCGCCACTTCTTGATGCGGCCGAGCGTCTTGTCCTGCGCCGCCGGGCGCTTCATCGCCTTGAGCACGTCCGGAGCGGCATGCTGGAACGGGATGTCGAGATAGGGCAGCACATTCTTGTTGGCATTCATCAAGCCGATGACTTCGTCGACATGCGGATACGGGTAAACATATTGCAGCCGCACCCAGGCGCCGAGTTCGCCGAGCTCTTTCGCCAGATCGTAGAACTTGGCGCGGACCTCGCGATCCTTCCACGGGCTCGTCGCATATTTGATATCGACGCCGTAAGCCGAGGTGTCCTGCGACACGACCAGCAATTCCTTGACGCCCGCCTTCACCAGCTTCTCGGCCTCTAACAGGACTTCGTTGGCCGGACGCGAGACCAGATCACCGCGCAGCTTCGGGATGATGCAGAAGGTGCAGCGGTTGTTGCAGCCTTCGGAAATTTTCAGATAGGCGTAGTGCCGCGGCGTCAGCTTGATGCCCTGCGGCGGCACGAGATCGATATGCGGATTGTGCACCGGCGGCAGCGCGCGGTGCACGGCGTCGAGCACGCTTTCGTATTGCTGCGGGCCGGTGATCGACAGCAGGTTGGGATAGGCGGCTTCGATCTGCTCGGGCTCGGCGCCCATGCAGCCGGTGACAATGACCTTGCCGTTCTGCGCCATGGCTTCGCCGATGGCGCCTAGCGACTCTGCCTTGGCGCTGTCGAGAAAGCCGCAGGTGTTGACGATGACGATGTCGGCGCCGTCGTGCTTGCGGGCGAGTTCGTAACCTTCGGCCCGCAGGCGCGTGATGATGCGCTCGGAATCCACCAGGGCCTTCGGGCATCCCAGCGAGACAAAGGAGATTTTGGGCGCGGCGGCCTGTTGCATATTCGATCTGCCTTATTGAGAGGCAGCAGGTAGTCCCATTTGCCCATAATTACAAGGCTTTAAGCCGTGCGCGGGCGTGCTATGGGTATGCTGCATCCATGTGAGTGCCCGATGCCTGCCGACCAGTCGCCCAAAATTGTCATTGTCGACGAAAGCCCGATCCGGGCCGCGATCCTTGAGGAAGGGCTGCGGGAGGCTGGCTATGTGGACGTCCAGCATATCCGGGAGATGCATAACCTGCTGGCCCGGATCTACGCCCTGGACCCTGACGTCATCGTCATCGACCTCGAAAACCCCAGCCGCGACGTGCTGGAACAAATGTTCCAGGTGTCCCGCGCGGTGCGCCGGCCAGTCGCCATGTTCGTCGACCAGAGCGACGCCGAGTCGGCACGGGCGTCGGTCGAGGCGGGGGTATCCTCTTACATCGTGGACGGGCTGAAGAAGGAGCGGATCAAGCCGATCCTCGATCTCTGCATCTCCCGTTTCAACGCCTTCTCCAAACTGCAGGACGAGCTCGAGCGCACCAAGTCGGCGCTGGAGGAGCGCAAGATCATCGACCGCGCCAAGGGCATCGTGATGAAGCTCAAGGGCCTCAATGAAGAAGAGGCTTACGTATTGCTGCGATCCACGGCGATGCGTGAAAAGAAGAAAATCGGCGAGATCGCGCAGTCGATCATCACCGCAGCGGAGTTGCTGAAATGATCGACCACCCGCTTCGCATCGGCTTCATCCCGCTGGCCGACGCCGCCGCTCTGATTGTCGCGGTCGACAAGGGGTTCACGAAGGCCGAGGGGCTGAACGTCGAACTGGTCCGGGAAGTGTCGTGGTCGAATGTCCGCGACAAGCTGAATATCGGCCTGTTCGAAGCGGCGCATCTGCTGGCGCCCGTTGCCATCGCGTCCAGCCTCGGGCTCGGGCATGTGAAAGTGCCGATCGTGGCGTCGTTCAATCTCGGCATCAACGGCAATGCCATCACCGTTTCGCCGGCGCTGCATGCAGCGCTGATGTCGGAACTCGACGGTGACCCGACCGATCCCATGGCCACCGCGCAGGCGCTGCGCCGCGTGGTCGTCGCGCGTGCCCGCGCCGGCGCCGATCCCCTGACCTTCGGCATGACGTTTCCGTTCTCGACGCATAATTACCAGCTCCGTTTCTGGATGGCCGCCGGCGGTGTCGATCCCGATGAGGACGTCCGCCTCGTGGTGCTGCCGCCGCCTTACATGGTCGACAGTCTCGCCAACGGTCACGTCGATGCGTTCTGTGTCGGCGCGCCCTGGAATTCTGTCGCGGTCGATCTCGGCGTCGGCCATATCCTGCATTTTGTCTCCGACATCCTGCTGCGCGCTGCCGAGAAGGTGCTGGCGATGAGGCAGAACTGGGCGGAGAAGAACCCGGACACCGTGGCGGCACTCACCCGGGCGCATGTGAGCGCGGCTGCCTTCATCGAGGCCCCGGAGAACCGCAATGAGATCGCGGCGATTCTCGCCAAGCCCCAATATATCGGCGTCTCGCCGGAGGTCCTGCTGCGGACGCTGGATGGCCGGCTGAAGATTTCACCGGATGGCACCATGCGCGAGAGCGGGCGCTATCTGCTGGTCGGCCGCGAAGGAGCCGGGCGTCCTGATCCCGTTCAGGCCGCCTGGCTCTATGCCCAGATGGTGCGCTGGGGACAGGCCGCGATCAGCCCCGAGGCGCTGAAGATCGCACAGGGTGTGTTCCGCCCCGACCTCTACGATGCCGCGCTCGGTATCACCGGCAGTGCTCCGACCGATGTGCCCGACGCGGTTGGCGCCTTCGCCGGACCGCCATTCGATCCGAGTAATATCGCTGCCCATCTCGCGGCGTTCGAAATTGCGCATATGAAGTCATAGCGGCGGCGTCAGTTCGCCGATGTGTGGATGCCGCATTCCGTTTTGGCGCGGCCGCGCCAGCGGCCGGCGCGGGGGTCCTCGCCAGGCGCGGTGCGGGACGTGCAGGGCATGCAGCCGACCGACGCAAAGCCTGAGGCTATGAGCGGATGTGGCGGCAGCTTCGCCGACGCATAGATCAGCCCGATCTCGTCCGGCGTGACATTGGCGAATGGATTGAATTTCAATTTTGAACCATCGTCCTCGACGACGGGAATGACGGCGCGCGATGCGCCCTGAAATCGTTTGCGGCCGTTGATCCACGCGCTGAACGGCGTCAGTGCCTGCGCCAGCGGCTCGACCTTCCGGATCCGGCAGCAGGTGTCGGGATCGGACGACCACAAATCCCCATCGCAGTCGTGAGCGGCAAGCGCATCTACTGCGGGGCGGATCGTTCGCACGTCGCGCAGGCCCAGCGTCAGGATCAGTTGGTCGCGATACGCGAGTGTCTCCTCGAACATCCAGCCGGTGTCGAGAAACAGCACGGGGATGGCGGGATCGACATCGGCCATCACCTTCAGCAATGCCGCGGACTCCGTGCCAAACGACGATACCAGCGCGAGTCCATCGCGGCCCGCGACATCAAGCGCCGCGGCGATCACCTCGGCGGGCGAGGCGGATTGCAGCGCCTGATCGTATTGGACAGCACTTGCGACGGCTCCGGGCGACAACATCTCGAACTCCTCAACACATCCAGCTTGACTGGAATAAGATTCTATATATCAGTTGTTTGTCGCCACTTAATAGAAAAATATTCTTTCTATTTGAGAAGCGCAGTTTAGATTTTTTGACCCCATAAATCGAGTTCCAGAGATGCACTTTCTCCGAGCGTATCCGCTTCGTGAGCAACGGCGAATCTCACGGCGGTTTTGAGGACCTGGAGAAGGCGTATGACGTCGACCAATCTCGAACGCGTCCGATCGGACGTGGTATCGATGGACCACCTCGATCAACTGGAAGCGCAGAGCATCTACATCCTGCGCGAGGGCTTCGCCCGGCTGAAGAAGCTGGCCTTGCTGTGGTCGCTCGGCAAGGACTCCAATGTCATGATCTGGCTGGCGCGCAAGGCGTTCTTCGGTCACGTACCGTTCCCCGCGCTGCATGTCGATACCGGCAAGAAGTTTCCGGAGATGTACGCCTTCCGCGATCACTATTCGAAGGAGTGGGGACTCGACCTCACCGTGGAATATTGCCCGTCGATCGATAGCGTCGATCCGACACTGCCGCCAGCGGCGCGCTCCGCAGCGCGCAAGACCGAAGGTCTCAAGCTTGCGCTGGCGAAGCACGGCTTCGACGGATTGATCGCCGGCATTCGGCGGGACGAAGAGGCGACCCGCGCCAAGGAGCGTGTGTTCTCGCCGCGCGGTGTCGAGGGCGGATGGGACGTGCGCGACCAGCCACCGGAATTCTGGGATCAGTTCAACGCATCGCCGCCGCCCGGTGCGCATCTGCGCATTCATCCGATCCTGCATTGGACCGAAGCCGACATCTGGGCCTACACGGCGCGGGAAAACATCCCGATCATCCCGCTCTATCTGGCCAAAGACGGCAAGCGCTACCGCTCGCTGGGCGATGCCGACATCACCAATCCCGTCGCATCCACCGCCAGCACGATTGCCGAAATCCTGGTCGAGCTCGACGGCACCACGATTCCCGAACGCGCCGGCCGCGCACTCGATCATGAGACCGAAGACGCCTTCGAGCGACTGCGCGTCGCCGGCTATCTGTAGAGGTGATGCCATGACCAAACCCGTCAATCCGACCTCGCTCGGAATGCCCAACGGCACCACGCGCCCGCAATTGCGCATCGTCATCGTCGGCCATGTGGACCATGGCAAGTCGACGCTGGTCGGTCGCCTGCTGCACGAGACCGGCGGCTTGCCGGATGGCAAGCTGGAGATGCTGAAGGCGGTTAGCGCCCGGCGCGGCATGCCGTTCGAATGGTCGTTCCTGCTCGATGCACTGCAGACCGAGCGCGACCAGGGCATCACCATCGATACCACGCAGATCCGCTTCCGCACCAAATTGCGCGACGTCATTCTGATCGACGCGCCCGGCCACGCCGAGTTTCTGCGTAACATGATCACCGGTGCATCGCAGGCCGATGGCGCCGTGCTGATCGTCGATGCGCTGGAAGGCGTTCGCGATCAGACCCGGCGCCATGCCTATCTGCTGCATCTGCTGGGCGTGAAGCAGGTCGCCGTCGTCGTCAACAAGATGGACCGCGTCGATTTCAGCGCTGTGCGCTTCCAGGCGATCAGCGACGAAATTTCGGCGCATCTCATCGAACTCGGCGTCACGCCCGCCGCGGTGATTCCGATTTCGGCGCGGGATGGCGATGGCGTGGCCACCCATACCGACCGTATCGGCTGGTATCGCGGGCCAACAGTTGTGGGGGCTCTCGATGCGTTGAAGCCGGCACTCGCGCTTGATGAATTGCCGCTGCGGCTACCGGTACAGGCGATCTACAAGTTCGACGACCGGCGCATCGTGGCCGGGCGTATCGAGGCCGGTCATCTGGCTGTCGGCGACGACGTGGTGATCATGCCCGCCGGCAAGCGGGCAAAGATCAAGAGCGTGGAGCGCTGGTCGGCGATGCCGCTGGAAGGCGAGCACGGGGCAGGGCGATCCGTCGGTATCACGCTCGACCGCGAACTGTTCGTCGAGCGCGGCGACGTGATCGCGCATGCTGGCGCGGTGCCATCGGATACACGACGACTGCGGGCGCGGATCTTCTGGCTGCACGATCAGCCGCTGACAGAGGGATCGTCGATCCTGGTGCGGCTCGGCGTGCGCGAAGTGCGCGGCCGTGTGGTCGCGATCGAGAAGGCAATCGATCCCGGCGAACTGGCCAGTGTCGAGACCAAACAGATCGCCCGCAATCACGTCGGCGAAATCGAGATCGCACTGTCGCAACCGGTCGCGGCCGATCGCTATGTCGACAATCCGCGCACCGGACGTCTCGTGATCGAGGTCGGCGGCCGGATCGCCGGTGGCGGTCTCGTCCTGTCCATCGATGCTGCCCAACGCGTCGTGTCATCGGACATCGTGCCGGTGCAGTCGGCACTGCAGCCTGAGGAACGTTCGGCGCGCTATCGCCATCAAGGCGCAGTTGTGTGGTTCACGGGATTGCCGGGATCCGGCAAGTCGACGCTGGCGCGGGCGCTGGAGCACCGTCTGTTCGCCAAAGGCGGTTCGCCGATCCTGCTCGACGGCGACACGCTGCGCGCCGGACTCAATCGCGACCTCGGCTTCTCCGCCGCCGATCGCAGCGAGAATGTCCGGCGCCTGGCGGAGATGGCCGGCCATCTCGCCCGCAACGGTCATATTGCCATCGTTGCGGCTGTCTCACCCTCGCGCGGCGACCGCGCCGAGGCCCGCAGCGCGGTCGATACCGCATTTCGTGAGATCTATGTCGCGACGCCGGCGGAGATCTGCGAGCAGCGCGATCCCAAGGGGCATTACGCCAAGGCCCGCGCGGGCGACCTGCCGGGCTTCACCGGTATCGCCAACGACTATCAGGCGCCGGAGACGGTCGAGCTGCGGATCGACACGTCGACGGTCGATGTGGGTCGCGCGATAGATGGCATCGAGGACATGCTGCGGCAGACGCAAGTGCTGGACGACGGAGCCGCTGATCTGGCGGCGTTCGAGGCGGTCTAACGGCTTAGGCCCGCCCTCACTTTTGCATCTCATGATGAGGTCAAGGAAAGCTGGTTCGCCAGCTTTCCTCTTACCGAGGCGGCAATCCGAATGCCCACGAGCCCAGGCTGGATCGCTTCGTCGCGCGGGGCCTTCGCAACGATAGCTGCCATTGACGTTCCCACCGTCTAATTATTGAGCGTGCGGTGCACAAACGCTGGCACCGAACGGCCGGGTTCGGCCCGACCTCGACCTCAATCCCCTGATTTCTTGACGTTTTTCCTCCGAGGACAATCTGGCACGAGACTTGAATGTCTCTAGTCGACCGGCGTTCGCTGATGCCCGCCGGCCAGTTCAGATGGATTTCCGCAGCAACGAGGCTGATCGGATCGCTTCCAGAATTCAAGCCGGCGCGACGCGCTGACCTGAGCCTGTGCGGTCCGCGATCCTTATCCCCGTTGAAGCCACGCTGTGGCCCGCAGGAGCTTCGTCCCGCATGAAAATTGAAACGCTCTCCATCGACTTTACTGACGAACAGAAGCGCTACCTCGAAGGCTTCTCGACGGGGCTGCAGATCAACCGTGTCGGCAAGGGTCTCGGCGGCGGCGCGTCAGCCAAAGCCAATGCGGAGCCGACCGGACCGGATGCGCCGCATATCAAGGCGCAGGATCGCACGATTGCATCGGGCAAGAAGCTGGTTGAGCAGGAGAAATGGAAGCGCGAGGAACATCCGTTCGACGCTTATCCGCGGCTGCGCGATCAGGCCGCGATCGATGCGCGGCCATCGCCGGCCGACAATTTTCGGTGGCGCTATTACGGCATCTTCTATGTGGGTCCGACGCAGGACTCCTATATGTGCCGGCTTCGGATCCCGAACGGCATCATGAAGCACTGGCAGCTTGCGGGTCTTGCCGATCTTAGTGACGAGTTGTGCGGTCCGTTCTCGCATGTGACCACGCGCGCCAATCTGCAGGTGCGCGAGATTCCGCCGAAAAATGCGGTGAAACTGATCGAAGGTATCCAGGATCTCGGTCTGTGCTCACGCGGCTCCGGGGCCGACAACATCCGCAACGTCACGGGCACGCCGACCGCGGGCATCGATCCGCAGGAACTGCTGGACACGCGCCCCTATGCGCGCGAGTGGCACTATCACATCCTCAATGACCGCACGCTCACCGGCCTGCCGCGCAAGTTCAACGTTGCCTTCGACGGCGCCGGCAAGATCGCCGTGCTGGAGGACACCAACGACATCGCCTTCCAGGCAGTCGAAGTGAAAGATGGTTTCGGCGCCGCGCCCGGCGTCTGGTTCAAGCTCGGCATCGGCGGCATCACTGGCCACAAGGATTTCGCTACCGATACCGGCATCATCGTGAGACCGGAGGACTCCACCAAGGTCTCCGACGCTATCGTGCGCGTTTTCATCGATCTCGGCGACCGCACCAACCGGCTTAAAGCGCGGCTGAAATACGTCATCGACGGCATGGGCATGGAGAAGTTTCTGACCATCGTCGAGGAGAAGCTCGGCGCGCCGTTTACCCGCGTTCCGGCGGACGCGTTGCTGCCGCGCCCAAGCGTCGACCGCACGGCGCATATCGGAGTGCACCGACAGAAGCAGGACGGGTTGAACTGGATCGGCGTCGTGTTGCCGCTGGGCAAGGTGACGACCGATCAGATGCGGGGGCTTTCGAAGATTGCGGCCGATCTCGGCGACGGAGATATCCGCCTCACGGTGTGGCAGAACCTGCTCATCCCCGGCGTGAAAGACGCGAATGTCGCGCTGGCGACTGCGGCCATCGAAGCCCTCGGCCTTGCCATCAAGACCACCGAGATCCGCGCCGGCCTGATCGCCTGCACCGGCCGCGCCGGCTGCAAGTTCGGCAATGCGGATACCAAACGCACGGCAACAACCATCGCCGAATGGTGCGATACGCGCGTCGAGGTCGATACGCCGATCAACATCCATCTCACCGGCTGCCATCATTCCTGCGCGCAGCATTACATCAGCGACATCGGCATGATCGGCGCGCGCGTGGCGCTGGACGATAGCGACGACACCGTGGATGGCTTTCACATCTTCACCGGCGGCGGTTTCGGCCCGCAGGCCGATGTCGGGCAGGAGGTCTATCAGAACGTGAAGTCCGAGGACGCGCCTGTTGTCGTCGAGCGGCTGCTGAAAGCCTATCTCGCCCACCGCGCGTCGCCGGACGAGACGTTCCTCACTTTCTCGCGCCGTCACGACGCGGCTTCGTTGCGTAAGCTCGCTGATGAACAGGTGTCCGCATGAACCAGATGACGCCGCCGCCCAAACTCGAGATCATTCCTGCGTCTGCGCCGTTCTCGGAAGCGCAACGCTCCTGGCTGAACGGCTTCTTCGCCGGCCTGCTGTCCGATGCGCCGGCGACGCCGCTCTCTGCCGAGCAGGGCGCCGCGATCATGGAGGAAGACGACGGCGCGCCGTGGCATGACCAGACCATGCCGATCGCCGATCGCATGAAGCTCGCCGAAGGCAAGCCGGTTCGTCGCAAGATGATGGCGGCGATGGCGCAGCAGGACTGCGGCCAGTGCGGCTATAACTGCAACGACTATTCCGACGCGATTGCCTCGAAAGCCGAGGCGCGGCTGAACCTGTGCGTGCCGGGCGGCAAGGAAACCGCGCGGATGCTGAAGTCGCTCTATGAAGAGCTCGACAAAGCACCGGCCGGTGCTGCGCCCGCGGCAGCAGCGACGACTGCTGCGGAGCCGGCCGAAGTTGCTGTGCCGGATCCGTCGACGCTCGGACGCTCGCGCGACAATCCCGCATCCGCCGTGTTTCTCGGCCGCCGCCTGCTCAATGGCAAAGGCTCCGAAAAGGAGACCTGGCATATCGATTTCGATCTGTCGGGCTGCGGCCTCGATTACGTCGTCGGCGACAGTTTCGGCATCTTTGCGTCGAACGATCTCGGTCACGTCGACCAGATCATCGCTCTGCTCGGCGCGTCGCATACGACGGAGGTGCGTGGCAAGACGCTGCGTGAAGTGCTGCAATACGACGTCTCGCTGGCCCCGGCACCGGACTCGCTGTTCGAGCTGATGTCCTATCTCACCGGCGGAGCGCAGCGCGCCAAGGCACGCGCACTGGCCCAGGGCGAGGACCCCGATGGTGATGCCGCGACGCTCGACGTGATGGCTGCGTTGCAGAAATTCTCCGGCGTGCGGCCGCACCCGGAAGCTTTCATCGAGGCGCTTGAGCCACTGCAGCCGCGGCTCTACTCGATCTCGTCATCGCACAACGCCACGCCCGGCAAACTGTCGCTGACAGTCGATATCGTTCGCTATATGGTCGGCAAGCGTAAGCGCCATGGTCTGGCCTCGAGCTTCCTCGCCGATCGCATTCAGCCCGGCGACGAGCTCAAGGTCTATGTCCAGAAGGCGCACGGTTTCGCGCTGCCGGAAAATCCGGAGACGCCGATCATCATGGTCGGGCCGGGCACCGGCATCGCGCCATTCAGGGCGTTCCTGCACGACCGCAAGGCCACCAAGGCGCCGGGCAAGAACTGGCTGTTCTTCGGCCATCAGCGCAGCGGGTCGGATTTCTTCTATGCCGACGAACTCAATGGCATGAAGACCGAAGGCTTCCTCACACGGTTGTCGCTGGCCTGGTCGCGTGACGCCGGTGAGAAATTCTACGTGCAGGATCGCATGCGTGAGGTCGGCCGCGACGTCTGGACGTGGCTCGCCGAAGGCGCTCATGTCTATGTCTGCGGCGATGCCAAGCGCATGGCCAAGGATGTGGAGCGGGCTCTGGTCGATATCGCCGCCCAGCATGGCGCGCGTTCGACTGATGAAGCGGTGACGTTCGTCAGTGAGCTGAAGAAGAAGGGGCGGTTTCAGCTCGACGTATATTGATATCTCTAGCCCTCATCCTGAGGAGCCCGCCGTTAGCGGGCGTCTCGAAGGATGGCCGCAGACTCGGAGCGCCGGCATCTCATGGTTCGAGACGGCGCTTCGCGCCTCCTCACCATGAGGGGAGCGCGCGTTTGCGAGAGAACTGTTTTGCTTCAACTGCGTCATCAGTAGAACGCTTCCTCAGCGATAAATTGCGTTCTCTCCCGGCGCTGCTCTCATTGGAGATAATCTCTCCAACCTGCGCGACATTCAAAATTCCATTTTATTGACCGAAGCCGCCGCGCTGCGCATCCTCGTACCATCGAAATCACAGGGGCGGGAGTCGGCGGACTCTCACGGCTGAGCTTCCACTCAACACATTGACCATCGCATCAGCGCGAGCCGCAACACCATCCGTTGCGGCCATGGGCAGCGCTGTGCCGATCGCAAGGAGACCAGATGTCGAACGATGATCACAACCGCAAGCCGCTGATGGATCGCCGGTCGCTGCTGCGCGGCGGCGCTGCAGCAGCATTGGCCGCACCACTCGGCGTATGGGGCGCGCAGGCGTTCCCGTTCCGGCAGGCGTCACCCATCGATTTTTCCGAATTTCCAATCTGCAGGACCGCATCGGAGGCGCCCGCGCTCACCGGTGCACCGCGTAAATTGAAGCTCTCCTGGAATGCCGGCGCGGTCTGCCTTGCGCCGCTGCCGGTCGCCATCGATCATGGCTTCTTCCAGAAGCAGAACCTCGATGTCGAGCTGGTCAATTACAGCGGCTCGACGGACCAGCTTCTCGAAGCCATCGCCACGGGGAAATCCGATGCGGGCCTGGGTATGGCGCTGCGCTGGCTGAAGCCGTTGGAGCAGGGCTTCGACGTCAAGATCGTCGCCGGTACCCATGGCGGCTGCCTGCGCGCGCTGGCGCCGGCGAAGTCGGAGGTGAAGAGCGTTGCGGATTTCAAGGGCAAGACCATCGCCGTCGGCGATATGGCCGGCCCCGACAAGAACTTCTTCTCGATCCAGCTCGCGAAAGCCGGACTTAATCCGGACAAGGACGTCGAGTGGCGGCAATATCCCGGCAACCTCGTGCGGCTCGCCGTGGAGAAGGGCGAAGCACAAATCGGGCTCGCCTCCGATCCGCTGGCCTATCTCTGGCTCAAGGATGGCGAGCTGAAGGAAGTCGGCTCCAATCTCGATGGCCCCTACAAGGATATCAGCTGCTGCATCGTCGGTGTGCGTGGCAGCCTACTGCGTGACGATCCACTGGTCGCGCGCGGCCTGACGCAGGCATTGCTCGATGCCGCAATGTTCGCATCGCAGAATCCTGAGAAGGCTGCGAAGTCGTTCCAGCCCTATGCGCCGAAGAATGCCACCGTCGAAGATCTGCTGGGTATGGTGAAGTATCACACCCATCATCATCACCCCGTGGGCGATGCGCTGAAGCGCGAGCTGAAATCCTACGCTGACGATCTCAAGACGGTTTCCGTGTTCAAGCCGTCAACCGACACCACCAAATTCGCGGAGCGCATCTATGCCGACGTATTCCGCGTCTGAGATCTCATCGCTTGGCGGTGACCGCGAGACCGCGCTTATTGCTGGCGATGGTGGACTTCAATTCGTCAACAAGCTTCGTTTCAGCATCACGGGGATCGGGGCAGGGCTCGCCTGGCTGGCTTTCGGCCTGTCGTGCCTGCGATGGCCGGATATCGGCGACTGGCCACGCACCGAGGCTGTAGCCTATACGGCATTCGCGATTGCTGGCGGCATCGCGATTGCGACCACGGCGCAGGCAGCACTCGGCAAATTCGGCGACGGCGTGCAGCGACGCGCGCCCTGGCTGTTTGCCTTGGGAGTGTTCCTGACGCTGTGGGAGCTTGCGACGGCGAAATTCGGCTGGCTGCCGCTGCCGTTCTTTCCACCGCCGCAGTCGATCGTCGAGGTCTATACCGACGACCTGCCGAAGCTGCTCGATAGCGCTTTCGCCTCGGTGAAGCTGCAGCTTGGCGGCTACTTCATCGGCGCGGTCGTAGGCTTCCTCACCGGCGTCTCCATCGGCTGGTCGCGGCTCGCGGGTTACTGGGTGCATCCGATCCTGCGCTTCATCGGACCATTGCCGGCGACTGCCTGGCTGCCGATTGCGTTCTTCACGTTCCCGTCCGCCTGGAGCGCCAGCACGTTTCTGATCGCGCTGGCCACCGGCTTTCCGGTGACAGTGCTGACCTGGTCGGGCGTGGCCAGCGTCAGCACCGCCTATTACGACGTCGCACGAACGCTTGGCGCAAAACCGTCTTTCCTGGTGACCAAGGTCGCGATCCCGGCGGCGCTGCCGCATGTGTTCGTCGGTCTGTTCATGGGGCTCGGCGCATCCTTCGCGGTGCTGGTCGTGGCCGAAATGATCGGCGTGAAGGCGGGCCTCGGCTTCTATCTGCAATGGGCGCAGGGCTGGGCGTCCTACAACAACATGTACGCGGCACTGATCGTGATGTCGCTGCTGTGCTCCGGCGCGATCACGCTGCTGTTCAAGGTGCGTGACCGGCTGCTGGTCTGGCAGAAGGGTGTCGTCAAATGGTAGCGCTGGCGACAGCATTCAAGCCAGCGGCGACGGGCGCGTCGCTCGACGTCAAGGGCGTCAGCCACGCCTTCGACATCGATGGCAGCGTGCTGCCGGTGCTCGACGATGTCAGCATCAGCGTTGCGTCCGGAGAGTTCGTGGCGCTGCTCGGCCCGTCCGGCTGCGGCAAGTCCACGCTGCTCCGATTGGTGGCGGGTCTCGAGCCGCCGCGTGCCGGCACGCTGGATGAGGATGGCGTCGCCATCACCGGCCCTTACCCGTCCCGCGTTGTCGTGTTTCAGGACCCGACGCTGTTTCCGTGGCGGACGGTGTGGGACAATGTTGCGCTCGGGCTGGAAGCGCAGGGCGTACTCAAGACGCAGCGTCACCGCGTCGATGCGGCGATCGATCTCGTCGGCCTCGGAGCCTTCCGGAAGGCCTATCCGCATCAGCTCTCGGGCGGCATGGCACAGCGCGTGGCATTGGCGCGGGCGCTGGTGAACGATCCGCGCATCCTCGTGCTCGACGAGCCGCTCGGCAAACTGGATTCGCTGACACGCATCACCATGCAGGCCGAACTGGTGTCGCTGTGGCAGCGCAACGGCTTCACGGCACTGCTGGTGACCCATGACGTGGAGGAGGCGCTGTTCCTCGCTAATCGCGTCATCGTGTTCAGCGATCGTCCGGCGCGGGTAACGGCGGATATCACGGTCGACCGGCCCTATCCGCGCCATCGCGGCGATCCGCATCTGGCCGAGCTGCGACGGCAGATCCTGCGACTGCTCGGGCTGGACGCGACGTGGTGAGCTCCTCCCGATTATGATCCGTTGCGGGTGAGGGCACACTCCACCGATAGCTGTATACGAGGCACGGTTATTGCATTCCTTTTGGGCTGACACACGGTTCAGCCCAAGGGAATGACATGTACAGCACCAACCGACGTGATTTCATCCGCCTGACGGCCATTGCCGCGGCGCTGTCCACGACCAGCATCAAGGCCTTCGCCGCTGACCGCGTGGTCAAGATCGGAACGCTGAAGCTCATCCACGGCGTCACGCCGTATTTCTACGAGAAATTCGCGCCTGATGGCGTCAAGTTCGAGGTGATCCCGTTCGAAACCCCGACCGACGGCAAGAATGCCGTCGTGACCGGCACCGTCGATTTCGGCATCTTCGGTTTTGCCGCGGCGACGCTCGGCGGCGCCAATGGCGAGCCGGTTGTCGTCATCGCATCTGCCTGCAATCGGGGCATGGCGGTCGTCGCCAAGAAAGATTCCGGGATCAACACGATCAAGGACCTGAAGGGCAAGAAGGTCGCGATCCTGCCGGGCTCGACCCAGGAAGTCGTGATCCTCGATCGCCTCTCCGCCGAAGGCATGACGGTGAAGGACGTCGAGTCCGTGCGTCTGTCGTTCAGCGACATGGCGCCGGCGCTAGCCCGCGGCGACATCGACGCCTATGTGGGCGCCGAGCCCGGCCCGGGCATCAGCCTCGCCAATGGCGTCGGCCAGATCGTCGAATATCCCTACACCACGCCGACCGGTTCGCTGAACATGGTGCTGGCCACGCGCCGCGAACTGATCGAGAAAGATCCCGAGCTCATCAAGGCGCTGCTCAAGACCCACCGCCTGGCCAGCGAATATGCCATGAAGGACCGCGAGGCCTTTATCGCCATCGCCATGCAGAAGCTCGGCCAGCAGAAGCCGTCGATCGAGAAGGCAGCGCCGAATGTAGAGCTGACCTGGAATATCGACGACCAGTTCATGAAGCAGGCGGAATATTACGGTGGCCAGATGCTGTCCAAGAAGCAGATCCGGCAGTTGCCGGACTACAAGACCTTCATCGATGCTAGCTTCGTGAAGGCGCTGGCGGCCACGTGAGCGCATCGTGAGCCTGCAAAGCACGATGGACGATACGTCCAACAGGGTCCAGCTTGCGCCGGCAGCGGAAATCCCGGTGCCTGCGGCCGGTAAGCGCGGGCAGGGCGTGCAGCGGGCGCGCACAGTCGCACTCGCGCTGATCGTGCCGGTCTGCCTGATGGTGATTTGGGACGTCATGGTGCGCTGGACAGGCACGCGGCTGGTGCCGTCGCCCTATGGCGTCGCCGTGATGATGTGGGATTTTGCTTTCGGCGGAATCTATGACGACGCGTACAGCGCCAGCCTGCCGATCCATTTCTGGAAAAGCGTGCAGCGTGTCTATGGCGGCTTTCTCTGTGCGGCGGCGGTCGGCATTCCGCTCGGGCTGATGATCGGGCGCATGCCGCTGTTGCGCAAGCTGCTCGACCCTACGCTGTCACTACTGCGACCGATCCCCGTGACGGCATGGCTGCCGCTGTCGATGATCTTCTTTGGCCTCGGCCCGCGCGCGGCGATCTTCCTGGTATTCCTCGGCGCGTTCTTTCCGATCCTGCTCAACACCGTGTTCGGGGTGCGATCCGTCGATATCAGGCTGTTCGAGGCTGCGGAAATGCTCGGCTGCAGCGGCGCGCAGCAGTTCCGCTCCGTCGTTTTACCGGCAGCGCTGCCGAGCATCTTCAACGGCCTTCGTCTCGGTGCCGGTTTCGCTTGGATACTGATCGTGGTCGGCGAGATGACCGGCGTGCCCGAAGGGCTCGGCGCTGTCATCATGGATGGCCGCACACTGTCGCGCACCGATCTCGTGATCACCGGCATGATCATCATCGGCATCACCGGCTTCGTGTCGGATCGCATCCTGCTGATGCTCAGCAACTACTTCCTTCGCTGGAGCCCACAGCATCATGCTTGATCGACCAACCACAATTGCGCCTGATATCCTCGAGGTCAGCGACGTCGAGAAAGTCTATCAGGCCTCCAACGGTCCGGTCGAGGCGTTGCGCGGTGTCAACCTCACCATCCGCAAGGGCGAGTTCGTCTGTCTGCTCGGAGCCTCGGGCTGCGGCAAATCCACATTGCTGCGCATCGTCGCCGGTTTCGAGAAAGCTTCTCAGGGCTCGGTGACCATGTACGGCTTTTCGGTCGACAAGCCGGGCCCGGATCGCGGCATGGTGTTTCAGGATTATGCGCTGTTTCCGTGGCTGACCGTGCGCGACAATATCGGCTTCGGCCCCAAACATCGCCGTGTCGCGAGCAAGGTTGTGGACGAACTCACCGACAAGTTCATGGCCATGGTCGGGCTAACGGCCTTTGCCGATCGCTATCCACACCAACTCTCCGGCGGCATGAAGCAGCGCGTCGCCATCGCGCGCGTGCTGAGCAACGACACCGATGTGCTGTTGATGGACGAACCGTTCGGTGCGCTCGATGCGTTGACCCGCAGCAAGCTGCAGGAGGAGCTCGTCGAGATCTGGAGTACCACCGGCCTCACAGTGATTTTCGTGACGCATTCGGTCGAGGAAGCCGTGATGCTGGCGGATCGCGTCATCGTGATGTCCGCGGGACCCGGCCGTATCGACTGCGAAATCGAGGTCGACCTGCCGCGCCCGCGCGACGTCGCATCGCCGGAGTTCAACGCTTTGCGGCGCGAGGTGACGCAGAAGCTCACGAGCCATATCGCCGGCAGTCGGGCCAAGGCGGCAGATTCCTGAATCGGGCTTCAAAATCGCGCGAATAAAATTCTCGCCTGAGGTCATCGGGGAGAATTTTCACCTGTGGGTCTGAGGCCCATCAGTCCCGCTGTCGTTATTTCCGGGTACCGCTTGTAACGCCTGCCGAACGGCATTCTCTAGGGTTAGAGAAGCCGAAAGCAATACGATATGGACGCGGTTCCCAGCATAATCGACAGAGTTAATTTGCTCGTTCCGGGCTTTGCGGAACGTGCGTCATCGCATGATCGTGCGGCAAGTTTTCCATTCGAGAATTTTCAGGAACTGTCCGAGGCGGGCCTTCTGGCGCTGCCGGTGCCAAAGGCCCTGGGCGGCGCGGGCGTCGGGGTGCGCGAGGCTGCGCGCGTCGTGAACGCGGTTGGCAAGGCCGATGCCGCGACTGCGCTTGTATTGGCGATGCACTATATCCACCATCTGGTCATCACGCGGAATGGCAACTGGCCCGCGCATCTGGCGCAGCGCGTGTCGCGCGACGCCGTGAATGGTCTGGCGCTGATCAACGCATTGCGCGTCGAGCCCGATCAGGGATCGCCATCGCGGGGCGGTCTGCCTCAAACCACAGCGAAGCGCACGGCCCAAGGCTGGCGCATGACCGGCCGCAAGATTTATTCGACCGGTGCGCCGATCCTCAAATGGTACACTGTATGGGCCAAGACAGACGAGCCGGATGTGCGCGTCGGCGTCTTTCTGGTGCCGGCGGGTCTGCCGGGCACCGAGATCGTCGAGACCTGGGATCATCTCGGTCTGCGCGCCAGCGGCAGCCATGACGTCGTGTTCGACGACGTGCTCATTCCGCTCGACAACGAGGTGGATCTGCGCCGTCCCGGCGAGTGGGGCGCGCCGGATGTGTCTCAGGCGACCGTCCAGGCCGTGCTCGTCGGTGCGGTCTATGACGGCGTGGCGCGGGCGGCGCGTGACTGGCTGATCGACTTTCTCAAGACCCGCACGCCCTCAAGCCTCGGCGCGCCGCTGGCGACGCTGCCGCGGGCGCAGGAGATCGTGGGCGGCATCGAGGCGAAGCTCGCGGTCAATGCGCGCCTGCTCGACACTTTCGCACGGGACATCGATGACGGTGTTACGCTGACGCCGGTCGAAGCCAATATCCTCAAGCTCACCTTCACCAATAATGCCGTGGCCGTCGTCGAGGATGCGCTGTCGCTGACCAGCAATCACGGACTGACCCGCGCCAATCCGCTGGAGCGGCATTATCGCGACGTTCTGTGCGGCCGCGTGCACACACCGCAGGACGACAGCACCAAGATTTCCGCCGGACGCATCGCGCTCGGCATCTGAACAACAGCAGGAAGTGGAGAGACCCATGTCCGTCGAATTCATCGGCTTCATCACCAACAATGACGCATCCGAGACCCGCGTGCGCTCCGGCCCGGTGCTCGATCCCAGCTATATCGAAACCGTCGCGAAGGCGCATGAGCTCGCTGGGTTCGACCGCGCGCTGCTCGCCTTCCATTCGACCTCGCCGGACGGTCTGCAGGTCGCGCAGCATGCGCTCGGCGTGACCGAGAAGCTGAAGGTGATGATCGCACAGCGTCCAGGCTTTACTGCGCCAACCGTTATCGCCCGCCAACTGGCCACCATCGAGAATTTCCACCATGGCCGCGTCTCGCTGCATGTCATCACCGGCGGCAATGCCAAGGAGCTGCGGCAGGACGGCAATACGCTCGACGACAAGGACGAGCGTTACGCCCGCACCAGCGAATGGCTCGATATCATCAAGCAGGAATGGACCAGCGAGAAACCATTCGATTACAACGGCAAATACTATCAGGTTGAGGGCGGCTTCTCGCAGGTGAAGCCGACCGTGCCGATCCATGTCTTCGTCGGCGGCGCGTCAGATGCGGCCATCGACGTGTCCGGCAAGCATGCCGATACGTTTGCGCTGTGGGGTGAATCCTATGCGCAGGTCCGCGACGTCACTGGCCGCGTACGTGCTGCTGCTGCGAAATACGGCCGTCCGGCGCCGCGCTTCAGCCTGTCGGTGCGCCCGATCATCGCCGACACCGAGGAGAAGGCCTGGGCCAAGGCCGACGACATTCTCGCCCGCGCCACCGCGCTGCAGGACAAGACCGGCTATCGCAAGCCGGCCGATGGCCATGCCACCGCCGGTGCGAAGCGTCTGCTGGCGCTGGCCGAGCAGGGCACCCGCATCGACAAGCGGCTGTGGACCGAGATGGCGGCGCTCACCGGCGCCAACAGCAACACCACCGCGCTGGTCGGCACGCCTGAGCAGGTCGCCGAAGTGTTCGCCGATTACTACGATCTCGGCGTCAGCCATTTCCTGATCCGCGGCTTCGATCCCCTGATCGACGCCATCGATTATGGCCGCGAACTGATCCCGCGCACCCGCGAACTGATTGCGGCGCGTGATGCCGCCAAGGGAGTTGTCGCAGCATGAAACGGCTCATCCTCGCCGCCGGCCTGATCCTCGCGGCCTTCGCATCTTCGGCGCATGCCGAGACGACGCTGATCGTCGGCGACCAGAAAGGCAATGCGCGCGCCGTGATGGAAGCATCCGGCGTGCTGAAAGACGTGCCTTACAAGATCGAGTGGAAGGAATTCGCGGCGGCAGCGCCGCTGCTGGAAGCGCTCGGTGCCGGCGCGCTCGATAGCGGGCTGGTCGGCGATGCGCCCTTCACCTTTGCCGCAGCGGCCAACGTGCCGGTCAAGGCAATCGGTGCGATCCGGCAGACCGGCGATGGTCTCGCCGTGCTGGTGCCGAAGGACTCGACGATCAAGAGCTTCGACGATCTGAAGGGCAAGAAGATCGCCACCGGCCGCGGCTCGATCGGGCATCAGCTCATTCTCGCCGCGCTGGAACAAAAGGGCTGGACGGCGAGCGATGTGCAGATCGTGTTCCTCGCTCCGTCGGATGCCAAGGTCGCTTATACCCGCGGCTCAGTCGATGCGTGGTCGACCTGGGAGCCCTATGTGAGCCAGGAAGAGGTGCTGTTCCAGTCGCGTGTCCTGCTGAATGCCGAGGGCCTGACATCGGGGCTGAGCTTTGTCGTGGCGACGCCGAATGCGATCCGCGACAAGCATGCCGAACTCGAGGACTATCTCCGCCGCCTCACTGCGGCGCGCGCTTGGGCGCTGAAGAACGCGGATGCTTACGCGCAGACCTGGGGCAAGCTGATGAACGTGGCGCCGTCGGTGCCGCTGAATTGGCTGACACGCGCAAAAATCCGCATCGCACCGATCGACGATGGCGTCGCCGCGGATGAGCAGAAGACCATCGATCTCTATCTGCGCAGCGGACTGATCAAGCAGAAGCTCGATGCCAATGCGATTGTGGATCGATCGTTCAACGATGCCATCGGGAAGGGTGCGGGCCTGTAGACTCTCGATCCAGACCCGGCAATTGCTACTTAAACTCTGTCATGCCCGGGCTTGTCCCGGGCATCCACGTCTGTGCCGCAAGCAGTAAAGGCGCGGATGGCCGGGACAAGTCCGGCCATGACGGTGTTTGCATCGAGGACGTCTCGCTGTCGCCAGAGCCACAACCCGCACATCCGTAAATCCACGTATTCCCGGTCTCCCTCCGTCGGCCCACCATCGCCCGGCAACGGAGACCTGCGCAGATGCATCACGGCGATATTTCATCCAGCAAGGACGCGGTCGGCGTCGCCGTCGTGAATTACAAGATGCCGCGGCTTCACACGAAGGCCGAGGTGTTGGCCAATGCGCAGAAGATCGCCGACATGATCGTCGGCATGAAGATCGGTCTGCCCGGCATGGATCTGGTGGTGTTCCCGGAATATTCGACCCAGGGCATCATGTACGACTCCAAGGAGATGTACGAGACCGCCTCGATCGTGCCCGGCGACGAGACAGAGATTTTCGCGGCAGCCTGCCGCAAGGCCAAGGTCTGGGGCGTGTTCTCGTTGACCGGCGAGCGGCACGAGCAGCATCCGCACAAGGCGCCGTACAACACGCTGATCCTGATGAACGACAAGGGCGAGATCGTTCAGAAATATCGCAAGATCATGCCATGGGTGCCCATCGAAGGCTGGTATCCCGGCAATTGCACTTATGTCTCCGAGGGGCCGAAGGGCCTGAAGATCTCGATGATCATCTGCGACGACGGCAACTATCCCGAAATCTGGCGCGACTGCGCCATGAAGGGCGCCGAACTGATCGTGCGTTGCCAGGGCTACATGTATCCGGCGAAAGACCAGCAGGTGCTGATGGCCAAGGCGATGGCCTGGGCCAACAACACTTATGTTGCCGTTGCCAATGCCTCAGGCTTCGACGGCGTCTATTCGTATTTCGGCCATTCGGCGATCATCGGTTTCGATGGCCGCACGCTCGGCGAATGCGGCGAAGAGGATTACGGCATTCAATATGCGGCGCTGTCGAAATCATTGATCCGCGATGCGCGCCGCACTGGACAGTCGGAGAACCATCTCTTCAAGCTGCTGCATCGCGGCTATACCGGCACGATCAATTCCGGCGAAAGCAACAAGGGTGTCGCGGCGTGCCCGTTCGATTTCTATGCGAACTGGGTCAACAATCCCGACAAGGCGCGGGAGAATGTCGAAGCCTTCACGCGGCCGACGGTCGGTGTCGAGGAATGCCCGATCGAGGGACTGCCGCATGAGGGGATGTTGAACGATCGGTGATGAATTCACTGTCATTCCGGGGCGCGTGCGCATCTTTGCGCATGCGAACCCGGAATCTCAAGATGAGTCCCCACTGTCCGCCCCCGTCATGTTAGAGGTGATGAACATTTTGATTCCGGGGTCGCGCGCGAAGTCGCACGCGCCCCGGAATGACGGTGGAGTTCTAAAGCGCCGTCTTGAACGGCGCCACATCGATCCCCGCCGCCTTCAATCCATCGCGCACATGGCGGCCAAGTTCGACGGCTCCCGGCGTGTCGCCGTGAATGCACACGGTGTCCATCTTCATCTTGATCACCTTGCCAGTGATCGAGATGACCTCCCCGGTCTGTGCCATCTTCACCACACGATCAGCAACCATCACCGGATCATGCAGCACCGCGCCGGGCTTCTTGCGCGAGACGAGATTGCCGTTGTCCTCATAGGCGCGGTCGGCGAACACTTCATGTGCCAAGGGGAGGCCGGCGGCTTCGCCTGCGGTCACGAGCTTGGAATTCGCCAGCACCACGAAGGTCAGATTTCGGTCGACCGCCTTGATGCCGGCGGCGATGGCGCGGGCGGTCATGTCGTCCTCGCAGGCGACGTTGGAGATCGCGCCATGGGCCTTCACATGGGTGACCTTGTAGCCTTCCATGGCGGCGATCGCCTGCAAGGCGCCGATCTGGTACGCGATCAGGTTCTCGATCTCGAGCGCGGTGAGACCGACGATAGGCCGGCGGCCGAAACCGTGCAGGTCGCGATAGCCGGGATGGGCGCCGATCCTGACGTTGCGCGCCTTCGCAAGCTGCACCGTCTTGCGCATCACATCGGCATCGCCGGCATGATAGCCGCAGGCGATGTTCACGGAGGACGCGAGGTCGATCATCGCGGCGTCGTTGCCCATCTCCCACATGCCGAAGCTTTCGCCGAGGTCGCAGTTCAGATCGATGGTCGCCATAGTCGTGCTCTTTCGTGAGTAGGATTCGAAATCAGTCTTGCGCGTCTGCCGTCTGCGGTGCCTGCCACGTATTGTCATCGGTTGCACTGACGGCGACACCAGCGACATTGGACGACAGCAGCGCCTTGATGTCCAACATCAGGATGTTGGAATCATGGACACGGCCGGGCAGGCTCTGCAGCAGTTCGGCGAAGGCACGATATTCGGCCTGCGCCTCGGCCATGGTGATGGCTTTAAAGCGGAAAGCGCGGCCCGGCTGGGTCTGGCCGAACCGGCCGAGATCCGTCGAGATCACGGTCGCGATTTTCGGATAGCCGCCTGATGTGCCACGGTCGGGCATCAGCACGATGGGCTGGCCGTTGCCGGGTACCTGGATCGAGCCGTTCACGGTGCCGTCGGAAACGATGTTGTGCCCGTGCAGATGTTTGATGACGGGGCCTTCAAGGCGATAGCCCATGCGGTCGCTGGTCGCCGAAATCTTCCAATCACTGTTCAGGAACAGATCCTTGGCGTCACCGAATTCATCGTCTTGTGGTCCAAGCACCACGCGGATCGGACCTTCGGCCGGCGCAGGCAAATCGATGCGCTTCTCGTTGGCGCTGCTGGCAGCCGCCACCAGCAATTCGTCACCGGCCTGCAGCGGGCGCGGATAGGGACTGCCGAGACCGGCGCGGGCATTCACGGCGAGACTGCCGAACATCGGTTCGCCGCGCACGCCGCCTTCGATGGCGAGATAGCCGAAGGTGCCGGCGCGAGCGACGCCGAGATTGAGGCTCTCGCCGTCGGCCAGCGTGACGGATGTATTGACGTTGAAGGGGGTGCCCGCGATATCGGCCGGCCGCGTCGCGCCGGTCAGCGACACACGCACGGCGCCGCCTTTGGCGGTGAAGACTGAATTGAGCGGGCCGAGTTCAATGGTGGCGGCGAACAGCGTGTTGCCGAGCAGGGCATTGGCGGCGGCCATCGCCAGTCGATCGACGGCACCCGATGGCACCAGGCCATAGCGCTGTGCGCCGAACCGGCCGACATCCTGCACTGACGTGCCGGGGCTCACGGAAGTGACGATGAGCTTGCTCATGATGCGATCAGCTCCGCGACGAATGCACCGGCTTCGGCCGCGCGGTCCTGCTCGGCAAATGTCTTCTCGTCGACAGCGGCGAAGGTGATGGCGTCGCCGGGTTCAAGCAGGAAGATGGGATCGCGGCCGAGCTGATAGGTGCGCACGGCGGTCCGTCCGAGCAGATGCCAACCGCTGGGGCCGGCAAGGCATTGCACGCCGGTCTGGATGCCGCCGATGGAGATCGTGCCGGGCGGCGTCAGCAGCCGGGGATTCTGTCGGCGTGACATCTGCATCGAGCTCGGCAGCCCGCTGAGATAGGACCAGCCCGGCGTGAAACCGATCATCGCCACCTTGTAGTCGCCGCCCACATGGCGCGCGACCACTTCGTCCGGCGTGATGTTCAGCGCCTTCGCGACGTCTTCGAGATCGATGCCGTTTTCGCCGCCATAGGCGACCGGGATGCGCCAGCGCCGGGCCGCCTTGGCCTCGGGTAGCGGCTGGAGTGCCAGTTCGGTCAGCTTTTCACCCAAAGCATCGAAGCGGATCTGTAGCGGATCGTAATGCACCAGCAGCGAACGATAGGTCGGGACCGTTTCGGTGACGGCGGCGAGGCCGGCCGACGCGACGAGTTTGTCGAGCGCCAGCACCCGGCGGTTGGCTTCCTCGTCGATGGTGCGGCTGAATTCGACGGTGATGGCAGCATCGCCACTGGGGAGGATGCGGGGCGGGGAGAGAGCTGCGACCATGGCCTCACAACGTCAGTATTGGACGACCATGCATAGCGCGTTTTACCAGCGAGTGGAATTCGCAATCTGAAAATAGCCGTGCATCTTCAATAAATTAATACGCATGTTGGCGATAAGCCGTACTGATCGCAGAGGTTTCATCACATTGCATGGCGCTTTGAAGCAGCAGCCCTTGACGCGCTGGCATTCCACCGCAAGATGCGCCGCCGTAAGTCCAACGTCCTGCACCCTCTGACCTGAAGAGCCCTGCGTATGTCCCTGACACCCGAAGCCATTGCCACCCTGTCGAAGGTCACCACCGCGACCATCACCACCGTTCTCCTGAAGAAGGGCCTGCGCAATGTCTGGCTGCGCGGCGCCAAGCCGCTGCGCCCCGGTCAGCCCCGTCTCGTCGGTCCGGCCTTCACCCTCCGTTTTGTGCCGGCGCGCGAGGATCTCGCGACCCCGGAATCGTGGTCGTCGCCGATCTCGACCCGCACCGCCATCGAAGCCATGCCGGAAGGCTGCATCGCCGTGGTCGACGCCATGGGCATCACCGACGCCGGCATCTTCGGCGACATCCTCTGCGCCCGCATGCAGAAGCGCGGCGTCGCTGCGCTGATCACCGACGGCGTGGTGCGTGACATCGAAGGCGTGCTCGGCACCAATCTACCGGTCTGGTGCGACGGCTATGCCGCTCCGCCGTCGGTTGCCGGCCTGACCTTTGTCGGCTGGGGTGAACCGATCGGCTGCGGCGGCGTTGCCATCTTCCCGGACGACGTCATCGTTGCCGACCAGGACGGCGCTGTCGTGATCCCGAAGGCCTTCCTCGATCTAATCCTCGCCGAAGGCGCCGAGCAGGAGCGCATGGAAGCCTGGATCGTCAACGAGGTGAATAACGGCGCCACGCTGCCCGGCCTGTATCCGATGAATGCCGAGACCAAGGCGCGCTACGCCGCGTCGAAGAAGTAATCAACCAACTCAATACCCTCATCCTGAGGAGCGGCCGCTTGGCCGCGTCTCGAAGGGCGAGGGAGTGTTCATCCCTCATGGTTCGAGACGGCGCTGCGCGCCTCCTCACCATGAGGGCCAGAGACTGGAGACCGTGCCATGAAGCTTTTCCCCGCAGGTTCGCGCCCGACCAAAAGGGCGCCAGAGGAATACTTCACAGGCACGGTCTGGCAGGATCCGGTCATTGTCGCCGAAGCGCCGGCGCGGCTTGTGACATTCCGCGTCAGCTTTGAGCCCGGCGCACGCACCGCCTGGCACACGCATCCGTTCGGGCAGACGCTCTATGTCATCGCGGGCGTCGGGCGCTTTCAGACCGAAGGCGAGCCGGTCGTTGAGATCAAGCCGGGCGACACCGTCTGGATTCCACCGGGCGAGAAACACTGGCACGGCGCGGCGCCGACCATTGGCATGACCCATATCGCCATGCAGGAAGCGCTCGACGGCAAGACCGCGGATTGGATGGAAAAGGTCAGCGCCGAACAATATGCGAAGCCGGTCGGCTAGGACGGCCAGGCATTGCCGGGTACGAGGACGACGCTGGGTTCAAAAGTCTAGCGGCGCATTGTCCACCACCTCTTTCATAACGAAAAAGGTTCGGGTCTGGCGGACGCCGGGCAGCGCGATGAGCTGCGTGCCGTGGATACGATTGAAATCGGCCATGTCGCCGACGCGGATTTTTAGGAAATAGTCGAAGTCGCCGGCGACCAGGTGGCAATCGAGAACAAATTTCAGTTTGGCCACCGCCTTTTCAAACACTGCAAAGCTTTCCGGCGTCGAACGATCGAGCACGACACCGACCATGACCAGCGCGCCGCGGTTGACCTTCTCGGGCGCAATGATGGCGCGCGTATTCCGGATATAGCCCTCGTCAAACAGCTGCTGAGTGCGGCGATGACATGTGGCGGGACTGACATTCACCTTCGCGGCCAGATCGGCATTGCTCAGACGTCCGTCTTTCTGCAGCAAATGCAGCATGCGAAGTCCGATTTTATCTAGATTTTGAGCCATGAAAGAATCTTCCGAATTTTTGGAATTTAATGCGTCATACTTCCAGTTTATATGGATATAATACGACATACAGCAGATAGCAGCCATATCTTTGAAAGCACCTTCCGCACCGAAAATGCTAGGTGTACCGCCAGTTTTCACGACAACAGGTGTCACATGCTCGAAGGCTTCGAACGCTATCCGCTCACCTTTGGACCCACCTATATCGAGAAGCTGGAGAAGCTCTCGGCCCATCTCGGCGGTAAGGTCGAACTCTACGCCAAGCGCGAGGACTGCAATTCCGGGCTAGCCTATGGCGGCAACAAGTTGCGCAAGCTCGAATACATTATCCCCGATGCCATCGCGTCGAACGCCGATACGCTGGTATCGATCGGCGGCGTACAGTCCAATCATACACGCATGGTTGCGGCCGTTGCGGCCAAGATCGGCATGAAGTGCCGGCTGGTGCAGGAGAGCTGGGTGCCGCATGAGGACGCCGTCTACGACCGTGTCGGCAATATCATGCTCAGCCGGATCATGGGCGCGGATGTGCAGCTCGTCGACGAAGGCTTTGACATCGGCATTCGCCATAGCTGGGAAGAGGCGATCGAGGATGTGAAGGCCAAGGGCGGCAAACCCTACGCCATTCCAGCCGGTGCCTCCGTGCACAAATTCGGTGGGCTCGGCTATGTCGGCTTTGCCGAAGAAGTCCGGGCGCAGGAGAAGGAACTCGGCTTCGCGTTCGACTACATTGTCGTTTGCACTGTGACCGGCTCGACCCATGCCGGCATGTTGGTGGGCTTCGCCAAGGACGATCGTCAGCGCAGGGTCATTGGTATCGACGCATCTTTCACGCCGGCTCAGACCAAGGCGCAGGTACTTGAGATCGCGCAGAACACTGCCAAGCTGGTCAAATTAGGCAAAGACCTCGTCGAGGATGATGTGGTGCTGATCGAGGACTACGCCTATCCCGTCTATGGCGTGCCATCGGAAGAGACCAAGGACGCCATCCGTCTCTGCGCGCGTCTGGAGGGCATGATCACCGACCCTGTCTATGAAGGGAAATCGATGCAGGGGATGATCGACCTCGTGCAGAAAGGTTATTTCCCTGAAGGATCCAAGGTGCTCTATGCACATCTCGGCGGCGCGCCGGCGCTGAATGGATATGGCTACGCGTTCCGTAATGGATAGCTGTCGTCACATCGCGTGCGCCGGCTTGGTGTCCGGCGCACCGATTACCTCCGGTCACTCGAACCAGCGGTTGACGGTCGCACGGAAACTGCCGTCTTCCTGCATGATGTGCAGCCACTGATCGACGAAGGCCTTCAGCGCCACATCGCGCTGCAGCCAATAGGCCTTCTCGGCGAAATCGAACGGCGTGTCGGGATGCACGGCGCAGAGTACACCGTGATGCAGCTTCTGCTGATAGCGGGTCTCTGACGCATCGGTCATCATCAGGTCAGCACGGCCCTGTGCGATCTCGTCGAAGATGCGGGTATTGTCGTTGAAGACGGTGATCTCGGCTGATTTGATATGCGTCCGTGCAAAGCGCTCATTGGTGCCGCCTGGATTCACGATCACCTTGATACCTGGCCGATCTATCTCCGCGAGCGTGCCGAATTTCCCTGCATCGGCGCAGCGCGCGATCGGCGTCTTGCCCTCGCGCATGATGGGTATCGAGAACATGCCCTTCTTCTGCCGGTCCAGGGTGATCGACACGCCGCCCATCACCACATCGAACTGGTCTGCCGCAAAGTCCGCTGACAGTTTTGGCCAGCTGGTCTTCACATAGTCGACCTTGACGCCGAGTGCTTTTCCGAGCGCCTCCGCCATCTCGACGTCGAAGCCCTTGAACGATGTCGTGACAGGATCGAACGCGCTGAACGGCATGTAGTCGCCGGTCAATCCAATACGCAGCGTCCCCCGGGCAATGATATCGTCGAGGCGGGACGGTGAGGGCGCAGGGGTCGGCGTCTGTGCCTGCAAGGGCGCGGCAAGCAGCAGACAGGCCGCCAGCCAGGCGGCGATGATCCGGATCATGACGTCTCCCCCGTTTGTATCGCGAAGCGCACCGTTAAGGGGCGCACCGCGTTACGATCAGCTTACAGGGGATGTCGGACCTTTCAATCGACGAGCGCGTCTGCTGGGATCAGTTCACCCGCGTCCAGGTCTGTCCGCCGCAGAACATGCCACCGAAGGCGCAGCCCTGAACACGCAGCGTGTCACTGCCCTTCAGAGCGATGGTCGATTCGTAGGTGCTGCCGCTGTTCGGATCGAAGATCTTTCCCGCCCATTTGTTGTTGCCGGGCTTCATGTTGATCAGCACCTTCTCCCCATTGGCCTCGGTCTTGGCATTCATCGAATAGCCGCACAGATTGGCGCCGCATTGTTCGATGCGAACCTTGCCTTCCTTCTTCTCGGTCATCCAGATGCCGAGCGGCGTTGCCGCGGCGGCAGACGTAACCGGTGCGGGCGCATCCTGCTTGTTGACTGGATCTGTGGGCGGTGCGTTGGCGATGACCGTAGGGGGCGCAGATTTCTCGGCAGGCGCGGGAGCCGGGGCAGGCTGCGGGACCACCGCGACGGATGGCGTGACAGGTGTCGCCGGAGCTGCCGCCTCCTTTGGGGCGACAACGGGCTTCTGCGTCTCCACAGGCTTGGCCGTCTGTTCGGATCGCGGAGTGTTGGGGGCCTGCTCGCGCGTCTCGCGGTCACGCTCGCGCTTGCTGCGCTTGGTGCCATATTCGTAGACGCCGGGAATGGAAACCGAGATGCAGTCCGTCGAGTTGCAGTCGCTTGGCGCTTCGATGGTAATGGTGCGACCGCCGATGTCGAACGAGTAGCTGTCGCCGGCCTGAGCGGCGGTGCTGGCCAGCAGGATAGCGGCGAGGGCGAAGAGCGGCTTCATGTGTCCTCCAAAGCGGTTGAAATCCCGCCCCTGAACCGAGCCGCGGATGCGCCGGAACACTGTGATCCGCGTCACTCAGGGGGAATTGCAATTGCTTTGGTGTGTGGCGCCGACTGAAGAAGTGGTTCAATCCTGCGCCGGACATCTTCTGTTTGAGGCAGCGTGATAGGCCCCAACGCCGCCGCTGGACGGCGGCGTCGCCTGAAACCGGCTTTCGTCAGTAGTCGCTGTAACGCGAGGCGCTGCTGCCCACGGTCATCTGGCTCTTCAGCGTCTCGAAACGATCGCGGGCGGCGCGCTCGCGCCCATCGATGAAATCGATGATTTCGTCACGCGGCATCGGGCCTGACGAAATCGGTCGTGAACTGCCGATGGTTTCATCGACGAAATACTGGCCGTCGTCGTCGCGGCGAGCGGTCCAGCGAAAGCGGATGGCATCGAGCGGACCGGGGCCGAGACGAGAGTAGCCATCGACCTCGAGGGCCTCTGGAACCGTGGAGGGCGACTCGTGTTCGACGAGCGGCGCTTCGGGCTCGGCGGCGACCATGACGGATACAGTCTCGGTGACCACGGTTTCAGTGACGACGGTAATCGAAGCGGGTTCGGTGTCGCCGTGTTCGGCCACTTGCGATTCCGCTTCCTTGCGGTCGAGAATGCTCGCAATGGCCGCAAGGGCGTGATCGGTCGGATCGTTCTGGGTCATTGAAATGCGCCTCCCCGCAATTACGCAACGTCCACATACGCCGATATGTAATCGGCTGTGGTTTCATTTTGGTAATCGCTGTGGCTGTTTTTAGGCAGAGATCGGCGGACGCCTGTCTTTCCAGGGCCGGATCTGCTCGAGTTGCCCAGCCAGACGGAACAGCATGGCCTCGTCGCCGAAATGCGCCGTGAACATCATACCGATCGGCAGGCCTTTGCTGCTCCCGGCCAGGGGCACCGACATGGACGGCTGGCCGGTCATGTTGGCCATACTGGTGCCTGGCATGTAGCGGCGCAGCAAAGGCGCCACATGGCCGAGATCGTCCGACATCGTGTCGATCTCACCGATCCTGATCGGCGGCGTGCAGAGCGTCGGCGACAGGAAGATATCGCAGCCGGTAAAGAATTCGGTGACGCTGCGGGAGATCTGGAATGCGTTCTGCAGTGCTGTCACGTAGTCGACTGCGCTTGCCTTGCGGGCATTGTGTGCGCTGCCGAGTGTGAGTTTCTCGAAATCATTGGAGGTCATCGGGCGGCCGAACTTCTTCTCCGCGAACTGCACGGTAACCGCCGTATTGGCCGACACGATCGCCGCAATCACTTGTGCAGGGTCCAGCGGCAACGCCGGCGCGCGTTCTTCGACATGATGCCCCTGTGCTTCGAGTAACCTGGCGACATCGCGGACGGCGGCGGCGACTTCGGGATCGATTGCATCGCCATAGGGCGACTTGTCGGTGAAGAAGATGCGCAGCCTGCCGGGACCACGGCTGACTTCATCGAGGAAGGGACGTTCCGGTGCGGGCGCCATATAGGGGCTGGTCAGTTCAGGCCCGTGAACAGCATCGAGCATCGCGGCGCTGTCGCGTACGCTGATGCTGACGACGTGGCCGCAGGAAAAGCCGCCCCAGCCTTCGGCCTTGTCAGGACCCGTCGGATTGCGCGCGCGGGTCGGCTTCAGACCGAACACGCCGCAGGCCGAGGCGGGAATACGGATCGAACCTCCGCCATCGCTGGCATGGGCGACCGGCAGGATCCGTGCAGCCACGGCAGCGGCCGCGCCGCCGGACGAGCCGCCCGATGCATGATCGGTATTCCACGGATTGCGCGTCGGTCCGTGTAGCCGGCATTCGGTCGTCGGCATCAGCCCGAATTCGGGGCTCGCGCTCTTGCCGAATATCGTCAGGCCGGCCTTGAGAAAGCGCTGTGCGAGGGTGCCGGTGTGATCGGCGACGAAGTCCTTGTAGACACTCGCCCCGAAGGTCGTACGCGTGCCGTCGAGGAGTTCGAGATCCTTCAGCAGGAATGGCACACCGGTGAACGGCCCGTCGGGCAACCCCTCGTCGATCTGGCGCCGCGCATAGTCCTCATGGCGCACCACGACAGCGTTGATCCGGGGATTGACGCGCTCGGTGCGCGCCACCGCCTCATCGAGCAGTTCGCGCGGGCTGACCTGCTTGCTACGCACCAGCCCGGCAAGGCCGAGCGCATCGTGATCGCCATATTCCTTGAATGCCATCGCGGGGTACTCTGGTGAGGACTGCGGACGTGCTAGCGCGGATCAATCATCCGCGCCAGCAATCGACGGTTCAGCCGAACACGTCCGCGTTGACGGCATTTTGCTTGATCGGCTCGCCGTCGAGCACGCTCAGCATGTTGCGCGCGGTCTGCGCGCCCATGCGGTCGAGTGCTTCGCGGGTCACGCCGGCGACGTGCGGCGCGATGATCACGTTCGGCAGTTCGAACAGCGCATGACCGAGCGGCGGCGGTTCCGCCTCGAACACGTCGAGGCCAGCGCCGGCGAGCTTGCCCGAGACCAGCGCGTCATGCAGCGCGGCTTCGACGATGATGCCGCCACGCGCGGTGTTGATAAGATAGGCCGACGGCTTCATGCGGGCGATCCGCGCAGCGTTGAACAGGCCGGTCGTCTCCGGAGTCTTCGGGCAATGTAGGCTGACAAAATCGGCACGGGGCAGGGCCGCGTCGAGATCGCTGACAGGCTCGCAGCCGGCAGCCTTGATTGTATCGGCTGAGACATAGGGGTCATAGACCAGCACGTTCATTTCCATCGCCTGGCAGCGCTTGGCGGTGCGGGTGCCGATGCGGCCGAAGCCGACCACCAGCACGGTCTTGCCGAACAGGTCGAATGGCAGCGCTCCAAAGCGCGATGCCCATTTGCCTTCCTTGACCATGGCGTGCAGCTCGACTGCGCGCTTGGCGAGCGTCAACATCATGAACAGCGCCTGTTCCGCAACCGAAGGCGAGTTGGCTGTGCCAGCAATCATCAGCGGCACCTTGCGCTTGGACAGCGCCGGCACATCGACCGCGTCGTAGCCGACGCCGATGCGCGCCACCACCTTCATGTCCTTGCAGGCTTCGAGTTCGGACTCGCCGAACCGCGTGGCGCCGAGCGCGGTGCCGTGCACCGGTGCGTGTTGCTCAATCAGCTTGATGTAGTCGGCAGCGGAAATCAGATTGCTGAACTTGACCACTTCGATGTCATCGCGTGCATTGAACAGGTCCATTCCCTGGGTCGACATCGACTCGGTGATCAGAAGTTTCTTCTTGTTGGTCGCCATTTCCACCCCTTGAAGCATTCTACGTTGTTGCGCACCTGCCAATGGCCGCGCGGGCGTTATCTAACAGGCTTGGCTCGATGAGGTCTACCATTGGCGGAGACGTGGCGTGTGGACTTGGCCGTGTTGAAGCCACTATGGTCGCTGATGATCACAAGTGATTTGCTGCGCCGCGAAATTGCGGTGAGGAGACGATGATGACCAGAATGAATTTGCCCAAGCGCACGCATCGACCATTGCGCCATGTGCTGTGCGTCGCCGCCGTTATGCTGCTCGGAAATTCCGCAGCGGTCCACGCGCAGGGACTGGTGCAGGGCGTGCAGCAGGGCGCAAGAGACGGCAATCGTGCGGCTGGGCCGATCGGGGGCGTTCTCGGCGGAGCGATCGGCGGCGTCGTGGGCGTTGTCGGCGGCGTACTGGGCGTGCCCTCGAACAGCAATGTTCGCGGTCCCGTGGGCGGGCAGTCGAGCGCCAAACAAACCAAGGCCGCCAAGAAGGGCAAGAAGGGCGCTCAACCCGCGGCGGAGCCGGAACTCACCGCCGAGCAGATCGTCGCGAGTAGCGACGCCAACACTAGCCGTATCAAGACGTCGCTCAACCTGACGCCGGAGCAGGAAAAGAACTGGGCCGGTTTTAGCAACGCCATGCATACGCTCGGCAATAACGGCGCGGAGCGTCTGAAACTGCGTATCGCCCGCGCCAAGCGCGATCCGCCGGATGACATCATCGAGCAGATGCGCAACGAGGCTCAGTTCCTCAACGACCGGGCCGTCGATCAGCGCGCCGTTGCCGATGCCGCGGAGCCGCTATTCGCTACGCTGGATGACAAGCAGAAGGCGCTGTTCATCCAGGAGATGGTCGGCCTCAGCCGCGAGCGCGGTCTCGACTAATCGCCGCAGAGAGGAACCTCTTGGCCACGGGGACGTTTTTCCTTCATCAGATGAAGGAGACGATCATGGCTGAGAAATTCGATCCCGCACCCCACGACAAATACGCTGTTGGCGTGAAGGAGGCAGCGCGTGCTGATCGCAAAACGTCTGAGGAACTCAAGACCGGCCTGAAGGACAGTTTCCCGGCTTCGGATCCTGTGAGTGTGACGCAGCCGGACCGGTCGAAACACGATAACGACGACGGCTCATCGCTCTGGAACAAGATCACGGGTGTCTTCAAATCCTGACGGCGCGCGCGTTGCTGTAATAATTAGTTAACCACGTGCGCTGCACAATCACATCGGGCTTTGACTGATGATGGAGGCTGGCGTTGGCGACCGTGTTCTCTGACAGTAATCTTGAAGCAGCCGATATCCCTGCGGCTTCACGGCGGGGCGATATCTTCACCATCCACGCGACGCGCAATGATCAGAGCATGGTGACGCACCGGATCATTCCGGACGTCGCCGTCGCGCAGGCCCGGACGCTCAATGATGCGGGTTGGCGGGTCAGTATCTCCGGTCTCGGCGGCCGCCGGTTCTCGCCCTCGGAATTTCATCAGTTGCTGACATTCAAACGGATCGGCTGACGGTCCCGAATTTGAAACCCCGCCGGTAACACGAGCGGGGTTTTTTGCATGTGCGAACATGGTAGGTTCGCGCCACAAAATCCTCGCAAGTCAAATAAGGTAATTGGCCTAAGGCAATGAGAAAACTAGTGTTCGCAGTTGTTGCCTTTATCGGCATCGCTGCCCAATCTCCCCTACATGCAGCGTCGTCCCGGACCGATCAGATGCTCAAGCTGTCGCCGGAAACCCGTCTGGAGCAGCGTTGCGATGCGCGTGCGATGGGCTCCGTGGGCCGTGAGCACAAGGGATACAAGCCGGACGAGTTCGTGGCCTATGCATTTGCCGATCCGGTCATTCGAGGCAACCAGATCAAAGCACCGGGCGGTGCCATCCGCAGCGGGGGCAAGTGGTACAGGCTGTCCTATGTCTGCGAGACCACGCCTGACGGGCTCGACGTCAAATCCTTTGCCTATCAGCTTGGCACCGAGGTGCCGCGTAGCGAATGGGACGAACATTATCTCGTGCCACGCTGACTGCCGATGGGGACTACGGCCGGGCTCAAGATCATGGCTGAGCTACAGGTTCAACATGGCCGGCGATTTGAAAAAGCGTGACGAGATCGCGTTGAGCAATTCTGTGCTCTGCATTGTTTCCAGGTTCGAGCGCGCACACAGCAACGCTTTGACGGGCGGCAGGTGCGGCAGGTAATATTCCTGCGCCCAGACAAGTGCAGGCGGGATCATCCGCTTCGGAATCGCGGTGAAGCCGATGCCGCTTTCAACAGCTGCCAGCTTGGCGTGATAATCGGGACTGTTGAATACGATCTTGTAGGACAGGCCGTGGCGCGTCAGCGTCCGGATCATCAGATCGTCGCCCGGCCAGGTCAGAATCGGGATCGGTGCGCCCGGACTGAGGACGAAGTCCTTTGCGCGCACCCACACGAACTCCTCATCGGCTTCGTTGACGATCAGGTGCGATATCTCGCTGCTCATTTCCGGATTTTCGAGAATGTACGCGATATCGATATAGCCGTCGATCAGGCCTTTGGTGATGCCCACCGAGTTGTCAGTGTGAATGACCAGATCGGCCAGGCTTTGGGAGGTCTGATGGCTGAAGAAATCCTGCACGAACAGTGTGCTCAATCCAAACCGGATAGGCTGCGGAAGATTGGCCACGCCGCCAATCCGTAACATCTGGTCGTTGGCTTCCAGAATCCGTCTGGCCTGATGCAGCACCAGCTTGCCGAGCTGGGTAGCCGTCGTGCCGTTGACCGTTTTGGTGAAGAGGTTGCCTCCCACCATGGTCTGAATGCGCTTGATCTGGGAACTGACGGCGGGTTGGCTCAGGCCCAGCCGTTCGGCGGCCTTGGTCAGGCTGCCGGTTTCCGCGATCGCCACCACGGTGCGAACGATCTCGATGGGGATATTGAGCGGCTGATATCGCTTGTGCATTGCGACATTCCAGGGTCGTCGAGCAGATCGATCCATCAACATCTATAGTTGTGTGATGATGAACCGCAATCGAAGAATTTAGATATACTCTAAACTGCGTGAAAAGACGTATCGCGTGGAACCCGCAATCTGGATAATCCTGCCGGAACAACGTAGCTCAATACGGCGGCGATTCCTTAAGGGAGCAGAACTTCTTTTAAGCAATTACAGGTTGTCTATTTCGGCGCTCGGCATGCGTGAAAACGCGATAGTCTGGGCAGGCTGTCATCGGTTTTCGGAGACTGCAGATGTCCGGCACCCGCAGAGTTCATCTGAACGATAACATTCGAACCGAACATCTGAAATGTTCGGGCTGCAGGACCCAAGTTTATCTGATCAAGATCGAGACGGACGACGAGGGCGGTGAAATTCGCACCTTTGGCTGTCCACATTGTGCCGCGTCGAAATCGCTGCGTTTGGCGCCACGCCGGCAACACCTCAAGCCCGCTGAACTCGTTGCGGACCAGGTCGTCTACTGATCGAACGACTACAGTCGATCGACGCGCAAAAAGAATGCCCAGATGATGGACAGGACGGCGGCGATGACAAGCCATGACGGGTTCATGCAGAATATGTCGCCATAGCGGCACACCTGCATCGCCCATCCGCTGTTGTTGATACTCGCTGCGTAAAAGACACCGGCAGCGACCGTCAGAATGCTCGCGATCATGAACATGGGACGCTCCAATAATATTGGCGCCACACTGTTCTGCATTCTTGAAGCAGCCGTGAATCGAATCGACGAAAGTCGGGGGCTTTGCGCATTTTTGATACGCGCACTCCAGCCCGATACCGTCGCGGATCCGCTTGAGGCTTTGTTAACCGCGAGTCGCCCAGAGTTCCCGATGGGGACATTGCGACGTTGGGGAGGCCCGATTTGGCCAAATACGAAACGACGAAGTACGCGCAGATGCGCCGTTGCCGGATGGCGCATCTCCATGGCGAGTTGATCGACGAGCGATTCAGCGACGATGCCGACAGCGTTTTCGTCAACGGCTATGTTCACGCCGTTCGTCCGGATCTGACCTGCTGGCCACTGCGCTGGACGATCACCGTGGAGCCGTATCCGGTCGAAAGCCGCGTTCTGGCGATGACCGGCTGACCGGCGCACGCATCTCCAAACAAAAGGCCCTCGCTAGCGAGGGCCTTTTGTTTGGAGATCTTTGCAGCGATCAGTAGCGCGCGACCGACGGGCCGCCGAAATGATAGTTCAGTCCGCCGCGTACCGTATTGGTCTTCAGGTCGATATCGTGGGCAATGATACCGGTGGCAGCGCCTGGTCCGGTGAAGGTCGGAGCCGAGACCGATTGCTTGCCGAAATCGGTATGGAGATATTCGACCTTCGCCGACCAGTTTTTGGTGAACGCGTGTTCGATACCGGCGCCGACCGTCCATCCCGCTACGGTCTTTGACAGTGACGCGGTTTCGTTCTGGCCAGTCGTGTCGGTTAGCGAGGAGGCGAAATTCAACTCGGTGAGCGCGAGACCGCCGGTCGCATAAAACAGCGTGCGATCGACCGTGTAGCCGACGCGCGGGCGCAGCGTGACCAGCCAGTCGCTCGTCACGGAATTCGTGGTGGTGAAAGATCCGCCGGCGGGGAAGGGCGCGGTGAAACCGCGCGACTGCTTCAGGCCGAAATAGTTCGCGTCGGCCTCGACGCCGAACAACCAGCGGTCCACCTGATGATTATAGCCGACCTGACCGCCACCGGTGAAGCCATCGGGATTGAGCCGCGGCGAGGCAGCCGCAATTGCCTGCTGGTTTGCGATCGGCGCGGTGCCATTGACGAAAGCGTTGGAGACGTTGCTCTGGCCCCAGGAACCGCCGGCGTTGCCGCCGACATACCAGCCGCCCCAGCTATAGCCTGCTTCGGTCGTCGCGGGCGTCTTGGTCCAGACGCGCGACTGCAGGTCGGCAGCGGCGGCATTCACCGCGCCCGACGCTGCGATGATCGCGGCCAGCCAAAGGGTTCGCATCCAGGACCTTCCATCGCTCTGAAGATATTGAGCGAATTCGACACAAGCTTTAGCTGGAAACGCTGACCTTGGCTGTCACCGGGGGGCAACAGAAGCAGAACAATACCTGAGTACGGCAGCAAAAAGCCCGGCCGTTGGGCGGCCGGGCTTTCCGTAACTTGATGCGATCAGTAGGCGCAGACGTTGACGGTCCGGACGCGCGGCCCGCGGCGGGTTTCCACCACGCGGCGCTGCAGGCAGCCGTCGGTCAGGCCGCCGACATAGAAGGTGGGCCCGCCATAGAAGGCGTGGTGACCGTAGCCACCCCATCCACCGTGCCAGCCACCGACATGCCAGCTATGGGCCGATGCAGCGCTGGGGGCGAGGGCGGCTGCACCGAGCGAGGCTGCAGCGATCAGTCCGAGGGTTACTTTGCGAAACATAGATCTTCTCCATTGGGTGGGCGCGCGAGCGCTTTGCTGTGTCCCTGCCCATCAGTCGCTACCCTCGTCGGGCGCGTTCAAAGCGGTTCTGGAGAATCGTGTTTCAGTCTTGTTTCGTCGGAGACAGCTTCATCGAAGCCGGGTCTACGATCAGGGCGGCGCAGTGGCTGCAGGCGCACCGACTAGCCGAGTTGCGAGATGATTGAGCGGCGGTGTCGCGAAATCGTCGCGCGCTTAGAAGCGGGCGCGGTAACCGTCATAGGCGTGAGCGGCCAGAATGCCGGCGCTGAGAAATCCGAAGAGTGCAGTGACGGTCTCAATCATCGTGGTAGTCCTTATTCCCCCGCGAACTACAGACGGCACGGGGGGCCGCACAGTCAAAGAGATTCGCGGTCGGCTTTTCATTCGGAGCTGTAGTGATGCGTCGTTGCAACATTTTACGCGGTTGCGAGGAGCGATCGCGGCGCAACGGCGATGACAATGCGGCGCCGGCGAGGCGACGCCAGCCCGGCGCAGGGTTAACGGGCGCTGAAGGCGTATCTGCGCGGGCATGATGAGGCGACATGGGGGATGACCGAGTCGCAGCAGTTCACCTCAGTGGATTTTTTGCTTACATACGCTTCAAGGAATCGCGCCGGTTGTCTCGCTCCCCGAGCCGCAGGATCGGACGTCGCAAGTGAGGATCTCCAGTGGCCGATACGTTCAATAACGAGATCAATGTCGGGCCGCCCCCTGTGCCGCTGCGCAAACGCAGGTCGTTCGGCCCGTTCGGAGTTGTCGCCGTGCTGTTGATCCTCGCTGGCGGCGGTGGATATCTCTGGCTGAACTACCACGACACACTGACCGACATGGCACAGGCGGTGACAGGAAGCACTGGCCCCAGAGAGAGCGCCCCGGTGTTGGCGAGCGCGTCGGAGGGCGGCGTCAGCGCGACTGATTTCGCGGCGTTCCAGCAGCAGACCGGAAGCTCGATCCAGGCTGCTACCGAATTGCTGACGGCGCAGCAGACAGAGTTGAAGCGCCTGTCCGATCAGATCCAGGGCCTCACGACCCAGGTCGTTGGACTAACCGCCAAGATCGATACGATGCAGGGCAGGGGCGTTCTCTCCCCGCCGGCTCCGGCCGCTGCGGCGCCAGCGCCCATGGTGGCAGCTCCGGCTGCGCCAGTGGCCGCGCGCCCGGCACCCACGGCGCCGCGCAAGCGACCCGCCGATCGTCCCGCCGGTGCCATCTCGGTCGGCGGCGCTCCGCTCCCCGCGGCAGCACAGCCGCCGCGGTGATCCCTTAAGCGGCCTAACGCGTCTGGGGCCGTCGTGTTTTTTTGGGCGGACGATGGCGGCTGAGATCGGGCGGGCCGCCGACGATCTTGGTTTTCACGAATTCGCATTTCGGGCAGGTGAAGGTGCACTTGTCGCCGCCGCCGGGATCCGGCTCGCTTCGCAGCAACGCCATTCGCGCCCGGCACATCGCGCAGCGCGGTGGCTTGAGAGGGGCGAGTGTTTCAGCGGGCGTCGTTTGCTCGGATTGATCGATCATGTTGTCCGACAGAGGATGATGCGGCAAATGGCGGAAAGGGTGTCCGTAATTTTGATTCCGTTGTATTCCGCCCCTGTCCAAAAACATACGTAAAAGGGCACAATCTGGCGATAATCGTCTGGACAAATCCAACCACGTCCGGCCAAATCCGGACCTATTTTGTGGGTTGGATTGTGGGTCAATGGCAGCCTCGAAGGGCCTAACGGCGATCGAAGTCACTAAGCAGAAGAAGCCCGGCCGATACGCCGATGGCGGCGGCCTGTATTTACAGGTGACCAACGCCGGCACCAAAAGCTGGCTCCTTCGCTACATGATCGCAGGCCGTGCCCGCGAGATGGGGCTGGGCCCAGTCGACCTGGTAACCCTTGCGGAGGCTCGTGAGAGTGCCCGTGCCGGTCGCAAGCTTATTCTGACCGGTGTCGACCCGCTTGAGCAGCGACGCGCGGAAAGACTCCAGGCGAGCGCAGCTCATGCCAAGCTGATGACATTCGAACAGGCAGCCGAAAAGTACATAACTGCTCATCAGACAGGCTGGAAATCAGCGAAGCACGGCGATCAATGGCGCTCCACGTTGGAAACCTACGCTTATCCGACAATCGGCCGGCTGGCCGTTGATGCCATCGACACCAATCTGGTGCTGAAGATTCTTGAGCAAACCGAGAGCGAGGAACTTGGTGCACCGACGTTCTGGGCCGGAAAAACCGAGACCGCGAGCCGGGTGCGAGGCCGCATCGAGAAAATACTGGACTGGGCAAAAGCTCGAAAGCTGAGAGATGGCGAAAATCCAGCTCGGTGGCGAGGACATCTCGACCAGCTTCTGCCCGCCAAGTCATCGGTCGCCCCCGTTCGGCATCATAAAGCTCTTCCGTACGCCGATCTTCCCGCCTTCATGGTCCACCTTCGCGCCAAAAACAGCATCAGTGCTCGTGCGCTTGAGTTCACCATTCTTACCGCGGCACGTACCAGCGATACGATCGAAGGCACGCGGTCTGAGCTCAACATTCAGGAGAAGCTTTGGACAGTTCCTAAAGCACGAATGAAGGGGAAAAAGGGCGCCCGGAAGTACGATCATGTCGTACCGCTTTGCGAGCGCGCCTGCGACATAGTGGAGTTGGCCGGCGGCACCGGCGAGTTCATCTTTCCTGGGGCAGAGGAGGGCACCCCACTATCAAATATGGCAATGTTGGAGTTGCTGCAGGGTATGGAGGGGGTTGACAACGACCTGACCGTGCACGGCTTCCGATCAACGTTTAAGGACTGGTGCGCCGAGCAGACTTCATACCCAAACGAGGTCTCCGAAATGGCGCTCGCCCACACAGTTTCCGACAAGGTTGAAGCAGCCTATCGCCGCGGCAATATGAGGGAGAAGCGCCGGCGCCTGATGGACGATTGGGCGCAATACTGCGCCGGGGGAACGCGCAACGCTTCGGTCGTACCAATTCGGGCAGCATCCACGTGAGCGAAGTGTCAGCTGAATCGGCTTACGATGCTGCCCTTGCGTACCTGCTGCAGCACCCTTGGGTGGCGGACAAGGAAGCCAGTAACCGGTCTTATCGGTTCAATCTGATGTGCGAAGCTGGCCTAGATTTTGTCGATGACGCGTCGACGCCGATGGAGGGCCGCGTTCTTTACTCGGGTGACCACCCCGAGCGCTTGATCGAACTCGCAGGGAGCGGAGATCGGATCGCCCATGAAGCGCTTTGCGAAATTGCCGCGCATCGCACAGGTCGAAACCTTTCCTTGCCATTGGCCCTGCAGGCATACGTCGTCCGGGCAGCCATGACCCCGCCGAACTTCCGACAAGGCAGCCACGCCGTTTCGCATCTGCATCGAGATGAAGCTATCTTTGCTGCCGTGGAGCTTATGATATCCCGAGGCCTAAGGCCCACCAGAAACCGCGCCAGCACGGGCCCGTGTGCCTGCTCCATAGTTTCGGAGGCACTTAGCGAGTGCCGCTTAGCAACGAGCGAATTGAACGTGGCGTCAATCTGGCGGAAGCGATGTAAAACGCGCCAAGCCGCCGGCTTCCGCATTTCCAGCGATGTGCAAAACTAATCTCGTTTATTTTTGGTACGACGAGCGCTGAGCGCTTCTGCATCTTCCAGCCAAGCCCGGGATGATCCGGTTGGAACATGGAGAACAAGGTGCAAAGCTCAGACAATCAGGTCGATACCTTACTCAGGCTTGCCGCCGTCAAAGAAGCGACCGGTCTAGGTCGCTCCACCATTTACGACCTCATGAGCGAGAAGCCGCCGCAGTTCCCTCGTCCGATCAAATTGACCGAACGCGGCAAGGCGGTCGCTTGGCTTGCCTCCGAGATCGCCCAGTGGCAGCGCGATCGCATCGCTCAGCGTGATCGGTCGGCGATCTAATGCTTTCGATCAACGAAATCGTCCAGCACGACGATGGCGCATGGTTCATCGGCTGGCACGACGATGCTCCCGGCCCGTTCGGATCGCGCCAGCATGCTGAAGCGGTCGCGCTCGTCCAGAACCGTCCCGTGCGAAAGCTCTCCCCTCATGAAGACCCTGCGAGAACGTGACATGTGGCAAGCTTCCGTATTGGCTGACCGACGCCTCACGCCGGCAACGAAAACTCTCTTGCAACGGATCTCGCTGCACAAGAATTTCAAGACCGGACAATGCAATCCGTCCTATCAGACGCTGGCCGATGGGACAGGCCAGCAGATCACCGCCATACCGAAGCAAATCAAAGCAGGCGAGCAGGCGGGATACATCCGACGAGTGAGCACGAAAGGTCGGCATTCGAATAGCTACGAATTATCGCTGCCGACAGATCATCCAACAATCGCTGGCGAGACAGGGTTAACCGCCCACCGCCGTACAGGGTCAACCAGCGACAGCAGTACACGGTTGAAAGAGATCAACCCGGTACGGCCGTTCACCTCAACCACCTACGAACAGCCTTCCGAACCACCTACGGCCATCCACACAAACACTGAAGTATTGAACAAAGAAGAGAACAGAGAAGGATATCTATTTCTTCCGATGCCACCCACATGCGGCGTCGATGTCGCGTCAGATAGTTTCTTCAAACGGTTCTACGCAGCCTACCCACGCAAGAAGGCACCGGGAGACGCTGAACTTGCTCTGGGTCAAGTTCTGAAAAAGAAGCAGGCGACTGAAGCTGAGATCATGGCCGGCGTGGCGCGGCTGGTGGAACACTTCTCCCGTCGTCCGCCTACGGACCGCAAGTACATTCCATACCCAGCCCGATGGTTGCGAAGCCGCGCATGGGCCGATGAGCTTGAAGAGCCGCGCTCTTTCCAGTCGCCCATCGGAATGAATGACCCATCCATTGCTGGCTTTAACCGGAGACCAACATGACCGTACTCCAGGTGCACAAATCGCAACGCGAACTCCGCGTTCTATCCGAGGAGTTCGAGAACACCGGTGAAAGGCTGCTCGATCTCTATAGACGCGATGTCATTGCAAACGCGTACGACAATGCTGATCCGGATACGTTACGTCGGCTGATGCAGGACGTTGATGGAATCCTTCCGACCCTAGCGGATCTGCGGGACCGCTTTGCGGTCATCGCTCGGCCAGCCACCGAGGTCGAGATTGGCGACCACCTCGCGGTGATGAGGTTGAATTTTCACAATAGCAAAGCCGCCGGTGCTTACGCATCGATCATGGTGGACCGTGCCATAGCCAAGGCGCCATCGTTCGCCGCCATCGAGTGGGCAACGCGGGATTGCATTGATACCCGCAAGTTCATGCCGGTCACGGCGGAGGTGCTCGAGATGATCGCCAATGCGCAGGGTAGGCTGAACTCCATCCGCGACGTCATCGCAACCCTACCGGCACGCCGCGCGGCGATGGCTAAACGCATCGAGTAGGATCAGCCGCGATGATCGCGGCGGGACAAAGGGGCGGGGGCCTAAGTTCCCGAAGTCGGGAAGGGGCAGTTACCGCTGTGGATCGCACGGAGACAAAATTTTTTGGTGACCCTTATTTTATCTAATCAAAGTCGGCCAAATGACCGAAAAACCCCCTGAAGCGCAGCGGCATTTGAATTTTTGATTTCCTTGATTTTTGACCGATCTTCGAAATTCGGAGGACGTTGTGATCGTCGAAGTGGAATGCGTGACGTGTGGCTCGGCGTTTCGATACGAGCAGAGTGGCCGCGGCCGCCGTCGCCGAACATGCTCGCCGAAATGCCGGCGCGTCCGCCAACGCTCGCAGAACGCCAGCTATCCGCGGCTTGCGGCGACACCGCGGATACCGAAGATCCCAAAGGTCTGTGTCATCTGCGATCAGCCGTTCATGGCCGTGGTGGCGAAGCGGAAGGCGTGCGGGCCGGCATGCGGCGGTGTCCTGGCGAAGCGAAACGGGGACATGGGGCGCCGCCGCAATGCCGATGAACGGCGCCGGCGGGTTTGCGAGGGATGCTCAGCACCGTTCCTCATGCGCAACCCCAGCGGCCAGGCGCGCGCCGGCAAAAGCCGAGAGGGGCGATTCTGCTCTCACAAGTGCGCGATTGCAGAACGGAGGGCCGTATGCAGCGAGGCAACATGACCGAGGATGTGTTCCAGCAGATCTTCGCGATGATCCTTGATGCCATCTCGGACGCCGATCTCCAACGAATGATCGATGAGCTTCGCCGACGGTCGCATTCGTCGATGCTGCGCGAACGGTGCCGAATGCTCGGCGCCTATCGTGCTCGCTGGTATCCAAAACTCAGTGGCCGTGCCGCCGCCAAAGAGATTGAGAAGGATCTCGCTCGGCTGAAGGCTTTGGGACTGTGGCATCGCTCAGCCCCCGCGTTGTCGGATCCGAAACTCGCCCAGGCATTCGAACTCTTGACGTCCGGACCGCCATTGAGCGCCGATCGTATTCGAAAATTGTTTCCGCCCGTCGACGTGGGGCAACGTTGACGTATCGCTGACCCAGCAAATCATCGAAATCTCGATTCGAACGATGTAAGCGCGCCGTCGCGACGCTGATCAACGTTCAGATGAGGTCGTTATGAAATCTGCCCTTGCCGTGAAGCCAGATCCACCGGCGCCCGATGTGGCCGCCGATTACGTGGCCGCCGAGTCTGCTTGGCGCGACATCAATGCCCGGATGCGTGAACTGCGCGCTGAGATCGAACGGCGCCAGCTCGCAAGCAACTTCGCTCCGTTCTCGGATATACCCGAGCGCTCGCGCGACCTAGCTGAGACCGTTATCGATCTGATCACAGCGACCCGGCGCAGCCCACTCAAGGCTGCTGCTGACCTCGAATCACTTGAGTTCGACTTCGCCGTACTGCAACCAAAACACACGCGCGCCCATGAGGCATTCATCGCGGCGCGCAACGCGATGGCCGCGCAGATCGCAATGACCTTTCGCGATCGGCACCTGGAAGCGACCAAGCAGATCGTAGCAGCGATCGACGCACTGAGCGCCGCGCTGCAGGCCGAACGGGACATCCGTGCGGAATACGCCGCAACGTCGCCGGAGCCGACGTCAATTCACCTGCCTGATATCTCGCGCGACCTCAGCCAGATGGATCTGAGTCGATGGGACAGCATCGCCGCTGTCTGGGCTCGCCGCGTGCGTAATTTTGGAGTCAACGCGTGAACCGGCAGCTGCTCACCGAGACATTCGACGAGTTTTCAGCATTCTTGCAGGCGGTCGCGCGCCAAGATGCCGATGGAGGCGATCTGCGCGATGCTCGTCTAGTCATGCAGGCGGTTGCCCTTGGACATCACGAAGGTTTCGGAAATCAAGGCGGGTACCTAGTTCCGGAAGATTTCATAGAGCGCCTCTGGGCTCGCGTATTCGCAACCGGGTCGATTCTCGCCCGCTGTGACCGGCTCCCCATGACTAAGGGCAAAGAGGCTCGGCTGCCTGCAATCACAGATGGGGGAGCGGCCCGGTTCGGCGGAGTTCAGACGTTCTGGACAGAAGAAGCCGCGCCAATTGCTCAGACTGGCTTCGAAATCGAGCAGATAAAGCTTTCGCTCCGCAAAATGCTTTCATTGATCTACACGACTGATGAGTTGCTCGAGGACGCGCCAGTTCTGGCCGCGACGATCGAGCGCCTCTTCGGGTTGGCAGCCGCATTCAAAATCGAGAAGGAAGTAATAAACGGCACTGGCGCCGGATTGCCGCTTGGCGTCATGAAGTCGCCGGCACTGATCACCGTCGATAAGGACGCGGGCCAAGCGGCCGGCACGGTGAGTGTAGCGAATCTGTCGAATATGGTCAGCCGGCTCTGGGGTCCATCGCACCAGCGGGCAATTTGGCTAATGTCCAACGACGTGCTCGGCCGCGTCATGGCGCTGGAGGGCGAGGACGGCTCCACCCTGATCGAGACCGGTCCGGACCGGGAGCGGCTCCTGCACCAAATTCCGGTCGAGCTCTGTGAGCACACAGCAGCCCTAGGTGGCAGCGGGGATATTCTGCTGGCTGATTTCAGTCAGTACCTTCTTGCCGAACGAGAACCGAACTTACTCAGCTCAATTCATGTTCGTTTTCTCACCGATGAATCGGCATTTAAGTTTCGCTATCGCGTCGATGGCGCGCCGGCATGGAAGACGACGATAACCCCGGACAACTCGGCCAATACGCAGTCGCCGTTTGTCGCATTGGGGGCGCGTCCATGAGCCCGCGCGACCACGGCGATGTCTGGGCGATGCTCCGTGCCGAGTCCCAGGCCTGGGCAATTGAGCCGACACGGCTTAGCGGCATGGTCGCGCTAATGGCGCGGGGCGAGCGCATGGCAGCACCGGCACACAATTCCAACGGCGCCCCAGCTGGGATCGCCGTCGTCGGGATTACAGGTCCGCTGATGCGAAATGGCGGGATGATGTCGGATTACTTTGGCTTCTCCAACTACGCCGCAATTCGCGGAAAACTGTATGAAGCGCTGTCCGATCGATCTGTCTCCAAAATCTTGTTGTATGTCGACTCTCCCGGTGGTGCTGCTACTGGCTGCGACGAACTGGGTGCAGATATTGCAGCGGCGGCCAAGGTCAAGCCGATGGCGGCATTTGTCGATGGCCTGGCGGCAAGTGCCGGATACTGGCTCGCGTCTCAAGCACCTCAGATTACAATGACCACATCCGGCGAAGTTGGAAGCATTGGAGTGCTGTGCCTGCACACCGATGTTTCCCGCGCACTCGGCGTCGCCGGCATCCAGCCCACATTCATCGTCAGCAGGGCCAGCCCATTCAAGGTGGAAGCCAATTCCTTCGAGCCGCTCAGCGCTGTTGCGCGAGCCCATATGCAAGATGGAGTCGATAAAGTCGCAGACCGGTTTATCTCCGCAGTCGCAAGCGGGCGCCGCGTCAGCGCAGCCACTGTACGCAGCAATTTCGGCAAAGGGCGTACACTTAGGGCAGACGCCGCTCGCGCGGCCGGCATGGTCGATCGCATCGGCACGCTAAGAGACGCGGTCGGACTCAGCGGATCGTCGTCGACGAGCGCCACGGCACAGATTATCGACGCCGACCGGATTGCATTTCGTCGCCGGCGACTCGAGCTCGAGGCGATGACACCGCAGGAACGCGAATCTGCGGACCGGCTCCGCCGGCTCAAAATCCTGGAGCAGTCGTGACAATGTCCGTTGAGCCACAATCGACGAAGGCGGGTTACATCTGCCATTGGAACGACGAGAAGTGCTCTGGATACATCCGTCCAGACGGTGCGGTTGATCGGTCGCGTGACGTGTTTTGCCATTTAGGCACATTCACCGGCGCGGGACTTTCGCTACCCAGCCGCGGGGACCGCTTTGAGTTCAAGGTCAGGTCACACCGGAGAACGCATAAGCCGGAAGCGTTCGATCTACGGCCGCTGGCACTCCCGTCGTTGAGACAACCCCGATGACAGTCGCGCTTTCCTCGCTCAGGGTCACCTCTGATTTCGACGCCGCCGGCTATGTTCGCGGCGCTGCTCAGAAGGTTGCCGCCGATCAGCAGATGATCGCGGCCGACAAGGCGCGCAATGCTTCGCTGGCTCAGGTCGACGCCGCGGTGGCGAAGGTCGTCCCCGGCATGTCGAAGCTTAGCGCTTCACTGCTTGACGGGTATAGCGCCGGTTCGAAGTTTGATCTGACAATCCGGCAGATCGGCAATGCCGTCGATCGCGGCATGGGACTCGATCGGGCCAACGTGCTCCTCGACGCGGCATACAAGAAATTCGGGTTAACCGCCGATGCCATCGCGCTAGCGGAAAGAGGCTTCGTCTCCATCGCCCCTGCGGTCGACCAGGCCAATTCGCGCCTCGAGGCCCAGGCACGTTTTGCCGCGGACCTCGAGTCCGCCGTAAAACGTCTAACGGCAGTGCAGCAGGTCCAGATACGTATCGAGTCACAGTTCGGGATTGGAGCTTCAGCAAACGACAATTCAGCATCCCGCGCGGCAGACATCGAGGCACTTGGCGTCTCCCTGAACAATTTGCGCGCTAAATATGCTCCGCTGTATGCCGCTCAGCAGCAATATCTGACGACCTTAAAAGACCTGAATTCGATTGAGGCGCGAACCGCGCTAACCGAGACAGAGCGGGCCGCGGCGCTGCAACGAACCAAGGATGCTTTCGCCTCGCAAGTTGTGGCGATACGCAACGCCGGAAATCAGACGGATCAGCTCGGCAAATCCGGGAGCTCGGCCGCCCAGAAGCTTGGACAGCTTTCGTATCAGGTCAACGACATAATGGGTGGCCTTGTGAGCGGGCAGAGCCCGCTGACAATCCTCGCGCAACAAGGAACCCAGGTCAGCCAAATTTTCACCTCGGGTGCCCGAACCGTCGGTGGCGCACTGGCCGCGATCGGCGGCGTCACAGTTGTCGCGGGTGTCATCGCCGCAGCCCAAGCGATCGGCAACCTGCGCAAGGAAATGGGTGATCTCGGCGATACTGCGCGACGCACCAATACGTCAAGCGGCGACCTGCAACTGATCTTGGCCGCCGGTCGCTATAAGGGGCTCTCGGCCGATGATGGCGCTAACGCGGCTCAGGGGCTCGCCGCCGGGCTAAACCAGGCGCTCAAATATTCTACGGATCTCTCGCAGCTCTTCGCCTCAAACGGCGTCTCGCTGAGAACGCAGGCCGGCAACGCGAAGGGCTTGACCGACATCCTTGCCCAAGGTGCGGACCTAGTCCGGAACGCGCGGACCGAGCAGGACAAATTCTTGATCGTGCAGCAGCTTGGACTTTCGCCGACGCGAGAGATGGTCAAGTATCTCGAGCAAGGCGGCGCGGCCCTGAAGCTGGCGATGGAAGATGCCAGACTCGCCGGCGGCGTCATTGACGACAAGCTCATTCGATCTGCGGCCCAATTCGACGAGCGCTGGTCCGTCGCATCCACCAACATCTCGCTGAAGTTCAGATCATGGATTGCCGAGAGCTTAGACGGCTTCGGCCGGCTGAGCGACAGTCCGCTGTTTTCGAAGCTGCTGACGATCGGCACATTCCTGCCATTGGTCGGCCCGCTGATCGGGCTTGGCCGAACGGTCGCCAACATCGGGGCGCCAGGCGCGGCCGCAAACGATCCGCAGCGACGTCTCGAGGGATCCTTCAGCCTAGTCACGGCGGAGAACGACCGCGTCGCATCCGGCAACCGAACGAAGCTCACAGCCGACACCGCCAAACTTCTCGGCATAGAGTCGCAGCGCATCGGGCTACTGGGTGTCACAGCAACCACCAGCCAGCAGGTTCGTGCAGCAGAGATCGCCCTCGATCAGGCTCACCTAGCCGGAGTCGATATCTCCGAGAAGCAGCGTGCCGCAGTGTTGGCCCTCGCGCGAGAGCAAGCGCTAGGGATCACGGTTCTAAAGCAGCAGACGGATGCGACGCGCATTCAGACTGAAACGATCGGAATGTCGGTCGGTGCCGCCGCTGAATTCACCGCTGTGCAGACTCGGCTGGCTGAGGCTCTTCGTAACAAGCAATCGCTGACTGCGCAGGACATCGAGCAGATCCGCGCCCAGGCAGCGGCGCTCGGCGACGCGACCATGGCGGCCGAACGAAAGCGTATCGCGGACCAGGTGAGCTTTGGCGGGCGCACATCACTCCTTTCAGCAGAGGACGTGCAGATCGCCACACAATTGCGAGGGCTTTATCCGGACGTCGCGACGGCATTGGCCAGCGTCGAGGCATCGGGGTTGAGAACGAACACGGCCTTGAGCGGGCTCGCGAACTCCATGTCTGGGACACTCAACACAGGAATCGCGGACGTGCTGGACAGCACGAAATCGCTCGGTGCCGGTGCCGGCGACATGTCTCGAGCGTTCGTCCGCGCTCTGAACGAGATGCTGGTGAAGATGCTGATCGTCGCTCCCATCATGCGATCGATGCAGGGTCTATTCGGCGGCGGCGGGCTGCCGCTGCCTGGCGCTAGCGACTTCATGGGGCCTGTCGCCAACGCGAACGGAAACGCGTTCAGCGGCTCGAACGTCATCCCGTTCAGGAGCGGCGGAGCGTTCACCAACCAGGTATTCAGCGCGCCGACGTTCTTCCAGTTCCGCAACGGCGGCGCCATGGCCAATGGCGTCATGGCCGAAGCCGGTGAGGAAGCTGTCATGCCGTTGCGTCGCGGCAGCGACGGCCGGCTCGGTGTGTCGATGGTCGGTGGTCAAGCCGGTGGACCATCTACATCCGCCGGCGATGTCAGCATTACCGTCAACGTCAACGTGCCGGAAGGTACCGGCACGGACGACGCCGGCGCAATTGCTGAAGCCGTCAAAGCGGCGATCGTTCCAGTGATCGATGAACGGCTCTCATATCACTCGAGATCGAGAGGGATGCTCAACAATGCGAGCTGAATCAAAACGTAAAGCGATGCTCGTGGGCGCCGCCGCAGCTGCGTTCGCGATTATCGCAGTGATCACACTCAACGTGGGGAAACCAAAGCCCTGCGCCGGAAACTTTCTACAGGACGATGCGTCATGCAATATGATTGGAGATCGAAAATGAAGCGTCACCACCTCGTTGCGCTCGCCTGGCTGGCGCTTGCGTCCCCAGCGATGGCGGCGCAAGGCTCCGGCTGTATGCCGACCACCGGCACGGTCTCGGGTCTCTCGTTCTCGCAGGCGGTAAACGCAGCCTTCCAAGCGCTGATCTCCAGCAATTCAGGCGCATCCCCGCCGGCTACGGACTGTTCGGCAGCTCCAGTGAAGGGGCAGACTTGGCTTGATACGTCGGTGACGCCGAACGTCGCCAAGCAATACGACGGCACGTCTTGGGTCGTGATCGGCGCGCTCGATGCCGCGAACCATTTATGGTCACCGCCCATTGGCGGCGGCGCAGCGTCGATCGCTGCTGCGACGACCACCGATATCTGCGCAGCGCCATCGGCGTTGCAGTCAATCACGGGCACGACAACGATCGCCGGATTTGGCTCGGGGTGCCTAGTTGGCGTGACCAAGAAGCTGTTCTTCAACAGCGCCACGCCGATCACCTACAACGCCGCGTCCATGATCCTTCCGGGTCAGCGGGACTATGTTGCGACGCCGGGAGACTTAGCTGAAGCGCTTTATCTCGGCGCTGGCAACTGGCGCCTGGCCATCTCGAAGATCGACGGCAGCAGTGTCACCAATCCGGCGATTCCGCTCGGCACGGCATTGATGGGGGACTACGGTTTCCTGCCCAGTAAGACCGTGTTTGGAAATGGGCAGGCGCTGTCCCGTGCGAGCTACCCGGACTATTTTAATGCAGTGACTCGGGCACAAACCGGAACGCTGACCGCCGGAAATAACACCATTACGTCGGTAGGCAGCACGATCGGTCTCGGAGCCGGCATGCCTATCGAGGGCATTGGGATCCAGGCCGGTACGACGATCGTAAGCTTCACTTCCAGCACGATCGTCATGTCGCAGACTGCCACGGCGAACGGCACTCAGACCGTGCGCGCGTTTCTGACCGGCTACGGGACGGGTGGCGACTCCACAACCGTCGGCGTGAAGGACTGCCTTGGTCGAATGATCGCCGGCTTCGATCCCTCGTCTGTGCGGTTGCTGGGAGCCACAGCGGTCAATTCAACGCAGGGTAATCGGACGGCGTTTTTAACCACGCCGAACTTGCCGCCATACACACCTGCGGGATCGATTACGAATGGTGCAATCAGCGCTCAGTTTGTTATCGACGGACAGGCAAATCTAACCGCCAAAGCGGGTTGGAACCTTGGTACGGGTGACTCCGGTTCGGGTACTCAGTTTCCCAATACTGCAGGCACCTCCGGCAATCTCGGTGCGTTCTTTACGCAGGCCGCGTCTGGTTTCGGCGGCACAGCGCAGGGCGGCACGTCGACGCCGTTCTCCATTGTCCCGCCGATGGTGACTGCTGAGTGCGTTGTGGTGGTGCTGCCTTAGCGCAGCGCCGCTTTAATATCAGCGTCCCGCGCTGCCGCTTCTTCAGCGTCCGCCTGCGCATTGTATTGCGACAGCGAGGCTACGGTTGCCCCGTCGAGATGCGCAGAGCCTAAGGACAAGAGGGGCTTCGCCTTTGCGATGAGCTCAGCCTGCACTTTCTCGAAGGTCCAAGTTCGTTCGCCTTCGATTCTGAGCTCAATCTTCAGGTCGTGCCATTTGGTTAGTACCGATGCTGGAAGACTTTCATCGCCAATCTGGAAATGCGCTTCGCCAACATAGATTCCGTCGTCTGCAATAAAACTAACCCTGCCGATGCCGCAATAACTAACCTTCATCTGAATCTCCTAATTCGTGATCAGGGTGCATCATCGCATGGATGGCAGGCGGCCGGGAGTCGCGGACCGGTTGCGCCCGCTATTCACATGCCGAGACGTTCGCCAACACGAAAGAGCGATTATGCAGAGTTACTTTATCGATTTTCTGTACCATTCCGAAACCGTGCTATCTGATGAGAGAACATTTCGGAGCTGTAGAGACTGAACCGTGCCGATGAAGCAGTTGTTTGCAGTGGTTATCAATGCCTCCAGAATTTCGATGGTTTCATCATCCTTCTTAGTGCCAGACATCCCGAATAAATGAAATCGTCCGGGAGTGCCGCCGTAAAGATCCATGCTCTCAACGTGCCGGCCATGCACGTAGTTAGAGAACGCCATGTAAGACTTTGACATCAACTCTGCGGTGGGTTTGCTAGCTTCCTCGATAAATTCGTCCAAGCGTCGCCCTAGTGATTGATGAACATCTTTCTGCTTTAAGTTTGTCGGCCTGGCAGACAGCGCTCGGGTGTTCCAATCATCTGCAAAATAGTCGTCGATGAATTTTAGCGCGGCGCTCGTCGGGTCTTTGTTATCTTTCAGGTTTAGCAGAACGAAATCTATCTGCGAACAGAACTCTAAGACCGATCGCATAAGAACGTTGATTTCTTGAGAGAACCCGCCTTTTGCAAGGCAGATTGATGCATACAGAGCACTAACCACGCGTGCCGATCGCAATATACAAAAGTGCGCTAGCCCTGGATTGCTGTATCGAAAACAACGTTCAGTTCGGTCGAAGGCGGGTTCCTCAAACTGATCCGCGAAGGCATGAACGAAGGCTGCAAGATCGTCCACCCGCTCGGCGAGGCGGTCGAGCTCTAAAATCGGTGTTCGCATGGTGATTGCTCCGGCGGACCGCGGGCACCTAGGTCAGTCCCGCTTCATTAGAAGTGACAAAGCCGCGGTAAGCTCGGCCTTGTCCTTCAGGGCTTGCGAAAGCTTCTCCGCGAGCTCGGCGAGGACGACACGGATGGCGTGAGCCAGCTCGAGGCATTTTTCGTCTGGCTGCTCGTGCAGCCCTGCACTTAGAGCGGAGTGAAGGAGAGTAAGGGGATTCTGTCCGTTGATCAGCAATGTTTGAGGCAGTGCATCCTTCACTAGGCTCACTGATTTTGAAAATTGCGTTTCGTTGCGCGCGGCATCCAGTGCCGCAAGATTCTCCTCTGAAGCGCCGATGGTTTTCGAAACGCTTATGATCTCATCAATGATGCGATTCTTTTGGTGCTCTACAACGCGACGATAATAGCCAAAGGCACCTACGCCTAGGTTTTGAAACTCGCAGCGTCGCCCCTTCAAGAAGGTATCGCGCTGGTCCTCAAGCAGGGTCAGAAGGCGAGGGGGCGTGGGAGGGCCATATGGAGGTTTTTCGCCATACTTGTAGGCAGCGCCAGCGTCTTCGGAACTCGCATCGACTGATACTCGAAGCGAGAACATCTTCATCGACATGCGGCAGTTCGAGCATAGATAGGTGAAATAGAAATCCCGAAAGGCGTTCTCTTCCTGCAACGTTTGCCCGACATCGGTGCAACGAAAGATGCGGTCGCCCTTACAGGATGGGCTCGGGCAATGCAGCGTCAAGGCCGGTCGATTGATTGTGCGGGCATTCCGGGGGCCTTCGCGCTTCACGAGATCCGATATCGCTCTTTCTTGTGATGGCGGCACTCCTTCGAGGAATGCAGCGAACTTGATTAGCTCCAAAGCAGCAGGCGACTTATCTCCAGTTACTTTCTCGCGACTTTCTTGGGGTTGTTCTGCGGACGTCATCGGAAGATTTCGCCGGACACGTCGCGGCCGGCATTCCTTCCACTACCGCGGTTTCCCGGGTTGCCGGGCGAGCCAGGATTTCCAGGGTTGCCTGGGTTTCCCACGTTCCCGCGATTGAAGCCGCTCTTGACGATCATGTCGCCATCGAGCTCACCGAGGTATTCTCCGGTCAGCCTGTGAACTCCGCTGCCACTGACCTGACCAACCGCGTTGCCTCTCATGTCATGTAGGTAGCGGTCTCGACGAAAGCCCACGGCATTGCCGCGAGAGTCATAAATGTAATCTGTCATCTCAACCAATCCCCCATGGGCCAAAAGCTACTGCAACCTGAAGGCGCGCGAAAGCGCCCCGAGAGGGGATAGGCTTTTACTTTTTGGGTTTCGGCGCGACGCGCACGTCCAGGAATTTCTGCGCAGCTGAAACAATCATTGAGGTCAACAGGGCAGGCTCGGTGCTTTTGACAAAGGTCAATCGCTGCGATCTTTGGTCAGCCAATCCCAGATGTTTTGCTGAAGGAAGCCGCTTCGTTCCGTCGGATCGATCTCGCAAATGAAGACTGTATCCTCGGGGTGTATCTCGCGCTTGATATACTTATACCACACGTCTGGTGCGGTCACTGTATATAAAAGCCAAGCATTAGGCGCGAACTTGACCCAATCGATAGCAGTATCGAAAAGGACCTTTAATTCCTTGTCTGGCGGCGTGCGCCCTTCGAAGTTGAATGTGACTTGCAGATATTTAGCCATTGTCGAGTGGCCTTACAGGAAGTTCGTCAATGGTAGGCCAATCTTTCGTCGGATCTGGAATGCGCGGTGAAACATTGGGGGATGAAAGCCCCTTCGTTTCAGCCTCAAATCTTTGGTACTCAAGAAGCTCTGCACCTTCCAGAAGTGCTTGAGCTGGATTCTTCTCAGCAAATTTCTGTGTTGACCGCGCCCACCAGACAAAAACAGCCGACGCGAGCGTCCCGACCGCTAACAGCGACAGATTCTTCGTTAGGTTATCGCCAATCTGCCAAGCGACGATGGCCCAAACCGTAAGCAATCCTATAGCGGCGTGACCAGTTTTTCCGACGACGCCTCGGGCAAAGCGAATCGTCCGGTAACCCTCCGAAAGTTTCCTCAACACATCTTCTGGATCTGGTCCCGCCATGTACCAGCGATACCACCACTTAGCGCGCCGCGGCAATCACGCGCCTGGATGATGCCGCCAACGCGGGGATTGATTTATTAACCAAATCAGATGAGCATGTCCGTGGGCCTGATAACCCGGACTAGAGCTACGCCGCACATTCCTGAAGGAATACCCGCTCGATTGGCGTCGAGAGGAGGCGGCTAAACGTGTCGGTCTTTCGACCTTCACGACGGACGAGCTTGGCGGCTCGGATCCGAACCCTGCCATATTGGCCGGGGGCGGACGTGCTGTCCAGAGGGTTTCGGCCCTTAAAAGCGTCCGGCTTGTCGCTCTGGCAAGTTATCAGCCCCCGGCTGCAGCGGCCGTCCCGCTGCGCAGGCCCTGATAAGCCCTTGATGACAGAGCACGTAAAATGACCTTATCCAGACCTATGTTTCCGCCCCGCCGGGAGTCCGCCAGCACGCCGGACGACCTAGCAGCATGCCCACCACCAGCGATTCCAGATAGCCGCCCAGGCGCGGCCCAGGCCAGATCTGTGGACGGCGAACCAAAGGGCAGGGCGCCGACTTTCGTTCCTCGAGCGATTGGCTCAGCCCTGACACGGAGGACCCTCATGAACCAGCTAGTCACGCTACCGCTGGCGGCAACGCCAGTCGCCGTTCAGCTTTTGCCGTTACCAACGCGCGCGGCCGAAGGAGATGACGCCAGGCTGATCACGCTAGCAGATGAGCTCACAAGGCTTCGAGGCCTCTGCAGGCAGCGCTCGATCGAACTCGGTAAATGCGATGATGCCTGGGTACGGCCAGAACGACCGCGCGTCTTGCTGAAGCGCTACGACGACGGAGACGTTGGCTCGTACACGCGCCAAGCCGATGGATGTTGGGAAGAATGGTGCGTGGAGGACGACATCGACAAGCTTCGTGGTCGCACCGAATTCCATCAATGGAATTTCATTGGCACATCGGAGCAGTGGGACGAATTCGGATTATCGAACTGGAGAAGCAACCGAAGCCTTCCCGCCGGCGCGCCTTCGGATCTATTCGTATCGCTCGGCGATGAGCAGCGGCGGAAGCGAGCCGACGAACTCATTGCCGCACTTGACACCCACCGCGAGGCGCATGCGAAGTCTCGACAGGAAAGTGGCTACGACGCAGCCGATCGAGCGCTGCGCGCCGTTTGGGACGAGGAGGCGGCCGTGTTCGAGGAGATGATGGAGTTGAAGCCGACGACGCTCGCGGGCTTTCGTGCTGTTGCTTCAGCTATCATTAACTTCTGCTGGCTTGGCGAGATCGAGGACGGAAACACCAAGGAGGAGCAGATGGTCGGCCTGATGCTTTCGCACCTGACGGGTATTGAGGTTAAGCGAGCGGCCTAGTTATCGCGTGGCCCGCCGGTTCTCCGGCGGGCCTTCCTCAGCGGTTCAGCCAATCGGAATGTCGTGAGATCCGGCTAGCGGTGGATACGTTCTTCATTTTCTTAAACGTAATAGATTCCTTGCCTTGCAGGTCTGCCTCGTACCGAAAATGGCTTGCCGCTTTTTCGATATATTTTCTCGCCGATCCCGGCTCCAGTTTTAACTCGCGATCCACCTCAGCATATCGGATCGCGCTCATGTTCATCGAGCTTGGCCTTGCGCCCATCCACGATCTGATGAACGCTTCGCAGTCCACAGGATCATTGCATAGCTCTTCAGAGTCTTCCTGCCCTGTGATGACAGTTGATGCCGAGGCCGCAGCCTTGGGCGATTGATCCAGTCGTCCAAGCCGGTTTATCGCCTTTCGGAGGCGATTGCAGGCCGAGCCAAGGGCCGCCTGCATATTTCCATCCTGTCGATCGGGAGAGAAGTTTGCAGGTGTGATGCCAAGCAAATCTGTCGGCAAATGAAGATCTTCGACGTTCGCTGGGACAACTAGAAAGCAGCGCTCACTGCCGAGCCTGCCGATGAACAAGCCGAGCTCAAACACAACGTTGTCTCGAACCGTCGATTTGTCAGTTTTTCTGATCGTCGTCACATCATCGGGTGCGAGCACGAAGATGCCGAAATCGCTGTCATCGAGTTGGTCTATAAGGGAAGCCATGGCAGTGCGGGAGAGCTCGAAAACGCCCTGATCCCAAACCGTCGATTCGATGTCGTGCTGCAGATTGTCTTGGATGGCATATGCCAATTCCAACTGCTCGACAGAGGATCCGATAAACACCCGCGGCTTCATATGTGCGCTCTTGTGGGTTCGTTTGTGGGCAGAACGAGAAAGTCAAAAACTTTATTAGCAATCTCAATCTGTTAGTTCGGGTGATGGCGGAAAGGGTGGGATTCGAACCCACGGTACCCTTGCAGGCACGGCGGTTTTCAAGACCGCTGCCTTAAACCACTCGGCCACCTTTCCGTCGTGGGACAGCGCTTAGCAAAGCGGCCTGCCGAGGGAAAGAGAGGATTGCGCCGGGGCGGCTGTCCGGGGCTGAAATCATCGGCACGGGGAATTCCCTTGGGTCGGTCGGTGCCGGGCGCCGGGCGTGCTAAGCAAAGCCTGACGATTCTGAGGACGGAGACCGACATGGCAAACCCGACACCGCGCGCCGACGCCTTGCGTGCGATGCGCGAGGCCAAATTCGAAGCCGCGCAGCGGCTGATCAAGGAGGCCGGCAAGGCCGCCGCGCCCGCGGAGAGCAAGCTTGCGCCTGCGGCGAAGAAGGTGGCTGCCGGGAAGCCGGCGGTCGAGCTTCTGACCGTCGAGACACAGGGTTTAGGGCCTCAGGCTGTGGAATTGCCGCCGGTCGAAGCTCCGATTGCCGAAGCCAAACCCGCAAAGATCAAGGCACCTAAAGAAAAGCCGGCCAGGGCAGAGGCGGCCAAGGGCGCCGCCAAAAAGACCGCCACCAAAAAGAGTTCCGCCAAGAAGGACTAGCGGCATTCCGCCCGGAATGCAGGGCGGACCGAGCCTAGATTTCGCCTGAGATCGCGCCTATATCTGGTTCGTCGCAAGACGATGGCGCTGAACCTCTCAATGGACTGCGGGCAGACCCGGGGGCAGTACCCGGCGCCTCCACCTCAGCAGCTCGCGATCTCATCCAGGTGAGGTCGATTTCGCCGGACGGTGAAATGCACGGGCTGCTCAGGCGGGGGCGAAACAGGATCGATGGCCGCGAAGAAGTTGTGAATTGTGCTCGGCATGATACCGCCGTTATCGGGTCAAAACCTAAATGCAAACGATAACGTTCGCATGAACGAAGTGCGCCTCGCGGCGTAACCGTTCGGGGTAGGTCCACCTTGCAACAGAACGGCCATGGCCGCGTCAACCTTCGGGTTGGCGCGGCTTTTAATTTGCCGAGTGCTTCCAGTTTGTAGTGTCGGAGAATGGCGCTTCCGTGCGCTCAGTGCCTGGTCTTGCCGGTCTGCAAGAACGGCTGCCGCGCATTTTCGTGCTTCTGATAGAGTTCGAGCCAGCGCCGGTCTTCGGCATGGGCCCATTGTTCGAGCGAGATCCCAGGCGGGCGGCCGTGACCGATGGTGCCGTCAAGGCGGGTGAATTCCGCAGTCTCTTCCGCGGTCAGCCCGATCAGCACCCGGATGCCCTGGTCATTCAACTCATAGCTGTCGTCATCGTCGATCATGCCGGCAATTGAGCAAGGCTGCAGGTGCGGTCAATGCAATTACCGGTTTAACCTAACCAATCAACCTTACCGGCAGCATGTGCGTCTGATCGTCGGTAGGCATCCATCGTCACGATGCGATGGTGCCCCGCTTTGCTGCCAGCTCACTCCGCGTCATTACGAAGCGCCGCGCGGCGAGGCTATGCTTGCCGTGGACGCACAAATTATAGCCGAAGCCACGACGCAATTTTAACAGAATGCATGCTCACATTCAGTGTCGTTCGGTCGATGCAATGGAGCAGGCAATGGCACGCAATTTCGGCGTTCCCCGACAGTTCCGCCCGCGGGCGCAGGCGTCCGTCTGGCCGCTATGGGTGATGGCTTTCGCGGTCGTCACCGTGATCAATGCAGCGACATTCCTTCCGCACTAGCGGGAGCAGGTGGCTGCTCACTCGACGCTGCAGCATTCGGCAGGCGCCACGACCCGAGCACATAGAGCTTCATGCTGTTCTGGAAGCGCGACGTGACGGCGGTGAAGATCGCTTGTGGGTGTTCGGCCCAGATGGCGATTTGGTAGAGCGTCACGATCAGGTGGCCATCGCGAAACCTGTACTCTCCCGCACCGGTGATCCCGCCGCAGTCCGTCCTTGAAACGTCCATCTCCATCCCCAACATCCCGCCGCAAGAGTCCCGCCAGGAATCGCGTCAGCGCGTTCTGCTATCAAATCCAAATCATGCGCGATCGTTCAACTAACAAATAGTTGAAACAGACGGGGAGCGAGTTGCGGAAATTAATCTCTGTTAGCGGCGGGCCGCAAATTCAAAACAAACCGCAGCGGGGATCTTAAAAATCACCATGTATTGCTGTGCCCAACGAGAATGCCCGGGGGCTTTGTGGTGATCGAGACCTTGTTGTTGCTGAGTGTCGTTGCCGGTGTCGGCGGCCTGCTGGTGCAGGTCTATCGCTGGCGTCAGGACGTGTTGTACGGCCCGTATATCCGCCGCGAGTGGTACGATTGATCGTGCGAGGCGTAACTTGAGGAGGACTCCGCGCGCCGTGGCGGCGCGGGGAGTGATAATGGATCGTCAGGTCGTCACTTCAGTGACGAGTTGATCGATGTGAACTTGCCATTGAGCTTGGTCCCCATACCGTTGATGACGGCAATGATGGCGAGGGCAATGCCGGCAGCAATCAGTCCATATTCGATGGCCGTGGCGCCGGTTTCGTCTGCGATAAATCGCTTGATGAGGTTTTTCATAGTGGTGCACGCTACGAAGCTCGTCTGAATCCGGGGTAAATATGTAAGCGTCGATCCCGGAAAAAATGCGCGTGTTCTGAAGTGGTTGAACACAATCCCGGTGCCATCTCACCGATCGCAAGAGGAACTTCTAGCGCGACGTGTGCGGTGCGAGCGACACCCGGCGTGCGGGCTGAAAACCCACATCCTCTGTTTACCATACGGGGGCTCTCCCCATTTCCGCCGCGATCCGGCTGCGATATATTCACCACTTGATGCGGAAGTGGGCCGTATCGGGATTTTGGCCGTGGGGATGCCCGGAGATGGGCAGGCGGCCGCTGGAATGGTATTGGGGCGTATGGGGATTCGTGGGTCAAACCGACTCGGCCAGGCTGTTCAGGCAGCAGCGGCCATCAGCGCCTGTCTGGCGCTGGCCAATTGTTCCTCCTCCACCACCAGCTTCAGCCGCCTCGATCCGAAATATGGCGTATCGAGCAGTCCTCGGGTCGTCGGGATGGGCGAGCCGGTTCCCAAAGGCGGCGGCACCTACCGTATCGGCAAGCCCTACACCGTCGCCGGCAAGCTCTATGTGCCGGAAGAAAACATCAATTACCGCGCTGAAGGCATCGCCTCCTGGTATGGCGACGCGTTCCATGGCCGTCTGACGGCCAATGGCGAAGTGTTCGACATGGCCTCGCTCACCGCGGCCCATCCGACGCTGCCGATCCCGAGCTATGCCCGTGTAACCAACGTCTATAACGGCAAGTCGCTGATCGTGCGCGTCAACGATCGTGGCCCGTATCACGGCAACCGCCTGATCGACGTCTCGAACAAAGCCGCCGAACTGCTCGAATTCAAGGGTAACGGCACAGCCAAGGTTCGCGTCGAATATGTCGGGCGGGCGCCGCTGGAAGGGTCGGACGATCGCCAGCTCGTTGCCACGCTGCGCACCGGTGAGCCGGCACCGTCGCCATCGCTGGTGCGTGTCGCCTCGGCGCGCTCTTTCGTGCCCGACATGCAGGGTGGTCGTGTTGTCTCGCGCGATGTTCCTCTGCCGGAGGGCCGCCCGTATTCGCTCGGCAATACCTCGGCCGATGTGGCGTCGATCCGTTCGACGTCGGAAATGTCGGCGTCCAGCCGCATGCGCACGGCATCGGCGCCGCGCATGACCGAGAACCATCGCGCGGTGTCCTATGAGAGCAACGCCGCTTATGCCGCGCCTGCCGAGCCGGATGACGGCACGGTCGATGCGCGCGGCGCTCAGGCGATCCTGTCCGGCCGCGGTCTCTACTAAGCCGGTTCGTCCTTCACGACCGACACCAGACGGGCGCAGCATAGCGCCCTGATCTGCGTTGCACCTTGCCGCGTTGTTTGCCTCCGTTGATCCTGTTAAGACCAGAGCACTCAGGACAGCACATGGCATCTGGCTCCATCCCGTTGAAACGACCGCAATTCGCCGCGCGGAGCTGGCGAATGCTGCTGGCTGCGCTGTTGGCGTTTGGCGTCGTCCTCGGCCCAACAGCGCAGGCTGCGAACCAGAGCGTGCAGGGCGCCAAGAAGGTCGTCGAGGACGGTGGTTACGACACCGATGCGCCGACCGCGATCCTGATCGAGGCCGGCTCCGGCAGCGTGCTGTTCGAGAAGAATGCGGATGAGCTCCGCGCGCCCTCCAGCATGATGAAGCTGATGACCGTCGAACTGGTGTTCGACGCGCTGACCCGCGGCGACATCAAGCTCACGGACGAATACCGCGTCAGCGAGAATTCCTGGCGCAAGGGCGGCGCGCCGGCTGGCGCATCGACCATGTTCGCCGCGATTAACAGCCGCGTGCCCGTCGCCGATCTTTTGCGCGGGGCCATCATCCAGAGCGGCAACGACTCTTGCATGATCCTGGCGGAGGGCATTGCAGGCGGCGAGGCGGCCTTTGCCGAGAAGATGACGGCACGGGCGCGTGCGCTGGGCATGCCGAAATCCACCTTCGCCAATTCCAACGGTTTGCCGGACCCCGGCAACAAGATGACGGTGCGCGAGCTCGGCGTTCTCGCCCGTCATATCGTTCGCACCTATCCGGAATTCTACAAGCTGTTCGGCGAGCGCGAATTCACCTGGAACAAGATCCGCCAGCAGAACCGCAATCCGTTGCTGGCGACGCTGGACGGCGCTGACGGTTTCAAGACCGGCTACACCAAGGATGGTGGCTACGGCATGGTCGGCTCGGCCATCCGCGACGGCATGCGGCTGATCGTGGTGATCAACGGTCTGGACGATCCGGACGATCGTGCGACCGAGGCGAAGAAGCTGCTGGAGTGGGGTTTCAAGAATTTCGAGGCTCGCACGCTGTTCGCAGCCGACCAGACCGTCGGCTTCGCCAAGGTGTTTGGCGGCGAGAGCCGCTCGGTCGCGCTCTCGGCCAAGGAGCCAGTGAAGGTGATGGTGCAGAAGAACGGCACCGACAAGCTGATCGCTCGCGTCGTCTATAAAGGCCCCGTGCGTGCACCCATCGAGCCCGGTCAGCCGGTCGGCGTGATCAAGGTCTGGCGCGGCGCCAATATCGCCGTCGAGACGCCGCTCTATACGGCGGCCGCGGTCGGCACGGGATCGACCATGCGGCGCGCCGTGGACGGCGCCGGTGAGCTGGTGATCGGACTGTTCCGCGCCGGCGCCGAGAAGCTCTGACATGACGGACACGCCCACGACACCGCCGCTGCGCGGTCGCTTCGTCAGTTTCGAGGGCGGCGAGGGCGCCGGCAAATCGACCCAGATCAAGATTCTGGCCGACCGGCTGGAGGCCGAAGGCAAGCGCGTCATCGTCACCCGCGAGCCCGGCGGCTCGCCCGGTGCCGAGATCATCCGCCATGTGGTGCTGTCGGGCATGGGCAAGCTGCTGGGGCCCGAAGCCGAGACGCTGCTGTTTGCCGCCGCGCGCGATGACCATGTCCATGCGGTGATTGCGCCGGCGCTGGAGCAGGGCATCTGGGTGCTGTGTGATCGCTTCTCGGATTCGACGCGGGCGTATCAGGGCCGGCTCGGGCATGTCTCGCCGGAACTGCTCAATGCGATGGAGCGCGTCACCATCGGACGGCTCAAACCGGATCTCACCGTCATTCTCGATATCCCGGTCTCGATCGGCATGCGACGCGCAGCAGCGCGGCGTGGCAATGATGTGCCCGACAGGTTCGAGGCCGAGGGCATCGCCTTTCATCAGGGGCTGCGTGACGCGTTCCGGCAGATCGCAGCCGATGAACCGCAACGCTGCGTACTGATCGACGCCAATGCAGATTCAAAGATCGTATCGAACAATATCTGGGGCGTGTTGCGCCGACGCCTTCTAACGCCGTCGAACCACGAGGTCACTTCGGCATGAGCGCAAAGTCGTCCGAGCAAACGATCTCGGTTCCGCATCCGCGCGAGACGACCGCGCTGTTCGGTCATCAGGATGCCGAGGCCACGCTGCTCAACGCCTATCGCGGCAGCCGCATTCCGCATGCCTGGCTGATCGGCGGCTCGCAGGGCATAGGCAAGGCGACTTTGGCCTATCGCATGGCGCGTTTCGTGCTGGCGCATCGCGATCCCGCATCACCGCAAGTGCAATCCGCAACATCGCTGGGTCTCGATCCGATGCATCCGGTCGTGCGCCAGGTCGCCGCCGAATCCCATGGCGGTTTGTTGACACTGGAACGTTCGCTCAACGACAAGGGCGTGATGCGCACGGTGATCACCGTGGATGAGACCCGGCAGACCGTGTCGTTCTTTGGCTCGACCGCTGCTATCGACGGCTGGCGCGTCTGCATCGTCGACACCGTCGATGAGCTGAACGCCAATGCCGCGAACGCGCTGCTGAAGGTGCTTGAAGAGCCGCCGTTGCGTTCGCTGTTCCTGCTGGTGACACATGCGCAGGCGCGCGTGTTGCCGACCATCCAGTCGCGTTGTCGCAAGCTGGCGCTGCGTCCGCTTTCCATTGCCGACGTGACCCGCGCCACGTCGCAGGCCGCCGAGATCGAAACCAGCGATCCCTTGCTCAAAGAGGTCGCTGAAGCCTCCGAAGGCAGCGTGTCGCGCGCTCTGAATCTGCTCGGAGGCGGTGCGCTGAAACTGCACCAGCGCACCGCCTCGCTCCTGAACACGCTGCCCCATGTCGATCCGCGCGAGCTGCATGCGCTGGGGGATGCGCTGGGGACCAGCGACCGTGTCGCGCTCGGCGCCTTTGTCGACAGTGTCGACCGCTGGATCGGCGAGCGCATGCGGGCCGACGATGCCAATGCCAACGCCAATTTGCCCCGCCTTGCGCGGCTGGCGGAGGTATGGGAAAAGATCAACCGAGCCGCGCGCGAGACCGAATCCTACAATCTCGAGCGAAAACCGCTGGTTTTCTCGGTGTTTGGACTGCTCGCGGAAGCAACGCGCTGATCGCTGCGAGACTGGTTTCAGCCGATCCGCGCTTCACCAAGATCGTCTTATTCAAGGTCCGTAAAGTCAGCCATGACATCTGCAACCGATGCAACCCGACCGGCGTATTTTCTGACAACGCCGATCTTCTATCCCAATGGCGTGCCGCATATCGGTCATGCCTATACGGTCATGGCGACCGACACGATTGCCCGCTTCCAGAGGCTCGACGGCTACGACGTTCGTTTCCTGACCGGGACGGATGAGCACGGTCTCAAGATGCAGCAGACCGCCGTCAAGGAAGGCCTGACGCCGCTCGAACTGGCCGACCGGAATTCTGCGCGTTTTCGCGAGATGGATGCTGCGCTCAACATTTCCTATGACGACTACATTCGCACCACCGAGAAGCGCCATGAGCGCTCCGTTCAGGCGCTGTGGGTCGCCCTGGAGAAGGCCGGCGCCATCTATCTCGACAAATATGCCGGCTGGTATTCCGTTCGCCAGGAAGCCTATTTCGACGAAGCGGAAACGACGCTCGGCGACGATGGTGTCCGGCGTGAGCCGCTCGGCTCGCCGGTCGAGTGGACCGAAGAGGAAACCTATTTCTTCCGGCTGTCTGCCTACCAGGACAAGCTGCTCGATCTGTACGCGCGCGTTCCGGATTTCGTGTTGCCGCGCGAGCGTCTCAACGAAGTGACGAGTTTCGTCAAGGGCGGCCTGCAGGATCTGTCGATTTCGCGGACCACGTTCGACTGGGGCATCAAGGTGCCGGGTGCGCCCGGCCATGTGATGTATGTCTGGATCGATGCGCTGACCAACTACATCACGGCAGCCGGCTATCCGGATGTCGATGGCGACGACTTCAAACGCTATTGGCCTGCCAACCTGCACGTGATCGGCAAGGATATCGTTCGCTTTCACGCGGTGTACTGGCCTGCATTCCTGATGGCTGCTGGCGTCGATGTCCCGCATCGCGTTTTCAGTCACGGATTTCTTCTCAACCGTGGTGAGAAGATGTCGAAGTCGGTCGGCAACGTGGTCGATCCGATTGGCATGGCGGCGCAATATGGCGTCGATCAGATGCGCTATTTCTTCATGCGCGAAGTCTCGTTCGGGCAGGACGGCAGCTACAATCACGAAGCCATCGTCAACCGCACCAATGCCGACCTCGCCAACGATCTCGGCAATCTCGCGCAACGTTCGCTGTCGATGATCGCCAAGCAATATGGCGGCGTGTTGCCGGAGCCCGGTGATTACAGCGAGAACGACAAGGCGATCCTGGCGCAGGCCGATGGCATGCTCGAACTCGCGCGCACCGCGATGGCGACACAGCAGATCCATCAGGCGCTGAACGCGATCTGGGCCGTGATCGCCGAAGCCAACCGCTATTTCGCGGGCGAGGCGCCATGGGCACTCGCCAAGACCGATCCGAAGAAGCAGGCCACGGTGCTCTATGTCACCGCCGAAGTCGTGCGGCAGGTCGCGATCCTGGCGCAGCCGGTGATGCCCGCGTCCTGCGCCAAGCTGCTCGACGTGCTTGGCATCCCCGAGGGCGAACGCGACTTCACGGCATTGGCCAACCGCATCAAGGCTGGTACGCAACTGCCGACACCGACCGGCGTATTCCCGCGCTATGTCGAGCCGCCGGCGGCGAGCTGAGTTGACGTGATGCTGGTTGATAGTCACTGCCATCTGGACTTTCCCGATTTCGCCGAGGACCTCGACGGCATCGTCGCGCGCGCTGAAGCCGCAGGCGTCGGCAAGCTCGTGACCATCTCGACGCGGGTACGCCGGCTCCCGGCACTGCTCGCCATCGCGGAGCGCTTTCCGAATGTCTATTGCTCGGTCGGCACCCATCCGCACAATGCTGACGAGGAAGACGGTATCTCTGCGGATGAGCTGATCGAACTGACAAAGCATCCGAAGGTCATCGCGCTCGGCGAAGCGGGTCTTGATAACTTCTACGAACACGGCTCATCAGGCGCGCAGGAGCGCGGCTTCCGCGCCCATATCGCCGCGGCGCGTGCGACCGGTCTGCCGCTGGTGATCCATACCCGCGAGGCGGACGAGCAGTGCGGCGCCATTCTCGCAGACGAGATGGCGAAGGGCGCGTTCAAGGCAGTGCTGCATTGCTACACCGGCGGACGGGAGCTGGCGATGAAGGCCATCGGCATGGGCCTGTCGATCTCCTTCACGGGCATCATCACGTTCAAGAAATCGCAGGAGCTGCGCGATCTCGCGGCTGAGCTTCCCGCCGACCGCATCATGGTCGAAACCGACGCGCCATATCTGGCGCCCGGCAAATGGCGCGGCAAGCGCAACGAGCCGTCTTATGTGGTCGAGACGGCGAAGGTGCTTGCGGAAACCCGCGGCGTGTCGCTCGAAGAACTGTCGCGGCAGACCACCGAAAACTTCTTCCGCCTGTTCAGCAAGGCATCCGCCGGGAGCGCGTCTGGCACTGGCGGGCCGGCATGACGCTGGTCCTCACCATTCTCGGTTCGGGATCCTCGGCGGGTGTGCCGCGCCCGGCGCTGGGCTGGGGTGCCTGCGATCCCGCCAATCCCAGGAATCGTCGCCGCCGCTGCTCGATGATGGCGGAGCGGAGCGGGCCTGAGGGCGTCACGCGCGTGGTCATCGACACCTCGCCGGACCTGCGCGAGCAATTGATCGACGCTGATGTCGATGACATCGATGCGGTCTTCCTGACGCATGAGCATGCAGACCAGACCCACGGCATGGACGACCTCCGCTCAGTGGTGCTGAAGCGTCGCAAGCGTATCCCGGTCTATATGAACGCCTCGACGGCGACGGATATCATGCTGCGGTTCGGCTACTGCTTTCAGTCGCCTCCCGGCAGCGACTATCCGCCGATCCTCGATCGCCTCAGCATCGAGGCCGGCGAGAGCCGAACCATCACGGGGAAGGGCGGTGATCTGACGCTGACGCCGTTCCTGGTCCAGCATGGCAACATCCCTGCGCTGGGCTACCGGATCGGCAACACCGCCTATACGCCTGATCTCAACGAAATCCCGGAAGAGAGCTGGCCGGCGCTCGAAGGTCTCGACCTCTGGATCGTCGACGGGCTGCGCTACACACAGCATCCCAGCCATTTCAGCATCAGTGATGCGCTGCGCTGGCGCGACCGCTTCAAGCCGAAGCGGACGGTGATCACCAATATGACGGCGGATGTGGATTACGAGGCGGTAAAGGCGATACTGCCGGAGAGTGTGGTCCCCGCCTATGACGGGATCAGACTGACGGTGGAGTAATTTGAGCAGCGAGTTTTTTCATTGCTGCATTTTCAAAGGTCACTTCGCCGGCCTCTCGACCATGCAAAGCTATCTCTGCGGCGATTGAGCGACCGATCTCGCGCTGATCGATATTGCCATACGGGCCGGGCACGAGACGTCCAAGCCAACTCACCCATGCCGGCGTATGCGCGTTGCCGGCAATAATGCCGGGCTGGAAGATCGCGAGGCGGGTAAAACCGACGTTGCGCACATTGTCTTCCTTCATACCCATGACGCGGACATAGCGAAACCGGCTTTGGGCTGTGCTTCCTACTGCAGACAGCAGGCAGAACTGGGCGATGCCGGCGTCACGGCAGCCACGCGCGAAGGCGCCGACAACGCCGAGTTCAAGGCGCTTCAGCTCCTCTTCGCTCCACCGCATCGAGCCGGAACCGACACCCACACAGCTCACAGCGCTGACGGGCCCTTGGCTTAAAACTTCACGGGCTAGGCCGGCAGTGCGCTCAGCAAAGTCAGCAGCGCCGGTATCGAGAACGACGTTGCGTACCCGCGGTCGCGCGGCAATGGGCTGTCTGGTGATCATCACCACTTCCCGGCACTGGGGAATTGCCAGTAGTTCCGCGACGGCTGCACCACCGACTTGGCCGGTCCCGCCGAGAATGATTGCGGCGAAGTTCTGCGTCATGGATGGCGCTCCGGAATGAAGGACTTGGCTTGGTGTGCTTCGCTCCACCCTATCAGTCGTCATTACGAGCGCAGCAATCTAGTCTATTTGCGTTCCTGGCTTTCTGGATGCCGTATATCCGTGATCCTGCCGGATGACGGGATACGGCTGGTGGAGTGGGGCTACACATCGCACCCAATGCTCCGTCATGGCCGGGCTTGTCCCGGCCATCCACGTCTTTCTTCGTTTACGGCCAAGGCGTGGATACCCGGCATTCGCCGGGCATGACGGCGTTTTGTTACGAACTAAACGACCCCGTCGACTTCACCTGATCCCGCAGCAGGAACTTCTGGATCTTGCCCGTCGACGTCTTCGGGATCACACCGAACACCACGGCCTTCGGCGTCTTGAAGCCGGGCATCTGCGCGCGGCAGAACGCGATGATGTCGGCTTCTGTCGCCTCGGCATTGGTCTTCAGCTCGACGAAGGCGCACGGCACTTCGCCCCATTTCGCATCGGGCTTGGCGACCACGGCCGCGAACAGCACGGCCGGGTGCTTGTAGAGCACGTCTTCGACTTCCACCGACGAGATGTTCTCGCCGCCGGAGATGATGATGTCCTTGGAGCGGTCCTTGATGGTCACGTAGCCGGCAGCATCGAGCACGCCGAGATCGCCGGTGTGGAACCAGCCGCCTTCGAAGGCCTCCTTGGTGGCCTTCTCGTTCTTCAGGTAGCCCTTCATCACGATATTTCCGCGGAACATGACCTCGCCGATGGTCTCGCCGTCGCGGGGCACTTCCTGCATCGTTTCGGGATCGATCACCGTCACGGCTTCCTGCAGGTGATAGGGCACGCCCTGGCGGCGCTTCAGGTTGGCGCGCTCATCCGCGGGCAGGGCATCCCAGCCGGGCTGCTCGGCGCAGACCGAGGCGGGGCCGTAGACTTCGGTCAGGCCGTAGACATGGGTCAGCTTGATGCCGATTTTCTCGGCGCCCGACAGCACGGCCATTGGCGGCGGTGCACCTGCGATCGAGCCCTGCACGAGAGGCCCGCCCGAATAAACCGGCGCATCGGGCGCATTGATCAGCGTATTGTAAACGATAGGCGCGCCTGACATGTGAGTGACGCCGTGCTCGCGCATCAGCGCGAAGATCTTGGTCGGGTCGACCTTGCGCAGGCAGACATTGACGCCGGCACTCGCCGCGACCGTCCAGGGGAAGCACCAGCCATTGCAGTGGAACATCGGCAGGGTCCAGAGATAGACCGGATGCTGGCCGAGACCGGCGGCAAGAATATTGGAGACTGCGTTGAGATAGGCACCGCGGTGATGGGTCACCACGCCCTTCGGATTGCCTGTGGTCCCCGAGGTGTAGCCGAGCGCGATGGCGTCCCATTCGTCGAGCGGGAAGGCGCTGGAGAAATCGGGACTGCCTTCGGCGAGGGCGGCTTCATATTCGAGTTCGCCGATCCGCTGGCCGCCGGCGAAGGAGACGTCGTCGACATCGATCACGGTCGGCTTCGAGCCGGTCATGAGGCCGAGGGCCTCGGTGATCACGCCGGAGAATTCCGGATCGACCAGCAGCAGCCTGGCGCCGCCATGGTCGAGCTGGAACGCGATGGCCGCGGCGTCGAGCCGGATGTTCAGGGCGTTGAGGACGGCACCGGTCATCGGCACCGCGAAGTGCGCTTCGTTCATCGCGGGCAGGTTCGGCAGCATCGCCGCGACGGTGTCACCGCGCCCGATGCCCCGCCCGGTCAGGAACGAGGCAAAGCGCCGGCAGCGTTCATAGGTTTGCGCCCAGGTGAAACGGCGGCCCTCATAGACGGTGCTGGTGAGGTCCGGGTAGACTGCCGCGCTGCGTTTGAGAAAGCTCAGCGGCGACAGCGGCACGAAGTTGGCCGGAGTCTGGTCGAGGCCGACGCTATAGGCGCCCTGATCTGGGATCATTTTAAGACTCCTATATTTAGTTCAGTATCTTACGTACGATATTTCATCTATCAGGTTATCACAGAAATGATCTTCCAAAATTACGCGAGGTAATGACCATAACCTTTTGAAATATCGTTCCTTAAAGGAAGCCGGTCGATATCCATGGGAAGATTGCCACGATGATCAGGCCGATCAGCAGCGCCAGCAGATAACCAAGGATCGGCCGGATGCCTTCCGCGGGATCGACACGGCCGATAGCGCAGGCGGCATAGTAGCCCACGCCGAAGGGCGGCGCGAACAGTCCGATGCCCATGGCGAGGATGACGACCATCGCATAGTGGACCTCGTGGACGCCGACCAGCCGCGCGATCGGGAACAGCAGCGGCCCGAACAGCACGATGGCGGGGATGCCTTCCAGCACGCTGCCGAGGATCACAAAGGCCACGATGGACACTGCGATGAAGGTCGCACCGCCGCCCGGCAGGCCCGTCATGGCCGCCGCCAGCGAGCGCGAGAAGCCGGACTGGGTGAGGCCCCAGGCCATGCCGGTCGCAGTTCCGATGATCAGCAGGATTGCGCCGGAGAGGCAGGCCGTATCGACCAGCATCGGCTTCAGCCGGTTCCAGTCGAACTGGCGATAGATCAACAGGCCCGCCAGCACGGCATAGACGATGCCGATGGTGGACACCTCCGTGGCGGTCGCCACCCCCTCGACCACGGCGGCGCGGATCACGAAGGGCAGCGCGATGGCCGGCACCGAGATTATGAAAGCCTTGAAGATGTCGCGCCCGGACGCGCGTTTGACGTGGCTGAGGTCCTCGCCGCGATAGCGCCACCACACCAGGACGCCCAGCGTGATCGCCAGCACGACACCCGGCAGCAAGCCGCCGGTGAACAGCGCCGAGATCGAGACGCCGGTGACGGAGCCGATGGTGATCAGCACCAGGCTTGGCGGAATGGTTTCGGTCTGCGCGCCGGTCGCCGAGAGCAGGGCGACGAGATCGCCCGGCTTGGCGCCGCGCGCCTTCATTTCCGGGAATAGCACCGGCGCCACGGCGGCCATGTCGGCAGCCTTGGAGCCGGAAATGCCGGAGACGAGGTACATCGCGCCGATCAGCACGTAATGCAGGCCGCCGCGGACATGGCCGAGCAGGCTGGCAAGGAACGCCACCATGGCGCGGGCCATGCCGGTCATCTCGATCAGCAAGCCCAGGAACACGAATAGCGGGACAGACAGCAGGATGAGATGGCTCATGCCCTCGTCCATGCGGCCGACCAGCACCATCATCGGCGTGCGCGTGGTCAGTGCCATATAGCCGAAGATCGCGAGGCCAAAACCGAAGGCAATGGGCACGCCGGCGAATACGCACAGCGCCACGACGCCGACGAAGAAGATGATCAGGTTGAGATTGCCGAGGGTCCGCAGCAGCGGCTCGGCAAGCCAGAACAGGCCGATGATCGCCACGACGGTACCGAGCGCCGTCAGCACGGTGCGAACCTGGCCGTAGCGCACCAGCCGCAGCAGCGCGAAGACGATCATCAGCGAGATGCCGACCGGCAGCGCCGCCGCGCGAAAGCTGTTGGCGATCTGCAGCGCCGGTGTCGTGATGTAGCTTTCCTCATAGGCGTATTCGAAGGACGGCGCGACGATCATCAAGAGGAAGGCGAGTGCGGCGCAGGTCCCGACGACGTCAAGAAACGCCCACATCCGGGGACCGACCGACGCCACCAGCGCGGTCATCCGCATATGCTCGCCGCGCCGGAATGCCACGGCGGAGCCGAGCATCGCCAGCCACAGGAACAGGATCGAGGACAGCTCGTCGGACCAGATCAGCGGACGGTGGAAGCCGTAACGGGCCACCACGCCGATGAACAGGATAATCACCTCCGCCACAACCAGCAGCGCCGCAGGAATCTCGACCAGATGGCCGAGGGCGCGGTCGATGGAGGTCAGGATGGCGTCGCGGCGGGAGAGGGGCGCCCTCTCCACGCTGGACGCCCCGCTTTCAAGGGCGGAGATGTCATGCACGGCCATAATGGTTCCGATCAGCCGAGCTTGCCGACGGCCTTCTCAAGGATGGCCCAGGCTTCGTCGCCATATTTGCCCTGCCATTCCTTGTAGAAGCCGGCCGACTTCAACTTGTCGCGGAACGGGCCGGGCTCGAGCTCATTGAAGGCGAGGCCCTTGGATTCCAGTTCGCCGCGCAGATTGGCGTTGAGTTTGGCGACGTCTTCGCGCTCCTTCATGCCGGCGGCATTGATGTTCTTGGCAACGATGTCGCGCAGATCGGCCGGCAGCTTCTCCCAGGCGCGGCGGTTGGCCAGGAACCAGTAGCCGTCCCACATGTGGTTGGTCAGCGAGCAGAACTTCTGCACTTCGTAGAACTTCGCCGTCGAGATGATTGCCAGCGGGTTTTCCTGGCCTTCGACCACCTTGGTTTGCATCGCCGAATAGACTTCGCTGATATTGATCGAGGCGGGCGCACTGTCGAACGCCTTGAACATTGAGGTCCATAGCGGCGACACCGGCACGCGAATCTTGAAGCCCTTCAGATCATCCGGGCTCTTGATCGGCTTCGTGGACGAGGTGATTTCGCGAAAACCGTTGTCCCAGATCTTGTCCATGACCACGAGATTGGCCTTGGTGATCTCCTTGCGGATATAGGCGCCGAGATCGCCGTCCATGGCCTTCCAGACCGTGTCGTAATTCGGGAAGGCGAAGCCGATGCCGTTGATCGAGGCGGCCGGCACCAAAGTGGCCAGGATCAGGCCGGACAGCGTGAAGAACTCGACGCCGCCGGAGCGGATCTGGCTCAACATGTCGGTGTCGGAGCCGAGCTGGTTGTTGGGGAATACCTGCAGGTCGACCTTGCCGTTGGTCTCGGTCTTGATCGCCGCCGACATCTCACGGGCGCGGATGTTCATCGGATGCGTATCGGGCAGGTTATTCGCGTATTTGTAGACGTATTCGGCCTGCTGCGCGCGCGCGATGAACGGCATGCTGACGCCGCCAAATGCAGTCGCGGCGGCCGATGCCTTCAGCAGAGTCCGGCGTGAAATCGTCATTTTGTTTCTCCCAACCACTTCTTTGTTTGCCTTTGTGAGGCCCAAGGGCCCTTGCCGTCTGGTCATCATGCCCGGGCTGCCCGGTCAAGCCTTTTCGCCGTGCGACCAAAGGCCAAGGCCCAATAGAGGACGCCCGCGCACGGCTTTTGCGCCGCGCGAATTTGTGGGAAGCATCGCGCGACTGAAGCCGCCGGCAGCCAGGACCGGTGGAGGAAACGCAAGGACAGCATATGAATAGGGATCACGGCGTAGCGATCATCACCGGCGGCGCATCGGGAATCGGTTTGGCGATCGCTAAGGCCGCCGTGGGCGAGGGCTGGAAAGTGCTGCTCGCCGACCTCACCCAGCCTGCTCTGGATGCCGCCAAGGCCCAGGTCGACGCCATCAAAGCCGGTGTGACCAAAACCGTCGTGATGGATGTGGCCAATGAAGACGCCGTGATTGCCGGCCTGAAGGACTGCGAAGCCGGTTTCGGCCCGGTGCGCGGTCTGGTGAATTCTGCGGGTATCGGCCGTCAGGTGCCGTTCTTCGAGACCTCGGTGAAACTGTTTCGCGAGATCCTCGACATCAATCTGGTCGGCACCTTTGCCGTTGCCAAGGAAGCTGCGCGGCTGATGAAGGCGCATGGCGGCGGCGCCATCGTGAACGTGGCGTCGGTGTCGGGGCTGCGCGGCAATATCGAGCGCTCGGCCTATGGCGCGTCCAAAGGCGGCGTCGTCACGCTGACCCAGGTGATGGCCTGCGAACTGGCGCCGTTGAAGATCCGCGTCAACGCCATTGCGCCGGGCCCGTTCGAGACGCCCATGGTGCAGGAGATGCATACGGTGGCAACGCGGGAAGGCTGGATGCAGGTGGTGCCGCAGCGACGTTACGCCGAGCCGGAGGAGGTCGCTGGTGCCGCGATGTTCCTGCTGGATGACAGCAAGTCGAGCTTCGTCACCGGCCACATTCTCAATGTCGATGGCGGCTTCGCCGCGCATGGGTTGCTGCCGAAATATCCGTAGCAAGAAACTCGTCATTCCGGGGCGCGGGCGCACTTTGGCGCACGCGAACCTGGAATCTCATTGTGAGTCACACTTCGAGGTTCCGGGTTCGCCCGCGGCTGTCGCCGCATGCGCCCCGGAACGACGAGTTATGGACCCTTCGCCGCGATCAGCGCCTTCATCCGCTCGGCATCTGCAGCCGTCTCCGGCGTATAGACCACCATGCCCAAATTCGGCTGGCCATCGACCGAAAATGTCGAATAGCTCATCGTGAATGGCCCGGCCTCGGGATGGTTCACATGCTTCTTGCCTTCGCCATAGCTGCTGACGTCGTTGTCATGCCACATGGCTGCGAAGTCAGGGCTGATCCGGCACAGTTCAGCGATCAACGTCTGGGCGCGTTCTGATGCGCCGCTGCGCGTGATGTCGGCGCGAAATGCCGCCACGGCGAAACGTGCATCATTCTCCCAGTCCGGCATCTTGGCGCGGACATTCGGACGACAGAACAGGATGCGCAGGACGTTGCGGTCCTCGGGCGCGATGTTCGGATAGTCGCCAAGCACGGCCAGTGCCGCACGATTCCAGGCTACGATGTCCCAGGTTGCGTTGCGGACGACGGCGGCGCTGAACTCCATCGAATCCAGCACGCGCTGCAGCGTCGGCGTGACGATATCGGACGGCTCGTAGTGGACTTCCGGCAGCCTGTGCTGCGCCAGCAGAAACAGATGCTCGCGCTCGACTGTCGATAATTCCAGTGCGCGTGAAATCCGGTCGAGCACATCGGCCGACGGCGCGCCACCGCGTCCTTGTTCCAGCCATGTGTACCAGGTGGCGCTGACATTGGCGCGCTGCGCGACTTCCTCGCGCCGCAGGCCCGGCGTGCGGCGGCGCTCGGACGAGAAGCCGAATGCCACGGGATCCAGCCTGGCGCGGCGATCCCTGAGATAAGCGCCCAGCGGATTGGAGCCAGAGCCGGAAGTTGTTTCGGTGACCGTCATGCTCAGCCTGTTAGTCGCCATACCCGTATAACGTCACGGCTTCACGCACTGTACCGCAGGGCCGATACATCCGCGCATTCACGAGAGGAATATCACATGCGTGTCTTCGTTACCGGTGCTTCGGGCTTTGTCGGATCTGCGGTCGTTCAGGAATTGATCGGCGCCAGTCATCAGGTGCTCGGTCTCGCGCGCTCGGATGCATCTGCCAAGGCGCTGGCCGACGCTGGTGCGCAGATCCATCGCGGCGATCTGGAAGATCTGGACAGCCTGCGGTCCGGGGCTGCCAATTCAGACGGCGTGATCCATACGGCCTTCATCCACGACTTCTCGAAATTCAAGGAAAACTGCGCGATCGACGCGCGTGCCATCGAGACGCTTGGCGACGTGCTGGCAGGCTCCGAGCGGCCCTTGATCGTAACTTCCGGCATGGCCTTTATCGCGCCCGGACGTCTGGCGACCGAAGACATGGGCCCGTCGAGCGCGTCGCCAAGCCCGCGCATATCGGAGCAGGTCGCCGAACGTCTGGCGGCCCGCGGCGTGCGTAGTTCGTCGGTCCGGCTGCCGCCATCGGTCCATGGCGATGGCGACCATGGCTTCGTGCCGATGCTGATCAATATCGCGCGGGAGAAGGGCGCCTCGGCCTACTTCGGCGACGGTCTCAACCGCTGGCCCGCCGCACATCGGCTGGACGTCGCCCGGCTCTACAGGCTCATCCTCGAGCACGGTTCCGCCGACATTCGCTATCACGCCAGCGCCGAACAAGGCGTCGCATTCCGTGAGATTGCCGAGGTCATCGGTCGGCACCTGAACCTGCCAGTCGTATCCAAGTCGCCGGCCGAAGCCGCCGATCACTTCGGCTGGTTCGCTGGTTTCGCGGCCATGGACGCACCGGCGTCCAGCGCCTGGACACAACAGCGGCTTGGCTGGCGACCGACGCAGTCAGGGTTGATCCCGGACCTCGATCACGTCAGATATTTCGGCGGCTGAGGCCATATGGGCCGCAATGATGTGGGGCCACAAATTGGTTCGAATGGCTGGTCGGTCGATCGGATATCGCAACAATTTGAGCTAAGTCTCTGGGATCACTATGAGATAATATATTCCATAATATAGCTTATGCGAATCCGAGATATTGGCATGTGGTCCCAGTTTCAGTTCTCTTAAAGCCGCACCCCGGCCACGCTCCCGCTATTTCCTGATCGCGTCGTAGACCAGCGTCTTCAGGATCGGCTGGATGCGGCCGCGCTGGGTCGGCGTCTGCACCATCAGGATCATCACCATGTCCTGGTCCGGATAGGTCCAGAAGTAAGTCCCGGCGGCGCCGCCCCAGGCCATCTCGCCGACGAAACCCGGCACGCCGTCTTCGCCGGGTCCGGTGCGAACACCGAAGCCGAGGCCGTAACCGAAACCAGCGCCGGGATAGTAATAGGCCCAGGGCTTCACATCGCTGGCCGGTGCGACCTGGTTCTGGCGCATCAGCTGGACCGACTCAGGCTTGAGGATTCGGACGCCGTCGAGCGTGCCGCCATTGATCAGCATCTGCAGGAAGCGCGCGTAATCGCCCGTGGTGGCGTTGAGCCCGCCTCCTCCGGATTCCCATTTCCGCTTCACTGTGGGATCGCTGATGGTCTCGTTGCCGATGATGCGGTCGGTTGGCATCGGCTGCGCAATCCGCGGCGCCTTGGCGGGATCGAGCACGTAATAGCCGGTGTCGGTCATGCCTAGCGGATCGAACAGATACTGCCTCTGGAAATCGTACAGCGACTGGCCCGAGGCGATCTCTATGATGCGGCCGAGCAAATCGGTTGAATGGCCATAATCCCAGACTGTGGCTGGCTGATAGGCCAGCGGCAGTTTCGCAAGCCGCGCGGCGAAATCGGCATTGTCGAAATCGCCGTCGAACAGGCCTGCATCGAGATAAAGCTGCGTGATCAGCCCGAGATTGGTGAAGGCCGAACTGATGCCGGACGACTGCCGCATCAGGTCGAGCACGGTGATGGGCTTCAGCGCGGGTGTGAAGTCGAGATAGGATTTGCCGTTGGCATCCGTGCGTTCGGTCGCGACCTGCGGATGGGCGTAGGCCGGAATGTATTTGGCGATGGGATCGTCGAGCCTGAGCTTGCCCTGCTCGACCAAAATCATTGCCGCGACCGATGTCACCGGCTTGGACATCGAATAGAGCCGGAAGATCGTATCCGTCGTCATCGGTGCCATGGTCTGCGGATCGCGGACGCCGAAGGCCTCGTAATAGACCGGTTTGCCGCGGTGCTGGATCAGCATGATCGCGCCGGCGAGATGGCCTTGGCCGACTTCGCGGTCGAGCATGTCGGAGACGCGGTTCAGGCCGTCCTGGGAAAAGCTGCTGAGATCAGGCTTGTCCGTCAGCAGGCTGGTGCCTGCCAATGCGGGCGTGACCAGCGCTGCGGCGATGGTGAGGACGGATAGGAAGTCGCAAGATCGTCGCAAGATTGACACTGGATTTCCGCAAGCCGGCTTGAACACGGCCGGACGTTAACATCGAGATATTTCAGATGCTTGTCGGAAAATCACGCAATTTGCCGATATCGCGGTTTTACAGCGATTGCCGGCCCCGGTGAATCACAAATGCGCGTCGGGCTTACTCACGCTTCCCGGCGGCGGAAACCGGATCGTGGTGCCCAGAGTGATCCAGTTGGAATTCTCCCCGGTGATGTTGCGGCCATAGATCACGTCGACCGAGAAGATGTCGTTGGGCCGATAGCGCACGCCGGTCTGGATGCGTGGCTGGATCACGCTGGCGAATTCGGCGCGACCCGCCTGCCCGTACAGTTCCACTGTGTATTGCAGCACGTCGGTGAATTTCCAGTCGAAGCCGACGCCATAGGTGAAGTAGTGGCGATCGAGCACGCGATCCCACAGCCAGCCTGCATTGAGATTGATGCGTGTGGTTTCGTTGAAGCGATAGGTCGCCGGAATCTCGGCGAAGACGGCGGTGTTCTGGCCGGTCATGGCGTCGAATGTGCCGCTGGCCAGCGCCGATACGCCGAATTTTCCGATGCCGGTCGGCTCAATGTTGATCTTCGCCTTTGGCGCCAGCGTGGTGCTGAACTCGCGATCGGAGCGGCTGTGATTGGTGAGCACGCTGAGTTCGACCGGACGCGTGATCTCCACCACGCAGGACGGATTGGCCACCGCCGCAAAGTCGCTATTGGTGGCCATCGAATACCAGCTCTCGACCTTGCAGGAGCCGAGGTCCGAAATATCCGCCGCATCGACGGCATAGGCGCCATTGGCCGCCTCCGCATGGCCCGAAGCCATCAGCAGCGCGACCAGAACGAAGCCGAACAGCGTCAGCGCGCGATAACGAGGAGCAGCCATGCTGTAGACCTAGCTGAGTCCTGAAATCCTCGACAGAACAATCGCGGCTCGCTTATCCTGTTTGGCATGAGCGAACACCATCATGACCACGACCACGATCATTCTGAATTGTCGGACACCGAGCTGCGCGTCCGTGCACTCGAGACCATCCTGACCGAGAAAGGCTATATCGATCCGGCGGCGCTGGATGCGATGATCCAGGCCTATGAGACCAAGATCGGCCCGCACAACGGCGCCCTGGTGGTTGCGAAAGCCTGGACCGATCCCGCCTTCAAGGAAGCGCTGCTGGCGGACGGGTCTGCGGCGGTCAGCACCCTCGGCCATGTCAGCCGCACGGGCGATCATCTCGTCGTGGTCGAGAACACGCCCGAGCGCCACAACATGGTCGTGTGCACGCTGTGCTCCTGTTACCCCTGGGAAATGCTCGGCCTGCCCCCGGTCTGGTACAAGGCGGCGCCCTATCGCTCGCGCGCCGTGAAGGATCCGCGCGGCGTGCTGGCGGACTTCGGCTTCACGATTCCGAATGATACGGAAATTCGCGTATGGGATTCGACGGCTGAAACCCGCTTCCTGGTTTTGCCGATGCGACCTGCCGGCACCGAGGGCTGGAGCGAACAACAACTGGCCGAACTGGTCACGCGCGACTCAATGATCGGCACAGGTCTGGTGACAGCGCCGGGAGCGCCGTCATGAACGGCGTCCACGACATGGGCGGCATGGACGGTTTCGGCAAGGTCGAGCCGGAACCGAACGAGCCGATGTTTCATGCGGAGTGGGAATCCCGCGTGCTGGCCATGGTGCGGGCCATGGGCGCGACGGGCGCCTTCAACATCGACGCCTCGCGCTTCTATCGCGAGACGCTGCCGCCGGAGGTCTATCTCTCCAGCAGCTACTACAAGAAATGGTTTCTCGGCCTTGAGGATATGCTGGTCGAACGCGGCTTCCTCGCGGCGGATGAGATCAAGGCCGGCCACGCATCCGTGCCGCCGAAGCCGCTGAAGCGCGGCAACTTCACCGTTGATAGTGTCGAGCGCGTGCTGACCCGAGGCTCATTCACGCGCCCTGCTTCGGCGCCTGCTGCATTCGCGATCGGCGATCGCGTGCGGACGAAGAACATCCATCCGACCACCCATACGCGCTTGCCGCGCTATGTCCGCGGTCATGTCGGCGTGATCGAGCGGATACACGGCGCCCATGTCTATCCCGACACTGCGGCGCATGAGCAGGGCGAAAACCCGCAATGGCTTTACACCGTCGTGTTCGACGGCGCCGAACTGTGGGGACCCGATGGCGATCCGACGCTGAAAGTGTCGGTCGAGGCGTTCGAGCCATATCTCGACCCGGCGTAATTGCCTCAGTGCGCCCGCACGTCGCCCGCCAGGCCCGCGAGTCTTGCGGGATCGATGACCGTCAAGCGGCCGCGACCGGCTTTCAGGATTAGCATCCGGTTCCAGGCCGAAACGGTGCGGCTGACCGTGAACAGCGTGGTGTCGCTGAGTTCGGCCAGTTCCTGGCGCGAGATCCTCAGTTCGATCGGAACGCACTCACCATCCGGATCTCCTTCCCGCACCAAGCGTAGAACGATCCGTGCGATACGTCGATCGGCATTCTCACTCGTCGCCTCGTGAAGACGGCGCAGCAGATGATCGGTTTGCCGTCCGACTATACCGAGGACATTGATCGCGAGCTGCGGGACAACATGCATCAGTCCGCTGAAGCGATCGGCGGACCAGCACAGCAGTTCGGTCGCGACTGTCGCGCGCAGGGTTGTCGGGCGAGAAAAATTGCCGAACATCGATGCGGCTCCGGCGAGATCGCCGCGTCGCATGAATTGCAGCGTTTTCTGCGCGCCATGCGCATCGATCATTGTCTTCTTGAGCTGACCATCGATGACCACAGCGATTATCGCCGGTACGTCGCCCTGTTGCCAGAGCGAACAACCGCAATCCAGAACGTGCTTTCTGCCAGCTTCGATGACGATGCCGCGTGCGCCCTCGTCCAGGCCCGCAAAAAGCGGCGTTTGACCAAACGAATTGCACATCTCACGATCCATTGCTCGCCTTCCGGAACGAACGATTTCGCCGAGCAGCTGTCGCAATCAAATAAAACTGTCATCAAAGATTCTGATGCGAGCGGCTCTGCACGACGACATCGCGATCAGAACAACGATATCAAATAAATCCTCCGCAGAGTTTGTTGTTTGATCCAGCGCAAAGAAGGTGGGCGCTGCAGCAGGCATATTGCCCTCGCTCTAGGCGAATCTCGCCTCTTCTCCAGGCATATGGCCGCAAACCGAAGGGGGAGCGTATGGTGACGGACCAGAATATTGCTCAGCCTGCAGAGGCTCAAAGACGCAACAGCCGCATGTCGGAGTTGCTCGTCTTTCTCACGATCGTCGTTCTCATCTGGCCCGTCGTCGCGGTGGGCGTGGTCGGCGGTTACGGCTTTCTGGTCTGGATGACCCAGATGATTTTCGGCCCGCCCGGCCCGCCTCTGCTTCACTAGGACTTTCACATGACAGACAAACTTACCAGACGCGCTCTGTTGACCGGCGCGACCGCCGGCGCGTCCGCGCACGACAATGAGCACATCTCCAGCGCCGTCGTGTCGGTGCTTCCGGCCCATATCGACGCGGTATCTGCGCGGTTGTCGAACCTTCCCGGTGTCGAGATACATCACCGCACGGCCTCCAAACTCGTGGCGGTCCTCGAAGGGCCAGGCAGCGGCGCACTAGGTGCGATGCTCGCAGACATCTCATCATGGCCGGGCGTGCTCTCGGCCAACATGGTCTTCGAACAGCGTCTCGACTAGGAGAACGACGAAATGCCCCTTTCGCGGCGTGATCTACTCAAGGCTCAGGCAGCAGCCATCGCTGCAGCGGCGGCTGGCATCAAGGTTCCGGCAGCCGCTCAGTCGATTGCCGGCGGCGTCGGGTCGCTGTCCATCAAGTGGTCGAAGGCGCCGTGCCGGTTCTGCGGCACCGGTTGTGGCGTCATGGTCGGCGTCAAGGACAACAAGGTCGTCGCCACCCATGGCGACACGCTGGCGGAAGTAAACCGCGGCCTGAACTGCATCAAGGGCTAATTCCTCTCCAAGATCATGTACGGCGCCGACCGCCTGACCACGCCCCTCCTCCGCAAGAAAAACGGCGTGTTCGACAAGAACGGCGAACTCACGCCGGTGAGCTGGGACGAGGCATTCGACACCATGGCGCAGCGCGCCAAAGCGACGCTGAAAGAAAAAGGACCGACTGCAATCGGCATGTTCGGATCGGGCCAATGGACGATCCTCGAAGGTTATGCCGCGACCAAGCTGATGCGCGCGGGTTTCCGCTCCAACAATCTCGATCCCAATGCACGGCATTGCATGGCGTCTGCGGCCGTGGCTTTCATGCGCACCTTCGGCATGGACGAGCCGATGGGATGCTATGATGACTTCGAGGCCGCCGATGCCTTCGTGCTGTGGGGCTCGAACATGGCCGAGATGCATCCGATCCTGTGGACGCGCCTCACCGATCGCCGCCTTGGTCATCCGCATGTGAAAGTCGCGGTGCTCTCGACCTTCACGCATCGCAGCTCTGACCTTGCCGACATCCCGATCGTGTTCAAGCCGGGCACTGATCTTGCCATTCTCAACTTCATCGCCAACCACATTATCTCGACTGGTCGCGTGAACACCGAATTCGTCAACAACCATACGACGTTCGTGAAGGGCACGACGGATATCGGCTACGGGTTGCGTCCCGAACATCCACTGGAGAAGACAGCCAAGGGCGCAGCCACGGCCGCAGCGACGACGCCAATCGATTTTGCGGCCTACGCCGAATTCGTGAAGGACTATTCGCTCGAGAAGGTGTCGAAGCTGACCGGTGTCGAGCCCGGCTTTCTGCTGGAGCTCGCCGAGCTCTACGCCGATCCGAAGCGCAAGGTGATGTCGCTCTGGACCATGGGTTTCAACCAGCACGTCCGCGGCGTCTGGGCCAACCAGCTCGTCTACAACATCCATCTGCTAACCGGCAAAATCTCCGAGCCCGGCAACTCGCCATTCTCGCTGACAGGCCAGCCATCGGCCTGCGGCACGGCGCGCGAGGTCGGCACCTTCGCACACCGCCTCCCCGCCGACATGGTGGTAACCAACCCGGAGCACCGCAAGCACGCTGAAGAAATCTGGCGCGTGCCGCATGGCCTCCTGCCCGACAAGATCGGTTATCACGCCGTCGAGCAGGACCGCATGCTGCATGACGGTAAGCTGAATTTCTACTGGGTTCAGGTGAACAACAATGTGCAGGCGGCGCCCAACAGTTCGGGTGAGACCTATCCGGGCTACCGCAACCCCGCCAACTTCATCGTCGTGTCGGATGCCTATCCGACGGTGACGGCGATGTCCGCCGACTGCGTGCTGCCGGCGGCGATGTGGGTCGAGAAGGAAGGCGCCTACGGCAATGCCGAACGACGCACCCATGTCTGGCGCCAGCTGGTCGATGCGCCCGGCCAGGCGCGCTCGGATCTCTGGCAGTTGATGGAGTTCTCGAAGCGGTTCACGACGGACGAGGTGTGGCCCGCCGCCCTCCTCGACGCCAATCCGAACTACAAGGGCAAGACGTTGTTCGACGTGCTGTATCGCAACGGCGAGGTCGACAAATTTCCCGTCGGCGAAATCCCCGCTGACTACGAAAACCACGAGTCCAAGGACTTCGGTTTCTATGTGCAGAAGGGGCTGTTCGAGGAATATGCCACGTTCGGCCGCGGCCATGGCCACGACCTCGCCCCTTGGGACGCCTATCATGAGGCGCGCGGACTGCGTTGGCCGGTGGTCAATGGCAAGGAGACCAAGTGGCGCTACCGCGAAGGTCTCGATCCCTACGTCAAACCGGGCAAGAAGATCGAATTCTACGGCAACCCGGATGGACGCGCGCGCATCATCGCGGTGCCCTATGAGCCGCCGGCCGAGTCGCCCGACGCTGAGTTCGATCTCTGGCTGGTAACCGGCCGCGTGCTGGAGCACTGGCATTCCGGTTCGATGACCATGCGCGTGCCCGAGCTCTACAAGGCGTTTCCCGGCGCGCGCTGCTTCATGCATGCCGAAGACGCGCGCGCCCGCGGCTTGAACCAGGGCGCCGAAATCCGGCTGATGTCGCGGCGCGGTGAGATCCGCACGCGCGTTGACACGACCGGACGCAACCGCATGCCCCGCGGCGTGGTGTTCGTGCCGTGGTTCGATGCCAGCCAGCTGATCAACAAGGTCACGCTGGATGCAACCGACCCGATCTCCAAACAGGCGGACTTCAAGAAATGCGCGGTCAAGATCGTTTCCGTTTAAGTGCGATGAAGACGGTCATCGCGGCAATCATCGCCGGCACCATGGTGCTGGTGTCCGGTGCGATCTATGCGCAGTCTGTCCAGACAACGCCACGGATCGTGCCGCGCGTCACCGGCGCAGCGCAGCCCATGGGCGACGTTCCTGCGCCGCCCTTCCCGCGGCCCGTCACCGACGACAAGCGCGTGATGCGGAACTATCCGGAGCAGCCTCCGGTCATCCCGCATTCGATCGAGAACTATCAGCTCACGCTGCGGGCCAATCGCTGTCTTGAGTGCCATCGCCGCGAATATACCGAAGGCTCGGGTGCGCCGATGATCAGCATCACGCATTTCATGGATCGCGATGGCCAGATGCTCGCCGATGTGACACCGCGACGCTATTTCTGCACGGCCTGTCACGTGCCGCAAACCGATGCGCGTCCGCTCGTCCCGAACACCTTCACCGACATGAAGGCATCCGGCAGGTGAGCGCCATGAAGTGGTTGATATCCAAGTTTCTGTGGTTCTGGCGCATCGCCAGCCGACCGGCCACGCATATCAGTCTCGGCGTGCTGGCGCTGGGCGGCTTCCTCGGCGGCGTGATCTTCTGGGGCGGTTTCAATACGGCGCTGGAAGTCACCAATACCGAGAAATTCTGCACCGGCTGTCATGAGATGCGTGACAACGTGTATCAGGAGCTGCAGCGAACGCCGCATTTCGCCAATCGATCCGGCGTGCGTGCCACCTGTCCGGATTGCCATGTGCCGCATAACTGGACCGACAAGATCGCGCGCAAGATGCAGGCGTCGAAGGAAGTGTGGGGCAAGATTTTCGGCACGATCTCGACGCGCGAGAAGTTCCTCGACATGCGTCTGGAGCTTGCCAAACATGAATGGGCGCGCCTGAAGGCCAATGACTCGCTGGAGTGCCGCAACTGCCACTCGGCGATCGCAATGGATTTCACCAAACAGGCGCCCCGCGCGGCGGCGATCCATGCCAAGTTCCTCGTCACCGGCGAGCGCACCTGTATCGATTGCCACAAGGGCATCGCGCATGAATTGCCTGACATGTCCGGGATCGAGCCCGGCTGGAGCGCCCCGGCCGAACTTCGCGACCGCCATAGCCACCACACGCCCGATGCGGATCGGTTGTCGCGCTATCTGGCATCGGTGAAGGAGACGCAGCCGTAGGGTGAATGGGCGAAGCTGACCCACCCTACGGCACAGCTCAGTTCATCGTGATGTTGGCCTTCTCGATCACGCCCTTCCAGCGCTGCGTCTCGCTGGCGATGTATTTGGCGAACTCGTCCGGCGGGACCGCCACGGCGACGGCCCCGAGTTCGGACATCTTCTTCTTCGTCTCGGGCAACTGCATGAATTCGCGGATCGAAACTGACAGCTTGTCGGTGATGGCTTTCGGCGTTCCGGCCGGTGCCATGAAGCCGTGCCAGGCGACGGCCTCAAAACCCGGAAGGAATTCCGACACCGCGGGCAGGTTCGGATCGAACTCGGCGCGTTTCGGCGAGGCCGTCGCCAGCATCGCGAGCTTGCCGGCTGCCGCATGCGGCAGCAGCAGTGGCACGTTGTCGAAGGCGATATCGATCTGGCCGCTGAGAAGATCGGTCACCATCTGGCTCGAGCCCTTATAGGGTACGTGAACCATCTTGGTGCCGGTCATCTGCTGGAACAGTTCGCCGGCAAGATGCTGCGTGGTACCGACGCCGGCCGAGCCGAATGTCACCTTGTCGGGATTGGCTTTGATATAGGCGATCAGGTCCGGCACCGTACGCGCCGCGATCCTTGTCGGGTTCACCACCAGCACATTCGGCACCATGCTAATCTGCGCGATCGGCACGAGATCCTTTTCGGGATTGTAGGACAGTTTTGCGCCATACAGCGTCGGATTGATCGACAGTGCCGAGGTGCTGGCAAGGCCGACCGTGTAGCCGTCGGGCGCCGCGCGCGCGACGCGGGTGACGCCGATGATGCTGCCGGCGCCGCCGACATTCTCGATGATGACCGTGGCGCCCATCTTCTTCTGCAGATGCTCCGACACCATGCGCGCAAAGATATCGGCCGTGCCGCCGGCGGCGAACGGAACGATGCTGGTGATCGGGCGGCTCGGATAATTCGCGTCCTGGGCCGTCGCTTGCGTGAGCGTGCCGAGCGTCAGGCAGACAGCCATCAGGATTGACCGAAGTCTCATTGAACATTCCTCCATGTATTTTTCTATTTTGATTGTCGGCGTCCTTTGGCGGACGCTCGAAACTGAGGTGGTGACGAACGTGACGTCGTCACCACCTGCGTGGTCGCCTAGTTCATCGTGACGTTGGCCTTCTCCATCACACCCTTCCAGCGCAAGGTCTCGCTGGCGATGTATTTGGTGAACTCATCCTGTGGGATCGCCACGGCGACTGCGCCGAGTTCAGCCATCTTCTTCTTGGTCTCCGGCAGGCTCATGAATTCGCGGATTTCCGCCGAGAGCTTGTCGACGATCGGTTTCGGAGTCGCAGCAGGCGCGATGAAGCCGTGCCAGGCTACAGCCTCGAAGCCCGGCAGGAATTCGGCGACGGCCGGCACATTCGCGTCGAACTCGGCGCGCTTCGGCGTTGCCGTGGCGAGCATCGCCAGCTTGCCGCCGGCCACATGCGGCAGCAGCAGCGGGACGTTGTCGAAAGCGATGTCGATCTGACCCGAGATCAGGTCGGTGACCATCTGGCTCGAGCCCTTGTAGGGCACGTGAACCATCTTGGTACCGGTCATCTGCTGGAACAACTCGCCGGCAAGATGCTGCGACGTGCCCGGTCCGGCCGAGCCGAACGTCACTTTGTCTGGATTGGCCTTCATGTATTCGATCAACTCTGGAACCGTGCGGGCCTTGATGCGATCGGGATTCACCACCAGCACGTTAGGTACGATGCTCACTTGGGCGAAGGCCACCAGATCCTTCTCCGGCTGGAACTGAAGCTTGCTGCCATAGAGCGAGGGCGCGATCGCCAGCGGCGAGGTGCTGGCGAGGCCGATCGTGTAGCCATCAGGCTGCGCCTTGGCGACACGGTTGACGCCGATATTGCCGCCGGCGCCGCCCATATTTTCGACCAGCACGGTGGCGCCGAGCTTCTTTTGCAGGTTCTCCGACACCATGCGGGCGATGATGTCCACGGTGCCGCCGGCCGCGAAGGGCACGACGATGGTGATCGGCTTGGTGGGGTATTTCGCATCTTGCGCGCTCGCCTGCCCCACGGCGCCCACGGCGACGCAGGCCGCCATCAGGATGGATTTGATCTTCATGCGTGTTCCTCTTCTCGAATGAGTGTTCTGATGAATGCTTGCGGCCGCCTCGCTTATTGCGCAGGCAGCACTTTTCCGGGATTCATGATGTCGTTCGGATCCAGCATCTGCTTGACGCTACGCAGCAGCCGCAGCTCGGTCGGCTTGGTGACGCGTGCAAGCCGTTCGCGATTGGCGATGCCGATGCCGTGCTCGGCACTGATGCTGCCGCCGAGCGCGACGGTCTCTTCATCGACGATGGTGTTGATGCCGCGGATCGTGTCCTGGATCTGATCCTTCTGGTTCTGCTCGAGGCCTGGAATGATCGCGAGGATGTGGATGTTGCCATCGCCGATATGGCCGTGCATCACGATGCGTGCGTCGGGCCGATAGGCAGCGATGCGCTTCTCCACCTGCGTGACGAACGTTGCCTGCTGCGACAAGGGCACGGCGCTATCGTGCGAGATGACGTAACCGGCCTTCTTGCTGCCTTCCGACACGCTGTGGCGGATCTTCCAGAACGCCGCGGCCTGCGTCTCGCTGGAGGCCACCAGCGCATCGGTGACCAGCTCGCGCTCATAGGCGTTACTGAGCAACGCTTCGAGCGCTGCATTCAGATCGACCGACACCAGCGTGTCGACGAGCTCAATCAGTACGTACCAGGGCGTATCCAGCTCGAACGGGATATTCACCAGCGGCAGGTTCTCGGCGATCACCTCGATCTGGCCGCGCGACATCACCTCGAAGGCGCTGATGCGATCACCGAGTTCGGTACGTGCCTGCGCGAGCAGGTCGAGCACTGCGTCGATGCTGTTCAGCTTGGCGAAGGACACTGCCCTCGCCCGTGGCTTCGGAAACAGCTTCAGCACCGCGCCGGTGATAATGCCGAACGTGCCTTCGGCACCGATGAAGAGCTGCTTGGTGTCAAAGCCTGTGGAGTCCTTGCGCAGGGCCGTCATGCCGTCGAGGATCTCGCCATCGGGCAGCACGACTTCGAGGCCGAGCGTGAGCTCGCGCGTGGTGCCGTAGCGCAGCACCGCGGTGCCACCGGCATTGGTGGAGAGATTGCCGCCGATCTGGCAGGAGCCTTCGGCTCCCAAACTGAGCGGAAACAGGCGGTCGATGTCGTCCGCTGCCTTCTGGATGTCGGCGAGGATGCAGCCGGCGTCGACGGCGATGGAATCGCCGAGACGGCTGACACTGCGGATCTTGTTGAGGCGATCGAGACGCAGCACAATCATGGTGCGCTCGCCGAGCGGGGTCGCCGCGCCGCACATGCCGGTATTGCCGCCCTGGGGTACGATGGCGATGCCGGCGGCCGCGCAAGCCTTGACGATGGAAGAGACTTCCTGCGTCGAGCCAGGCTTCACGACGGCCAACGCCTTGCCGTGATAGCGGCCGCGCCAGTCCACCACATAGGGTTCGAAATCGCCGCCGGGACCGATCAGGTGTCGGTCGCCGACGATGCCGGCAAGCATTGCAAGAAATGCGGTATGGTCAGTCAATTCACTCTCCCCGTCACCGGAACGAGAGGTCGAGCAGTCGGCCTTCGAACAGGCGATCGCGCGAGCTTTCGAGATGGAGACGCATGGCCGTGCGCGCCGCTTCGGCGTCGCGATCACGGATCGCTTCAAAAATACTGCTGTGTTCCTCGAACACCTGTTCAAGGCCGGGCCGCGGGCCCATCAGCGACAGGCCGTGCAGCTTCATGCCGACAGCGACGTGGTCCTTGAGGGCGTTCAGCGATGTTGCGAAATAGTGGTTGTTGGTCGCCTCGGACACGGCGAGATGGAAAGCGTAGTCGGCGTCTTCGCGATGCTTGCGCTTCTTCGTCGCCTCGCGCAGCAGACCGAGCGCTGCTTCCATCTTGCCGAGATTGTCGTCGCTACGTCGGAGCGCTGCAAAATGCGCGGCATCGGCTTCCATGGTGATGCGGAATTCGAAGCAGCGCTGGATGTCCGCGATGGTCTCCACCCGCGCGAAGCCGAGTGGCTGTTGCTGCGCACGCATCTGGACGAAACTGCCCGCGCCCTGTCGCGACGTGATCAGTCCGTCTTCGCGCAACCGGCCGAGCGCTTCGCGCAGTACCGGGCGGGAGACGTCGAACATATCAGCGAGTTCGTGCTCGCCGGGCAGCTTCTGGTCCGGCGCGTAGTCGCCATTGGCGATGCGCTGCGCGAGTTCGCCATAGACCTTGTCGACGAGCGAACCGGCGGCACCGCGCGGACGCGGCGCTTCAGGCAATTCAGAGGGATCAATCGGCTTCATGATCGGTCAAACCGCAGCTCACAGGGATGGCGGCGGAGGTTTCGTGTGACAGTCCGATCGCCCGGGAGCGCCGTCGCATGGAAACACTTCCTCGCCCAAAAATTTCGGCGACCATGAGAGGCGGCGGCAAACTTGTCAACATGTCAATGTTGCGCGGATGGACCGCTATTATCTTATATCATTGAGATACAACAATTAAATTGCATGACTTGGTCAAGTGCCGTGCTGCATCGCACAAATTCTGGTAACTTGTCAGGTTGCTGAAATCGTGGTCGAACGCTCGCTCAATCGGAAAGGACCAGGCGTGACCAACGGACTGAACGGCAAGGCTATCGTGATCATCGGCGCAAGCTCCGGCATCGGCGCTGCCGTGGCGAAGAAATTCGGCGCCCTCGGTGCCAGGCTGATCGTGCACTACAACGGCAATCCGGAAGGCGCCGAGGAAGTGGTCGCCAATATCCGCGCGAGTGGTGGCACAGCCGAGCTGCTCCGCGGCGACGTGTCGGAGCGCGCGGAAGCTGCGCGCGTGATCGACGAAGCCCATGCCAAGCTCGGCCGCATCGACGTGCTGATCAACAATGCCGGCGCCATGTTCGGCCGCACCTCGATCGCCAATGCCACCGACGAACAGTATGACGACGTGGTCGATCTCAATATCGGCTCGGTGTTTTTCGCCTGCCGCAGGGCCGCGAAGATCATGGAGACGCAGCGTTCAGGCTCGATCATCAACACGACCTCGGTCGCAGCCCGCAATGGCGGCAGCGGCGGCGCCGGCCTCTATGGTTCGGCCAAGGGTTTTGTCTCGACCATCACGCGTGTGCTGGCGAAGGAACTCGCTCCGTTCAACGTGCGCGCCAATGCGGTGGCGCCGGGCGTGATCATGACGCCGTTCCACCAGCGCTATTCGACCGCGGAGCAGCTCGAAGGCGCCCGCCAGGGCATTCCGCTGGGCCGGATCGGCACGCCCGAGGATTGCGTCGGCGCCTATCAGTTCCTCGCCGACGAGACCATGAGCAGCTACATCACCGGTCAGGTCATCGAGGTGAATGGCGGCCAGATCATGCCGTAACGTATTTACCTCTCCCTGCTTGCGGGGAGAGGTAAAAAATAAGCGCTTCGTTAGAAGAACTCCTGCAACACGCACCCGAAAGAGCACAACGATGACAGCTCCCTTCCCGACCGGCGTCTACTGCGCCGCGACCACCCCCTTCAACGCCGACCTGTCGGTGGATCAGGGCCTGTTCACCTCCCACTGCCAGCGTCTGCTCGATGACGGCTGCACCGGCATCGCTATGCTCGGCACGACAGGCGAAGCCAATTCGCTGTCATCACGCGAGCGCATGGCGCTGCTGGAAGCCGTGGTGAAATCCGGGATCGCGCCGTCGAAGCTGCTGCCGGGCACCGGTGTTGCGTCGATCATGGAAACGGTTGAACTCACAAAGCACGCTGTCGCCAGTGGCGTCGGGGCCGTCGTGATGCTGCCGCCGTTTTACTACAAGGGCGTGTCCGATGATGGCATCGTCGATGCCTATACGGCTGTGATAGAGCGCGTCGCCGATCCGCGCCTGCGCGTCGTGCTCTATCACATCCCGCAGATGTCGGCGGTGCCGATCTCGCTCGACGTCATCGATCGGTTGCGCAAGCGCTTCCCGGAAATCGTGGTCGGCATCAAGGATTCCGCGGGCGAGTTCGCCAATATGAGCGCCATCGTCGATCGCTTCCCGGGTTTCTCGGTGCTGGTCGGCGCCGATCCCCTGATGCTGAAGCTGCTGCCGATGGGCGGCGCCGGCTGCATCACGGCGACCTCCAACCTCGTGAGCCGCGAGCTCGCCACGGTGTTCAATGGTTACAAGGATCCGGCCAAGGCGGCCGAGGTTGCGACTGCGCAGGAGCGTATCGTCGCGGCGCGCAATGCGGTGTCCAGCTATGCGCAGCTTCCCTCGCTGAAGGTGCTGTTGGCGAAGCGCGACAACAATGACAATTGGCTGCGGGTGCGTCCGCCGCTGACGGGCCTCAGCGCTACTGAAACGGCCAAGGTCCGCGAGTCGCTGTCCGTCTAGACAGCCGTGGCTGCGAACGCGCGCCAGCCTTTGGCGCGTAGTTCGCAGGCCGGGCACTTGCCGCAGCCATAGCCCCAGTCGTGTAACGCGCCGCGCTCACCGAGATAGCAGGTGTGCGAGTGTTCGCGGATCAGGTCGACGAGGCCCTGCCCGCCGAGCTCATGCGCCAGCGCCCAGGTCGCCGCCTTGTCGCGCCACATCAGCGGCGTGTGCAGCGTGAAATTCTTGGCCATGCCGAGATTGAGCGCCTGCTGCAGCGCCTTGATGGTGTCGTCGCGACAATCGGGATAGCCGGAGTAATCCGTCTCGCACATGCCGCCGATGATGTGGGTGATGCCGCGTCGATAGGCCAGCGCTGCCGCGAATGTCAGGAACACCAGATTGCGGCCGGGCACAAACGTATTGGGCAGGCCGTCGGCCCCCATCTCGATGGCGACGTCACGCGTCAGCGCGGTGTCGGAGATGGCTGATAGCGTCGGGATGTCCAGCGTGTGGCTGTCACCGAGTTTCGTGGCCCAATCAGCATTCAAGGCCTTCACGCCCGCCAGCAGCTTGTCGCGGCTGTCGAGTTCGATGGCGTGGCGCTGGCCGTAAGCGAAGCCGAGCATCTCGACGCGCTTGAAGCGCGCCAGCGCCCAGGCCAGACAGGTTGCGGAATCCTGGCCGCCGGAGAACAGCACCAGCGCGGTTTGATCTGGGAAAGTGTCGCTCATCGGCTGCAGATAGCACTCTGCAGCCCTGTGTGAAAGACAGGCAAAACCGGGCATTTCCGCTGGGCCACGCCGCCGTCCTGCGGCATAGCAAAGGCTCCTGCTGTGAACCGTGGTGCCTCATGACCCCTTCCCGCGATATCGTCGGCCTGATCGAGATCATGGCCCAGTTGCGCACGCCCGTGACGGGGTGCCCATGGGATCTGGAGCAGGATTTCGCGAGTATCGCGCCCTATACGATCGAGGAGGCCTACGAGGTCGCCGATGCCATCGCCCGGCACGATCTCCACGACCTCTGCGACGAACTCGGCGACCTCCTGCTGCAGGTGGTGTTCCACGCCCGGATGGCCGAAGAGCGGAATGCATTCGCGTTCGGCGACGTCGTGGAGGCGATCACCCGCAAGATGATCCGCCGGCATCCGCATGTGTTTCCCGGCAAGGATGGCAAGATCGCACCGACGGATGTGAAGGGGACGTGGGGGCGTATCAAGGCCGAGGAAAAGGCTGAACGCGCCGCCCGGCGCGGCGTTGAGGCCACGCCGCCCTCCTCGTTCCTTGCCAGCGTCAAGGCCGGGCAACCCGCATTGAGCCAGGCCATGGAGCTGCAGACAAAAGCCTCCAGCATCGGCTTCGACTGGAATGATCCGCGCGCGGTGCTCGCGAAAATCCGCGAGGAAGCCGACGAGATCGAAGCGGCACTCGATCGCGGCGACCGCGCCGAGGTGGCGGCCGAGACCGGCGACCTGATGTTCGCGCTGGTCAATCTGGCGCGCCATGTGGACGCCGATCCCGAACTCGCACTACGCGGCACCAACGTGAAGTTCGAGCGACGTTTTGGCTATATCGAACAGGCGCTGGCGGCGAAGGGACGGACCCTGCAGGAGGCGTCGCTCGAGGAGATGGATGCGCTGTGGAATGAGGCGAAGGGTAACGAAATCGCGGATTGAATGACTCGCAACCGCCAAGGAACAACCGACGATGACACTGACTGACGTCCTCGGCGGTCTTCTGGCGGGCGGTGTCGGCGGCATGGCGTCCGGCTTGCTCGGTATTACCAGTGGCGGAATCCTCGTCCCGCTGCTGGTGCTCCTGCTTGGCAAAGATCAGCACGTCGCCCAGGGCGTTTCTCTCGTCGTGCAGGTCGTGCCCACCAGTTTTTCCGGCGTCCGCAACTATCAACGCAGCGGCCATCACGTGCCGCCGCGCTGGCTTGCCTGGCTGGCGATCGGATTTGCAGTGGGCGGGTGCGTTGGCGCCTTGCTCGCAACAACCGTTTCTGCTCGCGCGCTGCAATGGACTTTTGTCGGCTATCTGCTGGTTCTCGAAGTGATCGTCATCTGTCGGCCGTCACATCCCAAGCTCGAAGGCACAGCAGACGAAGCGAAAGAGGTGCCGTTACGCGGGTCAGCGCTCGTCGCCATCGGCGCGCTCGCGGGCTGGTCGTCGGGATTTCTGGGGATCGGCGGCGGGCTTGCGATCACCGCCTTGATGGCGGGCCTGCTGAAGGTGTCGCAGCATCAATCCCAGGCCCTTAGCCTTGCCGTTACAGCACTGCCCGTCACTTTACCGGCCGCCCTGCTCTATGTGCAGCAGGGCACAGAGCTGCCGTGGCTCACGATTGCAAGTCTGATCATTGGGCTGTGGATCGGTACCGGTCTTGGATCATGGCTGGCGAATCGCATGAGTCAGAGAGCTTTGCGGATGACACTCATCGCTGTCATCGCCGGCATGGCAGTGTTCATGGCGTTTAAAGCTGCCGCCTGAACAACAACGGAGTTTCGTCAGGCACTCAGATCCACGACCGGATGCAGCACCGCACTGAACCGACTCATGACGATATCGCGTTTGGTCTCATCGACACGCACCACCATGTCGAAATGGCCGTCGTGCAGTTCTTTCACCAGTACTTCCGCATTGCGATGCAGCCAGCTCACGCCAGCGCCGTCCGCAGCGTCGATTGACAGATCCAGCGTGATGCGGCTGGCGGCGAGCCGTGTTTCGATGGCAGCGAGCAGATCGTCGATGCCCTCGCCGGTTTCGGCTGAGACCATGAAGCACGGCTTGTCCAGCGGCCGCCGCGCCGCGATATTGGCGAGGTTCTCGCGCTCCTCCGGAGGGAAACGATCGATCTTGTTCCAGACTTCGAGAATGCGCGCTGTTGCATCCGTATCGATGCCGAGCTTGCGAAGCACGTTGTCGACATCGCTTTGCTGCGCTTCCGCATCCTCATGCGAGATGTCGCGGACATGGAGAATGATGTCGGCTTCCAGTACCTCTTCCAGCGTCGCGCGAAACGCGGCTACGAGCTGGGTCGGCAGGTTGGAGATGAAGCCCACCGTGTCCGACAGCATGGCCTTGCCGCCATGCGGCAGCGTCAGCGCGCGCAGCGTCGGATCGAGGGTCGCGAACAACATGTCCTCGGCCTGCACGTCGGCGCGCGTCAGCCGGTTGAACAGCGTCGACTTGCCGGCATTGGTGTAACCGACCAGCGCAACAACGCGATACGGCACGCGCTGGCGGCCGGCGCGATGCAGGCGCCGCGTCGCCTGGACCTTCTTCAGATCGGCTTCGAGCCGCGCGATGCGGTCGCCGATCATGCGGCGATCCGCCTCGATCTGGGTTTCGCCGGGGCCGCCCATAAAGCCAAAGCCGCCGCGCTGGCGCTCCAGATGGGTCCATGAGCGGACGAGACGGCTGCGCTGATAATTGAGATGCGCGAGCTCAACCTGCAGCGTGCCTTCCTTGGTCTTGGCACGGCGGCCGAAGATTTCAAGGATGAGACCGGTACGGTCGAGCACCTTGGCCTTCAGTTCCTTTTCGAGATTGCGCTGCTGGATCGGCGACAGCGCGCAATCCATCACCACGATGCCGATCTCGTTCGCCGCGATCAGGCCGGCGATCTCCTCGACCTTGCCCTTGCCGAGATAGGTGGCCGGGCGGATCTGGCTCAGCGGCGCGGCGACGGCCTCGACCACGGTGAGGTCGATGGCGCGTGCGAGACCGACCGCCTCTTCGAGCCGGGCTTCCGTATCGCGGACATGAGAATAGGCTTGCGCGTCGGCGTCGCCCCGCCGTTCGCGCAGGTAAGGACCGACCACGAGAACGCGGCCGGTCGATTCGCTGCTGGCCGAGGGTCGGTCGGCAGCATTGCCTTCGAAGCTACGAAATTCCAATCAAGCGTCTCTCAGGAGTTCGCTCAAGCCGGATCCTCGCCACCCTCAAAAAGCTGAATCGGTGCGCCCGGCATGATGGTCGAGATCGCATGCTTATACACCAGCTGCGAGTGTCCGTCGCGCCGGAGCAGAAGACAGAAATTATCGAACCAGGTGACAATGCCCTGCAATTTGACGCCGTTCACCAGAAAGATCGTGAGCGGAGTCTTGGTCTTGCGTACGTGGTTGAGGAAGGTGTCCTGTAGATTTTGTGCGCGGTCTGCCGCCATTTTTTTTAATCCCGCAGTCTGTTTTGTTGCTTTTTTTGAACCCGGCGCAGCCCTCTCCGGGGCCTTACCAAGCTGCCGCACTTTCCCCTGAGATCCCCCTCCGGGAGCGCGACGACGTGATTAGACGGCAGGCGCGCTTTTTAGGCAAGCCGGAACGCGGAATTGGTGCCTAAAAGCCCGGCAAATTTTATGAAATCGCTGCGAATTTATGGAATTCCTGCCTCAGGCGCGTCGCGATACCACCAGGCTTGCCGTCACCGATCGGTTTGCCGTCGATATTGATGACCGGCATCACGATCTGACTCGCCGACGAGACGAAGGCTTCTGCGGCGTCATAAGCCTCTGCCGGTGTGAAGTTCCGCTCTTCCAGCTTGAGCTGCATCGATGCCAGGACCTCGATCAGCACGGCGCGGGTGATGCCTGCGAGAATGCCTGACGCGGCCGTGCGCGTCACCACCTTGCCGTCCTTGGTGACGATCCAGGCGTTGCACGACGCGCCCTCCGTGACGAAACCGTCGGCGTCGACATACCAGGCTTCATAGGCGCCCTTGTCGCGGGCTTCCTGTCGCGCCAGCACATTGGGCAGCAGGCCAACGGTCTTGATGTCGACGCGCGGCCAGCGATTCTCCGCCGTGGTGATGACCTTCACGCCCTTGGCAGCAGTCGCCTGGTTCTTGGCGAAGTTGAGCGATTTCGCCGTCACGACCACACTTGGCTTCACGTCCGGCGACGGAAATCCGTGATCGCGATGGGCGACGCCGCGGCTGATCTGCAGATAGACGATGCCGTAATTGATGCGATTGCGGCGAATGACTTCCTGCATCACCACCTTGAGCGATGTCAGCGCCATGGCCTCGGCGATGCGCAATTCCCGCAACGAGCGCTGCATGCGCGCAATATGGCGAGGAAAATCGACCATCTTGCCGCCGATGATCTCGCAGACCTCGTAAATGCCATCAGCGAACTGATAGCCGCGGTCCTCGACGTTCACGGCGGCATCGCGCAGGTTGACGTATTGACCATTCACATAGGCGATGCGCGACATGTTCGTTCCGAGGCTTGAGTTGAAGCTTGAGGTGAGGTGAGTGATTTAGCCGACGCCGAGCGCCTTGAGCTTGCGGTGCAAAGCGGAGCGCTCCATGCCGACGAATTCAGCGGTGCGCGAGATATTACCCGAAAAACGGCTGATCTGCGCAATCAGATAATCGCGTTCGAACACTTCGCGGGCTTCGCGCAGCGGCAGGCCCATGATGTGTTCGCCATTGTTGCTGGTCGGCATCGACGGCACCATCGAGCCCACGTCCTGCGGCAGCATGTCGGCGGTGATGATTACTTCCGGCCCGCCGCCGGCCAGGATCATGACGCGTTCGACGTTGTTGCGAAGCTGGCGGATATTGCCCGGCCAGACATGGGATTGCAGGACAGCCATGGCGTCCTCGCCGATCTGCCGCTTCGGCAGGCCCGTCGCGATGGAGATCTGCTCCATGAAATATTCGATGAGCTCCGGAATATCCTCGCGATGCTCAGACAGCGGCGGCACGCGGATCGGCACCACCGAGAGGCGATGATAAAGATCCTCACGGAAACGACCTTCGGCGATTTCCTCTTCGAGATTGCGCGCGGTCGACGAAATGATGCGGACGTCGACATTGACCTTGGTGGTTCCCCCTGCCCGCATGAAAGTCTGATCGACCAGCACGCGCAGGATCTTGTTCTGGGTCTCGCGCGGCAGATCGCCGATCTCGTCGATGAATAGCGTGCCACCATGAGCCTCCTCTAGGGCTCCTGCCTTACGCGCCTGTTCGCCATTGGACTGTTCGATGCCGAACAGTTCGACTTCCATGCGCTCCGGCGTAATCGCCGCAGCGTTGATGACGACGAACGGCCCCGTGGAGCGGGCAGAGGCCGTGTGCAGCGTGCGCGCGGCGAGCTCCTTGCCGGCGCCCGACGGGCCGACGATCAGAATGCGGCTATTGGCCTTCGCGGCGCGATCGATGGTCTGGCGCAGCTGGTTCATGGCGGCCGAGCGCCCCGTCAGCGAATTGGCGACCGGTGCGAGTTGCTTCAGTTCCTTGACTTCGCGTTTCAGGCGCGAGGTTTCCAGCGCGCGCGTCGCGACAAGGATCAGCCGGTCAGCCTTGAATGGCTTCTCGATGAAGTCATAGGCGCCGCGCTTGATTGCCGCGACAGCGGTTTCGATATTGCCGTGGCCTGAGATCATCACCACAGGCAATTCGGGATTGTCGCGTTTGACCTGCTCGAGCAGTTGCAGGCCGTCGAGCTTGCTGCCCTGCAGCCAGATGTCGAGAAACACCATGTTGGGGCGGCGATTGGCGATTTCCGCGAGCGCGGAATCGCTGTCTCGTGCGGTGCGGGTGGTGAAGCCCTCATCGTCCAGAATGCCCGCAACAAGATCGCGAATATCGGCTTCGTCGTCGACGATCAGAATGTCATTTGCCATGGGTCAAAATATCCTGGTCACGTTTATTCTTGTCAGTTGCCGGTAGCAGTTTTGATCTTCGGTTCGTCATCAGGCGGGGCTTCCGGTTCACTCTTGTCCGCGTCAGCCTTCTGACCAGAGATAGAAAACCGCAGCCGCATCCAGGCACCGCGCTGTCCTGGACGAACACTCGATGCGTCGCCAAGTTCGATGCCTCCACCATGATCCTCGAGCACCTTGCCGACGATCGCGAGGCCGAGGCCAGTGCCTTTCTCGCGAGTCGTGACATAGGGTTCGAGCAAACGCGACCTGTTGACAGTCGGCAGACCGACGCCGTTGTCGATCACGTCGATCAATATCATGTCGTTCTCGCGCGACGCTGTGACATCAATACGACCTTTGCCGAGTTCTTCTGGCGGCACGGCCTCGATCGCCTCTGTCGCATTCTTGATGATATTGGTGAGCGCCTGCGAGATCAGCCGGCGATCGAACCGCGCGCGCATCGGCTCTTCCTTGATCTCGGCGGAGATGTCGAGCTCGGGGTGACCGACGCGCATCAGGAATACGGCCTGACGCACAGTGTCGGCGACATCCTCACCCTCGATCACGGGCTTTGGCATGCGCGCAAAGCGCGAAAATTCGTCGACCATGCGCCTGATGTCATCGACCTGCCGGACGATGGTGTCGGTGCATTGTTCGAAGATCGCCTTGTCATCGACGATCACCTTGCCGAATTTGCGCTTGATGCGCTCGGCAGAGAGCTGGATCGGCGTCAGCGGATTCTTGATCTCATGCGCGATGCGACGCGCCACGTCGGCCCAGGCCGAGGTGCGCTGTGCCGAGACGAGTTCGGTGATGTCGTCAAGGGTGATGATGTAGCTATCGCGCGACTGGCTGGTCTGTTCTGCGCTGACGCGCACCGACAGATTGCGCTCCTGCCCGTCGCGGGTGATCGTCACCTGTCCCTGCACCAGCCGCTGCGATCCCTCGCGTGCGGTCTGCATCAATTCGTCGAGCTCGGGAATGATCTCGTGCAGCGGGTGGCCCAGCGTCTCGGACTCCGAATGTCCGACCAGCTTCTCGGCCGAGCGGTTGAGAATGCCGATCATGTTCGAGCCATCGACGCCGATGATGCCGGCGCTGGCCGATGACAACACGGCCTCGATGAAACGGCGGCGACTGTCGATGACGTCGCTGGCGCTGACCAGTTCGTCACGCTGGGTGCGCAGCTCCTGCGTCATCTTGTTGAAAGTCTCGCCGAGATGAGCGAGATCGCCCTCGGACTGGATCACCGGTACCTGGACATGAAGATCACCGGTCGAGACCATGTTCGCAGCGCCCATCAGGCGGCGGATCGGCGCCACCAGCCAGTTGGCGAAATTCAGGCCGATCAGCACGGCGGACATCAGCACCGTCAGTGCGATCACGGTGAACATCAGCGCGAAGGCGACCTGAATGCCGAGCCTGCGCGATTCCAGTTCGGCATATTCGGCCGCGCCGGCCTGGCTCTGATTCATCTGCGCGACCACGCGCGGATCGAGCTTGCGGGCGACATAGAGGAACATGTTGTCGAACGCTCGCAATCGGATCACGGCGGCGACGTAATTTCCCTCGGGGATCACGGCGATGGCCGGCTCGGACGCGCTGACATTGACGAGGAAGTCTGCCGGCGGCGGTGAGAATTCCTGTTTGATGCCGGGCTGGTCGGGTTCGATGACGTTGCGATCCTTGTCGATCAACATGGCGCCCGGCAGATTGCGCGCGGTTGCATTTGCCAGCATCAACGAACGGAACGTGCCGCGGTCCTGATAGAAGAGCGGCTGGATGCGCGCGAGATCGTCGGCCATGCCGAGGATATCGCCCCCAATCAACTGGCCGTGCTCGTGCAGATAGGCGCTGGCAATCACGAGCGAATTGTTGATGACCGCCTTGGTCGGGCCGGAGAACAGCCGGTCGAGGCCGCGGTCCAGGGTCACATTGGCGACGATCGAGACGAGCACCGCCGGCAGCACGGCGATCACCGAGAACAGGCTGACGATCTGGACATGCAACCGGGCCGCCGCCCTGCCCCTGCGGCGCGCCTGGACAACCTTCCAGATCTCCCGCGCAATGATCAGGACCAGCAGGAGCACGCTGGCGGCATTGATCAGCAGGAAGGTAACGACGACCTGATGGGTCGGCGCGATCGGCGTGAGGCCATTCAGGACGAGGAAGGTCAGGCATGACGACAGGAGTGCCAAGCCGACGGCCAATGGCACGAATAGCCGCCGCAGGGTCCACCTGCGCGGCTCCGCCATCGACGGTTCATAGGCTGTAGCCGACGTGTCTGCGCTGGTCATTCCGACAATGTGGTGAGCGTGGACGCCGTGCGGCTGCCGGAGACAGCCCGGACCGCACTGATGCAATCATACAACAATGTTGCCCAATTACGACAAATCCACGGCGCAGACTAGCCAACGAAAACGCATAACCCGCGTTTTCGTGTGTTTTTGCGTCTCAAACCCTGGAATTGCTCGATCCCGCTACCGAGATCAGCCGCCGGTTCGATAGACCTGAATGTCGAGATCGCGAATTTTCTTCCGCAGCGTGTTGCGGTTGAGGCCGAGCAGATCCGCAGCGCGAATCTGGTTGCCTCGGGTCGCGGCCAGTGCTGCGGTCAGCAGCGGCACCTCGATCTCGCGGAGAATGCGGTGATAGAGACCCGGCGGCGGCACGCCGTTCGGGAAGCCGGAGAAGTGCGAGGACAGATAGACCTCGACGGCACCACCGAGATTATCCACGCCGGTCGGCGCGCTACCACCCGAGGCCACAGCGGGCGGCGCCAGTTCGCCGTCGATCACCGAGCCGGTAATGACATCCTGCGGATAGAGTGCTGCCAGACGGCGCGCGAGGTTTTCCAGTTCGCGAACGTTGCCCGGCCAGCGATGCTGCTTCATGCGCTCGAGCGCCAAGGCGTCGAGCTTCTTCGGCGGCAGGCCGTCCTTCTCCGCGAGTGCAAAGAAGTGGCGGATCAGATCGGGCAGATCCTCGATGCGCTCGCGCAGCGGCGGCAGGCGCAGCGGCACGACGTTGAGGCGGAAGAACAGATCCTCGCGGAACAGGCCCTGCTGGATCAGGATACGCAGATCCTTGTTGGAGGCGGCGACGATCCGCACGTCGGTCTTGATCGGCGTGCGGCCGCCAACGGTCGTGTATTCGCCCTGCTGCAACACGCGCAGCAAACGGGTCTGGGCTTCCATCGGCATGTCGCCGATTTCGTCCAGGAACAGCGTGCCCCCTTCAGCCTGCTCGAAACGGCCGGTGGCGCGGGCATTGGCGCCGGTGAACGCACCGCGCTCGTGGCCGAACAATTCGGACTCGATGAGATCGCGCGGGATCGCCGCCATGTTGACCGCAACGAACGGGCCATTGCGGCGCTTGCCGTAGTCGTGCAGCGCGCGGGCCACCAGTTCCTTGCCGGTGCCGGACTCGCCGGAGATCATCACCGTCAGATCGGTCTGCATCAGGCGGGCGAGGACGCGGTAGATTTCCTGCATCGCCGGCGAACGGCCGACCAGCGGGATCGAGTCGAACTCGCCGTCATCGGCGTGGCTTGCGACACGCTCCTTCGGCTCGGACAGTGCGCGACCGACGATGGCGATCAATTCCTTCAGATCGAACGGCTTCGGCAGATATTCATAGGCACCGCGCTCGGAGGCGCGGATCGCGGTCATGAAGGTGTTCTGCGCGCTCATCACGATAACCGGCAGATTGGGCCGCATCTTCTTGATACGCGGCAGCAGATCGAACGCGTTCTCGTCAGGCATCACCACGTCGGTGATCACAAGGTCGCCCTCGCCCTGGCTGACCCAGCGCCACAACGTGGCTGCGTTCCCGGTCAGGCGAACCTCATATCCGGCGCGCGACAGCGCTTGATTGAGGACGGTGCGGATCGCCGTATCATCGTCCGCAACCAGAATGCTACCTGCAGCCATCGTTAGTCCTCGTCTTACGTCTGTGAGGTGTGCGTCGTTGCCGCGGGGGCATCGGCGCTGCTCGGATCAAGGGTCTTGTCGTCCAATTTCTTGGCGGGGTTGAACATCGGCAACAGCACGCGAAAAGTCGTCTTTCGTGGCTGAGATTCACATTCGATGATCCCACCGTGATCGCCGACAATCTTCGCAACCAATGCAAGACCCAGGCCGCTTCCGGTGGGCTTGGTGGTGACGAAGGGATCGAACAGGTTGGGCAGAAGATCTTCGGGAACGCCAGGGCCGTTGTCCTTGACGCAAAACTCCAGCGGCAGCGAGACGCGCGATTTCTTGCCCGGCACCGACAGCCGCACGCCCGGCCGGAACGCGGTGGTGAGCTGGATCTCACCGTCGGAACCGAGATCGACGATGGCTTCGGCAGCGTTCTTCACCAGATTCAGGAACACCTGGATCAGCTGGTCCTGATTGGCCAGCACCGGCGGCAGCGACGGGTCGTAATCCTCGATGAAGCGGATGTTGCGGGCGAAGCCGGACTGCGCGAGGCGCTTCACGTGATCGAGGACGGAGTGAATGTTGACCGGGCCACGCGCCACCGGGCGGTCGTCGCCGAACACTTCCATGCGATCGACCAGCGTCACGATGCGATCGGCTTCGTCCATGATCAGGCGTGTCAGCATGCGGTCTTCCGACGATGCCGACTGCTCAAGTAGCTGAGCGGCTCCGCGAATGCCCGACAGCGGATTCTTGATCTCATGCGCCAGCATGGCCGCCAGCGCGATCACCGAACGCGCAGCGCTGCGATGGGTGAGCTGTCGATCCATCTTGTCGGCGATGGTGCGCTCCTGCAGCATCACCACAATATGGCCCGGACGCTCGGTGAGCGGCGCGACATGCAGATCGACCTGACGGTCGCCGCCGATGCGCGGTGTGCCCAGATCCACCTTGTATTCGTTCACCGGCGAACCGGCGGCGCGAACCTGATCGATCAGCGCCAGCAGCGGACTGCCGAATGGCACCAGTTCTTTCAGAGACTGCCTGCGCAGGAATTGCGTAGAAATCTCGAAAAAGGATTCCGCAGCCATATTGGCGTCGACGATCTTGCCGTCGGGTGCGATCAGGATCACCGGATTCGGTAGTGCGTTGAGAATGGCCTCACTGTCGGTCGGGACAGGACGACGGTGCTCTGCGGCGTTCATGCGGCAGCACTCCATGCGAAATCATCAAAAGCGTCATTCAGAGACCGCTGCACACCGGAGGGATCTTCGGATGTAAGGATCTTCTGTCGCCAGGTCTTCAGGGTCTCGGTCGGCGCGCAGCTCGTAGCTGCGGCCGCATCGAGTGCCCAGCCGAGATGTTTGCGCGCGTGGCGCAGGCCGATGCGCATGCCGTAGTGACGGACCACGTCGTCGTAGAGGGCGCAGATATAAGCGAGTTGCTGCTGCAGCGACGGCACGGCTTCCGCGATACCGGTTTCAAGACGTCGGCCGATCTGGCCGGGCAGCCAGGGCATGCCCTGCGCGCCCCGACCCATCATCACGGCATCGGCGCCGGACATCTTCAGCGCACTCACCGCCTTGTCGTAGGAGGTGATGTCACCATTGACGATCACTGGGATGCTCACCGCGTCCTTCACCGGGCGCACGGCGCTCCAGTCGGCTTCGCCCTTGTAGAACTGGCATCGCGTGCGACCGTGGACGGTGATGAGCTGGACGCCCGCCTGCTCTGCGCGCTGCGCAAGCTCAGGCGCGTTCAGCATGCGATCGTCCCAGCCCAGACGCATTTTGAGAGTCACGGGTACTTTCACGGCAGCGATGGTCGCCTCGATCAGCTTCAATGCGTGGTCGAGGTCGCGCATCAGCGCGGAGCCCGACTGGCCGCCGGTCACATGCCGCGCCGGGCAGCCCATATTGATATCGATGATGTCGGCGCCGGCGGCTTCGGCCACACGGGCCCCCTCGGCCATCCAGTGGGTCTCACAGCCGGCCAGCTGGACCACATGGGGCCCGATCCCGGTCGCTTCGCAGCGCAATACCGACATGGGACGACCATTGACGAGATCGTCGCTGGCGGTCATTTCTGACACGACGAGGCCGGCCCCGAGTTCGGCGGTCAGCCTGCGAAACGGCGCATCGGTGATGCCCGACATCGGCGCCAGAACGACCCGGTTGGCGATCTCGATGCCACCGATTTGTAACGGCTTGCTGTATACTGAGTCCGGGGTGGTCACAGACCTGCTCGTCGTTGTCTCGTCCGCTGCATTGCGGGCATAGGGCGCATAATGCGCACATTTGTTGTGCAGTCAACCGTCATGCCTACACATTAGACAGATGCGCTCATTTTGCAAGTGCAGTGCAGCAATGCACTCTTATGCAGCCACGAGAATGTAATCATACTGTTTTTGCTCGCGGCCGTGCTAAGGGCTGTGCGATCACCGCTTACCCCTTAATCACCTGACCCTGATGACAAAATCACCTAATCCTGCCGGTTTGAAGACAGCCGCCATTATCGTTGCCGCCGGCCGCGGCCTCCGCGCCGGCGCTGGTGGACCGAAGCAATATCGCATGATCGGAGGCCGCAGCGTTATTTCGCGGGCTATGGAGCCGTTTTGCAACCATCCCCAGGTCTTTGCGGTCCAGCCGATCACCAATCCTGACGATATCGCTGTGTTCAACGAGGCGGTCAGCGATTTAAGGTATCATGTTCCTGCCAATGGCGGTGCGACGCGTCAGGCGTCGGTGCATGCTGGACTCGAAGCACTGGCAGATCACGCGCCGGACATCGTGCTGATTCACGATGCAGCCCGCCCGTTCGTAACCCCTGCTTTGATCGAGCGCGCGATTGCCGCGGCACAGATCACTGGCGCTGCCGTGCCCGGTGTCGCCGTTACCGATACGATCAAACAGGTCAACGAGGCCGGACACGTGGAAGCGACGCCGGACCGTGCACGCTTGCGCAGCGCGCAAACGCCACAGGCATTTCGTTTTGATGTCATCCTTGAAGCGCATCGTCGTGCTGCAAAGGAAGGCCGCGATGATTTCACCGACGATGCCGCGCTCGCCGAATGGGCGGGATTGACCGTGGCAACCTTTGAAGGCGATCTTGCAAATATGAAGCTCACGACTCCCGAAGATTTCATTCGCGAAGAAGCGCGTCTCGCCGCCTCGCTCGGCGATATCCGCATGGGCACGGGCTATGACGTGCACGCCTTCGGCGACGGCGATCACCTGATGATCTGCGGCGTCCGTGTGCCGCATACGCGCGGCTTCCTTGCTCACTCAGATGGCGACGTCGGCTTGCATGCGCTGGTCGATGCGATCCTGGGCGCGCTGGCTGACGGCGATATCGGTTCGCACTTCCCGCCGACCGATCCGCAATGGAAGGGCGCGGCGTCCGACAAGTTCTTGAAATACGCCGTGGACCGCGTCGTCGCACGTGGCGGCCGTATCGCCAATCTCGAAGTGACGCTGATCTGCGAGCGGCCCAAGATTGGCCCGCTACGCGATGCGATGCGCGAGAAGATCAGCGAGATCTCCGGCGTGGCACTGTCACGCGTCGCGGTGAAGGCGACCACCAGCGAACGTCTCGGCTTCACCGGCCGTGAAGAAGGCATCGCCGCGACTGCGGCTGCCACCATTCGCCTTCCCTGGATGGACTGACATGGCAGCGAGCGACGCACGAGCCCTCTCCCGCGCGCTGCTCGATCTCTGCCGCAGCCGCAAGCTGACGATCGCGACCGCTGAGTCCTGCACCGGCGGCCTCGTCGCTGGCGCACTGACCGAAATTCCCGGCTCGTCCGACGTGATCGATCGCGGCTTCGTCACCTATTCCAATGCCGCCAAACACGCGATGCTCGGCGTCAAGACTGCGACGCTCGACAGTTTCGGTGCGGTCAGCAAGGAGACCGCGATCCAGATGGCGGTCGGTGCGCTCGAAGAAGCGGATGTCGATCTCGCGGTTTCGATCACCGGGATCGCAGGCCCCGGAGGCGCAACGCCGGGCAAGCCGGTCGGCCTCGTGCATTTTGCCGTTGCGTCGCGTGACGGCCGCATCGTCAACAAGGAATGCCGCTTCGGCGCCATCGGCCGCAGCGCGGTGCGTCAGCGCTCCGTGCTTGAAGCTCTGCGGATGCTGATGGAATTGGCACGTGGGCCACAGCCGCCGGCCAAGAAGCGCGAAGCAGCGAGTCTCGCGCGCCCGCGCGTGGCGCGTTCGCCGCGACGGACCGCCGTCAAACGACGCAGGCCGACCGCGCCACTAAAAAAGCCGACGACTAAGAAGTAGACGGAACGCTCGAGACGCGCGGGCTGCGATAAACTTCGTCCGCGCGCTTCTCGAAGGCTACGGCAAAGCGCTGGAATGCCGCGTCGAACATCGTGCCCATCAGCATCGCCAGCATGCGGCTCTTGAATTCATAGGCAATGAAGAAGCCCACATCGCATTCCCCGTCATCTGCCTTCGGCTCGAAGGTCCAGCGGTTTTCGAGATTGCTGAACGGACCGCGCAGATATTCGACCATGATCTTCAGGTTCGGCCGATCCAGCGTCACGCGGCTGGTGAAGGATTCCTGGACCAGCTTGAACGACACGGTCATGTCGGCAACGATGACCTCGGTGCCATTCTCATGCGGCGTGCGCTGGCGAATCTTCAGCGACTTGCACAACGGCACGAATTCCGGATAGCGCTCGACATCGGCGACCAGATCGAACATCTGGGAGGCGCTGTGACGCACGCGGCGCTTGTTGGCAAATCTCGGCATCGTCGCGTTCTCAGCGCGCGAGAGCGGCGCGCGCAGCCTGCAGCTTGGCAAAATCCTCGCCGGCATGATGCGACGAGCGCGTCAGCGGGCTCGCCGACACCATCAGGAAGCCCTTGGTGTAGGCGACTTTCTCATAGCCGCTGAATTCATCGGGGGTGACATAGCGCGACACCACGTGATGCTTGCGCGTCGGCTGCAGATACTGGCCGATCGTGAGGAAGTCGATATCCGCGGAACGCATGTCGTCCATCACCTGCAGCACCTCGTGGCGCTCCTCGCCGAGGCCAACCATGATGCCGGACTTGGTGAAGATGGTCGGGTCGAGTTCCTTGACCTTCTGCAGCAGGCGCAGCGAATGGAAATAGCGCGCGCCCGGTCGCACCGTCAGATAGCGCGACGGCACGGTTTCGAGATTGTGGTTGAACACGTCGGGCTTCGCCGCGACGACGACTTCGAGGGCGCCCGGTTTGCGTAGGAAGTCAGGCGTCAGGATTTCGATCGTGGTCGTAGGACATGCCGCGCGAATGGCACGAATCGTTTGCGCAAAATGTTCGGCACCGCCATCGGCGAGATCGTCGCGGTCCACCGAGGTGATCACCACATGATGCAGGCCGAGTTTGCGCACGGCTTCGGCGACATGCTCGGGCTCCATGCCGTCGAGCGCGCCCGGCATCCCCGTTTTCACGTTGCAGAACGCACAGGCGCGGGTGCAGGTGTCACCCATGATCATGAAGGTGGCGTGCTTCTTCTGCCAGCACTCGCCGATATTCGGGCAGCCGGCTTCCTCGCAAACGGTAACAAGGCCGTTTTCCTTGACGATCTTGCGGGTGTCACCATAGCCACGGCTGGTCGGCGCACGGACCCGGATCCAGTCCGGCTTCGGCGGCGAGAACGAATCCGGCCGATTCACTTTTTCAGGGTGACGCGGGCGGAGCGGTGTGGTGGATACGGTATCGAGGACGACGACCATGAACTGTCCGTTCTGAGTGAAGCCTTAGGTAATCCGCCGGGCCCTGTCCTGCAACCCGCCCTCGCCTTGCCCGGCCCTGCATCGTAACATAGCAGGCAGAATGGCTCCAAAACCTCACCAAATCCCCCAAAAGCTCGGCAAGGCACTCAAACGCAGCTTTTTCGCGCGGAGCGTGCACGATGTGGCCCCCGAACTGATCGGTGCGACGCTCCTGGTGGATGGCGTCGGTGGCGAGATCGTCGAGGTCGAGGCCTATCATCACACCGAGCCCGCGGCCCATTCCTTCAACGGGCAGACGCCGCGCAACCAGATCATGTTCGGGCCGCCCGGCTTTGCCTATGTCTACCGCTCCTACGGCATCCACTGGTGCGTGAACTTCGTCTGCGAGGCCGAGGATTCGGCCAGCGCGGTGCTGATCCGCGCACTGCAACCGACATTCGGGATTGGCGAGATGCAGCTGCGACGCGGGCTGCAGGATGAGCGCATGCTGTGCTCCGGGCCTGGCAAGGTGTGCCAGGCGCTGGGCATCAGCATCGCGCATAACGGGCTGGCTTTGGACAAGCCGCCGATTGCGATTCACGCAAGGACAGAAGTGCCGGACATTGTCGCAGGCATCCGCATCGGCATCACCAAGGCCGTGGAATTGCCGTGGCGATACGGGGTGAGAGGCTCAAAGTATCTGAGCAAGCCGTTTGCGAAGGTGTGAGCGGTAGGATAGGTAGAGCGTCTTCGCGAAACCCATCCTACGATCAAACTCACACCGCGTTCTTGAGCCGCTCCAGCGCTTCCAGCGTCTTGGCCTTGCGGGCCTCGGCTGCCTCGCGCTTCTCGCGCTCTTCCTCGACGATCTCTTCCGCGGCGTTGGCGACGAATTTCTCGTTGGAGAGCTTGGCGTCGGCGCGCTTGATGTCGGCTTCGGCTTTCACCAGTTCCTTGTCGAGACGCGTCTTCTCGGCGCCGAGATCGATCACGCCCTTCAACGGCAGCGCTGCGACCTCGCCGCGGATCAGAAGCTGCACGGCACCCTGCGGGGCGACATCGGCGAAGGATATGTCGCCGAGACGCGCGAGGCGCTTCACGACGTCGCTCCAGCGCTGGGCACGAGCCTGAGTTTCGGCAGACGCACCGGCCAGCACGAGTGGCGTCAATGTCGCGGGCACGATGTTCATCTCGGCTCGCACCGAACGAACCTCCGTCACCAGATCGATGACCCAGCCGATTTCGGCTTCGGCGGCGTCATCCTTGAAATCGGCGACCGGTTCGGGATCTCCCATCAGGATCGGCGCGACGATCGGATCGCTCGCGGCGGTCGCGATGATCAGCGCTTCCTGCTCGCGCGTCAGGCCGCTCGCCTTGCGCGACCACGGCGCCAGCGCCAGCAGACCGTCGCGCGGCGCGGTGACGGCCCAGAGTTCTTCCGTGATGAAGGGCATGAACGGATGCAGCAGCTTCAGGATCTCGTCACGCGCCCAGGCGACCATCGCGCGGGTTTCGGTCTTGGCCGGACCGTCCTCGCCCATCATGAAGGGCTTGGCGAGTTCGAGATACCAGTCGCAATACACGTTCCAAACGAAGCGATAGGCCGCGCCCGCTGCATCGTTGAAACGATAGGCTTCGATGGCTTCGGTGACTTCGCGCGTCGCCTTGACGGTCTCATGCGCGATCCAGCGGTTGAGCACTTCCTTGGCCTTGGTCGGATCGAAGCCCGCCGGCAGCACGCACTCGTTCATTTCGGCGAAGCGGCAGGCATTCCAGAGCTTGGTCGCGAAATTGCGATAGCCCTCGACGCGCTGGGTCGCGAGCTTGATGTCGCGGCCCTGTGCGGCCATCGCAGCCAGCGTAAAACGCAGCGCGTCGGCGCCGTACTGGTCGATCAGGTTCAGGGGATCGATGACGTTGCCCTTCGACTTCGACATCTTGGCGCCCTTCTCGTCGCGGACGAGGGCGTGGATGTAGACGGTCGGGAACGGCACGTCCTTCTTGAAGTGCATGCCCATCATCATCATCCGGGCGACCCAGAAGAAGATGATGTCGAAGCCGGTGACCAGCACATTGGTGGGATAGTAGCGATCCACATCGACCGAGCTCTGCGGCCAGCCCAGCGTCGAGAACGGCCACAGCGCCGACGAGAACCAGGTATCGAGCACGTCTTCATCGCGCGTGATGAAGCCCTCGCGCTTCGCTGGATCGAGCGCCATCTCGTGGCCCTGCTCTTCCGTGATCACTTCCTGCTCGACATAATAGCCGAGCGCGTTGCCGACCGCTTCTTCCTCGGTTTCGGCGACGAATACCTTGCCATCCGGGCCGTACCAGGCCGGGATCTGATGGCCCCACCAGAGCTGGCGCGAGATGCACCATGGTTGGATGTTCTCCATCCATTCGTAATAGGTCTTTTCCCAGTTCTTCGGCACGAACTCTGTCGCGCCGGTGCGCACAGCGGCGATCGCCGGCTGCGCCATGGTCTTGGCGTCCACGTACCACTGGTCGGTCAGATAGGGCTCGATGACGACGCCGGAGCGGTCGCCATGCGGCACCATATGCGTGTTGGGTTCGATCTTCTCGAGGAAGCCGAAATCTTCCAGCCGCTGCACGATGGTCTTGCGCGCCTTGAAGCGCTCCATGCCGTGCAATTCTTCGACGAGCTCCGACGCCGCTTCCGGCAGGCCGCGGAGATAGTCCTCGTTGTCGGCGAGTGCGAGCTTGCCTTCGATATCGAGGATGCTGATGCGTGCAAGGCCGTGGCGGTTGCCGACTTCGAAGTCGTTGAAGTCGTGTGCCGGCGTGATCTTCACCGCGCCGGAGCCCTTCTCCGGGTCGGAATATTCGTCGGCGACGATCGGAATGAGGCGGCCGACCAGCGGCAGAACCACGTTCTTGCCGATCAGATGGGTGTAGCGTTCGTCATCCGGATTCACGGCGACGCCGCTGTCGCCGAGCATCGTCTCGGGACGCGTGGTGGCAACGGTGATGAACGAGGTCGGATCTTCCGGATCGAAATTCTTGCCTTCGAGCGGATAGCGCAGATGCCAGAGGTTACCCTTGACCTCGACCTGCTGCACTTCGAGATCCGAAATCGCAGTCAGCAGCTTTGGATCCCAGTTCACAAGGCGCTTGTCCTTGTAGATCAGGCCCTCGCGGTGCAACTGCACGAACACCTTGATGACCGCCTCGGACAGGCCCTCGTCCATGGTGAAGCGCTCGCGCGACCAGTCGCAGGAGGCGCCGAGGCGCTTCAACTGATTGACGATCACACCGCCGCTCTCGGCCTTCCACTTCCAGACGCGTTCAAGAAATGCCTCGCGGCCCATGTCGCGGCGACCGGGCTCCTGGCGCTCCATCAACTGGCGCTCGACCACCATCTGGGTCGCGATGCCCGCATGGTCGGTGCCGGGCTGCCACAGCACGTCGCGGCCGCGCATACGCTCGAAACGACAGAGCACGTCCTGCAACGTGTTGTTGAGGGCGTGGCCCATATGCAGCGAACCGGTGACGTTCGGCGGCGGGATCACGATCGTATAGGGCTCGGCATCCACCCGGTCCGCGCGGCCGGCCTTGAACGCGCCTTCGGCTTCCCAGGCAGCGGCGATGCGGGTCTCGATATCGGCAGGCTGATAGGTCTTTTCGATCATGACAATTCAATCAAATCAGGGGTTTTCGGCCACGGTTTTAGGGCCTGGGGCGAACGCAGGAAGCCGATGGCGCTAGAAACCCGCCAGCGCGGCTCAAGTCAACATATAGGGCTGTTTAACCACCCCGGAGGGCCAAACGAAGGCCCTGAAAGGCCGTCGTTGCCTGTCTCGCGGGCTTAGCGGCCGCCGCCGCGCGAGACGCGCTCGATCTCAGCCTTGACGATGCGCTCGACGAGGCCCGGCAGGTTGTCGTCCAGCCAGGACTTCAGCATCGGACGCAGCATCTCCTTGACGAGATCCTCAAGGGTCCGCGCGTTGTTGCTCAGGACCGTATTGGCCAGCGCATTGAAGGCCGACTCCACGGACGACACGGTGCTGTGTGACAGGATCTGCTGCTGCGGTGCGACCGGGGGCGGATCATAGGACGGCGGGTCGAAGCGCGGTGCGGGTCGTTGGCTGCTGGCAGCGACAGCTTCGGCGAATTCGAGGTCGTCATCCGGCTCGACATGCTGGAATGCGGGTTCCGGCTCGGGGTCGGCGACCACCATCTCGTCGGTCAGTTCGAACACATCACCGTCGGGCTGCGCCGGGCGCACCTCTTCCTCGGTGGTCGCGGCTTCCAAGCTGGCCAACATCGCGTCGATGTCGTCCTGGCTGTTGGAGGCAGCAGGCTCCGGCGGCGGTGGCGCGGGCTTCGGGGCTGGAGGCGGTGCTTTGGCGGCAGCAGCCTGCGCGGCAGGAATCGCCGACGGCGGGATGTCTGTCATCGCAGCAGGCTTGGGTGCAGGAGCTGGCTTGGGCGGCGGCGGAGGAGCAACTTCGGCGACGGCCGGCTTCGCTTCGTCGTCGGCGATGATACGTCGGATCGACGCCAGAATCTCCTCCATCGAGGGCTCCTGGACCTTTGCAGGTTGCGTCATGTCCGACTCCGCATCATCAACGCTCTCGTCAATATTTTACACCAGACGAGGCTGAATTTGCGGGTTGTCGTTTTGACGACCGTTCGATTCAGCGCGCAAGCCTGACTTGTCCCCAAGATCAAGCGAGGCCTGACCACCAGCTGTCGCGCGGGAAATGCCCAAGGAATTAGGAGAGGCATTCCGAATCGCTAAGCCAGCAATGCAAACGGTACGTCATCGGACAAATTGATTGCAAGCAAAGGGCCGCACAAGCGGCCCTTTCGACACGATATCAGGTGATATCCGAGCGCGTTAGCGTCCGTCGGGCGTACGCACGCCGACCCAGCTATCGCGCACCTGATGATAGTGCACGCTGGGGTCATACACATTGGTGTTCAGCTTCATCACCATCGGTGACAGACGGCCAACTGCGTTGAGCACCGAGTATGATGCCACCACACGATCATGCTGCGCCGTGACAAGCGCGACGCGCGCGTTCACCAGCGCCTGCTGGGCATTCAACACGTCGAGCGTGGTGCGCTGGCCGGCCTTGGCTTCTTCGCGAACGCCGTTCAGCGCAATTTCGGAAGCCTGCACCTGTGCCTGTGCGGACGAGACCTGCGCCCTACCCGCCAGCAACTGACCCCAGGCCTGCACGACGCTCGCGCGCGCCTGATCGCGCGTCTGGTCGAGAGCGAGGCGTTGCTGCGCGAGCGTTTCCTTGGACTGACGGATCAGCGAATATTCGCCGCCGCCCTGGTAAACCGGGACCGACACCTGGGCGATGCCTGACGCCGTCAGACCGCGCGGCTGCGAGATCGACTGTTCCCAACCCTGCTGGATGTTGGCCGTCAGCGTCACTGTTGGAAACAGTGCGCCTTCGTTGACCTTGGTGTTCAGGAAACTGATGTCGACCCCGAACATTGCTGCGGTCACGCTCGGATTTTCAGTGAGGCCGAGCTCGATAGCGGCAGGTAGCGTGGCGGGCAGAAAGCGGTCGACTGGCGAACCTGCCTGCAAAGCCACCGGCTCGTTGCCGATAATGCGGCGGAAATTCGAGCGCGTGGTCGTCAGCGTCGATTCGGCGCTCAGCAACTGCGTACGGCCGGCGGCGAGCTGCGCCTCGGACTGCGCCACGTCGGTGCGCGTGACTTCGCCGACATTGAACCGGTCGCGGGTCTGCTTCAGCGTCTGCTCGAGCACACGCACGTTGCTGCGCTGAACCTCGACGGTGGCCGCGTCGCGCAGGTAATCCATGTAGATAGTCGCGGCGGAAAGCAACACTGACTGTTCCAGCACGCGCAGGCCTTCGCGTGCGGACGATACCTGGCTTTCGGCAGCTCGGGTACGGTTTGCAGTCTGCTGGCCGTTGTACACATTCTGAGTGATGGTCGCGCCAACGGCGCGGGGAACCTGCACGCCGTGAATTGCGGTCGCAGTACCTGCAATGCTGTTGACCGCGTCCGTGTACTGATAGCCGCCGCTCGCGGTGATAGCGACCCTCGGCCGGTAACCCGACAAAGCCTGCGGCACGTTCTCGTCAGTGACGCGCACCGAAGCGCGCTGGGCATTCAATTGAGGATTGTTCTGATAAGCGCGAACCAACGCCGCTTCGATCGTATCAGCCAGAACGGGTGACGTTCCGGCAAATGCCAGCAAAAGGGCCGCAGCTGCAGCACCGGTGAGAGCTTTTACGCCGCCCATTCTTGGTAATCCATCCATGCCGTTCACTGATCCGGGCGCACACTTATGGCGACCGAACAGATGATGTCCGTTAGCGAGTCTCCACTCACCATATTCCTCGCATTGGCGAGACGGAACCTCTCGTGGAAACTTGACAGTGAAAACTTGGCGAATGGGACATCCAAGCCACACTTGTAATTACCGCTGGCGATATTAGCGGTGCCCCGATGCCCGATAAGGCGGACAGTCGGCCCTAGAAAACGAATGACGGGAGCTTTTCCATGCCCGGCAGAACCGGCGCGGTAGCATCGAACAGGGGGCGGGAGCCAAAATCCTCGTGGGAATGGGTCACGATCACGGCGCGGGCGGGCTTGGTCAGGGCGAATACGCCCACTAGCTGACCATTGGGGGCCAGCTGCTTGTAAAGCCCGGTCGGGACGACTTCCGTCGCGCCGGCCAGAACGATCAGATCATAGGGGCCGTTCGCGGCATCGCCATCGGCCGGCATGCCGGCCGCGCTGGTGACCTGCCCGGCAAACTGGACGATCACGGCGGCCGCATAGCCCGTGGGGCAACCGACCACCAGAACCTTGTCGGTTGCCTTTACGTCGGAGGCCTGCAGCATCCGCGCCAGCACCACCGGCTTGATCAGAAAGCGATTCGGGGCGACTTCGAGGTCGAGGTCGAGATAGGCCATGGCGCGCTGGCTGGCAGGAACGAACTCCTCGCGCGGCACCGCGAGCATGGCATCGATGATGCGCAAATCGGTGACGTCGCTGGGACGCACCTGACCATCAACCATCTTCTGGCGTGCGGTCGAAAAGTCGGACATGAGCAATCCCTTGCAAACGGCTGGAAGTTCCTTTTGCAGGAATTACGGCAGCGCACAGCGGGATGCAAGGTTCGTAAAAACACACCAGCCAACGCGCTATCGAGGCGGTCCCGAGCGCGGTTTCTGGCAGCCATTTTTGCGGAAGGATGTTTGGCTCCCCGGGCTGGATTCGAACCAGCGACCATTCGATTAACAGTCGAATGCTCTACCGCTGAGCTACCAGGGAACGTGCGAAGCTTGTTCGCAGGCCGCAGCGTATAACAAAGCGATCCGCGCTTGGAAAGCAGGAAATGCACCTCTTCCCGCAGAGGCCGCCAATCGGGGAAAACTCAGAAAAAGCCTCATGTTACGGGATCTTCTTGATGCTCGACCCCGTTCTCGGCGGGCCCATGTCGCATGCGGGCGAAGAATAATCTTTCCAACCGTGTCGCTATTTAGTCTTATTGCACCGCAAGACTGCCCGTTGCGACGTTGAACAAGTTCCGAATCGAACGAGGTGACCGATGCCAGCCACGCACACCGACCGCGCGCTTCCGACCGACCTCAACTCCCTGCCCTTTATCAGTGATGACGAATGCGTCACCCGGCTCGCCGAAGCCGTCGAGGCGCATGACAGCGATCACCTCGATGAGGTGGCGCTCCTGATCGGGCGCCTCGCGGTGCCGATCGAAATCTAGGGAATCACGTTGCCCGGGGCCATTGTCTCCGGGATTACGTCCCGGGAATCACATTCCGACGCCGAGGAAGTCTCGCATCAGGTCGGGACTGGCGTTGAGGTCGGCCGGCGTGCCTTCGAACACCACGTGGCCGTTATTGAGCCCATAGACGCGGTTGGCGAAACTCAATGCCGCCGCAACGTTTTGCTCGACCACGATCATGGTGCGGCCTTCAGCAGCCAGATTGCGTGAGACCTCGACGAGATCGCGCACGATCAGCGGCGCCAGGCCCTCGAACGGCTCGTCCAGCAGGATGATGCGCGCATCACGAATCAGCGCGCGTGCAATCGCCAGCATCTGCTGTTCGCCGCCTGACAGTGTGCGTCCGGCCGATTTACGGCGCTCCTTGAGGCGCGGAAACACTTCGTAGATGCGATCGTAGGACCAGGCATTGGGCGCTGTCAGCGCGGCAATGCGCAGGTTTTCCTCGACCGTCAGGCCACCGAAAATAGCGCGCTCTTCCGGCACCAGTTGGACGCCCATGCTGGCGATCGTCGAGGGCGGCATGCCCTCGATGGATTTGCCGTCGAGACGGATATGGCCGCTGCGGGGTGACAGTACGCCCATGATCGAGCGCAGCGTCGTGGTCTTGCCGGCGCCGTTGCGGCCGAGCAGTGCCACGACCTCGCCCTGCTCGACCCTGATCGACAGGTCGAACAGCACGTGGGAATCGCCATACAGCGTATTGATCTTGTCGACTTCAAGCAGGCTCATGCGCGTGCAGCCCTCCCAGATAGGCGTCCTGCACGGCCGGATTGCGCCGGATCTCGTCGGCGGTGCCGTCCGCCAGCAGCCGGCCCTCATAGAGCACGGTGATGCGCTCGGCGAGTTCGAAGATGGCGTCGAGATCGTGCTCGACGATGACCACGGTTCGCGAGCGCCCGATATCGCGAATGAAGGCGCAGGTCGCGATGCGTTCTGCCGGGCTCATGCCGGCCAGCGGCTCGTCCAGCAGCAGCACATTCGGGCTGGTCGCCAGCGCCATGCCGATCTCAAGCCGGCGCTTTTCGCCGTAGGCCAGAATATGCGCCGGCGTGTCGGCGCGCTGGACGAGATTGAGCAGGCTGAGGATCGAGGCGATCTGCTCCTCGACGTCGGGAATGCTGCCGGCGCCGCGCAACAGATCGAAGCGCATCGGGCCGCGACGGCGTGCCAGCGCCGCGATACGTAGGTTCTTGCGCACCGACAGGTTGGGAAACAGCTGATTGAGCTGGTTGCTCTTGGCGATACCGAGCTGCGCCGCGCGGCTGACGCCGACACCTGTGACCTTCTCGCCGAACAGCAGGACTTCGCCGGAGGACGGGCTGACTTCGTCGAGCAGCATCTTGAACAGCGTGCTCTTGCCGGCTCCATTCGGGCCGATCACTGCGTGGATCGAGCCGCGGCGGACCTTGAAGGAGACGCCATCGACGGCTTTGAGGCCACCATAGTGCCGCGCCAGAGATCGGGCTTCGAGTGCAATGTCGCTATCACCTGTTATGGGCTCGGCAAGGGTCAGCCTGACCTCCTTGGGAGGCGCGACGGGTTTGGTGGCGACGTCGATATTATGCGCCTCGATGGCTTCAGTTTTGGCCGCGGCCGCCCGTGCGGCAGCCAGATTACGGCGTTCGTTCCACCAATGGGCGATCTCGCCGCAGATGCCGCGGCGCAGCCCTATGACCAGAATGATGAAGGCGATGCCGAGCACCAGCTTCCACAGGATCGCAAAGCCCGGAATGAGCTGCAGATTGTCGCGCAGCCACAGCCAGACGGCCGCGCCGACCAGCGGACCGATCAGCGTGCCGGCACCGCCGACAATGGTCTGAACTACGAGTTGTCCCGACGTCTCCAGCGAGAACGCATCCGGCGGCATGTAGCTCTGGAACGAACCGAGCAGACCGCCGGCAAGGCCCGCATAGAGCGCGGCGATGACGAAGGCCGTCAGCTTGTACGCCGGCACGTTATGGCCGAGCATTGCGACGCGACCGGTGTTCTCCTTGATCGCCAGCAGGATCGCGCCGACCGGCGAGCCGACGATGCGGCGCGCCAGCACGTAGCCGAGAAAGAAGATCACCGCGAACAGGATATACATCGGCATGCCCGCGCTGATGCGGATCGCATTGGCGCCGAAGCCGAGCACCGGCACCGGCACGCCGGGGATTCCGTTCTCGCCGCCGGTGTAGTCCGACAGCGGGGAATTCTCGATGAAATAGGCCATCTGGCCGAAGGCCAGCGTGATCATCGTGAAATAGATGCCAACCCGGCGCACGGCGAACCAGCCGACCAGGAGGCCGAACAGGCCGGCTGCAACGGTGCCGATCGCCAGCGCCAGCCAGACGCTATCGATGGTGTGGGACACCAGCAGATAGGCGCTGACAAAGCCGCCGACGCCAAAAAATGCGGCCTGTCCAAAGGACAGCAGGCCCGTCAGGCCGAACAGGATATCGAAGCCGAGGCCGATCAGGCCCCAGTTCAACACACGTGTCAGCAGATCGGTCGAGAAACCGAGATGCGGAAACACGATGGGTGCCACGATCAGCGTGCACAGCACCGCGAGTTCGGGAAGCCAGCCCCGCAAGCCGCCGGAACGAGGACGCATCATGCGCGGCCTTCCGAACCGAACAGGCCTTGCGGGCGCATGATCAGCAGCACCGCCATCAGCGCGTAGAGCATCACTTCCGAATAGGACGAGTTGAAAGCACTGGTCAGGCTGATGATCTCGCCCGCGATCAGGCCGCCGATGACTGCGCCCGGGAACGAGCCGAGGCCGCCGAGCACGATGACCACGAAAGACTGCGCCATGAAATTGGCGCCCATGTCCGGCGTCACGGCCACGACCGGCGCATAGAGCATGCCGGCGAGACCGACGGCGACAACGCCGATGGCGAAGACCAGCAGGAAGGCGCGGCGCACATTGATGCCGAGGATGCCGACCATGCCGGGATTCTCGATGCCGGCGCGAACCACAAGGCCCATCGAGGTGCGATAGAGCACGAGATAGAGACTGAGCAGCAGCCCGGCGATGATGGCGATCAGTTGCAGGCGATAAGTCGGATAGATCAGGAAGCCCATCTGGGTCGCGCCCTGCCCCCAGGACGGCACCGGCACCCGCTGCGCATTGCCGCCGAAGGCTGCACGCACGCATTCGACGAGCACGATGCCGACGCCGTAGGTGACGAGGATCTGGTCTTCATGCGGCCGGTCGTAAAAATAACGGATGATGATGCGTTCCAGCAGCAGACCGAGCGCCAGCATGAAACCGCAGCCGACGACGATCGCGAGCACGAAGGACGAGGTGTATTGCAGCAGGACGAAAGCGGCATAGGCGCCCACGGCGAACAACGCGCCGTGGGCGAAATTGAGGACGCCAAGCGTGCCCAGGATGATCGTCAGACCGCTACTGACGAGCGCCAGCAGCGTGCCGAGGGCCAGGCCGTTGAAGGCCTGCGAGATGAGGACGGGCCAGCTTGGCATGGTGATCCTTAAGTGTAGGGGCCGAGCTTGCAGCCGAAGAAGTCCGGTGCGTTCATCACGCTTTCGCCGTCGGCGATATCGACGATCTCGTAGAAGTCTTCCTTGTTCTTCATCTCGGACGGCTTCTTGCCGCGCAGGATCGGGATCGGGCGTACCATCTGGTGATCCTCGGCGCGGAAATAGACCTTGCCGATGGTCGTCTCGTAAGGCTGCGCCTTGGAGCTCTCCAGCGCCTTGATCACATCGACCGGATTGAACGTACCGGCGCGTTCGACCGACATCGCCCACAGATAGGTCTGCATGTAGCCGATATGCGCGCCCCAGCGCGGATAGTACTTGTTCTGCGCCACGAAACTCTCAACGAAGGTCTTGGCGAGTGGATAGGTGTCCTGCAGGCCCCACCAGAAATCGCAGCTGCCATAGACGCCCTGCATCAGTTCGGCGCCGAGCTCCTTGTCCTGGAACGAGGACAGGTTCGGCACCACGAGCTTCATGCGCTTCAGTACACCGAACTGCTCGGCCTGCTTGGTCGAGGCAACCGCATCGCCGCCGAAGGCGATGTTGACGAAGACATCCGCGCCGCTATTGGCGATGTTCAGGAGCGCCGACGAATAGTCGGTGGTGCCGAGCGGCACGACCTCCTTGGCGACCTGCTTCCAGCCCTGCTCCGCCGAGAACTTGGCGAAGCTGTCATAGACCGTGTGGCCATAGGTGTAGTCAGGCACGAGGAAGGCCGACTTCACGTTCTTGCCGAGCGCCTTGGCGACGACGGGCGCCATCGCCTTCGCGGCCATGTAAGCGTTCTGCTGCGAGCGGAAGCCGTAGCGCTGGCAGTTCTTGCCGGTGATGTCGTTGGAGCCGGCGATGCCGACCATGTACAGCACCTTCTCGCGCGAACCGAGTTCTTCGAGTGCGATGGCGCTGGCTGATGACACCGAGCCCGACACCATGATCGCCTTGTCGCGCTGGATGAACTGCGTCGCGCTCTGCACGTCGAGGTTGGGCTTACCTTCGGTGTCGGAGACCTTGTACTTGATCTGGCGGCCGAGCACGCCCTTGCCCTTGAGGCCCCACTTCTGCGCGATATCGCCGCCGGCATTGATCTGCGCGATAGCCAGTTCATAGCCGAGCTTGAGGTCGCCGCCGTCACCCGAAAAGACGCCGGTGAGCGGGATGGTCAGACCGACGAACACAGAATCCGCCGTGACGCCTTCCGGAAATGTACCAATGGTGGCCGGCGATTGCGCGAACGCGCTGCCTGGAAGCATGAGGCCGGCGGCAGTGCCGACTCCCCCGAGCAAAAGCTGTCGACGGTCAAACTGCATGACACACCTTTCTGGTTCGATCACCGCCGCCATTGGCCGGTGAGCCGCGATGGGGGCTGGCCCCGGCGAAATTGAGCTTCTGGAACGGCATGCCGTCGCGACTCTCTTGGTGCCTGCGAGATCATCGCCGGAGCCTCATTCATGGTCACTCGCTGAACCCGAAAGTCCGGCAGCGCTGCGTCCACAAAGCGAGAGAGAACGGATCGTTCTTGGTTCCCGTCAGGCTAGGTTGCTTCGGATCGCTCGGGGTATAGACAATCCTGCAAAGGGCCTTGCAGACTGGCTTTTCCACCGCGACATGGCGTCCCAGCGACGCGTGCTGGCACAGCTCTTGCTGTTAACTCTGCATGGAAAACTTCAAATCGCTCGATTGGGATGACCTCAAGGTCTTCATTCACGCGGCACGCGGCGGCAGCCTAGGCAGTGCGGCCAAGCGCCTCCGGGTCGATCAATCCACCATCAGTCGCCGCATCGCGCATCTCGAGAGCACCCTCGGCGTGGCGTTGTTCGAGCGACTGCCGTCCGGACTGAAGGTCAACGAGACGGGCGACCGCCTGCTCTGCCATGCCGAGCGCATCGAAAGCGCCGTGATCGCCATGCGGGAAGACGTGCAATGCGGCGGCAGCCGTATGGCTGGCCGGGTCCGTCTCGCCACGATGGAAGGCATCGCCTCGCTCTACCTCGCCTATCGCTTCGTCGAACTGCGCAAACTGCATCCCGACCTGACCGTCGAATTGCTGACATCACCACAAAGCGTCTCGGTGAACCGGCGCGAGGCCGATCTGTTTCTGAGCTTCTTCCGCCCCACCGGCCAGGGCATGGTCTCGGAGCGGATCGGCTGCTTTCAGCTCGGGCTCTATGCGGCACAGGGGTACCTCGACGCACATGGCATGCCGAAGAGCCCATCCGAACTCACAAAGCACAGCTTCGTCACCTATATCGACGACCAGATCCAGCTCGACTCCGTGCGCTGGCTCGATGACATCATCAAGAGCCCGCCGGTCTCGTTCCATTCCAACAGCATGTGCGCACAGATGAATGCTGCGGCGGGCGGTGTCGGGCTCGTACTGCTACCGAGTTTTGCGACTGCGCGTCGCCCCGACCTGATCCCGGTGCTGCACGACAAGCTGTCGACCACGCGCGAGCTGTGGATCAACGTCCATAACGATCTGCAATTCGTGCCGCGCATCCGCGCGGTATCGAGCTTCCTGAAGTCGACCTTCAAGGCGGATCCCCTGATGCAGGCCAGCACCAGGGGCCGCAAAATGCTGGATACGCTGCTGGAGACAGACACACCCGTTACAGCCCAGACAGTTTAACGTTACCGTCGGCGATGCTTGATCGGCGTTCGCGAGCCACGCCATTGATCCAGTGAGGTAAACGTCCCGGTAACCATGACGGACCTCGCGTGTGGATCGATACAATTTGAACGATCCATTCAACAGCCCAACAAAGGCTTTGCGTCAGATTGCTCCCCAAGACAGGGAGCTAAAAGATGAGCGAAGCCGAATTTGACTATCTGCTGGAGACGGTCCGGGCCGAAATCGAGGCCGATGTGCGGGACGATCTGCGCAGCCAGGAAATGTTCTTCGCCCCGATTCCGACCGCTGCGAACGACAATGACGGCCCCTGGCCGCTGATTCCGTTTCCGGATGGCTGGCAGGCCTCCTGCTGATCTTGTGTCGGTCTGTCGGACCCCATGAAAGATTTCAGCCGGGCATTGCCTAAATGGCGAACGGTCTGTAACTAACCCGCTATGGGGCCATGTGGCGGAATGGTTACGCGCCGGTCTGCAAAACCGTTTATTCGGGTTCGATTCCCGACGTGGCCTCCATCAATCCAATCAACAACTTAGCCTGCCGGACCCGCGATCGGGGCGCGACTGCTATGAGTGGTGCGCTGCAACACTTCGCTTGGCAAGATTGGAGTATTGATCGTAGCATCCTGCCAACCCTAGGGGGCACGATGAACATCCGGGTCTTGATCGCAACGTTGCTGATGACCTCGCCAGGCTGGGCCCAGGCCAAACCGCCCGTTCCTGCCCGCACCGATCCCTGCGCGCCGATCGGCCGGACCGCCGACGGCCAGTTGGTCTACTCCCTGAAGTGCGAGAAGCTGCCGGTTCCAGTGGTGCCGCCGCAGGCCGCAGCCCCGGCACCGCCTCCCGCACCCGTCGTGGAAGAAGCGCGCGGCGGACTGTTCCGCAATCCGTTTCCGTCGCTCGTCAGACCGTCATCATCGAGTGACGAGCGTGAAGCCGGCGTCGGTCCGCCGCCCAGCAGCCGATAGGCCGGGATCAATCAAAACCGAACGCGATCAGGCGTGCTTCTTACGCCGCCAGTCGCGCTTGGGTTTGGGCTTTGGCGCCAGTTCCGGCATGACGGTCTGGGCTTCGCGATATTTCGCCAGCATCCGCTCGAAAGCCTCGTTCAGCGTGGTCTCGATCTCCGGCTTCCGTTCGAGGCTGGCCAGCAACATCCCCGCGGCTTCGATGGTCGACAGGCCGTCCTTGCGCGGTTCGCGGCGCAGCTTGCCGTAGAGCGACGGTTTGGCCGGTCCGAGGATCACGCGCTGGCATTTCAGCATCCAGGCATTGCGCCACCACAGCGCCTTAGCCTGGCTCCAGGTGCCGTCGAGCAGCACTATGCCCTGGATGTCTTTCAGCAATGCGCGCTGGTTTTCCTCAGCCTGACCCTTGCGGTCGATGGCGAGGATATCCCGGTCGGTCTCGTAATCGGTGACCTTGGCCGAGCCGAGATAGAGGATCGCCCAGCGGGCGGGATCGGCGACCGGCTTGCCCAGCGCCTTGACGAGGCTCGGCCAGGACAGGCCGATTTTGACCGTGGCCTTCTTGAAATGTAGCGCGGCGACGCGGGCGGTGCCCAGCGCCCTGTCTTGCTCCTGCGGATGCTGCAGGATCAGGAGCTCGATCTTGTTGTCGATGGGCGTGATGCTGTCGCAGATGCACAGCGGCATCGGCTTGTGGCAGTGCGGACATTCCGGGATCGCTTCAGCGACCTCAGCGGCTTGCAGATCTGATTTCTTGGACATTGCCCGCTATACGCCGCGCGGCCCGAGGCTTCAACCGCCGTAACGCCCGGATCTGGCTATTCGGCCGGGGCCGGCAGCGGTGCCGGGCGGGAGCGGTTACGCAGCCGATCGATCAGGAGATAGATCACCGGCGTGGTGTAAAGCGTCAGCACCTGCGAGACGAACAACCCGCCGATGATGGTGATGCCCAGCGGGCGGCGCAGTTCCGTGCCCGGCCCGGTTGCGATGACCAGCGGGATCGCCGCGAATACCGCCGCCAGCGAGGTCATCAGGATTGGGCGGAAGCGCACGGTGCAGGCCTCGAAGATCGCCTCGGCGGGCGACAGTCCGCGATGCCGCTCCGCCTCGATGGCGAAGTCGACCATCATGATTCCGTTCTTCTTGACGATACCGATGAGGAGAATGATGCCGACGAAGGCGATCACGGTCAGCGGCGTATTGGTGATCTGCAATGCCAGCAACGCGCCGAGTCCCGCCGAGGGCAGCGTCGAGATGATGGTCAGAGGGTGCACCAGGCTCTCATAGAGCACGCCCAGCACGATATACATCGCGATGAGTGCGCCGAGGATCAGCAGTGGCTGCCGCCCCGTCGTCTTGCTGAAGTCACCGGCATTGCCGTCGAATCCTCCCCGGATTCCTTCGGGCATATGCAGTTCGTCGACCGCGCGCTGGATGTTGCCGGTTACGGCGTCGAGCTGCACGCCGGGCAGCGTGTTGAACGACACCGTCGTCGACGGGAACCCCTGCGAGTGGAACACCGCCAACGCCGACAACGTGCGCGACATGCGCACAACCGCCGACAACGGCACCTGCGACCCATTCAGGCCCGCGACATAGATACGATCGAGATCGGACGGATCGTTCTGGAGTTTCGGATCGATTTCCAGCACCACCTTGTACTGGTTGCGCTGGGTGTAGATCGTCGAAATCTGCCGTTGCGAGAACGCGTTGTTAAGCGCGTTATCGATGTCCTGCACCTTGACGCCGAGGCTCGATGCCATCTTGCGGTCGATGGTCAGCGTCAGTTGCAATCCGCCGGGATCGCGGTCGCTCGACACGTCGGTGATGCCCTCGACGCTCTCCAGCCGTTTGCCGACCAGCGGTGCCCATTTCTGCAGGAGATCGAGATTGGTCGAGGTCAGCGTGTATTGATAGTTGGAGTCACTCTGGCGTCCGCCGGCGCGCAGATCCTGCGCGGCAAACATGAAGAGACGGATACCCGGAACCGCGCTGAGCTTCGGACGCAACCGATTGATGACGTCTTCAGTCGATGCTCCGTTGCGCTCCTCTGGTGGTTTCAAGGCGATAAACATGGTGCCCCGGTTGGCGCCGCCGCCGCCCGGCCCGCCCGTGCCGCCAAGCGACGAACCGATACTGGCCACGCCGGGATCGCTCAGCACGAGATCAGCCATATGCTGCTGCAATCCGAGCATCGCCTGAAACGAGACATCGGCCGATGCGCGCGTTGCGCCGATCACGAAGCCACTGTCGTCGTTCGGGAAAAAACCTTTCGGCGTCTTGATGTAGAGCGTGATCGTCAGCGCGATGGTGGCGAAGAACACCAGCAGCGTCAGGAATGGAAAACCCAGCACCACATGCAGCGTGCGCTCATAAAACGCCACGACGCGGGACAGCGTGCCTTCAACAATACGGTCAAAACGGGTCTCCGTACTCGACAGACCGCTCTTGATATATTGCGCGCAGATCATCGGTGTCACCGTCAGCGACACCAGCGTCGAGACGACAATCGAGAATGTCAGCGTCAACGAGAATTCGCGCAGCAATCGGCCGACCAGACCGTCCATGAAGATCAGCGGGATGAAGGCAGCAATCAACGACAGGCTGATCGACAGCACCGTGAAGCCGATCTGTCTGGCGCCGGCGAGCGCCGCCTGCATCGGCGCCATGCCCTCTTCGAGATTGCGGTACATGTTCTCGATCATGACGATGGCGTCGTCGACCACGAAGCCGACAGAGATCGCCAGCGCCATCAGCGACAGGTTGTTGATCGAGAAGCCGGCCAGCCACATGCCGACGCAGGTGCCGGCCAGCGCCAGCGGCACCGAGACGCCGGCTGCGATGGTCGGCGTGCCACGACGCAGGAACAGGAACACCACGGCCATCACCAGTACGGCCGTGGCAAACAGCGTCCACTCCATGTCCTCGACCGAGGCGCGAATGGTACCGGTACGATCGGTCAGAACAGAAATCTCGATCCCGGCAGGAATCCATTGTTTCAGATCGGGGATCAGCGCTTTCACGCGATCGACGGTGTCGATGACGTTGGCGTCGCCCTGTTTGGTGATCTGGATCAGCACCGCCGGCTGCTTGTTGAACCAGGCAACCGAGCGGCTGTTGCGCGTCGCATCCTGAACATCGGCGACATCAGACAGCCGCAGATAATTGCCGTTCGAACTCTTGACGATGATCTCGCGAAATTCTTCCGCCGTGCGCATCTGCGGATTCATCGAGATCGTCTCGCTCTGCCGCGATCCCTGGAAGATGCCGACAGGACCAAGCGGATTGGCATTGACGATGGCGGTGCGCACGTCGTCGGTGGCGATCCCGGCATTCGACAGCGCGACCGGATTGAGCTGGATGCGCACCGCGGGCTGGTCGGCGCCGCTGGCAGTGACTTCGCCGACCCCGGGCACCTGCGACAGCCGCTGTACGATCACGGTGTCGGCGACATCGTAGATCGCGGACGCGGACATCGTTGGCGACGTCAAAGCGAGAATGAAGACAGGTGCGGCGGACGGGTTGGCCTTGCGGAACGTAGGCAGTGTCGGAAGATCGGTTGGCAGATCGGCCATCGACGCATTGATCGCGGCTTGCACGTCACGCGCGGCGCGATCGACATCGCGGCCGATCGCGAACTGCAACTGAATACTGGTCGAGCCCAGCGAACTCGTTGAGGTGATCTGATCGAGGCCGGCAATGATGCCCAGACGTCGTTCTAGGGGCGCTGCGACGGTCGCCGCCATGATCGACGGATCGGCGCCCGGGCGCGACGCCTGTACGCGGATCATCGGAAAATCGACATTGGGTGTCGCGGCGACCGGCAGGAAGTGATAGGCGACGACGCCGAGAAGAAACAGTCCGATCGCCAGCAACGTGGTGCCGACCGGCCGCATGATGAATGGCGCTGAGATGGAGATGGAAGCCACTAGGGCGGCCCCCCTACTCCCGCCGTTCCGGCTGCACCCGCAACGGGCGGCGCACTCTTCTCGAACCGGCGGTTGATGCGATCCAGCCCCAGATAGATCACCGGCGTGGTGTAGAGCGTCAGTATCTGGCTGAGCAGCAGACCGCCGATGATCGACACACCGAGCGGGAAGCGCAGCTCTGCGCCGGTGCCGCTTTCGATCGCCAGCGGCAACGCACCAAACAATGCCGCCAGCGTCGTCATCATGATGGGCCGGAACCGCAGTAGACAGGCTTCCACGATGGCGGCTTCGGGCGCCATGCCACGATTGCGCTCGGCATCCAGTGCGAAGTCGATCATCATGATCGCGTTCTTCTTGACGATGCCCATCAGCAGGATGATGCCGATCAGCCCAATCACCGACAGGTCCTGCCCGGTCAGCATCAATGCGAGGATCGCACCGACACCAGCCGATGGCAGCGTCGAGAGAATGGTGATCGGATGGATGTAGCTCTCATAAAGCACACCGAGCACGATATAGATCGTCACCAGCGCCGCGAGGATCAGCCAAGGCTGCCCTGACAGCGACTTGGAGAATTCCGCAGCATCGCCGGAGAACATCCCGACAATGCTGGTTGGCATGCCGATCCGGGTCTCGATCTTTTTGACTTCCTCAACCGCGTCACCAAGCGCTTCGTTTGGTCCAAGGTTGAAGCTGAGCGAGATGGCGGGGAATTGCGCCTGATGCGAGATCGCCAGTGGCGCCGTGGTACGCGTCAGTGTGGCTACGGCCGACAGCGGCACCTGCGCGCCGGCCACACCGGGCAGATACAGTTTCGACAGCACGTCGGGATCGCGCTGCTGTGACGGCAATGCCTCCAGCACAACGCGGTACTGATTGGCCTGTCCGTAGATGGTCGAAATCTGGCGCTGCGCGAAGGCATCATTCAGCGTGTCGGTGACGCCCTGCAGATTGACGCCGAGCTGACCGGCGCGCTGCCGGTTGATATCGAGCGAGGCCCGCAATCCGCCAGTCTGCGCTTCCGAGGACACATCGCGGAACATCGGATCGCGGCGCAATTCGGCGACCAGCTTCTGCGACCATTCGGTGACTTGTGCCGCGTCGGTGCCGGTCAGCGTATATTGATACTGCGAACGGCTCGCTTGCGTGCTGATCTGGATATCCTGCACCGGCTGGAAATACACAGTCATGCCAGGGATCGCGGCCACGCGATCCTTGAGCCGCGCGATCACGGCGTTCATGTCGTCCTTGCGCTCGCCGCGCGGCTTCAGGGTCATCACCAGCCGGCCGACATTGGTGGTCGGATTGACCGAGCCGCCGCCGATCACCGAGATGATTCCCGTTACATCCGGATCGGCCTGGATCGCTGCGGCTGCCGCGCCCTGCCGGCTCTGCATTTCCGTGAAGGACACGTCGGCACCAGCCTCCGTCACAGCCGTGATCGAGGCGGTGTCCTGCAGCGGCAGGAAGCCCTTGGGGGCGATGACATAGAGGCCCAGCGTTGCGACGATGGTCAGGAACGTGACGACCAGCGTCGCTGGCTGATGCTGCAACACCCACAGCAGCGTGCGGTGATAGAATGCCACCATACGGTCGATGAAGCGGCTAACGGCTCCCAGACCCGGCACCTGCCATTCATCCTTGGTGTGCTTCAAAAGTCGCGAGCACATCATCGGCGTCAACGTCAGCGAGACCACGGCGGACATCACCACGGCGATGGTCAGCGTCATCGCAAACTCGCGGAACATGCGGCCTACAAGGCCGGACATGAACAGCAGCGGGATGAAGACAGCGATCAGCGACACCGTTAGCGAGATCACCGTGAAGCCGATTTCCTTCGCTCCCGCCAGCGCCGCTTCCATCGGGCTCTCGCCATCTTCCATGTGACGGACGATGTTCTCGATCATCACAATGGCATCGTCGACGACAAAGCCGGTGCCGATGGTCAGCGCCATCAGCGAGAGATTATCGAGGCTGAAGCCGGCGAAATACATCACGCCGAAGGACGTGATCAGCGACAGCGGCAGCGCCACGCCGGCAATCAGCGTTGCACGCAGCGACCGGAGGAACAGCAGCACCACCAAAGTCACGAGGATGACGGACAGCATCAGCGTGAATTGCACGTCATGGACCGAGGCGCGAATGGTCACGGTGCGGTCGCTCACGATGGTCAGCTTGACACCGGCCGGCATCGAGCGCTGCACCTTCGGAATTTCCTCGCGTATCTGGCGGACGACCTCGATGACATTTGCACCGGGTTGACGCTGGATCTCGATGATGACGGCGGGCGTGCCTTGATACCAACCGCCCGTGCGGTCGTTTTCCAGCCCATCGACGATCTGCGCGATGTCGCCGATGGTGACAGGGGATCCGTTGCGATAAGCGATAATGATCGGCCGATACTGATCCGCCGCCGCGATCTGGTCGTTAGCGGCAATGGTGTAAGCTTGCTGCGCGCCATCGAGCGAGCCCTTGGGACCTGACACGTTGGCGCCGGCAATCGCCGTACGGAGGTCTTCCATCGCGATGCCATAGGCAGCGAGCCGCGCCAGATCCGCCTGCACACGCACCGCCGGCTTCAAGCCGCCAAGCACGGCAACCTTGCCGACACCCGAAATCTGGCTGAGCCGCTGCGCCAGGAGTGTATCGGACAGATCGCTCATCGATCGCAGCGAGATGGTGTCCGAGGTCAGCGCCAACGTCATCACCGGCGCGTCGGCCGGATTGACCTTCGCATAGACCGGCGGGTATGGCAGGTTCTTCGGCAGAACGCCGGCGGCGGCATTGATCGCCGCCTGCACGTCCTGGGTCGCGCCATCGATGTCGCGGTTCAGGTCGAACTGCAGCGATATCTGGCTGACGCCGAACGAGCTCGTCGAGGTCATCGATGACAGTGACGGAATCTGTCCGAGCTGACGTTCCAGAGGCGCGGTGATCAGCGACGCTGTCACTTCGGGGCTCGCGCCCGGCAATTGCGTCGAGACCTGCACGGTCGGGAAATCGACCTGCGGCAGCGCCGATACCGGAAGCCCGAAGTAGCCAAGCGCGCCACCGATCAACAACGCGATGCCGAGCAGCGACGTCGCGATGGGCCGGCGGATGAAGGGTTCCGAGACGCTCATGACTGTGCGCTCTTTGGTATCGAAATCATCAACTCAAGCGATCGATCGTGCGAGCATCATGGCTACTTCGCTCCCGATGGCGCAGCGCTCGGACTGGCTGGAGGCGGCGTCTGGCCAATCGGTGCCTGCGGATTGCCCTGGCCGCCCGCGCCACCCGAATTCTGACCACGCTTACCACGGCGCTCGCCGGCATCATTACCCTTGCCCCCGCCACGCTTGCGTGGTGCCAAGTCGGCGGTCGGTTCCTGATCGTTGGTGCCGACAGACACCTTCGATCCTTCTGCGAGATTGGCAAAACCCGTGGTGACAACACGCTCGGTTGCCGACAGGCCCTTGGCGATGACGGCCGTGGTCTCGTTCTGCTGCGTCACGGTGACCGGCACCGCCTTGACGATGTCGCCCTCCTCGATCACGTAACTGAATGTACCGGCGGGACCGCGCTGCACAGCCGAGGTCGGCACCACCATCGCATCCTTCAGGGTCTCGACTTTCAGCCGCACATTGACGAACTGACCGGGCCAGAGCTGATAATTCGGGTTCGGGAATTCGGCCTTCAGCTTCACTGTGCCGGTGGTTGTATCGACCTGATTGTCGATGCCGGTGAGCGTACCGGTGTCGATGACGGTGACGCCGTCATTGCCGAATACATCGACCATCAACGTGCCCTTGGCAGCAGCGGCGTTGGCGCGAACGATTTGCTGCTGCGGCAGGCTGAACAGTACTGCGATAGGCTGCAGTTGCGTGATCACCACGAGGCCCGTGGTATCGGACGCGTGGATGATGTTGCCCTGATCGACCTGACGCAGGCCGGCACGGCCGGACAGTGGCGCGATGATTTTGGTGTAGCTCAGCGTTGCGGCGGCATTGTCGATGGCAGCCTGATCGGCATTCACCAGCGCCTCCTGCTGGGCAACGAGAGACTTCTGGGTGTCGGCCTGCTGTTTGGAGCCGGCGTTTGACGTTGCAAGCTGCTGGTAACGGATCAGGTCGAGCCGTGCATTGGCCAGCGTCGCCTCGTCCTGCGCTTTCTTGGCAACAGCCTGATCGTACAGCGCCTTGTAGAGGACCGGGTCAATCTCGCCGAGCACATCGCCCGCCTTGACGTCCTGGCCTTCCTTGAAATTGACCTTGATCAGTTTGCCGTCGACCTGTGCGCGCACGGTGACATTGTTCAAGGCCTTCACCGAGCCGACGCCATCGAGATAGACCGGCACGTCCTGGATCTTCGGCGTCGCCGCAAGCACCGGCACCGTCATCATGTCCGGTCGGAAACCGCCGCGGTTGGCGGTCTGACGCTGCTGGAAGGCGTTCCAGCCGATATAGCCGAGCCCGCCGAGGATCAGCAGCGTCACGGCAATCGACACAGTACGGCGGCGCGCCTTGCCGGCGACCTTGGCGACACCGTCGCCAGTCGCTTTCGCGGCCTCTTTCAACTCCGGCTTAAAGAGCATTGACCGGTCTTTCCATTTTCGGCTCCCAGCCGCCCCCCAGCGCCTGATAGAGGCTGATGATCGCCTGCAGCCGCGCCAGTTGCGCCTGCGACAGGACATCTTCCGCCTGGAACAGCGTCAGCTGGGTGTTTAGCACAGTTACGATGTCAGCGGTTCCGGCGCGCAATTGCTGCTCGGACAGCTCGAAGGCCCGCTTCGACGCCCGGACCACCTCGCGCTGCAGCCGGAGCCGCTCGGTGGTCTGGCGAATCGCGACCAGCGCGTTGTCGACGTCGGCGAAGGACTGCACGACCGTCTTGCGATAGGTCTGCAGCAGCTCGTCCTGACGCGCCTGGGTCAGCTCAAAATTACCCTGGATCCGCCCACCATCGAAGATCGGCTGGGTCAGGCCGCCGACGAGGCTGAAGAAGGCGGCGTTGGGTTGGAACAGCGAGGCCAGCGCTGCGCTCTGATAACCGCCCGAGCCGGTCAACTGGATACTCGGAAAGAACTGCGCCCGGGCGCTGCCGACATTGGCCGTGGCCGAGGCCAATTGCGCCTCCTGCCGACGGATATCCGGCCGCTGGGTCAGGAGCTCTGACGGCAGACCGGGCGTGACGCGCGGCGCGGCGATAGTGTTCAGCGAGCCGCCGGCCACGCGCACGCTTTCAGGGGGCCGGGACACCAGCGTCGCGAGCGCATTGACGTTCTGCGCCAGCGTGGTCCGCAGCGGCGGCACCGCGGCGCGCTGATTGGCCAGCACGCTTTCCTGCTGCGCGACATCGAGATCCGTGCCGGTGCCGGCACTGAAGCGCTGTTTGATCGCATCAAGGATGCGCTGCGCGCTGGCGATGTTGCGCTCCGCCGTGCGAATGCGGTCCTGCGATGTCAGCACCTGGAAATAGGCATTGGCGACCGCCGCCATAGTGGTCAGCGCCACCACGTCGCGGTCGAAACGATTGGCCGTCGAGGTTTCTTCCGCAGCCAGCGCCGCGTCGCGGTTCTTGCCCCAGAAATCGATCTCGTAGCTGGCCGAGAGCGAGGCCGAATAGGTCACCACCTCGCGGCCGCCGTTGGTCAGACCGCTGGAACTGGAGCCCGAGGTCCGCGAATAGGTCTCCTGCCCGCCGCCGCTCACGCTGGGCAGCAGCGCTGCGCCGGTGATTCGTGCCTGCGCATCGGCCTGCATGATTCGCGATGTTGCCGCAGCGATATCGAGGTTGACCGTCTGGGCCTCCTCCATCAGCTGCGTCAGTTCCCTGGAGCGAAAGCCGCGCCACCAGTCCAGTGTCGGCGTGGCGCCGTTCGGATTGGCGAGCCGTGCCGCCTTATAGCCCTCGGGAATATCGAGGGCCGGATCAGGCAGATCCTTGCTCAAAATGCAGCCTGCCGAACTGGCAACAACGGCAAAGGCGATGACCGAACGCCCGATCTTTTTCGCAAACAGGAGACTCACCGCACGGACATCCGGACAAGGCTCCGCCGCGCGCGCTTTGCGCCGAGGTTCGAGGCGTTGGAGTATGTAGCCTGAGACACGTTCACCGGGTGATGCTTGGTCAATGAAACGAGCCCGCATTCTAGCTGCCCAATCATCCTGCGGACAGTGTTCTTACGTGTCGCAACGTGCAAGCGACACGAATGCTAGATGCCCGCAAATGAGCGGATTTGCACAGATTCTCCCGATTTTGTGGGGTTTTTTGGTCCCTGACAGAAGCGCCGGCAGGTCAGGCTTACGAAGATTTCATGTGTTCATTTGTTGCTGACAGCCGGATTGCGTTCCCCTGTGCCGTCGGCGCCATTTTGAAAACCGCTGGGGATGCCAACCGTGACCTGGATGAACCGTTTGCAAGGCATTGCCGACGATGACGCCAGGGCGCTCGCGGCGCGAAAGCGCCTCGACCAGATTCAGGGCGAGCACCGCACCAGGTTCTGCGACGCATGGACTGGTTATTGGATCAAGGGTGCATACGCCTAGTGTCGTGTGAAGCAAGCCATGCGAGAAATACCGGCTTGGCGAGTAAACAAAGCCGCGCTTATACTCCTGTAAAATCGCCCGCGCGTTCATCGGATTTCGCAACGCACAAGGGCGGTCCCGACCGACAGAAGAGCGGCAGGCACATCCATCCATGCGACTTGAATGCGAACACAGAACCACGAACTCCCCTGGATCTGCGCATGTCTGACCTGATCGTTCTTACTCCGGAAAATGTCGACAAGGCGCTGCCCGATCTGCCGCGCATCGTCCGACTGGCATTGGGCTTCGGCTCACGTCTGCGCCGCGGCACGCTCGACGTGACACTTCCCGATGGCCGGCGTGTCCGCCTCGGCGGCATGGAACCTGGTCCTGCCGCCGAGATGACGATCACCAGCTATGCGTTCGCGTCGCGTCTTGTGAATGGCGGCGATATCGGCATCGCGGAAGCCTATCTACACCGCGAATGGGACACGCCGGATCTCACGCAATTCCTGTATCTGTTCTGCGTCAATCACGATCTCATTCAGGTGATGCTCGGCAACAATCCGCTGATGCGCTTCGTGCAGATCGTTCGCCATTGGTTCAACCGCAACACCAAGCGGCAAGCTCGCAAGAACATCTACGCGCATTACGACATCGGCAACGCGTTCTATTCTGCGTGGCTCGATCCGAGCATGACCTATTCGTCCGCGATTTTCGAAGACGGTACGCAGGATCTCACGGCCGCGCAAAACAACAAATATCGCCGGCTTGCAGAAGCAATCGATCTGAAGCCCGGACAGAAGGTGTTGGAGATCGGCTGCGGCTGGGGTGGCTTTGCCGAATATGCCGCGAAGAACTACGGCGCGCATGTCACCGGTCTCACCATCTCGACCGAGCAGCGCGATTTCGCACGTAAGCGGATGCAGGACGCGGGCCTTGGCGACAAGGTCGAGATCAAGTTTAAGGACTATCGCGACGAACGTGGACAGTATGACCGCATCGCTTCGATCGAGATGATCGAGGCCGTCGGCGAACAGTTCTGGCCGCAGTATTTCTCACAATTGCGCGACCGGCTGCTGCCCGGCGGATTGATCGGTATCCAGGCCATCACGATCCAAGACAAGTTCTTCCAGACCTATCGGCGCGAGGTCGACTTCATTCAGCGCTACGTCTTTCCCGGCGGCATGCTGCCGTCGCCCGAAATCCTGAAATCCCTCGGGGCCAGATACGGCGTTCCTGTCATCAAGGAACGCATATTCGGACTGGATTATGCCAAGACGCTGGCGACTTGGAGAGATAGTTTCCGCGCGGCCTGGCCAAGCCTGACGCCGCTCGGTTTCGACGACCGGTTCCGGCGGCTCTGGGAATACTACCTGGCCTATTGCGAGGCCGGTTTCCTGTCGGGCAATATCGACGTTCGCCAGGTCGTATTCGCAAAAGCCCCATAGCCCGCGCTCTGGACTTTCCGCACTGCGGCACCAGATCTTGAGGCCAGACCCTTCCCTTGTCTGGCCCGGCGGCCTCCACTAGGGTCGCCGCGAGATCGACAACCCGAGCGAAGAATTTCAGCACCATGACCTTCAACAAAGACGTCGTCGAGGCGATCGGCAACACGCCTCTGATCAAGCTGAAGCGCGCATCCGAACTGACTGGCTGCACCATTCTCGGCAAGGCCGAGTTCATGAATCCCGGCCAGTCGGTGAAGGACCGCGCCGGCAAATGGATGATCCTCGAAGCCGAGAAGCGCGGTGATCTGAAGCCCGGCGGTCTCATTGTCGAGTCGACTGCGGGCAATACAGGTATCGGTCTCGCCGTGGTGGCGAGCGCGCGTGGATATCGCACGCTGATCGTGATCCCGGAGACGCAGAGCCAGGAAAAGAAAGATATGCTGCGGCTCAACGGCGCCGAACTGATCGAAGTGCCGGCGCTGCCATTCGCCAATCCGAACAACTATCAGCATGTCGGACGACGGCTCGCAGATCAGCTGCGCAAGACTGAGCCGAACGGCGTTCTGTTTGCCGATCAGTGGAACAATCTCGACAACGCCAAAGCCCATTACGAATCGACGGGCCCGGAGATCTGGGAGCAGACTGGCGGCAAGGTGGACGGCTTCATCTCGGCGGTCGGCACCGGCGGTACGCTGGCCGGCACGACCCGCTACCTGAAGGAAAAGAACAACAACATCGTTACGGCCTGCGCCGATCCAAATGGCTTTGCGATGTATAACTGGTTCAAGCATGGCGAAGCCAAATCCACGCCCGGCGATTCCATCACGGAAGGCATCGGGATCGGCCGCGTGACGCCGGTCATTGAGACCGCGAAGGTCGATACCGCCTTCCTGATCCCTGACGAGGAAGCCGTCGCCGTCATCTATGACCTGCTGCAGCACGAAGGCCTCTGCCTCGGCGGCTCGACCGGCATCAACATCGCCGGCGCGATCCATCTCGCGAAGGAGTTGGGCCCGGGCAAGACCATCGTCACCCTTCTCTGCGACTCCGGCGGCCGCTATCAGTCGAAGCTGTTCAACCCCGACTTCATGCGCAGCAAGAACCTGCCGGTGCCGGCATGGCTGGAGACGAAGAGCGATATCTTAGTGCCGTTCGAGAAAGTCTGAGGCGCAACGCCTCAGCGGAGAATCTGGCTCAGGAACAGCTTCGTCCGCGCATGCTGCGGATTGGCGAAGAACTTGTCCGGTGTATTCGCCTCGATGATCTGTCCGGCATCCATGAACACGACGCGGCTGGCGACTTCCCTGGCAAAGCCCATCTCGTGGGTGACGACCAGCATGGTCATGCCCTCATTGGCGAGATCGACCATGGTGTCGAGCACCTCTTTCACCATCTCCGGATCGAGAGCCGAGGTCGGCTCGTCGAACAGCATCACCTTGGGATTCATCGTCAGCGCTCGCGCGATCGCCACACGCTGCTGCTGCCCGCCGGAGAGCTGACCGGGATAGGCACTGGCCTTGTCTGGAATGCGCACCCGCTCCAGATACTTCATCGCCGCAGCATCGGCGTCCTTCTTCGGCATATGCCGTACCCAGATCGGCGCCAACGTGCAGTTCTCAAGCACCGTCAGATGCGGAAACAGGTTGAAGCTCTGGAACACCATCCCGACATCACGCCTGATATCGTCGACGCGGCGCAGGTTGGGACCGAGTTCGATGCCGTCGACCGTGATGCGGCCTTCCTGAAACTCCTCCAGCGCGTTGATGCAGCGGATCAGCGTCGATTTGCCCGAGCCCGACGGCCCGCAGATCACGATGCGCTCGCTGCGGCCGACCGCAAGATCGATGTCGCGCAGCACGTGGAAATCGCCGAACCATTTGTTGAGGCCGGCAACCGAGACGATGGGATTCACGGATACGGACATGTCACCTCAACTCCGTCGATGCACATTGAGCCGGTGCTCGACGAATAGCGAATAGCGCGAGATGCCGAAGCACATCACGAAATACATGATGCCGGTAAAGGCAAAACCGGTGAACAAGGTCGTCGGCGTCGACCAGTTCGGATCTGCGAACGCCGCGCGGAGTTGGCCGAGCAAATCGAACAGCGCCACGATCGACACCAGTGACGTATCCTTCAAAAGCGCGATGAAGCTATTGACGAGGCCGGGAATAACATGGCGCAGCGCCTGCGGCATCACCACAAGACGCGTGGTCTTCCACCAGGACAGGCCTAGCGCACTTGCCGCCTCCGCCTGACCGCGCGGGATCGCCTGCAACCCGCCGCGGATCACCTCGGCATTATAGGCACCAGCGAATAGCGCTATGCCGATCAGCGCGCGCACCAGCCCATCAACAGTGAAATTGCCCGGCAGGAACAGCGGCAGCATATAGGTCGCAAAGAACAATACGGTGATCAGCGGCACGCCGCGCCAGAATTCGATGAAGGCAATCGAGAACAGCCGGATCAACGGAATGGTCGAGCGTCGGCCAAGTGCCAGCGCGATGCCAACCGGCATCGACGTGACGATGCCTGTGATCGACACCACCAGCGTCACCAGCAATCCGCCCCAGAGCCGCGTATCGACGATCGGCAATCCGCCACGATCAAGCCGCAGCAGGGCGATGACGACGGCGATGCCAGCGAAGACGGAGATACTGTTGGCCAGCGCACGCCAGCCGCTGCGGAAGTGGCCGTTCAACAAGAACATAAGCAGCGAGACAATGATGGCGGTTGTCGTCAGTTCGAACCAGACAGGTTTGCCATGATTGACGCCTTCGTTGCGTAACCACTCAAACGGCAGCGCGACGAGTTGCAGGCCGTCGCCGAATGCTACGACGCCGTCGCCTATCAGCGTAAGCGGATAACCGATGACAGCAATATCGGACAGAAGGCCGATGCCCCTGAGCCGGCGACCGACATCCGTGATGTGGACCGCGACGGTCGACAGAAAATCCGTGGCCCAACTGATTCCGAAGCCATTGATGCCACCGCCATACAGCAGGAAGAACGCCACGACAGGGAAGGCAAGGAAGAACAGTCCGGCATTCACGCTCTTCGCGGGCAGACGCGGGATCAGCAGCGGCAACAGCAATAGCGCGCCCAGCAGGAAAGTGAGATTGACGCGCCAGCGTTCCGACTCAGGATAAAAGCCGTAGATAAACTGCGTGAACTTGGCCTGCACGAACGGCCAGCAGGCGCCAACGGCGTGGCCAACGTTTTCCGGCAGGCACGCTGTGCGGTCTTGCCCCTGCCAGACGGCGTCGATCAGCAGGAATTTGACCGTGGGGGCAATGGTGAACCACAGCAGCAACAGGCTGATGACAGTCAGCAGAATATTGGTCGGTGAATTCAGCAGCCGTGTCTGCACAAAGCCGACGAAACCCGTGCTGCGCACCGGAGCGGCGCGCTCTGCAACCAGTTCTCTTGCAACGAAGCTGGTATCGCTCATGTGCCCATGCTCCGCGAGATCCGCCAGCCATAGACGCTCATGAGCGCGCTCGTGACCAGCGAGATCACGAGATAGACCGCCATGGTGATGGCGATGATCTCGATGGCCTGCCCGGTCTGGCTCATGGTCGTCCCGGCAAAGACCGAGACCAGATCGGGATAGCCGATGGCAACAGCCAGCGACGAATTCTTGGTGAGGTTGAGATACTGGTTGGTCAGCGGTGGCAGGATCACGCGCATCGCCTGCGGCACCACGATCAGTCGGAGCGTTGCACCCCGGCTAAGTCCAAGCGATGCGCCCGCTTCGGCCTGTCCCTTATGCACCGACTGGACGCCTGCGCGCACGATCTCGGCGATGAAGGCGGCGGTGTAGGTCGAGAGCGCTAGTGTCAGCGCGACGAATTCCGGCAGCACACGCAGGCCGCCTGAGAAATTGAAGCCTCTCAGTACCGGATACTCGAATGTCACGGGCTTGCCGAGCACGAGCACCGTCAGCAACGGCAAACCGATCAGCAAGCCCAAGGTGATCGGCCAGACGGCTATTACACGCCCCTTGGCGAAGAGCTGCTGTCGCGCATAAACGCGCAACACCAGCGCGGCGATGATCGCAACGATCACAGCGACCGCGAACGCCGTAAAAGCCTCCGTCCCGATCGGCTTCGGCAATCCAAAGCCGCGATTGCTAAGAAAGAAACTGTCCAGCAACGAGATACTCTGCCGCGGCTGCGGCAGTGTGGCGAGCACGGCGAGATACCAGAAGAGGATCTGGAACAGCAGCGGCAGGTTACGGATCAGTTCGACATAGCCGCCTGCGATCCGCGCCAGCAGCCAGTTCGGCGACATCCGGCCGAGGCCGACGATGAATCCGATGATGGTCGCAAAGAATATGCCGATCAGCGACACGACGAGTGTGTTGACGAGGCCGACGAAAAACACCTGCAGATAGGTGTCCGATTCCGAATACGGGATCAGCGCCTGACTGACCGCAAAGCCCGCGGTATTTGATAGGAATCCGAAGCCGGATGCGATCTTCTGCGCGGCCAGGTTGGAGCGTGCATTCTCGACGATCTCATAGCCGATCCAGACAAGGGCTGCGACGAACACGACCTGGAGCACAAAGCCGCTCCAGCCCGCCTGCCCGCCCAGCACACGTCGCAGTTTTGCAACGAGTTGCAGCGGCGGTTTTCTGGCTTCGGTCGATGTCGCCACGGGCGATGATGCGCTCAGCGGATCGGCGGTGCGTATTGGATGCCGCCCTTGTTCCAGAGCTGGTTCAGTCCGCGCGAGATCCCGAGCTTCGAGCCTGCGCCGACATTACGGTCGAACACCTCACCGTAATTGCCCGTCGCCTTGATGATGCGCGCGAACCAGTCCTTGGTGAGGCCCAGCGTTTCACCGAGATTGCCGTCGGTGCCGAAGATGCGCTTCAGCTCTGGCTTGTCGGATTTCGCCTGGTCATCAACGTTCTTCTGGGTAATCCCGAGCTCTTCGGCATTGACCATCGCGAACAGCGTCCAGCGCACCACATCGAGCCACTGATCATCGCCATGACGCACCAATGGGCCAAGCGGCTCCTTGGAAATCACCTCAGGGAGCACGGCATGATCTGCAGGCACTGTGAGCTTCAGGCGTTCTGCATAAAGTTGCGAGAGATCAGCCGTGAAGACGTCGCAGCGGCCCGACTCATAGGCTTTGATAGTCTCGTCGGCGGTCGAGAACGCGATCACTTCATACTTCATGTTGTTGCCCTTGAAATAGTCGGCAACATTCTGCTCGTTGGTGGTGCCGGTCTGCAGGCAGATCGAGGCGCTATTCAGCTCGAGTGCCGAATTCACCTTGAGCGCCTTGCGGACCAGAAAACCCTGGCCGTCATAGTAGTTGATACCGGCGAAGTTCACGCCAAGCGACGTATCGCGCGACAGGGTCCAGGTCGTATTGCGCGACAGCACGTCGATCTCGCCGGACTGCAAGGCAGTAAAGCGATCCTTCGCCGAGAGCGGCACATATTTCACCTTGGTAGCATCGTTGAAGATCGCCGCCGCGATGCCGCGGCACAGGTCGACGTCGAAGCCCACCCAGTTGCCCTTGTCATCCGGCGCCGAGAAACCCGGCAAGCCCTGGGTGACGCCGCAGGACAGCATGCCGCGGTCCTTCACGGTCTTGAGCGTCTGCGCAGATGCGCCTTGCGCGGTCAGACTGGCGGCAAGAGCGAGAGAGAACATCAAGGTTGCGCGTTTCATGTAAGGCCTCTTTGGGGACGTCAGGACGCTCGGTCGACGCAAAGAATTGAATGACGAGCCTACGGATCAGTTCCATAGCCGTGAATGGCCCGACCGGAAAGGCGAACGACAGCAGAGACGATCTAAAAAGACCGTACGAATCAGCAGGAAATCGCAGATTTCGCGGCAGGCCCCTCAACGTGCCGCGGGGGATCGCGAGGTCCGCAACAGAGAACGATCAGCCAGCCGGGTCAAGGGGTTGACGGCCATCCGCCGTGTCCTCTTAGTGACGGAACCAGCCATTCGGCAACCCAGATGCCAATGGCCTTGCAACACCTGCAGACCGGCGGCCCCATTATGACAGCTTCGAACGATAATCACGGCACCACCTCGCTCGACACGGACACCGTGATCGTCACCGCCGGCCGCGACACCAAATCGCAGCGGGGCTTCGTCAATCCACCGGTCGTGCGCGGCTCCACGGTGCTGTATCCGACCGCCGACGACCTCCACGCGCATCGCGGCGAGTTTCAGTATGGCCGCCACGGCACGCCGACCACCAAGGCATTGCAGGAAGCGCTGATGGCACTGGAAGGCCCGAAATGTGCCGGCGTGGGGCTCGTGCCATCGGGCCTCGCCGCGATCTCGACCGCTCTGCTCTCGGTGCTCAAGGCCGGCGATCATCTCCTCGTCAGCGACAGCGCCTATCGGCCGACACGCAATTTCTGCAACGGCATGCTGGCACGCTACGGCATCGAGACCACCTATTTCGATCCGCTGATCGGCGCCGGCATTGAAGCGCTGTTCAAATCGAATACCCGCGCCGTCCTGGTCGAAGCGCCGGGCTCACAATCCTTCGAAATGCCGGATGTGCCTCTCATTGCCGGCATTGCGCATGCGCGCGGCGCGCTGGTGCTCGACGACAACACCTGGGCCACGCCGCTGTATCATCGCTCGCTCGAACAAGGCGTCGATATCAGCATCCAAGCGGCGACCAAATATATCGGAGGTCACTCCGACATCATGTTCGGCACCATCTCCGCCAATGGCGCGGCGTGGCCGTTGATCCAGGAGGGCATCAAGCTGCTCGGCACCTGTGCCGGACCGGACGACGTGTTCCTCGCATTACGTGGTCTGCGCACTATGTCGGTGCGGCTCGCACATCATCAGCGCTCGGCGCTGGAGATGGCGCAGTGGCTTCAGACCCGCCCCGAAGTGCTGAAGGTGCTGCATCCCGCTTTGCCGGATCATCCCGGCCACGCAATCTGGAAGCGCGACTTCACCGGCGCATCCGGTCTGTTCAGCATCATCCTGAAGCCATCGCCGCAAAAGGCCGTCGATGCCCTGCTCGATACCGTCAAGCTGTTCGGCATGGGTTATTCCTGGGGCGGCTTCGAGAGTCTCGTCATCCCGTTCGACTGCTCGGACTACCGCAGTGCCACCACATGGGCACCCGGCGGTCCCGCATTGCGATTCCATATCGGCCTAGAAAGCGTGGATGACCTGAAGGCTGATCTCGAACGGGGCTTTGCTGCACTCAATGCGGCTCGGTGATATCGCCGTTGTTCGAACCGCGTCCCTGCTGCCGCCCGACCGGATCGACGCGTTGACGCGATAACGAAGCCTTCGTGTTGTCAATTCGACAGCGTCTTCGATCCGCTGCCGCGGTTCTTGATGATCAGCATGATGTTGCGGACATAGATCACCGTGGCGAAGGCCTGGCCGAGGATGATCACCGGCTCTCGCTTGGCGATGCCGTAGATCAGCGTCATGAAGCCGCCGGCCATCGAGAAAAACCAGAACGCCATCGGCACAACGCTCTGTCCGGCGCGTTCGCTGGAAATCCACTGCACGAGAAAGCGCGCGGTAAACAGCAGTTGCGCGATCAAGCCAAAGGCGAGCCAGAAATCAAACTTCGCGACGAAGACGTCGTAGATATAGTCGCCAAGCGCCTGACCGTATTGAATCAGCATTTATTTGAACTCGGTTGCGACCGGCGTCGTACGCTTGCGGCGGATCAGCCACCAGACGCCGGCAAGATCCATGATGCCTATCCAGAGTCGATCGAAAAATCCGTAATTGGACACACCGGAATGGCGCGGCCGATCGGTGACATCGACATAGGCGATGTCGAAGCCCTCGCGGCGCACCAGGGCCGGAAGGAAGCGATGCAGACCATCGAAATAAGGCATCGACAAGAATACATCGCGGCGGAACGCCTTCAGGCCGCAGCCGGTATCGCGGGTGCCGTCCTTCAGGATCGCGTTGCGGACAGCATTGGCGATCTTCGATTGCGCTTTCTTGAAGCCGGTATCCTTGCGGCCAACGCGCTGCCCGGCGGCGAGACCAACACGGCCGCCGCCATCCTGAATGGCCGAAATCAAGTTGGGCAGGAATGCCGGATTGTTCTGACCATCGCCATCCAGCGTGGCCACGATGGCGCCACGGGCGTTGCGCACGCCAGTACGCACGGCGGCCGACTGGCCCGATGATGCGGCGTGGTCGATACGGCGCAGATTGCTGCGCGTCTGCATCAGCTCGGCCAGCCGAGCCGGCGTGGCGTCGGTCGAGCCGTCATTGACGTAGATAATCTCATAGGGCCAGCGGCCGTCGAGCGCAGCGGTGATCTCGGCGATCAAAGGCGCGACATTGTCCTGCTCGTTGCGCACGGGCACGACAATGGAGACATCGACGGGGGCAGCTTCGGGAGCGGACAAATCGGAGCTCTTGGTTGGAGGACGGTCCTGCGGGAACTTGTCGCAGCCGGCCCGGCGAAGACCGCTTATTATGGGGCCGCGGTCCCGCGGGCAACCCTTTTGAGATGGCCTGCGGACGGCCCTGGCAGCGGGTCGATCGTGCCGTCCTGGTGGATGGTGAAAGCCAGATGCCGGGCCGCAAACCAGTATCGCACCGTCATGGCGCCAATCCAGCCGACCAGCCCGCCGCCGACCACGTCACTGGCATGATGCGCCAGCAGGACGAGCCGACTGGCACAGATGGCGACGGCGTAGACGATCATCACCGTGCGCAGCCGCGGCCAAAGCGCGGCGACCGCGAAAGCCAATGCGAAACTCGTGGTCGCATGACCCGACGGGAAACTGGCATAGGCCGGCGTCCAGGCGAAATGCGAAAAGTGAAAGGGGTCTGCCGCGCCACTGACGAAAGGCCGGCCACGGCCGAGCATACCTTTGATGATTTCAGCCACGAAGACCGACAGCGCGACCGACAGGAAGATGTACTGAATGCGCGTGCCGAAGCTGACAAGTACGGCGCGCGACGTGCCGTGCCGCAGCGGCGCCAGCAGGGCCAGAACGATCATAAACGCGAACAACGCCAGCAGGACATATTCGTCCTTGCCGAAGTCAGTGAAGATACGCAGCGGCCACAGGCCGGCCGTGCCCCGCGCCGGCATCAGTCCGATCTCGGTGGCATCGACGATGAACATCAGCGCGATGATGATCACGGCTGTCACGGCGCCAAGCGCCAGCGAACGGCGCGCCCAATAACGAGCAGCTTCGGCACGCCGCGAATGCGACGGTGCGCGAACAAGCTGTGCGAATGACTGCCAGACAAGCGCAACGAGTTGCGACAGATAGGTCTGTGGCTGCGATTTGTCCGGGGCTACCATTACTCGGTCCCTTCGGAGCGATAGATCGCCACCGAAATCGCTTTACCCTGCGAGAAGTTATAGCCGTCGATGCGGGTTGCCATGTTGTAACGCAAGCCGATGGCCTCGGCGCGCATCGCGAACTGGCGTTCTGAACGCAATTCGACAAGCGCGAAGCGACAGCTGCCCTGCCCGAGGAAATCCGCCGCGCCGGCACCATCAGTGAGTTGTGTGGATGTGCCGGTCATGAACACCAGGCTCGGCTCGTGATATCCCGCTGCCGCAGCCTTGGGACCGACGCAGACCACGTTACGCAGCGCACGTGCGATCTGCACACTCGGAAACAGCGGTCGGAGCGACGGCAGCAGCACGCCATAAAAGGCGGCGCTCATGAACAATGAGGCCACAACCGCATTCAGCAACGAGCGTTCTGCGCGGGCGTTATCATACAGCCACCAGGCAAACAGGCCGAACACCAGTGCTGCGGCGGCAAATGGCCAGGCCAGAAACACCGGGTGGCGGACGATCGCGACGGCACCGATCTCGGCGACCACAGCGGTTAGCGCCGGGATCGCGAACCACCAAGCCGCGCCGCGCGCCAGCCAATTGCGCGCCAGCACCTGGCGTTCAAGCGCGCCGATGACGAGGATGGCGATCGCCGGATAGAGCGGCAGCACGTAATGCGGCAGCTTGGTCATCACGACTTCGAACACGATCCAGGATGGGATCAGCCAGGCCAGCAGATATTGTGCGCCGGGCTCGCGGCGCGCGCGCCAGATCGCCGGCGTGGCCATACCGGCCAGCGGTGCCCCGGGCCAGAAGGTAATCCAGAACAGCAGGAAATACATGCCCGGAGGCGCGCCGTGGGATTCTTGTGCAGCCAGTTTGCTCAGCATGTCGCCACCGAGCGAATTGGAGAAGAACGCTTGCCCCGACTTCAGGAAGATCGCGACGAACCACGGCAGCACCAGCAACAGCATCCAGATGACGCCGACCAGCGGCCGTAATCGCCACAGCCATGCGACCGAGCGATCCATGATCGCCAGTGCAATGATCGTCAGCCCGACGAACATCAGGATCAGCGGGCCCTTGACCAGAATGCTGATCGCCATGGCCGTCCAGAACACCGCCGGCTCCTGCCAGCGCGACTTGTCGGCCTCCTCGCCGCGCTGCCACGCCAGGTAAATCCGCGCCATCGCGCCCATCACGGCGATGACGGTCAGCAACAGCATCGCATCGGTCTTGGCGAGCCGGGCCTCGACGTTGAGCAAGACCGAACTGCACATGATCAACGCAGCCAGCACGGCGCCGCGCCGCGCCAGGAAGGCCAGCGCGGTCCAATAGGTCAGCAACACTGCACCAATGGCACCGATCAGCGATGGCACGCGATAGAGCCAGATGCGAACTTCGGCGTTCTGCAAGCCCAGCGCCTCAGCGGTCTCGACCACGGCCGCCTGCATCCAGTAGATGCCGACCGGCTTCTTGTAGCGGACCTCGTCCTGGAACCGGATGTCGACGAAATCGCCTGTCTCGACCATCTGCTTGGTCGCCTGCGCGAAGCGCGCTTCGTCACGGTCGATCGGCGGGATAGTGAAGAAGCCGGGCAGGAAGAACAGGAACCCGCAAATGGTTAGGAACGCGACTGCGCAGGCATGGCCGGAGCTGACGAAATCAAGCACGCGCACCAGCCTGCTGCCTGGATCGACACGGGTTTTCGGCTCGCGCGGGGCGCCAAATCGGGGTCTTGGATAGGTCTCGGCCATGCCTGTCGCATACGCTGAAACCGCCGACCGGACAACCAGTTAGCCCGTGCTTATTGGATTCTGACCACAACTGTGTCTGCGGTGCCCATGGCGTCCATGACCGTCAGCCGGACGAAACCCGGACCAGGCGGATCGACCAGCCGCTGGCGCCGGCTGTCGAGTTCCCCAGCAGCCATGCCATTGACCAGAACGGTCATGGGCAGCACCCCGCCGGCCACCTTAACCGGCACTCCCGAAAGCTGCCCCTCGCCGCCACTGGCATCGATCCGGGAACCGTTCAGCGGGAACTGGATGTGCAGGGCCTGATCGCTGCCGGTACGGATCAACTCGCCGACCGGGCGGAACCGACGCAGCGGCAGCGGCAATTTTGCATTATTGGCCATTAGCACGCCCTTGGGCGCCTTCGGCAACGGAGCCGGCAGCTTGCCGGTCCGGGCAAAGGCATCGAACAGGATCGGAGCCGCGGCCGTGCGACCGACCAGGCCGGGCACCGGCGCGCCATCGGGCCGGCCGACCCAGACGCCGATGGTCATCCGTCCGTCGAAACCGACCGACCAAGCGTCGCGATAGCCGTAGCTGGTGCCGGTCTTAAAGGCGATCCGGTTATGCGCGGCATTCTCCGGTGGCGGCGTGCCGATCAGGACATTGCCGACCTGCCAAGCTGCGACCGGATCCATCAACCGCAACGGCTCGCGATCGTCGCCGCCATTGGCCTGCATGATCTCCCGCAGCGGCTTGGAACTGCCGAGCCGCGCCACGCCTGTATAGAGCTGGACGAGGTCTTGCAGCGTAATGCCGACGCCGCCGAGGCCCATGGCCAGACCGGGCGCCTCCCCGGGCGGCAGCACCAGATTGCCACCCGCCTGCTTGAGCCGTGACGACAGCCGCGATGCGCCGACACGATCGAGCAGTGCGATAGCCGGGACGTTTAGCGAGAGCTGCAGCGCCTTGCGCACCGGCACGGTGCCCTGAAAGCTCATTTCGAAATTCTCCGGCGCGTAACTGCCGAAGCGAACGGGCCGATCCTCGATCAGGCTTTCCGGATGCACGAAGCCATCTTCAAAGGCGAGGCCATAGATGAATGGCTTCAGCGTCGAGCCCGGAGAACGCACCGCGCGGGTCATATCGACCTGCCCGGCGCGGCGATCGTCGAAATAGTCGGGCGAACCGACATGGGCGAGCACGTCGCCGCTCTCGTTATCGACAGCGATGAGGCCGATGGAGATATTGTTGCCCAGCGTCGCCGCGCGGTCATGCGCGAGGCCTTCAAGCGCACGCTGGATCCCGGCATCGAGCGCCAGCTTGATGATGGGGCGATCTCTGTGCAGCGACATGGCCTGATCCGCGGAATGCGGCGCCAGGATCGGCATCGGCTTGCGCAGCTTCGGCACGCTGACGGATTTTGCCTGCATGGCATCGGCAGCCGACACCCTGCCCTCGCCGACCATACGTTCGAGCACGCGGTCGCGCGCCACGCGGGCATTGCCGGGATGGCGATCAAGCCGGCGGTGTTCCGGCGATTGCGGCAGCGCTACGAGCAATGCAGATTCCGCCAGCGACAGCCGTTTGGGCTCCTTGCCGAAATAGGCGATCGACGCGGCGCGAAGACCTTCGAGATTGCCGCCGAACGGCGCCAGCGCCAGATAGAGATCGAGGATCTGATCCTTGCTCATCTGCCGCTCGATCTGCAGCGCACGGACGGCTTGTCTGATCTTCGCCGATATCGAGCGTTGCTGCCGTGGTTCGATCAGCCGCGCAAGTTGCATCGTGATGGTCGAACCGCCCGACACGATCTCGCCGCGGGTGACGAGCTGCAGCGCGGCGCGGCCAAGCGCCAGTGGATCGACGCCATGATGGCTGTAGAAGCGCTTGTCCTCATAGCCGAGCAGTATGTTGAGATAACCGGGGTCGACGGACGTCCTCGCGTCGACCGGCAGCCGCCAGCGTCCATCGGACATGGCATAGGCGCGCAGGAGCTTGCCGTTGCGATCGATAACGGTGGTGGAGATTTTGCGCGCCTGGTCGAGCGGCAAAGGGCCGAGGGAGGCCACCCACGCGGCGGTCGCTGCACCAGTCAGGACCACAACTACGGTGGCAGCGGCGACAGCCTTTCGGATAAGCCACCAGCCTCTCCTCACGTCGTGGCCGGGCTTGTCCCGGCCATCCACGTCTTGCCCACGATCCACACAAGAAGACGTGGATCCCCGGGACAAGCCCGGGGATGACGGAGTGTGTGGTGTGGACGTGCCCTCGCTCATTTCGCCTTCGCGACCTCGACACTGCCCGTCCCCGTCCGCCCGTAGCGCGACGGATTATACATGTCCTCCACATAGGCCTGCGGCAGCACGTACTTCCCGGGCGATACCGCCCGAACAATATAGGCGACGGTGAACACCGCCTTGTCGTCGCTCTTCCGGTCGATCGCCGCGGTGAAGCGGTCGTCGCGGAATTCTGTGTTCTCAGGTTCTTCGCCATCCTCGATCCAGTCCAGCGTGCCGCTGTCGCCCGACGACACTAGATGCGGATTGTCGATCTCGAAACCGGCCGGCAGATAGTCGGCCACCATGATGTGCCCGTATTCCGGCTTGGCCTCGGTGATCTTCAGCACCACGGCAAAGCGATCGTTCTGCTTGGCCTTGGTGACATCCGCGGGCTTGCCGTCGAGCGTGAAATAATTGCGCTCGATCTTGAAGCCGTTGGATGCCGCCGGCTCTGGCGTGATCGGCGAACCGGACACCGAGACGACCGCCTGCACCGGTGTGTCGCCGGTGTTTGTGATCTTGATCGGCTGCCCGGACATCTCCGCCGCCTTGTAGCTGCGATAGAGCGCGGTCTTCACAGCCGAGCCGTTGACGTCGAGCGCCAGCGTGTTGGCTTCCTTGGCCAGCGCACGCGACGCCAGCACCAGCCACGCATTCTCCTGCGTGGAGGTGAACGGCGTCAGGCCGCGCGCGGCCTCGACACGCTGGACCGCCTGCGTCAGCGTTGCACGCGGCGCATTGCCTTCGCTGGCCAGCGAGACCAGTGCAGCCGCGTCGCGGAGCGCCGAGCCGTAATCGACGCGGCCAAATTCGATGGCCGGCTTCGGCGCTAGGCTTTCGACGGCCGCCGCATAGACACGTTCTGCACGGGCACGGTCACCGACCAGCGCCAGCGCCGCCGCCAGCTGCGACTTGGCGATGGGCGTCGCCAGGTTCTTCAGTTTGGTGTCGGCGAGATAGCGCAGATCGCCGATCGGCGCAGTGCCGTTCTTGGCCAGCACATAGAGGCCGTAAGCGAGATCGCGACCGCCGTCCTTCTCCGGTTCGTCAGCATTGACGACCGAATTGCGCACGCGGTCCAGCGCGGCACGGAACAGCACGTCCGGCACCACAAACCCCTTCTCGCGAGCGCGGGTCAGGAAGTCCGTGACATAAGCATCGAGCCAGGCATCGTCGCCGCCCGCCGACCACAGGCCGAACGAGCCGTTCGAGCCCTGACGCGCCAGCAGTCTGTCGATCGAGTCCTTGATGCGCTGATCGACACCGGTATCCATCGCCAGATGCGCGCCGGCCGCGAGATCGTTCACATAGAGGAGCGGCATCGCGCGGCTGGTGATCTGCTCGGAGCAGCCATAGGGATAGCGATCCAGCGCCTTCAGGATGGTCGCTGCATCGAGCGCCGTGGACAGGCTGACCGACAGCGAGACGCCGCCGGTGCCCTGGACGAGGTCGGAGAACATGTCCGAAGTCAGCGTCAGGCTTTCGCCCTTGGCCAGCGTGCGGATCGAGCGACGCGCCAGAACCTGCGTGGCTGCCTTGACGTCGAGCACATAGTGCCGCGCCAGCGTCAGCCCGTTCGGTCCCTTGATATCGACGTCGAACTGGGCCGTGCCCGCACCGGATGCATCGATGGCCAGCGCCATCGAGGTCCGCTGTTTGGCCGCGAGCTTGATCGTCGTCGCCGGATTGCCGGTCACCTTGACGGGGCCGGAGGTCTTTACAGCGATGGTGTAGTCGCCCGGTGCGCCTTCGACATTGTCGAGGTCGAAGCTCATGGTGCCCTTGTCGCCGGACAGCAGGAACCGCGGCAGGGTCGCAGTGAGCACCACGGGATCGCGCACCGTGACGTCCACAGTGGCGCGGCCGAGTTTGGTCGCGGTCCAGGCCACGGCCATCACACGGGCAGTGCCGGCGAATTCGGGAATCTCGAACTCGATCTGCGCAGTGCCGTCGGCGGCCACGGTGACGATGCCGGAATACAACGCCATCGGCTTCTGGGTCGGCGGCGAGCCCTCGATCTGCGCGCCGGCACTATCACCGCCAGTGCGCAACTGACCGCGAGTGCCCTGCATGCCGTCGATCAACTGCCCATAGATGTCGCGAATTTCCGACGTCATGCGGCGCTGGCCGAGATAGTAATCGTCCGGCGCTGGCGGCTTGTAATTGGTCAGGTTGAGAATGCCGACATCGACCGCAGCCACCACGATCTTGGCGTCCTCGCCGGGATTGAGCCCGCCGAGTTTCACCGGCAGCTTCAGCGTCGTGCTGGGCCGGATCAGCGCCGGCGGCGACAGTGCGACGTCGAGCGTGCGTGCTTTTTTGTCGATACCGAACCACTTCAACCCGATGGCGCGGCCGGGCATCCGCTTGGCGGCGGCGTCGAGAGGTCGGCGCAGCGTGGCCACCACATAGGCGCCTGTGCCCCAGTCCTTGCCGACCGGGATCTTGATCTGCGACTGGCCTTCCTTGACGGCGATGCTCTGGGTGGTCAACAGGCGATCGCCCAGCACATTGATGGTCAGCAGGCCGGCGGTGCGGGCATTGACCGAAACGATCATGGTGTCGCCCGACAGATATTCCGGCTTGTCGATGGAGGTCTCCAGCAGGTCCGGCGTATCGGCGCTGCCGTCGGAATACCAGCCGACATCGAACTGCACCGAGGTGATCGGGCCGTCGGCTTCGTTCGATTTAACGTCGAGCCGATAGCGGCCGGGCTGCGGCTGCAGCGAGATGCGGGCCGGCGCATTGGCGGCGATGGTGAGATCGCCATCGGCGACGCGCTTCGTCGATTTGACTGGTTCATAATCCCAAGACGAATTCTGCCGATACCACTGGTAGCGGGATTCCATCTTCAGCAATTCGTAACGCAGGCCGCTACGGGCCAGCGAGGTTCCCTCCGGCGATACGACCACCACGTCGAAAGCGGCGTTGTCCCCCTCGGCGACATTCTTGTCCTTGAACAGTGGCTTCACGCCAATCATCGGCGCACTCGGCGCAACAGGCAGCACGAACTTGCGCTCGACGGCGCGGCCGCCGGCTTCGGTCATGCGGATGAAGATCTGCGCCTCCTGCGGCCGCGTCGAGGACGGCGGCTTGGCGAGGCTGACCGGGAACGTCGCGACACCATTGGCATCGGCCTCCGGCAGGCCTTCGATCGGCGTCCGCTCATTGCTGGCGCTTTCCTCGTCGGCAACGCCGAACTGGTAGCCAGCGAATCCTGGGCGGTTCGCGGCAGGGCTGACAAGCAGATCGCCTTCGAGCTGCAGGCCCGACGCGGGCGCGCCATAGAGGAAACGACCATCGACTTTAAGTTCTACAGGAGCATCAGCTTTGATTAGCTTATCCTTGGAAGATATATCGAATTCAATCCGATCCGGGACGTAATCCTCGACCATGAAAGTGGTCTCGCCGACCGACGGCGCCTTCGGATCGGTGAAGGCACGAACGCGCCAGGTGCCCGTTGGAACCGCCGAATTCAGCGGCAGCGTCAGGCTGCGACCGCCTGCGCCCTGGTCAGGCAGGACGGCGCGGCGGAACTCGACGCCATCGGGGCGCTCGACCACGAGAGTCATTGGGCCCGAGGTCACGGCATTGCCCTGCCCGTCGCGCAACAGCGCGGTGAGATAGACCGTCTCGCCGGAGCGATAAACGCCGCGCTCGGCATAGACGAAGGCATCGGCACCGGCAGGAACTGCGCGGCCGGAGACGCCACGATCACTGAGATCGAAGGCGTTCGATTTGAGACTCAGGAACGCATAGTCGTTCTTGTCTGATGTCACCGTCAGTAGTGCCGGCGACAGACCGCCCTCGCCCTTGGCGAGCCCCGCCTCGAACAGCACATGGCCGGAGTCGTCGGTCTTCCTGGTCGCAAGAATCTCGTTGTTGCGCGCGACCAGCCGGACATCGGCCTTGGCCATCGGATCGGTCGAAGCGAGCGAATTGACGAACACGTGGATGCCGTCATTGCCCGAGAAAGCCGTGAGACCAAGATCCGACACGATGAACCACTGGGTCGCCAGCGAGCCGTCGTCATCGCCACCGCCTGAGCCCGGCCCCTTGGCCGCCGCGGTCATTACATAGACGCCGGGCTGCAGCTCGCCGATGGCCAGATCGACGGGGAATGCCGTGGTGACGTCGGCATTGAGCGTCGACGCCGTGGCCAGCTCGCCGGTCCAGACCTTCATGCCGCGCTCGTCGCCGAGGCTCTCGAGCTGGTACTTGCTCAGTGCCGTCTGGAAGTCGCTGCCGATGACGGTGTTGATCAGATTGCGGTCGCCGATCCGGAACACATTGACGGTGACCGCCTGGGTATTGACCGAGACCACGGGGATACCCTGCTGGCCCGTGCGCGGCAGCACATAGGCGCGGCCGGTGAAACGCACGAACGGCTTGCGATCACGCACATAGATATTGAACTCGGCCGACTTCGGCAGGCTCTCCTTCACCGTCGACGGCAGACCGGCGCGCAGGTTGATGTTGTAGCGCTCGCCATGCTTGAGGCCTTCGACGCAGAGCTGCTTCTCCTCGGAGGTCAGTGCCGGCTTGTCACTGCCGGCGAGCGCCAGGAACGGCGCGAAATCGACCCGCTTGGCGAGTTCTTCCGAGAACTGGAAACAGGCCCGTGGCGAGGCGGAATCCGAGTCCACGGTGTAATCGAGCAACCGGAAGCCGTGATCGTCGCGCAGCTTCTCGTATTGGCCGCGGACGTCGGCGACCTCGCGCATCTCGAGCGACAGGCGCAGCGCGTCCAGCGCCGGGCGCCACAGCTTGCGTTCTTCCATGGCCCGGCCAAGCACGGCCAGCGCCTCGGCCTCCTCACCGGCATTGCCGGCGCGCTGATAGGCGATATAGGCGGCGGTCGCGGCGCGCTCGCGCAGGAAGGTGGTTTCGGACGAGGTTGCCGGGCGGATCTGGAAGATCGTCTTGGCGAGCCGCAGCCAGTTGGCGCTGTCATCGGGCGCAATCGCCACGATCTGGCCCAGCGTCTGCAAACCGGCGCGGAAATCCGAGCGTTTGAACGCGGCGTCCGCGTCGGTACGCAAAGTTGCCGCGCTCTTGGCGACAGGCCCTGCCTCGCTCTTGATCTGCGCCTCGAGCTTGATCGCGGAATCCGCCAGCTCATCCCGTCGGAAAGCCTTGTCGGCCGCGTGAGCCGAGACGAGGCCGAACGCCAGCGTGGCGCAGACAGTGACGGCGCGAACCAGACCAATCATGGACAACTCCCCTGCACGGACGAATGCCGCCTGGATTCAAATGTGCGTAAAAACGGTGACGGACTCATGGCCAGCTTGTTCGCGAGTCTCTCGACCGGCGCAACGCGAGACACGGTGATTGCTGGCAACATCATGTGACGAACCCGGGTAACTCAAATCGCAGCCCCACGCGCAAGCCGCGGGCATCATGGCGGCGGGCCCTGCCGAAAGCAAAGCCACGTCACCGCCGATTGGTCGCCCCTGTGTGGGAAACGGTTCGAGCACGCGCCGACGATTTTGGTGACAGTTTTACAACGGGTCATAGGCGCATGAACGGCCGGCCCGGCCCGCGATCGCCCCCTACGCGTTTTAATCAAACGCGACACGTTAAGACTAAAAGCAGCCTGTTGGGGACGACCGGAGATCACGGGTACCCAAGTCTTCCAGCTGCGGTCAGATGGGTGCGCCTTGCGGCATAGGACGATCACGGCGATCGCCCGACCGTTCGGTCGTTCTGGGCGCATCGCATCATGATCGAACTTCTGTTGGCGACAAGTTCACTGGCGGGCCTCGCCGTCGGACTCGTCGGCCCCGTCTGGGTCATTGTCGTAACGACCGTGCTGGTCGCTGTCCTGTCCGCCGTCGTGACATGGGGCCAGGGATTTTCGGCGCTGGGCGGCGTTGCGGTCACGACCGGATGTCTGATCGCGTGCCAGATCTCCTATATGGCCGGCCGTTTCGTGACCAGGCAATACGGCTTCCCGGAGCAGCTATTTGAGGATGACGTCGACGGCGAGCCAGGCGAGACCGGCCAGCGCGGCATCTCCAGTGACAATAACAAGGACGACAAGCCACCATCGCGGCCCCCGCCGTCGGAGTCTTAGGGCCCGCCAATCTGCCGGCCCCGAAGCTGCGAAGGCATCCCCGAACGGGACAGGTATCGAAGCGACGTCAAAGGCACAGACGGACGTTCGGTTTTGGGACGAAAAGCGGATCAAGTCGGCACACTTTCTGGCTGAAATCGCGGGTTCACCGCTCAATCAGCAAGAGAAAGGCCAGCTCACCAACCGCCCAAACGCTTGAAAACCGTGTCCGAATCCGGCCAATTTACCCGGTCTGTCCAAGCCATACCGACGATGATATGACGACGCGCCGGTCCCATAGCTCAACTGGATAGAGTAACGGATTTCTACTCCGTGGGTTGCAGGTTCGAATCCTGCTGGGATCGCCACGTCATTTTCCGATTCCAATACTTTCAATGACTTGCCGTACATTATAACGCGGTAACTTTTTTCACGGTCAACGTGCCTCAATCAGAGACGCAGTCGTGGGTCTTTGCAGGATTGGCGGTTGTGATCGCACTGATCATATACGGATCGTGGATTGGACAGATCGCGACGAATTTTTCAACGCTGCGGCGGCCTTCTTCAGCGCCGCGTTGACTTCGCCTAAACAGGACTTAACTCCCTGGCACTTCGTTAGTTCCGCCTCCCCCAAAAACTGTCTTCTTGTGTCCCACGCATGACGGCTTACGCTGAAGACCTTGCGGATCTCTCCGTCGCCGTGCCGACAGCGGTGCAGCCTTGTGGGCACCGCCAAACTGGACACGCGTTAGTAGTTTCGCGGGAAGTGAACGATGGCAGAGACAAATAGCGCTGGACGCGGTCTTTTCGAAAGCGAGCGCGCCTTTCGGCTCCTCGTTCAAGGCGTCACAGATTATGCGATCTATCTGCTGGACCTGAACGGCATTGTATCAAATTGGAATACAGGCGCCGAGAAGATCAAAGGATATTCCGCTGATGAAATCGTGGGTCAGCATTTTTCGGTTTTCTACCCCCCGGAGGATCGCGAAGCCGGACTTCCCGCTGCTGCGCTAGAGGCCGCGCGGCGGGACAAGCGCTTCGAAGCGGAAGGCTGGCGGATGCGTAAGGACGGTTCGCGATTTTTCGCTTCCGTCGTCATTGATGCCATTTATGAAGATGGTGTGCTTGTCGGTTTCGCGAAAATCACGCGGGACATCACCGAGCGGATGCAGGCGCGCTTCGCATTAAACGAGAGCGAGAACCATTTTCGCCTGCTAGTGGGAAATGTCACCGACTACGCTTTGTATATGCTTGATCCGGAAGGTCGGATCACCAGCTGGAACTTGGGCGGCCAGCGAATCAAGGGCTATCTTCCCGAAGAAATTATCGGACAGCACTTCTCGCGATTTTACACCCCTGGTGATCGCGAAGCGGGAAAGCCGGCGCGTGCTCTGGAGACTGCCCGTAAGAACGGCCGTTACGAGGAGGAAGGCTTACGCGTTCGCAAAGACGGCACGTTTTTCTGGGCGAGTGTGGTCATCGATCCCGTCCGCAATGATGCAGGCGAGTTGATCGGCTTTGCCAAGATTACGCGCGACATCACAGAACGACGCCTGGCGGTGCAGCAACTTGAAAATATGCAAAGGCAGCTGGCTGAATCACAGAAGATGGATGCGCTCGGTCAGCTGACCGGTGGAGTGGCACATGATTTTAATAACCTACTTATGGCGGTTACCGGTAACGCTCGGCTTATCAAGCGCCACGCCATTGACCCTCGCGTGGTCAAGGCAGCAGAAGCGATAGAGGCAAGCGTTCGCCGCGGGGCGGCACTGACGCGCCAACTGCTGACTTTTGCGCGGCGCCAACAAGTCGACCCGGTGCTGCTTGACGTTGGAGAGACAGTGCAAGCTGTACGCGAAGTCTTGGCCACAGTCCTAGGCAGCGCGATAAAGCTCGAAATCTCCGTACCCGCCGGAGTCTGGCCGGTCTTCGCGGATCCAACCGAGCTCGAGACCGCAATCATCAATCTCGGCATCAATTCTCGTGATGCCATGCCCGACGGGGGCACGTTGACGATCACAGCAGAAAATCATCGTGTCGCGGACGGAGAAGATACAGGCGAGCATGTGAATATCAAAGTGATCGATACCGGCGCTGGTATTCCTGAGGATGTCATTGCGAAGGTGTTCGATCCCTTTTTCACGACCAAGCCTGTCGGCAAGGGAACGGGATTGGGGCTTTCGCAAGTCCATGGCTTTGTCAACCAGGCTGGCGGCAGTGTAGAAATCAAAAGCAAGCTCGGCGCAGGCACGGAAATCGTCATTCGGCTCCCACGCGGAGAGGGCCATGCTGGCGTGCATGAAGCAGAGGTTCTGGCCGAAGGCGCCGGCACCGTTCTTCTCGTTGAAGACAATCCAGATGTCGCAACCTCCAGCACCGTTCTTTTGGAAGAGCTGGGATATCGCGTGAAATGGGTAACGGACGCAGAATCCGCAATGCGCGAGATTGAACGCGACGGCATCGACATTGTATTTAGTGATATTGTGATGCCGGGAAAGTTGGATGGTCTCGGCCTCGCTCGCAATCTCAGACGGAGTCACCCGCACATGCCGGTGGTGCTTGCGACGGGCTATAGTGACGCCTCCCGGAAATCAGGTTCAGAGTTTCTGCTATTGCGCAAACCCTATGAGCTTCACGAGCTCAGCAATGCATTAGAGACAGCTCGCAGCAGTGTCGCTTGACAGCATCCTCTGACCATCCATGTGAAGCGCGCCGGTCGGGCCGGCTCTGGCACCGCTTTCTGTGCCAAACCGGTTTCGGAGGTGACCTCCTTCACAACCGCGAATTTGTTGCGTCGCAGAGCGACCTATGGCGCCGGACTCGGCTCGGAACGATATTCGATTACTGAGATTGATCAAACCGGCACGGAAGCAGCGCTCCCGATGCAGATCCCCACGGTATTTCGGGCGATTTATTTCTCCGAGGCTCTTTACGTCTGATTTGTGGAGCGCAGAATGAGGTCTGTTCTCAAATGGGGAGGAAGCGATGAAAGAGCTTCTACATGCACGAGCAATGGAAAGCATGTGTCGACAGCGCGCCTCGTTTTTTCCCGAGGAAAGTTGGAAATTTCTAGCCGAAGCCGAAAGGTGGAAGCATCGGGCGCTTGATTTGATCAGCGACCATCACGTTGACTGTAACCAGCCAACTCTGCCAGATGCTGCTGAACCTTCTCACATTCACGCGTCACGCTAGGTTTTTCATTTCGGCAACGCTGGAACTTTTATTCGCGTATCAATGCGAGCTGCGCCGCATCTTTCGAACTAGCACGCGAAAGCTGATGACCGGATATCGATAGGCCCGCTCTTCGCCGGCCTTGCGATACTTTGTCTCATGGAACTACACTCATCTTCTTGTCGTTGGTTCAACGCGCCCGCTGTTTTGCGAAATGGTGGAGTGTTTGTCGCGCGGTGAAACCTAGGACGTCGATGGCTCCCACAAAGCTCCAACGAAAAGCGATCGCAACAGCAGTTCAACTGAGGGCCATGTCTCGAAGGTGCAAAGAGTTCGCCAAATTCGTCGGATTTCGGTCAGTATCAGATCGGCTGAATGTTTTGGCGGCGAAATACCAGGAAGAAGCTTGGCAGGTTGAGGAACGCGCTGGACTGCACTTGAACGGAGGGGATCCCGACGAGCCCTCGAGCGGATAGATTTCAGGCGAGAAGGTCTGACCATGGCCTGGAATGCCGGCGGCCGATTTACTGATGGAAGCCCAAGCGATCGCGTCATGCGACGAGCCGGTTACATGCGGCCGCGACACAGCACCAAGTAGATTACGCTCTGTCGCTCGCGGAACACTGCACGTTCTTGGCAAGAGTAGAACGTGCTCGACAGCCTAAGCGATGAATGCCCCGCGTGCTGAAGGCCGGTTCGTCATGAACATCAGCAGTCGCTGCCTTGAGCCTTCGCCCCGTCGGCCTGCTGCGCCGCAGTTGGCTTCCCTTGCATTTGCTTCTGGGCATCCTCAGATGAAGCAGGAATATTCCCGGACTGCTGGTTCATGGCGCTCGTCGGCGGGTGCTGATCAGTTTTGGAATTTGCACCGACCGTCGAGCCGGTGTTGCCTGGAGTCGGGCCCGAACCAGCGTCGCGCATTTCAGTCGTTTTGCTGGTGTTGCATGGACCCGCTTGGACCGACGCGCTACCGAGACCCAGCGTGGCTGCACAAACTAGTACAACTTGGCGTGTTACTTTCATCTGCCTCTCCCTTGGGTAAGACCGGCATAGCCACGCCCTCGCGAGGATGCCGGCCTTTGCCTTAACCGGCCCGATGACGCCAAGTTCCGAACTCGCTCGGAAACTGAGGCCGCGGATACCTTCTTGATAAAGAGCCTGAGGCGACGCGACAGATGCGTCGCTTTTCCGCACGATCGTATGCCCTTAGGAGAGTTCACTTAGCTCACATCAAGCCCAGCTGCGGCGCGCGCGACTTCGCCAAATTAGCCGGCCTTGACACGGCCGCCTTTGAGGCGCCGAACATTACAATGGCAAATAAAGCTCAATTCTCCATTCTCGCTTACCAGCGACGGCCAGGATTCTGGCGTGCAGCTATTTCCCGCAAAGATGGAGCCGTCCTGACCATGAATGGCGTTGCATTGAAAAGCGTTGTCACGTCTGAGGATTTCCCATCAGAAGACGAGGCTTATACGGATGCCGAGAAGGTTATCCGTATGATCTAGGCAGAGGCTTCCACCAGCGCAGCAGACGCTGCGGTACCGGAATCGAAATTGCCGATGCCAACCACCTAGCGCATGTTCTCGAACGTCCGCATCGCAGATATCACCGCCGTGGTCAGGTAGGGCTTCGGAATGAAAAGCGCGTTGGCCGGAATCGTCATGGGCCTCGCTTTCCCAGTTGTGATAATGATGTGGATCGGTGGCCACCTGTCACGAACAGCAGCAGCTAGCTTGAGGCCATCCATGGAGCCGGGCATATCGATATCCGTGAATACGAGGTGGATATCCTGGCGGGCCTCTAGGACGGCAATTGCCTGATTGGCGTCGCCGACCTGCAAAACATCGAATCCTGCTTCGACCAATTCTTCGCTGATCAAATCCCGAATGAGGGCTTCATCCTCAACAACCAGCACTGTCGGCATTCCGAAACCTCGAGAGCCAACATGGCACTCCTCCTAAGTTAGTCAGCGTACAATCGTTCCCGATCATTACTTCGGAGACTTGAGATTGGAGTCCCGCCAAGCCCTCGAACGAGCATCCGCTTCGTAGTCTCGAGCTTTCTTCAAGTGAGCCTGCTTGGCATCGCCCTCGGGGAGCTTGCCAGCCTTGTCAGACTGGATTTTCCCCAGCCGGCGGTTTTCTTCAGCGTCGGGCACTTGCTTCATGACACACCTCCGGTTTTTTCAGACCGGATAATGGATTTCTGTTCAGAGAGTTCCCGCGTAACGAACATACAATCTGTTGGCGCCGGGCCAGTCTACAGAGACAAACGGGACTGGGTCAGAAATGGCGTCGCGGCGTCAGCCCGGACAGGCGGCGCCTGTTTTCGCCCAGGCTTCCACGAGTGCGCCCGCCTCCGCCTGTGTGCCCGGAGCAGGTGCACGTCCGTAACCAGGCGCCCAGGCCCAGCCGACCAGCGTATCCTTGCCAATGTGGTCGATGAGATCCTCGACCTTGCGGCCGCCATTGCGTGCGGGATCTTTGATCTGCGCGCAGATCTCTGCGACGGTCTTGCCTTCCCATGCCATCTCGCGCGGCGCCAGGTGCCATTCGTGATGACCGGGGATGCGGCCGGGTTCGAAATTGGCGTCCTTGTGACAGGAGTTGCAGCGCATCGCCGCGGTGCCGTGGCCATCGGACCCACGCGTCACCGGCGGCTGATGCAAACGGCGCACATCGCCCTGCCGCGGCATGTCGCCGGCGGGATGGCAGTTCACGCAGCGCGGATGCGTCAACACCTTGCCGAGTTCGGTAAAGATCGCTGCGGAGCGCGCACTGGTATCGGCGATGCCATTGAAACTCTCCGGGCTCGCCAGCCCTTTCGATGCGCCCTGCCCGGCCGCATAGGCCGTGAGCATGCTCATCCCGAGCGTCGCGACGACAACCAGAGTCTTGACGCGTGTCTCGGCTCTCATCCGCGCGGCTCCTGAATGAGATAGCGCTTCGCGTCGCTGAGGATCACATCGAGCACGGCCTCATGATACTTGAAGTAGCCGGTGCAGCGACACAGATGCCCGTCAAGCGCCTCGGCGATCCTCTCTTCAAGGCCCGCGCGCGGCACAGGCGTCCTGGCCATCTGCTCGAGCAGCACCTGCCCTTCATTGAGAAAACCGGCGGTACAGTAACCGCACTGGAACGCGAAATGCCTGATGAAAGCCTTCTGCAACGGCGACAGCTCGCCGTTCTTGGCGTGGCCCTCGACCGTGCGGATGGTCTTGCCGTGGAAGCTCGCCGCCGAGGTCACGCAGGTCGGATTGGTGTGGCAGGTGCCGTCGGGCTCGTCGACGATCACGACACAGCTCAGGCACTGCGCGGCGCCGCAGCCGAATTTGGTGCCGGTCATGCCCAGATATTCGCGCAGGAAGTCGTTCATGGAGAGATCGTCGCGCACCTCGGTGGGCGCATGGACCTGTCCGTTGATGGTGATGCCCAGTGTCGTCACGCGAGCGCTCCCTTGAGCATGGCCTGTGTCACCGGCAGCGCCGCGAAGCGGTGGCCGATGGCGTCATGGATGGCGTTGAGCAATGCCGGCACGATGGGGATCATCACCACCTCGGCCATGCCCTTCGGCAATTCGTCCGGTGTCAGCGGCGGCATCAGCTCAATCTCGACGTCGCGCAGCGACAGGTCTGATCCTCGCGCCACCAGATATTGACCGAGATTCCATTGCCCGTTGCCGGGTCCGCCCTCAAACGGCGGCAGCGTTTCCAAAAGTGCGTAACCGACGCCCATGGCGAAGCCGCCTTGTGCCTGGCCAATCACGACCTCCGGCACCAGCGCCTGCCCGCATTCGAATGCGGTATAGGCTTTGGCGATGCGCAGCACGCCGGTCGCTTTCTCGATCTCGACCCGGACTGTTGCACCGCATGCCGCTGTATAGGCCGTGCCCATCCGGTTGTTATCGGTTGGCGGGAACAACACGCTGGCACGGTTGATGCGCGTGAATTTGCCGGCGCCACGACGTAGCGCGAGCCCGTCGATCTCGGCGCGATACTGCTCGCCGTTAATGGGGAAACGTGCGCGTGCCCACGACCAGCGCGAGAACCCGTGCGCCACGGCGCCGGTGACCAGATTGCGTGCATGGGCCGCGGCGGCGAGTTTGTCCAACGGCAGCGACGGCAGGCCCGCCATTGTGAGCTGTCCGTCCTTCCACTGCGCTTTGGCAAAGTCCCTGGCGCGTGGATCGCGCGGGCCGATATTCCATAGCGCCAGCGCCGCCGGCCACAGACCGAAGCGGAAGATCACCCGCGCAGCTTCCGCCGCCGCATGCGTTCCGACATGGGCGCCGATCGAGGCTGAGGTGGCCGAACTGATCGACGGCACCCAGCGCGGATCCTTCTCGGCCTTGTCCTGAGTCTTCTGATCCATGGTGTAGCAATCGCCGGAGGTCACCAGCTCCATCGCGTCGAACACGCCGACCTGCGACACAGCCACCTCGTCAGCGATGCTGCCGAGATGCAATGCCACGCGATTGGCCAGCGCCGTGCCGATGCCGTTGCCCATCTCGACATGGTCGCAGAAAATCGCGATCCTGCCGTCGGGGCTGAGTTCAACGCGACCGTTAGAACTATCGCCGCCGGTGCCGTAGTCCTTGGTCACACAGGCGACGCCGGTGCCGACCAGTATGCCACTGGTCGCGCGCGCCTTCTCTGCAGCTCGTTGCTTCCAGATCGGGTGCTGCTCGAGCTTGTCGAGAACATCTAAGCTCCGCACCGAGACGATATAGGGATTGCCGGTCATGGTGCGGCCATCCTGCTTCAGGGCATTGCGTCGCCGGAAATCGATGGGATCGAGCTTCAGCGCAAGCGCCGCCTCGTCGATCAGAACTTCCAGCGCGGTCATGGTCTGCAGCGAACCGTAGCCGCGCATCGAGCCCGCGGTCACGCCGCGGGTATGCTCTGCCACAGTCGTCACATCGACCTTCGGCACGTCATAGATACCAATCGCGGCCGTTGCGGCGCAGGTGGCGACATTGGCCGAGAAATTGGCGAGACCACCGCCATCGAGCACGTGATCGGCGGCGAAGGCCGTGATCTTGCCAGAGGCGCGATCGACAGACATGCGCGAGCGCATCTTGATGGCGTGGCGTTTGATGCCAGCCTGAAATTGCTGATACCGATCGTGCGCCAGCCGAACCGGACGGTCCGGGAAGAATATCGCTGCCAGCGTCACATAGAAAATGAATGGCGTATGGTCGCGACCGCCGAAACCGCCCCCCACATAAGCGAATTGCGCGTTGATCGCACTCGGCTTGAACGGCGCCTTGGTTTCGCCAAGCAGAAACGCGATTGATTCGGCCGCTTCATACGGCGACTGCACGCCCAGCACCAGTTCGAGCGCCTTGTCTTTTGCGCTGTACCAGCCGAGTCCGCATTCCGGCTCCATAAACATCGGATCGACAGACTGCGTATCGAAGGTGCGGTCCAGCACCAGAGCCGAAGACTCGCTGGCGGCGATCTCGGCACGGATCTGGTCGCCATAGACCGCAGCCTTCTCGTAACCGGCCTCGTTCTTGTGCGCGGTCGAGGACCATACCGGCAGCGCGGACGCCTGGGTACGGCCGGGTGTGACCCAGCCGGCAAGGACCGGCGAGTAGACATCGGGCGCATCGGGCGTGGCGCCGGCAACGCGGGTGAAACGATACGCCGCATAATTCGGCATTACGATCGGGCCGGTCTCCTCGCCAAACTGCACGAAGGTACCATCGCGCAAGGCCATCCGCGCGCGGTCATAGGTGTCGAACTGCTCAAAGATCAGCAGCGCAACAGGCTGGCCCATATAGAGCGGCGTCTTGCCGACGGGACAGAACAGATCGCCTTCATAATAGGCGGGAACGCGGATGTTGATCCTGGCGAGATCCGCCGCGGTGACGATTACCGTAGGCTTCAGCGCCCCGCTCAACCGCGCGAGGTCCATGCCAAGATAAACATGAGTGGCATCGGGCGCGCGCACCAAAATCGCGTGCGAGGTCTTGGCCGGCCAGCCCGGCAGGTCATTCGCCCGGAAATCCGAGGCATAGAGTTTCGAGCCGGTGACCTTGGCGACGCCATCGACACGACCGGCACCGCCGATAGCGGGATTGAGCTTGCCCCGCCCCGGCAGTGTCTCGCGTGCCGGGAACGCCACCGGCTCCGCCGCAGCCAGATGCGACAGGCTGAGCGAAATACCGCCCGCCGATACCCATTTCATGAACTCGCGACGCGAAGTCCGCATGCTTCCACCCCTGATCGACAGCCGTCCGCCGCTGCGCCGATTACTTGAGATCGGCGATGGTGGCCGGCCCCGGCCCGGTCGTGATCAGCGTCGGCCACTGGTTCGAGCCGAACGGCACCACGGGCGGCAGGAACGGCGTCATGCCGCGCTTGGCGCTCTCGGCGATGATGGCAGCGCGGGCGTCGCCCCCCATCAATTCATAATCCATCAGGTGATAGTTGCCGAAGAACAGCGAGCCCACCGAGCGATCGGCGATGATGCGGGTCAGCGACTCCAGCATGTCGGCTTGCGTGGTGGTGAACGACACGGTCTCGATCAGCAGCAGACGATCGTTGATGGCCTCCGGCGGGAAGAACTGCGCCAGCACGCTGAACAGCACGTTGTTCTGCCGTGCCACATAAATCGTGTTGCTCGCGGCATAGGCCTTGTCCCAATCGGGACCCAGCATCTTCTTCCAGTCGCCCAGCACGGTCATCCAGTGATTGACCTGGGTCTGCGCGGCCCAAGTCACGTTCTTCGCAAGGAACGGCGCCTGCTTCTTGCCAAATGTCTCCAGCACATCGAAGGGGATGACGCCCTTGGCGATGCACTCGTCCATGAAAGCCAGATTGTTCTGCAGAATGGTGCGGTTGTTGTCGCGCCAGTCGGCCTGCATCGGCGTGAGATCGAGGCCATCCAGCGCCGACTGCATGCGGCTGCGATAGGCCTTCATCGAGCCGAGCCAGGATTTGTTGTCGGGATTGTTCACATAGGGGCCGACCACCTCGGCCAGCGCCATGGTGCTGTGCCCGACCGACTTGAGCAGCTGATAGACCATCGGCACCGAGGGCGCGTCGAGCGGCGGTTTGCCGGGCTGATACAGCGTGAATTTGCCGCCGGCGCCGGAGAACAGGCCGAGGATCACGGGATGCTTGGCAAGAATATTGGTGCGGAAGACTTTGGCTGCGTCGCCGTAGAGCTCGAACATGCCGGTGTTGAGCGCGAGCATGTCCTTGGTGGCGGTCTCGGCAGGCGTTGTCGCGGTGAGCCCGGAAATCGGCGCCATATAGGATGGCAGCGTCTGGGCATGGGCGGCGCCGACGCCCCCCAACAGGACAGCTGCGAGAGCGACAGCGTGGCGATACGTCATATCCGGACTCCTCCGAGTCATCTTGGCGACTGCTACTGTCACGACTAACGCAGCACATCTTAAAAATCTGCCTTTCCATTCAGCAGAAATGGTCGCGACATAGTTGACGACAGCAAACACGCCGTGACGGGCGGAATGCTCTCGAACGCGACTGAACTGGATAAGAAAAACGCTACGAATCACGCAAAGCGCCGGTGACTCAAGGCTATACGCAATTTAGTGACACCGGAATTGGTTCGCGATCCGGAATACGCAATACGCAGCGATTTCTCGTCCGCCTGTGGTGGAAGGCTGGACGCCGGAAACAGGCCGGGGTTATTTTCACGACACGTAGATAAGCACCACCAACACGGCTATATGGCGCCGGACGTCTGAGGGGGAGCGCATGGCAAAAAAGACGTCCAGCACATCGACGGAGATCAACGAGGCAGGTTCTCCCTCCGCGCAGATCGACACGAAGATCAAGGAGCTGGGTGACTGGCGCGGCGAGATGCTCGCTCGCGTCCGAAAGGTCATCAAGCAGGCTGTCCCGGACGTGGTCGAGGAATGGAAGTGGCGCGGCGTTCCGGTCTGGGAATACGCGGGCATCATCTGCACCGGCGAGACCTATAAGGCGGTCGTGAAGATGACCTTCGCGAAGGGCGCATCGCTCGATGACCCGTCAGGCCTGTTCAACTCCAGCCTCGACGGCAACACCCGGCGGGCTATCGATATTCACGAGGGCGACAAGCTGGATGAAAAGGCGCTGAAGGCGCTCATCCGCGCTGCGGTGGCGCTGAACACCTCGACAAAGAAGAAGCCAAAGAAAGTGTGAGCGTCGTTATTTAGCGACCGGCCGACAGGTCGTAAGACATCACATAGATGACGATGGCGGCCAGGCACAGAACCACGCCGATCCAGAACAGCGGCGAATGATGGATGGGGCGGCGGCGCGCGGTGTCGTCTCTCTGTTCGTGCTTCATTCCATCCCCCATTTTCGGCGCAAGCGCCCAGACCGTCCGAATTGTCGCGCGACGTTCTGACACACAGATCAGGCTCGCTGAAGCACGCATTGTCGCACCATTCGCAGGAAAGGTACGCATGCACGGCGCGATTCGACGCAACGATGATGGTTTATCCGCGCTGCTCCAACCAGCACGGATGACCGATGTCGTCGATATTGGCGCCAATCCCATCGATGGCGATCCGCCCTATAAGCCGATGCTGCAAAGCGGACTTTGCCGCGTTACCGGTTTCGATCCGCATCCGCAGGCATTGGCGCAACTGCAGTTAGGCAAGGGCGCGTTTGAGACCTATCTTCCTTATGCCGTCGGCGATGGCGGCAGCCATACGCTGAACATCTGCCGCGGCATCGGCTTTGCCAGCCTGCTGCAGCCTGAGCCGAAAACACTCACGCACTTTCCGAATTTTACCGAGCTCGGACGGGTCGTCGACAGGCTCCCGCTCGATACACGGCGGCTCGACGATATCGCCGAGATCGAGCACATCGATCTCTTGAAGATCGACATTCAGGGTGGCGAACTGTCGGTGTTCAGGAACGGTCGCAGCAAACTGGCAAAGGCCGTCGCCATTCAGACCGAAGTCTCCTTCGTGCCGCTCTATGAGAAGCAGCCGGTGTTCGGCGACATCGATCTCGAACTGCGCAGCCTCGGCTTCATTCCGCACATGTTCGCGGCCATCAACAAGAAGATGATCGCGCCGATGATGGGCCCCAACCCTGCTGCTGCCATCAATCAACTCGTCGAGGCCGATATCGTCTATGTCCGGGATTTCATCCAGGCTGAGGCGATGGAGAGCGAGCAGCTCAAGCACCTCGCACTGATCGCGCATCATTGCTACGCTTCGTTCGATCTGGCGCTGAATTGCGTGCATCATCTCGCCAGCCGCGGAGCGGTCGCGCCCGATGCCAAGAACCGCTATGTCGCCCTGCTCCAGGCCAATCGCCCCAAAGTAGCTGGCGGCAGACTTTAAACTTCTCCGGTTCCGACGTAACATGGTGTCCGGCGCAGGGGACGCGCCGACGCTTGCATCAGATTCCAGCCAGGACACGGGGCAGACAATGCTTTCTCGGCGCCGACTTTTGCTGACTGCGGGAATGGCGATCGCCTGCCCTGCAGTCCTGCGCGCCGAACCGCTGAAGATGCGCCTCGCCCATAGCCTGCCGACCACCCATCCCGTCCACCCGGCCATGCAGCACTTTGCCGATCTGGCGCGCGAGCGTTCGCAGGGCGAACTCGACATCGCGCTGTTTGCGGACGGGCAGCTCGGTCAGGAAGTCGACCTGCTGTCGCAGGTACAGGCCGGCAAGCTGGATTTTCTGAAAGTCAGCGCCAGCGTGCTCGAACGCTTCCATCCGGCCTACAAGGTTCTCAACCTGCCTTTCACGTTCCGCGATCGCGCGCACTGGCTGAAAGTAACGAGCAACGAGGTTGGCAACGACATTCTGGCCTCGACCACATCGGCGGGTCTCACCGGCCTGACCTTCTACGATGCCGGCGCGCGCAGCTTCTATGGCCGAAAACCGATCCTGCATCCCGACGATCTCAAGGGCATGAAGATCCGCATCCAGCCGTCCGAGACGATGGTCAAGCTGATGCAGCTGTTCGGTGCCGAAGGCATCGAGCTGTCATGGAGCAATGTCTATGTCGCGCTGAAGTCGGGATTGGTCGATGGTGCAGAGAACAGCGTGGTGGCGTTGATCGTCGGGAAACATGCTGAAGTCGCAACGCACTACTCGTTCGACGAACACACCATGATCCCGGATGTACTGCTGGTAGGCGCCGGCCGGCTCAATAGCATGACGCCGAAACAGCGGGAGATCATCCGCGAAGCCGCCGCCCTGTCGTATCATCACATGAACAAGCTGTGGACCGCATTCGAGGCGCAAACGCGCCTGCAGGTCGAAGCGATGGGCGTGACATTTGTCACGCCGGACAAGGCCCCCTTCATCGCGAAGGCAGCGCCCCTCGCCGACATCTATGCCGGCGAGGAAGCGTCACGGACGTTACTGCGCAGGATCGCGCAGGCATAGGTTCGTTTGATCGGGCTTATTTGACGCCGAGCAGTTCGACGTCGAAGATCAACGTCGCATTTGGCGGGATCACGCCGCCGGCACCACGCGCGCCATAGCCGAGATCCGGCGGAATGATCAGCGTGCGCTTGCCGCCGACCTTCATGGTCGCGACGCCTTCGTCCCAGCCCTTGATGACCCGCGACATACCGATCGGGAATTCGAACGGCTCGTTGCGATCGACCGACGAGTCGAATTTCTTGCCCTTGACGCCGTTCTCATAGAGCCAGCCGGTGTAATGCATCACGCAGGTCTGGCCCTTGGCCGGCGTCGCGCCGGTGCCAACGGTGGTGTCTTCGATCTGGAGGCCTGAAGCTGTGGTCATGGTTTTTCCTGCGGCTGGCGCCATTTTCTGCGGCGCTTGTTTTTGAGGCGCTTGCGCCATGGCGGAAGAAAGGGAGACGTTGGACACGGCCACGATCATGGCCGCACTGAGCGCGACGGCCGTGGCTCTGACGGCACGCTGGGAGTTTCGCATCATGTCTCCTGGATGGTTGGGTCTGCGAGCGGCGCAGTCATGCCCCGTCATCGCACCGCAACGCAAGTCCTGGCAATGCCGAATCCCGAAGCCGCGATCCATGAAGATCGGTCAATGAGGATGCTTGAATCAGTCCTCAGTCAGGCTTGGAGCTGCGTCGGGCCAGCTGACCCTTGTAATTTTCAAGCAGCCGGGTCGCCAACTCTGTCGCCTCATCGCTTGCCTGGATTGAGCGACTGTCCGACATCGGCTCTGCGAGCGAGGCCGGATGTTTGAAGCTGAACGAGCGGATGACGCGATCGATGGCTGCTTGCATGGATAACTCCCGATGGCGACAGGAACTCCGCATTTCGCGGAAAGTTCCTGATCAGTCAGCCGGAGGGCACCGCAGGTTCAAGGCAGCACCACGGCCGCTGGAAAGCCGCAACATGGCCATTTTGGCTACAAATGTTGCTAAGCGCCTGCTTCTGCTGCGAATTGCAGCCCTTTGAAAGTCAGTCGCTTGGGGTCGCGAACGCCCGCCAGATACAGGCCGCGAATGAAGTGGGTCACCATGTCGCGATCACAGCCGGTCTGAATGACCACGGCATCGACGGCTGTCTTCTGGGCATCCATATCGGTCCTCGCGCCGCACAGGCGGCCTGCTCCGCGCGCTCCAAATCGCCGGATGACCAAAACATGCCCGATTCCCGGGATTTGCGGATATACGCGGATCACCCCGGCACAAGCTCCGCCCCAGCCTCGCGCAGGCCTCCTTGCCGGCAAATCATGCGTAAGATTGCCGTAAATCGCAGATAGTTGATGCGTTGCCGCGCTGTCGGCTGTAAACCGCAGCGGAGTTTCGGCCATTGCCTGGGTGTTTGCCCGGCTGCCGCACCCGACAATGACCCACCCCAAACCAAAGAAAGCGACAAGGCCTCGTTCATGTCATTTAAGGAACCCAGCTTCGCGGATCGCCAGAAGGCTGCGATCGAAGCCAAGAAGAACATTCTGAACAAATTCAAGGCAGCACCGGGGCCCGATGATCCTGCCGTGAAGGCGCGCGCCGCCGAGCGCGAAGCCGCTGCCGTCGCACGCGCGGAAGCCAAGGCCATCCGCGACGCTGAGAAGGCCGTCCAGAAGGCCCGCGAAGCCGAGGAAGCCGCCGCTGCTCTAGTCCAGGCTGCGCGCGAGAAGGAAGAAGCCGCGCTTGCCCAGGCCGCGCTGGAAGCCCAGCAGAAAGCTGCCCGCGACGCCCGCTACGCCGCCCGCAAGAAGCGTAAATAAGCACGAGATCAGCGTGCCATCATCCGATGGCACGCTGCCTGAATTGATTGTCCGAGGTCAGTTCGTTTTGCCGAATTGCGGCTCGTCGGGTTTGACGAATTTGTTGCCGCTCGGGCCGTAACCGGTGATCTGGATCACCGCGCCCTCTTCCCGTGTGCCGTCCCAATGCACCGCACCGGCGGGATGCACCATGTAGCCGCCGGTCTTCATCGGGATCGACTTTTCGGGCACGAAGGCTTCGCCCGTGCCGGTGTACCAGGTGCCCGACAGCACCACGACGTGACGATCTTCGGGATGCTTGTGCGGCTTGCTCATGATGCCGGGCGGCCATTTGATCCGCAGCACATAGATGCCCTGCTTCGAGGGATCGCCATAGAGCGTCGCAACTTCAACGCCGACACCGAACGGATTCTTCCAGACTTCCTCGCCCTGATTGATGCGCACAAAGCCCATCTCGTCAGTGGCGCTCCATGTCGTCGCGCTTGGAAAGAGCGTTGCCGCGATCAGACAAGTCGCCGCAACGACGAGGCGTCGTTCTTTTTTCATCATGGCCTCCCAGGCATTTTCTTGTGCGCGGAGGCTATGCCGAGTTTTCAGATCCAGCAACGAGCAGCGCAACATGACAAGCCCGCCGCACGGACGGGCCCGTCACAGCGATGCGGGTGAAGACGTTACTTCTTCATCATTCCGTCTTCCTTCTTCATCATGCCGTCTTTCTTCACGCCATCGTCCTTCTTCATACCGTCGTGAGACATGGCATCCTTCTTCATACCGTCGCCCTTCGACATAGTGTCCTTTTTCATGCCGTCATCCTTGCTCATCTTGTCCTGAGCGAACGCGGCAGGTGCCAGCGCAAGGCTGAGCGAGACGAGCGCGGCGGACACGCCGAGCGCAAACTTGGTGGAGATGGTCATGATGTTTTTCCTCGGATCCATTTCTGAAGCGCGACGTCTGTCGCTATGAACCAGACGTACGGAGGTCGCGGTTTGTTACGTCGCATCAAAAAAGTCTTGATGATGCATCCGATAGCCATTGCGTGCGACGCAACATCACTTGCCCGCCGGTTCGGATTGTATAAACGAAGGGACGCGCGGTGACGGAGCAACAGGACGCGGGCGCATTTTGTCCCGCCCGGCACCAGACGAACACTTTCAGGAGTTACGCATGCTGACTCGCCGCCACATCCTTGGATCGGCCCTCGCCGTGCCTGCGATCCTTCGTTGCGGTATCGGTACGGCGCAGGCAGCGACTACACTGAAGATCTCGCACCAGTTTCCCGGCGGCACCATCGATAACGGCGACTTCCGCGACCGTCTGGTCCGGACTTTCGCCGCCGCCATTGCCAAGCAGAGTGGCGGCGACCTCGTTGCCGAGGTTTATCCGGATTCGTCGCTGATCAAGGCAGATGCGCAATTTTCCGCCATGCGCAAAGGGACTCTCGATCTCAGCCTTTATCCCTTGCCTTATGCCGGCAATGAATTGCCGGAAGCGAATATCGGCCTGATGCCCGGTCTGGTCTCGACCTACGATCAGGGCTTGCGCTGGAAGAACCTGCCGATCGGCAAGGCACTGAGCGACATTCTCGCCGACAAGGGCATCGTGCTGCTGACCTGGGTCTGGCAGGCCGGCGGTGTGGCTAGCCGCTCGCGCCCGCTGGTTGTTCCTGAGGACGCCAAGGGTCTCACGGTACGCGGCGGTTCGCGCGAGATGAACATGATGTTGCAGACTGCCGGCGCACGCGTGCTCTCAATGCCGTCCAACGAAATTTACGCGGCGATGAAGAGCGGCGCCTGCGATGCCGGCATCACCTCATCGACCAGCCTCATCTCATTCAAGCTGAGCGAAGTCGCCAAGCATCTGACCTCCGGCGCGGGTGCGTCCTACTGGTTCATGCTTGAGCCGCTGATGATGTCCAAGGCTGTGTTCGACAAATTGCCGAAAGCACACCAGGATATTCTGGTCTCGGTCGGCGCCGAGATGGAAGCCTTCGGCAAGGCGGGCGCGCAGCAAGACGATGTCGAAGTGTCCAGGGTCTATGAGAAGGCCGGCGCCCAGGTCAGCGCGCTCGACGCTGCGACCGTCGGCAAGTGGCGCGATATCGCGCGCGATACGGCGTGGAAGGACTATGTCGCCAAGACGCCGCTCACCGCGAACCTCCTCAAGCTCGCGCTGGACGTCCCGGCCTGACCTATCCTGTCGTCCGCCAACTGGCTCTCAGCGCGTCTTCGCGTTGAGTGCCGAAGCGACACGGCTGACCGGCGGGCGGCCGATCAGAGCACTGATGGTGTTGGTCGCAGCGAGCAGCTTGTTCATATCGACGGCCGTCGCAATCCCCATGCCTTCCAGCATGTAGACCACATCTTCGGTGCCGACATTGCCGGTCGCACCGGGCGCATAGGGGCAGCCGCCGAGACCGCCGGCAGCGCTGTCGACAACGCGACAGCCTTCTTCCATCCCGGCATAGAGATTGGCCAGCGCCTGACCATAAGTGTCGTGGAAGTGCATAGCGAGCTTTGGCATGGGAACCGAGCCAGCAACGGCGCGCAGCATCTGCCGCGCCTTCGACGGCGTCCCGACACCGATCGTGTCGCCGAGTGAGACTTCGTAGCAGCCGAGATCAAACAGCGTCTTCGAGACATCGACGACCGCCTGCGGCGCGACGTCGCCATCATAGGGACAACCGAGAACGCAGGACACGTAACCCCGCACGCGGATGCCGTCGGCCTTGGCGCGCTCGATCACCGGCTTGAAGCGCTCGATGGATTCGGCGACCGAGCAATTGATGTTGGCACGCGAAAAGCCTTCCGAGGCCGAGGCGAACACCGCGATGACTTTCGCGCCGACCGCCTTCGCGCCCTCATAGCCCTTCTCGTTCGGCACCAGCACATGGAATTCACCGGGCAAATCGCGCACGCCGAGAAATACCTGATCCGAACCCATCATTTTGGGGATCGCCTTGGGCGACACGAACGAGCCGACCTCGACCGTATGCAGGCCAGCCCCGACCAAAGCCTTCACGAAGGCGATGCGGTCTTCGACCGACACCGGCGTCTTTTCATTCTGCAGACCGTCGCGCGGACCGACCTCGACGATACGAACCTGATCACTCATGCTTGTTTCAATCTCACACGTCTTTCAGAAGATCAGGCGCTCGGCTCGACTTCCGCAAGCTCGACGCCTTCTCCAACGATATCGCCAACCTTGCACTTGATGCGCTTGAGCACGCCTGCGAACGGCGCGCGCAAGGTCTGCTCCATCTTCATGACTTCCAAGGTCAGGATGGCCGCGCCCTTCTCAAGGGTCGCGCCCTCCTCGGCCAGCAGCGCCACCACAGTGCCCGGCAACGGCGCAACGATCTTGTCCTCGCCGACTTGCTCTTCATCGTCGCCGCCGAACGGATCGACCCAATGCATGTCGAAACGGCCGTGACGCGTACGCAGGTAGAGTTCGTGGCCCTCGATCACCGAAACGATGTGCGAGCGTGCTCCGTCCAGTGTCAGATCGAAATGCCCGTCATCGGCCGCAGCCGTCTCAAACCCCAGTTCGCGAGTGCCGATCGAAATCGTTGCAGGACCGCTGCCGTAATTCAACGTCACGCGCTGCTCGTCCGAACCATGCTTGAATTTGAACACCCGCTGGCGACGCCCGACCGGCATCCAGCCAGCCGTCAGCCAGGGCGAGGCACCGGCGGCCCGTGCTGCCTGCTCTTCGCTCGAGACAATGGCGGCGACGGCCGCGCATAGTTCGAGATCGCCGGGCACCGCCGAGTCCGGCGTCAACACTTTTAATTCACGCTCGATAAAGCCGGTGTCGATGGTGTTGGCACGCACATCCGGATGCGTCACAAGCGCCGACAGGAACGGCGTGTTGGTGACGATGCCGCGAATATCAGTTTCTTCCAGCCCACGATTGAGCCGGTTGATCGCCGCATCGCGCGTCGGCGCCCAGGCGATCACCTTGGCGAGCATGGCGTCGTAGTTCGGCGACACCGCATCGCCCTCGCGATAGCCAGCATCAATGCGCAAGCCGTTCGTCTCAGCGGGCGTGCGCCAGGTGCGGATCCTGCCGACCGACGGCATGAAATTCTTGTGCGGGTTCTCGGCGTACACCCGCGCCTCGATGGCGTGGCCGTTGAGTTTGATCTGGTCCTGCGACAGCGGCAGCTTTTCGCCGAACGCCACGCGGAGCTGCCATTCGACCAGATCAATGCCGGTGATCAGTTCAGTGACGGGATGCTCGACCTGCAGGCGCGTGTTCATCTCAATGAAGAACACGTCCTTGCCGTCAGAGACGAATTCGATAGTGCCGGCGCCGACATAGTTCACCGCGCCTGCGGCCTTGCGTGCAGCCGCGCAAACCGCCTCACGCTGCGCGCCGTTCAACGTCGGCGACGGCGCCTCTTCGATCACCTTCTGATGCCGTCGCTGCAACGTACATTCGCGCTCGAACAGCGAGACCAGATTACCGTGGCTGTCGCCGACGATCTGCACCTCGATGTGGCGGGGATTGTCGACATACTTTTCGATCAGCATGCGGTCGTCGCCGAACGCTGCTTTGGCTTCGCGCTTGGCGCTGACGATGGCCGGAGCCAGTTCAACAGCCGAGCGCACCACGCGCATGCCACGCCCGCCGCCGCCCGCTGAGGCCTTCACCAGAACCGGGAAGCCGATCTTGTCGGCTGCCTTGGCCAATGTCGCGTCGTCCTGCGCTTCGCCATGGAAGCCCGGCACCAGCGGCACGCCAGCCTTCTCCATCAGCGCCTTGGAGCCCGACTTCGAGCCCATCGCAGTGATCATCTCCGCAGTAGGTCCAACGAAGATCAGGCCGGCATCGGCACAAGCCTGCGCGAACTCGGCGCTCTCGGAGAGAAAGCCGTAGCCGGGATGGATCGCCTCGGCGCCGGTCTTCTTTGCAGCTTCGAGAATGCGCTCGATATTGAGATAGCTGTCGCGCGCACGCGCCGGGCCGATCAACACGGCCTCGTCGGCTTCCGCGACATGCAGCGCATTGGCATCTGCCTCGGAATAGACCGCGACGGTGCGCAAGCCCATGGCCCGCGCGGTACGGATGACGCGACAGGCTATCTCGCCGCGATTGGCGATCAGGAGCGTGCGAAAGCGGCGATATAAAGCTTTTGAGATTTCGGCTTTGGCCATCATCACATCCTGAACAGGCCGAAGCGCGTCGGCTCGATCGGCGCATTGGCCGATGCTGACAAACCAAGTCCGAGCACCAGGCGCGTATCTGCGGGATCGATCACGCCATCATCCCAGAGGCGCGCCGTTGCGTAATACGGGCTGCCCTGGGTCTCGAACTGGTCGCGTGTCGGCTTGCGAAACGCTTCCTCCTCTTCGGTCGACCAGGTGCCGCCCTTGGCTTCGATATTGTCGCGGCGCAGCTGACTCAGCACCATCGCTGCCTGCTCACCGCCCATCACCGAGATACGGGCATTGGGCCACATCCACAGAAAGCGCGGGCTGTAGGCGCGGCCGCACATGCCGTAATTGCCGGCGCCATAGGAGCCGCCGACCACCACGGTGAATTTCGGGACGTTGGCCGTGGCGACAGCTGTCACCAGTTTGGCGCCATCGCGCGCAATGCCGCCGGCTTCGTATTTCTTGCCGACCATGAAGCCGGTGATGTTCTGCAGGAACACCAGCGGGATGTTGCGCTGGCAGCAGAGCTCGATGAAATGCGCGCCCTTCAGCGAGCTCTCGCTGAACAGGATGCCGTTGTTAGCGATGATGCCGACCGGGAAGCCCCAGATATGCGCGAAGCCGCAGATTAGAGTCGTGCCGTAGAGCTTCTTGAATTCGTCGAATTCGGAGCCGTCGACAATGCGCGCGATGATGTCGTGCATGTCGAACGGCTTGCGCGCGTCGGCAGGAATGACACCGTAGAGTTCTTCAGCCGCGTATACAGGATCGCGGGGCGCCTGCATGTTCAGTGTGGCCCGCTGTGGTGGCTTCAGTGTCGCGACGATTTTTCGCGCGATGCCGATGGCGTGACCATCGTTCTGCGCATAGTGATCGGTGACGCCCGATTGTCGTGAATGGACGTCGGCACCGCCGAGCTCTTCCGCGGTGACCACCTCCCCGGTTGCTGCTTTCACCAGCGGCGGACCGCCGAGGAAGATCGTGCCCTGATTGCGCACGATGATGCTCTCGTCGGACATCGCCGGCATATAAGCGCCGCCGGCAGTGCACGAGCCCATCACGACAGCAATCTGCGGAATGCCCTGCGCCGACATCTGCGCCTGATTGTAGAAGATGCGGCCGAAATGGCGCTCATCCGGAAAGATGTCGTCCTGCTGCGGCAAGAACGCACCGCCGGAGTCCACCATATAGATACACGGCAGATTGTTCTGCCGCGCGATGTCCTGCGCGCGCAGATGCTTCTTCACCGTCATCGGATAGTAAGTGCCGCCCTTGATGGTCGCATCATTGGCGACGATCATGCACTCCCTGCCCGACACCCGGCCGACGCCAGTGATAACGCTGGCGGAATGGACATCGCCGCCATAGAGGCCGTTGGCGGCCAATGGCGAGAGTTCGAGGAAGGCCGTGCCGGGATCGATCATCAGATCGACACGCTCGCGGGCCAGCATCTTGCCGCGCGCGGTGTGCTTGGCGCGGGACGCCTTGCCGCCGCCCCCGGCGACCGCACCGAGCTTGTCCTTGAGCTCGGCAACCTGCGCCTTCATCACATCGACATTGCGTTTGAACTCGGCCGAGGTGGGATCGATCGTGGAGCGAAGCGACATCGGCTTCCGTTTCCTGCAGGGTCTGTTTCTTGTTTGCACGGCGGCCCGGCAACGGGCCTGCCATGATGGTGTCACCCCGTCGTGGCGGGACGCAACCCTAACTTTCGGTGCTGGTCAGGGTGAGATTTGGAGCGTTACGGAGGCTGATTTGCCCGCAAACCGGTCGTCAGTGCGACCATGGCTCCGAGCGGCGGAACGCAAAATTGTCGGCATAGGCGATGGTCCGGGGCGCACGCACCTTGGGCTCGATCACCTGATAGGCAATGCCTTCGCGCTCGCAGTAGGCGACCGCCTCTTCCTTGCTGTCGAAGTGGATGGACAGCTGCTGCTTCATGTCACCGGACGACGTCCAGCCCATCAGGGGCTCGATCACCCGCGCCTGCTCCGGCTCATAATCGAGCTGCCAGTCCTTGGTCTTGGCGAGGCCTGCCTGCATGGCATTCTTGGGGGCTTTGAAGATACGTGCGGTCATGGAATGCGATAGCCTTTTAAGGATGGGCCTTCGTCTCGGGATTAGCGTCTCGGGATCGGCCTTGGTCAGCTGCGACACTGCGACAAATTGGTGAAAACGGCGGGGCTGGTATATCCAATTGTCACGAATTTGATCCGTGATTCCGTCGTTTGGCGGCTTCGTTATTGTGTATATTCGTTCCACGGCGTCGTGACAATCGGGGCACGAAGCGGTCTATCTGATCTCGCAATTCGGCATCACGAAGGGCTCCTGAAGCGGCACCCATGGATATTCACGCCATCCTTCCCCCCAAAGGCCGAGACCTTCGGCTGGACCTGTTCCGCGGTATCGCCAACTGGGCGATCTACCTCGATCACATCCCCGACAATGTGGTGAACTGGGTCACCACCCGGAACTATGGCTTCTCCGACGCCGCCGACCTGTTCGTCTTCATCTCCGGCTACACGGCGTCCTTCGTCTACGCCAAGATGATGCTGGAGCGCGGCTTCATCGTCGGCGCTACGCGCCTCACCAAGCGGGTCTGGCAGCTCTATGTCGCCCACGTTATCCTGTTCGTGATCTACATCGCCGCCATCGGCTATGTGGCGCAGCGCTATAACGACCCCGACATCATCAACGAGTTCAACGTTGCCGGTCTGGTCGACAATCCGATCCAGACGCTGACGCAAGGTCTGCTGCTCAAGTTCAAGCCGCTCAATCTCGACGTGCTGCCACTCTATATTGTGCTGATGGGCCTGTTCCCGCCGGTGCTGTGGATGATGCTGCGCAAGCCGGATCTGACGATGCTGGCGTCGCTGGCGCTGTATTTCGCGGCACGCCAGTTCGGCTGGAATCTGCCCGCCTATCCCTACGGCGTCTGGTACTTCAACCCGTTCACCTGGCAATTACTGTTTGTGTTCGGCGCCTGGTTCGCGCTCGGCGGCGCGCTCGAGTCACGCTCGGTGATCCGCTCCAAGGTGCTGCTGTATTTTGGCATCGCCTATCTCTTGTTCTCGCTTGTCATGACCATGGCCGGTCGCTTCCCGGACACCGGCCACATGATCATGCCGGACTGGTTGTTCGACGCGTTCAATCCAAACGACAAGACCAACCTCGCGCCCTATCGCGTGCTGCATTTCGTGATCATCGCCTTCTTCGTCACCCGCTTCGTGCCGAAGGAATGGAAAGGCCTGGAGTGGCCGGTGTTTCAGCCGCTCATCAAATGCGGCCAGCAGTCGCTCGCCGTATTCTGCGTCGGCGTGTTCCTGTCCTTCGTCGGCCACTTCCAGCTGATGATGTCGTCGGGCTCGCTGCTGGCGCAAATATTCGTCAGCGCCGCCGGCATCGGCATCATGACCGGCGTGGCCTATTACATCTCGTGGTCGAAGAAGCAGGACAAGCCGTTGCCGAAGCCGGCAGCTCCAGCAACGTCAGAACAGCAGGCATCGCCGTCGAAAGCCGCAGAATAGACCCGTTGTCGAACATGGTGCGGGACAGGCGAGAAATCGCCGGCAGATGCCTTGCTGCCCCCGGCCTAAGCGTGTATCGACACCGCATCGTCGGGGTATAGCGCAGCCTGGTAGCGCGGCGGTTTTGGGTACCGCAGGTCCTAGGTTCGAATCCTAGTGCCCCGACCATCCCCCATTATATTCAATGACTTAGCGCTTCTTGAACAGCGGATGGACCACCTGGTCCCCGGGCGCGATTCCATATTTTTTGGCGGTGCCTGCGACCACTTCGAGAACAGCCCGTGCGGGGCCTCCCGATGAAATGATCTTGAGGGATTGTGGCTCGGTATTCTCCGCGATCCGGAGCACCCGGCCGTCGCCGGTAATGAAGACCATGTCGAGCGAAACGAAGGTGTTCTTCATCCACATGGAGACCTGCTGCTCCGGCGTGAAGTCGAACAGCATGCCGCGGCCGTCCGCGAGCTCCTTGCGGTACATCAGACCGGTCGCCCGCTCCTCGTCGGTCTTGGCGATTTCGACGGAGAACATCCGCACACCTGACTTGGTGACGATTTCGAGCGGCTGGAATTCGGCGGCTGCGGCTGGCTTGTAAGGGCCGACAAGGGCCAGAGCGGCGATCACCGCCAGCATCGAGAGGCGGCAGCGGGCGGCGAAGCGAAACAGACTCATGAAGGGCAATCCACGCAAAGAGCCCGGTCACGACGCCGGGCGGCGCGACCCTAGCCTGACGACGCGTGCCAGCGCCAGACGGTCGTGATGCACAGCCGCGTGATGGCCCTCGGACGGTAAGGCTGGCAGGAAACCCGCAAGAAACTTGGAAAACCGTAGACGGCTTAGTGCGACGAAAGACCCGGCGTACCGCCTTCGGGCTGGATCTCGGCAGCCATCATGCCCTTGGAGCCGGGCCCAAAGCGCACCAGCACATACTGGCCGGGACGCAGCTCGGTCATGCCGAAGCGGCGCAGGGTTTCCATGTGGACGAAGATATCCGGCGTGCCTTCGCCGCAGCTGAGGAAGCCGAAGCCACGCAGCCGGTTGAACCACTTCACCTGCGCCCGCTCGAGGCCACTGGTAGGCGTCACGCTGACATGAGTGCGCGGCGGCAACATCTGCGCGGGATGGATGGCAGTCGACTCGTCCATCGAAACAACGCGGAAAGCCTGATAGCCCTTGGACCGCTGGGTGCATTCAACGACCACACGGGCACCTTCATAGGCCGTCTGGTAGCCGTCGCGGCGAAGCACGGTCACATGCAGGAGCACGTCGGCTGCGCCATTGTCAGGAATGATGAAGCCATAACCCTTGGAAGCATCGAACCACTTGATAACACCGCTGATCTCGACGAGATCGACGGCGTTGCCTTCGCCGACACCCGCAAAGGGGTCGAGTGCGTCGCGGCTTGCGTTGCCTGAAAGCTCATTCCCTGGTCGCGGACCACCCGCTCCGGGAATCAGTCCCCCCAACCGCTTGGACTCAAATGCGTCCGACCCCATGGCCCCGGATCCCACTATCATTTGCGCTGTCAGCCCTGTCAGCGCCATCTCACATGCCCCATCGAAGCTAATTCACGATGGCGCGGTGCGAATCTTTCGATTCGAAGATAACACTGTCGCCTGATCAGCAAAGACAAAAAACGAACACAGTGACAGCTATGAACAGCTTGCGCTCAAACGAATCAGATGCGCATCAATTTCCGACGAATGGTCCGAGCGTTTCGCCGATATCATGGCGAATGACAAGGTCAGCGTGATCGTCCTGCTCGGTCGCCTCATTGTTGATGATAACAAGGCGTGCACCGGCATGTTTCGCCATCATCGGGAATCCCGCTGCGGGCCACACGACGAGCGACGATCCAATCGCAATGAACAGATCGCAGTGCTGCGATAGCTCAGCTGCGCGACGCATCTCATCTTCAGGCATCGCCTGACCGAATGAGATCGTCGCAGCCTTCACGGGCTCGCCGCATACCGTGCAGTCTGGCGCCTGTCTTTCGGAATCGAATCTGCTCTTCACCCAATCGAGCTCATAGCGCCTCGCGCAACCGATGCAGCGCGCATAGGTCGTATTGCCGTGCAGCTCGATCACAGCGTCAGCCTTGAAGCCGGACGCTTGATGCAGGTTGTCGATGTTTTGGGTGATCACAGCAGGAATCTTGCCAGCCTTGTAGAGCGAGGCGAGTGCGCGATGCCCGCGACCAGGCTTGGCCGCAGCGAATGTCTCTTCCATCGCAAAGCGCCGGCGCCAGGCTTCATCGCGCGCATCCTGACTGGCGACGAACTCGTCGAACGGAATTGGCCGGTTACGGGTCCACAAGCCACCAGGCGAACGGAAATCGGGAATGCCCGTTTCGGTCGAGATCCCCGCGCCGGTGAACGGCACGATGGTTCTGGCTTCGGCGATCATCTCGCCAAGACGATCCACGCCAGTGCGAAGGTCAGTTGCAATCATTGGAAGGTCCGAGAGGAAGTGATCCGACGACAATGCCGCAGACCGGGATCCGGTGCCATGCCGGGATCAACGCATGTTTTGCTTCGTCGCCACGTTTCCAGGATCTATTTCGCTTTGGCGCGTCCATTCCTGGCGGGCTTGTCGATCAAAAAGTCTTCCCGCTTGTGACCGGCGGCGATCTCCTTCGCGAGCCAGCCCGCAACACCGCCGCGCCCGGTCCAGGTCTCTCCCGTTTTGGGATGGCGATACTTCGCCGGAACCTTGATGCCTTTGACGCGGCTGGTTTTGCCATCGACGCTTCTGATCTGTGCGAGTTGCGCCTGCAATTCGGCACGGTGGGCTTGCAGTTGCTTGTCGATATCCTCCCGCAATGCGAGGAGTTCGGGAACCGAAAGAGACTTGATATCAAGGGCCGGCATAAACAAGCTCCGATCAAATGCGTCCGCACTCCTTCCCAAGGCGCGCAAAATACGCGCCAGCGTGCGTCAATTAAATGAAATGCGGGCGGTGTCAAAACACCACATCAAAATCAAATATCGGGGCGAAGCTGAAAATGAGCTCCGCCCTTAAGTAGTCAAATACCGATTTGCGAAATCTTTATGCAGCTCGCGAAACATCGGCGGAGAGCTCGCTCTTCGGCAGATCGTCCTTCTTCGGCTTCGCCACCGGCGTTGCCTGAGACTTCTTCACGGACTTGCCGTACTGCGCGAGCCTATCGAGCTCGGCTTCGAGCTCAGCCTGACGTGCAGCAACTTTCTCCGCCAGCTTGTCGGATGCATTATCGCGCAGTGCCGCAAGTTCCTCGATGCTCAGTGAGTCCAGATCGATCTTGGCCATGGAAATCTCCGTTTGTTCCGAACTAGCGGTAACATCCATGCGCCGCAAGCGCGGCAGCGCGATCATCCACCGAAGACATCATGATGGATGCAATTCAATTGACGTCGAGCTCACGCTTCGCAGAGAATGGATACGGGATTGGGGAAGCGCGTCATGGCATCCTGGAAAGAAGAGCGTGACCGACTGGTCGCGCAGACGCTCGCATTCGTACAGGAGGTCGCCGCCGCGCATCCGGTCGCGGCCCAGCGACTGAACATCTGGCAACCGCCGAGCCACGCGCCGTCGCACGCGTCCGATTCAACGGAAACCGTCACCTCGCCTGCCACCGTGGACGCAGATCGTTTGATGGCTCCTGCTCTGATTGTACATGCGGCGAACGCAGCAATTGAAACCTCGGAGCGTAGTTCGCAGGACATTCCTGTTGCAGTTCCAACTAACGTGCCATCTCCTGCCCGGAGAGATCCGCTTTATTCGGGCCCATCTGAACGGGCCGAGATCCTCAAGCGCGTTGCTTCGTTCAAGGCTCGCCAGGCCCAGATGATCCACGAGCGCGACGTCTACTACGAAGCCATGCAGACGCGTATCCGAACAACGCTGCGGAACGATTCCGGGCGCGACCGGTTGTAAAGCCGGAGCAGCTTCCCCGATGCTCTGTTTTCAGAAAGCCCCGTCCTCCCCCGGCGGGGCTTTCGCCTTGCGGGCTTCAACGTGAGGAGACGGTCTGTCGGTTCGGGTTATTTGCCGAGGTGTCGCCGCACGGCGGCGACCGACGATCCGACCTTTTCGATTGCAGCGTTCAGTTCGGTCGGCGAGACACTCAGCCGATAGGCCCAATAGTCGCGCTGGGTAGCGTCACTGGAATCGATCACCGGCGCCGGCCGGACGCCGCGTTCGGACGCCAGGACGACGGCGACTGGGACGAGACTGATCATGCCGGCAGGGTAACACGTCGCCCGTACAGCCCAAGCGAGTGCACACTCCAACGTTAACAGGCGATTGATGCGATCTCGGAAAGTCGTCCAGTCAAAGCAAGCCTTGCCGCGAGCGGCTACTGAACCACCGAGCCCAGCGAGGCCTGGATCTCATTGAGCGGGATGCACAGCTTCTTGCGGCGCAGGCCACGAATGGCGCCGGTCACCTTCAAGATCTTGCCAGCGGCACATGACCCGTCCTGGACCAGCGCGCTCTCGTAAGGCGCCAGGATGAGCGGTTCAGCTGTCCGAATGGACTGAGCTGCGGAAGGTGTGGCCAACGCCACCAGAGAAATTCCGAAAGTCCCCAAAACCCAAAAACGCATGGTCGTCCCCAACACAGCAAATACGCACCGGTCCAAGGGTAATCGTTCACGCCCTTCAATTTTTGCAGTCGGCTCTCCCCGAGCCGTTACCGCAATTATTGCCCCGGACCACCGCGAAACACAAAGCAATTTTCGCGCCGATTTCCGGTCTCAGCATAGGGTCAGAGCGTGACCTGCTCGTGACCGCACTCCTTGCAGGTGAAAGACACCCGCGCGACACCCTTTGGCGCCGAGACCTTGTTCGCCGCGCCGCACTTGCCGCAGGTCGTCATAATCCGTGTGTCGCCCTGCTTCACCACCAGCGCCCGGCGCTCCATAGTCTCGCGGATCAGACGCTCGGCCTCTTCGCGCATTGCCTGCTTGCTCATGCAGCTCTCCTCACAGACGCCGAAGCAAAAGGCCCCGAGCGAGCGGCCTTATAGCCGATGACGATGACACTCTCCATCGCGATCAAAATCGGGACCCCGGATCGCACCATTCCCCTGCAGAATTTCCGTGCATTCCAATCTGCCGCAGCGAGATCCCGATGGACAGAATGGCTGACCTGAACTAGAACAAATGGAGAACATCATTCGCCAATGTTTTATCGGGACGTCACAGGAATCGCCGGGTTGGCGGGGCATACGCGGCTGGAAAACAGGGAGACTGACATGGATTTACAGGCACGTATCGACCTTTGGAAAAGCATCGATCCGGATCCGGAATTCTGCCGCAAGGCAGAACGAGAAATGCTGCTGTTGAGTTGTCAGGACGAAGACTGGGTCAACGCGCGGATGCGGGATTTCGAACAGGCGCTCGCATTGGAGAGTGCTGAATAACGGAACCCTTTGGTGTCGGCGGCGTTACGTCTGCGCTGGAACATCCAACCTCGCTTCACAGCCGTGATGCGAGGTTTTGTTTTGCAGGCGATTCGGTGCGGGAGATCTCAGCTTGCGTGAGCGTCGCGCGCTGCGACTTATCCACCGGTCGCCTTGCAAAGATCGGATTGATGCCGCATTCGGCATTGATGCTCTCTTGAGGAGCGAAACGAAGAGAAGAGAATGAACGAAGAAAGAATTTCAGCGGCACGCGCCGACATGGAACGCCGGGTGGCAGAATTTCGCGAGAAGCAGGCGAAGTTCCAGCGCGAACGTGAAGACTATTACGAGACCACGATCGAAAAGGTACGGGCCACCGACTGGAACGAGTTCGTGACGCCCCGTCAGGACCGCCGCGTGCGGCACTAGCTACGATCTGCTCGCAGCAGCGACCAATAAAAAGCCCGCCATTATCTGGCTGGCTTTTTATTGGTCGGGAGTCACAGCGAGTGCAACGCACAGGGCCCGAAGCAATGCTCCGGGCCCTGATATTGTTCAGCCCCTACCAATAGCCGTAGCTACGATAGTAGCGCGGCCCACCATAGGCATAGGGGCCGGGACCATAGTAACCGCCATAATAGGCCGGACGGTAATAGCGCGGTCGGTAATAGCCGTAGCCGGGACCGTAGCCATAATAGCGTGGGCCATATCCGTATCCGTACGGTCCGTACGCACCATAGGCCCCCGCGGCCAGCGCACCTGCGGCAATACCAAAGCCGATTGCGGGACCCGGTCCCCAACCTCTACCCCATCCGCGCGCTTCAGCCGGCGCCGTCATGGCGGTCGTGCCGATGGCTGCGACAGTGGCCAGGATCAATGCTGCTTTTTTCATGTGATACCCTTTCTGTTCACCACTGGCCAAATAACGCCAAGCTTTTTTGTTGGTTTCAGGGCCTGTAAGATTTCACCGCTCGGGTTCCAGACCGGAGGTGCGTCATGATGCCCATTCGCTATCGCCGTGCGCAGCTCGCACGCCAGCTTCAGGCCTTTCACGCGGCGCACCCCGAATTCATCCGAGAGCGGCTTCGCGCTTTCGACGAACACAACGGACGCGACAAGATGATTCCCGTGACGCATCGCAAAATGAAACCGTCACCCTATACGCGTCGCTTGGCTGCGCTCCCCCGCGACAAGGCGCCGATTAGCTCGGGGTGAAGCCTTAACGCGCCCCATATCGCCTTCACGTTTCATTCACCATGAGGGGCCGGTTATCGGAACGGCTCGCAAAGCCGACGCTTTCCTCTCCATGAATGTACGCGGTGTCGCACGGACACACGTGCGAGCAGTGGAGTAATGGCGATGATTGAACAGATCGCAAAGATCGACAAGGCGCTCGATGAATTGCTCGTCGGCCTTGGCCAGATGGTGCTGCGCCTATCGAGTCCGCATGTCACGCGTACGCGCGAGGAACGCGAGGCTCTTGTCCGCTCAGTCAATCAGTTCTCAACCTGCGCAGCCCGCTCCAGCGATCCGCGGGTCCTCAAGCTTGCTGACGACTTGCAAAATACGCTGAAGCCGCGCCTGCGTCTCGTGGCCAGTCGCTGACGACGCTGGGCGTCCCAAAACATTTGCAGGGCAACGACGTAGGAACGTTTCTCCCTTTTACCTGTTGGCCAGACACAACCAAAAGGGAGGCTCTACATGCCCATCGAAGCAAGTGAACAAGGTAACCTGATTGGCAGCGACAAGGTCGAAGGCACCGCAGTGTTCGGCGCTGACGACCAGAAGATCGGTTCAATCGAGCGCGTGATGATCGACAAGAAGAGTGGCCGGGTGTCCTACGCTGTGCTCAGCTTTGGCGGCTTTCTCGGCATCGGCGACGATCACTATCCCCTGCCCTGGCAGTCGCTGAAATATGATACCGCACTGGGCGGTTATCGCACTGGCGTAACGCAGCAGCAGCTGGAGAACGCTCCCAAATACGGCAACGACAATAGTTGGAACTGGGCTGACACATCGCAGGCCCGCGCGGTGAACGATTACTACGGCGTTCCCATGGGCATCTGACGCCCGGGAGATACCACACAGCAGAACGGCACCTGATCGGGTGCCGTTCTTGTTTGTTCACCCAGTTCGATGCATCGGCTCTAGTGCGCCAGTTCCTTGCGCACTGCCGCAGCCGCATTGCCAACTTTCTCCACCGCCGCCTGCAGCTGCTCGCGGGAAACGCCGAGCTGATGGGTCCAGTATTTCACCTCATGCGCCTCGTGCATGTTGATCTTGCTGCGATCCGGCTGACCCTTGTTCTTCCGGTCGTCCATCGTCGTCGGCCTCTTCAATTAACTGGTTGATATAAATGGCGAGCTGCTCGCCGGCGTCATTGAAATCTTCGTCCACGCAAGGTGTCCCATATGCCGTTTGGTGAGTGCAAAACATGCACGACTGTGACTTGTTCCGGGCGCCGCTCACCTGCCACACAAGTAATTGTTCAAATGCCGGAGATTCCGCCAACCCGGCTTTAACTGCACTTCCAGAGCTCGGAGAACCCAATCGCACCCGCGGCATTATGGGAGATGATGTCCACAGCCCTTGTCGTTCAAACCGTCGAACTGAGGCCGAACCCGCCGCCTTACGGTCGGCTGTCATTGCGCACGGGAGCATGGGACCAGTTGCAGGCGAAACGGGCTTATGACGACCATCACGAGCCGCCGGAGGCGCCGGTTGAGCTCGACAAGAAGGTCTGAGGTAGCCAGCAGTCCGCGGCGATCCACGCTCTAGTGCGAAACACCCCCACCAATGCCGACGCTCCCGCCGACCCTGATGCAGGTCGACGTCCCCTCAACCTGCAGGAATCCGGCACCGTATTGCGCACAGATATTTGGTTTTCGCAGTGCCGGCTTCATGCTCTGCTTCGTTGCCACTGGCTTCTTTGACGCCGCAGCGAAGGCCTGCAGCGGTATGACAGCGATCAGCAGTCCAACAGCGACAATTCTCATAGTCTTCCCTCGCCGCTTGCATGCGGTCGCATAGCTCATTGGAACGAACGCCGCAGTGCGGTGTTTCCATGGCATGGGACCGAGAGAAGAAGATAATAGTGTATTCCTGCTCAGCGCGGTCGCGCTTGTCTGCGGAATGATCGCCTTCGTACCGTGGCTCCTCAAGCCGACACCCGCTGTTGCCAATAAAGGCGCCCAGCATGTCGCCTATGAGCGACCCGCATTGCCAGAGCCCGTACGCGTGATCGTACCCTTCACCCCAAACACCACGCCAAGCCAGCGTTGATGGTTTGCTTGGCTAGTTGGCAGCCACGGGCTGGCCGGCGGTGCGAGTGAGCTTGTCGGCTTTCAGCAGGACATGGTCCGTTGCCGGCTGCGGCCGGGCGAAGAAGCTCACCGCGACAAAGGCTGCGCAGAACAGAAATCCCACGAGCATCACCCGTCGATGCGTCGGCTTGTCGGCATTGTGAAACGAAGCGGACATGGTCACTCCCTCGATGGGAAATGAATAGCTCACTCTTATTTCCGCGCAATCATACTCTGGTTTTAACCTAACCGATGAAGGTTACTTGGCCGATCGGATTTTAACGAAGCCGTTGTGGACTGTTAACGGCGCTCCCGCGATCAAACTAAACTACAGGCCGCATCGTGAAGCGCTCCTGCCTGGTTCGTTACTTCCTCTGCCTGTTACTTCTTATCGACGTTGTCCTGCGAAATCGGCGGAGTGCAGGTCTCCTTCGCATACTTCTCAGCGAGTTCGAATATTTCGCGACGGCGCTCCGGCTCGTTAATGGTGAGGTAAGTCACAACCATTTTTAAGGCCTCCTCGTCCGAAGCCCTTCCAAACCGCCACACGAGTAACACTCCCAAGTTGTACAAAAAGGTTTCGGAACCTTTTCCCTGTACGTTGAATTGAATGCCCATCAATATACGCAATATTACGGTCAGTTGGCCAATAAGTTCCGGGAGCGGTGATGATTGTCGGTCGGCCCATCTCGGAGATCTGCAGGGAGCTCGCCATCTCGGCGCAGGCGGGCCATCACACAGTTCTCGCGCAGATCCTGCGGATGGCTTCGCTCGAAGCCGCCCAGAGCGGCGTGCGTCATCATGAAGGCGATTCCAGTATCCAGGATCGATTGGTCGGCACCTGGGACTGGGACATCGCCAATGACCGCGTCTATGCAGACAGCAAATTCGCCCGTCTGTTCGGCGTCAATGCGGATTTGGCCTCGCGGGGCACGCCGTTGCAAGACTGGCTGGATGCCATTCATCCGGACGACATCGATGATGTCGCCGCCGCTATCACTCGCTCACTGACGACCGGTCAGGTGTTCTCCCGTGAATATCGCGTCGTCTCTCACGGCGACACGCATTGGGTCTATGCGCGCGGCAAGTGCACGCTCGATTCGTCGGGCAAGGCGGTTCGGTTTCCTGGCGCCATCGTCGACATCACGCGGGAGAAGATCGATGATCATCATTTCAGCATCGTCCCGACCTAATCCCGCACGGTTCGAGATTACCCATTACGGCAGCGTTCCCGATAAAATGCTGCGGTCACGGCTTAATACATCGTCACCGGGAACGTAGCCTTGCGCTGCCGGTTATGCCCGCATGGCAAGGAAATTTTTTAGCGTCGTCGTCGTTCGCTCCGTCGAGGAATCCGTGGAGATCGTCGTGGAAGCCAAGAGCGCCGATGACGCCCATGTGGCGGCCATTCAGCATTTGCAAAAAAGCGGTGACGAATATGCGTGGGAGAAGCCGCGCAAGGATTTGACCGTCTGGCACAAGCGGGAAATCGATACGCCCGCCATCGTGGATGTCAGCGCCTGAGGGCAACGCTCTTCACAATTCAGATGGTGCGCCCTCTTTCTCAAGACGACATCTGCCATTTGTCTTGTTTAGCTGCTATGGCAAGCGCCGCTGCCCTAGTGGTTGCACGCTTGTGTCGATCCCATGGAGACAATCCCAATGCGCTACCTTCACACCATGCTGCGCGTCCGCAATCTGGATGCGGCCCTGAAATTCTATGCCGATGCGCTCGGGCTCAAGGAAGTCCGCCGGGTCGACAACGACAAGGCGAAATTCACTCTGGTGTTCTTGTGCGCCGCCGAAGACGAGGCGTTACTTGCCAAGACCAAGGGACGAGGCGCGCCGCTGGTCGAACTCACTTACAACTGGGACGAAGAGAAATATGGCGAGGATCGCTATTTCGGTCATCTCGCTTATGAGGTTGACGACATCTATGCGACCTGCGACCGGTTGATGAAGCTCGGCATCACCATCAATCGTCCGCCGCGCGATGGCCAGATGGCGTTCGTGCGATCGCCCGATCTGCATTCCATCGAGCTGCTGCAGAAAGGCGACGCACTGCCGCCGCAGGAGCCATGGTCGTCAATGCCCAACACCGGACATTGGTAACTCACAAAACGCATCGCTGCAGGTGCAGCGGTGGAACGCCATGAGCAGTGCCGCGTTGTTGATGCGATACTGATTTCATGGAGGCTGAGACAATGGGACGTGGAATTCTGCTCTGGCTGCTGGGTGTACCGATTCCGGTGATCATTCTGCTGTGGCTCTTCTTCGGTCGCTGACGCCTCCCAAGCTGAACCCATGAACAGGCCTCGCTCACGCGGGGCCTGTTTTGTTTGCGGGCTCGCTCCTTTGTGAGAGGTCAGCACGAGACCGGCCTTGCGATGGCGGCGCGTTGCTGGCTAAACCTGCGGCGCTTATTCGCCAGCGAGGTTCATCGTGCCACAGACTCCCACTCCATCCCTGCAGATCTGGGGCCGCGCCAATTCCGTCAATGTGCAAAAGGTTCTGTGGTGCTGCCATGAACTCGACGTCGCCTATGAGCGCATTGATGCCGGCATGCAGTTTGGCCGCAACAGCGAGGCCGACTATCTGGCGATGAATCCCAACGGCCGCGTCCCCACATTGGTGCAAGGCGATTTCGTGCTGTGGGAATCCAATTCCATCATGCGCTATATCGCCCTGGCCTATGGCGCTACATCGACGCTCTACCCATCCACGCCAAAAGTGCGCGCCGGGATGGAGCGCTGGCTCGACTGGACACTGACGACGCTGCAGCCGGCCGAGCGCCCGTTGTTTTGGGGACTGGTGCGGACGCCCGTCGCCGACCGCGACATGGCCGCGCTGCAGAAGGCCGCGGATGCCAATGCGGCGCTGTGGGAGATGGTCGACCGGCAACTTTCCCGTCAAACCTGGATGGAAGGCGACGATTTCAGCCTCGCCGATATCGCCATCGGTTGCTATGCGCGGCGATGGTTCGGCGTCGAGGGCGTCATCCGCCCTGCACTTCCGCATCTGCAACGCTGGTATCAGGCGATCTCGGTACGGCCGGGCTTCCAGACCTATGTCGCGCCGCCGCTCTCCTGAGCGCAGGCGTTCGCTTGAACGTTAGTTCAGCGAGCGTTCGAGCAGCAGGATGCCCATGATCACCACCAGCGTGATCGCGGTCACGATAAGGCGCGTGGACCAGTTCATACCACGGCCGATCCACCACAGCAGCGCGCAGCCCATCAATACGGGAATGACGATATCGGGGCGCACGATGGTGCAGCCCTATGCGATGAAGCGAACGCCCAGCGTCTTACCGCGGCGCCAGACCACTTCACACGTACGCCCGGTGCGTGCGTCGCGCGAGAAGGCCAGCTTCATCTTGTTGGGGACCGACGTGGGATCGTCAACGACGACTTTCGCGCCGGAGGCCGAGAGATCCAGCACATTGCATTGCCGGGCCGCGAATCCACCGTCCAGCGTGATCCATGCGGCCTGGTGTACGGATCGGCGTGTGTCGCGTTTTTTCGTCACTGCCATCGCATCACTCCACGCCCCCGGGAGAGAGCCTTAAGCCTGCATGCTTTAAGAACCGTTGAGAGGTGCAGAAGAGTTCGAAATGTCCTGTGCACAAGGTCCGTGCGCCGCGCATGGGGATCATCCACCTGATCCCCTCACCGCCCACTTGCCGACCCGAACAAACGTCACTATACGTTCGGCCGCTGGCACCAAACTGATTTGCTTTCGGTCGGTGCCGCCCGCGATAGATCAGCCCTAAAGCTTTGATGTTGCGGCGATTTTAGAAATAGCCGTGCAGAACCGCGGTATCCTTGGCCTGATTTCGGGCCGCTGGATCGGCCGGGGTTTTTTGCTCCCTTCGTCTATCGGTTAGGACGCCACCCTTTCACGGTGGAGAGAGCGGTTCGATTCCGCTAGGGAGCGCCAAAGCCGCATTCCCCCAAAAATTCATCAATTAAATCAATGAACTTCGCAGCGACGAGCATTCATGTTGGACGTTTTGTTGGACGTTTTCAAAAGACATTTGTTCTCGCCTTGTTCACGGCGCCAATGCTCCGCGTCGGCGTTGGCTGCATGGAGCTGCACGACCACCTGACGGTTGGCGTCCGCACGGAGCGCCTGGAATTGGACGAGGCATGCTCTTCGTCGGCAAGAAGCAGAAAAACGTCAAAAAGAACGAGATCCACGCCAAGGGCGACCAGTACGTTTTCCTCGGCAAGGCCGGATCGCAGAAGGCCATCATCAGCTGGGGTGTCGGCAAGCGTAACACCGACAGCACATGGACTTTCTGCACGATCTGCGCGGCCGGGTGATTGGCCGCCAGAGATTAGCACCGATGGTCTCCGCCCCTACCGCGCGGCGATCCGCGACGGCGCGTCCCATGGCGTGATCGGAAAGACGTACAGCGTAACGCATCTGGCCAAGGATGCTGTCACCCGGTACTCGGCCGCCGCTGTAGTAGCTGTAAGCCGTGAGGTAATGTCGGGCGATCCCGAGCAGTATGTCTCGACTAGCTGCGTGGAGCGCCAGAACCTCTCGCTCCGCATTGGATCGCACCGCTTCACCCGTCTGACCAACGGCTTTTCCAAGAAGCTGGATAACCACGTCGCAGCGGTTGCCCTGTACGTTGCGCATTACAACTTGTGCCGGGTTCATGAACCACTCAAGACGACGCCAGCGAAGGCCCTAGGCGTTGTGGACCGCGCTTGGGCGATTGGCGACCTGATCGACGCCGCGCTTGCTACGCAGCCCCTTGCACCGGTCCCGACCGCCCCTCAGCGCCGCAAGCTGTTCACGGTAATTGATGGCGGCAAGTCGTGAGTTCATTCATTGGCAGCAATTCGGGCAAGAACCTTGCCCGACCAATGCGTTTCCTTATCGAATTTCTTGCCGCCCTTGATTTCGAATCGGAACGACATTTGATCGGAAGGCGTTTCAGCTGCTGCCGGGCGGACGGGCCGAAGGCTATGGCGGAATGCATCCGTTTCTATTGCTGGAGGGAGATCGGGACGCTTCCCAGCCAACATATCCTCAATGGTCGCAATTTGAATTTTTTGAAAACGGCCGTGCGGCGTGCTGACCATACCGGACCCAGCAGCGTCCTGCCTCATTCTGCGCGTTGGCTCTGCCAGACATACGAACACGCCCAATTCAGCTTCTTCGCGCTGAACTGTTCCTGCTAAAGCAGCAACCATTTCGGGGCTGACGTTTTCTCCGCTCTTGACCGATACAATAACTCTGCCAATTCCACGCGGACCGTTGCGAAAATAGATGATCCCATCGATTCCCTTGTCGGCTCCCTTTTTCTTTTCGAGGTAGTTTTGCACCCCGATCAGCCAATTTGCCCACCATTGAAATTCATAGGGGTCTCGCGCTGCCAAATTGCGCGCCTCGCTAACGTTCTCGGGGCGGCCGGCAACCTTATAGGTTGAATTTGGGCACCGTTCATCAAGTCGCCCTTCGATGACATCGATGGCATGATGGGTTACGTCAATGCCAAGCCACTTACGCCCTAGTTTCTGCGCGGCCTCAATGGTAGTCCCGCAACCGCAAAATGGATCAAGCACTAGATGGCCGGGGTCGGTCGAAGCCGCCAAAATCCTTTCAAGCAAAGCAACTGGCTTCTGCGTTGGATACCCCATCCGCTCTTTAGCCCGAGCATTCACGGGATGAATATCCGTCCAGATTGTTGTTAATACGTTTCCCTTTTGCTCGTCCAAGAACCGCTTGTAACGGGGTCGCTTAGTCGTATCCAAGGCACCGGCCTTCGTTGTCGGATACCAAATCAGCCCTTTCTTATCGAGATCAGCCATCGTTTCTCGGGAGAAACGCCATCCCATAGGGGGAGATGCAAAACCTTTCCACTCGTACATCATATTAGGGCGCGGCGACGGGCTTAACATCGATGTCAGCTGAAACTTGCGGCCTTGCTTGTCCGCGTTTGAATAATGCGAGGCCACATAAGAATCAGAATGCGGCTCGTAAGGAGTATTCCAAGTGAAATTCTGGCTACGCGTATAGAATAGTATTTTGTCTGCCACCCGACTCCAAGTCCCGCTATCACCATGCGCAGCAGTGCGCTTCCAAGTAATTTCATTCTTGAAATTATCGACACCGAAAATGCTGTCTAATATCAGCTTCAAATAATGGCTAGCAGTCGGGTCGCAGTGAAGATATAGGCTCCCTGTTGGCTTTAAAATCCGATGCATTTCCACAAGACGGACAGACATCATCGCCAAATAAGCCATTAGATCGCCGTCGCCCAAATATGACCGGAGGGCCACTAAGATTGGTGCCGCACGCGATCCAGAAGCAACGACGTCATCGAACGCGCGAGCCGCAGGGGTGTCCCACCACCATGTATCCTTGAAGGCGGTCGTTTGTGCTTGGACCGCGTCCCCCTTCGGGGTTCGGTACAACAAGTTGTAGTTGGCTTTCGAGTTGAAGGGCGGGTCCAAGTAAATCAGATCGACGGTTTCGCGATCCAGTTCACGCAAGTAATAAAGGTTGTCGCCGTAAAACAGCTGATTACTGACGCTCGATTTCGCCACAACAGATCCCCCATCCCCAAACGGGAGTGGATCGTGGAACGCAACCTCGTTATTTCCCCTTAAACGTGCATCATCATACTTGGTCTCATTGAGATCGTGGTTAGACAACCGTAAATTGTCCCACGATGAATGTTCGCAGCGGGCGCGCCAGCTTGGGCGTCACTCGATGGCGCATGAAATGATCCCGCGCAGCAATGAAGGCGGAGGATCGAAGCCATCGCCGGTCGCGGCCATCCGGGCCGATCCCGGCTGCCTTTGGATGCGAGGCGGTGGCTGGCCTGCCGGCCGACTGCCAAGCACAATGTCAGCGATTGGTGAGCGGACCTAAAAGCTGTCGATTATTGACCCTGGCGCCTCGTCAATCTCCGCATAACACGAATCTAACAAATCCCGTTTGAAGACTTCACCGCGGGGCAAGCGCCCCGAAAAAGCTCAATCGGAACGAGCGTCGATGACGATTATCAGAAGAAAACACAACTCCCGCTACGCATCGTTTCCGAACTCAATCTGGGAAGACGGCCGGATCGGTGTCGATGAAAAAGGCGTTCTGGGATACTTGCTGTCACGGCCTCCGAATTGGGCTGTGCATCTGTCGCAGGTCGGGCGGGTCATGGGTGTTGGCAAGGATCGCATGCAGCGTATCTTTCGCACCCTGATTGCTGCTGGTTACGTCACGCGCGAAACGATCCGCAATGAAAATGGTGCGTTCGTCGCCCTCGAATATGTGATCCGTGACGAGCCCGCCCCCGTGACGGACGTCGATGATGTCGCAGGCGATGTTGCAACAGACGCTGTGGCATTTCTACCGCAGCCTGATTACCCGGCTCCGGCTGACCCGGCGCCGGCTAGGGCGGCTGCATATAAAGAAATGAAGAAATCAAATACTGACTTTACTAAACCTTCTTCTTTTACCGAGAGCTCTACTGCTGCGCGCGCGCGACCCGCGTCGACCCCTCCGCCTGTTCGATCCGAGGCGTTGCAATCGCAAATTGCTAGCCGGCTGGGTCGCGGGGACGTGGCGCTTGGCTGGGAATTGCTCGGCGAACTTGCTCCTGGCCGGTTAGACCAGCTCACCGCCCAGCAGCGATCCGGCAGCCTGACCGAAGAAAGCCTGGCAAGGGTTCGGCTCGAGCTGATGAGCCGGAGGGCAGCATGACAGGTGGCACTTCAATGGATCGCGTATCTCGGTTGGCAGAGACGCTCCACAAGACCGATGATGCCGATGCGAGGCTATTGGCCAGGTTGATCGAGGTATTTGTGCACGTCATCGACGATGCCGTGCGGTCTTCCAAGACGGGGCAGTCGGCAGTCGCCGCACCAACTGCTCGCCCCGATCCTTTCGGGCGGTGGGACACGGATCCGCTGCTGGCCGCCGTTGTGAGGCGTCTACGGAGGCGGCTCGGCGATGACATATGCGGCGCCTGGATCGCGAAGCTGAGCTTCGTTGGCGAAACGGCGGATGTCGTCACGCTGGCTGCACCGACCAGCTTCGTCGCTGACTACGTCAATGCTCAGTTCGGTCTAACGCTGCTCGATGCGTGGCAAGCGGAGAAGCCAACCGTCATGCGGGTGGAGGTTCGTGCTGCCCCACCTGATCCGCAGTGACCGACGCGCGCTGCCGAAGTACGCAATTGGCGGAACATGAGCGCTAGCGCATCAGCGAATTGTACGGCTCGACAGCCCTCCGGATGTCGAACGCGAGCTTCCGCCGCTCCCGCATCGCGCCACGGGACAGGGCCTGCCAGTATGTTGCGCAGACGCGCCCCCCGGCGTAGGGACCGTAGGCCCGGTTTATCGTGTTACACGGGGTCGCAGCCCCTAGCATTTTGTCAGTAGATCACCTCGCAAGCGGTACACGCGTGCACGCATTCACACGTGTGTTTCCACGTATAACTCTGGCCGAGCCTCCCCGTGACCTCCCGCAGGACGGTCACCTTGGCGATGCCGCCAGCCGATTTGCGCTGGCGGCTGCTCGAGACAGATAAATGCAGCGCCCCTTGATGAACTGTCCCCGGTCCGTGATCCGGACTCGGGCCGATCGCCCGCTTCTCTTGTTCGTGACCGTGACGTGACTCGGAAGCGCCTGGTGCGGTGCGCGGCCGCCACCCATGCAGGCGCTGACGCCTGGAGCGCATTCACGAACAAGAGCTGGAACGTCGGGCTCCAGGCTGACGTATACCGCCAGAACGGCGGCCTGATCCCGACGATTACGATACAGGAGACTTTAACGCGCTCCGTGCCCGACGCTTCGCTGGCGACGACATCTTTCAATAACGTCATCGAAGCGGATTACGCTCTGAACGATGACGAGACGTGTGGAATGCTGGCCGCCTTTCAATACACAAAGGTGGCAGCCGGTACTGTCTTGGCCACCGTCAATGCAAACCTGATCGGCTACGTCGGCGGCTACTACCAGTGGGACAACAATTGGAAGCTCACCGGTCGCGTCGGGGTTCAGTCTTTCGGAGGCGCACGGCTCCTCAATTTTAATCCAATTGCATCGTTCACTCAGCCACTACTTCGTATGGACCTAGACCAGTTAGATGACAGCGATAACCATTTGTTCGGCGCCTCGTTACTGGTCTCCTGGGTGCCGAAGCCTTCTTATCAATTGACCTTCAGAACACCGTTATACATTGTAAGGAACTTGACACTGAATAGCGTTCCTTCCACGAGGCTCTGAACTCGGAAGTCTGCTGGTGAACAGTTGAAACTGGCGGGGATTTGCCACTTTACGATTGCAGCGACAAGGTTGTGGGCCTCAGAAAGGGCATTCGTCGGCATAGGCTTTCCCGCTTCCGGAACAAGCACGGATTTGAGCGTTAGCGTTCCGATAATCGCTGGCGTGGCAGCAATGAAGACAGGTCACAACAGATACCATTGCGCAGGGATCCAACATGGCGCTGATCGGTCACCAACCCATTGCAAGCGGACCGTCGGAACTGAAAGGCACACATATCCTATTGGTTGAAGACTCTTGGCAACTCGGCAATGCTATGAAACGACTGCTTCGCTTATTGGGAGCGGATGTATCCGGTCCAGCTGCTACCATAGCCGACGCCGAGCGCCTGATTGCCGAAGATGCTCCCGATGTAGGCATCATCGATATCAATCTCCGAAACGGCGAGCGGTCTAACGACTTGATTGATCGCCTGCACGAACTTTGTATTCCCGTTCTCGTCGTCACAGGTTACTCGTCCGTCTCTCTACCTCCCGGCAAGGCCGAGGCCATTCTGACGAAACCCGTAAGAGCGGAAACACTTCTCGCGATGTTGCGCCCTATCCTTAACAGACAGAAGGAACGATGAGAGGTCCTTTCACGTGGCATCGGCTATGCCTGTTTTGAGTGGTATCTCGATTGTACAGGATATACCCTCAGACGAAAATGCAAGGTTGGCCGTACCACCGAGCTCATGCGGGATGAGACTGCAAATGAGGCTTGTTCCGTATCCTTCCTGAGGCGGAGCCTCTACCGGTGGACCCCCTGTCTCGCGCCACACGATGTTCAAAACTTTCGCGGCGCCTCCACTACTGCGGGAGCCCCAGCTTACGGACACCCGGCCTTCCGGGATCGACAGTGCGCCGTATTTGGATGCATTCGTCACAAGCTCGTGCAACACCATCCCCAGCGCCTCAACTGCCACGGCGTTGAGCGCGATATCGGGTCCGCAAGTCGTCGTGTTTGCTTTCGTCGCATAGGGCGCCAACTGGAGGCGGACAATATCCGCGACGCGAACTCGCTCCCACTTATTCTGGCTTAACAACTCATGGGCAATTGCCATGCTTTGAATGCGCTTATCGAGGGATTGGACAAATTCGTCCATCGTACTGCTGCCCTGTCTCGTGCACATGGCGACCGCCCCGACCCGCGCAAGCACATTTTTGACGCGGTGATCAAGCTCTGCCACCAGCAACCGTTGATGCTCCTCAGCTCGCTTGCGTTCCGTTATATCGCGGGTCAGGCCCCTGATGCATATGCATTCCCCGGCTTGGTCGAACTCGGCCGTTGCCGTTTCTTCAAGCCACATTTCCCGACCGTCGGGGTGCATCACTCGAAAGGTGATTGCATACGAAGGTTTGTCCGGCCGGACATTTTTCACCTGCGACTTGAAGCTAGCGCGGTCATCAGGGTGAACCAGCGCAAAAAAGCGAATTGTTGTTAACGGAACTAGTGTGTCGCAGCCAAGTACGTTCGAAGCATTTTCACTATGTCGCGACAAGCCGGTGCGAGCGTCCCATTCGAAGGCCATTACCGCACCGGCCTCCAACGCCTCTTCCAACCGGGCCGCAACCTCGCTAACCGCTGCCTCGTGCTCACGCCGCTCTGCGAACAGAGAGGCAAGAACCAGCGCGCAGAGCGACGTTGTCAGGATGGCGGCTTGCGCGCCCACGACGCGTTCGTCTATCGGCAGGTAAGGGGTGCCGAAATACCCAATGTCAAAGGCTATAGTCCACACGATTGTCAGCGCAAAGATGAATGCTGCTGCCGCGGCGAACATCGGTTGGCAACGGGCCGTCAGCAGCAGCAATAGCGGGAACAGCAGCGCGATGGGAACCACATGCGTCCATGATCCGTGCGGCGGAAAGACAACAAGGGCGCCCAGCACAGTTATTGCCAAGAGCAGTAATGATCCTTCCACAGCCTCGTTTGCCGACGGCGGGTTGCGCACGGCCGCGCCAGTTCCGATCAGCAAAGGCGCAAAGGTTATGATGCCAAGCGCGGCTGACGCGAACCAGTGCTCCCAAATGGTCAAGATCGGTGCTGTCGAACCCTGGAATAATTTGAACCCCAAGATCCCGCCGATCCCCGAGATAGAGCTCGCGAAAACCGCTGCCGCGAGCAATTCGAGGACATGTCGCAACCGGTCGAGAGCGAAACCCGGACCAAATCTGCGCTCAATAAGGCCAGCGGCAAGCAATGCCTCACCGGCATTGCACAGAGCAAAGATGACAGAGCCTGCCAAGGTTCTGTCTCCCGACATATTGGCTGCAATCGTTGCCGCGGCCGTCCCGATAGCAACTGGCAATTTGGCACGGGGACCAAGCGCTATCAGGGCTCCGGTGGCAACACCGGAAGCCGGCCAGAACACGGCCACGCCATCAGGCTTTGTCAGCAGAGTAAGACCGAGCCGCGCCGCTAGAAAAAACGCGAAGCCAACCGCCACGGTCACGCCAATCGCGGTGACCCATTGCCGAGTCGGATCAACTGCCCCTAGCCGCCCCACGCCATTGCCAGTCAAGAGTGCCTCCGCCCTGGAATGATCCCTGCCCCAACATCAAAGCATGGGAGGCAATCCCCAGCTAGAGCGGCAGTTACAAATACGTTGCGACATTCGTTCTGGATCATTCTCGACCGGGCCGAGGGCAGTTACGGCGCTGCCCGAGACGTTCCCGAATTCTGAAACCGGAGCCACGAAATCCCACGGGGTCTGGCTGAGGTGATGCCAGCAACACCCCGCATTGTCCTGTTCTTGAAACGATGGAAGTCGACTACCTTTCGCGCTACTCGCAATTTTGCCCGATTGCGTTCGGTCGACCGAAGCTACGAGCGGTACGCCGCACACGGCAGGCAACCTCGAGAGCGGCGTGCGCTCGGGCAACGCGCGAGGAATTGCATTAGGCCTGTTCTCCAGACGCGCCAGTTCGCTGCGCCCCAACCAACAGCTTGCGATCATGGATCAGGTTTTCCAGCCGATGGGCTGCCACGTTTAGCGCAACAACATCGCGGGCCTCCTCATCGCTCGACGCGCGCTTTAATTGTTGCGTCTGAAGCACTCCGTCGATCTCGCGCTCGATTTCGTCGAGTTCAGCCTCATCGCTGCTGCCACGGATACGCCGTCCGAGTGCATAGAGTACATCCAGCGCCTCCTCTTGGGTCAGCGGCGGCTTCGCCCACAGGAACTTCCAGGATGCAGCGAACACGGACGCAAGCGCGCCCACGATCATGGGTACCAAAAAGATTATGTTGCCCCATTTGTCCAGAAAACTCACCTGCGTGCCGTTGTAGAATACCGCCGCCCCCGGGTGCGCCGGCAGATAGGCAGACGCGTCTGTATCGGCCGCCGAGACCTGAGCCAAGATCGGCAATTCGGCCAATAAGTCGCGCCGCGCTTTCATCACGGATTCCGTGAGGTCCGCCACGAGATCGCTGCTCAACGTCTTTTGGGCAACCAGATAGAATGAGGTCCGCAGCGTAGTGACGTCCTCGGCCGGATTGGGCGGAGAGCCTCGCAACGTACCTTTTGGAATTTCGAAGGACTCATACGCCCGCTCCTTCTGGGCAATAGCCGGAGCCGATTCGATCGGGATCAGTGTTGGGCCGGATTTCCCGGCCTGCGGGAACAGACTACGCAGAAGCGACAGATACTTTTCCGCAAGTGGCATCACGATCAGTATCGCGCGCACTTCCTTGGAGTCGATCATGCGTCGCGTGTCAGCCAGCCCAATATTCTTGAAGACGACCCCAGATCGCGTGAGGTCATACTCGTCGATCAAGACTTTTACGAGCCGCTGATTGATATCGCCGCCGACTACGCCGACGTTGGCGCGCTTCAGGCTTGCAATATCAGTAATAGGAGAGCCCGGTGGAGCGACCAGCAGAGCCACCGTATGCGTCACAACGGCGACCGCTTGCGCCTGCGAGAGGTCGCCAACGTCACCCCTGACCACGGCAAGATCCACCGTGCCGGAAGAAAATGCATCGGCCGCTTCGGCAGCGCCTGCTGCCTCAACGATGTTGAGCCGCACCGGCGCCTTCTGCTGCGCCAGCCTGCTAGCCAATGCAGCGACCAACCTGCTCGCCTCGCCATCCAGTGACCCCGCCGCGATGGAGAGGGTTGTAGGCCGGGCATGCCAGCGCCAGGCAAATAGCCCGGCGCTCGTCATCAGAACGACGGCGCCTGCGACCAACGTGATCCGCAGCCAGATGGGTAGCTTGATCGCGTCCATGCTGCGTGTCTCGCACAAAAACTCCTCCGCTGCGGCTCTGTGACCGTAAAAAGAGGAGTGTCAGCCTGCTGCCAGGAAATGACCGACACTAATGGACTCCTGACCAGACCGCCCATTGATTCAGATCAAGTCCGGGTAGCCGCAACCAGCGGAATCTGCCCGCCGAGGCATAGCGCAGCCGCTTGGTTGCGTATGAAACAACGCAGAGAGCGGCATGCATAAATTACTCGTTGCGACCACGGTCATATCATCATTGGCTGCGCCAGCCGCTGCAGAAGACAAGATGGTCGTCGACATGAGCAAGATGAGCTGCAGTGAATTGACCAAGCTCGGCTTCCAGGATTTCTCCGGCATCGCCATGTGGCTGAGTGGCTACTACAATGCGAGCGTTCGAAATACCACCATCGACCTCTATCAATTCGCGCAGGCCGCTAAGGTGGTGAAAGATTATTGTTCGACAAACCCGCGCGCAACGGTGGTGTCCGGCATTGAACGGGCGCTCGGCATCAAGATGCCACGACCGCGGTAGAGAGTATCGCTGCTAACAGCTATGCACGGACAAGAAGTCAGCATCGAGTGACCACTTTAGGCACGTTGGGATTTCGTGGAGCTGTCATCTATTCGTCGCCGGTGCTGGCTGTGGAGTAAGACAATAGCGATATCTTAGCGGCACAATCTATTTCGGAAGGCATTCCACATTAAATGCAATGATGATCTGCGCAGGGTCGGCCTTACCGACACTCTTAAGGTCTTCAAGCCCACTTTTCAACTTGGCTCCCGCCTCCTTTAAGCTGCCTTCAAGCATCAGCTTGGCTTTCTTGCATCGTTCCTCGTTGGAGAACTCCTGAAACACAACAGTTGGAAGAAGTCTCCATTCCGATCTGTCGTTTGTCACCGCAGGGCTCACTGAGTAGGAAAAGACGTACATCAGAATCCACATCGACATGCTCCATATATGATGTGATAGCGATGATGACCTAGCGTCTGTGCTACCATCAATAAACCCAATACGCCTTAATTTTGCGGCGGCAGCGCCTTCGAACTAGGAACGGGCCGCCTGTCGTACAAGACCGACGCGCTGACGACCAAGACCCACAGTGGGAAAACGAGCAAGCTTCCATCGAAGCAATTGCTTCCAAGCAGAAGAACAGCTGCGATGACATATCCGCCGACCGCCAGCCAACGCGGCGTCAAACGGGTATAGATAGCAATAGTCGATGTCGTGATCATGAAGACGGCCGCCGTCTTCGCCAAATAGATGTTGACCATCCCGTAGGCTAGGCCGCGCCCAAAGTGAAACGTCGCAGAGTGAATGAGCAACTCGGGCGCCGCGTGGAACGCGATGATGATCGCACCAACAACCGCGGCCGCGGCGAAGAGCATGGCCAACATCAAAAATCCGCTTCCTAAGAAGACCGTAGCAAAAAAACGATCTTCCCGTGCCCCGAGTCGATCGCGAAGAACTCCCAGGAACCATAGAAAAGCTATCCCGGCGAATGGCACTAGGTTCATGGCCAGCGTGACATAACCGGTGCCTCCCGCAAGCCAAGCTCCCCGCTCGAAAGGATCGGAGGGGACTGAGAGCCGCATGAGCCCAAACACTGCAAACAACAGGACCGAGAATATGATCCCGGCAAACGCCGCGGCCTTTGGCGTTCTCAGATAGGCGTCCGTTAAAGGCGGCTCGCTCGGAATCACAGCGAAGCTCCCGAGAAGGAAGAGATCGAAAGTCTTTGTCTCGCAGGCACTAGTCGCGCTTGGGCGGCTGCTGACCTAGCCGCAGACGCTGCGCTCTCATTCGTTTTATTTCTTCATTCAGCGCATCGCTCTTTTCGTCGCGTACTGCGCTATCCGATTTTGCATCGTTCTCACGCAGTTTACTCAACGCTTTCTCTACGGAGAGTTTGGGTGTTTCAGCCATTCGGAACCCTCTTTTAATTCACACACCGCCAAGAGCCGTTTCTCCCCTACAAGTTCGCAGCACATATCAGGCGGTCCCGCCGCATCGCTGCAAGACCAGCCCCCTAAACTGAGTGACCGCTCGGGCGGGTAAGACGACGGAGAGGCAAGAACTCTGTGGATACAACTGCGCTTGGCTCAGCGTTGGCTTGATCTAGATCAAGCATCGGTAGCTCGGCTGGACCAACATCCGAGACACTTGCTCGCGCAAAATCACCCCATCGGCACAGCGACCGAGGAAGCACCGGAGGAAACCATGAAAGCAAGTGCAGCACTCAGGAAGGAAGCTGACACCAAAGATCGCTGGAAGGGGTTCCGGCCAGGAGACTGGCAGACTTCGATCAATGTGCGCGATTTTATTGTCCGGAACGTTACGCCTTATACCGGTAGCGAGACTTTCCTGGCAGCTCCATCGCAGCGCACAAAGGCGGTATGGGCGAAACTGCAGCCTTACTTTTCGGATGAGAGAAAGAAGGGCGTGCTTGCGGTAGATGCGGCCTCTCCTTCCACTATGCTGGCACACAAAGCTGGCTATATCGATCGCGACAATGAAGTCATTGTCGGCCTGCAGACGGATGAGCCCTTCAAGCGAGCGATCTTCCCGTTCGGCGGCCTGAGGATGGTTGAGAATGGTTTGCAAGCTGCCGGCTTCGAACCTGACGCGCGCGTGCACGAGGCATTCACGAAATATCGTAAGTCGCACAATGATGGCGTGTTCGACGCCTATACGCCCGAGATCATGAACTGTCGGAGATCCGGGATCGTTACCGGTCTGCCCGACTCTTACGGGCGCGGCCGCATCATTGGTGATTATCGCCGTTTGGCTCTTTACGGGATCGACCGTCTCGTTGAGGTCAAGCAGGCAGAACGCGCCCAGATCGACGACATGTGGCCAACCGACGAAATCATTCGGATGCGCGAAGAACTCTCGGAGCAGATGCGTGCGCTCGGCGATCTGGCTGCCATGGCGAAGCTCTACGGGAGCGACGTATCCAAGCCAGCAGCGAATGCACATGAAGCATTCCAGTGGACCTATTTCGCCTATCTTGGCGCGATCAAGGAGGCAAACGGCGCCGCGATGTCGATCGGCCGTATATCGAGCTTCCTCGATATCTTCATCGAGCGCGACCTGAAAGGCGGCATTCTGGACGAAACCGGGGCCCAGGAGCTCTGGGACCAGCTTGTCCAGAAGCTCCGCATCGTCCGCTTCCTCCGTACCCCTGACTATGATGCGTTGTTCAGCGGCGACCCCTACTGGGCGACCGAATGCGTTGGTGGCATGGATTTGGACGGGCGGGCTTTGGTGACCCGAAGCAGCTACCGGATGCTGCACACGCTCTACAATCTCGGTCCGGCGCCCGAGCCGAATATTACGGTGCTCTGGTCGACCAAGATGCCCGCGCCCTTCAAGCGATACTGCGTGAGAGTCAGCAAGGACACCTCTTCACTTCAGTACGAGAATGACGATTTGATGCGACCTTTCTGGGGGGACGATTACGGCATTGCCTGCTGTGTTTCGGCAATGCGCCTCGGAAAGCAGATGCAGTTCTTTGGAGCGCGGGTCAATCTGGCGAAAGCACTGCTCTATGCCATCAACGGCGGCCGAGACGAAGTATCTGGCGAGCAGGTCGCGCCTCAGTCGCAGCCCGTTGCGGGTGATTTCCTCGACTACGACGATGTGATGGGTAAGTTCGATACGACGATGGAGTGGCTCGCCAAGATTTACGTCCACGCCATGAACTGCATCCACTATATGCACGACAAGTACTTCTATGAGCGTCTGGAGATGGCGCTTCACGACCGCGACATCCTGCGGACGATGGCGTTCGGCATAGCAGGCCTCTCGGTGGTTGCCGACAGTCTCAGCGCTATGAAGTACGGGAAAGTACGCGTCGTGCGAGACGCGACGGGACTTGTGGTTGACTACCAGAACGAGGGTAACAAGTCGACGCCGCAGTTCGGTAACAACGACGACCGGGTCGATCAGATCGCCTCTAGCCTCGTCACGCGCTTCATGGAGAAAATCCGTAAGCATCCGACCTACCGGAACGCGACACACACCCAGAGCGTGCTCACGATTACGTCCAACGTCGTCTACGGCAAAGCCACCGGAAACACCCCGGACGGACGGCGGAAAGGAGAGCCGTTCGGACCTGGCGCGAACCCAATGCATGGACGCGATAGCCACGGTTGGCTCGCGTCCTGCCTCTCGGTCGCAAAGCTACCCTACAAGGATGCGCAGGACGGCATCAGCTACACAGTTTCGGTCGCTCCCCAGAAGGCTCATCTGTCGGAAGACCAACTCGTGGATGAAGCAGTCAAGGCATTCGACGTGTACTTCGATCGAGGCGGGTTCCATATGAACCTGAACGTCATCGACAGGGAAACGCTCGAGGACGCGATGAAAAACCCCGACAAGTATCCACAACTTACGATCCGGGTCTCGGGTTATGCCGTGAATTTCGTCCGACTGACGCCAGAGCAGCAACGCGACGTGATCAGCCGCACCTTCCACGGCCAGATCTGAGCGAGGTGCACCATGTCAACGGTGCAGACCCTGGAGCCGGGAAGTCGTCATGACCTTCGGGTCGGGATTTCACCCGACGCGCCCGATGAGGACAAATTCAAGGACCAGGAAGGCACGTTCGGATACTGCCATTCCTATGAGACGTCCTCTCGCTACGACGGGCCCGGCTTGCGCACCGTGCTGTTCGTCTCGGGCTGCCTTCTGCGATGCACCTATTGTCACAATCCGGACACTTGGCACCTTAAGGACGGCACCTACGTCTCGGCCGCCCACGTGCTCCGCCGCCTTGCCGATTTCGCGCCCTCCCTTCGGGCACTTGGCGGCGGGCTAACCATCTCGGGTGGCGAGCCGATGGTACAGCGCGCGTTTACCCAGCAAATATTTGCCGGCGCCAAGAAGATGGGCCTGCACACGGCTGTGCAGACCTCCGGCTTCCTCGGCGATCACGCGGACGATACCTATCTGTCCGAGATCGACCTCGTTCTTCTCGACATCAAGAGTTCGGATCCCGAAACATATCGTCGAACTACCGGCCGCGACATCGCGCCAACGCTTCGTTTTGCCGAGCGCTTGGCGTCGATGTCGAAGCCGGTCTGGGTCCGCTTCACCCTCGTTCCCGGCGAGAATGACGATCCGGCGAATGTCGATGGCATCGCGCGATTTGTCGCGCCGATGAAGAATGTCGAATGGGTGGAAGTGCAACCTTTCCACCAGATGGGCGCGTTCAAGTGGAAAGCGATGGGTCTCGAATACAAACTTGCTGACACGCTACCGCCCAGTCCGGATCTGGTGAACCGGGTGCTCGGACAGTTCCGTGCTGCGGGATGTCAAGCACGCTGATCAAACAATTGTTCGGCAGATTTGGGAGTAAGACACATGATGGATTTTGCGCGCGACATCATCGGCAGCCAGCCAATCTTGACGGCTTTTCTGGCGATTGGATTAGGCTACCTCGTCGGCCAGATCAGCATCGCCGGATTTTCCATGGGCGTCGGAGCCGTTCTTTTTGTCGGCCTCGGGATCGGGGCCTTTGCGCCAAAAGCCCAGATCATTGGTCCGATCGGACTGACCGGTCTAATCATGTTCCTCTACGGGATCGGCATCCTCTACGGCCGTCAGTTTTTCGAAGGCATGAGCGGAGTTGGGCAGAAATACAATCTGCTCGCCCTCGTTGCGTGCCTGACCGGCTTGGCCGTAGCGCTCGGGCTCGGGCACATATTTAACATCAAAATTGGTCATACCCTTGGGCTTTATGCGGGATCGATGACAAGCACGGCATCACTACAGGCCGCGCTCGACGTCATGAAGAACAAGGACCCGTCGATCGGATATTCAATCGCATATCCGTTTGGCGTCATCGGTCCAATTCTCTGCATCTATTTCATGACCAGGCTCGTTAAGCCCAAGTTCCCGGCCAAGGCCCAGCATTTTCATATGGGCGAAATCACTATCGGCGAGAACTTTTCCGGTGTCACGCTTGGAGACCTCGCCACTGACTCTCTCGCCGAGCTGCAGATCACGATGGTCCGCCAGAACGGCCGCAACGTCGTTCCGACCGACGGCACCATTCTGAATGCGGGAGACGCCCTGCTCGTCGTCGCCGATCGCAAAGAGGAAATCGCACTGGCGGCTGAACGTCTTGGCCGACTCGAACCGGGCCGGCTCGCGAGCGACCGCGCCGACCTCGATTACATCCGGGTCTTCGTTGGCAAGGCCAGCACGGTCGGCGTACCGCTTTCGAAGCTGCCGATGCCGCCCGGCGTGCCAGCGCACATCTTGCACGTGCGGCGCTACGATGCTGACCTCGTTCCATCTCCCGACCTCATGCTGGAGTTTGGCGACCGCGTCGGAGTGCTGACGCCGCCGGACAAGAAAGAAGACATCCGCAAACATTTTGGTGACTCCATCAAGGCGACTGCTGACTTCAGCTATGTTTCGCTCGGTCTCGGCATGGTGATGGGCGTCCTTCTCGGTCTGATCCCTATTCCGATTCCGGGCGTGGGTACTGTGACGCTCGGCATCGGCGGCGGCCCGCTAATCGTTGCGCTCGTTCTCGGCAAGCTCCGCCGCACCGGACCGATGCTTTGGACCATGCCTCTGCCAGCGAACATCGTTCTTCGGAACTTCGGTCTCGCGATTTTTCTCGCAACTGTTGGGGTGAATTCCGGACAGCCCTTCGTCCGCACCGTAGCGGAATCGGGATTCACAATGCTGTTCATCGGCGTTGCCATACTTCTGACGACAGTGTTCATCGTCCTCGTTGTCGGCCACTACATTCTGAAGATCCCATACGATGACCTGGTCGGCGTGGCATCCGGCGCAACTGGAAACCCTGCCATCCTGGTCTATTCAACGAAAATGGCGCCGACCGAACGCCCAGACATCGGCTACGCCATGATCTTCCCATCGATGACACTTTTGAAAGTGATCGCGGCGCAGATCGTCGGGCTTTTGACGATAGGCAGTACAGGCGGGCAATAGCGCCAGTGACGACGATCGAGGAGGAGCAGGAATGCCCGATCGGATCCCCGCGCCGCAACCGGCTATCTTCAATCTGCAGGCTTACAGCCCGGCAGAAATCAAGGAAGCTGTAGAAAAGGTCGGTATAAAGAAGGCAACGCTACCGTTCCTGGCCTCCTTCATGCTGGCGGTCATCGCGGGCGGTAGCGTCGGCTTCGGCGCTCTTTACTACACGATCATTGCCAGCGACGCAGATCTCAGCTTCGCCACTGTGCGCGTCGTCGGCGGGTTAGTGTTCTCCCTCGGACTTGCGCTTGTTCTAGTTGGAGGCGCCGAGTTGTTCACGGGCAACAACCTGATCGTGATGGCGTGGGCGAGCGGAAAGGTATCTACGGCGGCGATGCTCCGCAACTGGGCCACCGTCTATCTCGGAAATTTCCTCGGATCACTTGGACTGGTTGTGCTGGTCTTTCTCTCTCATCACCCGGACATGAATGATGGCCGCATCGGCCTTTCGATACTGAATACGGCCGCCGGAAAACTTCGCCCCGATATGATGACACTGTTCTTCAAAGGCATCCTTTGCAACGTGCTCGTTTGCGCGGCGGTGTGGCTTGCTTATGCTGGCCGGTCAGTTACCGACAAGATCGTTGCAGTCATCCTGCCGGTGTCTGCTTTCATAGCAGCCGGGTTCGAACACTGCGTTGCCAATATGTATTTCCTCCCCCTGGCGTGGCTGCTAGTCCAAACCGGTCACGCGCCAGCGAATTTCGACACTTCATCCATCACAATGTCCGCGATATTCCACAATCTGTTGCCGGTAACGCTCGGCAACATCATAGGCGGCGCCGGCTTTGTCGGTGTCGCTTACTGGGCAATCTATCGTGCGGCGTTCGGCGCATCGCACCGAGATCAGAAATAACAGGCGCAATCTCCACGCTCGAATCGGCTTACCAACATGTCGCCACAGCCCAACCATCGGCAATCCTATCGGACGACCGCTTCGGACGCGATACGGAGCGGCCTGTTGAGCCGAACGCTTGCCCCAGCGACCGCAATTGTGACCGCAATGCTCCTCGCGGCCTTGGCCGCCGTCGGCAGCGTAGATGCAGCGACGCGAGCCAAGCCCAACCAGATCCGATACAAGTATGTTGCGCCAACGGACCCGTCGCACCAGGCGATCTACGATCAGATCGAGCAAGCCGAGCCCTCGAGCTCCTGCAGCAATTGCTGAGCCCTCTCCGCCTGCCCCACCCGCTCACACTCAAAGTCGCGAGTTGCGACGGCGTTCCCAACGCCTGGTACGAAGATGAGGTCGTCACATTATGCTACGAACTGCTGGCAGAGATTTTGAAGAATGCGACGACGCGCGATCTCTCTGCTGCTGGGGTCTCCAAAGCCGACATAATTCTTGTCATGGCGTCGGCGCGGCAGTTCAATACCTCCTTAGCATGCCGTGTTCCACGCTTATGTCGCCGTAATCGGCGCACGCCACTTTAGGCGCTCTCCTCAAGGCCGCGAGCACTCGATTGGTCGTTTTTCCAGCCGCCTCTGATACTTCAGGACGGAATTTACTTCGGTCGTAATCCTTGGCATCGTGGGCCTTTATAGCAGCGTCATAAGCCTCGATCATTGCCATCGCCGCATCAGCGCTCCCGAGAAGCTTGGCCCCTTGTTGGACGCCGCCGACGCCATTGGCCTCGTAGCCGGTGCACCGTTGTTCGAGCACCGCGGCTGCGGTAGCAAGTTGGTCTAGGAACGTCGATTCGGCGTCCGTCAGCGTCTGCATCTGCACCGTCACGATTATCGGGAGCAGTGCGATGGTCGCCAAAGTGATTTTCATCGTCTCGGTCCTCCCTACGGCGGTCGAAAGATTCAGCTACTGCTCGACGCCAGCATCCGCAAACCCATTAGCACCGAAGTATGAATTATCCATCGACGTCAATAGCGCCAAGCAACTCGGTCTGAGCGTGCCGCCGGCGCTTCGCGCAGAAGCACCGAAGTCATGGAAAAATCAGTGACCGCTTTCCATGTCTGCTGTACATGTCATTTTGCTTGGCTGCTGGATCAGTCGCCATGGCAGCGTATTATCCTTGCATTAAAACCACGGCCTTTCTCAAACCAGATATCGTCAACAGTTGCGGTCGCACAGTCCCAACTCAGTCCCCTCCACAGAACCTGCGGACCCATGACGATGAATCGCGTTCCCTACTCTCAGCAGTAGCGCCGCAGCGCGTCATCTTTGGCAACGGTGCCGCCGGTCGGGTCGGAGACAAAACCTTTGATCTAGGTCAACGTCTGCGAGCTTCAAGCATTCACGCTATAGTAACGCGCCCCACAGGCGTCTCCACCAGTCACCCTTCGGTGACGCAAGCGTGAAAGAGGGAGTGCGGCCATGCACCCGAGGAAAAGTCCATCAATCAAGTCGGCGACTATTGCCGGTATTATTGCGAGCGCCCTGTTGGGGTCTGCAGGCCTCACTCTTAATCCGGCGCCAGCCAACGCGGTCGTTTATTGCCAGTACGTCAGCTATCCTTCAGGTTGTGTTGCCCGCGCGGGCGTCGCGCTTAGGGCACGTCCGGTGGCGCGCGCTGCGGTTCGTCATAACGCCGGTGGCAACATGAATGGTGGCGTCAATCGCGTCGGGGTGAGACGGTAGAGGTCGGTATGCCGCGGCTGCCCGGCTCGTTGTCGCCATTCTCATAATTGCGGTCGCGGAGCTTCCAGGCCACCGCGATCTGCATGCCAGCACGCCCTGGCACCCGGCGCGGGCCGGCAAGTAAAGCGCTTGCGGCTGCCGCTTGCTCGCGGGCGCACTTCTAACAACTGAGATGATAGCTCAAATTCAACGCGCCATTCTTGAAAATCAAATCTCTGTTGCCCAAACCCTGCGGATAGTCCTGTACTCGCAAGCCGTAAGTCGATGCAAGGCTGGCGAACGTCTCCGCCCGCATCAAGCGAACGAGAGAGCTGCTCGAACAGCGAAGAGACCCCTTAAAAGCAGGTCGAACATGTCGCCACAGCTCGACCATCTGCAATCCCATCGGACGACCGTTTCGGATGTAGTACGGAGCGGCTTGTTGAGCCGATCGCTTGCCGCAGTGACCGCAATACTCCTCGGCGCCATGGCCGCCATCGGCAGCGTAGATGCTGCGCCGCGAGCCAAGCCTGACCAGATCCGATACAAGTATATTCGGCCAACAGATCCGTCGCACCAAGCGATCTACGATCAGATCAAGCAAGGCCGAGCCCTTGAACTCCTGCAGCAATTGCTGAGCCCTCTCCGCCTTCCCCATCCGCTCACACTCAAAGTCGCGAGTTGCGACGGCGTTCCCGATGCCTGGTACGGAGATGAGGTCGTCACGTTGTGCTACGAACTGCTGGCAGAGATTCTGAAGAATGCGACGACGCGCGATCTCCCTGCTGGGGTCTCCAAAGCCGACACAATTCTCGGTCCAGCGCTCGACGTTTTCCTGCACGAGACCGGACATGCTGTTTTCGACATGCTGCAAATCCCTGTCCTCGGCCGGGAGGAGGATGCGGCCGATCAGTTCTCCGCTTACGTCATGCTCCGGCTCAGCAAAGCCGAGGCCCGCAGAATGATCCTCGGCGCAGCCTATCTTCGCGCAAAGGAGCTTCCGGAAGCGGAGCCCCTGTCCTCTCGCGATAAGTTCTCGGACGAGCATTCGATGCCGGCCCAGCGAGCTTTCAATGTTTTGTGTATCGCTTACGGCGCGGACAAGAAGCTGTTTGCCGATATCGTCGCGAACGACATCTTGCCTAAGCAGCGAGCCGAAACCTGCGAGATCGACTACGACGATCTCACATTCGCTATGACGGCCTTGATCGGTCCGCATATCGACAAGACTTCAGCCAGGAAATTTCATGAGGTTTGGACGAGAACCGTCAGCGCCCGCCGTACGCGTCTGAATCGCCAGTAGGATAGATTTTATCCTCGTCCCGCTGTAGTCGGTCATCCCGGCGAATCGGCGTTCACCGTCTCCCAAGAAGCGATCGTCGAAAACCACTACCCCGAGCTTCTTTCTCGCAACCGAAACTTCCCGTCATGCCTCGCCCGTATTTTCTCTGCCGCTTGAGGTAATAGACCTCGTCGCGATAATCGAGCCAAACAACAGTATCTTCATGGCAATGCTCCCGCGCCTGCGTCTCATAGCGAAACGAAGTAAGCGGGAGAGCAGTGACAGCAGACGGCGCGAACAGCAGAAATGCGAACACCCAGGGGCACTGTCGGCAGATCAAGGCCTTACCGCGAATAGTGGATAGTTTACGTGACAGCACTAATCCCCAGCCAATTTCTGCGGACCGCCCCAAGAATAGATAAGGCCTTTCAGGCGCTTTCGATAAATTCATGCTGAGTGCGCACCTCTTACGAAATCAAACCGATTACGTCGTGACTATCCGCTCGTCACTCCTTCAGGGAAATTGTGATCTGGCCGATATTTCCAGCAAGCTCCACTCCCGCGCGGGGTCCGCGCAGGGCAATCCTTACACCCTGCCCATTCGTTAGTTGAACGCCGCCCATCCCGCCAACGAAGGCGCCTCCACCCCCAACAGAGCTATAGGTGCCGGCAAAGTCCCTGATCTGCCTTATGCCCGAGGCCCATCCTGTCAGTCGAATGACGGACACTCCCGCTGCAAACCCGAGACTCAGGCCGGATACCCTGAATGGATAGTCCCGGCCGCGATATGTCACGATGCCGCTGCCGCCGCCCGCGCCCAAGACCAGCCCCGCCTTCAACAGCTTTACCCGAACATAGCCGGATGCCTGAGCCCGGGACGGCGTCACCGGAACAGTCGATGTGAGCAGTACAACTGCCGTCAGATGCATCACGAGCAGACGCAAAGCAGATATCCCGCGCTCAGGGCTTTTCTGCATCGACTTTTTTCCAGGTCTGGTCCGGATCGAACAAGGACATGCGCCTCACGATCCGGTCGGTCTGCGGTCCGAGATCCTTTTCGTAGACCGTCCCGGCATGATTGACCACGAACGTCTTGACGCCGGAATTTCCGTATTCGGCAGGCCAGGCGATTAGTCCATAGCCGCCGATCATCTTGCCTTTCACCAAATAGATCAGCGCGCCGCCGGGAGCATTGGCCCCCTGCCCTTTCAGTATGCGAAAGTAGTAGCCGTGATACGGCTGCGGCTTTTCACCGACCTGGTAGCCTTCAGTTGAAGCTTCTGCGACCAACGCACCCAACGGGCTCGGATCGCCATCATCACGCCAAAACAGCCCGTCCTTCTTGCCCGGCGTCGATACAATCCGCTGTGCATAAACGCCAGCGCCCTCGCCGCGATCCTTCTCGGCATATTCGTTCTGGGCGTCGACATAGGCGAGACTGGTCTGGATCGCATCAAGTTCGTTACGGCCGATCCGGCGATACAGGACCTCGATGCGGCCCTCTTCAGTATCGAACTCCCAACCTGTCTTGGTGTTGATGAGTGGAATCGGGAACGGAAAGTCGTCCGTACCGAGCATCAAGGTAGCTCTCTTGTTGCCCTCCGTCTTGATCGCATGCTTGGCGTCATACATGGACGTGAAGCGCAGACGCGTGTCAGCGTCGGCCACCTCGTCACCGGACGACACGATGTCATCGGCTGCCTTGCCGAGGACCTTTAGAATATCGCTAGCGTCACCCTTGACCGCGATGGCAAGCGCCGCTGCAGCAGCCTCCGGCGTTGGAAAGGATTGTTGCGCTTCCGACACCGAGCCCATGAGGGCCAGCGCCACGACAGTCGCCGCAGTTGTCGATGCAGCGCGATGGATTGACGTCCAAACGATCATGGCGACACCTCCGAAGGGATTTTTGCGCCATTTGCAAGCCAATCCCGATAGGTGCGGAACGTCAGACCGAGCGCCTCATACTTCACCCGCAGGTAGCCGTCGCTGCCCCGCCTCACGGCATCTGGCACCACGTTTTCGACTTCCTGCGCGATCACGCCGACATAGGCCTTCTGGCCGCCGAGATAGCTGAAGCGATAGTAGCCGAGACCGTTGGCGAGATGGCCCAGCAGGACAACGTCATGCTTCAGAGCGATGTCAGACCGCCGCCCACCGCCGCCGCCACCTCGGAAACCACCGCCGCCACCACCACGGAAACCACCGCCGCCACCGCCATGAAAGCCGCCGCCTCCGCGCGCGCCAGCGAAGCTTGCGCCGCCGCCGCGCGGCATGCTCGCCATGCTGGCCCGTCCGCGTGCAGACGCCGCCGCCGCCGCGCGGCCGGACGACACATTCATTGCACCGCCACGATTTCCACCGCCACGCCCGGCCGCGCCGGCCCCGCTGCGGTTGGCAGTCTTCACACGATCACCGCCGCCTTTGGCGCGATTGCCAGCCTTCGCGCGATCGGCGCCGCCTTTGGCCCGGTCCGCAACGCTGGCGCGATCTCCACCTCCCGGCCGATCTCGTGTGCCGGCGCCAACGCCGCCTCGATCTCCCGCGCGATCGCCAGCGCCCTGGTTCGGACGCAGCACCTGCTGCCCGTCGCGACCACGGAAATCCATCCGGTTCGAGGCGCCCGCCTTCAGATTGTTGTTGCTGAAGCGCTGCTGAACGTTGGCGTTGTTGTAGCGCACGCCCTGGCGGTGCGCCGGGTTGTGCTGCCAACCGTTTCCAACATTGGTCGTGCGATGGTTGACATAGACGTTGCGGTTACCCCAGTTGAAGCCACCGCCCCAGTAGTTGCCCCAACGCCCGATTGCCCATGCGGTGCCGAAGGCGACACCCGCCGCGACAACACCCGCGCCGATATAGGACGGGTACCCGAAGTAATACGGTGGATATTCCGCATAGGGCCAGGTCCCGTACACCGTTGCCGGATCGTAATACGGTACATAAACCGCCGCAGGATCCGCCTGTTCGATCACGACCACCTGCTTGCTTTCCTGGGCCTTAACGCTGACCTTTTGCTGCTTGGTGGTCACGAGCTTTTTGTTGTCATAGGCTTTCGCCCGCAGCCGCTGGATCGCATCCATGACATCCGGCTGTTGAGCGAGCACCGCATCGCCGAGGCTCTTTGTCCAATCGACCTTGTCGCTCATCATCGCCAGGACGTCCGGAGTGCTGACCAGAGCCTTGACGCTGTCGTCCCACGCCTGCTTGTCGACCGCTTCCTTCAGCGCGTCACCCTTGAGCGACTTGCGTTCCTTGGCCCAACGATCCGCCTGCACTACCTCCAGCGGGTAGGTCGATGCTGCCAGGACATTCGCGAGCAGTTCGTCGGGATAAAGCGCAATGGGTGCGACCAGCGCCTCAAGTTGCTCTGGCTTTAGCAGCTCGACGCTCGGCGTTGGTCGGCTCGCCGGAACGTCTGGAGCGGCTGCCTTATCAACCGTCTGGGCCGAGACAGCGACAGGGATCGCCATCACCAGTGCAAGCGCGAATAGAATCTTGCGGCAGCAGAACATCACACCCTCCTTCGGGGTTCCCTGCAGCAAGCATCGACGGAAGGGAGGAAGGTCCTTTGATCAAGATCAAGGAAAGCCGAATTTCCAGTGACCGCGACGTTGGAGGATCTCTGACTTCATGCGGTGGACGACTGCGCGAGAGCGAGTGGGATTTTGATCACAAACAGCGCGCCGCCTGATACTTGATTTGCAGCAGAGATCTCCCCTTGGTGCGCCTCTACGATAGTACGGGCGATGGCGAGTCCCATACCCAAGCCTTGCGCCTTGGTCGTGAAGAATGGGTTGAAGATGCTCCGGATATCCGCGACCACGATTCCTGGACCGGTGTCGCTAATCTTGATTTCGGCGTGCGCGTTCAGCCGGGCCGTCGATATGTTGACTTCGCGCTCTTTATCGTCGGCATCGGAGATTGCGTCCATTGCATTAATGATCAGGTTGAGAATGACCTGTTGCAGCTGAACCGGATCGCCCTTGACGTACAAATCGCCCGAAGCGGCAGCGAACATTAGCGCAATGCCGCGTCGATCAGTCACTGCTTCTACAAGCCCGATCGCCTCCCGCACCGTACTGTTCAAATCGATGTCCCGGACCTCGAACGGCGTTTTCTTCAGTACGCTGCGAAGTCGGCGGATCACTTCGCTGGCCCGTTGATCGTCACGCCTGATGTCCGCAAGGATTTCCCTAACTTCGGCGAGATCCGGAGAGGCCCCCTTCAGCAAAAGCTCCGCTGTCTCTGTATTCGTAAGAATGGAGCCAAGCGGCTGATTCAGCTCATGCGCAATGGAGGTCGTCAACTCTCCGGCGGCCGAATAGCGGTTGACGTGCGCAAGTTCCGCCAGCCGCTGTCGTGACTCGATCTCGGCAAGGCGTCGCCGGCGACGTTCGTGCAATAAGCCGCTGATCAACCCCGTTTGGATCAGAATGACGGCAGCAATCAGCTGAATCTGCCAGCGATACTGCGCCCAAATATCGGGCTCGCGAAACAGGATCTCGCTGCCCGGCGGCAGATTGCTCTGGTTGATGCCCCAGCGTTGCATTTGCCGCCAATCGAATTTCGGCGCAGCGAATTCAATCGGCTCGACTTTGATGTTCCCCGGCTTCTCGCCGCCAAGGATTCGAACCGCAGCGTTGACAGTCTGCTTGCTGGTTTCGGCGATCGAATGCATCGGGCCGCCAACGGTTTCTGGATCGAAAAAGGCTTCCTGGTAGGAGAAGATCGGCGCATTGGCGACTGCATGAAGGCTACGCAAGGCAAGGTCGCCTTCATGGCTGACACCGGCAGCGTCGATAGACATCAAACCCCAGAACAGGACGGTGTGCGGCGGAAGCGCAGACGCTCTCTTGAGAATTTCCGTAAACGGAAGATCGGTATAATAGACAAAGGCGACACGGTTCTCTAGCGGCTTCAATTCCCTTTTTAGCTCCTCAAGCCAAAATTGTTCCAATGCTGAGGCACCGATCACAACGGCAATCGTCTGAGTTTCCGGCATGACCTGAAGAATATTCTTGAACGCGGCCAGAAAATCATTGCGGACCGAAATGACGGTGTCGTTGTCCGTGAGGTTCACGCGGTTCACCAGCCGCTGCTCCACCACCGTCAGAACCATTGGCGTTCCGGGAAAAAGCTGCTCGCGATACTTCTGAACGAACGTTGCCGCCGGCGCTCCGATGCTCAACACGATATCAGGTGGACGGCCATGGTAGAGCGAGTTCAAATAGTCAACGAACGGTGCTTCCGGACCCGGGTTATTGAACCTCGCCGTGAGCAGCGCATGTTCCTGGATGTCCAGCGGCCACGGCGAAAGCCGCTCGAGCGTCGCCTTGATGCTCCTAGCATGCTCGCTCCAGGGGCGAAATTCCCGACCGAATGAATGAAGTACCAGCACGCGCTTAATGTCACTACGCTCAGTAGCTCCGGCAATGTCGAACGGAATGGACGCCCACAGCAGCGCGCAGACACACAGACGTACGACCAGGCGTAGTCGATCCGTGACAGCAACGGGGATGCAGCGATTCATCGTCCTCCCCAACCGTCTGAGACTCGCGAACAGTCGCTATGACACAGTGTCAGCGTGTGCGCATTTCCGCAACAGCCGGGCCAGGCAGCGCTGACGTCAACAGACCGTCGTGACTCGCCCATAGGCGTCCACGACTTGCCTGCACGATGAGCCATAATAGACGCCCGCGGCGCCGGCCGCAGCACCCACTGCAACGGCTCGGCGGGTGGTCCGGCGCGCTACCCCGGCATAGCTCATCGGTGTCAGCGGCCGCCCAACCCTCGCTTCAGCGACGGAGAATACCCCATGTATTGTGACGTCTCCGCCGCTCCAGCACCATCCCGCTACAAAGGACATGAGCGCGACTGCTACCATGATCACTTTTCGCACTGATTTCATTTTTTTGCTCCTGATGGCGTACCGGGGGGAATTTCGTCGAACTCTGCCATTGCGCCGGAATCCAGATCGACCTTCGTCGCACCGGCCGGTGGCTTGAATACAAATGTGTCGGCCTCCACGACGGCGTCATTCTTCCAGTCCCTGATCCTGAGCGTGTATTGCGGTGCCCCGGTCACCGTCTTGCTGGTGATCACATATTTCCGAGGAACAGGCCGTGCTCCACTCTCGATCCAGATTTGCCAATCGATATCCGCGCCACGAAACGCCAGATGTTCGCATTCGACGCCGTCGATCATACCTTGCCCAATGTGTTGAGCCTGGACGACATTGGACATCAACACGTCATAGGTATTTGTAAGCAGCAAGTCCGTGCCTGGCATCGCAGCGCCCGATTTCGCTTGGATCAGATCGACAAGCTGATCGATGGACCCCACAAGGTCGGCCTGCACATAGGCCTTGGCATTGTTGCCATAGATCGACGCAGTCTTTCCGTCGTAGATAAAGTCGACGTCGGTATAGCCTCCCGTTCGGCTAATCCGAAGCTTGTCCGGTCGCGAGAGCTGCATTCTTCCGGAACTCGTAAACTGGATCTTCTCCAGCTCAGGCGTCACGACCTCGATATCACTTTCGAATGTCGCATAGATCGACTTTTGCGCGGCCGTGTATTCAGCCATCGCCTTAAGCAATTTCGCTGGATCGTCCGCACTGGCCGGCTGTGCAGAAAATGCGATGGCGGCAGCGACCAGCGCCACATCTACAAGGTGTTTTGGCTTACTGTTAACTGAATTTCTCTCGTTCATAGCGTAACTCCCTTGGTCAACTCTATCCAGCCACCCCGCGCACACTTTCTGTGATCCAGGTCAATCGCATCATCGGATGCTAATCCGCTATATCGCAACGATGGTAGGACACTTTCATATCCACCATTCCCGGAAACTCTCGAGAGATCGTATTTTCATCAACCACGTTAAGGATGAACTGGACGTGTGAAAGCATAATGCTCGATGCGCAGGCCGCGATCAGGTTGATCGTTTCCTTACTTTCCTTCTTCGACTTGATCTTGCAGATCTCGTGTTTTCCCCTCAGACGATCTGCTTCGGCGATGAAGCCGCCGCCGTATACGCCGGAGAAATTCGTAAACGCGATCTGTTTCGCACGCCCCTTGCGGGTAAACACTTTGTTGCATTGGTCCGCACTTGTCGCCCACGCACCAGCAAGATCGATCGCCTTTGCGCTCCGCGGTGACAACATTGCTGAGGAAGCCGCAATCAGGGCAATAACGACAAATCTTTGAAGCATAGCCATATTCTTTCCTCTCAATGACCGCTCAATACCAGTGTCTTGATTGGCAACAGCAGCGCCTGGATCCGCAACAGCAATGCATGCACAAGTCCGGTCGCATCTACGGCATGCAGGGCAAACCCCTTCAACGCACCAGTTTTTGGATCGGCAATTACGTCATGGTTGCTGGTGTACGCATTAACGATACACGCACTGCCCGGCGTGACTCCCTCCAAGCCGCCTTTGTAAAGCGGCTCCAGGAAGACGAGAATCGAACCGGGTCTTTGCAGGTTCTGCGGATCAATCAACAGCTCGCCGCTACGGAATTGCCCCGCGGCGATAAAATCCTGCACGCTTGTGACGACCAGCGGAATGATGACCCACGGCTGCGAGATACAGGTTGCTTCCGCGACCATGCCCGGCTTCATGACCTGGGCTTCGATCTGGCCAAATCCGGCCTGTAAGCTACGCCGACCTGCTCCGTCGGGTATCAAAACTCCGGCCGGCCGCATAAGTTGATTGACGACGTCGCCGGTGCGAATGAGAAATTGCTCAACACGGCCATCGACGCCGGCACGCACATAGGTCTTGTCGACATCCACCTGCGCTTGCGCCTGCGCGGCCTCGGCGCTCGCTCTCTCGGCCGGCAAGAGCGTAGAAACACGCAGTAGCGAAGATTCCCTCGTGGCGGTCGCCACATCGATACCGGACTGCCGCTGATCGACCAGCACTTGCAGCTTCTCGATATCGCGCTGCGGCACGATCCCGGGATTCCGACGTTGCAGTTCGGTCTTGACCTCCAGCTCATCCTTGGCCTGCTGGTGAGATGCTCTCGCTTCTCCGATCTGGGCGTCCGCCTTAGCAATGTCGGTTCGCGCCGAGACGAGGGATGCCTCGACCTCGGCGATCTTTCGCTTGGCGGTCTCCAGCGCTGCGTCCTGCTTCGAACTATCCAGCCGGAAAAGAACGTCGCCCTTTTTAACATCAGCCGTGAATCCGACATTCACCTCCGCGACACGGCCCGAGCCTTCAGGGAGAATTGGTACCGTCCGGAAGTAGATGGCCGCCGACGTTGTGGACGGATGAAAATAGAAGATCATCGTGATTAGCCCGAGCGTCAGCATCAGGCAGCCGGTGATCCCCCATCTCAGTTCATACCAGACAGAGAAGAAAGTAATCTCTTTGCCGAACCGTTTTCCCTGCCGATAGCGGCGATAGAGATAATCGGGAAGGATGGTAACCAGCGAACAGATCATGAGTTCAAGCATGGTCATGCACCCCTTGCCTTATCGAGGGCTGAACATCGGCCTTGGCGCCAGTTACAGACTCAACCTTGGCTTCAGCGGAAAGCGTGCCCGGCGTCGCATTTGCGATTCGCTCCACGGAATCCGCAATGCTGCGCATCGGCGTACCGAAATCCGGCAGGTCGATCATGGCGAGCAACAAGCCCGCGATCCAAAAAATATGCATGTGAGTGAACAGCGAGATCAGACCGAGGACAGCGACGATCTCCATCTGCAGTTTCTGGCTTTTGTGCGCCATGCGTTCGGGCAGGCTGTGCAGTTTCCAGTATAGCGTACCCGCCCATAGCAGCGTCGCTACGAGAAAAACGCCCATCACTACCATCAGGGTATCCGCTCCGTCGGCACCGGGAACGAAGAATGGCAGATGATGAGGAGCTGCGGCGTGCAACTGTTCGCTCAAGTCTTCTCTCCCTTCCGGACGCCTGGGCGCTCCGCAGCCATACGCTGTACCGTGCCTCCCCACGGTGCGGTTTGCTTGATTTGGATCAATAAAACACGATCGGCCGTACATAACCTTGTGGCAGCGCCGAAGCCGACAATCACCAGGAGCCATCAATCATGTCTCGTAGCATCGATGATCTCATTCCCAACGCCACGCAGATCCGTAAAGAGGCCGCCCTCAAGGAGGCCGAGGCGGTGGAAAAGTACGCACGTCTTGCCGCGGCGGCTGAGGCCGAGAAGCGCGCGCTGATCGAGCGGCTCAGCCAACCGTCCGGCAAGAGCGAAGCCGAAAAGGTCCAGCTTGCGTCGACCATAATCCAGCGGGCGGTACGAAACGGTTTGACGGAAGTTCAGGTCTATCGCTTTCCCAATTCGCTGTGCACCGACAAGGGTCGCGCGATCAATCAGCAAGAAAAGGGATGGGAGAAAACACTAACGGGAATTCCAAGTGAGATATTTCAGCTTTGGAGCGACTATTTGCAGCCACGTGGCTATCGCATCGGTTACCAGACCATCGATTATCCGGGAGGAATACCCGGCGACATTGCCATCACAATTTCTTGGGGAGATTGAACGTGGTTCGCATCGGATTCATGCTGGAGCTGTGAGATGTCAGCTGACGTGCCAAGGGAGCGATTAAAGCGCAAGGACTACGAGAAGGAGCTGGGAAAGCTTCAGGTCGAACTCTGCCATTTGCAGGACTGGGTTAAAGCCAATAATTTAAAAGTCATCGTTCTGTTCGAAGGACGCGATGCCGCTGGCAAGGGGGGCGCCATCAAAGCCCTCACCGAAAAGGTGAGTCCGCGGGTCTTCCGCGTCTGCGCCCTGCCAGCACCGTCTGACCGCCAAAAGTCTCAGCTATTCCTTCAACGCTACATCGAGCAGTTCCCGGCAAGTGGCGAGATCGTGATCTTCGACCGAAGCTGGTACAACCGCGCTGGCGTCGAGTATGTGATGGGCTTCTGCAGCCCCGCTGAACACAAACGCTTCTTGGAATTGTGCCCGCTGGTCGAGAAATTCGCTGTGGATGCTGGGATCATCCTAATCAAGCTGTGGCTTGAAGTCGGTATGAAGGAGCAGGAGCTGCGCTTCAAGGCACGCATCGAGGATCCTCTCCGTCAATGGAAGTTAAGCCCGATGGACACCGAGTCATTTGGGCGCTGGTATGACTATTCCCGAGCGCGCGACGTGATGTTCAAGGCGACCGATACAAGGCATGCGCCATGGCGATTGGTCCGCTCCGACGACAAGCGGCGGGCTCGGCTCAACATTATATCGCATATCCTCAAGACGATCCCATACAAGAAGATTGCGCGAAAGAAGATTAGGATGTCGAAGCGTTCCAACAAGGGCCGCTACAACGATCAGGTCAGCCTCCGTCGGATGAAGTTCGTCGAAAATCGTTACTAAAAGAAACGAGGCCGCGCAGTGCGCAGCCCCGTTCGACGCCGGCTTACTTCAACCGTATCGTCACGCCGCCAACAGCGGCGGATAGTTCAGCGCCAACTTTGGGGCCGCTGAGCTGCAGGATCACGCCATTGCCATTCTGCAATTGCACGCCTCCAGCGCCACCCACCACCGCCCCACCCGCTCCGACCACTCCATAGGTGCCTTCAATTGATGTGGGCCCCTTCAAATTGATCGCGCGACCGATAAGCTTGGTGGTAGATGCACCAATCGTGAAACCCACGCTCATGCCCGAGACGGTAAAGGGATAGGCTTTTCCGCGGTACCTCAACACGCCCTCACCGCCGCCGACCCCGACAATAAAGCCACCCTTGGTAAATATCACAGCAACCTGGCCCATATCCGCGCTTGATGGCGTGGCGAAGCCGACGACCCCAGCAAGCACCGCGACTGCAACGACAAAGACGCTAAATTTTCGCATGGTTCATTCCCTTCTGGTTGTGAAACTGACTTCTTGGGCCAAGATCATCGCGAACTATCCGAACACGGTGAAAAGTAGGCCGGACATGGCATGGCCGACCGGGAAGCCATCCTCGGTACCGAACTCTGGATCTCGTGCCGAGGAAGCCGATATCGTTCCCGCGGCCAATGTCAGCAGATCGGTTGTTGCGGCGTTGCCGTCCTTGGACATGTAACAAATCCAGGATGCTGATGGCGTGTAGCCAATGCTAAAGCCGTTCCCAGTGGCGCCTGTTGATCCAAGTCAATGCAACGTGATGTTGTGAACGACGCTCCGCTTGGCACGGCAACACGGTCAACCTTTCCTCAGATCGTCGAGTACACTATCCATCCTTCGGGTCCAGTTGGCGCTGTCGGTCTTCTCCGCGAGGCCATCAGCCTGCAAAACATCTCGGACTTGCCCGCGGGCGCCGACGATCTGAAAAGCGATGCCGCGCGAGACAAGTTCGCCATGGAGGTCGTGAAGCATTTTCACGCCCGCAAGATCGATAAAGGGTGAGGAAGAGAGCCCGCAGACCACAACCCTGGTGTCCGGTGATGCGCGAACCTTTGCCATCACATTCTCCATCGCCGTTTCCGCATTGATGTAAAGTAACGAGGCCTCTGGGCGGAAAGCGAGAACACCAGCAAGGGGCTCGACGTCAGGGTATCGCGCACTATCGGCATATCGGCCTGTTCCTGCTAAGCGCCCGAGAATCGCGACGTTTGGCTGCGAGGCACGCGCCAGTAACAGAAATATGGACGCTAGCGTAGCCAGCAGGATGCCCTGAAGGATGCCCAGCATCAGCACGGAGACAAGGGCGATCGCCGCAGCATAGAAGTCGATCCGACTGATACGCCACATCCGCATTAGCGCGGCGATGTCAACTAGTTTGTAGACAGCCGTGCAAACGATCGCAGCAAGTACAGCCTTAGGCAGATTGGTCAATATCCCCGTGAGGAAAAGTAGACAGATCCCCAACGTGGCTGAACAAATGATCAGAGCGAGCGGCGTTTTCGCGCCGGCCTGATCATTAACGGCGGATTGTGACAAGCCTCCCGCAACAGGGTAACCATGGCCGAGCGCTACCGCCAGATTGGCGGCGCCCAACCCCAGAAACTCCTGCCGCACGTCGATGGGATAGTCGTGCCTCGCCGCAAAACTTCGCGCACCTGCGACGCCTTCGACATAGGCGAGCAACATGATGCCGGCAGCGAGAGGAAATAGTTCATCGAACTCAAGAAGCCCGAAGGTCGGCATGGCAATGCTCGGCAAGCCCTTCGGAATTTCGCCGGTGACGGGAATGCCAAGCGCCGGCAAGCCGAGCGCTGTCGCGACAACGATCGATAGGATGACGACTGCAAGTCCTACCGGTCTGCCGGGCAATAGACGCTCGCCCTGGAGCAGCATGATCGCAACAAGTCCGATCGCAAGCACGATCCAGTGAACACCACCGAGCTGCCCAACAAGCACGACAAGGCGATCGAAGAAATTTCGCCCGCCACCAGCAACGCCAAATAGGCTCGGCAGCTGCGTCATGATAATGGTGAGACCCGCGCCAGCCTTGAAGCCAACCAGAATGGTGTCGCTGATCAAGCGTACCAGCATGCTTAGTCGAAAGATCCAGGCAATCAGGCAGAGAGCCGCAACGCCAAGGGCTGCTACACTCGCAATCTGCGCATAGCGAAGCGCATCGCCTGCCGCTAGACCCCCGACCGAAGCGGCGATCATCAGCGAAATCGCCGAAGTCGGGCCGACAGCAAGTTGCCGCGAAGAGCCCAACAAGGCATAGCCAATGCCGCCCAGCATGTAGCCATAGATCCCGATCTGGGGCGGCATGCCGGCGAGCGCAGCATAGGCCAACGACACCGGGATCGCATAGGCGGCCAGCGTGACGCCAGCGATCATGTCACAGCGAAGCCAGTCAGCGCGATATTCGGCAAGCCAGCGCGTCGGCGGAAAGATCCCGTGCGACCTCATGCCTGCTCCCTTCGATCAACGCGATCCCGCATCATGCCGCGGAATCCGCCGCAGCATAGAAGAACCAGCAGCAACGCACCGACAGGAACGGTTAGAGTGAGTGCTGGCGCCCGCTCTGTAATGAAAGCACCGACAGCGGCGCCTGTGCCAAATGCGGCGCAAACCCCCATGAATATACGGGACTTACGCAACAGACCGACCTGGATATCTCCAGCAACCAGTGCGACCGCTCCCTCAATCGCCTGGCGAAAGTTTCCTGTGATCATCACAGAGCTGTAGTTTGAACCCTCAACCTTGGTGAAAATCGAAGTCTGCATTGCGGCCACCATCGAGACGCCCAGCGTGCCCGCAACGTCAGGCACGCGATTGTGCAGCACACCGACAAGGATCAGAACGCCAGCTTCTACGAGAATGCTGATCGGGCCGACTCGATCACCGACTGCACGCCGCAGCCATGAGGCGATCACCACGCCGACGACGAAAGCGAAGAGCGATGGCACGAAGTGAAATGCCTCCGTCCACTTCCCGGCCGTCGCTTTTACCCATAAGAATACCAAGTTGGCGGTCTGCGCATTCGCTAGAACGCCATGCGTAATCCACGTATAGGCATCGAGATAGCCGCCTGCGAAGCCCAGCAGCAACGCGACCATCAGGGTTTCTTCGCGGCGCGTCGGCACATTAACCACACGTATCGCAGAAATATTCGAGCTCATCGGGCCAACAGGCGCTGGCTCCGGCAATGAGGATTGATCTGAATCAACTGCCTTCAGAATTTTGGCTGTCGGATCGCGACATGAGGCGATCCGGAAAGGCACCCACCATGCATGCCATTCACGCGTTCGTCACGGCGGCGCTTCTTATATCCATGGCCCCTGCCGCGCCGATGCAAGCGGCCGACAAGCCCGACGCTGCGCGCATCCAGGAAGAGCTCTGGGTGCTGCCGCTGCCGTTGCCGATGTTTGCCTATCTGGTGCGCCCGATAGGCAACGGCCCCTTCCCGCTGGTTATCATGAACCACGGCGTCTCGCTCAATCCGACTGACCGCGGCTTCTTTCCCCTGGTTGAATTCCGCGATGCGGCCAAATGGTTTGCGAGGCGCGGTTATCTGGTGGTGGCGCCGGTCGGCACCGGATATGGGGCATCCGCCATCGACATTCCCGAGCGTGCCATCTACGGCCCTTTCTTCTCCAAGATCGGAAAATGCGAAAATCCAAACTTCCACGACGCCGGGCTTGCAGTCGCAAAAGTTAACCTCTGGATTATTGACTATTTGATCGCAGAAAACCGCATCGTGCCGAACGATGTCATCGTCGTTGGACAATCCGCCGGAGGTTGGGCATCCATTGCGCTATCGAGCGTAAATCCACCACAGGTTAAAGCGATCATTACTTTCGCCGCCGGCCGCGGTGGCCGCGTCGACGGCAAGCCAAACAACAACTGCGCGCCGGACAGGCTCATCGAAGCGACGGCAGATTTCGGCCGCACATCACGCATGCCAATGCTGTGGATCTACATCGAAAACGATACGTTCTTCGGACCAGCACTGTCGAAACGTATGCACGAGGCCTTCACGGCCGCCGGCGGTAAAGCAGAGTACCGCTTGATACCGCCTTTTGGTGATGAGGGGCACTTTCTCATCGGATCGCCGGAAGCTATCCCGATTTGGTCGCCAATTGTAGCGAAGTTTTTGGATGACCAGAAATGAGACCAAGACCGGAGGTCAGCTGTGACATATTCCGATCCCAATAAACCACAACGCAAGCATCCGTTGAACCCCTTCCGAGCGCTCCTACTTGCGGCGCTGGCGAGCCTCACGTTCAACAAACCCGCAGTATCCCAACAAGACCCGGCGGCCACCGCTCCTGATGGGGAAGTTCGCTCCCGCGGTCAGCGCCCAGTGAAGGACATCACCTTCGGGGACTGGAGCAAAGTCTGCTTCAAGCCTGGCGGGGCAAAACCACTTTGTCGCACATCGATCACCGGTGCTTTCCCGACCGGTCAAATGGCGGTTCGGCTGGACATCATCGAACGCGAAGGCGATGCCGCCAAGCGGATACAAATATTCTCCCCCGTAGGTATGTACCTGCAAAAGCCGGTTGAACTCACGATCGATCAAGGCGTGACTTACAGAGTTCCGTACACCTGGTGTCTGACCAATGCCTGCATCGCAGGAACTATCGCCGAACCAAGCTTGGTAAAACGTATGGCACAGGGGCAGATTCTGCATCTGCAGTTTGTGGATTCCAGTCTGTTACGACTGACGACCTCGCTAGCCCTTGGTCGCTTCGCCACCGCTCATGAAGGCCCGCCCACGCAGATGTTTAATCAGGGTATCGATGAATAGTGAGAGCTGCGGCCGCTGCGATTCAAACTCGGTCGCGCATCCCCAGCCGCTCTGCGATAGAAACGAGTTCTGCGAGTGAAAGGACACGCATTTTCTCCATTACCTGATGGCGGTGCGCTTTTATCGTGCGCTCCGTCGTTCCCAGACTTATGGCGATTTGCTTGTTGATCTTTCCACGTACCACTAGATCGAACACCTGTCGCTCACGTGGCGTAAGAGATGAAACCAGCAGGCGACATAAGGCGGTTTTCTCTTGCTGACCTCCCGTAGACTCCTGGCGCGCTAGCGCACGCTCAATCGCATCAATCAACTGCTGTGATGTCACGGGCTTGGTCAGGAAGTCTTCCGCGCCGGCCTTGATCGTTCGCACCGTTACCGCGGTATCGACATGTCCCGTAAGGAAGATGATCGGCATACTCGAGCCTAGCTCGATCAAGCGGCTCTGCAATTGCGGGCCGTTAAGTGCCGGCATCTGAACATCCAGCACGATACACGCGCGCGGATTAACGTCTGGCAATCGATCCAGAAACTGCTGTGACGAAGCATATACCGCAACCTCATACCCGGCCACCCTGAGCCGACGTTCGATCGCAGCTCTAAACGACGCGTCGTCATCCACTACATGGATCAAACCAGGCATTTTGCCCTCTGAGATCAAGTTTCTCTAATGACAACCACAGCTCTGACATTTCCTGCCCGACCGACCTTCGCATTCTCTCCTATCGATCATGCGAGTGCGCCGTCCATCCGCTCAAATGATTCATTCCAAGCGTAATGCCCTTGGCGACGTAAGGCCTCGCGCATTGTACTTTGGGACAATGACCTTTGGACCAATAGCCTAAGGTTGCACCCTAGTCTTAGATCAGCTTTAGAGGAAGCGAAAAGCTCAACACTTCCCTGCAATGCAACGTTGCTCTGGCGATCATTTGGTGAGGGGAGTTGACCCATGTTTGCTCGCACGACTACGAATCCGACGCCTCGCCCCAATTCCCTCCGTGAGTTCGGCATGGCCAGCGACTCGAATCCCATCGTCAGCTTGAATGAGTTTACTTACAAAAAGAGCACCGAGATCTACGGGGAGAAAGAGCCTGCAGAGTACGTATATCAGGTGAAATCCGGTGCCGTGCGAAGCTACAAACTGCTCTCCGACGGCCGCCGTCAGATCGGCGCATTTCACCTCGCCGGAGACATCTTCGGCCTTGAGAACGGTGGCGAGCATCGGTTCACTGCGGAAGCGATTGTAGACACCACTGTTCGCCTCATTAAGCGACAAAGTTTAGAGATCGTGGCTGAAAGCGACGCCATGGTCGCGCGCAACTTGCTCAGTATGACCACAAGCAATCTGCAACACGCGGAGGATCACATGCTTCTGCTTGGCCGCAAGACCTCGCTGGAGCGGGTCGCGGCCTTCCTGCTTGAGATGGACAAGCGGTTGTCTGCCGCGGGCACTATGGCCCTGCCGATGTCACGCCGCGATATCGCCGACTACCTGGGCCTAACGCTGGAAACTGTTTCCCGCGTACTGTCGCGATTGCACGAACTGAGGACTCTCGGTTTCATCGGCAACACTCAGCGTCAGATTGTACTCTTGGACCGAAGCAGACTCGCTAGTCTGGATCTACAGGGCTGAAGCCGCGCGCACCGATCGCGGCAAGATGATCCAGCGTCTTACGCAACACTTCGAAGAGGACCGCAGTCGACCAACCAAACATCAGAATGCCATTCATGGCGGTCATCGGCCCGATCAGCCGCCACGCTTGCACCGGCGTTATATCGCCGTAGCCGAGGGTGGTGTAATTTACGAATGCGAAATAAAGAAGGTCGCTGTCGTCTGGGGCAGCGCCGACTATTGCATAGGCCAGCGCCCAAGCGAGCATTTCCAGCGTATGTGCAATCATCAGCACGGCAGCAACCCCAACCATCACGGCCATCAGGTGAAGTCTCGGTCGCGTGGTGTGCCGTAGCCCTGCTGAGCGGGCGATGCCCACCGCACCAACGGTGACCAGCGCATGAACCATGATGGTGATCACGGTAACGATCGTGCCGACGAGGAGCTGAATTGCCATTGCCTGCCCAGATCCCTGCTATTTCGAACGCCCTCCGAACCATGCGCCGAAATAGCCTGCGTAGAGCGCGGGTAGCTCAAGATTCATCGAATGCCCGATACCGGGCACAACCACGAGCCGGCAATCTGGCATTACCGCAGCCATCGCCCGGAGATCGGCTGGCGGAATCCAGCCATCCTGTTCCCCCCACAACACCAGATGGGGATGCCGGATATCCGGCATGCGGCGTTTGAGTTCTCCAATTTCTCGCTCGCGGGTAAGATTTAGCGGCGTGCCGATCCAGATCCCTTCAGAAACGCCGAAGGTCTGTTCGATGATGCGTTCAAACAGGGCCTGAATTTCCCCGAGCCCTTCGCGAAAACGTGGGATCGCATTTGGCGCCAAGCTATCTGGCAAGAATAGCGAGGACGCCGCGCTGGCCATTACCGTCCGCGTGACTTGCTTGCTTGCCATCATCGCCCGAAAAACGCCGATCTGATCGGCGTTGAAGGCCATACCGAGCGGTGAAACTGGATCGAGGGAGAATACGCTCCCAAAGCGCTCCGGTTGCATCAACAACATACGCGCGGCAATGATGCCGCCCGTTGAGTGCGTAGCAAGATGGCAGAATTTGACGTCCAGAGCGTCGATCGCGGCTAACATATCCTCCGCGTGCTGCTGCATGGAGTAGTTGCTATAGTCGGCTGCAGGTTCCGGCTGGTCGCTGTCGCCACAACCGCGCCAGTCGATTCCAATCACGCGCAGTCCAGAAGGAAACAGTGGTGCGGCGATTTCGATCCAATCCTTGCTGGCGAGGTTGCCGTGAACGAAGACGACGCTAACGTCGCCTCGTCCCCACTCCCGCCAGCCCAGAGAGACCTCACCTGCCCGCACTCTTGGCATGTATCACCCTACTTGTTCAGGCCGGCAGTCGGCGCAGCTCCGGGCGGCGTCGGTGCTAAAGGGACGGCTGACGCGACAGCTCCCCTGATCATACGGTCAGTGCCGAGTGGTGAACTGGTGTCGACGGTTCCCTTCGTTACAAAATCGACCACGTCTGCGGAGTATTCAACTGGATTGTCCGTATGGATGAAGTGTCCGGTCTCCGGATAGATTTTAAGCATCGGCCGGTTACCGGCATTGGTCATGCGCGACATGAACGGCGTAATGACGTCACGTCCCAGGTCGGTTAGCCCGTTAAAAGCAGGCGTCGGGATAAATGGCTCCTTGTCCCCGAACGCGAGGAAGATCGGCGCCTTGATCTCCGTCAGCCGATCGTAAAGGTTCTTCGGATCGTCCTGCTGCAACTCCGCCCCGATCGTGTAGACGTCGAAGATGAAGACGTTACACCACTGCTCGAGCTCCTTGGGATTTCCCTTCGTTAACCCAACACGCTGCTCCGTATGGAAGCGGGCATATTCGCTGTCGCTAAAGAAGTATCCGCTCTTGGCAGCCGACACCACGCCGGTCTCAGGGTCACGTTTCTTGAAGTAAAAGAAATCGCGGATGTTCGGCTCAGATCGCCCCATTTCCGCTTTGAGAATTCCGGTCTGCTCCCAGCTCTGCTTCCACTTGTCGAAATCGCGGCCGAAGGCCTCATCGAACAAGCGCGCTTTCTTGTCCTTGGCGATCGTGATGTCGCGCGGATACTCCTCAAGGCCAGACGGCGCTTCAAGCGCAAGGCCCTGCACTGCATCCGGCCAAGTGAGCGCGTAACCCATCACAAACTGACCACCAAGCGAGTGTCCAAGGTAATGCGCCTTTTTGACGCCGAGCTGATTGACAACGAGATCGTAAATCACCTCGCGCATGTCCTGCATGGTCCGCGCCGGGCTCTTATCTAGATTGCCGGGCCCTGACATGCCGTAATGAGGTAAATCCGGAACGATCACGCGCAGTCCGCTGCGCAGCGCATACTGCATGATATTGCCGTAGTGCCCGCCAAACGCGCCCTTCCCGTGAATGACGACAAGAACTTTCGGTTCCTTGTCGGTCCCAGCATATTCGTCCATGTAGCCGATCTGCCAGGGCGTTCCACGCTTGTCCTTCGCGGTCGCGTATTTGACCGGATAAGGATAGGTCACATGATCTTTCCAGAATGATTTTGTCTTATCCACATTCTCGGCAACACCAGGAACACGATAATTCTTGTCGACGAACTTCTGCGCCCGATCAAGGCTCGCCACGTCGTCCATGAAAGCCACGAACTTCGGATCGTTCTTGCGATTGTTGATAATCGGGAACACGCCGTAGTGTGCGACCGGACTCTCCTCGGAAATGAGGTCCGCGCCCGGCACGCGATCGACGGCGCGCTGGGCGAGCTTGAAGTTCAGCCAGAGATCATTGGTGATGTGCATCACCAATGTGCGCGCCTGAATTCGGCCGAGGTACGGATTGACGTTGTAGGTTTCACCAACTCGATTGCGCCAGACAAGGTCGACCGCATCATACATCTTGGAGCGATTGTTGACACTGAGACCGGCCTTCTCGTTCGGTGGATCCCAATAGAAGACCTCGGGCTGTACCGATGCGAAACTCTGAGTAGTCCTGAAGCCGAAATCATATCCGGTCAGGCCGAGCACCGACCAGCCGAAGGCCATGCCCGGCAAGGGGTGCTTCTCCTTGGGAAGCTTGTAGTAATCACCTTTGGTGGATTGCCATACCGGATCAGATTGGATCGCGGCCGTCATCAACTGAAAAGTCCAATTGCCGACGGGGTCCTCGGCGTCGGACTGGGTCGTTCCGCCGATCGGCATAAGTGCGCCGATATACTCTGGATGCAGCACACCCCAAACGTAGGTCTGCGTGCCGCCCATCGAGACGCCAGCAACAAGCGCCACGCGCGCGACCTTCAGGTGATCACGCAACATGCGGTAGTTAGCCTGCACCATATCAAAATAGCTGTATTGCGGAAATTTGATGCCTAGACCGTCTGATGGCTTACTAGCACCCCAGGTCCCCAGCGGATCGACCATAATAACATAGTACCGGTCGGTATCGATCGGTCGACCCGGACCAATAGTCGGCACGCCGCCCGACAGGGCAGCGCCCTTGACCCATTGCTCATACATGTCAGTGGAGTCACCGGAATAATAGGAATTGATGACAACGGCGTTGGTGATCTCGCCGGCCGCATTGCGGCGCGCATTCCCAATCGCGACGTACGCGGTGCGCAATTGTCCGCCACCGAGCGACTCCAGCGTGACCCCGCCCTCTCCGCCGTTCTCCCACTTGGTCGGATCGTTCAGATCATACTTACCGCCCAACCTGAAGTTTGGCACCTCATAGTAGTTTTTCAGCCCATCATGTTGCACTTGCGACGACCGGCGTGTGAAGGGTTGCGCAACCGCAATTGCAGTGCCAACCAGCAACAGGATCAGGCTGACGAGGCAACGTTTCATGGCAGCTCTACCGGTCATGACGGTCTCCTCCCGATGATGTTTTGTGCATATGTTAAGGGGCTCAATCAGGAAATGCTTGATCTAGCTCAATAGAAATTGTCTTCGTCCGCTGATCATTGCGACGATCAAATCGCCAACCGGTCAGCGCAATGCCCTTCCTGAGCTACGGTTCATATCGGATACGTTATGAGCTCGACGGACCGACGGACGCGCCCGTCTACGTTCTGGTCAACGGACTGACGCAATACGCTGAATTATGGACGGCCTATCGCGACGCACTGGTGGCGCGTCACTTCCGCGTCGCGACGTTCGATCTGCTCGGCCAAGGTGCGTCCGATAAGCCCGCGCTGTTCATCCGTCAGGACGACCACGTCGCCGCATTACATCTCCTGATTGGAGAACTCGGCGACGGTCCCATTTTTCTGAGTGGCATCAGCTTCGGCGGCCTTATTGCACTGCGCTATGCAATCGAACACGGCCAACGGTTGACCGGTCTGGTGCCGATGAGCTGCTTTGCCGAGCTACCGCCTCAACTGTATCTGCTCGGCAATGCTTTGCGAACCGGGTTAGTCCTTGGCGGCACCAGCTATCTTCAGGACCTACTGCTGCCAATGAACGTCAGCGACCAGTGGCTGAATCCGGTTTTGGAAACGCTCGACAACGTCAAGCGGCAAGGCTGGCTTATCAATGACGTTTACGCCCTGCAGAATCTGATGGAGTCTTTCCTCGACTTCCAGCCTTTGACGCCGCAACTCCCTCTAATCGGCGTACCAACGATGATCCTCAACGGTGAATTCGACTTTCTGACGCCACGTGCACTCCACGAGACCCTGCGTATCCAAATTCCAGACAGCTCGCTTGTCATCGTTCAACGCGCTTACCATGCCTTTACGCTGGAGAAACCCGCGCTCACCGCCGACCTGCTCGCACGCTTTGCAGAGGATGTGCTGGCGGGGGGCTGGCAAGGCAACAAGGCTGTCTGGATTGCTCCGGAAGAAGCCGGCGGGCAGCTCGTTCCATTTCCAGCCGGCTACGACCATCTGCGAGCGATACCAGTACAGGAAACGATACGATGAGGGCGTTCTTCGGACCACTCGACCCCGAAGGCCGCGTGCCCTTACATCAGCAAACACGCGTCGCAGCATTCTTGATCTCGGCCCACGGCGCGTTGGCGCGACACTTCGCGTTCGCCATGCCACTCAAGCTCGAATCCGCCTGGCAGACCGAATTGAATGCGCAATTCTATCGAGAAGCGGAAATCGTTTCCCTGTTGCTGCGCGCGACATCATGGATACCCGATCTTGCACTGAGCTATTTGGCAGCGTCTTGGGAAACGACATGGCTCCCAAAGCCCATCGAAGGCATTGACGATCCCCCCCTGGCACTGGCGGGTGATTTGGCTGCCCGCGCGCATGCCATACATGCTGGAATTCGGCCCGCCGCCCTCTTGCCGGTCGAAGCCGACACGCATGATCCATTCGTCACGGCGCTGCGCCGTATTGAATTTGAAAGCGGCCGCCTGCTGCAGGCACAGATCCTTCTTCTAAAGAGCCCGAATCTGACGCCCTTCCGTGAAGCCGTGAGCGCTACTCTCGAAGAGCGCCACGCAGAGATCCGCAAGCTCTGGGCGGAAGCCCTCGAAGGCGTGGGAGTCTCTGTTCGCGAAGGAAATAATGACAAGTCTTGACGCAGATCAAAGGAGCACCGGCTTCGTACACCGACACTTCTTCACCATCGGCTCTCCTGATCGACTGTTGACCGGAGCTCCATTATGAAGGCTGTTTCTCTGGAAGATGCCATTGCGATGATCCCGACCGGCGCAAGCATCATGGTCGGCGGATTCATGGGTGTGGGAACGCCGGAGCGCCTGCTCGACGAACTAGTGCGGCAGAAGAAGTCGAACATTTCTCTCATCAGCAATGATGCGGCCACCCCCGGTAAAGGCGTCGGGAAACTATTCGAGGGCGCACAGGTAGCCCACATGATCGGGACCCACATTGGCCTCAATCCGAAGGCTCAACAGCAAATGCTGGGCAAACAGATCACCGTTGATCTGATCCCGCAGGGCACTTTCGTCGAGCGCATTCGCGCCGGTGGCTGTGGGTTGGGTGGCGTATTGACGCCGACTGGCGTCGGGACGCTGGTCGAGGAAGGCAAACAAAAGATCGATGTGGGCGGGAAGAGCTATCTGCTCGAGACCGCCCTACGCGCCGATTTTGCGCTTGTGCACGCATTTCTTGCCGACTACGCCGGCAACCTGTCCTACGCCCTCACGGCCCGCAACTTCAATCCGGTCATGGCGATGGCGGCGGACACCGTCATCGTCACCGCGGAGCATATCGTCCCGGTCGGCGTCATCGCGCCCGACCACGTTATTACCCCCGCCCCCCTGGTCGATTACCTCGTCGCGAACGGGTGATCTATGGATGCACAAACCACTATCGCCCGCCGCGTGGCGCAAGAGCTTCGACCGGGCAACCTCGTCAATCTAGGCATTGGCATTCCAACTCTGGTCGCTAACTATGTGCCGCCAGGGTTGAACATTTTCTTTCAGTCCGAGAACGGATTGATTGGCACCGGTCCCATACCCGAGCAGGGCATGGCTCATCCGCTGCTGACCGATGCCGGCGGCAAGCCCATTAGCGCGCTGCCCGGCGCCGCCACGTTCGATAGTGCGATGTCGTTCGGTTTGATCCGCGGTGGCCATGTCGACATCACCGTACTCGGCGGTCTGCAGGTAGATGCCGGCGGGCGGCTCGCCAACTGGACGATTCCCGGCAAGATGGTGCCAGGTATGGGCGGCGCGATGGACCTCGTTAGTGGTGCCAAACGTGTAATCGTTGCCATGCAACATGCAGCCAAGGGAAAGTCTAAGATTGTTGCCAAATGCATCCTACCACTCACGTCGGTTCGGCCAATCGATCTCGTCGTTACCGATATGGCGGTCATCGCCTTTCCTGGCGGCAACGCAACTTTGCAGGAGACGGCGCCCGGCGTCACCATCGCCGAGGTACTGGCGGTGACGGAGGCCGAGCTCGTCGTTCCAGACAAAGTTCCCGAAATGAAACTGTAACCTGTGGAATCGGATCACATTCATGCGGATTTTCAACGGGTTTGAAGAACTCAAGGCCGCCGTCGGTACAGAGGTCGGCGTTAGCGACTGGATTGAGGTGACGCAGGACCGCATCAACAAGTTCGCGGAAGCGACCTGCGACGAGCAATGGATTCATGTCGACCAGGAGCGCGCGGAAACGGAGATGCCGGGTGGTAAGACTATCGCTCACGGCCTGCTGTCCCTGAGCTTGACGCCGATGTTTATCCGCTCAGTGATGGGTCTGAAGGGGCTGAAGAATACCCTTAACTATGGCGCGGACCGCGTCCGCTATCTCTCGCCTGTGCCGGCCGGTTCAAAATTGCGCGGCCGCGTCAGCATAGCGGAAGCCGAGGAAGTACCACCCAACGGCTTGCGCACCCACTATCGCGTGACAATCGAGATCGAGGGCGGCAAGCGCCCTGCCTGCGTCGCTGAGGTAATCGGCCTACACTTCAGCTGAAGCAAGAACGCCACACGTTAATCGATAATGTGGTAGCCACCATCGACGTAGAGCACACTTCCAGTGATCAGCTTGGCACCGTCGAGCGCGAGGAATGCAGTCGCCCTCCCCACATCGTCAATGCTGACAAGACTGCGCGACGGCGCTTGCGACTGCGCCTTGTCCATCAGTTCGTCGAACTCCGGAATGCCGGACGCAGCGCGCGTTGCCAGAGGCCCGGGCGAAATCGCATGCACGCGAATGCCTTTTGGACCGAGTTCGGCCGCGATATAACGCACTGCGGCCTCGAGAGCCGCTTTCGCGACACCCATGACATTGTAGTTCTTCACCACCATCTGACTGCCATAATAGGTCATGGTGAACAGCGTGCCACCGTTCTTCATGAGCGGCTCCGCCAGGTGCGCCATCCGCATAAACGACCAGCACGAAACGTCCATGGTCTTCTGAAAGCCCTCACGATCAACGTCAACCACACGGCCATGCAACGCATTCTTGGGCGAGAAAGCAATGGAGTGCAAAAGAAAGTCGAGTTGCCCCCATTCCTTGCCGATCCGCTCAAACACCTTCTCGGTTTCGCCTTCAACCATCACATCAAGCGGCATGAAGATTGGAGACTCCAGCGCCTCCGCGAGCGGCTCGACGTGCTTCTTGGCCTTTTCGTTCAGATATGTAACGGCAACGTCGGCGCCAAGCGCCCGAAAGGCCTTGGCGCAGCCCCAAGCTATAGACTGGTCGTTGGCTATACCGACGATGAGCCCCTTCTTGCCTTTCAACGCGATACTGGTCTCTGGATATACCGGAATCTTCATGACACTCTCTCATGCTTCTGATCGTGCGTTTTCGGATTCATCAACAACGATAGCGTATGCTGCGCAATCATCAGCTCTTCGTCGGTAGGAATGACATAGACGGGAATACGGCTATCGAATCGCGATATCCTGCTTGCGTGTCCAGCATTCTCTGCCGGATCAAGCACGACGCCGAGCCAGGCAAGCCTCTCGACAATGCGCGCCCGGATCGATGCCGAGTTCTCACCGATCCCAGCCGTGAACACGAAGGCGTCGAGACCCTGCAACGCGGCAGCGAGCATGCCGGCGTGCAGCCCCACTCGATAGACGAAGTAGTCGATCGCAAACGCCGCGCGCGGATCCCCGCTGCTTTCAAGTTCACGCATGTCGTTGCTGACGCCAGATAGCCCCTTCAGGCCGCAGTCCCGATAAAGAAAATCCTGCACTTTCGATACCGACATGCCTTTCTCTGCAATCAAATACAGAACGACTCCCGGATCGAGCTGACCGACACGCGTTCCCATCGCGAGCCCATCGAGCGCCGTAAAGCCCATTGTACTCTCGACACTCTTTCCATTCTTGATCGCCCCCATCGAGGCACCACTGCCGAGGTGGGCGACGATCACGCGTCCGCCTGCGACGTCGGGCGCAACCTGCGGCAGGCGCTTGGCGATATATTCGTACGATAAGCCGTGGAAGCCGTACCGCCTGATGCCCTCGGCATGGAGCTCGTACGGAATCGCATAGTGATCCGCGAGAGCGTTGTGATCGCGATGAAAGGCGGTGTCGAAACAGGCGACCTGCGGCAGAGCCGGGAAGTTGTTCAGGATCGTTTTGATCGGCGCCAGGTTATGCGGCTGGTGTAGCGGGGCCAGCGAAACATATCGCTCCAGGCGCCCCACGACGCCGTGATCAATCAATACCGGATTTGCATAATCCGGCCCGCCATGGACGACGCGATGGCCGACGGCGACGGGGTTGATATTGAGTTCTTCGCGGAGCCAGGCGCCGGCGACAGACATCGCAGCTGGCACGTCAGCCACGGCCTCGATCGGATAGACACGATCGGCCATCGGCTCAGCATTAGGCCCGTTCGCACGTAACCGCGGACGACTGCCGATTCCATCAATCTGGCCCTTGATCCGCCTGTCTAAGTTCCCCTCTCCCTCGACCGAAAAGACCTGAAACTTGACGCTCGACGAGCCAGCATTGACGACAAGGATTGTGTCCATGGCTATCACCCAGCGACCGTTGGCGCGCGTTGACGCCTGGCATGCGCATAGAGCGACGCGATAGCGCAGGACGCCATCCGCGCGCGTGCCGTGTCGGCTCGTGACGTCAACACAACAGGCACTCGGGCACCCAGCACAATTCCCGCACCATCGGCCTTGGCGAAATACGCCAGGTTCTTTGCCAACATGTTGCCAGCCTCAAGGTTAGGAACAACCAGTATCTGCGCGCGGCCTGCGACCTCGGACTTGATACCCTTGATCCGCGCCGCCTCAACATCGATGGCGTTGTCGAATGCCAGCGGTCCGTCGAGCAATCCCCCGGTGATCTGACCTCGGTCGGCCATTTTGCACAGCGCTGCCGCATCGATCGTCGAAGGAATCGTGGCGGTAACGGTTTCAACCGCAGACAGGATCGCCACGCGAGGAGACTGGCCGAACCCGGCCTGATTGTAGAGATCGATGGCGTTCTGGATGATGTCTCGCTTGGCACCAAGGTCCGGGAAGATGTTGATCGCAGCATCTGTGACGAAAATGGTCTCGGTATAGGCCGGCACATCCATCACGAAGACATGGCTGATGCGCCGGTCGGTGCGTAAGCCGCCCGCCTTTGCCGCCACCGCGCGCATCAGCTCGTCGGTGTGCAGGCTGCCCTTCATCAGCATTTCGCCTTTGGCTGCGTGGATCAATTCGACGCCTTTGGCAGCAGCGTCCTCACTATGCGCGGCATCGACGATTTCAAAGCCCGTGATGTCAAATCCGCCCTTGTCCGCGGTGTCCCTGATCTTCTGCTCGGGACCGACCAGGATTGGCCGAATGATGCCGGCCTTCGCACTGTCGACAGCTCCGCGTAGTGATGTTTCGTCGCAAGGATGCACGACGACGGTTGAAACCGGCGGCACGGCCTGCGCCAACGCGATCAATCGATCATATTTACTGGGAGATTGTGCCTGGCTTGCGTCGGTTGACATGATGTTGCTCCCCCGTTTGAAATTTCTTTACGACGCTCGTGCCTCAGGGTCGAACGCGGCAACGTTTGACGCCCCCGCCTCTCCGGCGTCGACGCCGAACAACCCGGCGATCCGCGCCCAACGGCTCGCGCGTTCACCAGCGATGTCACCGCTGGCGGACAAAATCTCACGCATTGCCGTGAAGGCCGATCGCTTTTGAGCACCGTCCGCGGGCAACAACTTCGGAATAGCGGCCAGCGCCCCTTCAGAATCGAGCAACAACATAAAGAACTGCTCACGCACCAACATCTTGAACTCAGGCAGCGTCAGTCGTGCTCCAGCGTGATCGCTCCGAACCTGACGCAGTGCCTCGATACTTCGCTCATCGACCATTCCCCGCGCAGAACCCACATAGAGCAATGAGCGCAAGGTCGCTTCGCGTAAGCCCCCTTGGGAAATCTTCGATTTTAACTCAGCGATCCTCTTGTCGAGCATCAAGCGGTGTTCATCCGACATCTCCCGACGACGCGACGGCTCGGACTTCGGATCAATGCCGACGGCCGCCTGCAACGCCGGTGAACCATAGATGTTGAGGAACATGGCTTCGCTCAGCGCCTCCTGAGAGTCACGCCAGCTATCCAGCAGATGAACGATTTGCTCTCCCATCTGCTCCTGGAATGCCAGGAAGGGATTGTTCTTCGAGACCGGTTTACGGTTATCCTCAATGCCTTCGGCTGCGGACTTTACGGCGCTCATCCACGGATTTTTGCTGCTGAAGGCTTCATATTGCAGTCGTAACGGGTGCAAATTACGCATCATCTCCGCCATCTGCGGCGTCACTGCGTTCTTAAGCCAGGGTTGAACAAATTTTTGGTAGGCTGCGAGATTCATCTCAGAGACGCGCTTGGCCGCAGCGAAACGCCGCTCGTCCTCAGGCGAATTGCCACCCATGGCCCTGATATCATCGAGCGTCCGCGCCTCGCAGCGCATCACCCATTGGCCTACGACAAGGTCGGAGCTCGTGGTCTCCTCGCCCTTCGCCTCGAAGGTCGCTTCGTAGAGACCAGGTGGCAGCACATCTATGAGATCGATATTGCTAGAAAATTCGGCGTGTTCCTTCTTGGCGACGCCACCGGAAACGAAAATGCCGAGATGGCCGATGCTTTGGTGAACGGTATAGACAATCGTCTGCCCATACGCCCTGATCTCATCCACATCAGCATAGCAATCCAGTATCCAATTCAGCGCTTGTTGCGGCGGCGTAACGTTGTCACCCTCGGAACAGAACACCAGGATCGGCGACCTGATGTTGCGCAAGTCCACCTTTTGTCCGTCTGACATCTCGACCTTGCCCACGGCAAGATTGTTGCCGATGAAAAGCTCGTCGACGATGAACTGGATTTCTTCGGCGTTCAGATTGACGTGCCCGCCCCACCAGCGCTCGAACTCGAGATAGCGATCCGCCTCGGTATCAATATTGGAGTAGACGTTATACTGCTTGGTCCACAGTGTGTTCGAAGGGTTCTGACTCTCGAAGTTCTGCACCAGCCACGCGCCATCGAATTTTCCCGCACCGAGATCACTGGTCATTGCGGTGAGCCAACTGCCGCCCATGAGGCCACCCGAATAACGCATCGGGTATTTGCCGTGCACGCCTTCCCAATAAGCCAACGGAGCCCCTGCGATGATCAGAGGCCCGAATAGCTCGGGTCGCAGTGACGCCAGGATCATGACGGCCCAACCGGCCTGGCAATTGCCGATGACGCAGGGCTTGCCGTCGGCCTTGGGATGCAGGTTGATGACTCTCTCGATGAACTGCGCCTCGGCGCGCGCAATGCGCTCGATGGTCTGTCCCGGCATAGGTTCGGGGAGAAAGCCGATGAAATAGCAGGAGTGCCCCGCTCTCATCGCTACGCCGATCTCACTGTCAGCCTTGAATCCGCCGATTCCCGGACCGTGACCAGCACGAGGATCGATCACGATGAAGGGGCGCCGCTCGATATCGATTTCGACGTCATCTGGCGGAACGATGCGGACCAGTGCATAGTTGACGGGTTCGATCAGTTCGCGACCATCGATGATCAATTCGGCTGCATATTGCAATACATGCGGCGCTGTCTGCGCGACGTGCTCACGATACTGATCGCCGCGTTGGCGCATGACGTCCAGGAACAACATGCTCCGCTGCCCCGCATCGACCATGTACTCCACTGCCGAGGCAACAAGCCCGGACATGGGGCCGCCTGGCAGGTTTGGCGTTTCCATCGACATGTTCCGACCTCATCGTCGCGTAAGCTCATTCAAGGGGCTTCCCGGCGCGTAACGTTGATCTAGGTCAAGGGTCTAAGTCAGTTCGGCGCGGGTTGCGAACGATCCTCACGCATCCATGCGGCGATCAACTCCCAGGCAACCGAGAGAACAATTGGCCCGATAAAGAGGCCGACAATTCCGTGCGCGAGCGTTCCGCCGATGACTCCGATGAAGATGACGATCGTCGGTGTCGTGAGCCCGCGCCCCATCACGAGCGGTTTCAATATGTTGTCGAGAATGCCGACGACGGTGAGAAATAATGTCAGCAGCAGCGCTGTGGCGAAATCCTTGTCCATCCAGATCCAGATGATCACGGGAAAGAGGACGATTGCTGCGCCAATCTGAACAATGGTCAGCAACATGACCGCGAAAGCCAGAAGGCCGGCGCTGGGAATGCCGGCCATCTTGAAGCCTATGCCGGCCAGCAGGGCCTGTACGACCGCGACGCCGATCACGCCTTGGGAGACGGCGCGGATTGTCGCCCCTGCCAAATCCAGCAAATGTTCGCTTTGCTCATGGACGATAAGTGACAGAAGGCGCCTCCCGCCCGAGACCAGTTGAAGACCGTAGGGAAAGAGAAAGCCGGCTATAAGAACAGACAGGAGAAATTTGAGCGTCCCGACACCGGCGCTGCCCGCAAGTGTGAGCATCGTGCCCGCCAAGGGCTTCAAATACGGTGCAACCTCACGCAAGACCGCCCGGACGTTACTGGATGCCCGCCCCCAGAATTCGTAGAGCTTCGGCCCGACAATCCGCCATTCCTTGACCTGTTCGGGCGGTGACGGAATGGCTAAATTCCCGGCGGTCAGTTCACCGGCGAGCTGTCTCACCCCCTCCACTGCGCTCAAGCCTAGCCATGTCGCCGGCCCGACGACAACTGCAAGATTGACGATGGTGAGGATGACTGCGGCGGTCTTTGGACGACCGCCCAGCAATTTGGCCAGCCAGTTGAAGGCGGGGTAGAAGGCGACTGCAAGGACACCGCTCCAGGCCAGAATTGGCACGAAGGGACGGATCACGATAAATGTCCAGGTCACCAACAAAGCCAGCAGTCCCAGCCGGACTACAAGCTGGATGATGACGTCTCCGGATAGAAATTGACGGACGGTTCTCACGGACGCGCCTTGATCTGTGCAGGTCGTGCGAGCGTTGCCGTTGCACTCGCCCGCGGTCTTGATCCAGATCAAGCACCCGTCCGTCGACCGCAGCTTGCTTGGCACTGGTCCGAACTAGTGTACCCGACCAGCCAGCGGAGTTCCCATGTCCGATGCCGCCACCTACGCCGCGCAAGAGCAGTTACGCGATGGCCGCCCGGTGAATATCCTGGCGCTTCGCCCCGAAGACGAGCCCGACATGCTCGCCGCGCTGGCGCAGGCCAGCGTGCAGTCGCTGCAGCGGCGCTTTTTCGTCATGAAGCGCCATTTCTCAGACAAGGAGCGCGCTTTCTTCATGGACGTCGACTTTGAGAACCATGTCGCACTGATCGCGCGAGTTGAGGAAACCGGCCAAAGTATCCTGATCGGCGGTTGCCGATATATCGTCTCGGAGCCAGATCGGGCCGAAATGGCGTTTATGGTCGTCGATGGCTGGCAAGGGCGCGGAGTGGGTTCGATCCTCATGCGCCACCTCATCAATCTCGGGCGCGATGCCGGGCTAAAAGAATTGACCGCAGAAGTTCTGCCCGAGAACACTGCGATGCGAAAGATTTTCACCAGGTTCGGCTTCAAGGCAGCCCCGCGGAAAGATCCCCAGATCGTCAGCCTGATGCTCACACTCACTTAAGATCCAAGGTCGGCAAATCCTAACGCATCTAGATACTGATGATGTGCATAGCCCTTGCACCGTCAGAAGAAATCTGGCCCTCCCGACGGCTTCTGACGCAACGCCGGCATTTTGTAGGGGATGTGGTGAAGAGCGGTCGAAGTGCGTCCGCGTTCTTCCAACTTCGAGGTCTTGTTGAGCTAGATCAATACCGGTCCGGCGATGGGATCGGAGTTTCCGCCGTCGCATTCGATATGGAGACGGCGCCGCCATGAAACCCCTGCTCAAGCAAATTCAGCACACACCGCTGCTTTGGATGTTGATCTTCGTGCCTGCCGTACTGGTCGCGGAAGCAATAGCGCCGCATTCCCATACGCTGCTGTTCATGCTTTCGGTTCTCGCCATCGTGCCGCTGGCCGCCCTGCTCAGCCACGCGACCGAAGCGGTTGCCGCCAAGACCGGTGATGCCGTCGGCGGATTGCTCAATGCTACGCTGGGAAACTTAACGGAGCTGATCATTGCGATCACCGCGCTACGTGCCGGCCAGTACATGCTGGTGAAGGCGTCAATTGCTGGTGCGATTGTCACCAATGCCCTCTTCATGCTCGGTGCCTGTCTGCTCCTCGGCGGCCTGCGCTACCATGTCCAAGAATATAATCGCTCCGGCGCGCGGCTCTACTCCGGTCTCCTACTCATGGCGACCGTCGCCCTGCTTGCCCCATCCGCGGTCGCCGACCTGGATCTTGTGCAGGGTGAGACCGTCATGCAGAAGCTCAGCATTGGCCTGGCCATCCTGCTCATCATTGCCTACGCACTAGGTTTGCTGTTCTCGCTGAAGACCCACAAGGAATTGTTCGCAGGCGCCGCGCATAGCGAAGATGAGGAACATTGGCCGATTGCCCTTGCGGTGGGCACACTGCTTGTTGTCACTGTGCTGGTTGCACTTGTAAGTGAGATTTTCGTCGAGTCAGTGCAGAAGGCCGCAGCAACATTTGGAATGAGTCCGGCCTTCGTTGGCTTTATTATTGTCTCAATGGTCGGGGCCGCCGCCGAGTTTGCCGTAGCCTTTTCTGCGGCACGCAAGGACCGCCTCGACATGAGCGTTAGCATCGCGCTTGGCAGCGCCTCCCAGATTGCGCTCTTCGTTGCCCCCGCCCTGGTGCTACTCAGCTATGTCGTCGGACCAATGCCGATGAGCCTGCAATTCTGGCCCGGCGCCGTCACCATGGTCTTGATTGCGACCGTGACAGCGAGCTTCATTACGAGCAGCGGCCGCTCGGCCTGGTTCGTCGGCGCCCTGCTCATCTTCATTTATGCAGTTTTTGCACTGACGCTGTATGTAGTCCCACCGACGGGCCAAGGGGTGGGGTGAAGTACGCGCTCGGTGGGACAGCGGGCCGCTAGCGCTCAGCTCTATTTGACATCGAACGCTTCGGGATTCTGGCTTTCAGAGCATTGATTCAAACCAACTCTCAGGGGACTCTCACTAGCAGCATCCGTTGAAATCCGCAGGCACTCAGGCTTTGACGATGCTGAAGGTGGAGGATACCGCTGAGGACCCGGCGATCATGGTGCAACAACAATGAGGCAAGATAGGGAGCCGAGATGATCACAATTCCTCAACTGACGGCGCAAGCCCTTGGCTCTTTTCTCGCGCGGGAAACCGAAGACCGCTTCCGCTCCTCGCATTCCGATCTGACGAAATTGCTGCCCTTTGCAGCTAGGCTGGCATTGGAGTGCATCGGGAATAGTGACGCACTCTATCACAATATCGAACATACCATGCTGGTTACGCTGGTCGGGAACGACATCCTGGCTGGGCGTGCCCTGCAACGTACCACCACCGCAACCGACTATGCGAACTTTATTATGGCCTGCCTAACCCATGACATTGGATATGTGCGGGGCATTATCCAAGGCGATGAAGACGGCGCTTATGTTGCGGACCTTACTGGGCGCAAAATTGCATTGCCGGTTGGATCCTCCGATGCCGCGCTCGCACCCTACCATGTCGACCGCTCAAAGCTCTTTGTGATTGAGCGGCTCCATGCCGTGGAGGAAGTCGACGCCGCCCGGATTGCCCGGGCCATCGAATACACGCGCTTTCCCTACATCGATGCAACAAACGGAGGAGGAGATGACCTCGATGAGGAAGAAGGATTGCTGTTGCGTGCTGCGGATCTGATTGGCCAGCTCGGCGATCCTAATTACATCAGGAAATCAAATGCTCTGTTCCACGAGTTCGAGGAGGTCGGACTGAACAAGGCACTCGGCTATGCAACGCCAGCTGATATCGTCTATAAATTTCCTCAGTTCTACTGGACCAACGTTGCACCGCAGATCCAGCTTGCGATCCGGTATCTCAATGTTACCTCTAGCGGCCGGCAGTGGATCGCCAGCCTGCACAGCAATGTTTTTCGGGCTGAGCGTGAGGTGAACCTATCGGGGCCGCAGAGATAAACGCTCCCGAGACCTGCAGTCATCGCGCTCACTTCATTGCAGCGAAATTATATTGCGCGTTGTGAATAGTTGTCGGCAGGCTAGGAATTCGGTGGTGACGTTCCGCCACCTAATCTCAACTGGGCTCCTGAGCAGTCATCCGACTGCCTTCAAGGTTACGTCCGGTTCCGGAGAGGCCAATGCGATCATTTGCAGATATTTTAGTTTGAGCTTGAGGCCGTGGCCGTCACCGTATTTCGGCTTGCCGCTGGCGTGGCCCATTAGTTCGTCGGTAAGCTCGTCCGGACATTCGGCATTGCGCAGCCGATCCTTAAAGCTATGACGGAACGAATAGACCGAATGGCGCGACGAAGGCTTCATGCCATGCTTCTTCATGTGCTTATTGACCGCTGCCGAGAAACTGTCCTCGTTGTCAAAGTAGCGCGCAAAGCCTTTCGGAAAGCGTCGCATCGCTTCGAGAGCGATGCCGACCAGAGGAATGTCGCGCTCCGACGATTCCGTCTTCAGCACGCGTCCGTCGGGAACCACTCGGATATAGGGGATATTGGCATCGAGCACGATATTCGCCGGCAGCAGGTTCAACACCTCGCAGGGTCGCGCGCCGGTGTTGATTAGGATGTGCACTGCGGCCACCGCCTGATCGTTCAGCGCGTCGAAGCCTCCCGGTCGCAGGATCGTGTCGACGATAAAAGCGGTCTCGAAAGGCTTGCGCTGCCCGCGCTCACCGCCGGAGAGACGCAGACCGGCGAACAGGCTCTCCTTGTCCAGGTGATGCCGCTGGCTGACGGTTCGAACCATGCGCTGAATATGAGTAATGTTCTTGTTTGCGGTGCCGATGGCAACTTCACGCTTCACGGCGCGGGCTTGCCAGTGATCGCGGTACTTGAGCGCATCGTCGCGGGTCATCTCTTGAAGGGCCTTATCGGTCACCACCTCGATCAGGATCTCAATAGCGCGCTCTTTGCCGGCCTTCCATTTCTTGAGCTGCTTCGGTGAATAGTTCATCCGCTCGGTCGCCGTGGCCGCCTCGAATTCGGCAAACAGAGTTGAAAGCTTGATAAGCGGCTCAGCAACACCACCGAGCACGGCCGCGCGCGTCACGGGATCATGCAACCGGTCGCCCTCGGCTAGGGTTTCGATGCGTCGCTTCAGCTCGGCTGGCGCTTCCAACGCTACGGCGGCAGCGGGGCGATATGAAAGGTCGAGGATGCGCGCCCGCCGAACCGCTTCGGCGTGGTCCGTGGCCGCCCTGCCGGCTTCACCGGCGGCGCACTTCTGCCAGTAGGCTTCAAGGTCCAGATTCATCCGATCGGCGATCAGGGAGGCGCGCCGTCCGTGCCTGTCACGAGCAATGCGTACCTTGGTGGACAGCTTCACGATGCCGCGTTTGTCATAACTCGCGAACTCTTCCGGCACGCGACGCACGAAGTGCCAGGTTCCGTTTCGCTTAGTCAGATGCTCGCCCATCCCTGCCCCATGTTGGACGTTTTGTTGGACGTTTTTGTCGGCGAAGGCCAAGAAAATGTCAAACAATTCGCACTTTTCCTCGCTACTTCAAGATGTTATGCACAGCCCCGTTGGCACTGCTAGGGAGCGCCATTCGCGCACTGCCCTGGGTTAGGCCACGTTATTGCCACCCGAGCCTTATTTTCGTTGAACTTGGCCGCGAACCTCCCGAAATTCACGCGTTCTGGATGGTTTTGTCGCGGATTGGAACGATCACACGCCATAGGACTTCGAGCTTCATGGTCGAAATCATGCCGAGCGCTTCCCAGCACAGTTACGCGTCCGAACCCGGTCACACCTGGCGCATTAGCCAGCAGCCGATCATGGTTGCGGCTGCGGCCCTGTTTCTGGTCGTGATCGGCATCGGCGGCATATTCACGTGGCGCAGCTACAGCGGCGCAACGCCGGAGCCGGAGCGGCTCACCGCATCACGCCTGCAACAGGCCCGTGTGGCGCAAGCGTCCGAACAGCTGATCGAAAAGACCAAGGGCATCGAGGCCACGCAGCAGCAGTCGATCGATCAGCTTCAGGTCGTGCAGGATCAGTTGCAGACCATGCAGCGTCTGATGACAGCGCAGCAGAACGAAGCGCGCAAGCTCAACGAACAGGTCGGCGCTCTCACCTCCACGCTCGACACTCTCCGGCAGTCTTTTGCCAGCACCTCGGCAACTGACGACAAGCCTGCCGCGCGTGAGCAGCCGCGCCGCTCACGCTCCCGCGCCGCGGCAAGCAAGGGCCGTCAGAAGATGAAGATCATTGTGCAGCGCAAGCGCCCCGGGGCGCGCGGCTAAGCCATCCCGCGCGATTGCTCCCGAGCACACGTGAACTGCTTGTACTCTCCACAGCACCGCGCCTAGTCTGTCTGGCCGAACGCAATCTGCACTGCTCAAGGTGCAAGATCATGCGATACCGGCAGGGAGCGAGACATGAAGCATGACGGCGGCGATCACCTTCACGCGCACGACAGCGCGATGACCGAGAAATACGGCAGCACCACACTGGCAACACTCCGCAAGATCTACGGCAAGTTTTTCGCAGCCGGGCATCCCGACACGCTCACGCTCAGCGAAGTGCTGCCGAAGCTCAACGACACGTCGCTCAGTCAGCTCCGCCGCGATCACGACACCGGGCATCTCAAGAAGAAGATCTCGAAGGCCGCGTGATGCGAGACGTTGGCGCTGGGGCTACAACGCCTTGCGCAGCAACATCACGGTCAGCACGATCACGACGACCGGTGCTCCGAATGTCACCGGGAGCAACCATGGACTGTCGGCGTCGATGAGTGTGCCGGGGATGACGCCGATCAAGGCGTGATCGACGATCCAGACCATTGCTGACACGATACTGGCAATTTCGAACTTCAGACGCGGCATGCCGGTAATGCCCGCGACGCTGGTGACCAGCGCGCGCGCCGGCCCGATATGATAACCGACCATGATCGCCGCGATGCCGTAGCGCTCGAATAGCCCACGCACCCGCGCCACCAGTTGCTGACGCGATTGGAGCATCCGCATCTCCAGCAGCCTCGGCCCGCACCGTTTGCCGAGCTCATAGGACACGCTCATGCCGAGCACCGCACCGCCGATGGCCCAAAGGACGAAAGTCCAGGACACCACGCCGGCGCCGATCAGCACCCCCGTCGCCGTCACGATGGCCGCAGCCGGAACGACGAAACTGGAGCCGACCAGACATCCGAAGAAGGCGATGACGAAACCGAGCGGTCCAGCCAAATCGGCTTGCGCCGCGATCAGCGCCGAGATTTTCTGAATAATGTCCATCAGGATGGGATTCCGACCGGCACGCTGTGTTCAGGCTGTGTTTCGTCCATCATCAGAAATGAAACAAAACCGCGGTCGAAGAAACCGTTTCCTCGCCTCCGCGCAAACCGCCTGAAGCGAACGCCCTCTATCAAATCGCTCCAACGACGCGCCGATCGGCGCACGGATGGACACAAGATCGAGGGACACACGATGACATTCACCACCGCGAAGCTCGCCGCCGCCACCGTTCTTGCATTCGGCATGCTGACCACCGTCTGCCACGCCTACAGCGCCGAACAGGAACAGCTTTGCACGGGCGATGCGATGCGACTGTGCAGTTCGGAAATCCCGGATGTCGATCGCGTCACGGCTTGCATGATCCGCAACAAGTCTCAGCTAAGCGATGGCTGCAAGTCGGTCTTTGCGCCTGCCTCAGCCTATCAGCCGGCATCGCTACGGACCACGAAGCCGGTCAATCTGGTGCCGGCCCGGATTCGCTGACGCCTAGCGCCGGCGCGCCACGGCGACGCCGAGCAGAAAAGCAACCAGCAGCGACCCCAGCGGCGCTTCACGCGCCACATTGGCCAGGATGCTCAAGGGCATGCCTGGCTTCTTGCCGGACTCGATGGCACCGCCGATGCGGTGCGCGGTCTCGGTCACCGCCTCTTTCACATCCGTGATCGTTTCTGTGATTGTCGACCTGGCCTCAGGCACGGGCTCGACGCCTTCGTAGATGTAGGGGGGTGTCTTTGCGTCGTCGGCCATGGTCATTTCCCGTGCAGTATGAGCTGTGTCAGCCCAATCGACCGAACACTGATTGGTTCCGGCCCTGGCCCGGGCCCGCTCGCTTCTCTTTTGTCGCAGGCGGCTCCCGCAAGAGTCACTCTTTCCGGTCTGCCCGGCCGTCTATAATTAAGTTCCATGAACCTGCTCGAATCGCTCCCCACCGTGATCGGTATCGCCGCCGTGGCACCAGCTCTGCTGTTGCTGTGGCTGGTGATTGCTGCCGATGAACGGCCGGGACCGCCCGGGCTGGTCTGGGCGTCATTCCTGCTGGGCGCCGCCAGCATCTCCCTGCTCGGCTATGCCCGCGCGCTGTTCGCAGCAATTCCGGGTCTTACGGACAACCCGACCCTGGCCATGGTGCTCCACGCCGTGTTTGGTGTCGCCGCGCCGGAGGAGATCGTGAAGATCTTCGTCATCATCGCGGTGTCCACCCAGCGCGCCCGGACGGCCGATCCAATGGACACGGTGGTTTATGGCGCCGCCGCCGGCCTCGGCTTCGCCGCCTACGAGAATCTCGTCTATCTCCTGCAATATCCCGAGATGTGGCGGACGCTCGCGGTGCTGCGCAGCGTACTGACCGTACCATTTCACGGCGCGCTCGGCGTCATCGCCGGCGCTTACATCGCCATCACCCGCTCCGGCCGTGCGCTCGGCGCCCATCGCCGCGATGGGTGGGCCTTCATTCGCACGCCCATGCTCATTGTTCTCGCGCCAGTGACGCTGCATGCCTGTTTTGATCTCCCTCTGCTGACGCTGCAGCGACATCCGGAGATCGTCGGCGTGATGCGCCGCGTGCTCGAGGCCGCTGGCGTGGTGATTGGCTTCGGCACCATTGCGCTGGCGGCGCGGCTGGTCCGGCGGATCGGCGCGCATCATGCGCCACATACCGAGGTGTCACGCGAGCGGCTCAGCCAGTTGCGCGGCATGTGGGCACTGCTGGTTGCCGGCGGCGGCGCGGGCTTTGCCGGCACAGCCTTTTTGCTGACCTCGATTCATCACTGGTTTACGAACCCTGCGCGCAACGTCACCATGGTGCTGATCCCGCTCGGTCTGGCATCGATCGCCATCGGCGCCGTGCTGCTGGTGCTGACGACGACGGCCTATATTCTCGGTCGCAACCGCATGCGCACGGCCGCGCCGGCCATGACCATGCAGTCGTAACGTTCAAGACCTCGCGCGACATTCGAGTTATTCCCGATCAACCAACTTGCACGCTTCCGCGTGTGAGCGGATAAATGCGAGGCACGGCCAGCACGCTGCCGGCCAGATCAGGACATCGCCGCCATGACCATGCCGCCCAACCTCGCCGAGCTGCAATCGAAGATGAGCGACGCCGTGCGCGCGCACTGGAAGGCATTTCTGATCGAGGGCATCGTGCTGGTGATCCTCGGCTTCGCCGCGATGATCGTGCCGCAGGTGGCCAGCATCGCCGTCACCGTCATGCTGGGCTGGATGTTCTTCATCTCGGGCGTCGCCGCGCTGCTGATGACCTTCTGGGCGCGTCAGACGCCGGGCTTCATCTGGTCGCTGATTTCAGCAATCCTTGGCATCGGCGCCGGCATCATTCTACTTACGCGCCCGGCCGAAAGCACGCTAACACTGACATTCGTGGTTGGCGTCTATTTCCTCGCCGAGGGCGTAGCGACCATCATGTACGCGCTCCAGCATCGCAAGGAGCTGTCCGAGCGCTGGAGCTGGATGGCCTTCTCCGGTCTGATGGATATCGTGATCGCCTTCATCATCATCTCGGGCCTGCCCGGCACGGCAGCCTGGGCCATCGGCTTGATGGTCGGCATCAATCTGGTGATCGGCGGCGCTTCGCTGATTGGCTTGGCGATGGCCGCCCGCAAGAAGGCCTGACCCCGCCAACTGTCTGCAGGGGCTCAGCAGCCCTTGCAGATATTCTTGATCATACGATCAAGTTCGCGATCCTGCGCGTCGATGCGGGATGGATCGTTCTTGCCGGTCTCCGGCGGCAAATCGCCCGGGCGCGGCTGGCGATGGCCGACGGGAGCCTCTGGCAGAGCACCGCCGCTGTTGGTCTGTGTGGTCGGCTGCGAGCGCAGGCCCTTGGGTGGCAGGTTGCGGGACGAATCCTGCGCCAGAGCCAGCGAATGGCCGAGAACGAACAGGCCTGCCGTCATCACGAACAATGTTTTCATTTTTTGTCTCCGACACCAGGTGGCGCGTGTAAGCCGATCGCTACGGCTTCGGTGGATAGATATGAACGTCGCCGCAGTAATCCACCACACGATAGACCGATTCCGCAGAAGCTTCACCGTCAGGCTTGAGGCTGATTGAAGAATTCTCAGACAAATATTCGGGACCGATCGGCGCCTTGCCATAACCGCCGGGAATATCGAGCACATAATCCGGCTGGCACAATCCGGAAACATTGCCTCGAATGGCGCGCATTAGGGCCTGTCCCTCCGCGATGCTGGTGCGCAAATGTGCGGTGCCAGGCGCGAGGTCGCCATGATGCAGATAATAGGGCTTGATGCGGCATTCGACGAAGCCGCGCATCAATGCCGTCAGCGTCGCCGCATTGTCATTGACGCCGCGCAGCAATACCGACTGGCTCACCATGGGAATGCCGGCATCAACCATCAGCGCGCAGGCCGCACGTGCAGCATCCGTCAGCTCGCGCGGATGATTGGCATGCAGCGCCACCCATGTGCTGGCACCCGTGACTTTCAACGCATCCACCATCTCCGCGCTCACGCGGCCGGGATCAGCCACGGGGACCCGCGTATGCAATCGAATGATCTTTACATGCGGGATATCAGCGAGATCCGCCATGATCTCGCTCAATCGCCGCGGCGACAGCATGAGGGGATCGCCGCCGGTGAGGATTACCTCCCAGATCTCGTCATGGCTGCGGATATAATCCAGTGCGGCTGAATAGGCGTCGGGTGACAGCGCGGTCTCCTTGCCCGGCCCCACCATCTCGCGGCGGAAACAGAACCGGCAATACACCGCGCAGACATGTACCAGCTTGAACAGCACGCGGTCGGGATAGCGATGCACGATGCCATCGATTGGCGCGTGGGCGTGATCACCGATCGGATCAGCGTTCTCTTCGGGCTGCGCGTTCAGTTCATCCACCCTCGGAATATACTGGCGCGCGATCGGATCGTCGGGATCGCTGCTGTCGATCAGTGCGGCTACGGCCGGCGTCACCGCGACTGCATAACGCGCGGCGACTTTCTCCAGATCGGCCAGCGTCGAGGCTGGCGCGAGACCGTTTTCAATGAGGTCGCTGGCTTGCCGTAGGGTCGTCGCAACTTTCACGTGACGGTTCATGACACACCTGCCGGCGGCGTCCACACCACCTGATCGATCCGCGTCGCGCCCGACGCCAGCATCACCAGCCGGTCGAAGCCGAGCGCAACACCAGATGCAGGCGGCATCGCTGCGACGGCCTCAAGAAACTCCTCATCGAGCGGATAGCGCTCGCCATAGCGACGCTCCTTTTCATCCATGGCTTCCGTGAAGCGGCGGCGCTGTTCGTCAGCGTCGGTCAGCTCGCCAAAACCGTTGGCGAGTTCGACACCGCACGCATAGACCTCAAAGCGTTCGGCGACATCAGGCTCGCCTTGCTTCGTGCGCGCCAATGCGGCCTCCGGCGCCGGATATTCGAACAGCACAGTCATCCGTTCCTGCCCGAGATGCGGCTCGACATACTCGACCAGAATCTTGCTGAAAATATCCGACCAGGTATCGTCATCGCTGATCCGCACCTTGCCAGTCGCAGCAGCCGCCAGCTTAGCGCGATCACCCTCGGCGCCATCGATGCTCGCAAGCAGATCGATATCCGCAAAACGCGTGAACGCCGCTGCCACGGTCAACATCTCCGGCTCGGCAAACGGATCGGCAACCTGACCGCGAAACGTGAACTGCTTGATGCCTGTCGCCTGCGCCGCGCATGCAATGATCGCCACGCAATCGGCGATCACAGCCTCATAGCTCTCCTCGGCACGGTACCATTCGAGCATCGTGAATTCAGGCAGGTGCTTGTCGCCGCGCTCGCGGTCGCGAAACACCCGGGCGAATTCGAAGATTTTCGTCTCCCCTGCCGCCAGCAGCTTCTTGCAGGCGAATTCCGGCGATGTCCGCAGATACCGCGAGAACCGCTCGCCGTCGCGGTCGATCAATGTTGTCTTTGGCGCATGCAGATGGGTCTCATTGCCCGGTGAGACCTGCAGGACGCCAGTCTCGACCTCCAGGAAGCCCTGAGCCTCAAACCACGTCCGGATACCCTTCGTGATCGCTCCCCGCGCCAGCAGGAAGCCCCGGCGGTCCTGATGTCGCGCCGGGCTCCACCAGGGCGACGGACGGTCGGTTCCAGTCATCGGCAAACGGCCCTTTTGGGTTGCAAAACGCTGGCATCGCCGCGTGAAATCAGTATGTTGCCCCCCGAAACCGCTTCGCTGGCCACAGGACACACACGTCCGGATCGGTCCCGGGCCTGAAATCTAGGAAACATATCTGTGAAAGTCATCGCCAGTTCTATTCGCAAGGGCAACGTCATCGAGCAGGAAGGCAAGCTCTACGTGGTTCTGTCCGCGGAGAACATCCACCCCGGCAAGGGAACCCCGGTCAGCCAGATCGAAATGCGCCGAATCAGCGACGGTGTGAAGATCTCGGAGCGCTACAAGACCACTGACCAGGTGGAAAAGGCGACGATTGAAGACCAGAACTTCAATTACCTCTACAAGGATGCCGACGGCTTCCATTTCATGAACAACGACAATTACGACCAGGTTCAGGTGCAGAAGGACGTCATCGGCGATGCCGAGCCCTATCTGCAGGAGAACATGACCGTAAAGCTGTCGCTGCACGGCCTCGTTCCGGTGGCGATCCAGATGCCGCAGCGCGCGACCCTCGAAGTCGTCGATACCGAGCCGGTGACCAAGGGCCAGACCGCGTCGTCGTCCTACAAGCCTGCCATGCTGTCCAACGGCGTCCGCACCAACGTGCCGCCGCATGTTGGTACCGGCACACGCATCGTGGTGCTGATCGAGGACGGCTCGTACATCGAGCGCGCCAAGGACTAAAGGATCCCGGCTGTCGCAAGACTGCCGCAAGTTTTTCGCAAGACCGCCGGACGCCCGAAAATGGCATCCGGCGGTCTTTTTTATACATGATATCAATCCGTTGATTGCGTTGACGCGCCGCGACGCATTGCCCCTGCCATGGCGCAAATCATGCGGCTACAGTGGGGCATGACCGCACGCGATTCCCTGATCGACCGACGCAGCCTGCTCCGCTCCGCCCTCGGTGCCGGCGCGCTGCTGGCCATGCCCGGGACCGCCTTTGCGGCCCCCGCGGGCTTCGACGCGTGGCGCGACGGCTTTCGTGCAAAGGCAACTGCCAAAGGTGTCTCCGACGCCACCTATACCCGCGTGATGGGCCGCATCGAGCCGGACATGTCCGTGTTCACCAAGATGCAGAAGCAGCCGGAATTTCACGAGCAGCTCTGGCAATACATCAACCGCCGCGCCTCCGACTGGCGCATCGCCGCCGGCAAGGATGCGCTGCGCAAGAACGAAGCCGTGTTCGACCGCATCGAGCGTGACTTCGGCGTCGAGCGCGGCACGCTGCTGGCGCTGTGGGGCGTCGAGTCCGCCTATGGCGATCCCATCGTGCAGCAGAACCATATGCGCCCGGTGTTTCCGTCGCTGGCCGCACTGGCGTGGAACGAGCCGCGCCGCCGCGCCTATTGGGAAACCGAACTCATCAACGCGCTGAAGATCGTCGATAAGGGATGGGGCACGCCCGACGAGATGCGCGGCTCCTGGGCCGGTGCAATGGGCCACACGCAATGGATGCCGGAAGTCTGGCTCAATGTCGGCATCGACTATGACCGCGACGGCCGCGTCTCGCCGTTCGGCAAGCCTGACGATGCGCTGGGCTCAAGCGCACGCTTCCTTGTCAATCGCGGCAAATATCCGCGCGGCGAACACTGGGGCTATGAAGTCCGCGCCAATGGCGCCGGCTCATCGGATAGCAATCGCAGTTTTGCAGCATGGTCCGCAGCCGGCGTTACGCGCGCCGATGGACAGCCGTTCCCGCAGGCCACTGCAAATGCCAAGCTCTGGGTGCCTGTGCAGGGCGGTCCGGCCTTCCTGCTCGGCCAGGGCTTCTACGCCGTGCGCAGCTATAACCCGTCGATGAATTATGCGCTGGCGATCTGCCATCTCGGCGATCGCATTCTCGGCGCGCCGCCTTTCATCCAGCCGTTCCCCGGCTCGGAACGCGCGCTCACACTCGCCGAAGTGCAGGAAGTACAAACTCGCCTCACCCGCGCCGGCTTCGACACCGGCGGCACCGATGGCCGCGTCGGCAACGACACGATGAAAGCGGTGAAGGACTATCAAACGAAGATGGGTCTGCTGCCGGCGGATGGCTATGGCGGGCTGAAGGTGCTCGCGCGGTTGCGGCAAGGCGGCTGAGCCGTTCCGTCAAATGCCCGCCATCCGCTGCGGATCGACGTAACGATCGTAGTCTTCACCCGAGAGCAGTCCTAGCGCGATCGCTGCTTCGCGCGGTGTAATGGACTCGTCCAGCGCCTTGGCTGTGATGAGCGCGACCTTGTCGTAGCCGATCACCGGATTGAGCGCTGTCGCGAGCAGCGGCGCGTTGGCGACATTCGCGGCGAGCTGTCGCCGATCGACGTCGAGATCGCGGATCAATCGGGACGTAAAGACATCGATGCCATCGGCGAGGATGCGGATCGACTGCAGAACATTGTAGATGATCACCGGCTTGGCAACGTTGAGCTCGAAATTGCCGGATGCGCTGGCTGCGGTGACGACGGCGTTGTTACCCGTCACCTGAAAACACACCTGCGCAAGCATCTCAGCGATGGTGGGATTGCGTTTGCCTGGCATGATCGACGACGTCAGCCCGTCATGCGGGATGACAAGCTCACCGAACCCGCAGCGCGGACCCGAACCGAGGAAGCGCACGTCGTTCGCGATCTTCAGCAGCGTGACGGCAAGGCCATTGAGCGCGCCGGACACTTCGACAAGCGCGTCATGCGCGCCCATGCCTTCGAACTTGCTCGGGTTCGGGACGAACGTAACGCCGGTCAGTGCGTTCAGGTGCTCGCAAAAGGCGCTGTCGAATCCCTTTGGCGCATTGAGCCCCGAGCCGACGGCCGTGCCGCCCTGGGGCAGCATCAGCAGGCGCGGGAAGACGGCTTCGATGCGGTCGATCGCATGGCCGATCTGGCGGGCGAAGGCATCGAATGCCTGCCCCATGGTCATCGGCACGGCATCCATCAGATGCGTGCGTCCGATCTTCACGACGTCGGAGAACGCGTCCGCCTTGGCGCGAAGATCATCGCGTAGCGTCTTTAAGGCCGGGAGCAAGCGCCCGCGCAACTCCAGCGCCGTTGCCACATGCATCACGGTCGGAAAGCTGTCGTTCGATGACTGTGAGCAATTGACGTGATCGTTGGGATGAACGGGTGATTTGGTCCCAAGCGGCTGGCCCAGCAATTCATTGGCGCGGTTTGCGATCACCTCATTGGCGTTCATGTTGGTCTGGGTGCCGGAGCCAGTCTGCCAGATCGGCAACGGGAAATGATCGTCGAAACGGCCTCGCTGAAGTTCGAGTGCCGCTGCTTCGATCGGCGCTGCGATCTCCGGCGCGATCGTCCCGAGTTGCAGATTGGCGCGAACGGCCGCGATCTTCTGCAGGGCGAATGCACGGATCAGCGCGACCGGGAAACGCACATCGCTAACCTGGAAGACCTCAAGCGCGCGTTGGGTCTGCGCGGCCCAATAGCGATCCTTCGGCACCGCGATGGCACCGAAGGCGTCATGTTCCGTGCGAACGTCACTCACGAGTCTGGCTCACTGCGCGCCGACAACGCCCGCCGCCTTGATGATCGGCGTCCACTTGTCGATCTCGGATTTCAGATGCGCGGCCAGCGCATCGGGCGTCGCCCGTTCCGGCGCCACTGGCTGCACGCCGAGCCCGGCAAGCCGGCTCTTCACGGTCTCGTCCTTCAGCGCCACGTTCAGTGCGGCAACGAGTTTGTCGATGATCGGCTTGGGTGTGCCCTTCGGCGCGAACAGGCCGTACCAGACCGTGTAGGTGAAGCCCGGCAGACCGGCTTCGGCTGTCGTGGGCAGTTTTGGCAGCGCCGGCGCCTTCTCGGTGCTGGTGACGGCGTAGCCCTTGATCGTGCCGCCGTCGACATTGCCGACCACGTTGACGATCTGGTCGCACATGACATCGACCTGTCCGCTCATCATATCGTTCATCGCCGGACCAGCGCCGCGATAGGCGATCTGGGTCGGCTGCGTACCCGTCGCTGCATTGAGCAGCAGACCGCACAGATGCGACGCCGATCCGATGCCGGCATGCGCGTAGTTCACTTTCTCCTTGTTCGTCTTCATCCAGGCGATGAGCTCGGCGAGATTGGCGGCCGGGAGATCCTTGCGTGCCACGAACACTGACGGCAGATCGACAGCGAGACCGATCGGCTCGTAGTCTTTGATCGGATCGTATTTCAGCTTGGGATACAGCGCCGGATTGGTCGCGTGGCTGATATGGATCAGCAGCAGATTGTAGCCGTCCGGCGGCGAGGCCGCGACCTTGGCGCTGCCGATGGAGCCGCCGGCACCCGTCGTGTTCTCGACGATGACCTGCTGCTTCAGCGGGCCGCTCATGCCCTGCGCCAGCAGCCGCGCGATGGTGTCGCCAGGGCCACCTGCCGAATACGGCATGTTCATGGTGATGGTACGGGTCGGATAGTCCTGCGCCAGGCTTGGGCCGGCCAGCAGTGCACCGGCGAGCACGAATGTGGTCGTCAAAATGTTCTTCGTCATCGAAATTCCTCCCCTGTTGTGTGTGTGTTGTTTCAGTGTCCGCTCATGCTCAGCACGCGATCGACCATCGGACCGCAGAGGCCGAGATAGTTGGCCGGGTCGCAGTGACGACGGATGGCATCCTTGCCGCCAAGCGCTTCGGTAATTTCCGGAACCTCGGCGAGGATATCCGCAAGCTGTCCGCCGCCTTCGATCGCCTTGCGGCAGGCGTCGTAGACGACGTCATGCGCATGCTGACGGCCGAGTTTCGGCGCCGCTGCCATCATCACCGCTTCGGCGACGATGAGACCACGTGTCAGATCCAGATTCTCCAGCATGCGCTTCTCGTGAACCACGAGTCCGGCCAGCATGAATTTGGCATTTGCCAGCGATGATGCGGTGAGCAGGAAGCTCTCCGGCAACGACACCCATTCGAGGTGCCACGGCCCCGTTGCACGTTCCAAGTCATGGATCATGCCATCGAGCATGGTCGCGACGTGCTGGCGCACCGCCTTGGCAGCGGCGAGCATCAGTTCGCTTGAAATCGCGTTACGCTTTTGCGGCATCGTCGATGACGCGCCGCGACCGGGCACGAAAGGCTCAGACACTTCGCCGAATTCGGACGATGACAACAGCATCACGTCGGTGGCGATCTTGCCGAGCGTACCGGTGATCAGGCCGAGCAGCGTGACCGCTTCGGCGATGCCATCGCGGGCGACATGCCAGGTGATCGAGGGCTGATGCAGGCCGAGCTCCTCGCAGAACAGCTTTTGCATCTCCAGGCCGCCCTCGCCCACCGACGCGAGCGTCCCCGCGGCGCCGGAGAACTCGCCGAGCAGGATGCGCGGCAATGCCTGATCAACGCGCTCAATGTGCCGATCGATGGAGGACAGCCAGACGGCAGCCTTGTAGCCGAAGGTCACCGGCAACGCCTGCTGCAGATGGGTGCGCCCGGCCATCGGCGTGTCGCGATATTTTTTCGCCATGGTAGCGAGGATGTCGCGGACCTCGCGCAGATCGCGTGCAACGATCTGTAGCGCCGCGCGGATCTGCAGGACGTTGGCGGTGTCCATGATGTCCTGAGTGGTCGCACCCCAGTGGACGTAGCGGCCCGCCTCTCCTGCGGCTTCGGAGAGCTGATGGACCAGCGGCAAGATCGGGTAGCCGACGATTTCGGTCTCAGCGCGGAGCTTGTCGAAATCGATCCGGATCGATTTGGCGGCGGCCTCGATGGCCTGCGCGGCTTCCTTGGGGACAACGCCGAGACGGGCCTGGGCGCGGGCCAGCGCAACTTCGGCCTCGATGTAGCGGCCGACCAGGGCTTCGTCGGCGAAGATCGCCCGCATTTCCGCGGTGCCGAACATGTCCCGAAACAGGACCGAATCGAAAACCGTGCTGCTCATACCGCTTCCTCTTATTATGTTAGTACATATTAAATTGTACGAACATAAACTGTGTGTCAATCTCCTTTCTTGACGAGATGGTCGCCAATCAGGCTTCCATCTTGCGATCAGGGACTTAGGGGTCGAGGGACGACGGTGGAAAAGCGTTACGCGTTCGTGGCCCGAGCACTGACCGAGGCCATCGCAGACGGACGGCATCCGGTCGGGTCTGTGCTGCCGACAGAGTTCGAGCTGGCGGACCAGTTCGCCGTGAGCCGATCAACCGTGCGCGCGGCGATGCAGGAGCTGCAGGCGTCCGGCTTGGTCAGCCGGAAGCGCAATGCCGGGACGCGTGTCGAGGCGACCTCGCCGGCCAAGGGCGGTGATGGCTTTACGCAGGCACTCAATACGATCGAGGCGGTGCAGCAGTTCGGCACCGAGACGGAGCGCCACGTGCAGCGTGTCGCCGACATTGTCGCGGACAGCGAGTTGGCCAGCCAGCTCGGATGCCGGCCGGGTCGCCGCTGGCTGTGCATCTCAAGTCTGCGCACGATTCCCGGCGAAGTCACACAGACGCCGATCTGCTGGACCGATGTCTATATCGACGGCGCCTTCGCCGACGAGGTACGCACGAAAATGGCGGGGCATCATGAGATCTTCGGCACGCTGGTCGAGAAAATCTCGGGACGACGCTTTGTCGAGATCCGGCAGGACATTTCTGCGGTTGGCGTGTCGGACGCGATGGCGGAGCCACTGAAGGCAACGGCTGGCGCGCATGCGCTGTCGATCCGGCGGCAGTATCTGTTCGCCTCAAACGAGCTGGCTGAGGTCTCGCTCAGCATTCATCCGGCGGACCGGTATCGGTATTCGACCAGGCTGCTCCGCCGGCAAGACACAAATGGATGAGTGCACCGGTCAAGCCGGAGACGACAGGTTGAGAGCGGTGAGACTACCTGATCATCTTCGGCCCGGGATCCGGCGCCGCCACATCGATCACGCGCATCTGCACGCGCTCGGCACCCTGCCAGCGATCGACGGTCAGCGAGCCCGCCACATGGACCGGCTGACCGCGCAGCTCCTGCAACGCGTTGCCAAGCTTCTGCCCCACTGAACGAAACGCGATACCGTTGACCATGGCGCCGTCCGACGCCTTGAAGCGCAGCCGCAGATGCGCCTGCCCAACTTCATCGACATAAACGAGCTGATGCGCCGGCAGCGCAATCACCGGCTCGGGATTGGCCTGCCCGAACGGCCCGGCGCGATTGAGCGTATTCACGAGATCCGTCGTCACACCGCGCGCAGTGATAGCGCCATCGATGAAGAGTTCTTTCTCGTTGCGGGACTTGCCGACATCCGCAGCCAGCGCGCTTTCGATATAGGCGCGGAATTCGCCGAGCCGTTCCTTGCGTAGCGTGATGCCCGCGGCCATGGCGTGGCCGCCACCTTTCATCAGAAGCCCATCGGCAACAGCTTGCCGCACGGCTTTGCCGAGATCGACGCCGGAGATCGAGCGGCCGGACCCCGTGCCAATTCCGCCAGGCTCCAGCGCGATGGCAAAAGCCGGACGCGCAAATTTCTCCTTGAGCCGCGAGGCGACCAGACCGACGACGCCGGGATGCCAGCCTTCAGACGCGGTCACGACTACGGAGCCTTTGTCTTCGAGCCCCAGTGACGCCAGAGCCTCGGCCTCGGCTTGCGCTTCCGCGGCTTGTTCGATCACGCGTCGTTCGATGTTCAGCCGATCGAGTTCGGCAGCGATCTTCGCGGCCTCGGAAATATCGCCTTCGAGCAGCAGCCGCACGCCCAAATCGGCGCGCCCGATGCGGCCGCCGGCGTTGATGCGCGGCCCCAGCATGAAGCCGAGATGCCATGCTTCCGGCGGGCCGTTCAAACGCGCCACATCCATCAGTGCGGTGTGCCCGATGTGATCGCGGCGGCGCAATGCGATGAGACCCTTGGCGACAAAGGCGCGGTTCAGGCCGATCAGCGGCGCTACGTCGGCCACGGTGCCCAAGGCCACATGATGCAGCATGCCCAGAAGATCCGGCTCCGGCATCTCCGCGGTCCAGAAGCCGCGCTTGCGCAATTCGCGATTGACCGCGACCAGCGTGATCAGCACGAGGCCCACGGCAGCGAGATGACCGAGACCGGAAATATCGTCGAGCCGATTGGGATTCACGACGGCATCGACGTCAGGCAATTCCTCGCCTGTCTGATGGTGATCGATGACAACCACAGACATGCCGAGCTTCTTCGCCTCGGCCAACGGCTCGAAACTGGTCGTGCCGCAATCGACAGTCACGAGCAGCGTGGCGCCCTTGCCCGCCAGCGTCTTGATGGCATCCACATTGGGGCCGTAGCCCTCGAAGATGCGATCGGGAATGTGGATTTGCGGGTCGAGCCCGCAATGGCGCAGATGCCAGGCCAGCAGCGCCGACGATGTCGCACCGTCGACGTCGTAGTCGCCGAAGATCGCCACTTTCTCCCGGCGCTGCGCGGCATCCGCGATACGCTTCGCTGCCGCTTCCATCTGCGTAACAGTGAAGGGATCCGGCATCAGCTTGCGGATGGTGGGATCGAGAAAGTCTTCGACCGCGTCGAGCTCGATATTGCGGCCGGCGATGACCCGCGCCAGCATCTCCGGCAATTGGAAACGCTGCACCATGGCCAGCGCCCGCGCCGCCCCGCGCTGATCCACCCGGTCGCGCCAGATCCGCCCGGTGGCGGATTCGGTAACGCCGAGAAAGGCCTGCTGGGATTCGACGGGAATGATGGTCGGTGGCGTCATGGCATCAGCAATAGGCCGCGCAGCCGCTTTCGGCAAATCTCAGGCCGTCAGCAGCCCATCCGCTTCGCCAGATCATTGAAATCATCGGCCACCACGTCCCACGGGCCCTCGGCCTTGAAATCGCGGTTCTGGTGCGGGCCATATTCAGTGACGCGCGGCACGAAGGCGGTCTTGAGGCCGAGTTTGTGCGCGGCATCGAGATCGCTGTTATGGGCGGCGACCATCATGACTTCCGCAGGCTTCAGATTGAGCAGTGCGGCCGCGCCCAAATAGGCCTGCGGATCGGGCTTATAGTGTTCGAACAGTTCCGCGCTCATGATCAGGTCCCATGGCAGGCCGGCGAATTTCGCCATGTTGGTCAGCAGCGCGACATTGCCGTTCGACAACGGGCTGATGACGTATTTGGTCTTCAAGCGCGTCAGACCGCTGACCGAATCCGTCCACGGATGCAGCCGGTGCCAGCCGAGTGTCATGTGATGCAGATCGTTGTCCGAGAGCCCGTTGATGCCGAACTTGGCGACCAGCACGTCGAGCGACTGCCGATGCAGCGTGTCGAGTTTCACGAAGCCCCGTTCCGGATGATGGCGCACCACATCCATCGACGGCATATAGGCCTGCCGCCAGGCATCGACGAGCGCGGTCCAGTCAGCCGTGATACCGCGCGCTTTGCCGAACGCGGTACAGTCAGCAATCAGGCTGGAACGCCAGTCAACCACGGTGCCGAACACGTCGAACACCAGAGCCTTGACGTTATCGGTCTCGCTCATGGTCTCATCCCCGTTTTGTTTTCTTGGTTTTTAGTTCGATTAATCCGAGCGCATGTTGGCGCGCTCGGATTGCCTTTGATCAGAGTATCTTCCGGTACTGCATAAATCCGGAATTGTCCGCGACCTGATCGTAGAGAGTCCTGGCCTGCGCATTCTCGTTCTGGGTCAACCAATGCACGCGGCTGCAGCCGTCAGCCTTGGCCTTTGCATAAACCGCTTCGATCAGAGCGCGGCCGATGCCAAGTCCCCGCGCGCCGTTGTCGACGAACAGGTCCTGCAGGTAGCAGTAGTTACCCGGCGTCCAGGATGAGCGGTGATACAGGAACTGCACGATGCCGGTGAGCTTGCCGTCCGCATAGGCACCGAGCAGAAACATCTGCTCGTTGGCGTCGTGGAAACGCTTCCACGCGGTATCGGTCGCGATCTGTGGCAGCGTCGCCTTGTAGAAGGTCAGATAGCCCTGCCACAGCGGCTCCCAGGCAGCCCGTTCATCGGGGCCGACCGGGCGGATGTCAACATTCGCCTTCGCCATGTGACCGAACTCAATCCAGGTGGAATTTTTCGAGCTGGCGATGCTCGCCCTTGATGATGCGCACGGTGCCGGTCACCGAACGCATCACGATGGTCTCGGTCTCGATGACGTCGCCGCGGAACTTGACGCCCGACAGCAATGCACCGTCGGTGACACCGGTGGCGGCAAACAGGCAGTCGCCCTTCGCCATGTCCTCGATGCCATAGATCATCTTCGGATCGGTGACACCCATCTTCAGCGCACGCTCGCGCTTCTCGTCGGTATCGAGGATCAATCGGGTCTGCATCTGGCCGCCGATGCAGCGCAGTGCTGCAGCTGCCAGCACACCTTCCGGTGCGCCGCCAATGCCAAGATAGATGTCGATGCCAGATTTGGCGGGATCGGTGGTGTGGATGACGCCGGCGACGTCGCCGTCCGGAATGAGACGCAGCGCCGCCCCGGTCGAGCGGATCGCTGCGATCAATGCTTCGTGCCGCGGCCGCTCAAGCACGAGGGCGGTGATCGCCGACACCGGCACGCCCTTGGCCTTGGCGAGGCGCTTGATGTTCTCTTCCGGCGATGCGTCGATGTCGATCACGTTCTTGGCGTAGCCCGGGCCAATCGCGATCTTGTCCATATAGACGTCGGGCGCGTGCAGCAGCGTGCCGCCGTCGGCCATCGCCATGGTGGCGATCGAGCCCGGCATGTCCTTGGCGCACAGCGTCGTGCCTTCGAGCGGATCGACGGCAATATCGACCTTCGGGCCGGCATTGATGCCGACCTTTTCGCCGATATAGAGCATCGGCGCTTCGTCGCGCTCGCCCTCGCCGATCACGATGGTGCCGTCGATCGGCATCTTGTTGAGCTCGCGGCGCATCGCATCGACCGCTGCCTGATCGGCCGCCTTCTCCTGCCCATGACCACGCAGCCGCGCAGCCGACACTGCCGCGCGCTCGGTCACGCGAACGATCTCCAGCGTCAGAATGCGCTCGAGCAGTTGCTGCGGCGGGACGGTAATATGGGTCGACATGGGCGGGCTCCTTCTACGGTGGGACGAATATCCCCGTACAACTCTGAACGCGTGGATTTAGTTCTTCTCGATCCGGATAACCTGCGGCCTGCCCGATATCACCTTGTCGCTCTGTACGGCCTGGAGAGCGCGGCGCATCGCGTCCTCGGTGGTGGCGTAGGTGATCAGGATAACAGGCACCGGTGACGATTTCGTGCTCTTGCCGACCGGCTCGATGCCGCCATTCGGATGGCGCTGCACGATCGACTCCAGCGAAATCTTCTGTTCGGCCAACCGCGTTGCGATACGTGCGGCGGTGCCGGCGAGATCCCGCGCCATCAGGCGGATGTAATAGCCACCTTCATGGCGTTCCATCGGCGCCTTGGTAGTGGTCTTGAGCTTCTCAACCGGCCGACCGAACGGCAGCGCGCGCACATTGCGTGCTACATCGGCGATATCGGCGAGGACTGCGGACGCCGTCGCAGCGCCGCCCGCGCCCGGACCGACCAGTGTAATCGGCGCAATACCTGCGCCATCAACCGTGACGGCGTTGGTGACGCCCATGACCTGCGCAATGGAGGACGACAGCGGCACCATGGTCGGATGCACGCGTTGTTCGATGCCAGTTGCGGTGCGCATGGCAACGCCCAGCAGCTTCACACGATAGCCAAGCTCTGCAGCAGCGCGCAGATCTTCAGCCGCGATCGACGAAATGCCCTCGACCGACACGGCGTTCTGCGCGACCTTGGTGCCGAATGCGAGGCTGGCGAGAATAGCCAGCTTCTGCGCGGTGTCGTGGCCATCGACGTCGAAGGACGGCTCGGCCTCGGCGTAGCCAAGCCGCTGCGCGTCTTTAAGGCATTCCTCGAAGGACAGGCCCTCCAGCTCCATCCGGGATAGGATGTAGTTGCAGGTCCCGTTGAGAATACCGTAGACGCGATTGATATCGGTGCCGACGAGACCTTCGCGGATGGTCTTGATGATCGGAATGGCGCCAGCGACGGCGGCCTCGTAGTTCAGCGCGCCGCCGTGCTTCTCAGCCGATGCGGCTAGCTTCAGGCCATGCTTGGCGATCAGTGCCTTGTTCGCGGTCACGACCGACTTGCCGGCGCGCAGCGCCGCCTCGATCGACGACAGCGCGGGATCGCCGACACCGCCCATCAATTCGACTAAGCACTCGACATCGGGATGCTGCGCAACCGCGAGCGGATCCTTCATCCAGTCGATGCCGCGCAGATCAACGCCGCGCTTCTTGGTCTTGGAGCGCGCAGTGACAGCAACCACCTTGACGCCACGACCGCAGCGCGCGGCCAAAATCGAGTTCTGCTGTTCGATGAGACGGACGACTTCGGCACCAACGGTGCCGAGTCCCGCGATACCCACTTTGAGGGGTGCGACCATTAAGCTTCAGACCTGTCGGAATTCTTGTTGAGCGATGACCGGTCCGAAAACCGGTTGCCGGTTTTCGGGGATCACGCCTATCGCCGGTTGGCGAGAGGAACCACGTTGTGCAACGTTTCGAGACCGCTTTCAAGGAAGCGGCGAATGCCGCGGGCAGCCTGGCGAATGCGCTGTTCGTTCTCGACCATCGCGATACGGACGTAACCTTCGCCATGCTCGCCGAAGGCGACGCCGGGAGATACCACCACGCCGGACTTTTCGACGAGAAGCGTTGCAAACTGCATGCTGCCGACCTCGCGGAATTTCTCCGGCAGCGGCGCCCAGGCGAACATCGACGCCGAGGGCGGCGGAATGTCCCAGCCGGCGCGGCCGAAGGATTCCACCATCGCGTCGCGGCGCTTGCGATAGGTGTCGCGCATCTCGCGGATGCAGTCGTCCGGACCGTTCAGCGCTGCAGTGGCCGCGACCTGCACGGGCGTGAAGGCGCCGTAGTCGAGATAGGATTTCACCCGCGTCAGCGCGGCGATGATGCGCTCGTTGCCGACCGCAAAGCCCATGCGCCAGCCGGCCATGGAGAAAGTCTTCGACATCGAGGTGAATTCGACGGTGACGTCCATCGCGCCCGGCACCTGCAGCACCGAGGGCGGCGGGTTCTTGTCGTCGAAATAGACCTCGGCGTAAGCGAGATCCGAAAGGATGTAGATCTCGTGCTTCTTGGCGAAGGCGACGAGGTCCTTGTAGAAATCGAGGCTCGCCACCTGCGCCGTCGGGTTCGACGGATAGCAGACGATCAGCGCGATCGGCTTCGGAATCGAATGGACGATGGCGCGCTCGACCGCAGCGAAGAAATCCGGCGTCGGCTCGGACGGCACCGAGCGGATCACGCCGCCGGCCATCAAGAAGCCGAAGGCATGGATCGGGTAGCTCGGATTGGGGCACAGCACGACGTCGCCGGGCGCGGTGATCGCCTGGGCGACGTTGGCGAAGCCTTCCTTGGAGCCCAGCGTCGCCACCACCTGGGTGTCGGGATTGAGCTTTACGCCAAAGCGGCGCTCGTAATAGCCGGCCTGGGCCTTGCGCAGGCCGGTGATGCCCTTCGAAGCCGAATAGCGGTCGGTGCGCGGCTTGCCGAGGGTTTCCTTGAGCTTTTCGATCACATGCGGCGGGGTCGCCAGATCCGGATTGCCCATGCCGAGGTCGATGATATCGGCGCCAGCGTTTCGCGCGGCGGCCTTGGCCCGGTTGACCTGCTCGAACACATAGGGCGGCAATCGGCGGATGCGGTAGAATTCTTCCATGGGATCGGGCTCCAGAACCGCTTCATCATGCGGTTGAATCGCTTCTTTTTATCACGGAAGCCCGGTGACACCAGTCACGACGGGCAGTTTTGACTATTTGGCTGCCGGTTTGGCCGGCAGCACGACGGCCTGGCGATCGCGGGCGGCAGTCAGTTCGGCCTGCATCTTGGCCTGATCCGCCGGCGCCATGGCGGTGCCTTCGCGGGTGGTCGGCAGATCATGAACCGGCAGATAGGTGCCCACCTCGGCCGGACGCGCCGGAGCGCCCGCCGGCGTCCCCACCATGGGCATGTCGGCGATGGTCGAGGCGCAGCCGCCCAGAGGCAAGCCAAGCCCTAGCACCAGCAAGGCGGCCGCTGTCGCCGCCTGCCCGCTGCGACCACCAATTGCCCTGAATGTGCCTCTACGCGTCACGCCACAACCCTACATCGCATTAGAATCGATTTCATCCCTATCGCAGCGCACCATCCAACCAATCTGGTCACAAACGATTAATGCCGGGAGAAGGCGCTAAAGGCTTGGATCTTCAATATGACGGAAGCAAGACCCAAAGCCGAATAGATGATGCGGTGCAGCACATCGAATCCTGCGGCAATCCGCGAACTGTGCCATCATCGATTTTGCGTGGCGACGTACCGTTGCCCGACTGGAATGAAGCTGTTGTTGCGCCATGACCGAAGTTGCCGCCGACGCCAAAGCTGCTAACGACAAAATCTCGGGCGACGCGTCCGCCAAACCGTTCAATCCCGAAGCTTTTGCGCTCAACATGGCCAAGGCGATGGAGAATGGCGGCAAGGCCTTGGCCGCCTATTTGCAACCGCGCCAAAGTGGCGAGACCGTCGACAAGCCGCCGAACGAGCTGACGGAGCTGATCAAGACCTTCAGCATCGTCGCCAATTACTGGCTGTCCGACGACAAGCGCGCCGCCGAATTGCAGATGAAGCTCGGCAAGGCCTATCTCGACCTCTGGGGCTCGGCGATGCGCCGGATGGTCGGCGAAGCCGGCTTGCCCGCTATCGAGGCACCGCCGCGCGACAAGCGCTTCAGCGATCCCGAGTGGAAATCGAACCAGTTCTTCGATTTCGTCATGCAGGCCTATCTGCTCACGACGCAATGGGCCCACGACCTCGTCAAGAATGCCGAGGGGCTCGATGCGCATACCCGCAAGAAGGCGGAATTCTACGTTCAGCAGATCACCAATGCGATGGCGCCATCGAATTTCGTGCTGACCAATCCGGAAGTGCTGCGCGAGACGGTGATGTCGAACGGCAGCAATCTGATGCGCGGCATGACCATGCTTGCCGAGGATATCGAGGCCGGCAAAGGCTCGCTGCGCATTCGCCAGTCCGATCCGAAAAACCTCGAAGTCGGCGTCAACATGGCGACGACGCCGGGCAAGGTGATTTTCCAGAACGAGGTGATGCAGCTGATCCAGTATCAGCCGGCAACCGAAAACGTGCTGCGCACGCCGCTGCTGGTCGTGCCGCCATGGATCAACAAGTTCTACATCCTCGATCTCAAGCCCGAGAAGTCCTTCATCAAGTGGGCCGTCGATCAGGGCGTCTCGGTATTCGTGATTTCCTGGGTCAATCCCGACAAGCGCCTCGGCGCCAAGACCTTCGACGACTACATGAAGGAAGGCCCGCTGACTGCGATGGATGTGATCGAGAAGGTCACCGGCGAGATGACCATGCATACCATCGGCTATTGCGTCGGCGGCACCCTGCTCGCCTCGACGCTGGCCTGGCTCGCCGAGAAGCGCCGCGTCCGCGTGGCATCGGCGACGTTCCTGGCAGCCCAGGTCGATTTCACCCATGCCGGCGATCTCATGGTGTTCGTCGACGAGGATCAGATCTCGGCGCTGGAAAAGGACATGCAGGCAGCAGGCGTGCTGGAAGGCAGCAAGATGGCCATGGCCTTCAACATGCTGCGCTCCAACGATCTGATCTGGTCCTATGTCGTGAACAACTACCTCAAGGGCAAGCCGCCTTCGGCCTTCGACCTGTTGCACTGGAATTCAGACGCGACGCGGATGCCGGCGGCGAACCACTCGTTCTATTTGCGCAACTGCTATCTGGAGAACAAGCTCTCGACCGGCAACATGATCCTCGACAACACCCGGCTCGATCTCTCCAAGGTCAAGGTGCCCGTCTACAATCTCGCCACCCGCGAGGACCACATCGCGCCGGCGCAATCGGTGCTGTACGGCTCGCAATTCTTCGGCGGCCCGGTGAAATACGTGTTGTCCGGCTCCGGCCATATCGCTGGCGTGGTCAATCCGCCAGCCTCCGGCAAGTACCAGTACTGGACCAACGATAACGCCCACGCCACCGATCTCGCCGACTGGATGAAGACCGCACAGGAACATGCTGGCTCGTGGTGGCCGAACTGGCGGGAGTGGCTCTCCGGCATCGATGGTGAGGAAGTTCCTGCCCGCCATGTCGGCACAGACGCATTCCCCGCGCTGGAAGACGCCCCCGGCAGTTATGTGCGGGTGCGGGCGTAACGGCCCGCCTCTCCGCGCTTGCTTGGCGTCCTCACAGCAAACGTCTATGATTTCAGCCAGGACGCGTCGCATCCGCTTGCGGCGCGTGTGTTTTGCATGACCATCTCCGCGTTTTCCGCGGGAATTTCGACTGAAAGGATACCCGGATGACGCGCGAATTGTTCTGGCTGACGCTGACCGTGATTCTCACCGGCCTGCTCTGGGTGCCTTATATGCTGAACCGCATCATGGTCCGCGGTGTCACCGGCGTCATGGCCAACCCGACACGCACCGACAGGCCGCAGGCCGAATGGGCCAACCGGATGATGTTCGCCCATGACAACGCCGTCGAGAATCTCATCATCTTCGCGCCGCTGGTGCTGATCCTGAATGCCGCCGACGTTTCGACCCCGACTACTGTTCTGGCCTGCGCGGTCTATTTCTGGTCGCGCGTCGTGCATCTGATTGTCTATACGCTCGGCCTGCCGATTTTCCGCACGCTGGCCTTCGTGGTCGGCTTCATCGCCCAGGCGGTCCTCGCCATCGCGATCCTGCGGATTCCGTACTAACGCTTCTTCTCGCCAGATTGATCTGCAATGAACCACGCTGCCCCAAGTCTCGATCTCGTCGTCAAGGAAATTGCCGACGAGATGGCGCAGCGAACGGACCGCGGCGACGTCGCGAGCTATATTCCGGAACTGGCGGGTGTCGATCCCAACCAGTTCGGTCTTGTGGTCATCGATGCCGATGGCCACGTCGCAGCCGCCGGCGACGCCGATGTGCCGTTCTCGATCCAGAGCATCTCGAAAGTCTTCACGCTGACGCTGGCGCTCGGCATGGTCGGCGACCGGCTGTGGAAACATGTCGGCCGCGAGCCCTCGGGTAATCCGTTCAACTCCATCGTCCAGCTCGAACGCGAGCGCGGCGTGCCGCGCAATCCCTTCATCAATGCCGGCGCCATCGCCGTCACCGACGTCATCCTGTCCGGCCATCAGCCGCGCGAGGCGATCGGCGAAATCCTGCGTTTCATGCAGTTTCTGTCCGGCGACAGCTCCATCGTGATCGATGAAACCGTCGCCGCGTCCGAGAAGCGCACCGGCTTTCGTAACACCGCGCTCGCCAATTACATGAAGTCGTTCGGCGTCGTCGAAAATCCCGTCGACTTCACGCTCGGCGTCTATTTCCACCACTGCGCGATCGCGATGTCGTGCCGGCAGCTCGCGATGGCGACGCGCTATCTGGCTTATTCGGGCCGCAATCCATCGACCGGGCTCTCGGTGGTGTCGTCGGAGCGGGCGCGCCGTATCAACGCGCTGATGCTGATGTGCGGCCATTATGACGGTTCGGGTGAGTTCGCCTATCGCGTCGGCCTGCCAGGCAAGAGCGGCGTTGGCGGGGGCATTATCGCAGTCGCCCCCGGAAAGGCCTCGATCGCAGTCTGGGCGCCGGGTCTCGACAAGCACGGCAATTCGCATCTCGGCCGCATTGCGCTCGAAGCGCTCACGAAGCGGCTCGGCTGGTCGATCTTCGGCGTCTGACGCCAACCCGGTTTCCAGTCATGAAAAAGGGCTGAAACATCGCTGTTTCAGCCCTTGATCGTCGTCGATAAACCGCGCCCGGGTGAACCTTGCGTCCGGCCAAGCACCGTCAATGTTCGTAGGTCCGGTTGGCTTCCTGGATGGCAGCCTCGTGGTACCAGCTGTCATAGTCGGCCACGGTTTTCACGGTCGAGGCACGCAGGTCCAACGGCTTGCTGAGCCGTCCCCGCGGGCCGACCGATCCACGGCCACCAACCGGGAATTGGTAGATTTTAGCGGTATGGGGGTGATGCGTTTGAGACGTCGGCATCGCTTCTCTTCCTTCCTCTGATCTGTTTTTTCCTTTCGGATCATCATTGTAACAGAGGCGCCCTTCTTTTGTGCCGACTGCCTCGTAAGAAGCATCAAAATGGCTACAATATGCGCACTCGATAGACATGCGCTTTGGGCGCGCAGGTTTTGAAGCCGCCTACACAGCGCCTGACCTCTCAGTTGAGCGTCTGAAAGGCAGAAAAGTTCCGGTCAAAAATAGCCTGCAAGGGAATTGGGCAGCCGGTATTTTCGCGCGCGGCCGAATTCCTCTGAAAGATTTGCGAATCCGGACCGATTCCCGGCCTCCGATGCCCTCTCCAGACAGCGAATGACAGCCCCGTTGGGGACGCGCCGCGGTTTTCGTCACAAAAGCGTTGCGCCGCGACAAGTTGGCATACTACGTGCTTTATATGCAGCGCCGCTGGGGGCGGATTTTGCGTCCGCCCGCCGGCAAGCTCAGGGCTCACGCCCTACGCATCGCCAACTCATGAGAGACCCGCATGACAAAGTATAAGCTCGAGTATATTTGGCTCGACGGTTACACGCCGGTTCCGAACCTGCGTGGCAAGACGCAGATCAAGGAATTCGAAGATTTCCCGACCCTCGAACAGCTCCCGCTGTGGGGCTTCGACGGTTCGTCGACCATGCAGGCCGAAGGCCACAGCTCCGATTGCGTGCTGAAGCCGGTTGCGATCTATCCGGATGCGGCCCGTGAGAACGGCGCTCTGGTGATGTGCGAAGTCATGATGCCGGATGGCGTCACCCCGCACTCCACCAACAAGCGCGCTACCATTCTCGACGATGCCGGCGCCTGGTTCGGTTTCGAACAGGAATACTTCTTCTACGAGAACGGCCGTCCGCTCGGTTTCCCCGAGGATGGCTATCCCGCACCGCAGGGCCCCTACTACACCGGCGTCGGCTTCAAAAACGTCGGCTCAATTGCCCGCGAGATCGTCGAAGAACATCTCGACCTCTGCCTCGAAGCCGGCATCAACCACGAAGGCATCAACGCCGAAGTGGCGAAGGGCCAGTGGGAATTCCAGATCTTCGGCAAGGGCTCCAAGAAGGCCGCTGACGAAATGTGGATCGCGCGTTACCTGCTGCTCCGTCTGACGGAAAAGTATGGCATCGACATCGAATTCCACTGCAAGCCGCTCGGCGACACCGACTGGAACGGCTCGGGCATGCACGCCAACTTCTCGACCGAATATATGCGTACGGTCGGCGGCAAGGCTTACTTCGAAGCCCTGATGGCCCAATTCGACAAGAACCTGATGGACCATATCAACGTGTACGGCCCGGACAACGACAAGCGTCTGACCGGCAAGCACGAAACGGCTCCCTGGAACAAGTTCAGCTACGGCATCGCGGACCGCGGCGCCTCGATCCGCGTCCCGCACTCCTTCGTCAAGAATGAGTACAAGGGCTATCTGGAAGACCGTCGTCCGAACTCCCAGGGCGACCCCTACCAGATCGCTTCGCAGATCCTGAAGACCATCTCGGAAGTCCCGACCGCCAAGTCAGCTGCCGCGTAAGCGTCACTTACAGATCAAAAGCGAACGGCCCGAACGCAAGTTCGGGCCGTTTTGTTTGGCCCCTGCGTCCTTTCGCCGCCTTAGAGGATTGGACAAGAGATCGGCAGGATCGGTCTAACGCCGGCCGTGCGACATGCCCCAATGCTTGTCCGCTGTCGCAACATTCACTCGGCGAGAAAAACAGGGAGAAGCGATCATGTCATATCGAACGACCGCTTTCGTTGCGGCTTTCTGCGTGCTGGCATCCACGGCAAGCCTTCGCGCGGAGACGACGGAAGAACGCCTGCGACGCGGCGACGAGGTTGTTCGATCACTCAATGCCGGCAGCAGCCAGCCGCCCCTCGAAGACCTGCGCGCCGAATTTCCATTTCTCGCCGATGCGATCACGGGCTACGCACTCGGCGACGTCTGGGCCCGGCCGGTTCTCGACGCGCGCACGCGACAGCTAGCAGCCGTCGCCGCTTTCGCGGCGCTGGGGCATCGGCCGTTCATGAAGATCCATGCGAACTACGCGCTCAACGCCGGCGTGAAAGAGGAAGAGCTGAAGGAGATCGTCTATCTGACGACCGTCCATGCCGGTTTCCCGCGCGCCATTGAGGCGGCGCAGACACTGAGTGAACTGTTCAAGGAGCGCGCACCGAAGCCGGGAGCGGCTAAGTGACAAGAGCATAGAAAAAAGGCCCGAACGCAAATTCGGGCCTTTTCTGTTGTCTCTCGCTGTCGTCACCCGGCCTGCAATGCGGGCCAAGGTGTATGCGCGCTCTCTACGGGAACATCGCGGGCTGATCGATGCCCAGCGTCTCGGCAAAGCCAAGCACCAGATTCATGTTCTGCACCGCCTGCCCCGATGCGCCCTTGGTGAGGTTGTCCAAGGTCGAGACGATGATCGCACGGCCCGGGATACGGTCAGCGGCAACGCCGATGAAGGTCATGTTGGAGCCGCGCACATGCCGCGAATGCGGCGTCTTGCCGAATGGCAGGATGTGCACGAACGGCTCTTTCTCATACTGCTTCACCAGCACCTCGTGGAGATCCTGCGCCGTCTTGCCCCGCCGGCCACGCACATAAATGGTCGAGAGAATGCCGCGGTTCTGCGGCAAGAGATGCGGCGTGAAGCTGACAACAACCTCCTTGCCGGCAGCCTTGGAGAACTCCTGATCGAGCTCCGCCATGTGCCGGTGATGGCCGACACCATAGGCGTTGAAGCCTTCGGACACTTCGGAGAACAGCATCTCTTCCTTGGCCGAACGCCCTGCGCCCGTCATGCCGGACTTGGCATCGATCACGATCTCATCGGTCTCGATGGCGCGCGCCTTCAACAGCGGCACCAAAGGCAGGATCGCGCATGAGGTGTAGCAGCCGGGATTGGCGATGAGCCGCGCCTTCTTGATGTCGCGCCGATAGAGCTCGACGAGGCCGTAGACGGCTTCCTTCTGCAGCTCCAGCGCATGATGTTCGTGGCCATACCACTTCGCATAGGCGGCTGCGTCCTCGAGCCGGAAGTCGGCCGACAGATCCACCACCTTCGTCTCCGGCGCCTTGGCCAGCAAATCCTGCAGCACCTTCTGCGTGGTCGCATGCGGCAGCGCGCAGAACACCAGATCGAGGCCAATGGTCGTCCAGCCGACGGAGTCGATGCTTACGAGCGTCGGCAGTTCATAGGGTGCGAATTGCGGGAACACATCGCCCATCGCCTGCCCGGCGCGCCGGTCGGCCGTCAACAGCACGAGCTCGACCTTGGGATGGCGCAGCAGCAGCCGCACCAGTTCGGCTCCGGTGTAGCCGGACGCACCGAGAATGCCGATTTTCTTCTTCGTGCTCATCCCATAAATCCTTCGGCCTCAGCCATAGCAGTCAATTGTGTCGTCTCTTCCGCAAACAAATGCGGCCGCAATTTGCGCATCGCATTTGAAATCTCGAACGCGGCAGGCTCCGGCCGCAGCGCCAGTGCGCTCATGACAGCCAGATGATCGGCATCTGACTTGTGCTGGTTGAGCTTGGAGCTACCCTCCACCTCGTCCACTGTCATCACCACACCGACGATCGCCTTCTTCATCGCCTCAAGCCGCCCCGCCGCCATCTTATCGGAGGTCCAAGGCTTCTTCGGCGCCAGCCGTGTTTCGAACCTTGCGCTCAGCGCGTCAAGATGCGGGCCCAGTTCACCACCCGACAGGATGCGCACCGGTCCGGTGAGATGGACCGCCTGATAGAGCCAGGTCGGCACCTGATCGGGCGATACGTACCAGTCGGCCGACACATAGGCATCAGCGCCCAGGATGGCCATGGCCCATGGCGTCACGCCGTCTGCAAGCTTGAGCAGCGGATTTTGTCGCGCAAGGTGAAAGGCCAGACGCGGCGTGCCGTCATTGCCGTAGTCGAGGCAGAAAGGCACCGCGGAGGCGATCGGCTTCCTGCCATCGAAGGCGCAGACCGTGCCGAAGCCGCGCGCGTCCGCAAACGCAAGTGCGTCGGTCCGGTCGGTCTGAAATTTGGGCGGCGTATACATGACGGGCTCCTTCCTGAGTGAAGGCCGCCGGATGGGTCGCGCTGCTGTTTGGGAGAAAGACTGCCGCGGACCATATCCGGCGGCAGTGAGAGATCGAAACGCTTATGCGCGCATATCTCCACCTGCCGCGAGAATGCGGCGGCGGCGGGCGATTATGCTGGTCGCAAGGTTGATCATGGGCGCGGTCATAGGGCCGCGCCCGCGATCCGTCAAGATCACCAGAGCGCAGACCTCAGAGAACTGGGCTCCACGGTGCCGGCACGACGCGGTAGCCGTTGCCATCCTTCTCGACGAAACCGTTGGCCGGGAACGGATAGTGGAAGCCTTGCACCCGCATCCTGTCGGCGACCAGCATGTCATAGACCTTGCGGCGGGTGGTTTCGGCCTGCACCGGATCCTGGTCGAAATTCACGTGCCAGCCGGGATTGGCGGCGAATAGCGCCGGAAGGTTGGTGACGTCCGACTGGATGAAGACCTTGTCCGATCCGGACGACAGCACATAGGACGTGTGGCCCGGCGTGTGCCCAATCGAGGCGACAGCCAGCAGCCCGGGCGCGACGTCCTTGCCCCATTCATAGGGCGTAACCTTCTTCTTCAACCCGGCCTCGAACACCCGCCGATTGTTCTTGAACAGACCGGTCATGCGATCGCCGGTGGCAAGGCTCATCTCGCCGTCGTCCATCCAGAACTTCCACTCTACTGCCGGCACCAGCACTTCGGCATTGGGAAACGCCAGCACGCCGTCCGCCGTCAGCAGGCCGTTCACATGATCGCCATGGAAGTGCGAGATCACGACCATGTCGATCATCTTTGGATCGATCCCCGCCGCCATCATGTTGGTGGTGAACTGCCCGACATTGCCCTTGGTTGCCGCAAAGGCGCCGGGCCCGTTGCCGGTGTCGATCACCACCAGCTTGCCGCCGGTGTTGATCACCAACGGCGCATAGAAGTTGGTGATCTGATCTTTCGGCAGAAATGCCCTGGCGAGCACTGCATTGATATCATCGCGTTTGGCGTTGGAAATATAGGTATCGGCCAGCGGAAACGTCGCCGCACCATCGGAAATGGCGTTCACCTGGATATCGCCGACCTTGTAGCGATAGAAACTCGGCGCCTGCTTGTCGGCCGGCGGTGCGGATGCCTTTGCCGGGGCCGATGAAAGCAGTGGCGTCGCTGCGAGCGCGGCGGCACCCGCCAGTGCGTGTCGTCGTGACAGATCCATGAAGTCTTCTCCCCTTGCTTTGCATGGTCGCTGTTGGCGCGACTCCGGCGCAGAGACTGGCACGACGCACCGACGGAGGCGATGGGTGTTTACGAGGCCAGCCGGCCTGCACTGCAGCGCAGGCCGGGAAATTTGCCAGGCTTCGTTTAGATCACCGGGCTCCATGGGGCCGGCACCAGCCGATAACCGTTGCCATCCTTCTCGACGAAACCGTTGGCCGGGAATGGATAGTGGAAGCCCTGCACACGCATCCTCTCGGCCACCAGCATGTCATAGACCTTGCGGCGCGTGGTTTCCGCCTGCGCCGGGTCCTGGTCGAACATCAGATGCCAGCCGGGATTGGTGACGAACAGCGACGGATGGTTGGTGACGTCGGACTGAATGAACAGCTTGTCGCTGCCGGACGACAGCACGAACGAGGTGTGGCCAGGCGTATGGCCGACCGACTCCACGGCGAGCAGGCCTGGCGCGACGTCCTTGCCCCATTCATAGGGCGTGACCTTCTTCTTCAGCCCATCGTTGAAGAGCTTGCGGTTGCTGGCGAACAGACCCTTCATGCGGTCATTGGCGGCCTTGGCCATCTCGCCATCGTCGTTCCAGTACTTCCACTCCGCGGCCGGGACGAGGACTTCGGCATTCGGAAAAGCCGGCGTGCCATCGGCGGCCAGAAGCCCGTTCACGTGATCGCCGTGGAAATGCGAGATCACGACCATGTCGACGTTCTTGGCGTCGATACCAGCGGCGGCCATGTTGTTGGCGAACTGGCCGACATTGCCCTTGGTCGCCGCGAGGGCTCCGGGGCCGTTGCCCGTATCGATCACCACCAGCTTGCCGCCAGTGTTGATGACCAGCGGCGCAAAGTGAATGGTCATCTTGTCCTTCGGCAGGAAGGCCTTGTCGAGCGCGGCGTTGACCTCATCCTTCTTGGCGTTGAGCACGAAGGTGTCGGCCAGCGGAAAGGTGTTGGCGCCGTCGGAGATCGCGTTCACCTGCGCATCGCCGACCTTGTAGCGATAGAAGCTCGGCGCCTGCTTGTCGGCCGGCGGAGCAGAGGCTTTGGCAGAGCCTGCGGTGAGCAATGGAGATACGGCGAGCGCGGCGGCTCCGGCAAGGGCGTGACGACGTGACAGGTCCATGATGTTCTCCTGGGTGAAGCAGTGAGAGGCGGGGCTGGCGGAACTATCTACCAGCGTTCGATGACTTCTGCGAGTTGTCGCGGCATGCAGACACCGCGACATGTCAGCCCGTTCAACACCCGGACACGGCGGTTATTCCCCGCCGGACTACTTCAGCTTCCAGAGCCATTCGATAGCGACGGACAGGCCGTCGCCGAACAGCAGCAGGACGCCCGCCCAGATAAAGGCCGAGGTGAAGTTGGCAACTTGGAAACGCCAATACGGCATTTCGAAAATGCCGGCAGCCAGCGGCACCGAGGCCCGCAATGGGCCGAAGAAGCGGCCAATATAAATGCTGGGCACGCCCCATTTCTGGACGAAGGCTTCGCCGCGCGGAAGCAACTCAGGGAATTTGGACAGCGGCCATATCTGGGCGACCTGGTCCTTGTACTTGAAGCCGAACCAATAGGAGAGCCAGTCGCCGAGCGCCGCGCCGAGAGCGCCGGCAATCAACACCGGCCAGAAGCTGATCCCGCTCGCGCCGACAAGTGCGCCGATGGCCACCAGCGCGCCCCAGGCCGGCAGCAGCAGGGAGATGAAAGCGAGCGATTCCCCGAAGGCCAGTAGCAGGACGATCGGCGCCGCCCAGACCTGGTTCTGGCGCACGAATTCGATCAGCCCGTGCATCCAGCCTTCCATATGGAGAGTGTCCCTTTACGGCTCTGGCCCGGCCGGATTGGCCGCGAACCGCTTTAACCTTCAAACGCCCGCGACAGGTAATCCGGCGGCGCCGATCACATCAAGTCACAACATCTGAGGGCCGATAGCCGCGGTGCGGGTGCCCACCGGTAAATTTGAACCTTTTCCAGGCCTCTGCGTCCAAGGTCAGAGACCGGCTTACCCAATGGCAACTCTGTACCGCCGTTGGGCTGACTTCCCGCCCGGCTGTCAAAAATCAAGAACGCAAAGGACTGAAGATGATCGGATCGCTGATGATGTGCGTGAGTGCGCTGGTATTGCTGATCGGCATGGTCGCCGGCATCGCGATGGGCATACGCCAGGACTTCCTGCTGAGCCCCGCGCATGCGCATCTCAACCTCGTCGGCGGCGTGCTGCTGTTCCTGTTCGGGTTGTATTACCGCCTGATTCCCCTGGCCGGACGCTCGCTACTGGCCAAGGTCCAGGGCACGATGCACATCGTCGGCGGCATCATGTTCCCTGTCGGCATCGGCATCACCCTGCTCGCCAACCACGCCTATATGGCCATTCCGATCATCGGTTCACTGATCATGCTCGCGGCCATGGCCCTATTCGTTGTGATTGTGCTACGCACCGAGCGCTCTGGCACGGCCGCATGAGCCCCGAGGTCGCAGCCACATTGCCAACCTGAACGTGGCATAGTCACAGCAACGATTCGCCGCGCCTCGCGCGGCGCCAACCGAGACAAAACTTTAAGACATATGGCCAAGGCACAGAAATCAAACGCGAAAGCTGATCTTTTTGGTGGCGCCAGCGCGCCAAAATCGGCTGCGGCACCGAAGGCGTCCACCCGCTCCGCCAATGCCGAAGACGGCTATACGGCCGCGGACATCGAGGTCCTCGAAGGCCTCGAGCCGGTCCGGCGTCGTCCGGGCATGTATATCGGTGGCACCGATGAAAAGGCGCTGCATCACCTGTTCGCCGAAGTGATCGACAACTCGATGGACGAGGCGCTGGCTGGCCATGCGACCTTCATCGAGGTGGAACTCACCGCCGACGGCTTCCTGTCGGTGTCGGACAACGGCCGCGGCATCCCGGTCGATCCGCATCCGAAACATCCGAAGAAATCCGCCCTCGAAGTCATCATGTGCACGCTGCATGCCGGCGGCAAATTCGACTCCAAGGTCTACGAGACTTCGGGCGGTCTGCACGGTGTCGGTGTCTCCGTGGTCAACGCCCTCTCCTCGCTGCTCGAGGTCGAGGTCGCGCGTAACCAACAGCTCTACAAGATGACGTTCGCCCGCGGCATTCCCCAAGGCAAGCTTGAGGATCTCGGCAAGGTTCATAACCGCCGCGGCACCCGCGTGCGCTTCAAGCCGGATACCGACATCTTCGGCGCCAAGGCAGCCTTCAAGCCGCAGCGTCTGTTCAAGATGGCGCGCTCCAAGGCCTATCTGTTTGGCGGCGTGAAGATCCGCTGGAAGTGCGATCCGGAACTGCTCAAGGGCCTTGAGGATACTCCGGCCGAGGACGAATTCCACTTTCCCGGCGGCCTCAAGGACTATCTCGCCGCGGCGATCCATGCCGATACGCTGGTGCATCCGGAGATCTTCTCCGGCAAATCCGGCCGCAATGGCGCCCATGGCGCCTGCGAATGGGCTGTCGCCTGGACCGCGGATGCCGACGGTTTCATGTCGTCCTATACCAACACCGTGCCGACGCCAGACGGCGGCACCCATGAAGCCGGCATGCGCAGCGCCATGCTGCGCGGATTGAAGGACCACGCCGAACGCGTCGGCCAGGGCAAGCGCTCTGGCACCATCACTTCGGAAGACGTGATGGTCGGCGCCGCCGTGATGCTCTCGGTATTCGTGCGCGAGCCGGAATTCCAGGGCCAGACCAAGGATCGTCTCGCGACCGCCGAAGCCCAAAAGATCGTCGAACAGGCCATCAAGGATCCGTTCGACCACTGGCTGTCCGGCAATCCCGTCCAGGCCAACAAGCTGCTCGAATTCGTGCTCGAGCGCGCCGACGAGCGTCTGCGCCGCCGCGCCGAAAAGGAGACTTCGCGCAAGACCGCGGTGAAGAAGCTGCGCCTGCCCGGCAAGCTGGCCGACTGCACCAATACCGCGACCGAAGGCTCCGAACTGTTCATCGTCGAGGGCGATTCGGCAGGCGGCAGCGCCAAGCAGGCGCGCGATCGCAAGACCCAGGCCATCCTGCCGCTGCGCGGCAAGATCCTCAACGTCGCCTCGGCGACCAAGGAAAAGCTGACGGCCAACGCGCAGATATCAGACCTCATGCAGGCGATCGGCGCCGGCACCGGCGCGCATTACCGCGAAGAAGACCTGCGCTATTCGCGCATCATCATCATGACCGACGCCGATGTCGACGGCGCCCACATCGCATCATTGCTGATCACCTTCTTCTACCGGCAGATGCCAAAGATGATCGATGAAGGGCATCTCTATCTCGCAGTCCCCCCACTCTACCGCCTGACCCATGGCAGCAAGACGGTCTATGCGCGCGACGATGCGCACAAGGACGCGTTGCTGAAGAGCGAATTCAACGCCAATGCCAAGGTCGATGTCGGTCGCTTCAAAGGCCTCGGCGAAATGATGCCGGCGCAGCTGAAGGAAACCACCATGGACCCGGCGCGCCGCACCTTGCTGCGCGTGCAGCTGCTGCCGGAAGACCGCGACGGCACTGCTGACTCCGTTGAGCGCCTGATGGGCACCAAGGCCGAAGCGCGCTTTGCGTTCATCTCGGACAAGGCGGAATTCGCCAACGAGGAATTGCTGGACGTTTAAAAGCTCGTTTCTCGGACGCGCTCACGCTTCAGAAATCATCGGGCGCGTGCCGGGAGCAATCTTTTATTCCCTATTTAGTCATTGCCCCTCGCCGCCCGGCGTGCGAACGCCGGCGATCAGGATATCGACGAGCCGCTTGGCGCTGGCTTCCCAATTCGGACCTGCGCTGACACTGGCCACGCCGGCCAGTGCGCGCAACATGTCGAGCGGATCGAGATCGAGGCGGATGTCACCATTGGCAACGGCGCGGTCGACCAGCATTGCCATCGCAGTTTTGATCTGCGTGCCAGCATCGGCATAGAGGTCCGAACAGTCGCCAACAATCGAACCCAGCACACCCGCCATCAGTTGCTTCGTCGCAATGTGATCGACGAAGATTCGCATCCAGGTGCGCAAGGCCTCCACCGGGGCATGTGTGGTCGCAAGTTCCGCAGCGGCCTCGGCAAGCTGCTGTGTCTCGTTGCGATAGACCGCCTCGACCAATGCGTCGCGGGTGGGGAAGTGGCGATATAGCGTCCCGATTCCGACGCCCGCGAGCCGCGCGATCTCCTCAAGACCGGCCGCCTCGCCCTTTTCGGCAAATGTCGCCTTTGCCGTTTCCAACAGCCGCTGACGATTGCGCTGCGCATCGATCCGTGGTCCGCGAACGGCCTTCGGCTTGGCCTCCTGTGCCATTTTACGGGTCACCTCTTGATAAACGGAGGATGCCTCCGTATTTAAACGGAGACGGCCTCCATTTATACCCTCAAAGCGCCGTTCGACAAAGCTCGATCAGCTCGGAGGCGCGTCGTGCCAAACGCAAGGAGCTATCATGGCAGGACCTTTCAGTGCCACTTCCACCACCAACGACGTGCTCGCTGGCGTCGACCTCCGCAGCAAGCGCATTCTGGTCACCGGCGTCTCAGCCGGGCTCGGCGTCGAGACGGCGCGCAGCTTGGCCGCCCGGGGCGCGCAGGTGGTCGGTGCCGCCCGTGACCTCGCCAAGGCGGAAGCGGCGACCGCGCAAGTGCGCGCCGATGCCACTGGCGGCGGTGGCCTCGAACTGATTGCACTCGATCTCGGCTCGCTGGCCAGTGTCCGCGCCTGCGCCGATGCGCTGGTCGCGGCGGGCCGCCCATTCGACCTGGTGATCGCCAATGCCGGTGTGATGGCGCCGCCGTTCGGCCTCACTGTAGACGGCTTCGAGACCCAGTTCGGCACGAACCATCTCGGTCACTTCGTATTGGTCAACCGTATCGCGTCACTGCTGTCGCCTACCGCGCGGCTGGTCAACGTCGCCTCGTCCGGCCATCGCTTCGCCGACGTGGATCTCGAAGATCCCAATTTCACCAAGGGGTCCTATGAGCCGGTCATCGGCTATGGCCGCTCGAAGACCGCCAACATCCTGTTCGCCGTCGAGTTCGACCGGCGGCATCGGGCGCGCGGCGTGCGCGCCACCGCGCTGCATCCCGGCGGCATCAAGACAGAACTCGGCCGCCATATCGGCGAAGCAACGATCGATGCCATGCTCGACGGCATCAATGCCGAGCTCGCGGCCGAGGGTAAACCGCTGTTTCAATGGAAGACCATTCCGCAAGGCGCTGCAACTTCGGTGTGGGCCGGCGTGGTCGCCAGCGCGGACGAGATCGGCGGCCGCTATTGCGAGAACTGTCACGTCTCGGAGATCGTCGACGGGCTGATCAATCCGGCCAGCGAAGGCGTGCGCGCTTACGCGCTCGATGCCGAACGCGCCAAGGCGCTATGGGCCAAGAGTGAGGAAATGGTTGGCGAGCGCTTCTAATCGCCCTGCCGAAATGAAACTGCGGTGATGAACCAAACAGTTGGTTCGTCACCGCCACAGCTGGCGCTTGAAACCTTTGGCTCCGTTCATCGTATCTATCCCATGCGCGCACCATTGCTCACTCTCGGCATTCTCGCTTTCCTGATCGGCATCCTCTGGATCGGCCAGGGCGCCGGGCTCGTGAACTGGCCAAAGTCCAGTTTCATGATCAGCCAGATGCAGTGGGCCTATTACGGCGCGGCTCTCGCCGCGCTTGGCGTCGGACTGATGGGACTGGCGCTCGTGCGGCGCTGACGCCCCCTTCCATCTTCCCGCCAGTCTTGCGATGATCCGTCCCAGACGCGCCGTAGAACGCGTCAGGAACAATCATGCGGGGCGGACAATCTTTGACCAGTAATCTCTTCGATCTCACCGGCAGGGTCGCCATCGTCACCGGCGGCAACACCGGAATTGGCCTCGGCATGGCGCGCGGGCTGGCGAATGCCGGTGCGACCCTCGTGATCGCCGATCGCAACAGCGATAATGCCGCTTCGGCAAAAGCCGAACTGGAGACGTCCGGACATCCGGTACTCGCATTGACGACCGATGTTACCGACCCGAACTCGATCGCGCAGATGGTGTCCGCAACGTTGAACGCGTTCGGCCACATTGACATCCTCGTCAACAATGCCGGCATCAGCATCTCCGCGCCAATCGAAGAAATGGCGCTGGCCGACTGGCAGAAGGTCATCGACGTCAACATGACCGCGCCTTTCATCTGCGCGCAGGCTGTCTACCCGACGATGAAAGCCGCAGGCCGCGGCAAGATCATCAATATCGCCTCGGTGTTGGCCACGCTCGGCGCCGGCGGCGCGGCGAACTACGCCTCAAGCAAAGGCGGCATCCTGCAATTCACCCGCGCGCTGGCGACTGCCTGGGCTGCGGACAACATCCAGTCCAACGCCATTCTGCCCGGCTGGATCGACACCGACCTGACCAAGCGCGCCAAGGACATCCGACCCGAACTGCACGATCGCATTCTCGGGCGTGTACCGGCGCAGCGCTGGGGTAGGCCTGATGATCTTGCGGGCGCGGCCGTGTTCTTGGCCAGCGGGGCTTCCGACTTCGTCAACGGTGCCGCGCTCACGGTCGATGGCGGCTTTTCAATTCAAGGCTGATGCAATGAGGACAACACCATGACTGCAGGACTGTTCGATCTCTCCGGCAAAGTGGCCATCGTCACTGGCGGCAATGGCGGCATCGGGCTCGGCATGGCGCGGGGTCTGGCGCAGGCCGGCGCCGCCATCGCGGTGGTGGGACGCAACCAGACGAAATCCAAGGATGCCGTCGCGGAATTGACTGAGAGCGGCGCCAGGGCGGTCGCCATTGCGGCCGATGTGACCGACAAGACCGCTGTCGATGGAATGATCGCACGCGTGCTGAAAGAACTGGGCCGCATCGATATCCTCATCAACAATGCCGGCATCAACATCCGCAAGCCGCCGCACGAGATCGCACTCGACGAATGGGACAGCGTGATCAAGACCAATCTCACCAGCGCCTTCGTCTGTTCGCAGGCGGCGCATCCCGCGATGAAGGTCGCGGGCGGCGGCAAGATCATCAATATCGGCTCGATGCTGTCGATCTTCGGCGCGTCTTTCGCGCCAGCCTATGCAGCCAGCAAAGGCGGCATCGTCCAGTTCACCCGCTCCTGCGCCGTCGCTTGGGCGCCTCACAATATTCAGTGCAACGCCGTTCTGCCGGGCTGGATCGATACCGAACTGACACAGAATGCGCGCCGTGAAATCGACGGCCTGCATGACAAAGTACTGGCACGAACGCCCGCCGGCCGCTGGGGCGCGTCGGGAGATTTCGCGGGCATTGCCGTGTTCCTGTCGTCGCGCGCCTCGGACTTCGTCACCGGTACGGCAATCCCCGTGGACGGCGGCTTCTCGGTGCAGGGATAATCTGTCTTAGGCTTCCGGCGACTGCACGTGCTCGGGTCGTACGCCAATGGCCAGGAAACGCGCGGTTAATCCCTGCAGCGGCGGAAACGCGCTGACGAGGCGCATGATCAGCGGCGGCGTCAGCGGCTCGCCGCCCTTGGCCAGTGCACGGCTGATGATGTTGTTTTGCATCACGACCTGCATGCCCTGTGTCGCGCGCATCGGGAATTCGCGGCGGCGACGCACCGCGCCGAGGTCGTCCTCGGTCACCGGTCCCTTCGCCAGCTTCGCCGCCAGCAGGTTAGCGGTCGCGACGGCGTCCTGCACCGCGATATTCACACCGACGCCGCCAACCGGGGACATCGCATGCGCGGCGTCGCCGATGCACAACAGCCCCGGCCGGGTCCAGCGCTTGAGCCGATTGATCGCGACGGTCAGTAGTTTGACGTCGTCCCAGCTCTTCAGCTCTTCGATATGCGCGCTCAGGATCGGCGCCAGACGTGACGTTTCGGCACGGAAAGCCTCAAGGCCACGCACCTTGATCTCCTCATAGTGCCCCTTGGCGATCACATAAGCGCATTGCCAGTAGTCCCCGCGATCGATGGTCACCATCATCTTGCCGGGCTCGAGCCGCGCGAACACGCTCTCGGTCTCCGCGCCCTTGGCAACGCGAAACCACAAGATGTCCATGGGCGCACCGATGTCTTCGACCTCCAGCTTCGCCGCCGGCCGCACGATCGAATGCCGGCCATCGCAGGCCACTGTCAGATCGGCATGGATCTCGACCGGCCCCTGCTGCGTGATGGCCTTGACGCCGACCACTTGCTCGCCCGACCAGATGAGATCGGTCGCCTCGGTGTTCATCATCACCTTGAGATGCGGATAGCGCTGCGCTTTGTCGCGCAGGAAATTGAGGAAATCCCACTGCGGCATGAAGGCGATAAACGGATACTTCGCGCTGGTGCGGCTGATATCCGCGATGCGCAGCTTATGCGTTCCGAAGAAGCCATCCATCTTCTGGATACGATCGTGCTTGATCTTCAGGAAGTCGTCGATCAGGCCAAGCTCGTCCATCACCTGCAGCGTCGATGGATGCACGGTGTCACCGCGGAAATCGCGGAAGAAGTCGGCGTGTTTCTCGATAACGATCGTATCGACGCCGGCGCGGCCGAGCAGATAGCCGAGCATCATTCCGGCAGGGCCACCGCCAACGATGCAGCAGCGCGCGGTCAGCGAGTTCTCGTTCGCGCCTGCAGCCATTCGCTATTCCTCCGGCGAGTCGAATTTCTTGATCAAGGAATGCGAGCTTGCGATAGTCGAAATGCCGCGGTTCGCGGGGCGGTGTCGATCATGCTCATCGATTTCCCGAACGTCGGAAGCTCTTGGTTTCGGAGATGCTGCCGTCCCGGAACGTCAATTCGACCGACACGAACTTCGTCGAGGCCGGGATTTTGATGTAGGTCTCGGCATCCGACGGCGTCGCTATGGGGTCGCGCAGGTCGCAGGGCGGGAATTTCAGCAGCTTGTCCGGCACGGCGCTATCGATCCCGACGCGGGCCTCGCGAATGGCACAGCGATACGACATCAGATGCGTATAATACATCAGGGGCGTGTTGTAGCCACCGAAGGCAAGCCAGCTTCCGGCGGTCATATCGAGGATCTTGCGCTGGTCGCGAACCAGCGCCGCCTCGGGATCGAAGCGGATCGGAAACGGGCCCTGCATCTCGCCGTTCGCGTCGACGTAACGCAGATAGATCGTCGTCGCCGCTGCATCGGCGTCGAGCTGGATCGCCGGATTCGGCATTCGCTTGCGCGTGCGCGGATCGAGCGTGTCCATGAAGCCGGTCTCGCGGAAATTACCTCCCTCGCCCATCCGCCAGGAGATACCCAGCGTCGGATCGGCGATCGAGAACATCACGGTCCAGCCGCCATTGTGGCGCGAGAAGCTGGCGATCGGTGCGTTCACCGCATCGTTGGCCGGCGGCAGTTGCGGAACGTTGACAGGGGGCAGCGCAGCGACCTGCTGCAGCGGTTCGGGCGGCCGCGCATCGGCCTGCTTAAGCGCCACACCATTGAGAAAGACGTCATCGACCATCTGGTCGAAATACACCGGCACCTGACGGTGCTTCACGGTCTCTGCCATCTCGCTGACGGTCCGCCGGGTGCGCTGCGCGACCTGCACGAGGTTCAGCGATGGCTCCTGCAGCTCCTTGATGAAGGCGCGCGTGAAAACCGAATTCGGATCGGTGTCGTTGTTCGACAAACGATCCAGCGCGGTCTGCCGCGGCCCGGCCGAGAAGATCGAAAACACGCCTTCCGGGAGCGTCGTCATCGGAGCGAGGCCACCGCTGCCGGCCACAGCGCGGGTGCCAGCGCGCTCGAACGGATTGTTGCGACAGGCGTCGAACACCAGAATCGACGTCCGCGCGCCGCGCATCTGCAGCCGCGTTACAATCCGGTCGGCGAGAATCGCTGAGTCGCGCACCAGCTCTTCCTGCCCTTCCGTGGCGGCAGGGACATCCGTGGGCAGCAGGAAGTTCTGGCCGGCGATCTCGAAGCCGTGCCCTGCAAAAAAGAAAAAGGCCGTGTCGCCTTTTTCAATCGTCGAATCGAACGCGAGCAACGACTGACTGAAGGCTTGTCGGGTCTGGTTCTCGGCGACCATGACGCTGAAGCCCAGATTCTTCAGCGCGCCCCCTATGCTGCGGGCGTCATTCACGGCCTTCTGCAGTTTCGGCACATTGCGATAGTCGTTATTGCCGATGACCAGCGCCACGCGTTTTGCAGCAAAAGCCGGCGCTGTCGAAAGTGCCGCCGCTGCCAGCGCTGCCAGCAGAATCAAAAGCCGTCGCATTGTTCTATCCCCGCCCCGCCAGCACATGTATCCGTGTGGTGGCTCGACCGCGTCATTGTCTGCCTTGGTCGAGGCAGAACTGCGGCCGGTTCAAACCGAGGTCTAGCCGTTACCACCCATTTTGTCCTGCCTGCTCAGGCAGATCATCTGCCCGCCGATTGCAGCCCCGCTGCCACATTTTCCGCCTTAATCTCCGCTAGCCCGAGCCCCAATCAGAGTCAGGAGATCCTCGTGAAATCACTCGTCCTCGCAGCCGCCCTGCTGCTTCCCACCATGGCACTCGCGCAGGATGCGGCCCCCGCTACCGCGGCGAAACCGCCGGCTGCCGCCGCCAAACCGAAGCGCGCCCCGGTGGCCGCCAAGCCTGCACAGACCACCCCGGAAGTGCTGGATATCAACCAGATCATCGGGATCCGCCAGGTCGATCCGGCGACCTATGAGGTCGATGCCCGTCTACAGAGCGGCAGCGAGGTGCATCTGCGCATGAATGCTTTCGTGATGCAGAATCTCGGGATGCAGCTGGGCACTTACGGCAAATAGTCAGCCTGCGGTATCCCTCTCGCGCGCGCCGGAATAAGTCGACTTCCGGACGGCTCGGCGTGCGCTCTCGATCAGGGGTGATGAGGTACCACAGGTCGCGAAGTCCTGTGGATAAGGGGTACGCGGCCAATCATCGACATGATTGCCCCGACATGTGCTATGTGACAATTCATCAGGTCCGGAGCCAATCCGGGGAGCAATTGCTAAAACCGGCTCCTGCTACAGGCAACCAATGTCAGGAAACGCGCCTCAGGAACTTTGCGTTCCTCCGTAGCTGGCGATCTGGGGATGGGATTTTTTAGACTGTAAGATTTCAGGCAGTTTTAATCACCCGCCCGAAGCCCGCTACGACTGGATACCTGACGACCAATGGCAAAGAAGATGATTACGCCCGGGCACGAGTTGCTGCTTCGGGTCAACAAGGCATTTCTCGACCACGGCTATGCCGGCCTGTCGATGGTCGGTCTCGCGAGAGAGTGCGGCTTCACGCAGCGCGCGCTCTATTACTATTTCAGCAACAAGGAAGAGGCATTTCGTGCCTCGATCGGCCATCGCAATGAAGTCGCGATAGCGCAGGCACTCGAGGCCGGCCAGAAGATCCGGGAAAGTGGCGGCAGCGCACTCGACATCTTTGCGACGATCATCGACCTGAGATACGGCGAAACCCGTCGGATGCTGACGTTCTCACCGCATACCGTCGAGCTCAATGCGGAAGCCTTTCGGCGCTGCCGCGATCTCATGATCGAGTCCGCAATCGCCTTCCAGGCCGAGCTGGAAAAGCTGATTATCGATTTCCACTACAGCAAGCTGCTGATCCTGACCGGCCGTTTTACGGCCGCGCAGATCGCACAGGCGCTGGCCGACGGCGGACGGGCTGTCAATCAGGCACTCCCTCCGATCGCAGCGAATGACTTCTCGGCGCGCTATCGCCAGACCTGCGAGATGATCCTGTATGGCTGCGCGGCAACGCCGACGCAGATTTGAGACGCTGCGGTTCGCCGCCACATACCCTCCTCTCGACTCATCCAGCTCCATCGACATATGGTCCGCGCGGGCAGCGGAGGACGCGCATTGCGTTGCCGCTATGAGATGCGGGGCGTCAGATGAACGACCAGGTGCGGACGCACGGGGCGCTAGCGGGCGCAGCCGTGCCAACTATTGCGGCACGCCTGGACGGGCTGCCAGTCACGCCGCTTCACCTCGGCATCTTCGCGCTCTGTGCCTTCGGCCTGTTCGCAGACATCGCCGAAGTGGCGCTCAGCAATGCCTTTTCCGGCATCTTCCTCGCGCCGCCCTACAGCATCTCGCGCGGCGAGCTCTCGCTGTTGTTGGCATCGGTCTTTGCCGGCGGCGCCGTTGGTGCACCTGTGTTCGGCTGGATTGCGGATCGCTATGGCCGCCAGATCGCGCTGCAGAGCGCGCTTGCCGTCCTGGCGCTGAGCTCGCTCGCCGTCGCCGCCAGTCGCGATGTGGCAACCATGACGGCCTTCCGCTTCATCTCCGGCCTCGCCATCGGCGGCTATCCGCCTTTGACATCGGCCTATCTGTCAGACCTGCTGCCGCCCCGGCGCCGCGGCCTTTTGATGATGCTGTGCGGCGCGCTCGCCTTTCTCGGCGCACCGGCAATCATCCTGATGATCCGCTGGCTGACGCCCATCGCGCCATGGGGCATCGAGGGCTGGCGCTGGGCCTTGATCTTCGGCAGCGCGTGCTCGACCCTGGCAGCCCTGCTGTTCTTCCTGGTGCCGGAATCGCCGCGCTGGCTCGCATCGGTCGGACGCGACGCCGAGGCTGATGCCGCCTGCCGCCGCTTCGAGGCATCCGCGCGTCAGCCATCACCGCCGGCGATCTCCGCTCCCGAAACTATTGCGACCAGATCCAGCGGCTTCCGAGCGCTCGCCCGCGATCGGATCAGCCTGCGGCGCACAGCGCTCCTTGCCGCGCTCTATGTACTCGGACCCTGGGCCACCATTGGCTTCCCGCTGCTCAGCGCCGCGGTGATGGTGCAGAAGGGATTTCATGTCAGCGAGTCCCTGCTGTTCGCGGGACTTACGATGTTCGGTCCATCGATCGGCATCGCGGCGGCATCGGCCTTCGTCGATCGTATCCCGCGGCGCCTCGCTCTGGTCGCCTGTGCCGTGGCGATGATCGCAACTGGGCTGACTTTCGCTGTCAGCACGGTGCTAACGCCGCTCATCGTCACCGGCATCGTGTTCAACCTCGCCAGTGCCGTCTACAGCGCCGTGCTTAGCCTCTACGCTGTCGAGCTGCTGCCGACGCATCTGCGCGCCTCGGCCACCGCTGGCGCATGGGGCCTCGGCCGCGTCGTATCGGCGCTGGTACCGATCGCGCTGCTGCCGCTGCTCGGCAGCCACGGTCCGATCGCGATGTTCATGGTGATCTCGACCGCGCTGTTACTGAGCGGCGCGCTCATCGCCATTGCCGGTCCACCCGGCCGCGAACGCAGGCCGGTCGACTAACGGTCAGCGCTGCATCGACGTCACACGCGACGTCGCGTAGCGGCCGTCCGGCGGGGCCCCAAGCCCCCGCCAATATCCCGGTTTTGGCCCTTTTCCGCTAAAACATTAAGCTTTTTGGGATGTTCCAGGGTGTGGCGGATTGACTTTGGCCGATTCCAGCCTATGTTCCGGCTCGACGCGGCCCGGTATCGAAACGCGATATCTTGAGTAAGCCGCCTGTCAGCGCCCAGCGTCTCCGTGCATGTTTGCGTGCCGCTCCGGGGATAAGCGTTGCAGTATTTCCCGAGAATCCAAGCGGCGGTTTCGACCTGAGGCGTGATTCCGAACGGTGATCATCCGGATACCGGATCAGATCATGCCCCCATACAGAGGCTCAATGTCCTTCTCCAATCTCGGCTTGTCCGACAAGGTTCTCGCCGCCGTTGCGGCTACCGGTTACACCACCCCAACCCCCATTCAGGAACAAGCGATTCCTCATGTGCTGGCGCGCAAAGACGTGCTCGGCATCGCCCAGACCGGCACCGGCAAGACCGCTGCCTTCGTTCTCCCGATGATGACCATGCTGGAAAAGGGCCGAGCCCGCGCCCGCATGCCCCGCACGCTCATTCTCGAACCGACCCGCGAACTCGCCGCACAGGTCAAAGAGCAGTTCGACAAATACGGCGTCGGCCAGAAGCTCAACGTGGCGCTGCTGATCGGCGGAGTCTCGTTCGGTGATCAGGACAGCAAACTCACCCGCGGCGTTGACGTCTTGATCGCCACGCCGGGGCGCCTGCTCGACCATACCGAGCGCGGCGGACTGCTTCTCACCGGCGTCGAATTGCTGGTCATCGACGAAGCCGACCGCATGCTGGACATGGGCTTCATCCCCGACATCGAACGCATCTGCAAGCTGGTGCCGTTCACCCGTCAGACTCTCTTTTTTACGGCGACCATGCCCGCCGAAATCCGCCGCGTCACCGAGACCTTCCTGCATAATCCGGTGAAGATCGAAGTCTCCAAGCCCGCCTCCACCGCCGTCACCGTGACCCAGTCGCAAGTGGCCGTCGGTCGCGAGCCTCACGAGAAGCGCGAAGTGCTCCGGGCCCTTCTCCGCGAAGCCACCGACCTCAAGAACGCGATCATCTTCTGCAACCGCAAGCGTGAAGTCGCGTTGCTCGCCAAGTCGCTTCAGAAGCACGGCTTCAGTGTCGGCGCCCTGCATGGCGACATGGAGCAGTCGGCCCGCACGGCCGCGCTGGACCAGTTCCGCAAGGGCGAGCTGCCGATCCTGGTGGCTTCCGACGTCGCCGCCCGTGGCCTCGATATTCCCGCCGTCAGCCATGTCTATAATTTCGACGTCCCGCATCATTCCGACGACTACGTGCACCGCATCGGCCGTACCGGCCGCGCCGGCCGCACCGGCTCCGCGATCTCGCTGGTGTGCCCATCCGACCAGAAGTCCATGCTGGCGATCGAAAAACTGATCGGCCAGTCGATCCCCAAGGTCGAAACCTCCATAGCGATCTCCGAGCCTGTCGAAGGCGAAACCGCTGAGGCGTCGCGCCAGTCGCGCAACCGCACCGGCAATCGCGAAGCCAATGCCGAACAGCCGCGCGGCGGCCGCAACGATCAGCCCCGCGAAGGCGGACGGGATCGCAAACCGCGCCGTGAGCGTGGCCCGCGCCGTGAAGGTGGTCGTTCGGAAGGCGGCGAGCGCAGCCCGCAGGCGCAACCCGCGGAAGCCGCTTTGGCAGCACCGGTCGTGGCAGCGGCAGCCCCGCAGGCGCAGCGTCCCCCCTCCATCGGCCGCGCCGAAGCGCCACGTTCGCGCCGCGAAGACAACGAACCGGCGGATCATTCGCACCTGCCGGCCTTTCTGTTGCGTCCGATCCGGGCACGCGCATAGGTAGTATCGCGCCAGGAACGTTTACTTGCCGTTCACTCTCGTCCCCTAATCTGAATGCGATATTTTTAACGAATTTGCATTTCAGAGGACCGCGTATACACGCTGTCCACGAGGGCACAGAACGTGACCGGCATCCTGGACGAACAAGAGCGGACTTTGGCCTTTGCCGAAGTCGCGCTGGGCCAAATTCGCTCGCTCCGCCAGACGGCGATTCCGCGCAATTATGAGATCTGGTACGTCTACGCGACTGGCTACAATTCGGCGCTCAACAAAGTCATCAATGAGACGCTGGCACGCAATGGCCGGCTGACCGAAGCCGATCTCGACCTGATCCACGACACTTATCTCTCACAAATTCGCACCACCGATCGCATCGATCAGGTCGGCGCCCGCGTTATCGGCGAGATCGACGACGTGATGGCGCTCATCACCGACGCTCTGGGCATGACGACGAACTTCAATGCCAGTCTGGATGGTGCCAGCAAGGATTTGTCGCGGGCGCACGATTCTGCTGCGGTGAAAGCCGTGATCGAGAGTCTCGTCAAATCTACCCGTGAAGTGCACGACACGAACAAGGCGCTGGAAGAGCGGCTACTGTCCTCGAAGAGCGAGGTCTACACGCTGCAACAGAGCCTCGAGGCGATCCGCGCCGAGAGCCTGACCGATCCCCTCACCGCACTCGGTAACCGCAAATATTTCGACCGTGCGCTGATGGCGGCAATCGATACCGCGGTGAAGCGCGGCGAACCGTTGTCGCTCCTGATGCTCGACATCGATCACTTTAAGTCCTTCAACGACAATTATGGCCATCTCACCGGCGACCAGGTGCTGCGTCTTGTCGGCCAGTCATTAAAGCAGACCATCAAGGGCCAGGATATCACCGCGCGCTATGGCGGCGAGGAATTCGCCGTGGTGCTACCGAACACGCCGTTGCGTCAGGCGCTCACCGTTGCCGATCACATCCGCCGCGCCGTGATGTCAAAGGAGCTGAAGAAAAAATCGACTGGCGAGATCCTGGGACGCGTCACGATTTCCGTCGGCGTCTCGATGCTGCAGATCGGCGACGATATGGAATCGATCATCGGCCGTGCCGACGCCTGTCTCTATGCCGCGAAGCGCAGCGGCCGCAACCGCGTGATCTGCGAAGTCGATCCGGAATATTCTGCGGAGCTGCAGTTTCAGGTGGCATGACGCCCCACACTTGGCTTCACCATTCGCAAGGAGACGCCGCGCAAGCGCACGGCTCCTCAGGATGAGGATTTACGCTTCTTTGCGGCTTTACTGGCTTTCTTGCTGGCGACCGTCTTAACTGCAGCCTTCTTGGTGGCCTTCTTTTTCGCCGCGGTCTTCTTCACGACCTTCGCTTTCTTCGTTGCCCGCTTCTTGCTTGCTTTTGCCAGCGATGCACGGATCGCTGCGGCATGCGCGACCCTCGCCCATTCGGTGACTTCATCGGGATCGTCATAGAGCCGTTCCGGCAGCTGCCAATAGGATCCGATCATCCGCAGCTTGCCGCGCATCTCATACTGAAAACACTGCGAGCCCTCACTCTCGAAACGCGGGATCGAGATTTCATCGGCACGCAGATAGACCGCGCCGCGCAGCACCAGCGCGAAGTTGATGCCATCGGCGGAAATGCCAAAGCCGGAAAACATCCGGCGGATCGTTACCGGGCCAAAGCCGGCGAAAAGTTCACTGAGGAAATCGCGGTCCATTGGGGAAGTGTAGGATGCGACGCGCGATTGCGGAAGCGGTCCGTCCGCGTCGTCTCCCTACGTCATGGCCGGGCTTGACCCGGCCATCCAGCCTCCTTCGCTTTCACCGAAGCCCAGAAAAATGGATGCCCGGGACATCTAGCGAAGCCGCGCTTCGCGCTTTGCCCGGGCATGACAGCGTTCTACTTATGAAATGACAGTCTCAGCCGTCGATCTTCGCCGGCGTCAGTTGCACGGACTCGCCGCAGCCACAGGCCGAGATCTGGTTCGGGTTGTTGAACACAAACTGGGCCTGCATGCGGTCAGTCTTGTAGTCCATCTCGGTGCCGAGCAGGAACAACACGGCCTTAGGATCGACCAGGATCTTGACGCCCTTGTCCTCGACGATTTCGTCGGTCGGCTTGATGTCGTGGGCATATTCGACGGTGTAGGACTGGCCGGCGCAGCCACCGTTCTTGATGCCGACGCGCAGGCCGATGATCTCGGAATCCGCACGCTCCGTCAGCTCCCGGATCCGCGTTGCGGCAGCATCCGTCAGGCGCATCACCTGCGGACGGGGTCGCGGCTTCGGCTTGGCAGCCGGTATGGTTGGGTTCGGTGTCATCTCAGTCATGTGTTCAGTCCCTTCGGCGGTTCAAGGCCGCCATAGGAATTCAAGCGACTTGGGCGTATTCAGCAAACCGGACGCAACTCACCACATATTCAGAACGAGACGGGCCTCGTCGGTCATCCGGTCCGGCGTCCAGGTCGGCTCCCAGACGATCTCGACCTTGACCAGACCGACTCCGGGCACGCTGGCCACGGCGTTCTCCACCATGGTCGGAAGCTCTTCGGCCGCCGGACAATTCGGCGTCGTCAGCGTCATCTCCACCTGGACAGAGCGATCGTCCTTGATGTCGACCTTGTAGATCAGGCCGAGTTCGTAGATATCCGCGGGGATTTCCGGGTCGAACACAGTCTTCAGTGCAGCGACGATCTCGGTGCCCAGGCGTTCGGTTTCGGCGGGATCGAGCGCCGAGGTGGTCTGCATGTGAGCGGGCTTCTCAGCCTCGGGGGTGGCGTCCGGCGTCTTGGCTTCTGCAATGTCACTCATGCAAACAACTCCCGTGCCTTGATCAGCGCCTGTGCGAGGTGGTCTACCTCCTCGCGGGTATTATACATTCCGAATGATGCACGGCACGTGGCCGTCACATTGAATCGCTCCAGAAGCGGCATCACGCAGTGGGTTCCCGCGCGGACCGCGACGCCCTGCCGGTCGATCACGGTCGCCACGTCATGAGCGTGAGCGCCCTTCAGTTCGAACGAAATCACCGGGCCCTTGTTCTTGGCAGTTCCGATAATACGCAGCGAATTGATCTCGCGCAGCCGGTCCTGTGCATAGGCCAGGAGGTCGTGCTCATGGGCGGCAATCCGCTCCTTGCCGATCGAATTGACGTAATCGATGGCAGCGCCGAGGCCGATGGCTTCGACGATGGCGGGCGTACCAGCCTCAAACTTGTGCGGCGGATCACCATAGGTGACCCACTCCTTCGCCACTTCGCGGATCATCTCGCCGCCGCCGGCATAGGGCCGCATCGCGACCAGGCGGTCATATTTGCCATACAGCACGCCGATGCCGGTCGGTCCGTACAGCTTGTGGCCGGTGAAGATATAAAAGTCGGCGTCGATGTCCTGCACATCGATCGGCATGTGCACGGCAGCCTGGCTGCCATCCACCACGACGGGAATGCCGCGCGCATGCGCGAGCTTCACCACGTCCTTGACCGGAACCAGCGTGCCCAGCGCATTGGACATCTGGGTGATAGCGACGATCTTGGTACGATCGGTCAGCAGCTTCTCGAACTCGTCGATCAGGAAGTTGCCTTCGTCATCGACCGGCGCCCATTTGATGACGGCGCCCTGACGTTCCCGCAGGAAGTGCCACGGTACGATGTTGGAATGGTGCTCCATGATCGAGAGCACGATCTCATCGCCCGGCTTGATGTTCTCGCCGCCCCACGATGCCGCGACGGCATTGAGCGCATCGGTGGCATTGCGGGTGAAGATGATTTCCTCGGGGCGCTTGGCATTGAGGAAGTGCTGCACCTTGATGCGCGCGCCCTCATAGGCCTCGGTCGCGGCATTGGCGAGGTAATGCAGTCCGCGATGCACATTGGCATATTCGGACTTGTAGGCCTCGGTCATGCGGTCGAGCACAGCATAGGGCTTCTGCGCCGATGCCGCGTTGTCGAGATAGACCAGCGGCTTGCCATAGACCTTCATCTCGAGCGCAGGAAAATCCTCGCGGACGCGAGCGACGTCATATGACCCGTTCGAGACCGCGGGATGCAATGTCATGCGCGCGACTCCAGCCAACGCTCTGCGGCCGATATCGCGACGTCGCGCAGATCGTCATTCACGATCGACTCCAGCGCTTCACCCACGAATGCCTGGATCAGCAGCGCCTGCGCCGCCTTCTCCGGCAGGCCGCGAGCCCGCAGATAGAACAGCAAGCTGTCATCCAGCGCGCCAATGGTCGCGCCGTGGCCGCACTGCACGTCGTCAGCGAAGATCTCGAGCTCGGGCTTGTTGTCGATCTCGGCCTCGTCGGACAGCAGCAGCGCCCGTGACATCATCTTGCCGTCGGTCTTCTGCGCGATCTGATGGACGTTGATGCGACCCTGGAACACCGAATGCGCGCGATCGTCGAGCACGGCGCGGAACAGCTCACGGCTGAGGCAATTCGGCGCCGCATGCTCGATCACGAAGGTACAGTCGCCATGCTGCTTGTCGCGCAGCAGATGAACGCTGTTGGTCGACAGCTCCGAATCCACACCAGCCAGCGTGATAAAGCTCTGATAGCGGCTGACGCCACCGCCAGTGGTCAGGCTGAAGGTGTTGAACTTGGTGCGCGCACCGACTGTGACGATGGCCGTTGCGATATTCGCTGCATCGCCGGCGTCTTCCATCACGCGCACATGCTGCAGATCGGAATCGTCGCCGATCCAGATCACGACAGCATCATGGGCCTGATACGCCTTCGCGGATTCTGTCGCGACGAAGCTTTCGACCAGCGTCACACGCGCGCGATTGCCGATACGCACCAGCGACCGCGTGAATGCGGCCACGCTCGGGCGTGTCGCGACATGCACGATATGCAGCGGCCGGGCCGGAACGGCATCGTCGGCGATATCGATCAGCATGCCATCGGTCGCAAAGGCGGCATTCAATGCGATCATCGGATCGACAATACGCGAGCGCAGCAAGTCGGCCCGCGTCGCACTGGTCGCGTCATCGAGCATGGCGCTGAGCGCATGCACGGTCACGCCGCCGCCCGATGTCAGATCGGAAAGGCCTGCCGCGAAGACGCCGTCAACGATGACCAGCTTCTGCGTATCACCCGTACCGAGCGTTTCGACGAGCTTCGCGGCCTGGGCCAGCGCGGCCTGATCAGGCGCCGGCGCAAGCGGCGCCACATCGCGCAGCAGGTTGCGCAGGTCGGTATATTTCCATTCTTCGATGCGCCGGGTCGGCAGACCGGTACGCGCGAAATCGTCGAACGCCTGCTGGCGCGTTTCCGCCACCGTGCCGACGCCCGGCAGCCGGCCGCGCGCAGCGGCGAATGTGCCGTCCAGCACCGCGCCCGTTGTTGTCTTTGCGAGAGCTACATTCATGATTGTCTCACTCAGGCCGCCGCGTCTTCATACTGCGCGTAACCGGACTCTTCGAGTTCCAGCGCCAGTTCCTTGCCGCCACTCTTTACGACGCGGCCCTTCGACATCACATGCACACGATCCGGCACGATGTAGTTCAGCAGGCGCTGATAATGCGTGATGACGACCATGGCGCGATCCGGGCTGCGCAGTGCATTGACGCCGTCGGCAGCCACGCGCAACGCATCGATGTCGAGACCGGAGTCCATTTCGTCAAGGATGCACAGGCTCGGCTGGAACAGCGCCATCTGCAGCACCTCGTTGCGCTTCTTCTCACCGCCGGAGAAGCCGACATTGACGCCGCGCTTCAACATATCCATCGGGATGTTCAGCGAAGCAGCAACTTCGCGGACCTTCCTGAGGAAGTCCGGCACCAGATATTCGGATTCGCCGCGCGCCTTGCGCTGCGCGTTCACCGCGGTGCGCAGGAAGTTCATCGTGGTGACGCCGGGAATTTCCACGGGATACTGGAAGGCCAGGAACACGCCCTTGGCGGCGCGCTCGTCGGGCTCCATTTCCAGCAGGTCTTCGCCCTTGAACAGGATCTCGCCGCCGGTCACCTCATAACCGGGCTTGCCGGCGATGACGTGGCTGAGCGTGGATTTGCCCGAACCATTCGGTCCCATGATGGCATGCACTTCGCCGCCATTCACGGTCATGGTCAGCCCATGGAGAATCTCGCGATCCTCGACACGAACCTGCAGGTCTTTCACTTCAAGCAATGCGGTCATCAGTAACTTCCTTCTTGCCCGGCTTGCCTGGATTCGGTGGCGCCGATGCATTGACGTTCAATTGAGACGATCCGGTAGGCGTCGACGTGCCTAGCAGACCGAGAAGTTCTCCGAGAGGCGACAGAAGCAGAGCAAAGAAACCAAGTGCTCCAATCCCGCTGACCGCCCCTCCAGCTACCCTGGCATTTTCAAATCCGGCCATGCCGCCGAATAACGCAACGATCGCGCCTGCGAATGCGAGAAACAGCGTGATCGCAAACAGAAGACCCACGGCACCTCCGAGGATCTTCAGCATTCTCACTATCCCACGCTGCCTTCGAGACTGATCGAAATCAGCTTCTGCGCTTCCACCGCGAATTCCATCGGCAGCTGCTGCAACACGTCCTTCACGAAACCGTTGACCACGAGGCCGACGGCTTCTTCCTGCGACAGGCCCCGCTGGACGCAATAGAACAGCACGTCTTCGGAGATCTTCGAGGTGGTCGCCTCGTGCTCGAACAGCGTCGAGGAATTCTTCGCCTCGATATACGGCACGGTATGCGCACCGCACTGGTCGCCGATCAGGAGCGAGTCACAGGCCGTGAAGTTACGCGCGTTCGTCGCCTTGCGATGCGCGGTGACAAGGCCGCGATAGGTGTTCTGCGACTTGCCGGCAGCGATACCCTTCGAGATGATCCGGCTCGTGGTGTTCTTTCCGAGATGGATCATCTTGGTGCCGCTATCGACCTGCTGATAGCCGTTCGAAATCGCGATCGAATAGAACTCGCCGCGCGAATTGTCGCCGCGCAGGATGCAGCTCGGATATTTCCAGGTGATGGCGGAGCCGGTCTCGACCTGGGTCCAGGAAATCTTCGAGCGGTCGCCGCGGCAGTCACCACGCTTGGTGACGAAATTGTAGATGCCGCCCTTGCCTTCGGAATTGCCGGGGTACCAGTTCTGGACCGTCGAATACTTGATCTCGGCATCGTCATGGGTGACGAGCTCGACGACAGCCGCATGGAGCTGGTTCTCGTCGCGCTGCGGCGCCGTGCAGCCTTCGAGATAGCTGACATAGGCGCCCTTGTCGGCAATGATCAGCGTTCGTTCGAACTGGCCGGTGTTGCGCTCATTGATGCGGAAATAGGTCGACAGCTCCATCGGGCAACGCACGCCCGGCGGCACATAGACAAACGAGCCGTCGGAAAACACCGCGGAGTTCAGCGTGGCATAGAAGTTATCAGAGGTCGGCACGACCGTGCCGAGATACTGCTTCACCAGGTCGGGATGCTCGCGGATGGCTTCCGAGATCGGCATGAAGATCACGCCAGCCTGCTTCAGCTCCTTCTGGAACGTGGTCGCAACCGACACTGAGTCGAACACGGCATCGACGGCGATCCTGCGCTCACCTTCCGGACGCACGACGCCTTCCAGCGCCTCGATCTCGCGGAGAGGAATGCCGAGCTTCTTGTAGGTTTCGAGAATTTCAGGATCGATCTCGTCGATCGAGCCAATGGTCTTCTTCGGCTTCGGCGCCGAATAGTAATAGAGATCCTGGAAGTCGATCTTCGGATACTCGACCCGCGCCCACTTCGGCTCTTCCATGGTCAGCCAGCGGCGATACGCCTCAAGACGCCATTCCAGCATCCATGCCGGCTCGTTCTTCTTGGCGGAGATGTAACGAACGGTGTCTTCGGAAAGGCCCTTCGGGGCCTTCTCGGATTCGATGATGGTCTCGAATCCATAACGATATTGATCGACGTCGATCTGGCGAACCCGATCGACGGTCTCTTGTACGGCAGCCATTTTATCCTCCGCTCGCGGTTTCAAGGACCGCGGTGGATCAATCCAGAAACGTGAAACTCAAAGCTTGTCGGGGTTCTTTACGATGTTCCCGCGGGGAAATCACCCCTCTTAGAACCGTTCAAGCTGTGTTTCGTCGCTATGTTTAAGTAGTGTACCCGAGAGCTTTCGCCAAGCCTCCAGGCACCGATCGACGTCCGCTTCGGTGGTCGACCAGCCCAGACTGAGACGCACAGCACCCCGGGTCAGCTCCGGCCCGAAACCCATGGCTTCGAGCACGTGAGACGGCTGTACCTTACCAGAAGAACAGGCCGATCCCGACGATACCGCGATACCTTCGAGATCAAATCCAATTACGGCGGTCTCGGCGCGCAATCCGGGGGCGCCGAACAGGACCGTATTGGGCAGACGCGGCACATCTTGGGCGAACACAAGTCCATTGCTGGATTGCCGCAAGCCCGCCTCAAGCCGCTGACGCAGCTCGTCAACCCGTTTCATGTCATCAAGCGACGCGATAGCGGCCGTCACGGCGGCGCCGAAGCCGGCGATTCCGGGCACATTCTCGGTTCCGGCCCGACGCCCCAGTTCCTGCCCGCCGCCGCTGAGCAGCGCATTGAGCCCGACGATGCTATTGGCCATGACCAGCGCGCCAATGCCCTTTGGGCCGCCGATCTTGTGCGCAGAAATTGATAGAAGATCAGCCTGCAATAATTTGATATCTATCGGTATCTTTCCAAACGCTTGCACCGCGTCGACATGCAGCAAGCCGCCGGCGTCATGCACGATGCCCGCAAGCTCAGGAATCGGTTGAAGGGTGCCGGTTTCATTATTGGCCAACATCACGGAAACCAGCGCCGGCTCCCCACCCGCCAGGAGCGCCCGCAACTCATCCGGTTTCACGACGCCATCCCGGTCCACGCCCAGCACCTGGAGGTCTCCCGCGGCGAAGCGGCCTCCCGCCCGCACCGAGGCGTGCTCTACCGCGGAGACGATCAGCCGCCGCACGGCCGCGCCTGGATTGCGCACCAGCCCGGGCGTCAGCGCCAGCACATTGGCTTCGGTTCCGCCTGAGGTGAATATGACGCTTCGCGAATCTGCGCCCAAGGCACCTGCGACCGCCGCACGGACGTCCTCAACGATCCGGCGGGCCTGACGACCCTCGGTATGAACCGATGACGGGTTACCAGCCAAATCCCACGCGGCCACCATCGCCGCCCGCGCCTCAGGGCGTAGCGGTGTCGTCGCATTCCAATCGAGATAGACCCGGTCTCTGGCCAATTCTGTTTTACCTTGAAGGACTTGAAGTCTCGACAGCCGCATCGGACGTCGTCCGGTGCCGCACGCCGTCTCTATTAGCCCAATTGCTGACCAAATGCGCCCGCGGCAACGCATGTCACGGCCGCCGACGCATTCAATATGCTTGCTTTTCTCCCCTGCGCTCATGGTAGAACGCGGCCTCAACTTCACCCGGTGCCGCCCGCCATCAACCTGACGGTGCCCGATCGCCCTTTTCCTCGCAGGGTCCCCTCCGAGCCATTCTCGCCGAGCCCTGCGCGAAACCGGCTGATCACGCCAAGAACGGGACCTAAGGATCACTATGCCCGAAGTTATTTTTACCGGTCCCGCAGGCCGTATTGAAGGCCGCTATCATCCGGCCAAGCAGAAGAACGCACCGATCGCCATGGTGCTGCATCCGCATCCGCAATTCGCGGGCACGATGAACCACCAGATCGTCTACCAATGCTATTACGCCTTCGTGCATCGCGGCTTCTCGGTGCTGCGCTTTAACTTCCGCGGCGTCGGCCGCAGCCAGGGCTCGTTCGACCACGGCACCGGCGAGTTGTCGGATGCAGCCGCAGCGCTCGACTGGGCACAGACCATCAATCCCGAAGCGCGCGCCTGCTGGGTTGCCGGTTTCTCGTTTGGCGCCTGGATCGGCATGCAGCTCCTGATGCGTCGCCCCGAGGTCGAAGGCTTCATCTCGATCGCACCGCCGGCCAATCTCTATGATTTCTCGTTCCTCGCACCCTGCCCGTCGTCGGGCCTGATCGTGCACGGCGAGAAGGATGCGGTCGTGCCGCCGAAGGACGTCAACACGCTGGTCGAGAAGCTGAAGACCCAAAAGGGCATCGTGATCGATCAGCACATCATTCCGGGTGCCAATCACTTCTTCGATAACAAGCTCGAGCCGCTGATGGAATCGGTCACCGGCTATCTCGACATGCGCCTCGCCAACGTGCGCTGAGGCGTCGATCGGCCTCACGCCGGCCGCTTCATGTCAACCTAACAAAAAGCCCTCGGCCGGATCGGCCGAGGGCTTTTCAGTTTCAGTTTTAGGTCCTGATCGGGATCAGAACGAGCGCAGGATCTGGACCGAGCCGTTGTAAAGATTCTGATCCTTGATCTGGTAGGCCTGATTGGGCTTGCCAGTTGCCGTGCCGGTATAGGTGCCGTCGAGATTCTGATCGAGGCGGCTATAGGTGAATTCAGCCGACAGGGTCAGGTTCTTGACGGGGGTCCATGCAGTACGTGTACCGACCTGGGCAATGCCGAAATCAAAATTATTGGTCGTGCCAGTAATGCTGCCAGCCGTAGAGCCCGGGTTGGACGAACTGCTCGTTCCCAGGCGACCGCCGGCCGGGCTGAATGCCGCGGCGAGCATCGCGTTGCCGGCATCGCCATAGGAGATATGGCTGTAGTTGCCGAACACCGAGGTGCGCCATGCCGTGTTCCAGTAGTGCTCATAGAAGGCACTGACTTCCCAGGCATCGCTCTGCTGGATCGAGCTTCCCGGCGAATACACACCGTCGAGCACGTAGCCGAAGCCAACTGTGTTGCCATCGAATTTGGCAAAACGACCGCCGCCGGAGGTTTCGAGCGAGCCGCCGGTGAAGGCGTAACGCGCGGCGCCCTTGGCATAAGACGCTTCGATCTTCAGGCTGTCGTTTGCACCGGTTGGCAGGACCTTGAATTCCACCGCGCCGCTGACGGCAAAGCCGTAGACATCGTCAGGATGCCCGGAGGCTTCATTCGCCCCGTAGAAGCCGGCCGTCGACGTGTGCATGGCCGCAGCGAAATGCAGCGAGCCCCACTTCTGATCGAGCCGAAGGTTGCCGACGACATCAGGAATATGGTTGCCGCCCGTGGCGTTGCCGAAGAACGTGTTCGAATTGGTGCCGTAGAAGGCACCGGTGAACGAGCCCGCGCCCGGCGCCACGATGAAATTCGCGGTATTGTAGAGGCCAGCATTGCGATAGGGCGACGCATTCTCGAGCGCGATGGTGCCCGAGAAGCCGTTGCCGAATTCAGCAGTGTAAGCGATTTGGGGAATGCCAGTCGTATTGCTCGAACCCGCAAGGAAGCCCGATGAGATCCAGGGCTTGGTCAGCGCCCATTGCGGATCGAAGTTCGAAACAGCCTTACCGAAGGTGAAGCCGGCGAACTGGATGAATGCGAAATCCACTTCCGTGAAGCCGCCGGCGATGCTGTCGCGGTTCTGCGTGAAGTCGAGCTGCATGTTCGCATATGTACGCACCACGCCGTATTCGGACGCCGTGCGCGTATCGGTCGTAATGTTGATACGTTCGCGTGTGAGGAAGTTATCCTTGGTCCAGAGATTGTTGCCACCGGCGCCGCCCTGCCAGAACGGCGCGTCGTACGGGCCACCGTTAAAAGTCGTATCGAGGCGGATCGCGCCGCCGATCTTGATGCAGGTGTCTGTGCCCGGGATGTAGTAGAAGCCGGCACCGTAGATCGAGCAGATCTTCACATATTCGACAGCCTTGGCCTTCACCGGAAGGTCCGCCGCCTGAGCAGTGCTCGCTGCCAGCAACGCTGCAGCGGAACCAAGTATCATTTGCTTCATCGTGGTCATGTTGCCTCCAGACCGATCGTATCGGCACGCGCGATTGCCCCGGGCGTGCCATTCATGAGGCAGAGTTGTGGAAGATCATGTTGCGAAACAATGCGCGCGGTCGATTGTCGCAGCATCATTTTCCGGCTGTGTGCTTTCGGCAACATATTAGGCAAACCGCGGCATTTCCGTACCAAATTCATCACGAGATTTGGTTATGCCCTCACGTATTCGTGTCCGCGGCAGCTTGCCGACTACCACAGGCATAGACGCCGTTATTCGCGATCAACCTGATTCGTTGAGTGAGTCGAATCGCCCTCACCACGGCGAATTCGCACTAGCTCGCGAGGTAGTCCGCTCTCACACCGCCCGTCATCGGCTCCGGCACACCAGTCGTTGCCGGATAGCTCAACGGCAAGCCCGCAAGCGAACGCGCGGCCAGGAACGCGAAGGCCTGCGCTTCCATCGCATCGGCCGACCAGCCCAGGTCATTCGCACTCTCGACGCTAGCGGCCGGCAATCGCTCCCGCAGCATGCGCAGCATCGTCGGATTGCGTGCGCCGCCGCCGGTGATGATCCAGCTGCGCGGCGGCTTCGGTAACAGCGGCGCAATGCTGGCGATGGTCGCCGCGGTGAACGCCGTCAGTGTCGCTGCACCATCAGCCGGGCTCGTATCGCTCAGTTGCAATGCAACGAAGTGATTGCGATCAAGCGACTTCGGCGGCGCTGCCGCAAAGAACGGATTCTGCAACCCCTTTGCGACCCACGCATCATCGACGCGGCCCTGCGCCGCCAATGCGCCATCCGCATCGAACGGCTGCCCCGTTGCACGCAACACGAAATCATCGAGCAGTGCATTGCCCGGACCGGTGTCGCAGGCAATCAACGCGATGTCGCCATCAATGTAAGTCACATTGGACACGCCGCCGATATTGACCACGGCAATGGGCCCGTCACGATGCAGTCCCTGCGCCAACGCACGGTGATAGACCGGCACCAGCGGCGCTCCCTGCCCGCCCGCAGCCACATCAGCCGCGCGCAGGTCGTGGATCACCGGCAGGCCGAGCATCCCGGCAAGACTCGCCCCATCGCCAATCTGCACGGTGAGTCGATCGGCGGGACGATGCAGCACGGTCTGGCCGTGAAAGCCGATGATGTCGATGCTGCCTCGTGCGATGCCATGATCAGTCAGAAACGCCTCGACCGCCTCAGCATGGACCGATGTAACCACCCGCTCCGCCTCGGCCAGACTGCCCGGTCTGATATCGCGCCGGCTCAGTTGCACGGCCTCAGCCAGCGCCTGGCGCAACACTGCACGCTCAGCCTCGCTATATGGCCGATACCCCGACGGACCGAACGACCCGACCCGTTCGCCATCGGTCTCGATCAGGGCGACATCGACCCCGTCCAGCGAGGTTCCGCTCATTAGTCCGATCGCGGTCAGCATATCAGGCACACGGCAAAGCCCTCATTTCCGGTCAAAACTTGTGTCGAAGCGTCCAATCTTATAATGCCACAGGCACTTTGGGGCAGCCAGCACGCCCCCACCTTGCCGCCAATCCATTGAGACAGCGTAAAATTATCCGAACCGAGCCGTAAACCGATGACCAGCTACAAGTCCGATTTTCTCAACGTCCTCCAGAGCCGCGGCCTGATCCATCAGGTCTCGGATGCCGAGGCGCTGGACGCCGCCTGCTGCAAAGGACCGGTCACGGCTTATGTGGGCTATGACGCCACGGCGACCAGTCTGCATATCGGCAATCTGATCTCGGTGACCATGTTGTACTGGTTTCAGCAGACCGGCCACCGCCCGATCACGCTGATGGGCGGCGGTACCTCGATGGTCGGCGACCCGTCGTTCCGGGACGACCAGCGGCAACTGCTGACGGTCGAGAAGATCGCGGAGAACATCGAAGGCATCAAGAAAATCTTCGGCAAGATGCTGACCTATGGCGACGGCCCGACCGACGCACTGATGGTCAACAATGCGGACTGGCTGCTGAAGCTGAACTATGTCGAATTCCTGCGCGACGTCGGCCGCCACTTCTCGGTCAATCGTATGTTGTCCTTCGACAGCGTGAAGCTGCGCCTCGACCGCGACCAGTCGCTGTCCTTCCTCGAATTCAACTACATGATCATGCAGGGCTACGACTTCGTCGAGCTCAACCGCCGCTACGGCACGCTGCTGCAGATGGGCGGCTCCGACCAGTGGGGCAACATCATCAATGGCGTCGATCTCAGCCACCGCATGGGCGGCCCGCAGCTCTACGCGCTGACAACGCCGCTGCTCACCAAGTCATCTGGCGAGAAGATGGGCAAGTCGGCCTCCGGCGCCGTCTGGCTCAACGGTGACCTCTTCAGCCCCTACGACTTCTGGCAGTACTTCCGCAACACCGAAGATGCAGACGTCGGCCGTTTCCTCAAGGTCTTCACACGCCTGCCCCTCGACGAAATCGCCAAGCTCGCCGCCTTGAGCGGTTCGGAGATCAACGAGGCGAAGAAGATTCTCGCCACCGAAGCGACGGCCGTGGTGCACGGTCGCGATGCAGCAAATGCCGCTGCGGAGACGGCACGCAAGACCTTCGAGGAAGGCGCGCTCGCCGACAGCTTGCCGACCGTCAATATTCCGCAAGCTGAACTTGAAGCAGGCATCGGTGTCCTCGCGGCCTTCGTCAATGCCGGTTTCGTCGCGTCGAACGGCGAAGCGCGGCGGCAGATCAAGGGCGGTGGCTTGCGCGTCAACGATGTTGCGGTCACCGACGAAAAGATGATGCTGACTCCCGCGCTGCTGACGGAAGGCGTCATCAAGCTCTCGCTCGGGAAGAAGCGGCACATCCTGCTCAAGCCTGCATAGCCACATTCATCCAGCGCACTTGTTCATGCACGGTGAAACGCGCTCCATGGCGCAGCTGTCGCAAACGCCGTGAAGAAGAGCCAGATGGATTTGAAGTCGTCGCAACGCATCGGACTATCGGTCCTCGGCCTCAGCTTCACCTTTGCGCTGTTCGGCCGGGGACTGCAGGAGAGTTTCTCGGTCTTCCTGCTGCCGATTTCACAATCATTCGGCTGGGACCGTAGCGAAGTCGTTTCGATCTATTCGTTGACGGCGCTGTGCGTCGGCCTGTCATCTCCATTGATCGGCCGGCTGTTCGATCGCTCGGGGCCGCGCACGGTATTCGTCGTCGGCCTTTCGGTCCTTGGACTTTCGTTGCTGGCCGCCGCCTATGCCCAGCACCTGTGGCAGTTTCAGCTCGCCCTCGGTGCCTGTTTCGGCTTTGCCGTCGCCTGCATCGGCAACGTCCCGAATGCGCTGCTGCTGGGACGCTGGTTCGGCAAGCGACTGCCGCTAGCAATGTCGGTTTTCTATTCCGCCACCGGCGCAGGCGTCCTGGTGATGCTGCCGCTTGCACAGCTTCTGATCGATCACATCGAGTGGCGTGGCGCCTACCGCACCTTCGGCATGATCGCGCTGGCCCTGCTGGTACCCACCATATTGCTACCTTGGCGTAAGATCAGCGCGGGGTCGCCGCATCTCGATAAATCGGAGAAGCACGACGACATCATCGACGAAGGATGGACACTGGTCGGCGCCATGCGCCATCACGCATTCTGGGCGCTATTCGGCACATTCTTCTTCACTGCCATCGGCATGTTTGCAATCACGCCGCAAGTGGTCGCCTATCTCGTCGATGTCGGCTTCCCGCCTCTGCAAGCAGCGACGGCTTGGGGTTTCAGCGGCATAGCGCTGCTGTTCGGCATGATCGGCGTCAGCTGGCTCGACGGCGTGATCGGTCGACGGCCGTCGATCCTGTTCAGTTATTCAATGTCGATCCTCGGCATCGTGATGCTGTGGCTGCTGCAATGGTATCCGAACTACGCGCTGCTCACCGGCTTCGTCGTCTGCTTCGGCAGCATGATCGGATCGCGCGGCCCGCTGCTGTCAGCGACCGCCATGAAGATCTTTCGCGGCAAACGGATGGGCACCATTTATGGGACGATCACCTTCGGCAGCGGGCTCGGAGCGGCACTTGGCTCATGGACCGGCGGCCTGCTGCATGACTGGACCCAGAGCTATAACGCGCTGCTCGCCTTTGCCTTGATCAGCGTCGTGATCGGCATGATCCCGTTTCTCGTCGTCCCTGCCTTGCGCCGCTAAATCGCTACACGCGCGTTCGCACAGCGAACTCATTGAGTTTGTCAGCTTTCACGATTGGTAAGCGACTCGCTGGTATCTTTTTGCCAGTAATGCTCCGATCAGAGGTCGACATGAGTTTGCTTAGCCGTTTCACCATCCGCACCAAGCTCACCAGCATGGTGCTGGTCTCTGCTGCGTCTATCTGCGCCATCATTGCGGTGGCTGCTTCGCTGAGCCAGAAGCGCATGCAGCAGGATCGGATGGAACAGCTCCACACTGCGGTCGATCTGATGGTCGGCATGGCCGACAGCATGCAGGAAGAAATTGCGGCCGGAAAGATCACCTTGGCTGACGCCCAGATGCGTTATCGCCAGCTCGCCCGCAACATGACCTTCGGCAACAAGCAGGGCTATCTCGTGGCCTACAGGCCCGACGGCGTCCTGTTGGTAAATGCCGGTAATCCGAAGTTGGAAGACAAGAACACGGGCGCCAAGGATTCCAATGGCATCCTGATTTCCAGAGCAATCATCGACGCCGCACGCCAGACCGCCAATGGCGGCAGCACTTACTATCTCTATCCGCGTCCCGGCCAGACTGAGCCGACCGCCAAAATGGTCTTTGCTCGTTACTATGCCCCATGGGATATCACCTTCAGCACCGGCCTTTATATCGACGACCTCGACGCCGACGTGAATGCTCTCCTCGTCCGCCTCGGCTCGCTCGGCGCCGGCGTCCTCGCTGTTATGGCACTGCTGTCCTTTCTGATGGCCAGCGACATCCTGAGCGCACTCCGCCGGCTGCAGGCACGTATGCACGCGATTGCCAATGGCGCGCTCGATGAGAATGTCGGCGAAACCGACCGCGGCGACGAAATCGGCCGCATGGCCGAAACGCTGGAAATGCTGCGCCAGACCTCGCTGACCGCCCGCTCCCTCGAAGCCGAGCAGGCCAAGTTGAAACAGATGAGTGAAGCCGAGAAGCGCGATGCGCTGATTGCCCTCGCCGATCGTTTCGACTCCTCGGTCGGCCAGTTGGTCGGCCTGATGGCATCCGGTTCCACCGAACTCGAAGCCACCGCGCAGTCGATGAGCGGCACCGCCGCCCGCACCAATGACCAGGCCGGCATCGTCAACACTGCCGCCTTGCAAGCCAGCACCCGCGTGCAGACGGTCGCCGCCGCCGCCGAGGAACTGTCATCGTCTATCGCCGAGATCGCGCGTCAGATGGCGCAGTCGGCCAAGATCACCACCCACGCCGTCGATAGCGCCCGCCGCACCGACACCATCGTGCGTGCCCTCGCCGACGGTGCGCAGCAGATCGAGCATGTCGTCGAACTGATCTCCACCATCGCCGGCCAGACCAACCTGCTGGCGCTGAACGCAACGATCGAAGCAGCCCGTGCAGGCGATGCAGGCCGCGGCTTCGCCGTCGTCGCGACCGAAGTAAAGAGCCTTGCCGGCCAAACCGCCGACGCCACCAAGGAGATCAGCACCCGCATCGCGCAGATTCAGAGTGCGACCAAGGAAGCGGTCGACGCGATCCAGGGCATCACTGCGACGATCGAAGAGGTCAGCGCCATCGCCACCACGATCGGCTCGGCCATTGAGGAACAAGGTGCAGCGACCGCGGAGATCGCCCGCAATGTCACCCAGACCGCGCAGGCGACGCAGGACGTCACTACCAATATTGGCGGCGTCAGCGCTGCCGCGCATGAGACCGGTGACGCTGCAGGCATGGTGCTCAACGCCGCTTCCGGCCTATCGAAACAAGCCGAGCAATTGTCCGGCGAAGTCACGACGTTCCTCGCCGGCGTGCGGGCTGCCTAAGCATGACGAACTAAACCCCATTGAATGAAAGGCGCAGTCAGCAATGACTGCGCCTTTTTCATTTCAGGACCTGACGAAGCGGCACATGCTGAAAGGGATGCATTGCAACCCGTGATTTACCATTGGTAAGCAGATTGACGGTATCATTGTCTGGCCACTCTCACGCCGAGGTCCAGATGAGTCTGCTCAGTAACTTCACGATCCGCACCAAGCTCGTCAGCATGGTCGCGGTCTCTGCCATTGCGGTCTGCGCCGTCATCGCGGTCGCCGCTTCGCTTAGTCAGAAGCGGATGATGGAGGATCGGATTTTGCAGCTCCGCACCGCCGTCGATCTTGTCACTGGCCTCGCGCAATCGCTCCAGGACGAAGTTGAAGCGGGCAAGATGAAGTTGCCCGAAGCCGAAGATCAGCTTCGCCTGCGCAGCCGGCGCATGTTGTTCGACAAGGGACAGGGCTACGTGCTCGCCTATCGCGCCGACTCCACCGTGATGGTCCACGGCACGCTGCCGAAGCTCGAAGGCACCATCACCAACGGCAAGGATTCCAATGGCGTCCTGATCGCCTCTGCCGTCATCGCCGCCGCCAACAGCAAGCCTGAAGGTGCGACCGCGACCTATCTGTATCCACGTCCTGGACAGGATGAGCCCCGACCGAAAGTCGTGTTCGCCCGTAAATTCGCGCCGTGGAACGTCGTCATCAGCATTGGCGTCTATGTGGACGACCTCGATGCCGACATGAACGCCCTGCTGATGCGGCTCGGCTCTATTGGTGCCGGCGTGCTCGCACTTATGGCGCTGCTGTCCTGGCTGATTTCCAGCGACATTCTGGGCGCACTGCGCCGGTTGCAGTCACGCATGCATGACATCGCCAATGGCGCGCTCGACGCCAAGGTTGAGGAGACTGATCGCGGCGACGAAATCGGCCGCATGGCGGAAACGCTGGAGATGCTGCGCCAGACATCGCTGACGGCGCGCTCCCTCGAGGCCGAGCAGACAAAAATGAAAAGCCTCAGCGAAGCCGAAAAGCGCGATGCGCTCATCGCTCTCGCCAATCGCTTCGACGCATCCGTCGGCCAGCTGGTCGGACTGATGGCGTCGGGTTCGACCGAGCTCGAAGCCACCGCGCAATCCATGACGGGCACGGCCGATCGGACCAACCAGCAGGCCACGATGGTCAGCTCGGCTGCGACCGAAGCCAGCACGCGCGTGCAGACGGTCGCATCTGCCGCCGAGGAGCTATCCTCGTCGATCACCGAGATCGCACGTCAGATGGCCCAGTCCGCCAAGATCACGTCGCACGCGGTGGATAGTGCACGCCGCACCGATACCATCGTGCGGGCGCTGGCGGATGGCGCACAGCAGATCGAACATGTCGTCGAGCTGATCCAAACCATCGCTGCCCAGACCAACCTCCTCGCTCTGAACGCCACCATCGAAGCTGCGCGCGCTGGCGATGCCGGCCGCGGCTTCGCGGTGGTCGCCACCGAAGTGAAGAGCCTCGCCGGACAGACCGCCGATGCCACCAAGGAGATCAGCACGCGCATCGCGCAAATCCAGAGCGCGACCAAGGAAGCCGTCGATGCCATCCAGGGCATCACGGCCACCATCGAGGAAGTCAGCGCCATCGCCACGACGATCGGCTCGGCCATTGAGGAGCAAGGCGCGGCGACTGCCGAAATTGCTCGCAACGTGACGCAGACAGCGCAGGCGACCCAGAACGTCACCACCAATATCGGCGGTGTCAGCTCGGCAGCGCACGAGACCGGCAACGCTGCGGGCATGGTGCTGAGTGCGGCAACCGGCCTGTCGAAACAGGCCGAGCAACTGTCCGGCGAAGTCAAAACCTTCCTCGCCGGCGTTCGCGCCGCCTGACGCAGATATCCCTCAAGCACGAAGGGCGCGGTCAGCAATGACTGCGCCCTTCGCTATTTTAGGAGTAACTGCCGATCAACGCGCGGTGAAGCCGCCGTCCACCGGCAGCGCAACGCCCGTGATAAAGGAGGCATCGTCCGAACCGAGCCACAGCGCGGCATGCGCTACATCCTCGGCCTTGCAGAGACGGCCCATGGGCACCGCCGCCAAAAGCTTGGCCTCGTTGGCCGCAGCTTCCGCTGCGACGCCCGAGCGGCCGGTGAAACCGAGCTTCATCGGCGTATCCGCAAGACCCGGGCAGATCACGTTGACGCGGACCTGATCGGGAGCGAATGCCTGTGCCAGCGACTTGGTGAGGCCGACCACAGCGAACTTAGCAGCCGAATAGATCGGGCTCATCATGGAGCCGACAATGCCCGACACCGACGAGGTGAAGATCACCGAGCCGCCGCCGCGCTTGCGCATGTGCTTGATCACTTCGCCGGCCGCCAGCGTCGCCGAGGTGACGTTGAGCGCCATCGCAAATTCATAGGCCGTGAGGTCGAGATTCTCGACGCCGGCCGGACCCGGCGTGCCGGCATGAGCCCAGAGGATATCGATACCGCCAAGTGCGGCAGCCGCCTCGTTGATTGAACTCTTCATCTGTTCGGTTTTCGACAGATCGGCCTGGATGGTGGTGAGCTCATAACCCAGCTTCTTCATGTCGGATTTGAGCTGCGCGAGCGCGTCCGCATTGACGTCAATGGCGGCGACCTTGGCGCCTTCCTTGAGGAACAGTTCGACGCCGGCGCGTCCCATGCCCGATGCAGCAGCGGTGACGGCGGCGAGTTTATTGGCGAGACGCATTCTGTTGTCCTTGTGATGGTTTTGATATCGCGGTTCAGAAAAAGAAAAACGCGCAGCGCGGGGTCACCGATATCTGCGCGTTCTCATCGTTCGTTGCTGCAGCCGTTACTTGATCAGCGGGCAACCGCCGTCCTTGATCGGACGGAAGGCCGTGTCGGCCGGGATCGTCGCCAAAACATTGTAATAATCGTACGGCTTCTTCGACTCAGCGGGCTTCTTGACCTGGAGCAGATACATGTCGTGCAGCACGCGGCCGTCTTCACGCAGCGTGGTCTTGCCGAACAACGGATCGTCGAACGTACCCATCTCGCGGATCGCCTTCACGACCGCCGCGCCATCCTTCGGCGAGCCAACCTTGGCGACCGCCTTCAGATAGGTGAGCGACGCCGAATAAGCGCCGGCCTGGTTCATACTGGGATAACGGCCGTTGTTGCGCTTGGCGAACCGCTCGCCAAAGGTGCGGGTCTGCTCGTTCAGATCCCAGTAGAAACCCTCAGTGAGCTGCAGGCCCTGCGCCGTGTTGAGACCGAGAGAGTGGATATCCGAAATGAACATCAGCATGCCGGCAAGCTTCTGGCCGCCCTGCACGATGCCGAATTCAGACGCCTGCTTGATCGCCTTGATGGTGTCGCCGCCGGCATTTGCGAGCGCGATGATGTCGGCCTTCGATGCCTGCGCCTGCAGCAGATAGGACGCGAAATCGTTCGAGTCTGTCGGATGCTTGATGCTGCCGAGCACCTTGCCGCCATTGGCATTGATCACCGCGGTGGCATCGCGCTCCAGCGACGCGCCGAGTGCGAAGTCGACGGTGAGGAAGAACCAGCTTTTGCCGCCGGCCTTGGTCATGGCGTCGGCCGTGCCGTGCGCCAGTGCCCAGGTGTCATAGGTCCAATGCACCGAGTTCGGGGTGCAAGCCTTGCCCGTCAGGTCCGACGTGCCTGATGCCGTGAACAGCGCGACCTTGTTGAGCTCCGCCGTGAGCGGCGCGACAGCCAGCGAGGTGGCGCTGGTCGGAATGTCGACGAGGGCGTCGACGCCTTCGGTCTCGTACCACTTGCGCGCGATGTTGCGCGCGATGTCCGGCTTGTTCTGCGGATCGCCCTGGATCACCTCGACCTTGAACTTGTCGGCGCCCGGAAGCTTGTTGAAATCCTCGACAGCCATCTTGGTGGCGTCGAACGAGCCCATGCCGCCGATGTCCGAGAAGATGCCGGACATATCGGCGAGGACGCCGAGTTTCACCGGCGTCTGCGCCGACGCCATCGGCGCGGACAGCAACCCGAGCGACAGCGCCACGGCTGACACGGCAACAGTATTGCGAATGGTCATCTATTCCTCCCCTGACAAATTCCATGATTCACCTGGCAAGACGCCAGCCCAGCGATCACGTGAATAATTCTTGTTTATGAATTTATAAGACCTATACGTGAATTGTAAGTCAAGACCAGCGTTGTCGATGTGGATGGCTTTCAAAGCCATTTCAGCGATACAGAGGCCAACCAGACCGTGCGGAAACGCGGACAGTTCGCCATTCGTGGCGCGCCCAAATGGAAGAACGAGAATTTCAATGCTGGTCAGACAAGCTGCCAACGTCCTGGAACTGATGGAATATTTCGCCCGGCGCAAACGCCCCGCGACGCTGGCCGAAATTTCGGACGACCTCGGCTGGCCGCGCTCCAGTACGTTCAATCTCGTCGGCACCATCGCCGACAAAGGCTGGCTCTATGAGCCCCGTGCGCGCAACGGCTACTATCCCAGCCCCCGCTGGCTAATGCTTGCCCGCGCTGTCGCAGATGCCGAGCCGCTCCCGGACGCGGCCCATGCGCTGGTGACCGAAATCGCCGACCAGACCGGCGAAACGACCGGCGTCGCCGCCCTCGCCGGAACGTCAGCAATCTTCCTGGATGTCGTCGAGTCCACGCATTCGGTGCGCTACTTCGCGCAGATAGGCGACCGCGTTCCGGTCCATGCGAGTTCGGTGGGCCGCGCCATTCTCGAGCAGCATTCGCCCGAGGAACGCAAGGCGATCTATCGCAAGATCAAGTTCGAAGCCTTCTCCCATACGACACCGACAACGGCAGAGGCGATCGAGGACGAACTCAGAGAGGCGGCCGAGCGCGGTTATCAGCAGAGTTCATCGGAATATATCGCCGACCTTGCGGGCGTCGCCGTGCCCTTGCCGGTGCAACATCGCCGGTTGTCGCTGGTGGTTGCCGGCCCGACGTCGCGCTGCCTGACACGGCGTCCCGAAACGGCAGCCATCATCCAGAAGCTGATACAGAGATTCGCATCCGAACTCGCGTCAAGCTAAGCCCCGCCCAATACGGCGAGCGCTGCGCTTGAGCCACAGACGTCGTTAGTTGCTGTTGTTGTTCTGGTTTGGGAATTCGACCGAATTGTTCTGCTTGCCGGTGCCGAATTCGAAGATCTTGCGGAACACGCCCGGTGCCATGGCCGAGATCGGATTGACGCGCAGCACCGGCGCACCGGGCGTACCGACGACTTCGTAAGTGACGCCGATCAGGCCTTCATTGCTGCCACCACCGAGAAACAGTCCGACAATCGGAATCTGGCCGAACATGTTGTTCAGCCCATACATCGGCACAAAGGTGCCGCTCATCCGAACCTGGTTGAGCGGGTAATCGATGCTGCCCTCGATGGTCGCACCGACGGTCGGGCCTTTGACAACGCCGTCCCGAATGGTGAGCTGGCCGTTCTGCCGTGTGAACTCGGCACGCAACCGCGAGAACGCGACGCTGCTCTGCGCCGCGTTCTGCCCGCCTCCGGCGACGCTGGCCAGTTGCGCCTCGCCCTTAACGTTGAAGTCGCGGATGTTGATCAGGCCTTCCTTGGCGCGGGCGTCCGACGATGGCGGATCCATTGCCAGTGCGAGCTGCCCCCCCGACATCTTGGAATAGGTGTCGGTCGCGCGCAGGAAGGCGCCGGCATCGTTGGTCTCGATATAGATGACATCACGGCCGGCGCCCTGGGAGCGTCCGCGCATGTCGCCCGTCAGCGGTGTGTCGCGTCCGAGCTTTCCGGTCAGGGAGAATTTCTGGATCGTACCGTTGCGCCGCGAAATCTTGGCATCGACACTGCGAACCGCCTCGCCGTAGTAACCGGCAACGGCGCCGAGCTTCACGTCAATATCGAAGTCGACCGATTTGGTTTTGCTCTTGGGATCCCCATCCTTGCCTGAAATCGCCGATTTCAGGAAGCCGCGGCCGTCGAACACGTCGCCACGCATCGTGACTTTCAATACGCCATCCGGACCACGGTCTGCCTTCAACGACGTCTTGTCGCCTTCTGACGGCGAATAAGTCGGGAAGTTCACACCGACGAGGTCACCGTTCTGATCGACTTCGACGGAGCCCTTGATCGAAGCCCCACCGCCATCGACGACGATATCTTCCAGACGCGTTGTGTCGCCCTTCTTCACGACGTTGAAGACAGCGCGAGCGCTCTTGCCGGGCAGCTTCATCCAGCCCGGCAGGATATTGTCGAGCTTCAACGGCGTCAGATCGGCGTCGACCCCGAGCTTGCTGTCACGGTCCCCGGAGCCAATCTTGCCGACAACCTTGATCGGGAGATTGCCGACCACCGCCGGTCCGAGGTCCACACCGAGCCGCGCGCGGCTTGCATCGTCGAGCGTCGCGTTGAGACGCACATCGGCATCGCCATCGGTTGGCTTGCGATAGTCGAGCGATGCCGGCTGCCCGTTGATCTTGACGTCACCCTTGACCTGATAACCCTGATTGTTCGCTGTGACCTTCAGCGAATTGGCTTCGAGCTTCTGGTTCATCACCAGCTTGTCGGCGGAAAATGCCGTCAGATCCGCGGTGATGTTGTAAGTCGTATCGGCCTTGGTCAGTTCGTGCTGGATCGGCATGCCCATGGCGACCTGAGCGGTCACATTGCCCTTGGTGGTCGCCGGGTCGAGCATGTTGCCGGTGACTTCGCTCAGACGGTTGGAGTTGAGGACATCGGCCACCGCTGCCACCGGTCCCTCCAGTTTGAAACGCACGCGAGCTGGCGATGGCTTCGGCGCCATATCCGGAACTTCGAACACGATATCGCTGAGATTGAGCTTGCGTCCGCCCGCGGTCTCGGAGTTTGCCTGACCGATGCTCACGGTCGCGGTCCGTCCTGTGACGCGCGCGCGCAGATCGCCGTCGCGGATCACCGGCATGCCATCCACCGGACGTAGCGCGACCCCATTGGCGAGGATCTTCACCGACAGCCCCTCATCGGGGATTGGCGGCCCGCGCCGTGTCAGGTTCTTGGTTGGCGAATTGACCCCGATCTCGATGCTCTGAAGCTGCCCGCCCTCGATGCGTTCGGTGACCCATTCGCGCACTTCAGGCACGATCAGGATTGGCCACATGCGCTTGAGCGCCGAGGCGGACATCGGCGTTCCCGCAAAGCCGAGGGTCATGCGCGGCTCGCCGGCGTAGTCAATGCTGCCTGTGCCGGCGACGCCGATCTCGCCGTTGCTGATATTCGCCCGCGTCAGCAAAACCCGGCGGTTGTCGGAATCGAAACGCAAGCCGATGTCGATGCTGTTGAAGATCAGCGGCGCTTCACCCGGACCTCCACCCAATACGATGGTGCCGCCGCTGATCCCTGCCTGCCACGAGTCGGTCGCGCCATTGGGTGGCTCGACATGGGCAAGCGAAGTGACGCGGTTCTCGCCGGACACGAACTTGAACGGCGCCAGCAGCACACGGCGGCCGGCATCCCACTCGACGCTCAGCTCCGCCTGATCGATCGGCATCGGATAATCCGGCGTGTCATTATCGATGATGTTGCCGGCGCCTGCAGTGAGCTTGCCGCGGAAATAGGTCGGGAGGCCGTCGCGCCCAATTTCGCCCCTCAACTCACCGGTCAACGGCAGATCGGCGCTGTAAGTCAGATCCTTCATGCGCAGCGCGAGCAGGATATTCCGGGTCGAGACCTTGTCGGCCCGCAGACTGACCGCACGCACGCCATTGGCTGGCGCACCGACTGTGACGCCGAGTGTCCATGGGGCCTTGCCGCCTTCGCCCACTGTCATCATGACGCCGCCGCCGCTCGGTCGGCGCAGGGTCAGGCTGATATTGTTGAAGTCCCACGTATTGCCGCGCTGCTGGTCATCAACCACCAGCTTGCCGTTCTTCAGGCCGATCTCGTTGAGGTTCTGTCCGTCGAGGCCCGACAGGGTCAGGCTGTCGAGCCAATCGAGACCCGCAAGCAAGCCGGTGGAGGCCTCGCGCTTGTCAGCAGGGGGCTGCGGAATCTGGACCACTGGCGGCTGCGGCTGCCGCGGGAAGGTCAGTTCCGGTTGTCTGCCCGGACCGAGCCACGACCCTGGTGTGCGCGGCGATGCGACACCCGTCGCAATCGGGCGAGCATTCTCGCCGGTCGACACCGTCACCTGCCCATCCGGCGTAATGCGCACAGCCAGCACGACATCGACCAGGTTGAGGCTTTCGGCGCGCAAGCGGCCCATCATCATGGCAGCAGCGGAGAGACGGACTTCGGCCTTCGGAGCACTAGCCACGACGGCGTGATCACGATCGCGGACGACGATGTCGCGGATACGCACAGCCATCCGGACCCGCCCGGCGCGTTCGATCTGCGTGCCGCCAACTTCGACCGTATTACCCTGCCCGATATTGTCCTGGATCGCCTCGACCAGCCACGGTGTGGCCATGTCGAAATTGATCGGGCCTGCGCCCAGCCGGACCCACAAGGCGCCAAAGCAAACGCCAAAAATAATCAGAAGGATGCCGAGAACAGCCGCGATCCGCTTGACCCATCGACCGCCGAACAGCCAATCGCGAACCGCAACGAGTCGATCGCCGAAACGGTGCCAGCCACTATCTTTCTTGGACAGCAAGCGGCGTGCACGGTGATGCCCGGCCTCGTCATGCTGATGATCCCAATCGGCATCATCCCATTGCAAGGACTCGTCATCGGCGCGCGATCGATACGCTTGTGGCGGCTTATTTCTGGCCATTGCCTCTCGGTGCTGGCGCTGACTATGAGAATGATCGTCACCGGCCCTTCGCGCATCGACAACCGACGAGCGCTTTTCTGCCGGCATCGCTGCCAATCCTCGGTTTGAATTATAACTCGTCGTGCGGTCGTTGCGGCGCCCCTATGGCGCACGGAACGTGTGTTGCGTCGAATCCTTTGTAACCATACTCCGAGACCAGCATATTTGGGCCAGCGCATTTGTACCGCAACGTGCCGCCACCCGATCGCCGGTGCTTTGCAATGTCATCACACTGAGCCGCTGAAAGCGACGAAAGGAAGGCGTATGTCCAAGAAATCGCGCAAGAATCCCTCGAAACGAGCCATCTGTACAGTGGCAGAAAACGCATCGGGCGCGAAAGCCGGATTGACGCTGGAAACTGCGGCCAAGCGCCTCGTCGGGCGCGCCGCGCAATTGAACCGCTGAACGCGAAGAAAGGAACATCCATGGCCAAGAAAGCCAGCAAGAAACCCGCCAAGGCCGCCGCCAAGAAAACGGCCAAGACTGCTTCTCCCTCGAAGGCGAAGAAGCCTGCCAAGGCTGCGACAAAGTCCCCAGCCAAAAAGGCTGCCGCCAAGCAAGCCAAGCCTGTGGCGAAAGCCGTGTCCAAGGCGCTAGCCAAGCCAGCCGCCAAAGTCGCGAAGGCTCCTGTCGCCAAAAAGGCTCCAGCGACTAAGACGATCGCCGCGAAGGCATCGCCCAAAGCAGTTGCGAAGCCTGCGCCGCCCTCCGTGGCGGCACCGAAAGCAACTCGCGAGAAAATCGCACCGGCGCCTAGTGTCGCAGCCGAGGGGGCCAAGGCTCCGGCCTTCCAGTTGCCCCGTGACGGCGGCGCCACGGTCTCGCTGTCGGACTATGCTGGCCAGAAGCTGGTGATCTTCTTCTACCCCCGCGCCAGCACTCCGGGCTGCACCAAGGAAGCCATCGACTTCACCCGCCTGTCCGCCGACTTTCAGTCAGCCAACGCCGCCGTGCTTGGCGTCTCGGCCGACCCGCTAAAGGCTCAGGAGTCGTTCCGCGACAAGTTCGCGCTGGGAGTTCCGCTGCTGTCGGATGCGACACAATCGATGCTGAAAGCCTATGGCGCCTGGGGCGAGAAATCGATGTACGGCAAAACCTTCGAAGGCGTTCTTCGCACCACGGTTTTGATCGATGCAAAAGGCAACGTCGCCAAGATCTGGCACGGCGTCAAAGTGGACGGACACGCAGACGCAGTGCTCGAAGAGGCACGTCGGATTTGATCAATGTCATTTGCTCAAAATTAACCATGAAGGGCTCAAATCGCCTCCGTTGAGCCAGCCGACGAGTCTCCGGCTGGCATCAGGAGTGCTGATGTCGAACCGCCCCACCCAATATGCCGAGTACCCTCAGCACCACGCACACGACCATGGACGGCCACAGGCGCGCCGCGTCGGGCCGGTCAAGGCGCCGCCCCCGAAAGCCAATCAAAGCGACTATACGATTGCTCATGGCGGCAAGCAGGTCCGCATCGGGCCTGTGGTGTTCTGGATCGTCGTCGGCACGGTGACCGTGCTGGGCGCGTGGTCTGCGGCCACAGCCACTTACTTTGCCTTTCGCGACGACGTGCTGACCAAGCTCATCGCGCGCCAGGCGGACATGCAATATGCCTACGAAGATCGCATCGCAGAACTCCGCGCCAAGATCGACCGCACCACCAGCCGCCAGATGCTGGACCAGGAACAGTTCGATCAAAAACTCGATCAGGTCATGCGCCGGCAGACCACGCTGGAATCGCGCGCCACGGCGCTCGGCGCCATGCCCGATCTGTCTGTTACAGGCTCGATCGGCAAGCCGCCGGCCCGTGGCGCCGCGATCGAGCCTACGACATCGATCCCCAAGCCGTCGCCGATCAGCGACACGGTGACCTTCGTGGCGCCGCCGGATCGCGAAGCGCGGCTTGAGTCCCGCACGCCTGCGCTCACCGCCCAGCAACCCAACCAGTTCGCCAAACTCGGCGGCGTCGACAATGTGATTGGTCGCCTGCAGGCCTCGCTCGATCAGGTCGAGAGCCGCCAGATTGCGACACTCGCCGCGGCTGAAGAATCCATGGACTCCAAGGTTCGCCGCATGCGTGGCGCGATTTCGGACCTCGGGCTCAATATGGCGAAACTCGAATCCGCCACACCGCGCGCGCCCATGGGCGGCCCGTTTGTGCCGGTCAAGCTATCTTCAAGCGCGGATCCGTTCGAACGCCAACTCTACCGCATCCACGTGACCCGCGCGCAAATGGACAAGCTCAACCGGACGATGGCGCTGGTGCCCTATCGCAAGCCGGTCGTCGGCGAAGTCGAATTCACTTCGGGCTTCGGCGTGCGCAGCGATCCGTTCCTCGGCCGCCCCGCAATGCATACGGGCCTCGACTTCCGCGGCGCCACGGGCGACCCGATCCGCGCCACGGCCAACGGGCGTGTCGTTTCCGCGGCCTATGCCGGCGGCTACGGCCGCATGGTCGAGATCGACCATGGCAACGGATTGTCGACCCGCTACGGCCATATGTCCGCGATCAACGTCAAGGTCGGCGATATCATCAAGATCGGCCAGGTGATCGGCCTGGTCGGTTCGACCGGCCGCTCCACCGGCCCCCATCTGCACTATGAAACCCGTATCGATGGTGAAGCTGTCGATCCGCAGAAGTTTCTCCGCGCCGGCGTTCGCCTCAACGCAGGCTAAGTGCGGCATGCGGGGCATTGTTGCCCTGCCCCTGATGTGATTGAAGCGGGTCTCCGTCAATCCGAGGCAGCCCGTTGAAATCCCCCCGACGCATCGGTCCCCGTTTCCCCCGCCTCGGCCGGTTCTGTTTCCGCGCCACACGTCGGGTCGCGACCTGGGCGATGACGCTGGCAGGATTTTATGCCAACGACTCCCACTTTACGGTCCGTCGCATCTCGGAGCTCCGCGCCAAGCTGGCGCGCGGCGAAACGGTTCTGCTCGCCGGCCTCGGACTGCCCGGCACGCACAATTCGGGCGTGGCGCTGGTCGAAGTCACGCGGGCTCACGGCCCGCGCCTCATCGTCAACAACGAAGAAGAACGCTTCTCGGGCGACAAGCACACCACGCAATATCCGCGTGCAGCACTCGATGCGATGCGCGTCACGCTGCAGGCGATGGGCCGTGACGTCCCCGATATCGATGCTTGGCTGACGACCTGGGACTATCCTGATCTGCTCGGCACGCTGGTACGAAGCATCGTCGAAGAACTGCCCGACGGATTGAAGCTGCTGCGCACCAAGAACTCCGTCAGCTTCGACGCACGGCGCCTCGAGCAGATGACGCGGACCCCGAAGCTGCTCCGCAAGCAATTCGGCCTGCCCGCGCGTGTCCCGCTGCTGATGGTGCCCCATCACGACAACCACGCCTGGTTCTCCTTTGCCGTATCGCCCTTCCCCGATGACGAACCGGTCGCGATCGCCGTGCTGGATGGTACAGGGGATCTGGGCTCGGTCTCCCTATATGTCGCCAAGCATGGCGAGATGCAGCGGCTCTATTGCAATAATAGCGTCTTCGACTCCTTGGGTGCGTTCTACAGCGTCATCTCGTCGACACAGGGCGGCTGGACTTGGCTCTCCAGCGAGGGCCGCTATATGGGCGCGGCCGCCTGGGGCGACATGGATCGCGCCAGCAATCCGTATTACGCACGCTTGCGCGAGGTGCTGCATTTCGGTGCAAATGGTGAGATCCAGCTCAACCGCGCCATGGGCAACTGGTACTGCGACCCATTCGAGGGGCCTTATAAGTCCGCATTGATCAAGATTCTCGGCGAGCCACTCAAACCAGACCAGCTCTGGAATCCCGACGCCGTACTGCGCGTCGAGGACATCCAGCACCAACCGGATACGCAGGATCGCCTCGACAAGGCCGCTGCCACGCAACTCGTGTTCGAGGATGCGATGATCCACGTCGTCGGCGGCCTGCTGCGTACCACCGGCGCGCATCGGCTGGTGCTGACCGGCGGCGTGGCACTGAACGCGCTCGGCAACATGCGACTGCTGCAGCATTTCGACGAAGCATGGTTCCAGAAGGCGCAAGGTCGCGCGAAACGACTGCATCTGTGGATTCCACCGACCCCCGGCGACCCCGGCGTGACCATCGGCGCGGCCTGGATGTTTGCGCATCTCATCGCTGCGCCGCGCGGTGCCCCGATGACGCACGCGTTCTATTGCGGCGACGCGCCGACGCAGGGCGACATCACCGCGGCACTGCAGGCTGACAACATCAAGACACAGACGATCGGCAATATCTCAACGCCTGAGGGTTGCGATGCAATTGCCGACCTGATGGCCTTCGTGGTCGCGCAGAGCGGCATCATCGCCCTCTATCAGGGCGCGGCGGAGACAGGCCCACGTGCGCTCGGCCATCGCTCGATCCTCGCCAACCCCTGCGACGCCGGCACGCGCGAACGGCTCAATGAACGCGTGAAATATCGCGAGGCGATCCGCCCCCTGGCGCCGATGGCGACGCTTGACGCGGCGCACGAGTATTTCGATTTGCTGGAGGGCGCGTCCGACGCGGATTACAACGCCTATAACTACATGGTGCTGACGGCACAATCGAAGCCGCATGCGCGGGAGAGAATTCCGGCCGTGATCCATGCCGACGGCACCGGACGTATCCAGATCGTCCGCGCCGAGGATGATCCGCTCACTCATGCCTATCTCAAGGCGCTCGGTCGCCATATCGGCGTCGAGTTGTCGGTGAATACCTCATTCAACGTCGCTGGCCCTATCGCACAGACGCCGCAGCAGGCCGTCGAGACCCTGCGCCGTTCGGCGGGTCTCGACGTGGTGCTGATGGTTGCAAACGACGGTCAGGTGACTGCCGCCTGGCATGGCGGCACCCGCGACGGCGGCCGCTTCACGGCCTGGCTGTCGGAGTGGACGCGCAGCCGCAGTTAGACCTTGCCGATCTTCCTTGCGACGACAACCAGACGCGCGCTGTCCTTGGCCACGAATGCCGCGAACTCTTCCGAGTCCTGATAGGCGGGCATGTTGCCGGCGGCCTCGAATGTCTTCGTGACTTCCGGATCGCTCATCGCCTGCTTCATGGTCTCGCGCAATTTGGTCAAGACCGGTGCGGGCATTCCCTTCGGCGCGAACAGCCCGGCCCAGATGTAGAACTCGACATCAGGATAGCCCAGTTCCTTGAACGTCGGCAGATTCGGGAAGGCAGCGAGGCGTTCGCCGCCGAAATTTGCGAGAACACGCAATGTCCCGGCATCCACATGTTGCTTGAGTGTACCCGGCGCCGAGGCCAGCGCCTGGATTTGCCCGCCCAGGAGATCGCTGATCGCAGGCGTCGCACCACGATACGGCACGTGAAGCAGCTTGATGCCGGCGGCGATCGCGAACATCTCCATCGAGACGTGCAGCGTACCGAACGGGCCCGACGATCCGTATGATATCGCTCCGGGACGCGCCTTGGCGTCAGCAACGAATTCCTGAATCGTTTTCCACGGCGCACTGGCCGGCACGGCGAACAGGGTCGGATCCGCAAGCACGCGCGCGACAGGCTGCAGTTGGTCGACCTCATAGGCGACTGGCCGATCATAGATGCGATCCGACTCGGGCAGAACCGCAAGCGACGACAGCGTCATCAGCAGCGTGTGCCCGTCAGGCTGGGCGCGGGCAACGGTCGCGTTGCCGAGCGAGCCGCCGGCGCCGCTGCGGTTGTCGATGATGACCGGCTTGCCGAGCACCTTCTGCATATAGCTTGCGACCGGACGCGCGGCGATATCGGCCTGCCCGCCAGCCGGAAATGGCACGACCATGGTGATGTTGCGGCTTGGCCAGGCTTCCTGCGCGCGTACACCCTGACCGGTCAAAGCGAGCGTCGACAGGCCCCCGAGGCCTGCAATGAAGTCACGACGTTTCATACTTGTCTCCCGTTTGTTTTTGAGCAACGCATTGGTTTCAGTCGCATCCAGGGGACGACGCGCCATCTCGGGAGACAGCGCCTGCGCGCCCTGGAGCTCTTTCAAAGCTCTAAGTTGTTGAAGCTCGCAGAATTGAGCGTGGGGCAGATGATGCCCCGCGCCTCTTCATCAAAACCGCAACCGATGTAGGCTTAATCAGCCGACCGGGTTTTCGAGTTTGCCGATGCCGCTGACCTCGATCGTAACCACGTCGCCCTTCTTCAGGAAGCGCGGCGGCGTGAAGCCGAGGCCGACGCCGGCCGGCGTTCCGGTCGCGATCAGATCGCCCGGCTCCAGCGTGATCCCTGCCGAGAGCGTCTCGATCAGCGTCGGAATGTCGAAGATGAGATCGGTCACCGACGCATCCTGGCGCTTTTCGCCGTTGACGGATGTCGTCAGTCGCATTTTCGTCGGGTCGGGCATCTCGTCAGCAGTTAGGATCGCGGGACCCATCGGGCAGAAACCGTCGATGCCCTTGCCGATGAACCACTGGCGATGCTTGTGCTGCAGCGTGCGTGCCGTGACGTCATTGATGATCGTGTAACCGAACACATGCGCCAGCGCGTCTTGCTTCTTGATGCCGCGGCCGCCACGCCCGATGACGACCGTCAGCTCGCCTTCGTAGTCGGTGCTGTCGGTCGGATCGAGATAATTCGGAATCGACTTGCCGGAACCGATCACCGTGCTCGACGGCTTCGTGAAGATGACTGGCGCTTCCGGCACGACTTCCTTTGCCGAGGAGTCGAAACCACTACCCGCGAATTCCTTCGCGTGCTCATGGTAGTTCTTGCCAACGCAAAACACGTTGCGTGCCGGGCGCGGGATTGGCGCAAGAAGCTCGACGCTGGCGATAGGAAGGGGCGCGCCCGCTGAAGCGGTAAGCGTACCCTTCAGGCTATCGAAATTGGCAATTAGCGCAATCATATCGGGGGCAACGTCGCGCGGCAGCGGCGAGACCTGAGTGAGCGCCTGATCTGCAATGCCGACCGTGGCCCGGCCCTCATGCAGGAAAGTAACAAGGTGCATTCTTCCTCCTGATATGTCTGCTTGTCCGGCGAATGGATCGCCGGCATCTTCTAAAGATACACCTATCTTCGATAGAAGATTTTGGCAAGCTGATCATCCCGGCTATTTATTCTTTAGAAGACGCACGCGGTCATCTGCCGCAGCAGGATGTGACATGGCGAGCAACGGCGCCTAAGATGGAATCACCGGCGGATTACATCCGCGAATGACATTGGAGCAGCACCCGATATGGCGAAACCGGCGACGCGGAAGGTCGTTCGCGAAGACCCCGTCAGTCGCGCATTCGGCGATCGGGTTCGCATATTGCGTGAACAGGCCAACCTGACCCTGGAGCAGTTCTCCAAGCAGTCCGGTGTCAGTCGGGCGATGCTGTCGAAAGTCGAGCGCGGCGAGAAGAGCCCGACGATCGGGGTCGCGCGACGTATCGCGCTGGCTCTGGAAACATCGTTCTCGACGCTGATGGGCGACGACGACGCGCCGCGCCGGGCCTTCGCTGTGGTGCGCAAGGATCAACGCCAGATCTTTCGCGATTCAAAGACGGGCTTCGAGCGCTTCCTGCTGTCGCCCGTCATGGCCGGCATGGCAGTGGAAGTCGTCCTGCATCACCTGCCCCCGAAAACCTCGACCGGCAAATTGCCCGCCTACCCGCAGGGCACATCCAAACACGTCCTTGCCACGCACGGACGCGTCACCGTGCGCACCAAGGATACCGAGACGGTTCTGGACGAGGGTGACTCGCTGTATTTCGAAGTCGATGTCGAGCACTGGTTCGAGAACAAGACCGCGCGCCGGTGTGAATACTACCTCGTGATTTCGGTGCCTCCGAGTTACGGACGACGCAGCGACGGCAAGGCCTAGCACGCGTCCGCAAGTTTGAAGGCCCCCGCTCACCTGCGAGCGAGGGACCTGTTGGCTAGCAGCCGATTTCAATCTGCCACACGATTACTTCTTCAGGCAGAGACCAACGGTTGGCGTCGTGGTGCACTTGGTGCCATCAGGTGCACCGCCACTCGGGCAGACAACGGACACCAGCGTCTCTGTCGCCTCGCAGCTAATCGCGCCATCTGCCTGCACCGCGCGGAAGCTCACTGGTGCTACATCACCCTTGTCACCCTTGGCGCCGGGCGTACCCTGCGGACCTTGCGGTCCCTGTGCACCCGCCTGTCCCTGCGCGCCGGGAATGCCCTGAACGCCTTGCGCACCCTGCGGGCCGGCCGGCCCCTGCGCGCCGGTTTCGCCCTTCGGACCTGCTGGTCCGGGATCGCGGCCGCAGGCGCCCAGCATCAATGCAACGCCAACAGCAAGAATTGGAATGATCTTCTTCATGCCCCACACCCCGTTGAATTCATGACACCGCGACATGCGGCGTCAGGATAAGCCAGCGCCGGATGTTGAGTTCCGGCACGCGGATGATATCGGGTGACAAGAAGAACGGAAGCGGCCGCGCAGCGACGCGACTGTTTCAAGACGCCGCAGACTTTGGCGGGCGGGTTAGCTTACTCAGCCGTCTCTCGGTTGCGAGATGAGCTCGATCATTTTGGCTTCGTCATCGTCTGGCGCGAAAGCCTTCGCCTTTTCATAGGCTTCAACAGCCGCTGCGCCGACCAGGGGCCTCGCCTGCAAAAGCTGCTCCGCCAATCTCACCGCATAGGCCGCATCCTTATGGCGCAGTGCAGCGGTGAAGGATGCGCCTGAATAATCGCGCGCCAACATTCGCGGCGCATGTCGCAGCACCTGTGGGCTTGCCGCGACGCCGCTCGCGATGGACTCCAACACCAGCTTCATGTCCAGCCCGGCATGTTCTGCAATGGCCAGACCTTCGGCGAGCCCAGCTATATGGATCGCGCCCATCAGGTTGTTGATCAGCTTGTAAACTGTACCCGATCCGATGGGGCCGAAATGCCGGATCGTCGATCCGATCGGCGCCAGAAACGGCCGGGCCTTGTCGAGGTCCGCAGTATCCGCGCCGACCAGCAGCGTGAGCTTGCCGCTCGCAGCCGCATCCGGCAGACCAGTGACAGGGCAATCGATGTAGGTCAGCCCGCGTTCCTGCAGCACTTTCGCAAGATCGAGCGCATGCTGGTGCGACACCGTCGAACATTCGATCGCCAGCGCGCCCGCCTCCGCGGTTCGCCCGGCACCATCAGTGCCGAGCCACACAGTCTGTGAAGACTCGTCATCGGCGACCATCGTGACGATGGCATCGGCGCCTTCGGCTGCATCCGCCGGCGAAGCTGCCCAGCGTGCGCCACGTGCGATCAGATCTTCTGCTTTCGCCCTGCTCCGATTCCAGACGGCAACGCTGAAACCAGCTTCGAGATAGCGGCCGGCCATGCCGTGCCCCATGCGTCCCAAACCGATGAACGCAACATGGGGCAAAACTTGGGGCATGGCTTAATCCACGTCGTCGATGGCACCTGGCGAGGTGCCGAAGGCGCGCTGCGCCAGTGTCGCCGCCATGAACTCGTCAAGGTCGCCGTCGAGCACGCCGGAGGTATCCGACGTCTGCACGCCGGTGCGCAGATCCTTCACCATCTGATAGGGCTGCAGCACGTAAGAGCGGATCTGGTGACCCCAGCCGATATCGGTCTTGGCAGCCTGATCGGCAGCGGCCTTCTCCTCGCGCTTCTTCAGCTCGATCTCGTAGAGACGCGCGCGCAGCATGTCCCAGGCCTGGGCCTTGTTCTTGTGCTGCGAACGGCCGGCCTGACAAACCACGGCCACACCGCTCGGAATATGCGTCAGACGTACGGCAGATTCCGTCTTGTTGACGTGCTGACCGCCGGCGCCGCCCGAGCGCATCGTATCGACGCGTACATCGGATTCGTTGATGTCGATCTTGATGCTGTCGTCCACGACCGGAAAGATCGCGACGCTCGAGAACGAGGTGTGACGACGGGCATTGGAGTCGTAAGGCGAGATACGCACCAGACGATGCACGCCGCCTTCGGTCTTCAGCCAGCCATAGGCGTTGTGGCCGGAGATCTGGATCGTCGCCGATTTGATGCCGGCTTCTTCACCCTGCGTCTCTTCGAGATACTCGATCTTGAAACCGTGCTTTTCAGCCCAGCGCGTATACATGCGCAGCAGCATCGAGGCCCAGTCCTGGCTCTCGGTGCCGCCGGCGCCGGCATGGACTTCGAGATAGGTGTCGAAGCGATCGGCCTCGCCAGAGAGTAGCGCTTCCAGCTCGCGGCGCGCGACCTCTTTCTTCAGCGCCTTGAGCGCATTCTCGGCTTCCGTCACGACGCTCTGGTCGCCCTCGGCCTCGCCGAGTTCGATCATCTCGACGTTGTCGTCGAGTTCACGCGTGACCTTGCCGATGCCTTGAAGCGAGTCCTCAAGCGAGGTGCGCTCCTGCATCAGGCGCTGGGCCTTTTGGGGGTCGTTCCAGAGATTGGGATCTTCGGCGAGAGCGTTCAGCTCTGCAAGTCGTGCCGTGGATGCATCGACGTCAAAGATGCCTCCTCAGCAGCCCGACTGACTGCTTGATCTCTTCTACGAGGCGTTCGATTTCAGCGCGCATGGAAACTCTGATCTGGCGGCATCAGCCGCAATACGAATGGTGATCGGGATGTAGCGGCGTGCGCGGCAAAGCGCAATCCGCAAGGATCTGCTGTGGGGTCAGATGAGCCTCAATACAGCCCGCCCGTTCCCGGTCGCATGAAACTGCGGTCGGTTTCCGGCGACACCGAGAGCGAACGACCATCGGCATCGGCGACACCGATCACAGAATAGTTGTCCGGCGGCGCCGTGCCGGGCTTGAAGGCCTCGAGGATGGTGCGGCCGCCATCGCCCGGTCCGGCGCGCATGCCCGACTTGGCGTCGACGCGGATCAGCTTGATGCCGGCAGGCACGCGGAACGGCACGGCCGGCTTGTCGGCGAGCGCAAGCTTCATGAAGTCCTTCGCAATCGGCGCAGCCAGCGCACCGCCGGTGGCCTTGTTGCCGAGGTTCCGGGGCTTGTCGTAACCGACATAGATACCGACCACGACGTCAGGCGAGAAGCCGATGAACCAGGCATCCTTCTCGTCATTGGTCGTGCCGGTCTTGCCGGCGATAGGCTTGCCGACTTCGCGGAGCACAGTCGCCGTGCCGCCCTGCACGACGCCTTCCATCATCGAGGTGATCTGGTAGGCGGTCATGGCGTCGAGCACCTGCTCGCGGCGATCGACGAGCTGCGGCTCGGCCTGGTTCTTCCAACCCTCCGGCGCGTCGCAGCCGCGGCATTCGCGCTGGTCATGCTTGAAAATCGTATGCCCGTAGCGGTCCTGAATACGGTCGATCAGCGTCGACTTCACGCGGCGACCGCCATTGGCGAACATCGAGTAGGCCGTCACCATCCGCATGACGGTCGTTTCACCGGCGCCGAGCGCATAGGAGAGATAGTTCGGCAATTCATCATAGACGCCGAATCGCTTGGCATATTCGCCGATCAGCGGCATGCCGACGTCCTGCGCCAGTCGCACTGTCACGGTGTTCAGCGAGCGCATCAATGCATTACGCAGCGTCACCGGGCCGTAATACTTGCCGGTCGAATAGTTTTCCGGACGCCACACCCCGGCGCCCTGCCCTTGATCGATCTCGATCGGCGCGTCGACCACGACGGTGGACGGCGTGTAGCCATTGTCCATCGCTGCCGAATAGACCAGCGGCTTGAAGGATGAGCCGGGCTGACGATAGGCCTGCGTGGCGCGGTTGAACTGGCTCTGGTCGAACGAGAAGCCGCCGACCATGGCGAGCACACGTCCGGTCAAAGGATCCATCGCAACCATGGCGCCGGACACTTCCGGATACTGCCGCAGCCGGAACTGGCCTTCGACGACCGAGCCGTCCTTGTTTGTGAGCGGATCGACATAGATGACGTCGCCCGCGGCCAAAACCTGCGACACGGCCGTCGGTGTTTTGCCCTTTGTCGGGCCGGCGGCGGGTTTGGCCCAGCGCACGCCATCCAACGTGAGGATGCCGGTCTGGCGATCCTTGAGCACGGCACCGCCGAGTTCACGGCCCGGCTGAAAGCCGATCCGCGCCGACTGATCACTGACATCCAGCACGACAGCGAGCTTCCACGGCGCGATGTCGGACAGCGCTTTGACCTCGGCGAGCTTCACGCCCCAGTCACCGGAAATATCGATCTTGTTGGTCGCCCCGCGCCAGCCACGCACCTCGTCGAAATTGATCAGGCCGTTGGTCATGGTCTTGCGCGCCATGACCTGCAGCTTGGGATCCAGTGTGGTACGGACCGACAGGCCGCCCTCATAGAGTTTCTTTTCGCCGTAGCGTTCCAGGATGTCGCGGCGCACTTCCTCGGCAAAATACTCGCCGGCAAAGATGTGACCCGAACTGTTGCGGCCGGTGACGCTCAGCGTCTCCTTGCGCGCCTTGTCGGCATCGGCCTGCTTGATCCAGCCGTTCTCCAGCAGACGATCAACCACATAGTTGCGGCGCTCGATGGCACGGTCGCGGTTCTTGATCGGATGCAGCGACGACGGCGCCTTCGGCAAAGCTGCGAGATACGCCGCTTCCGACACGGTCAGTTCGTTCACCGACTTGTCGAAATAGACCAGCGAGGCGGCGGCGATGCCATAGGCACCGAGGCCGAGATAGATTTCGTTGAGATACAATTCGAGAATCTTGTCCTTCGAATAGGTGCGCTCGATGCGCATCGCCAGCAAGGCTTCCTTGATCTTGCGGGTGAAGGAGACCTCGTTGGTCAGAAGGAAGTTCTTCGCAACCTGCTGCGTGATCGTCGATGCGCCCTGCGGCCGGCGGTTGGAGCCAAGGTTCTGCGCGTAAAGCACCATTGCGCGCGCCATGCCCGAATAATCGAGGCCGCCATGCTCGTAGAAATTCTTGTCTTCGGCCGCGAGGAAAGCGTTGATCACCAGCTTCGGCACGGCTTGAATCGGCAGATAGAGCCGGCGCTCCTTGGAGTATTCGCCAAGCAGTGCACCGTCCGCCGCATGGACGCGCGTCATCACCGGCGGCTCATAATCCTGAAGCTGCGAATAATCGGGTAAGTCCTTGGAATAATGCCAGATCAGCCCGGCTGCGGCGGCGACGCCCACCAGGAACACCACGGTTCCTGCGGCGAACAAGAAACCCATAAACCGCACCAGCAGACGCATTATCGACGATCCGTTTCAATCGCTGTGCCGCAATATAGCATACGGCAGCCCTATGGGCGTGAAGTCAGCAAAAAGTCCCGCGGCAAAAATCAGCAAGGAGACAACCCAAAAAATGGCCGTCAGTCTTGACCGATTCTGACAGCCGCCCGGAAATTTTTATAGAGCGCCGGCTGTGGCCAAACTAGGGCTTTCATACTGAAGGCCGGGGCTTTCGTACTGAAAGATTTGTCATTTTCAGTTCCGGTCGTCAGTTTCCCGGGCCGGCAGAGACCATCCGCTTGGAGAAGAACCCGTCGATCGCCTTGGCGACCGCCCCGACGGTCTTGGAGCGCCAGTTCTCGGACATCAGCTGCTGGAGATCGTCCTTGTTGGACACGTAACCCAATTCGATCAGCACTGAGGGGACGTCCGGGGCCTTGAGGACGCGGAAACCTGCCGATTTCAGGGGATGCTTATGCATCCGCGCCGTGGTCTTCATCTCGCCCACCACCAGCCGGGCAAAGCGGTTTGAGAAGGTCCGGGTTTCGCGCTGCGCCAAGTCGATCAGAATGTCGGCAACGTCGGTTGGCTCTTCCGTCAGATTGACGCCGGCGATGGCGTCGGCCTTGTTTTCCGAGTCTGCCAGCCGCTCCGCCTCCGCGTCGGAGGCCTTGTCAGACAGTGTGTAAACGGTGGCGCCCTGCGCATCCCCCTCGCCTCGCGGCAATGCGTCGGCATGGATGGAGACAAACAAGGCAGCCGACTGGTTGCGCGCCACCTTCACCCGTTCATCCAGGGGGATGAACGTATCGTCGGCGCGGGTCATGACGATGCGGTATTTGCCAAGCTTCTCCAGACGGTCACGCAGGGCCAGACCGAAACCCAGCACGATCCCCTTCTCGCTCTCGCCGCCGGCCTGGGTGCCGTTGTCGATACCGCCATGACCGGGATCGATCACGATGACTGGACGGGCGTCCGGCGCGGCATCGGGCACCGCGCTGGCGACCACCTTGGTGGCAACCGGAGACGCCGCAGCAGTCGTTCCGACGGCCGGTCGCAGATCCGGGCGATTCTCAACCGCCAGCGCCTGTACGAATGTGGTGCGATCGACCGATTCGAGTTCGATCACCATCCGCGCCGGCTGCCCGTTAGCGGGATCGAGCGCGTAGGAATTCTTGATCTTGGCCGGTCCGGTCAGGTCAAACACCATGCGCGACCCGCCCGGCATCACCAGACCGTAGCGGAACGCCTTGATCAGGCCGCGGGAGACCGTCCCGGCGCCGGGATCGAGATGGAAATTGACCTGGGGAAGATCGATGACCACCCGATATGGGTCAGCCAGCGCAAAGGCACGCAGCGGGATCTTCCGGTCGAGATCGAGAATGAAACGGGTCTGTTTCTCGTCACCGGCGATCCGCACGTCGGAGGCGATCGGAAAAACGCCCTCGACTTCCGCGCGTGGCGCCTCGCCGGCGGCCTGGGCGGAGTTCGGGCACCAAAACAGTCCAAAACCGGCACTGAAGAGCACCGTGGCCAGCCTGACGATGTGGTTTGCGCGGCTCGTCAACGAATCCACTGCCTCCGAAGCAGCCCCTCATTAACCCAATAGGATTGCAGGGTTAACCAGAGCTTAAGTCGGCCATATCGAATAAGCCTGAGTGTTGCAGCCTTGTGACGCTTCCCTTGCATGCGACCCCCATTCCTCGTATGTACGAAGAGCTGACGGTTTAACTCCCGGTTGTGTCGCGTTCAGCCTCCCGGTGCAACGCTCGTTCCCCCGACCATCTATCGGTGGATCCAGCGTTTTCCGGCCTCCTCTCTACAACCAGCGCAGCGCGCGGTTGCCCAGAGAGGCGGTCTTAGCCCAGGCGGTGTCCGGTCCCAGGTCCTTTCTCGCTCCCGGGGCGGCTTTAGACACTTCATGACCGATTATTCCGGCCTTACGGGCGGAGTATGCGACAGCCGGTGACCGCGTTCTGCGGCGCGCCGGACGTCAGCAAAAGGCGGCGCCTTTGCCGCCAAGATGTTCAGACGGGCCGACGCTTGATGCGCCAGACTGTGATGCCGACCGAGACCCAGGTGGGAACTATGCCGATGCGAGGCCCAAGCCTCGCGCGTCGCCCCGCACTGACCTCGCGATCGGCACGGCGTTCAGGGCTGTGTTTCGGCCTTCCCCTCACCCCCGAATCAGGTGGACCGTTGCGTCACCCGGCTGCGCGATACGCGCTTGCCGCCACGCACGCCGTCCGCCTCCATGAGCTTCCAAATGCCAAACAAAATGTTGATCGATGCGACCCACCCGGAAGAGACCCGGGTCGTCGTGGTTCGCGGCAATCGCGTCGAAGAGTTTGATTTCGAGACTGCGCAGCGCAAGCAGCTCCGCGGCAATATCTACCTCGCCAAGGTCACGCGCGTCGAACCGTCGCTGCAGGCCGCGTTCATCGAATACGGTGGCAACCGCCACGGCTTTCTCGCTTTCAGCGAAATCCATCCGGACTATTACCAGATCCCGGTCGCCGACCGTCAGGCGCTGATCGAGGCGGATGAACGGGCCCATCGCGAAGCTGAGGAAGAGACCGAAAACCGCTCCAACCGTAAGCGCTCGCGTCATCGCAACTCCCGTCGCCGCGACCGTGGCGAGCGGGTGCAGAGCGATGTCGTCGATACGACAGCGATCGATCCGTCGCAGGCCGAACAGCCGCGCGATCCGGCCTTCGAGGTCCACAGCCATCCTCATGATCATGCCCATGATGACGGGCACCACGCTGCCGATCACGACCATCATGACCATGACGGTCACGAGCATACCCACGCGCATGAGCACGCCGCAGGCGATCATGCGCACGACCATGATCACCACGATCATGCCACCGCACCGGTCGCGTCCGAGAGCGTCGCTGCCGAAGCTGCGGCTCCCGAGGTCGTCGTGTCCGAGGTCGTTGCATCGGAGCCTGTGACCGAACAGCCTGTTTCGGCAGGCTTCTCGCCTGCACCGGTCGAAGCCGTTGCGGAGACGCCGGCGCCAGTCGCCGCCGAAGCGCATAATGATCACGCGCATGACGAACAGATTCAGGCCGCTCACGCCGAAGAGAACGCGGCGCATGCCGAGGACGTTCACCACGAAGAGCGCGCCGAGGGTGAGCACACCGCTGCCGCTGACAGCGACGAACACGACGACGACGAGGAAGACGAAGACGACGGCGAGGAAGAGGCCGAAGAGGATCAGGTCGAATCCGTCGGCGGTGACGACGTTCTCGAGGAAGTGCCCGAGCGAGCCTTCCGTCCGCGTCGCCAGTACAAGATCCAGGAAGTCATCAAGCGTCGCCAGGTCATGCTGGTACAGGTCGTCAAGGAAGAGCGCGGCAACAAGGGCGCTGCGCTGACCACCTACCTGTCGCTCGCCGGCCGCTACGCCGTGCTGATGCCGAACACTGCCCGTGGCGGCGGCATCTCGCGCAAGATCACCTCGGCACAGGATCGTTCGCGTCTCAAGGAAGTGGTGTCGGACCTCGACGTGCCGGAAGGCATGGGGATCATCCTGCGCACCGCCGGGGCCTCGCGCACCAAACCGGAAATCAAGCGCGACTTCGAATACCTGATCCGGATGTGGGAAACCGTCCGCGACATGACGCTGAAGTCGCAGGCCCCGACCCTCGTCTACGAGGAAGGCTCGCTGATCAAGCGTTCGCTGCGCGACCTCTACAACAAGGAAATCGACGAAATTCAGGTCGCTGGCGAAGCCGGCTATCAGGAAGCACGCGACTTCATGCACATGTTGATGCCGAGCAATGTGCGCGCGGTGAAACAATATCGCGACGGCCAGCCGCTATTCTCGCGCATGGGCGTCGAGAGCCAGTTGGACGCAATGTTCTCGCCGACCGTGCAACTGCGCTCCGGTGGCTATATCGTCATCAACCAGACCGAAGCTCTGGTCTCGATCGACGTGAACTCGGGCCGTTCGACCCGCGAACACCACATCGAAGACACCGCGCTAAAGACCAATCTCGAAGCCGCCGAGGAAGTCGCGCGTCAGCTGCGCCTGCGCGATCTCGCCGGTCTGATCGTGATCGACTTCATCGACATGGACGAGAAGCGCAATAACCGCGCTGTCGAACGCAAGATGAGCGACTGCCTGCGCCAGGATCGCGCGCGCATTCAGGTCGGCCGCATCTCGCATTTCGGCCTGCTCGAAATGTCGCGCCAGCGCATCCGCGCCAGCGTGCTGGAAAGCTCCACGGATATCTGCCCGCATTGCGGTGGCAGCGGTCACGTTCGTTCGGTGTCGTCGGTGGCCCTGCAGTTGCTGCGCGGCCTCGAAGAAATCCTGATGAAGGGCGCCACGCATAACCTGATCGTGCGCACCCGCACCGATGTCGCGCTCTATGTGCTGAACCACAAGCGTGGCCATCTGCGCGATCTCGAAAACAGCTTCAAGGTGACCCTCGCCGTCATCGCCGATCCGAATGTCAGCGGTCAGCAGTCCTTCGTGATCGACCGCGGCGAACAGGTCCACACGCTGGAAGCCGCCAAGGCACTTCTCGCGGCTCAGGTCGCAGCCTTCCCGCCGCCGCTGGAAGAAGAACCCTTCGACGACGAAGATCTGTTCGAGACGGAAGCCGAAATCGAAACCGAGGAGACCGAAGGTCTCACCGACGACGAGACCTCGAGTGAAAGCGCCACCGGTGATACAGACAGCGATGGGCGCAAGCGCAAGCGCCGTCGGCGCCGTCGTGGTCGCTCCGGTGAAACCCGCGAAGGCGGCGCTCCCGGTCGCGAGGGCGGAGATCTCCAGAACGCCGCTGAAGGCACGGTCGAAGGTAACGTCGAAACCGTTGGCGACGACAGCGAAGGTGAAGACGACGAGGCCGACGATCAGCCTCGTGAGGCCCGTGCCGATCAGCCGGCCGATGGCGAGCGTCGCCCGCGTCGCCGTGGCCGTCGCGGCGGACGCCGCCGGCGTGGTGGTAACGACGAAGGTCTGGCCGGATCGATCTCCGATGAACTCGGACCGACGCAGACCTCGGAAGCCAGCGATGCCGTGGCCGATCTCGAAGGTCAGGACACGCGCCACGACGCACAGCCGCACCAGTACGCAGCTTCAGACACCGTGACGTCCTATGCAGCCCCACAGCCAGAGGCCGAACAGAGCCGTCACAACGCCGTGCCAATGTTCGCTCCAGCCGTGCCCGAGCCGACGCCGGTCGCTCCTGCTCCCGTCGCAGCACCTACCCCCGTGCAGGAAGCCGCGGCACCGCAGGAAGATGACAAAGCCGCAGCCCGCCGCCGCTCGACGGTCCGCGAAAAGGTCAACTTCGGTTCGACATCTCCGGAGCCACAGCCCGCGGCAGCGCCCGTCGCTACAGCCCCGGAGCCGGCACCTGCTCCTGCCGCTGCACCGGCCCCCGCGGTCGAAAGCCAGCCGCGTAAAGCCGGCTGGTGGTCACGCGTCCTCGGCAACGACTAAGCGCTCTCAACGCAACAACGAAAAGCCGCCCGGCAAAACCGGGCGGCTTTTTTAGTGCTGCAATCTACTGCGGATCAGTCCGTCGTGATTGCCGTTTCGACATCCGATGGATCGATGGTCTTGTTGAGATTGGCGTGCATCGTGTCGTGATCAAGCTCGCCTTCCCACCACGACACGAACACCGTAGCAATGCCGTTGCCCGTGATGTTGGTAAGCGCGCGCACCTCGCTCATGAATTTGTCGATCGAGAACACGATCGCCATGCCGGGCACCAGACGCGGATCAACCACCGACAGCGTGGCTGCCAGCGTGATGAAGCCGGCGCCGGTGACGCCCGAAGCACCCTTGGAGGTCAGCATCGCCACGATCAGGATAGTCACCTGCTGGCCGAACGACAGATCCACCCCGAGCGCCTGGGCGATGAACAGCGTCGCCAGGGTCATGTAGATGTTGGTGCCGTCGAGGTTGAACGAATAGCCGGTCGGCACCACGAGGCCGACGACCGACTTCGAACAGCCCAGACGCTGCAGCTTCTCCATCAGCTGCGGCAACGCGCTTTCCGACGAAGAAGTGCCGAGCACGATCAAAAGCTCATCCTTGATGTAGACGATGAACTTGAAGATGTTGAAGCCGACGATGCGGGCAATGATGCCGAGCACGACCACCACGAACAGTGCTGCGGTCGCGTAGAACAGCACGATCAGGCTCAACAGGTTGGTGAGCGCCGCCGGGCCGAACTTGCCAATGGTGTAGGCCATCGCGCCGAATGCTCCGAGGGGGGCTGCCTTCATGACAATGGCGATCACGCCGAACACGGCATGCGACGTCTCATCAATCATGTCGCGCAACCTGTGGCCACGCTCGCCCAGCGCCATCAGCGCAAAACCGAACAGGATCGCGAACAACAGCACCTGCAGGATGTCGCCCTTGGCGAAGGCGCCAACGACACTGTCAGGAATGATGTTGAGCACGAAATCGACCGACTTCGTTGCTTCAGCCTGCTTGACGTAATTGGCGACTGCGCCTGCGCTACCTTCGGTCTTGGTCACCAGACCATGGCCGACCTGGAACAGGTTGCCCATCACAAGGCCGAGGATCAGCGCGAAGGTCGAGACAATCTCGAAATAGACCAGCGCCTTGATGCCGACGCGGCCGACCTTCTTGGCGTCCTGGATATGGGCAATGCCAGACACCACGGTACAGAAGATGATCGGCGCGATCACCATCTTGATCAGCTTGATGAAGCCGTCGCCGAGCGCCTTGATCCATTCATTGGTGGCGAACTGAGGCTCCAGCCACCCGACCAGCACACCGATCACGATAGCGATCAGCACCTGAATATAGAGAACCTTGTACCAGGGCTTTTTGACCGGAGCGGCCACTCCCGGACCCGCCGTTGCCGTTACCGCAGACATTCCGCTTCAACTCCCTGAGCATTTTTACTGCCGCGGTCATTAGTCACATGGGCGGCCTCTTGCAAGCCGCCACACGGAATTACTTGGGCGATTAACGAACAAATATCGCGCCGAGCGTTCAGCGATACCGGCGATCAACCATTCCGCGCAGGACGGGTACCAGGATCGCGCCCAATGTGTTCTTCACTAATGCCCCCGCCAGGAACGGCATCACGCCGACCAACCAGGCTTTCTCGGCGCCGAGCTTCATACCGTAAGCCAGCCAGGCAAAGCCCATGGCCATGATCACGATGTGGCCGATGGCCATGACAACGAACAGGCGGACCATCGAGCGATCCCATCCGCGTTCGCTGAACCAGCCCGTGACGAATGCAGCAACGACGAAGCCGGACAGGAAGCCGGCCGTCGCCCCTGTGAGCGGTTTGAGACCGCCAACGGGCCCGGCGAACACCGGCAATCCCAATGCACCGACGGCGAGATAGGCGATGATCGTCAACGTGCCGAGGCGCCAGCCATAGACGGCGCCGATCATCAAAACGACCAACGTCTGCAGGGTCATCGGCACATAGGGCAGTGGCAGGTTGATCTTCGCCGAAACCGCCAACAACGCGACTCCAAACGCCGCCAGCACTATGGCACGCCGTACGACGGCGAAGCCTTTGCGGCGGGCCGGCCACCACACGTCGGCGATGGGGACACGACGCGCGTTCGCGGTGGATGCATCCGACAAGATGGGCTCGCTCACTTCGGACCACCCTGCCCGAGCCATTTGCTGATCCGCGCGACCGCCTCATGCATGTCCTCGGTCGAGCTCGCATACGAAAAGCGAATATAGGACTTGCCATGGATCGGATCGAAGTCGCTGCCGGGTGTTGCGGCGACATGCGCCTGTTCCAGCATCTGCTTGGCGAAATCGAAGCTGTCCGACGTGAATTTCGACACGTCTGCATAGAGATAGAAGGCGCCATCGGCCGGTAGGAAGTCCGTGAGGCCGGCTTGCGGCAATCCTGCGGTCAGGATGCGGCGGTTCTCCTGATAGCCATGCTTGATGTCTTCCATCTGTGCATGACCGTCGAACGCAGCTTCCGCCGCAATCTGCGACAGCGTCGGCACCGAGATCGACAGGTTCTGCTGCAGCCGTTCCATGGACCGCACCAGCGGCTTGGGCACAACCATCCAGCCGACGCGCCAGCCGGTCATGCAAAAGTATTTCGAGAAGGAATTGATCACCAGCGCGTTCGGCGACAGCTCGGCCGCGGTCACGGCCGGAAATGCATAATCGAGCCCATGATAGATCTCATCCGAGATGAAGCGGATGCCGGCGTCATCGGCCGCGTGGATCAGGCTGGTGAGCGCTTCGCGCGACATCATGGTGCCCGTAGGATTGGCCGGACTCGCGACCAGCACGCCCTTCAGCGGCTTTTCACGATGCGCGGCGAGCAGATCCTCGGCGGTCAAGGCGTGCCGCTTGTCGGCATGGGTTTCGATCAGCACCGGCTCGCAGCCTAGCGCAGTCAGAATATGCCGATACGGCGGATAGCCGGGCACGGTGACGGCGACGCGGTCGCCGGGCTCGAACAGGGCCAGGAAGGACAGGATGAACGCACCGGAGGAGCCGGTGGTCACCACGATCTGCTCCGGATCGACCGTACAGCCATAGACGTCGCGATAATGCTTGGAGATCCGCGCGCGCAGCGACGGGGTGCCAAGCGCAGCGGTATATTCAATCCGCCCGTGCGCCAGTGCGGCCTGCGCAGCCTCAATGGCCACCTTGGGCGCGGGCGCTGCCGGCTGCCCGACTTCCATGTGAATCACATGCCCGCCAGCGGCCTCGATCCGCGCCGCGGCGGCCATCACATCCATCACCATGAACGGGGGAACATCGCTGCGTCCGGACGCCGCAAGAAGGCTGTGTGCCCGGGTTTTGAGGATCGTATCTGGCATGGAAATCTGCTATTTGCGCGGCGTTATGCACGTTACGGCATGGGAGCAACGCCGCGCTCCCGCCGCAATATTTGACTTGTTAGGGCTTATATCGAATCCGAACCTCGGCCAATGATGAAAGACCTGCAGCTGCAGCCTAAAAGGGCTGCATCTCGATTGTTCTCGAAGCTGACCACGCTGCTGACCGCGGCGACGCTGACGCTGACGCCAATGGCCGCCCAAGCGCAGCAAGGCGACGCTCCGCGCCTGCTGCGCGACGCCGAGATCGAACAGCTGCTGCGTGACTATACGCGCCCGATTCTGCGCGCCGCAGGCCTCGAAAAGCAAAACATCCAGGTCGTCATCATCAACAATGCCAGCTTCAATGCCTTTGTCGCTGACGGTCGCCGCATCTTCGTCAATCACGGCGCGCTGATGCAGTCACAGACGCCGAACCAGCTGATCGGCGTGCTCGCCCACGAAACCGGCCATCTCGCCGGCGGCCATCTGTCAAAGCTGCGCGAGCGCATGGCGCAGGCGCAGACCCAGATGATCGTGGCGATGCTGCTCGGCGTCGGCGCCATGGCGGCCGGAGCGCGCGGCGGCAACTCCAATGGTGCTGCCGGCAATATCGGCGCCGCAGCGGTCGCCGCGCCGCAAGCGATGATGATGAATACGATGCTGTCCTATCAGCGGCAGCAGGAAGAGAATGCCGACCGCGCCGGCGTCAAATTCCTGAACCAGACCGGCCAGTCGTCCAAGGGCATGTACGAGACGTTCCAGCGCTTCGGCACCGACAGCCTGTTCGCAGCACGCGGAAGCGACCCGTATATGATGTCGCATCCGATGCCCCGGGAGCGCGTTGCCGCCCTCGAGGAGCTTGCGAAGTCGAGTCCCTATTGGGACAAGAAGGACGATCCGGCGCTGATGCTGCGCCACGAGCTGATGCGCGCCAAGACCGCCGGCTTCATGGAGCAGCGCGACACGGTGCTGCGGCGCTATCCGCCGTCCGACACCAGCCTGCCCGCGCAATATGCCCGCGCCATCGCCACCTATCGCCATGGCGATCTGCGCGTGGCCGTCGAGCAGATCGATGCGCTGATCAAGGCGCAGCCGAACAATCCGTATTTCTACGAGTTGCGCGGCCAGGCGCTGCTGGAAGGCGGCAAGCCCAATGAGGCGATCGCGCCGCTGCGCCGCGCGGTGCAGCTCTCCAACAACGCGCCACTGATCGAGATGATGCTCGGCCAGGCACTCGTCGCCTCCGACAACAAGGCCTATACCGACGAGGCGATCCGCATCCTGCGCACTGCTGTGACGCGTGAGAGTGAAGCGCCCGTCGGCTACATGCAGCTCGCCATGGCCTATGGCCGCAAGGGCGAACTCGCAGAGGCCGACCTGGCGTCGGCCCAGGCCGCCTTCCTTCGCGGCGACAACAAGACCGCCCGCGACCTTGCCTCGCGCGCCAAGGCGCGGTTTGCCGTGGGCACGCCCGGCTGGGTCAAGGCCGATGACATCATCGCCGCGAAAATGCCGGGCAAGAACTAGCGCGCCTCCCTCTGCAATGTTCTGAAACAAATGGCGGCCGATCCGTAATCTTTCGCAATGTGGCTGACAATTTGTCTCCGTACGCAGTGTCCCTGACTATTGGGGGACATCTCTATGCGCGCGAACGCCATCAACCACGTGTTGAAACTGATATGCCTGCACGCTCTGACAGCAACTGTCGCTGGATGCGCCACGGCGCAGCTGGAGACATCAGGGTCTCTCGCCTCGTATAACGACCTCGCGCCGGCCGACGGCATCACTACCAAGTCCAAGATGCGCGTCGACAAGGCCGGTGTCCTGGCGGCCAGGAGTGTCAGCATCATACCCACGTCATTCTCTCATGCCGCATCTCGAGCCGCCCTCACCGACAAGCAACGTCGCGTCATCGCGAATGCTGTCGACCGTTCCGTCTGTATCGGACTGAGCGACCGCTTCAATGTGGTCCCATCCGGGCAACCCGCCGACCTGACGGTGCATGTCACCGTGACGCGTGTGACCGTCACCGATCCGAATGTCGCTGGGGCCGCCAAGGTTGCCTCCGCCGCACCGATGTTCATCAGTGCAGGCTTTCCCATCGTCGTACCCCGGATCCCGTACGGCATGGGCGGCCTGTCGGTGGAAGCGGAAGCCCGCGACGTACAAGGCCAGCAGAAAGCGGCATTCGTCTGGGCTCGCGATGCCGACATGTTGACGAGCACACCGCGCGTTGCGGCATCCGGCGACGCCTACGATCTGGCGGGCGAGTTCGGCGCAGATTTCAGCAAGCTCCTCATTACCGGTGAAAATCCGTTCGACAAGAAGCTGTCCACGCCCAGTCTACAGCGCGTGAATTCGGCTTTTGGGGGGAAGCCTAAATACGCTGCCTGTGACGCCTTCGGGCGCACCGGCGTTTCCGCCTTCATCGGCGGGAAAATGGGAGCACCTCCCGAGTGGAACGACGACGCGATGCCGGTGACGGAATGACCGGACATGCATGACAGTGATTACCGTCCCTCCGCCCAAGACAGCTATGCTACGACATTAGCAGTCACGTTGAACGAACAACCGCCTGGAGCCGGATGCCGCCCAATGCAGACCATGTCTCACATCCTCATCGTCGATGACGATCTTGCAATACGAAAACTGCTGGGACGCTATCTGACCGAACAAGGCTACCGCGTATCCATCGCCTCCGACCAGCGAACGATGAAGGAAGCGCTGCAGACCAACGAGGTCAGCCTGATCGTTCTCGATGTCCTGCTCCCCGATGGGTCGGGGCTCGATATCTGCCGAGATCTTCGGCGGGAGGGCTCCGAGATACCCGTCATCCTGTTGACGGCGCTGAAGGAGGATGTCGACCGGATCATCGGCCTCGAAATCGGCGCGGACGACTATCTCGGCAAGCCGTTCAATCCGCGCGAGTTGCTCGCCCGCATCCGCGCGGTGCTCCGCCGCAAGGTAACGCAGGATATCCAGCTCTCCCAGGTACTCGAACATCACTTCGGCAGATTTAAACTCCATCCCGGCGCGCGGCAGTTGCTGGACGAAAACGGGCAGCCGTTCGATCTCACGACAGCTGAATTCGAACTGTTGCTCGTGCTGGTCAGACGGCCGGGCCGCCTGCTCTCCCGGGATCAACTGATCGAACTGACGAACCGCAGCTCCGACGACGTGTTCGATCGCTCAATCGACGTGTTAATGAGCCGGTTGCGCAAGAAGCTCGGCGACAATGACGATTTCCAGTTGATCAAAACCGTGCGTAACGGCGGCTACATTTTCTCGGCACGCGTTGAAACGATCGGTGCAGACACATGAACTCCATACGCATTCGATTTTCCTTGATGCTGGTGGGCTCGGTCCTTTGTGTGGTGATCCTGGCCAGCGCCGTGATGTCGCAAATGATACTCGGGCTGGTCGAAAAGGATTTTCGTGACGGATTGACGTCTCGCGTCGCTGCATTTTCCAACAGCATCACCTTTCGCGGAAACGATGCAGTCTTTCATCTTCAGCCGGCGCCCATCGAGGGAAAGCTTCTGGAAGCGCCGACCAAGCTTCTGCAGGAAGCATTTCAAAAATCGCAAGCCAATTTCGACATTTTCGTCAAGCAAACGCCGGATGGCCAACGATGGGCGTCCATCAAGATGGGCCCCGGCTGGCTGAGCTGGCCCATACGCGAGCACGCGCCGCCTCCTGAAGTGTGGTGGGGCCTCGCCGGCTGGATGGTACTGATCACGGTCGGCGTCATCGGGGTTGCTCTTACGGTCGCCCATCAGACGACGAACCAGCTTAAATTGCTGCAGAGCATGGCGATGTCCGTTGGCAAGGACGGCGTGCTGCCCGTGCTCAAAGAAGAAGGGTCTATCGAAATCAAGGCAACCGCTCAGGCACTGAACATGATGGGCGCAAGTCTGAAAAAAGCGATGGACAGCAAGATCAGACTTGTGGCTGCCGCAGGGCACGATTTGCGGACACCCATGACACGCATGCGTCTGCGCGCCGAGTTTCTCAACGAACGAGAGCGTGAGGAGTGGCTGCATGACCTCGATGAAATGGATCACATTGCCGACAGCGCCATCCAGCTCGTTCGGGAAGAGACCGTCGGAAAAGGCACCGAGCACGTCAGACTCGACGAACTCGTCGGGGACGTTTGTGCCGAACTCACCCTGATCAAGATGCGGGTGACAATTGCCGGACTCGATCACAGCATCGTCAAGATCTCGCCTCTCGCACTCAAGCGCGCCCTGCGCAATCTCATCATCAATGCTGCAACCCATGGCGGCGGCGCCATCGTAAGCCTGCGCGTTCACGATCGCCGCGCTGTCGTCCTGATCGATGACAACGGTCCCGGCATTCCCGAACAATTCCTGGCAAGTGCCTTCGAACCGTTCTTTCGCGTCGATCCAGCCCGCCGCCAGTCAATTCCCGGCGCCGGGCTCGGCCTGGCCATCGCCAAGGAAATTGTCGAGCGGCAGGGTGGCACGCTCGGAATCGAGAACCGGCAGCCTCACGGGTTAAGGCAGACGCTTTCCATCGAGATCGATATCGCAAACGTATCATCGGTCGCAGCCTGAACGACGCGCTCGCCATGCGGCCACACGGGCCGCTGCAGACGATCGCTGAAGAACAACCCTTCGCAAGCAGTGCCTGCTCAGCTGGACCACAAGATCATCGCGATCCCGAAGACGAGCAACGGATAATACGCAACCTCCACGCTCAAGAACGCGATGTCTTTTGTACGAGACCAGAGGCGCCGAACGGATATCCGTATTCGGGAGCGTTCCAAGGACGCTGTTGGAGCGATGCGACACATCTAGCTACCCTGCCCCCTCAACCCTTCCAGGTTCGATTGAAATCCACTGGCCGAACCGCCCTTGGCACGACCGTAGGCGTAGAGCTCTTTCATATAGTCAGTATCGAAATTGGTTGGATCGCTCGTGGTAAGCTTGCCCGCGTCGATGGCCGTTGCTTTGAAATCCCAGTTGTTGCGTTTGCAGAAATCGTATGTCGCGATCATCGCATTGCGCGTATTGGCCTTCACCGAGGTCTGAAACGAGCGCGCCACGATCGGAAGCGTCAGATCCGATGTATAGGAGGCGTCGGGCGACAGCTTACCGTTAACGATCACGAAGACCCGAGACTTCGTAGCCAGCGATCCAGCATGGGCCGTCAACACGCCCTCCGGCACAGCCAGAATATTCGATGTCACGCCACCATCGACATGCATCTCGGAATACATGTTTCCGCCGGACTCGACGGCGATCAGGGCTGGCGGGAAAATCCCGGGGATAGCGGCCGACGCAGCAAGAACATTCCGGAACAATTCATAGCGGCCAGGACTGTCGCTGCTCGCGATCTCCCCCATATTCCAGAGCGTCGTCCCTTGGGTGTCGAGGTTCGTGGTGGCCACGATGAGCATCTTGCCCCTGCGATACCGTGCGCCGACCGCATCGATGATCCGATCATCAGCATATTTCGAGATGAGGTCTTTCATCGGCCCCGCCTTGAAGACGCCCGATCCGACAACGGCGTTGATCCCCGCGATACGCATCAGATTTTCAGTAGCGCCGCTGGTGAAGATCGCTTCGAGACGGCCGTCATAGCCCGGGCCGAGAAACGCGAATGGCGCAATCAGGGCGCCAACGCTGGAGCCGGTGACGATATCGAAATCGGGGCGCAGTCCGGAGTCGGACCAGCCTTGCAGGAATCCTGCGCCATAGGAGCCGTCAGCGCCGCCGCCGGACAAGGCAAGAATGGTGAGCGGTGCGGCACCGCGCCGCGATCCCGCGAAGATGCGATAGCCTTCGTCGGGCGATATCCTGGCCAACGGAATCTGCGGGATCGTCGCGCGCGCGCTTGCTATCAGCGGAGCGCGCGGCAGCGACGCACAGGCCGACAGCAGCAGCGCCGTGCAAATAATGGGAAGCGTCGCGCGAGGCATCACGCGAGCTCTGCAACGATCAAAGTGAATCTTGAATACTGGGCCATGCGGGTTTCCATGTCCGGAAACTCTTGCACGGTTGATTTGCCATTTGTTTGCGCGTTTATTTCATTATGTTTCGTGCGGCGGCTGCAAACCGAATGCGACAATTCCATCCACGCGTCCACGAATGGGAAGATGACCGAGTGCGCTGACCGTGAATGGCGGCGCCGAGGCAAAGCAATCCATCGCCGCCTTCGATGCGACAAAACCGCCCTCTACACCACGACTGAGCTCTTCCAGCCGCGAGGCGGTGTTCATGACGTCGCCATTGAAGACAATCGCACGTTTGACGTCGCCGATTTCGCCGATGATCACCGGCCCGAAATGCAGGCTGCCGCGAATGCGGGGCGCCGTGCCAAACTCGCGCTCAAACTGCCCCGCTTTGCGCGCCAGTTCGTCGCGCATGGCCATGAAGCAGCGCAACGGACAACGGACGGCAATCGACCGCACCGTCCCGCTTCGTCCAGGTCACGATCATCTCGTCGCCGACATAGGCAAGTACCTCGCCGCGATAGTCGACAACCGGAAGCGATAGCAGGCGAAAGGTCCGATCGAGGAAACGGTGGATACCGACGCCACCAAGTTGCTCGGCCAGGCTGGTCGAGCCCGCAATATCCACGAACAGGACGAAACGCTCTTCCTCGACCGGCGTGTGATAGCGCCCGGTGAAGAAGTTCAACAACGCGCGTCCGCCGACGAGATTGGTGATTGCCAAAGCCAGATTGACGACGATGGAGACGACGACCGAATAGACCAAGCTCGACCAGAACGTATCCTCCGCGATCTCGACCGTCCGCCCGATCAGCACATCCGCAAGCCGAAACCATTGCACGGCCAAAATCACGACGGCGTAGAACGCGCTCTTGATCAGCAGGTTGGCGGTGAACGAGCGACCGCTCAGCCAGATCCGGATCGGACCATCGGCCACCATGATTTCGAAGCCGCCCAGAACCGTGCTGATCACCAATCCGATCACGAGCCCGGGCAGAATGGGCAGATCGTGGGTGGCACTGAACGCCACGCCGGCGGCGGCGCCAGCGGCCATAATCGTCGTGAGGACCCTTAGTTTCCGTTCAAGCCTGGCGTTCATGGTCCCTCCCACCGGCACAGCCGACGGGAGGGTATATCAAATCATCCAGGGGAGGGCTGACACGGGCCGATGGCAAAGGTTGCCCGCCTGCGGCGCCTCACCGAACCCTGCCATCCACGCCGATATGATCTTCATCCTTTTACAACCACCCCAAGCTTCTCGCCGGCAGCGGTCAGGTTCCGTTAACGGAACTCGCTGCATTTAGTGAAAATGGATGCGCTCATCGCGTCCGGCGGGGAGACCAATGCAGCCATCGGAGCACGAAACCGCACACAGCGGCGTCACACGCACGTGGGACCGGCGGCAATGAGCACGACGACCATCTTCTGGTTCACGCTCGCCAACTTCCTGTCATCAGGTCTCGTCTGGGCCTATGTCGCACGCTGCTATCCGAACTTCGTCCCGGCCCGCTACTGGAGCGCCGCTTCACTGAGCGCGTCGATCGGCCCTGCTCTCGGCCTGCTGTTTCCCAATCCCGTCGGCCTGCTGTTCGCCGCGCAGATGACAGTTCTCGCTTACTGTCTGTCAGAGGTCGGTATCCGCCGCTTTTACGACAGGCCTACATCCTGGATCGCCACCGCCCTGGTAATTTCCGCGAGCCTCGCCGGCTTCATGTTCTTCAGACTGGTCATCGACGATTATGCGATGCGCGTTGTCGTCTACTCGCTGAGCCAGGGCGTTCCCGTGGCGCTGACGCTACCGCTGCTACTGTCGCGCGATCATCGGCGCAGCAATCACGGCGCACGGATGGCCGGCTACCTCTCGATTCTCTTGCTTGTTGCTTTTGCCTGCCGCGCGATTGCCGCGCTGCTTCATCTGGGCGGCAGCGAGACGACCATGGTGACGGTCGATGCGGTACAGGCCGGCTTCATGCTGGTGGCGGCATTCCTCGCCATGACATGGAATTACGGACTGCTGATGATGGCGATCGACCGCCTGCGTGGCGACGCAGCCGAACTGGCGCTGATCGACGATCTGACCGGCGCCGGCAATCGCCGCCGCCTGTTGCAGCGGATGGACGAGGAATGTGCGATGGCGCGGCGGACCGCACGCCCATACGCACTGCTGGCGATCGACCTCGACGGCTTCAAGGCGGTCAATGATGGCTTCGGTCACAGCGCCGGCGATGACTGCCTGAAGCAATTCGCCCAAGCGGCGCAAGATCAGTTGCGCCCCGGCGATACGCTGGCCCGATGCGGCGGCGACGAGTTCTGCATCGTGCTGCCCGACACCGACCTGCAGCAGGCCGGCGAGATCGCGCGGCGCGTGCTGGCGGCTTGCCCGCGACAATTTGGCAATGCCGGACACACAGTGAGAACCCTATCCGCCTCCATCGGCGTCGCGCAGTGGTCCCCCGACCTCATCGCCTCCCCAGAGCGATTGATGGCGGCTGCCGATCACGCCCTGTATCAGGCCAAACACAGCGGCAAGAACCGGGTCGTGCTCTATGAGCCCGCACCACCGCTGGCACCGATCTTCGATGACGAGATCGGAAGCACTCCCTTGCCGGCACCGCATGCCCTCACTGCAATGACCGGGCCGGATCACCACCATTCCGGCTTCTGAGACCTGCGGCGCCATGATGAATTGCGCGTGACCGCCTTCACAAATAACGCGTATTTCGCCCTCAAAATGCTAAGCAGCTTCCCGAATGACACGTGGCTTTCTGACTCGGCCTTTTCCAAAGGATAATTTGCCCATGCCTTCGTTCCGTTTTCTCGCCTCCGCCGGCCCGGCCCTGGCTTTGGCCCTCGCGCTGTGTGGCGCGCCCGCGGTCGCATCGGCGCAGACGTTCAATGACGCCCAGCGCGGCGAGATCCAGAAGATCATCAAGGACTATCTGATCACCCATCCGGAAATCCTCGAAGAGGTTTCTGCCGAACTCACCAAGCGTCAGGCCCAGGCCGAAGCCGAGAAGCACCAGGCTGCGATCGCCGCGAACGCAAACACCATCTTCAACTCGCCGCGCGGCGTCGTGGTCGGCAATAAGGATGGCGACGTCACCTTCGTCGAGTTCTTCGATTACAATTGCGGCTACTGCAAGCGCGCCATGGACGACATGGTCGGCATCATGAAGAACGATCCGAAGCTCAAGGTCGTGCTGAAGGAATTCCCGGTGCTCGGGCCCGGCTCGGTTGAAGCCGCCCAGGTTGCTGTCGCCGTGCGCATGCAGGACCCGACCGGCAAGAAGTATCTCGACTTCCACCAGAAGCTGTTGAGCGGCCGCGGCCAGGCCGACAAGGCCCGCGCCTTGGCAGCGGCCAAGGAAGCAGGTCTCGACGTCGCCAGACTGGAAAAGGACATGGCCAGCCCGGAAGTGCGCGCGACCATCGAAGAGAACTTCAAGCTCGCGGAATCCATGGGCATGAACGGCACGCCGAGCTACGTCATCGGCAAGCAGGTGATCATCGGTGCCGTCGGGGCAGACGCGCTGAAGGAGAAGATCAATCAGGCCCGCTGTGGCAAGGCGCTCTGTTCGTAAACCCAGACACCGCCAGGGTGATTCATACCGTCGCCCGCGCCGACACGAACATCTCGGAAATATGACAAACCGGCTGCATCGCAGCCGGTTTTTTATTTATCTTGCGGTAGCGGTCAAAGCGGCTGAACGCCATCTGTGATAGGGTAACCTATCCCCAACGGTAAAAGGATGCAGCGGACACCCCGCCTAAGTTCCCAATGTTGACCGATACCAAACAGGAGCAGCGGCTCCTGAAGATTTCGATTTACGTCACGCTTCTCATTTCATTTGCCAGCATCGCTTTCGGGCTCGCCATCAGTTCGCGCGCCATCGCCTTCGACGGTTTTTACACGTTGATCGACGCAGCCATGACCGGCCTTGCATTGCTGACCGCAAGACTGATCAGCAGAGGCGAGGACGACCGCTTCCAGTATGGCTACTGGCACCTCGAACCGATCCTCGCGCTGATCAACGGCACGGTGCTCAGCTTTGCCTGCGCCTATGCCTTCATCGACGGCCTTAACGGACTGATCACGGGCGGGCGGGCCATCGAATTCGGCCCCGGCGCTATCTTCGCTGCGGTGGCGGGTGCCATCAGCTTCGGCATGAGCATCTATATCCGCCGCTCGGCCGGCGAACACGGCTCGCAACTGCTCGACATCGATGCCCGTGCCTGGCTGATGGGCGGCGTACTCAGTCTGGCGGTCTGCATCAGCTTCTTGCTCGGAGCGGTGATGGCGAAGACTCCAGCAGCGGCCTATGCACCGCTGGTCGATCCGCTGATCCTGCTGGTGGTTGCGATCTGCCTGCTGCCGTTTCCGCTCTCGACGATCTGGAATGCCGGGCGCGACATCCTGCAGGTCGCACCGAGCGATCTCGACGAGGAGGTTCGCGAGCTCGCGCAATCGATCGCGTACAAACACGGCTTCAGCGACTGCAGCTCGCATGTAATGCGCTCCGGCCGTCAGCAATTCATCGAAATCGGGCTGGTGGCACCGTCCGGCGAGATCAGCAAGACCTTCGCCGAACTTGACGCCATCCGCGCCGAGATCGCTTTGGCCATGGGCGGCCTCAGCCCGGGTTATTGGCTGACGGTGGATTTCACCGCCGACAAGCGCTGGGTGTAAATCACACCCGAGCCTTGCGCCGAACACGCCAGGCTAGAACAAAGGCAAGAGACAGGACGAGCACCACGCCAAGCACGATCGCGCCGGCGCGAAGCCGGCCGCCGGGACGATCGATATAAAGCGAGCGCAGCGACGGCGCCTCTCCGTCGTGCGCAAGACGAAACGCCACGACGCTGTCGCCGATCGAGGTGCCGACTTCCGAATGACCGCCGGCGGCGATGACCACATACTGCTCTCCATTCGCGGCGTAAGTCATCGGATTGGCGACGCCCGGCACCGGTAGTCGCCCCTGCCAGAGTTCGGCGCCAGTCTTCGCATCATACGCACGCAGGTAGGCATCCATCGCGCCGGTGAAGATCACGCCGCCGCGCGTCGGCAGCAGACCATTGACCAGCGGCATGCCGGTGGCCAGTGCGAGCCCCAGTGGCGCGGTGTCCTCGGTGGTGCCGACTTTCGACTCCCACAGCACTTTGCCCGCCTTGAGGTCCACCGCAACCATCGCGCCCCATGGTGGCTTGTTGCAGGGCATGCCGAGCGGCGACGTTACAAGCGCCCGCGTCATGGCAAAAAGCGCGCCGCGCTGCGCGCCAAAATCCGTACCTGCCGGCGGCCTGTAGTTCTGCGCCTCGGCGCGCGGGATCAGGGTGACCCGGTGTACGGCGCGGCTCGTATTGGCATAGAGCACCTGACTGACGGGATCGAAGGCAACGCCGCCCCAGTTGACGCCGCCACCGGTCATCGGAAACAGCAAAGTGCCCGCAACGGTCGCAGGTGGCGTGTAGAGCCCTTCGTTGCGTCCATTGGCCAGTTCATCCCGACACTTGCCGCGATCCCAGAATGTCACGCCGAACGCCTCATCCGGCATTACCCGCTGCGGCACCAGTGTCGGAAGATGCGTTGGAAAGGGCTGAGTGGGCGACAGCGCTTCGCCCTCAACGCCGCCCTGCGGAACGGCCCTTTCCTCCACCGGCCAGATCGGCGTGCCGCTGCTGCGATCCAGCACGAACAGAAAGCCCTGCTTGGTGGCCTGGATGACGACATCGCGGGGACCGCTTGCAAGATCGATGCGGGCCAGCGTCGGCTGCGCCGGCACGTCGTAGTCCCAGACATCGTGATGCACGGTCTGGAACGACCAGACCAGTTCACCCGTGTCGATCTTCAGCGCAACGACCGAATTGGCGTGCGCATTGTTACCGGGCCGCTTACCGCCCCAGAAATCCGGACTGGGTGACGACGTCGGCAAGAACAGCAATCCGCGTTCGTCATCCACCGACATCGGCGCCCAGACATTGGCGTGGCCGGCTTCGATACCGTCATGGACCAGCGGATCCCACGACCATCGCGGCGCGCCGCTGCGCACATCGAACGCGCGGACGGTCCCCTTGGGCGCGCTCACACGCCGATTGTCGGCGAGTGCAGAACCGACCACGACGACGTCGCGCCCGACCACCGGCGGCGATGTGATCTGAAATTCACCGGGGCCATCAAGCGGCATTCCCGGGTCGAGCTTGACCTCACCCTGCGCGCCGAAGTCGGCACATGGCAGTCCGGTCGCGGCATCCAGCGCAACGATACGGGCATCGTTGGTGCCCATGAAGATGCGGCTGCGACAGGTCGCGCCGGATGCTGCGCGATCGTCACGCCAATAGGTCACGCCCCGGCAAACCCAGCGGTTGGCGGGGCGCACGTCTGGCGCGACCCGCGCATCAAAACGCCACTTCTGCCGGCCGCTGGCGGGCTCGAGCGCGATTACCTCGTTGAACGGCGTGCAGAAGATCAGGCTGTCTTCAACGAGCAACGGCGTCGCTTCGAACTTGGTGCGCGCCATCTGCGCAGGTGTGCGACGCAGGAGATCGCCAGTCTGGAAGCGCCAAGCCTCGATCAGGCGGCCGACATTGTCGGAGGTGATCTGCTCAAGCGGCGCAAAGCGAGAGCCACCACGGTCGCCGCCCCAATGCTCCCATCCGAGCGCGGGCACAGCCGACAAGACTACCAGCGCCAGGATTCTTCCAATCCAATTCCTCATCGAAGCACAGCTCCGCAGATCCCGACTGACATGACCAGATGTTAGTCGTTGAGCCTGCCCTGTCCATGTCGAACGCATAGTAAAGAGGCCGGCTGCGTAACAGCCGGCCTCTTTGAAACTCGATAAATATTATAGCGATGGTTACGCGATGTCCTCGACTGTCGTCTCGCCGTCATCCGAGCGCTGCTCAAAGCGCGATAGCCTGTTTGCCGTATTTTCCAGGACGCCGGCGACAAAATCGGAGACCGAATTCTCGATCGGCACCGCTTCCGCTATCTTCTGAACGATTATCTCCACAAAGGCTGGCATCGCATTTTCCTTATTCGATGGTGCAATGCACGTGCTGCCATTTGGTTCCGGCTGAGACCGTCTTCATTCCATTTCCGACGTAGGAACATCGCCAACGGTGGTGGATTGCCCTTTACGGAGGAGGAGAAAGAGCAATGCCAAAATATCATTTCGAGATTGTCGATGGTTTCCGGCTTGAGGACCCCGTAGGTCTGGATTGTAGCGACGACACGCAAGCCAGGGATGTAGCCAAGAATATTGCTCATCAAATCGCAGTTGATATCGCAGGCGACTGTGACCGGAAGGTCGTCGTCATCGATGACAACGGCGATGAAGTCTACAAGACGAAGATCAAGCCCTGACGCGGCGTGACGTATACTCAAGCGTAACAAAAGCAATGGAACTACACTTTCTCAGGAACATCCCTCCGCCAATGCCGTTGTACGGCGGGCAATGCATCGCGAGGAGAACCAAGATGAACAACCGTTTATTGATGAGCGTCGCCGCCGCTGCACTGATTGCAGGTTCGGGTTTGGCTAGCGCGCAAAATCCCGGCGGCGCAGGAGCTGCAACATCGGGTGGCGGCGCCGGAGGTGCCGGAATGACCCGTGAGGCGCCGGCAGGCGGTGCTGCACGTAGCGGCGCAACGAGCGCGCCCGCAGGCGGCGCGGCTGCTGATCGTGCTGCGCCGGCCGAACGCACCGCACCAGTCAACAAGGACGAAGCGACCGACACCACCAATAAGTCCGAGCAGAAGCCGGCGGTGAAGTCGACGCAGTCCGACGACAAGATGCAGCGTGACGACAAGCGTACGACCGACTCGACCCGTGACAGCGGAAAAGCCGGCACGGATATGAAGGCCGATTCCAAGTCGACCGACTCCAAGTCAACCGACTCCAAGTCAGGTGCCGACACCAAGTCGACATCGACGGAGACCAAGTCGACCACGACCACCGGTCAGGCCGGCGCGGGCGCCAAGCTGACCACCGAGCAGCGCACCAAGGTCACCACGGTCATCAAGCAGCAAAATATCCAGCCGGTGACCAATGTGAACTTCTCGATCTCGGTCGGCACCCGTGTGCCGCGCGAGGTCCGCTTCCACCCGCTTCCGGCTGAGATCATCACCGTCTATCCGGACTGGCGCGGCTATGAGTTCTTCCTGGTTCGCAACGAGATCATCGTCGTGAACCCGCGAACACTCGAGATCGTCGCAGTCATCGACGCCTAAGGCGGCGCATCTGATGTGACACCCGGGCGGGCTCGAAAGGGTCCGCCCGTTTGCTATCCGGGACGCTCCGCCCCTGTCGTGATCCGGCAGATCACCGGAAATGGCGCCAGTGGCTTTAACCTTGGTTAATAAGCATTTTCCACAGGTTCCAGTGGGCTTTTTATGAATTGGGTGAGGTATTTGGCTGGGGGAACCGGGGGTCTAGAGGCTTCCCCTCCGCGGTTTGGTTACCTATAACCCCGGGCAGAACGGCGCCCACCCGCGCCCATTGCTATTGCCCGGGATGTCCGATGGCCAATACCACGACCAACACCATCTACGTGCTCAACGGCCCCAACCTCAACCTGCTGGGAATCCGCGAGCCGGACACCTATGGGCATGCAACTCTGGCCGACGTCGAGAAGTTGTGCGTGACCACGGCCGCGCAATATGGCCTGACCGCAGATTGCCGGCAGTCCAATAGCGAGAGCGAGCTCATCGGCTATATCCATCAGGCCCGCGAGAAACACGTGGCCGGCATCGTGATCAATGGCGGCGCTTATTCGCACACCTCGATCGCCCTGCATGACGCCATCGTCGGTGTGCGCATTCCCACCGTGGAAGTGCATGTCAGCAACGTCTACACCCGCGAAAGCTTCCGCCACCATTCCTTCATCGCCAAGGCAGCCTTTGCCAGCCTCTGCGGCTTCGGCATCGAGGGCTATCGCCTTGCGATCAGCGGCCTCGCCGCAAAAATCGGTGCCAACGCCATCGCGTGACGCGCCCGCTTCGCTCATTATTCGTCTTTCACTTCAGACATTGGATTGCCCATGGCCCGCAAGCCTGACGACACACAGACCGCAACGCCGAAAGCCAGCAACGATAGCGGCATGATCCGCGAACTGGCGCTGCTGCTGGATGAAACCAACCTCACCGAGATCGAGGTCGAGCGCGCCGGTCTGCGCGTGCGCGTCGCGCGTAACATCAGCGTTGCTGCCGCTGTGCCAGCTTATGCGCCCGCACCGGCTGCTGCACCCGCGCCTGTCGCCGCAGCTGCTGCCGCACCGGCCGCCGCCGACATGACCAAGCATCCTGGCGCTGTGCCCTCGCCGATGGTCGGCACCGTCTACCGCGCCCCGGAGCCCGGCAAGCCGGCCTTCATCGAAGTCGGCGCCAAGGTTGCTGCCGGACAGACGCTGGTCATCATCGAGGCGATGAAGACCATGAACCAGATCCCTGCACCGCGGGCCGGTACCGTGACGCAGATCCTGATCGAAGACGGCTCGCCGGTCGAATACGGCGAAGCGCTGGTCATCATCGAGTAACACCACAACGTCCTCTGACTTCGGAACGCCATGTTCGAGAAAATCCTGATCGCCAACCGCGGCGAGATCGCATTGCGCATCCTGCGGGCCTGCAAGGAGCTCGGCATCGCGACCGTGGCCGTGCATTCAACCGCGGACGCCGACGCCATGCATGTGCGCCTCGCCGACGAGAGCGTTTGCATCGGCCCGCCGGCGTCGAAAGACAGCTACCTCAACATCCCATCGCTGCTCGCCGCCTGTGAAATCACCGGCGCCGATGCAGTGCATCCCGGTTATGGCTTCCTGTCGGAAAATGCGCGCTTCGCGGAGATCCTCGCCGACCATAATCTGAAGTTCATTGGCCCCAAGGCCGAACACATCCGCCTGATGGGCGACAAGATCGAAGCCAAGAAGACCGCCAAGCGGCTTGGCATTCCCGTGGTGCCCGGCTCGGACGGCGGCGTCGGCCCCGAAGACGATGCCATAGCGATCGCCCGCGAGATCGGCTTCCCGGTCCTCGTCAAGGCAGCCGCCGGCGGCGGCGGCCGTGGTATGAAGGTCGCGCAGACTGAAGCCGATCTGCTGATGGCGCTGTCCACTGCCTCGAACGAGGCCAAGGCTGCGTTCGGCGACGCGTCGGTCTATCTCGAAAAGTACTTGCAGAAGCCGCGCCACATCGAAATTCAGGTGCTCGGCGACGGCCGCGGCGGCGCGCTGCATCTCGGCGAGCGCGATTGCTCGCTGCAGCGCCGTCACCAGAAAGTCTGGGAAGAAGGTCCTTCGCCGATCCTGTCACCGGAAGCGCGCGCCAGGATCGGCGGCATCTGCGCCAAGGCGATGCAGGACATGCAGTATCTCGGTGTCGGCACCATCGAATTCCTCTACGAGGACGGCGAGTTCTATTTCATTGAAATGAACACCCGCATCCAGGTCGAGCATCCCGTCACCGAGATGATTACCGACATCGATCTTGTGCTGGAGCAGATCCGCATCGCCGCCGGCGGCGACCTGCCCTGCACTCAGGAAGAGGTCAACATCATCGGCCATTCCATTGAGTGCCGCATCAATGCCGAGAACCCGGAAACCTTCCGGCCGTCGCCCGGCACGATCACCCAGTATCACGCCCCCGGCGGCCTCGGCGTCCGCATCGATTCCGCGGTCTATCAGGGTTACAAGATCCCGCCTTATTACGACTCGCTGGTGGGCAAGCTGATCGTTCACGGCAAGAACCGGCCGGAATGCCTGATGCGACTGCGACGGGCCTTGGACGAGATCGTAGTGGACGGCGTCGAGACGACCCTGCCGCTGTTCCGGGCCCTGGCCCGGGAAAGCGATATTATCGAGGGCGACTATCACATCCACTGGCTGGAACAGTATCTGGCCGGCAAGGCTCCCAAGACCTGAAACATTTGGGATCAGTCTGGAACCAATCGCCTCGATCCGCGTTTTTTGTGCTGCCGGGAGACGTCCGGCGGCGGGGGCCATATTGAAGTCCAATCTGCAATCCAAGCGAGTACTACGTGACCGCTGACGCCGCCCGCAGGCGAGCGCTATGGCAAATCCTGGTGCTCTTGGCGGGATTGCTGGTGCTTGCCGCCATCAGCGCGGCCTCCGTTATCCTGGTGAACCAGGCACGTGACGATTCCAGGTGGGTGGTCCACACCGTCGAAGTCCAGAACCAGATATCGAACCTGCTGCTGGAAATCCGCCGGACCGAAAGCGCGACCCGCGCCTATCTGCTGTCCAGCGGTCCACAATTCCTTTCCGAATACGAAACCTCGGCGGCCGCGATCCTGCCGGCCGTCGACAGACTGGTGGCCCTCGCCAACGACAATCCGGCCCAGGTCGCCAACACGGTCAAACTGCGTGCAGCCGTCGAGCAGCGACTGGCGGAATTCGCCAGGGGGATCGACCGCATCAAGAACAACGACATCCAGTCGAGCATCGACATCCTTCGTCGCGGCGGCGCCAATCAGGCCGTTCAGGACATCGCCGATATCACCCGCGCGATGCGCGCCGAAGAAGGCCGCCTGTTTGTCGAACGCACCCGGACGGCCGACCAGAGTCAGCAATGGGCCTCGTTAGTCACCGTGGCCGGCTCCGGTCTGGTGGTGCTCCTGGCGGCGCTGTCGATCTTCCTCGTGCGCCGCTCGTCAAACGCCCGCGATGAGGCGGAGGCCAGGTTGCGCGACAGCAACATCGACCTCGAAGCCGCCGTTGAGGAGCGCACCGCCGACTTGCGCGAAGCCAACGACGAGCTGCAGCGCTTCTCCTATATCGTCAGCCACGACCTCCGCTCGCCGCTGGTCAACATCATGGGCTTCACCAGCGAGCTCGAAGAGCTGCGCGGCGATATCTTCAGGCGCATCGCAACGCTCGCCAATGCAGACCCCGTCGTGCCCGATGTGAACGGCGAATTGCCGGAGCCGGCGCTGCCCGAACAGGACAAGCAACTCTCCGCCGATTTCACCGAAGCGCTCGGCTTCATCAAATCGTCGATCGGGAAGATGGACCGCTTGATCAGCGCTATTCTCAATCTGACCCGCGAGGGCCGGCGGGAGTTCAAGCCGGTGAAGATCGACACCCGCGAACTCATCGAAGGCATCGCTTCCACCGTAGCGCATCAGGCAGCCGAGACCGAAACCCAGATCCGCATCGAGCCATTGCCTGACATCGAGAGCGATCGTCTCGCAATGGAACAGATCTTCGGCAACCTGATCGACAATGCGCTGAAATATCTGAAGCCCGGCGTCCCTGGCGACATTCTCGTCAAGGGCCGCACCAAGATGGGCTTTGCGATCTTCGAGATCATCGACAACGGCCGCGGCATCGATCCCCGGGATCATCAGCGCATCTTTGATCTTTTCCGCCGTGCGGGTACACAGGACAAGCCCGGCCAGGGCATCGGACTGGCCCATGTGCGCGCTTTGGTGCGACGAATGGGCGGCACCATGTCGGTGTCATCGGAACTCGGCAACGGCAGCAACTTCACCGTCACGCTGCCGGCCAGATGGACGGGGCATAACCGGGATAAACAAACATGAGTAAGCCAGTCACCATCATTATGATCGAGGACGACGAGGGTCACGCCCGTCTGATCGAACGCAATATCAGGCGCTCGGGTGTCAATAATGAGATCATCCCGTTCACCAACGGTACAGACGCCGTCAACTACCTGTTCGGCAAGGATAGCACTGGCCTCGATCACAAGGGCGAAGCCCTGCTGATTCTGCTCGACCTCAACCTGCCCGACATGACCGGGATCGATATCCTGAAGCGGGTCAAAGAGAACGAATTTCTCAAATGTGCGCCCGTCGTGGTCCTCACCACCACCGACGATGCGCAGGAAATCAAGCGCTGCTACGAGCTCGGATGTAACGTCTACATCACCAAGCCCGTGAACTACGAGAGCTTCGCCAACGCGATCCGCCAACTCGGTCTGTTTTTCTCCGTCATTCAGGTTCCACAAGCGTCCACATGACATCTGCCACGACGCCTACGCTGCTGTATATCGATGACGACGCAGGTCTTGCGCGGCTGGTGTCGCGCGGCCTGACGCGGCAGGGCTTTGGCGTCGAGCATTGCGACAATGGCGAAGCCGGTATCGAACGGATCAAGCAGGGTGGCATCGACGTCATCGCGCTCGATCAGTACATGCCGGGCCTCGACGGGTTGGAAACGCTTGAGCAGATCCAGAAACTGCCCTCGCCGCCCCCGGTGGTGTTCGTCACGGCGTCGCAGGACAGCAAGATTGCCGTGACCGCCCTCAAGGCGGGTGCCGCCGACTATCTGGTGAAGGACACCCAGGGCGACTTCCTGCCGCTGCTGCATGTCGCCTGCACGACCGCCATCAAACAGGCCCTGATATCAAAGGCCCGCGACGACGCCGAAGCCGAAGTCCACGCGTCGCGCGATCGTTATGCGGCCCTTGCAGCCGAGCGCGAGGTGTTGCTGCGCGAGGTCAATCACCGCGTCGGCAACTCGCTGCAGATCATCGCCTCGCTGCTGCATCTGCAGGCCAACTCAACCAACGAAGATCACGTCAAGGTGGCGCTGACCAACGCCATGGGCCGGGTCGCCGCCGTGGCGCAGGTCCATCGCCGGCTGTACACCTCGCACGACCTCAACAGCGTGCTGCTCAATCAGTATCTCGAAGCCCTGCTGGAAGATCTCCGTCGCTCAGCCGAAGGCAACCGGATGTCGCGACTGACGCTGAAAGCGGAGTCCGTCGAGATCGATCCGGACCGCGCCGTAGCCATCGGCATCATCGTCAACGAACTGGTGATGAACGCCGTCAAATACGCCTATCCCGACGGAGCCGGCCCGATCCATGTCGTGCTCACCGCGCAGGGCGACCAGCTCGAACTGTCGATCACTGACGATGGCGTCGGCCTCAACGTGAAAGTCGACCCGCGCTCCACCGGCATGGGCCAGCGCATCGTCAATGCCATGGCCAGCAAGCTCGAAGCGTCCGTCGAACGCGATCCCGACCATACCGGCACGCGTATCGTGCTGCGGTTCTGCGCCGTCACCAAGCCCGTGGCCAAACCGCCGGTCAGCGCTGCGGGCTAGGCCCGTCTGCGCTGCGGCCGCGCCTTAAACACCCCCAACCTGCACAAATATGCCGCGCCCGTTCGCCTTGCGCGGTTCCATCGCATGCCTAGACTGCACCTTTCAGTCTGCTGATATTTCTCTTTCTTTCCGGACCTCGGATTTCATATGCGCTGCCTTGTCGTGGCCGACCTGCATTATTCGCTGCCCCAGTTCGACTGGCTACTCAGCGTCGCGCCGCAATTCGACCTCGTGATCTTTGCTGGCGACGCTCTTGATATCGCCTCGGTCGTCGACTTCCGCGCTCAAATCTTGGTGGTGAAAAAGTATCTCGGCCTGCTTGCCCAACGCACCAAGGTGATCCTGTGCTCTGGCAATCACGATCTCGACGAACGCAATGCCGAGGGCGAGAAGGTCGCGCGCTGGGTTGGCGATGTGGGACAACTCGGCATCGCCTGCGATGGTGACAGCCTCACCATTGGTGATACGTTCTTCACGGTCTGTCCGTGGTGGGACGGTCCGTTGGTCCAGCAGCGTATCGCGCAACAACTCAACGAAGCATCCGCACAAAATGCAAAACGCTGGATCTGGGTGCATCACGCGCCGCCAACCAACTCACCGACGAGCTGGGGTGGCAAACGTTACTTCGGCGATATCGAACTGGTGCAGTGGATCGAAGCGCATCGGCCCGCGATGGTGATCTCCGGCCATGTGCATGAGTCTCCGTTTGTCAAAGACGGTTCCTGGTACGACCGGATTGGTGAGACTTGGGTGTTCAATGCAGGCCGCCAGTTCGGCCGGCCGCCGGCTTACATCGTGCTCGACCTCGATGACGGCACAGCATTCTGGCTATCGGCGGAAGGCGCTGACCATATCGATCTGAACGCTCCGCTGCAGCGTCCGGCGTTACCGATCAAGGTCGCGCCCGCATGGCTCACATCCGTGGATCGTTTTGTCGATCCGAGCCCCGATCCGAACCTGGTGACACCTTCGTCGGCGACAGGTTGACCATGTTGTCCAGGAGTTCACCGACCATCGACAGATGCGTACCATGGCCGGCATATTGCTGCTTGATATCGGCAAGATAGCTCGTCGCCACATTGAGCCGCTGCGCCAGCAGCCGCGCGATCATCAGCACGACGGTCGGGTGAGCCCGCAAGAAATCCGTCGCATTCTCGAACTCGTAGACTTGCGTATCGATGGCAGCACGCACCGTGGCCGTATGCGGCTGTTCGAGGAGCACCGACATTTCACCGACCACCGCACCGGGTTCGGTCAAACTCGCAACCACCGTGTCGCCCTTGACGACATCGAGCTGCCCTTCGATCAGCACGAACAAATGCCCGCTGGTCTGTCCTTCCCGGATGATCGTATCGCCAGCTGCAACGCTGTGCTTCACGCCATCGCTGCAATGATCCAGAACGGCGCGCATATCAGGCACTCCAACATGGTTGATAAAGCGTATGCTCGCCGTGACGATCGCGTGACACAAGGCCCGAATGCGCCGAAATTGTCGGCAACCGGCGCATATTGGGTGCGGCGGAGCTTGCGAGACGTCCCGCCCCGGCTACCACGTCTTTCTCCCTGTTGCATTTGTTCGGGAGATAGTTATAGTTAGTTGCTTCCTTAGCAATAAGGCCCGTCCTTCCAGACGGGCCGTTGCCATTTTAGGGGGCCTTTGCGATGAGCCGTTCCAACCGGATCGATCATATTCGCCTGACGTCGCATCCTGCGCCGGGCGCCAAGCATCACTTCCCGATCCAGTGGGGCGCAGCCTCCGCACGCGAACGTGGACCGGTCATCGGCACCGTTTCCCGCCCGCAGGACCGCAACGTCATTGGCACCCATGGCGGCTCCTATTCGGTCTATCGCGCACTCGCGGTTTCATCCGGCGCGCTTGATCCGCTGAAGCGTCCCGACCTCACAAACACCCATCCCGCTGCTGTCGTCGGGCCTTTCGGACAATGGACCGATCCCGAGAAGATCGTATCGCTCGATCCCTGGGGTCATCTCGTTGCCGAGAACTTTGCGCCCGAGATCGCCGAAGGGATCGATATCCGCCCGAGCATTGCGATCACCAAGGCGCGGCTCGATCTGCCCGAGCTGCAGGCCGCGATCGCTGGCGGTCGCCTCAAACACGACGGCGACGTTGTGCATGCCAATGGCAGCGTCTCCGTCGTCAAGATTGCCATCGATCCCGTGTGGTATCTGCCCGGTCTCGCCAAACGCTTTGATACCAGCGAGAACAATCTGCGCCGTCAGCTGTTCGAACAGACCGCGGGCATGTTTCCCGAACTCGTGACGCGGCCTGACCTGCAGGTGTTCTTGCCGCCGATCGGCGGGACTACCGCCTATCTTTTCGGCGACGTCAGCAAGCTGCCGGATCACACGACCAAGATCACCTGCCGCGTTCACGACGAGTGCAACGGCTCCGACGTGTTCGGCTCCGATATCTGCACCTGCCGTCCCTATCTCATTCACGGCATCGAGGAATGCGCACGCGCCGGCCAGTCCGGCGGTCTCGGCATCATCATCTACAACCGCAAGGAAGGCCGTGCGCTCGGCGAGGTTACCAAATTTTTGGTCTACAATGCGCGCAAGCGCCAGGAGGGCGGCGACGCCGCTGCGCAGTATTTCGAACGCACCGAATGCGTCGCCGGCGTGCAGGACGCGCGCTTCCAGCAGTTGATGCCGGATGTGGTGCACTGGCTCGGCCTCAAGCGCATCGATCGCTTCATTTCCATGAGCGACATGAAGCATGATGCGTTGACCAGTCAGGGCGTCGAGATCGTCGAGCGCGTGCCGATCCCCGACGACATGATCCCGGCCGATGCGCATGTGGAGATCGCCGCCAAGAAGGCGGCCGGCTACTTCACGCCGGACCCGGTGACACCACAGGATCTGATCGACTCCGTCGGTCGCGGGCTCGAGAAGTATTGAGATATCAGCAGTGAATCCCCAGACCCCGGAAGCCTCTGCCGCCCTCTCGTTACTGTCAGCTCACGCCGTGCGCACCCGTGCGCAACGTATGCTGAACCTCGGCCTCGACGACAAACTGCCGAACTTCCGTATTGATCTCACGCGCATGGACGACGTGATCAACCTGGTGCTGGACACGACGCGCGCCTCCTATCCGTCGCTCGATGTCCCGTTCCATTCGCGCTGGCGTCACTTCGTCAATGCCGGCGACGATCGCTGGGCCGATGTCGCGGGTGGCATTTCATGGCCTGATCGCGCGGCACGCGGACGCGCGGAATTCGATCTCGCCATCACCAGCGTGTTTCTCGATGCCGGGGCCGGTCCGACCTGGCGCTATACCGATCCCAAAACCGGCGCGGCGATCGGCCGCTCCGAAGGTCTCGGTCTCGCGAGCCTCGCGATGTTCGCCGGCGGCACATTCTCTGCCGATCCCGCACAGCCGCTGCGCGCCGATGCCAGCAAGCTCACAGAGCTCGATGTCAGCGATCTCAAGCGCGGCATGCAGGTCTCCGACACCAATCCAATGGTCGGCATCGACGGCCGCGCCGATCTGTTGCGCCGGCTTGGCGAACACGTGGCGTCGAAGCCCGATATGTTCGGCACGAAGGATACGCCGCGGCCCGGTGGGTTGTTCGACCGCTTGGCGTCGCTGGCTGACAATGGCCGCCTGCCCGCTCCCACCATCCTCTCGGAACTGCTGCTGCAACTTGGTCCGATCTGGCCGTCGCGGCTGACGCTGGACGGCATCGCGCTCGGCGATTGCTGGAAGCATCCGGCGATGACGACCTCGGATGCGACGAGCGGCCTTGTGCCCCTGCACAAGCTGTCGCAATGGCTGGCCTATTCGCTGATCGAACCGCTGCAGACCGCAGGCATCGATGTGACCGATATCGACGGCCTCACGGGATTGGCCGAATATCGCAATGGTGGCCTTTTCGTTGATGGTGGTGTCCTGAAATTCCGCGATCCCGCTGACGCCACGCGTGAGCACGACGTATCGTCGCCGCTGGTGGTGGAATGGCGGGCGCTGACCGTGGCGCTACTTGACCGCGTCGCCGGCGGCCTGCGACAAAGACTGAAGCTCGACGCGACGTCGCTGCCGTTGGCCAAGGTGCTCGAAGGTGGCACATGGGCCGCCGGTCGCATCCTGGCGCGCGAGCGCCGCGAGGATCATTCGCCGCCGGTGAAGGTCATCAGCGACGGTACGGTTTTCTAGATCAAAGACGGTTTTACACTCTCGCAACGGATGAGGTTCATGGACGGCGTCACGATCGTTAATCACCCGCTGGTGCAGCACAAGCTGACGCTGATCCGCGACAAGAACCGCTCGACCAAGGGCTTTCGCGAACTGCTCAACGAAATCGGCATGCTGCTGTGCTACGAGGTGACGCGCGACCTGCCGCTCACCGATGTCGAGATCGAAACGCCGATCATGAAGATGACCGGCAAGGAAATCGCCGGCAAGAAACTGGTATTTGCGCCGATCCTCCGCGCCGGCCTCTCCTTCGTCGAAGGCATGATCGGCCTCGTCCCGTCAGCGCGTATCGCGCATATCGGCCTGTACCGCGATCCCGAAACATTTGTGGCCGTGGAATACTTCTTCAAGGCGCCGACCAATCTCGACGAACGCCTCGTCATCGTGATCGATCCGATGCTGGCCACGGCAAACACCGCGGTGGCCGCCATCGATCGCATCAAGGAGCGCGGCGCCAAGGACATCCGCTTTGTCTGCTTGCTGGCCGCGCCCGAAGGCATTGAACGTCTGCGCGGCTATCATCCGGACGTCCCGATCTGGACCGCGGCGATCGATGATCGGCTGAACGAGCACGCCTATATCGAGCCGGGTCTCGGTGACGCCGGTGATCGTGCTTACGGCACCAGGTAGCGAGATGCACCGACACGCGGGCGCCTCCTACCACGCGACGCTTCCTTGGACTGTGGCTCAGTTGATCATCAGCAGCCAGGGCATTACGACCAGCAGCAAGCCGGCGAAATAGATCAACCCGAAGATCAGGCCGAACTTCCAGAAGTCGGCCTTGCCGATATAGCCGCTGCCAAAATACATCGGTGCCGGTCCGGTGGCATAGGGCGAGATCACGCCCATCAGGCCAAGCGAGTAGATGCAGAGCAATGTCAGAGTCGACATCGGGATTCCTGGAATGCTTGACCCCACCGCCAGCACGACAGGCAGCATCGCCGCCGCGTGCGCCGTAATGCTCGAGAAAAAATAGTGGATCCAGAAGAAGATCGAGACCAGCAGGATCATCGCGATGGTCGGGCTGAATGTGGCGAGCGGAGCCGCCAGGCCGGCGGCAGCCCATTTGATGAAGCCGATGTCGTTGAGGCCGGATGACAACGTCAGCAGCGATGTGAAGTAGAAAAACACCTCCCACGCTGCTTTCTCGGCGATGATGTCGGAAAACGTGATGACGCCGGTGACGAGCATCAGCGAGATCACAACGAACACCACCATGGTCGCATTGATGAAGTTCGAACCGACGCCCGGCAGCGAGATGTCGGGATTGGATCCGGTGATCCATAGGAACATCGCAAGCACGACCAGTCCGGCCATGATCCATTCGCTACGCGACAACGCGCCCATGGATGCGAGTTCACCCGCGCTCCACGCCACGATCTCCGGGCTTTCTTTCACCTCCGGTCGGCAAATTGCGTAGCTCAGCAGTGGCAGAAGCAAAATCAGCGGCACGCCGAGCGGCGCGAAGCCGATGAACCACTGTGACCAGCCGACGTCCACGCTCACGATCTTCTTGGCGATGCTCAGTGCAGCCGCATTGGGCGCAAGCGCGGTGAGGAACATCGAACTCGTGACCGCAGTCGCCGCGAAGGCGGTCCACATCACGTAGGTTCCGATCCTGCCGGCTGTCGGACCCGGCTCCGATCCGTAGATCTTCGGGATGTTGCTGACAATCGGATAGACCGTGCCGCCACTGCGCGCGGTGTTCGATGGCGTCGCCGGCGCGAGAACGAGATCGGACAGCGCAACGGCATAACCCAGTCCCACCGTGTTGCGCCCGAGGCCGCGAACCAGCAGCAATGCCAGACGCCTGCCAAGACCGCTCTTGCGATAGCCGATCGAGAATACGAAGGCGCCGACAATCAGCCACACCGTGCTTTCGGAGAATCCGCTCAGCATCCAGCGCAGCGACTTGTTGGGATCGTGTTCGACATATCCCATCACGCCCGCAAAGGTCAGACCGATCAGACCGACCGCGCCTACGGGCATGGATTCCAGGATCAGGCCGGTAATCACCGCAGCGAAAACGGCAAAATAATGCCACTGATTGGCGACAAGCCCTGCCGGAATCGGGATGACGTACAGCACCAGCCAGACAGCGAGAGGTGCAATCTTCTTCCAGCTCAGCGACACGGCATCTCCTCCGGCGAGCCGAGCCGCCGTACCTGCGACAATACGTCCGGCAACGTAACACCAGTTGTTGCCCGGCGAGCAACCGCCAACGCGATCTGCGCCGCATGTATCACCATCTTAGAGCGCGCCCCTCTTTCCTTTCGCATCCGCAGCAAACGTCGCGCTGTCATGGAGCCGGGTCACGCGCGGCGTTGCGTCGACACCCCCAAATGCGACGTGGAGCGGCAGGAAATGCCGGTCTATCGGATGGTTTTCTTCACCGCATGGGGAGCAAGCCGACGACAGGTCATAAGTGAAGCTGCCGCTGCCGATCGCCGGCACGTTGCGTGCGCGCAGCTCGCCGGCGCGTATAGTCAGGCGACGCTCTCATACTGGATCAGCCGCGGCCCACGCTTGGCGGCATCCATGGCATCTATTTTTGCCAAGCCGCCCTGGCAACCGTCCCGAGATTTCAGCGCGCCGAACTGACGCGCTTCTCCTCGCCGCTATGCGACGGCACGGATTGGCTGTCGACCACGGCACGCCCCTGCGTGATCAGCCGCGCGCCGCGCTGATCCAGCGTGTGGATCCAGAGCCAGTTGATCGCAACGGCAAGACGATTGCGCAGCCCGATCAGGAAATAGATATGGGCGATGCCCCAGATCCACCACGCCAGCGCGCCGCGCAGCCTGACGCGGCCGAAGTCGATCACGGCGAGCTTCTTGCCGATCTGTGCGAGGCTGCCATCGTGCGAATAACGAAACGGTGCGGGCGTCTCACCACGCAAACGTTGCTTGATTGCTGACGCGACATAGCGCCCTTCCTGCTTTGCTGCCGGGGCAATGCCAGGTACTGGCTTGCCATCAGGGGCAGCAATGGTCACGGTGTCACCGACAGCAAATATCTCGGGATGACCCGGCACTGTGAGATCCGGATTGACCTGCAGACGCCCGGCGCGATCAGCGGCAACGCCCAACCATTCGGCAGCCGGCGACGCGCGCACGCCTGCCGCCCAGATGATCGTCCTGGCACCGAGTGCCTTGTCGCCGTAGACAACGCCATCGATGTTGCAATCCGACACCGCATGTCCGAGCGCGACTTCGACGCCGAGCTTCTCCAGCGAGCGCTGTGCATAGGCCGACAGGTCCTCCGGAAATCCAGCGAGCACGCGTGTCCCCGCCTCGATCAGCACCACGCGCGTCTCGCGCGTATTGATATTGCGAAAATCTTCCGGCAGCGTCACCCGCGCGAGCTCCGCGATGGTGCCGGCGAGTTCGACACCAGTCGGTCCGGCGCCGATGATCACGAAGGTGAGCAGTGCCGCACGCTTGACGGGATCGCTCTCGCGTTCGGCACGCTCAAAGGCCGTGAGAATACGGCGGCGCAGCGTGGTCGCATCTTCCAGCGTCTTGAGGCCCGGCGCGAACGGCTCCCATTCATCATGGCCGAAATAGGCGTGGCCGGCACCCGTGGCGAGCACCAGCGTGTCATAGGGCAGCGTCTGCCCGTCATCGAGCAGCACCCGGCGCGCCGCCGCATCCACGCCGGTCACGGTGCCGAGCAGTGTCGTCACATCTTTGCGTCCACGCAACAGATAACGGATCGGCCAGGCGATCTCCGACGTCGCCAGCGATGCGGTCGCGACCTGATACAGCAGCGGCTGAAACAGATGATGATTGCGGCGATCGACAATGGTGATGCTGATATCGGCACCGGTCAGCCGATATACGGTCTCCAGCCCGCCGAAGCCGGCGCCGACAACGACCACCCGATGAGGCGTTGTCGTTCTGATCGATGCCTTGCCGTCGATTGTCACGATATTCGTCATGGTGAACAGGCTCCCTGCCTGCATCCTGATAGCTATGCCCGTCGTCCGAACAATCAAGCAACAATCGGACGCGCCAGGCCGGTTGTTGAGCGGTTCCAGATTGATCAGCCCGCGTTGGCATCAGTGTGCCCTGCGCGACCAGGACCGATCCAATAAGTAAGCCAAATGCCGGGCATAAGCATTGCTTGGTTCGTGATTCCGATCCTCCGATGCCCCCTCAATCCGCTCAGCGCCTGTGGAGCGCCGAGACCGTCGCCCGGGCGGCCTCGGCCTGCTATGCTGGCCGCATGAGCTCACGCGACTCTGCCTCCTCCGAGGTCACGCCCGAACTGCTGCTGCGCGCCTATGCCTGCGGCATCTTTCCGATGTCGGAAAGCGCCGACGATCCCGGCCTGTTCTGGGTCGAGCCCGAGATGCGCGGCGTCATTCCGCTGGATGGTTTTCGCATCAGCTCGCGCCTCGCCCGCACCGTGCGCTCCGACGTTTTCACAGTGACTGTCAACACCGCCTTCAAGCGCGTGATGGCCGAATGTGCCGCGCCAAAGCCGGGCCGCGAGGACACCTGGATCAACACGCGCATCCGCGACCTCTATGGCGAGCTGCATGAGATGGGCCACGCGCACAGCGTCGAAATCTGGCAGGACGACACGCTGGCCGGTGGGCTCTATGGCGTCTCGCTCGGCCGCGCGTTCTTCGGCGAGAGCATGTTTCATCATGCGCGCGACGCCTCGAAGGTGGCGCTGGTGCATCTGGTCGCCCGGCTGATCGCCGGCGATTTCAAGCTGCTCGACACCCAATATGTCACCGATCACCTGCTGAGCTTCGGCGCACAGGAAGTGCCGCGGGCCCGCTATCGCAAGCTGCTCGACGCGTCGCTCGACGGCATTGCGGAATTCGACAGACTGCCGATGGATTTCCCGCTCAAGGGCGCGACGGTGCTGGACATTATCGCGGGACGGAATAGCGCCTCTTAAGACGCGCCGTAACGCTTACTGCCGGAACGCCGGGAAGCCTGGCGGCGGCTGCAGGGGCTGCTGCTGGGCGCGCGGCTGCTGCTTCGGCGGCGCACGCTTCTGGGCCGGCGGCGGGGCACGCGGTGCGTCGGGCTGTGTCGTCGCAACCGTGGCTTCCGGCTGCTTACAATCGGTCAGCCAGATATCGTAGATCGGATGCTCGACGCCGTGCAGGCCCGGACTGGCCGCAAACATCCAGCCGGAGAAGATCCGCTTCACCTCGCCCTGCAGCGTGATTTCGTCAACCTCGACGAAAGCGTCGGTATTCGCCGCCTCGGTCGCCGGACGCGTGTAGCAGGCATCGGTCTTCACGCGCAGCGCGCCGAACTGCACAGTCTCGCCGATATCGGCGTCGAAATTGATGATGCGGCCGGTGATCTTGTCGAGGCCCGAGAAGCTCGCCTTCTTGTTGACGATCTTCTGCGCCGGCGGCTCGGTAACGACTTCATCGCCGGGCTGCAGCGTGGCGGGCGTCGGCGGCGCCACCTTGGGCGGCTGGCGGCCACCGGGAGCGGCGGCAGGCGGCGCGTTGGCGACGCCGGGCTGTTGCTGCCCTGGCGCGGCCGGCTGCTGGGCCTGTCCCTGCCCCGGCGGGTTCTGCGGAACGATAGTGGTGTTGCTGCCAGGCGGTGGTGCCAGTGGCTGCGACTGGACGGCGCCGGGCGGCGGTGCGCCCATGCCGGGACGGGTCGGCAACAGACGGCCCTGCGGCAGTTCCGGCACCTCTTCCTCGTCGTCCATGGGCGGCGGGGGTTGCTGGCCACGCGGCACGGCACCCGGCGGGCGCGGCGGCGTGTCGCCGAACAGCGGACCGAACTGCGCCTGCACAGGTGCAGGCGACAGTGAGGTGGCGGCCAGAAGGGCCGCAAATCCGGCAATGGTCAGGGTTCGCAACATGCGGCGCGGCTCAATCGAGAATCAGGCTCGCGACATTGTAGGAGAATGGCCGCGTAATCGCCTCCGGTTAACACGCCGAATGCGGCGGCGAAAGGGCACCCTGCTCCCCATACCGCCCGGCTGGTCAGGTCATTCTCCCCGTGAAATAGTCCACATCAGGCAGGCGCGCGATACGCGACCAGCCATCAATCCGGAACAAACCGGAGCATGGGGAGAACGTTCAAGATGACTGACGGAATCCGTCTGGACGGCAGAATCGCCGTCGTTACCGGCGCGGCCGGGGTGATCGGCACCGAGACCATCAAGCTGCTGGCGGCGCGCGGCGCCAGAATCGTCGCGGTGGATCGCGATGTCGCCGCCTTGAAACGCGCCGTCGCAGAACTCCCCGCCTCCGCCGAAGCGCTCGCTCTCACCGCCGACGTGACGAGCGAGGAAGACGTCATCGGCTATGTCGCCGCCACGGTGAAACGCTTCGGCACCATCGACATTTTCTACAACAATGCCGGGATCGAAGGCACGATTGCGCCCATCGTGAAGATGTCGCTCGCCGACTTCCGGCGAGTGCTCGACGTCAATGTGGTCGGCGTCTTTCTCGGCATGAAGCACGTGCTGCCAGTGATGCTGAAGGCCAACAAGGGCTCGATCATCAACACCGCGTCCATCGCCGGCGTCATCGGCTCGGCCGAAGTCGCCGTCTACAGCGCTAGCAAACACGCAGTGATCGGCCTCACCAAGAGCGCGGCGCAGGAATGCACCGGCACCAATGTACGCGTGAACTGCGTTTGTCCCGGCCTGATCGACAGCCGCATGCTGTCGGCCATCGTGGACGCACGCGTCGGCCGCGGCGCGCCCGCCCCTGTCGAGAAGGTCGTCGATCGCGTGCCGCAGCGCCGGCTCGGCCTCGCCCGGGAAGTCGCACCGATCGTGGCCTTCCTCGCCTCCGACGATGCGAGCTACGTCACCGGCTCCGCTTACACCGTCGATGGCGGCCGCACCTCCGCTTAAACATCAAGAAAACCAAGAGCAGATCACATGCCCGTCGTTCTCGATCCCGATGCCGCCGCCGTTCTCAACGTCTTTCGCGATGCCGGCCGTCCGCCCTATGAGACCATCTCGCCGCAGGAAGCGCGCGAGTGGTATTTGAAAGCGCGCCCGGTCGCCAATCCCGAACCGCCGGAACTGGCGTCGGTGACATCCATGACGGTGCCCGGCCCGGCCGGCACTATTCCCGTGCGGCTCTACACACCAAAGACCCTACGCAAAAAGGACGGCATGTCGCCCTGCCTGGTGTTCTTCCACGGCGGCGGCTGGGTGATCGGAGATCTCGACTCCCACGACGTAGTCTGCCGCATCCTCGCCCATGAAGGCCAGATGATCGTCATCTCGGTCGACTATCGCCTCGCGCCCGAGCACAAGTTTCCCGCCGCCATCGACGACGCCATTGCCGCGACGCGCTGGATTGCCGACAATGCCGTGCAGCTCAATGTGGATGCGAAGCAGATCAGCGTCGGCGGCGACAGCGCTGGCGGCAATCTCGCGGCCATCGTGGCCATCGATGCGCGGGACAATGGCGGGCCCAAGCTCGCCGGCCAGTTGCTGATCTATCCCGCCACTGATTTTCGCATGAACCATCCCTCACACAGCGAGCCGGAAACGAGCTGCCTGTTGACACACAACGTCATCCGCTGGTTCGCCGATCACTATCTCACCAGCAAGGCCGACGTCGACAACTGGCGGGCGTCACCTGCCCGCGTGGAGAACCTGAAGGACCTCCCGCCGGCCTATGTCATGACCGCCGGCGCCGATCCGCTGCGCGACGAAGGCGACGAATATGCTAGGCGCCTGTCAGACGCCGGCGTCGCCGTGGCCTATAAAACCTATCCCGGGCAATTCCACGGCTTCATCACCATGGGCAAGATCCTGCCCAAGGCGAACACCGCGCTCCATGAGATGGGGGAATGGCTGAAAGGGTTGGGCTAGCGCGCTGGCGGCGCCCCGGGAGCAATCGCAATGAAGAAGCCGGAGAAGATCGCGCCTGGCGGTTCGGTCAGGGGCCGTTGCCTATGCGGCACGGTTCAATTCGAAATCGATTTTCCGGCGCGCTGGGCCTGGCACGATCATTCCCGCGCAACACGGCAGGCGCATGGCGCGGCCTACGCGACCTATGTCGGAAGCTGGCGCAAGCGTTTCCGCGTCACCACAGGCGAAGCGGAGATCACACGCTTTGAAGACAAGACGTCGGAAACGGCGCGAAGCTTCTGCGCGCGATGCGGCACGCCACTATTTTACGAGCGCGCCCGCTCGCCGCACATGGTCAACGTTCCCCGCGCGCTGTTCGGCAGCCGCACCGGCCGACAGCCGCTTTATCATATCGGCATCGAGGAGTTGCAGGAGTGGACCTACACTGGCGAGCCGCTGGTCCCGCTCAAGGGCTTTCCGGGTGTCGTCTGGGAGCGTCCGGGAAGAAAGAAGAAACGGACTCCCAGCGACGAGCCGTTCTAGGTTTTCGGTTTCCTGCGCTGCTGGATGGTCTGCTGCCGCGACGGAGCCGGTCTCAGCCAATTCGAATTGCCAAGCGCATGTTTCACGCAGTCATGGATGTGGGTGTGCAGCAGTTTTCGCGCCTTCGCGGAATCCCGTGCCAGCGCGGCGTTCATCAGCTCGCGATGCTCGACCGCGGCCACCTCGCCGCGAAACACCACTGCCAGCATCTGGTAGCGCAGATACTTGTCGTAGGCCGCGGACAACGCATCGAGCAGTACCTGCGAGCCGCAGGCCGCGATCAGCGCGCGGTGAAATTGCCAGTCGCACTGCTTCCAGGCCTCGGTCTTCGACTTGTCGCCGGCCAGCATGGCCTTTTCCATGGCGGACAGCTTGTGATGAGCCGAGACCACCAGCGCTTCCCAATCGAGATCGCCTGATTTGAAAGACTGCTCGATGGCATGGCCCTCGAGCAGTTCGCGCAATTCGGCGATCTGCTGGAATTCGGTTGCCGAGATCGACGAAACCTCGAAGCCGCGCTGGCCTTCGGCGACGACGAAGCCTTCCGAGCACAACCGGTTCAGTGTCTCGCGCAGCGTCGAGACGCTGGTGCCGTAGGCGACGCTCATCTTCTCCAGCTTCAGCTTCTGGCCGGGCTCAAGCGTGCCGAAAATCACGTCGTTGCGGATACGCCGATAGGCGCTGTCGCCGACGGTCTCTCCGGCGCGATCCGCAATGGGGGTATCCAGCATGAAAGGTCCTGGTGACGAGGAATGGTCGCGCTGCGCCACCATACATCACCCCGCGCCTCAGACACAAATCATCATAGATAATGTAAAATATCGGTTGATTTTTGTTTTGTCGTAGATGACGGTGACGCTAAGAAGTAAAAATACCATCCAAGGGAGCTTCAACATGTCCGTACACCCGAAGTCCGCTGTCTGGCTTGCCGCTATCGCCGCCACCCTCGCCATCGCCGGCGGCCCTGCATCCGCGCAGGTGCAGGAGCGCACGATCCGCTGGGGTCACCTCAACAACACCGATCATCCCGTCAGCAAGGGCGTGCAGAAGTTCACCGAACTCGTTGCGGCCAAGAGCGGTGGCAAGATGAAGGTGCGCGAATATCCCGCCAACCAGCTTGGCTCCGAGATGCAGCAGCAGTCGGCATTGCGCGCCGGCACTCAGGAAATGCAGTCGCCCGCCACGACCTCGCTGGTCGGCATCGTCAAGGACTACGGGCTGATCGATTTCCCGTTCATCGTGTCGACACCGAAACAGGCCGACGCGCTACTCGACGGCCCGCTCGGGTCGGCTTTGCTTGCCAAGCTGCCGGAGAAGGGTCTGATCGGTCTCGGCTATTGGGATCTCGGCTTTCGCAACGTCACCAACAGCCGCCGCACGATCACCAAGGGTGAAGACCTCGACGGGATCAAGATCCGCGTGATCCCGAACCCGGTCTATCTCGAGACCTTCAAGGCGTTCAACGCCAATCCGGTGCCGATGAGCTTCTCCGAACTCTACACCGCGCTGGAAACACGCACGGTGGACGGCCAGGAAAATCCGTTCTCGGTGATCCTGTCGAACAAGTTCTACGAGGTGCAGAAATATCTCAGCGTCACCAACCACACCTACTCCACCAACATCATCCTGGTCAGCAAGGTGTTCTGGGACAAGCTCACCAAGGACGAGCAAAAGATCCTGCAGGATGCTGCCAACGAGGCCCGCGACTATCAGCGCAAGGTCAGCCGCGATGCCGCAGCGGCTTCCATCGGCGAGCTAAAGGCCAAGGGCATGGAGGTCAACGAGATCGCTCCGGCCGAGCTTGCGAAGATGCGCGACAAGACCAAGCCGATCGCGGCAAAATTCTCCGCCGACTACGATCAGGAGATCGTCAAGCTGTTCAATAGTGAACTTGAGCGCGTTCACAAGGACTGAGTGAGCCGCGCATCACCAACCGTCACTACGCGGCGACCCCACGCTCACTGCGAAAGCATCCATGCCCGCTTCATCAACTACTGCGACAAGCAGGATCGTCGAAGCTTATTACCGGTCGATCAAGATCGTCATGGCGGTATTGCTTGCCGCCATGGTGGTCCTGGTATTCGGCAATGTAGTTCTACGTTACGTCTTCAACTCCGGCATCGCCATCTCCGAAGAACTGTCGCGCTGGCTGTTCGTCTGGATGGTGTTTCTCGGCGCCATCGTCGGCCTCCGCGAACACGCCCATCTCGGCGTCGACAGTTTCGTGAAGCTGCTGTCGCCGATGGGCCGCAAGATCTGCTACGCGCTCAGTCACGCGCTGATGCTCTACGCCTCTGTATTGCTCACCGAAGGCTCGTGGAAACAGACGGTGCTGAACTGGGACACGACGGCGCCCGCCTCCGGTCTCTCCGTCGGCCTGTTCTACGCCGCAGGTCTCGTCTTCGGCGCCGCTTCGATCCCGATCCTGCTGCATGACCTCTATCGCCTGTTCAGCGGCCAACTCGCCACGTCGGAGCTGATCACCATCAGTGAATCCGAGGAGCATGTCCCTGCGGCGCCCGCCCCTGCCAACGGGAACGACCGCCGATGACCATCAGCATCTTCACGTTCTCGCTGCTCGGCGCGATGGCCATCGGCATGCCGATCGCATTCGCCCTGATCATCTGCGGCGTCGCGCTGATGACCTATCTGGATATATTCGACTCCCAGATCATCGCGCAGAACGTCATCAATGGCGTCGATTCCTTCCCGCTGATGGCGGTGCCGTTTTTCATCCTGGCCGGCGAGATCATGAACACAGGTGGCCTTGCCCGCCGCATCCTGAACTTCGCCATCGCCCTGGTCGGCCATCTGCGCGGCGGCCTCGGCTACGTCGCGATCCTGACCTCGTGCATCCTGGCATCGCTGTCCGGATCGGCCGTCGCCGACGCCGCCGCACTCGGCGCATTGCTGGTCCCGATGATGGTTGCGGCCGGGCATAACCGCGCCTCCGCAGCCGGCCTCGTCGCCGCCGGCGGCATCATCGCGCCGGTGATCCCGCCTTCGATCGGATTCGTGATCTTCGGCGTTGCCGCCGGCGTTTCCATCTCAAAATTGTTTCTCGCCGGCGTGGTGCCGGGCCTGATGCTCGGCGGCAGCCTGTGCTTTGCCTGGTGGTGGGTTGCACGCAACGAGAACTCGGTGAGCCCGCCGCGCCAGAGCCTGGCGCAGATCTTTCGCGCGCTGATCGACGGCTTCTGGGCCTTGATGTTGCCGATGATCATCATCGTCGGCCTCCGCTTCGGCATCTTCACACCGACCGAAGCTGCCGTCGTCGTCGCAGTCTATTCCTTCATCGTGGCAACGTTCGTCTATCGCGAGCTAACACTGGCGCAGCTGATGAACATCCTGATCAGTTCAGCCCAGATCACCGCCGTGGTGATGTTCCTGGTCGCGGCAGCGCTGGTGTCGTCATGGCTGATCACGGTGGCCGAAATTTCCGGCCAGATCGTCGAACTGGCCCGTCCCTTCATGGGCAACCAGACGCTATTGATGATCGTGTTGATGATCATTGTCGTCATCGTCGGCACCGCACTCGACATGACCCCGACCATCCTGATCCTGACGCCCGTGTTGATGCCCATCGTCCGCGAGGCCGGCATCGACCCGGTCTATTTCGGGGTGCTGTTCATCATCAACAACGCGATCGGACTGATCACGCCACCCGTCGGCGTAGTGCTCAATGTGGTGTGCGGCGTGGCGAAGGTGAGCATGGACGAGATCATGCGCGGCGTCTGGCCGTTCATGATCGCACAATTGGTGGTGCTGGCGCTGCTGACGCTGTTTCCGTCGCTCGTGATGGTGCCGGCGAAGTGGCTCGGCGGCTAGAAGGAAGTTCGATAATGAAACGCGTGATGATCCTCAACGGTCCCAACCTCAACCTGCTCGGCGTGCGGGAGCCGCATATCTACGGAACCACCACGCTCGACCAGATCAAGGCCAGTTGCGAGGAACAGGCGGTCAAACTCAAATTGACGCTGGCGTTCCACCAGTCGAACCACGAGGGCGTATTGGTCGATCTCATCCAGTCGGCCCGTCAGGATGCCGACGCCATCATCATCAATCCCGCGGGCTATTCGTTCACCTCGATCGCCATGCTCGACGCGATGAAAGCGTTCGAGGGACCGATCCTGGAGCTGCACATTTCGAACATCCACGCGCGCGACAAGTATCATCGCCATTCGGTGCTCTCGCAGGCTGCCACCGCTGTGATCTGCGGTCTCGGACCGTACGGCTATGTCGCAGCGATGCTGGCGGTCGCGCAGATGCCCACGCGTTGATCGCGCCGGGCCGATGCGGCCTTCATTCGCGGATCAACATGCTCTGGGGCTTGGTGAGTACGTCGGGGTGGAGAATGGCGGCAAGGGTCGCTGCAGGTAGCAGACCTTTTTCCAGCACCAGATCGTAGACGCTGCGGCCGGTCGCATGGGCCTCGACCGCGACGGCGGTGGCATTGGCGTAGCCGATATAGGGATTGAGCGCAGTGACGAGACCGATCGAATTCTCGACATAGGCGCGGAGACGTTCGCGGTTCGCGGTGATACCCGCGACACAACGTTTTTCCAGTGTCAGGCAAGCCTCCCGCATATGACTGACGCTCTTGAACAGGCTGTGCGCGATGATCGGCTCGAACGCGTTGAGCTGAAGCTGGCCGGCCTCGGCCGCGAAGGTCACCGTGAGATCATTGCCGATCACCTCGAAGGCAACCTGGTTCACGACTTCCGGAATGACCGGATTCACCTTGCCCGGCATGATCGAGGAACCTGCCTGTACCGCCGGCAGATTGATCTCGTTGAAACCGGCGCGCGGACCGCTCGACAGCAGCCGGAGGTCGTTGCAGATCTTGGAAATCTTGACGGCCACACGCTTGAGCACGCCTGAGAGCTGAACGAACGAACCGCAGTCCTGCGTGGCCTCGATCAGGTTTACAGCGGTGACCAGCGGCATGCCGGTGATGGCAACGAGATGCAGGCAGACCAGACGCGCGTAGTCGGGATGGGACGTGATCCCGGTCCCGATGGCTGTCGCACCCATGTTGATCTCGCAAATCAGCAGTGCTGCCTCGCGGAGCCGGTCCTCGTCTTCGCCAATCATGACGCCATAAGTGCTGAACTCCTGACCAAGCGTCATGGGCACCGCATCCTGCAACTGGGTGCGGCCCATTTTCAGGACATCCTTGAACTCTTCGGCCTTGCGTTCGAAACCCTGGCGCAACACGGCCATCGCATCGATCAGGTGAAACACGCCGTGATAGGTCGCGATCTTCAACGCCGTGGGATACACGTCGTTGGTGCTCTGGCTCATGTTGACCTGTTCGTTCGGGTGCAGGTACCCATAGTCGCCCTTGCCGTGGCCGAGAATTTCCAGCGCACGATTGGCGATCACCTCGTTCGCATTCATGTTGGTGGAGGTCCCGGCGCCGCCCTGGATGACGTCCACCACGAACTGGTCATGCAAGCGGCCGGCGCGAATTTCCTCGCAGGCAGCGATGATCGCATCGCCGCGTAACTTGTCGAGCAGCCCCAGCTCCATATTCGACAGTGCCGCCGCCTGCTTGATCGCGGCGAGCGCGCTGATGAGTTCGGGATAGATGGAAATCGGAATCCCGGTGATTGGAAAATTTTCAACGGCCCTCAGCGTATGAACGCCGTAATAGGCGTCGGCCGGAACATCGCGGTTGCCCAACAGGTCGTGCTCACTGCGCGTGTCGTTGGTCATGTCGGATTTTCCTGAGTTGTCGCTGTGAACAGACGATCGATCTCGTCAGCCGTCCCCGATCATGCCCAGTGAGCTTTCGAAACCTAACATCTCGAACGCACATGTCGCGGCTATATCGTATCCGCCCCAGCCCAATCGATCGAGTACAATCCGGCGCCGCCCTACAAAGCGGGCTCATCCGGGGCGGCACGCCGGACGTGCTTGCCGGTCTCACTGCAAGAGCTGGCGGCTGGAAACAATGCGAGGCCGTGCGCGCCGCAGAGCGGCCCGCACAACCAGTCGTCCAGAACGGGTGAGTTGTTACGAGCCCGGAGTCCAGGCCTGGTAGTCGCCGGTCGCCTTGGGACGCCGGCCGCTGGCCAGAGTCGAACCAGACGGACGATAGGCTGCGGGCGTGCCGGTCAGGTTCGGCTGATGCGGCTTCTGCCATTCGCGCGGCGTATAATTCTCTTCGGTCGGCGGCACGTCCACGGTGTGGTGGATCCAGCCATGCCAGTCCGGCGGGATCTTGGTGGCTTCGGCATAGCCATTGTAAATCACCCAGCGGCGCTCGAAGCCCAGCGTCGGGTCGATCTTGCCGCCCTTGGTGCGGTAATATGTGTTGCCCTGCTCGTCGGTGCCAACCAGTTCGCCGAATCGCGACGTCCACAGGTTCGTCCCGAAGGTCGTCCCGCTCCACCACGTGAAGAATTTCAGCAAAAACTGTTTCATATTTTGAACCGTTCGAAGGTTTTCGTCGGGTTGTTGATGCCATCCGGGCCGCCAAATGTCCAGTTACCGCCGCGACCGATCGCCGCCTGCAACTGATCGTGACAAGCCTCGTATCGGCCTCCCCCGAACCCTACCTCCAAAGTACCGGCGGTCGCAGAAACGGCGCAATCCATTCATGCCGCATACAGTTCCGGACGATCATTCTGTCGTTGCGCAATAACCGCGTGGCGGCAGGGAACGGCAGTCCCTTCAGGGGGTTGAACATGCATCCCAGACAGGAGCAAACGATGACGAATTTGAAAATCTTGAGTGTCGCAGCAGCCGTCGCTGTGGCCATCCCCGCCTTCGCGGTGACCCCCAGCTACGCACAAAACACCAAGGTCGTGGGCGTCGGCCCCGGCGGTGCGCGCACGATCGGCACGTTCTCTGGCGGCGGTCAGCGCTTTGGTGGCGGAGGTGGCGGCTGGCATGGCGGCCAGCGCCCCGGCGGCGGTGGCTGGAATCACGGCGGCGGCTGGCGCGGTGGTGGCTGGCGTGGCGGCGGTTACGGCCCGGGCTTCGCAGCCGGCGCCATTATCGGCAGCGGACTGGCCGCCAGCAGCTATTACGGGAATTCCTACGGCTATTACGGCGGCAGCCCGTATTACGGCAGCAGCTATTATGACGACGCGCCGGACGTGGTCGAAGTCGCTCCTGACACCGGCGGCGGCGACGTTGACTACTGCATCCGCACCTACAAGTCGTACAATGTCCGCACGGGCACCTATCTCGGTTATGACGGCCTGCGTCACGCCTGCCCGTAACACGACGATCTAAGCGTTACGCAAAAGACGGTGCCTCGCGGCATCGTCTTTTGTCGTTTCTGGTTTGCGCCTGCTGTCTCAAGGTCTAAGAACGTAGGTGCAGCGTACGGGGGACATTCAGGGAACTCGCGCGTAGTGTTGGTAGACATGTGGACCTATCTACCGGTTCGATGGGTCGACGTCGGGTGTGAGCAGGTTCAGTGGACGCGTCAGACAAGCCGAAGATCGCCAGGCTCCATCCCAATGAAGCCGAACGCCTCAAGGCGCTGCGCTCCTACGGCATTCTCGACACCGCCATTGAGCCATCCTTCGACGACATCACCAAGATCGCCAGCTATGTCTGCCAGACGCCGATCTCGATCATTAGCCTCGTCGATGACGGCCGGCAGTGGTTCAAGTCGGAGATCGGTCTTGGCGTGCGGCAGACGCCGATGGATCAATCGATTTGCGCGCACGCGATCCTCGAACACAGTTTTCTCGAAGTCGAGGACGTCACCAAGGATCCAAGATTCGACTGCAATCCGCTGGTGACCGGCGAGCCCCATTTGCGCTTCTATGCCGGCGCACTGCTGCGCACGCCGGACGGCCTGCCGCTCGGCACCGTCTGCGTGCTCGATGACAAGCCGCGCGTGCTGTCGACCGAACAGCGCGAGGTGCTGGCCGCCCTCGCCCGCCAGGTCATGGCGCAAATGGAATTCCGCCGGGCGCTGCATCTGTCGGATCGGCTTCAGCGCAATATCAGTCGCCTGATGGCGGTGGCAGGCCACGACCTGAAGCAGCCATTGCAGGTCATGATCATGGCGATCGACCGCATCCGCAACAAGCTGACCGACGAGAAGGATCGTGAGCGGCTCGGCTATGCCATCGATGCCGGCATGCGGATGGCGGAAGAGCTCGACCGTCTCGCCGAGACATCTGTGCTGGATGCCGGCTTTGGGATTCCGAACCTGCGATCGTTCCCGATCTCTGACGTGTTCGAGTCGATCAGCGCCAACTGGCACCTGCATGCCGAAGCCAAGGGCCTCGACCTCGTCATTGTGCCGAGCAAGGCGCAGGTTGTCAGCGATCCCGGCATGCTGCGCGCGATTCTTGGCAATCTCGTCGGCAATGCCATCAAATACACCGAACGCGGTCGCGTGCTGGTCGGCTGTCGCAAGCACGCCAACGCGGTGACCATCGAGGTGCTGGACTCCGGCACGGGCATTCCCGCCGAACAGCTCACCGCGATCTTCGATGCCTTCCACCAGATCAATCCGGCCAGCGAGGGCCTTGGCCTCGGACTATCGATCGTTCGGCGCACGGCCGAAGCGCTCGGCCATGTGATCGAGGTGAAGTCTGACCTCACCCACGGTTCGCATTTCACAGTGAAAGTGCCGTTGGCGGCGAAACCGGCCTAGCGACTACTCGCCCGCGTTAGGTGCCTGACGCGGGGGCGATGCGGCGGGCGCAAAGCCCCATTCGTGATTGCCACGCAGGAACGCGATCCAGCCCCAGGCCGCGCCGGCGTGACGCAGCAACTGAAAACTGAACGGTTCGAGGATCGCCGCGAATACCGCTGCGACAAAACGCGTCCGCGTGCGGCCGCCTGTCAGGCGCCGATAGAGATGCACGGTCCAGAGATAGACCAGGAAATCCGCGACGATCTTCGCGGTGATCAGACCGAATACTGGCACGGCGATGGCGGTCTTGCCGGTGACGAGCAAAGCCAGCAGCAACACGAAGGCCGTGAGGCCGTAGATCGGCTGCAGCGTATCCAGCGCCTTGATCGGCAGCATCCGCAGGCCGAGCCGGCCGTAACGCGCATTGCCGGTCATGTCGCGATTCCAGTATTGCGTCTGCAGGAAGCCCGCGAACCAGCGCCGGCGCTGCCGCAGGAACGTCATGACGTGAGACGGCGCTTCCGTGCGCGCCAGCGACGTGCCGATCATGCGAAGCTGCCAGTCGAGGCCGTGATCGACGGCATAACGATGCATGCGGTGGGTCAGCTCATAGTCCTCGACAAGACACTCCGGATCGAAGCCACCGACGGCCACCAGCGCCTCCCTGCGGAAGCCAGCAAAGGCGCCGGAGATCAACAGCAGGCTGTTGCCGCGCATCCAGGCGAAGCGCGAGATGATGTTGCGGATATATTCGTAGGTCTGGAACCACTGCATCACGCGGCCGCTGGCGCTGTCGTCGCAGACCGGCACGAGAATGCCGCCGGCCGCGACCAGTGCGGAATCCGCTGCAAAGGCCACGCGCATTTCGGCGATGGCATCGTCAGCCAGAAACGTATCGGCATCCAGCGTGATGACGATGTCGGTATCGGCCTTGAGGATCGCCGTGTTCAGCGCCCGCGCCTTGCCCTGATGCGGCAGGCGCAGCCATTGCAGTCTCGATCTGCCAAACTGGCCGATGCTGCTCTGGCCGACCGCCGGAATGGCGAGACCGTAACGGTCGCGGAGGAGCGTATCAGTTGCATCGCGCGAGCCGTCATCCGCGATCAGGATCAGATCCGGCGCATCGGACTGGCGTGCGATGGCTGCCAGCGCCTCCGGCAGATTGAGTGCCTCGTTATGCGCGGCTATCAGGATGCCCACCGATGGACGCGATTGCGCAGCAACCGCTCCAGATGGACCACGCGCGGACACGGCCAGCGGCAGCGTCTGCCACACCACATAAAGCATCAGCACCGTGTCATAGGCGATATAGACCATGCCCGCTGACCACGCCCAGATGCTGTTCAAAAAGAACGCGCGGCCGAACAGCAGCGCCCATAGCGCGAGCACGGCGAGATAGATCATCAGGCTGATGAACGGCATCCGGCGCGGTGTGATACGCGGCGATGCGGCGGCGAAGGCCGCCTGAAGGGATATTGTCATGCCGTCAATTCAATCGCGCGTTCGAGCAAACCGATCCTGCGAGAGCTACGCGTGAATCGTGATCGAGTTGCGGAGCCGCGATCAAATAGCGCGTGATTGCGGTCACGACGAACACACAAAGTCGTCATGCCTCAAAAGACAAATCCTGTTTAAACTTATTCCATGCACGCACAGAAAATGCCGATTCAACGTTACAGCCGCATCGCCATGATCCTGCATTGGCTGATTGCCGTTCTGATCACACTCAACGTCGCGCTGATCTGGAGCGTGAACCTCATTCCTGAGGACAACATCCGGTTCGTCATCGATGCGCACAAGTCATTCGGCATCACCGTGCTCGGCCTCGTGCTGATGCGCATGTTATGGCGCGCGGCCAACAAGCCGCCTGATCTGCCCGAGACCTATCCGCCCGCCGAGAAAGCCGCCGCACATGGTGCCCATCTCGCACTCTATGTGCTGATGATCGGATTGCCGCTGTCCGGCTGGATGCACGATTCCGCCTGGAAGGCCGCCGGCGAAATTCCAATGTATCTGTTCGGCCTGTTCCAGTGGCCACGCATCGGCTGGATCATGTCGATCGAGCCGGCCTTCAAGGAACGCCTGCACGACATCTTCGGCGGCATTCACGTGTGGCTGTCCTATGCGCTCTATGTACTCGTGGCCCTGCATATCGCCGCCGCGCTGAAGCATCAGTTCTGGGACGGCCATCCCGAACTGCAGCGGATGTGGCCCGGTGGCGATGCGCCCGCGCCTAGCCCCTTGTCGCCAGCGCAACGCCCGCCAGCGTAAATACCAGGGCCGCGATCTGCATGGCGCCGAGCGGTTCCCGCAGGGCGATAGCCGAGCTGACCACGCCGATCACCGGCACCGCCATGGTCCCGATTGCGGCCACCGAGGCCGGCAACTGCTTGAGCGCCGCGAACCAGCAGACGTAAGCGATGCAGAACCCCACCAGCACGACATAGGCGAGTAGCCCCCAGCCCAGCGGCGTCAGTGCTGCAAAATGCGGGCTTTCGAAGATCAGACCCAGCAACAGCACCGGCACACAACCGATCCCGATCTGCCAGGCGGATGACGTCACCAGTGGCAGCGTGAGCCCGAACTTCTTGGCCAGCACCGTGCCGAGCGCAAAGCCGAACCCGCCCAGCAGCGCCAGAGCGATTCCCGGGAGCTTCTCCGCGCTCGCGGCCAGACCACCGCCCCCCATCAACGCGGCGATGCCGGCAAAGGCCATCAGCATGGCCACGATCCGCTGCATCGACAGGCGCTCGCCGAGGATCAGCCAGGCCAGTCCGGCAGCCCAGACCGGCATGGTGAACGCAATCACCGCGGCCTCGCCGGCGGGCAGCCACAGCAGCGACAAGCCGACGAAAGCCATCCAGCCGAACACGTTCAGGCCCGCCAGCACGACCAGATGCAACCATTGATGATGCGGCACGCGGAGACTCTCACCGCGCCAGACGGCGATCCCGGCCAGCAGCAATGCCCCGACGATGCCGGTGCTGCCGCGCGCCGACAGCGGTGGCCATTCCGACAGCAGCGCTTTCGACACCGGCCAGTTCAGACCCCAGGCGATCGACGCGATGGCGAGCAACACGAGACCGAAGGGAGCGATTCGCGCGCGCGAAACGGGGGGACTGGGCATTGTCATGGAGGGAACCGGCTAAGGAATCGGCGGGACCATGCGCGTAGTTGGAGGGTCTGACCACTGCCGGTGGCGGGAACCTGCCCGGCGACCATCTGCTCGGCCTGAGTCCACCAAACGCAATCCCTGGATGACAAAATAAAGTTGGGCTGTGAACAGTGGGCGCAGCTCGAATTCCAGACAGTTTTAGAAATATTTTTGACTTCCGAATCCATGAGGACTCACTGATACTTGACCTCAATCGAGGCGCGCTCTGCCCCCTTGGTTATCCACCCTTTCCACCATATTTAGTATTTGATTCAGGAACCCCGACTACTCCTTGACGGGTGAGATCGGTTTGGCCTAGTTTTCGAACTGTTCGGCGCGGGTCGTTTTTTGTCCCGTCGGACGCTCCCAAACGGGTTCCAGATTGACCGCTCCGTCCTCCAGTCGAGGCTACGGGATCGGGGATTTGCGTCCTGGAATCCGGGCCGGAAAGTCGGCGCTTGGAGCACTAAAAAACGGGCCGGAAACCGGCTCAAACAGCGTGGTGAGGCGTTAGGATCAGGTCGACCCGCAACAGCGAGGAAGCCCGATCCAAGGAAGCATGACCCCGGCAGTCCCGGGTGGCCGAGATGACGGCCAGCACATGCTCCACAGAGAAAACAGGACCGGTTCACCCGGCCAAGCTGCGGCGAATTTGGGGCAACCCGGACGTCGCTAACAGAAATCGCCGATGCCGCCAGATGGGGTGTCGGGCTTAAGACGGGGCACGACCACGATGCAGATTCAACGCCGCTACACCACCGAAGGACAGTCGCCCTATGCCGGGATCGACTTCCGCCACACCACGTCCGAGATCCGCAATCCGGATGGCTCCGTGGTGTTCAAGCTTGAAGGCGTTGAAGTGCCCGACTCGTGGTCGCAGGTCGCCTCCGACGTGCTGGCCCAGAAATATTTCCGCAAGGCCGGCGTCGCCGCCAAATTGAAGAAGGTCGAGGAAGAGACCGTGCCGTCGTGGCTGTGGCGCTCGGTGCCGGACACCGAGGCGCTGGCCGCTTTGCCCGAGAAAGAGCGCTTCGTCAGCGAACTCTCGTCCAAGCAGGTGTTCGACCGCCTCGCCGGCTGCTGGACCTATTGGGGCTGGAAGGGTGGCTACTTCACCTCTGAAGCCGACGCCCACGCTTTCCATGACGAGCTGCGCTTCATGCTCGCCAAGCAGATGGTCGCGCCGAATTCGCCGCAGTGGTTCAACACCGGCCTGCACTGGGCCTACGGCGTCGATGGTCCCGGCCAGGGCCACTACTATGTGGACTGGAAGACCGGCAAGCTGACCAAGTCGAAGTCGGCTTACGAACATCCGCAGCCGCATGCCTGCTTCATCCAGGGCGTCGAGGACGATCTGGTCAATGAAGGCGGCATCATGGACCTGTGGGTGCGTGAAGCCCGCTTGTTCAAATACGGTTCGGGCACCGGCTCGAATTTCTCGAAGCTGCGCGGCGAAGGCGAAAAACTGTCGGGCGGCGGCCGCTCGTCGGGCCTGATGTCGTTCCTGAAGATCGGCGACCGCGCCGCCGGCGCGATCAAGTCGGGCGGCACCACGCGCCGCGCCGCCAAGATGGTGGTGGTCGATGCTGACCATCCGGATATCGAGACCTATATCGACTGGAAGGTGAAGGAAGAGCAGAAGGTCGCGGCCTTGGTCACTGGTTCGAAGATGAACCAGAAGCACCTCAAGGCCATCCTGAAGGCCTGCGTGAATTGCGAAGGCTCCGGCGACGACTGCTTCGATCCCGAGAAGAACCCGGCTTTGCGCCGCGAGATCAAGCTCGCGCGCCGCTCGCTGGTCAATGACAACGTCATCAAGCGCGTCATCCAGTATGCCAAGCAGGGCTACAAGGACATCGACTTCCCGATCTACGACACCGACTGGGATTCCGAAGCCTACCTCACCGTTGCCGGCCAGAACTCCAACAACTCCGTCTCGCTGAAGGACGATTTCCTGCGCGCCGTCGAGACCGACGGCACCTGGGACCTGATCGCCCGCAAGGACGGCAAGGTCATGAAGACCATCAAGGCCCGCGACCTCTGGGAAAAGATCGGCTACGCCGCCTGGGCGTCGGCCGATCCCGGCCTGCACTTCAACACCACCATGAACGACTGGCACACCTGCAAGTCGTCCGGCGATATCCGCGCGTCCAATCCGTGCTCGGAATACATGTTCCTGGACGACACGGCGTGCAACCTCGCCTCGGCCAACCTGCTGACCTTCTACGACACCGCTTCGGCGACCTTCGACATCCACGCTTACGAGCATCTCTGCCGTCTGTGGACCATGGTGCTCGAAATCTCTGTCATGATGGCGCAGTTCCCGTCAAAGCCGATCGCCGAACTCTCCTACGAGTTCCGCACCCTCGGCCTCGGCTATGCCAATATCGGCGGTCTCTTGATGACCATGGGTCTGTCCTACGACTCCAAGGAAGGCCGCGCGCTGTGCGGCGCCCTCACCGCTGTCATGACCGGCGTCAGCTACGCGACCTCGGCCGAAATGGCCAAGGAGCTCGGCCCGTTCCCCGGCTACAAGAAGAACGCAGCCCACATGCTGCGTGTCATCCGCAACCATCGCCGCGCGGCGCATGGCGAAACCCGCGGCTATGAAGGCCTCGCCGTGGCGCCTGTGGCGCTGGACCATGCCTCCTGCCCGCAGGCCGACATCGTCACCCGCGCCAAGATCGCCTGGGATCTCGCCCTCGAACTCGGCGAACTCCATGGCTATCGCAACGCCCAGACCACCGTCGTGGCGCCGACCGGCACCATCGGCCTGGTGATGGATTGCGACACCACCGGCATCGAGCCTGACTTCGCGCTGGTGAAATTCAAGAAGCTCGCCGGTGGCGGCTACTGGAAGATCATCAACCGCGCCGTCCCCGCAGCACTGCGCGTGCTCGGCTATCGCGAGAGCGAAATCGCCGAGATCGAGGCCTATGCCGTCGGTCACGGCTCGCTGTCCAACGCGCCGGGCATCAATGCCTCGACGCTGAAAGCCAAGGGCTTCACCGACGAAGCGCTGAAGAAGGTCGAGGCAGCCCTGCCGACCGCCTTCGACATCAAGTTCGCCTTCAACAAGTGGACCTTTGGCGAAGACTTCCTGCGCGACACCCTCAAGATCGAAGCAGAGGCTATCGCAGCCCCCGGCTTCGACCTGCTCGCCGCGCTCGGCTTCACCAAGCGCGAGATCGAAGCCGCCAACGTGCACATCTGCGGCGCGATGACGGTGGAAGGTGCCCCGCACCTGAAGGCCGAGCACTACAGCGTGTTCGATTGCGCCAATCCCTGCGGCAAGATCGGCAAGCGCTATCTCTCGGTGGAAAGCCACATCCGCATGATGGCGGCGTCGCAGCCCTTCATCTCGGGTGCGATCTCCAAGACCATCAACATGCCGAACGACGCCACGGTGGAGGATTGCAAGTCCGCTTACCTGCTGTCGTGGAAGCTCGCACTGAAGGCCAACGCGCTGTATCGCGACGGCTCCAAGCTCTCGCAGCCGCTCAACTCGCAGCTCATCAGCGATGATGACGAGGACGAGGATGCGCTGGAGAACCTGATGGAGAAGCCGATGGCGGCCCGCACCGCCGCGATCTCCGAGAAGGTGGTCGAGCGTCTGGTCGAGCGCATCGTGGTGATGCGCGACCGCGAGAAGATGCCGGATCGCCGCAAGGGCTACACCCAGAAGGCCGTCGTCGGCGGTCACAAAGTGTACTTGCGCACCGGCGAATATGATGACGGCCGCCTCGGCGAGATCTTCATCGACATGCACAAGGAAGGCGCGGCGCTGCGCTCCTTCATCAACAACTTCGCCATCGCCGTCTCGCTGGGCCTCCAGTATGGCGTGCCGCTGGAAGAATATGTCGACGCCTTCACCTTCACCCGCTTCGAACCCGCGGGCCCGGTGCAGGGCAACGACAGCATCAAGTTCGCGACCTCGATCCTCGACTATGTGTTCCGCGAACTCGCGGTCTCCTACATGTCGCGCTTCGATCTCGGCCATGTGGACGTCTCCGAGTCGGGCTTCGATGCGCTCGGCAAGGGCGAGGATGAAGGCAAAGCGCCGGCCGACCAGAACAAGTATGTCTCCAAGGGCCTGACCCGCTCGCGCACCGACAACCTCGTCGTCATGCGCGCGCCGGCCCCGGCTGAGAACACCGACGCCCGCGCTTCGGGCAACGTCACCTCGCTGAACGCGTCGGGCGCGACCGCCCGTCACGGCAGCGGAGATGCCGCGGTGGCCCTCAAGACCGCCGAGCCGGAGCACGCGCTCTCGCCGACCGAAAAGCTCGAGGCGCAAGCCTGGAGCAAAGCCGGCACCGCGGCAGCCGCCGCGCCCAGCAAGGCCGAACGCCGCGCCGAAGCCAAAGCCAAGGGCTATGAGGGCGACATGTGCGGAGAGTGTTCGAACTTCACGCTGGTGCGGAATGGCACTTGTATGAAGTGCGATACGTGCGGGTCCACTACAGGGTGCAGTTAAGTATGCCAAACCGCGGGGAAGTACCGAATAATACCTCCTCAGGTATCACCTAAATAAAATGCGAAACCCGCCTATGGCGGGTTTTTCATTTCGAAACAAAAAGCAAAACCCGTCCACGACGGGTTTTTCCGTTTATTGACCCGCGAGGAATCGCTGCTGACATGGAGGACGGCCCTGCGCAGCGGCTCCCACATTGCAAGCAAGCAGGGCCGTGCATGGGAGTAAGTCGCGTGACTACAATACTCTCTTGCTAAGGGGTAACTCCATGCCCCGTAAGGGGGTGGATCAACTATGCACGGAGCGCTCGATAGCAGGCCCCCCAACCCCACCTAATGCGCTGGAGCGAACGAGCGGCCGGCAGGGCGAGCACAGGACATAGTCGGCTCGCGGTTGCACCAAGTCAAAATACTGAGTCGTGGACTACGCCGTTTTGCAACCCGAAGTGCATTTGTCGCAAATTGGACTGCAAGATAGAGCTGCGGGCCGCTGGGGCACCCTGTCGAAGACGGCGTATCGAACACTATAAGACGGCTGATAGGTTGAATCCCTGGTCCTATGGATCAGTCCCGGCAACACTATCGAGAATGCTTCGGCTTAATTTAAAGCCGCATTTGTCCCCGTCCTCAATGAACACAACGCCATAGCCTTCGAGCGCTTTTCGAACTGCTCCAATACTTCGGAAAGAAGCGTCGGGACTTTGGGTTTCAAGTCTGGTGAGCGTTCGCCGGGTTATCCCAGCCGCTTCGGCCACGTCGTCTTGGCTGATTTTAAGCACAAGCCGAGCTGCCTTTAGGATCTTGGGATGGATCGACATTCGAGCACAATCAAACCGCCCGCAGCCTTGTCAACAATGTCTCACATTGAGCTTGTCATGTCTCAAAATCTCCGTGTCATGTCTCATTTCTCTTTACTATGACTTTATACCCTCATATGAATCCTTGTGCTCAAAAGGATTCGTTCATGACAGCATTCATTCTCCAAGGCTCAAAAGGCGGCGCTGGCCGGACGACGTCGAGCGTCATTCTCGCAGTAGGCCTTGCAGCTATCGGTCGGCGTCCGATCCACGTCCAACTAACGCTATCTGGGATTCCACCCGTCATCGCCCGCGCCGCAGGCGTTCCGTTTGCCACAACATGGCTTCCGGAAAATGACGCCACTCCCGAAGCGATCCAGCGAGCCATCGCGGCGCAGCCAAAGTGCGATACGGTTGTAATAGATATGACCAGACGACCGGTTTGGGAGATTGCCTTAAAGCCTAGGAGTGTCACGCTCTTTCCCATGAGGCGCACGGCCGCGGAGATCGAAGTGGCTCTGCAAGATTATCGTGATCTCATCATCCATAGGGATCCAGTTCGCGCAAACGAGGATTTGCGAAATGTCCAGCGTCATCCAACCAGGATTCTTCCGATCACTTGGCCAGAAGATTTGAGTCACAGTGATCTCGTAGCAAAGGTCGCGCGTTTCGAGGATCCAACACAACGAGGACTCGCAGCTCCTTTGATACTGCTGCCCGGAATTCCTGAATTCTCTAGAGAAGAACTTGATGACCTGATCAACGGAAGCAATTTCCTTTGCAGCAAAAGGATTGCCGAAGCAGCCGTCTCGGTTGCACAGGCCGCCGCAGAGCTCGTCATCTAGTCGCGCTTCCTTCGGATCAGTGCCGAACAATTCAAGCGGAAACGACATGTTCGAGGTTCGAAACGGACGTTCAGTAGACATTCTTTCGTTGGCATCGGAGGTCGATCGCCTTCAACGGCTCGCGACAGATCTAATGCTGTTCGCCGATGGCCATGTTAACATGAGCAAGGACGCTCCCGTTCTCGACAACTGGATGCGAACATCCCGCAGTGCAGCCTGCCTCACCGGAACGGTTTGGGATCACCCTACGCTGCCGGGCGCCGGGCGGTCGATCGTCACGAGCGATCTTTACCTGCTGGTGGAGGATATGGGGGTGGCTCGCACGATGTCACGCTGGTACCGACTGGGGCGCCCCTATGGCAGCAAGCATTCTTCCTGATATCCAACTTGTTGAAATTCTTTCCCGGCCAGCAGTCATGCGTCATTGCATCAGATAAAGCTAAGGGACATTCCCTAAGAAAGCTCGACGACCAGATCTGGAATGAAACCGCCATTCTCCGCCGAGCCGGCACCGCGGGAGTAACCGCGCGGGTTACAGACGATCCTGGTCTTGCAAACGGTGTAGTCGTGCGTGTCGTGCACATGGCCATGAATCCAAAGCGCCGGCTGTGGGCACCGACATAGTTCGTCCCCTGTAAGTTTGTTCCCTATAAAAAAGCTAGTTGAATCAATGCCCGCCTATCAAATCCGTAGGACCATATGAGGAACGCGCCTGCTCGGCCCGAGGAAGCAAACCCCAATGCCAAAACGACCAATATCGCCGTTCCCGCCGAAGACCGCCTTTTCGCCCCCCATTAGCCACCAGTCTCGTTCGATCCGGGCACGCACGACCGCGAATGCGTCATCAGGTCCGATCACGCCGTAACGGCCAATTCAATCCGAACTAAGCCAGCGCAAGGTTTAGAACGTCCATCATCGACCGCTAGTGCGGCAGCTCGAACACCCGCCTGGTGGGACACCCAAAGTTCTGGACTTTTGAGCCAAAGTTCTGTGGGCGACAGGACTACGGTCTCATGCCCGATTGAAAAGCCGTTCTATCTCAAGGAAATCTCGCGTTCGAGCATCTTTCGCGCCGCACATCGCCTTCGTCAAAGCCCGCCCCTACGCTGAGCCCGCCAACGCCGCCGCCAGACTGCTTGAGATCGCCAAAACGCTTCGAATCGACGAAGGCCGCATGCCAATCGGGGAATGGAATTCGACCTTCATATGGAAGGACAAGGCGAGCGTCGCGGAATACACGCTTGGCCGCGACAAGCTCATAGCCGACGGCATTATCAGAATGCACGAGTGCGGCGGGTTCTTCATGTGGAAAAACCCCGCACCGGAAGGTGAACTTCCCGGCACAGATCAACTGTCGCGCAACGGATTGGCGTAACCCAATTCAAAGGCCCGCTCCGGACGCCACGGGGCGGGCCTGACTAAAGAAAGCTTGTTACTGCGCCGAAATCGAGGACTTCGATTTCACCGGCGCAGAGCCAGGCTGATGCTCCATCGTGCGGGTGGTGGACTGGACTTCTTCGCCCGCCTTCACCTTGGTGCGGGTCTGCGAACGGCTGAAGGTGCCACCGTCATGGGCCTGGGCCCTGGTGTTCGAGTTCAGCACGGGACCATTGCCCTGATTCACGTGACTGCCCGATTGCGCCTTGCCGTTCGCAGATGCTGCGCTGCCGCCGCCAGCGATGGATGATCCCGTCCCCGTCGGCGATGTCGAAGTGCCGCCGGTTCCGACTGTCGAAGCAGAGGTCCCGCCAACGGCCGCCGATCCACCGGTTCCGCCGGAAACGCTCGTCTGAGCGGCCAGAGGAGACGAGGCAGCCAACAAAACGGCGACCGCAGACCATTTGAAGTAAGATTTCATGACGCGTTCCTTCTACGGGGATGAAGTTGATATCGTGCAGCCGTTCACTGTCACGGTGCTTGATGAGGTCGCGCCAGGCCCGCCGGATGTCGAAGATGAACTCGACACGCTGCCGCCGCCCGCCTGGACGTTCACCGATGAGCCGCCTGCAGAGCTACTACTGGAAAGCGACCCGGTGCTGCCTGTCGTCGAGGACGATCCGGCCGCGGTAATGCTGCCGTCCGCATGCTTTTCGACCGAGACCTTGCAAGTGTCCCCCGAGGAGGTCTTTCCAGTCTTGACGATTGTTTCGCCGAAAGCGGCGCCACCCATGACGGCGATCAGCGCCAGGACAGCAAGCTTCGTTTCGTGGGCCATTTTGCTATTCCTCGTTCCAGGATCAAGACGAACCGGGAGCGGCCGTGCCGCTCCCGGAAATAGCCGTCACTTGTCCTTGTTGTGACCCTTGCCGTGCTCCATGCCCTGCGGGCTGGCATGTCCCGCGGAGGAGCCCGCCGCACCAACGGTGGATCCGCTCTGGCCGCCGCCCGCCGACGAACCGCCGGTGCCTACCGTCGAAGCAGAGTTGGATCCGGAGCCCGCGGCCGAGCCGCCGGTGCCTACGCTGGATGAGCTCTTGCCGCCGCCGGCCGACGTCCCGCCGGTGCCAAGCGTCGAGGCCGAACCGCTGCCGGATCCGGCAGCCGAACCGCCGGTGCCCACGCTCGAAGAACTCTGGCCGCCGCCTGCGGATGTGCCGCCCGTGCCGAGTGTCGAAGCCGAACCACTGCCGGAGCCACCTGCCGACGAGCCGCCGGTGCCGATGCTCGAACTGCTGGTGCCGCCGCCGGCCGACGTTCCGCCGGTACCGACCGTTGAACTCGACTGTGCGACCGCAAGAGCTGTACCGGCCAACAACGCAGCAGCGACGGCCGAAATCTTTAGCATCTTCATACTGGGAGTCTCCTCTTAGGTTTTTTAAAGCGATGAAAACTACGCGAATGCTAATCCAGGATTTTTGAAAACGTTCCGTACTGCAGTTGCCGAAAATTCCCGTCCGGTCACAGTTTCGTATTTTCCAGCGCTAGAAAACAAAACGGCTGCAGAGCAAGTCCGCAGCCGTTTTCCAAATCACATTGACCACGCTAATCGCGCGGGCAACCCTACCAGCGCGGGCCGACGCCGAAGCCTACGCCTACATCACCCGGGCCGACGCCGATTCCGACGCTCGGGCCACTGTTGTAATAGCCGCCGTCATAATATCCGCGGCGTTCGACGTAACGCTCTCGTGGCACGTAATTGTAGCGATCGCCGTAGTCTTGTTGAATGACGACACGACGACCGCCGCGGGTGCGATAGCAACGGCCGTAGTCGTCGCATACCAAACGCACTTGTTCGATGCCGGTGTCTGGCTGCATCGATGGACTTATGGTGAGCGGCGCCGCATTGGCTCCAGATGACAGTAGAGCCCCGGCACCGATAGCGAATGACACAACCAGGTTTCTCATAATTCAAACTCCTCCGTTGGGTGGAGGCCCAACCCGTCGGATTGCCGAATGTTCCCGGCCGACCGCACCGACCGCACTTGCTTTGCTCTGCAACCGCAACCGGAGGAGTCCATCATGAAAGACATGCTATCCGGACGGCCGTCGGCCTTGGGTGGACCACGGGACACGCGCAATCGTCACGAGAGTTAGCTCAGATGATACACCAGCAACAGCGGCCACCACGGAGAGTATAGAGCGTGGAGTAGCGAGCCATGAAGCCAAGTGGACCCAGTAAAGCCGAGCCGATGACCGACCACGGCCTGCACGACAGTGTAGATGATGCACCCGCTGACGTAGGCGATTAGAACTAGCTTGAGGACTGACTTTTTCATTGCGATGGATGACGTGCATTAGAAAAATTAGTTTCATTGGCGTTGCCACCGACGGAGCCGACAATGAAATTAGCGTCGCTCCTCTCAATCATTGAGAGGAACCATTTTATTTTAGGAGCAAACAGCGCCCCTTCTTGATCGGGATAATTAGGCAATCTACAATAGGTTTTTATTGGAATGCCATGCCACACACGCGAAGCCCGAGCTGTCCGAATTGCGATGCGGCTACTCGTTGGGTCAGATGCTCCCTCCCTAAGAAGGGATTCGTTGTGCATTTTTACGAATGCCCAAAGTGCACATTCCTTCATACCGTTGCTGAGCCAGATACCGGGATCAAAGCCAAGGGCTGGTTGAACAGCGACCTGCGACCGCCCGAGAAATAGCCGTAATCAAGCGCCCGCTCGCGAGACGATGGCACGCAGAAGAAGTCGCCAAGCTGGAAGAATGTGCTCTCCGGCGCAGCACTTTGCGGGCCGCAGCAACGCTCGGCCGGCCCGTTAGGTCCGTAAAGAGCAACCCTATGCCCCGTTGGCTGGCGTCCGCCAGCTGAGAGCCCAGTTGTAAGTCTGCTGGAGAGGTTCGAACCCTCGATCAGAAAATCCATCACGACACGCAAGATACCGCGCTGGTGCTGCGGATTTGCGTTGTGTTTAGGGCTTCCTCCCTACCTCAGCCAGAGCTATTCAACTGAGCCCCTCGCCGAGTTAGTTTCAATCCCACGCAGTTCGGATACCAATCGGGAACTTTCGGCAATCCTCCGTATTTGGGTAGGGCGGAGGTTATTTTCCGCATACAAATGGAGGAATATTTATGAAAAAGTTTCTTATCGTCTCCGCCATTTCAGCTTTCGCCGCTACTGCGGCATTTGGCCAAGCGGCGGTTTCGACTGAGTATTACGTGGTCCGCGACGCCAGCACTAAAAAGTGTACCATCGTCGATAAGAAGCCGACGACAACCACCACCACTATCGTGGACAACGGAACTTTCAAGACCAGGACTGAAGCCGAAACCGGCATGAAGACCATTAAGGTGTGCACCGAGAGCTAACCATTTCTCGGCATATGCCATTATCGGGCGGCGGTGGATCGTCGCCGCCCAGCAAGCTAAGCGCCATGTTGTCCGCCATAGGATCGAAATGGCGATCGCGATGAATGCATTGCCTCCCTCCCGCTCCCGGCGACTGTGTTTCGCAACGCGGAAGAACGCTTCTTGCCGGGTAATGGGAGCTGTTGGCCGCGGGTTCAAACCGAGGACGCCGATGGCTCTGACCCAGTCCCAACGAGATGCGATCGCAGCGGCTACTCGACTGAGAGCGATATCTCGAAGGTGCGCCGAGTTCTCAAAATTCGTCGGCTATCGATCGGTGTCCGATCGGTTAGATGCGCTGGCGGCAAAGTATCAGGAACAGGCTCGAAGCGTCGAGGAGCGCGCCGGACTGTGCTCAAATAGGAGAGATCCTGACGACTGGCTCTCGTTCAGGTCGCAGGAAAGGCACCGTCATCATCCTGGATGATTACTTCCGCGCTCGCGACAGGCACCCCGTTAAGAAGGCCGCTAAAAGACCTGCGGGCCAACGGGAGCTGCGCGAAGGCGGGATGATAGTTCTGGAACCCAAAGGCAAACCCACGCGTTCTACCAATTCGCCGCCCCAATGCATTACGGCGTCCACGGAGCGCCGATGACCTCTTCCACTGTCAAACTTCTTGTAGCTTGCCTTGTCGGTCTGGCAAGCTTGGGCAGCGCGATGGCGCAGAACTCAGACCAATCGGGGCGACAAACGGTCCAGGCCGAATGGGAGCGGATGTCGCCGAAGGCCCTGCTGTGCGTCGACGGCCGCCTCCGTCGCGCCCGCCGGTCTGTCAACGCCCTGATAGATCGCGGCGTGGGGCCCTCGGACTCTCGCCTTGCGCGCATCGTCCGCGACTGTGGCGCCGAGGTGCCCCCGAATGCCGACTTGGCGACGCCCAGCTTCGAGTGCCGTGCGGCGACCTATCCTGACGAGAAGGTCATTTGCGATAATCCCGAGCTCGCGCGGCTCGACCACGCGGTCGTACAGGCGTACCAAGAAGTACTGACCCGCAGAGGATCTCGGGTCGCGAAGAACATATCGGAGCCGCTCCTGGAACGGCGCCACGCGTGCGACGCCGATGCCGAATGCATAAAGCAGATCCAGCTGACGACAATCGCCGCGTTCCAGGCGCGCGGGGCCTCCCCGCAGACGCCAGCCGCCTCGGCCGACGCCGAGCCCGCCGACCCGGGATATGTCGTCGATGACATCCGACTGGGCAGCGTCGTCGCCGAAAATTCGCGACTCCGCGACTTCGAGTGTACACCGAGCCGGCAATACCCCGGTTTGACCGCCTGCCGCCGTCAGACAACGGAGCGCTCGCGTCGCCGCCGCACTTCGGTGTCAACTTCGCTGCTGCATGCCGCCGATGGCTCTGTCGTCTACGTAGGTCAGAGTCTGGAGCCCGTCTATATCGGTAACGACGAAGCCGACGACGAGATCACCCGGTTGTCGGCGTCGTTCGGCAAGGCGTCCCTGCTGCCGATGTCGGACACCGGGGGAGCGCGAAACGGCGTCATCGCGTCATGGGGCACGGTGACTCTGCGTGCCGTCAAGCCGGATCGCCTGGCGTCTCTGGCAGCCGGCGCCGACGATCGGCCAGGCCTCCTCATCGACCATATCGGGAATCCGCAGAAATCCGCGCAGTCGGGGCTGCCTGTCTATCGGCTCGAAGGGGGACCGGGCTACGTCTGGACCGCGAGCTGGGGTCGACGGGGTCGCGGAGCGCTTCGCATGATCGCGATCGACGCGTCGCGGTTGCCTGGCGCCGCTACTGCCGCCACCGAGCCACCGACGCAGACTACAGTCGCAGTACAAACCGCTGGGGGCCCGCAGGACGGCACAGCTTCGCCCGCCGCACCGGCACAAGCCGTCCCCAAACCACCAGCCGCTCCCGCTGCGCCGACGCCCCCTATAGAGGCTGCTCCGTCCGCAGCTCCGCAACCGGATACGCCTGCGACCGTGCGGGTGGTCGGCTCCCCGATCGACCTACGTCCGTCAGCTCCGACCAACGCAGCGACGCCAGCCTCAACGCCATCAGCTCCGCGTGATGGCAACGGCTTGGTAATGCTTCTGACAGCCGTGATCGTCGCTCTGCTCGGGACCGTGGTCTACATGTTTAGGCGGCCGAAGGCGCACCATTCCAGCGGCGGCACGGTCGCGCAAATAACGGCGACTGCCGCAACAGGGACGGTCTCGCCCGAGGTAGTCGGCGCTCACGGAGCGGATAGGATGAATCTCGCCGCGCTCGTTCCTGCGGTGTCTCCGGACACCATCGGGGCGTCTCCTGCAGATATCGCCGGACCGCCGGCCCCGTGTCCTGTTTCCGATATCCAAAAGCACTCTGCAGCCTAAGCGCGCATGCTGTCGTTGACCGTGCTGGACACCGACCAGTCGTCGCGCGCTCCTTCGACGGCAGGAGCACGACAAAGTCCGACTAATGTCCATCTAGGCGTGGTTTGGCTGTAATTTAGAGGCCGAACAGAAATGGCATGCTCACGGTCAGAAGGATGAGGGCAAGGATGGTAAGCACGAGGCTTCCCTCATCCTCTACCGGTCTGCCCCTTTCGTCGCGGTGCATTGCTTAGCCTGACAATAAGCCAGCCACTTATCGATGAGCCATCCAATGCCCGTCTGCTGACGCCGGATAGAAAGTTGACTTCCGCCCATCACCATCGTCATGGCCCTTCTACGAGGCCGCTTGAAGCGTACACGCTTCGAGAGCTTCCATGTATTGAGTAATGGCTCTGTTTGAGAGCAGCAGGCGGCTCCGTACGCCCTGCTGCACCATCTTCTCCACGGAGTGCAGCAGTACGTGGCTGCAGAATTCCGCGTTCTCGATCTCGCCTGCCCGTTCCAGATAATCCCAGGCAATCTGGATCGCCTCTTCCATGAGGACAGCAAGGTGAACCAGTTGGCCAGGATCGTTTCTCATGCCTATTCAAACGGCACGAATTGGATTCGTTCCGCGCCGCGACCTTCTGAATCTTGAGATGGAGCGACCTTGGCGTCTCGCTCGCGGGTTCCTAATAGGGAGGCCGCCTCAATAGCTCCGGCAGCCGCGAGATTGCTTTGGCAATCCGCCGCGCCTCCTCCCGCCTCATGTGCGCGTCGGCGTACTGGTAGTTCCGGGAATGCAAATCTTTGCGATGCGATACCGCGCAAATGAAAAAGCTGGTGGCATCGAACACCCGGAAGCAATGGTCGTCGCCTTCCTGGACCGTCCATGGCGGCGTTAATCGCCGGAGGTTGTCCATCGCATCCTGCGATGGTCTGGTATCGAATGGCTTTGCCGCTGGGATAGGTCCGCTGCTTGAGGCGCTCCTCGCCGTTCAGCCGGTCACGCTCCTGGCAAAGCCCGTCGACCTTGTCCTGCATCCGCTCCAAAAGGGCGACGGCCGAACCGGTGCTGATGCCTGCTTTCTGAAGGGATGAGATGTCTTTCTGTTGCCGTTTGATCTGCACGCGTGAATGATGGCCCATGGAATAAAAAGAGAACGATAGAGTCAACAGGCTTGTGCTGGAACTGTGAAGGCTCCTCGCACTTAACGTCGCAGGAGAACATATGCCCAAATATCACTTTCCAATTGTTGACGGCACCAAACTTCCCGACCCCGTGGGCGTAAGCCTGCGGAACGACAAAGAAGCAAAAGACCACGCCCAGCTTATCGCTCGCACGGTTGGTGCTGCGGGTATCAAGGCCGACCGCAGCGTCATCGCCATTGACGATGAGGGCAACGAGGTGCACCGCGAGCGCGTGCCGAAACCACTCGCCTCTTAGGTTTGCCGCAGTCTGTTTTCCTCCTCGATGCCGCGGCGATTCTTGCTTTTTTCACCGCGCGCATGTCTGGAAACGCGCAGTCTAATCGCCGCGCTTCTTTCTGGACAACCGTAATACGTCGTTTGAAGATGACCGAGCACCGTGCAGCACTTGCGCCGCATGCGAAGAAGTCATCGAGCAAGTGGCAACGACGCCCGTGCCGTACTCCAATCCGTGGGGTCGAAACGACACCGGCGCGCAGCATAACTAGCCCATGTTTTCAAACGTACGCATCGCGCTTACAATGTTCTTGCCAAGATAAGGCTTAGGACTAAACATCGTCCCGGCTCGGCTTGCTGGTTTGAGCCCAGACCGATTGCTTCAAGGACTCCTGCAGCTCGGGTGTGATCGCTGGCGGGGTAATCGGTGACAGCAGCCTGCCCCTCGAAGTTCTTCAGGGCGCTGTCCAGTGAGTTCAGCCAGTGTTGCACGCTTGGCGGACGCCATCGTGTGGTGGGTGAGCATTACGTTCATGAGAAAGCGCGCCACTCGTCCGTTCCCATCAGGATATGGATGGACGTGACCGACAAGCCAATGCCCAAGTACGGCGCGCACGGACGCTTCTCTTTCCGTCTCCAGAAGCTGGAATAGCGCTTCGATGCCGTCGGACACCGTTTCGGAGCGCGGAGGGACATGCCATGAGCAGCGCAGAACCACCGGATGGCTCCGATAACCGGCGAGCGCTTCCGGCCGAAGGATGCCAGCAACAACGGACGGACTGAAGAGTTCGCGGTACCAGTCGAGATGTCGATCATGCGCGATGCCCCCCGGATCCGCACCGTTGAGAATATCGCTCATTGATGCCTTGACGCTGTGAAAGGCCTACCAATAACCACGCGCCGCCAGTGCGTTCCGGTTCTTCGTCTCTTGTTCGTTTCCGTTCGGATCCCAGTTGCCCTGCCTAACACGGTCGATGAGTTCGGGCGTGACGCTGTAACCTTCCATAGACAAGGAGTGATACGCATCGCTTTTGTAGATGCCATCAACAAATTTCATATAAGAATCTTTATCGTCGGGAATGCCCGGCGTTCTTGGCAAAACGTCGCGAACGGCTTGCCGCTGGCTCTCCCAAATTGCCTTCAGCCGGGCGACGATAGGCGCGGCGCCCGTTAAAACCGCAGAAACGTTCTGCTGTTCGGAAAACGGATCGCTTTCCCTGAAATCGTAGCCCGCACTCTTCATGGTCTTGACGATGTCGTCGGATAGCCCGTCCCGGCCAACGCGCTTGAAGGCTCCGGCTATTCTTCCGGCGATGATGGAATGACCTCCCTCGAGCAATCTTCCCAGGATGCCGGAGACGTCTCGCACCAAGCCAAGCGCGATCTGTGCCTCAACGGGATGTTGTAGGAAGAACTGCCCGGAAACCTTCACCAGAGCAGCATCGACGCCGAACACACGAAGACCGTTCTTCTCCGTTGCATCCTTCGCGGGCGGCATTTCTTTGACTTTCTCGTCGTATAGCGACGTTCCGAACAGTAGCTCGAGATTGTTGTTTGCTGCCTCATTACTGTTCACGATGACGTGCTACCTCGTCGACGATCTTCTGCAGAGCGGCCGACTGGTAAGGCTGCTGCGAGACTATGAGACGCCGCCGTGGCCGGTGAATATTGTGCACGTACCTTCACGACACCCGTCGCCCGCAGCCCGCGTACTGATCGACATGTTGAAGAGGGGTATGAGGTCAGTGACGAACGATCGGGCTGCCCTTTCCGCAGGGAGATAACGTCCAATTTGCCCAACGGAGCGGCTCTCACCAACGAAGTCTCGGAGGGCATCTGTCCAGGTAATGCCAAATGGTGAAAAGCCAGTTCCCACCAAATCACCAAACAAACAGCGGCGACGAAAAGTACCGCAATGATCAGCGCGACGCTGGCGTTTTACTCGCGTAATGACTAACGCGGGAGTTAGAATGGCCTTCCGGAAAATCGTGGAAGAGTTGAGCACGCCCTCACCGGCGGCCGTTTTGCTGAGCATCCAACATTAGGATTTAGATGCACAGCACTTGGCAATAAAGCGGTCTAGGACGAAAAGACGGATAGACCTGTTGAAAGACGTCAACCTGATTAGGCCGCCGCGCCGAGAGAAACCCTTCGCGAGATCCCTATGGCGTCCATAAACGCTTCGTCGTGACTGACGACAAGCAGCGCACCGTCATAGGCGCGCAATCCGGCTTCAACGGCCTCGATGGAGTCGATGTCCAGATGATTGGTAGGCTCGTCCATAATCAGCAGCGATGGCGGCTCCAGGCCGCCGAGGACGCAGGCGAGGCCAGCGCGAAGCAGTTGTCCACCGCTCAGGCAAGCGACGGTCTGCGTCGCAGCATCGGCGCGATACATGAACTGGGCCAAGCTGGCCCTGCAGGCATTCTCGCCAGCGGCAGGGTTGATGCGTCGAAAATTCTCCAGAACAGATGCCACAGGATCGAGAACACTGACCGTCTGATCAAACATTGCAGAAGTCGTCAGTACACGCGCGGTACCTGACCACGGTTTCAACTGACCGCCGAGGAGCTTCAGCAAGGTTGTCTTGCCGGAGCCGTTAGGACCGACAATCGCGACTCGCTCCGGTCCGGTCAACGACAGCGAGAAATCCTTCAAGATCGGGATATTGCGATCATAGCCGACATTGACGCCGTCGATCTGTAACACCGCCTTGCTCGTCGGCAAACGCGTGGAAGGGATAACGACCTTAAAGGGCTGCAGCACTTCGATGCGGCCACGAGCGATGCGGCTGTCTTCCACGGCCTGCGTTCGCCTCCGTTCAGTCAGACGTCTGCTCTCGCCGCCCGTGTCCTCGCTACGATCCTTTCGCGCCCCTGAGAGAATTCGGGGAATACCTCCCTTTCCCCGCTTCTTTTGCCCTCCAGCATCCTTGCGCGCTTTAGATTCGGCGGCGTCTTGTGCCTTTCGATCGATGTCGGCGAGGCGCTTCTCGGCATCCACCAGTCCACGTCGGACTGCGGCAAGCTCTAATTGTTTGCTATGGCAAAAATGACTCCAGTTGCCGCCATAGCGCGTGGCTCCGAGCGACGTCAGCTCGACAATGGCATCCATTGTTTCGAGCAGTTCCCGATCATGGCTTACGATGATGGCTCCGCGCCGCAGGCCTGCGAGAAATTCAATCACAGCCCTCCGGCCGCCGCGATCGAGATTGTTCGTCGGCTCGTCCAGCAACAGGAAGTCGGGTCTCGCAAAGATCAGTGCAGCGAGTCGGACCCGTGTCAGCTGCCCGCCTGAGAGTTTGATCAAAGGCGTTTCGGGAGATGCGTCCAATCCAACGCTTGAAAGCGCCGCAGCGAGCCGCGCTTCGAGCGTCCAGTCAGCTTCTGCCAGTTCATCGCTGGTAGCGTCGCCTTCCTCCGCACGTCGCAACAGCGCCAACGCGGCGCGCAATCCGAACAGGTCGACGATCGCTTCGCCGTCCGTGCCTTGCACGCTCTGCCGCAATACGCCGACAGTGCCGATCGCCGTCACCCCTGAGCCTGGTCGGTGATGGCCGGCGATCAGCGACAACAACGTCGTCTTACCCACGCCGTTGCGCCCGACGAGGCCAGTCCGCTCAGAAGCGAAATTTAGATCGATATTGGGAACAAGAGTACGGCCGTCAGGCGCGGTGAGCGTCACACGGGACAGGATGATAGAAGAAGGCATGATGTTTGATATCTCCGCTGGCAAGGATGTGCGACTTGTCATGGGCGATATTCATCTTGCTCTCCTGCTCGTGTCTGATGCGCTGGTCTGGGCATGAGTTGTGCCGGTGGCGCGGTTAGATTCTACACACGCTCGGCGCGCAAATCCATCTCAACTGAGATTATGTCGTTGTCTTGACACCGAGTGCCTCCGCCATACGCACCAGATCGGGGACAGAACGTGCGTCCATCTTCTTCATCATGATTCCTCGATGAATCTTGACGGTAACCTCGCTCACATCCAGAAGCCCCGCCATCTGTTTGTTCAGCAACCCTGATACTACAAGCGAGAACATCTCGCTTTGCCGGGGCGACAGCGACTCGAAACGCTCACGCAATCCGAACAGAGCGCTCTCGCTCTCGCGCCGCAAACGATCCTCCTCAAGTGCACGCATCACGGCATCAAGCATGTCCTGATCGCGAAAAGGCTTGGTCAGAAAATCGACTGCACCCGCCTTCATGGCTCGCACTGACATCGGAATATCGCCGTGACCGGTCATGAAAACAATCGGCATGCGAATGCCCTGCTTGACTAACGCATCCTGAAAATCCAGGCCGCTGACCCCGGGAAGCCTGATGTCGAGGACGAGACAACGCGGCATATCGGGCAGCTCACTCTGAAGTAGCTCGGCGGTGGAGGAGAAGACCTTCACGGCAATGTCCATCGAGCGAAACAGGTAGGTCATCGCAACACGCATCGACTCGTCGTCGTCGACGACAACGACAATTTGTTGAGGCTTGGAATGATCGTTCGGCATCGTACGTCCATCACGAATGGGACGGGCACAAGCCTCGCTCCCTGTCATCGGTTTTTTCCGCAGATGTACATCGGCTCATTTCCGATCGCTTGTACATTCCTGCGGTAACTCGAATTGAAATACCGCCCCTAGCCTACCCGGACTTGGCATCGCCCACAAACGCCCGCCGTGGGTCTCCACGATTGAACGGCAGATCGAAAGTCCCATTCCAAGCCCGCCGACTTTCGTGCTGAAAAACGCATCGAACAATGGTTCCGGATCGTCCGGGATGCCGGGACCGGAGTCCTCGAAAACGACCGCGACGCGGCCTGTGTCATGCCGAAAGGAGCGGATCACCAAAATCCGCGCGCGGTCCGTGATATCTTGCATCGCCTCGATAGCATTGATCACCAGATTGATGACGACCTGCTGTAACTGGGCTCGGTCGGCGACAATCTGAGGAATGTCCCGAAGATCAAACCGTAGCAGGACCGCGTTCGCTTCCAATTGGCGCCGCAGCAAAGCCGCGATCTCCTCGATGACCTCGTTGACCGAAAGAAGGCTTTTCTCGAAGTCAGCTTTTGTCATCAATCCACGAACCCGCCGGATGACATCCGCGGCCCTATTGCCGTCCTTGACGACCCACTCCACGGCACCTCTGACATTCTCAAGGTCCGGCACTTCGCGATCGAGAAATCGCAGACAAGCCTGACCATTGGCGACGATGGCTGCGAGCGGCTGGTTCACTTCATGCGCAATCGTCGCACTGATTTCACCAAGCGTCGCGACACGAGTGGCATGAGCCAGGGCCGACTGCGCCGCGTAGAGCGCCTCCTGAGACTTCTTAGCCTCGGTGACATCCATGAGCGCTCCGATCACTTCACTATGACCAGGTTCATAGGTAACTAGCCGGGCGATGACGTGCAGATATTTCAGATGGCCGTCGGGCATCAATAGGCGAACGTCGTAATCCCATTCTTCGCCGCCCCCCAACACCCGGTCGAGCTCCCCCACCATCTTTAAGCGGTCGTCTGGATGCACACGCCGTAAAATCAAATCGGACGTCACCTTCGTTCCGACCGGCTGCTGCATGATGTGATAGGTCTCGTCAGACCAGAAATGTGCGTCCGTCCCGGTGCTCGATGCGAAGCTGCCGGTCTTGCTGAGCTTCTGGGCTTCCGCGAGATAGGCCTGGCTGCGTTGTAGAGCTGTCTCGGCCTGCTTTCTATCCTCAATGTCCGTGTTGGTGCCGTACCATCCCACTACTGCATCGGCCTCGTCCCAAAGCGGCTCGGCGCGGAACAGAAACCAGCGATATACACCGTCGGCCCGGCGCATCCGGGCTTCACATTCGCCCGGCACTTTGGCTTCGAGCATTTCGGTCCACGCTGCCTGTAATCCCGGAACGTCGTCGGGATGAATTACCGTCATCCATTGCCACCCGAGGGACTCTTTGAGGGTAAACCCGGCATAATCCAGCCACCGCTTGTTCAAGTACTCTGCATAGCCGTCCGGCTTCGTCCGCCAGGCCAAGATCGGAATATGGTCGAGCGTCTGCCGAAGCTGTCGTTCCGCAGCAGCGAGACGCGCTTCGCTGTCCCGCAGGGCATTCTCGGCGTTTCTTCTGTCTTCAATGTTGAAACCGATGGAATACCATCTGACGATACGACCCTGGTCATCGCGAAGCGGCGTGCGCCGGATGCTGAACCATTGATAAACACCGTCCGCGCGCCGGATCGGCGCTTCGGCGATCAGCGGCTCGCCGCTGGCCAGCGACGCCCGCCATGCCGCTCGTTCCGGATCGTCCAGATGAAAAAGCTCCGCGCCCCCGCCGGCCACGACTTCGTCGAGCGTCATGCCGGTATAGTCGGTCCATACTTCGTTGACATAAGTATGAACGCCATCGGGCCGATATGCCGAGATCATGGCGGGTATCGAGTCGATGGTGAGCTGAAGTTCACGCTGGATTTCCGCGAGTCTCGCCTCGTTTGCGAGGGACTTCGTTCGGGCATCCTTCAGCGCCCGCTTCGCACGTCGCTCGGAATGGCAAAGAAAAGATACCAACAATGCGGCGACAGCGAAGAACACGAGTTGCGGAATATCGTGCGCCCGCACGGAAAACGAATAGATCGGCTCAAGAAAGAAGTATTTAAACACGAACACGGTCAGCGCTGTGGCGAGAATCGCCGGCGCGATACCCCGGCTCCAGGCCACAAGCATGATCGCGAACGAAAACAGGGATGCCGATGGCGCAATGCCGGACAGCCGATGCAATCCCAGACCGCCGACTAATGTGGCCGCGATTGCCAGTGAGGCAATCGCGAAATCGGCGGCATGGCTCCTGAAGGGCTTCCGCAAACGAACGAACGACATAGAGAGGCTCCGCTCCACTCCGTCAGCGACATGGACTGTCGCCGTTCAGAGTGATCGATTAACGTCGCCGACTGTATAATCCCGCCGGAAGCACACGGCAAAATCGAAAAGCGACCTCCCCGCGGCGCCGGGTCGCGATCCCTCGTGAGACCGCTCCCTAGATCACACTGATGACAACATCGACATTGCCGCGGATCGCCTTGGAATACGGACAGGTCTCGTGGGCGGCATCGACGAGCGTCTGTGCCACATCGCTCTCCAGTCCGGGCAGACCGACATTCAACCGTGCCCGCAGGAAATACGCGCCCTCGGCCAGGCAAAGATCGACCTCGGCATCGATTGTCGTGTCCGACGGAATCGTCACCTTCAGCCGCTTCGCCGCGAGCCCCATGGCACCCTGGAAGCAGGCCGACCAGCCTGCTGCGAACAATTGTTCGGGGTTGGTGCCGACATCCGTACTGCCCGGCGCGGAAAACCGAATGTCGAGGCGCCCGTCCGAGCTGCGTGCCGTCCCGTTCAGTCGGCCGCCCGACGTATGCGTCTTTGCGGTGTAGATGACGTTGTTGATATTTCCCACGGAGATCTCCTCTGCTGTGCTGGAATTACTTGGCGTAGCGGGTGAACACGTAGTCGCGGGCTTTCACGCGCGACTCGTGACAGGCGAAACAGGTCTCATGCTGTGCTTCATCCACCGGTTTGCCATCGATGAAGCGTCCAAATCCCCATCCGCCCGTTGCCGCGTATTTCTTCGAATCCTTGACCATGATCTGGACCGTCGTTGTCGCTCCCGGAACCGACGCAGGCTCGAAGTCGGGCGACTGGATATGCTTCCAGGCGAGCTTCGCCAGGATGGTGCCGTCGGGAAACGGCAGGGTCTGGTCCTTGTAGGCCTTGATCGCGACGGTGTTTCCGAGGACCGCCCGCAGTTCGTTCAGCGGCTCCGCCTCCTGTGCCGGCGCGACCATCTCCCACTGGCGATAGCCGGCCGGGATGTGCACCCCGAAGATCGGTGACGCGTCACCCACCTCGGCGCTTTCGGATTGCCGAGAACCCGCGATCAGGACTGTCGCGGTTGCCGCTGCCGCTGCGACAACGGTTGCGATGAATAATTTCATGCTCGAGTTTCCTTGCATTCGATGCATCACGAACGGCTTGCATCAATGACCGCGGAGGCAAATGCCTGCGGGGCTTCCTGTGGCAGGTTGTGACCAATGCCGCCCTTGAGCTGCCGATGCATATACTTGCCGGAGAATTTCTTGGCATATGCGCCAGGCTTGAGATGAGGGGCGCCGTTGGCATCGCCTTCCAGCGTAATTGTGGGGACCGCGATCACGGGTGCCGCTGCGAGCTTGCTCTCGAGCGCATCATATTTCGCCTCGCCCTCGGCCAGTCCGAGACGCCAGCGATAATTGTGAATGCAGATGCTGACCTGATCGGGATTGTCGAGCGCCGCAGCGCTACGTTCGAAGGTGGCGTCATCGAATTGCCACTTCGGTGATGCGAGCTGCCAGATCAGTTTTGCGAACTCGTGACGATATTTGTCATAGCCGGCCCGGCCGCGTTCGGTCGTGAAATAAAATTCGTACCACCAACGTTTTTCATCCGCGGGCGGCAACGGTGCCTTGTCGGCTTCGCGGTCCTCGACGTCATAGCCGCTGACCGACACCAGCGCCTTACAGCGCTCGGGCCACAGGGCGGCAACGATATTCGCCGCGCGTGCCCCCCAGTCGAATCCACCGAACACGGCTTTCTCGATCTTGAGGGCATCCATGAGGGCGATGACGTCCACCGCGAATGCGGCCTGCTGTCCATTCCGGATCGTATCGGAGGCAAGGAACCGGGTTGCTCCATATCCGCGCAGATACGGCACGATGACCCGAAAGCCCTTCGCCGCTAGGACAGGCGTGACATCTGCGAAAGCGTGGATGTCGTATGGCCAACCGTGCAGGAGAATGACGACCGGTCCGTTGGCCGGTCCCGCATCGACATAGGCGACATTCAACAGACCGGCATCAACCTGCCTCAGCGGTCCGAATACGGCTTCCGCGGCTCCTGTGCCACTCTGTGCACTTCCGGAGGATTTGGCATTTGCCACCCCTCGAAGACCGAAGGAAGCCATGGCAATCGCCGCTGCTGAGGCTCCAAGCAGCCGACGGCGGCGCTCGTCGATTTGATCAAACACGCTATTTCTCCAATGATCTCGCCACGCGGGTGCATGCGCGATGGGCTTGAGGCGAACTCCACAAGGTGCTCATGATCTCCACACCAAGCGGAGATGCAGGGAGTTCGCGTTCGATATGAGAAATGCCGCAAACCGGGCCAGGATCAAATCGTGCTGTCGGTCCCCGAACTAACACCTAAGTGTTAGTCTGCTCTCTCAATCGCAAGCCGCGTACCGCATTTTACTTCCGTCAGGATCGCATTAACGAATCGAGACATAGACCGGGTCATCGCAACCCGGAGCCTGATGATGCAAATTTCCTCGCAATCAACGCGATCAACGAACAACCAGACTGCCGTCCAAACCGCGGCAGGCGACTTGCAAAGTGGCGTGCCCTTCGAAATCCCGGTCAGCACGGAGAGCGGGAACGGAACGATCAAAGGCGAATTCCGCTACGGGTTTCTTCAGCCAGCAGGCCAGGACATCTATTTCACACCGGGGCAAACGGCTGCGCCCGATATGGCTAAGCAGGCGATGAAGAATGCGCTTCAACAATTTATGCTTGCGATCCAAGAAGATGGAAAGGCAGGCAGCCCGACGCACACCAGTGCTCACGCCGTCGACACTTATTCGACAAGCACAAGCTTCAAGGGGCAGAATTCCGCCTTCAACTGGTCCGGACAGTTCTCATTTGAAGCAGGGTCTACTTCGATAACGGCGTGATGGGCGCCGGGTCGGTCAATACGCACAGAGACGCAATCCGACGCGTCCTATCCGGACATTTCGACGGCGGGCATCGTTCCATGCCCGCCGCAACCGTATGCAGTTCAGATTACGCGCGATGTCGCTTTCTAAACTTGGTACTTACTGACATCGATGATCGCAGTGGCGAATGCCTGCGGAGCTTCCTGCGGCAGGTTGTGACCGATGCCGCCCTTGATCAAACGATATTGATATTTGCCTGAGAATTTCTTGGCATAGGCGTTGCTATCTGGGTGCGGTGCCCCATTCGCATCACCTTCGAGGGTAATCGTCGGAACGGAGATGACGGGCGCTGAAGCTAGCTTCTTTTCCAAATCGTCATACTTCGCTTCCCCCTCGGCCAGTCCCAGACGCCATCGATAATTGTGAATCGAAACGCTGACATGATCAGGATTGTTGAGAGAGGCAGCGCTTCGATCGAAGGTTGCGTCATCGAATTGCCATTTCGGTGAGGCGATCTGCCATATCAGCTTCGCAAAGTCGTGGCGATACTTGTCGTATCCCGCCCTGCCGCGCTCAGTTGCAAAATAATACTGGTACCACCACTGCAACTCGGCCTTTGGCGGCAATGGCGTCTTGTTGGCGCCTGGCTGCCGATGAGGTAACCACTCACCGAAACCATCGATTTGCAGCGCTCCGGCCACATGGCGGCAACGATGTTCACGGTCCGCGCGCCCCAGTCGAAACCGGCCAGATGGGCCTTCTCGATCTTGAGGGCGTCCATCAGGGCAATGACATCGACGCCAAGGGCAGCCTGCTGGCCATTGCGAAGCGTATCGTTCGACAGAAATCGAGTCGTGCCATAGCCGCGCAGATGCGGAATGATGACCCGGAATCCCTTTGCCGCCAGAATGGGCGCGACCTCGACGAAGGCATGAATGTCATAGGGCCAACCATGCAAGAGGATAACCACCGGCCCGTCTGCAGGCCCCGTATCGACATAGCCGACATTGAGCACACCTGCATCGATCTGCTTCAGCGGACCGAACGATGCCCCGCTCTTGGGTGTCGCCGCCTTTGATTCCGTCGCACTCATACCAAGCTGAGCGAACGCGAAGGTTGCGGCCGCGGCGCCGAGCAGATGCCGCCGTCCCTCGTTGAAGTCGTTATCCATCAGAACCTCTCCAGATATCATCTTGAACAAACTGTCGAACAGCCCCTGCGGGGCCGGAATTTTGTCCGGCGCACGCTCTTCAGCCGAAGCCGCCTTATCGATATACAGGCGCGTTTCCGACCCGCGTATCCGCTTCGAAGTCAGCCCACTACGACCAAGGTGTTAGTCGTCGATCCATGAGTGCCATGAGAGCAACGGACCATACCGCATTACCTGATCCCCGTAGTACTCTGCCGCTCCGAGCGCAGTCTACGCTTCGGGCTGCGATGCAACTCGAACCCATATGGCTGACATGGAGGTGTCATGAAGACCTGGCTCATCACCGGATGCTCAAAAGGGCTCGGCAGAGCGCTATCGGAAGCAGTTCTTGCCGCCGGCAATCGCCTCGTAGCGACTGCGCGAAATTCGGACGACCTGACAGATCTGCGGGACAGATACGGTGACCTGATCCGGGTTGCCGACCTCGACGTCACGAACGAACAGAGCGCAAAAGACGCGATCAATTTGGCAACGCAGTCCTTTGGCGGGTTGGATGTCGTCGTTAACAATGCCGGATACGGCGATTTGGGATCCGTCGAGGAGACGTCGCTTGCCTCTTTTCGCGAACAGATTGAGACCAATCTGCTCGGAGCGATCATTGTTACCAAAGCCGCGATTCCGACGTTTCGCGCCCAGCGTCGAGGACACATCATTCAGGTCTCATCAGTGGGTGGCCGGATCGGCGCGCCGGCGCGCGCCGCTTATTCGGCGGCCAAGTGGGGCGTGGAAGGCTTCTCGGAATCACTCGCACGCGAAATGAAGCTGATTGGTGTACATGTCACCGTGGTCGAGCCGGGTGGACTGCGCACCGATTTTGCTCGCTCCGCGGACAAATCTGCGGAGGGGCGCCCCGAATATGATGCCGTCGTCGGCGCGACCATCCGGATGCAGCGACATTATCATGGCCAACAGCCAGGCGATCCTGCGAAGGCCGCATCGGTGATCGTGAGATTGGCGGACATGGACGCTCCTCCCCTGCGGATTGCGCTTGGCAGCGACGCCGTGCAAGCGATCGAAGCGGCGGACGAAGAACGCCTTAGCGAAGTTGATCGCTGGCGTAACCTCAGCAGATCCATCGATTTCTGAGGGTCATCGCTGTGCCGGAAAATCCACGGAATTCAGATATTTTCGTCACGCTCCAGAAGTCGGACATTCCAGCGCTCCCCTCTGAAGACCGGCTGCCGCCCGCGCAATGAGTTTTCCGTCGATTCATACTTGACCGATCATTCCAGAACTGCGATGTAGCTTCAATGGCGAGATCGAAGGAATTTGACAGTACGGAGGCGCTCGCGGCAGCGGTAGAGGTGTTCCGCGAGCACGGCTTCGCTGGCACTTCGGCTGGGATGCTGACCGATTCAATGGGTATCGGACGGCAAAGCCTCTACGACACATTCGGTGACAAGTGGCAGCTTTATTGCGAGGCTGTTCGTAGTTACGCAGCATCCGAGGGGGAAGCGCACTTACATGCGCTTTCAAAAGGACCCAAGGCCATAGATGGCATCGCTTGTATGATTCATCGCGTAGTTCAGGAAGCGGAACGGCCGTGCCTCGGGGTAGGCTCACTATCCGAGTTCGGCAGTTCACGCGACGACTTGAAGGGTATTCATGCAGCGGCGGATCGCGCGTTGCGATCAGCGCTGACGAAAAAGGCCCAGCAGGCTCTCGCCGAGGGAGACCTCCGGCGTGATCTTGACCCGGCCGATGCGGCCGCGTTCGTGCTCGCGAATCTGGCCGCAATACGTCTGGCAGCTCGCGGCGGGGCCCGTCCGGCGCAACTCCGCTCGTTGGCGCAAACCCTCCTCCAAGCGGTCAGATAATTTTTTTGCTTAAATTTGGAACGATCATTCAAGAAAGGAAAGCGCGTGAAAGCACTTGTTATGAACGGAATCGGCGAAGTGGACGTCTTGGAGCTCGTCTCCCGGCCGGATCCGGTACCCGGTCCCACCGAGGTTCTCATCCAAGTAGCCGCCGCTGGCGTAAACTTCATGGACATCGGTGTTCGTCGGGGATCCGCGTGGACCGAAATGCCGCTTCCGCGTGTACTCGGCGTTGAAGGATCTGGGGTCGTTCTGGCCGTTGGCGAGCGAGTAAGCGATTTCCGCGCCGGCCAACGGGTCGCATGGGTCTACGGACCGGGCAGCTATGCGCAGAAAGTCGTCCTGCCTGCGACCTCTTTGGTCCAGGTTCCGGATACCATTGATGATCTGACTGCCACTGCGGTCATGATGCAAGGGCTGACCGCGAGTCATTTCACGACAGACTTCTATTCAGTGAAAAGCGGCGATGTCGCCCTCGTCCACGCGGCAGCCGGCGGACTTGGGCTTTTGATGACCCAGATCATTAAGTTCCAAGGCGGACGGGTCATCGGGCGTGTTTCTTCTACAGAGAAGATCTCGGTCGCCCAACAAGCCGGAGCCGATCATGTCATCGTCGATGCGGAAGGCAACTTCGCCGAAGAGGCGTTACGTCTTACCGATGGTGAGGGCGTGCACGTGGTGTACGACGGTTCCGGACCGAAGACGTTCCAAGGCTCCCTCAAGGCGCTGCGTCGTTCCGGCACATTCTGCTGGTATGGCCCAGTTCTCGGCGGTCCCGGCCCGATCGATATCATGAGCCTGCCGAAAAGCATCAAGCTCGGCTACGCGGTTTTCTTTGATCACATCGCGACTCCAGATGCTTTCCGTTCGCGGAGCGCTCGACTGTTTGACTGGATCGCAACTGGAAAGCTGAAAGTGACGATCGGGGGAAAATACGCTCTTAGCGAAGCTGCAAGGGCACACACCGACATCGAGAACCGTTCGTCGATCGGAAAGTTGCTGCTCATCCCATGACGCGTGGGAGCCATCGGGGCTGCTCGCACAGCTAAGAACACTGAGGCTCTTCGATTTCTGTAAACGCTATTTTACATGATGTACTGCCCGAAGGACGAACGCATTGTCGTCCTTCGGTTGGTGTCGCGCGTAACGTCTAGAATGGCAATCGAGGACTTGTTATCTGGTCTTGGATCTTCTTGGTCGTGCGTGTTGCAGGAACCCTGAGATAATGCACGACGAATTTTTCGATACAAACGGCCAGTGCCTGGCCCGATCGGGGTACAAATAAGAATTGAGTTGAACGGGACAGAAATTTACTTCGATATCGACGTAGCGCAGCTTAAACCAGTGAATGGACGACTGGTTGAGCAGCCGACACTAATCGCGCTTCATGGCGGTCTCGGACTGGACCACGGATACTTAAAGCCCGGCCTGACGCCGCTCCGCGACTCCGCACAAGCCTTCGACCGCAGCGAATATTATGTCCGCATCACTGACCATTTAGTGGCGCGACCAACACACCGGCGGACCAAAATGATCGTCCGAGTTGCGCGACACAATTTCGGCTACTTCCGCCAAGCAGATGATGTGGCCGAGAAACGGCGAACAATGCGGGTCTATGGGCTGAAGATGCCGACGCGAGTGTAGAACACCGACAGCGTCCTGACTTGAACATAACAGCGTTCGAAAGCGCCTTGAGGTGCAACGATGACGTTTGCGTGGACGGTCTGTTATCCAAAACATCATGCGTCGATCTGTTTTCTTGCTGTCGTTTTGTTTGTTGCAAATGCCCCGTCCGTTTCGGCGCAGGTATGTCCCACACCAGCGATCGCTAATGGCGGTCAGTGCACCGTGCCGTCAGGAACAACGCTCAACGTCAATGGCGCAGGAAACGTCGGAATCGATGCTTTGAACGCGGGAAACATCACCGCGAATGGCATCACCGAGAATCTCGCGTCAGCGACGACGACTGGGGTGCTTTCTGATTCAGGTGGCCGTGTCACGTTCGACGGCAGCACCCTTAAGACCACAGCGACAACGACTGCGAATTCAGCCGGACAGATCGGTCTTCGCGCAACGGGGACGGGAAGCCAAATTTTTGCGACGGGTTCCACGATCACGATGGGGCCGCCGAACGGCACTACGACCGCCAGCAATATGACCGGCGCGCTCGCGGAAGCAGGCACCGTGATTTCCCTCACCAACACCTTCCTGCAGATGCTCGGCGGCGGGAACGGCCTAACCAACCGCGGCGTCGTGGCAACCGGAGTCGGCAGCACCATCGGCATCTCCGGCGGCGGCGTTTCCACGGCCTCTCGCGGATCGATCGCGGTGACGGCCGAGGACAGCGGCGTCATCAATCTTGGAAACGGGGCGCTGATCTCAACGACGGGCGTGCAGAACACCGTCGGTCCCATCGGCAGTCACGCGCTGATCTCATTTGGGGCCGGCAGCCGGATCAACGGCGATGGCATCTCCATCAGCACCTCGGGTTTGCTGGCGAGCGGCGCGCGCGCGGAAAACGGCGGCTTGATTTTCCTGACCCGTACCACGATCAGCACAAGTTCAACGGCGTCCGCCGACACCGATCCATCGTCGGCGGCACGTGTCATGTCAGGCGGTTTCATCGAACTTCGCGGTAGCACGATCACGACGACCGGACAGCGCGGCAACGGCATTTCCGTGCAGGATGTCGGTTCAGTTGCATCCGTATTCGACTCGACGATCTCCGTGTCGGGGACCCGAGCGCCGGCGGCTTTCATCTTTAATGGCGGCGCGGCCGAGTTCACCAACAGCGCGTTGTTCTCCGCGAACAATACGGGCGTGCTGGTGCAGGACGCGGGTTCAACGATCAAGCTGACCGACAGCACCATCAGAAGCACCGCTGCGGTCGGTTACGGCCTGCGTGTCAATGCAGGGGGAAGTGCGGAGATGAGCGGCGGATCAGTCACCACGGAAGGGCGCGACGGTCCCGCATTCGCCGCCACGAACGGATCGATCGTCGCAAACAACGTCACCATCGTCACCCGCGGGCCGGACAACGCGATGGGCGCGCTTGCAGACCTTGGCGGCAACATTACCCTGAACGGCGGCTCAGTGACGACGTTTGGCGATTCCGTCAGACTAAGCGCCTATCCTCATGGACTGGCCGCGCGTAACCCCGGTGGCATCCTCACGGCCAACGGCACCTCGGTTTTAACGCAGGGTCTAGTTGCCATGGGCGCGGTCGCTGACGACGGCGGCACGATGATTCTGAACGGCAATTCCATCCGAACGCTCGGCACCAGCAGCATTGGCCTCTACGCGACCGTCGAGCAGGCGGGTGTGCAATTCCCCGCTACTTTGAACGGATCCGGCATTTCGGTCGAGACGTTCGGAGAGTTGGCGCATGGGGCCGTATCAGTGCAGCATTTCCTGGTCGCTCCGTCCGTCATCACGCTCGACAATTCCTCGATCACGACCCATGGCAATCTCTCTGCAGGTCTGCGGGCGATCACGGCGGGTACGGTCAATGCCAATCGTACGTCCGTCCTCGCCGAAGGCGTCGGATCGAACGGTCTGCATGCACGCGACCTCGGATCGTCGGTCAATATCAATGCCACCTCTGTTCTGACTACAGGCAACGTCGCCAACGGCGGGGTCGCCGAAGGAGGCGGTCTCCTGACGGGCATCAACTCTGCGGTCCGCGCCACTGGCGCCAACGCTATGGGTCTGTATGTCGCCGGCGCACCGGGGCAAGTCTCCAACGCCAACTTCACCGGGAGCAGCATCACCAATGTCGATGGTCCAACCATCGGCGTCGGCGGCAATGGCAACGTCACGCTGACAAACTCTCTCGTTTCCGGAAGCGGTCAATGGCTGCGCGTCGGGACCATCGCCAACTTCTCGCCGCTGAGCGCGCCTGACTCTGGACCGCCCGGCATCACCGATCCGGAAGGCACGGAAATCCCGATCATCTTCCCGCCGCCCGCCGCCCTGCCCGTGGTCCCCGGTCTTGCCAATGTGACGTTGTCCGGAACGACTGTCATCGGGTCCGCCTACACCGCGCCCGGCAGCGTGTCGAACGTCACGTTGCTCGACAACAGCACGTGGATCATGACCGGCAGCTCGAACGTCACCAATCTCGTCAACGACCCGAGCCTGATCCAGTTCACGCCGCCGACCGGAGATGCCAATCTGCTGTCAAGCTACAAGACGCTCACGACCGTAAATTATGTCGGCATCAACGGCATCATCGGGCTGAACACCTATCTGGGCAACGACAGCGCGCCGTCTGATCGCCTCGTGATCGACGGCGGCACTGCGACGGGCCTGTCCCCTCTTCGGATAGCGAACACCATCGGGCGCGGCGACCTGACGCGCGGCAACGGCATCCTCGTGATCGATGCCATCAATGGCGGTACGACCGCCCCAGGCACCTTCGTCCTTGCGGGTCCCGTCTCGGCCGGGCCTTACGACTACACGCTCCACCGCAGCAGCATCATCGATGCCAGCAACCCCGATGACTGGTATCTGCGCTCGCGGATCAACTGCGCCCTGGAGCCGACGAACCCGGCCTGCGCCCAGCCAACCCCGGACCCCGCGAATTACCGGCCCGAGACATCGCTCTATGCAGCTATTCCCTCGATGGCGCTGCTCTACGGACGTTCGCTCCTGGACACGCTGCATGAGCGCGTCGGCGAGGAAGAAGACCAGCGCAATCGCTCAAATCCGGAGAACGGAAAAGTCGGCTGGGCGCGCATCATCGGCGTCACCGGGCACCAGAACGGAGACCGGCTCGGAATCTTCGGCAGCGGGCCGCAGTACAGTTATTCGTTCGGTGGACTTCAGGGTGGCATGGACGTCTATCGCCACGACAAACCGGATGGCAGCCGCGATCAGGCTGGTGTCTATTTCGCCATCGGCAACGACCGCGGCCGCGTGACCCACATCAGCGGCGTGCAGGGCAACAGCAACTTCGATGCCTACAGCCTCGGCGGGTACTGGACCCATTTCGGACCGCAGGGCTGGTACACCGACACGATCCTCCAGGGGACGTTCTATGACGTCAACAGCAGCGCCCATCGAGGGTTGGCGACCCTCAACACCAGCGGCCAGGGTCTGGCAGCATCGGTCGAGGCCGGGCATCCGTTCCGGTTTGCGGACGGCTATTTCATCGAGCCTCAGGTGCAGATGGTCTATCAGAGCATCGCATTCGCAAATGCAAGCGATGGAGCCGCCCTCGTCCGCTTCGACAACGCCGACTCTCTGCTCGGCCGCATCGGTGCCCGCTTCGGCCGCACCTGGTCGATCGATGGCGGGCCGCGCAGCGTGACTGCATGGATTCGGCCCAATCTCTGGAACGAATTCCGAGGCAATCCGGTCACGTCATTCTCATCCGAGACGGGTTTCATTCCGTTCCGTGCAGATCTCGGCGGCCTGTTTGGTGAAATCAACATCGGTGCCAGCGGGCAACTTTCGGCCAACGTCACCCTTTATGCCAACGCGTCCTACCAGGCCCGCTTCGACGGTGCGGGATCTGCATATGATGGCAAAGTAGGAATGCGCTTTGCGTGGTAAGCGCCTGCCATCATGCGAGATGTATCTCCCAAGACCGTTCTGACGGCGTCTTGCAGTTGCAATTTTCATAGATGCTTTGCGCGTCAATTCAGTGTTTCAGCCGCATTTCTATGACATCGATCGCAAGCAAATCGGTATATCGACGCTCGACTGTTTCGACGTAATCGTCAGCAAAGTGTGCCCCGCTTTCCTGCGACATCGCTTGCCAAGCTGCTTGTTTCTCAGCGCGGCACGACAATATTGCTAAGCGCGAGACAACGAGAGCGCTTTCCGTACTTTTTGCGTATCGGGTTGCTGTGGCGTCGGCACAGGCCCGCCATTTCTTGATCGCAGGTTTCGAGTCTTCCTCTGCTGTCGCGGCAAAAGAGGCAAGGCATAGGATAGCAGCAAGCATCGGTCTGTACATTCGTTTGCTCCTCAGGTTGCCTTCGAGATCAAGGAAAAACCGTCTTCCAGTCCTGCTTCATGTCGACGACTGTCCAGCCCTTCGCGGTGCCTTCATTCAGCGCCTTGTCGAGCTTGCCGACCTTCGACTGCCGGTCATACGCGTACTCTCGCTCGGCGTCGGTATGATGCACAATCCCCATGAAACGCGCGCCTTTACCGGCCGCCGTCCATTGCAGCATCTGGAGATCACCATCGGAATTGCCGAATGCAAAGATCGGACGGCGGCCGATGAAGCGGTTGATGCCGACAGGCTTTCCTTGATTGTCGTCTACGAACTCGATTTTGGATGTCTTGCGCAGCGCCGGTTTCCCATCCGCGCCCATCTCGAATTTGACGACGCCACTGGAGCCGATCACCTGTTCGGGCGGAATGCCGTAGACCTTTTCCATCCATGGCCGCATGAACTCGACCCCGCCGCCAGAGACGACGAAGGTCTTGAAGCCGTTTGCCCGAAGGTAGGCCAAAAGCTCCAGCATAGGCTGGTACACAAGCTGCGTGTAGGGACGGCCGAAGCGCGGATGCCGCGCGGTCGAGATCCATTCGACGACCGACTTCGAAAATTCATCCGTAGTCATGCCGCTATGGGCGGCGGCTACGATCTGCAGCATGCCCCTTTGCCCCGAGGCCGCGAGCGCTTTCATATCTCCGTCGAGCAATGCCTTGAAGGGCTGTTGCTTCTTCCATTCCGGATGCTGCGGGGCCATCGCCTTGACACGGTCGATCGCGAAGGCGGCCTGGAAATAAGCGGGCTGTTCGGACCACAGCGTACCGTCATTGTCGAAGGTGGCGATACGCTCGGCGACGGGCACGAAGTCCGGAGCGCCCTCCGTCGTCACCCGCGAGACGAAATCCGTAATGGACTTCTTGACCGCACCATCGTTCCACGACTGCAGCGGATCCGTCGACGGCTGCGCGGCGGCCAGGTCAATGACCGACAACGCGAACAGGAGAACCAACAGGCGTCGTCTGGTGGGCATCGTCAATTCCCTCCTACCGGCTTCGCCGGCGCTGCGCCTGTCTCGCGCTGCCGCCCGCGCACTTCCTCCAGATCGCGATCGAGGAAGTAGTTGAGGAAGGTACGGATCAGCGCGACCGCGGCGATCCGCCCTGTCGCGTTCCAATCGGTCGTGATCGAAGTCTCGACGATGTCAGCGGCAAGCTGGAACGTCAGCCCCGCCACCAGCCAGCGTGCATAGCGCAGCCAGACGTCGCGCCGCTCATGCCCGGACGGCGACCCCAGCATCGCACGCATGCCGCTGAAGAAGGCCTCCACCGTGCCCACCACGATGATGACGAGCGCCAGCGCATCAATGAGGACGATGGCGTTCTCGGTCGCATAGATCAGCCACTCTTTCATGCGTCTTCATTCCCGCTTCGGACTGAACGTCGCCCCGACCGGCTTCGAGCGGACGATGTCTATGCCGTCATCGTCCGCTGTCGCTCCACGATTGCTGCGCGCTGTTCAGTTCTTCCGGCCCCCCTCCTGCAACGCCTGCAATGCCTTCTCAATGCTGAGTGATCCGGAAGCTTGGCTTGGCGGGTAATCTTTGAAGGTAGCGAGGAACTGACCCATGATACCCATGGCGGGCATCATGACCCACAGTGCCTTCCCCCACCATTCGCCGTAGGACGTCGACTCGGTCTGGTATCGCTCCCACGGGTCAACGCGCAGGTTGGTTACGAGCGGGACATTGGTAGAGTCTTCCTTGCCCGTGAACAGGTTGCCGACGATGGTCTTGAAGGTGATCTTCCACTCGTTGTAGCGCACGGCCATGAGGTCGGCGTTGTCGCTGAAGTAGAAGAATTCCCGGCGGGGACTTTCCGCTACCTTTCCTTCGAAGAACGGCATGAAATTGTAGCCGTCGAGATGGTTTTTGAAGGTCTTCTCTCCGGCCTTGTAGCCGGTGAGCAGCTTCGCCTTCAGATCCGGATCACCGCCGGCCGCCGCGACGAGGGTCGGCATCCAGTCTTCGGCCGACACGATTTCGTTGATAATGGTGCCCGGCTTGATGACCCCAGGCCACTTGACGAGCATGGGGACCCGGAACCCCCCTTCGTAGACAGTACCTTTCTCGCCGCGGAACGGATGATTGCCGCCATCGGGCCAACTGAAGATTTCAGCACCATTGTCGCTGGTGAACATCACGATCGTTTCGTCGGCAATGCCGAGTTCGTCCAGCTTGGCGAGCAGCTCGCCTACGACCCAGTCCAACTCGGCCATCGCATCGGCAAACAAGCCATAGCCGGTCTTGCCGTCCCATTGTTTGGACAGATGCGTCCAGGAATGGCACCGCGTGGAGTTGTGCCAGAGGAAGAACGGCTTCTCGGCCTTCACGGAGCGCTCAATGAAGTCGCATGAGCGCTTCACCAGATCGGCGTCGATGTCCTCCATGCTCACCTTTGCGGCGGGGTCCATGCCCGGATGCGGCGGAAGTGGACCGGCGTCGGTGATCTTCTGTTTGCCGACGCGGCCCCAACGCGGATCCTCCGTTGCATCGTCGACGTCTGTAGCAACGGTACTGATAATGCTGCGCGGGCCAAACTTTGTACGGAATTTCTCGTCTTTCGGATAATCCGGGTAGTAGGGTTCTTCCATTGCATTCAAGTGGTAGAGGATACCGTGGAACTCGTCGAAGCCGTGGACCGTAGGCAGATATTCGTTGCGATCGCCCAGATGGTTTTTGCCGATCTGCGCTGTCGCATAGCCGAGGGGTTTAAGGAATTCGGCGATGGTCGGATCCGAGTCCTGCAGGCCCTGTTTCGCCGCCGGCAATCCGACTTTCAATAGTCCCGTCCGGAACGGCGTCTGCCCCGTGATGAATGCCGCGCGTCCCGCAGTGCATGACTGCTGTCCGTAGTAGTCGGTGAAGAGCGCGCCCTCGCGCGCGATACGGTCTAGGTTCGGAGTGCTGCCACCCATCATGCCCCGGTGATAGGCGCTGATGTTCCAGATGCCGACGTCGTCGGCCATGATCATGATGATGTTCGGCTTGCTGCTTTTGGCCATTCGATCAACTCCCATTCCTACATCTGTCGAATTCGAGGTCGCTTCTGGTCTCAAACTGATTGTCGTCTCGACGGGACGCGTCGGCGCTCCACTTTCAACCGAACGGCCCGACCTGGAACATCATGCTGACGATGGCGGCGATGCCGATGAACAGCAGGATTACCGCGGTGATCAGTGTCAGCGACACCGGAAAGCCGCTCTGGGCGTGGATCAACCCGTCGGCAGCCATCATCTTCCGCTCTTCACGCAGTTGGACCATGAACTGCAGGTGATAAATCAATCCGCCGATCAGCATCAGGATGCCGAGCGCCACCAGCGTCACGCCGAAATTGCGCGCGGGAGCGCCGTGCGTGATCACGTTCTGGTCGCGCAGTTTCTCGAACACTTGCGAGATCGTGAAGCCGAACGAGATCAGCGACAGTGACGTCCGGATCACGGACATCAGGGTGCGATCCGCGCTCATGCGCGTCCTTTGAAACGACATCCCGGTCCGACGCGACGACAGTTCGACCGATATCTGGTCGGCGGGGGACTTGGAGGACACGCTTTCGATCATCGAACGTCCTTGTGTTACATAGCCGTGCCCGTGCCCGTTCGCGCGAACCACCAACGAGCAATCAACTCGACGATCCATCGGAAGACGAAATATGGAATGACAGCGAGCATGATCGCCATCATCAACGCTTCCACCGGGTAGAAACGGTCGAGCACTTTGAATTGGTAGATCACGTCCATGCTGATGCCGAGCAGCACGATGCGCGCGACGGATGTTACACCTTCCCGCAGCCGCCCCGTGGAGGCGTTACGGTCCCACCAAGCCGACCAGAAGAACGAGCGGTGGCCGAGCCGTGCATCCCGGATGCCGTCGGGGAGTGCCGCCAGCAGCGCCATCGTCGGCTGCAGATAGAATCGGAACGTCATCGGTCCGTGGAGGCGCTCGAAGATGTCCACCCAGAACCGACGGTGGATTTCCATCGACCACCCGTATCGGTAGGCGCCGAGCAACAGGAGGACGACGGACAGCACGATCGCGGCGGACGTCAGGAGGCGCGCGAACGCTGAAGTAGGAGCAGCCGTCATGTCATGCCCCGCACGACACAGCGAAATCCCAGATGGCTGGTTGATGTGTCCACCTGCTCCGCATGCCGCGCCGCTGGCCGGTAGCGGCGGCAATAGTTCGGCGCGCACAGATGCGACCCGCCCTTGATGACCTTGCGCGGAATCCTGATGTTAGGCTGAGCCGCGTCGTAGCTGCCCTCTTCCCGAGCGCCGCGCGGGTTTTCCGGAATACAGCAGGCCTTGGGCGCATCAGCATCATGCTTTGGCGCATACCAGTCTGTCGTCCATTCCCAAACGTTGCCGATCAGGTCGTGAACGCCATAGCCATTCGGCGGGAATGCCGTCACCGGAGAAGTGCGCTCATATCCGTCCGTGTTCACGTTCTGACGGGGGAACTCACCTTGCCAGGTGTTGGCCATATGGACCCCGTCCGGCGTGAACTCGTCGCCCCATGCGAATTCAGCACCGTCGAGACCGCCGCGCGCCGCGAATTCCCATTCGGCCTCGGTCGGCAGGTCTTTGCCCGCCCACTGCGAATAGGCCAAGGCATCGGCGAACGACACATGCACGACCGGATGATGATCGAGGACGTTGATGTTGCTCTTCGGTCCGTACGGATGACGCCAATCGGCACCCTTCAAGAACTGCCACCATTGGCTCCAGTCGCGCAGATTGGTCACACTCTGCTGCGGCGCAAACACCAAAGACCCGGCGTACAGCATGTTCGGCAGCGCACCCGGATAGTCCTTCGGGGCCGGCGGAATTTCGGCAAACGTCTTGTAGCCCGTCGCTCTGACAAACGCCTTGAACTGGCGGTTCGTCACAGGCGTGCGGTCGATCCGGAAGCCCTCCACCTTTACTCGGTGAACGGGCGCTTCTTCTGGGTAATGGGCATCGGATCCCATTCGGAATATGCCGCCCGGAATCCGGATCATGTCCGAGACGTCGACCGGCCGTTCAATCTGTTCCGGAGGGGCGTCCGACAGTGTCATGACAGGCTGCTCCCGGCATCTACCGGCAATAGTCCCAGAAACCTTGGGTGCGCGATGGGTCCGTGTAGTACCAGCACATCCCGGGTGCCGGAGGAGTGCCTGCCCAGGCTGCAGCAGTCGCGGCGGTTACGACTCCAATCGCCGCTCCCGCCGCTATCGCGCCTCCCCTGGGCCAGCCGTAGGGACGAGCCCATCGAACCCCGCCGCCGGCATACCCGGGACGCACCACGGCTCCTCGGCGAACAACCGTTCTACTGTGATACACGCCGCCTCTTGGGCCGACCGCCGTTCTCGTACGCACCGCAACGCCTCCGCGCGCCCGCACCTGCGTTACGTCACTGTCATTGCGAATTTGCTGATGGAGGCCGGTGTCTGGGCTGAATGCAGATGCAGGTGCAGCATTCCACACAACGCAGGCGCAAAAAATCGCGACTGCGCACGTTGATCTAGTGGAAAGTTTCGGCAGACGACCGACCCGCCGGATAGAGTCCATCACGAACGAATGCATTTTCGACCCTTTCAAGATGCAGCACACTACACTTCAGGAGAGCTATCTCGGGATATCGCTTTTGTCCGCAATCGGACGCAGTCATCTTCGGATTTGCTCCAGTCTGCGCATATTATCTCGGACGTCAATCATGCAAATAACAGTTCCATTTGGCGGATGCGCTGCTTCTCAAAACGAGTGGGTGAATGCGTGGTCAGTTTTACTCAATTGGACGCGTTCCCATCTGTGATGACTGAAGCGGACCATCGTCCATTGGAAAAGTGTGCCGGTTGAAAGAGCGCAGAAGCTGTGAATACATGGTGCCACTCGATTTGCCATTGAATCGAGCGTTCTATCATACGGTAGGGGTGCCAGATGAGACGTGCGTTCGGTGCTGCGGCTCTTGCGTTTATTGCGCTCTCGTGCGCCCCACGTTCTGCGAGAGCCGCTGAAGGAGCGACAGGCGCCTATTTGTTGGGGACACGGGGGCCTGGCGCCGGCATCACTCCTCCACCAGGCGTGTACTTCCAGGACGACACATACTTCTACAGCGGAAAACTGGGTGGCGGCAGAACCTTGCCCACGGGCGGCCTGCTTGTCGCAAATGTGTCGCAGGAGACTTGGATCAACCTCCCGACAACGATCTGGGTGACGCCCGCCAAGATCTTTGGTGGCGACCTGGCATTCTCGTTGACCACGCCCTTCGGAGAGCCGCGCGTAAACGCAAATCTCTTGGTGAATTCGCCGCGCTTCGGACCGATCGGCGTCAACGCAGTAGATTCCGAACTGGCTCTCAGCGATTTCTTCATCAACTCCTTCGTCGGCTGGCATTCCGGAAATTTCCACTGGCAAGTGGGTGTCGGCGGTGTGATCCCGTCCGGGACTTACGTGCCCGGGCAGCTCTCGAACGCGTCGCTGAACCGCCCGGCCATTGACGTCTTCACGGCGCTGACGTGGCTCGATCCGACACTGGGCTGGGATCTCTCCGCAAGCGCGGGCTTCACGTTCAATCAGCCCAACACGGCTACGGACTACAAGAGCGGCGACGAATTTCATCTTGAATGGGCGGCCACGAAGTACCTGACCAAGGAATTCACACTTGGCCTGGTCGGCTATTATTATCAGCAGTTGACCGCCGATTCCGGAAGCGGCGCTCGCCTCGGGTCATTTGAAGGGCGCGTCGTCGCTCTCGGCGGATCGATCGGCTACACTTTTGAAGTTGGCAAGCTTCCCATTTCAACGCGCCTCAAGGTCTTCCGCGAATTTGCTGCGGAGAATCGGATGGAGGGAACTGCTGGCTTTCTCACGGTGTCCCTACCAATCGCGATGGACGCGAATGTTCGCGCCGGAGCGGTCAAATCGAAATAATGCTAGGCAGCACATCTTGCGGTGAATTTCAGCGGCAACCAGCGCCCTTTGTGAGACCGGTTTCTTCAATCACCACGCATGAATGTCCCGGATCTCCTTCTGGATAAGGGACACCGGTCGGGAGCAGGAACGTGACGGAATGAGCACCGTGCAAGCCGGACGGAAATCTGGTCTTCTGTTTGACGATGTACTCACCGCCCTTCGCACGCACCAGCGCACCGGACGAGAGCAACTGCACCAGCCCGGCCTGTTGCGGCATCACCTCGTACTTCTGGGCCGGGGCACTGCCGACCACGGCCTGTGGATCGATATCCACGACGCCGCCGGGCGAGAATCTGAAAAGGTCGCTCTTTGCTTCGCTGTTCGGAGCGTTCGTGATGGTCTCGCTGGCGGGCCCAACAGGTTCGGCGTTTTTATCCTTCTTCACTGAGATAAACGCGCCGGAGGGCGCGGCAAACGACCTTACCTCGTAGACGGCTGACGTCACCTCTGGGGTCTTGCCGGTGCCCGTTCTCACGGTGCCGACGGACTGGAAAGAGCCTGCGGATGGCACCTCGTAGAAATATGGCAGGCAATTGGGCCGATTGAAGAACGTTACGCGTTCTTTGCCGAGACCCGTCACGCCAGCAAGAGGACGCTGCCCGGGGTCGCTTCTATTCGGCCCCGTGGACTGACTGGCCACGACGACCCGCTCGACGCGCTCCGTCGCGCCGGTGAATTGCCAGATTGTCGGAGCGTGGCTCGTCAAGACGACGTATACCGGGTCCGCGCCGGGTTCGATGTTGACGCGCCCGGTATGGACGACGTTGTCCTGCGATCCCAAGGTTACATTCGACAATGTCTCGGTCTCGTACGAACCGAACAGGATGACCCGCGCTTTCTCGGATGCCATCGGCATCTCGCAGCCTGCTCGCTCGGCTCGTGTACGGTAGTCGCTCATCTCTTGCTGGGAAACGACGCCATCACGGTCGGTATCGATCAGTTGGAATAGTTTCGCGCCCATCGCCTCGTAGGCGGCAAGTGTGACGACGCCTGAGGAGGTCGCGTCGAGTTCGAGGAGTTGCTGCGCACGCGCGGAGAAACCGCCGCTGCGGTTCGGCTTCGCCGATTTGGCGGCTTCAAGCAACGAGACTTTGCCGTCGTTGTCCGCGTCGAGAGACATGATCGCCCGAACCCGGGATGCGATCTGACCGGCGATCGCATCCCGGACCGATGGCCCTGGATTCCCTCCGGCGTTCGGAGATGTCTGGGATCGAAGTTCGTAGGATACACGGGCCTAGCTCGTCTCAACGATAGAACGAGGCAGAGACGAACTACCGTCTCCCACGGGAGCAACGATCAGAATTTCCTCGGCTTCCTTCGGCGAAGTCTTTTTACGTGAAGCGGCGCGCTGCAGTTTCTTCACATTCTGTATTGCAGCCTTTGCCTCATCACCATCAATCAGGTCACGCTTGATTATCTCTGATGACAGCAGAGCGCGTAAGTATTCTATATCGACCCGAACGCCCGAGCCGAGCCGTCTGATTTCTTTTCGAAGTCCATCTAGCACTTCATCTGAAAGCAGCACTGCGGCGACCGTGAACTTGTTTGTGACCTGCTTCTGGTGAAGCAGTTCCGCCATGGTACTCTTCGAGAAGCCTTCTCTACTAAGATTTCCGAAGCACTCGATCACTTCGTCGCTCTTTGCACTGGAAGTAAGAACGTCAACCTCACACACCAGAATTTTCTCGATGGGCTGTCCGAAGTGAACTTTATAGACCCGCCATACCGCGCCATTCGTGAGTATGACCCACTCTATGCCTTGGTTTGCCGCATAGTCGATAGCTTGCTTGACGTGAATATCTTTGAGATCGATTCCGATGGCCTTCACTTCGATTAAGAAGCGAATGTCCTCATCGACTTTTACGGCGAGGTCTACGAATGTTCCGCGTATCGCGTACTGGCTCGTGACCTGATGATATTTATCGTAGCCGCAGACATCGGACAGGATGTCATTGATGACGGTGACGGTGTCAGCCTCGCTAACGTCGCGCTTTTGGATCGCCAGCAAAATGCCCTGATAGCGCTTCATCTGCATCGCTATGCGCGCAGACACCTTGGCTGAAATCCCCATCGATTCTCTCCCCTTTTTGCGATCATCTCGCAACCGGGAAGCGAGTTCAAGCCTACTTTAGCGCTATGGCTGCGACGACGTTAATTCACGAAGTCCCCCAGCACTAGCTCCGTCAGCAATCTCAAGCGTCCGGTCTATCAACCGGTCGTGCAGTCTTTTTACCCGGCCGTAGAAAATTGACGCCAAGTTGGTCGCCATTCACCCAAGCCAACTCACAACGACGAAATGCGAGTCCGGTGGTCGAAAGGAGCAGGAAGAACTCTTTGAGATTGAGACCACCAATGGAAGTCTTGGTTATGAGTTGAGCGCCAGTTTCCGATACATCCTTCATGATGCATTCGCGCCGCCAAGTTCCGTCAATGCCCATAATCCAGACGTTGAAGCCGCGAGCGAAAACAACGCGATGCTCCTTCCGGTGCTCTTCGGTGACCATGGCTGAAATGCCTTAAAAGGGGCAGCCTAGTACCTACGAGCTAACAAGGCGTGAAATGCTAAAGCGCTGACGTCAGTACTGCACCCTCGACCGGGCGCGTGGACTCTCTGCCCGCTGCACAATGGGCAAGAACTTGACGATGCGGATGTCACGATCTGCAACGTCTGACATTACCGAAATCACCGTCCCAAATAGCGCGTTGCCGTTCAGACATATCGAGCCAGATCGGTTCGTATACTGAGCCATTTTTGCTCGTCGGACGTCAGCCGGGTCGCTCACTCTCAATTCTAGCATGAGGGTCAGTCTCCTTCGTTTCCGAGCAGGCAAGACATGTCTCGCAGCAATTAAGCCTACAATCTCATGGTTAATTTATTCGAACCGACGCCAGCACGGTCCCTTTTCGCTGGCCACACGACAGGATGTTCCCGGCCAAACTCAAAAGACAAAATGAAATCAGAACTAAAACAGAACTGCATTGGGATCTGCGCGGTAAGGCAGAGAGAGCCGACCGGCTTGCTCGCGCAGTCGGCGATAACCTGACTATTGACCGACTGAAGTCCCTGTCTGCCGGGTATCGCCAAAGGGCAGACCAGCTTTCCATCACGCCCGAGACGGCGCTCGCGACCGGGCCGGGTTCTCGGCAAAGCAAACTGATTTATCGGACGCCCGTCCGCCTTCGGCGAACCTTAGACCCCGAGCCCCCGCCCGATGGGCATCAAAGTGCCTTGCGGCTAAGACACGGGGTGACACTGAGACCTGAGCCTGGATGGCACCCGTCGCCCATCCATAAAGCCATTTCGTCGCAGGGCTGAACCTTTCCCGCGGCCCGACGTCTACTCAGCGTGGGCGGCCCAACGCCCATATGTCCCCCAAGACAGTAGAGAGCCCCGTTCCCCCGACGGGGCTTTCGCTTTGTGTGCTGGGGCTCGAAACCCTTGGAACGAGGACTGAGGTTCGGGATTGCCGAGCCGGATAGTCTTCAGTCTCCCGGGACGTCCACAAACTGCCCCGCTCCGGCGGGGCTTCTTTTGCACCGCCGGACTTCCCGCTGCCGCCCTCCGTTGCGCCCAAAACGGTCTTGCCCCTTCAACCACCAGTAGCTCAGTTGCGAATGTTAGCGGGCTAGTTAGGATAGCGGCAACACTCAGGGGTCGCGATGATTGCATTGTTGCTTCGGTACGAAGATCGATGGGGTAGCTTTAGAACCGCGGCGACTATCGTTTTCGCCGTGCTGGTCACCCTAAGCTTAGGCGTTTACTTGCTCGGCCCCGGCGCGACGGTTGTCCTTGCCAGCCTCCTGGAAGCCTTTGGCTGGTTGTGGCTGCCCCCTAAGGAACCCGCCCCGCCGAACCGCGAGTCCCCTCAGCGGACGGAAAACTTTCAATCCAGCGCGGCCGGGTCCCCTCTCATGAAGAATCCTTTGATAGCTATAGGGTGTCTGATTTTAATTGTACTTATGGCGGGCTTCTTCGTGGCCGATATGCACACCTCATGCAAACAAGAGCATGGGCCGGACTACAAGTGCTTTCCGGGCGGGCGCCGACTGGTTCGCTAAGTACCGCTTGTGAACCGAGAGTTGGCGCCTTTTGCAGCCTGTCGCCGCGTTCGCTCGATCCCATCATTGATTTCGGCAGGCTTTGCGGCAAGCTCGCGTGAGCGAAACTTGACCGGTCCCTGGACGGTGCGATTACCGGGATAGCTATTCCAGTGCCAACGGCCGGGCTAGACCTCTTGAACATCATACGGATCGTTCGGTGTAACACTTGGCGCACTCCCCTACCCAAGAGGAGCGTTCCACAGTTTTGAGCTCAAGGGTCGAGCGATACATCGGCCATATCGTTGTGCATGATCGCCTGAGGTCCGCGATTGTCCCAATTGATGACCACACCGCTCCAGGTGTTCTCAGTAACGATGCCGACGTCGCCTGCGTCGTTCTTCCAATGGACGCGGGCGCCAATTTTCAGTTTTCTCGATTGGTCGCCGGTCATGGCCATGGCCTTTTCAATGAACGTCATTCCCGCTTCCTCTTAAACGGCACCACTTCATCATTGGCGAAGGCCGCTCGGGGCGTGGTGGAATGTAGTAAAGAACGACATGAAGTGTCCCCAAGCGTACCACAGGTCATTCTGCCAGTCGGAGACCGTGCAGCCTGGTGCCGAGCACACGAATAAGGCGCGTTGCCTAATCAGAACTGTTCGCTCACTATAGGAGACCTCAGCGCGCGTCCAATAACGGAGTTTAGATGCCTAAAACTGTAACGATTGCAGCAGTCACTCATGATCTCTCGCGACGGCGCTCGCTCGTCACTCTTGCATGGGACGATACACCTGAGAAAGCAGTGTCGTTGCCAGTCACATTCGGATGCAGCTTGGATGATATGCAAAAAGAAGCAGAGTCCGCCCTGCGGGAACTGTCGGCTGAGACCGCCAGTATAAAAGTCAATCGCCCGAACTAGTCAGACTGTGCATCGCTTCTGACCGACGAGCGAAGAGCAAAATGGCCGTTAAGTGTATCATCGCCAACGTCGTGGCGCCGCAGCCTGAAGTCGCTCGCGCCTTCTGCGGCGAGATACGGCGCAGCGATCACAGACCAAAGCTCAGGCTATGGTGAGTCAGGATTCTGCCTCGCGTTTCGAGCGCGGCCCAACCAGAGGAACAATCCCGTTAGCGATCCAAAAGGCAGAATGATCCATCCGATGGCAGCCGGGAAATCTCGACCATCGAACGTGCCGCTAAGAAAGCCCCACGCGAGCCAGAGCAGCGGCGCGGCGAAAAGGCCGGCAAGCATCTGGAACACGTTAGGATTCACCGGGACTTCCCATGCTCTTGCTCTGCTGACCAAAGAACGAGACCTTTCCGGCCGATTGTAATATTGAAAAAGCCCGACATGTCGATGAGTATTCTTAGGAGAGTTGCATTGCTGATCGCAGCAGCGGTTCTTTTCGCTATTCTCGACGTGATCTTTGCGATCATCTGTATGTTTATCCACTCTAAACTTTGGCTGGGGCGGGTCGATATCGAAGCCTACCACACGGCGGCAGTTCTGGTTTGGCCAATGCTGCTGGGGGGATTAGCGTCATGCGCAGGACTCTGTTGGGTGTGGAAGCGGTCTGGCGAAGATAGAGCCAGCCCGCTCCGGCAGAGCGATACAGATCCGGCACGATAGATCCGCATCGAGGCGACGCCCGGTCCAAGCAACCAAACGGCGACCGCCCCAATGAGGGCCGGTGACCAAGGTGAAGAATTCAAGATGCCTACTATCGTCGGAGCGCTTATTTTCTTGGTACCGATCGCCCTTCTAGCGGGCTACGGATCGAAGCTTGCAGCGTCACGCTTATCCGCAAGGTGGGTTTGGTTGAAGATCCTTGTTGAGGCGGTTATGCTAGCCGTTTGCTTATTTGCCTTCATCGCAGCGTTGCAATTTTACCAAGGCGGCCATGATGAGCTCGGCTTGTCGATGATATTGGTAACGCTCGCGGGACTCGGGGTTCTCGTATGCGGCAGCGCAATTGTCGGCAACCTCGTAGGAATGCAGCCGCGCCCCTGACCAATCCCCGACGGTCGGCTAGCAGTCTTTTGTCTCATGTGTTTCGCCATCTTGATAGCGTACATCATGGTGGAGAAATACTGGGATTGCTCTTAGTCGGTATTAAACGAATAGGCCGCTTGCAGGAAGCCGCCATAGCGCTCGGTGCGGGCCGGCAGGGTCTGACACGGACATGGCGTGCCGAAGAAATTGGTCTTGGCATCCTCCGTGGCCCACATCGCCCAATAGCGCGCGCCTGCACCGACGGATAATGACGGCGTCACATAATATGAGAGGATCGTTTCCAGCTGCACGCCCCTGCCTTCGCCGCTCTCCGGCGAACGGGTATCATATGCGTTGCGCAACACGTGGTCGTCGACGCCCGAAAAGCGAACATAAGGCAGATAGGCCGCATCGCCGGTGAGTTTCAGCCGATCGTTCAGCATGACGACCCCGTTAAGGCCGACTCGTAACGAATGCCACGTATCGTCCTCCGTGATCGCCAGCGTCGATCCAGGGATCGCCGGCACACAAGGTGCCGCGACGGTCGCATTGGCGATCTGCGTGCAGCCATAGGCCGATTTGTTCTCACGATAATAATTGTAGCCGATGAACGGGCCCACATTGACTCCCGGGCCGCGGATAAACGCATAGCCGACATCGACCGTAGCATAGGCGATACTGCCCTGCACGGGGTCCGACACCGTGTTCGAATAGGGAACACCGTAGCCGGGCATCCAATCCTCGTCGTTCATCTTGCCGCTTAGCAACTTGCCGCCGCCGATGAAGCCCTTGAGGAAGAAATCGGCCAGGCCATCGACACGACCGAACACTTCGCCAGAGACCGCCGGACTCTCATAAGTGAGTCGCGAGTTCAGGATGTTCTGCTGTGCCGGATCGGTGCCTGCACCGAGATCCTTCTGAAAACGACCCGACGAATACCAGACGCGTCCGCCGATCTCGATGTCGCCGCGCATGCTCGGATCTTCAACACTTTGGGAGCCGCGCAGATGCATGTTCTCGGCATCGTCCCACCGCGCATCGGTTTCGCCGCCGAACTTCATGTTCAGCCCGACTTTGACAGTCTGGATGTTCTGCGAAACGCTGGTGCTGCCTGGCGGCGTCGTCCCATACAGCGCAAAGGGCGGAAACGGCTGGAAATAGCTGCCGGGCGTCGACATGCCGAAGCTGTTGAAACCGGCATAGTCGTATTCTACCTTCACCGACCAAGCTGGCGCCACCGCCCGTTCGATGCCGACGCCTGCGGTCCAGCCCCATTGGCTGTTCTTTGTGCCAGTCGAGAGGTCGATCGGGTTGGTATTGATATCAATCTGCTGATTGAGCCAGGCGACGCCACCTTTGGCATAGAGCAAGGTGCGTCCGGCCTCGCCAGTCGCCAAGCCAACGCGCCCTGTAACGGTGCCCAGCGCGTTCTGCCGCACGCGGCAATTGGCCGATAGGAAATAGCCGGATGACGCAAGGCACGTATTGGTGCCGTTGGAGCTGACTGCGCTAATATCGGCCTCGACGCCGAGCACCAGATTCCGAGTCGGCTGAAAATTAAAGCCTACCTGCGCGCCTCCCAAAGCCGTCGGCGTTCTGACATCGCCGCCATAAACGGAAGGGCCATTGCTATCTATAAATCTGGATTGTCCCAATCCGCCGCCGATATGGACGCCGAGATAAGGTCCGGCCCATGTCCAAACCGCGAGGGGATAAGGCTGACCGTATTCCGGCAAATCCGCAGCGACCGCCTGGCTTGCGCCAAGCAGCAGAGAAGCGACGACAACAGATACTCTGGTCATGTACCCCACTCGAACCCCGCATCAAGATTGGGCGCAGCTTCGGCGAGATTCGTTAAATTTCCCCTTTACGTTTCGCTAACTGTGTTTTTTAGCAAGACGTCAACGATGACAGACCGGCGACGCGCTTTTAAACCCGCGCAGGACCAGACGGGCCCCGTCCCGCGCACTCACGACTAATGAACGAGGAAATCGTGGTTATGAGAATGCTTGTCATCGCAACCGCTGTCTTCGCCGCAACATTGCAGCCGGCTAACGCATGCCGCGATCCGAAAAGGAACACCGACACGCTTCTTACTAGCCTTCCGCCCTGATTACGATCGCCACTCCGTGGCAGCCCAGGTAGAGATCGTTGCCGTCAACGCACCTGCGCATAATATTGATACGCAATGGTCTCCTGAAGCGACCGTCCGGGTCGTGACCCCTATTAAGGGGACCAAGGTCGGAGACCAATTTATAGTCTCAACGGGTGGGACATCCTGCGACAGCTTCTTCGATCGCAAAGGTGACTACTCCACTTTGCGCCCCTTCATCGTCGGCGGCTTCGTTGAAACAACGGCTGATCGAGGTGCGGTTTTCCTTGGGAGGTGGTTGACCGACCTAACAACGGGAACGCTCCCTTAATGCTTTACCCCAAAAGATCGAACGCTGCTCGGTTGCAACATGGCCGAAGAGTATTTGCCATTTGTGATGATTTGGGATGACGCCTTCGGTTGGTGCGATCCACATAAGGATGCCCTCTATAGCCGAACGCACTGGATGGAGCAGCCAGCCCCTCCGCACTCGTGAGCATGATCGTTAAGTGGTCGCGGCTGGAGCCCAAAAACGATAGGAGCCGCGTAAACGCGGCCCCTGATATGATTTACCAGCGGCGCCCGCCACGCCAGCCCCGGTCCCACCCGCCATAGCGTGGACCGTATCCATACCGTGGACCGTATCCGTATCGGGGCGCATAACCGGGGGTGCGGAAGCAACGTCCGAAGCGGTCGCAAACTAGCCTCACCTGCTCAGTGTTATGTCCGACACCTGCGCCGGTTGCCAGACCGAGCGGCATCGCCGATGCCGCTCCTGATGCTGCCGTGCCTGCTAGAGCGAGCAGCCCGAAAATAGCCAACTTTAACTTCATCTGGTATTTCCTGTATTCAAAAAGCCCCAGTCACCACTTACCTGTTCCTTCCTGAACTGGAGCTGAGCGCGCGGATCCCCCCGTTATTTTCTAAGGCTTCAGCACTCTGGCGAGAACAACACGCCTCTCGCGGTGACGCCCTCCCCGCCATCGGGTAAAATGGCGGGATGCAGGACCATCTTTTCGATTTTATGACTTTGGGCATCTTTCTCTTCGGCGTAGTGCTGATCCTTCAGACGCACGAGGAGCCAAAGGACGGCTCTTACTGACGGGCGGGATGCGGAACGCCGTTGGTCGACTTAGAATGACTGTGGTGACGATGAGAAACTGGAAAGACGATATTGATCTCGACTGGACGCTTCGCGACATCTACGCCAACCGGCTAAAGATGTCGCCGATTACCGAAGATCAGCTGAGTGAACTCCTTGAGATGGGCCTGGCCGAGGTCGTCGACGATCAGGTGAAGCTCACCGAGAGAGGGTATCGGAAGATTGCTTGGGGTGTTGTCATGGCAAGACGCCCGATTAACAAGACCTGGACACCAGAAGACATTGCTCGATTGATTATTCTTGCAGATGGCGGCGCAACGGTGACGCGGGCCGCTGCCGCCCTCAGACGGCCGGCCACGGCGGTGCAAAACAAGGCACGCGGTATTCGAAAGGCCAAGGCGGCAATACGAGCCCATATCGAGGAGTAGCATGCAGGACTTCAAACAGAGGCTGGAAAAGCTGCGTGCGGACGCGGAAGATTGCCTTCTTATCAGCCAGCTTGCCACGAACCCGGTTAAAAGGAACGCATTCGCGCAGCTTGCCGACGAATACCAAAAGATGGCCCACGACCTCGAGGCGCTTATTGCATCTGGAAACGTTCCGGGCGACCTAGGGATATGACCGAGGCGCAATGACCACGCTCATCTTCACGCTCACGCCTGACGCGTCTTCGGCTGCTGTCGAACGCGCCATTGCAGAGTTGGACGCCGCCTTCCCTCAACACGAGTTTCTTGCCGGGGACCCGGACACCGGCGGTTTCGAGAACACCATCCTAATGGCGACCAACAAACCGACGGGCGACAATGCCCGCAAAGGCGCCGTGAAAAAGCGGAGTCAGACCAAGACAACCATGGGCGGGGCATCGACCTGGACGAAGCGGGACAAGACGTCCGGTGAGTTCATGGCCATTAAGAAGGCCAAGAAAGCTGCCCCGAAGAAAGCCGCCGCCGCGAAAAAGAAGACCGCTACGAAGACGACAGTGGCTAAGAAGTTTAAGGGGGTTACTGGCTACAGCCGAGCAAGGAAGTGACGTTTATTCCAACGCAAAAGGCGAATTTTATCGGTTCTACTGGAGCAAGCTGTCTATGGTTGAGGATGGAGCCGTCGAATACGCCATGGTCAACCTGGAGCGCGCTATACGAAACTTCGCGGCCGATCGATCGCGTCAGCAGGATGTTAGAGCCCGCGTTTACTGCCTGGCTCGCGCGCTTAAGGCGTCAACTGAGCGTTCTTGGACCATCCACCTGCCCGACGCGGCTAATCTTTTGAAGTTAGACGACGTGGCCAGGAAGGACTGCCAGAACTTTGAGGCACTTCCGTTGCCCGCATCAAGGCTAGAGAGAAACTAGGCCTCATGCCGACAAGCTGAACCCCTCAATGGACGAGTTCGTCCAGTTGTTGAACACCAACGGGTATGACCTGAAAAGTCTCGGTGATACCGATAAGGCTAAGAAGGACGCTTATCCGCCGGAGGACGTGCAGTATGATGGAATTCATCGCCTCACCCATGCGGCAGCGGAGAGGCTTTCGCCTTCCCGCTGCACGCGTCCCTTCACGGCATCATGGAAGCCCGAGGATCATGCGGCGCTGGGGCCGCCTAGCAAACTGGTCAAGTCTCTCAACATTATGACTGAGAAGAAGACCATCCACGCGGTCAGGAAGCCGAACACTGAGGCAAACGAATAGACGACGTTACTCAGATCGACGACACCAATTGAATGCATACCTATTCGACCGAAGTCGCCGATATTGAAACTTGCTGCAATTGCTAACGCGGCCAAGGACACCTGCGCCCAGTATCGAGAAATGTTCTCAAGCATCAGGATTTCAATATCACGGTCACGCCGCCCGGAAGGGCAGAGCTACGGGTTAGGAGAACGCGCGCCTTCTATCGATTGGCCGGGGATGCCTTCGATGCTCGCCGCCGGTGCAAACTCCCGTGATTCATCGGATCACGTGAATTCCGGTTGGCTGATATCGAGAGACTGCAAAGCATTTTCGGTCGCCCTGGTTTCGATGGACAGGACGGCCGCCTCAATCGCCCAATCTGTCCCCACCATATTCTTGCATACCTCAAGCACAACCTATGCAACGTGTCCTTTGCACCTCCACTTCTCAGTTCCTACGAGTCCTTCAATCCAATAAGGACTCAACGTTGGTACCGAACAGTCGCTTTCTGTAGTTTTCTCTCAAGACGAGGACGGATGCCACGTCTATCTCTCAACGAGTGAGTTACTCCTTGCACTGCTCATCGCCCGTCCCTGACGAGCCAAACGTGATCTCTCCTCTACTATCAATACGCGCTTCTGATCCGATCTCCGCTACTCAATGAAGTCGCATTTCCCTCCTCTGCGTCTCTTCACCCAATCAACAAACGAATCCTTGGGTGTGTGGCGCGAGACAAACTCTGCCCTTCACCTCCCCTTTGCCTCCAAGAGATTTTCCTCTTGAAGCTACCTGCAGTATCGTAATAGCAAATACCCGATGCGTGATCACGAGAACGAACACGTCTCACCGTGATCACTTGCATACTCGCACTCGCCCAGATTAATTTTTACGGCGCTAAGCAACAACTTTCGGAGATACTGTGTCACACGACCCTTGGAAATATCGACCGCAATCGTGTCGGACGCCTCGAACAGCCTCCGCGTCGAACCTCTCGGAAGCAGCGGGAGCAATCGGCGTAAATCGCAATACACTAAAGTCAATGCTTATTGCTAAGGGGATGCTCACTGTCCGCCCTGGGCTGCGAACAATGGTCCATGTGTCGAACGAAGACATCAACCAACTACGAGAGGAGTACGCGAATTCAATTCCCTTCGCCGGATTAGCTCCGCTATTAGGCATCGGACTTAGAATGGCATTGAGGATGCGTGACGAGCTGGACATACCTGTTTGGATGCAGGGAGGAAAGCATGGCGATAAGCATCGATATGTTTTCCGTCGGGCTGACGTCGAGACGTGGGTCGATACCCTAGTCGGCGACCCTCCGTACTTTCCTGAGTTGCCGGATGGCTGCTCACTTCTAGCCGACACACCAAATCGAAAGAACTTCCGAATTGATCATCTGATCTCTGCGATCCGAGAGGGGCGAGTGAAAATCGTCGGTCGACTTACTGGACGCGAAAAGTTCGGAGGCACGATATTAGACGACGCCACCGTAGAGACCGCGGTTCCTGCTGAGATCAGACGCATGATGGGCAATCAGCGGCGTGGGTCGAGAGGCGGCTCCTATGGGAAGGCATTGCCAAAGACGTGATGCGCCAAGGCAGTTGCCACGCGGACACACTTTATACCATCAGCGAGACCTTATTAGCGATCCCAGTTGGTTACCGCTAGGCGGGCCCTGCAAGCACATAGCTTCTGCATATGCAAAAAGTATTCATTCCAGATCCAGACGAGATGACGAAACGCGGCTTTGGCCGTTGGAAGAACGCACCAGTTCTTTTCAATGATCGCTATGAATACTTACGCGTCCCGTCACGATATCTCCGCGAGCGGGCGACGCGGCAGTACTCACCCGCCGGTGAACTACACGACTATCCACGCCCTGCGACTCTACGTGCTGTTGCATATCGCTTATGCCACTTCTTTAACTGGGGTTCCGCGACAGATTGCTGCTGGATGACCGCCAGTTACGAGGACGTTCTCGAGTATCAGAACAGCCAACTTCGTTCGCTTGGAACGGCCGGAAAAAGCGTCACCCCGAAAACCGCTAACAGACGCGCAGATGAAGTTACGCACTTTCTTCGGTGGGCATCTCTGAACGGTCTTCGCCCATCATTTCACTACGAGACCAAAACTGTCGATCGAATTATCAACGGTAGACGACGCACCTTTCTTATCCGGCTCGGTCGATCACGCGAAGCTCTGTACGAAGACGATCCAACCCACTTCCCCACGGCGGCACAGATCGCTGCCTGGCTCAAGTCTGTTCTGACTATCCGGGGAGAAGCAAAGTGGCTCGCCTGCCGCTTCGTTCTAGAAACTGGTGCTCGTAAGTCCGAAGTATCCAACTTAAAGGTCTCAGACTGGCCTAGCGACGAACGCATCGCAAAGGCAATCCAACAGAACAGTGCATTCGTTCACATGACACTCAAACATGGCACCAAAGGCGGAAGGCCCCGTCAAATCAGAGTTCCTTTGGCGTTTGCGATGCAGGTCCAAGCGTGGCGCAAGAAGCGCAATACTTACGCCTACCGCTACTACAAGCGCACAGGACGGCGTATCGATCTCATGTTTCTGTCCGACTCCGGAATGCATGCCGGCACCCCCCTGTCTGGTCAGACGATCTGGCGTTGTTTTCGAGAAGTGGAGCCGCGCCCAGATCGCTGGACCACGCACAAAGGACGGCACGCATATGCTGTCTTCCTCGTACTTTACGCTCTAGAGAGCGAAGCACAGGCTTCGCATTCCTCACTGAAAACCAAGGGCCCTGAATGGATTTACGATCGCGGACGGCACTGGCTCATGCTTCTGAAGAAGCAGTTCGGTCACATCTCTGAAGAGACAACTCAGATCTACCTGAGGTGGTTAGTAGCAACGGCTGGCATCTCGGATTACGCCGCTGGATGGCACCGTTATCTGAACGACGAGGCAGGCGAATGAGCCATGTAGCTTCAATCACACCGTCGGAGGACGACCTGAGCTTCTTCGTGACGTTCTCTGACGGCTCTCGATACGCGATCGATCTTCGTGAATTCGCGACTGGTGGACGATACATTGAAAAAAACGAACGAGTAAAGCGACTCTGGCGAGGAGACTTCAATGGGCGACCTACCTTCGCTCGACAGTTAGCCCGAATGATCCAGAGTGAGAACTTCCCCAAGACGACGACGAAGCGATATCGGGCGGGGTTGCGAGAGCTGTTCCGATTTTTAGACCAGGACGAAGCATCCGGAGGACCACCCGTTCGACAACTCGCGGACCTAACTGATGCGCACGGTTACAGCATCCACGAATGGATTGGCCCGGACAAGCCGTTTAACTATCGTTCCGTTAAGGCTGTTGTAGACGCCATGCGCAGCCACTACAGCATGCCACCCCTATTCTGGCCGGCTCGACGCCCGGACGTAATCGCCGCCGAGGAACCTATGTCTCCTGGAGCTGCGCGCGCACTTTACAAAGCGGTGAAAGCAGAATGCCGCGAACTTAAGCGCATGCATCGAGAGGGCTTACAACTCGCGCGAGCAGGCGCCATGCCTGATGATGACGAACCCCCACTCCACTGGTCGAAGCCCGAAAACCGGGCATTTCTGGCCGCACAATCCTCTACGTTACGCCTGTTAAGTAAGGACGAGTTATCGGCTCGCGGAGTCTATCGCGCCCTCTACGCACATCAGGGGCAAGGCCCTTCGTATCTTTCTCCGCTTGTTGGGAAACGCGGTGCGGTTGGCTGGAGTGGAGCTCTTCGATGGTTTCATCCCACGCTCAGTGATATCGCGCTCTTGTTGTGGCTCTTCTTGATCGGAACCGGCTGGAATCTATCCACGGCATTGGCACTAGACGTTTCGGAGGAGCGGAATTGGTGTGAGGCACACCCTACCAATCAGAAGTTTGTCATTATTCACGCCATGAAAGCTCGCTCTAAGCGGCGTCAAATCGCCTTCTCGTTGGCAATTCCAGAGTTTCACCCTCATCAGATTATCCGGTACGCGCTGGAGATCACATCGACGCTGCGGGCAACGGCGCGATATGAACTAGAACAAGCGCGCAACAAGCAAGCCGCGGAGCCAACGCCCAAATTGGCAGCACGGATCGCCGAACTGATGGCAATAATTCGAAGTCCCTGGCTGCATCAGTCAAAACGCCTTGGCGGTGTTTCCGCCGTTACTGGTCCCACCTCCACACTTAATGCAATTATCCGCGAGGTGGCACGTCGTAATGATCTTGTTGAAGAGTATCCTGAACTAGATACCATTACATCCTCATCACCGCGCGACACCTGGATTCAGTACGCCTACGTTCAGAGCGGATATCATGTTCTAATCGCTCAACTTGCCGCATTTCATAAGAGCCCAAAGACCTTAAAGCACTATCTGAAGTCTATGCGATATCGCGCGTTGAGCGAGATTTCCGCTCGGAAACTATACAATGCAGTATTCGACGAGATCTCGGCGGGACGACTTGTTGATCCTACACGCCTAAGACTGTTAGTCCAGAACGGGCAAATATCTGATGAGCAGGAGCGTCGCTTACTCGACCTCCGACAGCGCACTCGAGTCGGTGCCGCTTGCCTCGCCCCATACACACCTCCCCGCAACATCGCTCCCGATCATGTCGATGGTACGCTCTGCCGCGTCCAGCGGTGCACTGGTTGTCCGCACGGTGTTATCTTTGCGGATAGCATTGATCTGCTCACAAGGGCATACGCTGAGCTCGTCCACATACAACGGACAATACCTTTCGCTGCGTGGAGCGGATCAAGCTTCGCCGACGAGCTGATATCATTAGCGGAAACGCTGAAGCTATTTCCGGCCAGCGAGGTCCAAGATCGCATCGATAGCTGGATTACCCGCTTTCGCTCGGGAGAACTTAGAGTTCATGATACTTACCCCTCCTATTAAAATTCCCACTTACTCCGATTGGCGCAAGTATACATTCTCATGCCTCGGAAACTTCTCGGAAATTGCCGCAATCCCCTGGTCCGACCTTCGATTGGTCGAGCTATTTCCTGGATGCCCTCTTGGCTCCGAGTTCCTAATCATGCCCGATTCTTGGCCCCCGGCCGGCGAGAGGCGGCGGCTTTCGGCTCGCACAATCGATCCAAGTTGCGCCGGTGTGCCGACGAATTCTGCGCTTGCCTCATCGCGTGACGAGTCCATTCGCCGCGCCCTACTGGCGTTATGGCTTCCCGGAATGACCATGAACGGAGTTCGCAGCTATGCACCATCCACTTGGCTCGGCTATTCCCGAACTCTGCTGAACCTTGCTCGATGGGATTTTGACCACCCAAATTCTTGCGACACGTCCGTCTTTGAGAGATTTACCAGGCAAGTGATGCATGATGAGGTTATCCCAGCGTTGTCACCAAGTAAGGTGGAACGAACGAACCTCTTCAGAATAATCAATCGGCTAATTGACGCAGGAGAACGTGGTGTCATCTCGGATTGGCCACGCCACTACGATGAGCCTGAGACCGCACACAGTGAACCAACAGTCGAACGAATAGAGATCGGTGCGAAAGAGCTGGTACAGCTAACTCCGAGCTTAGAGAGAAATTGGCAGCCCTTCTCCGATATCTTCACGACCGAATTTATTAGCCGCAGCATATGGATAATCGAGAACATCGCGGAGGATGCAATACGTCTCTGGCTTGAGCTGAGAGAGATTCCACGAGCGCTTGGAATGTCATCGGCTCATCCGACGATAAGCAAGATGAGGGCTGCACGGATTGCCGATTTCGTCTGGACCGACAAAACGGGCGAACCGATTTTCGAACTTCCCTTCGTACTGCATTACCGCGATGCGGCAACCACTGACTGGCCGCCGATCGATACGCGCGGGCTCAATCGAGTTATTGGGCTCATCCAATCGGTTATCGCAGGCATAGTCGCTTTCTGTACTGGCGCTCGCTCGAGTGAGATTCTCGGCGCAAAGGATACGCCGCAGCAACTCAGTAACGACCGTTTCCACTCGCGCGTGTTCAAATTCTCCAGCCATCATGAAGGAACGCGGCGTGACTGGCCGCTGCATCCGATCGCTGTACGCGGCGTTAGGTTGCAACAGACTTTATCTTCTTCGCTGAGACAGCCCGGAACTGATCATCTTTGGGTGATGCTCTTCAAAGGAGAGGACACTGGCACGCCCCTACATGAAATGACAGGGCCTCTGACAGCGGCTGTAGAATTTATGGGCCTCAGCGACCTTACAGGCGATGATGCCCCCCACATTCATAGATGGAGACACACGATGGCTCAACTGATCGCAATAACTCTTACATCTTCGCCTCAGATACTGCAGGACCTATTTGGCCATGACAACATTGAGTCAACTCTTACCTACCTCTGCTCCAATCCCGATATCGTTGAACTCGCACTAAAGGTAGCAGAGGAAGCGTCTCATGCGATGATGGAAGAGGTCGTATCCCAGAACATATCCGGTGAGACGTCCGGCCCAGCTGCGAACACCCTCGAAGCAAGTCTACAATCTCTGGCTCTCAGCCGAGGAGAAATCGACTTCTCGGCAACAAATATGCGCGAGCTAATCGAGATACTGACGTTCAACGGCAGAACGTGGTCGGTTGTAAGGCCCGGAGTGCTATGTACGAAGGCGGATGGTCAATTTGGACCTTGTACGCGCGGGCGCGGAGCGCCAGATCCCGGTGCATGCCGCACGTCTTGTGACCATCGTCTTGAGACGGCAAGGGCGGAGCGCGATTGCGAGGAATCCCTCGAATACCTCGTCATCGAAAGGGCGGCCGCGCTCGCTGACGGAAACAACATGCTTGTTGCGAGGTTGGACGGAGAAATCCGCGCAAACCTCAAGAGATGGGATTCTGTGCGGGCTCGCATTTTAAATGCTCATCCGCACCTTCAACAGGTTTGGTTGCAAAGGGACTATCCAGCCAAATGAGAGGTCCCAATCGACACGACGGTGAAACACGTCTCTTCGCTGTGATTGAAGAGATTGAGAGGTCTGTACAAGACAACGACGGCGTGTACCCCCTAACGACATCCGGCAAATTGACAATGGCTGCCGTTCTACGTCTGGCGGGCCTGAATTCCTCATATCTTGCAAAGAACCGCAGCGGGATTGAGAGCCTCAAGGAAAAGGCTATCGAGCGACTTAATCGCATTGGAGTTCTCTCGAAGCGATCTCGTGTCGTCTTTCGGCAGTCCCTTCCCCGAAGCAACCGCCACCGTAGCCCCGAAGTTATCGCCTTAATGCAAGCATACGCTGAGGCCGAAATTCAACACGCTGCCACCCTCTCAGATTTGACAGTAGCCCACCGCAAGATCGAAGAGTTGGAAGCTCAGATCACTGAGTTGAGGCATCAGCCAGCAAATGTAATACCCATCAGCCGGCATAGGCAGAACAATCCTGTGCGGGACTGAGGCGCCTCGCGTGACACGTTGGAGATGGCGCACGGCCTTTCACTGGTGACCTGACGAATATTTTGGACCAGCGTGATAGAGACTACTGCATCGTTGCGCTCCGATCCAGATGCTGCAGTGTCGGCGCCGATGTTTGCGGTGCCGGCGGCCGGTAATGCAGAGATGAGTGCGGGCGGATCGTGTTGAAGTGCTTGCGCCACTGCTCGATGACGACAGTGGCCTCCTTCAGGCTGTAGAAGATTTCACCGTTCAGGCAATCGTCGCGCAGCTTGCCGTTGAAGGACTCGCAGTAGCCGTTTTCCCATGGGCTGCCGGGCGCAATATAGAGCGTCTTTGCTCCGAACTTTGCGAACCAGTTACGCACGACCTTAGCCGCCATCTCCGCGCCGTTGTCCGACCGGATGTGTTCAGGAACACCTTTGGCAAGCATTACGTCGGCCATCGTCTCGATGACACCGAAGCTGTTGATCCGGCGAGCCACCTTGATTGCCAAACATTCCCAGGTGAACTCGTCGATCAAAGTCATCAGCCGCAGCTTGCGCCCATCGAGGGTCTGCGCCTCGACGAAGTCGTAGCTCCAGACATGATTGCGATGCTGCGGCCTCAAACGGATGCAGGATCCGTCGTTGAGCCAGAGTCGCCCCCGCGCTTCTGCTTCCTGGGTACCTTTAGCCCCTCACGGCGCCAAATCCTCTGGACCCGATCACATCCGACGTGCCAGCCGGCATCGACCAGCAGCGACGTGATCCGACGATAGCCATATCGCCCATATTGGGACGCGAGAGAGATAATCGCTCTCGTCAACGCATCCTCATCAGATCGAACGATGGTGGCGTATCGCTGTGTCCCGCGGTGCTGGCCGACGATCCGGCAGGCCTGGCGTTCGGAGAGACCGTATTTCCCTCGAATGCCCTCGACCGCCTGCCGGCGCCGTTCGGGGCTTATAAGTTTCCCGAGGCAACGTCCTTGAGCACCTGCTTCTCCAGCGATAAATCGGCAACGAGGCGCTTGAGGCGGATATTCTCCCGCTCCAGATCCTTCATCCGCTTCGCCTGATCGAGCTCAAGACCACCGTATTCATTTCGCCAGCGATAATCACTCTGCTGCGAAATTCGGCTTCCCGGCAGGCCACCGGCGCGGCCTTCCCCTGTGACATCAACACTTCAATCTGGCGTAGCAGAACCACGATCTGCTCCGCATTGAACCTCTTCTTCGGCATGACCAAAGCTCCTTTCCAAGCTCACTTTCTCACAAAGCTTGGTCCGGTCAGATCACTGGCGCAGGCGATCAATCAAGGCTCATATGCTTCTGGCAGATATTTTGGCATATGCCGCGCACTACCCCATTGATTTCCCGCCGAAATCCATGTGTCCCCGTAATGGAATTATGGCAGCACGACGGGGTGTTCGTGATACTCTAAGAGAGAACATTCAAAGGGCTGCTCTATTAGAGCGGCCCTTTTCTCTATTCGTACCGGTGGAACTGACGAACCAGCCCAACGCGAAATTCGGAAGCACCCCATGCCGGAACAAGAAACCGACCGCCTGTCCAACGACGACTGCTCCCATACGCATCCCATCCCTGCCGAAGAAGTCCAACGTTATAGCCCAAATCGCGATCCCTCTTTGGAGAGCGACATCGCTGCGTACGTCGAAAGCCAGACCCGAGATGAGATTGTCCAACACGTTGAGAAGATAAAAGATGAAATAGTCATGGGCGAGAGGTACGACATTTGGGATGTCGTAACCGATACAAACAGATGGTGGGTGATTGGCAATCTCACCAATCTCTACTCTCAGAAGCATTTTCCTAGCCTAGACTACACACTATCATTTCACATTGGACTGATGCTGCGAATGCGCGAGAACAACGCTCGCGGTCTTGAAGACGATCACGCGCCTTTCGACGAAATATGGCGACGGCAGCAACAAATAAAGGACCGCTTTGATCTCTGCGTCGAACCGGAAGAGTTTCAATCTATCGGGCTTCAACTACGCGAATGTTTAATGTCTTTGATGTCGACGATTCGCCGCCACATCGAAATTTCTGACCAACTCCATCCTAAAGAAGCAGATTTCATAGGCTGGTGTGACCTCTTGATGAACGCACTCTTGCCAAGCTCATCAAACAAACAACTGCGGCATTACATGAAGGCACTGGCCAAGGAAACTTGGCAACTCGCCAATTGGCTTGCTCATGACCGCGACGCCAATTCCGCGGCCACGTCGATTTGCATGCATTCGTGCGACACTCTCATTGGCCACATCGTCCAACTCTTGGTTCGCCGTAAGACGGACAATATCGAAACATGCCCGCGGTGCGGCTCACGAGACCTGAGAACACACTTTGATATCGCGATCGGGGAGAATGGCGACTACTATTCCACGTGCGGATCGTGCGACTGGTCCAGCTATCCCAGCGACCAACCGTAGCCTAGGGGATACCTCTACTTGCCCCCTCGCGAGCAGCACAAAACTCCAACAAATTCAGTGGATACACATCAATATATAGTAGCCAACTGCAGATTTTTTCCTAGCATTAGCTTGTGATTCGATTCGAAAGCGTGCTGGGAAAGAAAGCCACATGCCGTACGATAAGCGATCCGTAGACGAGCATCTGACGCCAGCGCAAATAGCGCAACGGGCGCGGCTGATCCGAAAATTTTTAGACATTCATGATCGACCGACGATCAATGTCTTGCATTTATTCGAAGCACTTTCAAAAATTTTTCCAAGGCTAAAGCTGCGAATAGTTCCCGACTCCCATCTCCTTGAAGCCGAAGCACGTGCATATCCGAATGAGTGGCTCATTAAGCTGAGACACGGTGTGCGCGAGGGCCTCCTACGCGGAGAAGCTCGCTCGCGCTGGACATTTATGCATGAGCTCGGCCATGTACTCATGCAGCATCCGGGCAAGCCGTTTCGAAAGAAACTGGAAGAGAAGAACGCTACTATTGAGCAGCAAGCACATATATTTGCTGCCGAATTTTTGGCCCCCACAGACCTCGTTCAAGACTGCAATTCAGTCGAGCAAGTTCGTAAGAGATTTGGATTGAGCAGCCCTGCTGCGCGACGCCGCTTCTCTGAAGTTAAGCTGGATAACAAAACTATCGGAGCTCAAGAACAACAAGCCCATGCTTTGAGTTCAGCAGATTACATCGATCTTGAAGATCAGGCAGCTTCGATTTGCGCCGCGACTGCGGCGACCATCGCGGAGACTGCACTGCCAGTGGAGCCGTTCAAAAATAATCTTTTCAGCACGTCTACTGCAACAGCGGCCGCAGCAGGTCTTCTGAAAGATGCTCATCAAAGCGCTCGTTCTTCGAATGTCGATACGCGAACACACTCCGCCGCAGCGCTAGTTGCCGCTATTTTGGCAATCAAGCCGATACGGGAGATAGGCATTTACCGCACGCTCTCGCCTACGATACTTAGTCTAAATCAGCTATGCGCGCTGAAAGCTGTCTCAAAATATTTGGGAGTGGACTTAACAGGCTTGGAGAAAAACCTTGCTACGCCGACAGAGGCTACCCTTAGCATGTCATTTGAGAGCGATTATCTCGTTGCCTTCATCAAACAAATCAACCTAAGCATCAGTTCATCTTCAACTATCTTGCATTTAGACGAATATGCAGGATATTACGAGTACAATGAAGACAACGACATAAACTGGACTGAAATTCTAAGAATTGAATTTCTCGAAAAGCTTATTCGGATTCTGCCCGATACTACGAGTGTAGCGCGCTAATAGGCGGCGCCTTCGCGTAGCGTAATCCAGCGCACCTGTCTCTCGACGCAGTGCGCGGTCAAACCCTCGACGGCCATGATCCAGGCACGAGGCGCGCTTCATTCACCAGAGGTCGGCACGGCTAGGCGCTGGTGACGCAGCGCCGCGTGATGTGGGTGATGTCCAGCGCCCCCACCTGCCGCATGATCGTGATGAACTCATCGTCCAGGATCTGCAGCACCCGGTCCACGCCGGCCTCGCCGAACGACGCCAGGCCCCACACGTAAGGCCGGCCAATGCCGACGGCCGTTTTCAGCGCGACGGTCACCGAAGCGCCCTTGACGATGTCGCCCTTCGCTTCGGCTTTCAATGCAGTCCCGGAGATGACGAGCGGCAGCGTCTCGCGGTCGTTTCCGGAGGTCCGCAGCACGGCGCCGGAAAAGCCGCTGGCCGGGAGCGGCTTGTTGGCCTCGTTGAGGATGTTGAAGGTCAGCACCTTCCCCGCAGCGATCATCTCGACATGCACGCCGGCGAAGATCGGCGAACCGACGGCATAAGCAAGAAAGAAAACGCCTCAGGCGAACCCCGCCTGTGTCTCCGAAAAGCCAGTGTTTGGTACGCAACGCCGGCGGAACGGCAGCATAATTGGCGATGCGTGCCGCCGTAGTAGGACTCGCGGGGCGCATGGGGTCAGCGGCACACCTCTTCGTAGTCGCTCGACCGGGTCTGGATTGGCGATGAACGGGCGCCCGAAGGCCCCAGCATCGATCTTGCCGGCTGCGCGGCGCTCGATCGCGAGATCGTAGCTGTTATTGCCGATATACGAGCGCGCTTTCGATGCTCAGTTGGCGGTTTTCGTCGCCTCATCGACCGGCTGACCAAGTCCGTTCTGGGTCAATCTTCGCGTGGTCACCGTGACGAGGAAGGCGACCTCGCGTATCGGCAAATCCTTTTCGGATTAGTGCTGCATGTCGGCCAGTTCGTCCACCAAAACGCGAACATTCTCGCTGTAGTCCACCGGCACCACCACGAGGTGGAGGCCACCAGCCGCGAAGGCCTTCTCCAGTGTCGGCGCCAGACCGCCCGCCTCTGTCACGCGATGACCCTGGGCACCGTAGGACTGCGCGTAGGCAACGAAATCCGGATTGCGGAAAGTCATCCCCGCATCGGCGAAGCCGTCGACGGCCTGCTTCCACCTGATCATCCCGTAGGCGTGATCCTCGATGACGAGTACGACGAGATCGAGCTTCAGACGCTGCGCGGTCTCCAGTTCCTGCGAATTCATCATAAAACCGCCGTCGCCGGCGACAACGAGCACACGGCGCTTCGGATTCAGCAACGCCGCCATCATGCCGGACGGAAGCCCCGCTCCCATCGTCGCAAGCGCATTGTCGAGCAGCAGCGTGTTGGCGACGTCCGTGCGGTAGTTACGCGCGAACCATATCTTGTACATCCCGTTGTCCAACGCGACGATGCCGTCGGGTGGCATGACCTGGCGGACGTCGTGGACGATCCGCTGCGGGGTCAGCGGAAAGCGGTCTTCGTTGGCCCGGTCGCCGATATGGCGCAGGATATCCGCGCGCACGCCGTCCCACTGCGTGGTCTGCTTGAGCTTCCCTTCGGTCTCGGTAGCCAACATGTCGAGACCTTTCGCGATGTCGCCGATAAGTTCAGCTTGCGGGTAGTAAACCTCCTCGACCGTCGCTGGCGTGAAGCCGATGTGGAGCACCTGATGGCGGCCACGCCCCATGATGAATGGCGGCTTTTCGATGGTGTCGTGGCCGATGGTGATGATCAGGTCGGCGCAGTCGATCGCGCGATGGACGTAGTCGCGTTCGCTCAGCGCCGCCGTGCCGACATAGTAGTCGGACGCCCCGCCGACGGCCCCCTTCCCCATCTGCGTGTTGAAGAATGGGATCTTCACCCGGCGGACGAATTCAGAGAGCGCGGGCGCCAGCCTGGGCCTGCTGGCACCGGCACCGAACATGAGCAACGGGCATTTCGCCGAGAGGATGAGCTCGGCCGCCTTCCGGACGGCGTCCATCGAGGGCGCCGGGAGATCGATCGGGTGGACCGGGACGACCGAAACGCCGGACACCTTCTCCGCCGCGACATCTTCCGGAAGCTCCAAGTGCACGGGTCCAGGACGCTCCTCCATCGCAATCCGGAAAGCGTTCCGGACGACGGTTGCGATGGAAGACGCACTTACGATCTGCTGCGACAATTTCGTGAGCGGCTTCATGCTCGCAACGACATCCACGATCTGGAAGTGCGCCTGCCGGCTGGCGTGGATCGCCTTCTGGCCAGTGATCAGGACCATCGGCATGCCTCCCAGGAGCCCATAGGCAGCCCCTGTCGAGAGATTCAGGGCTCCGGGCCCCAAAGTGCTGAGGGCGACACCAGGCCTCCCTGTGAGGCGCCCGTGGGTCGCTGCCATGAAGGCGGCGGGCTGCTCGTGACGCGTGACGACCAGCTCGATGGAAGACTTGCGCAAGCTCTCGACGACGTCGAGGTTCTCCTCGCCGGGGACGCCAAAGATGCGGTCGACGCCCTCGTTTTCGAGGGCTGCCACTAGCAGATCGGAGCCTTTCATTTCGCGGTCCCCGTTATTCATCGTCAAGCTCCTCCGTTTGCCCATTAGCGTATTAGACAAACAGGCCCATTTAATGAAACGTTTGGTGGAACAGACGCGCGTCACCGTTGCCGCACTTTGAGAGCGACTGAGCTTGGCTTTCGGTGACGCGGTCGGTGAAGCGAAAAATCTACGCCTTTATGAAGGACAAAATCTCGGCATTGATGATGTCGGCGTGGGTCGTGCACATGCCGTGAGGTAGCTTCTCGTAGATTTTGAGTGTGCTGTTTTTCAGAAGTTTCGCGGACAGAAGAGCGGAATCCGCGATAGGCACGATCTGATCATCGTCGCCGTGCAGGACGAGCGTTGGCACAGCGATGCTCTTCAGGTCCTCGCTGAAATCCGTCTCCGAGAAGGCCTTGATGCCGTCGTGGTGCGCTTTTGCGCTGCCCATCATGCCTTGGCGCCACCAGTTTTGAATGATCGCCTGCGACGGTTCTGCTCCAGGACGATTGTATCCGTAGAACGGACCGCCCGAGAAATCGAGGTAGAATTGCGACCTGTTGGCTGCAAGCTGGCTGCGCAGGTTATCGAACGCCTCGATGGGCAAGCCTCCGGGATTGGCAGCGGTTTTCAGCATCAACGGCGGCACTGCGCCGATGATCACGAGCTTGGCTACGCGGCCCTTACCGTGACGAGCGACATACCGTGTCGCTTCGCCGCCGCCGGTTGAATGTCCGATGTGAATCGCATTGCGCAGATCGAGATGTTCGACCAACGCAGCGACATCGGCCGCGTAGTGATCCATATCGTGGCCGTCGCTTACCTGGCTCGATCGACCGTGACCGCGTCGATCATGGGCGATGACGCGGAAGCCTTTGCCGACGAAGTGCAGCATCTGGTTATCCCAGTCATCTGAGCTCAACGGCCAACCATGATGGAAGACAATCGGTTGGGCCGATTTCGTGCCCCAGTCCTTGTAGAAAATCTGTACGCCGTCCTTGGTGGTGATGGAGGTCATGGGATCGTTCCTCTGCGTTGGATATATGGGGGGTATTGTTTGGATGCCGGCGGCCGACGTGAAGTTGACGACTAGCGAAATCGCATACGTAAGCGTGGTCGCAAGCACCCTCCGTCGGGAAGCTTCGCAAGCCCACTGACGACGCGTTTCGAGGTCATCGTTCGTCTCCTGTCGTTGACGTGGCACGATGATTTCTAGTGAAGCAGGCGTCCTTCTGCGCCAGAGCGATTGCTCGACCTGCAGAGCGATTGCCGTCAGACAACGCGTCGGCGCCAATCGGTCGGAGTTTCGCCCGTCAGCTTCCGGAACGCCGGGGCGAACGCGGTTTGGGACGAATAGCCCAGCGCTGCAGCGATGGCGCCCGGAGACCGCGAGGACGAAGTAATTGGTCGGATGGTGCCGGAGAGATCGAACTGCCGACCTCCGGTTCAGAAAGCCGCAATCCACCCCGTGGGCGACAGATGCGGACATTCAGCGATCTACAGCTACAATGCCGTCTGCTGCTTCGCTCAAGACCTCGCGACGCACCGGAAGCCGAGCACCCAGAGGTTGCGCACTTTGGGACCATCGAAGGTGAAGATCGGCGCGCCCAGCCAGTCGATATGCTTGCCAGTCGGCGGATGGCCGAACATCGCTTCGCGCTGGATGCCGTGGAAGAACACCTCGCCGGAAACGCGGTGCCCTTCCTCGATCACTACCAAAATGTCCGTCGCGTAGTGCTGCGCCAAGCGAGCGCGGATTAGCGCAGCGTAATCCGCCGCCACTGTTTCTCGGCGGAATACGCTTCGCACTTGCACCCTACGCGCTGCGTTTTCCCTAGTCCCTTGGATGTCTTGCAGTACGCGGTCAAACCGTCCACGGCCATTGTCGAGGCACGAGGCGCGCTTCATTCACCAGAGGTCGGGCACGGCTAGGCGCTGGTGACGCAGCGCCGCGTGATGTGGTTGATGTCCAGCGCCCCCACCTGCCGCATGATCGTGATGAACTCATCGTCCAGGATCTGCAGCACCCGGTCCACGCCGGTCTCGCCGAACGACGCTAGGCCCCACACGTATGGCCGGCCAATACCGACGGCCGTGGCGCCCAAAGCGAGCGCCTTCAGGACATCGGTGCCGCGGCGTACGCCCCCGTCGATGAGCACCGGGATGCGCCCGCCCACCGAATCCACGACCTCTGCCAGCACACCGATCGTCGACTGCCCGCTCTCTTCCGCGCGCCCGCCGTGGTTGGAGACGATCAGGCCGTCCACGCCGTGGCGCAACGCCTCCTTGGCGTCCTCGCCCGTCATGATGCCCTTCAGCACGAGCTTGCCCTTGACGATCCCGCGCAGGCGATCGACGAATTCCCATGTCATCCCGGTGCCGTAGAGGTTCGTGACCTTGGAAACGTCGATGTCCGAGAAGTTGGCCTTGCGGCTGACCTCGTTGGTGAAGCCCGGTGTGTGACAGCCCGAGCACTCGCGCAGGTCCTGGCGCCGCTCGCGGAACAGGGTTTCGGTGTTGCGGCCACCCTGGCGATCGACCGTGAGAACGATCGCCGGAGAGCCCGCACTCTCGGCGCGCTGCACCAGCGCGCGCGTCACATTCCAGTCATCGGTCGGATACAACATGAACCAGGCGGGCCGGCCGTGCGCCCTGTTGACGTCGACGACGCTCGCATTATCGACCGTCGAGAGAATCATCTGATGGTTGCGCTTGGCAGCGGCGCGCGCCACGGTGACCCCCGCCTCGGGATCGTAGGCGCCGAGGCTGCTGACCGGGCACATGAAGATGGGGCTGGCCCAGGTTTCGCCGAAGATTTTCACGCTGGTGTCGATCTTCCGCGCGTCGATGAGACGCTGAACGCGGATGTTGTACTTCGCGAAGGCCGTGTGGTTGGCGTCGCGCGTCACGTCGCCGTCGACGCCGCTCTGGAGGTAGCCCCAGTGGGCCGGCGCATCCTGGCTGAGCACGGCCTTCTTCGCCGCCGGCTCGAACTCAAACACGTCCAGCGCATCGGCTGGAGCGGTGATGATGCCGTCCGGGCCGAACGCTCTTCGGGAGCCGCGCAGCACGTCGTAGCTCTGCGCGAGCGCTTGATGCGAGTTAGCCGTCAACAGGGTGGTGATTGCGCCGAGAGAGGTCGCCGTGAGAAGAGGACTAGCGGCGAAAAAACGAAGGAGCTGGCGGCGCGCGATCATGGTGCGCTCTGAAACGTCCGGCGCCCCGGCTGCACCTGTCGCCTTCACCAGCGTCGTCCTGCGCGAGAGACCTATCATCGTGTTCTTTCGAATGCGAATGAGTGCTGCAGGTTAGGCGGTTGGTCTGTATCGTCGTCACGTCAGTGTCATCAGGTAGGCGATGACATTCCGGCGATATAATGACAATTTTGGTCGCATGTCCATCGGCAAGCGGTGGCCGGATGAGCGCTGCGTAATCCGCCATCGTCGTATCGACGCAATACGCTTTCGCCTTCGCTCTGCGAGCTACGGCGGACAGGTCGCACTTGCGCGCCACGCGTTGACGTCGGACGTTGCGCCCGTTGGGAGGCGACCGCGCGTCGTACGTTATTGACGAGTCCTGCGATGCTCTATCTAGTTGCCGCGGGGCCGTCACGCGGCAGCCCGATGACCGGAATATCAATATGCGCTTTCAAATAGCTCGCTGCCTCACGCGTCTCACCGTCGCAACTCTGCTGTCCGCCGCACTGTCGCTGCCCGCTCACGCGGAAACCGGCAAAGTCCGCTTCAAGTTCTTCAAGGCCGGATGGTTCATCGGAGCGCAGGCAGGGAGCGGAATCCTCAGTTTCCGTGGGGAGATGTATCCGTTTCGCATCGGCGGCGTGAGCGCGGGCCTGACGTTTGGGGGCTCCTCGACCGATCTGGTCGGCGCGGCGCAAAATATGCATCAGGCTTCGGACATCGAAGGCATTTATACGGCGCTCGGTGCAGGTGTGGCGGTCGGCGCAGGCAGGCGCGCCATCCAGATGCGCAACGCCAAGGGCGTCGTCCTGACGCTGGAAGGCGAGCAACTGGGCCTCCAGTTCGATTTCGACCTGAGCGGAATGAGCGTCTCCATCCAGAACCAGTAATCGGATGCACCAACGTCGGGATGTTTGCTGCCGGTGAAACCATCGCGACCCGCGCATCACGAAACCCGGCCGCTCGCCGTCCGGCGCTGTGAAGCGGGGGGACTGCATATCGCGAAAGCAAGCGTAGCCCGGATTACGCGGAGTTTATCATCGGGCGCGCTACGCGCGACCCGTTGGCTTCACCCGGGCTACAGACTATTATAAATTCTCATGAAACTAAGCCAGAAATCCGACGCTGTCTGGACCTCACAGCAGGACGAAGAATTGCGGCGGCAATTGTCGGTCGGTCGCAGCGTCAACGAGATCGCGATCCGGTTGAAGCGGTCACCGCTATCAGTCCGCACCCGCGTCAAGAAGCTCGGCATCAGCCAGCCGCAGGTGGATTAGCGCGCTGCCATCAGCCATGACGAAGGGCCCATTCATCTTCAGCACCAAATGCCGTCGTCGCTGGCGGCGCAGCCTGCGCTCGGCGCAACGGAAGCTCGCGAAACTGCCGCGCGCCATTCAAATCACTGGCGCCGTCGCAATCGTGCTTGTCACCCTCGTGCTGTCCAACCTCATCTATCACGTGGTCCACAAGCCGACCGAGTTGTTATTCTTTGTCGGCCACAGGCTGGACAAGGAGCCGGCCGAGACGTGGCGGCATTACGGGCCGCTGTTTCGCGCCTTTTCGACCCGGTCGATCACGCCCGAATTGCTCGCTGCGCTGGCGCAGGTCGAGAGTTCCGGCAATCCCCTGGACCGTACCTATTGGCGCTGGCGGTTCAGCTTCAATCCGTTCGCGATCTATCGGCCCGCATCCAGCGCCGTCGGTCTCTTTCAAATGACCGATCCGGCCTATGCCGAAGTTTCGCGCTTCTGCATCCGGGCGAACGCGGTTCAGGATACGGGCTGCGGCTTCGGCCCCTATATTCGTGCCATCCCGAGCCATGCCACCGAGCTCGCATCGATCTATCTGGACCGCAATGTCGCCGCGGTCCTCGCGCGCGCCGGCGGCGTGGCGCCGACCCCGCAACAGGTGCAGAATCTCGCCGCCTTCATCCATCTGTGCGGTGGAGGACCCGCCACCGCTTATGCACGCCGTCGTTTCCAGATGACGGCCAGTGAGCGATGCGGCGACCATTCCGTTGCGGGTTATGTCTCCAGGGTCAACGCGCTGAAGCGCAAGTTCCTGCTGATGGCATCCGATAGCGATAAATAGCGCGTAGTTTGGGTCGAGCAGGCGCAGCCGGGATGAAGCTCTTGCGTCATCCGGGATTGATCCCCTCAGTTCTTGAACCTGGCCTGGCCAGACTTGCCGGCCGGTGTTTTCAACGTGACGCTCACCGACGCGCCCTTGGCGATGTCGCCCTTCGCTTCGGCTTTCAATGCAGTCCCGGAGGTGACGAGCGGCAGCGTCTCACGGTCGCTTCCGGATGCCAGCAGCACGGCGCCGGAAAAACCGCTGGCCGGGAGCGGCTTATTGGCCTCGTCGAGGATGTTGAAGGTCAGCACCTTCCCCGCAGCGATCATCTCGACATGCACGCCGGCGACATCCTCCATGGGCCCGCCATTCGGCCCCTTCTGATGGGCATGCTGCGCCATCGCCGGAGCCGCCAGCACCAGCGCGGATAGGACGAGCAGGATTGTCTTCATCAATGGTCTCCGTGGATGGCATGGACAGGCTTCGCCTCCGCATGGGCAGGCGACGATTCCCGGCGGAACAGGATGTAGAGCGCCGGAAGAACGAGAAGCGTGAGGATGGTCGAGGAGACGATGCCGCCGATCACAACGGTCGCGAGCGGGCGCTGCACCTCGGCCCCCGCCCCCGTCGCGATCGCCATCGGCACGAAGCCGAGCGAGGCCACCAGCGCCGTCATCAGCACAGGCCGCAGGCGGGTCAGCGCGCCTTCGCGCACGGCCTCCACCACCTTTTTTCCTTCGAGGCGCAGCCGCGCGATGAAGGTGATGATGACAAGACCGTTGAGCACCGCGACGCCCGAGAGCGCGACGAAGCCGATGCCCGCGCTGATCGACAGCGGGATGTCACGCAGCAGCAGCGCGAAGATGCCGCCCGTGAGCGCCAGCGGCACGCCGCTGAAGACCAGCAGCGCATCGGCCACGGAGCCGAGGCTGATGAACAGCAGCAGGAAGATCAGCAACAGCGCGATCGGAACCACGATGGTCAGGCGCTGCGTTGCCGAGACGAGCTGCTCGAACTGGCCGCCCCAACCGATCCAGTAGCCCGCGGGCAGTTTGACCTTCTGCGCGATCTGCTGCTGCGCCTCGCCGACGAAGGAGCCGAGGTCGCGTCCGCGCACATTGGCAGAGACGACAATACGGCGCTTGCCGTCCTCGCGGCTGATCTGGTTCGGACCCGGCGCGACCGAGATCTCCGCCAGTTCCGACAGCGGCGCGTAGCGCATCTGGGCCAGCGGCGAGGTGCCGAACGCCGCCGGCATCGCCTTGTTCTGGCTGGGCTGGCCCTCCAGCGGCGGCAGCGGGATCGGCAGCGCCTTGATCGCCTCGATATCCGTCCGCAGTTCGTCTGGAAGGCGCACAACGAGATCGAAGCGGCGGTCGCCCTCGAACACCAGGCCCGCGGTCTTGCCGCCCACGGCGATCTCGATCAGGTTCTGCACGTCCGACACGCTGATGCCGAAGCGCGCCAGCGCCTTGCGGTCGAGCTTGACCGTCAGCACCGGAAGCCCTGCGACCTGCTCGGTCTTGACGTCCGCAGCGCCCGGGATGTTCTGCAGCGCCGACTGCACCTGCCCCGCGATCCCTGCTAGAACATTGAGGTCGTCGCCGAAGATCTTGACGCCGACGTCGCTGCGGACGCCCGAGATCAGTTCGTTGAAGCGCAGCTGGATCGGCTGCGAGAGTTCGTAAAGACTGCCTGCGACCTCCTCGGATGCGGCCTCGATCTCCTTCATCAGATCGAGCTTCGACTTCTTAGGATCGGGCCACTGATCACGCGGCTTGAGCATGACATAGCCGTCCGAGATCGACGGCGGCATCGGATCTGTCGCCACCTCCGCGGTACCGGTACGTGCGAAGGATTCCTTCACCTCCGGAATCTTCAATAGCCGCCGCTCGAGCGCCATCTGCATCTCGAGCGATTGCGTGAGGCTGGTTCCGGGGATGCGCATCGCCTGGATCGCGACGTCGCCCTCGTCGAGGCTCGGGATGAACTCGCCGCCCATCCGCGTCGCGGCGTATCCGCTCACGACGACCAGCGCCACGGCCGCAGCCGCCACGACGATGCGCAGACGGATCGCGATATCGAGCAGCGGCACATAGGTCCGGCGCGCGGCGCGCATGAACCAGTTCTCCTTCTCGGAGACCTTGCCGGTCACGAACAGCGCGACAGCGGCCGGAACGAAGGTCATCGACAGGATGCTGGCGCCCAGCAATGCCATCAGCACGGTCAGCGCCATTGGCGCGAACATCTTGCCTTCGACACCGGTCAGCGTGAGCACCGGCAGATAGACGACGGCGATAATCAGCGTGCCGAACAGGCTGGGCTTGATGACCTCGCGCGACGCTTCGATGATCGTCTCGAAGCGTTCCTCGCGGCTGAGCAGGCGCCCTCGCTTCGCCTGCTCATGGGCGAGCAGACGCAGGCAGTTCTCCACGATGATGACGGCGCCATCGATGATGATGCCGAAATCGATGGCGCCGAGGCTCATCAGGTTGGCGCTGACCTTGTTCTCGAACATGCCCGTGATGGTGAACAGCATGGACAGCGGAATGACGAGCGCGGTGGCGAAGGCCGCCTTGAAATTCCCGAGGATGAGGAAGAGGATCACGATGACGAGCAGCGCGCCCTCGACCAGGTTCTTCTCGACGGTCGCGATGGTCGCGTCGATCAGATGGGTGCGGTCGTAGATCGCGCGGAGAGAGATGCCCTCCGGCAGCGACTTCTGGATCTGCTCCAGCTTCTGCCCGACACGCTGCGCGACGGTCCGGCCGTTCTCGCCGATCAGCAGCATCGCCGTGCCGAGCACGACTTCCTTGCCGTCGACAGTCGCCGCGCCGGTGCGCAGGTCCGTGCCCTCCTTGACCTCCGCGATGTCGAGGATGCGGACCGGGACGCCGTTCCGGGAGCCGATGACGATCTGCCGGATCTCCTCGACGTCAGCGACCTGTCCGGGCGTGCGCACCAGATACTGTTCGCCGTTCTTCTCGATATAGCCGGCGCCGACATTCGCATTGTTATTGGCGAGCGACGTCATGACGTCGCGGAAGCTGAGGCGATAGGCCATCAGCCTGGCCGGATCCGGAAGCACGTGGAACTGCTTCTCGAAACCGCCGATGGTGTTGACCTCGTTGACCCCCTGCACATTGCGGAGCTGAGGCTTGATGATCCAGTCCTGCACGGTCCGCAGGTCGCGCGGCGTGTAAGGCTTGCCTTCGGCGTTCTTCGCCCCCTCCTTCGCCTCGACCGTGTACATGTAGATCTCGCCGAGGCCGGTGGAGACCGGCCCCATCGCCGTCTCGATACCGGTCGGCAACGAGTCCTTCACCCGCTGGACGCGTTCGTTGACCAGCTGGCGCGCAAAATAGATGTCCGTGCCGTCCTTGAACACGACGGTGACCTGGCTGAGGCCGTAGCGCGACAGCGAGCGCGTGTTTACGAGGTTCGGCAGGCCGGCCATCCCCGTTTCGATCGGGAACGTGATGCGCTGCTCGACCTCCAGTGGCGAGAAGCCCGGCGCGTTGGTATTGATCTGAACCTGGACATTCGTGATATCAGGGACGGCGTCGATCGGCAGGCGTGTGAAGTTCCAGACGCCGAAGGCGCCCATCATTAGCACGGCGATCATGACCAGCCAGCGCTGGTGCACGGAGAATGCGAGAAGCCTGTCGATCATGGTTGAATTCCCGGAGCGAGCTCAGTGTTCATGGGACGCCGATCCCTTTCCGAGCTCCGCTTTCACGATGAAACTGTTCTTCGCCGCGTATTTGTCGCCATCGAGCAGTCCGAACAGGATTTCGACGTTGTCAGCGTCGCGCGCGCCGAGTTCGACGTCACGCACCTCGAACTTGTCGCCGCTGCGGACAAAGACGACGCTGCGGTTCTCGACCGTCTGGATCGCCGACGCCCGAACGGCGATCGCGACCGGTTTGGCTGACAGGATCAGCCGTGCCGAGACGAACAGGCCCGTGCGCAGGCGCATGTCGATATTCGGCACGACGGCGCGCGCGAGCGCGCTCTGCGTATCGCTGCTACCGACCGGCGAGATGTAGGACAGGCTCGCCTCGATCGGCTTCCCGCCATCGCCGACGTCGATCAGGATCTTGTCGCCGATCCGGACGCGCGGCAGGTTGCGACGGTAGACGGACAGATCCACCCACACCGTCGAGATGTCGGCGACGATGAAGGCCGGCTTCTGCTCGGAGGCATATTCGCCAAGCGAGATCTGGCGGTCGATCACCGTCCCCGAGATCGGCGCCCGCATCTCATAGACGCTCAGGCTCTGGTTGCTCTCGATCTTCGCGAGGAGTTCGCCCTTCTCGACGGTGTCGCCGATGCGCTTTTTGATCTCGCGCACGACACCCGGAAACCGCGGGGTCACCTGTACCAGCGTTTCCTGATTGGGCTGCAGGATGCCGTTCAGCACCAGAGAATCGTGCAGCGTCTCGCTTCTGGCGGAGAGGATTTCGATGTTGGACGAGGCGACGCGCGCGTCGCTCATTTCCACGACGCCCTCTTCACCGTGGCCTTTCTCGTCGTGCCCCTTCTCACCCTTCGCCTTTTCACCCTTGGCCTTGTCGCCCTGCCTGGCAGCCTTGGAGGTGGCCGCGGTCTGCGTGTCGGACTTGCTCGGTGCGGTGGCGTAGACGCCGGCGCCGAGCGCGAAGATCGCGGCGGCGCTCACCAGGACCATGATTGGCTTGTTCATCGTGCGCTCCCCCGCGCCAGTGCAAACGGATTGCCGACCAGCCCCTCGATGGTGGCGACGGCAACGTGGAAATTCTGCTGGGCTTCCTGCTCGCGCAGGCGCGCCTGCGCGACGCTGGCCTGCGCGTCGAGCACTTCGAGCAGCGAATAGCGTCCCTGCCCGTAGCCTTCGGAAATCGCGTCGGCCGCGTCCCTGGACTTGGGGATCGCGGTCTCGCGCAGGATGGCGAGTTCGCGCAGCGAGCCCTGCAGCGAGTCGTAGGCGCGGCCCGCCACCACGATCAGCATGTTGCGGTTGCCCTGGCGTTCTGCGGCGGTCTTGGCGAGGCTTTCCTGCGCAGAGAGGATGTTGCCCTGGTTCTGGTCGAACACCGGGATCGGCACCGACAGCGAAAGCCGAACGGCGTTGTCGCCGGTCTCACTGAAGCGGCGCCATCCGGCGGATACCGTGACGTCCGGATAGGGCTTCAGCCGGGCGAGCAGCAGTTCGGCGTTGCGCTGCGCGTAGATCGCCTTCCAGCGGACGAGCTGCGGATTCGCATCAATCGCCGCGACCACCGACTGGAAGGTCGGCGGCTTGCCGGTCGCTTCCAGCCGTCCGGAGACGGCCGCGAATTTCGGCGCGCTATCGCCCATCAGGATCGCCAGTTCACGGCGCGCGCTCGCGAGCGACGACCTGGTGCGCTCACGGTCGGCCTTGACCAGTGCCGATGCGACCTCGGCGCGTCCGGTCTCTGCGATGGATGAGGCGCCAGCTTCGACGCGCCTCTGCAACAGCGGCGAGATCTTGTCGATGGCCTCGATCTGTTCGTCGAGAATCTGAATCCGTCGCTGCAGGCCGAGCACGCTCACGAAGGCGATCGCGGTCTCGGACAGCACTTCAAGCCGGACGGCCTGGCGTCCGATGCCCGCAGCATCGAGGCCCGCCTGACCGGAAGCGATGCGCGCATCGCGCTTGCCCCACAGCTCGAACATCTGGCTGACCTGCAGCGTGGTCTCCGCCGAGCGGGTTCCCCTGTAGGCGCCCGAACCGAACGAATTGTCCTGCTCGTAAGAAATCTCCGGATTGATCAGCGCGCCTGACTGGATGCGCTGGCCGCGCGCGATCCCGACGTCACGCTCGGCGGCTGTCAGACGCGGACTGGCGGCAAGCGCGCGCTGCAGCGCAGCCCCCATGGTGAGGGTTTGCGAATGGGCTACCCCCGTCAGCGACGAACTGACGAACAGCACAGCCGCGCACGCAAAACGCGTGGCGATCTTCGAGAACATGATGGAAACCTGACGAATGACGGAGTCTGGGCGCCAAGCGCCCGGCGAGGACGGTCAGGTCAGGAATTTGGGTGGGGGAGGATCGATCCCGCGCGGCAGGCTGCCACGTTCGACATCATGGAAAACCGCAGTGCGGGTCTCGATGGAGACGGGCATCGCCGCGAAGACAAGCGGCTGTGCCGTCACAGAGAAGCAGCCGTGGCAGTGATTATCCGCGACGACTCCCTTGTCGGAATGGCCGATCGCCTTCTCCGCAAGCGAGACGATCGTCGCTCCGGACGGATTGGTCACATCGAATTCGCAGAGACCGTGCATGGCGCCGGCGAACATGTACGTCGCCAGCACGACCATCACCAACGCCCTGCGCGAGATGCGCAGCAGGCCATGGCGGAAGATGCGGGCGAAAATCGTCACTTTGAGCGTCTCTTTCAAACTCTGCGAGCGAGGTAGCACGGATCGGCGATTCATGTCGATCCGCAACAATGTAACAACATATGGTTATGCGCAGGGTACCGCATTGCCCGCGTGTTACCACGTTAACGAGTAACCAGATCGCAAATGTGGCAAGCGCGACGTCTGGCCACATGGTCATGATCGCTGGACGTGGCTGCAGGAGAGGAACTCAATCGGATGGGTTAAGTTCGCTTCAGCCAGTCTCACCGAGACGTGGAAAATTCGTTGCCCTGCATGCCATCTGTCCTGATCTGCCCGAGCAGGCTGTAGATGTCACCGAGCACCCAGAGGTCGCGCACCTTCGGCCCGTCGAACGAAAAGATAGGCGCTCCAAGCCAACCAACGAGCTTTCCTGTCGGCGGATTGCCGAACATCGCTTCGCGTTGAACGCCATGGAAGTAGACCTTGCCGGAAACGCGATTGCCCTCCTCGATCATCAGGAGAATGTCCGTCGTATAATTCTGCAGCACGCCGGTGACCCAGCGGACATAGTCGGCGAACTGGGCATGTCCGACCAGCACCGGTCCGAGCGATCCCCTGAAGGTGAAATCCTCATGGAAAATTTGCGGGATCAAAGTCACGTCCGCATGGTCCCACATATCCTTGTAGAAGGCGCGGACCACTTCCTTCTGCGGCGTGAGCGTCACGCCATCGAACGTCATTGGCTTTTCAAGATGATCGCTGCGTGTGTTCATCGCCCTCGGCCCGGCATGATGGGATTGAACAACAACACTAGCAATCGCAGGGCGGATTGGCGAAGCGTAATCCGCCACCATCGAGATGTTTGCGCAGCGGAATACGCTTCGCTGTTCCGCCCTGCAACTGAACGGCGACCGCCTCCTGCCCCTCACGTCAATCTTGCACACGGCCCAGGAAACCGGGAATATCCCGCCCAATTCAGAAACGCCCCCCGGGAGATTCCAGGCCTATGAAGTTCGATGACGTCATTCTCGGCCGCCGCAGCATCCGCGGCTACAAACCCGATCCGGTTCCCAAAAAGCTGATCGAGGAAATCATCAACCTTGCGATGCGCGCGCCGTCATCGATGAACACCCAGCCATGGAATTTCTATGTCGTCACTGGCGAGCCGCTCGACAGGATCCGCGCCGGCAACACCGAACGGATGATCGCAGGTATCCCGCAGTCACGCGAATTTCGCACCGGTCAGGCTTTCGGGGGTCATCACCGCGACCGGCAGGTCGGCGTCGCCAAGCAGTTGTTCTCGGCCATGGGGATCGCCAGGGACGACAAGGAGATGCGGCAGGACTGGGTGCTGCGTGGCTTCCGTCAGTTCGACGCGCCGGTCTGCGTGATCGTGACCTATGACCGCGTGCTGGACGGCAGCGACGATACGCCGTTCGATTGCGGCGCCGTGGCGACCGCGCTCGTCAACGCGGCCTGGTCGCGCGGCCTTGGCGCGGTGATCAACAGCCAGGGCATCATGCAGTCACCGGTGGTGCGCGAGCATGCCGGGATTGCGGACGATCAGGTCATCATGAAAAGCATTGCGCTCGGATGGCCCGATGACAGCTTTCCCGCCAATGCGGTGGTGTCCGAACGCAAGTCGGTCGAGGAAGCGACGGTGTTCGTCGGCTTCGACAACTAACGTGTCGCCTATTGCGGTCCGACTGTGCCGGTGTGTTTCAGGCGGGATGATCTGACCCAGCCTGTGACGCCGCCGCCCGTCGCACGCGCATACATCACCGAGGTCCACCCGTCGCGCGTTTCAGCATAAGCGACCAGATGATCCCTGGGGATGACAAACACACCGGCCATCGCGCAATGCGCGCTTGGCGCCGAATGGAATTGCAGGCGCCCCGTACCGGTGACGACGGCGCCGAGCGGCGGCGAAAAGATCGGCGTGTCTTTGGTACCGGTCCCGGGCTCGTTGCAGGCGGCGAATGCCGGAGACGCCAGGAGCGCCAGCGCGATCACCAATGCTTTCGACGTCACGTGCATTCTCCCGGGGCTGATTGAGTGACGCCGCGTCTCGATAGCGCTCACCATGGGTTGGTCGGGCAAAACGCGTTGCGGTTCAGCAAGCGCTGGGCGGATCGACGTTGCACGCGCCCTATGCGCGCAGCGCGGTTGACGTCCCTGCCTTTCCCGCGCATCCAGCCCCCAACGAGAAACCTGGGGGCGGAACGTGCTTTACCTGATCTGGGCGCTGCCCGCGCTGGCGGTGATCGGCGCCATCGCGAGCGGGCTCGCCGGCACGCTTCCCGCCTCGCTGATCGGCCTCGCCACGGCACTTGCGGTCGCACTGGCCACCGCCCCGCAACTGTTCGGGATCGCTGACGCTGGAACGGCGCTGCTGCGCGGCGCATGGATCGGCTGGATCGTCGTGCCCTACATTCTCGGCGGCTTGCTGTTCTGGCAAATGGCGATCCGCCCTGGCGACGCGGCCATGCCGGTCGAGACGTCGCTGCCGGATGCGCGAGCGCGGCGCCGCCTGCTGTTCACCGCCTGCTATCTGATCGGCCCCTTCGCGGAATCCGCGACGGGCTTCGGCATCGGCATCATGGGGACGATGGTGCTGATCCGCCGCCTCGGCTTGAAGCCGATCGAGCTTCTCGCCTTCTCGCTGATCAGCCAGACCATGATCGTGTGGGGCGCCATGGGCAGCGGCGCGGTGGTCGGCGCCGCCTTCGCGCGGACCGATCCCACGGCGCTCGCGCTACGCACCAGCCTCATCTACCTCGTGTTCAACATCCTGTGGCTGCCGATCTACTGGCGCATGGCGGAGCGCGCCGGCATCCATGCCGACTGGCGCGAGCGCGCCAGCGAAGCGGTCTGGCTGCTCGGCAGTCTCGGCCTCGCCATCGTCGCGACGGCGTTTCTCGGGCCGGAGCCGGCGATGCTGGCGGCGTTCGGGCCGGCCATCGTGCTGCGTTATCTGATCGACGAAAAGCCGGACCGCGCGGCGATCGCCGCTGCGGCACGGCGCATGCTGCCATTCACACTGCTGATCGGCTGGCTCGCGCTGACGCGCCTCGTGCCGCCGCTCAATCACCTCCTGCAGTCGTCCTGGAGCATCCAGCCTTTCGCAGGCGTGCCTATCTGGGCGCCGTTGTTTCACGCCGGCACCTGGCTGGTCGCAGCCGCCGTGCTGACCGCCCTGCTGCACGGCCATCAGCGGGCCTTCCCTGCGGAGATCGCAGCCGCCTGGAAGACCGGCCGGCTCGCCGTCCTTACGGTGATCGTGTTCTCGATGATGGCCGAACTGCTGTCGCGCTCTGGCATCGCCGGCGGCCTCGCCCGCGGCATGTACGACACGTTCGGGGTCTGGTCGGTGACGGTCACCCCGATGATCTCCGCCGTGTTCGGCGCGCTGGCCAATAGCGGCAATGCGGCCAACGGGTTGTTCATGCCCTCGCAGCTCAGCCTCGCCACCGAGGCCGGCCTCGACGTCGCCGCCGTCGTCGCGCTTCAGCATGCCGCTGCGCTGTCGCTCAACATGGTCTCACCGGTGCGAATGTCGATCGTCTGCAATCTCGCCGGCACGCCCGGCCACGAGCGGGACGCCTATCGCGCGATGTTCCCCTTCGTCGTGGTCATCGCCGCGGTTCTGCTCGTGATCTCCGTCCTCATCGCCACCCGGCTCATATGAGGTTTGGTGGCTCGAATAAGTCGGAATCCGGTGTCGATCCCCTCAGCCGATCTTGAACTTGCTGTAAGCCTCGCTCGTGCAAATGATCACATGCTCGGCACAGCCGTTGGTCCGGTGCGGGTCGCAGAGATTTTCATAGTCCGGTGACGTCATCATCTCGATGAAGGCTGCAACGGAGGGATAATACACCAGCGCCAGATAGTCCCACTGCTGGTGATCCGGTTCGCCGAGCGCGACGGCCTTGGCGTCACCGGTCCACAGCAATGTGCCACCGCGGGCCTTGATCATCGGCACGGTCAGCGCGCTGTAACGCAGATAGGCATCCCAGCCCGACCCGTCACCGTCGAGCGAACGCTCGCGGAAGCGCATCAGATTGACCATGACGACCGGGCCCTGATGCTCCATCTCTTTGAGCCCCTTGATATTCAAGAGATCGACACCCATGCACAATCTCCTGTTTCAGCAAGCCGCGGGCAGATAAGCGAACACCGGTTAAGCCTCGGGATCGACATCGTCCAGGAATGTCGCTGTGGGTACGAAGAACAGCGTCCCTGTCACCGCGCGGCTGAAATCCAGCAGATGGTCGTAAGTGCCCGGCGGGTTGCCGATGAACATGTTCTCCAGCATCTTCTCAATGCGCTGCGGGGAACGGGCGTAACCAATGAAATAGGTGCCGAACTCACCTTTGCCTACCTCGCCGAACGGCATGTTGTCGCGCAGAATTTGAAGCTGCTCCCCATTCTCTTCAATCGACGTCAGGACATTGTGCGCATACGGCTTCTTCTCGGAATCGCGCTGTTCGATATCGGACAGCTTGTGCCGGCCGATGATGTTCTCCTGTTCCTCGACGGGCACCTTGTTCCATCGCGCGACGTCGTGCAGATATTTTTGCACGATCACGTAGCTGCCTCCGGCAAAGCCGGGGTCTTCATCGCCGACAAGGGTGGCCGCGTCAGCGGCCTGACCGACAGGGTTTTCAGTTCCGTCAACAAAGCCGATCAGATCGCGGTCGTCGAAGAATTTGAAACCGTGCACCTCGTCCACGGCCGAAACCGCGTCGGCGAGCCGCGACATGATGTGCGTCGCCAGCTCGAAACAGAGATCCATGCTCGCCGCGCGGATGTGAAAGAGGATGTCGCCGGGTGTCGAAACGGCGGTATGCACGCCGCGAATTTCGCGAAACGGATGCAGGTCTTTCGGACCCGGCGCTCCGAACAGCCGAGCCCAAGCCTCGGAGCCGACCCCCATGATGCAGGACAACTGCCCGTTGAGATTGCGGAAGCCCACGCCGCGCAACAGGCTGGACAGGTCGCCGCACAAGCCACGAACCGCCTTCTCGGGGGCCGGTCCGGGATTGATCGTCACGACCAGGAATATCGCTGCCCGCGTCAGCCTGGCAACGACCGACTGGGACACGGGAGCCGGTAAGCTTGAAACCATGTTCGATCCATTCGATATCCGTGCGTCACGTACCTTTTGCGTGACGAAGACAGTATCTGCCGACGCGCCTATTGCCGGCTGACATGCTTTGCCGGCAGCTTGCCGCCGTTCCACTTGCCGTCGATCACGCGCTCGATCTGCGCGGCCAGTTGCAGCAGCAGGCCGTCATTGGCCTGACGCGTCTGCGCCTGAATGCCGAGCGGCAGTCCGTTCTCCTGCGCCGCCAGCGGCAGCGAGATGCCGGGGATGCCGCACAGATTGGCGAGCGGTGTATAGGCGAAATTCTTCCACAGATTGGCGAACCAGTCATGCACCGACGGATTGGTGCTGGTGGTGAGATATTCCGATGTGCCGACCTTTGGCGTCGGCTTGGCGGTGATCGGCGTCAGGATGATGTCGTAGCGCTCGAAGAACGCGCCGAAGGCCCGCGAGGTCGTGTTGAACACCGCCTGCATCGCGTTGCGCTCGGCATAGGAAGTGTTCAGCCCGCTCTCCCAGATCTTGATATTGATCGGCTCCAGCAGATCGGTGGTCGGTTTATCCAAACCGAGCCGCGCCAGATGACCGGCGATGACCTGCGCGAAATTACTGATGTAGCAGGTCGTCTGCGCAGCAAATGCGTTACGGAAATCCACCTCCGGCAGCGCCCATTCCACGTGATGGCCGAGCCCTTCGAGCATTTTGCCGACACGCTCGAGTTCGGCAACGAAATGCGGCGGCGCTTTGTAGTCGCCCCACTCATGCGACAGCGCGATGCGCAGTCTGCCCGGGTCGCGCTTGATCAACTCGCTATAGGGTTCGGCCGGCGACCAGAAGGGCATGAATTCGCCGGGTGCGCCGCCGCGGCAATTGTCGACGAAGGCAGCCGTGTCGCGCACGCTGCGGCTGACGCAGCCCTGGATCGAGACCAACCCGGAGAGATCCGACAGCGCGGGCGCCAGCGAATAGACGCCGCGCGAGACCTTCAGACCGATCAGGCCGTTCACACCTGCGGGAATGCGGATCGAACCACCGCCATCCGTGGCGTGGGAGATCGGCAGCACGCCGGCCGCGACCATCGCCGCAGAGCCGGCGGAGGAGCCACAGGTGGTGTAGTCGGTGTCCCAGGGATTGCGGGTGACATAGAGCTTGTTCTCGGCAGAACTGCAGACGCCGAATTCCGGCGTGGTGCTGCGGCCCATGATGTTGAGCCCGGCGCCCCGGATCTTGCCGGTCAGGAAGCTGTCCTGCGCGGGGCGATGCCCCTGCATGATCATGGAGCCGAATTCCTGCAGCCGTCCCTTCAGGGTCGGGCCGAGATCCTTCATCAGGTAAGGAACGCCAGCGAACGCGCCCTCGGCATTCATACCGTCCTTGGCAGGATCGGCGACGACGTCGTCGAACACTTCGACGACGGCATCGAGCGCGGGATTGGTGCTGGCGATGCCGGCGGCGGCCTGCGCCGCCAGATCGGCCGGCGTCAGGTCGCCCTTGCGCACGCGCGCGGCCAGCGCCACGGCGTCGTGTTTGGCCCATTCGTCCCAGCTCATCGCCAATGTCATGTCGCACGTCCAATTCGAGATTCGGTTGGTGCGAGCCTAGACCGGATGGCTGTTTTCTCGAAAGCCGTGGCAGGTGCCTTGAGCGCGCGGCAGACGCAGGGCAGACCAGCGTGCCGAAGCGCGATCGCCGTCCCCCTCCCCGGCGGCGGTAAATTCCAGCAGGACGTCAGCGTGCGGCACCATAGCCGGGCCAGCATAGCCCCGGTTGTCGCTTCGCTCACCCGGGCACCGCGCCGCTCTCGTCAGTTTGCCGAGAACGGCAGAGAATACGGCCGTCCGAACGGGACCCCGCCGCGCACGGTCTGAACCGCCTTTAGATAGGCCTTGCCGGTGCGCGGCTTGTTCGAGGTATCGAGCAGTTCGATCGGCCCCTCGACGAGTTCGAGAATGGCGACATCGGCGGGCGCGCCGACCTGCAGCGTGCCCAGTTTCGGCACGCGGTTGATGACATTGGCCGGCTTGATCGTGGCGGCCGCGATCACCTGGTCGAGCGAGAAGCCGAGCGCGAGAAACTTGCTGAGCACCCAGGGCAAATACGGCCTGCTGGGCGTGTTCGCCGCGGCCACATGGACGTCGCTGGAAATCGTATCGAACACGAGCCCCTGCTGGATCGCCTCCTCGGCAATGTCATAGTCGAAGCTGCCGGCGCCATGACCGACATCGATGATGACGCCGCGCTTCTTGGCCTCCAACAGCGCGGGAAGCACCTTGCCGTTCTGCACCGTGTTGTTGCCGAGTGCGCTGTAAGGATGAGTCAGGATATCGCCGGGACGCAGCGTATCGACCAGCACCGACAGATCGCCCGGTGCATTGCCGATGTGGCACATCACCCGCCCCTTGGTGCCCGAGCGTTCGACGGCCAGAATGGCGCGCTTCAGCGGTTCGATACCGTTATTGCCGACGAATGCCAGCGTCTCGCGCACCTTGGCGCCGAGCACGAGATCGGGATTTTCCGCAATCGTGCGCGCCGCGGCATCGACATTGGCGTAATCGATATTCAGCAACTCGCCGACGGGAAAGCCCGCAAGGCCGATGGTCGAGATGTGCACGAAGGCAAACAGCCGGCTGCGCGAATGCCCGACGACATCGCGCTTGAATCCGGCAAATGTGTTGGCGCCGGCATCTCCGGCACTCACATAGGTCGTCGTCGCCGAGAACGGCACTAGCTCATCCGGCGGAATGCCGATCGCCGACCCATAGGGATAGACATGGGTGTGAAGATCGACGAGGCCGGGCGTCACCAGTTTGCCCTTGGCATCGATGCTCTGCTTTGCGCGCTCCGCTGGAATGCTCGGCTCAACGGCGGCGACCTGCCCGAACTTGATGCCGATATCGCGAATGCCGCGCAGATTCTGGCTGGGGTCGATGACCTCGCCGCCCCGGATTACGAGATCGAAACTCTCAGTGGGCTGCTGGCCGAACGTCCCCCCGGATGCGCCAAGCGACCCAAGCATGGCCGCGCCACCTGCCAACACATCACGTCGTGAAATCTTAGCCACTGATATCTCCGCCCCTGAACCAAAGTCCTGTCAGGCGAAGATAGTGGCCGGAACTCGAAATGTGCTTTCGTTGATTTTGATTTCGCGGCGCTTTTGAGCTCCGCCGCGATCAAACCGGAGCAACAGATAGTCGCAGCGATGATTTAATGAGGGTCGCGACAATGTCGACCGAAAGCTTTCACAGGAATCCGGCGCTGCGACATGCGCCGCCTCGCCTAGCCGCAATTCCAGATCGGTCCGATCGGGGTTCGCGTCCAGCATGGGCCCATGCTGCCGCCATTGTACTGGCCGCGATAGAAGCCGGGCCGGCCGAAATAATACTTCTCGCCGTCGGACCAGCGATAATAGACCGGGGTACGGTCGATGTACCAATGGCGCCGATCGCGTTTGGCCATGCGCAGGTCCGCGCGCTTCTGCATGAACAGCGGAACGCTGTTGTTCAGCGGCTGGTGATAGCCCGGCAGGAAGCCGTAGCCCTTCCATTGCTGCGGCTTCTTCTTCACCGGCGCCGCCAGCGCAGCGGCGGAGGTGAGCGACAGGACGAGAGCAATCGATAGACACATGAATCGCGACATGCCCACAGCATAGAGATTTGGCACGCGGGCAGCCATTCAAATTCAGGTGGGTCGGGTGGATTCCTCAGGGCATCCCCGTGACGTTGTGTCTCCGTCGTGATACCTTGACGCCATGAAAACCAAGCCCCTTGCCGATATCCTGGAACGCGTCGAGACGTGGCCGCCACATGTGCAGGACGAGCTGGCGGCCTATGCCCGCGAGCTTGAAGCCGGCGTGAAGGGGGACGCGTATCAGCCAACGCCGGAAGAACTTGCCGGCATCGATCGCGGATTGCGGGCTGCCGATGCTGGCCGGTTTGCCACCGTGACTGATGTCGAAGCCGCCTTCGCCAAATTCCGCCGCTGATGAAGGTCGTCTATACCGACGAAGCTCTCACAGACATCGATCAGATTGCTGACTGGCTTATCGCCCATTATCCGGCGATCGCCCCCACTGTCGGACGGCGTATCCAGGCTGTCGTCGCGCGCATCGCACGATGGCCAGACAGTGCCCGCCTCGTTCCCGATCGCCCGCATGTTCGCGCCGCACCGCTCGGCCGCTATCCTTATGTCGTCTTCTATCGCGTGACAGCAGACACGATTGAAATCCTCCACGTCCACCATGCAGCGCGACAATCGCCGGACGATAACGAGAAAACATAGCGAAACGCCTGCGATCGCTGCGACGCGATCCCCCGATCAGTTTCTGCTCATATTGATGGTGACGTTCCGGATGTCGCCTTCGGACGATATCGAGAAAGACTGCTTGTTGCCGCGCGTCGAGAGCGACAGGCTGGCCGAGAATCCCGGCGCGTCGATGACGGCCGAGATGAGGCCTCCGGACTCCCTGCCCGCGATGCTTCCGCTGATTCCGCGACTGGTTTCGCTCCATGTTCCGGCGATGGTGCCATCCTGGCTGACCACGTCGCTGTTGAGATCGAAGCGGTAGCTGTCGCTCGCGCAACGCAAGCTCTGCAGAAGCCGCCTTTCGCCATTGCTGACCTGGTATGTCGCCTTGCAGCGAAGCCGCTCCTTCGATCCGTCGGACAGCGAGATCGCTCCCGCGCCTGCCCAGGATCCGGTAAGGCCTGTGAACGGCGGCGACTGCGCCGCCGCCGAACCCGAGGCGGCGACGAGCAGGATCGACACCAGGGCAAGCCGGCGGGGCGAAACGATCTTGCGAAGCATGGAAAGTCTCATGAGGTCACTCCTGTTTCAGCACGCATGTGCCGGGTTTGAAAGTCGCATCGCGCATCAGTTGCCGCTTGCGACTTGCCGCGTGATTGCTCTGTGTGACGCCGCCACGGCATCCTGATCGTCGGAGGGCGGGGATTTCGACCAGAGACGGTTGCCCCGCGCCCTCTCATAACCGTATTGGAACAGCGCGCGCATATAGGCGGTGTCGAAGCCGGACATCGGCGATGGCGGTCGATCGCCCTCGATATAGGTCAGATTGAATCCGAACTTGTTGCGGCGGGCGAAGGCATAGGTGTTGTAAAGGATGGACCGTGTCTGAATCTTCGTCACGGTCGATGACGCCCGCGCAGCGATTTCGATGGTGGAATTGGGAATGACCTGAAATTCCCGTTCGATCTTGTTGTTGATCAGGACGTAGAGCTGCAGCTTCTCTGCCCTGGCGAATGTGGCGTCGCGCAGCAGGAAAGCCTCCGGCAATGTCAGGACAGGCGCAGTGACGCCGCCATCGACATGCATCTCCTCGAAGCGCTTGCCGTTCGCCTCCGCGGTCACCAGCATCGGCGGAAACACCACGGGCAGACTCGCCGAAGCCGCGACAACATCCCGGAACAAGTTCAGTGCTTCGGGCGTACGCAGCGAAGCGATCCGTCCCATGTCCCACATGGCGGTCCGCTGGGAGTCCAGGTTGGTCGTGACGACGAACAGCATCCGCCCCTTCGCGTGTTCGGCTGCGACAGCCGCGACGAAGGTCTCGTCGATATACTTCGCCACCAGCTCGCGTAGCCGCGTGTTGCCGAACAGGCCCGAACCAAAGATCGCATTGAACGGATTGGGTGCATCGAGCAGGCTCGCGGCAACGCCGCTGGTGTAGACGTCACGCAAGGTCGCGTCATAGTCGGAACCGAGAAACGCGAAGGGCGCGATCAGTGCGCCGGTGCTCACACCGGAGACCATCGAGAACGACGGGCGCGTCCCTGCCTCGGTCCAGCCATTGAGCACGCCGGCGCCATAGGCGCCGTCCGCCCCGCCTCCGGACAGCGCCAGATAGGTTCGAGGCCCCCGCAACACGACCTGGTTCTGACCGCTTCGGAACGTCGAGGCCGGTTCGTCCGCATAACGGCGCAGGTCCGTAAGATCGAGGACGCGCGCACTGGATGCATCCGCGGCGCTATGCGGCGTCCGTGGCAGCGACGAACATCCGGCCACCAGAAGGCTCAGCGCCGCAGCGACAAGCAACGAAACCGACGGCCGCCAATGGTAGCCATGCATGACATGTTCGGTCAGGAGAGCGCTCACGGGTTCGACGCCCCGTCCATAGAACCGCGTCGCAGGGCGACCTGAAGGGATGCCGCCGCGGGTTGAGCGACGAGTTCGAGGTAGTCCCGGTGGATCGCCTGGACGGTCGTGCGCTCGTCGAACTTCACCCGCCAACTGCTCGGCGAGCCGCGGCCCACGATGACTCCCTGGCGATCGCCGTATTTGGGATGCCGCTCACGACCGAGAACGCTCATCCGGACACGGGCACCGCGGAACAGCCGCGGCGGCGATGCGTCACTATCCGCATTCATCATGCAGCCCTCGCCCGGTCGGGCGCCTGATGGGCAATCAGTGTCGCTTTCGCTGTGGCCACGGTTTCGATCAGCTTGCGTCGCCGATCTGCGGTGCCGGCCGCATCGGCTGGCAACGGAGACATCATTTTGAAAGCACTATGCATTTGACCGCGCGTGTTAAGTGAGCAATCACTCACTATTATTGACTGACTCAAAAGTCAATAGCAGCCCTGCCGGGGATCGATTATCCTGGTCCCATGAATGCTGAGCTGAAGAAGCGCGCCCGACGAAAAGCGGAACGACCGATCGAGATCCTCGACGCGGCCTTCGAGGAATTCGCCAAAAACGGCTATGCCGCCACCCGGCTGGAGGATGTCGCCGCCCGCGCCTCCGTCACCAAGGGCACGATCTATTTCTATTTCGAAACCAAGGAGCGCGTGTTCGACGAGATGATCCGATACAAGTCCCAGGCGTTCTTTCCCGAACTGGAAAGCTATGCCGGGACATTGGAAGGATCATACAACGCACGCCTGCGTGCGCTCATGGTCTTCGTCTATCGCAAGATTGCCGAGGACAGACCTTTCCGCGAAACACTCCGCTTCCTGATCGCCGACGGCTCCCGCTTCCCCGACCTCGTGGACCGGCACTATGACGAGTTCATGCGGCCCGTCATCGACCAGTTCCGAATGGTGATCGAAGCGGGAGTCGCGGCTGGCGAATTCCGCCCGTCGCAGGCAAGCACATTCACCGAAATCGTGATGAGCCCGGCGCTGCTGTTGACCGTGTGGTCACTGTTGTTTGGAACGCGAAGGCAGATCGACGTCGCGGTCTTCACCGATGCCAGTATCGACCTGTTGATGCGAGGGATCGATACCTCCCGTTAGCCCCGACGCGGTTTAGGTCCTCAAAACGTCGGCGGCGTGCAGGCGCTGATCACTTCGCAGGGTTTCGCGCCGACGCAGCGGAAGCGATGCGGACGGCGGCTTTCGAAATAATAGGCATCGCCGGGATCGAGGATGCGGCGCTCCTCATCGACGGTCACTTCCAGCCGGCCTGACACCACGATGCCACCCTCCTCGCCGTCATGCACCAGCGGCACCCGTCCGGTGTCGCTGCCCGGCTCGTAGCGCTCCTTCAGGATCTGCAGGCTGCGGCCGAACAGATTGTCGCCGACCTGGCGATAGGAGATTGGCGTCTTGCCGATTTCGGTCAGCTCATCCGAGCGGTAGAACGCCTTGCGCGGCCGGTCCGGTTCGATGGCGAAGAAGTCGGCGAGCCCCATCGGAATGCCATCGAGAATACGCTTGAGCGCGCCGACCGACGGGTTCATCTGGTTGGACTCGATCAGCGAGATCGTCGAATTGGTCACGCCCGCGCGCTTGGCCAGCTCACGCTGCGACAGCTTGTGACGCCCACGCACGAAGCGCAGCCGTTCGCCTAGATCGATGGTCACGCCAAATCCCTGTTGCGAGTGTTTCGGATCGAACAAATATGACCCGGCCCATTCAATAAAATCAACAGGTTAATCAGATCGAGAAAAGGACTTGTTGCATTCGGGCGAACATGATCCAGATGCTGAATCAGCCAAGGGAGCCGCGCCGTGACCGTTCATCAGATTCCGAACACGCTACAACTCGAGTCGTTCTGGATGCCGTTCACGGCCAACCGCCAGTTCAAGGCGGCACCGCGCATGTTCGCATCCGCGCAGGGCATGTATTACACCACCGAAGACGGCCGCAAGGTGATCGACGGATCGGCTGGCCTCTGGTGCACCAATGCCGGCCACGGCCGCCGCGAGATCGCCAGCGCCGTTGAGAAGCAGCTTACCACCCTCGACTTCGCCCCCGCGTTCCAGATGGGCCATCCGCTCGCCTTCGAATTCGCCAATCGTCTGGCCGAGATCGCACCCGCCGGCCTCGACCGCATCTTCTTCACCAATTCCGGTTCGGAGTCGGGCGATACCGCGCTGAAGATCGCGCTGGCCTATCATCGCGCCAACGGCCAGGCCTCGCGCACGCGCCTGATCGGCAGGGAACGCGGCTATCACGGCGTCGGCTTCGGCGGCACCTCCGTCGGCGGCATGGTCAATAACCGCCGCGCCTTCTCGTCAGCCCAACTGCCCGGCACCGATCACATCCGCCACACCCACGATCTCGCACGCAACGCATTCTCCAAGGACCTCCCGGAGCACGGCGCCGAACTCGCCGACGACGTCGAGCGTCTGGTCGCGCTGCATGGCGCCGACACCATTGCCGCCGTCATCGTCGAGCCGGTGCCCGGTTCGACCGGCGTGCTGCCGCCGCCGAAGAACTATCTGCAGCGCCTGCGCGAGCTCTGCACCAAGCACGGCATCCTGCTGATCTTCGACGAAGTCATCACCGGCTTCGGCCGCCTCGGCACGCCGTTCGCCGCAGATTATTTCGGCGTGACGCCGGACCTGATGACCACCGCGAAGGGCATCACCAACGGTACCGTGCCCTGCGGCGCCGTGTTCGCCAGCCGCAAGATCTACGACGGGCTGATGACCGGGCCGGAAAGCCAGATCGAGCTGTTCCATGGCTACACCTATTCGGCGCATCCGGTCGCCTGCGCCGCGGGCATCGCGACGCTGGACATCTACAAGAGCGAGGGACTGCTGACGCGCGGTGCCTCGCTCTCCGACTACTGGCGCGATAGCCTGCACGCGCTCAAGGACCTGCCCAATGTCATCGACATCCGCAATTGCGGCCTGATGGGCGCCGTCGAACTTGCACCCCGCAAGGATGCACCGGCTGCGCGCGGCTATGACGTCATGGTCGACTGCTTCAACCGCGGACTCTATCTGCGCCAGAGCGGCGACGCCTTCGCGATGTCGCCGCCCCTCATCGTCGAGAAGAACCAGATCGACGAGATCGTTTCGATCCTGAGCGACGCCATCAAGCGCGTCGCCTGAGTCCACACACGATCTGATCCAACAAGGCCCGGATGAAGCCCCTGCTTCATCCGGGCCTTGTTGTTCAAGAGATCCGGCTGTCGATCAGCTGGCGCTGCCATGCGCCCGTGCGCACATCCGTGTCACATGATCCACGCTCATCACCGGCGTCGGCGCAACGGTGTCGCTCGAACCTGTGCTGGTCGTCCATGAGAGACCGCCGAGCGACGCCATGACAGGCGCTATGGCAAAGCGCGACATCATCGCGACATTCACCATCGCCGGCACGTCGACGCGGGGATGGCTGACGATCGCGTCCACGATCAGGCCGAAGGCGGCCAGTCCCAGTGTTCGCTTGCGAGATCTGATTGAGGTCTTGCGGAATTGGATCGGCATCGCGGGCTCATTGGCTTGAGGATGCGCACGCACCAAGGTGGGAGCGCGCCGACGGGTCGACGTCGCGCGCCATTTTAGCGATCAACTGTGACTATCCGGTCTGATGCCGCGAACAACAAAGCTCGCAACCGATCACGTCGCGAAGAGTCGCCCAATATCGGTCATCACATCTTCATGAGGACGGGCAAGCTACATAGGAGAAGCTGACCCGGCGTGGCCCGGATAGAGCCGTTGCGAAATCCGGGAGCTTTGCAAGGCTACTCTGAACTACGGCTCCGGTCGCCCATACTCGAACAGGTGCGCGGCATCTCGCACCTTGACCAAAGCATGCATACACAACACCATACAACTTCAGCGAGGTTGCCTACCGGCCAACTGCCGAGCGTCCACCATGAGGTCTTGTCGTCTTGCCCAGCCCGCCGCATGCGTTTCACACACCGCAAACATCCTACACAAAGGATGATCTGCTCAGGTCGAGCGAGGGCGGCTATTTCGGTCCGGGCAATGCACAATTGCCCGCGCCGCCGATGCTGATGATGGATCGGATCACAGAAATCACCCTGAATGGCGGCGAATTCGGCAAGGGCCAGATCGTCGGCCAGCTGGACATCACCCCGAGCCTTTGGTTCTTCACGTGCCATGCCCTCGGCGACCCGGTGATGCCAGCATCTCTCGGTCTAGACGCCATGTGGCAGATGATCGGCTATTGGCTTGGCTGGTCGGGCTCGCCAGGCAAAGGGCGAGCCATCGGCGTTGGCGAGGTGACGCTCAGCGGGCATGTCACGCCAGACATCAAACGCGTGCGCTATGAGGTGGATATGCGTCAGGTGAGACGCGGCAAACTGACTCTCGGAATTGCGAATGGCCGCGTGCTTGCCGATGACACATGTGTCTACGTCGCGAAGGATATGCGCGTTAGTCTGGTGACGCCCGCGGACTGAGCTGAGCAAGCGTAGGACGGGTTGAGCCCTTCGCGAAATTCATCACGGCGCGTCACGCGACAGTGATGGCGCCGCTTCGCTCCTGCCATCCTATGCGCTCTCGAAATTGGTCGTCGAATTCGGGGGGACCAAACTCGACGCGAGCGCGGTCTTTTTTTGATGGTCAGGCCACGCCGGTCGAGGAACTTCCAGAGCGTGCCGATGGCGGCCTTCACGCCGCGCTCCTCAGGCAGCTCGCCTGCATTTCGGCCAGCGTGATGTCGCGGTCGGCGTCGATCAAGCCTTGCAGATAGGCCCCGTGCGGGTCGAGCTTCGCGCCCTGAGGCTGACCCAGCAGCCCCTCGCCTTGCGCTCCCTGGTTTCCCGCGCCCGGCGCACCCAGATGATCGCCGCATATCGGTCATCACATCTTCACGAGGACGAGCACCTCGACACGGCGAGCAATCGCCATGCTTCGTGTCATCCGGACAGCGTCTCGATGACACGACACTCACAGACTCTGCCGTGACTGCACTCTTCCACCATGCGCTTCAATTCTTCGCGTAAAGCGGTGAGTTGCGCAATCCGGCGCTCGACGTCCGACAGGTGCCGGCGCGTGATCCGGTCGACCTCTGCGCAAGACTGATCTGGTCCCTCGCTCAGGGTCAGCAATTCGGCGATGTCGGCGATCTCGAAGCCGAGCTCGCGGGCGTGCCGGATGAAATTCAGGCGGGCGACATCCTCCGGCCGATAGCGGCGCTGCTTTCCCTCCGTCCTCGTGGGCGCGGCCAGAAGGCCAATCCCCTCGTAGTAACGGATCGTCGGCACCTTGATGCCCGTCAGACGCGACGCTTCTCCGATTGCGTAATCCATTTTTCCCTTGAACCTCTAGTCGCTAGAGATTGTACGCTTGTCTCACATTGAGAGGAAGCCGATGTCCGACAAGACCTGTTGCACCACCGACACCTGCTGCGAGCCGCCGCCCATCGATTTTTCGAAGGCGAACGCGAAGCCTGTCTCCCCGGCGGCCTGCGAGACCGAGGCATGTGGTTGCTCCGGCGGCGTTCCGGTCTTCGACGGCGTCGATCCCCGCTACAAGCGCGTGCTGTGGACGGTCATTGCCATCAACGGCATCATGTTTCTTGTCGAGATGATCGCGGGACAAATCGCGGGATCGCAGGCGCTGAAAGCGGATGCGCTCGACTTCCTCGGCGATACCGTCACTTACGGGCTGAGCCTCGCGGTCATCGGCACCGGCATCAGGACGCGGGCAACGGCGGCTTTGTTCAAGGGCCTTTCGCTCAGCGTCATGGCTCTATGGGTGTTCGGTTCGACCGTCTACCACACGCTTATCCTGGGCGTTCCAAGTGCCGAGGTCATGGGCGCGATCGGCTTCCTGGCGCTGGCAGCCAACCTCGCCTCGGTGCTGCTCCTGATGCGTTACAAGGACGGCGACGCCAATGTGCGCTCTGTCTGGCTGTGTTCCCGGGCCTTCATATTTCTCTCCTCCTCGGTGCAGATACTCCGTCAGGCCCGGACTGAATATTCCGAACAGCCCGCGCCCGTTGGCCTGTCCCAGCGTTCCTGAGCCTAACATGCTGCCCTCTATTGCTGACGTGCTCGCCCGCGGCGATGGCCTTGAAAATAATCCTTGACGTTGTTTTCGGAGAGATTATATTCCATTACATCCCGTCCCACTTTGAGGGGCGTTGCCAGGGACGCTTGTTAGCGCGGGGCGGGATGTGGCGCCTGCGGGCGGGAGGAAGACGTTTCCTCACGCACTCGGGAGGCCTTGGGTCACCGTCCGGCCCCACTACGGGGGTCTGCCACTCATGCTGGCTGGACGTGGCATTGGTGAACGGCGGGAAACCGTCGGGATAAGCGGACTGCGGAGGTCTGCGCCTTTGCCCGGAAGAACGGTCCCGGGGACAGAAATCGCCACGATGGAGCGTCGAAAGGCGTTTCCGCGGCCTCTGCTGTCCGGCGATCCGGACACTACGCTGCGGCACTGTACCCAAGTCGCGCCTTTCGGCGCTTCATCTCCCTCATTTGCGAGGGAGGCCACCGGGACGGCCACTCACGCGCACAGGCGCGGGCAAGGATGGCTCACGCCCGTCCCTCACCTGCATCACAGCGATCAACAACATCATCACGGGAGGTCACATGCTCCTTGGTCACAAGTATCCGCGTCTCACATCGACAAATTCCACGCTGCGGCAGCAGACGTTAGCGGCCTTTCGTCTACTTTCCCCGTTACCGTGCGATGCGGTAGCCTGCCTGCGGGACTCTGCATTCCGCGACATCCGTCACGGCGCAGAACGGGCAGACAACAAGAAGAACGGTCTGCGATCCAGAGCGAGCGCTACGGCGCTCCCGCCGCTCTGGAGCGCGCCGGCAGTCGAGGAAATGAAATGATGAAGAGCTTCGTCCGCGCCGTGAGCGTGATCGCCGTGATGGCAGCCGGCGCCGGCAGCGCCGAGACTGCCTTTGCGCAGAGCTGGCCGAACCGGCCGATCCGCATGGTCGTGCCCTATACGCCGGGCGGCTATACCGACCTGATGGCGCGCCTCGTTTCCGAAAAGATGTCGGCGGCGCTGGGCCAGCCGATCGTCATCGAGAACAAGCCGGGCGCCAATGCCGCCATCGGCACCGACGCCGTCGCCAAGGCAGCCCCCGACGGCTACACCTTCGGCACCGTGATCGCGGCGCATTCAGTGAATCCGACGCTCAATCCGAAGCTGCCCTATGATGCGATGAAGGACTTCACTTACGTGTCGCTGACCTCGGTCGCGCCGCTGATTTTGATTGCGACGCCGTCCCTGCCCGCCAAGGACATGAAGGAATTCATCGCGCTCGCCAAGGCGAAGCCCGGCTCGCTCAATTTTGCCTCCAGCGGCATCGGCTCGGCGGCGCATCTGACCATGGAAATGCTGAAGAGCCGCGAAGGCATCAATCTGCAGCACATTCCCTACAAGGGCACGTCCGGCGCGCTGCAGGATACGGTCGGCGGCCAGATCAATGTGATGTTCGACGTCATCGGCCCGCTGATGTCGCAGGTGAAGTCCGGCAATGCCAAGGCGCTCGCCGTGGCTGCCAAGGAGCGCGTACCGGCGGCCGGCGACGTGCCGACCATGGCGGAAGCCGGCGTGCCGGATTTCGTCTCCGGCACCTGGTCCGGCATCATCGCGCCGGCGGGCACGCCGAAGGAGATCGTGGATCGCGTAGCCGCGGAGGCAAAGAAGGCGCTCACCGATCCCGACCTGAAGAAGAAGCTCGACGATCAGGGTATCGTCCCCATGGGCACCACCCCGGATGAATTCCGCGCCTTCCTCACCGACGAAATCGCGCGCTGGAAAAAGGTGATCACGGACGCCGGGATCAAGATGGAGCAGTAAGTACATAGCTCGTCATTCCGGGGCGCGCTGATCTGCGAAGCAGACCGGCGCGAACCCGGAATGACAGAGCCGCCCTCACCCTTCGCTGCGCGTTTTCAAAATCGCCAGATGCACGAAATGTAGCTTTCCCCTCACCGCTTGCGTCAGGTGAAACGGATAAGCGTCGCTCATGCCCATCGAACGATTGAGTTCGTTCATGCTGTAGGACACAGCATCCCACAGCGACAGCAACGCTTCGAAGTCACGCTCGAGATAGGGATCGTCCAGCGTATGGCGCGAGCGTTCGTCCAGTGACAGCGGCAGCGACGACGCGGTGTCCAGCGTCGAGACGATATGCAGGAAATGCGCGAAGGTCTCGGCCCAGTCTTCCCACGGATGCGATGTCGCATATTCGCTGATGAAGGCATCGCTATTCCACGAGCGATCGGCGCGATTGTGATAGGCCGCGAGTGCTTCACCGTAGTCGCGGGTTTCATCGCCGAAGATCAGACGGAACGGACCGATGAGCTGCGACTGATCGACCAGCGCTTCCCAGTAGAAATGCCCGACCTCGTGGCGGAAATGCCCGAGCAGCGTTCGATACGGTTCGCGAAACGCCGCGCGCCGCGCCTCGCGCTCGGCATCGTCAGCTTCCGAGAGGTTCATCGTGATCAGCCCCGACAAATGCCCGGTCATGATCGGATGTCCGGCGGTCTCGTCCGAGAGAATGTCGAACGCGATATGCGCGCCGCTCGACACGGCAAGGGGCAGTCTGAGCCGCATCAGGTCATAGGTCAGACGTCGCTTGGCTTGCTCAACCCGCTTCCAGAGCGCGACATTGCGATCGGATACCAGATTGGGAATTGTTCGCGTAAGCCGGCAGGACGGACAGAACGGATCGCTGTCATCCGTGGCCCAGTTGCAGGCGATCAGATCGCGATTGGCACAGGACATGGCCGACGCAGCGCTGACGACATTGGACTGCGCGGTGTCGAAGATCAGCGCCTCGCCGCATTGCACGCAATCGCTCTGCTCGAAGAAGACGCGTGTCTGGCAATTGGGGCAGATCAGTTGTTTCATGGGTGAAGTCTAACCCGAAACGGCCGGGATGGTTCAACGCGCTCACAACATTCGCCGCCCGGCCGTGCCAGTCATGCGCGATGCCGGCATGCAGGAATGGCGCTTGAGCCATCCGCCCAAATCGCGCTTCAATCCTGGCGTTCAGAAGAACCAATAAAATCAGACCGGGAGGCCATCATGAAGACGCTCGCAGGAGCCATCTGCGCTCTGGCGCTATTTGCAGGCAACGCGCAGGCGCAGACCGTCAAGGATTTTCTGGCGCAGGTGATGGTCAAGTGGACCGCGCCATTCGAGCCTTTTCAGCTGATCGACAACATCTATTACGTCGGCACCGACGGCATCGCGGTCTATCTCATCAAGACATCCGACGGCCTGATCCTGATGGATACGGGCGTCCCGCAATCGACCGGGATGATCAAGGAGCACATCGCAAAGCTCGGCTTCAAGGAAGCCGATATCAAGATCATCCTCAACAGCCATGCCCATTTCGATCACACCGGCGGTTTTGCGGAGATCAAGAAGGACACCGGCGCGCAACTGATCGCAGGCCGACGGGACAAGCCATTGCTCGAAAGCGGCACCTACCCGGGCGATGAAAAGAACACCGATATTGGTTTCCCGCCGGTCAAGGTGGATCGCACCGTCACCGAGGGCGATAAGGTCACGCTCGGCGGCACCACGCTGACGGCGCATGCGACACCCGGCCATTCGCCGGGCTGCACGAGCTGGGAGATGACCGTGAAGGACGGCAGCGAGAACCGTGAGGTCCTGTTCTTCTGCAGCGGCACCGTGGCGCTGAACCGGCTGGTCGGCAATCCAACCCATGCCGGCATCGTCGACGATTATCGGTCGACCTATGCCAAGGCCAAGGCCATGAAGATCGAAGTGCTGCTCGGGCCGCATCCGGAAGTCTATGGCATGCAGGCCAAGCGTGCTGCGATGAAGGACGGCGCGCCGAATCCGTTCGTGAAACCGGGCGAGCTTGCCGCTTACGCTGCAGTGCTCGAACAGGATTTCGACAAGCAGCTCGCCAAGCAAACGGCTGCGCTGCAAAGCGGCAAATAGCGACTGCCAGCCGCGGCGAGCGATTTGTCGCAAGCCGCGGCAGTTGTCGGCGATTGCGGTCGGCTGGTAGTTTTGCGCATCAGATGAGGTGCGCCCATGGAACTCGCCTGCCCCTGCAACGCCGTGAAGCTCAGGATTTCAGCCGACCCCATCGCCCATTTCTGGTGCCACTGCGCCGACTGCCAGACCGTCCACGGCGCGGCTTATGTGGCCGAGGCCGTCTATCCGGCTGACGGTGTTGAAGTCGTTCAGGGCGACACGACATCGTTCGCGCTGAAGACGACCCCGCGCCTCAGTTGCGCAATGTGTGCCACGCGGCTGATTATCGAACTCGACGGGATCGGCATGCGCAGCATCAACGGCTATCTGCTCGGGGACGCGTTCAAGCCGAGCCTGCATATCAATTGCAGCGAGGCGATCGCTCCGGTCCGCGACGGCCTGCCACATTACGCCGCCATGCCGGCGGCGTTCGGCGGCGACGACCGGCTGGTCGACTGGTAGGACGCCGAGGTTTTTCCTCGCTAGGGCAGCGCCAGCAGGCCTCCAGCAACAATCATGGTCGCCAGCGCCGACAGCGCCAGCGACCAATGGATTCCGATCATGCTGCCGACGACGCCGACCGAGATGCCGCTGAAGGCGCGCAAGCCCAGGCTCGCCATATTGAACAGACCGATGACGCGACCGCGCTTGTCCAGGGGTGCATCGAGCTGCACAAGGCTCTGTGCCATGGCGTTGAACGACAATTCGAGGAATCCCGCCGCAAACAGGAACAACAGCGCGATGGCGTAATGACCGGTCAGCGCGAAGATCGCCAGCGCGCCGCACCAGAGCAGCGCCAGTATGATCGCCGTACGCGGCTTCGGCGCCAGCAATTGCCTGCCCTCCAGCGCCAGGCCGGCAAGCAGGCCACCAGCTGCGTCAGCCGCCAGCAGCATGCTGTAGGACATGCCGGGATCGCCATGGCCGAGATCACTGGCGAAGCCCGGCATCTGCGAACTATAGGCGTTGCCGACGAAGAACGAGGCCGCGCCGGCCAGTGCGATCATGGAGACGATCACCGGCCGGTGGCGAACGTCGCGCATGGTCTGGACGATGTCCGCAAAGCCCCGCACGGCGCGCTGAGGCGCGGGCGCGCCGGTGCGAAAGCGCGGACCATAGGGCGCCTTGATCAGCCACAGCACCAGCGGCAGATAGAAAATGGTGTTGAGCATGATGCCATAGGCCGGGCCCAGCGCGAGCAGGATCACGCCGCCGACCGCAGGCCCGACCATGACGCCGAGATAGCGCGCCATCGCGTTCAAACGCACCGCGCTCGGCAAGTCGGCGGAACCGACGACGTCGTAGAGCAGCATCTGGTTCGGGGTCTGCCAGAGCACGCCAGCACAGCCATGGATCACCAGCAGCACCATGGCCTGCCACATCTGCAGCGTGTCAGTGATGAAGAAATAGCCCCAGCCCAGCGATGCCAGAATGAACAGCGCCATGCCGCACTGGATCACGCGCCGCGGGTCGAAACGCTCCGCCAGCGCGCCAGATGTGACCGAGAACAGCAGGAACGGCAGCCAGTGCGAGACGATGGCAAACCCACCGAGCGCGGGCGACTGGAATTTCTGAAACACCACCCAGTAGCTGATCACATGCTCGATATTGTCGGCCATCATGGCCAGCACATAGGTGATGAACTGGGCGCGGAATCCCGGGTGATGCAGCGCCGCGAAAGATCGTTTGGCGGGCGGTGCGCCGACGGTCTGCGCTGGGGTGTCGCTCATCGGGAGGGGAATCTTCGGACGGAGGGAAACGCCGCCATCGGCAATGACGGCGGTTCGGACTCGTTACATCGCATGTCTTCGCCCGGCACAAGGCGGCTTCCGGCATAGGACGCCTCGCCATCTTGCATGCAATTGCATTCATCCCTACCTGTCCCCGGCAACCATCAACCCTGCCCCTTTTCCGGAGCCAGCCTGACATGACCGACGCCCCCTACACGCCTCCCAAAGTCTGGACCTGGGACAAGGAAAACGGCGGCAAATTTGCCTCGACCAACCGGCCCATCGCCGGCCCCACCCATGAGAAGGAGCTCCCGACCGGCAAACATCCGTTCCAGCTCTATTCGCTGGCGACGCCGAACGGCCAGAAGGTCACGATCATGTTCGAGGAACTGCTCGCTGCCGGCCATACAGGCGCGGAATACGATGCCTGGCTGATCCGGATCGACGGCAACCAGTTCGGTTCGGGTTTCGTCGATGTCAATCCGAACTCCAAGATCCCGGCGCTGATGGATCGCAGCGGCGACAAGCCGTTCCGTATCTTCGAGTCCGGCGCGATCCTGGTGCATCTCGCCGAGAAATTCGGCGCCTTCCTTCCAAAGGGTGGCCCCGAACGCGCCGAGTGCCTATCCTGGCTGTTCTGGCAGATGGGCAGCGCGCCGTTCCTCGGCGGCGGCTTCGGGCACTTCTATGCCTATGCGCCCAGCAAGATCGAATATGCCATCGACCGCTACGCCATGGAGACCAAGCGCCAGCTCGACGTGCTCGATCGTCAATTGGCCAACAACGAATTCATCGCCGGCAAGGATTACAGCATCGCCGACATGGCGATCTTCCCCTGGTATGGCGGCCTTGCGGAGAGCGCCATCTACGGCGATGCCGGCACGTTCCTCGATGTGCAGAGCTACAAGAACCTGCAGCGCTGGACCAGGACCATCGCGGCACGACCTGCCGTGAAGCGCGGTCGCATGGTCAATCGCACCTCGGGCGATCCGGCCGGCCAGTTGCGCGAACGCCATGACGCCAGCGACTTCGACACGAAGACTCAGGACAAGCTCGAAGCGAAGAGCTGAGACGAAGACTTCGAGTTGACGTCGCTTCAGCCCGGAATCGAAAAGCCCCGCGCGCGCGGGGCTTTTGCACGTCTGGATGCGTGAGGCAGCAGCCTCAGCCCTTCATGCACTTGTTGACCGATGAGGTCTTGGCGGCGCCGGCCAGTGGCTTGCCCTCGGCGCTCTTGGCGTTGTCCTCGCAGCACTTCTTCATGAAGCTCTTCTTGGCAGCGCCCGCGAGCGGCTTGCCGTCGCCGCTGACGGCGTTGCAGGATTGCGCCATTGCGGGCGCAGCACTGAACAGGCTCAAGAGAACGAGGACAGACAGACGTTTCATGGACCGACTCCCGGTTTGTTGGAGCTGCAGCCTAGCGCAACCACGGGCTCTCGCAAGACCGGCTATGCATCACGTGCCTACCGCTTAAACGCTATGTCGCGGCGCAGCGATTTCGCCGCGCACAGAGGCAACGCCCATCTCGAAACTGTCAGCGATACGGCGCGCGCGGATCATGAAGGCCTCGGTGACCTCAGCCGGAAATATCTCGCGCGCGGTCTGTTCGAACAGCAAAAGCCAGCGATCGAAATGTTCGCCCTTCAGCGGCAGCACGAGATGTGGACGCATCGGCCGGCCATTGTAGCGGCCGGTCTTCAGCATCATCGACGACCAGAAATCGCTGATCTGCGCGATGTGATGATCCCAGTCGGTCACGGCGCTATTGAAGATCGGCCCCAGCAAATCATCCTCGCGGGCGCGGCCGTAAAAGGTCTGCACCAGAAGCGCGACATTTTCCTCATTCAGGGAGGGCTGGAAGCTGGTGAAGCCGATTTCGGAGGTCTGCGTCATGCGCCCTGATGTAGGCGACGGCGGCCAGCTCGGCAACCGCCATCGCCCGAAATCCGTTCTGCAATTGATCCAGCGCAAACTCAGTTGCGACGACCCGCCGTCGGCGTCCGTTCCATCAGGTCCCCTTCCGAGCGAACGCCATAAAATGCCTGCAGGAGCATCCCCCGACGCAACTTCCCGGGTGTGATGGAGCGGCACCCAGAATTCTTATAGAGCTGCCGAACTCCTCGGAGAGACCGTCCGGCGTCGCATTCGCCAACACGCGGTACTCTCCGGCTTTTTGCGATAGGATGACGCTGATAACCGTGCCCCGAAACCGCAAGGACACCTTCACTTGCCCGAAGCTCTCCTCTCCGCCCGCTCCGGCGAGTTTCCGACCTTTGAAACCTCGGATTTCGCGGGCGAAGGCTCGTTCTACTTCGACCTCGTACGACTGGAGGACCGTGACGACATCCCGCGCGGTTTCCTGCACCGGCACAACTACTACCATCTGCTCTGGATGACCCGGGCGAGCGGCACGCACACACTCGACTTCGCGCATTTCGACGTGCGCGACCACTCAGTGTTCTTTCTTTCGCCGGGCCAGGTCCATGCCTGGACGTCATCGGTCAAGCCTCACGGCTACGTGCTGAACTTCAGCACCGACTTCTTCGCGCGGATGTTTCCGCGCGCCGAAGATGTCGCGAAACTTCCGTTCTTCCACCCTGCGCGCGGCAACAGCGCGCTCTATCTCACGCAGGCCCAGCATGACGGCATGCTGCCACTGCTCTGCGAGATGGAGCGTGAGGCACGCGATCGCCAGCCGGGATTTCCCGATGTGGTGCGGGCCAGCCTGCTGATCCTGCTCACGCGCCTGCGCCGTGTGTGCCCCGACAACGAGCCCGCCGGTGGCGTTGGTCCACACCAGGCGCTCGCGCGCCGTTTCGCGATGCTGGTGGAAACGCACTACCTGCGCTTCGGTACCATCGGCCAGTACGCCGAGGCGCTTGGCGTGAGCGAGCGCCAGCTCAACGATGCGGTCAAGCGCACTGTGGCGCGCACGGCCAGCCAGGTGGTGCAGGAGCGCGTGGTCCTCGAAGCCAAGCGCTGGCTCAGCAACACCGAAACGGGCATCGCCGAGATCGCGTTCCGCCTCAATATCGAGGATCCGGCCTACTTCGCGCGCTTCTTCAAGAAGCAGACCGGCCTCACGCCGGGCGACTTCCGGAGGAAGCATTGCCGTCCACTGGACTGACACGCGAAAAAGTCCAACACAACGTCTGATCCGTCCTAGCGCCGTCGCCGCGCGGCTGCATAGAGTGTCCCGCATGGACGCCTGACCGGGCGCTGCCATCGCCACCTGCGCGTTTGTATGCGCAGGTCGGCATGGCATGACGCCCACCGCCACGACCGCCCCGCATCTGCGGAGCGCGCCGTCGGCAGGACATAAAAACAAGAGGCAGAGGAAACAAAATGCACAAAGCAATCATCCCGTTGCGGAGCCTCGTCGTGGCCGCAGCATTGGCCCTCACCTCAGTCAGCGCGATGGCCGATTATCCAGAACGTCCCCTGCGCGTGATCGTGCCGTTCGCCGCCGGTGGTGCCACCGACGTGATCGCGCGCACCGTGGCGCAAGCCATGTCGGTACGGCTCGGCCAGTCGATCGTGGTGGAAAACAAGGCCGGCGCCAACGGCAATATCGGCGGTGCCGCGGCGGCGCGCTCGGAGCCCGACGGCTATACGCTGCTGATGGCCACATCGAGCCACGCGATCAATGCATCGCTCTACCAGAAGCTCAGCTACAGCCTCACGCGCGATTTCGCGGCCTTGTCGAACCTGGCGTCGGTGCCCCTGCTGCTGGTGGTGCACCCGTCGGTGCCAGTCAATTCGGTGAGCGAACTCGCCGCTTACGCCAAGGCCAATGCCGCGAGCGTCAACTATGCATCGGGCGGCGTGGGCACCGCGTCCCATCTGTCCGGCGAGCAGTTCAGCACACTGGCTGGTGCGAAGATCACGCACGTCGCTTACAAGGGCGGCGCACAGGCGCTCAACGATATGATCGGCGGCCAAGTGCAGATCATGTTCGCCAACCTGCCCGAAGTTCTCTCTCTGGTGCAGAGTGGCAAGCTCAAGGCGCTGGCGGTGACGGGCAGCACGCGTCACGCCGCCTTGCCCGACGTGCCCGCTTTCTCAGAAACGCCGTTCCCCGGCATGAACGCGCGCTCGTGGTTCGGCCTGTTCGCACCGGCCGGCACGCCCCCCGCTATCGTCGAGAAGCTTGCGCAGACCATTGTTCAGAGCGTGGCTGACCCCGCTGTCCAGGAGCGGCTCAAAGGGCTCGGCGCCGACCCCGTCGGCGACGATCGGGCGACATTCCAGAAATACGTGAACGACGAGGTGGCGCGCTGGGCCGTGCTTGTCGCGCAGTCCGGCGCCACCGCCGAATGACCCTATTGATCCGCCACCACTTGAGGAAACCCCATGCTGCTTGACGTTCGCACCTACACCTGCCGCCCCGGCACGATCAAGAAACACTTGGCGCTGTATGCCGAGCACGGTTACGAGATCCAGAGCCGCCATCTGGGCAAGCCGCTGGCCTACATGCAAACCGAAACCGGCAACGTCAACAGCTACATGCACATCTGGGTCTATGACAGCCCAGCCGATCGCGAGGCCAAGCGCCAGGCGCTGCAGAAGGACCCGGCCTGGGCCGACTACCTGAAGATCAGCGCCGAGGCCGCCTACCTCATCAGCCAGGAAAACCAGTTGATGACGCCGGTGTCCTTCTTCAAGCCGTAGGCGGACCTGCAGTCGCGCATCTGACTGCCGAACCTATGATGCGCCGCATTCTTGATGCCGCGCATCCCTTCTGTTCATCAGGTGGATGCCACGCCTGCGGGCCCGGCAGCCGCGGAGCCTGCTGGAGCATGATCCCGAAAAGTGGACGCCGGTTTTCGGACAAGATCATGCTCTCATAGAGAAAATAGCTAGAGTCTGATCCATCGAAGATGGATCAGACTCTAGCGCAAGCTCAGTTGCGATAGGATGGATCGACCCGGTCGAGCTTGCGGAGCAGCGCCGGCCAGGCCAGTTCGCCGCTGAGGCCCGGAACATTGTCGCGCGGCTTCATGCGGTCATAAGTGTCCTGCAGGACCTTCTGCGGCGGCGTGATCAGCTTGGTGTTGCATGACAACGCTGCAACCTGAACCTGACAGGCCCGCTCCATCCGGAACAGCACGTTGAAAGCCGCGGCGATGGTCTTGCCCACCACCAGCAGGCCGTGATTACGCAACACCATCGCCTCGTGATTGCCGAGATGCGCGATCAGTCGTTCCCGCTCTTCTGGATTGTCCGCGATGCCCTCGAAGTCATGATAGGCGACATGAAGGAAGCGCATGCAGGTCTGCGCCACCGGCAACAACCCGCATTCCATCGCCGATACAGCCATGCCGGCCACTGTATGAGTATGCGCGACGCAATCGACATCGTGACGCGCCATGTGGATGGCACTGTGGATCACAAAGCCCGCAGCATTCACAGCGTAGTCGGACGCGTTGAACAGCGTGTTGCCGTCGAGGTCGATCTTGACGAGGCTCGACGCATCGATCTCCTCATAGAGCATGCCATACGGATTGATCAGGAACTGATCTTCCGTTCCCGGCACGCGGCAGGAGATATGGTTGGCGATCATCTCGGTCATGCCGTACATCGCCGTGAGACGGTAGCAGGCCGCGAGATTGACGCGCGACTGCCACTCCTCGGGACTGACCTGATCCTGCACCGAACGGACGACTTTCACGGCGGGTGAGCTGACGGCTGCATTCATTGATGTTCTCCCTTGATCTTGTTCATGCGGTCAGTCGACCGTGATGTTGGCTTCGCGAATGAGTTTGCCCAAGCGGTCGCGCTCGTTCTTCACATGGGTTTCGAGTTCTGCCGGCGTCATCGGCCACGGCTGATTGCCGATCGGCTCCATCTTCTTTGCAAATTCCGGCGTCTTGACGATGCGGGTGATGGCGGCGCTGAGCCTGTTCAGCACCGGCTGCGGCGTACCCGCGGGCGCGAAGACTGCGAACCATGTCGCGCCGACGATCGAGGGGAATCCGAGCTCCTTGAAGGTCGGCACATCAGGCAATTGCGGAAGGCGCTCCTCGGACAAGACCGCCAGCGCGCGGTACATGCCCGCCTTGTGGTTTGGCACGGTATTGGTCAGCGCCTCCACATTGCTGTCGACGATGCCCGCAAGCATGTCGTTCATCGCCGGCGCAGCACCGCGATAGTGTACATGCTGCAGCTTCACGCCGAGTCCGCGGGCCACGATCTCACCCATAAGGTGCACGGTGCTGCCCGGTCCGTTGGTGGCATTGTTGACCTTGCTCGGATTGGCCAGCGCATAGGCACGAAACGCCGCGACGTCGGCGGCCGGAAAGTCCTTCTTCACGACGAAGGCAAACGGCACCTTCACCACCATCGCGACCGGCGCAAAGTCCTCGAGCTTGTATTTGATGGAGGCCAGCAGATGCGGGTTGGTCGTGAAGGTCGTCGCGCTGGCGAATAGCAGGGTGTAACCATCCTTGTCGGCACCGGCCACGACTTGCGCACCGATCGACGTACTCGCGCCGCCGCGGTTCTCGATCACCACCTGCTTGCCGAGTTCGGTGCTGAGCTGTTCGGTGAGGATGCGCGCGACGATGTCGGTCGTTCCGCCGGGCGGAAATGGCACGACCATGGTGATGTTGCGCTCGGGATATTGCTGCGCCTGCCCTGGCGCTACGGCGAACAGCGATGCGGCAAGGACCGCGGCGATGGCAAACCATCGCCCCTTCTTGTTGTTGCTCACGTTTTCTCCCTTTGCGCCGGTCCATTGGGCTTTCGCCTGGAACGACATTTTCGGGAGAGGCTAAAACAAGAGCCCAGCCGATGCGACGACTAAATAAGCCGGGCAGCTATCGGATTACACGGGACGCGCAATCGACGAACGGGACGCGGCCGTCTCGGTGACTCAATGCACCGTGGCGTTCGAAAACAGGTTGATCACGACCTGATCCTTCCTGCCGACCGATAGCGGCTGCTCCATGCATTCCGCGGCAGTCAGCACCGCTTTCGCTGCCGATGTCGTATAGAGCCATGCGGGCTATGTCCTCATAGCCTATCCCCGAGAGAGTCCCGTGACCGCTCCGACGCTCCCTGCTTTCGCACTCGATGCACCCTTCTTCAAACTCCTCACCGGGAGCTATCTCCGCACTGTCGGGAAGCCCCTGTTGGCGCCTGGGCAAGATGCAGCGTGGCTCTACAGCGACGCACCATTCGCGGTGCTCGCACATAACACCGACGCCGATCCGGCGTTCACCTATGCCAATCGCACCGCGCAATCTTGCTTCGAATATAAGTGGGACGAATTCGTCACCATCCCGTCGCGGCTGTCGGCGGAAGCGCCGAACCGCGACGAGCGCCAGCGCCTGCTGGATGCCGTCGCGCGCAACGGCTTCATCGACAATTATCGTGGGTTGCGGATCGCGAAGTCCGGTCGCCGCTTCTGGATCGAAGGTGGCATCGTCTGGGAACTGAGAAGTGAGAACGGCGAGCGACGCGGTCAGGCAGCGCTGTTCACGTCATGGACGGATGTGTGAGACACAATACTAGTCGGCGAGTTCCACTTTGTCGCATCGGGGCGGCCAGCAACGGCCGAGCAGACCGTCCGACGGAAATGTCACCACCTGCTGCTGACATATCGACGATCACGCTTTCGTCGCTTTCAGCCTGCGTGGCCACTCCGCCCTTAAACCACCACATGATTTCAGCTATAGAACATCATGACGGTTTTACGACAGCAACGATTCCAATGGCGATTGATCGCTCCACTGCCGGGATTTGCCGCGCTGCTGCTGGCGCCTGGTCTCGCCATTCACTGGGGCTTTCTGCCGTTCGAATATCGCATTCCCGCGTTGCTGCTGGTGTCCGTGCTGTGTATCGCGCTGTGCCTGCTGGCCGGCTTCTCGGTCGCGGAACTCGGCCTCAGCCGTCCCTCTGACATCAGGCACTGGCTGTTCTGTGCCGCGATCACGGCAGGCATCGCGGCAATCATGGTGGCGCAGACCCGGTTTCTCACCTTCGACCACAAGCCACCGGTCTGGCTCAGCTTTGCGCCGTTCTATGTCCTGGTCTCGAGCCCTTGCCAGGAAGTCGTGTGCCGATCGATTCCGAAACTGATGACCGATCGGCTGCAGGTCAGGCCCTGGACCTATGTGATCTATTCCTCGGCGGTATTCTCGCTGATCCACATCGCCTATGGCGACAGCGTGCTGCTGCTCAACACGTTCCTGGTCGGCATCGTCTGGGGTTTCGCCTATCTGCGGATGCGCAACATCTGGCCGGTGATCCTGTCGCATGCCGCGATCGGCACGCTGGCCTTCTCGCTCGGGCTGGCCTGATTCAGATTTGCCTGAGCCTAGCGATCGTATCCGCCGCCGAAGCTGCTCTTGATCTGATGCAGCAGCGTCAGCACCCAGCATAGCGCGAAGGCTCCCGCGAGCCCGTAGGCCGTGCGGCGATCGATCACCGACAGGCCGGTCCAGAGATAGATGCGATAGAGCCAGAGGCCGGCGAGACCGACGCCGAGCAAACACACCAACAGCTTGACGAAGCGCGCATTGGCCACCCCCACCGCGGCAAACAGAATGGTCAGCGGCACCAGAAACAACTGGCAGATGGCGATCAGGCTCTCGTTCACAGGCGGCTCCATTGCGACTCAGAACCGGCAGGTTAAGCGGCCAATTTGAAACAAATGGTTGCGGAAATATGCGGCAGAAAATCGCTGTCGCAGCCCCATGAACCCGCCCGCTGCCGCCGCGACAAAGGATCATGACACCATCCTTGCCTCGCGACCTCCGCACCCTCGCCGTTGCCATGATGATGCTGGCCGCGCTCACATCACACGCGGCAGCACAACAGCCCTGCACCACCGCCCCGCTCGCACAATATGCCGAGGTGAGATCCACGCTTGCCGACGTCGCCAGATGCGGTCTGCGCGGCCGGCACTATTACGAGATCACGTTCAGGACCTCGTTCGACGGCGTCATCGTGCTCGATGCCCAGCGCGCCAAATATCCCGAAGAGATGACGTTCGTGCTGCAGCACCAGTTCGAACGACTGAACGTCACCGCGGATCGCTTCAGCGTCAACCTGTGGTTCAAGGGGATCAAGTCGCGCGTCACGGTGCCGTTCAACGCCGTCACCTATTTCGTTGATCCGTCGGTGAATGACCGGCGCGAATTCGACGTGGGTACGCCGGCGCGCGCCTGCGACAGACCGCAGTCAGGCTAGGCTGATCAGAAGCACATATTGCTGACCACGTTGCCGCGCTTGTCCTTGAGCACATAAGGGCACTTGATGCGTTCCAGCGCCTTCTTCGCATCGTCGTCGCCGAGCGCTGCGGCCTTCTCATAATAGGCCTTCGCGGCATCCTTATCCGACGCACCACCGCGGCCGCTTTGCGCGAACGCGCCCATGCGCTCCAACGCGCCCGCATGGTTCTGTGCTGCCGCCTTCTCGAACAGGCTGCGTGCCGCAACATCGTCTTTCGCGCCGCCGATGCCTTCCGACAGCATCATGCCGAGCTGATATTGCGCCTCGGCATTGGTCTCCGCGGATTTCGCCAGCAATTGCCGTGCACGCACCGGGTCTGAACCCGCGCCTGCGCCTCCGGATAGTGCCGCAAGATTGCTTACGCCGCGCGGATTGCCGGCTTCAGCCGCACGCTCGAACAGTTTGCGCGCCTGCGCTTCGTCGCGCGCGACGCCGGTTCCGTTGCCATAGGCGACGCCGAGTTCGACCATGGCGGAGGTACTGCCTTTGTCAGCCGCCTTGCGCCATGCCGCGAGCGCCTCAGCTACCTGCGCATTGGCCGCGTAAGCACGCCCGAGCTGGAACATCGCACGGCGCGACCCGCCGGACGCGGTCCGGCAGAATTTGGTGGCGGTGGCAATATCGGCTTTGGCAATATCGGCCACGCCCTTCACATCGGCAGGCTTGTCGGGATCGGCAGGATCGGCCGCGAGGCGATCGCACAGAACCAGATCGGCGGACTGGGCCTGCGCGCGCGTTGGCGCGGACAGCACAGCCAGTCCGGCCGCGACGCCGAGCAACCAGATCAGAGCGGTCGCGCCGATACGCTGGGTCATGGATTTGTCGCCATCTGTGTCATTCGCCGGTGACATTACGGACAGGCGCGCACCCCATCAAGCCGTGCGCCAGCCTGGAACTTACACGGCCTTGCGGATCAGCTTCAGCACTGCCTGCAACCGCAGGCTCCGTTTGCCGGCCAGCGCCGTGGCTTCCAGTTCGGCGCCGGTTTCGTCGCAGGTGCCGGAAAAGCCGATACCGATTTCATGGCCGCCGAAGACCGGGTTCTCGCCCTTTGTCGGCGTGTGCTCCTGATTGAGCATCTCGCCCTTCCAGCGTCCGTCCGCGGAGGAATAGGCGCCGAGATAATAGAAGAACGCGTCTCCGCCGAGGATGCGCCCGTCATGCAGCAGCATCACGCCGTTGAGCCCGCCATCGATGCCGTCAAGTGTGCGCAGATGGATCGAATACAGCCCGTTGGCGATGCCACCCGCACCGATCGGTCCGGCCGGAGGCATCTCGCCGTCATCGATCGTCGTCATGACCGACTCGAATTTCGCACCCGGCATTTGCGGCGACGAACCCTGAAAACGATAGGTGTCGCCATAGGGCCGGCCGATGACGCTGATGGTCGCCACATCCTGGCCGAGCAGCGAGGGATAGTTGGGATCGTTCATGTGGCGGCGGCTCTCGATCTCCGCCACCACCTCGTCACCCCGGAGCTCATAGCTGCCGATATGGGCAAAAGCGGAATTGCCGCCGAGCATGCTGCCATGCTCGACAAACATCACACTGCGACCGACCGCCTCATCAACCCGGTATTCGCATTTGTAGAAGCCCGTCCGCAACCCGTCATTCCCCTGCAGTGCCTTTCGCATTGTAGCGGAAGATGTGCAGTGGAGGAAAGCGCACCCGGCCAATTGGGGGCGATTCCAACAGCCTTGGACGCAGGCTACGCAATTCCTCGCCTTAGAATGGGTCGAAACGGCGCATTCGTGGACCAGCAGCCCTCATCAGGCGTCTCCTTCCCCGGTCCCGGGTGTTACGAATGCGACGTGGCGTGCGGGCGCGATTGTGCTTCGTGCGATCCCGGTGCCAGCGGCGCCGCCTGATCGACCGTCGCTTCGCCATGCTGGGTCAGCGGACGGTTGCCTGCCATGGCGCGCAGCAGCACATAGAACATCGGCGTGAAGAAGATGCCGAAGGCCGTGACGCCAATCATGCCGGCGAACACCGCGACACCCATGGCATGACGCATCTCCGAGCCTGCGCCAGTGGACGTCACCAGCGGCACGACGCCCATGATGAAGGCCAGCGACGTCATCAGGATCGGCCGCAACCGCAGACGGCTGGCCTCGATCGCGGCCTGGATCGGTGTCCGCCCGGCAAATTCCAGCTCGCGGGCAAACTCCACGATCAGGATGGCGTTCTTCGCCGACAGACCCACCAACACGATCAAACCAATCTGGGTGAAGACGTTGTTGTCGCCCTTGGTCAACCAGACGCCGAACATCGCCGCCAGCAAGCCCATCGGCACAATCATGATGATCGACAATGGCAGTGTCAGGCTTTCGTATTGCGCGGCGAGCACCAGGAACACCAGCAGCATCGCCACCGGGAACACGATCAGCGACGAATTGCCGGCGATGATTTCCTGATAGGTCAGTTCAGTCCATTCGAAGTCGATGCCCTTGGGCAGCGTCTCCTTGGCGACACGCGCCACGGCGTCCTGCGCCTGGCCGGTGGAATAGCCGGGCGCCGCGCCGCCATTGATGTCGGCCGACAGGAAACCGTTGTAGCGCATGGCGCGCTCCGGCCCTGCACTTTCCTTAACGCGCAGCAGCGTCGAGAGCGGGATCATCTCGTTGCTGTCGGAGCGAACTTTCAACTGGCCAATATCGTCGGCCCGCGCCCGGAATTTGGCGTCAGCCTGGACGCGCACCGAATAGGTGCGACCGAATTTGTTGAAGTCGTTCACATAGAGCGAGCCGAGATAGATCTGCATCGTGTCGAACACCGAGGTAACCGGCACGTTGAGCTGCCGCGCTTTGGTGCGATCGACATCCGCATAGAGCTGCGGCACATTGATCTGATAGCTTGAGAACAGACCGGCCAGCTCCTTCTGCTGCATTGCCTTGCCGATAAAAGCCTTGGTAGCGTCGTTCAGCGCCTCATAGCCGAGACCGGCGCGATCCTCGATCTGCAGCTTGAAGCCACCGATCGTGCCAAGACCCGACACAGGCGGCGGCGGGAACATGGCAATAAAGGCGTCCTGAATGCCGGCAAACTTCTTGTTCAGAGACAACGCAATGGCATTTCCGCTCAGGCTCGGATCCTTGCGTTTGTCAAACGCATCCAGACCGATGAAGACGATGCCGGAGTTGGACGAGTTTGTGAAGCCGTTGATCGACAGGCCCGGAAACTGGATCGAATTCTCGACGCCGGGCTCCTTCTGCGCAATCTCGCCCATGCGACGGATCACCTCTTCGGTACGATCCAGCGTAGCGCCGTCGGGGAGCTGCGCAAACCCGACCAGGTACTGCTTGTCCTGACCGGGCACGAAACCGCCCGGGACTGCGTGGAACAGATAACCGGTGACGCCAATCAGCAGAACGTAGATTCCCATCACCGCCGCGCGGCGCGAGACGACGCGCTTCACGCCGCCGCTATACGCGTCAGAGCTTCTGGCAAAGAAGCGGTTGAAGCGGACGAAAAACCAGCCGAGCGTCTTGTCCATGAAGCGCGTCAACGCATCCTTCGGCGCGTCATGGCCCTTCAGAAGCAGCGCGGCGAGTGCTGGCGACAGTGTCAGTGAGTTGAAGGCGGAGATCACCGTCGAGATCGCCACCGTCAGTGCGAACTGTTTGTAGAACTGCCCGGTCAAGCCGGTGATGAAGGCCAACGGCACGAACACGGCGACCAGCACCAGCGCGATGGCGATGATCGGGCCGGTCACTTCGCGCATGGCCTGATAGGCCGCGCTCTTCGGATCGAGCCCGCGCTCGATATTGCGCTCAACGTTTTCCACCACGACGATGGCGTCGTCGACCACAATGCCGATCGCCAGAACGAGGCCGAACAGCGTCAGCGCATTCACCGAGAAGCCGAACACATGCATCACGGCGAAAGTGCCGACCACCGACACCGGCACAGCGATCAGCGGGATGATCGAGGCTCGCCATGTCTGCAGGAACAGGATGACGACGAGCACCACCAGTGCGATGGCCTCGAGCAGCGTATGGATCACCGCCTCGATCGAGGCGCGAACGAATTGCGTGGGGTCGTAGACGATGTCGTAGGTGACACCGTCCGGCATATTCTCCTTCAGCTCCTTCATGGTCTTGCGGACATTGTCGGAGATCTGGATCGCATTGGAGCCCGGCGACTGGAAGATCGGAACTGCCACTGCGGACTTGTTGTTCAGCAGCGAGCGCAGTGCATAGTCGGCGGCGCCGAGTTCGATACGGGCGATGTCGCGCAGCCGCGTCACCTCGCCATTGTCGCCGTTCTTGACGATGATCTCGCCGAATTCCTCTTCGGTCTGCAGGCGCCCCTGCGCATTGATCGAGAGCTGCAGGTCGAGGCCCGGCTCATTGGGCGAACCGCCCACCTGCCCCGCTGCTGCCTGCACGTTCTGCGCGCGGATCTCACGCACGACATCGCTCGGCGACAGGCCGCGCTCGGCGACCTTCTGCGGATCGAGCCAGACGCGCATGGAGTAGTCGCCCGAGCCGAACAGCTGCACCTGACCGACGCCTTCGATGCGCGCGAGGCGGTCCTTCACGTTGAGCACCGCGTAGTTGCGCAGATAGGTCATGTCATAGCGGTCATTCGGCGACAGCAGATGCACGACCATGGTGAGGTCTGGCGCGCTCTTGATCGTCGTCACGCCCAGCGCGCGCACTTCCGCCGGCAAGCGCGGCTCGGCCTGCGAGACGCGGTTCTGCACCAGTTGCTGCGCCTTGTCGGGATCGGTGCCAAGGCGGAAGGTGACGTTGAGCGTCATCCTGCCGTCGGTGGTCGCCTGGCTGCTCATATAAAGCATGTTCTCGACGCCATTGATCTGCTCTTCGATAGGCGTCGAGACCGTTTCCGCAATCACCTTTGGATTGGCGCCGGGATAATTCGCTGTCACCACCACGGTCGGCGGCGCGACTTCCGGATATTCGGAGATCGGCAGCACCGGCATCGACAACAGGCCGGCGAGAAAAATCACCGTCGACAACACGCCGGCAAAGATCGGACGATCAATAAAGAATTTTGAAAAGTTCATGGCGCTATTCCGTGATGATCCAGACCTGCGGGGTACAAGGGCCCCGCGCGGCCGATCGCTCGACCTCGATGACGTGCTGTGTATTAGGAAGAGCGCCCTGCCCGCCTGCGGACAGGGCGGTCGTTATCAGTTCTGCGCGACGGCCTTAATCGAGACGAGAGACGCGGCGTTCATCGCCACCATCTCCGGCTTGATGGTCACACCCGGCCGCACGCGCTGAAGTCCGTTGACGACGATCCGTTCACCGGCTTTGAGGCCGTTGAGGATCACGCGCATGCCATCAACCGAGGGCCCCAGGATCACTTCGCGATATTGCGCCTTGTCCTTGGCATCGACCACCATGACGAACTTCTTATTCTGGTCGGTGCCAACTGCCCGCTCGCTAATCAGCAGCGTCTGTTCTGCCTTCGGCTGACCCATTGTGAGCCGCGCGAACTGGCCGGGCATCAAGCGACCATCGGCATTGTCGAACATCGCACGCACCCGCACCGTGCCGCTGCGCGGATCGACCTGATTATCGATGAACTGCATGCGGCCCTTCACCGGTGCGCTATCAGTGACGGTGGTCATGTGAACCGGGATGCGGTCGATATCGCCCGGCGTCTTCTCGTCTGCCAGCGTCTTCAGCGCGCGCGACACCACCTGTTCGTCGGCATTGAAGCTTGCATAGATCGGATTGACCGAGACCAGCGTCGTCAGCAGCGGCGCGGACGGGCCGGCCGAAATCAGGTTGCCGACGGTGATCTCCACCTTGCCGACCCGGCCCGCGACCGGCGCGCGCACTTCAGTGTAGCTGAGATTGAGCTCGGCGGTCTTGAGCGCGGCTTCTGCAGCCTTGAGGTTGGCTTCGGCCTCACGATACGCATTGATACGATTGTCGAGGTCGCGCTGGGTGATGCTGGAGCTGGTCAGTTGCTGACCGCGGTCGAAATCGGCCTTAGTCAGGATCAGGCGCGCCCGCGACGCGGACACCTGTCCCTGGGCACGATCGACGTCGGCGGCGTAGAGCGCCGGATCGATCAGCACCAGAAGGTCGTCCTTCTTGACCAGCGCGCCTTCGCGAAAGTGGATCTCCTGAACGGCGCCTGCGACGCGGGAGCGAATCTCCACGCGCTCAATTGCCTCAAGGCGGCCCGAGAACTCGTCCGAAGGCGCCGTGGCCTTGGCTTCCACCAGGGCAACCGAAGCCTGAACAGCAGCGGGAACAACCGCACCGGACTCGGCTTGAGCTGCAACGCTGGACAGATTCATCAGCGCCGCACCGCCGCCAACGGCGACCGCTACCAACGCGATTCCGGCGCCAAAAGCGATCTTGCGAGGGAGATTATGTGCCATTGTGAACCCCATTTAATCTGCGTGGGCCTTGTAAAGCCCTGTCATTTCAGTAGCTAAGCTGTACATTCCGCGTCTGGCCGGTCCCGCCGGGCATCTCGCTGCAACGCACACATTCGTAACGTCCGGTATAGATGGACTATCGACATCCACTGTCAAGAGACTTATCTACTGAACGGTAGAAAACTTTGGAGGGCCCGTCGTGGCACTGGGACGTCCTCGTGAATTCGATACCGACACGGCCCTCGACCTCGCGCTGCATGTGTTCTGGCGCAAGGGTTACGAAGGCGCGTCGATGGCCGACCTCACCGAAGCCATGGGCATCACCAAGCCCAGTCTCTATGCAGCGTTTGGCAACAAGGAAGATCTGTTCCGCAAGGCGCTGGATCGCTACGTCGATGGCCCCGGCGGCTATTTCCGCACCGGCCTGGAGAAGGCCACGGCCCGCGAAGCGGTCGAACATATCCTCTACGAATCCGTTGAGGCGGTGACTGATCCCAGGAATCCCGGTTGTCTCGCGGTCCAGGGCGCCCTCTGCTGCGGTGATGCCGCGGAGACGATCAAGCAGGAACTGATGGCGCGTCGCTCGAAGAGCGAGGACGATCTGCGCCTTCGCTTCACACGCGCCCTCGCCGAAGGCGATCTGCCAGCCGACGCGGATGCCGGCGATCTCGCGCGCTACGTGTCTGCCATCTTGCAGGGCATGGCCGTGCAAGCCGCAGGCGGCGCACCGCGCGAGCAATTGCGAAAACTCGCCGACATGGCCATGCGCAGCTGGCCTCCGGTCTGAGCCGTCCGCCTGCATTTGCGCTGAAGTCGCACAGTCGGCCTGTTGTCCGCCGACAGCCGCTCCATCGAAACGCCTCTCGACAGTTTGATGACCGAGGCGCGCAATGCTGCCTCCCCCGCGAGGCGGTCGCCAAATCGCTGAGGTCGTGGCACATCTCCTGATATTGCATCGCAATATTTCCGCTCAGGAGATACCCATCCGACTATCCCTTCCTATTCTCGCATTGGCTGCTGCATCTTTCGGCATCGGCACGACCGAGTTCGTCATCATGGGCCTGCTGCCCGACGTCGCGCGCAGCCTGTCGGTGACCATCCCGCAAGCCGGCTATCTCGTGTCGGGTTATGCATTGGGCGTCGTGATCGGCGCACCCATCGTGGCAATGGCGACCGCAGGCATCCCGCGCAAGACTGCTCTCCTGGTTCTGATGGCGCTGTTCACGATCGGTAATCTCGGCTGCGCCCTCGCGCCGGATTACTGGTTGCTGATGACCGCGCGCGTGGTCACTGCCTTTGCCCATGGCGCGTTCTTCGGAATTGGCGCCGTCGTTGCCAGCAATCTGGTGCCACGTGAGCAGCGCACGCGAGCGGTGTCGTTGATGTTCGCCGGCCTTACGCTGGCCAATGTGCTCAGTGTGCCATTCGGCACAGCTCTGGGACAGTCCGCCGGATGGCGTGCGACATTCTGGGCGGTCGTGGTGATCGGTATCGTTGCGTTCCTCGCGATCACGCGTTTCGTTCCATCGGGCATGCCGGGCACACGCGGCGGACTGGCGAAAGAGTTTCGCGCCTTGGGCCGCTGGCCGGTGCTGCTGCCGATGCTGATCTCGACCATGGCTTCAGTCAGCATGTTCAGCCTCTTCACCTACATCACGCCGCTGCTCGAAGAGGTCACCGGCCTCACGCCGCATGGCGTCACCGGCGCACTGCTGGCGATCGGCGTCGGCCTCACCATCGGCAATCTGATCGGTGGCCGCCTCGCCGACCGCAACCTGCTCTTGACCATCATCGGTGCATTCATCTGTCTCGTCATCGTGCTCGGCGCACTTGCGCTTGTGGTGCACATGACGCTTCCGACCCTGGTGCTACTGATCCTGTGGGGCGGTATCGCCTTCGCGCTGGTCTCGCCGCTGCAGATCTGGGTGGTCGATGCCGCCACGGATGCGCCAAACCTCGCCTCGACCCTGAACCAGGGCGCGTTCAATCTCGGCAATGCCACCGGCGCATGGATCGGCGGCGTGGCGCTGAATGCCGGCATGCATTATGCGCAGCTTCCGCTGCTCGCAGCGCTCGTTGCCATGGTCGGGCTTGGGCTCACGCTGAGCAGTCTCATTGACCGCCGGATCTTGCCGGCGCAAATCAGTCCGGCAGAATAGCGCCGCGACCGCATAAACACTTTTTCGCATTTTCAAGGAATCGATTTTGGCCCTCAGGCGCGACAGTTTCGCCTTCACCGCCTTTCTGGGCACATTGACCGCATTGCCACCGCTTTCGATCGACATGGGATTGCCGGGCCTTCCGGCGATCGAGGCGAGTTTCGCCGACGCCGCAGGACGCGGGCCGCTGACGCTCAGCCTGTTCCTGGCGGGCTTTGCGATTTCGCCGCTGATCTGCGGCCCCCTCGCAGACCGCTTCGGGCGCCGCGCAACCTTGCTGGATGGACTGCTGCTGTTCTCGATCGCGGCGGGCGCCTGCGCGCTCGCGCCATCCTTCACCGTGCTGCTCGTGTTTCGATTGCTGCAGGGCCTCGCTGCAGGCGCCTGCGCCATCCTGCCCTTCGCCATCGTGCGCGACCTGTTCGAACACGGCACGGCGCGCCACAAGCTGTCGCAAATCGCCGCCGTACTCGGCATCGCGCCGATGATCGCGCCGGTGCTGGGCGGCTGGGTGATGACCGTCAGTGACTGGCGAACGATCTATGCGGTGCAGGCCGCCGTCGGCCTGATCCTGCTGATCGTCGGCGCCATCAGCCTCGACGAATCCCAGCCCGTCGAGAAACGCCGCTCGCTCAACCCTAAGCAATTGCTCGAGAGCTACCGCATGGTGCTGTCCGATCGCATCTTCGTCGGCTTCTCCCTGCTCTACGCCTTCGCCTTTGCCTGCATGTTCGCCTTCATCTCGGGCGCGCCATCCGTGTTGATCGGCAGCCTCGGTCTCTCCACCACGATGTTTGCGCTGCTGTTCGGACTGACCTCCTGCGGCGTGCTGGTTGCCTCGCTGATCAGCGGAAGCCTGAGCCGCCGCCATGTGGCCTCACGCCAGATCATCATGGCCGGTCTGCTGCTGATGATCGCCAGCGCCGTTGCAGCCGTCGCTTTGGTGCCTGCCGGCGCCATCACGACGCTGTCGTTGATGCCGCTGATGGCGCTCACGATCTTTTCCTTCGGCCTGCTTGCACCGAGCACCAACCACGAAGCCTTGCAGAACCTGTCGCATGTGGCAGGTGCGGCAGCCGGCGTGATGCGATGTATGCAAATGGTCATGGGCGCCTTCGCCAGCGCCATGATCGCGGTGTTCGAACCGTTCGGGCATCCGGTGCTGGTGATGACCGGCCTGATGGCCGGCATGGCGCTCGCCGCCGGCGCGATCTATCTGTGGCTATTACCCAGGGCCAATTCCGGGCAGGATCATCGCGCGTAACAGGAGTTCCCCATGAACGGAAAGATCATCGTCATCACCGGAGCGTCCGGTGCGCTGGGTCAGGTCGTGCTCGAACGCGCCGTTAAGAGCGGTGCAACCATTGCCGCCATCGACCATTCCGCCAAGACGCCGGCCTCAACGCCAGATCGCTTGCAGATCGGCGGCGTCGACCTCTCCGATGCCGCGCAAGCCGACGCCGCCATCGCTGCAGTGGTCAAACAATTCGGCAAGATCGACGTGCTGATCAATATCGCCGGCGCATTCACCTTCGAGAATATTGCCGACGGTAACAACAAGAGCTGGGAGACGATGCATCGGCTCAACCTGCTCACGGCTCTCAATGCCTCGCGCGCGGCAATCCCGCATCTGACGTCGTCGAAGGCCGGACGGATCATCAATATCGGTGCGATGGGTGCGCTACAGGCCGGCGCCGGCATGGGGCCTTACGCCGCCTCGAAGGCTGGCGTGCATCGGCTGACGGAAACGCTCGCCGCCGAGCTGAAGGGCAAGGTCACGGTCAATGCCGTATTGCCGTCGACGATCGACACAGCCGCGAACCGCCGCGATATGCCCAATGCCGATTTTTCAAAGTGGGTCACGCCGGACGAACTCGCCAGCGTGATCCTGTTCCTGGCGAGCGATGCGGCGAGTGCGTTGACCGGCGCGCTGCTGCCGGTAAGCGGACGGGTTTAGCCACTATTTGTCCCACGCTCCGCCCTCATCCTGAGGAGCGGCCGCTTGGCCGCGTCTCGAAGGATGATTGCATATCACCAACTCATGGTTCGAGACGCGCGCTAAAGTAGCGCGCTCCTCACCATGAGGTCGGAGCCCAGACTACCCGGCGTTGCCCCAGATCTTTTTCTTCTTGCCGAAAGCCGGCTTGGCAGCTGGCGCACCGCCATCGCGCTTGGCCTTGGCGACGTAGGGCGGCTTGTCCGCGCGTGGTTTCTTTTCGAACTTCGGCTTGCCTTCGTAACGCGTGTCTTCGCTGCGGGGCTTTGCATAAGCCGGCTTGTCGGCGCGCACCGGATCGTATTTCGGCTTGCCGTCGAACTTGGGCTTGCCTTCATACTTCGGCTTGTCGTCGAAACGCGGTTTGCCCTCGTAGCGCGGCTTGTCGCCCTGGTAAGGCTTGTCGCTCTTCGGCTTGTCCTTCCAGGACTTCTCCTTATAGGCACCCTTGTCCTTGAAGTCCGGACGGTCGCCATCGGATCTGAAGCTGGGCTTGCGCGGGCGCTTGTTGGAATAGTCGCGATCTTCCGGCGCCGTGCGGCTCGATGCGACCGCGCCTTCCGGACCGTTAGCTAGCGGCTCGATGTGGATATTGTCTTCCTTGTCCGGACGCTTGATCATGGTCGCGAACTTCTCAGCCGCGGCTGCCGAAATCTCGAATTCCGAATTGCCGTCATAGATCTTGATCGCGCCGATATCGGCCTTCTCGATGCCGCCGCGACGGCAGATCATCGGCAGCAACCAACGCGCTTCGGCATTCTTCTGCCGGCCGATGGCGACGCGGAACCACTTGGCGCCCTCGCCCATCGGTTCGCTCTTCTTCGGGGTCTTGCGGACCGGAGCGCCTTCTTCGTCCCGGCGACGGCTGCCGGGGCGATCCTCGCGACCGCGGAACGTGCCGGGATCCTGCACATCTTCCGGCGACGGCAGACGCGAACGATACAGCCGCGCCAGCGCCGCTGCGATCTCCTCGGCCGAACGCTCGGCGAGCATCGCGCGCGCCAGCGTCAGATCGTCCTCGGTGGACTCTTCAGTGAACAACGTATCCTGCAGCATGCGCTGCTGATCGAGCACGCGGATTTCCTCGACGGTCGGCGCTGATCCCCAGACGGCATCCGTGCCAGCGAGATTGAGCAGCATCTCGGCGCGGCGACGGCGCGATGGTGGCACCAAGAGAACACTGACGCCCTTGCGGCCGGCACGGCCAGTACGACCCGAGCGATGCTGCATCACTTCCGGATCGTTCGGCAGGTCGGAGTGAATGACGAGACCGAGATTGGGCAAATCGATACCGCGCGCAGCCACGTCGGTGGCGACGCAAACCCGTGCGCGACTATCGCGCAGCGCCTGCAGCGCGTGAGTACGCTCGTTCTGGGACAGTTCGCCCGACAGAGCGACAACCGAGAAGCCGCGCTCCAGCAGAACGGTCTGCAGATGGTTCACCGCATTGCGGGTGTTGCAGAACACGATGCTGCTCGGCGATTCAAAATAGCGGAGCACGTTGACGACAGCGTGTTCGACGTCGTTCGGCGAAATCCGGATCGCACGATATTCGATGTCGGAGTGGCCACCTTCGGTGCCAGCGACTTCGACGCGGAACGCCTGCTGCTGATACTGCTTGGCCAGATTGGCGATGCCGCGCGGCAACGTTGCCGAGAACAGCAGCGTACGGCGGGATGCCGGCGTGGTCTTGAGGATGAACTCCATGTCCTCGCGAAAGCCCATGTCGAGCATTTCGTCGGCTTCATCGAGTACCACGGCCTTCAGTTCGGAGACGTCGAGGCGGTTGCGACGCAGATGGTCGCATAGACGGCCGGGCGTACCGACGACGATATGCGCGCCTGCGGCCAACTCGCGCTGCTCCTTGCGTGGATCCATACCACCGACGCAGGAAACGACGCGTGCGCCGGCATATTGATAGAGCCAGGTCAGTTCGCCATGCACCTGCAGCGCGAGTTCGCGCGTCGGTGCGACGATCAGCGCCAGCGGCGATCCAGCCTTCGGCAGCTTCTCCGCGCCTTCGAGCAGATTTTCGGCGATCGCCAGACCATAAGCGACGGTCTTGCCGGAGCCAGTCTGCGCAGACACGAGAAGATCACGACCGACAGCATCGTCAGCGAGGACGGCGGCCTGGACGGGGGTGGATTCATTGTAGTTGCGCTCAGCCAACGCGCGGGCGAGCGACGGACCAGTCGAGAGAAATGACACAGATGTAAACCTTGGTTGCAGCGGACCGCGTCGCGGTCGGACTCATTGAGATCCACGGGATCAATACTTGGGACCAAACGGAAACGAATCTGCCGCCCTTCAGTTGGCGGTCACGTCGGGTCCAGGAGTCCGGTGCGTATCGGGATCGACGGAGCTTTACGCTGCTTCGCAGCAAAAGGCCAATCATTGCTGCCATGTGCCGGCGAAATCGGGCGAATTGAGGTTAACCCTCACAGAATTGCGCCAGCACCGGTATTTTGTCGCTCAAATTTCGCTGGGAGGCTTTTTAACGTCCTCTTCCGTCTTTGGCCCCTCCTGCTTGAAAGGTACCAGGAGCCAAAGAGTCAGGAAGGTGAACAGCGAGATGACGACCGCCACGTCATAGGCGCCGAGGCCCACGGCAGCGCCAGTTGCGCCGGTTGCCCACAGACTGGCTGCAGTGGCGGTACCACGCACCGAGCCGTTGTCTTTCAAAATGGCGCCGCCGCCGATAAATCCCATGCCGGTCATCAGGCCTTCGATGATACGCGCCGTGCCTTCGGGATGACCGTTCAGAAACCCCTCGGTCGCCTGGACGATGCCGCAAGTGGCAAGCGCCACCAGCGGAAAGGTCCGCAGCCCGGCGCTGCGCTCGGCGCGCTCGCGATTCCAGCCGATGGGCAGCGCCAGAACATAGGCGATCGACATGGCGATCAGATGCGGCAACAGACGAAAGCTGTCCGACATTTCCAGAAGGGTCTTCACCGCGGGTCTCCGATCGCACAGGGATAAGGCGCCTCGGGTGTCGCCGCGGGCCAACCCGGATAAACTCGGCCGGTGAGTCGCGGTTGCAGCGGCGCATCGTCTCATGGACCTCGGCTTGGACGTTCGATTTGGAAACTTCGCTCTACCTTCCGGTGAAACACTTCCTTGAAGGCCTTGGCTTTTCGGTCAAAGGCGAGATTGGCGGTTGCGATCTCGTGGCCCTGAATGGTGATGATCCGCCGATCGTCGTGATCGGCGAGCTCAAGCTCAGCTTCAATCTCGAATTGATCCTGCAGGCCGTCGATCGCGCTAGCGCTAGCGATGAAGTCTGGGTGGCGGCCAAGCTTTCGATCAAGGGCAAGGGCCGTGAAAGCGATGCGCGCTACCGCAACCTCTGCCGCCGACTTGGCTTCGGGATGTTGGGAATCACCGATGCCGGCGGCGTCGAGGTTCTGGTCGCGCCTGCCACTGTCGCGCCCCGACGCAATCCGAAGAAGCGTTCACGCCTCATCACCGAGCACAAGAAGCGCCAAGGCGATCCTGCGCTGGGTGGGAGCACCCGCGCACCGATCATGACGGCCTATCGCCAGCAGGCGCTGGCCTGCGCTGCGATGCTTGTCGTCGGTCCGCGCAAGGTGCGCGAGCTCACGCCTGATTATCCGGACGCGCAGAAGATCCTGCATCGCAACGTCTATGGCTGGTTCGAAAGTCCCGCGCGCGGCACCTACGCGCTCACCGATGCCGGCCACGCGGCGCTGAAACGCTGGCCGCAACCCCAACGGGATACCGCCCCGCCATCCGCTTTGTCGTAAAGCTACTGACCAAACTCTTTCTCGTGTTCCGGGAACAAGTTTGCATGGCTGCTTTGTCGCGGTAATTCCATATTGCAATGCAACAACTGCTCGCTTAGGTATCGCAAATCAACACTGAGGCGAGCGATGAGCGAAGACTGGAACACGAAATATGGAACGCGGCGCGTACGGCGCGATCCCCCGACCCTGGAAGAAGCCATCTTCGCCGCGATGGGTATCACCGAGGACCTCGATCAGCAGGCGGAGATCGCCGCCTCGCTGATGGGCATGCCGTTCGACGCCGTGCAGGCTGAAGTGAAGAAGGCCAATCGTTCGACCGGCACGCTGCGCGTGACCCGCGTTATCGCAGGCGAGCAAGGTGCTCAGCGTTCGGTGGTCGTGGAACGTCGCGTGACGCGCAAATTCGGTAACGACAAGCGCATCTGATTTTGAGGGCGCTCACAGCCCTCCCCGCAGTCGCAAAAAAGGCCTCGTTCACCACGAGGCCTTTTTCTTTGTCGCGATAGTTTCTTGGCTCAGGACGATTTGCCCCAGCCGGCGAGCTTCAACCACAGACCCCAGTAAGCCCGGTTATAGTCGGCCACCGCGCGCGCCACATCGAGCGCCGAGGTCTTGGGCTGCGGCGCGACACCAGCGCCCATGGGATCGCGCAGGTCTATAACTCCCGTGGATTCGCCGTGCCGGAACGACAGGTGCGCACCAAACTTGTTGGCCAGTGCACGCATCGCATCGTTCTGCGCGCCGGTGGTGATGCGCAGCTTCGTATAGCCCATCGACTGCGCCTTCGCGATCAGCTTCGTGAACAGGATGCTGCCAACGCCCTTGCGGCGCACGATGGCTTCAACGCTGAAGGCAATCTCGGGCAGCGAGTCCGGCGACAGGTCGGCTTGATGCAATTCGGCGGCGCCGCGCACGATGCCATCCTCGAAGTAAACGAGAATGACGGTGCCGGTATTGACGGACTTCTCGGCGTAACGTGCGACCCATTCGTCGTCGAGCGAACCGTTGAAACGATCGCGGCGGCTCTCGCGATCCAGTCTCAAGAGATGTTCGCGGAACAGCGGCAGCTCGCGGGCTGCAAGGACACGCACATGTCCGCGGGCCGGAGCCCGAGTCGAAATGGCAATGGTGGTGGCTGCGTCTAACATGGTCAAAATCCTCAAGTTGCCCTCGAGGAAAGCGTCGATTCCCTAGACACCCTATATTGTGCGACGCACCATGAAATTCAAGGGCGTAGATGCCGCACCTGCCAGCGCCCACTGCAAGTGAGCCATGCAATTATCCAGCATTAACAAAACCTTAAGCGCGACACACCACCGCCTTACAGCACCAGTTGGGTCTGCGTCACGACGCCCACCAGCTTGCCCTCTTCGGTCTCGATTCGGGTCTGCCATACCTGCGTTCTGCGCCCCCGATGAACCGGCGTTGCGATCGCGCGCACGGTGCTTCCTGCTTTCGCCCCGCCTGTGAAATTGGTCTTACTCTCGATGGTCGTCGTTCCCTTGGCGCCCTCCGGCAGATTGATGACCGTCGCCGCCGCACCAACCGCATCGGCGAGCGCCATCACCGCGCCGCCATGGATCGTATGGCCGAGTGTGCACAGGTCCTCGCGCACCAGCATCGTGGCAACGACGCGCTCCAGGTCGGCGTCGGTAAAGGTCACACCCATCGAGACGGAAAACGGCATCGCGAGGCTGTGGATCTTGTCGAGCGGCGTCATGCTGGCCTCAACTCCCTGGGGTTTGTCTTGCCCATCATCATGCGGGCTTGATGAAATTTCACGACACAACACCCTGCCGTGACAAGCTCTTTGTTAACAGGCATATCGACGTCATGCGCCACTTCCCGCCACGCCGGATCGTCTGCCTTACGGAAGAGACCGTGGAGACGCTGTATCTACTCGGCGAGCAGGATCGCATCGTCGGCGTTTCCGGCTATGCGGTGCGGCCGCCGCAGGTGCGGCGCGAGAAGCCGCGGGTGTCCGCGTTCATCTCAGCCGATGTGCCGAAGATCCTCGCACTCGATCCTGACCTTGTGCTGTGCTTCTCCGATCTGCAGGCTGAAATCGCCGCAGACCTGACGCGCGCTGGCATCGCCGTTCATGTATTCAACCAGCGCGACATCGCCGGCATTCTGGCGATGATCCGCACGCTCGGCGCGATGGTGGACGCCAGCGAACGCGCAAATCAGCTCGCAACGCGCTTGGAGCTGCGACTTTCCAGCGTCAATGCTGCAGCAAACTTGCGGCAAAACAAGCCGCGCGTCTATTTCGAGGAATGGGACGAGCCGCTGATTACCGGGATCGGCTGGGTGTCCGAACTGATCGAGATCGCCGGCGGCGAAGACGCTTTTCCGCAGCTTCGACATCAGAAGGCAGCGAAGGATCGCATCGTCATGCCTGCCGACGTGATTGCCGCGGCCCCCGATGTGATCCTCGCTTCGTGGTGCGGCAAGAAAGTCGTGCCCGATAAAATCCGGCAGCGACCGGGCTGGAACACGATTCCTGCCGTGCGCGACAATCGCATCGTCGAAATCAAATCGCCGCTGATCCTGCAGCCAGGACCAGCAGCGTTGACGGACGGACTCGACGCGATCGTCGCGGCGCTGTGGCCGTAACCGGCACGAGCACCGACGCCGTCATCTGCGATGCTCGCCCCTTACCCCTTCGGGAATTGCAGAAAATAGGCATCTGTCAGCGCATCTTCGAGCAGCCGGCCTTCCGAATATGCTTGCAAGGATGCAGGCCGTTCGACGCCGGGCAACAACCGCGGACACGGCTCCGGCGCACCGATCACCGTCCTCACCGGAATGCGCTCGGCATAGATCGGCAGTTCGTAATCCTCCTCATCGTCAGCCACGCCCTTGGCGCGAATTTTTGCCGACGCCTCCTCGATCTCCATGGCGATGAAGGACGTCGCCTTCATCTCCTGTGCCGTGGTCTCGCGCAGACTTGCCGTACGATCCGGAAAGAAACGGTCGACCATGGCGATGCCAGCCTGCTCCTTCTCGTCGGGATCGGTGACGAGATAAGCGTTTCCGAATGCCATCACCGCACGGTAGTCCGCTGAATGATTGAAGCCGCAACGTGCCAGCACGAGGCTGTCGAGAAAGGCCACCGTGAGACAGACCCGTTGCTGCGCGTTCTGGTTCTTCAGCATGCGGCTCGCGCTACTGCCGTGCCAGTACAGTTTCGTGCCTTCGCGCCAGAAGAAGGTCGGCGTGCAATAGGGCTGCCCGTCGATCACGTAGGACACATGGCACATCATCGATGCGTCCAGAATTTGATGCACGGTCTCGTGGTCATAGAAGCCGCGGTCATGGCGTCGCTTCACGCGATTGCGCGCCGTGAGCGGATATGACGCGATGTCTGCGTTCGTCGGTTCATCGGTCTTCAGTTCGGCTGTGGTCACGGCAATTCCCCGTCAATTGGAAGCGTTCGAATGTGTTGTACCGCCACATTTGGTCTGCGATAGTGCCAATTCCATGCGAAAAATTCCGACCAATTCAGCGAAGCCAATTTCGAAGCCCGAGCTGCCGCTCGATCTCACGGGCGCGCATATCACCGAAGGATCGTCCTCGCAGGATCGGCTCTATCAGGCGCTGTGTCATGCCATCACCGGCGGCGTCGCCAAGCCCGGCGAAGCTTTGCCGCCGTCCCGTATTCTCGCCAAGCAAACCGGCATTCAGCGCAACGCCGTCACCAATGCCTATGAGCGGCTGATCGCCGATGGCTTTGCCATTGCACGCGTCGGCTCCGGCACTTTCGTCGCCGCGCGTATCCCGACGCGGAGCAGCAGCAAGCCGACAAAGACCATCGCCATCGACGCACCGCAGCGGGGCACGCTCGCGCTCGGCTGCACGCATATCGACGAACACGCGCTGCGCCGCTTTCGCGCATTCGCCGGCCGCCGCCTGCGCGCATTCGGCAGCGAGCATCTGCATTACGGCGATCCGCGCGGCAGCTTTGAGCTGCGCACCGCCATCGCCAATCATCTTCTGTCAGCGCGCGGGCTGCGCTGCGATCCCGATCAGATCATGCTGACATCGGGCACACAGCATGGGCTGCGCATCGTGCTCAGTGCTATCCTCAAGCCAGGCGAACAGATCTGGTGCGAAGACCCCGGCTATCCTGCCGCTCGAAAGTCGATTGAACATTGCGGCGCGCGGCCGGTGTCGGTCCCGGTCGATGACTTCGGCCTGATCGTCGCCAGGGGCCGTGCCACGGCGCCATCTGCGCGCGCGGCCTATGTCACGCCCTCGCATCAATTTCCACTCGGCGTGCAAATGGCGATGCCGCGGCGTCTTGAATTGCTCGACTGGGCGAAGGACGCCGGCGCATGGATATTCGAAGACGATTACGACAGCGAGTTTCGCTATGACGGCGCGCCGTTGCTGTCGCTCGCCGGCATCGATCACCTGCAACGCGTGATCTATATGGGCACGTTTGCCAAGACTCTGTTTCCCGGTCTGCGCATCGGCTACTGCGCCCTGCCCGAACGCCTGATTGGCCCGGTCACGACGGCGCGCGCGGCGATGGACCGCTTTCCCGGCACATTGATGGAAGGCGCCGTCGCCGACATGTTGAACTCCGGCGCCTTCGCAGCCAACCTGCGCAAGATGCGGAACATCTATCGCGAGGCGCGCGACGCTCTGGCGACGACGTTGACGGATGCGTCGGACGGGCAACTGACCGTGCCGGTGCCGTCACAGGGCCTGCATCTGGTGGCGAAGTTCGCGCCCGCGACGTCGCTTGAGATCGCCGCAGAGGCCAAGGCTGCGGCCGGCGTCGAGGGCTGGTTGCTGGCTGACACCTATCTGCGTGCCCGCCCTGCGCCGGGCTTCGTGCTCGGCTTCGCCGGCCATCCCATTCGTCAACTTGTCGCATCGGCGGAAAAACTGGCGAAAGCCTCAGCGGCGAGTTTGCGCGCGCACCGCAAGCCTGCGGCAAAGACGCGTGGAACCCGCGCGGGGGGCTAAAACTTAAGGCTGGCTGGCACTCAGTGCCGGCGATCGCTGCGCTTCTAGAATCGGATGCGCCTCCCTACAATCCAGGCAGACAGAATGCCCAGCAGGCAGATCTGCCGCCCAACGGAGACCTCATGTCCGGCAATCGCAACGTGCTCTATCTGATCATCGGCGCGCTGATCGTCGGCATCGGCGTGCTCGGCTACAATCTCTACCAGACCAAGAAAGAACCCAGCGGGCTGCAGATCAATGTCGGCCCCGACGGCCTCAAGATCCAGAACAAGTAATAAAGGTCGCACAATGCGCTCGGCAATTTGGCTATCAGGAATTCTGGCTTCGCTTGCGTTGACGACGCCGGCGCTGGCGATCGATCAGGTCAACCGCGAACAGGACATTGTTGATGTCCGCCTCGGCCAGCGCATTCTGGTCGATGACGGCTCTTGCCCCACCGGCCAGATCAAGGAAGTGTCCGGCACGACGCTGACCACGTCCGGTGTGACGCGTGTTCGCAAATGCGTTCCCCGCGCGGGTACCAAGACGCGCTAGTCCAAGAGATGCTCATCAATGCCGCAGTGGCTCGCTTGGCGGCACCGGTGAACCGGTCTGGCCCACACTCGCACCGCCATCGATCGCCAGCGTAATCCCCGTGATCCAGCGCGCCTCGTCGCTGGCAAGAAACAGAACACCATACCCGATATCCCAGCCGGTCCCTTCGGTACCCAGCAGTGTGCCCGCTGCGCGCGCCTTGCGCATCTCATCGCTCATGCCACGCGACGCCACCATCGGCGTATAGACCGTGCCGGGAGCGATGCAGTTGACGCGAATGCCGTCGCGGCCGTGATGTGCCGCCATCGCTCTGGTGAGGCCGATCACCGCCGATTTCGACGTTGGATACAACAAGCTCGGATGGCCACCACGCAGGCCGGCGATCGACGTCAGGTTGATGATCGAGCCGCCGCCGGATTTCATCATTTCCGGAATCGCATACTTCGCCATCAGCATCATTGAGGCAACGTTGATACGCATGGCGCCGTCCCAGGCGCGGTCGTCGACCTCGATGGCGTCGCCGCGCGGCCCGGTGAGGCCAACATTGTTGACGAGGATATCAAGACGGCCAAAGCCTTCGACGGTGCGTTCGACGATCGCCTCGCATGACGCGCGATCACTGACATCGCCGTCATAGATCTGCGTGATGCCGCCCTCCACAGCGATCAATCGCGCGGTTTCTTCGGCAGCGTCTACGTCGGTGTCGACCAACGCGACGCGCGCGCCGTGCCGTGCAAGTAGCACCGCCGCGGCACGTCCGTTGCCAATGCCATCGCCGCGGGAACCCGCGCCGGTGATAATGGCAACCTTGCCTTTCAATCGATCGTCACGCTGGGGCCGGGCCATATCCATCAGAACATGCCGTTGCTGTTTGCGGACTTTTCCGGGATCGGTTGAACGGCATCCCAATGCTCGACGATCTTGCCATTCTCAAGCTTGAAGATGTCGATGATCGCGTTGCCGCGCGTGCCCTTTTCGCGCACGGCATGGACATGCAGGATCACATAATCACCGTCGGCGAAGACCTGCTTGATCTCGCTATGCGAGTCCGGGAATTTCTCCCGCAGGAAACCAATAAAGCCTTTGAAGCCCTCGATGCCGTCAGCCGCATTGGGATTGTGCTGAACGTAACGCGGACCGAAATATTTGGATGCCGCCTCGAAGTCCTTTTGGTTGAGGCCCTTCTCATAGAATTCGACGACGGTTTTCTTGTTGGTGTCCTGGGTGCTGGCATCTGCGGCCAACGCCGCGCTGGACAGAAACATTGACACACAGGCGAAGCCGATCGAAACAAATCGCATAAAAAATCCCTCGGTTCCCACCAATTCAATTAGTAGCGAATCCACCCACCTAACGGTGGTGTAGCAAAACGCTATCATCGGCAGTAACGGGATGACGAGAGGGAAAGACAGAAATCCGCGATCATTTTGGCGCGACGACGCAGCGCAAAAAGATCACGCGAACTAACTGAGTGGTTCAATCCAGCGGCGCCGGATCATACATGCATTGCAGGGTCGGCTTCGCGATCTGCGTGAAGGTCGCGCTGATCATCGACTGCTTGGATGCCGGGATCCAGTCCTTCTCGATGGCAGGCACGCCGCGCTCGCTAATGCCCCGCAGCAGTGCCTCGCGCAAATCGACGTCTTCCACCGTTGCTACAGCATGGTCATGCAGGCAGCCGCACACTTCTTCTGGATGCGCCCATCGCCCGACCATATGCGGCGAGCACAGGCGGACGAATTCGCCGCGCTGGTCCGGCAATTTCCGCCACGACCAGATCTGCGCCTGCGCTGCACTTCCCGTGATGGAACTTGCAAGGGTGGCAGCGACAACAATGGCGGTCAGAACACGTGGTCGGGTCATTTCAAAACTTTTCTTGTTGTTTCTCGGTTGTCTACCCGCGATCGAAATCAGCGTACGTAGGCCACAACCATCGGCGCAGCAGCACTGATCGCGGGCGAACCGGTAAAGGCGAACGTACCGATACCGGGTAGGTTACCATCGGTGGAACCGGCCATCGACGGGCCGGCCAGGATGAAGGCGAAAGCGAGGATGAAGCTGATGGTGCGCATCTGACGTCTCCAGTTCGGCAGCGCTTCCCGCCGCGTCGTTGGCAAATGGATAACCAATGGCGGTTTCGGCACGTCTGCGACCCAAGAGGAAAATGGTTTCGTCTGCCTGCTCAATTGTTTCGTCGCGCCCATCCGACGACACAATCCGGGCGGTTACTATGCGAACGGCTCGAAAAGAACGCCTTGGAAAGGATGTCTCGAAAGTTCGTCTGGCTGTCGCACGCCCTTAACAAAACTGAACCTAAACGCGGCTAAAGCGACTTCAGGAGAGCGTATGCAACCTTTTCAGGCGACTGCGCGTTTCTGTTCACTTGGAAGAGAAGGAATGCAGTCGTGGGAACTGGCAACAACGACGTTGGCAAGGATACCCCGATCAGCGCCCCCGGACGGCCACTGATCTCCACGGTACACGCGCGCGCTAAATGCCAAGGCGCCATGTCGCAGCAGGGCTACGGCTCGCACGGCAACGAGTGCTATCCGCAGCAGCTGGTCCAGCTCGTGGGCTATCGTGACCCGCAGCCGCAGCAGTCATGGGACCGCTTGCGCACGAAACGCGTCATCACCCACTCCGTTGAATAGCGAAGCACAGCTAAGTTCTAGCGGCCAATAGCTCGCTTATTTGATGAAGTCGCCGCATTTCTGCACGGCGGCGTCTGACTGCCCCCAGGGCATGATCGGAACTGATGACGTCGAGTTCTTCGGCGAACCCTCGATGATCCGGTCCGAATACACCATGTAAACCAGCACGTTTCGCTTGGCGTCGCAGCCGCGGACGATTTGCATTTTCTTGAAGAAAAGGCTGCGGCGCTGACGGAACATGTCCTCGCCCTGATCGCTCTTGGCCTTGAACGTGATGGGACCGATCTGCCGGCACGCGAGCGAGATGTCCGAGACTTCTTCGGCCAGACCGAGCCAGCCCTTGAAGCCGCCTTTTTCCGGCACCGTGAAGTGACAGGCCACGCCGTCGACTTCGGGGTCGTCGACGCCATAGGTCGCCAGCTTGTCGTTCGGACTGAGCCATTTGAACACGGTGGAGCGCCGAAAGATCAGATCCGGCTCGTCCGCAGCGTGTGCCGGGACAATTGCCAACGCCGCGAATGCCGAAAGCGCCAGGACGCCGCGCCGCAACATCTTGGTGAGCCCGCCAGATCCATTAAACGTCATGCAACTCTCCGTGACCGATCCAGAATATGTAGGCATTCCAACCGGATTCGGAAGCCAGGATGCCCCTCTGTTAATTCAATGTGAGGCTTTTTTGCTAGGCTGATCCCGACTCAGCGGTAGCCAGATCACTCATGCTGGTGAACCCATCTCGCGCCTGCGAGACTAATGTTTTCAGATGGATTCGAGGATATTGGACGTGGGTGTATTTCAGTTGTCGTGGAGATCAACGGACAAGAGCCACTTTCTGGGCAGCACGATTTTTTCCGGCAGCTTCCTGCGGATCGCACTCGTCGCCATGGCCGGCATGACCGTGGCGGCGCCTGCCGATGCGGCGGTGTTCTGGACCGACGAAAATCCAATGATCATGCGGGAGATCGAACCGCCGGCGCCGCAACCGCAGCAGCGCCAGAAAAAGCTGAAGCGCCTTGGCGCCAAACTCGAGAAACAGGTCAAGGAACACGCCAAGCCGGTCGGCCCGCTGGTGATCGCCATCTCGATCGAGCGACAGTCCCTGCGGGTATTCGACGCCAATGGCCTGTTCGCGGAGACGCCGGTCTCCACCGGCATGCGCGGCCATTCGACGCCCATGGGCGTGTTCAGCATCATCCAGAAGAACAAATGGCACCGCTCCAACATCTATAGCGGCGCGCCGATGCCCTACATGCAGCGCATCACCTGGTCGGGCATTGCTTTGCATGCCGGCGCGCTGCCAGGCTATCCGGCGTCCCACGGCTGCATCCGCATGCCGATGGCCTTTGCGACCAAGATCTGGGGCTGGACCCGCATGGGCGCCCGCGTGATCATCGCGCCCGGCGAAATCTCCCCGGCGGAAATCTCGCATCCGCTGCTCGCCGCTCAGAAGGCCGCGCCGGGTCCAGTCGCGGCAGCGGCGCCTCAAGACGTCCAGGCGTCGCCCAAGGCTGATAAGGCATCGGCAGATGCGAAGCTCCAAGACCTCGGTCTGAGGCCATCCGCCGCCGACCGCTCCAAGACTCAGGACAAGACCCAGACCGCCGATGCCAGCAATGCGATGACAAAACCGGCGCCTGCGACTGTGATGTCGGACGCCACACCTACAAAGGTCGAAACCGCCGTCAAAGCCGCCGAGCCCGAGATCATGACGCGCCGCGATCTCGACGCCGCGATCGCCAAGGTCGTCGAATTGCCGACCCCCGAGGTCAAATCGGCAGAGACCGTCGCGGAAGCGCCAGCCAAGCTTGAGCCTGCCAAAACGGAAGCCCCGAAGGCGGAAATCGCAAAAGCTGATGTCGCACCGGTCGCCGCCAGCGTACCCGACGTCAAGAAGGACGAAACGCGCCCCGCCGATTCAGCCAAGGCCGAGATGCCTGCCGCCGATGCGACGCCAAAGCGGTCCGGCCAGATTGCCGTGCTGGTCAGCGGCAAGGACGGCAAGCTCTATGTGCGGCAGAATTTCGCGCCGCTGTTCGAGACGCCGATCGCCATCAAGCCCAGCGATCGCCCGCTCGGCACTCACGTCTTTACCGCCCGTACCGACAAGGATCATGCCAAGGCATTTCACTGGACTGCAGTCTCGCTGCCTGCCGTCCCGCGTCGCGCCGACGAGGACGACAATGTTTCGCGTCGCCGCAAATCCACTGGCGCGGTTGAAGTGAAAACCCGTCCTCTGCCAAACAGCGCCGCAGAGGCGCTCGACCGCCTGACGATCCCTGCGGACGCGATGGCCCAGATCACCGAAGCGCTCGCGAGTGGCGGCTCCATCGTGGTGTCCGATCAGGGCATTGCCGCCGGCGGCGAGACCGGCCAGGGCACTGAATTCGTGGTGCCGCTGCGCTAGCTTCGTTCACTCCGGCCCTGTAACAGCTTGTTGAGTGCGTCATCTCGGAGATGACGCTACTCTGCTCGCGAAACAGGCTGGGCTACGACGAATGGCGATGATCAATCGCAGGCAGATACTGACAACGGTATTGGGCGCGGCAAGTGCCGTAGCGGTCGCGCGTCACGCCTCGGCGCAAGGCGCCGTGAGCCGCATGACCGCCTATGGCTTCGTGTTTCCCGGCCTCAAGGGTGGCGAAATCAAACTTGCCGACTATGCCGGCCGCCCGATCATGGTGGTCAACACCGCCTCGCAATGCGGCTTCACCCCGCAATATGCCGGGCTTCAGACACTGTGGACCGAGTTCCGCGAGCGCGGCTTGATGATCGTCGGCGTGCCCTCCAATGACTTCGGCGGACAGGAGCCGGGGGGCGCCAAGGAGATCGCCGACATTACCGAGGGACATTTCGGCATCGGTTTCCCGATGGCCGCCAAGACAATCGTGAAGGGACCGAACGCGCACCCCTTCTACAAATGGGCGGCCGAGGCACGGCCGCGCGACCTGCCGCGGTGGAACTTCCACAAATATCTGGTCGGCCGCGATGGCTATCTCACCGACTCCTTCGCCTCCGAATTCGAACCGACCGATACACGCATCAAGACCGCCGTCGGACGTGCCCTGACCGCGGCTTGAGCGGTTCAATATCGATCCAGCCACTGACTGGGGATAAGGGCCGTTGCCATAGCGGTACCGCCTGAAATCGCGCTAGAATTGCTGCCACGACCATCTGGATCAGCCCGGCCACCTCGCTGACGACGCTGGTCGTAGGTCAAGGGGAACGTGATGCGCAGTGCGGCAGGTCTGATTTTTGCGAGCGCGATTTCATTGTGGGCGGCAGGCGCACAGGCGCAGACACCCAAAGCCGGAGCCCCAGCGCCCGCCCCCACGGCAACGCCCGCGCCGCCACCGGCGCCCGCGGCTGCACCTGCTCCCGCCAAATCGACCTGCGCCAATCCCGATGCGCTCGGCGTCAGCCGTGTGGTCGAGATCGACACGACGGGCGGTCCGGGCTTCGGCTTCGAACATTTCAAGCAGCTCGACTTCCTGCGCGACAAGGAAGTGGTGCTGACCTTCGATGATGGTCCATGGCAGACCACAACGCCGACCGTGTTGAAGACGCTGGCCGACGAATGCGTCAAGGCAGTCTTCTTTCCGATCGGCAAGCACGCTACCTATTATCCGGAGGTGCTCAAGCAGGTCGCTGCGGCCGGCCATACCATCGGCGGACACACCTGGGCCCATATCGCGCTGACCAACAAGAAACTGACCCAGCAGCAGCGTATCGATGAAATCGAGAAAGGCTTCAGCGCCGTGAAGTGGGCACTCGGCTCAGCCCCAGCACCGTTCTTCCGCGCTCCGGCGCTGCAGCACCCGCCGGAAATCGTCACCTATCTGGGCACGCGCAACATGGCGATCTTCTCCTGTGACATCGACTCGTTCGACTTCAAGACGCGCAAATCCGAACAGGTCATCACCAATGTGATGACCAAGCTCGACAAGCTCGGCAAGGGTATCATCCTGATGCACGACTTCCAGAAGCACACCGCCGAAGCGTTGCCGACCCTGCTGCGCAAGCTCAAGGCCGGTGGCTACAAGGTCGTGCATATGCGTGCCAAGGCGCCCGTGCAGACCATCGCGTCCTATGATGAAGCGATCGTCAAAGACGCCAAGCTGCCGACGGTCAGCAGCCGTCCTGTGAACAGCGTCGTCCAGACGATCTCGGAATAATGAGGACTCGTCGACGCCCCTGATGCCTGCATTTCGCTTCAACGGCTACGTCATCGTCTCGGCGGACGGCATGCTCGCCGACGCCAGTGGCGTGATGCCCGATACCCTCAAATTTCCCGGCGACCTCGCCTTTTTCACCGCAGGTCTCGACCGTGCCGACCTGATCGTGCACGGCAGGCATTCGTTCGAGGATCAGCCGAACTCACCGAAGCGCAAGCGCATCATCGTCAGCCGCAGCATCGCTGCCGTAGGCCCCGATCCCGAAAACAACAAAGCCACGCTGTGGAATCCGGCCGGCGCATCTTTCGAAGACGCTTGCGCGCATGCGAGCGTTTATGCCGGCACCGTCGCCGTCATCGGCGGCCCCAGCGTATTCGAGATGTTCTTTGATCGCATCGACGTGTTTTGGCTGTCGCAGGCGCCGCATGTCCGCCTGCCCGGCGGCGAGGGATGCTTCCCCGGCGTCCCCGAACGATCACCGCAGGACATTCTCTCCAGTCACGGCCTGCAAGCGAGCGAGGTCCAGATCCTCGACTCCGCGCATGAAGTCACAGTAACGGCCTGGCGGCGGGTGTCCTGAGCGAGGACTATACTTCGTTGTAGCCGCCCGGCAGCCGCGCGCTGCGGCCGATACCGGCGATCATGAAGAGGCCGCCGATCAACGACAGGTTCTTCAGCGCGTGGATCATCTGGTTCTTGGCCTCAGGGCCTGCCAGGTTCCAGAAGTCGTGGAAGTAGAACGTTGCGGCCATCACGAACAGCACCAGCACCAGAGCGAAGAAGCGCGCGCCCAGGTTCAGCGCGACGAGGATACCACCGACCAGTTCCAGTGTTGCAACGGCGATTGCGAGAATCTGCTTCAATTCCATGCCTGCCAGCCCTTCGAGCTGCGTCGCATAGGGCGTCACAACCGTGGGGATCGTCGGGATAACCTTGTTCGCGATCGCATCTGCCGTTGCGCTGAGGTCGAGAAACTTGGATGCGCCGGACGCAATGAAGATCACGGCAAAGAGAATGCGCCCGAAAGTAATAAACGCTGGCATTGGTCGGCCTCGCTGGACTGCAATGAATACTTGTCGAAATACGTGACGAGTATGATCATTCCATCACATTTTTCAAACGAACAAATGGATGACCTCGTTGGCGTCATCCATTTGTCGCGATGCCTTTCAGATCGGCGAACTATCCAAAAGCGCAACGGCCGGGAAGCATCCAGCCAGCGCGAGGCTGACTGAACGCGCTAGCCGAAAAGGCTCGCCTGCGGACGCCCAGCCCGCTCCTGCGCCTCGACAGCCGCAACCGCCGTCATGTTGAGGATACCACGCGCTGTTACCCCCGGCGTCAGGATATGCGCCGGACGCGCCGGGCCGATCAGGATCGGGCCGACCGGGAGCGCATCCGCCAGCGTCTTGATCATCTGATAAGCGACATTGGCGGCATCGAGCGTCGGCATGATGAGGACATTCGCCGAGCCCTCGAGTTTCGAATGCGGCAGCACGATCTTGCGGGCTGCTTCCGACAGCGCGGTGTCGCCCTGCATTTCGCCATCGGACTCGATTTCCGGATGCTTCTCACGCAGCAATGCTGCGGCGCGGCGCATCTTGCGCGAAGAGTCCGTATCGTAGCTGCCAAAGTCAGAATGCGACACGAAAGCGATCTTCGGCTTCATGGCGAAGCGCTGCACGTGGTTGGCAGCGAGCGCCGCGATTTCCGCGAGTTCTTCCGCGCTCGGATTCGGACGCACCTGCGTATCAGCGATGAAGTGCGCACCCTTGCTGGTGATCATCAGCGACAGCGCTGCAAAATCGCTGACGCCCGGCAGGAAGCCGATGATCTCGCGCACATGGCGCAGATGGCTCATGTAGCGGCCTTCGACGCCGCAGATCATTGCATCCGCCTCGCCGCGGATCACGGCGAGCGCGGCGATCACCGTCGCATTGGTGCGGACGACCGTGCGCGCCGCATCCGGCGTCACGCCGCGACGGCCAGCCACGTCGATATAGGACTGCACGTAAGAGCGATAACGCGGATCGTCCTCGGGATTGATCAGGTCGAAATCCTGTCCGGCCTGGATCGCCAGACCGAACCGCTTGATGCGGGCTTCAACGACCGACGGACGGCCAACGAGAATCGGACGCGCCAGCTTCTCTTCCAGCACCACCTGCACGGCGCGCAGCACGCGCTCGTCTTCGCCTTCGGCATAGATCACGCGCACCGGCTGGGTCTTTGCCTTCGCGAAGACCGGCTTCATCACCAAACCGGAGCGGAATGCGAAACGCTCGAGACCTGCGGTGTATTCCTCGAAATTGGCGATCGGGCGCGAGGCCACGCCGGATTCCATCGCCGCCTTGGCGACGGCCGGCGCGATGCGCAGGATCAGGCGTGGATCGAACGGGCTCGGGATCAGCGACCCCGGACCGAAGCCCTGGGTCTCGTTGTCGAAGCCGGCGGTCACAGCATCCGACGGCGGGTCTTGCGCAAGCTGCGCGATGGCATCGACGGCAGCGATCTTCATTGCCTCATTGATCGCCGTCGCACCACAATCGAGTGCACCGCGGAAGATAAACGGGAAACAAAGGACGTTATTGACCTGGTTCGGAAAGTCCGACCGGCCGGTGCAGATCATCGCGTCCGGGCGTGCCTTGCGCGCTTCGTCCGGCATGATCTCCGGCGTCGGATTGGCCAGCGCCATCACCAGCGGCTTGTCGGCCATCGCCTTGACCATCTCGGGCTTCAGCACGCCCGGAGCGGAGACGCCCAAGAAAATATCGGCGCCGGCGATGACATCGCCCAGCACGCGCGCATCGGTCTTCTGCGCATAGACCGCTTTCCAGCGATCCATCAGGGTGTTGCGGCCCTCATGCACGACACCGTCGATATCGCAGACCCAGATGTTCTTCTTCTGCGCGCCCAGCGACACCAGAAGATTGAGACAGGCGATCGCCGCAGCGCCAGCACCCGAGCAGACGATCTTGACGTTCTTTATGTTCTTGCCGTTGAGCAGCAGCGCATTCTTGATCGCGGCGCCGACGATGATGGCGGTGCCATGCTGATCGTCGTGAAACACCGGGATCTTCATCCGCTCTTTAAGCTGCGCCTCGATCTCGAAACATTCCGGACCCTTGATGTCCTCAAGGTTGATGCCACCGAAGGTCGGCTCCAGTGCCGAGACGACCTCGACCACGCGCTCGATGGTGTCGGCGGCGATCTCGATGTCGAACACGTCGATGCCGGCGAACTTCTTGAACAGGACCGCCTTGCCTTCCATTACCGGCTTCGACGCCAGCGGACCGATATTGCCGAGACCGAGGACGGCCGTGCCGTTGGAGACGACGGCCACGAGATTGGCGCGCGAGGTCAGCGAAGCGGCTTCGTTGGGGTCGGCTGCGATCGCGAGACACGGCGCGGCTACGCCCGGCGAATAGGCCAGTGCCAGATCGCGCTGGTTGGCAAGCGGCTTGGTGGCCTGGATTTCCAGCTTACCCGGCCTGGGAAGGCGATGATAGGCAAGCGCCGCGCGCGAGAGATCGTCAGAAGATGAAGAAGACATGCGTGCTCCCGCGCGTCATAAAACAAAAGTTAGGTAGAAGGGCGTTTCTTCTTGTTGGTTTGCCGGACTACTTGTCCTGCAGATTGAGACGGATATGCGCTTCACGCAACTGCTTCGGCGAAGCCTCTGACGGCGCGCCCATCAACAAATCTTCAGCACGCTGGTTCATCGGGAAGAGCGAGATCTCGCGCAGGTTGTTCGTACCGCAGAGCAGCATCACGATACGATCGACGCCTGCCGCCATGCCGCCATGGGGCGGTGCGCCGTACTGGAAGGCGCGATACATGCCGCCGAAGCGCTCGACCACCGTCTCCTCGCCATAACCGGCGATCTCGAACGCCTTCACCATTGCTTCCGGCTTGTGATTACGGATGCCGCCCGACGCGATCTCGTAGCCGTTGCAGGTGATGTCGTATTGGAAAGCCTTGATGGTCAGCGGATCCTGACCTGTCAGCGCATCCATGCCACCCTGCGGCATCGAGAACGGGTTGTGCGAGAAGTCGACCTTCTTGTCGTCCTCGTTGTACTCGTACATCGGGAAATCGACGATCCAGGCCAGCGCGAAGCGCTCCTTATCGATCAGGTTGAGCTCTTCGCCGACCTTGGTGCGTGCGAGACCGGCGAACTTGTAGAATTTCTCGGGATCGCCCGCGACGAAGAACGCGGCATCGCCGGCCTTCAGGCCGAGCTGCTGACGGATCGCTTCGGTACGCTCCGGTCCGATGTTGTTGGCCAAGGGACCAGCGCCCTCACCGCCCTCGCGCCACATGATGTAACCGAGGCCCGGCTGGCCTTCGCCTTGCGCCCAGGAATTCATGCGGTCGCAGAATGCACGGCTGCCGCCACCGGGACCGGGGATCGCCCAGACCTGATTCTTGTCGTCTTCGAGCATGCGCGCGAACACCTTGAAGCCGGAGCCGCGGAAGTGCTCCGCCGTGTTCTGCATCTCGATCGGGTTGCGCAGGTCCGGCTTGTCGGTGCCGTATTTGCGGAGCGACTCTGCGTAGGGAATCTTCGGCCAGTCCTTGTTGACCGGCTTGCCCTTGGCGAACTCCTCGAACACGCCGGTGATCACGGGCTGCACCGCCGCGAACACGTCTTCCTGTTCGACGAAGCTCATTTCGAGATCGAGCTGGTAGAACTCGCCCGGCAGACGATCGGCGCGCGGATCCTCGTCGCGGAAACATGGCGCGATCTGGAAGTAGCGGTCGAAGCCCGACATCATCAGCAGCTGCTTGTACTGCTGCGGTGCCTGCGGCAGCGCGTAGAACTTGCCGGGATGGATGCGCGACGGCACCAGGAAGTCGCGCGCGCCTTCCGGCGACGACGCGGTGAGGATGGGCGTCTGGAATTCGAAGAAGCCCTGCTCCTTCATCCGCTTGCGCATCGAGTCGACGATGGCGCCGCGGGTCATGATGTTCTGATGCAGCTTCTCGCGACGCAGGTCGAGGAAGCGATATTTAAGCCGGATGTCTTCCGGATAGTCCTGATCGCCGAATACCGGCAGCGGCAATTCGGCTGCGGGGCCGAGCACCTCGATGGCATCGATATAGATCTCGACATCGCCGGTGGGCAGTTCGGCATTCTCGGTGCCGCCAGGACGACGACGCACCTTTCCGTCGATCTTCACGACCCATTCCGAACGCAGCGTCTCGGCGACCTTGAACGCCGGCGAGTCCGGATCGGCGACGCATTGCGTCAGGCCGTAATGGTCGCGCAGATCGATGAAGAGCACGCCGCCATGGTCGCGGATACGATGGCACCACCCCGACAGGCGAACGGTCTGGTCGATATGGCTGTCGCGGAGCGCGCCGCAGGTGTGAGACCGGTAGCGATGCATGGGTATCCTGGAAATACGTCAGAGGGCGGAATCGGGTTCGCGATCAAGCGCGAAGCGCAGGGTTTACCCGACCGCATCCGACGCGGCAACCAAAGCTCGGCGATCAGATCGCCCGAATTTGCGGGCCGCGACTGCATCACCGGAGGCCTCCGACCGATGAATTTCGGACTACCATTTCCAAATGCAATCGAGCGATCGGAAAACCTCCCGCAACGCGGGAACTACATGATTGCACACGCAATAACCAGCTACCTCGGGTCAAGCACCATCGGCACCCGGATACGTCGCGTCGGTATTTCAGCACCAGATTCAACTACTTAAAGCGGTATTTGTGTCAAAATTTACTGAACGTTGACGACCACCATTCACTGTCTTGCCGTGAACCCAGCCCGTTTTGAAGGCAGGTGATTCAACTGGAACTTGCTGCTTCTTGCCCTGCCGCAACCCAAGGCAGCCGCCATTTCGGCTGACCGGCGTCGCAGCCTTAGAACCGCCGAGGAATATGTTCGTGCTCGCCAGATATTCGATCAGTACCAAGCTGTTTGTCATTGTTGCTTTTCTTTTCGTCGTGATCGCGGGCATCGGCACCCTCGCCTTCATGCAGATGCGAGCCATCAACGCAGCGACCCAGGATATCCAGACGCAATGGCTCCCGAGCGTCCGCTGGATCGGTGAGATGCGCGTTCAGTCGGCGCGGTATCGCGCTGTGCTGCGCGACCACCTGATCGTGGCCGATGCCGACCGTCCGGATGTCGACAAGAACCTCGCCGCCCGCAAGTCTGACTTCGACAAGGCCGCGAAGGCCTACGCCCCGCTGGTATCGTCGCCAGCCGAACGCGAACTGGCCGATAAGCTTGACGCGGAATGGAAGGCCTTCATCGCCGCCGGCAACGACGTCCAGGCCCTCGCCAACAAGGGCGACGTGGCGGCAGCCAAAGAGATCAACGCCAAGAAGGTCGTTCCGACCGGCCGCGCCATGGACGGCACATTGGCCAAGCTCGTCGAGCTGAACGACAAGGGCGCCGAAGTGGCCGGCAGCAACGCGAACGCCACCTATGCCAACGCGATCTGGATGATGGTTATCATTCTCGGCGCCTCGGTCGTGCTCGGTCTCAGCGCTGCCATGTATCTGGTGCGCGACATCTCCGGCGGCATCGCCTCGATCCTGAAGCCAATGGGCCAGCTGACCGATGGTCAGTTGGAGGCCGTCATTCCGCATCAGGGCGAAAGCACCGAGATCGGCCGTATCGCCAGCGCGTTGCAGATCTTCAAGGACGCCCTCATCGCCAAGCGTGCTGCGGATCAGGCTGCCGGTGCCGAGGCCGCCATCAAGGCCGCCCGTGCAGAAACCATCACGAAGGCGACCAGCAACTTCGAGTCGATGATCAGCGAACTGGTGGGCTCCTTGTCATCGGCCTCGACCGAACTCGAAGCCTCTGCCACCACGCTGACCCGCACGTCGGATATCACCATGACGCTGTCGGGCTCGGCAGCGTCTGCATCGCATACGGTGTCGAGCAACGTTCAGTCGGTGGCCGCGGCAACGGAAGAAATCACCTCGTCGGTGAATGAAATCGGCCGCCAGGTTCATGAATCGAATCGTATCGCTTCGACCGCCGTGCTGCAGGCCGAGAAGACCAATGAAAGCATTACCAAACTCACGCAGGCCACTGCACGGATCGATGACGTCGTGAAGCTCATCACCGCCGTTGCCGAACAAACCAACCTGCTGGCGCTCAACGCCACCATCGAGGCGGCGCGCGCCGGTGACGCCGGCCGCGGCTTCGCAGTCGTCGCCGCCGAAGTGAAGGCGCTGGCGTCGCAGACCGCCAAGGCCACCGACGAAATCAGCATGCAGATCGCCGGCATGCAGGCGGCCAGTGCGGAGACGATCGAGACCATCAAGGAGATCGGCTCGACCATCACGCTGATTTCCGAAGTCTCGTCGGCCATCGCAGCGGCGGTTGAGGAACAGGGCGCAGCGACACAGGAAATCGCGCGCAATGTCCAGCAGTCGGCCCAGCTCAGCACCCAGGTCGCCAGCGAGGTCACCGAGGTCAATCGCGGCGCCAGCGAGACTGGCTCCGCATCGACCCAGGTGCTGGCCGCAGCGCAGTCGCTGTCGCTCGAAAGCAATCGCCTGAAGGATGAAGTCGACCGGTTCCTCGACACGGTTCGCGCCGCCTGAGACCGCTTTCAGCGGTTGCCTAACACGTCGTGGCCCCCCATCTTGGGGCCATGACAGTCCACTTCCCGTTCGACAACAGCTATGCCGCCCTGCCCGCGAATTTCTTCGCCCGCGTTGCACCGACGCCGGTGACAGCGCCGAGGCTGATTAAGCTGAACCGCGCGCTGGCCGACCAACTCCGCATCGATCCTGACTGGCTGGCCAGTCCCGAAGGCGTCGAAGTCCTCGCCGGCAAGCGCGTGCCGGATGGCGCCGATCCCCTCGCGATGGCCTATGCCGGACATCAGTTCGGACATTTCGTGGCGCAGCTCGGCGATGGCCGCGCGATCCTGCTCGGCGAGGTCATTGACCGCGACGGTGTGCGCCGCGACATCCAGCTTAAAGGCTCCGGTCCAACGCCTTTCTCGCGCCGCGGCGATGGCCGTGCTGCGCTTGGTCCAGTGATCCGGGAATATATCGTCAGCGAAGCCATGGCGGCCCTGGGCATTCCCACAACGCGCTCCCTCGCCGCCGTCCTCACAGGCGAACGGGTTCAGCGTGAGACGATGCTGCCGGGTGCCGTGCTGACGCGCGTCGCCTCAAGCCACATCCGCGTCGGCACCTTCCAGTTTTTTGCCGCGCGCGAGGATATCGCCGGGGTGAAACAACTCGCCGATCATGTGATCGCCCGGCACTATCCCGACGCAGCCGAAGCCGAACATCCTATTCGCGCGCTACTCGATGCGGTGATCCGCCGTCAGGCCGAACTTGTCGCACGCTGGCTCCATGTCGGCTTCATCCACGGCGTGATGAACACCGATAACTGCTCGGTATCCGGTGAGACCATCGATTACGGCCCCTGCGCCTTCATGGACGCCTACGATCCCGCGACGGTGTACAGCTCGATCGACGAGATGGGCCGCTACGCTTATGCGAACCAGCCGCGCATCGCGCTGTGGAATCTGACGCGCTTCGCCGAGACGCTGCTGCCGCTGATCGACAGCGATGAGAAGACCGGCATAGAGATTGCGCAGGCCGCATTGGGCGAATTCTCCGATATTTTCGACACGGCCTATCAGGCCGGTCTCCGCCGGAAGCTCGGGCTGTTCACCAGCCAGCCGGACGATGCCGCATTGGCGCAGGATCTGCTTACCGCCATGACGGTCAATCAGGCCGATTTCACCCTGACCTTCCGCCGCCTCGGCGCCGCCGCGGTTGACGCAGACAGCGACGAAGCCGTGCGCGGCCTGTTCATCGATCCGACAGCGTTCGACGCCTGGGCCATGAACTGGCGGCAGCGACTCGGCCGGGAGTCGGAGACCTCCGAGGCACGCTATCAGGCCATGCAGGCAGTTAATCCGGCCTTCATCCCCCGCAATCATCGCGTCGAGGCGGTGATCCAGGCGGCGCTGGCCGACGACTACGCGCCGTTCGAGAAATTGCTGGCCGTGCTGGCGAAACCCTATGAAGATCAACCGGAGATGGCGGATTACGCCGAGCCGCCGGAGCCGGATCAGCGCGTACTGAAGACCTTCTGCGGCACCTAAACACCCTCATTCTATCGGAGCAGACCTCCAATCTGCCCGAAACACCTTGACTCAACAGGTTTTTCGGCCGAACGCCTTGGCAAAAGCGTTATGGACCGTCCATGGAACTGATCACGACCACTGCCCAGCTGACCGCCGCGTGCGAGCGACTTGCCAAGCACCCCGTCATTACGGTCGATACGGAATTCCTCCGCGAGACCACTTATTACCCGCTGCTCTGCGTGGTCCAGATGGCCAGCGCGGAAGACGCGGTGGTGATCGACACGCTTGCCGAGGGCATCGACCTCACGTCGTTCTTCGACCTGATGGCCAACGAGGCCGTGCTGAAGGTCTTCCATGCCGCGCGGCAGGACATCGAAATAATCGTGCACCGCGCCGGCGTGGTGCCGCATCCGATCTTCGACACCCAGGTCGCAGCCATGGTGCTCGGCTACGGCGACAGCATTGCCTATGACCAACTCGTCGAACGCGTCACCGGCCACCGCCCCGACAAGACCCACCGCTTTACCGATTGGTCGCGCCGTCCGCTGACCGAAGAGCAGTTGCACTACGCCGTCTCCGACGTCACCCATCTGCGCGACGTGTTCGCCAAGCTCGATGCCGATCTGAAGAAGCGCGACCGCAGCGACTGGGTCAGCGAGGAAATGGAAATTCTCACCTCGCCAAAGACCTATGATTTCCATCCCGAGCGCGCCTGGGAACGGCTGAAGACCCGCGTCCGCAAGCCGAAAGAGCTCGCAGTGCTGATGGAAGTCGCTGCCTGGCGCGAACAGGAAGCACAGAGCCGCGATGTGCCGCGCTCGCGCGTGCTGAAGGACGATGCCGTCGGCGATATCGCGACCCATGCGCCGACGTCACTGGAGAAGCTTGCCAATCTGCGTTCCCTGCCGAAGGGCTTTGATCGCTCCAAGTGGGGCAGCGACATTGTTGCCGCCGTCCAGCGTGGCGTCGCCCGCGATCCCGCCACGTTGCCGAAGATCGAGAAGCCGCGCGGCAATTCCAATGGCGCGGCCACCGTCGAACTGCTGAAAGTGCTGCTACGCATGACGTCGGAACGTCACGCCGTCGCCAGCAAGGTCATCGCCACCGTCGACGATCTCGAGCAGATCGCCACCGACGACAATGCCGACGTCGGCGCCCTGCACGGCTGGCGGCGTGAGTTGTTCGGCGAGGCCGCCCTGGCGCTCAAGCATGGCCGCCTTGCATTGGCGATGGAAAAAGGCCGGGTGATCCGGGTGGATCGCGCGTAGGCTACGTCGTCCAAGGTAGCGTTCTAATTGGCTGCCGCAAACAGCAGGACGGGGCGTACCAGACCTCGCCCTGCGAGACGCAATGACGATCGCTTTACGCCGCCGATCTGTTCTTGATGGCTCCGACGATTGCCGTCAGCACCGCACCCGCGACACCGCCTCCGGCCACCTGACCGATCAGCGAACCGATATCGGTGGTCGCCGATGCGTTTGAAAGCATAGGAATCAGCATTCCGAGAATTTGACCGCCAACGCCGCCACCTATTGCACCTGCGATCGTGTTGCCGATTGTACCAAGATCGACAGACTTCGATGCACCGCCGGCAACATTTCCGCCAATCGCGCCGCCAATCAGTTGAACGATAAGGTTGATCAGAAGGGCTGACATTTCGACTCTCCCGGTCCGGAAATCGTATGTACTTGCCGCGTGGACCAAAACGGCCGCGCCGGAAAAGGGTATACGCACGGAAACCGAGAGTCACGCCGCGCTGCAATCAGTAGTGTCATTCAGAATGAGCGACGGTGGCTATCGCCTGACGATCGTCCCGGACTTCCCCACTAATCGTGCCAGCTGCTTGAAGCGGCTGCCGACGCGGTCGGCGACGAGATCGACCATGCGATGCTCGAAGACGAGCATCATCTTGCGATCCTTGGTGGCGAAATGCGTGGCGGGCAGCACGCCCGGCCGCGCCGCCGAAATGAGATGCGCGACCCTGAACAACGCGCCGAGCAAACGGGCGCGTTCGACCTGCGCCGGCGAGACAAGCGCGCGGACCAGCTCCGGGGGCTCGTTCTCGGCGCCGAATCCTGCGTAGCGGTAGTACACACAGAGCGCGAGGAATGCGCGACCGTGATGATCGACGGAGCCGAAATTGCCGTTCGTGATCAGACTGAGCGTCTGCTCGCCGCGATGATCCGGATGGACCCGCCAGCCGATATCGGACAACAGACACGCCACCCGGCGTAGCCGACGATCCTCGTCGGTCTCTTTGAGCTTGGCGACACGGGCGAACCGATCACTCCAGTCGCTCAGCTCCTGCGCGTGGCGGGCCGAACGCGACATCAACTCGTTCATGGTCTGCGCGGCGCCGACCAGACCATCTTGCATGCGCTGCGCTTGCGGCAGCATTTCGTACAGCAAGCCTTCACGGACGCCATAGGTCGAGAACACGATAGTCTTCGGCTTGGCGGTGCGAATGACATATTCAAGCACGAGCGCCGCGTAGACCAGCAGAGGCTGGCGCTGTTCGGCTATGGCTTCGATGTTGGCAAGAATGTTGGCTGTTGCGAGCCGGCGCAAGCGGCGCACGAAATCGAGCGCTTCGGTGGCCGGGATCGAATAGCCATGCATCACACGTAGCGGATAGCCGCTCTGGATGATGTGCAGCCGCGCCAATGCACGCCAGGTGCCGCCGACCGCATAGAAATTGCGACCTACGCCCGCCTTGAGCTGCGCGACGTCAGCCAGCGCCAGCCTGACGATGCGCTCCGCCTTCTTCGGTGATTTCTGTGAGGCATCCTGCAATGCGAGACTGCCGAGCGGCAGCGTCACGCCCTGCCGGACCGCATTGCCTTTGACATCGATCAGTTCGAGCGAACCGCCCCCGAGATCGCCAACCAGGCCATCCGGCTTGTGCACGCCCGAAATCACGCCCAGCGCCGAGAGCTTCGCTTCGCGCGGCCCCGATATGATCTGGATCTCGCAGCCGCAGATTTTCTCGGCTGCTGTGATGAAGGCAGGTCCATTGCTCGCATCGCGCGCCGCAGCGGTCGCGATGGCGTAGACGCGACCGACCTTCATGACCCTGCACAGCGCACGGAAGCGCCGCAGCGCCGTCAGCGCCTTGTCGACAGCGTCCTTGGCCAGCAGTCCAGTGCTCTGCACTTCGCGGCCGAGACCGCACAGCGCCTTCTCATTGAAGAGCGTAACAAGGCTTCGCGTCAGCGACTCGTAGACAACGAGACGCACCGAGTTGGAGCCAATATCGATGACGGCGACGCTGGTCGCGCGTTGATTGGCACGCGTTACCACGTTGCTGGTTCCTTACGAGGATTGGTGACGCTCCGAACGGCGGGTGAGCCGGCGCGGGGATGATTTCTCAAGCGACTTTCCACGGCCAGACAGACTCGGATTCGTCATGAAGTAATTGTGCACATTGAAGGGTTCCTCGCCCTTCGCTGCCTTCATACGCGTTGACGACCCGTCCGGCAACAATTGCCAGCTCTGTTCCGTATCCTTGAGATTGGCCACCATGATCTGCTCGAGCACCTGGGTATGCACGGTGGGGTTCTGCAGCGGACACAGAACCTCGACGCGGCGATCCAGATTGCGCGGCATCATGTCAGCCGACGATATGTATATCGCCGCCTTCGGGCTCGGCAGGCCATTGCCCATACCGAAGCAATAGATTCGACCATGTTCAAGGAAGCGGCCGATGATCGACTTGACGCGAATGTTTTCGGACAGGCCGGGCACGCCCGGCCGCAGGCAGCAGATGCCACGCACGATCAGTTCAACGGATACACCGGCATTCGACGCCTCATAGAGCGCATCGATGATTTCCGGATCGACCAGCGAATTCATCTTGAGCCAGATCGCACCGGGCTTGCCGCTGCGGGCGAATGCCGCTTCGCCGCGGATGTGTTCGAGCATGCGCCCGCGCAAGGTCAGCGGCGATACGGCCATCTTCTCGATGTCGCTCGGCTCGGCATAACCGGTGATATAGTTGAACACGCGTGCGGCATCGCGACCGATGATCGGGTCGGATGTGAAATATGACAGATCGGTGTAGATGCGCGCGGTGACCGGATGATAGTTGCCGGTGCCGGTGTGCACATAGGTCGTGAGCGAGCCGCCCTCGCGGCGCACCACCAGCGACAGCTTGGCGTGGGTCTTCAATTCCAGGAAGCCATAGACCACCTGGACACCGGCGCGTTCGAGATCGCGCGCCCAGCGGATATTGGCCTCTTCATCAAACCGCGCACGCAGTTCGACGAGCGCCGTTACCGACTTACCGGCCTCAGCGGCCTCCACCAGCGTGCGGACAATCGGCGAATTGTTGGAGGTGCGATACAGAGTCTGCTTGATCGCCACCACATCCGGATCGCGCGCGGCCTGCTGCAGGAACTGCACGACGACGTCGAAGGACTCATAGGGATGATGGACAATCAGGTCCTTCTGACGGATCGCCGCAAAGATGTCGCCGCCATGATCGCGGACACGTTCCGGATGACGCGGCACATAGGGCACGAATTCGAGATCGGGCCGATCGAGCCGCGTGAGCTGCGAGACCTCGTTCATGGCGAGAATGCCGTCGACCAGCAGGATTTCGTCATCCGAGGTCGCCAGCGCGCGCTGCACGAAGGCACGGAGTTCTGCCGGCATGCCGGCTTCGATTTCGAGGCGGATCACCGACCCTCTGCGGCGACGCTTCAGCGCAGTCTCGAACAGCCGGACCAGATCCTCGGCCTCTTCTTCGACTTCAAGTTCACTGTCGCGGATGATGCGGAAGGCACCCTGCCCCTGAACAGTGTAGCCCGGGAATAGACGCGCGATGAACAGGCCAGTGGCCTGTTCCAGCGTGATAAGGCGGACCGCGCCGTCCTTGCCGGGGGTCGGCAGGCGGATGAAGCGATCGATCTTGCCGGGCATGCGGATCAGCGCGTTCATCGTCTTGCCGTCGGACACCCGCGACAGATGCAGCGCGATGGTGAAGCCCAGACTCGGAATGAACGGGAACGGATGCGCCGGGTCGATCGCCAGCGGCGTCAGCAGCGGGAAAATATTGTGGAGGAAGTGGTCCTCGATCCAGGACCGGTCGGCTTTGCTGACCTCCTTGCCGTCGAGCAGCACGATTCCGACATCGGCCAGCATGCCGCGCTGGTCGCGCCAGATCGCCTGCTGGTCGCTGCCGAGCTTGGAGACCGCGCTGTTGATCAGCACCAGTTGCTCGGCCGGGGTCAAGCCGTCCGGACTGCGCTCGCTGATTCCCTCACGGACCTGCGCTTTGATACCGGCGACGCGGACCATGAAGAATTCATCAAGGTTGTTTGCGGAAATCGACAGGAAGCGGACGCGCTCCAGCGCCGGATGGCCCGGATTGACGGACTCCTCAAGGACGCGGCGATTGAAATGCAGCCAGGACAGCTCGCGATTGATGAAGCGCTCGGGACCCGACGCGACCACCTCTGCCGGCTTCGCTTCGCCCTTTTTCTCTTCAATAACAATCTCTTCTGCGGAGTCCATGAGACAGCAATCCATCCAGTTCAAGCAGCGCTATAGTGCCGGCAAATCACAGCGGACATTGCGTCAGTTGCGTGACGCTTCGATGACATTGAGGAACCTGCCTGCCGCGCCGTCAAGGCACGGTGTGACGCGCCGCGTTTGACGTCCAAGGCTAAGTCAGGCGTCGCGCAGCAGTTCCGCAGCCAATGCACGGGTCACCGGCCGCCCAAGCCGGAGCGCCTCGCTATCCAGCAATTCCACCGTATGGCGGGCGGCGGCGAATGACCGCTCGATGCGGCTGGCCACATAGCTGACCACGCTCTCGTCGATGCTGAGCTGGCGGTCGGCGCAAAACTTCACGATCAGCGCCCGAAACAACCCGTTATCCGGCGGCAGCAGATTGACTACCGGGATCGCACGGAGCCGCGACCGCAGATCGCGCAACTCGACCTCCATGGCGGCCGGGGCGACCCGCGCCGTAATCAGCACATAGGCGTTGTCCTGACGTGCCAGATTAAGAAGATGGAACAGCGCCCGCTCGTCGAAGGCACCGGCATTGAGATCCTCCACCACCAGTGCGTTGGTCACCAACTCAGCCGGAACCGTCGCAGCCGTCAGGCTGTGCGCCATGGTGGAGCGTGCCCCGGCCTCCTCGGCCCAGATCGCCGCCAGATGGCTCTTGCCGGACCCTTCCGGGCCGACAAGGAGCATGACCCGGTTCGGCCAGTCCGGCCAGCAGTCGATCAGTCCCAGCGCCTCGGCATTGGCCGGGCCCTCAAGGAAGTTGTCGCGGGACAGACTCTCCGCATGGGGCAGCGCGAACGCCAGTTGACGGGGTTGGACGCGGGCGACCACGCAAATACTCCTGCCGGCTCCGCCGGCGAACGTCACGAATACCGGTTTACCGGGGCTCTTGACCGGGTTCGATGGTGCTCATGTGTCGCATCCACTCGACGAGATAGAAGGACACAGAGAGCAGCGTCAAGACGGTCACAAAGCCCATTAAAATCAAATCGTAAGGCGAGGATTTGAAACCAAATCCGAGGGCAGCAAGAACCAAGGCTGCGAAGGCCACCTGCGCCACCGTATTGAGCTTCGATACCATCAGCGGCTTCATCGGGATCGGTTTGCCGAACAACCACGACACAATGACGGCGCCCACGATCATGATATCCCGCGACACCACGAGAATCACGATCCAGCGCGGAACTGCCCCCCATATCCCCAGGGAGACATAGATCGAGACCAGCAGCGCCTTATCGGCCAAGGGGTCGAGCAGCGCACCGAGTTCGCTGGCCATGTTGAAACGCTTGGCGAGAAAGCCGTCCACGGCATCGCTGACCCCCGCAATCACGAAGATTGCAAAGGCGATTTCCATCTGGTTCGAGGCAATCGCCCAGACGATCACGGGCACCAGCAGGATGCGCCCGAGGGTGATTAAATTGGGGATACTCACGCGGCGCTTCCCGGCTCCGGCCTGTTTCGCAATCCGAGCTTGGGGGCTCCGACCGGCTTACCGCCTACATAGTAATCGGGATAGCGTTTACGAGCCATTGCGCAGGCGGGGATTCCGACGTAACCAGCCGAAAATACACAGTTTCGCAGCTCCGGCAGGATACCCGGCATGACCGACCAGAAAAAAGGCCTCACTTACGCGGACGCGGGCGTCGATATCGATGCTGGCAACCGTCTGGTGGACCTCATCAAGCCGATGGTTCGCGCAACCGCCCGTGCCGGCGCTGACGCCGAGATCGGCGGCTTCGGCGGACTGTTCGACCTCAAGGCCGCCGGCTTCAAGGATCCGGTTCTCGTCGCCGCTACCGACGGCGTTGGCACCAAGGTCAAGATCGCTATCGAAGCCGGCATCCATAACGGCATCGGCATCGATCTCGTCGCCATGTCGGTCAACGACCTCGTGGTCCAGGGCGCCGAGCCGCTGTTCTTTCTCGACTACTTCGCATGCGGCAAGCTCGACCCAGAAGCCACCGCCTCAATTGTTGCTGGTATCGCAGAGGGCTGCCGTGAGTCCGGCTGCGCGCTCATCGGCGGCGAGACCGCCGAGATGCCCGGCCTGTACAAAGACGGCGACTACGACCTCGCAGGTTTCTCGGTCGGCGCTGCCGAGCGCGGCACGCTGCTGCCGACCAATGATATCGGCGTGGGCGATGCCGTCATCGGCATGGCCTCGTCTGGCGTCCACTCCAACGGCTTCTCGCTGGTCCGCAAGATTGTCGAGCGCACGGGCCTCTCTTACGCCGACAAAGCGCCGTTCTCGCCGGTGATGACGCTTGGCGGTGCGCTGCTGACCCCGACCCGGCTCTATGTGAAATCCTGCTTGCGCGCGATCCGCGAGACCGGCGCCGTGAAGGGCCTCGCGCATATCACTGGCGGCGGCTTCACGGACAACATCCCGCGCGTGCTGCCAAAGAACCTCGGCGTTCGCATCGACCTGCCCTCCCTCACCGTCCTGCCGGTGTTCAAGTGGCTGGCAAAGGAAGGCGATATCGCCGAACTCGAGCTGCTGCGCACCTTCAACTGCGGCGTCGGCATGATCGCCATCGTCAAGCGCGAAGCCGTGCAGCAGGTGATGGACATCCTGCGCGAGGGCGGCGAGACCGTGGCGCTGCTCGGCGACGTCATCGAAGCTGAGGGCGACGAGCGCGTCGTCTATGACGGACATCTCGAACTCAACCTGTGAGGCCGTGATGCGTCGCGTCGCCATCCTGATTTCCGGCCGCGGGTCGAACATGACCGCATTGATCGAGGCCGCCGCAGCAGATGGCTTCCCGGCCGAGATTGCGCTGGTGATTTCCAACAGGGTTGACGCTCCCGGCCTCGCCACTGCGCAGGCCAATGGCGTCAAGACGCTGGTGATCGAGAGCAAGCCGTTCGGCAAGGATCGCGCAGGCTTCGAGAAGCTGCTGCAGGCGACCCTCGACGAGCACAAGATCGAGCTGATCTGCCTCGGCGGCTTCATGCGCCTGTTCACGGCGGAATTCGTGCGACACTGGTACGGCCGGATGCTGAACATCCACCCGTCGCTGCTGCCCTCCTTCCCCGGCCTCGATCCGCACGGCCAGGCATTGCGCGCCGGCGTCAAGATTTCCGGCGCCACGGTGCATTTTGTCATTCCAGAGACCGATGCCGGCCCGATCGTGATGCAGGGCGCCGTGGCCGTGGCCGATAACGACACCCCCGACACCCTCGCCGCGCGCGTGCTCGACATCGAGCACAAGATCTATCCGCAGGCATTACGGCTGTTGGCCACCAACAGCGTCGGCATCACCGGCGACACCTGCACCACCAGTACCGGCGCCAGCGCCAGCCGCGACGACACGCTGATCTCACCGACGGTGATCTAGGCGAGACGTCCCGGGTCGCACTGCCCCGCACTGCAGCCCGGCAGGTCAGATTACGACGTCATCCATATCGTTGATCCACCGGGTTCTTCGCGTCGATTCCAGCGTCCCGTGTGCATCGAACGGCTTCACCACCGAGAAATCCAGACCGGTCGCCTCCTCGATCGCCACGATCGTGGTTTGAATCCTGCGCTTGCGCATTTCATCCACGGTGTACGGCTTCAATCCGGAGAACACCTTGGCCTCATACAGCGCCTGGACATACTGGGTCTGCCCGACGATGAACGCCGCCGCGGCGATCTTGGTCGTCGTCTTTTGCAGCACCGCCACTTTCCAGAACGAGAGCGGCACCTTCCACGGTCCGCCCTTGCGACCCTTGCCATAATAGGGATCGTCATCGCGATAGATCGGTCCGGTAAAAACCGTCAACCGCTTCTCGGAGGTCTGCGCCTTATCCAGCAGATAGTCCTCGAGATTGCCCCAGTCGATATCGTTGTAGCTTTGCACCTGCGGCGCTGCATTGGTGTAGTGGAACGTATCCTCGGAACCCGCTTGGGCTTCCTCAAGACGTTCCACATCGTCGGATAGTGCGCTCCAGCATGGATCGAGCAGACGGACCTGATGCCCCCGGCTGAATTGAACTGGATCGTTACCCTTGGCCTTTTCGTAGAAGGCACCGTCCGGCTGATACTCGTCCGCGATCCGCGCGTCGCGCCGCCACGTATCCTTTCGCTTACCGGGATGGATGAGTTTCCCCCCGGCAATGTTGACCGCCGTGATCAGTGGAAACTTGCGCTCTTCATGGATCACCGACGTAAAATGATGATAGGCCAGTTCATATCCCGAGCCATCCAGCAATGGCGCAACCTTGCCGGCGGCAAGCAGCGGTGCATAGATCGTCGCAAGATCGATGGGATTGCTCTTGAAGAACCCCGCATCATAGCCACGAACACCTGCCCAGCGTGACACTTGAAGCGGCTTACGGTCAGCCTCCAGAAGCGTCTCGCCAACCGATATGCCCTGGGACATCGGACTGAGGCCGAGCGACTTGTCGAGCCTGTCGAGAACGAGCCCTGCCTGCCGTTTTGCAAATCGTTCCTTTTCGAGCAGTGAAAAGATGGCACTGATCCGAATGCCTTCATTGGCGATCCATACCGGATCCTTGACGACTGCGCCGGGCTTGCTCGGCGCAGGAACCGCCTTGTGATGCAACGCCAGCACCTGCCACTGGTCATTCAGCACTGGCGCGCCCGAAGACCCCGGTTGCGTATCTGTCGAATAATGGATGAACTGACTAAGGTCGATCCCGACAGCCGAGGTTGGGTCAAGCGTGACGATCTGGCTGGCGCGGATCGCGATCTGCTTCGGTTCGCTGCCCGGATGCTGAATGATCGTGACCCATTCGCCATCGACTGCTTTGCCCGACAGCGGGATCAGTGGAAGCCGGCCGTAGCGGTCGAGCGGTACGCCGTCATCCGACAACGGCGTAATCGCCACAAAGGTGATATCGAGTTCGGCGTTGGTATAGAATATTTCATGCGGACGCAGGTTGAAGCAGACCGGATCGCGCAACACGCCATCGATGTCGTGCTCGTAGCCGAACTCGGCCTCACACTGGCTCGCCTCGTCTTCGTCGCCAAGCACGTGATGATTGGTGAGCAACAGTCGTGGTCCGACCAAAAAGCCGGTGCCGTACCACGCCCCGCCGTCACTCGGCACTCTGATCCGGCACACGGCCGCCGCTGCACGCTTGCCTCGATCCAGAAAATTGATCGACAGCAGATCGCTTTCGCCGATGATACGCTCGAACGCATTGGGATCGCTGCGCGGCGCCTCGAGGAAATTCTTGCGGATAGCAAAACGATCATCTGCCTTGGCTCGGCTGCGTCGTTTGGCGCGCGCTGAAGGCGGCACATAACTCGAATCCGCCCTGGATATGATCTTCTCCAGCTGTGCGGACAGTGCCGTCGATGTCGTTGCAACAACGTCTTTCTGAGACTCACTCGCTTCGTGACCGGAATCCATTGCGCGTCCCCACAAACCGCCCAAAAAATGCATCGTCAACAAAGCGCCCGTACCAAGTCGGCACGGCGCGCGCTATCAAAGGTTGCATATTGGCCTGATCGTAACTTTTCCGCAACGAGGACAACGCATTTATTGTTCGGCAGGCGCCCCGAACTGTCATATCCCGGTCATCAACGAGGGACCGCTCAGTTCGCGAGCGCCGGTCGCAGGACCATTAAAGACAATGTGAACGACGCAACACGCACTGCGTCGTTCACACTGGTTCGTTTAGCTGCGAACAAATGCCAGCAGATCCGGGTTGATCACATCCGCATGGGTGGTCAGCATGCCGTGCGGGAAGCCCGGATAGGTCTTCAGCGTGCCGTTCTTGAGCAGCTTCACCGTCAGTGGTGCAGCGTCGGCATAAGGCACGATCTGGTCATCATCGCCGTGCAAAACGAGCACCGGCACATCGATCGCCTTCAGGTCTTCGGTGAAGTCGGTTTCCGAAAATGCCTTGATGCAATCATAGTGCGCCTTGGCGCCGCCGATCATGCCCTGCCGCCACCAGTTGTCGATCACGCCCTGATAGACTTTCGCGCCCGGCCGGTTGAAGCCGTAGAATGGCCCGGCCGGGACATCGACGTAGAACTGCGCGCGGTTGGCAACAAGCGCAGCACGGAAGCCGTCGAACACTTCGAGCGGCAGGCCGCCGGGATTGTTCTCGGTCTTGAGCATGATCGGCGGCACGGCGCTGACCAGCACCGCCTTGGCGACGCGTCCCTTCTTGGCACGTGCGACGTAACGCGCAACTTCGCCGCCGCCGGTGGAGTGACCGATATGCACGGCGTCCTTGAGATCGAGTGCATCGGTGAGTTCGGCGACGTCGGCCGCATAGGTGTCCATCTCATTACCGGTCGCGGTCTGGCTGGAGCGACCATGGCCACGGCGGTCGTGCGCGATGACGCGATAGCCCTGATTGAGGAAGAACATCATCTGGTTGTCCCAGTCGTCCGCACTTAGGGGCCAGCCGTGATGAAACACGATCGGCTGCCCGGTGCCCCAATCCTTGTAAAAAATCTCGGTGCCGTCTTTGGTGGTGATGGTTCCCATGATCCAGACTCCTTTGAGTGGGTTGCGGGCAAGCGCGACTTCGAATTCGCAGCGGCTTATGCGGACAACTTGGCCGCTTTCCGCCTCTGCGCCGATGACAGGCCAGTGAATAGACTAACGGGCCGCAAGTCTCTTGTACGTTTCGAATACAAAAACAAGATGTCGCCGAGCCGCCAACGGGCGACGACCAGCTCCATGCTATTCAGGCGGCAATGCCGAAGTTTCGGCATTGCGCTCTTCGCCAATTAATATACCAATAGTACAGTTATTAAATTTTGTCGAGCGGATCGCTTGTCGCACCCTCGGCAAGCGTCAACGGACCTTCCGGAGCTGCAGCATGAATACGCCGAACGACTACCAGATCTTCGAGGCGGGTGACGTGCTGCTGCAATCCGGCCAGCGGCACCCGCGCCTGCAGCTTGCTTACAAGACCTATGGCGCACTCAATGCTGCCAAAGATAACGTCATCCTCTATCCGACGTCGTTCGGCGCACAACACTACGACACTGAGTGGCTGATCGCGCCGGGCGCCGCACTCGATCCGGACCGCTACTTCATCGTCATCCCCAATCTGTTCGGAAACGGGCTGTCGTCATCGCCATCGAATTCGCTGGAAGCTCTGGCTGGCGCCCCCTATCCGAACATCAGCTATCATGACGCTATTTCGATCCAGCATCGCCTGCTGACCGAGCAATTCGGCATCGCCCGTCTGGCACTAGTCTATGGCTGGTCGATGGGCGGCATGCAGGCCTATCACTGGGCCGCCCGCTATCCGGACATGGTGGCACGCGCGGCAGTGGTCTGCGGCAGCGCCCGTTGTTCGCCGTTCAACGCCGTGTTTCTCGAAAGCGTGCGGGCCGCTCTAACGACCGATCCTGCCTTTGTCGATGGCCGCTTTGCTTCGAAACCATTGGCCGGTCTCCGCGCCATGGGACGCGTCTATGCAGGCTGGGCGATGTCGCACGGCTTCTACCGCGATGAGCTCTGGCGTGAGGCCGGCTTCACCTCACTGGGAGACTATCTGACACGATCATGGGATGTCGCCTTTGCGCATCGTGATGCCAACAATCTGCTCGCTCAACTCTGGACCTGGCAAAATGGCGATATCAGCCGCTGCGATGAATTCCGTGGCGACTTCCGGAAAGCCATGGCTGCTATCAAGGCGCGCGTTCTGCTGATGCCCGGACAAACTGACAACTATTTTCAGGTTGGCGACAACGAAGACGAACTCCCCCTGCTAACCAACGCACGCAAGGCCGAACTGTGTCCGATCCCCTCGCTGCACGGACACCGCGCCGGCAATCCCGTCAAGATTCCAACCGACGCAGCCTTCATCAACATGAAGGTCTCCACGCTGCTCGCCGCCGACGCCTGAACCGAGAACGGAACGAACCGATGACGATGGATGCAGTTGGCCATGGCAAGATCGAAACCCGCGCCCTAACGCCCGCACAGCTGAAGGACCTGTCGGTTCGCGCCAATCTTCCGGGGCTCATTCGCTCGATCAGCCATTATGCCTTGATCGCTTTGGTTGGAACGCTGATCTGGCAGGTCGCCACCCGCTACGGCGTGGTGTGGGCGATCCCGCTGATCATCATCCAGGGTTATCTCATCGCCTTCCTGTTCATGGCGGTGCACGAGGCCGCGCACAAGACTGTGTTCACCAGCCGGCGGCTGAACGAGGCCCTCGGCCATGTCTCGTCGCTGATGATCGTTCTACCCTATGAACACTATGCGCTATTTCACTGGGACCATCACCGCTTCACGCAGGATCCCGACCGCGATCCTGAACTCGTCACCGCGACAATTCCATCGTCGGATACCAGGCTCGCGATTGCCTATACCGGCATCGTGCAACTGACCAACCGGATCCGCCTGCTGGTCCGGCGTGCCGTGACCGGACAAGCCGTAGCGCCGTGGATCCCGGAATCCAAGCAAGGCATGGTGGTGCGCGAAGCCCGCATCTATGCCCTCGTCTATCTGGCGCTGCTGATCGCTTCTATCGCCTTCTCCAGCACGATGCTGCTGTGGTGCTGGCTCGTCCCGCTCTATGTCGGCCAGCTATTCCTGCGGCCCTATCTCTATGCCGAACACACCGGCTGCGAGCATACCCGCAGCGCCTATGAGAACACCCGCACGACCTATACCGATAGGCTGACGAAGTGGTTCACCTGGAACATGCCATTCCATGTCGAACATCACGCCTATCCGTCGGTGCCCTTCCACGCATTGCCAAAGCTCAACGCCATCATCGACGAACGTATCACGCATCGCGGTTGGGGTTACCGGGCCGTCACACGCGAAACCTGGCGCTGGTTTCGCCGCGCGCGGCAAGGCGGCATCTGACTATTGCACCGACAACACGGATTTGACGAGCTTGCGGGCATAGTCGGCCGTCAGCGGCCGAAATCCAAAGACATACTCATAAAACAGCGTGCCATAGATCCGATCATAGAGATCGCCGGCTGGCTCCGAAGCAACGATGCTGCCGTCCTTCTGGCCGTCCTTGATAATCGCCAGCGATATGTCCCGGCGGATACCGAGATAGCGTTCGGAGAAGATTTTCGCTGAACCGGTCCGCGAGATGCATTCGGCGATGACAGCGAGCTGTACCTTGCCAAAATCGCTGTTCAGCGCCACGGCATAGGCGGTGGCATGTTTCGTGATGCGCGTGAACGGATCGCCGCTCTCGGAAAGCGGTAGCATGGTCGACGCCTGCCGCAGAAATGCGTCGATCAGTACCGCTTCGCGCGACGGCCACCATTTATATATCGTCATCTTGGAAACGCCGGAATCCCGCGCAATCGCATCGATGGTCGTCGCAGCAAGCCCCTCAGCCGCCATCATGCGATAGGCGCTGTCCAGGATCGCATCCTCGGTCTCGACCGATCGAGGACGACCTCGCCGCACCGGGGTCACGTCGGTCATCGTCGCAATATTTCTCTGTTGGCTGCCATGCGTTCACTATAGCGCGGCCCCCTTAGATCAAACAGGGAAATTGGCGTGGCGATCAGACGCGGCGACGGAATGTTGGTCTCGCGCACCGAGCAACTCATAGATCTGCACTTCCGCGGCAAAGCCTTTCGGCTTGATCCGGGCGACGCTGCGGAAAAGGAACAGGGAGTCCACCCGCTCCTTGACGGCTTCGCTGACCAGGACGCTGGTTCCGTAGTCCTTGTTCAGCGTCTCGAGCCGTGACGCGAGATTTACGGTCGCGCCGAGCGCCGTGTAGTTCATGCGGTCGGGTGACCCGATATTGCCGATCATGACATCGCCGACATGCAGGCCAAACCGGGTCCTGTAGACGGGCCAGCCCTCACGCTCGAATTCCTCATTGAGCTTCCGATTGGCTTCGACGCAATCGAGCACAGCGGCGCAAGCCTGCGCGACATGGTTGGTGTGCTCGACGGGTGCGTTCCACAGCCCCATAACCGCATCGCCGATATATTTATCGACCGTGCCCTGATGCGTAGCAATGACGTCCGAAATCGCAGCGAAATAGCGCGACGTGTAGAGCATCACCCGGGTCGGATCTTCGTTCTCCGTCATTCCCGTGAAATTCTCGACATCCGTGAACAGGATGGTCGCTTCGCGGCGCTCTCCGCCCAATTGCATGGCCGTGCCGGTTTCGACCAGTTGCTGAACCAGACGCTTAGGAACGAAATTCGAGAATGTCTGCACCAGCGTACGCATGGTGAAGACCGATCGGCCGAGATCGTCGATTTCGCGGATCGGCGAACGCAGTTGCGGCATCGACGAAAACCGGAAATTCTGGATGCGATCGACCTCGCGCGCCAAAATTCGCAGGGAGAGCGACAGCTTGTTGCCGATCCAGAACGCAATCGGTACGGCCGCGAGCACAAAACAAAATGCGAGAATGAAGAGCGTGCGCTTTTCTTGCTCGATCTCGGCATAGAACTCATCGAGCGGAGCGAAGAAGCCAACGCGAAGATTGGCCGATCCAGCCATCTCTACAGGCCTGAATGCCGCCGCATAGGCACGCCCGGTTCCGTCATCGAAGAACTGTTGTTCAACGCCGGTCTGGCGCCACGCCTTGATAGCCGCAGTAGCGCCGATCGTATCGACATCGCTCAGTCGCGGCAGCTCCGACAGTTTGTTCGGCACACTCGTGGCTTCAAGCCAGCGGGACATCTCGGGATGCGCCAGCACCCGGTCGGCATCGTCGAACAGATAGGCCACCCCCGAATGCCCAAGCTGCTGCTTGCGCAGCATGGCCTCGGCTTCACTGAGCAGGATATCGCCGGCCACAACACCCCGCTGCCCCTCGACAATGGGCATCCGCAGCGTGTAGCCGATGTCACCGGTCTGATAGAAAATATAGGGCTCGGTCAGCAGACTGGCATTGGGCTCGAAGGCGCCGCGATACCACGGCCGAACGCGAGGATCGAAATCGACAGGCCCGGGCAGACTTGCCAAAGGCCGCAGCGCATCGTCGAGATAGGAGGTCGTGGTCTGAAGCGGTCCAAAATCGCCTGCTTTCACGATCGTGAACAGGCGAAATCTGGCCCCGTCCGGCGCCCCGAAGCGCGCTTTCACCCCAGCTCCCGTTCGGTCGATCAGGTCCATTTCCAGGAACGAGCCGTCCTCATATCCCATGTACAGGCTGAAGAGCTGCTTGTTGTTGCGCAGCATCGACGCCAGCAGGATGTTCAGCCGCGGGTTATTCTTGAGCTCCGCGGACTGGACCGATGTGATACCGCGCAGGATATCCAGATTGTCGTGAACGCTCTTGAGCTGCGCATCGATGCGATCGGTCGCAGCCTGCGCGACCACGCTGAGATACGACGAAGCCGCGGTCCGGATGATCGTATTGACCCTGCTGAAGCTGAGATAAACCAGCGCCAGACCGACCGTCAGGACGACGCCGACGAACAAGGCAATGATCGACGTCCTGAAGCCAATCCGGAAACGCGATCTCGCCGGCACCGTCATCGCAGGATGCTCCACACGCCAGCCAATCTGGCACCGCATATCGACAGGCCAGACCTGGCTGCGCCGGACGGGACGTCTCGCGGTATCATGATTCCGCCACGCAAGCGCAATTGCCGAGTATCTTTACGGTAAAGAAACCCGATCCGTGCTTACGACATCGGACAATGAGCTCACCTCGTCCAGTACGCCGGCAAGCGCCACGAGCTGCGACGATTGCAATGCCTCAATGGCAACTGCATAATTGAAACAATTGACTATTTTGGCTGTCACTTAAGGAAATGAAGAATGACGGGCGCCGATCTGGATGTGATCATCCGGCAGACTGCTAAGCAGCAAAACAAGACACTGATGGCAGCCGTCAAGGCACAACGCGATCGCTATGCGGGCCTGGCCGTAAAGGCCAAGGACAAGACCGCCAAGGACCGTTTCAAGCAACTGGCGAAGGACGTGACGGAGCAAGGCATGGCCGCCGCCAAGCGCCTTCAGATGTCCGCCGATAATGCCGCCGATAGCTATGCGCGATCGATGCGTAAGGCCGTTGAAGCACTTCAGATCGCAGAAGCAGCGCAAGTGATGAAGGCTCAGAACGCCGAAAAGGACACGGCCCCCAAGAAGGCTGTACCCGCCAAGAAAACGGCCAAAAAGGCGAAGAAGCCAAAGAAGCGATAATGCGGGCATAACCTCGCCCGCTCGGCACGATCCGCACCGGAGCTACAAAAGGCCCGGCTTGCGCCGGAGTTACATCAGTCGGCCGGCCCATATGTATGTCAGGGTCGGCACAGCAAGACTTAGTTATGAGACCTTGAGGTTCTCGGCAGACGCCTTGCCGCGATTTTCCACCAGGTCGTATTCGATGGTCTGATTTTCATTGAGGGTGCTAAGGCCCGCGCGCTCCACGGCGGAGATGTGCACGAAGACATCCTTGTCGCCGACAGTCGGCTTGATGAAGCCATAACCCTTGGTGGGGTTGAACCATTTGACGGTGCCCTTCTGCATCGCCTGTCTCCCGATCTAGATACAAAAAAGACGCGGCCACGCATCATGCGTACCACGCCACAAGCGGGCTTCCCGGTGTCTGCTGAATGTCCTGCTCGCAAAACGCACAGTCGAACGGCCTCAATCCGATTGCGCAAGAATTCCAACATGAAAATTTTGGCTACGCAAGTCTTCGGCTTTTTACGGCAGAGGTTTTGATATCCCCGGCCGCGTTCAAACGTACCTATCGAAAGCCGCTGACCGGACCCATGAGCAGACGTGCCGGATTGAAACATCGTCGGCCCGTCCTGCGTGAATGGCCATAACGTGATGAAAAGCGACACGAATCCGCTGTGGCAATCGCACAACAATACGCGTCAATCGCCACCGGAGGCGCTCAATGCGCAGCGGCAATGCTCATTGGATCGCGTATGCTCTGCCGCAGTCGAACGGCACTGCAGCGACAATTTCGAAACGAGTAACAATGCGCGATCCATCGCGATACGCCCAAACGGACAGGCGCCCGGCTGCCAGTCGGCAACGCCGGACCATTGTACTCGGCCTTGCCGTCGCGCTTGTCGTTGCGCCTTCGCTTGCATCCGCCCAGGTCGCGCCGCCGCCTACCACGCCGCCCCCAACCACGCCGCCACCGCCAGCAGCCGCACCGGTGCCCTCATCGACCGACTTCAACGCCGGGCAATCCGCCGGCATCGCCATCAGCGATCTCGGTAGCCAGTTCCTGCGCCGCCTCGGCGATCAGGCAAGCTACGGCTTCAACCGCGCGTCGCGCGCCAATCCCGGCGGCGGCGGTGCGTCGGAGACCACCGAGACGCCCCGCTTCCGAAGCTGGGCCGAATTCTATGGCGTTGGCGCGCATACCAGCACGATCGGGGATTTCGTCGGCGACAAGCGCCGGACCATCGGCGGCGTCGCCGGGATCGGCGCGCGGCTGATGCCGGGTGTCAATGTCGGGCTGTCGGTGGACCAGAGCCACACCACGATCGATGTTCCGCTGGCGCTGCAATCAGCGACGCTCGACCTCACGCAAATCGGAGTCAACGCTTCGGTCGACCAAGGCGCCTGGACCTGGGCAATCGCATTGGTGCACGGCTTCGGCGACATCAACTCGCGCCGCGACACGGGTCTGGGGCTCGCGAGCGCCGGCTACAATGCGCGGATCGACGGCGCGCTCACCGAGCTGAGCTATTACTGGAGTTACGAACAGGCACGGATCGTGCCCAAGGCTGCTTTCGAATACACCCGCGCGACGACCGGCGCGATGCAGGAGCTTGGCGGCCTCAATCCTGTCAACGCGAGCGGCGCCTCAGCCGAGCGTGCGCGTATCCTGATTGGCGCAGAAGTCGGTCGTTACTGGATATTCGATCAGAAGATTCTGGATCTGTCGGGCTATGCCAAATTCGTCGACAACGTGCATCAGCGCTTTAGCAACGTCACGGTTAGCCTGGGTTCCGAGAGCATCACCGTTCAGGGGATTGGCGAAAGCCAGTACGGCGCGGATGCCGGCGCATCGGCGTCGCTGAGCCTCAGCAACACCGCGCGTCTCTATCTCAATTATGACGGCAAGTTCCGCGCCTATTCGCAGTCCCACCAAGGAACGCTGGGCGTCGAATTCAAGTTCTAGAAATGATCAGGTTCTAGAAACAAAAAAGTGGGCGAAAGGCAAATACCCCTCGCCCACCCTGCGCTTTTAATGCGTTAGGCTGCCTGTTCGGCGTGCCCTGCCATGCTGCGACGACGCCACAACGTTCCGACAGCGAGCACCACAGCGACACCAATCAGACCGCAGACGATCTCGCCACCATGTCCCCCATTGGTGAAACGAACGCCAAGGCCCAGCGATGACATCAGGCTGTCGAGGCCAGTGCCGACCGAGCCGCTGAAGAAGCTGTGCATCAGCGGCAGGACCGCAGGATCCGTCGCGATCACTTCGCCGGCGACCCAGCCCAGCAGGGCCGCACCGAGCCAGACCAGAACGGGCAGACGGGTCAGCAGCGCCATGATCAGCGCCGCGCCGGCGACGATCAGCGGGACGCTGATGGCCAGGCCAAGGATCAGCAGCGGCACGCTGCCATTGGCAGCGGCAGCAACTGCAATGACGTTGTCGAGGCTCATCACGATGTCGGCAACGACGACGATCTGCACGGCGGCCCACAGATGCGAGGCAGCCTTTACGCCGTCCTCTTCTTCCTGCTCGGGGACCAGCAGTTTGGCCGCGATCACGATCAGCGCGAGACCACCCACCAGCTTGAGGTATGGCAGTTCCATCAATGTGGCGACGATGCCGGTGAAAATGATGCGCAGGATGACGGCCGCAGCGGCACCGAGGATCATGCCCCACATGCGCTGCTTCGGTTCGAGACCGCGGCAGGCCAGTGCAATCACCAGCGCGTTGTCGCCGGACAGCAGAACGTTGATCCAGATGATCTTGCCAACGGCTACCCAGAATGCGGGCTGCTGCATTTCGACCTGAAACTGAACGAAAACCGACTTGATCGTCGCCGGATCGAGAATATGCAGCAACCAGTCCACAGCGCGCCCCTTTGTTTGTTCGTTTTGATTGGAAAGGTCGGCGCGCCCCCGCGCGCCGACCGGTCGTCAATTCGGCTGGAAGTTTAGCCGACGATCTCGTTGCCCGAGAAGAACTGTGCGATCTCGATCGCCGCAGTTTCCGGAGCGTCCGAACCATGAACCGAGTTCTCGCCGATCGACTTGGCGTGAAGCTTGCGGATGGTGCCATCAGCAGCCTTCGACGGATCGGTTGCGCCCATCACATCGCGATGCTTGAGGACGGCGTTCTCGCCTTCCAGCACCTGCACGACAACCGGACCCGAGGTCATGAAGTCCACCAGTTCGCCGAAGAAGGGGCGTTCCTTGTGAACGGCGTAGAAGGTGCCGGCCTGTTCGCGGGTCATGCGGATGCGCTTTTGCGCGACGATCCGCAGGCCGGCCTTTTCGATCAGCGCGTTGATCGCACCGGTCAGATTGCGCTCGGTCGCGTCGGGCTTCAGAATCGAAAAGGTACGCTCGATAGCCATGATTTATCCTTGAATAACAGTCGCTGGAAGATGGCGGCTTATATCGACGCCATCCGGGAACGGCAAGCGATCCGTCTAAATGTCGCAGGCCCCTTTTTGGCCAATCCCGTGCCGAAATTACCGAGATGTCATCCACATGAACCATTCCTGACAGGATTGGCGCGATCCGGTTCAGCTTCCTCCTCCTAGACTGCCTGCAATGACCCCGGCCAACGGCATTTGCCCCCGGTGCCATGTTCACGGCAGGCGCAACACGCGCCGTACCAGAGGAGATGAGAATGTTCCGCAAGATCGCACTGACTTTGGTTGCAGCGGCCTCATTGGGCGCCGCGGCGCTGGCTCCGACCTCGGCTTCCGCCTGGGGCGGCCACGGCGGATGGCACGGCGGTGGCTGGCATGGCGGCGGATGGCATCGCGGCTGGGGCGGGCCACGCTTCGTCGGCGGGCCGGTTTACGGCTATGGCGGCGGCGGATGTCTCGTCCGCCGGGTCGTTCCGACCCCGTGGGGACCGCGTTGGCGACTGGTCAATCGCTGCTACTGACGCTCCACGAGCAGAGAAATACCGCCCGGCCGTTCCCTCGGCCGGGCTTTTTCTTGGCAGATCCATCGACGATTCATCGAATTTTGACTCAAACAGCCTCAAATCCATAAATCTTGAAACAATTTCGGCCCGGACGACTTGCCTTAGTGTCATTCAACTGCCACGAGCGCCGGGAAGACAATGCAGAACCAGTTCATCAATGATGGCGAAGAACACATCGACCGCACCACCAGCGTGGCGATCTGCAATGCCATCGGCGAGCGGTTGCGCCGTGATATCGGGTCGGATGATGACACCCTGCCCTCCCATCTCCAGACGTTGATCGACCGGATGCGGCAGCAGGACGAAAAGCGGTAGCCGTTGACGGCATAATTGACCTTCCGCGCACCAGCAGCGAGCAAATCGGGGTTGCCTTTGTGCGTCGCAGCGGTGACAACCCCGCATGCTTTCCATCACAGACATTTCGATCCGGATCGCCGGACGCCTGCTCATTGACGAGAGCACGGTACAGATTGCGCCGGGAGCCCGCGTGGGTTTCGTGGGCCGCAACGGCGTCGGTAAATCGACACTTTTTCACGCCATTCGCGGCGATCTGGCCACCGAAACCGGAAGTATTTCGATTCCGCCCCGCTGGCGTATCGGCAGCCTCGCCCAGGAGGCGCCGGACGGCCCCGAAAGCCTGATCTCCGTCGTCTTGAAAGCCGATCTCGAGCGCGACGCATTGCTGAAGGAAGCTGAGACCGCCTCCGATCCGGAGCGCATTTCCGACATCCAGACCCGCCTTGTCGATATCGATGCGCATTCCGCGCCCGCTCGCGCCGCAGCGATTCTGAGCGGCCTTGGCTTTTCGGCTGACGCCCAGTTGCGCTCCTGTTCCGAATTCTCTGGCGGCTGGCGCATGCGCGTCGCGCTTGCGGCCACGTTGTTCTCAGCGCCGGACCTGTTGCTGCTGGACGAACCGACCAACTATCTGGATCTCGAAGGCACGCTGTGGCTCGAGGATCATCTCGCCAACTATCCGCGCACGGTCATCGTCATCAGCCATGACCGCGACCTGCTCGATACGTCGGTGAACGAGATCCTGCATCTCGACCGTGGCAAGCTCGTGCATTATCGCGGGACTTACTCAAATTACGAAGAGTTCCACGCTAACAAGGAGGCACTCGACGCCAAGAACGTCAAGCGTCAGGAAGCCGAGCGCAAGCGGCTGCAGGACTTCGTCGATCGCTTCAAGGCCAAGGCCTCCAAGGCACGTCAGGCACAATCGCGCGTAAAGATGCTTGAGCGCATGAAGCCAATCTCGGCGCTAGTAACGCAAGACGTGCGCGAGATCGTCTTCCCTGCGCCCGAAAAGATCCTGTCGCCGCCGATTCTCGCAGTGGACAATGTGTCGGTCGGCTATGAGCCCGGCAAGCCGGTCCTCAATCAGGTGACACTCCGCATCGATACCGAGGATCGCATTGCCCTGCTCGGCTCCAACGGCAACGGCAAGTCGACGCTGGTCAAGCTGCTGGCAAACAAGCTGAAGCCATTTTCGGGATCGATTACGCGCGCCGACAAACTGTCGATTGCTTACTTTGCCCAGCATCAGCTCGACGAATTGGTGATGGACAACTCCGTCTATGATCACGTCCGCAAGCTGATGCCCGACATGCCGGAATCGAAAATCCGCGCGCGCGCCGGCAATATCGGCTTTTCCGGCAAGGCCGCGGATACGATCGTAAAAAGCCTGTCCGGCGGCGAAAAGGCGCGGCTACTGCTGGGGCTCGCGACGTTCTACGGTCCGAACATGATCATTCTGGACGAACCGACCAACCATCTCGATATCGACAGCCGCGCAGCGCTGGCCGAAGCGATCAACGAATTCCCCGGCGCGGTGATCATGGTCTCGCATGATCGCTATCTGATCGAGGCCTGCGCAGACCAGCTCTGGGTCGTGGCCGACCGCACCGTCACCAATTTCGACGGCGATCTCGACGACTATCGCAAAGTCGTCATGCAAGCCCGCGGCATGCGCGCGCCGACACGCGACCGCGCAAACACGGACCGCGAAAAGCTGGCGAAGCCTAAAGAAAAGAAGGTCCCGCTCAAGCAGCAGGTCGCCGAAGCAGAATCCGAGATGGAGCGGATCACCGCCATCATCGCCAAGATCGATACTGCGCTCGCATTGCCTGACCTGTTCAAGAAAGATCCGAAGCAGGCCACGCAACTCACCAAAGCGCGCGCCGCTGCGGCGGACGCATTGCAACGCGCCGAAGAGCAATGGCTGAGCGCGAGTTCTCTGCATGAAGAAGCGAACGGCTGAAAACGCAGCCGTCGCTTACTTCGACATCATCACGAAAAGATCAGGTCGCGGCGCGCTTCTTCGCCTTCGGACGCGCGGTCTTCGGCTGCTCAACTTCCGGACCGCGTTCGACCACGGTCAGACGACCGGCGGTAAACGTATAGATGCCAGCGCGCGGACCGCGCAGATAGGTCAGCACGGCAACGCGATCGCCGCGCGGGCTGGTCGAGAGACTGACATTGTCTGGTGCGCCTGCACCGCGCGCCACGTCGCATTCGGTATGGCCGAGCGCCACGACGCCAGTTTGAACCGGCGCACCAGCGGTACCATCGGCAAGCGCGTTGGCATCACGCGGCGCCATGCCCGGGCACGCACCGTCAGCGCTGATGAGATCCTGCGGACTGACGGCCTGCTCAGGCGACAGCGGCGGCGTCTCAATCGAAACATTCTTGATGAACACGCGACCTGGCTTGGAGAACCAGTCGGCATCCTTGGACAGCAGGTCCGTGGAGAATGCGTCACCGCCCACGCCGGCGCAGCCAGCAAGCAATGGCGCAGCAAGCAGCAGCACGAGCAGACCGTTTCGATGAAGCTTTTCTTGTCGCACGATTACGCAACCCCAAGACAGGCGATAAGCGCCTGTAACATCATTCATTTGCGGCACCACCATGACACAGCGGCAGATACCGGTGAGGAAATCTACAATTATCATTAATTGCAGCAGATCGCCAATCGCCAGCTAATTCTTACGCTGCCACCGGCCACGTTCATCGGTCTGCCAGTAAGTGGCGGTAAAGCCCCTCGCCTTACAATCAGTCCAGGCTGCTCGCGCTGCAGCGAGCGCATCGGCATCGTCGCCGTTGAATACCAGCACCATGCGCTCATAGCCGTCGGCATCCGCCGGCACTGCTGCGCTGTCCACAAGGAACCGGACCTGGGCACGATTGGGATTCCCCTCTTCGATCGCGAGAATGATCGGCTGATCCGCAGCGTCCGCCACACGCCAGGTGGCGTGCGGCAGAAATGAATCATCACGATAGGTCCACAAATGCGCATCGAGCGCATCGGCGCGTTCTTCTGACGTGGATTGCACCACGACACGCCAGCCGCGCTCGAGTGACTTCTCGAGCAGCGGCGGCAGCACGCTCTCCAGCGTCATGTTCTGCAGGTGATAGAACAGGACCTCGGTCATCGTGTCGGACTACTTCTTCGCCTCGTAATAGTCGGCCACAAGCCGATCCAGCAGCCGCACGCCGTAACCCGAGCCCCAGCTCTGATTGATCTCTGTCTTCGGCGCGCCCATGGCGGTGCCGGCGATATCGAGATGCGCCCACGGCGTATCGTCGACGAAACGCTGCAGGAACTGCGCCGCAGTGATCGAGCCGCCATTGCGCGTGCCGGTGTTCTTCATGTCGGCGAATTGCGAGTCGATCTGCTTGTCGTATTCCGGACCGAGCGGCATCCGCCAGACACGTTCGCCGGTGGTCTGTCCCACGGTGGACAGACGCTCTGCGAGTTCATCATTGTTGGAGAACATGCCAGCATATTCGGTACCGAGCGCGACCATGATCGCACCGGTCAGCGTCGCCAGATCGACCATGAATTTCGGCTTGAACTTCTTCGCCACATACCAGAGCACATCGGCCAGTACGAGACGGCCTTCAGCGTCGGTGTTGATGATTTCGATGGTCTGACCGGACATCGACGTCACGATGTCGCCCGGACGCTGCGCGTTGCCATCCGGCATGTTTTCGACGATGCCGATGGCGCCAACCACATTGACCTTGGCCTTGCGGCCCGCGAGTGCATGCATCAGGCCAACGACGCAGGCTGCGCCGCCCATATCGCCCTTCATGTCTTCCATGCTGCCGGCCGGCTTGATGGAGATGCCACCGGTATCAAAGGTGACGCCCTTGCCGACGAAGGCGACGGGCTGCTCGCCCTTCTTGCCACCGTTCCAGCGCATCACCACCATGCGGCCGGGACGCACAGATCCCTGGGACACACCGAGCAGCGCGCCCATGCCAAGCTTGGTCATCGCCTTGACGTCGAGCACTTCGACCGTGACGCCGAGCTTCTTTAACTCACCTGCGCGGCGCGCGAATTCGGCGGGAAACAGCACATTCGGCGGCTCATTCACGAGTTCGCGGGCCAGCACGACGCCGTTGACGATATGATTGCCCGGCACAAAGGCCCTCTTGGCTGCAGCGACGTCACCGACGGCCAACGAAACCGCGACGCTGCCGGGCGTCTCGTCGGCATCCTTCTTCTTGGTTTTGTAACGATCGAATTTGTAGGCGCGCAGCAATACGCCGGAGGCAACCGATGCCGCCTGCTCCGGCGTCATTGCACCCGAAGCCAGCTCCGCGATGACGGTCACCGCCTCATTGCTGCCGCCGACCTTGCCGGCGAGCACGCCGCCAAATTTCAGCAGATCGGTCTCCTTCAGATCGGCCGGCTTGCCGGTGCCGATCACGATGAGACGGGACGCCTTGATGCCGTCTGGGGCCAGGATGTCGAGCGTCGACGCGCTCTTGCCCTTGAACTTGCTGGTTGTAGCCGCGCGCTTCACAGTTGCTGCGGCGTCCCCGAGAGCCTTGGTCGCGGCAGGACCGAATTTCAGCGCTTCGTCGCAGAACACCACAAGAGCACCGCGCGCAGCAGTGGCAAACGGGACGAAGCCGACCTTGACGGCGTCGGACATGGCAAATTCCTCCAGAAGATCAGGGCTGTCGCAGGGGTCGGCGCGGAATCCGGTCAGTGCGGCGGGGTTCAAGTGTTTTGTTGTCGTCGCAGCGTGAACCGTCAAGACAGGTTCTGACCGAAACCGCCAAGGATCGATAGTTTCTTGTGTTTCCCCCGAGGGAAACCAAACCGCCCGTAACCCACGATTCGGGCATTGCCTGTGTCCGAATGTGTCGACTCTGGCCTTAGGCGACGGTCTTGCCAACGAATAGGCCCCACCGACGGATACGCCTCCTCGTCGCCACGCGGGTTGCGAAGCATTTCAGTGGCCCAAGGGACACATCAGGCACATAATTAACCATATCTTGAGCGAGCCATCCCCCGGCCATTTTGTTGACCAATCAAAGGGATGCTAAGTGAGATGATGGGCTAGTGAGGATCGCGGCATGTCCTCGGGGGTCCCCCTTGCGGGATTGGGCATGCGGGCGGCTTTAACGGCCGGAATGGGGATTGATCGGACCGATGGGGTCTATCGACAAGTATATTTTCCGCACGACGCTGGCGTCGTTTGCGGTGGTTCTGGTCAGCCTGACGGGCGTGATCTGGATCACGCAAGCGTTGCGCGGAATCGACCTGATGACGAGCCAGGGTCAGACCATTCTGACCTTCCTCGGCGTCACCAGCCTGGCGATTCCCGTTCTCGTTCTGATCATTGCTCCGATCGCCCTGATGATCGCGGTGTCCCACACCCTGACCAAGCTCGCGACCGACTCCGAAATCATCGTGATGAATGCCGCCGGCCTGTCGCCGCGACGGCTATTTCGTCCCTTCCTGTTCGCGACAATGGTCGTATCGCTGCTCGTGGCTTTCATTGGCTCATATCTGGCACCGGATGGTATGCGCCGGCTGAAGCGCTGGGACGCCGAGATCACGGCCGATGTTCTGGCGAATATCCTGCAGCCAGGCCGCTTCGCACAGCTCGACCAGAACCTGACTATCCGCGTCCGGGAGCGTCAGCCCGGCGGATTACTGGTTGGCATCTTCGTGGATGATCGCCGCGACCCGAAGGAGCGCGTCACCATTATCGCGGACCATGGCACGGTGCTGAAGAACAAGGATGGCTCGTTCCTGATCCTGGAAGACGGCAATCTGCAGCGTTTCGAGACAGGCAAGACCGACCCCGCCATGGTAGCGTTCGGCCGCTACGCTTTCGATATGTCGAAGTTCTCCAATCGCAGCCAGGACGTCACCTACGGAATTCGTGAACGATATCTCTGGGAATTGATGGTGCCGCCAGTGGATGACCCGCTTTACAAGCAGGTGCCGCGGCAGTTCAGCGCCGAGATGCACGACCGCTTGATGGCGCCGATCTATCCGCTTGCCTTTGCCGCCTTGACCTTTGCATTCCTGGGCTCGCCACGGACGACGCGGCAGAGCCGCAACTTCTCGATGGGTAGCGCAATTGCCGCGGTGTTCGGCCTACGCATGGCGGGCTTTGCCTGCTCCGTCGTGGCAGCGAAATCGGACTTCGCCGCACCGCTTCAATATGCCTTGCTGGCGACAGCGATCGGCGTCAGCTTCTGGATCATCTCTGCCGGTATTGTGGTGGAACCGCCGGCCAAGCTGGTGGAAGCAATCAACAGATCCAACGAGCGGTTGTTGCGCCTCTTCCGACGGCCAGCCACCGCATGAGCATGATCACCAACACCATCGGCAGATACTTCGCCGGTCGCTTCCTGGTGGCAGCCCTTGGCGTGTTCACCAGTATCTTCATGCTGCTGGTGCTGGTCGACTACATCGAGATGGTCAGGCGCACCTCCGGGCTGGCCTCGGCCTCCGCTCTGATGGTGGCGCAGACGTCGCTGTACCGGGTACCCCAGTTGCTCGAGAAGATGATGCCGTTTTGCATCCTGATCGGTGCTATGACCTGTTATCTCGCGCTGTCGCGGCGGCTCGAATTGGTGGTCGCCCGCGCCGCCGGCGTCTCGGCCTGGCAGTTTATTTCCCCTGCACTGGCCAGCGCTCTCATCCTGGGCGTGCTGGCGACTGTGGGCTACAATCCCCTGTCGGCCAACCTGCGCGAGGAATCGAAGCGGATGGAGGCCCAGATGTTCGGCGATGCGCCGGGCGGCGGCGTCCAAGACGCCTCCGGCTTCTGGATCAACCAGGTCAACCGCGAGGGCCAATCCATCATCAATGCCGCCCGCAGCGAGCAGCAGGGCGTCCGCCTGACCGGCCTGACCGTGTTCCGGTTCGACACCGAATCCCAGTTCAAGGAACGGATCGAAGCTCGCGAGGCATCGCTGGAGCCCGGCCGCTGGTTGTTCAAAGGGGTGCGACGCTACACCCTCGATTCGCCCGTGGTTGAGCAGGACAGCATGTACCTGGCCACGACCCTGACCCCGCTGCAGGTCAGAAACAGTTTTTCGACCCCCGAAACAGTGTCATTTTGGCAACTTCCTTCGTATATCAAATCCTCAGAGAGTTCGGGTTTCGCGACGGCGGGGTATCGCTTGCAGTATCATAAGCTTATCGCACAGCCGTTTTTGCTGGTTGCGATGGTGATGCTGGCTGCTTCCGTGAGCCTGAGGTTCTTTCGGATGGGCGGTGTCCAGAAGATGGTTTTGAGTGGCGTGGGCGCAGGCTTTCTGCTCTACGTCCTGTCGAAAGTTACGGAAGATTTGAGCAAGGCTGAGTTGATGCATCCGATTGCTGCGGCGTGGCTGCCTGTGTGTGTGGGCGGCCTCACCGGCTTTTTGGCCTTGTTGTACCAGGAGGACGGATAGTGGCTGTGTTTGCCGCCCTCCGTGAGCAGGCATTTGATTGGAAGCTGCGCATGACCGTGCGCGCTGACCGTTTCTGCACGTCTGGCGTACTGGCCCCGATGCTCGCAACCGTTTTGGGTCTGGCGGCTGCATTTGGCGTCGCGGCGACGACCCCGGCGGCTGCCCAGAGTTTCACTTACAATCGCCCCGCCACCCGGCCGAAGCCGCCGCCTGCCGCCCAGACCGGGCAGATGCTGGTCCAGGCGACCGAGGTCAATTACGACTATAACAACTCGCGCGTCGCCGCAGTCGGCAGCGTGCAGATGTATTACAACGGTACGTCCGTCGAAGCCGACAAGGTCATCTACGACCAGAAGACCAAGCGCCTGCACGCCGAAGGCAATGTCCGCATGACGGACGCCGACGGCAAGATCACCTATGCCAACCTGCTCGATCTCAGCGACGACTACCGCGACGGTTTCGTGGATTCGCTGCGCGTCGATACGGCCGATGCGACGCGCATGGCCGCGACACGCGCCGAGCGCACCGCCGGCAACTACACCGTGTTCCAGAACGGTGTCTACACGGCCTGCGCCGCCTGTAAGGAAGATCCGAAAAAGCCGCCGCTGTGGCAGGTCAAGGGTGCCCGCGTCATCCACGACCAGACCGAAAAGATGATGTATTTCGAGGACGCCCGGATCGAGTTCTTCGGCGTGCCCCTCGCCTATATCCCGTATTTTTCGACGCCCGATCCGACGGTGAAGCGCAAGACCGGCTTCCTGATGCCGGGCTTCACGCAGAACACCAATACAGGCTTCGGCGTTGAAACCCCGTTCTATTGGGCAATCGCGCCTGATTACGATGCAACCATCTCGCCACGCTACACCAGCAAGCAAGGCCTGTTGATGCAAGGAGAGTTCCGGCAGCGCCTGATGGATGGCGCCTACCAGATCCGTGCCTATGGCATCAATCAGCAGGATCGCAGCGCCTTCGCCAACACGGTCGGCGACAAAGACTGGCGCGGCGGAGTCGAGTCCAAAGGCCAGTTCGCGCTGAACGACAAATGGGTCTGGGGCTGGGACGCGGTCGCACTCAGCGATTACAACTTCCTGCAGGACTATCGCTTGTCCATGTACAAGGATCCGTACGCCTCGTTCCTGAACCTGCAGACGGAAGCCGTTTCGCAACTCTATCTGACGGGCGTCGGCAAGCGTAGCTTCTTCGATGCACGCACGATCTACTATCTGAGCTTCTCCGGTAATCAGAGCCAGGTCCCGGTCATTCACCCGGTGATCGATTACAATAATGTGCTCAACCAGAACATTCTGGGCGGCGAGTTCAGTTACAAGTTCAACATGACCAGTCTGAGCCGTGATCAGGCCTCATTCACGCCGATCACATCCCTCGCCAATACCAACGGATTGTGCAATCTGACTTCCGCAGATCCGCTCGCGAGAACGCCAACCAATTGCCTGATGAACGGCATTCCTGGCACCTATACCCGCGTGACCGGTGAAGCTCAGTGGCGCCGTTCCTATACGGACTCGTTCGGCCAGATATTCACGCCGTTCGCGATCCTGCGCGTCGATGCGATCGATGCCTCGATCTCGAACCAGCCCGGCGTCTCCAACTTCCTGCCGACCGGCGACACGACCGCGCTGCGGGTAATGCCGACCGTGGGCCTCGAGTATCGCTATCCGTTCATCAACGTTCAGCCGTGGGGCACCACGACACTCGAACCCATCGCTCAAGTGATCATTCGTCCGAACGAAACCTACGCCGGTAAGTTGCCGAACGAAGACGCGCAGAGCATGAGCTTCGATGCGAGCAATCTGTTCAGCGTCAACAAGTTCTCCGGTTATGACCGTGTCGAAGGCGGCGGTCGCGCCAATGTTGGCGTGCAGGCCACCACGCAGTTCGACCGTGGCGGCTCCGTCAAAGTCCTGTTCGGTCAGTCCTACCAACTGTTCGGCCTGAACTCGTTCGCAGTTGCAGATAGCACCAACACCGGTGTCGACTCCGGACTGGCTACCTCACGGTCAGACTATGTCGCCAGCCTCGCTTATTCGCCGAACCGGACCTACACGGTCAGCACGCGTGCGCGGATCGACGAGGCGACCGGTAACGTGTCGCGCTTTGAGGCGGAGGGTCGCGCAAGCTTCGACCGCTGGTCGGTCAGCCTGATGTATGGCAACTACGCACCGCAGGCGGAGTTGGGCTACCTCACCCGCCGCGAAGGCCTCCTTGGCACCGGCTCGATCAAACTGGCATCGAACTGGGTAGTCACCGGTGGCGCGCGCTGGGATCTCGAGGCCAACAAGATCAACCAGTACACGGTCGGCGCAGGCTATGTGGACGATTGTTTCGTGCTCGGCGTCAATTATGTCACGTCCTACAACTACGTGACTAACCTGAGCACGCCGCCCGTTCTGAGCCATTCATTCATGTTCCAGATTGGCCTGCGGACAATTGGCAATACCACGTCTGCGAGCGGAACCGGCGGCACTTACTAGTATCGGTCGTTTGTGCCGTGAAATCTCCGTTTTCCGTCGCGATGTATGCGAATTCTGCTTTCAAGAGAGCTTTGACACCGCGGTTTAGACAATGATGGGTACGATGATTTCCGGACGCGTTCTGCAAGCCGCTTTGGCGACGGCAGTTACCCTTTTCATTTGCGCGGGATCGCCGGCTCGGGCCCAATCCGTCGCCGTTATGGTCAATGGCGAGCCCATCACCAATTTCGATATCGAGCAGCGCACCAAGTTGAATGCACTGTCAGGTGCGAAGACAAACAGCCGCCAGGACGTGATCGACGAATTGATCAACGAGAAGGTGAAGATCAAGGAAGGCAAGAAATACAGCGTCGATCCTGGTGCCTCGGAAGTCGATGGTGCATTTCAGAACATGAGCTCGCGCATGCGCCTCACGCCGGATCAGCTCGTGCAATCGCTGGCATCCAAAGGCATTCGCCCGGACACGTTGAAGAGCCGCTTGAAAGCCGACATGGTTTGGAATGCCATCGTCCGTGGCCGCTTCAAGCAGAGCCTGCAGGTCGGTGAAAAGGAAGTTGACGCAGCGGTTCAGGGAGCCGGCGGCGACGCGATGACCGAAGCATTCGAATATCAGATGCGACCTGTCGTGCTGGTCGTCCCCCGCGGAGCGGCGTCCGGCATGATGGAAGCGCGGCATAAGGAAGCCGAAGGGCTGCGCGAGCGTATCCAGAGCTGCGAAGACGCCAACCGTACCTTCAAGTCGATGCAGAATGCGACCATCCGCGATACGGTCGTGAAAACCTCTGCCGATCTGCCGCCGTCGCTGCGAGAACTGCTCGACAAGACCCCGATCGGACGTCTCACGCCTCCGGAAGTGACCCGCCAGGGCGTGGAAATGGTCGCTCTATGCGCGCGCAAGCCGACCAAGGTCGATACACCGAAGAAGCGGGAAGTCCGCGACAAGATGTTTGCCGACAAATTCGAAGCGAAATCGAAATCCTACCTGCAGGAAGTGCGCAAAGCGGCGATGATCGAATATCGGTAATTTCCGATCCGGCTTAGGCCGCGACTGGCTTAGGGCGGCACCATGACCAAACCTCTTGCGCTGACATTGGGCGAACCGGCCGGCATCGGCCCGGACATTGCCATCGCTGCCTGGCTGCGTCGGCACGAACTCGACCTGCCCTCGTTCTATCTGCTTGGTGACCGTGACTTCATGGCGGAACGTGCCAAAACGCTCGGCCTCGACGTCAGGCTGGCCGACGCAACGCCCGCCGGTGCTGCTGAGACGTTTGCTGACGCGTTACCAGTGGTGTCGATCGGGCAGACGGTCACCGCGCCTCCCCGTCGTCCTGACGCTTCCAGCGCGCCCGCAGCCGTCGCCTCGATCCGTCAGGCTGTCGCGGATGTGGAAGCCGGCCGTGCCAGCGCCGTCGTAACCAATCCGATCGCCAAGAGCGTGCTCTATCGCGCAGGTTTCACTCACCCCGGTCACACCGAATTTCTCGCCGAGCTGGCCGCCCGCGACGGAAAGGTCCCGCTGCCGGTGATGCTGTTGTGGTCGCCGGAACTGGCCGTGGTGCCGGTCACGATCCATGTCTCGCTGCGCGATGCCATTGCCCAACTGAGCGGCCCGCTGATCACTGCCACCGCGCGCATCGTGGTCAACGACATGAAGACCCGTTTCGGCATCAAGCGGCCACGACTGGCAATTGCTGGCCTCAATCCGCATGCCGGCGAAGACGGTTCGATGGGAGATGAGGAGCAGGCGTTCATCATGCACGCGGTCACCGTATTGCAGAATGAAGGCATCGACGCACGCGGGCCTTTGCCCTCCGACACCATGTTCCATCCGGCAGCCCGCGCGACCTATGACTGCGCGATCTGCATGTATCACGACCAAGCCCTGATCCCGATCAAGACCATCGCTTTCGATGAGGGCGTCAACGTCACGCTCGGCCTTCCCTTCATCCGGACCTCGCCGGATCACGGCACGGCCTTCGATATCGCCGGCACCGGGCGCGCCAATCCGTCGAGCCTGATTGCAGCGCTGAAACTCGCGGCCCGCATGGCTGCGACGCAATCCGCATGAGCGGGATCGACGATCTGCCGCCGCTGCGTGACGTCATCAAACGTTTCGATCTGCAGGCGCGCAAATCGCTCGGCCAGAATTTTCTGCTCGACCTCAATCTCACCGCACGCATCGCCCGCGCCGCCGGCCCGCTGGAAGATTGCACGGTCATCGAGGTTGGTCCCGGCCCCGGCGGCCTCACCCGTGCATTGCTGGCCGCCGGCGCCAGGCGCGTTATCGCCGTTGAGCGTGACGAGCGCGCGCTCGGCCCACTCAAGGAAATCGCCGCGCACTATCCTGGTCGGCTCGAGATCGTCATCGGCGACGCCCAGACCTTCGATCCGCGCCCGATGCTATCAGGCGAGCGTGCCAAGATCGTCGCCAACCTGCCCTATAATATCGGCACCCAGCTCCTGATCGACTGGCTGTGCACCGAGCCTTGGCCACCCTGGTACGACATGATGGTGCTGATGTTCCAGCGCGAGGTCGCCGAACGCATCGTCGCCGTCGAAGATGACGAAGCCTATGGCCGGCTCGGTGTGCTCTCCAATTGGCGCGCCGAAACCAAGATCCTGTTCGACATCTCGCCGGCCGCCTTCACGCCGCCACCGAAGGTGACGTCATCGGTCGTGCGCCTCGTTCCCCGTACGGAGCCCGAGGCCTGCGAACGACGCCTGCTGGAGCAGGTGGCGGCCGCCGCCTTCAACCAACGCCGCAAGATGCTGCGACAGAGCCTGAAGTCCCTCGGCGCCGATCCGGAGCGGCTCGCCGCAGCTGCCGATGTCGACGTTACCCGGCGCGCCGAGACGGTTCCGGTGTCGGGCTTTGTCGCGATGGCGCGCGAATTGTCAGAGATCAGAAAGACAAAGAGCATCACGCCAACGCCCTGACGTCCCGTGCAGGACTGCAGATCGCCGCGCACATGAAACATGTGCAGGCGAGTGCCACGAACAGCGGCAGCCCATGCGTCAGTCCCTGCATCGCAACGCCGGCGAAGACCGGGCCGATCAGCGCACCCGCGCCCCACATCAGTCCCATCGCCGCATAGATACCAACCAGCTGGCTGCCGCTGAAGCGACTGCCGACAATGGTCAGCATGATCGTATAGATGCCGACAAACACACCTCCCCATACAAACAGCAACGGATAGGTGGTCCATGGTGACAGCAGCGCCCATGGCCACACGAGCGCACCGATCACGGCCAGTCCCGCCAGGACGATGATCATGCGACGGCGGTCGAGCTTGTCGCCGAGCCAGCCGATCGGCAGTTGCAGTATGATGGCGCCGACCATCATGCACGACATCAACTGCGTCGCTTCTGTCTCGAGCCAGCCGAGCTTCACGGCATAAAGCGCGAGGAACGACAGCCCGGCGCTTTCCACCGTTGCATGCAGCACCGTTGCCGCCATCGCGAGCGGCGCCAGCATGATGAAGCGCAGCGGATTGGCATCCGCGGGTCCATCGAACACCGGCTGCGCAATCCCGGGCATCGCCAGACACATCAAGGCAAGGATGGAGAAGCCCGCACCGATCCAATAAGCGGTCCCGCCCTGCGTCCCCACAAGGGACGGCGTAAACGGACCGAGCGCGAAGCCGACCGAGAGTGCTGCAGTATAGGCAGCCATGGCGCGGGCCCGCGTCGCATCGGTGCTCAGGCTGTTCAGCCAGGTTTCCGACATCACGAACAGGGTTTCGGACGCAGCGCCAAGCACGATGCGGATCGGAAACCAGAGCCAGATCGACGGCACGGCCGGAAACAGCACGAGCAGGACAACAGCGACGGCCAGCGCACCGATCACCATACGCCGCATGCCGATACGGGCGGCAAACCTTGGCAGCACAAATGCCATCGCCAGCACACCGACCGCATGCATCGCAGCATTCGCCCCGATGAACGCGTCGGACGAGCCGCGTTCTGCGAGATCCAGCGCAATCAGTGCGGCACTGAGGCTGTAAGTCAGGCCGAAGATCATCGCTGCCATGATCACTGCGGCGCGCGACCAGAGCGTGGAACCGGGTATGGAACCGGCTGAAGACTGCATGCGTGACCCCACGATGAACGCAGAGCTCCTCGCATAAAAACATTAATCATCCGCTGGCTATATCTGGCCCTGGAAAACCGGGATCATGGGTAACCGATGATACGACTGCTGCTCCTCCTGCTGGGCGCGGAAGTGGTGCAACGGCGCTGGCGGTTGCTGCTCGCGATCGGCGTGCTGTGGGCTGCCTTGGGCCTCGCTATCGTGATCGACGCGTTCGATGGCAGCACAATCGTGCGCCCTCCCTATTTCGGCTATCTGCTCCTGCTGGAAGGCATTGCCAGCCTGCTGGCTGCCCTGCTTGCCGTCACGCGCCGGCCCTATCAGTTCGCCAAGGCCGTTATCCTGATCGTACCGGCCGTTATCATCATCGCGCAGCCGCGTCATTCCAACCTGTTGATCGCGATGCTGCTGGGCGGCGTGCTGCTGCTCGACGGCAGCGCGCGCATCGTCAGCGCCTGGCTGGTGCGCTTCGAGAACTGGCGGATGGCAATCGGTGCCGGCACTGTCGAGGTGATGCTCGCCGCCACGACACTGGAGCCGTGGCCGACCTGGTACGAGGGCACGATCGGCTTTAACATCGGCGCGCTCCTGATCGTATCGGGGTTGAGCACGACATTGCTGGCTAATCGCTTGCGGCGATTGCCACCGGATGCCCCCATCTCGATGCTGGTGGGCGGCGCGTTTCCGACCGCATTGTGGGTGCCCGCCACGCCGGATGATGCCGGCAAGGACGATCTCGTCGTGCATGTCTGGACACCCGCAGGTCCGGGCCGCAACGCGCGGCGCCGTCCGCTGGTGGATCGCTACATTGCCGCCGTTGATGCCAATGGGATTGTTTCTACCGGGCATGCAGCACTCGAGCTGGCGCCCAATGTCTATGTCAGCCACTACCCCGCCGTCGAAATAGATCGCGCGCCGGATGAGTTCGGCCGCGTGCTGCGCGCGGGCGTCGAGAACGACCTGCCCGGCCGTTTCCAGCCGAGCTATGCCGAGGAAGCACAAGGATGGTGCGAGGCCACTGAACATGTCCGTTTCACGCGCATCGATCGCGTTCGCGTCCGCCACTTCTGGCGCACCTACCGCGTTGATACGACCTACAACCTCACCAGCCGCAACTGCTCGACCGCCGTGGCACACGCGCTCGATGCAGCACTCGAAGGCGTACTCGGACGCACCGAGCGACCGTGGCGCGCATTTTTCCGGGCCGCGGTCACGCCCGAATTATGGGTCGCGGGCGTCTTGCGGCAGCGCGCCGAAGCGATGGCCTGGACACCCGGATTGGTCCTCGACTATGCGCGGCTGCTCCAGGTGTTGGTCGAACCCACGCCGGAACAGACCTCCCCGGACTGGTCGCGCCTCAGACGGCACAGTATCCGCCGAGCAGCACGGGCCCGCACGCGCACAGCATGACCTTCCGCACGTGTGGCGCAGGTGCGAACCCGGTGCTCTTGGGCACCCTTGAACTCGCCCCCATCCTGTGATTGCTAGGATGCAACGAAGTCTAGGGAAAACAAAAATGGCTCTTATGAAACGCCAGTCTCTGGTGAAATTCGACGCTCCGCTCTGCGAAACCATCGTCGACACGCCGAAGCCGCAGGGCAAGGAAGTGCTGGTCCGCATCGAGTGCTGCGGACTCTGTCATTCCGATTTACACATCCAGGACGGCTACGCGGATCTCGGCGGCGGCAAGAAGCTCGACACCACGCGCGGTATGACGCTTCCCTTCACCCTCGGCCACGAGATCGCCGGCATCGTCGATGAGGTCGGTCCCGATGGCGATCAATCGCTGATCGGCAAAAAGAAGGCTGTCTTCCCGTGGATCGGCTGCGGCAAATGCCGCGACTGCCTGGCAGGCGATGAGAACCTCTGCGCCAAGAACCGCTTCCTCGGCGTGTCGCTCGACGGCGGTTTCGCAACGCATGTCCTCGTGCCGGACGAGAAGTATCTGCTCGATTACGATCCGCTACCGATCAACATGGCGGCGACTCTGATGTGCTCGGGCATCACCGCTTACGGCGCGCTCAAGCGTCTCGTTGATCGCCCGCGGCAACGCAACCTGCTGCTGGTGGGTCTCGGCGGCGTCGGCATGGCCGGTCTCGCGCTGGCACAGGCGATGTTCAAGCAGCCGATTTCGGTCGCCGACCTCAACCCCGCCGCACGCGAAGCCGCGCTCAAGAACGGCGCCGCCTTCGCCTATGACCCTTCCGAGCCCGATGTCGCCAGGCGCATGGTGAAGGAAAATGACGGCGGCTTCGATGGCGTGGTCGACTTTGCCGGCAACGACAAATCCATGAACTTCGCGGTGGCCACTGTTGCGCGCGGTGGCAAGATTGTGGTGTCCGGCCTGATGGGCGGCGAGTTCAGCCTGCCCATGGTGCAATGGATCTACAAGCGCATGACCATCGAGGGCTTCATGGTCGGCACGCTTGAGGAAGCCAAGGAGCTGATGGCTCTGGCCCGCGCCGGCAAACTCAAGCCGACGCCGATGAAGGCGGAACCGATGGGCGATGCCCAGAAGTGGATCGATGAACTGCGCGCCGGCAAGGTCGTCGGCCGGATCATGCTGACCAACTGAGCTGAGGCCTTGGCCCGGATTGCGCTTCATGCGATCCGGGCTAGGATATGTCCCATTGCAGGATGGGATTCATGGACCATTTCGTCCAACCGGTCAGGTCGCTTGCGCGAATTGCCGCGCTGATAGCCCTGACTTTGCTGCTCTCGGTCAGCGCTGCATTGGCCGAGAAGCGCATTGCGCTTGTGGTCGGCAACTCCGGCTACCAGAACATCACCCGCCTCGATAACCCGAAGAACGACGCGAAGCTGATGGCGGAGACGCTGAGCGGTCTCGGCTTCACGTTGATCGGCGGCACTGCGCAATTGGACCTGGACAAAAGCGCACTTGATCTCGCCGTGCAGAATTTCGGGCGGCAGGTTCAGGGCGCTGACGTCGCCCTGTTCTATTACGCGGGCCACGGCGTGCAGGTCAGCGGCTCCAATTACCTCGTGCCGGTGAACGCCAATCCGACCCGCGAGGCGGATGTCGATTTCCAGATGGTCGATATCAATCTGGTGCTGCGCCAGATGCAGGGCTCCGGCACGCGGCTCAACATGGTTATCCTGGACGCATGCCGGAACAATCCGTTCGGGTCGCGTGGCCTGCGCGCCTCGGAAGGCGGCCTTGCCCAGATGCGCGCACCGGAAGGCACCCTGATCTCCTATGCGACCCAGCCCGGCAGCGTGGCGCAGGACGGCAGCGATGGTAACAGCCCCTATACCAAGGCATTGGCGAGTACCGTGCGTCAGGCTGGGCTTGATATTTTCCAGACCTTCAATCAGGTCGGCCTTGCCGTGAAGCGCGCCACCGGCGGCTCGCAACAGCCTTGGGTGTCGTCATCGCCGATCGATGGCACATTCTACTTCGTGGCACCAACCGCCACCGTGCCGCTCGTCGTGCCGCAGAAGGCCGTGCAGGAAGCACGCCTGCCCGATGCGCCACGGATCGACTTCGACAAATTGCCGATCACCGATCCAATCAAGCTTACGGAAATCAGCGATCGGCTTTATGAGCTGAATTTCGATCCCGAACCGCTGAACAGCAAGAATGGAATCGCGGTTGCGATCCGCGATTTCCAGGTCAAGGGCGGCATGCCACCAACGGGAGAAGCGACCGAGGGCCTGCTGCAGCGTTTGCGCAGCGCGAGCGACCAGAAACAATGGGGCTCGATCGTCTATGACATCAAGAACAAGAAATGGGGCATGTCGTGGGATCAACCGTCCCGCAAGTCAGCCGTGACCAAGGCACGCGCCCAATGCGGCACGGCTCCCTGCCCGCTCGAACTGTCGTTTTACGGAGCGAATTGCGGCGCCTTCGCAGCTCTCGGCGGCAACTGGTCGCTTGTCGCGCGGCCCACGCTTGCACAGGCGCGCGATGCGGCCATCGATCAATGCACCAAAACAGGAAAATCATGTCCGATTGTCGGCGCCATCTGCGCCAACGCCACGATGGGGCCTGACGCGAAATTGTAAGTTCGATCTTTTTTTGAAAGTTATTGAACATGATTTTTCGATCTGGACTTCTGATTGGTTTGGCCATTCTGATATTTTCGGGAGACACAGCTCTGGCACAGGGCGCAACCGGTGGCAGCCTTGGCAATGACAGCAAGACGCTGTCGGGCTCCTCCCCCGAATCCCGATCAGCGGCGCCTGCCCAACGCGAAAGCTCCGAACGCCGCGCGCCGCGCCGTCAGACCGCGCCGCGCAACCGTGGCGAGGGCGCGGGAGGCGGCGGAAATTTCGACGGCGCCTGGTCGATATCGAGCGTAGGCACCTCCGGCTGTTCCGACACATTCACGGAAAGCTTCGTCGTGGCCAACGGAAGGATGATCGGCAAAGACGGCAGCGCCCCGGTCAGCGCCAACGGGACAGTGCGCGGAAGCGGAAACTACAGCGGCATCCGCGTCACCAGCCAGGGTCGCCTCTCCGGCCGTACCGGTTCGGGAGTTTTCCAGCGATCCGATGGATGCTCGGGCCGCTGGGTCGCAAGCAAGCAGTAACCGCCCATGACAATCCCGCAGATCATCATGAAATCCGTCATCCTCCCCTGTCTGCTCATCATCGCACTCGGCGGCAGCGACGCATGGAGTCAGGGCGCAACCGGCGGCAGCCTCGGCAATGACAACAAGACGCTGTCCGGCTCGTCTTCCGAGCCGCCTGCCGCCAAGCCAGCCCGCCGCGAGCGATCCGAGCAGCGTGCAGCTCCAGCCCGCCGCGGCGCTGGTGAGGGCGGCAGCGCCGCCAGATTCGACGGCATGTGGCAGATCACTTTCACCGGTCAGTCGGCGGTGTGCGCGGGCAAAACCGCCAGCAGCACATTGACGATCTCCGGTGGGAGCGTCGGCGGAGGCGGCAGCATCAGTCCGAGCGGCGTATTGCAAGGGGTCGGCAGCAGCGGCAGTGTGAGCGCGGTCATGACCGGCCGCCTGTCCGGCCGCGGTGGCGGCGGCTCGATGCAAATGTCGAATGGCTGCACCGGCCGCTGGACCGCCAGCAAGCAATGATCGGCGGTAGCGCCTACGACTTGCGCTGCGGACGCATCGCTTCGCCGATGGACACCACGACGGCGCAGATCGCGACCAGAACGATCGATGCTGCGGATGCGGCCGGCAGATCGGTCCCCGTCTCCGAGATCTTGCTGTAGAGCACCAGCGGCAGGATATTCACCTGCGTGCCGGCGAGCGCCAGCGCCGTACCATAGGCGCCGACGGCAACTGCGGCCGTCAGGCAATAGGCTGCAATCAGGCTCGGTAGTATTTGCGGCAGCATCACCTCGACGAGCGTGCGGAAGCTCCCTGCACCGAGCGAGCGCGAGGCGAGCATCTGATTACGATCGAAATTGCTGATCGCCGGCAGCACGATCAACACGACGCGCGGCACGAGATAATAGGAATAGGCCAGCCCGAGCCCCACCGGTGAAAAGATGAAGCCACCGATGACGGCGGGATCGAAGCCCAGTTTGGCGAGCAGCAGTGTCACGAAGCCGGCGCGGCCGAGCAGAAGAATGAAACCGTAAGCGACGATCAGCCCGGAAAATGTCAGCGGTAGCGAGATCGCGATCAAGGCTGCCGTACGGAGGCCTGGCGCGAAACGCGCCAGCGCAAGTGCAACGCAGAAGCCGACAACGAGCGAGAACAGCGGTGCGACGGTGCCCAGCACCATCGTGCCGCGCAGGCCGTTCCAGAACACGGGATCGCCCGCGAGACGACCGAACGCACTGCCGCCATCCGCAAAGGCGCCGACGAGCACCGCACAGACGGGGATCAGGAAGAACAGTCCCAGCACCACGCTGCCGGGAACGGCAAAGGCAGCGAGCATGGATGTCGGAACGCGCGCGCTCATCGTGATCTTTATTCCGTAATGACGAAAACGCGATCCCCGCGCTATCGCGGAGATCGCTTTGGTGAGTTCGGCTTACTGGCCGAGAACGGCCTTGGCCCAGCCGGCGTCGATCTCCGCCTTCTTTGCGGTGGCCTTGGCGATATCCATGGCCTGCACCTGCGGCGCGGCCGGCATCTTGTCGGCAACGCTCGGCGGCAGGGCGACACCGGGCACGGCCGGACGCACATAACCTTCGGCGAAGATCTTCTGACCTTCATCGCTCATGATGAAGTTGAGCCAGAGCTTGCCGGCGTTCGGGTTCGGGCCGTTCTTCACCAGCGAGATCGCGTATGGCGCGGCGGCTGAAGCTTCCTTCGGAATGACGACAGACACGCCATCGCCGAGACCGTCGGTGAACTTGGCCTTCAAACCATCGTTCTCGTAGCCGATCCAGATCGGGATCTCGCCCTTCAGGAACTGCGCGTAAGGCGTGGTGCCGACCGTGCGCAGTACGTTGCCGGCCTTGGTCAGCTTGCCCAGATAGTCGATACCCGGCGCGACATTGTCCATGCTGCCGCCATTGCCGAAAGCCGCGGCGAAAGCCACCACCTGGCCCTGCCCCGTCGAGCGCGGGTCCTGATACACAATGGCGTTCTTGTATTCCGGCTTCAGAAGATCAGCCCAGCTCTCCGGCACGGTCTTGACCAGCTTGGTGTTGACTAGGAAGGCTACGCTCAGCGTGTGAATGGTGAACCAGCGGCCATCGGTCTCGCGCAGCGGCTCGGCAAGCTTGTCGAAATTTACCGGCTTGAAGCCATCGACGACGCCGGCCTTGGCAGCGTCGAGCGCCGAGGCCGCGAAGTAATAAGCCGTGTCGGCCTGCGGGCGATTGCGCGCCTTGTCGAGGGCAACGACGGTCGCCGCCGAGCCAAGGTCATTGTAGACCATCTCGACGCCGGGATAGCGTTTCTGGAAAGCCTTGAACTGGTTGGCCCAGTTGGCCCAGGTCGGTCCGGTATCGAACGACACGACGAGGCCCTCCTTGCGCGCGGCTTCGTACAGCGTCTTCTCGCCGGCGTAGAGTTCGGCACCTTCGAAGGCCCATGCGGTTGGGCTGATGGCAATGGCGAGGGAAGCTGCGGCAACGCCGCTCAGAAACTTGCGTCGGTTCATGTCGATCTCCTTTATGAGGTCGGGGGAAGAAGGCGGATGGCATCGTGCGGGATCGTCACGCCGGTGATCGGCCCGCGCAGATGAGTTTCGAGACGGATGGCCCCGCCGGCGACGGCCATATCGATCCGCCTGACGGGACCAAGATAGCGGTCGGCCGACATGCTGCCCGCGAAGCAGCAGGGATTGCTCGCGTCGACCGGACCCGTGATGGGCTCGACCCGCTCGGGGCGTACGAAGACGGTGACCTTTGTGCCGAGGCTCTTGCCATGCGTATCGCAGGCCAGCGCGCCAATCGGCGTCGTCACCATGCCATCGCCGGAGACGCTGCCGGACCACAGATTGGATTGACCGACAAAGGCCGCGACACTTGCATCGGCCGGCGTCTCGTACAGTTCGCGCGGCGTGCCGATCTGCACGATGCGACCATCGCGCATCATCACGACCTTGTCGGCAATTGACAGCGCCTCTTCCTGATCATGCGTCACCAGTAGCGTCGCAATGCCGGCCTGACGCTGCACGCGCAGAATTTCGTCGCGCATTTCCAGTCGCAACCCCGCATCGAGCGCCGACAGCGGCTCGTCGAGCAGCAGTCCCTGCGGCTCGAACACCAGCGCACGGGCCAGCGCAACGCGCTGCTGCTGGCCGCCCGACAATTCCGCTGGATAGTCCTCTGCCCGCTTACCCATGCCGACACGTCCCAGCATCTCGATGGCACGCGCGCGCCGAGCCTGTTTAGCGATACCGCGCACCTTCAGCGGATAGGCGATGTTTTCCCAAAGCCGCATATGCGGGAACAACGCATAGTTCTGAAACACGACACCCAGACGACGCGCCTCGGGCAGTGACGCGCCGACGTCCTTGCCATCGATCAGGATGCGCCCGGTGTCAGGCTTGAGGAAGCCCGCCAGCAATTTCAAAATCGTCGACTTGCCCGACCCCGACGCGCCGATGATTGCCAGCAATTCGCCGCGGCCGATCTCTAGGGCAATGTCGAACACACCAGTGCTCGTGCCGGGATAGCTGTAGCTCACTTGATCGTATCGCAGCGTCACGCGTCTGCCCCCACTTTACGCCGGCCGGTGACCCGCGCCGTCAGCCCGCTGGTCAGCGATGCGATCATCGCAAGCCCAAGCAATACGACGGTGGCCGCGCAGGCAAAGCCCGTCGCGCCATAGAACGCCTGCAACAGCACCACAGGATAGGTGCGCGACAGAAAGCCAGAGACCAGGTTGGATAATTGAAATTCACCGATCGACAGCGCTGCCACTGTCAGCATGCAGGACAGCAGACTCGTATGCAGCTGCGGCAGCGTCACGTCCCACATACGGGCCGGAAAAGATGCGCCGAGCGTTGCAGCCGCATGCTCATATTCGGCGAGCCCGAGCTGATCCATATCGGCGACAAGAGCCGTCACCGTATAGGGCAGCGTCAATACGAGGTGCCCCGCCGCCAGCAGCCAAAAACTGCCGAGCCACGGCAATGCGTCCGACGAGAAGACGAGGATGAAGCCGAAAGCCAGAACGAGTTCGGGCACGGCAATCGGCATCAGCGTGACGATCCGCGCTGCAAGCCGCACACCACCCCGCGCGCCGGCATGAATGGCGTAAGCGAGCGGAAGTCCAATCAGGATATTGAGGATGCAGGTGGTCGCGACGATCTTCAGGCTGGTGGTGAAAGCGCGGCGAAAGCTGGGATCGCCGGCGACTTCCTGATACCAGCGCCAGGTGAAACCCGACGGCAGCAGCGTGCCGCTCCAGACTTCTCCAAAAGAGCCGACGAACAATAACAGGACTGGCGCCGCGAGAAAAATCAGATAGGCGATCGCGACGAACGGCACGAGCCATGTCCCCTGTCAAATGTGATGCTGAAGTCTGCGCCTCAGTATAACGGCGGCATATCAGTTTTATGACAGAGCGGCAAAGTTATGCATTTGCGAGAAGGCGTGCTGCGATGCGAGCAATGACGCCGTCGACATCAGCGACGCGCTCTACCGTATTCACCTCCGGCGCATCGGCCATCGCCAGCACCAGACGATTGAACTGTAGTCCCAGCGCCATCTCCGAGAGTGTCCCGACACCTCCGCCAATCGCGACCAGCACGAGACATGCGCGCGCGATAATGGCATTCCGTGCGGGGCCGATGCCCGTTGCGATGGGGATCGCGACATAGGGATTGGCTGCGTGCCACTCCTCATCGGGCAACAGGCCGACGGGCATGCCGCCCTCCTGTGCATGGCCCTTGCACGCCGCTTCCATCACGCCGTTCTTGCCGCCGCACAACAGTTGCAGGCCATGGCGCGCCAATGCCGCGCCCATCTGTTCGGCGAGATCGTATTGCGCTTGTGTCGCGTCTCGCGGCCCAATGATCCCGATGGGCACACGGCGCAGCTTGCGCGTTGCTGCGAGCCGCAGCAGTGCTTCGGAAGCCGTCACAGCTTCTCCACCCTGCTCCACGGCATCATCACGCCACGTGAGCGCCAGCGGATCGAATAGCCGTGCGCCATCGCTGAGCTGCTGCGTGCGCTCATTCCAGAACAATGCCTGCATGATGTTAGCCTTCGAGTTCTTGCTGCAACCCGCGGACGAAAGATGTCAGCCCGGTACGACGTTCGCGCTTCAGACGTTCAGCCTTGAGGATCGACTGCACCTCGCTATAGGCCTCCTCCACATTGTGGTTGATGACAATATAGTCGTATTCAGCCCAGTGGCTCATCTCGTGGCTGGCACGGCTCATGCGCCCGCGGATCACTTCGTCGGAATCCTGCGCGCGGGTATGCAGACGCTTTTCGAGATCGGCCGCCGAGGGCGGCAGAATGAAGACGCTGACGACGTCGGCCCGGGCTTTCTCACGCAGTTGCTGCGTACCCTGCCAGTCGATATCAAACAGCACGTCATTGCCGGCTGATAGCGCGGCTTCCACCGGCGCACGCGGCGTGCCGTAGCGGTTATCGAACACCGTGGCCCATTCGAGCAGTTCATTGCCCTTGGCCATCTTCTCGAAGCGCGGCTTGTCGACGAAGATGTAGTCCTTGCCGTCAACCTCGCCGGGCCGCATCGGGCGCGTCGTGGCCGAGACCGACAGTTGCAGCCCCGGCATCCGGTCGATCAGCAGCCGCGTCAGCGTCGTCTTACCGGCACCGGATGGCGATGACAGCACGAACATCAGCCCGCGCCGCTCGACTCCGTCAAAGCCAGCTTCTTGAGAATTTCGGCTGCCCCCGGACATGGTCACTCCAGATTTTGTACCTGTTCACGGAATTGCTCGACCACGTTCTTCATCTCAAGGCCGGTGCTGGTCAATTCCAGATCGTTGGATTTCGAGCAGCAGGTGTTGACCTCGCGGTTGAACTCCTGCGACAGGAAATCCAGCCGCCGTCCCACCGGACCGCCCTTCTTGATCATTTCGCGCGACTGCGAAATGTGCGACGCGATGCGGTCGAGTTCTTCGCGGATGTCAGCCTTGGTCGCCATCATCAACGCTTCCTGATTCAGCCGATCACTATCGAAACGATCCGACGCCTCGAGCAACGTCGCGATCTGTTCGGCAAGCCGTGCACGAATGGCTTCCGGCTTGCGGCCGGGCGCAGCCTCGGCCTTCTTCGACAGTGCCTCGATTTCATTCAGACGCTGGGACAGGATGTCACCAAGCGTCATGCCCTCACGCTTGCGCATGGCGACCAGCGCGGTGAGGGCCTCTTCGAATGCTGCGGTCACGGCAGCCTTCGCCGCCTTGTCCTCGGCCTCGTCAGCCTCGGGCTCGACCACTTCGATGACGCCCTTGATGTTCATCAGGCCATCGACGCTCGGCGCGACGGCGTCGATCTTGCTGGCCAATTCGGCGGCAATACGCAGCACCGAATTCAGCACCTCTTCGTTGATCCGCACGGTCGAAGCCGCATTGCTGCGCTTAACGGTGAGGTTCGCGTAAACCGTGCCGCGTGACAGCACTTCAGTGGCGCGCTTGCGGGCGACCGCCTCGACTTCGTCGAAACCCGGGGGCATCCGGAAGCGCAGGTCGAAGCCCTTGGCGTTGACGGATTTCAGCTCCCACTCGAAGCTGTAAGGCCCGCTGGTGCCGTGGCTTCGCGCAAAGCCGGTCATGCTCGACAACGCCATCGCGGAACGTCTCCAAAGATACGAGTAAGATTCGCAAGGCGCGAACCGGCTCAGGTTAGGGCCTTTTCAGGCCAAGGGGAATTCGAAGCAGAAGCCAGCGCAGGCTTGGTGGTACGGCCTATTGCTGGACAACCGGCGGTGTACCCGTCGACTGCGCAGCGCCCTGACGGGCCGGCGCGGCTGGCGCAGGAGCCGTACGGGCACGCTGTTTGGCCGGTGCGGCGGGCCTGACCGGACTTGTACCCGTCGCGGCGGCAGGATCCGTCGCCGCTCCGGTAGGCGCAGCAGTAGCCTCTTCCGGCGGCTCGACAGCGTCGTTCTGGACGGCCTTCTCGAGCGCGCGCAGCTTGCTGACGTTCTTCTGGTGTGCGTCGTAGGTTTCGGTAAAGGCGTGACCGCCGGTGCCGTCGGCAACGAAGAACAGGTCGCGGGTGCGTGCCGGATTGGCAGTCGCCTCAAGCGACGCACGGCCCGGATTGGCGATCGGGCCCGGCGGTAGGCCTTCGACCACATAGGTATTGTAGGGCGACGGCTGCTGGATCTCGCTGCGCTTGATCGGACGGCCCAATGTGCCCTTGCCGCCGACGATGCCATAGATGATCGTCGGATCCGACTGCAGCTTCATCTTCTGGCGCAAGCGGTTGGCGAACACGGCGGCCACCCGGCTGCGCTCATCGGCGCGGCCGGTTTCCTTCTCGACGATCGAGGCGAGCGTCACCAGTTGTTCAGGCGTCTTCGCCGGAATGTCGGCGTTACGGCGTTCCCAGACTTCGGCCAGCACGCGCTTCTGCAATTGCTGCATGCGCTGGATCACCTGGTCGCGCGGCGTGCCACGGGGGAATTTGTATGTCTCGGGCAACAACGTGCCTTCGCGTGGCATTTCACGGATCGAGCCGGTGAAGATGTCGTTATCGGTCAAACGCGCGACGATCTGCTCGGAGGTCAGGCCCTCGGGAATCGTGATGGAGTGTTGCACGACCTTGCCTTCGACAATGGTGCCGATGACATCGCGCAGATTGGCGTTCTTCTGGAACAGATATTCGCCGGGCTTCAGTTCCGAGCTGGCCTTCAACGCAAACACGGCGCCGATGAAAACCCAGCGATTGGCTGAGATCACGCCTTCGCGCAGCAACGCTTCGGCGATGTCGCCTTTGCCCGCACGCGCGGGGATATTGACGACCTTTTCTTCCTGCAGCGGCCCCGGCGCTTCCAGCGCCTGGCGACCATAGACATAGGCGCCACCTGCACCGAGCATGGCGACGATAATGATGGTGATGATGGCATTACCGGCAACCACGAGCGGATTACGCGCATGATCGGAACGCTTCGGCGGCGGCGGAACCTGCTCCGGCTCCAGCGCGGCACGCGGACTCCTCGGCGAAATGGGCGGCCTCTCACTCATCGATAGTACCTGATCCTGTCGGTTCAATCGTGACGGGGACAAACACGATCCCCATCAATAACATACGCCCAGTGTAGGAATTAGCGCGGAATACGGCGAAACGGTGGAGGTTCTCTAACCAGCCACGCGCTGTAGGATCACGGACGCATTAGTACCGCCGAAACCGAATGAATTCGACAAGGCAATGTTGATCTCGCGCTTGCGCGGGGTCAATGCGACGAGATCGATCGCAGTTTCCACCGACGGATTGTCGAGATTGATCGTCGGCGGCGCGATGTTATCCCGAATCGCGAGCACACAGAAGATGGCCTCGACCGCACCAGCCGCACCGAGCAGGTGGCCGATCGACGACTTCGTCGATGACATCGACACTTTTGACGCGGCATTGCCGAGCAGGCGCTGAACCGCGCCGAGTTCGATCTCGTCGCCGAGTGGCGTCGAGGTGCCGTGCGCATTGATGTAGTCGATGTCGGCCGCGGCAATGCCGGCGCGCTTCATCGCAGCGTTCATGCTGCGGAACGCACCATCGCCATCGGGCGTCGGTGAGGTGATGTGATAGGCATCGCCCGACATACCGTAGCCGATGATCTCGGCATAGATGCGTGCGCCGCGCGCTTTGGCGTGCTCGTACTCTTCGAGCACGACGACGCCGGCACCCTCGCCCATGACGAAACCATCGCGATCCCTATCGTAGGGCCGCGACGCTTTCTCCGGCGCTTCGTTGAAATTGGTCGACAGCGCGCGTGCTGCCGCGAAGCCGGCCATCGCCAAACGGCTGATTGGCGACTCGGTACCGCCGGCGACCATGACATCGGCATCGCCGAGCGCGATCAGACGGCCGGCATCGCCGATCGCATGTGCGCCGGTCGAACATGCGGTGACGACGGAGTGATTGGGGCCTTTAAGGCCGTGCTCGATCGAGACATATCCCGAAGCGAGATTGATCAGGCGACCGGGGATGAAGAACGGCGACACTTTGCGCGGGCCGCGCTCTTTCAGAAGCAATGCGGTATCGGCAATGCCGGACAGACCGCCGATGCCGGAGCCGATCATCACGCCGGTGGCGCAGCGATCGTCTTCATTGTCGGGGTGCCAGTTGGCATCGTCGAGCGCCTGCTTGGCGGCGCACATCGCATAGATGATGAAGTCGTCGACCTTGCGCTGGTCTTTCGGCTCCATCCAGTGGTCGGGATTGAAGGTACCGCCCGTGCCGTCGCCGCGTGGAATCACACAGGCGATCTGGCTGGTGAGATCGGATACATCGAATGTATCGATCCGCTTTGCGCCGCTCTCACCGTTGAGGATGCGCTTCCAGGTCGGCTCGACGCCGCAGCCAAGTGGCGACACCATGCCAAGGCCTGTGACGACCACCCGCCTCATTGTCGTACCTCCATGGCCCATCCTTGAGCCAATGCCTTTGAGCAATGCCTACGCGTCACAGCAAGAAGCCGGTGGATCGCACAAACGCGATCCGGCCGGCTTCAAAATGTGTCGCGCGAAGGTGTCAGCTCTTTGCGTTCTTCTCGAGAAACTTGGTTGCGTCGCCGACGGTCAGAATCGTCTCGGCGGCATCGTCCGGAATTTCGCAGCCGAACTCTTCTTCGAACGCCATCACGAGCTCGACCGTGTCGAGGCTGTCAGCGCCGAGATCATCGATGAAGCTCGCGGCATCGACCACCTTCTCGGGTTCAACACCAAGGTGTTCAACCACGATCTTCTTCACTCGCTCGCCAATCTCGCTCATATCAACCTCGTGCTTGTTACATTGGGCCCGTCCGCAGACGATACGAGCCATCGTGGAGCGTTTAACTCGTTAAACCTTGCGCAGTTGCGCGTCTCTGGATTGACCCCGTCGTCCCGGACGGAGCCTCGCGAAAACGGCAGGCTCGTCCCCGCCAATATACAGGGTTTCAAATTCCTGCAATGGCCTTCTTTGCCCCACCGTTGGAGGTTCGGTTACCATACTTCATTTGGCTTGGCCACATAGCCCGGCGACTGTCCAAACCTCAATTAAATCACGACGTTGGGGTTCCCCGACGCTTAGATCATCGCCATGCCGCCATTGACATGAATCGTCTGTCCGGTGACGTAAGCCGCCTCATTTGAGCTCAGATAGACCGCTGCTGCCGCAATATCTTCCGGCGAGCCGAGACGCCCTGCCGGCACCTTGGTCAGAATCGTTTCGCGCTGCTTGTCATTGAGCACATCGGTCATCGGCGTTGCGATGAAACCGGGTGCAATGCAATTGGCCGTCACGTTGCGCTTGGCGTATTCCGCACCCAGTGTCTTCATCATGCCGATCAGACCGGCTTTCGCCGCGGTGTAATTCCCCTGCCCGGGATTTCCGGTGACGCCGACCACCGAGGTGATGGCAATGATGCGGCCGAAGCGCTTGCGCATCATCAACTTGGTCGCGGCGCGTGCGAGGCGGAAGGTCGCGGTCAGATTGACGTTGATCACGTCATCCCAGTCTTCGTCCTTCAACTGCACGAACAGATTATCGCGGGTGATGCCGGCATTGCTGACGAGGATATCGAGCTGGCCCATGGCTTTCTCGGCTGACGGCACCAACTCTTCGACCTCAGCGGCGTCGGAAAGATTGCACGGCAGCACATGCGTGCGATCGCCGAGCTTCGCAGCCAGCGTTTCGAGAACCGCCTTGCGCGTTCCGGACAGTGCCACCGTCGCGCCCTGCGCATGCAAAGCCGTGGCGATGGCTTCGCCGATGCCACCAGTCGCGCCGGTCACGAGCGCCGTCTTGCCTGTCAAATCGAACATCTTGTCTTCTCCTCTGGCCGCTTACGCCGAACGCGCTGCTGCGAGCGCATCCTTGGCGGCGGCAATGTCATTGGGTCCACCGATGGCGACGCCGACGGCGCCTTCGGCAATGCGTTTGACGAGCCCGCTCAGCACCTTGCCGGAACCGACCTCAAGGAAACGCGTCACGCCCTGGCCTGCCATATAGGATACGCATTCGCGCCAGCGCACGGTGCCGGTGACCTGCTCGACCAGGCGGTGGCGGATTTCATCGGGATCCAAGATCGGCGCGGCCAGCACGTTGGACACCAGCGGCACCACCGGCTTGTTGATCGTGACCTTGGCCAGCGCCTCCGCCATCACGTCGGCGGCGGGCTGCATCAGGCCGCAATGGAACGGCGCCGACACCGGCAGCAACATCGCACGCTTGGCGCCCTTCGTCTTGGCGATCTCCAGCGCGCGTTCGACCGCAGCCTTGTTGCCGGACACCACCACCTGACCGCCGCCATTGTCGTTGGCGGCGTGGCACACTTCGCCCTGTGCAGCTTCTTCAGCCACGGCCACGGCGGTCTCGTAATCGAGGCCGAGCAACGCCGCCATGGCGCCGACACCCACCGGCACGGCCTTCTGCATGGCCAGACCACGGGTCCGCAGCAGGCGGGCCGCATCCGTGACTGAGAGGCTTCCGGCCGCTGCCAGCGCCGAATATTCGCCGAGCGAGTGGCCGGCCACGAAAGCGGCGTCCCGGGCCAGCGAGATGCCGGCCTCGGCCTCGAGCACTCGCATGGTCGCCAGCGACACCGCCATCAGCGCCGGCTGGGCGTTTTCGGTCAATTGCAGGGTTTCGGCCGGGCCGTCCCAGATAATGCCGGTCAGCTTCTCGCTGAGAGCCGAATCGACCTCGTCGAACACGGCCCTGGCGGCGGGAAATGCATCCGCAAGCGCCTTGCCCATGCCGACCGCCTGGGACCCCTGCCCCGGAAAGGTAAATGCTGCGGTCATTGACGCCCCGTCATGTTTTTTGGCTTAAACTCGTTCAAACGTGCGCCGTAAGACACTGGCACGACGGGGAATGTCAAGCCGCAGCGCCCAGGATGCACCACGATCCGGGTTCCCGCCCGCTCCCGGAATCCGCTCATTTGGCCCCCGTTTCGCTTGCCATTACTGGGAAAATCCGTATAAGGCCCCGATCCGCAGATCCCGGCCGGGAGCTGAACGGACGGTCACAGCAAAATCACACACAGGTTTGTTGCGATAGGGCCAGTTGGTCCGTCGTCCCGTGCTCCCGCCTTCTGAGCAATATCGAGTCCTTTCCATAAGGGTTCGAAGGGCTTGCCGCCGGGAAACGCGCTAACCTTGGAAAGGACAGCCATGCCTCTTTATGAGCATGTATTTCTCGCACGTCAGGATGCGAGCGCGCAGCAGGTCGAAGACCTCACCACCCAGATGACCGGCATCGTCGAAGGTCTCGGCGGCAAGGTCGTGAAGATGGAAAACTGGGGCGTGCGCTCCCTGACCTATCGCATGAACAAGAATCGCAAGGCGCACTTCGTGCTGATGAACCTCGATGCCCCATCCGCGGCGGTCACCGAGATTGAGCGCCAGGAGCGTATCAGCGAAGACGTCATCCGTTATCTGACCGTCCGCGTCGAAGAGCACGAGGAAGGCCCGAGCGCCATGATGCGCAAGGCTGATCGTGATCGTGAACGCGACGACCGTGGTGGTGGCTTCCGTGGCGACCGCGAAGGCGGCGGTTTCCGTGGCGACCGTGACGGCGGTGGCTTCCGTGGTGATCGTGGTCCGCGTCGTCCGCGTGACGACGAAGCAGCATCGGTTGAGGAGTAAGAATAATGGCTGAAGCTGGTGCACGTCGTCCGTTTTTCCGCCGTCGCAAGACCTGCCCGTTCACAGGTCCGAACGCGCCGAAGATCGACTACAAGGATTCCAAGCTGCTGATGCGTTACGTCTCTGAGCGCGGCAAGATCGTGCCGAGCCGCATCACGGCCGTCTCCGCCAAGAAGCAGCGGGAACTCGCTCGCGCCATCAAGCGCTCGCGTTTCCTCGGTCTGCTGCCCTACGTTATCCGCTAAGGCGGTTTTCGACCGGCGGCCTCGTGCCGCCGGTCGCTTTTATTTCTCATAAGGCTTCCGGGTCGTCCGGTCGCCGATGGTTGGGGCAAGTGCCTCTAACCGCTCAAAGGGGGCGGGACAGCTGATGATCGCAAGTCTTCTCATCGCGTTTGCCGCCGGCGCTGCCTCAGCGCTGATGTTCGCCTCGATCATTTCGGGCGCGTTGATTTCCCTTTTGCTGTTCTATCTCGCGCCGCTGCCCTTGATGGTGGCCGCTCTCGGGTGGGGTCCGGTGACTGCTGCCATCGGCGGCATCGCAGCCGGCACCTCGCTCGGCCTGTTGTTCGGCATGCCCTATCTCGCCGCCTTCGTCTTCACTGTGGCCCTGCCCGCCTGGTGGCTTGGCCATCTCGCATTGCTCGGCCGCCCTGTTGCTGCAGAAGTGCCGGGCGTGAATGGCGCAGCCGCGACCCCCCCCGTGGTCGAATGGTATCCGGTCGGCCGCATGTTACTGTGGACCGCGGGTTTCGCCGCATTCACGACCATGGGCGCGCTGCTGACCCTCGGCACCGATGGCGACACTATCGTCTCGGCGCTGCGCCGCGCTCTGACCCGCATCCTGGGATCGCGCGGCGGCGCTGGCGACTCCGAACAGGTCATCAATGCGCTGGTGACGATCGCGCCGGCTGCCGCCGCCATCGTCGCGATCATGACACTGACGCTCAATCTCTGGCTCGCCGGCCGCATCATCGTGACATCGGGCCGACTGAATCGGCCGTGGCCTGAGCTGAAATCCGCAGCACTGCCGCCGATGACGATGGTCGCGCTGTGTCTGGCCATCGCGCTGTCCTTCATGGGCGGCATCGTCGGCATCTTTTCGCAGATCGTCACCTCGGCGCTGATGATGGCCTATGCCCTCACCGGCTTCGCCGCGCTGCATACGCTGACCATGGGCATGAAAAGCCGCGTGATGGTGCTGGGCCTGACCTACGCCATGGTGCTCGTCCTCGGCTGGCCCATCCTCACCATGGTTGGCCTCGGCCTCGCCGATGCCTTCTTCGGATTTCGCCAACGTTTTCTCGCACGCAAGCCGCCTTCTTCGACGGTGGCCTGACCAACTCACCTCAACTCAACACCTGCTCACCACTTAAAGGAGAACGATCATGGAAGTCATTTTGCTCGAACGCGTTGCTAAGCTCGGCCAGATGGGCGAAGTCGTCCGCGTCAAGGACGGCTACGGCCGCAACTTTCTACTGAAGCGTGGCAAGGCGCTGCGCGCCACCGCCGACAACCGCGCCAAGTACGACGGCATGAAGGCTGACCTCGAAGCCAACAACATCAAGGCCAAGGCGGAAGCCACCACGGTTGCCGAGAAGATCGACGGCCGCAACGTCGTCATCATCCGTCAGGCGTCGGAAACCGGTCAGCTGTTCGGTTCGGTGTCGGTGCGCGACATCATCGCCACCTTCGAGGCTGACGGCGTCACCTTCGCCCGCAGCCAGGTGCTGCTCGACGCGCCGATCAAGACCATCGGCCAGCACAAGATCTCGATCGCCGTGCATCCGGAAGTCGAAGTCAGCGTCAGCGTCACCGTTGCCCGTTCGGCCGACGAAGCCGAGCGCATCAACCGCGGCGAAGACATCTCGAGCCGTCAGGAAGATCAGGACGCAGCCGCCGAAGCACTCGCCGCCGCCGGCGAGTTCTTCGATCCGGACGCACAGGGCAACGCCGAAGAAGACAACGGCTAAGTCACGGACCTCGGAGCTTCTGCTCAAACGAGAAAAGCCCGGCCAGATTGGCCGGGCTTTTTTGTATCGTCACTCAAACGGCTGATCTACTACTGCGAGATCGGCGGCACCGGCGAGCCTGACGAGGCCGGAGGCGCCGGTGGTGCAGCCGACGCCGGAGGCGGTGGTGGCGGCGCGGCCGGTGCCGGCGAAGGCGCAGCTGGAGCCGGGGCCACAGGAGTCGGCGCGGGCACTGGCGGAGTTGCGGGAGGCGCGACCGCTGGCGGCGGAGCTGCGGCTGGCGGAGGCGTTGGAGCCACAGGTGCCGGGGCCGGCGTTGCTGCGGGCGGAGACGCAGGGGCTGCCGGCGCCGGACGGCTTTCCCCTTCAGGCGCCTTCGGAGCCGGCGTGACCGACGGAACGGGATCTGGACGAAGTGCCGGCGTCTCAGGCTTGGCTTCGGGCTTCGCCTCAGGCTTGCTCTCTTCAGCGGGCTTCGCAGGCTCGGTCTTGGCCGGCTCAGGCCGTGGCTCAGACTTGGGTTCAGCCTTCGGCTCAGTCTTGGGTTCGACCTTGGGCTCGTCCTTCACAGGTTCGGCCTTCGGCGGCTCTTCCTGATGACGGCGCCCCTTCTTACCGAGCTTTTGCTTCTGCGCGGGACGCTCTGCTTCGGCGGCAGCCGGCGACTGTGCGTCTACGGGCTTGGCCGCATCGGGCTTCGCTTCGGGATTGTCTGTCGCCGGGCGCGCCTGTCGCCGGGCATTGCGGCCCTGGCGCGTGCCGGGCTCGGCCTGAGCTGGTGCAACATCGGCATCGGGCTTGGCGGCCTCCTGCGGACGTAGCCGGCGTCCCGGCGGCGGAGCCTCGGACGGCGGCGCAGCACCGGGCTTGGCATCGGCCGGGGCCGGCTTCTGCTCGGTCGTGAGTTCACGGCCCTGACGCGTCAGGTTATCCCCGGCAGGACGGCGGTCGGCCGCCCCGTTGGACACGACATAAGCGGCCATGGACGCCGCCATATCTGTACTTGTGGTGTAGTGCTGGCGCAGGAAGGCCGGCAACTGACCGGGTGCCACCGTCTTCAGCAGCCCGCGCGGACTTTTATGGCAGACGGCACAGCCGCCCGCGAAAATCTGGGAGGGTGACTTTCCGGCTTCGAGGTTTTGGGCCTGTGCCGGGACTGCCGCGAAGCTAATCAGGAGCATCACCGTCGCTAAACTGAGCGCTCGGCTCAACATTTCAATCTCCTGATGTGGCTAGCTTAATCACGCGGATCACCTTGTATCCGATTGTGACGTGAATGGAAGCATCGACATATCGCAACGATGTGATCGGAACAATCGGGATAGCGGCATTGCAGCGTGCGCATTGGCACAGGCGGTGCACCGCTACTATCTTCTACACAAGAGCTAGGGAGACAGTTGATCTCGTGCACGGCGGGAAGTTACGCTGTTGCTTCAGTTTGCGCGTGATCGGATCATTGGGGTGATTTCGATGGACCGTCTGTTGCGATTCTTCCTGAGTCAGTACATTCGCCGAGGGGCAATAACCTTCACCACGGCCTCCGGCCAACAGTTTACCTTCGGTGATGGCTCCGGGCCTCCCGTCTCTGCCCGCTTCGTCACCAAAGCCGCCCAACGCCGACTACTTCTCGATCCCGAACTGGCACTCGGCGAGATATTCATGGACGGGCTCCTCGTTATGGAGCGTGGCACCATTGCCGACCTGCTCGCCATCGCCCTGAACCAGCCCGACATGGCGCCCCGCTGGGCCAAGCTGCAATGGTGGCTCCGCTACGTCCTGCGCCACGCCCAGCAGTTCAATCCCCGCACGCGCTCCCGCAACAACGTTGCCCATCACTACGATCTGGACGCCCGACTCTACTCATTGTTTCTGGATGCCGACAAGCAATATAGCTGTGCCTATTTCGAAGGACCGGACGCGACCCTGGACGACGCCCAACTCGCCAAGAAGCGCCACCTCGCGGCCAAGATGCTCATCGAAAAAGGCCAACGCGTACTCGACATCGGCTCCGGCTGGGGCGGGCTTGGGCTCTATCTGGCAGAGATGACCGGTGCCAATGTCACCGGCGTTACGCTGTCCACCGAACAGCTGCAGGTCGCCAATGCCCGGGCCGGCGAGAAAAACCTCAAAGACCGCGCAAAATTCCTGCTCGAGGACTATCGCGACATCCCCGGTCCATTCCACCGCATCGTCTCCGTCGGCATGTTCGAACATGTCGGCGTCGACCATTACGACACCTACTTCAAGCGATGCGCTGAACTCCTGACCGAGGACGGCGTCATGGTGCTGCACTCCATCGGTCGCCCTGAGGGACCTGGCATCACCAATCCATGGGTCGCCAAGTACATTTTCCCCGGCGGCTACATCCCCGCTTTGTCGGAAGTTCTCCCGGCGATCGAACGGGCCGGGTTACTGGTCTCGGACATCGAAATCCTGCGGCTGCATTATGCCGAGACGCTCAAGGCATGGCGCGAGCGCTTCATGGCACGACGCGAGGAAGCCGTGCGGCTCTATGACGAGCGCTTTGCGCGGATGTGGGAGTTCTATCTGGCGGCGTCCGAAATGTCGTTTCGCATGCAGAACGTGATGAACTTCCAAATCCAACTCACCAAACGTCAGGACGTTGTGCCGTTCACGCGGGATTATATCGGGCGGGAGGAAGATCGGCTTCGAGCCAGGGAACGGACCCGGCAACCGCGTCTGCAGATTGCCGGCGAATAGGCTGGTTTAGTGCTGGAATAGGAGCGTCGCCTGCCGGCGGCGCAAGACAGGCCGCGGCCGCAAAATGGCGGGGCGCTGGAGGCGCGCTTTGGCGGCGGAGAGCGCTTTCGTATCGCATGGGACATTTTCAAGCTGCGCGGTGCGCTCGAACGTGTCGATCAGCGTGGACAACCACGCAGAACCGTCGGTTCCGGCAGCCTGAGTTCCGGCATCGGGATGCTGGTGACGCTGGCTCATGGATCTATCCTTCGCCTCTTATTCGTTTTGAAGCCAACGCCCGGCTCCCCGTGGGGTTCCGGCACTGCCGTGCCTGCCAGCGGCTGGCTCTCTTATAAGTGCGAGAGATCGCCATCCGGTTCAGGCGCGGGGCGCAATTTTTCCGGGTTCCTTAAGCAATGATTCAGACCCCTCCCCTTGCTGCGGTGGAAGCGTCAAGCGCAATGCGCGCCACCGGCCGGAATTCCCCCGCCTTGATGTGTGAATCGTGCATAAGGCCGCTTCGTCCTTCCACTCGGAGACCGTCAGGCGCTTAGTCGCCGACGCCCGCGTGACCACGCCGTTCATCCGCCCAATTCGGAAGACCCAATAGAGACCATGGCCGCATTCGATTCGAACGTTCTCAAGCTCACCCCCGAGGCGGGCACCCCCGCCTATCGGTCGGCGCCGCACAATATCGAGGCGGAACAGGGCGTGCTGGGCGCGATCCTGGTCAATAACGACGCCTTCTACCGGGTCTCGGACTTCCTCAAGGCCGAGCATTTCTTCGAGCCGATCCACCAGACCATCTTCGAAACGGCCGCTGCCATCGTGCGCGCCGGCAAGATCGCCACTCCCGTGACGCTGAAGACCTTCCTGCCGACCGACACGGATCTCGGCGGCATGACCGTGGGCCAATATCTCGCCCGCCTCGCCGCCGAAGCCACCACCATCATCAATGCGCAGGATTACGGCCGCACGATCTACGAACTGGCAATCCGCCGCCAGCTGATCAATGTCGGCGAGGACATGGTCAACGTCGCCTATGACGCGCCGGTGGACTTCGCTCCCCGCGCCCAGATCGAGGATGCCGAGCGCCGGCTGTATGAGCTGGCCGAAGCCGGCCGCTATGACGGCGGCTTCCAGCGCTTCTCCCAGGCGATGACCACCGCGCTCGACATGGCGGCCAACGCCTATCAGCGCGACGGCAAGCTTTCGGGCATCTCAAGCGGTTTGCGCGATCTCGACGCCCGTATGGGCGGGTTGCAGCGCTCCGACTTGATCGTGCTAGCCGGACGTCCCGGCATGGGCAAGACCTCGCTGGCCACCAACATCGCCTACAACATCGCCGCCGCCTATCAGTCCGAAGTGCAGCCCGACGGCAGCATGAAGACCATCAATGGCGGCGTCGTCGGCTTCTTCTCCTGCGAAATGTCGGCCGAACAGCTCGCCACGCGTATTCTCGCAGAGCAGACCGAGATTTCCTCCAGCGCGATCCGCCGCGGCGGCATCACCCAAGCCGAATTCGACAAGATCCGCGACTACACCATCAAGCTGCAGAACCTGCCGCTTTACGTCGACGAAACCGGCGGCCTGTCGATCTCGCAGCTCACCGCCCGCGCCCGCCGCCTGAAGCGGCAAAAGGGCCTCGACGTCATCATGGTGGACTACATCCAGCTGCTGCAGGGCTCCGGCAAGCGCTCCGACAACCGCGTGCAGGAAGTCACCGAGATCACCACCAGCCTCAAGGCGCTGGCGAAGGAACTGAACTGCCCGGTAGTCGCGCTGTCGCAGCTCTCGCGTCAGGTCGAAAATCGTGAAGACAAGCATCCGCAGCTGTCCGACTTGCGTGAATCCGGATCGATCGAGCAGGACGCCGACGTGGTGGTCTTCGTGTATCGCGAGGAATACTATCTGCAGGCCAAGGAGCCGCGACTCGGCACTCCCGAACACGAGAAATGGCAGCTCGAGATGGATCTTGCGCACGGCAAGGCCGAAGTCATCATCGCCAAGCAGCGTCACGGCCCCACAGGCACCGTCGACCTGCAGTTCGAAGGCCAGTTCACCCGCTTCAGCGATCTCGCCGGTGGCGCCCAGTTCCGCGCCCCGCAGGAGTGACGCGCGTGCGGTTGAACCGTCTCTGACGCGCGCATATTGTGCGGCGCAGAATTCGATCGTGTGATCCCATCACACGATCCCTGTGCCAGGACATTTCGATGAACAGCGTCTCCGCCCCGAAACCAACAGCTCCCGCCGACATGGAGTTGTCCGCAGACGCCAGCGGCATCCTGACCATCGATCTCGACGCCATCGTCGCCAATTGGCGCAAGCTCGAAAAACACGGCGTGCCCGCCGAATGCGGCGCAGCGGTGAAAGCCGACGCCTATGGCTGCGGCATCACCCCCGTGGTGCGCGCGCTGGCGAAGGCGGGCTGCAGGACCTTCTTTGTCGCCACCTTCGATGAAGCCCGCGCCGCGCGCGCCGCCGCGCCCGAAGCCGCGATCTTTCTGTTGAATGGTTTTCCGCCGAATTCCGGCGATGCGCTGGCCGCTATCAATGTGCAGCCTGTGATCGGCGACCTCAACGAACTCGCCGAATGGGACATGTTCTGTCGCCGCACCGGCTGGAAGGGCGGCGCGGCGGTGCATATCGACACCGGCATGAACCGGCTGGGCCTTGGCCTGGTTGACGTACAGGGCCTGATCCCGCGCCTCGGCTCGGGCGATCACGGCTTCACGCTGGTGATGAGCCACCTCGCCTGTGCTGAACAACTGCACAATCCGATGAACGCCCGGCAATATTCCAGTTTCCGCGAGGCGTCATCGCTGTTCTCCGGCGTGCCTGCATCCCTCGCGAATTCGTCGGGCATCTATCTCGGCGCGGCCTATCAGTTCGATCTGATGCGTCCGGGTGCTGCGCTCTACGGCGTTAATCCGACGCCGGAAGCCGACAACCCGATGGCACCTGTGGTCGATCTCAAGGTGCGCATCCTGCAGACCCGCAGTGTCGAGCGCGGCGACAGTGTCGGCTACGGTGCCACCTGGGTGGCGCGGCGTCCGACCAGACTTGCGATCATCGCGGCCGGCTATGCCGATGGCTATTTCCGCGCGGCCGGCAGCAGCGACGGCACCCGCGGCGCCGAGGTGATTATCGCCGGCCAGCGCTGCCCAATCGCCGGCCGCATCTCCATGGATCTGCTCGCGGTGGACATCACCGACCTGCCCCATAACGCCGCCCGCCGCGGCCATCTGGCGACGCTGATCGGCGACGGCATCACCGTCGACGAACTTGCGCATCACTACGGCACCATCGCCTATGAGGTGCTGACCAGCCTCGGCCGACGCTACCTGCGGGTCTACAAGGGCGACGACGGCACCGCCGCCGCAGAGCCCGCCGCCGCGTCCTAGACGTCGACCTTGAAGCTGAGTTCGATCTCGGAGGCCGGCAGGCCGCCGCGCACGCCCCAGTTCTCCAAAGGCTGTTCGTTCAGGACGATCTTGATCTCGAGTTCCGGAACGCCGAGCGCCGCAAGGTTCTGCACGATCGTCTTATAGAGGCTTCGCTTGGCCTCGATGGAGCGGCCGGCAAACATCGTGATCTCGACCCGCGTAAAACGCTGCGAGCGCCCGGTCGGCACGATGCGCTGCGTTTCGCTATAGGTGTCCACTGTCACGTCGCGGTCCCAGTCGGGAATTTTGAGCGCCGCCAGCATCGCCGACTGCACGGCCTCGATGACCTCGATCTCACGGCCCCGCGCCCATTCTCCGGTGACTATTCTTGTGACTGGCATCGTCGTCTCCCATCGGATCGGTTGCACCCACACGACTGGAGCGCTCTTGTAACGTCCCGCGCTTGGAGAGTCGCGCCTTGAACTTCATCTTCGTCTGCACGGTCGGCCTTATCGCCGGCACCATTTCCGGGATCGTCGGCACCGGCTCGTCGATCATGCTGATGCCGGTGCTGGTCTGGCAATTCGGGCCGAAGGAAGCCGTGCCGATCATGGCGGTCGCCGCCGTGATGGCCAACCTGTCGCGCATCCTCGCCTGGTGGCGCGAGGTCGACTGGCGCGCCACCGCCGCCTATTCGCTCACCGGCATTCCAGCTGCAGCCCTGGGCGCACGCACGCTGCTGGTGCTGCCGTCGCATGTGGTCGATCTCACCATCGGACTGTTCTTCATTGCCATGGTGCCGCTGCGCCACTGGCTGGCGCGGCGCTCCTTCACCATCAGCCTGTGGCAACTCGCACTTGGCGGCGCGATCATTGGCTATCTGACCGGCATCGTCGTCTCCAGCGGCCCACTCAGCGTGCCGCTGTTTCTGTTTTACGGCCTCGCCAAGGGCGCCTTCCTCGCCACCGAAGCCGCGAGTTCGCTCGGCCTGTATCTCAGCAAGTCTGTCACCTTCCAGCGGTTTGGCGCGCTCGATCTCGACGTGCTTGTGAAAGGCCTGATCGCCGGCGCCTCGCTGATGGCCGGCGCATTCATCGCCAAGCGCTACGTACTGAAGCTGAGCGTCGAGACGTTCCGCCTGGTCATGGACGGGATCATGCTTCTGGCTGGCGCAAGCATGGTGCTGTCAGGCATGGCGCTGATCTAGGGAGTGGACTCACAAATCGCGGTAAGTATGTCCGCTACCCCGCGAGTTGCAGGCTCAAACAGGACATCGACTCGGGTCCGAAAAGCGCCAACAGGAGATTTCCAAACGGCGGGCCGCTGGAAACTGGCGCTGTTTAAAGTTGTATCGATTACTTACAAGTACGTACGACTGATGTTCATAGATGGCGATCAACCAGCAACAGGTATTAGTATCTCGCGAATCCGCATTTCCAACGTGCGCAGTGCAACATAATCCTTTGCCTCGCCGCGTACAGTAAAGCCAATATTTCCAACCTATTATTAAGGTTCGTCATCCACGCTGAAATCCGGAATTTCATTTGTTTCATTTGTAACGACTACTGGACGCTTCATGCGCGCGTTCTATGGAAGACTGGCCCGGCTGCCAGGATTTTCATTGGTGGTGCTCGGCGTCTTCTTTGCGACGTCGATCATCGTTGTGTTTTTGGTGGATCTGCAGGCGCGCCATCATGCGGCGCTTTCTGAGGCAAGAAAGGCAGCACTGAACATCGCCGAGATTCTCGCCGAACACACGGCGCTGACCTTTGAGGGGATCGATCGAACACTGCTCGAAGCCGAGAGAATTCGCGAAGATAACCTTTCGGGAAAGTATGCAACGCCCGAAGCCGCAAATACCGCCTTGCGTCTTCTCAAGAAGGCCTCATCGATCATCGTTGCCGTCGGCTGGACAGATGCAGCCGGTAACCTTCTGGCGCATTCCTACGATCGCACGCCGCCGCGAAGCAATATCTCCGACATGTTGCACTTCACCGCTCAACGCGATCAGGCCGATGGCCGGCTGTTTATTGCGCCCCCCTATCCCTCGGCTGTCACCGACAAATGGTTGACGGCGGCGTCGCGCCGGTTAAGCAACGCCGACGGCAGCTTTGCAGGGGTCGTAACTGCGCCGCTCGACCCGACACATTTCACGCAGGTCTATCGCGCGATCGATGTCGGCAAGGGCGGATCCGTGCTGTTGCTGCATCGCGCGGGCACGGGGCGGGTTCTTGCGCGAGAGCCCGCGAGAAAAGGAGCCATCGGAAAATCTTTCGCGGATAGCCCGCTCGTCTCCGAATATCTGCCAAAATCGGAAGCGGGCACCTACGAGACGATAGGCGTTATCGACGGCATCGCGCGCCTCGCGGGGTACAAGGCTGTGCCCGGACTGCCGCTGGTCTTGGTCATCACATACGCCCGCAGTGAGGTGCTGGGACCATGGCGCCAGCACCTTTACATGGTGGGCCCGCTCGTCGCCATGATCGTTGCCGTCATCTTGTTCGGCACGTTTAGGATTTTGCGCCAGACGAATAGTCTTGCCGTGAAAACTAGGATTCTGGAACGAACGAACATGCAGTTCGATGCTGCCTTGAGCAACATGTCGCTAGGGCTCTGCCTGTTTGACGCGAACAAGAATCTGGTGGTTTCGAATGGCCGCTTCCGCGAGATGTACGGTTTCCCGGAAGAACTCGTCAGGCCCGGAACACCTTTGTCTCTCATGCTGCAGGCCCTCAAAGATCGCGGAAAGCACGATTTGTCCATCGAGGGGGATGTTCAGGAGATTCCGACGAAGCAAAGACAGATTTTTATGACTGCCGACGGTCGCGTGATTTTAATTCAACGCAGGTCGATTGCGGATGGCGGATGGGTCGCAACCCATGAAGACATCACCGAGCAGAAACGCGCACAGCGCTTGTTGACTGATAAAGCTGCTGAACTCGAGCGGATCAACATGCGCTTCGACGCCGCGATGAACAACATGTCGCAGGGTCTTTCGCTATTTGATGGTGAGCAGAGGATCATTCTTTCAAATGCGCGCTATGCGGAAATCTATCACCTCAGCGAGGAACAGGTGAAGCCAGGGACTACGCTGCGGCAAATCATTGAATATCGCCGGGCGAAGAGAACAAATTGCGAAATGGCTGCGGATGTCCTTGTCGACGCCAAACTGAAACTGGAGAAAGAGGTCCAGGAGCTTGTCGACGGGCGCCTCATTTCGATGACGCGCCATCTGATGCCGACCGAAGGGTGGCTGGCGACTCATGAAGATGTCACGGCGCAAAAACACAGGGAGCAGTTGCTGGCCACGAAAGCCGTGGAGCTGGAGCAGACCAACGAACGCTTCGACATTGCGCTGAGCAACATGTCGCAGGGTCTCTGCATGTTCGACGGAGCGAAACGGCTCGTTGTCTGGAATGATCGTTATGCGGAACTATACCAGTTGCCTGCGGCTTTGTTGAAAGTCGGGACGCCTCATGAGGCTATCATCGCCGATCGCGTCTCCCGTGGCATTCTCAAGGGCGGGACGAGCGAACCAGCCATCAGGAAAAAGATAGCTGAATTGGGCCAGCACTCGACCGATTCAAGCTCGGCCAGGGTCGATGAATTTGCGGATGGGCGATTGATGCTCGTCACCCGACAGCCGATGAAGGACGGCGGTTGGGTTGCAACGCACGAAGACATCACCGAACGGCGGCGCGCAGAGGCCGAGATCGTTCACCTGGCGCGTCACGATGCGCTCACGGGACTTGCCAACCGAACACTGTTTACCGAGAAACTTGAGGAGGCGAGCCAGCGTCTTAGCCGCCATGACGATGGCTTTGCCGTGGTCATGCTCGACCTCGATAGATTCAAGACCGTTAACGACACGCTGGGACATCCCGCTGGGGATCGTTTGCTTGTTGAGTTCGCACAACGACTGAAATCGTCGACTCGCGAAACCGATGTGGTGGCCCGCCTTGGCGGTGACGAGTTTGCGATCATCCAGGACGGCGGCCCCAATCCGCAGGAGGGTGCAATCGTGCTTGCCCTCAGGATCATCGATGCCATTGCTCAGCCATTTGATCTCAACGGCCACCAGGCCAGCATCGGGATCAGCATTGGAATTGCCCTCGCTCCGGAACAGGGCGTCGATCCCGAGGACCTGTTGAGAAAAGCAGATCTCGCGCTCTACGACGCCAAGACGGGCGGGCGAAACGATTTCCGCCTGTTCCAGTCCGAAATGATTGAGGCTGCCCACTCGCAGAAGATATTGGCAAACGAACTGCGGGACGCGATCGCGCGAAATGAATTCGAAGTGCACTATCAGCCGGTGGTTGACGCCAAGACACGGCAGATCCGCGGCGCCGAGGCGCTGGTCCGCTGGCGGCATCCGTCGAAAGGGCTCGTTGCTCCCGATCAATTTATTCCGCTCGCGGAAGCGACGGGGCTGATCCTTCCTCTTGGCGAGTGGATCCTGCACCAGGCTTGCACGGATGCAGCGTCGTGGCCGGCTCACCTCAAGATCATGGTCAACATCTCTGCGGTTCAAGTCAGTAAGGGAAAGCTGCTCGACGTCATGCTGGATACTCTGATGGAGACGGGTCTTTCGCCTGAACGGCTGGAGTTGGAAATTACGGAGACGGCTCTTCTTGAGAACGCGACGGCGCATCTGGGGACGATACGGCAGCTGAAGAATCTCGGCATCTCCATAGCGCTCGATGATTTTGGCACTGGTTATTCAACGGCGAGTTATTTGACCAATTTCCCGTTCGACAGGATCAAGATCGACAAATCCTTCGCACAAGGCGCTCCCAATCGCCGCGATTGCGCAGCGGTAGTGTCCTCGGTGCTTGCGCTGGCCCGTGGTCTTGGCATCGCAACGACGGCCGAGGGTGTCGAGACCGAAGAGCAATTTGAATATCTGCAGGCTGCAGGCGTGGACCTCGTCCAGGGCTTTCTGTTCGGTCGGCCCGTCCCGCTCTCCGAATTCGACCTCGATGCCGCAGTTTCATTTGGAAATGGTGCTGCTGACGGCGAGTTGTGCGGAGAGGTCATCACCGCAGGGAGATGACCGCCGCCGCCACCGGTGGCCTCCCCCAAACGCAAATCGGCCACCCTGAGGCGGCCGATCGCAGTCCTGAAAATCTGAGCTATCCGCGGCTTAGTAACCGTAGCTTGAGCCGAAGCTGAAGCCGCGATTGCAGGTCGAGCAGCCCTGCTGCACCGGTGCGTAATAGACCTGCGCCGGAGCGACCATCTGGACACGCTGCTGCGTGGCGTATTGCGCCGGAATGCGCTCGTAATCGACGCGCGCAGGCGCGACCATCACGGTCTTCGGCACCATCACCGTCTCGTACTGCGCTGGCGTGCGGCGCGCGACGGTGCGACCGGGAGCGACCATCACCGTCTCTTCGACCGTGCGATACTGCGGCGGCACCACCTGCTGCTGAAAGCAGGTCTGGCACGGCGGTGGTGTGTAGCAGTTATAGCAACCTGCCGAGGCAACACCGGGCATCGCCATTCCGGCGACAGTGGCGAACATCGCAGCAGCAATCAATTTCTTCATGATGAGACCCCGTGGCGAGCTTGTTTGAAATGAGTTCGTATCGCTCTGATGGGCGACACTCAGCCAAGCACCACCACCGGTCAACGCGGTCCTGATATTTACCTTGATGAACGTGCTTAAGATTTGATGACGGCAACATATGAGGATGCCAAGGCAGACACAGCTGCACTGCGCCTGGATTCACCGCAGAGCCCGACGTGAGATCAATCGGCCTCAGCAGCCAACCTAATAACCGTCGCGGGGCAGCCCGAAGAGTTGCTCGAACACACTCGGTTGGCGAACCACCCATTGGCCCGGTTCGCCCGTTCTCAGATCCCGCACATAACGCGGCGGCGCTTCCACATAGTAAAGCGGCGGCGGCGCGCGAATGCCGGTATCCATCGTGATGGGATAGCGCGCGGTGCCGGCGCGATAGCGCGCATCACGGTAGTCAGAGGCAAGTACCGGCGTCGCCAGCGTCGCTGCACCCAGCACGATTATCAAAACACGCACGGCACACCTCACGCTGACGTCACTGCGGTGAGGCTATCGGGCGGAGGTTAATGAAGGATTCGTCGCATGGCAGTTCCACGCGAGCTCCTGCGCGGAACAAATTGGACTCGCGAAGCGCTGGACTGCGGCTCAGCTGGTTGGTCGAGCAGCCTCGATCGCTCACCACTGCTTGCATCTGGATTCTGCTCGCGGCGCGTCTACCGAGCGTAAGCAATCGCCAAGCTGAAGAAGGACCACTGCAGAGGCTGCACCTCCGGCATCGCCGCGGCAAAGGCGATCCAGGCCGACATTGCCGACCAGTTCTCGCGCGTCGGAATTTTGGCAACCGAATAGACCTTGCCCATGTGCCGGTCGATGCGTCCCACCCGGCGAAGCTGGCAAACCCTTCGAGAAGAAACTTGCAAATGCCCCGTTCAACCGCGTAGACCAAGAGAACAAACCAAAAACACCTACAGACGCGATTCCTTCCGCCAATGGCCAAGAACCTCCTCTCCTTCGTCTGCCAGAATTGCGGTGCCGCCTATAACAAGTGGCAGGGCAAGTGCGACGCCTGCGGCGAGTGGAATTCGCTGGCCGAGGAGGACACCACCGGCGTCACCACGATTCCGGTCAGCGCGCGCTCCAAGCGCAAGGGGCGCACCTTCAATCTCGAAAGCCTGACCGGCCAGAGCAACGATGCGCCGCGCATTGCCTCGGGGATGGGCGAACTCGACCGCGTCACCGGCGGCGGTTTCGTGCGCGGCTCGGTGCTCTTGATCGGCGGCGATCCCGGCATCGGCAAATCGACGCTGCTGACCCAGGCCACCAGCCTGATGGCGCGGGCCGGCCACCGCGTGGTCTACATCTCCGGCGAAGAAGCCGTGGCACAGGTGCGGCTGCGCGCGTCGCGGTTGGGCCTTGCAGACGCCTCGGTGCAGCTCGCGTCCGAGACCTCGGTCGAGGATATCATCGCCACGCTGTCCGAAGGCACGGTGCCGCGGCTGATCGTGATCGACTCGATCCAGACCATGTGGACCGACACCGTGGAATCCGCGCCGGGCACAGTGACTCAGGTCCGCGCCTCGGCGCAGGCGCTCATTCGCTTTGCCAAGAAATCCGGCGCCACCATCATCCTGGTCGGCCATGTCACCAAGGACGGCCAGATCGCCGGGCCCCGTGTGGTCGAGCATATGGTCGATGCCGTGATGTCCTTCGAGGGCGAAGGCTCGCAGCAGTTCCGCATCCTGCGCGCGGTGAAGAACCGCTTCGGCCCGACCGACGAGATCGGCGTGTTCGAGATGACCGGGCTTGGCCTGCGCGAGGTCTCCAACCCGTCCGAACTGTTCCTGTCCGATCGCGATCTCGGCTCGCCGGGCACCGCCGTCTTCGCCGGCATGGAGGGCACCCGCCCGGTGCTGGTGGAACTGCAGGCTCTGGTTGCGCCGACGACTTTGGGCACGCCGCGCCGCGCCGTGGTGGGTTGGGATTCCTCCCGGCTGTCCATGGTGCTGGCCGTGCTGGAGGCCCATTGCGGGGTCAAGCTGTCGGGCTACGACGTCTATTTCAACGTCGCCGGCGGATTGCGCATCAACGAGCCGGCCGCCGACATGGCCGCGGCCGCAGCCCTGGTCTCTTCGCTGTGCAATGCGCCGCTGCCCACCGACGCGGTCTATTTCGGCGAAATCTCGCTGTCCGGCGCGGTGCGCCCGGTGGCGCAGACCTCGGCGCGGCTGAAAGAGGCGGCAAAACTCGGCTTCGGCCGCGCAGTGCTGCCGGAATCGGCGCGCGGCGATCCCGGCGGCGATGCCGGACTGTCGCTGAATACCATCGGCGGCCTGACCTCGCTGGTCGCCGATATCGCTGCGCGCGGCGTCAAACCCACGCGCGACAACAGCAAAAGCACAGATGCCGAGAAAAATACCGTACCGGCGCGATTCAAGCGCCAGGACGGCTGACAGCGACGTGACCTGCGCTGCCGCGGCCGCTATAGAATGCGCGCGCGACAGACTGCGCAGATGTGCAACACGCTCCGTTAAGGCACTCTGCCGAAAGCGGAACAATGGTGTGATCTGGTGTGCTCTTGCGGCCGATAGCGGTTTTCCGGCCTTGCGAGACGTGCCATATCACCGTCACCTGAAGCGGCCGCCTGTGCCGATTCGCGGTTTCTGATTCACGAGCGGACCTGACCAGCCGATGCCGATCACGATTCTCGACCTTGTCCTGCTCGGCGTCATGCTGATCTCCGGCCTGCTGGCCATGGTCCGCGGCTTCATGCGCGAGATCCTGTCGATCGCGGCCTGGGGCGCGGCGGCGCTGGTCACCCTGTTTGCTTTCCAGAAGCTGCTCCCGACCGCTAAAACTTATTTCAACAACGATACCGTCGCCAGCATCGTGGTGGTGGCCGGCGTGTTCATCGGCACGCTGATCGTGGTCTCGATCATCACCGTCCGCATCTCCGACATGATCCTGGATTCGCGCATCGGTGCGCTGGACCGCACGCTCGGCTTCCTGTTCGGCCTCGCCCGCGGCCTCCTGATCGTGGTCGTCGCCTTCCTGTTCTTCTCATGGCTGGTCCCGGACAAGCAGCGTCCGGACTGGGTCACGGGTGCCAAATCGCGCGTCGTTCTGCAGGGAACCGGCGATTGGCTGATGGCACTCTTGCCGGATGACCCTGAAAACACCATCTTGAAGAGGTTCAAGAAAAACAAACCCGATGAGGATACGACCGACGCCGAGCCCGCAGCGCCCGGCGCCGCGGATGGCTATTCCAAACCTGCCCGCGACAGCCTGAAAAAGCTGATCGATGGCAAACCGGCGGGACGCTAGGCGTTCTTAGTTTCTCGCGACACCTGAAAGGCGCGATGGATCCGATGCAGAGCCCTTCCGACGACGCGAGCACCACCATGCGAAATCCCGATCTAGACGGCGACATGCTCCGCGAAAAATGCGGTGTATTTGGTATCTACGGCCATCCCGATGCGGCGGCGATCACCGCGCTCGGTCTCCACGCCCTCCAGCATCGCGGCCAGGAAGCGGCCGGCATCGTCGCCTTCGACGGCAAGCGCTTCCATTCCGAACGTCGCCTCGGCCTCGTCGGCGACACCTTCTCCCGCCGCGAAGTGATCGAGCGCCTGCCCGGCACCGCCGCTGTCGGCCACACCCGCTACTCCACCACGGGCGAAACCATTCTCCGCAACGTCCAGCCGCTATTCGCCGAACTCAATGCCGGCGGTTTTGCAGTGGCCCATAACGGCAACCTCACCAACGGTCTGACCCTGCGCCGCGAGCTCGTGAAGAACGGCGCGATGATGCAGTCGACCACCGACACCGAGGTCATCCTGCACCTCGTCGCGCATTCCAAGCGCAACCGTTTCATCGACCGCTATATTGAAGCACTCCGTGCCATCGAAGGCGCCTATGCGCTGGTGTCGCTGACCAACAAGAAGCTGGTCGGCGCCCGCGATCCGCTCGGCATCCGTCCGCTGGTGCTGGGTGAACTTGACGGCTCGCCGATCCTCGCATCCGAGACCTGCGCGCTCGATATCATCGGCGCCAAGTACATCCGCGACATCGAGCCTGGCGAAGTCATCGTGTTCGACGAGAACGGCGCGCAGAGCCACAAGCCGTTCGCACCGCAAGCGCCGCGCCCCTGCATCTTCGAATATATCTACTTCGCGCGCCCCGACTCGATCGTCGGCGGCCGCTCGGTCTACGACACCCGCAAGGCGATGGGCGAACAGCTCGCCCGCGAGACCCATGTGGAAGCCGACGTGATCGTGCCGGTGCCGGACTCCGGCGTGCCTGCCGCGATCGGCTACTCCCGCGCTTCGGGCGTGCCGTTCGAACTCGGCATCATCCGTAATCACTATGTCGGCCGCACCTTCATCCAGCCGACCCAGAGCGTGCGCGAACTCGGCGTGCGCATGAAACATTCGGCCAACCGCGCCGCCATCGAAGGCAAGCGCATTGTGCTGATCGACGACAGTCTGGTGCGCGGCACCACGTCGAAGAAGATCGTCAAGATGATGCGCGACGCCGGCGCCAGGGAAGTCCACTTCCGCATCGCGTCGCCGCCGATCACCCATCCGGACTATTACGGCATCGACACGCCGGACCGCGCCGGCCTGCTCGCCGCCACGCACACGCTGGAAGAAATGCGCGACCTGATCGGCGCGGACTCGCTGGCCTTCGTCTCGGTCGACGGCATCTACCGCGCCATGGGCGAACCCGGCCGCGATCCTGCCCATCCGAAATTCGCCGATCACTGCTTCACCGGCGACTACCCGACCCCGCTCACCGACATGAGCGAGATCGACGCTCCGCGGCAGCTCTCGCTGCTGGCTGAGGCGAGCTGATCGCAGTCTTATCGGGTGTCATCCCCGCGAAAGCGGGGATCCATAGCCACGATCTAATTTGTTTGGCTCTGGATTAGACACAACCACCTTTCCGCATCATAACCCTCCCGTGTATGGATCCCCGCCTTCGCGGGGATGACGCCTGAGATTTATGAGCCGCGCCATGACCAAACCTCTCGCCTCCCGCATCGCCCTCGTCACCGGCGCCTCGCGCGGCATCGGCTATGCCACTGCGCTGGCGCTGGCCAAGGCCGGCGCGCACATCGTCGCCGTGGCGCGCACCCAGGGTGGCCTTGAAGAACTCGATGACGCGATCCGTGCCGAGGGCGGCAGCGCCACGCTGGTGCCGCTGAACATCACCGATCTCGACGGCCTGTCGCGCCTCGGCGCCGCTTTGCATGAGCGCCACGGCAAGCTCGACATTCTCGTCGGCAATGCCGGCGTCGCAGGCCCCTCGTCGCCGCTCGGCCATATCGAGCTGAAGGCCTGGAATGACACCATGGCCGCGAACCTCACCGCGAACTTCCAGCTCATTCGCTGCATGGAGCCGCTGCTGCAGCAGTCCGATGCCGGGCGCGCGGTGTTCCTCACATCCGGCACCGCCAGCAAGGCTTCCGCCTATCGCGGCCCCTATGCCGTCTCCAAGGCTGCGCTGGAAACGCTGGTGCGCGTCTGGGCCAATGAAACCGCGACCACGAATATCCGCGTCAACCTGTTCAATCCCGGTCCCGTGCGCACGCATATGCGCGCCATTGTGATGCCCGGCGAGGATCCCGAGACGCTCGACACGCCGGCGCAAGTTGCCGAGACCATCGTGCCGCTCTGCCTGCCGTCATGGACGGAGACGGGCAAGTTCGTTGATTACAAGACCGGCAAGGTGATGGGCTTTCATCCGCCGGCGTAAGCACCGTAGGGCGAGTTAGCGAAGCGTAACCCGCCGACTCATCATGTGGGCGGCGGATTACGCCTACGGCTAATCCGCCCTACGCACCGCGCCGCAAGATTGACTCTGCATCACGACGGTACTTCACTCCCTCCCAAGCGGGACAACCCGCACCGACAATCAGGGAGGTCGTCATGGCGTCGCCAACTCATCGCGCGCGGTCACTGCGTGCACTTGCAACAGCAGCCCTCGCTTTCGCCGCGCTGTCCCTCGCACCTCCCTCCTCCCGCGCCGCCGATATCCCCCGCTTCGAGGTCGACGCGTCCTGGCCGAAGCCGCTGCCGAACAACTGGATCCTCGGCCAGGTCGGCGGCATCACGACCGACAAGGACGGCCACATCTGGGTGATCCACCGCCCGCGCTCGCTCACCGATGACGAGAAAGGCGCGGCACTCAATCCGCCGCGTTCGAAGTGCTGCGTCTCAGCGCCGCCGGTGCTGGAGTTCGATGCCGCCGGCAATCTGTTGCGCTCATGGGGCGGTCCTGGCGAAGGCTATGAATGGGTCGGCCGCGAGCATGGCATCGAAGTCGACGAGAAAGGCTTCGTCTGGGTCGGTGGCAATCTCGACAACGACAATGCGATCCTGAAATTCACCACCGACGGCAAGTTCGTCATGCAGATCGGCAAGATCGCGCCGAGCAAGGGCAGCAACGACACCACCCAGCTCGGCAAGCCCGCCGAGACCGCCATCGACAAGGATGCCAACGAGATCTATGTCGCAGACGGCTACGGCAATCGCCGCGTCATCGTGTTCGACGCCACCACCGGCGCCTACAAGCGGCACTGGGGTGCCTATGGCAACAAGCCGAATGACGACAAGCAGGCGGCCTACGACCCCAATGCGCCGGTGTCGCAGCAGTTCGGCAATCCCGTGCATTGCGTGAAGCTCGCCAATGACGGCCTCGTCTATGTCTGCGACCGCATCAACAACCGCGTGCAGGTGTTCAAGAAGGACGGCAGCTTCGTGAAGGAGTGGTTCTACGAGAAGGCCACCCTCGGCAACGGCGCGGTGTGGGATCTCGCGGTGTGGCCCGATCCTAAGCAGAGCTGGCTGCTAACAGCGGATGGTGAGAACAACGAGATCCGCGTCATCAATCGCGACGACGGCAAGGTCGTCGGCACCTTCGGCCGTAATGGCCGTCAGGCCGGCCAGTTCCACTGGATTCACGCCATGGCAGTCGATACCATGGGCAACGTCTACACGGCCGAAGTCGACACCGGAAAGCGCATCCAGAAGTTCAGGCTTGTCTCGGATGCGCTGAAGTAGCTGTCGCTACGAGTTATAGCCAGATCGTCTGTTTCCGGTCCCGACGATGCACGCCCCATGCTGGTGCATGCGAACAATGGAGCCGTCCATCATCTGGACAGCTCCATCGTTCGAGCGCCCGGTTGGAGAATTTGAATCACTGACGTTCGGCCAGACGCAATGGCCCTGGCTCGGCTCTCGCCCTTCGGGACGACGCCGACAATACATGCTAGTCTCGCGCGCCATCAAACGGACGACGGGTGATAGCAATGCTGGAAACGGACAAGTTATTCGCTGGCTCGATTCCGGAAAACTACGACCGCTATATGGTGCCGTTGATTTTCGAGCCCTACGCCGCAGATCTCGCACAACGCGCAGCGTCTTTCGCGCTAGGCGCCGTTCTGGAAATCGCCGCGGGCACCGGAGTTGTCACCCGCGCGTTGGCGCCAAGATTATCCCCTGGCGCAAGCTATATTGTCACCGACCTCAACCAGCCGATGCTCGACTACGCCGCGTCGCGACAAGCTCCGGACAATCGCATCACGTGGCGACAAGCGGATGCTCTGGCGCTCCCGTTTGAAAATGCGGCCTTCGATCTCGTGTGTTGTCAGTTCGGTGCGATGTTCTTTCCTAATCGCCCATCTGCCTACCGCGAAGCGAAGCGAGTTCTGAAGCCCGGAGGACATCTTTTATTCAATGTATGGGATCGCATCGAGGACAATGTATTTGCTGACGATGTGACGAATGCTCTCGCAAAGATTTTCCCGGACGATCCGCCGCGCTTTCTGGCGCGCACGCCACACGGCTACCACGATACGGCACTGATCCGTCGCGAGCTGGAGGACGCAGGTTTCTCCCATGTGATGATCGAGACGAGAGCCGAACAAAGCCGTGCATCCTCGCCGCGCCTTCCGGCCGTTGCTTATTGTCAGGGAACTGTTCTTCGCACCGAAATCGAAGCCAGAGACGCGGGAAAACTGGAAGCTGCAACTGACTACGCAGCATCTGAAATTGCGCGCAGACATGGCAACGGCGAGGTTGCTGCTAAAATTCAGGCACACGTGATCGTGGCTGCGGCCTGAGTGTCGGAATATCCCGTGCCGGCACTTCGCATGGCCGGGCTTCCGTGAATTTCGAACCGTTCTATATCACGTCCTCATCAATAACTTGAGCTGGACAGTGGTACCGTCTATCTCTGCCGGACAATCAGGAATATCCTGACTACAGGAACCGGTGATGAGCGAGATTTCCGATAGCGACATTGGCGCCGTCGGTGACATGGTCGACGATCTCGTCATACAGACAACATATCGTTTGTATGGGTCAGCTATTGCCCCGTTCTCAATGATCGCCGCAACGCATCGAAGCCCGTCTTGTTCGAACGCGTGACATCATGACCCTCTGGAAGAGCACGATCGCGAGGCTCTTTACGTCACATCGCGCTCATCTCGAAACGCTCGTGCGTCGCCGGGTCCGTGATCGTGAAGTGGCTTCGGAGATCGTCCAGGACGTCTTCGCTCGCGTACTTGCCGCCGGCACCAATGGCTCGGACGAAGACAACAAGCGCGTTCTCTATGCTGCTGCGCGGAACGCCGCGATCGATCATAACCTGACGGCATCGCGGCGGCATCATATGCTCGCCGATGTATTGCCTGAACAGCTCAGTCCCGGGCAGCCATCGGAAGACGCAGCACTGCAGGCGCGCGAGGCCGTTGCCGCGCTGGATCACGCGCTCGCGCAGCTTCCCGCCCGAACCCGCGAGATCTTCATTCGCCGACGTGTCAATGGCGAATCCAATGCCGAGATCGGACAGCGGTTCGGCATTTCCGTGAGTGCCGTCGAAAAACATCTGCTACGCGCCATGCAACACTGCCGCGCCGCCGTGGACGATCATCTCAACCTCGCCAGCAAAGATTTCCGCTAAAATGGATGTGGGTTCTTTCTCGTCGCTCGTTGTAAAGGTAGGAGTAGCTGGAACGCTTCTAACGGCAGGAGCATTCCCGCATCGCCTTTTCGATCGATCGAAGGAATTGCTGATGAAACCTGGCGACCGGCCAACGAAAGCACAGTGCGCCGCCGCTGATCTCTGGCTCATCCGACGCGACGGGACGACAACCGAGGCCGACGAAGCGTCCTTTCGGCAATGGCTCAATGAGGATCATCGTCATCAACTTGCCTATCGCGAAGCAGCGGCGATCTGGCAGCAGCTTGAGGAGCCTGCCATTCGGCTGGCTGCACGCGACCATCGTCTCGGCAACATCGCTGCCCGGCGCCAGATGAGATGGTGGCCGGCATTGCCCGCAGCGATCGCTGCAGCCTGCGTCATCTGGGTCATCAATCCATCGATGCTTGAGAACTGGCAGGCAGATATTGTCACTGCGCGTGGTCAGGTGATGGCCCGCGACCTGCCGGACGGCTCCCGCCTGAACATCGGTGCCGACACTGCCCTGGACCTGGACTTCAAGGATGGTCGACGCCGGGTCGTTCTGCGCCGTGGCCAGGCCTTTTTCGATGTAAAGCCAGACCAGACGGCCTTCACGGTCGACAGCGGCGCAGGCGAAATCCGCGTGCTCGGGACTGCCTTCAATATCGACCGGACGGCTGATGGTGTCGAGGTGACAGTTCAGCGCGGACTGGTGTCGGTCGCCGGCGAGGATCGCGATGCGACCGTCAAGCTATCGGCAAACCAGCATGTGCGCGTGTCCGGCGGAAAGCTCGGCACCGTCGAAACCGGAGACATTGACGCCAGGCTCGCATGGATATCCGGCCGCCTGGTCTTCGACCGCGTCCCGCTGCATCGGGTCGTCGAAGCCCTGCAGCGCCAGACATCAAGCCGCATTGTCATCCGCGGCCGCTTCAGCGATCTGCTCGTCTCCGGCACGTTTCCGACTGCGAATGTCGATGAAAGCCTCACAGCCATTGCCGGCATGATCGAGGGCAACGTCGCCCATCTCACCCCCTGGGTGACCGTTATCTACTGAACTCCTCCGCTGTTTACCGGAATTCTAAACCGCAACACCCATAGACCTGATGTGGGTTTGATTTCGTGACTCGTTGAACTGGATGAAGAGCAGAAGCTCTTCGCGGCGCTGGGGCGGCGCACAGCAAACAATGAGACAACGGAGTTCGTGCGTAATGCGGTTCGTGGGTAGACGGGGCGTCGCTCGCCATGTGGCGGGCGGGCTGATCGGCATATTGCCGTTGATCACGACAGTACCGGCCTTTGGCCAAAACAATGTCGAAGCAACAGCGACCACCCCTACGACCTACCCGCTCAACATTTCCGCCAAACCTCTCGCAGCAGCAATTGCCGATCTCGGCGCCAGCAGCGGATGGCGCATCCTCTACACGATCCAGCTCGCGCCAGACATGCGCAGCCAACCGTTGAACGGCAATTACACGGTAGCGCAAGCGCTGGGACAACTGCTGGCCGGCACGGGAATTACGTATCGCATCACCGGCCCGAAAGCCGCGCTGCTGATCGATCCGTCGCAGAGCCGCGCGGGCCCCGTCCCTTCCGGCGACGGCGTCCAGCTCGATACGATCGTCGTCGATGCGGCCAGGAGCGATAATACGACGGGCTCCGGCTATCAGGGAACGCCGGACTGGGTCTACCAGCGACCCGCAGCCGTCAGCGTGATCTCACGCGAAGCGATCGAGAGCAGCCCGACACGCAACGCACGCGATCTGCTCGACAATGTCGCGGGCGTCTATGCCAACCGCTCGGCGGCGCAGAACCCTGGCATCAGCGTCAATATCCGCGGCCTGCAGGACCAGGACCGCATTGCCACCATGATCGACGGAGCGCGGCAGAATTTCCAGCGCGGCGGCCACGGTGCGACGCAGCGGACCTATGTCGATACGGCCTTCCTGCGCCAGATCGACGTGGAGAAAAGTACGACGTCGGGCGTCGGCAGCGCCGGTGCGCTTGGCGGCCTGGTCAATTTTCGCACCTTCATCGCCGACGATTTGATCAAGCCCGGCAATCAGTATGGCGGCGTGGTGAATGCCACCACGGGTACCAACGCCTATAATTTCGATGGCTCGACGGCAGCAGCCGTCCGCGTGTCGGAACGCTTCTCGGTGCTCGGCGGCGTCAGCTACAAGAACATCGGCGCCTACGATATCGGCCAGAACGGTACCATCGGCGATGGCATGAAGGCCTATGACGGCAATGTCTTCCTGTTCTCCGGCCAGGAGGTATTCTCGACGATCCTCAAGGCCGAGGCGCTAACGACCGAGGACGTGAAGATCACGATCGGCTGGCTGCATAACGACTCCCGGTACAATACCGGAAACTACGATGACACGATCGCACGCGGCGGAATCCTGAAGTCCAGCGAGCAAGTCGCCAACGACACGTTCACGTCCGCGGTCGACTGGAATCCGGGCAATGACATCGTCGATCTGAAAGCCAAGCTCTATTACAACCACCTCAAGAACGACACGGTTTCCGATGGCGCGTTTGCACTGACCGGGCCATCGAATTTCGTGTTCTCAACACTAGGCGGAAGCGTCGAGAACACCAGCCGTTTCGCGACAGGCATCGGTGCACTGGCACTCAATTACGGCGTGGAAGCGTTCAGCGACACCGGCAAGACGACGCTGCAGCGCGGTTTTGTCGCCGGCAACGGTGTCGACTATTCGAGCACGCTGACCGGCGGCACGCCGAGCGGAAACCGCGACGTCGCCAGCGGTTTCGGCACCGCGACACTCAAGCCGGCGGAATGGGTGACCCTGATCGGCGGCGTGCGTTACGACTGGTATCATGTCGCGGGCAACGCGACGATCTACGGCGAAAGCCAGGAGATCGTCGGGCAACGGATGACCAATCCCGGAAGACCGGCCATCTGCAATGCGCGCGGCTGCGGCGCAGCCGTCCCACCGACATATGTGCCCATCGTTGGCACCGTTTATAGGCCGTACAATCTCGATGTCGATAAATCGGGCGGGGCCTGGCTCCCGAATTTCACGGTCGCGTTTCAACCAGTCGATTGGCTGCAGCCCTTCGTAAAATATTCCAAGAGCTATCGGCCGCCAACGATCATGGAATCATTCCTGAACGGCGGCCACGATGCAAATGAGATCAATGGCTACGCTCCGAACCCGTTCCTGCGTCCGGAACGCGGCGACACCTACGAGGCCGGATTCAATGTTCTGGCCAACGGCATCCTGACCGAGCGCGACACCGTCCGCTTCAAGGCCGTCGGCTTCTATCGTGAGATCACCGACTATATCAGCTTCGGTCGAATCGAGAATGCGAACAACGCCCAACAATACACCTCGTACGTCAATCTCAACGGCGTCACCCGAATGAAGGGCGTCGAGGTCGAGGCCAATTACGACGCGCGCTTCCTCTATATTGGTGGCACCGTCACGCGCATCGACACGGATTTCGCCGACAGTTTCACCAGCCCGACAGGGCGGGACATGCCGATCAACAGCGGCCTCGGCGCCCCTGTCATCTTCGAGCAGCCGAAACTGCGCGTGACACTCGATGCCGGCATCCGTCTGTTCGACGAGAAGCTGACGCTGGGCACGCGCATCGTCGACGTCTCGAAGACCGTCCCTGCCCTGGGCTCGCTGCGCAGTGGCTACGAAATGCCGGGCTACCGCGTCTACGACATCTACGGATCCTATGCCTTCGACGAGGCGACCAAGCTGCGCTTTGCGGTGAACAACGTCACCGATCTCGCTTATGCGCCGGCGGTCGGCGCCAATTTCTACGCCGCGCCGGGCCGTACCGCGACGGTGTCGTTGAACTACAAGTTCTAGGAATTCCCCGCCCCATTGGCGTGGATGGTGGGCCCGCCACAAGCGGGCAAAGCAAGCAGAGAAGGGCTTCGAGAATGGCACTCAATCTTCAGCTGACGGCAGCAAGCAGCGACCTCGCAACATATCTGGCGTCGTACGACGCCAACTTCACCTACAATGGAAACGGCTGGTTCTCCACCTCGTTCACCGGCCAGGATCAGTGGTCGGCCGGTGTCGATACCGAAGGAACCGACAATAATCTACCTTCCGTCATCATGAACATCCATGACTACAGCTATTCGCCCGGTACATTCAACGGCGACGTGGAATCGCTGACGCTCGGCCATAATCTTGAATATGTACCGGCCACGGATCTGTGGGTGCAAGATCAGGAACTGATCATCACCAATAGCAGTGGCTACATGCCCGTCACCACCACCTTCAATCAGGCGATCTATTCGCTATCGCATGGCGGGCTGGTCGATGGTGGGACGTTCTTCGGTCAGTCATTCGCGGGTCTGACCGACTACTTCGCCGAACAGGGCACGAACCAGACCGGCACGACAAACGATGACGTCCTTGTCAGTTTCGCCGGCGACGACGTTCTGACCGGCAATGGAGCTGTGCTGGTCGATACGTTCCTCTGGAACGCGAATTACTACGATACTGCCGCAGGTACAGCAGCACAGGGCTGGGGCGACGACGTCATCACGGACTTCTTCGACGGAGCCGACCAGATCCAGCTCTCCGGCTTCGGTTGGGCCAATGCCACGGCATTCCAGAGCGCCGGCGGCAGCCTGTCCGGCAATGTCATCACCTATGCCGACGCGACGAACGGGCTGACCAGCACCATCACAGTGAACTTCACTGGATCGGGCACGCTGGACTGGAGCGATATCGCCTTCGTCTAACAGGCTTCGCTGCGAACGGGCGGCCACGCGACCTGCTGACGCGACGCTGATGTCGCGTCAGCCCCTCCAATCGGGATCGCCTGCAGTGATCACGACACGCCGCTGAATCACGACGTCCCGACAACCCAAATTCTGAGGAACGACAATGGCACTGACTATCACCTATAGCGAAGCAAGCAGCAACCTGCCCGCTTATCTGGACAACTGGATCGACAATTTCGAATATCGCGGCACCGGAAATTTTAACGCCGTGAAGAACACCACCGACCAATGGTATGCCGGCACACGCATCGGCGGCGGCGTCGATAACGACAAGTCGTCGGTCATCGTGAGCGGTGATGACTTCTCCTATACGCCGGGCGTCATCGACGGCACGGTCACCAACCTGACACTCGGCAGCAATCTGGCCTATGTCGCGCCGACCGATCTGTGGGTCCAGGATCCCGGTCTGTCGATCGGATTCAGCGGCGCAACGCTGACGCCGGCCTTCGACGCCGCAATCACCGACCTCTCGCAGAACGGCAGCCTGAACGGCCTTTACGGCTACTTTGCCGAACAGGGCACCATCCAGACCGGCACGGCCGGCGACGATGTCATGCTGAGCTTCGGTGGCAATGACAGCTTCACTGGCGGTCTTGGCAACGATACGCTCGTTTTCGCCGACGGGTGGGCCAATGACGTCGTGCTGGATTTTCACGCGGCCGCAGGCGATTTCGACGTCCTCGACCTGCAGGGCGTGACCAACATCTCGAACTATGTCGACCTGTTCTTCAACCACAGCAACTGGTGGGACAATAGCAACGTGCTCACCATCACCGACGGCGCCAACTCGATCCAGCTCGATGGCTATGTCGGGACAGACATGCTTGGTCTGATCCTGGACGGCCACTTCACCGTCTGAGCAGAGCTGTCGTGGTGAAAGCTTCGCAGCGAAGTCCGTCGCAGCCATTGGCTGCGGCGGCCATCTCGCCACTCAAGCCCGCCATCGCGGGGATCGCCGTGATCAGCGGCATCGTGAACGTGCTCGCGCTGACCGCGCCGCTGTTCATGCTGCAGGTCTATGACCGTGTGCTGGCCAGCCGCAGCGTTTCGACGTTGATCGGCCTAGGTGTGCTGGCGGCCACGCTCTACGCTTTTCAGTCCCTTTTCGACATCATTCGATCGCGCATTCTGCTGCGCATCGGCGAGCGCTTCGATCATCAGTTGTCCGGCCGTGTGCATGATGCCGTTGTCGGCCTGCCGCTTGAGATGCCTTTGCCGGGCGATGGCCTGCAGCCGTTACGCGATCTCGACAATGTGCGCGGCTTCCTGTCCGGCCCCGGCCCGACCGCCTTTTTCGACCTGCCGTGGATGCCATTCTACCTCGCCATCTGCTTCGTGTTTCACTTCTGGATCGGCATCACGGCCCTCGTGGGCGCCGTCATCCTCGTATCCCTCACCCTTCTCACCAATGCCCGCTCCAGGGGACCCGCCCGCGAGACCGTGCAACACGGCATGTTTCGCAACGCGCTCATGGAGGCCAGCCGTCGCAATGCCGAAGTGGTGCGCGCGATGGGCCTCGGCGGCCGGATGGCCGCGCGCTGGCATCGTACCAATTCGGATTATCTGGCGGCCAATCGCCGGGCTGGCGATGTGGCGGGAGGCCTCGGTGGCGTCGCCCGCGCGCTGCGTGCGCTGCTGCAGTCGACCATGCTCGGTGTCGGCGCCTATCTCGTGATCAGGCAGGAAGCCAGCGCCGGTGTGATGGTGGCGAGTTCGATCATGATGGGCCGCGCGCTTGCTCCCGTGGATCTGGCCATCTCGACATGGAAGCCGTTCCTGATGGCGCGGCAGAGTTGGGCACGGCTCGACGAATTGCTGACCCGCATGCCGGAAGCCCCAAAGACGATGGCGCTGCCACGCGCGCATATCGATCTGCGCGTCGAAGCGATGACCATCGCGCCGCCCGGAGAGAAACGGCCGAGCGTCACGGGGCTGAGCTTTACCGTCTCCGCCGGAAGTGCTCTTGGCATCATCGGCCATAGTGGCAGCGGCAAGTCCACACTGGCACGCGCACTGGTCGGGGCCTGGCGACCCGCCAGCGGCAAGGTACGCATCGACGGCGCCAGCTTCGACCAGTGGGACCGCGAGATGCTCGGTCGCGATATCGGTTATCTGCCGCAGGGCGTCGAACTGTTCGATGGCACCATTGCCGAGAATATCTCCCGCTTCGAAGATGACCCGGACTCTGAGGCCATCGTCGCTGCCGCCAAGGCTGCCGGCGTGCACGATCTCATCCTGCGGCTGGAACATGGCTACCAGACGCGGATCGGCGAAGCCGGCTCCGCCCTGTCCGCCGGCCAGCGCCAGCGCGTCGGGCTGGCACGCGCGCTGTATGGCGATCCGTTCCTGGTCGTGCTCGACGAGCCCAATGCCAATCTCGACGTCGAGGGCGAAGCGGCGGTCATCCGCGCCATCGCCGCTATCCGCGAGCGCAAGGGCATTGCCATTGTCATCGCTCATCGTCCGAGCGCAATCGGCGCCGTTGACCTCGTCCTGGTGATGGAAGGGGGTCGTGCCAAGGCATTCGGTCCGCGTGCAGACGTCCTCAGCAAAGCGCTGAAGGCTCCCGCCGCCGCAGCACACGGCAGCGGCACGATGACGGGCCATGCGGCCACCGCGCGGTCTCCGGCGCCGCTACGGGTGATCGCCAATCCCGCCGACAAGTCGGGAATGAGCACACATCCTCACGACGATATGGAAGATCGCGATGTCCGATAGCAATGTCTCGGCGGTCTCCCACTCGATCCTGCGCCACCTCGGCATCGCCACGCTGGCGGGTGTTGTGCTGGTGGGCGGCATCGGCGGATGGGCAGCGGCAACCAATCTGGCCGGTGCGGTCGTCGCCGCAGGACACTTCGTCGTGGATACCAACGTCAAGAAGGTCCAGCACCCGACCGGCGGCGTGGTCGGCGAAATTCTGGTCCGCGAAGGACAGCGCGTGACTGCAGGCGACATTGTAATGCGCCTCGACGCGACGCAGACGCGCGCCAATCTCGCCATCGTTACCAAACGGCTCGACGAATTCGCGGTCCGACGGGCCCGGCTCCGCGCCGAGCGCGACGAGGTCGGCGTCATCGCCTTCCCCGACGAAATCAGATCACGCGCCGCCGATCCGGAGATCGCACAGCTCATGGCAGGCGAAAGCAGACTGTTCGAACTGCGCCGCGACGCCCGCCTCGGCCAAAAAGCGCAGCTTCGCGAACGCGCCCTTCAATACGGCAAGGAAGTGCGCGGCCTGGTGGCTCAGGAGGAAGCGAAAATTCGCGGCATCGGTCTGATCCAACGCGAACTGACAGGCGTGCGCGAACTCTGGGAGAAGGGCCTCGTGCCCATTCAGCGCATGATGGCGCTGGAGCGCGAAGCGGCAAACCTCGACGGCGAACGCGGCCGGCTCGTCGAAGCCCAGGCGCAATCCGGCGGCAAGATTTCCGAAACACAGTTGCAGATGATTCAGGTCGACCAGGACCTCCGCAGCGAAGTCGCCAGCAGCCTGCGCGACATCGAGGGCCAGACGGCGGAATATGTCGAACGGAAGGTGACTGCAGAAGATCAGCTCAAGCGGATCGATATTGTCGCGCCGCAAGGCGGACTGGTCCATGAGCTCGCGGTGCACACCGTTGGCGGCGTCATTTCGCCAGCCGATACCGTCATGCTGATCGTGCCCGACAGCGACAGGCTGGCGCTCGAAGTACAAATCAACCCGCAGGATATCGACCAGATACGGCTCGGCCAGCCTGCCGTGCTGCGCATGTCGGCCTTCAACCAGCGTACCACTCCCGAACTGAACGGCAGCGTCAGCCGCATCGCCGCCGACCTGACGCTGGATCAGAAGTCCGGGCTTTCCCATTACATCGTGCGGATCACCATCCCGCCGCAGCAACTGGCGCGCCTCGGCAAACTCGCCCTCGTTCCCGGAATGCCTGCGGAAGCCTTCATTCAGACCGGCGAGCGCACAGTCCTGTCTTTTCTGGTCAAGCCCATCGGCGACCAGATCGCACGATCATTTCGTGAGGAGTAGCTGGTTCAAGTCGAGTTCAGCCCCTGCGCATGGGGCTGGGATACGGCTTCGCCGACTTCGCGCCGTCACGCCAGCGCCCCGGCGCTATGCCGGTCACGCGCTTGAACGCGCGATTGAAGGCCGCCTCGGAATCGTAGCCGACGTCGCTGGCGATGACAGCAAGACTGTCGCCACCCGTTCGCATGCGCTCCGCTGCCAACTGCATCCGCCAGCTGGTCACATATTCGATCGGAGCCTGGCCCAACACCTCGTTGAAGCGCTCGGCGAGCACCGTGCGCGACGTGCCGCATTCGCGGGCCAGATCGTCGACCGTCCAGCGATGACCGGGATTTCCGTGGACATGCCACATGGCGCGTCCGAGCACGGGATCATTCAGCGCCGCGAACCAGCCATGTGCACTTGGCGGCAATCCCGCAGCATAGCGACGCAGCACCTCGACGAACAGCAGCTCCATCAGCCGGCCGAGCATGATCTCACTGCCGGGCGTCGCATCTTCGGTCAGTGAGAGAATTTCGCGCACCGTCGTGGCGAGAATCGCGCTCACCTTGTCGTCGCCGGCGCGATCGATCAGCATCGGCGGCAGGGTCCGAAAGACCGGAGAATGCAGCAACTCCGACGATTCGATGAAGCCGCAGACCATGCGGGTCTCCCGCCCTCCGCCGCCATGCTCGATCGTCCACATGCCGGATAGTGGACCGGCCCGCACCAGTTCCATCGCGGAACATAACTCCGCGCCGCCGCCGCTGTAGAACCTGTGCGTGTCGGCGAACGGCATCAGCAGAACGTCGCCCGCAGCAATGGTGCCTCGCTCGCCACTGGCGAGTTCGACGGTGCATTCGCCCGCCGCGATCAAATGAAAAATGCTGACATGGCGCAAATGCGCCATCGGAGTGCGTTCGTCGAAATGTTTCGGACTAATGAGGCCGAAGGGCTCGGTCAGGCTGGCGTTCAGAAATACCGATCCGCTGAGCCGGATCGACCGCAGCATATCTGCGAGCAAATCCCCGCCGCGATCAATATCCGGCGTCGCTGCAAATGATGGCGGTGTCTCGATCATGTGAGGTCCTGAACCTCCGATCATCGTCCGCAGCCCCAACCATGCGCGGCATGTGGCGCATTGTATCCGATGGAGACGATGATGATCAAGAAACGGCTGTCCAAAGCCGCCGATCGTAGCTTCCGCTTGATTGCAGCACTGTTGATGCGGCGCGCCATTGCGCGGCTAATCAGCATCGACGACAGATCGCTATCCAAGGCAGGAATATCACGCGCCGCGGTGGCCGAGTTCCTCGAGAGTCCGCTCCGAACCGACCCGCACCGCTTCTTCAGTAGCAAGCATGCGCAGCGCGATATGCAAGACGTCGATACCGCTCTTGAGTCGGGTCAAGTGTCGCTGCCCCAACCGGACCCGACTCAACATCTCGCAGATGAATCGATCGCTTTCGACGGCCACCGCGCGCAGATTGATACGCTGCACCGGGAAACCATCACGCGCGCGATCCGACAAATGGTGAGTGTCCGCATTCGGATACTTACAGCTGGCGTGCTCGTCGCCGTCGGCGCCCTGAGTGCTTGCTCTGGCAGCCTGCCCAATCACAATGCGGCACAAATCCGCCGTGATCAGCCCGCGCGCTGTCAGTTGCGGCCGAATCTCATTCATCTATCGCCGATCACGCCGTCAAGCGAGCGCGTGGCCGAGGCATCTCTCCTCCCCAGCCAGCCGCGCAGCAGGCAACCCGAAGCGCGCGCCGGTCCTCCCGGACGGACCGGCTAAGGCAACGCTTACGCTTGGTTCAAATCGACAAGACAACCAGCAAAGGATAGTTCCATGACCCGCCTCATTGCACTCATCTACGGGCTCGCGTCCTACGCGATCTTCTTCATCACGATCCTTTACGCCATCGGTTTCGTCGACGGAATGATGGTACCAAAAGACATCAACGCCGGAACGCAGGTTCCGTGGCTGGAAGCTGTGCTCGTCAATCTCGCTCTGATGTCGCTGTTTGCAATCCAGCACAGCGTCATGGCGCGGAAGTCGTTCAAGCAGTGGTGGACGCAATATGTCCCGGCTTCGGTCGAGCGCAGCACCTATGTGCTGTTCGCCAGTCTGAGCCTTCTGCTGCTGTTCTGGCAGTGGCGCCCGATGTCGGCGATCGTCTGGCAGATCGATAATCCGCAACTGGCCATGGCGATGACAGGGCTTTCCCTGTTCGGATGGGTCCTCGTCTTCACCAGCACGTTCCTGATCAACCATTTCGAGTTGTTCGGCGTGCAGCAGGTGGTGCAGAATCTGTCTGACCAGAAGCCATCTGCGCCGGTGTTTCGCACGCCGCTCTACTACAAGTTCGTGCGTCATCCGATCTATCTCGGCTTCATCATCGCCTTCTGGGCGACGCCGCTCATGACGGTCGGACATCTGTTGTTTGCGGCCGTCACCACCGCCTACATCTTCGTCGGGATCTTTCTGGAAGAACGCGATCTGGTCGAGCTGTTCGGCGACGACTATCGCCGCTACCGCGATCGGGTGTCGATGATCCTGCCGTGGCGCAAATCAGAGCGTCCGCCGACGCAGAGGCACGCCAATCCGTTCGGGCTCAGCGGCGAGCGATAGGACACAAAATAAAAACGCTGGATCGCGTGCACCGCGATCCAGCGCTTTTGCTGGCCGTTCAGTTCGGCCGCTTGCGCTTGTGCGCGAAGGGATTAGCCTTTTCACGCAGCGTGATGCGGATTGGCGTGCCCGGCAGGTCGAAGGCTTCGCGCAGCGTATTGGTGAGATAGCGCAGATAGCTCGTCGGCACCGCATCGGCGCGCGAGCAGAACACGATGAAGCTCGGTGGACGTGCTTTCGCCTGGGTGACGTAGTTCAGTTTCAGCCGGCGACCCGATACCGACGGCGGCGGATTCTTGTCGATCGCATCCTCGAACCAGCGATTGAGGCCTGCGGTGGGAATGCGGCGATTCCAGACCGCGTAGGAATCCTGTATCGCCTTCATCAGCCGTTCGACGCCCTCGCCCATCAGCCCGGAGATCGCTACGACCGGCACCCCCCTGATCTGCGGCAACAAGTGATCGGCATCGGTGCGCAGCGCTCCAATCAGGCCGCCTTGCTTTTCGACGAGATCCCATTTGTTGACCGCGATCACCAGCGCGCGTCCCTCGCGTTCAACCAGATCGGCAATGCGCAGATCCTGTTCCTCGAACTTGTTCTGCGAGTCCATCATCAGCACGACGACTTCGGCGAAACGCACGGCCCGCAGCGTATCGGCGACGGACAGCTTTTCCAGCTTCTCCTCAATGCGCGACCGGCGGCGCAGGCCGGCGGTATCGAAGATGCGGAAGTCGCGGCCCTTGTAGTTGAGCTCGACCGAAATAGAATCGCGCGTGGTGCCGGCCTCCGGCGAGGTCAGCAGCCGCTCTTCGCCGAGCAGATAGTTGATGGTCGTCGACTTGCCGGCATTGGGGCGGCCGACGATGGCGACGCGGATCGGTCGCGTCTCGATCTCTTCTTCGGGAATGATGACGTCGTCGTCGTCGAATTCTTCGCGCTCTTCGACCGGCTCCGGCATCAGCACGCGCAGCGCATCATAGAGCTCGCCGAGGCCTTCGCCGTGCTCAGCGGAGACCTGGATGGGATCACCGAGACCCAGCGCGTACGATTCCATCGCGCCGACTTCGCCGTGCTTGCCTTCGCTCTTGTTGGCGAGCAGCAGCACCGGCTTGTTGGCGCGGCGTGCGAAATCCGCAAAGGCGCGGTCGTTCGGTGTCAGGCCCATGCGCGCATCGATGACGAAGAACAGCGCGTCGGCGAGCGCGATCGCCGTCTCGGTCTGTTCCTGCATGCGCGCGGTCAGCGAGCCCTTCGGGCCTTCATCGAGACCGGCCGTGTCGACCAGCGTGAATTCGAGATCGCCAAGCTTGCCCTCGCCCTCGCGGCGGTCGCGGGTGACACCGGGGGTGTCATCGACCAGCGCAAGCTTCTGCCCAACCAGACGGTTGAACAGCGTGGACTTGCCGACATTGGGTCGGCCGATGATGGCAATAGTATAGGACATAGGTGATCCGTGCGCCCTTTACGGACAGCCTGTCAATGAGAGGGCGCGCGAACTCAGCGCGAGAAACTGCCCGACGGCACTGGTGCCGGGAACGGTGTGGTGGCCTGCTGGGCCGGCGCGGCTGCTGCCGGCTCATCCGGCGGCGGCGCGGTGGTGCTGCGGCGGCGGGCGACCTTCTTGCCTTGCGGCGGAGGCGGTGCGGCAGCCGTGCTGCCTTCCTCGGCCGGTGCGGCATCGGGATCGGCGGGCGCTGCGCCGTCCTGACGGACGGTGCCGACCTGAACAGAGCCACGGCTCTTCGCCTTGCGGCCCTTCGGCTCTGGCGCGCCCGGCGGCGGCTGCAGTGGGGCGGCTGCGACGGGCGCAGCCTCCTGCGCGCGCTGGCGCTCGACATTCTCCTTGTAGAGATCGCGCGGCACGCCCTGCTCGAGACCGGGGACGCCGTCGGGGAACACCGGCTTGCGGTCGCCGGGCAGCTTCTTCTTGGTATCGAGGAAGTCGAGCATGTCGGACGGGTCCCAGCCGGTCATGCTGCCGCAGCCCGAGAGCGCGCTGGACAGCGCGATCAGGACGGCGGCGGAAACGAGGCGTTGCATCGGGCGCATGGACGACTTCTCACTCAACTCGTGATCTGAACGATCGGCTTCAGGTCAGCTTTAATTCGGCTCTTGTCTTGCTCAGCTTTTCGCCGCGGGCGGCAGCAGCGCTTGCAACGCTTCGGCACGGGTGCGCAGGCTCGCCGGCGTCTCCGCATCGTTGGACATCATGTCCAGCCACTGCCGCGTCGCCACGGCGTTGTTGGCCTTCCATGCCGACAGCGCCAGCAGTTCACGCGCCGAATGGCGATAGGTGCTGGTATTGGTCGTCGCCGGCTCCAGGCGGGTCTGCATCGCCTCATAGGGCGTGGTCTCCAGCAACAGGCTGCCGGCGCGGATACGCGCGAGATCCTGTTCGGGTGCTGGAACGGTGCGGTCGGCGATGATGTCGTCATAGAGCTTCACCGCAGCCTGCGGATCGCGCGAAGCAGCCTCGGCAGCGGCGCGCAAACGCGCCAGCGTGCGGTAGCCGGACGGCGCCTCGGCCGCGAGCTTGGTGAAGGCGGCTTCCGCCTCGGCATGCTTGTTCTGCTCGGCCAGCTCGACCGCACGGTCGAACGCCGCACCGGCCACGGCGGCCTTCTTGGCCTCGAGATAGCTGTAGCCCCGCCAGCCGCCGACGCCGACCACGATCAGAATCGCGACTGCGATGATCAGGAGCGAATACTTCTCCCAGATCTTCTTGAGCTGCTCGCGACGCAGGTCTTCGTCGACTTCATTAAATAATTCAGACACTTAAAGGTATCCTGTCCCCGATGGGCCGCGCTCACCCCGAGCGGCGCCGGGCATATACGCTCCGGCATGGCGGCGGCGATACCCTAGCGTTATGGCGCTGGCAAGGCAAAGCCAGCGCGATCAAAGCGTTATCCCGAAATGCTTAATTTCGAACCGATGCCTTTTAGGCCCGTCAGTTCATGCCACCGGCGCCGCCGCTGGTGCGGCCATTGGCATTGGACCCGGCGCTGTTGTCGCCGAAGGCCGAATTGGCGTTGTTGCCGCCCAGCGCCGCATTGCCGCGGGTGTCGTTAAGCGGGTTTGGGACCGGACGCGGCTCCTCGACACGATAATGGGGCTTCCGCTCCTTTTTGGCTGGCTCCGCGTGGGAAACCGCGGGAAGCAGCGCCAAAACGGCGACAAAGCTCAGGAATTTCAAGGCCTTCATCATCAACATCCTTCGCATTGCCCCTGCTCTTTCAACCCCGGCCGGGCCGCAAAATTCCTGCGGAAATCCTGCGTTCGTCTTGCGTCAAACCTGCGTCAGCCCTTCGGCTTGCCGCCATAGACATGTTCCGGCCCCGGAAACGCGCGCGAACGCACATCGGTTGCGTAGCCCTCGATGGCGGCCTCGATCATGGGTCCGAGATTGCCGTAGCGCTTGACGAATTTCGGCACCCGCGCCGACAGGCCGAGCATATCTTCGAGTACCAATACCTGACCGTCACAAGCCGGGCTCGCGCCGATGCCGATGGTCGGGATCGGAATCGTCTCTGTAATCTTTCGCGCGAGCGGTTCAGCCACCGCTTCGATCACCACCGAGAACGCACCGGCCTGCGCGATAGCAATCGCATCATTCTGAATCGGACCCGGCACGTTCTCACCGCGCGCCAGTGCCTCGGCCTCGGCCTTACCTTGCGAACGGAACGAACCGAGCGCCGCGATCGACTGCGGCGTCAGACCAATATGCGCCATCACCGGAATGCTGCGCTCGGTGAGGAAGGCGATGGTCTCGGCCATGCGCGCGCCGCCTTCCAGCTTCACGGCGCCGCAATGGGTCTCTTTCAGGATGCGCGCGGCAGAATGAAACGCCTGCTCTTTCGAGGCTTCATAGGAGCCGAACGGCATGTCGACGACGACCAGCGACTGCTTCGAGCCGCGCATCACCGCGTGTCCCTGCAGGATCATCATCTCGAGCGTCACGGGGATTGTGGTCTCGAAACCGTGCATCACATTGCCGAGCGAGTCCCCGACAAGGATGACGTCGCAATAGCGATCGACCAATGAGGCCGTATGCGCATGATACGAGGTGAGCATCACGATCGGCTCGCCGTTCTTGCGCGCGAGAATATCCGGTGCGGTCTTGCGCTTGATGGCTGACTGAACTGACATGAACTTAAGCTCCGAACACGGGAACGCCGATCACCACCGGATGGAAGGCGAAACCCAAAGCGAGATACGCGACGACGCCGACCGCGACCGCAATCGCATCATTCATCGGACCGCCCACCGGGATCGGCGGACCGCCGGCGTCAGCGCGATGTTTCATCGAGATGCGATCGATCACCGCCCAGGCCAGGAATGATCCGAACAGGATGATCGAGCCGAGATCGCCATTGGCGAGCAGATGCGCCGCGGCCCACAATTTGATGCCGGCAAGCATCGGATGTTTCAGCGTCGTGTAAATGCGGCCGCGGATATAGGACGCGGTGACCATGATCACCGCCGGCAGCATCAGGGCGACGGTGATGTGCTTCATCGCCAGCGGCGGCGTCCAGACATCGATCCAGCCGGTCGCGCGATATTGCGCGAAGCCCCAGATGATCAGCGCGAGGCCGACGGCGGAGATCAGTGCAAAGCCGAGCTTGTAGACGCTCTCGCCCAGACGCGCGATCAACTGCGCACGCGCCTCGCGCCTGATGATGAACAGGTGAATGCCGAGAAACAGCACGAGGCCGAGGATCATCACGATCAGTCCCATGATGTTCAGTCCTCTCGCCCGGGCGGTTGCGTGCCGGATGGGTTGCCCGCCCTGAAATTCCCACTATGGTCCCGCCCGGCCAGCGGATTTTAGCCGCCTTTGGCGCCGGTCAGAGGGTTTCCGGGTATCACTTTTCAGGGGACGCACGCAATGCTGCGAAACGACACGACACCTACCCGCCTTCACCTTGCGCTCGCAGCGCTGTTGTTCGCGACGCTGCCCTTCGCAGCGCACGCGCAGGCGCCCGTCTGGCCGCCCAAGCTGGTGCGCATCATCGTGCCGTTCGGCGCCGGTGCGAGCCCGGACATCGTCGGTCGCGTGCTCGCCGACAGTCTGCAGACGCGGCATCCCGGCACCAATTTCGTGGTGGAGAATAAGCCCGGCGCCTCCGGCAATATCGGCACCGACGCCATCGCCAAATCCACGCCGGATGGTTCGACCGTCGGCATCTCGCTCGGCGGCCCGCTCGCCATCAACACGCTGCTGTTTGCCAAGCTGCCCTACAATCCCGACACCGACATCGCACCGATCACTTTGCTGACGCAGCTCCCGAGCGTGCTCGCAGTGCCGACCAGCCTCGGCGTCAATACGGTCGCGGAATTCCTCGCCAAGGCCAAAGCCGATCCGAAGGGCCTCGGCTACGGCTCGATCGGCGTCGGCACGCTGTCGCAGCTCTGCATGGAAGCGATCGCGCAAAAGGCCGGCGCCAATATGGTGCACATCCCCTATCCGTCGTCCCCCGCGGCGACCACCGCGCTGATCCGCGGCGATGTGCAGGTCGCATGCCTCCCCGCCATCGGCGTCACGCCGCAGCTCGCCACCGGCGCCGTGAAGATCCTCGCCGTCACCACCGCGAAGCGCTCGCCGTTCCTGCCGGATGTGCCGACGCTGACCGAGAGCGGCATCGACGTGCAGTCCGACGCCTGGAACGCGCTGGTCGGCCCGGGCGGGCTCTCAAAGGATGTGGTGGCGACAATCAATGCCGAAGTGACGCAGACGCTGGCCGAGCCCGCCGTAATCGAGAAACTGAAGCTGCAGCTCATCACGCCGTCACCAACCACGCCGGATCAACTCCGCAAGCGCATGGCCGACGAGAAGGCGCTGTGGGCGGAGGTCATCAAGGCGGCGAAGATCAGGATCGATTGAGGGACTTCCTAACCTCTCCCCGCCCCGCGCGAAGCGAAGCTTCGCTAGGCGGGGCGAGGTAAGAAAGACCGTCACACGAACCGGCAGTTTCGCGAGGTTTGCGCCATGCCGGACGACGACGAGGTCGGAATGCTGTAGCTCGCCTCGCTCGGCGTTTGGCCGCGTGCGGGGATGATCACCGTACCGTGGTCCTTCACCGAGCCCTTGGCGTTGGTGACCGTGACGTCGATGCCGCAGGCAATCTTGCGGGCGCAGTTGTTCTCGAAATCCATCTTGAACGAATACTTGCCGTTGTCCTGCCAGAACCCGACATACTTGTCGCCGACGCAGGCCTTGGCTTCCTCGGTCCAGTTGTCGGCCTCCGGCCAGAACAACAGTGCGCTGCCGCCGGTGAGCGCGCCGACAGCGCCAACAATCGCCGCAATCAACACAAACCTGCGTCCAAACATCGCCGCCTCCGGAGTGATTTCCCCTTCGTCGCGGCGGGTGACGCAGCGGTTCACTCTCTTAACCTCTCCCCGCTCTGCGCGGGGAGAGGTCGAAACGCGTGCGCAGCGCGTGTTTCGGGTGAGGGGCATGGCACAAAGCCAGCCACGAAGAAGCACCCTCGGATCTCGATACTGCAGACCCGCGTCCTCCCCCCCCCCCCCGCCATTCAAGGCCCCTCACCCGGAGCCGTCGCTACGCGCCGACTCCGACCTCTCCCCGCAAATGCGGGGCGAGGTTAGGAAGCAGCTTACTTCCCGGACCGCTTCTCCAACTCCCGGTTATCGACATAGCGGATCATGATCGGGCGCCCGGCGACGGCGCCACCGAGACCCTTGGTGAGTTTCAACGGCAGGCAGCTATGGAGCGAGGCGTTGATGGCCTTGAGATAGGTGTCGCGTGTGTCCTGCGGCGCGTCCTTGCTGGCAAAGGTCACGCGCGGCGGCGCAATGGGCGTGCCGGCCGTGTTGAACGAGAACATCACCGACATCTGCATGCCCGCACGCGCACTCTCCGCCGCGGGCGGCGACCAGCACGACCGCAAGGTGGCGAGCAGATCACCGATCGTATCGAGATCATGATCGGGCCGGCGGTAGAGAGCCTGCTGATCACCCGGCGGCGCGCTTAGCACGGTGACCTGTAGGTTTTGCCCGATCGGATAATCGATTTCGGGAATGCACGGCCCGTGATCGAACACGCTACAGGTGGACGGCGTGCACGGCTCGCCATCAAGCACGCTGCACGGCCGGTGCGAGAAAGGCACTGCATCGCCCGCGCGCAGCCGCCGCGCCTCCGCCTGGCCAGCGAATGCCACCAACACGCTGACGATCAACAGTAACGTGAGGTTCCGTGTCATTCGGACACCCTTGCAAATGCGCCCTCACCTGAAATGATACAGGGGTGTGGCGTCATCAAGATCGGGATGGGTCACAACTGCACGAGCAGACCAACAAGCGGAACGCCGGCCAAACGACCGATTGCAGACATCGTTGCGCCTGCGCGCAGCCCGGCACCACACGTCGTCATCATCACACCCCGACCTCAGGAGACCGACATGAGCAGTCCCCAGGTGCATCGTGATACTTCCATCACTATGAAGCTCGAAATCGTCGTCATTCCCGTGTCGAATGTCGACACGGCCAAGAGTTTTTACGCAAATCTCGGCTGGAGGCTCGACGCCGACTTCGTGGTCGGCGACGACTATCGCGTGATCCAGTTCACGCCGCCGGGTTCGGATTGCTCGGTCATCTTCGGCAAGAACGTCACCGCCGCGACGCCGGGCTCGGCGCAGGGTCTGTATCTGATCGTCTCCGACATCGAGGCCGCCCGTGCAGACCTGCTCGGCCGCGGCATCAAGGTGAGCGACGCCTTCCACGCCGGAGATGTCAATGTCGGGCCGGACGAACCCTATTTGTTCGGGCGACTTCGGGTGCATGGCCCGGATCCCGCACGGGCCAGCTATCGCTCCTTCGCATCATTCAGCGACCCGGACGGCAACGGCTGGCTGTTTCAGGAGATCACCGCGCGACTGCCCGGACGTGTCGATGCCAACGCTACGACGTTCAACTCTTCCGCGGATCTCGCAGCCGCCTTGCGGCGAGCGGCGATCGCGCATGGTGAACACGAGAAGCGTACCGGCGGCCAGCATGACGAGAACTGGCCGGACTGGTATGCCGACTATATCGTGCGCGAGCAGACCGGCGATTCATTACCGACATAGCGACCGTACTGCACAGCACATGGAATACATCGCAACTGAATCGTCTGACGCAAAGCTGGATGACTCGCGCACCCATCTTTGCGAAACCGAATTCGACGTCAGAGCCGGGCGCCGTCCTGGCTCTGCAGCTGCGGAAGCGCGTATCCGGATCCAGCGACTGGCGCGTCGGCAGAGGCGCTTAGCGTGCGGGAAATTGTGCGGTTGCGGCCGGTCCGCTTCGCTTCGTAAAGTCGCCCATCGACCCGCTTGTACAGGCTCGGCCAGCTATCTCCCGGCTGCAACGTCCCCACGCCGAAGCTCGCAGTGACCTGCCTCGCTCCACCCGGGACGGCAAAGCTGTTCTGCTCGATCGCGATCCTCAACCGTTCGGCATAATCAACCGCTTCCTGTTCGTCCGTATCCGGGAGGAACACCGCAAATTCCTCGCCGCCCAGCCGCCCGACGATGTCGCGTTTGCGCGACGCGTTGCGCAGCATGCGCCCCACCTCCCCAAGGACATCGTCTCCGACGTCATGACCGAGGGTGTCATTGATGCTCTTGAAGTTGTCGATGTCGCACAGAGCGAGCGCAGCACGGCTCGGTCCGTGTTTGCGCAGATGGGCGGATACCCGTTCTTGAAAGCCGCGCCGGTTCAGGATGCCGGTCAACAGATCGAGATCGCGTTCGCGACGGAGATCGTCGATCATGTCGGACACCGCCGCGGCGAGGATGGCCAGCGCCAGACCGGCGCCAAGCACGGCGAGCGAAAGCTGGAGTGCCTGCCAGAACGTTGAATTGCTGAACGCGGTTCTGTCGACCGGCGCGGAAAATCCGACCGTGAGCAGGGTTCGCGGAAAAAAATGCAAACCAAACAGCAACAGCACCCAGAACAGAGCCCGATCGACATACGGCCCGCGCGCCAATGCGGTGAGCCGCCCCGCTGCGATCAGCATCAGGAGGCCGTAGCCGAAATTCTGGATGTAGACCCGGGCGATGAGACTGCGATCGATATAAAAGAAATAGGCGAGCAGAAGAACGAAGCCGGCAAGGATCGCCATATCGATGACCGGACCGAGCCCCTTCCCCGAACGCACCAGGATGCCCTCCACGGCGGCGATAACCGCCGACGTGTAGAGCGCGCCCGAGACGATGGCATTGGGCCCCGCGCCGGGCGGCCAACTCAAAATCTGCGACATCGCACCGAGGGCAAACAGGACGCACGCGCTGGCCAGTAAGAGCAGGTAGTTGCGCTTCTTCTCGACGAGCCACGCGCAGACGAAGGCAGCTCCGAAGACAAACAATATTCCCGGCGTTATCAGTTGGAGCGTAGTTCTGACGATGACCCCATTCATCTCGCTCAAACTTTCCAATAGGCCCAGGTCGTCGTGACGCACGGCTTGGGCACTGGTACCTCGTAGCCAGAGAACACTATCAAATTTGACCGGAAATGCCTCAAATGCGAGTCGATTGACGGGAACCGGGTTCGTCACGCCCGACGTCAAAGGCCGCGAATACATCGTCAGCCGCCCGGCTCACAAGGGAAGATGGATGGCCAGGTCATCTCGCGAAGCCGCGCTTCGCGCTTTGCACAGCCAAGACGTGGGGAGAGTCTACCGCCCAACTCATACGTCATACACGGGCTTGACCCGCGTACCCATCTTCCCCGACAAAGCCTCCACACAATACGCAGCGCCGTTGCGCATTCATCAAGAACAAGACCGTTCACAACTGCGCGAACAGACCGCGGAGGAACTGCCAGCCATGACCACACCCAAGACACCGACGCATCCGTTCGAGCGCAGCCACTCCATCGTGATCGCGGCTGCGCCCGAAGCCGTGTTCGACTACGTCACCAATCCCAAATCATGGCCGCAATGGCTGCCCTCCTCGCACGACATCGACTGCGAGGATCGCCCGATGCGTTTCGGCGACACTTTTCACGAACACTGGTCGACGCGGTCGGGCCCGGTCGCGCTGGACTGGCTTGTGATCGCCTGCGAACGCCCGCGTCTGTGGATCGGCCTGACGCATATGAGCGTCACCGGCCCAATCGTGGTGCAGTATGTCTGCGACGTCGTGGATGGCGGGACGAAATTCACGCGGACTGTGCGTAATCCTGCGCGGCCGAAGGCGCCGACGCCGGAAGTGGTTCAGCGGATCGATGAAGAAGCGGAGTTGGGTCTGGCGAATATCAAGAGGATCGTGGAATCCGGCACCTGAGGCTGTGGCCTGAAGGCCGCACAAACTTCATATCCATTCCGCGACTTAACTATGTAGGGGCAGCGGCCGGTTCTCTGTTGCCTTGACTGACGATAGTTGCGGACACGCTTCGCGGTCAGGAATCTTTCTTTAAGAATTCAGCGATACGGTCTTCTCAAGCGGTTCATGTATTGCGTACCGCTAGCAGGTTGAGATCCGCCGGAGCGACCCGGCGGATCGTCCTGACTCTGTCGGGAGGCAGCTGCGTCGGCCTACGAAAGGCCGACGTCCAACGCGTCGCCTTACCCCTGCTTCTTCACGTCCTTGATATCAGAGAACACGATCCCCTCCGCCCGTTCCTTGGTGTAGTTGAGATAGAAGTCATTCTTCGCCAGGAACACCGGATCGCCGTCGACGTCATCCGCGACGCCGGAATTGTTGTTGGACATGAAGGTCTCGAGCTTCTTCTTGTCGTCCGACGAGATCCAGCGCGCCAGCGAGAATTCCGAGACTTCGAAACTCACCGGCAACTGATACTCAGCGTCGAGCCGCGCCTTCAGCACGTCGAGCTGCAGCGGGCCGACGACGCCGACCAAAGCCGGCGCGCCGTCGCGTGGGCGAAACACCTGCACGACGCCCTCTTCCGACATCTGCTGCAAAGCCTCTTTCAGCTTCTTCGCCTTCATCGCATCGCCGAGGCGTACGCGGCGCACGATTTCCGGCGCGAAGCTGGGCACGCCGATGAAGGTGATATCCTCGCCATCGGTCAGCGTGTCGCCGATCCGCAGCGTGCCGTGATTGGGAATACCGACCACGTCGCCGGCATAGGCTTCGTCCGCAATGGCGCGGTCCTGCGCGAAGAAGAATTGCGGCGACGACAGCGACATGTTCTTGCCGGTGCGCACCAGCTTGGCCTTCATGCCCCTTGTCAGTTTGCCCGAGCACAGCCGCGCAAAGGCGATACGGTCGCGGTGGTTGGGATCCATGTTCGCCTGGATCTTGAACACGAAGGCCGACATCCGGGGCTCGTCGGCCTCGACCTTACGCAAATTAGATTCCTGCGCGCGCGGCGATGGCGCAAAACGGCCGAGACCTTCGAGCAGATCGCCGACGCCGAAATTGCGCAGCGCACTGCCGAAATAGACTGGCGTCATATGACCCTCGCGGAACGACTGCAGGTCGAACGGCTTGGAGGCTTCCTTCACCAGTTCGAGTTCGTCGGCGACCTCGCTGGCATCGAGATTGGGGTTGCGGCCGGCCAGATCGGCAATCTCGATCTTCTCGGCGGCACCCGTCTTGGCGCCGCCGCCCTCTAACAGGCGGATGCCGCCAGTCTCGATGTCATAGGTGCCCATGAAATCGCGGCCGCGGCCGACCGGCCAGTTGATCGGCGTGGTGTCGAGCGCCAGCGTCTTCTCGATCTCGTCCAGCAGATCGAACACATCGCGGCTCTCGCGGTCCATCTTGTTGACGAAGGTGATGATCGGGATGTCGCGGAGACGACAAACCTCGATCAGCTTCAGCGTCCGCGCCTCGATGCCCTTCGCGGCATCGATCACCATCACCGCGCTGTCGACCGCGGTCAGCGTGCGATAGGTGTCTTCCGAGAAGTCTTCATGGCCCGGCGTATCCAGGAGGTTGAAGACGTGGCCCTGGAATTCGAAGGTCATCACCGAAGTGACGACGGAGATGCCGCGATCGCGCTCGATCTTCATCCAGTCGGAACGCGTGTTGCGGCGCTCGCCCTTGGCCTTGACCTGGCCCGCCAGGTTGATGGCGCCACCGAACAGCAGCAGCTTTTCGGTCAGCGTGGTCTTGCCGGCGTCAGGATGCGAGATGATCGCGAAAGTGCGGCGGCGGGCGACCTCAGTGGCAAGCGGGGAACGCGCGGCTGAGTCGGCGGAAAGGGCGATATCGGACATAAACGTGCCTGTGGCAGGGAAAACGGGCGCAATCAAGGGATTTTGGGCGGGAAACTGGCCGAAGTGGCGACCATCGGCCGCGTTGCGATCCGGCTGCGTGGGTCCCATATAACCCCTGCGAGGACGACCTCCAAATCATCATCATCCGCAGGGACGGCCCTGCCTGTTTACAGGGGTCATCCCATGGCTTGGCTATTGTTGTTCGTTGCGGGTCTGCTTGAAGTCGGCTGGGCCGTCGGGCTCAAATATACCGAAGGCTTCACCCGCCTCATCCCCTCCGTCCTCACCCTCATCAGCATGACTGCGTCCGTCGGCATGCTCGCCCTCGCCCTCAAGGAACTGCCGATGGGAACCGCCTATGCGGTGTGGACCGGCATCGGCGCGGTCGGCACCGCGGCGCTGGGCATGTACTTGTTCGGCGACCCGGCCACCGTAGCGCGGATCACCTGTATCGGGCTGATCGTGGCGGGCATTGCGGGACTGAAGCTGGTGTCGTGACCTGCGTCAGATAAAGCTCAGATGCAGCAGCTTCACGATCCAGTAAGTCGCGGCGGCGACGATCGCCGCGGCCGGGATCGTGATCACCCAGGCATAGACGATCGAACTCGCCACGTTCCAGCGCACCGCTGATACGCGACGGGCTGCGCCAACGCCGACGATCGCACCGGTGATGGTGTGCGTGGTCGAGACGGGAACGCCGAGGAACGTCGCCGCGAACAGCGTCGCTGCACCACCGGTCTCCGCGCAGAAGCCCTGCATCGGCGTGAGTTTGGTGATGCGCAGGCCCATGGTGCGGACGATGCGCCAGCCGCCCATCAGCGTGCCCAGCGCCATCGCCGCCTGACATGACAGCACGACCCAGAACGGCACCGAGAATTCCGTGCCGAGATGGCCCTGCGAATACAGCAGCACTGCGATGATGCCCATGGTCTTCTGCGCATCATTGCCGCCATGGCCGAGCGAATAGAGCGAGGCCGAGACGAATTGTAGAATGCGGAAGGCGCGGTCCACGGCAAAAGGCGTCGAGCGCACCGAGGCCCATGACACGATAGCCACCAGCACCAGCGCCAGCAGGAAGCCCACCAGCGGCGACAGCACAATGGCCAGCAGCGCCTTGGACAGCCCGGTCCACAAGGCTGCCGAGAGACCTGCCTTGGCAACACCTGCCCCGAGCAAGCCACCGATCAGCGCATGCGACGAGCTCGAGGGAATGCCGAGGCCCCAGGTGATCACGTTCCAGACGATGGCACCCATGAGTGCTGCGAAGATCACCGCGGGATCGATGACGCTGGGCTCGATGATCCCGGTGCCGATGGTGTTGGCGACATGCAGACCGAACACCAGGAAGGCGATGAAGTTGAAGAATGCGGCCCACAGCACCGCATATTGCGGCCGCAGCACGCGCGTCGAGACGATCGTCGCGATCGAATTGGCAGCGTCATGCAAGCCGTTGAGAAAGTCGAACAGCAATGCGATGGCGATGAGGCCGATCAGCACCGGAAAGGCGAGCGTGGCGTCCACCTGATGGCCCTGCCTTATACTTGTTCGATGACGATGCTGTTGATCTCGTTCGCGACGTCGTCGAAGCGGTCGGCCACCTTTTCAAGGTGCTTGTAGATCTCGGCGCCGACCACGAAATCCATGGTGTTGGCGTCACGATGCTTGAGAAACAGCTCCTTGAGCCCGATGTCATGCAGATCGTCGACGCGGCCTTCGAGCTTGCCGACTTCCTCGGTGATCGCGGTGAGCAGGCCGACATTATCGCCGATGGCGCTCATCAGCGGCACGGCGCGACCGACAAGGTTGGCACACTCCACCAGCAGCGTGCCGATTTCGCGCATCGGCGGCTCGAACTGGCGCACCTCGAACAGCATCACCGCTTTCGCCGTCTGCTGCATCTGGTCGATGGAATCATCCATCGCCGTGATGAGGTTCTTGATGTCGACGCGATCGAACGGCGTGATGAAAGTGCGGCGAACGGCGGTCAGCACCTCGCGGGTGATGGCGTCGGCGTCGTTCTCGAACTGGTTGACGCGCTGACAGTAGACCGGCGTCTCGTCGCCGCCTTCCAGCATCCCCGCAAGCGCCTTGGAGCCCTCGACCACGGTCACTGAATGGCGGGCGAACAGGTCGAAAAACCTTTCCTCCCGGGGCAGAAAGGACCGGAACCAGCGCAGCATCATCTCATCCAACTGTCAGGAAAACGCAGCGACCGGACCGCCAGATGGCGGACATGGTCCCGCGGGGCCACCGCCGGGCGGCCCTGTGTCACACGGATGTCATAAAGCATTTCCGGCCAAGACGGGCAATCGCACACCTTTTAGGCCCGATCATCCACCGCTTTATGACAGCCTGCTTTTCCTAAGGCAGTGCCTGGATTTAGAGCGACCGCTTGAAGTAATGCGCGATTTCGCCATTCACGCTGCGGCGGAAAGTCGACCGCAGCCCCCTCGACAGCTACGCCCTGTAGGCGACCCAGCCCCGGAACGTGAACCCGGCATAGAAAAGGGCGATGTCGGTGAAGCCCGCGTCCCGCAGCAGGGCTTCGTCCTGCTCCGGCGACAGCAGCGGCAAGCGTTCGCCGATCGCCGAGATCGCATTCTCCGCATTGGCGGCCGGTACGCCGGATGCCGCCGCAAAAGCTGCGTAACGGGACAACCATCTGGCCTTTTCTCCGTCGTGCTGGGGAAAGCTGTGGTGGGCGACGACGAAGGGAGCACCCGGCTTGAGCCGCCGGTGCACCTCGGCCAGCGTGCGTCGACGCTCCTCCTCCGGGATGAAATGCAGGGTCAGGATGCAGGTCGCCGCATCGAACGGCCCCTCGGGCGCGCCGTCGATATAGCCTTCATGGAGATCGACGCGCGATGCAAGCGGACCGAGCATGCGCTTGGCCAGTCCCAGCATCTCGGCCGATGGATCGACGCCGCAAAAACGCCATCCAGGCCGCGTCGCCGCGAATGCTTTCAGCTCCAGTCCGCCGCCCGCGCCAAGCACGAGCACATGGGCGTCGTCCGGCGCTCGTTCCGCAAGGAGAATACCCGCCATCTGCTGCAGCCCAAGGAAGCCCGGCACTTGCCGCACCGGGCCTTCTGCATAGCGTGCCACCGCCTCCGGATCGGAGAAGTAGGACAACGGCGAACTACAGCGACCGCTTGAAGTAATGCGCGATTTCGCCAATGACGCCGCGGCGGAAGGTCAGCACGCAGACCACAAAGATCACGCCTTGGATCACCGTCACCCACTGGCCGAAGCCGGCGAGATATTGCTGCATGGCGATGATGACGAAGGCGCCCACCACCGGCCCGAACAGCGTGCCGAGGCCGCCGACCAGCGTGATCAGCACGATTTCACCGGACATGCTCCAGTGCACGTCGGTGAGCGAGGCGTTCTGCGCCACAAACACCTTCAGCGCGCCGGCGAAACCGGCCAGCGTGCCGGACAGGATATAGGCCAACAGCTTGTATTGATCGGTCTTGTAGCCCAGCGACACCGCACGCGGCTCGTTCTCACGGATCGCCTTGAGCACCTCGCCGAATGGCGAGTTGATGGCGCGGTAGATGATCAGGAAGCCCAGCGTGAAGCCGGCCAGGACCACGTAATACAGCGTGATCGGCTTCGAGAGATTGAACAGGCCGAACAGTGTGCCCTGCGGAATGCCCTGGATACCGTCTTCACCATGGGTGAACGGCGTCTGCAGATAAACGAAGTACAGGAGCTGCGACAGCGCCAGCGTGATCATGGCGAAGTAGATGCCCTGACGACGAATGGCGATCAGGCCGGTGACGACGCTGAGCGCAGCGGCCGCGACGACACCGACGACGATGCCGAGTTCGGGCGTCAGGCCCCACACTTTCAGCGCATGCGCCGTGCAGTAGCCGGCGGTGCCCAGGAACATCGCGTGGCCGAAGGACAGCAGACCGCCATAGCCGATCAAAAGGTTGAAGGCACAGGCGAGTAGCGCGAAGCAGAGCGCCTGCATCACGAAGAACGGATAGACGCCAGTGAGCGGCACGACCAGCAACAGTGCGGTCATGATCGCAAAGGCAACCATCTCGTCTTTGACGGTGCGGCGGGGTGACGGAATGGCGTTTTCAGTGATCGTTGTCATATCAGGCAGCCCGTCCCGTCAGTCCGGAAGGTTTCACAAGGAGCACCAGCACCATCAGCACGAAGACGACGGTGTTGGAGGCCTCGGGGTAAAAATACTTGGTCAGACCCTCGATGATGCCGAGGGCGAAACCGGTGATGATGGAGCCCATGATCGAGCCCATGCCGCCGATCACGACGACTGCGAACACGACGATGATCAAGTCCGCGCCCATCAGCGGGCGCACCTGGTTGATCGGCGCCGACAGCACACCGGCGAGTGCTGCGAGACCGACGCCGAGCCCGTAGGTCAGCGTGATCATCAGCGGCACGTTGATGCCGAAGGCGCGGACCAGCGTCGGGTTTTCGGTGGCAGCGCGCAGGTAAGCGCCGAGCCGCGTGCGCTCGATCAGGAACCAGGTCGCGATACAGACCACCAGCGAGAAGATAACGACCCAGCCGCGATAGATCGGCAGGAACATGAAGCCGAGATTCATGCCGCCCTTGAGCGCATCCGGGATCGCGTAAGGCAGACCCGACGAGCCGAAATAATTCTGGAACACGCCCTGGATGATCAGCGCCAGACCGAAGGTCAGCAGCAGGCCATAGAGATGGTCGAGATTGGCGATCCATTTCAGCATGGTGCGTTCCATCACCATGCCGAACAGGCCGACCGCCAGCGGCGCCAGGATCAGCGCCGGCCAGTAGCCGATGCCGGCCAGATTGAGCAGGAAGTATGCCGCAAACGCGCCCATCATATAGACGGCGCCATGGGCGAAATTGATGATGTTCAGCATGCCGAAGATCACGGCGAGGCCGAGACTTAACAGCGCATAGAACGAGCCGTTGATGAGTCCGACCAGCAATTGCGCAGACAGGGCCTGTAGATTGATCGACATGTTGTTCTCAACTTTTATCGCAGGAGAGTCTTGGCCCGGCAGCGCGGCGCCGCCGGGCCAACGGTCTTATTTCTTCAGCAGCGCACAAGTGCTCTTCTCAATCGGTGTAAAGGCCTGATCGGCTGGCACTGTACCGGCAAGCTTGTAGAAATCCCACGGCGCCTTCGATTCCGACGGCTTCTTCACTTCGAACAGATAGCCCGGGTGAATCTTGCGGCCATTGGCTTCGATCTTGCCCTGCCCGAACAGCGGATCGTCGGTCGGCAATTCCTTCATCTTGGCAACGATCTTCGCGCCATCATGCGGATTGCTGCCGAGCGCTTCCAGCGCCTTGAAGTAGTGGATGAGGCCGGCATACACGCCCGCCTGCACCATCGACGGCGGAGCGCCGTTCTTCATGCGCGCTGCGAACTTCTTGGAGAAGTCGCGGGTCTTGTCGTTCAGGTCCCAGTAGAAAGTCTCGGTGAAGCTGAGGCCCTGTGCGGTTTCAAGACCGATCGCCTTGACGTCGGTGATGAACAGCAGCAACGCCGCGAGCTTCTGACCGCCCTTGGCGATGCCGAATTCAGCCGCCTGCTTGATCGAGTTGGTGGTGTCGCCGCCGGCATTGGCCAGACCGATGACCTTGGCCTTCGACGACTGCGCCTGCAGCAGGAAGGAGGAGAAGTCCGCGGTGTTGAGCGGATGCTTGACGCCGCCGACCACCTTGCCGCCCGAGGATTTGACGACTTCCGAGGTATCGCGCTCCAGCGCGGCACCGAAGGCGTAGTCGGCGGTGAGGAAGAACCAACTGTCGCCGCCGGCCTTGACCATCGCCTGCCCGGTCGAATGCGCGAGCATGTAGGTGTCGTAGGTCCAGTGCACGGTGTTCGGCGAACACTGTGCATTGGTGAGATCCGATGTCGCGGCGCCCGAATTGATGTAGACGCCGTTCTTCTCCTTGACGATGTTGTTCACCGCCAGCGCCACGCCGGAATTCGGCACGTCGACGATGGTGTCGACCTTGTCCACGTCGAACCACTGCCGCGCGATGTTGGAGCCGATATCCGGCTTGTTCTGGTGATCGCCAGAGATGATGTCGATCTTCCAGCCCTTGGCCATCAGACCGGAATCCTCCGCCGCCATCTGCGCAGCCAAGGTCGAGCCCGGGCCGCCGAGATCGGCATAGAGACCGGACTGATCGCTGAGTGCGCCGATCTTGACAGTCTTGTCCTGGGCCATGACGACGCCCGCCATGGCCAGCGAAAGCGCCGTGCCGAGAAGTGCGGTCGAAATCTTGTTTTTCATGACTTCCTCTCAATGATTTGGACGACGGGCTTCTAAATTAGGTCTTCTTCAAAAGCGGACAAGCACTCTTGTCGAGCGGCGTGAAGGCCTGATCGGCAGGGATCGTCGCCACCAGCTTGTAGTAATCCCAGGGTCCCTTCGACTCCTCGGGCTTCTTGACCTCGAACAGATAGGCCGGGTGCAGCTTGCGGCCGTTCGGCTGAATCGTGCCCTTGCCGAAGATGATGTCGTCGGTCGGGGTCGCCTTCATCGCATTGATGATCTTCAGGCCGTCATGGGGGTTGCCGCCCATGGCGTCGAGCGTCTTGAAGTAATGGATCAGGGACGAATAAACGCCGGCCTGCACGGTGGTCGGCATGTTCTTGTTCTTCATGCGCGCCTGGAAGCGCTTGGAGAACCCGCGCGTGCCGTCGTTGAGATCCCAATAGAACGTCTCGGTAAAGCTCAGACCATTGGCGACCGGAAGTCCGAGCGCATGGATGTCGGTGATGAACATCAAGAGACCAGCCAATTTCTGCCCGCCCTTGATGATACCGAATTCCGACGCCTGCTTGATCGAGTTGATGGTGTCGCCGCCGGCATTGGCGAGGCCGATCACCTTGGCCTTGGACGCCTGCGCCTGCAGCAGGAACGACGAAAAGTCCGCCGTGTTGAGCGGCGGCCGGACGCTGCCGATGATCTTGCCGCCCTTCGCAGTGACAGCGTTGGTGGTATCGCGCTCCAACGCGGTGCCGAAAGCATAATCCGCCGTCAGGAAGAACCAGGTGTCACCACCGTTCTTGACCATGGCGGAGCCGGTGCCGTTGGCGAGCTGATAGGTGTCGTAAGCCCAGTGAATGGTGTTGGGCGAGCACTGTGCGTTGGAGAGATCGGAGGTGCCCGATCCCGAATTCAGATAAACGCCGTTCTTTTCCTTGACGATATTGTTGACCACAAGGCCGACCGACGACGTCGGCACGTCGACGATGGTGTCGACCTTGTCGACGTCGAACCATTGACGCGCGATGTTGGAGCCGACGTCGGGCTTGTTCTGGTGATCGCCGATCACGACGTCGATCTTCCAGCCCTTGGCCAGGAGCCCGGAGTCCTCGACGGCCATTTGGGCCGCGACCACCGAACCCGGACCGGTCACGTCGGCATAAAGGCCCGACTGGTCGTTCAGCACGCCGATCTTGGCGGTCTTGTCCTGGGCGAACGCAAGCGAGCTTGCGCTCATCATCAGCGCAAAACCCAGCAGCGACGTCGAAACGGCTTTTTTCATTCTGTGCTTCCCTACCCGTATTGATGGTTGTGTCTATCGTCGGACCGTTGGCTCGGTCCGTTATTCGATATTAGACGCCGAGATACGTATGCAGCTTGTCCATATTCGCCGAGAGCTCGGAATTGGCGAAGCCATCGATGATCTTGCCGTGCTCGACGATGTAGTAGCGATCCGCTACCGTGGCAGCGAAACGGAAGTTCTGCTCGACCAACAGGATGGTGAAGCCTTCCGACTTCAGCCGCGCAATGGTGTGGCCGATCTGCTGGATGATGACGGGCGCCAGCCCCTCGGTTGGCTCGTCCAGCATCAGGAAGCGCGCGCCGGTGCGCAGGATGCGCCCGATCGCCAGCATCTGCTGCTCACCGCCGGAGAGTTTTGTCCCTTGGCTGTTGAGACGCTCTTTCAGATTTGGAAACAGCTCGAAGATCTGATCCAGAGACAACCCGCCCGGCCGGATCGTCGGCGGCAGCATCAGATTCTCTTTCACGTCGAGGCTGGAGAAGATGCCGCGTTCTTCCGGACAGAATGCGATGCCCTGCTTCGCGATCTTGTCCGACGAGGTCTTGATGATCTCGTTGCCTTCGAACTTTATCGAGCCGGTGCGCTTGCCGATGATGCCCATGATGGACTTCAGCGTCGTGGTCTTGCCGGCGCCGTTGCGGCCGAGCAGCGTGACGACTTCGCCCGGCTTCACGTTGAAATTGATGCCGTGAAGAATGTGCGACTCGCCATACCAGGCTTCGAGATTCTCGATGCTGAGAATTGGATTGCCAGTTGCTGCAGTCGTTGCCGGTGCGGCCATTGTGATCTCAGCCATGCCCGGCTCCCAGATAAGCTTCCTTGACGCGCTCGTCCTTGGTCAGATCGGCGTAGCTGCCTTCCGCAAGAACCTTTCCGCGAGTCAGAACGGTAATGATGTCCGACAGATTGGACACGACGCTGAGGTTATGTTCGACCATCAGGATGGTATACTTCGCCGAGATGCGCTTGATCAGCGCTGCGATCTTGTCGATGTCCTCGTGGCCCATGCCGGCCATCGGCTCGTCGAGCAGCATCATCTCGGGGTCGAGCGCCAGCGTAGTGGCGATCTCTAATGCCCGCTTGCGGCCATAGGGCATTTCCACGGCGGGCGTATTGGCAAATTCGCTGAGGCCGACGTCGTCGAGCAGTTCAGCGGCGCGTTGATTGTACTGATCCAGCACGCTCTTGGACCGCCAGAAGTCAAACGACGATCCATGCTGGCGCTGCAGTGCAACACGGACATTTTCCAGCGCCGTCAGATGCGGAAACACCGCGGAAATCTGGAACGAACGTACGAGGCCAAGGCGCGCCACGTCGGCGGGCGCCGTCGCGGTGATATCCTTGCCCTTGTAGAAAATCTGGCCGGCGGACGGCTGCATGAACTTGGTCAGCAGATTGAAACACGTCGTCTTGCCGGCCCCGTTAGGGCCGATCAATGCGTGAATGGTGCCGCGGCGAACTTTGAGACTGACATCGCGGACTGCGAAAAAGCCCGCAAATTCCTTGGTCAATCCGTTGGTTTCGAGAATGAACTCATCGGTCAAGCAAATTTCCCCCATCGACCTTCCCGGCGTGTGTCTCCGCCAGTGGCCAACTTTTTGCGCAGCCGCATTTCGGGGAAAACTGAAAGTCATCCCCGCGCGGCCACATCGAGTGGCGCGAATATGCCGTCAACGCGACGGCGAACGCAAGGTGCAATGCGGCAGAATTGGGTGGACTGCCTGTCGCACCGACTTCGCCCTTAGTCGTAGGCAGTTAGCCCCCTGCGCATGCAGAAAGCAGAGTCCGCCTGCGACCGGTCCACCGTGCAGAACGCACCATCTGTTTGCGCCGCAAGGAGCTTTGAAAATCGCTCGTTAATTGTATTGCGAGGCGACTTCCCGCGTTCATTGATTATTTGCTTGCTGTACTCATACTACCCTCGATCGATATCAGGGGGATCGTTGCCGTGGACTTCCAGAGCGCCGACGCGTCCGTGGTGAAGTCCATTCGGCAGCGCGATCTGCTGAACTGCTGGCTACGGCTCTATGCGCCGCAACAGGCCCTGCCCGATATCGCCAACTATCGCCCGGATCGGATGGACGACGAACGTCCTGATCTCGTCGACTACATTGTTAATCACAGCACGGCACCGCCGCGGCTCATCATCGACAGCAACGGCACCCGCATGGCGAGCGCCTATGGTACCACCGGCAAGGGCCGCTATCTCGACGATTATCTCGGTCCGATCCTCGGTCCTGTCGTGCTGCCGGCCTATCATGAATGTATCGCACGCGAGTTGCCGACTTACACCGTCTCGATGATCGACGATGTCAACGGTCGTGTTGTCGCCTATGAGCGGATGCTGATGCCGTTCTCATCAGGCAATGGCGTCACCCATATCATCGCGTCGCTCAAGACGATCAGCGAGGACGGTGGATTCGAAATCAAAAATCTGATGCGCGGCCATCACAGCGTGCCGGTGCCGAAACTCCGCGCGGTGATCGATCGCAGCCTGTCCTATCGTGCACCGCACCGGCTCGCGGCCGGCGACGTCGTCGAGATCGACTGATCGCTATTTTACGTCTTTTGCGTAAATCTCCGGCTTGAAGCCAACCACAAGCTTGCCGCCAAGATCGAGCACAGGCCGCTTGATCATCGAGGGCTGCTCGAGCATCAGCGCGATTGCCTTGCTCTCGTTCAGACCTTCCTTGGCAGCGTCATCCAGCTTGCGAAACGTGGTGCCGGCGCGATTGAGCAGCGTCTCCCAGCCGACCTCCTTGGCCCAGCGCTGCAGCCGCGCCTTGTCGATGCCTTCGGCCTTGTAGTCATGGAAGCTGTAGGCGACGCCATGGCTGTCGAGCCAGACGCGCGCTTTCTTCATCGTATCGCAATTCTTGATACCGTAGATGGTGATGGCCATGAGATGTCGCCGTGCCTGCCAGGAGTGATCGTCGTTCTGACCTGACTAGCAGATCAGGCAGCAGCGGCTGACAGCAAATCCGCGATCATCCACAGAGGCGGCCGATGATGCTGGGGCCGGCATCATCGGTTTATCCTCAGATCTCAGGCCGTACGCCCGCGGTTCGCGAAGATCAACCACAGCGCCGACACCAGGAAATAGAAGGCGCCGAAACCGGCATAGGGTGCGACGTCCACGATTGTCGGCACTGTGGCGCCGCCCGCCTGCTTGACAAAGAACAGGCCGGCCGCGGTCGACTGCGCGCCGCTCAGGATCATCGCCCACTGCGCACCGAATGCGCGCCAGCGTCGAACGCCGGTCACGAGTTGCGCGAGGCCCGCCAATGCCGCCCAGACGCCGAACACCGCGAGTACGGCATTCATCCCCGTGCGCAAGGCGATGGCCACGGCCAGTGCGGCAATGAGGCTCACCCCCACATTCAGCGCCTGCGAGGGATTGGCCAGCAAGCCGCCGCTGCCCTGGGCATCGAACCAGTTCGCAAGTGCATCCCAGGCGGGGTAACTGACCAGCAGGATGGCGGCGGCCCCGGGCGACGAGACGCCAACGGTGAAGGCGGCTGCCACCCAGGCTGCCGCGACGATGCCGCGGACGAGGTAATAACGTGCGAGGTCTCCGCTCGCTACGGCCGGCAGGCTGGCGGTTCCCTGTGGGACGGTCATTCTGGTCTCCATCGAAGCTTGGACCGGGCGCTCTCCACCGGGCTGGCGGAAGAACCTTGGTCAAATTACATATTACGATAACTAATATCGCGATATGTTTATTGGCTCGAGCAGGCCGCCTTGTCCATATTTACTTATCGCGATATACGTTATTGTGATATCGACGTGAGGAGAGTTGCCGTGGTGCCCGCCGACATTCCGCTGGATCACCAGCTCTGTTTTTCGCTCTACAGCGCCAGCATGGCCATCGGCCGCGCCTACAAGCCGCTGCTCGACGCGCTCGAGATCACGTACCCGCAATATCTCGTGCTGAGCACATTGTGGGAGGGCGGCGCACAGAGCGTCGGCGGCATCGCCGACCGGCTGGCGCTGGAATCGAGCACGGTCACGCCGCTGGTGAAGCGGCTCGAACAGGCCGGCTTCGTCGCGCGCAAGCGCAATCCGGACGATGAGCGGCAGGTCGTCGTCAGCCTCACTGCCAAAGGCGTGGGTCTGCGCGAAAAATCCCGCTGCCTTGGCGAGACGTTGTTCGCCGCAGCCGGCATGACGCCGGAACGGCTGATCGCCCTGAACAGCGAGGTCCATGCCTTTCGGGATGCCGTGACCAACTACACCGGCAAGACAGGTGCGACCGTGGCGGAGACCGCCGACTGACGCAGATGACACGCGACAGGGCGCCAGCGAATCTGTCGTAAGATACCGGACACATTCAGCGCCGGAGCGACCATGGAGTTCACCGCACTTTTCCTGGCGATCGCCATCACCATGCTCGTCGCATGGTATGGCAGCCGCAGCCTCGCATTCTCTCTGTTCGCCGTTGTGCTGATTGCCTGCGTGGCGACCTTCCTGCACCACGCCACCGACGCGCTGAAACTGTCGTTCTGAGGCCATCATGACCTCACATCGCGCTATCGCCCTCAACGTCCTCGCACTCTACGCGCTCGCCGCGCTGCTCGCGGCCGCCTTTGCCGCCCAGTTCATTTTGGGCGAGCTGCCCTGCCCGCTATGCCTGCTGCAGCGGATCATGTTCGCACTGCTCGCCATAGGTCCGATCCTCAACATCCGCTTCGGCCCACGTCCCAGCCATTACGCGCTGTCGCTGCTCGCCGCCGTGGTCGGCGCCATCGTCTCGACGCGGCAGGTGCTTCTACACATCACGCCCGGCGATCCCGGCTTCGGCACCGCGCTGTTCGGCTATCACTATTACACCTGGGCACTGATCGGCTTCATCGCAGCCATCGTTCTGTTGTCGCTGGTGCTGCTGTTCGACCGGCAATTCGAGAAGGCCCCCGCTGCTCACTCGGCGCCCAGCGTCATCGCCCATGTTGCCGTCTGGCTCGTGATCGGCCTGACGGCTGCGAACGTCGCCTCGACCTTGCTCGAATGCGGCTTCAAGGCCTGTGCGGATGATCCCGTGGTGTATGAGCTACTGAAGCGATAGCGGCGTCGTTCCCCGCGGGTGCGAGCGACCTTACAAATGCGTTGAGCTGGCACGTCAGGACGACCAACCCGTATTGTCGTAGATCTCTCCGAACGTCTGAACCGCGATACAGTTGACTCCCATCGACTCCAAGAAAAAGAGCTTTCCGGCCTGCCTGTCGTCAGACATATCGTTTTTGTAAACATACCAAGCTGGATGAAAGCGCTCGCGAAACTTCTTGAAGTACTTGGCACGCTCAATAAGAAGCCAGCCGAGAAAGACTTCGTTTTCTTCAAGAGCCAAACCAAAGATGAGCAAGGGCTTATTGAATACAACATGAATCCAGGTATTCGCACCTGCCCAAATGCGACGATCCTTTGCTCCAAAGAGAGGGGCGGCGCCGCTGCGATGAAGCCAAGTCCGGGCTCGCTGAACCGACCCCATATAGTGGCTAAGTCCCAAGCGAATGCTGCGCTTGTATTTTACCATCCCGTTAATGTGCCAAACGCCGAAAGAAGCGCACGGATCAGTGATAGCTGTTTGGCTAAAGTGACACTCCCACGGGTAGTAGCTCGTAAATTTCGGATTTTGCGGACGCCAGAACTGTGCATTGACGGCATCGCTCAACACTTGATCGAAGTTCGTCGTGAGCACTGGAGTACAGTGTCGTACTGCCCAGTTCATGATCTTCCGGTGATGTGGGAGTACATCCCAACCGTCCAGGAGCGCACAAAATTGCTCCTGCAGAGCACCGATCTTACTCCCAGACAAGAGCTCCAGCACATCATAAAATTCTGTAAGCGTCGTGCCAGGTGGCACCTCAACAAGCCCGGGCGAGCACTCTTGAGCAATCTCGACGAGCAGCTGATCCCAGGAATTTACACGTTTCGATTCTACGTATCGGTGGATGCCGTTTCCGATGATCAGAGCCAAATTATCGCTGCTCTGCTCAAGCAAGGCGCTAAGGCTGTTGACGGGGTTATTGGCCACAATTCCTCATGATGCTGCTTCGGCGATAAAACGGCATACACACTCAGCCTTGCCGCCTGAGTTCTACCCGTTCGCAATCCGAATCTAATGACATCAAAACACGCTTGGCAACGCCCGGCGGCCAATCTAACAACGACGCCATGACTGAGATCACCGGTATCGCTGCCGCCTTCGCTCCGTTCGAAACGCTGGCCTCTTCACTTCTGCATCACATCGAGACCGATGACGGATCGCATGACGTCGCGCATCTGGCGCGTGTCTGGTCCAATGTCCGCGCCATCCAGAAGGCCGAGGGCGGCGATCCCGAGATCCTCGCGGCAGCGACGCTGCTGCACGACTGCGTCGCCGTCGAGAAGAGCTCACCGCTCCGCGCCAGTGCCTCGCGCCTCGCTGCCGAACATGCCGTGATCCTGCTGGCGCCGCTGGGCTGGACGAACGATCGGCTGGACCGTGTCGCCCACGCCATCGCGGCGCATAGTTTCTCGGCCAAGATCACGCCCGAGACGATCGAGGCGCAGATCCTGCAGGATGCCGACCGGCTGGATGCTATCGGCGCCATCGGCATCGCGCGCTGCTTCTACACCGCCGGGCGGATGCAGTCCCTGCTGTACGATCCCGAGGATCCCGCTGCACGCCGTCGCGCCTTTGACGATCGCAATTTTGCGATCGACCATCTGCCGGCGAAACTGACGCTCGCGGACGGCTTCAACACCGCCACCGGCCGACGCATGGCACAAGAACGCCACGCGCGGACCGAGGCTTTCCTCACGGCGTTTCTGGCCGAGGTCGGCGTTTCGTGAAATGGGCGCTTACGGCGCCCACTTCGTGAACACGTAATCCCGCTCCTTCACGCGTGCCTCGTGACACGCAAAGCAGGTTTCGTGCTGTGCCTGATCCACCGGCTTGCCGTCGATGAAGCGGCCGAAGCCCCAGCCGCCTGACGCGGGGTATTTCTTCGAATCCTTCACCATGACCTGAACCGTGGTCGCGGCGCCGGGGATCGAGGCAGATTCGAATTCCGGCGACTGGGTGTGCTTCCAGGCGAGCTTCACCAGCACCGTGCCATCGGGAAACGGGAGCTGGCCGTCCCGATAGGCTTTGACGGCGATGTCGTTGCCGACCACGGCGCGTAATTCATTCAGAGGCTCGGCCTCCTGCGCCGGCGCGATCAGCTCCCATTTGCGGTAGCCATCGGGAAGCCCGACGCCATAGATCGGCGACAGGTTGGCGGGACTGACCGTGTTGGCGGCAAAGGCCGCCACCACCACGGATGACACCACGCCTGCTGCGAGGCTCGCTGCAAGAATCCATCGCATCGCGGCTCTCTCTCAGCGTGCCATCGCGTCGGCGTCGATGATGGCCTGGGCGAATTCACGCGGTGCTTCCTGCGGCAGGTTGTGACCGATCCCGCCATTCACCGTGCGATGCTCGTACTTGCCGGTGAACTTCTTCGCATAGGCCTTGGGATCGGGATGCGGCGCGCCATTGGCGTCGCCTTCCATGGTGATGGTCGGCACCGCAATCACCGGCCCCTGCGCCAGCCGCTTCTCCAGCTCATCATATTTCGCCTCGCCCTGGGCGAGTTCGAGCCGCCAGCGATAGTTGTGGATGGTAATGGCGACGTGATCGGGATTCTCGAACGCCTTGGCTGATCGGTCATAGGTGGCGTCATCGAAATTCCACTTCGGCGAGGCCAGCTTCCAGATCAGCTTGGCGAAGTCGTGCCGGTACTTGTCATAGCCCAGCCGGCCGCGCTCCGTGGTGAAGTAGAACTGGTACCACCATTCCAGTTCAGCCTTCGGCGGCAACGGCATGCGGTTGCCCTCCTGGCTGCCGATCAGATAGCCGCTGACGGCGACCAGCGCCTTGACGCGCTCGGGCCAGATCGCAGCCAGAATGTCGGCCGTGCGGCCACCCCAGTCGTAGCCGCCGACCACCGCCTTCTCGATCTTCAGTGCGTCCATGAACGCGACGATGTCGGTGGCGAGCGCTGCCGGCTGGCCATTGCGCACCGTCGCGTCGGAGAGGAAGCGCGTCCCGCCATAGCCGCGCAGATACGGGATGATGACGCGGTAGCCGGCCGAGGCCAGCAGCGGCGCGACATCCACATAGCTGTAGATGTCATAGGGCCAGCCGTGCAGCAGCAGCACAACGGGGCCGTTCGCCGGGCCGTCCTCGGCATAGGCGACGCTGAGGTCGCCGGCATTGATCTGCTTCAGCGGCTTGAACGACGTATGCGTGCCGCGCTTGATGGCCGGGAGCTGCTTGCCGGCCTTGGCGGCCTGCGCCGCGGCGGAGCCGATGCCGCCGAACGGGGCCGCGGCGATGCCCATGAGCGCCGCGCCCAGCAGGCTGCGGCGGTTGAAGTGGCTGGTGTCGCGCTTGTCATTCGTCATGGTGCAGGTCCTCCGGGCAATGACGGTTGAGGCCGTCGATATGCGGACCATGCCGCGGCGTGGCGGCATCCGCTTGAAGGATTCTTAGATTTTCTCTTGAGAAGGCCATGATTTATCGTTGAGACGGGGTGTGCTAGGGGAGGCTCCTGCGCACAAGGCCTTGGCGCGACAACAGGTATTGGACCCCTATCTTGCTGTTCCGGTTCGACGAATTCGTCCTCGACACTGACCGGCGGGAGCTACGGCGGGGCACGGACACGGTGGCGGTGGAGCCGCAGGTGTTCGATGTGCTGGAATTCCTGATCCGCGCGCGGGACAAGGTCGTCAGCCGTGACGATCTGCTGGCCGAAGTCTGGCACGGCCGCATCGTGTCCGAGGCGACGCTCAGCAGCCGGGTCAACGCGGCCCGCACGGCCATCGGCGACAATGGCGAGCAGCAGCGGCTGATCCGCACTTTACCGCGGAAGGGGTTTCGCTTCGTCGGCGAGGTCATCGAACAGACCGACAGCCCCTCTCCGTCCGTGGTGACAACGCCCGCAACTGCACTCCTGCCCGCTACCGCCGATCCCGCAGGTTTGTCGATCGCGGTGCTGCCCTTCACCAATATGAGCGCGGATCCCGAGCAGGATTATTTCGGCGACGGTATCGCCGAGGAAATCATCACCGCGCTGTCCCGCTGCAGCGGACTGTTCGTGATCGCGCGCAACTCGTCCTTCACCTACAAGTCCAAGCAGGTCGACATTCGCGAGATCGGCCGCACCCTCGGCGTCAACTACGTGCTCGAAGGCAGCGTCCGCCGCGCCGGCGAGCGGCTTCGCATCATTGCGCAATTGATCGACGCCCGTTCCGGTGCGCATCTCTGGGCCGACAAATTCGACGGCGACCGCAGCGATGTATTCGACCTGCAGGACCGCATCACCGAACAAGCCGTCGCCACCATCGAGCCGACGCTGCGCATCGCCGAAATCGAACGGCGCAAGCACAGCCGGCCAAACGCGCCTGATGCCTATGACCTGCTGCTACGCGCCTATGGATTCGAACACGACTTCACGCCGGCGAGCATGAGTGCGGCGCTGGATTGCCTGCATCAGGCGCTGGCGCTCGACCCGACTTACGCGCCCGCGATGGCAGCGGCCGCCTATTGCCATGCGCAGCGACATTTCCAGGGCTGGATCAGCCCGGACGACGCCCATCGCAGCGAAGGCCTGGCACTGGCGCATCGCGCCATTGAGCGGATGCCGAACGATCCGCAGATCCTCTGGATGGCCGCGTTTGCGATCTGGAATCTCGCCGAGCCACAGACGGCGAAGGACGCGGCCATCGAATTGTTCAGCCGCTCGCTCGCGATCAATCCAAACTCCGCCACTGCACTCGCACTGGCCGGCTGGATCGAGACCATGCGCGGCCAGCAGCAGGCCGGCAGCGCTCTGCTCGACCGTGCGCGTCGCCTGAACCCGCTCGATCCGCACGGCTGGTTCGTCTCCGGTGCGCTGGCCATCGCCGCGATCATCGACGAGAACTATCCGGAGGCGATCGCTTGGGCGGACAAGGCGCTGCTGCAGAACCGCCGCTTCGCCGTCGCGCTGCGCGCGCTTGCCGTGGCGCTCGTGAAAACCGGCGCGCACGAACGCGCCGCGCAGGTAGTCGAGGAACTGCTCACCATCGAACCGGAGCTAACGGTCTCCGCTTTCTTTGCGCGCATCCCCGTCCCCGTCGAATCCATGGCGAAGACCTATGCGGATGCGCTGAAGGCCGCGGGGCTGCCGGAATGAGTATCCGCCCTATCGTCCGCTATCCCGACCTGCGCCTCACGCAGCCGGCCGCTGATGTCACCGTGTTCGACGATGTGCTGCGCGCGCTCGCTGACGATCTGCGCGACACCATGCATGCCGCCGCCGGCATCGGCATCACCGCGCCGCATATCGGCGTGCTGCTGCGCGTGGTCGTGCTCGATCTCGATCCCGTCAATGGCGCCCACACCTACGTCAATCCGGAGATCGCATGGGCCTCGCCCGAACTGATCATGCATCAGGAAGGCAGTGTCTCGATGCCCGGTGTGAATGACGACATCCAACGTCATGCGCGTATCCGACTCGCCTATCAGGATCTCGACGGCAATACGCAGCTCGAAGAGTCCGACGGCCTGCGTGCGGTTTGCCACCAGCACGAGATCGACCAGCTGAACGGCATGTTCTGGATCCAGCGCCTGTCGCGCCTCAAGCGCGAGCGGCTGGTCAAGCGGTTCGAGAAGTTGTCGCGCGCCTGACGCGCGCGACAACCGTCACGTCCGCCACCGCGATTGGCGACATCGGCCGGATATCAGCCTGAGCCAAGGCACGGTATGGAACAAACTCATCAGGGCATACATCACCACCATTCCGCTCCACGGCGATGAACGCGACGTTGAACAGAGCAGGTCCGGCGAACTGCCATCGAGCACACCCGTGAGCAGCGCCATCAATGCGAAGGCCGGTGCGGCCGCAAGGCATAGCCAGTGGGCAGCCGGCGCAAGACTACCCATTTTCCAGCGATAGGCCTTCGCACGATCCATGACATCGTTGAGGACGCTACTCATCGGTCTTCCGGAATGTCGCCTCGCCGGCGGCCGAGACTTCGACCCATTTCTTGTCGGGTGCGGCGCCGGCGACATAGTTGTCGTGCCAATTCCACCATTTGTAGGTCGGAGTCTGAGGGTAGCCTTCGGGCGAATCCTCCCAGACCTCCTGGCGGCCGAGCGGCGTCGCGTCGAGATAGCTCCAGGTGGTCCCCATCGCCTCGTCGCCGCGGCTGTTGATGAAATAGGTGCGGAACACGCGGTCACCGTCGCGGAAGAACACGTTATGGCCGTGCCACTCGTCGACACCGAAGTCGGCGTCGAAACTGTCTGTGATCGTGACCCACGGCATCTCCCAATCCATCCGCGCCTTCAGGCGTGCGATGTCCGCCTGCGGTGCCCGCGAGGCATAGACGAGCGTGGTATCACGGGCATTCAGATGCGCGAGGTGGGCGACCTGATCGGCACCCAGGGAACAGCCGCGGCAGGCGTGATCAGGCCAGCCGAACACGCCGGGCTCGAAGAAGGCGCGGTAGACGATCAACTGGCGGCGGCCGTCGAACAGGTCGAGCAAGCTGGCTGTGCCGCCCGGCCCCTCGAACGCATAGGCCTTATCCACTTCCATCCACGGCATCCGCCGGCGCTCGGCAGCGAGCGCGTCGCGCGCGCGCATGACAGCCTTCTCCTTCACGAGCATGTCCGTTCGCGCTGCCTCCCATACCTGCGGTGACACAATCGGTGGTGTTTTCATCGGTGCCGTCATGGCCTTCTCTCCACTTTCGTCCATCGTCATGCGTTCCCGACACGACTTGCCGGTTGATCGTCATGAGGTAGATTAGGATCCGGCAATGGACGGGTGGGAGTGACAAGTGTGGCGGGATTTGAATGGACTCCCTGATCACCGCCGCAGGTCACGCGCTCGCGGCGGGTGATCCGCTGGGTGCGTTGAAGCGTGTTGCATTGCGTGATGACGCGCCGGCGCTTGCGCTACGCGGCATCGCAATGGCGCAGCTCGGCGATTTCGCACGCGCGAAGGAGCTCGTGAAACGGGCCGCGCGCGCCTTCGGTGCGAAGGAACCCGTGGCGCGTGCGCGGTGCATCGTCGCCGAGGCCGAGATCGCCCTCGTCTCGCGCGATCTGAACTGGCCCACCAAGGCGCTCGACGCCGCGCGGCTGACGCTCGATGCCCATGGCGACCACGTGAATGCGGCCTATGGCGGCTATCTCGACGTCAGGCGGCTTCTGCTGATCGGACGTCTCGACGAAGCTGAGCGAAAGCTCGGCGCGCTCGATCCCGCGCCTCTGCCGCCCGCCTTGCGTACCGCTCACGCGCTGGTCGTCGCCGGCATCGCGATGCGCCGCCTGCAGGCGAAAAAGTCACGCACCGCGATTGCCGACGCGCAGCGTGCCGCCAGGCTTGCCCGCATTCCGGCGCTAACGGCCGAAGTGGACACTGCGTCCCGACTTCTCGATGCTCCCGCTGCGCGTCTGATCGCACGCGGCGGCGAACGCGTGTTGCTGCTCGACGATGTCGAGGCGCTGCAGAATTCGAAAGCCATCGTCATCGATGCGTGCCGGCATGTCATCCGCTGTCAGAAGACAGAGCTGTCGCTGGCCACCCGGCCCGTTCTGTTCGCCCTCGCCCGCGCACTCGGCGAAGCATGGCCTGCGGATGTTTCGCGCGAAACGCTGCTGGCGCGCGCATTCCGCGCCAGACATGCCGATGACTCTCATCGCGCGCGGCTCCGCGTCGAGATGGGACGGCTGCGCAAACTGCTTGCGCCGCTGGCCGAGGTGAACGCGACCAAGCCCGGTTTTGCGCTGGTCCTGCGCCGCGCCCGCGACGTCGTCGTGCTGGCGCGGCCGGTCGAGGAAGAACACGCCGCAGTGCTCGCGCTTCTCGCCGATGGAGAAGCCTGGTCGAGCTCTGCACTGGCGCTCGCGCTCGATACCAGCCAGCGCAGCGTTCAGCGGGCACTCGACGAACTTGCCGCCACTAACAAGGTACAACCGTTCGGACGCGGACGGGCGCGCCGCTGGATGTCGCCATCCCTGCCGGGACTCGCGACGATGTTGTTACTCCCGCCGCCGCTGCCGGATCATTAGGGTCGTCGCCATCGTCACGAGGGAAACACTCATGAAAACATCCGCAGCAGAAATCGTCCGTGAATATGGCCCCTTCGAGGGCGTCGACGGCGTGCATGGCGTCACCTATGACGGCACGCAAGTCTGGTTCGCATCCGGAAACAAACTCCACGCACTCGATCCCGCAAGCGGCAAGACGGTGCGTGCCATCGACGTTGCCGCCCACGCCGGCACCGCCTTCGACGGCAAGCATCTGTTCCAGATCGCCGAGGACCGTATCCAGAAGATCGATCCGGCGACCGGCCGCGTGCTGAATACCATCCCTGCGCCCGGCGGCGGTGCCGACTCCGGCATGGCCTGGGCCGAAGGCACGCTGTGGGTGGGACAATATCGCGAGCGCAAGATTCACCAGATCGATCCCGACACTGGAAAGATTCTGCGCACCATCGAGAGCAACCGCTTCGTCACCGGCGTCACCTGGGTGGACGGCGAACTCTGGCACGGCACCTGGGAAAACGACGAGAGCGACATCAGGCGCATCGATCCGCAAACCGGCGAAGCGCTGGAGAAGCTCGCACTGCCGGCAGGCAGTGGCGTCTCCGGCCTCGAGTCAGATGGTGCCGATCAGTTCTTCGCCGGCGGCGGAGCCAGCGGCAAGGTACGCGCGATCAGGCGACCGAAGCGGAAGTGATCGCTAGCGTGAGCCGCGTCCCGTCGCGACTCACTTCTTCCCCTGTGGATAGATCGTCTCGCCCTTCTTCAGCATCTCGACGAAGGCCGCAATCCGCTTCTTGCGGCCGGCTTCAGTCTTCATATTGTGCACCCGAAATGCCAGCGAGAAGCGGTTCTGGGCGCTGAGCTTGGCCAGCATCGCACGGGCTTTCGGCTCGGCATCGATCGCTTCCTGCAGATCGGCGGGGATCGCCATGTCCTTGCCGCTGCCATAGGCGCGATCCCAGCGACCATCGGCCTTGGCCGCCTCGACATGGACGAGGCCATGCTCGGTCATGCGCTCCTCCTCGACGAGGCGCGCAATGTTGTCGACGTTGATCTTGCTCCACACGCTCTTTTTGCCGCGCGGCGAATAGCGCTGCAGAAAGCTTGCCTCGTCCAGTCCCTTGCGGATGCCGTCGATCCAGCCCCAGCACAGCACGACATCGATCGCCTCCTTCGGCGTGATCGATGGAAGGCCAGATTTCAGTTTGTGAACCTTGATCCAGACCTCGTCGGCCTTGTCGTGGTTCTTGCCGAGCCATTTATAGAACGCGTCAGCGTTCTTGAACTCGCGCACATTCGCGGGATCGACTTTGACGGGTGCCATGCTCTGTCCTGACCGCTGCGCGTCGCACTAGCGCGCGTCCAGCCCCATCTGCCAGAAGTCAGCTTCCAGCCGCGACGCCTGGCCGAACAGTTTTGCGAGCTCCGTGAAGCGCCGCTCGGTCATCGCACGCGCGGCGAGATCGTCGAGATGGCGGCGCGCTTTCACCGCGATATCCTGATAGGTCTCGCCGGCATATTCGCCGATCCATTCGCGATACGGATGATCGCCGAGCACATCGGCACCGTCAGGCGCAAGCTTCTTGCCGATCTCGGCATAACCGATCACGCAGGGCGCCAGCGCCACATGCAGATCGAGCAGATCCCCGGCAGCGCCGCAATCCAGTACGAAGCGCGTATAGGCCACCGTTGCCTGAAGCTCGGGCGCGGCCTCGATGTCGGCGGGCGACAGTCCCCAGCGGCCGCACAGTTTTATGTGAAGCTCCATCTCGCCGAGAATGGCCGCAAGTCCGCCTTGGGCCGCCTTCATGTCGTCAAGCGAGCGGCTCTTGTACGTCGCCAGCGCATAGGCGCGCGCGAACTGGATCAAGAACAGATAGTCTTGCACCAGATAGGTGCGAAACGCGGGTTCTGGCAGCGTGCCGGCCCCGAGCTGTCGGACGAAACTATGATCGACATAGCTGGACCAGTCATCGGCCGCAGCTGATTTGAGACGATCAAAAATATCCATGCGCATTCCAATTCACGCGTTCATCCGTCCACTGCCCTGCGTTGCTCTACGCCACTTTGCGGCATAGGGCAGCACGAACATATAGAGACCGCTGAACATCAACAGAAACAGCGGTGGCAGCGGCGAGAAGGTCACCCAGGCTGGAGGCTCGCCAAATCCGCGGACAGCGAAATTGGCGATGACCGTCACGGTAAAGGCCAGCGACAGCCAGCGGTGTGCGTATCTGATCCATAGGCTCATGTTGAGTGACCCTCAGTGCAATGCGGAAGTGGCGTGAGATTCTGTGTCGGCCGAATTCAGTCCAGTCGCGCCAGAAGCTGCTCCATCGACGCCAGGAAGCGCGGCCATCCGAACTTGGCGCCCTGATAGGCCTGCTCCTGATCCGGCCGGAAGCCGATCTGCTCCATCCGCAGCAGTGTCCCGTTGCTCGAAGGCGTAAGCGTCCAGGTTACGACACTCTCGAGACCCAGGGCCTCCCACGTGTAAGCGAGCTTTTGGTTCGGCTCGACTTCCGTGACCCGGCAAGCGACCACGCCCCAGTTTGCGCTCAGATCAAAACGATGCCCGAGGACGGGCTGGAAATCGTTTTTCATCAGCCACTCGGCGATCAGATGCGGCTGGGTCAGCGCGCGCCAGAGCTTTTCCGGCGCATGGCCAAATTCCCGCTCGACGACGACGGAACGTGTTTCGGCTGCAGTATTGGTCAATTGTCCATCCTCTTCAGCAGTTGTTCGAGATCGTCGAACCGGCTCTCCCAGAACCCGGCCATCTGGCTGGTCCAGTCGAGCAGCGGCGCCAGGGCCGCCGGTTGCGATCGATAATGTGTCTGACGGCCGCTCTGGCGATCGAGCACCAGCCCCGCCTGCTTCAGCACACCGAGATGTTTGGAGACCGCCGGCTGCGAAACCCCGGCTTGCGCGGTCAGTGCCGCGACGGTCTGCTCCCCCTCACGACAAAGTCGCTCGAAGATCGCTCGCCGGGTCGGATCGGCGAGCGTCTTGAAGAGCACATCGAAGGTGTTCGGCATCGCCATCCATAACCCGTCAGCTATCGATCAGATCAATAACCAATGAGTTATGGATTAGTCAAGCGTGAAAAGGACGGGAGGGAGTTCTCGAGATCGCGGAAGCACGATCGTCGTCTGAGGCAAGTTGACTCTATTTGCCGTCGTCGAGGCTCACGATCACCGCCGCATTGGCAATGAGAATGCCGTCGCCGCCACTCTCGGCCGGAATGTCGAGGCCGCCTTTGACCGCGGTCACGGTCACGGTGCCGTAAGGCAATTCCTGCGCGACCGCCGCCGTGTCGACGTCGTCCGGATTCGGCACCGCGACGGTCACATCGACAAACATGTCATGCGGCGTCTTGCCAACCATCCGGAAGAAGCCAACGCTGGAATGGCGGATTGCATCGGAGACCGCTCGCTTCGCAGCCTTAGTGGCGTCGCGGCCGTGGACGTCGACGCCCATGCCCATCTCGGTGATACAGCGCACACGTGCCATTCGTTGTCCTCTTCGCTCATCCAGAATTGTGTCGATGCCGAGTTAAGCAATCTCGCGCGACTTACACCAGTCGTCTGCTCGCCAGTTCCGATCAGCGACCAGCCAATGTGCAACCCGGCTGAGGCGGAATTCTGCCGAGCGCACGGACGGTGACCAATTCACTGCCCTGCGTCCTGGCGATGAACATGCTCATGGTCGCATAGTGGTTCGCATCGATGGTAACCGTTCCAGTCGGCGACGGGATGGTGAGCCCGGCCAGCGCATCGACGATGGCCTCCTTGTCGACACGGCCCACTTTCTCGATCGCAGCCTTGAGCGCGATCAGCGTGTTGTAGTGGCTCATGACATAGTTCGACACCAGCACGTCGTTGCCGGCTGAGGCCCGCACCTTGGCGACGAACGCCTTCATCTCCGGCGCGTCGCTGGTCGCCAGCGATGGCACGACGGTGATCATGTTCTGGCCCTTGCCCTTGAAGATGCCGAGATCGATCTCGGACAATCCCAGGAATGCAACCGTGGTCTCCTTGAACAAGCCCTGATCATCGGCCTGCCGGATGAAATCGATGCCGTCACCCTTCAGCGCGAACAGCAGCACCTTTGGTTTGGCCGCCGCCACCTGCTTAATCAGCGGCGTGAAGTCCGTCTCGGTCCCCTGCGTATATTGCGTGCCGACGATGGTGCCGCCGAGCTTCTCGATCAGCGGCCTGGCTATATCGAACATCTGGTGCGGCCAGACGCGATCGGCGCCGAGCAGGAAGTAGGTGTTGCCGACAGCCTCGTTCACATAGGGCAGCAACTGGCCGAGATCCTGGTTCGGCACCGTGCTGAACGAAAAGATGTAGCGGCTGCATGTGCCGCCTTCGAAATTGGTGGCGTAAAGCAGCGGCGTCTTCGTGCTCTCGGCAAGCGGCCTGATCGCATTGAAGTTGGCCGAGGTGACAGGGCCGACAACCGCCACGACGCCGCTGTCGATCACCGACCGCATCGCGCTCTCGGCGGAGGCCGGCCGGGTCTTGTCATCGACATAGATGACCTCGAGCGGCCTGCCGAGAATGCCACCCGCCGCGTTGATCTCCCTGGCAGCGAGATCGAGCCCGAGTTTTGCTTGCTCACCATAAAGTTCGACACCGCCGGAAAACGGCAGGACCGCGCCGATACGGATGGGATCGGCGGCCATCGCCGCAGAGTCGAACGCTAAAGGCCCCAGCAGGACTGCGAATGTCACAAACCCTGCGACAGATAACTTCATGCGCACCCTACTCCGCCATCGGCCTCACCAATGGCGAGGCGCAAATCACAATGACGATTGAGCCGGAAAAATCACGAGGTGCAAGGGCTGATCGAGGCTCGCGGCGGCTCAGGGCAACGACCGCGACCTGGGCGCGGGCGCCGCAGACGCGGGAGCTTCCGTGACGGGCGCCACGCTGACAGGCGCTTCAGTTGCCGCTGTTTCAGGAGCCGTAGATGTGGGCACTGGCGCCACAGTCTCAGGGACAATCGACACAGGTGCTCCAGCAACGGGAGCCGGCGCGATTGCCACTGGCGCGCCTGCTGCAGGAGCGTCCCGAGCCACAGGGACAGGAGCAGCCACCGGAGGAACTGCGGCATCGATCATCGGCTTGCAGATCATCACGGCCGCAGCCGCTGAGGTCAATGCCGCCAGACTCTGGAGCTCCGGCGCTTGTCGGGGGTCCCCTGCCACTGCGGCCGCTTCGTCGCGAAGCCTGGCGTTGCAGTCGCAGTTAGGAATGCCGCTCGCCGGCGTGCAGGCATCGTGATTCATGCAGGCAAGATCGAGGGCATCGATGGGTGGCTTGCCCGGCCGGTTGCCGGCACCGCAGTAATTGCCATGAATCAGCGTCGCACCGTCAGTGGCGACAGCCGGATTGCTGCGGGCAGCCCGCGCGCCAGACGTCCGCTCCTGTGCATACAGAGGCGCCGTTGCGACGACGGTGCATGACATCAACAGCGCCGCACACGAGCAGCGCAGCCACGGAGCGATGGACAAGGGTTTTATCATTCTGGAGGGGTCCGCCTGGCGCCGACGGAAGATGTCGGCCGCCAAGCATACGCCCAACCTGCCCCAAGGTTCCCGACCGGGTTCCCTCGGGTTCCACGAACCCTGATGGTCAGCCCGCCATCAGTTCCTTCGCCAGCGCCATATAGGCCGGCAGCGTCACCGGATCGTTGGCGGCATTACCGGCGACCGGATGCGAGGCATAGCGCGCGATCACCATCTCGGCCTTCGGATCGATATAGAGCCCCTGCCCGTAGACGCCGCGCGCCATATACGCGCCGTGTTGATTGTGGGTCACCCACCACTGGTTGCGATAGGACGCGCCAGGCAGCGTGGTGTAGCCGGCCGGCTTGAACTTCTCGGGATCGGCGCCGCGCTCGATGTCCTCGACCACTGCGCTAGGCACGATCTGGCGGCCATTGAAGCGCCCGTGATTGCGCATCACCTCGCCGAAGCGCGCGAGATCGCGCAGCGTCGTCGACAGTCCGCCGCCGCCGCTTTCGGTGCCGATGCGGTCGACGTGATAATGCGCGTCCTCCTCCGCCCCCATCGGCGCCCAGATGCGCTCCGACAGAAGATCGGACAGCGTCATGCCGCTGGCGCGGCGGATGATCCAGGCCAGCACGTCGGTGTTGACGGTCTTGTAGGCGAACGCCTTGCCATGCTCGCCCTGCTTCTGCTGCGTGCAGAGAAAGGCGAAGATGTCGCTCGCGCCTTCGTAATCCGGAGGGATCGGCGCCATGCCATTGGCGCGCCGCAGCCCCCACACATCGGAATTCTTGTCCGTATAAACCTCGGTGTAGAGAAGCCCCGTGGTCATATCCATGACCTCATGCACATCAGCATCGCCAAAGGCCGTGGCCTTCAACTCCGGCACATAGTCGGTGACCGGTGCCTGCGGATCGATCTTGCCTTCCGCGACCAGAATGCCGGCCAGCGTGCCGGTAAACGACTTGGTCACCGACATCGCGATATGCGGCTTGTGCGGCTTCAGCGCGCCGGCATAGCGCTCGTAAATGAGTTTGCCCTTGTGCAGCACGGCAATGCCGTCGGCATAGGTCTCGTCAAACATGCGGGCAAACGTCATCGGCCGGCTATCCATGGTGGTCGACGCGATTCCGCCGATATCGCGCTCCGCGCGCGGCAGCACCGAAGCGCCGCCTGCGCCGCGCCAGACATTCACCGTCGGCACCAGCTGGCGGACATTGCTCCAAGCCCAACGCAGCTCGGGAAAGTTGCGGAACGAGCCGTCGTGAAATTGGATGGTCTTGTCCTGCGCAGGCGGAAAGCCCTTCATCCAGCCGAGCGTCTCGGGATCGGTCTCGGCGGCGGTGGGTACTTGGCTCGGTGCAGGCGCGTCAGACATGAAGGCTCTCCGGGAGGATGGTGAGCCAGTCGTAACATCGCGGAGAATGACGCACATCCCGCGTTTGAGCGGGGGTGCATTGATCAGTCGCATGTCGTCTGGCGACTGCTGCAGGCGACCGTCCTTCACTCGAACAGCCACCTCATCTTTGATCATTCTGAATCGAGCGTGTGACGCTCCGTAATTTCATCTCTAAGTTAGCAGCTCGCTCAATGGTCAATGCTCTCGGTTTCGAAGAATATCCGTAGTCCGGCGGGGTCCGATGACAGGTTCGGCCCGCGAAATTCCGCGGCCAAAAATCAAAATCGGTTGTCGGGAGAGGCGCCGCTCGTTCGTCCTGGGGATGCGAAACACCCAGGTGGAGAGAAACGATGCCCACGATTAGCGCCTTTGAACGATCTCCCGATCGCGGAAGGGGATTGGCGCGTGACATGAGCGTTCGCTGGGCGCTCGAAGAGGTGGGCCAGCCTTACGACGTCCGTCTACTGTCGTTCGCTGAGATGAAAGAACCCGCGCATCGCAGGCTTCATCCCTTCGGACAGATCCCGACCTACGAAGACGGCGATCTCATGCTGTTCGAGTCGGGGGCGATCGTCTTCCATATCGCGGAATGCCATCCGGGCCTGCTGCCAGACGATGCGAATGCCCGGGCGCGCGCGATCGCCTGGATGTTCGCCGCGCTCAGCACCGTAGAGCCGCCGATCGTGGAACGCGGAGCCGCCACGCTCACGGAGCGCGACAAGACCTGGTACGCGACGCGCCTGCCAATCCTCGACGATCGCGTTCGCGCCCGACTGGCAGACCTGTCCATCCGCCTTGGTGACGCCGACTGGCTCGACGGCAGGTTCAGCGCCGGCGACCTGCTGATGGTGACGGTGCTGCGCAGATTGAACGGATCAGGACTACTGGAGGACTATCGAACCTCTGCGCCTATATCGCCCGCGGCGAAGCGCGGCCCGCCTACAAGCGCGCCTTCGCCGATCAACTGGCGGTCTTCACCGGCAAGCCACCGACCGGCTAACAAAAGTCCGCTCTGGGCTTACTCGAGCCTTTCATGGTCTGACCTGTGGACGGCAGCAATGGATCGAAAGCGGGATCGGTGCCCGCAGATCGATCTTGCCCTCGGCAACCAGAATGCTGGCCAGCGTGCCGGTGAACGAATTGTCACTGACATGGCGACATGTGGTTTGTACAGCTTCGGCGCGCCGGCATACCGCTCGTAAATCAGTTTGCTCTCGTGCAGCACCGCGATGACGTCGGCATAGGTTTCGTCGAACATGCGAGTGAGGGTCATCGGTCGACCATCCATGGTGGTCGACGTCGATCCACCGGTATCGCGCGCCGCGCTCGGCTGGCGCAAACTAACGGGCAGAGCTAGTGGCTACCGAGGTGAGAACAGTATCCAAAATGCAATGAGGAAATCTGACGCGCGTATTCCTCTGCCAGCTCGGGCGCCACAGCTAAATTAAAGTCCGACACTTGTGCTGCCTTAATCATCTCAAAGAGATGCTGCGCATCAATACATTCCAATCGAATTCCTGCGAAACGTGCTTGCTGTTGAAGTCTTGACGCTCCGCTAGTGAAGGTTGACGTTGTTACAAAGACGCCTTGTGCGATGCCGTGCAGCAGCAGAGCACCCAAGAACGATCGTATCTCCTCGATACGAATTTTATTCTGGTGCCTTTTCACTTGGACTCCAAACGGAGAGCCAGCTTGATCGATTCCGAAGACGTCGATTCCGCCGTCGTGAGACTGCTTGGAAATTCTTGTCTGACACCCCGATGACTTGAAAACGCTTGCAACTATGTCTTCCATTTGACGAGGTTCTATCGACCATCGTCGCTCATAGCAGGCGCACAAGGCCTGCCGCATTTCTTTCACAGGGATGGCTGAAAGCGATGCCTGTTCGTTACGCAGGCACCCCGCGGCCCAATTAAACGTAATGAATGGGCGACAGGTCTCGTAGTGGATGCCTTGAACAATGCACCACCAGCCGCACGCAGCACATAGTCGAAACTGCACATCCTCGACGTGGAAGTCCGAACATATTTCAAGATTCTCTACGTAGTTGTCATCTATCCCTGAGACCGAATTGACGCGCAATTCATGCTCTTCTTTCAAAAGCGCTCGATCAAGTGGCCAACGATCGGGTATGGAAATCGCGACCAGCTTCGAGTTGCAGAACTCGCATCTTTCCTGAAACCATCGCACGTCGATTTGATCTGTCGAAGAGTTGTGGCGCCACATCTGCAAGCTCTCTGATCAACCAATCTAACGATGGTCCAGAACATCAGAGGCGGAGGCAGCACAAACTGATGCTGGATCACGCGCTCCTTTCACTTCCATTCAAGCGTTACTGGCGGCTTGCTGGTGATGTCATACACCACGCGATTGACGCCCTTCACCTCGTTGATGATCCGCGTTGCGGTCTCGCCGAGAAACTTCATGTCGAAAGCGCAGAAGTCCGCAGTCATGCCATCGGTCGAGGTCACTGCGCGCAGGCCGACGACGTATTCATAGGTGCGGCCGTCGCCCATCACGCCGACGGTCTTCACCGGCAGCAGCATGGCAAAGGCCAGCCAGTTGGCGTCCTAAAGGCCCACCTTGCGGATATAGTCGATACAAATGGTATAGGCCTCGTACAGGATGCCCGCTCGCGTACCAGCCCCGGGGCGCGGCAGGCCTTCACCTGCCGCGCCAATTTTTGAACAGCTCTCGCTCTCCACCCTAGTAGTGGACGGACGCCCCCATCGCACCGATCTTGGGCGGTGCGAACTTCGTCAGGTCGATGCCTTCGACCGCGGCCTTGTATTCTTCGGCGCTCGGCGTGCGACCGAGGATCGCCGACAGCACCACGACCGGGGTCGAGGCCAGCAGCGATTCACCCTTCTTCTCGGTGGTGTCTTCCACGACGCGGCCCTGGAACAGACGGGTTGAGGTCGCCAGAACGGTATCGCCCTTCTCCGCCTTTTCCTGGTTGCCCATGCACAGGTTGCAGCCCGGACGCTCGAGATAGAGGATGTTCTCGTAGGTGGTCCGGTTCGCGGTCTTCGGCTTCACATCGTCGAATTCGAAGCCGGAATACTTCTGCAGGATTTCCCAATCCCCTTCGGCCTTCAGCTCGTCGATGATGTTGTAGGTCGGAGCCGCGACGACCAGCGGCGCGTTGAACGCGACCTTGCCTTCGGCCTTCTCGATGTTCTTGAGCATCTGGGCGACGATCTTCATGTCGCCCTTGTGCACCATGCACGAGCCCACGAAGCCGAGGTCGACCTTCTTGGTGCCGCCGTAATAAGAAATCGGACGGATCGTGTCGTGGGTGTAGCGCCTGGACACATCGGCGTTGTTCACGTCGGGATCGGCGATCATCGGCTCGTCGATGATATCAAGATCGACGACGACTTCGGCGAAGTATTTCGCATTGGCGTCCGGCGTCAGCGCGGGCTTCTCGCCCGAACGAATCTCGGCGATGCGCGCATCGGCCTTGGCGATCAGGCCCTTCAGCGTGCCCGCGGCATTGTCCATGCCCTTGTCGATCATGATCTGGATGCGCGACTTGGCGATCTCCAGCGACTCGATCAGCGTGTCGTCCTGCGAAATGCAGATCGACGCCTTGGCCTTCATCTCGGCCGTCCAGTCGGTGAAGGTGAAGGCCTGGTCGGCGAGCAGCGTGCCGAGATGGACCTCGATGATCCGGCCCTGGAAAACATTGTCGCCGCATTGCTTGAGCATCTGCGCCTGGGTCGCATGCACCACGTCGCGGAAGTCCATATGCGGCTGCATCGCGCCCTTGAAGGTGACCTTGACCGATTGCGGGATCGGCATGGTCGCCTCGCCCGTCGCCAGCGCCAGCGCCACGGTGCCGGAATCGGCACCGAAGGCGACGCCCTTGGACATGCGGGTGTGGCTGTCGCCGCCGATGATGATCGCCCAGTCATCCACGGTGATGTCGTTCAGCACCTTGTGGATGACATCGGTCATCGCATGATAGCTGCCCTTGGGATCGCGCGCGGTGATCACGCCGAAATTGTTCATGAAGCTCATCAGCTTCGGAATGTTGACCTGCGCCTTCTTGTCCCACACCGATGCCGTGTGGCAGCCCGACTGATAGGCGCCGTCGACGATCGGCGAGATGACGGTGGCCGCCATCGCTTCCAGCTCCTGCGCGGTCATCAGGCCGGTGGTGTCCTGCGAGCCGACGATGTTGACCTTGACGCGCACGTCCGAGCCCGCATGCAGCACCTTGCCGCCGAGCACGCCCACGGCGTTGCGGTTGAAGATCTTCTCGACCGCAGTCAGGCCCTGGCCTTCGACCGAGATCTCCTTGTTCGGAGCGAAAACCGGGGTCGGCTCGACGCCGAGCGTTTCGGCGGCAAAGGTCTGCAGCTTCTTGCCAAACACGATGGCATAGGAGCTGCCGGCCTTCATGAACTCCATCTTCTGCGGCGTGAAGGCGGCAGCGACGTCGACCAGTTCCTTGCCGTTTTCGTCGCACAGCTTCTTGCCCTTGGCATCGAGCGTCAGGACGGTGCCGGTATCGACCGCAAATTTCTGTTCGAGGACCGGGTTGCCGTCGTTGTTCAGGATCGGCTTGCCGTCCGCGTCGAGCTTCTTGACCCAGTTCTTGAGGTTGACGCCGATGCCGCCGGTCACGTCCACCGTCGTCGCGAAGATCGGCGAGATGCCGTTGGTGCCGGCGACGACCGGGGCGAAGTTGACGAAGGGCACATAGGGGCTGGCCGGCTTGCCGGTCCACAGCGCCACGTTGTTCACACCGGACATGCGCGACGAACCCACGCCCATTGTGCCCTTTTCGGCGATCATCATCACGCGCTTATCGGGATGCTGCTTCTGCAGCGCCACGATTTCCTGCTGCGCCTGCGGCGTCATCATGCACTGGCCGTGCAGCTCACGGTCCGAACGCGAATGCGCCTGGTTGCCGGGCGACAGCAGGTCGGTCGAGATATCGCCTTCGGCGGCGACGTAGGTCACGACCTTGATCTCGTCCGCGACGTCAGGAAGCTTGGTGAAGAACTCGGCCTTGGCATAGCTCTCGAGCACGCCCTTGGCGACGGCATTGCCCGCCTTGAAGGCATCGCGCAGCCGGAACATGTCGGCGTCGTAGAGGAAGAACTGAGTCTTCAGAACTTCACCGGCCTGCTTCGCCAGCCCGGCATCACTGCCGAGCGTGACGTCGAGCAGCACGCCGATCGAGGGGCCGCCCTTCATATGCGACAGCAGTTCCAGCGCGAAGGTCGGCGTGATTTCCGGGACGATCGCCTCACCGAGGATAATCTCCTTCAGGAAGGCGGCCTTGACGCCTGCGGCGCTCGTGGTGCCCGGCAGGGTGTTGTAGATGAAGAATTTCAGGGCGTCGGCGCGGTATTCGCTGCCGTTGTCCTTGATCAGGGCGATGATTTCGCCGGTGAGTGCGCCGTCGTCGATCGGTTTGGGAGCGAGGCCTTGAGCTTTTCTGCTTTCGATTTCAGCGAGGTAATCTGAATAGAGGCTCATCGTCATCCCAACGTCATGAGGTGGTTGACGCTGGAAACGCAGCGCCACCAACCGTTATTGTTAAAACCGGTCTAAAGGCGAATTCGGCTTCGAGTACGTCAATCGCGACCGACTGACAAGATACTGCATTGCAGTAAAAATAGCCCTTTAAATTCAGCGTTCAACGGTCAAAACATGACGGCAGGCATGCTTGCCGGGCTGAAATGCTGGTTCTCACCCGACCTGTCGCAAAAAAACTCTCCGAAGACACGTCCGAAAGGTCGGCCTGACCCGCCACCGTCAGCAAATTGGTGGTCGGCGACCCGCCGCGCGTCAGTCGCGCGATACGGACAGCCCCGCGAGCAGCGGCGCGTAGGCGGCGAGCCTTCCGGATACGAACTCGGTGAAGAGCCGCACGCGCTTCGTCTTGCGTGTCTCCCCCTGTGTAAGAAGCCAGAGCGTCCCATGCATGGGCAGGTCGGTGCCCGGCACCCTCACCAATAGAGCGTCAGCATCTCCGACGAAGCACGGCAGTTTTGTCATCCCGATCCCTTGCCGTACAGCAACGATCTGCGTCTCGGCGTCCGGGGTCCTGAACGGAACTCCCGTGGTGTGAACCTCTCCCTCGCGCGCCCAGGCCGGGAGTCCATGATTGTCTATGACGATCCACCGGATGGGATCAGGCGTGCCCGCACGCCACGCGGCTAGTCGATCGCGAGACATGTAGACACCGCTGAACAGCTCCGGTCCTTTCAGGCCGTGAAGATTGAGCGGCAGAGTCTTGCGGTTGGCGACAATGCGGATCGCCACGTCGGCCTCTCGGTTGGTCAGATTTGCCACCTCGCCGGTCGACATGATTTCCATCTCGATGTCCGGATGCATACGCGCGAAATCGGCGAGATCCGGCATAAGCAGGTGTGTCGCGAGGAACGGTGGAAGCGTCACCCGCAAAAGCCCGCGCGCGCTCTGGTCGCGACCGAAGATGCGCGTCTCCAGCAAATGCGACGACGCTTCCATCTGGTCCGCGAACTCGAGAACCTCCTCGCCCGCAGCCGTCAGGCGGTAGCCCGAAGGCAGCTTTTCGAACATCTGCACCCCGAGGCGTGCCTCGAGCTGGGCGATGCGTCGCAACACGGTCGCGTGGTTCACACCGAGGCGCTCGGCGGCAGCCCGCACCGAGCCTCCGCGCGCGACGGCAAGAAAATAGCGAACGTCATCCCAGTCGATCATGGTGCAATCCCGCACCGCACGGTGCGCCTTCCTAAGCCCATATCTAACACATCGAACAGCGGTACGGGCGGTTCTCATAGCCTGTGCCGGCAAGCGCGACCCAATTCCGAACGGCGGACACCGATCGCCGCGGCTGGCGTTAGTCGTCCATCCGGATCGATTTCGCACCACCGATGTGCGCGCTTCCGCACTCAACGCCTGACGCCGGCAGACCCATCTCCAGGTTCTCGGGGACAGTCCCGACACCACGACAGGAGAAGTTATGGGAAAGCTAGACGGTAAGGTTGCAGTCATCACGGGTGGATCGAGCGGCATGGCGCTGGCGAGCGCCAAGCGGTTCGTCGAAGAAGGCGCCTATGTGTTCATCACGGGCCGGAGGCAGGAGGCGCTCGACGAGGCCATCAAGCTGATTGGCCGGAATGTGACCGGCGTACGCGGCGACGCGGCCAATCTCGACGACCTCGACCGCCTGTTCGATACGGTCAAGCGGGAAAAGGGCAGGATCGACGTCCTGTACGCAAGCGCCGGCACGGGCGAAGCCGTGCCATTGGGCGAGATCACCGAGCAGCATTTCGATGCGACCTTCGGCCTGAATACGCGCGGCACGCTGTTCACCGTGCAGAAGGCGTTGCCGCTGTTCAACGATGGCGGATCGATCTTCATGACCGGGTCGGTCGCGTCGCTGAAAGGTTTTCCCGGTTACAGCGTGTATGCGGCGAGCAAGGCGACGCTGCACGCATTCGCACGCGGATGGCTCAACGAACTCAAGAGCAGGAATATCCGGGTGAACGTGCTGCACCCGGGACCGATCGCCACACCGATGCAGGACCAGGTTCTCACCCCGGAGGCGAAGCAGATGTTCGAATCCCTGATCCCGCGCGGAACGATGGGTCGCCCTGAGGAAATTGCGGCGGTCGCACTGTTTCTTGCGTCAGACGATTCAAGCTTCGTGAATGGGCTGGAGTTGTCTGTCGACGGCGGCTTCTCGGCGATCTGAAATCGCACCTCGTTCACCGCAGGACCTCTACGCGGGCGCCACCGCGGACCGAATAACCCGGCGCCCTCGAAGGCCGTGAATCAATATCAAAACAAAATCGGAGAAGATTATGAGCTACGCAATTATCGGATTCGGCAAGATAGGCCAGGCCCTCGCCCACGCCTTCGCTCGCAAAAACATCGACGTGACCGTCGCGAGCCGCCGGCCGCCCGAGGCATTGGCGCCACAGGCCCGGGCGATCGGACCCGGGGTCGTCGCCAGGTCGCTGCGGGATGCGCTCGAGGCCGACACCATCATCCTGGCGGTCCCTTTCGGCGAGCATCGCGACGTTGCGAAGATCCTGCCGAGCTGGGACGGCAAGACGGTCATCGACGCGATGAACCTGTTTCCGGGCCCCGACGAGCCGGACGGTCTCCCGGGCTCCGCCGTCGTCGCGAAGGCATTCACCGGCGCCAGGTTCGTGAAAGGCTTCAATCACCTGGGCGCAGCCACTCTGGCTACCGATCCGATCGTCGCGGGCGGACATCGGGTCGTCTTTCTGTCTGCTGACGACGAGGACGCGATCGCTCCCGTGGCGGCCCTGGCCAAGCAACTCGGCTTCGCACCCGTCAAGCTGGGAAAGCTCAACGAAGGTGGCGCGCTGGTGCACGCACGCGGCCGCATTTGGGGCCAGCTGATCTTCCAGGATTTGTTCAAGAAGGAGCAGTAGTTGATCTGCGGCGGTGTGATCGACGCGGACAACTGGTCGCGCGCGCTAACGTCTTCGAGCAGCGCGCGACCGAATATTTGAAGGCCACCGCGTTTGAGCGGATATGACACGGCAATCGGTCGAGATCACAACGCACGGTCCGGTATACTAATTGGCGCAACCGCGGGCTCAGCTACCCAAGGCGCCTAAGCTGGTGTTGTCTCGGCAGCACTTACTCGCATTTTGTAAGGCGTCAAGTCGAACTCGCCTACCCCCTTAGGAAGAAGCATCACCAACTGGCCATTCTTCTCGGCTAAATGAATGTGCCAATATGATTGACCAGGCCCAGCACGCTTCGTTGTGTGCATAGACGGCAGTAGTGCGTCCAATACCGCTTTTGGAATGACGTAGGCCGTGTCAATATCCATACAACCAAGAACAAAGTAGCTATCCTGGCCTTCGTTGAGAAAACGGTCCCATTGAAGGTGATATCCATACCAATATGGATTTCCTGCCTGAGCCTCATAGCGCTTGGACACCGCTACCGCTGCTCTAACCTTCCCATCGACGCTGCGATGTTTGGCGGCAGTTTCCGAGATAAATTCAACCTGCTTTAACTCACCAAATCCGTTGAGAATTTGCTGTCGCTTAGCGGCGAGCGACGCTGCATCAGTAAACTGCCATGAGGACTGCTCGGCGCTGTCAGCCTTCCAATCAAGTTTGGGCTGCACTTCATTGGGGTTGCTCCAGATTGCAACAGCCGCCTTAAAAAGCTCGATCCCACGATCTACGATCGAATGTTCTGACCATTCCTTTGGTGGATCTGTTCTCAGCCAAGCATTCAAGCGAAGATCGCTGTCGGCTACGATCTTTTCTGTTTTCTCCAAGAACGGACCATTGCTAACTGAAGAATTCAACGCAACCGTCAACAGTGTCAAATTTCCTACCGTATGGAGCAGTCGCTCTCGTGCAGTTGCGGGCACCTCTCCGAGAGCAAGCGGCATGGGATTAGCGAATGGGTAATCGGACAATTCGCCCTTCTGCGGCAGTAGATGCTCCACTGAAAGGCCATCCAGTACAGTAACAGCCTCGTTCTTTGCCGTTCGAATTTGCGCCTCTATCGCGGCCAACACCATTGCAGAGCGGTCGGGCCGCGACTTCGCATATAGAGGCTTGGATAGCCAAGCTGCGCGGAACTCTTCATCAGCAGGCCAGCGACCTGTAACTTCGACTGACCTGCTCAACTCGGACCGGACAACGGCAGAAATATCGCCATTGGGCTCGCATTTTTTCACCTTGGCCAGCAGTGAGGCAAAGAAGTTATTATAATTCTTATTGGTGAGTTGGCAGATAAACCGTCGCACCAACCAAGATTCCAAATCCGCTAAAATTTGGTCGCGAGCCTTAATCGGCAAGACATCTTTATTGAGTGACAGCACGTATAGCAGCAAGGGATAAACTGTACTGTTGTCGAGCGACTTAAGTCGCTTGGCGAAGGTCGCAATCCGATCATAGCCAGCCGGCGCTACTAGTTTGGAGAATAATTCACTGTAGGCTTTGAGGTCCGCGAGCAAGGACTCGGTTGCTACATTTTCGGCTTCACGCCACTCTTTGAACTCGCGAAATAGCTGGCCTATATTTAGCTCACGCTCCCGTTTTATCACCAGATAGTGGAAAAGGAACAAGTCAATCCGCGGGCGCGTCAACCGACCTTGGCGTTCATCCACATGCCAGAATCGGCTTTCGCCCTTGACTGTTTCACTCTGCCGCAGGTCATCGAATGGCCGCCAGTATCGATCATAGAACGCATCGGCTTGGCTTTCGGAAGCTGATGTCTGCATGAAGATGTAGTTACGGATCAAATCCGATGGCAACAAAGGCTGACCGCGCGCGTTCAACGTCTCGAAGATCACTTGTGGGTCGTCATGACTTTCCAGCTCAATAACAACCAATTGCAAGGCCGTACGAAGTGCTTGAGTCAGACCGAGCAGTCGCACTTCCTTTTGGCCAAAATCGCCGGAACCAACGAAGTCCGCGATGCGCTGAAAGAAGTAAAAATATGCTTGCGCCAACAGAGGCGCTGCGCCAGCTGCCGAAACGCCTAGAGCATTCAGGAGAGCATTAGGCGACTTACTTGTCAGGACGGTTCGGAACGTATTCCGATCCGCATTGGTTGGCCAAACCTTAAATGAAGTCTCCGAACCGTCACTCTGGTACGGATTAAGCGTCAATGCTCTTAAACGATCGGTCTGCTGAGACTGTATGCCAACCGCATAGTCTCGCAGTGCCGCCAAGAACAACTGAAGGGTTGTCAGACGTTGTTGGCCGTCTATGACTTCCGAACGGGCTACACCGCTACCTACAATCTTCGCAACGTTGAGAACGATCGCGCCTAAAAAATGCGAACGCGCACCACCTGTATCGGGCTCAACGACTGAGGCTTCGGCTAACCGTTCGATGTCTTCCCAAAGCGGCTCCCACTGGCTCTGCTCTGTCCAAACATAAGCACGCTGGTAAAGTGGCACGACATATCGCCGTTCCCGGATAAACAAGTCATAGATCGTCAGCTTTTCCGGCTTCATTGCGCCCCCCAAAGAAGATGCGCAACATTAAACGAACACCCAAGAGTTGCAACGCTCTAGACCTAACTTCTTATCGCCCGATACAGGACCCTTCTAAAAATCGAAACTAAACCGCAATCGCCGAGAAATAGAGCTTGGTCGCGGCGACCATGCCTTCCCCTACTCCCACTCAATCGTCCCCGGCGGCTTGCTCGTGATGTCATACACCACGCGGTTGACGCCCTTGACCTCGTTGATGATGCGCGTCGCGGTCTCGCCGAGGAATTTCATGTCGAAGGCGTAGAAGTCGGCGGTCATGCCATCGGTGGAGGTCACGGCGCGCAGGCCGACGACGTATTCATAGGTGCGGCCGTCGCCCATGACACCGACGGTCTTCACCGGCAGCAGCACGGCGAAGGCCTGCCAGATGGTGTCGTAGAGATCGGCCTTGCGGATCTGGTCGATATAGACCGCATCCGCCTCTCTGAGGATGTCGAGCTTCTCGCGCGTGATCTCGCCGGGGCAGCGGATCGCGAGGCCGGGGCCCGGGAACGGATGGCGGCCGACGAAGATGTCCGGCAGGCCGAGTTCGCGGCCGAGATCGCGGACCTCGTCCTTGAACAGTTCGCGCAAAGGCTCGACCAGCTTCATGTTCATGCGGGCCGGAAGGCCGCCGACATTGTGGTGCGACTTGATGGTGACTGAAGGTCCGCCGGTGAAGGAGACGCTCTCGATCACGTCGGGATACAGCGTGCCCTGCGCGAGGAAATCCGCGCCGCCGATCTTCTTGGCCTCGGCATCGAACACGTCGATGAACAGACGGCCGATGGTCTTGCGCTTCACTTCGGGATCGGTGACGCCTTCGAGCTCGCCGAGGAACGTCTTCGATGCATCCACATGCACCAGCGGGATGTTGTAGTGGTGCCGGAACAGATCAACGACGGTCTTGGCCTCGTCCTTGCGCAGCATGCCGTGATCGACGAATACGCAAGTGAGCTGGTCGCCGATCGCTTCATGGATCAGCACAGCGGCCACAGCGGAGTCGACGCCGCCGGAGAGACCGCAGATCACCTTGCCCTTGCCAACCTGGGCGCGGATCTTCTCGATGGCTTCCTCGCGGAAGGCGCGCATGGTCCAGTCGCCGGTGAAGCCGGCGATGTTGCGCACGAAGTTGCGGATCAGCTTCGCGCCGTCGGGCGTATGCGCCACTTCCGGATGAAACTGCATCGCGTAGAATTTTCTGGTGTCGTCGGCGATGATCGAGATCGGCGAGCCCGGCGCCTTGGCGACGGCGCGAAAGCCGTCGGGCATCTTGGTGACGCGGTCGCCATGGCTCATCCAGACGTCGTATTTGCCACCCACTTCCCACACCCCGTCGAACAGCGCGCAGGTATCGGTGATCTCGATGGCGGCGCGGCCGAATTCGCGATGATGCCCAGCCTCGACAGTGCCGCCGAGCTGCTGCGCCATGGTCTGTTCGCCGTAGCAGATGCCCAGCACCGGCACGCCAGCGGTGAGGATCGACAGCGGCGCCGACGGCGCGTTGTCGTCGAGCACCGAGGCCGGGCCGCCGGACAGGATCACGGCCTTCGGCTTCATTTCGGCGAAGGCAGCCTCCGCCTTGTTGAACGGCACGATTTCGGAATAGACGCCCTCCTCGCGGACGCGCCGCGCAATCAGCTGCGTCACCTGAGAGCCGAAATCGACGATCAGAATCTTGTCATGCGCCGAGGCCACATGGGGTGACGGATCGGCGGGCGAAACGGAGCTTTTGCTGGGGGCTGTCATAGCGAGGAATTACGCGACTCACGGCGGGGTCGCAAGGCTGAAAAGGCTGTCATGGCAGCCCTGCACCGGCCTATCCCCGTCATTGCGAGGAGCCCTTGCGACGAAGCAATCCAGTCTTCGCTTGTGGCCTTCTGGATTGCTTCGCTGCGCTCGCAATGACGGCGAAGGGGTCTCAGCCTACCGGCTGGCGCTTCATCACCGACACGAAAAACCCGTCCGTTCCCGTCTTCCGCGGGGTCATCAGCAGGCCTTCCGGGCTCTGATAGGTCGCCGCGGCGAAATCCTCGGCTTTGTCCCACAGCACCGACATCACCTGCGCCGGCGGGACCACCGAAAACTCCGGCTGGCGGGCGGTAAAGGCGCGGATCTGGTCGCGGTTTTCCTGGGGAAGCACCGAACAGGTCACATAGGCGATCCGGCCACCCGGCTTCACCAGCGCCACCGCGCGGTCGAGGACCTCGGCCTGGTCCTTGATCCGGACCTCGAGGGCGCCCGGCCGCATCCGCCATTTGGCGTCGGGATTGCGGCGCCAGGTGCCGGTGCCGGTGCATGGCGCGTCGATCAGCACGAGGTCCGCGGAGTTGTGAATGTCGCTCAGCGTATCATCCGGGCCCTTCGGGGTGCGGATATCGGCATTGTGGATACCGGCGCGCGACAGCCGCTCGTGGATCGGTGCGAGCTGGCGCTTGTCGGCATCGGTGGCGATCAGCCGGCCCTTGCCCTGCATCATCGCCGCCAGCGCCAGCGTCTTGCCGCCGGCGCCCGCGCAGAGGTCGATCACCTGCTCACCCGGCTTGGCACCGGACAGCAGGGCCGCGAGCTGCGAGCCCTCGTCCTGCACCTCGATGCCGCCCTTGATGAAATCCTCCTCGGCATGGATGCCGGGATTGCGCGCATCGGCGCCGAGCTCGATGCGTAGCCCCAAAGGCGACCAGAGCGTTTCGGTGGCGCCGAGATGGCGCAGCGAGCCCAGCACCTTCTCGCGCTTGGCCTTCAGCGTGTTGACGCGCAGGTCCAGCGGCGCGCGGCTGGCCATGGCGGTGGCTTCCGCCACGCGATCGTCGCCGAATACATCGGCCAGCTGGCCGTCGAGCCATTCCGGATAATCGCCGGCGATATGCGCCGGTGCATCCGCCACCGTGCGCGACGCCAGCGCCGAACGCTCCGCGTCAGACAGCGGCGCCGGCGCAAAACCGCTGCCGTCACAGAGCGCGGCAATCGTATCGACATCCATCCTGCGCTCGGCCTTGAGCATGCCGAGCAGCCGCGCCCGCGACGTGTCGTCGTCCATGATCCAGGCGCTGGAGGCGCGCCGCCGCAGCACGTCCCAGACCAGCCCGGAAATCCCGGCCCGGTCGCCGGAGCCGGCGAAGCGGTGCGCGGTGCCCCATTCCTTCAGCGCCTTGGCGGCGGGGACACGCTGGGTGTCGATGGCCTCGATCACTTCGATCGCGGCGGAGAGGCGTGCGGCGGGAGTCATGGCAATCTTTCAACGGAGAGAGGCGCGACGCCGCTCCCGATCAGATCAGGAGAAGCATCCGTAGCGCGAAGTAGAACCACATCGCCAACAACACAAGCGCGCTGGCGAGCCAGGCCTGCGATCCCCGGCTATTGGCAATGAATCCGGTGCCCACGAAGCGGGCGATCACGAAGATCCAGGACAGGCAGACCAGCACCAGATCGATCTTGCGCAGCGGCAGGCCGATGGCGATCAGCGCATAGAACAGCAGATCGAGCTGCGGAGCGGTATTCGGCAGATCGCCGGCGTCGTTGCGGCTCAGCAGGCCGCCGCGCCGGCCGGTCCAGAAGAACATGCCCAGCGTAATCGCCACCAGCACGAAAACCGGCAACAAAACCCATTGAATCGACATTGAAATTTCCTCAGCCCGGGGAATTCAGAGCCGCGCGGCACCCCGCTCGCGCTACAGACCCGCCCCTTGGAACATGACGATTAACCGGCCCAAGAGTTCCATATGAGTTCCATATCGGTTCCATGCAGGTTCCATTGAACCGGCTGGGCGGCCCTCGACACCCATTTGCAGGCGCTGCCCGGCGGCGCGCCAGCCTCAAGAGTTCTGCCCGTGAGCCCCGCCATGGCCTATCTCGATGCCCTCTTTGCGATGCTGACGCCCGGCGACCCGGACAGCTGGGCCGGCCTCACGATGTCGGCGTTGGCCGGCGCCGCCGCGGCGCTCGCGGTGGCCATCCTGCTGAATCTCTATTTCCGGGCCCGATATCGCTCGGTCCATGACGTGGTCCACCACGGCGTCGCGGCGCTGGCCGTGCTGGGCCTCCTGGCCTTCGCCGCCACCGACATGCGCCACACGGCACTGGGCTATCTCGGCATCAATCCGACCAGACCCGCCGTCGAATTCGAAATCCGCCTGCCCGACGCGGTCGCGGCGAAGATCATCGCGGAAGCCACGCAGATCGAATTGCATACCGACCGCAACCAGGCCCTCGCCGCCATCAGCGAAGGCCCGACTTTCACGAACAAGGGCGAGAGCATTCTCAGGGGTACCGTGCCGCTGAAATTTCGCACGGCGCAGCGTGTGATGATCGTGAACGTGCCGGGCGAAGCACCGCTGATATTCAAACTGCGGCTGGCCGCAAGCCCGAGCCACTCGACTGAATTCAGCCCGTGGCATCTGGTCGATCACGTGAGCGCTTCAGCCAGTGCAGGCAAGACGGCCCGCAACGACGGCTATGCAATCAGATATCGCGTGATCTAACCTTTCGGTTGCACAAGCCATCTGGCTGACATCCGGAACGGCTACACTCCCCACTAGAGGAGTTCCCGCCATGTCCGAATTCCGCTTGATCCAGATCACCGATACGCATCTCGGCGCAGGCTTTCCGCAGTTCGCCGCAAATTTCCAGCGCGTCTGCGCGTTCATCGACGCGGCAAAGCCAGACCTCGTCATCAATAGTGGCGACCTTGCCTTCGATGGCCCGGGCCATCCCGATGACCTCGCCTTTGCCAGGTCACTGCATGACGCCCTTCCCGTCGCCTGCCGCTATCTGCCGGGCAATCACGACATCGGCGACAACCCGACTCTGGTCGCCCCGCCGCCAAGCCAACTGATTTCCGAGCAGAACCGGCAGGCATTCGTCTCGGTCTTTGGACACGACCACTGGCGCTTCAACGCGGCCGGCTGGTGTTTCATCGGTCTGAACTCGTTGATCATGAATAGCGGGCTCGCCTGCGAAGAGGAACAGTTCGACTGGCTCGCCTCGCAACTGGCGGGCCTGAACGGACGGCCGCTGGCGCTGTTCATCCACAAGCCGCTATTTCTGAATGCACCGGACGATCCGGAACTGGCCGCAACGTCGATCCGCTACGTCCCGATGCCGGCGCGCCGGCGTCTCATCGATCTGCTTGACCCTGTCGATCTGCGGCTCGTCGCCTGTGGTCATGTGCACCAGCGGCGCGACACCATATGGCGCGGCGTCAGGCACATCTGGGCGCCCTCAAGTAGTTTCATCATTGGTCCGGAGGACAAGCAGGAGACGATCGGCGTCAAGGAAGTCGGGCTCGTGGAATACAGTTTCCAGCCCGACGGCTTTGAAGTGCGTCACCGCCGCGCGCCGGGCCAGACTGACATCGATCTGTTCACCGTCATCAATGCGGACGGCACGGTGCGCCCGCAGTGATGACAGCCTGAAGGCGTATTCGCCTTACGCCTTGTCGGCGCCGACACGCACGAGCTGCTTGCCGAAATTCGCGCCCTTCAGCAGCCCCATGAACGCCGTTGGCGCGTTATCGAGACCTTCGGTGACGTGCTCCTTGTACTTTACCTTGCCCTCGCGCACCCATTGCGACATGTCACGCAGGAAGTCGCCATGCATCGACGCAAAGTCACGCACGATGAATCCGCGGAAGTTGAGGCGCTTGGTGAGCACGTTGCGCATCATCGCGCCGGCCCATTTCGGCGCCTCCGACGTCGTATCGTTGTATTGTGCGATCAATCCGCAAACCGGAATGCGCGCGAAGAAGTTCAGCAGCGGAAACACTGCCTCGAACACCGCGCCGCCGACATTCTCGAAATACACATCGATGCCGTTGGGGCACGCGGCCTTGAGCTTTGCCGGAAAATCCGGATCGCGATGATCGAGGCATTCATCGAAGCCGAGTTCTTCCTTCACATAGCGGCACTTGTCGGCGCCGCCCGCGATACCGATGGCACGTGCGCCCTTGATCTTCGCAATCTGGCCGACCGCAGAGCCGACCGCGCCGGAGGCTGCGGCAACGACCACAGTTTCGCCGGCCTGCGGATTTCCAATGGCAAGCAGGCCGGTATAGGCGGTCATGCCCGGCATCCCGAGAATGCCGACGGCCGTCGAGATCGGTGCCAGCTTCGGATCGAGCTTGCGCAGCCCCTTGCCGTCGGAGATCGCGTGGGTCTGCCAGCCGGCATGAGCCAGCACGATATCGTCCTTCGCGAAACCCGGATTGTTCGAAGCGATCACCTCGCACACGGTACCGCCTTCCATCACGCCATCCACCGGCACCGGCGCGGCATAGGACGGGCCGTCATTCATGCGGCCGCGCATATAGGGATCGAGCGACAGCCAGATCGTGCGCAGCAGCACTTCGCCCTCACCCGGCGTCGGCACCGCATAATCCTCGATACGGAAATTCGATGGGCCGGGCTCACCGTGTGGGCGCGATGCGAGAACGACGCGTTTGGCTGCTGACATGGGAATTCTCCGTTTCTATTTCTTGATCGCAAAAAAATGCGGCGCGCGATGATCGCGCGCCGCATTCAAAACGTAAACCGGCAAATATCAGGCCGTGATCTTCGCCAGCACCTTGTCGAATGCTGCAGCTGCGCTGTCGAGATCCTTGAAGGACAGACCGCCGTCGGCCGACTGCTTCTGCGCCGCCGTTGCCGTCGGACGGATTTCAGCCACGGGCTTGCCGCCGTCGAGCATCGTCAGCGGTGCGATCACCTGAAATTCATGCGCCTCGATCGGCTGATCCTTGAGCAGGAACACGCTGAGCGACGCGATATCGGTGCCGCGACGATAGGAGATGTAGCGATCGACTGCGACCGAGCCATCGCGCTGCATGCCGCCGAGCTTGGCATGGCCATCGGAGCCGAGCAGCTTGTGCGCCTTGAAGCCCTTCACGCCTTCGGACTTCGCCTTGGCGGTCGCTTCGGAGAGATCGTATTTCTCGGCCATCGCCTTGCCGACCGTGGCGAGCTCCGCCGACATGTCATGCTCGAACTGCTTGGCCTCGCTGCGCGGCTGGCCGATCCTGCGCGGCTTGTCGGCATTACGCTTGGCGAGCTCGGTGGTGCAAAGCTCAACCAGCGCCGTGACCTCGCGGCGTGTGGCGTTCTCACGCAGGTTTTTCAGTTGCGCGGTGTCGAGAGCCGCAATGCGTTCGTCCGTCCATTCAATGGCCATAGTATCCAACGTTCTTTTCTGCGGGTGTTACTTCGACGCGTGACGAGGTCATTGTCGAAAATGAGCATCACAACGCGGCGCGGAGCCAAGCTCCGCGGCCGGGTTCGTCCGGCCCTGGAAATCCATAACGGGACATCCATGGCCGACAGCGCACGTGACGCGCGAACAATAGCGCGTTTTCGCCGATCTGTGGGGCTCAATTTAGGCAGCGATGCCTATGCGGCACTGCGAAAGTGCCGCATATCACGCATATAGTTAAGCGCCGCCCGGATAGTTCGGGCTTTCACGGGTAATCGTCACGTCATGCACGTGGCTTTCCCGCAGGCCGGCGCTGGTGATGCGGACGAATTCTGCCTTGTCGTGGAATTCGGTCAGCGTCTTGGCGCCCACATAGCCCATGGCGGCGCGCAGGCCGCCGGCGAGCTGATGCATCACATTGGCCACCGGGCCCTTATAGGGCACCTGGCCCTCGATGCCTTCCGGCACCAGCTTGAGCGTGTCCTTGATGTCCTGCTGGAAGTAGCGATCCGCCGAACCGCGCGCCATGGCGCCCACCGAGCCCATGCCGCGATAGGCCTTGTAGGAACGGCCCTGCCACAGGAACACTTCGCCGGGGGTCTCGTCGGTGCCCGCGAGCAGCGAGCCGACCATGGCGATGTCAGCGCCGGCAGCGAGCGCCTTGGCGAGATCGCCGGAGAATTTGATGCCGCCGTCGGCGATGATCGGAATGTTGTGCTTCTTCGCGGCTTCCACCGCATCCATGATCGCGGTGAGCTGCGGCACGCCGACGCCGGCGACGATGCGTGTGGTGCAGATCGAGCCCGGGCCGATGCCGACCTTGATCGCATCCGCACCTGCATCGATCAGCGCCTGCGCGCCTTCGGTGGTGGCGATGTTGCCGGCGATCACCTGCACGGAGTTCGAAATCTTCTTGATGCGCGTGACGGCTTCCAGCACGCGCATCGAATGACCATGCGCGGTGTCGACAACAACGACATCGACGCCCGCATCGATCAGACGTTCGGTGCGCTCGAAACCACCCTCGCCCACAGTGGTTGCGGCAGCTACACGCAGACGGCCCTGCGCGTCCTTGCTGGCAAGCGGATGCGCGACGGCCTTGTCCATGTCCTTCACGGTGATCAGGCCGACGCAGCGATACTGATCGTCGACGACGAGCAGCTTCTCGATGCGATGCTTGTGCAGCATGCGCTTGGCTTCATCCTGGCTGACGCCTTCACGCACGGTGACGAGATTCTCGTGCGTCATCAGTTCGGAAATTTTCTGGTTCGGATTGCTGGCGAAGCGCACGTCGCGATTGGTGAGAATGCCGACCAGCTTGCCGGGGACGTCCTTGCTCGCACCGGTGACGACGGGAATGCCGGAGAAGCCGTGCTCGCTCATCAGCGCCAGCGCTTCGGCCAGCTTGGCATCGGGGCCGATGGTGAGCGGATTTACCACCATGCCGGATTCGTACTTCTTGACCTGCCGGACCTGCGCGGCCTGGCCCTCCGGATCGAAGTTGCGGTGGATCACGCCGAGACCGCCGGCCTGCGCCATGGCGATCGCCATGCGGGCCTCGGTGACGGTATCCATCGCCGATGCGATGATCGGAATATTGAGCGGAATGGCACGGGTGGCGTGGGAGCGGATATCGGCGTCGGAAGGCAGGATGTCCGACAGGCCGGGCTTCAGCAGAACGTCATCGAACGTGTACGCTTCGCGGATCTTCTGAACGACTGCCATTGCCAACTCCATGCGGCGACCTCGGGATCGCGGTAGAAACCTCTGGATGCACCAATTCGACGGCGGCGCAGGACACCGTCGTCGAATCTGAACCCATAAGTAGGATTGGCGGTGGTCGATAGCATGCTGCTGCACGAAATCAAAGCGTTTGGCAGCCATGCACAGGGATTTTAGGCGTTTTCGGCCTCCAGCCGGGCGGGCGCAGTCACGGATGATTTAGGAGGTATTCGGCCTCTCGCAATAGCCCACGCCCCGGCAGGATGTTAAAGCGCCCGCAGCTTGGGCACTCGTAAGAATCATCAATAATTTCATGAATAAAGAACGCCTGATCCCGCTCATCGTCGCCTCCGCCTTGTTCATGGAAAACATGGACTCCACGGTGATCGCGACCTCGCTGCCGGCCATCGCCGCCGATATCGGCACCAGTCCGCTGACGTTGAAGCTGGCGATCACCTCCTACCTGCTCTCGCTCGCGGTATTCATTCCGGCATCCGGCTGGACCGCCGACCGGTTCGGCGCACGCGCCGTGTTCTCCATCGCCATTGGCGTGTTCATGATCGGCTCGATCGGCTGCGCGCTGTCGCAATCGGTCACGCATTTCGTCATCGCCCGTATCATCCAGGGCCTCGGCGGCGCCATGATGACGCCGGTGGGACGCCTCGTGCTGCTGCGCTCCATCGACAAAAGCGCGCTCGTCAGTGCCATGGCGTGGATGACGGTGCCGGCGCTGATCGGCCCGGTGATCGGACCGCCGCTGGGCGGTTTCATCACCACCTACTTCTCGTGGCACTGGATCTTCCTGATCAATATCCCGATCGGCTGCCTCGGCATCTATCTTGCGTTGCGCTTCATCGATCCGATCCGCTCGGAGGATCCGGAGCGCTTCGATCTGCTGGGTCTGGTGCTGGCCGGCGTCGGGCTCGCCGGCATTGCCTTCGGCCTCTCGGTCGCGGGCCTCAATCTGCTGCCATGGCCGATCGTCGCCGCACTGGTCGGCATCGGCACGGTGTCCATGACCCTCTACGTGATCCACGCCCGGCGCACCGCGTCCCCGGTGCTGGACTTCTCGCTGATGCGGCTGGTGACCTTGCGCGCCGCCATCATCGGCGGCTTCCTGTTCCGGCTCGGCATCGGCGCATTGCCGTTCCTGCTGCCGCTATTGATGCAGGTCGGCTTCGGCCTGTCGCCGTTCCAGTCGGGCATGGTGACCTTCGGCTCGGCAGTGGGCGCCATGGGGATGAAGACATTGGCGGCGCGCATCATCCGCGCCTTCGGCTTCCGCAATGTCATGACCGTCAACGCCGTGGTGAGTTCGGTATTTCTCGCCGCCTGTGCGCTGTTCACGGTGACCACGCCGCTGATGCTGATCCTGATTATCCTGGTGGTCGGCGGCTTCTTCCGCTCGCTCGAATTCACCGCGATCAATACGGTTGCCTATGCCGAAGTCGAGACGGCGCAGATGAGCCGCGCCACCACGCTGGTCAGCGTCAACCAGCAGCTGTCGATCTCCGCCGGCGTCGCGATCGGTGCATTCTCGGTGGAATCCACCATGCTGATGCGCGGCATGACCGAATTGTCGGCTGCCGACTTTGCACCGGCCTTCCTCGTGGTGTCCGTGATCTCGGCAGCCTCGGCCTGGTTCTTCTGGCAGATGCCGGACGACGCCGGCCACGAAATCTCCGGCCGCAAAGTGATCGATATCGCCAGCCGCAAGGGCGAGGCAAAAGCCGCTGTCAAAGCGGCCAGCGAAGGCACCGCAGATGCAAGGGATCAGAAGCTGGGGTGAGTTGTGACGCGCTCGCAATGGGCCATAGGTCTCGCCACGATCGTCCTCACGATCATCGCCGGCGTCATGTCGTTCGAATATGTGAACAGGCGATTTCCGCCGAAGCCCGCGCCCATTGAGCAGGTGACCGCGCAGGATGCCAAAGAGCAGACCGATCCGGATGCCGCTAAAACACCGCCAGCCTGCGTCGAGCGCGATGGATCCTGGCGAAACTGGTCATGGCCGAACGTGCCGATGCTGTCGCCGAAATGCGAGAGCGCGAAGTAAATCATCCGACCGCAAGATGACGAGAGCCGACAGATCGCTCAAAGCGCGCCCTGTCACAAACTCCCCCTCCCATCACCTTAAGCTGTCATTTGCAATTAATGACCAATCGGTCCATATATCACCAATGGAACATCATTCCCCTGTGCGGTTGCCGCGCGGCCGCCCCCGAGGTTTCGACACGGAAGCTGCCATCGAGCGCGCCATGAACGTGTTCTGGTCGCGCGGCTATCATGCCACGGCGCTTCCGGACCTTCTTCAAGCGACGAACCTCTCGCGTGGCAGTCTCTACGCCGCCTTCGGTGACAAGCGCGGACTCTTCCTGCGTGCGCTCGATCGCTACATTGCCGACGCCCTGCTACGAATCGACATCGAACTCGACCCGCGTGGCGCGCCAGTCGCTGGCCTACGGGCCTACCTTGCTGGTTACGTCGATCGGACGAGTGGCGCCAATGGTCGCCGCGGATGCCTGCTGGTCGCGACAGCCATGGAGTTGGGTGGCCGCGACCCGGAAGTCGATCGCCGCATCGGCGGCTTTTTCAAAGCTATGGAGACCAAAGTAGCCAATGCGCTGTCGCGCGCGAAGGCCGCAGGCGAGTTGGCTCATGGTGTCGAGCCCGCAAGCGCGGCGCGACTGCTGGTCTGCTTCGTCGAGGGGCTGCGTGTCGTAGGTAAAACACGTCCGACACGAAGCACATCGCAAGCCACCGTTGACGCTCTTCTCGAACGCTTCATCAGGTAACGCGTCAAGGCGTGGCTGGTTGAGCGCACCTATATCTGGACCGAACAGTCTTGAATGGAAAGTGTCATGTCGCTCATCCAGATTGTCTGCGCGGTGATGGTACCCTTGCTTTGGGGTTATCAGTTCGTGGTCATCAAGGTGGGCATTGTGGAATTTCCGCCGCTTTTCTTCCTTGGCCTGCGCTTTCTGGCTATGGCATTGCTGCTCGTTCCGTTCGTCAAAAAGCCTGCACGTCAGGAACTCAGCCCTGTCGCCGCGATCTCGGTCTTTCTTGGTGGGCTGAACTTCGGCCTCTTCTATGTCGGCCTCGCGCTCGGCTCCGGAAGTGTTTCGGCCGTCGCATATCAACTCGCCACGCCCTTCACCATCCTGTTGGCTTGGCCGCTGCTCGCGGAGAGACCGTCTCTCGTAACGTCTAGTGGGGTGTTGCTGGCATTTCTCGGCGTGGTCGTGCTTGCAGCGGGGCCTGGTGTGTCTGCGAACGCTATTCCGATTCTGCTGGTGGTCGGGGCAGCACTCGCCTTCGCGGTCGCCAACGTCTTAACGAAGCGGCACGGACCCTTCGACCCCTTGATGTTGACGGGCTGGTCCTCTCTCTTCACGGTGCCACGGGTGATGCTGATGTCGTTTGTCCTTGAAGATGGACAATTGACGTCCCTCGTCACGGCGGATGAACGTGGTTGGCTCGCGCTCGCCTACACCGTTTTCATCGGAGGAATTGTTGGATTTAGCCTTTGGTTCTGGCTCATCGCTCGCTGCACCATGGGCCGCGTGGCGCCATTCGGTTTGCTTCTTCCGGTCTTTGCCCTGATTTCAAGCGTGCTGTTCCTTGACGAGCATATCACTCCAACGTTGATTGTCGGGGCGCTGCTCGCCATCTCCGGTGTTGCCATCACACAAGTGAGATCGAGCGCTCTACCAAATCGGACTTAGAGTCGCCTATGCGCTCACGACCTAGTTGTCGTGCTCACCGAGCCGGTGATCACCTGCCACGCCGCGAAAACCCATGGCCAGCACGTAGCGCTCCGACGAGTCCTTGCGGCTGGCGGCTGGCTTCACATGTTTCACCGTCGCGAAGTCGCGCTTCAGCTGGGTCATCAGCGTGGCGTCGGCGCCGCTCTGGAACACCTTGGCGACGAAGGTGCCGCCGGGCTTGAGCACGTCAGCGGCGAAGGCCGCAGCATCCTCGACGAGGCCAACGATGCGCAGCTGATCGGTCTTGCGATGGCCGGTGGTGTTGGCCGCCATGTCGGACATCACCACGTCGGCGAGACCGCCCATCATCGCCTTCAATCTGTCGGGCGCATCATTGTCGAGAAAGTCCATCTGGGCGAAGGTCACGCCGACGATCTCCGGCATTTCCAGGAGATCGATGGCCACCACTTGCCCCTTGCCCTCGGCCGAGCCGACGCGCCGCGCCGCGATCTGGCTCCAGCCGCCAGGCGCAGCGCCGAGATCGACCACGGACAGGCCGGGCTTCAAGAAGCGGTACTTATCGTCGATTTCGATGATCTTGTAGGCCGCGCGCGACCGCAGGCCGTCCTTCTTGGCCTGCTGCACATAGGGGTCATTGAGCTGGCGGTCGAGCCAGAGCTTCGACGACAGTTTCATTCTGCCGGCGCTCTTGACCTGGATCCGCAGGCGTCCGGTGGTGTCTTTGGCCATGGTCTCGTGCTTGCTTTCAGCTATTCGCGTTTCCCTTAGCACGGCATGGCGGGAAACCCGAATATTCGCTCTGAATCGGGAAAATCAGGCTCAGGACGCGCGGATCGCGCCATCCTCGCGCATCATTTCCACCAGCATGCCCTCGCGCAGCCCCCGATCCGCCACACGCAGCCGCGGCAGGGGGAACGCGTTGCGGATGGCGTCCAGAATGGCACAGCCACACAGCACCAGATCGGCACGGTCGGGGCCGATACACTGGTTGGCGGCGCGTTCCGCATAGGTCATGTCGAGCAGCCTGGAGATGGTCTCGTCGAGCTCGGCATTGCTGAGCCAGATGCCGTCGATGCGGCGGCGATCGTAGCGCGCCAGCCCCTGATAGACGCCGGCCAGCGTGGTTACTGTGCCCGAGGTGCCCAGCATATGCATGCCGTCGAGATCGCCGGCATGTTCGGCGGCGAACGGCGCCACGTGCCGGGCGACCTCCGCAATCATCTGCGTGTAGCTCTCGCGGGTGACGTGCTTGCCGCCGAATTTCTCGGCCAGCGTCACCACGCCGAGCGGGATCGACATCCACGCCTTGATCAACGGCTTGCCCAAGGGATCGGTGGGATCACGCTCGATGCGCACCAGTTCCGACGAGCCGCCGCCGATATCGAACAGGATGGCGCCGCGGCCCTGCGGATCGATCAGCGGCGAGCAGCCAATCACAGCCAGCGCCGCTTCGGTCTCGCGATCGATGATCTCCAGCGTGATGCCGGTTTCGCGCGCCACCTGGTCGAGAAACGCGTCCGAATTCGAGGCCGCGCGGCAGGCCTCGGTTGCGATCAGCCGCAGCCGCTGTGCGTCCCGTGCGCGGATCTTGTCACGACAGATGCTGAGCGCCGAAATCGCACGGGCAATCGCGGCGTCGCTGATCACGCCGGATGTCGAGACGCCCTCGCCCAGCCGGATGATCCGTGAAAACGAATCGACCACGCGAAAACTGTCGCCCGTGGGACAGGCGATCAGGAGACGGCAATTATTGGTTCCGAGATCGAGCGCGGCATAGGTGTTGGCGCATGCGGCTTCGCGCCCGCCGTCGGCCAATACCGCAACCAATCCCTGCACACCCTCGCCCGGCCCATGGCCGCCGCGAAGCCGCGTGTCATCATCCATTCAATCTGTCTTTCCGCGACCGTTCCGGCCGGCGTGGAAACCTTCTTGGAAATATCTTTCACGGAAAGTTTAGCAGGGCACAGGATCAGCGCAACCTTGGCGCACCCCCATGCCCAATCGTCCGTTGTCGTACAGGTCACGCTGCCTTATCTCAGGGACTTACAGGGGCGCGCCCCCGCGCCAAATCCTGGAATCATCCACATTTGATGGATTCATCATGCAAGATTTTACCGGCTCGCCCGTCGACAATGCCATCGCCATGCAGAAATACGGGGTCGGCCAGCCTGTCCGCCGCAAGGAGGACGACACCCTCGTCCGCGGCAAGGGCAAATATACCGACGACGTCAACCTGCCCGGCCAGCTCTATGCCTGGATCGTCCGCAGTCCCCATGCCCATGGCGTGATCCGCGGCATCGATACCGAGGCTGCCAAGGCGATGCCGGGTGTCCGCGGCATCTGGACCGGCCGGGATCTCGAAGCCGCCAATTATGGCCCCTTCACCTGCGGTCTGCCGCTGAAGAGCCAGGACGGCACCCCGCTGTTCCAGACCAATCGCCATGCTTTGATGACCGACAAGGTGCGCTATGTCGGCGACCCCGTCGCCTTCGTGGTGGCTGAAACAGTCGCGCAGGCGCGCGACGCCGCCGAAGCCGTCGTCCTCGATATCGACGCCCTGCCCGCCGTCACCGATTGCGAGGCCGCAACGAAGCCCGGCGCGCCTGTTCTCTACGACCACATCCCGAACAATGTCGCACTCGACTATCACTATGGCGACACCGCCGCCGTCGAGGCGGCATTCGCCTCTGCCGCCCATGTCACCAAGCTCGACATCGAGAACACCCGCGTCGCCGTGGGGTCGATGGAGCCACGCTGCGCGCTCGCCACTTACGAAAAATCCGGCGGCCGCTACGTGATCCAGGTGCCGACCCAGGGCGTCGCTGGCAACCGCAATACGCTGGCCAAGCAGCTCAACGTCGCGCCCGACAAGGTCCGCATCCTCACCGGCAATGTCGGCGGATCGTTCGGCATGAAGAACATCAGCTATCCCGAATACATCTGCCTGCTGCATGCGGCGAAGGAACTGGACAAGCCGGTGAAGTGGCTCGACGAGCGCTCCTCCAGCTTCCTGTCCGACAGCCAGGGCCGCGCCCAGGATATCCATGCCGAACTCGCCCTCGACAAGGACGGCAAGTTCCTCGCGGTGCGCCTGAAAGGCTACGGTAATCTCGGCGCCTATATCACCGGCGTGTCGCCGAGCCCGTTGTCGCTCAACACCGGCAAGAATCTCGCCAGCGTCTACAAGACGCCGCTGCTGTCGGTGGACATCAAATGCGTGCTCACCAACACCACGCTGATGGGCGCCTATCGCGGCGCCGGGCGCCCCGAGGCCAACTACTTCATGGAGCGCCTGATCGATCGCGCCGCCGACGAGATGGGCATCGATCGCTTCACGCTGCGCAAGCGCAACTTCATCAAGCCGTCGCAGTTGCCCTTCGCGGCCGCCTCCGGCGTCACCTATGACAGCGGCGATTTCCAGGGCGTGTTCGAAAAGGCGCTGGCAATTTCCGATCACGCCGGCTTCGCCAAACGCAAGAAGGACAGCCGCAAGAATGGCAAGCTGCGCGGCATTGCGGTGGGCTCCTATCTCGAAGTCACCGCTCCCCCCTCAGGCGAACTCGGCAAACTGACCTTCGGCGAAGACGGCACCGTGACGCTAACCACCGGCACACTGGATTATGGCCAGGGCCACGCTACGCCTTTCGCACAGGTGCTGTCGGCGCAGCTCGGCGTGCCGTTCGACGCTATTCGCCTGGAGCAGAACGACAGCGACCTCGTGCGCATGGGCAATGGCACTGGCGGCTCGCGTTCGATTACCGCCTCGGGCCAGGCCATCGTCGAGGCGTCGGATCTCGTCATTGCCAAGGGCAAGGCTGCCGCCGCACATCTGATGGAAGCGTCCGAAGCCGATATCGAGTTCAAGGCCGGCCGCTTCACCATCGCCGGCACTGACCGCTCCATCGACATCATGGAACTGTCGCAGCGTGTGCGCGAGGGCAAGATGCCGGACGGCGTACCCTCCTCGCTCGACGTCGACCACACCTCATCGGACGTGCCCTCGACATTCCCGAACGGCTGTCACGTCGCCGAAGTCGAGATCGATCCCGACACCGGCGTGCTGACCATCGTCAATTACGCGGCGGTCAACGACTTCGGCACCATCGTCAATCCGATGATCGTCGCCGGCCAGTTGCATGGCGGCGTGGCCCAGGGCATCGGCCAGGCGCTGATGGAGAAAGTCAGCTATGACGCGTCGGGCCAGCCGATCACCGGCTCCTTCATGGACTATGCGATGCCCCGCGCCGGCGACATTCCGCTGATGCTGGTCGGCGATCATCCCTCGCCGGCGACGACCAACCCGCTGGGCACCAAAGGCTGCGGCGAAGCCGGCTGCGCCGGCTCACTCTGCACCATCGTCAATGCGGTGGTCGATGCACTCAGCGACTACGGCGTCACGCATATCGACATGCCGTTGACCTCCGAGCGCATCTGGCGCGCCATCCAGGACGGCAAGCAGAGCAAGGCGGCGTAAGCCCGACCAACTCAACAAAAAGCCCCGCGATCACATCGCGGGGCTTTTCTGTGTCGTCTACGCTAACGCGCCGTGGCCGACAGGACCCCTAGCTCTTCGTCCCGTATTTCCGCGCGAAATCCCGCCCGGATCGCGCGATACAAACAGCTGCCTGACTCTGATACATCGAGCCCTCGTTCTTCTCTGCGATCTTATCGCATTTCGCACGCGCCTTCTCATAGGCCGCCTTGGTCGCGGGCAGCGCCTTCGGCAAGAACCGTGGTTCGCATTTCGACAGCACAATGGTCGAGAACGCATTATCGCCGGACGAACCGAGCTGGCAGAGTTCCATGATCCGATATGCGCCTTCGCAGCTGAACTCGGCCTTCATCGCGGCCTCAATGGCCTGGTGGAGGCCGCCGGCCTTCGCTTCGGCTGCATCACTGATGGGGCATTTTTCTGCGGCGGCGAGAACAGGCGTTGAAAAAGCAAACACCGCGAATAAAGCAACGCCAATTCCACGCATCGTTTTCGTCTTTCAAAATGACCAAAAAAGAAAGTCCCGCGGCTTTCACCGCGAGACTTTTACATTGGCCGTTGCCGCCGTCTAGTGCGCGAGAATCGCCAACAACAGGAGCGCCACGATGTTGGTGATCTTGATCATCGGGTTCACCGCGGGGCCTGCCGTGTCCTTGTAGGGATCGCCGACGGTGTCGCCGGTCACCGCAGCTTTATGAGCGTCGGAGCCCTTGCCGCCGAAATGACCGTCCTCGATATACTTCTTGGCATTGTCCCAGGCGCCGCCGCCCGAGGTCATCGAGATCGCCACAAAGAGACCCGTGACGATCACGCCAAGCAGCATCGCGCCGACCGCGGAGAATGCCGCCGACTTGCCGACTGCGCCGCCGCCGGCAATGGCGTAGATGATGAAGTACACCACGATGGGCGACAGCACCGGAAGCAGCGACGGGATGATCATTTCCTTGATCGCGGCCTTGGTCAGCAGATCCACCGCGCGGCCGTAATCCGGCTTGTCGGTGCCCTGCATGATGCCCGGCTTCTCGCGGAACTGACGACGCACTTCCTCGACGATGGCGCTGGCTGCACGGCCCACCGCCGTCATGCCCATCGCACCGAACAGGTATGGCAGCAGACCGCCGAACAGCAGACCGACCACCACATAGGGATTGTTCAGCGAGAAGTCCGGCAGCACATCCTTGAAGTACGGATACTTCGCGGCATTGGCGATGAAGAATTTGAGGTCTTCATTGTAAGCCGCGAACAGCACCAGTGCGCCGAGGCCTGCCGAGCCGATGGCATAGCCCTTAGTGACCGCCTTGGTGGTGTTGCCGACCGCGTCGAGCGCGTCGGTGGCCTTGCGGACTTCCTTCGGCAATCCGGCCATTTCGGCAATGCCGCCGGCATTGTCGGTGACTGGACCGAAGGCGTCGAGCGCCACGATCATGCCGGCCAGCGCCAGCATCGTCGTGGTGGCAATCGCGATACCGAACAGGCCCGCGAGGCTGTAGGTGACGAGAATGCCGGCGATGATGACGATCGCAGGACCCGCTGTCGACTCCATCGAGATCGCGAGACCCTGGATCACATTGGTGCCGTGACCGGTGACCGACGACTGCGCGATGGACTTCACCGGACGATAGTCGGTGCCGGTGTAGTATTCGGTGATCACGATGATCAGCGCCGTGACAACGAGGCCGGCGACGCCGCATTGGAACAGCGCCAGACCCGTATACTTCACGCCGGCCAGCGGACCGAAACCGATCAGCCAGTAGATCACGGCGGCAACGCCAAACAGTGACAACACGCCGGTGGCGATCAGGCCCTTATACAGCGCGCCCATGATCGACTGGCTGGCACCGAGCTTGACGAAGAACGTGCCGGCAATCGAGGTCAGGATGCAGATGCCGCCAATGGCGAGCGGCAGCGTCATCATGTTGACCAGCAATGGCGAGCTCGCGAAGAAGATCGCCGCCAGAACCATGGTGGCGACCGCGGTCACCGCATAGGTCTCGAACAAGTCGGCGGCCATGCCGGCGCAGTCGCCGACATTGTCGCCCACATTGTCGGCGATCGTTGCCGGATTGCGCGGATCGTCTTCGGGAATCCCGGCTTCGACCTTGCCGACGAGATCGCCGCCGACGTCAGCGCCCTTGGTGAAGATGCCGCCGCCGAGACGGGCGAAGATCGAGATCAGCGACGCGCCGAAGCCGAGCGCCACCAGCGCATCGATCACGGTGCGGCTGTTGGCAGCGAGGCCGAGGGCGTGCGTGAGATAGGCGAAGTAGATGGTGACGCCGAGCAACGCCAGACCCGCCACCAGCATGCCGGTGATGGCACCGGCCTTGAAGGCGAGTTCGAGGCCGCCGGCCAGCGAGATCGTCGCCGCCTGCGCGGTGCGGACATTGGCACGCACCGACACGTTCATGCCGATGAAGCCGGCTGCGCCCGACAGCACGGCGCCGATCAGGAAGCCGAAGGCCACGAGCATGCCGAGGAAGTAAGCCAGCAGCGCGAAGATCACGACGCCGACGATGCCGATGGTGAGATATTGTCGCTTCAGATAGGCCTGTGCGCCCTCTCGCACGGCCTCTGCAATTTCCTGCATCCGTGCGTTACCCGCATCGGCCTTCAACACAGAACTCGTCGCCCAGATCGCGTAAACGATCGACAGTGCCCCGCAGAGCACGATCACCCACAATGCTGTCATGGAATCTGCCTCAGTCCTTCCTGCCCGGCGCCTTGTTAGTTGGCGCATAAAAAGGAGGCCTGCCCAGCACGTGAGGACGGCCTCTCGTTTGATGAGCATGGCAAAATCGGTATCGCCGTGCAACGCTGCCAATGGGCTAATGCAGGATTTTTGGAGGGGATGTAGGGGGAAGAGGAACGTTGGCCTTTCGGGTGTCATCCCCGCGGAGGCGGGGATCCATAACCTCAGGCCGCTCAATTAAAAGGAAGGCCTCTCCGTCCTGCGTTGAACAGCTCTCAAGAGTGTATGGGGCCCCGCCCCGCGCACGCCTTCGGCGTGCTAGGCGGGGACGACACGGAGATTACTTCCAGAGCTGTTCCTAGAAGTGGCTGTAGGACAGGCGCTTCAACACGATGTCCCTGCCCGCCTGGTCGACGAAGCGGGGCGATGACGCACCTGCAACAATTGTCCCGATGACCGCGACCCGCACGCCCGCCTGGTGCGCGGCCTGCACGAAACCGGTCGTGCGATTCTCTGGGATGGTGCAGAGGACTTCGTAGTCGTCGCCGCCGGCAACGACCGTTTCGAGACCGATCACACCGCGATCCAGCAGTGCTGCCGCCGGATCCGACAGCGGAATAGCCGATGCATCGATGACGGCAGAGATGCCCGACACCGCACAGAGCTTGGCGAGATCGCCGGCCAATCCGTCGGAGACATCCATCGACGCCGTCGCGAAATCGCGCACCGCAAATGCCAGCGCGTTGCGTGGCTGCGGCACGCGATAGCGTGCCACGAGCGCGTCACGCGCGTTGCTGTCGCCAGTCAGCGCCGCCGCGACCGCGCCGCCTTTCAGCGCCGCAAGGCCAAGCGCGGCATCACCGATCATGCCACTCACGACCACGCGGTCCCCCACCGCCGCGCCGTGGCGGCGGACCATCTTGCCCACCGGAACGCGTCCGAAGGCGGTGACTGAGACCATCAGCGGCCCCGGCGTCGAGACCGTATCGCCGCCGAGCAACGCACAGCCGAATATTGCGATGTCTTCGCCGAGACCGCGCGCGAACTCCGCCAGCCACGCCTCATCATGTGTCCGCAGCGCCAGCGTCAGCACGAAGCCTGCCGGCGTGGCACCCTTGGCGGCGAGGTCGGAGAGGTTCACCCGCAGCGCCTTGCGCGCGATGGTGTCCGGGGGATCGTCAGGGAGAAAGTGCACGCCTTCGACGATGGCATCGGTGTTGACGACGATATCCTCGCCGTCGGCCTTGAGCACCGCGGCGTCGTCGGTCAGGCCGAACGCACCGGGATCAGTCGCGAGCGGCTTGAAGTAGCGCGCGATCAGGGTGTCTTCGCCGGATGCGTTGGACCCGGCTGACATGGTCAGTGTCCTGCGCGCGAAAACTCTTCCGCGCGAAACTGCCGGGCGATCTGGTCGAGCACCGCATTGACCATGCCGGTCTCGTCGCCTTCGACGAAGGCATGCGCAACGTCGACATATTCCGACACCACGACACGGCCGGGAATGTCCTTGCGATGTTCCAGCTCATAGGCGCCGGCGCGCATCACCGCGCGCAGGATCGCCTCGATCCGCTGCAGCGGCCAGCCTCTGGAGAGCGCGTCGTCGATCAGCGGATCGAGCTTGTTCTGGTCGCGCACCACGCCGGACACGATGTCGCGGAAGAACGCCTCTTCGGCCGGGAGATACTGGTCACCCTCGATCTCGCTGCCGAGCCAGAAGCTCTCGAACTCGGCGAACACGTCGTTGATGCCGGAGCCGCCCACATCCATCTGATAGAGCGCCTGCACGGCCGCGAGGCGCGCGGCACCGCGGCGGTTGGCCTTGCGGTCGCCTTTGGGGATCGGCTTCTTGAAGTCCGCTTTCTTGTCAGCCATTTTCTTCTCAGACATCGGCTCAGGCCTTCGCCAGACGGCGCTTGATGCGCAGCACGGACAGTGCCGCACGGGCCGCATCGCCGCCCTTGTTCAATTCACCGGCGCGCGCGCGCGCCCAGGCCTGCTCGTCGGTATCCACCGTGATGATCCCGTTGCCGAGGGGCAGCCGCAGATCGACGGACAAATCCATCAGCCCGCGCGACGACTCCATCGAGACGATCTCGAAATGGAACGTCTCGCCGCGCACGACACAACCCAGCGCAATTGCCGCTTCATAAGGCTTGCCGCTTTTCGCGGCAGCATCGACTGCAATCGCGATGGTCGAGGGAATTTCCAGCGCGCCCGGCACCGTCAACACGTCATGGGTGACGCCGGCTGCCTTCAGCTCGACGATCGCGCCTTCCAGCAGTGCATCCTGAATGTCGTCATAGAACCGCGCCTCGACGATCAGGACGCGCGCGCCCGTGATGTCGGTCTGGTCCTGCAAATGAGCGCGTCGCGCGTCTGCCATATCTCAACCTGTTAAAAACGTTGAACATCTCCAAGAATGAAGATTGTCAACAACGCGTGTTTGTAGTCGTCGCGGGCAGTGAAGCCAAGGGCAATACTTGGCAATTTAGCGCCGTCATGCCCGGCGCATGCCGGGTATCCACGTCTTGGCCGGGCACGAAGACGTGGATGGCCGGGACAAGCCCGGCCATGACGGCCGAGAGGTCGGAACCTTAAACAGGCATTTCGCTGAGCCGCGCCGCATAGCGGGCCATCAGATCGACCTCGATATTGACCTCGGCGCCTGCTTCCCACGCCTTGCCCAGCGTGGTGACGCTCAGCGTGTGCGGAATGATCAGCACGGCGAACTGCACGTCATCGACGGTATTCACCGTCAGCGACACGCCATCCAGCGTGATGGAGCCCTTGGTGGCGATGAAACGCGCCAGTTCGCGCGTGGTGCGGAAGGTGATCCGCGCCATGTCCGGCAGGCTCTCGCGCGATACGATGGTGGCGATGCCATCGGCATGGCCGGCGACGATATGGCCGCCAAGCTCGTCGCCGATCTTCAGCGCGCGCTCGAGATTGAGCCTGGTGCCCAGCTTCCAGTGCTTTGCCGTGGTCATGCCCAGCGTCTCGGCGGCAGCGTCAACGTCGAACCAGGTTTTGCCATTGGCCACGCCGGAGCCGACCACTGTGAGGCAGACGCCGTTGCAGGCGATCGAGGCGCCGTCGGCGATGGTGGTCTGGTCGTAGTCGCAGAGAATGCGCAGCCGGTGGAGCTGGCCCTGCGCCACTTGCGTAAGGCTCTCGATCTCGCCGATGTCGGTGACAATGCCGGTGAACATTAGCTTCTTTCGTAGATGGTCAGAGTGTCGTTTTCGATCGTCTCGCTAGCACGCTGCACGAAGTCCGGCGACCCGGTGATCGCCGATAGCGGCAATGCATCCAGCGCGGCGATGCCACCCTCGCCGATCTCCTTCGGCCCGCGAAACAGCCAGACCTCGTCGACCAGCCCCGCCGTCACGAAAGACGCCGCGACTTTCGATCCGCCTTCCACCAGCAGCTTCGTAATGCCCTTCTCCGACAAGCTATGCAGCACGGCGAGCAAATCCAGCCCCGGCGGCGGCGCGGTCGTGGTCGGCACGCGCAGCACCTGCGTGCCGGCAGCGCCCAGCGCCATCGCGGCGGGGGCTTCCGACAGGCTGGAGGTCATCACCCACAGCGGCGTCGTACGCGCCGAATGCACCAGTCGGGTATTACCGGACATGCGCAGCGCACGGTCGAGCACCACGCGCACCGGCGAGCGCTTCATCATGCCCGGCAAGCGACAGGTCAGTTCGGGATCGTCAGCGATGACGGTGCCCATGCCGACCAGCACCGCATCGCATTGCGCCCGCAAGAGATGCACGCGCGACCGCACCATCTCGCCGGTGACGGCGACCGGCTTGTGACCGGCTGCCGCGATCTTGTCGTCCGGCGACACCGCGAGCTTCAACACGACATGCGGGCGCTTGTCGCGGATACGCCGAAAATGCCCGGCGTGATCGCGCGCGGCCTGTTCGGCGCAGAGCCCGACATCGACCCTGATGCCCGCCGCACGCAGCCGCGCATGACCTTGGCCCGCCACGTCCGGATTGGGATCTTCAATCGCCGCGACGACGCGCGCGATGCCCGCAGCGACGATCGCATCCGCGCAAGGCGGCGACTTGCCGAAATGCGAGCATGGCTCCAGCGTCACATAGAGCGTGGCACCGCGTGTGGCCTCGCCGGCCTGCGCAAGTGCGACAGGCTCGGCATGGGGACGGCCGCCGGGCTGCGTCCAGCCGCGGCCAATAATAACACCGTCCTTCACGATGACCGCGCCGACCGCGGGATTGGGCCATGTCCGGCCCTGCCCGCGCCGGCCGAGCGTCAGCGCCAGCTGCATGAAGCGCAGGTCGGTTGCTTTCGCGTCGGCAGATTTTTGAGCGTATTGATCTTCCAGGATCCGGAAGATCATTTTCGGACCACCACCGGCCGGCCGTCGTCATCGGCATGCAATTCGCCGAGCACGGCCTCGAAGTCCTTGGCCTCGCGAAAATTGCGATAGACCGAGGCGAAGCGCACATAGGCGACGTCATCGAGCCCGCGCAGATGCTCCATCACGATCTCGCCGATGGTCTCCGACGAAATCTCCGCCTCGCCGCCGCTTTCCAGCTCGCGCACGATGGCCGAGACCATGGTCTCCACCCGCTCCGGATCGACCGGGCGCTTGCGCAGACTGATCGACAGCGAACGCACCAGCTTGTCGCGGTCGAACGGGACGCGGCGGCCATTGCGCTTGATCACCGTGAGCTCGCGCAGTTGCACGCGCTCGAAGGTGGTGAAGCGGAAGTTGCAGGTGACGCATACGCGCCGCCTGCGGATCACGGCGGAATCTTCCGCGGGACGCGAGTCCTTCACCTGCGTATCGAGGCTATTGCAGTTCGGACAGCGCATTCCAAAGAACCTTCCAGACACTCGTTCCTGCGCGACCTTCTGACCGCGCAGGTCTCCGCCTCGTAGCAGGCCTTACTGATAGATCGGGAAACGATCCGTCAGCGCCTTGACCTTCTCCTTCACGGCCGCTTCGACCAGCGGCGCACTGCCGTCGCCGGACTGCGCCACCGCGCTCAGCACTTCGGCAATCATCTCGCCGGTTGCCTTGAATTCGGCAATGCCGAAACCGCGCGTGGTGGCGGCGGGCGTGCCGAGACGGATGCCCGAGGTGATCCACGGCTTTTCCGGATCGAACGGCACGCCGTTCTTGTTGCAGGTGATGCCGGCGCGGACCAGTGCCTTCTCCGAGACGTTGCCCTTCAGGCCCTTCGGCCGGAGGTCGACGAGCATCAGGTGGTTATCGGTGCCGCCCGAGACAATGTCGTAGCCCTGCGCGCGCAGCGTTTCGGCCAGCGCCTTGGCATTCTCGACAACGTTCTTGGCATAGACCTTGAAGTCCGGCTGCAGCGCTTCCTTGAAGGCCACGGCTTTCGCCGCGATGACATGCATCAGCGGGCCGCCCTGCAGGCCCGGGAAGATCGCCGAGTTCAGCTTCTTGTGCAGCGCCTCGTCATTGGTGAGGATCAGGCCGCCGCGCGGGCCGCGCAGCGACTTGTGCGTGGTCGTCGTCGTGACATGGGCATGCGGCACCGGCGAGGCATGGACGCCGCCGGCAACGAGGCCCGCAAAGTGGGCCATGTCGACGAGCAGATACGCGCCGACGCTGTCGGCGATCTCGCGGAAGCGCTTGAAGTCCCACGAGCGCGAATAGGCCGAGCCGCCGGCGATGATCAGTTTCGGCTTCACCTCCTCGGCCTGCTTGGCGATCGCATCCATGTCGAGGATCTGGTCGTCCTTGCGCACGGTGTAGTGCACCGGCTTGAACCACTTGCCGGACATGTTGACGGGCGAGCCGTGGGTGAGATGGCCGCCGGCTGCGAGGTCGAGACCCATGAAGGTATCGCCCGGCTGCAGCAGCGCCAGGAACACCGCCTGGTTCATCTGGCTGCCGGAGTTTGGCTGCACATTGGCGAACTGGGCGCCAAACAGCTTCTTGGCGCGTTCGATGGCGAGGTTCTCAGCGATATCGACGAATTCGCAGCCGCCATAATAGCGCGCGCCCGGATAACCCTCGGCATATTTGTTGGTCATCACCGAGCCCTGCGCCTCCATCACGGCGCGGCTGACGATGTTTTCCGACGCGATCAGCTCGATCTCGTGACGCTGGCGACCGAGTTCACCCTTGATCGCCTCGGCAATCTCGGGATCGGCCTGAGCAAGCGTGGCGGAGAAGAACGAGTCGGGCGCGGAGCCGGTTTTGGCCGAAGTGGTCATAGGGCAATATCTCCACCGCCGCGGCCTTCTTTCGGCGTGCGGACGGTCACGAGTGGCGATCAGGAAACGGTGCCCCGAATACCATATCTGGCTGGCGGGGCCAAGGTTTTGCGCTTCAGGGCGCGATATTTAGGCAGCAGCGGCAAATGCGGCGATTGCACATGCCGATTGCCTACCGCCCGAAGTAAACGGCGATTCCGCCCCTATCGCTTGACGCCCGCCGCCTTACGCAGGACCTCGTCGATCTTCGATTGCCAGCCCGGCCCCTTAGACTTGAAATGGGTCAGGACGTCCGGACTGAGCCGCAGCGACACGAGCGTTTTGGTGGGCGCCTTGTTGGGACCACGCCCCTTGCGGATCGATTTGGCCAGATCCGGCAAGGCTTCAGCAAAGGGCTTAGCCTTGGCAAAGTCGTCCTTCGTCAATTCCGGGGTGTCGCTGACCTCTCGCATATCTTTGGCGCTATAACCCCGCTTTTTAACGGTCATTGTAGAGCCTCCTCTCATTCTTACTGGCGGGACGCATGCTAATCACGCTCAAGGCCTCCTTTCCGAGAACCACGAACACCACCACAATGACGCCGCGGATATTCCGGCCGATGCCAATCCAACGCTTGGCTTTCACCTGTGACGGCAGAACCAGAGCGCTTTCGAAAAAGGCCTCATCGAGATCGGCGAAATCCAACCCGTGCTTGTCTAGGTTGGCGAGACGCTTCGGCTCGTCCCAGAGGATTTTCATGACTATAATGTAGCTACATTATAATCATCGGTCAACGTCCGAAGTGCTCCGTCCCTATTTCGCCAGCCGGTATACCCCGCCCTTCTCCACGCTGCGCTGGAACGCCGGGCGGGCATGCATCCGGCCGATCCAGGCGGCCAGATCGGGATAGGCCTTGAGCCGGTCGAAGCTGCCGGCAACCTCGGCGACGAAACTCATCTGGATATCCGCGCCGGTCAGGCTGTCGCCGACAAAGAACGCGCGGCCCTGCAGCGCCCGGTTGGCATGACCGAGATGCCGGGCCATCTCGCTGTCGATCCGCGGCCGCAACGGCGCACCGGCCTCCTTCAGGCGAGACACGTAGAGATTGAGCATCAGCGGCAACATCGCCGAGCCCTCGGCATAATGCAGCCATTCGAGATAGGCCTCATGCTCCGGAGTGCCCTCCGCCGGCCGCATCGCGCCCTTGCCGTAGCGGCGGATGACGTAGTCGACGACGGCTGCGGATTCCGCGATGGTCACATCGCCGTCGACGATGACAGGCGACTTGCCGAGCGGATGCACCGCCTCGAGCTCCGGCGGCGCCAGCCGCGTCTGCGCATCGCGCTGATAGGTTGTCAGATCGTAGGGCGCGCCGAGCTCTTCCAGCAGCCAGATGATCCGCTGCGAGCGGGAGTCGTTGAGATGATGAAGCGTAAGCATGGGCGTGTCCTTGTGTTGTCCCCGGCCCGATCTGTAGACCGTCGGCGTGAGAGAAGTCTTCGAGGATTATCGCGCGGAAACAGCGAACAAGAAAATCTTCACGAGCTTTTCCATGCTAGTTTGCCGGTAAGGCGACTGTCTGTCGTTGTGGAGAGGTTCGGCTCTCCTTCCCCTCTGCACCAAGCCAAGCCGCCAACCTGAGGCCTATCGCAGGAGGTTGAGATGGACGATGTACGGGCCGCCCTGGAGCGTCATTGGACTGCATCGGACGCGAACGATTTCAATATCGAACATGACATCTACCATGAGGATGCGATGCTTTATTATCCCCAATCGGGGGAACGCATCCGCGGTCGGCACAACATTCAGATGAGCCGACTTGTCCAGCCAAATGAGAAACGTTTTACGGTTCGGCGGATTATCGGCAGCGGCGAATTATGGGTCACCGAATTCATCCTGACCTATGACGGTATACCATCCTACGCGGTAAGCATCATGGAGTTCCGCGACGGACGGGTGGCCAACGAAACGCAGTATTTCGCCGATCGGTTTGAACCTGCGGTCTCGCGCGCGCATCTTGTCGAGCGATAGTTCGAGTGGCAGAACCGCGACGACAGTGCTTCGATGAGCACATATGCGATGAGCGCATCGCGTCCCGCTCGTCATTCCGGCGCGCGACTAGGGCTTGCCGGACGCCACACTTGTCATTCCGGGGCGCACGAAGCGGCGCAGCCGCGTAGTGCGAACCCCAGCCACTCCAATTGGAGCGGCTGGGAATCTCGAAGTGTTTGGCACGATAGGAGACTCCCATGCTGAGATTCCGGGTTCGCCTGCGCGAAGGCGCGCAGCCGCCCTCAGGCAAACCAATTGGTTCGCCGGGGAATGACAGTGTGGGGCGGCAAGACAGCACCCAAACATTTTTTCCTATTCCCCATTGACTGCATCCCTAACTTGATTATATTCTCCTCCGTCCTGCCCCACCGAGAGGGGCGATCGCGATCGTCACGTTCGCGGGGTGGGATGCGGTGGACGCCGGAGATGCGGCGTCGCGCGGTTCACGGGTGACGTCTGTCTTCGGGCAGGACGGATCTGCGCCAGCACTGCCACTGGCAAGGAGACGGCTGGCCTTGAGATGGAAAGAATCCTGGACAGTGTGACGGACGACCAATTCGAAACGCGTTCGGCCCAGTCGCTTGAGGCTCCCTTCCCATCGCCTTGGGACTTTAATTCGCGATCGGAGCGTTCGTCGAGGCAAAGTGCAAGCAACCGAAAAAACACCGCATGCGGAACGTCGGGCACTTGCTCGGCGCCTCCGAAAGTCCTGATGCACTCTAACCCTGCGGAAGACCGCATCGCATCAGGCCCAAGGGTGCAACGGGCACCCGGCGTTCCGCACGCCCTCTCACAGGGGGCCGGGAATGCAGGAGACGACGGCGCCCCCGCGCTGCAAATAACAGGGGTGATGACGCATGTCTGAAGGGTAGTAGCTGTTTGAAATTTGAATCTGATGAAGCCCTGGACAGGGCGCCAGCGCTTAAACGCAGCGCTATTGCGCCCTACTCCCTCAAAGGCCGGTAAACCCGGCCTTCACCGGATCGTTGCTGCCATCGAGCTCACGCAAATAGGTCAAGCCGAACACCGTCAGCCGGTGCGGATCCTTCTCGCCACCGTCGAACAGCGACTGCACATAGTCGGTCACCTTGGTGCGGGCTTCGTCGGATGCAGCCTGCGTGCGGCTCATCATCAGGTCATAGGTGTGCATGATGCGGTCGATGGCAATCTGCATGTCGTCATTTTCCCCGTTGGACATCAGAAAACCGGCTACGCGGCTTCAGCCCGTGCAGCCTGGAATTGCGCGATCGCTCTGTTCGCAAGGCGAAGCTTGTTGTCTTCGCCGCGATGAAACATCCGGACGATGATTTCGAGCAGGCGATCGTTGGTGAGATAAGTATCGGGGATCGCGCCGGACTTGCGCAGGTAGTTCGCAGCGATGGCATAGGCGTCGCCCACCGCCTCGACATTCATCACTTTCAGACCGCGTTCGACCAGCATGACTTGATCCCTTCTGACGAAGCGATAAGCCGCGAGAATGGAACCGGTTCCATCGACATGGAAGAAAGTTGTGAGACTGCTACTGAGCGATCTAGGCGAATCGAGAGCTTAGCCAAGCAATAGTCACGCAAGACGATTGCCGGACAGATCGAATTTTAGGCCTTCTGGCATATTCACGCCGACCAATTTAAACGGTTCGGGTGTGACCCACGACCTTTCCAACATGGCGCGAACTTTAAAAGCCAAGCTTATCGTCTGCTTTATTTCGTCGTCAGAAAAGGCTCGGCTGTTGTTTTCGTAAAGGCCGTATTCTCTCAAGTCTCTAAGGATATTAGACCGCACAAAGTGCAGCAATAAATGAGCCGCCGCTATATCGGGACAGGACCTCTGATCCTTTTGCTCTTCATCGCTCAGGCTATGAGGTTGCGTACGCGCAATCCAAGATGCGATGTCTTCTGTGCTATTGCTCGGGAATTCATCCGCGTAGCGCTTTGCCATCGTTCGGACGAAGAATGAGCCGAATGCGTAGTTCATTATATGGCCAGCAAGGGCATCCTGACGCTTTGCATGTGCATTCGTCTTGCCGCCAAAGATGCCCATATGCACCTCTGCATCGGGATACGAGACTTTTGTCAGAACTTCGACAAATTCGCCCATTTGCTCAAGCGCAACTACTATCAATGTGGCAGCGGAACGCGCCCTATCCTGCGCGTGCAAATAGGCGGCATCGGAGACGAGCCGTTCGGCGTTAGCGAGATAATCCTTTGGTGTCGCCACTGCTCTCTCAGAGAGTTTGCTCCAACTTGCCTACAGCAAGCTTACGTGTTGGGCAGCACGATTGCAATTTCTGAGACTTAAAATTCAAGTTGGTCGGCGGCAATTCCACTCCTGCTTGGCACGAGTGACGAATCGCTCACGCCGCCTTCACGCTTTCCGTTGGTTTATTTGACAGCCACGAACACACGGCGGCTGGAATTGCGCCGATCAGACCGAGTGCCACGAGTTGCTTGCTGGAGCCGAGAAGCAAGGCCATCGCCAACACTGACAGCCCGTAGGCAAGAAGTGTCGTCGTCATGACCGCAGGCATGGACGTCCTGGCAATCAGCCAGTCGAGCAAAGCGACCAGGAGCCCCGGCACAATAAAGACGAGATACATGAACACCGGCCCTGTACCGCTATCCACCGCTGCGCCCGTCAGGACGTACGTCACTGCGTAGAACGCGACAGTCGCAACGGCAGGAAAGAGGAGCAGAAAGATCAACAAGCGCTTCATGAAATCATCTCCAATATCTCTGTGTCTGTCTTGGAGGTGTTTTCGTTCAGCAAGCGTGGGATGCGCGTAACGCCAAAGAAAAAGGCGCCCTGCGAGGGCGCCTTGATCAATTTCAGTGTCGCATGCGTCTTGCGCGCATTTCGATGTGCTTTCGGAGGGCAATCCGTCGGCAGTGGTTCGGCGACTTGGAGGTCGAAAGTCTCAGAGACGATACAGGATCTGGTCGGTCCAGAAGCGCTCGAGGCGGTGCAGCGACTTGTTGAGGGTCGCGAATTCCTCGTTGGAGATGCCACCGACCTGCTCGACCGTCTTGACGTGCTTCTGATACAGCGCGTCGACGATGTGGCGGATTTCCTGGCCCTGCGCCGTCAGACGGATGCGAACCGAACGACGATCGACGCGCGAGCGCTGATGATCGAGGAAGCCGAGTTCGACGAGCTTCTTCAGGTTATAGGACACGTTGGAGCCGAGATAGTAACCACGGGTGCGCAGCTCGCCGGCGGTCAATTCCTTGTCGCCGATATTGTAGAGCAGCAGTGCCTGGACCGAATTGATATCAGCGCGGCCGCGGCGATCGAATTCATCCTTGATGACGTCGAGCAGACGGCGATGCAGACGCTCCACCAACGTCAAGGCTTCCAGATAAAGCGGCTGAACCGGCGCCTGGCCCGGAACGAGATCGACGCTTTCCACCGTCGCAACGGTCTTCATCATGACACTACCCCTGTTGTCGTTTTTATCGACTTATTCGACGAAACTTGTGTCCCGTCTGATAGGGCCAACTTAAGGGGGAGCGTTTGAAGAACCGCTTAAATAAGACAATAAAGAGATCATGAATTTGAGACAGTGAATCTGAGATTAAGCCGGTGAAACAAGGGGTTTTCGCAAGGTTTGATTCACGCTGCAGAGCCCATGTTCCAGCTTTGTCCGCCCGATCTGTCGCATAGCGGAACAGCTTCCGTAAAATTCGAAACACTCGCGTAAGGTTCGTAACCGGGGCGTTAGGGTGACCGAAGTCTTACCGCCAACGCCCCGAAAATTAATTCGACAATTTTACGCAACTCCGCGCGTTCGCCCGTCCCAATAGGGCGCGCGCAATGCCTTGCGATCGATCTTGCCGAGCCCCGTCACGGGGATCTCACTGACGAAATCGATGGTCTTCGGCGACCACGGCGCGCCGCGCTTGTCTTTCACATGCGCCTGAAGTTCCTCCACGGAATTATTCGCGCCGGCTTTCAGCACCACGAAGGCCTTCACCGCCTCGCCCCACTTCGCATCGGGAATTCCGATGACCGCAGCGGACGCCACCGCATGATGCGCCATCAGGGCATCCTCGACTTCACGCGGATAGATGTTGAAGCCGCCCGAGATGATCATGTCCTTGGTGCGGTCGACGATATAGAAGAAGCCGTCGCTGTCCTTCACCGCGACATCGCCGGTGTGCAGCCAGCCACCTCGAAACGCGTCTTCGGTGGCATCCGGCCGTTTCCAGTAACCATCCATCACCAGCGAGCCGCGCACGCAGATCTCGCCGGGCTCCCCTGTCGCCACTTCGCGCATCTCGGCATCGAACAGTTTGACCTCGACCATCGGATTGGCGCGGCCGCAGGAGCCGAGACGGCCCGGCTTGCTGTCGTCGTGATCGATCTTGCGCATGGTGGTGATGATCTGCGGCGCTTCGGTCTGGCCGTAGAGCTGCACGAACACATTGCCGAAGATGCCTACGCCCTCGCGCAGCCGGTCCGGCGACATCGGCGCCGCGCCGTAGACGATCATCTGCAATGACGACATGTCGTATTTGGCGCGCAGCTCCGGCGCGTCGATCAGCGCATAGATCAGCGTCGGCACCAGGAAGGTCGCGGTAATCTTCTCCTCATGCACCACGCGGCAATAGGTTTCCGCATCGAAACCCTGCACCAGCCGTGCGAAACCGCCGCGCAGCATCACCGGAAACAGCGTGATGCCGGCGGCGTGGCTGATCGGCGTCGCGGCGAGATAGCGGATATCGGCCGGCCAGTCCCAGTCCGCATAGATCGCGAGCGACATCGCCACCAGCACGCGATGCGGCAGCATCACGCCCTTGGAACGACCCGTGGTGCCGCCGGTATAAGCCAGCCAGCAGATATCGCCGGTGCTGCTCTCGTCCACCAGCGGCGCCGGCGTCGCATTGGGCAGTTCGGCCAGCAGATCGCGCGCGCCATCGAGCGCGAAGGACAGCAGATGTTTCAGGCCCGGCACGCGGCTGCGCAGCGCGAGGCCGCGCGCGGCGAACTTGCCGGCCTCCACGATCAGCGCGGAAATCTCGGCGTCCTCGAGAATGAAGGCGTGGTCGTCTTCGGCGGCCATCGGATGCAGCGGCGTGTAGCGCAGGCCCATCACGGCGGCGGCTGATATCGCGGCCCAGCTCTCGGCGCGGTTGCCGGAAAGAATGGACAGCGCATCGCCCTTCTTGAGGCCGAGGCTGCGGAACAGGCTGATGAAGCGCGCGACCACGTCGCCGAATTCGCGGTAGCTCCAGCGGACACGGCCGTCCGCGAGCGCGGGCTGGTCGCCGTAGCGGGCAATGGCGCTGACGATGAGGCTGCCGGCGGTGCCGCCGGAATAAAGCTGGTTCAACATAACCTCCCTGAATGCAGGGCCTTCTGCGAGGCCTCTGCTTGACGTCCTGAGCCTATGGCGGCCGCTCGCGCGCCGCCATCCATGCCAGCGCAAGGTAGCCTGCGAGAAACGCAGCCTGGATGCCGACGATCAGGAGATTGCCGCCATAGATGGTCGGAAACATCAGCTCGATAACCGCCATGGACACCACGGTCGTCAGCCAGACGACGGCGCCCCACGGTGTCGCGAGCCAGAGGCCGACGGCGCTGACCAGCTCGATGACGGCGAAATAGACCGTGGCGGTCTGCCAGCCCATGGTCTGGACCTCGAAGGCGTCATCCTCGGTGCCGACAAAGCCGGTGACCTGCGCCCAGTGATAGAGGCCCTGCATCATCGAGACGACGGCCATCACGCGCAGGAACAAGACCAGGCGCCGGGTCCAGATGTTTTCGTCGGATTCGATGCGTCCGGACGAGATCGCCGCAACCGACATGGCATGGTCCCGCGACGTGGGGTCTCTCGACCCAAGGTCGCGCGGCATCTGCTCAGACATGCGAATGCGATCTCACGGGTGGGAACTGGACGTTTGGGCGATGGTTCAGGCGATTCATGGGGGCTTTTTGTGAGCCTTTGGGCCTGCAAAATCAATGACCCAGCCCGTCACGTCACGCGCGCATGACGTGCATGATCGCGGTGACGCCGGGACATCAAGGTGCTAGACTTAGAACAGGTCGAATTTAAGGGGCTTTCGACCTCACGAAGGCCCGCGGGAGACGGTATTATGGCAATCAAGTTCGGGCGCCCCATCGAATTGCGCGATCACGCCCCCCGCCCGGCCACTTATGATGCCCCCTCCCTCGGCCTGACCACCCGCCCCCGCCGTAACCGCAAGTCCGAATGGGCCCGCCGGCTGGTCCGCGAGAACGTGCTGACCACCGACGACCTGATCTGGCCGCTTTTCGTGATCGACGGCGACAACCAGCGCGCCGCGATTGCCTCGATGCCCGGCGTGGAGCGCCTTAGCGTCGATCAGGCGGTGCGCGATGCCGAGCGTGCCATGAAGCTGGACATCCCCTGCATCGCGCTGTTCCCTTATACCGACCCGTCCCTGCGTGACGAGATGGGCACCGAGGCCTGCAACGCCAACAATCTGGTTTGCCAGTCCGTGCGCGCCATCAAGAAGGAATTCCCCGACCTCGGTATCCTCTGCGACGTGGCACTGGATCCGTTCACCAGCCATGGTCATGACGGGCTGATCCGGAACGGCAAGATTCTCAACGACGAGACCGTGGCCGTGCTGGTCCAGCAGGCGCTGGTCCAGGCCGAAGCCGGCTGCGACATCATTGCGCCATCGGACATGATGGACGGCCGTGTCGGCGCGATCCGCGAAGCGCTGGATGACGCCGGATTCCTGGACGTCCAGATCATGGCCTATGCCGCGAAATATGCCTCGGCCTTCTACGGCCCGTTCCGCGACGCCATTGGCTCGGCCAAGACGCTAACCGGCGACAAGCGTACCTATCAGATGGATAGCGCCAATTCCGACGAGGCGCTGCGCGAGGTCGAACTCGATCTCGCCGAAGGCGCCGACATGGTCATGGTCAAGCCTGGCATGCCCTATCTGGATATTGTGCGCCGCGTGAAGGACACGTTCGCGGTTCCGACCTTCGCCTATCAGGTGTCCGGCGAATACGCGATGATCATGGCCGCCGCGAACAACGGCTGGATCGACGGCGACCGCGCCATCATGGAAAGTCTGCTCGGCTTCAAGCGCGCAGGCGCCGATGGCGTGCTGACCTATTTCGCGCCGCATGCCGCGGAACGCATCAAGGCTGCGCGCTGAGCGCATCCGCGCTCAAGCCTCGCCTGATTTAGATCCACGCCTGATTTACGTCATGGACAGTCTGTAACGATTCCGCGCACTTGTTGCGCGGTCTGGTAATATCCATGTGATGGACCGTGAGGATGCAAACGGAGGGATGCGTCATGTCTGATACCGGCCCGAATGCTGGCGGCCCCAACAACGGAAGCTGGCAGGGTGACACTTGGCGCAGTGCCGGTACCCCGCCCCGCGCCCATGCCTTCGACCCCTATGCGCAGCCGGATTTGTTCCGCGGCGTGTTGATGCGGCGCGTTGTCGCCTTCCTGATCGATCTCGTGGTGCTGTCGATTCCGATCGTGCTGGCTTGGATTTTCATTCTCCTGTTTGGCGTCGTCACCCTCGGCCTTGGCTGGGCGCTGTTCTGGCTGATCTCACCGGCGACGGTGATCTGGCCAGTCGTCTATTACGGCATGTCGCTGGGCGGCCCGCATTCGGCCACCGTTGGCATGCGGATGATGGACCTGCAGATGCGCACCTTCTCAGGCACGCCGGGCTACTTCGTGCTCGGCGCCGCGCACGCGGTCCTGTTCTGGGCCTCGGTGTCGCTGCTCACGCCGCTGGTGCTGGTGGTCGGCCTGCTCAATGGCCGCCGTCAGTTGCTGCATGACCTCGTGCTGGGAACCGTGGTGGTGAATAATTCCGTGGTCCGCGCCGCTTACGCCCAGCCGCCCGGCCGCGCCTACTAACAACCACTAAGAACGCCAACTTGGCCGGGCAAAGCAATTGACCGTTTGCCCGGCCGGCGCGATGCTACGCCAAACTGCTTCGGAGACCGACGGCAACCCGTGACCCAGCACTCCCGCGACACTCCGCAATTCTACCTCACGGCGCCGTCGCCCTGCCCCTACCTGCCGGGCCGGCACGAACGGAAAGTTTTCACCCATCTGGTCGGCGACAAGGCCGGCGATCTCAACGACCTGCTCACCCATGGCGGCTTCCGGCGCAGCCAGTCGATCGCCTATCGTCCGGCCTGCGACCAGTGCCGCGCCTGCGTCTCCGTCCGGGTCATCGCCAATGAATTCAAGCCGTCGCGCAACTTCCGCAAGATCCAGGCACGCAATGCCGACGTGATCGGCGAGCAGCGCAGCGCGGTGCCGACCTCCGAACAGTATTCCGTGTTCCGCGCCTATCTCGACCAGCGCCATCGCCATGGCGGCATGGCCGACATGACCGTGCTCGACTACGCCATGATGGTGGAAGACAGCCACGTCGAAACCCGCATCATCGAATATCGACGCCGCGGCCCCGATACAGGCATCACCGGACGCGGCGAGGACCTGCTCGCGGTCGCGCTCACCGACGTGCTGAGCGATGGCCTCTCGATGGTCTATTCGTTTTTCGAGCCCGGCGAGGAAAGCCGCTCGCTCGGCACCTTCATGATCCTCGACCACATCGCCCGCGCCAGGCGGCTCGGCCTGCCTTACGTCTATCTCGGCTACTGGATCGAAGGCTCCAAGAAGATGGACTACAAGGGCCGCTATCTGCCGCAGCAGCGGCTGGCGCCATCAGGATGGCTGCGCGTGGACGCGACAGGCGAAACGATGCCCGAGCCGCAGGATTAGCTGGTCCGGCTGACGATCCGTCTTCGGCATCATCCGCGACCGTCCTGGATTTCAGGTCTTCAGCCGAAAAAGGTGTCGTAAAGCAGCTTGCAGTTCAGGATCACGATGATGCCAGCGATGATCCATGCCACCGTGGCGACCGACCGCGAAATTACGAAGTCACCCATCTTTCGCCTATCCGAGACAAACCGCACCAGCGGGATGACTGCAAATGGCAATTGCATCGACAGGATGACCTGACTGAAGACGAGGAGTTGTCCGGTGCCGCGTTCGCCATAGAGCGCGGTGACGACCACGACCGGAACGATCGCGATGCCGCGCGTCACGAGCCGGCGCGCCCAGTTCGGCAGGCGCAGCCGGAGAAAGCCCTCCATCACAATCTGGCCGGCCAGCGTTGCCGTCACCGTCGAGTTGAGGCCGGATGCCAGCAATGCGATCGCGAAAAGCGTCGATGCGATACCGAGGCCTAGCAACGGCGACAACAGCTCGTAAGCCTGACCGATCTCGGCCACATCGGCATGACCGCTGGTACGGAAGGACGCCGCGGCATCGAAGGAGTGCCGTCTGCAATCGTCGAAACTGGTCGATCCGATCGTCACGCGCCACATTGCTCTGGCGATGTCGCGTCATGGAAGCCTGACCCTGGCATGCCGGACTGTCATGGAGCTCGCGCGGGAGATCGCGAAATCCAGCGCGGCAGGACTACGCCGCGCGTAGTCGAGGCCCGATCAGCGGCATCGGTGATCCCGGTCGCGCATGCGCGCTGGCAGGGCCGCAGCCATGGCTTGCTCTTCCGGCGCCATAAGCCCATTGTTACCAAGGATCCAGGGCCTGTTCGACGAGGTCCAGGATTAGATCGTGCCATCGCGGCTTCCGCGAGGTCTTGATCCATGAACTGCTCGTGTTGCGGTTTCGAGGTTCAGAGCGGCTTTGCGTTCTGCCCAAAATGCGGCGCGAAGCAGCCGGACCCATGCCCCAGTTGCGGCTACGCGTGCGCACCGGATTTTGCGTATTGCCCGAAATGCGGCGCCCGCGTCGATCACGCCCCCAAGGCCGGCAACCAGCGGGAGCCGTCATCGCCAACAATTCCGGCGACGGTCACGACTGGCGCCCGTTCACCGGCGCTGATGCTTGTCGAGCCCGAGCGCGCACCCCGGCGGACGCTCCATAAGGTCGACAGCGAAGCTAACCGCCGCACCATCACGGTGCTGTTTGCCGACCTCAGCGGCTTCACCACGATGAGCGAACGGCTCGACCCGGAAGTCATGCAGGCGTTTCAGAACGAATTATTCGAGGAACTGACCGCAGCGGTGCAAAATTTCGGCGGCTTCGTGGACAAATTCATTGGCGATGCGCTACTCGCTCTGTTTGGTGCGCCGGCCGCGCACGAGGACGATCCTGAGCGGGCGCTCCGCGCGGCTCTCGACATGATCAAGCGCACGGCGTGCTTGAGCGAACGCTCGAAGATATCTGCCGGTTTGCCGCTCATGCTTCATGTCGGAATCAACACCGGGCACGTGGTTGCGGGTGGATTGGGCGCAGGCGTTGCCAAATCCTATTCCGTGACCGGCGACACGGTGAATACCGCTCAACGCTTGCAGTCGATGGCCCCCCCGGGCGACGTGCTGGTGGGACCGCTGACCTACCGCCTCACCCGGCATGCATTCTCGTATGAATCGCTCGGCGACGTTGCGCTGCGCGGCAAGGCAGGCAGCGTCCTGGTCCATCGTCTGAGGGGGCCGCTCGAGACACCGCGTGCGGCACGCGGACTCGAGATACTGGGCCTGAGCGCGCCGCTGATCGGGCGCGACGCGGAGATAGCCCGTATGATGGGGTGCCTTGACCTGGCGTGTAACGGAGCTGCCCAGCTGATGCGGCTGGTTGGCGAAGCCGGCATCGGAAAATCGCGTCTGGTGGATGAATTCGCTACCCGCGCTCGCGATGAGGATCGCTTCGCAGGCGTGGCGATCCGGCGGGCCGCTTGCTCGCCGCTGGGCGAGCAATCCTACGGTACTCTTGCCGCAGTGCTGCGTAGCGCCTACGGCATCGCGCACAAGGCTTCGGCGGCAGAGGCGCAAGCCAAGCTAGCCGAAGCGTTGTCGGGGCTGGGCGTGGCGACCGAAGAGGTCGAGCGGCTGATGCCCCTCTATTTTTATGTTCTTGGTCTCTGCGACCCCGACGACGCCCTGCAGCACGTTGAACCGGAACAGCTTCGACGACAGATTTTTTTCGCGATCCGCACCGTCTTCGAACGGCGTCTGGCCCTATCGCCCCTCCTGATCATTGTCGAGGACCTGCACTGGGCCGACGCCGTATCGCTTGAGGCGCTACGGTTCGTAATGGATCGGCTGGAGCGCGGGCGGCTGATGCTATTGTTCACACACCGGCCGACACTTGAAATGGACCAGCTCGACTCAAGTCGAATTAGCCATACAACACTGCGGCTGGCACCCCTTGGCATCGCCGACGGACAAAAGCTACTCGCGGCGTTCTTCGGTGACGGTTGGAATGGATCATCCGGCAATCTGTTCAATCGAATTCTTGAACGCGCGAGTGGGAATCCGCTGTTCGTCGAAGAAATCATACGCGGTCTCATCGAAGCTGGCATTTTGGAACGTGACGGCTCGCATTGGCAGATCAAGTCAGATGAAGCGGCCGCTGACATCCCGGCGAGCATTCAGGCGCTGCTGCTCGCGCGAGTGGACCGACTGCCACACGGCGTGCGCAGGTTGGCTCAGGAGGCAGCGGTCATCGGGCCGCGCTTTGATGCGGCCCTTCTCGGTGCCACAGCGACCGACCCGGCGAAAGTAGAGGCAGGGCTTGAACTGCTATGCGACGCCGAGATCATCGAGGAGATCGCGGGCGCAAACTCGATTTCGCTGCAATCCTATCGTTTCACGCAAACCATGCTTCAGGATGTGATCTACCAAAACCTCCTTCTGCAACGGCGCATTGAGATGCATGGGCGGATCGGTGCTGCCCTGGAGCGGCTGTGCGGAGATGATCCGGAGCGGCTCGAAGACCTCTCCCTACTGGGACATCATTTCAGCCTCAGCGCGAGCAAGCCGAAGGGTGCACATTACCTGAGCGCGGCCGGCGATCGCGCACGCGCGATCTATGCCAACGACGACGCCATCCGCCTCTATCAGCAGGCCCTCGCCGTCTTGTTGACCGCTGGCGATCAAGGACCGGAACGGCTTGTGCTATACGAACGAATTGCGGACCTGTGTGGAGCGGCGGGCCGGCGTGACACGGCCGACGAACATTACCAGACGGTATTGGAGGCCCACCGCGCGGCCGGGGACCGCGCCGCCGGAGCGCGGATACTTCGCAAGCTTGGCCGTTTGATGTGGGATGCCGGCAAACGAAACGGGGCGGAGGCGCATTACGCCGAGGCGGCTGCGTTGCTCGAAGGAACGGACGCGCCGATCGAGTGGGCGCACCTGTTACAGGAGCGCGGCCACCTCGCGTTTCGCATCGGCGATCATGCTGCGGCCGCGAGATGGGCAGACGATGCGCTTGGCTACGCTCAATCCGTGCCGCCGGAGGTAGACAAGCAAGCCGGACTAGAAGCGGCTCGCGCCACCGCGGAGGCACTTAATACCAAGGGGGTTGCATTGGCGCGGCTGGGCCGAAGCCAGGAGGCCGTTCGCGAGGTGGAGCGAAGCGTCGCAGTTGCCGAAGCCGCTGGCCTTCTCAGCGCAGCCTGCCGCGGCTACACCAATCTTGGCGTGCTCTACACGATGATCGATCCGGCGCAAGCCATGGAAGTATGTCGGCGCGGTCTTGATGTCGCCCGCCAGATCGGCGATCTCGGTTTTCAGGCGCGTCTCCTTGTCAATCTCGCTGTCGCCTGTTGCACCTTCACGGACAGGTGTGCCGACGAAGGCGTGCCGGCGGCCGAAAAGGCGATCGAACTCGACCGCTCGCTTGATCAGCGCGAACATCTCGCTGTGCCATTGATTGTGCTCGGGCAAATTCATCAATGCCATGGCCAGCCGGAACTCGCCGCCCGCTGCTACAATGAAGCAATTGAGGTGGCGCAGGAAACGGGCGAGCCCCAGCAGCTCTTTCCATGCTATGATGGTCTCGCGACGCTGAACCTCGATCGAGGCGACATGCCTGAGGCCGAGCGGTATTTTGCTCTGGCGCACGATGTCTGCGCCCGGCACGGGCTTAATCCCGAAGCGCTGGTCGTACTGCCATTTCTTGATTAGCAAGTAGAGGAGGTTGACCATGTCTGAGCATCATGTCGATGGGTTACTCCACCCGGGCGACCGCGCACCGAACATTGTGCTGGATGCGATCACACGTGACGGCAAGATCGCGCTTGATGACTTTCGCGGCCACAGCCCAGTACTGGTCGGCTTGTTTCGAGGTCTGCACTGCCCGTTCTGCCGGCGCCATCTCGCGGCCCAGGCGCAACTTGACCCGGCCCTGCGCGAGAAAGGCGTCGAGAGTCTCGTGGTGGTCAACACGCCTATCGACCGTGCGCGGCTCTATTTCCGGTATCATCCCTTGCCCAATCTGCTCGCCGCGTCCGACCCCGAGCGCGTCTCGCACCGCGCGTTTGGCTTGCCCAATCTCGAGTTCACGGAGAGCGAAACCGAATGGCCGCGCAAGCTGGGTATGAACGCCGTCATGAGCATGCGGATGGACATGCCGGGCGAGCTGCCCGAGCCGATGAATCCGATGGCGGCGGCTGATCTTCTCAACACCAAGGACGGCTACGAAATAACCGAAGCCGACGAGCACATGCTGGCAACTGGCCAGGGTCAGCTCTTTGGCCAATTCCTGCTTGACCGGGAGGGCATCGTACGTTGGAGCTTTACCGAAGTTCCTGAGGGTGGCCATCGCATGTTCGGGGCTCCCACTCCGCGAGAGCTGATGTCGGCGGCTTCCGAGGTTGCAGGCTAAGGCATTTCGCTCAACGTCGCCTTGGAGGCCGTTTCACTCAGCCTGCAAACGCATATTGTCGCCGAAGGAAGCATCTACGCTTTGCTGGGACCCTATGCAGTCGCCGCGGCATCGAAGGATGTGCCGTCTGCAATCGTCGAAACTGGTCGATTCGGTCGTCACGCGTCACATTGCTCAGGCGATGTCGCGTCACGGAAGCCTGACGCTGGCATGCTGGACTGTCATGGAGCTCACGCGGGAGATCGCGAAATCCAGCGCGGCAGGATTACGTCGCACATAGCCACAAAGGCCAGTCCCCTTCACCAAAGTTGGTGGCATCATCTGCAGCTGCCTTAAATTTCAAGGCTTCAGCCGAAAAAGGTGTCGTAAAGCAGCTTGCAGTTCAGGATCACGATGATGCCAGCGATGATCCATGCCACCGTGGCGACCGACCGCGAAATTACGAAGTCACCCATCTTTCGCCGATCCGAGACAAACCGCACCAGCGGGATGACTGCAAATGGCAATTGCATCGACAGGATGACCTGACTGAAGACGAGGAGTTGTCCGGTGCCGCGTTCGCCATAGAGCGCAGTGACGACCACGACCGGAACGATCGCGATCCCGCGAGTCACGAGCCGGCGCGCCCAGTTCGGCAGGCGCAGCCGGAGAAAGCCTTCCATCACGATCTGGCCGGCCAGCGTTGCCGTCACCGTCGAGTTGAGACCGGATGCCAGCAATGCGATCGCGAAAAGCGTCGATGCGATGCCGAGGCCTAGCAACGGCGACAACAGCTCGTAAGCCTGACCGATCTCAGCCACATCGGCATGACCTGACGTATGGAACGTCGCGGCGGCGACGATGAGGATCGCCGCGTTGATGAACAGCGCCAGCATCAGCGCGATGGTGCTGTCCGTCGTCGCCCACTTGATCGCGTCGCGGCGGCCTGCATCGGTGCGCGGATAGGCACGGGTCTGCACGATCGACGAATGCAGATAGAGGTTATGCGGCATCACGGTTGCGCCGATAATGCCGATCGCAATGTAGAGCATTTCGGGATTGGTCACGATCGCGGTGGACGGCAGGAAGCCGCTCAACACGGCAGCCACGGGCGGCGCCGCAGCGACAATCTGAACCGTGAAACAGACCGCGATGACGATGAGCAGCGCGATCACGAAAGCTTCGAGAAAACGGAAACCCTTGTTCATCAGCAACAGCAGCAGAAAGGCATCCAGCGCAGTGATGAGCGCACCCCCGATCAGCGGAATGCCGAACAGCAGCTGCAGCGCAATCGCGGTACCGATCACTTCCGCCAGATCGCAGGCGATGATCGCCGTCTCGCAGGCCAGCCACAGCATGATGTTGACCGGCCGGGAAAAGCTGTCGCGGCAGGCCTGCGCCAGGTCGCGGTCGGTGACGATGCCCAGACGCGCGGCCAATGCCTGAAGCAGGATCGCCATCACGTTCGACAGCAGGATCACCGAGAGCAGCGTGTAGCCGAATTTCGAGCCACCTGCGAGATCGGTCGCCCAGTTGCCGGGGTCCATATAGCCGACCGAGACCATGTAACCCGGTCCCGCGAATGCCAGCAGCCGCCGAAACCAGTGCCCGCCGATCGGAACCGGGATCGACGAATTGACTTCCGAAAGGCTGCGCCGGAAATCTCCGCCAAGGCCGGAGCGCCAGCCGGCCGCGTCTGGAACGCTGCCGGGGATTGGAGACGTTGACGAATCGGGCGAGGTTTTCGGCGAAAGTGCATCCATCAGAGCTCAATAGAGCAATCTCTCCCTTGTTGCAACTCATTTGCAACTGCATCTAGCCGGTTGGTGGGCACTCCTTGTCACGGCGTGTGCTCAGTAATCGGGTGGCTGCGTGCTCGTCCGGACCCCATGGTGGCTGTCACAGACAGGAATCACCATGCCCCGCACGCCGACTGACCGACTGCCACCAACCTTCAACCGCCTCGCCTGGTCGAACCTCGCGGCGCAGTCGGCCGAGCAGATCGCACTGGCGGCGGCGCCGATCGTCGCGGTGCTGTTGCTCGGCGTCGGCGAAGGCCCGACCGGATTGCTGCAGACCGCGCTGACCCTGCCCTTCGTGCTGTTCGCCATTCCCGCCGGTCTGCTCGCCGACCGGATGTCGCGCCGCACCCTGATGGCCGGAGCTGAGGCGCTGCGCGCGATCGCACTGTTGCTGACGCTGGGGCTGATCTGGTTCGGCGCGCTGACGATGCCGCTGCTCGCTTTGCTCGGCTTCGTCGCGGTGTGCGGCACCGTGGTCTACAGCGTCGCCGCGCCCTCTCTTGTGCCATCGCTGGTCGTGCCGCAATTGCTTGGCGCGGCGAATGCGCGGATCGAACTCGCGCGCACCGCGGCTTTTGCGAGTGGTCCTGCCATCGGCGGCGCGCTCGTCGGCTTCACTGGCGCCGCGCCTGCCTTCGGCTTTGCCGCAGCGCTGTCGATCATCGCTGTCGCGTTGCTATCGGGCATCCACGAGCCTACGCGCACGACAGTACAGCGACGCAATCCGGTGCAGGACATCGCCGAAGGTCTGTCCTTCGTCTGTTATCACCAGTATTTGCGACCGGTCTTCATCACGCAGTTCATCTTCAGCGCCGCATCCTTCATGGTGCTGGCAGTGTTCGTGCCTTACGCGGTTCGCCGTCTCGGCCTCTCCGCCTCCGGCGTCGGCGTGACACTCGCGATGTATGGCGTGGGCATGGTGATCGGCGCACTGCTGGCAACACGTGTGATGAGACGGTTGCCGTTCGGCACCGTGATCGCGCTTGGCCCCGTCACCGGCTTCGTTTCCGCCGTTGTGATGGCACTGACCACATGGATCCCCTCGCCGGCTTTGGCGGGCCTGAGCTTCTTCCTGCTCGGCGTCGGTCCGATCCTGTGGGTGATCTCCACCGCGACGTTGCGACAGTCGGTAACGCCGCCGAGCCTGCTCGGACGCGTCTCCGCGATCAACATCCTGAGTTACGGCGCCCGTCCGATCGGAACCGGGATCGCGGCCGTTGTCGGCGGGCTCTATCACGCGGAGGCGTGCCTCTACCTCGCCGTCGCGGGTTTCGCCTGGCAGGCCGTGGTGATCCTGACCTCTCCGGCGGTTACACTGGAACGGCAGCCGGACATGGTCGGCGATGTGACCGGATACGTTCCGACGAAAGTCTAACAGGCTTGGTGTAGTTCATCTGTAGTTCGCACTCGCTCATGATCTCCCCGCACCGCAGCACGGATAGTTAGTGTAGTTACGCCGCGTCGAAGCGTCGCAGCAAAGCGAACTTTCTTGCCAAAGCGGCAAGCAAGCCTTTGTCTTGTCACCAATCAACAAGGTCAGTCCGCAAAAGGACGACCATTCGGGGAGAACACAATGGCTTCATCCAAGGACAGGACTCCGTCTCGGCGCCGTTTTCTGAAGGTCGCCACCGCCGGTGCCGCTGCAAGCGTCGTCGCACCGGCAATCGCCCGGGCGCAGGGCCCGATCAGCATGCGCTGGCAGAGCACCTGGCCGGCCAAGGACATCTTCCACGAATACGCGCTCGACTACGCCAAGAAGGTCAACGACATGACCGGTGGCGACCTGAAGATCGAGGTGCTTCCGGCTGGCGCCGTAGTCCCGGCCTTCGGCCTGCTCGATGCGGTTTCCAAAGGCACGCTCGACGGCGGCCACGGCGTGATGGTCTATCACTACGGCAAGCAGACCGCGCTGGCGCTGTGGGGCTCTGGCCCGGCCTATGCGATGGATGCCAACATGCTGCTAGCCTGGCACAAATTTGGCGGCGGCAAGGAGCTTCTGGCAAAGCTCTATGCATCGATCAACGCCAATGTCGTGTCACTTCCCTACGGACCGATGCCGACCCAGCCACTCGGCTGGTTCAAAAAGCCGGTGACCAAGGCCGATGATCTCAAGGGTGTGAAATTCCGCACCGTCGGCATCTCCATCGACGTGTTTACCGGCCTTGGTGCAGCAGTGAACGCATTGCCGGGCGGCGAAATCGTCTCGGCGATGGATCGCGGCCTGCTCGATGCGGCCGAGTTCAACAACGCTTCGTCGGACCGCATCCTTGGATTCCCCGACGTATCCAAGACCTGCATGCTGCAGAGCTATCACCAGAATGCCGAACAGTTCGAAATCCTGTTCAACAAAACCAAATATGACGCTCTGCCCGAGAAGCTGCGGGCGATCATCGCGGGCGCCGCCGATGCGGCCGGTCAGGAGATGTCCTGGAAGGCCATCGACCGCTATTCGCAGGATTATGCGGAGATGCAGAGCAAGGACAAGGTCAAGTTCTACAAGACGCCGGACTCGATCCTGCAGAAGCAGCTTGAGGTCTATGACGAGGTCGTCGCCAAGAAATCGGCCGAGAATCCCCTGTTCAAGGAAATCTCCGAGTCCCAGCAGGCCTTCGCCAAGCGCGCCACGCAGTGGGAGCAGGACACGGTCGTGAATCGCCGCATGGCCTACAACCATTACTTCGGCCCGAACGCGAAGAAGAAGACCTGACGCCATCAGGCGCACATATCCCGCATCATCCGGGACTTTCTCCCGGATGATGCTTTGTTGTTGCCTGATATCGCCGATCTTCACCTACCCACATGTCCTGTAGACTGGCCTCCATGAAATGACCGCCGAGCGTTTCCTGCAATCCATCGACGGTATCAGTACATTCGCCGGCAAGGCCGCGGCCTGGCTCATTTTGGGATTGATGGGCCTCGTCTGCGCCGAAGTGTTCAAGCGCTATATGCTGAACATGCCGACGGCATGGATCTTCGACGCGTCGAACATGCTCTATGGCACGCTATTCATGCTGTGCGGCGCCTATACGCTGGCGCAGAACGGTCATGTCCGTGGCGACTTTCTATACAGCTCGATGCGGCCGCGCACGCAGGCCTCGCTCGATCTCGTTCTCTACATCGTGTTCTTCCTGCCCGGCATTGCCGCGCTGGTCTATGCGGGCTGGGACTATGCGGGCGACAGCTGGCGCATCCGCGAGCATTCCAACGTCACGGCGGACGGACCGCCCGTCTATCATTTCAAGGCAATGATCCCGCTCGCCGGCGCGTTGCTGTTGTTGCAGGGCATGGCTGAAATCACCCGCGCCGCGATTTGCCTGAAGACAGGGGTGTGGCCGAGCCGGCTCAAGGACGTGTCCGAAATCGATGTCGTCGAGGAGCAGCTCGCGCATAGCGAACACGTCGATGATGACGTGCGCAGGAACGCCATCGCGCAGGCGCAGGAGATCGAGGAGAGCGCACGCCAGCGCGGCATGGGCGGGGAGACGCAAAAATGAGCGATCCTGCACTCGGCCTCCTGATGCTCGGCCTCATCGTTGTCGTGATCATGCTGGGCTTCCCCACGGCCTTCACGCTGATGGGTCTCGGCATGTTCTTCGGCTTCTTCGCCTATTACCGCGCGGGTGAGTCCTGGGCCGACAACCACATCTTCGACCTGATGGTCCAGCGCACCTATGGCGCCATGACCAACGACGTCCTGATCTCCATTCCGCTCTTCGTGCTGATGGGCTATGTGATGGAACGCGGCGCGCTGGTCGACAAGATGTTCTATTCGATCCAGCTCGCCTTCCGCCGCGTCCCGGCCTCGCTGGCGGTGGCGACGCTGATCGTCTGCACTTTCTGGGGCATAGCATCCGGTCTGGTCGGCGCTGTCGTCGTACTGATGGGCGTGATCGCCTTCAATCCGATGCTGAAGGCCGGCTATGACGTCAAGCTGGCGTCCGGCGTGATCACGGCCGGCGGCACGCTGGGCATCCTGATCCCGCCATCGGTGATGATCATCGTCTATGCCGCGGTCGCCGGGCAGTCTGTCGTGAAGCTCTATGCCGCTGCGATGTTTCCGGGCTTCTTTCTGGCCTTCCTCTATCTCGTCTACATCATCGGCTGGGCGCTCATTAACCCCAAGATCGCGCCGAAGCTGCCCGAGAGCGAAACACGCGTGCCCGTCCGGCCGTGGATCGCCGATCTGCAGCAAGCCTATTCGCACCAGATGCTGCCGGCTTTGCTGACGGCAGCCGTGGCGCCGTCGCGCGCGATGGCCCTGACCATGGACGGCGCACGGATCACCTATGCGACGATCCTGAAGAATCTCGGTTTTGCATTGGTGCCACTGATCCTGGCGCTGACCACGCTATGGGCCGCGTGGTGGTATGTCGTCATCCATCCGCAGCCCGACGCCCCCGCACCCGCCGCGATCACCGAGCGGGTTCAGTCCGGCGACGCCAGCACCGCCACACCTGAAGAAGAAAAACTGGAGGAGCTGGGCGCCGCCCAGTCCGGCTCGGCAAAAGAGAGTGAACCGGAAGTGTTGCAGCAGATGGGCAATGCCGATTTGCAAAACAGTCCGACGAATGCGCCGGTCGATGCCGGGCCGCCGCCGGAATTCTACACCTACTTCGCCTTCACCGCAGCCATCATCGCCCTGATGCTGTTCTATTATTACTGGACCATGGGCGCCGCGCAGTTCGAGGTATTGCGACTGCTGACATCGTCCGTGATGCCGCTCGGCATTCTGACCGCCATCGTATTGGCCGTGATCCTGCTCGGCATCACGACGGCAACGGAGTCCGCCGCCGTCGGTGCCGCCGGCGCGTTCCTGCTCGCCTTCCAGGCGCGGACGCTGGACTGGAAGCGCACCAAGGAGGCCGTATTCCTGACCGCCAAGACCACATCCATGGTGTGCTGGCTATTCGTCGGATCGGCGCTGTTCTCCGCGGTGTTCGCCATTCTCGGCGGACAGGCGCTGCTGGAGAGCTGGGTATTGTCGCTGAACCTGACGCCGGTCCAGTTCATGATCCTGTCGCAGGCGATCATCTTCATCCTCGGCTGGCCGCTGGAATGGACGGAGATCATCGTGATCTTCGTGCCGATCTTCCTGCCGATGCTGAAGCATTTCGGCATCGACCCGATCTTGTGGGGCGTTCTCGTCTTCGTGAACCTGCAGGCCGCCTTCCTGTCGCCGCCGGTCGCGATGTCCGCCTTCTATCTGAAAGGCGTCGCGCCATCGCACGTGACGCTGAACCAGATCTTCTCCGGCATGATGCCCTATATGCTCATCGTCATCATCTGCATGGTGCTGATGTATATCTGGCCCGGCCTGACGCTGTGGCTGCCGAATTACCTCTACGGCAACTGATCCATCAGCCTCGACCACCGCCGGGAACGCGGCAGTGGCACTCACGTCCTCCCGGAATACCGCATGACTGCCCTGCTCTTTGCAGCTCGCTTTATATGATGTACATCATTTATAAAATGAGGATCATCATATGACCGACCGCACGGCAGACGCCATGGCAGACACCCCGCCGCAGGAAGCATCCTCCACCGCACTGCAGATCGCAGTCCTCGCGGGGCTGGCCTCGATGGGTACCCTGGCGACCAACATTCTCCTGCCATCGCTGCCACAGATGGCGGTATCGTTGCAGGTAACGACGCCCGCGGTCACGGCATCGATCACCGTGTTTTTGCTAGTCTTCGCGCTTGGCCAATTGCTGGTCGGACCGATCTCCGACCGTTACGGGCGCCGCATGCCGGTGCTGGCCGGCTTCGCTGTCTTCATCATCGGCAGCATCTGGTGCGGGATCTCGAATGATCTTCCTTCGCTGCTGATCGGCCGCGCGATCCAGGCCGCCGGTGCCTGTTCGACCTCGGTTCTCTCGCGCGCGATCGCCCGCGACCTGTTCAGCGGCGCGGCGCTGGCACGCGCACTCACCTTGGTGATGATCGCGCAGGCAGCAGCCCCCGGCTTCTCCCCGCTGCTCGGTGGCGGTCTCGATTATTTTTTCGGATGGCGTTCAGAATTTGTTTTCGTCGGCGCCTTCGCTGTGTTGTCGGCTCTCAGCTATGTCCTGGTGCTCGGCGAAACCCACAACACGACGCGCATCCCGCTCAATCCGCTCGCCGTCAGCGCAACCTATCTCAAGCTCTCGGTGAACCGCCATTTCCTGATCCCAGCCGCCACAGTTGGCCTGATCATGGGAGGACTGTTCTCGATCTTCTCCGCAGCACCTCGCATTCTCATTGAGGGCTACGGCTTCACACCGATTGCGCTCGGGCTGTTCTTTGCGGGCACCGTGCTGGTCGTGTTCGGCTCGGGCATGCTGGCCGCCCGCCTCGCCCCGCGCTTCGGGCTGGATCGGGCCATTCGCTATGGATTGCTGATCGCGTTCATCGGCAGTATTGCGGTGCTCGCAACCGCCTACTTCCACGGCAACGTTGTCACCTTCATCGCCGCGACTTGCGTGTTCCTGCTGGGCATGGGCGTAGTCAATCCGCTCGGCACGGCGCAGGCGCTGTCGCCGTTCGGCACCCATGCCGGCGCCGCCTCGGCACTGCTCGGCTTCTGGCAGATGATGGGGGCCGCGATCGGCGTATCCCTGTCGGCCATGATCGTGCCGCAGGCCGCATTGGCGCTCGGCATCGTCCTCGGCGCGGCCTGCCTGATCGCCATCGTGCTCTACGCGATGCGCCAGCAAACCACGGCAGTCAGCTAACGGGCCAGATAGCGCTCATAGCCGCCACGTACGACCTCGTCGCTGTCGATCTCGGGATCCAGCGTATAGAGGTCCTGCGCGCGGCCAATGCCGCGCAAGGCGTAGCGGCCCGTGGAGACCAGATATTTGCGGCCAGCTGCGTCGAGCCCGGCCTGGAACGCGGACGAGGTCAGCAGCGGCCGATCGACCGACGAGCACATGGAAGCGATGCGGCTCACCTCATTGACCGAGGGACCAACCACGGTGAAATCGAGCCGCTCGTCGCTGCCGATATTGCCGTAGAATACCTCACCCTCATGCAGACCGACATAGGCCGTCGTGACCGGCCGGTTCGCCGCTAGTCGTTTCGCATTCAGCTTGGCGATATTCTTGCGGAACTGATGTTCGGCGCGCAAGGCGTTGCGCTTCGCCTTCACCATGTCGTCGCCGGTGAACATCGCCAGAATGCCGTCGCCGATAAGTTTGAGCACGTCGCCGCCGACATCATGGATCGCAGCGATCGAGGCTTCGGCATAGTCATTCAAGAACGGGATGATCTCGTCCGGTCCAATCGCCTCGCTGATCCCCGTGGAGTTGCGCAAGTCGGAAAACCACAACACCGCATTGATACGCTCGGTGACGCCTCGCGCGATCTTGCCGCGCAGAACCTGTTCGGCGGCATCGCGGCCGAGATAGACGCGGCCAAGCGTGCGCGCGATCTCCATCTGGGCTCCCGACTTGATGGCGAGACCGAGCATCGGCACCAGTTCGCGCAGCGCCGACATCTGGCGCTCGTCGAACCCGTCTTCATGGCGCGTGGCCCAATAGGAATAGAGGCAATCCATCTGCCCCATCGAGCCAGCCTCGCCGAACTTGTGCAGGAACACGGCGCCATGGCGGTGACCGCCTTCCTGCAAGCTGCTGACCATCGAGAAGCGGTCGGCGATCCCGGGCGCGTGCAGATCGAGCCGCAATTCGTCGTGCCCCTCTTCCAGCATGTGGAAGAATACCGATCGTCGCCAGTTCGCGGCAGCCTCGCCGATCTCGGTCGAGCCGTATTCGAACACGTCGCTCTCGTTGCTGGCCGTGTCGTTCCAGCGGAAGCCACGGCCCTCGAAGATCGGATGCAGCGTGTCAATGAAGACTAGGCCACGGGATACATCGATGCCGCCGGCACGGCAGCGCTCGCAGAAGCCACGGATCAGGTCGTTTTCGGGAAGGCCGGTCAGACCCTCGCCGACCAGCCAGCTCATCAGTTCAATGCGTGCGGCAGTTTCCATGAGACACTTGTAGGATGGGTTGAGCCTTTGCGAAACCCATCCTGCGGCGCTTTAACCATGCGCGCCTTGCTTCTTGGCGTGAACCTCGACGGAGCCGGGGAACAGGCGCCGGATCAGGATGTAGAAGACCGGCGTGAAAACGAGGCCGAAGATCGTGACGCCGATCATGCCGAAGAACACCGCAACACCGACGGCCTGACGCATCTCCGAGCCGGAGCCCGACGAGATCACCAGCGGCAGCACGCCGAGAATGAAGGCGAAAGACGTCATCAGGATCGGGCGGATACGCAAACGGCAGGCCTCGATCACGGCTTCGAGCTGGTTGCGGCCTTCCTGCTCGATGTCGCGGGCAAACTCGACGATCAGGATCGCATTCTTTGCCGCCAAGCCGACCAGCACGACGAAACCGATCTGGGTGAGGATGTTGATGTCCTGCCCCATGATGCGTACGCCGATGGTGGCCGCGAGCAGGCACATCGGCACGATCAGGATGATCGTGAACGGCAATGTCCAGCTGCCATATTGCGCGGCCAGCACCAGGAACACGAACAGCACGCAGATCGGGAAAATATAGAGACCCGCATTCGCGCCGGTGGACTGCTGATAGGACAGATCGGTCCATTCGAAGGCAAAGCCGCTCGGCAGCGTGTCGTCCGCGAGCTTCTTCATGGTCGTGAGCGCCGTCGCCGAACTGGTGCCCGGCAGCGTGTCACCTTGCAACTCGGACGACGGATAGAGATTATAGCGCGCGACGCGGTCCGGACCTGCCGTGTCGCTGAAATTCACGACACTGCCCAGCATCACCATGTTGCCCGCGCTGTTGCGGGTCTGCAGCCGCGCCAGATCCGCCGTTTCCTTGCGGAACGGATAATCCGCCTGCGCGGTGACGTGATAGGTGCGGCCGAGAATGTTGAAGTCGTTGACATAGGTCGAGCCGAAATAGGTCTCGATCGCCTCGGTCACATTCTGCATGGGCACGCCGAGCATCTGCGCCTTCTGGCGATCGATATCGACGAACACCTGCGGCGTGTTGGCGGAGAAGGGCGAGAACACCGAAGTCAGGCCCGGCGCACGGCGCGCGGCATTGACGAGTTCATCGGTCGCCGCGGCCAGCAGCTGCGGCCCCCTGCCCTGACGATCCTCGATCCGCATGGCGAAACCACCGCCGGTGCCGATGCCCGGCACCGCGGGTGGCGGCAGCACGATGATGAAGGCGCCTTCGATCACCGAGAGGCGCTTGCGCAATTCAGCCGTGATGGCTCCCGCGCTCAGCCCCTTCTTGGCGCGCTCCTCGGGATTCTCGAACACGGGGAACATGGCGGCCGCATTGCCGGCCTGGGTGAAGGTCGCGCCGGACAGGCCAGCCAGCGCCGGCATGCGCGCGACACCGGGCGTATCCAGCACGATGCCTTCGATCTGCTTGACGATCGCCGTCGTGCGCGCCAGTGATGAGGCACCGGGCAATTGCGCGACCACGATGACATAGCCACGGTCCTGCGCCGGAATGAAGCCTTGCGGTGTGGCGTAGAGCAGCCAGCCGGCGGAGCCGATCAGGGCGACATACAAGATCAGCATCAGCGCCGAATGTCTGATGACAAAGCCTGCGAGGCCACCATAGGCATGCGACAGGCGGTCGAAACCGCGATTGAACACGCCGGTGAACGCCGCCCATCCTCGTGCCAGAAAATTCCAGCTCGCCGGCGGTTTCTTCTCGTGATGCGGCTGCAGGATCAGCGACGCCAGTGCCGGCGACAATGTGAGCGAGCAGAAACACGAGATCGCTGTCGCCACCGCAATGGTGATGGCGAATTGTTGGAAGAACTGCCCGGAGATGCCGCCGAGAAATGCCGTGGGCACGAACACCGCACACAGCACCAGCGCGATCGAGATCAGCGCGCCGCCGACCTCGTCCATGGTCAGCAGTGCCGCGTCGCGCCGGCTCATGCCGTCACCGAGATGTCGCTCGACATTCTCCACCACCACGATGGCGTCGTCGACGACAATGCCGACCGCGAGCACAAGCCCGAACAGAGTAAGATTGTTAATCGAGAAGCCTAGCGCGGCCATCACAGCGAATGTGCCGACCAGCGACACCGGAATGGCGATGATGGGAATGATCGCCGGTCGCCAGCCCTGCAGGAACACCAGCACGACGATGACCACGAGCACCATGGCTTCATAGATGGTCTTGATCAGCTCCGAGACAGACTGCGCGATGAATTCGGTCGGGTTGTAACCGATATTGTAGTCCAGCCCCTTCGGAAAATCGGCCTTGAGCTTCTTCATCTCCTCTTCGATGTTCTTCGCGGTCGCCAACGCGTTGGAACCCGGACGCTGATAGACCAGCATGGCCACCGCTTCCTTGCGCAACAGGAAGCCGTTGGTGGTCGACGACAGCGCGCCTATCTCGACGCGCGCGACATCGCGGAGACGCACCAGACGGCCATCGTCGCCGGCTTTCAGTACGATGTCCTCGAACTGCCGCGGCTCCTTCAGACGACCGGTGAAGGTCAGGTTAGGCTGAAACGCGCGATCTGCAATCGGCGGCTCGGCGACCTGGCCGCCCGCAATCTGCAAATTCTGCGCGCGAATGGCAGTCAGCACGTCGCCTGCGGTCATGCCCAGCGTGGCAATCTTGTCAGGATCCAGCCACAGCCGCATCGAATAATCGCGCGCGCCGAAGATGGTAATGTCGCCGATGCCATCGAGGCGCAGGAGCGGATCGCGGACCTGACGCAGCGCGTAATTCGAAATGTAGAGCTGGTCGTAAGTGTCGTTAGGCGACAGCATGAACACGACCATCATCAGGTCGGGACTGTTCTTGCGGGTGACGACGCCGTTGCGCTGGACCTCCTCCGGCAGCCGCGGCTGCGCGATGGCCACGCGGTTCTGCACCAGCACCTGGGCTTTATCCAGATCGGTGCCGAGCTTGAAAGTCACGGTGATGTTGAGCTGGCCGTTCGAGGTGGCCTGGCTGTAGATATACAGCATGTCCTCGACGCCATTGATCTCCTGCTCGATCGGCGTCGCGACGGTATCCGACACAGTCTGTGCCGATGCGCCGGGATATTGCGTGGTCACGACCACGGTCGGCGGCGCCACCTGCGGATATTCCGCAACCGGCAAGGTCGTGTAAGCAAGCGCGCCGACGATCAGCAGCACGATGGAGAGCACCATCGCCAGGATGGGCCGGTTGACGGAGAGGCTGCCCAGATTCATGGCTTTGTGCCAGCTGCTGGTGCGGGCGTCGCGGCTGTCATCTTCGGCGCCACCTTGGCGCCCACACGGGCGCGCTGAATCCCGTCGACGATTACCCGATCGTCGGGTTTGAGCCCTTCCCTGATCACCCGCAATCCGCCATCCAGCGGCCCGAGTGTCACAGGCCGCGCTTCCACCGTGTCATCGGCTTTCACCACCATCACGATCTTGCGTGATTGGTCGTTGGCGACCGCAGCGTCAGGAATCAACAGCGCTTCATATTCGCCGCTGGCAATGACCCGGACCCGGGCGAACTGGCCAGGCAGGATGGAGAGATCCTTGTTGTCGACAATGGCACGACCGCGCAGTGTGCCCGTGCCGACGTCGAGCCGGTTGTCGAGGAAATCCATCTTGCCCTCGTGCGACGGCTTGGTTTCGCCGACCAGCGTGATCTGCACGGGATTGGGCGTATCGCGCGAACTCGGCCGCTTGCCCTCAAACCACAGCTTGCTGTTGCGGACATAGGTGGCTTCATCGGTGTCGAAATAGACATAGATCGGGCTCAGCGACACGATCGAGGTCAGCAGCGTCGCGCCACTCTCACTGCCTTGCACCAGGTTGCCGACCGTCACGAGATGACGGCTGACGCGGCCAGCGATCGGCGCGACCACCTTGGTATATTCGACATTGAGTTGCGCTTGCTTGAGCGCACCTTCGGCCTGCAGAGTGGCTGCTTGCGCGGCTGCTATTGCCTGGCTGCGTTGATCGACGATATTCTCGGAGATCGCCTGCGTCTTGATCAGCGTGGTGGCGCGCTCCAGCTCCTTCTCCGCCAGCACAACCTTGGCCTTGGCATCGTCGAGCTGGCCCTGCGCCTGCTCCGCTGCTGCCTGATATTGGCGCGGATCGATTTCGTACAGCAGATCGCCGACCTTGACGACGGCACCATCCGTGAAAGCAACCTTGGTAACGAAGCCGGTTACGCGGGCACGGATCTGCACCTGTTCGATCGCATCGAAGCGACCGGTGAATTCATCCCAGTCGGTCGTGACCTTCTTGGTGGGATTGGCGACCGTGACGGGTGGCGGCGGAGGTGCAGCGGCCTCTTCCTTCTTGCCGCAGCCAGCGAGCAGGAGAAGAGCCACAACAGGCGTCACGACCGACAAACACGACGCAAAGACATTTCCAACGTCATATGATCGCGACAAACTGATTGAATGTTTCAAAACCAGACCCCCGCCACGACACGCGATATGGCCATCATCATGCGCTATATCAATTCGACATCAAGCGAAATAATTGATGCCCGAATGGGCTGCTATCCTGCGGCCATTGTCTTGCCACATCCACGCGACGCCTCGCGTCATACCGACGTTATAATCACGTCCTGCTGCGGGACGCGCGCCCGCAAGGCGTCGGTTCGGGGGGAGCGACCTATGGGCGCACCGAGGAATTCAACCCGCCCGGCGGAGTGTCGCAACACCACTTGCCACCATGGCGCGAGATAAGCGGATCGACTATAATACCTGCCCATCATCCAAAAGGATTGAGCGTGTTATCTCTCGAACTCGGGATCGTCACGGTCCTGATCGTCGTCAACGGCCTGCTCGCAATGTCGGAGCTGGCGATCGTGTCCTCCCGTCCTGCCCGCCTCGCCGCTTTGGTTGAAAAAGGCGTGACAGGTTCACGCCGCGCACTGACGCTGGCCTCCGATCCCGGCAAGTTCCTCTCCACCGTACAAATCGGCATTACACTGATCGGTGTTTTGTCGGGCGCCTTCTCCGGTGCGACGCTGGGCCAGCGTCTCACCGTACTGTTGCTTGACCTTGGCGTATCAAAAGGTCTCGCCGATACGCTCGGCGTCGGCATCGTCGTATCGATCATTACTTACGCTTCGCTGATCATCGGCGAACTGGTGCCGAAGCAGATCGCGTTGCGCGACCCCGAGGCCGTGGCCGTGCGCGTTGCGCCGGCCATGGTACTGCTCGCAAAAATCTCGCTGCCGCTGGTGTGGCTGCTTGACCGCTCCGGCAAGGCGATCCTGTTTCTACTTGGGCAGCGCGGTGAAGCCGAAGAGAAGGTCAGCGAAGACGAAATCCGCACGCTCGTGACTGAAGCGGAAACCGCCGGCGTGCTTGAGCCCGGCGAGAAGGAAATGATCGCAGGCGTGATGCGCCTCGGTGACCTGCCCGTCGGTGCCGTCATGACGCCGCGCCATGAAGTGGCGATGATCGATCTTGCCGATCCCATAGAGACCATCCAGGCCGAACTCGCCGGCAGCTCGCATTCGCGCTTTGCGGTGTTCGATGGCGACGGCGATTCCGCCATCGGCATCGTGCAGGCCAAGGATCTGCTCGATGCGTATTTGAGCGGCAAGACGCCGAACATCCGCGCGCTGGTGCGCGAGGCGCCGGTCATTCCCGACACGGTCGATGCGCGCGACGTGGTGGCGATCCTGCGTGACTCACCATTCCATATCGGCCTCGTGCATGACGAATACGGCGTGTTCCAGGGGGTGGTGACATCAGCGGATATTCTGGAGTCGATCGTCGGCGCCTTTCACACCGAGGAAGGCCCGGCCGAGGTCGCCTTCCACAAACGCGAGGACGGCTCCTACCTCATCTCCGGCTGGATGCCCGCGGTGGAGTTCGCCGCCCTGCTCGGCATCGACTTGCCCGCGCAGTCGCGCCCCTATCAGACCTTTGCAGGATTTCTGCTGCAGGAGTTCGGCAAGATTCCTGAGGTCGGCGACGAGATCGTCTCGCATGCCTGGCGGTTCGAGGTCATGGACCTCGACGCCCGTCGCATCGACAAGGTATTGGCGAGCCGCGTCAAGGAAGAAGCGCTGGGGTAAATTGATCCCAGCGCTTCGCGTATCGGGTATCAGGCCGTGAACAGTGGCCGCAGCGAGCGGATATCCTTGACCTTCTCCAGATTGTTGATCTGATCAATCAGCTTCTTCGCCTTTTCGGCCCCGAGAACCGGCGCGATCAAGTCACGGGTCTTCGCACTGACGGCGTCGGTGCTCAGCGGATTTTCCTTGGTGCCGGGCGGGAACTTGGTGAAGTGCTCGACCTTTTTCCCGTCCATCATCGTCACTTCGACGATGGCGCCGCGCGGCGCGGCAGGGTCCATTAGAGCCTCGTCGCCGACCACGGTTACCTTGGCGCGCTGCTCAAGGATCTTGGAATCCTTCATCAGCGCCTGGTCATGGCTGTCGACGAACGACACGGCACCCTTGACGAGCGCGACCGCCACCAGATGCGGGCAGTTGACGTCGGGCATCGCGCTGGTGCCGACGATCCCTGTCGCATCGGTCGGAATCTTGACAAGGATGCTCTTCACATTGCCCGGTGTCAGGCCATTCTGCTTGCGCAGAGTCAGGATGGCGTCGAGAGGCGACTGGATCGGATAGCCGACCGAGAATGTCTTGATCGCCGTTTCAGTGACGTAGAAGCGGCTGCCGAGACCGGCGAGCATTTCTTCCGGCTTCGGATCCGTGGACAGCGCAATGAACAGGTTATGCGTGCCATCGAGGACGTCATGAACGCCGGTCAAACCGGCCTGAACCATGGTCACGGCGGTCAGGCCGTTGCGGGCGCCCATGCCCGCGAAGTCGAAAGCCTTCTCGACGTGATCCTCGTCCTTCACCCAGCTCCACAGACCAGCCATCTGCTGCGAGGAATAGGAGATCGCATAACGCATACCCTTCTCGTCCAGCCGAGCCAGCGACGCCGCTGCACCAAGAGAACCGAAGGTGGAGCTGGTCCCCTCCGCACTGCGGTGCGAACCACGGACGAGATCCGGTCCAAGCGCCATCAGCAGCCGGCAAGTGAGATCATATCCGAGCGTCACGGCCCGAATGAATTCGATACCCGACCGGCCACCTTCCTTTTCCGCCATCGCCAGCGCGGACGGCACGACAGCGCTTCCCGGATGCGCCTTGGTGACCGGCTCGAAATCATCGGTCTCGTCCGCATGCGCGCACATGGCATTGGCCAGCGCGGCGTTGACGGCGGTAGTGCGGAAACTGGATCCGATCACCGACGCCTGCTGTTCGCCGCCGAGCACGCGAACATATTTCAGGGCCATCTCGCCCGGATGCATCCGCGCACCGGAGACCATCGCGCCGAACGTATCGAGGATGCGGTGTTTGCATTCCGTCATCACCACATCAGGAAGCGCCTTGTCGCGCGCCGAGACCATGTAGCGTGCAAGACGCCCGGTGACATCCGCATCCGCTGCTGCAGCCTTGCGAATGATGGACGGCAAAAGCGTTAATGCGGCGAGAGCACTGGCAGACTGGAGAACGCGACGGCGTGAAGGCGTACGACGCTGGGACATGTCATCCTTTAAGGAGTGTTGGCCGCAAGGCTCCCTGGAGGGATGCGGCGGGGTTTCTGCTCACAATACTGACGGCGTGACGATTGACGTACGTTCAGGCCACCTCGCGAAGGCCTCAATGCTTCATCGCGGGCAACGGCTGTCAGGCAGTGGACCGCGCGCCTGCCCTTGCAATATCTCCGGCGCTCGCCAAGCCCTCCACCTTCCAGCACAGCTCCATGACCTTTGCCGCCTGCTTGTGCGGCAGGATTCCTTCAGCGAGATCCTTGAACTTGCGTTCGAGATCGGCATCGCTCATGGGCTTCTCGAGGCTGCCGATGGCGTGCTCGATCCGCTTCTTGAGCACGCGCCCGTCATTCAACTCGACGGACATCTCGACCTGTTCCGGCTTGATCGATTGATCGACAGTCGGAACGACTTTGCCGCGCAATTCGATCGTCTTCGCGTCGCGCACCGCCCCATCGCTGAACTGCTTCTCGCCGCCGGCGCCTTCGATAAAGGCGATGGCAACCGCATGGTAGACGCTGAATTTTCCTTCGAGCCCCTCCCTGGGGGTCTTCTTGCCGGTAAGCTCGAGCACCAGCGGATGAACCTTCACGTCGACCTGCTTGATCATATCCGGCGTCAGCTTGTTCTCATTCCTGAGCTGGATCGCCGCGTCGATCAGCGGATGCAGGACGATGCCGCAGGCAAACGGCTTGTAGGTGTTGAGCGCTGACTCGTAACGCTTGCCGAGCCCCTCGGTGATCTCGGCATAGTCCTGCTTGGTGCTGATGGCATTGGCCCAGCCGCGCTTGGCCTCGATCATGCCATCGGAGCTGGTGTAATTCTTTGCCGCAAGGATAGCGGCAAAGATGCCGTTGCTGGCAGCACGGCCGGGATTGAAGCTCTTGTTCATCGAACCGAAGGACTCCCGCAGGCCGACAGGCTGCGAGGCCGCGAGCCCCAGCGCCCAGATCATCTGCTGTTCGTTGAGACCGAGCAGCTTGCCGGCCGCGGCGGCCGCGCCGAATACGCCGGCGGTGCCGGTGATGTGCCAGCCGACGTCATAGTGGTTTGGATAAACGGCATTGCCGATCCGGCATTCGGTCTCGATACCGAGCACCAGCGCATTGAGGAAATCCTTGCCGGACACCGGCTTCATTTCCGCAATCGCCAGAATCGCAGATGTGACTGGACCAGCCGGATGAATGATCGTCTTCAGATGGGTGTCGTCATAATCGAAGATGTGGCTCGAGACACCATTGATGAAAGCGGCGTTCATGATGTCGAAGCGTTCGTTGCGCCCGAACAGCGAGGCCTTCGCCGGACCGGAGAATGGCGCCAGCGCCGACGCCGCGATGTCCACCGTCTGATGATGCGAACCACCAATAGCGACACCGACCCAGTTCAACAGCGTGCGCACGCCTTCCTTACGGACACTTGCCGGAAGGTCATCGTATTTGGCGTTGACGATGTAGTGCGCGAGAATCTGCGTCACATGCGGCGGAGCAACCGATGCGACTTTCTTCGGCGCCTCACTGGCAGCTGGCTCCGCAGCCAAGGCACCACGCCCCGCTGCAGCCAGAGCCGGGAGCGCGGCAGCTGCCTGCAAGATGGTCCTGCGATTGGTGTATGCCATGGAATTTCCTCCGAACTATCATTCTTCGCGCGATCGACGCGCCGCTTCGTCGGGCTGCGGCGATACGCCTATTACAATTCGATAGCAAGCAGTTCGAATTCAGGCGACCTTACGGATTTGCAATATATGCACGAGATAGCGCTATTATCCCGAATTTCTCATTTGTTTCATAAATTCGCCCCCACTAGCTTTAATGCGGTCTGTTTCCGTTGCACGTCATGCGCGCTCTGGATTCCAACAAATAACTTTCAGGGTGAAACGCTGCAGAGATTCATCATCCGGCCATGAGCGCTGCTCGCATTCCCGCAGAGACATATATCGTTTCGACAGCAAACAAATTTGCAGGTGCCGCTCTACGGCGACACATGCACCGATGATTCACGTCTGGTGCATGCCACAGCGCATGCAGACGCAAGGAGATTAAATGCACCGACGTGACGTTCTGGCCGCGATGGCATCACTTGGCCTCACAAATGTGATTGGAAGCCGAATAGCGCAGGCTGCCGACGAACCCGCAATCCCGGCCATTGCAGGCCCCGATCTCAATACAATTCCTCCAAAATTCCGCGCGCCCGCCGGAAGCGTCGATACGCATACACACATCTTTGGCCCTGCCGCGGTGTATCCTTTCTCGCCCAAGCGCCCCTACTCGCCGCCTGATGCTCCGCTTGAGATGTTTCGCAAGCTGCATGAAGCGATCGGCGTCGAACGCGCCGTCATCGTTAATGCGACCGTCCATGGGTTTGACAACCGCGTGGTGATCGACGCGATCGCGCAGAGCGGCGGCAGGTACAGGGGCGTCGCCAATGTGAACAACAGCATGTCGGAAGCCGATCTCATGGCGCTCGACACAGGCGGCATCCGCGCCTGCCGCTTCGCCTTCCTCAAACGACTTGGCGGCGTCGGCGACATGAAGGTCTTCCGTACGCTGGTCGACCGCGTCGCCGCCATCGGCTGGCATGTGGACATTTATCTCGAAGCCGGCACAGTCCGTGAGTTCGTGCCGATCCTGAAAGCGCTCCCGGTGACTTACGTGATCGATCACATGGGGACGATCAGCGCCGCCAAGGGCCTCGACGATCCCGAATTCAAGGCACTGCTCGATCTGCAGGCCAGCGACGATAAGTGCTGGATGAAAATTACAGGTCTCGAACGCGCCTCGGCTGGCGCAGCGCCATTCCATGACTCCGTGCCGTTCGCGAAGCAGTTGATCGACAATGCGCCGGACCGCGTGTTGTGGGGCACCGACTGGCCGCATCCGAATGTCAAGATCATGCCCAATGACGGCACGCTGGTGGATCTGATCCCGCTTTACGCGCCGGATCCTGCGGTTCAACGCAAACTGCTGGTGACCAACCCAGAGAAGCTGTTCAAGTTCGCGCCGGTGACGTAGTTGCCGCGGCCCATCTGGCGCCGAGATCTGCAGCCCTCATGGTGAGGAGCGCGCCTTTTGCACTCGTCTCGAACCATGGGCTCGTTGACACCAACTTTGCCGCCATCCTTCGAGACGCCGCACAAGAGCGCGGCTCCTCAGGATGAGGCCGTCGTTTGATCGGCGAGTTGGACCCCTAGAGCAGCTCCAGCACCACATCTGCCGGCCGGCACAATCGCGTGCCCTTCGACGTCTCGACGATGGGTCGGTTCATCAGGATCGGATGCGCGATGATCGCGTCGATCAGTGCGTCATCGCCGAGCGAGGGATCAGCAAGCCCAAGCTCGCCATAGACACTTTCCTTCTCACGTAACAGCGCCCGAACGCCTCCGCCCATGGCGCCGATGAGCGCGACCAGCCGGGCGCGATCCGGCGGCATCTTGAGATAGTCGATCACCACCGGCTCAATCCCACTCTGTCGGATCATCGCGAGCGTATTGCGCGATGTCCCGCAGGAGGGATGGTGGAAGATGGTGACCGTCATAACGCGCGAGGTTACTCGATCACCCGGCCGAACTTGTTCGACTTCGGCAGCCCGGCCGCGAGACGGCCGGCGTCCGCACGGTTGCCGCGCCAGTCGGCCAATTCTTTCCAGGTCAGACGATGTTCGCGGTCCGACGAATCCTTCCAGGTCAGGCCTTCCTTGGCCACGAAAGTGGCGACATCCGACAGGCCTGCGCTGGTGTACTTCTGCAAACGCACGCCGCGGCCACGCGCCATCTCCGGCACCTGATCGAGCGGGAAGATCACCATCTTGTGGTTGGTGCCGATAACCGCGACCTGATCGCTGCCTTCGCCGACCACCGTCAGCGCCCGCGCCTCGTTCGGCATCTCGACATTCAGCACCTGCTTGCCCTTACGGGTGGTGCCGACGCAGTCGTCCTCATTGACGAGGAAGCCTTGGCCGTCATGGCTGGCGATCAGGAACTTGCGGCCGCCCTTGTGTACGAACATCGAAACGATGGCGGCATCGCCTTCCATGTCGATGAATAGGCGGATCGGCTCGCCATGGCCACGACCGCCCGGCAGCTTCGACACGTCGAGCGAATAGAACCGTCCATTGGTGGCCAGCAGCATCAGCTTCGAGGTGGTCTCGGCAAAGAACGCCTTGTCGAGCTTGTCGTCGGTCTTGAACGTCAGATTGGAGAGATCTGCGACCTGGCCCTTCAGCGTGCGGACCCAGCCCTTCTCGGAAATCACGACCGTGACGGGCTCGCGCTCGACCAGCGACTCTTCGAGGGCAGCGAGATCGTGCTCCGGCGCGTCGGCAAACACCGTGCGGCGCTTGCCGAGCGGCGTCTTCGGCCCGAAGATGTCGCGCACCTTGCGGACCTGCTCGCCGACCTTGGCCCACTGCTCGGTTTCGGACTTCAGGATCGCGTTGATGCCCTTGAGCTCCGCGCGGAGCTCCTTGTCTTCTTTCCTGATCTCGAACTCTTCGAGCTTGCGCAAGCTGCGCAGCCGCATGTTCAGGATCGACTCGGCCTGCAATTCGGTGAGGCTGAACGCCTTCATCAAAGCCGGCTTCGGCTCATCCTCGGTGCGGATGATCCGGATGACTTCATCGATATTGAGATAGGCGATCAGGTAACCGCCGAGCACTTCCAGCCGATGTTCGATCTGGTTCTTGCGGAAGTTGGAGCGGCGCAGCAGCACGTCACGCAGATGATCGAGCCATTCGCGCAGACATTCGGCGAGACCGAGCACCTTGGGGATGCGGCCCTTGACCAGCACGTTGAGGTTCAGCGGAATCTTGCTTTCGAGCTCGGTGAGCTTGAACAGCGACTCCATCACCAGACCGGCATCGACATTGCGCGTCTTCGGCTCGATGACGACGCGGATGTCTTCGGCGGACTCGTCGCGGATGTCACCGATCAGCGGCAGCTTCTTGTCGTTCAAGAGCTCGGCGATCTTCTCGATCAGCCGCGACTTCTGCACCAGCCATGGAATCTCGGTGACGACGACATTCCAGGCGCCGCGGGCGCCCTCTTCTACATGCCACTTGGCGCGAGTGCGGAACGAACCGCGCCCGGTCATATAGGCCTCGGCGATGCTTTCCTTGGAATCGACGATGATGCCGCCGGTCGGGAAGTCCGGCCCCTTCACCCAGCGCATCAGCGATTTCGATTTGGCGTCGGGCTTGTCGATCAGATGCAGCGCGGCGTCGCAGAGTTCGGCGACATTGTGCGGCGGGATCGAGGTGGCCATGCCGACCGCGATGCCCTGCGCGCCATTGGCCAACAGGTTCGGGAAACCGCCCGGCAGCACGGCCGGCTCCTTGGTCTGGCCGTCGTAGTTCGGGCGCAGCTCGACCGCGTCTTCGTCGATCCCCTCGAGCAGCAACCGCGCGACATCGGTCATGCGCGCTTCGGTGTAACGATAGGCCGCCGCGCTATCGCCGTCGATATTGCCGAAATTGCCCTGGCCGTCGACCAGCGGATAGCGTGACGAGAAGTCCTGCGCGAGGCGCACCAACGCGTCATAGATCGACTGGTCGCCATGCGGATGGAACGAGCCCATCACGTCGCCGACGATCTTGGCGGATTTCTTGAACGGCGTACCCGGGTCGAGCCGCAGCAGGCGCATGCCATAGAGGATGCGGCGGTGAACCGGCTTCAAGCCGTCCCGCGCATCCGGCAGCGCCCGATGCATGATCGTTGACAGCGCATAAGCGAGATAGCGCTCCTCGAGCGCGTCCCGCAGTTGCACTTCGTGAATTTCAGCCGGCTCCGGCGGAATCAGTCTTTTTCCCATGGCGAGGGGTTAGCGCCTCCCGGCGAATCGGGCAAGAAATGAATCACGCGCCACCGATCAAGTTCCATCGATATCGGGGCGCCCTCGCCCCGGGGAGAGGCCGCCCACGTCATTTCGTCAGCCATTAGGCGATGGGATAGATGGCGGTTCCAGGCTCAGCCTAGACGCCATCTTCCCGCGGCTATTTGGATTTCTGGATGGAGGTCACGACGATCTGACCATCGACGCGACCGGCATCGAACTTCACCTTGTCGCCCACCTTGACCGATTTCAGCATCGCCGGGTCTTTCACGCGAAACACCATGGTCATGCCCTCGTCCATATCGAGGCTCTTGATCGGACCGTGCTTCAGAGTGATCTTGCCTGCCGCTTCATCGATCTTCTTCACTTCTCCGCGCACCGCAGCATCCTGCGCGTAACCCGCGACGCAGAACATTGAGAGCGCAACAAACGCGACAAGCGCGACAGATCCATTGGTCTTCATAGTGCAGTCCTTTGCGTGAACTTGAGCTGTTTGCATCGCGCTATTTCACGATGACCTTGCCGGTCATCCCCAATTCACGATGCGTCGGGATCAGGCATGAATATTCGAACGTCCCTGCCTTCGAGAACTTCCACAGGACTTCCCCGGACTTTTTGGCGGCAAGACGCAGGCCATTGGGCTCGTCATGCTCCATGTCGGGATTTTTCTTCATCGCTTCGCCATGCTTCAGATTTTCTGCCGTGGTCGCCAGCAGGAACTCATGTGCTTCGGTCCCCACGTTACGTATGACGAAGCGAATCTGCTCGCCGCGCTTCACCTCAATGACCGCAGGCGAATAATCCATCTCGTTCATGCTGACGACGATCTCGCGCGCCGGCTTCTTGGGATCGCCGGGTTCGCCAGCCGAATATCCTCCATGCTTGTCGTGGGCCACAGCAGCAGCCGCGTAAGCCATCGCGGCCAGTATGACGCCGCGACCAATGTATTTTCGAGTCTCGTTCATTTCAGTTTTCCGTGTTGATTGTTGTCTGCGATGACGATGTGCAGTCCTGGCCCTACATTCCCTTCATTTTCATACCCTTCTTCATGTCCATCGGCTTCGATCCCTGGCCTTTGATGGTTTTGTCCTTCACGCTCGTCTGTCGTGGCGCTTCGCTCTGCGGCGCCTCGATCTCATAGGCCACCGTACCCTTCGGGAAATCGTAAGGACCCGGATCGCGGTAATCGTCGCGCGCGAGTCCGTCCCGCACCTTCATGATGCTGAACATGCCGCCCATCTCGATCGGACCGAACTGACCTGATCCCGTCATCATCGGCAGAGTGTTGTCAGGCATCGGCATCTCCATCTCGCCCATGGCACCGCCGGTGGATCCCATCACCATCGCGTCCGGCGCCAGCTTGCCGACTGCCTTCGCCAGATCCTTTTTGGAGACGCCGATCAGGTTTCTGACGTCGTGACCCATCGCATTCATGGTGTGATGCGACTTGTGGCAGTGGAACGCCCAATCGCCGGGATTGTCGGCGACAAAATCGAATGCGCGGATCGCACCCACCGGCACGTCAGTGGTGACTTCCGGCCATTGCGCGCTGTCAGGCACCCATCCTCCATCGGTACAGCTGACCGCAAACTTGTGCCCATGCAGATGGATCGGATGGTTGGTCATCGTGAGATTGCCCACCCGTATCCGCACACGGTCGCCGAGACGCACCGGCAACGGATCGATGCCGGGAAAGACGCGACTGTTCCACGCCCACATATTGAAGTCGGTCATCTCGTTGACCTTCGGCAGATAGGTGCCGGGATCGATGAGATAGCTGCTCATGATGAAGACGAAATCGCGATCGGCGGGCCGGAAGCTGTTGTCGCGGGGATGCACGACCATCATCCCCATCATGCCCATCGCCATCTGGACCATCTCGTCCGAATGCGGGTGGTACATGAACGTGCCGCTGTGCTTCATCTCGAATTCGTAGACGAAGGTCTTGCCGGGCTTGATGTGCGGCTGGCTCAGCCCGCCGACGCCATCCATGCCACTTGGCAGGATCACACCGTGCCAATGCACGGTGGTGTGCTCCGGCAGTTTGTTGGTAACGAAGATGCGAACCTTGTCGCCTTCGACAGTTTCGATCGTCGGCCCCGGCGACTGGCCGTTGTAGCCCCAGAGATATGCTTTCATGCCGTCCGCGAATTCGCGCTCGACGGGCTCGGCGACCAGATGGAATTCCTTCCAGTCGCCATTCATACGCCACGGCAATGTCCAGCCGTTGAGCGTAACCACCGGATTGTAGTCGGGCCCGCTCGGCGGATGCAGCGGTGGCTGCATCGTTACTTTGTCCATCATGGGCGCTTCGGGAATACTCGCCGCCTGGGCGCGGCCGGTCACCGCAGCCGCACTGGCAAGCACCGTGGCTGTGCCGAGAAAGTTTCGCCGGGACAACATGGTTTTCTCCATTTCAGTGCCCTCCTCCACTGGACGCCTGCGCGGCCGGCGCGGATCTTGTTTCGGATGATGGTTCGCTGCGGCCGCCGCCATTGATCGCGGTCTGCAGTTCCGACTGCGCGAGCCAGAAATTGCGTTTGGCTTCAATGGCTGCGCGCAAAGCTGCGATGCGTTGGCGGGCCTCGGTCAACAGCGCGAATACATCGACCTGCATGCTGCTGAAGCGCAATTGCATCTCGTCCGAGATGATCTTGCGCAGCGGCAACACCTCGCGCTGGTAGTGACCGGCGATATCGTAGGTCGAGCGATACACCCTGAAGGCATAGCGCGCTTCGGAGCGGATATTCACGGCCTTCTCGATCAACAGGTTGAAGGCCTGGTTATAGGTCTCCGCCGCCTGTCGGACGCGCACTTCACCGCCGTCAAAGATCGGAATCTGAAATTGCACGTCGAAGCCGCGTTCGCGGAACGGCGTCCCCTCCGGATCACGCGTCTTACGGTCGATGCCGGCGACGTCGAGCAACGTCACGAACCGACTTGCTTCGGTGAGGTTCAGCGACTTGGCGAGAGCGGCGAGTTCAATGCGGGCGATCTGCAGGTCAATGCGGTGTGCAACGGCATCGACCTCGATGCGCGGCAACGACAGCGGCTGACGCGGCAGCACCGGCAACTTCTGGGGCAATCTGATGTCGGTGTCCCAGAGTCCGAGCAGACGGATCAAACGCTCGCGCGAACTCGTGGCCTCCTGACGGAGCGTTGCGAGATCGGCGGTCGTCTCCGCGTAGAATACCTGCTCGCGGGCTTGGTCGAGCTTGTTCAGCGATCCGGTCTCGCCCAGCTTCTGTGCGAGTTGCGCCGTGGTTTCCGCCGTCGACTTGGCATCCGTCAGCAGGCCGACAAGTTCGTTGGCAGCGACGGCGCGGTAGTAGGCGCGTCTGACGTCAGCGGCCAGCCGCAGCGTCTCCTCCGCAGCGCGCAATTGCGCCTTCTGGAATCGCTGACGGGCGATCTCGGAGCGGAACGGCAGTGTCGCCAGCGCGAGAATATCGCCGACGACCTGTCGCTCGATTTCCAACGCACCGTTGCCGGAAATGCGCGAGATCGAGAATGTCGGATTAGGCGGCAGGCTGTCGCCGACGAGATCCGTTTCCGCAAGCGCCAATTCATTATACGCAGCCTGCAGGCCGCGATTGCTGAGCAATGCGATCTGCACCGAGCTGTCGACTGTCAATGCCCGCCGCAGCAGGGCTTTGACGGTTGCATCGGCACGTTGTGCGTCATCCGGCGTCCGGATCGCAATCACGTCCTTGTTGATGGTCTCGCTTGCGACCCCGGCGACGACGCCCATACCGCCATCAGGCGAGAACGATGCACATCCCGCCAGCAACAGCGTCGATAGCAGCGTAATGCCGGCTGCAGACCTTGAACCGAACTGGCGCGCATGCGTGCGCGACTTGTGATGCTTGTTGAACATGACGTGCCCCTACCGGCCAGATTTCGGCACAGGAGCGACACGGTCGTTCTGCTCGCGCCATGACGACGGGGCAACCGGCCGAAGGCTGCTGTAAGGAGCCACGGTGGAGCGATAGCCGACACCAGCGACCTTGGTGCCGGGATCTGCCGGGTCGGCGCCAGCCAACGATGCGGTCACTGGCATGCAGCCACCGAGCGCCATACTGGCAGCGGTCATCGCTGCGAGGATTCCAAATCTGATATCGAATAGCTTCCCGACCACCGAACAAACGGCGGCGAGCTTCGCCCCAAGCTGCGCAAGCATGTTATTTTCCTGAAATGACGATGGATCACAGGTGCGCGTGCCCTTAACGGGCGCGGCACCGCGTCGATACGATCAGATCAGGAAATGGGAGGGCGGTAGAGCCGGGCGGGCGCACTGTCGGTGACCGCGCGATAGCCTTCGGTGACACGAAGAACCGTCGGCACCGAAGGGGTCACGATGTCAGTCAGCGGTGCCGGCAGTGCGGAAATACACATCAGGCCGCAGCATGGACCGTTCGGCGAATGCGGCACTTTGTGCGAACCGGAGGCATCGTCGATCGCCGTCAATGCGTGGTCGCCATCAGCATGTGCGGCTGCAGAGTGTGCGGCTGATGAGTGCGCGACAGAATGATCGTGCGCGTGACCATCCCCATGCATGTGCGCAGACGCGCTGCTATTAACATGAACCATGCCGGCCATATGACTTTCGCCAGTCAGGCACGGCGCGACCGGGTGCTGTCCCGGCAAGGCAAAGGAGATTGTCGGCGCCAGCACGCACAACAGATATGCCAGGGCGACGAACCACCCTGCTCTTAGTCGCTGCACTCTGGTCAGACGAACCAGCATCTGGATGCGATATCTTCCTATCAACCCGTCAATGCACGGAACATAGACGCGAATCCGGCATTCGCCAATGTCGAACTTGCCTCAGGACGATGAGATTCGCGCGAGGTGCCGCGTCACCGCGTTGATGAACCCTTCGCGGGCGTCGGAATGGCCCTGCCCGCGCGGTTCCAGCACGTTGCGGAGCAGAAAGCGGCCGGTCAGGTCGAAGCCGTCCTGCAGGTCGCGGTCGGAGATGCTGTTTTGGCCGTCTTCACTCTCGCGCAGGAATGACGGCAGCCGCATCAGCCGGTCGCGATACGGTTCACCCGCGGTCCGGGACACTGCGTTGCCAGATTTGGGTGACACGTAAATCAGGTCAGAGGTCACGCCGGTGGCGGCGCAATTCTCCAGATCGAGGCCGAAGCCGAGTTCGGTCAGCATCGCCAGCTCAAACCGGATCACATGGAGCGCGGCTTCGCCGACATCATCGAAGTCATCCAGGATGCGCTCCAGCGTCTCGTAGATGTCTTCATGCGGATCGCGCTCCGGCAGCAACCGCGCCAGCGAGGCGAGATGGGTGATGCCGTAGACCGCATGGGACGAACCCAGCAGCGTCGCAGCACGCATCAACGTGCCTTCCATCAGGTAATAGCCGAGCTGTTCGTCCAGCCGCGCCCGCCATATCGCCTGCACGCTATTGCCGGGTTGCAGCAGCGGTCGCATCTTTGACCCCGCACCACCGCGCACCAGGCCGAGATGACGACCATGGCTACGCGTCAGCAATTCGACGATGGCACTGGATTCGCCATGCCGCCGCACGCCCAGGATGATGCCTTCATCGGTCCATTCCATGGGGGCAGTTTACAGGAATTCGGCAGCCGCCGCAGTAAATGCGATCAGGCCTTGAACCAGGTTTTCGCGTCGCCAGTGAAAGCGCAATACAGTCCGAGCCCGGTCAGGATGCATGACACGATCTCGATCGCACTGTCGAACTGCAGTCCGTACAGGCCAAGCACCTGAAACAGAGACAATACCGAGAAGGCCAGCGACACCACCAGCACCCAGCGCGGCCAGCCCTTGCGGCGATAGGCGGCGAGCCACACGAGCCAGACGAAGAACAACAGCATGCAAGCGGCGACCAGATTCGCCGCCATGATGGTGCTCTCGGACATCGCAAGGTCAGGCGTGCGGTCCTGGAACGCGATCGACAGCGCGTCGAGGATCAGCGACATGTAGAGCAGGACTTCGAAATAGAAGACGTTCTTCGGAAGGTTGGCGGGAGCGGTCATCTTGTCGGCTGCACTTCCATCATCGCTCCTCGATCACTCGTGAGGAAATTCGAGGCCCATTTCGCGATAACGATTGGGATCGTCGCCCCAGTTCTCGCGCACCTTCACGAACAGGAATAGATGCACGGGCGCGCCCACGATCTCGGTCAGCTCCCTGCGCGAGTCCGCACCGATCTGCTTGATCGTCGCACCGCCCTTGCCGAGCACGATCTTGCGCTGGCTTTCGCGCTCGACGAAAATCGTCTGCTCGATCCGTACCGACTTGTCCTTGCGCTCGGTCCAGCTATCGGTCTCCACCGTCGACTGGTACGGCAGTTCCTGATGCAACTGACGAAAGATCTTCTCGCGGGTGATTTCCGCCGCGAGATGCCGCATCGGCGCATCCGACATCTGGTCTTCGGGATAATGATACGGGCCGGCGGGAACGTCGGCTGCGAGCCTGCGGCGCAGGTCGTCGACGCCGTCACCGGTCATCGCCGAGATCATGAAGGTCTCTTCGAACTTCAACCGCTCATTGGCCATCTGCGCCAGCTTCAGCAGCTTTTCCTTGGAGACGATGTCGACCTTGTTGATCACGAGGATCTTCGGGTGATTGACGCTCGCAAGCTGCGCGAAGATCGCCTCGGCTTCCTCGTTGATGCCCGCTTTGGCATCAAGCAGCACGCAAACGACGTCGGCATCATGCGCACCGCTCCATGCCGTCTTGACCATCGCCCGATCGAGGCGCCGCTTCGGCAGGAAGATGCCGGGCGTATCGACCAGAATGATCTGAGCGTGGTTCTCGATCACGATGCCGCGGATCAGCGCGCGGGTGGTCTGCACCTTGCGCGAGACGATGGTGACCTTGGAGCCGACCAGCGCATTGACCAGCGTCGACTTGCCGACATTGGGCGCACCGATCAGCGCGACAAAGCCGCAGCGGGTTTCAACGGGTGTCCCTTCGGACTCATGGTCTGGTTCAGCATCGCTCACGACATTATCCTTCATTGCCGCCACTGCTGACGCCTTCACGCGCAATCATCGCCTGCGCCGCGGCTTTCTCGGCGGCGCGCTTGCTGCCACCCTCGCCTTCGGCCGGCGCAAACCCCTTCACATCCACCTCGATCTTGAAATGCGGATCGTGGTGCGGACCGGAGCGTTCGACCTCCCGATAGGCCGGTGTCGGCAGACCGCGGCCCTGGGCCCATTCCTGCAGCACCGTCTTGGGATCGCGCAACGGACGCACCGGCTTGCGCATGCGCTCGGTCCAGTTGCGCTGCACGAAGCTTTCCGCAGCCGGATAGCCGCCATCGAGGAAGATCGCGCCGATCACGGCTTCGCAGATATCGCCGAGGACCGACTTGCGCAACCGCTGACCGGCGCCGGCGCCGACCGTGCCGAGCTTGATACCCTCGAGGAGACCCAACAGCCGTGCGACGTCGGCGCATGCTTCCTTGCGGACGAGGTCGGCGAGCCGCTTCGACAACTCGCCTTCATCCGCATTCGGGAAAGCGCGAAACAACATGTCGGAGACCACGAGGCCGAGTACGTGGTCGCCGAGAAACTCAAGACGCTGGTAGCTCTCGGTCCGGCTGCGCTGCGACTTCAGGGCCGACACATGGGTGAAGGCTGTCGCCAGCAGCAGAGGATCCTTGAAGCTGTGGCCGATGCGCGTTTCGATCTCGGCTGCGGCGACCTTCGCCGCTGCGCGTGCCTTCTTCTTGCGGGCAGCAGCCGTCTCCGGCGTAGCCTCGGTCGTCGAGCTAACTTCGTCGGTCTTCGGCGCGGTCTCGATGGGATTGTTGGAGTCGTCGGTCATCGCACGATAGAGAAAATTCGATTCCAGCGTACGGCGGTCGGCCAGCGCCAGATCTGCCAAGCATGTTCGCCTTCGGCGATCGAGAAGAAGATCATTTGCGCGCGACCGACTAGATTCTCGAACGGCACATAGCCGACGGCCGACAGCACCCGGCTGTCCGTCGAATTGTCGCGGTTGTCGCCCATCATGAAGAAGTTGCCGGGCGGCACGGTGTAGACATTGGTGTTGTCGTAGAAACCGTTGTCGACGCAATCGAGCGTCTCATAGGTGACGTTATTGGGCAGCGTTTCCTTCCAGCGCTTGACGCGCGCCGTTGCGTCGGAACCGCACGGATCTTCGCCGACGAAGTCGCTCATACGCTCGCGCTGCACGGGCTTCTCGTTGATGTAGAGCAGCCCCTCTTTCATCTGGACGCGGTCACCGGGCAGACCGATCACGCGCTTGATGTAGTCGGTGGAGTCGTCCTTCGGCAGACGGAACACCACGACGTCACCGCGTGACGGCTCGGAACCGAAGACGCGGCCGGAGAAGATATTCGGCGACAGCGGGATCGAATAGTGGCTGTAGCCGTAGGAATATTTCGAGACGAAGAGGTAATCGCCGACCAGAAGCGTGGCCTTCATCGAGCCCGACGGGATATTGAAGGGCTGGAACAGGAAGGTCCGGATCACCAGCGCGATCAGCAGTGCGTTGATGACAACACGGATGGTCTCGCCGACGCCGCTTTCAGTCTTGGTCCCGGATGTCACACTCATCGCTTTCCCGATTCCCGCAGCGTCGCCGCGCGGCTGGCAGCGCATTTTGGGGCAAGGCGGCGTCGCGCCTCGCACGAAAAATGCATTAGATTCATATAATTACGGCAAAGTCCTGCAAATGCCATGAGCGGCGTCAGCGAGAATTGGCGTCGGTTCGGTGTCCTCGCAGGTTTAAACGGTTGTTGGTAACGGTGCAATGAACCGCCCCGAAAAGCCGCTATTTCCCGCCAGTTTGACGTGCCGGCTTGTGATCGCACCGCTTCAGGTGCGGCTCCCGGCCAGCCCTCAGGGCTTGGGCGACGGGACGGCCGAAATTATGACGAAAGCCTGCGCCAGCGGCCAATCGTCCGTGATCGACAGATCGATCTGGGCATCATGCCCCGGCGGTATCAGGGCCTGCAGCCGCACCAGCGCACCGCCGGTGAGCTTCATGGAGGGCTTCCCCCCGGGTAGGTTGACGACGCCCATATCCCGCCACCAGACCCCCTGGCGGATGCCGGTGCCCAGCGCCTTGGACATGGCCTCCTTGGCAGCGAAACGCTTGGCATATGTCGCCACCACCATCCTCTCGCTCTTCACGCGGCGCTGTGCCCGCGCCCGTTCGGCCTCGGTGAAGATGCGATCGAGAAAGCGGTCGCCATGGCGTTCGATCACCTTGGCGACGCGCGTAATGTCGATCAGATCGGAACCGATGCCGATGATCATGAGGCGCTCTTGGACTGCATCCGCCCGCGATCCATCGCCGCGCGCATCAGACGCACCGTATCGGACAGACCGATGAACAGTGCCTCGCCAATCATATAGTAGCCGATGTTCAGCTCCATGATTTCGGGCAGCGCTGAGATCGTCTCGGCGGTGGCATAGTCGAGACCATGGCCGGCATGTACTTCCAGGCCTGCGGATTTCGCCAGCCTCGCGCCGGCGGCAATGCGCTGCCATTCATGAGCGGCCTTCGCGGTATCGCCATCGGTGATCGCGTCGCACCAGGCGCCCGTGTGGAGTTCGATCACGGGGGCCTTTAGTTTAGCGGCCATTTCGATCTGCTTGGGATCTGCCGCTATGAACAGCGACACCCGTATGCCGGCTTCAGTGAAGCGCGCGATCGACGGCTCCAGCGATTCACGCTGGCCGACCACGTCGAGGCCGCCCTCGGTCGTCAATTCTTCGCGCCGCTCCGGCACCAGACAGACGGCATGAGGCTTCACCGCCAGCGCGATCCGCACCATGTCAGGCGTCGCCGCCATTTCGAAATTCAGCGGCTTGGAGATCTCCGCCTTCAGTCGTTCCATATCGGCGTCACGGATGTGGCGACGATCCTCCCGCAGATGCGCGGTGATGCCGTCGGCACCGGCCGAAATGGCTTCCAGCGCAGCACGAACGGGATCCGGGTGCTTGCCGCCCCGCGCGTTGCGCAGGGTCGCGACGTGATCGATGTTGACGCCGAGGCGCAGCGAGGATGAGGACATGACGAAATTCCAGAAAACCTTAAGGGAAGACGCTACCCATTGACCCGCTCGACCTTGGCGACAACGGCCTTGGCGCGCAACTGATTGATGATCGCGCTGAGATGCTTGAGGTCGTAGACCCCGAGATCGATGGTCTGTTCGGTGAAATCGGGCGAGCGGCGGTGCATGCTGATATTGTCGATATTGCCGTCATGGTCGGCGATGACCTGAGCGATCTGCGCCAGGCTGCCGGGCTCGTTGACATTCTGCAGGAACAGCCGCGCCGGAAAACGCTGCGGCGAGGATTCATCGATATCCCAGCGCACGTCGACCCAGCGCTCCGGCTCTTCCTCGAAGTCTTTCAACGCCGGTGACTGGATCGGATAGATCGTGATGCCCTCGCCCGGCGTAACGATGCCGACGATGCGGTCGCCCGGCACGGCGCCACCGTTCGGAGCGAATTTAATTGGCAGATCGGAATCGACGCCACCGATCGAGATGATCGAGGTGAAGCGTGCCGCGCCATCCGGCGTTCTGACCTTGTCCGCCGTCGACTTCTTGTTGTTGGCCGAAAAGCGGCCGATGCGCTCTTCCTTGTAGTCGGGATACATCGCACGCGCGACGTCCGCGGCGCGCAATTCGCCGCGGCCGACCGAGGCCATCACGTCGTCGATAGACGTGCGCGCCAGACGCGGCAGCGCGCCCTTCAACTGGTCGTCCGAATATTCCATCTTGGCGCGCACGAACAGGCGCTCGACGATCCGGCGGCCAAGGCTGGCATATTGATCACGGACCGCCGTTCGCGTCGCACGGCGAATGGCGGCGCGCGCTTTGCCAGTGACCGCCAGGCCTTCCCATGCGGATGGCGGCGCCTGCTGTGCGGCCGAAGTCAGCACCTCGACTTCGTCGCCATTCTGCAATTCGGACGACAGCGGCGCGAATTTGCCGTTGATCTTGCAACCCACCGCACTGTTGCCGACGTCGGTATGCACGGCATAAGCGAAGTCGACGACATTGGCATTGCGCGGCAGCGCGATCAGCTTGCCCTTCGGGGTGAAGCAGAACACCTGGTCGTGGAACAGTTCGAGCTTGGTATGCTCGAGGAATTCTTCCGGATTGGTGCTCTCCGAGAGAATGCCGATGGTATGGCGCAGCCACGAGAACGCGTTGGATTCGCGCTTGAGCATTTCGGTCGGCGAGCCAATGCCATCCTTGTAGAACGCATGCGCCGCGATGCCGTATTCGGCGATGCTGTTCATGTCCTCGGTGCGGATCTGCAGTTCGACGCGCTGGTTGCCGGGGCCGATCACCGTGGTGTGGATCGAGCGATAGTCGTTCTGCTTCGGCGTCGAGATGTAATCCTTGAAGCGGCCCGGCACCACCGGCCAGGTCGTGTGCACCACGCCGAGTGCGCGGTAGCACGCCTCCATGTCCTGCAGCACGACGCGGAAGCCGTAAATGTCCGACAGCTGCTCGAACCCCACCGACTTGCGCTTCATCTTGGTCCAGATCGAAAACGGCTTCTTGCGTCGGCCGGTGACGCGCGCCGTGATGCCGTTCTTCTCCAGCTTCGTGGAGAGATGACTCTCGATCATGTCGATGAGGTTGCGATTGCGTTCGGTCAGTGAGTCCAGGCGCTGCATCACCACCAGATAGGCGTCGGGATCGAGCACCTTGAACGACAGTTCCTCAAGCTCCTCGCGCATCGCCTGCATACCCATGCGTCCGGCGAGCGGCGCATAGATGTCGAGGGTCTCCTCGGCGATGCGGCGGCGCGAGGCTGGCGGCATGAACTCCATCGTCCGCATATTGTGCAGACGGTCGGCGAGCTTGATCAGCAGGACCCGGACGTCGTCGGCGATCGCCAGCAGCAGCTTGCGCAGGTTCTCCGCCTGCTTGGCTTCGCGCGACACCAGTTCGAGCCGCTTCAGCTTGGTCAGGCCCTCGACCAGCGCGCCGATTTCGGCGCCGAACAGCTTGTCGATTTCGGTCCGGGTGGCCTCAGTATCCTCGATCGTGTCGTGCAGCAGCGCCGCCACGATGGTGGCGTCGTCGAGCTTGAGGTCGGTGAGGATCGCTGCCACTTCCAGCGGGTGGGAGAAATACGGGTCGCCGGAGGCCCGTGTCTGCTCGCCATGGGCGACCATGGCATAGACATAGGCGCGGTTGAGCAGATCCTCATCGGTGTTCGGGTTATAGGCCCGGACGCGGTCCACCAGATCGTATTGCCGCATCATCCGGACACGGGACGTCCGCGGCACCTTGGCCGGAATTGGCGTCTCTGCAGACAGCGCTTCAGGCGAAACTGGCGAGACCGCGGCGACCGTGTCGTTCGCAGCCTGCATCTGCCGTTTATTACGGCGCGAAGTCGCCATCCTAGCCTCGTTCGATCCGGTCAGCAGCGACCTGGATTCTTCGTCTCAAGTTTGCCCCGAAACGGACTGCAAAAGCAAAGGCCCGGACGCATGTCCGGGCCTTTGTGATGACTGATAATCAAAACGGTTAAGCAAAAGACCGTGTGTATCGCTTTACTCGTCTTCTTCGGGCTGCTCTTCCGGCGGAGCGAGGCCTTCGAGACCCTTGAGGAGCTCTTCTTCGGTCATGCGCTCGACAGCCACTTCGGTATCGTCGGCATCGACGCTGGCGCCGGCGGAGCCGATCAGCGGAATCGTATCCGGCTCTGGCTCGTCCACTTCCACGAACTTCTGCAGCGAATGGACCAGTTCCTCACGGAGATCTTCCGGGGAAATGGTCTGATCAGCGATTTCGCGCAGCGAAACAACGGGATTCTTGTCGTTGTCGCGATCAATCGTAAGTTGTGAACCGGACGAGATCATTCGTGCCCGGTGTGCTGCCAGCAACACCAGGTCGAACCGGTTGTCGACCTTATCGATGCAATCTTCGACGGTTACGCGCGCCATAAAATGTCGCTCCGTTTGTTGTGGGACCGAATATGATGATTAAGTCCCGTAGGTATAGGGGCTTTGCAGCATTCGCAAGGACCAATTTGGAATTGCGTCCTTCTTGGCTTGGTTTTCTGCCGCACTATGGTACCCTCAAAAAGACCGCAGAAGCGGTGGCACCATCTGGCCAGAAGCGGATATCTCGACACCAAAAGGCTTCATTGCAAGGGAAGATGGATCGGCATATTCGGGCAGTTCCAGACCAGCTGATTGCGTGGCGTCAATAAAGCCGATCCGACGAAGAGCGGACGACAAATGTGATTCAAATGCGCAACGACGAAGTCGCGCCAAAAACGCTAACAACAACAAACCACATGAGAAAACTTGATGTCCCTCACATCTAACAAGATCGCACTCTTCATCGACGGCGCCAACCTGTACGCCACCGCCAAGACCCTCGGCTTCGACATCGACTACAAGCGCCTCCTCAAGGAATTTCAGAGCCGCGGGACCCTCGTCCGGGCCTTCTATTACACCGCGATTATCGAGGATCAGGAATACTCGTCGATTCGCCCGCTGATCGATTGGCTCGATTACAACGGGTATACGGTGGTAACCAAGGCCACCAAGGAATTCATCGATGCGTCCGGCCGACGCAAGGTGAAGGGCAATATGGACATCGAGCTCGCCGTCGATGCCATGGAACTGGCCGAACATGTCGACCAGATCGTGCTGTTCTCGGGCGACGGCGACTTCCGCTCCCTGGTCGAAGCCGTGCAGCGCCGCGGCGTCCGCGTCACCGTGGTGTCCACCATCTCGAGCCAGCCCCCCATGATCGCCGACGAGTTGCGCCGGCAGGCAGACGTGTTTACCGATCTCATGGAACTGCAGAGCAAGCTTGGCCGCGATCCGGCAGAGCGCCCTGCTCCGCGCGAGCCGCGTCACCAGACGCCGCAATTCCTGCAGCGCGCGACCACCATGGCGCCACGAGGCGATGAAGATTTCGAAGACTAAGACGCAACTCAGCAGACAACAGCCGGCGGTGGTCGCAACCGCGATTTCCGCTGGCACTTCCACCGATCCCGGGCGCGATTGTCCCCTGTGCCCCCGCCTCGTCGAGTACCGGCTGGAGGTGCGCGAGCGCGACCCCGACGGCTACAACGGACCCGTGCCGTCGTTCGGCATGTCCGATGCTGCCCTCCTGATCGTGGGCCTCGCCCCCGGCGTGCAGGGCGCCAATCGTACCGGGCGTCCCTTTACCGGCGACTATGCCGGCGATCTGCTCTACGAGACCTTGCTCGATTTCGGCTTTGCCTCCGGCACCTATGAAGCACGCCCTGATGACGGGCTAATGCTGCAGGATTGCCGGATCACCAATGCCGTGCGCTGCGTACCACCACAGAACAAGCCGCTGCCCGTCGAGATCACCACCTGCCGGCCGTTTCTGATTGCCACGATGGACACCATGCCGCGATTGCGCGCTATCGTGCTGCTGGGCCGCGTCGCCCACGACACGATGCTGAGGACGCTCGGCATTCGCGCCGTGACAGCGCCCTTTGCGCACGGCGCCGTTCACGATGTCGGCCGCTTCAAGCTCTACGACAGCTATCACTGCTCGCGCTACAACACGAACACGCGCGTACTGACGCCCGAGATGTTCCGTGCGGTGTTTGCGCGGGTAAAGGCGGATCTGAGTGATGCCTAACCTGTAGCCCGGACGAGCGAAGCGCTATCCGGGCTAGGACCGCGACAACGCGATCAAACCGGGTTCGCCTTCATCCATTCCAGCACATCGCCCGCGTTCCGGTCCGGTGGAAACACCGGATAGAACACATGGGTGATCTTGCCGTCGTCGATGATCATGGCCATGCGCTTGATCATCGTGAGATCGGCAACCTCCATAGTCGGCAGGCTGAGTGCGTCACTCAGCTCAAGGTGCTTGTCGGACAACACCGGAAACGGCAGATGCAGCCGCCCGGCCATTTCGGTCTGATATTCGTTGCTCTGCGTCGACAGGCCAAACACATGCTTGGCGCCAGCGGCCTTCAGCTCCGCGAACAGATCCCGGAACGAACAGGTTTGCGGCGTGCAGCCACGCGCGCCCGGAATCATGTCCCAGTCATCGACCAGCCCAATTTTACCGGGCTCGCCTGTACGCGGATAGCCGAACACCACGGTGCGGCCGGTGAGTTCGGACAGCGTGACCGCCGTATCGTTCGTTGCGCGCAGGCTGACCGGAGGGATCGTCATGCCGGTCAGATGATTGGCGGCACCGTCGTCTTCCGGCGCCGGAATCTTGCTCCAGTCGACTTCGAGCAGGTTGCCTTGCGTCATCTCATCCTCTTGTTTGAAAGAATGGGCGACGCCCAGCCTTATCCCCGCGCGCGTAACAGACGGCCCTTCTCGCGGCCCCAGTCACGGTCCTTCTCGCTCGCGCGCTTGTCGTGGAGCTGCTTGCCCTTTGCCAGCGCGAGCTGCAGCTTAACGCGGCCGCGTTCGTTGAAGTACATCTTCAACGGCACAAGGGTCATGCCCTGGCGTTCTACCGCACCCATCAGCTTGTTGATCTGCTTGCGATGCAGCAGCAGCTTCCGCGGCCGCTTCGGCTCGTGGTTGAAGCGGTTGGCCTGCAGATATTCAGGGATGTTGCAGTTGATCAGCCAGATCTCACCGTCCTTCGGATCGGCGTAGGATTCCGCAATGGTGCTCTTGCCGTTGCGGATCGACTTCACCTCGGTCCCGGTCAAGGCGATGCCCGCCTCGACCGTATCCTCGACGGCGTAGTTGAACCGCGCCTTGCGGTTCTCGGCGATCACCTTGATCGGGCGTTCGTTCTTTTCGGCCATCGTTCAATACTTTCAGCATGCTGACCGAATATAGGTGCCGCGAATGCCCGACCCAAGCCTTGGGCTCAGGCCTTCTTGAGCAGGTCGCGGATCTCGGTCAGCAGTTCTTCTTCACGGGTCGGCTTCGGCGGTTCAACCGGCTTGGCGGCATCATTGCGCTTCAGCTGGTTCATGAAGCGGATCACCAAGAACAGGACAAAGGCGACAATGATGAAGTTCAGCGTCAGGGTCAGGAAGCTGCCCCAGGCGAGCACGGCGCCCTGCTTCTTGGCGTCGGCCAGATTGGTTGCCGTAACGGATTTCGAGAGACCCGTGAAGTAATTCGAGAAATCGAGACCGCCGGTGATCGCACCGATGATCGGCATGATGACATCGGCCACCATCGACGAGACGATGGCACCAAAGGCTGCGCCGATGATCACGCCGACGGCGAGATCGACCACATTGCCCTTCATCGCGAAATCGCGAAATTCCTTCAGCATCTGCAATTCCTTTTTGTTTTCAACGAACGACGCGTACGCGCTTACAAACAAGGAGAGATGACGCAGCCAAGTCACTCAACATCTGGTTGATGCAGATGCCTAGTTGATAAGGCCCGCGAAGACCATGGCATCGCGGATCACCTTGCCGGTGGGCGGCGTCACCGTCATCAGCGGCAGACGTACTTCTTCCTTGATGCGGCCCAACAGTGCGAGGCCGTGCTTGGCGCCGGCAAGGCCCGGCTCCTTGAAGATCGTGTCATGCAGCGGCGTCAGGCGATCCTGGACCTTGAGCGCCCCGGCATAGTCGCCCTTGAGCACCAGCGACATCAGTTCGGCACAGAGCTTCGGCGCAACATTCGCCGTCACCGAAATGCAGCCATGGCCACCCGCCGCCATATAGGCCAGCGCAGTCATGTCTTCGCCGGACATCTGGATGAAATCCGGCCCCATGGCATGGCGCTGCTGCGACACGCGCGCGAGATTGGCAGTGGCATCCTTGACGCCGGCGATGTTCTTCAATTCGAACAGCCGGGTCATGGTCTCGACGGACATGTCCACCACCGAACGCGGCGGAATGTTATAGATCAGGATCGGAATGCCGATCGCGTCGTTCACCGCCTTGAAGTGCTGATACATGCCCTCTTGCGTGGGCTTGTTGTAATACGGCGTCACCACCAGCACCGCATCCGCACCGGCCTTCTCGGCGTGCTTCGCCAAAGCTACCGCTTCCTTGGTGGAGTTGGACCCGGCGCCAGCGATCACCGGCACACGGCCCTTGGCTTCGTCAATGCACCATTCGACGACCTTGTAGTGCTCTTCGTGGCTCAGCGTCGGGCTCTCGCCCGTGGTGCCGACCGGAACGAGGCCGTTGCTGCCCTCGGCGATCTGCCAGCTGACGAGCGCACGAAAGCCTGCCTCGTCCAGCGCGCCATCTTTGAACGGCGTGACCAGCGCGGTGTAAGACCCCCGGAAATTCGTCTTGGTGGCTGCCATGGTCTGCTCCGAACGCGATGCGGCTTTAGCCGTCTGCTTGAACCGATTGATTGAACAGCAAGTCTTATCGAGTCTATGGCTGCGGCGAAAGACCGCCCGAAGCGGTTTCAGCGCGGTTTACCGGCTGTTTGGCCGTGATTTCGCCGCCGTAGCCGGGCAGAGAGGAGCAAGCGGTTACAGAAATTGACGATTTGGTCACCGTTTCAATCAAATACATCATGGGAATGCGTGCGATTGCCTGATTCGCCGCGAGGGAATGCCGTGAAGCACCTGTTCCTCACCACGACTGCGCGGCGGACGGCCTTGCAACGGACAGCCTTGGGCTCCGGTCTGGCGCTGGCGGTCGGAGTATCGGTGCTGGCCGTCGAGGCCTGGGCGGCCACCAAAGTTCCATTGCCGAAAGCGCGCCCCATTGCGCGTAGCGCCGCACAGGCCGCCACGGCCGTGGCGGCCCCGGCGAAGCCGCTCGCGCCAGATGCTGCGAGCCCGGCTCCGGTAATCCAGCCCGCCACACGCCAGCATGCGGCGATTCCCCCTGCTGCCAAGAAGCCAGTCGCCCGCGCCGCGGTGGCGGCAACAACATCCACCCCACAGGCGGATGCCGAAACGCTCGAAAGCGTCATCGAGCTGATCCGCAAGCGCAAGGGTTCGGAAGCCGCGCAGGTCGTGCAAACGATTGGCGATCCGGTGGCGCGCAAGCTCGGCGAATGGATCTATCTGCGCAGCGATGACAATGGCGCTTCGGTCGAGCGCTACCGCGCTTTCGTCGCCGCCAATCCGAGCTGGCCATCGCAGACCTTCCTGCGACGCCGCATCGAAGCGGCGCTGTGGGACGACAAGCGCGACGACTCCGCGATCCAGTCTTATTTCGAGAGCGAGAAGCCGATTTCCGCCAAGGGCAAATTCGCTCTGGCCAAGTCGCTCCTCGCGCGCGGCGACCGCGCCGGCGCGGAGCGGCTGATCCGTGATGCATGGCGCAGCGATCCGTTATCGGGCGATACCGAGAACATGGCCATCGACATGTTCGGTCCGCTGATCACACCCGGCGATCACAAGGCGCGCATGGACATGCTGCTCTATGGCAGCGATTCAGATGCCGCGCTGCGCTCTGCCAAACGCCTCGGCGGCGCGCAGATGGCTCTGGCCCGGGCGCGCATCGGCGTCACCAAGAAGGCATCGAACGCCAACGCGCTGCTCGCTGCAGTGCCGTCCGAGCTGCATAGCGACCCCGGCTACATCTTCAGCCACATTCAGCAGCTGCGCCGCGAGGAGAAATTCGGCGAAGCAGCGCGGCTGATGATTGCAGCGCCGCGCGAACCGCAGCGCCTGCACAATCTCGACGAATGGTGGATCGAGCGACGTCTCACGGCGCGCAAGTTACTCGACGTCGGCGAACATCGCTCGGCCTATCTCGTGGCACGCGATGCTGCCCTGCCCGCGCGCGACATCTACAAGACCGAGCAGGAGTTCACTGCCGGCTGGATCGCGCTCCGCTTCCTGAAAGATCCCGCAACCGCCGCACAGCACTTCGCACGTATCGGCGTCGGCAGCGTCAATCCGACAGCTCTCGCCCGCGCCGGTTACTGGCAGGGCCGTGCTGCAGAAGCCGCAGGCCGCAGCCAGGAAGCGCGCGCCGCCTACACGCGCGCAGCAGAGCAATCCACCAGCTATTACGGCCAGCTCGCGCGCGCCAAGCTTGGCCTGCAGCAGCTTGATATCAGCGGTGCATTGACCGCCCGCGCGCGTGGGCTCGATCGACTGGAAATCGTTCGCGCGGTGCAACTGCTCTACGCCATCGACGAGCGCGAAGTCGCCATCCCGATCTTCGCCGATGTCGGCGAGAACGGCGATCCGGAAGCCGTGCTCGGCCTTGCCGAGCTCGCGCAACAGAACAAGGATGCCCGCGGCACATTGCTGGTCGGCAAGGCGGCCCTCAATCGCGGCCTGCCCTTCGATCACTATGCCTATCCGACGACGGGCATTCCGAGCTACCGCCCGATCGGGCCCGAGGTCGAGTCTGCCGTGGTCTATGCGATCGCACGGCAGGAAAGCGCCTTCAACCCGGCCGTCGTGTCACCGGCCCAAGCCTATGGTCTGATGCAGGTGACGCCGAGCGCGGCGCAATACGTCACCAAGCGGCACGGCGGCACCTATGACCTTGCGCGCCTCAAGGGCGATTCGGTCTACAACGCCACGCTGGGCGCCGCCGAACTCGGTGGCCTCCTTGAGGACTATCGCGGCTCCTACATCATGACCTTCGCCGGCTACAACGCCGGGCGCGGTAGCGTGCGCAAATGGATCGAACGCTACGGTGATCCACGTGACCCCAAGGTCGATCCGGTCGACTGGGTCGAGTCGATTCCGTTCTCGGAAACGCGCAACTACGTCCAGCGCATCATGGAGAACCTGCAGGTCTATCGCGCCCGCTTCGGCGGTGGCTCACGGCTGCAGATCGAGGCCGACCTGCATCGCGGTGCCAGCAGCAGCGTCGAGTAGCATCAACCAGGACAGTGCGAATACGTCGAATGGGGTAGACCGCAGACGCGTAAGCGTCGAGCGAAACCCATCCTACGCCTTGGCACAGCGATCGATCACGCAAGCAAAAACCCCCGGCAGTTTCCTGCCGGGGGTCTTTGTTTCAGATAGCGATTGCCGTGAGGCAGTCGATATTAGAACGAGCGCAGGATCTGAACCGAACCGTTGTAGAGGTTCTGGTTCTGGAGCGCGTAGCCGCCGACCGGGGTCGGCTTGCCAGTCACAGCACCGGTCCAGGCGCCACCGAGGTTCTGCTCCAGACGGGAGTAGGTAAATTCGGCCGACAGGGTCAGGTTCTTGACCGGGGTCCAGGCGGTACGGGTACCGATCTGGGCGATAGCGAAGTCGAAGTTGCCGGTCGAACCAACAAGCGTGCCACCATTGTTCGCACGGGTACCGAGCGGGTTGGTCGGGCTGAAGGCAGCGGCGAGCAGCGCGTTGCCTTCATTGCCGTACGAGATGCTGCTGTAGCTGCCGAACAGCGACGTACGCCATGCCGGGTTCCAGTAGTGCTCGTAGAAGGCTGCGACCGCCCAAGCGTTGCTCTGAACGATATTGCCGCCGTTGGTGTAGACGCCGTCAAGCACGTAGCCGAAGGCCAGCGAGTTGCCCGAAGCCGCGGCAAAACGGCCGCCGCCCGAGGTGTCGGTGGTACCGCCGGTGAAGGCATACTTGGCCGCGCCCTTGGCGTAGACTGCTTCAATCTTCAGGCTGTCGCCCGCGCCGGTCGGCAGGTTCTTGAACTCGACAGCGCCGTTGACAGCGAAGCCGTAGGAGTCGTCGGCGTGGCCGAGCGACTCGTTACCGGCAGCGCCAGCAGCGGTGGTGTAGAAGGTCGGGGTGATCGTGTGCATGGCAGCACCGAAGTGCAGCGTGCCCCAGGCCTGATCGAGGCGCAGGTTGCCGACCACGTCCGGAATGTGGTTGCCACCGTAGGAGTTGCCGACGAAGGAGTTCGACGACACGCCGTAGACACCAGCCGAGGCAGCGTTCGAGCCGAACGGAGCGAGGATCAGAGCGGTGTTGTTGTAGACACCGGCGTTGCGATAGGGCGAGGCGTTCTCGAGCGAGATCGTGCCCGACACGCCGTTACCGAACGAAGCGGTGTAGGCGATCTGCGGGATACCGGTGGTGTTGTTCGAACCGGCGAGGAAGCCCGACGAGATGTACGGCTTCGCGAGCGCCCACTGCGGGTCGAACTGCGAGACGGCCTTACCAAAGGTGAAGCCGGCGAACTGGATGAAAGCGTAGTCGACTTCGGTGAAGCCGCCAGCGATCGATTCACGGTTCTGCGAGAAGTCGAACTGGATGTTTGCGTAGGTACGAACGACGCCGTATTCGGTGGCGGTGCGCGTATCGGTGGTCAGGTTGATACGTTCACGGGTGATGAAGTAGTCCTTCGTGAACACGCCGGCACCGCCAGCGCCACCCTGCCAGAACGGGGTGTCATAGGCGTTCGCGTTGAACGAGGTGTCCAAACGGATCGCGCCGCCGATCTTGATGCAGGTATCGGTGCCCGGGATGTAGTAGAAACCCGCGCCGTAGAGGGAGCAGATCTTCACGTATTCGACCGCTTTGGCCTTGACGGGAAGATCGGCTGCCTGAGCTCCGCCAACGGCGAGCAGAGCTGCCGTCGAGCCGAGAATAAGGCCCTTAATCGTCTTCATGTAAACCTCCAAGTTGCTTTAGGGAAGGTTCTGCAACGGGGTGGAGGCCACCCTGAAGACAAGTCCCCTTAATCCCTGACAACCCGCAAACGCTCCGAATCGCAAACCCCGTCGCACGAGCGTGCCGACGAGATTCAGGACGAACCACCTTACGGGACGACCTCGGGATGCCCCCCTCCGTCGCACCGAGACCATCTCCTAAGGTCTCTCGCTCCGCAACAATGGAACGCCTCAAAGCGGCCTCCATTCGGCCGTTTCCCGGGCTGTGTTGCTTAAATCACACGGACTCGTGAATGCGCATTCCTGGCAAGCAATTGTTTCAACATCAGAATTTCCAGCGCCGCATTTCAGGGCACCGACCCATCCCATAACGAGCAGAAACACATTCTTACTCGCATTCGATGTGTCTGGCTGGCTTTCCTAGTCCCTCGGCCGAATCGTCTCACATCTGCCGGAGCGATAAATTCCGGCAAGTGCGGAACGGCGGATGGCCGTCGATAAACAGCCCCGGGGGCCTATTTCCCGGCGGCAAATGCACGACAAGCGGAGGCAGCATCTGAAGATTATAGAGACACAGCTACATCGGACGTGTCCGATTTCTGCGAACATGCGCTACAGACTGCGATCTGGCGCTTGCGGCTCGCGACGGTGTCGGGCATATGCAGCAATGATGGAGCTGTGGCCGAGTGGCTGAAGGCACCGCTTTGCTAAAGCGGCATACCTCTCAAGGGTATCGAGGGTTCGAATCCCTCCGGCTCCGCCATCCTTTTTCCTACGATATTGTTTTCATTGGCGTTTCAACTTCTACCCACATGTCGACCCACAACCCGCCGCCCTTGTTCGGAGCTGAGGATCGCATGAACGTTTTTTTTCTCGGACATTTCGGGATTCAAAGATTTCAGCCGCTGCTGAGGACGCTCTGACACCCTCGATCACTCCATCAGTCGCGCCGAACAATTTGCCGCTTCCCCAAAGTCGCCCCGAGTGGCCTGCCTGGCGTCCGGGATGCCGACTTCGTGGTGCTTGTGTTGAACGAGCGTCACGGCGATGCCTCCCCCTGAGGCGCGGCGCCACAACAAACCGCTATTCGTCTTCGTGCAAACCAATGTAACTCCCGACAAAAAAGCACCCCGCACTGATCAGAGAAGCGCAAGGTTGGACGTCGGGAAGATGCACTGGAGGCTTCACGACGCCAGACGAACTTCGCAAAGCAATCACCCGCGCGGTCAACCGCTGGCAACTCTCGGAAACATCCGGCATCGTTGATGTGCCCGAGATGGTGAAACGAGCGACCAGTCAGATTCCGAAGACCGGGCGCAGCGGCTATAGCAGAGAGCAAATGCTTCATCCGAGCAAAATCGAGAAGCCGGAGTTAGTCGAAACGCTCGATAGTCTATGCGGGAGATGGGCGCTTGAGAATTCGCTCCGGACTGACGCTCGCTGTGACCTTGGAGTTGGAGAGTGTGGTCAGGAAGCCAGTCAAATATGTGAACGCTACCGCGCTCGATTGGCGGTCGTCAGATTGGCTAACCCGTCAAAGAAATTCGCAGCGACGTCCGCTGTCGTTGATGGCCGCTTTGCGCCATGAGCTGACATAGACCTTGCAAGCGAATAAGTGATATCCCTTTGTCTCGCAAGCCGACGGATCGGCGGATGTGACCGCACATATTGCGGCGAAAACAATGCGTGCCGCCTATCTTCTCGGTGGCACGCCTTATCGTGGGTGGCGCAGCGCGCAGATCCGCCGCGTCCTGTAGACGATCAGCGCCCGCAGCAGTCAATGGAAGTGGGTCGCCCCGTTGATATCGAAAATCGCACCGGAGGCGTAACCACTGCCAGCGCCGCATAAGAACACCGCGGTGGCGGCGATCTCTTCCGGCTTGGCCATGCGCTTCAACGGATAGAGCGACGTGTCATAGCCTTTGCCCTCGGTCATCGCGGTCTCTACCGGCCCCGGCGCAATGCCGTTCACGAGGACGTTGCGCGGTGCGGCCTTGCTCGCCAGCCAGCGCACGAAGGAATGGATGCCGCCTTTGGCAAAGGCATAATGCGGCCCGGTGCGCAGACCGCCCATCCAGCCGGCGACCGATCCGCACAGCACGATGCGGCCTTCGCCCGCCTCCATCATGCCGGGCAGGAAGGCGCGGGTCAGATTGATCGGTCCCTTCACATTGGCGCGAATGACGCGATCAAGCGACTCTTCCCAGTCCTCGGCCATCCAGTCGTCATGCGGTGCGATCGCCGCCGTATCGATCAGTCCATAGACCGGTCCAGTCTGCCTCGCGAGAGCCGTCACGTCGGCCCGCGAGCCGGTGTCGAGGCCGTAAATTTCAGAGCGGTCCGCAACCTCGGCACCGACGCGTTCGCGGATACGATCCTTGCCTGCGATATCGACCAGCACAAGCGTCGCGCCTTGCTGTGCGCATAGCTTCGCCGTAGCGCTGCCGATGCCGCCGGCCGCGCCCGCGATCACAATGCGCTGTCCGGTGAGATCGAATGGGGATTTTTCAGAAGACGTCATGACGATAATTCCCGTTTGTGATGCCACACCTCTGCAAACCCACGCAGTGTACGGGTTGACGTAACGGCGATCAGCGCGCCGGCGGCACGCCGCCATAGGTCGTCAGATGCGAACTCGCGAGCCACCCAGCATCAATCGGAAGATTGATCCCGGTAACCGCCGACGCGTCGTCGGACAGCAGAAACGCGACGCCGCGTCCGATTTCTTCCGGATCGACCATGCGTCCCAGCGCGGAGCCTTCGATCAGCAGTTTCGGATCTCGCGTCCCACGTTCGATGTTGGCGAGCACCGGTGGGGTTCCCACATAGCCCGGCGACACCGCATTGACCCGCACACCCGAACGGCCCCAATCGGCCGCGAGGCACGCCGCCATATGAACCGCCGCAGCCTTCGAGGGCGCATAGGCATGCAGTGGCGCAGTGCGCGACGCGGTGACCGAACCGGTGATCACGATACCACCGCGGCCGCGCGTGACCATCCGCTTGCCGGCCGCGAGGCAGGACACGTAGACGCCGCGCAGATTTGCGGCGATCACTTTGTCGAATTCGGCGAGCGGCAGGTTCTCCGCGCGGCCGCCCGACTGGATCACGCCGGCATTGGCGAACAGCGCCTCGACCGGCCCCAGCCGCGCCTCGATATCCGTGAAAGCCGCTTCGGTCGCGTGTTCATCAGTCACGTCGAACGGCACTGAATCGGCGCCGATCTTCGCTGCAGATTCCTGATTGGCCTTCGCATTGATATCTGAAATGACAACGCGCCATCCGCGCTCGATTAAGATACCAGCTGTGGCCAGACCGATTCCGCTTGCTCCGCCCGTCACCACGGCGATGCGGCCGCGCCCTTCATCTCGTTTCATCGTTGCACTCCCGTTGTCCGTTTCTTGTTGCACGCAGCAAAGCTGCGCGGATGGCGACGGTGCTAGACCGCAAGATAGCGTTGCTTGATGTCCTCGTTGTGCCGGAGTTCGTCGATGGTCGCGCGATAGACGATCTGGCCCTTGTCGATCACCGTGGCATGGGTCGCGATACCCAGGCAGAAATGCATGTTCTGCTCGGCCAGCAGAATTGTGACGCCCATGCCGCGCAGCGTCTTGATAAGTTCGCCGATGGCCTGGACGATGATCGGCGCGAGGCCCTCACTGGGCTCGTCGAGCAACAACACATCGGGATTGCCCATCAGCGTGCGCGCGATGGTCAGCATCTGCTGCTCGCCACCCGACAGCCGGCCGGCCAGGCGGTCCTTCATCGAGGCGAGGATCGGAAACACTTCATAGATGCGCTCGCGATTCCAGTGATGGTCGCCGCGCGGCCCCTTCTTGGCGGCGACGATGAGATTGTCATCGACCGTATGGTCGGGGAACACCTGCCGGTTCTCCGGAACGTAGCCGATCCCCGCGCGCGCGATCCTGTAGGACGGCCGACCAGCCAGCCCCTGCCCTGCGAGCGCAACCTTGCCGCGGCGTGGCGGCGCGAGGCCGGCGATCATTTTGAACGTGGTCGACTTGCCGGCGCCGTTACGGCCGAGCAGCGCCATGGTTTGCCCCTGCTCGACCGCGAGATCGACGCCGAACAGGATCTGGCTGGCACCATAATAGACGTCGGCCGCTTCGACATGAAGGAACGGGTCGGCCATCATGCCTCTCCCACCGCTGCGGAGAGATGATGATCGGCGCCAAGATAGGCGTCGATGACATCCTGATTGCGCCGGATCTCGTCGGCCGTGCCCTGCGCGAGCACGGCGCCGTATTTCAGGACGTGGATCTTCTGGGCGATCTTGAACACGATATCCATGTCATGCTCGATGAAGAGCACCGTCATCTTCTTGACCTGCCACAGATGTTGCACCTTGCCGATCATGCGCCAGCGCTCATCCGGACCCATGCCCGCCGTCGGCTCGTCGAGCAGCAGCACCTTGGGCTCCATGGCGAGCGCAAGACCGATATCGAGCAGCTTTTGGTCGCCATGCGAAAGATTGCGCGAGAGCGTTCCGGCCTTGTCCGCGATCCCGAGCAGTTCGATGATCTCGTCGGTCCGTGCCCTGGCTTCCGCGACGGGAAACCGCCGCAGGAAGGTCCATGACTTGCGCAAGTGAGAGATCACCGTCGCCATGATCGCCTCGGTGACAGTCAGGCTGGGAAAGATCTCGGCGACCTGAAAAGCCCGCGTCATGCCAAGACGTACGACCTCAAGGCTCGATTTGCCGACGATATCCTGCCCGTCGAAAATGATCTTGCCGGAGTTCGGCCGGAACGCCCCCGAGATCAGGTTGAAGAAGGTGGTCTTGCCCGCGCCGTTCGGTCCGATGATCGCCGTGAGCGAGCCATCGGGAAAATCGATCGAGACGTTGCGCGTGGCGTGAACACCGCCGAAGCGCTTGTCGAGGTTCTGCACCGAGAGCATCAGGCGATCCTCTCCTTGACGAAGGCCGCCTCTTTGGCGGGAGCCGACCTGGCCTCTTTGCGTCGCTGCAGAAATTCGACGACGTAATCGGCGATGCCCTGCCGCAGGCCCAGCACGATGGCCAGAATAGCGATGCCCAGCACAAGGCCGTGATATTCGGTGTAGATGGATACGAAATGCTCGAGCAGGCGCAGCAGGATGGCGCCGATGATCGGCCCGACGAAGAGCTGCGAGCCGCCGAGCATGATCATGAAGATGGCCTCGCCCGACGTCGTCCAAAAACCGAATTCCGGATAGGCGCCGGAGACGAACAGCGACAGCAGGATGCCGGCCACGCTGGCCATCGCACCGGCGAGGATGAACACGCCGAGCTTCATGCGAACGATATCGACGCCGAGGTAATTGGCCCGGTTCGGATTGTCACGGATCAGGCGCAGCGTATAGCCGAACGGCGACTGCCATACCTGACGCATGATCAGGATACAGACGACGAAGATGCAAGCCGAGAAGATATAAAGCGACACACCGCTGCTGAGATCGATGCCGAAGAACGGGGGCCGCGGAATGCCGCCGCGCAACCCCTGATCGCCGCCGGTCAGGCTGACCCAGGTCAGGATGATTGAGTGGATGAACATCTGGAACGCCAGCGTGATGAAGGAGAAATAGATTTCCTTCAGGCGCACGCAGATCGCGCCGATCACCAGAGCAAGTACCGACGTACCGAGCACCGTGATGAGAATTGCGATTGGTATCGACACGCGGCCGGACTGCATCAGCAGACCGAACATATAGGCGCCGGATACGAAGAAGGCAGCGTGTCCGAACGAGACCAGCCCCGTGAGCCCCACGAGGAGATTCAGCGACATCGCCAGCAGCCCATAGGCCATCACATAGATGAGGAAGTCGCGCAGCGACGGCTTGGTGAAGATGAACGGTGCGACAATCAAAACGATCAGCACGGCAGCCGCAAAGAGCAGATCGCGCAGGAACCCCGCTTTCATCATCGCGCGATCTCCCGGCCGAGCAGACCGCTGGGCTTGACGATCAGAACGACGGCCATCATGCCGAACATGATCCCGTCAACGAAGAGCGGAAAGCCGATCGCTCCGAAGGCCCGCGTGAAGCCGATGAGCAACGCTGCGATCAGCGCGCCGACGATCGATCCCATCCCGCCGATCACGGTGACGATGAAGCTTTCGATCAGGATCGATAGACCCATACCCGGCGTCAATGTGCGTGTCGGCGCCGCGAGGGAGCCGGCGATACCCGCCAGCATGCTGCCGACGCCAAACACGGCCGCGTAGAGCAGCGTCGTGTTGATCCCGAGTGCGCCGACCATCTGCGGATTGATGGCGAGGGCGCGAATGATCTTGCCGATCCGGGTCTTCTCGATTGCGAGCCAGAGCATCGCGCCGATCGACAGGCTCGCGACGATCATGAAGACATAATAGGCCGGAACGAAGCCGCCGGCGAATTCAAGCGGCGGAAGCGCGAACACGTCGGGCATGCCCATCATCTTGTACTCCGGGCCGGCGATGATCTTCACCAGATCGTCGAAGATCAGGATGATGGCGTAGCAAACCAGCAACTGCATCAGGATGTCCTTGCCATACACCTTGCTGATGATGAACCGCTCAAAGATGACCCCGATCAGGCCTGCCCCGAGCGCGCCGGCCAGGAACGCCAGTAAAAAGCTCTGCGTCGCCTGATAGGTGAAGAAGGCGATATAGGCGCCAGCCATATAGAACGCGCCATGGGCGAAATTGATGACGCCGAGCACGCCGAAGATCAGCGACAGGCCGGACGCCACCATGAACAGCAGCATGCCGATGATGAGCGCCGTCGATATCTGCGTCACGGCGCAGGCTGACGATGACAGGCAGGAGGCAAGGGCTTCGAGGTTCACAGCGCAGTCCTTTGATGGTCTGACCTTCGATGGTCTGAACGAGCCTGTTCCGGCCGCCGCGAACGGCAGGCCGGATGTGCGACGGAGCCGCCGAGCCCGTCGCAATGCGACGGGCCGCGTCATCTAGCGACGACGCCCGCAGACAGCTCAGGCGTAACCCTTTTCTTTCTTCCACTCCTTCTCGAGCTCGACGATCTTCGACCATTCCGTATCGACGTAATCGACCACCCAGGGTGACTTGCTGACCGTCTTGCCCCATGCGACGGGGTAATTGATGATCGTATGATCGCTGTCACGCATGGTGATGCCGGCACCGCCAAACGGCTTCTTCACCGTCATGCCGGAGATTTCCTTGGCCAGCGCAGAACTGTCGGTATTGCCGTTCGTGCGACGCAGCGCCTCGATAATGAATTGCGACGCCGCGTAGTTCTGCCACGCCCAGTTGGTCGGCTCGTGCGGCGCCACCTTGACATAGGCATCGCAGAAGGCGGTGTTCTCGGGTGAACTCGGAAATCCGTTGTTGTACCGATAGGCCGTGTTGAGTCCCTGCGGCAGGTTCTTGATTGCCGTCAGGATCGGCGGATCGCCAAGACCACCGGAGAAATAGGCGGTGTTCTGGAACAGGCGATACAGGTTCGACTGCTCGATAAACGCGACGAGATCGCCGCCCCACAGCGCCGAATAGACCGCCTGCGGCTTCACCTGCATCAGCTTGGTGATGCTCTCGGTGTAATCGGGCGCAAACAGTTTCGGCCAGAGCTGATCGACCACTTCGATCGACGGCTCGAACACCTTGGCGTATTGCAGAAATTCCGCGGTGTTGTCGCGGCCATAGGCGTAGTCGGGCGAACAGGTCGCCCACTTCTTGAGCCCCTTCTCCTTGGCAATCTTCGCTGCGTAGCTACCACCTGCGACGGCATCATGGATGCCCTGTCGGGCGCATCTGAACACATTCTTGCTGAACTGCTTGGGGTCTGCCGTCAGCGACGAGGTTTCGCTGCAGGTATGGAGGCAAAGAATGCCGAGATCGCGCACGACCTCATGCACCGCGAAGCTGCCCGACGACGCCTCGCCATCGATGATGATATCGCAACCGTCGTTGTTGATGAGATCGCGCGTGACCTTTGCGGCTTCATCGGGACGACCTTTGGAATCGCGGTCGACCACTTCGAATTTGCGGCCGTTGATGCCACCGGCTTCATTGATCTGATTGAAAGCGAGCTGGACTGCAAACCGGCTGGACGTGCCGAGGATCGCCACGCGCCCCGACAGGATCGTCGGCAGGCCGATCTTGATCACCTTCGCCTGCGCTCCGGCGACATGCGGCGCGCCGAATGCGGCAAGGCCTACCATGGCGCCAGCGCCCTTGAGGACGCGTCGGCGTGAAATGCCCTTGGTCGTCTTGGTCATTGAACCCTCCCTGATTTTGATGTCCGGCTTTGCCGGTACAGATTTTATTATTTCCAGATCAGCGTCGTCTTCCCGTCGCTTGCTCTCCTCACTAGGTTCTCTCGTCGATCAGCGCACTCCGAAGATCGTGCCGCAGGAACGGCGCGCTGTCCAACGGACTTTCCGAATACCTCGCGCAAATTCGCGGCAGCGAAGGTTAGGGACCGATGCTGCGGCGTCGACGCCTGTTGCCCGCGGAGCCCGCTTGGACATCCGCGGCATGTGCCGTTAGCTCAGCGCGAAACCGCGATAACCGCTTTGTGCGACGTCGTCACAGATCGAGGTGTAGCGCGCAAGTCCGCCGGCATAGGGCATGAAGACGCGCGGCTTGCCCGGCACATTGGCGCCGAGATACCAGGACGAGCTGGCCATCGGCAGCAGCGTCGCGTCCGCAGCTTCGTTGACATGCGCGACCCACTTTTCGGTCGAGTCGGTCCTGGCCTCAATCCGCTTGAGACCCTTCGCGCGCATGTCGCGAATACAATTGGTGATCCAGTCCACATGCTGCTCGATGGCAATCGGCATGTTGCATAGCACCGACGGGCTACCAGGACCGGTAATGGTGAACAGATTCGGGAATTTCGGCGACTGCAGGCCGAGGTAAGTGCGCGGGCCGGCCGCCCAGGCATCCTTCAGCTTCGTACCCTGGCTGCCACTGATGTTCAGATTGACGAGCGGCCCAGTCAGGGCGTCGAAGCCCGTCGCGAACACGATGATGTCGAGCTCGTACTCCTGCTTCGTTGTCCGGATACCTTTCGCCGTGACCTCGACGATCGGCTCTGCCTTGAGATCGACCAGCAGCACATTGTCCCGGTTGAATGTTTCGAAATAGCCACTGTCGATCGGCGGGCGCTTGGTCGCAAAGCCATGATCGCGCGGCGTCAACATCTCTGCGACCGCCGGATTCTTGACGACGGTCTTGATCTTGTCGCGGAGGAAGTCTGAGGCCGTGAGGTTTGCCTCGACGTTCTGCAGGACATCGGAAAACGATGCACGGAAGCGCAATCCGCCGCGCTCCCACGCCTTTTCATAGATCTCCTGCCGCTCCGCATCGGACACCGACAGCGCGGAACGCGTCGAGATCGTGAACGGATGTCCGTTGGTGCCGGCGCGCGCAAGACGCCAGATCTCGTCGTAATTGTCCCTTGTATGCTTGATGTCGTTCGCCGTCACCGGGCCGTTGCGCGCCGGAATGCTGTAATTTGCCGTACGCTGGAAAACCGTGAGATGTCTTGCCTGCTCGGCAATGACAGGTGCGGTCTGAATCCCGGTCGATCCGGTTCCGATCTGGCCCACACGCTTGCCGCTGAAATCGACGCCCTCATGCGGCCACAGGCCGGTATGGTACCATTGGCCCTTGAAGCTATCGAGGCCCTTGATATCAGGCACATTGGCTGTCGAGAGACACCCCACTGCCGTAATCAGGAATGGCGCGGAGAAGAACTGTCCGTTCTTCGTCTGCACCGTCCAGAGATTGGCATCGTCATCGAACGCGGCCGCGGTGACCTCGGTGTTCAGCCGGATATCGCGCTTGAGATCGAGCTTGTCGGCGACGAAATTCAGGTATTTCCGGATTTCAGGATGTTCGGGATAGCGCTCACTCCAGCTCCACTCCTGCTCGATCTCCTTGTTAAAGGAGTAGCAATAGTAATAGCTCTCGGAATCGCAGCGCGCGCCCGGATAGCGGTTCCAGAACCAGGTCCCGCCGATGCCATCGCCCTTTTCAAGCACAACGACGTCGAGGCCGAGTTCGTCCCGTAATTTGTGCAACTGGTAGAGGCCTGAAAATCCGGCGCCGATAATGATCGCGTCACAGGCATGGCTCGATTGTTCGTTCACTGCAAAAGCAGTGCTCTCCTTGCTCGCCAACGGTCGTCTCCCCGTTCGTTTATGAGCGGCTTCGCATGGCCGCGCTATTGCCTCGAAGGCTAGAGATTTGCCGGATGGCTTTCCATACTCTATCGTTCAAACCTGATGTGAATTTCCGTCACAAGAGAAAAACGTGAACCGCTACACAGAGATGCAGGTTTTCGTCAGGGCCGCGGAAGACGGCAGCTTCTCTGCAGCGGCCCGAAACCTTGCCATCACGCCGTCCGCAGTCAGCAAGCTGATTGCGCGGATGGAAGAACGGTTGGGCGCGCTGTTATTCCGCCGTGCGCACCGCAACATCGTCATGACTCCGGAGGGAGAGGTCTTCTATCGGGCGGCGCTTGCAGCCATCGAAGCCGTCGAGGCCGCTGACGCGACGATCTTCAGCGGCAAGCTCGGTCGCGAAACCCTGCGCATTCGCTCGATGCCGATCTTCGGACAGGTCATCCTCGCCAAGAAGCTCCCGGAGTTCTGCCGGCAGCATCCCGACCTTCAGGTCGAACTTCAGCTGCGGATCGATCCCGGGCCGCTACTCGACGAGGGAACCGACGTTGCGATTCATGTTGGGCACCTCAATGACTCCTCGCTCGTGGCCACGCGATTTACGAGCACGCGATGGATCATTTGTGCGTCGCCGAGCTATCTGGCCGAGTACGGCACGCCGTCACATCCCAACGAGTTGGCGGACCACGCCTGTCTCAATTTTCATTCGTCCATTGCCGCCAGCACATGGACCGTTCGCGGTGCCGATGGCTTGTCCACACCGCTCGCCGTCAAGAGCCGTGTACGCTCGAACCAGGCTTCGATCCTTATCGAGTTCGCGCGCGCTGGCCTCGGCATCGTGCGATTGGTCGAAGTCCAAATCGCCGACGATCTCGCCCAAGGCCGCTTGGTCGAGCTCTTTCCGGAACATCAGTGCCCGGAGGAACATCCCATCTATGCGGTGTATCAGAGCCGCCGACTGGTAAGTAACCGTGTCAGGGTCTTCTTGGACTTCCTCAAGACGAAACTACCCGATCCGCCGCCTTGGCGGTATTGGCGGGACCAATAGACGTCCGCTTTGCGCCACAAGCGGCCTGTCCAACTCAAAATAACTTAATGCCTAAGCGTGACGTTAAGTTGCTCGCGGGCGAGCATCTGGGCTCAACGGCGCCAATCAGATCCAGCCCATGCAAAGACACTTAACCTCGAGATAGTCATCGATCCGGCCTAGCCGCGCAGCGATCTCGCGAGAGATAAATTCATCTCGCGCGTGTCAGGGTTCGAGCTTCGCTTCCTTCACGATGATCGACCAGCGGTCGACCTCCGAGTTGATGAGTTGCTGCAAGGCCGTGCGGCCTTGCGCAGATGGCGCCTGCGCCGCCAGTTCGGCGAAGCGCGCCTTAACGTCTTCATTCTCGAGCGACTTGGCGAGCGCCGCTTCCAATCTGGCGATCACTTCGGGCGGCGTGCCGGCAGGGGCCGCCAGCGCATTCCACACTTGCAGATCGAATTTCGGCAGATTGCTTTCGACGAAAGTCGGCACGTCGGGCGCCTGCACCAGTCGCTGCGGCCCGGTGACGCCGATGGCCCGCACCAGCCCGTTTTGATGCGCCGGAATCATCGTGACGGTTTGGTCGATCACCGCCTCGATATTGCCAGCGATCAAATCCTGGATGGCAGGCCCCGAGCCACGATAGGGCACCAGCATCGCATTGGTCTGCGTCAGATAGAGCAACATCGCTGCGGCGAGCTGCGCGGTCGAACCCGCCCCGGATTGCCCGAAGGTGATGCGGTTGTTCGGCACCTTGAGGCGCTCGACCAGTTGGCTCAGATTCTCGATGCCGCTCTTTTTGCTGACCGAAAGCATCATCGGGACATTCGCGAACACGCCGATGCCGGTCAGGTCCTTGCGCGGATCGAAGCCCAGATTCGGATACAGTGGCACGATCGCCGCCATCGAGCCCATATTACCGAAATTGAGCGTGTAGCCATCGGGTTTGGCCCGAACCACGCGCTGGGTGCCGATCGTGCCGCCGGCACCACCGACATTCTCGACGATCACCGTCTGTTTGAGTTCGGCGCCGAGTGCCTTGGCGAGAATGCGAGCCAGCACGTCCGTGGTGCCACCGGCCGCATAGGGCACGACTAGCGTGATTGGGCGGTCCGGATAGCTGTCCGCCCGTGCAGACGTAAGCGAAGGTGCGATCCAGAGCAGTGCAATAAACAGAAGGCGCACGTGGACCCTCCCCTTGATATTTGCCGATGGGCGCTTGGCGCGCCTTTGTTGTCCTTCTGGCATACTCGCCGGGCTCCGTCCCATAGGCTGTTGCTCTGAGGGGTATAAGATCGGGCACCGGCCCCATCGCCGCCGCTGGTAATGGCCAGCGAAGTGCGGTTCGGTGTAAGCAAACGAGCTTGCCCGCATCTTCACTGGATCGATGCCTTGGAACTGAGACAGCTTCGCTACTTCGTCAACGTGGTCGACATGGGCAGCCTGTCGAAGGCCGCGGTGCTGCTCGCGGTGTCGCAGCCCTCGCTGAGCCAGCAGATCGCCGCGATGGAGCACGACCTAGGCGTGCCGCTTCTGCTGCGTAGCGCGACGGGCGTGAAGCCGACCGATGCCGGCGCCAAACTGTATCGTCATGCCCGCATCGTGTTGCGGCAGATGCAGGAGCTCGCGGCCGACATTGCTGACGAGGGCAGCGGCGCCGTCGGACCCGTGGCCGTCGGCCTTCCCACCAGCATCGCCTCGGTGCTCGCCGTGCCGCTGGTAGAGCGCCTGCGGCACGACCACCCCGGCGTGAAGCTCCAGCTCTTCGAGAGCTTCAGCGGCTATCTCAACGAGTTGCTGGCCAATGGCCGCCTTGACATGGCCATTCTGTTTCGCAGCTCCGACGCGCCGGGCATGACCGTCAGGCCGCTGTTTACCGAGCAATTGTCCGTATTCGGCGCCCCCGGCATAGGCGATCCCGAAGCGACGACCTGCGATCTCGCATCCCTGGCCGATGTCCCGATGGTCCTTCCGGACAGAACCAACGGGCTGCGCCTTCTCGTCGAGCAAGCGTTCTCGGAAGCCGGCGTGCCGCTGAATGTGATGTCCGACATCGACTCCCTGCCGGTTATGATGAAACTCGTGCGCAACGGCACCGCCGCGACGATCAACTCCTCCGGGGTCGCCCGGGTCGCAGAAACACCCATCCTGTCGAGACGACTGGTGAACCCCGCCATCAATCGCACCGTGAGTCTCTGCCTGCCGACCGGCATCCCGCAGACCGCAGCCGCGCTGGCCGCGGAGGAGACGATCCGCACGCTGGCGCGCGAGCACGCGGCGGTCTGGGACAAGGCCACTGACTGACCCGCCATTGGTTCAGCCTATACCGGCGATGGCAAACCAGTATGCCCCTGCGCGCATCGCTGCGGTTAAGAGTGCGCGGAGCAAAATTGTCGGGACAGCAGATGGACCAAGAAAAGCGCGCCTTGCCCCTGTCGGGCGTCACCGTGGTATCGCTCGAACAGGCGATTGCTGCACCCTTGGCCAGCCGACATCTGGCGGATTGGGGCGCCCGCGTTATCAAGATCGAGCGGCCGGGACGCGGCGATTTCTGCAGGGATTACGACTTCGTCCTGAACGGCATGTCGAGCCAGTTTGTCTGGACCAACCGGTCGAAGGAAAGCCTGACGCTCGACATCAAGCAGCCGCAGGACCGCGACGCGCTGGAAAGCCTGCTCGCCGGCGCCGACGTCTTTCTGCAGAACCTGGCGCCGGGAGCGGCGCAGCGGCTCGGGCTGGATGCCAAGGCGCTGGTTGAGCGCTTTCCCCGCCTGATCGCTTGCGACATCTCCGGCTACGGATCGGGCGGACCGTATAGCGACAAAAAGGCCTATGACCTGCTGGTGCAATGCGAGACCGGCCTGCTCTCGATCAACGGTTCGGAAGACCATCCCGCCAAGGGCGCCATCGCCATCGCGGATATCGCCACCGGCATGTATGTGCTGAACGGCGTTCTGATGGCGCTCTATGCGCGCGAACGCACCGGCCGCGGCACCGCCTTCGAGGTGTCGCTGTTCGATGCGATGACCGAATGGATGAGCTATCCCTCGCTCTATACAGCGGGCGCCGGAAAGCCGCTGAAACGGACCGGCATGCGCCACGCCACGATCGCGCCCTACGGTCCGTTTCGCGCCGGCGACGGCAAGACGGTGTTTTTCGGAATCCAGAACGAACGCGAATGGCTTTCGCTCTGCACGAACGTACTGGATGACGCCGATCTCGCCATCGATCCGCGATTCGTGACTAATCCGGATCGCATGACCAACCGCGACGAGCTCGAACGTCTGATCGAAAGCCGCATTGCCGGCGCCACCAGCGACCAGTTGCTGGCCCAGTTGGAGCAGGCCTCGATCGCCAATGCGCGCCTCAACAGCGTCGAGGAATTTCTCGATCACCCGCAACTGCATAGCCGTCATCGCGTCGTCAATGTCGGTACGCCGAATGGCGCTGTCACCAGCTATCTCCCGGCCATCACGATCGCCGGCCTGACGCCGCAGATGGGTCCGGTCCCCGCGGTCGGGCAGCACACCGACGCGATCCTCTCTGAACTCCGAGAACGAGCCCGCTTATGACCGCCCCTCGACTGACGCGGACCTATCTTGCCGTGCCGGCGCATCGCGAACGCATGGTCGAGCGCGCCGCGGGATCTACGGCGGACGCCGTGTTTCTCGATCTCGAAGACGCTGTCCCCGTCGGCGAAAAGAACGCCGCCTTGCGGACGGCGATCGATGCCATCACGCGGCTGGACTGGGGGCAGAAGACCGTCACGGTTCGCATCAATGCGATCGACAGCCCGTCCATCGCGGAGGAAGTCGAAAAACTGTCCGGCCTCGCAAGGCTGGACGCCGTCTTGCTGCCGAAAGCGGAACGCGTGGCCGATGTGATCGGCATCGGCCAGCGGCTGTCGCAGCATCGCGGCGACCGAAACCATCCGCTGGAGCTTGAGCTCCTGATCGAAACCGCGCTCGGCGTGGTCAATGTCGATCCCCTCGCCGCTGCGCATGCGACGGTCGCCGCGCTGCATTTCGGTGTCGGCGATTTCAGCGCCTCGATCGGCGCGCGCAGCGACGAGATCGGATTGTCCCCCCGCGACTACAGGCACGTCGCCTCCTCAGCGGAGGAGCACCGGGAAACAGCGCTCGACCTCTTCGCCTATCCGATGATGCGGATTCTGATCGCGGCGCGCGCCTTCCAGCTGAGGGCGATCGACGGGCCTTTTGGCGCATTCCGGGACAACCAAGGCACGCTCGGCTCCGCGGTCAAGGCGGCAAGCATGGGCTATGACGGCAAGCAGGTGATCCATCCCGACCAGATCGAGCCAACGCGCTCCGCATTCGTCCCGTCAGCCAGCGACATCACTTCGGCGAAACGTGTCATCGAAGCGATGCGTGCCGCCGAACGGGACGGGCATGGCGCCGTGACACTGGACGGCCGGATGCTCGATCTCGCCAATTTGAGAATGGCCGAGCGCATCCTTCGCTTTGCGTCATAAAGGACTGGGCCCGGTTCACTCGCGCTTGCTTCTCGCAAACACGCGTTGCCGCATCGTCGGATGGCTTGCAACAGCTCGTTGAGGACGAGAACTGACAGCGGTGCTGTCACGTGCACACCCTCCCCGGACGACGCTCGCGGTCGCCGCCGAGTCGTCACGTCCTGGATGACGGATCTACCAGGTCTGGTTCCGCGAATTGTCTCCAACGCCGTAACCGTAGCCGGGATAGGACTGCGATACCCCGCCGGGCGCCCCAACATAGCTACCATAGGCATCACGCGGAGATGTGCGCCTCACCTGCCGGTTCTTGCGTGCCGCACTGATATCGGTGGATGTGACAACAGCGGGCGCGCTGATCGATTGCAGATATGCGGGCGCCGATGCAGCAACTGCAGGCTGGGCTGCGCCAACGGCAATAACCACCAGACTCGCAAGGCCGCTGGCGCGGATGATCGATGGGAGCGTGAGTTTCTTCGTCGACATGGCATTGTCCTTTTTGTTGCGCGGCCTCTCGGCCTCGTTGCAAGCGACGAGACAGACATTGGGGCGCACATGCCCGTTACAACCGTGATGCTCGTAACAAGGCCGTGACGTGGCTACGGTACAGTTGGAAACATGCGAGGGAGTGCGCGATATGAAATGGGGCGCCGTGATTGCCGTCGCGATGACGATCTCATCTGCCGCCTCGGGGCAGACCCTCAAGCTGATGGATCTCAAGGAGGTCGATCCGGCGCTGCTCAGGGATATCTACGGGACCAGGGAACTCCAGGACACCAAGGGCAGGAAACGCTGCCGCGTGGTTTTGAAGAGCGGAAGCACCATCGGCGGCTCACAGATCGACGTGGCCAAGGACTGCGCCAGGACTTTCCCCGTCATGGACGAGATCGCGGCGTGGCGGCTCTATGAGGGATGGACGATCGGCTTTGCCGACGCGACCCGCAAACTGCGCATCCGGTTCTCGACGCCGGACAACCGCTATGTGGCGGAGCCGGAGACCGACGGCATCTTCACCATCGTCAAGAAGTAGCGGCTCATCACCCTGCTCGGGTCAATCTCGGCCAACGACCTGACCCGATCATTGCGGCTCGCATCTCTTGCGGCTCACGCCGCAATTCGAGCGAGACCCACGCTGCCCCGGCGGGCATCGCGCCTGCCGAACCACCGCGAAAACACGTAGTCGGATCAGTGAACCGTCGACAGCCAGGCGCGGGCATCGCGCTGCGCGGCTGCGATCTCGACATCCGACATCATCTCGGCTACTTCGCGGCGCATCGGGATGGCATCGACCCGGCCCTTGAGGGCAGCGAGGTTGAACCACTTGTGCGCGGCGACGAGGTCAACGATCCCCGAACGGCCCGACGCCCAGTACAGACCGCGCTCGAACAGCACGTCCTGGATGGCGGTCTCTGCGATCGGCATCGCAGCTTCAAAATCGATCTGCCCCTGAAACATCGGTCATTCCTTTTTTTGCTTTTGCCGCCCCAACCGAGCGCGGCTCCTGTCCGTTATTTGATGCAATCCCAACCGCCGTTTGCCGGCTTGTTGGGATCAATATGACCGATCAAATTTGAAGAGCAGTTTAAGTATCGGGATGAACGAAATCTGAAGAGCCGAAGCCGAAACCGGCTCATACGCCGCCAAAAACCCAGCATTGATGCGGGTTTTCTGCATTTTGGCGGAATTCGGTTTACCCTGCTGTTTGGGGATGCCGTAACCATCTCGGCAGCGTCGGCGACCAGGGATATTAAAAGGGCCTGCTCCGCACATGCGACGACGCCAACGCGAGAGACGTCACAGCGAGCAGATCAAAAGCTATTCGGGATCGGGACATTCAAAGCGCCGGGGATGAACCGCACCGGCAAAAACGAGGGCGTCGGCAACACGTCAGGATCATATCTCATGTGGCCGGAGCCACCGATGAAACTGCGGACCAATGATCCGCACCGAATAAAGAACGCCAATCACGGGATGACCGGCTTCTTTGCCGGACCGGCTCGCGGGAAGAGCAAGCCCTGCCCCGGAGTGACGGTCCAGCCGTTTGACCTGATGTCTCGCCGACACCCTCTTTCGTCGACCAGAGCTGCGATCAATATCCGCTTCGAGAAGCAAATTGTCGTCAAGGCTCTCGTGACGTCGCCGGCGTTGCCACCGGCGTCGATCGTGGCAGAAGAAGTTACTTCTTCTTGGCGACCTTCTTGGTCTTCTTCGCGGTCTTCTTCACAGCGCTCTTCGCTGCCTTCTTGACGGTCTTCTTGACTGCCTTCTTCGTAGCTTTCTTGGCCATGTTGCCCTCCATAAAGAGATGACTTGATCGCTGCGTGCACTCGGGAATCGAAATGCACTTCATCCCGAATACACCAACGATTTCAAAAGAACAGTCTCTCGCTTAAGGAAGTGTTGATGAGCGCAACGCGCCACTTCCCCCACGGGCTCAGTCACAACTTGAAATCCGGCATGCGGGGTGGCGCGAGAAACGCCCGGAAACGCGGCGTCCACAAATGTCAAGATTGCAGAAAGTGCTTATTTTTCCGTACGCCCGCAATTCGTACTATCAAACAACTACACAAACTTCTGTCGCCCCCAAGCGTGAGTCGGGGCACTGAAAACAGGTGCCGCGGACTCTGAGTCGGTATTTTTGGCAATGAAAATATTTTTCGGGAAAACGCGTTCGCGACTTATCGGTGCTGGCCACAACCGCACTTTCTGTCGACTGACGGCACGCCGATTCGCGATCTAATTCCGCGCGCGCGACCGTTCATCGCCTACGTTACGACGCGCCAACGCGGTTCGCTGAAACGAAAACGGCGCCGCTCGAGGCGGCGCCGCGGTCATCGAAAGGGTAATTGTCAGATCCCGAGTTTGCTCTTGAGGAGGTCGTTGACGACCTGCGGATTGGCTTTGCCGCCCGAGGACTTCATCACCTGGCCGACGAACCAGCCCATCAGAGCCGGCTTGGCCTGCGCCTGTGCGACCTTGTCGGGATTGGCTGCGATGATGTCGTCGACCACCTTCTCAATGGCGCCGGTGTCCGTCACCTGCTTCATGCCGCGCTCTTCGACCAGCGCGCGCGGATCGCCGCCTTCCGTCCAGACGATCTCGAACAGATCCTTGGCGATCTTGCCGGAGATCACGCCTGCGCCGATCAGGTCGATGATGGCGGCCATCTGTGCCGCCGACACCGGTGACGACGCGATGTCCTGGCCTTCCTTGTTGAGGCGCCCGAACAGTTCGTTGATCACCCAGTTGGCGGCCAGCTTGCCGTCGCGCACTTTGTCGGCGAGCCCGGCGAGCGTTGCCTCGAAGAACTCCGCGCTCTCGCGCTCGGCCACCAGCACGGCAGCGTCATAGGCTGACAGGCCGAACGCGCCGATGAAACGCGCCTTCTTCTCGTCCGGCAGTTCCGGCAACTCGGCCTTCAGCGCTGCGACATAGGCCTCGCTGAATTCCAGCGGCAGCAGATCGGGATCCGGGAAATAGCGGTAGTCATGCGCCTCTTCCTTGGAGCGCATCGAGCGGGTCTCGCCCTTGTTGGGGTCGTAGAGCCGCGTCTCCTGCTCGATCGACCCGCCATCCTCGAGGATGCCGATCTGGCGGCGCGCCTCGTAGTCGATGGCCTGGCCGATGAAGCGGATCGAATTGACGTTCTTGATCTCGCAGCGGGTTCCCAGGGGATCACCGGGCTTGCGGACCGAGACGTTGCAGTCGGCGCGCAGGTTGCCCTTCTCCATGTCGCCGTCGCAGGTGCCGAGATAGCGCAGGATGGTGCGCAGCTTCGACACATAGGCCTGGGCCTGCTCGCTGGAGCGCATGTCTGGCTTGGAGACGATCTCCATCAGCGCGACGCCCGAGCGGTTGAGATCGACCGAGGTACTGGACGGATTGCGGTCGTGCACCAGCTTGCCGGCATCCTGTTCGAGATGCAGGCGCTCGATGCCGACGGTGGCGGTCTCGCCATCGGCCAATTCGATCGTGACCTCGCCCTCGCCGACGATCGGCGACTTGTACTGGCTGATCTGATAGCCCTGCGGCAGGTCCGGATAAAAATAATTCTTGCGGTCGAAGGTCGAGCGCCGGTTGATCTGTGCGTTCAGGCCAAGCCCGGTGCGCACCGCCTGCTTGACGCATTCCTCGTTGATGACCGGCAGCATGCCCGGCATGGCCGCATCGACCAGCGACACATGGCTGTTCGGCGCGCCGCCGAACTCCGTGGACGAGCCGGAGAACAGTTTGGCGTGAGAATTGACCTGGGCGTGGATCTCCAGACCGATGACCATTTCCCAGTCGCCGGTGGCGCCCTTGATGAGCTTCGAAGGTTTGACAGGTGCGTTCATGGAGCGGTTTCTACCGCGACCGCGGGCGCGGGAAAACCCCCAGCGAGGCTTTCCAGCTTCGCTTCTAGGGCATTTGCCCCTATCCGATCAGATGCCCGAAGCGAACGCCCTGAACACGGAGCTGGCACGCAACGTCTCGCGACCGGCGAGGATCAAGTCATCGACCTGCCCCTGCGGCAGCTGGAAGCGCGTCGGAACGGCTTCGAGCACTGCGGCCCGCGCCGGATCTAGCTGATCGAAGCCGAGCCGGCCGACGAAGAGCTGCAAATCGGTACAGCGCCAGCCGGGCCGCGCGCCATAGCGGGCACGCTCTGCCGCCGACAAGCCGCAGCGCCACTTGATCAGCGACGATTGCCAGTCCTTCATGGTTCGGTCGAATGCGGTGTAGCTGGAGCCGATGCTGGCATCCATAGTGGTGTCCACCGCAGCCTTGATCAGATCGACGCCTTCAGGCCCTTCCACCGTATTGATCCAGTTGCCGGAGAGACCGACTTTGGAATCCACCACCATAAATATGCCGCGACGAAGCCGGACCGCCTGCTGCGGTGTCATCGGGCCGTAGGGTGTCTCGGAGGATTCGCGCACGATGGTCAGCGCAGAGACGCCGTAATTGTCGACCAGCCCGCCATCCATCAGCTTGATGTAGGGCACCGCGCCGTCGCGATAACGCATCACTGCCTTGGAATAGGCACTCAACATCGGCGACGCATTGCGGTTCGCGGCTGCGCGCGCGACCCAAGGCGGCAGCGGCTCGTTGCATGTGCCGGGGAAGGCCTGCACCACGGCCGGCGCAAAGGCGAGCGGCACCGCTGCCGACGCAGCCACTGCGCCCGACAGCGGATACTTGCTGAGATCACTGCAGATCGCGGCGAAGGCCGTGTTGTCGAACACGAAGGGCACGCGGTTATAGATGTCCGAGGCGTTGATCCAGACCCGTGGCGAACCGCTATTTCGCAGGCTGCCAAAAGTCGCATTGTGGAACAGGTTGGCGTCGAGCCAACTGGTGAAGCCCTTGGAGTCATTGATGCCGCCGCCCAAGGCACGGCCGATAGTACCTAGCGACAACTGCGTCGTCAGTCCGGCCTCGGCATTCTGCAGCAGGAAGCGCTCGCGGAAATCAGACAGCGCCGCGCGCTTCTTCAATCCGTAATAGGCCGCCGTGACCGAACCGCCGGAAACGCCGGACAGAAAATCGATGCGCTCCAGCATGGTGTCGGATGCACCGCGCATGCGGATGCTGCCCAGTTCTTCCAGGACACCGAACGAAAACGCCGCAGCGCGCGTGCCACCGCCTGAGAACGACAAACCGATCAGCAGGTCGTCCTGCTCGGCAGCATCCTTGAAAACGGCGTCGAGATTGGGATCGAGGGAGGCGCCGGCCAGCGGCACGTTGGCGGGAAGGTTGTAGACCGACGTACAGCCCAGCAGCAGCGCACAGGTCGTGACCACGACACCGATCGAACGCAACGCACTCATCACTTCTCTACCGATCCCACAAGACGGCCGCACCAAACGGCACGGACCGTGTCCGGACGGTCCCCAATCCGGAATCTCAATCAGATATTACCGTAAAGCGTTGCAATTCGATGCAAACTGACGATCCGGCACCAATCGCGCCAGCAACGTGGCTAATGAATGGTGAAAAAAGGTGCGCGCCAAATGGCGCAGCACCAATCCTCAGTTCAGCTGCGTGCCTGGCGCGGCATCAAATACCAGCGTGAACCAGCTGCCCTGCCCGCGAATGCTCTCGGCGTTGAACTTCACGTTCGGCGCATTCTCTTTGAGCGTCTGCAGGATCAGCGCGCCGAGCTTGCGCGGCGACGGCCAGTCCTGGCCTTCGCCGAGGCCAACGCCGTCATCGGCGACAACCACCGTGACGTGGCCGCCTTCCAGCTTGCAGATCAGTTTGATCTGACCACCGGCACGGCCGACGAAGGCGTATTTCAGCGCATTGGTCAGCATCTCGTTGACCAGCAGTCCCGCCGGCATCGCGATATTGATCGACATCGGGCAATAGCCAACCTGCAGATCGAGCGTGATATCCGCCGTCGCGCTCGCAGCCATCACGGCATTGGCGATGTCCGACAGATACTGGCCAAGATCGATCTCGGGCGTCGCATTCTCGTCGGACAGCGTCCGGTACAGTACTGTCAGCGCATCGATCCGGCTCGCCAGCCGGCCGAGCGCAACAGCCTCGCCTTCTACTGCCGAGCGGGCTTCGAGCCGCACCAGCGCCGTGATGAGCTGCAGATTGTTCTTCACCCGATGCTGCAGCTCGCGCATCAGCATGTCGCGGTCGCGTATCTGGTTCTCGAATTGCTCGATCTGCGCACGCTCGCGGCCGCCGACATCGACCAGCGCGGCGATCCGGAAATTTTCGACGCCGTCGTCACTCTCGATCACCGAGGCATAGGCCTGCACGATCACCAGCCGATCGACCGGCACCGACGGACGGAAAACACCGATGAAATCCTCGCCGTCGCGGATCGCTTCGCCCAGCGTCTGGCTCTGGTTGTCTTCGTTGAGAAAGCCGTCGAGACAGGTCCAGCTCTGGCCTTCGACATCGGCCGGCGCCATTGTCATCAATTGCTCGAAGGCCTTGTTGATATAGACAACCTGCTGATCGCTGCCCAACCCGCGCGAGATGGCGAGCGCAACGGGAACATGATCCAGCAGATGCTTGTAGCGATCATTCTCGATCGCCTGCGCAAGCTTCGGGGAACCCAGAATCTGATCGACCTGTTGGGAAGGCGGAAGCCCGTCGTCGGTGCTCATGCACGGTCCATGCTCATAGGCAAACCATGGCCAAGTGCACCGCAAAACGCAATGTCAAACGCGCAACACCCTAAAGCGTTCTCAAGCGAAATGGCTGCTGGCTCGCGTCAAGAAAGCGCGCCACACAAGACCTCCAGACAGATGACGTCAGGCCCACCACTTCGTTGGCGTGAAACGCCCCGATGCCTGCTCAATGGTTTCGCCGAGCGAGAACAGCGTTTCCTCGTCGAATGGACGCCCGATCAGCTGCAGCCCGAGCGGCAATCCCTGCGCGTCCTTGCCGGCGGGAACCGCGATGCCCGGCAGGCCGGCCATGTTCACCGTCACCGTGAAGATGTCGTTGAGATACATCTCGATCGGATCGGCGCCGCCCTTCTCACCAATGCCGAAGGCGGCCGACGGTGTCGCCGGCGTCAGGATCGCATGGATGCCCTTGGCGAAGCATTCTTCGAAGTCGCGCTTGATCAGCGTGCGGACTTTTTGCGCGCGGAGATAGTAAGCGTCGTAATAGCCAGCCGAGAGGACATAGGTTCCGATCATGACGCGGCGGCGCACTTCCGCGCCAAAACCTTCGGCGCGGGTATTTTCATACATGTCGCTGATGCTGCGGCCGGGTACGCGCAGGCCGTAACGCACGCCGTCATAGCGCGCGAGGTTCGACGAGGCTTCGGCGGGCGCCACGATGTAATAGGCCGGCAGCGCGTATTTGGTGTGCGGCAGCGACACGTCGACGAGTTCGGCACCGGCGGCCTTGAGCTGCGCAGCGCCTTCCGACCAGAGCTTCTCGATCTCGGCCGGCATGCCGTCGATGCGATACTCCTTGGGAATGCCGATCTTCATGCCCTTGACGGACTTGCCGATCGCCGCCTCGTAATCCGGCACGTCGCGATCGACCGAGGTGGAATCCTTGGGATCGTAGCCGGCCATCGAGCGCATCAGGATCGCGGTATCGCGCACGGTGCGCGCAATCGGCCCGGCCTGGTCGAGCGACGATGCGAAAGCGACGGTGCCCCAGCGCGAGCAGCGGCCATAGGTCGGCTTCATGCCGACGATGCCGGCGAAGGCCGCGGGCTGGCGGATCGAACCGCCGGTGTCGGTCGCGGTGGCACCGAGGCACAGACCTGCAGCGACCGCCGATGCCGAACCGCCGGACGAGCCACCGGGCACCAGATTGACGTCGGAGCCGTCGCGCCGCCACGGATTGATCACCGGACCGAAGAACGAAGTCTCGTTCGCCGAGCCCATGGCGAATTCGTCGTTATTGAGCTTGCCGAGCATCACGGCACCGTCACGCCATAGCTGTGCGGTCACGGTCGACTCGTAAGGCGGCACGAAATTGCCAAGTATCTTCGAACATGCGGTTGTGCGCACGCCCTTGGTCGCGAACAGATCCTTGATGCCGAGCGGGACGCCGCCGAGCCAGCCGCCCTCGCCCTTGGCGAGTTTCGCGTCGGCCGCCTGCGCCATGGCGCGCGCCTGATCCGGCGTCTCCAGCACATAGGCGTTTAGCACGCGTGCGGCTTCCATCGCCTTGAGATGCGCATCGGTCAGTTCGACTGACGTGAAGGATTTGGTCGCAAGGCCGTCACGCGCCTCGGCGAGTGTCAGCGACGTCAGATCTGTCATCTATTTATTGACCGGGCTGCAAAAGAAGGGAGAGAGCGTCTTGTCGTTTTCAGGTGCATCTTTTTTGAAAGAGCTGCGGCGGAGCTTGTCGTCAGCCTCCTGTGCGGCCTGAACCTTGTCGAGGATGGCATCCATGGCCGCGTCGACGTTCTTGACCTTCCCCTGACGCTCCATCTCGTCGAGGTAGTCCATATAGAGCTGATAGGACTTTTCATCGTCGCAAAGCAGGCACATGGCGGTTTCCGTTCGAACGGTTCTTGCTCGATTACTCGACGACTTTCGGCACCAGGAAGAAATGATCTTCGGACTCCGGCGCATTCGCCGTCACCGCGTCGACGATCTCGCCGTCATTGACGACATCGGCGCGCTTCTTCATTTCCATGGGCATCACCGAGGTCATCGGCTCAACGCCGTCGACATTCACTTCCTGCAACTGCTCGACAAAGGCCAGCATCGCGTTCAGCTCGCCCTGCAGATGGGGAACTTCAGCGTCTGTGACCGCGATCCGCGCGAGATGCGCGATACGGCGAACGGTGGCAGCATCGACGGACATTATATAGGGCCTCAGGCAAAATCTGCCCGCCGTATAGCAGACGGAGGTTTCGCGCCGCAACCGGCGGACGCCTCCGCCTTGTTTGACGCCCTAGCCCCGCAATTCGGCCATCCGCGCCAATGCCGCCGCCGCCAGCGACCGCGTCAGCTCTGCCGCAGGCCGTTCGCTGCCCATTCCGACCGACTGTCCGGCCCAGAGATTGGTAAAATCGGCCCGACCGAGCTTCTCGGCGGCGGCTTTCAGCGGCCCCAGCGCGGTCGCCGAATGCGGGAATGCCGGCGCATCGGGCGAGACCGGCCCGACCTCGCGCATCACGCGATTGATGACGCCGCGGGCGGGTCGCCCGGTCATGACATTGGTAATGACGGTGGAGGCATCCGACGCCCCGGCCAGGGCTGCACGACCCGGCCCGCTGACCTTCGATTCCGGCGTACGCAGATAGGCGGTGCCGATCTGCACACCGGCTGCGCCGAGCGCAAAGGCTGCGGCAATGCCGCGCCCATCGGCGATACCGCCGGCCGCGATCACCGGCACCTTCACCGCATCCACCACCTGCGGCAACAGCGCGAACAGGCCGGGCTGCGTGGCGATATCCTCGGTCAGGAACATGCCGCGATGACCGCCGGCCTCCGCCCCCTGCGCAATGACCGCGTCGACGCCGCGCTCTTCGAGCCAGACGGCTTCCTTGACGATGGTCGCAGAGGCGATGACCCGACAGCCGGCTGCCTTGATGCGCTTCAAGAGCGCCGGGTCCGGCAGGCCGAAGTGAAAGCTGACCACTTCGGGCTTCAGCTCTTCCACCAGCGCGCACATCGCCTCATCGAACGGCGCGCGGTTGGCCGCATTGATGTCTGCATTCGGATCGAGCCCGAGTTCGGCGTAATAGGACGACAGCCGCTTGCGCCAGTTGGCCTCGCGTGCCGGATCGGCGTCCACCGCCGTATGGCAGAAGTAATTCATGTTGACCGGCGCGGAGACGCGCTGGCGCACGATATTGATCTGCTCACGGGCTTTCTCCGGCGAGATCATTGCGCACGGCAACGAGGCCAGCGCGCCGCCCTCCGCTGCGCCGATCATGATGTCGGCATCCTGCACACCTGCCATTGGCGCCTGCACGATGGGAAATTCGGTGCCGAATAAGTCGATCAGTCGGCGGTCGGGCCACATGGGGGATCTCCGGATTCTTGCGACAATCTTGCGGCAATGCCTCTGAATCCAGCGGCAAAGCAGTGACGATCTTGAGACAAACGTGAGGAAATGGCACGCGCATCATTGCCGAGCCTTGCTCAGGCTAACACGGCCGCACCCGCGTGAGCTATGCGGTTGCGCGGGGGATGAGCATCCACTTGCGCAGCGCCACGCCGGCCCAGATTGCCTCCACCAGCCCGAACGGCCAGGCGCCCTGCAGGAAGCCATAGAGCGATCCGAGCCCGCAGGCGCCGGCAAAGGCCAGCGTGAACCACGGACTGCGTGCCTCCAGCGCGTAGCAGACCAGCATAGCGCTGACGGCGAACAGTCCAAACAGGCTGAGCGGATCCATGGAGGGCTCGTGACTTGCAGGCGAGGAAGCGAAGGCGATATCACATTGCCGCAGATCGCTCCCGATGTGAAACGCGACCGATGACCGCTGCCATTCCCGAACTCACCACGCCCAGGCTGATCCTGCGCCCACTCGTGCTGGCGGACTCCGATGCCGTGCAAAAGCTTTTCCCGCGAATAGAGGTGGTGCGTTTCCTGGCCAGCCGCGTGCCATGGCCCTACCCGGCTGACGGCGCCTGCACTTTCCTGCGCGATGTCGTGCTGCCAGGCATGGAGCGCGGCACCGAATGGCACTGGTCGATCCGCCTGAAGAGCGCACCGGAGCAACTGATCGGCATGATCAATGTCAGGAACAGCGGCGACGAAAACCGCGGCTTCTGGCTCGATCCCGCCTGGCAAGGACAAGGGCTGATGACCGAGGCCAGCGATGCCGTGACCGATTACTGGTTCGACACCCTGCAGCGGCCCGTCCTGCGCGTCATCAAGGCCATCGCCAACACGGCTTCACGCCGGATTTCGGAAACCTCCGGCATGCGCGTGATCGCCACCGAGGATCGCGACTACGTCTCCGGCCGTTGGCCCTCGGAAATCTGGGAAATGACCGCCGAGGAATGGCGCAGCCGCCGTCCGCCCCGATAATTGCGGCGCAGCGTTTGATCTGATGGCTCCGCATGTTATGCGGGACCATGCCTGCAGTCATCCTTCCCCTCGTCGAAGCCGCCGCACATCTTCCGGCCCGCGGTGCGCTGATCGGTCTCGATCTCGGCACCAAGACCATTGGTGTCGCGGTGTCCGATCCCGATCGCCGTCTCGCCACCGGCATTGAGACTGTCGAGCGAACTGCCTTCAAGGCGGATGCCGCACGCCTCATCAAGCTTGCCGCTGAGCGAAATATCTGCGGCTTCGTCCTTGGTCTTCCCATCAATATGGACGGCAGCGAGGGACCGCGCGCGCAATCGACACGCGCCTTCGCTCGCAACTTCTCGAAACTGACCGAACTGCCGATCGCCTTCTGGGACGAGCGGCTCTCCACATCTGCGGTCGAGCGCGAACTGATTGCCAATGATGTCAGCCGCGCCAAACGCGCCAAAGTCATCGACGAACATGCCGCGATCTTCATTCTTCAGGGTGCGCTAGATCGCCTCGCCGCCTTGCTGCGCACGCCGGATATTCGCTGACCCCATGCTGACGGTATTTGCCGCTCTCGTCCCGGTCTTCCTGCTCATCGTGCTCGGCTACGCGCTGCGGCGCCTGCTACTGAAACAGAACATCGAATGGGTCGGGCTGGAACAGCTCGTCTATTACGTGCTGTTCCCCGCCCTGCTCATCGACACGCTGGCGCGGGCCAATCTGGCGTCGGTGCCGATCGCAGGTGTCGGCGGTGCCTTGTTGCTCTCCGTCATCCTGATGTCCGCGCTATGTCTGGCGCTGCGTCCGTTGCTGGCGCGGGCCATCGGCCTCGATGGGCCGGCATTTACGTCACTGTTTCAGGGCGCCACGCGTTGGCAGACCTTCGTGGCACTATCGGTCGCCGGCAATCTGTGGGGCGATCTCGGCATCACGCTGGCCTCCGTCGCCATGGTGGCGATGATCCCGCTGCTGAATATTCTGGCGGTCTGGGTGCTGGCGCATTACGCCTCACCGCAGCGGATGGCGTGGCCGGCGCTGCTGCTGACCATCGCCAGGAACCCGCTGATCTGGGCCTGCGTGATCGGCCTCGCGATCAACCTGGCCGGATTGCCCGTGCCGCGCCCCGCGCACGAATTCCTCGATGCGCTCGGGCGCTGCTCTCTGGCGATGGGTCTGCTGATCGTCGGCGCCGGTCTTCAGCTCGAAGGCCTGCACAGACCCGGCATGGCTGCAGCACTGACAGTCGTCTTGAAACTCGCCGTGATGCCACTGATTGCCATGGGCCTTGGCATCGCCTTCGGCCTGTCCGGCACCAACCTTGCGGTGGTCGTCTGCTGCGCGTCGGTGCCGTCGGCATCGAACGGCTATATTCTGGCGCGGCAGATGGGCGGCGACGCGCCCCTCCTGGCGCAGATCCTGACCATTCAGACCACGCTGGCGGTCCTGACCATGCCCATCTTCATTGCACTGGCGGAATAGGTTTTTCTTTTTTTGAGCATGATCTTGCCCGAAAACCGGTTCCTACTTTTCGGGATCATGCTCTAGGGCGATATCACACCGTTCGCGATGAGCAGCGTCTGAACAGTCGCCGCCAGATTGTTGAGGCCATGCAGAAAGATCGTCAGCCATGTCGAGTGGCTGCGATAGCGCATATAGCCGAACAGCAGGCCGATGGTGAAAATCTCGACGAAGAAGAACCAATCGTATTGCAGATGCATCGCCGTCCAGACCAGCGATGACGCTACGATGGCGCCGAACGGCCGCAAAAACGATTCCGACCAGCCGCGATAGAGGAAGCCGCGCGCGAAGAACTCTTCGGTCATCGGCGCGCCGACGCAGAACGCGATGATCAGCAGCCATAGCGCGCCGTCGGCGCGGGCCGACTTCAACACTTCCAGCATGAAAGTCGGCGCGGAGTCGCGACCCATGCCTTTTGCGACCAGCTCCCAGGCGCCGACCAGCGCGATCAGCGCCACCGTGCCAATGACATAGTTTTTCCAGGACGTGCCGCGTAGCCCCAGATAGTCCGCAAAGGATTGCCGCGCCATGCGCGTCGCCAGCCACAGCGCCAGGCACACTGCCGGAAGCCCCATGAGAACCGACGCGGCGATGGTCGTACCGCTGCTCATCGCCTTGATCAGCAGCGTCGCATCGAGTGGCGCATCCTTGATCAGCAGATAATAGGCAACGACGGTCAACTGACCGACGAACATCGCTGCAAAAGCGAACAGTCCCCAGAGGCTCGTACCCCAGAATTTCCAGACCCGCGGCGGCTTCGTCGCGGGTGGCAGATCCGAGGGTGCGACGGGAGCGATCGGCGTCTCCAGTGCACTCACTGCGGCAACGCCCGCTCGAGCAGTCCCCGGCCCTGAGCTTCGGTCAATTCAGCGGTGCCGTAGATCGCGTTGCGCGCACCATCGAGGCGTGTCCGCGCAAACAGTTCAGCATGGGGCGGATGCACCATGTTCAGTGCGGCGCAGGCCGCTAGCAATGCCAGCGATTCCACCGCCTGCCGCGCAACACGCTCGCTGTCGGGCCGCAGCAAGGTGCGGATGATGAAGGCAGCGGCTTCGGCCGCGCCGGGCAGTCCGCGCGTCTCCAGCATCAGCTCCTGCAGCACCGCGGTCGATGCGTCGCCTTCGCGCGACAGCGCCCGCAGCACATCGAGGCACATCACATTGCCGGAGCCTTCCCAGATCGCATTGACCGGCGCCTCACGATAGTGCCGCGCCAGAATGCCCTCCTCGACATAGCCGTTGCCGCCCATGCATTCCATCGCCTCATAGAGGAAGCCCGGCGCCGATTTGCAGACCCAGTACTTCACCACCGGCGTCAGGAAGCGCATATAGGCGGCCTCGGACGTATCCTCCGGCGCCAGATCGAAGGCGCGACACAGCCGCATCACCAGCGCCGTTGAGGCCTCGACATGCAGGGCCATGTCGGCGAGCACACTTTGCATCATCGGCTGATCGGCGAGGTGTTTCTGGAACACGCTGCGATGCCTTGCGTGATGCAGCGCATGGACCAGACCCGAGCGCATCAAACCGGCGGATGCTGTGGCGCAATCCTGCCGCGTCAGCTGCACCATCTGGATGATGGTGCGGATGCCCTTGCCCTCGTCGCCGACGCGCAGTGCATAGGCATCGTTGAACTCGACTTCCGACGACGCATTGGAGCGATTGCCGAGCTTGTCCTTCAGGCGCTGGAAGTTCAGCGCGTTGAGCGAGCCGTCGGGCCGGAATCGCGGCATGAAGAAACAGCTGAGGCCATCTTCGGCTTGCGCGAGTACCAGAAACGCGTCGCACATCGGTGCCGACATGAACCATTTGTGGCCGCTGATCCGATACGCATCGCCGTCGCGCACGGCGCGCGTCATGTTGCTGCGCACGTCCGTGCCGCCCTGCCGCTCGGTCATCCCCATGCCCAGCGTCATGCCGCGCTTGGCCGACCAAGGCGCAAAACTCGGATCGTAATCGCGGCTGGCGATGACCGGCATCACCTGCGCCAGCACATCCGGCTGCATCGCCAGCGCGCCGACGGCAGCGCGTGTCATGGTGATCGGGCATAGATGTCCGGTTTCGACCTGCGCCGCCATGTAAAATTTTGCGGCGCGCGCCACTTCGGACGCGCCGCGTGCGGACTTGCCGTCACGCGTCCATGTCGAATTGTGAATTCCCGCTGCAACGCTCTGTGCCATCAGCTCGTGATAGGCTGGATGAAACTCAATCTCGTCGCGCCGGTTACCGCGTGCATCAAAAGTCCGCAGCTTCGGCGTATTCTCGTTGGCCAGCCGCGCGCGCTGTGCCATCTCGGCCGATCCCCAGAGCTGACCGAATTCGGCGTGGTCGACATAGGCGAACGAGCCCTCATTCATCGCGACCGCTTCCACGAGCGGCCGGTCCAGCTCGAACAGATTGACGTCCTCGAAGGGAGGCGACTGGTTAAGCACCGCATGAATGGCAGAGGTGGCGTCGGTCATGAATCAGTTCCGGCTGGAGGCGGTATTGCGAATCATTTTACGCCGGATCGGCCGGGATTTCACGGGGCTATCTTGCCTGCCGCGCAATCGGGAAATCGTAGGCGCGCGCGCCTATGCCCGGCAGCGAGAAGTGCCACCATTCCTTGGAATAATTCACAAAGCCCTGCCTGCCCATCGCAGTTACCAGGAGATCCCGCCAGCGCCGCTGCGCGGGTGAAATCGCGCGCGATCCGGTATGCGCCTTGGCATCGGAGCAATCGTAACCCGTGCCCATGTCGACGCTGCCCTCGGGCGCGCGCTGTGCTTCCGGCGCGATGCAGCTTGCATAGGCCTTGTTCGGATCGAATGCCGGCGACGCAGGCGCACGCAGATCGACCAGCGTCAGATCGAGCGCCGCACCGGTGGAGTGGCCTGAGCGCTCGGCGATGTAGCCGAGCCTGAACAGATCCACCTTGCTGAAGGATGGATTGTAACGCTTCTGCGCCGGTGTCTCGTTGCCATCGCGCGCCCACGCCACCATGTCGCGCGACGCCCGCACCGGCCGATAGCAATCCAGCATTTTCAGCGACAGGTTTTGCGCCATCAACTCACGCTGCACATTCTGCAGCGCGAGGCCGACCGGGCGCTTCACCACGCATTCCGCGCTATCATAGCCACTGAGCTTGCGGCCGACAAAATTGTTGACGTCGGCATAGCGGATGTCCTGCCGGATCGAGGGATCGATATCGCGCAGGAACACGAAATCATCGGGCAGCGTCTGTGATTGCGCGGGCGTAACGCCAAGCATGATCGCGGAAAGGCCCCACATCATCGCAACGGATCGTTTGAGACAATTGATCATCAGGGCTTCCGCCATCCAATCGGGGCGACTTGATGCAAAGGCGGCTGGGGCGAACGCGCCGATAAGTCGGGTCAAGTGGTTCGAGCTGACGGACCCGCCGCCAATGATTGACCGAACAGGGCGCCCCCCGTGTCAGGAGACAGTCGTATCGGCGTGCTGACCGTTTGGAAAGGACCGAAAGCTTGGCGCTTTACCTGCTCAAAGCCCTTGATTTGGAAACGTTCATTTTCTATAAAGAGTGATGTCGAACGCCGTACCATCATCCGCTTCCCGAGGCCCCGGCCGACCGCGTGAGTTCGACGTGGACGAAGCTCTCGATAAAGCCGTTCGGGTGTTTTGTGAGCGTGGCTATCACGCCACGTCGATCGGCGATCTGACAGATGCAATGGAACTGACCCAAGGCAGCATCTACAAGGCGTTCAAAGACAAGCGCGCGGTTTTTATTGCCGCCTTCGATCGGAACAAGGCGGTTCGCAATGAAAAGCTAGCTCGCGCCATCAAAAATGGCGCAACGGGACTGGAGCGTATTCGTAATGCCCTGGCCTTCTACGTCGAATCGTCACACGGCGCGGAGGGGTTGCAGGGATGCCTTGTCGTCGGGAGCGCAACGGAACTTGCGATCTTCGACAAGGAAGTCGCCGAGCGTGTCACGGCATCCTTCAAGCGGAATGAGGCCATGATGGCCGAGTTGATTCAACAAGGGCAGGTTGACGGCTCCATTCCCACCGGGATCGACAGCAAGGCAACCGCCCGGCTGATGCTCTGCCTGCTTCAAGGCATGAGGGTCATCGGGAAGACCGGGCGAACCCGCGCGGAGATGGCAGCCGTAGTGGAGGTTGCCATGCGCACGCTCACCTGATTTTTTTGCCAAATTAGAAAACGAATGTTTCCTATTGTGAGGACGACCGTGACCACCATCACCGACCACCTGCCCGACAGGCGGATTGTTTCCACTGGAATGACTTTCCTCCTCGCCGCCGCCTGCGGGCTTATCGCGGCCAATGTTTATTATGCCCAGCCACTGGCCGGGCCGATCAGTGCCGCGCTCGGCCTCTCGCCGCAGGCGACGGGACTTATCGTCACCTTGACGCAGATCGGATACGGGGCGGGTCTGCTGCTGATCGTGCCGCTCGGCGATCTCATCGAGAACCGTCGTCTCACCCTCATTATGCTTGGCGTCGCCACCCTAGGGCTGCTGGGCGCGGCACTGTCACCTCACGCACTTCCGTTCCTGATCGCAGCCCTCTTCATCGGCCTCGGGTCGGTCGCGGTGCAGGTTCTCGTTCCCTATGCAGCTCATATGGCTCCTGAAGCGAGCCGGGGCCGCGTTGTCGGCAACGTCATGAGCGGGTTGATGCTTGGCATCATGCTGGCCCGCCCGGTGTCCAGTTTCATCGCTGAATTGTCGTCATGGCACGCCGTGTTCTTCCTGTCGGCGGGTGCGATGATTGTCCTCGCATTGGTTCTCAGCCACGCGCTGCCACGGCGTATGCCGACGTCGAAACTTCGTTACGGAGAACTGCTGGCCTCGATGGGGCATCTGGCGGTGACGACGCCGATCCTGCAAAGGCGTGCGCTCTATCACGCCTGCCTGTTCGGTGCGTTCAGTCTGTTCTGGACCACGACGCCGCTGTTGCTCGCGGGGCCGGAATTCCACCTGTCGCAAGGCGGGATCGCGCTTTTCGCGCTGGCGGGTGTTGCCGGTGCTGTCGCCGCCCCGATCGCGGGCCGGATTGCCGATCGCGGATGGAGTCGCCCTGCGACCGCTGTCGCCATGCTTGCGGTGGCCGGTGCTTTCCTGATGACGCACATCGCGCCTGAAGGTTCGATGCTGGCCCTCGGTCTCCTCGTCGCAGCAGCGATCCTCCTCGATTTCGGCGTCTCGGCTAATCTGACTCTCGGGCAGCGCGCGATCTTCTCACTTAGTGCGGAATTCCGCAGCCGTCTCAACGGGCTCTACATGGCGACGTTTTTTGTCGGCGGGGCGGTTGGCTCGGCGGCAGGCGGATGGGCCTACGCGCAGGGAGGATGGACACTCGCCTCATGGGTCGGTTTCGCGTTCCCCGTCGTGGCGGTCGTGTACTTCGTAACGGAATAGAACGATGCCGAGACTGCCCAGCCGCTGTCAGCTCTTTGGACGCGGCTTGTCGGCCTCGGCGTCGCCCCTCGCTGAAGGTGGTCCCAAAACGGTACGCCGTGGAGAGGATACCCGGCATTCGTCGGGCATGACGGCAAGAATGTGGTCGGACTGACCGGGGGATAACCGAAAAGCGGGCGAATCGCGCTTGCTCCGCTTTTCAACTCTGCCTATAGCTTTCGTTTTAATGACCCAAGCCACGAAATCCTCTTTCGTCCTCGGACACCGGCATTTGCTGGGCATCGAGGGCCTTTCCGCCGCGGATATCACCGGCCTCCTCGACCTGTCCGAGGAATATGTCGAGCTGAACCGCCAGGTCGACAAAAAGCGCTCCTCGCTGCGCGGTCGTACCCAGATCAATCTGTTTTTTGAGAATTCGACGCGCACCCAGTCGTCGTTCGAACTGGCCGGCAAGCGGCTCGGCGCCGACGTCATGAACATGTCGGTGTCATCGTCCTCGATCAAAAAGGGCGAGACGCTGATCGACACCGCGATGACGCTGAACGCGATGCATCCGGACATTCTGGTGATGCGCCATCACGCTTCCGGCGCGGTCGAACTGCTGGCCCGCAAGGTCGACGGCTCCGTCATCAATGCCGGCGACGGCGCCCATGAACATCCGACGCAAGCCCTGCTCGACGCATTGACCATCCGTCGCAACAAGGGCCGCCTCGAAGGTCTCGTGATCGCGATCTGCGGCGACGTGCTGCATTCGCGGGTCGCGCGTTCCAACATTCTCTTGCTCAACACCATGGGCGCACGCGTCCGTGTGGTCGCGCCCTCCACGCTGCTGCCGCCGGGCATCGAGCGCATGGGTGTCGAGGTCGCGCGCGATATGCGCGAGGGCCTCAACGGCGCCGACATCGTGATGATGCTGCGGCTGCAGCGCGAGCGCATGAACGGCTCCTTCGTGCCGTCCTCTGCCGAATACTTCCAATATTTCGGCCTCGACCAGAAGAAGCTCGCTTATGCCAAGCCCGATGCGCTGGTGATGCATCCCGGCCCGATGAACCGCGGCGTCGAGATCGACTCCCTCGTCGCGGACGGCGCGCAATCGCTGATCCGCGAACAGGTCGAGATGGGCGTAGCGGTCCGCATGGCCGTGCTCGAAGCGCTCGCGCGCAACCTCCCGAACGCGTGACGCCATGCTGACAGATCGCCGCCCTATCCTCCTCGCCAATGCGCACCTGATCGATCCGTCATGTGACCTCGACGGTATCGGGGATGTGCTGATCGCCGACGGCATGATCCGCGACGCCCGCCGCGGCATTGGCGCGGCCGGCGTGCCCGAAGGCACCGACATCATCAATTGCGCCGGCAAGGTCGTGGCCCCCGGCCTCGTCGACATGCGCGCCTTCGTCGGCGAGCCCGGCGCCAGCCACCGCGAGACTTTCGCCTCTGCCAGCCGTGCAGCCGCAGCCGGCGGCATCACCACCATCATCTGCCAGCCGGATACGTCGCCGACCATCGACAATTCCGCCACGGTCGATTTCGTGCTGCGGCGCGCCCGCGACACCGCCATTGTCAACATCCATCCGATGGCCGCCCTGACCAAGGGCCTCGAAGGCCATGAGATGACCGAGATCGGGCTGCTGAAAGCGGCCGGCGCCGTCGCTTTCACAGATGCCGACAAGAGCATCACCAACGCGCAGATCATGCGCCGCGCCCTGACCTATGCGCGCGATTTCGACGCGCTGATCGTGCATTACACCGAGGATCCCGACCTCGTCGGCGAAGGCGTGATGAATGAAGGCGAGCGCGCGTCACGCCTCGGCCTGATGGGCATTCCGAATGCCGCCGAAGCCATCATGCTGGAGCGCGACATGCGTCTCGTCGCCCTCACCGGCGGGCGCTACCATGCGGCCTCACTGACCTGCATCGAATCCATCGAGATCCTGAAGCGCGCCCGCGACGCCGGCTTGCGTGTCAGCGCCTCCGCGTCGATCAATCACCTGACGTTGAACGAAAACGACATCGGGCCCTATCGCTCCTATCTCAAATTGTCGCCGCCGCTCCGCACCGAAGAGAACCGCCGCGCGCTGGTCGAGGCCGTCGCGTCAGGATTGATCGACGTCATCATGTCCGACCACAATCCGCAGGATGTCGAGACCAAGCGGCTGCCATTCGCCGAAGCCGCGCCGGGTGCCATCGGCCTCGAAACAATGCTGTCGGCGGGATTGCGGCTGATCCACAATGGCGAGCTCACCTTCACCCAGTTGATCCGTGCGATGTCGACACGCCCGGCCGAACTGCTCGGCCTGCCGGGCGGCACACTGCGCCCCGGCGCTGTCGCCGACATCATTGTCATTGACGCCGATGTACCGTGGGTGCTGGATCCCGCGGATCTGAAATCGCAATGCAAGAATACACCATTCGACGAAGCCCGCTTCACGGGGCGCGTCGCACGCACTATTGTCGGCGGACGCACCGTTTACGAGCACGTCTGACGCGATAAGCGCGTCTGCGAACACGAAAGTGCGAAGCGTGTCTTAGAATAGAGGTCCGATGATCGTTCTCTACATATTCGCTGCCGCGCTCGGTTATTTCCTCGGCTCGGTTCCTTTCGGACTGGTGCTGACCAAGCTCGCCGGCACGCAGGACATCCGCACCATCGGCTCGGGCAATATCGGCGCCACCAATGTGCTGCGCACCGGCCGCAAAGGCCTCGCCGCGGCGACGCTGCTGCTCGATGCCCTCAAGGGCACCGTCGCCGTGATCATCGCCGGCAGCGTCGGTGGTCCAATCCCGGCCATGATCGCCGGTCTCTTCGCGTTCCTGGGCCACCTCTTCCCGGTCTGGCTCGGCTTCAAGGGCGGCAAGGGTGTCGCCGTCTATATCGGCATCATGTTCGGCCTGTACTGGCCTGCCGCCATCGTGTTCTGCCTTGCCTGGCTCGCCTGCGCCTTCACCTCGCGCTACTCGTCATTCTCCGCGCTGACCGCCAGCGCCATCACGCCGATCTTCCTGTGGTGGGCCAAGGCGCCACAGCTCGCCGTGCTGGCCACCGTGCTGACGCTGCTGCTGTGGTTCATGCACCGCGAGAACATCAAGCGACTGCTGAACGGCACCGAAGGCAAGATCGGCGCGAAAAATTGAGTCAGGCTGCCTATGTTCGTGATCGCGAACGGTCGATATCCTTCACCACCGTGCTGCCTGCACGGCCTGATCCCGATCCGGCATCACCGCTTTTGATGCCGATAACTGCATGCGAATGCCGCTTCGTCAGCTCCGAGCGAAGAAGTATTTGCTGTTGACTTAGAGCGCACTCTAACCTGTAGCAAGGTCAGCGTCGTGACGAGAAGACAGAACATGAAAATCGGAGAACTCGCTAAGCGCGCCGGCTTGTCAGCACACACGATCCGCTATTACGAGCGGATCGGGCTGCTTCCTGGCGCACCGCGCAACGCCTCCCGTCAACGCGAATATGACGCTTCCATCTTGGTGTGGATTGCCTTTCTCGGACGCCTCAGGACGACCGGGATGCCGATCCGCGACATGCTGCGATACGCTCAGCTGCGCGAGCGAGGTTCGCAAACCACGGAAGACCGCCGGCTCATCCTCGAGCAACATCGGACCAACGTCCGTGCTCGTCTGGCCGAACTTCATGACTGCCTTGCCGTCCTCGACACCAAAATCGCCGGCTATTCCGGCCTGAACACGGTGGAGAAGGACAATGACGCTGCCACGGATCACCAGACACGGCACATCCGCGAAACGCTCGCGCGCGCCCTTAAAGATTGAGATCGCCCCGCAGGAGAACGCGGACGCCCCCGCCAGCGAGGACAGTCCGCCGGACAAAATTGCCTCCCGCCGCAACTTTCTCACAGCGCTCGGCGCAGCGGGGGCTTCGTTGGCCGTTCGCGCGCAAGAAGCCAATGCAGGAACAACAGCAATGGGCAATGAGCGATTCGCACGCGGCCTCGACATACTGCGCAAGGTCGGCGGCGAGAATTTCGACGGCCCCGTCAACAGCCTGGCGGAAGTATCTGCGGATCTCGCGCGCTTCACTGTTGAGTATCCGTATGGCGACGTGCTGTCTCGCCCCGGGCTCGCGCTTCCGCTGCGACAACTTTGTACGGCGGCAATGCTGCTCGCCGATGGGAGTGCCCAGCCGCAACTGAAGTATCATATGGCGGGGTATCTCAATGTCGGCGGCGAGCCGCGCGTCCTCATCGAACTGATGTTCGTCTCCGTCGCCTTGCTCGGTTTTCCTCCGACCATCAATGCGGTCGGGCTGTTGCGCAGCATTTTCGCCGAACGAAAGCTCGCTTTTGTGCCGGTCGAGCCCGCCACGGACGATGGAACCGGACGTGCGCAGAACGGCAGCGAAGCTGCAAGCCGCCTCACCGGCGGCGACATGCAGGCATATTTCGGCGAGTTTGAAAAAGCCTCGCCCGATCTGGCGCGGCTCTCGGTCGAGTTCGCTTTCGGCGAAGCACTTTCCCGACAGGGTCTGGATTTCAAGGCCAAGGCGCTTGTGATCGTCGCCATGCTGGCGGCGGGTGGCAATCATGCAGCTGCCCTTCGCCAGCACATCCAAGGCGCACTAGCCCTAGGCATAACGCGAGACGAAGTGGTCGAACTTTTGATGCAGGTTAGCGTCTATCGCGGCTTTCCGTGCGCCTTGAATGCCTTTGCGGTTGCCAAGGAAGCCTTTGGCGACACCGCCGCAAGCCAGCCAATATCGTTCCGCCCGGCCAATGCCGAAACCCGGCAGATGCGATTGGAGCGCGGACGCGCGGCGCTCGGAAAGACCTCGGGCGCATCCGGAGATGCCGTAGTCCGAAGCTTTGACGATATCGCCCCTGACCTCGGGCGAATGATTGTCGAACACTCCTATGGCGAGATCTTTTCGCGCACGGGGATTGACGCTAGGACGCGAGAGCTAACCGCCTGCGCAGCCCTCGCCGCCGTCGGATCGAAGACCGCCGAGACACCGCTTCGCGTGCACATCAATGCCGCCCTGAATGTGGGAGCCAGCCGAGACGAAATTCTGGAGACATTGCTCAACCTAGCACCCTATAGCGGCTATCCTGCCGTCCAACAGGCGGTCCGGATCGCGGCTGAGGAATTCGGCAAACGAAGCTAGCCGCGGCCAACCCGGCGTCAGTGTCAGTTTAAAACACCCGCGCGCCCTGCTTCGCGTCGAGATCGAACTCCCAGATCTCGACACCGCGGCTGATCAGGTGACCGTTGTTCTTGATATAGTGCGAGATCAGACTCACCTTCGAATGCGGGTGAAGATGTTTGAGCACGAACAGAATCTTCCGATAGTCGCGCGGCGCCGCACCGAACAGCAGCATGGCTTCGTTCATGCCGCGGATCTTGGCGCTCGGCCGATTGCCGGACACTGTCCAGGTGTAGGACTTGCATTCGACCAGGATGCGCGGACTGGCGCTGCCGAGATCGAAGCGCTTGTTCTTCTGCAGCCGGTGACCGACGGGTACGACGAAATTGCGCGCAAGCTGCACGCCCTCGGAATGAAAGAAGATCTGCGCCGCTTCCTCGAACTCACGCCCAACGGCGGCGTTGCTCGATGCGCCGATCCGCTGGAAGTTGTTCACGTCCCAAAGCATTGCCATCACTGAACACAAGCCATCAGGGCTCACCCCTACTCTCGCACCTTAAGTGCGAATGTCAATTGAATGCATCCTTAAGTTGATAGACACTCTCCACCGGGGGAGCATGGCTTGGACAGCATCTCACAGGGCAGCACACAGCTCACGGACGCCCAGCGGCTAGACTGGTTGCGGCTGATCCGCAGCGACAATGTGGGGCCGCGCACCTTCCGGTCACTGATCAACCATTTCGGCAGCGCACGCGCCGCGCTGGAGCGACTGCCCGATCTGGCGCGCCGCGGCGGCGCTGCCCGCGCCGGCCGGATCTGCAGCGCCGACGACGCACAGCGTGAACTCGACCTCGGACGCAAGATGGATGTCGCGCTTGTCGCGCCCGGTGAGCCCGGCTACCCGCCGCGATTGGCGGGGATCGACGATGCACCGCCGCTGCTCGGCATCCGCGGCAAAGTGGACGCGCTGATGCGGCCGATGATCGCCATCGTCGGCTCGCGCAATGCGTCCGGCGCAGGACTGAAGTTCGCCGAGAGACTGGCGCGCGATCTCGGCGACGCAGGCTTCGTGATCGTGTCGGGCCTCGCACGTGGCATCGATCAGGCCGCGCATCGCGCCAGCACCACCAGCGGGACGGTCGCTGTGCTGGCTGGCGGTCATGACAAAATCTATCCGCCCGAACACGAGGGCCTGCTGTTCGCCCTGCTGGACAACGGCGGCGCGATTTCCGAGATGCCGCTCGGCCATGTCCCACGTGCTCGCGATTTCCCGCGTCGCAATCGCCTGATCTCGGGTGCAGCGCTCGGCGTCGTCGTGATCGAAGCGGCGCATCGCTCGGGCTCGCTGATCACCGCGCGGATGGCCGCCGAACAGGGCCGCGAAGTGTTTGCCGTGCCGGGCTCGCCGCTCGATCCCCGCGCCGCCGGCACCAACGACCTCATCAAGCAAGGCGCAGCGCTGGTGACCGAAGCGGCCGACGTGATCAATGCCGTCGCGCCGATCATGGAGCGGCCGATCGAATTGCCGAGCCGTGAACCTGATGATGTCACGTCATTCGATGAACCAGACAGCAGCGACCGCGCACGCGTGATCGCATTGCTCGGTCCAAGCCCGGTCGGCATCGACGATCTTATTCGCCTTGCCGGTACATCGGCTGCCACCGTACGCATCGTGCTGCTGGAGCTCGAGCTTGCCGGACGGCTGGAGCGTCATGGCGGAGGGTTGGTGTCGATGATCTGAGGACTCAGTCCTGCGAATTGCGCCCGTCGAATTTTTTTCGTGCGGTGTCGATATCGGGCAGATGTTGCTGCGCCCATGCGCCGAGCTTTATGACCGGATCGCTCAGGCCTCGGCCGAGATCCGTAAGTTCATAGTCCACGCGCGGAGGCACGGTCGGAAACACGGTACGCGTCACCAGACCGTCGCGTTCGAGCCCGCGCAGCGTGAGGGTCAGCATCCGCTGCGAGATGCCGCCGACCATCCGTTTCAACTCGTTGAAGCGCCGTGGACCCTCGCCGAGCAGCATGATCACCAGGACGCTCCACTTGTCGCCGACCCGCGCCAGCACCGAGGCAACGCCGCGACAATCGCTCTCCTGATGCGGAATCGCCGGCAAAGCAGGCACCTTTTTGTGCTCGGGTTTCAAAATTGTGCCTTCTTGTGCAGTTTCGGCCAGTCACTCATGTAGCGTCAGTTACAAACCTATACCATGAGGTGACCACATGAAACTGCTCCATATCGATTCCAGCGTTCTCGGCCCCCACTCCGTCAGCCGGCAGGTTTCCGCCGCCATTACCGACCGGCTGGCCAAGGCCAATCCCGGCCTTGAGACCACCTATCGCGATCTCACCACCACGCCGCTGGCGCATCTGTCCGGCTCCCATCTCGCCGTCGCACAGGGCGCAGCGCCCGATGCGGCGCTTCAGCCCGATCTCGCCGCCGGTAGTGCCGTGCTGGAGGAGTTTCTTGCTGCCGATATCGTGGTGATCGGCGCACCAATGTACAACTTCACCATTCCGAGCCAGCTCAAGGCGTGGATTGATCGCATCCTCGTCGCCGGCAAGACATTCAAATACGGCGACAAGGGTGCCGAAGGCCTCGCGGGCAGCAAGCGCGTCATCGTCGCCATTTCACGCGGCGGCTTCTACGGCGCGGACATGCCAACGGCTGCCGGCGAACATCTCGAAACCTATCTGCGCTGGGTGTTCGGCTTCATCGGCGTCACCAATCTCGAATTCATCGCCGCCGACGGCATCATGATGGGACCGGAGCTACGCGAGAAAGCCGTTGCCGGTGCCTTGCAGGCAGCGACAGATCTGCACGCGGCGTAAGCCAAGACTGCCATAGCGAGCTTGAACCGGCCCGCCGGTTCAAGCGGTTTTGCTCGTCGGGAAGCGAGACCTCAGAACCACTCACCCGGCACATATTTATCGAGCAACAAAACGCTCAACGAGATCAACAGGCCGATTGCGCTAAACAGTGCGACCGTAGCGAGTGGGTGACTTTCGGTACGTGCAGAAATGACCGCAGGTTCGGAGATGCGCGCGACTTTGGTCATGTGGCCTCCTGTGCGTCGCTCCAGCCCGCTTCAAATGTCTGACCGGCAGCCACAATGGTTCAGCGCATCCAAACATTACCTTCAAGAGATACCGACGTACCTCGAACGCGTACGAGAGACGCCGGCACTCTTGTACTGTTTGATCAGCGATCAGCCACGAAACGCCGGCGCGCCGGCTGGCGACGACGTGACGCCGCCATCGACAAAGATCTCCGCCCCCTGCACGTTTGATGAATCGTCCGATGCCAGAAACAGCACCGTCTTGGCGACTTCTTCGGGCTTGCCGAAACGCCCGAGCGGAATGGTCTGCGAAATCCTGGCCTCCAGCGCTACCTTGGCTTCCGGCGTCGGCGCGGTGCGATCCCAGATCGGTGTCGTCGTGCCACCGGGCGAGACCACGTTTACGCGGATATTGCGCGGCGACAGCTCGGACGCCATTACGCGCGCCATGGCGCGCACGCCGGCCTTGCTCGCCGCATAGGCTGCATAGCCGGGATTTCCGAGCACGGAGATCACCGAACCGTTGAGAATGATCGACGCGCCGTCATTGAGATGCGCGGCTGCCGCCTGCACGGTGAAGAACACGGCGGTGATGTTGGTCTTCAAAACGGACTCGAATACATCGAGCGCAGTACCGCCCACCGGCGTGTGTGCGCTGATGCCTGCATTCGCGAACACGATGTCGAGCTTGCCGAATTTCTCGACAGCTTTGGCAACGGCATTCTCGGTGGCAGCGATGTCAGTCGCGTCAGCCACGATGCCGATCGCATTCGGGCCGAGTTCGGCCACCGCCGCGTCGAGCCTCGCCTTGTCGCGGCCGGTGATGGCCACTTTGGCGCCCTCAGCGACGAAGAGCTTCGCCGTGGTCAGTCCGATACCGCTATTGCCGCCCGTGATGAGCGCCGTCTTGTTCGCCAAACGCATGGTGATCTCCTGATGATCAAGTGGTTGCTTTTTAAAACCACATTGCCATTTAGGGCGGATGGTTTCATAATGCAACCACATGTCCGCTAATCACTGCATTTCTTTTTCCCGCCGCTGGAAAGTCGCATGGCCAAACGCACCAGTCTCAAGGACTCCACCTGCCCGGTCGCCCGCTCCATGGAGGTGATCGGCGACTGCTGGACGATGATGATCATCCGCGACGCCATGCTGGGCGCGCGGCGCTTCGGCGAATTCCAGAAGAGTCTCGGACTGGCGAAGAACATTCTCGCCGTCAGGCTGAAAGCCCTCGTGGAGGACGGCATCCTGAAACTGGAGCCGGCAGCCGACGGCAGCGCCTATCAGGACTATGTGCTGACCCCGAAAGGCCAGGCGGTTCATCCAATCATGGTGGCGCTGCGCCAGTGGGGCGAGGATTATGCGTTCAACCCCGGCGAACCGACGACCATCATGGTCGATCGCAAGAGTGGCAAGCAGATCAAAAAGCTGGAACTGCATGCGGCCGACGGCAGGCTGCTCAGCTATGGCGACACCACGATTGTGCCCTCAACTGCCTGAGGGCTTGCGCAGTCCATGCCGCAGGATCTCCTCGGTTTCGAGATGCGCCATATCGAGCAAGTAAGCGAGCATGTCGTGGCGATGGCGGCGCGCCATCCGCGACAGATCGCGGACCGCACTCTTTATATAAAGAGCCGCCTCCTCGGGCCCGCCATCGCCCTGCGGCTGATCGTCCGGAATGGGCGGTGTCATAGGCATTCCCTACCCGCGCAGTCCGGGCGAAATCAGCACCAAAGAAGCATCAAATCATACTCCTAATGGTTGCATTTTACAACCCCTGGTAAGTGACTGGGAACCAACAGACGCGGCCATCAACAACTCACGATTTGACACGGGACCCCTTCGCACCCATGTTCGCCGCGAAACGGCTGGCGCGACTCTCGCAGACCCAAGCCGGATTCCCCCTGTAAGTTATTGGAATCACATGAATCTCGTCATTGTCGAGTCGCCTTCAAAGGCCAAGACGATCAACAAGTATCTGGGCAAGGACTATGAGGTCCTGGCGTCGTTCGGCCATGTCCGCGACCTTCCCGCCAAGAACGGATCGGTCGATCCCGACGCCAATTTCCAGATGATCTGGGAGATCGACCCCAAGGCCGCCAGCCGACTGAACGACATCGCCAAGGCGGTCAAAGGCGCCGACAAGCTCATTCTCGCGACCGACCCTGATCGCGAAGGTGAGGCCATCTCCTGGCACGTGCTCGAAGTCCTCAAGCAGAAGCGCGCGCTGAAAGACCAGAAGATCGAGCGCGTGGTGTTCAACGCGATCACCAAGCAGGCCGTCACCGACGCGATGAAGAACCCGCGCGAGATCGATGGCGCACTGGTCGACGCCTATATGGCGCGCCGTGCACTCGATTATCTGGTGGGCTTTACGCTTTCTCCTGTGCTGTGGCGCAAGCTGCCCGGCGCCCGCTCCGCGGGCCGCGTGCAATCGGTCGCGCTGCGCCTGGTCTGCGACCGCGAGCAGGAAATCGAGAAGTTCATCCCGCGCGAATACTGGTCGCTGGTGACCACGCTGGCGACGCCGCGCGGCGAGAGTTTCGAAGCCCGCCTGGTCGGCGCTGACGGCAAGAAGATCCAGCGTCTTGATATCGGCACCGGTGCGGAAGCCGAAGACTTCAAGAAGGCCATCGAAGCCGCCAACTTCACGGTCTCCACCGTCGATGCAAAACCAGCACGCCGCAATCCGCAGGCGCCGTTCACGACCTCCACGCTGCAGCAGGAAGCCAGCCGCAAGCTCGGCTTCGCGCCGGCGCACACCATGCGCATCGCGCAGCGTCTGTATGAAGGCATCGACATCGGCGGCGAAACCACCGGTCTCATCACCTATATGCGAACCGACGGCGTGCAGATCGACCCCTCCGCCATCACGCAGGCCCGCTCTGTCATCGGCGAAGACTACGGCAAGCAATATGTGCCGGACGCCGCGCGGCAATATACGAGCAAGGCCAAGAACGCGCAGGAAGCGCACGAAGCGATCCGTCCGACCGATATGTCGCGTCGCCCGGCGAGCCTGCGCGGCCGTCTCGATAGCGATCAGTCGCGGCTTTATGAATTGATCTGGATGCGCACCATCGCCAGCCAGATGGAATCAGCCGAGATGGAGCGCACCACCGTCGATATCGCTGCCAAGGCAGGATCGCGCCTGCTCGAACTGCGCGCCACCGGTCAGGTCGTGAAGTTCGATGGTTTCCTTGCCGTCTATCAGGAAGGCAAGGACGACGACGCCGAGGATGAAGATTCACGCCGCCTGCCCGCCATGAGCGAAGGTGAAGCGCTGAAGAAAGAGAACCTCGCGGTCACCCAGCATTTCACCGAACCGCCACCGCGCTTCTCGGAAGCCTCGCTGGTCAAGCGCATGGAAGAGCTCGGCATCGGCCGTCCCTCGACCTATGCATCGATCCTGCAGGTGCTGAAGGATCGCGGTTACGTTCGTCTCGAAAAGAAGCGCCTCTATGGCGAGGACAAGGGCCGCGTCGTCGTCGCCTTCCTCGAAAACTTCTTCGCCAAATATGTGGAATACGATTTCACCGCGGCGCTGGAAGAGAACCTCGATAGAATCTCCAACAACGAGATTTCCTGGCAGCAGGTGCTCAAGGATTTCTGGACCGACTTCATCGGCGCCGTGAACGAGATCAAGGATCTGCGCGTCGCGCAGGTGCTGGATGCGCTCGATGAAATGCTCGGCCCGCACATCTACGCCCCGCGCGAGGATGGCGGCGATCCGCGCCAGTGCCCGACCTGCGGCACCGGCCGCCTCAACCTCAAGGCCGGCAAGTTCGGCGCCTTCGTCGGCTGCACGAATTATCCGGAATGCCGCTACACGCGTCCGCTCGCCGCCGATAGCGGCGCCAACGCCGATCGCGTGCTCGGCCCCGATCCGGTGTCAGGTCTCGAAGTCGCGGTGAAGGCCGGACGCTTCGGGCCCTATATCCAGCTTGGCGACGCCAAGGATTACGAAGAAGGCGAGAAGCCGAAGCGCGCCGGCATTCCGAAGAACACGTCGCCCAGCGATGTCGAACTCGATCTGGCACTCAAGCTCCTGTCGCTGCCGCGCGAGATCGGCAAGCACCCGGAGACCGGCGAGCCGATCACCGCGGGCCTCGGACGTTTCGGACCGTTCGTGAAGCATGAGAAAACCTATGCCAGCCTCGAGGCCGGCGACGAGGTGTTCGACATCGGCCTCAACCGCGCGGTCACGCTGATCGCCGAGAAGATCGCCAAGGGGCCATCAGGCCGCCGCTTCGGCGCCGATCCCGGCAAGCCGCTCGGCGACCATCCGACCCTCGGCGGCGTCGCCGTGAAGGGTGGGCGTTACGGCGCCTATGTCACCGCGGGCGGCGTCAATGCGACGATCCCGAGCGACAAGACGCAGGAGACGATCACGCTCGAAGAGGCGATCGCGCTGATCGACGAGCGCGTGGCCAAGGGCGGCATCAAGCCGAAGCGCGGCGCCAAGAAAGCACCGGCGAAGAAGGCTGTCGCCAAGAAGGCCGACGCGGCCGAGAAGAAGCCGGCGGCCAAGAAGGCCGTTGCGAAGAAAGCCGCGGCAAAGCCAAAGGCTGAAACGGCTGCCGCCAGCAAGGCGCGCGCGCCGGTGAAGGCGAAGACATCGCCTGCGAAGAAGAAGGCCGCGAAAACGGTCGCGAAGAAAAGCGCTGGCTAGAACGGATAATTGTGAACAAGAAACGTGACAGCAGCTTTCCAACCAGGGATGCCATCGTCGCGTTCGTTCGCGCGTATCCCGGCAAGATCGGCACCCGCGAGATCGCGCGTGAATTCGGACTGAAGAACGCCGCCCGTGTCGAGCTCAAGCGCATGCTGCGCGAGCTCGCCGACGAAGGCGCCATCGCCAAGAAAGGCCGCAGCTTGCGGGAGCCCGCAGCGCTGCCGCCGACAGTGCTGGTCGACATCACCTCCAGGGATGCCGATGGCGAGTTGATCGCCACGCCTGTCGAATGGGACGAGGCAGACGGCGTCGTACCAAAAATTCGCATTCATACGCCGCGCCGTCCCCTGCCCGGCACCGCCGCCGGTGTCGGTGACCGCGCATTGTTGCGTATCGAGAAGATCGAGAACGATGGCGAGTTAGCCAGCTATCAGGGCCGCGTCGTGCGGGTGCTCGAAGGTGCCCGCACGCGCCTGCTCGGCATCTATCGCGCGCTGCCGAATGGCGGCGGACGATTGATCCCGGTCGACAAGAAGCAGGCCGGGCGCGAACTCAACATCGCCGCGTCAGACGCTAACGGCGCCGAGGACGGCGATCTCGTCAGCGTCGATCTCATTCGTACCCGTGGCTATGGCCTCGGCTCCGGCAAGGTCAAGGAACGGCTCGGTTCGCTCTCCTCCGAGAAAGCGGTCAGCCTGATCGCGATCCATTCCCACGATATCCCGCAAGCGTTCTCCCGCGATGCGCTGAAGGAAGCGGAAGCGGCGCAGCCTGCGACATTGCAAGGACGCGAAGACTGGCGCGACGTGCCGCTGGTCACCATCGATCCGCCGGACGCCAAGGATCATGACGACGCCGTTTACGCGGAGCTCGATTCCGATCCGAACAATACAGGCGGATACATTGTCAGCGTCGCGATCGCCGATGTCGCTTTCTATGTGCGCCCCGGCTCTGCGCTGGATCGCGATGCGCTGATCCGCGGCAACTCCGTCTACTTCCCCGATCGCGTCGTACCGATGCTGCCGGAGCGCATCTCCAACGACCTGTGTTCGCTGGTGCCGGGCGAACCGCGCGGCGCCCTCGCCGTACGCATGGTGATCGGTGTCGATGGCCGCAAGAAGTCGCACACGTTCCATCGCATCCTGATGCGCTCGGCGGCCAAGCTGAATTACGCACAGGCGCAAGCCGCCATCAATGGCCATCCCGACGATACTACCGGCCCCCTGCTCGAACCGATCCTGAAGCCGCTCTATGCGGCCTATGCGCAGGTAAAGCTCGCGCGCGACGAACGCGAACCGCTGGATCTAGACATCCCCGAGCGAAAAATCCTGCTGAAGAAGGACGGCACCGTCGATCGCGTCATCGTACCGGAGCGGCTCGACGCGCATAAGCTCATCGAAGAGTTCATGATCCTGGCCAACGTCGCCGCAGCCGAAACGCTTGAAAAGAAGGCTCTGCCGCTTATCTATCGGGTACATGATGAGCCTTCGGTGGAGAAGGTTCACAACCTGCAGGAATTCCTCAAGACCCTCGACATGCCGTTCGCCAAAGCGGGCGCATTGCGGCCATCGGTCTTCAACCGGGTGCTGTCACAGGTCAAAGGTCAGGATTCCGAACCGCTGGTGAATGAAGTGGTTTTGCGCTCGCAAGCCCAAGCGGAATATGCCGCCGAGAATTACGGACATTTCGGTCTGAACCTGCGCCGCTACGCGCATTTTACCTCACCTATCAGGCGATACGCAGATCTGATCGTGCATCGCGCATTGATCCGTGCGCTCGGGCTCGGCGAAGGCGCGCTACCCGAGACCGAAACGGTGGAAACGCTGAGCGAAATCTCGGCGCAGATTTCGGCCACCGAACGCCGGGCCATGAAGGCCGAGCGCGAGACCTCCGACCGGCTGATTGCGCATTTTCTGGCCGACAAGATCGGCGCCACCTTCCGGGGCCGGATCTCCGGCGTCACGAGGGCTGGACTCTTTGTCCGATTGACCGAGACCGGAGCCGATGGCCTGATCCCGATCCGCACGTTGGGCACCGAATACTTCAACTATGACGAAGCTCGCCACGCCCTCGTCGGTACACGCAGTGGTGCCATGCACCGGTTGGGCGACGTCGTCGATGTCCGTCTGGTCGAGGCAGCCCCCGTTGCAGGTGCCTTGCGGTTCGAAATGCTCTCCGAGGGCAATACCGCCCCACGGAACCGCCGACGCGAACATGCCCGCAGCAATGACGCTGCAGACCGGCCGCGTCATCCGGGTGCCAAGCCTTCTGGTGCGACGAAGTTCAAATCGTCGAAGAAGCTCAAGGCGCCCAAGAAAGCCAAACCCGGTCGCAATGCCCGGCAGGCTGCCAAAGCTGACAAGGCTCGCGCCGGTGGTAACCCCGGCAAGCCGAAAAAGGGGTAACGTCATGATGACATTGACCACACCGAAGATCTGGAGCGCGACGCTGGATTCCTCCGCCAAACGCAATGTGTGGACCGCGATGAAGCGCGGCTTCGCCTGTCGCTGCCCGAACTGCGGCGAAGGCAAGATGTTTCGCGCCTTCCTCAAAACCGCCGATCACTGCGATAAGTGCGGACAGGATTTCTCTGCACACCGCGCCGATGATCTTCCCGCCTATCTCGTGATCGTCATCGTCGGTCACATCGTCGTACCGATCGCATTGTGGATCGAGACCAACTATTCGCCATCGGTCGCGCTGCAACTTGCGATCTACCTGCCGATCACACTGATCGCGTCGCTGTTGTTGTTGCAGCCGGTCAAGGGCGCCGTGGTTGGATTGCAGTGGGCATTCCGCATGCATGGATTTGGCGACGGCCCGGCTGACTGATACGTTCTCCGTCCCCTTGAACAGCACGTAATAAGAAGAATTTCAGGAGACGGAATGAGCGACGCAGTCGAGATCGGCAAAGAAGCCGACCACCATCCCTATAAGCGTCCGCGCGACGCAGCGACCCTGATGCTGGTCGATCGCTCCGGCCCGATTCCGAAAGTGCTTGTCGGCAAGCGTCACGACAAGGTCGTGTTCATGCCCGGCAAGTTCGTCTTCCCCGGCGGCAGCGTCGACACGACCGACAACAAGATTCCGGTGGCTGCACCTTTGCCGCCGGAGCTTGAAGCCAACCTGATGAAAGGCAGCCCGAAGACGCCGCCGTCGCGCGCGCGTTCGCTTGCCGTTGCTGCGATCCGCGAAGCCTGCGAAGAAACCGGCCTCTGCCTCGGCCGCAAGGTTGATGGCGCGACCAGGAAGCTCCCCGGCGTATGGGAGGCTTTTAGCGATGCAGGTCTCCTGCCCGATCCCTCGGGCCTGTTCCTGATTGCGCGCGCCATCACACCACCCGGCCGTATCAAGCGCTTCGATACGCGTTTCTTCACAGCAGATGCATCGTCGATCGCGCATCGCGTCGAGGGCGTCGTGCATGCCGATGCCGAACTGGTGGAACTGGTCTGGGTCGAACTCGGCTCCGCACATCTCGCCGACGCGCACGCAATGACGAAGAACGTGCTCAATCAATTGCAGCAGCGTCTCGCCACCGGCCCGCTCCGTCACGACGCGCCGCTGCCCTTCTTCCATTGGTACAGCGGCAAGATGCAACTCGACATGCTGCCCAGCGAAAGCTGAGTTAATCAAGTAAGAGGTCTCGCTTTTCGATCTATTCTAATTCTAACTGTTTCCGTAGTGGGATAACTGGTGAGGCACGGTAAGCTACCGTTGTCTTGCTCACAGGAATTCCCAGTTATGGGACAGATGAATTGGACGCCGCAGGTCGAGTCTTCGACATTTACGCGCGCGTCACTGGAATATCGTCGCAAGGCGTCGGCACTCAGCCAGCGCGCCAGCGTGGAAGCTGACCCACGTAAAATTCGTGCATTGCTACAACTCGCCATCTCGTGGATTCAGGTTGCTGAAAACGAAGAGCTGATGGCGAGCGAGTATCGCGCCAGCGCACACATGCACAGTTTCTGACACGAGAAGACGCCGCATACGCGGCGCCTTCCTGCTCTGCCAAGCCCATCGTCAGATCTGAGCGAGACCACCGTCGACGAACAATTCTGCGCCGGCGACGAAGCTGGAGTCATCCGATGCCAGGAACAGAACCGCCTTCGCGACTTCGTCCGCGGTACCGAGACGGCCGAGCGGCACGATGGTCTTGAGGTAGCCCTTCACATCGTCATTGGCGAAGACGTCGAGGCCGGGGGTCTGGATCGGTCCGGGGCTGACGACATTCACGCGAATTTTGCGCGCCTTGAGGTCCGAGGTCCAGCTGCGCGCGAACGAGCGGATCGCTGCCTTGGTGGCGTTGTAGACGCTGAAGGACTCCATGCCCTTCGATCCCGACACCGAGCCGGTGAGAACCACCGAGGCGCCGTCGGAGAGCAGCGGCAGTGCCTGCTGCACCGTGAACAGGACGCCCTTCACATTGATGTCGAACATCTTGTCATAGACGTCTTCGGTGATCTGGCCGAACGCGCTCAATTCATAGCCGCCGGCATTGGCGAACAGCACGTCGATCTTGCCCTTGGCAGCCTTCACCGTATCGAACAGATGCGCGAGATCGGCGAGCTTGGCCGCGTCCGCCTGCACGCCGACGGCCTTCGGTCCGAGCTGCTTCACGGCGGCATCGAGTTCGGCCTGGCGGCGGCCGGTGATGAACACGGTGGCACCTTCGTCGATAAAGCGCTGCGCGGCGGCCAGACCGATGCCGGCGCTGCCACCGGTGACGACTGCGATTTTGCCTTCGAGTTTGCGGGTCATGATGCTCTCCATTTGATCTGGGGCGGCGCCATCGCCGTCCGACATGGAGAACATCGTCCATTCGCTCAATAGCGGTTATGGGCTTGTTCGGATATTATTTATCCGTATTCTGAATGAATGACCGATACCGTCGCCCTTTTCCAGGCTTTCATCCGTGTCGTCGAAGCGGGCTCATTCACCCGTGTGGCTGAGGAGCAGAATTCCAGCCAGCCGACCGTCAGCCGCCAAGTGGCAACGCTGGAAGACCATCTCGGCACCCGATTGTTCACCCGCACCACGCGCAAGCTGACGCTCACCGATGACGGCCGCAGCTTCTACGAGCGCGCCAAACTGGCGCTGGAAGCCGTTGCCGAGGCCGAGGGCGCGGTGGGACGCCGCCGGGCCAGACCATCAGGCACGTTGCAACTGGCCCTCCCGGTGGTGTTCGGACGGCTGCGAGTGATCCCGCATCTGAAGGGCTTTTTGGCGCGCTACCCCGAGGTCAGTGTCGACCTCGTGATGAATGACGGCTTCAGCGATCTGGTCGAGGATGGCATCGATCTCGCGATCCGCTCCGGCGTCGTGACCGACCCGAACCTGATCGCCCGGAAGATCGGCGTGACACGCCGCATCCTGGTGGCGTCGCCGTCCTATCTGCGCGGCAAGACACTGCCTGCGCATCCGAACGATCTCATCGGGCATGATTGCATCCCCTATACGCGCTTCACGGGCGGCGTGACCTGGCGCTTCGAAAGTCCGGACGGCCCGATCGCCATCGAAGCCACGGGACCGGTGCGCACGCAGAGTTCGGAAGGCATTCGCGAAGCCGTGATGTCCGGCCTTGGCATCGGCTTCGTGCCGATCTGGCATTTCAGGGATGAGATCGAGACCGGCCGTCTCATAGTGTTGCTCGAAGCCTTCGAACCGAAACCGGTGCCGATCAGCGCGGTCTATCCCTCGCGCCGCTTCGTGCCGCAGAAGACCCGCGCCATGATCGACTACCTGGAAACGCAATTTGCGATGGACCCGACGCTGAATCCGAAGCGGGTGTGAGCTCCGTCCTCATGGTGAGGAGGCGCTACTTCAGCGCCGTCTCGAACCATGAGCGCCGGCCTCCATCCTTCGAGACGCGGCGAAGACGCCGCTCCTCAGGATGAGGTTCTGCAGATAATCCACAAATCGCAATAATCTTCTCGTGAGCAGCATCTACCTGCGCGCGCTGGCGTCCCTATCTGTTCCCGACCAGCATCACGGGGAATTCCAGATGGCGAAGCGTCAGTTGAAGCTCGGGGCCTTCATGCGCCCGATCAGCATCCACACCGGCGCATGGCGCTATCCCGGCGCTCAGCCTGACGCCAACTTCAACTTTCCCTTCCTCAAACAGATGATCCGCAAGCTCGAGGCCGGCAAGTTCGACGCCTTCTTCATGGCCGATCATCTTGCCGTGCTGAATATGCCGGTCGAGGCGCTGAAGCGCAGCCACACGGTGACATCGTTCGAGCCGTTCACGCTGCTGTCAGCGCTGGCCGCCGTCACCGACAATATCGGCCTCGTCGCCACCGGCTCCACCACCTTTGACGCGCCCTATCACGTCGCCCGCCGCTTCGCCTCGCTGGACCATATCTCGGGCGGCCGCGCCGGCTGGAATATCGTCACCACATCCAATCCCGACGCAGCGCTGAACTTCGGCCTTGATGATCACATGGAGCATGCCGAGCGCTACAAGCGCGCGCGTGAATTCTATGACGTGGTCACCGGCCTGTGGGATTCCTTCGCTGATGACGCCTTCATCCGCGACGTCGAGAGCGGCATCTTCATGGACCCCGACAAGATGCATGTGCTCGATCACAAGGGCCCACATCTCTCGGTGCGCGGCCCACTGAACATCGCCAGGCCCGTGCAGGGCTGGCCGGTGATCGTGCAGGCCGGCGCATCCGAAGACGGTAAGCAGCTTGCCGCCGAAACCGCAGAAGCCGTGTTCACCGGCGGCGGCGCCATCGGCGATGCGCAGAAGCTCTATGCGGACATCAAGGGCCGCATGGAGAAGCTCGGCCGCAATCGCGATCATCTCAAGATCCTGCCCGGCGCCTTCGTGGTGGTCGGCGACAGCGTCGAGGAAGCTAAAGAGAAACGCGCGCTGCTCGACAGCAAGGTGCATTACGCCAATGCCATCGCCTCGCTTTCGATCAATCTCGGCACCGATGCTTCCGGCTTCGATCCCGATGGCCCACTGCCCGAGATCCCGGAGACCAATGCCAGCAAGAGCGGCCGCGAGCGCGTCATCGCCCTCGCCCGGCGCGAGAACCTGACCGTGCGCCAGCTTGCCCAGCGCCTCGGCGGCTATGGCGGCTCCGCCTTCGTGGGCACGCCCCAGACCATCGCCGACGAGATGCAGGAATGGCTGGAAACCGAGGCCTCAGATGGCTTCAACATCATGTTCCCCTATCTGCCGGAGGGGCTGAACGACTTCGTCGACCGGGTGATCCCGGAACTCCAGAAGCGCGGGATTTTCCGCACGGAGTATGAAGGCCGGACGCTCCGCGAGAATTTGGGGCTACCGCGGCCCAAAAACCGCTTCTTTCCGGGTTAAGACCCGCAAATCCCCGGATTTACCGCCCCAGAAAACCTTGACTTTGGGGCGTTCGGGGCTAGGTTGCGCCCCAACACGGCCAGTTCTCTGGCTGTCACCCGATTCCCGACATTCAGAGGTTCTGCCATGGCCAAAGCGGTCACCATCAAGGTCAAGCTCGTTTCCACCGCGGACACCGGCTTCTACTACACCGCCAAGAAGAATTCGCGCACCATGACCGACAAGATGGTCAAGAAGAAGTACGATCCGGTCGCGCGCAAGCACGTCGAATTCAAGGAAGCCAAGATCAAGTAAGCGCTGATTACAGCTGCTGACGGATTTTGAACGGGGCCCTTATCGGGCCCCGTTTTCTTTTGACCTCTCCCGCGCAACGCGCGGGGCGAGGTTAAGTAAGAAGCCGAGCTCAATCGTTTCAATTTTAGCGATGCGTGCAGTATCGTGTTTACCCTGCCACAACTATGGCGGGCATGAAGCCTGCGATTGAAACGGTATTCACGTCATTTCGTGCGACAAGTCGGTATCATTCGACGCAATTGATTTGCATCGGGAGCGACCCTTGTCTTTTCGCGACACAGACACGACGGCTGGCCAGCTCACCTCCGCCGTGTCCATGGCAGGCATCGCCGTCCGCTACGCATTCTATTTCTTCGGAATGATCGTTTTCGGGATCATCGCCCTCGCCTTGATCTGGCAGTGGCACAACCGAACCCGGATCATCGATGACAAGCCCGCTTTCAGGATTGCAGACGGGAGTATCGCCAGACTTCCCGTGAGCACCGACATCGTTTCGCGCGCATCGAAGGCGCGGATCGACATCCTGCGCTATGGTACGCTGCAAAATCGCACGACGGACTTGGCGCTGGCGATCACATTCCCGAGCCGTGGCAGCGGAATGACGTCGCCGGGCATGGGTGTGCTGAGCAACGGCTTGCTCACTGATCTCAATTTCCGGACGCTCGCCGGGCATTTCGATCTCGAGACGCGCTACGGTCCCTACCATGCCGTTGAAATGCGCATCGAGGCCGATGGTCGCTGGAAACAGTGCCTAGCCTTCAGCTCACGCTTCGACACGAACGTGGTATTTGTCGCCGGCTGGACCTGCGATGCGACGGGCACCAAGCCCGGCGCCGATGCCCTTGCCTGCGCACTCGACAAGCTGGTGATCGACAAGGAATTGCCGACCAAGGAAGCCGACGCCTATCTGCGGGAACGCATGACACGGCCGGCGTTCTGTTCGTCCCGGCAGGTCTCACAGACCTTCGATACGGGATCGCGCCCGATCTCGCCGCCGTCCCGATGGTCGCAGCCGTCAGCGCGAACGCGGCTCTGATAGTAACTCAGGCGGCCGCAGCAACCACGCGGTTGCGGCCGTCGTGCTTGGCGCGGTACAGCGCCACGTCGGCACGCTTGAGCACGTCGGCGACGGGCTCGCCCTTCTTCTCCAGCGTCGACAACCCGATCGAGATCGTGACCTCGATACGCTTGTTGCCCTTGTCGATGGAGAACGGTTCGCCGGCGATCGAACGACGCAGACGTTCGGCGACCATGCTGGCCACATGCATGTCGGTTTCCGGCATGACGATGACGAATTCCTCGCCGCCGTAGCGACAGGCCAGATCGATGCCGCGGATTGACTTGCGAATGCGCACGGCGAATTCGCGCAGCACGTCGTCACCGCAATCATGGCCATGATTGTCATTGATCGACTTGAAGAAGTCGATGTCGAGCATCATCAGCGCCAGCGGCTTGCCGCGGGTGGCCGCCTGCTCTGCCAGCGTTTCCAGATGGCTTTCCATGTAGCGGCGGTTGTGCAGTCCGGTCAGACCGTCTGTGATCGCGGCTTCGATGGAGTGCTGCACATTGTCGCGCAGATGATCGGTGTAACGGCGGCGACGGACCTGCGTCCGCGCACGCGCCAGCAGCTCGTTCTTGTCCACCGGACGCATCAGGTAGTCGTTGACGCCGATCTCGAGACCGCGCAGCAGCCGCGGATTGTTATCGGCATCAGCAATCGCGAGAATCGGAATCTGCCGCGTGCGCTCCAGCGAACGCGCCTGGCTGCACAGCCGCAATCCGTCGTAATTCTCGAGGCTCAGCGAGACAATGAGCAGGTCGTAATTGCCCTCGGCGGCATGAAACAGCGCCTCGGTCGGATTGGGTTCGACATCGACGGTGTGTTCGGCCGACAGGACCGGCGCCAGCCGCTCATAGGATGACGGACGGTCGTCGACCAGCAGGATGCGTCCGCCCACACCCAGATCAGACACGGCGCTGCGCTCGGGCGCCTGTACGCCGATTTCCAGCGAGGTGATGGCGCGCATGCGCAACTCATCGGTCATCATCTTCAAACGCGTCAGCGAGCGTACGCGCGCCACCAGCACGGCATCGGCGACGGGCTTGGTGAGGAAGTCATCGGCGCCGGCTTCGAGGCCGCGCACGCGATCAGACGGCGAATCCAGCGCGGTGACCATGACCACCGGAATGAAATGCGTCTTCGGATTGGCTTTCAGGCGACGGCAGACTTCGAAGCCGTCCATGTCGGGCATCATGACGTCGAGCAGGATCAGGTCGCATTCGGAACGCGCGCAGACTTCCAGCGCCTGTGCGCCGTTGGAGGCGGTGATGACGTCGAAATACTCCGCCGAGAGACGGGCTTCCAGAAGTTTCACGTTGGCGGGGATGTCATCGACGACAAGAATACGCGCTGACATAGGGAACTCCCTAACCGATGAACCGACGCACGGTTTCGATAAATTTTCCGACCGAAATGGGCTTTGATAAATAGGCTTCGCAGCCGCCTTCGCGGATACGTTCTTCGTCGCCCTTCATGGCGAAGGCTGTGACGGCGACGACGGGGATCATGCTGATCGCAGGATCCTTCTTGATCCAGCCGGTCACTTCGAGACCGGAGACCTGCGGTAGCTGAATATCCATGAGGATGAGATCGGGGCGGAGCGAGCGGACAAGATCGAGCGCTTCATAGCCATTGCTCGTGCCGACTGTCTGATAGCCATGGGCTTCCAGCAGGTCACGGAAGAGCTTCATGTTGAGCTCGTTGTCCTCCACGATCAGGACGGTTTTTGCCATCCCGCCCTCCAATCCAGAACCCGAGCGTTCTTGTTTCGCGGAGCATGATTGCCCTGCGTCACCGGCCAATGTGATGTTCGAAGCGAACTTCCAAATTCACTTCGGCCACCCGCCGAAGTGCCCGTGTACCGCGCGTATCCCTGCAACTGGAATCGCCCCGGTGACTCGGGCATGATGACTTAAAATAGAGACGATAAGTTACGGAAAGGCAAACACGCGTGATGAAAAAACCCCAGCGCCACCCCAGCGAAGTTGCTGAAATCGTTGCGATTCAGGCGCTGTCCTTCGTTGCCGGCGACCCCGAGCGGCTGGGCCTGTTCCTGTCCGAGAGCGGAATCGGTCCGGAGACTCTCCGCTCGGCTGCAAAGGATCCACAGTTCCTCGTCAGCGTGCTCGATTTCGTGCTGCGCGACGACGAGACCGTGAAGGCGTTTTCGGCGTCGTCGCAACTGGATCCGACCACCATCGCCGCCGCGCGGCAGGCGCTCGATCCCCGCGGGCAGGACTTTACGTGAGCCCCTCTCCGGCAGAGCTGAGCGGACCGCGCTGCTTCTGCCGGGATTGCCTTGTCGATCTGGATGCACGCGTCAAGCGCTGCACGTCATGCGGGTCGCCCCGCCTGGTGCGACACCACGCGCTGCCGTCGCTGACGCTGGCACATATCGACTGCGATGCGTTCTACGCCACCGTCGAGAAGCGCGACAATCCCGACATCGTCGATCGCCCCGTCATCATCGGCGGCGGCAAGCGTGGCGTGGTGTCCGCGGCCTGCTACATCGCGCGCACCTTTGGCGTGCGCTCGGCGATGCCCATGTTCAAGGCGCTCGATCTCTGCCCCGACGCCGTCGTGGTGCGGCCTGACATGGCGAAATATGTCCGCGTCGGCCGCGAGGTCCGCCATGCCATGCAGGCGCTGACGCCGCTGGTCGAACCATTGTCGATCGACGAAGCCTTCCTCGACCTGTCGGGCACGCAGCGCGTCCACGGCATGATTCCCGCCAAGGTGCTGGCGAAATTCGCCGCCGATATCGAACGCACTGTCGGCATCACGGTTTCGGTCGGCCTGTCGGTCAACAAATTCCTCGCCAAGATCGCCAGCGATCTCGACAAGCCGCGCGGTTTCGCCACGCTCGATCAGGAAGACGCTGTGGCCATGCTCGCGGATCGGCCCGTCAGCTTCATCTTCGGCGTCGGCCCCGCGACGGCCGAGAAGCTCTCGCAGCGTGGCTTCCGCAAGATCAGCGATATCCAGAAGGCCGACGAGACCGACCTCATGAAACAGTTCGGCGGCGAAGGCCGCAGGCTGTGGCGCCTCGCCCGCGGCATCGACGATCGCCTCGTCGTCGCAGATCGCGGCGCGAAGACAATTTCCAACGAGACGACGTTCAATGAGGACATCCGCGATTACGCCACGCTGGAAAAGATCCTGTGGCGATTGTCGGAGAAGGTTTCATCGCGTCTCAAGAGCAGCGAATTGTCCGGCACAACGGTGACGCTGAAACTCAAGACCGCCGATTTCCGCCAGCGCACCCGCTCGCAGTCGATCCAGTCGCCGACGCAGATGGCCGCGCGCATCTTCGATATCAGCCGCGAGATGCTGGCAAAGGAAATCGACGGCACGGCCTTTCGCCTGATCGGCACCGGCGTCAGCGCACTCAAGCCCGGCAACGAGGCCGGCGACGACAACATGCTCGACCGCCGCTCGTCGCATGCCGAGCGGGCGATGGACGATCTCAGGAAGAAGTTCGGCAGCGCCGCGGTGATCCGCGGCATTGCCTATGACGGACCGGAGAAGCCAAGGACATAATCCCCATAGGGATTGCGAACTTGTGATGTGCCCGGGCTTCCCACGCTGTGGTGGCCGTGAGATGGTCGAATATGGATCTTCGTCGACTCCTGAAACTCTTTCTGGCGATTGTCGTGACCATCGGCCTGTCGGTGGCGCCAATGGTGACTCCGGCGACTGCCAACGGTCCGTCGGCCACGATGACCGACATGTCGGCGATGTCTGGAGACATGCCCTGCTGCCCATCCGAACAGAAGAGTAAGGATTGCCAGGACTGTCCACTTCTCGCAATTTGCGCGTTGAAGACCGCCCAGGCGGGCCCCTCCCTGGCGCCACCCATGACGGTTCGCCACGCCGTCCGAACCTACCACTCGTTGCTGAACGACGCGCTGACCGATGGCGTCAACCGTCCCCCTCCAGACCACCCTCCTCGCACTTCGATCTGAGCGGCGCTGAGCGCCGTCGCTGCCGCGTGCCTCCAGGCGCGTGGATGACGCATGCCGTTCGCGGCACATCAGATTCAATCGAGGATACCAAATCATGAAGACGTCTAACTCCCCGCGCGCCTTCCGGGCTGCGTTGATCGCTGTCGCTTTGGGCAGCGCAAGCACGGCTGCACTGGCTGACATCAAGGACTACACGTTCGAGCTCGTCGATCAGTCCGTACAGGCCGGCCCCGACAAGATCATCACCGTCCGTCTGATGAACACCAAGACCGGCAAGCCTGTGCCTGATGCCGTCATTTTCGCAAGCCGTCTCGACATGGCTCCTGACGGCATGCAGGAGATGGCCACCAAGGTCACGCCAGTATCGGGGGCCGAGCCCGGCACCTACAAGTTCAAGGCCACTTTCGGAATGGCCGGTCGCTGGCAGCTTTCTCTGGGCGCCAAGGTGCAGGGAGAAACCGGCTCCGTCGAGAACAAGCTCGTCATCACGGCGCAGAAATGAACCGCGCCGTTTTAGCTGGTACCGCCGTCGCGTTCATCGCGGCGGCCGGAGGCGGATTCATCATCGCGCAGCGACCGTTGACGCACGCCCTCGCCGTAGTCACCTCCGCCGATGCGCAGGAAGCCGGCGCGCCCATCTACTATCAAGATCCGGACGGAAAGCCGGCTTATTCATTGACGCCGAAGAAAACGGCGTCAGGTCGCGACTACCGCGCCGTGCCCGCCGGGGCCGACGTCAGCTTCGAAGACCTCACGGAGACCATGCCGATTTCGGAGCCAGCGTCGGCTGGCACCGACACGAGCCGCAAGATCAAGTATTACCGCAATCCGATGGGACTTCCTGACACGTCGCCAACGCCGAAGAAGGACTCCATGGGGATGGATTACATCCCGGTGTTCGACGGCGACGATTCCGACGATGGATCAGTCAAGCTCTCTCCGGGCAAGATACAGCGCACGGGCGTGAAGTCCGAGCCAGCCACCAGGCGCGTGATCCGGACGCAGATCCGCGCACCCGGTACGATCCAGCTCGACGAGCGGCGCATCTCCGTGATCTCGATGCGCGCGGAAAGCTGGGTGCAGAAGGTTGCCGATGTCACCACCGGCACGAAGGTCCGCAGCGGGCAGCCCTTGATGGATATCTACAGCCCGGCGATCTCGTCCGCTGCGGCGGAATATGTCGCGACGATCACGTCGAAGACGACGGGCGGCGATGGACTGTACGGGCGCGGGTCACGTCAACGGATCATGAATCTCGACGTTCCGGACACGGTGATTGCCGAAATCGAGAAGAGCCGTATCGTCCCGATCTCCATCGCCTGGGCCGCACCGCGGGACGGCATCGTGCTTGAGCGCAACGCCATCGAAGGGATGCGGGCGCAACCCGGCGACATCCTCTTTCGTATCGCCGACACGTCGCTCGTCTGGGCAATGGTCGATGTCGCGGAGCGCGATCTTGGAGCCATCGCCGTCGGACAGCCGGTGAACGTCCGGACGCGTAGCCTCTCCGGCAGGCAGTTTGCCGGCAAGATCAACGTGATCTACCCGCAGGTCAATCGCGAGACCCGGACGACACGCGTCCGTATCGAACTCACAAACGCCGATCTCGCTCTGCTACCGGACATGTATATCGACGCTTCGATCGAAACCGGAAGTGCGGATCCGGTCGTGTCCGTCCCGGAGAGCGCTGTGATCGACACCGGCACGCGGCAATCGGTATTCATTGACAAAGGACAGGGCCGCTTCGAACCGCGCGGCGTCGAACTCGGCCGTCGCGGCGGCGGCTATGTCGAAATCAACGAGGGAGTCGCAAACGGCGAACCAGTCGTCATTTCGGCCAATTTCCTGATCGATGCGGAAAGCAATCTGAAGGCCGCGCTGAAGGGCTTTTCCGACGCGAGGAGCCCACAGTGATCGCCCGCATCATCGCATGGTCGGCGCGCAATCTGCTGCTGGTGTTGTTCGGCACGGGGTTCGCTGCAGCCGCTGGCATCTACGCGCTGGCCCATCTGCCGCTCGACGCCATCCCGGATCTCTCCGACACGCAGGTTATCGTCTATACCGAGTACCCCGGCCAGGCGCCGCAGGTGATCGAGGATCAGGTCACCTATCCGTTGACGACGGCAATGCTCACGGTGCCGAAGTCGAAAGTGGTGCGCGGGTTCTCGTTCTTCGGCGTGTCGTTCGTCTATGTCATCTTCGAAGACGGGACCGACATCTACTGGGCCCGGTCGCGCGTTCTCGAATTCCTGAACGGAGCCACGTCCCGCCTGCCCGCCGGCGTCACGCCAACGATGGGCCCCGATGCCACCGGCGTCGGCTGGGTCTACCAATACGCGGTGATGTCCAAGGAATTGAACCTTGCCGACACACGGGCGATCCAGGACTGGAATCTGAAGTTTGCGCTCGCCAAAGCCGAAGGCGTCGCCGAAGTCGCCAGCGTCGGTGGCTTCGTCAAGCAATACAACGTCGTGCTCGATCCACTTCGGATGCGCGACCTCGGCATCACCATGCAGAAGATGCGCGACGCTATCCGCGCCAGCAACGCCGATGTCGGCGGTCGCACGGTGGAGCTGTCCGAATTCGAATATGTCATCCGCGGCAAGGGCTATCTGAAGTCGATCAACGACCTCGGGAATGTCGTGCTCAAGACCAACAACGGCACGCCGGTCCTGCTGCGCGATGTCGCGCGCGTCGAACTGGGCCCCGACGAGCGGCGCGGCATCACCGAACTCAACGGTGAAGGCGAAGTCGCCAGCGGTATCGTGCTGCAACGCTTCGGCGTCAATGCGCTCGACGTCATCGAGAACGTCAAGAAGCGCTTCAAGGAGATCGCCAGCAGTCTGCCGAACTCCGTCGAGATCGTTCCGGTTTACGACCGCTCCAACCTGATCAACGCCGCCATCGCCACGCTCAAGCACACATTGCTGGAGGAAAGCGTGGTCGTCGCACTCGTCTGCATCTTATTCTTGCTGCATGTCCGCAGTGCCCTGGTTGCGATCCTGATGCTGCCGGTCGGCGTGCTGATGGCGTTCGGCGCCATGAAACTGCTCGGTCTTGGCTCCAACATCATGAGTCTCGGCGGCATCGCGATCGCCATCGGCGCCATGGTCGATGCCGCCATCGTCATGATCGAGAACGCCCACAAACATCTCGAACGCGCGGATCCCGGCAAGTCGCGCGTCGAGGTCCTGATCGAGGCAGCCTCCGAAGTCGGCCCGGCGCTATTCTTCAGCCTGTTGATCATCACCGTGTCGTTCATGCCGATCTTCACGCTGGAATCCCAGGAAGGACGTCTGTTCAGCCCTCTGGCGTTCACCAAGACGTTTGCGATGGCGGCCGCGGCTATCCTGTCAGTGACACTGGTCCCGGCCCTGATGATCATCTTCGTCCGCGGCCGGATCGTTCCGGAACACAAGAACCCGATCAACCGCTTTCTGATCTGGGTCTACCGGCCGGTCATCAATGTTGTGATGCGCGCGAAGACGCTGGTCGTACTGCTCGCACTCGCCATTCTCGCGGCGAGTGTCTGGCCGGCCCGTCAGCTCGGCACCGAGTTCATGCCCAGCCTCAACGAGGGCACGCTCGTGTATATGCCGACGACGCTGCCGGGCATCTCCGTTACCAAGGCCGGAGAACTGCTGCAGATGCAGGACAGGATCATTCGGTCGTTTCCGGAGGTGGCTTCGGTCTATGGCAAGGCGGGGCGCGCTGCCACGGCGACCGATCCGGCGCCCTCCGAAATGTTCGAGACAATCATTAACCTCAAGCCGAAGGAAGAGTGGCGATCCGGTCTCACGGTCGATGGACTGATCGCCGAGATGGACAAGGCGCTGCAGTTTCCGGGCGTGTCGAATGCCTGGACCATGCCGATCAAGGCCCGCATCGACATGCTGTCGACAGGCATCCGCACGCCCATCGGCGTGAAGGTGATCGGCACCGACCTCGTCGAGATCGATCGGCTTGCCAAGCAGATCGAGCAGGTGCTCAAGGCTGTGCCGGGCACATCGTCGGCCTATGCCGAGCGCGGCATCGGCGGCTACTACCTCGATGTGACACCGGATCGAGAGGCATTGGCGCGCTACGGCATCATGATCCAGGACGTTCAGGACGTGATCGGAACCGCGCTCGGCGGCCAGACGGTGACGACGACCGTGGAAGGCCGGCAACGCTTCACCGTCAACATGCGGTACCCCCGCGACCTCAGAGACAGTCCGCAGGCTATCGCCAGTGACGTGCTGGTGCCGATGCCCGGAGGTGGCGCGGTCCCGCTCGGCGAAGTGGCCAGGATTGCGCTGGCGAGAGGCCCGACGTCGATCCGGACGGAAAACGGACAGTTGGCCACATACATCTATGTCGACATCCGCGACCGCGACCTCGGCGGCTACGTGGCCGACGCGCAGCACGCCGTCCAGGCGAGCATTCAATTCCCGCCCGGCTACTACGTGATGTGGAGCGGCCAGTACGAATATCTCGAACGCGCGACGGCGCGCCTGAAGATCGTCGTGCCGGTGACGCTGTTGATCATCTTCCTGCTGCTGTACCTGAACTTCCGGTCGATCACCGAAACGATGATCGTCATGCTGTCGCTGCCCTTCGCACTGGTCGGCGGCCTCTGGCTGATGTGGTGGCTCGGCTTCAACCTGTCGGTTGCAGTCGTCGTCGGTTTCATTGCGCTGGCCGGCGTTGCCGCCGAGACCGGCGTGGTGATGCTGATCTATTTGAATCAGGCATTGACCGCGATCCAGGCGCGACGGGACATTGAAGGACGGCCGCTGACGCGCAACGACCTGTACGATGCCATCATGGAGGGAGCGGTCGAACGCGTCCGTCCCAAGATGATGACGGTGGTCGCCATCATGGCGGGCCTGCTGCCGATCATGTGGAGCACCGGCACGGGCTCGGAGATCATGCAGCGCATTGCGGTGCCGATGATCGGCGGCATGATCTCGTCGACGCTGCTGACGTTGATTGTGATCCCCGCGATCTATGCAATTGTTAAGGGCTATGGGCTGCCTCAGGCCGGCTTGATCTCGGCAAAAGGGATAGTGCCCGTGACCAGATAGCCCGGAGCTTGGAGGGACGTGTTCGGACTCAGCCGAACACGTCCTGCACCACGCCGTCCTTGATCACAGCCACACCATCCAGCGTGATTGTGGTCTTGAAGATCGGCAGATCGAAATGCCCCGCTGTGTAGCGCCCGGCGAATTCATTGGCGCCGGTGGAGAACAGGAAGTTGCCGGCCACTGCGCGGATTTCCGTGCCGTTGGTATCGCGCTGGTCATACATCTGCAGCGCCTCGTAACGCGCATTGGGGTTCATGCCCCAGCCCACATGCGACACGGCGTAAGCTTCACGATCGCCCCAGGCGGCGAGATAGCGCTTCATCATCTCGGCATCGGCGCCCTCGCCCGTCAGCTCGGTGAGATAGTCGTCCTTGAACAGCATCTTCACCGGCGAGGTCAGATAGCGCTTGAAGGTCAGGTTGATATCGCCTGCATCCATCACCACTGTGCCGTTGATGGTCTTGCTCTTCGGGAAGCTCACGACGATGCCGCCCGGCCAATGCGCCAGCGTGCCCGGCTTGTCGGTCCAGCCCCAGACACCGACGGTGGCCGCGCCTTCCATGTTGACGTCGAGATCGGTGCCCGCCTTCGAGGTCACCTTCATGTGCTTCGTGCCGCGCAGCATCTTCGCCGCCGCGCGCACGCGCTTCTCGAGCGCCGAGTCCGGTACCATGCGTTCGAGCGCTTCGGGATGCTCGTTGGAGATCACGAGAATGCGCGCGCCGGCCTTCAGGATCTCCGGTGTTTCCTTGGCATGCATCAGGCCTTCGATGGTGCAGTCGACGACGAAGCCGGCCTGCTGCAGCGCTGATACAACCGGCCCGAGTTGCTGGATCGCTTCGGACGCGCCGGTGGAGCGGATCGGCACCACCTGCTTGTTGCGCGGCGTCGGCACCACAACGTGGAACGGCCGCGCGCCCATACGCAGCAATGCCAATTCGGCAATGTGCACATTCAATGCGCGCGATTGCGTCTCGGAGAGGATGGCGGCAGTGTCGCCGGGCTTGACCGCGCAGCGCTCGAAGATCTCGCAGAATGCGTCGATCCATTTCGCCTCGATGCGATCCGCCAGCATGCCGTTTCTCCATGTTTTAAAGCGATTATGGTTGGATGATAGGCGCGGTCATGTTATATGAAAAGGAATATTTTTAATCTTGAAGGACAATCCGGCGCTGTATTTTGGGCAGTCGCGGATGTTGCGGAGCGGCGAATTCCATGGCGTTTGACAAGACGGCGCAGGACAAGGTCGCGGATAACAAGCTCCCGGACAAGGCGCAGGCGGTCAACCCCGCGACGTTTCGTCAGGCGCTGGGCCAGTTTCCGACCGGCGTCACCGTGGTCACCGCAACGACAGGCGATCATCCTGTCGGCATGACTGCCAATTCGTTCTCGTCGGTGTCGCTCGATCCGCCGCTGGTGCTGTGGAGCGTCGCGAAATCTTCACCGAGCCACGATCCCTTCGTCGAAGCCGACGCTTTCGCCATTCATTTTCTCGGCGCCGATCATGGCGAGCTCGCGATGCGTTTCGGCCGCCGCGGCTCCGACAAGTTTGCTGATATCGCCCATGCGCCGGGCATCAGCGGTGCACCGCTGATCGAGGGCCTCGCACCGATCTTCGAATGCAAGACCTGGGCGCGCTATCCCGGCGGCGACCACACGATCCTGGTCGGTGAAGTCGTGCACTTCGTCGAGCGCAATCACGACCCCCTCGTCTTCCACTCCGGACAACTCCGCCGCATCGACAAGGCACAGCCACGTGCGCCGGCTCTGGCCAGCAACAGTTTTGCGCGCAGCTACCTGTCCTATCTGCTGGCGCGAGCCAGCTTCAACGTATCCAGTTCGTTCCACACGCGGCTGAAGGAATGGGACCTCACCGTGCCGGAATGGCGCGTGCTGGCCTGCCTTGCCGATGTCGAAGGGCTCTCGGTTGGCGAGCTCGCCGCAATGGCTTTGATGAAGCAACCCGGCCTGACGAAAGTGCTCGACCGCATGGAGCGCGACGATCTGCTGAAGCGCAAGAGCACCTCGAACGATCGGCGCCGCGTCACGCTCTACCTGACCGCAAAGGGTCGCGCACGCGTCAAGCCGGTGCAGAAGGCGGCGCTCGAACATGAGACAGAGCTGCTGAGCCGCTTCAGCGACGACGAGCGCGCAACCATCAAATACACGCTGGATCTCCTGATCGACAGCGGCATGTCGGACGATACAACTTCACAATAACGATCGCGATCAAGCACTGCTCTCTCCACGTCATGGCCGGGCAAAGCGCGAAGCGCGGCTTCGCTGGATGTCCCGGCCATCCACGCCTTCCTTGTGGCCAAGACGTGGATGCCCGGCACAAGGCCGGGCATGACGGAGAGAGTGTCATTGTTTGTAGGGTTTGTAGGTGAGCGACGCCGTTACTTGATCGGCGCGACGACCTTGCCCTTCAGCTCGGAGACGTCGAGCTTCTTCGGCAGCATTCCGGATTCGACATAGGTGTCGAGCATCTTCTGGATCGCGTCGAAGTTCGGCGCAGCACCCGGATCCCTGGCGAAATCATTGTCCTTCAGCAGATAGGTTTCCAGCACCGGGATCGGCGCCTTCATCACTTCATTAACGACCTTCAGCGTTTCATCGCGGTTGGCCAGCGCCTTCTGCATGCCCAGCGTCAGATCACGCACATACATTTTGGCCAGTTCCGGATTCTTCTCGATGAAGTCGGCACGGCAGGCTTCGAGAATGTGCACGATGCCGTCCTGCTGCTGCGACAGCGAGAACAGTTTGCGGGTGCCGCCCTTGGCTTCCATGCGCGCCGCGAACGGCTGGTTCATCACGGCGGAATCGACACGGCCCGAGCGCAGCGCTTCTTCCGAGAGCGCGAAGCCGACTTCAACCAGCTTGACGTCCTTGGCCGGATCGAGGCCAGCCTGCTTCAGCAGGATCGCCATCGGGCCATAGATGCCGGAGCCCAGCGTGTTGATCGACATCGTCTTCCCCTTGAGGTCGGCGATGGTCTTGATCGGCGAGTCGTCCTTTACCGCCCAATAGACCGAGAAGCTGCCCGGCTTTTCGAACACGTGCTGCGCGACGATAGAAGCCTTGAGGTTGCCGCTCTGCACGCCTTGCGCGAGCGCCAGCACCGATTGCGTCGCGCAGTCCAGCGCGCCGGCCGCGAGTGCCTGCGTCATCGGCGCGGTGCCCTGAAACTGCACCCACTCGATATTGTATTTCTTGCCGAGATCCGCGAATTCCTGCGGACGCTTCATCATCCAGTATTTGGATTCTTCGGCCGGGATGGTCCAGCCAACCTTGATGGTTTGTTGGGCAAATGCCGAGCCACTGCTCAGCAACGCTCCGAGTGCCAGAGCCGCCACTACGCCACGCTTCGATGCGATCCGCTTCATCCTGAATTCCTCTGTTTTCAGCGATCCGGCCGCAGTCAGAAACGAATGCAATTCTCTTGCCGAAGCGCTCCCCACTCACAATTGTTTCATGCTTCAAATGATCGCGCAATATGCCTCGCTATGGGCTATATTGAAGCAGACTGGTTGGACTGCCAGCCCGGGAATTGATTCACCATGAGCAATGACTCCTTCTTCTCCGATCTCCTCGCATCCATCTCGGAACGCGGACGCACTCTGCTGCGGCTCGGTCCGGCATCTGTCGATCCCAAACAGAACGCATCGGATCTGATCGAACTCTGTACGGAGCTGTTGTCAGGACGCGGCGAAGCGTCCGGCACGGTCCTCGCGCGCGGCGTGCTCGATCGCTACAAGAGTCTCGACGAGGCCGGCCGCCTCACCTTCTTCGAAAACCTCGCACAGAATTACGGTCCCGATCGTGACAAGCTTGAAAAGGCCATCGAAGCATGGCGTGCCAAGCCGACCGGCGACGTCTCCGGCGAGTTGCATTTCGCATCCGAGCCGCAGCGGCAGGAACTGTTTCGCCGGCTAAACCGCGCGCCGAACGCGACCAGCGAACTCGTGAAGATGCGTGAAGATCTTCTCGATCTGAAGAATGGTAACAAAGACCTCAACGCCGTCGATCGCGACGTCGTTCATCTCTTGGCATCCTGGTTCAACAGGGGATTTCTGGTGCTGCGCAAGATCGACTGGTCCACGCCCGCCAATGTGCTCGAAAAAGTCATCAAATATGAAGCGGTGCATGAGATCCACGACTGGGACGATCTGCGCCGCCGCATCGATCCCGTGGATCGCCGCTGCTACGCGTTCTTCCACCCTGCATTGGTCGATGAACCGCTGATCTTCGTCGAGGTTGCGCTCACCGAAACCATTCCGGGCGCCATCGCCCCGCTGCTCGCGGTCGATCGCCAGCCGGTGCCGATCGAGCGCGCGCGCACCGCCGTGTTCTATTCGATCTCCAACTGCCAGCGCGGTCTCGGCGGTATTTCGTTCGGCAACTTCCTGATCAAGCAGGTGGTCGAGGAACTGCGCCGCGAATTGCCGAAGCTCGACACTTTCGTGACGCTGTCGCCGGTGCCGGGTTTCATGAAGTGGCTCAAGAAGGCCGATGACCTCAACCTGTCCAATGAGGATCAGGCGCTGGTCGACATGCTCGCCGATCCGCTATGGGTCAACGACACGGCACTGACGGCGCAGCTCAAGCCCGTGATGGAGCAGCTCGCTGCGCATTACTTCCTGAAGGCCAAGAGCCCGCGCGGCGGCCCGATCGATTCCGTCGCCCGTTTCCATCTCGGCAACGGCGCACGGCTCGAGCGCATCGACTGGCTTGGCGACACGTCGGCCAAGGGCCTGCGTGAGTCCGCCAGTCTGATGGTGAACTATCTGTATCGTCTCGACGATATTGAGAAGAACCACGAAGCCTATGCCGACCATTATGAGATCGCGGCATCGAGCGCGGTGAAGAAGCTGCTGAAGAGTGAAAGCGGCGGTGGCCTGCGTTTGCTGGACAGCATGCGGCTGTCGCGGGCGGAGTGAGATAGGCTTTTAGGTTTATGGCTGTCGTCCCCGCGAAGGCGGGGACCCATAGACTCCGAATTCAAATCGGAGCGCTATGGTTTCGACCACGTTTCAATTTTTAGAAGTAGTGGTTATGGATCCCCGCCTACGCGGGGATGACAATTGAGAGAACCGAGCAAAAAGCTCATACTCCTCACTTACAAGGCTTGCTGTCCTTCACATTGAACTTGCTCATGGCGCCGCCGATGACGAAGTCATTGTAGTCCAGCATCAGCGACCGCGAGACGCCGTTCTCATAGAGTTCGAACGACATCGCATAGACCGGCGTCTGCTCGCCGCCGTCGGAGGATTTGGCCGATTTGTCGTAATAGCTGACGGTGACCGGCCAGCGCGTCAGCTTCTTCATCCCGTCATCGCCCGTCGAAGGATCGGGTTCGCTGACCTTGCGATCCCCGGGGATCGCCTGCCCGATCACCGTGAGCGTGCTGTAGACTTTCTCGCCTGTATCCGACCCGTCATAGACATTCAGTTCCAGCACCGACTTGCCTTCGCGTGCGGCGGCGATGATGCGGTGGATTTGCTCGGTCGGAAACACGGTGGAACCCTCCAGCGTGAAGGTCTTCGCCACCGGCTGCTTCAGCTTGACGGTGACGTGATCGCCCTCGCGCTCCGCCATGCCGTCGACGGCGCTGGCATCACCGTCATTCATGCGGGTGTCGATCTTGAAGCGATAGCTCTTGCCGTCACCGGCTTCCCAGCTGGTGGAGCGCAGATCGCTCAGCGTGGTCTTGTCCTCGCCGCTGTTGAGCTCCGAAACCTGACGGAAATCCGACGTGTAGCCTTCGCAGGCACTGCCGGTAAAATTATAGAGGATGCGGCCGCTGGCGCTGTTCACGCTGGCATTGCCGCGCGACTTCAACAGCTTCAGTTCATACAGCGCCTGGTGCGCGACGAACGGCGTGCCCGCAGCAGGCGGAGCCGCGAATGCCGACACCGGCGCTACGAAGGTCGCGATGGTCAGTGCCAGCGAAGCGGCCTGGAGGCGCGAAACGGAGGAAATGCGGCGCATGGGTTTTCCCTGGATTCTGGAACTACAACAATAGAGAGCGTCCTATTGCGTCGCAACTACGGCCACGCCGGATTCGCACTGCGGAAATGCCATATTCTGCAGCGAATCTTGCCAAATCCGCACAGTTGCGGCGGCGGCCCGGTGTCGCCCGATCGTCACTTGCGCGGCGACGCGGTATGGGTGAAACAGACGGTGCCTGAACCCTTTGGGGACTTTTGTTCGGGCACATCATCAATTGTTTGGGGAATCACGATGGCAGGAACGGTGGAGCAGAAACTTGCGGATCTGGGGGTCAAGCTTCACGAGCCGGTGAGCCCGGTGGCGAACTATGTCGGCTTCGTCCGCACGGGCAATCTGCTGTTCGTCTCCGGCCAGATCTGCATGGGCGCCGACGGCCAGCTGATCGCCAAGGGCAAGCTCGGCGCCGGCGTCACGCTCGAACAGGGCGTCAATGCCGCGCGCGGCTGCGCCATCAACATCCTGGCCCAGGTCAAGGCTGCGCTCGGCGATCTCGACAAGGTGGCCCGCGTCGTCCGTCTCGGCGGCTTCGTCAATTCGACGCCGGATTTCATCGACGCGCCGAAAATCATCAATGGCGCATCGGACCTGATGGTCGCCGCCTTCGGCGACAAGGGCCGTCACTCCCGCGCCGCTGTCGGCGTCGCCTCGCTGCCCGCCGATTGCGCGGTCGAGGTCGACGCGGTGTTTGAAGTCATCTAGCTTTTCGTTTTGACGCGTTTTCTTCACGCGAACCGGTATCCACTTCGCTTGAAAGCGCTCTGATGCAGGACAATCCCGATGCGCGCACCTGACTGGCTCATCGCCCGGCCGGTCGCGCATCGTGGCCTGCATGATCGCACCCGCGGCGTTATCGAGAACATGCCCGGCGCCATGCACGCCGCCATATCAGGAAATTTCAGCATCGAGACCGATGTGCAGCTCACCGCCGATGGCGAGGCGATGGTGCATCATGACGATAAACTCGGCCGCCTGACGGAGGGCTCCGGCGCCCTGCTCTCCAAGACATCCGCCGAACTGAAACAGATCAATTTCAAGGACACGCCCGAGCACATGATGTCGCTCGGCGATCTGCTCGCTCTGATCGATGGCCGCGTCGGGCTCGTGATCGAGATCAAGAGCCATTTCGACGGCGATCGCAAACTGGTCGCCCGCGTCGCCGAGATTCTCAAAACCTATCGCGGGCCGGTTGCCTGGATGTCGTTCGATCCCGATCAGGTTCTCGCGATGCGCGAGATCGCCCCCGAGATCCCGCGCGGCATCACCGCCCAGCGCACCTATGACGACGGCGAATGGCTGACACTGACGCAGGCCCAGCGCGACGGCATGCGCCATCTCCGCCATGCCTTCCGCACCCGCCCCCATTTCGTCTCCTACTGGGTCAAGGAACTGCCGGCCCCGGCGCCCTGGATCGCCCGCAACCTGTTCGGCTGCGCGCTGCTGACCTGGACCGTGCGCACGCCGGAACAGCGTGCCGTCACCGCCCGCTATGCCGACCAGATGACCTTCGAGGGCTTCGTGCCGTAAATTGAAGGCGTTGCGGCCGGGTCTTGAAGTGTCCGGCGCGATGCACAATCTTAGGAGCGGTCGCCGCGACGGTTGATCGCATATGACCGGTTCAAGTGATTGATGACGTCATCGGAAATTACGCTCGAAGCAGTGGCGTCCATCAGCCAGATTCCGGCCACGGACTGGGATGCCTGTGCCACCGGCCATGCCGATCTCGGTGGCATTGAGAGCCTCGATACGCTGGCCCCCGCGGCCAACGGTTACGCCTCGAAAGCCAATTACAACCCGTTCGTGTCCCATGCCTTTTTCACGGCCGTCGAGAAGTCGAATTCGGCCTGCGCCCGCACCGGCTGGGGACCGCGCCATCTGATCGCCAAGAGTGATGGCCGCATCGTCGGTGTCGTGCCCTGTTATCTGAAATCGCACTCGCAGGGCGAATACGTGTTCGACCGCGGCTGGGCCGATGCCTATGAGCGCGCCGGCGGGCAATATTACCCCAAGCTTCAGGCCTCGGTTCCGTTCACCCCCGCCACCGGTCCGCGCCTGCTGATCCGCGACGGCGTCGATGTGGAACGCGTCGGCGCGGCGCTGGCCGGCGGCCTCGTCGGTCTCTGCGAGGCCACCGATGCATCGTCCGTCCATATCACTTTCGCGCGCGAGAGCGAATGGCAATTTCTCGCCGCACGCGGCTTCCTGCAGCGGACAGACCAGCAGTTTCATTTCCGCAATGATGGCTACAGCACCTTCGACGATTTCCTGGCAACGCTGAATTCGCGCCATCGCAAGGCGATAAAGCGCGAGCGCCGCGATGCGCTGGCCAATGGCATCACCATCCATCCCCTCACCGGCAGCGAGATCACCGAGGATGCCTGGGACGCGTTCTTCGCCTTCTACATGGAGACCGGCTCGCGCAAATGGGGACGCCCCTATCTGACCCGCGAATTTTATACGCTGATCGCCGAGAGCATGAGCAATGACGTCGCGCTGATCATGGCCAGGCGCGATGGCAAGTGGATCGCCGGCGCCATCAACTTCATCGGCTCGGATACGCTGTTCGGCCGCCACTGGGGCGCCATCGAGCATCACCCGTTTCTGCATTTCGAGGTCTGCTACTATCAGGCCATCGACTTCGCGATCCGCCGCGGGTTGAAGACCGTCGAGGCCGGCGCGCAAGGCGAACACAAGATCGCACGGGGCTATCTGCCGCAAACCACCTATTCGGCGCATTACATCGCCGATCGCGGACTGCGTCAGGCCGTCGGTGAATATCTTCAGCGCGAGCGCGAATATGTCGCGGAGGCCGTCCGCGAATTGACCGAGGCCGGCCCGTTCAGGAAGGGCGACGAGCAGGATTAAGTTGTCTTGACCGGCTCCCCTCTGGCGGCGACAGTCGCCCAAACTTGCGCCGAAATTCTCCGGAGGATTCCATGACCGCGTATGACCCGAACAACATCTTCGCCAAGATCCTGCGCGGCGAATTCCCCTGCTACAAGGTCTATGAGAACGACCACGTGCTGGCGTTCCTCGACATCATGCCGCGCTCCCCCGGCCATACGCTGGTGATCCCCAAGGCGCCCGCGCGCAACATCTTCGACATCACTCCGGACGACTACGCCCATGTGATCCGCGCCGCCCACAAGATCGCCGCTGCCTGCAAACAGGCCTTCAAGGCCGACGGCATGACCGTCGCGCAATATTCGGAAGCGGCCGGCGGCCAGGTGGTGTTTCACCTGCACATGCATGTGATGCCGCGCCACGACAATGTCGGCCTGCTGCCGCCGGCATCGCGCAAGGAAGACCCGAAGGTGCTGGAAGACAACGCGACGAAACTGATCGCGGCATTGGCGGCGATTGGATAGATCGTCGCCTGTCTTACCTCGCCCCGCTTGCGGGGAGAGGGCAACTACTCCGTCTGAAAGTCGCCCGGCTGCGGCGGGGCCAGCGGCGTGAACTCGCAGCGGTCGGGCTTCACATCCAGCAGCGGCGTCTCGTCGAGGCAATCGAGCCCGCGCACCAGCACGGTCGCCCCCTCAATCCCCACCAGCTTCACCATGGATGTGCCCAGCGGATTGGGCCGCACCGGTGTGCGCAACGAGAAGATGCCGCGCGCATTGCCGTCGTTCTTGGGGCTCTGCAGCACGAGGTCGCGGCGCGACAAATGCAGCCAGTAGATCACTTCGAGATGCTTGTAGAGGTCGAGATCCTTCAGCCCCGGCACCCACGGCTCGAAGATCTCGAGCCGGCACACCGGACCGTCATGGCGGCCCTGCCGCGGCGTTTCCAGCCGCGACGTCCAGGGCGTGCGGATGCGCCCGATATAGACGAGGCCCGCATGGTTCGGCTTCGGTGCATCGACGGCGAGTTCGCCGGCGCGGATTTCACTTTCACGAACCATTGCCCACCATTCTGATCAATCCAGCGAGATGTTCTGCGCCTTGATCACCTTCGACCACCGCGCCCGGTCCTCGTCAACGAATTCGTTGATCTCCTTGACCGTCTTCGGTCGCAGCACCGGGAAGCCGATCTTCTCCAGCGAGGCGCGGAATGTATTGTCGTTCAAGGCACGGTCCATGCTGGTCATCACCGTCTTCACGACATCGTCCGGCAGTTTCGACGATCCCGCCAGACCGAACCAGACGCCGACCTGATAGTCCGCATATCCGCTCTCGATGACGGTGGGCACGTCAGGCAGATCGGGACTGCGCTCCTTGGAGCTGACACCGAGCGGCCGCAACAACCCGGCCTTCACGGGCGGCAGCGCCGTGGAGAGCGTATCGAACATCACCTGGATATTGCCGGAGAGGAGATCGGTCAGCGCCGGCCCGGCGCCCTTGTAAGGCACATGGGTCATCTCGACGCCGGCAATCTGCTTGAACATCTCGCCCGCCAGATGAATCGTGCCGCCGGTGCCGGCCGATCCGAAATTCAGCTTGCCGGGATTGGCCTTCGCGTAAGCCACGAACTCCTTCACCGTCTTGGCCGGTACGGATGGATGCACTTCCATCACGACGGGCAGATCGGTGACCACCGTCAGCATCCGCAGATCCTTCTGCGGGTCGTAGGACAGCTTTTTGTAGAGCAGCGGATTGAGCACCATGATGGACGCGGCCGTGACAAACAGCGTGTAGCCATCGGGCTCTGCACGCGTCACCATTTCGGCGGCGATGGCGCCCTGCGCGCCCGGCTTGTTCTCGACGATCGTCGTCTGCTTGAGATCGCGGCCGAGATAATCCGCCACGAGACGCGCGAGCACGTCGGTCGGCCCGCCGGCTGCATAGGGCACCACGAGCTTGATCGTGCGCGTCGGATATTCCGCCGCACGGGCGAGCGGCGCGGCAAAACCCAGCGCAGCGATAACGATGCCGGTTATCAAGGCAGAACTTGCGCGCAATCTCATATCGGCTCCCGACCCCTATTTTTAAGTTGAGCGGAGACTATCGCGTTCACGCAGTCATACAAGGCCGATACAGCCTGACGCTGTCGTCTATCAACCGAGGATGTATTTGCCGGTGACCATCGCCAGCTCGCCGCATGCGACGCCGAGAAAGATCGAGCGCCTGAAAGCAACGAAGACGACGAGGCCGACAGCCACCGCGCCATAGCGCAACGGCGGCGGAATACTCGCCAGCGCGCCGGGCGGCACGACAAGAATTTGCGCAATGACACCGGCGAGGATCGCGGTGGCCACCGCCCTCACCCAGATCAGGATCTCGGACTCTTCGTCGACGCCGCCGCCGAGCCACAGGCCGAGCATGCGCCAGACTTCATTGGGCAGGAAACCCGCCAGCAGCAGTACGAGCAACGCATGCCAGTCGCCGATGAAGTCGCTCACCGCCGCCTCCAGCGATGCACGCCATAGGCGATCGTCCCGGCCGAGACGCCGGAGATCAGAATATCGACGCCGGTGTTGAAGAGCGACACGACAGGAAACAGCGCGAGACCGAGCACGAGCGCCACGACATCGGCGAGCTGCTTGCAGTTGCGCGCCGTCGACAGCAGAAATGCCAGCGGCGTCAGCAACAGGATCGCCGCGCCGAACAGCGGCGGCAGATTGGCCGCGAGGTGATAGCCGATGAAGGTCGCGGTCAGCGACGACAACACAAGTCCGAGGCCGAGCCCGTTGACGAAGGCGATGCGTCGCTCGCGCGGGACCAGCGGCATCAACCGGAAGCATTCCACCCACAGCGTCACTGCGATGAAATGCGACGGCAAGATCAGTTGCCGCTTTTTGGTCTCCGGCATGCGCAGCATCGGAAGCACCGACACCACCATGGGAAACAGACGGATCGCGCTCACAGTCACCGCGAGCGCCGCCTGAATGACCGTGGCGCCGGAGCCGAGCGCGACGAGAAGAATAATCTGTGCGGGACCGGCCCAGACGAACAATGTGCTGGCGAGCGCCCAGAACAGGCTGAAATGCGTGTCATGGGCCAGCGCGCCGATGCCGATATAGGTCGCGAACAAGACCAGCGTCAGGATGGTCGTGGTGATCGACCGCATGCCGTAAAGGAAGGCCGCCGCACTGCCCTGCCATCTCGGTGAATCCAGTGCAGGAAGCGACACGTGTGTTTGTTTCTTCTTGTTTGATCCGGCCTGTCATAGGCTGCCGAAAGCCGCCGGCGTCAAGAGGCGCCAATGCATGGGGTGCCAGCAGTCACGCTCTGCCGTTACGCAGCACCAGACAGCCTTGCCCGGCCCGGCGGATCTTGCCGCAGAGATCGTTGGCCTCGTCACGCGTGTCGGTCCCGATCCTCACCTGGTAGAAGGTTCGCGTGCCGCGGCTTCGGAATAGCGAACTCAGCAGGTTGGGATCGCGTTCGCCGACCACCGTGCGCAAACGCAGCATCACGCGCGCATAGGACATCAGCGCACGATCACGATTGAAGCCTGCCGCCAGTTGCACACCCCATGGCCGTGCTTCGCCGAGCTTCACGCGCGCTTCCAGTTGCGTAACGAAGGGATTGGGCGCGCGCTGCAGGAGTGCCATCAATTCACGGCAGCTCGACGTCGCGGCACGCGGCGGCGTCTTGCCGTTACGGCCCGCAGCCTGCCAGTCCTCGACCGTCGCCCCGGTGATCGCGGAGACGTAGTTGCGGGTCTCGCCGGGCATGTATCCCTTGCCGTCGAGCCAGTCCTGCACGCGGCGTGGTCCTGCATTATAGGCCGCAGCCGCGAGGCCGAGATTACCGAACTGGTTGCGCAGCTCGCTGAGAAACTCCGCCGATTTCGGCAGTGCCTGCACCGGATCGAACGGATCGAGCAGACGCCGCTCATTGGCCGTGCCCGGCATGAATTGCGCGATGCCCTGTGCGCGCTGGCCATTGCGCGTCACGGGACCGACGGCATCGGGCTGAAACCGGCTTTCCTGCCAGATCACACGGGCGAAGAATTCCAGCGGCAGGTCGTTGGCTCGCGCTGCAGACTCGATCATCAGACACATCGACTCGCGGGCACCACTGTCCCGCGCCAGATTAGGCTTTTCCGGAGTCGCCATTGGCAGCATCCGGTCCGCGCCGGGCTTCGCCAGTTCGCTGATCGGGAGCTCCTCGGCGCGCACGCCCGCGACCGGCGCAAGCAACAGCGCCGCGAGGCAAATTATCCGGCCGATGATGCTTCCGAACGCCATGCCTTATCCCGCGCGGATTCCCCGCGCCTTGACAGCGGGACCCCAGCAGCTAGCTATGAATGAAAGACGGCAAAAGCGGGAGTGCAAACAATGGCCGACGCGCGCGACGACACATCCGGCTTTGCCAGCGACGACGATGTTCCGATCCAGTATATGGCGCGCACCCGCGCCTATTATCAGGCGATCGGCTATGACGTTCCCTATCGCTGGGCGCATCACATCGACACGCCGTTCCAGCCGCTGAAGAAGCCGCTGGCGCAGTCGCGCGTCGCCATCGTCACCACCGCAGCGCCCTTCGATCCCGCCAAGGGCGATCAGGGTCCGGGCGCGCTCTATAACGGCGGCGCCAAATTCTATCAGGTCTATGACGGCGATACGTCGGTCGATCATGACCTGCGCATCTCGCACATCGCCTATGATCGCGTGCACACGAGGGCGGACGACAGCGGCACCTGGTTTCCCCTGCCCGCGCTACGCGCACTCGCGGCATCCGGACGCATCGGCGAGGTCGCGCCGCGCTTCTATGGCGCACCAACCAATCGCAGCCACCGCGTGACCCTTGAGACCGATGCGCCGGAGATCGTCAAGCGCGCCAAGGCCGATGGTGTCGATGTCGCCGTCCTGGTGCCGAATTGCCCGGTCTGCCACCAGACCATCAGTCTCGTCGCCCGCGAGCTGGAGGCCAATGGCATTGCCACCGTGGTAACGGGCTGCGCCAAGGACATTGTCGAACACGCTGCCGTGCCCCGTTTTCTGTTCAGCGACTTCCCCCTGGGCAATTCCGCCGGCAAGCCGCATGACAAGGCCTCGCAGGCGCAAACCCTAGAATTGGCCCTGCGCCTGCTGGAATCCGCCGTGGGTCCGCAAACGACCCTGCAGTCGCCGCAGCGCTGGGCCAGCGATGCCATCTGGAAGCGCGACTACAACAATGTCGCCCTGCTCAGCGCCGAGGAACTGGCGCGCCGCCGGGCCGAATTCGACAAGCAGAAGGACATCGCCCGCGGATTACGCGAGACGGCGGCCTGAGCCCGCCCTGAGGCCGATCACCCCGTCTTTCGGCGATCGCCCTTAACTTTGGTTTACGTTAAATCCGCTCAATCCGCGCGAAAGCCTTCCCCGGCGGATGGAACTGCGTACAGTCCCCGCCTGCAACCTCAGGGGACCTCAGGACATGGACGAGCGGCGCAAGAACGTCAGGGACAAGGTGATCTACGGTGCCGTCGCGTCCAAGGACCAGAAGGCCAAGGAATGTGTCGTGCGCGACATTTCCGAGGATGGCGCCCGCATCGAATTTGGAAGCGGCGCGCGACTGCCAAAGGATGAGCTGACGCTCAACATCGCGCGAAAGGGCCGTTCGTTCCTCGCCAGGATCGTCTGGTGGCGCGACAACATCGTCGGCGTCGCCTTCACCGATCCGCCGGTGGAGAGCAAGGAAAGCTCCGACATCGAAGAGCGCCTGCGCAAGAGCGAGAAGAAAAAGCGCGAATTGCAAAAGCAGATTCAGAAACTGCTGGGGCAGTAAGGCGTTTGGCCAAATAACAAAACCGCAAACTCAGCCCTCATCCTGAGGAGCGCGCTTGCGCGCGTCTCGAAGGATGGGTGCATATGCATTCATGGTTCGAGACGGCGCCGAAGAGGCGCCTCCTCACCATGAGGACAGAGAGCGTATCTCCCAAAACAAAACGGCCGGTGATCTCTCACCGGCCGTTTTCATTTGTTCAATTGGCTGGCGGCTTACGCCTTCTCCAGCGGCCCCTTGGCTGAACCCGACCCCTTGCCCGACTTCGGCTTCTTGGCGGCACCACGCTTCGCCGGCAGCTTCTCCGGCTTCGGCGTCACGGGACCATCGACGAATTCGAAGCCGATGCTCTCCTGCTCGACACCGAGCACCGCCTCGTCCTTCTTCAGGATGACGCGGACGTGGCCGCCATTCTTGAGCTTGCCGAACAGCAGTTCGTCGGCCAGCGGCTTCTTGATGTGCTCCTGGATCACGCGGCCCATCGGGCGCGCACCCATCTGCTCGTCATAGCCGTGCTGGATCAGCCAGGCCTTGGCGGGATCGGACAGTTCGATGGTGACGTCGCGGTCTGCGAGCTGGGCTTCGAGCTGCAGCACGAACTTCTCCACCACCATGCCGATCACATCCGAATTCAGATGTGCGAAGGACACGACCGCATCGAGGCGGTTGCGGAATTCCGGCGCGAACTGCCGGTTGATCGCCTCCTGATCCTCGCCTTCCCGCTTGCCGCGCGTGAAGCCGAAGGCCGCACGCGCCATGTCGGCGGCGCCGGCATTGGTTGTCATGATCAGGATCACGTTGCGGAACGAGACCTGCTTGCCGTTGTGGTCGGTCAGACGGCCGTGATCCATCACCTGCAGCAGCACGTTGTACAGATCCGGATGCGCCTTCTCGATTTCGTCGAGCAGCACCACGCAATGCGGATGCTGGTCCACGCCATCGGTGAGCAAACCGCCCTGATCGAAGCCGACATAGCCGGGAGGCGCGCCGATCAGGCGCGACACGGTATGCCGCTCCATATATTCGGACATGTCGAACCGAATGAGCTCGACACCCAGCGACGACGCCAGCTGCTTCGCCACTTCGGTCTTGCCGACGCCGGTGGGGCCCGAGAACAGGTAGCTGCCAATCGGCTTCTCCGGCTCGCGCAGGCCGGCACGCGCCAGCTTGATCGATGCCGCCAAGGCTTCGATCGCCTTGTCCTGCCCGAACACCACGCGCTTCAAAGTCGACTCAAGATGCCGCAGCACCTCGGCATCGTCCTTCGACACGCTCTTGGGCGGGATTCGCGCCATGGTCGCGATCGTGGTCTCGATTTCCTTGATGCCGATTGTCTTCTTGCGCTTGCTCTCGGCCACCAGCATCTGCGCCGCACCCGACTCGTCGATCACGTCGATCGCTTTGTCCGGCAGCTTGCGGTCGTGGATATAGCGCGACGAGAGCTGCACCGCAGCCTCGATGGCCTCGTTGGTGTATTTGAGCTTGTGGTAATCCTCGAAATACGGCTTGAGGCCCTTCAGGATCGAGATCGCATCTTCAACAGTCGGTTCGTTGACGTCGATCTTCTGGAACCGGCGCACCAATGCGCGATCCTTCTCGAAGTGCTGGCGATATTCCTTGTAGGTGGTCGAACCCATGCAACGGATCGCACCCGAAGCCAGCGCGGGCTTGAGCAGATTCGAGGCATCCATCGCGCCGCCCGAGGTGGCGCCGGCGCCGATCACCGTGTGGATTTCGTCGATGAACAGGATCGCATTCGGATGCGCTTCGAGTTCCTTGAGCACCTGCTTCAGGCGTTCTTCGAAGTCACCGCGATAACGCGTGCCGGCCAGCAGCGTGCCCATGTCCAGCGAGAACACGGTAGCCGCCGACAACACTTCCGGCACGTCGCTGTCCACGATGCGCTTGGCCAGACCTTCGGCAATCGCCGTCTTGCCGACGCCGGCTTCGCCGACGAACAGCGGATTGTTCTTCTGCCGGCGGCACAGGACCTGGATCGCGCGATTGATCTCGGCCGTACGCCCGATCACCGGATCGATCTTGCCGTCACGCGCCTTCTTGTTGAGGTTGACGCAATAGGTATCGAGCGCCTCGCCCTTCTTCTTGGCGTCGTCGCCGTTCTTGGTCTCGGTCTCCTCATCGACGCCGCGCACCGGCCGCGCCTCGGAAACGCCCGGCCGCTTGGCAATGCCGTGGCTGATGTAATTCACTGCGTCATAGCGCGTCATATCCTGCTCCTGCAGGAAATACGCGGCATGGCTTTCGCGCTCGGCGAAGATCGCGATCAGCACATTGGCGCCGGTCACTTCTTCGCGACCCGACGACTGCACATGAATGACGGCGCGCTGGATCACGCGCTGGAAACCGGCAGTCGGCTTGGCGTCATCTGCGCCATCCGTCACCAGGTTTTCGAATTCGGTTTCGAGATAATTGACCAGACTGCCGCGCAGCTTGTCGAGATCGACGCTGCACGCCCGCATCACTGCCGCTGCGTCGCTGTCATCCACCAGCGACAGCAGGAGATGCTCCAGCGTCGCATATTGGTGGTGCCGCTCGTTCGCAATCGAGAGCGCCCGATGCAGCGATTGTTCAAGGCTTTGAGAAAAAGTTGGCATTCCGCGTCCTCGTTGGCCCCCACCATCATGATCGTCGTTGCCGGGTCAGGCAACAAGAACCTTTCTCACATATAGTGATGTCTGATCGTGGTGAAAGGCTGGTTCCCGCTGCTTGTTGTGACGCGTCCGCAGAGCACGTCTGTTCATTCCAGCGCATTGTCACATGCGCTGTTGACGCAGCCGAACGACCGCGTTCGACTCACATCAGTTCAATGCAAGACCCGTTCCCAGTTTCCGGGAATTCACGCGAGGCTACTTCTTTTCCATCACGCATTGCAAAGGGTGCTGGTGCTTGCGCGCAAAATCCATCACCTGCGTCACTTTGGTTTCGGCGATCTCATAGGTGAAAACGCCGCATTCCCCGATCCCGTGATGATGAACGTGGAGCATGATCTGCGTCGCCGCCTCGGCGTCCTTCTGGAAGAACTTTTCCAGCACATGCACGACGAATTCCATCGGCGTGTAATCGTCGTTGAGGATCAGCACGCGATACAGGTTGGGACGCTTGGTCTTGGGTTTGACCTTGGTGATGACCGAGGTGGCCGGCCCACCGGGCGCATTGGACCGGTTGTCGTCCTCTGCCATGCCACGCGGCCGCCGGCGGCGATCGTCGAGGGCGCCGGCCACAGGCATCAGGATGCCGTCAGGCATGAATTTCGAAGGTTTCTGGAACATAGCGCCTGTATAAAAGTCCCTAGCCGATATTGGCCAGCCCCGAATTGACAGCGTCCCCAGCCACGACGTGCTGCCGGACGCCTCGGGCACAGAGGCGCCCCGGGTCGCCGCATGGGTGCGACGCTGTCCGTTACAGGACCGATGGAGCCAATATGGGTTCCTGTGGCCGTTCTCGCAAGCACACTGCAAGCACCTGGAATGGCTCGCCGCGCCCCCGCCTGATGGCCCCCGGTCCGGTCAGGGTTAACCGATCGTGCTCGATTTGACCGGACAAGCAAACGAGCCATTTAACCGTCGTTCACGATAATACCGGGCGCTGACGCAGCGGCACGCCAATAGTTGGCCTTTTACCGATTTTCTGAGGACGCCTTTACCACCTGTTCAGCCGCCGCCCCCGAAATGACCTCCAGAAACTCACCATTGGCGGTCACGATGTTTATTCAATCGATTTCAAGCCAGGCGAAGCGCATCGCATCCCGATTTGCACGCCACGATGGCGGCAATATCGCGATGACCTTCGCCGTCGCTCTGGTGCCCCTGCTCGGCTTCGTGGGCGCCGCCGTCGACTACTCCCGGGCCAACGCTGCCCGCTCGGCGATGCAAGCGGCGCTCGACTCTGCAGCCTTGATGGTTTCGAAGGACCTGTCCGCCAATCCGACCATGTCGGCGACCGATGTCACCGACAAGGCGAAGGCCTATTTCAACGCGCTGTACACCAACACGAATGCCGGCCAGATCACGGTGACGGCGAGCTACACGACCAACACCAAGGACGGCTCCACGGTCACGGTCAACGGCTCCGGCGCCGTCGCAACCGATTTCATGAAGATGGTCGGCCTCCCGCAACTAGGGATCGGCAGCGGCTCGACCACGACCTGGGGCTCGACGCGCATGCGCGTCGCCATGGCGCTCGACGTCACCGGGTCGATGGGTATGGGGACCGGCAAATTGAAGGCGATGCAGGACGCAGCAACGGGTCTCATCAAGACGCTGAGCGCCAACTCGCGCATGACCGAGGACACTTATATCTCGATCATTCCGTTTGCGCAGATGGTCAATGTCGGCGCGTCGAACAAGAACGCGACCTGGCTCAAATGGGACGAATATGGATCCTGCAGCTATCCGTACTACGACACCAAAGCCGAGTGCCAAGCGGCTGGCCAAACCTGGAACGCGAGCTCCAACAAGAACGCCTGGAATGGCTGCGTCACTGACCGTGATCAGCCTTACGACACCACCAACGAAGCCCCGTCGGGCACAGCACGTTATCCGGCCTACCAATACAATGCATGCCCCTCAGCCATTCTTGGGATGACATCGGCTTATGGTCCTGCCAACGTTAAGACGCTGACAGACAAGATCGATGCCCTGTCGGCGAATGGCGGCACCAACCAGCCGATCGGCATGGCCTGGGCCTGGCGCACCTTGCAGATCGGTAGCGATCCATTCCCGGCACCGGCCAAGGATTCGAACTACAAATACACAGATGCACTTATCATCTTGTCGGACGGCATGAATACCAAGGACCGATGGTACGGTGACGGCGCCAATTGGTCGACACTGGTTGACGATCGACAGAAGTTACTGTGTGCCAATATCAAAAAGCTGAACCCGGTGACCAACAAGCAGGACACCGTGATCTATACGATCCAGGTCAACACGGGCGGCGATCCGGAGTCCGCAGTTTTGAAATCCTGCGCCGATCCCGGCAATTTCTTTCCTACAAGCACCAACGCCGGCATCGCCGACGCCTTCAAGGCAATCGGCAACTCGCTCAACGCATTGCGCGTGTCAAAGTAAAGCGGCGGCGACACCTTCAAACAAAAACGCCCGGCCATCAGGCCGGGCGTTTTGATTTGAAGACCGTATCGCTTAGCGCGCCGGGGTCATCTTGGCGACGAAGCCTTCGAACGGCTTGTACGCCTGCTTGGCGAGATCGACATAGAGTTCGCTGATCTTGTGCGATTCAGCGACGAAGGATTCATAGGCCGACTTGGCGTATTCGGTCTGCACTTCGAGCATCTTGTCGAGCGACTGCACGCCGGACAGCTTGGTCACGAAGGCGTTGCCGTCCTCGAACGACTTCTTGGTGTAGTCGCCAACCGCGACAGCGATAGCCTGTGCACCGTTCTGAAGCGTGGCCGCCGATGCGACTGCACTCTCGAACTGCTCCTTGCCGTACTGCTGGATGTCTTCGACCTTGATCACTGCAAATCCTTTCCCGGATTGGACGGGTCAGCCGCGGCCGGGTGGACCCCGGTCTGATCTGACCCGCTCATCTATCGTGCAGTGCACAATGACGTCAAGAATCCTGTGCGATGCACAATTTTTACCATTGGCAATAAATGCACGGGTAACTGGCAAGGGTTGCTTAACCTTTTGGAAACTCGCCGGACCTACCCTGATTTCTTGCATTGGTGCGTTGGGGCCAAAAAGCCCAAAAACTGCATGAGTACATACTCTTAGCCAGAATGGCCGCGTATGCTTCTGCCATCCCGCCGAGAGAACCGCTCAGGCTGACGCTTAAAACTGAGACACATCCCCGGTTGTTGGGCATAATTTAGCCTCACGATCCGGGGAATGAGACTGATCTGACGGGGAAGTCCATGCTTCGCACAACGTTTGCTTCGTCGCGCACCTTGCGGGTGTGCGCTCTTGGGCTGGCAACTCTCAGCATCGCGGTCATCTTTACGACTGACAGTGCGGATGCCCGCCGGCGACATAAATCGCGAAGCCACGTCGCGCGCGTCTCGAGCTACAATCCCGCTTTCTCGTCGATCATCGTCGATGGCAATTCCGGTGCGGTCCTCTCGTCCAACAATCCCGATGGCTCGCGGCATCCGGCGTCGCTGACCAAGATCATGACGCTGTACATGCTGTTCGAGAAGCTGGAATCCGGCAAGCTCACGCTGGACAGCGAAATGGACGTCTCGCAGCACGCGTCCGTGCAGGCTCCGACCAAACTGGGCCTGCGCCCTGGTCAGACGTTGCGCGTCGAGGACGCGATCAAGGCCCTGGTGACCCGCTCCGCCAACGACGCCGCCGTTGTCATCGCCGAAGCCATTGCCGGCGATGAAGACGATTTCGCCAAGCTGATGACCAAGAAGGCCCGCGCGCTCGGCATGAGCCGCACGGTGTATCGCAATGCCTCCGGCCTCCCTGACGATGCGCAGGTGACCACCGCGCGCGACCAGTCGGTACTCGGCCGTGCCATCCAGGATCGCTTCCCGCGCTACTACCGCTACTTTGCCACCGCCTCGTTCAACTATCGCGGCCGCAACATCCGCAACCACAACCGCCTGATCGGGTCAGTCGAAGGCGTCGACGGCATCAAGACCGGCTACACCCGCGCTTCCGGCTTCAACCTCGTCTCGTCGATGAAGCGCGGCAACCGCCATCTGGTCGGTGTCGTGCTTGGCGGCCGCAGCGGCGGCGCCCGCGACGCGGCCATGCGCAACCTGCTTGCCGAGAACCTGGACAAGGGTGCCACCCGCCGCACCGTGGCCGCGATCACCGAGCGCAATCCGTCCGAAGCCGCGACCGAGGTCGCCGAAGCCGAGGCCCAGGCGCGTCCGATCGAAACCAAACAGGTCAACGGCGCCATTCAGGTGGCTGCTGCAACGCCGGTGGTCGCTGAACCCGTCTCCGAGCCCCCGGCTCGTCCCGCCGCGCCAGCGGCGCGCCCGTCGGTCTTCGCCGCCGCCACCGCAGCCCTGCCCCCGGCAGCGCCGATGCCGCAGGCCCGCAAGCCCGAGCCTGGCCCGCTGAATTCAGGTGTCATCCAATCCGAGCCCATCTCGACCATTCCGGGCTCGTCAGAGCCGATGAAGCCGGTTCGGGTCCGCACCGTCCAGGTCAAGTCCGGTCAGTACAAGCTGGCCTCCGCCGGCGGCGAGCAACCCGCCCCTCCGGCCGCCACCAATGCCATCACGGCGCGCTCTGAGCCCGCCGCCCGCTCGCCCGAGACCACCAATTCGCTCTATGCCCGCTCGGAGATGCCGCGCCAGCCGGCAGGCTTCGGAACCGGCAATGGACTTCTCGGTGTTCTTCCAGCCTCTGGCGCCGCTCAGGGCGGCACCCAGATGGCCTATGCCGACCCTGCCCCGCGTAACGTGCCAGCCCCTCAGGCTCCCGCTCCGCAGACGGTACAACAGGGCGGCGCTATCAAACCCGCCGCGATCCACACCGGCTGGATCATTCAGGTCGGTGCCCTCGAGAGCGAGAGCGAAGCACGGATCCGCCTCGACGCCGCGCGTGAACAGGCCCGCGGCCTGCTCGGCAAGGCCGACCCGTTCACTGAAGCCGTCGTCGGCAAGGGCGACAGGAAACTCTACCGTGCCCGCTTCGCCGGCCTCGACCGCGAAAAAGCCGAAGCCGTCTGCAAGACGCTGAAGCGTTCCGAGATCTCCTGCATCACCATCAAGAACTGATCGACTGATACCGTCGGATACGCAAATGGCCGGGACATTGTCCCGGCCATTTTGCTTTTGGTCACCATAAATCCCCGTGGCGACAACTTCTCGTCAAGACTTAGCCGGTACAAATTCAGACAGGGGATTGATCGACCACGCCGGGCAACGGCGGGCGACGGGGCGTTCTCAGAGAAACGGAAGCTGCTCGCAGTTGTAGCGTAAAAGCGTGCTGGAGTTAGCTACGATGCGTGCGAAGCAGAGTGTCCTTGGCCTCGTTGACACGGGCCGCCAGGTACGTCGAGCCCCCCTGGTCGGGATGCAGTTTCTTCATGAGGGATCGGTGCGCGCGGCTGATCTCGTCGCGGGTCGCACCCGGCTTCACGCCAAGGATCTGATAAGCCTCCTCTTCCGTCATTTTACTGCTCGACGCCGGGCGGTCGTGCCGCCCTGCCGTATCGCCCTGCGCGTTCTGACGCCAGGCGGGAAACCGGCGGTCAAGATAACTTTCAAGTAGCGCCACGCTCTCCGCATCGAAGCCGGCCATCATCGCCGCCAGTTGCGGCAGATCGAATGCATCGAGCGATTGCCCGGCATAGGGGCCGGCGACGATCTTTCCGCTGAGCTGGCCACTGTCATGATCGAGGGTCATCTCGAGAAACGCCGAGCGGACCTGCGAAGTCTGGCCCGACGATTTGGTCCCGCCCCCGAACATGCCGCCGATATTGCTGAAGCCCGCGGTGCCGAACGGCGCCCAGCCCAAGAGACCCGCGCCGAATATGCCGAGCGGGATCGCCACGGCCAGTTCGCCCTTGATCCCGGTGAAGGCCGCCACCGCCAGCGCCAGCACGCCGCCAGCCAGCTTGATGCCGCGCGCCAGCAGCGCCGGGTTGGCCGAGCGGAACATCTGCAGCAGCATGTAGAGCACAAAGACGGCGAGCGCGCCGGCGATCAAAGTAGGCATGAGGGATAGATAGTCGGTTGCCGCGATCCGCGAAACGGTTTTGCAGACCGTTTATCGCATCTGGCCGAGCAGCTTTGCCGCACCCGGCGCCGACGACGCCAGCCGCGTCAGCGCCTCCCGTCCGCCCGCGGCATAGGCGGCTACCGCGCGCAGCAATTCGCGGAGCTGTGCAGCGGCTCCCGGATCGAACCGGCACCAGGCGCCACCAGTCAGCCGGGCAATCTCGCGAAACGCCTGTTCGGCCGCCGGGTCTTGCCCTTCCTGGAACATGAAGACCGGTACTTTCAGCAGGCCGAGTTCACCGGCCCGCGCACAGAGCTCGTCGACGGACTCCTCCATGGCGTCGCCCACGAACACCAATGCACGCACGCCGGAGGCCACCGCCTCGCGCCGTGTCTCCGACAGCACCTTGCCGATCTGGGTCTGACCGCCCTGGCAAGCGATCTTGCCCATCAGCCGCGCCAGTTGTGCGGTGTCCGAAATCCAGCCGGTCGCGCGGCACTCGCTGAGACCACGGAAATAGACGAGACGGATATCGAGACTGCCGATCGATGCGGCCTCGCGAAACATGTCGGCCTGCAGCGTGCAGGCCATGTCCCAGGTCGGCTGCCGGCTCATGGTGGCATCGAGTGCAAACACCAGCCGCCCGCGCCCGCCCGCTGCATGCGGCGCCATTGCTTTCGCCTTAGCGACGAAGGCGGCAATGTCAGCCGACGCCGATGGCTGCGCCAGCGCATCGGTTTTCGATTTGGGGATCGTGGGATCGCTGGCCATTTGAACTCGCGCTTGCTGCAAGCTTCATGTGGCGAGCATAGGCCGCGCGGTCAACCGCGCAGCGCAGAACTCAGTTCACGCTGGGCGTATACTGCGCGATCTTGTTCGGATCAGTCGCACTGCTCTGCTGCGCAGGCTGCTCGATGATCTTCGGCTTGCCGGTGACCGGCGACAGCTTGCTGTCGTCGTCGAGGAACTTGTCGAGCAGCCCCTGAATCTTGGTCTTCAGGGTTTCCGGACCGCGATCGCTCATGTCGGTGTGCTGCGCGCCGGTGTTGACGACCGTGATACCGGCCTTCTCGCAGATCTCGTCATCCGGCACGACACCGGGATCCGGCTTGAACACCGTATCGTGCGAACGGAACGACAGGATCTTGAATTTGCCATCGGTCATGAACGGCACGCGCAGGTTATCCAGCGTTACGACCTTCTTGACGTCATCAGGGAATTCCTTGGCGTAGAACATCGAGATGTCGCCGCCGTTGGAATGACCGACCAGCGTCAGATGATCGTAGTCGGAGTTCGGCTGAATCTTCTTCAGCTCTTTCACCGCATATTTGATGTTCTGAACGCCGCGCTCATAGACCGGCAGACGGCCGACATAGAGCTCGCCGACCTTGGTCACGAGCGGAGCGTCGGTATCGAGATCGTGCTGGATGCTGACGGCCATATAGCCGCGCGCCGCAAACACGTTCGCAAGAAACGAGTATTCGGTGAACTTGACGGTGTTACCGTGATTGAGGACCGCGACTGGCAGAGTGATCATGCCGGCATTGGCCTGCATTTCCTTGTCGCGGCGAACGGCGATGTCGACCTGCACAGGACGATTACGCGACGCGTCGAAGAACGTCAGCGTCTCATGCCGAATGGCCCACTTCGACGCGGTGAAGTACGCGGCGGTGGTCAGCACGCAAACCGAAAGCAGAATGAGAAGTCCGCGTTTCATGTTCGTCCCTGATCGGCCAGCTAGAGATAGGTCTCAGCCGGCTACAGCACTTATGGGCCGGAATGGCCTCAAGCGGCTGCTTCAACAGCATATATGTCACAGCCCGGTGACAGAAAGGCTAAATATTGTGAATTCCGAGCCATGTTATTGTGCGCCGCACCCGTTTCTTGTGCAGTTGCTAAAGAAAGCCACGGTCGAATTGAGCGATTTTGAACAAGTTTCGCAAGGGATCGGAATTTCAAAAACGCCCTGTTTTCAACGACAAATCAACTGTCGAACGGGTGACTCGTTCCCCGGTAAAAGAAAATGATACCTGTGGTATCAGCGTGAAGTTGAGTGCGGGATCGTTCATGGCCTGCCGAACCGGCAGCGCTGGCTTTGCACAGTGAACGCGACTCAGTTGCCAAGGATGTCGTGAACATCCAGCGGCTTGTCGACCTGGGCAAACCACTCGGCGCGATTGGCGGCGCGGCGACGGCCACGCTCATCGAGCGGCAGCTTCAACTTGCGCAGCAGTTCGATGACTTCCTCGCGCGCCGTGACATGGCCCATGCTCGGGCGACGCCCGAGCGTGGCTTCGTTGAGATCGTCGAGCGCCGTCAGGCCACGCGGGAAGAACTCACGATACATCACGCGCTCGGCGAGACCGTCGATGGCGCGGAAACCGAGCTGCAGCGAAAGTTGATCAAGGACGCCGACGACCAGCATCTTGTTGCGCGAGCCGAGCACCGAGAGCCGGTTGCGCACCACGATCCAGTCGGTGGTGGAGCCATCGTGCTGACGGCGCTTGCTCCGGGCTTCGCGCGCCATCTTCGAATAGTGGCTCTCGCCGGTCACCTTGTAGCTTGTAGCATCGACGGCGCCGAGCACGTCGAAGTCGAGAAAGCTGTCATTGATCGGCGTCACCAGCGTATCGGCCATCGAATGCGCCAGACGCATCAGATAGGTATCGCTGCCAGGCGTGTCGATGACGATGAAATGGTGGGTACGTTCTACCGCGCTCACCGCGGTCATGAACTGATCGAGTTCGAAGGCTTCGTTGTCGGCGATCTGCATCGTCTCGCCGAGCTTGACGCAGCTATGGGTCGGCACTTCCAGCGCAAGTCCGGCGCTCTGTGCCCAGGCTGCGCGGTTGGCAATATAGCGCGTGAAGCTCTGCTGGCGACTATCGAGATCGATGGTGGCGACGCGCTGACCGGCCTTCAGCAGCGCCACGGCAATATGAAGCGCAGTGGTCGATTTGCCCGACCCGCCCTTCTCATTGCCGAGCACGATCACATGCGCCGTGCCGGACTGGCCCTGGGTGGTTTGCATCAACATCGCGCGATCCTTCGATCATCTTCAAATCGCGAGGCGTGGCAAGGGTCAAGCTAAATACAGGGGCATCCTGCTGTGCGGGCGATCAGCCGCGCTTAATCATGAATCCCGGCGGCCGGTTGCGGCATCAGGACACCCGCCAGCCCGGTATCGTGAGGCTTGGGTGATCCCGCGAGCTTTGATAAGCAGGGCGCGCACGCCCTCACCCGCCGCAGCCAACAACAAGAACGAGCCGCAATGCCCCGCACCCCGATCGTCGCCCGCACCCTGCCTGCCCTTCGGAAGGCGCTCGAAGGCCTGCGGGCACGCAAGGCGACCATTGGCCTGGTGCCGACCATGGGCGCACTGCATGATGGCCACGTCTCGCTGGTGCGCCTCGCCCAGCGCCGCACCAGCAAGGTCGTGGTGTCGATTTTCGTCAATCCAACGCAGTTCGCGCCGACCGAGGACTTTGGCTCCTATCCGCGCACCTGGAAAAGCGACGTCGCCAAACTCACCGAAGCCGGCGTCGACCTGATCTGGAATCCCGACGCCAAGGTGATGTATCCGGAAGGCTTCGCAACGAAGATCACGACCGGAGGCCCGGCCACCGCCGACCTCGAAGATCGCTTCCGCCCGCATTTCTTCGGCGGCGTCGCGACAGTCGTCGGCAAGCTGTTCACGCAGGTGCGGCCGGACATGGCGTTCTTCGGCGAGAAGGACTACCAGCAGCTCAAGGTCGTGACGCGCATGGCGCGGGATCTCGATCTCGGCGTCAAGGTGACCGGCGCAACCACGGTGCGCGAGCGCGACGGTCTCGCGATGTCGTCGCGCAACGTCTATCTCTCGCCGGACGACCGCGCCACGGCGCCGGTGCTGTATCGCGCGATGAAAGAAACCGCCAAGCGCCTGAAGGCGGGCGATGACCTTGAAGCCGCCATGGCCGGTGGCGCCGCGATGATCACCGCGGCAGGCTTCGCACTCGACTACTTCGAGGCGCGCCACGCGGAGTCACTGGCGCCGGTCAGTTCGATGAAGGACGGCCCGGTGCGACTGCTGGTGGCCGCGAGGATCGGCAAGACGCGCTTGATCGACAATATCGGGGTGTGAGGCTTTCGTCCTGACTCGTCATTCCGGGGCGCACGAAAGCGGCGAAGCCGCTGAAGTGCGAACCCGGAATCCCAGAGTGTTTTGCACTGACAAGAGACTCCCATGCCGAGATTCCGGGTTCGCGTCCGGCAAGTGCCGGCCGCGCCCTCAGGCAAACCAATTGGTTTGCCGGGGAATGACAGTGTAGGGCGGCAAGACAGCACCCAAACATTTTTTCCTATCTCCCGTTGACAACATCCCCACCAGGTTTATATTCCCCTTCGTCCTGCCCCACCGAGAGGGGCGATCGCGATCGTCACGTTCGCGGGGTGGGATGCGGTGGACGCCGGAGATGCGGCGTTACGCGGTTCACGGGGGACGTCTGTCTTCGGGCAGGACGGATCTGCGCCAGCACTGCCACTGGCAAGGAGACGGCCGACCTTGAGATGGAAAGAGCCCTGGACAGTGTGACGGACGACCAAATCGAAACGCGTCCGGCCAAGAGCTTGAGGCTACCCTGTCCCTCCGCCCTGGGACACTAATTTTGGTGATGGGGCCGTTCGCCAAGGCAGATGTGCAGGCAACCGAAAAAACACCGCAGGCGGAACGTCGGGCAATCGCTCGGCGCCTCCGAAAGTCCTGATGCACACTACTCTGCGGAAGACCGCATTCGCATCAGGCCCAAGGGTGCAACGGGCACCCGGCGTTCCGCACGCCCTCTCACCAGGGGGCAGGAATGCGAGACACGACGGCGCCCCCGCGCCGCAAATAATGGGGGCGATGACGCATGTCTGAAGGGTAGTGGCTGTTTGAAATTCAAATCCGCGATGACGCGCAGGCGTCAAAGGTGTCCCTCCCCCACTGCGCGGCTTCGCCGCTTGGGGGAGGGAAAAGCAAGAGCCCTACTCCGCTGCGATCTGGCGCGGCGCCGGCGGCGGATTGACGAGGTCCTTGGCGAGTTCGGCGTAACGCACCTTCGCGGCCTGCACCGAGGCTTCCTTCACCGGGCCGTAGCCACGAATGCTGTCCGGCAACGAGAGGAGCTGCACGGCCGTATCCACCGTGAGCGGCGACAGCAGGTTCAACACCGTCGCGACGTCCTTCTCGTACCCCGCAATCAGATCGCGCTCCAGTCTGCGGTCGGCGCTGTAGCCGAACACATCCAGCGGCGTGCCGCGCAAGGTGCGCAGCTTCGCCAGAATGCGAAACAGCGGCAGCATCCAGGCGCCGAAGGCGCGCTTCTTCGGGCGGCCCGACGCATCGGTGCCGGGCAGCATCGGCGGTGCGAGGTTAAAGCTGATCTTGACGTCCCCCTCAAACTGATCGCGCAACTGCTTCTCGAACTTGCCATCGGTATAGAGCCGCGCGACTTCGTATTCGTCCTTGTAGGCGAGCAGCTTGGCATAGTTGATCGCCACCGCGCGCGGCAGTTCATCGTCATAGCCACCACGCATGGCGGCCTCACGGACCAGATCGACCATCGCCTGGTAGCGCTCGGCGAGCTTGCTGTTCTGATAGTCCGTCAGCAATCCGCTGCGATGAGCGACGATCTCGTCGAGGCTCATCTCATCCAGCGTCTTTGGCGCGATGGTCTCATCGGCGCCCTTGAGCATATTGGCGAGCCGTGCCGGATCGGCGGCGGCAAGACGGCCAAGCTGGAACGCCAGCATGTTCATCTTGATCGAGACGCCATTGAGTTCGATGGCCTGTTCGATGGACGCCGCCTGCAACGGCAGCAGCCCCTGCTGATAGGCAAAGCCCATCATCATCATGTTGGTGGCGATGGAATCGCCAAGCAGCGCTTCGGCCGCCTTGGTGAAGTCGAGGAATGTCGATTCCTTGCGCAGCGACATTTCCAGCACGTTGTTGACCTTGCGGGACTGGAAATTGAAATCGCGGTTGCGCACGAAATCCGCGATCGGAATGAGATGGGTGTTGACGATGCCATAGGTGCGCGAGCTCTCGCAGAGCGAGATCGTGTCCTTGGCAATGGCCACCACTTCATCGGCCGCGATCAGGACATCCGCTGTGCCGGTGACGATGCGCGAACAGGTGACGTCGCCGGTGTCGTTGGCGAGACGCACATGGCTGAGCACCGCGCCACCCTTCTGCGCGAGGCCGGACATGTCGAGGATCATCGAGGCTTTGCCCTCGATATGCGCAGCCATGCCGAGCAGCGCGCCGATGGTCAGCACGCCGGTGCCGCCGACGCCGCCGACGGCGACATTATAGGGCTTGTCGAGGGTCGGCCGCGTGGCCGGCTCCGGCAATGCACCGATGGCGCCAAGTTCGACGGGCGCCTTGCGCTTCAGCTTGCCGCCATCGACCGTGACGAAGGACGGGCAAAAGCCCTTGAGGCACGAATAGTCCTTGTTGCAGGACGACTGATTGATGGTGCGCTTGCGACCCAATGCGGTCTCCAGCGGCTCCACCGAAATGCAGTTCGACTGCACCGAGCAATCGCCGCAGCCTTCGCAGACTGCCGGGTTGATGAGCACGCGGCGCTGCGGGTCTTCCAGAATGCCCTTCTTGCGGCGGCGACGCTTCTCGGCAGCGCAGGTCTGCACGAACACGATGGCCGAGCAGCCCGGCACGTCGCGTAGCGTCTTCATCACGTTGTCGAGTTCGTCGCGATGCGCCAGCTTCACGCCCGGCGCAATGGTGCTGGCGGGATAGGCATCGGGATTCTCGGACACGAGATAGATGTCGCGGATGCCCTCGCTGTGGAGCTGGAACGTGATCTTCTGCGGCGACAGGTCACCGTCATGGTGCTGACCACCGGTCATCGCCACCGCATCGTTGTAGAGTATCTTGTAGGTGATGTTGGCCTTGGAGGCGATCGACTGGCGGATCGCCAGCGAACCGGAATGGAAGTATGTGCCGTCGCCGAGATTGGCGAAGATATGCTTCTCTTTGGTGAACGGCGCGATGCCGGTCCACGGCACGCCCTCACCGCCCATATGGGTGAAGGTCTCGGTGGAGCGATCCATCCACAGCGACATGAAGTGGCAGCCAATGCCGGCCAGCGCACGCGAGCCCTCCGGAACCTTGGTCGAGGTATTGTGCGGGCAGCCCGAACAGAAATACGGCGTGCGCGTGATCGGCACGACGTTCTGGACCTGCGAGGCCTCGCGGCCGTGAAACCAGTCGGCCTTGGCACGCAGCAGTGCGGCGATCTCGGGGTCTATCTCCATCGCCAGCAGGCGATCCACCAGCGAGGTCGCGACCTTGGCGACGCTCAGTTCTTCGGCGAATGGCAGGAAGCGATGATCGTGGGAATCCATCTTGCCGACGATGCGTGGCCGCACATCGTCGCGCCAGTTGAACAGCTCCTGCTTGACCTGGTTTTCGACGATCTCGCGGCGCTCCTCGACGATGAAGATTTCATCGAGACCTACCGCGAACTTGCGCACGCCTTCCGGCTCCAGCGGCCACGGCATGCCGATCTTGTACAGCCGCAGACCAATCTTCGCGGCCACCTCTTCGGTAATGCCGAGCTCGCGCAGTGCCTGGCGCACGTCCTCATAGCTCTTGCCGGAGGCCATGATGCCGAAGCGCGCATTTGGCGAGTCCATGGTGACACGGTTGATGTTGTTGGCGCGGGCAAAGGCAATCGCCGCGAAGCCCTTGTAGTCCTGCAAGCGGCGATCCTGCACATAGCGGTCGTCCGGCCAGCGCAGGTTCAGACCATCCGGCGGTAGTTCGAAATCGGTGGGAATATTGAACGGCGTCATCTCGTCATTGAGGTTGATCTCCGCCGTGGTCTCCACGGTTTCGGTGATCACCTTCATGCCAACCCAGCAGCCGGAATAGCGCGACATCGCGATACCGAGCAGACCCATCTCGATCATCTCGTGGATGCTCGAAGGATAAAGATAAGGCATCAGCGCCGATATGAAGGCATGGTCGGACTGATGCGGAACGGTCGAGGACTTGGCGCCGTGGTCGTCGCCGGCGAGACAGAGGACGCCACCGAATTTCGCGGAGCCGGCGGCATTGCCGTGGCGGAAGACATCGCCGCAGCGATCGACGCCGGGGCCCTTGCCGTACCAGATGCCGACCACGCCATCATATTCGGCGCCGGGCGAGAGATTGAGCTGCTGGGTGCCCCAGATCGCGGTGGCTGCGAGATCTTCGTTGACGCCGGGCTGGAATTTGACGCCGTATTGATCGAGATGTTTCCGCGCGGCCACGAGCTGCTGGTCGTAACCGCCGAGCGGCGAGCCGCGATAGCCGGTCACAAAGGCTGCGGTGTTCAGACCCGCCGCGCGGTCCCTGCGGACCTGCGCCATCGGCAGTCGCACCAGCGCCTGAATGCCGGTCAGGAAGATGTGGCCAGAGCCCTGGGTGTATTTCTGATCGAGACTGATCGCGCCTTGATTAATTCCCATTCCCACCCTCGTCACTGCGGCCTCTGAGCTGTCGCCCGGGGCTATCGCCCCGGACTGCACCGTCCGGCCTGCTCGCGCCTATTATCTGGGGTCGTTCGACTCCCTTAGAAACAGTCTATGTTGGATTTTGAACGGGGCGCACCACAATTCTGGGCAATGGAGCCCCGCGTCCAAAGAACGCAATTTCGTGATGAATGCGGCCGGTAGACTTGTCACGTTGTGTCGCCGCAAAGGCCTTTGGCGCAAGGACGTAACGGCTTCACGCTGCAGTGCGATGCAGCACAAACTGCCAAAGGAGGCTCAGGCCTCGCCCGGGAATATCTCGCTGATGATCTTCATCAGATCGGCCTCGCGAAACGGCTTGCGCAGATAGGCGCGAAAACGCCCTGCCCGGTCGCGTACGACATGCTCCAGCAACGAGGTCATGACGACCACCGGAATTCCGCTCAGCCGCTCGTCCTGCCCCATCGCTGCGATCAGGCCGGCGCCGTCGAGGAACGGCATCATGAAATCGGTAAGCACCAGATCGGGCGTGTCCCGATGCAGAATGTCGAGCGCCTCACGGCCGTTGCCGGCTACGAGGACATTGAAGGCATATTCGCTCAACAGGACTTCGAGCCAGTCGGCGATCGCCCATTCGTCCTCGACAATCAGGACAGTTCGCACCGCTATTCTCCAGTCAACTTAAGATCCGTCGATGGAGTTGGTGCAGGTCCCTGACTAGAAATGTCCCTGAGGATGCGCTCCGCGCTCTGGAAATCGGCATCGAGAACGATGCCGCCGTCGAGAATTTCAAAGCGGCGCATGCGCATATCGGTCCGGCGGTCACGCGATTTCAGAATGGTCATCAGACGATGGTTTTCCGAGCGCAGGGCTGCGAGATGCAGCGCGATGATGTTCTCGGCAACCGCGGAGAGACCCGTCTGGTTAACGCCCTTGAGCGGCTGCCCGGGTGTCATGCCAGCGTGGTCCGTTTCTGCGGTTGCCAGCGTGGTAACACCGAGTGCGCGCAACTCGTTGCACAGCGCCGACAAAAAAGAGCCGATGCGCTCCTTTTCGTCGGTGAGCTTCGAGAAGCCTTCGATGCCATCGATCACCAGACGGCGCACGCCGTTCTGCCTGATGGTCGAGAGCAGCTCGGTTGCGACCTCGTCGAGCACCGCTTCTGTCTGCGGGCGCCACATCAGCGTGACCTTGTCGGCCCGCGATTTCAGCGGCAGCTTGAGGCTGTCGGCCTTGATCCGCAGCGCCATCGGATTCTCGTGAAACCCGAACAGCATCGCCGGTTCATTGGCGGGACCGCCGGTCAGGAACTGAAGACCGGCCGTGGTTTTGCCCGACCCGGAAGGCCCGAGCACCACTGTCACCGAATGCGTATCGACGCCGCCGCCGAGCATCTTGTCCACGCCGCCAATGCCGACGGACACCATGGGACCGTCGGCGCTGTCCCAGACGCTGGGTGTCTCCAGCAGCGCCTCGATACGCGGATAGATGGCGTGTCCATTCTCGGTGATGCGATAGGAGTGCTTGCCGCCCATGAACCAGGTGCCACGCAGCTTGTGGACCTGAAGTGACCGCTCGGCGCGGCGGCCATGCAGTGCCGACTGCAGCTCGATGAGACCGTCCACCATCGTATGCTCAGGCGGATGCGCATCGGCATCGAAGGCGCTGGTCAGAAGGAACATGGTGCAGTTGCTGAAGGCGGCCTGGGTCTGCAATTCGTGGATGAACTTCTTCAGCTCAAGCTCGGAGCGCGCCTTTTCGTGCACGGTGATGAGACCATCGAGCACGAGGATGCTGGCCTTGCGCGTGCGAACCTCGCGGCGGACCACGTCCAGCAGTCCGCGCAGCCCGTCGTCTTCCAGCGTCTTGAAGGCGCCGACATAGGACATGCGGTCGGGAATTGCTGCTTCATCGAAGAAGGTCATCCGCCGCATGTGTCCGATCATGCGGGCGTGGCTCTCGGCAAGCAGCGTGATGTAAAGCGCGTTCCGCCCCTGCGCGGCCTGCGCGAAACAGATCTGGTTGCCCAGAATCGTCTTTCCGGCGCCCGGGGCGCCCTGAATGATGTAGATGCCGCCGTCGAAAACGCCCCCGCCCAGGATCGCATCGAGACCCGGTACGCCGGTTGCAAACCGGCCGTTATCGCCACTCATTCCGAAACTGCCCCTAACGTGTCACCTATACCGGTGAGATGTTGAAACGTGTCGGGGAGCGATGGGTTCCAAAGCTTTTTCAGAAATATTTCGAAACGCTGCCTCTCAGCAAGGCAGCATCCCGCTAATAGCGCACCCGAAACGGAACATCGGCCTTTACGGGCCATTGCTGTCCGGTCACCCTGACAACATCAGGCATGGAGGACGGAAATGGATCAGAAGCTGAATACCTGGACGTCGCAGCCTGAACTCGCCGGCAGCGATATGGCGTCGACGAATGACGGTTCTTATCATCCGGATTGCGGCGAAGAGCATGATCACAAGCCGACCAAGGCCATCATCGGCGTGGGACTACTCGTGGTGCTGAGTTTCCTGCTCTATGAATTCAACGGCAAGGTGTCCAAGACGCACACGTCAGCGACCCCGCCCGCGCAGCACCAGAGCTTCGCGGCTAACCGCTAGGCTTCGACAGCTTCGTCCGCAATAGCGCTTTCAGTGTCGGGCACGACGACCCGAAACTGGAAGCCGTGCAGACCGATCGTCGGTACGATGCCGAAATGGTCGGTGCCGAAGACTTTGACCCGATGCTGCAATTCGTCTTTCTGGATGCTTACCGGGATATCGCAGATCTGCTCATAGGCCTTACGCGTGTGACGCGTGCTGTCCCAGCGCAGCGCCCGCTCGATGAGCGGCACCGGCTGTGTGGCCAGGACGCGTGCCATCCGCCAGAAAGTCTGGACCAGCTTCGTATAGGCAATCTCTTCCAGACCCGCGACACTGATGTCCGCCGGAATTGGGAACGCCTCGACATCCACGATCGGTCCGGCATCGACACGTGCAATCATGCGATGGACAGTGCAGCCGAAGTCGGTCGCATGATCGTAGAGCGCAAAATGTGCCGGGGCCCAGCCGGGATATTGCGGCGGACCGGGATGGAAATTGTAGGCGCCAAAGCCAAGCTGATCGAGCACCGCACCGGGGACTATGACGCCAGTGGTGAACGAAATCATCCGCGCTCGGCGCAGCCAGTCGGGCTCGATCGCCGCCAGATCTTCAGCAGTGAAAACAGGAAGCACCGTGAGGGCCGGATTGTGACCACGGAGCAGGGTTGTAAAGACCGAGTGCTCAGCAGGACCCGTCAGGAGGATAATCGTATCGAACATTCGGGCTGCCACGCGCTTCTGCGAATCAATAATCGCCTCAGCGTCGCAGCCAGGCCTTAACATCTGATGAGCAGCCCCGATCACGCTGCATTGCCACATAGGATGAGGCTCTGGAATGGCACAATCTCTGGAACATGCACCTCATCTGACGATTGTCTTGCCGCACAGGAGGACACGACATGGCGAACATTCCCAATCCCAATGATCCGTATCGTCCAAATCCCGCTGATGACATCCGCAATCCTGCGCGGCTCGACAATGAGCTGCAGGCCGATCCTGAACTCGCGGAAGGGCCAGCGAGCGGCAGCCGCATGGCTATTTATGCACTTGGCATTGTTGTCTTGCTCGGCGCCGTATTCTACGGCCTGAACAATACATCGATGAATCCGGGCGACGCGACGAAGACCGCATCCCAATCCGCCCCGGCGACGCAGGACAGCACGCCAAAGGCGCCGGCGCCAACCAACAACGTCGCGGATTCCTATTCGAAGCCGCCAGTGGCTCCCGGCGTACGTGACGTGACGCCCACCAACAACCAGCCCGGCGTCACCACCGGTGCGGCACCGGCACGGCCGCAGGCTCCGCAATCGGCTCCGACCGGCACCGAGATTGACAGCACGAAGGGCGGCGCGCCGAAGTAACGGCGCGACCGGGCAGATTAAGGCTGCGGGCATCGATGCCCGCGGCCTTGTTGCGCATGGACTATACGGTCACCTGACGCAGGAACGTGCGTTCCTCCGCGAGGATGAACTGGTGCTCTTCGGCCGACGCGAAATTCGCAACGCCTTCCTCATCGCTCCGCAGTCTGGCGCGATAGGCTTCATAGGCCGCGAGACTTGGGAACGAGATCAGGCCGAATGCGACGTTGTTCGTTCCTTCATGGGGCATCCAATAGCCCTGCAGATCGCCACCGCATTTGGGAATAATCGTCAGCCAGCGCTTGGCATAGGCCTCGAACAATGTGCGTTTGAACGGATCGATCTGATAGCGAATGAAGACAGTGATCGTCATGACAGCTCCCTCTGCAGATGCCTGGATATAGCCGCTTGATCGACTGTGATACTTCGATTAGCGTCGAAGTATGAAAGCAGGTCCGGACATCGCCATGGTCGCCGCACTTGTTGGCGACCCTGCACGCGCCAATATGCTGACGGCACTCATGACAGGCCGTGCGTTGACTGCGAGCGAGCTCGCCCAGGAAGCCGGGATTACGGCGCCGACCGCGAGCTCACACCTCTCCAAGCTCGAAGCCGGTGGCCTGATCGAGCCGGAAAAACAAGGGCGCCATCGCTATTATCGCCTCACCGGTCCCGATGTCGCCGGAGTGCTGGAAGGTCTGGCCGGCCTGGCAGCCCGCGCCGGCCATCTTCGCGTTCGCACCGGGCCGAAAGAACCCGCATTGCGCCGCGCACGGATTTGCTACGATCATCTCGCCGGCGATCTCGGCGTGCAGATGCTCGACAGTATGCGGGCACAGAAGCTGATCCGGCAGACCGAGCGGGTCATCGAACTCACGACCCAGGGCAGCAGGTTCGTTGCTGAAGAATTGAGGATCGATCCGACGACGCTGGCGCATCCGCGCCGGCCGGTCTGCAAGGCCTGCCTCGACTGGAGCGAGCGCCGCCACCATCTGGCCGGGACACTTGGCGCCGCCATCATGATCTCATTTACTGCCATGAAATGGGCGGCCAGAGACCCCTCGCCCGGCAGCCGCGTGGTGCATTTCACCCGCAGCGGCGAGAAGCGCTTCGAGGCATTGTTCGGCACCACCGGCGACGCCATCCGGAAAACGTGAAGACGCCGGCTTACCTTCGCCGCAATGCAGCCCGAAACCGCGCCGGACCTTCTTTCTCCCGGAGCTTTTCCTAATGAACCGCCTGCTGCTCGCCGCGCTGATTGCAACCCTGCCTTTCACCTCATCGCAGGCGGCCGAGCCTCCTGCGGCACGCGAGCCCTATGGCATCGGCCTCGAAGGCTTCCCCTATCCCTACCGCGTCAACATGCTGCCGCTGGTCAATGACGGCGAACAGCTGCGCATGGCCTATATGGACGTGCCATCGACCAAGCCCAATGGTCGAACCGTCATACTGCTGCATGGCCGCAATTTCCCTTCGAGCTACTGGGCGCCGGTGATCGGCACGTTGAACGAAGCCGGCTACCGCGTCGTGGTCCCCGATCAGATCGGCTTCGGCAAATCGTCGAAGCCATCAGGCGATCTGCATTTTGACAACCTTGCCCGCAACACTGTTGCGCTGATGGATCACCTCGGGATCGCGAAATTCGACATCGTCGCGCATTCCCTGGGCGGCATGTTGAGCGTGCGCATTGCCCGCGCTTATCCCGATCGTATCGATCACCTGCTGCTCGCGGCGCCGATCGGGCTTGAGGACTATCGGCTCTATGTGCCACCGACACCAACCGAGAAGATCTTGGAGAACGAAGACAAGCTGACGGCGGAAGGTTACCGCAAACAGCTCGAGGTGAACTATTCGCTGAAGATGCAGCCCGACCAGGTAACGCCCTTTATCGACGCGCGTTTCAACATCAAGGGGTCGCCGGAATATCCGCGCTGGCTGCGCGCCTTCGTCAGTTCGGCGCAGATGATCTATCGCGAACCCGTGGTCCACGAAATTCCGCTGATCGCGCTGCCGACCCTGTTCATCATGGGCGCCGACGATCATAACGCACCGGGCAAGCCGAATGCGCCGGAGGCGCTACGGTCGAAGATGGGGCAGAACGCCGATCTGGCCAAGGCGCTGGCGGCGAAGATGCCGAACGCGAAGGCCGAGGTGCTGCCGGACGCGGGCCATATCGTGTTTCTCGATGCACCGGCCAAATTCAACGAATTGATGCTGGGCTTCCTCGCGGCGAAGTAGCAACTGCCGCGCCCTGCTACGCGCATATCCCGAAACATTCATGCTGTATTCAGATCGAATCGGCTTAATCGTGCTGTGCAGCGTTGATCCCCAGCAATTTTCTTGCCCCGTAAGAGTCCTGCAGCGGGTGATGCGATGCCATCATTATTCTCTGCGCCGCATCGCGGCACCATCGAGGGAGAACACGAATGAAGACGATCTTTGCTGCGGCTCTGTTCGCCGTCAGCGTCGGAGGCCTTGGTGCCGCCAATGCAATGCCACTGGCGCCGCTCAGCGCAGTCGAGACGGCTGGCGTAATCCAGGTCGCTCAGGGCTGCGGCCCCGGCTATGCCCGCGGTCCCTATGGCGGTTGCCGCCCGATGTTCCGCGGCCCGCCGCCGCGCGGCCCGGGTTACTGCCCCCCCGGCTTCTTCCGCAATCCCTACGGCCGCTGCATCCGCCGCTGGTGATCGCTGCACAATCCTGACGACGAAAACCCCGCCACTGGCGGGGTTTTCTGTTGCCCACGCGCCGGTTACAGCCGTCACACGAAGATGACAGAATGGCACTTCGCTATTCTGGAGATCGTCATGTCGCGCACCTTGCGTCGTCTCATACTGGCCGGGCTGCTCGGCCTCTCATCGCTGACGACCGGCCGCGCCGACACCATCGCACTGCCCGAGCCGCAGCTCGGTCCGCGGCCATTCTATCTCGTCGACAAGATGAAAGACGGCCCGCTAAAGGCAAAGCTGAGCACCTGTACCGGGCCGTTTCGCAAGAGCGATTTTTCCATCGCCCATCGCGGCGCGCCGCTGCAATTCCCCGAGCACAGCCGCGAGTCCTATCTGGCCGCCGCACGCATGGGTGCCGGCGTAATCGAATGCGACGTGACCTTCACCAAGGACCGCCAGTTGGTCTGCCGTCATTCGCAATGCGACCTGCACACGACAACGAACATCCTGTCGGTGCCGTCGCTTGCAGCGAAGTGCACACAACCCTTCAGCCCCGCCGATCTCGCCACCGGCAAGAAGGCATCAGCGAAATGCTGTACCAGCGACATCACGCTGGCGGAGTTCAGGACGCTGACGGCGAAGATGGATGCCGCCAACACCTCTGCCACGACCGTCGCGGATTATCAGAACGGCACGCCGCGCTGGCGCACCGACCTTTATGCGAGCTCGGGCACGTTGATGACCCACGCGGAGAGCATCGCGCTGATCAAGAGCCTCGGCGCCAAATTCACGCCGGAGCTGAAGGCGCCGGAGGTGCCGATGCCGTTCGACGGCGATTATAGTCCGGAGAAGTACGCGACCCAGATGCTCGACGAGTATCGCGCCGCCGGCATTCCGCCTGGCGACGTATTTGCCCAGAGCTTCGATCTCAACGACATCAAGTTCTGGATCCGCACCGCGCCGGACTTCGGCGCGCAGGCAGTCTATCTCGACGGCCGCTATGAAACACCGGGTTTTGATCACATGCGACAAGAGACGTGGAAACCGTCGATGCCGGAGCTGAAAGCCACCGGCGTGAAGATCCTCGCGCCTCCGATCTACATGCTGCTGACGCTCGATGGCAGCGGTCAGATCGTGCCCTCCCCTTATGCCAAAGCAGCGCGCGATGCCGGGCTCGATCTGATCACATGGTCGCTGGAGCGCGACGGGCCGCTCGCAAACGGCGGCGGTTTCTTCCATCGCTCGATCAAACCCGCCATCGATCGCGAGGGCGACACGCTGACGGTGCTGGACGTGCTGGCGAGAGACGTCGGCGTGCGCGGTGTGTTTTCCGATTGGCCGGCGACGACCACGTTCTATGCGAGCTGCATGCGGCTGCGCTGACGCAGCACGCTATTTGGCGTCGCTGTCATAGACGAATTTCGGCATCTCCAGCTTCAGCCGGATTGCCAGCAGGCGGAATACTAAACCGGTCGCGGCGGCGACCAGCGTCACGAGATCGGGACTGAATCCGTATTTGATGCCGCCGATATACAGAAGCCCCGTGACGATCGACACGCTGGCATAGAGTTCGGCGCGAAACAGCAGGGGCACGTCGTTGCACAGCACGTCGCGGAGCACGCCGCCGACGCAGCCGGTGATCATCCCGGCCACGACCACGATCAGCAGCGGCTGATCCATGGCGAGGGCGATGTTGCAGCCCATGATGGTGAAAACCACAAGACCGATGGCATCGAGCACCAGAAACAGCGCGTGAAAGCGATGCACCACGCGCGCAAGCCCGATGGTCAGCAGCGCCGCGCCGCCGGTCAGCAACAGCAGATAAGGGCTTTTCACCCACCACAGCGGATAGTGCCCGAGCAGCATGTCGCGCACCGAGCCGCCGCCGAGCGCCGTGATGCAGCCGAGCATGGCAACGCCAAGCCAGTCCATCTTGCGCCGCCCGGCCGCCAGCGCAGCCGTCATCGCCTCGGCAACGAGCGCGATCATGGCGAGCGGAAACAGCAGGGCTTCGGTATGGGGCATGGGACTCGTCGGTAGCGGATGACGGCGACCTGTAACACAAATCCGTGCATGCGGTGACCGGCGGCGGACAAATCCCCGCCATCTTCCTGAGCCTCCATCACAACCTCACAGCAGGAGGTGTCATGACCCGTCTGTTTCTCACCCTCCCCATTCTACTCATGGCTGGCGCGGCCATGGCGGAGGACGCGCGGCTGTCGATGCCCTATTACGGCAGCGCCACCATGAATGCCGATGACAGCCTGGTGCTGCATTTCACCCGCACGGTGGACGGCAAGCCGGCTGACGGCTCGCAGACCTTTGCCCCCGGCGATCGCAGCTATGACAACGTGCGTCGCCACCTGAGCGGCATTGAACCCGGCCAGACCAAACCGCTGACGCCCTGGAGAGACTGAGCGTCAGCACAAACGGGCTTGCCCTACCAGTACCGGCGGCGCCAGTACCGACGACGGACCCGATAACGGCGACGCCAGCCCCAATGCCGGCGGCGATAACCCCAGAAACGACGCCGACGCCAGCCGCGGCGACGCCACTGGACTTGCTCAGGCTGGAGACGATCGACGTCGTCCTGCGACGCCACCGCGGCTTGAGGTTCTGTGTCCGGTTTGTAGTTATCGAGCGGATTGGCCGGCAGCAGCGGCGCGGCCTGAGCCTGCGTGATGGCCTGAGCGGCCAGGCCGACGCCCGCAGCAAAGCCGAAGGCGATCTTCAGAAAATGACGGCGTTCCATCGCGATCCCTCCTGATATCCGTGAGGGCATCAGGATCGGACCAGCGGCATGAATGGAAACTGAATGCGCGTGGGAACTCGCACATTCGACATCTCGCCGTTATCGAAAGCCCGCGGCCAGTCCGACGACCTGACCATCGAGGCCGTTGAAACCATGATATCCCCACGCCTCGCAGGGATCGCCTTCGTTGCGTCCGCCGCTCAGCCACGCCACGCGAGCGCGCCCGGCCGACCATTTCACGAATGGATCGACGCCCGCCGGCGCAGTGAATTTGCAGCCGTCGTTGCGATGATGGATGACCAGCGTGCGCGGCAGCGCCGACGGCGAGCCGATGATCGACATGACATTGCTGCCGCCACCCGACTCCGCACTGAGAAAGCCCGAGGTCAGCACCAGTGCATCCGGCCGCGCACCGCGCGCAATGCCTTCGGCGGCACGTTGCGTCCCGCGGCTGGTCGCCACCACCGTGACTGGGCGCTTGATCGCGGCCATGTATTGCACCGCACTCTGCAGATCGACTGACGCGTCGACCACCAGCACCGCCAGACCCCGCGCCGCATAGGCGCTGCGGGTGCGGACCAACTGATTGCCCTTCAGCCCGTTGATCTCGCCATGTTCGCCCGGATTGATCGCCCCGCTGCCGCCGGGCATCAAGATCACGCTGGCGCGCGGCGACGCAGGCTTGATGAGCACGGCGCGTGAGCCGCCGACGGTCACGGTTTCGTCGGCGCGGGCGGTCGTGGTCATAAGACAAACTAGTGCGGCAGCGACAAGGACAATCCTGGTATGGGCGTTCATCGTGCGCATCCTCGCAAATCTCCGGCCTGAAATGCATGCTGTCACAAGCAGTTGATACTGCTGCGCCAATCCAGCCTACGAGTTAAGCTACTTAAAATTCACTTGTGGCCAATACGTCTTGAACTCGGGGAAAAATGGATCACCATCCGAGCGCTCATTTAACATCATCACAATCGACAGCATCATGTTCAACCCCTTTGATAGATTTTCATGAAGTGTCGATTTATTCGCTAGCTGATCGTCGCCTTTGTAGATCGCATTCTCCGGTCCAGCCCAAAGAATTCCGTATTCGAATACGCGCAGCAGGATGAGATGGATGGTGAATTTTGACATCGGTGAGATAACCCCCATCGCGTTCTTTGCGATGTTGGAATCCACCTTCTGCGAATCCATAAAAGTAGAGAAAGAAGCTCCAAAACTCGGATGCGCAGACATGCCCATTAAATCAATGTAATTCTGTCGTACGCTGGGAAAAGCAACGGCGGGCTCCTCAGCCCCATTAAAGAACCATAGCCAGCGCGTTTTGACGAGCTTTCCTATCCTACCTCTTGCACAATGCTCATGCCAAAACTCCGACGCTCGATCATTGTCTTTCGTCTGCGCAAACTCGCCTGCTAACTCAGGATGGCTGCTAATAAGGTGCATCACATCGATAGCTTCAATCAAAGAACGAGTAACCACATTCGATTGAACGAAAAATCCCCCAACAATCAACTCACGCACACACAGAATGTCTTGGAGAGCGCGGCCCCCAAGCGTCATCAAACACAAGAGTCGCTTATCTGCCGGTTCAACGAGCCTCTCGCGATATGTTGCCCAAACAGCGAGCCAGAATGCTGCAGCTTCATCAAACAGTGCAACCCAAAGCTCTAGATCTGAAGGAATATCGTTCAAAGTTTTTCGGTATTCTTTAACGATCAAGCGCAGCTCCTCTCCCGGAGAGCTTTGATTCGCGCGACGTACTCCTTTCTGGCGATAGACCTTGCGGATGCGCTTTCGCATCTCCTTCAGGTAGATATCGTGGGCAGATTTGCTCACAACGGCATGTTGTCGTGCTTCTTCATCGGCACTTCCAGATGCTTGTCCTTCAGCATCGCCAGTGCCCGCGCGATCCGCTTGCGGGTGGAGTGCGGCATGATCACGTCGTCGATATAGCCGCGCTCGGCCGCGACGAAGGGCGACAGGAAGCGGTCTTCATATTCCTTGGTGCGCGCGGCGATCTTGTCGGCGTCGCCGATGTCCTGGCGGAAGATGATCTCCACCGCGCCCTTGGCACCCATCACGGCGATCTGCGCCGTTGGCCAAGCATAGTTCATGTCGGCGCCGATTTCCTTCGAGGCCATCACGTCGAACGCGCCGCCATAGGCCTTGCGGGTGATCACGGTCACCAGGGGGACGGTGCACTGGCTGTAGGCGAACAGCAGCTTGGCGCCGTGCTTGATGAGGCCGCCATATTCCTGCGCGGTGCCCGGCAGGAACCCCGGCACGTCGACGAAGGTGACGATCGGAATGTTGAAGGCGTCGCAGAAGCGCACGAAGCGCGCCGCCTTGCGCGAGGCGTCACTGTCGAGCACGCCGGCCAGCACCATCGGCTGGTTGGCGACGAAGCCCACGGTCTTGCCGGCGATGCGGCCAAAACCTGTGACGATGTTCTTGGCGAAGGTTTCCGCGATCTCGAAGAAGTCGCCCTCGTCCACGACCTTGAGGATCAGTTCCTTCATGTCATAGGGCTTGTTCGGATTGTCGGGGATCAGCGTATCGAGCGAGAGATCCGTGCGTTCGATATCGTCGAAGCTCGGCCATTCCGGCACGCCTTCGGTGTTGTTGGCCGGCAGGAAGTCGATCAGCCGGCGCATCTGCAACAGCGTCTCGACGTCGTTCTCGAAGGCGCCGTCGGCGATCGAGGACTTCGTCGCATGCACGCTGGCGCCGCCGAGTTCTTCTGCGGTGACGACCTCGTTGGTCACGGTCTTCACCACGTCGGGCCCGGTGACGAACATGTAGCTGGTGTTCTTCACCATGAAGATGAAGTCGGTCATGGCCGGCGAATAGACGTCACCGCCGGCACAAGGTCCCATGATGACCGAGATCTGCGGGATCACGCCCGAGGCCTGCACGTTGCGGCGGAACACGTAGGAATAGCCCGCGAGGGCCGCGACGCCCTCCTGGATGCGCGCGCCGCCGGCGTCATAGAGGCCGATGATCGGCGCCCGCGCCTTCATCGCCATGTCCTGCAGCTTGGTGATCTTGAGCGCGTGGGTTTCGGACAGCGAGCCGCCGAACACGGTGAAATCCTTGGCGAAGACGAAGGTCTTGCGGCCGTTGACGGTGCCCCAGCCGGTGACGACGCCGTCACCGGGAATCTTGGACTTTTCCATGCCAAATTCCACGGAGCGGTGTTCGACGAACATGTCGAATTCCTCGAACGATCCCTTGTCGAGCAACAGCTCGATGCGCTCGCGGGCGGTCAGCTTGCCCTTGCTGTGCTGCGACTCGATGCGCGTCTCGCCGCCGCCCAGTTTGGCGCCTGCACGACGCGCTTCGAGGGTGTCCAGGATGTCTTTCATGTGCTCCAGCCCGTCAATGTCACGTGTTATCGCCCGCGGCAGCCGCAGGGTTTGGGCGAGGTTCTAGCATGGGGTTTTCGGCGGTGGAAACGCCCGTCAGGAAGGGTTGAATCCCCCAAAATCGCATGGCGCCGGCGACGATCCTGCCTATATCGGGTCAGACAAGGGAGAGCGCCGGATGACCAATATCGTGATCAATGAAAATAGTGGCGCAGCCACGGGTGGCGTGCGTGACCTGCTGCGCTGGGAAGGCGTGGCGCTGTTTGTCGGAATGACGCTGTTCTACTGGATCTCGGGCGCGCCCTGGCAGATCTATGCCCTGTTTTTCTTCGTCCCGGACCTCAGCATGCTGGCCTATCTGGCGGGCCCGCGGATCGGCGCGGGCGTCTATAATCTGGTGCATGCGACCATCGCGCCGCTGCTGCTCGCGCTGGCCGGTATCGCCACCGCCGAGCCGATCGCCGGTTCGATCGCACTGGTCTGGTTCGCCCATATCGGCTTCGATCGCGCGCTCGGCTACGGCCTCAAATACGACGCCGGTTTCCGCTTCACCCATCTCGGCCGCATCGGCAAGGATGCGACCGCACCGGCCACGGCGGAAAACCCGACAACCGGCAACCCGATCAAGGCTGCCTGACGCGCGGCCTCACGGCTCGCCGGGCTTGAACGGCGCCTCCTTGCCGGGCGGTGTGCTCTCCTCTGCCATCGCCAGTAACATCGCCACCATCACATAATTGCCGGCCACGGCCGTGAGATCGACGATCTGCTGATCGTTGAAGATCTTCTTGGCGCGCGCATAGGTCGCGTCGGAGACTTTGTGCGTGCCCGTCAGCTCGGTGACGAAGTCATACACCGTCGCCTCGTCTTCAGCCATGTTCGCCGGCCGCTTGTTGGCCTTGAGATCGGCGATGATATCGGGCGACAGCCCCGCCTTCTGCGCTAGCGGCGCATGCGCGAACCACTCGACCTGCGATCGCCATTGCCGGCCGATGATGATGATCGCGAATTCGTTGAGCTTGACCGGAACGGACGTGTCCCAGCGCAGATACGCGAACAGATCGAACAGCTTTTGCCCGAGCACCGGGCTGCGCATCATCGGATTATAGGGACCGGCGAGCCCCACGCTTGAGACCTTCATCACCTGCTCGCCGAGCGGCTTCTGCCTGGCGTCGAGCTGATCCATGGTGAGCTGCGGAAACCGCGGCTCCTTGCTGGTGGCAGGCTGCGCAAACATCGTGGCGGCGAACCAGCCGCTGGCTGCGGCGAGCGCGAGCGACGACAGTCCGATGGACGACATCCAGAGCGATGGTGATTTCATGATTTCCTCCGTGAGCTTTTTTCTTGTTCACGAAGGCTAGTTCAACGGGCATGACAGCGCCAGTTCCGGAGCGTCCCAGAACGATCGCCTCGCCCCGCAGAACGCGCGGAGCTCAGTGACCGCTCATCACCAGCGTCTTGACAGGAAGCAACAACGCCTGGATCCGCAGCAACATCGCGTGGACGACCCCAACGGCATCGACGGCATGAAGCGCCAGCCACTTGAAAGAACCGATCCCCTTCGCGGCGATGGCGTCATGATTGCTGGTATAGGCATTGACGATACAACTGCTGCCGGGCGTCACGCCGTCGAGACCGCCCTGATAGATTGGCTCCAGGAATGTGAGGATGGTGCCCGGTGCGCGGACTTGCTGCGCTTCCACCAACTGCTCACCGCCGCGAAACTGACCGGCCGCGATATAGTTCTGGACGCCGGTCACCACCATCGGGATGACGGTCCACGGCTTCGAAATACAGGTCGCCTCGGCAACCATGCCCACCTTCATCACCTGCGCTTCGATCTGCCCAAATCCTGCAGAGAGCACGCGGCCCGCATTCTCCGGAATGAGAATGCCCGCCGATCGCATGACGGGATTGACGACATCGCCAACGCGAAGCGTGAACTGCTCGACGCGCCCGTCCACGCCTGCGCGAATGAACGTCTTGTCGAGATCGACTTGCGCCTCCGCGAGTGCCGCCTGCGCGCTGGCCTTCTCCGCCGGCAGCAGCGCGGAGATACGCGTCATCGCGGATTGTCGCGCGGCCATGGCCGCATCAAGCGCCCCCTGACGGCCGGTCAGCAGCACCTCGAGTTTTTCGATGTCGCGTTGCGGCACCATGCCGGGATTGCGCTTCTGCAACTCACGTTTGGTATCGAGTTCGTCCGAGGTCTGCTGATAGGAACCCTTGGCCTCCTGCGCCTGCCCTTCGGCCTTCAGAATATCGGCCTGCGCCGCCAGCATGGCGGCATCGACCTCGGCAATCTTGCGCCGCGCGGTCTCCATCGACGCTTCCTGCTTGGCGTTATCGAGCCGGAAGATCACGTCGCCTTTCCTGACCGGCGCGCTGAACTGAACGTGCACCTCCGCCACCCGGCCATTGACCTCGGGCAGGATCGGCACGGTCCGATAGAACAAGGTCGCGCTTGTCGTCGACGGATGAAAATAGAAGATGACGGTGATCAGAGCGACGGTCAGCATGACGCAGGCCGTGATTCCCCATCTGAGTTCGAACCACACCGAATAGAACGTGATCTCCCGCCCCAGGCGCTTGCCTTGTGCGTAGCGGCGATAGAGATAGTCCGGAAAAACCGTCAGCAGCGAGCAGAGGAGAAGTTCAAGCATGACCGTGCCCTCCGGCTTCGCCGGGACGGCTCGAAGTTTCTGCCGTGACAGGGAGCGGTGGTGGTTCACCGGACAGCTCGGTGGTTTCGCTGGTAGCATCGCCGTCGGCAATCTTTCGCACCGATCCTGCGATACTGCGCAATGGCGTGCTGAAATCCGGCAAATCGATCATCGCCAGCAACAGCCCGATTATCCAGAACAGATGGTTGTGGGTGAACAACGCGATCAAACCCAACACGGCCACGATTTCAAACTGCAGCTTCTGCGATTTGTGCGCCATGCGCTCCGGCATGCTGTGCAGGCGCAGATACAGATTGCCGACCATCATGATGGAGCCGATCAGAACGATTCCGACCACAACCATGAGCGTGTCAGTCTCGCCGGGAGCGGTAATGAAGCCAGGCAGATGATGCGGAGCGTTCGGATGCAGCGTCTCACTCACGTGATCCCCCATTCCAACAGCGTCAGGCGAGCACTAGCCTCTCCCGGGTTTCATAGTTGCACAAAGCTGGAACTTGGCAAGCATGAGCTTGTGCGCGATAGGAAATGCGCTGCAACAAATCTACATTCATAACGGGCGGACTGCGGGTTGATAGCTCGCGGATGCGAGATCACCAGCCTCGAAAGGTCGCTGCAGAACAGCTCAACGATCTGACATGTATCGCAGTCAAATGACGAGGCTAGTGCGCGCGGCCCGACAGCCTGAGCACGAAGACCAGCACTTCCGCGACAGCCTTGTAGAGCTCGGCTGGAATCTCATCACCGATTTCGACATTCGAGAGTGCGCCGGCGAGTACCTCATTTTCCTCGATGGGAATGTCGTGGGCCTTGGCGACCTCGATGATCTTCTCACCGATCGCGCCCTTGCCTTTCGCGGTGACAACAGGCGCGCCGGTCTTGTCGTAATGCAGCGCGACAGCCAGCGATCTTTTGGGCTGCACGATCATAGCGCGCGATCCAGAAAATGCCCCGCCGATGCCGGCGCGGGCTGCATCGGTGCGCCCTCGCGGACCACGATATCCCCGGGCTGCAGATTGGCGCGGATCAGCGCCTGATTGAGCTGCGCCGTACCGGCCTGCAACTGCAGCGCCGTCGCCGGACGCTCGGCCCACATCCGCACCGACGTCTTGTCGCCGGTCAGCGAGACCAGCGCATGGACCGGGCCAGCGGGCTCGACATCGAGTGAGAAGCGCGCACGCCAGACCTGCTTGGCCGCTTCAGCCTCACTACCATTGCCGCCATCACGCGAAATTTCGAATTGCGCCATGGCCGTGCCGGCCGGCACCGCAAACGGAATTTCAAAACTCCAGCGCGGCGATGCCTGATCGAGCCGCGGCGCTGCAAGACCATCCGCACGATCCGGCAAGGATGCCACCTGCAGCAGGGTCTGGCGCGCCAGCGCCGCATCGGTATCCGCGAGCAGATGATGCACGGTGGTGCCCAGCGGCACATTTGTCGGGAGCGTCGGCAGTGCCATCGCCTGCGCCGTCGGCAGCCCGCCGCGCAATGGCGGCGGCGGAAGGGTGTTGCGCGCGATGTTCGTTTCGGCACCCGGCTGGCCCGCTGGCGCCTTCGCGGCGGGCAGCAGATCCATCATCATGCTGTCGTCGAACACCAGCGATGCTGCGCTTCCCATGCCCTTCGGAGCCGTCTGCAGCGCTTCCCTAAGCAGGTTGAGCGCTGCGCCATTGGTCGCCAAGCGTGCAGCCGCTTCGGGAGCTTTTGCCACGCCCGGTGCGGCTTGAGCCGGGACATCGAGCACGTGCTCGTCTGCGGCGAGAAGTCCAGCCTGCTGCAGCGGATCGTTCTTGATGCCGGTCTTGGGCAGCATGACCACTGTCGCTGCAGCGGCTTGCGCCTGCTGTGCAGCGACCTGCGCCGCGACACTGGGAAGCGCGTTTGCCAATGCCGATGCTGGCTGCTCCGGTGTCGCTGCATTCGCCGTCGCTGGCGTCGTGCTCTGGGTCGGACTCGCTGTGGCGAGCGTCGTCGCCAACGCCTGACGCAGCACGATCAATGCTGCTTTCATGTCGGGCAGCCCGCCTTGCGGCAGCGATCCCTTGGCGAGCGATGATTCCAGAAACAGGCCGGAATTCTGGAATGCCGATTTGACTTCCTCGCCGGTGAGCTGGCTGTCGAGCGGCGGGCGTTGCGCCAGTACCTGCGCGACAGCCTGCTGCAACTGCTGCGGCAGCCCCTTCAACGAAGTGGCGACACCGAGATTGGCAAATAGCGTCGCAAGGCTCGCCTGCTGCGTCACGGCGCTTTGCGTGGCGGTGGAGACCGCCTGTGCTTCCAGCGATGTCAGCTGGATCTTGGAGGTCGCGATGGCATTGGCGAGATTGATCGGCAGGTCTGGCGCGAGGGTCACGTCGCCGGAGGACGTACCGCCCGCCTGCCCCGCACCTGTATTCTGCGGTGTGACGATGGCAAGCTGGACATTGCCGTTGTCGGTCTTCGACACTGCGAATTGCAGCACCTGCCCGGCCTGCAACGGCACCTGCGATTGCACGTCGATCGTGCTGTGCCCGATGGCGATACGGACCTGATTGTCTGGCGAGACCGAGAGCACGCGGCCGGCAATCACGCTGCCGGGCTGAAACGCGACTTCGCTCGCCACGCCCTGCGCGGAGACAACCGGTAAGATCGAGTTGACGGGAGTCGGCATGGTGAGCGGCACCGGACAATGGTGCAGCTACGCTAGTTAACGGTCGTTAACTTCCGATTAACCCGCTGACGGCGTGACCGCCTTCAGCACCAGCACGGCAGCCTTGAAATCCACTTGTCGCGCTGCGCGCCGCGCAGCGACTTCCTCGTCGAGGCCCCACTTCTCGATATTCCAGTCCTCGTCGACAAAGGCGGCTGTCCAGACCTGATCGGCATTCAGATGGCCATGGAGCAGCGCCAGCGCGAGCAGCGCCGAGCCGGTGATCGTCGTCACCAGATGCAGCGGGGCGATCGCCCATGGATCGCTCGGCAGCGCCGCGCGGGCAGATGCGACGGCCTGTTCGGGCTGGCTGACATGCACGATGCCCTCAGCCAGGATGAAATGCGCGCCGAGATCATCGGCAGCCCAGAACAAGACAGGGTCCCATGCCGCAGCCTCGCGCGCGATAAGCGCCTCGGGATAGCCGGCGCGATAGAACAGCAGATCCGTGCTGAAGTATTTTGCGATATCGTCAGCCACTGCCTGGGTCTGCGCCTCATCGCGGATCGCATCGATCACGCTATTGGCAAGGCGCGTCACCGGCATGCTCGTGGGGTCGATGACATCCTGCTGCGCATCCCATTCCGCAATCATGACCTCGGCAATGGCTGATGTAGGAACGACCAGCGGATGGCGCGACGGCGTGCGTACGGTCTTGTCGTCGAGCATGATGGCAAAGCCATCCGGCGTCTCGCTCAGCCCAACGGTCTTGTAGAAGCGCTTGCGCTGCGGACCTCGCGTCGACCGTCGCACCGCCTCTTGCGGATCGAGCTGCGACTGGCCGTACACTTCGTCAAACAATTCACGCATCGATGGTCTCAATTCCTGTTCGCAGCCGTCAATTTACGCGACAGACGGGCGCCACGCGAGACCAAATCGCTCGTGTCAGCGATTGGCACAGGCCCGCGAATAGGTCGCACGATCATTCGGGCCGAGACCCGCAGCGGCCCCGTCCTGAAGGCAGTCGGTGATGCGATCACTGAAGGAGCGCCGCGCCTGCGGCACACTCTGTTGTCGTGGCAGATCGCCGAGTTGCGGCACGACAGGTACTTCTATCCGCGGCGGTGGCGGTGCGGGCGGCAGTGGCGTGATCAAAGCCGGGTTGCCGGGCACTCCGATAACCTGCGCGACCGCAGGCGCAGCAGAGAGCGCCGCCGCAACGGCGACCAACACAGCGAATGGGATGGAGCGATGTCTCATTGGTCTCATGTTGTCACGATCCCGCATCACATCAAGTGTCAGCGCCGGACAATGTGATCCGCTGCCGCATGACGGCGTTCCCATCCGGCGCGCTCGAGTTCCGGCCGATCGTCGTCGATCTCCGGATAACCGATGCAGAAATAGCCAATCAACCGCCAGTCACGAGGTATATCGAGTGTCACGGCAATCGCAGCAGGATCGAGGATCGAGACCCAGCCCATGCCGATGCCTTCAGCGCGCGCGGCGAGCCACATGGTTGCGATCGCCGTCACCACCGAATAGTCCGCCATCTCCGGCATGGTGCGGCGGCCAAGGCCGTGGCCAACATCCGTCGCGTGGTCTGCAAATACCGCGAGGTGGCATGGCGCTTCGCGCAGACCGGCGAGCTTGAGCGTCGCATAGCTCTGCGCGAGTTCGCCGGTATAGGCGCTCAACGCCTCGGCATTGCAGGCGCTGAAATTCTCCAACACCGCCTGACGACGTGACGCATCGTCGACGATGACAAAGCGCCATGGCTGGCTCAGGCCCACCGAAGGCGCGAGGCACGCGGTATCGAGCAGGCGATCGAGAAAGCCCGCAGGCAGTGGATCGGACTTGAAGCGCCTGATATCGCGGCGCCACACAAACAGATCATGCAGACGCGCGCGAAACGCGGCGTCGAAATCGGGCACGTCGGCGGTTGCCGACGTCGCGCACGGGATGTTGTCGGAGCCCGACAACGCCCTACTCTTCCGGTGCGTTCTCGATCGGATCGAACCGGTCGTGTTCGAGACCGAGCAAGTTCCACGATTGCAGCATATGCGGCGGCAGCGGCGCCGTCGCGTCGATCACGCCGCCACGCGGATGCGGGATCACAATGCGGCGCGCCAGCAGATGCAAACGCTTCTGAATGCCGCCCGGCAACTGCCAGTTCTCGATGTTGAAATATTTCGGGTCGCCGACGATCGCGTGGCCGATATGCGCCATATGCGCGCGCAACTGATGCGTACGCCCCGTCACCGGCTTCAGCGACACCCAGGCGAGTTTCTGCGCCGAGGTCTCCACCACGGCGTAATAGGTCACCGCGTGGCTTGCGCCCTCGTCGCCATGCTTGGCGACGCGCATGATGGTGTCTTCCTCGTTCTCTTCCTTGGCCAGATAGGTCGAGATGCGTCCCTGCTTGGGCTTCGGTACGCCGGCAACCAGCGCCCAATAGATTTTTCGCGCAGAGCGTTCGCGGAACGCGCCGGTGAGTTTGGTGGCGGCGAAGCGCGTTTTGGCGATCAACAGGCAGCCCGACGTTTCACGGTCGAGACGGTGCACCAGGCGCGGCTTCTGTCCCTTGGCGTCGCGCATCACCTCCAGCATCATGTCGACGTGACGCGTCATGCCCGAACCGCCCTGCACGGCAAGACCAGCCGGCTTGTTCAACACCATGACGTCGGCGTCCTCGTAGATCGTCATCTCCTTGAGCGCCTGCAGAGTTTTGTTGGCAGCCTCCGAGAGTTCACCGACGACCTTCGGCGCATCGAGCTTCAGCGGCGGAATGCGGACGGTCTGTCCTTCTTCCAGCCGGTCCTTGCTGTCAGCGCGCTTGCCGTTCACGCGCAGCTCGCCTTTGCGGACGATGCGCTGGATATGGGAGAATGACAGGCCGGGAAAATGCGCTTCGAGAAAGCGATCGACGCGCATGCCATTCTCATCAGGCGTAACAATGACGTTCTGCACGGCGGTGGGCAGCGGCGCCGGCGCAACTTCCGGCTTCGCCGGTTCTTCATCGAGATAAGGCGCGGGCATCCGCGGCTCACGCAGCGGCGCGTTACCATAACGCGGCGCGGCCTTGCCGCCCGGACGCGAACCGGAAGGACGCGCGCTTGGTGGACGCTTGCCGGCCGGACGCTCGGAGCGCTGCGGCGCATCGAAGCGCTCGGCTCGTTCGGCACGCTGAGGGCGTTCGGATCGCTCGGCACGTTCCGGCCGCTCGGCCCACTCAGAGCGTTCACCGGCACGCGCACGCGGCGGACGTGCACTCATCGGGCGATCGCTGCTCACGCGGCCGGCCTTGCCGAATGACGGCCGCTCGCCCTTCGACGCGGCGGCTTTGGAGGCAGCGCCCTTCGGCGCGGCGCCCTTGCCACGCGGCGCCTTGCTACGCTCACCACCGGGACCACGCTTGGCGAGAGGCTTCTTGTCGCGACGGCTCATGATTGTCTCTCGTTCCTCAGTCTGGTCCAGTAATCTAGCCGCTTGCGAATCTCGCGTTCGAACCCGCGCTCGGGCGGATCATAGAAGGTCTGCCGCCCCAAGGCTTCCGGGAAATAGTCTTGCCCGGAGAAACCTTCTGGCGTGTCGTGGTCGTATTGGTACCCGTCGCCATAGCCTTCGGACTTCATGAGCTTGGTCGGCGAGTTCAGGATGTGCTTCGGTGGCAGCAGCGAACCGCCTTCTTTCGCTGTCCGCATCGCGGCCTTGTAGGCCATATAGGCGGCATTCGATTTCGGCGCGGTGGCGATATAGATCACGGCCTGCGCAATGGCGAGTTCGCCTTCGGGATGGCCGAGAAAATCATAGGCATCCTTGGCGGCATTGCAGATCACCAGCGCCTGCGGATCGGCAAGACCGATGTCCTCCACGGCCATCCGCACCACGCGGCGCGCCAGGAACAGCGGGTCCTCGCCGGCGTCTAACATCCGGCACAGGTAATACAGCGCTGCGTCGGGATCGCTGCCGCGCACCGACTTATGCAGTGCCGAGATCAGATTGTAGTGGCCATCGGCCGACTTGTCGTAGATCGGCGCACGGCGTTGCAGGATGTCCTGCAACTGCGCGGCATTGAAGATCTCATTGGTCCGCGCGGCGCGCCAGACCTCCTCGACCAGCGTCAGTGCAGCGCGGCCATCGCCATCGGCCATCCGCACCAGCACGGCGCGCGCCTCGGCATCGAGCGGCAATGCACGGCCTTCGACCTTCTCCGCATGCACGAACAGTTTCTCGATGGCGGCCGCATCCAGCGACTGGAACACCAGCACGCGCGCGCGCGACAGCAAAGCGGCGTTGAGTTCGAATGACGGGTTCTCGGTGGTGGCGCCGACCAGCACTACGGTGCCGTCTTCCATCACAGGCAAGAACGAGTCCTGCTGCGCCTTATTGAAGCGGTGCACCTCGTCGACGAACAGCAGCGTGCCCTTGCCCATCTCGCGGCGCGCGCGCGCAGCTTCAAACACTTTCTTCAGATCGGCGACGCCAGAGAACACCGCAGATATCTGCTCGAATTGAAGCTCCGTTGCGTCCGCAAGCAGCCGCGCAACGGTGGTCTTGCCGGTGCCTGGCGGTCCCCAGAATACCAGCGAACCCAGCGTGCGCGTTTCCAGCATGCGCGTCAGCGCACCATCAGGACCGAGAATGTGATCCTGCCCGACCACATCGGACAGCACACGCGGCCGCAGCCGCTCCGGCAACGGGCGCGGCGCGTCCTGCTCCAGCCCGGCTGCGGCAAACAGGTTTGCGGACAGAGTGGGTTGTTTCGGGCTCATCCGCCGAGTGTAACGTTGATCTGCTGACCGCCGCGCACCACCACGATGCGCCACAGCCGCGCACCCTCGCGCGTCACCTTGTCGAGATCGCTGGTCTTGCCGATCTTGGTGCCGTTGACCGCGATGATGAGATCGCCCTTCTGGAAGCCGACGCCAGCCGCTGTGGCCGTATCGGTCAGCTCTGTAATGACGACGCCTTCGGTGCTGGAATCCAGCCGCAACTCGTCGGCAACGGCCGGCGAGATATTGGCGACCTTGGCGCCCTGGAATGGCGAACGCGCCGTCAGCGTGATCTCGTCACGGCCCGTGTCAGGGGCCGCCTCGAGCGCAACGGTCAGCTTCACCGGCTTGCCGCTGCGTTGTGCATCGAGCTGCGCAGTGCCGCCGAGCGGCCGCGTCGCGAAGCGATACTCGAATGCATTCGGATCCTCGATGGCCTGGCCATCGATGGCAGTCACGAGATCGGAGACCTTGAGACCGGCCTTTGCAGCCGGGCTGTTCGCGGTGACATTGACGACCAGCGCACCCGAAGGCGTCTTCAGGCCGAGCGTCTCGGCGATCTCAGGCGTGATGTTCTGCAGCCGCGCGCCGAGCCACGGACGCTTCACGGCCTTGCCACCGCTCTTGGCGGAGGCAACGACGACGCGCACCATATTCGCCGGGATCGCAAAGCCGATGCCCTGCGAGCCGCCGGAGCGCGAGAAGATCGCGGTGTTCACGCCGACCAGCTTGCCGGTCATGTCGACCAGCGCGCCGCCGGAATTGCCGGGATTGATCGCAGCATCGGTCTGGATGAAGAACTGATAGTCGGTGATGCCGACCTGGGTGCGCGCAAGCGCCGACACGATACCGTGGGTCACGGTCTGGCCAACGCCGAACGGATTGCCGATGGCGAGGACAACGTCACCGACCAGCAAGTCATCCGAGTTCGAGAAATCCAGCGTCGGGAATTTCTCCTTGCTGTCCTTGATGCGCAGCACCGCCAGATCAGTGCGGCTGTCCTTGAGCACGATCTCGGCCTCGAACTCGCGCTTGTCCGCCAGCGACACCTTCACTTGGTCGGCGCCTTCGATGACGTGGTTGTTCGTAACGACGAGGCCCGATGCGTCGACCATCACACCCGAACCGAGCGAACGCTGCATCTGCTCCGGCTGCATGCCCTGGCCGCCGAAGAAGCGGCGGAACACCGGATCGTCCAGCAGCGGATTGCGGTTCTGCACCGTCTTGGCTGCATAGACATTCACCACGGCCGGCTGCACCCGCTGCACGATCGGCGCGTAGGACAGCTTCATTTCCGTCGGCGATGTCGGGACCCGGCGATCTTGTGCAACAGCCGGCGCGAGTGCGGACGACAGGACAATGGCGCACAGAGCGGAAGCGGTCGCAGCGTTGCGGAAAAATGGGATCATCGGGGCCTCTTTGAGGAAATCGCGGCGAATATAGGCTGCTGAGCGGGGCAATAGAAGGGCGGGAACTAGCTTGCGTCCGCCGGCACATCCTTCTCCACCGGCGCTTTTTTGCGCGGCTGGGGCGCTACGGCCGCGACCGACTTCTGACGCATCTTGTGCGCATCACCCCACGCCTTGAGGGCATCGATGACCGGGCGCAATCCGAGCCCGGTTTCCGACAGTGCATATTCGACCCGCGGCGGGACCTCGGCATAGACCGTCCGGACGATCAGCCCATCCTCCTCGAGCGCGCGCAGCTGTTTGGTCAGCATACGTTGGGTGATCCGTGGCATCAGCTTGCGCAGTTCGCCGAAACGCAGCCGCCCCTGCTGCAGATGATACAGGATCACGCCCTTCCATTTGCCGTCGATCAGATCGAGCGTCACCTCGACCGGACAGCCCGGCCCATTGCCGAAATCACGCCGTTTCATCGCAAATACCCAATAGTATCCATTCGGTGACTATATCCCTGAAATGACAGTACTTGCAATTATTGTCGCCTCGGGACACCTCTTCGGGACATTCCCGCCAGGAGCATGGAGCGCACCCAATGAAGGCAGTCGGCTACACCAAATCCCTCCCGATCGACGCCGCTGACGCGCTGGTCGATTTCGAGGCTCCGAAGCCCGAACCGACCGGTCGCGACATCCGCGTATCGGTGAAGGCGATCTCGGCCAATCCCGTCGATTTCAAGGTGCGCAAGCGCGCGGCGCCGCCGACCGGCGAAACCAAGATCCTCGGCTATGACGCTGCCGGCGTCGTCGATGCTGTCGGCCCCGATGTGACGATGTTCAAGCCGGGCGACGAGGTGTTCTATGCCGGCTCGATCCAGCGCCAGGGCACCAATGCAGAGTTCCATCTGGTCGATGAGCGCATTGTCGGCCGCAAGCCCTCCTCGCTCTCCTTCGCACAGTCTGCGGCGTTGCCGCTTACCGCGATCACCGCCTGGGAACTGCTTTTCGATCGACTCGGCGTTGCACCCGGCAAGAGCCTCGATCCGCGCACGCTGCTGATCATGGGCGGTGCCGGCGGCGTCGGCTCGATCCTCATCCAGCTCGCACGCCGCCTCACCGGCCTCACGGTAGTGGCAACGGCATCGCGACCCGAGACGATCAAGTGGTGCCAGGATCTCGGCGCACATGCGGTGATCGATCACAGTAAGCCGCTGAAGGAGCAGATCGACGCATTGAAACTGCCGCCGGTCTCACTCGTCGCCAGCCTCACGGGGACGGAACAGCACTACAAGGCGCTTGCCGACCTGATCGCACCGCAGGGCAAGTTGGGGCTGATCGACGATCCCGTTGAGTTCAACATGTCCGCGTTCAAAGGCAAGGCCGTCTCGGTGCACTGGGAATCCATGTTCACGCGATCGTCATTCCAGACGCCCGACATGATCGCGCAGCATTACCTCCTCAACGACGTCGCGGACCTCATCGACAAGGGCGTGCTGCGCACGACGCTCGACAAGACCTTCGGCACCATCAACGCCGCGAATCTCAAGCGCGCGCATGCGCTGCTCGAATCCGGCAAGTCGCACGGCAAGATCGTGCTTGAAGGCTGGTGATCACGAAACTGCTACCTACAAAATTCCCGCCTGGAGACACCTACGATAACAGAGCGCATCCATGGATGCGCTCTTCTCGCATAATAGCTAATTAAGATAGCTAATTATCTAAATCGCTTGTGATCGAAAAGCGACACAGCGGTGTCGTTCACCACAATGCGATGCGGGTTTTACAGAACTGTCGCAAAGCTTGCCTAGGTTGCCCGCGAGCTCAACGGTAGCTCGCTTGTTAAATGAGAACGGCCCCTGGCGAGAGCCTCCGGACATTCTCTTTCGCAAGATCACAAACACAGATCCATACGCGTCCATCACCTGCGGAGCAATTCGCGGGGCGTGTCGGATTTTGTCTTCTACAGGGGTACTCCATGTCTTTCACGACACACAAAATCCTGGGCACGCTCGGCGTGATCGGCGCGCTGGCCGCAGGCCCGGCGCATGCGCAGTCATCGAATGATGAGATCGCCGTATTGAAAGCGCAGCTCCGCGCGCTGGAAAAGAAGCTCGATAACGTTCAGAAGCAGGCCAACACGACGCAAAAGCAGACGGAAACGGTCAAGCAGAACTTCGCGAATGCCAACGCTGCCATGCACAAGAAGGCTGTGCCCTTCATCAACGCGAACCTGACGATGCCCGGCAACCGTCCGACCTTCTGCACCGACGACGGTCTGAACTGCATCGCCATCACCGGCCGTCTGCACCTCGACACTGCCGCCTATTCGTTCTCGCCGAAGTCCGCCGGCACCAGCCCGCAGAGCGTGAATGACGGCATCAATGCCCGTCGCGCACGTCTCGGCCTGATCGGCACCTTCAACAAGGATTGGGAATACGGCGTGATTGTCGATGCCGGCGGTACCACCGATGGCGACGTCACGCTCAACAACGCCTATGTCGCCTATAAGGGCGTCAAAGGCCTGTTGATCCAAGGCGGTTACATCGACGTCCCCTATACGCTGGACGAAGCGACCAGCTCGAACAACATCATGTTCATGGAACGCGCAGCTTCGCAGGTTCTCGCGACCAGCCTCGCGGCAGGCGACAACCGCGCCGCGTTCGGTGGTCAGGTATTCGGCGATCAATACTGGGTCGGCGCCTACGTGACCGGTCCGACGACCGGCCTCAACGTCAATCACAGCCAGCCGCAGCCGCTCGGCGCAACTTTCCGTGCGGTCGGCCTGCCGATCAACAACGAAGTTGGCACCGTGCTGGTCGGCTTCGATGCGCTGTATCTCGCCCAGCCCGGTGGTGTGACCAACAATACGCTCGGCATGTCCGATCGCATCGAAGTTCGCGTCGATCCGGCGACCAACGCATTGCTTAACACCGGCACCATGAACTTCGTGAACAATGCCCGTGTGCTGAGCGGTGAAGCCGCCGTCAAGTTCGGCAGCTTCATGGCATCGGGCGAATACTTCGACTACAACATCCAGCGCAGCAACGGTCTGTCCGACCTGAGCTTCAATGGCGGTTACGGCCAGGCCAGCTACGTCATCACCGGCGAACAGCACAAGTACAACGCATCGGCCGGTGCCTTCGGCGGCATCAACCCGGCTCGCCCGGTCAACTTCGCAACCGGCGATCTCGGTGCGTGGGAACTGGCGGTGCGCTACAGCTATGCCAGCCTGAATGACGGCGTCATTCGCGGCGGTGAACTGAAGAACACCACGGTCGGCGTGAATTGGTACGTGAACCAGAACATGCGCTTCATGTTCAACTGGATCCACGGCACCGTCGACAAGTTCGCCGTCAACAGCAACGTGAACACCGGTGCCGACTATGACGCGTTCGCGATGCGCACTCAGGTGGCCTTCTAAGCGCACGCATCGTCTCCGCGGTCTCGCGGCATGACGTCCTCAACGAATAAAGGCGGCGCTTCGGCGCCGCCTTTTTATCTTTGCGGGGCGTACACTTATGCGATGGTCTGGACGATCCCGCCCTCGGCACGCAACGCTGCACCGTTGGTCACCGATGCCTCCTTCGACGAAACATAGACGACCATGTTCGCGATCTCCTCGACGGTCGCAAAACGCTGGATCAGCGACGTCGAACGGTGCTGCTTGACGAAGTTGGAAGCCGCCTCTTCGACCGATTGCCCATTCTGTTTGGCGAGATCCTTGACGAAGGTCTCCACGCCTTCCGACATGGTCGGTCCGGGCAGCACGGAATTGACCGTTACGGCCGTGCCCTTGGTGAGCTCCGCGAGGCCACGCGAGATCGCGAGCTGCGCTGTCTTCGTCATCCCGTAGTGGATCATCTCGCCGGGAATGTTCAGTCCGGACTCCGATGAGATGAAAACGATGCGGCCCCAGTTGCGCTTCAGCATACCCTGCATGTAGGCGCGCGATAGACGGATGCCCGACATCACATTGACCTCGAAGAAGCGCGTCCAGTCCTCGTCGGGAATGTCGAAGAAACCCTTGGGCTCGAAGATGCCGGCATTGTTGATGAGGATATCGACCTCGGGGAGTGCCGAGGCGAGCGCGTTGCAGCCCTCCGCTGTCGACACGTCGGCAGCGACGCCTGTCACCTTGGCCCCGGGCACGGCCTTGGTGATCGCGGCGATTGCCGCGTCCACCTTGCCCTGACTGCGGCCGTTCACAACAACCTGAGCGCCAGTGGCGGCCAGGCCCTTGGCAATGGCGTGACCAATGCCCGAGGTCGAGCCCGTCACGAGTGCTGTCTTGCCCGTCAGATCGATTTTCATATGCGTACTCCCGTTTGAATGACGGAGCTGATATCGGAACGCGGATTGAAAGATGCAACTGCATCCAAAAGACGAAAGCACAACAAAAAAGCGGCGCACAAGGCGCCGCTTTTCCGAAAATCTGATGTGACGCGGCTTATGCCGCTTCGGACGTGCCCTGCACCGGACCCGAATCCTTACCCTTGGCGTCTTCGTCGCGATCGACGAATTCGATCAGAGCCATCGGGGCGTTGTCGCCGTAGCGGAAGCCGGCCTTGATGATGCGGGTGTAACCGCCCTGGCGATCAGCGTAGCGCTTGGCCAGCACGTCGAACAGCTTGCGGACCTGATCCTGGTCCTTCATCTCGCTGATGGCCTGGCGACGCATGTGGAGGCCGCCCTTCTTGCCGAGGGTGACGAGCTTCTCCACGATCGGGCGGAGCTCCTTTGCCTTCGGAAGCGTGGTGATGATCTGCTCGTGCTTGATCAGCGACGCGCACATATTGGCGAACATCGCCTTGCGATGTTCTGCGGTGCGGTTGAGCTTGCGATGAACCTTGCCGTGACGCATTGGAATATTCCTTATATTTCAGTTTGCCGCGACGGTTCGTCGGACATCATGTTGCAGGTGGGCTGCCTGCGTTCGCCCATAACGCCATGGCCGGGTTAGACCCCGGCCACGCCGCTCGTGATGCTCAGTAGTGATCTTCGAAGCGCTTGGCCAACTCGTCGATATTTTCCGGCGGCCAACCGGGCACTTCCATGCCGAGGTGCAGACCCATCTGGGCGAGCACTTCCTTGATTTCGTTCAGCGACTTGCGGCCGAAGTTCGGAGTGCGGAGCATTTCTGCTTCCGACTTCTGAACGAGGTCGCCGATGTAAACGATGTTGTCGTTCTTCAAGCAGTTTGCCGAACGCACCGAGAGCTCGAGCTCGTCGACCTTCTTGAGGAAAGCCGGGTTGAAAGCGAGATCCGGGATGACTTCCTGAGCAACTTCCTTGCGGGGCTCTTCGAAGTTCACGAACACGTTGAGCTGGTCCTGCAGGATGCGCGCGGCATAAGCGACCGCGTCATCCGGCGTCAGCGCGCCGTTGGTCTCGATGGTCATCGTCAGCTTGTCGTAATCGAGGATCTGGCCCTCACGGGTGTTCTCGACCTTGTACGACACCTTGCGAACCGGCGAGTACAGGCTGTCGATCGGGATCAGGCCGATCGGCGCGTCTTCCGGACGGTTATGCTCGGCAGCGACGTAGCCCTTGCCGCCGGCAACGGTGAATTCCATGCGGATCTCGGCGCCCTCGTCGAGGGTGCAGATCTGCAGGTCAGGATTGAGAACGGTCACATCGCCGACAGTCTGAATGTCGCCGGCGGTCACGACGCCCGGGCCCTGCTTCTTCACGACCATGCGCTTCGGGCCTTCGCCCAGCATCTTGATCGAGATGTCCTTCACGTTCAGCACGATGTCGGTGACGTCTTCGCGCACGCCGGCAATCGAGGAGAATTCATGCAGCACGCCGTCGATGTGCACCGACTGCACGGCAGCGCCCTGCAGCGAGGACAGCAGGATGCGGCGGAGTGCGTTACCGAGGGTCTGACCGAAACCACGCTCGAGCGGTTCGGCAACCAGGGTCGCAAAACGGGTAGGATCGCTGCCAGGCGTTACCTGCAGCTTGTTCGGCCGGATAAGTTCTTGCCAATTTTTCTGGATCGTCACTGTGTCACCCATGCCATCAAACTCACTGGCGTTGGAGATCGCGGATCAGTCCGCGTAAGTCGCATCGCAAAAGCGATCGCGGGCAGCCGAGCCACCCGCGATCAAAAAGTATTAAACGCGCCGACGCTTGCGCGGGCGGCAACCGTTGTGCGGGATCGAGGTCACGTCGCGGATCGAGGTAACCGTGAAGCCCGCGGCCTGCAGAGCGCGGAGAGCCGATTCACGACCCGAACCCGGACCGCCGACTTCGACTTCCAGCGTTCGCATGCCGTGTTCCTGCGCCTTCTTCGACACGTCTTCAGCAGCAACCTGCGCTGCGTACGGGGTCGACTTGCGCGAGCCCTTGAAGCCCATCGTGCCAGCCGACGACCAGGCAATGGTGTTGCCCTGCGCGTCGGTGATGGTGATGGTCGTGTTATTGAACGACGAATTCACGTGCGCGATGCCCGATGCAATGTTCTTGCGCTCGCGGCGACGAATACGTCCGGCTTCCTTTGCCATCTCTAACCTTTCTGAGGATCTCAACGCCGCCGTAATGCCAGCGGCTACACCAAAAATAATTGCAGAAGCGGATGATCATCCGCTTCCGCAAACTCGTATTCGAAAGCTTACTTCTTCTTGCCGGCGATCGACTTGGCCGGACCCTTGCGGGTGCGCGCATTGGTATGCGTGCGCTGACCACGAACCGGCAGACCGCGACGATGGCGTAGGCCACGATAGCAGCCGAGGTCCATCAGACGCTTGATGTTCATGCCCGTCTCACGACGAAGATCGCCCTCGACCAGATAGTCGCGGTCGATGACTTCACGGATTTGCAGAACTTCCGCGTCGCTGAGCTGATTGACGCGGCGCTCCGGAGTGATCTTCACCTTCTCGATGATATCGGCGGCGTTCTTCTGGCCGATGCCATGAATGTACTGCAGCGCGATCAGCACGCGCTTGTTGGTCGGGATGTTTACACCGGCGATACGGGCCACAACTTCTCTCCTGTCACCAGTCCATCACGAACCGGCATTATCATCATTTGTCGGGCGGGTATTCACAAACGCGAACACGACGCCCGTCCCCTGGATTTCAGTGGGGCCCGGCATCGTTGGAATCTTCCGACTGGATGAGGGCCTTATTAAAGTATTCGACTTCGTTTCGTCAACCTGCTCTAGCGTTTGACGCGCTTTTTGCCGGCTTTCTTGGCCACTTTACCGGCCTTCTTGGCTGGCTTTTTGGCCGACTTGCTGGTTTTGGCCTTCGAAGCCGATTTTGCAGCCTTTTTGGCTACTTTTACCGCCTTTTTGACCGTTTTCTTGACAGTCTTCTTTACGGCTTTCTTGGCCGCCTTTGCCTTCTTGGCGACCTTTACCGGCGCCTTCTTGGCCTTCTTGACTGCCTTCGCGGCTTTTTTGGCCGATTTGGCTGCCTTCTTGGCCGGAGCAGATCCGCGCTTGGCGGCAGCAGCCTTCTTGGCGGGCTTGCGGGCCGGCTTCTTTGCCGACTCATCGGCGGCGAGAATCGCTGCCAGCACGCGGTTGATCTCAGCCGTCACCTCTTCGATGGTCATCATGCCATCGATGGTCACGAGCTTCCGCTTTTCCGAATAGTAGTGGACCAGCGGCTCGGTCGACGTGCGGTAGCTCGCCAGGCGTTTCGACAGCACTTCCGGCGTATCGTCGATGCGCACGGTCTCACCGCGCTCCATCATCTGCGCGACACGGGCTTCGACACGCTGCAACAGCGCGCTTTCGTTGACGCGGAGCTCAACAGCAGCATCGAGATGAAGCCCCTTGGACTTCAGCAGTGCATCCAGCGCTTCAGCCTGCGGCACGGTGCGCGGGAAGCCGTCGAGGATGAAGCCATTGGCGGCATCCGGCAGCTCGATGCGATCCGAGATGATCCCGATCACAATATCATCGGGCACCAGGCCGCCAGCGGCCATGATGTCCTTGGCCTTGAGGCCAACTTCGGTCTCGGCAGCCACGGCAGCACGCAGCATGTCACCGGTGGACAGCTGAACGATGTTGTGACGTTCGACAAGACGATGTGCCTGAGTTCCCTTGCCCGCCCCCGGCGGCCCGAGAAGAATCAACCTCATTTGCGCCGGCCCCTCAGCTTCGACTTGCGGATCAAACCTTCATACTGGTGCGCCAGCAGATAGCCTTGCACCTGCGCCACAGTATCCATGGTGACACTGACCACGATCAGCAGCGACGTGCCGCCGAAGTAGAACGGCACCGAGGCGTAGGAAATCAGGATCTCGGGGATCAAGCAGACCACGGCGAGATAGGCAGCGCCGAGCACAGTGATGCGCGAGAGCACATAGTCGATGTATTCCGCGGTCCGCTCACCCGGGCGAATGCCTGGGATGAAGCCGCCATGCTTCTTCAGATTGTCGGCAGTCTCGGTCGGGTTGAACACGATCGCCGTGTAGAAGAACGCGAAGAACACGATCAACGATACATACATGATCAGGAACAGCGGACGACCATGGCTGAGCTGCGTGGTCAGCCACTGGAACCACTCCGGCCCCTTGCCTGCGTTGAAGCTCGCGATGGTCGCTGGCAGCAACAGCAGCGACGACGCGAAGATCGGCGGGATCACGCCCGAGGTGTTGAGCTTCAGCGGCAGATGCGAGGACTGGCCCTCGAACATCTTGTTGCCGACCTGGCGCTTCGGATACTGGATCAGCAGGCGGCGCTGGGCGCGCTCCATAAACACGATGAAGGCGATCACGACCACGGCCATCACGATGACGACCAGGATCAGACCGGTCGACAGTGCGCCCTGACGACCCAGTTCGAGCATATTGGCGATCGCCGACGGAAGCTCGGCCACGATGCCGGCCAGAATGATCAGCGAGATGCCGTTGCCGATGCCGCGCGAGGTGATCTGCTCACCCAGCCACATCAGGAACATGGTGCCGCCGGTCAGCGTGACCGAGGTCGAGATCAGGAAGAACATGCCGGGCTCGCTGACGACATTGCCGGCGCCCTGCAGACCCGCCGCAATGGCATAGGACTGGAATGCAGCGAGGATGACAGTCAGGTAACGGGTGTACTGGTTCAGCGTCTTGCGGCCCGCCTCGCCCTCTTTCTTGAGAGCTTCGAGCTGGGGCGACACGGTGGTCAGCAGCTGAATGATAATCGATGCCGAAATATACGGCATGATGTTCAGCGCAAAAATCGCCATGCGATTGATGCCGCCGCCCGCGAACATGTTGAACATGCCGAGGATGCCGCCGGCCTGCTGCTTGAACACCTGTTCCCACGCGGCCGGATCGATGCCGGGCAGCGGAATATAGGTGCCGAGCCGATAAACAAGCAGCGCACCCAGTGTGAACCAGATGCGCTTCTTCAGTTCATCGGCCTTGCCGAGGGCCGAAAAGTTGAGGTTTGCTGCTAATTGCTCTGCTGCAGAGACCATGTTTGGCTTTCTCCCGCGCCCCTTTCGCCATCATGCCCCGAAAGAGCGGGGCATGCAGCGGAGGCCGGACATTATTTGGTGCTCGGCATTGATAAAATCTACTGCCACATCACGCAAGGCCGCCCACAGACGCAGGCGATGCCGCAGATGTTACGCAGCTTCGCCGTCGGCCTTCTTCGGCGCGATGATCTTCACCGAACCGCCGGCCTTCTCGATGGCTTCGATCGCCGTCTTGGTGGCGCCGTGCACTTCGATGTTGATCTTGGCCTTGATCTCGCCACGGCCGAGAACACGCACACCGGCCTTCGAGCGGCGCAGAACGCCAGCCTTCACCAGCGATTCAGCGTTGATCACGGCCTTGATGTCGATGGTCTTCGCATCGATCGCGTCCTGGAGACGGTCCAGGTTGATCTCGGCGTAATCGAGACGGAAGATGTTGTTGAAGCCGCGCTTCGGCAGACGACGATGCAACGGCATCTGGCCGCCCTCGAAGCCCTTGATGCGGACGCCGGAACGCGCGGTCTGGCCCTTGCCGCCGCGGCCCGCGGTCTTGCCCTTGCCGGAGCCGATGCCACGGCCGACGCGCATACGCTTCTTACGGGAGCCGGCGTTATCGGCGATATCGCTGAGCTTCATCGTTCTTTTCCCTGTTTCGCCCTGTCTTCCCGAGGCTTACCGGCAGATCCGGACCTCGAAGGTCAACAGTGTCATCCCTGCGGCAACCTGGCGGCCGCAGTGAGACGACGTGAACTTACTTATCCTCGACCACGCGGACGAGGTGCTGCACTTTGGTGATCATGCCGCGAACTTCAGGAGTGTCCTGCAATTCGCTGACGCGACCGATCTTGTTGAGCTTGAGGCCGATCAGCGTAGAACGCTGCGAGTGGTGCCGGCGAATTGCGCTGGCGACCTGCTCGACCTTGATCATCTTTGCGGCCTTGGCCATCGTGATAACTCCAAAAAGTCTTTTTAGAGGGCATGATCCTTATCAGAAAAGTGGAGATCCACTTTTCCGAATCATGCCTGTTATTCGGCAACCAGCTCGGCGTCACCGCCAACGCGGCGCGACTGCAGGGTGGACACCTTGATGTTGCGGCGAGCAGCAACCGAACGCGGCGAATCCTGATGCTTCAGCGCGTCGAAAGTGGCGCGAACCATGTTGTAAGGATTCGACGAACCGATCGACTTGGCCACGACGTCCTGGATACCCAGCGTTTCGAACACAGCGCGCATCGGACCGCCGGCGATGATGCCGGTACCAGCCGGAGCAGCACGCAGATACACGCGACCCGCGCCATGACGGCCAGCGATGTCGTGATGCAGCGTGCGACCTTCGCGCAGAGCGACGCGCGTCAGGTTGCGCTTGGCCGACTCGGTTGCCTTGCGGATTGCTTCCGGAACTTCACGGGCCTTACCGTGACCGAACCCGACCCTGCCCTTCTGATCGCCAATGACGACCAGAGCTGCAAAGCCGAAGCGCTTACCGCCCTTGACGACCTTCGCCACACGATTGATGTGGACGAGCTTGTCGACGAACTCACTATCACGCTCTTCCCGGGGGCCCCGGTCGCGTCCGCCGCGTTCGCGTTCACCTGCCATGGTGTTTTCCAATCCTTGCGAAGCTTTCGCTTCTAACCCTGTGTCCGTTCAAATCTGCAACTTGCAAATCAACGAAAGTGAAATCGCTTAGAAGCTGAGCCCGCCTTCGCGAGCCGCATCTGCCAGCGCCTTGACGCGGCCGTGGTACAGATACTGACCACGGTCGAACACCACTTCCTTGACGCCATTCTTGACCGCGCGCTCTGCCAGCAGCTTGCCGACAGCCTGCGCCGCATCGACGTCCGCACCGGTCTTGCCGGTTTCGCGCATCGCCTTCTCCAGCGACGACGCGGAAGCGAGCGTCTCGCCCTTCAGGTCGTCGATGACCTGCGCGTAGATGTGCTTCGACGAGCGGAAGATCGACAGGCGCGGACGGCCATTGGCAGTCCGGCGGAGCGAGAGCCGCACGCGTTGCTTGCGCCGGGCATTCGTAATCTTGAGTTTCGACATGACCGGCTCCGTTACTTCTTCTTGCCTTCCTTGCGGAAGATAAACTCGTCGGAATAACGTACGCCCTTGCCCTTATAAGGCTCTGGCGGACGATAGCTGCGGATCTCCGCGGCTACCTGACCGACGCGCTGCGAGTCGTTGCCGGCGACGTTGATCTCGGTCGGCTTCGGCACCGTGATGGTGATGCCTTCCGGGATCGCGTAGACGACATCGTGGCTGTAACCGAGCGCCAGCTGCAGGTTCTTGCCCTGCAGGGCCGCACGATAACCGACGCCGGTGATCTCGAGCTTCTTCTCGAAACCCTTGGTAACGCCTTCGAGCAGATTCGCGATCTGCGCGCGAGCGGTACCGTACAGTGCACGGGCGCGGTTGGTTTCGACGCGAGGAGCAACCTTGATTGCGCCCTCTTCCATCTTCACCACCACGTCGTCGTGCACGACGAACTGAAGAGCGCCCTTGGGGCCCTTCATCTTGACGGTCTGGCCTTCGACGGACGCGGTAACTCCCGCGGTCACCGCCACTGGCTTCTTGCCAACTCGTGACATGACTGATCCTTCCTCAGAACACCGTGAAGAGAACTTCACCGCCCACATTCGCGTCGCGCGCGTCGTGGTCGGCCATAATTCCCTTGGGCGTCGACAAAACGGAGATACCGAGGCCGTTCTTCACGCGCGGCAGGTTCTTCACCGAGACGTAAACGCGACGTCCTGGCTTCGAAACACGCTCGATTTCGCGGATGACCGGTTCGCCATCGAAATACTTGAGTTCGATCTCGAGTTCCGAACGGCCCGACGAATGCTCGACGCTGGCGAAGCCACGGATGTAGCCTTCGTTCTTCAGCACTTCGAGCACGTTGGCGCGCATCTTGGAGCCCGGGGTCGAAACCTTGGACTTGGTACGCATCTGCGCATTGCGGATACGGGTGATGAGATCGCTGATTGGATCGTGGGTCGACATGTTCCGCCCCCCTTACCAGCTGGACTTCACGAGCCCGGGAACCAGGCCCTTCGAGCCCAATTCACGCAGCGCGATACGGCTGAGCTTGTTGATACGATAGACCGAATGCGGACGACCGGTGATTTCGCAACGGTTCATGATCCGAACGGGCGACGAATTGCGCGGAAGCTCGGCGAGCTTCAGCGTTGCGGCGAACCGCTCTTCCATCGGCTTGGTCTTGTCGGCGATGATGGCCTTGAGACGCGCGCGCTTCGGCGCAGCGTTCGCGGACATCTTCTTCCGACGGTTGTTCTTCTCGATCGAACTCTTCTTTGCCATGCTTGGCTCCTGGGTTACCGCGTTTGAGAAGCTTTTCAGCTACTCACTGCCGGAACGGGAAATTGAAAGCGGTCAACAAAGCGCGGGCCTCGTCGTCGGTGCGCGCAGTGGTGCACACCGTGATGTCCATGCCCAGCGGCGTATCCCCGGCCTTGTCGAAATCGATTTCCGGGAAAATGATGTGCTCTTTGAGACCGAGCGAGTAGTTGCCACGGCCGTCGAAGCTCTTGGCGTTCAGGCCACGGAAATCTCGCACGCGCGGCAGAGCGACGTTCACCAGACGATCGATGAACTCGTACATCTTCGTCTTGCGGAGAGTCACCTTGGCGCCGATCGGCTGGTTTTCACGCAGCTTGAAGGTCGCGATAGCAACGCGCGAATAGGTCACGATGGCCTTCTGACCAGCGATCAGCGACAGGTCGCTGGCAGCGGTTTCGGCCTTCTTGCGGTCGTTCACAGCTTCGCCAACGCCCATGTTCAGGACGATCTTGTCGAGGCGCGGAACCTGCATGACGTTTTCGTAGCCGAACTGTTCAGTCAGCTTGGCACGAATGGACTTGTCGTATTCGACGCGCAGGCGCGGAATGTAGACGGTCTCAGACATCGATCTCTGCTCCCGAACGCTTGGCGATACGCACCTTGGTGCCATCAGCCTGGATCTTGAAACCAACGCGAGTCGGCTTGCCGTCCTTGCCGACGATCGCGATGTTGGACAGTTGGATCGGCGCCTCTTTCGAGATGATGCCGCCTTCCTGTGCCTGGGTCTGCTTCTGGTGACGCTTGACCAGGTTGACGCCGCGAACCAGCGCCTTGCCCTCGGTCGGGCGCACTTCAAACACTTCGCCGGTACGGCCCTTGTCGCGACCGTTCAGCACGATGACCTTGTCACCCTTGCGAATTTTGGCAGCCATTACAGCACCTCCGGCGCAAGCGAGATGATCTTCATGTGGTTCTTGGCGCGCAGCTCACGCGGCACGGGCCCGAAGATACGGGTACCGATCGGCTCGGACTGATTGTTGATCAGCACGGCAGCGTTGCGATCGAAGCGGATGACAGAGCCATCCGGGCGGCGAATGTCCTTGCGGACGCGCACGACGACCGCCTTCATGACGTCGCCCTTCTTCACCTTCCCGCGTGGGATGGCTTCCTTGATCGATACGACAATTACGTCGCCAACGGATGCATAACGGCGCTTGGATCCACCAATCACCTTAATGCACATGACACGGCGTGCGCCTGAATTATCGGCCACGTCGAGGTTGGTCTGCATCTGAATCATTGATGCACCTCGTCCTCTGTTTATGCGCTAATGCGCGATTTTTAGGCAGTCTTCTTCTGTTCGCCCCGGACAACCGTCCAGTGCTTCAGCTTCGACATCGGCTTGCTCTCTTCGATCCACACCATGTCGCCCGGCTTGAACTCGTTGTTCTCGTCGTGGGCATGGTAGTTTTTCGAACGGCGAATGGTCTTCTTGTAGATCGGGTGCGTAAAGCGACGGTCAACGCGAACAACAACCGTCTTGGCTTGCTTGTCGCTGACGACCACGCCCTGCAGAGTACGTTTCGGCATGTTCGGCCCCTTACTTCGACTTACCGTCGCGCTTCTGCGCGGCGATGGTCTTGATTCGTGCAATATCACGACGCGCCTCACGAAGGCGAGAGGTGTTTTCCAGCTGCCCGGTGGCGCGCTGGAAGCGCAGGTTGAAACGCTCCTTCTTCAGATTGAGGACGGCGTCGTCCATCTGATCGGGGCTCATTGCGCGGATATCGCTGGTTTTCATTTCGGCCATGGCTCTACTCCGCAATGCGCGTAACGAAACGCGTCTTGATCGGCAGCTTGGCGGCAGCGAGGGTCATCGCTTCCTTGGCAATCTGCGTGGTGACACCGTCGATCTCGAAGATCACTCGGCCTGGCTTGACGCGCGCAACCCACAGTTCCGGGGTACCCTTGCCGGAGCCCATTCGGACTTCAGCGGGCTTCTTCGAAACCGGAAGATCCGGGAACACCCGGATCCAGACGCGGCCGGCACGCTTCATGTGACGGGTCAGCGCGCGACGGGCAGCTTCGATCTGACGCGCGGTCAGACGTTCCGGCGCCATTGCCTTCAGGCCGAACTGACCGAAAGCCAGCGTGGCGCCCGAAGTCGCAACGCCGTGGATCCGGCCCTTATGCGCCTTCCGGAACTTGGTCTTCTTTGGTTGCATCATGGCTTACGCCCTCAAACCTTCTAATTAAACGCTCAAGCGGCGTCGCGACGCGGCCGGGAATTGTCACCCTCGGCCATGCGCTTGTCCTGAGCCATCGGATCGTGCTCGAGGATTTCGCCCTTGAAGATCCAGACCTTGACGCCGCAGGTGCCGAACGTCGTGAACGCGGTGGCTACGCCGTAATCGATATCCGCACGCAGCGTGTGCAGCGGCACGCGACCTTCGCGATACCATTCCATACGCGCGATTTCCGCACCGCCCAGACGACCCGAGCAGTTGATACGAATGCCTTCGGCGCCGAGACGCATTGCCGACTGCACTGCCCGCTTCATCGCACGGCGGAACGCAACGCGGCGCTCGAGCTGCTGCGCGATCGACTCGGCGACCAGGGTCGCATCGAGCTCCGGCTTGCGGATTTCGACGATGTTGATCACCACGTCCGACGAGGTGATGTCGGCAACCTTCTTGCGAAGCTTGTCGATGTCAGCGCCCTTCTTGCCGATGACAACACCCGGACGAGCCGACTGAATAGTCACGCGGCACTTCTTGTGCGGGCGCTCGATGATGATCTTGGCGACGGCAGCCTGCTTGAGCTCCTTGTGCAGGATCTCGCGGATCTTGACGTCTTCGTGCAACAACTTGCCGTATTCGTTCTTGCCGGCATACCAACGTGAATCCCACGTACGGTTGATGCCAAGACGCAGACCGATTGGATTGATCTTCTGACCCATCTTATTCTCCTGCGCCTGCTTACGCTGCTGCTTCTGCTTCGACCTGACGAACGACAATCGTCAGCTGCGCAAACGGTTTAAAGATACGGCCCGAACGGCCACGGCCGCGCGGACTGAAACGCTTCATCACGATGCCCTTGCCGACATGCGCCTCGGAGACGATCAGTGCGTCAACGTCGAGGTCATGGTTGTTCTCGGCGTTAGCGATCGCCGATTCCAGGCACTTCTTCACGTCGACCGCGATCCGCTTACGCGAGAACTGCAGATCGGCGAGTGCAGCCGAAGCCTTGCGGCCGCGGATCATCTGCGCAACCAGGTTCAGCTTCTGCGGGCTCACGCGCAACATGCGGGCGATCGCCTTGGCCTCGTTATCCGGGAGGCTCCGTTCGCGCTTTGGCTTGCTCATGACTTAGTCCTCAGCCCTTCTTGGCTTTCTTGTCGCCGGCGTGGCCATGGAAGGTACGGGTCGGCGAGAACTCGCCGAACTTGTGACCAACCATTTCCTCGTTCACAGCGACAGGTACATGCTTCTGGCCGTTGTAAACGCCGAAGGTGAGACCCACGAACTGCGGCAAGATCGTCGAGCGACGGCTCCAGATCTTGATCACATCATGACGACCAGACGAACGAGCGGCATCTGCCTTCTTGAGCAGCGAACCCTCGACGAACGGGCCTTTCCAGACTGAACGAACCATGTCCGGCGATCCTTACTTCTTCCGCTTGTGGCGGCTGATGAGAATGAACTTGTTGGTCGACTTGTTCGACCGGGTCTTCTTGCCCTTGGTCGGCTTGCCCCAGGGCGTAACCGGGTGACGACCACCCGAGGTACGACCTTCACCACCACCGTGCGGATGGTCGATCGGGTTCATGACGACGCCGCGGTTATGCGGACGCCAGCCGAGCCAGCGAGTACGACCGGCCTTGCCGATCGAGATGTTCATGTGATCCGGGTTCGACACAGCGCCGATGGTGGCGGTGCAACGCCCGTGAACCAGACGCTGTTCGCCCGAGTTCAGACGGATGATCACGTAATCATGGTCACGACCGACGAGCTGGGCATAGGTGCCAGCGGAACGAGCGATCTGGCCGCCCTTCCCGATCTTCATCTCGACGTTGTGGATGATCGTGCCGATCGGCATGTTGCCGAGCGGCATGACATTGCCCGGCTTCACGTCGACATAGCTGCCGGCGATGACGGTATCGCCAACGGCCAGACGCTGCGGCGCCAGGATATAAGCCTGCTCGCCATCGGTGTACTTGATCAGCGCGATAAACGCGGTGCGGTTCGGATCGTATTCCAGACGCTCGACCACGGCCGGAACGTCGACCTTGGAACGCTTGAAGTCGACGATACGATAGGACTTCTTGTGGCCACCGCCACGGAAGCGCACCGTGATGCGACCGGTGTTGTTACGACCGCCAGCCGAGTGCTTGCCTTCGGTCAGAGCCTTGACAGGCTTGCCCTTGTACAGCGCGGAACGATCCACCATGACCAGCTGACGCTGGCCGGGTGTCGTTGGGTTGAATGTCTTAAGTGCCATCGTTGATCGCCCTTACAGTCCGGTCGTAACGTCGATGCGGTGGCCCTCTTCGAGGGTCACGATCGCACGCTTGACGTTCGACTGTGAACCGAGGTTGCCACGGAAGATCTTCGTCTTGCCCTTGCGAACCAGCGTGTTCACGCTCTTTACCTTGACGTCGAACAGCTTTTCGACGGCTTCCTTGATCTGCGGCTTGGTGGCCTTGCCGTCGACCTTGAAAACAACCTTGTTGAATTCAGAAGCGACAGTGGCCTTTTCCGTCACCACAGGGGCGACGATCACGTCGTAATGGCGCGGGTCGATATTCTTCATTTGAAGCGCGCCTCCAACGCATCAAGCGCCGCCTTGGTCAGAACCAGCTTCTGACGACGCAGAATGTCATAGACGTTGATGCCCTGGATCGGCAGCACGTCGATGTTCGGAATGTTACGGGCCGCCTGAGCGAAACCGACATGAACCTCGGCGCCATCGATGATCAGCGCATTGGTCAGGCCGAGACCCGAGAAGTGACCGAGCAGAGCCTTGGTCTTGGCGGCTTCCAGGTTGGCGTTCTCGATCACGATCAAGCCGCCGTCCTTGGCCTTCGCCGACAGAGCATGCTTCAGCGCGAGTGCACGGACCTTCTTCGGCAGATCGAACGCATGGGAGCGAACGACCGGACCGAAGGCACGACCGCCGCCGCGGAACTGCGGAACGCGAGCCGAACCGTGACGAGCACCGCCGGTGCCCTTCTGCTTGTACATCTTCTTGCCGGTGCGCCAGATTTCGGCGCGACCCTTGGCCTTGTGGTTGCCCGACTGGCGCTTTGCGAGCTGCCAGTTGACGCAACGCTGGATGATATCGGCGCGCGGATCGAGACCGAAGATGGCATCCGACAGCTCGATCGAGCCGGCGTCCTTGCCCTCAAGCGTGGTGACGTTCAGTTTCATCTCACGCTCCTTCCTGCTCGGCCGCAGGTGCTTCAACGGTCGCACCCTCTCCTGCCAGCTTGAACTTGCCGGGCTTCGGCGCGTCCTTCGGCAGAGCCTTCTTCACCGCATCGCGAACCGAAATCCAGCCACCCTTGGAGCCGGGAACGGCACCTTCGACGAGGATCAGGCCGCGCTCGACATCAAGCTGCACGACGCGCAGGTTGAGCGTGGTGATACGATCGACACCCATGTGACCGGGCATCTTCTTGTTCTTGAAGGTCTTGCCGGGATCCTGACGACCACCGGTCGAACCGATCGAACGATGCGAAACCGACACACCGTGCGTGGCGCGAAGACCGCCGAAATTCCAGCGCTTCATACCACCGGCGAAGCCCTTACCGACCGAGGTGCCGGTGACATCGACGAACTGGCCAACCACGAAGTGGTCTGCCTGAATCTCGGCGCCGACCGGGATCAGCGCGTCTTCCGACACGCGGAATTCCGCGACCTTCCGCTTGGGTTCAACCTTGGCGACCGCGAACTGGCCGCGTTCAGCCTTGGGCAAATACACGGTCTTGCGCGAGCCCGATCCGAGCTGCAGCGCGACGTAACCGTTCTTCTCGCTGGTGAGGTGGCCAACCACCTGGCAGTTACCCAGCTTGAGCACGGTCACAGGGATATGTTCACCGGCGTCTGTGAAGACCCGGGTCATCCCGACCTTTTGTGCGATCACTCCGGAGCGCATCGGCGTGCTTCCTGTTCTTTCTGTCCGTTTGACCGGACGGGACCTAAATACTTAGAGCTTGATCTCGACGTCGACACCGGCGGCCAGGTCGAGCTTCATCAAAGCATCGACTGTCTGCGGGGTCGGATCGACGATATCGAGAAGACGCTTATGAGTGCGCATCTCGAACTGCTCGCGGCTCTTCTTGTCGACGTGCGGCGAACGGTTGACCGTGAACTTCTCGATGCGCGTCGGCAGCGGGATGGGTCCACGGACCTGTGCACCCGTGCGCTTCGCGGTGCTTACGATCTCACGGGTCGATGCATCGAGGATACGATGATCGAACGCCTTGAGACGAATGCGGATATTCTGGCCGTTCATTGCCGTGTCTTTCTTTGAAAGCGAATGGTTGTTGCGAGTAGCGAGTAGCGAGACCCGCTACTCACGACTTCCTGTTCGCGTCCTTACTCGATGATGCTAGCGACGACGCCTGCACCGACGGTGCGGCCGCCTTCACGGATGGCGAAGCGCAGCTTTTCTTCCATCGCGATCGGCACGATCAGGTGCACTTCCATGGCGATGTTGTCGCCCGGCATCACCATTTCGGTGCCTTCCGGCAGATGCACCACACCGGTCACGTCGGTGGTGCGGAAGTAGAACTGCGGACGGTAGTTGGTGAAGAACGGCGTGTGACGGCCACCCTCTTCCTTGGTGAGGATGTAAGCCTCGGCCTTGAACTTGGTGTGCGGCTTCACCGAACCCGGCTTGCACAGCACCTGGCCGCGCTCGACGTCTTCACGCTTGGTGCCGCGCAGCAGCGCGCCGATGTTGTCGCCGGCCTGGCCCTGATCGAGCAGCTTGCGGAACATTTCAACGCCGGTGCAGATCGTCTTCTGCGTGGCGCGGATGCCGACGATTTCGATTTCCTCGCCGACCTTGACGATGCCGCGCTCGACGCGGCCGGTCACGACCGTACCACGGCCCGAGATCGAGAACACGTCTTCCACTGGCATCAGGAACGGCTGGTCAACCGGACGCTCCGGCTGCGGGATGTAGCTGTCGACATTCTTCATCAGTTCGAGAATGGCGTCGTGACCGAGCTTCTGGTCCGAGTTTTCGAGAGCGGCCAGCGCCGAACCCTTGATGATCGGAATGTCGTCGCCCGGGAAGTCGTACTTCGAGAGCAGTTCGCGCACTTCCATTTCCACGAGCTCGAGCAGTTCCGGATCATCGACCATGTCGCACTTGTTCAGGAACACGACCAGCGCGGGCACGCCGACCTGGCGGGCGAGCAGGATGTGCTCGCGGGTCTGCGGCATCGGGCCGTCAGCGGCCGACACGACCAGGATGCCACCGTCCATCTGCGCGGCGCCGGTGATCATGTTCTTCACATAGTCGGCGTGGCCGGGGCAGTCGACGTGGGCGTAGTGCCGGTTGGCGGTCTCGTATTCGACGTGCGCGGTCGAAATGGTGATGCCGCGGGCCTTTTCCTCGGGCGCCTTGTCGATCTGGTCGTAAGCGGTGAACGTGGCACCGCCCGTCTCTGCCAGCACCTTCGTGATCGCCGCCGTCAGCGACGTCTTGCCGTGGTCAACGTGACCGATCGTACCAATATTGCAGTGCGGCTTGTTACGTTCAAATTTTGCTTTGGCCATGACTCTCTCCGTTTAGTCGTCAACTGTCGCTAACGACAATCAGGCAAACTTCTTCTGGACTTCTGCCGACACATTGGCCGGCGCTTCCGCGTAGTGATCGAATGACATCGAGAACGTTGCACGACCCTGGCTCATCGAGCGCAGCGTGTTCACGTAACCGAACATGTTCATGAGCGGCACCATCGCGTTGATGACGTTGGCGTTGCCGCGCATGTCCTGACCCTGGATCTGACCGCGCCGCGAGTTCAAGTCGCCGATGACCGAACCGGTGTAGTCTTCCGGGGTCACGCATTCGACCTTCATGATCGGCTCGAGCAGAACGGACTTGCCCTTCTGCAGCGCGTCGCGGAGTGCCGCGCGCGAAGCAATTTCGAAGGCCAGTGCCGACGAGTCGACGTCGTGATAGGCGCCGTCAACCAGCTGGACATGAACGTCGACCACGGGGAAGCCCGCGACCACGCCCGAGGTCATGACGCTGTTGAGCCCCTTTTCGACGCCGGGGATGTATTCCTTCGGAACCGAACCACCGACGACCTTGGATTCGAACACGAAGCCCGAACCCGGCTCGCCCGGCTCGACCACGAACTTGACGCGGGCGAACTGGCCGGTACCACCGGTCTGCTTCTTGTGGGTATAGTCGACTTCAGCGCGCTTCGTGATCTTCTCACGGAACGCCACCTGCGGTGCGCCGATATTCGCGTCGACCTTGTAGGTACGGCGCAGAATGTCGACCTTGATGTCGAGATGGAGTTCGCCCATGCCCTTCAGGATGGTCTGGCCGGACTCGTGGTCGGTCGACACGCGGAACGACGGATCTTCTGCAGCGAGCTTCGCCAGAGCGACGCCCAGCTTTTCCTGGTCGGCCTTGGACTTCGGCTCGATCGCGATTTCGATCACCGGCTCCGGGAATTCCATGCGCTCGAGAATGACCTGCTTGTCCGGATCGCAAAGCGTGTCACCGGTGCGGGCTTCCTTGAGGCCAGCCAGAGCGACGATGTCGCCGGCAAAGGCTTCCTTGATGTCTTCACGGTTGTTCGCATGCATCAGCAGCATGCGGCCGATACGTTCTTTCTTCTCACGGGTCGAGTTCACGACACCGGTGCCGCTCTGCAGAACACCCGAATAGATGCGGCAGAACGTGATGGTGCCGACGAACGGATCGTCCATGATCTTGAATGCGAGCAGAGCCAACGGCTCCTTGTCGTCCGCCTTGCGGAGGATCTCGTTGCCGTCTTCGTCCGTACCCTTGATGGCAGGAACGTCAACCGGCGACGGCAGATAATCGACAACCGCGTCGAGCAAAGGCTGCACGCCCTTGTTCTTGAAGGCCGAGCCGCAGAGAACCGGGTAGAACGCGCCAGTCAGCACGGCCTTACGGATCAGACGCTTGAGGGTCGCCTCGTCCGGCTCGGTGCCGTCGAGGTAAGCAGTCATCGCCTCATCGTCGAGTTCGACGGCGGCTTCGAGCAGCTTCTCGCGATATTCCTTGGCCTTCTCGACCAGGTCAGCCGGAATGTCGACGGTCTCGTACTTCGCGCCGAGGGCCTCGTTGTTCCAGATATAGGCCTTCATGATCACGAGATCGACCATGCCGACGAAGTCGTTCTCAGCGCCGATCGGCAGCTGGATCGCAACGGGCTTCGCGCCGAGACGGTCGATGATGTCCTGCAGGCACTTGTAGAAGTCAGCGCCGGTCTTATCCATCTTGTTCGCGAAAACGATCCGCGGAACCTTGTACTTGTCGCCCTGACGCCAGACGGTTTCGGTCTGCGGCTCGACGCCCTGGTTGGAGTCGAGAACGCACACGGCGCCGTCGAGCACGCGCAGCGAACGCTCGACTTCAATCGTGAAGTCGACGTGGCCGGGGGTGTCGATGATGTTCAGGCGATGGCCATTCCAGAATGCAGTGGTGGCAGCGGACGTGATGGTGATGCCACGCTCCTGCTCCTGCTCCATCCAATCCATCGTCGCGGCACCTTCGTGCACTTCGCCGATTTTGTGGCTCTTGCCGGTGTAATAGAGGATGCGCTCGGTCGTTGTCGTCTTACCGGCATCGATATGCGCCATGATACCGAAGTTACGGTAGTCCTCAATGGCATGTACGCGAGGCATGGGATGTTCCTTAAATTCCGGAGTTTCGCCGTTACCAGCGATAGTGCGAGAATGCGCGATTGGCTTCCGCCATCTTGTGCACGTCTTCCCGCTTCTTCACGGCGTTACCACGGTTGTTCGACGCATCGAGCAGCTCAGCCGAGAGACGCTCGGTCATGGTCTTCTCGTTTCGAGCGCGCGCAGCGGTGATCAGCCAGCGAATGCCCAGCGCCTGGCGCCGAATGCTGCGGACTTCAACCGGCACCTGATAGGTGGCGCCACCGACGCGACGCGAACGAACTTCGATCGTCGGCATCACATTTTCCAGAGCCTGCTCGAACACGCCGAGCGGACCCTGCTTGGTCTTCGCTTCGATCATTTCGAAAGCACCGTAAACGATGGTTTCGGCGGCAGACTTCTTGCCGTCATACATGATCGAATTCATGAACTTGGTGACGATGACGTTCCCGAACTTCGGATCCGGGTTAACTTCACGCTTTTCAGCAGAATGGCGACGAGACATCGATCAGACCCCGGCTTACTTCGGACGCTTCGCGCCGTACTTCGAACGACGCTGCTTACGGTTCTTGACGCCCTGGGTATCCAGCACGCCGCGGAGGATGTGGTAACGAACGCCGGGCAAATCCTTGACGCGACCGCCGCGGATCATGACCACGGAGTGCTCCTGAAGGTTATGACCTTCACCCGGAATGTAACCGATGACTTCGAAGCCATTGGTCAGACGCACCTTGGCAACCTTACGAAGCGCCGAGTTCGGCTTCTTCGGAGTCGTCGTGTAGACGCGCGTGCAAACGCCGCGCTTCTGCGGCGACTGCTGCAGCGCAGGAACCTTCTTGCGCGACTTCTGAATTGCGCGCGGAGTAGCGATCAGCTGGTTGATCGTCGGCATGTCAGCCTTCACCCTTTAGTTCGCTCGAAGCCGTAACGGCTTCCTCAAAATCACTCGGAGCAACCTGCCCCACGGTTCGCATCACGTGAAAAGCTTCACGCAAAACGAAATCACGCCAACCATTCATTGCTGAACGGAAAGCGCTTAACGCCACAGAGGACCGCGATCATGACCGCCAGACTTATGTCTTCAGGTCTGCACCGAGGTCATGCATTCGAATTTAATCTCAGGAGAGAAGTCTCTCAGGAGACAAACGTCGTTTTGGCATTGCCTTGATATAGCGACAGCGTTTGAGCTTCTTGGTCGAGGTTGGTGCCCAATCAGCTCCGAAAAGCCGACCGGGTGATCCGTTCCGACACTGGCGAAGCTCACCGCCTGTCGTTGAATGGCCGGGTTGTATCCGCAGGGGATACCCAAGTCAACAACAAAGCGCGATGAAAGAAACGCTTCTCGCACTGCATCTTCTAGCATGTGGATCATGACAGAACATACGCGATTTCGACGCCCGCCATGTCATCCACGAAAGAATCCGCGACTCGGATTCGTTGCAGTTTGATGAAAGAGAATCGCCTGGGTTGCGGATTTTTTGCGCCCTGCCCCGCCGACTCGCATCCGATGCAAACCGTACCGCGTCCCGAATCGACACACCGGGCCAGCATCGATCAGCAGCAAATATTACCAGGGGCCGAATGGAGAGGGACACAGCCCACCCCACCCGACACTCGCGACCAGCCAATCAGGCGGATACAGGGATGCGTGCGATAACCTTGATCTCGAAATCGAAGCCCGCCAGCCAGTTGACCCCGACCGCGGTCCAATTCGGGTAAGGCGGCTCGCCAATCACGGCCAATCGGACGGCATTGACCGCCGCGAACTGGGTGGCCGGGTCGGTGTGGAAGGTGGTGACGTCAACCACGTCGTCGAACGTGCAACCTGCCGCCTTCAGCACGGCCGCGAGGTTATCGAATGCCAGCTGGACCTGCTTTTCAAAAACCGGCTCCGGTGAGCCATCTTCCCGGCTGCCGACCTGGCCGGAGACAAACAAGAGATCGCCCGAGCGTATCGCCGCCGAATACCGGTTAATCTCGTAAAGCGGCTGCCGGCCGGCCGGGAAAATCGCGTCGCGTTTGGTCATGGTGTCAGTCCTGTTCAAAGATTATATACGCTCCGTATGTCAGAATATTCAGGCATACGCCTCGTATGTCAATACGCATACAGCGCGTATGTTACTTTGCAGAGATGACAGTGGTCGCGAGACGGCGTGCAGAAATGGTGGAGGAAACCCGGGCCAAGCTCATCCGGGCGGCCCGGACGGCTTTCGCCGCCAAAGGCTATGCGGCCGCGTCGATGGACGATCTGACCGCCGAAGCCGGCCTGACGCGCGGCGCGCTCTATCACAACTTCGGCGACAAGAAGGGTTTGCTGCAGGCCGTCATCGATCAGATCGACGCGGAAATGTTGGCACGGATGCGCGCTGCCCGCGGCCAGGCGGACACCGCATGGGACGGGTTTCTCAACGAGGGCGTCGCCTATATCGAAATGTCCCTCGAGCCGGAGATCCAGCGCATCATGCTGCTGGATGGCCCCGCCGTGCTCGGCGATCCCTCGCAATGGCCGAACCAAACTGCCTGTCTGCGCACAACAACACAGGCGATTCAACGGCTGATCGACGATGGAACGGTCAAGCCTGTCGATGCCGAAGCGGCGGCCCGTCTGATCAATGGCGCGGCGCTCAACGCCGCCCTCTGGATCGCTGCCGCCGACGATCCCCACGCGGTCCTTGCGAAAGCTGTCGAGGCTTTCCGCCAGCTCGCGGCGGGCTTGCTGCGAACGGCGGGATGACCGCCTCACACATCTTCAGATGCGCTCACTCGTCGTCGTCATCATCATCGTCGCTGGCAGATGACCTGTGCCGCTGGTCGTCCCAGAGCTGGCGATAGGTACCGTTCAGCGCCAGCAGCTCCTTGTGCGAGCCGCGCTCGATCGCCTTGCCGCCATTGATGACGATGATTTCGTCCATATCCACCACGGCGGCCAGCCGGTGCGTCGACGAAATCAGGGTGCGGCCCTTGGCGAGTTTGAACAGCGTCTTGTTGAGCGCCGCCTCGGTTGTCTGGTCGAGGGCGGATGTCGCCTCATCCAGCAGGAGCACCGACGGATTGCGGACGACGGCCCGCGCGATCGCAATGCGCTGGCGTTGGCCGCCGGATAGCGTATCGCCGCGCTCGCCGACCTGGGTGTCGTATTTGTCCGGAAGGCTCATGATGTAGCGATGGATCTCGGCCTTGCGCGCCGCCTGCTCGACTTCCTCGTCGGTGGCGCCTTCCTTGCCGAGCCGGATGTTCTCGCGGATTGACATGTTGAACAGCATGTTCTCCTGGAACACCACGGCCATGTGTCCGCGCAGGGACTCGCGCGTGATCTTGCGGATATCGACGCCGTCAATGGTCACCCTGCCCTCGTCCGGCATATAGAGCCGCAGGATCAGGTTCAGCAACGTGCTCTTGCCGGAACCGGATGGGCCGACAATGGCGACGGTCTTGCCGACATTGATCTTGAGGCTGAGATTGTCGAGCACCGGCTGCTGGCTGTTCTCATACTTGAACGAGACGCGATCGAACGTGATGTCGTTGACGATGCGCGGCAGCTCCGGTGAGCCGGGCTTGTCGGCGCCGCGTGTCGGCTCGTCGAGCATCTCCTCCATGTGCCGCACGGCCGCCGCTGCCTGGATCGACACCGGGATGAAATGCATGACGTGGGCGATGTTGTAGGACACCTCCCAGAACGCGCTTTCGAAGGTGACGAAGGTACCGACCGTGATCTGGCCCTTGGTGGCGAGATAGGCGCCGATCGCCAGCACCACCAAATGCAGCAGCAACACCGAGACGGTGACCGAGCGCTCGACCATGGTCGACAGGAAGGTCGCCGCCGCGATCCTGTCGCGCGTTTCGTTGTTGCGTAGCCGGAACCAGCCCATGGTACGCCGCTGCAGGCTGAAGGCCTTGATCACCGCCTGTGCCGCGATGTTTTCCTGCACCATGCCGAGCACGGACGCTTCGCTGAGCTTCTGGTCGTAATTGGCCTGCACGGCCTTCGGCGTCAGGATGCGCGGGCCGATCAGTGTGATCGGGAAAATCAATAGCGCGACGGCGGCAAGCTGCCAGTTCAGATACAGCATCAGTCCGATGCCGGCGATCAGTTCGAGGAACGGCAGCAATGCGCTGTTGGCGAAACTCTTGATGGCCGTCTCGAAAGACGACAGATCGATCGAGAAGCGAGACAGGATCTCGCCGCGCTTGGTGCGGGCGAAATAGGCCGACGGCAGATCCTGCACGTGATCGAACAGACGCGAGCGGACGTCCGTGATGATCGAGGCTGCCAGTTTGGCGTCCCAGCGCTCGTACCAGATCGCAACGATCGACGTGACAATGCCGGCGACGGCCAGCACCGACAGGATCTTGAACAGCGCGTCGAAGTCTTCCTCGCCGAGCGCGTCGTCGATCAGATATTTGAGGCTGAGCGGCATGATGACGTTGAACAGCGTCTCGACCAGAACGCCGAAGCCAACGAAGCCAAGCAACTTGCGGTACTTGCCGAGCAACGGCCGCGTGAAACGATAGACCGTCCCGAAGGCGCCGGCGGCCTCGCGCGCGGTGAAGACGACCAGTTCCTCGTCATCATCGTCATCGAGCTCGTCGTCTTCATCCTCGTCGTCATCATCGACGGCAGGCTTGGCTTTTGCCGTCTTCTCGACAGCCGGCGGTTTCGTGCTGGGAACCGAAGCGGCGGCAGCGCCAACCGGGAGCGCAAACTTGTCATCGAGCGGCGTGGCCGGCTCGGCCGCGTTCTTGTCGTCAGATGGAGGCTTTGGAGGTGGCTTCGACGCCATGGAACGAACCGTTGCTGCACGGTCCTTCGACCGCAAGAATCAATGAAGCGGCCCGGACAGCCACGGCAATGATCCTATGCGATCAGAATGTCCTCGGCAAAGCAACCGAAGGCGGATGCCAAAGATCAATCCTCGGCATCGACCTTGTCGAAGAACGAGTAGCGCAGGCTGTCCGCGTCGGCATACCAGTGGCCCGGTCCCTTGCCGGCGGCCAGTGTGGCTTCCCACACCGCCTCGGTGCAGTCGCGGCGATGCATCGACAGGTCGAAGCCGTTGCCGAAGAACAGTTCCGACCATTCCCACCAGGTGCCGAGCTTCTTGACGCCGCGCAGCAGGTCATAGCGATCGATCACCGCCGGCGCCATGTCGGACGTGACCGAGCCGAACACGAGGCCGGTCTTCACGACGCGGTTGAGCTCCTGCACGGCCGTCACCACCTGCTTGTCGCTCACGTGACACAGGCTGGTCTCGAACACGAAATCGAACTGCCCGGCCTTGAAGGGCAGATCGGTGATCGAGCCGAGCTTGTTGAACTTCTGCAGCGCCTTTGGCGTCCTGGCGTGGATCGCCTTGTTGTTCTCGACACCCCAGGCGTCGATCCCCCTGGCACGCAACGCGCCGACCAGTTCGCCTGATGCCGAGCCGGCGACCAGCAGCTTGTAGCCCTTGGCGCGGCCCCAGACGATCTTGATGAGATTTGTCAGATAGGCCGGGTCGGTAAACTGGCTCCAGACCTCGCTGTAGGGACCGACGCCGCGATAATTCTGGAAATAGTCGCGATCGATCTTGTCGGAGATCGTCGTACCATTCTGACCCTGCGCGCGGCGCAGGCGCATCATCTCGGTGAGGATGATGTCGGTGGCCGCATCCGAGGAGTCGAGCAGACCGTTCAGCGTCGAGTCGAACAGATAGTCGCCGACCACAACGAGGCCCGGATGATCCTTCGGCTCCGGCCGGTGATTGGTCATGACGTCGCGCACCGGCATGCCGCCGGGGATCGCATTGACCGACGACAGCCAGCGATGGATCTTGCCTTCCAGCAGATGCTCGCGCGCATCGCCAAACGAGACCGGCAACGACTTCAGCGCGGCATCGATCAACTCATCGTCTGTGAGGTTGGCAAAGGCCAGCGCGTCGGAGCCTGGCACCAGCCAGTTCAGCACGCCGTGCTTGCCTACATCGTGGCGGGCGCCCTCGTTATAGACACAGCAGCCGCCAAAGGCTTCCGACATGAACCAGGCGCCGGGAATCTGCTCGCCCCAGAACGGCGTGTCGAACAGCAGCGAGATCCGGAGATAATGCGCCGGGCGGTCAAAGTAAGCGACGTGCTTGACCATCGACTTGCGCAGCTGCTCGCCGTCCCAGCGCATGGTCGCCAGCCATGAATGCGGCAGGCACATCACCACGAGATCGAAGTCGCGGGTGTCCGGCCCCTTGCCATTCATCATGTCGAGCTGATAGCGGCCCTGCTCGGTCTTGCCGACCTTGAGCACACGGTGATTGAGCCGGATGTCGGCATCGACTTCCGACTGCAGGCAGGAAATCAGCTGCTCGTTGCCGTTCTGGATCGAATAGAGGCCGATATAGCCATCGACATCCATCACGAAGTTCTTCAGCGCATTGAGGCCGTTGGTGTTGTGCGTCTCGGTCGCGATGTCGGAGCGCGCCATCACCTTCAGGAAGCGCTTGGCAATGGGATCGCTGACTTCCTTATCAAGCAGCTCCTCGGCATTTATCCATGCCCATGGGTGTTCGTTGTCGTGCGAACCGACGCCTTCGTAATATTCGATCGGCGACACCATGCTCGCGCACTTCTTGCGGAAGGCTTCAATGGCGGCTGCGGTCTTGGCGCCGTATTTCTTGCGCATGCCCGGCACGTCGTTGAGCAGCTCGCCGTCCAGCTGCACCTGCTCGGCATCCATCGGAATGGTCTGCAGGCCGAAATGCTGGATCAGCTCGCGCAGCGGATCCGGCCCGGTCATCGAGTAATCGTAGATTTCCGCAACGCCAGCTTCGTACATGGCTGGCGCTGTATCGAACTTGCGCGTGAGAATCTTGCCGCCGACGCGGTCGGACGCCTCGTAGATGGTGACACGACAGAGATCGCCGAGCTTCTTCTTGAGATACCAGGCGCTCATCAGGCCGCCTGGACCACCACCAACAATTGCTAGATCAAGCATAGGTTTCTTTCACGCGTCGTGTTTGCCGGCGGCAATATCCGGCAACGGTCGATGTAACGTATTCCCAGCCAAAGCGGAATCCGCTGACGCTGCAAGGCTGGCCCGTCGACCCCGTCGACTCGCGCTAACCCCCTCCAAGTGAAAACATTTTTCAGCTGAAGGAAAGATGAACAAAAGCATGTAGTGCGCCGCAACACACGTCAGACGCGAAAAAGGCCGGCTTTCGCCGGCCTTTTCCATGGCATTGATGTGATCTGCAGTGGCAGGTCAGTTGGTCGGCGACAAGACACGCTCCATGACGATGGTCCGCTCCTCACCGTGATAGGCCTCGCGAACGGCCGTGAAGCCCAGTCTCGCGTAAAAAGCCTCTGCGGTGACCGTCGCCGGAACCGTCAGAATCGCAAGCTGTCGTTCGCGGGCGACCCTCTCGATCCGCTGCACCAGCAAACGGCCGATGCCGCGCCCTTGCACGTCCGGCAAGACGAACATGGTCCGCAGGGTCTGCCCATCCAGGCTCGCCGTGCCGACAACACGATTGTCCATCTCGGCAACGAACACATCGCGCTGGTCGATCAATCGTTCGACAGCCGCCGAGCTGAAACTGAGTTCAACGCGCGCGATGATATCGGGCGTGTAATCCTTCGCATTGGTTTCGCGCAGCGCGCGGATGATGACGCGGCTGATACCTGCTGCATCGCCGGCTTGAGCCGGCCGAATATCGCATGTCATCTGACCGCTCTCCGTTACCAACCGAATGAACAGATCAAAACGAGAAAGGGCCAGCTTGCGCCGGCCCTTTCGTTTCTTAAGTCTGCCCGGTCCGATTACTCGGCCGACGGCAGCATCAGCGGTTCTTCTGCCGGAGCCGACGGCACGATCGCCGCCTGCTTCTCGCGCTCGTCGAGGATCATCTTGTCGCGCTTCATTGCGACTTCGCGGATCTTCGCCATCGAGGCGCCGGTACCGGCCGGGATCAGACGGCCGACAATGACGTTTTCCTTGAGGCCTTCGAGCGGGTCCACCTTGCCGTTGACGGCAGCTTCGGTGAGCACGCGCGTGGTCTCCTGGAACGACGCTGCCGAGAAGAACGAACGGGTCTGCAAGCTGGCCTTGGTGATGCCCAGCAGCACAGGGTTTCCGGTCGCGATCTTCTTGCCTTCTTCCTTCGCCTTCAGATTCAGCGCGTCGAACTCGATCTTGTCTATCTGCTCGCCCGAGATCATGTCGGTCTCGCCCTGATCGGTAATCTCGACCTTCTGCAGCATCTGACGGACAATCACTTCGATGTGCTTGTCGTTGATGAGCACGCCCTGCAACCGGTAAACTTCCTGGATTTCGTTGACCAGATAGGCAGCGAGTTCCTCGATGCCCTTGATCGCCAGAATGTCGTGCGGCGCCGGATTGCCTTCGACGATGTAATCGCCCTTTTCGACGATGTCGCCGTCCTGCAGATGGATCTGCTTGCCCTTCGGAATGAGGTACTCGCGGGTCTCCTCGTTCTTGTCGAGCGGCTCGATCGAGATGCGACGCTTGTTCTTGTAGTCGCGTCCAAAGCGGATGGTGCCGCCGATTTCCGCGATGATCGCCGCGTCCTTCGGCTTGCGCGCCTCGAACAGTTCGGCCACCCGCGGCAGACCGCCGGTGATGTCACGCGTCTTCGCGCTTTCCATCGAGACACGGGCAAGAATGTCACCCGAGGTCACCTTGGCATCGACGTCGACCGACAGAATGGCGTCGGGCGATAGCATGTAACGGGCGTCGCCGCCACGTGCGAGCTTGAGGACCTTGCCGTCCTTGCCCTTGATGACGATAGCCGGACGCAAGTCCGCACCGCCACGCGACGAACGCCAGTCGGTAACGACGCGCTTGGCGATACCGGTCGACTCGTCGAGCGTTTCCGTAATCGACTGGCCGTCGATCAGGTCCTCAAACCCGATCGTGCCGTCGACTTCGGTCAGCAGCGGACGGGAATACGGATCCCATTCCGCAATACGCTGGCCACGCTTGATCATGTCGCCGTTGGCGACGTGAACGCGAGCACCGTACTGGATACGGTACGTCGCACGCTCGGTGCCATCGGCGTCAGAGATGGCGATGACCATGTTGCGCACCATTGCAACCATGTGGCCTTCGCCGTTCTTGGCGATGTTCTCGTTCTTGATCGTGATCTTGCCGTCGAAGTTCGACTCGATCACCGACTGCTCGTTGAGCTGCGCCGCGCCGCCGATGTGGAACGTACGCATCGTCAGCTGCGTGCCGGGCTCGCCGATCGACTGCGCCGCGATGACGCCGACGGCCTCACCGTGGTTGACGGGCGTGCCGCGGGCCAGATCGCGGCCGTAGCAGGTGCCACAGATGCCGTTGACCAGTTCGCAAGTGAGAGCCGAACGGATCTTCACTTCCTGGATGCCGGCCTGCTGGAGAAGATCGACGTCCTTCTCTTCCATCAGCGTGTTGCGCTTGATCAGCACCTTGTTGGTCGCGGGATCGCGAATGTCTTCGCAGGCCGAACGACCGAGGATACGCGACGCCAGCGATGCGACCACCGAGCCGGAGTCGATGATGGCGCGCATCTTGATGCCGAGATTGGTGCCGCAATCGGTCTGCGTGATGATGCAGTCCTGCGCCACGTCGACGAGACGGCGGGTCAGATAGCCCGAGTTCGCGGTCTTCAACGCGGTGTCCGCGAGGCCCTTACGAGCGCCGTGGGTCGAGTTGAAGTATTCGAGAACCGACAGACCTTCCTTGAAGTTCGAGATGATCGGCGTTTCGATGATCTCGCCCGACGGCTTGGCCATCAGGCCGCGCATACCACCGAGCTGACGCATCTGGGCCGGCGAACCACGGGCACCGGAATGCGCCATCATGTAGATCGAGTTGATCTGGGCTTCTTCACCAGCCGCATTCCTCTTCACCGAGGAGATCTCTTTCATCATCTCCTTGGCGACTTCTTCACCCGCCTTCGACCAGGCGTCGACGACCTTGTTGTACTTCTCACCGTGGGTGATCAGACCGTCATTGTACTGCTGTTCGAAGTCCTTCGCGAACGCACGGGTGGCGTCGACGATCTTCCACTTCGAACCCGGCACGACCATGTCGTCCTTGCCGAACGAGATGCCCGCCTTGAACGCGTTGTAGAAGCCGAGCGCCATGATGCGATCGCAGAAGATCACGGTCTCTTTCTGACCGCAGTGACGGTAGACCTGATCGATGACGCCCGAGATTTCCTTCTTGGTCATCAGCTTGTTGATGACGTCAAAGGGCATCTTCGGCGACTTCGGCAGAACCTGACCGAGCATCGCACGACCGGCAGTGGTTTCCACCATGCGCGTGACCGGCTTGCCATCCGCATCGAGACCGGACCAGCTGTATTTGATCTTGGTGTGGAGGTGGATGACCTTTGCATGCAGCGCATGCTCGATCTCCGCCATCTCACGATACAGCTTGTTTTCGCCCGGGAGACCCGCACGCATGGTCGACAGGTAGTACAGACCCAGCACGATGTCCTGCGACGGCACGATGATCGGCTGACCGTTCGCCGGATGCAGGATGTTGTTGGTCGACATCATCAGGACGCGTGCTTCCAGCTGCGCTTCAAGCGACAGCGGAACGTGCACGGCCATCTGGTCGCCGTCGAAGTCGGCGTTGAAGGCCGAGCAGACCAGCGGATGCAGCTGGATCGCCTTGCCTTCGATGAGCACCGGCTCGAACGCCTGGATGCCCAGACGATGCAGCGTCGGCGCGCGGTTCAGCAGCACGGGATGTTCGCGAATGACCTCGTCGAGGATGTCCCAGACCTCGGGACGTTCTTTTTCAACGAGCTTCTTCGCCTGCTTCACCGTGGTGGACAGACCTTTGGCGTCGAGACGCGAATAGATGAACGGCTTGAACAGTTCGAGCGCCATCTTCTTCGGCAGGCCGCACTGATGCAGACGCAGTTCCGGACCGACGACGATGACCGAACGGCCCGAATAGTCGACGCGCTTGCCGAGCAGGTTCTGACGGAAACGACCCTGCTTGCCCTTCAGCATGTCAGCCAGCGACTTCAGCGGACGCTTGTTGGCGCCGGTGATGACACGGCCACGGCGGCCGTTATCGAACAGTGCGTCGACGGCCTCCTGCAGCATGCGCTTTTCGTTGCGGATGATGATGTCCGGCGCGCGGAGCTCCATCAGACGCTTCAAGCGGTTGTTACGGTTGATGACGCGGCGATACAGATCGTTCAGATCCGACGTCGCGAAGCGGCCGCCATCCAGCGGCACCAGCGGACGCAGATCCGGCGGGATCACCGGCACCACCGTGAGGATCATCCACTCCGGCTTGTTACCGGAATAGCGGAAGGCCTCGACGATCTTCAGGCGCTTGGCGAGCTTCTTGTGCTTGATGTCGGATTCGGTCTCCTTCATCTCGACGCGCAGCTGCTCGTCGAGCTTCTCGAGCTCCAGACCCTTCAACAGTTCACGGATCGCCTCGGCACCGATCATCGCGGTGAACGAGTCCTGGCCGTATTCGTCCTGCGCCTTCAGATATTCTTCTTCAGACAGCAGCTGACGGTCCTTGAGCGCGGTGAGACCCGGCTCGAGAACGACGTAGTATTCGAAATACAGGATGCGCTCGAGATCCTTGAGCGTCATGTCCAGCAACTGGCCGATGCGCGACGGCAGCGACTTCAGGAACCAGATGTGCGCAACCGGAGCGGCTAGTTCGATGTGGCCCATGCGCTCGCGTCTGACGCGCGACAGGGTCACTTCGACCGAGCACTTCTCGCAGATGATGCCCTTGTACTTCATGCGCTTGTACTTGCCGCACAAGCACTCGTAATCCTTGATGGGCCCGAAGATGCGGGCGCAGAACAGGCCGTCGCGCTCGGGCTTGAAGGTACGGTAATTGATGGTTTCCGGCTTCTTGATCTCGCCGTAGGACCACGACAGAATCTTCTCCGGGGACGCAATCGAGATCCGGATCTGGTCGAAGACCTGAGCCGGAGTCGTCGGATTGAAGAGATTCATAATTTCTTGGTTCATCGTCTTCTCCTCGCGTGCCGATCGCCATCAGCAGCAAATTCGAAATTCTTTAGAGCCACACACCCTGCCCCACGTCCCGGCTGGGTGCGGACGCCCGGCCATCAGGCCGGGCGTAACGCTTGTTCTTACTCGGCAGCTTCAGAGGTCGGCCCCGGCAGCTTGGAATTGTGCAGATCGACGTTGAGGCCGAGCGAGCGCATTTCCTTGACCAGCACGTTGAACGATTCCGGAATACCGGCCTCGAACGTGTCGTCGCCGCGCACGATCGCCTCGTAGACCTTGGTACGGCCCGCGACGTCGTCCGACTTCACCGTCAGCATTTCCTGGAGCGTGTACGCCGCGCCATAAGCCTCGAGCGCCCACACTTCCATTTCACCGAAGCGCTGACCGCCGAACTGCGCCTTACCACCCAGCGGCTGCTGCGTGACGAGCGAGTATGGACCGATCGAACGCGCGTGGATCTTGTCGTCCACGAGATGGTGAAGCTTGAGCATGTAGATGTAGCCCACAGTCACCTTGCGATCGAACTGGTCGCCGGTCCGGCCGTCATAGACGGTGGACTGACCGGACGCGTCGAAGCCAGCCATCTTCAACATCTCTTCGATGTCGGCTTCCTTCGCACCGTCGAACACCGGCGTCGCAATCGGCACGCCGGGCTTCAGGTTACGCGCCAGTTCAAGCAGCTCGGTGTCGTTCAGCGACTTGATGACTTCGTCTTCGCCGTAAACCTTCTTCAGGGTGTCGCGCAGCGGCTTCAGATCCTGCTTCTGGTAATAGGCGTCGATAGTCTGACCGATCTTCTTGCCCATGCCTGCGCAGGCCCAGCCAAGATGCGTCTCCAAGATCTGACCGACGTTCATGCGCGACGGCACGCCGAGCGGGTTCAGCACGATGTCCGCATGCGTACCGTCTTCAAGGAACGGCATGTCTTCGATCGGAACGATCTTCGACACCACGCCCTTGTTGCCGTGACGTCCGGCCATCTTGTCGCCGGGCTGAATCTTGCGCTTCACCGCGACGAAGACCTTGACCATCTTCATCACGCCTGGCGGCAGTTCGTCGCCACGCTGCAGCTTCTCGACCTTGTCGAGGAAGCGCTGTTCAAGGCCCTTCTTCGACTCGTCGTACTGCTTCCGCATCGCTTCGATTTCGGTCATCAGCTTGTCGTTCGCGGTGGCGAACATCCACCACTGCGACCGCGGATTTTCGTCGAGCACGGCGCGCGTGATCTTGCCGTCCTTCTTGAAGCCCTTCGGACCGGCGATGCCGACCTTGTTCTCCAGAAGATCAGCCAGACGGCCGTAGACGTTACGATCCAGGATGGCCTGTTCGTCGTCACGGTCCTTGGCAAGACGTTCGATTTCTTCTCGCTCGATCGCCAGAGCACGTTCGTCCTTGTCGACGCCGTGCCGGTTGAACACGCGGACTTCGACGATCGTGCCCTGCACGCCCGGAGGCACGCGGAGCGAGGTGTCGCGAACGTCCGACGCCTTCTCACCGAAGATGGCGCGCAGAAGCTTTTCTTCCGGCGTCATCGGGCTTTCGCCCTTCGGCGTGATCTTGCCGACCAGGATGTCGCCGGCGCGGACTTCAGCGCCGATATAGACGATGCCGGCTTCGTCGAGGTTCTTCAGCGCTTCTTCCGACACGTTCGGAATGTCGCGGGTGATTTCCTCAGGGCCGAGCTTGGTGTCGCGGGCCATGACTTCGAATTCCTCGATGTGGATCGAGGTGAAGACGTCTTCCTTCACGATCCGCTCCGAGAGGAGGATCGAGTCTTCGAAGTTGTAGCCATTCCACGGCATGAACGCGACGAGCACGTTACGGCCGAGTGCGAGTTCACCGAGATCGGTCGACGGACCGTCGGCAATGATGTCGCCCTTGCGAATGACGTCGCCAACCTTCACCAGCGGACGCTGGTTGATACAGGTCGACTGGTTCGAACGCTGGTACTTCATCAGACGATAGATATCGACGCCCGACTTGGTCGGATCGAGATCTTCGGTCGCGCGGATAACCACGCGGGTTGCGTCGATCTGGTCGATGACACCCGAACGGCGGGCAGCGATCGCAGCACCGGAGTCGCGGGCCACGACGGCTTCCATGCCGGTACCGACGAACGGCGCTTCGGCGCGCACCAGAGGCACGGCCTGACGCTGCATGTTCGAGCCCATCAGCGCGCGGTTGGCGTCGTCGTTCTCGAGGAACGGGATCAGCGCCGCAGCGACCGAAACGAGCTGCTTCGGCGACACGTCCATGTAGTCGACCTTGTCGGCCGGCAGCGGCAACACGTCGCCGGCATGACGGCAGATGATCATGTCTTCGGTGAACTTGCCCTTGGCGTCGAGCGACACGTTCGCCTGCGCGACCGAGTAGCGGCCCTCTTCCATCGCGCTGAGGTACACGACCTCATCGGTGACGCGACCGTCCTTGACCTTGCGGTAAGGGGTCTCGACGAAACCGTACTTGTTGACGCGCGCGAAGGTGGCGAGCGAGTTGATCAGACCGATGTTCGGGCCTTCCGGCGTCTCAATCGGACAGATACGGCCATAGTGGGTCGGATGCACGTCGCGGACTTCGAAGCCGGCGCGCTCGCGGGTCAGACCACCGGGGCCAAGCGCCGAAAGACGACGCTTGTGGGTGATTTCCGAGAGCGGGTTGGTCTGGTCCATGAACTGCGACAGCTGCGACGAACCGAAGAACTCGCGCACCGCGGCAGCCGCAGGCTTCGCGTTGATCAGGTCCTGCGGCATCACGGTGTCGATGTCGACGGACGACATACGTTCCTTGATGGCGCGCTCCATGCGCAGCAGGCCGACGCGATACTGATTTTCCATCAGCTCGCCGACCGAACGCACACGGCGGTTGCCGAGATGGTCGATGTCGTCGATTTCGCCCTTGCCGTCGCGCAGATCCACCAGCGTCTTGATGACGGCGAGGATGTCTTCCTTGCGCAGCGTGCGATGAGTGTCCGGCGCGTCGAGTTCGAGGCGCATGTTCATCTTCACGCGGCCCACGGCCGAGAGGTCGTAGCGCTCCGAGTCGAAGAACAGCGACTGGAACATGTTCTGCGCGGATTCGAGCGTCGGCGGCTCGCCCGGACGCATCACGCGATAGATGTCGAACAGCGCGTCTTCACGCGTCAGGTTCTTGTCTGCCGAGAGCGTGTTGCGGATATAGGCACCGATATTGACATGGTCGATGTCGAGCAGCGGGAGTTCCTTGTAGCCCTCCTCGTTCAGCGCCTTCAGCGACTTCTCGGTGATTTCCTCGCCGGCTTCGGCGTAGATTTCACCGGTCTTCACGTTGACGAGGTCCTCGGCGAGATAGTTGCCGACCAACTCTTCGTCGGTCAGACGCAGCGCCTTGAGGCCCTTCTCGGCGAGCTGACGGGCAGCGCGCACGGTGAGCTTCTTGCCGGCTTCGAGCACGACCTTGCCGGTGTCGGCATCGATCAGGTCGTTGACGGTGGAGTAGCCGCGGAAACGGGTGGCGTCGAACGGAACGCGCCAGCCTTCCTTGATCTTCTTGAACTGGATCTTCTTGTAGAACGTCGAGAGGATTTCCTCGCCATCCAGACCCAGCGCGAACATCAGCGACGTCACCGGAATCTTGCGGCGACGGTCGATACGCGCGAACACGATGTCCTTGGCGTCGAACTCGATGTCGAGCCAGGAGCCGCGATACGGGATCACGCGGGCAGCGAACAGCAGCTTGCCCGACGAATGGGTCTTGCCCTTGTCGTGGTCGAAGAACACGCCCGGCGAACGATGCATCTGCGAGACGATGACGCGCTCGGTGCCGTTGACGACGAAGGTGCCGTTCATGGTCATGAGCGGGATATCGCCCATGTAGACGTCCTGCTCCTTGATGTCCTTGACGGACTTGGCGCCGGTTTCTTCATCGATATCGAACACGATCAGGCGCAGCGTCACCTTCAGCGGCGCAGCATAGGTCATGCCGCGCTGGCGGCACTCATCGACGTCATATTTCGGCGGCTCGAATTCGTAGCGCACGAATTCCAGCATCGAGGTGCCCGAGAAATCCGAGATCGGAAACACCGAACGGAAAACAGCCTGCAGACCTTCGTCGAGGCGACCGCCGGTCGGCTCATCGACCATCAGGAACTGGTCGTAGGACGCCTTCTGAACCTCGATGAGGTTCGGCATCTCTGCGACTTCTTTAATATGACCGAAGAACTTGCGAACGCGCTTGCGACCTGTGAACGTCTGCTGACCCATCGTGGCCTCTCATTGCGTCGCCCGAAAGGGGCGAACCTTCCAGAGCGCGACTGCCATCGCCTCCGGGTTGAATTTCCAAGAACGTTCCGAATTCGACACCCAATGTGAGGAACAAAATCCCTCTCCCGAGCATTTGAATCGCAGAACGCAAAACGACGTGCGCGATGCCCGACTGCATCTCGCCCGTCCAAACCGCCTAGCTACGGACCGAAAAGCCCGAAAATTGCCCATCTCCCAACGGCTTAACCGGAAACGTCGCCGTTTCCGCTGTCAGACCGTGTTTTTCGTGCTGCCGTCCCGATATGGGATGGCAATCATGGAGATTCGAGGGTGGTTCCCAGCGCATCCCCACACATTCCTGTGTAGTCCATCGGGTTCCGGCCCAGAGGGCGACCAAATGGCCGCCCTCCAGATGGAACCCATAAAGGGCCTTACTTGAGTTCGACCTTCGCGCCAGCCTTCTCGAGCTGACCCTTGATCTTCTCGGCTTCGTCCTTGGCAACGCCTTCCTTGACGGGCTTCGGAGCGCCTTCGACCAGGTCCTTGGCTTCCTTGAGGCCAAGACCCGTGATCGCACGGACTTCCTTGATGACTTCGATCTTCTTGTCGCCGGCCGAAGCCAGAACGACAGTGAACTCGGTCTTTTCTTCAGCAGCAGCAGCACCGCCGCCACCAGCAGCCGGACCAGCAACTGCAACAGCAGCAGCAGCCGAAACGCCCCACTTTTCTTCGAGCATCTTGGCGAGGTCGGCAGCTTCGAGCACGGTCAGGCTCGAGAGATCGTCAACGATTTTCTGTAGGTCAGCCATTGTCTATTTCCTTAAGCGTATTTGGTTCGAACCAGGGTTTGAATGCGAAGGGCGTCAGGCCGCTTCGCTCTTTGAGGCATAGGCCTGAACAACACGCGCGAGCTTCGCCGCGGGAGCTGTCGAGAGCTGAGCGATCTTGGTCGCCGGCGCCACAAGGAGGCCGAGGATCTTCGCGCGCAGTTCGTCGAGCGAGGGCAGCGCGGCCAAGGCCTTGACGCTGTCGACGTTCAGGACGGTTTTACCCATCGAGCCGCCAAGGATGACGAACTTCTCGTTCGCCTTGGCAAATTCGACGGCAACCTTCGGTGCAGCTACCGGATCGTCCGAAGTGGCGATCACAGTCGGGCCCTTCAACAGGGAACCGATGGCAGCAACATCCGTGCCTTCAAGAGCAATTTTGGCGAGACGGTTCTTCGAGACCTTCACCGAGGCGCCAGCCAGCTTCATCTGCGAACGCAGATTCTGCATCTGAGCAACGGTGAGGCCGGAATAATGGGCGACGACCGCAACGCTGGTGGTCTTGAAGACCCCGTTCAGCGCGTCGACCGCGTCCTTTTTAGCCGCTCTTTCCACAGCAAGCTCTCTCCGGTTGGCGGCCTCTATCGAGATAGGACCGCCGGGTTACACCCACCGTCCCACCTGAACCTGACCTCAAGACCCATGCTCGTTAAAACACATGGCCTAAAGACACGTCGGGCGAGACGATATGATAGCCTGCCCTCCCGAACCGTCCTGGCGAACCAGTATTGGCGCGGGGTGTCGAGGTTCGAACCAAATACGCGTCATGTCGCACAAAACGACATTGGCGAAATCCAGTCTTCACCCGTCTATGCTGGCTGCATCAAGTTTTACGATTAAGCCGTTGATGAAACTTGCGTTTATCTAAGGCGCCAGCAGTCTCGGACAGGATTCAGGATCATCGATAAGCCATCATCCGGCCTATTGGTGACCCCTGCCCGCCTTCCTCAAATCCGCGTCGCGCGTCCCATCCCCGTCGAGCGATCCGTATGGACGGCCTGAAAGGAAAAGTCTCCTGCGATGTGGGTTGTCGGAGTGCGAACACAGACGCGCCAGCTACCAGCCAGCACGCCCGGAAACGGTTGTTTAACGAGTCTTTTTCGTGTTGCCAAGCGCGAAATGCCGATGTGGCATCTTTTCTGCAGGGGGCCGTGATCGCCCCCCAGCCCCGCGCGCTGCATCCGGACAATTCTACACATTTTGGTAAGCCGCTGTCAGTCATCGCGTTGACCGAGCAGTAATCCCGCAATCGGATTAACTCGCGCGCAACCCGTGCTTGCCACCCTGTCCGAAAACAAGTGGCTGCGACCCTCTGCCGTCGCGCCTCATGGAGCGTCAGATGTCCGTTGTTCGCAGTTCCACCCGCGCATTTATGGCGGTAGTTGTTTTCCTTGGGCTGTTCCACGGCGTCATCCTGGTTCTCGGGCTCGCCACATTCCTTGCGGACCAGATGGAGCCGCCCTCCCCCGACCGGGCATTCCAAATATTCGTGTTGCAGGTCGGCACCGACGCAGCACTCATGGTGGCCGGCCACTGGTTGATGCGCTCGCTGCGCTACAGCACCCGCGCCGCATATGGATTGATGGGTGGTGCAGCAGCGGCTCTCGGCTACGGCATCGCGCTGTCGAACAACCTGCTGATCATGCCCCCGCTGGACGGCACGCGCCTGACCGCATCAGTGCTGCCAATTCTGGTCGGCATGGTCGCCGGTGTCATGTACGTGAAACTCGCTGGACGCGAGATGCGGGCCGTGCCGGCGGGTGAAACACCCGACGCGGCGACGGAAGCTCCCGCAACGCCGGCCGTCACTTTCGACGGCCCGGTCCAGGTCCGCACCTCACTCACCGCTGTCGCGATCGCGGCGGCTGTGCCTGCTGCGATTGTCGCCGTGGTCACCATCCCCTTCGTCACGTCGATATTCGGCCACTTCAGCGCCGACGGGAGTCACAGCTTCAACTGGAGCAAGCAGGTCAACGAAATGGCGTTCCCCGCCTATTTCTTCATGCTGACTTTGATGACGACGTCCTTGCCGTCTGCGATCGTCATCGCCATCACCCATGCCATAGCCCGCAGCACGCGACGCACCAGAGGCATTGACTATTCCGGGATTGGCGCAGCCGTCGCGGGTGCAGGCGCCGTGCTGGCGAGCCCATTCATCTCGCTCTGGCTGACCATCCCGATCACCGCCGTCGCCGGAGTGATGATGGGACTGGTCTATCGCTGGTTCGCCGGCATTGAGCCACTGTCGCTGCCGGAAGTTGTTCTAGCGACGGACCGCGCGACGCTGGTCGGTGCAGATGACCCATCACGTCGAACGCGCGCCGTGATCATGAATGGCTGAAGCGCAAACGCCGTGACGCGCCCGCGCTTCAGTTAGACGTTCATGCCAAGCGGAGCTGTCACCCCTTCGGGCAGGCCGCTCCGGCATCGGCCCAGGCCTTGATCAGTTCACCGAACTGCTTCTGGGTACCCGGCGCCGGGGTCCGGTTGCCACCGGGATGCCAGCCCCAGCCGACTAGTTCGTCTTCGGCCATGTGCTTCACAAGTGCGGCCATGTCCTTGCCGCCATTGCGCTCCTTGTCCTTGATCTGGGTGCAGATCTGGCCAAGCGTCTTGCCCTGCCAGGCCATCTCGATGGGCGCCAGCGCCCACTTCGGATTGCCGGGGACGTTGGCGGCATCGAAGTTGTTCTCGTGGTGACAGGTGGCACAAGCGAGACCACCGGCCGCGCCGACACCGCCCTCGCCGCGCACGACCAGCGGGATATGCGGCCGCATGCGGTCGGTCTGGGTCGGGCGTTCGGTGGCCGGATGGCAGTTCATGCAGCGCGGCGACTGGATGACCTTGCCGGCCTCCGTAAACAGCGCCACCGCACGCTCGTTCTTGTTCTTGATCTTGGCGAAGGCCGAGACCGACTGCAGCTTGGTCGGATTGCTGACCGCTGCATCGGCCTCCTGGAAGCTCGGCTCCGCGAATGCGAGGAGACCCGCCGCGAGACCGCCGGCGACCAGCGCCAACATCGAGTTCTTAAACAAGCTCATGCTGAGGCTCCTGGTACGATCGGCAACTGCCGCGGTCTTCCCACTCCGAGTTTCGCCAGCGCGTTGGCAACGGCAGGCCCGAGCGGAGGCACGCCCGGTTCGCCGACGCCCGATGGCTTCTCGGTCGATTTCACGATGACCACTTCGATCTCCGGCATCTCGTTGATGCGCAGCGAACGATAGGTGTCGAAATTGCCTGACACCGGCGCGCCGGCATCCAGCGTCTGTTCCGCATAGAGGATGTGACCGAGGCCGAAGCCGATGCCACCTTCCATCTGCGCGCGGATGATGTCGGGGTTCACGGCGACGCCGCAATCCACCGCGCACCACACCTTGTGCACCTTCGGACCATCGTCGGTCATGGACAGTTCGACGACCTGCGCGACGAAGGTGTTGAAGCTCTCGACCACCGCAACGCCGCGCGCGCGGCCTGCCGGCACCTTGTAGTTCTTCCAGTCGGCGAGTTCGGCGACGGCCTTGAGCGCGCCCGCATGGCGCGGCTTCTTGCTCAGCAACTCGAGCCGGCCTTCGATCGGATCCTTGCCGGCGGCCTCGAGCAGTTCATCGACAAAGGCTTCGACAACATAACCGGTGTGGGTGTGGCCCACCGAGCGCCACCACAACACGGGCACGCCGACATCAACCTGATGCATGTCGCAGCGGAAGTTCTCGACGTCGTACGGGATTTCGTTCGAGCCTTCATAGGACGTCGGGTCCAGGCCGTCCTTGAACATCATGGACTCGAAGAAGGAGCCCTTCATGATCGACTGCGAGACAATGGTGTCGCTCCACGCCTCGATCTTGCCGTCGCGCACCGCACCGCGCATGCGGTGGATGCAATACGGCCGATAATAGCCACCGCGCATATCGTCCTCGCGCGTCCACACCAGCTTGACCGGCTTGCCCGGTCCGATCGCTTTCGCGACTTCGGCGAGCTCGATGGCCTGATGCGTGCTCTGCTGGGCGCGGCGGCCGAAGCTGCCGCCGGCCAGAAGAACGTCGATCTTCACCTTCTCGATCGGCAGCCCGAGCACCTTGGAGATCGCCATATGGTCCGGCGTCGGAAACTGGCAGCCATAGCGCGCATAGGCGGTGTCGCCGTCCCATTTCAGATAGGCGTTGAGCGGTTCCATCGCGGCATGGGCCAGATACGGGAAGACGTATTCAACCTCGATCACGCGGCCACCTTTGGCCATAGACTCTTCGAACTTGCCCTCGGCCTTGACGAGTTTGCCGGCCGTCTTCGACAGCCCACGGAATTGCTGCAGCAGTTCGGCACTGCCACGCTTCTCCGCCTTGCTGTCGTCCCAGGTGATCTTCAGCGCGTCGCGGCCCATCTTCGCGGGCCAGAAACCCTTGGCATAGACAGCGACGCCGTTCGACACCTGTTTGACGTCGACGACACCAGCCACGGCTTTCGCAGCCGTCGCATCGAAGGATGCGACCTTGCCGCCGAATTTCGGCGAACGCGCCACGACCACCGTGAGCATGTCCGGTTCGTTGATATCGAGCGTGTAGAAGGCCTTGCCATTGGTCTTGTCGGCGCTGTCGAGGCGTTTCACGACGCCTTCCTTGCCGATCAACCTGAACTGCGACGGGTCCTTCAGCTTCGGATCAGCCGGCACCGGCATGGCCATCGCCTTGTCGGCGAACTCGCCGAAGCGACCTTCATGGCCTGACGCATGCTTGATCACACCGTTATCGACGGTGATCTCGCCTGCCGGCACCTGCCACGCATCGGCAGCAGCCGCGACCAGCATCTGGCGCGCGGCGGCGCCGACCTGTCGCATCTGGATGTAGGAATTGGCGATGGCCGTCGAGCCACCGGTGCCCTGCATGCCGAACGCCAGATTCTTGTAGAGCTGCGGATTCGACGGTGCATGATCGGCGCGCATCTGCGCCCAGTCTGCGTCGAGTTCTTCGGCAACCAAAGTCGCCATGCCGGTGAACGGCCCCTGCCCGAATTCGATGCCCTTGCACAGCACCGTGACGGTGCTGTCGGGCTTGATGATCAGGAAGGTGTTCGGCGCGATATTGACTGACGGCTTTGCCGCCGCCTGCGCGAACAACTTGTCGGCACGGGCAACGTAAGCGCCGAGCACGAGGCCAGCGCTGCCCTTGAGCAGCGTACGACGGGAGAGTTTGGTGTCATGAACGGTCATGGCTCAACCCTCCAGAGATTTGGCGGCGCCATGAATGGCGGCGCGGATGCGGACATAGGTGGCGCAGCGGCAGATGTTGCCGTTCATCGCCAGATCGATATCGTTGTCGGTGGGGGTCGGATTGACGCTGAGCAGCGCGGTGGCGCTCATCACCTGGCCGGATTGACAGTAGCCACATTGCGGCACGTCAAGCGCGACCCAGGCCGCCTGCACTGCCTTGGCTTCCTTGGAGTCGAGCCCTTCGATGGTAGTGATTTCGCTGGTGCCGATGGCCGAGACGGGCATTGAACACGAGCGGACGGTCTGGCCGTCCACATAGACCGTGCAAGCGCCGCATTGCGCGACCCCGCAGCCATATTTGGTGCCGGTGAGACCGGCCCCATCTCGAATTGCCCAGAGCAGAGGTGTGTTGGGATCGACGTCGACCTGACGGGCCTGACCGTTGATCTTGAGAGTGAACGCAGCCATCGCTGATGTCCTATGTCGTCGAATGTACGCCTACATTCGAGTTGTTCTAAACAGCCGACATCTACATCCGCATTGCGGAATAACCCATTCAATTATTTTTGTACCGCGCGGGAACGAAATTGGTTCTTGCGAAACGGCCCTTCAGACCAGTCGTCAGCTTGTCAGAGGCGCCGCGACGCTTCGATGCCGCTCAGGATGAGATCGATTCCGGCGAGAAAGTCCCTGCGGTCGTCGTGCCCCCGCAAATGTGCAGCCATGCTGCGGGTGAATGCATACGCGTCCGGATCGAGCTGAGACCAGGTGGTTGCGACCGCGTCCAGAAAGTCAGACCTGTCGATTCCTCGCGTCCGGCCGAGCTGCCCATTGGCCGCGTTCTGCGCACCGACGCCGAGGATGTAGTTCAGCAACGCACCCACCGTCGCCCACTGTTCCTCGTCCGGCACGCCAAGGGCGCGAACCTGCCGGCCGATGCGTTCGAGTATTCGCACCATGGGCAACTGCCCGGGAGCCCGTGTGAGCGCCGACCCAACCCACGGATGCGCGTCGATCGCGTCGAACATGCCCAGCGCGAGGGTGCGAATGATGGCCTGAGGCGTCGCGCCGACCGGGGGCGCGTTCATCGCGCGGGCGATGATGGCGTCGCAGGCGGCAGTCAGCAGATCGCCCTTGTTGGGCACGTGCCAATAAATAGCCCCGGGGCCCGTGGCCAGCCGTTCCGAGAGGGCGCGGAACGTCAGACCACCTTCCCCGCTGCCGTCCAGGATCGCGATCGACGCTTCGATGATGCGATCCCGGGAGAGCGAGTCTTCGCGTCGTGGGCTGCTGCGAGTTTTCTTGGCCATGTCCCCACCTTGACATAAATGGAACGACGTTCCAATAGAATGGAATGGCGTTCCATTCTAGGTCTTGGGGAATGTCCCGGGACAGCCTGCGACTGCGAAGGTGGCGAGATGAATACTCAAGTGGCGATTGTCGGCGCGGGGCTCGGCGGCCTGACGCTTGCCCGCGTGCTCCATGTTCACGGTATCGCAGCGACGATCTATGAAGCTGAAGCCTCGGCCAACTCGCGGGCACAAGGAGGCCTGCTCGATATTCACGACTACAACGGGCAGCTCGCACTCAAGGCTGCGGGATTGTTCGAAGCTTTCCGCGACATCATCATTGTCGGTGCCGATGCCAAGCGGATACGCGACAAGGACGGCAAGCTGCTGTTTGACAGGCCCGACATGGGCAACGGCGGTCGACCTGAGGTGGATCGAGGAGAGCTTCGCCAGATTCTGCTCGATTCCCTTCCTGCCGACACGATCCGCTGGGGACACAAGCTTACATCGGCGTCTCCGCTCGGCGACGGGCGGCACGTGTTGACCTTCTCCCACGGCTCGACGGTCACGACCGATCTCCTCATCGGTGCCGACGGCGCGTGGTCACGCGTTCGTCCGCTTCTTTCAACAGCGAAACCGGCCTATGTCGGCACGTCATTCGTCGAGACGTTTCTTTTCAACGCCGACACCCGTCACAAGGCCAGCGCGGACGCGGTTGGCGGGGGCACACTGATGGCGATTGCGCCGGGCCAGGGAATCTTTGCGCACCGACACGCCGATGGCACACTGCAGGGCTACGTGGCCCTGAACAGACCGGAGGACTGGATTGCCCGCATCGACTTCTCCGACCGGACGAATGCCCTCGCCCGCATCGCCGCGGAATTCGAGGACTGGGCTCCGGAACTGACAGCGCTCATCACCAACAGCGAGGGCGCCCCTATGCTTCGCCCTATCTATGCGCTGCCGATCGAACACCGATGGGATCGCGTAGCCGGCGTGACGCTGCTCGGCGATGCGGCGCACCTGATGTCACCATTCGCCGGCGAAGGCGCCAATCTCGCAATGTATGACGGCGCCGAGCTCGGACGGGCACTTGCCGCCAATCCGGAAGACGTCGAAGCCGCGCTTATCACTTATGAAACGGACCTCTTTCCCCGCAGCGCGTCTGTTGCCGCTGAGACCGACCGGAATCTGAAGCTGTTCTTCAACGACAACGCGCCTCAGAGCGTGGTTGACCTGTTCACCAGTTTCCAGATCGCCGAATAGCTGCCCTAAACCGCCACCGCGTAGGGCAGCCCCTTGCCCGCGTAAAACGCGTCGAGATTGGCAATGACGCAGTCCTGCATCGCCGTGTGCGAGTCGAGTGTGTGACCACCGATATGCGGCGTCAGCACAACATTCGGCAAAGCCGTGAGTGCGTCGGGCGCGTGGGGCTCCTTCTCGAACACGTCGAGGCCGGCGCCGGCGATGGTCTTGTCCGTCAGCGCCGCTGTCAGCGCAGCCTGATCGATCACCGAGCCGCGCGAGATGTTCACGACGACGCCATTGGCGCCGAGCTTCTTCAGCATCGCGGCATCGATGATGCGGTTGGTATCGGTGCCTGCCCGCACCGCGATCATCAGCACGTCGCACCATTCGACCAGCGCTTCGAGGCTGGGCTCATAGCGATACGGCACATCATGCTTGCTGCGGCTGTGATAGGCGACGTCGCATTCGAACGCCGCGACGCGCGACGCGATCTTGCGGCCGATCTCGCCCATGCCATAAACGCCCACTCTGCGGCCAGGATTGCCGGGCTGCGGCGACATCAGCGGCGACGGCTTTGCCGACGACCAGCCACCCTCGCGCAGATACTGATCCGCAGGCAGCAAGCGCCGCGTCACCGCGAGCATCAGCGTGAGTGCCAGATCGGCGACCGAGGCCGCATTTGCGCCCGGGCTGTTGCCGACCACGATCTTGCGCTCGGCCGCGGCCTTGAAATCGACGCCGTCATAGCCGGTGCCGTAGCAGATGATCGCGCCGAGCGCCGGCATCATGTCCATCACGTCTGCCTTGAGCACCTGACCGCCAGCGGTGATCAGCGCGCGCACGTCTCTCAGTTGGTCAGCGGAAAAGGTCTGCAGCGGTGGCTTGCCTGCAGCGTCTAGAAGATCGAAGTGCTCGCCGATGCGCACCATCTGGGACTTCGGGAAACGCGAATAGATCAGAACCTTCTCGGCCATCGGGACATTCCTGCTGGGTGAAAGAGCGGAAGACAAAAGAAAGGGCGGAACCGGTTGCCCGATTCCGCCCTGGTTTCTTGCAAGCCTTGTTCCGGCTTAGCCGAGCACGGTGCCCGTCTCAACCTTGACGCCGGGGCCCATGGTCGAAGACACGGCAACGCGCTGCAGATAGGTGCCCTTCGCGCCAGCCGGCTTCGCCTTGGAGACGGCATCGACCAGAGCCTTGATGTTTTCGACGAGCTTCTCTTCCGAGAAAGATGCCTTGCCGATACCAGCCTGCACGATGCCGGCCTTCTCGACGCGGAACTCGACCGAACCGCCCTTGGCACCCTTGACTGCGCCGGTGACGTCCATGGTCACGGTGCCGATCTTCGGGTTCGGCATCATGCCGCGCGGACCGAGCACCTTACCAAGGCGACCGACGAGCGGCATCATGTCGGGGGTTGCGATACAGCGATCGAAATCGATCTGACCGGCCTGGACCTTCTCGAACAGGTCTTCTGCACCGACGACGTCTGCACCGGCAGCCTTGGCTTCTTCAGCCTTCGGGCCACGGGCGAACACGCCGACGCGAAGCGTACGGCCGGTGCCGTTCGGCAGAGTGACGACGCCACGGACCATCTGGTCGGCGTGACGCGGATCGACGCCGAGGTTCAGCGAAATTTCGATGGTCTCATCGAACTTCGACTTGGCGCGTTCCTTGACCATCTTGATGGCCTCGGCGACCGGATAGAGCTTCTCGCGGTCGATGCCCTCACGGGCCTTCTTCAAACGTTTTCCAATTGCCATGACCGTTTACCCCGCGACCTCGACACCCATCGAACGGGCAGAGCCCTCAACCATCTTCATGGCCGATTCAATGGTGTCGCAATTCAGATCCTTCATCTTCGCTTCGGCGATCTCGCGCACCTGCGCTTTGGTCACCGCGCCGGCCTTGTCACGACCCGGCAGCTTGGAGCCGGAGGTGAGCTTGGCGGCCTTCTTGATGAAGAAGGACATCGGGGGGGTCTTGAGGGCGAAGGTGAACGAACGATCGGCGTAGATCGTGATCACCACCGGGATTGGGGTGTTCTTTTCTTCCTTCTGCGTCTGCGCGTTGAACGCTTTGCAGAATTCCATGATGTTCAAACCGCGCTGACCAAGCGCGGGACCGATCGGGGGCGAAGGGTTCGCCGCACCGGCCGGCACCTGAAGCTTCAGGTATCCGGTCACTTTCTTTGCCATGTGTCACTCCTGTTGTGCCGGTCATCGACCGGCTGTTTCAGGTTTCGTGGTTCGGTCGACAAGCGGTTGGCAACCGCCCTCTTCCTCCCACGGCCTTAGAAACGCGAGGCGAACCTCACGCTATTGCGATCAGACCTTTTCGACCTGACCGAATTCCAGTTCGACCGGCGTGGCGCGGCCGAAGATCGACACTGCGACCTTCACGCGCGAGCGTGCTTCGTCGATTTCCTCGACGACGCCGGAGAACGACGCGAACGGACCATCGGCCACCTTCACGTTCTCGCCGATCTCGAACGACACCGACGCCTTCGGGCGCTCCACGCCTTCCTGCACCTGGTGCAGAATGCGCATGGCTTCGGCTTCCGAAATCGGCATCGGCTTGTTTTCCGCGCCGAGGAAGCCCGTGACCTTCGGGGTGTTCTTGATCAGATGAAACGCTTCGTCGGTGAGCTGCATCTTCACCAGCACGTAGCCCGGGAAGAACTTGCGCTCGGCGTCCATCTTGCGACCGCGACGTATTTCGGTGACCTTCTCGACCGGAACCAGGATCTGTTCGAACAGGTCTTCCAGGCCACGCTGCTTGGCCTGTTCCTTGATCGACTCCATCACCTTCTTTTCGAAATTCGAATAGGCGTGAACGATGTACCAGCGCATGCTCATAATTCTGTTCCGTCAGTGCATCGTGAGCAAAAAGGCGACGAGGTAGCGGATGACCTGATCCGCCGCAAAAAAGAAGATCGACGACAGCGCCACCATGACGAAAACCATGATGGTCGTGATGGTCGTCTCGCGTCGCGAGGGCCACGTGACCTTGTTGGTCTCGGTGCGCACTTCCTGCAGGAATTTGAACGGGCTGAACGCCATCGTTATGTGATCCGCATCCGTCGTGAGACGATTGAATTGGTTTCAGAATCCGAACAGCCCTCTTGCGCCCAACCCTTTATTCAAGGATGAGCCGCCAAGCGGGCTCGTTCGTTCGGGGATTTGCCGCGTCGGATATCCGGTCACCGGGCCGACAGCGAGTGCAGCTTCCTACTTCGGACCGGACCAAAGGTCAAGGTATCCGGGCCGGACGGGCGGGAACCCTTCCCGCCACCGGATACCACCTGGATTAGCGCCCGCCCACCCCCGGCGACGGTTTGCCGACCGCCGCACGGACGTGCCGGACGACATGATCGGCGACGATGGCGTGGCCCTCCGCGGTCGGGTGCACCGCGCCGCTATACATGGCCGCATAGACCGGCTGCAGGATGTCGAACTGGGTAAAGCCCGTTGCATGCACGTTTGCGGTCAGAAACGCATCATTCGGGGTCCGGAACAGGCGCCAGCGGGACGCATAGGGCAGATAGGCCGCCGGGGAATACGGCGTAAACTCCTCCTTGCCGATCCAGCGTCGCGGCATCGCCATCGCCTCGCCGTCCGCCTGCGGCCGCTTCGGATCGCGCGCACAGAGCCCGCGTTTGGCAAATTCGCTCTGGTGATCGGTGATGAGCTGGAAGCCGGTTCCGGCGCCGGTGGCCAGCGCCGGGCAGCCCCCGCCCCGTCCGTTGGTGATGCAAGCGGTCCGGGCGAAGAAATCGTTGAGGAAGCTCACCGTCTCGGCCAGCCGTTCGCGCGACAGCGACAGTTTCTTGTGGACGTCGAGGCCGAGCGTCGGCTGCGCGCCGCACAGCGCGCCCGTCTCGTCGAACTGGATCGGCTCGTAAGCCGTCTGCAGGACCTTCGCGGGCGCCACGCCAAAGCCGTCGCGCAAGGCATCGCGGAGCGCCACCATGCGCTCGTCGAGCTGCTCCATGTAAGCGCGCGAAACTTGCGGCGAGAACCGGATCTGCTTGCCGAGCAGGTTCGCGATCGGTGCGAGATCGCCGGCGGATTCGGTCATCGCATAGACCATCAGCGGCGAGAAGCCGACATCGTTGCCGCCGATCGAGAGCAGCAGTGTGTCGATCGGCCGCTTGCGCTCATTCGGCGCACACCAGGATTTTGTCACCGGCATATTGGCGACCTGCACGCTGCCGCTGGCATAGGTCGGCAGATTGTAGGTCGCACGCTGCGTGCGGCCCGCGGGGCTTTTGCAGATGAGATCGGCGAGTTGATCGAGCTGGGAACGCACCATCGCGTTGCCGGCCCCCTCGCGCGCCTTCTTCTCGAGGAACAGACCTTCGGTCACCTCCGAGCCGGTGCAGGCCAGACTGACCAGCGTGATCGACCGGTGCGGATTTTCCAAACTGAGTTGCAGCCCGACGCGAAACGGATAGCCGTATTGCGAGCGGTGGCAATCGGGACTGAGCCAGCGCGGATTGGCGGCATTGAACGCCTTGTCGAACTGCGCCGATGCGAGTGGGAAATAAAGCTCCTGCTCCTCGTCGGCGAGCTTGCGCCGCGGCAGATTTTTGTAGTCGAAACTTCCCACCGGTGCAGCGGGGGTCAGTTTCTGTAGCGACTTGGCGGTGCTGCGTGTCGCCATCTCCTCGCGCATCAGGGTTGGATCGTAGACCATCTCGCGGACGGCGCTGAATGTCACCGGAACGTCCGGATTGCTTTCGCCCGAGGCAAAGGAATCGCCGAGCGCCACGATGAAGAGATCCTCGACCACGACCTGCGGGTCGTTCAACGTACGACCGTCGGGCAATCTGACCTGGACCGATGCACCGGACAGGCTGCGATCGACGGCATAAGGCAGGCGCGTGATCTTGAGCGGCGTCGCGCAGGATTGCGTTGTGGTCTCGGTCCTGCTGCCCGGCCTCCGCGGCGTCCAGCTCCAGACGCAATCATACGCGCCGGCTTCGGCAATGCGCTCGGGCGACAGCCGGATCAGCACCGTATGCGCATCCGGCAGCACGTAATCTTCCTTGGCCGTGCCCCACGAATAACGCCGGTCGCAACTCGCGAGATAGCGGCCCTGCCGGCTGTCATAGCAGACGGCGTCGATGGTCTGCGACGCCCAGCCGAGACGCGAGCGATCGTAGCGCGCCCGCGCGGTGTCCGCGCAACTGGTCGGGCTGGTCATGTCGCGGCAATCGGGATCGTTCAGCCGCCGCTCGGTGCGCCACACCACATCGGCGGGCGGCAGCACCATCTCGTTGCGCGCAGCGGGATAGCCGCGCTCATACATCGCGAAGGATGCGGCATTCTTGAAGAAGCGAAATGGACTTTCCACCTGCCAGAGCAGATCGGCGGCATGAGCGCCACGGCTCAATGACAGAAGACCAAAGGACGACAACAGCAACGTCGTGGCCCCCACGACGAACGTCACAAGTAATTTCATTCTCGACTTCCGGCTGAATTCCCAACGGGTGTGTCGCGCGCGCGGCAAGCCAGGTTCATCGCCGCGACCGCACGCCGCAGGGACGCAGCGCAACGGAAACGCGGGGAGCAGCACGATCGCGCATGATTGGCAAAGCCGATGTCGGACATGGCCATCAGCCTATTGAGCAAATTGCCCCGCGGATCGTCAGATTCCATTAACCCCGCGGCCAGACTAAAACGCGAGAAACTACCCAGGTACTCCAGTAAGTGGATGTATTAGCAGACCTAAATGTTTTGATCGGCAGATTGCTTGTTTGATCGGCAATGCGACGGGCATCAGCGAATGACCAGCATCACCACCCTGTCCGAGGGAACCGACGCCTCCACGAGGGACCTCCGCAAGGATTCGGCATTGCGGATCGCGCGGCGGCGAACCGCCTATATCGCGCAGGCGTCGAGCTATCTGATCGATGCCGCAATCCTGCTGCTGTACGCCATGATCGGCGTGACCACCGTGGCGACGGGGGTCGTGTATCTGGCCATCAGGCTCGCTGTGGTCGGCATTGCTGCCTATCTCTCGGAAATCCAGGTCAACGACCGTTTCAAGGACCCCTACCTCACGGTCCCCCTCTCCATCGTCAGCATCATCGTCCAGATCGGCGCGATCTATCTCGTGCCGCAGATCGGCTTCTACTTCATCTCCATCATTTTCGTCGTGCTCGGCTTCGCCGCACTCCGCATGAGTGCGCGCCAGACCGGCATCGTCTGGTCGACCGCAACGCTGGGCCTCGCACTACTTTTCCTGATGACCGACAAGCCGATCGGCATTCCCATGGCCACCGCGACCGAGCGCGCTCTGGCGCTGGCCTGTTTCGTCAGTGCGCTCGGCCGCTGTGCCAGCGCCGGCCTCTACGGCAGCTCGATGCGCGAACTGCTGTATCGTCGCAGCAACGACCTCGCGGCTGCCAATGTGCGGATCGAGGAACTGGCGCAACTCGACGAGCTCACCGGCGCATTGAACCGGCGCTACATCATGAAGTGCCTGAACGACGAGATCGCCAAGGCCCAGCGCAACGCCACAACCTGCTGCATCGCGATCATCGACCTCGATCACTTCAAGAAGATCAATGATCACTTCGGACATCCGGTGGGCGATGAAGTGCTGCGCGCCTTCGCCATCTCTGTCTTCGCCAATATCCGCACCATCGACAGGTTCGGCCGTCAGGGCGGCGAGGAGTTTCTACTGATCCTGCCGGACACCGACATTGATCTTGCGATCCAGACGCTGGATCGATTGCGCGGCCTGATCACGGAACTGAACTGGTCAGCGATTGCGCAGGATCTGACTCTGACGATATCCGCCGGGATCAGCGCCATCAGGCCCAACGATACGCCGGAAGACATTTTGGCGCGCGCCGACCTTGCGCTCTACAGAGCCAAGGATACCGGCCGCGACCGCGTGGTGGCAGCGCCGCAAAAACGGCAGTTCAGCTGAGAACCACTGTTCTCAGCTGAACTGCCGTTCTGGAGGCTAATCCTTGATAGCTTCAGCTGCTGCTTCGGCAGCCTCTCTAAGCTGTTCTTGCAGCAATCCAGCCAGATAAACTGCTAAATCGTTGATGTCGTAGTGGCCAGCCTCCCACGCATCATCCGCTTTTCGAAGAGCAGCTATATAAGGGCCTCTATTGTCTCGAATACGCTCAGGGACAATCACTTTTCCAGGAAGCACTCGTCCAATTTTTGCATTCAGTATGTAGTAACAAATGGCACGCGCCGTCCGACCGTTTCCTTCAATGAATGGGTGTATCCATAGCATTCGCCACAATGCATAAGCTGCAAGTTGGGTGGCCGAAAGCGTGAACCAGTTCTCGTGAATGAATGAGATGAACCGATCCATGAGATCCGCCACCTCTTTAAAATGTGGAGGCGTGTGGTTACCCACGTAAATCGGCTCTTGGCGAAAGCGCCCGCCAAACTGCGAAATATTAGCAACTGCAGCGTGGTTCAAAGACCAGAGAAAGTATTTATCAAAAGAAATTTGACCTTGCTTCAGGCCGATCTCAATACAGTTCGTCAATAAATCGTACTGGCGAATAAGGTTCTTTTCTTGAATTCTAGTGTACAGCGCTAAATCATCTTTTTCTAAGACCAACATGCCCAAAAAAAAGCCCGGTCTAGCCGGGCTCCCCTGATTATCCGATTAATATTGTCTTTGTCGCATCTCGCACCGACTCTTTCGTCACATTCGACGAATGGGGGGCATTCCCATATGCAAAGCTGATCCGTTGCTCCAGCAAATCAGCCTCCGAAACCTTGATATGGCGGGTCTGCTCCAGGAGACGGTCCAGTTCTGGGTGACTTGGTGTTGGACCCAATACGGGTTTTCGTTCTGCCATAGGTCTCTCCTGCGCTGTACCTTACGGTACTTATGATTCCTTAACGCTTATATAGAGCCGATTGTTGACGTACGCAGCATCACTTTTGTCGCGATCATTTTTTTTTGCATTTTGGCAGCGTATTTTGAGCCGCTTCATAGCGGCGTGCTTATTGGCGCCTGGTGACTTGATCGTAGCTGTTCTGAGCCCTTCAAGGCATTCTCGCCGCGACTCCGGCGAAAAGGCCACAGCCACGAGCTCCGGAGAGCCAAGCACTCCGAGAACGAAAATAGAAAATTCGAGCAAAATCAATTAGATAAATGGCAGGGGCGGTAGGGCTCGAACCTACGACAACCGGTTTTGGAGACCGGTACTCTACCAACTGAGCTACACCCCTACGGAAACGACACATCAGTCATTTCGCGCCGTTTGAAGCATATGCGACGCCTGATTTGCAAGAGGCGAAGCGCACCACCCTGATCAAAACCCGCCGGAATCCAAACGGCGGACAAGGGAACCAGCCCCTGCCCGCCGTTTTTGTCGATTACTCGATGATGCTCGCGACGACGCCTGCACCGCAGCCAAGTGCGGTATACCGCACTTGGCTCATTTTCTTTAGGTTGGACCTTTCGGAGTTGTTGCGTCGATCATTCAATGATCGATGCAACCACTCCGGCTCCAACCGTGCGGCCGCCTTCACGGATGGCGAAGCGCAGCTTTTCTTCCATCGCGATCGGCACGATCAGGTGCACTTCCATGGCGATGTTGTCGCCCGGCATCACCATTTCGGTGCCTTCCGGCAGATGCACCACACCGGTCACGTCGGTGGTGCGGAAGTAGAACTGCGGACGGTAGTTGGTGAAGAACGGCGTGTGACGGCCACCCTCTTCCTTGGTGAGGATGTAAGCCTCGGCCTTGAACTTGGTGTGCGGCTTCACCGAACCCGGCTTGCACAGCACCTGGCCGCGCTCGACGTCTTCACGCTTGGTGCCGCGCAGCAGCGCGCCGATGTTGTCGCCGGCCTGGCCCTGATCGAGCAGCTTGCGGAACATTTCAACGCCGGTGCAGATCGTCTTCTGCGTGGCGCGGATGCCGACGATTTCGATTTCCTCGCCGACCTTGACGATGCCGCGCTCGACGCGGCCGGTCACGACCGTACCACGGCCCGAGATCGAGAACACGTCTTCCACTGGCATCAGGAACGGCTGGTCAACCGGACGCTCCGGCTGCGGGATGTAGCTGTCGACATTCTTCATCAGTTCGAGAATGGCGTCGTGACCGAGCTTCTGGTCCGAGTTTTCGAGAGCGGCCAGCGCCGAACCCTTGATGATCGGAATGTCGTCGCCCGGGAAGTCGTACTTCGAGAGCAGTTCGCGCACTTCCATTTCCACGAGCTCGAGCAGTTCCGGATCATCGACCATGTCGCACTTGTTCAGGAACACGACCAGCGCGGGCACGCCGACCTGGCGGGCGAGCAGGATGTGCTCGCGGGTCTGCGGCATCGGGCCGTCAGCGGCCGACACGACCAGGATGCCACCGTCCATCTGCGCGGCGCCGGTGATCATGTTCTTCACATAGTCGGCGTGGCCGGGGCAGTCGACGTGGGCGTAGTGCCGGTTGGCGGTCTCGTATTCGACGTGTGCCGTCGAAATGGTGATGCCGCGGGCCTTTTCCTCGGGCGCCTTGTCGATCTGGTCGTAAGCGGTGAACGTGGCACCGCCCGTCTCTGCCAGCACCTTCGTGATCGCCGCCGTCAGCGACGTCTTGCCGTGGTCAACGTGACCGATCGTACCAATATTGCAGTGCGGCTTGTTACGTTCAAATTTTGCTTTGGCCATAGATCCACCTGTTAAGCCACGCCCGTGCGCAGCACCAAACCGGCGGCTGGTTACAAGGGAAAACGGCCCTGTTCAAGCCCGAACTTCTGGGCCAAGCTCGTCCAACCATGCCGGCGAGCCCCCTATGTAAGCCGGCAAATGACAAGATCAATCAAAGCACTATCGGGAGCCCCCATGAACGCCCAAACTGCCGCAAAACACGCCGTTTCCCTTGAGACCCCCGAGCTGCCGCAGGCCCGGCCGGAAACGCTGGGATTGTCATCAAACCGTCTTCAAATCATGTCGGACGCGTTCAAGCGCGAGATCGACAAGGGCACCACGCCGGGCGTCACCATGCTGGTCTCCCGCCGCGGCCAGATCGGCTATTTCGAGGCCTTTGGCAAGCAGACCCCGGACGGCGCCACTGCGATGTCGAAGGACAGCCTGTTCCGCATCTTCTCGATGACCAAGCCGATCGTGTCATTGGGCATCATGCAGCTGGTCGAGAACGGCCATATCCTGCTCAACGATCCCCTCGCCAAATACATCCCCGCATTCGCCGACACCAAGGTCGGCGTCGAGCGCAATGGCGCGCTCGAACTGGCGCTGCCTGTTCGACCGATCACGATCCAGGACCTGCTGCGCCACACCTCGGGCATCTCCTACGAGATCACCGGCAATGGCATGGTGCAGCGGATGTACCAGAAGTCGAACCTGCGCAATCGCGACATCACCAACGAAGAACACGCGACAATCGTTGCCGGCCTGCCGCTAATCTGCCAGCCCGGCTCTGAGTGGAATTACAGCCGCTCCACGGACATTCTCGGCCGCGTCATCGAGGTCGTGTCCGGCAAGACGCTGGGCAGCTATCTCACCGAGAACATTCTGGCGCCGCTGCAGATGGCCGAGACCGGCTTCCACACAGCAGGCACGAACAAGGACCGTATCGCGCAGCCCTTCCCCACCGATCCCTGGACCGGCGAGAAAGTCGCGCTGTTCGATCCGCTCGAAATTCCGAAGATGGAATCCGGCGGCGGCGGACTGGTATCGAAGACCATGGACTATGCGCGCTTCTGCCAGATGCTGCTCAACGGCGGCACGCTGGACGGCAACCGCGTGATCGGCAGCCGCACGCTGCACCTGATGGCGTCCAATCACCTCAGCCCTAACGTGAAGCTGGAGACACATCTCGTACCGCCCGGCCACAGCTTCGGCCTCGGCTTCGCCGTACGCACCGACGATGGTCACGCGCCCTATGCGGGATCGAAGGGCCAGTTCTTCTGGAGCGGAGTCGCCGGCACGTTCTTCTGGATCGATCCGCAGGAAGAACTGTTTGCGGTGTTCATGTCGCAGGGACCCGGCCAGCGGGAATATTTCAGGACGCTGATCCGGAGTCTCGTCTACGCGGCGGTGGAGTAAGCAAGAAAAACTCGTCATTCCGGGGCGCGGCCGGCGCAAGCCGGACGCGAACCCGGAATCTCGAAATGGCCTGACACCGACGGAGACTCCCACGTCGAGGTTCCGGGTTCGCGGCCGCCGCCTTCGGCGACGTCCTCGCCCCGGAATGACGAGATTGATCTCAGCTAATCGTAGCGCCGCCGTCGATCACCATGGTCTGGCCGGTCATGAAATTCCCGGCTGCAGATCCCAGGAACACCGCAGCGCCTGCGATTTCATCGGGGATGCCGATGCGCAGCAGCGGCGAGCGTGCGGTGGAGGCCTTGAGGTTCTCCGGATTGTCCCACAGCGCTTTCGCAAAGTCGGTCTTGATGAGGCCGGGCGCGATGCAGTTCACGCGGACATTGAACTTGCCGTATTCGCAGGCGAGATTGCGCGCGAGCTGCATGTCAGCCGCTTTCGAGATCGCATAGGCGCCCAGGATCGTCGAGCCTTTCAACCCGCCGATCGACGACACGATGATCACCGAGCCGTCCTTGCGTTCGATCATGTCCGGCACGACCATGCTGGTCAGCCAGTTGTTGGCGACAATGTTGTTGTCGAGAATCTTGCGGAACTGATCGTCAGAAATGCCGGCCAGCGGCCCGTAATACGGATTCGACGCAGCGTTACACACCAGCACATCGATCTTGCCGAACGCCTTCTTGCTTTCGTCGACGAGGTTCTGCAGGTTTTCCTTGCTGGAGATGTTGGCGGCGATCGCCACCGCAGTCCCCTTGCCGAACTGCGCGTTGATCTCCGTCGCCACTTCGTCGCAGACATCCTGCTTGCGCGACGAGATCACCACCTTGGCGCCGTGCTCCGCCATGCGCTCGGCAATGGCACGGCCGATGCCGCGCGTCGAGCCGGTGATGACGGCAACTTTTCCGGTCATGTCGAACAGGTTCATGTGTGTTTCTCCCTAGTTTTTTCTGTTTGAGTTTTCCTCCGTCATTGCGAGGAGCGAAGCGACGAAGCAATCCAGTCCTTCTTGTTGACGAAAAGAACTGGATTGCTTCGTCGCCAAGAGGCTCCTCGCAATGACGGCTATGACTAAGCCAGTTTCGTCGGCGTCACTTCCGGCCCCGCCGGCTGATGCATCGCTGCATGCGACGGATCGGCGATCCAGGGCTGCTGGTTGACCATTGGAATGCGCCAGCCACTATGGCCGTCGCTGGCGAGATGATCGAGCCGCGTGACCGAGCAGTTGTCGATGGTGAAAGCGAGACCGCGATCCGGCTGATCGTTGAGCGCAAGACCAATGGCCGCCTTGATCGTGCCGCCATGCGCCACTGCAATAATATCCTTGCCGGCGTGCTCGACATTGATGCGCTCGATGCCACGGCGCACGCGGTTGTAGAGGTCCATGAAGCTTTCGCCATTCGGCGATGGTTCATCGATGGGCGCGAACCAGTAGCTGCCGACATTGATGGGACGGCTGGCGAAGAACGCGGCGCGGTTCATGCCCTGCCAGTCGCCGAGATGCTGTTCGGCGAAATCCGCTTCATGCGGCATCGCGTCGGGCTTCGGAAATCCTGCGGCCCAGATCGCACTCGCCGTCTGATGCGTGCGCTTGAGATTGCTGGCGACCCAGACGGCATTGCGTGGCAGGATCTTGCCGACCGCATCGAACACCACGCGGTCGCTGCAGTCGCAGTCCATGTCCTTCTGGCCGTAGATGTTGCCGCCGTCACTCCGCACCGGGGCGTGTCGCACCCACCACCACCGCGTCGCCGTCACACCTTGAGGGACTGTATGCTGCGCCACGAACGGTTTCTCGGCGTTGGACATCGTGACCACCCTTCAATACTGTTTCATCCGTCCTACGTCAGAGCGCGAAGCGCCTCAAGCATCTTCGCAGCTTGGCACGCATCATTGAATTCCATATGGCGGCACGCCGCACAAAAAACATACAGGGAGAGAGTTATGGGCCGCCTCGCAGGCAAATCCGTCATCATCACCGGCGCAGGTAGCGGCATCGGCCGCGCCGCAGCGCAATTGTTCTCGCTGGAAGGCGCGAAGCTCATCATCGTCGACCGCAGCGAGAGCGTGCATGAGACAGCCAAACTTGTGAGCGATGCCGGCGGCACCATTGAAGCGATCACGGCGGATGCCGGTTCCGAGAGCGATGTGAAAGCCTATGTCGAGAAGGCACTGTCAAAATACGGCAAGCTCGACGCGATCTGGGCCAATGCCGGCATATCAGGCGGCCTCGTGCCGCTGCTGGAGCAGACCGTCGAGCAATGGCAGGAGATCCTGCGCATCAATCTGATCGGGCCGTTCCTCGCAATCAAGCATTCCATGCCGCATATGGTGAAACAGGGGCACGGCTCCATCGTCCTCACCGCCTCTGTCGCAGGCCTGAAGTCCGGCGCCTCCGGCCATCCCTATGCGTCGAGCAAGGCCGGCGTCATCAGCCTGGTGCAGACCACGGCCTATTCGCTCTCCGGCACCGGCGTGCGCATCAATGCGGTGTGCCCCGGCCTGATCGAGACCGGCATGACCAAGCCGATCTTCGACAATGCCAAGGAGCGCGGCACGCAGGGCAAGATCGGCCAGCTCAATCCGCTGAAGCGCGCCGGCCAGCCGCATGAACTCGCGGCGATGGGATTGTTTCTGGCGAGCGACGAAGCGTCCTATGTGAATGGCCAGGCGATCCCGGTGGACGGCGGCCTCACGGCGTCGATGCCTTACGCGGGCAAACCGATCTAGCCGCGTCGCTATAGCGCGGCGTACTCGCCGCGCTATACGCCGTCAGGCGGAGCGTTCGACGAATTCGTCGCCAGCAAGCGGTCGCGCACGCGCTCGCGGTGGAATGTGTAGATGCCGGACAGCACGATCACGCTCGCGCCGAGCACCATCATGGCGTCGGGCACGTCACCGAAGACCAGATAGCCCAGCAGCATCGCGTAGAGCATCTGCGAATAACGCATCGGCGCGACCGACGAGACATCGCCGACGCGCAGCGCGAGGATGACGCACTGGAATCCGATCAGCGTCATCACTGCCGCCAGCGCCAGCAAAGCGAGCGAATGAAACGATAGCGCAGTCCAGTCCCCGTGCAGCAGCGTGAACACTGCCCCTGCCAGAGTCACCGCAACGGCGGTGAGAAAGGTGACGAACAGCGTGGGAATTTCGGCCGGGATGCGTTTGGTGACGAGATCGCGCGTGGCGTAGAACAACACGGACAGCAGCGCCACCAAAGTGAACTGGCTGAACCCGTCGGCGCCCGGCCGCACGATGATCAGCACGCCAATGAAGCCCGCGGCAATCGCCAGCCATCGCCGCCATCCCACCGGCTCGCCCAGGATCAGCACGGCGCCACAGGTCATCACCAGCGGCAGCGATTGAACGATGGCGGTCACATTGGCGAGCGGCAACGCGCTGACCGCGACCAGGAACAGCGCCGAGCCGCCGATCTCCCCGGAGATGCGCAGCGCCACTGACGGCACGAACAGCAGCCGCTGAGGCCGTAGCGCGCCCTGATGCACCGCCAGCGCACCGATCATGACGCTGGCGAACAGCCCGCGCAGCATCATTACCTCGCTGAAATGCATCTGCACGGTGAGGAACTTGGCAATGGCGTCGTTGACACTGAAGGTTGCCATGGAGACAGCCATCAGCAGGCTGCCGCGCAGATTGGGAGAGAGAGGCAAGACAATCCTGGGTGAGTTACGGTCAGAGCAGACAGGCTCCGAAAGGAGCAAGACTCAGGCCAAATGATTGCGCCTCATGTGCACGAAGACGGACGTGCGAGCCAGATGGCTCACGCGTCCCTGCCATTCACTGTGCGCCGGACTGATGGCCGGGCGCCAAGCCTACAACCCATCCGGCGGCATGCTCGGCGCACTGGCCGCCGGCAACCGGTTGCGAACACGCTCGCGATGGAACGCATAAAGACCGGACAGCACGATCACCGACGCGCCGAGAACCATCGGGCCGTCCGGCACATCGCCGAACACGAGGTAGCCAAGCAACATGGCCCACAGCAGTTGCGAGTACCGGAACGGCGCAACAGCGGAGATATCGCCGGCGCGCAACGCCAGGATCACACACTGATATCCAATCAGCACCAGCACAGCGGCGAGCGCCAGCAGGCCGAGCGACCGGTTCGAGGGTGGCGTCCAGCCGCCCAGCGGAACGAGCAGGATGGCGCCGACGATCGTCACGACGATCGTCGTCAAAAACGTGACGAACAGTGAAGGGATTTCGGTCGGAATGCGCTTGGTCGCGAGATCGCGCACGGTACAGAACGCGACCGACAACAGCGCCAGCAGCGAAAACTGGTTGAAGCCCTCGATGCCGGGCCGGACCACAATGAGAACGCCGACGAAGCCCGCAGCGATCGCCAGCCAGCGCCGCCAGCCCACCTGCTCACCGAAGATGAGTGCCGCACCGAGCGTGATCGCGAGTGGCAGCGATTGAAAGATCGACGATACGTTCGCAAGGGGCAGATGTGCGAGCGACGCCAGAAAAGTCACGGTGCCGCCGATCTCGCCGAATACGCGCAGCGCCACAGACGGGACGAACAGGATACGCAGCGGACGCAGGGCCTTCTGCTGGGTGGCGAGCGCGCCGATCAGCACGGCGGCGAACAGACCCCGCACCAGCATCACCTGACCGAAGTTCATGTGCAGCGTCAGGAATTTCGTGAGCGCGTCGTTGAGGCTGAAGCCGGCCATGGCCGTGGCCATCAGCACGCTGCCGCGAAGATTGGGAGAGAGAGACAAGTGCGTTTCCAGGTCGATCGACGCAGCAGCACTTGCTGCGGCCGGCCCTCTTAGCGGGGCATCTCTAAAGCGATCATGAAAGAGGCGCGATCCCCAATCGGTCGCGCCTCTTCAATCGTTTATTTCGCGCCGGCGAGCTGTGCGTATTTCCACGACGCCTGCGCCAGCGGAACGGTGCGCTTGGCGGATTCCATCGCCTTGGCCGACGACGCGGTGCCATCGCGAACACGGCCGGCAATGCCCTGCAGAATGCCGGTGAGCCGGAACAGGTTGTAGCAATAGTACCAGTTCAGATCCGGCACGGTCTTGCGGCCGGCCTTCTCGCAATAGATTTTCGCGGCTTCATCCATAGTCGGGATGTTGAGCGCCTTGAAATCGAGCCCGTCGAGGCCCGGCATGATCCACTGCATCAAAAGATAAGTGAAGTCGGCCATCGGATCGCCCAATGTCGACAGCTCCCAGTCGAGCACCGCCTGCACCTTCGGCTGCGTCGTATGGAACACCATGTTGTCGATGCGGTAGTCGCCATGCACCACCGACACCCGCTCCTGCTCCGGAACGGAGGTCGGCAGCCATTCGATCAGCCGTTCCATTTCCGGAATGAGCTGCGTCTCCGAGGCGCGGTACTGCTTGGTCCAGCGATCGACCTGACGGGAAAAGTAATTGCCGGGACGGCCGAAGTCGCCGAGCCCGATTTTTTCGGGATCGTAGCTGTGCAGTTGCGCCAGCGTCTCGATCTTCGCCGTGAAGATCGCGCGGCGATCTTCCTTCGGCACCGTCGGCAGCGCCGGATCCCAGAAGATCCGGCCGTCTTCCATCGACATGATGTAGAACGCCGAACCGATGACATTGTCATCGGTGCAGAGTGCGTAGGCCTTGGCGACCGGGAAGCCCTGCTTCCCAAGCGCCGCGATCACCTTGTATTCGCGATCGACGGCGTGCGCCGATGGCAGAAGCTTGCCGAACGGCTTGCGCCGCATCACGTAGGATTGCTTCGGCGTATTCAGCCGATAGGTCGGGTTGCTTTGTCCGCCCTTGAACTGCAGGACGGTCAACGGTCCCTCATAGCCTTCCACATGCTCGCGCATCCAGGCCTCGAGGCTCATCTCGTCGAAGCGATGCCGCTCCTCCACTGGCCTCGTGCCGTTATACTCGTCGTCGCGCTTCACACCATCGGTCACGTCAGTCTCCGCTTAGCGTTTCTTAGTGCTTCGACTCATTGGCATACTTGCGCAGTTCGAGCCGCGCAATGGCACGGTTGTGCACCTCGTCCGGACCGTCGGCGAGACGCATGGTGCGCATCGACGCATAGTCACGGGCGAGACCCGCATCGTCGGACACGCCAGCGGCGCCATAAGCCTGGATCGCGTTGTCGATGATCTTCAGCGCCATGTTGGGGCCGGAGACCTTGATCATCGCGATTTCGAGCTGGGCGGTCTTGTTGCCGACCTTGTCCATCATGTCGGCGGCCTTGAGGCAGAGCAGACGGTTCATCTCGATATCGGTGCGGGCTTCAGCAATGCGCTGCTCCCAGATCGAATATTCGATGATCTTCTTGCCGAAGGCGGTGCGCGACGACAGCCGGCGCACCATCTTCTCCAGCGCTTCCTCGGCCTTGCCGATGGTGCGCATGCAGTGATGGATACGGCCCGGACCGAGACGGCCCTGTGCGATCTCGAAGCCGCGGCCTTCGCCGAGCAGGATATTGCTGGCAGGCACGCGGACATTGTCCAGCTTCACCCGCGCATGGCCGTGCGGTGCATCGTCGAAGCCGAACACCGGCAGCATCTTCTCGATCGTCACACCCTTGGCATCGCGCGGCACCAGGATCTGCGACTGCTGCTGGTGCTTCGCCGCGCTCGGATCGGTCTTGCCCATCACGATCATCACGGCGCAGCGCGGATCGCCCATGCCCGACGACCACCACTTGGTGCCGTTGATGACGTATTCGTCGCCGTCGCGCTTGATCGAGGTCTCGATATTGGTCGCGTCCGACGACGCGACATCCGGCTCGGTCATCAGGAAGGCGGAGCGGATCTCGCCGTTCATCAGCGGCTTCAGCCACTTCTGCTTATGCTCTTTCGAGCCATAGCGCATGAACACTTCCATATTGCCGGTGTCCGGCGCGGAGCAGTTGAACACTTCCGAGGCCCAGCCGATATGGCCCATCTGTTCGGCGAGCAGCGCATATTCCAGATTGCTCAGTCCCGCGCCGTGGAATTCGTCGTCTTCATGCGACGACGGCGGCATGAACATGTTCCACAGGCCTTCGGCCTTCGCCTTCTTCTTCAATTCCTCGACGATCGGGATCACCTTCCAGCGCTCGCCCGCTTCGTCCTGCTGACGATAGATCGGCACGGCGGGGCGGACATGCTTGGTCATGAAGGAGGACACGCGCTCGAGCCATTCGCGCTGGCGGTCCGACATATTGAAATCCATGGGGCGATCCTCGCGTTTTTTAGAATTGTTGGCGGCACTGTTGTCCCGTCGCTGGATCACCGCAAGAGCAAATTTGTCTCTGCTGATGCGGCACAGATCCGCGCGGGGGCGATGGCGTTGAGCAGATGCAATATGCCATCAGGCGCACATTGACATTTCCCGACGCTCAAACGATAGTTTCATACACGCGTTTGAAATGCAATGACCCCGATCCGCGCCGCTTGCATGGGGCCATGTTGCAAAAGGACCGTTTTGATCAGGACGATCGCATGGCAGCAGACCACACACGGACGGCGATCATCACCGCAGCCGAACGGCTCTATGCCGAACGCGGCTTTGCGGATGTGACCATGCGCGACATCGTGGCTGCGGCGGACGTCAATCTCGCGGCGGTGAATTATCATTTCGGCAGCAAGGACGAGTTGATCGCCGAACTGTTCGTGACGCGCAGCCTCGCCACCAATCGCGAGCGTCTGCGCGAATTGAAGGCGGCGGAGGAAGCCGGCGACGGCCGCGCCGACATCCATGCGATCTTCGCCGCCCTCGTCGGCCCGACGCTGCGCGGCTGCCTCGGCCCCGAGAAACAGCGCTCGGACGCCGCGCGCTTCATGATCCGCGCCTCGATCGAATCCGTGCCGCCGATCCGCAAGATCAAGAACCGCGAGGTCGATCACCTCAAGCGCTTCGCCGCGGCGATGCGCCGGTCCCTGCCCGATCAGGACCCCGCGGATATCTTCTGGGCGCTGCATTTTGCGCTGGCCATGGCGCACCAGACCATCCGCGACAGCGAACGCCTGACGCGCATGTCCGACGGGCTGTGCGACCTCAACGATGTGCAGGCGATCACCGACCGCGTGGTCGCGGTCGCGGTCATGGCGCTGACGGGGAAGCCGGCCAAGGCGGCGCTGAAGGAACCGGCCAAAGCGAAAGCGCGCGCCTGAACGGTAAAGCCCGGTTCCCGCTGCAGATTGCTGGTGACGTCCCGCCGATTCGCGGCGTAGGACGGGAGCGGATCGGGACCCCAGCATGAGCGCACAGGACGCCATCGACTTCGTGTCGGACAATATCGCGGAAGTGGGCACGCTGATGCGCTCGCTGTCCGGCCGCTATGAAGGCATCTTCGGCAATCTGCGCGCCGCCTATGGCGTCGCCTTCGAACAGGCGAACAGCATCGCGGACGCCGCACGCGATGCGACCGCCATTGCGGACGCCGCCACGACAGCCATTCGCGACAACATCCCGAACCAGCCGGGCAATGCCTGCACCAGCGGCTGCGCCGCCTGCTGTCATCTCTACGTCCAGGTGCCGCCCGGCACCGCGACCGTGATGGCAAGACATATCGCCGCGCATTTCACGCCGGACGAACAGACGGCACTCCGCACCCGCCTCGAAGTTGCCGCGGCTGCCGCACGCGATGCCGCCGACGTCATGAAACTTCGCATGCGCTGCGCGCTGCTCGGATCGGACAATCGCTGCACGGTCTATGAGGTCCGCCCACTGACCTGCCGCGCCTTCACGTCACGTTCAGTGGCGCGCTGCCACGACGTGGTGTTCGGCGATGTACCCGAGGGCACCGGCGTCGAGCAGAACGCCGCGCATTTCCGCATTCACATGGAAGCGACCTTCGCGCTGGAGCAGTCAGCGCGCAATCGCGGCCTGCCCGATACGCAGAAGGGACTGGCGCAGGCGCTGCTGGACGAGATGGGGACCAGCGATGGGCCTGCACCGGAAGCTAAGCGCCATGCCGGTTCGTGATGGCGAATGCACGACCCCGCTCACGACCAACAGCCGACATGATCGATGAGTATTTCCGTCCCTTCGTCGCGCGACGCTACATTCATATCCAGGGGCTGACGCCCTCCCCGCCACCGGCTATCGGCGCCGCGATTTGCGTGAGTGCTGGACTGGCGCAGGCGCAGCCGGCTGCGACACGAGTGAGCCCGATTGGTTTGTGACGTAGCCGCGGGATTCCTGCAGCCGGCGCTGATAGCCCGGCGAGTTCATGAAGCTGCTGCCACCGCCTCGGGCAGATGCCGCGTCAGCGAGCGCGAGTTCAGCAACGGCAGCCAGGATGAGCAGCGCAGCTTTCTTTGACATGATGGTCATAGTTCGAACCTCTCCGACCTGAGCAAGCAGCGCAAGGCAAAATCGTTCCGATAATCACATGGCACATGGAACGAGGCTGCGAGAGCGCACCAGTGTTCCCGATCACCGCACCGTGATCCTCGCCCACGTAATCATCGCGATCCCCGAACGTAACTCTCACGGCACCACGCCAAAGCGTTACGTGAAAGGACGAAATATGAGAGCGTTTTATGCGGCAGTCACCGGGCTGGGCATTGCCCTGCTGAGTGCAGCCACCATTTCCGCCGCAAGCGCAGCCGAGACGGTTCGCGTGCGCGGCACGGTCGAGAGTGTCGACGGCGCGAAGCTGACGGTCAAAACCCGCGAGGGCAATTCGACCGCGATCAAGCTGAACGACAACTGGAAAGTCACCGGCGTGGCCAAGGCCTCGCTCAACGACATCAAGCCCGGCGACTTCGTCGGCATCGCCTCGCTGCCCAAATCGCGCGGCGGCGACGGCGCCCTCGAGGTGCTGATCTTCCCGGCGGGCATGAAGGGCACCGGCGAAGGCAGCTATCCCTGGGATCTGAAGCCGAACAGCACGATGACCAACGCCACCGTCACCAACGCCGTCAAGGACGTCGACGGCCGCAACATCACGGTGACCTTCCACGGCAAGGAAAAGACCATCTCGGTCGCGGATGACACGACAGTCGTAACCTTTGCGGCTGCCGCGCAGGGCGACCTGAAGCCGGGCATGACGGTGTTCGTACCGTCGCAGAAGGCGGACGACGGAACGCTCACCACCGGCAACGTGGTCGCCGGCACCAATGGCGTCGTGCCGCCGATGTAGCCCGCGCGAAGCGCATTGCGCCGGGGATCAGTCGAGCGGTTTGTCGTCGTCGGTCGGAGGCTCTGCCTCCGGCGAGCAGATGTCGCCGCCGCCGAACTGATCCTCCGGAGCGGGGTGATCTCCGAGAATCGTGAGCGGGTCCGGCTTTTCGCCCGGACCTTCCGGGGCCCGCTCCGCTGGCTTACGAACATTCATACTGGTGCCTCCCTGTGCAAGCCAACGCGGCCCCGTGCAATCCGTTGCATGGGAGGCGACGTCTGCGTTCTGAATGGGAGCGTCCTAGATCCGCGCCGCGATCAGTTGCCGGATGCGCAGAAGGGACTGGCGCAGGCACTGCTGGACGAGATGACGGGTTGATACGGGCCCTGCTCGATGCCGGACGCAACGACTGGCCGGAGAGCTATTTACCGCGCATTAAGCATAAACTGCCATCTTCCCATCGAAGCTGCCGACATAGGTGCCTCAGATGATTTCGGAAGCACAAATTTTACGTTTGATTGCCCTGCCACTGGCAGGTTGCGCCTTCCTGATCGCCGTTTATCTCACGACCGGAATCGGCTTGAGATAAAGCAACGCGGAAGCCGAGCAGCGGCTCATCCGGAAGCGGAAGAATGCGCTATCCCGCAACGCCCTGCCTGCGTTGCCTCCCTTGCGCGGCACCGCCAAGGTGAGCTTGAAAGCTCCACGTCTGAACGGAAGCGTCCTAGCTCCGCGCCGCGATCAGCTGACGGATGAACTCCGGCGCCTTCGCGCTGGGCAACCACCGCGTCACCGCGATCATGTCGGCGTCGCGATCGATCCAGATCATGTTGCCGCCGGCACCGAGCGCATAGACGGCTGTGTCCGGCGCGCCCTTGTTGGCATGCGGCCCGCGGTTCAGCCACCACAGGAAGCCGTAATTCGGCTGCTGCGCAGACTGCGCCCACATCGCATCGATCCAGCCCTGCGACAGCAGCCGCTTTCCATTCCAGTCGCCGCCGCGCGCCATCAACAGGCCGAAGCGCGCATGATCCTCGGCGCCGATGAACATCCCGCCGCCCCAATGGCCGCCGCCCGGCACCGACTGCATCCGCTGGCCGTCGATCTCGACGAAGGAATTGTCATAGCCGACCCACTCCCAGTCCCGGGACGTGCCGATCGGATCCATGATGCGCGCACGCAGCACCTCCGGCAGCGGGTGCTTGAACAGGTTCAGCAGGCAGAGCGACAGCAGGTTCACGCGCACATCGTTATATTCGTAGAAGCTGCCCGGCGTTTGCCACTCGCGCAGCTCGCCCTTGCGGCTGTTGTCGGCATTCGGCGCGACCAGACGGTTGTGATCGATCTGATCGGGCTTGCCGAACAGCTCGCCGCGCCATTCGCTGGTCTGCTCCAGCAGATGCCGCCAGGTAACCTTGGCGTTATGCGCATCCGCAAATAGCGGCCCGGGCACGCGCGTGGCCACCGGCTCGTCGATATCCCCGATCAGCCCGTCATCGACCGCGAGGCCGGTCAGCACGGCGAGATAGCTCTTGGCGATGGAGAAGGTCATATCCGCCCGCGCGATCTCGCCCCACGCCGCCAGCACGCGACCATTTTGCAGCACCATGCCCGCCGAGCCACCGCGCTCGCGCACGGGACCCAGCACCGCGCTCCATGGCCCGACCTCATTCCAGTCCACATTCGGCGCGTAACGGCCATCATCGTAATAAAAGCCGCGCGGCCACGGCGTTTCATTGGCCTGCGCAAAGGCGACAGCAGCGGCGAGCTTGTCCGGCGCGTAGCCGGCGGCGCGCGGATCGACCTTGTCCCAGGCGTTTGCGGCGGGGAAATAACGGGGGTCTGTCATGGGGAATTCAGGCTCACTTTGGATGACAAGCGGCGGTTATTGACCGGATGGGGGGCGGCGGCAAGCGACGACTGCGCGAGTGATTTGGGGAGTGCGGTTATCGCGTCATCGAGAAGATGGGCTGAAATGAGGACTACACATTTCGGGATCGAAATCGTGTGTAGAACCATGATCTCACCGCTATAGGCAAATTACCAGTAACAGATGAGTATCCAAAATGATCAGTGCTATACCGACGATCTCAATTGCCAAGCCAGCGTTCAGCACGCCTTGCAACAATCATCATGAGTTAGTGATGCCCAACGGGAAGTTGTTGTCTGAATGCACCTACGGCGAACTCGACAACTTCACGATGGGTGAATTAAGGAAACTCGCCGGTTTGGATTTTTGGTTCGCTCTGATGGCAGGTGAGGATGAAGACGAGGCGGACTTCGTCGAAGATGGCGAAACGCCAACGCCAGACCCTGAATTCATTTCGGAGGAAGATGACGAACGCCCGCCCGGCGTTATTCGCGCGCACTGATAAAAAATTATCTCGACTAAAGGGCGTGGGCAACCACGCCCTTTCTTACGTTGGGCTTGATGGCGATTGGACCGGCTCTTTTGTCTTTACCGGCCCAAGTTCAAGTATGGGCTCGGCACGAATCTGGTCCGTCTTGAATTTTAAGTATTTCATGTGATCCCCAATCGCTGTGTTCTTTGCGTCGCCATTGGTCGCCAACTCGCTCAAAACAACGACCGTTGTTTGAATTATCTTAAATGCGTTCTCGTATCCGAATACGACTAGGCGGCGTTCAACGCCGACCTTCAATTCAGGGTGCTCGGTTGGATCAGAAAAATCGCCTGTCGGATGCACTGCCTGATCTCGAAATTTGAAAATTTGTTCGACGATGTTTCGCACTTGATCGAAGGTCTTTGGCTTTAACTGAAACGCCTGGCGAATTAATTCTGAAACCTGAGCATGCCTAGCTGATCTGCGTTTTGTTGGATCATAAGGCTCAGCGTCTGATTTCAGCCGATTCTTGATTGCCGCATAAAATGCATCGATAGCTATTGCCGAAGAGGTTATCACCTGCATCGATGTCGCGAACTCTTGCTCCAGGGCGCGATTGCGCTTTTCATCGTCATTGGAATCACGGCCCTCAAGCAGCTCCTGCCGAGCCATCTTCGCAGCCTTGAGGTGGTCAACGGCGATAGCAAGCCAAGATGGACATACGTCGTAATGGAGCGAAGCTTTAACTTCGCCCATTGTGATTTCGCCAGTTTCTTGATTAATCGTTATCGATAGTCCTGACAGCGCAAACGTCGCGCCTTCGGTGATCAAAATTCCCGGCATCCTGACTGTCCCCCTCCAGCATTCTCGCATGTTCTCATAGAATCAAGAATTTAAAGTCTTGATGTCAAAGGGCTAGATCGATGAAATCGCGATTGGTCGCTAGAGTGACTTCGAATAAGAGTCGAAAAGTTGACTGCAGCCGAGGTGCATTTCCATTTCCGTAATTTCTCCCAACCGGAACTCGTTTGACGGCCTAGGACTGAACCAACTGTGCAATTGAGCTTTTGTGATCTTCGTATCGTTGGGCGACATTCCTAACGCTGTTCCGATCATTGGTCTTTCGTGAAGACTTCCACCATCAGCCAACAACCGAAGGTTTTGGTCGTGATACGCGAAACCAAGAAAAACGATCTGCCCGGCCTCGCGAATAACTTCTTTTATACGCTCGCTTTCAACACGCTCCGTATAGGTTTTTAACGTTTTGCTCCCGATTGCAAGATAGTCAGCGGTCTCTGCGCCAAAGGGCGCACGCGCGCTGACTCCCATTATTCCATCAAGCTCACCAGTTGTCCCGTAAGGATGAATGATCTCCGCCTTCATGAGTATGGAGATCGCTTCGGTATGCTCGATGTTATAAAAACGTTGAAGCGCGTTTATGAAAAAATGCTCAACGCATCGATCATAATTGAAGATGATGAACTTGGATTGATCGAAAATCTTGTGTCTGTCTGCGTGAGGTAATCCCCGTCCGAGTAGTCGCATCAACTTTACAAGCCAAGTATTCGAACATTCCCGAAAATCTATAGTCGCCAATTCGTGCGCCATGGCAGTCGTAGGGTCGAAGTGAAGAAGCGATGAGCGCTCTGCTTCTAAGATGCATTTCGCAATGGCCGCCTTCCCATAATTGACTATTCTCTGGTCGTGTTGATGCACGTGAAGAAAATCGTCAATCGAACTTGCGAGGATAATTCCGTCGCGGATGAACCATCCGGCTAACTGATACTCTCGCGCCTCTTTTGGAAATTGACGACGGATATCCTCGAAAAGCTCGCCGTCGCCGCTCAAGACTTCTCGGCCAAACCTGTCAAAATTGATATCAAGTTTTTTGCTGATCTCGGCCGCCAACTCACTGCCAACGGGAAGGCCGAACTCTTTGCTGGCGCCAGCCCCAACCACGAAAACAGTATTGTGCCTTAGCATCCCCGGCCCCCTGATCCTTACGGCCTAGATGATTCTCGCTGCACAGGTGCTTCGCAATGCCTAAAAGCTGTAGGTCGAAATTAGCGTGATTTGCTCCAAACGCAGGTCCACAATTGGGCTACAAATCCGCACACGAACCGCAATCTAATGCATTGATTTTAATTGTATTGTTTGATTTGGAGCGGGTAGAGGGAATCGAACCCTCGTATTCAGCTTGGAAGCCTCGTCCATATCCCTCACGCAACATCACTGATGTTCACTAAACAGCGTAAAACAAGCACTTTGCTGATTTTTGAGACTCCCGCGAATTCACTCCAATTACCCAAATCGACGCCTAAATCACCCCTCGCTGCGCCCGATGAGCGCCCTAGAATTTGGGCTGCCCGGCGAAAACCGGAAAAGAAAAAAGCGCCGTGTCAATCCACGGCGCTCTCTTTATCACTTCTTTTCTTGGACCGCGAATGCCTGGTCAGCTTCGCTAGTTGCCGCTTCGTCCTCGCCCGCTCATCATCATCCTCGGCATCCTCCACACGCTGTTTGAAGATCAGCACCAGCTTCTCATGCAGCGGGCGCTTCTCGTGGGAGCCGTCGAGGGTTTTGAGGAATAGGATCATGTAGCAAGGATACGGTCACGACATCACCCGAACATATCCTGTTGCACCCCCAGGGTAGTATCCCACAAGGCCGCCGAGTTCTGCGACTCGATCCTCTCAGCAATCACAGCCGCACGCTGAGTTGCCGTGGGCGGCAGGTACGAGCCGAAGCGCGACAGCGATCCGCAGTTGACGGCTGCGTTGGTCGAGTCGGCCGATGACAGCGGCAGCTTTGAGAAAATCGCTGGGTCCAACATCCTTAGACCATGCAGCTTGCACGGTGGCCGGCCTTGCTCGTCACACAGAGCGGTCATTGCCTCGCCCATCCGCTGCCACCAGGCCGCCGTACCAGGCGTTCGCCATTGCCCCGACGAGCCGATGGCCACGGTCGGCCACTCCAGTGCCAGGTATAGCAGGCGTTCGATCGACTCGTGCATATGCCAGACCGGCACGCCACGGATGTTCGCCGGCCACTGCTCGATCAGAGCATCGTTTTCTTCCTCACTGCCATCGATGACATCGGGGATCAGCGCCCAGTCAAAGCCAGGATGGCGATGCCACTCCTCGCACCATGCGATATAGCCGGCTACGTCGAGCTGGCCGCCGGTTTTCCAGACTGAGAACGCGCTGTTGTCGAAGCAAAACGTCTGGCAGAACTCGGCGACCGCGCCCATGTCATCACGCCTGAACCATGGCACTAGAGCGTGACGGCCGACCAAGAAACGTGCGGCATCCTGGCGCGACCCTCCGATTGGGGTGCCGTGATAGTGGATCATTCGCCGCGACGCGTTTCGACATCGACGCCGTGGTGATGCGCGCGTAGAACCTGGACGGTGCCAGGAAATTGCGCGATCAGCGCGTCGGCCATTTTCTCGTGGTACTCCTGCTGCCACATCTGGCAGGCCACGACCACCTTTTCGACATATATCATCTTCTTGGACTGGATCTCCAAGTCGTAGATGATCGGCTTGCTGTTAGCTGGGCAGGCAATGACAAATTGATGTCGATAGATATTCATATGATCAACGCCGCGTTGTTGCGCAGCTGGTAGGTTAGTTTCACGTATTATATTTGATTAATGGCTTCCCGTGTAAAGCGGGGGTACTGCGTGACTTCTACGCAACACGCGCGAGATCGGCAGCGCGCTGAATAACATCAGTCGCCCGAGAAAACGGAATTAGCTTTGCGCCAACTTGAAGCAGATTCAGATCAGCAGGCGACCACCGCTCTGCGTCATCGTATACAATACGCTGGTCGATAGTGGCATCGTCTGTGCTTCTGACATCCAGATGCGCGACAACACGAGCATTGATAGATGAAGGGTCGTTAGCGACAGCGTCAACGATCAATCGGCGTCCGTTTGGAAACGAGATCACATTCGCAAACTTATGCGGTTTATTGCTTTTTCCAACGATCGTTGCTGGCGTGACCTGCTCCTCATACTTATTCTTGAGAAATTCAGCGAGCATCCGGCGGAAGTCTCGGCTGCTCTTTAGCCGATGATGGTCATATAGCCATTGGGCAACATCACGTGATGCATTAGCCACCGCCAGAATTGCCAAAGGTGCAGCTTCGATAGGCATACGCGCAGACCTGATTATCCCCTCGCTTATTTCCAGACCTTGGGGGCGAACGAGCCCGCGAAGCAGTTGATCAGGGTTCCTGATCACAGCACCCGCGCTTAACGCTTCGCCCACAGCTTCGCCTTCGTCAGATGCAAAGAGCGTCTCTACTCCACCGCGAACTACAACCCTGACCAAGCCATTGGACGGGTACATACAGTGTGTTGTGAAGCGGACGCCATCAGGCATAACTTCAATCTCAGAGAGATCTCGCATCCCGCTTTGGATCGCGTCAGCTATATGTTCCAGCGACTGGGTCATCAGAATAGTCTTTCCGGCCTTGGCAGGTCGATCATGTGATCTGGACCTAGACCGATTACGTTATTGTCGGCGCAGAACCAACGCAGGATAGCGTCAAAACTACGAGCGCCGGTGACGAAATTCTCGGCGTTGTGAAGCTTAACAGGCAGACTGCCGCTCCTGCAGAATCGTCGGTTCACTCGCCAGGAGTGGTAGTGCGGCCCTTTGACGATCATAGGGACATTGTCGTCTTCAATCCTGTTCGCATTTGGATGCGTCTCGTCGGTGTGGTCGAGGCGACATACCGCCCCAGGAAACAGTATTCCGAGCCTGAACTTAAGAAATCGAGCGTCAGGGAAGCTGACAACCATCAACTGCGCGCCGGTCAGCTCACCGTCTATGGAAAGAGGGTAATGTTTGACTTTTTCATAAGGGTTAAACCCTTTCGCCCACGGGATCGGAATCTCGACGCCTACCGCTACCTTCGGTCTACGTAAAAAGTCGTCCACCGCAGATGCCACATCTGCTGCGGTCATCACCCCTCCAACCCTACCCTGAGGTGAACTGTAACCAAATGTTCCGGAGACGGGAATTGGTAGTTCGATGCAATGCCGACTAATGAGCCGGCACCAGCCTTGTAGTCTGAATACCTAGCGCACTAAAAATCACCCGACTTCACGGAATCACCTTCAAAACAGGGAGATCCGCGATTCATTGATAGTTTCGGCTATAAGGCATTGAATCTATTGGCGATTTAGCGCGCGCCCGAGGAGCGCCCCAAGAATGTCGTGGACAGTCTGATTAGCGACTCTTGACGACGGTTTCGCCCTATGCAACTCATTGAATCGTAAGTGATTTTTTGGATAGGGAGGGTGGAGCGGGTAAAGGGAATCGAACCCTTGTATTCAGCTTGGAAGGCTGCGTGGACCCGATAATCCAACGTCATCACACGTAACCCGCACTCGCCGCACGTCATTGATTCACAAGGCGAAATTGACCCGAACGGAAAATTTCGCTTACGCTTCAGACGGGGGTCACTTTGGCCCCTGGGGCACCCTGAAGGGCACCCTGAGCATCAAGAAAATGAGGCGTGAAACGTGCTAACGAAAACCCAAATAGAGGCCGCCATCCGAGAGTGTGAAGGCGAAACCGTGCTGTACGACGGCGCGCGCCAGCGAGGCGAAGGAAGCCTGCGGATTCGCATCCGCCGCACCAGCGCGGGCGTGAATGCAATCTGGTTCGCCCACTGGAAGAAAGCCGGCGAGCGCGGCAAAAAGCAGCTGGGCCGGTTCCCCGATATGTCGCTGGCCGAAGCCCGCGCGAAGTTCACCGACGAAATCAGGCCGCTGGTGAAGGCGTCGCCGAAGCCGAAGATTGCGATTGCCCACCAGAACGAAACGCCGACCGTTGAAAACCTGTTCATCAAATACGTTGCACACCTGGAAGCCCGCGAAGCCGGTTCCGCCCCGCACGTTAAGCACGCGTTGCTGTCGGGAAAATACAACGCCGCCGACCAAATCGGCCGCTCCACGTTGGCCGGCGACGTAACACCTTCCGACGTTCGAAAGCCGCTGGTTGCCGCAGCGAAGCGCAAGGCGCTTCGAACGGCAGACATCCAGCGTACTTGCATGTCGGCGGCGTTCGGGTGGGGAATGCGGGCGGCGAATGACTACACGCAGGATGTGACATACGATTGGGGGATAACGTCGAACCCTGTTGCAGCTGTGCCGAAGGACCCGCGCGCGAACAAGGCCCGTGATCGCAATCTATCGCCCGAAGAAATGGCCGCCGTTTGGGCGAACCTGACCGACGAAGGTTCAGGCGACTGCGCACGCCTGGTGATGCTGTGCGGCCAACGCGTGCAGGAAACCATCAAGGTGGACGGGCGCGAAGTCGATACGGCGCGCGCGCTGTGGACGATCCCGGCGAAAAAGACGAAGGGCCGCAAGCACCAGCACATCATCCCGTTGCCGCCCCAGGCCAACGAGATATTTAAGCGCCTGAAGCGCTGGCACGGCGATGGCCCGCTGTTCCCTGCCCGCACAGGATCGAAGGCCGAACGCATGGGGTTCCTGGCCGTGTCGCATCACATCGCTTCGCTGAAGTGCTGCGATGCGTTCCAGGCGCGCGACCTGCGCCGCACCTGGAAATCGCGCATGGGCGACGGCGCCCTGGTGGACCGCTTCACGCGCGACCTTTTGCAGCAGCATGCGCGCAAGGATGCCGGCGGCATTCACTACGACCACACGGACTATCTGCCGCAGATGCGCACCGCGATGGTGAAGTGGGGCAAGTGGTTTGAAAAGAACGTGGCTCAGGTTGCGAAAAAACAACGCAAGCCGCAGGACGATGACATGAAGATGGCGGCTTAGGGTATACTGGCGTTTCTCGCTGGTTGCATCACTTAGGTGACTAGCCCTGCAACGGAAATCAGCGGATTGCGACCCGCCGCCAGCGAGAAACGAATTTAAGGATGCGACCAGCCAGTACGGTGAATCCAAGTAGCGAGCCACCCTGCAACGGTGTCAACCTTCCGGCGAGACGAACCAGAAAACTATGAGCATGGCGACAATGGCAAGCTTCTGGCCCGTACATCCCGGAGAGACGGGGCGTTTGATCCCTGGCAACAGGGGCCACACGCATGCGGATTACGGAATGCGCCTTGCTTCGGCTATCTAAGCGCGTTCTTTAGTGCGCAGCCGTGTGGCGAGGAATACGCGAAAGATAGCCAGGGAAAGTTCGCCCATGCGCCGCGCAAGCGCATTTGTTTGAACTGGCCGCCGCAATTAACTTTTCCCCCACGAAAGCCCGATGACGCCGGAAACCGGCATAGGGCACGGCGCAGCGAAATGCATTAGCCGCCAACCAGAAACCCCCGATGCGGCTACGCGCCGGGGGTTTCGCCTTTATGCGGCTTCGCTATCTTCACCTGGTGCGTTGTCGTTCGCCGCTTCCATCGCGCCGTGTTCATGGCAATGAGGCACGCCGACATCAAGCCAGCGTTTCGTCACGCGCACGGTGTAGCCGCATTCGGTGCACTCGCACTTCAGCAGCCTGGTGGTTTGTTTCTTCGGCAGATCGTTGACGGGTTCGCCGTCGCCATCACCGCCGGCAGCATCGACGCCGCCGCCGCCTTTCTTGAACAGCTTCACGCCGCCTTCGCCGCGCACCTTCAGCTGTGCGTGCGGTATCTCGCCTAGTTCGTCAATGAACGGCTGCACCCAAGCTTTGAATTCGTCACCTGGCACCGACGACGTGAAGGGCCGCACCATGCCCGTGGCTTTCATCATGGCCGCAAACTCGCCCTTGTGGCCTTCCTTCAGGCCGACAGCTGCATGGATAAGTTCGTGGTTCAGAATCGCGGCAATCGCCATGCTGGTGGCTTCGGACGGCGATATGAAAATGGTGTAGTGCTTGTCATCCGTGCATGCGTCGGACCAGCATTGCCCGTTCGCGCCGCCGTTGGCTCCGCCCGACGTAAAGCCGATGGATACGCGGAATTTCGGCAGCGGGTGGCCGAGTTCTTCAAAACGCGGCGCCAGCTTGGCGGCCAGTTCATTCAACCAGGTTTCGCGGTTCATCGTGAATTCCTAAGTACGTTTAAACAGATTGAATTGTGTCATGAAAAACCCGCCACGCGGGCGGGTTCATCATCATGTGTTGTGTGCGCGCGACATCAGAACGGGATATCGTCGTCCATGTCCGCCAGGTTCGCCGGCGCGGCCTGCTGACGCTGTTGCGGCTGCGACGCGGGCCGCTGCTGCTGGCGTTCCTGGCGCTGCCCGCTGTCGCCGCTGCCTTCGGACTTCCCGCCCAGCATCTTCATGGCGCCGCCGATGCTGTCCACCACCACTTCGGTGCTATAGCGGTCAGCGTTGGTGTCCTTGTCTTGCCACTTGCGAGTTTGCAGCTTGCCTTCGAAGTAAACCTGCGCGCCCGACTTCAGGTATTCGCCACAGATTTCCGCGAGCTTGCCGAACACGACGACGCGGTGCCACTCCGTCTTTTCCTTGCGTTCGCCACTGTCCTTGTCCTTCCACGTTTCCGTGGTGGCCAGTGACAGGTTGGCGATAGCGCCACCGCTGGGCGTGTAGCGAATTTCAGGATCGCGCCCGAGGCGCCCGATTAGTTGAACCTTATTCAGCATGATGTATTTGCATCCGTGAGAAACGCGGCCAGCACTACGCCGGCCGCGTGAGTTGAAAAATCAGCGGTGATACCGTGCGAAGACATCGGCGCATGCAGCGTTGCAAAACAGCCTGTTGTCGTTCGCTGGGAACAGTTCTCCGCACTTCGGGCTACGGCATTCACCGATAGCGCGAAGCCGGGAGGATGCCGCCGACGCCGCACGCTGGCGCGCGATGGCATCGGCCAGGTTCACCGCGTCGGCGTCTTGCGCCTTGTCGATGTCATCCATGGCGATTGCACGGGCACCCGGCGCAGTTCTCGCGGTGCGTGTAGCCAACGCAGCACACCTGGCCGAATACGGACGCATATGCTCGCCTATCGTGATCGGTGTTGGCTCGCTGCGGCGCGTTGTCGTTCGCCGCCTTCGGTGCGACCGTGGCCGCGCTGTGTGTGCGCTCCATGGCGATGACGGCGCCCGCCAGGTAGTTGATGGCGCCCAGCAGTTCGCGCACGGCGGCATCGTGCGGCAGGCGCTGGGACTCTTCCGATTTCTTGAACGCCTGGTACAGCAGCGAACCGACGCCGAAGCGTTGCGCGCCAGTCTGCATCACCTGTTCGTGGAACGGTTCGCCGTTGGAGTGCCGTTCATGGCCCTTGCCTTCGGACGCTTGCAAGAACGCGCGGTGCAGGACATCCGCCAGCCGTTCGTAACCTGGTGCGCCCATTTCTTCGATGTAATTTGCCAACACGCGTTCATCGCGCTGGCGTCGTGTAGCCCCGTTTCCCATGATGGATTCAGCCCATTTCAGTGTTTTGTTACGCGGCCCTTTCGGCCGCTTCGGTGTTGTCGTTCGCTGGTGCCAGGTGTTCTTGTGATGCCTCCCAATCTGCCAGCTTGTCTTCCGGGTAACGGACGCGCGTACCGAACTTGATGTATGGCGGACCTTTCTTTTTGTGCCGCCAGTTGTTCAGCGTGCCTTCCGTCACCGCGTTGCCCCAGCGCTCTATGACTTCGCGGGAGGTGAGTTTTCGCGGCTCCGGATTTTTCATTTCGATATGCCCCTTTCTATGCGGCTTCTGTGTTGGCGGCATCGCCAAGCACTTCCTTATTCAAGTCCGCCAGTTCTTCGCCGCCGGGTTGCGCTTGCGTGCGCTGACGGTCGAAGGCTTCGGCGGCAGACTTGATTTCGTCAGGGATGATACCGCCCAGCGCTTCGCGCACATCGGCGGGCACCTTGCCCCATTGTTTGTTCAGCGCGGCCACGCCCTGTTCAGCGATGGAACGCAGCGTGTTGCGCGCATTCTCCACCTTCGGATCAAGCGACGCGGCACCATCCACCCAGGCCCGCAGCTGCAAGCCATGTTTGGCCGTCAGGTAGCCTTCGGCAATGCCGCCGTTCTCCCCGAAGATCGGCACCAAGTCTTGCGGGCACTTCATGACTTCGCGCTGTTTGCCGCCGTCCCACATCATCATGCTGGCGGTCATTTCGAACATGAATTCTTCGTGCTGCACGGGCGTGATGCCGAGCGTGCGCGGGTTCTTCGGGTCTTTCCAGTCCGTCTTGTTCGACGCGCGGATGCACACGATGATGTGCATATCGGATTGGAGCATCATATTCATGAAGCGTTTGTGTTCGGGCTTTCCTTTCTTCCAGCCGGTGATGGGCTTCTCGTAGCCATCCACGATGGACAGAACGCCGCCCAGGCCGTTCCATTCGTGCGACACGCTATCAATCACCAGAACTTCCACACCGGCCGCCTGGAATTCCAGAATGGCGTCGATGTAGCGCTGGGGCGAAAACGGCGCGTCCAGATCCCCGATAAGGAACGGATGCACTTTCTTGTCCTTGCCCACCAGGATATCGGCGTAGAGCGACCCGCGCCGGTTTTCCGTATCGAGCAATCCGACCTTATTGGCGTCGCCCTTGGCGAGGCCCCAGGCCAATTGCAGCGCGCTGTAAGTCTTGCCGCTACCGCTGACACCAGCGATGCCGATAACAAGCCGTGCGCCCGCGCGTTCGGCCTTGCGAATATTCAAAACGCCCATTGTTAGTTCACCCGAAAAAGTAACAGTACATGAGGAACGCCGCAAGCGCGGCGGGAATGAGCATCAGGCCGGCGAACAGCAGCGCGAAGCCGCCAGCCATCAGTCCGATGCCAAATTTCAGCAGCGCCATCATGCTGCGTTGTCCAGCAGCGCTTGGTTTTTGGTGAAGTTCCAGGCCGGGACCGTGATGGGCTGGATTTTGTCGCCGTATCCGGGCCAGTTGTCGTTCGCCACACAAGCGGCGTAGGTGTCCAGATCGCGCCGATAAAGAGCTCGGCCTAGATCAACGCTGGATTGACCTGGGATGATGTTTCCTTCGTCGTCGCGCGTTTCCGTGTCGAGCATGTACACGGCGACAGCATGAGGCGCTTTCTTTTCGACGGCCAGGAAAACAAACGCCTTCACTTCCGGCGGCACGTCGGCGGGGAATGCCGCATCAGCGTTGCCCGCTTCCACCTGGCGGCGCATTTCGTTGATGCCGTCCAGGTACATCGGATGCTGGATGTGATAGCGCCAATCCGCGATGGACCGCGCGAAGCCTTCCGCGCTCGCGTCGTCCGTCGTCTTTACGTCCACCACGATGCCGCGCGGGATAATCCACCAATCCGGCCGGCAGCGGCACAGCACGCCGGTTTTCGGGTCCACCCAATATACGCTGCGTTCAGCGACGCCGCCGGCCATGGTCATCAAGTTGCTGGCGGCAGGGTGCGCCATGACAGCGGCGCGCATGCGGTGCAGCTGGTCCCATGCCTCCTGTTCCAGCACGATGCGGTGGCCGTTGTTCGTAAGCCATTGCGCCTTTACTTCGGACCACAGCGTGAATTCGCGGCCGGCGTCGCGCAGAGTTTGCGCGAGTTCTGCGATTGTGCCGCCGGTGGATAGCAGGCCGGTACGGCTGGCGTTCAGATGGCCAATGTACTCTTTCAGTTCGGTGGCTTTCATCGCGGCCAAATCGCCCGATGTTTTGCGGGAAACGGCTTCGTTGGCTTCCGCGTCGAGGATACGCGCCACCAATTCATCCTTGCTTCCGCTGGTGGACAGCTTCGGTAGGCGCGTGGCGTTCAGTTCGTTGACCATCGCCACCAACGCATCGCGCCCGTCGATGGCATCGGGCACATCCGACTGACGCAGGCCCAGGCAGTATTCGCGCGAGAACACTTCGGGTTCGAGCAACAGGCAATGAAATGCCGTGCCGATAATTTGCGCTGGCGTCGGTTCGCGGGGTTCGTTGTCGTTCGCGGCATCCACTACGGCTTTGTAGTGCATCGGACTGCGCGCGATGAGATCGAGGCCGGACTTAGAAATGCCTGGCCCGCCGTGGTACTGCGCGTTGCTGATGTTTTCGTACACGCCTGGTTTCATGGCTTCCTCACGTTATCAAGAAACTCAATTGTACATCGTCAATGACCCAGCGTTACGAAGAGTGAGCTAAGATGATGCGCTCTTACAACAAATCACTGCCGCGATGATGTGATGCTATTACGCGCTTTTCTTTGCAACGCGTGGCATGGCCATTTTGGCCAACCTGGTTGCGGACCTGTTGATAATTTCTCTGTTGGACTCCCACAGATTTGGTATGACCTCGCGCATGTATTCGTCTGTGAACGTCACACGCCCTTCGCCATCAACATCGAACAGCCCCGCGCGCTTAAATCCCTTTAGCTTTCGCGTTACTGTTGAACGCGGGATGCCGGTATACTCTGCAAGGTTCGCGGCTTTCATCGGCCTGCCTTCAGCGTGCCCGATATACACCGCGCAGCACAGCAGCGCGTCGTCAGCACGCACCCCGAATGCTCCATCGTGAAACATAGCGGAAGAGATTTGCTGCATTAAAAACAACAGCAGCTTGGCAATCTCGATCCCATTTTCTTTTCGCATCGCTAAACTCTCCCTTGATTGGTCTAAACTGTTTTCCTTTTGCTACGGCGACCTATTCCGATGACGATTGTTTTGCGCGATTACCAGCACGACATGGTGGCGCGCGCGCGCAGCCTGTTGCGGCGCGCTCGCCGTGTCTTGATGCAAGCGCCGACGGGTGCCGGGAAAACCGCGCTCGCGTCGTTCATGATTGGCGGGGCAGCACAACGCGGACAGCTTGCATATTTCATCTGTCACCGTTCTGAGTTGATTACTCAGACCAGCCGCACGTTTTCGAAGTACGGGATTCAGCATTCATTTATCGCGGCCGGCATGCCTTACGACGCGCGGCAGCGCGTGCAGATTTGCAGCATCGACACGCTGAAGGTTCGCAAACACGTCGTTCCAGAACCGAACCTTGCCGTGTGGGATGAATGCCACCACATCGCCGCAGCTGGCTGGCTTGCCGTTATGGAAGGATGGAAACGCGCGTACCACATCGGCTTATCAGCGACGCCGCAGCGCACTGACGGTGCCGGCCTTGATGCGATGTTTGACGAAATGATTATAGGGCCGTCCGTCGCATGGCTGATCGAACACGGCCACCTGGCCCGCTACACCGCGTTCATTCCCGAAGGCGGAATGAATGTTGCGGGAGTCGGCAAGCGCATGGGCGATTTCATCGCTAAAGACGTGGAAGCGAAGGTGAATCGTCCAAAGCTGGTGGGCGACATCATCAAGCATTGGCGCAAACACGCTGGTGGGCGTCGCACGATAGCGTTCGCGCCATCGCTGGATTTCAGCATGTATATGGTCAGCGAATTTCAGGCAGCAAGCATTCGCGCCGAACACCTGGACGGGAACACGCCGAAGGATGAGCGCCGTAATATCATCAGCGCATATGCGGATGGCCAGATTGATGTGCTATGGAACCGTTACCTTTTTGGTGAAGGTTTCGACCTGGCGGCCATCGCGCAGCGTGACATCACGATTGATTGCGTGATTGATGCCGCGCCCACCATGGCGCTGAACATGGCTATGCAGCGATGGGGCCGCGCAATGCGTGGCGAACATGCCGTGATCCTGGACCACGCGGGCAACATGCTGCGCCACGGCTTCCCGGACGATGAACGCGAATGGAGCTTGCAAGGACGCGAGAAATCGGGCGCTGGTGGCGCGAACGATGGCCCGCCCCCCCCTATCATCTGCGAAGGCTGTTTCAACGCCATACGCCGCCCTGCGCCGCCCCTGTGCCACCATTGCAACAAGCCACTGCGCGCCGAAGTGAAGCCCATCGAAGTGGGCGAAGGCGAATTGATCGCGGCCAACGACAACGACAAAGCCGCCGTGCGCGCGAAGCTGAAAGAGGAAGAACGCGCATGCCGCACCGCGAGCGATTGGATAGCGCTGGAAAAGCGACGCGGGCACAAGCACGGCTGGGGCCTTCGACGCTACAACACGGACCCGCGCAGGATATACGGCAAGCTATCGGCCTAATGCGTCGATAGCGAAATTCAATCGTCGAAAGACTTTACGAACGTATAATTTCGTCATGGGTTTCCGGGCCTGTCGGTTACAGGCGGCACCAGGGGAAGATGTGAAACGAGACACAGAACCTTACGGCGATCACATGATGCCGGAAATGCTGGGGCCGCTGCCCGACGACTTGGACAGCCTACCGCCGGCCTGGCGCAAATTCACCATCGGCGTTGTGCTGGTGATTACCGTGGGGCTGTTCATCCTGGCGCTGATGCCGTGACGCGCGCCGAATGGTTCACGCGTCAATGCGGCGGCTCATGGCGCACAGCGCGCTACGGACACCGATGTAATCGAGTGAATCATTACGGCCTGCGATGCATGGCGGACATCGCACCAGGAACAAGGTATTTCGACACCAACCAGCACAATCCGACTAGCCGCAGCAAATGGGCCACCATCAGGCTTTGCGGGGCGTGCGCTGATACTTACATCTGACTATGAAAATCGACCCCAGCCTGTACATCCCGACGAAGCAACGCCGCGACGCTTCGCAACGCAATCCGCAGGTGCCACCCGTGCGCAGTCCGCGCATCCCGACTGTTAACCCCGTGCCGCAACCAAAAACCATGGGCGGTTTGGAATTCGGCGCTCGCCCCGAACCCATCTTCAGCCGCCGCGACCTGGCCGTGCTGGGCATCCTTGGCGTTATCGTCGTCGCGCTTTCGGTTGTCGCTGCATTCGCCTGACCATGGCGCGCTATCACTGCCGGTGCCGTCACTGCGAAACACGCAAGGTACTGCCCGTTCATCCCGATGCAATGGCACGTCAACCGAAGTGCCCGAAGCAATCATGCGGCGCGCGCGACTGGCGCACAGACGCATGGATGAACAAACGCAACACGGGCCACGGCGGCATGCGATGCGACTGCGCCGGCTATCACTTCCCGCACCGCATCGGTTCAAAGTTCTGTTGGTATCGGGCAGACGGTTATCAGCGATTACCTGGTGATGTTGACTTCAACGACCGACACATGACGGATGACGAAATCGCGGCAGCTGCCGCATCAATGAGGAAACAGCAATGACCGCAGCAACATCGTTTAAACAGCTGTACCAGGATGGCGACATCAAGAAGAAAGACATTTTCCGCATGCCGTATTCGCTGCTGAAAGTGCAGCCGGGTTTCAACCCGCGCGACCTGAGCAAGCCGGAAACGCAAGCGAAAATCCAGGGCATCAAGGAATCCATCAAGGCCGGCGCGTTCATCCCGCCGCTGCTGGTGCGCGTCGTGGACGGCCACGGCGTCATCACGGACGGCGAATGCCGCTTCACTGCCTACGGCCTGGCGATTGCCGAAGGCTGCGAAATCGAAATGGTGGACGTGCAGCCCGACACTGGCAACGACGCCGACCGCGTGGCCACCGCCATCACGACCAGCCAGGGCGAGGCGCTGACGCCGTTGGAAACCGCGCTGGCGTATAAGCGCCTGGCTGCGTTCAATTGGGAGCCGGACCAGATCGCGGCGCGCGTTGGCAAGACCCGCACGCATGTGGACGGCCTGCTGATCCTGGGCAACGCGAACAACGATGTTCACCAGCTGGTGCGCGAAGGCGTGGTGGCCGCGCATGTCGCCATCGACGTGGTGCGAAAGCATGGCGAGAATGCCGGCCAGGTGCTGCGCGGTGAAGCGGACAAGGCGAAGGCCGCCGGCAAAAAGAAAGTCACGGCCGGCACCATCAAGGGCGCCAAGCTGCCCCAGCAAGTCGTCCAGGGCATTGTCGAAGAACTGGACGTGTTCATGGGCGCGCTGCCCGCCCAGGCGCGCGAACGCCTGGCAGGCATCGAAGACGCCGTGAAACGCGGGCAGCTGCCCGAAGGCCAGGAAGTCAGCGTGCCCGCGTCGGCGTTGCTGTCGCTGATGTCTGAATTTTCCAACGTAACCGCAGCGCGCGAGAAATCCGAACAGCGCATGCGCGACCGCGCAGCGAAGGCGGCGCAGCAGGAAATCGCGGCATGAGCAAAGAACACGCCCTGCAAAACACCATCCGCAACGCGCTGGCGGGCGAATGCCTGCTGTTTCGCGCGAATGTGGGCACCGGGTGGACGGGCGAAGTTCACCGCCTGCCTAATGGTGACGTGCTGATTAAGAACCCGCGCCCGTTCACCACGGGCCTGCCGCCTGGCTTCGGTGACACGTTCGGCCTGGCCGCACGTATCATCACGGCCGACGACGTGGGCACGAAGCTGGGCGTTTACATCGCTGGCGAAATCAAAGCCGGCGCGCGAGTGACGGACAAGCAAGCGGCCTATCTGCGGGCCATCAACGACAACGGCGGCGCGGCAGACGTATGGCGCTCCGTTGATGATGCCGTGGCGACAATCGCCAGGGCTAAAGGAAAGGTATGAACTATCAGAATGAAATTTCTAAAAACGCTGTTCAGGCGACCATAGCGACTTCCACAAACACAGTTGTGCGCGTCTGCCACGGGCTGGCAAATCAGGCGGGGTGGTGGGACGCAAAGAACGGCCAGGACGTGCGCGACTGGCCGGAAGAAATGCTGAAGCTGTGGGTAGGCACCAAGCTGGCGTTGGTGCACTCCGAAGTCAGCGAGGGGCTGGAAGGCTATCGCAAGGGACTGAAGGATGACCATCTGCCCCACCGCGACATGCTGGAAGTCGAACTGGCGGACGCGGTGATACGCATATTCGACCTGGCGGGCGGCCTGGATATGGACCTGGGCGGGGCCATCGCTGAAAAGCTGGCCTACAACGCCCAACGCGCGGACCACAAGCCGGAAATCCGCGCGCTGACTGGCGGGAAGGCGTTCTAACATGAACGTCCGCGATTTCATCCGCGAGCGTGAGAAAATCGCGCGCCGCTTCCCTGACCAATCCAAGCGCAACGCGGCCATGCGTCGCCTGGTGCGCGAGGCCGGCGCCACCGTCATCATCATGGAAAACAAGGTGACGGGCTGGCGCCTGGCAGATGGGAAAATTGTTTGCGTGAAGTACCGGCACAAGGACCAGGCCGGCGCTGATGCGGAAGTGGTGCGCGCCGCAGATTCGAACTGGAATAATCACCGCGTGCCGGTGCGTTCGTATCAGTGCCCGTACTGTTTCGGCTGGCATCTGACCAGCCAGGCGGCGCAGTTCGAAAAGGTGGCCGCTTGAAACGTGCGCTGCACTGGCTTGGCGTGGTGGCTTCGGCCGCCCCGCTGGCCGCATACATTTGGTTCTGGCACGCCGCTATCGCGCATCGTGACACCTGGGAAGCACATCGGCATTGCGTGGTGGCTGAACGCAAGCAGCAATGGCCCAGGCTTGAACGTCGTGTGTGTGATGGTGGCGTGGAATTTTGGCGTTGAGCGCGTGAGCGCAAAAGGAAAGGAAATGACGAACGACGAATTGAAGAACAGCCCGTGGTATCTGTGGCTTGAACGCCGGTACGGTGAATCTGTCGCGCTGCGAATTGTGCGCGAGACATTGGAACACGCCCGCCTGCCTGCCGCCAGCGAGGCCGGGGCGGTGCCGCTGACCGTCTGGTATGGGTCCATGCCGGAATCCAACGGCAAGAGCAACTGGACGGCGGTCCTACACCGCGCATGCGACCCCGTATTCGAAGGCCCGCATGTCACCATCGAGCGTTCGGAATACCCCGACCGTGTGCGACACCTGATCGGCGAGCTTTCATGCACGCCCGACATTTTGGCCTACGACGCTGAGAAGCAAACTTCACATTCCGAGGGGGATGCGGGGGGAAACGTTGTTCAGCCAGAAATCCGAGCCGTCCTTGCGATGCTGGACGTGCCCGTTGTCGCGCGCATTAACAGCCATAGCGGCGAACTGCTCAAGCCCGGTCAGGAACCATCGAGATTCGAATCCGCCGTTGCCCTTGTCCGGGAATCCGATCATAGGTGTGCTTGCGAACAGATCATGGCCGCGCTCGCCGCCACAACCGTCCCGCATTCCTTGACGGTCGCGCAGGGCGATGAGCGGGAGGCGTTTGAGAAAGCCGCAGTTGCTGCCGGCAAGCACCCGGCCATGGTAGCTTGGAAAATGGCCGACGGAAGCTATGCCGACGATGGACTCAAATTTGGGTGGATCATATGGCAACGCGCCGCCCTATCTCGCCAGCCTTCCTCCCCGGCGAGCGCGGAAGCAGCCGACGCCGCACGCTGGCGCCATATCCGCCGCAAGCTTTGCCTGACGGGCAACGGCGATGGCACTTGCTCTATGCACGCGATCAACCTTCCGGCAGCCATAAGCGGATGGCCCGAACCTGGCGACATAGAGTCGTTCTGCGATGCGGCCGTCGACGCCGCCCGCGCCGCCCTTTCCGCCGCCAAGCCGGAGCAAACCGAAGCCGCACCAGGCTGGCAATCGAAGGCGCCGCGATGAACTGCACCGGATGCAATGGCGACACCCAGGTGATTGATTCACGCCCGCGCGCCACGTTCATCAAGCGGCGGCGCAAGTGCATGGTGTGCGGGTTCACGTTCAACACCTGGGAAACGACGCACGAACCCGCCGACGCCGTGGCGGATGCACGAATGCCGCGTGTGCGCAAGCCGAAGCCTGCGCGCGTTGCGCTTACGCCACATCGCAACATAGATCCCCCGTCGCGTGTGTCCGTCATAGACGAATCAAAGCGACGCCAGGATGCGCGGCAGCGCGTCGAAGACATGCTGGAAGCAAAAACACTTTCGGATTGGTGAAGCACGATGATGCGCCGTTACCACAAAGTACCGGCGCATCGTTTTTCAAATGTATAACCGCACGCTACAATGTGCGCGTAACTACTCACAAAACGAAACACGATGAATAAGCGCACGAAACGACTTCACGCATTGATACGCGCCCACGCGCTTACATCGCAGATGGTGGCCGACATGCTGGACCGCGCCAAGGCCACCGTTGACATGTGGCGCGTTGGCACGCCGCGCACGATCCCCGCGCACATGCTGCAACTGTTGGAAATGAAGCTGGCGGGCGATGGCAATCGTAACGTTGCTTGACGGCACGCTGGTGGATTGCGCCAGCGAGGAACACAGGCACGAATGTGAAGCCCGCGCCATCCTGGCGATGCAAGGATTAAAGACGCGGCGGGACTTCCTCGCGCTGGTAGAAAAGAAACGCGGCGAACCCGAACGGCTACGCCTTGAAAAAACGATGATGGCGCTATGGCGCAAGCGCAAAAACGATGCACAAAACAAATCAGCAGCATGACGACCTGACCGAAGGCACGATTTCTTCGGCCCTGGGGTACATCGACGCCAACCTGCCCCGCCGCGAATGGGCACGCATTGCAATGGCGCTGAAGGCGGAGCTAGGCGAGGATGGTTTCCGCCTTTTCGATGATTGGAGCAAGGGCGGCGATACCTACAGCGCGAAGTCCGCGCGCGACACCTGGAAGTCAATCAAGCCGTCCGGCGGCGTGAACGTCGGCACGCTGATTTACCAGGCGCAGCAAGGCGGGTTCAAGTTTGACGAAGAAACCGAACGCCCCAGGCTGACGCAGGCCGACATCGACGCACGCAAGGCGAAACGCGAACAGGAAGCGCGCCAGGCCGCCGCCGAACTGAAGGCCCGCCACGGCGAGGCCGCGCGCCAGGCAAACATCGTGTGGAATGAGGCGCTGGACGCCGACGACAGCCACCCGTACCTGGTGGCCAAGGGCATCAGCGGCTACCGCCTGCGCATCGGACGCTGGCCGCTGATGAATGCAGCTGGCGAAGTGTTCCGGCACATCGACGGCGCGTTGCTGATTCCCATCGTGAACGCCAAGGGCAAAATCGTGAGCCTGCAAGGCATCATGACGGACGACCACGGCGAAATGGACAAGCGCTATTTCAAAAACGGCCAGAAGCAAGGCGGACTCTACATCATCGGCACGCCCGCACCTGGCCAGCCCGTGGCGCTGTGCGAGGGATACGCAACCGGCGCCACCATACACCGCCTGACGGGCTGGTGCGTCGTCGTCGCGTTTGACGAAGGCAACATGGGCGCCATTGCGGCCACGGTGCGCGAGTTATTCCCAGGGTACGAATACATCGTGGCGGCCGATAACGACGCCTGGACGAAACGCCATGACGGCACGCCATATAACCCCGGCGTGGAAGCTGCGCAGGAAGTCGGACGCGAGATTAACGCCCGCGTCATCGTGCCGACGTTCGCGGACACGACCACGAAGCCCACCGACTTCAACGACTTGGCCAACCTGGAAGGCGACGAAGCGGCACAGGCGCAATTGTTCGCGCATATCGTGCGCGTGCCCGTGCCGGCCAACGACAACGAACCGAAGGGCCGCCACATCGATACGCACAAGCCGCTGCCGGACCTATCGATGGGTAAGGACGCCAAGCCGCTGGCCACCATCGAAAACCTGGGCGAAGTGTGCAACCGCCTGGGCATAGTAGTGCGCTACAACGTCATCAGCAAAGAGGAAGAATTGCTGATCCCAAACCACGCATTCACCATCGACAACGCCGGTAACGCCAGCCTGGCGTGGTTGATTTCCTGGTGTTCGCGTTTCCGAATGCCCGTGGGGAACATCGGTGATTTCGTCACCTACCTGGCGGACCAGAACCTGTACAACCCCGTCGCGCAGTGGATTACCAGCAAGCCGTGGGATGGCGTGCCGCGCGTTCAGGCGCTGTGCGACACGCTAACGCCGTTCGAAGATAGGAAACTGCCCGATGGCCGCCGGCTGCGCGATGTCCTGGTGCGCCGTTGGCTGATATCCGCCGTGGCCGCCGCGTTCCAGCCCGATGGCGTCAGCGCGCACGGCATCCTGACGCTGCAAGGCGAACAGTACCTGGGCAAAACTGTATGGTTTAAACGTCTTGTGCCTGAACACATGGGCGTCATCCAGGACGGCATGCTGCTGAACCCCCAGGACCGCGACAGCGTGAAACAGGTTTGCAGTTTCTGGATGGTGGAATTGGGCGAGTTGGACGCGACGTTTCGCAAGTCCGACATTGCCGCGCTGAAAGCGTTCATCACTCGTAAGTCCGACGTGTTGCGCCGCGCCTACGCAAAGAAAGAATCCAAGTTCGCGCGCCGTACTGTGTTCTTCGGAAGCGTGAACCCGCGCGGGTATCTGCACGACCCTACCGGAAACCGGCGGTACTGGACGATTTCGTGCAAGCACATCGACCATGAAGCGCAGAAGTCCATCGACATGCAACAGATGTGGGCGGAAGTTTACGCAATCTGGCAAAAGGGCGAAGGGTTCTATTTGACGCCGGAAGAAATGGCGGCGCTGAACGACCACAACGAAGAATTCCAGGTGGCTGACCCCATCGAAGAACGCCTGCAAACACGTTTGCAATGGGATGCCGACACCAGCACATGGGGCTGGTGCACGTCCACCGAGGCGCTGATATCCGTGGGCATGGACAGGCCGACGCAAGGCGATGCAACGAAAGCCGCTATTTTCATACGTAAACTAAACGGCGGTGTAAGCAAACGAATAAAGGGAAAGAATTTGTTATTCGTTCCGCCGAAGCCGAAGGGCAAAAGCGGCTGGGATGATGACGCGCCGTATTAGGGAACAGCTATCGACGCGATAGCTAAATACAATCGGTCACGGCGCGCGTGTGTGACTATACGTATGTATAATTCAGTCATCAACAACGCAGCACGAACCGGAGCAACGAACATGACTTTCCAAGCCAACGGAAAAACCTGGAAGACCGATGCCGACACGTTGGCGCTGATGAATGAGTACCGCGCAGCGGGTAATACGGAGATGGTTGCCGCCGTCTTTGAAATCGGCAAGTCGTTCGGCCGCATCGTCGCCGCCTAACAACCCCGCCCCGGTTCGCCGGGGCAGCATCAACGCAACGCGCCACGGCGCACAAAGGAAAGGTATGAAATTCGATATCAAGCACCGCTACACGGATGCGGTTCTTTTCTCTGCTGATATTCCTGATGACATCCCCAGCGGGTTGCAGGCACGCGCCACGCTGGAAAAGGCGACGGCCGCCCGCGCGGACCTGGTCGGCGCGGACCTGGTCGGCGCGAACCTGGTCGGCGCGAACCTGGTCGGCGCGAACCTGGCCCGCGCGAACCTGGTCGGCGCGGACCTGGCCCGCGCGTACCTGGGCGGCGCGAACCTGGGCGGCGCGAACCTGGGCGGCGCGAACCTGGGCGGCGCGAACCTGGGCGGCGCGGACCTGGGCGGCGCGAACCTGGGCGGCGCGGACCTGGCCCGCGCGTACCTGGGCGGCGCGGACCTGGTCGGCGCGTACCTGGTCGGCGCGAACCTGGGCCGCGCGAACCTGGTCGGCGCGGACCTGGGCGGCGCGGACCTGGGCGGCGCGGACCTGGCCCGCGCGAACCTGGGCCGCGCGAACCTGGTCGGCGCGGACCTGGGCGGCGCGGACCTGGTCGGCGCGGACCTGGTCGGCGCGTTCGGCAATCTGCGCGAAGTGAAATCACTTCAATGCGAAACCTATCCCGTGACGTACACAGCAACGCACATGCAGATTGGTTGCCAACTGCACGAAATCGCGCGCTGGTGGGAATTCAGCGATGAACAGATTTCGCGGATGGCTTCCGCCGCGCTGGCGTGGTGGGCAAAGTGGAAACCTATTCTGATGCAGATAATCGAAATTTCGCCTGCTATTCCTGGCGCGGCTTCGAGCGAGCAGAAACCCGCCTAACAGCCCCGGCCATAGCCTAGCGTGCTGGGCTATGACAGGAGCTGTTCCTGATACTCACAAGGAAGAATAATGCAACGTCCGAATATCGCTGTGCGCCTTCGCAATGCCCTGATGGGCGCTGTTGCTGTGCCCGCGCTGGCCGCCGCAGCTGCCGCGCAGAAACTGAATGAACCCCAGGGCACAAAAGCCCAATTCATCACGAAGCGCACGAACCGCCGCTGGGGCCGCAGTGTTCAGGTGCACCAGGCGCGCAAGGAAGAGTTCAACAAGCACATGGACGATACGATGTTCCGCCCGAAGCACACCAGCGTGGCGCGCAAGGCCAGCGTTGGCACGCTGACGCTGCCGGGTGGCCGCCGTGGTTTGCAGACGCGCATGGTCGGCAGCGTGCTGACCATCACGCGCTGAACAGGACAGCAAGACACCACGCCGGCCGGACGCCGGCAATTCGAGATAGGAAAGGAAATGAGCGAAACGAAATTTGTTGTTGGGCAGAAGTGGAAGCGCCGTGATGGTGTTGTGGTGACGGTTGAGGAAATCAGCGACGAAGTGGAAAGCTGCGTAGCCATGTACGCCAGCTATAATTTCTACTGCGCCAACGGCATGTACTACAGCACCGGGACGGAAGACGACCGCGACCTGGTGGAGTTGGTGGAGGACGTGCCCCAGCCCGTCACCATCGAAGAACACACGCACACCGCGCCCGTGACGCAGCAGGACACCAGCGCGGCGGATGCTGTGGCGCGGCAGCAGGATAATGAAACGGGCGCGAAGACGGCGCCCCAGGCGGATGCGGATGGGTGGATCGCGCACAATGGCGTCGGATGCCCTGTGTCTGGCGATACCATCGTGACCGTTCGCCACCATGACGGCGAGGAATACACGTTGCACGCCAATCAACAATCGTGGACGCACGACAGCCCGGCTGTGGGCGGCGACATCGTGGCCTATCGGATCCACAAGCCCAGTGCCGAAGCCATCGCGGACGGGATGCTGGCGGATGCTGTGGGCCTGGCGCAGCCGGGGGAAACGGGCATCGTTTGCAGTATTGAAGCCATCGACATGTCCAGCATTCGGCGTGAACAGTTCGTGGATGCGTTGATACTTCAGATGGCACCCGCGCTTGCTGAAAGTCATGGCGCTTACGAAATCGAAAATCTGCTGGAACGCCTGGTGGCCAAGCGCGACGAACTGCTGGCCCCGAAGGCCGAATAACCATGCACGCCGCCGTCTACACGCTGTTCGCTGGCGCCGCTGTATGGGTGCTGGTGTTCGGCGTGTTGATGGCGCGGGCCTATCGCGCCAGCGCGGTGACGCAACGGCGCAAGACTGACCGAGGCGCGGCGGCATCCGCGCTGGGAACTGATCACCCGCAACTAATCGATAGTCGCTAACTATCGAAGATCAATTGTAACAACGCGACACCATCAGCAAGCGCCATGCCGGCATAGTTCGGCATGGCGTTTTTTGTTGCGCCGACGCAACGGGCTGAGGCCCGTCCGATTACATTCGATCCCCCCCCCCACAAAATGGCAATCGTTCTTGATCTATGGGCCGACCTGTCCGGCGCAGTGCTGCCCTATGCTGGCGAGAATGCACCCGAAGGCTGGCTGATGTGCTTCGGGCAGGAAGTCAGCCGCGATACTTACAGCAACCTGTTTGCCGCCATCGGCGTGACGCATGGTGCTGGCGATGGCGAGACTACGTTCGTTCTTCCAGATGGCCGTGGCCGCGTCATCGCAGGCGTGGATGACATGGGCGGCGTTGCTGCCACACGATTAACGCAGGCCGCCGTAGGGTTCGATGCGACGCTGCTAGGCGCGGCTGGTGGCGGGCAAACGCAAACGCTGACCACCGCCCACATGCCAACGCACAATCACAACCTGAGCGATCCTGGCCACGGGCACGGCGTCAATGATCCGACCCACGCGCACGGCGTCGCAGACCCTGGCCACACACACGGGCACAACGCGCTGGTGCAAGGCCAGACATCAACCACGGGCGGCGGCTCTTTCGGGATTTCATCCGGCGTAGGCGCTGCCACTATCAGCGCAGCAGGCACCGGCATTGGAATTTACGGCGCTTACACGGGCATCACCGTGGCCGGCGCAGGAACCGGAATCACTATACAAGATGCTGGTGGAGGCGCGCCGCATTCGATCATGCAACCCACGTTGATGCTGAATCACATCATCAAAATCTGATGCACTTCGCACCAGGTGGTGACGGCCCGCGATGTTGCGAGGCGTTGCCGCCGGGTGCACCCGTCCTGAAATTCACTTAAGGCTACACCCAAGGGTACACCAAAACTTTTTCTTAGAAATCAAGCACCTATCCTTATTAGGTGTACCCTGTGTACCTAGTGTATGTTGTATATAAGGAAACGGGTAAATTAAGAGGGGATGAAAAAGCGCGAGGCTTATATAGGAAGTGGGGTCCACCCCAAAAAAGGTGCACCCGGCATGCTTTCCTTTTCAAATCATGTAGTTACGTAAAAAAACGCGGGGTGCACCCCATTAAAGGTGCACCCCGCGTTCGTTTCAACGTTGTTTGTTTACGACACTCGCCACACGCGGTAACCGCCTTCGACGGTTCGAACTGCAAACTTCCAGCCCGCACACTCGCGCTTTCCTTCGTACCAGCTGACAGACGAACGCAGGCGCGATGCGTTCGTTTCATCTGCCGGCGCGAAGAATGAGTCACCAACACCCATCTGCATAAATGGATACTTCGGCGCGTTACGTGGCGCAGGCATTGGTATGTCTTTTTCAATTTGCATGTTGAGAACACATATAGAGGATGGAGCGCGCATAGTAGCACAGTTACTTGCATTCGGACACTAATGTACAATTGCCACGGTTGACACGCCGGGGGCGATTACATGCGATTACCTAAGAGCGTGCAGGAAATAGCCGAAGTTATCGGGCGTGATCGGGCGTTATTTCTTGTCGGGAAGTTGCCGCGCTTCGAAACATCCAGGGGCGAACAAGTCCTGTTGTATGTGCCGCACGAACGGCGGATGAAGCCCGACCATCAGCTGGTGCGCATCCTTGGATGGAATGATGCGGTGAAGATGTGCCGCGCATTCGGCGGCGAGATACTGAAGCCAGGCAACTGCCAGGGCATCTATCAGCAGTTCAGGAAAGCGGAGATTCGGCGGCGTGTTGCTGCTGGTGAGTCCGTGAAGACGTTGGCGGAAATATTCGCAGTAACCGACCGACATGTGCGCGCGCTGGCAAAGGAAATCCCCCCGGAGGATTTGCGGGCCGCGAATGACAACAATGATACCAACCTAACACCCGCTTACATGGCTCGCCGGATACAATGACCTGGCTACAACTGCACGAATTTCTTAACAGCCTGAAATGGGCCTTTGCGGGGTGTGTCGGCGCCATGATCGTTTCGCGCTTTCATCGGGACGAATTACAGAGCAAAGCGGACTACTTTGTGTTCGTCGCATCGGGCGCGGCCATCGCGCACTTTCTCACTGCTGGCGTTGTCGAGTGGCTGACGTTCGGCCCCAACAGCGCGGGCGCTATCGGTTTTCTGCTGGGCGCGTTCGGCGGCTCGCTTATGCAGGCCGTTGGCCGCAGCATCAAGAATGCGGACCTGTGGGAATTGATCCGCCGTCGCTTCGGGGGTGATCGTTGAGCGCAACCCTGGCAACCTGGAACGTGCTGGCCTGCTGCGCGATATTCGCCTGGGCCACGTTCTGCGCCCTGCACCCGAAGGTGCGCGACGGCATCGTGGGCAAGGTGATTTTCTCACTGGCCGCGATGTCGGCGCTTTCCGTGCTGCTTGGCACGGTGCACGGGCAAGACACCCTGCAATCCGAAATCACGCTGAATGTGTCCGTGGGCCTGGTGGGCCTGCGGCACATCGTGATGAAAACCGTATGGCCGAAGCTTGCCAACGCCGTGCGGTGCAAAGTCCACAACGAAAGGCCCTATTGATGGAATTGAAAGACGTATTGGCCAACGCCGTAAACCCGGCGCTGGCATTGCTGCCTGATGCCATGAACAGCGCGAAAGCGCGCGTGATGCTGTTGGCCATTGGCTTGCAGGAATCGGCATTCCGCGAGCGCGTGCAGGTTGGCGGCCCGGCGCATGGGTTCTGGCAGTTCGAGAAAGCAGGCGGCGTTCGTGGCGTGATGAACTATCGCACCACGAATGGCATCGCGTCCGACATCTGCGCCTTGCACCATGTGCCGTTCAACGAAGATGCCGTGTATGCGGCTATCGTCAATGAAGACGTGCTGGCCGCTGCCTTCGCACGGCTGAACCTGTGGACCGATCCCAAGCCGCTGCCGAAGATTGGCGATGCACAGGCCGCCTGGGATTTGTACCTGCGCGTGTGGCGGCCTGGTAAGCCGCATCCGGCCGCCTGGGCGAAGCTGTACGACCAGGCAGCATTCGCGGTGATGCGCGACGTTCAGGAAGCTGCGTGATGTGGCAGACGCTTGGCACCATCGCAATGGGACTGTCCGTTATCGCGGCCTGGGTGCTGGGCGCCTACATCGCGCTGTGCGTGCTGGTGGGCTGGGCGATTGACGTTACCCAAACCATCCGCATGCGCCTGGTGGGCCGCCAGCTGGTGAAAGACGCCATGGCGGCCTATCGCGCGCAACACCCCGACAAGTTCAACAGCAAAACGTGGTTTTGGGATTGATGCTATGGCCGTCGCGCTCGCGTTCCTGAAGAAAGCCTGGCCGTACCTGCTGGCCGTGGCTGTGGTGTTCGGCGCGCTGTACGGCGCGTATCACCACGGCGTCACGGTGACGACGGCGCAGTACGAACGCACGCTGGCGGACGAACGAACGGCCAACGCCCAGGCGCTGGCCCAGGCGCATGCTGATGCGCGCACCATCGAACAGGATGCAGCACAGAGGCAGGCCCAGGTTGAAACCCAGCTGATACAGAGGAACAAAGATGCACAGGATATTGCTGACCGCACCATTGCTGATTTGCGCGCTGGCACTTTGCAGCTGCGCAAGTCGCTTACCGCAGGAACCTGCTCCGTTGCGAGTGTGTCCGGTGTTGCCGCCAGCACCGCCGAACGTGATGCAGTCTGTAACGGAGGATTTCAACTTGTCGATGCGGCAATTCTTGTCCGGTTCGCCGCCCGCGCCCAGCAGGTAGCGGAGAGGCTGAAGGCTGCCCAGGCAGTCATTGCCGACGACAGGAAAATTTGCGGGCAGATGACCGACGATGGTCGAAGATAGCACCACGATGACGGAAGTGTGGTGCGGACGCCACACCGATGGGTCCTTCCCAGGGCCGCCGCCTCACGGGGGCAAGGGTCCCGCGCCTTTCCATATCTGCGTGCATTTTGTTTCGAAAATTGATGATTAGGGCGTGGCCGCGATGGCTGGCGTAAAACTGAACCGTTCCGGCCTAGCCGAACACATGGGCGTATCGCTTCCCACCGTTGATAGGTGGGTGAAAGATGGCATGCCCGTGGTGCAGCGTGGCGCGCGCGGCGTTGAATGGACTTTCGACCTTTCGGAAGTAATACGGTGGTACGCCCAGCGGCAGGTGGAAGCGGCCGGCGGCGCCGTCGATGACCTGGCGGAAATCGAGAAACGCACGGCCCGCGCCAAGATGGAGCGCGCCGAACTTGAACTGGCCCAGGCGCGCGGCCAGGTGGCGCCCATTGCCGAATTCCAGCGTGTGCAATCGTCCATGATGGCAGTCATCCGGCAAAACATCATGAACGTGCCTACTCGCGCCGTGCTTCAGCTGCTGGGCTGCACCGATGAAATGACTTTCAAACAGAAGCTGCGCGCCGAACTTGTCCTGGCGCTGGAACAGTCCGCCAGCGCGGACCTAGACGTGGACGACGAAGACGACGCGCCGGACGATGACACAAGCCACTGAACAGTTTTCGAACCTGGAAGCCGTGCTGACGGCCCAGCGTTCCGCCGCCGTCAACCTGGTGCCGCCGCCGGACATGCTGCCGTCCGTGTGGGCCGAAAAGAATGTGCGTATCCCCATCGGTAACGCCATCCCTGGCCCGATCAATTTCGATAACGCGCCGATGCAGCGCGGCATCCTGGACACCATCAAGGAACCCGGCATCCGCCGCATGGACCTGATGCTGGGCGCGCAGCTGGGGAAGACGACGGTTCTACAGTGCGTCACCGGCTATCACATCGCCCACGAACCGCGCAGCCAGATAATGGCGCAGCCGTCCGAAGGCGACATGGCGACGTTTCAAGAAACGAAGCTGAAACCGATGTTGGAAGCCAACCCGGCCATCGCCAAGAAAATGGCGAAGCCGCGCGGGCGCCACGGCGTGAACAACAGCCGCATGATTTCGTACATCGGCGGATGGCTGATGTTCAGCTGGGCGGGAAGCCCGAAGACGGCGCGCGGGCGTTCGGCGCCACTGACGCAAGCCGACGAAGTGGACGGTTACGACACCACGGCCGAAGGCGATTTCTTGGAACTGCTGGCACAGCGTAGCGCGACGTTTGGCGACGACCGCCTGGACATCCGCAGCAGCACGCCCGTGGACCTGGAAACAAGCCGCATCTACAAAGGATTCCTGGCCGGCGACCAGCGGCGCTATTACGTGAAGTGCCCGCACTGCGAATTCCCGCAATACTTCAAATGGGAAAACGTGCGCTGGGATGGGCGCCAGTCCACCAGCGTGGAAGACGCCGAAAAGGATGTGGGCGTAGAGCATGAACCGACGACGGCGCGCTATCTGTGCGCTGATCCCGAATGCGGCACGCTGTGGGATGACGGCGAACGCATCATGGCCATCCGCGAGGCCGCCGCACAAGGCGCCGGGTGGATCGCCACTAGGCCATTCAAGGGGCACGCATCATTCCACGCGCCTGAAATGGCATCGACGTTCCGGCGCCTGCGCGACATTGTGCAGTCCTACTTGGACAAGCTGACGCTGGGCGACTTGCAGTCATTCGTCAACGTGTCGCTGGGCTGGCCGTTCGCCGCTGGTGAAAAGGCGGACCCGGACGGCCTGCTGAAGCGGCGCGAGGAATACGCGGCCCAGGTGCCGATGGGTGGCCTGTGGCTGTCCATGGGCGTGGACATGCAGGACGACCGCCTGGAATACGAAATCGTCGCCTGGGGCGTCGGTGAAGAATCGTGGTCCGTCGAACGCGGCGTGATTTGGGGTGACCCGCTGCTGCCCGACGTGTGGAACGACCTGGAAGCCGTCGAGGCGCAGACGTTCCAGCATGAAAGCGGCGCCACGCTGCGCATCGAAGGCACATGCGTGGACACCGGCGGCACGGGCGGCATGACGGCGGCGGCATACGCCTGGCTGCAAGGCAAGACGGGCCGCCGCATCTTCGGCATCAAGGGCCTGGGCGGCTGGGGCATCCCCATTGTTGAAAAGCCGCACCGCAAACAAACCGGCAAAAAGAAATCGAAGTTCACCGACCTATTCCGCGTCGGCGTCGATGAAGCGAAGCTGGTTGTTATGCGCCGCCTGGCGCAGATGAAAGTTGGACCAGGCTATTGCCACTTCCCGCTGGCGGATGATTGGAACGAAGAATTTTTCAAGCAGCTGACTGCCGAACGCCTGGTGGTGCGCTACTCGAAAGGCCAGCCCGTGCGCGAGTGGCACAAGAACGACCGCGACCGCAACGAAGCGCTAGACTGCCGCGTGTACGCATACGCCGCGCTGAAAATCATGCAGCCAGTGTTTAAACGCCTTGCTTTGCGGCTGTCGCAGCGTGTCGCGCCGGCACAGCGGCCAGCGACGACAACGCCCGCAGCGACAAAGGAATGGAGCGCGAAGGTTGCCGACACAGCGGTGAAGCTTCACGACACGCTGAAGGCAATGCAACAGCACGCGAACGACAACAAGGCGCCCCAGGAAATCCCCCAGGAGGAACGCCAGGCGCAACAGCAGCAAAATCCAGACAATGCCCGTCCAAAACGCCGTTTTTCCGGCGGAAATAAAAGGAATTGGGCCAAACACTGGTAAAAATGGCCTGCTGCGAACCTCAAAATCAGTATCTACCCGCGAGCGCTACCGCCGGCCTTCCCTTCCAGGCCACGGTGGCGCTTGCCGACTATCCGGCGCCGGCATGGACGTTGACCGCGTACATCCGCGGCCCGAAGTCCATCGACCTGACGGCCAGCGCAAGCGCAGGCGCGCATCTGTTCGCAGCTGATGCAGCAACGACCGCAGAATGGCCCGCCGGCCAGTATTGGTATGCGCTGCGCGCGTCAAACGCCGGCCAGCTGGTGGAAATCGAGCGCGGGCAGATCAACATCGCGCCCGACCTGGCAACCGCTGCTGACGGATACGACGGCCGAAGCGCGAACCAAATCGCGCTGGACGCTATCAACGCAGTGCTGGCAAAGCGCGCGACGCTGGACCAGGAACGCTACCGCATCAACAACCGCGAGCTTTACCGAACGTCCATCAAAGACCTGCTGACGCTCAAATCGTACTACGCCACCGCTGTGCGCAATGAAAACGCGTGCAAGTCCGGCGGCAAGCGGCGTTTTGGCCGTCCCATCCACGTTCACTTCAGCCCGCGATGAAACTGTTTCCCTTCCTGCGCCGAAGCGGCGCCGTCACCGCGCCCGCTTCCATCGACGCGCCGCGCCGCAAGCGTTCGTATTTCATGGGCAACCCGCTGGGCGGCATGTTCAAGGCATCCGCCGTCACCGAGCGTGATAAGTGGTCTTCCTTCCCGGTGTCGCCCGATCAATTCATTTCGCTGCGCCAGCCTGTCCTGGTGGCGCGCTCGCGTGAACAGTGGTCGAACAACGACTACGTGAAAGGGTTCATCCGCCGCGTGCGCCAGAACATCGTTGGCCGCCACGGCATCACGATGCACGCCCGCGTGAAGCTGCCGCGCGGCAAGCTGGACACCGACACCAACGCCGCGATTGATAGCGCCTGGAAAGATTGGGGCGCCACCGGCAATTGCGATGTCACCGGGACGATGACGTGGCGCCAGCTTCAGGTGCTGGCCATCGAAACGGCGGCGCGCGATGGCGAATTCATTTTCCGTGAAATCTACGGCGACGACGCAGGCCCCTATGGTTACGCATTGCAGGCCATCGACCCGCAACGCCTGCCGGTGAGCTATGAGAATTCGCAGTATGGCAAGGATGGTTCGTTCATCCGCCATGGAATCGAGTTCAACAAATACGGGCGGCCCGTCGCGTACCATTTCAGCAGCACCGACGAATGGGACGCGAATTATTACTTGATCGCTGGGCGCGGGTTCGTGCGCGTTCCGGCAGAACAAATCATCCACGGTTTCGTGAAAGAAATGGTGGGCCAGCGGCGCGGCATCCCGTGGGCCAGCACGGCACTGTTTCGCCTGCACCACCTGGCTGGCTTCGAAGATGCCGCCGTGCAGAATGCGCGCGCTGGTGCGTCGCAGATGGGTTTCATCCAATGGGAGGCAGGCTTCGGTCCTGAGTGCGAGGAAGGCGACGACGTAGCCGGCAGCATAGACGCTGAACCGCTGTCGTTCCACGAACTGCCCGAAGGCGCGAAACTTGCCGAGTTCAAGCCGCAGTATCCCAACGGCGAGTTTGAACGCTTCCACAAAGCCATGCTGCGCGGCGCGGCCACCGGCATGGGCACGGCGTACAACCCCATCGCCAACGACCTGGAAGGCGTGAACTATTCCAGCATCCGCCAGGGCGCGCTTGATGAGCGTGACAACTGGATGGAATGCCAACAGTGGCTGGTGGAAGTCCTGTGCGAGCGCGTGCATTCGTCCTGGTTCAAAGTGCAGCTGCTGCGCCAGTCAATCGTCGCCAAGGGCAAGCCGCTGGACGCCGCCGCCCTGGTGCGGCTGTCGCCGCGCCACTGGCAGCCGCGCCGATGGGATTGGATTGATCCGAAGTCCGACGTTACCGCGAACGTGACGGCGGTGCGCGGCGGGTTCAAGTCCATCAGCGAAGTGATACGCGAACGCGGGCGCGACCCCGCCGAAGTCTTCGCGGAAATCGCGGACGATTACGAACAGATGGTGGCGGCGAAGCTGCCGGAAGATTTCATCAATGTGATTTTCGGCATTCTGCCGGCGCCCGAACCGGCGCCCAGCAAAGCCGATGAATCTGTGGCCAAGGAACCGAAATAGTGAGCACCGAAACCATGCGGCCCCGTGGCCTGATGACGCGCGACGCCAGCGGCGCCGGCACCGCGAAGGTGGCCGAAATGTTGGTGCGCCTGCGCGGCGCGACCGAACCGCACCGCCGTGAAGCGACTGTGGTTCAGGATTCCATCGACGTGGAAGCGCGCACGGTGGAATTGTCGTTTTCCAGCGAAATCGAATACCCGCGTTATTGGGGCATCGAAGTCCTGGGCCACGATGCGCACGAAGTTGACCTGTCCCGCCTGTCGAACAAAGCCGCTCTGCTGTGGATGCACGACTGGCGCGACCAGCGCGGCGTGGTGGAGTCGGTGCGCATCGACGGCGACCGCAAGGGCCGCGCCGTCGTTCGATTTAGCAAATCCGCCGCTGGTGAACAGCTGTTCCAGGACATCATCGACGGCATCGTTACGAAGGTGTCCGTTGGCTACACCATCGACGGCATCAAGCTGGCGGAAGAACGCGAAAACACCGACGTGTACCGCGTCACCAGCTGGACGCCCTACGAAATCAGCATGGTGTCCGTGCCCGCCGACGACACCGTGGGCGTGGGCCGCAATGCGGAAATCCCCCAGGAGGAACGCGGCGCGAAGCCGGCGGACAATTCAGCCAGCATCAAACAATCCGCCACAGCGCGAGTACAAACCGAGGACCACCCGAACATGAAATATCGCACTTTCCGCGACGCCCAAGGCAATCTGTGCCGCGTTGCTGTGGACGATGCCGGCAACGATGTTGGCGCCGTCGAAATCACGGAGCGTGCCGCCAGCGCCGAAAGCGTGCAGGCCGCCGAACAGCGCGGCTTGACCGCCGAACGCCAGCGCGTCACCGACCTGACCGCGTTGGGCAAGACGTACAACTGCGCCGAAAAGGCCATGCAGTTCATCGGCGAAGGCAAGACCGCCGAAGACCTGCGCCGCGTCCTGCTGGACGACCTGGCCCGCGAGCGCGGCAACAAGCCCCTGTCCGAACAGAACAAGGGCGCCGACATCGGCATGACCGACAAGGAAGTGCGCCAGTTCAGCATCATGCGCGCCATTCGCGCCATGGCCGACCCGCGGAATCAGGACTACCAGAAGGCCGCCGCCTTCGAACTGGAATGCTCGCGCGCCGCTGCCGACGCCTACGGCAAATCGCCAAAGGGCATCATCATCCCCAACGACGTGCTGGGCCGCGCCTTCAGCACGACCAACCCCAGCGGCGGCCCCGGCGCGAACATCGTCGCCACCGAACTGCTGGCCGGTTCGTTCATCGAACTGCTGCGCAAGAAAGCCTGGGTGATGCGCCGCGCTCGCACGCTGGCGGGCCTGGTTGGCAACGTCGATATCCCGCGCCAGAACGCCAGCACGCAGGCGTATTGGGTGGGTGAAGGTGGCGCCCCCACCGCGTCGGAACCCGGCGTGGACCAGATCGCGTTCACGCCCAAGACCGTGGGCGCGTACACCGACATCACCCGCCGGCTGATGCTGCAATCGACGCCGGACGCCGAAGCCCTGGTGCGCGACGACCTGCTGAAAGTCATGGCGCTGGAAATCGACCGCGTGGCCATCTACGGCACCGGCACCACCAACCAGCCGCGCGGCGTGAAGAACATCACCGGCATCAACGCCGTGACGTTCGCCGGCACCAACCCCACGTTTGCCGAACTGGTGGACATGGAAACGCAAATTGCGCTGGACGACGCCGACGTGGACGCCATGTCGTATTCGTTCAACGCGGGCATGCGCGGCTACATGAAAACCGCGCTGAAATTCCCCGACACTGCCGCGAGCGGCACGATTTGGGAACCCGGCAAGACCGTGAACGGCTACGAAACCAACGTTTCGAACCAGATCGCGGCCGGTGATGCGTTCTTCGGCAACTGGCAAGACCTGGTGATTGCCATGTGGGGCGGCCTGGAATTGACCGTTGACCCCTACAGCCTGTCCACCAGCGGCGGCCTGCGCCTGGTTGCCTTGCAGGACGTGGACATGAACGTGCGTCACGTTCAGAGCTTCACCTACGGCGTGAAGGCGCCCTAAGCCGGCGGCACACTGAAGTAAGGCACAGCGGGCCGCCCTGATACGGCGGCCCGTTTCACAATCGACTGAGGAACAGGCATGCAAGAACTTTTCAAACTGAAGCTGACCGCCGCTGTTGTGCTGGGCGGCCTGGTGCATCGCGCGGGCGCGCTGGTGGAAGTGGTGGAAGCCACGGCAAAAGACCTGCTGCGCCGTGGCAAAGCCGTGCTGCACGAAGTGGAAGCCGACCTGGGCATGAGCGAAAGCGACGACGACAGCGCGCCGCCCGCGCCGGCTGAACCCGCGCCCGCGCCCGAAGTCGCCGCGCCGGCCGCGACCACCCCGCCCGTTGTTTCGCCCGTTGACGACGACGCCGCGACCGCCGCGAAGTCGAAAGCCAAGGCCAAGTAATGCCGGCGCCGTCCTGGGAAAACCTGGACGACTTTTTGCAGCCTGAAAGCGGCGGGGATTTCGCAATTCTCGCCGCTATCACTTTGCAGGGTACGGGCCAGGTTCTGTATGTGCACGGCATCTTTGATGACCCGTATCTAAACGCGCAGCTGGGCGAGTACGAAGCCGACACCAGCGCGCCGCGATTCACATGCAAGGAAGTCGATGTGCCCGATGTCGATCGCGGCGACTACTGGCAACAGGTGGACGAAAAGACGCGCGCGCCCATCGGTGACCGCTTCAGCATCATGACGCAGCCGCAGCAGGACGGCACCGGCATTGCCATTCTGCACATGGAGCCGATGTAATGGCGATGGTGGACCTGGACCTGTCCGCGATGGGCATTCAGGAAGTCATCAGCGACCTGAACGCAACAGAGCAACAGACCGAACGCGCGCTGAAATCCACGCTGGTGAAAATGGCTGCGTGGCTGAAGACGCGTTCAATTCGCGGCCTGTCCCAGGCGTTGGAGATCCAGCAAAAGCTTTTGCGGCGGCGCCTGAAGACGTTCAAGCTTCGAAAATCGGGCGACGGGCAAAGCATCACCGTGTGGTACGGCCTGGACCAAATCGCGCTGATTTATATGCGCCCGAAGAAACGAGCCAGGGGCGTAAGCGCAGACGGAAACCGATACGTTCCCGGCGGGTTCATCGCCAAGGGCCGCAACGGCGCGCAGCAAGTGTTTAAACGCAGAGGCAAAGAACGCCTGCCGCTGGACAAGGAAACCGCCGCCATCCAGGACCAGGCCAACACCTTCCTGGAAGACAAGCTGATAGGCGCGCAGGAATTCGAAACGCAATTCATGAAAGTGTTTGAACGGGAATTGAAGTGGCGAACGCGATAACCAACGTTGACCTGGCGGACCTGCACGACGCCATTGTGCGCGACATCCAGGCGCAATTCCCTGCGCTGAAAATCGTGCAGTTCTACCGTGAAGAAACAGACCGCGAGGCGCCGAAGCCGGAAGAACTGCCGGCGTGCCTGCTGTCACTGTGTGAAATGGAGCCGGCGCCCGACGTGGACCCAGGCACCGAACAGCTGGCGGTGCATGCGCGTTTCGAAGCACGCCTGATAGTCGGATTCCGCACGCCCCAAGCGAAACTGGAAGTGCGCAAGCTGGCGGGCGCCTTCGCTGCGTGGCTGCGCCTGCGCCGTTGGTCCCATCCGAACCCGACGAAGGACGGCCAAACGCTGCCCACCGGCCCCGCCTACGTCATCAGCATCATGCCTGATGATTTCTCGCCAGTGCTGGACCGCTTCGAAGTGTGGACGGTGGAATGGCTGCAAGACACCGTGCACCTGGGAAACACCATCTGGACGGACGAAGGCATGACGCCTGGGCATCCGATGTACAGCTGGCTTCCCGACATCGGCACCGGCAACGAAGACAAATACCAGCCGGCAATCCCTGACGCGGGGGCGCAATGAGCAACTACGCGATGACGGACACCGACCGGCGCCTGGCCAACGTCTTCACCATTGGCACAGTGGCATCGGTGGACCCTTCCAGCGGCGTGGCCACGGTTAAGCTGGGCGATGCGACAACCGACAGCATCCCGTGGATGACGCAGCGCGCGGGCGGTGATCGCACCTGGTGGGCGCCTGAAGTTGGCGAACAGGTTGTGGTGGCAGCAGTCAGCGGCGACCTGTCGCAAGGCATCATCCTGGGCAGCTTGTACCAGGACGCGCACGCAGAGCCGGCGGATAGCCTGGATGTTCACCGCACCGTCTACAACGACGGCACCACGGTGGAATACGACCGCGCCGCGCATAAATACACCATCGACGTGTCCGCGAGCGCGGGCAGCGTTGTGGTGATTTGCAAGACGGCGGAAATCCAGGCCGCCGAAAGCGTGACGGTGGACAGCCCGCAATCGCACTTCACTGGCATGGTAACGATTGACGGCCTGCTGACGTGGAAGGGCGGCCAGAAAGGTTCAGGCGGGGCCGATGGCGTCACGTCTGAAATTTCCGGCCCCGTGAATTTCAAGGATGGCCCGCTGACGCACGAAGGCGTCACCATCGACAGCACGCACGTTCACCATGAAAACGGCGAAGGCAGCGACACCGGCACGCCGCACTGATCGGAAATCCCCCAGGAGGAAGCCCAACACCATGCTGGCCACAATGTCAGCATGGACGGCACCAACGCGACGACCGGCAAGAGCCTGGGCGGGATTGAACATCTTCGCCAATCCACCCGGGACATTCTCACGACGCCGATAGGCAGCCGTGTGATGCGACGCGACTATGGAAGCCGGCTGTTCGAATTGGTGGACGCGCCGATGAACCGCACCACCATCACGGACATTTACGCGGCCACTGTCGAAGCGCTGATGCGATGGGAGCCGCGCATACAGGTGACGCAAGTAACGCTGGCGAGCGCAGCGCCTGGCGATGTCGCCTTAGACCTGACCGGCAATTACCTGCCGGACGGCCAGCAAATCACGCTTGACGGAATCGTTATCCAATAATGGCCGGCGCCTTTACTGCTGTTGACCTGTCGCAGCTTCCCTTCCCCGATGCTGTCGAAACGCTGGATTACGAAACGATCCTGGCGGCGATGCTTGCGGACCTGCAAGCGCGAGATACGACGTTCACCGCCCTGGTGGAATCGGACCCAGCTTACAAGATTCTGGAAGTCGCCGCGTACCGCGAAACGCTGCTGCGCCAACGTGTGAATGAAGCCGTGAAGGCTATCACGCTGGCCTACGCAACCGGCGCCGACCTGGACAACATCGCCGCCAACTACGACACCGAACGCCTGGTGATACAGCCGGCGGACAACACGACCATTCCGCCGACGCCGGAAATCCTGGAATCCGATGCAGACCTGCGCCGCCGCGTGCAGCTGTCGTTCGAAGGCTTCAGCACGGCGGGGCCTGAAGGCGCCTACATCTATCACGCGCTGGGTGCCGATGCGCGCGTGCTGGATGTCAGCGTATACGGGCCGCCGGAAACGCCTGGCGTGGTGCAAGTCGCTGTGCTGTCGCGCAACGGCACAGGAGTGGCCGAACCCGACCTGATAGCGGCGGTGAATACTACGCTGTCCGCCGAAGACGTGCGCCCGCTTACCGACAACGTGGAAGTAAGTTCCGCCAACATCGTGAATTACACGGTGGCCGCCACGCTGAAGTTTTACGCCGGACCCGACCAGGAAGTGGTCATGCAGGCCGCCAGCGATGCGCTGGATGCTTACATCGAAAAAAATCACCGCATGGCGCGTGATGTCACAATTGCCGGCATTCACGCGGCGCTGTTCCAGGAAGGCGTGCAGGATGTCATTCTGGCCGCGCCCACGGTCAACGTGGTGGCCAATTGGAATCAGGCCACCTATTGCACCAGCGTGACGCTGACCAATGGGGGCATCGGTGAGTGATCCCGTAACCCTGTTGCCGCCGAACGCGACCGACCAGGAACGCGCCATCGACCTGGCCACCGCGCGCCTGGCGGATATGCCTGTGCCTGTGCGTGATGCGTGGAATCCAGACACATGCCCCGCGCAACTGCTGCCATGGCTTGCCTGGGCGTTCAGCGTTGACGAATGGCAAAACGATTGGACCGAAGCGCAAAAGCGCGGCGTCATCAAAAATTCGCTGTACGTGCACAAGCACAAAGGCACGCTGTCGGCGCTGCGTGGCGCGCTCGCGCCGCTGGGCTACACCATCAACATCATCGAATGGTACGCCGACACGCCCGTGGGCGAACCCTACACGTTCCGCCTGGAAGTCATCGTGTCCGACCAGGGCGTGGATGACGGGCTGTACGACCGCGTGACGCGCATCATCAATACGTACAAGAACGTGCGTTCGCAGATGGTGGCGCTGACGCTGAAAGGCGAAGTGCGCGGCACGGCTTACATCGCGGCGGCGATGATGTCCGGCGTCAGTACGATTGTTTACCCCTACCAACCCGACGACGTGGGCGTGGACGGCGCGCTGTATTTCGCCCTGGGCGAACAGTCCGCCGACACCGTGGCGGTTTATCCGTCCTGATTACCAAGGAAGAAAACGTGGCATCCACCTATTTCACACTGTTGACGAAAGCCGGCCAGGCGCAAATCGCAAACGCCGTTGCGACGGGGCAAACCGTCGAATGGACCGCCATGGCCGTGGGCGATGGCAACGGCAACCCAACCACGCCGAACGAAAACCAAACCGCGCTGGTGCGCGAGCGATACCGGGCGCAAATCAACCAGCTGACGGTGGACCCCGACAATCCGAACTACATGATTGCGGAGCTTGTCATTCCCACGGATGTGGGCGGCTGGGTGGTCTATGAAGTCGGCGTGTTCAATTCTGCCGGCGACATGGTAGCGGTGGCGAATTTCCCGGCCACCTACAAGCCGCAGATTTCCGAAGGGTCCGGCCGCGACCTGGTGGTGCGTATCGTCATCCTGGTGTCGAATAGCAGCACGGTGACGCTGAAGATTGACCCTGCCATTGTGCTGGCCAGCCAGAAATGGGTGGCCGACAATTATCTGCTGCGCGCCAAGGTGGCCGGCGGCACCACGGGCCAGGTGCTGGCGAAGACCGACAACAGCAGCGAAAATTTCCGTTGGGTGGACCCTACCGCCGCCGTCCAGGTGATTGTCGATGCGAAGACGGAGCGGCAGACGTTGGCCGCATCGCAAACCGTCGTCACGCTCGCAACGCTGACCACGCAGGCAATTGCCGTCTACATCGAAGGTGTGCGGCTTATCGAGTCGCTGGACTACACGAAGACCGACGCCACGCACATCACGCTGGCGCGTTCGTACCCGGCTGGCTACCGCGTCCACATGTATCAGAACGACCCCACCAGCACGATTGCCGACGCGTCGGAAACGGAGCGCGGGTTCACGACGCTGGCGACGACTGCCGAGGCCACGACGGGCACGAACAACACGCACACGATGACGCCGCTTAAGACCAAGCAGGCCATCACGGCGTCAGCTATCGGCATCGGGTATATGCTGGTAACGCATGAAACGTCATCCGGCGTTGCCGCTGGCGCATCGACGGCAAACACGTTCGTTGTACGCGTTCTGAACACGGTTCGTGCGAACACCATTACCGGCGCGTCGCTTTTGTCCAATCAAATCACGCTCCCTGCTGGCACTTACCGAATTCGCGCCAGCACTCCGGGCAACGGCGTGAACCTGCATAATGCACGCTTCTATAACGTGACGGATGCCGCTACGGTTATTATCGGCACATCCGAAAATACAACCTCATTGGCTGCAACCCCCAGCGAAACGACGCAGACGCGCTCCCATGTTGATGGGCGTATCACGATCACCGCAAACAATGTGTTTGAGCTTCGGCACTACTGCCAGGAAGCCGTGCCCACAAATGGCCTGGGTAGTGCCGTGAGTGCTGGCGGCAGTGAAGTCTATTCGATCGTCGAAATCATCAAAGAGGCATAACCGATGCTCTACGCATTCATTGACGAAGCCGGCCGGATAACTTCGGCACACAACGACGACACCGTGAGCGAACTTCCCGAAGGCGCCGTGGCGCTTTCAGATGCGCAGTTCGAAACGCGTTTTGACCTGCGCTACAGCGGCGGTGAATTCATCGTTGACCCGCTGGAACCGCCCGTGCCCGACCCGTCCGTCATCGCCGCCGGCAAGGTTGCTGTTGTTCAGAAATTCATGGACGACGAAGCGCGCAAGCTGAACTATGACGACATCGCAACGGCGGTGACGTATGCCGACGAACCGGCGGTGCCGAAATTCCAGGCTGAAGGCCAGGCGTTCCGCGCTTGGCGCAGCCTTGTATGGGCAACCTGCTATCAAATCCTGGACGACGTGAACGCCGGAAATCGGGCCATTCCCGAAGACGCCGAACTTATCGCCGCCCTGCCTGCGCTGGAAATCCCGGCGTCATCGTAAGCGAGAATTCCCGCACGCCTGTTTGCCACCCTTCGGGGTGGCTTTTTTTATCGGAAATCCCCCAGGAGGAAACACGACCCATCCGCGCGGACAATGGCGGCAATCAAACCGTTAGGCACCCGCAAGGAAAAATATGGCCGTTGACACTTTTCTGCACGGCGTCGAAGTCATCGACATCAACGACGGCGCGCGCCCCATTCCCACCGTGCGGGCCAGCGTTATCGGCATCGTTGGCACCGCGCCCGATGCTGACGCTACCGCCTTCCCGCTGAACACCCCCGTGCTGATCGCGGGTAGTCGCGTTGAAGCTGCCAAGCTGGACACGACCGGCGACGAACAAGGCACGCTGCCCGAAGCGCTGGACAGCATCCTGGACCAGTCCGGCGCCGTCGTCGTCGTCGTTCGAGTCGAGGAAGGCGAAACCGACGCGGAAACGCTGGCCAACGTGCTGGGCGGCGTCGATGCGGCGACTGGCCAATATCTTGGCATCTACGCATTCAAGGCCGCCGAATCCGTGTTGGGTTTCGCGCCGCGCATCCTGCTGGCACCTGGCTTCACTGACGAGCGCGTTACGGGCGGCCTGCTGGCGGTGAACGTCACCACGGCAGGCACGGGCTACACGACCGCGCCGGCTGTCACGTTCACCGGGGGCGGTGGCAGCGGCGCCGAAGCAACGGCAACCGTTGTCGGCGGCGCAGTCACCGCCGTGACCGTCACGAAGCACGGCAGCGGCTACACCAGCGCGCCCGCCGTCGCATTCACTGGCGGCGGCGGCACTGGCGCCGTGGGCACCGCGTCGTTCGGCACCGCCGGCAATGCCGTGGTAGCCGAACTTATCGGCATCGCGGAATCGCTGCGCGGCGTCATCATCGCTGACGGCCCGAACACGAACGACGCGGACGCCATCGCCTACGCGGGCGACTTCGGCAGCGACCGCGTGTATCTGGTGGACCCGCAGGTGATCCGCACTGGCAGCGACGGCAACACCGAAAGCGCCTATGCCAGCCCGTGCGTGGCCGGCTTGATTGCCAAGTCCGACGCAGAGCGCGGCTGGTGGTGGTCCCCGTCCAACCAGGAAATCAACGGCATTCAGGGCACGTTCCGCGCCATCGATTTCAAGCTGGGCGACAGCAACGCGCGCGCGAACCTGCTGAACGAAAAGAACGTGGCCACCATCATCCGCCAAAGCGGGTTCCTGCTCTGGGGCAACCGTTCGCTGTCCGGCGGGTTCCTGTGTGTTCGCCGCACGCAGGACATCATCGACGACAGTCTGGCCGCCGCGCACATGTGGGCAGTGGATCAAGGCATCACGAAAAACTACATCACCGAAGTGGTGGAGCGGGTAAACTCGTATCTGCGCTATCTGGTGACGCAGGGTGCCATCCTTGGCGGTTCGTGCTGGGCAGACCCGGACCTGAACACGCCGGACCAAATCGCCCAGGGCAAAGTGTTCTTTGACTTCGACTTCACCCCCGTCTATCCGGCCGAACACATCACGTTCCGTTCGCACCTGGTGGATGACTACATCAAGGACATCTTCGCATAATGGCCGCCCGTGACATTCGCAAAAACTTTAACCTGTTCGTGGATGGCAAAGGCTATGCCGGACAGGTTGAAGAATTCAACACCCCGAAGCTGACGCTTCAAACCGAAGACTTCCGCGCGGGCGGCATGGACGCGCCCGTGAAAGTCACCATGGGCATGGAAGCCCTGGATTGTGATTTCAGCCTGAAGGCATACGACCGTGATGTGCTGTCGCTGTTCGGCGTGATTGAAGGTGCCACGGTGCCCATCACCGTGCGCGAAGCGCTGGAATCCTTCGACGGCACGGTGACGCAGGTTATCCGCACCGCGCGCGGGAAAATCACCGAGATTGACGAAGGCACCAGCAAGCCGGGGGAAATCCCGCTGCTGAAAATCACCATGAACCTTGTGTACTACAAGATGCAGCACGGCAGCACGGTGGTTCACGAAATCGACGTGGAAAACATGGTGCGCATCATCAGCGGCAACGACGCGCTGGCGGCCATCCGTTCGGCGCTTGGCATCTAAGCCTGGCGCGGGGCCGACCATGCGCCGGCCGGCCCTACCCAAAACAAAATACGACACACAGGTGAAGCATGGCGAAAATTACCACCCCCGAAGCTGAAGCGAAGTTCAAGGACAACGGCGACGGCACCATGACCATCAACCTTTCTCGCCCGCTGGAAATCGACGGCGCGAAGGTGGGTTTTCTGACGATGCGCGAGCCGACCGTCAACGACCAGCTGGTGGCATCCGAAGCGAAGGGCAGCGAAGGCATCAAGGAAGTTTCCTACTTCGCCAATCTGTGCGACGTGACGCCCGACGACATCCGCCGGCTTCCCGTCCGTGATTACAACCGCGTTCAAGCCGCCTACGCGTCTTTTACCGACTGAGCGCGGAGTACATACGCGGCGGGGCGTTGGCGCTCGCGTCCCATACGGGATGGGCGCAGGCTGAAATCATGGCCATGCGCACATCCCGTTTCACTTGGTGGCTGGATGGCCTAAACGAACATGGCAAGTAATAAGCGGCTTAACGCAACCATCACCATCGGCGGTTCGCTATCCAGCAGCCTGAAATTCGCGTTCACCAGCGCGAAGGAAGGTCTATCCAGCATCGGTAAGGAAATCCAGGCGCTACAGAAGCGCCAGGCGCTGCTGGGCAAATCAATTCAGACGTTCGGCCGCATGGGCAAGAACGTGGACGGGCTGCGCACCGAGTACGCGAAGCTGACGACGCAGCTAGAGCGCGCGCAAAAGGCCCAGGAAAAGCTTGCCAATTCCCAGGCCAAATACACTTCGCGGAAAGAGTTTGCGCACAAGGCTGCGGGCGTTGGCGTTGCAGCCGGCGCGGCCGGCGCAGTCCTGGGCGCACCGCTGGTGCTGGGCACCAAGGAAGCGAAGGCGTACCAGACGGAAATGGGCCGCGTCATGCAGCTGGGCATGGACGACGACACGAACAAAAAGGCGTTCGACTTCGCCAAGAGCATGAAGACCTACGGCACTAGCCAGCTGGAAAACCTTACGCTGGTGCGTGATGCCATGTCTGTGTTTGGCGACCTGCACCATGCGGAAATGGTGGCGCCTACGCTGGCCAAAATGAAGTTCGGCAATGCCGCGTTCTTCGGCGCTGAGAAAGGCCACGAAAACGAAGCCAAGTTCATGGATATGCTGAAGGTGATCGAGCTTCGCGGCGGCTTGAAGAGTGAAGACGAATTCAAGAACCAAGCGAACATGATACAGCGGGTGATTTCCGCGACAGGTGGACGCGTTGGCCCAGAAGAATGGCGACACATGATTGCTACGGGCGGACTTGCTGCCAAGTCCATGCGCGATGATGCGTTTTTTTACCAGATGGAACCCTTGGTGCAGGAAATGGGCGGCGACCGCGTTGGCACTGGACTCATGTCTAGCTATGCTGCGCTGTACCAAGGTCGGACAACGAAGCGCGCCGCCAACAACCTGGAAGACCTTGGACTGATTGCCGACCACAGTAAAGTGACAGAGGATAAGGCCGGCCAAATCAAGTATCTTAACCCTGGTGCTTTGAAAGGTTCGGACTTATTCCGGCAATCACAATTCGAATGGATGGAGCAAGTTCTACTGCCCACGCTGGCGAAACATGGCATCACGTCGAAGGACGCGATTCTTGACGCCATCGGCAGCATCAATTCGAACAGAAAGGCGTCCGATATCATGGCCGCCATGTATTTGCAGCGCGACCAGATCCGCAAAAATGCAAAACTGAATTCAGGCGCAGCCGACATCGACACGCTGGACCGCGAAGGCCGCAGCATGGCCGCCGGCAAGGAACTGGACGCCGAAGCGAAGCTGGCCGACCTGAAACTGCGCGTGGGGGAAAACATATTGCCCATCTACTCGCGCGCGCTGGAAATGGCGGCCAACGGGTTGGACCGCCTGAACGCGTTCACCGACAAGCACCCGCGCCTGGCCAAGTACATGACCGTTGGACTTGTCGCGCTGTCGGCGGGCCTGGTTGCGCTCGCGCCTGTGCTTATCACCGTGGGCGGCGCTGTCACAACGCTGGCGGCCGGCATGTATGTGGCTTCGCGCGCCGCGCCAGTATTCGGCGCCGCTCTGCGTGGCGCTGGTGTCGCGCTGCGTTTCGTTGGCACGTCGCTGCTGTGGCTTGGCCGCGCGCTTCTGATGAACCCCATCGGGCTGACGATAACCGCCATCGGTGTGGCGGCATTCGTGATTTACAAATACTGGACGCCCATCAAGGAATTTTTCGGCAATCTGTGGAACCGAATAATCGACATATTCACCAACGCGAAGGCTACGCTTACGACCTGGTGGGACAGCCTGGACGTGATGGGTTCGGCCACGCGCGCATTCACCCCGGTGAAAGTGTTTTTCACCGGCTTGGTGGATGACATCGTGAACGTGTGGAAAGTCGGCCTGAAGTGGATCACCGATAAAATCGAGTGGGTGGGCCAGAAGTGGAAAGACACCAAATCGTTTTTCGGCCTGGGCGATGACGGCGCGAAGCCTGGTACGCTGGGTGATGCCGCGAACAGCCCAGGGCCGGAACTGCCGCGACTGCCGGCACGAACTGCGCCTGGCGGCTTCACCGACAACAGCACCAACACCTACACCATCACGCAGCTGCCCGGCGAGAACGGCGCGCAGTTGATGCAACGAATCCTTGATGAGCAGGAACGCCGCAAGAAAGTCCGCGAGCGCGCCGCGATGCCCGACGGAGGCTATGCGCAATGATCGGTTATAGCCTTGGCGGTTCTCTCCCGATGCTGCGCCTGGGTTCGTTCACGTTCAGCGTGAACACGGCGGCCTATCAGGAACTGAAGCGGCGCACGGAATATAAATGGGCCGCGCAGGAACGCTTCGGCCAGCTGGACGCGTTGCAGTACACGGGGCCAGGCGAAGACACCATCACGCTGAACGGCGTCATTCTGCCCGTGTATCGCGGCGGCTTCGCACAGGTTGACGCGCTGCGCGCAATCGCAGCGACGCGTCAGCCGCAGCTACTGATTAGCGGCATGGGCAATGTGTTTGGCCTGTGGGTTATCACGACGGTGGACGAAGGCCAGGGCGTGTTCGCTGCGCTTGGCCTTCCTCGCAAGCAAGAATTCACCGTGTCACTTCGGAAATTCAGCGATGGCATTGCAATATAGTACGCGCGACGGCGACACCGCCGATTACATCGCTTGGAAGCACTACGGCACCACGGAACGCCTGGTGGTCGAACAGCTGCTGGACGCCAACAAGGGCCTGGCAGACATGGGGCCGCTGTTGCCGGCCGGCGTCATCGTTACGCTGCCCGACATCGACACGACGGAGAAAGCAACCGGGGTAACGCTGTGGACGTGATCGCGCCGCACTTGCCCACGTTCCGCCTTGAAGCGAACAGCGAAGACATCACCAGCAAAATCATGGCGCGGTTTATCAGCCTGCGCCTGACGGACGAAGCCGGCATGGATTCGGACATGCTGGAAGTGACGCTGGCCGACCATGACCCGGCGGACCCTATCGCCATCCCGCCCACGGGCGCCGAACTGCGCGTGTTCCTGGGCTACGAAGGGCAGACGACCGACAAGGGCCTGTACATTGTCGATGAAGTAGAATTGAGCGGATGGCCTGGCCAGATGTGCATCCGCGCGAAGGCCGCGCCATACGACACCAGCAAGGGCGGCAAGACCGACTTGCAGACGCAGAAAACGCGCAGCTGGAAAAAGGGCGTGAAGCTGGGCGACCTGGTGGCCAAGATCGCTAAGGAACACGGCATGCAGCCCGCTGTTGCGCCGTCGCTCGCGTCCATCGCGCTGCCGCACTTCGATCAAACCGACGAATCCGACATCAGTTTTCTGATACGCGTGGCCAAGCGCTACGACGCCCTGGCCAAGCCTGCCGGCGGCAAAATCGTGATGGTGAAGCTGGGCGAATCGAAGAATTCGGACGGTGACGACCTGCCAACCATCGCGGTGAATTCCAGCCAGGTGTCCAGCTGGCGCATGACGCTGGCAACCAAGGACAGCCCCGGCACCGTGATTGCCTACTGGCACAACAAGCGGAACGCCCAGCGCATCCCCGTCACCATCGGAAAGGGCGAACCCGTGCGCCGGCTGCGCCACTGGTATCAGACGGAAGACGCGGCGCGGGCCGCCGCCCAAGCCGAACTAGATCGGCGCACCAGGGGTGAACGCACGCTGTCCATCACGATGCCAGGCGACCCCGACGTGCAGGCCGAAGCCACGTTGAACACCAGCGGTTTCCGTGAAGGCGTTGACGGCGAATGGTTGCTGAAACGCGCGGTGCACAGCCTGGGCAAGTCGATGGGCTACCAGTGCGAAATCGAGGCCGAACAGGACAAGGCGACGGACGATGACGAAGACGCGGCCGACGATGACGCAGGATGATTCTTTATTATCGTGCGTGGTGATTTCGCCACAGGGGCACCCTGAAGGGCACCCCGTCTTTTAAGCATCAAACAAAACGGCTTCTAAGTCATTGATTTATATGGAGCGGGTAGAGGGAATCGAACCCTCGTCATCAGCTTGGAAGGCTGCTGCTCTACCATTGAGCTATACCCGCGCGCCGCGTCAGGTAACACGTTGCGCGGCGGGTCTCAACCTCATGTGAGGTCGCATCCCCTGCCCGCTGCTACCGGCAGATTGCGGTTGGATTTCAAGGGGATGGCATGTGGACATGGGGTTTGAGGCTGAAGGCCAGCCGTGGATGCCGGGCCGCCTTGCTCGTCATTCCGGGGCGCGGCCGGCACTTGCCGGACGCGAACCCGGAATCCCGACATGTTCAGCGCAGAACAGGCCGAGATTCCGGGTTCGCGATACGCCGCCTTCGGCGCCTCCTCCCGCCCCGGAATGACGAGTGTGGCGCGGGCAAGACAGCGCTCACACATTTTTTCCTATATCACGTTGACAGTATCCCTATATTGATTATATTCCCTATCGTCCGGCCTCGATGAGAGGGGCGAGCGCGATCGTCACGTTCGCGAGGCTGGATGCGGTGGACGCCGGAGATGCGGCGTTACGCGGTTCATGGGTGACGTCTGTCTTCGGGCAGGACGGATCTGCGCCAGCACTGCCACTGGCAAGGACACGGCCGGCCTTGGGATGGGAAAGACCCCTGGACAGTATGACGGACGACCAATTCGAAACGCGTCCGGCTTAAGTGCTTGAGGCTACCCTGTCCCTCCGCCCTGGGACACTAATTTTGGTGATGGGGCCGTTCGCCAAGGCAGATGTGCAGGCAACCGAAAAAACACCGCAGGCGGAACGCCGGGCACTTCGCCCAGCGCGTCCGAAAGTCCTGATGCACTCTATAGATTGCGGAAGACCGCATCGCATCAGGCCCAAGGGTGCAACGGGCACCCGGCGTTCCGCACGCCCTCTCGATTGAGGGTGGGAAGGAATGCGCAAAACTCGGACGCCATTGGCGCCGCGAGAATGCGAGCGCGTGGCTCTTTGAAATTTTGGAGATGCGATGGCGCGACGGCGCCAGAAATATCCCTCCCCCCGCGCGAAGCGAAGCTTCGCTAGGCGGGAAGGGTCGGCCGAGCGAAGCGGAGGCCGGGGTGGGGGTTGCCCCACGTGAGGGCGCCGCTTGTGGCACCCCCACCCGACCGGCCAAGCGGCCGGCCACCCTCCCCGCAAGGGGGAGGGAAAAGAAGGACCTTACCAGGTCGCGAGCACCGAGCCCTTGAACTTCTCGTCGATGAACGCCTTCACCTCGGGCGACTGATAGCTTTCCACCAGCGTCTTCACCCAGGGCTTGTCCTTGTCGGCGGTGCGCACGGCGATGATGTTCGCATACGGGCCCTTCGGATCCTCGCGCAGGATCGCATCCTTCACGGGATCGAGACCGGCCTGGGTGGCGTAATTGGTGTTGATCCCGGCGACGTCGACGTCAGGCAGCGTGCGCGGGAGCTGCGCGGCATCGACTTCGGTGATCTTCAGCTTCTTCGGATTGTCGGTGATGTCGAGCAGGGTCGGCTTGAAGCCGACGCCGTCCTTCAGCTTGATGATGCCCTTGTCGCGCAGCAGGATCAGCACGCGGCCGCCATTGGTCGGATCGTTCGGGATCGCCAGCGTGGCGCCCGACTTCACCTCGTCCCAGGTCTTCACCTTCTTCGAATAGATGCCCATCGGGAAGTTGATGGTGTTGCCCACCGCAACGATCTTGTATTTGCGATCGGCCACCTGGTTGTCGAGATAGGGCTGATGCTGGAACGAATTGGCCTGCAGGTCGCCGGCTTCCAGCGCCGCATTCGGCACCACATAGTCGGAGAATTCGATGATCTGGATGTCGAGGCCCTTCTTGGCGGCGACGGCCTTGGCGGCTTCCAGCACCTGCGCATGCGGACCCGGGGTCACGCCGACCTTGATGGTCTCCGCAGAAGCGGCGCCGGTGAGTGCGGCAAAGGCAAGGATGGAGAGAAGATAGTGACGAAGAGACATGGTGTTTTCCATTGTGAGTAAACGAGTGTGAGCGGGCCCGCTGATACGGGTGACCACTCAGGAATGTCGCGTGCGCTTGTCGAGGCGGCGCGAGATGAAGTCGCCAAGGCTCTGCACGCCCTGCACGAGACAGATCAGCACGGCGACGACCGTCGCCATGACTTCCGGCATGAAGCGCTGATAGCCGTAGCGGATGCCGAGATCGCCGAGCCCGCCGCCGCCGACGGCGCCGACCATGGCGGAATAACCGATCAGGCTGACGGTCGCGAGCGTGAGCGCCAGCGTCACCGCCGGCATCGCTTCAGGCAACAAGACCTTCCAGACGATCTGCAGCGGACTGGCGCCAAAGGCACGTGCGGCTTCGACCAGGCCCTGATCGACTTCGCGGATGGCGCCTTCGATGACCCTGGCGATGAACGGCGTCGCCGCGATGGTGAGCGGCACCACGGCGGCGCTGGTGCCGATGGAGGTGCCGGCGATCAGGCGCGTCAGCGGCACGATGGCGACGACGAGAATGATGAACGGCGTCGAGCGCGTGGCATTGACGACGAGGCCAAGCAACCGATTGACGTTCGGCGCCGGGAACAGCTCACCCGCGCGGCTCGTCGCCAGAAAGATGCCGAGCGGCAATCCGGCCAGCGTGCCGAAAATGCCGGCCAGCGCCACCATGGTGAGCGTGTCCAGCGTCGACCACAGGATCATGTTGATCAGTTCAGGCGACATAGCCGAGATGCTCCACGGTGTTGCGGGTCGCGGTGAGGTCGGCGATCAGCTTCGCCTGCAATTCCGGCTCGGCCGCGACGGAGGCGATCAGCGTGCCGAACGGATGATCCGCGACATATTCGATCTGGCCATGCATGATGTTGAAATCGACACCGTAGGCGCGCGTCAGCCGTGAGAGTACGGGCTCATCGGCATCGGCGCCGGTGAAGGCGATGCGGATCACGGCCTGACGACCGGGCGCATAGTCCGCGAGCAGCTTGGCCTGCAGCCATTCCGGCACATTGCCGCCGGTGACTTCGCCGACAAAGCGCTTGGTCGTCGCGTGCGTGGGCTTCGAGAAGATCTCGTAGGTCGTGCCCTGCTCGATGATCTGGCCGCCTTCCATCACGGCGACGCGCTGAGCCAGCTTCTTCACCACGGACATTTCATGGGTGATGAAGAGGATGGTCAGGTTGAGATCGGCATTGATCTGCTTGAGCAGCGCGATGATCTGCGCGGTGGTCTCGGGATCGAGCGCCGAGGTCGCCTCGTCCGACAGCAGCACCTTGGGTTTGGTAGCGAGCGCACGCGCGATGCCGACGCGCTGCTTCTGGCCCCCGGAGAGTTCAGCGGGATAACGGTCGCGCTTGTCGGCAAGGCCGACCATGTCGAGCAGCGGCTCGACGATTCCCTTGATGTCTTTGCGGGGCGTGCCGGCGATCTCCAGCGGCAGCGCGATGTTGTCGAAGGCGGTGCGCGACGACAGCAGATTGAAATGCTGGAAGATCATGCCGATGGAGCGGCGCGCCTGGCGCAGCGCCTTCTCATCCAGCGATCCGATGTCGAGGCCGTCGACGGTAACCTTGCCGTGGGTCGGCTGTTCGAGCCCGTTGATGAGGCGAATGAGGGTCGACTTGCCGGCGCCGCTCTTGCCGATCACGCCGACAATGGCGCCTTCGGGCACGACGAGATCGATATTGTCGACCGCCTTCACCTCGGCGGAATCCTTCCGCGACGGGAAGATCTTGCTGACGCCATCGAAGTAGATGATGGCACGCCCTTGTTGGCCAGGATCTTGCGGATCGAGAACTGGCACGGGCGCTCCGGTCGGCTTGGACAGGGGAGCGTTCATTGAATGACGTTTCTGCGCAGTTGTGAAGCACGGGGCCGGCCTGCGTGTCGCGGGCGCCGTGGCGGCAACCTACTGATTTCGGGCATTATTTCAACCGCACTGCACAAATGAGGAAAATCCAGCGGTTTCAATGGCCTGCGGGAGTAAAAGAGTGCCGGGAGACGGCTGGTGACAGCGCTAATCGTCTCCCGGCGAGTTTTCGGGAGCTCAGGAGCCCGGGGTCCAGGTCCAGACGATGTCCTTCACGTTGATCGCCTTGGGGATCAGGCCGAGCTTGTGGAAGCGATCCGCCGTTTCCTGCTGGGTGGCAATGATCCGGTCGTTGATCGGCACCACCGTGTAGTTCGACCGTTCGACGGCGCGCGTGGTGGCGGCCTTGTCGACACCGGTCGCCTCCTGCAGCCGCGTCGCAACCTCGGCGCGATTGGCTTCGGCCCACTTTCCTTCATCGGCAAAGGTCTTGTTGAACAGCGCGACGATGTCCGGATGCCTGGTGGTGAAATCCTTGTTGGCGAGGAAGAACGAAATGGAATCCTGCACGTCCTTGGAGAAGGCAATCACCCGCGCCTGTTTGCCCTCAGCGAGCGCCAGATACGGATCCCAGATCGACCACGCGTCGATATTGCCACCGGCGAATGCCGCCACCGCATCGGCGGGGCCGAGATAGACCGGCGTGATATCCGCATAGGTCAGTCCGGCCTTCTCCAGCGCGGCGATGATCGTGTTATGCGCGCTCGATCCCTTGCCGAAGCCGACCTTCTTGCCCTTGAGATCGGCGAGCGTCTTGATCGGTGAATTCTCGGGAACGACAATGCCCTGATTGTAGCCCCGCGACGGGATGGCGGCGATATAGACGAGATTGGCACGCGCAGCCTGCGCGAAGATCGGCGGCGCATCACCGGCATAGCCGAAGTCGACATTGCCGGTATTGATGGCTTCAAGGATCGGCGGCCCGAACTGGAATTCGACCCATCGGACGCTGATGCCCTTTTCCTTGAACACCTTCTCCAGCGTCGCGCGTTGCTTCACGGCCGGGAAGATGCCGGCCTTCTGGAAGCCGATGCGGATTTCCTTCAACTCCTGCGCCGCGGCTGGCGATGCGGCGAGCCCGGCGGACAGCAACAGTGCTGCGGAGAAACCTGCGACCACGGATCGTCGGGAATAGGACATGCGCTGTTGCTCCAGTTGCGCCCGGGGGATGCAAGGGCGTGATGGTCAAACGCTACGCGCGATTGCGAAGATTGTGCTTTCAAAGGTCGCGGGCAGTCTGCAAGTTTTGCAATCCGAAGGTCAGCTCCGGGAGCAGCTTCATCTCCGCCGCAGGGAAATAACCTGCTCTTCCGCAGCCACCCGGAAGGCATGCAGAGAACGTTTCCGCTGCACAACAAGGCCATCGCAGCATGCCTGCATCGCCGCGCCCGGAACTACAGTTGGCCATTTCATTGACGGAAACGCGCTGCTCTCGCACCTTTGCTGCTCACGAAACATCATCAGCAAAGCAGTCCCAACATGCTTCCGATTCACATCGCCCGCTTCATCGAACGCTTCGTGTTCCGGCGCACCCGGGCGCTGCAACTGGCCGCCGTAGCCTCGATGCTGTCGGTCTCCTTCGCCTGCGCGCAGACGCCGGACACGGTGCGCATCGGCTATCAGAAGTCGTCGACGCTGATCGCCGTGCTGAAGACCAATGGCGAATTGGAGAAGGCGCTCGCGCCGCTCGGCGTGAAGATCAGCTGGCATGAATTCAGCAGCGGCCTGCCGCTGCTCGAAGCCATCAACACCAACAATGTCGACTTCGGCGCCGATGTCGCCGACACCGTGCCGCTGTTCGCGCAGGCGGCCGGCGCCAAGCTCGCTTACATCGCCGAGGAAGCCGCCTCGCCAGCCGCACAGGCGATTGTGGTGCCGGCGGAATCGCCGCTCAAGACGGTCGGCGATCTCAAGGGCAAGAAGGTCGCGGTCACCAAAGGCGCCGGCAGCCACTTCCTGCTGCTCGCCGCGCTGAGCAAGGCCGGCCTCACCTTCAAGGACATCCAGCCGGCCTATCTGCCGCCGGCCGACGGCCGCATCGCCTTTGTCGGTGGCAATGTCGATGCGTGGGTGGCATGGGATCCATTCCTCACCAGCGCACAGCGCCAGTCCAATGCCCGCGTGCTTGCCGATGGCAGCAATGGCCTCGCCAGCTACAAGCGCTACTATCTGTCCTCGGCCGCCTATGCCGACAAGCGCGGTGACGTGCTGAACGTCATTTTCAAGAAGCTCGATGAAACCGGCAAATGGGCCAAGGCCGAGCCGAAGGAAGCCGCCAAGCTCCTCTCAAGCCTGTGGGGCATCGACGCCCCCACTGTCGAGGAAGCCAACAGCCACCGCTCCTACAAGGTCGGCGCCGTCACCAAGGCCGGCCTGTCCGAGCAGCAGATCATCGCCGACGCCTTCTTCAACGAAAAGCTGATCCCCGTGAAGGTCGATGCCAGCGACGTGAAGATCTGGGCGCCGAAGTAATCCCATTCTGACATTCCCTGAAAGACAACGACAATGAAGACCGCCCTCTCCGCCATCGCCGCCGCGATGCTCGCACTCGTCTCCTTTGGTGATCATGCCGACGCGCAGTCCGCCACCAAGCCTGAACTGAAGGTCGGTTTCGTACCCGGCCCCTATATCGACGGCTTCAAGAAGGGCGTCGAGCCCGAGCTGAAAAAGAAGGGCTACACCGTCAAATACTATGAGTTCTCGACGGGTCTGGAAGCCAACACCGCAGTGTTCAAGAACGACATCGACGCCAATGTGATGCAGCACACGGTGTTCCTCGACAGCTATAACCAGCGCCAGAAGACCGACCTGACCGGCATTATCACGGTGCCGACGCCGCCGATGGGTCTCTATTCGACCAAGCACAAGACATCCGATGCCGTGAAGGCCGGCGCCACCGTGGTGGTGCCCAATGATCCCGTAAACCTGCAGCGCGCGCTGTGGATCCTGCGCGATCTCGGCTGGATCGAGATCAAGGACAACAACCCCGTCGACGTCACAGAGCTCGACGTGGTCAAGAATCCGAAGGGCATCAAGATCGTCCCGCTGGAAAACGCGCAGGCGCCGCGCGCCCTCGGCGATGCCGACTTCGCCGCTGTGCAGGGCAATTTCGCGATCTATAGCGGGCTGAAGCTGACCGAGGCCTTCGCACTGGAAAAGATGACCAAGCCCTACACCAATGTCGTGGCCGTCCGCCGGGGCAATGCCGAGGCGCCATGGGCGAAGGACATCGTTGCGGCCTATCAATCGGACACGTTCAAGACTGCGATCCGCAACGACAAGTTCTACGCCGGCTTCACCCTGCCCGAATACTTCAACTGAGCGCAACCTACGCGCGCAGGCTGCCCTAGCGCGACGATCATACCGAGCCGCGGATTTGACTCCCAGCGCGGCTCGGTTACGCTTTCCGGAGGCGTTATGAGACGCCTTCGGAAACGAGGGACATGAGAGATCGGATCGTCGGGGTATTGCTGGCTTTGTGCGCGATCGCCACACCGGCGACCGCCCAGACGCTGTCAAACTTCGAGATCGCCGCCCGCTCCCGCGGCACCCCCGACATTCCCGGCCTCAACATGGTCTGGCTAAGGCCATGGACCGATCTCCGCCACGCCCGTGAATGGCGCAACATCGTCGTCCATCAGTCGGAAGGCGCGGTCGGCTCCGCCTGGCGTAACGCTGTCGCGCAGATGCAGAAACCCGATCGTCGCGGCGTCGCCATCTGGATCGAGACCGACGGCACGGTTTACTGGTCGACGCCCGAATGGGCGGTGCCGAACCATCTCAACCGCGGCAACCGCAACGACAACAAGTATATCGACAACAGCGGGACCTATCAGCAGATCGACAATGACTCATCGATCGGGGTCGAGTTCGTCGGCAACTACCCCAATGTCCGCAAGCCGCCGACTGACGCGCAGATCGCAGCCTGGCGCGTACTCGTCCGCGTGTTGCAGGCCCGCTACGATATCCCGAACGAGCGCGTGTTCGCGCACAACTGGATCGAGTATAAGGATCGCCGCTACTGCGAAGGCTGCGAACTCGCCAGGATCGCCCGGACCCAGGGAATCGAGACTGCGCAGCAGATAGCCCCTGCGCATCAAGCCGAAAGCAGCAAATAGGCTTCAGGTCCCGACGCGCAGCGCCGCGCGCTGCTTGCGCAGATAGGCGATCACCGACAGCGCGGTGATGCGGCCGGTCTTCGGATTCTCCGACGGGATATTCTCGATCTGCATCGAGAACCGCGCGGAATCCGAATCCACTTCGACGCGATGGACGTTGCGCGTCAGCGCCGGATCGGCCCAGATTTCCAGCGTTGTGGCGTCGGGGCCCGCGCCTGCGAGCGACAGCGCGACGGCGACGTTGAGATTGGCGGGAAAGCCCTTGGCAGCCTCGCGCGCCGTGCCCTCGAAAATCTTCATCGGTTCGGTGATGCTCTCGATGTCGATCTTGTTCTCGACGATATAGGGCGCGCCGGCGAGGCCCTTCACCGGTTTGCGCGTCACCATGCGCACCGTGTTGATCTTGCCCTCGGCGGCAGCGGTCACGGCATCGAGCCCGATCAACGCCCCGGTCGGCACCACGATCTGCCCGCCATTGGCCTTGGCCAGCGCGATGAGATCGTCATTGAACAACAGCGCTCCGGCGCTCAGCACGATCGCGGTCTTGCCCTTGCTGACGAACGGCTTGACGATCTCGGGCAGCAACGCTGCGGGCGCACATTCGATCACGATATCGGCGACATCCACGAGGCCTGCGATGGGCAGCACCGGCGGCGCCTTGCCGAGACCGGACAGGAACGCCTGATGCTTCTCCGGATTCTGCACGGCGACCGCCGCCAGAACCAGACCGTCGATACCGCGGTCCAGGGCTTCCGCCACCTTGCGGCCGATCGGGCCAAGGCCAACAATGGCCACGCGCGTGGCAGACTTTGCTTCAGTGCTCATTACGTCGATCTCGTCCAATGATTTCGGGGGCATGCCGCCACATCCGGAAACCGTTCTCCCCCGGAAAGGCCGCAATGTCCATGCGGTGACGTCAGCCAGTTTAGAAGGCTTCCGGCCTCACGCCATCGTGCGTCGCGTGCGACAATCCCGGGCTTGCACGTAAAAGGACGTTTCGCTACCTCTGCCGTGATTGCTGTCTCGGCGAGGCCGCACGTAAGCGTTAACGTGAACCAACGCGCCGATCGAACCTGATCCAGGCTCGACCTGCGCGACATCGCGTCAAACAGGCCGATCTGGATTCCCCGGGAATCCACATGACCGACACATCTTCAGACACCATTTCCAACGATCTTCATCGCATCACGCGCGTTCGGCACGAGCTGAAGCGCCGCCTGCTGACCGTCAAGCGCGTGACGTCGGTGACGCCGCATATGAAGCGCATCACCCTCACGGGCGACGACCTCGATGGCTTCGTCAGCGCGTCCTATGACAACCACGTCAAGGTGTTCTTCCCGCGCCCCGGCGAAGCCGAGCCCCTGATGCCCGCCTTCAGCGAAGGCCGCGTGCTGGTCGATGAGAGCGCGCGGCCAATCGCGCGGGACTACACGCCGCGGCGCTATGACGAAGCCGCGAAAGAGCTCGACATCGATTTCGCCATTCATGATGCGGGGCCTGCCACGACCTGGGCCACCCAAGCCAAGCCAGGCGATAAAGTCGGTATCGGCGGCCCGCGCGGTTCGTTCGTGGTGCCGGACGACTTCGACTGGTACCTGCTGATCGGCGACGAAACTGCCCTGCCCGCCATCGGCCGCCGACTTGAAGAACTGCGTCCTGCCACACGGGCCATCGTGATCGCGGAAGTCGCCGATGCTGCCGAGGAGCAGATCTTCGCATCCAAGGCCTCCGTCACCATCAACTGGTTGCATCGTGGCCAGCAGAGCGCCGGTTCGACCACCCTGATGGAAGATGCCCTGCGCAGCCTCAAACTTCCCGTTGGAGACGGCTACGCCTTCATCGCCGCGGAATCCGAAGTCGCCAAGCGCCTCCGCAAGATTCTCGTCGACGAGCGCCAGCATCCCAAGGCGTGGGTCAAGGCGTCTGGCTATTGGAAAGGCGGCGCAGAGAACTATCATGAGCCGCATGACGACTGATCGTCGCGTCCCGGACTAGCAGGGAGTATAAGTGTCCCATCGTTTCACGCGCCGCGATTTCACTGGGGCGGCCGGCGCGCTCGCCGCCGGCCTCGCCGTCCCGCCTGGAAAGGCCGAAGCTCAAACAGTCTCGGCCACACCGGCGGCGCTTGCCAACGACCGGCGTTTTCCCGCGGATTTCGTCTGGGGCACCGCCACGTCGGCCTATCAGATCGAAGGTGCCGTCGCGGCCGAAGGCCGCGGCCCCTCAATCTGGGATAGCTATTCGCACACGCCGAACAAGATCCGTGGCGGCGGCAACGGCGACCACGCGGTGGATCATTTCCATCGCTACAAGGAAGACGTCCAGCTGATGAGGGCGTTGGGCGCGAAGGCCTATCGCTTCTCCATCTCATGGTCGCGCGTGTTTCCGACGGGCGTGGGCACGCCCAATCCGCAAGGGCTGGATTTCTACAATCGTCTCATCGACGAGTTGCTGGCCAATGGCATCGAGCCATTCGCCACTCTGTATCACTGGGATCTGCCACAGGCGCTGCAGGATAGCGTTGGCGGCTGGGCGTCATCAGATACGCCGAAGGCGTTCGGCGACTATGCTGGCCATGTCGCACAGCGCATCACCGACCGCGTCAAAAACATCTTCACCATCAATGAATGCGGGACCTTCGTGGATTTCGGCTATGGCCACGGCCCGGTCGAGCTCGCGCCCGGCCTCAAGCTGCCACAGCCGCAGCTCAACCAGGTTCGCCATCACGTCGCACTGGGCCACGGCATGGCTGTGCAGGCGATCCGCGCCAATGGACGCGCCGACACCAAGGTCGGCGTTGCCGAGAATGTCGCATCCTGCGTTCCGGCCATCGAGACGCCTGCCAATATCCGCGCAGCCGAAATCGCAACGCGCGAGATGAATGGTGGCTACATGACCGTCATCCTCGAAGGCAGATACACCGATGCATTCCTGGCCTATGCCGGCAAGAATGCGCCGAGCTTCACCGCCGAAGAACTGAAGATCATTTCTTCCCCCGTCGATTTCGTCGGTCTCAACGTCTACATGCCGCAATATTATGTGGTAGCGAGTGGCGATCAGCACGGCTTCGCCCTGGTGCCGTTCCCGATCTCGTTCCCGCGCATGGATTCAGACTGGCTGCGGATCGGACCGGAAGCGCTGTATTGGGCGCCGCGCAATGTTGCGAAGGTTTGGAACGTCAAGCAGATCTACATCAGCGAGAACGGCACATCGGCTGCCGACCGGCCAGCCGGCGACGGCAAGATCCACGACCTCGACCGCGTCATGTACCTCAGGAACTATCTCACGCATCTGCAGCGCGCGACGTCGGAAGACATCCCCGTAGCGGGGTATTTCCACTGGAGCCTGATGGATAACTTCGAGTGGTCGGATGGTTATGAAAAGCGCTTCGGCCTCTATCACGTCGACTTCGCCACGCAGAAACGAACGCCAAAGCTCAGCGCGGAGTTCTATCGCAGCCTGATCGCGGCGAACGCGCTGGTCTAGCTCAGAGCAACTTCCCGTCAGCGCCGAAGAATGGATGCGGGCCGTCGAAGTCGCCGATCGGCACCTGATGCGTGACCAGATGGCCGCCCTCCTCGCCATCCGGAAACCAGACATGCAGGTGGAAAGCGGGCGGTTCGACACGGAAGGACGGCGGACGCAATTCGGCGATGTCGAGATCGACCGCATGGTTCGGCGCCGGGCAGATGGTCGCAACCGTCCCGGCGAATGTCGTCAGTGTCGCGCGATGGACGTGACCGGCGGCGACGATGCGCACGCGCGGATGCCTGCGGACGATGGTTGCGAGGTCATCCGCGTTGAACAGGTCCTGCACGTCCATGTGCTCGATACCGGTGCGGAACGGTGGATGATGCAGGAACAATAAAGCCGGCCGCTCGCGCGATGATGCCAGCGTGGCATCCAGCCACGCCAGCGTTGCCACTTCCAGCGTGCCATGCGGCTTGCCCGGCACATGCGAGTCCAGCAGGATGATATCGAGCGGGCCAACCGTCCGCGCCTGATCGAGCGGGCCCAACGACTTGGCATAGGCCCAATCTGGAAATGCCGCGCGCATCATGTCGCGGGCGTCGTGATTGCCGGGGACGCCGATGAAGGGGATCTTGAGCGGAGCGAGCAGCCGCCACAGATGCTCGTATTCGCCCGGCGTCGGCGTATCCACGAGATCGCCGGAGATGACAACGAGATCGGGCCGCGGATCGAGCGCGTTCAGCTCGGCGACACCGCGCTCCAGCGCCCTCGCCGTGTCGACCTTGCCATAGGCCAGCTCGCCCGGCGCCTTGATATGCAGATCGGAGATCTGCGCGATGATGGTGGGCTTCGACATCAATCTTCTTTCGGCAACACGCGAACCGCTTGAGGCGCGACCGACAGGCCGACGCGCTCCCCTGCACGCACATTGATGGTGTTCGGCGCGTCCACCGTCAACGGCTTGTTCGCCGCACCCGTCACCCCGAGACGCTGGCGATCACCGATAAAGGCGACGCTTTCGACCATGCCGCGCAGGAAGGCGTCTGCCTCGGCGACAATTCCGATGGTCTCTGGCCGGATCATCGCCACCGCCGCAGCGTTGTCGGCGGCGTCATTGAGCGCCAGCCAGCCGCCGGGCAGCGTCAGCCGACCGCCGCTCACCGGCCCCTCGACGATATTGGCCGCGCCGACGAATTCGGCGACGAAGCGGTTCTGGGGAGCAAAGTAGATCTCTCGCGGCGTTCCGATCTGGGCGATAGCGCCCTTGCGCATCACCACAATGCGGTCACCGAGTTCCATCGCTTCGGCCTGATCGTGAGTCACATAGATCGCGGTGATCCCGAGCGAGCGTAGCAGGCTGTTGAGTTCACTGCGCAGCCGGTCGCGCAGCGACGCATCGAGCGCGGTCAACGGCTCATCCAGCAGCAGCACCCGTGGGCGCACGGCCACCGCGCGCGCCAGCGCGACGCGCTGACGCTGACCGCCAGATAATTGATCGATCCGGCGGTTTTCGAGCCCGCCAATATTGGTGAGCGCCACCATCTCGGCGATGCGCGCCTGCCGCGCGGCCTTGTCGACGCCGCGGATCTTGAGCCCGTAGCCGATATTCTCGGCCACCGTCATGTTGGGAAACAGCGCATAGGACTGGAACACCATGCCGACATGGCGCTGCTCGATCGGCACCGCCGTCATGTCGGTCTTGTCGAACAGCACACGACCACCGACATCGGGCGTCTCCAGCCCGGCAATGATCCGCAGCATGGTGGTCTTGCCGCAGCCGGAGGGACCGAGCAGCACCAGCGTCTCACCACTGACGATATCCAGCGAAGCCGGCGCCAGAGCCTGCGTACCGTCCGGAAAGGTCTTGCCACAGTTCTCGATATGGACGGCCGCACCGTGGCCTGCGATCCCGCTCATTTCTTTTCGCCCTTCTCGGCAAACATCTGCATCGCCACCAGAAGAGGCACAATCATGATGAAAAAGATCAGTGTGTAGGCCGATGCCACTTCCAGCCGCATCGACGCGTAACTATCGGCGAGGCCGACCGGCAGCGTCTTGGTGAGCGGCGTGTGCAGCATCCAGGTCAGGTTGAATTCGCCGAGCGACAGCGTCACCACCATCAGCGATCCGGCGAGAATGCCGGGCATGGCGTTCGGCACGATGACATTGCAAAACCGCGTCCATGGCGAGGCGCCGAGCGAGGCAGCGCCCTCGTCCAGCGTCTTAATGTCCACCGAAGCGAACACCGCCATCACCGAGCGCACCATGAAGGGCATGGTGAAGATCACGTGGCCAGTAAGGATGAAGACCCACGACTGCCTGAAGCCACCGAAACCGCCATAGGTGAGCAGCAGCGCCAGCGCGATGGCCAGGCCAGGGATTGCCAGCGGCAGCGTGATGATCTCCTCGATCACGCGCGACAACCTACCGCTCTTCACGTGTAACCCATAAGCCGCGGGCACGCCGACAACCAGCGTCACCGCCAGGGTCGCGAAGGCGATCAGAAACGACAGCCCGATTTCACCGGCATAGAGGTTCCAGACCTGTACCACCCATTGCAGGGTGACGCCCGACTGGATGCCACGGAAGTAATTGACGGTGACGCCAGCGGAAATCGACAGCACAACAGGCACGACGAGGAACGCCGCGACGAGCAGTGTGAAGCCGAGCTGGCCAGCGAAAATCAGGCGATCGCGCATCGGCTTACCCCGCCGCCGCGACAGCGCCGCCGCTCATTGAGCGGGCCAGCGCGAGGATTGCCCAGGCGATCACGCCGAGTCCGATCGACAGCGCCGCCGAGATCGCAAAATTCGCCGCCAATGTGAACTCGGTATAGATCAGCATTGGCAGCACATCGATGTTGGTCGCAAGCGTGAAGGCTGTCCCGAACGCCCCCATCGCCGTCGCGAAGGCAATCGCGCCCGAGGCTACGAAAGCCGGCCCGAGCGCCGGCAGTACCACGTCGCGCTGGACCGCCCACGGGCTCGCACCGAGCGAACGCGCTGCCTCCTCCAATCCGATATCGAGCTTCTGCACCGCGGCCATCACCGTGAGGATCACGCGCGGAATCGAGAAATAGAGATAGCCGAGAAACAGACCGAAGATCGAATAAGCGAATACGACTTTCTCGCCCGTCACCGCGGCGGTGATGGCGCCGATCAGGCCCTGACGTCCTGCAAGGAGAATGATGAGAAAGCCGACCACGACGCCGGGAAATGCCAGCGGAAATGTCAGCATCGCGATCAGCACGGCGCGGCCGGGGAAGCGATGCCGCTGCAGAAACAGGCCCGCGATGGTGGCAATCACCAGCGTGGCGATGGTCGTCGCCGCAGCGAGTACGACCGTATTGATCAGCGTGGCACGATAGCGCGGTTCTGTAATGATCGCGAGATAGGCGGACACGCCGCGCGATCCACCGGCACCGACGGCGAGCAATTGCGCCATCGGCAAGAGGAAGAAGGCTGCTGTCACCACCACGAGCGGCAGCAGGCAGATCCAGATGAAATTACGATGCGACATGAAATTATGGTGCCCCTGCCCCCGCCGGGGCACCATTGTGCATCAACGGACTTCGGCGAGATAGCGGTCGCTGAAGCCTTTCTGCGCCAGCTCCATCTTGCCCCAGTCCACGCTCTTGGCGCGGGCATATTCGCTGTCCGGCAGGAACTTGGCCTTCACGGCTTCCGGCAGGTCGATCTTGCGGGCCGGACGGAGGTAGGCGTTGGTCCAGATCGCCTGGCCCTTGTCGGACAGGAGATAATCCATGACCTTCTTGGCCTTGTCCTTGTGCGGCGCGTTCTTCACGAGACCGACCACATAGGGGAACACGACCGAGCCTTCGCAGGGAATGACGAATTCGAAACTGCCCTTCTCGGAATACTTGGCGCGATAGGCATTGAAATCATAATCCAGCAGGATCGGCATCTCGCCGGAGACGACGCGGGCATAGGATGTCTGCTTCGGCACGATCGCGTCGTTCTTCTTCAGCTCCTTGAAGAAGGCGATGGCCGGATCGAAATTCTGGTCGGTGCCGCCGAGGGCGAGATTGACCGCAACAGCGCCGACATAGCCGACGGCGGCAGACGTCGGATCGAGATAGCCGACCATGCCCTTGTAGTCGGGCTTGGCGAGATCCTTCCAGCACTTCGGCACCGGCTTGCCAGCGAGGGCATCCTTGTTGACGAAGAAGCCGAGCGTGCCGGAATGGATCGTGGTCCAGTAGCCTTCGGAATCCTTCAGGCCGGCATCGACCTGATCCCAGCCGGCAGGCTTGTAGGGTTCGAGTGCATCCTGCGCCTTGGCCTTCATACCGAAAGTGACGCCAAAATAGCCGATATCGCCGACCGGATTGGCCTTCTCGGCGAGGATCTGCGCCAGCGCCTGGCCGGAATTCTTGTTGTCATGCGGCATCTCGATGCTGAGGTCGGTCTTCACGGCCTTGATCATCGACGCCCAGTCGGCCCATTCCGGCGGACAGTTGTAGCAGATGACATCCGCAGCACGGGCGGGCTGCGATAGGGCGGCGAGCGCCAGCGCGGACAGAGCAAATACCAAGCGGAACGGTTTCACGGCGATCGTCTCCATCCTGACGCAGGCTTTAAGGCCGGCGCATAGAAGTCTGAGGGGAATGCGTGACGCCCCACTATAGGCCGCGGATGAAACTTTTGCGACAAAGCCAACCCGCAGCGCATTTGTGCACCGCAATGACCGCGAAGCCCATCGACAACACCCCGCGGAGGATGTGAAATCACGTGTCGCCGCTGATATTGGACCGTTGATGTGAAAGAGACGCCCGAACGCGATCGAGGCCTGCTCGGTCTGGTCGAACGACTCATGAGGAGGCCAGGCGATCCCGAACCGATCAGGCCTGAGCCAGACGCGGACACCAGAGACGGTTTCGATCCGGTCGTCGCAGAGGAGAATCCAGCGGCATCGCTGGAGCCGCAACTTGCGGTCGAGAGCACCCGCACGCTTGGCCGGTCGGAAATCGCGGATGTGATCCTGCGCGCGCTAAGGGGTATCGATGGCTGTCCGACAGCCGGCTTCGAGGTGGTCGTCTATGGCACGCGCCCATGGAACGCCATGTTGCGCATCACGCCGGCCGCCGGCGCGGTGCCTGACGCGCGTGCCTGGCGCCAGCGGGTCCAGGACATGGTTCAGCTGTTGCGACATCAATACGAGTTGCGCGAATAGACCGGAGGCTAGCCTTCCATGCGCACCAGCACGACCTCAAACGGCACGCCGGGGCGTTGCTTGACGACACCTCTGCAGGACGCCGTCGTGGTCTTGGATGTCCCGACCAGATCAATCTCGACCTCGTCGATGCCGAAGATCGTTGGCTGGCCGTCCGCATGCCGGCGGGTCGCAATCGTCGCCGTGAAAGCATCGCCGTTCTGGATATAGGAACCGCTATAGGCGATCACCGTATCGCCGCCCGACAATCGACCATCAGCGAGCGTGATGATCCCCATGCCTTCCTTTTCGGGAATACGAAACCACGCCGAATAACGGCCATCCGGGAGCATGACAAACCTGAACTGTAAGTTGCGGTATAGCCAATTACCACCAACCCATCAGAAAGACGTTAACCAGATCGGTCGCATTGAAACGATCGATCTCGCCTTCCCCAATGTAATGCCGCGCTACTTGCCACCCCCGATATTGCCGCCCTTGATATGGCCGAGCGAGTTGCTGCCATAGGCAGAATTGCCATGATTGCCGCTCATCGCGGCATTACCACGAAAAATCGCCGGCCCTCGCATCTGGCCATAGGTCCCGTAATATCCGTGGTGCGCCTTGTAGCCGCGATGGACTTTCTTCGCCGACGCCGCCGTCGCCGTGAAACTCGCGATCATCAGTGCAGCTGCCGCCGTCGCCAGGATCTTTTTCATGTTCAAACCTCTGTAACGCCCTTCAGGAAAACGCCGGTCGCTGCGTCTCGTTCCGGCACAAATCGTTGCAAAAAACGGTCTTACGACGATCTCCGGACATCCCTTCCATCGGTCTGGTAACGCTTTGCTCACCATACAAAATGGGTGGCCCCGACCGCGATCGGTGGTAAGTGGGTGCTGCTTATTGCGCATCAAATAAATTACACCGCGTTCGGACATCATGTTGCTAGATCAGTCCTCCATCTTCGCAGCGATCGGACTCTCGAGCGCGGCGCTCGCGCTCACATTGCTCGCCACCTGGCTCGTCGCGCGATCCGAGACCTATCTGCTGACTTGGTCGATCGGTCTCGCGACCACGGTCGTTGCCGTCATCATCTATGCAGGCTTCGAACAATATGATTCGAGGCTACAGCTCGCTGCATTCATATTGCTGCTTGTCGGCTTCGGGGTGATCTATGCGGGCACCACGCAATTCTGCTCGAACCAGGCCCATTGGATCCGCGCCGCCCTCGTCACCACTGCAGGGCTCGTTCCGATGATCATCGGCTTTGCGCTTGGTTACACCGGCACCGGCACGATGGCCGCGAATTTTGGCACGGGCCTTCTCGTTGCGCTCTCGGCTGCGCAATATTGGCACGCGCGCGCCGAAGCACCGCTGCTGATGGTCGCAAATGCGTTGCTTTATCTCGTCACGGCCGCATCGTTCGTGGCTTGCGGTGCCGAACTCTTGCGTACCGGACAATTCGTGCTGACCGATCGACCGATGAATTGGGCAGAACAGTTCAATTCACTGATGGTGATCGTCGGTCTGACCGGGATCGGTGCACTGTCACTGACAATCAACCAGATCCGGACGTCGAACCGGCATAAATCCGATGCCATGACCGATCCTTTGACCGGCCTGCTCAATCGGCGCGCGCTGTTTGGCGAAAAGGTAACGGAGACAGCATCCAACACTGCAATTCTGGTGATGGATCTCGATCACTTCAAAACGATCAACGATCAGTTCGGCCACGCCGCCGGCGACCGCGTGCTGCGGGCCTTTGCTGAAGTGATCTTCTCGAACATTCGCGCCGAAGATGTTGCCGCGCGTCTGGGCGGCGAGGAATTCTGCATTGTCCTATCCGCGTCGAGCCCAAAAGCAGCGGCCGCTGTCGCCGAGCGCATCCGATCAACGCTGGAGACAAAGACGTTCCCGACTTCCGCCGGTGTTATCCACGCCACGGTCAGCGTGGGAATCGCGATCCGGTCAGCCGAGCCTGAAACGCTGCAGGCATTGCTTAGCCGGGCCGATGCGGCGCTCTACCAAGCCAAGGCGGCAGGCCGAAATCGCGTGCAGATTTCGGACTTCCATCTGGCCGCCTGAGCCGCGCGACACCCGGTTCCACGAAAAATTAAGCACTGGCTGGCAGCGTAAGGTTTTTCGGCAGAATGCCCCGATGCCCGGTCAGAAAACCATTGCCATAGAGACGCTCAATCTGCTGCGCGCCTCAGAACCTCGTCCCAACGACAGCCACCTCAAGGCGGCGTCGATCGTCGCTTTTCCGCTCGGCCCCATCGAGGTCGAGCAAATTACGCCGCGGTTCTTCGCCTCCTTCGCCATCGAGAGCCTGCTGCGCTCGATCTGCTATCGCGAAGAACAGTGGTTGATCGAAGCCCGGCACAGCCATGCGATGCGGATGACGCTGAACTGGGTCGAGGCTGAAAGCTGACGACCAAATTACCTCTCGGCTGGAAACGTATCTCGCAGTGACGGCCGCTCCGACACGGCAGCGAACCAGTCGGCCAGCGCCGGGCGCGATCTGCGCCAGTCGAATGATGCGAAACGGAAATCCAGATAGCCGAGCGCACAGGCGATGGTGAGGCTGCCGATGCTGATGCGCGCGCCGAACACGGCAACGGTCTTTTCCATCTCATCCAGCGCCGCGGCGATCTTGATCATCTGACCATCGATCCATTCCACCGATCTGATCTCGTCGCTACGGCAGGTATTCTCATAGCGCGTCAGCAGCGCCGCATCGAGCAGGCCGTCTCCGAGCGCCTGTTCGGTGAGCACCCGCCAGCGCTCCGCGCCGCGCGGAAACAGCGAACCGTGTCCGAGGTCGTCGAGATATTCGCAGATCACCCGGCTGTCGAACAGCAGCGTGCCATCCGCCAGCTTCGCCGCCGGCACCTTGGCCAGCGGATTGAAACTTGCGATCCGCGCGTCCCGCTTGAGCGGATGCGCCGCACTCGGGAGCCGCACGATGCGATCGGCCAACCCCAGTTCGATGGCGCAGGCCATCACCTTGCGCACATAAGGCGATGTCGGCGCATAAAACAGTTCGATCTTGTTGCTCATGGCTTCTGATCCTCCGCGTCGATGGCTGCCAGCGCGGCACGCGCGACTTCGACATCCTGCGCGCCGGTGCCCGATCCAACGCCGACCGCGCCGACGCACTGGCCTGCAATCACGATGGGCAGTCCGCCTTCGAGATTGGTGAGGTGGCCGCCGCCTGCGATGGCCAACTTGATCTCGTCGGCGGGATTGAGCCGCGATGTCGGCTGCCGATGCGACGCGGCCGTAATGGCCTTGGACATCGATGTTTCCCGCGACAGCAATTTGGCGCCGTCCATCCGGACGAACGCCAGCAGATTGCCGCCGTCGTCGACGATCGTGATGTTCTGCGCCACGCCCAACTCTTCTGCCTTGGCGACGGCACCCGCCAGCGCTTTGAGCGCGCCTTCATGTGTCAGCTTGAGAGAGGGTTTAGTCGTCGCCATGGGACTGCTCCTGTATCGATATGCGGCCTTTGTGCTCGACATAGCCGCTCATGCGGCGGCGCCGGCTGGCAGCAGCAGCACTTTGCCGATGTTTTCATTGGCTTCCAGAATGCGGTGAGCTTGCGCTGCATCTCCGAGAGGCAACTGGCGCCAGATCAACGGCCTCACTACGCCGGATGCGACCAGCGACAGCACCTCGGCACGGAGCGCGGCAGCGACTGCGGTCTTCTCCTCGTCTGACTTCGGCCGCAGCGTCGACGACGTCAGATACAGCCCCTTCCGCATCACCAGACCGAGATCGATCGGCACCACGCCGCCTTCCATGAAGGACAGGCTGACATGCCGTCCGCCCGGCGCCAGCGCATCGAGATTGCGCGCCACATAAGAGCCGCCGACGATATCGAGCACGACATCGACACCGCGCCCCGCGGTGGCGTCGCGCGCTGCGACAACAAAGTCGTCGGTACGATAGTTGATGGCGATGGCGCCAAGCGCTTCCACCGCCTTCTTCTTTGCATCGCTGCCCACGGTCGCGATGGCCGTCGCGCCGCGCGCGATGGCCAAGCGGATCGCAATAGTGCCGATACCACTGGCACCGCCATGCACCAGCACGGTCTCGCTCTTCGACAACCGGCCGCGTTCGAACAGATTGTGCCAGACGGTGAAGAGTGCTTCGGGCAATGCCGCCGCCTGCTCCATCGTCAGCCCCTCGGGCACCGCAAGACAATGCGATGCCTTGGCGATGCAATAGCGCGCGTAACCGCCGCCCTTCACCAGGGCCATCACCGCCTGCCCCTGCAACGCGGCGTCGCCGCCGACCACGCGGCCAGCGACTTCGAGCCCGAGCACGTCAGTGACACCCGGCGGCAGCGGCACGGCACCGCTTCGCTGCATCAGGTCCGGGCGATTGACGCCGGCCGCGGCGACCTCGATCAGCACTTCGCCCGGGCCAGGCACAGGCACCGATCGTTCGACTTGCGTCAGAACGTCAGGACCGCCTGCTTGCGTCGCGATGATCGCCTGCATGGTCGACATGATCGTCGACGCTTCGTTCTTCATGATACGCGTATCCACTCTTCACTCGGCCGACGCAGCAAATCCGCCAGCCTGTCCATCATCACGTTTGCGGCTGCGAGTTCGTCGAAGCCGATCCACTCGTCGGCTTTGTGCCCGCGCGCCATATCGCCGGGTCCGCAGACCAGCGTCGGGATCCCCGCCTCTGCGTAGAGGCCGGCCTCAGTGCCGAAGGCGACTGTGGTTGCGGGTTGCGTATCGCCTGCCATTTCTGCGACCAGACGCGTCATGGAGGCATCGGCAGCAGTATCGAGCCCGGGATAGGCCGACAGTTCCTCGGAGACGATGTCAGCCTCCGGCGCACTGGCGCGCAGCCGATCACGCTCGCGCGCGACCACCTCATCGACCCGCGCAAGAATCTCGCCCGCGTCACGGCCTGGCATGGTGCGGATCTCGTATTCCAGCACGGCCCGTTCCGGCACCAGATTGACCATGCTGCCGCCATGCAGCGAGCCAACGTGAATGGTCGTGTATGGCGGATCGAATGCCGCATCGCCGCCGCGCGCGACTTCCTCATCAGCGAAGCCACGCAGCGCATGCGCGATCGCAACGCCCGCATCGACCGCATTGGCCGCACGATGCGGCATCGCCGAATGACCGGTGCGACCGGTGACCGTCAGGCGACGCGCGACCTTGCCCTTGTGCGCGCGAACGACGCGCATCGTGGTGGGCTCACCCACGATGGCGAGCACCGGTGGCACGACGGACTGCATGAGCGCACACACGAGATCGGGGGCACCGCGGCATCCGACTTCCTCGTCATAGGAAAACGCAAGATGCACGGGCGCGGCAGTTGCCGCGTCCTTCAACCGCGGCACGCTTGCGAGAACGACGGCGAGAAAGCCCTTCATGTCGGTCGCGCCGCGACCATAGACGCGCTCATCGCGGATCACGCCGGCGAATGGCGGCACGGTCCAGGCCTGCCCCTCCACCGGCACCACATCCGTATGCGCCGACAGGACCACACCGGGACGATCCACGGGACCGATAGTCGCGAGCAACGACGCCTTGCAGCCATCAGGCGACGGCACGCGGCGCGAAGACACGCCCGACGACGCAAGTATCCGCTCGATATACGCGATGATATCGAGATTCGAATTCGCACTTATACTTTCGATACTGATTAGCTCGCAAAGTATTTGAGCTATTTTCTCGATCATCTATACTACCAATACTTTTACGATTGCAGGAGCATCACGATGACCTATTCCATCTCGGCACGCTGTCCGGAGACCGGCGCGTTCGGCATTGCCATTACGTCGTCGAGCATTGGCGTGCCGGCGCGCTGCGCCTGGGTGGGACCGCTCGGCCTCGTGGTGTCGCAGAATGTCACTGATCCGTCGCTCGGCCCGACCGGCCTTGCACTGCTGCGTCAGGGCCTCGGCGCGGGTGCCGTCCTCAACAATCTCACGCTCGGCACGCCGCAGCCCGCATGGCGGCAGGTCGGTGTGATCGATCGCTACGGCCAGGTGGCGTGGCATTCCGGCGCGCAGGCGCTGCCGATCGTTGGCATTGCGCAGGGCAATGGTTGTCTCGCGATGGGCAATCTGCTGGTCGATGAAAAAGTCCCGAGCGTGATGATCGCAAAGTTCGAAGCTACGGCCGGACAGCCGCTGGCGGAGCGATTGCTGTCGGCGCTGGAAGCCGGCCTCGATGCCGGCGGCGAGACCGACGACGAACATGCGGCGGGCCTGCATGTCGCCCACATGTTTGACTGGCCGGTGGTCGACCTGCGTGTCGACTGGCACGACGCTCCGATCGGTGAACTCCGCGCGCTGTGGGAGCGCTACCGGCCGCAGCAGAAGGACTATGTCGCGCGCGCGATGAATCCGGGCGCTGCGCCGTCGTTCTAGACGCGACCGCCTCACGCCGCCTCACCCGGCGGAAACGCCACGATATCGTCGGAGCCGATGGTCAATCCGATCTCGGCTCCGACCGGACAGGACGACAGCGCCGCAATGCCCGGCGAACGCAGCAGGATGCGCTCGCCCGCACTGCCGGGCGCGTCGATATAGAGATCGACATGACCGCCTTGAAACACCTGCGTCGTCACGGTGCCGGGCAGCGATCCCGAAGCGCCGCGCGACGTGACGGCGAGATGCTCCGGCCGCACGAAGACATCCACGGCATCGCCGATCGAAAGCGCGGCAATCGGCGCCGCAGGAACGTCGGCGCTGATGTCGCCGACCGAAACGACCGCGACATCGCCGCGCTTCTCGACAAGGCGCCCGTTGAGGATATTGGCATCACCGACAAAGGACGCGACGAAGCGATCGGCCGGACGGCGATAGATATCGTCGGGTGCCGCGATCTGGCGGATGCGCCCGGCCGACATCACCGCGATACGATCCGACATCGACAGCGCCTCACCCTGATCATGCGTCACGAAGATCGTGGTGACGCCGAGCTCGCGCTGGATCTGCTTGAGCTCGACCTGCATCGAGCCGCGCAGATTCTTGTCGAGCGCCGAGAACGGCTCGTCGAGCAACAGCACCTTCGGCTTGATCACCAGGGCCCGCGCAAGCGCGACGCGCTGCTGCTGACCGCCTGACAGCTGTTTGGGCTTGCGGTCGGCAAAGCCTGACAGCTTGACCAGCGCCAGCGCCTCGTCGACGCGGCGCGCGATCTCCTTCTTTTCGACGCCACGGGTCTTCAATCCGTAAGCCACGTTCTTGGCGACGCTCATATGCGGGAACAGCGCGTAGTTCTGGAACACGATGCCGATCTCGCGCATATGCGCGGGCGTTTCGGTGACCAGATCGCCGTCGATGAAGATCTCGCCATTATCGGCTTCGAGGAAGCCGGCAACCAGATTGAGCAGCGTCGTCTTTCCGCAGCCGGATGGGCCCAGCAAGGTCATGAACTCGCTCGGCCGGATCTTCAGCCAGGCCTCATGCAGCGCCATGGAATCGCCGAAGCGCTTGGTGACGGCGTCGAGCTGCACCGCCGGACGGATCTTGTCGCTCGCCGCGGCTGGCGTGTGTGCCGTCATTGGATCAGTGCGCATCAACATTCAGGATTTTCCCGAGGCCCAGGAAGGAATTGGCGATCGTGAGCAAGGTTGCGGTCACGACGATGTAGATGACCGACAGCGCGGCCAGCGTGGGGTCCGCGAATTCGCGGACGTAGTTATACATGGCGACCGGTAGCGTCTGCGTGGCCTGGCTGCTGACGAACAAAGTCGCCGTGAATTCGTTGAAGGACAGGATCGCCGCGAACAGCCAGCCGCTGAGCAAGCCCGGAATCAGCAGCGGGATCGTCACCGTGAACAGGATCCGCAGCGGCGTGGCACCGAGACTGGACGCGGCCAGCTCCAGGCGCGTGTCGAGATTTTCCAGCGAGATGTAAGTGCTGCGCATCACGAAGGGCAACACCATCACCACATGGGCGAAGATGACGAGCGGAAAGCCGCGTCCAATGCCCGTCTGCGAGGCGAGGATGAGAATGCCAAGACCGACGGTGTAATGCGGGATGATCAGCGGAGACAGCAGAATGCCTTCAAGGAAATCCCTGAGCGCGAATTTATAGCGATGAATGGCAAAGGCAAAGGCCGATCCCACCATCACCGCGATGCTGGATGCCCAGACCGTCACGGTCAGGCCATTCCAGAATCCCTTCGCGAAATCGGCATAGGAGAAAGCGCGGTAGAACCAGCGCAGCGACCAGGACTGCGGCGGAAATTGCAGGATCGCACGATCGTTGAAGGCCGAAATTGCCACCACGACGCCAGGCAGCAGCACGAAGAGGAGAATGACGGCGACGAGGACGCGGCCCGACCAGCGCAGCGCGAGGGTTGCAGGTGAGCGCTTCATGTGGTGCCCGCCATACGTTCGAGCGGGCTCGCGGCTTTCTTCAGCAGCGCGATCACAGCCAACGACAATGCGAGGCCGATGATGGAGAGGCTGGCGGCAAAGGGGAAATTGAACGACGAGAAGCCAAGCTGATAGATCAGCGTCGACACCGTGGCGACGCGGCCACCGCCGATCAGCTGCGGCGTCGCAAAGGCACTGAAGGTCCAGGCAAAGGCGGTCGAGAAGCCGGCAACGATGCCGGGCATCGACAGCGGCAGCGTGATGGTCATGAAGATGCGGATCGGACCCGCGCCAAGACTTTCGGCCGCCTTCTCGTAATTGCGATCGATATGCGACAGCGCCGCGGCCAGCATGATGACCATGATCGGCATGGTCACATGCACCAGTGCCGCAATCACGCCGCCGGCGGTAAACATCATCTTCAACGGACGATCCACAAGGCCGAGCTTGAGCAGCAGCGTGTTCAGGAAGCCGTTATTGCCGAGCACGATCATCCAGGAATAGGTCCGCACCACCTCGCCGAGAAACAGCGGAGTGACCGACACGATCAGGATGAAGGAGCGTAGCGCGGAGCTGTTGGTGCGCGTCAACGCATAGGCTAGCGGATAGGCAAGAAGCAACGTGAACACCGCCGTTTCAAAACAGATCAGCACCGTGTTCCAGAACGCCAGGGCGTAAAGCGGCCGCAGCATGGCTTCGAAATTCGCCCAGGTGAATCCGCCGACTTCGAGCGTACCGGGAATATAGGCCCGCACGCTGTACTGAAACACAGCCAGCATCGCCGCGATCAAGCCCACGGCGACGAGGCCGGCCGGCGAGACGAACCATCCCAGAAATGGACGTGTGTTCATGGACAAACTCGAGGTGGGCGAACGTGACGTCATGGATCGCGACCCGGCGGTAGCAACCGGATCGCGATCTGAGCTCCTTTACGGAGCCATGATGTTCTCGGTGAACCACTTGCGCCAGGTACCGGTCTTCTCGGCACGCAGCTTGGCGTCGATCACCAGCGTCTGCTTCGCCCACTGATCCGCGGTCGTGAACACGCCCGGCAGTGCTGCGATCTCGGGCTTGACCTTGGCGTTGTCCACCACTGGGCTGCCCTTCTTCAGTTCGGCGATCTTCGCCTGCACGTCCGGATCGAGTGCGGTGTTGATGAACTTGTAGGCCAGCTCCGCCTTGGTCGAGCCCTTGGTGATGCCCATGGTATCGACGCCGAGTACGGCGCCTTCCTTCGGAATCGCCAGCTTGATCGGCACGCCCTGGGCCTGCATGTAATAGGCATTCATCGACAGCACGACCTGCACCGGAGTTTCGCCGGTGGCGAAGAGCTGCTGACTGTTGGCGTCATTGGTGTAGAACGCCTTGTAGTTCGGCTTCAGCGCCTTCATCTTGGCTTCGCCGACTTCCCAATTCGATGCATCGCCACCGGACAGCTTGGCTGCGACCACCATCACATGACTCGGATCGAAATCGGGCGATGAGATCATGCCCTTGAGCGCGGGATTCCACAGACCTTCCCAGCTCTCGAAGCTGACGCCCTTGGGCAACTGATCAGGCAGATAGCCGATGGTGTAGACATAGGCCCAGGCGCCGATGTGATACGGGCTGATCTTGGCCTGCTCAACCAGATGGCTCGCGTTCGGAATCTTCGCCATGTCGAGCTTTTCGAACAGATTGTCGTTGGCATAGAGCCAGCCGACATGGGCCGTCGTGAAGGTAACGTCGCTCTCGGGCTTGGCAGCGGCGAGCTTGGCCTGATTGAGGCGATCGATCGTGCCGCCGGTGATGTATTCGACCTTCACGCCGGTCTCGGCAGTGAACTTCTTGGCGATCGCTTCATCGATCAGATCGCGGAAACTTCCACCCCAGGTGCTGACTACCAGCTTCTCCTGGGCGGATGCCTGCCCGCCAATCGCGAGCGTCGACAGCAACATCAATGCAGTAAACTTCAAGGCGCGCTTCATCTCGAAACCTCACAAGGATTATGACGTAGAAAGAAAAGCAAACATCGTGCCAGACGATTGATAAATCTCAGGAATTTCCGCCGAACAGCCGCGTGCAACCGCACTCATCGATCATGCGAAGGATGAAGCCGCAAACGTCCGATTGATCTCTGTAGTGCCGGCGAAAAACGCGTCGTTACGCCGGAATTTCCGCGATGATGTCGATTTCCATCAAGTATTCAGGCTTGGCGAGGCCCTGAACGATAATCCCCGTCGAAACCGGATAGACGCCCTTCAGCCATTTGCCGACGACGCGATAGACCGGCTCGCGATAGGCGCGATCGGTGATGTAGATGACGATCTTCACCACGTCCTCAAGCTTGGAGCCTGCCTCTTCAAGCAGCACCTTGGCGCATGTCATGGCATTCTCGGTCTGCGCAGCGGCATCGCCGATACCGACGATCTTGCCGTCGAGATCCATCGCCGTCTGGCCGCGCACATAAACGGTGTTGTTGGCGCGAACGACCATGCAGACATCGTTGTCGAGCGACTGCTCGGGATAGGCTTCTTTGGTGTTGAACTTGCGAAAACGCTGATGGGTGGTCATGGAGCAGATCCTCAGGCGGCGAGACGACGAAATGTGCGATCGGAAAAGATCAAGGGCAGCGCAGCTTGGTTGCGAACGTTCAGCACCTCGCCCGCGACGATGCGATGCGAGCCGAAATCGAACACGCTGGCGACGCGGCAGTCGAAATTGCACAGCGCGCCATCGAGCGCAGGCGCGCCGGTCAGCAGTTCCGACCAGTCACCGGCAAGAAAACGGTTGTCGCGCAGTTCAGGGATCAACCCGGCGAAGCTGTTGGCAACACGCTCCTGCGTATCAGACAGAATGTTGGCGACGAACACGCCATTGGCCAGCAGCTTTTCGAGATGGCGATTGTCGCGGTGAACGCTGAACACAACCGATGGCGGCTCCATCGACAGTGAGCACAACGACGACACCGTGACGCCCGCGCGGCCCGCCTCGCCATCCGTTGTCACCACTGCCACGCCCGAGGCCGTCATCCGCATGGCGTCGCGGAAGATATCGACCTCGACCAAGGGATGCGCCGCAGCGCTCATGACTTCACCCCGTCGATACGGTCGGACAGCCCGGCCGACTTCTTCACGAAATCCAGCGGCCCGGCAAAGTCGAAGCTGTTATAGACCGCCGCCAGATGATTGAAGTGCGGTGCCTGCGCGAACTGCACGAAGGTCAGGCGATGACCGGCATAGTCTGAATTGAGCAGGTCGCGCGCAAAAGCGAGCAGCTTGCGGCGATCGTCGGCCTGCCACTGGTCATTCAGCGAATAGAACTTGTTGAGCCACTTGCCTGATCCCTCAGCCTCGAATGCATCGGCATTAGGGGTGATGCAGATCTGGCCGCCGCACAGTTCGCGCGCGATGTGCATCATCGCCGGAAGCTGCGAACAGGCGAACACGCGGCCGGCATAGAGCATCGACTGCTGCGGCATCAAAAGGCCGCCCGGGCTCTTCTCCGCCATGGCGATCGAGGCGGTGAGATGCGCATTGATGCCTTCGCGGTAGCAAACGAGATCGGCCAGCTTCTCGCGCACCGACTGCAGCTTGTCGAGACCGGTCTGCTTGGCGTTCCACATCGCCGCGCCGATCATCATGTCGGCGGTGTAGAGCAGACGCAGTACATAAGGGAATGCCGAATAGCGATGCAGCGTCGAACGCACGAACTGTGCAGCGCGGGTATGGCGATAGAAGAACACGTCTTCCCACGGGATCAGCACGTCGTCGAACACCACCAGCGCCTCGACCTCATCGAAGCGATTGGCGAGCGGATAATCCTTGGCGTTGGCGCTGCTGCGATTGGCGAAGCCACCGCGGCAGATGTGCTTGACGCCCGGCGCACCCATCTTGACGATGCAACCCACCGCGTAGTCTGAGAGTTTTTCATTGGCCCAGGCGCCGACAGTCGGCTTCAGATAGGCCTGATCGGCATAGGCCGCAGCGGTCTCGTATTTCGCGCCGCGAATGATGATACCGGCATCGGTCTCGCGGGTGACGTGCACCATCAGGTCGGGATCCTGCTGCTGCGGCGGCAGCGAGCGGTCGCCCTTCGGATCGGTATTGGCCGAGACGTGGAAGATGTCCTTCTCGATCACGGCACGGATGTGATGATCGATATTGGCGGCGAAGCGCGGATCGATCTCGGCCAGCACGTCGCGCCCGTCGGTGAGCGACCACATCTCGCCGATGGTCTCGTCGCCGACGCGGGTGACCACGCCGCCGATATCCTTCATCACGTGATCGACGGCCTTGATCTTGTCGTGCCAGTCCTTCTGCTCCGTCGGCGGCTTGTAGAAGACCGAATGTGTCTCGTTGTCTTCAACGTAAGTAAGGTCGGCGGCGTAACGCTCTTCACGCGCCATGTCATACATCCGGGCCTTGACGTCGATGATCGGCTTCAGCGCCGGGTGCGTGGTCACGTCCTTGACGCGCTCGCCATCGATCCAGACCTCGCGACCATCGCGAATGCCCTGTTTGTATTCTTCACCCGTGCGGATCATTGATCGGCTCCTGTTCGACTGGACGACAGGGTGCCGAAGGGCCTATCATAAAGAAAATATTTTTATCTTTGGAGTTGCATAGGAAAACGCGATGAGGTTTTCACTCCGGGCCCTGCGTTACGTGGTTGAGACAGCCGATGCGGGGAGCGTAACGGAGGCGGCCAAGCGCTTGAACGTGTCGCAGCCCTCGATTTCGGCCGCCGTCAGCCAGCTGGAAGCCGAACTCGGCGTCCAGATCTTCGTTCGCCATCTCGCCAAAGGCGTGACGCTCTCCCCCGCCGGCCAGCGGCTGGTGAACGACGCGCGGCTGCTGCTCGCGCATGCGCGCGATTTTGCCCAGGGCGCCCAGTCGCTTGGCTGCACCCTGCACGGCGAGATCGTGGTCGGCAGCTTCTCGACCCTCGCCACACGCTTCATGCCGGGGCTGCTGTCCGGCTTTCGCGAACGGCAGCCGGGCATCTCGGTAAAACTTGAGGAAGGCGACCAGCAGGAGATCATCGATGGGCTGGTCTCTGGACGGACCGAACTCGCGCTGTCCTATTCCTTTGCCGTCCCTGACGAGATCGTCGGTGAGAAATTCTGCGAGCTGCCGCCCTATATCGTGCTGTCGGCGGATCACCCTCTGGCAAACCGGTCGTCGATCAGCCTGACCGAAATGCGCGACGAGCCGTTCATCCTGCTGGACCTGCCGCATTCGCGCGACTACTTCGCCAGCCTGTTTACAGCATCCGGTATCGAGCCGCGCATTTCCTTCCGGACCCGATCATTCGAGCTGATCCGCGGACTGATCGGAAATGGCCAGGGATACTCGATCCACAATGCCGTGCCGCGCACCACCATCGGCTATGATGGCAGCCGAGTCGCCGTGGTGCCGATCACCGAAAAACTGCCGCCAACGCATGTGATGGCGCTGCGTCTGAAACGCCACGCACTGCGGCCGGCGGTACAGACATTCGCCGACTACGCGCGCGACGCCTTTGCTGTTGGCGGCCAATTCGCGCCGGGCTCAATAGCCCCGGCGCGGATCGACGCGGCTTAGCAGCTCCTGCCCGGACCGCAGCCGGCGTACATTCTCGCCGATCTGCTGTGCCGCGGAACCCGGCAGCGCCACCGATGCGAGATGCGGCGTGATCAGAACATTGTCCATCGCCCAGAGCGGACTTTCGGGCGACAGTGGCTCGGAGGCAAACACATCCAGCGTGGCCTCCGCGATATGGCCCGAACGCAGCGCCTCGATCAGCGCCGGCTCATCGACGATGCTGCCGCGCGAGACATTGATGAAGACCGCGCCACGCTTCATCTGCGCCAGGCGCTCGATGTTCAGCAGCCCGCGCGTCTGTGGCGTCTGCGGCAGCATGCAGACGAGAATGTCGCTATCGCCCAGGATATCCGGCAACGCGGACAGGCCGGCCGATGTCTCGATGCCCTCCACCGACTTCAGCGTGTTGGACCAGCCGCGCACGCGATAGCCTTGCCGGGCGCATTCGAGCGCCGCTGTCAGTCCGAGTTCGCCGAGGCCGAGTACGCCGACCGTGATGGTCTCTGGATCGCGTGGATGAATATAGTGCCAGCGGTGCTCACGCTGCGCCCGCTCGAACGCGGGGATGTCCCGTGCGTGCCGCATCACCGCGAACAACACGTAGCCAGCCATCATCCGCGCCATTTTCGGATCGGACAGGCGCGTGATCGGAACCTCCGGCAGGTCGTCACGCCCGACCAGCGCGTCAACGCCGGCGCCGAGATTGACGACGAGCCCGAGATTGGGAAAGCGCGCAAAGAAGCCATGCGGCGGCTTCCAGACAAGTGCCTGCCGCACGCTGGCGAGGTCAGCGATATCGTCAGCCTGACGAAGATCGATCCCCTCCGCGGCCAGCGCCGCACGCCACGTTTTGAAGTCATCGAGGACGCTGTAGAATGCCATCACCTCCGACGTCATTGCGCGGCCTTTTCGGCGATCAGGCGCGATACGGCAGTCAGCGCCAGTTCGTAGCCGAGCGCGCCGAGCCCGGCGATGACTCCCGTTGCAGCACGCGACACATAGGAGTGATGGCGAAACGGCTCTCGCTTCCAGATATTACTCATATGCGCCTCGATTATCGGCCCCTCGAAAGCGAGCAACGCATCGAGGATCGGTACCGACGAGTAAGTGAGACCGGCGGCATTGATGACGATCCCCTCGGCCCTCTCCCTCGCCTCCTGAATCCAGTCAACCAGGACGCCCTCGTGGTTGGATTGGCGGAAGTCGACCGTCAAGCCGAGCGAAACTGCATGGTCCTCGCAGCGCTTCTTGATCGAGACGAAACTTTCGCGGCCATAGGTGCCGCTTTTGTCCAGCCCATAAAGATTAGCATTGGGACCATTGAGGAAATAGACAACTGGAGACGTCATGGTCGCGCTTTCATCTGTCTGGAGGGCAATCGGGTATTCTTGAGAGGCAAGACCGACCCGGGAGAAAACACCAACGAACGAGTGACGTCGGATGATCCCAGATGCTCATCCCTTCGCCAACAGGGCGCATGCAGCTACGCATCGATGCAGCGCACCCGCAAATTGAACCTTAGAGAGACCTGCCTCATTGCAGAAATCAAAAGAACCTATGCGGTTCGACGGATTTCAGTATGGTTCAGAGGTTGCTCTTGCCGTAGGTGAAAAGCCCGGAAGCGGCGCCGTACGTCGCCCGGTAAAAATATGCAAGCCGATCAATTGAAGAAAACCGGCCGAAAAAATCGGTCCGGATGACATGCGGTGCCCGGTCGGCATCCGGCTAGAGCGTTTTCGAGCGAACTCGGTTCTGCTTCGATCAGAACCGAAAAGGCTCTAGTGCATTGGCGCGTGTTTCAAGGAATCCCTGATTTCGCGCCAGATGTTCACACCCCAATTTCTCGCTCTTTGGGTCAACACGTTTTTCAAGATTCACTCCCGCTACTGCCCTATCTCTTTATTGCGGCGAGCAAGAGTTGTGCCAACAGCAGTACTAAGAGAGCGGCGGCGGATGTAAACTAACGTGGCAGCGCGCCTCCTCCAGTGGCCTGCATTCTATTCATTATCCAGCATACCGCGGCACTGAGCGGCACCGTTCAAATTATAGCTGCTTGGCCTTTTCGATCACGCTCGTCGTCTGACTGCGCGAGGGTGGAACGCCGTTGCCATCGCCGTAAGCGGCCCCTTTGCGCGGGCCGCCGCGACGAATCTGCAAGCATCTGACAGCTCGACTGTATTTTAACCTATTCAATCTACAGTTGATCAAAGATTCGTCAGAAGTTGAGTAGTTCGGCGCGACGCCGCCAGACGGAACAAGACATGCTTGCAAATCTGAGCCTGAAGGCCCGCATTACAGCAGCACTTGCAGTGTCTGCGGCAGCAACCGCCCTCGCCGTGCTTTTCGGGGCCATGTGGATCATCGGTGGCATCGTCGATCGGGCCGATCGCAGTGAACTGCAAAGCAACTACGATGCCCTGCAGTCGCGATTGATGCAGGAATCCCGCCGGGCGGCGGCCATGAGCGCCGTGGTAGCAACCATTCCGGCGGTGCAGGACGCGGTCGCACGTAACGATCGTGACGCGCTGTTGCAGTTGTTCGGACCGGGCTTCGCCCAGCTCAAGTCGGACTACGGCGTCGACCAATTTCAGTTCCATACGCCATCGGGATTGTCCCAGTTCCGGGTGCATCAGCCTGCCAAGTTCGGCGATGATCTGACCGGCTTCCGCAAGACCGTGGTCGTGGCCAATTCGACAATGAAACCCGTTGTCGGCCTGGAAGGCGGCGTCGCCGGCCTCGGCATTCGCGGCGTCGTGCCGGTTGCACAGAAAGGCAAACATCTCGGCACTGTCGAGTTCGGGTTGACGTTCGGACAGGGCTTCTTCGACGAGTTCAAGCGCGCGCGCAGCGTCGACGTCGCGTTCTATCTCGCAGGGAATGACGGCTTCAAAACCTTCGGCGGTACGCTGGGCAGCACGAGTTTCTTCGATGCCGACGCCTATCGCAACGCCACGAACGGCAGTTTCATCGTCCGGCAGGGCGAGATGAAGACGACACCCGTGGTCGCCCTGCTGGGACCAATCAAGGACTTCTCCGGTCAATCCATCGGCGCCGTCGAGATCGTCATGGACAACAGCGAATATGCGGCGTCCATCGCGCACGCGCGTCTGCTGGCCGCCAGTATCGCAGCGATCTGTCTGGTGCTAGCTGCCGCCGGGGGCCTTCTGATTGCCCGCGGCATTTCGCGACCAATTCTTGCCATCACGCAGGCGATGCGCGAACTCGCCGAAGGAAATCTGTCGGTCGCCCTGCCGCAACATCGCGGCAAGGACGAAGTCGGCCAGATGGCGCAGGCGGTCGAGGTCTTCAAGCAGAACGCAATCCGGGTCAGTCACTTTCAGGCCGACCAGGATGCGAGCGCTGCACGCGCCGAGCAGGAAAAACGTGCGATCTTCGCCTCGCTCGCCGACAGCTTCGAGGGCAATGTCCGCAAGGTCGTCGACCACGTCTCATCGGCTGCGGCAGACATGCAGAACACGGCGCAGTCGATGTCGTCAGTGGTCGAACAGTGCCGAATCCAGTCCAACGAAGTTTCCGATGCGTCATTGTCGGCGACCGACAATGTGCAGACCGTCGCTGCAGCGTCGGAAGAGCTGTCGTCCTCGATCGGCGAGATCAACCGGCAACTGGCGCAATCTTCCGCTGCGGTCGGAAAGGCCGCCGACAGCGGACGGCGCTCCAATGCGCGCATGCAGAGTCTGGCCGCAGCGGCCCAGAAGATCGGCGAGGTCGTCGCCTTGATCAATCACATCGCCAGCCAGACCAATCTCCTGGCGCTGAATGCCACCATCGAGTCGGCGCGCGCCGGCGAGGCTGGCAAGGGATTTGCGGTCGTGGCGGGTGAAGTCAAATCGCTGGCGACCCAGACCGCCAAGGCCACCGAGGAAATCCGCGCCCAGATCGCGTCAATCCAGGGCGAGACCAACGCCGCGGTGGAGGAGATCCAGGCGGTCTGCGCCACCATCGACGAGGTCGACAAAATCTCGTCGGCTATTGCCGCAGCTATTGAAGAACAGGGTGCTGCAACCCAGGAGATTGCCCGCAATGTCAATCAAGCAGCGGCGCGTACCGACGACGTGTCTCGCAACATCTCCAGCGTGACGTCGGGCATCTCCACGACCGGCTCTGCGGCGCAGGAGGTGCTGGGCTCGGCAACAAAACTCGCATCGCAATCGGAAGTGCTGCGCAACGAAGTCGACCGCTTCCTGGCGAGCATCAGGGCCGCGTAAGAAGCGACAGCGCTTTAGCCGCCCTTCTTGCCGTCCGCCGCGAACTGCTTCAGGAACGCGGTGAGATCCTTGATCTCCTGCTCGTTCTTGATGCCGGCAAAGCTCATCTTGGTGCCGGGGATCTTGCCCTTCGGGTCCTTGATGTAGTCGGTGAACACCTGCTCATCCCAGGTCAGGCCGGAATTCCTGTTGGCGTCGGAATAATTGTAGCCCGCGACAGTGCCGGATTTGCGCCCGAACAACCCGTTCAGGATCGGCCCCACGGTGTTCTTCGCGGTCTCGCCGACCTGATGACAGGCGCGGCACTTGTTGAAGGACTTCTCCCCCGCTGCAACATCCTGCGCCATGGCATCGGTTGTTATCAGTGCGAGTGACAAAGCGAGCAGCGAAAAGCGGAACGTCATCCTGGTCAAACCTCGATTGTGGTGATTGTCATGGCGGGCAAGCGATGGCAACAACGCGCGTCGCCGTCGCACTATTCGACCTTGGGGCCGGACTTGCTGTCAGGCGTGACGTCGATTGCCATGGCCCGCCCGATCACCTTCGGTGCCGGCCGGCAATCCTTCATGCACGGGTTCTTGTTCCAGAACTGCTTCTCGGACGTCTCGCGGTCGTCCTCGAAAAATGCTGCAGCATTCGGCATCTTGATCGACGTAAAATTCTTCTCGTTGAGTTCGAATGTCTCGTCCTTGACGATATCGTTCATGCTGAGGATGTAAGCCGTCAGCGCATAGACCTCGTCATTGGTCAGCGACTGCGCATTACCATAGGGCATCGCGCGCTTGATGTAGTCGAACACGGTGGACAGATCGGGCCAGAACGAGCCGACAGTCTTGTCCGGCCGGTCCGCCTTCAACGTCCCGGCGCCGCCGGCAAGCACCGGCCATCGACCGACGCCCTGTCCGAATTCGCCGTGACAGGACGCGCACTTTTCCTGAAACAAATCGTCGCCCTGCTTCACGGTGCCCTTGCCCACCGGAAGACCGCGCCCGTCCGGCCGCACGTCGGTGTCCCACGCGGCGATTTCTTCAGCCGTGGCCGCCCGCCCCAGCCCGAGCTTCGCGGCGGGCTTGGTAGCGTCGCGGCCCGCCATCTGCTGGGCAGCGCTTGGCGCACTCGTGCCGCCGAGCAGACATGCCGCCAGCATTAGTGTCAGGGCATTAGCCGATTTCGACATTTTCAGTCTCCCCGCCCGAACGCACCAGCCAGGTCTGAATGCCGTTATTATGGTAGATCGAATTGACGCCGCGCACCTTGCGCAGATCGTCCTTCGACGGCTGCACATAGCCGGTGGAGTCGATGGCGCGGGACTGGATCATCAGCTCCTGTCCGGTCCAGTCGAAATCCACGTAGAAGCGCACGACGGATTTGTCGAAGACCGGGCCGTCGATGCGCGCAGTCTGCCAGTTGCGGCCGCCATCCATCGAAACATCAACGCGCTTCACGGTGCCGCGCCCGGACCACGCGAGCCCGCTCAGCACATTGCGGCCCTTGTGCTTCAATGGCGCCTGCGGCGACGGATTGGTCACCACCGATTTCGCATCCATCACGAATGTATGCTTGCGGGAATTTCCATCGGCCAGCAGATCCGTATATTTCGACGTCTCCTCGCGGGTCTGCCACGGCTGATCGCCAGCCTCGATGCGGCGCAACCACTTGACCCACAGATTGCCTTCCCAGCCGGGAATGACGGCGCGTAGCGGATAGCCCTGCTCGGGACGTAGCGCCTCGCCGTTCATCGCGAAAGCGATCATGACATCGTTCAGCGCCTTCTCGATCGGCAGCGAGCGGTTCATGCCGGCAGAGTCTGCACCCTCCAGCATCAGCCACTTGGCATTCGGCTTCAGCCCGGCCTCATCCAGCAACACTTTCAGCGGCACGCCGGTATACATCACGTTGTGGATCATGCCGTGCGTGAACTGACAGCCATTGAGCTGACTGCCGCGCCATTCCATGCCGGAATTGGCCGCGCATTCGAGGAAGTACACCTTGTTAACGCGCGGCATCCGCTTGATGTCGTCCATGGTGAACACCAGCGGCTTGTCGACCAGCCCGTTGATCATCAGCCGGTGATCCGCCGGATTGATCTCGGCCACACCGCCGTGATGCCGCTCGAAGCACAGGCCGGACGGCGTGATGATGCCGTCGAGGTCGTGCAGTGGCGTGAAATTGACCGAGGACTCCGCCGACGCGGTGAGCCACGGAACATCGCGCCGGATCACGTTCTTCTCGAACTTCGAGGGCACGCCGTAAGGATGTTTATCGACGCCATCGCCGAGATAGCGCTGCCAGTCCTGCACATCCGTAATGAGTGCTTCGGATTTTGCCGTCTCACCTGCGAGCGCCGGAATCGCCGAAAGTGCTGCACCGGCCAGACCCGCTGCGCCGAGAAAGCGACGGCGATTGAGCGTTTCGGTTGAGGTTCGATCAGTCATGCGACCAGCTTTCGTATCTCTGCAATGCAGGGGCCTGCGATCAGGAACCGGTCACCTTGACGGCGGTGTTGGGTTCGATCTTCACGGTCGACACCTTCGCGACATGCGCCGCGACCACGTCCCAGATCGGCGGCCCCTGGGTGTTCTCATTGATGCTGGCCCAGCCCGAGACCGTGTAGGTCTTGCTGGCTTCGATCGGCTTGCCGGACTTCAGATGAGTCATCCCGGAAATGCGCGAACCCATCGGTTTGGAAATATCGATCGCGTAGCCCATGCCGCCCATGCGCACCATGTCGCCACCGCCCTGGAAATAAGGATCGGGGTGGAAGATATTGTCGGCAACGTCCTCCAGCACTTCCTTGATCTGCGTGCCGGTCATCTGGTTGCGATAACAGTTCGGATAGGTGATCGCGGTGGCGTTGGTGATCTGCTCCCAGGTGATCGCATCACCGGGGATCAGCGTGCCGCCCCAGCGGAAGCCGGGCGACAGCACGATCTCCGCATCGCGCTCGGACATCATCGCGTTGCAGATCAGATCGTCGAAAGTGCCGTTGAAATTGCCGCGGCGATACAGCAGCGAATCCGTCTTGCCGATCTCGCGCGCCAGATCCCCCGCGAAAGGTGCCCTCACCTTTTCCACCAGCGCGGTCATTGCCGGATCGGGTTTGATGGCATCGGAGAAGACCGGCATCAGCTTGAAGCGGATATCCGCAACTTTCTTGTCCTTCACCTCGATATCGAGACGCGACACGAACTTGCCGTGCGAGCCGGTGGCGACGAGCACCGTATTGCCGACCTTGATCAGGCCTGGCATCGCGTCATGGGTGTGCGCCGTCAGGATGACATCGAGCCCCTTCACGCGGCCGGCCAGCTTGCGGTCGACATCGAAGCCGTTATGCGACAGCAGCACCACAATGGACGCACCGACAGCGCGGGCTTCATCCACCTGCTTCTGGATGTCCTCTTCGCGAATGCCGAATTCCCAGTTCGGAAACATCCAGCGCGGATTGGCGACGGCCGTGCGCGGCAATGCCTGACCGATCACGGCAATGGTGGCGCCGCCGCGCTCGAACATCTTGCGCGCCTCGAACACCGGCTCCTGCCATTCGTTGTCGCGAATGTTCTGCGCGAGGAAAGCGAAAGGCGCGCTATCGGCGATCTGCTTGACGCGCTCGGCGCCATAGGTGAATTCCCAGTGCCCGACCATGGCGTCGAGCTTCAGCGCCGACATCACATCGACCATGTCCTGCGCCTTGGTCTGCAGTGACGTCCAGCTGCCCTGCCAGCTATCGCCACCATCCAGCAGCAGCACCTTGTCGTCGCCGCGCTCGGCGCGCACGGCGCCGATCAATGTCGCGATACGGTCCATGCCGCCCATGCGGCCATAGTTCTTCGCAAGCGCAACGAAGTCATCGGCGGTCAGCGCGAAGGCATCGGCGGAACCGGCTGCAATCTTGAAGTAGTTGCGAAACTCGGCATCCGTGAGATGTGGCGGCATGCCTTTCACTTCGCCGACGCCGAGATTCACCGACGGCTCGCGGAAGTGCAGCGGCATCAGCTGCGCGTGTGTATCGGCAACATAGAGGATCGTCACCGTGCCCAGCGGATCGAACCGCAGAATATCGGCCTGTGTCAGGCGCTGCTGTGCCGCAGCCCGACCGAGCGGACCAAGGCCGCTTCCGATCGTCAGCGCAGACGCAGCCGCCGTCGCTTGCAGGAAATCCCGCCTCGATATCATGATCCACCTATGATCCCTTCCGCTATGGAAGGGTGAATGTTCAGAAGAACGTCAGATCCAGAATCTTCAATTCAGGATCTGCAATACAAAGTCTGCAATCCGTCAGGCCACGGTCAGCTTGTTGGTCGCGACATAGTCGGAGCCGTCGTCATCCTTCCAGGTGAAGGTGAATTCGCCGGACTCGGCAGCCTTATAGAAAAACGACTGATAGGGATTGGCCGAGATGGCGGGATTCCAGTCGGCCTCGAACACCGTCTTGCCGTTGAAGGCTGCGGTGAACTTGTTGATGATCTTGCGCGGCACGACCTTGCCGGCCGCATCCTTGCGCTGGCCGGATTCCATTTCGTGAGAGATCAGCGTCTTGATCTCGATCAGTTCGCCCGGCTTGGCCTGGGTCGGAACGCGAACGCGCGGGGTTGGTTTGGTTGCCATGGGAAAGTCCTCGCCTGATAAATCTGTTCTGTGAACGAAGCCGCGCGACTAGCCGCCGCAGCCGCCGATCGTGACTTTCACATTGGCCTTCGCCATGTGCAGCTTGCCGTTGGACATTTCGGCGATGCAGACGATGTTCTGGGTTTCCGCAAGGCGCATGCGCGTCGAGGCCGAGGCCTTGCCACAGGCAGGCGTGAACCGGTAGCTGACGACGGCCGGCAACGGATTGCCTTCGGCGAACACATGCACCGACTTGACGTAGTCGGCATCGGTCATCGGGCTTTCGATATCGACATTGACCGGGACCACGAGGCCGTTCTCGGCGATCTCGGGCACGTCGAGCTTGATCTTGCCGCTTTCGAATTTCTTGTCGCCATACAGCTTCTTGATTTCGGCGGCGACGGCCTGTTCATCGGCCAACGATAGTCTGGGAGCAAGGATTGCTGCGAGACCGGCGATCGCGGCCATGGCCAGCGTTTCGCGACGGGTCTTCTCGACCGACTTCAAAATCATGAGTGCTTCCTCCTGCGGGATTTGAGCAATCCCTTTACAATAGTATCGCTTGACGATTCCAAGTCTGATCTATCTTATCTGGGACATATCATTATATTCTTTTTCTTGAATGTAAAGATCTGAAATGCACAAGTGCCGCACAGACGGCGATGTGGGAGGGGACAGATGAGGAAGACCGTCATTCGGTCAGCGGCAGCGGCCATTCTGGTACTCTGCGCGGGGAGCTTCGGCAGTCATGCGCAAGACGCCAGCGAGAAAGAGATCGAACGTTATCGCGAGATGATCTCGGACCCGATGTCCAATCCCGGCTATCTCGCCGTCGACCGCGGCGAAGCGCTGTGGAGCGAAGCCCGCGGCACCAAGAACGTCTCGCTGGAAACCTGCAACCTCGGTCTCGGCGCCGGCAAGCTCGAAGGCGCCTTCGCGCAATTGCCGCGCTACTTCGCAGATGCCGACAAGGTCATGGACCTCGAACAGCGCCTGCTGTGGTGCATGCAGAACATTCAGGGTCTCGACACCAAGGATGTCGTCGCGCGGCGCTTTTCAGGCCCGGGCCGTGCGTCGGACATGGAAGACCTCGTCGCTTACATCGCCAACAAATCGAACGGCATGAAGATCGACATTCCGCTGAGCCATCCCAAGGAGCAGGAGATGGTGGCGGTCGGTGAAGCCCTCTTCTATCGCCGCGGCGGCGTCAACGATTTCTCCTGCGCCACCTGCCATGCCGACGACGGCAAGCGCATCCGGCTGCAGGGACTGCCGAACTTCTCCAAGCCCGGCAAGCCGGCGCAGGAAACCATGGGCGGCTGGCCGACCTACCGCGTCTCGCAGGGCGCGTTGCGCACCATGCAGCACCGCCTGTGGGATTGCTTCCGCCAGCAGCGCTGGCCCGTGCCGGAATACGGCTCGGACGTACTGACCGCCCTCACCTCTTTCCTGCAGAAACAAGCGGTGGCCGGCGAACTCAACGTTCCGTCGATCAAGCGATAAGGAGCCCGGGATGAAACGCGTTTTGACACTCGCCGCGCTCGTTCTCGCAGCAGGCTCGCTCACGACATCCGCATCGGCGCAGACCGCTGCCAAGGCGCCGGATCCGGCCCTCGTCGATGCCTATATGAAATCCACCTTCGGCAAGGCGCCGCCGGAATGGCAGGCCCGCATCGAGCCGGACGAAACGCTCAAGACCTGCAATGCCTTTCACAACGAGGTGCCCAGCGCGGAAGCCGACAAGATCACCGCGCGCGAACTGGCGCGGGTGGTGTATCCCGCCGACGGCAAATTTCTCGGCAACTGGAAGGAAGGCGCGAAGATCGCCAATAACGGCCGCGGCGGCCAGTTCTCGGATCCGCCTGATACGGTCGCCGGCGGCAACTGTTACGCCTGCCATCAGATGGAGCAGAAGGAAGTCAGCTACGGCACGCTCGGGCCGAGCCTGACCAATTACGGCAAGGATCGCAAATACGATCCGCAGGAAATCAAGAACGCCTTCACCAAGGTCTACGACTCGCAAGCCATGTTCGCCTGCTCGAACATGCCGCGCTTCGGCGTCAACAAGGTGCTGAGCGAACAGCAGATCAAGGATATTGTGGCTTTCCTGTTCGATCCGGAATCGCCGGTCAACAAGTAACCGAAGCTGAGAGGGGATCGATATGACGATGCGAAACGCATGGATTGCCATCGTCCTGTCGACGCTTGCGTCATCTGCAGTAAAGGCGGAAGAAGCCGTCGTCAGTTACAAGTCCCTCGGACTTGAACTGGCGCTAGATGCCGCGCGTGCGGCGCTGAAGGACTGCCAGAAGCGCGGCTATCAGGTCGCCGTTGCCGTGGTCGATCGCTTCGGTACACCGCAAGTCCTGCTGCGCGATCGCTTTGCCGGACCGCACACGCCGCCGACCGCGACCGGCAAGGCGTGGACCTCCGCGACGTTCCGCAACAGCACCACCGAACTCAATGCGATCAGCCAGCCCGGCATGATGCAGGCCGGGCTGCGCAACCTGCCTGGTGTCGTGATCATCGGCGGCGGCGTCATGATTGAAGGCGGCGGTGCAATGCTGGGCGCCATCGGCGTCTCGGGCGCCCCCGGCGGGGATGCGGACGAAGCCTGCGCCAAGGCAGGCATTGCCGCGATCCAGGACAAGCTTGATTTTTAACCTGGTCGTTAGCGACTACGCCTGCTTCTTCAGCCATTCCGGAAACGTCGCGGTCTCGTAGCCCTTCTGGCGCACGTAGCGGAACATAGCCAGAAACTCGGTCGGCTCCAGCAGCCCGGGCATGCGCGCGACTTCCCGCGCCTGCTCGCTTTTCGATGCCAGTCCCGCGACGGTCTCCGGAAAGAACTGGATCGTCGGCGTGAAGCGAATGCCATAGGCTTCGCCAAAGGCTTTCTCGCCGCGCTTGCGGCCGTCGAAATCCGTGACCTCACGTGAACCGATATGATTGAGATGCAGTATCTCGAAATTGTCGCGGATATAGGTCTCGATCTTCGGATCGGTCATGTAGCTTTCGTGCATGCGCTTGCAGGCCGGACAGCCCTTGAGCCCCCACATCACAGCGAAGCGCTTGCCCTTGGCGGTCGCGCCCGCCAGATCCTCGGAGAGATCGAGGAAGCTCTCCAGATACCAGTCCATCTGATAGAGCCCGTCATCACCGAGCGTCGCCTTTGCGGATGCCGGTGCAGCGCGTAACCCGACCACGCCGAAACCGATGGCCGCGAGCGCATGCCGTCTGGTGATCACGCCAGTTACCTCAGACATTCGATCCTCCCGAGCCACACATCATCCGATCGTGCCGAAGGCCGGAAAGGTCTCCAGCATCCAACCTGAAATCCGCGGCATGGCACCAGTCAAAAACAGAACACCTGTCAGGACAAGGCCGGCGCCGATCACCTTCTCGATAGCCAGCATATGCTGACGCAGCCGCGCCATCAGCCGCATGAAAGGCCCCGAAAACAGCGAGGCCAGCATGAAGGGAATTCCAATCCCCATCGCATAGGCCGCAAGCAGAAGTGCGCCCTGCGCCGGCGCACCTTCCGCGCCTGCGACCATCAGAATGGCGGCCAGCACCGGACCAACGCATGGCGTCCAGCCGAAGGCGAAGGCGAGGCCGACCAGATAGGCGCCAAGAAAGCCCGCCGGTCTGCGCACCGCCTGAAAGCGCGCTTCGCGAAACAACAGCCCGATCCGGAAGACGCCGAGAAAGTGAAGTCCGAGAATGACGATCAGCAGACCGGCGATGACGGCCAGCGTATCGAAATAGGCCGTGATCGCCTTGCCGATCAGCGATGCCGATGCGCCCAAGGCGACGAAGACCGTGGCAAAACCCAGCACGAAAGCGAAGGACAACGCGACCACGCGTCCGTTCGGTCGCCAGCCGGCCTGACCACCGCGATCGTCGAGTTCGTCCAGACTGACGCCTGCCAGAAAGCAGAGATAGGGCGGCACCAGCGGCAGAACGCAGGGCGACAAGAACGACAACAGCCCTGCGCCCAGCGCACCAAGGAACGAGATTGAGGACACCACGGCGGATCCGGTTCTGGCATAAATATTCGAATTCGTGTATATGTAGCACATGACGTGGAAATTGCCTCTGAAAACCTCGTTGATCGCAACATTGTTGGTGATGACTGCGGCGCTGTCGCCGAGCATCGCTGATGCGTCCGAACTACTGATGTTCGAGCGCGATGGCTGCGTCTGGTGCGCGCGCTGGAATCGCGAGATCGCGCCGGTCTATGACAGGACCGACGAAGCCAAGCTTCTTCCGCTGCGCCGCATCGATATGGATCGCGACAAGTCGCCCGGCGTCGCACTGGCGTCGCCGGTGCGTTTCACGCCGACCTTTCTGATCGTGGACAATAACGGCCGCGAGATCGGCCGCATCACCGGTTACATGAACGACGAATCTTTCTGGAGCCTGCTCGGGAAGTATGCTGCCAGACTGACCAACTCACAGCCCAACGCCAATCGTTCCTGATCCTCTTCAAACATTCGCGGGACACGCACGCTGCCATGGCTTCTATCATCCCATCCGAACTCGAAGACGAACTGCGCGACGGTGCGGAATATTCCCCCGAACTCGACCAGTTGATGCGCAAGGCCCGCAAGGCCAGCAATTTCCTGAAAGCGATCTCGCACGAAAACCGCCTGCTCCTGCTGTGCCTTTTGGCTGAGCGCGAACGGTCGGTGTCCGAACTGGAGAACATCCTGTCGCTGCGGCAGTCAGCCGTGTCCCAGCAACTCGCGCGTCTGCGCTACGACGGCATGGTGGAGACCCGCCGCGACGGCAAGACGATCTATTACAGCCTGGCCAATGACGATGTGCGAAGCGTCATCTCGGTCATCTACGATATCTTCTGCGCCACGCCGGCGCCGACCAAGAAAAAATAACGCCGCCGATCTGGCAGGCGGAGGCGCGCGGCCCGTAAGGCCAGCGCACCTCACATCAGGAGGAAACCCATGCAGAACATGTCTGCCTGGTTATCGGCGCTGGCTGGATTTGCCATCGGCGCTGCTGCAGGGTTTGCCGTACGACGCGCGCGGCTTTGCACATTTGGCGCGATTGAAGATGCGTTGATGGGCGGTGACAATCGCCGCCTGAAGATCTTTGGGCTGGCGCTGGGTATCGCCGTGCTCGGCACGCAGGCGCTGATCCTGTCCGGCTTTCTCGCGCCCGAACACACCACTTACGTTCCCATTGCATTGCCCCTCATTGCGATCGTCATCGGCAGCATCATGTTCGGCACCGGCATGGCGATGGTCGGCACGTGCGGCTTCGGCTCGCTGGTCCGGCTCGGCACCGGCGATCTCAGGAGCCTGATCGTGATCCTCGTGCTGGGCGCGACGGCCTATGCCACTCTGCGCGGACTGTTCGCCGATCTCCGCATTGGCGTGCTTGAGCAGCTAGCGATCCGCATGCCGGACGGCATACGCTCCGACTTTGCATCGCTGCTGACGCAAGCGACCGGCCGCGATCTGCGCGTGCCGCTCGCCATCATTGTCGGCAGCGGCCTTTGTTGGCTGGCACTCAGCGACAAACGCCTGCGCCGCGCGCCGCGCCTGCTCACTGCCGGTATCGCACTCGGATTACTCACGATTGCCGGCTGGATTGTCACGGTGGGATTGAACGACGATTTCGCGGGTCCGCCGCGCCCGCAAAGCCTGACATTCGTGTCGACCATCGGAAAAGCACTGTATGCCGGGGTCCTGAATGTCGCGAACTTCGCCGATTTCGGCGTCGGCAGCGTGTTCGGCGTCATTGCCGGTGCATTGGCTGCAGCGTGGTTCGCGGCTGAACTCCGATGGGAAGCCTTCGACGACGATCACGAAATGCGCCGTCATCTTATCGGCGCGTGCCTGATGGGTGTCGGCGGCATTCTGGCGGGCGGCTGCACCATCGGTCAGGGCATCACCGCGGGATCGATGCTGGCGCTGTCCTGGCCGATTGCCGTCGGCGGCATGATACTTGGCGCACGCATCGGCATTGCGATCCTGGTCGATGGCTCGCCACGCGACCTCATTCAGCGCAACTGGATGCTGCTGGCGCGGAAAGCGCCACCGTCCAAGTAGTCATAGCGTTTTCGAGCGAAGTGGAGACCGGTTCGCGTCAAGAAAACGCGTCAAAAAAAGCGAATCTTCAAGGCTTGAGGTAGCTCCAGCCGGCTTCCTGCAACTCAATCAGCCGAACCGCGCCCGATGGCACCACCGTCGCCTCGGATACGACACTGATAGCCTTGCCCTCGCGCTTCTCCATGCCCTCTTTGGTATTTCCGCAGGCGATGAATTTGACGCTGGACGGAAAGCTGGCATCGACGATCTGCTTGATGCGGTCCTTCACCGGCGAGGTGTCGTCGCGCAGCATGTGCAGACCTGGCCCATAAGTGACGATCTCGATCTGAACGTCCTCGCCCTTCGCCTTGTAGAATTCCATGACGTTTGTCGCGTTGTTCAAGGCCAGATTCATCAGGGCCGGATCGTTCTGATTGACCTGAATGGCGACGCGATGCTCCTTCGCGCCTGCTGCGTAAGCGGACAACGCGATCAGCGACAACAGGACGGCTCCGGCAATCGATCTCAACAATGATCGCATCTCGAAATTCCTTTTCAGGGACGTATAATTTCAGGGACGCACGATCGTGAAACCGCGCTCGGTCAAATCCAGCAAATGGCCGACGCCGACCTGCACTTCCACCGCATGCGGATTGATCGCCGGGCGCTTGCCGGTGTCGCGTTCGATCGTGTCCAGCGTGTTGCCGCAGACGCTGAAGCGCACGCCCTGGGTCACCAGACTATCGACCAGCGCGCGGTATTCGTTGGTGTCGCGCATCAGATCGATGCCGGGGCCGAAGGTGACCACCTCGACCGCCACCTTGTCCGGCCCATAGGCTTTCAGGAGATTGCTGGCGACGCTGAGAACGAGGCGTTCTTTCTTCGGATCGGAATCGGACAGCTGCAAGGCGATGAAATGCTCGGCGAAGGGCTTGTCAGGCGCGGCGGCGTCCTGCTTCGCGGGCCGTGTCTGCGCAGTGACCGGGCCCGTTGCAAATGACGTCAGCGCAAGGATCGACAGAAAGAAAAACAGTCCTCGCTTATTCATTGCGCACAAAACCTCTGACGATCAGGGGATTGATTAGCAATCGCCCTGCGCCAGCGCAATCAAACTAACGAAGCGGACTGGAGAGGATTTATTGCGTCGCAAACACAGGACGCAGTGCCAGGCCGCGGATCGCAACTGCAGCGCCCGCAAAGATACCAGCGGCCGCGACGAAGGATGGCAGCGCGAGCGTGGACACACCTGTCAGCCCCTGCCCGATCGAGCAGCCATAAGCCATCGCGCCGCCGATCCCCATCAGCGCCGCGCCGGCCATAGAGCGGCCGGTATGACGCGCAGAGGTGTAGCCCTCGAATTCAAACCGGCCTGTCAGCAGCGCGGTCAACAGACTGCCGACGAACACACCCGCCACCAGCGCGATGCCGAAATTCAGCGTCATGCCCGTCGACAGCATGATGAATTGCAGCGTATCGGCAGCCGGCGACACGAATGTCAGCGACGCCACCGGAATCGGATCGAACTCATCGGCACCAAGCCAACCGGTTGTCAGCCAGCCGGCGATCACCAGGAGGCCCATCACGAGACCCGCCGCGAGTTGCCCCGGCGAACGGCGGAACGCACGATGCGACAGCGCAAATACCAACAGCGCAACGCCGACAATCAAAGTTGCTACGACGCGCGCCGTTGCGTCAGGCAGGCCGAGCGTTCCGAACAGCGACGGGAGAGAATTCACCCCAGGCGTCGTCTGCGTCCATTGCAGGATCGACAGCCGCATCGGCGCGAGCAAGCCCTTCAAGGTCATCTGCGCCGTGACGCCGATGATCGCGATCACGACCAGCGATCTCAGATTTCCTTTGCCCAGCAACACCAGTGCACGGGACGCGCAGCCGTTCGACAGCACCATGCCCAAGCCGAACAACAGGCCGCCGACGAAGATCAAAGGCGCCGAGAATGACGGCTGCAGATAAAGCGACTTGGCGATCTCGACGATCCCAGCGCCGGCAATGAATTGTGTGCCAACAACCGCCACGGCAACCGCCAGCGCATAGCTGCGGATCTTGCGTCCATCGTCATGCGCCCACCAGTCGCGCAGGCTGCTCATGAGGCAGAACCCGCTCAGCAGACCGACCACGCCGAAAACGGCGCCAATCGCAAAACCCGCGATAACCGGGAGCGCAAACATCGAATGATCCGAACGTGATTTTGAGGTGATGACGCCGGATTACTACTGGCAGTTTCAGAACCGGTCCAGTTGGCGCATGATTTAAGGAGGAAGTTCTACGGACGATGAAAAACAGGAAACATAATTCCACCAGATCCCGGAATGCGATGCAGAATAACTATCGCTCTGGGAGCGGCAGAGATCGCCACACGCGTGTTTCGCACCCAATTTTCGAAACGGCATTTTCGATCTTGCCCAGCTCCGGGACCATTCGAACAGCAAGCGATCTGGATCACTGGGGCGAGCTTTGCGCTCCTGTTGCCAACCATTTCTTGGGTGGTGGCTGACGCGCAGTAAGGACGTGCGGGATTCAGCAGTCCTGGAATAGGAGAGATTACGTCAACTGCCGAATGCCAATGAAGGCTGCGACCGCTGCTACTGCCCAGAATATGCTCCCGACAATCCGCTCAGCTCGTTCCGAACGATCACGCAGACCCACGAACCTAAGTATATTTCGTCCTGTTGCCTTAACGATGACGTCGAGAACAATGTGGATTAAAATTCCTACGATTTGATCCATTCGGCCGTCGGGGTCCTGTCGCGGCGTGCGTGCAGCCAGGATAGGCATTGCCACAATATTCGCAATGCGGATGCCCTCCCCGCTCACGAATAAGGAACGCTTCTAACATGCACATGCTTCTAGGCATTTGGGTCATATTCTTCATTGTCGGGCTCGTGCCCGGCAGCATCTTCGGGTACTTGCTCGTGAAACTGCCTTTAGGATTTGGATGGCAAGCGCTCCTATCCGCATGTTTGGCAGCGCTCTCGGGGTACGTAGTATCGTTGGTCGTCGTTCCAGCGGAGGCCGCGACGACAGATATTCACACTCGCAACATTGCGCTGTTTGCTCCACCAATTCTTCTGGCCACACTGGTGAGCATCTACTGGACTCGGAAAGAGGCCAAGCCGCCTCCGCGTTCCTGACCAGGAATGCGAGCGCCAATGAGAGGCATGATCACTGCGCATTCCGCAATGTTCCGGGAAAGGGAAACCAATTTTGGCGACTGGGTAGTTTGAACAGAAACACCTCCAAATCTGACCAACGGATCTTGGAGATGATTTTATGAAGCGACTGCTCGTTTTCACGATGTTGTTTCCGCCACTCGTGCTGTTCGTTTACATCTCAGCCGATCAGTTGTTGCGCGATGGTTTTCCCGACATCGGTTTCCTGGCGTGGCTGGTGGGAATTGCGTATGTGCTCGCCGTCATTCCTGCTTGGTTGACGGCAGGAGTGGACTGGGCGCTTTCCGGCCAGCCGCTTTACGTGCGGCTCATCGCGACGATGCCGGTGGCGGCTATCCTGGCCGAGCTTGTCGCAAGCTACATGGGCCAGCCATATTTCGATGTGTCCGTTGCGATAGCGGGAGCAGTTCCAGCCGCGGTGTGTTCGTGGCTGTCAGATAAACCAATGAGAAGCGTGCATGCGTGAGCAAGCTTAGCACCACCACGGGACCAATCTGCGCAAGTCTTGACGGGCACACGTGTTGACGCAGCCGTCCACCGCCAAGTTGTCTATTTTTATAGACAACACGCCAATGACTGCGGTAGCGTTTGCAAACCTTTCACAGCAATCACGGGGTGTGCTTCAGTCGTGGCCTACAGTATCTACGGGACCCCTCACGGGCAGCCTGAGAAGGTCTGCTACGGAACCGTACAGACCCTCGATCAGACGGCGAGCGAGCTACGGAAGCTGCGTGAAGCTGGCGTCTTGGACGTCTACGCTATTGGCTTCGATCCCGAGACCGCCAACCTGCGGAAGCCGCCGTCGGACCCCAAATCGAATTAGGCTGACGCGTTCGGAACCAGGCAAATATGCGCTGCTTGAAGCGAACAACACCGAAAATGGAATTGCTTACAGGATTGCCTGCAACCCGCCGCCCCGCAGGGCCAATTCGTCAATGATGTGAAAATGGTGGGGGAAGAAGGACTCGAACCTTCGAAGTCATAAGACGGCTGATTTACAGTCTCGTGCGACCTGTTGGAATCGTTGAGCTTTGTAAGGAATTTTCCTCATTCCTGCTTTTCCGAAAGTGCACCACATGGTGCGTCCCGAACATTGGGGCAGCATGGGCCGTGTCGCATTGGCTCTGGCTTAATCAACCGGCCACCCGGCGCAGGGGCCTTCAGGCTCAGGCCCTTTTCTTCGAGCCAGAGCAAAGCATGCGCGATCTGTCGAAGCTCGTTACGGTCCGGGCCTGCCGGAAGTCTTCTCGCCCGCCGAAGCACTTCCGCGGCCTGGCGACGCACAGGCGAAGCGGCGCTCCCCGACTTATCGAGCTCTTCTTCTATTTCCAATATGAGCAGGCGAACCTTGGCAACTTCTATCTGATTCAGCGCCTCGCAGATCAGACGTTGGTAGTTGAGAACCACTTGTTCGACGTCGATCTCGTCTTCGACAATTGTCGCTCTTTCCAGCATCCGCGCCTCCTTGTGCACGAAGACGGTAAGGAAAATACAATTGAAGAGTTTGCGCAATCTCCAAAGTTATAAGACGACTGATAAAAAAAAATGCTCAGCCTAACAAGAAAGTTCCTCATTCCCGTTTCTTCTTAAACGGCACCACCTGCCCCGGCCCCGGACGCTGCGGCAGCACCGGCTGTTTAGGCTTCGGCGGATCGTCGGGAAAGAACCGCTTCCAGCGATAGGCAGCGTATCCGTAGAAATAGTCCCACCAAGTTTCAGTAACGCTGGCGTCACCCCATGGCATGGGATCAGGGTCCCCGCCATCGGCATCCTCAGGGATCGCAATAGGGATCGGTATTGCCGGGCTCGCCCACATGATGCCGCCGGGGCCCATGCGCGTATACTCGCATTCATCGGGCTCGGTGCATTCGTCCACGATGTCGATGAGCTGAACGATATTATCGGCTGAGAAGACCCCGACGAGATCATGCGTCTCGATTATTCGAACGAGATAGGTTGGCATGCCATCTTACCGGCCCCGGTAAGGTCTCCCAACTGGCATCAATAACATACGGAATCGCTACGGTCACCTCAGCGCAAACAGAATAGTAGCTTGCAATCGTTCAGACGACGTTACAGCCTTAAAAAATACGAACTTTGCTTTGGATCGAACAAATCATGCGAACGCGATTTACCTTGGACGTGAAGGGCTCTCCGAAGAATCTGTTTTCCGTTCTCGAAATCGCCAACCGCGACGATCGGTCAAAAACTGATCTGAACATACATTTTAGCTCGGGGGGCAAGATCTTTCGAGGTGAGTCTGTCGAGACGTTGATTAGACCGCCTCCAACTGATCAATATCAGGACTGTCATATCCATTTTTCGGTCCATGCGTCGGTGAAAAGCGCCACTGTGAACAGCATTCACCGCGAAGTAATGATCGCCGGACAATCAACCGGTGACAGCGTCCTGTTAACGACGGCGCTAAAAAAGGATCACCTATTTGCTCCGCTCACGTTTGTCATTTGCGGTGATTTCAAGAATGGCCGCTTCGACATCCCAGAGAACGACATCAGCGAGATCGTCACGCTTGGCCAGTTAGATCCCGACAGAGATCAGTTCCGATTTATGGTGGTTCTTGCCGAGGCCGGCAAATTATTCCCGTATCAGAAAGAGCACCCAAGCAGGTTTTTACAGTATCACTTCCAGGACTACGAGCTGATCGTGATTAGCTCGTACTTCAACATGCCAGCGCAGCCGCATATGATCGACTTAGTGCCATTTACGACCAAAGAAGGTGGACCCCAACGCGGCTTCTATTGGCAAGAAGTCTACAATTTGTACACCGATTGGTACATGCTTTACGCGCAGGGTTACTTCGACCAGATAGGCAAAGAACGATCTCACTCTTTTGAGTAAGAACCGATTTCAGACGGGAAAGACCTACCGGGTATCGAAGGCGGCCGCGTGAAAGACTGAATTTCGTCGACACGTTTGCCGGAAGGGCTGCTGCTGCGATCATAGGTGCGGCTGACCACGCCCTACCTGGACCGATGGCCCGAGCGACTGCTCGGCTCCTGAAAGGCGGCGCCGGCAACGTCGCCGAATACTCCGCCGGCCGAGACAAACTGATCGCTGACGGCATTATCGAGATGCACGAGTGCGGGTGAATGTTCATGTGGAAGTCGGAGGCGCCGGACGGCGATCTACCGCTCGGCTCATCTAAGACGGTTTTCTAACGTCGTCAGGCAGGCGACGGAACGGAACATACACATCCTCCGTGCAACCATCCGGATAGAGGGCGAGTCTCTGAACGACCGGATCTTTTCGCTTGAAGAATAGCGCGTACTCTTTTTGACCACCGCCCGGCTGAACGCCCCTTAAGCACGCAACGAAGGCGCCCGGCGCACCTGGGGCCAACGGTCCCGCCGGACGCGCTGCAGAAACTTCCAATGGATCCGAAAGTTTTGCGTCCTTCGCGGCCACCGTGAATGCCTTCGCCATCGCAACGGCGTCAGGTGGTGCGATGGGGTCCAAGTCTGCCACAGGCGTTTGGATTGGGCCTGAGCAAGCGCCTAAAACGAAGCAGCAGGCCAGAGCTAATTGCCGAAATGGGTTCATACCGTTGCGTATACGCCTGGAGAATTGGCCGCCAATAACGTTATCGGGAACGAATCTACCACACGACGCTTGAATCCGCCGTTCGCGCGATTGGGAATGCTGCAAGCGCTCTATCCAAAAGGGACGCCAGTTTACCATTCATCCGACAAGGATCCTGTCTGGCACCGGTCGAGGAATCGAACATGATCGAGCATGTTACGGCCCGTCAATATGGGCGCGTTTTGATAGGATTGGTGATCATCATGATCGTCGCGCTCGGGGTCTTTTCCACGATCCGCTGGTTGGCTGGGATTGGTAGCGTTCCAGCCTAAAATCAATGACGCCAGCGATGCCGGCGCGGCGCTGGACTTGCCGAACCCATCCGCGAGAACTTCGCTCGTGCGAAGATAAAGAAGGCGGCCGAGGCGGCGCTCAAAGACTGCCGACACCTCAGCAAGCCGACCGACGACATTCTCTCAAACCTCGAAGCCCATCTCATGGATGCGATGCAGGACAATACTGCATCGACCAGTAAGTCACTCGACGAGGCGGCCAAGGCGTCGCCGGCTCGACATTCCAGCGGTACCGGACCGACAATGGGCAAGAAGCGCTGATCAGCGACAACGGGAAAATCATGGTGAAGCAAGGCTATCTCAATGTGTCCTATGCCGCTCATGTCATTCCAGTTGGGCCATTCCAGGCCGCCAACCTTCAACCGAAGCGGTTCCGCAATGAAGCCCGAGCCTGTGCCGAAGCGGTTGCGCTTCTCAGACTGATGCAGAAGGCGGAATCTGAGGGATCATGACGGGACGAACCGCACGCGACGCCCTCCCCGCCATGGGGTAAAATGGCGGATGCCGGAACGTTACGATCTGCGAACCGTTCATTCGTCCATGGCGGCAAGGTGCGGCCACAAGGATGTCCCTGATGCCAGCCAATCAAGAAACAGCCGTTGCTCCCCATGAAACGCCACAGACCGATCACACCCCTGCCCCAGCCAAAATGCTGACAATCGGTCTAGTCGTTTGGCTGCTCGTGGGTGGGTTGGCAGTGCTAGGCGCCTACGCCTTTCTACTTCGAGGTTGACCCCTGGTTCCTTGGCGCCCTTCCCGAGGCTGAAGCGCACGTCACTAGCCGCCCGATGCTCGGGGAGCGCCGGGTACCTTCTTGGTATTCTTTTCTCGCAACAGATGCTTATTTTCTACTGGGCATTCTCACACTGTAATCGCTCCTGTCTGATGAGGGCAGAGGCCACATCCAGGGAGGCGAAATTGCCGTTTGCGCAAATCATCGGTGCCTTACCTGAAGGCTGGCCGTCTTTCGACTTGGCGTCGCTGGGCGCGAGCGTGCTAACGTTCGGAATCGCGGCGGGGGCTTGTGATCTGGTTGCTTGAAATCCGATCGCATGAGCGCACAGAAAAACCCGCCGAGGACGAATTCGGCGGGTCTTAGTCGCGGTGCGAATACGAAGGCCGCTTGGAGCTAGCCTCTACGTCAAAGCTTAATGAAATGATCTCTTTGCCGCTGATTAAGACGCATCACCCACTTGGGTTACACGCCGCTAGACAACGACCATACTCCCGCAGCTTCGGCCCCTCGCTAGAACCAACGCAGCGATCTTCTTAGTCAGGCTCACAGGGCCTCGAACAGTAACCGTAGGCTCACCGTAGCGACCGCCGCCAGCTGGACCGCCAGCGCGGCGGCGAGTTCCACTTCTTGCCTCTGATCGTGCGTGTCTGTCCACCATTGACCGATTCTGCTCTGCATATCTGATCCTGGCAATACGCTCTTGATGACCGGGTGCGCATCCGCTTCGTTACGGCATGCGCGTGCTTTCAATGATGATGGCGGCGATGACAGCTGGGGCGCTCATTGCGACCGCAGTATTTTTGCTGTCAGTGGCCTGGCTCTAAGTTCACAAGAGCAATAGAGGCAAGCCCAGCACCAGCAGGAAAATGACGAGGACGCCAAGTCCTAGATTATCGTCGCCCCTTACATCTCTTGAGGCCGTCGGTTCAACCGTCGACATTTTTCAGCCTGACAATAAGCCAGCCACTTATCGACGAGCCATCCAATGCCCGTCTGCTGGCGCCTGAGATATATTTGATTTTCACCCATCACCATCGTTATCGCCCTTCTACGAGGCTGCTTGAAGCGTGCGCGCTTCCAGAGCTTCCATGTATTGAGCAATGGCTCTGTTTGAGAGTAGCAAGCGGCTCCTTACTCCCTGCCGGATCATGGTTTCAACCGAGTGGAGCAGAGTGTGCGAGCAGAACTCTGCGTCCTCGATCTCGCCTGCCCGTTCCAGATAATCCCATGCAATCTGGATGGCCTCTTCCATGAGGACAGCGAGGTGGGCCAGTTGGTCGGGATTGTTTCGCATGCCTATTCAAACGGCACGCATCGGATTCGTTCCGCCCAACCGGGGAACACACGATGAAACCGGCAAGTGTCAATAACGCTGACCGAAAGCCACAAATCTCGGACAGTTGCCTCAAGCAGCTCTTCATGAGACCCTGCGTTATTGGCCGAGCCTTAGAGCCTGGGCTTATGACCCGGTGCCGGCAGTGCGTGACTCTCTTCGACTCGTGCGGGGGAATCAGATGACACAAAACAACACGGCGGCGCAGACACGTAACGGCATTTCGGTAGCGTTGGTCGTCAACGGCGTCGGACAGCAGCTTACGGTCGCACCTTGGACAACGTTGCTCGACGCTCTCCGTGACCAGCTCGATTTAACCGGTACAAAAAAGGGCTGCGACCATGGTCAGTGCGGTGCCTGCACGGTGCTGGTTGATGGTCGCCGCGTCAATTCATGCCTGACGCTAGTAGTCATGAAGGACGGCGCCGAAGTGACAACGATTGAAGGCCTTGCGCCCAGCGTTGGTCTGCATCCGCTGCAACAGGCCTTCATCGACCACGACGCCTTCCAATGCGGGTACTGTACCCCCGGACAGATTTGCTCGGCGGCAGCGCTGATCGCCGAAGGCAAAGCGAAGGCTGACGACGAAATCCGCGAGCTAATGAGCGGCAATCTCTGCCGCTGTGCCGCCTATCCCAACATTGTTGCAGCGATCAGGCAGGCAATGTCCGTGATGGCTGAAAAGCCATGATCAATTTTCATTATTCGCGCGCAAGCGACGTTGCGGACGCAGTGCAGCAGATCAGGGCGGACCCGGCCGCCAAATTTATCGCTGGCGGCACAAACCTGCTCGACCTGATGAAAGAGGATGTCGAGCGCCCTTCCCTGCTGATCGACATCACACGTCTACCGCTCAAGACCGTTGAGGAAACAGCTGGCGGGGGTGTGCGGATCGGCGCACTCGTGCCGAACAGCGACCTCTCCTACCACCCTCTGATCGAGCAGCGGTATCCGGTCGTTTCCAGCGCAATCCGGGCCGGTGCCTCGCAGCAATTGCGCAATATGGCCTCGACCGGTGGAAACTTGCTGCAACGGACACGCTGCGCTTACTTCTACGATACGGTGACGCCATGCAACAAGCGGGTGCCCGGCAGCGGCTGCTCCGCAATCAACGGCATCAATCGGGGGCATGCGATCCTCGGCACAAGCGAGGCCTGCATCGCCACGCACCCATCCGATATGTGCGTGGCGCTAGCGGCCCTGGAGGCAACTGTTCACGTTACGGGGCCCAAAGGTGAACGCGCGATTGCCATTGCGGACTTCCACCGGCTCCCCGGCGACACACCGCAGCGGGACACCAATATGGACCGTGATGAAATCATCACTGCGATTGAACTCCCCGCGCAAGGCTTCGCCAAAAACTACACTTACCTTAAAATACGCGACCGTCTCTCTTACGCCTTCGCGCTTGTGTCAGTCGCGGTCGGACTAGAGATGGATGGCCAAACCATTCGCCAAGCGCGACTCGCACTCGGTGGCGTCGCGCACAAGCCGTGGCGGGATTTCGCAGCCGAAGCGGTCCTGAATGGTAAGGTTGCGAGCCCCGAGACTTTTAAGCGCGCTGCGGATGTGCTGCTACGGGACGCCAAGGGCTTTGCCCACAACACCTTCAAAATCGAACTGGCGCGCCAGGCGGCAGTGCGCGCGCTGACGCAAGCAGCAAATGGCACACCGCAGTCGCAATCGAGCAAGAAGATGGCGTGAGGGCGCGATGGCCCAATGCACTGCTCCCTGCCCTCCGCGTGAAGACGACATCAGCCGCCGCAGCGTCCTGCAGGGTGCTGTTGCGCTTGGGGCGCTCGGACCCGGACGAGCCGCGGATGTGGTGCCCCATGCCGCCATCGCAGTCGACCACAAGAGCCAAGTGAGCAAGCCAATGACATCTTACATCGGTACTGCGACCTCACGCATTGATGGACACGCGAAGGTGACCGGCGGGGCCAAATACGCCGCCGAGTTCAACGTGCCTGGCCTCGTCCACGCTTTCGTCGTCGGATCGACCATCGCTAAAGGACGGATCTTGCGTATCGATGCGAGCGAGGCGCTCCGCGTCGAGGGCGTGATTGATGTTCTAACGCACGGAAAACGGCCGCGCATGGCCGATGCTGATCAGGCCTACAAAGACGATGTGGCGCCGGAGGGTACGCCGTTCCGGCCACTTTATGACGCCAGGATCCTATTCAGCGGACAGCCAGTCGCCCTTGTGCTTGCGGAGGGGTGGGAGATTGCGCGCTTAGCCGCCTCACTGGTGCGCGTGGAGTACGAACTGGAAGCGCACGTCACGGACCTGCATCGTCAGCGTGAGGCCGCCTTTGCATTGCCTGAACCGGCAAAATCGCGGGGCAATGCAGCAGAAGCCTTTGCCGCGGCCGACATACGCCACGAAGGCGAGTATTTCGTCCCGGTCGAGCATCATAATCCCATGGAACCGTTTGCGTCGACGGTGACATGGGACGGCGGTGGCAAGCTGACGGTCTATGACAAAACCCAAGGCGTGCAGAATGTTCAGCGCTATGTATGCAGCATATTCGACATGAAACCGGACGATGTGCGCGTCGTATCGCCCTTTGTTGGTGGGGCATTCGGCTCAGGACTGCGCCCGCAGTATCAGGTGGTCCTGGCCGTACTAGCGGCCCGCGCGCTGGAGCGCTCCGTCCGTCTTGTTCTGACGCGCCAGCAGATGTACTCGCTCGGCTACCGCCCCGCCATGCTTCAGCGGGTTGAACTGGGCGCGACTACCGGCGGAATACTCAATGCAATCATGCACGATGCGATTACGGTGACGTCGCAATACGAAGACTTCTACCGGAACGAGACCACCTGGTCCGGCTTGCTCTACAAATCCGCCAATGCGCAGTACACACACAAGCTCGCCCGGCTCGATCTTCCGACGTCGTGCGACATGCGCGGTCCGAGCGCTACGACTGGTGTCTATGCACTCGAATCCGCGATGGACGAACTCGCGGTTGCACTTAGCCTTGATCCGCTGGAGCTGCGTCTGCGGTGTTACTCGGATCGCGACCAGAACAACGGCGACGTGCCGTTCAGCAGCAAGAATTTGCACGAATGCTACCGCCAAGGGGCGGAAATTTTTGGTTGGGAAAAGCGCAACCGCGAGCCCCGCTCGATGCGCGACGGCAGCGAGTTGGTCGGCTGGGGCATGGCGACGGGCGTCTGGGAAGCGTTACAGGTGCCAATCACTGTCCGAATTAAGCTGACCGCGAACGGTCACGCAGAGGTCGCATGCGCAACGTCAGATATTGGCACGGGTACCTACACCATCATGGCACAGGTCGCGGCCGACGCGCTCGGACTTCCGCTCGACAACATTAGTATCAAGCTTGGCGACTCCACACTGCCGCAATCGCCGGTAGAAGGTGGATCCTGGATCGCGGCATCGGTGTCAAACGGGATCGTGACGACAAGCAACGCGATCCGCGAAGAATTACTGCGTCTGTCGAAGCGAGTGCCGGATTCGCCGTTCGCAAATGCAACAAGCGACGAGGTCGCACTTGCGGACGGCAGGCTCGTGAGCCGGCTAGATGCATCGCGCGCGATATCAATCGCGGATGTGATGCGGGTTGGCGCGGTCGACCGCATCGAATACGAGAAATCCACCAGCTTCGCCAATGACGGAAAGCATGCGCACAACGCGCATTCTGCGCTCTTCGCTGAAGTGAAGGTAGACGAACAGCTTAGTGTCATGCGCGTTACCCGCGTCGTGAGTGCGGTTGCGGCCGGGCGAATCTTGAACCCCAAGACAGCGCATAGCCAGATCATGGGCGGCGTAGTGTGGGGTATTGGAATGGCGCTGCACGAGGAGACGCTGATCGATCACAGGTTCGGTCGCATCATGAATGCCAACATCGCCGAATACCATATACCGGTAAACGCCGACGTTCACGACATCAAGGTGATCTTCGTCGAGGAGCAGGATAACATCGTCAATCCGCTGGGCATCAAGGGTTTGGGTGAGATTGGTCTCGTCGGTGTCGCCGCCGCGATAGCCAATGCGATCTACCACGCGACCGGAAAACGAGTCCGCGACCTGCCGATTACATTAGACAAGTTGCAGCGCTGACCTCTGCGGATCTTGATCAGTCAAGCTGCTTCGGCTTCTCACCGGCCGGTCTCTTCTTTGCGGTGTGATTTTCATCGTCGGAGCTAGCGCTTTGATGTCGGTTCAACCGTGTTAGAGGTAGGTATGCGCAAGGGCGCGATAGCTTTAATCGGAGCATTGGTGGCCATACTCGGTGCCGCTGGCTGGTACGCCTACCAGGGTCTCATTGTACCCGGCGAGCCCATGCCTCGCGACGGCTATATCGCCCTGACCATCGGCATAGTTCTTTCCATTATCGTCGGCGCCGGATTGATGGCCCTGCTCTTCTTCAGTAGCCGGCGCGGGTACGATGAGCCGCCCACTTTTACAAAAGAGGACCGAGACCAACCCCGTCGGCGACCTTTTGCTGCTAGTCCGGATTGGCGCCAGTTGCCGATCGGTACTCGGTGATAAAATACTTCACAACGAAAACTCGGATAGCTGACGTAAGGTTGGAATGAACCCGGTCGCGATCTATCCGCCTAATCAGCGCTAACCGAGAAATACCTTCTTCTCGCGCGATTTCTGTCAGCGCGTCCCAAAAGGCGTCCTCGAGGCTTACACTCGTTGACGTCCCGTTAGGTCTGCTGAAAGTCTGCTTTCGCGGTTTTGTGGGCTTCCTCAGTTTGGGCATACTCGCCGTCGGTGCCGTGTTGTGGGATGAGTTGCCCCAGTGACCGCTGAGTTCTCGGTACAATGATTTAGAGGCTCTGACCAAGCTGGTAGGCCAGGCCAGAACCCGTCTACAATGGAACGTGCCTGAAAATCGGAGGGAGCACCCATGAAAGCACTATTCATAATTCCGCTAGTCGCAGCTCTTACATGCGGCACGTTGTCCGCGCGAGCAGCAGAGCCGCTCAAACAGCAGCTGGTAGGCACTTGGAGCGTCATTTCATTTGTCAACGAGAATGAAAGAACTGGGAAGACAACCAAAGTATTTGGTTCGGATCCGAAAGGATATTTCATGTTCGATGCAACAGGTCACTTCTCAATCAATCTCATCCGTGCGCGGCGACCAAAATATGGCAACCGCGACTTTCCGACTGCCGGCGAAGGCAAAGCCGCTCTGGAGGGAATGATCGTGATGTTTGGCGACTATAAAGTGAATGAAACTGACAATTCGCTATCCTTGCACATTATCGGCGGTAGCTTTCCCGCGTGGGACAACACGAATAAGAAGCGTCTAATCGCGATCAGCAACGATGAGCTCACGTATAAGAATCCGACACCGGCAACCGGTGGGGGCACTGCTGTGGTGACTCTGAAACGCGCGACAAGCGCAACCGAGTAATCTTTTGGTTGGTCCTTCGCCATGGGCACATCGTTCTGTTCACCTCTACGCGTCGGACAGGATCTTCAAAGGTTGATACGCATCGCCCGATGAAGTCGGGCCGATACTGCTACGCTTGCGAACCAATTGTCCTCAGAGGCGACGTCATAACCGACGGCGCCTTTGGGATGCCGAGCCAACTTCTCTCTACGATTGAGCAGAACATGCAAGCCTCGCGGCCACCAAGTTGCATCGGGATGTCAACAAAGAGTGCAATGGCCGGAGCCTCAAACGCGACGGAAGGCTATAGCGCGCGCAACAGATCTCGGACGGGTCCTTACCGCGCCGCCATCATTGCCACTGTGTACTATCCATTCGCCGTTCGATGCCCGCCCCGTAATGATGCCAACGTGATGCGGCCATACGACGACCACCCCGATGCCTGGGCCTCCGGCATTCATACCCGTTCGAGCCCACTCTCGAGCTAGCGCAAGACGTCGATCAGATTGACCAAGATACTTGCTGAGATACGTTCCGCACCATGCTCGGGCTCTATGTTGATTTCCCTTTCGGGCTTCAGCTGAGGAAGCAATTAAAATAATGGCGCAAGCCAACAATGCGACTCTCGACATAATCAACTCCATAGAAATGGACGACTACCGACAAAGCCGTCTGCAAACCTACGGTGCGAACTTCAGTTCCTTCATTCTTGATTCAACTGATCCGAACGGTGCCCTGGGAAAGACGCGTGGTAACCAGACACATTTAATATCGAATTTGAATGCGCATTCGTGCACTGACCTACCGGTACCAAAAAGGGCGACGAGTCGAAGCTTGATTGGCCAATGGTTTCGGACGGCATTCGCGCTGATGGAAAAGGAGGGATCATGCCAGCGATCTGATTCCGACGAAGGCTGCGACTGCTATTACTGCCCAGAACGCACTCCCGACAATCGTCTCGGTCCGTTCAGATCGACTTCGCAGCCCGACGAGTTTGAGCACGTTTCGTCCCGTAGATAGGATGATGATGTCCAGAACGATGTGGATTAGGGTCCCTACGACTTGATCCATTCGACGGCCGGCCCTCTCGTGACGCTACCGTCAGAATAGATGCCGCCGTGGTATCTGCAAAGTAGCTATCGCACTGACAATAAGGACCAGGCATATCTTATATTCGGCGGTCTGCCGCCACTGCGGGCGATGGGTCAAAACTGAAATCGGAAGCGCCAAAAATCCTGAGCTGTGAAGTGCGCCATTCGAAGCCAGGCGATGCTTCCGCCATCAGCAAAGTCATTGTCAGCGCGCAGAGAGAGACGAATAGTCGCGACTATACCCACCGTCAGGCTTCACTTACACGCTGGATGTGCCCGTTGCTTCGATGAACAAATAGAGCCTTGGAGGTCCTGGTCGGACTCTACTGCGTTGTAGGCCGCGCCGTATGATCGCGATCTTCTCTCGCTTGCCTTAATTATTGTATGACGCTAGTAATTTGTCATCGCTCTGGACCCGGTGAGACCCCGGGTGGCTCTTCCGGCCGCCGATCCGCCGGACCACGCACGCCGGCCCGACAGTCGTCCATCGCATCCCGCGGTGCACTGTTTGGCGCCACTGCGGAAACTATCCATGAAATCCTCGTCCTTTCCCCGCTACCACTCCGAGTGGGTTGGCGGCGCCATTAGCATTCGCCGCGACGTTCTCGCCGGCATGGTCGGCACCTTTGCTTTGATCCCCGAAGTCATCGCATTCTCCTTCGTCGCCGGCGTCGATCCGGAGGTCGGACTGTTTGCGTCTTTCGTTATTGGCATCGTCATCGCCTTCGCCGGGGGGCGCCCGGCGATGATCTCCGGTGCCGCAGGATCAGTGGCGCTTGTCGCCGCGGCGTTGGTGGGCAGCCATGGCTTAAAATACTTGCTGGCGGCCACGCTGCTCGCCGGGCTGCTTCAGATCGTGTTCGGCCTGCTCAAGCTCGACGTGTTAATGCGCTTCGTGTCGCGCTCGGTGCGCACCGGCTTCGTCAATGCGCTGGCAATCCTGATTTTTTCGGCGCAGGTGCCGCAGATGCTCGGCGCCACCTGGCACACCTATGCGATGATCGGGCTCGGCCTCGCCATCATCTATCTGGTGCCACGCCTGACCACTGCCATTCCCTCGCCACTGATCTGCATCGTCGTGCTGACGGTGGTTGCCGTCACCTTCCCGATGCCGATCCACAGCGTCGCCGATCTCGGCCGCCTGCCGAATGCGCTGCCCACCTTCAGCTTTCCGGGCGTACCGCTGACATGGGCAACGCTCAGCATCATCGCGCCCTATGCACTGGCAATGGCCGCGGTGGGGCTGCTGGAGTCTATGATGACCGCCAGCGTCGTCGACGACTTGACGGAGACCACCAGTTCCAAGGCCCGCGAATGCACAGGGCTTGGCCTTGCCAACATAGCTGCCGGCCTGTTCGGCGGAATCGCCGGCTGCGGCATGATCGGCCAGACCGTCGGCAATGTGCGCTATGGCGGCCGCGGCCGGCTGTCGACGCTGGTGGCCGGTGTCTTCCTGCTGATCGTCATGGTGCCACTGCGGCCGTGGGTGGCGCAGGTACCCGTCGCCGCACTCGTGGCGATCATGATCATGGTGTCGATCAGCACCTTCTCCTGGGGCTCGATCCGTGACCTTGCCCGCCATCCAAAGGTCTCGGGCATCGTCATGCTGGCCACCGTAGCTGTGACTGTCGCTACCCACGATCTGGCCATAGGCGTGGGGGTCGGTGTGCTGCTCAGCGGCGTGTTCTTCGCCTTCAAGGTAACCCGGTTGATGGAGGTGCAGATCAGCCATGACGCTGCGACGGACACCCGGATCTACACTGTATCCGGCCAGATCTTCTTCGCCAGCGCCGACATCTTTGCCGATCACTTCGACCTGCGCGACACTGTCCGCACCGTCCGCATCGACCTGACCGCGGCTCACCTTTGGGACATCACCTCCGTCGCCGCGCTCGATGAAGTCGTCGGCAAGATGCGGCGGCACGGTATAGCGGTCGAGATAATCGGCCTCAACCAGGCGAGCGCCGTACTAGTGGATCGCCACGCGCCGCTGGTGCGAGACACCACTGCATCATCTGGATGAGTGCACTTTCTCGATCCTCTAGACGCTCACGGCTCTAACCCAATGCTAATGCGAGCCTGCAGGTTCTCGATGACGGCGGCAACATGATTGCGGAAATTTCGCTGGACCGGCCGATGCATTGAACAAATGATCGTTGTGGTCTGCCCCGTGACGCCCTCCCCGCCATCGGGTAAATGGGATATGGCCTCTTTCGAACTCAGTGGCTTACTTGGAATCTGCGAGTGGCAATGACGAACCCGCGAATAGCCATAGCATGTTTAATTCTCGTGGTTCTGATGGCCGCCTTTTTCGTGGCCGATGTGCACACCTCCTGCAAACAAGAGCGTGGGCCCGACTACAAGTGCTTTCCGGGCGGGCGCCGCCTGGTTCACTAGGTTCGGGCTCAACCACCCAGCGAGATCTCGACCATGTCGTTATGCATTGCATGCCATCTTACCAGCCCCGGTCAGGTTTCCCGAGTGGTAATATAGCATGCGAGATCGCGTGGGTCACCTCCGCGCAGATGAAATAGGAACGTCAGGCCATGTTCGATTCTTATATCAGCAAATTTGGTGGCCTGCCTTTGGTCGGTGATCTTCCGGCCGGCCTAGCACTGTGCGCCCTATGGCTTTCGCCAGCGATCATCGCGCTATTGAAGGGACAGCGAGACTTTCGCTTCGCTACAATACCGGCTGCATTATTCTCTCTTATGATGGCCGCCATCGGCGCCTACAACGTCTCACTCTTATGTTGGATTGCGGCTTGGGCAATTCTTGTAGCTAGCTTGGTCCATTCGAGCCGAACCAGCTAGCATCGCGGTGGCTCACGCGCGGACGAATAACGATCAGTTAGGAGCGCGCTCGACAACTTCGACGATCGCGTGAGGAAGGACCTGAGGCGTGGCCTTTGTCCAACGGATGGCCTCTGCGGGGTTTGCTGTCATCAGATCGAAGTGCCAAACCAGTGGCTCCTTGCCCGATGGCATTGGTGTGGTGACGCGAACCGTGGTCGTCTGCATTCCAGTCTCCGAATCTGTTGATACGCAGACTTTAGCGTTGCATTTGCGAATCAGGAATACGTCCAGGATCCATGAGGCCGCGTTGGACACGCGCATTGGTGCATGCCGTCACGCTCGCCGGAGTGCGCGTCGCGCATACGGCTCGAACCGGCGTGCGGCAGTATGTCGGCAAGGAAGCCGGACGTCCCGACCTCACGATGGTGAACGTCTATCGCGACAAAGCGGAGGTATCAGCGAAGATTCGAACCAGCGCTCTTCAGATTCCAAGGCCAGCGGAGGCCCACGGCCCGATTCGACCCGCAAACCGTTATGCTCTAGCGAACGCGGTGCCGTAGATAAACCAGGCCTTCATCGTCCTCGGGACAGGACGCTGCAGCGCACCATCAATTCAGTCTAGACCCTGCGACCTGCCGTCGCTACGCTTTGCACAAGCTCGCCTCAAGATGCGGGCGCTGACGATAGATTACAGGGAGAGACTTTTGAGCGTTCTACAGAAGACGAATCGCAATACTCCAGATGAAGCTACGATTATTGCTTGGGGGCTTTTTTGCTTCATCTTGGTATCGGCCATCACCATGATCGGTCTCTACGTTGCTTTTCGGCATTAGACAGTGAAAGCCCGCGCGGACGATCCGGCGGGCTTTTAATTTCATTACACTTCTGCCGGCGACGGCCCAACTAGATGGAATACTGGAAAGACGATATCGAGCTTCTGTGGACGCTCCGCGATATTAATGGCGGCCGGCTGAAGCTGTCCCCCATCACGGAAGACCAGTTGAGCGAGCTCCTGGAGATGGGGCTCGTCGAAGTCGTGGACGACCAAGTCAAGCTGACCGAAGCGGGATATCGTAAGATCCAATGAAGCCTTTGTACCGCAGGAACGATCTGCCGGCATCACGATTGGGATCACACAAACTAGGGAGGTTGCGATGAACAGGCTAGCTGCAGTTGCTCTCTGTGGATCCTTGCTATTGGCCGTAGTTAGTATGGCGCGCGCTGATCAGCCTGGACCGGACTGGATGCCAATTGAGCAAGTAAAGGCGAAAGTCCTGCAGTCCGGCTACTCTCAGGTTACCAAGCTCGAGGCTGATGATGGCCGATGGGAAGGTGAAGGCATCAAGAATGGTAAAAAGACGGACTTTCACGCAGATCCGAAGACGGGTGTGATTGTCTCTGAGAAGCTTGATGACTAGGCTTCTCGGCCAGCGGTCAAAGAGGGCTACTTCTTCACCTTCGCCTTTTTCTTCTCAGCTTTGAGCACCTCGGCTTGCGCGCGGAATGCTTCAGCCAGATTCCGCATTCGCTCGGCATGCTCGGCATCTTCCGAGTGCTGAGCTTCAGCTTCTGCTTTGTCAGCCTGCTTCCTCAGTGACTTCGTTGGCTTCATGCCGCCGTTTATACCGCAATGCGGGAGGTTACTCCACCGCAAAGCGGCTTATGCACGTCCCCTGGAAGGCGTCGAGCTTCATACCGTCGCCAAAGTTGGCTATGGCCCCCGCTCCCTCGCTACCCGCTCAGCCTTTTGCTGATAGTAGTCGAGCAGGTACACGCGTATCGCCGAAGATAGATTTCCGCGGCCCGCCGCAGTGCCAATTTCGGAGACCAACTCGCCCAAGCTCATAGAGCGCTCCGCCGCCAAATGCTTTAGGGCGTGCCAGAAGCTGGCTTCAAGGCTGATGCTGGTGCGCACACCACCGATGAGAACCGAATGCTTTTGAACAAGCGAAGGCAGCGGCGATGTGTGTCGCATCGCTCGATACTAGTCGCGGAAATCTAAGTCGCGATGCGCGCTAAAGTCGCATGGAAGCAGGCCAACACTATTTTTTGGGATTGAAGCGCCCACCCAAGGTTTTCATGCTTCCGGCCGATGGTTGCGTCTTCGTGAACTCGGCTATGGCCTTGGCCAGCTCAGCATCCGACATCGGGGTAACAGGCTGTCTCAAAGAGCCGTCGCGAAAGCCTAGTTCGATGGCGTCGTAGTGCTCAGACTCATCTACAAGAATGAGCTTCTTGATCCTCGCGAGGATTGCAGAGAAGGGCATGGGGATATTGTGGCCGCGATATCCAAATTAGGCCACTGCTGTTTCAGCGTCGGAAGCAGGTCGTTACCTTTCAAGGCCTAAGCAAAAGTTCAGGATTCAAACTGAGACACTACCCATCATCCGGCGATCGGCTTCGCTCGCCAAATCTCTAACCGCTGCTCAGCTTCATCGGCTTGTGCAGTCGTCTGAGCGTCACGTAGCAGATGAGATATTTTCCATCCCTCGATGTTTCCATGCCTACTGGTAGAGGATCGCCTTAGATCGGTGGCAACGCCACTGAGCCTAATCTTTCGATTTATGTCGATTGGATTTGAGGCGTTCATTGTTGGCCGCTCCGATGTCGGCTTACAACAACCGCCTAAACGCCCGAAGGTTGCATAACGCGATTTGGATCTACTAAAACTAGTAACCTCCGCGCCAGCGACGGTTTCCTAGGCCGGAAGTTCAACCTCAGCGGACTCGACTTCCGTTCTTCTTATGTTCTAATTGAGGGCATGAGTGACAGACCCGCAAGCTGGCGCATGCCGACGCCCAAACAGATGGAAAAGCTGGCTTCCAAGCCGAGCCGCGTACCCGAGCCGCCTATTCCGGTGCCCGGGCCTGCGGACGATCTGCCGGAGGCGTATTGGGATTCCATCGTCCGGGATCCGCGCGGTCAGATCTGCACCGGCGTTCCCATCCAGCAACGTCGCCTCTCGGAAATTCCCCGGCACGTCTTGCGCGTGACCTGCCGGCGCTGCGACCGGATCGTGGAGATCCAGACAGTAGATGCCGTGCGCCTCTACGGAGTCCATGCAGTCTGGAAAGATGTCGGCATGAAGCTGCTCGACAACGGCTGCCAAGAACGCTCAGGACGCCTTGAGGAAGACGGCTGCTGGCCGTCATTTGAGACGACATAACATTTTTGATTTTCCTTTTTGACCGTCGCGCCTGGATGCCCATATGGCTCCGAAATATCATCCCACGCCCCTCTCCGGCGGCGACCGCAAAGCTCTGAGCAAAGAGCTCCGGAAAGCGCGCGGGATGACTGCCATCCTTGCCACCCAGTCCGACGAGATGAGGTCCAAAGGTGACGCCTTGATCAGGCAGGCCGATCGGCTTCTCTGCGAAAGCTGGAACGAACGGATGTGGGCGGATGGCGAACCGATTGATCCTTCTCCTGCAGTCGATCAGGCCGTCAACGGCGGCTTCCCGTGGCTGGAGATTGAATGCTCCCGGTGCAAGACGCCAAACAACATCGACCTCGCTACGCTACGCTGTCCGCCAACCACCTTCGTGCACGATCTCGCCAGCAAGCTAAGATGCGAGAAATGTAGAAAGGCAGGGAAGCGGCCGTCTGCAACGTTGCTACAGTTAGGCGAGCGACCGCGGCAATTGCGAACGGACACTTGATAATGTGCAATCTCTATTCGATGACGAAGACCCAGGATGCGATCCGGCAACTTTTTCGCGTGACGAAGGACATCGCTGGCAATCTCCCGCCAATGCCCGGCATTTTCCCGAACCGGATGGCGCCGATCGTGCGCAACACTGACGGCGAGCGCGAACTAGCGATGGTGCGATGGGGCATGCCGTCACCCGATTTCGTCCAGCTTAAGGACGCAAAGGCGCGCGCGGCGAAGCTTGAAGCCAAAGGCAAGCCATTCGACTTCAAGGAACTGCTGCGCATGGAGCCCGACGCTGGAGTGACCAACATCCGCACGTTGCAGAGCAAGCATTGGTTGCGCTGGACCGGCGTCCAGCATCGATGCATCGTGCCATTCACATCGTTCAGCGAGCATAACGCCAATTATGGCGGAAACGTCTGGATTGCGCTGGACGAAAGTCGACCGCTGACATGCTTCGCCGGCCTTTGGCTGCCGGCTTGGACATCGGTCCGCCTGGTGAAGGAAGGCGAGACAACCAACGACCTGTTCGGCTTCCTGACCTGCGACGCCAACGACTTCATGAAGCCGATCCACAGTAAGGCTATGCCCGTTATTCTCACCAAGCCGGAAGAGGTAGAAGTCTGGATGCGCGCGCCGTGGGACGAAGCGAAGTCGCTCCAGCGGTCTTTACCTGACGATGCTCTGAGAATCGTGGCACAAGGCCCGTCCAAATACGATGGTGCCCCTCCTCCATGAAGTTCGTCAAAGGCCGCCCCTACGCCGATCCCGATAACGCCGCCGCCAGACTGCTTGAGATCGCGAAGACCCTCCGGATCGACGAAGGCCGCATGCCGGTCGGGGAATGGAATTCGACCTTAATATGGAAGGACAAGGCGAGCGTCGAGGAATACACCGCGGGCCGCGACAAGCTAGTCGCCGACGGCATCATCCGGATCCACGAGTGCGGCGGATTCTTTATGTGGAAGTCGGAGGCGCCGGACGGCGAGCTCCCCGGAACCCAACCGATACTTTGAGAGTTTTAACGATACTCTGTGCCCTGCCGCGCGACGGCTCTAGTACGAGTACCGGCCATGCCACTCACCCGAACCCTACCCTGTCCAAATTGCGGAGCCGCCACTTATTGGATCAGATGCTCCCTCCCCGAAAATGACTTCGTTGCGCACACCTATGAGTGCCCAAAGTGCAGCTTCATCCATGCCGCTGTTGAGCCAGATCCAGTGGTCCAAGCAAAGGGCTGGTTGAAGCGCGAACTGCGACCGCCGGAGAATTAGCCGTGGTCAGGCGCCTGCTTGCGAAACGATGGGACACAGATGACGTCGCCAAGCTGAAAGAGCTGGCCGACAATGGAGCGTCTGCCCTGCGAGCCGCGGCCGCGCTCGGCCGGCCCCTTACATCGGTAAGAAGGAAAGCGCTCGATCTGGGTATTCCGCTGGCCGGCGTCCGAAAGGTAAGGGCTGAGCTACGAGACAAGGGCGCTATCGGGACCGACGAGAGAGGCATGGGCGCTCGATAGGAACCAATCTGCCGCAGGACGTTTGAGTCCGCTGTTCAGTTGCGGAGTTGCGTTGTGTCCTGGTCGACCCGATTTCCCGAGCCCATAGCTCTGCCCGCCGGCGGTAAGCTGGCGACCCTGCAGGATGCCGGCGCCTACATCACAAAATTACCGAAGCAGATCCACGACAGTGGGCCGTGGCAAAACGCCATGCACGTCTTGATCCAGGCCGCCGATCATGGCGGGCCGATCGAGTTCGCCCGGCTCGGTATGATGCAGGCGCTGTGGCCAAAGGGTACGCCGGTCTACCACTCCGTCGACAAAGATCCGAAGTGGCGCAACCGGCCCAAGCTGGTGAGGGATCAGTGAGGGATGAAGTCGGGCCGTTTCAAGTTTGGAGATTTTTGCTCGCTCTTGCAGTGACGGCCGCTGTTATTGGCGCAGCCTATATCACCATCGCTTTCATAATCGGATTCATGAAATGAGGTACCGCGCACCCTACGTCGATTGAATTACTCTCACTGCGTGAGAAAGTGTTGTGAAAGCGCAACTGCCCACCTTGTTCCGTGCGTTGGAACACAAACGGCCCTTATTAGATCGAGATCGATGTGTTTTGCTCGTGCTACCGGAGGAGGGACGATTTTTTAGTACCAGTCAATTTTGAGTAGTTCCGGTAGCCGCCGCGCGAGAATGCCGGCGGTTTTTTCTCGGCAGATATTGCCTGCGTTCACCGAACTAAACTACACAAACTCCAACTTTCGCTTACCCAAGAGTTTTTTTATGAAGAGCATCATTGTTAGCGTACTCACTCTTGCAATTATTTCGGCCTCGGCCTCGGCAGCAATGATGCAAGAGCGTGTCGAACCGCGCAAATAACCACGAGATGCTGGATCGGTTAGTCGCGCTGGGCCGAAGACGTCCATGACGAAGAGCCAACGAGAAGCGATCGCAGCGGCTGCTCGACTGAGAGCGATATCTCGAAGATGCAAAGAGTTTGCGAGATTCGTCGGGTATCGATCTGTGTCCGATCGGCTAAATGCACTGGCGATAAAATACCAAGAACAAGCTCGGAGAGTCGAGGAACGCGCCGGACTGCGCTCAAATGGAGATGATCCTGACGACCGGCCTTCGTTTAGTTTGCGGGGAAGGCGCCGTCGTCGTACTGAATGACTGTCGACTGGCCTTCTGCGATCGGCCACCGTCTATTCAAGAACTCTCGCACCTCTTCCCGAACCACTTCCGTACCGGCGAAGCAACCAAGGCAGAGGCCAGCATATCCGCCGATAAGAAAACAAGCGAAGCAAGCCGTTAATGTTATCCACATCGCAGGGCCTCCATGCTTCACGGAGCTTAGCTCTTCGCCGCATGTACACGAGCTTCGACGTCGAAACGGTATTCCTCCCTGCCCGCAACCGGCGACGTCAATGATAACCGGATTTCTGTCTCAAGTCGCTTAGTTTCTCGCCGGCTGAGAATCGCTCCGTAAACAAGACCGGGGCATCCCGATCGCCCTCTCGGGGCCCTGGGCTACTGGACGGTGACGCGCGCGATACCGCCCATGCCGATTGCGTTGGCTATCGCGAGAACCTGTTCCTAGGCGCCGCGCGGCATGAGTCTATGGCTTCAAAGCCCGAGCACGGTTTTGCTTTAATGCCGTGACTGCTGCATCCAGCTTTTTACGAGAGTTTCCGATCTCGCGAAGTAGTTGGCTCGCCTCCTCTAGCGTGAGACCATGTTTGAAGGCCAAAAAGTCGACGGTGTATCCGGAGTCAGAGGCGGCCTCCACAATCTCGTCGCTGGCCAAAGCTGCTGGCTTGGAGCGCAATCGACTAGCAAACCGCGTTGCGTCCGCTTGCCGAGCAAAAGATCCCGCCATTAATTTAGTTTTACCCGTCGGCCAACGGGCTTCGATCGCAAACCGATCGTCAGCTAGTCGGCGAATTGAGTATTCAGGATCCCCAACACCCATGCACGCCCCCACCAGTTCGCCGAGGTGAGCACACTTTTAAGCTACATCGTCCGACCGGGGGCGATTGCAGATGGCAAATCTCGGCTGGATACCCGTACAGGATCCCCTCCTACCGTTCTGTGACATACTTCACACTAGGACATCAGGTCGCGTTCGGAACCGTCGTCTTGGCCTCGGCTGGGGCGATGAAAAATGCGCACAGCAAAAAGCACGCTGAGACCAGCAGTCGCTACCTTGAGCCTTCGCCCCTTCGGCCTGTTTATCCCACTTCATTTTAAGTTCTCCAGTGATGATTGATTGCGCGATGCCGTCGCGCGGGGAACACATAGAGGCTACCGCGATTATCCGATGAAGGTCGGATGGATGCGGCTGCCGGAAAATGATCGGGAGGAGATCAACGATTTGATTCTTGCGGCTCTTGTGGCCGCAGCTGTCATCGTCAGTCTCGTGTACCTGTCTTGGTACTTTTAGGCTTCGGAGAGGCAGGCCTGCCGGACGTCGTGACAATCGGCAGGTTCGTCAGACTAACCTTAGCGGGCAGCGCCGCACCCTTCGGCCAGTAAAATCCAACGAAAACGTCCACGGCAGCCTTTTGTTGTGATAGGAGGAGGTTTTGAAGGTGTGCCCATATGACCGCGAATGGTCAGACGGCCCTGGATTGCGTGGGCTGCTCTTTTGTTATCCGGGTTGACGTGCCCGATCCGACACCGGCGATGTTCAGCCTTAAGTGCCCAAAGTGCACGAAACTCTGGCTTTACTCTCCCCGCGATATTCGAACTGTCTCCGCACCGGACGGTCCGTCACCGGGTGAAAATCCTCGCTACGAGGACAGGGACCGTCATTGCAAGGTGGTTCGCGCGGGTGCGCGATACGACTCTTGATGACCCTGATTCCGCATGCGCAGGATTCGGGCGTCGGAGAGACGGCCGATGTACGTTCTCGAAAAACTACTGATCGGATTCGGGTTGGCGGCGGGCATCAGCGCCGCGGCGTCGCGGCATGCTTAAGACGATTGCCGTAACGCCTAACACTCTCGGTCCATCTTAAGTCGTGGACTACTGCCCGCCCAAAAGGGTGGCCACGATCGCGACTATTTCCGGTTGGGATTGCTCATACTTATCCTACTAGGCGATGCATGACGTCTGCAGGCAGGCAAGGTCAGGCAATGAAATCCGTGCTGATATTGCTCATCGGTTCCGCCCTTGTTGGCCTGACGGTTGGCTACGTCCTCGCGATGATGGAACTGTTTGAGTAAGCCACGACCGAGGGAACGCCCGCCACAAAGGCAGCGATGGATGTCGTCATTGAGGGATCTCCTATGGGAAAAAGGGCCGTGACGACCAAAGCGCTTTAAATTGAAACTAAAAATAGGCGCTGATCGCACTTTTCGCGGGTAGACAAGGATTCCGCAACTCACTAAATTCTCGACGTCGATGCGAGGGGACGACTCAATGGATCGGCATAAAGCGAGTGCTCTGGACGTCGACGACGCAACGATCGAGACGGTGATCGGCGTCCTGGAGCCTCACATTCGGACCGCCTGCAAAGCGCCGGTTATTGCGCTCATGAGCGGTATAGCGGTTGGAATATTCAGCGGCGCGCTCGGAAAAGCGCTGCTCGTCGGCATCGTCTGCCTTGTCGTTTCGCTGTTCGCAACATGGCGGAGATTCCTTGAACCCATCAGCTTCTGGGTCTTCGTCGCTGCCATCATTTACTGGTGCGACGCCAGGCTGATCGATCGCATTGCAACCGTCACAAGCCACGCACTGTCCTAAGCCCGTTTGATAGCAGGATGGTTTATGTACCTAGGCCAGCAGGTATTGCGCCTCCTGCCGAAATGTTTTTGCAGCCATTTAAGCGTCACGGCAGCGATAGTCATGGAAAGGTGCGCCAACACAACGCACCAAAGTCAATCAAAGTGCTCGTCTATTTCGCTATGGTCCGGCAGCGGTCTGTTGCGCTCATCGGTCAGGCCCAAGTCCGCCATATAGGCGCGTAGTTGTGAATGCCTCGACGCCGGAAATGACACGGGCGCTCGGCGGAGCTCTCCCCATAGCTCACAGAAGGCGATCGCCGCCGGTTCACGCGAGGCGTCCAGCCACACCGCGGGTACGATATAGCGTTGCCACGCGTCGCGCGTGATGCCTTTGAAGCTGCGAGGGCGGCTCAATGGCCCAAAGCTGCTGGCAGACTGCTCCACGGCCTCGCGGACCGCGCCGGCATTGCCATGTCGATCCGGCCGGTGTGAACCGTCGACCAATCGCAGATGCGAGTTCTTCGGTTTCCTGCCTCTCGCCGTCATAATTCACATTCCACGATTTCTATTTGCCATTTTGCGTTTTTTTGAACCCCACCGGTCTCCAAGCGACGACCTTGTAGAGTTTTGAACCACCCCCCGGCGTCGCCGCGCTACTTGCGTTCTTGAATGCTTCGCGGGCGCTTTCCGGATCAGTAACCGATCGCAAGCCACGTATAGGCATCACCGGAGGCCAAGACCATCGGTGAATTGCCGATGGCGTAATACCGATTACGAGCTACAAATCCACTCGTTGTGATGCTCGATGCGTTACTCTGCAGTATGTATGTGGAGGTCGCAGCCGTCGTGAACGTGATCTGCACCGAGCGCGCAGCCGTGGGAAAGGCGATTGGGAACGTGATCGCGGTATCTGCCCCCGAGTTGGTGCCCCATTGCATAATGGTGCCGTCTGCAAGCTTCACGTAGCCATTGGAGCTTTGAGAATGGGCCGGTACCGCAAATGTATTGATCGCATCGACCACACGAACCGGCGTCATCGCCGTGGTGTTGTCCGTGCCAGCCAGCGCCTGGGCATTGGTTGACGCTGGGACCGATATCGTGCCGGTCGCGGTGATCGGACCGCCGGTAGCAAGGCCCGCGGTCGCAACATTTGTCACTGTACCAGACCCGCCGCCGGCTCCGACACCTAAGACACAGCTATAGTTTGTCCCATCTGAATGACAGTGCACGCCCTGGTTCTGCGAAAGAGCTAGACTTGCGCCACCATTGATCGTCGATGTCGTCGGCGTGATCGTTACCGTTCCCGCCCCCCTATTCTGGAAGGCGACACTCCAGCCGCTGACGAAGGTGGACCCGTTCGCCTGCGGAAGCGTGACCCCTACAGCTGACGCATTGTTGAGAGTAACGAGCTTCCCGCAATCGCTGTCTTGCACCGTATAGCTGGTGCCGGTCTGTGGGTTAATGGTCAGACTCGCCCGAAGGGTTCGATCGGCGGAGAGATCGCCCCCGCCCGCAAGACCACACCCCGTAGCGATGTTGCGAGATGCGTTAGCTTTCAACGCCGCAATGGCATCGGCATAACCCGTACTTGCGGCCTTCGTCGAGTTGTCCCCCGGGGATTGTGTACCCACGATCGCGTTGCTCAGCGTCTTGTTGGTAAGTGTGTCTGTGGTCGCCCGCCCAACAAGGGTATCGGTCGAAGTCGGGAGCGTGAGAGTTCCAGTGTTTACGATGCTCCCGATAACCGGCGCGGTCAGCGTCTTATTGGTCAGTGTGTCGGTCGTGTTGCGACCGACATAGGTGTCCGTACCCTGGAACGTCAGCGTTGTGCCGTCAGTGCCCGACAGGGTCAACGAGTTGCTGAAGTTCAGTGTCTTCCCGGCCGAACCTGTCAGCGTGTAGGTCCCGGCCGTGAAGACGTTGCCGTTGATCGAGGTCGCAGTCGCCGCCCCCAACGTCGGGGTCGTGAACACCGGAGAGACCGCACGCGCCAGCGCGCCAGTGCCAGTGTTCGCTGTGGCCGCGACGCCGTTGATCGACAGGCTGTTGCCCGTTCCAGCGGTGTCAAAAGTCTTGTTCGTGAGTGTGTCGGTCGTAGCCTTGCCGAGCAGTGTGTCGGTCGCGACCGGTAGCGTCAGCGTCGTCGTGCCGGCCGTCGCGCCCGCCTTCAGCGTGGTGGTGCCGGACGTCACCCCCTTAAGGACCACCGTCGCATCGTTGAACGACTTGGCACCGGTAACGGTCTCGGCATTGCCGAGGGTCATGGCGGTGCCGGATGCAGCCGGTCCGGTCAGCGTTACCCCGTCAGGAATTGTCAGTGTTGCCGACGTCACCGGTGCGGTGATTGCCACCTTGTTGACGCTGGTCGCCGAGGCTACGCCCAGAGCCGGGGTAACGAGCGCCGGCGACGTGGCGCGCACCACAGCCCCCGTCCCAGTGTTCGCCGTTGCAGCCAGGCCGTTGATGCTGAAGCTGTTGCCCGTCCCGGCCGTGTCGTAGGTCTTGTTCGTCAGGGTGTCCGTCGTCGCGCGACCGACAAGCGTATCGGTCGAAGTCGGTAGCGTCAGCGTTCCGGCATTCACGATCGATGCGATGACAGGCGTCGTCAGTGTTTTGTTCGTGAGCGTATCCGTCGTGGCGCGGCCAACGATGGTGTCTGAGGCTGCAGGCAGCGTCAGCGTCGTGGTGCCGGCCACAGCGCTGGCATCGAGGGTCGTCGTGCCGCTGGTCGTGCCGGCGAGCTTCAGACGGCCGACGGCGCCTGGCGAGCCGAAGGTCTTGATACCTGTAACGGTCTCGGTGTTGCCCAGGGTCATCGCCGTGCCTGACGCAGCCGGTCCGGTGAGGGTGACGCCGTCAGGGATCGTCAGCGTCGCCGAGGTGGCCGGCGCGGTGATCGCAACTTTATTGATCGACGTCGCGGTGGCCACACCGAGCGATGGCGTCGTCAATGTCGGGCTCGTCAAGGTCTTGTTGGTCAGCGTGTCCGTCGTGTTACGCGCGACCAGCGTGTCGGTCGCAGCCGGGAGCGTTAGCGTGCCGGATGCGGCTGCGGCGGCATTCAGAATCGTAGTGCCGGACGACGAGCCGGCCAAGATAAGCTTGGCCGAAGCGAAGGTCTTTGCTCCCGTAAAGGCCTGCACGGCGGCCAGCGTCGCAATGGTGTCGCTCGCATCCGGTAGCGTGAAAGTCTTGATCGTGGATGCAGGACCAGCAAAGCCGACAAAAGCCGAATTCGTGCCGCCCTTGGATGGCGTGAGCACCGACGAGCCCTGATTGGTCTGCGCGAAAGCAGGCGAGCAGCCCAGGGCGAACGCCAGCGCAGATGCCGCTGGGATGAGAAGGCGCGAAAACTTGCTCATCGCGCGACCCACATCTTGCCAAGCGCCATGAAAGAGACAGACGAAAAATTCCCGTCGAGATGGTAGTCACCTACGTCGGTTCGGCCCGTCACGATGATATGCGATCGAGAGGCGCGGCCCATGCAATCCTTGATGACGACGGAGGTGAGGTCTGCATGCTTGGTCGGGTCGCCAAGGCGCACGACGCCTACTTGATCGCTGTTGACCAAAATGAGCTTGTCTCCCGGACGCACGTCAATCGGCCCGGAGCCCGAGACATTTCGGATACCTGCAACAGTCGACTGGTAGTTTACCGGTGTGCATCGTTCGCCTGCCACCGCTTGGGTGCAAAGCGTGACGCCAATGGCGGCGATCGTCATAAGCAGTTTCATGTTTTCGTTCCTTCGTTCGTGATCCGCGCCAGTGCATCCGTGGTCGCGAGATTTGGGACCAGTGCGCGAGGAGCGCGGGCTCGCGCTTCCGCCTGCCTGAGGCGCTCGATGCCCTCAGCCAGCAGTTTCCGTCTCAATTCCTTCGCCGCGCGGCCATACCGACCGTGCCGATAGTTGCCGTTCGCCTCTCCCAATGGTGCGCCACTCCGCGGCGCCCCGCCGTGAAGCCGACATCGGCGCTTGCCAACCGCCGGCGAACGCCTGCACGGCAATCCACCCCTGTTCTTGGCTCCGCAGGTGCCGTCCATGGGGTTGATCAAGGTTTTCTCCTCAGATTTGCACGCGTAAGAAATTGACTTGCCCACCGGTCCCGAACCGAAACGGCTCAGAGATCGAGGCCACCCCGGGGTCTGCAGCCTGCGATGGCTGCGCAGATCGCGGCGTAGTCAGTGGAAGGCACTGTCTTGAGCCAGTCCGCGTGCCGTCGCGTTTCCTCTGCTCGCATGGCATCAAGAGCGCGCCGCTGGTGCATTCTCTGGACGACGCTATGGCGACCATGCCTGACCGCATTCTGGTTGCCCGGTTGCCCGCCTCGCTTCCTGCCCTGCATTCGTTCTGACCCTTTCTCAAAACCTGCGGAATTTCGTTTTGCTGGATGGCACCGGTCCGTAAGCGACACGCTCGTAGAGTTTCGAATGCCCCCGGGGGCGTGCATCGCGGCTCATGTGTCGGCCTGCGATGTTGATCCAGCGGCAGGCTTTGACTTTGCCTCGAACTGGAGTCCGTGGTTGTCGTAGTGAGCCTTGAGCTGCTCCGGGGTCGGTGCCGGCTTCGGGGGCGTGTCGTGCAGACAGGCAAGCTCCCGTGATCTGGCAACAAGACCTGCCCTGATAGCTTCCCATACCGCCGGGTCAGCAGGCCGCAGGATCGGCGCGTGCAGCACCTGCTTGATCTCATGCGCCTCGACGTGAACCCTGGAGACGTAGCTGTTCACGACCAGCCTCAGGCGCGGCGACGTCGGCGGGAAGTCGGGGTTAAGTCCCGGCACCGATCCCCGTGAAATATCCCGGCATGCGTCCTTCACGGCCCACAGGGGCACGCCGAGCAGATCCTCGGCATACTTGCGCACCTGCAGCTGCACCTCGATTACAGGCACACCTCGCGTCGAAGGGAAGCCCAGCATCAGCTTTGCGATCTCCTCCTCGATCGCCTCGACCGCAGCGGGCTTCGAGCTCGATCGAAGCAGGTCCAGTCGCTTGGTCAGGCGCTCGCGCACAGGCTCGGGCAAAGGCGCCGACAGGCAGCCGTCCTCCCATCCGAGACGGATCGCCGCGAGCTCGCTCGCCAGCGGCAAGTCGGTCCCAGGCGAACCCTGGCTAATCCTGGTGGTCGTAGGCGTCGGCAATCGGCTCACCACTTCGCTCCATGTGTCTGTTGAACAAGATCTGCGCATAGCCGCTCAAGCCGGCGGTGGACGCGTGACCGAGCGGGCTTGCGGGCTCGTCGGCCCAGCATCCGGCGTTCAGCCACGTCGATGGGTGTTTGGTGTAGCGAGGGTCCTGCCCTGCCCGTTCGATGGCATACCGGCGCATCGCCGCGGTGATCTCTGCCGGCGTCGCACCGGATGCGACTGCCTTGGGCCATGCCTTCAGTGCCGCGGCTCGGGATTTCTTGAGCGGGCATGCGGACCAGAACTCATCGAATCCGTCAGACGTCGCGATCTGCTTCCGCGGCTTGGCTGCCTTAGCTTTCGATTTCGAAATTTGATTTTCAGTCTCCGCGTCATCCGAAGGATGCGCGAGAGAGTCTGTCTTGAAGTTGTTATTGATATTGAAGTTGAAGTTGTTATTGGCTTCGGAGGGGCTTGGAAGGGGCTTCGATGTCCCTTCATCCTGTGCCTCACTCTTCGGAGGAACAGGCGGGGCCGTCAGGTGATACGACGAGCCATACTTCTCGAAAAAACACTGCTGTATCAGCTTGTTCTCGATCTGATCGAAGATGCGCTGAATGTGTTTTTGCCGCTTGTCCTGCGGCTTCAGGTCGGCGCCGATCTGGTATCGCGCCATCTCGCGGACCCAGATTGTCTCTGTCGCTTCATCGAAGGTGCAAAACCCGATTTCGCAGAGCCTTCGAAGCCCCTTCAATGCCCCTTCGATGGGGCATCCTGTTTCCAGCGTGATGTACTGGAGTGGACAGCGATAGATGCCGAGACTGTTCCCGTGCGGCGACGTCATCAGGTACAGCGCGACGAGTTGCGCATTGGCATCTCCACGGAGCTGCCGGCCCGTGGAGCCGGTCCAGAAGGATGGCCAGACGATGCCGTAGTTCATGCTCATGCCACACCGCCGATCGGTGCTGCGAGCAGCAGATGCGTCCTGAACTCGTCCACCTCATAGCGCGAGAAAGCCCCGCATGACCGCAACGGGCATCTGGCGATGGCGCCGACGACCGCTGCCGGAAACAGGAAGTCGAGATCGTCGGAGATGAATGGCGCAAGGTCAGGACGCCCGTAGAGCATCGCCACGAATGCACCGAGCCGGGTGTTCACCGCCGCCCTATAGTCCGGCGAAGTGCCCATCAGCGTTTCTACGACCAGGCGATCAATGCCGGTGGGATCCAGCACACGATGTCGCTGGCCCATGCGGCCTACAATGCAGGCGACGTCGGACGCTGCCACGGCCATTCCCATTGCTTCACTCATCGGCTCTCTCCCGTTGGATCAAAGGCGGCGTCACGCATGTTCTTGTCCGCCTCCGGCTCGAGGGTCGGATCGATCCACAACGCGAGGCTTTCCAGCCATGTCGCTGAGTTGCTGCCGAGCCGCAGCAATCGACGGGCTGTGGAACGCCGGATCCGTTGCTTCCAGCAGCCGCTCGATGCGGGAAACCCGGTCCCGAAGCGCGTCCAGTTCATTCGCTTCCGCTTTCTGTTCCTGGCGCCGGCTCACCAACGCGCGCAAATACTCGACCTCGCTAGCGCGGATGCACACGCGGCTGTCGCGATACCAGACGTCCTTGATGCGAGATGCCGTCCAGTCCTGGAGCTCGCGACCCACGCGTCGAAGCACGGCCTTCTTGGATTCATCGGCGCGGCGTGCGCCGGCGACTACTCGCAAAAGGCTCGACGCTTCGCTTAAGAGCATCTCACTCATGGCTTCCGACCGATTTTCGGATTTTTTCGACATCACCTGTGTCCCTATGGTTGGGACGCGAGGCGTTACGCAACGCGACACGAACTACACAACGATCAGGCGGCACGCCGGCAGAGTTTGGCGACGAAGACGGCGACTGCTGAACAAGAAGAAGATTCGGATGAGACCCACCGCGGCGCATGTGCGCCGTCGGTCGGAAGAAGTTGCCTGCAGGGTTCGCCCCGGCCCTACCAGGCACACAAGGGCGGGCAGACGCGGAACACCCCGACGCGTCTGCCCGCCGCTCGGGCACATCGGAGACGCCAATGACTCTGCGATCGACCGCCATCACACCTCCCTCTCGACACAGGACGCGGGCGAGCGAGAGCCACACGCAAATTGCCGTGGCACGCTATCAAGACTGGGATCGTGAGATGATCCGGCTTCACGGACCGCTGTACTACAGAGAAATGGGCTGGACGCTGCACTGATATTGCAGCGCCCATGTGTATTACTGGGATGCTTGCCGGATGAGCCTTGCGACTCACCCGGCTTGCATCCCTCGTTGGTGGTGCCAACCGAACCAACGGAGCTACAAATGTTCGACGATTGGAAGAAGGACGAGACCGGCAACATCAGCGTGAATCCCCTCGTGGGGTATTCGACGATGATCGCTGCAGAGACTGCGATCGGCGTGAAGCTCGACTATCTGGTCGCCGGAGATAAATTCGAAACGCCGTCTGGCGGTCTTCAACTCGTGATAACACCGATTCAAGCGCAACAGCTTGCTCAGGCGCTACTGACCGCAGCGGAGAAGGTTCTGAGCATAAAACCGAGGGGCCAGCCCTCCTGAGGTAGGTCATGTCGGCCCCACCTGTCGGAGTACGGCCACCGCACCGTCGGCCCTATCCTTGAAGGATGAAGCGGACGCTGCACTGAACCGCGAATGGCGGAGATCAATCCATGACTGCAGCGTCACAGCCCCTCCGCTCTCGATGGCGATCGTGCTCACAACGTGAAGCGGGGGTTCAAGCTCTCCGGTTTCCCATCGCTGCCACGTCCGCGCAGGGTTTTTGCCGACCACGCCGCCGATTTTTGCGGCCTTGGCCATCGAGAGGTTCGCGTTGACGCGCCAAGTTCGCGGTGATGTCTGCATCGTTATATATAGCCATAAACGCTATATTAAGGCAATAGCTTTATAGCGCTTTGATATATAGACATTTTTACGGATACAGCGAAAAGAGCTATATGGCTGCCGCACCAAATCAAATCGCCCGAATCCGGAAAGAGCGCGGGCTTTCCCAGCAGCAACTCGCCGAGAAGCTAGGCGTCCATTGGATCACCGTTAGCAAGCTCGAGCGCGGCAAGCAGCGATTGACCACAGAATGGATGGACAAGATTGCAGCTGCGCTAGAGGTTGGCCGCTGGGTCCTTCTAGGCGACACCGAGCCGGTTGCAGTCGTGAACCTTTACGGCCGCCTGACTAAGCGCGGGATCGTCGATCCGATTCCAGCAGACGCTATGAAGACTCGCCACTTCTACAAGTGGACTTTCGACGATCCAGAGGCCGTTTGGTACGAAGTTGGAGAGGACGGCTTTTTCCCGATGTTTCATAAGGGCGACCTGCTGAAATTCAGCTTGGAGCGGAAGCCGCCCCAGGAGTATTTGGGTCGGCTGTGCACTGTTCAAGACAAGGAACGTAATCAGTTCTTCGGCGTGCTCGCCAACGGTTCGGCCCCAGGACTGTTCGACATTCAGGTGATCGGCGACCGCCCGATTAGGGACATCCAGGTAGCTGCAATCGCTCAATTAACGATGGCGCTTTTTGACGAACCCGAGCAACTCGGTCCGACTGACGAAGACGGGCACGAAGTTTTATAGCGATAATGGCTATAATATCCCTTGACGTAAATATAGCTATTATGGCTATATGCGCCCCGTACTCACGGGAGCCGCCGCCTTGTCGCTTCGCCTGCCAACCGCCGCAGCACAGCCTAGCCCGTTCATCGCAGGCGGGATGCCGACGATGTCGAGCCGCGAGATCGCGGAGCTGGTCGAAAGCCGGCACGATAGCGTCAAGCGGACGGTAGAGCGTCTGGTCGAGCGCCGGATCATTTCCCAGCCACCATTGGTGGACGGCCCGAAGTCAGCCAACGGCGTCGCTACGCAAGAGTATTTGCTCGGCAAGCGCGACAGCTACATCGTCGTGGCGCAGCTCTCACCCGCATTCACAGCCCGGCTTGTCGACCGCTGGCAGGAGCTCGAGGCGCGCCTTGTGCCCGCCCTCCCCGATCTCAATAATCCCGCAACACTGAAGGCGCTGCTGCTGCAGAGCCTTGACAGCACCATCGAGCTGCAAAGCCGTGTCGCAGCGCTGGCACCGAAGGCCGACGCCCTCGATCGCCTGGCTGACACCGACGGCATGATTCTGATCAGCGACGCGGCGAAGCAGTTGCAAATGCAGATCAAGGAACTGTTCGCCTGGCTGCGGGCAAACCGCTGGATCTTCCGTCGCGGTCACTCCAAGCGCGACATCGGCCACGCCGACAAGATTAGAGACGGCTATCTCGCCCACAAGTATCGCTCGATCGTTCAAGGCGGCGAGACCGTGCTCAAGGAGCAGGTCTATCTGACGCCGAAGGGACTGACACGGCTAGCTGAGATCCTCGGACAAAAGCCGGAGGTGTCATAGTGCTCGACACTTCCCGCCTCACCTTCGCCCTTCGAAGCAGAATCACTCAGCCCGCCCGTAGCAATCCCGCTGCGTGCCAGGAGGATGAGTTGATGATTAGTGCGCAAACAGAGACGACTGTTACACACTGCAACAAAGGCCTACACGAACTCACAGAGGAAAGCCGCTTTCAGCAAGGCAACGGGTGGGGTTGCCGCACCTGCTGGCGCGAACGTACCTTGGCGCGTGGGGGGATGCCGTTAGCAAATCGAGCTCCGACCTATGACGAGTGGAAGGCCGGCGCAAAACGCAGTTGCAAAAATGGCCATGCACTCGAGACAGAAGCTGACTTCCGCATGCCGACAGAGCGTGAAGCGGAAAAGGGCCGGAGGTCCGTGCTGTGTCGCACTTGCTTGGCCGCGACTGCGAAGAAGTGCAAGGTCGAAGCGAACTTCTCAGAACAGACGATCCGCCGCATAGTGGCATTGATAGTTGATTTTGGTTTCACAAAGCACAACTTGACGGGCCGGCGGGGCCGCAATTTTGACGGCAAACACCAGCCTCGGTTTACCAAGGGTGTCACGGATGGGACGCGGTTCAACAACTGGCTCCGCAAAAACCCAAAGATGGCTGCCGTTCTCGAAAAGCAGCTAGAGATAAACCGCCAAGCCCACAAGCAAGAGGGCATGGCCAAGCGCCGCAAAGATAAACTGCGGATATCGGCGAATTCCAATGTCGTCGATATCATCGACGCCGCATTGCCGAAGTGGCTCGACCGTGACCAGCGTAGCGACATCACCACGGCCATGTACCTCGCGCTCGCAGACGGTCACCTGAAGAAAAAAGACATCAAGGCGCGGGTCGGTGAGTACGTGCGCGCCAACAACAAGCTTTCCCAAAACATTGGCCGCTACGGCTTCAACTCGCTCGACGCTCCAATGGGCGACGACAATCCGGCGTCACGCATAGAGCGGCTCACCGACGCCGATCGACTTTGGCAATCTGCATAATTTAGCACAGCACGGAGGCGCGCCCGGTTCGCCGGGCGGGTCCTCACAAACAAAGGGGATGGGAATGTTCGCAATGCAAACCGTAGACCAATCGACCAACCCGCCGCAGGTGTTGCGGTTGCCTGACGGCGAATCGCGCAAGCGCACGGCGCCCTCGGCCCTGGACGTGATCAGGCGCGACTATCACAAGATATCGCCTCCGGATCCGAAGTTCGAGCAGATGCTGCTCGACATGCAGAATGCCAACGACCTGACCGGCATGCTCGCCCTTTACGAAGCGCTGACAGCAGCGGCCGAGACGTTGCTCGGCGTCTTCAACAAGCCCCGGACGGACGGGATCGCGGCGGGATACGTCGAGACTGTGATCTATGACGATCTTTGGGCGCGCGCCTATGCCGTAGCCTTCGCAATGAAGGACATGCAAGCGGACGACTTCAGTCGCGAGTGGTTCGCTGAGACTTTGTTCAGCTGCGCCCTCCGAATGGATGCCGGCTTGGACGCAGCTGTGGCTGTGGTCGCCCACGTAAACGGAGGAACACGCTGATGCTGCATCTTCCACAGACTGTCGATCACCGCACGACTTTCGTGCCGAAGATCTCCGCCAAGAAGAAGTCCCAGCGACTTGCGTCGCCGCTGAACATCGCCGTCGCAGATCACAAGGCAGCATCGCAGCTGCGCCGATCGCGCGAAACTCTTCTTGAGAAGCTGTACGCTGCACATCCATATCTGAAACCAGACCTGCGACCTCACTTCCAAGCTGATCCGGCTGGCTACGCTGAGTTCGAACGGAGGTGCCGTAAGTTTGGAATCACGGCAGCTGAACGGCTCGTCTATGACGCCGTCATGATTCAGCGGCGCGCCCTTCGGCAATTCATAAATGCCGTGCCCACTTCCAAGGCTGAAGTTGGTCGCTACGCGCGCTATCTGATGCTCGCCGTGCGCAACGAGGTCGGCGGAAATTTCTATCCGCACATTGGTATGGACGAGTGCCGGGCTCGGGGTGGGCCGGAAGCCTGCCACGAACGGGAACAGGCAGCTTTTCTCCATTTGGAAGCTGCTTTCCGCGCTCTCGCTAAGCGGACATAGTGAGGAGAATACGATGGCGCGTGAGCAGGCTCCTATCCCCATGTACCCCGATGAAAATCGGATCGCCCTGGAGGTGATGGGCCCGGCACGCGCGAAGGAGTGGCCCAGCAAGGCGCGATACCTGGAAGACAAGCACGGCCTCCCCCCAGTCGACGAACTCATGGGAGGTCGTTTCTGGCCAGCCGTCGTCGAGTATTTCAAAACGCGGCACGGAATTGCATTGCCACCCGCCGTTGACGGGGTTTCAAATTCATGGATGACGAGTACCCGCGTCCGGGTGGTGCCGTTCAAGCCGGACGGCAAGGAAAGCTTCGATGGCCCGGAAACACAACGCCCTGATGGTCGGCGGCATCGAAGTCGAGATCACCGGTCAGGGGTTTAGGATCATCACGCGTCCGTCTGGTGTGCGTGAGGCCTACTGGTACGCCGCCAAGCGCGCTGTCGATGTCGGCTTCCAGCCACCGACCGTCCGTCTGCATGGCGACCTGAACTCACTCACCGCCGTCAACACGATGTTCAATCGCTGCAACGACCTTTGGTCGGAAATGCTGGATTGGATCACCGCCGGGAAAGTTGATACCCGCCCGGTCTATGATGGCACCGTCGGTTCGCTGATCCGTTGCTATCAGACCGACAAGCAGTCTCCGTTTCACGACACCCGCCACAATACCCAGCGCGGCTACCTTACTTGGCTGACCGCACTCGACAAGGTCGCCGGCCGGCGTCGTATCTCCGCCCTCACTGGCGCAGATCTGCGGACGTGGTTTCGCGAAGTCCGCAAGCCGACCAAGCCCGGCGGTCTGCCGCGCGAGCGTCTTGCCAAGGCCATCATCCAGATATTCCGGATCATCCTCGCCTATGGCTGCGAACTCGGCCTGCAGGACTGCCTGAAGCTGGCTGAGATGATCGACGGCATGGAGTTCAGGAAAGAGAACGACGAGAAGAAGCTCGGCAAGGTGAAGAAGGCGCCCAAGGTCGTGATGACTTATGCCCATGCCGAAGCGATTGTGCTCAAAGGCATCGAGATGGGCACGCGACGCAGCCGGTCAGTTGCCCTCGCCGTTTCCGCGCAGTTCGAGTTTACCATCAGCCAGATCGACGCCATCGGCTACTGGATGCCAGCGCGCGCCGTCGAGGTCACCGACGACATGATTATCCGCGGCGGTAAGGTCTGGCGTCCCGGGCTTCGGTTCGAGGACTTCGAGACGGGCATCCTAGATCTCTCGCGGCTCAAAACCGGCCACGCCGCCCAGTTCGACGTGATGGAGTATCCCCTCTTCCAGCTTGCGCTGGCAGCGGTGCCTGAGGATCTGCGCACCGGCCCTTATGTCACAGATGAGAACGGAGACCCCGTCCGATACCGGGTGTTCTACGACATGTACCGCAGCGTCGCCGACGCAGCCGGCGTGCCCAAGGAGGTCTGGAACGCCCGGGCCCGCCATGGCGGCGGCACAGAGGCGCGCGCGTCAGGCGCTTCGATCGAGGACACCACCGACCACATGCAGAAGTCTGACATGGAAGGCACCAGGCGCGACTATATCGCCGGCAATGTCGAAACGACGCGGCGCGTGGCGAGAAGTCGGGTCGCTGAGCGGAAGAAGGCGGATGGCGACGGTCAGCAGTGATGGCCAGCCATGTGACCGGTCTAGGGAAAATTCAACCTAAGTGGACTGGCATCAACCGATCTGCTGGCAATATTGGCACGCGCCAGCCGAACGATCTCTGACGAATTGTCTCGGAAAATTATCTCGGCTTGATCGCGAGTGGGGGATGCGACCGTTACCGCACAAGATAAACGGCCTCTTCCGTCAGACATTTGAAAATAGAACGTGTAACCGGTTTTCGGTTCCTGTTCTTGCATTGCGCTTCCCCAAGCTGTGACGCCCCCACGCCACATCAGAAAAGTGTTCGCGCTTTGCGGCCAGACTATGACCCAAGGTCCCGTGGCGTCGGCCGGTCAGTGGACGTCTCTCTTGGTGTAGCCGTGCGCGATCATCGCATCATGAAATGCGTTTCTAGCTCGCACGGTGCGGGCCACTTCTTGGTTTGCGGAATTCAGTTGGGCGACCACGTCAAGCCATTGGGCAGATGCTTGCAGGTCATTCCCGACATAGTCCGAGATTTGCACCTTCCGAAACATTCTGAAACACTCGGAGCATGTCCGCCCCTTCACAGCGAAACGAACAGCTCGACGGCCTGCGAGGGTATGCAGCCCTCATGGTCCTCTTCTTCCACGCCATCCTGGGCGCTGATCCGGATTTAGTCAGCCGAGTGCTCTACCGGAACTCTAGCGAGATCAACGGATCGAGCGATTGGCTGTCAAAGATCGGGCTCACCCTCATGAACGGCCAGACGGCGGTCGTCTTGTTCTTCATCATGAGCGGTGCGGTCCTCTTTGAAAGTCTCATGAGAGACAGCTCACCCACTCCATTGCTCATTCGCAATTTCTTCATCCGCCGCTTCTTCAGAATATACCCCGTGCTACTCGTCTGCCTGGTAGCGTGCTGGCTGGTTTTCAACGCGTGCGGAACGCCTCGCCCACTAGACAGCCTTCTTCTCAACTTGAGTCTGCTGGAATATCCCGTAAACGGCGCCACCTGGACGCTTGGCGTCGAAGCATGGGGGGCAGTCCTGCTCGCGCTCGGCTTCCTGGCCTTCAAACGCTTCAAAGAGGCCGGACTGATCGTCGTAGCGCTGATATTCGCGTACCTCTACCTGCCGCCGTTGAAGGGATACCTCGTCCAGTTCCGCATGTTCATCTACTGCTTCGCCCTGGGCGCATTGATCCCCACATCGCTTGGCAAAGCCGTGATCAGTCGCATACCGACCTGGTCGTGGCCCGTCCTGCTCATCGGTACTCTTTTTGCGCGGCACACCATTCAGGAGTCGATTGCGGCGTTGCTGGTTGGACTCATTTACAACCGGAAAGCCGGCGTATTCGGCGATGTGCTGGCCAGGCCAATATCAGTATTTCTTGGCACCATCAGCTACAGCCTGTACCTGTGGAACGTGTTATTTCTGGAAATCATTAATCTCCAGCTCCATCAAATATCAGGCTTGCCGCACCCGCTGATCACCGGCCTCGTCTCGGGCTTGGTAATCACGGCTTTCACCGTGCCCGTAGCCTACCTGTCGGTGAAATACGTAGAGCTTCCATTCATCGGTGTCGGTCGCCTGCTCACATCACGGAAGAAAGAGGGCCAAGCGACATTCTCACCTCAGCAAAGTGGAGCGTAGGACAGTTCAGGCCATTCTTCTTGCCCAGCGACTGATAAGCTGATCATGCGGCACGGTCACCGCCGCGGGATATCGCCGCCGGCAAGCAGGGCATAACCAACCCGGCACGATTACCCGCTGACGCGACGTAGACGCAGGCGAACCTGTGTAGTCCCCCAAATCAACCGCCAGGCGCCGCGCCTGACCTGGTTCTGGAACCTCATCTCGGAGTCGCCGCCGAGCGCGTCGAGCACGATGATCGCGCGTTTGAACACGGCTTTCAGCGCGGCGTGATATCGGGCGGCCTGGGGGCTGGCTGGCATGAGCCATCTACAAACCGCCCGGAACTCTCCGCCCTTTTCGCGATTTTAGTCGAAAGCACTGGAGGTGAAGGCATGATCAAATACACGCCGCACGACCTTGAGTTCTTGGTCAAACGTGAACTGGCGAAAACAAGGCCGAGCGCCGCCGAGGAGGTCCGTATACAAATCCTTAGAGGTTGCGGCGGGTGGTATCCCGTCTGTCATTTCAAAAGGGACCGCTCGAAAGAAGATCAGAGTGCTATCGCGGAGCTGGTCGCTTCGATCGGACAAGAGCTGGCGCCGAGCCACGAACTGATCGGTTGAGATTGAAGTCAAAGAGCAATGGCTTTCGGCCCTTTCACCGTCAAATCCCCCACGGGAACGCTTAAGATCGTCACGACCGGCAGCGCATCCGCTTTCGTGCGAACCGTTGGGTACCTCGCCCGCCCGCACTGGCGCATCGCTCATCGTATGCTTGAGGTCGCATGGATGAGTGACGCTGACCACGCTGCGGCCGAGTACGCTTTCCGTCACGCCCTCGAAATGGACAGATTGCTCATCGAGTGATCTTCCCGCGAATTGCGCTTGTCGCAGTAATCTCTTACAGGAAGTCAGACTCCCACCTTCTTATGACGTCTGACTTCCATGCCCAAAAAGAAAGTGACCGCCGACGAGCTGATCTGGCTCTTCCACGAGAAGCTCGCGAGCTCCAACTTCCCCAAAGCCGGAATTGCAATCATTCCAATTGGTGGCGGCAACTGGTCCGCGCTGACGAACGCCACGGAACGCCGGCACTATCCTGATCTTGCAAAGACTGTGGCGCGTATCGAGAAGCAGCTGCGAGTTCGTTACAATTTGAAGGAAAGCTGACTTCTCACGAGCCGAAGTCGTTACCTCCGCCCGCGACAGTTCCCTGCTACGGTTACTGCCAGAAGGCAGGGACCGATGGCAAAGAAGCCGATTTCCAAAGCCGATTTGGCGAAGCTTATCCGCCATCGCATGGACGAACATGCCGAGTGCCCACCGGGGATTTCCGTTGAGATACGGAAGGTCAAGACCTCCGAAGGTCCTGGCTGGAGCGCCATAACTAATCCCGCCGACAGTATCTCCCACGTCAAATGCGCGCGCATCGTCGGAGCGCTGACGCTGGAGCTTCGGAAGAAGTATGAGCTCTCCGAGGACTGACATTGGACGGACTGCGCGTTTGTCCCTCGGAACTAAACCGCCCTTGGCCTGTTTTATGACCCCATCGACAAGGGGGGCATTTTGAACAGCAATGTATTTAACCGTCAGCTCGCTCCAACGAGCGACGAGCAGAGCCTCATCAAAGCCCGTTACTGCCGATCGATCTTGAAGGTGGCCGCGATCAGCACCGACTCCGAAGCGCGGGGACTGCTGGAAGGCCTGGCGACCGAGCAACCGACTTCCAACACTTCTGCCGCGATGGCTGAGGCCGAACGCGCTGCTTTGTCCGCTATCCGCGATCTGGCTGGATAGCTGCAGAGCAGAATCGCGCACCAAGGCTCTACCGAGTGGGTACGGGCTATGCGGACCATCGAAAATTGGCTTAACGTTCATAATCGATAGACCTCGCGTGCAAGGCGGAGAAACTGGAAGATGTGACGTAGGCGATGGCAAAACAGCAAAAGACCGCTCGCGAGCTTCAGCTCCTTGTATCGGAATGGCTTGGTATCCCGCCCGAAGACCATAGGTCCGAGCAAATCAAGATATTCGCCTTGAACGACACCTGGCGCGCCATGTCCGCTCGCCACGACGACCATCCCGACTTCAGGAATGACGTGATCGCGGCGAGCATCCTTCTCTCGGAACGTTATGGCTTGAAGGACTGAGCGCTTGCTCATCGAAACGTCGCCACATGCGCGCGTCATGCGGGAAAGGTCCTGCGAAACCGCGGTTCAACCCGGGCACGGCAGCCAGGACCCGTCCTTGCACGCGGCCTTCACCGCCCCACCGTGACGAGCCTGCCAACAGCTCTCGCACAGAGCTAAAGAGTCATTGCCTTCGCGCGCAGGTTGCGCTTCCCTATTTGCTTTAGTAGGGGGAGAGCATGGAAGGCCTTCTAATAGTTGCCGTCATAGTCTCATTTCTGCCTGCCCTCGTGTCCCTGAGCGGGCGCGGGATCTGGAAATTCCTTGCGTTCTTATGCTGCCTGATCGCGGCCGTCGGCGCGATCCCAACATTCGGCCTTTCTGTCGTTTTCTGGATTGCTGCCTGGGTATTTGCCGGCATAGCGATTTCGACCAGGCGCAATGAGGCACGTATGGAGCGCATTGAACGAGCGCTCGTTTCCAAGGCTCGTGAGGACTCGCCGGTAGACAGACTCTTGTCCAACGTCAATCAGCAGACGCCCCCGACGCACCGGCGGCTGACGATCTGCGTCGTTGCGCTCGGCGCTGTATTGCTAGGTTTTGCTATAGTCTCGCGAACAACATCGAATGATGTTGTGAACAACGCGCTTCAGCCACCAGCATCCGAGAAAACAATCGCTGCTCAAGTCATAAATACAACGCAACCCGTGCAATCCAAGGCGCCGACTATTTCTCCCGAAGCGAAGAAGGCGACAGTCGATAAATCCGACGAGATGCAATCCAACCGCCTAAAACTTATGGAGAAGATGAGGGCACAAGGTGTTTTTCAAAAAGTTGAGATGCCAGGAAACCTGCCTCGGCTCTGGGTGGACTCAGGCTTCCACTCCGCTGACTTCGAGACAAAGCAGAAGTTCGTCAGCGTTGTTTACGCCTACTATTTTAATGGCAGCAACATCGCAGACAGCGTCCGTATATACGACGGCAAAACCGGTAAGGAGATCGGCGACTATTCAATCGGAAATCCTGGGCTGAAGCTGTTTTGAACGTCGTAGTGAGCCATCTAATCAGCGGCGTTATGATCTCTCTCACATGCAAAATGAAACCAAGCGGACGACGTCACCAATGTTAAGATCACGCGGCGGTTGGCGCGGGCTCGGGCGGCGGTTAGGAAAAAGATAAAGAACTCGGCCTAACTTTTGTGGCTGCGCCCTTTGCCGAAGCTAACTCGCAGGTATCATTCTCTCTATTTCTTCAAGCAAAGCCAAATGTCTCGCGGTGTGCATCGGCGCACCGCAAAAATATCGCTCCTGAGAAAATGGAGTCCCTGGACGCCGTTCAATAAGAAATCGGGGGACAAGATATCGAAGGTGATGAGTGTTCCGGTCGATCTCAAAGTCTATGCGCGCAAAATCCATCTTAGCTGGAACTCCGTAAGTCTCGGTAGTCTGCTCAGCAATCATTGCAGTTATTTTAGTGAATATCGGAAAAACCGCGGACAACGGACGGTCGAACTCGACGACTACTTGGCTAACAAAAGTCTTTTGTACTTTCGAAATAAAGTCCCTGAAGCCGAAGTTCTCACGAAGAAACGAAAGAAGGTCGTCAAGGAAAGCAAGGGCCCCCTCTGTTGTCGATGAACTTACAACAATGCCGTCATTGTAGGCGGTAAAGTCCGCGATGGAGATGAGTTGGCCGCCCCACTCAAATAAGCCGTTCTCAAATTTAGCTCCGTTTTTTGCAATCTCATCCCTTGGAATATTAACTGGCGGATAGCCCCTAAAATTATAGTGGCTTACAATTCCCTCAACCACCTTTCGGCCGTCAACCGAGAGCAGCGGGCTGATTTCCTCCAGTGGGAATAAGAAAGATGTTCGGCCTGTTTCGAATGCGACTACTTTCATTGAAGGATTCTCATTTCTGACCTTGAAGATGCTTTAAACGCACTCATCGCTTGCGAGTTGTCGTTCATCTCCAGTCTATCGTGCAGCGGGGTTTCATACCGTTGATAGGAGTTTGCTGCGGCATCCGCACGACCGTAAACATCTTGCCTGTTCTCTATAACGTAGAAGCTTGACCGCTCGGCACGAGCGAGCGACTCACGGATTGTATCGGGTTGCAGCCCTCTAACGGTCATGTCTTCCGTTTGCCGCAGAAAATCGGGGTAGGAAACGAATTTCACGACAAGCGCAACGTCCGTCGCGCAGGCGATGTCCAGCAGCGTCTGAACCGTGACCTTCCCGTAGGATGTGTCTTCAAGCCGTGAGATTACGCTCTGCTTCTTTCCAGTAATCTCCGCAAATTCGGTTTGCGTCAGTCCAAGTTTTTCACGGAGTGCTTGAATTTGGTAAGCGATGCCACCGCCCACCTGTGTACGCAGGTATCCATCACGATAAATCTTTTGCGCAAATTTTCTTAGCTTATTCAGGCCTGACACAGGACGGAGCCTTTCTTGGATTTGCCTCAACTTCCTTCTTCTTCCTAACTAGGATTTTGCGGATCCCGGCCGGTGTGTAGACGCGCTGTTTGTGGTATCCGATGTCCAGCACAATAAACTCACGCCGTTGAACGCTGCTGAAAAAACCGAACACCCTCCATTGCACGCTTCCGTCCAATCGCACTTCGACAATGCGATTATTTTTATCGAAGTATTCCGACCAGGGCGGCTTCCATTGATCTAACTGCTCGAGACCGCCGAACACACTGTCATGCGAACCATGAACGTCCGGGGCAGAATCGAACCATCGCCGCCACAAGTTCGGCTCTCGGCCATCATCGTAACAGCGATACGTCCACATAATATTACTTTTTTGCGATATTACCAGCCAACGACCGCTTAGGTTGTGCGCGACCGAATCTCCCCCCAATTTGGAACATGGCTGATTAATTAGCTAGGTTCCGAGACGGCCCAGCGAACAAACACCGAAAATGGAATTGCTTACGGGATTGCTTACGAATTGCTTACAAGCTCGACCCCGTCAGGGGAAATTCGCTAGCGAAATGAGGATGGTGGGGGAAGAAGGACTCGAACCTTCGAAGTCATAAGACGGCTGATTTACAGTCAGCTCCCTTTGCCACTCGGGACACTCCCCCGCCTGACGCCATCGGACCCAAGCCCAACAAGACCTTGGCCCAACACGGCAGTCCCACCGAATAAGTGGCTGGACGGCCATGGATGACGTTAAAACGCGCGCCCGTAAACGGGCTCCCGGTTGGCGCGTTTATGACGGAAGCCATGGGGCAAAGTCAACCGACCCTGGCAGGAATATCCCCCCTTCCCGACCTCTTTCCGGGGGCCCCAAATTGCCATTATTCGGCATGCGTGAGACAAGCCAGCCATGAGCGATCGAGAACGAAAACAGCGATTCCAGCGTGGACCTGACAAGGGACGCGACGGCCAAAGCAGTCAAAACCGGGATAAACCGCGCGATCAGGGCCGGCGGCCGCCCCGGCGGGGCCGGGAATCCGGCGGCGATGGCCCGGCCATTCTCTATGGCTGGCATACCGTCACCATGGCGCTGGCCAATCCGCAGCGGAAAATCCTCAAGCTGATTCTGACCGAGAACGCCGCCCGGCGCCTCGCGGAGGAGAAGATAGATACCCGCGTTGCCCCGGTGCTGGTCCGTCCGGACGAGATCGACCGCCGCCTTGGGCCCGACGCCGTCCATCAGGGCCTTTTGGCCGAGGTCGAGCCGCTGGAATCGCCGGATCTGGACAGCCTGTCCCAGGACGGCATCGTGCTGGTGCTCGACCAGATCACCGACCCGCATAATGTCGGCGCCATCCTGCGCTCGGCCGCGGCCTTCGCAGTCAAGGCGATCATCACCACGGCCCGGCACAGCCCGGAGGCCACCGGCGTGCTGGCGAAATCCGCCTCCGGTGCGTTGGAACTGGTGCCGATGATCACGGTGCCCAATCTGGCGCGGGCGCTGAATGAATTGAACGATCTCGGTTTCATGACCGTCGGTCTCGACAGCGAGGGCAGCGAGAACATCAGCGCGATCCAGCTGCAACAGCCGCTGGCGCTGGTGCTCGGTGCCGAAGGCAGCGGCTTGCGACGGCTGACGCGAGAGACCTGCAGCGTCGTCGCGCGGCTCGACATGCCCGGCGAGATCAAGAGCCTCAACGTGTCGAATGCCGCCGTGCTCGCGCTCTATGTCGGCGCCAGCAAGCTCGGACTGATGGGCTAGAGCGTTTTCGAGCGAAGTGGGTCCCGGTTCGCGTCAAGAAAACGCGTCAAAACAAGAATCCCTCTATCCAAAACGAAAACGCCCGCCCGCATTGCTGCGAGCGGGCGTTCGTCGTTCGATCAGATCAGTACGCGCGGCGATGCTGCTGCGACTGGTGATAACCACGCTGCGGTCCTGCGGCGCGCGGCGCATACATCACCTTCGGCGCGCCGTAGCGATGTGCCTGATGATAACCGGTGCGCGCCACATAGCTGCGCTGCGTAGTGCCGTAACGCGTGCGCGGCTGCATGCTGTAGCCGTAGCGATAGCTCGGGCGCGCACGATACTGGCTGCGCGACGGATAGCTGTAGATCGCCGGCGCGCGATAGGCCGGACCATAGGAGTAGTTCACCGGATTGGCATAGGGGCCGCCGTAATAGCCGCGACGATAGCCGTAACCGTAACCTTGACCGTAACCCTGGCCATAGCCGCGCCAGCCGATCGCAGTCTCCTGATAGGTCGGGACCGGAGCGAACATGCCCGGGCCGCTGAAGGTCGGGCCCTGGTTGGCGTAATAATACTGACGCGTCACCGGCGTCGGATCGGGCAGCCGCTCATAGGCGGCCACACCGGCGTAACCGTAACCGGCGCTATAGCCCTGTCCGCAGGGGCTGACATAGGCCTGACCGCAAGGCGAACAGCCGTTTGAGGTGAACAGGCCGCCGCCGCAGGCCATTGCAGGCGCTGCGCCGGCAGTGGCGGTGACAACGGCGAATGCCGCAACCCATTTTGAAATCGCGTTACGCATGAATACTCTCTCCTGTCGGGTGTCTTTTTTTGGTGTTGGTGATTGATCGGTCAGCGTCGGAATTCCGGCGGTGCGACGATGACCTCAGGTGGATTGAACGGCACTTCATTTTGCCGCTCCATCGGCGCGGATTTCGCCGACCAGTGCTCGTGGAAGCTCTCGGCCGGCTGCGGCAATTTGCGATTGGCCGGCGGCTCGATTTCCAAACGCCCGTAGCCGGGCTTGTGGCCGAGGCTCGGATAGTAGTGGCCGACATTCGGCACCGGATCGACGTAACGACCGCCATAGACTGTCGGTTGAATATGAATGCCGCGCTGCAAGCCCCAATCGCCTTCGATCACGCGATAGGACGCATCGACGCCGTTGATGATGATCGGCACGCCGGGACGACCGGGCACGACGATGTTGAAACCATCGGCGGCTGCAGCCGGAAGCGTGGTCGCGATCACGAAAAGCACTGCTGAAAGGGTTCGCATGGCCATGTCCTGCATCTCGGCGGTACGATATTCGAACGCCTGGCAGGATGGGTTAAGGGCGCGGTCTAAACTGCCGGTAAGCCTAACGCGCAAGCATCAGGCGAAGTTCAAATGCGCGGGATCGCAGCGTGGATTCGTTAACGCAACGCGCTCGCACGGCGATCTGATCCCGGTCGAAAGACGTCAAGCGCGCGCCGCACACATCTTGCGCGTTGCCTTGGCAACGTGGTCTGATCCCTTCAGCCGTCGTTGTCGCAGACATCTGCAGTCGTCATGTCCGGAGAGCCCCGATGAAGTTCCTCAGTGCAGCCATCATCCTGTCGACGCTGGTCGCGACCCCTGCTTTCGCGCGCCACTGGAAACATCATCACAGCGCCGAAACCTTCGTCTTTGCCGCACCCGGCCAGCCCTACCGGATCCAGTTCGGGCACAATTACGGTCCGGGTCTGCAGCCGGGCACCTTCGCCTATTACGACGGTCCCCTCGCCGCCCGCTGCAAGCAATCGGCCGCGGCCTATCGCGGCCAGGACGGCCGGGCGTATCCCTGCTTCTGATTAAGGTTCCACAGGCCGGTTGACGGGTGGGCAGATTGGCCACTGCGATCGAACTACTCAACCTCTGCCGCATTGCCGCGCCGGAGGTGGCACATGCCCTACGCGCTATTCGAAGACGACCAGAAGCTCAGCCAGGAATTCCCGACCGAGGAGGACGTCTGGCAACATGCCGACGAAGCCGGGCTCGTTGATGTTGTGGACGGCAAGACGGTGCTGGAGGACGGCTACACTATTCAACCGTGCAGCACCGAAGAGGACACGGGCAAGCCGATCGCGGTACCGTCGGCAGTGACCTAGGAACGACTCTCACAATCCTTGGTTGGAAGACTGAGCGTCCTGAGCGCAGGATGGACGTTCCGAAAGTCCTGCCACCTCTCCAGGGGTGGTGGGGCTTTTGCTGTCGTAGCCATTGGTATGCAGTAGCCGCACAAACTCATCCATGGACGCGTTCAGTCGCCTGGCGCGCTCTTCAGATTCGGGCGTTGAGGTGCTGCCGAAAAGCCGGGTGATGGATTCGCGAAAAGTCATGCGATTCCCCTTACTCATTGAGACGCGCTTTGGTCGCGCGAACGGCAAATTGGTTCAACTCGCCGCGGGGCTTATTTAACAGTTTAGCACACACGCCGCTTGACGGCGAATCACATGAAGGATTCTCTATCCCCGTTCAGGGAGGCGGAGATGGAAGACCACTTCACTCACCAGTATTTCAGCCGGCAGTGCTTCGAGCGACATCACGCACGCGAGGTTTTGGAGCGCGCCCTCTGCGCAGGCGCCCTACTCTTCGGCCTGACGGCCTCGTTCGCAGCCTGTCTGTTTATTTGATTATTTGACGCCCGTTCGCCTTCGGCGAACCTCCCACAGCCAGCCGCCCAAAGGCGTCAGCAGGCCGCTTGGAGACGCATTGGCGCTGACACGACGACGGAGCCAATTCTGCACTGTGCCCCGTTAGGCTTAACCCGCTGACGCGCTTGCACTAACGTCGCTCAATCTAAATGATGACGCCATGAGTTGGGTCGAAGAGCGCGATCGTTTAATCGCGGAGACATTGGCGTTTGTAAAAGAGGTCTCGGGCAACCAGCCCGAGCTGGCCGCGAAGTTGACCGTTGCGGTAGACGCCGAGATGAAAGCCGCTGAAAATCCGAAGCAGATCGTCCCGGAACCTGCGCAGCCGATGAAGCTGACTGATCTCCGGGAAGACATCCGCAATCGCGTTGCATCATTCAAGGCACGGCAACAGGAAATGCAGGACAAGCGGGAGGCCGATTATCAGGAGGTCATCGCAAAAGTCCGGGCTACCTTGGAACAACGTTCATAGGTTGAACCCACCGATGGCGAGCCGGTGCGAAAAGACCGTTTGGCCAGGTTATTGAAATGATGGTGCGCTTAGAGAGAGAAAGCTTGAACTTTCTGTTTGAGGTGCTTGAAGAGTGGGAGCGCCATCTCGCACAGCTCGCCCCTAGGGATCTGGAGTGCGATGGTGCGCATCTTCGACTATGAATTCAATGAGATAACGGCTGTCCGACGGTGAAGGTGGACAATCGGAAGTCCCCGCCGCCGTGCTCCTACAGCAGACATATGACGAGCGGCCGCAGTTGAGGGCCCAGACCTCAAACGGCTACGGAGGTGCCGGTCAACGAATTGGGTGAGCGGTTTCGGTCCGGGTTGCTGCGGCCGTCGCGGTCGTCATTGTCGTCCGCGGTGCTAGGACTCCCAGCTGATGCACAGAGGCCGTGGAGGTTGGCGCCGCCGACTGTTCCTGGACATTCGCGGCTCCCAGCACTCGAACTTGCACCGCCGATATCGGCAAATCCGCCGATTCATAGGTCGGCAACTCCGCAGCGAAGCCGGCAGTGCCACCCGAAATCGCGATCGCGGCGACGGCTGCGATCGATAAGGAAGTCATCTTCACTATTATTCTCCTCGTAGGATTCAATAAGCCAGCCTAGCCCCCTTTGCTGCATTGCAATAGATCATTGCTGCATTGCAACAATGCAGGTTCGCACATTGCGCCTTCCAGCCGGCTCTGGCGTCCCGCGCTAGCATCCGCTCGGCGCGGCCTCGCACGCCTCGGATCGAAGGCGCGATCCCCGGCTTAAGGGGGCAATATTGGGCTCTGACGCAATTTGGTGCAGGCGCATCACGGGGCGCCGATTAGTCGGGCTTGGAGCAAGTCGAGCTTGGCGCGTCCATACATCTGACTGACGCTTAACGAGCTTGAGCTTTGTTATCCGTCCCTCGGTCTGCCCGTTGGACCATGCCGATGTTATTGCAGCGCTGACGTCACGAGCGTTCCGGAAGGTCACCGCCCGTTCGCATCCGGACACGGCAAGACGTCGAGAGCCGCCTTCAGCCCGACGCCGCTGACACCGACTTTCAACATGTCGACCACCAACGATACGACCAGGTCGGTGGCATCCACAATGGCAAGGCCGCCATCCCGGACGTTGGAGATGCAGTTTCGCTTCGAATCCGGCGTGCCGATCGCGGGCGAATGGGTCAGGTAGATTCCGAGACTGTCGGCCGCCGAAAGGCCGGGACGTTCGCCTATGATCATGACTGACACCTTCGCGCCGATGATCGCCGCAATGGGATCTCCGATGGCGACGCGCGCCTGCGATGCCAGAACGATAGGCGCAATGGAAAGCTGCCGGGCCGACAGCCGTGCGACGATCGCCCTCGTCAGCGGCACCGCGTTGATGTCGATCGCGCTGGCGGAAAGGCCGTCGGCGAGAATGATCGCGACATCGCAGCCCGGCGTCATGCTTGCGAGCCGCTCTGCAACCTCGGCGGAGACAGTTCGGCCGAGATCGGGGCGACGGACATAGGTGGCACGATCGCCCGCCTTGCTGGCGACCTCGATGATACCCAGCCCGAGCTCATTCAGGCCGGCTTCGACCGAAGCCCAATCGACACTGGACCACACGGCCTGCCGTGCACGCGCGTGATCGAGCAGAAAGGACTGTGCCGCGCGTGTCGGCATGCCCGCTCCGAATCTGCCGAGAAGTACCCGTGCGTCCGTCATCTGCCGCAGATCGCGTGGCAGTGGGGATGTACGTTCTGGCTCCTTCGTCATGTCAGATCCCGAGTAATCTGGAATTCGCCATGTAGTCGGTCAACCGGGTTGGCGCGTCGATCAGGCGACCCGCCTCATCGGTCAAGCCGACCTCAACGAGCCAACGCTCGAACTCCGGCGCCGGCGGACGATTCAAGGTTTCCCGGCAATAAACGGCGTCGTGATGCGCGAGCGATTGATAGTTCAGCATCACGTCGTCGGCACCAGGCACCGTAATGACGAAATTGACATTGGCGGCGCAGAGCAGTGTGAGCAGCACATCCATATCTTCCTGGTCCGCATCCGCATGATTGGTGTAGCAGACGTCGACGCCCATCGGCAGGCCCAGCAGCTTGCCGCAGAAATGATCCTCGAGCCCGGCGCGGATGATCTGCTTGCCATTGAAGAGATATTCCGGGCCGATGAAGCCGACAACCGTGTTGACGAGCAGCGGATCGAACTCGCGCGCGACCGCATAGGCACGTACCTCCATCGTCTGCTGATCGACACCGAAATGCGCGTCGGCCGACATCGCCGTGCCCTGCCCCGTCTCGAAATACATCAGATGAGCATCCGCCGGACCACGCTTGAGGGCACGAACCGCCTCATAGGCCTCGCGCAACAGCGACAGACTGACGCCGAAGCCGTCATTCGCCTTTTGCGAACCGGCGACCGATTGGAACACGATATCCACCGGCGCCTTCGCGGCCATCGCCTTCATCGCTGTCGTCACGTGACCAAGGCAACAGGTCTGTGTCGGGATCGCTAGGCGCGTGCGCAATTCGTCGAGCAACGCGACGATGCGGACATAGTCCTCCACAGTATCGGTGGCCGGGTTGACCCCGATCACGGCATCGCCGGAACCCATCAGCAGCCCGTCGAGCGCCGATGCAGCGATGCCATAGGAGTCGTCGACGGGATGATTGGGTTGGTTGCGCGTGGATAGCCGTCCTTTCAGCCCGATGGTCGAACGAAATTTAGTGACGACCTCGCGCTTCGACGCGACCGAAATCAGATCCTGCAGGCGCATGATCTTGGACACTGCCGCGACCATTTCCGGCGTCAGGCCGAGTGTCAGATCCTCAAGTTGCTGCTGGGCGGTTTTGGGGGCGAGCAGCCATTCCCGGAACTCGCCGACGGTCAACGACGAGACGGCGGCGAAGGCAATCGGATCGTGCCTGTCCTGAATCAAACGCGAGACCTCGTCGGTCTCCGGCGGGATCAGCTCTTCAGTCAGGAATGTTTTGAGAGGCAGATCGGCCAGCGCGATCTGAGCTGCCAGCCGCTCCACCGGCCCGTCCGCGGCAATGCCGGCGAGCTGATCACCCGATCGCTCGGGCGTCGCCTTCGCCATCAGATCCTTTAGATCGTTGAAGCGGAAGACGGTGCCTTCGATAGTGGTTTTGTAAGGCATTTTCACTCGTTACCGCCGGATGAAGGCCAGCGCTTCCGCATGCAGCGCGGGTGTCGCGCTCGCCAGCACGCGCCCGTCCGAGCGGAGGGACAGTGGACACCCCTCCCAATCGGTCATGCAACCACCCGCACCTTGCACGACAGGAACCAGTGCCATGTAATCATAGGGGTGAAGCCCCGTTTCCAGAACGATGTCGCAATGCCCTGAGGCAAGCAATCCATAGATATAGCAGTCGCCACCAAAGCGACGCAGCCTCGTGCTCCGCGACAGTCGCTCATAGGTCTCGGCTTCCCCGTCGTGGAACATATCCGGTGACGTGGTGTAGAAGCGTGCCTCAGCAATCCGCTCGCAAGAGCTGGTCCGCGCCGCTTCGCCGTTGCAGTTGGTCAGTCCCGGCCTGGCGTTCCATCTCTCCCCCGTAAAGGGAATGTCGATCACTCCGCAGAACGGCTTCTCTTCATGAGAGAGCGCTATCAACGTCCCGAAAAGCGGGAAACCCGTGATGAAACTCTTGGTCCCGTCGATCGGGTCGATGATCCAGTTAAAGGCGCCGCGCGGCGTGCCGCCGGTTTCCTCGCCGATGATCCCGTGATCCGGAAAGCGCTGCTGGATCCTTTCTCTCAAATGCAGCTCGGCCGCGCGATCGGCGACCGTCACCGGACTGTCGTCAGGTTTGGAGATGACGTCCAGCGGACTGCGGAAATGCGACAGCAGAAGCGGTCGCACCGAATCCGCGAGTTCGGTGGCAAAAGCGAGATAGGCGTCGGCATCGTCTGCCACCAGGGCGTCCTCGAACATCAAAGTGCCTTCAGAAACGACGGCCATCGTGGATCCTGGATGATGGAGCGGGCGCGCATGTGTTTCCAGATCCCATACTTGTAGAAATCGAAATCCAGCGTCGAGACGCGATTCTGCACCATCGCCCAGGTGCTCCATTTGATGTCGGCGAGCGCCTTGTGAATCACGAAGCGTGCGTGCAGCCGCCGGTCGAAACGGCCGAAATAGGCTTCGATGATCTCCTGTTCGACATCCTCCGGAAAGAAGTGCTCGCTGCTCCAGATCGCAAGATCGTAGAGCCGTTCATTGTTTGAGGCATATTCGAAGTCAATCAGCTTGACCGATCCGTCATCGCCAACCAGGAAGTTGCCTGGCATGGGATCGTTGAAACATGGCACGAGATCCAGCCCCGATGCGTCCAGTGCTGCACGCGCCTGCTGATATTGACGATAGAGCCAAGTGTGATCCTCTGGCCAGTAGCCGCCGAGCTGCCTGACCTGATCATAGTGTTCATCGATCATGTCGAACACGGTCTTCGTCAATGGGAGCGGTTGAGCCCGGTGGAAGCGACGATAGATCTGCACCACGTTGGTGCGAAAACCCTGATCCACGGCATCGCGATGGGTCGATGCGCGGCGATCATCGAGGAATTCCGACACTTCGATGTCTAGATGATCGAGATAATCGAAAGTGCGCGGTCCGATATCGATCGCCTCCGCCTGCTTGCTCGCCGCCCGCGCGGCGTTGCGATCGATGAACATCTCCGTGCCGCGGCCGGGAATCTTGACGAAGTAGCCGACCGGATCGTCCTCGACCCTCACACAGAAATTGATGTTGCTGATTCCACCGGAGACCGGCGCGTAGGACAGGCGGCGCCCCTTCCAATGGGCGACCTGAATGATAGCCGCTTCGAGCGACCGTTCGGCATCCGATGTGCCAGCGCCTACTTCCATCATGGTTCTCGTCTCGCCTAGAGGGATCGCAAGCGCTGCCCGAAACCGGGATTCCCCAGCAGCATCCGGCAGCGCAGAAAACGCCAGCCCGCATATTTCAGGAATTCGACGCTGCGCAGCGGCGATCGAGCATGCTGCAGCAGACTGCGCAGCGCCCAGTACAGGTCGTCGGCAGCAGCATAGATCCGGCAACGACTGAAGGCTGTTTCGCTGAAATGCCCGTCATGCATTTCCAGCAGCGGCTTCATTTGGCTCTCGAACTGATAGAGCTCGTTCATCTGAACGCCGAGCTGATAATAGGGATCCATGTCGGCCGCCATGTCGAAATCCACCAGTATGATTGATCCATCCGGATCCAGCATCACATTGGAGGAATGCGGATCGCCATGTGCCGGCTTGTCGGTGACGCCCGCTGCGGAGATCGCCTCTCGCATCGCCGCCATCCATTCCAGCATCCAGTCCGTGTCAGCAGGCAGGTTCTCACCACTCTGCACGACGAGCGTTTTCAGCCTGTCGATGCCGTCGAACACCGACCATGACCGCCCGAATGGCGCGCCCGCCGCGATGGTTTTCTGCATCTCGATCAACCGGGTTGTCATCGGCGGCTGCATCAAGTCGTCGATCTTGGCCGCACGCCAGCCGTTTCCGAGTCGAGCAAAAAGCACCGCGCGCTGCTCGGCTGCACGTCCGACTGGTTCCGGCGAAAACGCGAGATCATTGAGCCTGCCTGCAGCGGCGAACGCGACATCGTCATCGACCAGCTCAGCCACTTCGTCATTTGCCAGGCGCAGGAAGTAGCTTGGTTCTGCGCCGCCGATCGCGACATCAAACGACTGCGACTCGACAGCCTGATAGGACGGCGACGCTACCGGCGACGTGCAGGCGACATAAGTCACCCGCGATGCATCGAGCACCGGAAGACTCACGATTGCACGTTCCACGCGTTGTTCGAGCAGAGAAACCGGATTCCCGAGCGCCTTCATGTCATGCCCCGTCCGTGTTGCCGAAGCTTTGCAGACCCTTGCAGGCGATCTCGTAGAGCATGTCCGCGAGGACCCGCGTGCCGAAGGCCTGATCCGCGGCGCTGGTGAATTCGGTGGGGTGATGAATGACGCCATCGCGCGAACGCACGGCCATCACGATGGACGGACAGACGGCCGATAGCGCAACGGCGTCGTGTCCGCCGATCGTATCCAGCGAACGCGCGGTCTCTCCGTGTGTTGCGGCCATCCGCTCGGCCAGCGCGATCAGCCCTGCATCGAAGCGGCCGGCCTTGCGACGATCAATTGCGCGAACCTCGTAGGCGACGCTGGCATTTGCCGCCGCCACCTCGATCCGGGCCAGCATCTTGGTTTCGGCTTCGGCGAGAATCTCCGGCGAGCCAGAGCGCAGCTCAATGAACAGAACGGCCTCCGACGGCACGGTGTTCGGTGAATTGGGAAATACTTCGAGCCGCCCGACGGAGGTGTGCAGGTCGAGGCCGTGCTCGCGCGAGATCTGCTTGAGATCGGCGATCAGATAGGCGGCTGCAAGCACCGCGTCCTTGCGTTCCGCCATCGGCGTCGCGCCCGTATGAGCCTGTCGGCCGAGAAATGCGAGGCGATATTTGGTAGCGCCCCAGAACTGGGTGAAGACACCAAACTTCTCTCCGGACTGAAACAGTGCCTTGTCACCCTCGATGTGAAGCTCGATCAAAGCGCTTGGCACGGCAATTTTGCTCGTGCCTGCATATCCGATTTCTACGAGCGACTGCCGCACCGAAATGCCGTCGCCGTCGACGCGGTCGAGCGCCCAATCAAGTTCAGCTGCGCCAGCGAACACGCTGCTACCGAGCAAGCTCGGCTGGAAACGAGCGCCCTCTTCGTTGGTCCAGTTCACCACCTGAAAATTGCAGAGCGACGACTTACCCTCGGCCTTGAGGCGCTGTGACACGGCGAGAACGGCCTCGCAGGCTGACACCACGCCGAGCGCGCCATCAAATCGACCGCCATTGGGCTGGCTGTCGATATGCGACCCGACCATGACCACCGGCGCATTTGCGCCTGCCAATATCAGGCTGCCGAACTGGTTGCCGATCGCATCGACCGCCTGTGTGAAGCCCTGAGCGGAAAACCAGCCCGCGAGCCAGTCCCGCGCCGCGCCATCCTCTTTCGACAATGTCAGCCGCGTCATGGCGCCGTCCGGTCCACCGCCGAAGACCGACAGTTCGTCCATCATCGCCTGCAGGCGGGCTTCGTCGATCGGTGCGTGGTCAGAGAGGGTGTCAGGCATAGATGATGTCCACTTTGGATTTCAGAAACTGGCTGGCGAAGTCCTTGGTCAGCGGTGCCCCGGTGATCACCGCATGCACATCCGAAAGGCCGAATGTGTGGATCGAACCGATGCGCCCGAATTTCGAACTGTCGGCGACGATGACGGCGCGCTTGGCCTGTGTGCGCGCAATCCGGCGGATGATCGCCTCGTCCTCGCCGTAGTCCATGAAGCCGCGCTCGGCATGCACCGCGCTGATGGCGATGATGGCGAGATCGAAGAAATGGTCCTTCATCGCGGCCACCGTCTCCGGTCCGAACGTCGCCTGGTATTCGGTCCGCAGTCGGCCGCCGAGCACGCGCACGCTGGGCGTCGGCTCCCGGTAGAAGTGGGCTGCGACAGCCAGTGAATTGCTGACGATGGTAAGATCCTTGCGTCCCTCGATATAGCGCAGGCAGGCGAGAGCCGTCGTTCCCTCGTCAATGAAGACCTTCATGCCGTGCTCAATCAGCGCTGCGGTGGCTTCGCCGATGCGTGCCTTCTCCTTGGCGCCTACCCGCAGACGTTCCGCAAACGGCTGATCGCTTTCCTGCCGATCGATGACGGCGCCGCCGTAAACCCGGCGGGCAAAACCCTGCGTCTCGAGCTCCCTGAGATCCCGCCTGATCGACTCGTGGCTGACCCTGAGTTGATCGACGAGATCCTTGACGTGAACACGTTGCTTGTGACGCAGCATTTCGCGGATCAATTCCAGGCGATGCTCCGTGAAACTCATGGACGTTCCTCGACTTCGATAGCTTTTGCAGGCTCTTGGCCCATGTCCTTATGCACGACCATCCTCAGGAATTGACCGGGACCGTCTCGCTGAAGCGAGCGGTTACGGCCGGCGGCACCACGAGATGGCAGGCGGCGAAATCCTGCCGCTCCCGCACCGTCAGGCTTGGCTGCGACTGGCTGCATTTGTCCATCGCTTGCGGACAGCGCGACCTGAAACTGCACCCTTCGGGAATATTGAGCGGGCTCGGCGGCTCGCCTTCCATTAGGCAGTCCTCCGGCCGGTAGCGCCGCTGTTCGAGCGTCGGCATCGCGCTGAGAAGCGCCTTCGTATAGGGATGCCCCGGATCGAAAAACAGCCGCTCGTTGTCGGCGAGTTCGAACACCTCGCCGAGATACATCACCGCCACACGGTTGCACGCCTTCCGCACCATCGCGAGATCGTGCGAGATATAGATGTAAGTGAGGTCGTATTCCTTCTGCAGCTTCTGGAACAGATCAAGAAGCTTGAACTGCTCGGCCTGGTCGAGGGACGACAAGGTTTCGTCCATGATCAGGATCTCGGGCTCCAGAACCAGCGCGCGTGCAACATTGATGCGCTGCCGCTGCCCCGCGCTCAGTCCCAACGGAAGCTCCTCATAGAGATCGACCGGAAGCCCGACCTCTCCCATCACCTTCAGCACGCGCGCGCGAATCTTTGCCTTGTCACGCCATCCGTGCGTTCGCAGCGGATCCTCCAGTATCTTGCCGACCGAGGTGCGAGGTGGCAGCGATCCGAACGGATCCTGCAGGACCATCTGCAGTTTCCCGCGGAATGCCAGCAGTTGCTTGCCTTTCAGATTTGCGATATCGGCCTCGCTGCACAGAATCTGGCCGGAACTCGGCAGTTCGAGCCGGCACAGCAGCCGCATCAGCGTGGATTTGCCGCAACCGGACTCGCCCACGATGGCAAAGCTGTCGCCGCGCCGGATGTCGAAGGTGACGTTGCGAACGGCGCGCACGAGATCGACCCCGCCGAAACCCGTCTTCTTGCGTACTTTGTAGCTCTGCGACGCATCACGCAGGCTTAGCACGACATCCCGGCGATCGTCGCGCGGCGCGGGCACGGGCGCGTCGATCCAGATTTTCGGGGTCTGGCTGACGAGATCGCGCGTATATGAATAGATCGGCTTTGCGATCAGATCCTCGGTCGACTGCTCCTCGACGATCCGGCCCTCATCCATCACCAGGATCCGCGAACATGCTTCGCGTACGACCGGCAACGACGAAGACACGAACAGGACGGCGGTGTCGAAACTAGTCGTCAGTTCCTTCATCAGCCGGATAACCTGCGCAGCCACGGTGACGTCGAGCGGCTGCGTGACGTTGTCCGCGACTAGCAAAGCCGGGTTTGTCACCAGCGCGTCCACGATCAGCGCACGTTGCATCATGCCGCCCGAAAAATGCGACGGATAGTCATGAAAGCGGCTTCGCGCCGAGGGGATGCGGACGGCGTCGAGCAGTTCGACGACCCGATCCTGCGCCTCCCGGCGTGAGACGTTGGGGACGACGGCACGCATCTTCTCCACGATCTGTGCACCCACCGACAGCGTCGGATCCAGCGCGCCCTGCGGGTTCGCACCCACGTAAGAAATCCGCTGGCGCAGTAGCCGCATGTCGGATCCGCGCATGGCGTAGAGGTCACGTCCTTCGAACAGCACCTCGCCGGATTGCTTCGCCAGCGGCTGCTCCAGCCAGTTGACGACGGTCTTCGAGAGCACGGTCTTGCCGCACCCGCTGGCGCCGACCACACCGACGATTTCACGTGGCGCGAGGCTCAGTGATACGTCGTTGAGGATGATTTTCGAGGAGCTGCGGCCGGCGGTGACCGTCACGTTCCTAAGTTCGAGAAGCGGCTCCGTCATCACTCCGAACCTCCATGAATGGTGCTGCGTGCGCGTTCGAGGGAGGCGCCCATCAGATTGATGCTGGTGAGCGTCAGGCCGAGAAAAAGGCCCGGCATGGTGGCGATCCACCAGGCATTGAGCAGATATTTGCGGCCGTCAGCGATGATGTTGCCGAATGTCGGCGTCGGCGGCTGGACGCCGAGGCCGAGAAAGCCAAGCGTCGATTCGAAGATCATCATGCGGGCCACGTCGAGAACCGACGTGAACAGCACCGGCGGCAAGAGCAGCGGCAGCAGCAGTGTCAGGATGATGCGGAGATCCGTCGATCCGCCGATCTTGGCGGCACGGACATATTCGCGTTGTCGCTCGGTCATGACGATGCTGCGCATGATGCGTGCATAGACCGGCCAGTTGGAGACGCCGAGCACCAGAATGATCGCCGGGATGGTGGGCCGCGACACGCCCAGAACCGCGATGGCGAGGATGATCATGGGAATGGAAAGCTGGGCATCGGTCAGCCGCATGATGATGGCGTCGGTCCGGTTGCCGAAATATCCCGCAATAGTGCCGAGCGCACAGCCTATGATCAGCGTCACGATGACCGACGCGACGCCGATCAGGAACGAATAGCGCAAGCCCACCAGCGAACGAACCAGCATGTCGCGGCCGATCTGGTCCGTTCCGAGCGGATAGGCCCAGCTCCAGTTGTTGCCGATGAAGAGCGGCGGCAGCAGCCGTGCCTTGATATTTATCTTGGTGGGGTCGATGCCGCTTAGCTCGGGGTAGAATGCCGCGGCGAACGCGAGGATGAGAAATATTCCCAGGCCCGCGCGAAAGCCGGGCATCGACGCTGCCCGGCTGAAAATTCGGCGAGCAATGGAGCGTTGCGATGTAACGGGCGCAATGGGCGCTGCGGTGGCGGTGACGATGGACATCAGTATTCCAGCCTCGGATCCATGGCGGTGGCAGCGAGATCGACGACGATATTGATGAGCACGAAGATGGCGCTGGTCACGATCGCGATGCCCTGGATCAGCGGGAAATCACGTTGCAGCACGGCGTTGATCGTCAGCAGGCCGAGACCGGGATAGTCGAAGATGTATTCGACGATGATGACTCCGCCGAGCAGGCTGGAGAACTGGATTCCCAGCAGGTTGAGCAGCGGCACCGACGCGTTGCGCAGCGCATGGTTGGCGATGATGCGGCTGCGGCTAAGGCCGCGCACATGACCTACCGCCACATAGGGTTCGGTCATTTGCGCCGACACCGAACTCACCAGCGTTCGGATCAGCACCGGCGACAACTCCACCGCAAGCACGATGGCCGGCAGGATCGTATAGGCGAAGCCGCGATAGCCGATCGCCGGCAGCCAACCGAGCTTGACGGAGAACAGCAGCGCCAGAACGATGCCCAGCCAGAAATTCGGCAGTGAGATGAAGACGGACGACACGTAGAATGCGAGCTTGTCCGGCCATCGCCCGATCGCGAGGCCGCCGGCGATCCCCACGATCCCTGAAAACACCAGCGCGATCACCAGAGTCACCGCAGCGAGCTGCAGCGTCATGGGCAGAACTTCCATGATGAGGCCGAGAACAGAAGCCCGCTCACCACGCGTCGTGTCGTTGAAGTTCGCCCCGCCGGTCGAGGCTCCGTTGGCGGGCCGCACGAAGGACTGGCCGAGATCGCCGCGGACGACGCCATACATGTAGCGGCCGAACTGCACCAGGATCGGATCGCGCAAGCCCATGTCGGTTGCGATCTTCTCGATCAGCGCTTCGGGCGCCATGCCTCCCGCCATCAGCCGTACGGGATCGCCCGGTACGACCCTCAGCAATGTGAAGATCAGCAGCGAAACGAGAAAGATAATGACGACTCCCTGAGCAAGGCGCCGCATAAGAAAATTCAGAATGAACATTCAAAGCTCCAAGAAAGCCAGGCATGGCTGCGCACCGCATCATTGCAGTGCGCAGCGGTCACTCCTGGTCATGCAACGGGCTTGGATGCGTCCATGGATCCATCCGGATAGATATACATGCCTTCGAAATCCTTCTGCATCGCGTGGATCATGACCGACGTGAACAGCGGGAGCGCTGGCATTTTTGAAGCGAGCAAGGGCATCGTTTCGGTTTGCAGGATCTTCTTGCGCTCTTCGAGCGTCGCCGCGCTGCGTTCCTTGTCGAGGCTTGCATCGATGGCAGGATCCTCGATGCCGCAGATGCGGTGCGACGACGAATGGAAGTGGGTGCGCAGGACCAGATCGGGCTCCGGCGAGCCCGTCGACCAGCCGCAATCGACCATATGGCCGGGACCGCCGCCCGGACGATGATAGAGCCGCTCGTTCCAGGCGGCCGGCTCGAGCACCGTCAGGCTGACATTGAAGCCCTGCTCGTTGAGCATCGCGGTGATGACCTCGCCATATTCCTTGGTCTTCGGGTAGAAGCCGACCGATGTGATATATTCGAGCGGCGGCAATCCCTTGCCGTTCGGGAAGCCTGCCTCGGCAAGCAACGCCTGGGATTTCTTCGGATCAAATTTCGGATAGTTTTCGAGATCGACGTAACCGAACTTCACGGGCGAGACGAAGTTCGACGATGCGTGGCCGGCCGATCCCAGCACTTCGAGAATGAGGTCGCGATTGATGGCGTGACAGGCGGCGAGGCGGATGCGCGGATCGTTGAACGGCGGCTTCGAGCAGCGGAACCACAGATATTTGTTCTCGACCGACACCACGCGATTGATGCGGATATTGGCGTTGCCCTTGACTGTATCGACCTGCTCGGGCTCCAGTCGCTCGACGATCGAGGCCTGACCGTTCATCAGCGCGAGCATCCGCGTGGTGGAATCGCCGGTGAATGTGAAGTTGATGCCGGCGATGGCAGGCTTGCCTTTGAAATAGCCGTCATAGGCCTTCATCACGGTGTCATTGCCGCGCTGCTCGACGAAGCGGAACGGCCCGGTGCCGTTAAGCCGCTGCGGCAACACGCCACCGGGACCGGCCGCGATGTCCTTCGCCGACATGATCGGCAGGAACGCCGCCAGGAACATGAAGAGATGTGCGGGATAGCCGCCCTTCGACGTATCGACGATCACTGTGTAGTCGTCCGGCGTCTCGATCTTCAGCGTTTCTGTCGGGCCGGGATACCACTGCGCCGGGCGATCCGCGCGCGATCCATATTCGAATGTGGCCTTAACGTCTTCCGCCTTGAACGGCTTGCCGTCATGGAAGGTCACGCCCTGGCGCAGCTTGATCTGCAGGCGATTGGGATCGAGCAGCTTGATGTCGGTCGCCAGTTCGTAGATCACCTCGCCGGGATTATCGAGCTTCATTGGCGTGCGGGTGAGAAAGCCCATCACGAAGCCTTCGATGTTCTTCTGCGACAGCGTCGTGTGCGCGGTCGGATCCCAATTGCCCGTGATGTTTTCGGCCGACAGAAAGCTCATGGTCTTGCCGGCTTGGGCATGAGCCTTTGAGATGAAGAAGTCCGGATCGATCTGCGCATAGCCAGCGGCGACTGCAGCGCCGGCAGCTCCCTTCAGAAAGTAGCGACGGTCAAATTGTGTAGGCATAGCCATCTCCTGTTTCCGCAAACCGGACAATCGGTCAAAACGGTCATGCAGGAGCTGTGCCATCTTCAAAAATAGCGAAAACCAGATGATATTTTGTGTGTTTTTTGACCGTTGTTCGAAGCCATAGATGACTGCGACATCGTTTGCCTGATTTTCGAAGAGCGAACGGCTATCTCTTAGGCATCGGCTATGACGATCTCATCGCCGACATGATGCAGCTATTAGCACCATGTTCCAACAGCGACATCCACCACGGAACTCCCCCAATGACTTAAAAGGCAATTTCAGTGACATAAGCGTCGTTAAATTTGCTCGGCATGGTGCAACATTTCTTGGGCAATCAGCGCTTAGCCATGCTCCGGCGATATACGACGTCCGCTTTGCGCCAGAAGCAGTCATAGGCACAGCTCTGCACCTTAAGTCAGCAGCCCGAAAGCGTGGTTACCCCTGGCGTCGCTGTGGCACCCGTGGCATTGGCAGCCGCCATCATGCCGGGGGCGGCAAGGTTCATCGAGACGGTCTCGTTGCAGGCCGTCGCGTTCGGTGTAGGCATCGTCGCCGACGGGGCGATACTGGTGTCGCCGAGGATGGCAGTCAGCGCCTCAAGCGTGCCGGGCAGGACGCTGGAAATCAGCGGAGTCGTGAGCGGCAACGATGAGGGGTCGCTTGGGCTGGTATTCCCGTTCAGGATACAGCTGCTGGAGTCCAGCGGGCTACCAACCGGCGTGGTCGGGGTGGCCGTACCGGTCGCGCTACCGAGATTCGTCGTCGAGATCGTTCCCAGTGCGGCGGCGGGCGTCGCCGCACTTGGCGCTGTGGTTGGCGCGCAATTGATAACGGTGCCCGGCGTTGTCGGATCCGACGCCAGCGGCACCGGAGCCAGGCTGGTATCTGCCGCCCCCGGACGCGTCGCCGCGGAGAACGGACTCGGGCCGTTGAGCGGCGAGGAAACCATTGTACCAGGAGTGGTCGGAAGCCCCATCGACGTCGTGCCCATGGTCGAGACCTGCGCCAGAACCGCATCGCAGCCCAACAGCGATAGCATCAAAACGCCTAACAGTCGCACCATGGCTACGTTTCCTTTCCTGCTCACACAGCCTGCTTGTGGGCCCTCACCTTCTGACCTTCGGCCAGATTCACCATCGGATTCAGCACCACCTGGTCGCCCGCCTTGATGCCATTGCGCACTTCGACGGAGGTGCCGAAGTCGCGCGCGATGGTGATCTTGTGCATATGGACGATGCCATTCTCCACAACGGCCACTTGCGTGCCATCGGCGTTGAAGATCACAGCATCTGCGGGCACGATAAAAGCAGACGTCTTGCGAGGAACATGCAGATCCACGGTGCAATAGACGCCCGGGCTGAGCGCCCCGTCCGGGTTGGGGATGTCGACTTCGGTCAACAACGTCCGGCTGCCGGGCTGCAACGCAGAAGCGATCCGCGTGACCGTGCCGTCAAACACCTGATTGGGAATTTCCGGGACGTGGACGCTCGCTTTCACGCCGGGAGTCACACCGAACGCCGCGTCCTGCGGCACGAATAGCTGAACGCGGATGACATTGCTGTGCATCAGCGTATACATAAACGTGGATCCGGACTGAACCAGGCTGCCGTTATCGATATTGCGCTGGGTGATGACGCCGTCAAACGGCGCGATCACGCGCTGATAAGCCTTCTCCTGCGTGAGTATTCGAATTTGCGCCTCTTGCGCGGCGATGTTGGACTGCGCGACTCCGACCGCCGCCTGCTGGGCTGCCAGCGTCAGCCGGTCGTTGTCGCCCTGCTGCAGCGTCAGCCAGCCCTGTTTCACGAGCCTGCTGTCACGGCCGTTGGTGGCGTCCGCCAGATCGCGGCTGGCCTGGGTCTGCTGCAACGCAGCCTGGTTCTGTTTCAGCGTGGCCTGAGCCTGAGTGATCTGGTGATCGAGTTCCGGCGCGGTGATCTCGGCCAAAAGGTCGCCAGCCTTGACCCGATCGCCAATGTCTACATAGCGTTTTTCAACATAGCCGCTGGTTCGGGCAAAGATATTCGCCGCTTCGAACGCCGTGGTGGTGGCCGGCAGTGAGATGTCGTTGCTGCCGGTGCTGTCGTTGATAACCGCGACCTTAACGTCCGGGACCAGATCGCGGAGTTCCTTTGCTGCGTCCGCAACGGCCTGCTGCGCCTGCTCATGCCGCCAGAAGCCGAAGCTGAGACCACTGCCGAGTAACAACAGAACCGCCAGAACCAGCATCAGTCGGGCCTTGGAACGAGGCCGCACTGGCGGCGGATCCGCATGCCGATTTACCACGGATGGCTCTTCTTGCGTCCGCGCCTCATGCAACCTCTGAATCCCGGTCATGAACTTGCCTCCTCAAAGACGCCGTGTTGCGGCTGGCCGTCGACGCGTTTGCGCAACAGCGAAAACAAATACGGCACGATCAAAAGCGTTGTCGGCGTCGCAAACAGTAATCCGCCGATCACCGCACGGGCGAGCGCTGCATTCTGTTCCTCCCCGGCACTGCCGATCGCCATCGGAATCATGCCGACGATCATCGCCGCCGCGGTCATCAGCACCGGCCGGATCCGGGTGTGGCCAGCGCTGATTGCGGCCTCGAACGCAGAATGGCCTGCGAGTTGCTGCTCGCGCGCGAAGGTAACCAACAGGATCGAATTCGCCGACGCGACGCCGACCGCCATGATCGCGCCCATCATCGACGGCACGTTCAGGGTGGTACCTGTGATGAACAGCATGGTGACGATGCCGGCCAGGGTCGCCGGCAACGCCAACATTACGACGAAGGGATCGCTGAAGTTCTGGTAGTTCACCACCATCAGGAGGTAGACGAACACAGCCGCGAACAGCAAACCGATACCGAGGTTGACGAAGGCATCGTTCATGCTCTGGATCTGCCCCAGTACGACAATGCTGTTTCCGGGCTTCATCTCCTTCTGCAAATCGGCCGTTACCTTGTTGATGTCGGCGGAGATCGCCCCGAGATCGCGGCCCTGTGCGCTGGCATAGACGTCGTAAACCGGCTGCACGTTGGCCTGGTCCAGGTTGGTGGGCAGCGGCTCGCGCTTGAAGGTCGCGACGTTGCTGAGCATTCCCGGCACCGGCTGGCCGCCGACGGTCAGCGTGCTCGACACCGGCGTATTGCCGTAGGCGTTGAGCGAATTGACTCGGTATTCGGGTGTCTGCACGGCGAGATAATAGGGAATGCCAGATGTCGGATCGGTCCAGAAGTTCGGCGACACCTGCGACGAGGAACTCAGGCTGACATTGATATTCGTCGCAATCGTACTGGCATTGAGTCCCAGCTGCGCCGCGCGGGTACGGTCGATCTCGGTATAAAATGACGGCGCGTCAGTTTCCTGCTGAAGATGCGCATCGACAATGCCGGGGATCGCCGCGATGCGCTCCCGCAGCTTCTGCGCGATAGCAAGGTCACCAGGATCGTAGCCTACGGTTCGGACGTCGATCTGCGCCGGCAGCCCGAAATTCAAAATCTGCGTTACGATATCGGCAGCCTGGAAGTAGAACACATCGTCGGGGAATGCCGCAGGCAGCACCTCGCGCAGCTTGCGAACGTAGTCAGCGGTCGGCTTGTGACCTTCTTTGAGCTCCACCTGGATAATGCCGTCATTGACACCGATGGTTGAGCCGTCGGTAAAGGCAAGATTATAGGGTCGGGCAGGCAGGCCAATATTGTCGACGATCAGACTGCGCTCGCTCACCGGAACGATCTGGCGGATCTTGTCCTCTACCTGCTGAAAGATTTTTTCGGTGGCGTCGATCCGCGTGCCGGCGGGGGCACGAACGTGGAGCTGGATCTCGCCGCCGTCGATCAACGGGAAGAAATCGCGGCCGACCGAGACCAGCATGACGCCGCCGAGACCGATGATCAGCACTGCAGCCACCGGCACGGCGACGCGGTTCTTGAGCAACTGGGTCAGCAGCGCGACGTAGCCAGTACGCATCTGCTCGAAGCCGCGCTCGAACGCACCCGACAGCCGCGCGAACAGCCCCTTCGGATGGCCATCGTCCGGGCCGTGCTTTTCGTACCGCAGCAGCAGCCCGATAGTAATCGGGGTGAGCGTCCGCGACAGGCCGTAGGATGCCAGCATGGCGAATACGACCGCCAGGCCAAGCGGCGTGAACAGATATTTCGCGGGGCCATCGAGGAACACTACCGAGGTGAAGACGCAACTTATAGCCAGCGTCGAGACCAGCGTCGGGATCGCGATGCCGGCTGCGCCATGCAGGGTCGCGTCCGGCAGCGTCATGTGCTCCTCGGTCAGTAGCCGATGCGTATTCTCGATCGTCACCGTGGAATCATCGACCAGAATGCCGACCGCAAGCGCGAGGCCGCCGAGCGTCATCGTGTTGAGCGTCTCGCCGAGGAAATATAACACCACGAGCGACGACAAGATCGCCAGCGGGATCGAGATCATCACCACAAGTGTTGAACGCCACGATCCCAGGAAGAGCAGGATCATCAGCGCCGTCAGGCCGGCGGCGATCGCGCCTTCGTGCAGCACGCCCGTCACCGATGACTTGACGAATACAGACTGATCGAACAATTCGTTGATTTTTAACCCGGCAGGCGCTGCTGCCCGCGCCTGTTTAAGCACGTCCTTGACTGCGTTGACCACGGTCAGCGTCGAGGCGTTGCCGTTCTTGATGATACTCAACAGCACCGAACGCCGGCCGTCCTGGCGCACGATATTTTGCTGCACTGCCGACGCGTCGCGAACCTGGGCAATGTCCTTCAGAAAGATCGTCGCGCCGTTGACAAACTTGACCGGGATCATGTTGAGGTCAGCGATGCTTGCGGGCGTCGCGTTTGTACGCATCGTATACTGCTTGTCACCGATCTTGGCGGTTCCGGTCGGCAGCGTCAGGTTCTGAGTATTGACCGCGTTGACGACATCGAGCGGCGTCAGTCCGCGCGACAGTAGCTTGTCAGGGTCGAGATCAACCATAATCTGGCGATACTTGCCGCCAGCCGGGGTAGGTAGCGTCACGCCATGCACCGGCGCCAGCTGTTGCCGGACTCTGTAGATGCCGAAATCATACAATTGCTGTTCGTTGAGCGTATCGGAGTTGAGGCTGAGCTGCAGCACCGGAACGCTGGAGGCATTGAACTGCACCACGATTGGCGGCTGGATGCCAGGCGGCATCAGCGCACGGATCGCATTTGTAGCCGAAACAATCTGCGAAATTGCGAGGTCGAGATTGACGTCGGGTTGGAAGTAGATCTTCTGAATCGAGAGCCCGTTCAGAGTTTGTGCTTCGATATTCTTGATGCCGTTGACGTTCGCGCTGATGGAGTACTGACTGTAAGTCGAGACCCGATCTTCCATCTCAGGTGTCGAGAGACCCGTATAGCTCCAGATCACCGTTACGACGGGAATTCGGATCTCTGGAAAGATGTCGGTCGGCATCGAGCGGATGGCAACGCCGCCGAGAAACAGAATCAGCACCGCCACCACGTAATAGGTATACGGAAATCTCAGTGCAAACCGCACGATGCCCATTGCTCGCTCCAAGATTGTCCGTACGTGGAATAATTCTGCGACTGCCCCGAAGCGCCGTGTGAAGGCAGAACATCAGCACCGGCAGATGTTCAGCGACTTGTCGAGCTGCTCGTCCAGCAAATGCTGCTGCGCATCGAACTTCGAAAGTCGCTGCTGTTCGTCCGCGTTCGCATCTTCGTCTGACAGAAAGCCATTCGGGGTCGGCTGGGCATGCCCCACCGGAGCCGGCAGGGGTTTCGATGCAACGATGGGTTCACGGGCCATCGCGGCATTCGGAGCTGCTGCGATGGCGATCAACGCGATGAAGACTGCCGACACTACTGGCATGAGATTTGAGCGCATTGGATCATTCCTTCCTTGACGCCCGACCGGATTGGCAATCCAGCGGCGCGCGACAGTTGGGTCTTCGGAAGACATAATGATGCGATGCGGAGGGCCAACTAAATAACGATTTAGGAAACGGCGCACCGAACAACGGACAGCGATCTCGCCGCGATGTGATCGCGATCTAGACTTTTGTCTCGGAAGCGTCAGGGAATCCAATTTCGATCACGCACCCCGCCCCCGAAAAGATCGTCAACCGAAAGCCGTGCAATTTGGCAATCGTGGCAACAAGAGTGAGGCCAAGCCCAAGACCTGGTGTCTTGCGAAACGCATCGGAGCGGTAGAACCGCCGCAGCACCGCACTGCGCTCGTCTTCGTTTATCCCCGCGCCGGTGTCCGTGATGCGCAGGATACTCTCGCCGTCGCCGGACACGGTCGTGATCTGGACCTGCCCACCCCGCGGCGTGAACTTGACGGCGTTATCGACCAGATTGGCGATCGCCTCCATCAGCAGGTCCCGATCTCCCTCGACGATCGGGGTATGAACGATATCGGTGCGCAGCGTGATGCCCTTGTCTTCGGCGATCGGCGCATAGAGATCGCGGACCTCGTGCAGCAGTTCCTCCAGTGCGACCTTGCCGAATCCGGTGGAGCGACGGCTGTTCTCGATCTCGGCCAGCCTTAGCAGTGCTGCGGCAATCGCCAGCGACTGGTCCATGCTCAAGATGGCCTTGTCGACCACAGATCGCAGTTCGGGCAGCGTCCTGGCGTTGTTCCGGCCGCGCTCCAGGGCCAGGCGTGCCCGGGTCAACGGGGTCCGCAGGTCGTGCGCGATGTCATTGCCGACTCCGGCAATCGTGTGGATCAACGTTTCGATCTCGTCCAGCATGCTGTTAACCATGGCGGCGAGCTGAGTGAACGGATCGCGGCCGCGATCAACCGGGAGCCGTTCATGCAGACTACCCGCCACGATGCGCTGAATGCGCTCATTAACTCCGGCGATCCGACGTTCGGCACGCAGACTGAGCAGTGCGCCCAGCGCGAGGCATAGCAGCAGAGCCGGGATCAGACCGAGAGCCAGAGCCTGGCTGACAACCATCGACAGCTGAATCGCCTCATCGACATAGCGGCCGATCACCAATATTTCGCCGTCCGGCAACTGCTGGCCGATGGCCTGAACGGTTAGTTGCTCCGGGCCAGCGGGGCGCGGCCTTATGATCTCGACGGTCTGCACCGTGGCGTCCAGCCGCAGCATCGCCGGCGGGCGCTCAAGATTGCCGGCGACCCGGCTTCCATCCGCCCGGAACAGGCCGACGAAATGCACGTCGCGCGAATCCTCGCTGAGTTGAAGATGAAGCGCGTCGAGCCTGCGTTCATTCGGCAATGCCGCCACCGTTTGCAGCTGCAAGGCGATGACATGGTCGGAGCGGGTCACCAGCAGACGGTCGGTCTTCCAATAGATGAAGCCGAACAGGACCAGCACGAACAAAGAAAGCGCGACAGCCGCGACCGTAGCGGCGCGGAAGGTTGAACTACTCGCAAACTCGGCCAGATTCATCGCGTGAGCGGCCCGTGGGGGATATTTGGGCCGCCAACATAACGGATTTCCCACGCTTGCGCGATTCGTCATCGTCCGCCGGAATGACGCAATTCAATGCGTTGCCAGCGCCGGGGCGCGGGTGTGACGTCGATCGTGCGAAAGCTTGCGCGCCGCCGACTGCACCTTCTCGAACGCCCGCTGCTCGATCTGGCGGATCCGCTCGCGCGACAGCCCATAGTGCTGCGCGAGGTCTTCGAGCGTATCCGGCTCGTCGACGAGATGACGCGCCTCGAAGATGTGCCGCTCGCGCGCATTGAGTACGTCAATCGCGCGCACCAGAACCTGGCGGCGATGATCGATTTCGTCCTGCTCGACCGTCATCAGTTCTGGCGTGGGCGCCTGGTCGATCAGATAGTCCTGCCACTCGGCGGCACCCTCGTCATCGTGCACCAGCGCGTTGAGCGAAGCATCGCCGCCGAGCCGACGGTTCATGTCGACGACGTCCTTCTCGGTCACGCCCAGATCGCTGGCTATCAGAGTCACCTGGTCGGGCCGCAAGTCGCCGCCTCCCAGCGCCGAAATCCTGCTCTTGGCCGAACGCAGCTTGAAGAACAATTTCTTCTGACTCGCGGTGGTGCCAATCTTCACCAGCGACCATGAGCGCAGGATGTAGTCCTGGATCGCCGCACGGATCCACCACACCGCGTAGGTGGAGAAGCGGAATCCCTTGTCCGGGTCGAACCCGTCAAGGGCCTGCATCAGGCCGAGATTGGCCTCCGACATGATCTCCGACAGCGGCAGGCCGTAACCACGATAGTTCATGGCCACCTTGGCAGCGAGGCGTAAGTGGCTGGTGACAAGTTGCTCGGCTGCAGCACGGTCGCCGTGATCGCGCCAGCGTATCGCCAGCACGTATTCCTGCTCGCGTTCGAGCATCGCAAAACGCCGGATGTCGGTTCGGTAATTCAAGGCGGTGCCGGCTGCCGCGGGCGACCGCAGCCCGATCGGAGCCGCCAGACCAGACGCCGGTGTGGAATATTCCGTCGACGTTCCATCGATATTCATGTCAGCCCCTCCGCTATGATTGATCTGTTGCTGATCAATGTCCGTCCGGGGCCGATGTCACGGCCTTTGCGGACGATCCTGAAAAGATAGCGGCGGCGATCACGGGAACCATTAAATTACAGGTTAAGGATATAAATTCGAATTCAGATTCGGCTTGCGGCACGAACAAGGCGGGCGTGACGTGGCTTCCGCAACGTCACGCCCGCGATGCCTTGCAGGACGGTTCGTTAGCTGCAGCCGGCGACCCAAGGATAATGGTGGGGATGCAGCGGGCCGTAAACATACGGACAGCCGTAGCCGTAATCATCGTAGTAGCCCGGGAAGCCGAAGCCACGGCCGGTATGTCTGACGAGGTGATGTCCGGCAAAAGCGTGCGATCCGAATCCGCCTCCTGCGAAACGCTGGCCGCCTATTCCGCCGAGATGCTCGCCGCCGATTCCACCCACATGACCGGCGGCAATGCCTGCTATATGGCCGCCGCCGGCTCCGAAGCCCCCCATGTGACCACCACCGAAGCCACCGCCAAAGCCGCCCATATGGCCGCCACCGCCGCCGAAACCACCTCCGTGGCCACCTCCGCCGCCGCCGCGTGCATCAGCGGCGGTGGCTAGCAGGCTCAACGCCAGCGCAGCCGTTGCGAGTACCTTGAATGTACGTCCTTTCATGATCTCATCCTTTCCATCGAGGCCGTTGTTGCCGAAAGCGCCCATATGGCATCGAGGCAACAGCGCGATCTACGAAACATGGTGAGGGGACACGGCGAGACGACTAAAATGTCCTTCAGACAGATCACCTTTCCGGCAATGGACAGGCGATCTCCGCGACGCAGCCGGGACCGGTCGACAGCGTCAACCGGAATCCATGCAGCTTGACGATCGCGGAAACCAGGCTGAGGCCAAGACCGGTGCCAACGGTCCTGCGACTCTTGTCGGAGCGATAGAACCGCCGCAGCACTGCTTCACGCTCGTCTTCTCCAATGCCGGGTCCGGTGTCCGATATTCTGACAATGACATCGCTGGGCCCTCGCACCAGAGCCAACCGGACGCATCCGTAGGGCGGCGTAAACTTGACCGCGTTATCCACCAGGTTGATGATAGCCTCCTGCAGCAGATCGCGGTCGCATCGGACAATGGCATCGTCCTCGACATCGACGCGCAGGCTGACCTGCTTGTCTTCAGCGATCGGTTCGTAGAGGTCGCAAGCCTCACGTAGTAAACCCGCCAGCACCACATCGCCGAATCCCCTGCGGTCGCCATAATGCTCGATCTCCTGGATACGCAGCAGGCTGGTGATAATGGTGAGCACTTCGTCCACGTCAGTGATCGCGCGGTCGGCGACCGCCTGCAGGTCCGCGACCGTCGAGGCATTGGCGCGGCCGCGCTCGAGGCCAACGCGGACACGGGTCAGTGGCGTGCGCAGGTCATGCGCGATCTCGTTGCCGGTCCCTGCCATTTCGGTGACCAGCACCTCGATCTCGTCGAGCATGCCGTTGGCGATGATGGCCAGCTTATCGAAGGGGTGGTCGAGGTTGGCCGTGGGAAGTCGCTCGCGTAGGTCGGCATCGATAATGCGCCTGACCTGCGTATGGAGTTCATCGACACGACGCTGCACCCGCAGGCTGAGCACGCCACCGATCGCCAGACTAAGGGCGCCCGCCACCGGCAGACCGAGCAGCAGGGCGCGGCCGATCGCCGCCGCCAGTTCCTTGAGTTCGCCGCTATGGCGGGCGATGACCAACACTTGGCCGTCAGACAAGCGACGACCGATGGCGCGCACGGACATCGACTCCGGCTTGTGCGGATCGATCCTGACCACCTGCGTCGCATGAATCCGCGCGTCGATCGCCAATTGCGGCGGGATATCGCGCAGATTGCCGGCGATCCGTTTTCCGTCAGCTGTGAACAGACCGGCCAACCGGGTCCGGCGCGGATCGGACGCCAGGCGGTCCTCGATGGCGATGATCCTGCGCTCCGGCACATCCGACGCGATCGCCTCGCTTGCCTCCGCGATCGAAGCGTCCATGTCAGCCCGCATCGAACTGCCAGCCTCCCAGTACACGAAGGCCGAGAACAAAAGAATGCAGAGCGCGATCGCGATGGACGTCCACCGGAACGTCGTCGTGCGGACGAAATCAGGAAGGCGCACGAAGAATAAATCCTGCGCCGCGGACATTGTGGATCATCGGCGGATCGCCCGGCGTGTCCACCTTGTGCCGCAGCCGCCCCATATGAACATCGACAAGATTGGTGTCCGGGACGAATTTATAGTTCCAGACCTCCTCCAGCAACATCGCCCGCGTCAGCAGCTGCTCGTTACGCTGCATCATGTATTCGAGAAGGCGGAATTCCCGCGGCAGCAATTCGATCTCCCGCTCGCCACGCCGCGCTGTGCGTTCGATCAGGTCGAGTTCGAGCGGTCCCACCCGCAACATGGTTTCCCGCGTTTCGATCGGACGGCGCAACAGGGCCTCGATCCTCGCCACCAGTTCGACTATCGCAAAAGGCTTGGTCAGATAGTCATCGCCGCCCATACGTAATCCGCGGACGCGATCATCGACCGCTCCGAGCGCGCTCAGGATCAGTACGGGCGTGCGAATTTGGTCATGCCGCAGCGCCTCGACGATGGTGAGTCCGTCCATTCCCGGTAACATGCGATCGACGACCATCAAGTCCGGCTTGATGGAGCGAGCCTTGTCGAGTCCTTCGATGCCGTTCGCGGCATGTTCGACCTCGAAGCCGCGCTGCGTCAGTTCGGCCGCGAGTTCCTCGGCGGTCTCATTGTCGTCCTCGATCAGCAGAATCTTGGTCATCTGGAGTATCTCGGGCACCGTTTGATCTGAAGACACGACAAGGTGCGACCGCGCCGTAGCATAGCGGAAAACGTCGTCATTTTGTCGAAACTCGGTCATTTCGTCCATCCGGTCGGTACAAGCCTCACCGCTGCGACAGGGACCAAGGATCCCGGGATCGCGTACAGCGTTGCTCCGGCATCGGTATGCCGTGTCACCATGATCTGCCGGGCCAGTCCGCGGAGCTTTTCCTCGTGTCCGTAGCAGAGCACGGCCTGCGCCAGGTCGATTGCGTCCGGCCCTCGCGATACCAATCCCGCAATCACATCCTGATCCCTACCCGCTATCGGCCGAAGATTGATATCAGCGACCATCTTGTCGGACGCAGAACAGCTGTTGAGAGCGAGCGGACTCGCTCCAATGAACGCGGCTGCAGTGGCCGGGCGACGCTCAATCGCTGCCGGTTGAAACGGCGGCGACTTGTGCGGCGGGCGCGCCACCGCAAATGCGGTTGCGGCAAGCAACAGCGATACCCCTAACGAGATCGCACCTTGTCGAACGAACGACGTCAAAATTCCGAGCATCCACCCACCTGCGAACGGCGCTTACTGATGCAGCAGCCATCGGAACGCGCCGAGCCGGACGGCGAACCAATGGCCACAACATCTTCGGAAGGCTTCTGTTCTTCAATTAAATACGAATTTAACCTGCAACGCAGCGACGCCCCGTGCGCAACGATTGCCGGCCAGACACCTGCCATCGACATCCCCGGCAGCAACCGAAGCAGAGCGTCGGTCCGTTCTTAAATCGCAATTTAATCGCTCCGCGGACTTTCTTCGCTATCTCGACCTTCATCGGCCGGCGCTCATTTCGGCGGAGGCATACGGAGGGATTCCCTTGCCAGCAGTTTATATCAATCGTGTCGCAACGGCTGTGCCGCCTTACGACGTTCATGACACTTTTCGCCGCTTCGCACAGTCTACGCTCCATCTGGCCAACCCGCGTCAGGCGCGGCTGTTCGAACGCATGGCCGACAAGTCCGGTATCGAGCACCGCTTCTCGTGCCTTACGCCGGGCAATCGACCGGAAGGCGACCATTTCGATGCCGGCGGCTTCTATGCCCGTAGTGGTTTTCCCGATACGGCGACGCGGATGGAGCAGTATGAGCGGCACGCGCCCGAACTGGCGCAAGCCGCCGTCGATCGCCTGCATCTCGGAGCAGATCGTGACCGCATCACGCACTTGATCATCACCAGTTGCACAGGTTTCTCCGCGCCCGGCCTCGACCTCGATCTCATCGCGCGTTGCGAGCTGCCGACGACGGTCGAACGTACCGTTATCGGCTTCATGGGCTGCTACGCCGCCATCAACGCCCTGAAGCTGGCCTATCACATCGTCCGCTCCGAGGCGTCGGCGCGCGTACTGGTCGTGAACCTCGAACTCTGTACGCTGCATCTCAAGGAAAACGCCGATCTCGAGCAGATGCTCTCGTTCCTGCTGTTCGCCGACGGTTGTGCGGCAAGCCTCGTGAGCGCCGAGCCGTCCGGCATCGCGCTCGACAGTTTCCGCGCCATGCTGGTCCCCGATACCCGCGATCTGATCACATGGAACATCCGCGATGCCGGCTTCGACATGGTTTTGTCGGGACGCGTTCCGGCCGTTATCCAGGACGGCCTACGGCGGAGCGCCGATGAAATCCTGGCTGGAGCGCCCGCGGCGGCGGTCGACCTGTGGGCGGTGCATCCCGGCGGCCGGACCGTTCTCGACGCGGTGGAGCGAGCCTTCGCGCTGGCGCCGACCGCACTGGCGGCGTCGCGCGACGTGCTGCGCCGTTATGGAAACATGTCGTCGGCGACGGTCATGTTCGTGATCGAGCGACTGATGCGTTCGGGCGCACGCGGCCGCAGCGGGTGCGCAATGTCGTTCGGGCCCGGACTGATCGCAGAAACCATGCTTTTTCGAACCGCGGCCTGAGCCCATGAGCACATTCAGCACCACCCGCGCTGCAGCGACGGACCTGTCGCAGCGAAGTACCGAAGCCGAATGGCTGGACAGCGCCGGCGCAAGTTCGGAAGAGCTCGAACTTGTGCTGCGCGACCTCGCCCGCTTCAACGGCGCGATGCTCGGGCACCGGGCGGTGATCGCCTGGCTGGACGCCGCCATCCAGCGGATACCTGAAGGCACCGAGCTCACACTCGTCGATGTCGGTTGCGGCTATGGCGACCTGCTGCGGGCGATCCGCAGCTGGGCCGCCGGGCGCGGCCGGCAGATCAAGCTGATCGGGCTCGATCTCAATCGCGAGACGGTCCGCATCGCGCAGTCGGCGACAGGAAACGATCTCAATATCGAATATCAGGTGATGGACATCTTCAATTTCATCCCGCCCTCCCCCATTGACTTCGTCGTCAGTAGCCTGCTCACGCATCATATGTCCGACGAGATGATCGTGACGTTCCTGCGCTGGATGGAGAGGACCGCGCGACGCGGCTGGATGATCTACGACCTGCAGCGCCACCGGGTGCCGTTCCATTTCATCGGCCTGATGGGCTGGCTGACGCGGCTGCATCCCATCGTCATTCACGACGGCCGGATCTCGGTTGCGAGAGCCCTCACCCGCGCGGAATGGACGGCGCGGTTACGCGATGCCGGGATCGCGCCGCGCGTGGTGCGCCTGCGATGGTTCTTGTTCCGCTTCGTGATCGGACGTGTGCGATGATTCAGGTCGAGACGATCGTCATCGGCGGCGGGCCGGCCGGCAGCGCGGTGGCCTGCGGTCTGGCCAGGTATGGCCACGACGTCATGCTGATCGAGCGCACAGCGACCTCCCAGCATAAAGTGTGTGGCGAATTCCTGAGCGTCGAGACACAGCTGCTGTTAAGGCGGTTGGGCGTCGATCCGCTGGCGCTCGGCGCGGTGCCGGTCGATGAGGTGGCGCTCTATTCCTCGCGCCGCAGCGTGACCTCGGCACTACCGTTTCGCGGGCTGTCGCTGTCGCGCTATCGACTCGACGCCGCGCTGCTGCGACACGCGCATTTCAGCGGCGCACGCCTGCATCGCGACGTGACGGTGAAAACGGCGAGACCCGATGGATCCGGCTGGCTGGTCGTGTGCGACAACGGCCATACGGTGAGTTGCCGGAACCTCGTACTGGCCACCGGCAAGCTGGGTCTGCGCGGCATCGACGACACACGCGACGGCTCGCAGGTCGGGTTGAAAATGCACCTGCGGCCTACCCCCCACATTCGCCGAGCGCTCGAGGGTCGGGTCGAGCTTTACTTTCTGGAGGCCAGCTATATCGGCCTCGAACTGGTCGAAGACGGTATCGCCAACCTCTGCATGGTGCTGCCGGGTAAAGTCATGAGCCAGTTCGGATCCGGCTGGCCCGCGCTGCGCAACCATGTGGCGGCGGCACTTCCCGCACTGGCGGAGCGGCTGGCAGACGCCGAACCACTGTGGGACAAGCCGAAGGCCGTGGCCTGTCCCAGCGGCGGACATCTTCATCGCGAGCGAAACACTGCAGCCTATCGGGTCGGCGACCGTCTCGCCCACATCCCGCCCTTCACCGGCGACGGCCTTGCCATCGCCCTTGGATCGGCCGCGCTGGCAGTCGCGCATATCCGGGAGGGCCTTTCACCTGATGTGTATCTGGCGGCGGCGCGAAAACTCACAGCCGGACCGATCCGGCTGGCGAGCATCGTCTCCTGCCTTGCCGAACATCGCATCAGCCGAAACCTGATGTTCGCCGCGGCCACGCGCGGCCCGGGCCTGATCAGCTCGATCGTCCGCCGCACCCGATTAACCCGCGCGATGGATAGCCTTGACCCTGCCGTGCTGCCTGCCCCGCCGCTCGTAAGCCCATGACGACCCCGCGCACCGAACTGCCCCTCGCGGACACCCGGACGTGGCTCGGCTTTGTCCTGATGTGTCTTGGGATGTTCATGGCGATCCTCGACATTCAGGTCGTCGCAACATCGCTGCCGACCATTCAGAATGCCCTCGCCATCTCCCCGGAGACGATGAGCTGGGTCCAGACCTCCTATTTGATTGCCGAGATCATAGCCATTCCCCTGACGGGCTGGCTGACGCATGTGCTCTCAATGCGCTGGCTGTTTGCCGCCGCCCTCGCGCTGTTCACACTGGCGTCGATCGGCTGCGCCGCGAGCGGCACCTTCGCCGCCCTCGTGTCGTTTCGTGTGCTGCAGGGATTCGCGGGCGGAACGCTCATCCCGGCGGTGTTCGCCGCAGTCTTCCTGCTGTTCCCGCCGCGCAACCAAGGTATCGCCACGACGATCGCCGGCATCGTGGCGGTGCTGGCGCCGACGGTCGGCCCTGTGGTCGGCGGCTGGATCACGCAGACCTGGTCCTGGCACTGGCTGTTCCTGATCAATGTCGTTCCCGGGCTGATCGCTTGCGTTGTGGCGCCTCCTCTGCTGCCCCGGCAACAGCTGAACTTTGGCGACGTTGCGGAAATCGATTGGCGGTCGCTGGTTCTGATGGCGATGTTGCTGGCCACTCTGGAGATCGGACTGAAGCAATCCCCCCATGATGGCTGGGTATCGGTCACCTGCACGGGCCTGTTCACAATCAGCGCGCTCTGCGGCGGCCTGTTCGTCCGACGCACATTGCGCGCTGCCCATCCTGTCGTGCAGCTTGGCCCGTTCCGAAACCGCTCGTTCGCGATCGGATGCGCGTTGAGCTTTTGCCTGGGCGTGGGCCTGTACGGCTCAGTCTATCTCATCCCGGTTTTTCTGGCTTACATCAGGGGTCACGACGCCCTGCAGATTGGTTCGACGATGCTGGTGACCGGCGCCGCGCAACTGGCGATGTCGCCCATCGCCGTCGCGCTGGAACGGCGACTCAAGGCGCGCTGGCTGACCGCCGCAGGTTTTGCGGTGTTTGGTATCGGCCTCGCCCTCAGCATGTTTCAGACACGCGACACCGATTTCAACCAGATGTTCTGGCCACAGATCGTTCGCGGCGTCGCCATCATGTTCTGCCTGTTGCCACCGACCCGCCTGGCGTTGGGCTCGCTGCCGGAAGCGCAGATACCGGCAGCGAGCGGCCTGTTCAACCTGATGCGCAATCTGGGCGGCGCGATCGGCATCGCGCTGATTGACACTATCCTATACAGTCGCACCCACATCTACGCCGCTGCGTTGCATATGCGATTGTTATCGGGAGACCCCACGGCGGCAACGGCCATTGGCCTCGATCCCGCGTTGCTGACAAGCGGTCTCTCCGGCCCACCCACTCCTGCCATGGAAGCCCTGGTCCGGCCCATGATCGAAAAGACGGCCTTTGTCTGGAGTGTGAACGATGCTTGGGCAATGCTGGCAGCAACGGCGCTGCTTGCCGTGCTGCTGGTGCCATTCGCATGGGGCGGGCGCGAACGGTAGTTCGGCCCGGGCGAGCGGCGCTGCTGCCGCCATCTCGAGAAGCGATAGACGCGTTTCACGGCGTCCCCCTTTTCAAGATGATCTCGTTTTCCGCACAAGAGATTATTATCGACCGGGCCGTGCCGCTCGCGAAGGCGCTCAGTACCGGGCACGCCACCCGTCGGGCGTTCGCTCATAACTACCGCGGAAATCGATGTTCTCCACGCAGTTGGCGTGCATGTCGGCCGCGGCCTGCAGACATTCCTGATAATCATAGTAGCCGCAGATCTGCGGTGCGCCCCCTGGACCATTGGATGAGCCTGGCAACAGACAGAATGGCGACGCGTCACGGTGCAGTGGCGTAGCTTCGGCGGGTTGCGAGCTCAGCGCTGCGAACGAGAGCACGACGGCAACGGCAAAGGCCGCGGTGAGATATCTGGGTTGTCGATCGAAAATCATCATCCATCTCCATCTGCTGTGAACCTCAAAGCGTGCCGCTCGCGGTCGCGCAGTCGCATCGATCGGAGATCGCGATTGCAAAGCCTGCAAGATGGGCAGCCAAGGGCTACGTTTCCGAGGTCATCGTGCGCCGGAAATTCAAGATTTTCTTCGCACAGGTCCCATACCAAAGAGATAGGAAATCCTATGTATTTCCCGAATAAATACGTGTTTAACTTTCGAAAGCGCTCGGAGCGACCCCGATCGACGTTCCGAATGAAGGTCTGACTGACAGCGGAAAATCGGCCTCTCGAATTTTCCGCAGCGTTTCGAACAGCCGCCATCATCTTCGGCACAAAGCGGCCATTCACGCTGCAAAAGCCACCTGGCCCGTCCAGTGTCCACGGTTGTGTCACTTAACGACATTTGGTGACTACGACCTCAAGATATTGGCTAGGCGACCACCATTCCTCGGCTGCATTGTCTTCGATCAGCACGTAAAACGTCGGCTTCCAACGATTGCTGCGAGCTGCATCGCTCATCACCACTGAAGCCCTCTCCGACTGTAGAAGCGCGCACGATGCGCTCCAGGCTGAAGCGCCAACACATGCAGTGCTCGATTTTACCCTTGGTGGCGGGAGCGTCGCTTGCGGAAGGTTAGGGCGACTGATGCTCGGGGCGATGGGGGCCGTCTCATTGGGAGTCATCTCAATCATTGAGCGCTCCCATGGCAAGTTTCCTTTAGTCCGGATGAAGGCTCTATACTTGCTCGAGACAGATCAGATCGAAGCGCTCCCTGCTCATCGCATATCAGCCAGGGCTCATGCCTTCTCCCATACAAACTTGAAGGTGCATCGAGGCAGATCGGATCACACCTACATTTTCACACCACAGCAGGATGCCAACGGATATTGACGTGGTTGTTGTCAGAGAGGGCAAGAACTGGAAGGGCGCGCGCTAGATTTTGTGCTCGGAATGATAGGTTTGGAAAAGCGTTTTAAGACTCAGTCAAAACCCTCGAAATTCATAATGGTAAAGAGTAGCTCGAGAAGCCCACCTGCGTTTGTTTTGCATCTGGCAACCGTTGGCAGTCAGCACTCAGGCCAATCGCAATCGGTGTCATTTGTCACTTCGCTGCCCCCGAATTTGCCGAAGGTTTGTTTTGCGCCAGGAGCTGCCAATCGCCCAAGCTGAGCCGAAAAGCCCACTGCTTCACGATAGCTCGTAGCTGTCGTATCACCAGCCCCATAGCCGCCAATTAGAGGCACATGGGGGCACCAACCGACTGAGCCCCACCTTCCAGCCCGTTTCGTTTCCACGGTCGCAGTTTGGCGTTGGCGCCGGGTTGATGTCACTCATTGCAGAATGGCGAGATCACACCGAGTTAGCTGATCGCCGATGACTGTATAGGAAATTGCAGTTTCCTATACAGTCGTCAGCGTGGATGAATTCTCATGTTTCTTAGTTCAGCAATGATCGTCGAACTATCCCGCTCCTCGAACTGATCGCGCCTCGTTTCGAAGCGGGTTCAGAGCTACACGGCCCTCGTCAGAGCACCGTCGATGATGAGGTTGGTACCCGAGATGCGGCTCGCGATAGGGCTAGCCACGAACACGACTCCGGCGGCCACTTCCTCCGCGGTTCCCATTCGACCGGTCGGGTTCAAGCTCATGGCCGTCTTGTAAAGTTCGGGCGAGCCGTGTTCGATGCCCTGCCATATGCCGCCTTCGAAATAGGTGTTGCCGGGCGACACCGCGTTGACGCGGACGCCTTTGCCGGCGAGCTGATTGCTCAATCCCTTGGCATAGTGGATCAGTGCAGCCTTGAAGGCGCCGTAAGAGCCGGCGGCGAAATCGACCTCGAACCCGGAGACGCTGGAGACGATGACAATCGACGGCGTCTTCGATTTTTCCAGATAGGGAAGCGCGGCCGCCACCGCATTGACCGTGTGCATCATGTCGATGCGGAATGACTTTTCCCAGGTTTCCGCGGTATCGCCGACCGCCAGTGCGCTGACATTGCATACGAGGATATCGACGCCGCCGAGCTCGGCGGCCGCGCCGTCAACCCATTGCTTGAGGGCGACGGGATCGGCGACATCGGTCGACTTGCCCCAGGCCTTGACGCTCTTCGCCTGCAAGGCCGCAACGACGCTGTCGATCTGCACTTGCTGTCGCGCGCAAATGGCGACGTTGGCGCCCTCGCTAGCGAACATGTCCGCAATCGCACGACCGATTCCCTTACTTCCGCCCGTCACCAGAGCGTTCGTGCCCTTCAATCCCAGATCCATGGTTCACTCCTCGGTTGAGATGCCTGACTGCTCGGCTTGCACGATTGTCATCGGTGCTCTCGCGCGTACCACCCCGCAGCCTTCGTGATCAACCCGCGGTAGCTGTGCGGCATCCGCATAGCAACCAGATCTTTCCGGCGCACAACGTTGGTCGGATAGACGGTGTCGAGATTCGTGGTGTCCACCACCGCCGTCGCCGTCCCTTCGGTATCCGCCGCGATGGCTTCCCGACGCGGAAACTCGAAGGTGTCGGGGCCGAACACGCCGCTGAGGCCTGGATATCCGTTGCCGGGATCGAACACATTCGAGAACGCAAAAAACACGTTGTTCTCGCCGGCGCGAACCCGGAAGTGATGCCAGTGATAGAGATCGGCGCCGGTCGGGATCGGATAGTTCTGCGACACAAGCGATCCCACATGCGGGGTGCTGAAACGTTCCTTAATCGCTGCCGCGCAGACGATGAGATCACACCCCTTCAGCGCAAGGATGCGGCCGGCTTCAGGAAACGATGCATCGTGACCGATCAGAAGGCCGATGCGCCCGACCGACGTGTCGGCCACCACCCAGTCATCGCCGTGACGCGCCCAGGCACGCTCGGATTCCGTCAAGTGGGTCTTGCGGTAAACCGCGACAAGGCCTTCTGGCCCGATCAGGCACGCGCTGTTGTAGATCGCATCGCCGTTACGCTCGGCGATGCCGACGACAAGATACACCTTGAGCTGGGCGGCCAGACGGCAGAGCTGATCGGTCTCCGGCCCCGGAACAGTCTGCGCTCGCGCGCCGGGATTGTTGAGGCCGCTCAGCGCGAGTTCCGGAAACACGACGAGGTCGGCCTTGCCCTCAAGCTCCGCCTGCCGCGCAAGCGAGGTGATGCGCGCGAGATTTGCTTCGACGTCATCACCGGGACTCATCTGCGCGACCGCAACCCGCGACGTCCGCCCCGTCGGCCAGGGCTTGTGGCCGTACAACTTGAAGAAATCGCGAGGATTCCAGCTGAACGTATTGGACAGCAGCCCCGCATAGAGTTCGGGGCGGCGCTGAGAGAACACGGCTTCACCGCCAACACGCCGCGCGCGGGACGCGTCCAGATCCATGTCAGCTAGTGCGAAGCCGTCCCCGCCATCGATCAGGGCCGCAATTGTTCCGTCCGGCGCGATCACGCAACTGCCGCCGCTGAACTGGACGGTGCGTTCAAGTCCCCACCGATTGCTTTCGATCAGATAGCAACCGTTCTCGAACGCCCGGCTGATCCAATACGGAGCCGGTGTGCGCTCAGCGAGCCAGTTCGAGATATGGCAGATCACGTCGGCGCCCTGCAAGGCGACGAGACGCGCGGTCTCCACAAAGTGGATGTCCATGCAGATCAGCAGCGCGATGCGCCCGATCGGCGTGTCTAAGACCTGATGGCCGAGATCGCCTGCCGCCGACCATTTCGGCTCCGCAATATAGGGATGCGTCTTGCGATGCTGGCCAATCACACCTTCGGGTCCGATCAGCACCGCAGAGTTGAAATAGATGCTGTCGCTATCGACCTCCGGCATGCCGACAACAATGTAGCAGTCATGTTTCCGCGCGAGCGCTGCGAAGCGATCCGTGGTCGGCCCCGGGATCGTCTCGACGAACGGTGCGACCTCAGCCCGGTCGAACCAGCAATAGCCCGTGGTGCCCATCTCCGGCGTAACGATGAGCCGGGCGCCCGCTGTCGCCGCCGCTTCGCAGAGTTCGAGCAGCCGCGCGATATTGCGCTCCTTCTCGAACATGGTCGGTTCGAACTGAACCGTGGCAACCTTGTGCACGCGCGACATGATCGGCTTACCCTTTTAGACCAAAAATGATTTCTTGATCGAAGCGCCGAGCGTATATTTCGGATCCACCATGTTGCCGAGCCGGACGCGGCCGGTCTGGGTCAGTAGCATGTAGGCATCGATCTCCTCAAAGCCGTAATCGGCCGTCATCCAACGGCAAAGCTCGCGATAGGCGATGCGCGCAGCATCTTCCATCGGCCGCGCCGAGCCGATCGTCATGATGAAGTCCTTGGTCTCCAGCCGCGGCCAAGCAATGCTCCAGCCCTTGATCAGATCAATCTGGACCGTGGTCACGGTCGGATGCTCGATCGCGACGCCGCAGAGTTCGCCGTCGCCCTGCGCCGCGTGGCAGTCACCGAGATAGAGCAACGCGCCCTTGGTATTGACCGGCAGATAGATCACCGCACCGACACCGACGTCGGGCAGGTCCATGTTGCCGCCGTAATAGTCCGGCACCAGCGACGAAATCGCCTCGATCTCCGGCGAAGTGCCGATGGTGCCGATGAACGGCTCATAGGGCAGCGTGATCTTGTCGTTCCATTTGGTGCCGTTCTCGAGAGTGATCTCGAGCTTCTTGACGCGCTCGGGCAAAGCCGGATTGAGCAACGCGGTCTGGCCGGTGCCGACCAGCCCGCCGAATTCCGGCATGACGACAGTGGTGCCGCGCGGTTGCGGCCCACGCGGCACGATGCTCTCGATATAGACCGCGAGCGTATCGCCCTTCTCGGCTCCGTTGATCCAGATCGGCCCGTTCTGCGGGTTGAGAAAGGGAAAGTTGAGAATCTTCGAGGGGATGTCGGTCTCGTGCTTGATGGCGCCCTCGAACGCATCATGGGTTTCGGCGGAGACCACAGCGCCGGGATCGACCGTCAGCACAGGCCCTACGTAAGGGCCATAGACATAGTGGTACTTGCCCTGATCCTGTTCGGTGATCATGTGATGGGTGCCGGGTTTTCCCTTGGCGACGCCCTTGCTCGCCATGATCGAATTTTCCTGCCAGGCCATCGATTCACTCCTTCGTCTCTGTGTTGTTATGGGCGTGGGTTGGTTTCAGACCGCGAGATGACGGCGCATTTCTGCCTGATCGTCGAGCGCGGCCCGATCGAGGCTTGCGACGATGCGCCCCTTGTCCATCACGTAGCAGCGCTGCGCCATGGCGCGGATCATGTCGAGATTCTGCTCGACCAGGATGATAGTGACGCCGGTGCTGCGGTTGAGTTCGACCATGTTGCGGGCAATGTCCTGAACGATATTCGGCTGAATGCCTTCGGATGGCTCATCGAGCAAAATGAGGTGGGGATCGGCAATCAGCACACGCCCGATGGCGAGTTGCTGCTGCTGGCCACCGGACATGGTGCCGGCACGCTGGCTCCAGCGCTCCGCGAGGATCGGAAAGGCTTCCACGATCCGCCGCCGTCCCTCCTCGGGGATATCGCCCTTGATCGCAGCGCCGACGGCGATGTTTTCGGCCACCGTCAGGCGCGGAAACACGTCGCGCCCCTGTGGCACATAACCCATGCCAAGCCGCGCCCGTTTGTGCGGCGGCAACAGTTCGACGGCCTCGCCGCGATAGACAATCGAACCGCTCATCGCCGGCACGAGGCCAATCAGGCTTTTCATCAGCGTCGATTTGCCGACGCCGTTGCGGCCGATCACAGCGACGATCTCGCTCTCCCACACCTCGATTTCGAGGCCCTGCAACACCGGCTTGCCGCCGTAACCGGCGCGCAAGGCCTGCGTCGAGAGAATGACTTCCTTACGCATGGGCCTGCCCCAGATAGATAGCGGCGACGCGTTCGTCGGCGACGATCTCATCGATCGAGCCTTGCGCGAAGACCTGTCCAAGATGCAGCACCGTGACGCGCTGCGCGACCTGGCGCACGAAGGCCATGTCGTGCTCGATCGCCAACACTGTCATGCCGTCCGCATTCAATCGCTGCACCATCTCGCCCGTCTGATGCGTTTCTTCCGGCGACATGCCCGCAGTCGGCTCGTCGAGCAGCAACAGTTGCGGCTTCAGGCTGATCGCCATGCCGATTTCGAGCCACTGCTTCTGGCCGTGGCTCAGATTCCCGGCGGTCTGCATCTGCTCGGCTTCAAGGTTGAGGAACGTCAGCAACCGATCGATCCCGCGCGCGAGCTCAACGCTGCGATGCGTCCGCTGCAGGGCGATTTCGAGGTTTTGTCGGACAGACAATCCCTTGAATACGCCAGGCACCTGGAATTTGACCGACAGCCCGCGGTGAATGCGCGCGAACGGTTTCAGCGCAGTGATGTTCTCGCCGGCGAACAGAATATCGCCGCTACCGGGATGGTGTTCGCCTAGGATCAACCTGAACAGCGTACTCTTCCCCGCACCGTTCGGACCGATCAGGCAATGGATTTCACCGGCCTCAAGCACGAGATCGACCGAATTGGTGACATGCAAGCCGCCGAAATGTTTATTGAGTCCGCGAAGCTCGAGAAGCGCCATCAGACGTCTCCCTTGCTGCGGCGCGCAACGAGCCGGGAAATCAGATTCATGGCACCGAGCACGAGCCCGTTCGGCGCGATCAGCACGGTCAGTACCAGCAGCACACCCATGAACACCAGCGCGTATTGGCTGCCGTAAATGGTCAGGGCCTGGAAGGCCGCGAGCACCACCAGCGTGCCGATCACGGTCGACGTGAGATCGCTGCGGCCGCCGACCGCGACCCAGATCAACGGCAGCGCGGCCGCGGTCATGCCCATGCTCGACGGCGTGATGTACTGTCCCCACGCCGTGTAAAGCACGCCGGAAATGCCCGCGAGCGCCGCTCCGATCACGAAGGTGATGAGCTGATATTTGCGCACGTCGTAGCCCAGCATCTCCGCGCGCTCCGGATTCTCGCGGATAGCAACGATGACATTGCCAAACGAGGAGTTCATCAGGATGCGCAGGCCGAGATAGACCAGCAGCAGCAATCCCAGCACGGCGTAATAGAGTCCGATATCGGCCAACAACACGATGTCGCCACCGGACCATGGGATCGTTAGCGGCGGCATCGCGCTCATGCCATTAAAGCCGTTGAGGCGCGCCGCGCCGATGCGCCACTCAGGGCCCGCGGTCTGGGCCATAAAGCGCTCCAGCATCAGCGTCACCGCCAGCGTGACAATACCGAGGAAGACGCCGGCGATACGGCCGAAGAACATGAAATAGCCGAGCAGCAACGCAAACAGCGCGGCGATCACGACCGCCAGCACCAGCGCGACCAAGGTGAACCCATAAGCCGAGCCGAAATTGAGCGTGAGGATGCCGTAGCTATAACCGGCAATGCCAAAAAAAGCGGTCTGCCCGAACGAGAGCGAACCGCCATAGCCCCAGATCACACACAGGCTGAGCGCGATGAACACCCAGACGAAGAAATACACGGTATTGCCGACCGTATAACCGTCGCTGAACAACGGATAGGCGCAGGCAATCGCGAACACGATGGCGAACGTAATCCAGAACGCCGGACCACGACCCACAGTCTGCGGGCCTTCGAGGCGGCGGAGGAAACCAGGCAAACCGTTCACAGCTGCGGATCCTTCAGGTTCGTTCGCGCAGCAGGAAGCCGGAGATGCCTTTCGGCAGGACCCGGACAACGATGATCACGGCGACCAGCAAACCGATCTGGCCAAACAATTGTCCCTGCCAGGAGGTCATCACCGACTTCACCACCGCGAGGATCGCGCCGGCCGGCGCGGTACCGAGGAATACGTCGGCCCCACCAATCACCACGGTGACGAAGGCCTCCATGATGAAGGTGGCGCCCATCGTCGGCACCAGCGTCATGGTGGGCGCGTACAGGCCACCTGCAAGACCGGCGAGCCCGGCACCGCAGGCAAAGGTGAGACTGTAGATCAGGCGGGTATCGACACCGAGAGCCGCGGCCATGTGCGGCACCTGGATGGTGGCGCGGGCAAGCACGCCGAAGCGCGTCCAGTTGAACAGCATATAGAGGCCGCCGAGTACGCCGAGCGCGGAGGCAAACAGCACGAGGCGATAGATGGAATAAGAATACTCGCCAACCTGAAAGCTGCCGAACGGCGTTCCGACGCCGGCCATGGACGAGCCCACCAAGATCAGCGTCCCCTGGGTCGCAATGAGGCTCAGGCCCCAGGTTGCCACGATGGTGTCGAGCGGCCGGTCATAGAGATGGCGGATCACCACGAGTTCGACTAGCGCGCCGACCAACGCGGCGACGATGGCCCCGGCCAAGATCGCCAGCGGCAGCGGCAGGCCGAGATGGACGGTGGAAGCCGTCACATAGGCGCCGCACATGATGAACTCGCCATGGGCGAGATTGATCACGCCCATCATGCCGAAGATCACCGCGAGTCCGCATGCCGACAGCACGAGAAAAGCGAATGCATCGCCGAACTGATAGAGCGCCGAGAATATATGCGTTGCGATGTCCATGAACCAACCGGGATGATGCAAATTCGAAATGCGAGGGAAACTTCAGCTCTTCGAGAACACTGTCCCGGCAGGCAGACATACCTGCCGGGGCGGCGCCGACGCCGATGTCAGGGTTTCGGCGGCGGGTTCGAGGGCGTGTACTGCGCCATAGGATCCTTCTTGGTCAGATCGCAACCGGCATCGCCCAGCCAGTACGGCTTGATGCCCTCCCACACTTTCGGAAACGAGATCGAATGATCGGCCCCGACCTTGGCGAGATAAATGGTGTGCGACATATGCTGGCTCTTCGGGTCGATACAGACCTTGCCCTCCGGCGCATCCATGCAGACATCACCGACCGCGATTACCTTGCGGATATCTTCCCGCTTGGTCGACTTCGCCCGTTCGACCATCTGCTTATAGAGATAGACTGCGAGATAGGAATTCTCGGCTTCCTGGTTCACATAGGGCTCGTTAGGGAACTTGGCCTTGAACTTGGTGTAGAATGCCTTGCTGGCCGGGGTATCGATTTCCTCGATGTAGTTGGTCGTGACGTACATGTCCTTCAGGCTTGGCGGCTTGAAGCGTTTGTGTTCGTAGCCCTGCCCGACGTTGACCGACGAGGCCATCGGCAGATTGACGTTGGCGGATGCCGCCTGCTCGTAATAGGAAGCCTGCGCAGTGCCAACCAGCAGCGTCACCACAAAATCAGGCTTTGCTTTCTGGATATTCTGGATGCTCTGTGAGAACTGGGACACGCCGAGCGGGATGAACTCTTCACCGGCCATCTTGCCGCCGTTCTCCTTGACGATGTTGCGCACCCACTCCGCCGATATCTGGCCGAAATTGTAATCCGCGGCGAGCGTGTAGACGTTCTTGCCGTACTTCTCCATCATGTAGGGAATGAGCGTGGAGAACTGCTGTTCCGGCACCGCACCGGTGACAATCATATGGCCGTCGCAAACGCCGCCTTCGTACTGATTGTTGTAGAATGCGAAGCCGTTGAACTGATCGACGATCGGGCGATAGGCCTCGCGCGAAGCGGACGAGAAGCCAGCGAATACTACGTCGACCTTGTCGCGCTGGAGCACACGCCGCATGAATTCCTGATAGCGTGTGTTGTCGGACTGGGTGTCGTAGGCGACCAGCTCAAGTGGCCGGCCGTCGATACCACCGGCCTTGTTGATCTCTTCGGCCGCGAGTTGGATCGCATGCACTTTTCCGATGGTAGCCACCGCGAAATCGCCGGACTGGTCCTCCAGCACCCCGAGCTTGATCGGGGTTTGCGCAAACGCCGCACCTGTCGCGAGAACAAGCGTCCCCGTGAGGGCTACGGCGCGCAGCCCCCGCAACACATTCTTGGTCATGTTGGTGTCTCCTACATCGCTTGCTTGTTGCCGCCTCGCAGCGTGATGCTGGTCGCGCGGCCGGGAATGTCGGGCGCACTTGCCCGCCTGCTCAGAAATTCCTCGCAGTAGAGTTCCAAGTTCTGCCGCGCGCGCATGCTCTCGCGGCGAAGCTGGGAATAGGCGCTCTCTTCATCGAGACCGTCTTGCTGCATCAAGAAGATCACCGCGCGGATCACCGCGCGACGGCTACGACGGCGTTCTTCGAGATCCTGAAGGCGGGCATGCATATCGCTACGCAACATGAACTGGTTCACGCCCATGAACAGTGAGGTGTAGACGGCGCCGCCGTGGACCGGCTTACGCAGGAAGGAAGTCGCGCCGAGATTGACCAACGCCTTCAGACGGCTCGGCGCCTCGACGCCGACCAGACCGATCACCGGCACCGGCGGCAGGCGTGAGATGGGATTGACCTCAATCGCCACCGCGCCTTCGAGATCGCCGTCAATGAACAGGATATCGCGCTCGGACTGCAGGTTGCCGACATCGATCTGCGCGCGGCCGTCGACGATCTCGGGATATTCGGTCGTCACACCAAGTTTGGCGAGGGTGGACTCGAGTGAGCCCTCTTTTCCGCCGCGTCCGATGACGACAAGAGCGCGACCGCCTTTGAAATTCTGCAGCAACCGGGATGTCATGATTGCACCACTCTGAGCACGGGAGAGCGCATTGCACTCGCAAAGCGCGGCGACGACTGAACGAGATAGGGATCTGGCGCGATTGGGCTGCGTGCCTCCAGCAGCACTTCGAACTGCCCATTGAGGGTGGAACGGGCGATCCGCGGTGTCAGCCAGGCGTGATAGGTTTGCGGATCAATGCGCACCTCGCCCTGCGGCGCCAGCAAGCTCTGGCTGGCGACCGCGGCGCGCACGGCGCGTGCATCATCGGTACCCGCCTGCTCTAATGCTGCGGCCAGAAGCTTGACGGCGATGTAGGACGCTTCTGCGTCGGCGGACGATACTGGTCCGCCGGGGAAGGCCTTGGCATAGGCGGCGATGAATGCCGCATTCGCCGGAGATTCCAACGAGGAGAAATAGACGCTGGAGCTCAAGTGCCCGTCGATAGCCTTGTCGCCAATCTCCGCAAGCTCCGGCTCTGACAGCGTGCAGCTGGCCACCGGAATTTCATTGACCTGATCGATACCACGCGCGCGGCAGGCCGCGCGGAAAGCGCGGAAGAAGGCATAGGCGCTCGTACCGATCAGATTGTTGAAGACGAAATCTGGACGCTGCTCAAGGATCGCCGATATGACCTGGTCAAATTCGGTATCGCCCACGGACAGGTATCGCTCTGCGACCACGGCGCCTCCCCGCGCGGTCAGCGCCTCACGGAAGATGCGGTTGTTCTCCCAGGCCCAGATGTAGTTGGAGCCGACGCAGAATGCGCGAGTACCAATCCGCGAGGCGAGATACTCGACCAGTGGCAGCACGTGCTGGTTGGGCGATGCTCCGGTGTAGATCACATTGTCCGAACTCTCGAACCCTTCATAATGCGACGGATACCAGAGCAACCCGTCAAACTTCTCGAAGCAGGGAATGACCTCCTTGCGACTCGAAGACGTATAGCAGCCCAAAACTTGGCGGATGCCGGCGCCAAGCAGCTCGAGGCTAAGTGCGCGGTAACGTTCAAGATCGCCCGACGGGTTCACCACGACGGGCTCCAACGTCACCGCACCGTCTGCCTCGGCATTCTCCTGGAACGCCAGCAACGCGCCGTTCAGCATCGAGCGTGCGACGACGCTGTAGGACCCTGTCGTCGAGAACATTATGCCGATGCGATAGTGCTTCCGCGCCATTAGCCGATCCAAAACAAAAAAAGCGCCCGCCGGCTGTGAAGCCGTGGGCGCCCTCGCCACCAACTGGACACGCTTGAATTTGAAGCGCGGTGTTGGAAATGGTTTGAACTTGTAGCGTTATCGGGCAGCTCTGCCCAACGCTTGCAGTTTAAGCTCCCTTAGAACGACCATACTGTCAAGCACGTTGTTACGGCGAGAGTTGCTTCAATTCATCCCTCGTTGCAGCAAAACTATGCAGGGCGCCGGGAAATTACACTGGTTGCACGAGCGCCAATGACAGTCATTGCGTCAGGATCCATTCAGACGGCAATGCGGAGCATCACCTACCATCCACAGCTATCGAATTAAATCGCAGGTGATACCCAACAGATGTATTATGAACCGGCAAACAAAAATATCGACCTTCGAAGACGAGTTGAATGAAAACGCTAGCAATTTGACGACCACCAACGAGGAGACCGCTTGGACCATACACTGCGACGTTGCGTGGCTCTTCGTCGATACTAGATGAGCGGCATCTGCGAGAGGAGCTCGCTGAGCGCGACCATGGAGCCGCAGGTCAATCAACTTTCGACGCGCTCGCGGTAATGCTCAAACACACTTGTAACGCCGCGGGATGAGATCCAGCCATTCAAGCACCAGTTCCCGCCCTGTCGCCATCACAGCAGCTCACGTTTCAACAGTCCACCCAGCCAGTCCGCAAAGACCTGAAACCTCCGAGAGAGAGAGATGCTGACGGTGTGGATAGAGCAGTGCCATCGGCATCGGCGCAGCTCGATGATGGGGCATCACCTCGACGAGTTCGCCCGCGTCGAGGTGGCGCTCTACATCGTAGGCCGGGATCTGGATGAGGCCGAAGCTGGCAAGGCAGCAGGCGATATAAACTTCGGCACTGAAGACCTACCCGGGCTTCCAAATTCAAGGTTGGCCTCATTCTACGCAGCAATATCCGGTAGCTACGAAATCGCCTTTCTCTCTCGCCCCAGGCGTCCCAACAGGATCAATCCGGCGAAAATCGCCGCGATCCCGACGACGTGATACCAGGCGAGATGTTCGCCCAGCCACCAGATCGAAAACACTGCCGTACACAGCGGGCTGAGATACAGAAATCCTGCAGCACGCGTCGGTCCGTTGGTGGCTACGCCGTAGATATAGAACACGTTACCAAGCATGGTAGGACCCAATCCGGTATAAGCGATCGCGCCTAGGGCTATGGCCATGTCAGCGTCGGTCCAGGCGAACCATGGACCGCCGCTGGCAACCCACGTGACATAGACCGGCAACGACACGACCAGGAGACCTGCCCAGGCAGTCACCACCGTGAGCGGCAAGGTTTCGATTACGCGCGACCATTCGCGCACACGGATCGAGAACCACGCAAAGAAGATCGCTGCGAGAAGCGACCAGAGATTTCCAAGATTCAGTTGCAGCCCGGTCAGTCGCAGCAGATCGCCCTTGCTGATGATCAGGAGCGTGCCGACAAAAGCCAGAGCGAGCCCACCTTGGCCCATTCGGGCGATCTGCCCCTGCCCCATGATCCAGCCGATCAACACGACCCATACCGGCGTCGTGGCATTGATGAAGCCCACTTCGATGGCTGGGCTTTGATAGGCTCCGCCGATCAGAAGAAACGAAAACAGGCCGACGCCGACAACGCCACCGATCGTCAATTCGCCCAGCCGCGGCCGGATCTCAGGCCAGGCGCGCCGCAGGGACGGCCACGCAATGACCGTGAGAATGACGAGAGCGGGCAGCCAGCGCCAGAACACCAGCGCCGGCAAAGGCGCCGCGTCACGCGCGGCCCGCGCGACCACATGGTTGCTGCCCCAGAGTGCCGCAGTCACTATCAGCGCAAGCGTACCGAGTGATCGCGAGCCGCCGTTCATGCCCGATCGGCGGATGACTGATGACGCCCGCGTTGCGAGACGTGCCATGGCAGGGATAGCCGCTCAGTATAGTCGACGAGAAAGAAGAGGATTGTTCCGACCACGCCCAACAACAGCAACGACACGAACACACGCACCGTATCGAACTGCCCTTGTGCAACAAGTATCTGAAAACCGATCCCCCGGCTGCCGGCCACGAACTCTCCGACGATGGCGCCCACCAGCGCGAACGAGATCGCCACTTTCATGCCCGCGAACAGACTCGGCAAAGCGCAGGGAAAGCGGATTTTTATCAATACGGCCCAAGGCGATGCCTTTGATACCTTGGCCAGCGCCAGCATGTCGGGATCCACCGACCGCAGGCCTAGAACCATATCGATGACGATCGGAAAGATCGCCAGCATTAACGCAATCGCCACCTTGGGCTCAGGACCGGTGCCCATCCAGATAACGAACAGCGGCGCCAGCGCCACTTTCGGGATCGAGTTGAGCGCCACGAGCAGCGTATAAATAGTCCGCTCGAGGAATTTCGAATAGACAATCCCAACCGCCAGCGCGACGCCGATGACGACCGCCAGTACAAAGCCGAGGCATGTCATCCAGAGCGTAAAGCCGAGATGACGCAGGAACAACCCAGGCGTCTCCAGAAACGCGGCAAAGATCGCCGACGGCGCCGGCAGGATCAGCGGCGACGGCTGGAAGACGTAAACCCCGATCTCCCACAGAACAAGAGCTGCGGCCAGCACGACGACGACATCGCGTGTTTCGTTATCGCCCAGAAACAGACGCCTTGCGAAACGCATCATTCCTTGACGATCCCCAACTCGGCGAAGTGGTGACGGATCCGGTGCACATAGGCGGCGAATTCCGGCGTGTCGCGCACTGCAAGCAGGCGTGGCCGCGGGAGGTCGATGGTGATGACATCGACCACCATGCCCGGCGCCTTGCTCATCATGACGACGCGATCTGACAGGAAAACGGCTTCCGCAATCGAATGCGTGATGAACAAGAGCGTCTTGCGCGTATCCTGCCAGATCTGCGCGAGCTCGATGTTGAGATCATCGCGGGTCATGGCATCGAGCGCGCCAAATGGTTCATCCATCAGCAGCAGGTCGGGATCGGCCAGCAGTGCCCGGCAGATCGATGCGCGTTGTCGCATACCACCCGACAGTTCCCACGGAAACCGATGCTCGAAGCCACCGAGGCCAAACCGGTTCAGCAAAGCCACCGCCCGCGCGCGTTCATCGGCGGTCGGTTTGCGGGTGAATTCGATCGACAGCAGGACATTGTCGAGAATGGTGCGCCAGTCCAGCAGGACATCGCGCTGGAACACGACGCCAAGCCGATCCGGCGTGCCGTCGAGCGGTTTGCCGCCAATGTCGATCGTTCCGAAGGTCGTCCCTTCGAGGCCGGCCACCAGCTTCAGCAAGGTGCTCTTGCCGCAGCCGGATGGGCCAACCACGCTGACGAATTCCTGCGGCCGGATATCGAGATCGATATCGACCAGCGCCGCGACCGGCCCGCGCGGGGAGGCATAAGTCTTCCCCACGCGGCCGAGCGCAACATAGGCCACTGTTTCTGATGAAGCAGGAGGCGCCATGTTACTCAACGAGGCTGTTGGTGTAGTAGTCCGTCGCTTTCCAGCCGGCCGGCAATACGCCCGCGGCCTCCATCGACTTGCCCGCCGCTTCCCAGTCCGCCTGTGCCTGCCAGCCGATCGGCTTGCCCTGCGACGCCGACGTATTGAAGTAATCCAGCGTCAGCTTGATCTGTCCGAGCAGCACCACGGGGTCCAGCTTGGCGTCCGGACGCTCGGCGATCATCGCCTTCACGCCGTCGTTGGGATTCGTACGCAGATGCTGCCAAGCGCGTTGCTGCACCTCGATCAGACGCTTCAACGCCGGTCCCTTGCTGGCGATCACTTCGTCGCGTGCGACCAGGCCGTAGCTCGGGAACGCAATGCCCGCATCAGATGCCAACAGACACTTCGACGGGCGGGTCGCTTCCGCGAGCGGGAGCGCAGAACCGACGGTCGACATCAGACCATCGGATCGCTTGGCAATATAGGTGCCCCACAATGCGGCCGGATCGACAACTTCAACCTTGAGATCGTCACGCGTCAGTCCGCCGGATTTCAGATAGACGTCTATGAAGGGCGCCCATGGGCTTGCCGCAAAGACGACGACGCTCTTACCGCGCAAATCGGCGACCTTCTCCATCGGCGACGTCTTGTCGACCAGAATGCAGAGATCGGTCTTGCGCTGGAACGTCGCGATCGAGCGAATAGTGGCGCCCTTGGCTCGCGCTGAGCCAACCAACCCCACCTGAACCTGACCGACATCCGCCTGCCCGGCATTGACCAACTGAATCGTATTGCCAGAGCCGCGACCATCCTGAATATCAACATCGAGCTTGGCTTCCTTGAACCAACCGCGGTTCTGAGCCAGATGCATGGCCGCCTGCACGCCCCATGGCGAGAAATCCAGCCGCACCGACAATTTATCCTGAGCCAGAGCAGGCGAAACACCCGCGCCGGCCGCAGCACCTAGAAGCATCAGGGTCGATAGAAAAAGCCTTCTCATATCCCAATCTCCGGTTTGATTACTCTGTGTCGGCGCCATCCGCTTCTGCCGGCGAATTCTGCGTCAAATAGCTCAGCACCATCTCGACGACGTGCTGGCGTCTCTTGAGCACACGTCGGCGCGCCGCGAGATCGCGGTCGAGCAGCCAGGACAATGTGTGCTGATTGGACAGAAAGAAGTAAGCGAGGCCGGAGATCGACATATAGAGATCGACCGCATCGACATTGGCGCGAAACACACCCTCGGTCTGGCCGCGTTTCAGCAGGATCTGGATCGTGTCGAGCAACCCGCGATAGAGCGGCTTGATGGTGCTCGAACTTTTGAGGTGCTGCGCATAATGGATGTTCTCGATGCTCATCAACCGGATTAGATCCGGCGTCGCAACGAAATGATCGAACGTGCTGCTGACCAGTCGCTTCATGCCTTCGACCGGCGGCAGACCGCGCAGGTCTTCGTCCTGCTGCTTAGTACGCAAGTCCGTATAGATGCGCTCGAGCACTGCCAGATAGAGCTCGTCCTTGGAGCCGAAATAATGGTAGATCAGGTTCTTGTTGACACCGGATTGTTCGGCGATGCGATCGACGCGCGCGCCGTTAAGCCCGTTGGAGACGAATTCGATCCGTGCCGCGTCCAGGATCTTGGCACGGCTCGCTTCCGGATTGCGGGTGATCTTGCTGGGCGCGGCCACACTAAGCTCCATGGCGCCCTTCCGGTAATGGCGGGGCGTCCCGTGAGGATCGTAGTGCCGCAGTTCCCTCGACGTCCAGCACGCCACGCGGGCCGAATGTCACAGCATAATGCTTTCGCGCGAACTCGGCCGTGATCTTGCCGTCTAGGAAATCCTCGCGCACATCGGAGGGATCACGCAGCAGCGGATTGCCGAAGCCGCCTGCACCGGCCTGCTCGTGGATCAGGAGCGCGCCCTCAGTGACATTCCGCGTGATCTTGCCAGGAATGGCACTACGCTCATTGCCGATCTCGATGTAGTTCTTCGACAAGCCGCCGGGCTCGCCCCCATTGAGACCATAGGGATGAAATTTGACGCGGTCGGTGCGCAATTGCAGCAGCGCTTCCGGCGCGAGGATACGATAACTACGGCGAATGCCGACACCGCCGCGATATTGTCCAGCACCACAGCTGTCCGGCACGAACGAGTAATCCTCGATTCGCACCGGATGCTCAGCCTCCATCACTTCGACCGGCATGTTCGAGAGATTTTGCGAGGCATTGGTAACCGCTTCAAGCCCGTCTTTGTCGGGACGACCACCCCAGGCGCCGCAGATCATGTCGACGATGATGAAAGGCTGGCGGTTAGGTCGCAGGCCGCTGATACAAATGACGCTGTTGCCGCCCTCACCTGCGGCTGGCACCTTGTCCGGCACGATCTGCGCAAGTGCTCCGAGCATCGTATCGAACACGCGATACCCCGTCAGCGCACGTGCCGCGCACGGCCCAGGCATGATCGGGTTGAGCACGGAAGCTTCCGGCGCTTTCACTGTAATGCAACGAAAAAGGCCGACATTGTTCGGCACGTCCTTAGCCAGCACGCAGCGTATGCTGAGATAAGTCAGCGAATGTGTGAAACTGAGCGTCGAATTCAACGCTCCTTTCACCTGTGGCGAAGAGCCCGTGTAATCGACCAGCAGCGTACCGTCGCCGTTGACGGTGATTGCAACCTTGATAGGGATCGGCGTATCGGAAAATCCGTCATCATCGATATAGTCGATGAAACTGTACGTACCCTTCGGCCAGGTCTTGATCTCCTGCCGGGTCAATCGTTCCGCGTAGTCGAGCAGTTCCTGCATATAGGCGTCGACATCGTCCACGCCGTAACGCTGCATCAGCTTCTCCAAGCCGCGCTTACCGACCTGAGCCGCCGCAAATTGCGCCGAAAGATCGCCCCAGACCCGATCCGGAACCCGAACGTTGATCTTGATCAGCGCCTCTAGCGTCGTGTTCAGCACACCGCGGTCATAGAGCTTGAGCGGCGGAATCCGCAGCCCTTCCTGATAGATCTCGGTCGAATCCGACGCGTTGGAGCCGGGCACGCGGCCGCCGACATCGGTGTGATGGCAGATCACCACGGCGAAGGCGCGCCGTTTGCCGCTGTGGAAAATCGGCACGAACATGAAGATATCAGGCAGATGCATGCCGCCGTGATAGGGATCGTTCATGATGACGACGTCGCCGTCGTGCAGATCGCCTTCGTATTTGCCGAGCACGGAGGCCATGGCTTCTGGAATCGCGCCGAGATGCTGGGCGATGGTCTTGGCCTGCGCCACCATCTGGCCGTCGCCGGCACAGATTGCCGCGGAAAAATCCATCACGTCCTTGACGATTTCCGAACGCGCTATGCGCACGACCGTATAGGCCATGTCGTCGGCGATGGAATCCAGGCCGCTCTTGATGACCGCGAAGGTGATCGGATCGACTTTCATACCTCGAACTCCAGCACAATGCAGCCGATCGCATCCTTGTGCACCCGAGCATCGGGCGGCACGATGATGGTGGCGTCGAATTCCTCGATGATCAGAGGTCCCTGCCGTGGCGACATTCCGACCGCGCCGCGATCGACGATCTCGACCGCGACAGCGGCCTCGCCACGCGCGAAGGAAACGTCGCGGGTTCCGGAACGCGATGCGCCCTGCCGCGCGGCGATCTTCATGGCCGCAAAATCCAGGCGGTTCTCGCGCAGGCCGCGCCCGGCCACGCGCACTTTCATCAGTTCGATCGGCGTGGCGTCACGATAGCCATAGGTCTTGAAATACTCGGCGATGAACCGCTCACGGATCTGATCGAAATCTTCGCCCTCGAACGGCACCGTGAGTTCGGTGGCCTGACCTTCATGGCGCAAATCGGCTTCCCACAGAAACATCGTGCGTTCGGCCTGATAGCCATCGCCGGCGAGTTGCCCGGCCACTTGCTGTTGCAGCTCGGACTTGATCGCCTTGAGGTCGCAGACCTGCATCCCGTCGAGATATAGGCTGACGGTTTTCAGTGCGGTATGCTCAATATCGGAAGCCAGCATGCCCAGTGCGCTGAAAACTCCCGACATCGGCGGCACCACGACGCGAGGAATGCCCAACTGACGCGCGAGATCCGGCGCATGCACGCCCCCGTTGCCGCCAAATGCCGTCAACGTGAGATCGCGCGGATCGCGACCACGCTCGACGGTGACGGCGCGCACGGCACGCGCCATCGCCGCATTGGCGACGGCACGAATGCCATGTGCGGCGTCCAGTAGAGTGAGGTCGAGCGGGTCGCCGACATGGGTACGGATGGCAGTCTCGCTTAGCTTGCGATCGATATTGAGATTGCCGCCAGCCAGCGACGTGGCGTTGATGAAACCGAGCACAACATTGGCATCTGTCACTGTCGGCTTTGTGTTGCCGAGCCCATAGCAGGCCGGGCCCGGAACGGCACCTGCGGATTGCGGGCCGACGACCAGCAGGCCACCTTTGTCGATGCCGGCAATGGAGCCGCCGCCGGCGCCAACCTCGGCGATATCGATAGCCGGCACCTTGAGCATATAGCCGCCGGCCTTGATGAACCGGCTCGACGTCGAAATTCCATCGCGGAATTCGTATTCCGACGTCATGGTCGGGCGGCCGTCCTCGATAATGACCGCCTTGGCCGTGGTGCCGCCCATGTCGAACACGATGACGTCGCGATCGTCACGCGCGATGCCGAGCCGTGCCGCGCCGATGACACCGCCCGCAGGACCGGACGCCACCACCAGCACCGGCTTCTCGCAGGTCACATTGGCAGCCAGCATGCCGCCATTCGAGGTCATGACCAGAATGGGCGCAGCCACGCCGATCGAGCGCAGACCCGATTCAAGCTTCTGCAGATAAGTGCGCATGGCCGACAACAGATATGCATTCACCACCGTCGTGCTGGTCCGCTCATATTCCTTCATCTCGGGCAGCACCGCGCAGGATGTCGTCACCAGCAATTGCGGGAAATTGGCCCGCAAAATCGCTTCGGCCTGCAATTCATGCGCCGGATTACGATAGCTGTTGATGAATGCGATAGCGACGGCCTCGATATCCTCGGCGAGTAGCGCCTCTCCGGCCGCGATGACGCTTGCTTCGGAGAGCGGCTCGACCGTCGTTCCGTCCGCCGCCATGCGTTCGGTCACTTCCATACGATACCGGCGCGGCACCAATGGCTGCGGCTTCACCCATGTCAGGTCGAACATGTCGGGCATCCGGATGCGCCCGATCTCCAGCACGTCCCGGAAGCCGCGCGTCGTGATCAGTCCAGTCTTGGCGCCCGACCGTTGCAGGATGGTATTCGATCCGACGGTGGTGCCGTGCAGCACTTCGGCCACAGCCGAAGGCGCAATCGATAGCTCCGCCAGCAGGCTTCCGACGCCGTCAACAACCGCCCGACTCGGATCGGCAGGCGTCGACGACACCTTGCTCTGATGGATCAGACCGGTTTCAAGGAACAATGCAATGTCGGTGAATGTCCCACCGATATCGACCGCAACCCGGATTTTTCCGCCTGACGCCACAACCACGATCGCTCACCTCGTCATTACTAACCAGTTAGTCAATAATCTCGGCTAGAGGATGCAGAGTGTCAAGCTGCTGTTTTCAGCGCCTAGCGCCCGAAAAACAGGCTAAAAGCTCACTTTTGATCATGAGGGATTGGCTGGCGACGCACGACCAAGCGTAGGGTTGGGGTTCGGCTTCTTGATAGCTACGCTAACGTTCGCTGATGCGTCAGTCGGTTTATTGGATGAATATTTGACCGGCTGAAAGGCAGTAGCCAATAAGGCGAAGGCTATTTCTTCACTTTCCCCTTCTTCCTTGCAGCCTTCAGGGCATCGGCTTGCGCGCGGAACGCTTCAGCCAGATTCCGCATCCGTTCAGCATGCTCGGTGTCTTCCGAGCGATGAGCTACGGCCTCGGCTTTCTCGGCCTGCTTCCTCAGCGACTTCGTTGGTTTCATGCCGATGTTATACCGCAACGCGGGAAGTTGTTCCACGCTTCCACGCTCCCTCCGGACAGCGTAGGATCCGACAATGAAACAGTCCGACACTTACCGGGCGAATGCAGAGAACTGCGCGGAGATGGCTGCTGCATCCGATAGCGAGCCAGCCAGGAATCGTTTCAAGCGCATGGAAGCTGCATGGCTCGCGTTGGCCGAGGAAGGGGACTGGCTCGACGGCGAGACACCGCTGGAGAAGTCACCAGTTAATCGACAGTAACCCGATGACCGCCGCATGGTCGAAGGGGCGCTACCGTCACTACCCTTATTATTTATGCATGACTCGGGGCTGTGAGGCTAAAAGCAAGTCAGTGCCGCGCGCGAAGCTCGAAGACGGCTTTGCAGAGATCATCAAGACCTTGCAGCCCGCGGAAGGGCTCTTCGATCTGGCCAAGGCAATGCTATGTGATGCTTGGGACATGCGGCTGGCCGCTGCCAAAAACGAGAAGAGTGCGCTTCAAAAGCAATTTACGGATGTCGAACGGCAGATCGGAAATCTCTTGGATCGCGTCGTCGATGCCTCCAGCCCATCGGTTGTGAGCGCTTACGAGACCCGGATCGAAAAGCTCGAACGCGAAAAGATCGTTCTCGCCGAACGGGTTGCCAGAACGGTACCGCCCAAGGGGCGGCTGGAGGATTGTATCGAACTGGCCCTGAGATTTCTGGCAAACCCTTGGTACATCTACGAAAACGGCGACTACGTGATGCGTCAGACCGTACTGAGACTGGCCTTTCAAACACCTCTAAGATACGGCAAAAACGGGGTGTATCGAACTCCCGAATTTTCGCTCCCTTTCAGGTACTTGGCAGAAACTTTCGGTGAAAATGCGAAATGGTGCCGGTTGAGAGGATTGAACTCCCGACCTTCGGTTTACAAAACCGCTGCTCTACCGCTGAGCTAAACCGGCAACAAGATCAATGGGTTAATTGATTACCCGAGATCGAAACAGGACGTCAGGATCAGACGCCTGCCCGCGTCGCGCAGTCAGATATCAGAGTTGTCCGGCAAGGGCTACTCCCGCGCGCGCCAAACCGGCGCACGCGTTTACAGCCACGCGTAAAGCAGCAGCAGATTGACCGCGCAGGCGGCCAGCAGGGCGACCGTGAGTGCCACCTGCACCCCGTCGCTGCGGATATTGTCGATCATTCTCATCGCCCGACAACCATCAAGCGATTCTGGCAAGGGAGTCTCGAACCTTATTTTTCCCGGGATTCAGGACTCGTTTACTTTCGATTCCTGGTGCGGGGGCAGCGGAGAGCTCGACTGTCTACTGCCCCGCGCTCGTCATTCCGGGGCGTGCGTCGCCGGCGAAGCCGGCAGAGCGCGAACCCGGAATCTCGAAGTGTTTAGCACTGACTAGAGACTCCCATGCTGAGATTCCGGGTTCGCGTCCGGCAAGTGCCGGCCGCGCCCCGGAATGACGAGTGTGAGGTGGACTCGGGCTGAGCGCACCCGAACATATTTTCCTATCTCCCGTTGACACCATCCCCATCAGGTTTATATCCCCATTCATCCTGCCCCACCGAGAGGGGCGATCGCGATCGTCACGTTCGCGGGGTGGGATGCGGTGGACGCCGGAGATGCGGCGTTACGCGGTTCATGGGGGGGACGTCTGTCTTCGGGCAGGACGGATCTGCGCCAGCACTGCCACTGGCAAGGACACGGCCGACCTTGAGATGGACAAACCCCTGGACAGTGTGACGGACGACCAAATCGAAACGCGTTCGGCCAAGTGCTTTGCGGCTACCCTGTCCCCCCGCCCTGGGACATTAATTTTGGTGATGGGACCGTTCGCCATGGCAGATGTGCAGGCAACCGAAAAAACACCGCAGGCGGAACGTCGGGCACTTGCTCGGCGCCTCCGAAAGTCCTGATGCACTCTAAATTGCGGAAGACCGCATCGCATCAGGCCCAAGGGTGCAACGGGCACCTGGCGTTCCGCACGCCCTCTCACTAGGGGGCGGGAATGCAAGCAACGACGGCGCCCCCGCGCCGCAAATAATGGGGGTGATGACGCATGTCTGGAGAGCAGTGGCTGTTTGACAGTTGAATCCGTGAATGACGCGCAGGCGCCGCACCACAGGTGTCATCCCCGGGCTTGACCCGGGGATCCAGCTTCGCCCGCACACCGTCGCACAAGAAAGATGGATGGCCGGGTCAAGCCCGGCCATGACGTGGAGAGGATGACGGTCGCATTGAAGCGATGATCAGCGACGCGCAGCGGCACATGACGAATCCCCACAAACAAAAAGGCCGGCGTGATGCCGGCCTTTCCGTCGAAGATTGAAGCGGTTTCGTACTTGCTCAGTACTTGGCGACCACCGGGCCACCCCAGCCGAAGCGATAGTTCAGACCGGCCTTGATGGTGTGCTCGTCGTTGTTGAAGCTGGTCGAGCCGCCGGGAATGGCCGTCGAGGTGATCGTGGTGTTGCCGAAGTTATAGTACTGATATTCGACCTTGCCCGACCAGTTCGGCGAGAACATGTATTCGAGACCGCCACCGACCGTGTAGCCGTCCTTCTTGTTGCCATCGATCACAGCAACCGCGGGAGCCACAGCGGCGATGGTCAGGTTGTTGTTATCCTTCCAGGCGTAACCGCCCTTGGCGTAGAGCAGTGCCGGACCCCAAGTGTAACCGAGACGACCGGTGACCGAGCCGAGCTGATCGTTACCGCCGCCCGTGATGGTCGTGCCATTCGGGAAGACGAGGCTGGTATTGCTGCTCGCCAGCCAGCTGTACTGGGCTTCGACACCCACCACCCAGTTGGTGGCGAACTGATAGTCGAAGCCGCCCTGCACACCGCCCATGAACCGGCCGCTATCGCCGACGAGGCTGTTGCCGTCACCGAAGGCGCCGCCGAGATGACCGCCGATGTAGAAACCGGTCCAGTTGTAGACCAAAGCCGGCGCCGTATAGGCCGGGGCCTTGGTATAGGTCCGCGCCGGAAGGTCGGCAGCGAAGGCTGAAGACGAGATCGCGGCCACGGCAACGATGGCCGACGCGCTGAGCAGAAGCTTCTTCATGGTTGTTCCCCTGTGTTGCGTAATGACCCTCGAAAAACAACGTGGCGGCAGTTTGGTTGCTTCACGGCAGGCGTTGCCACATCGATGTTTGCCGACTGCGACAAAGCAGCAACACTTTTGGATTTATTCATTTTTAGGCGGCGCGAAATGGCTTTTGGTTCAATGCTCACACGAACTTGATCGGGTTTTTCAGTGTCCAGATACCCACGCCGGGCTGCGGCAATCTCGTGGCGACGTTGCGGTCAGTTGAGGGCGCCAACGTCGGCATTGATCGTGATCGCATCGAGCACCGACAACAGATCTAAAGAGCTGCCAACAACGCGCTACCGCGTCATCTTTTCCATTTCGGGGAACGGCGCGTAGGTGGCGCCGGCACAGGCCTCAGTGACATTGTCGACAATGCGATCGAGGCGCTTGTCAACATAGGATACCGCCCGCTCCTGCGGCGCGGTGTATCTGCCATCGAAATCCTTCGCCGTGTAGCGCACGCAACTGACATAGCGCAGCCGGCCGCCCACGGTGCGTTGCACCGGCTCCGCCATCATGGCGTCACGAACGCCGACCGGATTGTTCAGATAGGTCTTGAAGAACGCCAGAAGGTCCACGCGATAATTGGTCGGAAATGGCTGCGCGGCAACGCCCTGGTCATCCGTGAAGCTGATGCCACCGGCGCCGCCGCCTCCGCATGCTGCAAGCCACAGCGGCAGCAGTACCGCTGCTGCCTGTTTCGCCGATATCCCCAAATGCCGTCTCATCCGTCGTGCCGTCTCAATTACGCAGGCGTGTCCCCGTCATGCCTGTCCTAGACGGTTCGCCCGGGAATTGGAATTCGCATCTCGGTGACGGACACGAACCAGCCTGCTGCACCTCAGGGATGTTATGCATCCCAGGGGATAGGCGCAGCAGGCCGGCCGTTGAAACTCCGCGATCGCGGCTGGGCAATATGAGGCCGCGACCGCGGAGCCCCCTCAGCCGCGCTTGTGCGCGACTGTGGTCTGGATGGCGGTGTGCTTGTGAACTTTGTGAACGCTCATCTTCTTATGGAAGCGATGATGAGGACGGGCATGGCGGTGATGATGGCGGACCATTTTCGCATTTGCGTTCAGCACGCCGGGCTTGGCCTGCACCTTGTTATCGGCCGACGTCACCGGCTTGGTGATCGGCGCCGGCGTGGTCTTGGCGATACCGGCAGCCATCGCGGGAGCGGCAAGCATGGAAACTACGATCAACGCGGTGGAAATTTTCTTCAACATGGTCGTCTCCTGTCGGTCTCGATCACGAAGTTGACCGGTCGGTTGGCCGGGCTTGTCGATCAATGCAGTCAAACTAGCGACGCTGTGCTGAACCCACTCTGAGGAAGCCGGACAGGCTTCGTTCATCTCGGTGACATCCTCGTCACGATCGGCTGGGTCAGGCGTCCTGCCCCAAGTCTGCTGCCACAAGTCTGCTCCCCACGTCGGCACAAGCGGGAATGAACACCCACGCCCGGTGTTCACAACCTGAGACTTCCGTGTCAGATTATTGCTGTTGCAAACAGGAGCGCTGCATGACCCACCTCGCGATCAGGCTGACGACGCTGGCAATGTTTTCCGTGGCCGTTGCCGCCACGCCCTTCATGACCTCGGCCTATGCCGCAGGCGGCGATACGCCTTCCGCACCGCCGGCGTCCGACACCAAGGGCACCAAGGACAAGAAGAAGAAAACCGAGACCAGGAATCCGAACAGCGAGAATACCGCGTTCCTCGCCAATTATCGCGCGGCCTATGCCACGGTCTATGACAAGCAGGACTACACGGCCGCCATCGCGCAGCTCAAGGCGCTCGGCCAGGACGACCGCGCCGATGTCGCCAACCTGATCGGTTACTCCTATCGCAAGCTCGGCGACTACAAGGTCTCGCAGATCTGGTACGAGCGCGCGCTGAAGGCCGACCCCGCCCATGTCCGCACCTGGCAGTATTACGGATTGTGGCAGGTCGAACAGGGCAACCGCGATCAGGCGCAATATCATCTCAACAAGATCGCGATGCTGAGCGGCAAGGACTCCGCCGAATATAAATCGCTCGCTGCTGCGCTTGAAAAGGCGCCCGGCTCCGGTCCCACCTACTGATCCCATTCGCGGATCAGTCAGCCGGTGCAATCCTTCGGATTGTGCCGGCTTTGTTATGGCTGAGAGATCAGCTCATATTCGCGGCTGCGACGCTCTCCTCACATTGAGACCTCTGATGGATCCCTGGCTGAAGCCCGCGCTCGACTACATCCACGACTGGCTCTCATTCCAGATGGCAACGACGCAGCAACCCGGCTGCCTCGTCGCCATCGCGCATCGCGGCAAGATCGTCGCCGAATATGCCTTCGGTCACGCCGACCTCGCGACCGGCGAGAAGCTGACGCCGCGGCATCGCTTCCGGATCGCCTCGCATTCGAAAAGCTTCACATCTGCCGGACTGATGAAGCTCCGCGAGCAACGCAAATTGCGCCTCGACGATCCCGTTGGCGACCATGTGAAAGGCCTGCATCCGCAGGTCGCTGCAACGACTATCGGACAATTAATGTCGCATAGCGCCGGCATCACGCGCGACGGCGTCGACGCCGGGCAGTTCATCGACAGCCGCCCCTATCTCGACAAGAAGGAGCTATTGTCCGAGCTGCAGCAACCGCCCGCGATTGCGCCCGGCACGCGGCTGAAATATTCCAACCATGGCTTTGGCCTGCTCGGCCTCGTCATCGAAGCTGTCACCGGCGAGCCCTATCGCGACTGGATCAGGCGCGAGATCATTGATGCGGTCGGCCTGCGCGAGACCCAGCCCGACATGCCGCTGACAAAGGGCGCGCTCCTCGCGCAAGGTCATACGCCGCGGCTTCCGCTCGACCGCCGTCTGGTCATTCCCGGCGACACGCCGTGCCACGCCATCACGCCTGCTGCGGGCTTCGTCAGCACCGCAGCCGACATCGCGCGCTTCTTCGCGCAGCTTGCACCCAATGCAAAGCACAGCGTGCTGTCTGCGGCGGGCCGGCGTGAGATGACGCGGCGGCACTGGCGCAATCCGCACGCAACTATCGAGAGCTATTACGGCCTCGGCACCATGAACGGCACCACCGCCGGCTGGGACTGGTTCGGCCACAATGGCGGACTTCATGGCTATATCTCGCGCACCGCCGTGATCCCGGCCTGCGAGCTGACGATCTCGGTTTTCACCAATGCCACCGACGGCTGGGCGCCCATCTGGGTTGATGGCGCCATGCATATCCTGCGCGCATTCGCCCAGCGCGGCGCGCCGCAGAAGCGCGTCCGCGACTGGACGGGACGCATGTGGACCTCATGGAGCGCGTTTGATCTGGTGCCCATCGGAGACCGGGTGCTGGTCGCCACGCCTCAGGCGATCAATCCCTTCATGGACGTCGCCGAGATCGAGGTGACCGGCAAGGACAAGGGCACGATCGCCGCGGCCGCGGGTTATTCCAGTTATGGGGAAGCAGTCCGGAGGGTCCGTGGCAAGACCGGGAAAGTGACCGAGGTTTGGCTCGCCGGCAGCAAATTAAGGCCCGAAAAGGCGGTCGCGGAGGAGCTGACCCGCAAATATGGAGCAACCCGGCGCCGCTCGCCCCGTTAACGATGCGGCGCTCCCTGCAGCCCGGCCGTCTCAAAGACCTGCTATCCTTTCGCTCGACAAGCCCCAGCGAGGTCGGCTAGACGACCCCGCGCAATCACGCAGCATGAGCCGGCGATCCCCTGATGAACCCGTCCAAGCGCTATGACCGGATCGCCTTCGTGGCCAGCACCAGTGCGGAAGCGCAGGCAGCGCTCGACCAGCTGACGCAGCTCTATGGCAATGCCGATCCGGAAACCGCCGATATCATCGTAGCCCTCGGCGGCGACGGATTGATGCTGAAGACGCTGCACGACTTCATGCGCACGGGCAAACCGATCTACGGCATGCATCGCGGCACCGTCGGTTTCCTGATGAACGAGTTCTCAACGCTTGATCTGCATGCGCGCCTCACCGCGGCGCGCGAGACGCTGATCAACCCGCTGCTGATGCGCGCCACGGACGTCCATGGCGGCGTGCACATCCATCACGCCATCAACGAGGTCTCGCTGTTTCGCCAGACGCATCAACTGGCGCGCCTGCGCATCCTCATCGATGAACGCGAACGGATGGCCGAACTTGCCGCCGATGGCATCCTCGTGGCGACGCCGGCCGGCTCAACCGCCTATAACCTGTCCGCGCAGGGGCCGATCCTGCCGATCAATGCCGCGCTGCTGGCACTGACGCCGATCAGCGCGTTCCGCCCGCGGCGCTGGCGCGGCGCGCTGCTTCCCAATACGGCGATCGTCGCAATCGAGGTGCTGGAAGGCGAAAAGCGCCCGGTGGCCGCCGTCGCCGACAACGAGGAAGCCCGCGACGTCCGGCGGGTCGAAATCATCTCCGACAAGTCGATTTCGATGCGCATGATGTTCGACCCCGGCCACAGCCTGGAAGAACGCATCCTGAGCGAACAGTTCGGATATTGAGGCGCCTGCCCGCCTCAACCATTCGTTAAGACGCGCCGCGGTATGGTTAACATCGGGTAACGGTCCCAGCCCGGTTCGAGCCGCATCATGTTCCGTATCGACTTCAACAAGCTGCGTTTTCTGGTCTGCGACGACAATCCGCACATGCGGCGCATCCTGCGCACGCTGCTGCATTCGTTCGGCGCCCGCGAAGTCTACGAAGCCGAGGACGGCGCCACGGCGCTGGAAATGTACAGCCACTACGTCCCTGACATCGTGATCGCCGACTGGGCGATGCCGATTTTCGACGGGCTGGAACTGGCGCAGATGATCCGGCAGCCGGATTCCAAGGGCAATCCCTACGCGCCGATCATCATGCTGACCGGCCATTCCGAAAAACGACGCATCACCATGGCGCGCGATGCCGGCGTCACCGAATTTCTGGCCAAGCCGATCTCGGCCAAGGGCCTTTATCTGCGCATCATGAGCGTGGTCGCGCATCCCCGCCCCTTCATCAAGACGAAGAACTATTTCGGGCCCGACCGCCGCCGCAACACAACCGTCGCCTATATCGGACCGGAACGCCGCAATGGCGGTGAAGCCGAGGTTCTGCAGCAGCCGTCGCTGCTGGATAAAGCCCGTGTCACTGGCTAGCGCAATGTTCGGAGAAACGACCATGGCCAAGAACAAAGCGCCGGCGCCGCCGAAGGTGCAGGCTTTCGCCGATCACCAGGTCATCACGCCGCCGAACACGCTGAAGCACGCGATCCGCCGTGTCATCGATCGCGAGCTCGACGATCCCGTGGCGCGCGCCGAACAGGCGCTGGCCAATCTCTCCGGCGAGTTCAAGACCTGGATGCGCAGCGAATGCGACCGCCTCGCCGCAGCCCATGCCGCGATCCTGAAGAAGGGCTTCGATACGCACACCCGCGGTGAGCTGTTTCGCGCCGCTCACGACATCAAGGGCGACGCCTCGACCTTCGGCTTTCCTGCCGCTGGCGTCGCCGCCGAAAGCCTGTGCCGGATTCTCGAACACGCCCCCGATCTCGATGCGGTGCCGGCGGATCTGATCCAGCACCATATCGATGCGATCCAGGCCATCGTGCGCGAGCACAACACCATCGAGAAGGCCGGCGTGGCCAACGAACTCAGCGCCCGCCTGCGTGCTGTTGCTGATGATTATCTGACGGTCGTCAATCGGGATCGGCCGGATCATCTCGAGATGATCTCGGCGCCGAGCATCGTGCCGAAGGAATAGCCGTTCTCAGTCGTCATTCCGGGGCAGCGCGAGCCGCGCAGCGGATTGAGCTGAACCCGGAATCCCAGCATGAGAGTCTCCGACAGCGCCAGACATATCGGGATTCCGGGTTCGCGTTCCGACGCCTTCGGCGTCTTCTCGCGCCCCGGAATGACTCGCTCTGTGAGCCTACGCCGCGATCAGCTGATACTCGTCGCGCGCATTCGCCTGTTCGGCCAGTTCATCGCAGAACACCCGCGCTTCCTCGCGAGCCGATTCCGTTGCGAAACGCCGCAGCAGGATCAACAGCGGCTCGGACGCCGCCTCGTCGGTTTCGCAAACCGTCAGCACACGCTCGACCATGCGACGACGCAGCCGCACGGCGCCGCCGACAGAGCCGATGAAACCGATTTCATTGCGCGCAGCCAGCGCGGCGCGGAAGGCAGGGAATGTCGACTCCGGCAGGCCTGCGCGGGCAAGCAATGCGTTCAGCCCGGCACCGACGCCGTCATAGACCAGCGCGGCCACGCGGCTCTGCGGCAGGCCGGACAGCTCCACCAGCGCCTGATCGAACAGGTCGAGATTACCGGACAGCAGGGCACGGAGGATCAGTCCGACGGTCAACTGCCCGGCTTCGCGCAGGTGATGCACGAGATCACGCATCTCGTCGCCGCGCGAACGCGACGCAATATTGACCGTGGAGCGCGCCATCGCCTCGTCGGCAATGCGCTCGGCACGATCCGGCGACAGCCAGTTGCGCGCAACCACGAAGCGGGTCAGTGTTTCGGAGAGCTTGGCCACCAGCGCGAGACGCGTCGTGGCCGGCAGGTCGCCAAGGGCCAGCATCGCTTCGCGGATGGCGGCGAGATGACCGTGACGCTCGACGATACGGTCCCAGGAGAATTGCGCCAGTTCGGCATACGGATTTTCAATGAGTTCGAGCGCCGCAGCGGCAGAGCCGACTTCGGCAATGGCGGCGCAGATCGAAATCGGCAGATTGATGCGGCGCGCGACCGCGCATTGCAGTTCGCTGTTCCCCGTCGCGACGATGTCGACCAGATCGGCATCGATCAGCAGCGGCGAATGTTCGAGCACTGGAAGCGACACACAGGGCTGATCCACCGACAGCGCCTGCACGATGGCCGGGGGCGCCGACGGCGCGCGGGCAAAAACCTGCGCCATGGCCTGGCGCACCAGCGGCGATGCGTCATCGAGCAGCATCAGCAGCGCGCCTTCGGCGGCGGCACGATCGTCGTCTGAAAGATCAGAAAAAATCCAGGCCCGCGCCAAAGAGCGCGTTGCCTCTGCCCGCTCGCTGGCTGGAGCGGTCCGTACCCAACTGATGAACTGCCGAACAATCATGGTTCTGCCAGCCTACGCAACAAGATCAACACCGAAACGCGATGCCACTGTCAGAGAAAATAAACCATCCCACTTAACAAACGGTTCACCATAAGCTTATGGGTTTGTTGAGGTTTTATTAAGGGATCGGACACGCGGGGAAATGGATGAGCATGTTGCTCGTCATTCCGGGGCGCGCACTTGCGCGAACCCGGAATCCCGAAATGGCTAGGCGCCTTCGGAGACTCTCACGCCGGGATTCCGGGTTCGCGTGCGAAGACGCACGCGCCCCGGAATGACATGTTGTTCAACTACTAAAAGTCCCGGCGCGATCGCTGAACAGATCGAGCGGCTTGGGCACGCCGACTTCAGGTGCCTTCGGCAGCGACGTGGACGTCAGTGACGTGCGGTTGCCCCACAATTCCTGAACGGCCGGCGACACAGGTTGCGCACGATCGCCCCCCTGGAACAGCGACCGGAAAATCGGCTGTTCCTGCACGGCCGCCGATGACCGATCGGATGCAAAGCTTGCGACCTGCGCCGTGCTCAAATCCGGGAAGCGCGACAGGAATGTCGCATTGCTGGTAGGCGTCAATGGCGAGACCGCCTGCGCCGTCACCACACCCGCGGATGCCATCGCCGTCCGCGTCGCCGTGGAATTCGCAGCACTGTCATAACGCGCCGACAGCACCGAATAGACCTGCGACACGCTGCGCGCGCTGCCGCTCTGATCGTAGAAGATTGGCCGATTCGCTGCGGCGGCATTCGGAAACAGTGCAGCGCCCGATGCGCTCGGATTGTTCGCCGCATTGTTGATCAGCTTGGAGGCGCCGCTGACGCCCATGAAATGCGCCATGTATAGTTCGGAGTCGCTGGGACGGCGCCCGATCTCGCCAGTGAGCTTGAAACTGTTGGACTGTGTCAGCACGCCGGCCATCGCTGAACTCGCGACGGGATCGTCACGCAGTTTCAGGATCTCGGCCTTCGCAGCCGGATCGCTCACCGAATAACTTCCCGACGGCGACTTGGTGATGGCGTCGGCATATTTGCCGTAGCCGAGCTGCGTGCCGGCTTCCTTCACGGTGCCGAGCCAGGTCTGCTCGATGAACTGGAACAGGCCCTTGGCCGAGGATGTCGAAGCCGTGGCCGAGGGATTGAAATTGGATTCCATCTTGGCGGTGGCGAGCAGATATTCGAAGCTCGTGCCCGTGGTGCCGGCAGCATTCTTGATCGCGCCGGTCACCTGACTGCGCGTTGACGAGAGTGCTGATGCGAGGTTGGTCGCGTCGACCGCCATAGTGTGGTGCCCCGCTGCCGCGAAATGACTACCGGGAATCGCGCCCTGCCAGCCGTGCGGAAGCCGCGGACACAGTGGGACATTCATGGTTAACGAAACGCTAAGGCGGTTTTGGCGCCCAACACCTCCATCCGTGGTTGCATATTTTACAGAGCATTAACGCGAGGGTGTTTCCGTATGTGTCTGACGGAGATTCGCTCCCGTCGGCGGCGGAAATGGAGCTCACGATGGTTGCGGTCGCAAACGCGAATTCGACGTCGACCCAACCGTGGGACAAAGCGGCCCCCGCCGCCGTTGCGCCCGCCAAGCCATCCGTCTCATCCGACAAGCCCGCATCTGCGCCGGCAGCCCCTGCCGCCTTCGTATCGCTGTCAGACCGCGCCAAGGCGATTATCGAAAAGGCCAAAGCCGATCAGGCCGCGACCGAAGGGCTCACCTATACATTCGACGAAATGCTGACAAAGCGGACCGACGCCCTGGCCGACCGCCTTTCCAAAGCATTCGAGAAAATGAACATCCCGCCGGAATATGCGACCCACATGAAGGTCGACAAATTCGGCAACGTGACTGCCGAAGGCCCCTGGAAAGCCAAGATCGAGAAGATGTTCAGCGACGATCCGGCGCTTGCCAAGGAGATGAAGGAAGTCTCGGGCCTGAATGCCCTGAAGGCGGCGCAAGCTTCGCTCGATCTCTATAACGAGCAGAAGAAATCGACCAATAGCGAAGTGAAACAGGCGGAAGCCTGGAAGAACTACAATATCCGTTCGATGAACATCCAGACCCTGTCTGGCGTCATGACCATGAAGGACGGCAAGCTCCGGTCGGCGGCGGTCGATTACATGAACATGATCGCCGATCCAACCGGCATCAACGCCGCCGAATCCCGGCAGGATTTCGCCAGCCGGCTGGCGTGACCTGAGATCAGAGCCAGCTCAGCTTCCGTAGACCGACGCCGGATCGAACACCTTGTCCGCATCGATGAACGAGACCTTCGCTGCCCCAGCCTCGCCCTTGGTGATCGCGCGGTAGAAACATGAGCGACGGCCGGTGTGGCAGGCGGCTCCGCCGATCTGCTCGACCTTGATCCAAATCGCATCCTGGTCGCAATCCATCCGCATCTCCACCACGCGCTGGGTCCTGCCCGAGCTCTCGCCCTTGCGCCATAGCGCCTTGCGCGAACGGCTGTAATACCAGGCATCGCCGGTTTCGATAGTGTTGCGCAGCGCCTCTTCATTCATATGCGCCACCATCAACACGTCGCCATTCGCCACGTCGGTCGTCACGACGGTAACGAGACCGGCAGCGTCGAATTTCGGCGTGAGCACGAGGCCTTCTTCGAGATCATGGCTGTGCGCGTGCGATGTATTGGACACGGGAAAATCTCTCGCTGTGGTCGTCAAACGAAAATCGGGCGCTTGATGCGCCCGATACTCTAGCAGCAAATCACGATCGTCGCGCGATCAGCGCGACGTGGGTTTAGCGCGACATGGACTGGATCATCGACATGAACCGCGCCTGCTCGGCAGGATTGTCGCGGAAATTGCCGGTGAAACGCGTGGTGAAAGTGCGTGAGCCTTCCTTGCGGATACCGCGGGCCGACATGCAGGTGTGCTCGGCCTCGACCATCACCGCAACGCCGCGCGGCTTCAGCACTTCATCGACCGCGGCAGCCAGCTGCGCGGTCAGATGCTCCTGGGTCTGCAGCCGATGGCCGAAGATATCCACCAGACGCGCCAGCTTGGAAAGACCCACGACGCGCTCCACCGGCGTATAGGCAATATGCGCCTTGCCGTAGAACGGCATCATGTGATGCTCGCAATGGGAGACGAAGGCCATGTCGCGGATCAGCACGAAATCATCATAGCCCGCGGTCTCGCCGAAGGTCCGATTCAGAACCTCGGCCGGGCACTGATGATAGCCCTGGAACAGCTCGTCATAGGCCTCGACCACGCGTCGCGGGGTGTCCATGAGGCCTTCGCGCTGCGGATTCTCGCCGATATAGGCGAGCAACGTCTGCACCGCCTGCTCTGCCTCGGCGCGCGAGGGCCGCAGCTGGTCGGGATTAACCGCCGCAGCCAGAAATTCGGCGGGATCGAGCTCCGCCGGCCGGAATTCCTGCACTTTGCTCTCGGCAGATCTGACTTCAGAAGATTTACCATCCGGGGATTTGCCGCGAAGCGGCTTGATCACAGCGTCCATCTTTACTCCGTTCGACCGGCCCCACGGGAGGCCGGAGTGTCACCGGGCAGACGGGGCGGCAAGGCCGCCGGACGCCTGAGTCCGTCAATAAAACATCGTCTTGCGACAATAACACCGAGACCGCCGAACTGAATTCTCAAATTCCGGCGATCTGGAGAACGCCCGGCGCTCTGTTGGCCGGGCTCCGCCCTATATAGTGGACCATTACGGCTGTTGCCAGCCATCAGGCTACCCACTCATCACATTTAAATCGTTGGTCTTTTTCCTATTATTCCCAGCACGCCATTCAAGGGCAATGCGGGCAGTTCCCATGTGAGCCTAGGGTGATGACCCGATACTTCAGAACGGCACGGAGGAACAATCTTGGCAGCGCGCATCGCGTCAAACAGCTCCCCGCGCGACTCTTATGGAGGACGCAGGTTCGGAGGGAGGTGCCAGAAACAGCGCGAACGATCCGTAACCCAGGCATTGGTTGGAGGAAAAGGCGATGGCGGCATCCTGCAAGTATGAAATCAGCATTCTGAAACACGACGAGCAAGAAATCGTTCTTGCTACTCATCATCCCGCCATCGGCGAATTAACGCGCGACAAGCTGGAGAGCCTTCGTTCGAGGCTACGGGATTTTCATGGCAAGGAGCACACCCTAGCGCGGCATCGACAGCGCGAAGCAAGAGGAAAAGCCGAACCGAGGGGCAGCAGCTTTTCCGGAACAGCCGAGCATGCAACTCAGCGCAAGCAAGTCTTCGTCGCTGCTATAAAACGCGTTAGCAAGGAGCTGAAGCGCCTGCAGAACTTCGAAGCAAAAAAGGAACTCGGAGAGGCCGCCAGACGCGCATTGGCCCTGCGACGGGCACAGCAATTCTCTCGACCCCAAAATGATCTTCGCCCTGGTGAAGGAATGCGCTCCATCCCGAGCCGGCGCCGGAATATCAAGATTCCTCCTTCACGGATTGGGAGGGTGTCGCAGGCGAACAAGCGCGCGCAGGCTCGGCGCGACGTCAGCCGCGGAAGCGAATGAGCAGCGCGGAGGATCCGAGATTCTTTCTGTCTGTCCCAAGGACGAGCGCCGGCTGATCGAAGGCATCGAGCCTTTGGATCTGTTCCCATCACGGATCGCATGTGATCCGATCGGCGTGCCTTCTTTCTGAAGATGTTGGGCGGTCGCTAGAGTGTCCCTACATAACGGGGACGGCTGCGACGTGCAAAATCCGTGCGTCGCCAAAAACATAACTGCTCACAGACCATTGAAACTGCTGATCTTTTATTTCATGGAATGGACGCTATATAGAGTCCAGATTCCTCGCGCGCCCAAGACGTGATCCCGGTGACCGATGGCACAGTTAAGGTCCGAACCAGATGCTGAACGACATCTATAACAAGCGCATCATCGAGCTCGCCGGTAACATTCCCCGGCTGGGCCGTCTCCCTGCCCCCGATGCGTCAGCCACCGCCCATTCCAAGCTCTGCGGATCGACCGTCAAGATCGACCTCACGATGGATGCCGATGTGGTCACCGACTTCGCCCATGACGTGAAGGCCTGCGCCCTCGGCCAGGCCTCGTCGTCGATTATGGCGCGTCATGTGGTGGGCTCGACCGCCGAAGAATTGCGTGCGCTGCGCGAGACCGTGCGCAAGATGCTGAAGGAAAACGGCGCACCGCCATCGGATGGAAAGTGGGCAGATATCGCCCTGCTCGAACCGGTCCGCGACTACAAGGCGCGCCACGCCTCGACGCTTCTCACATTCGATGCGGTCGTGGACGCCATCGGGCAGATTGAAGCCAAGTCAAACGCCAAGGCCAGCCAGCCGACGCCGGCGTAACGCCAGCGGGGCTATTTCCCTGACGGTGCCGATGCGACGCCGCCAGTCGGCACCGAGGCCTCGGCCGTCTTGGTCGACTTCGTCGAAGACACGACCGGCGCCGAAGCGACCGGGGTGTTTTCATTCTCCGGCCCGCTCACGAAACGATCCTGTACCGACTTCGGCACCAGTGATGCAACCGGCGCCTCTTGCTCGCGAGGCTCGGGCAACACATCACCGACACTATGGCTGGTGACCAGATTGGTCAGCTTCAGCTCGGCTTCCGTAAGCCGATGCAGATCGTCCCACGGCGGCACGCTGAGCGACAATGACAAGAGATCACCCGTGCCTCCCATGTCGAAAGTGTATTTGGCGAGACGGCCGATATCCCGCTCGACGATCATCAGATCATTTGCCGTATAGCTCGCAGCCTTCGGGTCGTCGGCGCGGTCGCCCATCCAGATCTGATGGACGCGCACCAGGGATTCCTCGGCCACATAGCGGGTCTTGCCCGCCAGCAGCAGAAAAACGCACATAGATTCGCAATAAGCCTGCGGCACGACCGCCGGCTTCATGACGCCCGAGGACGATTGCAGGTCGACCGTGATACCGACTGTGGTGCGCAGACCAAGCTTGCGCCAGCGCCGGCCCATGGTGATGGCGTCATTGACCGAGCCGCCGCTGGAATCCAGCACCACTGTCGCGTCAGTCAGATCGCGGCCTTTGGAAAATTCGTCGAAATCCCTGACGGTGTCGCCGGTGACAATCCCCACCGCGCCGATCCAGCCACGGCAATTCGGCTCGCAGGCCACCCAGGTGAAGCGCATCGGGAGTTTGCGTTCTTCGAGAACGGCTGCAGCTTGGGCAGAGGACACGGCCGAAGCCAGCAGGCCCGCCGCGAGTCCGGGAAGAACGATGCAAAAGGCCGCGGCGCGAAACAGCGCCGAACTACCTGATCGAAGCGACCTCATACGTCCCAAGTCGGTTCCTTCCCCGCACTCTCATGAGCAATGGCAACGGCCCCAAACAACGCTCATGATTCTGTCACACGGGCGTTACGTGAAAACCTAACGAGCTTCGCCGCAGCGTCCAGTTACTTTTGCTGCACTGCATGCAATAAATTGGCAGGTGTGTCTCCAATGCATAAGTAGATGGGTTCCATGCAAAGGAACCGGGCAAAACCCGGCTGATCTGATAGCAATCCGACCATGAAACATTCATCCATGTGCCCGAACTGCGTCGGTACTATTCAACGGCTGCCGCGCAATGCCGGTCGCGGCATGATCTGGATATACCGCCACACGCTGTCTCCGCTGGTCGGATACAATTGCCGTCATCTCCCGACCTGCTCGGTCTATGGCGACGAAGCGATCGAGCGCTACGGATTGTGGGCCGGCGGCTGGATGACACTGGCCCGGCTGCTCCGCTGCCAGCCATGGGGCACGTCGGGTATCGACAACGTGCCGGTCAAGCTGTCGCCCGATGCCCGTTGGTACACACCGTGGCGCTACGCGCGCTGGCGCGGTGTCAATGACGGCGCAAACTAGAAGTTTACGCAGGCATTGCCGACCTTCGTGAGCACGGACTGCTGACTGAACTGCCGCTTATAGCTGTCCGCGATGGCAACTAGGTCGGCACGTTTCTGAGCGTCGTCGGCGAAAGTGATCAGAACGACCTTTGCCCTTTCGCGGACATCAACATGACGCACGCCGTCGCGCCACTGCCCGTCTCCATCGATGACGGTGAGACCATCGGGAAAGCGGGGCGTGATTTCCCTTGCGACGAAATTTGCAAATGCAGATTCGCTGATACCAGGCCGATCGCCAATGTTGCGGCCGAAGATCATCTCCGCAGACACCATGATGCGCGACGGCGGCAGACAGGCTTGCGGCGGCAGCCATGCACAGCCGCTCATCAGCACACTGACTGTTAATGTAGCAATGCATGCGGAGAACAATTGGCGGATATGTCGCGGCACACCAAACCTCAAATTATCAAAGCTATTTTTACAAAATGCCTACTGGTGGGATTGTTGAATAACATTTGATACCATAGGGTGCCGCCACTTCATCTCGCCAAATTCATCTTCACTTAACATCACTGCCCGGGGCACTCAGGTGGAAGACGGCCTATACGAAGTACATTTTCATACTATTCATGGCACCGGGACCGGCGTCGTCTATGCCATCGGCGGAAAGCTGCGCGGCGGCAACTCCGCTTTCGCCTTCATGGGCAACTATCAAAACAGAGGCGAGACTATCTCTGTCAAGGTGTCATCGAAACGCTACAACCCGGATCAGAGCTTCAAGTCGGTGTTCGGCTTTGAAGGTGTCACACTGGCTTTGACCGGTCGCGTCAATGGCGACCTGCTCGATTTCGAAGGCAGTGCGCTACAATTGCCCGGCGTGCCGTTCAAGGCGCAACTGACCCGCATCTGCGACTAAGCGACACGTCCCGACATTTTACGGCTGAACGCGATGGCCACCAGTGCCGTCGTCAGGAAACCCATCGCGACAAACCCCGACGCGTGGAAGTATCCGCCGGCGAACAGCGCGCCACCGATGCCCGATCCAATCGCCTGGCCGACATAGAGCATCGATGTATTGAGCGAGACCGACGCCGCTCCGGCCGACGGTGCCGCCATGATCAAGCGGACCTGCTGCATCGAGGTGATGGCGCCGAAGCCGAGCCCCCAGATCGCGACGCCGAGCGCCATCGCGGGCAGATGGCCTGCGCCGAGCGTCCAGACCGTCATGCCAGCCAACACCAGCGATGTCGATAGAATGGAGGTCCTCAGCGGCCCCCAGCTATCGACGATCCGCGTCGCCGTCATGATGCCGAGAAAACCGCAGACGCCGTAGATCGCGAAGACGGATGCCGCTGCGTCGTGCCCTGCGCCCGCGAGACGTTCGAGCAGCGGCGCCATGAAGGTGAAAATCGAGAACTGCCCGGCGATCTGCAGCATGGTGATCGACAGCAACAACAGCACGAGCCGGTTGCGCGCCAGCGACGACCAAGTGCTGAGATCCACAGGCGCGCCGAACAGCCCGCGCGGTATCCGCCACACCAGCAACACGAGACTGATGCAACTCATTACGCCGACGCAGCCATAGACCTCGCGCCAGCCGAAGCGGCTGGCGATGAACGTCACCAGCGGCAGACCGACCGCAGCGGCGAGGGTCCAGCCGAGAAAGACGTAAGCGACGCTGCTACCCCGCTTCTCCGGCGGCACCAGCATGCCGACCACGCCTGCCGCCTGCGGAGTATACGGTGCCGCAGCGATGCACATCACCAGGCGGATAGCGAGCAGCACCGCATAGTTGGGCGCAAGGGCCGAAGCGAGATTGCACACGGCCACGACCGCGATGACGCCGATCAACATGTGCCGTCGCTCGATCCGGCTGGTCAGCCACGACATCAGGGGCGAGCAGATGCACAGCATCACTGCGCCGAAGGTGATCAAAAGCCCCGCCTCGCGGATCGTGACACCCAGCCCCGCCGACAGCTCGCCAAGCATCGCCGTCGGCCCCAGCAGGCCGATGCCGGTGACGAAATTGCCGATCATGAGTGCGGTGGGCGCGTAAGGGCGGGAGACTGTCAAGATATCGCATCTTATGGATGCAACTGCATGCAAGTCAAACCTGCAAGCCAAGCGTGCAAATCAGGTCAGCCAGACTGGTGTTGCAACGCCCGAATCGGCTGCTATACCGCTCGTCCGCTTACCTGCGCCCGTGTGCAGGAGTGAGCCACAGGAGAGAAGACATGACAGAGAATGAAGGCTCGGGATTCAAGTTCGGCCTCGCCAACCTCACCCCCGCCGAAACCAACAACATCACCGTTACTTTCCCGGACGGCGCCAAGCGCGAATTCGCCAAGGGCACGACCGGTTTCGAGATTGCCAAGGGCATCTCGCCGTCGCTGGCCAAGCGCACCGTTGCTATGGCGCTGGACGGCACCGTCTCGGATCTCTCCGATCCGATCGACGCCGACGCCAAGATCGATTTCATCAACCGCGACGACCCCCGCGCGCTGGAGCTGATCCGGCATGACGCGGCGCACGTGCTCGCCGAAGCCGTGCAGACGCTGTGGCCCGGCACCCAGGTGACCATCGGTCCGGTGATCGAGAACGGTTTCTATTACGACTTCTTCCGCAACGAGCCATTCACGCCCGAGGACTTCGGCGCGATTGAGAAGAAGATGCGCGAGATCATCGCGCGCGACAAACCGTTCACCAAGGACGTCTGGGATCGCGAGAAGACCAAGCAGGTATTCCGCGACAAGGGCGAAGCCTTCAAGGTCGAGCTGGTCGACGCCATTCCCGGCAACGAGCCGATCAAGATCTACTACCAGGGCGACTGGTTCGACCTCTGCCGCGGCCCGCATATGACGTCGGTCGGCAAGGTCGGCAACGCCTTCAAACTGATGAAGGTGGCCGGCGCCTATTGGCGCGGCGATAGCAACAATCCGATGCTCACGCGCATCTACGGCACGGCCTTCGCCAAGCAGGACGACCTCGACGCGTATCTGAAACAGATCGAGGAAGCGGAGAAGCGCGACCACCGTAAACTGGGTCGCGAACTCGATCTCTTCCACTTCCAGGAAGAAGGTCCGGGCGTCGTGTTCTGGCACCCCAAGGGCTGGACTATCTTCCAAGCGCTAATCGCCTATATGCGCCGCCGCCTCAATGGCGATTACAGCGAAGTCAATGCGCCGCAGATCCTCGACAAGGTGTTGTGGGAGACCTCAGGCCACTGGGAATGGTACCGCGAGAACATGTTCGCGGCGCAGTCCGCCGGCGACGAAGCCGAGGACAAGCGCTGGTTTGCGCTGAAGCCGATGAACTGCCCCGGCCATGTGCAGATCTTCAAGCATGGATTGAAGAGCTACCGCGACCTGCCATTGCGCCTCGCCGAATTTGGCGTCGTGCATCGCTATGAGCCGTCGGGCGCCATGCACGGCTTGATGCGCGTGCGCGGCTTCACCCAGGACGACGCCCATGTGTTCTGTACCGAGCAACAGCTCGCCGACGAATGCCTCAAGATCAACGATCTGATCCTGTCGACCTATTCCGACTTCGGCTTCGGCGACATCGTGGTCAAACTGTCGACGCGGCCGGAAAAGCGCGTCGGCACCGACGAGATGTGGGATCACGCCGAGCGCGTGATGGCCACCGTGCTGTCGGTGATCGAGAGCCAGTCCGGCGGTCGCATCAAGACCGAGATCAGCCCCGGCGAAGGCGCATTCTACGGACCGAAGTTCGAATATGTGCTGCGCGACGCCATCGGCCGCGACTGGCAGTGCGGCACCACGCAGGTCGACTTCAACCTGCCGGAGCGCTTCGGTGCGTTCTACATCGACGCCGACGGCTCGAAGAAGGCGCCGGTGATGGTGCATCGCGCGATCTGCGGCTCGATGGAGCGTTTCATTGGCATCCTGATCGAACACTTTGCCGGCAACTTCCCGCTCTGGCTGTCACCGGTGCAGGTGGTGGTCACAACGATCACCTCGGAAGGCGATGAATACGCCAAGGTCGTCGCCGCAGCCGCGCGCAAGGCCGGCCTCCGCGTCGAGATCGATCTGCGCAACGAGAAGATCAACTACAAGGTCCGCGAACACTCGCTGGCCAAGATCCCTGCTCTGCTCGTGGTCGGCAAGAAGGAAGCCGAAACCGGCCAGGTCTCGGTGCGCCGTCTCGGCAGCGATGGCCAAAAGGTGAGTTCGCTCGAAGAAGCCCTTGCCGCACTGGTCGACGAGGCGACACCGCCCGACGTGAAGCGCGCACTGGCAGAGGGCTGAGCCGATGAGCGACGATGAAGAGATCGAGATCGAGGCCTATCCGCTCCGATCCTATCAGGTGATCGCCGATCCCAACAGGCCGGACGTGGTCGCGCTGGCATTCGAGACTGAGCGTGGCCATAGCCTCTATCTGGCCTCGCGGGCCGTGCTGGAGGATCTGGGCCGTGATCTGCTGGACCGTGCCTCCAAGATGCCGGAGCACAAAAAGGTCAGCTAAGCGGATGCGCGCGGTCACAATCCGTCTAAATCAGCAAGGCCCGCCTCGTGGCGGGCCTTTTCGCGTGGTAAGCGGTCATTCAATTCCTGCAAATTCTGCGCATCCTCATCTGTGAGAACTGCCCGTGCCCGACATCATCGACTTCCTGAAGACCCGCCGCTCCGTCAAGCCGCGCGAAATGACCGGCTCCGGCCCCTCATCCGCCGAACTCGAAACCATCCTGACCATTGGGGCACGCGTGCCGGACCACGGCAAGCTGGCGCCATGGCGCTTCATCATTTTCGAGGGTGACGCCCGCAAACGCGCGGGCAACGTCATCGCCACCGTGTTCGCACGGAAGAATCCCGATGCACCGGTCGAGGAGATCGAGGCGCAGAAACACAAACTGACGGAGGCGCCGCTGGTGATCGGCGTGGTGAGCATCATCAAGCCGCATCCGAAGATTCCGTCATGGGAGCAGGAACTGTCCGCAGGCGCGAGCTGCATGAATATTGTATCGGCCGCTACAGCCATGGGTTATGGCGCCAACTGGCTGACCGGCTGGATGGTCTATGACCGCGACGTGCTCGAAGGCCTCGGCCTCGCCGCCAATGAAAGACTGGCCGGCTTCATCCATGTCGGCGGCAAGCCCGACAAGGTGATCGAGGACCGACCGCGGCCAGAACTCAAGGACGTCGTGACCCGGTTCTGAACCGGATTTACGCAGCCTGCGACGCCTGGCTACCAAACCGGCGCAACAGATTTTCGATTTCCGACGCCGGTTTGGCAGGGCTGAACAGAAAACCCTGCACCTCGTTGCAGCCTTCCGCGCGCAGCCAGTCCAGTTGATCGATCGTTTCGACCCCCTCGGCGGTCGTGGTGATGTTCATGCTGCGACCGAGTCCTGAGATCGCGCGTACGATGGCAACGCAATCCGGCCGCTCGATCAGATCTTTCACGAAAGACCGGTCGATCTTGATCTTGTCGAACGGAAAACTCCGCAGATAGCTCAGGCTGGAATAGCCGGTGCCGAAATCATCCATCGAGATGCGGACGCCCAGCGCGCGCAGTTGATGCAGGATCGCAAGATTGGCCTCGGTTTCCGCAAGAAACACCGACTCGGTGATTTCCAGCTCAAGACGATGCGGCGACAGGCCGGAATAAGCTAGCGCGGCAACCACGACCTGCACCAGGTTGCGGCTGCGGAACTGCACCGGCGAGAGATTGACCGCGACCTTGATATCGTCCGGCCACTTGGCAGCTTCGGCGCAGGCCTTGCGCAGCACCCACTCGCCGAGCGTGACGATGAGGCCGATATCCTCCGCGACCGGGATAAAATCGGCCGGCGAGATCATGCCCTTTTCGGGATGTTTCCAGCGCAGCAGCGCCTCGAATCCGGTGATGCGATCGGCGGTCAGATCGACCAGCGGCTGGTAATGCAGTTCGAAGTCGCCATCGGCGAAAGCGCTGCGCAGATCGAGCTCCATGTCGCGGCGCTTCTGCGCCTGGCGATCCATCTCGCGCTCGAAGAAGCGATGCACGCCGCCACCTTCGGACTTCGCGCGGTACAATGCCATATCGGCATTGCGCATCAGCTCTTCGCTGGTATCGCCATCGCCCGGTGACATGGCGATACCGATGCTGGCGCCGATCACGACCTCGACGCCGTTCATGTCATAGGGCGCGCTGATGATCTCGATCAGCCGCGCGGCAAAATCGTTGGCTTCGTTCGGCGTGATATCGGCTGCCAGCACCACGGCAAATTCGTCGCCGCCGAGCCGCGCCGCGAGATTGTTGCCACGCACCTCGGTGCGCATTCGTGTGGCGACCATCTTCAACAGCCGGTCACCCATGGGATGGCCGAAGGAATCATTTACATTCTTGAACAGGTCGAGATCGATGCACAGCACCGCGACATGCTTGCTCTGATCGTCGTGATCGAGCGCCTGGGCCAGACGCTCCTGATAAAAAACACGATTTGGCAAATCCGTCAGCGCATCGTGATGCGCCATATGCGCCACGCGCGCCTCGGCCTTGCGACGCTCGGTGATGTCGACGACAGCCACGAGGAAGCCGTCGCGACCTTCGAACATCACGCGGCGGCCATAGGTCAGCACCTCGATTTCGCTTCCATCGGCCTTCAGGTGGCGCCAGTTGCGATCCGACTGATAGATATCTCCGAGTTGCATTAACGCGCGCGTATGAAGCTCCCACTCGTCACGCGGCCAGATTTCCTTGAGCTGCATCCGGAGGAAAGTGGCGCGATCGTATCCGTAATGCGCGACAGCCGCGTCATTGACGCTGAGAAAATCCATCGTCTCGGCATCGAACACCCACATCGGCATCGGATTGCTGTCGAACAGCAGCCGGAACGAGGCCTCGCGGCGCTTAATGTCGGTGACGTCAGACACAGTCAGCGACACCAAGTCGCCAAAAGCGGTGGCGCTGAGCCGAAGGTTGCGATCATCGCTGTCGATTTCGAGCTGACCGCTCTGGCCATTGGCGATCATGGACAGCAGCCATTTCGTCACGCTCGGCAGCGACAATGCGTGACCGCCCGCGCTCAGCTTGCGCCACTGAAGGTCGGTGGGTGATACTTTCAGCAGGCGCGAAGCGCCCTGATTATGATGCACGATCTGGAAGTCGAATGCCTGGCTTGCGGAATCCCGGATTGCCGCAAGCGACACGATGCCTTCGTCCGTCGACGAGAAGATCGCATCGACCAGATTGTAACGGGTGCCCTGCTCATTGACATAGACGCCGACCAACCGGCCACCCCAGCGTGACGCTGTCGGCAGCGCCAGAATGTCATAGGTGTGGACGAGACCGTCACGCACGCAATGCGCCACCATCAGATGCGGCCTGTTGGCCTGCAACGCGCAGTTTGCGGCTTCCGTTAGCGCACGCACGCAATCAGGTGCCAGCACGTCGAGCGGAATGCCCCAGCGATCGTCACCCAACCACTGTTGCACATAGCGGCCGCTGCGTGACACTTCGAGCGTCTCACCTTCGACTTTCAGCAGGACGATGTGATCGGCCATCCGCCCAAGACTGCCGAGCATCACTTCTTCATAGCCGGGCAGAATCTGGCCGGGACGAACGGCCGCCCGCCATTTGCGTTGCAAGGCGGGAATGTCGTCGAACAACTTGACGTCCGGGCTTCCGGATAACTGTCTGGCCGCGATCACGACATCCCCTTCGGAACACTTGTAGCGATACGTGCTATTCGGACTATGGGGATTAACGTCATGTAAACGTTCCGCGACCGCGGAGGGCAACGACCTGCTATAACGCGACAAACTGGCACGATGGTTAGTTGGCGATTCAGGATCATGACACGCGCATGACAATTCATTCGCGTTTGAAGCGTGTTGTCTGCAACGAGATCTTTGTTCTGGAAGATTGTTGAGTAGCTTGCGAGCAGCAGTTAGCGCGCGATGACTTCGATCTCGCCGTCGACGCCGTTCACGACGTTGAAGGGGCGCTCGAACACCTTGCCTTCGTTCTTGGCGATGGCGCGATATTCGCCTTCTGCCAAAGTGACGCGCGGGAATGCGCCGATGGATTCCTTGATGACGTCGCCGGCCGGCGTGATCACCGACCATGCGGTGTTGGCCAGAGCCTCGCCGCCCTTGTCGCTCACCAGCTTCATGGTGATGACAGCCGCACGATGCGTGATGGTCACGTCGGTGAGCTTGCTCGCCTGCACGCGGATGTCGGAGCGCACCACCGAATTGGCGTCACCGTAATTCGAGATGATGTAGTAGGTGCCTTCCTGCAGCAACACGACATCGCCGGCAGGAACACTCGGCAGTAGCGGCGTGCGCTCGCCGCCTTCGAACTGGCTGCCTTTGTAGATCGAGAACGAGATCTGGTTCTGCGGGATCTTCGTGGTGCCGACGCGGCCCTCGATCCGCAATCCGCCGGCCGGCAGCACAAACGCTTCACGATCGGTCTCGGACTTGATGGTCACCGGACGAACAGCGCTCACAAGGCCCAGCGCCACATGCACCACATAGCTGCCCGGTGGCAGCACGATGTTCGGCGTGGCGCCGCGATCCTCGCGGATCAACTTGAAGGCACCAGTCTCGTCCGGCCTGTCGGAATAAACCCGCCAGACCAGACCGCTATTGATGACCGGCATATCCTTGCCATAGCGCGCCGTCAGCGCCAGCACGCCCTGTGCGGGGCCCGTTGGAGCAGCCTGGACCGGCGACGGCACAGGCGGGGCGACATTGGCAACCGGCGGTTGCGTCAGCGGCGCCGGCAACAAGGGGGTGGAAGCAGGACCGGACGGCGGCGCGAGGCTGATGGCCGGACCCGACGGGACATCCGGGATCGAGCCCGGCGGAACCGGTGCCGGACGGTCCGAAAAGAACTGCGCAGATGCGGTTTGGGGCAAGGCAACAGCCTGCAGCAGAGCGAGGCCCAGCACCATAGCCAGCCGTCCGCTCCGGCCGGATGTTCGCAAATCATGGCCCCATGCAGTCATGGTCATGCTTTTCACCCAAAACGCGACAAATTCAAGCCTTGACGCGGCTGTCCCGCCGCCAGACCCACAATCGCGTGAGGTTCCCCATGAACCAGCGCACCGGGCGGTAACGGGTCGCTCTGCAGTCACATTTGGTGCCTAAACCTCGCAAACGCGACATAAATCATGAATTAGCTACCGTCTGGAATGATGGCGCAGCTGCATTTAATATCGGCGGCGTCGAGGAGCTTAGTGTGCTGGAGATTTTGATGGGGCGCGGCCAGAATGGCGCGAACGGTCGCGACAAACCTGGTTTGGGAAGCGTTCGACGTCCGATCATCGGTCTGGCGCTGGGCGGGGGTGCGGCGCGCGGTTTCGCCCATATCGGGATCCTCCGCACTTTGCTCGCCCATGGCATCGTCCCGAACGTCGTGGTGGGCACCTCGATCGGTGCCGTAGTTGGCGGATCCTACGCCGCCGGCCACCTCGATACGCTCGAGGAATGGGCGCGCAGTCTGCAGCCCCGCAATATTCTCAGCTATCTCGACATTCGCCTGAACGGCTCAGGCCTGATCGGCGGCAACAAGCTGGCCGCACAGCTCGAAGCGTCGCTGGGCCATACGCTGATCGAAGATCTCCCGCTGAAATTCGCCAGCGTCGCCACCGAGGTGCGCACCGGCCATGAAATCTGGCTGACTCATGGTCGCCTGGTCGATGCAATGCGCGCGTCCTATGCGCTGCCGGGCATCTTCTCTCCGGTTCTGGTCGGCGATCGCTGGCTGGTCGACGGCGCGCTGGTCAATCCGGTGCCGGTATCGGCGGCGCGCGCGCTGGGCGCTGAGATTGTCATCGCAGCCAATCTCAGCAATGACGTGTTTGGCCATTCGACCACGATTTTCGACCATGGCACGGGACCTGAAATGGCCGAGCCCATCATCGAAGTCGAAGAGCCGAAGCGCGGTTTCAGCAAGTTCTTCTCGGCCGAGCGCACCATGAAGCGCGAATTCTTCGGCGGCGGCGGTCGACCGGGCATCTCTACCGTAATGGTCGATGCCTTCAACATCATGCAGGATCGCATCACCCGCGCGCGACTTGCCGGCGATCCGCCGGATCTCCTGATCGCCCCCCGCGTTGGCCGCATCGGCTGGTTCGATTTCCACCGCGCCGAAGAAATGATCACGCTCGGCGCGCGTGCCGCAGAACGCGCTGTCGAGTCCATTCAAGAAGCGATCGAAATCCTCGCCCCTGAAGTGGCAAACTCGCCTGCACCCGTCGTTGCGCAGAAGCCGACCACTTCGCAGAGTTGAGCGCGGCGGGCTCAGGCCGTCGCAATATATTCGCGCAGCGCTTCCTGTTCGCGCTCGAATTCGCGCAAGCGAAATTTGACGACGTCACCGATCGAGATCAGACCAACGACCTTCTCGTCCTCGATAACGGGCAGATGCCTGAATTTTCCGGTCGTCATCTTTTCCATGATTGCACCGACCGTATCGGCCGGTTTGCAGCCAATGACCTTGCGCGTCATCACGGCGCTCACGTCTTCATCCAGCGCCGAGGCGCCGCGTTCTCCGATCACCCGCACGATATCACGCTCAGACAGGATACCATCGATGTGGTGATGGCTCATCACCAGCACGGCACCTATTCTTCGCTGTGACAGCATCTGCACCACCGACGAGACCTTATCGTTCGGCGAGACGCTGATGATCTGGTGGCCTTTGGAATCGAGAATTGCACGTACCGTCATTGTCGCCTCCTAAGTCGACCATGCCCTTTGTCGGGCGCGGTCTTTCATTCTAGGGTCGTCAGACAGATGCAGTGTAACAGCGCAGTTCAACAGTCGTTCAGATGTGGTGATCGCACTGAAACACCGTTCGCGCCGGGAACGGGATCGGCCTCAAGGGCCGAACCTGCCAACGTGAGTCACCTGTCGAATACATAAGATGGATCAAATGCGTCGGCCTCGCAAGAAGCCGGTACGCGCTTAATGCAGGTCGGAGATGTCCGGAGACGATGTTTGCGAACCCGTGCGTTGCAACCTCGGAATAGGATCGAACAGCGAGAACAGCAGCAGCCCGGCGAAGAAGCCGCCGATATGCGCCTGCCACGCAACGCTCGCCCCTTCCGCGCCGATCGCAATCGAGCCGACACCGAAGATGATATTGACGCCGAACCAGACCGCCAGAAATCCGATCACGCGCGGATCGCGCAACGAACGCAACAAAGGAAGCGCCGGCACACGTGCCGCCTCATCGGCATCGCCGCGGTTGAACGACAGGAAGCTGCCGCGCACGAAGGCAAAACGGATGGCCGCGGCCATGGCGCCGGAGACCGAAGCCGAGGCGCCGATCATCGGTGCGAGTGCGTGTTCATGGGTAACCAGATGCGCGGCGGCGCCAGCCACAGCCGTCACCGCCATGAAGATGAAGAAGCGGACCGCGCCGAAGCGCCGCGCCAGCGCGCTGCCGAACGGCAGCAGCCACAACACATTGAAGCCGATATGGCTGAGATTGGCGTGCAACAGGGAGTAAGTGACGAAACTCCATACCTTTGCGCCATTGCCGCCGGGAAAAGGCATCGACAGCAGCGTCTGGTCGTAGCGCTTCGGAATGAAACCGAAGACCTCAATGGTCCAGTATTCCAGATCCACCGGCAGCAACATGCGGATAATGTGGATCACGGCAAGCAACCCGACATAGGCCGTCAGCGCCCCCGGCAGGGTCAGGATCGGTTCGCGCGGGGGAGCGGGGGAATCCAAGGTGTCCAAGGGGATAACGGCCTGTCAGCGGCTCTGGCGAGCGATGCCCCAGATAGTCGGCTTTGCCGGTACCGCGCAAGCTCAGGATCACCGCAGGACAGCAAACCCGCTTGAAAAGAAAAAGGGAGAGCCTCTGAGAAAGGCTCTCCCGGGTCCGTCTTGATCTTTTCCCGCGGATGGATGTCCCGGTGTGCCGGACGAGCCGACATCCCCACCCCTCCCCGCGTGACGACCAATTCTGTTTTCAGCCACCTGTTTATCTAAGCGCGTCACGAACTGCTGGAGACAGTCCGCTCCGCTCTGGAGTGAGCAGGAGACTACCGGCAATCCCCGCGTTGCCAAGCGCATGCTTAACTTAGAGTTAACGGCGAACTGGTCCACCCGCTCCGAAACCGGACGGTTAATGAGATCCTAACAATCATAGTAAACTTAACCTTAACGGCGGATACCCGCCCGAACGCGGTGGAAAACACGCCTTCGGCATGGACGCTGCAATGACTGATCTGCACAACATGTAGCGGCGAGCGATGGATGGATTCGGGACAGAAATGTCCCCGATCCACTGCAAGCCGGGTCAGGATCAGGCGAATGAAACATCCATCCAGCCGCGCGTTCTTCGCCTATTGGGACGACAAACGCGGTTTTGCGCGCGCCCCCGATCGGAGTGAGCTGGAACCCGGCCCCGTTCGCGAGTTGCTGGGCGACATCTTCGTGCTGTCCTATGACCAGCCCGTCGAATTCCCGTTCCGTGTGGCCGGCACAAGAGTTTGTGCCCTACTCGGCCGCGACCTGAAGAACCAGCCGTTTCCGTTGCTGTTCGCGCCCGAGTGTCGCGACGAGATTCGGGACATGATCACCGTCGTATCCGAGGAGCAGCTCGTCGCCGTCGCTGGCGTGACCGCAATGACCGAATTCGGTCTAAAGGCGCATCTGGAACTACTGTTGCTGCCATTCGCGACGCGCGCGCATTCCCCTATCAGCCTGACCGGCCTGCTGGCGCCCATGTACGAAGTCCGCGGCCGGCTCGGCGCATTCCAGCTGACGTCGTTTCGCTATCTCGCCCACCAGCCGCAGCGCTTTGCGCCGCGCGCCCTGCGCAAACTGCAGGTTGCCCGCGGCCTTATGGTCTATGAAGGGCTGCGCTGAGCAGCCTTCTACGGACGCTGCTCATTATAAGTGTCGCGCAGAACAATCACGCCAACTGGTTGCGCCAGTTCGGTATTTGCTAACGCGGCGTTAACCCTACGGGCCGTAGGGTCGGTCGAAACTCGACCAGCATGACCGGCACGACACTGATGGCGTTCGCGCAAACAAAATCGATTCTTCCGTCTGCAGAAGAACGCCGTCGCTTTCAGCGGGTGAAAGTGCACCTGCTTGGCCGCTATATGCTGCCGGATCGCCGCGAATTTCCGTGCCAGGTCATCAATATGTCGCCCGGCGGCCTCGCGCTGCTCGGTCCCGGCATCGGCAATGTGGGCGACCGCGTCATCGCCTATCTCGACCATATCGGCCGTGTCGAAGGTAAAATCACCCGGATCATCGACAACGGCTTCGCCATGACCGTGGGTGCGACACCGCGCAAACGCGACAAGCTGGCAGCCCAGCTGACCTGGCTGGCCAACCGCGACATTCTCAATCTGCCGGAAGACCGCCGCCACGACCGCATCGTGCCGCGCAACCCGATGGTGCTCCTCACCCTCGAGGATGGCGTCCAGATGAACGGCCGCATTATCGACCTGTCGCTGTCCGGCGCCGCCATCGCGGCAGAGAAACGTCCGCCGCTGAACTCGATTGTCATGCTCGGCCGAATCCAGTCCCGTGTGGTCCGCCATCTCGAAGAAGGCTTCGCTCTGGAGTTCTTCCACGAGCAGTTGGCAGAGACGCTCGAAGACAGCGTCAACGCCCGGTAAACGGCCGAACGCCCCCGATCCTCGTTTTTCAATGTCCTGAAGGCGCTATCCGCATCAGCGGATACCGTTGCGCGTCATCTGCACGCGATCGCGAGGGGTTAATTTCACGCCGCTTTGCGCACGCAAGTTCCTGAATTGCAGCATTCAAGCCATTAACGCGTAAAATTTGAATCAAATACAATTAGCTAAAATTTGAATCGCATTCGATTCAAGTATAGTTCGAATTCGCCGCGCCTTTTACTTGTAATCGCTTCAATTGTACTTGAGCGATTTAGCGGCGACGAAAATCCTTTGTGCGAAACATGGTCCCAACAAGAAAACGGGGGCCACAATGTTTGGTAACAAGGGGCGATACTTCGGACTGGCCGTTTTAGCAGTCCTTCTTGGAGTGACTTCGTCGGCACGTGCCGGCAACGAAAAACTCTACGCAAGCCTGGGCGACAGCACACGCGCACCGATCGGCTGGGTCGAATTCTGTTCAGACAATCCGACCGACTGCCGCGGCGGTGCGACGCAAGCACGTGATATCGTCATCACGCAGACTGCGTGGAAGGATCTGGTGCGGGTCAATCGCTGGGTCAACGAGACCATCAAGCCAATGACCGACATGGATCATTGGGGCGTGATCGAAAAGTGGTCGCTGCCATCAGACGGTTACGGTGACTGCGAAGACTATGTACTCCTGAAGCGCAAGATGCTGATCGAAGCAGGCTGGCCACGTGAGGCGCTGCTGATCACCGTGGTGCGTGACAAGAAGGGCGAAGGCCACGCGGTGCTCACGGTGAAGACGGACAAGGGCGAATACGTTCTGGACAACCAGAATGAGAACGTCCTCGCCTGGACCGAGACCGGCTACCGCTTCGTCAAACGCCAGTCACAGAGCGATCCGAATGTGTGGGTCTCGCTCGGCGACAACCGTCCTGCAGTGGCTACGGCCAGCGCGCGGGATCGCTAAACAACACGAATTCGAGACACGCGACCCGGTCACATCCCCACCCCTCCCCGTCCCAGACCGGATCGCGCGCGGCCAGCTCTCCCCCAAGAGCTGGCCGCAACTTTTTGGGGGTGATGCTCGCGCAGCTTGCGGCAGGAAGCGGCCGACGACGCCTGGAAGCAGATGCAGGCTTGGCTGACGAAGTACAACGTACCTGACTGATCCCGGACTGACGTCCGAGGAACACGAACAGACAAGGAAATCGCCGCGCTAGTCGCGGCGATTTGCGTTTCGGTCGATAGTGCCGTCGGGCCGATAGCCGAAGCGCACGAGTGCAATCGCCGTCAACCGCTTCCCGAACCGGCGTTCGAACTCACAGAACATCCAGACGAAAGCCATCACCAGCGCAAAGACGGTGGTGACAAACAGCAGCGTGAGATTGGCAATGTCGAGGGTCATGGTCATCGTTTCGATTTTGCAAAACGCGTACCAGACAATCTGACCAGCCATGATGTGGCTCCAGCACAGCTATGCTGGAGCCGACGAGGTAATCAGGTGGCGTCGCTCAAGGCCGATCAGTCACAAACCTCGACACGACGCACCCGATATCCAGCCGGTGTCCGTACGCGCTTACGCGTTATGTAACATCCGCCTTCGTCATCATAACCGCCATAAGCGTAGGGGTACCCACCGTAATACGCATAGGGGCCGTAGCCGTAGTAGCCGCCATAAAGACCGGCGCCGGCGAGGCCAAATCCCAATCCTATTCCAGCACCGCGAAATCCACGGCCGAAGCCGCCGCCATGCCAGCCACCGCCACCATGGAATCCACCGCCGTGGAATCCGCCGCCACCGCGTGCCGATGCGGCTGTCGGCGCGACCAGCGCGACTGCGGCAAGGGTCAACAGACCAAACACCAATTTGCGTAACATCAACTACACTCCGTCACGGGTCACTAACAGCGCGCCCCTGTCAGATATGTAGCTCTTTCGTTCGTGAACCGCCACGGTGTGACGATCAATAGCCGTCACTTGTTCGCGACTGTCGGTTACGGTGTGTTGCTGAACGCCTGTCGCGCAACGTTGCGCTAGCACCCCTTGCAGATGCTCTTCACCTTGCGATCGACGGCACGATCCTGCGCGTCGACTGCTGCATCGCCTGTCGCCGGCTTGCCATCCGGCGACGCCTGTCCGGTCCCGCTCGCGCCCGCCGTGATCCCGGTCGCGGCGCGTCCACCACTCGCATTCGCCGTGCCTGCACTATTGGTGCCCGCAGCGCCGCCCGTCGCGCCGCCACCTGGACTGCCGGATTGGGCGAACGCCGCGACTGCAGACAACAGGACGGTAGCCGTTACAGTCGCGATGAGTTTCGAGGAATGCGCCATTGGAAATCTCCTTTGGCGTTCAACGAGACCAGCGGAAACGGGTTCCGTTGCGGGAACGAATTTGGCGCCGGCGGCTTGAATCCCTGACATTGCCGAGGAGAAGCCTGCGTGTCCTGGGACAAGCCGTTTCGCGAACCGATCGAATTGCCCGACGGCAACACGCTGGTGTCGCTGCGCGACGCCGGCGCTTACATCACACAGCTGTCACCATCTGAACACGATGCAAAGGAGTGGCAGACCGCAATGCATTGCCTGATCGAGGCGGCCGACTACGGCGGCCCCATCAGTTTCGCGCGGCTCGGCGTTGCACAGGCACTGCATCGCCATCAGGAGAAAGTATTCGACCCGACGCGCAAGCGATCGCGCTGGCGCAAGCCGGGCCTCAGTTAGCAGATGTCATGCGCAAGCTGATCGACTTCGACGACGAGACCCTCGACAAGCTCATCCAGCTCGGTCGCGACCGCATGGCGACGACGCAAGAACTCGCGGATGAAGCCTTCGCCGACCTCCTGAAAAAGCACGGCGTTCCGATCGATCTCAAGGATGCGCTCCGCAAGAGCGTGAAAGCGGCCGGTCCATCATCCGCATCAAGCCGCAACACTGCGATGCGCCCCGCCCCATCACGTCCAGCAAGGAAGAAGGCCCATGCCAAACGATCCGCAAAAAGATCCATTTGAGGAAGGCGAGCTTGCCGCCAGCGAGGGCATTCCTGCCGAGGCCAATCCCTATCAGGACGGCACCGAGGAGCATTCGCTATGGAGCGCCGGCCACGAGCGCGTGGCCGGCGAAACAGAAGCCAATGAGTCCGAAGGAACGTGATCGCGCGCGTAATCACAACGAGAGCCTCGGTTCTGATAGAATGAGAACGGAGGCTCTGGCTTTTTGTTGAGACGCGTTTTCTTGATGCGAACCGGTACCCGCTTCGCTCGACAACGCTCTAGCCGATCTTCTTGAGACCTTTCTGGAAGCGCGGGCCGTTCGCCGCATAGAATCGCGCGGCGCTGCCCATCGCCGTCACCTGCTCCGGCGACAGCGTGCGAATGACGCGCGCCGGCGATCCGATGATCAGCGAATTCTCCGGAAATTCCTTGCCCTCGGTGATCACCGAGCCGGCGCCCACGATGCTGTTCTTGCCAATTTTTGCGCCGTTCATCACGATCGAGCCCATGCCGATCAGCGCGCCGTCTTCAATCGTGCAGCCGTGCAGGATGACGTTGTGGCCGACGGTGCAGTTCTTGCCGATGGTCAGGGGAAAGCCCTTGTCGGTGTGGCACGTGCAGTTGTCCTGCACATTGGAGCCTTCACCGATCTCGATCCATTCGTTGTCGCCGCGCAGCACCGCGCCGAACCAGACACTCGCCTGCTCCAGCAAACGAATCTTGCCGATCACATCGGCCGTGTCGGCGATAAAGTAATTTCCGCTAGCCGGAAGATCCGGTCCCTGCCCGTCGAGTTCGTAGATTGCCATGATTGAGTGGTCTCCCTTTGCGGGAGACACTGCCACGGATTCTTGCGCTTAGGCCAGTATGCCCAGCGCTTCCAGGGTCATCACGATCAAGGTGCCCGACATCAGGCTCCAGATGCCCGACAGCACCGTCGCGATCATCACGAACTGAATGCGATGCTGCTCGGCCGCGCCGTTGCGCAGGGTGTTGCGCATGATGATGAAGGGCGCCGTGAAGACCAGCAGCGGCACGGCTGCGAAGGCTTCAGGGGACGGCCCCTGCTGGAGCAGGCTGAAGCTCGGGGGACGTTTGGCAAAGGCCTGATAGGCGCTTGCAATGGCGCCTGCGAGCGCGAAGCCAATGCATAGCTGGAAGAATGAATTCAACGCATCGGGGGACATCGAAGCTCTTTCACGGCACATACAAACACCGCCCTGCATCGCAAAATGCGAAGCTCCCCGCCAGCACAACGTTAATAAAGGGTTAACGGCACGGTCGGGAACCGCGTGCGGTGCATGGCTCCCGGATACCGCCTGCGGCGAGGCGCGCGAGGCCGTTAACCATCGGCTGGCATATTCGCGGTTGATTCGCCCACCCGGTACACCGTCCCAGTTCCAATTTAGCGTGCGCATGTCTCTTCTGTTTCCGACCCACCCGACGACGCGGCCGCGGCGCCGCCACCGCCGCAACCACGTCGTACCGATGCTGATCGGTGCAGCGCTTGCAGCCCCCGCTATCGCAGTGGTGGCGTATCTGTTGTGGCCAACCTGGCAGAGCCAGAAGCCCGGCGATCCCGACCGCATTCCGGTGAGCGTGGGCGCCACACTGTTCAACGTCCCGACCCATGCGTTTCGCCGTAAGGTGCAGAAACATTCAGGGCCGCAGGAACGCGTCGATCTGAGCTATGTCTATCCCTCGCTCGAAGCGAGCAACCTGCCGAGGCATGTCAGCGTCGAGAATTTCGATGAGAACGCACAGCCGATCGATCGCATCTTCGTCTCGATCTCGGCGCATCACGATGCAACCTCGCCGGACACCCGCCTGCGCACGATCTATCCGCGCTATATCGACCGTGCGACATCAAGCGAAGACGGCTTGACCACGCAGCCATTCCGCGACAACTCGCCCTACAGCAATGAAGATCTGTTTCTCGGCACAACGCCGGCGCTGGTGGCGCGCTGCACGCGCGACGGTGCCACGGAAGGCATGTGCATGAGCGAACGCCGCATCGGCGGCGCCGATCTCATCTTCCGCTTTCCGCGTAGCTGGCTCGCGCAATGGCGCGATGTCGGCAATGCGATGGATCGACTGACGACGCAGCTCAGCGGGCTGCGGTAAACGCCCTCGTCGTGATTGCGTTGATCGTAGGATGTGGGGTGAGCGTCTGCGCGATGCGCCTGCGCTCACTCCATCCCACGATCTTGCTTAACCCTCTCCGTCGTCATGGCCGGATAGCGCGAAGTGAGCTTCGCTAGATGTTCCGGCCATCCACGCCTTTCTCCGCGGCCAAGGCGTGGATACCCGGCATTCGCCGGGCATGACGGCGTTTGGTTTGAGCGTGCGCGCGTCACGCTAGTTCAGATTCAACTATCAAACAGCCACTGTTCTTCAGACATGCGTCATCGCCCCCATTGTTTGCGGCGCGGGGGCGCCGTCGTCGCTTGCATTCCTGCCCCCTGTGAGAGGGCGTGCGGAACGCCGGGTGCCCGTTGCACCCTTGGGCCTGATGCGATGCGCAATTGAGAGTGCATCAGGACTTTCGGAGGCGCCGAGCAAGTGCCCGACGTTCCGCCTGCGGTGTTTTTTCAGTTGCTTGCACATCTGCCATGGCGAACGGTCCCATCACCAAAATTAATGTCCCAGGGCGGAGGGACAGGGTAGCCGCAAAGCACTTGGCCGAACGCGTTTTGACTTGGTCGTCCGTCACACTGTCCAGAGAGTCTTTCCATCCGAAGGTGGGCCGTCTCCTTGCCAGTGGCAGTGCTGGCGCAGATCCGTCCTGCCCGAAGACAGACGTCACCCCCAAACCGCGTGACGCCGCATCTCCGACGTCCACCGCATCCCACCCCGCGAACGTGACGATCGCGATCGCCCCTCTCGGTGGGGCAGGACGGAGGGGAATATAAACCTGACGGGGATGTTGTCAACGGGAGATAGGAAAATATGTTCGGAGCGCCCCAAACTGTCATTCCGGGGCGGGACCGGCGCCGCAGGCGACGGGACCGAGCCCGGAATCCCGACATGGGAGCCTCCGTAGAGCCAAACATTCCGGGATTCCGGGTTCGCACTACAGCGGCTTCGCCGGCGACGCACGCCCCGGAATGACGAGCTTGGATCAGGATTCCCCGCCACCCCAAGCGGAGCTGCGCGGAGCTAACCTTCGCGCCGGCCATCGCCGCTACGGCACATCTTTGGCTGGCAGGACGGGCACGGGCAGCGGGGCGAATGTGATGGACTGGGAGTCGCCGCGCATGAAAGCGGGGTCCAGCAGGCCACCGCCGGATGGATCGCCGCCGGGCTCGCCGCTGGCGAACAACGCACCTGGCGGTCCCCCTGGTGGCAACTCGCCCTCGCCGGATCCGAACTGCGCGGCGCGGCCACCTTGCGGATGACCCGCGGCGATCTCGGTGCGTGCGCGCTCGGCCTTGCGCGCGAGCGCGGTAGAGTAAGGCCGCCGATAGGCCCGCGGCGCCCCGCTCGGGAGATTGTCGTCGTCGAGGGCCTCGACCCACATGTGGATGGCACCGGGCTCGCCCTGGGCGATGTTGGGCTCGACGCTGCGCACCCACAACAACTGGAAGTTCGGCGGCAGCGGATCGTCCGCCGACCAGCCGAGCAGGCCCTGGGTGCGGAAGAACACCAGCACGTAAAACGCCGAAGTCACCGCCACCGCGCCGGCCTTCACCGGCCACGGCAGCCGCGTCCGCACCACCGCCAGCAACAGCAACAGGCCGAGCAGCACGTAGCCGAATGACAGACCGAGAATGCTGGCTTGCAGGCTCATCGCTTCATCCGGCCTTGCGCTCCCTGTACCGCTTGTTCAGCATCCGCACGAGCGATGTCTGGTCGTGATTGACCTCCGTCACGTTGCCGGCCTTGTCCATGATGAAGCGCACCGCGGTTGTCTCGGCGCCGCCATGATCGACATTGACGGTGTCGTAGTGCACCACCTGTACTTTCGGATTCAACTTCTCGACCTTGACCGTCACTGGCACTGGCTGTCCGGTCAGCGCGGCGAAATGGTAGATGTTGACGATGTATTCGCCGGCCACGATGCCGCGCAGGCTGACGATCTCCTGGCGGATCGGCGAGAGCACCTTCTGGCCATTGACCATGATGAAATCGTTGAGCCCGCCGCGATCATCGCGGTCGAGCACCATGAAGCCGGTCTCACGCCGCCGGTACCACACGATATTGCCGATCGGGTCCTGCACGAACATGTCGATGTCGTCCGGGTGCTTGTCGGGCCAACTCACCGTGATCAAAAACTCCAGCTTGGGATCGACCTTGCCTTCGTCGTCCTTGGTCTTGATCGCCAGCAGCGCGATGAAGAACAGGAACGCGATCACCTGCAGCGCCTTGAACAGCATGACGCCAAGCGGATCGAACGGCGCTTCCTTGTCAGCGAATTCGAACTCGTCGATCACCTCGCATGCTCCGCTTCACGTTCGAGCAGCGACACGGCGTGAACGTCGATGACGCCGACGGCAAAGGCGAACAGTTTGGCGGTCGCGTCCTCCAGCATGTAATACTGGATGCGGATCAGGATCGAACCGATCAGCCCTGCCAGCGTGGTATACATCGCCACCGCCATGCCCTCGCTCATCAGGTTCATGGAGGCCTTGATGGCGCCCTGATTGCCGGTGTCGAGGCCGGCGATCGGCGCCAGCATCATGATGAAGCCAACTATCGTGCCGATCAGGCCGAGTTTCATCAGCGTGTCGCCGGCAAAGCCGCCGAAGCCGTTCGAGCCACGCAAATTTCCGGCGAGACGACGCAGCAGCAGCGTCTGGTCGAGCCGTCGCCCGCTTTGCAGTGCGGACTTCACGGCCAGGTCGCGGATATGCGACGCCATCAGGCCTTTCGGTAACGCACCGACGCCGTCGATCGCGACACCGTCGCCGGCCACGACGATGCGTTGGCCGCCCTCCGCGAATAGCTCCGCTGCACCCCGCGCCGCGTCGGCTTCGCGCGACACTGCGATCAGGCGCCACAGGCAATGCAGCGACGCACCGAAATAGAGCAGTACGATCACTGACGAGATATAGGTGCGATCGACAGCAAGCATCTGCCGCACCAGGCCATAGTGCCAAAGCAGAACCGCGGCGAACAGGCAGAGCCCGGTAAAGATCAACCAGTGCAGCAGCGGCGCGCGATCCGCCGGATCGAGATGATGCCGGCTCACCACATGTCCCTCCTGCTGGTTGTTTCACCGATCACGATCGGCGGTTGGCTTCAATCTGCCGCCTGTACGACTGAGCCTCCAAGGGCATCGCACCCGCCACATACCGGGCAAATTGCCCAAACGATGCAGAACCGCTTGCCAGACCGCGGTGCGTGCCGCTTTAATATCAATGTCTCACCGCGGGGAATGCGATCATGCGCCTGCTGATACATCTCGTTCTTCGTCTCGTCGCCGTGGTGCTGCTCTGTCTGGCCTGTACGATCGGATGGATTTTGGTCGATGCGCACCGCACCATCGAGGCCGACACCGCCGCCTCCGCCGACCGCGTCGCGACAACCCTGCAGAACCTGTACTGGCGCGAATTGCTGTGGCGCGACGGCACTTACCGCGATGCACTGCTGCCGCTGCCGGACTGGAAATCCATTGCTACCATGAAGGTGATCGCGCCAGGCGTGTGCATTGACTTCCGGCTCGGCAGCGCGCCGCCCTTCGACCTGTGCAGCCAGACCGAAGACATCGGCAGCCCGGCGCCATCATGGTTCGTCAGTCTCTACGGCGCGCTGTTCGGGCCACATGCCACGGAGACGCGGCCGCTTACCGTGCGGCAGCGCGATGCAGGCACCGTGCAAGCCCGTGTCGACCCCGCCACCGCCGTGCGTCAGGCATGGCGGCAGGTGACCGTGATGGTCAGCATCGCCGCGGCGATGGCGTTGGGCATCAGTCTGCTCGCGATCCTCCTGATCGGCCATGCGCTGATGCCGGCCCGGAGCATCGTACGCGGCCTGCGCCGCCTCGAACATGGTGACCACCGCCATCGCCTGCCCGCTTTCGGCGCCACCGAATTCAGCCATATCGCCCGCGCCGTCAACGATCTCGCCGGCCGTCTCGCGGCCACCACCGCCGAACGCGTCGCACTGACCAAACGACTGTTTCAGGTACAGGAAGAAGAACGCCGCGCACTGGCGCGCGATCTGCACGACGAGTTCGGTCAGTGCCTCACCGCCACCGCGGCGCTCGCCGCAGCCATTGAGGCCGGCGCCACGCCGTCCCGTCCCGATCTGGCCGACGATGCCCGCGCCGTCGCCCGCATCATCGGCCAGATGATGACGACGCTGCGCAGCGCGCTGGCGCGGCTGCGCTCGCAGGATCTCGAGGAACTGGGATTGCAGGCCAGCCTTGTGCAACTGGTGGCGCAGTGGAATGCAAGCACGACGCGGCGCGCCGTGTTTCACCTCGACGTAACCGGCGATCTCACCGCCGTCCCCGCAGAAGCCGCCGTCAACATCTACCGCATCGCGCAGGAGTGCCTCACCAACGCCGCACGCCACGGCCGGCCGCAGCACGTTCATCTCCGCGTCAGCCATGGGGAAGAGGTCCGCGACGCCGTCGCCGTCAGTGTCGAGGATGACGGCGGCGGCGACGCCGCACAGACCCACACCGCCTCCGGTCACGGCATTCTCGGCATCCGCGAACGCATCGCAGCGCTTGGCGGCAGCCTGTCGATCGGCCCGGCGGCACACGGTATCCGCGTGGCCGCGGTGATTCCGCTGCTGCCAAGACAAGCCGCGGCATGACCGCCGTCAGCATCCTGCTGGTCGACGACCATCCGGTGGTGCGCGAAGGCTATCGCCGGCTACTGGAGCGGCAGGCCGGTTTTCGCGTGAGCGCCGAGGCCGAGGATGCCGCTGCGGCCTATCGCGCCTATCAGGCAGAGCGCCCGGACGTGGTGGTCATGGATCTGTCGCTGCCCGGCCCCGGCGGGCTGGAAGCGATCCGGCATATCCGGCAATGGGATCGCACTGCGCGCCTGCTGGTATTCACCATGCATGCGAGCGCTGCATTCGCTCTGAAAGCGTTCGAGGCTGGCGCCTGCGGCTACATCACAAAGAGCAGCGCGCCGCACGAACTGGTGCGTGCCATCGCCACCGTCGCCCGCGGCGGACGCGCATTGAGCGAAGACATCGCGCGGGAAATCGCCAGCGAGCGGCTCGGCAACGAACGGTCGCTGGTGGAAGATCTCGGGCCGCGCGAAACGGAAATCCTGCGGCTGGTGGCGTCAGGCTGGACCACGGAGCAGATCGCGACATCGCTCAATCTGAGCACCAAGACCGTGCAGAATTATCACTACCAGATCAAATCGAAGATCGGCGCGCGCACCGACGCGCACCTGGTCTGGCTTGCCACCGCCGCCGGCCTGGTCGCGCCGGACAACGCGGCCTAGCGTGTGATATGCAGAGCGCGAGGCCCCGCGCTTGCGCTGATCTCGCCGCCGCCAAGCGGGGGCAAGGTGCCTCCTCAGCCGTTATCGACGAGGTCTTCTTCCAGGATCGCCATCTGGAACTGGAACGAGCGATCATCGTCTTCGTCATCGACGAACAGCACGCCGATAAATTCTTCGCCGATATAGACTTCGGCGGAGTCGTCCTTCTTCGGGCGCGGCACCACGCGGAGCTTCTGGTTGCCGAACACGCGCTTGAGATAGGCGTCGAGCTTTCTGACTTCCTGAACGTCCACAGGTGTCTCCAATGCAGTTGATGTCTGTTGAGCTGATGGAGAGAAGCTTTAATGCGAGATGACGGCCACGGCTAGGCCGTTTCTCGAAAAATCACGCCATCCCACAAGTGAACGAAAACGCGTGCAATATCAGCGCTTGCAAATCGCAAGCCCAGAAGTCTCAGCCCCTGAAAATCAGAGCCCGATCGCGTTCAGCATCTGGTTCATGGTGCGCGACGGCTCCGAACAGCCGGCTTCGCCAACGATCTTCGCTGGCACGCCGGCCACGGTGACGTTGTGCGGCACAGGCTTGACGACAACGGAACCCGCGGCAATGCGCGCGCAATGGCCGACCTCGATATTGCCGAGAATCTTGGCGCCGGCGCCGATCAGCACGCCGTGGCGAATCTTCGGATGGCGGTCCTCGTTTTCCTTGCCGGTGCCGCCGAGCGTCACGCCGTGCAGGATCGACACGTCGTCTTCGATCACAGCGGTCTCGCCAACGACAAAGCCGGTCGCGTGATCGAGAAAGATTCCGCGGCCGATCCTGGCGGCGGGATTGATATCGGTCTGGAAGGCCGCCGACGAGCGGCTCTGCAGATACCACGCAAAGTCCTTGCGGCCCTTTTTGTGGAGCCAATGCGCGAGACGATGCGCCTGGATGGCGTGGAAGCCCTTGAAGTACAGCAGCGGATCGATGAAGCGCGTGGTGGCAGGATCGCGGTCGAACACGGCGACGAGGTCGGCGCGGAACGCATTGCCCAGATCCGGCTCGTCGCGCAGCGCTTCGTCGAAGGTCTGGCGGATCAGGTCGCCCGAGAGCGCTGCATGATCGAGACGTTCGGCAACGCGGTGCACCACCGAATCTTCCAGACGGTTGTGATGCAGCACGGTCGAATAGATGAAGGATGCGAGTTCAGGCTCGCGATGGACGATGTCTTCCGCCTCGGAACGGATGCGATCCCAGATCGGATCCAGCGTTGCGAGTTTTGAATTCTGCGGATTGATGCTCTGCACGGCCATGGCGGACTCGCAATTTCCTGAATAGTGCATCGGTTATAGCACAAGACGCGTCGCTGTCGTGACACGGCTCCTGCCATCGTGAACGGTGGCTTACCCGGAAATATCCCGCTAACACATTGAAAGCGCAGACATTCCCGGGACGACCCCCCCCGCCCACAAACCGGGCGTGCATCAGAAGTGGGCGCTCGTGTGATCAAAACAAGGTGCGCCCCTCGCCAATTGTCATCACGGGCGGCGGGACAGGAAATCCAGCACGCCTTCCTTGTAAACGCGATCGCCGACCGCCCGCATATGATCGCGGTTCGGGATATCCAGCACTTCTGAGCCGGCGATGACCTTCTGCAACTCCTGCGCGGAGCCGCTGATCTCGTCCGTCGTTCCAACCGCGATCAGCAGCGGCACCTTGATGGCGGCGGCTTCCTCATTCGTCATCAGCCGGCGCGAGCCGCGCAGACAGGCTGCGAGCGCGCGGCGATCAGAGCGGGTCTGATCGGCGAAAGCGCGGAAGGTGCGGCCGACGGGATCGGTGACGTCGTCGAGCGAGTCCGCCTCGAGCGCGAGGGCGACATTCTCGCCTGGACCGCCGCCCTTGATGAGGCCAATGCCGAGACCGCCGAAGATCGCGCTGCGGATCAATTCGGGATGGCTATAGGCGATATAGGCAGTGATGCGCGCGCCCATCGAATAACCCATCATGTCGGTGCGGGAAATGCCGAGATGCGCGAGCAGCGCGCGCACGTCGGCGGCCATCGCGCCGATGCTGTATTGTTCGGAATCGTAGAGCTTGCTGGAATCGCCATGGCCGCGATTGTCGAGCGCGATGACGCGGCGATTGTGCTTCTTCAATTCCGACACCCAGGTCGGATAGACCCAGTTGACGTTCTTGCTCGATGCAAAGCCGTGCACGAGAACGATCGGATCGCCCTCGCCTTCATCGAGATAAGCAATTTCGACAGCGCCGTTGTGAAAGCTCGGCATCCAGAATTCCGTTACGATTGAGAGATGGGTGATTGAGAGAATGATGGTGGTGGGAAGCGCGCAGTTTACCCGTGGACGAGCACCGGCGCCAGTGAGTGAGCCGGCGCGGGATGGCGGAGAGCCATGTCCCTGAGTAATGCGTCCTTGCGTGAGATGTCCTGCAGCAGAGCATCCTGTCGTACCGCCAGGTCGCGGCGCGCGCGCCTCGCCTTGGAGCGCTGCAGCCACGACCAGGTGATGCGCTCGGTGGTTGCCTTGATCGACACGACAAATCCAAGCAGCGCGAACAATGCCCAGAACACCCACATCGAAAGATTGAACGCGCCAGCCGCCAGCAGCAGCGCGCCGCGGCCGAACATCTTCATGATCGCGCGGGTCTGGCCGCCCTTGGCCGTGGCCAGACGCGCCGCGCGCGTGACATCTTTCGGGCTCTGGGCGATACGCAGCGTATCGAGCGCGCCCCGCGTGCCGGCCTTCTCGCCGACACGGCCGACATCTCCGGCGAGACGCACGATGCCGCCGGCCTTCTCGGTGCGGAACGCCGCCTTCACCGCAGTGATGGTCTGGCCCGGGCGCAGCAGCGAGGCATCGGCCACGGCAGCGCGCAGCATTGGCCCATCCACCACGCCGCGCGCCGAGCGCGCCGCCCAGGTGGTGAGTCCCTCGCCGATCCGCCCGACCTTACGCGCATCCTTCACCAGCGTGAGGCCGGCACGCACGGGAGCCACACCGCCAACGCTGACATAGGTCGCGGCGGTAACAGCGAGGCCTGCGGCAGCAAGGCCGAGAATAAGGTGATCGGTGTCCTCACCCATCGCCATGTGCTTGCCCTCGCGCACCACGTCGCGAATATCGCCGAACACAAAGAGATCGCCGGCAACGGTACCCGACAGGCTGCCGACATCGTCGGCAGTGCCGGTGACAAAGCCAGTCGCAAAGCGGCTGGCGAAATGGGAGGCGGAATTCTCGTCCGCAACCGCATCCGTCACACGCTTGGAAAGATCGTCCGGCAGTTGAACATTTCTGGCAGCCGCAACGTCGGCAAAACTCTTGGCGAGGTCCGCATCCCTGGCCGCGAGCGCGTCTTCGATATTGCGGGCGAGCACCGCGGGATCATTCCGCAATGCAGAGCTGAGTTGCGCATCGGCCAGAGCGACGGGGTCGTCCTGCGCGGCGAGCACGGCACCGGCGTCGCGCGCATGCGGCAGCAACAGCAGGCCGGCGGTCGCGCAGACCGCTACCCCCGTCAAAGCTGTGTCGAGCCGGAACCACATGGCGGGAAACCCTATCCTTGCACCTCTTTAGAAATGGTGCGTCACACCGTGGACACAACTGCCCCGACGAAAGAAGGGCTATTCGGAGACACCCGAATTGTGTCGAATTTGTACGAATGAATGACCCCTGCGCGGTCTAGGAATCATGGTTCCGGACCAGTATGGTGCGACGCACTGAATGGCGCGCCGGTTCATACGCCCGCGGCTGTTGCGAGCAAAGGTAGAGAAGATGTCCGACCACGTGGTTCCGCACTTTCACAATGACGCCGGCGTTCCGATCATCGAGATCGGCTCGCAGGAATTCATGTGCGTGGGTGCAAATCCGCCGTTCGATCATCCGCATGTCTTCCTCGACCTCGGCAACGACAACGAGATCATCTGCCCGTATTGCTCGACCCTGTATCGCTTTGCCGCCGATCTCGGCGCCGGCCAGTCACGTCCGCCGGAATGCGTGGTGAAAGACAAGGTTGCCTGATTTCCGGCCGTGACGGCGCCGCGCACCATCGTCATCGCTGGTGCGGGCATCGGCGGACTGATGGCCGCGCTGGCGCTGGCCACTAAAGGGTTTCGTGTCCTCATCCTTGAGAAGACCGGACGGCTTGAAGAAGCCGGCGCCGGGCTGCAGCTCTCGCCCAATGCGACCCGCATACTAATCGGCCTTGGCCTGCAACCACGCCTTGCGCCCCATGTCACGACGCCGGCCAGTGTGAGCATCATGACCGCGCGCAGCGGCGGCGAAGTGATCCGCCTGCCACTCGGCAGCGCCCGCGATGACGCACCCTACTGGCTGGTGCATCGCGCCGATCTGCAATCGGCATTGCTCGGCGCGGTCATCGCGCATCCCGACATTGAACTGCGCCTCAGTTGTCCCGTGGACAACCTCCGCGCCACGCCCGCCGGTATCATCGTCAACGGCGAGTCGGTGCTGGCCTTGATCGGCGCCGATGGCGCGTGGTCTTTCGTGCGACGGCAACTGTTTCCCGAAACGCAGCCGCACTTCTCCGGTCTCATCGCCTGGCGTGGGACGCTGGAAACGAGCCGGCTGAAAAGCGACCTGGTCCCCCATGGCGTCCAGCTCTGGATGGGGCCGAAAGGCCATCTCGTTGTCTATCCGGTGTCATCGGGCGAGCGGATCAACATGGTCGCCATCATGCCCGGCGCCGCGATGCAGCTGGGCAGCAGCGACATCGGCGACGCCAGCGAGATCCGCCAACATTTTGCAGCGTCGCGCTGGCCCGCCAATGCACGCGCCATGATCGAGAGCGTCGATAACTGGCGGCGCTGGCCGCTGTTCACGATGCCGGACGGCGGCATGTGGCACGAGGGATCCGTGGCGCTGCTCGGCGATGCCGCCCATGCGATGCTGCCTTTCGCCGCGCAAGGCGCGGGCATGGCCATCGAGGATGCGGCGGTGCTGGCGGAGTGCCTTGCCGCCGCTGGCCACGATGCCGCAGCGATCGCGCCCGCATTGGCGCGCTACGCCGCGCTACGCCAGCCACGCGTCGGCCTGATACAGCGCACCGCCCGGCAATCCGGCCAGATTTATCATCTGCGTGGCCCCATGGCGCTGGCGCGCGACCTCGCCATGCGCGCGCTCGGTGCAGAGCGTCTACAGGCGCGGCAGGATTGGATCTATGACTGGAAACTCTGATCCTGACAGGCTCAGGAGCGGGCGCCAGCGCGCTTGCGCGGCGTAATGGGTTCTGACGCTGCCGGCGCTTTCGGCGGACTGGCCACACACTTGCTCTTCTGCCAGTTCTCTTCCGCCAGCTTGGCCTGCGCCCGCGTGGAGATGTAATCGTTGCGATAAGCGAGTTCGCTGACCACCGCTCCACCCGTGCCGGTCTGCGCCTTGTCGATCAGCCCCTGCAATTCGGCCGTCCGCGTCGCAAGCGTCTTGCGCTCGGTCTCAAGCTGCGGGCAATCATAAAGGTCATATTTCGCAGGATCGACGAAAGCGCCCGACACCATGCCATCGCCCATGCTGGCGCAGCCGCCGAGATAGCCGGCCAGAACGAGCAATGACGCCATCGCAGCAGCGCGCATCGGCAGGCGGGAACGGGAAGGACAAACGATCATCGGGACTTTCTAGCCGGGCAGGATTGACGTTGCGTAAAGCAGCCGCCGGTGGCCGGATTGAGGCTGAAGTTCCCCTGAAGGCTGGTGCGGACGGCGGGAATCGAACCCGCACGACGTTGCCATCGAGGGATTTTAAGTCCCTTGCGTCTACCAGTTCCGCCACGTCCGCGCTGGCACCTACTTAGCCGGTTTTCGCCGCAAGTCGATCCCATATCCGCCTGGCGCCAGAACACGCATAAAGTCCCGCTACGCCCCCGCCACGACGATATGCGCCCCTGCATGCTCCATCAGCTTGCGCTGCTCCGCCGAGGCGCCAGCGCCCGTCACCAGCGTCCAGCGCGGCGGGAACGGCGCCCAGGCGTCCTGTTCGGCGCGGCCGAGCTTGCCGGCGTCGGCGAGCACGATGACCTCCTTGGCCTGCTGCATCATCAGGGACTTCAAGGCGACCTGATCGAGGTCGGCCTCGCACAACCCGCGACCGCTCACGACACCGTCGGCGCTCATGATGGCGCGGTCGGCGGTGAGACGCCGCAGTCCCTCACTGGCCAGAGGTCCCATGGTGCTCATGCTGGTCGAGCGCAGCGCGCCGCCCAGCACCACGAGTTCGATGGAAGGCGCCTTGGCGAGAAACGGCAGCAGCGCGATATTGTTGGTGATGATGCGCAGGCGGCGCTGCAGCAGCAGCTTGCCGAAAGCGGCGACCGTCGATCCCGCATCGAGGATCAGCGTGTCGCCGTCCTCGATCAGGTCGATCGCGGCCCGCGCGATGGCCTGCTTCTCCTTGCCCTGGACCGAGAAGCGCTGGTCGAGTGTGGTCTCTGCGACATGGCCGGTGAGAATCGCGCCACCGTAAGTGCGGCGCACCGCGTTGTTCTTCGAGAGATGCTGCAGGTCGCGCCGCACGGTGGACCCGGACACACCAAAGCGCCGTGCGAGATCGTCGACATCGATCTCGCCGGCGTTCAGGGCGTCCAACAGGCGTGAGCGACGTTCCTTATTGCGCATCGACATCGAACCTCAGCCAATCAAGCTGGTATTTACCAGCGTTTCGTCATGGCCGGGCAGCGCGAAGCGAGCTTCGCTTGACGTCCCGGCCGTCCACGTCTTCGAAGTAACAAGACGTGGATGCCCGGCACAAGGCCGGGCATGACGGAGATTGTCAGGCCGCCCTGGATCCCGGTGCGAGATCCACCGCCTGCCGCAAGGCCTCGAGAAGGCTGCGCTCGTCGGCGATACCCTTGCCGGCGATGTCGAAGGCGGTGCCGTGATCGACCGAGGTACGGATGACAGGAAGGCCGACCGTGATGTTCACGCCGGATTCCAGGCCCAGCACCTTGATCGGGCCATGGCCCTGATCGTGATACATCGCGACCACCATGTCGTAGTCGCCGCGCCCTGCGAGGAAGAACAGCGTGTCGGCCGGCAGCGGACCGCGCACGTCCCAGCCCTTCTTCTGGCAGACTTCGACGGCCGGCGTGATCTTCTCGGCTTCCTCGCCGTAGCCAAACAGGCCGTTCTCGCCGGCATGCGGATTGATCGCGCAAACGCCGATCTTCGGATTCTTGATGCCGGCCTTGACCAGCACTTCATGGCCACGCGTGATGACGCGCTCGACCAGGCCGGGCTCGATCTTCTTGATGGCATCGATCAGGCCGATATGCGTCGTGACATGAATCACGCGCAGCTTTGGCGACACCAGCATCATCGACACTTCAGGCGTGCCCGTCAGATGCGCGAGCAGTTCGGTATGTCCAGGATATTTGTGGCCAGCCGCATGCAGCGCTTCCTTGGAGAGCGGTGCGGTGCAGATACCTTGGGCGATGCCGGCCTGAACGATCTCGACGGCCTTCTCGATGAAGCGGTAGGCCGCCTCGCCTGCGATCGGGGAGTTCTGCCCGAACGGCAGGTCTTCGGGCACGATCTTCAAATCCACGCACTGCACCGCGCCGGAGGCGAAATTCGCAGCCTTTGCATCGCTGAGCGAGTCGACGCCGATCCTGGCGCCGACGATCTCGCCGGCCTTGCGCAGGCGATTGGCATCGCCGATCACTAGCGGATTGCACATCGCGAGCATTTCCGGATGCGCGAAGGCTTTCATGATCACTTCGGGGCCGATGCCTGCGGGATCGCCCATGGTGATCGCAATGGTCGGACGGGTCATGTGAAGCTTCCTTGAGTTCGGACGGTGTGAAGACGTTCGCGAATTTTGATCAGGCTGTTCTCGTCGCCAAAGGCGCCGGCCTTGGTGGCGATCGGCACGGACAATGCGCCGAGCGTAAGCCCGAGCGAAACGCCGGGCTCGATCTCGTCGGCCAGACGGATTCCGTTGACACCGAACCGCGACAGCAGCGCCGCGGCAGTCTCGCCACCGGTGGCCGCAAAGGCGCCGATGCTGGACGCCACGGGCATCAGCGCATCGGCAAGATTCTGCGCGAGCTGCGGGCCGAGCGACATTTTCGGATTGTCATCCATCACGATCTCGACCAGGACATCGCCGCCTGCGATCAAGCCTTCGGTCACGCGCGCGGCCAACGCCGCCTGCCCTGCCTTGTCGCCAAGCAAGACTTCAGGTGTGACAGGCAGATGCGTGACGGTGCCGCTGGCGACCAGCTTGCGCGCTGCGGAGCGCGACGCACCGGCGAGCGAGCCGACAACGATCAATGTGCCATATGTGCTGGGTGGAATTTCCAGCTTCTCGGCAGCACTGGTGTCATCAAGCGCAGCCAGCGCGTGCGCAAGGCCCGCGCTGCCGATGAACACTGTCGCCGGTGAAATCTTCAGGCTGGCTTCGGCGATCAGATGCAGATCGTGCTCGGTCTCCGCATCGCAGATCGCAACGACGCTGTCGCCGGACGCGATACGCGCAAGGTGAGTCTCGAGATGCCCACCGCGGATGATTTCGAGCAACACCTTCTCGCTGCGAATACCAGCCGATGCCAATACATCAGCGATGTCGGCATTATCGTAGGTGTGATCGCGCTTCCAGACCTCGGCTTCCTCAAGCGGACGACCATTGACGACGACGCGGCCATTGATCGTGGTGCGGTTCGTCGCGGGAAAGGCCGGCGCGAAGATGCCGAAGGCCGAACCCGACTGCGCTTTGAGATGCGCCAGCGCAGCCGCCGTCTCGGAAGCTGGCTGACCGCGCAGCGTGGAGTCGATCTTCTTGAACAGGAGCCGATCCGGCTCCATCAACTGTTGCAACACGTCGGCGTGCCGACGCGCAGCGGCCTCGGCCGTGAGGCCGCGGCTCGCTGCATCATAGGAGATAACCGGATGCTGGCGATCCCCGGCGCTTGCGACGTCGCCCCAAGTCACGGCAGCCGCAAGGCCCCGGCGACCGAAGGCGATGGCGCAGTCCGCTGCACCGGTGAGATCATCGGCGAGGATCAGCCAGCGACCCGCCATCTTAGCGCCCAGCCACTGGTGCGGGTGATGCGACGCTCGGCGCGGCAGGCGTCGTCGCCTCCGCTTCCGGCTCGACATCACGGCCGACGATGCCGGCAACCCACGAGGTCAGGATCGGCGTCAGGATCGCCGTCACGACCACGCAGGCCGCGATGAGGATGGTCGCCGGGCCGGCAGCAGCCGCATAGGCCGGATTGGCCGCAGCGACGATCGCAGGCACGGCCGCCGCATTGCCGGCGGTCGATGCCGCTGCGACACCCGCAACGCCGTTGCCGCCGGTGAGACGGTCAACGAAGAACAGCGGGATGCCGGTCACGATCACGACGGCAACGCCCATGCCGACGCCAAGCAGACCCGCCTGCCAGACCTGCGTCAGGTTCAGGCCGGTGCCGAGCGCGAAGGCGAAGAACGGGATCATCACAGGCACGGCCTTGCTGAGGAAGTCGCGCAGCTCGCGATCGAGATTACCAAGGATCATGCCGGCCACCAGCGGCAGGATCGCGCCGACGAGCGCGGGCCACTGGAACGACGACAGACCGGCAACGCCAAGCGTCACCATGGTGAGGAACGGACCGCTTTCCAGCGTCATGATGCTGTAGGCACCGACGTCGCGCGGACGGCCATACTGGCCCATCAGCGCCATGTAGAGACCGCCATTGGTGTCGTTCATGGCGGCGACGATCGCCAGCGTCGACACGCCTGCGAAGATGCCGGCGGTGACCGGCGCTTCACCGAGGAAGCGGCCGAAGATCAGGCCGAGGATGATGGCGGTGCCAACCTTCACGATCATCAGGGCGCCGCCCTTCTTGACGATATAGGGGGTCGCCTTGAAGTCGATGCTCGCACCCATGCACACATAGAACACGGCGAGAATGCTGAGAGCGCCGCCGGAGAACAGCGCGCCGGTGAAGGAGCCGAAGAATTTCGGGGTGTTGGGGGCAAAGGTCGCGAACAGCGCGCCGATCAGCAGCGGCACGGTCATCATGCCGCCCGGCACCTTCTCAATCGCCCGCTTAATTGGAATCTGCATGGTCTATTTCCTTCCCGCGCCGTGCGCATCACTGATTATTCTGCGCAATTTTCCTCAGGAGCCCCTGCGCACACCGCCCGATATGCGCAAATTACGCAGACATCAAACACTTTTTGCGCACTTTGCGCAATTTCTAAAAATTAGTTAAGCGGTCAAGGTATGTTTGTAGGCCATCCAAAGCGGGCGGTTCGCTGACCGGAACGTCGGGCGTTGCGATGTGCTGCATGAAACGCAAACAGGCGGCAACGGTGCATCCGTTGCCGCCTGTTTGGCCGTCAGATCGGACGTCAGAGATCGAGAACCAGACGATCCCCAGCGGAACCCGCCACGCAGACCAGCAGGCTGCGTTCGCGTTCCGCCGGCGACAGCACGCGGTCGCGATGCACCGGCTGCCCTTCCAGCCAGTCCACCTTGCAGGAGCCGCAGATGCCGCCGCAGCAGGATGCCGGCACGTCGATGCCGATATCTGTCAGCGCCGACAGCATGGTCTGTCCTGCAGCCACGGTGATTTCCCGGTTCGATTTTGCGAGCGCGAGCACATAGGGCTTGGCGTCGGGATCGACCGGCAGCGGCGGCGGCACGAAGCGCTCGATATGAACGCGATCGGCGGGCCAGTCGCGTGATGCCTGTTCGAAGTCGTCGATCATGCCGTCGGGGCCGCAGCAGGCAAGCGCGACATCCGACAGCGGCCGGCCGACCAGTGCCGCGATATCCGGGCGTTGCCCGCTCGACGTGTCGTGAATCACCACATGACCGGACTTGCGCAGCGGCGCGAGCAGATCGGCGAGTGGCGGCTCACCGCGCGCAATCATGTGCAGCATGAATTTCGAACGGCCCATGCGCTTGAGCCAGGCCGCCGCCGACAAGAACGGCGTCACGCCTATGCCGCCACCGATGAAGGTGAAGCGCGTCACATCCGCAGATAGATCGAGCCCGCCGCGCGGCAGCGTCACGCCGATGGTGTCGCCGACCTTGACCGCGTCATGCAGCACGATCGAACCGCCCCGCCCTTCGGCCTCGCGCTTCACTGCCACGACATAGCGCTTGTCGTCGGCGGGATCGTTGCAGAGCGAATAAGTCCGCACCAATCCACCGGGCAGATGCAGATCGATATGCGCACCCGGCCGAAATGGCGGCAGCTCCCAGTGATCGGGATCGACCAGCGAGAACAGTTTGATGCCCGGGCCCCCGTCCTCGATCTGCTCGACGATCGTCCTGACTTTGGTGATCGGCACCGCGGTCATTGCACATTCCGCACGGCATCGCCGACGCGCACGGTGCCACCCTGCAGGATCTTGCAGTTGAGGCCAGAGCGGTTGATCAGCGGATCGAAGATCGCCTTGCCGGTGATCTCCTCGATATGCCGGCACGGGATCGACAAACGCGTCGATTCCAGCAGCGTTTCGCCGAGCCAGAACTGGCGACCGACCAGATGCGTCAGCGGCACGCCGGATACGGTGACATTGCGCCGATGTTCCTCGGGACCCAGATCGATATTGTGATCGCGCTTGAGCGCTACCAGCGTCTCATATTCGAACAGCGTGACCTGGCGCCCTTCTTCAGGCTTGTGCGAATAGAAGCCCCCCTCGCGGCCGATCATGTAGCGATCGCCCTCGATGCCCTTGCCGGCGACCAGCGTGAGCTCAGGCATTTCGCGCATCGGCAGGAATGCGCGCGGCGTGATGTGGAGATAGCGCACCACGCCGGTCCATGACGGGACCACGGAGCCGGGTGCAGGTTTGGCAGTCAACGTATCGAGCATCGCTCATATCCCTTCTGCGGAAATCATCATCGCAGTCATTGATAGGCAGGCATATGGGGCGGCAGCCGTACTGCCGCCCCGTTGCCGTCAGGTCAGTTCCTTGTTCGCCATTTCCGGCGCAAAGGACGTCGCGATGGCGGTGATGCAGGCGCAGAAGATCAGGAACACCGACACCGGCCAGGTCGCACCGGCCCACGTCATGAGCGACGCCGCGATGAGTGGGCTGAGACCGCCCGAGATGGCCGCACCGACCTGGAAGCCGAGCGACGCACCGCTATAGCGCAGCTTCGCGGTGAACAGCTCCGAGTACCAGGGCGCGCCGATGCCGAACATCACCATCTGGCCGAACGAGATCGCGACAACGATGGTGAGGATCACGATGGTCGGATCGCGCGTATCCAGCAGCCAGAACATCGGGAATGCGAAAGCCGCGCAAAAGAGGCAGCTCGCATAGAACATCGCCTTGCGCCCGACCTTGTCCGACAGCCAGCCGAAGAACGGGATCGAGAACAGTGCAACGAAGGATGCGATGAAGGCGCCGTTCAGCACCAGCCCGCGCGACAGGCCGAGCTTCGACGTCGCATAGGACATGATGAACACGCCGGCGATCGAGGCATAAGCGATCTCCGAGATCTTCAGACCGACGGCCGTGAAGAACGGACGGCGGTGATACTTGAAGATTTCAACGATCGGCATCTTGGCAACTTCATTCTTGGCCTTCAGCGCGCGGAACGCGGGGGTCTCTTCCATGCTCATGCGGATCCAGAGGCCAACGCCAACCAGAAGGATCGAGATCAGGAACGGAATGCGCCAGCCATAGCTCATGAAGTCTTCTTCGGGCAGTTGCGAGACCAGCGCGAACATGCCGATGGCCGCGAGATTGCCGACGGGATTGCCGACCTGCACCATGCTGCCCAGGAAGCCGCGTTTATGCGTGGGACAATTCTCGACCACCATCAGAACCGCGCCACCCCATTCGCCGCCAAGGCCGATGCCCTGCAGGAAGCGCAGCGCGATGAGTAGGATCGGTGCCGCGATTCCAATTTGTGCATAGGTCGGCAGCAGACCGATGGCGAATGTGCCGAGACCCATCACCATGATTGTAATCGCCAGCATCGCCTTGCGGCCGACGCGGTCGCCATAGTGACCGAAGATCGCCGCACCGAGCGGACGCGCAAGGAAGCCGACCGCATAGGTACCGAAGGCTGCGATAGTTGCGAGTGCCGGATCGCCGGCAGCGAAGAACACCTTGTTGAACACCAGCGCGGTTGCCGCGCCGTAGATCAGGAAGTCATACCACTCGACGGCGGTGCCGATCACACTGGACCAGACGATCTTGCGCATGGCCGCATCGTCGGGATTCTCCGCCGTGGCGGTGACTGTATTGAATTCTTCTGCGACGGTCATGTTCACTCCTTCAAAAGACATGTTCAGTTTCAGGCGCGCGGGCTCGTTCTGTGCCGCGACATCTCGCGGCGCAGTCCGGGTCTTCTCGTGAACTTTCGCTGTTGCTTCAGTCGCCCCAGCGCAGGCGGTGGTGATGCCTAAGGAATGGCAGCGATTCCCTAGAGAATCGCAGCAATGGCTGCGATCTCGACTCTGATCGAGGGATTGGCGAGCCGCGCTTCGACACAGGCGCGTGCAGGCGATGCGCCTGCCGGCACCCACTCATCCCAGACCGTATTGAAAGCCGCGAAATCCGCGATGTTGGGCAACCACACCGTCGCGCTCAGGATCGATGACTTGTCGGTGCCGGCTTCGCCGAGCAGTGCATCGATCTTGGCGAGCACTTCGGCGGCCTGCGCTTCGACACCGACAGACAGATCGTCCGGCACTTGCCCTGCGAGATAAACGAGACCACCATGCACCGTGGCCATGCTGAGCCGCTTGCCGGGCTTCAAACGCTTGATCATCTATCTGCCTTCGTGTCGTTTTCTGAGGACATATTCCCGTCATCAAAATCCAACAGGTTTACTGACAGAAATCAACGTCATGAAAATCGGCATCTGATGCCTAAATCGGCAAAAGGCAGCAGATGCACATAACACAGGCGTAAAATCGCCATTTCCCGACACTTTTGCCTAAATTATCCTTGCCCGTGCTGGAAATATCTGCAGCAATGTTTTCCTGTAGAAACACTCCGGCATCGCTCTGGAGCTCTTTCAAAGAGATCAGCGAGACGGCCCTTCCACCATCGCCGCGCGCACTCTAAAAGAATAAGCACCTCATCAGGAGATCGACGTTGCTCGACGTCAGCAAGAATGCGGTTGGCTTCAACCTGCGCCAGCTACGCACCACCAAGGGACTGACGCTGGATCAGCTCGCCACCCAGAGCGAACTGACGCGCGGCTATATCTCCCTCGTCGAGCGCGGCCTGAAAACGCCGTCGGTCAATGCGCTGCTGCGCCTCGCCGCAGCGCTCGATGTCAACGTCACCTATCTGTTCGACCCCAACCCAACGCCGGCCCCGCGCTACACGCTGTTCCGGCAGGACGAACAGCAAACGCCCATGCAGGACGACGGCGTCGATCTGCTGGCGCTGGCTGCGGGACGCACACGCAAGATGATGGAGCCGTTCCTGATCCGGCCGCCGCTGAAATTCGCGCCGCGCGCATCGCACGCGGGCGAGGAATTCCTGTTCGTCATATCAGGCAAGATGGCGATCAAGATCGAGGACGAAGAGATCGTCCTGAAGAAAGGCGACTGCCTGTACTTTTCCGGCGAGACCCCGCACTGGGTGCGCAGCATCGGCAAGCCCAAGGCCGACGTGCTGCTGGTCGTGTCCGCCGCCTCGCCCTAGCGCTGAGTTTCCTAGACGCGTTCAATTCTTCCGCTGAAAAGCGCGCGCGGCGCGACCTTCTTGCGCAAGGCCTGTGCCTGCATTTTGCAGACGCACATCGGCTCGCCCCTGCGCGTGGTGCATTTGCAGGGATAACCATAAGCAAATTCAATCAACGCATCGACGTCATGGGCCATGATCGCCTGCTCAACGCGCTCGTCATACGTCATGTGGCCATCTCTTCTTGCTAGCGGCTGCTGGCTGGGCTTTGCGCTTCGTTCCCACAGGCATGTCGAACAGATTGGGCGTGGGCGAGAGCAACTTTAAATCTGTTTATACCAACACCGCAGGACGGGCAAAGCCTGCCTCAAAACAAAAGCGCCGGCCTGATCACTCGGGCCGGCGCTCTCTTATTCAAACCTGCCCGCCGCAGCGGCGCCGGTTACTCCTTCTTGTCGATGTTCCAGAACACCGGAGTGGCGGCGCCCGGCAGCACGCCGGTCAGCGACTTCCGCCATATGCTGGGGATCCGGTATTCGCCAAGCGGCAGATACGCGACCTGCTCGAGCGCACGGGCCTGGACTTCCGCAGCGGCAGCCTTCTGTTCCGCAGGCGTCGCTGCGCGCGCATACTTGTCGCGCAGTTCTTCGATCTTGGCGTCCTCGAACCATCCGAACCAGCCGCCATTCTTGCCGCGGCCCGACGTCGAGACGTTGGAAACCGGGTTGAGAATGTCAGCAGCGACCCAATTGGTGAAGAACATGTTCCAGCCACCCTCCTTGACGGGCTTCTGGCTGGCGCGGCGCGTCACCACGGTTTGCCAGTCGGTGGCTTGCACTTCGACCTTGAAGCCGGCATCGCGCAGAAGCTGCGCTGCAACGATCGGCTGCGCCTTTAGCGACGACACGTCGGTCGGCGCCATGATGACCACGGGCGTGCCATCGTAACCGGAATCGGCCAGCGCCTTCTTGGCTTCCGCCATGCCGCTGCCCTTGACCATGGTTTCCGAACCGACATCGGTGTCATTCGGCGTGCCGCAGCCGAACATGGCACCGCAGATCTTCATGTAGTCGGGATTACCGACCAGCGCATCGAGCACCGGCTTCTGGTTCATCGCGAGGAATGCCGCGCGGCGCACCTTGACGTTGTCGAAGGGAGGCAACAGGAAGTTCATACGCCCCAACGTCTGGTAACCGAGCTCGTTCAGAACCTCGATCTTGAGGTCCTTGTCCTTGACGAGAATCGGCAGCAGGTCGTAGGGACCGTTCTCCATGAAATCGATGTCGCCGGACTGCAGCGCGTTCACCGCCGTCTGCGCATCGGGCATCGTGACCCATTCGACGCGGTCGACCTTGACGACCTTGCCACCGGCCGCCCAGCTCGCAGGCTCGGAGCGCGGCACGTAGTCCTTGTTCTTCTCATAGACCGCCTTCACGCCCGGCTGGAATTCAGCCTGCACGAACTTGAACGGACCCGAACCGATCTGCTCTGGAATAGCCTTGCCGGCGGGCGTCTCGGCGAGACGCTTCGGCATCATGAACGGCACCAGCGAGGACGGCTTGGCAATCGAGTCGAGCACGAGGCCATAGGGCTCCTTGAGCGTCAGCACGATGGTCTTGGCGTCGGGGGCTTCGATGCTCTTGGTGAAGTCCATGAGCTTCTGGCCCATGCCGTCATTGCGGCCCCAGCGCTGCAACGAAGCAGCGCAATCTTCCGCAGTGACAGGCTTGCCGTCGTGCCACTTCAGGCCGTCGCGCAGCGTGAAAGTATAGACCATCTTGTCATCGGAGACTTTGTATTCCGCCATCTGCGGCTGGACTTTGAAGTTTGCGTCCATCGCCAGCAACGTGTCGTAAACCATGTAACCGTGATCGCGCACGATATAGGCCGTGGTAATACCCGGATCGAGCACGCGCAGATCCGAGTGCATCACTGCGGTGATGGTCTTGCCGGCAGCATGCGCGGGCGACGACAGCACCGGCAGCGCGAGCGCAACGGCTACCGCCAGACCTGGTAGCGTCAATTTCGTGAAGGCCGCAGAACGCTGCCAACGTGACATGTAGGACATTCGATCTCTCCTGACTTGAAACTGACCATCGGTCGATGATTGCTTGTGCAACGCGATAGAAATTTAGGCGCGACCACGCGTTGCCTTTATCTTTTAGACATCAAAGACTTGCATCAAGCGTGATGCGCGTCAATCGCGTTTTCCACGCGCTACATCCACATGCTGCAGAATGCATTCCAATGCACATCGTCAATTTGCAAAGGAGATTGCCTGCTGCTGCCAAGTCACGCACGCAGTCAACGGCATGCTCGACCCCGCTGCACGCGACATGGCAATCATGGGTGCGACCATCGAACGCATCGCTCGTGGAGAGGTCATTCGCAAAAACAAGAACGCCGGCCTGATCACTCAGGCCGGCGTTCTGCTACTTCACACGAACCGCGACAGCGGCGCCGGTTAGTCCTTCTTGTCGATGTTCCAGAACATCGGAATGGCAGCGCCCTGGGTGACGCCGGTCAGCGAGGTGCGCCAGATGCTCGGCACCTTGTATTCGCCGAGCGGGATGTAGATGACCTTGTCATAGATCTCCTGCTGGATCTCGGCGGCGAGCTTCTTCTGCTCTTCCGGCGTGGTCGCACGCGCATATTTGTCGCGCAGCATTTCCAGCTCGGCATCTTCGCTCCAGCCGAACCAGCCGCCATTGCTCTTGCCGCGGCCGGAGGTCGCGACATTGCTGATGGGATTGAGAATGTCGGCACCGACCCAGTTCGAAAAGAACATGTTCCAGCCGCCTTCCTTGATGGGCTTCTGGCTCGGACGACGGCTGAGCACCGTCTGCCAATCGGTGGCCTGCACTTCGACCTTGAAGCCGGCATTGCGGAGCAGTTGCGCCGCAACGATCGGCTGCGCCTTCAACGTGGTCACGTCGGTTGGCGCCATGATCACCACCGGCGTGCCGTCATAACCGGCCTCGGCGAGCAGCTTCTTGGCCTCCTCGACGCCATTGCCCTTCACAAGGCTTTCCGAACCGACATCCGTCGCATTCGGCGTGTCGCAACCGAACACCGCGCCGCAGACCTTGTAATATTTGGGATCGCCGACCAGCGCATCCAGCACCGGCTTCTGGCTCATTGCCAAAAACGCGGCACGGCGAATCTTCGGATTGTCGAAGGGCGGGTTAAGGAAGTTCATGCGGCCGAAGGTCTGGAAGCCCAGAGGGTTGAGCACTTCGATCTTAAGCTCCGGATCCTTCGCCAGGACCGGCAGCAGGTCGTAGGGACCATTTTCCATGAAGTCGATGTCACCCGACTGCAGCGCATTCACCGCGGTCTGTGCATCGGGCATGGTGATCCATTCGACGCGATCGACCTTTACCACCTTGCCGCCGGCCTGCCAGTCGGTCGGCTCGGAGCGCGGCTTGTACTCCTTGAACTTCTCGTAGACGGCCTTCACGCCGGGCTGGAATTCCGACTGCACGAATTTGAACGGACCCGAACCGACCTGCTCGGCGATCGCCTTGCCGGCGGGCGTCTCAGCCAGACGCTTTGGCATCATGAACGGCACCAGCGACGATGGCTTGGCGATCGAATCCAGAACGAGGCCGTAGGGCTCCTTTAGCGTCAGCACGATGGTCTTGGCGTCGGGCGCCTCGATGCTCTTGGTGAAATCCATGAGCTTCTGGCCCATGCCGTCATTGCGGCCCCAGCGCTGCAGCGACGCGGCGCAGTCTTCGGCGGTGACCGGCTTGCCGTCATGCCACAGCAGGCCGTCGCGCAGGGTAAATGTATAGACAAGCTTGTCGTCGGAGACCTTCCAGTCGGCCATCTGCGGCTTGATCTCGTATTTCGAGTTCATGCCGAGCAGCGTGTCGTAAACCATGTAGCCGTGGTCGCGGACGATATAACCGGTGGTGATACCGGGATCGATCACACGCAGATCGGAATGCATCACTGCAGTGATGGTCTTACCTGCAGCATGCGCGGGCGACGACAGCACCGGCAGCGCGAGCGCAACGACGACCGCCAGACCGGGCAGCGCAAATTTCGTGAAGGCCGCAGAATGCTGCCAACGTGACATGTAGGACACTCAATCTCTCCTGACTGGAATCTGACCATCGATCGATGATCGATTATGCAACGCGATAGAATTTTAGGCGCCTTCGCGTATTGCCTTTATCATTTAGGCTTCAAGGACTTGGCATCAAGCGTGATGCGCGTCAATCGCGTTTTCCACGCGATACATCCACACGGTGTAGAATGCATTGCAATGCACATTGTCGATTTGCAAAGGCGATTGCGCTGCTGCTAAGTCATGCGCGAACTCTCGCCGACAAACTCTCGCAATGTGCGCAGGCACGGAGCGCCTTGATCATCCGTGACGAAATTCTCATCCAAGAGGAATGACTTGATGAACCCCGCCGAACTCCCGTTTGATCTCGAGAACATGTTGCAGGGCCTGCGCATCTGGGTCGAATGCGAGAGCCCCACATGGGACGCAAATGCGGTCAACGGCATGCTCGACCTCGCTGCACGCGACATGGCAATCATGGGTGCGACCATCGAGCGCATCGCGGGACGTCAGGGATTCGGCGGCTGCATCCGCGCCCGTTTTCCACATCCGAAATTCGGCGAACCCGGCATCCTGATCGCGGGCCACATGGATACCGTTCACCCGGTTGGCACCATCGAAAAGCTGAAGTGGCGCCGCGATGGCGAGCGCTGCTACGGCCCGGCGATCTGCGACATGAAGGGCGGCAATTATCTGTCGCTGGAAGCCATCCGCCAGCTCGCACGTATCTCCTATACGACGCCGCTACCGATCACCGTGCTGTTCACGCCCGACGAGGAAGTCGGCACGCCATCGACCCGCGACATCATCGAAGCTGAAGCCGCGCGGAACAAATACGTGCTGGTGCCGGAGCCCGGTAGTGCGGGCAACGGTGTCACCACTGGCCGCTATGCGATCGCCCGCTTCAATCTCGAAACCATCGGCCGGCCCAGCCATTCGGGCGCGACGCTGTCGAACGGCCGCTCCGCGATTCGCGAAATGGCGAAGAAGATCGTGCAGATCGACGAGATGACCGGACCGGACTGCACGTTCAGCGTCGGCATCGTGCATGGCGGACAATGGGTCAACTGCGTTGCCTCGTCATGCACCGGCGAAGCGCTGAGCATGGCCAAGCGTCAGGAAGATCTCGATGCCGGCGTCCAGCGCATGCTCGCTCTCTCAGGTACCGAGAATGACGTGACCTTCAACGTCACCCGCGGCGTCACCCGCCCGGTGTGGGAACCGAACGCGGCGACCATGGCGCTGTTCGAGAAAGCCAAGGCCATCAATGGTCGCCTCGGCCTGCCCGAACTGACCCATGGCAGCAAGGGTGGCGGTTCGGATGGTAATTTTACCGGCGCGATGGGCATCCCGACCCTCGACGGGCTCGGCGTTCATGGCGCCGATATGCACACGCTCAACGAATATATCGTCGCGCAGAGCCTTGTTGATCGTGGCCGCCTGATGGCGGGATTGCTGGCAACCCTCGATTGATGCAACGTCGCCCGGTTTGCACATGCATCGCATGGCGCAAATCGGGCGGTGGCACAGGACTTGCTACCTTTACGTTTAAGTTTAGCGAACTTCGGGTTGAGGCAAGTTGCGACGGTGAATCAGCGTTTCTCGAAAAATCTGTGTTTCTCGCGGACAATGACGACCAAGAGCAGCGAGCCCGTGACGTTTCCGGTTGACCGACGCGGTCCAGTTACGTTCGATCAACACCACCAATAGGAAAGCGCCATGCTCGGATACCTCATTCGCCGAATTCTAGCGGCCATACCCGTTATGGGCGTGGTGGCCCTGTTTGTCTTCCTGCTGCTTCGGCTGACGCCCGGCGATCCTGCCGCGATCATCGCCGGCGATAACGCGACGGCCGAGCAGCTCGACCGCATCCGGACGCAGCTCGGCCTCAACGAACCGCTCTACACGCAGTTTTTCAGCTGGGTCTGGCGGCTGCTGCACGGTGACTTCGGCACCTCGCTGATCTCCAACGTGCCTGTGCTGCAGATGGTCAACCAGCGCATCGAGCCCTCTTTGAGCATTGCATTAAGCGTGATGCTGGTTTCGATCCTTGTTGCGATCCCGCTCGGCGTCATCGCCGCATGGAAACACGGCACATGGATCGATCGTTTCGTGATGGCGCTGTCGGTGATCGGCTTCTCCGTGCCGGTGTTCGTGATCGGTTACGTGCTGGTCCAGGTGTTCGCGATCGAACTGCGCTGGTTTCCGGTGCAGGGTTTCCGCAGCATCTCGCGTGGCTTCGGGCCGTTCTTTGAGCGCATCACGCTGCCGACCATCGCGCTGTCCTTTGTCTATGTCGCGCTAATCGCGCGCATGACCCGCGCGGCAATGCTCGGAGTGCTCGGCGAAGACTATGTCCGCACCGCGCGCGCCAAGGGCATCAACGAGAGCGGTGTGCTGTTCCGCCACGCGCTGCGTAACGCCGCCGTGCCGGTCATCACGGTGATCGGTACCGGCTTCGCACTGCTGATCTCCGGCGTCGTCGTCACCGAAAGCGTGTTCAACCTGCCCGGCATCGGTCGCTTGACGGTCGACGCCGTGCTGGCGCGGGATTTTCCCGTGATCCAGGCCATGATCCTTTTGACCTCGGGCGTTTATGTCGGGGTCAATTTGCTTATCGACCTTGCCTACGCACTGCTCGATCCCAGAATTCGTTACTAGGAATCTGTATCTGATGGCGATCGAATCCCTTCCCAACCCGGCCCTCCCCTCCCGCAGCGGTCCGTCGCTCGGCTTTCTCACCGCGACGCCGATTATCGCCTTGGCGACGATTTGCCTGACGCTGGTGATCCTGTCGGCGATTTTCGCACCGTGGCTGACGTCGCACGATCCGCAATTGCTGGCACCCGCCTTGCGGCTGAAGCCGGCCAGTTCGGAATATCTGCTCGGCACCGACGCTTACGGCCGCGACGTGCTGGCGCGCATCCTCTATGGCGGTCGCATCTCGCTCCTGATCGGCCTCGGCGCCGCCGTCACCAGTATTGTCATCGGCCTCTTCATCGGCCTGTTCTCGGGCTTTTTCAAATTGGCCGACGCTGTGATGATGCGTGTCATGGACGGCCTGATGGCAATGCCCGGCGTGCTGCTGGCCATCGCCGTCGTGTCGCTGTCAGGCGCCACCCTGACGACGGTGCTGATTGCGATCACTATTCCGGAAATCCCCCGTGTCGCGCGACTGGTGCGTTCCGTGGTGCTGTCGGCACGTGAGGAGCCCTATGTGGAGGCGGCGATCTCGCTCGGCTCCAGCATGCCGAAGATCATGTTGAAGCATCTGATGCCCAACACGGTGGCGCCGCTGATCGTCCAGGGCACCTTCATCGCCGCATCCGCCATTCTCACCGAGGCGATCCTGTCGTTCCTCGGCGCCGGCATCAGCCCGGAAACCCCCACCTGGGGGAATATCATGGCCGAGGGTCGCGCCTTCTTCCAGGTCAAGCCATCGCTGATCTTCTGGCCGGGATTACTGCTCTCGATTGCCATCCTCTCCGTCAATCTGATCGGCGACGCTGCCCGCGATGCGCTCGATCCCCGCATGAAACAGCGTGAGGCCGGCAAGTGAGTGAACTCGTGAACCCCACCGTGAATACCCGCCCCATCGCACTGGAAATTGAAAACCTCGTCGTCGGCGTCGGCAAGAGCGGCACCGGCAAGAAGATCATCGACGGCATTTCTCTCCAGGTGCGCCAGGGCGAAACGCTCTGTGTGGTCGGCGAAAGTGGTTCCGGCAAGTCGGTTACCTCGCTCTCCACCATGGGCCTGCTGCCGCGAGATTCACTCAAAGCCATCGGCGGCAGCATTAAGTTGGTCGGCGAAGATGTGCTGCAAGCCAGCGACCGGCGGCTGCGCGAGCTCCGCGCCACCACCATGGCGATGATCTTCCAGGAACCGATGACGGCGCTCAATCCAGTCGTCCCCGTTGGCAAGCAGATCGACGAAGTACTACGCACCCACACCAGTCTCGGCGCCAGCGCCCGCCGTGCGCGCATTCTCGACATGATGGAGCAAGTGCGGCTTCCCGATGTGAAGCGCATCTTCGCGTCCTATCCGCACCGCCTGTCGGGCGGCCAGCGCCAGCGCATCATGATCGCCATGGCGCTCGTGCTGGAGCCGAAACTGCTGATCGCCGATGAGCCAACGACAGCGCTCGACGTCACCACCCAGGCGCAGATCCTCAAGCTGATGCGCGACCTTCAGAAGGATCACGGCACCGCCGTGCTGTTCATCACTCACGACATGGGCGTGGTGGCCGACATCGCCGACCGCGTCGCCGTGATGCGTAATGGACGCCTGGTGGAAACCGGAGCATTGAAGGATATTCTGAGCGCGCCCACGCAGGACTATACTCGTAACCTGCTGTCGTCGGTGCCGAGCCTCATTCCCCGCGCGGCCCGCGAGGAAGCAGGCTTCAATCCAGTCGTGCTCGAGGCCAATGAGCTCGGCAAGGTCTATCGCGAACGTTCCATGTTCGGGAAACCACGCGAAGTCCACGCAGCCCAGGACGTCACGCTGACACTGCGCAAGGGCCGCACGCTCGGCATCGTCGGCGAAAGCGGCTCCGGCAAATCGACCGTGGCGCGCTGTATCGTCCGACTGATCGATCCCACCTCGGGCGGCATCCGTCTCGCCGGACGCGAAATCTCCGACCTGTCACGTCACGCGTTGCAGCCGCACCGCAAGAAGATACAGATCGTCTTCCAGGACCCCTATCGTTCGCTCAATCCGCGCATCACCATCGGCGAGTCCATTTGTGAAGGTCCGATCAATTTCGGCACCAAGCATTCGGTGGCAATGGCCAGGGCGCGTGAACTGCTCGAACTGGTCGGTCTTCCACCTGACGCAGTCTCGCGCTATCCGCACCAGTTCTCCGGCGGCCAGCGCCAGCGCATCGCCATTGCGCGCGCGCTTGCCCTCGATCCGGAAGTTCTGGTGGCCGACGAGGCCGTCTCGGCCCTCGACGTCTCGGTGCAGGCCCAGGTGCTGCGGCTGCTCGACGACATCCAGACCCGGCTCGGCATCGCCATCCTGTTCATCACCCACGATCTGCGCGTCGCCGCCCAGATTTGCGACGACGTTGCCGTAATGCAGCATGGCCGGGTGGTGGAGCAGGGCCCGGCAGCGGAAGTCCTCGCAAATCCGCAACAGCCCTATACGCGCCAGCTGCTTGACGCGGCGCCCGGACGAGGATGGGATTTCGCCAACTTCCGCGCGGTCGATGGCAGCACCACCGTGCCGGCGGCCTGAGCCCATACCGAAACTGACCCTGGATTCTGAATGACCCGTATCGCTGTCGGCGGCTTTCTGCACGAGACGAACACGTTTGCGCCGACCAAGGCGACCTATGAGGCCTTTGTACATGGCGGCGGCTGGCCGTCGATGACGCATGGAGCCGACGTCCTCAAGGTGATGCGTGGCATCAATGTCGGCCTCGCCGGCTTTATCGAGGAAGCCGAGACACGCGGCTGGGAGCTGATCCCGACCATCGCCTGCGGCGCAAGCCCTTCGGCCCATGTCACCAGGGACGCGTTCGAGCGCATCGTCGGCGAGATGATTGACGGCATCAGGGCAGCGCTGCCCCTCGATGCGATCTATCTCGATCTGCATGGCGCCATGGTCACCGAACATCTCGACGACGGCGAAGGCGAAATCGCGCGGCGCGTGCGCGAGGTGATCGGGCCGGACATTCCGTTCGTGGTCAGCCTCGACCTGCATGGCAACATCTCGCCGGAGACGGTCGAATACACCGACGCGCTGATCGCCTATCGCACCTATCCCCATGTGGACATGGCCGACACCGGCCGCGCCTGTGCACGCCACATGGACTTGCTGCTCGCCGGCAACCGCTTCGCCAAGGCATTCCGGCAATTGCCGTTCCTGATTCCGATCAGCTGGCAATGCACCAATGACGAGCCGACCAAGAGCATCTATCTGAAGCTGGCCGCGCTGGAACATGACCAGGTGCCGACGCTGTCGTTCTGCCCGGGCTTTCCTGCCGCCGATTTCCCGCATTGCTGCCCGAGCGTGTTCGCCTATGGCGTGACGCAGGCTGATGCCGACGCTGCAGCGGACACCATCGTCAAGCTGGTGATGGGCCACGAGGATGATTTCGACGGCAAGATCTACAGGCCGGACGAAGGCGTGCTGCATGCCATGGAGCTGGCGAAGACCCTCACCAAGCCGGTCGTTATCGCCGACACCCAGGACAATCCCGGCGCCGGCGGCGACAGCGACACCACCGGCATGCTGCGCGCGCTGGTGAAGAACAAGGCGATCAAGGCCGCCCATGGCGTGATCTACGATCCCGCTGCAGCGAAGGCTGCCCATCAGGCCGGCGAAGGCGCTACGGTCAAACTCTCCATCGGCGGCAAGTCGGGCATCCCCGGCGATGCGCCTTACGAGAACACGTTCGTGGTCGAGAAACTGTCGGACGGCAAGTTCGTCGCCAACGGCCCCTATTATGGCGGTCGCGACATGGATATGGGCCTCTCGGCCTGTCTGCGTATCGACGACGTCCGCGTCGTCATCTCCTCGCACAAGGCCCAGCTCGCCGACCAGTCGATGTATCGCTATGTCGGTATCGAGCCGACTGAGCAGAACATTCTCGTCAACAAGAGCTCGGTGCATTTCCGCGCCGACTTCGAGCCGATCGCCGGCAAGCTGCTGATCTGCGCCGCGCCCGGCGCGATGCCGGCGGATACGTCCGTGCTGCCCTGGAAGCATTTGCGCCCGGGCATCCGGCTGAAGCCGAATGGCGAACCATTTACGCCCCAGACCTCATCACCTGCCCTCGTGCCGTGAACGGATAGACCCATGCCCACACTCGAACGTATCGACGCCTTCGCCGACGAACTCACCGCCATCCGCCGCGACCTGCACGCGCATCCGGAAATCGGCTTCGAGGAAGTCCGCACCTCCGGCATCGTCGCCGACAAGCTGACCTCCTGGGGTGTCGAAGTGCATCGCGGCTTAGGGGGTACCGGCGTCGTCGGCGTGCTGAAGGGCAAAGGCTCGGGCACCAAGCGCATCGGCCTGCGCGCCGACATGGACGCGCTGCCGATGGAAGAAAACACCAATCTCGCCTGGCGCTCCACCATTCCGGGCCGTTTTCACGGCTGCGGTCATGATGGCCACACCACCATGCTGCTCGGCACCGCTCGCTATCTCGCCGAGACCCGCAATTTCGACGGCACCGTGCATTTCATCTTCCAGCCCGCCGAAGAAGGCCTCGGCGGTGCGCGCGCGATGATCAAGGACGGTCTGTTCAAGCAGTTTCCCTGCGATGAAATCTATGGTCTGCACAATGCACCGGACATGAATCACGGCGAAGTCGGCATCTTCCCGGGCCCTGCAATGGCCGCCGCTGATTTCTTCGACATCACCATCCGGGGCTACGGCGCGCATGGCGCGATGCCGGAGCGCTCCAAGGATCCTGTCGTGATCGCGATGTCGCTCGGTCAGGCGATGCAGTCGATCGTCAGCCGCAACGTCAATCCGTTCGAATCCGCGGTGCTGTCGATCACCCAGATCCATTCCGGCTCGGCCTATAACGTCATCCCGGATGATGCGAAGCTCTGCGGCACCGTGCGCTGTTTCTCCGAGAAGGTCCGGATGCAGATCCGCGAGCGGATGCATGCGCTCGCTGCCGGCATGGCGACGGCATTCGATTGCGAGATCAAGGTCGATATCCGCGACGGCTTCAGCGTGCTGGTCAATCAGGAAGAGCATTCCAAGGCCGTCGAGGACGTTGCACGCACGATCGTCGGCGACGCCAATGTGATCACCCGCGCGAAGCCGAAAATGGGCTCCGAAGATTTCGCCGACATGCTGCATGCCGTGCCCGGCGCCTATTTCTGGGTCGGCCAAGAAGGCTCGGTGCCGGTGCACAATCCCGGCTACTATCTCGACGACAAGATCCTGCCCATCGGCGCCAGCATGTTCGCCCGCATCGTCGAAACCCGGCTGCCGGCGTAAGAAGCGGCAGCCAACGCTGTCGGCATAATTCCGCAGGATGGGTTGAGAGCAGCGAAACCCGTCACGCTTGTGTGCGAAGGATGGGTTTCGCAAGGGCCCTACCCATCCTACAATCCTGCACCTAGCACGTCATTCCGGGGCGCGCGCGTCTTCGCGCGCGAACCCGGAATCCAGTAGTAATGAAAACACGTCGGGATTCCGGGTTCGCGCCAAGTGGCGCACCCCGGAATGACCAGTGAACCAAAATAAAAACAGGGAAGAAACCATCATGGCCTATGAGACCATCCTCTACAGCGTCGACGAGCAGATTCTCACCATCACGCTGAACCGCCCTGAAAAGCTCAACGCCTATAACGCCACCATGCAGGCCGAGCTGATCGACGCCTTCGACAAAGCCGATGCGGACGACAATGTGCGCGCGATCATCGTGACCGGTGCCGGACGTGGCTTCTGCGCGGGTGCGGATCTCTCCTCGGGCGCCGACACCTTCGATCGCGACGCGCGGCGCGGCCCGGTGAGGCGTCTCGCCAGCGGCGATGTCGATTACAGCGATCCTATGGTGCGCGACGGCGGCGGTCAGGTGACACTGCGCATCTTCAAATGCCTCAAGCCGGTCATCGCCGCGGTGAACGGCCCGGCCGTTGGCATCGGTGCCACCATGCAGCTCGCGATGGACATCCGCATCGCGTCGGAAGCCGCACGCTTCGGCTTCGTGTTCTCCCAACGCGGCATCGTGCCGGAAGCCGCGTCGAGCTGGTTCCTGCCGCGCCTCGTCGGCATCTCGCAGGCGCTGGAATGGTGCTACTCCGGTCGCGTGTTCCCGGCACAGGAGGCCCTCGCCGGCCGCCTCGTCAGCAAGGTCGTGCCGCCCGACGATCTGCTGCCAACCGCACGCGCGCTGGCCAGGACCTTCATCGACAAGACGGCGCCGGTCTCCGTCGCGCTGATCCGCCAGATGATGTGGCGCATGATGGGCGCGGACGATCCGATGGAAGCGCACAAGATCGACAGCCGCGGCATCTATGCGCGCGGTCGCTCCGAGGACGTCAAGGAAGGCGTCGTGGCCTTTCTCGAAAAGCGCCCGGCCGAGTTCAAGAACAAGGTCAGCACGGATATGCCGAGCTATTTCCCGTGGTGGGACGAGCGCGGCTACAAGTAGGATCACGAATGAATTCGACGCCCTCCTGTCGTCCACGCGAGGGCGTCATTTTCCTGCACGGCATCAGCCGGTCGTTCCGATCTTTCATCAAGATGCAGCAGGCGGTCGAAGCTGCAGGATTCGCCACGCGGAACATTGGCTATCCCAGCCGGCGCAAGACGCTGTCTGCACTGGCCGATGACATCCATCCCGCCATCGCGCCGTTTGCCGAAGCCAACGAAGGCTGCACGCATTTCGTCTGCCATTCGATGGGGGGCCTGCTGGCGCGTGTCTATCTGGCGCGCCACCGTCCATCACGTCTGGGCCGCGTGGTGATGCTGGGTACGCCGAATGGCGGCAGCGAAATCGCCGATCTGTTCAAGAACTGGCTGCCCTATCGCCAGTATTTCGGCCCGGCGGGGCAACAACTCGTTACGATGCGGGATGACCTAACTGAGGCGATGCTTCCCCCAGTTGACTATCCGGTCGGCATCATCGCCGGCGATCGTACGCTCGATCCGATCGCTTCGCGCTTGATGTTGCGTGGCCCGAATGATGGTCGTGTCACCGTCGCGCGCACAAAACTTGAAGGCATGACCGACCACCTCGTCATCCACGCGTCACATGCGATGATGATCCGGAATCGGGAAGCAATCATGCACACCATCGCCTTCCTGAAGAACGGCCAGTTTCGGCGCTGAGCGCTCAGCCCATGGTCAGCGCCACACGCCCGATCGCCTTGCGCTCTGTCAGCAGCCGCATGGCAGCCGCGACATCCGCCAGCGGCAGGCGATGCGAAACATTTGGCCTAATCTTTCCCGCTTCTGCCCATGCGAGGAGCTGAGCGATGCGGGCTTCGCCGATCTTTGGATCTCGCCGCGCAGCCTCGCCGGCACGCACGCCGAGCACGCTAGCGCCTTTGATGAGCACGAGATTGGTTTTCGCCACGCCGATACCACCGGTGAAGCCGATCACCAGCAGCCTTGCGCCCCAGTTGATGCAACGCAGGCTCTGCTCGAAGATATCGCCGCCGACCGGGTCGAACACCACATCGGCGCCCTTGCCATCGGTGATGCGTTTCACGGCATCGCGGAACGGCTCCGCGCCATACAGCACGCCATGATCCGCGCCGCGCGCACGCGCGACGCCGAGCTTGTCTTCAGATGACGCCGCCGCAATCACGGTAGCCCCAAGCAGCTTGCCGATCTCCACCGCTGCCAACCCCACGCCGCCGCCGGCGCCATGCACCAGCAGCACTTCGCCCGCCCCGATCTGCCCGCGATCGACCAGCGCATGATGCGCGGTGCCGTGGGCGGCGAGAAACGTCGCGCCCTCCGCGTAGTCGAATGTCGACGGCAGTGGAGTAAGTTGTGTCGGCGTCACCACGACTTCGTCCGCATAGCCGCCATGACGCAGCTTGACGATGACGCGATCCCAGACCGCGATGCCGGGCACATCGCTGGCGATTTCGCTGACGTCGCCCGCCGCTTCCATACCCGGCGTGAACGGCAGTTCGGGCTTGAGTTGATACTCACCGGCCGCCATTAGGATGTCCGGAAAATTGATTCCGGCGGCGCGCACGGCAACGCGGACCTGCCCGGGTTTTAGCGGCACTGATGCAAATTGTTCGAGGCGCAGGCTTTCAGGTGACCCGAGCTCGCGGCAAACGATTGCTTTCGGCATCAGGCGGCGCTCTCGGCGCTTCCAGCGCCAACGCGGCGACGCTGCAGCGCCTCGCGGATCAGTGGCAGGCGATCATTGCCGAAATACATGTCGGTCTTGTCGAGATAGATGGTCGGCGAGCCGAAGCCGCCCCGTGCGATCACGTCATCCGTATTGACCTTGAGCTGGTCCTTGATCGCCTGATCGCCGATGCCCGCGAAGAATTTCGCGGGATCGATGCCGGTGCGCGTACAGATCTCGGTGAGAACATCATCTTTCGAGATATCCTTGTCGTCGCCCCAATAGGCTTCGAACACCGCGCGCGCGAACGGCACCATCGCATCGCTTCCAAGCCAGATGCAGCCGCGCATCGCCTTGACGCTGTTCACCGGAAACACCGTCGGCGGCATCTTGATGGCGAGGCCTGCCGAGCGCGCCCAGTCGCCAAGGTCCTTCTTCATGTAGCGAGCCTTCGCCGGCACCGGGGTTTCGCGCGAAGCATAGACGCTGGGATTGATCGAATTGAAGATGCCGCCCACCAGAATGGGTCGCCATGAGATCTCTTCGCCAAACTCCTTCGCCAGTGGCTGGATGTTGTGGAAGGCGAGATAGGTCCAGGGGCTGGAACAGTCGAAGAAGAATTCGATCATGGGTGTTTCCTCGTTTTGTTATTATTTTCTTCGTCATGCGCGCGTTCCGAAATGACGAGCTCTATTGCTGCGCCTGCGCATGCGCCGGCGCATCGACACCGAACATGATCTTCCTCGCCTGCTCATCCATCGGCTTCTTCTCCTGCTTACCGACGGCAAGCCCCGCCTGTACCTGCGACCGTGCGCGGACCAGCGCAAACCAGCGCTTCACGTTCGGGAAATCATCCAGCGTCAGGCCCTGCGCCTTATGGGTCATGATCCACGGAAAGCACGCCATATCGGCGATGGAGTAGTCGCCGGCGATGTAATCGCGGCCTTCCCCGAGATGCGCATCGAGTACGCCGTACAGGCGCTTGGCTTCGCGGGTATAGCGATCCATCGCATAGGGAATCTTCTCGGGCGCATAGAGCAGGAAATGTCCGTTCTGGCCGAGCATCGGGCCGAGGCCGCCCATCTGCCACATCAGCCATTGCACGACGTCGAAACGCTTTCGCATCTCGGCCGGCATGAAACGGCCGGACTTCTCCGCGAGATAGATCAGGATTGCGCCGCTCTCGAAAATCGAGACCGGTGCGCCGCCATCAGCGGGCGCATGATCGACAATGGCCGGCATGCGGCCGTTGGGGCTGAGTTTCAAAAATTCTGGCTGGTGCTGGTCGCCGCGACCGAGCTGCATCGGGACGACCGTATAGGGCAGCCCGCATTCTTCCAGCATGATCGAGATTTTCCAGCCGTTCGGCGTCGGCGCATAGTGCAGGTCGATCATGTAATTTTCCCGGCGTCCTCGATACGTTTTGGCCGATCCTAGCCCTCCCTTATGGATGCGCCAATCCCATATACGGAGGGTCAGGAACGTGGCAGATAGGCCTCCGCAAAACACAATTTCCGGGGAGCGAACAAATGCTGTTTCCAACCACCATCGCCGGCTCGCTGCCGAAGCCCGAATGGCTCGCCGAGCCGAACAAGCTGTGGCCGACCTGGCGCTCGTCCGGCGACGAACTCGCGCGCGCCAAGCGCGATGCGACGCTGCTGGCGGTGAAGGTTCAGGAAGATGCCGGCGTCGACATCGTCACCGAAGGCGAACAGGCGCGGCAGCACTTCGTCCATGGCTTTCTGGAAAAGGTCGACGGCATCGACTTCGCCCACAAGGTCGAGATGGGCATCCGCAAGGATCGCTACAAAGCGATGGTGCCGCAGGTGACCGCGCCGCTGCAGCTCAGGGGCCGCGTGCACGCCTTCGAAGCGCAGGCTGCCCGCGCGCATACGACGAACAAGTTCAAGTTCACGCTGCCCGGCCCGATGACCATTATCGATACCCTGTCGGACAGCTATTACGGCGACCGCGTCAAGATGGCCTTTGCTTTCGCCGAATTGCTGAACCAGGAAGCGCTCGCACTACAGGCCGACGGTGTCGACATGATCCAGTTCGACGAGCCGGCCTTCAACGTCTTCATGGACGAAGCCGCCGACTGGGGCGTCAAGGCGCTGGAGCGCGCCGCACAGGGACTCACTTGCGCGACAGCCGTTCACATCTGCTATGGCTACGGCATCAAGGCCAATACCGACTGGAAGGAAACCCTCGGCAGCGAGTGGCGGCAATATGAAGAGATCTTCCCGGCCATCGACGCCAGCCCGATCCAGCAGGTCGCCATCGAATGCCGCAATTCGCGCGTACCGCTGGAATTGCTGGGACTGCTGAAGAACAAGATCGTGCAGGCCGGTGTGATCGACGTCGCCAGCGACACTGTCGAAACGCCGGAAGATGTGGTCGCCACCATCGAGGCCGTGATGAAACACGTGCCGAAGGACAAGATCGTGCCGACGACCAATTGCGGCATGGCTCCGATGCAGCGGGATATCGCGGAAGCAAAGCTGCGCGCACTGGGTGCGGGTGCGAAGCTCGCAAGGCAGAAGCTGGGATAAGACGTTCCCCGCAACAAACGCCGTCATGCCCGGCCTTGTGCCGGGCATCCACGTCTTAGCACCAAGCAAGGAAAGACGTGGATGGCCGGCACAAGCCCGACCATGACGAATTCTAGTTTCCCGCGGCAGCACTCACATGCAGCACCGGACGATAACCGGCGCGAAATGCATTCAGCGTCGATGGTGGCGTCAGCAGCTGCGGGTCGACGAGCTCGACATCCGCCGCGCGATAGCCCGCAAACGACCACCGCAACGCCCGCCCCTGCGCGATCAGAAAGCTCTCACCAGCCGCCTGCACCATCGTCCCATCCGGCAATGCCTCGATAGGCCCATCCACCGGATGCAATCGCTTCTTCCTGTTATCCAGCCGCTCACGATGCAGCACCCCATCGATCTCCGTTGCCCGCACACACGTGACGCCGTTGCCCTCCTCCCACGCCGCGCGGAAGCGGTTGGCATCGTCGCGGCGGCAATAGAAGCATGGGCGGTGACCGGCGGCGAAGGATGTGGCCTCGTCGAGGAAGAACAGCTCGGTCCAGCTGCGTGTCGCCATGACATCGCGGCGACGCCCGCGAAACTCGCAGACGCAAGTGATCCAGGCCGGATTCGACCAGCGCCTGTTCAGGAGCGTTTTGGTCGAAGGATCATGGATGATGCCACGATTGCCGGTGAACGTTCCGCGTTCCGGTGTCGCTACAATATCGCCTGCCGGCGTGACACGATTTTGCAGCGGCATATCCCTGTCCTCTCCACGTCATTGCGAGCGCGGCGAAGCAATCCAGAAGCAACAAGCGAAGACTGGATTGCTTCGTCGCAAGTGCTCCTCGCAATGACGGCTGAAGAGCTGGTGCCCTAGCCTGCGCCTTCGCGCATCGGCGGCTGGAACGACAGGCCGAGATCCCACGGAAAAAAGATCCATGTGTCCTGCGACACTTCGGTGATGTACGTATCCACCAGCGGCCGGCCCATGGGCTTGGCATAGACAGTCGCAAAGTGCGCTTTGGGCAGCATGTCGCGGACGATACGCGCCGTCTTGCCGGTATCGACGAGGTCGTCAATGATCAAGAGGCCCTTGCCGTCGCCGCCACCGAGTTTCAACGCATCGGCCGACAGCCCCTTCAGTACCTGCAACTCGCCGCGCTTGTTGTGCTCATAGCTGGCGATGCACACCGTATCGATGACGCGGACGCCGAGCTCGCGCGCCACGATCGCTGCCGGCACAAGCCCGCCGCGGGTGATGGCGATGATCGCGTGAAATGGACCAGCGCTGTTCAGCCGCCAGGTCAGCGCGCGGCAATCGCGATGGAACTGATCCCAGGACACCGGGAATGCCTTGCCGGCGCGCTCCTCAGCACTCAATTCCGGATGATCGGCCATGTTCGTCTCCTCACATCGGTCGCCCTCAGGCGGCCGGACTTATGTTGATCCACTCGTTAGTTCACTCTTAATTTCACTTGGGCGCGTTGATTGTCGCCAACATCGCCTTGACGGCCTCCATTGCCGCATTGAGCTTATCCTGATCGCGCGAACGCACCACCAGATTGGTGTTCGGCTTGCCCTGTTCGTCCATGAACGGATAGCTGCCGATGATCGTGTCGGGATGCGCCTTCGCGATATCGCGTAGCGGACCGCCGACATCACCTTCACGCGCATTGGCCTTCACCGTATCGGATAGCATCCGCAAACCAGATTTCAGCTTCGGCGACACGATGTCCATCATCGCCTGCATGATCGTCGGCACGCCGGCCATCACGATCACATTATCGATCTTGAAGCCGGGCGCCAGGATGGTCGCGCTCTGGATCAGGTCGGCGCCGTCGGGAATACGGGCCATCCGCAGCCGGGCTTCGTTCAGGTCGGCGCCGAAGCGCTCCTGGAAGCGCGCGACCACCTCGGGATGGTGATCGATCTTGACGCCGAACGCCTTGGCGACCGCATCCGCTGTAATGTCATCGTGAGTGGGGCCGATGCCGCCAGTGGTAAAAACGTAGGTGTAGCGTTTGCGCAGCGCATCGAGGGCCGCGATGATATCCGGCTCATCATCGGAGACGACACGGACTTCCTTGAGATCGATGCCGATATTGGTGAGGTACTCGGCGATGAATCCAATGTTCTTGTCCTTGGTCCGACCTGACAGAATCTCGTCGCCAATCACCAGGATGCCCGCGGTCACAATCTCGGTCATTTGTCGTTCCTCACCATTCCCGGGACCATGCGCAGGCAAAGTCCTGATGTCACGGGGTTTTGCTGCCGAAACGAGCAGCGTCCAGCCGTTTTTTCAGGCAGCTCTACACGCATCTCATACGAATTGCTCTTGTTGAATGCATATCGTGCTGGCCCGCCCCTTGCTACCATCCCTTTCAGTCGTGCAATCTCCGTACGGCCTCGAAACAACAGTCAGGGTACATGGCAGTCGCGTTCGACGAAATGAACGGGCCCCAAGGCGAACTCCGCCCGGCCTATGAAGAACTCTCCCGCTGGCTCAAGGAGACGCCTCCGGACGCTTTGGAGCATCGCCGCCAGGAAGCGGAGCTGCTGTTCCGCCGGATCGGCATCACCTTCGCGGTTTACGGCGACTCCGAATCCACCGAACGGCTGATCCCCTTTGACGTCATTCCGCGGATCATTTCCGGCAAGGAATGGACCCTGCTGGAAAAGGGCCTGAAGCAGCGCACCCGCGCCATCAACATGTTCCTCAAGGACATCTATCACGGCCGCGAAATTCTCCGCGCCGGCCTGATCCCCGATGACCTGATCTTCCAGAACCCGGTGTTCCGCCCGGAGATGAACGGCCAGGACGTCCCGCACGATGTCTATGTGCACATCGCCGGCATCGACATTGTCCGCACCAATCCGGACGAATTCTTCGTTCTCGAAGACAATGCCCGCACGCCCTCAGGCGTCTCCTACATGCTGGAGAACCGCGAGATCATGATGCGGCTTTTCCCCGACCTGTTCGCGCGACATCGCGTCGCGCCGGTCGAGAAATATCCAGACGAGCTGCTGTCCTGCCTACGCTCCGTCGCACCGCGCTCGGCCTCGACGGAGCCCACCGTCGCACTGATGACACCCGGCGTCTACAACTCGGCCTATTACGAACACTCGTTCCTGGCCGACAAGCTCGGCGTCGAACTGGTCGAGGGCCGCGACCTCATCGTCAAGAACGATGAAGTCTTCATGCGCACCACCGAAGGCCTCAAACGCGTCGACGTGATCTATCGCCGCGTCGATGACGATTTCCTCGATCCCCTCACCTTCCGCCCGGATTCAGCGCTCGGCGTCCCCGGCCTGATGTCCGCCTATATGGCCGGCAATGTCACGCTGGCCAATGCAGTCGGCACCGGCATCGCCGACGACAAGGCGATCTACAGCTACATGCCGGAAGTGGTGAAGTTCTATCTCGGCGAAGAGCCGATCCTGAAGAATGTGCCGACTTGGCGCTGCCGCGAACCTGGCGATCTCGCTTACGTGCTCGATCACCTCGGCGAACTCGTCGTCAAGGAAGTCCACGGCTCCGGCGGTTACGGCATGCTGATCGGCCCTGCCGCGACCAAGGCGACCATCGAGGCGTTCCGCGACAAGCTGAAGCGCGAGCCGGAAGGCTTCATCGCGCAGCCGACGCTGGCGCTGTCGACTTGCCCGACCTGCACCGAGTCAGGCCTCGCGCCGCGGCATGTCGATCTTCGCCCCTTCGTGCTCACCGGCAGCAAGAACGTCTCCATCGTCGCAGGCGGTCTGACCCGCGTCGCGCTGAAGGAAGGCTCGCTGGTGGTGAATTCCAGCCAGGGCGGCGGCACCAAGGATACGTGGATACTGGATGAGTAATTTAGGTTTGATAGCATTACTGACCACCGCCGCCGGTGCGCTCCCCTCCCCCTTGCGGGGAGGGGTCGGGGGTGGGGGTCCACAATTGACGTCGTCCCGTGTTGTTACCCCCCTCCCCAACCCTCCCCCGCAAGGGGGGAGGGAGAAGAGCTGAGCATGCTGTCGCGCACCGCCGAGAACCTTTACTGGCTAGCCCGCTATGTCGAACGCGCCGAGTATCTCGCGCGCACGATCGAGGCGACACTGCGCGTCACCGCGCTGCCGAATACCTATATCGGCCAGACCAACGAATGGGATTCGGCGCTCCTGACCGCAGGCGTCAGCGCAGCCTTCTACGAGATCTACGAGGAAGCCAACGAGACCAATGTCGTCGAATATCTCTCGTTCTCGACGGCCAATCCCTCCTCGATCCGCAACTGCATCGAGGCGGCGCGGCTGAACTCGCGCTCGGTCCGCACCGCGCTGACTGGCGAGATGTGGGACACGATCAACAGCGCTTGGCTGGAACTGCAATCCGCCTGGAGCGGCGGCGCCAAGACACGCGAGCAACTGGCGAATTTCTTGCGCTTCGTGCAGGAGACATCGCTGCGCTTCGATGGCTCGGCCTACCGCACCATGCTGCGCAACGATGCCTATTGGTTCTCGCGGCTCGGCCTGCATCTGGAACGCGCCGACAACACCGCGCGCATTCTCGACGTCAAATATCATCTGCTGCTGCCCGAAGACGAACATGTCGGCGGCCCGCTCGACTACTATCAATGGACCTCGATCCTGCGTTCGGTTTCGGCGCTGACGGCCTATCACTGGGTCTATCGCGAGACACTGAAGCCCTGGCTGATCGCCGACCTTTTGATCCTCAACGACACGCTGCCGCGCTCGCTGGCGAGCTGCTACGGCAATCTGGTGCGCAACCTCGACCAGATCGGCGTGTCCTATGGCCGTCAGGGCGCCGCGCAGCGCCACGCCCGCGGCGTCCGAAACCGCCTAGAACACAGCAACATGCAGGATATTTTCCAGCATGGGTTGCATGAATTCATCCAGGAATTCATTGCAGATAACAGCCGTCTGGGCGACATCATTGCCAAACAATACCTGATTTGAGCTAGCGTCCCGGCTCATCTGCAGATTCGGACACGTTGCCATGCGCCTGCGTATCGCCCATTCGACCACCTATCGCTACGAGCCGCCGGCTTCGGGCGTGATCCAGATTTTGCGGATGACGCCGGGCAGCCATGACGGCCAGTATGTCGCCGAGTGGCAGATCGATGTCTCCACGGATTCGCGCCTGGATTTGCATGAGGACGCGTTCGGCAACGTCACCCATGTGCTGACCCATGGGCCGATCGCCGACCTCACCGTGACCGTCGAAGGCCTGATCGACACCCAGGATACCGGTGGCGTGCTCAAGGGCACCGACGAGCGCTTTCCGCCGAGCTTCTTCCTACGTCAGACCGATCTCACCGACCTCAGCGCAGCGATGCAGACCTTTGCCAAGGATCTGTCACCAAGCGCGGAGACCGACGTACTTGGCTTCCTGCACGCGTTGATGATGGCCATCAACGAGCACATGACCTTCGACGTCGATCCAACCAGCACCGGTACTTCGGCGAGCGAGGCCTTCATCGGCAGGCGTGGCGTCTGCCAGGATTACGCGCATATCTTCATCGCCTGTGCCCGCTCGGCCGGCGTCCCTGCCCGCTTCGTCTCCGGCCATTTCTGGCGTGCCGATGGCGAGACCAACCAGCAGGCTGGCCATGCCTGGGCCGAGGCCTATGTGCCGGATCTCGGCTGGGTCGGCTTCGACCCCGCCAATGCCATCTGCACCACCGACGCCCATGCCCGCGTTGCCATCGGCCTGGATTACCTCGGCGCAGCCCCCGTCCGCGGCACCCGCTATGGCGGCGGCACGGAAACCCTGACCGTCGCCGTCAAGGTCGATCAGGCCAACGGCCGCGGTCAGTCCCAATCGCAGAGCCAGTCCTGAACAACCTCAAACTGGTTTTCCGAGGTTGCCCGGTCGATACCCACCGCGTAAGACGCTTCCCTGACCAAGGGACCGACGATGACCTATTGCTGCGGAATTCTCGTCAAGGACGGCCTGGTGATGATCGCGGACACGCGCACCAATGCCGGGCTCGACAACATCTCGACCTTCCGCAAGCTGCACATCTTCAACCAGCCCGGCGACCGCATCATGGCGGTGGCCTCCGCCGGCAATCTGGCGATCAGCCAATCGGTGCTCTCCACCCTGAGCGAGGGGCTGGAGAACCCGACTACCGGCGAGCTGGAGACCCTGCTGAACGCGCCCACGATGTTTCAGGCTGCGCAGCGCATCGGCCGCGCCATCCGGCACGTCAACGCCACCGAGGGCAAGGCGCTGGAGGCCGAGGATATCAATTTCGACGTCTCGTTCCTGTTCGGCGGCCAGATCAAGGGCGCCAAGATGCGGCTGTTCATGATCTACCCGGCCGGCAACTTCATCGAATGCACGGTGGACACGCCCTATCTGCAGATCGGAGAGCACAAATACGGCAAGCCGGTGCTCGACCGCGCGATGCATTACGACGTCGAACTCTATGAGGCGCTCAAGACCGGCCTGATCTCGATGGACTCGACCATGCGCTCGAATATCGGCGTCGGCCTGCCGATCGATGTGCTGGTGGTGCGCACCGATGTCTGCGACGCCGATCTCAATCACCGTATCGAAGCCGGCGAGCCCTATTTCCACGACCTGCGCTCGCGCTGGTCGGCAGCACTGCGCGCGGCCCATCAAAACATTCCGCGCCCGCCCTACAAGAAAGACAATTGAGCGCGGCCGCAATGACCGCAGTTCCGATGAAATGGCGCATCATGACGGAGGCAGACCTGCCGTCCGTCCTCGCCATCGCCGATGCCGTTCATCCCGATTTTCCCGAAGATGAGGTCGTGTTCGCGAACCGCCTGGCGCTCGATCCAAACGGTTGCGCCGTGCTCGAGGCCCAGGACGGGATCAAGGGTTATCTCGTCAGCCATCCCTGGCAATTCAGGGAGCCGCCGTCACTGAACAGCCTGCTGACAATGCCCGCAGCGCCCTCGACCTTCTACATTCACGATCTCGCATTGCTGCCCGAAACCCGCAGATCCGGCGCGGCGACCGTGGCCGTCGATATGATGGCGGCACGCGCCAGGCTCATGCAACTGCCCAACATGACGCTTGTTGCCGTCAACAATTCAGTTCATTTTTGGCAGCGGCACGATTTCACCATCATGCGCGATTCCGAATTGGATCAGAAACTGCAAAGCTACGGCGACAACGCACGTTTCATGGTCCGGGACCTCACTCAAAAAGACCTCTCGTAAAAAGAAAACAGGGACGAAACAGATGACCAACAAGATCGCACTTGTGACCGGAGCTGGCACCGGCGTCGGCCGTGCCGCATCGCTTGCGCTGATGAATGCCGGTTTCACCGTCGTGCTCGCCGGTCGCCGGCTCGAACTACTGCAAGAGACCCAGAAGCTCGGCGCGGCCAATGGCGGCAAGAGCCTCCCTGTGAGCGCCGACATGGCCGACCCCGCCTCCATCGCCGCGCTGTTCGCCAGGATCATGCAGGAATTCGGCCGGCTCGACGTGCTGTTCAACAATGCCGGCATGGGCGCGCCCGCGATTCCGTTCGAAGACCTCGGCCTCGAACAGTGGCAGGCTGTGGTGAACACCAATCTCACCGCACCGTTCCTGTGCACGCAGCACGCCTTCCGCATCATGAAGGATCAGACGCCCCGCGGCGGCCGCATCATCAATAACGGCTCGATCTCAGCGCATGCGCCGCGCCCGTTCTCCGCCGCCTACACGTCGACCAAACACGCCATCACCGGCTTGACCAAGGCCAGCAATCTCGACGGCCGCGCCTATGACATCGCCGTCGGCCAGGTCGATATCGGCAACGCCGCCACCCCGATGACCGACCGCATGGTCAACGGCCCTGGCGTGCTGCAGCCCGACGGCACCTCGAAGCAGGAGCCACGCATGGACGCCAAAGCCGTCGGCGACGCCGTCGCCTATATGGCCGGCCTGCCGCTCGACGCCAATGTGCTGACCATGACGGTCATGGCGACGAAGATGCCGTTCGTCGGACGCGGCTAAAACGTAATCCGCCTCAGCGGCATTGCGATTGCATGACATGGGAAGCCGCGGCATCATCGCCGCGGTTTCGGGGGATTTATGCTTCAGCTACAATCGGCGTTCGGCGTCATCGCACTTTTGGGGATCGCCTGGGCGCTCGGTGAAAACCGCAGCAAGGTGTCGCTGAGACAGGCCGCGATCGGTCTCGCATTGACGATCGTCGCTGCCGTGATCCTGCTGAAGCTTCCCGTCGTGACGCGCGCCTTCAGCAGCATCAACGATGCTGTCAGCACCATCGCCGCAGCGTCGCGCGCCGGCACCTCCTTCGTGTTCGGTTATCTCGGCGGCGGCGCACTACCGTTCGATCTCAAGAATCCCGGCGCGGATTTCGTGCTCGCACTGCAGGCACTCCCCGTGGTGCTGGTCATCAGCGTGCTGACCAGCCTGCTCTTCTACTGGCGTATCCTGCCGCCGATCGTGCGCGGCATGGCGTGGCTGCTTGAACGCACACTCGGCATCGGCGGCGCGGTCGGGCTGTCAACGGCCGCGAACATCTTTCTGGGCATGGTCGAAGCCCCGTTGTTTATTCGCCCTTACCTCGCGCAGCTCACGCGCAGCGAACTGTTTCTGGTGATGACGGGCGGCATGGCGGGGATCGCCGGTACCGTGCTGGTGCTCTACGCCACTTTCATGGCGCCGCTGATCCCCGATGCATCGGCGCATTTCGTGATTGCTTCCGTGCTTTCGGCGCCAGCTGCGATCCTTGTCAGCCTGATCATGGTGCCTGAGACGGAGGATCGTCGCACCGGTGGATTGCTGGCCAATCCGGACGCATCGGCCACGAGCACGATAGATGCGATCGTCAAGGGCACGAGTGCAGGCATCGAACTGCTCGTCAACATCATCGCCCTGCTGCTGGTCTTCGTGGCGCTGATGTATCTCATGAACGCGATCCTCATGATGATGCCGACCGTGGGAGGCAACACGCTGTCCGTGCAGCGCCTACTGGGTTACGTGATGGCACCGGTGTGCTGGCTGATGGGCCTGCCGTGGGACCAGGCACTGACCGCGGGCTCGCTGATGGGCGTCAAGACGATCCTCAACGAGTTGATCGCCTATGTTCAATTGGCGAAGCTCGGTCCCGATGCGCTGGATGCACGCTCGCGCCTCATCATGCTTTATGCGCTGTGCGGATTTGCAAATTTTGCCAGCCTCGGAATTATGATCGGAGGCCTGGGCACCATGGCGCCGGAACGTCGTAACGAAATCAACGCGCTCGGTGTGAAGTCGATCGTCTCGGGGACGCTGACGACCTGCCTGATGGGCGCGATCGTCGGCATGCTCACCTGAGACACGCCGCCAGCGCCGGTCAGCCGATCGTCCGCTGCAGCAGATCGAACCAGTTGCGCGCGCCGAGCTTGCCGAGCAGCGTCTCGGAATAGCCCTTGTCGCGCAAGGCCACGAACAGCGCCTGCAGGCCCGCGGCGGATTCGATGGCCTCGGGCACCACTGCGCCGTCGAAATCCGATCCCAGCCCGACGTGATCCTCGCCCAGCTTCTCCAGCAGATAGTCGATCTGCTGCACCATCAGCTCGATGCCGGTGTCGGGCCGCATGCTGCCGTCGGGGCGCAGGAAGCAGGTCGCGAAATTCAGGCCGACCATGCCGCCGGTGTCGCGGATCGCGGCGAGCTGCTTGTCGGTGAGATTGCGCGGCGACGGGCACAGCGCGTGGGCATTGGAATGGGTCGCCACCAGCGGCGCCTTCGACAGCCGCGCCACATCCCAAAAACCCTTCTCGGTGATGTGCGACAGGTCGACCAGAATCTTCAGGTCATTGCAGGCGCCGATCAACCGCTCGCCGGCCGCGGTGAGACCGTCGCCGAGATCGGGCCCGGACGGGAAGTGAAACGGCACGCCATGGCCGAAGATGTTGGTCCGGCTCCACACCGGCCCGATCGACCGCAACCCCGCCGCATAGAGAACGTCGAGGAATCTGAGCTCGGCGTCGATGGCCTCCGCGCCTTCCAGATGGACCACCACGGCCAGCGCCTTGCGCTCAATGGCGGACCGGATTTCGGCGGTGGTGGTGCAGATCGCCACCGCGCCTGCGGAAGCGCGTTCGAGCTGCAGCAGGATGGCCAGTTCGGCGACGACGGAATTGCGCGCCTCGTCCATCGTCAGCGGCTCGGAAAGCGGCACGGCGTAGCGTCCGCCCGTCATCTGCGCCATGAATCCCGATGACGCCTGAGCCGCCGGCGAATACAGCGCGAACAGCCCGCCGACGAACGCACCGGCCTTCGCCTTCGGCAGGTCGATGTGACCGGCGACTTCCCCGGTCAGGAAGTCGGATACCGGATCGTGCGATTGCGATTTGTACAGCCGCAGCAGCACATCGTTGTGACCGTCGAAAACCGGAACGGATGCAGTCATGAGATACTCGTTGAGGGTCAGGGCAGCGACGGGCTCAGCATAGCTGATTCAACGCCACTGCGACGCGCGAACAAGGCACGCGTCGCATTTCCGCACGCGAACTACCGGACTTCCACCGTCTTGAATTCCGCCGGAAGGATCACTTCCAGCAGTTCGCAATTGTCGGAGTAATCGCGGATGAGGTGCCTGATGCGCGGCGGCTGGGTCCAGCATGACCCCTGACGCATGGTCATCTCGCCCTCGCCTTCCATATAGGCCTTCACCCAGCCGTTCAGCACATAGACCAGCTGAAACTCGGCATCGTGATAGTGAAGCTTGGAGACCTCTTTCGGATCGCAAGGTCCGATCAGCCGGATGACATGCGCGTGCGCCAAACCGCCGGTCGCAGCGGCAACGCCGAGATCGCGATACTTCGCGTAGGCACGCAGGCCGTCGCCGAGAAATGCTTCTTCCTGATAATGACTGATCGCGACGCGCTGCTTGCGGCGCGGGCCGGGTTTCGCGACAGCTTTTGCACTCGCCTTGGCTGGCTTGCCAACAGAGAGCTTCTTTGCTGCTTTCGCTACCGCCTGTGTCGCAGGCTTCTTCGTCGCAGCCGCTTTCGCTGCGCTCTTTGAAGTTCGCTTCAGCTTCGCCATGTCGTGTTTCCCACCCGGCGCAATGCCGAACAAACGGCCAGCGCGTCCGGGAACCTAGCTGTAGTTCAGCACAGCGGCAATTCATCCGGCGCGTTGAGAGGCGCGGACTAGTGCAACCGGAAGACGCCATCCACGGCACGAAGCTCGGCCGGCTTGATCAGTTTCGAATGCGCGACGGTTACCGCAAAGAGCGGGCCATCGAGCTTCTCTTGCCAGAAATCCAGGAAATCCTTCAGCGCGGGAAACTTCGGAAACAAATCATAGTTCTGCCAGACATAGGTCTGCAGCAGCGAGGGGTGATCGGGCATGCGGTAGAGGATCTGCGCCGTCGTCAGTCCGTAGCCAAGCACCTGCTTCCTGAAATCGTCAGAAACTGCATTTCTCGAGACCATGTTCAACCTCCATGGACAGAGCGCATTCGGCTAAGTGGATTCCGGTTGACGTCGAACTTCGCTCTGCTCTCCTGTGACCGTGCTGACTGCAGCGAACCGGCTTCCACTTCGCCCATGACAACACGATGCATGAAATGTGACGCAAGCAACGTCCTCATCACAAGCTTAAAAGTTTAATAATGGGTTGAAAGCCGAATGTTAGCAGCCACTTACCGTGGATGCTAACGGATTCGAGAACCGGTATCGGAGGGTCTTAACCATTCTGGCACCCGTCATATTTGAGTGCCAAAATATTTGGTAAAGACCCTTGCCGGTGGGGAACGTTCGGCCTATGTCCGGACCAGCTGCGCTGGCACTTGTTGGCTCAGACTGCCAATTTAAATTTCTCAAGCATCTACAGAAACTTAGGAGGACTGCATGAAATTCCGTCCGCTTCACGATCGCGTTGTGGTCAAGCGTATCGACGCCGAAGAGAAGTCCGCTGGCGGCATCATCATTCCGGATAGCGCCAAAGAGAAGCCCTCCCAGGGCGAGATCGTCTCCGTCGGCCCGGGCGGCCGCGACGAAGCCGGCAAGCTGATCCCGATCGATCTGAAGGTCGGCGAGCGCGTGCTGTTCGGCAAGTGGTCGGGCACCGAGGTCAAGATCGATGGTCAGGACCTGCTGATCATGAAGGAAAGCGACATCATGGGCGTCCTCGAAGGTGCCGCTCCCGCCAAGAAGAAGGCCGCTTAAGCGCCTTTCCCACCCATCCTGATTTTCAAGGAAGCAAAACATGTCAGCTAAAGAAGTGAAATTCGGCGTTGATGCCCGCGACAAGATGCTGCGCGGCGTCGACATTCTCGCCAACGCCGTGAAGGTGACGCTCGGTCCGAAGGGCCGCAACGTCGTCATCGACAAGTCGTTCGGCGCGCCCCGCATCACCAAGGACGGCGTCACCGTCGCCAAGGAAATCGAGCTCGACGACAAGTTCGAGAACATGGGCGCCCAGATGGTGCGCGAAGTGGCCTCGAAGTCGGCCGACGCGGCCGGCGACGGCACCACCACCGCCACCGTGCTCGCTCAGGCGATCGTCCGTGAAGGCGCCAAGTCGGTTGCTGCCGGCATGAACCCGATGGATCTGAAGCGCGGCATCGACCTGGCTGTGGAAGCCGTGGTTGCTGACCTCGTCAAGAACTCCAAGAAGGTCACCTCGAACGACGAAATCGCCCAGGTCGGCACGATCTCGGCGAACGGCGACGCGGAAATCGGCAAGTTCCTCGCAGACGCGATGAAGAAGGTCGGCAACGAGGGCGTCATCACGGTTGAAGAAGCCAAGTCGCTCGAAACCGAACTCGACGTCGTCGAAGGCATGCAGTTCGACCGCGGCTACATCTCGCCCTACTTCGTCACCAACGCCGACAAGATGCGCGTTGAATTCGACGACGCCTACATCCTGATCAACGAGAAGAAGCTCTCCTCGCTGAACGAGATGCTGCCGCTGCTCGAAGCCGTCGTGCAGACCGGCAAGCCGCTCGTCATCGTCGCAGAAGACGTCGAAGGCGAAGCTCTCGCCACCCTCGTCGTCAACCGCCTGCGTGGCGGCCTCAAGGTCGCTGCCGTCAAGGCACCGGGCTTCGGCGATCGCCGCAAGGCCATGCTGCAGGACATCGCGATCCTGACCGGCGGCCAGGCGATCTCGGAAGATCTCGGCATCAAGCTCGAGAACGTCACGCTCGCCATGCTCGGCCGCGCCAAGAAGGTGATGATCGACAAGGAAAACTCCACCATCGTGAACGGCGCCGGCAAGAAGGCCGACATCGAAGCACGCGTGGCGCAGATCAAGGCGCAGATCGAAGAAACCACTTCGGACTACGACCGTGAGAAGCTGCAGGAGCGTCTCGCCAAGCTGGCTGGCGGCGTTGCCGTCATCCGCGTCGGCGGCGCGACCGAAGTCGAAGTGAAGGAGCGCAAGGACCGCGTTGATGACGCGATGCATGCGACCCGCGCTGCGGTTGAAGAAGGCATCGTCCCCGGCGGCGGCGTCGCTCTGCTCCGCGCTTCGGAACAGCTGAAGAAGATCAAGACCGCGAACGACGACCAGAAGACCGGCGTCGAGATCGTCCGCAAGGCCCTGTCGGCTCCGGCTCGCCAGATCGCCATCAACGCAGGCGAAGACGGTTCGGTCATCGTCGGCAAGGTCCTCGAGACCGCGACCTACAGCTACGGCTTCGACTCGCAGACCGGCACCTACGGCGACATGCTCAAGAAGGGCATCATCGATCCGACCAAGGTTGTCCGTGCAGCGATCCAGAACGCAGCTTCGGTTGCCGGCCTGCTGATCACCACGGAAGCCATGGTTGCCGAGCTGCCCAAGAAGGGCGGCGCAGGCGCAGGCGGCATGCCTCCGGGCGGCGGCATGGGCGGCATGGACTTCTAAGTCCAACGCTTCAAGCAACTATCAGAATGCAGAACCCCGGCAGCGATGCCGGGGTTTTTGTTTAGGGCTGGTCATCGCAGACAATCGCGGAAGCCATTGCGGGTTGCGTGGCTACGGACCGTCTACTTGGTGGAAGCATCAGGGAAATAATCATGCGCATACTCATCGCTCTTTCTTTCATCGGCCTCAGCACCGCCGCGCATTCAGCTGCACGCAGCGTCTTTGAGAGTGCCAAGCACGTGTATGCGGTGATGGATTTGCGACAGAATCTTTTGAGTGAATGCGCAAAACAGGATCCGGCGAACACGGGCAAATACAACGCCGAGACTACCCGCTACCGACAGCAGACCAAGGTGCTGAGCGAAAAGGTGCGACAGCTTATCGTCGCCGAAGTGCCATCGACTCCGCCGGAGCAGAGCATAGGGGTCATCGCAAAATGGTCGGAAAGTGAATCGCGGCGCAATCTGAATTTTCAGCTTCAGCCGCAGCACCGCGCGCAATTCATGCAGAAATGCAGCTACATCATCGATCCCGATAACCGCCCGCGATCCAACGCCGCCAAGGCGCAGCACAACCAGATCATGGGTCTTCCCGAGGATGAATGGCCAGCCGATGTCCGCGTGATTAACGCATGGAAGCCATAGCGACCGCATCCCTTGGGCAACGCTTGCTGTGTGTTCTGTGCAGACGACAAAAGTCGTAGCACCAATCACCGATTTCTCATCGCAGCGCTATGTGTCCCGCCGCACTGTCATATGCCGTGGACCTGTCTGCACCATGCGCACGGTTGTCCGTCACGGGCCAATGGGCCGCTGCGTCGTGACCAAGACGCGGGTTTACCGTTAAGACGCGATCTCCGTCCGCAGTCTGAGGACTTCAGCTCGATCATGGCATTCAAAGCCTGGCAGTGATGCCGGGCATTTTTGGTGGCTGCGTCAGGCAACTGCCGCCGCGGACGGCTCGACGGAGCACGCCAGGATCGCCATCAACAGCCCGGGAAACCGCGCTTCGATATCGGCCGCCCGCACTGCGTTTTGATGCTCGACGCCCTTTTTGCTGGTCTGGATCAGGCCGGCCTCGCGCAACACGCGAAAATGGTTCGACAAAGTGGACTTGGCGATGGTCGGGCATGGCGACGCCGCCGTGCAGGACAGGCAGCCGCTCTCCTGCAGCAAGCCCCGGACGATCTGCAGCCGAATGGGATCAGCCAGCGCCGAGAGCACGCCGGCCAGCGTGATGTCCTTGGTCGCGGGGTGAACGAACTGAACCATGAAAAAGATATAGGCGCCCCCTTGCGCTCGTTCAATAGTCCCATACTTCCGAACTATTGAAGCATCCAAGAGGGATCACGACCATGACCAAGACATTCGAAGGCAAAGTTGCGCTGGTGACCGGCGGCTCAAAGGGCATCGGCGCTGAAATCGCCATCCAGCTCGCCGCCGGGGGCGCTGCCGTCGCCGTCAATTACGCATCCAGCAAGAAGGGCGCCGACGAGGTCGTCGCGAAGATCACCGCCAAGGGAGGCAAGGCCATCGCGGTGCACGGTAATCTCGCCGAGCCGGACGGCGCCAAATCCGTGGTGGCCGAGACCGTCAAGGCGTTCGGGCCGATCGACGTTCTCGTCAACAATGCGGGCGTCTACGAATTCGCCCCTCTCGACAGCATTACGCCGGAGCACTTCCACAAACATTTCGATCTGAACGTGCTCGGGCTGCTGCTCGTCTCGCAGGAAGCGGCCAGACACTTCAACGCCAATGGCGGCAGCATCGTCAACATCTCATCGGGCGTCTCGACCATCACCCCACCGGGCTCGGCGGTCTACACCGCGACCAAGGCCTCGGTCGATGCGATCACGTCGGTACTGGCGAAGGAGCTCGCGCCGCGCAAGATCCGCGTCAACGCCGTCAATCCTGGCATGATCGCAACCGAGGGCGTGGTGTCAGCCGGATTCCATGAAGGCGACATGCGCAAGTGGATCGAATCCGTCACGCCGATGGGCCGCATCGGCAAGGTCGAGGAAATCGCTTCCGTCGTCGCATTCCTCGCTTCCGATGCTGCATCTTACGTGACGGGCGAAACACTGCACGCTACCGGCGGCTTCAGGTAACCCACGCGCTCTGCTCAACAGTCTATCCGACATAGCCAAGGGCGGTGCAATCAGCACCGCCCTTGCTTGTTATCGCGAGGCCAGATCTCGCCTTGCCTCAATCATCACCGCCGGCCGGCGGCATCTGCGGCATAGACGGTGTCTGCATGCGATCCGCCGCTGATGGCTTCATGCGTTCGCGTGACGGAGCTTGCCCACGCATCATCTGAGCCTGATCGTGCTCAATCTGCGGAAAGAACACATCATAGCAAGCGCGGCTCAAGCGCGGTCCTGCGCTGCGCAAGCAATTTTCTACCCGCCCCTCATCCGGCATTGCCGATGTACAGAGGCGAAACGCATCGGGCGTGCAGGCTTCGCGCTGTGCCTCCGTGCCGCTGCCCAAAGCCGCGGCGCTGGAACCCGCAATCAATGCCACGGCGGTCGTCAGGCTTGTCAGAGTGTTTGCCATCGGTCCTGTCCTTACGAAGTTATGACAGGTGAAATTCTCAGCGGCGCGCCCGGTTCCTTCCTGGCCGCTCACATGCTGCTGAAAATGCAGGCTTAAGCGAGTGTAACGACAGAGCCCACAAAGCGAGTCAGTTGACCGCCTGCGTGCTTTCGTCGATCTCGTCGGTCCACACCTTGAAACTCACCAGCGTGTTCGGCCCAAAAGTTTGCGTGATCGGCACATCCGCGGCATCGCGGCCCTGCGCGATCAACACACGTCCGATGCGCGGGATGTTGTTGCGGGCGTCAAATGTATACCAGCGGCCGCCGATATAGGCTTCGAACCAGCCGGCGAAATCGCCGTCGGCCCATGGCTTCGGCATACCGATGTCACCGAGATAGCCGGTGCAGTAGCGCGCTGGAATATTCATGCAGCGGCAGAAGGTGATGGCCAGATGTGCATAGTCGCGGCAGACGCCCTTCCCCTCGTTGTAAGCGTCCCAGGCGGTCTTGGTCGCGCGTGCGTGCTCGTAACCGAACTGGATATGGTTATGCACGAAATCGCAGATTGCCTGCACGCGTGCCCAGCCAGGCACAGTCTTCTCGAACAACTGCCAGGCGACGTCCGACAGCCGATCCGTCTCGCAGTAACGGCTACCGAGCAGATAGACGATCGTCTCGGCCGGCAGATCCTCTACCGCGTGCTGGATGGCTGACGGCACGATAATGTCCGGCTTGCCGCTATCGTTGACGATCCCGTCGGCTTTGAACGTGATGCGGCCCGTCGGCGCAACAATGCGGCTGCACCAGTTGCCAAAGCCATCCCGATAGGGCGTGATCGGAACTGAGGGATTTATCGTGAGATAGTCCGGCACCACCACGTCGGAGGCACGCGTGAAGTGCATGCCCATCACGATCATGACAGGCGTCGGCTGCGGGAAATCATAGATCATCTCGTAGCCAACACGGATCTTCATGCAAAACACCTCATCCCGGCAAATCGTTGATTTCAAAAGCGAGACATCGCAAGCGTTGCACATTGCGCGACGATCTTGCGAGAAAAACCCAGCGCAAGCGTCGGCCAGAATGTCATCGATGTCAGATACATCCTCGAAATGGCGACAAAACGTCCAATAACAAGACAATCATAGCGAAATTCGACGAAACACCGGATCGCTAAAAGAAATCGGTGGCTAATGTCTGTGAATAGGCGCACGCTGAACGCATGCCGGATCTCAGCAGCGACATGCGCGCGTGACCACGAGATCGCGCCGTGAGACCGTTACTTTCAAGCATCCTTTCCAGTTGAAGGGCCTTGGTCGTTTGATCCCGGCAGGGTCGTATGACGTCATCACCGATGAGGAGATGATCGAGGGACTGTCCTTCGCCAGCTATCGGCGCACGGCGACCATGATGATCGTGCCCGGTGCACCACCCCATACAAGTTCCATGGAGATGATCTCCATTGGGTCGCTTGAGCTGGCGGATGTGCAGCGCATTGATGCGAGCGCACCATGACCGACACTCCCGTCGAGCTGGATAGCCGCCGCGGCATGGCGGCACAGAAAGCCACCGATATCCGGCGCAGTCTCGCCGAAGTCGAATCCAATGCCGCAGCACTGCGTGAGCGGCAGCTGGCACTCGAAGAGCAGTTACTGACCACGCCGGCCACCACATGGCCTGAGGCTGCAGCGAAGGCGCGCTACGTCCTCAATCTCTACGGCGCATCGCTCAGCGCACAGGATACCCAGCACCGCGATCTGATCGCGATCGTGCTGGACGATTTTACGCGGCTTGCCGCCAACGACTGATCCCATCATTACGCAGGTCGCAGCGATCCCGCAGCAGCCAGCGCTCAACCGAAAGCATCCTCATGCAGAACCTCTTGCACCGTCACGTTCAAGTCGCAGAATCTCTCCGCCTCGGCGTCGAGTCCGGCTGGTACAGCACCAAGATCAGCGGAACCTTTGTTACGGGCCCACATCCCACCGAGGCCGAATGCTTGCGCAAGATCGCTGAACTCAACCCTGTTGTGCCAAAGCGCAAGGCCTAACGCGGGAAGACGACGATGGCGCTTACACACGGTGTTTTCCAAAGCTTCGAATATAATCGCATGGTTGTCCTGTTCTCGATGATGAACGACGCGACCGAAGTCACCTGCGCGATCAGCACCAGCGCGATGGACGAGCTTGAAAAGGCGAAACGCACCAAGCCCGAACAACGCGAGGAGCAGTTCGTCCGGCTGCGCGATCGCATCGAGGCCTGCGCAGCGCGCAAATTCGCGAACGCCGAATTTGAGGGCAAGCCGCCCGGTATCGTGCTGCGCAGCATCGATTTCCGGTAGCCTCTCCCACCATTGAACCCTTCCTCCTCGCGGTGTGACCAACGCCTGTCACACGCGAGAGGTCGAGCCATGCGCCACTTTCCAAGCCTGAACCGTTGCGCCATCCGCGTCCTGTTCGCTGCCATGCTGGCGAGCGCAGCAATGCCGATCGCGCAAGCTGCCGCCGACGATGCACAGCAATGTACCGATGCCTCCGGCGTCCTGGCGATCGCGGCCTGCGACCGCGCCATCGCGTCGGGCAATTACAGCGGCCGCCAGCTTGCTGAGCTGCATTTCAACCGCGCCTTCGAATATCACGAGCGGCACGAGAGCGGCCCTGCCATGGCCGCTTTCGATGAAGCCATCCGCCTGAACCCGGATTATGCCCGCGCCTATTTCATGCGCGGAAATCTCTGGCTCGCCCGCGGCGATAACGACCGCGCCATCAGCGACTTCAGCGTGGCGCTCGGTCTCGATCCCAACAATACCGATGCCTATGTCAATCGCGGTGTCGCCTGGTACGCCAAGGACGATAACGACCGCGCTATTGCCGACTACGACATGGCGATCCGTCTCAATCCGCAGGAAGGCGGCGCCTATAGCAATCGCGGCGGCGCCTGGCTGGTGAAGGGCGATCATGCGCGCGCCATCGCCGATTTCGGCGAAGCAATCCGGATCAATCCGAACGATCCCTGCCCGGTGTTCAACCGCGGCTTCGCCTTCAGCCTGAAGGGGGACAACGATCGTGCCATCGCCGACTACAACGAGGCGATCCGCATCGCACCGACCTATGTGGCGGCGCTGACCAATCGTGGCAGCGTGTGGTCCGACAAGGGTGACAACGACCGCGCGATGGCCGATTTCAATGCGGCGCTGCGCATCAATCCGAAATACGCCAAGGCGCTCTATCTGCGCGGCATGACACGGCTTGAAATGGGCGACATTACGGGCGGCGCAGCAGACGTCGCCAGCGCACGGAAGATCGATCCGAAGGTCGGCTCATAATGACTGAACACGCATCGCCGTCACGGGCGGCACGTCAGTCATATCGATCAGTCGAGTTTGGCAACCACAATGAGGCGCTTCACTTCACCGTTGCGATAGGCCTGCAGGAACTTGTTGTAGTCCCGGAACGAGACGCAGCCGTTGGAATCGCCATTGGGGCCGAGCATGTAGGTATGCGCGAGCAGACCCGTGCGGCCATGGATCGCGCCCTCGCCGCCCACCGGCGTCAGGCGCAGCGCGGCCACGCCGTGGAACAGAGCCTCGCGCGGCTTCAGATCATAGATGTGCGGCGGCGTCACGCCGCGCATCTTCTCATGGGCATAAGCGGGATTGTCGAGACGGCTGCCGAGGCCGGAATGCGCTTCCAGCTTGGTGCCGTCGGGCATGTACACTTTACGCGCGGAGATATCGTAGACCGCGGTGGTGCGATCGCTCAGGGTGGGCTCATTGCTGGCCGCCGCATCGGTGCCGTTGCTCAGCACGCCACCGTCGGAGCCGGCATAAGCGAGCACGGGGCCTGACTGCGGAGCGCTACCGCCGAACAGTTTCTCGAAGACATTGAAATTGCCGGACTTGGGCTGAGCAGCCAGCGCCAGCCGCGCCTTCTGAACCAGCGAGTCGTGGCCATAGGCACCGCCCCTGGCGGCGCTGGCCTGTGCGACCGGCTGCGACGGCGCTTGTGTCGCCTGCTGCGGCGCGGACGGCGCACGGGCATCGGAGGGCCGTGCGGCCGGCATCGGAATGCTGTCGACGAGCTGGCGCACCGTCGGCGCCGGCTGCATCAGCGCGACCTCCTGCGGCTTCGCAGCTGGTGCAGGGATCACAGCTTCAGAAGCCGGGTTGCGCTTGACGAAGCGCTCGGGCGCGGCGCCCATCGAATAGGTCGGGTCGAACCAGGCGACCTGACGCTTCGGCTCGGGCTGCGCGGCAGCGAGCGGCGCATTAACGGCCGGCTCGAAACGCTCGGAGAAGGATGTGCGGTATTCGGTGCGCGAGAAACGGCTGTCGAAGCGTTCGGCGAAGGACGATTGGCCAACGCCTGCATCATTGCCGAGATTGGCGGAGATCATAGCAGGCTGCACGCCGTTCTGGAAAAGCTTGCCGGCAAGCGTCCATCCACCGGTCAATGCGACGGCGGCAAGAGCAGCGCCGGTCACGAACATGCGTGAACTGGATTTCGACACTTGATGCTGGCCTCGGCGTGAGGGTGCAGAATGGTTCAACGCACGTTTACTGCTGCTCATACGCCTGACGTCCAACACACGTTTACTAAGCTCCCTGCCCGTTGTGCGTGACGAGACACACAGGTCTCGAAAAGCACCGCGCAGGGATGCGAAACGCCATTAAGGCGAGTTTTAGTTAAATGCGAATTAATTGGAGGTCCCCCACCGATTGCCTACCTAAAGGCCTGCCAATCATGGCCTTTTTGAGTAACCGACAGGACGAATTCGGGGAACCTGCGAGAGCTTTGTGGGCTCTCGCAGGCCGGTCTCAGGCGCGCTGGGGTTTTGGGTCACGCCCGGCCCGAACTATTGGCGCGCTGTGATTAGGCCATTGGCCTAGTGTGGGGCTGTTGCGCCGGGAACCATGTCGGGCTGGCGGTATTTAGGTAATCACAACGATCAATTTGTGCCGGCTAAGGCGTCAAATGATCACGACCTCAGTAGTTCAGCTTCGGATACCAGTCGGTGCCCCGCCCTTCCGGCGTAACGTCCAGAATCGTCCAGAGCGGCATCAGATCCGGCGCCCCGCGCGGGTCCTGGCCGGGATCGGCCGTGGATCCATCCATCTCGCCGCTCCAGAAATGGCGAATCTTGCCACTGCGGCGGGTGAAGACGTTGAAGGCAGCATCGTCGCCGCCGTCCTTGGTCAGCCCGTGATAGTCACGGCTGAACGCGCCGGAGGTGTCCGCGAACAGCGGCAGGTAATGCCAGCCACGCTGCTTCTTGAAAGCGACCAGCCGCTCGATCGGCGAGCGCGCCACAACGGCCAGCGCCACGCGCTGAGTAATGTCAGGTACCTCGCCGTCCCAGGCCGACAGCAGCGATGTGCACATCGGGCACGGCTTCTCGCGCTGCGGCCCATACATGTAGGAGTAAACGACGAGCGTCTGCTTGTCGCCGAACAGGCCCGCGAAATTCACGGGGCCCTTCTCTCCGATGAAGTCGTAGTCCTTGGTCACCTCGCCGCCATCTGGCAGCGCACGACGCAGCTCCGCGACACGTTCGATCTGACGCCGCAGTTCGATCTCCTCGACAAGCAACGCATTACGCGCATCGCGGTATTCACGGCTCTCATTGGGATAGCGAAAACTGGCCTTCTTCACGAGTTCGGCCGCAGGCGTCAGGCTGGAACCGGTCATGACATGATCCTCCCTTGGTGAATTTCAACGTGTTCCGTCTGAAAGACGTTCCGGGAGCGGCCAATCCGACATGACGATCCACAAATTCATCATGCGCAGCTTCGTGAACGGCCAGAACACGCATGAGTTCATTGACGCGCTGAGCACGGACGCACATGAGTGCGCCATGCGCCTGTTTCATTTTAGCGAAGAGAACAACATCGAAGTCTTCATGCCGGGGCCGGCGGAGATTGCGACACCTCGCGCCCAGGGACAGGAGTGGCTCAATGGCCCCTTGGTCTGGGCCATCGATGACTGGCATGCGCCGATGTATCTGTTCCCGCGCGACTGCCCGCGCATTTTTGTCTGGCCGACAGCGAGCACGACGCCGGAATACCTCGCCGCCTACAAGAAGATGACCACCTGCCGCATGGTTGCGCATATCGAGCTTGCCTGGCTGGACCGGCTCTCTCACACCACCATCTATCGCTACGAGCTTTCGCCGGACGAGTTTGAATCGCTGGACGATGCGGGTATGTGGATTTCGCGCACGCCGTCCATGCCGCTGAACATGGAGCGGATCGACAACATCGAAAAGGCACTGGAAGCCGCCGGCGTCGAATTGCGCGTCCTGCCGTCCCTGAAGACACTGGCGCCCTTGTGGGAGACATCGCTGCATGTCAGCGGCATTCGCCTCCGCAATGCATAGGACGGGCCGATCGAGCTGCCTTAGACCGACAAAGCATGCCTGGACGTTCACAAGCCGTAGGATCGTAGCATCTTCGCGACATTCATCGCTCGTTGTCACGATGTGTGAGGGGTATCGCTTCGGCGCGATGCGCCTACGTTCCACCCATCCTGTAATGAGCCACGAGCTCAGGCCGCGGTGTCGGCCTTCGCACGGCGATGACTGACCACGACGCGGTTGCGGCCCTCTCGCTTGGCCTCGTAAAGCGCGGCATCGGCGGCCGCGAGCAGGTCGTCGCCCTTGGCGACGTGCACCGGCATCACTGCCAGACCGATCGACAGTGTGACGCCATCGAGCGTGGCCGATGGCAGCGTCACCTGCATGCGATGCACGGCATCGAGCACCTGCTGCGCCCGCTGCGCTGCAACCTCGACCGTGACGCCCGGCATCAGCATCAGGAACTCCTCGCCGCCGAAACGGCCAATGATATCCGAGGCGCGTGTCGTCTCGCGCAATATCCTGCCGAGGCCGCGCAGCACGGCATCACCGGCCTCGTGGCCGTGGCTGTCATTGATACCCTTGAAGTGATCGATGTCGAGCATCGCCAGCGCGAGCGGCTTGCCGTCCTGTTGGCTGCGCGTGGTCTCGCGCACCAGGGCATCTTCGAGGTAGCGGCGGTTGTGAAGATCCGTCAGCGGATCGCGCACCGCCTGCTGACGCAGCAGCTCGCGGAGTTCGAGATTGGCCATCGCCAGCGACACTTGTTCGGCCAGCATCGTCGCCAATTGATCCGCCCCCTCACCGAACACAGAAGTATGCTCGCGATACAGCAGACCAAGCAGGTTGTTCTGCGCGATCAGCGGTTGACAAACGAACCCTGTACCGGTGACACCGCAGGGACCGGCATGATTGCAGACCAGTCCCTGACTCGCCTCGGAAATCGGGAATGTCGTGCCACGACGCAGCGCCCAGCAGTCATCGACCGGAAACGACACCGCATCGGCCTGTAGTGCGCCCCAATGGGCGCCGCGCTGAACTGCGTTACGCGCTTTATTCAGATAGTACAGCGCGCCCGCCTCCTCCGTGAACAGGTAGCCTGCATAGGTCTGAACCGCCGCGAAAATCTCTTCGCGCGACTGACACGACTGCAGCACGCCCGAGAGTTCAGTGAGCAGGACGATTTCCTTGGCGCGGATTTCCGCCAGTTGCAGCGAGGTCGTCAGCCGTTCGTTGGCCTCCTCCATAGCGTGCGCATGCGCGCGCCGCTCCGCCTCGACAGCGAGTGCGTCGGTCTTGTCCTGGATCACCCAGAGGATATCGCCGGTCGCCAGCGGCTTGCCATAGGCATCGACCAGCAGCGTGGAACCGTCGCTGCGGCGCAGATGCAGTTCGACTTCCGTCGCCATGGCGCTGTCACGAATACGATCCAACGCGGCATCGAACGCCTCCCCGTCCTCCTTCGTCGCAACCAGCTCGTCGATCATGTTGCCGAGAAGCGCAGCGGAGCTGCGACCGCAGAGTTCAGCGATCCGGCGATTGCCGCGCAGGATCCGGTGGCCGGCCGTAAACAGGATGCCTGCCAGCGGATTGTCGACCAGCGCGCGCTGCTCGGCATCGAGCGTGCTGAGATTGCCGGACAACCGGCGCGATCTCATCGTGATCACGGCGAGCAGCATCATCAGGAGGCTGATGGCGGTGCCGCTGGCGAGGACGACGTTCGGCACTGTATGGCTGACTTCGTAGATCGAGCCGGGATTGGTGGTGAACAGCACGCGCCAGACGCGCTCGCCGACAACCAGCGAACGATCCGCCGAGATCCCGGCCGACATCACCATTTGCGTCACGAGACCGAGATTGGGCTCAAGACTGTCATACATGAGGGTCGGAGTGACGGTCGCATCTTCCGGCTCGCCAATCATGACGCCTTCCTGCGTCGGCTTGGCATAACCGCGATCAACCACCTGGATATGCATCTGCTGCAGCGTGCGCGGATCGAGGATGCCGCGCATCAGGTCATTGGTGCGATAGACCGATGCAACAAAACCGTGGAGCGCTGCGTTTCGCTGCGAGACGGTCTGCGTGGGCTCGCCGGCCCGGTAGATCGGCGCACGGATAATGAAACCGAGGCCACCCGAGGTGTCCTGCACCAGTTTGACCGGCGGCGTCGCGACAATCCGGCCGGTCTCCGCGGAACGCCGCAGCGAGTCCAGTTGCGCAGGATTGGCACCGGCATCGAAGCCCAGCGCATTTTCGTTGCCACGCATCGGCTCGACGAATTCGACTACGTTGTAGATTGATCGTGGCCCCGGCGGACGCACGGCGAAATCCGGCTGTCCGGAATGCTCGATGCTCTTGTCGGCACGAACTTCCGCAATGAAGGCATCTAGATGATCCGGCGTCACATGACGCAGCGACTGCAAGGCCTGGAAGCCGGGATAGCGGCGGCCGAGATCGAGCACATCGATGTAGCGTCGGAACTGGGCGCGATCGACACGGCCGATCGAGGCGTACAACCCCTGCATGCTGACCAGTACTTCGGCGTGGGTGCGCAGCCGTTCGCTGATCGCATTGGAAATATCAACCGCGTCGACTGCGAAGCGACGCTGCATATCGGCCGCAATCAGACGCTCCGAGAATTCGCGAATGGCGAATGTCGCGGCGAGGCCGGCTCCGAGAATGGCTGCGGCAACGAAAGTCGTCCGCCGCGCCTGCGGCGCCAGCAAGTCACGCAATGCCATGTCGAGTTCCCTGAACTGACCCGGCCCCCGGCTTCGGATCACAGTACCTAGGTCGGGTGATACCGGCATCGGGATTTAGATTCTGTTGCGCTGCCCACCAGCGAACCACCTCAGGACCAGACACTTGACGACATCCTTAATCGCGGATAATAATTATCCATGATAGAGGTGAAATACAGCCATGAAGATGAGCGACGGGGTTGAGCAGGCGATCCACAGCGTGGCGATGCTCGCAGGCCTGCAATCGAACGGCGTGTTGTCCGCCGGCGCCCTCGCCGAATTTCATGGCGTATCCACCAGCTATCTCCTGAAACACCTGCAGGCGCTTTCGGGCGCCGGCTTGCTCATCGCACAGCCTGGCCCGACTGGCGGCTATCGCCTTGCCCGGACGCCAGACCAGATCACCCTGCTCGATGTCGTCCTTGCCGTTGAGGGCGATGCGCCCGCCTTCCGCTGCAGCGAAATCCGCCAGCGCGGCCCCAATCCCCTGCCCGGCAAACCCACGGCGCCCTGCGGCATCAATGCCGCGATGTTGCGTGCCGAGCGCGTCTATCGCGATGAGCTGGCCAAGGTGAGCATCGCCGATGTGCTCGGCGATCTCCGCGCCAAGGACACCGACGGCGCCATTGCCGCCCGCGGCTGCGCCTTTCTGGAACTCAACGAACGACGCCGTAACGCCAACTGAAACCTGAAACCTGAAACCGCACACCAAGGAGAAAGACCATGCAAGCCCGCCTCAACATCGCCAAGGCCGCCCCCGACGCCTACAAGGCCGTCGCCGCGCTCGATCAATATGTCGTCAAGGAAAGTGGCCTCGAGCCTGCGATCGTCCACCTCATCAAGCTCCGCTCGTCGATCATCAATGGCTGCGCCTTCTGCGTCGACATGCATGTGAAGGAATCCCGCCACGACGGTCTCAGCGAGCAGTGGATCAACATGATGTCGGTCTGGCACGAATCGACGGTCTATACGCCACGCGAGCGCGCTCTCCTCGGCTGGGTCGATGCAGTCACGCTGATCGCGCAGACTCGCGCACCCGATGCCGATTATGAGGCCCTGCGCGCGCATTTCTCGGAAGAGGAATGCCTCAAGATCACCGTAGCGATCGGTGCCATCAATGTCTGGAACCGTCTTGCCGTCGGCTTCCGCGTTCCGCATCCGATCGAGAAGCCGAAGGCTGCTGCCTGAACACAGGCTTCAGCAGATAATCGACAAGCAAAAGGCCGGGTTGAAACTCAACCCGGCCTTTCTTGGCTTCTGCTTTGCCCGACCAATGTGTCAGGCAATATGGCTAGTGGTCAGAAAAGCTTCGCGCCAGACGCATCGACGACGCGTCCCCAACGGGCGTAATCGTCCTTGATCGTCTTGGCGAAGGCCTGAGGCGTCGAGGTCGTGATGCTGAGGCCCTGCTTTTCGAGACGCTCGCGAACATCCGGCAGCGCGCCGATGCGCACCACTTCGGCGTTCAGGCGATCGACGATGGCATCGGGCGTCCCTGCAGGCACGACGAGGCCGAACCAGGAGTCGACGACAAAGTCAGCCACGCCTGCTTCCGCCGGCGTTGGCACATCGGGAAGCTGCGACGAGCGCTCGCGGCTGGTGATCACGAGACCCTTGACCTTGCCGTCGCGGATTTGCGGCGCCAGCACCGTCAGCGTGTCGAAAGACAGGTTCACCTGGTTTCCGAGCAGCGCATTCACGGCGGGAGCGCTGCCCTTGAACGGCACATGCAGCAGATCCGTCTCGGTCAGGCTCTTGAACAGCTCGCCGCTCAGATGGCAGAGCGTGCCGGGTCCGCACGACGAGTAGGTGAATTTCCCCGGCTCGCGTTTCGCAGCAGCAACGAGCTCCTTCACTGATGACACCGGCGTATCGGGGCTGGCCGCGAGCACGTAAGGCACCGACGTCAGCATGGCCACCGGCGTGAAGCTCTTGAAGGGGTCGTAAGAGATGGTCTTGTTGATATGCGGCAGGATCGTGAGCTGTCCAGCAGGCGCCAGCGACAGCGTGTAGCCATCCGGATCGGCCTTGGCGACAGCATCGGCAGCAATAGCCGTACCGGCACCAGCCTTGTTCTCGACCACGACTGTCTGCTTCAGCGCCTCGCCGAGCTTGTCGGCATAGACCCGCGCCGTGATGTCCGCAGCGCCGCCCGGCGGGAACGGAACGATCAGCTTGATCGTCCGGCTCGGCCAGCTGTCAGCGAGCGCCCCCGTCGCGCCGGAAACCAGCAGCACTGCCGCGAAAGCACCTGAGAGGAGTCGAGAAGACATGACGGGCCGCACGGTCGTATTCCTTATGATCGATGATGAGAGTGTTTTGCCCGTGATTCCCGCGAGGTTTCGCCGAGATTTCGCAATCATTTCAGCGATGTGGGACCACGTTTGTTACCACTGAAAATGTCATCGAGACGGGTGTCCGACAAGGAAACGCCTTTGCAAATAAGATCTGGACGATGGTGGATTGCTATCGTCGGACGGGCGGATGCGAGAAGTTGCTTCTTTTGACGGAACTATTCGGCAGCGGAACCTTATGTTCTGATCGGACCGTCGGAGTCGGAGAGCGTCATGACCGAGCTGAACCAGTCGACCGAGAAGAGCCGCTACCTCAGCGCCCCGAAACGCCCTGACTTCACGCTGGACCAGGACTGGGGCTCCTACTCCGCCGCCGAGCACGATCGCTGGGACCGTCTGTTCGCCCGCGCGCAAACCGTCCTCAAAGTCCGCGCCTGCGATGAGTTCCTCGCCGCACTGAACACGCTACGGCTGTCCGAATCCGGCATTCCCGATCTGGAGAAACTGAGTGCCCGTCTGACGCCGCTGACCGGTTGGCAGGTCGTGCCGGTCGCCGAACTGGTGCCCGACGAGATCTTCTTCGATCATCTTGCCAATCGCCGCTTCCCGGCCGGCGCCTTCATCCGCCCCGAACACGAAATGGACTACCTGCAGGAGCCCGACATCTTCCACGACGTCTTCGGGCACGTTCCGCTATTGGCGAACCCGGTCTATGCCGACTTCATGGAGGCCTATGGAAAAGGCGGCCAGCGCGCGATGGCGCTCGGCCAGTTGAAGAACCTGGCGCGTCTGTACTGGTACACGGTGGAGTTCGGCCTGATGAAGAGCGCGGACGGATTGCGCATCTTCGGCGCCGGCATTCTGTCGTCAGCAACAGAGTCGGTCTTCGCCCTGGAAGACGCCTCGCCGAACCGGATCACGTTCGACCTCGAACGCGTGATGCGGACGAACTACATCATCGACGATTTCCAGCAGAGCTATTTCGTCATTGAGAGCTTTGAGAAACTGCTGCAGGACAGCTATCAGGATTTTGGCGCACTCTATACCCGCCTGGCCAAAGCAGACGACATCGCGGCCGACGAGGTGACCCCTGAGGATCACGTCATCAGCCGCGGGACGCTGGACTATTTCAAGCGCAAGCGCGCGTCAGCCATTCATTGACTGGATGCGGAATTTAGCCGGCGACGCGCCGAAGCGACGACGGAAGCTGCGGTGGAAATAGGATAGTTCGTTGAAGCCGCAGGCGGCCGCGACTTCACTGATCTTCAGGCTGCACTGCCGATCGCCGGTCAGCATGCTGCGGGCCTTTTCAAGCCTCAGCTCCATGATGCGATCGGTGATGCTGAGGCCGGAACCCTGCAGCAAATCCTGAACGTAGCGGACGGACAGGCCGAGCTTCTCGGCGACCACCCGGGTCGAGAACTGCTGGTCGGCAAAGCTCTCATTGATCTGGTTGATCACGCTGGCGATCCGCGCTCCGCGCAGGCCGCCGACCTCGGTGAGGTTCACGGGGTCCGGCTTTTCGATGCTGTGCACCTTGGCACGGTCGGATCCAAAGTCGGAGTGGCTGCTGAATGCGAGATTTGTGTTTTCCATGTTCCCAATCACCGCCCATTTCAATGTGTGCGGAGATAGGTCGTCCGGACCCCTGACTTTGGTTCAACGTCGACGACGATAATTTATCGTCTTTCGAAACCATAGCGGCGCACTGCGCCCCGATGGTGACCCATAAGTCGTTGGCCGGTGGTCGTCGTGTGGTCCCATGATCGCGTTCCCCAGTAGTACTTCCAGGTGAGACCGAGCGGCGACAGCCGCTCACAATGCGACGCCAAGAGCGCGATCCAGCACAAGTCACGCGCTTACGACCACGACGAGAGCGGTATTTTTATACATGGTCGCTGCCGAAATGACGCGCGAAGCAGCTCCGATTCCTCGAGGGCCGCCAGCGCACCTGCAAGGAAACGACATGAAACAGCTTCTCCTCGGCACCATCGGCATCCTCAGCCTCGGCAATGCCGCCATCGCCGCAGACGTGCCGGCCCGCGCCTATACCAAGGCCTCCGCCATCGATCCTGCCTATAACTGGACCGGCTTTTATGCCGGCGTTCATGCCGGTTACGGCCTCGGCGGGACCGAATGGCAGATCCTGAATATCCGGACCGACGGCGCGCTGGGCGGCATTCAGGCCGGCTACAATCAACAGATCGGCAACCTGCTGCTCGGCATCGAGGCCGACATCAGCTTTAGCGGCATCAAGGGCAATCGTACGGTGAGCATTCTGAACCAGGCCACCCTGTCCCAGACGTCGCAAATCAACTGGCTGTCGACCGTGACCGGACGCGTTGGCTTCGCCAATGGCCGCTGGCTCACTTACGCCAAGGGCGGCTTCGCCTGGGCCAATGAAGATCACGGCTACGACGTTCAGGTTTCGGTGCCGGGGCCGGACCGGCTTACACTGTCCGGCAGCGAGACACGGCGGGGTTGGATCGTCGGCGCCGGCATGGAATATGCGCTTGCCAACAACTGGTCGCTGCGCGGCGAGTATAACTTCGTCAACTTCCCCGACCACGAGTTCGATTTCAGCGGCACGCGGGCCTCCACCGGGCCGATCGCCTCCACGGCTTCGACTAAGCAGACGCTGCATCTCATCAAGCTCGGGGCGAACTACCAGTTCGGCGCTCCCGATACCGCCAAACCGATTCCGCCGCTGCAATACGCACAGTCAGGATTCAATTGGACCGGGCTCTATCTCGGTGCGCAGGCAGGCTACGGATCGGGACACGGCGACTGGCGCGACTACACGCCCGATGGGAAGTTCTCGATGACCGGAGGCTTCGGCGGCGGCCAGATCGGCGCCAATGTGCAGCTCGGGGTGATCGTCATGGGTGTTGAAGGTGAACTGGTCGGCGGCAATATCGGCGGCGGCACCCGCACCAACTTTGATAACAATCTCGAGATGCGCTCGCGCACCGAATGGCTCGCAATGGCCACCGCACGTATCGGTATGGTGACCAACGAGCGCTGGCTGACCTATCTCAAGGGCGGTGTCGCCGTCGCTGGGGATCATCACGCCATATCGCTGTCGTCGGGCCCGCAATACGCAAATCTCGACGGATCCCGCCTTCACACCGGTTACGTGGTCGGTGCCGGCGTGGAATACGCCTTCGCACCAAACTGGTCCGTCAAGGCGGAGTACAACTACATCGGCTTCGGCCACGACAATGCGAGCCTCGAAGGCGTGATCAATGCCCCTCCGATGGTCGGCCCTTATTATCTGAATGCCGATATTGCCCAGACCATGCAGCTCGGCAAGATCGGCGTGAACTATCACTTTGCGCCATAAATGCGACAGCCGACCACCATGGCGCTATCAAGCGCATGGTGGTCGCGCCTCCTAGCGCGGTAACATCTCGGGTGGCGGCGAACGGTCCAGTACATCGCCTTTCGCGCCTTCCAGCAGATTCAGCTCGACATTCTCCACGACCAGCGGGCCACGTTTGCGTTTGAGGTCAGCCACTTTCTCGATATTCGCAAAAGCCGCCCGCCATTCCGGATTGGCCGCAGCATTTTGCTCACCCACCAGCAAAAGCTTGCCGGATAGCTGCTCTGCACTCGGCTCCGGCATGTTCACCCAGCGAATCCGCTGGGTGCGCTGGAAGACACAGGTCCCCTTCGGCAGATAGAAGGTCAGCCATCCCGTGGTGCCGTAATCGGGCGCCACCACGCATGTGGCCCCGACACGGACGCGAACCGCCTCGACGTCGGCCGCCAGTTCGACAAAACCCACGCCGATGCTGCGTACTGTCGCATCACGCTTGTAGCCGGACAGCAGACCCGTATTGGCCTGCACCACCAGTGCCGTGAACATGACGACGCCGGTCGGCCCCGCCCAGCGCAGGCAGAAATCCACCGTGCGCTGCTCGCGCGGCTTCCATTGCACGATGGTTGCCGCGACGGCAGCAATGATGGCCAGCGTCGGATAGACTGGCGCGAACCAGTTGGCTTCGACGCGGCTGTGCAGCGCATGCCAGCCGAAATACAGCACGATGACCCAGAACATCGCATTCAGCAGCACCCGCGCCGGCCACGCTCCGGGCCTCCGGACGGCTAGAGCATAGAGGCCCATCACGCCGAGAATGAATACCAGCGGTGTCGCGAAGGCGAATTGGGTCGGGATCAACTCGGCGATGAAAGCCGGATTGAAGTGATCAATCCGGGCGCGTCCGAGTTGCTTGATAAAGGACACCCAGCCATGTTCGGCATTCCAGAACAGCACCGGCGAGAACACCGCCAGTGCGACGAGGCCGCCGAGATAGGGCCATGGCGAGATCAGCCAACGCCGCATCTTCGGTACGGCAATGAGCCAGATCAGGATCGCCGGCCCGAAAAACAGCGCGGTATATTTCGACAGTAGCGCTACGCCGACGGCCACGCCCACCGCGAGCCACCACGCGCCCTGCCCGGTGGCCAGCACCTGGGCCAGCGTCAACAACACGAAACTCGAGGCGACCAGCACCGGCGCGTCCGGCGTGACGATCATCAACCCGACCGACGTGATCATCGTCGCATTGAGCAGGATCACCGCCGTCGTCGCGATCCGCTGACCGCCGAACAGCAGTTCGGCCGTGCGATACACCGCCCAGCTCATCGGCAGTGCCAGCAGCACCGAGACAAGCCTGACACCTAAGGCGGTATCGCCCGCGATCATCGTGCCGAGCCGGATCACGACTGCGACCATCGGCGGGTGGTCGTAATAGCCACCAGCCAGATGTTTCGACCACATCCAGTAATAGGCTTCATCGAAGGTCAGCGGCGTCCATGCGGCCGCCGCCAGCCGCAGCAGCACCAGACCGACGACCACGGCCGCGGTGCCGCGAACCAGCCGCAGTTCCTGCGTGGTCATCCAGCGATCACCGTTTCCGCCACACGAAGAGGCCCGACATCGCGTAGTTCCAGACCACGCCCATCAGCGCGCCGGAAGCACCCGCCAGCCACCAGATCGGCTCCTGGTCGAAGACCGACCAAGCCACGCCGACATTGGCGAGCAGACCCACGCTGCAGACCACGTAGAAGATCGCCAGACCACGCAGGATGCCGAAACCTTTCAAACGCTGGTCGCGATAGGTCAGGAAATTGTTGAGCAGGAAGTTGCCGGTCATCGCGCAAAACGCCGCAATGGCCTGCGCCTCTGCGAATGGCGGATCGAAAACTTCCAGCGTGACGAACAACACGGCGAAATGCACGAACAGGCCGATCGAGCCGACCATAGCAAACAGCAGGAAGCGCAGCGACACGGTATCGTTGGTCAGCTTCGCCAGCACCAGGCCCAGAAAATCCAGCGCCACCATGGAGTCGAGCTTGCTCTCACCATGCAGGCGTGAGCCGAAGGTGTAGGGCACCTCGATGACACGAAGATCGCCTTCTGCCGTCGCGACGACATCGAGCAAAATTTTGAAGCCCTGCGTTGAGAGTTTCGGCGCCAGTTGTTCGAAGCGATCGCGGCGGATCATGAAGAAGCCGCTCATCGGATCGGCGATCTCGACCTTCAGCACCCGCTGCGCGACCGCGGTCGCGAACTTGCTGGCGCCGAGGCGCTGCTGGTTGAAACTGTCGGCACTGCCGCCCTCGATATAGCGGCTGCCGATCACCAGTTCGGCAGCGCCACTTTCGATCAGACCGAGCATCTTGCCGAGCTGGGTCTCATCGTGCTGCAAGTCTCCGTCGATCACCGCTGCACAGGGCGCGCTGGAGGCCAGCATGCCCTCGATGCAGGCGCCGGACAGGCCGCGCCGGCCGATGCGCCGGATACAGCGCACGCGCGAGTCGGCGCGCGCCAGTTCGCGTACCGCGTCGGCCGTGCCGTCCGGCGAATTGTCGTCGACGAAAATGACTTCCCAGGAAATGCCGACCAGCGCCGCGTCCAACCGCTGCACTAGGGTGGCGACATTGCCGCGCTCGTTGAAAGTGGGGACGACAACGGACAGCTGCAGCGGCGCGCCCGCCTGCAATATCTGTCCGGGCCCCGGTCTGATGGCTTCGTTCATGGCGCCAGCATATATCTGCCGCGCCGGACCATGCCAAGGCGGACAGGGAACGGCGGGGCCTTAACAGGTGCCGGAACAAGCCATCAGAGGGGGAATAGCCAAAAGTGGCCCAAAAATGCTAACGACCCCGAACAACAGGCGCGCGTACATCCGGCGCACCGAGCTATTCAAGGTCGTTCCAGCGCCGGAGCTATTAAGCGTCATCGTCGCCGTTGGAGACAAGATAGGGATGCTGGAGCCGTTCCGCAAGGGTATCCGGCACTGGTTTCAACGCCGCATTCCGGCCGCAAACACCGCACCCTGGCACCATTCTGTTGCTGGCGAGCTATAGCCAGTCTTGCCCGTGCCCGCTACCTTGCCTCGGTCAACAGCGGCGCGTTCGCGCGGTTTTCTGAGGCGGAAGCCCCGCCTGAACCGCGACCACAATCGTCTCCGCGCGTGATAATCGGAGGCGCCATGCGACGCTCGCTCGGACCATGCCTATTCGCTGCATCGCTGACGCTGGCATCCTTCGGCGCCAGCCATGTCACCGCGCAGACAATTGATACCGTCACGACGACGGTGCTGTCCGATTCGCGCGTCATGGCTGCGCTCGATGCCATCAAGGCCGACGATGCCCGCACCCTGAAAGAGCAGATCCGGATCACCGAAATTCCCGCGCCTCCGTTCAAGGAGAATCTGCGCGGCAACTATATTCTGTCACGGTTTCAGGAACTGGGCTTCAAGGACGCCGTGATGGACGCCGAGGGCAATGTGACCGCCCGGCGCAAGGGCACCGCCGGAACGCCGAAGCTGGTCATCTCCGCACATCAGGACACTGTCTTTCCCGAGGGGACCGACGTCACGGTGAAGGAAAAGGACGGCGTCTATCTGGCGCCGGGGATCGGTGACGATGCCCGTGGGCTCGCGGCCTTGCTGTCTTTGATGCAGACCCTCAACACCCAGCAGATCGCGACGGTCGGGGACGTCATGTTCGTCGCCAGCGTCGGCGAAGAAGAGCTGGGCAATCTGCGCGGCGTCAAAGCCCTGTTTCGCGACAACAAGGACATCGACGGCTTCATCTCGATCGACGGCCTCGGCGTCACGCGCATCGTCAACCAGGGAACCGGAAGCCACCGCTACGAGATGATCTTCAAGGGTCCGGGCGGTCACAGTTTTCAGGAATTCGGCCTGCCGAGCGCGACCCATGCGCTGGGTCGCGCGGTCGCGAAAATCTCGGAGCTGCAGACACCCTCGGATCCGAAAACCACTTTCACAGTCGGAACGGTAAGTGGCGGCACATCCGTCAACGCCATCGCTGCCGAAGCACGCATGGCGATCGAATTCGACCGAAGAACTGTTGAAACTCGAAGCGAGGCTTCTCGATCAGGTGAAGGACGCAGTCGGTGAAGAAAACAAACGCTGGGGATCGGACAAGATCACTGTCGAGATCAAACTGATTGGCGACCGCCCGGCGGGCGTTGTCGCAGAAGACTCTCCCCTCGTGCAGGCGACCGCGCGTGCCGTGACCGCGCTGACCCGCGCGCGCCATGTCACCTTTGCCGGCTCCAGCACGGACTCCAATCTCGCGATGTCGCTCGGCATCCCTGCGGTGACCATCGGCGGCGGGGGCCAGGGCGGCAACTGGCATTCGCGCAATGAATGGTACAAGCCCGTCGACGCTTATATCGGGCCGCAAAATGCACTGCTGACGATGCTGGTGCTGACCGGCGTGGAGGGCGTAACCAAGCCGGTGCTGCCGGCACGGCACTGAGTAACACGGCGAATACTGAAAGGATGGGCCTCACAATGGTTGCGAAATCCGGACAAATCCGTATCGGCATCGGCGGTTGGACTTTCGCGCCGTGGCGCGGGGTGTTCTATCCGGAGAAGCTCACGCAAGCGAAGGAGCTCAGCTATGCCGCGTCCAAACTGACCTCGATTGAGATCAACGGGACCTTCTACGGCTCGCAGAAGCCGGAGAGCTTTCGCAAATGGGCGCGCGAAGTGCCGGAAGATTTCGTATTCTCGCTCAAGGGCCCCCGCTTCGCAACCAATCGCCGGGTGCTCGCCGAAGCCGGCGAGAGCGTGAGCCGGTTCTACGATTCCGGCGTGCTCGAACTCGCCGACAAGCTCGGCCCCGTTCTGTGGCAATTCGCGCCGACCAAGAAATTCGACGAAGCCGATTTCGGGAAGTTTCTCGAATTGTTGCCGACAGAGCTCGGTGGGCGCAAGCTGCGCCATGTGGTCGAGGTCCGCCACGACAGTTTCTGCGTGCCGGCCTTCATTGCGCTGCTACGACAGTTCAAGATCCCCGTGGTATTCTCCGAACACGCCACCTACCCGGCCATTGCCGATGTCACCGGCGACTTCGTCTATCTGCGTTTGCAGAAGGGTGAGGACAGCATCAAGACTGCCTATCCACCGAAGGCGCTGGATGCCTGGGCCAAACGTTTCGAGACCTGGGCCGGCGGCGGCGAGCCAACCGACCTTCCGCGCGTCGATGATGCCAAGATCAAGAAACAGCCACGCGACGTGTTCGCCTATGTCATCCACGAGGCCAAGGTACGCGCACCGCACGGTGCCATGGCGCTGATCGAGCGGGTGACGTAGCACCCACGCGCGTTGCTCAATCGAGCTTGATGCCAGCCTCGCGGATCAGTTTTGTCCAGGTGGCGTGTTCTGATGCGATGAAGCCGTCGAGCTTGTCGTCGGGCATATCCCAGGGCTCACCGCCGCTCTTCTCGAAGCGCTCCTTCAGATCGGGCAACACCGCTCGAATATCCTGACGGAGTTTTGCGATCACCGCCGGCGGCGTCTTCGCCGGCACGAAGATGCCAAGCCATGAATCGACATCGAGGCCGGGCACGCCCGCTTCCGCCATGGTCGGCACGTCAGGCGCCAGCGGGCTCCGCTTCGACGACAGCACCGCGATGCCCCTCACCTGCCCGGTCTGCACATAAGGTAGCCCGGCAGCAATCGAGTCGAAGAACAGGTCGATGCGGCCTGCCAGCAGATCGGCGAAGGCCGGCGGAGATCCCCGATAGGGCACTTCCTGCAGCTTGACGCCGGCGGACCTCATGAAGGCAGCGGCCACCAATTGCTGTCCGGTCCCGACACCCGCGGTCGCCACGGTGATCGACCCCGGCTTGTCCAATGCAGCGGCAACGATCTCCTTCGGCGTTTGCTGCGGCAGATCCTTGCGGCCGACCATGATGTAGCCAAACTTGTAGACCAGCGCGACCGGCACGAAATCCTTTAGCGGGTCATAGGCGAGCTTGGCGTAAAGCGCGGAGTTGAAGGCCATGTTAGAAAGGCCGCCGACCATCAGCGTATAGCCGTCGGCCTCGCTCTGGGCTGCAGCCTGCGTGCCCACGACGGTGCCCGCTCCTGGCTTGTTCTCGACAAAGAACGCCTGCCCCGTTCGCTTCGCCAGCGCATCGGCGAGATGCCGCCCGACCAGATCGTAGCTGCCGCCGGGCGCGATCGGCACGATAATTCTGACCGGACGATCCGGATATGCGCCTTGCGCCAGAGATGTGGACTGAAACGACACAAGCGCGAGCGCGATTACGCCTAACGCACCAACCATGCGAGCCATCATTCCCCCGGTGATATCGGCCATTGAACTGGCGGAGTTTGTTGAGTTGACTATGTGCCATGTTGCAAATGGGAGCAACGCCTCGCGGCTGGCCGCGACATTGTGCCAATCATCTGTCGATCACGGGGTGCTCACATGGCCCGCAAGATACCTCGCCTCTTCACCGTCGGTTACGAGCAGACGCCAGCGAAAGCCGTGCTCGATGAACTGCAAAATGCCGGCGTCAAGCTGCTGGTCGATGTGCGTGCCGTCGCCGCATCGCGGCGACCGGGCTTCTCCAAGAATCAGCTCGCTGCCGGCCTCGACGAACGCGGCATCGGCTACATCCATCTGCGCGGATTGGGCACGCCCAAGGACGGCCGCGAAGCGGCACGTAGCGGCAAGCTCGCAGCGCTCGAGAAGATCTATATGGCTCATCTCAAGACACCGCAGGCACGCGAGGAGATGGATGAGCTGGCGGCGCTGGTGACGAAGTCCGGACCGGTCTGCATCCTCTGCTACGAGCGCGACCACGAGCACTGTCATCGGCGCTGGATCGCCGAGATCATCGAGGGGCGCGAAGGTGCCAAGGTTCAGAACCTGCTGCCGTCGCAGCTTTGAAGCCGCGCGACGATCTCACAGCAGTTTTTTTCAGATTATTACTTATCCACACTGGACGTAGGCTTATCCCCAAGATAATCTACCTTAAGTTGTATTATTTTGTTGTGTTTCTGTTGCGTTGGGTGGGGGCTCGATGCGTTGGGGACTGGCGTTACGCGCTTTATGCGTTGCGGCGGCCGCATATTCCTGCGGCATGGCCTCGGCTCAGGATATCGGTGAGATCGACGCCACGATCGAACCGGCATCCGGCTCATCGAGCTTCTGGTCGCCCCTGTTCGACACGCGTATCAAAAAACGGCGTGCCTTCGATTTTCTCTCCGGCGGCATGCCGGACCGTCTGATGTATTTCGGCGGTGTCGATGCGTCGCATTGGAGCCTCGGCGCCTATGGCGGCCTGCAATGGGCCCCCGCCGGCCTGAACAAGGACGGTTTCATTCTGCGTTTCTTTCTGTCGGAAAACCTCGAACGCTACACGACAGGCACGCGCTCCGACTACACCCAGATCAGCCGCGCGGCGATCCTGCCGGGCTACCTCATCCGAACCGGCAATCTGGAAGTTCAGCTCTTGGCTGGCCTCGATATGGAAGCCGACTATTTCTACCACGATCAGCGCCGCTCTCGGCTTCGCGCGATGCTCGGCGCGCGGGGCACGATGGACGTCTGGTGGGAGCCGACACGCGAGCTGATGCTGCAATATGCCATCTCAGGCACGACCATCGATACTGGCTATACCACGCGCATTGCAGCCGGCTGGCGCCTGTTCGATTTGTTCTGGATCGGCCCGGAGGCCGCACTGTCGAACGACTATTTCAGCCAGCAGACCCGGATCGGCGGCCATCTGACTGGCTTGCGCACCGGCCCCTACGAATGGTCATTCGCCGCGGGACATGTGCGAGACAATTTCGAGCGCCAGGGCGTCTATGCGCGCTTCGGCATGGTCATGCGACCGCCCCGCGCGCCATTCTTCGAGAACTGACGCAGCACTCAGCCCAAGCGCCAGATAGCCTGCGGCAGGTCATAGCCGCGGATCGGCACATCGCCGAGCAGCTCCGCATCGCTGCAAGTGTCGCCCAAGGCATCACGTATGGAGGCAGAGATCAGTAATTGTGAGCCGAACTGTTTGTTGAGCGCCTCAAGCCGAGCCGCGAAGTTCACGGTATCGCCGATGACGGTGTATTCCTTGCGGCGCGGGGAGCCAACGTTGCCGGCAATCACGGCCCCAATATGAAGCCCTATGCCGATGCGCAGGGGCCATTCGCTGTTCTGATTGCTTTTCTCGACAGCTATGAGCATCTCGCGTGCCGCCTGCACGGCGCCATGCGCCGCATTCGGATCCTCAATGGGCGCTCCGAACAGCGCGAGAAATCCGTCACCGAGAAACTTGTTCACGATCCCGGAATGTCGATCCAGCACGTCGACCAATAGAGCAAAGGTCTCGTCGAGCCGATCCACCACCTCGCGGGGCGAATGCACACGGGTCGCTGCGGTAAAGTTACGGATATCGACGAACATCACCGCGACCTGACGCATCTCGGTCGTAGAGCTCGTTCCCGACGCCAGCAACTGCTCCACAACCTGCGGCGAGACATGCTGACCGAACAGATTGGTGACACGATCGCGCGCCGAAGTTGCCGCGATGCTCGCCTCGAACTGGCGACGGAGTTGCAAGCCGACCGCGCCTGCAAGAATACCGCAGAGCAGGACCATGGCGCTGCGGATAAGCTGAAACGCAAAATCCGGTGCCGGTTCCGAGGCGAATTGCACCGGATGATACAGCATGGCCAGCGCGAGCATCTGGGCGGCCGCGACAAAGCCCGTAAATGTCGACAGCCAGAAATCGAGCCGAAGCGTGGATAGAATGATGAAGATGAAATAGGACAAAGGCGCAGCAAATGCCAACGCCGCCGCCGGCCCCATCCAGCCCATATGGAGATGCAGTGCGGCCGTCGGAATGCTGGTCTCGATGAGTGCGCTCAAATAGCGCCGCCCCTGCGCAATATCCTGCCCTGCAGCGATGCGCTGATTGACCTTGTAAAGAACGAAGAACTCGAACAGCAGCAGCGGGCCCGTGATCATAAAAGACGATTTAAGATCGAACTGGCCATTGGATATGCGCGCGAAGCTCGACGGCGCCAGCAGATAGGCGATGGACAGCGACAGCGTCACGATCACCACGGTGCCAATGACCGTCTTGACCCGCAACCGTTCGGTCAACAGCATCTCGCGGCTCAGCGCCTTGCGAAATTCGCGAACGGACGGATCGGCGTCGGCGGCAGACTTCAGAAGTGTCCGGAAAAATTGAATCATTGCAGCAGTCTAGCTGCCGCAGGCGCGTTGAACGAGATATTTGTCGGGGAGCTCTAGCCCTTGGCGTCGCAGGCCCATGCGCGGATGACGCATTCCTTACCGCCGTAGTCATAGCATTTCTTGGTCGCCTGATTCAGCGAACTCGAAATACGGGGCGCCACGGCATAGCCGTGTGCGCCGCAGGGATTCTTCATATCGACGGCGAAGGCTGCACAGGCACGGTTCATCGTTACGGTCGTGCATTCGCCCTTGCACTGCTTTTTAGCGGCCGCCAGCGCCGCCCCCTGCGCCGGATAGTCGAAGGCCTGGCCATAGGCACCGCACTTGCCCACGGCGAGGGCACCAGCGGCCGAAGCCACGTCCATGGCACCGACGCTCATCAATAAGGCAACGGCGAGAATCGCGCGACGACGCGCGGCAACAAACAGTGACAATTTCCCCTCCCCCGAGGTCGATCGAGGCAGACGCTAAAGGAAGGGCGTTTCAACTTGGTGAACGAAAGTGCAATGCGGCGGCCCGCCGCATACGCCATGCGTTAGCCGCTCCGCGCGTCTTCCAGCGCCTGCGGTGTATCGATATCGAGGAAGGCGCCGTGACCTTCGACCGCCACATCGGCAACGGCTTCGGCGTGCTTCATGATCAGGTGCCGAGCGCCGATATCGCCGTCCAACGTCATCAACTCATTGAAGAAGCGCCGAGACCACAACACGGGATTACCGCGACGGCCCTCGCTTACAGGGACGACGATGAGGTTGCCGCGATCCGGCGCGAAGGCTTCGATCAACCGGTCGATCAAGCGGGCATCGATCAGCGGCATGTCGCCGAGACAGATCACGGCTCCATTGGCATCGGCCGGGACCGCCGCGATGCCGGCTTTCACCGAACTGGCAAGGCCATCAGCAAAATCAGGGTTGTAGACGAACGTGACTTTGAGTCCGGCCAGCGCCTTCTCGACCTCTGGCGCCTGATGACCTGTCACCACCGTTACGCTCGACGCTTTCGATGCGATCGCCTGTTCGGCGACTATCCGGACCAATGCCTTGCCGTTGAGTTCGGCGAGCAACTTGTTCGGCCCCCCCATCCGGGTCGAACGACCGGCGGCCAGAATAACGGCGGCGACGTTGCTGTTGCCATCGCTGCCGACGGGCACGCGCGGTTGCGGCCGGGTGACGATTTCCATCAGCAAACCGCCGACGCCCATGCCTGTGAGATCCGAACGCGTGACCTTGAGACCGGCCAGCAGCCGCATCAACACCCAATCGAAGCCGTTCTCGACTGGGGATCGCGCACAGCCCGGCGCACCCAGCACCGGCACGTTGCCGGCCCTGCCGATCAGCAGCAGATTGCCGGGATCTACCGGCATGCCGAAATGCTCGATGGCGCCGCCGATCTGTTCGATCGCCGACGGAATGACATCACGGCGGTCGGCAATGGCCGAGGCGCCGAACACAATCACCAGCTCGGCGCCCAGCCCGAGCAGTTCCTTGATTGTCTTTGCCAGCACCTTCTCGTCGTGTGGCACGCGGCGCTCGGCGATGATCTTCGCACCGGCAGGCGCGAGACGCTCTTCGGTCACACGCAGCGTCTTGTCGATCACCTTCGGCGACAGCCCCGGTAACAGCGTCGAGACGATGCCGACTTTCTTGACCGTGTAAGGCGCGATCCTCATCGCGCCGCCCGAGGCAGCCTGGACGGCCGCGTCGCGCAGCGTACCGGCGACGCCGAACGGGATCAGCTTGACGGTCGCGATCATCTCGCCTTCGACCACCGGCTTGTAGGCCGCCAGCGTTGCAAAGGTGATCGCTTCATCGACGGCATTGATGCGATCGACGATGGCGCGATCGACGACCAGCACGCCCGGAGTCCCCGCAAACAGATTGGCGCGGCCCGTGAAGGCTCGCTCGACATTGACGCCCTCGCCCGCCACTGACTGCGCGATACTAGCTGCAGCGACGTCTTCGGACACATCACCGTCCTCGAGACGCACGACGACCACGTCCTTGACCCCCGCGCCGGTCAGCGCGGCGACTTCATCGGGACCGATAGTGGTGCCCTTCTTGAGAACGAGCGAACCCTGACGCAGTGTGTGGACGGTCACGCCGCCAAGTGCATCCGCCGGACTGGCGGGACCGAACTTCATGGGTTGCTCACTTTGGACAATTCCGCGGGTATCGTCTTGGGCATGCGCAGTTCGGCGGTGATCTCGGCCATGATCGAGACCGCGATCTCCGACGGCGAAACAGCACCGATATTGAGACCGATCGGCGCCTTGATCCGCGCGAAGTCAGCCTCGCTGACGCCCTGCGCCTTCAGCCGGTCGCCGCGCTTCGCGTGGGTTTTCCGCGAGCCGAGCGCGCCGATATAGAAGCAGTTCTTCTCGAACGCATGCAGCAGCGCGGGATCGTCAATCTTCGGATCATGGGTCACGGCGACGAAGGCTGTGTAGTGATCGATGTGGAGGCCCGGCAGCGCCTCATCCGGCCATTCGGCGATCAGCTGCACGTCCGGGAAACGCTCGGGGCTGGCAAAGGCCGTGCGCGGATCGACCACGGTGACGTCGTAATCCAGCGACCGTGCCAGCGGCGCCAGCGCCTGGCTGATATGGACGGCACCGATGATCACGAGGCGCGCGGTCGGCGCGTAGACATTGAGGAACAGCTTCTTGCCATTTGACTCGATCATGGCGCTCTTGCCCATGCGCAGCTGCTTCTCCAGCTCGGCATGCAGCGGATCAGCGCCGAAATCGGCGGCCTTCATCAGGCGTTGTGTTCCATCGGATATATCGGTGATCAAAATAACGGGGCGCCGAGCGGCGCGTTCCGTGTTCAGGGTGGCGAGCGTCTCGGCTTTCACGACTGACCGACCTTCTCGACGAACACGCGGATGGTGCCGCCGCAGGACAGGCCGACATTCCACGCGGTCTCGTCAGCCACGCCGAATTCGAGCAATTTGGGCTCGCCACTCGCAATCACATCGAGCGCCTCGGTGACCACGGCGCCCTCGACGCAACCGCCGGAGACCGAGCCCAGGAAGGTGCCATCGTCATTGATGACGAGATTCGAGCCTGCGGGACGCGGCGCCGAACCCCAGGTCTCAACCACGGTGGCCAGCGCCACGCCGTGTCCGGCCTTCTGCCACGCTTCCGCGGCCTGCAGGATGTCTTCATCGCGATTGAGCATGGAAGCCTCTCTTAAGCTGCGGGCCGGATCAGGCTGCGGTGATGGACCGGGGGCGCCGATGACAGCGCCTTAATCAGTCCGTCGATCGAACTCAAATTATGCACCGGGCGGAATTCGTCAACGTGCGGGAGCATCATTTTGATGCCCTGCGCTTTCGGCTCGAAGCCGTCGAAGCGCAATAGCGGGTTGAGCCAGATCAGCCGCCGGCAGGAGCGATGCAGCCGGTCCATCTCGAAGGCCAGTTGGGAATCCGCCTCCCGCTCCAAACCGTCGGAAATTAGCAGCACGATGGCCCCTTGGCCGAGCACGCGGCGTCCCCAGAGCTTATTGAAGTTGTGCAGCGACGCGGAAATGCGCGTGCCGCCGGCCCAGTCTTCCACCGAGGCCGAGCATGAGGCGAGCGCCTCGTCGGGATCGCGCGAGCGCAGCGCCCGCGTCACATTGGTCAGCCTTGTGCCGAACAGGAAGACCGAGACGCGCTTGCGGGCGTCCGTAATGGCATGAAGGAAGTGCAGGAACAGCCGGGTATATTCACTCATCGAGCCGGAGATATCGAGCAATGCGACAATCGGCGCCGGCTTATCGATCAGGCCTAGCCTGCGGATATCGATGATGTCGCCGCCCGTGCGCAGGCTACCGCGCAGCGTGCGCCGCAGATCGAGCCGCGCGCCGTGCTTGTCCGGCTGGGTGCGGCGCGTGCGCAATTCAGCTTGCGGCAGCCGCATATTGGCGATGGCGCGCGTGACCTCGGCGATCTCCGCTGCGCTCATCTGCGCAAAATCCTTCTTCTGCAAAACCTCGCGGTCGGAGACCGACAGCCTGATTTCCTGCTCCTGCGGCGCCTCGCGCTCTTGGCCCTGCGCCGGCTGCGCCATGGCCTCCTGCACGCGGCGCGAGGCCGGCGGCGGCTTGCGCTTGGCATCGTCGGGCAGCGGCACCGAATCCAGCATCTGCTTCCATTCGTCGGCCGCACGGAAAAACAGATCGAAGGCCTGGGCAAACACCAACGCATGCTCGTGGCGTTTGACGAAGATCGCTTCCAGCGTGGTGAAAACGTCGGCGCGCTTGCCGATCTCGATCATCTGCAAGGCATTCAGCGCATCGATCACCGCACCCGGCCCAACCGGCAGGCCGGCGGCGCGGAGCGCACGCGCAAAGCCGATGACATTGTCTGCCATCTGGCCGGTCGGTGGGTTGAGATGGTCGATGGGCAAACCTAACTCCGTCGTTCCGGGGCGGGCGCGCCACTTGCGCGACCGAACCTCAGCCACTCCAATTGGAGTGGTGGGGAACCTCGATGTGTTCAACTACTTCGGGATTCCGGGTTCGCGTTCGGCTATCGCCGCCCGCGCCCCGGAATGACGAGTGTTAATCGCTCGTCGCTTCCTTGATCACCTTCGCCAGCGCATCGCCCTGCATGCGCTGGATGTCGTCCTGATACTTCAACAGCGCGCCCAGCGTATCGCCCACCACCTGCGGCGTCAGCGAGCGGGCGTCGAGTTCGGTCAGCGCGGTCGCCCAGTCCAGTGTTTCGGCGACGCCGGGCGATTTGTAGAAATCCTGGTCGCGCAGCGCCTGCACGAACTTCACCACCTGCTGCGACAGCTTCGCTGAGATGCCCGGCACGCGCGACTTGACGATGGCGAGTTCGCGCTCGGCGTTGGGATAGTCCACCCAGTGATACAGACAGCGCCGCTTCAACGCATCGTGGATTTCGCGGGTGCGGTTCGACGTGACGATGACAATCGGTGGCGCCGGCGCCTTCACGGTACCCAGTTCGGGAATCGTCACCTGGAAGTCGCTGAGGATCTCAAGGAGATAGGCCTCAAATGCCTCGTCGGCGCGATCGAGTTCGTCGATCAGCAAGACAGGCGCACCATTCACATCTGGCTCGAGCGCCTGCAGGAGCGGGCGCTTGATCAGGTAACGCTCGGCGAAGATGTCGCTGGAGAGCTGATCGCGGTCGGTATCGCCAGCGGCTTCCGCCAACCGGATCGCGATCATCTGCGAGGCGCTGTTCCACTCATAGACCGCGGAGGAGACGTCGAGGCCTTCGTAGCACTGCAGCCGGATCAGCTTGCGGCCAAGCGCGGCCGACAGCACCTTGGCGATCTCGGTCTTGCCGACGCCGGCCTCGCCTTCGAGAAACAGCGGCCGCCCCATTTTCAGCGAGAGATAGGTGACTGTCGCCAACGATCGCTCGGCGAGATAGCCGCGCGATGTCAGCAATTCCAGCATGCCATCGACGGAGGTGGGGAGCGCCGATGGCTTAGTCATGAGAGAACCAATCCGGGAAAGTGCGGACCTGACAAATATCAGGCCCGGTTGTTGGCAGCTTCGACCGCACGCTTGGCCAGCACGCCGATCAGATGCGCCCGATATTCGGCGCTGCCATGGAGATCGCTGTTGAGGCCTTCGGCCGGCACCGTAAGCCCGTCCAGCGCCTTTGGCGAGAACCGCTTCTGCAATGCTGCCTCGAACTCCTCGACGCGGAACACACCATCCGAGCCCGCACCGGTGACGGTGACGCGCACGCCCGAGGGCAGACGCGCCACGAACACCCCGACCAGCGCGTAGCGCGAGGCCTGGTTGCGGAACTTGATATAGGCGGCCTTCTTCGGCACGGGGAAGGAGACCTTGGTAATGATCTCGTCGGCCTCCAGCGCGGTCGTGAACAAGCCCTGGAAGAACTCTTCCGGCTTCAGCTTGCGCTTGTTGGTGGTGATGGTGGCGCCAAGCGCCATCACAGCCGCTGGATAGTCGGCGGTGGGATCGTTGTTGGCGAGCGAACCGCCAATAGTGCCCTTGTGGCGCACAGCGGGATCGCCGATCAGGCCCGCGAGTTCGGCCAGTGCCGGAATGGCTTCGCCAACGATCGGCGATGACGCGACAGCGGCATGCTTGGCGAGCGCGCCGATCGCCAGCGAGCGGCCCTTCATCTCGATGCCGTCGACACCCTCGATATGCGAGAGATCGATGATATGCGGCGGCGCCGCCAAACGCTGCTTCATGACCGGCACCAGCGTATGACCGCCGGCGATCAGCTTGGCGTCCTCGTTCTTGATGAGGAGATTCGCGGCCTGCCGCACGGTCGACGGACGATGATATTTGAATTCGTACATGGGTGGGGATCCCTGATTCGCGGTGCGCGATTATCGTTGTGCGTCGTTATGCGAGATCGGATTTCGCCATCGCCTTGGCGCCGGCTGCGATCGACGCCACGATGTTCTGATAACCGGTGCAGCGACAGAGATTGCCTTCGAGTTCTTCGCGGATCAGGTGATCGCTGAGATCATGTCCCTTGCGATGCACGAGGTCCACCGCGGTCATGATCATGCCTGGAGTGCAGAAGCCGCACTGCAGGCCATGATGCTCGCGAAACGCTTCCTGCATCGGATGCAGCGGCGCGCCATCGGCTGCGAGACCTTCGATGGTCTTCACCTCGTGACCGTCGGCCATGACAGCGAGCGTGGTGCAGGACTTCACGGCCTTGCCGTCGAGATGCACAACGCAGGCACCGCATTGCGACGTGTCGCAACCCACATGGGTGCCGGTGAGCCGCAGATTCTCACGTAGAAACTGCACCAGCAATGTGCGCGGATCGATATTGCCGGTGACGGGATTGCCGTTCACGATCATCGAGATTTTGGCCATATGCACTCTCTTGGTCCGCGTCCCATTGCGTGGCGACGCGGTCATTAAAATCATTCCAAATGCATAATATGGCCCATCCCGGCAATGAGCAACCTCAAGTCGGGACGGTCTCTGGTGTGTTTTTCTGCGGTATCAAGCACACTTGATCGCCGCTATCAGACGCTCCGGGCCTTAGCCCTGAACAGCCTTGGCGAAGTTCGCGAAGAACTCGTCGGCGATCTTCTTGGCCGAACCGTTGATCAGGCGCTGACCGAGCTGGGCCAGCTTGCCACCGATCTGGGCTTCCACATTGTAGGTCAACAGCGTGCCACCATCCTTGTCGGTCAGGCCGACGACAGCGCCGCCCTTGGCAAAGCCGGCCACGCCGCCCTCGCCTTCACCGGTGATCTTGTAGCCGTTGGGCGGATCGAGATCACTCAGCGTGACCTTGCCCTTGAAACGCGCGGAGACCGGGCCGACCTTGATCTTGGCCGTGGCGCGGAAGCCGCCTTCCTCTGTGGTCTCGAGCTCTTCGCAGCCCGGGATACAGGCCTTCAGCACCGCGGGGTCGTTGAGCTTTCCCCATACCACTTCGCGGGGCGCGGCAAGCTGAACTTCACCGCTCATCGTCATGGCCATGGGTCTGTCTCCTGAATTTGTCGCCGTCCGGAATTGAGGCTGTCATCCCCAAGGGATTGCCCCCAATCCCAAGTAATGCACGGACGGCGCAAAGGAAAGACCGCCTGGCGAGATGGGGCGATGCCTATTCGCAGTGCAACAGGCGACGGCGACAAGAAGATTGCGGGGGATTGGCAGACTCTCGCCGGAATGGTTAGGGTCCCGCACAAATGAGCACATCCCTGTCCCCCCTGCTGGCACCCTTGTTGTCGAGCCGCGCGATGCGTGCGGTTTGCGATGATACCGCCCATTTGCAGCATATGCTGGACTTCGAAGCCGCACTGGCGCGGGCCGAGGCCGCAGTCGGGGTGATTCCCGCCAGCGCGGTGGCGGCCATCGAGGCCGCCTGCAAAGCCGACCAGTTCGATCTCGCTGCACTTGCCGATGCGGCCACGCGGTCCGGCAACCTCGCCATTCCGCTGGTCAAGACGCTCACTGCCAAAGTGGCGAAGGCCGATACCGAGGCTGCGCGCTACGTGCATTGGGGCGCCACCAGTCAGGACGTCATCGACAGCGCCACCATGCTCGGCCTACGCGCCGCCATTGACGCTCTGCTCGCGGATCTCGACCGCGCCATCGCCGGCTTTGCAGCCCTTGCGGTCAAGCACCGCAACACCGCTGTGGTCGCCCGCACCTGGCTGCAGCACGCGCTGCCGATGCCATTCGGGCTGAAGCTCGCCGAATATGCCTCAGCACTGCACCGCTCGCGCCTGCGGCTGAAACGATTGCGCGCCGAAGGCGTCGCACTGCAATTCGGCGGCGCTGCCGGCACGCTTGCTGCGCTCGGCGACAAGGGGCTCGTCGTTGCAGAGCAACTCGCCAAGGAATTGCAGCTGCCGCTACCCGATGCGCCGTGGCACACCCATCGCGACCGGATCGCCGAAGTGGCTTCCGTGTTGGCGATCCTGTCCGGCAGTTGCGGCAAGATCGCTCGCGACGTCTCGCTGATGATGCAGACCGATGTCGGCGAAGCGTTCGAACCCTCCGGTGAAGGCCGCGGCGGCTCCTCGACAATGCCGCATAAGCGCAATCCCGTGGCATCAGCCTCCGCGCTTGGCGCCGCGACCATGGCTCCGAATCTGGCTGCAACGATCTTTGCCGCGCAGATCCAGGATCACGAGCGCAGTGCCGGACCGTGGCACGCCGAATGGCCGACGCTGCCGACGCTGCTGCTGGTGACATCGGGCGCCCTTGCCGCCATCGTCGATATCGCCGAAGGGCTCGAGGTCGACGTTGAGCGGATGCGCCTCAATCTCGATGAAACCCACGGCCTCATCATGGCGGAAGCCGTGACCTTTGCGCTCGCCGAAAAGCTCGGCAAGAGCGACGCCCATCATCTGATCGAGGCCGCCACCAAGCGCGCCGTCGCCGAGAAGAAACATCTGCGCGATATTCTCACGGCCGATCCCAAGGTCAACGCGCAGCTCAGCGCTGCCGCGATCGCCAAACTGTTCGAGCCGATGGATTATCAGGGCGTCTCGCAAGCCCTGATCGACCGCCAGCTCGCCTCACTCCGTTAAGAAGAAACTCGGGAGACACACCATGCCCATGATCGATGCCGACGGCTGCCTGCTGAATGTCTTCGTGGAGGGCCGCGACAGCGGGCCGACGCTGATGATGTCGAACTCGCTTGGCTGCACCATGGCGATGTGGGAGCCGCAGATGCCGGCGCTGACAAAGCTGTTTCGCGTGATCCGCTACGATCGGCGCGGCCACGGCAAGTCCGGCATGAACGGCCCGACCTCGATGGAGCGCTATGGCAAGGACGTGCTGGCGATCCTCGACGACCTCAACATCGATAAGGTGCATTGGTGCGGGTTGTCGATGGGCGGCATGGTCGGCCAGTGGTTAGGCGCCAACGCGCCTGAGCGTTTCAACAAGATCATCCTGGCCAACACCAGCTGCTACTATCCGGATCCGACCAACTGGCACAACCGCATCAAGGCGGTGCGCGAGGGTGGGCTCAAAGCGGTGGCCGACGCCGTCATCGGCGGCTGGCTCACCGCCGACTTCCGCGAGCGCGAGCCCGAGACCACCGCGAAGATGCAGGCGATGCTGATCGCCTCACCGGTCGAAGGCTATCTTGCTGCCTGCGAGGCGCTGAGCACGCTCGATCAGCGCGCGCTGCTGCCCAAGATCAAAAGCCCAACGCTGGTGATCGCCGGCCGTCAGGACAACGCAACACCGGTTGCGGCTGGTGAACTGATCCGCAGCAACATCCCCGGCGCCAGCATGACGCTCCTGGATGCCGCACACATCTCGAACGTCGAACAGCCTTACGCCTTCACCGACGCCGTAGTCGGCTTCCTGACACAGCGCTGAACGGAGACCTAAGATGGACGAGCAACAGCGCGCCGCCGAAGGCACCGCAAAACGCCGCAAGGTTCTCGGCAATGCCTGGGTCGACAAATCGGCCGCCGGCAAGAACGCATTCAATGCGGATTTTCTCGACCTGATCAGCCGCTACGCCTGGGGCGAGATTTGGACGCGGCCGCATTTCGACGACCGCACGCGCCGCGTATTGGTGATCGGCACTATGCTCGCGCTCGGCCAGTGGGACGAATTCCGCATGCATGTGCGCGCCGCCCTCACCGAAGGCGGCTTCACACCGGACGACATCAAAGAAATCCTGTTGCAGCAGGCGATCTATTGCGGCGTCCCGGCGGCCAATCATGCTACCAAGGAAGCTGGCGCAATTATCAAAGAACTCGGACTGACCATTTAGGCGACCTTTTGTTTAGGCAACCTTCTGTAAAAGCTCCGCGTCGTTGGCTGCCTTGCCCGGCTGCCCGGGATCAAGCTCCTGCCCCGCCGCGCGGCGTAGCGGTGGCTCGATCGCCAGCAGCACTGCAGCGCCGAGCATCAACAGCAATTCTGTGATGTGCAGCCGCATCGCGGCGATCTCGCCGACCTTCGATGCCATGATCATGCTGGCGAACGAGATCACGCCACCGATACCAAGCGCCATCATCAACGCCTCGTCGCAGCCGCCCGTCTTGCGGATTTTCGGGCGTGTGATGAACACCAGGAATACCGTGAAGAAAGCCACCACCGTCAGCTTGCCGACGGCGAGCAGCCACGCATAGCGCACCGTGCCCATGCTGGAAAATTGCATGTAGTCGCTGAGAAACAGCGCCAGCGAAATATTGGGCCGCTCATAGAAGCCCTGGATCGGCGAGACCATGATGCGGAACGCGAAGATCGTCCAGGTCGGGATGAAATAGCAGGCGATCAGCGCGCCCGTGAACGTGCTGATCCGCCAAGTCTGAAACGTACCGGTCTGAAACGTGCCAGCCTGGAGAGTTCCACCCTGATGGGCTCCGGTCTGGTCTGCGCTGCTCTGATCCATCACGTCGTCCACCGCTCTGCCGGCGACTCGCAGGAGTCGCACGCCTGCGCCGACGTAACGCCCGTTCAATCAGACGGACAATGTAAACCAATTGGTAACCTTAATTCGAAAATTGCCGGGATAACGGCGGGGGAATACGATCAGGACTTGCCAAACGAAAAGCCCCGCCTTTCGGCGGGGCCTTCCACATGGGTCGCTGAGAACGACCCAAATCTCGATTGATGTCTGCCTGACGGCCTATCTCTGGCCCTGCCGGCCCGGGTCCTGCTCGTGGTCGGGCTTCATTCCACCGCCCTGCTGCTGACCGGGCTTCTGGCCCTGCTGCCCGGGGTTCTGGCTCTGCTGGCCTGGCTTCTGCTGACCGGGCTTTTGCTGGTTCTGATTGGACATTCTTCAATCTCCTGTGTTGAACCATTCAACGCCCGACAACGTGCAGCCCCGATCTTCGTTTCGGTTCCCGCGTGATGATTGCAAGGCCGTTGCGCGGCGCAACTGTGACACCGGAACAGCCGCAAATAAGGCGTGGATTTGTGTGCGCTGCGGCGCAAGCGAACGGACGCCAATCGCCGCGAAAAACAGCATGTACAGGCTACTTTAGCCGCACCAGCCCCTGTTGCCGCCTCCAATGGCCGCTGTTAGAAAACGATACAACGACGCAATGATCCGGCTGCCGGATCATGGTGGCGCCTCACTCGAATTCGGCAGCGCATGGATTATTTCGCCCAGCAACTGATCAACGGTCTCGTGCTCGGCTCCATCTATGGCCTGATCGCGATCGGCTACACGATGGTCTACGGCATCGTCGGCATGATCAATTTCGCCCATGGCGATATCTTCATGATCGGCGGATTCATCGCGCTGATCACTTTTCTCATCCTGGTGTCGATCGGCCTTACCGCGGTGCCGGTGATCCTGCTGCTGGTGCTCCTGGTCTCGATGGCCATCACCTCGCTCTATGGCTGGACCATCGAGCGCATCGCCTACCGTCCCCTGCGCCATTCCTTCCGCCTAGCGCCGATGCTGTCAGCGATCGGCATGTCTTTTGTGCTGACCAATTTCTCGCAGGTCGCACAGGGCGCCCGCGTCAAGCCGGTGCCACCGATCATCACCGGCGGCTACACACTGCATGAAGGCGCCGACGGTTTCGCCGTACGCTTGTCCAACATCCAGATCATCGTCGTCATCACCACCATCGTGCTGCTGGCGCTGTTCACCTGGCTGGTCGCGCGCACGCGCCTCGGCCGCGACATGCGCGCCTGCGAGCAGGACCAGACCATGGCCTCGCTGCTCGGCGTCGATGTGGACCGCACCATCTCCATGACCTTCGTGATCGGCGCAGCCTTGGCTGCGGTCGCGGGCATGATGTACCTGCTCTATTACGGCCTCGTGGATTTCTTCATGGGCTTCGTCGCCGGCATCAAGGCCTTCACGGCCGCCGTGCTCGGCGGCATCGGCTCGCTACCTGGCGCCATGCTCGGCGGCTTGCTGATCGGCCTGATCGAGACATTGTGGGCCGCCTACTTCTCCACCGAATACAAAGATGTCGCCGCCTTTTCGATTCTGATCGTGGTGCTGATCTTCCTGCCGACCGGCCTGCTCGGCCGTCCCGAAGTCGAAAAAGTCTGACGGGATCCAAGTGGCAGCAAACGCATCACAAGCTAAGACTGCCCGCGGGCCGGACGCCGCATTCATCCTGAAGAAGGCCGTGATCTCCGCACTGGTCGCGCTGGTGCTGTTCTCGCTGATGATCGGCATCCGCACCGAGGCCGGCTCCGACGGGCAACTGACCTGGTGGACGCGCTTCGGCGATCTCGCCGCCATGGTCGCCGTGGTGTTCGGCGGCAGTATCGTCATGGAGTTGCTGCGCCACTGGTGGGGACCGGTGGACACCGTGCGCGTCGTGCCGCCATCGGCGCAGAAAGTATTTTCCTTCGCCGGCCGTGCGCTGGTGCCGGCGCTGTTGATCTTCACCTTTCTCGTCCCGGTGATCTTCTACGACGAGCGTTACATCCTCGATCTCGGCATTCTCGTGCTGACCTACGTGATGCTTGGCTGGGGTCTGAATGTGGTGGTCGGCCTCGCCGGTCTTCTCGATCTCGGCTATGTCGCCTTCTATGCCGTCGGCGCCTATTCCTACGCGCTGCTGGCCACCAATTTCGGCCTGTCGTTCTGGATCTGCCTGCCACTCGCCGGTATCCTCGCGGCGTTCTTCGGTGTGCTGCTCGGCTTTCCAGTCCTGCGGCTGCGCGGCGACTACCTCGCCATCGTTACACTGGCCTTTGGCGAGATCATCCGCCTCGTCATCATCAACTGGCAGACTCTCACCGGTGGTCCCAACGGCATCTCCGGCATTCCGCGTCCAACCATGTTCGGCATTCCGCTGACGCCGGGCGATGGCGGCCTCGCTGACCGCCTTGGCATCGAGTTCTCGCCGACCCACCGCATCGTCTTCCTGTTCTATCTGATCCTCGCGCTCGCACTGCTCACCAACTGGGTCACCATCCGCCTGCGCCGCCTACCCATTGGCCGGGCCTGGGAGGCGCTGCGCGAAGACGAAGTCGCCTGCCGCGCGCTCGGCATCAATACGACGACGACGAAGCTCACCGCCTTCGCCACCGGCGCCATGTTCGGCGGCTTCGCCGGCGCGTTCTTTGCGACCCGTCAGGGTTTCATCAGCCCGGAATCCTTCACTTTCCACGAATCCGCACTGGTGCTGGCCATCGTCGTGCTCGGCGGCATGGGCTCACAACTCGGCGTGGCCCTCGCAGCGCTCGCGATGATCGGCGGCTTCGAACTGTTCAGAGGCCTTGAGCAATTCCGCATGCTGGTGTTCGGCGGCGCCATGGTGCTGCTAATGATCTGGCGCCCGCGCGGCCTGATCGGCCACCGCGCGCCAACCGTCTTTCTCGAACGCAACACGGTGATCTCGTCCGACCTCGTCAAAGAGGGGCACGGATGAACATCAACGACATCCTCAGCGTCGAGAATCTGACGATGCGGTTCGGCGGCATCGTGGCCGTCAACGATCTCTCCTTCACCGCCGAGCGTGGCAAGATCACAGCGCTGATCGGCCCCAACGGTGCCGGCAAGACCACAGTCTTCAATTGCATCACCGGCTTCTACAAGCCGACATCCGGCACCATCAAGCTGCGCCACAGCGATGGTGAATGGCGGCTGGAGCGGCTGAACGACTTCCGCATCTCGAAGATCGCCAAGGTCGCGCGCACCTTCCAGAATATCCGGCTGTTTCCCGGCATGACCGCGCTGGAAAACCTGATGGTGGCGCAGCACAACACGCTGATGCGCGCTTCGGGCTTCACTCTTCTCGGCCTGTTCGGCGTGCCCAGCTATCGCGCCGCCGAGAAGGCTGCGATCGACCTCGCGCGCTACTGGCTCGATCAGATCGGCCTGCTGGAGCGCGCCGACGATGCCGCCGGCAACCTGCCTTATGGCGACCAGCGCCGCCTCGAAATCGCGCGTGCGATGTGTACCGAACCCGCACTGCTCTGCCTCGATGAACCCGCCGCCGGCCTCAATGCCCGCGAGAGCGCGGCACTCAATGAGCTATTGCTCAAGATCCGCGCCGAACATGGCACATCGATCCTGCTCATCGAGCATGACATGTCCGTCGTGATGCAAATCTCCGACCATATCAACGTGCTCGATTACGGTGTGAAGATCGCCGACGGAACGCCGCAGCAGATCCGCGACAATCCCAAAGTCATCGCCGCCTATCTCGGCGCGGATGAAGAGGAAGCCATTGCGGTGATGGAGGGCGAGACGTGAGCGCTGCCCCCATGCTCGCCATCGCCGGCCTGCACGCATCCTATGGCAAGATCGAAGCGCTGAAAGGTGTCGATCTCGATATCAAGCACGGCGAGATCGTTGCACTGATCGGCGCCAACGGCGCCGGCAAGTCGACGCTGATGATGACCATCTTCGGCAAGCCGCGGGCGCGCTCGGGCGTGATCACCTATGACGGGACGGACATTACCGACCTACCGACCCACGAGATCGCGCGGATGCGCATCGCGCAGTCGCCGGAAGGCCGCCGGATTTTCCCGCGTATGAGCGTGGCGGAAAATCTGCAGATGGGCGCCGACGTCAATGAGAGCAGTCCTGCCGAGCGCGCCGTCAGCCTCGACAAGGTGTTGACGCTGTTTCCGCGCCTCAAGGAGCGCATGACCCAGCGCGGCGGCACGCTGTCCGGCGGCGAGCAGCAGATGCTGGCCATCGGCCGCGCACTGATGAGCCGCCCGCGCCTGCTGCTGCTCGACGAGCCGTCGCTGGGTCTGGCACCGCTGATCGCCAAGCAGATTTTCGATGCGATCCGCGTGCTCAACAAGCAGGACGGCCTGACCGTGCTGATCGTCGAACAGAACGCCAATCACGCGCTGCGTCTGGCCCATCGCGGCTACGTCATGGTCAACGGGTTGATCACCCTGTCAGGCACCGGCGCCGAATTGCTGAAGGCCCCGGAAATCCGCTCCGCCTATCTCGAAGGCGGCCGGCACGGCTGACGGATCGATATGCTTCATCGCATGACGATCGAACATGCACAGCGATGCAAACAATCGACACTATTTTGAAGGTAGAATGATGCGCCAATCGCGATTCCGTCACGGCGTCGCGTTTGTCTGCATTCGAACGGAACACGGGGACTTCCTATGAAATTCATCAAACTCATCGGCCTGACGGCGGGTGCTTCGATTGCGCTGGCGTCCGTTGCACTGGCACAGGATATTCCTGTCGCCGTCGCATCATCGATGACCGGCAGCGAATCGGCATTCGGCCGGCAGTTCAAGAATGGCGCCGAACTCGCCGTCGCCGATATCAACGCCGCCGGCGGTCTGTTGAACAAGAAGCTGGCGCTACAGGTCGGCGATGACGCGTGCGATCCCAAGCAGGCGCGCTCGATTGCCGAGAAATTTGCCAGCGCGCGCATTCCGTTCGTCGCCGGTCACTATTGTTCGTCGTCGTCGATCCCGGCATCGGAGGCCTATGCCGACGGCAATGTGCTGCAGATCTCGCCGGGCTCGACCAATCCGCTGTTCACCGAACGCAAGCTCGCCAATGTGCTACGCGTCTGCGGCCGCGACGACCAGCAGGGTTTTGTCGCCGGCGAGTACATTGCCAAGAACTACAAGGGCAAGAATATCGCGATCCTGAACGACAAGACGACCTATGGAAAAGGCCTCGCCGACGAGACCAGGAAGGCGCTGAACAAGGCCGGCGTTACCGAGAAGATGTTCGAGAGCTACAACAAGGGCGACAAGGATTTTAATGCTATCGTCTCGCGCCTGAAGCGCGACAATATCGATCTGGTTTACGTGGGCGGCTATCACCAGGAAGCCGGCCTCATCGTGCGCCAGATGCGCGATCAGGGCCTCAAGACGGTGCTGATGGCGGGCGACGCCATCAACGACAAGGAGTTCGCCTCGATCACCGGCCCGGCTGCGGAAGGCACGCTGTTCACCTTCGGCCCCGACCCGCGCAACAAGCCGACCGCCAAGGCGATCGTCGACCGCTTCAAGGCCAAGAACATCGATCCCGAGGGCTACACGCTCTACACCTATGCGGCGTTCCAGGTCTGGTCGCAGGCCGTCGCCAAGGCCGGCACCACAGACACCAAGAAGGTGATGGACACGATCAAGGCCGGCGAATGGGACACCGTACTCGGCAAGCTGGCGTTCGACGCCAAGGGCGACATCAAGGCGATCGACTATGTCGTCTACAAGTGGGACGCCAAGGGCGACTACGCCGAACTGAAGCAATAAGCCTGCAGGCCGCACCTCTCTGCGCACAGCCAGAGGTGCGGCTCGGCTCGCGAAAGCGCTTGCGACGACCTGCCGCAGTCGGAGTCACAGGCAGGCTGTCTGCGGCCGAAAATTGCCGATGACTCGGCATCAAAATAAGTTGAGAATGATCCTATCGTTCGGGCGGCCGATTGCGTTTGTGGCCGAAAACTCTTTGCGAGGATCATCCCCATGAAACCATTGAATGTAATCGGCCTGGCCTTTGCCGCGTCGCTGCTCTCAACCGCAGCTTTTGCGCAGGACATCAACGTCGCGGTCGCCGGCCCGATGACGGGCGGCGAATCGGCCTTCGGCCGCCAGATGAAGAACGGCGCCGACCAGGCTGTGGCCGATCTCAACGCCGCTGGCGGCGTGCTCGGCAAGAAGCTGGCGCTACAGGTTGGTGACGATGCCTGCGATCCCAAACAGGCGCGCTCGATCGCCGAAAAGTTCGCGAGCTCCAAGGTGCCGTTCGTCGCCGGCCACTTCTGCTCGTCATCGTCGATCCCGGCCTCCGAAGCCTATGCCGATGGCAATGTGCTGCAGATCACGCCGGCTTCGACCAACCCGCTGTTCACCGAACGCAAGCTCGCCAATGTGCTGCGCGTCTGCGGCCGTGACGACCAGCAGGGCCTCGTTGCCGCCGATTACATTGCCAAGAACTTCAAGGGCAAGAACGTCGCGATCCTCAACGACAAGACCACTTACGGGAAGGGTCTCGCCGACGAGACCAAGAAGGCACTCAACAAGGCCGGCTTCACCGAAAAGATGTTCGAGAGCTACAACAAGGGCGACAAGGATTTTAACTCGATCGTCTCACGTCTGAAGCGCGACAATATCGATCTGGTTTATGTCGGCGGCTATCATCAGGAAGCCGGTCTGATCTTGCGCCAGATGCGCGACCAGGGCCTCAAGACCGTGCTGATGGCTGGCGACGCCATGAACGACAAGGAATTCGCCTCCATCACCGGCCCCGCGGCAGAAGGCACGCTGTTCACCTTCGGCCCCGACCCGCGCAACAAGCCGACCGCGAAGGCGATCGTCGAGAAGTTCAAGGCCAAGAACATCGATCCCGAAGGCTACACGCTCTACACCTATGCAGCGTTCCAGGTCTGGTCGCAGGCCGTTGCCAAGGCCGGCTCCACCGACACCAAGAAGGTGATGGATGTGATCAAGGCCGGCGAATGGGACACCGTGCTCGGCAAGATGGCGTTTGACGCCAAGGGCGACATCAAGGCGATCGACTACGTCGTCTATAAGTGGGACGCCAAGGGCAACTACACCCAGATCGACGCGAAGGGAACCTGAGGCGCTTTTCTAACCTCTCCCCGCCTGGCGAAGTGAAGCTTCGCCAGGCGGGGCGAGGTAAAGAAAGCCTCACTCAAAATTCTGCAACACTGGAAACGTTTCCAGCAGCCAGATGCCTGCATTGGACACCATGCTGGCCGGAGTCCGGACTGATCTAGCTGTGCCGCGCAGGACGATCGCGACATCCATCCAGAAACAGCCTGACGGCGGCGGTGACACGCTCGCGCAACTCCTTCTCCGATTTGACGATCTTGCCGCTGAGGACCATGGCTCGCACAGGCCCATCGGCCACCGCGTAGACGAACTGCTCGGCGATGAAGCTGGCATCCCCTGATCGTATCTGTCCGTCGCGCATGGCGTTGGTGAAAATGCCGGCGATCTGCTCTCGCACGTGAAGGCCAGTCCCGTGATAGGCAGACGCCAACTCCGGGAATTGATGTGCTTCGGCCATCACCAGCCGTTCCAGCGCGATGGCCGCCGGCGCGAGTGCACGCTTTGAAAGCTCCAGTCCGAGTTTGACCAAGGTCGCTTCGATCGGACCGTCGCGATTGGAGTCGGTGACCGCCGGCTTGAGAAGATCATTCGTTCCCTTCCGGATCACCGCCGCATACAGCGCCTCCTTGGAGGCAAAGCGGGCATAGAAGGTCTGCTTCGAGATCCGCGCTGTCGCCGCGATCAGATCGACGCTGATCGCCTCGAAACTCGACTCCAGGAAGAGCCCTCTCGCCACCTCGACGATGTGGTCGGTAATGCGCCCGGCCTGTTCCTTCGTCGGCCGCCCGCTGCTTCGTGGCGCGGCTTTGCTCGGCTTGGCCTTGGCAACAGTCATCTTGGCTTTCTCTCCGGGCATTCTCTGCACGCTTCCCGACTGCTTTTACCACCCGGCCCGCGCAATCGATCATTCGATTTCACCGCATATAGGCTTGCGACGGCGCACGGTAGAGTATAAATAGTACGGTACCGTTTGATTAATCTTGTAGAGGTAACGAAAGAGCGGCAGCCCTCGCGGGAATACGGGCTCCAGCGCTTTTCGTGATCCGAGGACCAGATATGAGACAGATGACATTGGTTTCCCGAATAGTCGTGCGTACCGCTCTCGCCATATGCCAGATGGCTCTCGTCAGCCCCGTCGCGGCAGCACCAGCCGATCCGAGCGGCACATGGCTCACAGAAGATGGCCGCGCGCGCATACGCATTGAACGCTGCGGATCGAAGCTGGAGCAGATTTGCGGCTATATCGTCTGGGCCAAAGAGCCCAACGACGCGAATGGGCAACCACTCAAAGACCTGAACAATCCGGACAAGACGAAGCAATCCCGACCCGTTCTCGGTCACCAATTGATCATGGGCCTGAAGCTCAACCCGGCGGGGCGCTTTGAAGGCCAGATCTACAATGCAGAGAACGGCAAATCCTACGAGATCTCGCTGAGGCGTGAGGCGATCGACCTGAAGGTCAAGGGCTGCATGATGTCGATTTTCTGCGCCACGCAGACCTGGACTCAAACCACGAATGCCGTGCCCGGACAGTTGGTGGGCATGACAGGCGATCCGAACGGCCCCAAGGCCGATAGAGAGTGGATGCAGACAGCCCAGGCGAAGCCGCCAACCACGACACGACCCAGCAAATAGCGGCTGCGGAGCTTCCGATACCACGTCGCATCGGCGCGGCCGCCTTCATCACATTCACCCAAAATATCTAAACTGGAGCTTGAGATGTACACACTCTCGCGGGTGGACCGTCTGGCGGTCCTCGCGTTCTGCGCTGCCTTGGCGGGATGCGCGAGCATAGCGCCGATGCCCTATTCGGATGTCGCTTCGTCATCCCAACTGGCACCGAATCCGTCCGATACGTCCGGTCGTATTCCGTATCGCTACTCCACCACTGTGGACTGGCGCTCCTATAACAAAGTTATTATCGAACCGATCGTGATCTACCGGGGTCCGGACCAGCAATTCGGTGACATGACCGAAGAAGACAAGGCGTCGCTCGCGCGCACCATGCAGGCGCGGTTCGCGGAGAAGCTGGGCAACCGCTTCGCGCTCGCAAATCAGCGGGGCCCAAATACACTACGTGTGAGGCTGACCCTGACTGGCGCTGTCAAGACCACGCCGGTGCTCGGCACCCTGTCGCGGATCGACGTCGGAGGCCTCGTCTACAACGGCGTACAGGCGGCCCGCGATGGCGAGGGATCGATGACGGGCTCTGTCATCTATGCCGTCGAGATCTTCGATGCCGCCACTTCCCGCCTGCTTAGCGCGTTCGTCACCAAGCAATATCCGAAGCCGACCAACATCAAGGCAACCGTCGGACCATTGACCGCGGCAGAAACCGGGATCGACCAGGGCGCGGATGCGCTGATCGCACAAATGAGATGATGCCACATCGTATCGACTTCGTCGCTATCGCGTGATCAGAACAACGTTGAACGAGCGTACGATCTCATCTGTTACCAACAAACCGTCGGGTCCCGATAACGACGACATGCCGATGACCAAGAGCCCGCCTCGCAGCCAGGCTCTTGGTCAGATCACGGCTCGATGCAGATTGACAGCGATCAGCCATGGATCAGCTTGAACAGATCAGAAATGATAGTTCACACCGACGGTGATCGTTTGGAATTTCTGGGTGCGATCCGGCAAGTCATCCTTTTTGAGGTCCCTGTAGAGATCGGTGTAAAGATATTCGACCTTGGCCGACCAGTTCTGCCGAAAAGCCCATTCAACGCCGCCGCCCGCGGTCCAGCCAATGCGCATCTTGTCGATCCCGGAGTCCTTCACCTCTCCGAAAGCCATGCCGCCGGTGCCGTAGACGAGCAGATGTGAATCCATGAACGTGACGCCCGCACGACCGCGGCCCGTCCCGTAGAATGGCAAACTCACTTCGTTGATGCCATTGCGGCTCGTCTTGAGACCCGAAGCCATGAAGTCGTTTTCGATGCCGACCACGAACCGCGACGAGACCTGATAATTGTAGCCGACCTGAAGGCCGCCAACGATGCCATCGGCCTTGCTGCCGTTCGTTCCCAGATAGCTGTTGAAAGCGTCAGTACCGCTGAAACCGCCGCCTACGCTGGCACCGGCATAGAAGCCGGTCCACGAAAAGGCTGGTGGCAGCGCCGGCGCATAAACCGGATCGGCCTTGCGATACGGCAGATCCGCCGCATGCACGGCGCCCGCAGCAATGGTAACCGCCAAGACCAAAGCAGAAGTCGTCTTCCAGTTGTTTATCGAATTTTCGAGGGTCATGGACCCGGTCTCCCCACATTGCTGATCACCCAAGCTCGAAAATGACCGCCGGCCATTAATCAAACTACATCGTACTATTAATCTCTGCCGTCTGAGACTGCAAGCCGAAATGCAAGGCATCGGATGATCGAAGCTCAATTCGGTCGGAGGTCGCGTCGTCAGCCCTGCCTGGCGCCGAAGCCGTCCGATGCATCGTGATGGATGACATTCCGCAGCGGACGAGACGTCGCTTCCCGATCACCGCGCACCCACGCGCGACGGAAGGCTGACGCCGACGGCACGGCCACGCCGAAGCTCGGCACGCTGTCGGCATTCGATATCGGGGATCTGGTCTAGAACGGTGCGCAGGACGCCGTGATGGCGAGGGACCGATGACAGGCTCGGCGATTGATGTGCCTAGCCGAAATTCTGCAGCGCGGGAAACGTCTCAAGCAGCCAGATGCTGGCATTCGACACGGCGCCGGTGAGAAACGCGATACCGGTGATCACCATCAACACGCCCATGGCGCGCTCGACATGGACGAGATGCTTCTTCATGCGCGCGAACATGCTGGAGAATTGCTCGACCATGAAAGCCGCGATCAGGAACGGGATGCCGAGGCCGAGGGAATAAACCGCGAGCAATCCCGCGCCCTTGGTCACCGTTGCTTCTGCCGCCGCCACCGACAGGATCGCCGCAAGAATAGGTCCGATGCACGGTGTCCAGCCAAACGCGAAAGCCAGACCCATCACATAGGCGCCCCACAGGCCGACCGGCCTGGGCATGCTCAGACGTCCCTCGCGCATCAGCAGCCCGATGCGCGTGAGCCCGAGAAAATGCAGGCCCATCAGGATGATCAGGATGCCGGCAACGATTGATAGCTCCGCCGCATAGGAGCGGACCACGCTGCCGACCAGGCTGGCGCTGGCGCCGAGCGCCACGAACACCGTGGAGAAGCCCAGCACAAACATGCCAGCCGAGATCATCACCGCGCGCCTGGAGGCCGCTTCCTGCTCGTCATTGGCGACGTGCTCGATGGTCGCGCCCGTGAGATAGATGAGATAGGGCGGCACCAGCGGCAGCACGCAGGGCGACAGGAATGAGACAATGCCGGCAATCAATGCGGCAGGGATCGTGACATCGGAGATCATGCGGCTAGATGCACCGCTGACATGACGGGATGCAAGCGGGATGGATCAAATGCCCGCCACTTCCGGCTGTTGTGATCACGCGTGATCGGTTGACCGGGCAGCCTTGCTGCGGTCTGGTCGGGCCAAGAGGGAACCGCCATGAAGAACCTGCTCACCGATATCGCCGGCGTTCGCGTCGGCCACGCGGACGACGCCCAACTGGCCTCCGGCGTCACCGCCATCCTGTTCGACCAACCGGCCGTGGCCTCCGTGGACATCCGCGGCGGCGGACCGGGCACGCGCGAAAGCGCCCTGCTCGATCCTGTGAACACCGTGGATGCCATCCACGGCCTCGCGCTGGCCGGCGGCTCGGCCTTCGGGCTCGAAGCCGGCGGCGGCGTGCAGGCCTGGCTCGCCGAACAAGGCCGCGGCTACCAGATCGGCAATGCCGTCATCCCCATCGTGCCGGGCGCGATCTTGTTCGACCTGCTCAATGGCGGCGACAAGAACTGGGGCCGCTTCCCGCCCTATCGCGATCTCGGCTATGCCGCCGCAGCGGCGGCCAGCGATGGCTTCAAGCTCGGCAGCGTCGGCGCAGGGCTCGGCGCCACGACAGTCAACTACAAGGGCGGCCTCGGCTCGGCCTCCGCCGTCACGCCATCGGGCGTGCGCGTCGCCGCACTCGCGGCAGTCAATGCGGTCGGCAGCGTCACGATCGGCGATGGTCCACACTTCTGGGCGGCGCCATTCGAAGTCGGCAACGAGTTCGGCGGACACGGCATGCCGAACAAGTTGAAACCCGAGGTGCTGGCGATGCGTATCAAGGGCGGACCGGCGGCAACCGCGATCGAGAACACGACGCTTGCCGTCGTTATTACCGATGCGATCCTGACCAAGGCGCAGGCCCGGCGTCTCGCCATGATGGCGCAGACCGGATTTGCGCGCGCAATCTATCCGGTGCATGCGCCGCTCGATGGCGACATCGTGTTTGCGGCCGCGACGGGCGAGAAGCCGATCGATCCACTGGTCGGACTCACTGAACTCGGCATGATCGCGGGTAATGTGATCGCCCGCTCCATCGCGCGCGGCGTGTATGAAGCGACAGCACTGCCGTTTCCGGGCGCGCTTCCAGCGTTTCGCGACCGGAACTAGGTCATCGTTCCGCAACCAATCGCTCCGGTAATCGTTTCTACTCAGGAGACATTCGGAGGATTGCGATGCCGTCGACTGCGATTCGATATGTCACTTATGATCCGGTGAGCCGCGAACTACGCATCACCTTCACGAGCGGCCGCCGGTATGCTTATGCGCAGGTGCCGCCGGAAGTTCACGCGGCCTTCAGCAGCGCGGCGTCACGCGGCGCGTTCTTCAATCACCGTATTCGTGATCGCTTCGCCTATCGCGAACTGCCGCGTTCGGGATCAGAGCGCAGATCAGGCGCTGATCGCCAGCGTCGACTTCGCGTTTGAGATCTGCTGCGCCTGACGCGCGATCATCTTTTCGATCGCGTTATAGGACGAGCTTGCGGTTGATGACGTGGACGACGCCGGGACGGCTGTGGTCGAACTCACCGTCGATCCGTCCGCATATGCGATAGACGTCGTGGTGCTGCCATCAGCATTCACCGTGGTCGTTGTGGTCGAACCAGCAGTGTCAGAGCCACTACCAGATCCACCGCCCATACCGCCGCCGCCAGCGTGATGTGCCTTGCCGCCATTCAGCGCCGGGCTCAGTTCATCGATATTGACCGAGCCGTCACCGTTCTTGTCGAGTTCGGCGAATACCTTGTCGGCATTGGCGGTGTTGGTGCCGCCGGCGCCAAGTTTCTTCTCGAACTCCGCCTTGCTGATGCCGCCACTGCCGTCGCTGTCGAGCATCCCCATCAGTCTTTTCAGCGAGTCGGCTCGTTTCGCCGAAGAGGCCGCCGTCGCGGGCTGGCTCTGGGCATCGAGCAGCGTGCTCATGGTGCCCGGGGCCAGCTTGTAGGAACTGTTCGTGCTGCTGGTGGCGGAGGTTGCCGTCGACGACGTGGCGCTCGCCGCCGTCGACGTGCTGGCGACATCGAACGGGCTGGCGGTCTTCTGGGTGACACCGGTCGTGGTGGCCGCGGCCTTCGACTTCGACCTGGTGAGTGCCTGCAGCGCATCGATCGCGGTGGTGGCAGCAGCAAGGGCTGGCAGCATCGTCAAATTCCTGATCATGCCGCAGCGTGCGGCGTGAATTCCCTGGGGAATACGGAGCAAGCCCCATGCCAGCGAAAAAAGTTCGATAAAACAACGGGCTTGGTCGCGCGGGCCGCGCGCGTTTCCCGGCAAATCGTGCCCTTGCGGCAGAATGTGCCGGGACTATCCTGCTGCAGCGCGTCGATGGCGCGGCCGTGGCTGGCGCGTTGCCCGTCCCCCGGCCCCATGTTACGCGAGGCGGTCCATTCGCCGCCGCCCAAAAATGTTCAGGAAACCCCAGGAAAACCCGATGTCCCAGAGCTTCACGCCCCGCCCGCTGGTGATCGCCCCGTCCATCCTGGCGGCTGATTTCGCGAGGCTTGGCGAAGAGGTCCGCGCCGTGGATACCGCCGGCGCCGACTGGATGCATCTCGACGTGATGGACGGCCATTTCGTGCCGAACATTTCCTACGGCCCCGACGTCATCAAGGCGATGCGCCCGCACACGACAAAGATCTTCGACGCGCATCTGATGATCGCACCATGCGATCCCTATCTCGAAGCCTTCGCCAAGGCCGGCTGCGATCACATCACCGTCCATGCCGAGGCGGGCCCGCATCTGCATCGCACGCTGCAGGCGATCCGCAATCTCGGCAAGAAGGCCGGCGTCTCGCTCAATCCCGGCACGCCGCTCTCGGCCATCGAATATGTGATCGATCTCGTCGACCTCGTGCTGGTGATGTCGGTCAATCCCGGCTTCGGCGGTCAGGCCTTCATTCCGTCCGCGCTCGGCAAGATCTCGGACCTGCGCGCGATGACCGCGGGCCGTCCGATCGACATCGAAGTTGACGGTGGCGTGTCCGCTGCAGTCGCCGGGCAACTCGCCGCAGCAGGGGCCAATGCCTTCGTCGCCGGCTCGGCCGTGTTCAAGGGCGGCACGGTGGAAAGCTACAAGGCCAATATCGACGGCATCCGCGCGGCGGCCGCGAATGCGCGCGGGGAGATGGTGTAGTCGCTTCTCCCGATTCACATATCAAACAGCCACGCTCTCGCATTCTCGCGGCGCTTGCGCGTCCGAGGTGTGAGCAGTCCCCCTCAAACGATGAGGGGTGGCAGCGCGCCGTGAGGCGCAAGGGGTGGTTTCTGTCGCGATCCGCTCCACCGGAACGCCGGCAAGCTGCAACCGCGCAACGCCTCACGGCGCGCCACACCGCAGACAAGTTTACGCAGTCTGCGACTGCTATGGGCGATTTCTGTCCCCGGGACCGTTCTTCCGGGCAAAGGCGCAGAGCTCCGCACTCCGCTGATCCCGACGGTTTCCCGCCGTTCACCAATGCCACGTCCAGCCAGCATGAGTGGCAGACCCCCGTAGTGGGGCCGGACGGTGACCCAAGGCCTCCCGAGTGCGTGAGGGAACGTCTCCCTCCCGCCCGCAGGCGCCGCATCCCTGTTCCACCTCAAGACGCCTCTAGAAGCGCCCCTCGCGAACCGGACAATTCGGATAATAATCCCTCAAGGAATATTGTCAACACCTGCGAAGACCAATAGGCGCATGAACTTTGCTCCGCGTCGCGCGACCAACCGGGATGACACAGCATTCAATCGCCGGCTTTCGCCGCCTCCTGCTCGTTCCCCTGCTGTCGCTCGCCTTGCTCGGCACAGCGCAGGCCGGCGACGCTGCCGCGCGCAAAGTGATCGGCTTCTCGCCGGACGGCGCGCATTTCGCCTTCGAGCAGTATACGCAGCTCTATGATGCGACCGAGATCGTCGCCGAGATCCAGGTGATCGACACGCGCACCGACGACTTTGCGAAGGGTACGCCCTTCTCCCTTCGCACCAAAGACGATGACGAGCGCGAGGTGGACGCCGTGCGCGCCGAGCTGATGGCCAGGGCCAAGCCGCTGCTGGGCAAGCTTGGTATCACCGAGCCCGGCACGCGCTTCGCCGGCCAACCATCGATGGATCTGGACGAAATCGGCATCTATCAGATGGACCCGAAGCCGCTCGCCACCACGCAGGTCATCACTTTGCCCGACGGCCGCAAGTTGCTTCTGACGATCTCCGATCAAGCACTCGGCAAGGCATCATGCTACGGCGCCGGCGGCCGCGGCACCTTTGGCAGCGTCATCGTCACCGGCATGACACTACAACTGAGCATCGACGGCGCCGCACCGGTCACCCTGCAGCAGGACAAGCAATTGCCGAAGCGACGCCGCTGCGTCACCGCCTACGGGATCGCCGAGGCCTATCATCACCAGGCCAAGGACGGCACGCAGACGCTGGCGGTGCTGGTGGAGACCGTGGACGCTGATGGCTTTCACGCTGGACCGAACAGAAGGTTCACGGCAGTCACGGCGCGGCTGGCGAAGCTGTAATTATAGCAAACACAGATCGCGGATTGGCCCCAGGCGTAGTCCGTGGGAGGCTGCAAAACCTTGGCGGATTGCGCTGCGCTAATTCGCCCATGAGCCTATTATTCTCAGAGCTATCCGATGGCGGATTCACGAGTGGATAGCCGTTGCGCAAGGAGCCTTGATATCGTTCGTAACGCCACCTAAAATTGAGCTGCCCCGACATGCAGGGCCTTTTTGTTTGTGGGGCGCCATGATCGATAGCTTTGTCAAAGTAGTTGATGTCTTGTCAAAGCTCGCGGGAGCGCTTGCTTGGCCGATGGTTTTCATTGTTTGCGTTTGGTGGTTCAAAGATGCCCTGCGCGAATTCATTGCCAATATGTCAGAGGGCTCGTTCAAATTATTCGGCTTTGAAGGAGTGGCTAAGCGAAAAGCTATCGAGGCTACGGCTACTGCCGAAGTTGAAAAGCGACGCCTCGACCCTCCGACCACAAGCATAAACTTAGCGCTTGACTCAATCGGCAAATCACACGAGCTCGGTCAGTGGTTGGCTCATATTTCTTTAGGCGATGTTGCCGGCAAGCGGATTCTTTGGGTGGACGACAGGCCGGAAAACAACATCCACGAAACCGACGCCTTTCGAGCGCTTGGCATTGAAATCGACTTTGCTTTGAACACCGAAGACGCGATACGATTGTTGAAGAGCAAGAACTTCGACGCCGTCATATCGGACATGGCAAGGCAAGAGGATACGCGTGCCGGTTATTCTCTGTTGTCAACCGTACGGGAGCTGAGGCCGACGATGCCATTCATCCTGTATAGTAGCTCAAATACTTCGGAAGAACGGCGGGCAATCATTTCTCAGGGAGCGTACGGTTCAACAACAGCTCCATCGGAGCTTGTCCGGATGGCAATCTCAGCGATGCGCGAAAATCCGCAGCGCTCTTGGAGCCGACATGCCCAAGCGATCCGCAATTTGAAAGCGCACCGAAACAGATCGTAGCGCAAGGACGCCAATCGGTGCCCTACGGTAAATCTGGAATCTCGATATGGCAAAATCTTCTGGATTTCGGGTTCGCACATCAGGCGGCATCACGGGATGACAGCGGAGGTCCCGTTGCAGCGGAATAACGACAACTCTGGCCTCCCCCGCCCCGATCTGCTAAAGCGCGGCGTAACCCCCAACAGTCAGAGACGTCGATGATCCCTCGCTATACCCGTCCGGAAATGGCCTCCATCTGGGAGCCGCAGACCCGCTTCAAGATCTGGTTCGAGATCGAGGCGCATGCCGCCGATGCGCTGGCGGAACTGGGCACCATTCCGAAGGATGCGGCGAAGACGATCTGGGCCAAGGCCAAGGACGCGACCTTCAATGTGGAGCGCATCGACGAGATCGAGCGCGAGACCAAGCATGACGTCATCGCCTTCCTGACCCATCTCGCCGAAATCGTCGGCCCCGAGGCGCGCTTCGTGCATCAGGGCATGACGTCATCGGATGTGCTCGACACCTGCCTCAACGTGCAGCTCACGCGCTGCGCCGATATCCTGATCGCCGATATCGACCGTCTGCTCGCCGCGCTGAAGACCCGCGCCTTCGAGCACAAGATGACGCCGACCATCGGCCGCTCGCATGGCATCCATGCCGAGCCGGTCACCTTCGGTCTCAAGCTCGCTTATGCCTATGCCGAATTCACCCGCAACCGCGTGCGCCTCGTCGCCGCGCGCAAGGAAGTCGCCACCTGCGCCATCTCCGGCGCCGTCGGCACCTTCGCGCAGATCGATCCGCGCGTCGAAGAACATGTCGCGAAAGCAATGGGCCTCGTGCCGGAGCCGATCTCGACCCAGGTGATCCCGCGCGATCGCCACGCGATGTTCTTCGCCACGCTGGGCGTCATCGCCTCGTCGATGGAGCGCCTTGCGGTTGAAATCCGCCACATGCAGCGCACCGAAGTGCTGGAAGCCGAGGAGTTTTTCTCCGAGGGCCAGAAGGGCTCGTCGGCGATGCCGCACAAGCGCAACCCGGTGCTGACCGAGAACATCACCGGCCTCGCCCGCATGGTGCGCGCCTATGTGACGCCGGCGCTGGAAAACGTGGTGCTGTGGCACGAGCGCGATATCTCGCACTCCTCCGCCGAGCGCATGTTCGGCCCCGACGCCACGGTGACGCTCGACTTCGCGCTCAACCGCATGGCCGGCGTGATCGAGAAGTTGCTGGTCTATCCCGCCAACATGCAGAAGAATCTCGACCGTCTCGGCGGCCTCGTGCATTCGCAGCGCGTGCTGATCGCGCTCACGCAGAAGGGCGCGTCGCGCGAGGACAGCTACAAGCTCGTGCAGCGCAACGCCATGCCGGTCTGGCGCGGCGAAGGCGACTTCCAGACGCTGCTGAAGAACGATCCGGAGGTGAAAAAATATCTCACCGACGACGAGATTTCCGAGAAGTTCGACCTCGGCTATCACCTCAAGCACGTGGACACGATCTTCAAGCGCGTGTTCGGTACCTCATCCTGAGGAGCGACGTCTTCGTCGCGTCTCGAAGGATGAGCGCCACACGCCATGGTTCGAGACGGCGCCGAAGCGGCGCCTCCTCACCATGAGGACGGAGTCCACTGGCTACATCGTCGCCGTATGCCTGCGGCGCGGTCATCACTTCAGCAAGACGCCCAGCCTGAGCATTCGCCTGCTCGCGGGTCTCGGCGTCGAAGGCGACGGCCATATGGGCGCATTGGTGAAGCACCGCTACGACCGCCGCCGCGATCCCGCCAGGCCGAACCTGCGCCAGGTGCATCTGATCCCGTCCGAGCTGTTCGAGGAATTGCGCGCCAAGGGTTTCACGATCCAGCCCGGCGATCTCGGCGAGAATGTCACCACGTCGGGGATCGACCTCGCAGCGCTGCCGACCGGCACGCGGCTACATCTCGGCGCGAGTGCCGTGATCGAACTCACCGGGCTGCGCGAGCCCTGTGTACTGATGGATCGCTTTCAGCAGGGATTGAAGGCCGCGACGCAGGATCGCGATGCGGATGGCAATGTCATCTGCAAGGCCGGTGTGATGGCGGTTGTCGTTGCCGACGGCGAAGTAGCAGCGGGCGATGCGATTGAGACTGTATTGCCGGAAGGTGGGCAACGGCCATTAGAGCCGGTGTAGCCAACCGCGAGCGCGGTAAGCTCCCTCTCCCCGCATCTTGCGCGGGGAGAGGGGTGGGGTGAGGGGCATGGCATTGGCCTCTCCCACGCGGTTCGTTCGCGGCTCGAAGATTCCGCTTCGAAAGAGAACGATGTGGGGCTGGCCGCGTGCCATGCCCCTCACCCGCCGCGAAGTCGCGGCGACCTCTCCCCGCGCAGAGCGGGGAGAGGTTAAGAAGGAGCCCAGCCCTTCCCGAAAAAGCCCGAATGCCCCTGTCTTGATTGCCAGACCCGCAGCAACCCCGCAGTAACCATCCTCCCCTAGGCTCTCATGATGCCGACGCGTCCCACCATCCTTGTGTTCGACTCCGGTCTCGGCGGCCTCACCGTCCAGCGCGAGATCGCCAAGGCGCGTCCTGATGCCCGCTATGTCTATGTGGCCGATGACGCGTTCTTTCCCTACGGCCAGCACACCGAGGAGGCGCTGATCGGCCGCGTGGTGCCGCTGATGGGCGAGCTGATCGCTGCGCACCGGCCCGACCTCGTGGTGATCGCCTGCAACACGGCCTCGACACTGGTGCTCAGCCATCTGCGCGCCGCCTATGCCGTGCCCTTTGTCGGCACCGTGCCGGCGATCAAGCCGGCCTGCGCGCGCTCGGTCAGCAAGCGCGTCTCGGTGCTCGGCACGTCAGGCACCGTGAAGCGCGAATATACCCAGACACTGATCCGCGAATTCGGCGGCGGCTGCATCGTCACGCTGGTCGGCTCCGCCGAACTCGCCGCACTGGCGGAAGGCGCACTCGGCGGCCAGGGCATCGACGACGCCGATCTGTTTCGCGAGATCGCGCCCTGCTTCGTGCAGGACGCCGCCGGTGCCCGCACCGACACCATCGTGCTCGCTTGTACGCATTACCCGCTGTTGCTCGACCACCTCAATCGCATCGCGCCCTGGCCGGTAGCATGGATCGATCCGGCCCCGGCAATCGCCCGCCGCGTGGTCGGCCTGATCGGCGATCATCCGCCCGGCGTGCCACCCGGCGATGCCGTGCTGCTCTACACTTCCGGCAAGCGCCACGCCTGGCCGGAAGCACTGGCGCCGTTCTTCGGCGGACAGGTCGCGGCATAGCGAGCGCTCGACTTTCCCTTGCGCGCTGCTAGCTTTGCGGCGCGCCGTTCCGAAAAGAGAACGGCAAAGGGAGACCAGCATGCTCGATACGAATTTTCTGAAGAATGGCCTTCTCAAGACACTGCTCGTTGGCGCGGCGATCACGGCCTGCGCCGGTGCTGCCAGTGCACAAGGCATCAAGCGCACGCCGCTGCAGGACGTCAAATATCCCGCCGGCCATCGCATCGTGACGGTCGTGGCTGAGCTCGGCCCGAACCAGCTCGCCGGCCGCCATACCCATCCGGGTGTCGATACCGGTTACGTCCTCGATGGCGACGCGACGCTGATCGTCGAGGGCCAGCCGGACCAGGTGCTCAAGGCCGGCGATTCCTATGCCGTCCCGGCCGGGATTCCGCATGACGTGAAGACCGGCGACAAGGGCCTGAAGATCATGGCAGTCTATGTCGTGGAAGACGGCAAGCCAGTGGCGACGCCCGCGCCGAAATAACAGGATCCCATTTGACGATGACGACCCCCGCGCCATTTCACGACCTCAAGCAGAAATGGCGCGAGGGCCGCCCCACTTTCGGAGCCATCGCGACCATCCCGTCGATCCAGACCGTGCGCATCATGGCGCAGTCGCTCGACTGGATCATCGTCGATCTCGAACACGGCCCGATCGATCTCAACACGGCGCATGGCATGATCATGGCCACCGCGGGCACGCCCTGCACGCCATTGGTGCGGATCGCCGCCAATGAGCCGTGGCTCGCCAAGGCGCCGATGGATTTCGGCGCGATGGGCATCAACTTCCCGATGATCAACAGCGCCGACGATGCCTATAAGGCCGCGCGCAGCCTGCGCTATCCGACCCAGGGCGAGCGGCTGTGGGGACCGTTCCATGCGCCGTTCCGGTGGAACACCGGCATGCCCGACTATATGGCGCGCGCCGACGACAGCATGATCTGCATGATCACCATCGAGCATATCGATGCGGTGAACCGGATCGGCGAGATCATGGCCACCCCGGGCATCGACATCGCGGTGATCGGCGTCGGCGACCTCGCCACATCCATCGGCAAACGCGGCCAGCCGGGCGATCCCGAGGTGCAGGCGCTGGTGGCAAAGGCCGAAGCGGGAATCCTCAAGTCAGGCGTGCCGCTGGGCGGCGCAGCGCTGAACGCGGAGATGGGCAACGCCATGATCGAGCGCGGCTATGTGGCCCTGGCGCTGGGATTCGACTGGTCACTGTTCCAGCGCGGAATCGCCGCCGGATTCGAGGGCATCAGGCGGTAAAACTGCCCTTTCGAGGTCGATTTTGCGCAAAAAACCGGCCGGATTGGCGCTATAAGCCCGCCAAACGGCGAAAAGCCTGTCTTTCAATTGACATAACCGGGCCTTCCCCCTAGAAACCGCCTTGCTCGCGGGCCGTTTTCGGCCCGCGAAGCGTTTCGCACCCGTGGTTCTCCACCCAGCTTTGGGAATGAACCTGTCGGTGCCGAGATTTTCCAGACTCTGGACTGATCACGGTACACAGGAGGGCGCGTCTCCTCACATCCACCAAAAGAGCCATCGCTTCGCGATGGCTGACAAAACCGAGGACGCGATGACAAAGCGTAGTGAAGCTAAATACAAAATCGACCGCCGTATGGGCCAGAACATTTGGGGTCGTCCCAAGTCTCCGGTCAACAAGCGTGAATACGGCCCCGGCCAGCACGGCCAGCGCCGCAAGGGCAAGCTCTCCGACTTCGGCACGCAGCTGCGCGCCAAGCAGAAGCTGAAGGGCTATTACGCCAACATCTCCGAGCGCCAGTTCCACTCCATCTATGTGGAAGCCGGCCGTCTCAAGGGCGACACCGGTGAGAACCTGATCGGCCTGCTCGAGCGCCGCCTCGACACCGTCGTGTATCGCGCCAAGTTCGTCGCCACCATGTTTGCGGCCCGTCAGTTCATCAACCACGGCCACATCAAGGTGAACGGCAAGCGCGTCAACATCGCGAGCTATCTCGTGAAGGTTGGCGACGTCATCGAGATCAAGGAATCCTCCAAGCAGCTCGCTTTCGTTCTGGAAGCCAGCCAGCTCGGCGAACGCGACACCCCGGATTACGTCGAAACCGACCACAGCAAGATGACCGCCAAGTTCATCCGCATTCCGCAGCTGTCGGACGTTCCCTTCGCCGTGCAGATGGAACCGCATCTGATCGTCGAATTCTATTCGCGCTAATTTCTGACAGCGCAGACGAGATCAAGGCCCCGGATTTTCCGGGGCCTTTTTTGTTTGGCCTCTTTCCCATCAGCCGTCATTGCGAGGTCAAGGAAAGTTGCATGCAACTTTCCCCTTAGCGTAGCGACGAAGCAATCCAGCCTTCGCTCGTTCACTCTGGATTGCTTCGCTCAGCAAAATCGCAAGACGATTTTGCGGGCTCGCAATGACGGGGTAGCTTGTGGTGTGTAACAACGTGGAATTCCCAATGCCCTTCACCCCTGCTCGCCCCGATCCATCACAGCCGCCGGTTCGCATCAATCTGCTGTCGGACACACAGACGAAGCCCACGCCCGCGATGCGCGCGGCGATGGCTGCGGCAGATGTCGGCGATGAGCAGGTCGGCGACGATCCCACCGTCAACGCGCTCTGCGACCGCGTCGCCGAACTGCTCGGCAAGGAAGCCGCCGTGTTCATGCCATCGGGTACCATGTGCAATGTCGCCGGCCTGCTGGCGCATTGCCGGCCCGGCGACGAAATCCTCGCGCATCGCACCGCGCATATCCTCTCGCGCGAGGGCGGCACCCATGCCGCGCTTGGCGGCTTCCAGATTACCGGGCTCGACGGCGCCGACGGCAAATTCACACCCGACGCACTGCGCGCCGCATTGCATCCGCGCACGCGCTACGAGGCAGCGCAGACCGTGGTCAGCGTCGAACAGACTGCCAATATCGGCGGCGGCACCATCTGGTCGAAATCCGATCTCGAAGCGATCGTCACCATCGCGCGTGACCGCGGCCTTGCCACCCATATGGATGGCGCGCGACTGATGAATGCCTGCGTCGCCACCGGTATCGGTGCGAGCAGGATGTCCGATGGCTGGGACTCGGTGTGGATCGATTTCAGTAAGGGGCTCGGCGCGCCGATCGGAGCCGTGCTCGCCGGCACGCGCGACTACATTGATGCAGTGTGGCGCTGGAAGCAGGGATTGGGCGGCTCGATGCGCCAGGCCGGCATCGTTGCCGCCGCCTGCATCCACGCGCTGGACCATCACGTCGAGCGCCTCGCCGACGATCACGCCAATGCGCACGCGCTGGCGCACGGACTGGCCCAGATCGACGGGATCGCCGTGCAGCAGCCGGAGACCAATCTCGTCTTCTTCGATCCCGCGGGCGCAGGCATCAGCGGTGCTGCTATGGTGAAAGCGCTGCGCACGAAAGGCGTATCGCTCGCCACCATGGACGGCCGCATCCGCGCCTGCACGCATCTGGATGTCAGCGCTGACATGATCGAGGAAACGCTGGGATTGATCAGGGACGTGGTGCGAGCGGTTTAGCCTTATCCCGACGGCCCTCATGGTGAGGAGGCGCCGCTTGGCGCCGTCTCGAACCATGAGATGTTTGGCCCATCCTTCGAGACGCGCGCAAGAACGCGCTCCTCAGGATGAAGACTGAGTATGTGGAACAGGCACCACGATGACCTGCCCTGCCGCTTACTCCAGCGCCTCGGCGATGATCTTCCGCACGTCGATTTCCATCCGCACCCGCTGCGACGGTGCCTGCGTCATCACCAGCACGAACATGTCGTTCTTCGGATCGACCCAGAAGAACGTGCCGCCAACACCGTCCCAGCGATACTCACCGATCGGGCCGGGCTCGCTCGCGAGCTCCTTGGTGCGCACGGCGAATCCAAGGCCGAAGCCGCTACCGGCGCCCGGGAAATAATAATAGTCGCGCTTCACGCCGCTATCAGGCCCGACGTGATCGCGCGTCATCTCGGCCACTGTTTCCGGTTTGAGATAGCGCTTGCCATCAAGCGTGCCACCATTGAGCAGCATCTGCAGGAAGCGCGCGTAATCCGCCGCCGTACCGACCAGACCGGAGCCCCCCGCCTCCCATTGCATGACCTCCGCGGGATCATGCATGCCGACAACCGGGCCGACCATGCGATCTCCCGGGAACGGCTCGGCCACACGCGAGCGGCGTTCGCCATCGGTGACGTAGAACGAGGTGTCCCGCATCCCCAATGGACCGAACAGCCGTTCCTCCAGGAAATGATACAGCGACTGGCCGGACACCGCTTCGATGACGCGGCCGAGGATGTCGGTGGAATGGCCGTAGTCCCACAGCGTGCCGGGCTGCTCGGCGAGCGGAAGCTGCGCGATACGGTCTGCCCAGGAGGCATTGTCCCAGTCGCGGCCGAAGATATCGAGCTGCGCATAACGTTTCCGCGCGGGATCGTCGCCATAGAAACCGTAGGTGATGCCCGATGTGTGCTTGAGCAGATCAGCGATGGTGATCGGCCGCTGCAGCGGCACGAGGCCGAATGTGGCGTGTTCGTCGCCCCCGTTGGTGTCAACGCCCACCTTCGTCTTCGCGAAAGCCGGGATGTATTTCGCAACGGGATCGTCGAGGCGCAGCTTGCCATCCTCGACCAGCATCATGGCGGCTACCGAGGTGATCGGCTTCGACATCGAATACAGCCGGAAGATCGCATCCCTGGTCATCGGATGGCCGCTGTCGAGATTGCCGAACGTATCGAAATAAACGGGCTTGCCGTGTTGTTGCACCAACACCACCGCGCCGGGAATCTTTCGCTCCGCGACCATGCCCAGAAAGTAGCGATCGAGCGCCAGCAGTTTTTCGGCAGAAAATTCACGCGCAATGGATTGCGGTTTTTCGGCCCGGGCTGGCGGCGAAGGCACGATAACGGTGCCGACGCAGCAAAGCGTCAGCAGCAGGAGTACGGCGCGCCTATTTCTCCAGCGCTTCATAGACCAACAGCTTCAAAGACCTTTGAATGCGCTGTCGCTCCGACGGCGTCTGCTCGAGCAGGATGAAGAAGAAATCCTGTTTGGGATCGATGATGAAATAGCAACCGCTGGCGCCGTCCCATTTCAGTTCGCCGAGCGATCCCGGCGGCGGCGGCTTGGCATTGCCGGGATCGGTGCGTACCGCAAAGCCGAAGCCGAAGCCGAAGCCGTCACCGGGGAAATACAGATAGTCACGACCGACGCCGGAATCCTTGCCGATGTGATCGGTGGTCATATCCTTGAACGTCGCCGCGCTCATGAAGCGCTTGCCGTCATATTCGCCGCCGTTCAGCAGCATCTGCGCGAACTTGGTGTAATCCGCCAGTGTCGACACCATGCCGCCGCTGCCGGACTCCCATTTCTGGTATGTGTCGGGGCGCCCCTGTCGTCCGGTGCGGAAATCGCGGTCCCAGGCCATCGGCTTGGCGAGCATGACCTCCTTCGACTTCTCCTTCACGAAGAAGCCGGTGTCCTTCATCCCCAGCGGTCCGAGAAAAGCCTGCTCCTCATAACCGAGCAGCGACTTGCCGGTAACCACTTCAATCACGCGGCCGAGAATATCGGTGGAGTGGCCGTAGTCCCACATGGTGCCGGGCTGGTGTTCGAGCGGCAGTTGCGCGATGCGGTCGGCGAATTCCTTGTTGTCGAAATCGCCGCTGTAGATATCGGCATTGCCATAGGCGCGGCGCACCAGGCTCTCGCCATAGAAGCCGTAAGTGATGCCGGACGTGTGCAGCAGCAGGTCGCGGATCGTCACCGGGCGGTTGGGCGCCACGATGTCCAGCGCCTTCTCGCCATTCTCCAGCTTCTTCTCGACGCCGACCTTGGCCTTGGCGAAAGACGGAATGTATTGCGAGACGGGATCGTCGAGCTTCAACTTGCCCTGATCGATCAGCATCATCGCGGCGAAGGACGTGATTGGCTTCGACATGGAATGCAGCCGGAAGATCGTATCATCGGTCATCGGCTGCTTCGTGTCGGGATCGCGGACGCCGAAGAATTCCTTGTAGACCGGCTTGCCATGCTGCTGGATCAGCACGATGGCGCCGGGGATCTTGCCGTCGGCGATCTGCTTGCGGAAGAATTCGCCGATCTTGGCCAGCTTCTCCTGCGAGAATTTTGCACCGGCGGGAATGTCGAAGGTGCCTTCGGCGGCAAAGCGATCCTGGGCAAGGACGGGCGATCCGGCGAGCAACAGCGCTCCGCAGAGCAGCGCGCATAGTCTGTGCCGCAAATTCATCGCCGCTCCTTTTGCCTGATCAAAGGAGTGTAACGGCGGGGCGTTCTCAGACAAGGGGAAGTGCGCGTGCGAGCGCGAGGCGATGCAGATCCGCAGATGGCTCGGAAAAGCAGCAGAAGGTGACGGCCGTGACTACCGGCGCATCCTTCAACGCCTCGATGACCGAGCCCACGGCGATGGGAGCCGCACGCGCCGCGGGAAAACCATAGACACCGGTGGAGATGGCCGGAAACGCAACGGAGGTCAGGCCATGCGCCTGGCACAACATCAGCGCCTGCCGGTAGCAGGACGCCAGCGCCTCATCCTCGCCGCTCCGGCCACCATGCCAGACGGGACCGACCGCATGGATCACATGCGTGGCCGGTAATTTATAACCTTCGGTGATTTTGGCGTCGCCTGTCTCGCAACCCTTGAGGGTGCGGCATTCAGCGAGCAAGTCGGGGCCGGCAGCCCGATGGATGGCGCCGTCCACGCCGCCGCCTCCGAGAAGCGACGCATTGGCCGCGTTGATGATGGCGTCAACGCGGAGAGTCGTGATGTCGGCCACGACGACGTCGAGCGTCGCCGTGCCGATTTGTCGACTTGAAATCAGGCCGAGGCCGGGGCGGCAATCACGCCCTTCTCGGCCAGCAGGCTCTGCAACTCGCCAGCCTGGAACATCTCACGGATGATGTCGCAGCCGCCGACGAATTCGCCCTTCACATAGAGCTGCGGAATGGTCGGCCAGTTCGAATAGGTCTTGATGCCGTCGCGCAGATCGGCGGATTCGAGAACGTTGAGGCCCTTATAGCCGACACCCACGTGATCGAGGATCTGGACCACCTGGCCCGAGAAACCGCACTGCGGAAATTGCGGCGTGCCCTTCATGAACAGCACCACGTCGTTGGTCTTCACTTCGTTCTCGATGAATTGCTCAATGCTCATGTCACGTCCCTGTTCAAGGTCCAGATTCAAGGTCTGGAGTTGGCGGCCCAGCCATCGGGCGCTCGCCCGGTCAGACTTGTCATATATGTAGCCGAATCCGTTCCGCACCCCAAGTCTTATGGACGTGATCAAGAGCCTGAAATCACAGGCATTGGGGCTTATTGCCGGCCCGCCACGGTCACTTTTCCGCAGTTTTTGCCAAGTCCGGTCCGGCCAAAGATCATATGACGACAGGCCTTTTATAACCCATCGGATGACCTATTTAGGACAGGCTGCTCGGGAACCCATCACCAAGAGCAACGTTCTCTCCAAAATCGGAGACTTTCGTGACGAATCCAGCTTTCGCCAAGAGTTCAGGCATGAGTTCAGGCACCGCGTCCCCCGCCTCCGAATCCGCCCCCGCAGGCGCACTGGCCCAAAGACTGGGCGACGCCTTCCTGACGGTCCGCAACGAAACCGAACGCCGCGCCGCCCCGCTCTCCCCGGAAGACCAGTTGGTGCAGTCGATGCCCGACGCCAGCCCGGCGAAGTGGCACCGCGCCCATGTGACCTGGTTCTGGGAGCAATTCCTGCTCGGCGATCACGCCCCCGGCTACAAGGTCTACCACCCCGACTACGCCTATCTGTTCAATTCCTATTATGTCTCCGCTGGTCCCCGCCACGCCCGCGCGCAGCGCGGCCATCTCACCCGGCCCGGCGCCGACGAAGTCACCGCCTATCGCAAACACGTCGATGCGGCCGTCATCAAATTCTTCAACGAGACGTCGGACGACAAGCTGACCTCGCTGATCCCCCTCCTCGAAGTCGGCTTCAATCACGAGCAGCAGCATCAGGAGCTGATGCTCACCGACATCCTGCATGCCTTCGCACAGAACCCGATCCCGCCGGCCTACGATGCCAACTGGCGCTTCCCGACCTCAACCACATCGGGCGAAGCATGGACCACGCTCACCGAGGGCATCCACACCATCGGCCATCAGAGCGAGAGCTTCCATTTCGACAACGAGAAGCCCGCGCATCGCGCGCTTGTCGGCCCGGTGAAGCTCGCACGCAATCTCGTCACCAACCGCGAATGGCTCGCTTTCATGGAAGCCGGCGGTTACGAGGAAGCGACGCTGTGGCTGATGGATGGCTTTGCCGCCGCCGCCCGCGAGGAATGGCAGGCGCCCGGCCACTGGCGCAAGGTCAATGGCGAATGGCAGATCATGACCCTCGCCGGGCTGAAGCCGATCGATCTCGACGCGCCGGTGTGCCACGTCAGCTATTACGAATGTGACGCCTTTGCGCGCTGGAGCGGCAAGCATCTGCCCACCGAAATGGAATGGGAAGTCGCCGCGCGCGCCGGTCAGCTCAATGATGCCTTCGGCATCGTCTGGCAATGGACACGGTCATCCTACTCGGCCTATCCGGGCTACCGCGCCATCGAAGGCGCGCTCGGCGAATACAACGGCAAGTTCATGATCAATCAGCTGGTGCTGCGCGGCTCGTCGCTGGCAACACCGGACGATCACAGCCGCGTCACCTACCGCAATTTCTTCTATCCCCATCATCGCTGGCAATTCACGGGCCTGCGGCTGGCCGATTACGGCAACTGACTTCCTGACATCACGGCGCTTCGAAAGCGTTGAGGAGACTGACATGAACGTTCATGCCCCGTTGGCACTGTCGCTGCTGAATGCCTCGGCCTCCGCATTTGCCGCGGATGTCGCCGAAGCGCTGTCGCAGCATCCGAAAAAGCTGTCGCCGAAATACTTCTATGACGAAGCCGGCTCGGAGCTGTTCGAACAGATCACCAAACTGCCGGAATATTACCCGACCCGCACCGAGCTCGGCATCCTCCGCTCGCGTGGCAAGGACATCAACGCGATCATTCCGAAGAATGCCGCTTTGATCGAATTCGGCGCCGGCGCCACCACCAAGGTTCGGCTGCTGCTGGATGAATGCGACGTCGGCGCCTATGCGCCGGTCGATATCTCAGGCGACTTCCTGCAGGCGCAGGCAGCCGAGCTGCGCAAGGATTTCCCGGGCCTGAAGGTGCTGCCGGTGAATGCCGACTTCACCGCACCGTTCGACCTTCCCGCCGATATCCGGATGATGCCGAAGGTCGGCTTCTTCCCGGGCTCGACCCTCGGCAATTTCGAGCCGCACGAGGCCTGCGGCTTTCTGCGCTCGGCCCGCGCCATTCTCGGCAAGGACGCCTTGATGCTGATCGGCATCGATCTGGAGAAAGACGAGAAGTTGCTGCACGCGGCCTATAACGACGCGGCCGGCGTCACCGGCAAGTTCAACATGAATGTGCTGGTCCGCATCAACCGCGAACTCGGCGGCGATTTCGATCTCTCCGCCTTCACCCATCGCGCGATCTACAATAAGGAACGCCACCGCATCGAGATGCACCTGATCGCCAGGAAGCCGCAGACCGTGCATGTGCTCGGTCGCAGCTTCGCATTCCGTGCTGGCGAGAGCATCCACACCGAGAGCAGCTACAAATACAGCATCGAGCGTTTTGCGACGCTGGCCCGCGGTTCGGGCTGGGAGCCGAAGGCGTCATGGACCGACGCGGACAAGCATTTCTCGGTGCATGCGCTGATGGCGGTGGAGTAGCCTTCTTAACCTCTCCCCGTCCTTTACGGGGAGAGGTCGGATCGCCCTTGCGATCCGGGTGAGGGGCCGGGCACACAATTCCAACGAAGGCATATTCTCGGGTCGGGTCGGCTCTAATCCGCTGTTTGGCCATCTGCACGTAACGCCTGGTCGAGCAGCATCAGCACGCCGTCGATATTGGACAAGACGTCGTTATTCCAGAAACGCACCACGCCATAGCCTTCCGCCCGCAGATACGTGTCGCGAATTTCATCTCGTTTGGATTCTAGGTGTTGGCCGCCGTCGACCTCGATCACGAGGCGCTGTTCCCGACAAACGAAGTCGCAGATATAGGGGCCTATCGCTTCCTGCCGGGCAAATTTAAAACCGCCGACTTGCCGGTTGCGTATGCGATGCCAGAGCTTGGTCTCGGCATCGGTCTGGTTAGCGCGAAGTTTTCGCGAGATCTGAGTGCTACGAACACGACCTCGCATCGCCCCTCACCCGTCTTCGCTGCGCGAAGCCACCCTCTCCCCGCAAGAGCGGGGCGAGGGAAAACTACGCCTCCGGCACGCCCGTCTGCAGCGCCAGCGCGTGCAGGACGCCGCCCATCTGGCCTTTCAGCGACTGATAGACGATCTGGTGCTGGGCGACGCGGGATTTGCCGCGGAAGGATTCCGAAATCACGGTTGCCGCGTAATGGTCGCCGTCACCGGCCAGATCACGGATCGTCACCTGCGCGTCGGGAATCGCGGCCTTGATCATGGTCTCGATATCGCGGGCGTCCATCGGCATTAATCGGGTCTCCAGAAAGGTTCGAATCGCGGCCAGTCGGTGCCGCCTCGGATTGCGAGCCTATCGCGGCTGCCGCATGACGTCACGGCTTTCTAACGATAATCCCTCGCATGCCCCTTTTAAAGGCCGGAGGGATCGCACATCTGAAGAAGTGAAATATGACCGTCACAAGGGTTTAACCATGAAGCTTCCCGGCCCGGACCACCCGATCACCATTGCGCCCGCCGGCAAACACATCCGTGTTTCTGCCGGGGACGTCGTGATCGCCGACACGACCAACGCCCTGAGCCTCAAGGAGGCCAGCTACCCCGCAGTGCTGTATATCCCCCGCGCGGACGCCAATATGGACGCGGTAGCGCGCACCGACCGTGTGACGCATTGCCCGTACAAGGGCGACGCGAATTATTACAGCATCAAGACCGGCGAGAAGGTTCTCGACAACGCGATCTGGACCTATGAGACGCCGTTTCCGGCGATGGCCGAGATCAAGGATTATCTGGCATTTTATCCAGACAAGGTGAAAATCGAGGAAGTGCCTGCGTGATCCTCGGCTGATTGCCGAAGCGGCTTTCGACATTTATCATGACGGCGCGCATCACTGATGCGCCCGGCGACGCCTGTTGCGCGCGGAAGCGAGGGGGCTCGCCGTTCACATGTCAGACCGTAACGCTGCGCTGGATCGCGCCCGCACCTTCGTCACGCTGCTCGTGCTGGCGAACCACGCCGCAGTCGCTTACACCGCCTTCGGGCGCTATTACCCGAACCACTATCTGTGGTCGACCGCGCCGATCGTCGACAGCCAACGCTGGATCGGCTTCAATATTCTGACGCTGTTCAACGACACCTTCTTCATGTGTCTGATGTTCATGCTGTCGGGCCTGTTCGTGTGGCCGAGCCTGAAGCGCAAGGGCATCGCCGACTTCCTGCGCGACCGCGCGCTGCGCCTCGGCCTGCCCTTCCTGGCGATGATCTTCGTGCTGATGCCAATCGCCTATTACGCGTCGTTCAGCCTGTCGACGCACAAGACCGGCTTTGTCGAATTCTACGTCAACAATTTCAAACAAGGCCAATGGTTCGCCGGCCCCGGCTGGTTCATCTGGTATCTGTTGTTTCTTGATCTCGTCGCGATCCCGGTTTTCCTGCTCGCGCCGCGACTGGTGGACGGCATCAACCGGCTGTCGATCCGTGCCTTCGAACGACCGTGGTTGTTCGCCGCCGTGCTCGCCGTCATCGCGGTGATCTCCTATGTCCCATTCCTGTTTACGGTCGGCGCTGTCCGCTGGTTCAGCTGGGGCCCGCTGCAGGTGCAGTTCAGCCGCATGGCGATCTATGGCGTGTTCTTCTTCGCCGGCATGGGCATTGGCGCCGCCAATATCGACCAGGGCCTGCTGGCCCGCACCGGCGCGCTGGCACGGCAATGGCTGTGGTGGACCATCGCCGCCGCCGCCTCCTTTGGCTCGCTCGCTTTTCTCGTCAATTTTCGCCGCATGAAGCTCGCCAATCTCACCGGCGCGCCGCCTTTCTGGTGGCAGTCGAGCTACGGCGTGATCTACGCGGTCGCCTGCACGCTGATCTGCCTCGCGGTGCTGGCGCTGTTCCTGCGCTTCGGCCAACGCGAGAAGAGCATCTTCGATCCGCTGCGCGGCGATGCCTATGGCATCTTCGTGCTGCACTACATCCCGATGCTGTGGCTGCAATATGCGCTGCTGAACGCTCCGCTTGGCGCCGGATCGAAAGCACTGATCGCCTTCGCGGGTACGCTGGCGGCGAGCTGGGCAGCGACAAGGGCGCTGCGGGCGATCCCAGGCGTGAAGCGGGTGCTGTAGCTTCATCACACCGTCCTTTCCGCCTTCCAACATGAACGACGATCTGCAGGACACCAGCATGCGCGCACACAACGGCGACAAGGCGATCAATCTTCTTTTCAACGTCACGCCGGCGCTGTTCGAGGACTATCACGAACCCATTCTGGATGCGCTTCGGCGCCGGAGCATCGACGCGCGAGCCAGTCTCCTGGGTGACATTGCGCATCAGGACGTGGACTACATCATCCACGCGACCGGCGGTCCCATCAGTGATTTCGCCCCTTTCAGCAATGCGCGCGCCGTATTGAGCCTTTGGGCCGGTGTCGAGAAGATCGTCGGCAACGCGACGCTGACGCAGCCGCTGTGCCGCATGGTCGATGACGGCCTACGGCAGGGCATGGTCGAATGGGTCGTCGGTCATACCCTGCGCTTGCATCTCGGGATGGACCGCTACGTCTGTGAAAAACCTCTGACATGGTCGCAGCATGTTCCGCCGCTTGCCACGGACCGATCGGTGACAGTGCTGGGTCTCGGCGAATTGGGATCGGCTGCAGCAACAGCACTTGTGCAACTCGGCTTTCGCGTCACCGGCTGGAGCCGTCGCGCGCGCGAGGTGGCCGGCGTCCGCTGCCTCGCAGGGATGGAGAACCTGCCGCAAGCGCTGGCTTCGGCGGAAATCCTCGTGGGGCTTCTGCCCCAGACGCCGGAGACCATCGACCTCCTGAATGCCGAACGGCTCGCGCTTCTGCCCAAGGGAAGTTTCATCCTGAATGCCGGACGCGGCACGCTGATCGACGACGACGCCCTCATCGCAGCGCTCGACAGCGGACGCGTGGCGCAGGCGACGCTCGATGTCTTCCGCACCGAGCCCGTACCATCAGGCCATCCGTTCTGGTCGCATCCGGGGGTAACGATCTCGCCCCACGTCGCAGCAGCCACGCGTGTTGCATCGGCCGCCGAAAACATCGCCGACAATATCGCACGCGCGGAAAGCGGCACGCCGCTGATGAATTTGGTCGATCGGACGCTGAGCTACTGAGACGGTTGCCCGAACGCTCCTGGCCTCCCTCCCCCAAGCGAAGCGCAGTAGGGAGGGTCGGCCGATAGGCCGGGGTGGGGGTGCCCCACGCTCAGCATTCCGTGGGGCTACCCCCACCCGTCCGGCCTTCGGCCGGCCACCCTCCCCGCAAGGGGGAGGGAAAAGATCAGCGCCTGTTACGACGCCTTGCCGCTCATATAGTTCGGCAGCCAGCTTTCATGCGCATGCACAAGCGCCTTGATATCGACGGCGCGTTCACCGGCAATGGCCACCGCATGGCCGCCGGTCTTGCCGATCTGTACGCAGGGCACGCCGACATTCTTCAGTTTCGACAGCACGGTCAGCAACTGATCTTCCGCGACAGTCACGATGTAGCGCGCCTGATCCTCACCGAACCACCAGGCATGCGGCACCGTCGATGACGGCGCGGCATCGAGCTTGGCGCCGATACCGGAAGCCATCGCCATTTCGGTGAGTGCCACCAAGAGACCGCCATCGGCGATGTCATGCACGGCGGTGGCGGTGCCCGCATGAATCATGCCGCGGACCACGTCGCCGTTGCGCTTTTCGGTGGCAAGATCGACCGGCGGCGGAGCGCCCTCTTCCTTGCCGCAGATGTCGCGCAGATAGACCGACTGGCCGAGCCAGCCCTTGGTTTCGCCGATCAGCAGGATCGCTTCGCCCGGCGCCTTGAACGCCAGCGTCGCGGACTTGGTGAAATCGTCGAGCACGCCGACGCCGCCGATCGACGGGGTCGGCAGGATGCCGCGGCCGTTGGTCTCGTTGTAAAGCGAGACATTGCCGGAGACGATCGGGAAATCCAGCGTGATGCAGGCTTCGGCGATGCCCTTCAGGCAGCCGACGAGCTGGCCCATGATTTCCGGCCGCTCCGGATTGCCGAAGTTGAGGTTGTCGGTGACTGCCAGCGGCTTGCCGCCCACAGCCGTGATGTTGCGCCAGGCTTCGGCGACGGCCTGCTTGCCGCCCTCGACCGGATCGGCCTCGCAATAGCGCGGCGTGACATCGACGGACATCGCCAGACCCTTGGGGCCGTCCTCGATGCGCACCACCGCGGCGTCGCCACCGGGGCGCTGCACGGTGTTGCCGAGAATGACGTGATCATACTGCTCCCACACCCAGCGCTTCGAGCATAGTTCGGGCGTACCGATCAGCTTCTCCAGTGCATCCGGGATCGACGACGGCGCGGCGATGTCGCGCGCATGGACCACCGGCAGTGCCGGCGACGGCACATGCGGACGATCGTAGAGCGGCGCTTCGTCGCCGAGTTCCTTGATCGGCAGATCAGCCATCACCTTGCCGCCATGCTTCACGACGAAGCGCAGCGTTGGCGTGGTGTAGCCGACGATGGCGAAGTCGAGTCCCCACTTCCGGAAGATATCCTCGGCCTGCTTTTCCTTCTCGGGCTTCAGCACCATGAGCATGCGCTCCTGGCTCTCCGAGAGCATCATCTCGTAAGCGGTCATACCCTCTTCGCGCGTCGGCACCGCGTCGAGATTGAGCTCAACGCCGAGGTCGCCCTTGGCGCCCATCTCGACGGCAGAGCACGTCAGACCTGCAGCGCCCATGTCCTGGATCGCGATGACGCAATCGGCGGCCATGATTTCGAGACAGGCTTCCAGCAGCAGCTTCTCGGCGAAGGGATCGCCGACCTGCACAGTGGGACGCTTCTCCTCGGAATCCTCGTCGAACTCGGCAGAGGCCATCGACGCGCCGTGAATGCCGTCGCGGCCCGTTTTGGAGCCGAGATAGACGATCGGCATGTTCACGCCCGATGCCGCCGCAAGGAAGATCTTGTCGGCATCGGCGAGACCGACGGCCATCGCGTTGACGAGGTTGTTGCCGTCATAGCGGGTGTGGAAACGCGTCTGGCCGCCCACGGTGGGCACGCCGAACGAATTGCCATAGCCGCCGACGCCGGCGACGACGCCCGATACGAGGTGGCGGGTCTTCGGATGCTCCGGCGCGCCGAATGACAGCGCGTTCAAACAGGCGATCGGGCGTGCGCCCATGGTGAAGACGTCGCGCAGGATGCCGCCGACACCCGTGGTCGCGCCCTGATAGGGTTCGATATAGCTCGGGTGGTTGTGGCTCTCCATCTTGAACACGATGGCCTGATTGTCGCCGATATCGATCACGCCGGCATTCTCACCCGGCCCCTGCAGCACCCACGGCGCCTTGGTCGGCAGCCCCTTCAGATGGATGCGCGAGGATTTGTACGAGCAATGCTCGTTCCACATGGCCGAGAAGATGCCGAGCTCAGTGAAAGTCGGCTCCCGCCCGATCAGCTTGAGAATGCGCTCATACTCGTCGGGCTTGAGGCCGTGGGAAGCGACGAGTTCGGGAGTGATCTTTGGCTCGGTCATGGGGTCTCTTGGCTCTGTAAGGCTTCTTCATAGGGAGATCGGAGCATGCGGAAAAGGCCTATTCCGGCCCGTTCCCCGCATGTCCCAAGCTTTGCCCGGGCAATGCCCGAACTGCTCGAAAAACAGCCTGCATAAGGCCCTGCGCCGGCGCCGGATTGCGCCCGCCGGATGGATCGGATTTAACACTTTTCGCAGCCAATCCAAGGAGTTCAGACCGTGAATGTGCCCGCCGATGCCACCATCCCGTTCCACGCCGACGCCTATACCGCGACGGAGGGGGAATTTGCGGGCTGGACCACCTGGAAGCGGGATTCCTTCGAATCGGTCTCCGGCCCGTTCTGGCACAAGGTCGAGGCCGACGGCTCCGTCCGCTGCGCCTTCCGGGTCGAGAAAAAGCACCTCAACGGCATGAAAAACGTCCATGGCGGCTGCTTCATGACCTTCGCCGATTATTGCCTGTTCGCGCTGGCCTCCCGCGAGCTGCAGGGCCCCGGCATCACCGTCTCGTTCGGCTGCGAATTCCTCGATGCGGCCCGCGAAGGCGAGCTGGTCGAATGCCACGGCGAAATGACCCGGATCGGCGGCTCATTGATCTTCCTGCGCGGAATCCTGAAAGCCGGCGAACGTTCGCTGTTGACCTTCTCGGGCACCATCAAGCGCGTGAAGAAGCGCCCGAAGCCGGCAGCTATCGCGGCGGAGTAACCGGGCGTCAATTGGCGGGCATTGGCGCACCCTGCTAGGTTCGTCGACAACACATGTGGGCCCGAACATGCTGAGTTCATTCGAACGGCTACGTCATCCGGCAAACGCAGATCTCCTGATCGCCGCGGACGACGAGCACGCGGCTGTCGCCGGTTGCGGCGATTACGCCATGCCGTGGCACTGGCATGATTGCCTGATGTTCATCCTGCCGAGCCGCGGGACGATCGAGCTGAAGCACGAAGCCGGCCGCGAAGGCACGTGGCTGTCGCAGGACCGGTTCGCGATCGTTCCGCCGAACCAGGCGCATGAGACGCGCGCAGGGATCGGCGCACACAGCCACGTCGCCATCTACGCAACTGGCTCGGTCCTGAAACGCCTCGAAAGAGAGAACGGCTCGCTGAGCGAATTCCGCCGCAGGACATCAACGACCCGGCTGTTTCGCCGGTCAGACAGACTGCGCGCCCTGCAGGCGCTGCTGGTCGGGGATGGCAGGCACGCCTATGGCAATGCCCATATCCGGCACGGACTGTCCTCTACCCTGCTCGTTCAGTGCATCGCCGAGGCTCTGACCGGCGATGCCGTATCCAGTGCCTCGCATCGCGAACACGGCATGACATTGGTCGCGGAGCTGAAGGACTATCTCACCCTTCATGCCGACCGGGATGTTCCGCTCGACGCCCTGGAAGAACGGTTCGGCGTTTCGCGGCGTCACATCACCCGACTGTTTCGCGCGGGGACCGGCGCGTCGATCGGCGAATTCCAGCAACGGATCCGCCTCGACAATGCAAGCGAACTGCTGAAAGCAACCGATCTCCCGATCGGCGAGATCGCGCTCCGCGTCGGCTTCGACAGCGGTGCGGCGCTCGCCCATGCGATGCGCCGGGCCGATGGCCAGTCGCCAAGCGAAGTCCGCAAGCGCATGGCCCGACCGATCAAAATCTAGGGCCCGCTGGAACGCGCGCTGCAGCAACATCCTCCGTAGCTTCGCACCGGTGAATTCCGTGCAGCGCTGGCTGACGTGCAGTGCGAACGCGCGAGGCTGCTAGAGGGTGCAGGGTGCAAACATGATGACGATATCTCCCGAACCGCAGGTTCGATTTGTCAGTGTCTTTGCGGCAGGTCCGCAGGGCGGTAATCCCGCCCCGATCGTGATCGACGCTGCCGGCATGAGTGATGCAGAGATGCAGCAGGTCGCGCGCGCTTACGGGCACGAGAGCGGGTTTGTGTTGCCGCCTCCGCCGGGCTCGGACTACGATTTCGAATTTCGCTTCTGGGTGCCCAATCATGAGATGTCCATGTGCGGACACGCCACCGTCGGCGCGACGTGGCTGATTCAACGGCTCGGCCGGCTGCAGCGCGATCGGATCACGATCCTGACGAAGAGTGGCCGCGTCCATGCGCGGATCGGCCAATCAGACGAACAGGATATTTCGGTCGAGGTCTCACAGCCTGCGGGTGTTATCGAGCCGCTTCCCGATACGCCCCGAAGCGTCGATGACATTCTCGACGTCCTCGGGATCGGTGCCGACTGCCTCGCGCCGTTCCCGATCCAGAATGCACGCACAAGCCGGGTCAAGACCCTCATTCCGTTGAAGAGCGTGTCCATCCTCGACGGCCTGAAGCCTGACTTCTCGCGGATGGAGCGCCTGTGCAATGGCATCGACTCCACCGGTCTCTATCCCTACGCCGTGTCCGACCAGCAGGCGCAGGTCATCGATGCGCGGCAGTTTCCGAGTTCATCAGGCTACCCGGAAGATGCGGCAACAGGCATTGCAGCCTCCGCCTTGTCATTCGGTCTCCTCGCGAACCGGATGGTGGATGCGTCGGAGCGCCAGATCACCATTCGCCAGGGACGCGCCATGAATCGCCCCTCCGCGATCAAGGTGCGCTTCAGCTTCGATAACGGCGATCTCAACGGCTGCTGGCTCGGCGGCGCCGTTCAGCCGACCGACTGCGAGAAGATTGCGTCATGACGAGCAACGGGCAGCCCTCGGCGTTCGAAGCCGACTATGGTTTTGCACGCAGCGACGTCCGTCTCGATAACTGGCGTCAGGCGCCCTGGAATGTCTGGGCATTCCGTCACGTGTCCGAACTCATTCCGACGGCACCCATCGCAGCGACGCCGGGACTGATTGAGGATCCACCTGTCGATCCCGGAGACTTGCTCAAGCAGACATTCTCTGTCGGTGGAGAAACAGCTGCTGTCGTAGATGTGCTGCGCAGGACCTCGACCGATGCGCTCGTGCTGATGAAATCCGGCCGTGTCGTGGCAGATTACCATGCGCCGAATTTTACTGCGCAATCGCGGCACATTCTGTTCTCCGCGAGCAAGTCGGTGACATCGATCGTCGCGGGAATTTTACACAGCGACGGCCTGATCGATTTCGACGAGACCGCCGCGCACTACGTTCCGGAACTCAAATCCTCCGCCTATTCGGACGCGAGCCTGCGCGATGTCCTCGACATGCGGGTCAGCCTCGATTTCGAAGAGACCTATCAGGATCCCCGCGGCGATTTCGCGCGATACCGCCGCGCCGGCCTGCTCGAGCCGTCGGTGCCGGGAGATACTCCGGACTCACTGATCGCCTTCCTCGCTACGCTGCAAAAGGGCCCCGGCGACCATGGCGGCCCCTTTCACTACTGCTCGCCGAATTCGGACGTGTTGGGTCTGGTGATCGAGCGCGCCTCGGGTCAGCGTTTCGCTGACTTTGCCGCCGCGCGTTTGTGGCAGCCGCTCGGCGCGCGGCAGGATGCCTATATTACGGTCGATGCGATCGGCAGCGCCCGGACCGGCGGCGGCTTTTGCATGACCCCGCGCGACCTCGCCCGCATCGGCGAGATGATGCGGCAGGGCGGCATGGCCAACGGCCGCCGGATCGTCGCGCAGGACTGGGTGTCGGATACGATCACGAACGGCTCTGCCGAGGCCTGGCGCGCGGGCAAGTTCGTCGAATGGTTGCCTGAAGGCCGCTATCGCAACAAATGGTACCAGACCGGCAACGCAAGCGGCGCGTTCTTCGCGCTCGGCATTCACGGGCAATATCTCTATGTGAATCCGCGCGCCGAACTGGTCGTGGCAAAATTCTCGTCGCAACCGGAGCCGGTGGACAACGACCTGAAACGGCTCAACCTCGCGCTGTTCGATACGCTTGCGAGATTGTACTGATGAAGCTGCTGTGTGAGCCGCCCGTCTCGCCGGAATACTGCGTTAGCGAAGGTCGGCCCCGCGCCTAGCTGTCGTCCGAACGAACCGACGAAGGATGCCGGCACAAAGGCGTCACGCTGACGCGCATGAAGGGGAAGAGCGGCAATGTCGACAGAATATCGTGCAGCGCCTCATTGCTCGCCACATCGAAGATGCTGACATTGGCGTAACGTCCGGCAACCCGCCAGAGATGACGCCACTCGCCTGTCTTCTGCAGTTCCTGCGCGCGTTCACGCTCGGTCTTTTTCAGTTGCTCGACCACCTCGGGGGCGAGACCCGGCGGGATCTGAACGTCCATTTCCACCTGAAAAAGCATCGATCAAGCTCCTGTTGTTGTGCCGGCCGGTTGAACGCGCGGCGCGTAACCATCGCGGCGGAAGAATGCGACACGGTCCATGTCCAGCTCGACGCCGATGCCGGGCGCCGTCGGCACCTGCAACACGAAGTCGCCGTAACGCAGGGGCGTCGCGAGGATTTCCTCGGTCAGAAGCAGCGGGCCGAACAATTCAGTGCCCCATGCGAGCTTCGGCAGCACGGAGAAAACCTGGGCCGACGCTGCGGTGCCGACACCGCCTTCCAGCATGGTGCCGCCATACAGGCCGAGACCCGCGGCATCGCCGATCGCAGCCATCTTCACGGCATCGTACAGACCGCCGGCCTGATTGATCTTCAGGGCGAACACGTCCGCGGCACCGCGCGCCGCGATGTCGAAGGCATCCGTCGTGCCGTGCAGCGCCTCGTCAGCCATGATGGGTACGGCATAGCGGCCGGCAAGGCGGGCCTGAGCCCCGCGATTGTCGCGCGACAAAGGCTGCTCGATGAGGTCCGCGCCGGCCGCCTCCAAGGCGGGAATGCCACGCCGTGCCTCGGGCTCGCTCCAGGCCTGGTTCACGTCGACCCGCACGCTGGCACGATCCCCGAGGGCGCGCTTGATGGCCGCCACATGCGCCACGTCATCGTCCACGGACCGCAGGCCGATCTTCAGCTTGAAGATATTGTGGCGGCGCGCATCGAGCATCCGCTCGGCTTCCTCGATATCGCGCGCGGTGTCGCCGCTGGCCAGCGTCCATGCCACCGGCAAGGTGTCGTGCTGGCGCCCGCCGAGCAACTCCGACACCGGCAGGCCCAGGCGTTTGCCGAGCGCATCCAGCAGCGCGGTCTCGACCGCACATTTGGCAAAGCGGTTGCCTTTGACGCGTCGCTTCACGTCGGCCATGAGCGCGGCGACGCGTGACGCATCCATGCCGATGATGGCCGGAGCGATATAGGTATCCACGGTCAGCTTGATGCCCTCGGGACTCTCCTCGCCGTAGCTAAGGCCGCCGATGGTCGTGCCCTCGCCGATTCCGATCGTTCCGTCGGAGCAGCGGATGATGACCAGGACCAGGGTCTGGCTGTTCATCGTATGCATCGACAACCGATGGGGGCGGATCGTCGGCACATCGACCAGGATGGTCTCGACCTGGTCGACGCGGACTGCCACGCTGGTGCTCATGAAGGGCATCTTCCTGTTGTCCATGGATGGGGCCTTGAACGGATCGCCGCTACCTTCCCGGCGACCCGTCGCTTTGCCATCTGCCGCTGCGCTACTTCTTGATGAGCGGGCAGCGTGACGCCGATAGCGGCTGGAACGCGTCGTCGCCGGAGACGGTCGCCAGTAGCTTGTAGTCGTCCCAGCGCGCCTTCGATTCCGACGGCTTCTTCACTTCGAACAGGTACATGTCGTGCACCATGCGGCCGTCCTCGCGGATCCGGCCGTTCTTCGCAAACATGTCGTTGATCGGCGTGTCCTTCATGACCTTCATCACGGCCGCTGAATCGGTGGTACCTGCCTTCTTCACCGCGTTCAGGTAGGTCGTCACGGAGGAGTAGACGCCCGCCTGCGCCGAGGTCGGCGCGCGCTTGGTCCGCTCCATGAAGCGCTTAGCGAATGCGCGCGTTTCGTCGTTGAGATCCCAATAGAACGCCTCGGCCAGCAACAGGCCCTGCGCGGTTTCAAGTCCGACGCTGTCGATGTCGGAAATGAAGGCCAGCAAGGGCGACAGCTTCTGCCCGGACTGGGTCAGGCCGAACTCGGCGGCCTGCTTGATCGCATTGATGGTGTCGCCACCCGCATTGGCCAGGCCGATCACGCTTGCCTTGGTGCTCTGCGCCTGAAGCAAGAACGACGAAAAATCCGAGGTGTTGATCGGGTGCTTCACATTGCCGACAACCTTGCCGCCCGCCTTGGTAACGACGTTCGAGGTGTCGCGCTCCAGCTCCTGGCCGAATGCGTAGTCGGCCGTGAGGAAGAACCAGCTATTGAGGCCGCGCTTCACCGTGGCCAGGCCGGTGACGCTGGCCAGCGCGTAGGTGTCGTAGGTGTAGTGGACGATGTAGGGACCGCACGCCTCGTTGGTCAGCCTGACCGCACCGGGACCATTGAACATGATGATCTTGCCGCGCGTCCTGGCCATTTCCGCCGCAGCCAGCGCCGTGGCAGAGCCAGCCACATCGACGATAGCCTCGACACCCTGGTTGTCGAACATTTCACGGGTGAAATTCGCGGCCAGGTCGGACTTGTTGAGATGGTCGGCGACCACGATCTGGACCTTGCGCCCGAGAACCTCGCCGCCGAAATCCTCAATGGCCATCTTGGCTGCAGTCTCGCTGCCTGGCCCGGTAATGTCGGCAAACAGGCCGGACATGTCGAGGACGGCGCCCAGTTTCAGCGGCGCGGTGCTCTGTGCCATGGCAGCCGAAGTGGTGACGACCATGACCGATGCCATCAGACCTGAAAGTAGCTTCTTCACATCATTCTCCATGAGCGCCCTCAGCAAGAGCGCTCGTCTATCGCTTGATATTCGTTAGTGATCGATCGCGGTGTGTGTCGGACGTCTGTCGTCACTGGCTGCCGCGAATGCCTGCGGTCTCGACGATCTGCTTCCATTTGGCGCTCTCCTGCGCCAGATGCGCAGCAAGTTCCTGGGGCGACGACGCGATGACGCGCCCGCTGACATCGGCGAAACGCTTCTGCACATCCGGATCCGCCAGAACCTTGCGGATATCGCCGCTGATGCGCTCCGCCAGCGCCGGCGGCATCTGGCCCGGACCAAAAATGGCCCACCAGTTGGCGAGCTCGAAGCCCGGCAGCCCGGATTCGCTGATCGTCGGCACGTCAGGCAGTGCGGCGATGCGCTCCCTCGTGGTGACGGCAATGGCGCGGAGGCTGCCGCCCTGCACCTGCGGAAGCGCCGTCGAGGCGTTGTCGAACATCAGGTCGATCCGGCCGGCCATCAGATCTGTCAGGGCCGGCGACGAGCCACGATAGGGAACGTGGGTCATCTCGACCTTGGCCTGCTGCCGGAACACTTCCGCCGCCAGATGCAGAGAGGAACCGACGCCGGCAGAGCCATAGGTGGCGCCGCCCGATGCCGCCTTTTCTTTCGCAAAGGCGATCAGATCCTTGATGTTCTTGATCGGCGATGAGGGCGGCACAAGCACCACATTCGGCGTCTCGAGCGCCAGCGTCAGCGGTGTCAGATCCTTCACAGGATCGTACGGCATCGACTTGAAAAGCCAGGGATTGACGGCCACGGCGATCGACGCGAGCACCAGCGTGTAACCATCGGGAGCGCTCTTGGCGGCAGCGTTGATGCCGATATTCGATCCGGCCCCGCCCCTGTTTTCGACGACGACCTGTTGGCCCCAGGTCTGGCTCAGCTTTTCCGCGATCGTGCGGCCGATGATGTCGGCGGCACCGCCGGCCGCGAAGGGAACGATCAACTGGACTGGCTTGGTCGGATACTCCTGCGCCGTCGCACGGTTTGCGCCCAGGGCGATACAGCAAGCCGCCACCGCGGCGTGGGTCGCCCGGGCAAATAAGGTGCGTCGTGACAGCATGAAAAGAGCCTCCCAGTCGGTTCTTATGTTTCGACGGCCGCACAAAAGCGTGCCGGCCAGGTCCGATATTGACAAACACTGGCACGAGACGCGTGATAGGCCAACACAGTCAAAACTATAGATGTGATAGAAGATTGTAATCGGCTATGGATCCCAGACGTCTCGGCTATTTTCTGGCAATCGCGACCCACAAGCGCATGGCGAAGGCTGCGGAAGCCCTCGGCGTCGCCCAGCCAACGCTGTCGCAGCAGATCCGCGCCCTCGAACAGGACCTCGGCACCGTTCTGTTCAACCGGACGCCCCAAGGCATGCAACTGACCGAGACAGGACATGCACTGCGCGAACACGCACAACGTCTGATGGTTCAGACCGAAGCGGCGCGCACGGCAATCGCCGAGCTGGAGGGCGGCATGGCCGGCACGCTTCGTGTCGGCGTCATCTACACCTACAGCACGACATTCCTGCCGAAGATCATCGGCAGCTTCGGCGAGAAATATCCCGAGGTTCGGCTCAGCGTGGAGGTCGGCTCCGCAAACGATGTCGAGCGACACATCCTGTCCGGAGATCTCGATCTCGCGATTGCTTTCGCGCCGCCCCAGCACGCGGAATTGGGCGTCGACCTGTTGTTCGAGGAGCGGCTCGTCCTGGTGCTTGCGAAGTCGCAAAATCAATCACGACAACAGTCGATCACGCTGCAGGCGCTCGCCCAACGTCCGTTAGCACTTTTGACCCCCGCCTTTGCGACCCGCCGCATTCTCGACCAGTCACTACCGCCCGATATACAGCTCGATGTGCGCGTCGAGATGAACTCGGTCGAGGCCCTGATCGAACTCGCGAAATCGGGAGGGCTGCCGACGGTTCTTGCTGACCGAAGCCTGAACGCCCGAAAGGACCTCGCGATCATTCCGATCGGGCCTCCGTGGATACGCCGCTCCGGAGCCTTGCTGTGGGATGCCCATCGCTACCAGACAGCGGCCGCGCGCGCTTTCATGGCGATCGCCCGCAAGACGACCAAAAGCGCACAAACCATTCGCGCGTCATAGCGAACAATCGTGGACGTCGGCATTACGCGAGGAGCGCTGGTTGATAGCGACGCGCGCGTCGATGCGATCAGGCTGCTCAGCTTCCCAAGCGAGCAATGGCCAGGCGGGACCTACCACCAGCCGGTTTGCGGCTGGCGCTGATACGGCGCGACCCTGCGGCGAGCCTGCACGGGCGCGGGGTCCGCATTCCAGCGCTGGAAGAACGAGCCAAAGCCATCGCCATCCGCATCGTCGCTGCTCGCCATGAGATCGGCAGGTGGCGTCGGCTTGCGCGTAATGAAACCACCCTGAGGCTGATTACTCAGCACTGCGACGAATTCGGTGCGATAGTTGGTCTCGGTGCTGAGCGGCTCGTCGGAGATCACAATCGACGAGCGTGGCAATGCGGTCGCTCCGATCCGGTCGAGCACTTCCTGTGGAATGGTGATGCGGTCGAGGGCGGCCTTCGCGCTATCGCCTTCGTCGATCGTGACGGCGCTCCAGCGCAGGCCTGCGTCGTTCCGCGCCATTGCCGTAAACACATGCGTGCCGATCGGCTTGCCGGGGTCGCGGATGGTGATGGGAACTTCGATGCTTGAATCGAACACCTCGCCGCCGCCGTCCGGTGCCGGCTTGTGCGTATTGCGCCGAACGTAAAGCATCTGCGTCTCGCGGCTGATATAGATCGAGACCGGCTCAAGCGCGAGTTTCGCATCGCTCGCTGCCTTGGCGGTGGCGACCTTTTTGGTCTCCGCGGCCTTGGCGGCATCCTTCGCAGCGGCCGCGGCATCAATCTTCGACGCCGTATCGGCCTTTGCGGTTTCGAATTGCGCCCCGAGCTCCGCGGCCCTGGCGGCAGCCTTCTGCTTTGCGTCCTCAGCCCGCGCCTTGGCCTCATCGGTCTTTGCCACAACGACGGCCTTGTCGGCAGATACGAGCTCGACATCGGCGCGCGCCTTCAGCGATTGCAGCTTGCGCAGGGCCCCCGGCAGCAGCTTCGCCTCGCGCGCAGAAGTCGCTGCGAGTTTCTTCGTCGCGTCCGCGGCAGCAGCGGCCTCCGCAGCCTCGCGGGCGAGCACCTCGACACGGCCCGGAGCAGCGGCGATGGCTTCCGCTTTCGGCATCAGAAGCGCCGGATGGGAAAACTCGACGGGCGCCGCGTCATTCGGCGAGATGATCACCCGCATTCCGATCCGCGTCTTGTCGAACAACCTGTCCGCGAAGCCGTATGGCATCCGCACACAGCCATGCGACGCGGCATAGCCGGGCAACGGCCCGCCATGCAGTGCGACACCGTTCCAGGTGATCCGCTGCATGTTCGGCATCGCGGCATCGTCATACATGTTGGAGCGATGGTCCTTGTTCTTCTCGAGAACCGCAAAGACGCCTGCCGGCGTCTCGCGGCCGGACACCCCGGTCGAGACCGGTGCGCGCGTGATCCATCCATCGGCGTCGTAGAATGTGACCTGCTGGCTCTTGATCGACACGATCGCCATCATCGGCTCGCCTGCTTCGCGCGGGGCGGTCGCCTCGACGACGCGGGCGGGACGCGCCTGCTTTGCGGCGGCTCCGGCCGCCGGAGCGGCCACCGCAACCATTGCTGCCAACACCACGACGGGAGATATCCAGTGCCGCATCCCGACGTTGGGTTGCGCCGTCGCCAATCGATTTGCCATTCAGTGCCCCGGTCAAATGCCTTCCGATCGCGAATCGTACAGGCGTTTGATTGCGATTGTATCAATTCGCCGCCGCTTCGCTTGCCCGATGTCTCGTTGACGCGGCGAGCGCGGCGAAAGTTCATTCGTAGCCGACAAACGGCGCCGGACAAAGGTGGCTCACTGCCACACCCGGCACGTGGTCGACTGCGAAATCTGGACAAAACGGCGGTTGGGGCCGGAGTTCAAAATGAGCCCAGTGCGGAGCCCATGGCAATCACGGCGGCAAGAGCGACAACCGAGCTCACGATGCCGACCATCACAATGTCGAGATAACTTTGGCGATGCGTCAGGCCGCAGATCGCGAGCAGGCTGACGACCGCACCATTGTGAGGGAGAATGTCCAGGGTGCCGGAGCCGATCACAGCTACGCGGTGCAGCAACCCGGGATCGATTCCCTCCCGCGTAGCAACGTCCATATAGGTCTGACCGAGTGCATCCAGCGCGATTGTCAGTCCGCCGGATGCCGAACCTGTCAACGCGGCGAGCAGGTTCGTGGAAACGGCCAACGACACCAGCGGCCCCCCTTTAATATCCAGCGCCCAGTCCCGCACCATGTCGAATGCGGGCAGCGCTGCGATGACAGCGCCAAAGCCAACGAGGCTCGCGACAGTCAGCGCTGGCAGTACGGACGCGTTGGCCCCGGCATCCATCGTCTGTCGCAGTGCAGGCAATCGCGTCCAGTTGCAGATGACGACTGTCGCGGTCGCGCCTGCGAGCGCGACGACAACGGACCACACACCGGCAACGGCAGGTAGAGACGTGCTGCCCCAGCGCTGTTCGGCCAGGAAGGAGACATCAAGCCGGGGCAGGACAACGAGCGACATCACGAGATTGACGACGACAACGACAACCAGGGGAAGAACGGCATTGACGACAGGCACGTCCGCTTCGCTGCGATGCCCGTGGGATATTTCGGCCGGATCGAATTCGCGCGCCGTCGTAGCACGCCCGCGCAAGCGCTCGTCATCGGCAGCGGCGCTGGTCGCGATCGACAATTCTTCGCCATAACCTTCATTCGCTTGTCGTGCCGCCTTCTCGGCGCGGAGCAACCACCACAGTCCAATGCTCAGCATGATCAATGACGCGATCATGCCGAGGCCCGGCGCAGCGAAGGGCGTGGTGCCAAAGAACGGCATGGGTATCGCATTCTGAATCGATGGTGTGCCCGGCAAGGCTGACATGGTGAAAGTGGACGTTCCAAGAATGACCGTCGCGGGCACGAGGCGGCGCGGAATCCCCGCCGCGCGAAACAGCGACTGGGCCATCGGAACGATCACAAAAAATGCGACGAAAAGGCTGACGCCGCCATAGGTGACCAGTGCCCCCGAGAGCACCACGGCGAGGATGACCCGGCGCTCGCCCAGGCGGCGGGTGATGAAGTTCGCGACCGCAGTGACCGCACCGCTGTCGTCCATCAGCTTCCCGAATACGGCGCCGAGCAGAAAGATGGGAAAGAACTGAGCGAGAAACTGGGCTGCACTGCCCATGAAGGTCTGCGTCCAATTGGCAAGCAATGGCTCTCTGCCGAAAGTCGCCGCAACCAGTGCGGAGAGCGGAGCAAGCAGCAGAACGCTCCACCCCCGGAAAGCCAGCCAGATGAGAAGACCAAGCCCGACGAGAATGCCGAGAAGCCCCATGACGTCAGCACTCCGCCAACAGGATGTCGAGATCGGCCGTCGAACGCTCGCCAAGATCGGCGCCGTGCGCGTCGAGAAAGTCGCCGGCCGCTTGCCGCCCCTCGTCGCGCAGCTTGGATAGGAAGGCCCATTCGGCGTTGAGCTTGGATGACGCGGCGAAAGTCGCGAGCAGATCGCTCTTGATCCGGTGCGTCTTCATTTGAGCCCAGCGGGCGCCCTCCCCGGTGCCGGGATCCGCCACCTGACGAAGCAGCGCAATCATCCGCAGCTCCTTTGCCAGCGGCGAGTTGAATGAAATTTCATTGAGACGATTGAGAATGTCCGCAGCCGTGCGCGGCTCCTCCAGTCGCTCGGTCGGATTGATCTGCACGACGATGGTGTCCTGCGCATCTGTCTCGCGAACAAGCGGCGTGATCGTGGGGTTGCCTGCATAGCCCCCATCCCAATAGGCTTCGCCTTCAATCTCGATCGCGCGGAACATCGTTGGCAGGCATGCCGACGCAAGCAACACATCCGCGGTGATCTCGGCGTTACGGAAAATTCGCCCGCGACCTGTCCGTACCCGCGTGGCCGTTACGAAGAGTTTGATCGGTGCACCGGCGAGACGCTCGAAATCAATGCTCTCGGCCAGTATTTCGCGCAGCGGATTGTAACCGAGCGGATTGAGATCATAAGGCGACAGAACGCGCGACATCAGATCGGCGAAGAGATAGGCCGGAGAAGTGTCGAGCGACCAGCGTCCCATGAGGCGATCGAGGGGGGAGCGTTGAAACGGACTGAAGGCCGCGGCACGCGAGACGCGCCGCCAGTATTTGTCCAGGGCCTCGCGTGCTCCGTCGGCACCGCCGGCAGTCCAGCCGTCCGCCAGAACGGCGGCATTCATCGCTCCTGCCGATGTTCCGGATATGCCGGCAATTTGTAGCCACGACTCCTCAAGCAGCCGATCGAGGACACCCCACGTGAATGCGCCATGCGAGCCTCCGCCCTGGAGCGCCAAATCCACGAGTACCTGCCTTCGGTTCATCATGCAGCTTCTCCAACTGCCGAGACACGCTGGTAGCCAACCGTCGAGCACTTCAGAAACCACGCGCCGCAATAGACGTGGCCATCATAGACTCGGAAAGTCTGCTTCAGGTCGCTTTCGACCGAGCCTTACGACCTTTGCGTGCTATTTGATGCCCACCTCGCGCCAAAAGCAACCTGCCGGGGCCTGGCCAGAAACATCGTGCTGGACCCGACAATCGCAGGCGGCGACCTGCAGAAGGACCTTGGCAGAGGCAAATACCGGGCCGACGCTCCGTGAATGAGGCAATGGGCGGCGCTGAAAATTTGAGCCGTACCGAGATGGCACAGCTTCGAGCAAGGGATGATTACGGCGTCAGGAGCTTGTTGTACTTCGCTACATCGCGCGTCACCAATTGCTGCAGCACCTCCGGTGCATGCTCATTGGCGTCGGGCGCCACGGTCGACAGATCCTGGAAACGCTTTTTTACCAGATCACTCTCAACCGACGCGCGAGCAGCGGCGTTCAGCTTGGCGATGATCTCTGGCGGTGTCCCCTTCGGCGCGAACAGGCCATTCCAGCCCTGCGCCTCGAAGTCGGGCAGCCCTGCTTCTGCCGAGGTCGGCAGCTCGGGCAGCGTCGCCAGCCGTACCGTCGAGCCGACCACGATGCCCTTCACCAGCTTGTCGTCGATGGCCTGCGAGACGGAGGCTGCAGAATCGCAGACGCCGTCGATCTGCCCGCCGATGGCATCGGTGAGCGCGGGCGCCGCGCCGCGATAGCCGACCAGCGTGACGTCGATGCCGGCGGCCTGCACGAAGCTCTTGCAGATCAGGTAATTCGAGGAGCCGATCCCGGCATGGCCGAGATTGACCTTGCCCGGATTGGCTTTGGCATAGGCGATGAAGCCCTTGAGATCACTCGCCGGGAAATCCTTGCGCAGCGCCACGACGCCGAAGGTCTTGGCCACCATGCCGATGGAGGCAAAGGAGTCCGGCGTGAAGGACAATTTCGGATAGATCGTGTAGGTCGCCGCGCTGGTACCGGCATTGCCGATGGCGATGGTGTAGCCGTCGGGGGCAGACCGCGCCGCGCGGGCCAGCGCGGTGGAGCCGCCGGCGCCGACGACATTCTCGATGATGATGGTCTGGCCCAGCGTCGCCGCCATCTGCTCAGCCACCGCACGCGCAATCACGTCCGACGTGCCGCCGGCCGCGAAAGGCACGATCATCGTGATGGGGCGTTTGGGATAATCATCGGCAGATGCCGAGACGCTCGTAGCCAGCACGAGCGCAAGCGTTGCGGCGAGCTTCGACAGCCGCGCCACAGCAGCGATCACGCAGCGCGCTCCAGATGCTCGACAAGACCAGCAAACAGACCGCGGCCGTCGGTGCAGCCCATGATGTCTTCGACGTGATTTTCCGGATGCGGCATCATGCCGAGCACGTTGCCCTTCTCGCTGACGATGCCGGCAATCGATGCGGCGGCGCCATTGATATTGTGCAGATCGCCAACCTCGCCCGTCGGCGAGCAATAGCGATAGAGCACGCGGCCATCGCCTTCGAGGCGCTTCAGCGTTTCGGCATCGGCTGTGTAGTTGCCCTCGCCGTGGGCGATCGGCACGCGGATCACCTGACCGGCATTGTAGCCACGGGTAAACGCCGTGTCGGACCGTTCGACGCGCAGATGCACGTCGTGGCACAGGAATTTCAGTTTGGCATTGCGCATCAGGATGCCCGGCAGCAGGCCGGACTCGCACAGGATCTGGAAGCCGTTGCAGACGCCCATCACGAGGCCGCCGTCAGCCGCGAACGCCCGCACCGCATCCATCACCGGCGAGCGCGCCGCAATGGCGCCGCAGCGCAGATAGTCACCATAGGAGAAGCCGCCGGGGACGACGACGAGATCGGTGCCCTTGGGCAGCGCGGTCTCGGCGTGCCAGACCATCGTGGACTCCTGCCCCGATGCCAGCTTGAGCGCCCGCGCCATGTCGCGTTCGCGGTTGATTCCGGGGAAGACGAGAACGGCGGATTTCATAGCGATAACCTGGCTCAGAGCACGTCGACGCGATAGTTTTCGATCACCGTATTCGCCAGCAGCTTGTCGGCCGCGGCCTTCAGCGCCTCTTCGGCTTTCGCCTTGTCGGCGCCGTTCAGTTCGATGTCGAACACTTTGCCCTGCCGCACAGAGGCAATGCCATCGACGCCGAGCGATTTCAGCGCGCCTTCGATGGCCTTGCCCTGCGGGTCAAGGATGCCGTTCTTCAGGGTAACAGTTACGCGGGCTTTCACGTGATATCCTCAGCTCTTGACCAGTACCGGGCCGGTGCCCATCGGGCGTTCGTTTTCAGAGAGAATGCCGAGACGCTTGGCGACCTCGGTATAGGCCTCCAGCACGCCGCCCAAATCGCGGCGGAAACGATCCTTGTCCAGCTTCTCGTTCGACTTGATATCCCACAGCCGGCATGAGTCGGGCGAGATCTCGTCGGCGACGATGATGCGCATCATGTCGTTTTCGAACAGGCGACCGCATTCCATCTTGAAATCGACGAGGCGGATGCCGATGCCCAGGAAAAGACCGGTGAGGAAGTCGTTGACGCGGATGGCAAGCGCCATGATGTCATCGATTTCCTGCGGGGTGGCCCAGCCGAACGCCGTGATGTGCTCTTCCGAGACCATCGGGTCGTTGAGCTGGTCGTTCTTGTAATAGAACTCGATGATCGAGCGCGGCAGCTGGGTGCCCTCCTCGATGCCGAGGCGCTGCGACAGCGAACCCGCCGCCACGTTACGGACCACGACTTCCAGCGGCACGATCTCGACTTCGCGAATCAGCTGCTCGCGCATGTTGAGCCGGCGGATGAAATGGGTCGGCACGCCGATGTCGTTCAGATGCTGGAACAGGTATTCCGAAATCCGGTTATTGAGGACGCCCTTGCCCTCGATCACCTGGTGTTTCTTGGCATTGAACGCGGTCGCGTCGTCCTTGAAGTGCTGAATCAGGGTACCGGGCTCCGGGCCTTCATACAGGACCTTGCCCTTGCCTTCATAAATGCGACGTCGACGGCTCATGGGGATGTACCGGGTGTTGTTGAAATCCATGGATGTGGTGTGCTCCGAATAACGGGATCGACCCACGACGGAGCTGCCGTGAAGGCCAGGAACGGGAAGAAACAGAACGAGAACCGGGCCTGCAGGCAACCTACCCGATCGGCCCTGCCAGTACAATCGACCCGGCCCGCCCAGTGGGGGTTTACCCCAACCTCGCGCAAGCCTGGTCCGATAAGCCTCGCCCGATACCGTCTTGCCTGCGACCTTGCGGCCGATTGTTCCAACGGTATCTCGACCTTATTTAAGCTCCGAACCGGCGTTTACAACGTCGTCCTGACCGCCCAACAACCCCGACGGGAACTTTAACCATGTCATCATTCGACAAGCGCGGCGAAGCCTTCGAGAACAAGTATGCGCTCGACGAAAGCCAGAAGTTCAAGGCCGAGGCCCGCCGCAACAAGCTGCTGGGCCTGTGGGTCGCCGAACAGCTCGGCAAGTCCGGCGACGAGGCCGCCGCCTATGCCAAGGAAGTCGTCGCAGCCGATTTCGAGGAAGCCGGCGACGGCGACGTGGTGCGCAAGGTGCTCGCCGATCTGACCGCCAAGGGCATCGCGATCACCGAGCCGCAGCTCCGCGTGAAGATGGATCAGCTGACCGCTGAGGCCGTCGCGCAGGTGAAGGCGGGAACCTAATCTCCACAGCTTCGAGTTGCAACGAAACGTCTCGCCGCAACTCGCGACGCTTCATAGAGAGCCGCACATCGTATGATGGCGCGGCTCTTGTCTTTTGAAACGTTCCAGGCTCGCAGAGCCTGACTCAAGATTCCGAATTGCGATGTGCAAATTCTGAAACGGAGTCACAGCGTGCCGATGGCGCTCACACGCGCGTGCTACAAATTGCTCAAAATGCACGTCGATTGTTCAATCGTGTCGCGGCTCACCTTGCGACTGCATCACCGAAGACACACAGGCTCGCCAATCTCGTCGCTTTAGAGCGATTCAACCTCCCATTCGAAGTTTTCATTCAAAGCTACTGCTAGATCGCCTGCGCATGTTTCTCAAACGCGAAGGCGACACAACGTGACGACGGACAACCATTGCAATCTCAACAGCAACGCACGCAGCATCTTCAAGTTGCGCCGCGCGTATTGGTTGATCGGCGCGACGTTCCTGCTCGGCGATTATGTGACCGGGGCCTCGATCGCCAATGCACAGACGAATACGATGCTGCCGCCGGTCACCGTCGAATCGCCGACACAGGCGCGCCGGCCCGCACGTGCTGCGAGCGCCACGCCGAGCCGGGCGCGAGCTGTCGCCGCACGCCGCAATGCCACGCCGCCGCCCGCCCCGCCGACACCGACCGAGCGCGCTATCGCTGCCGCCGCCGCGAAATACGAACAGATCCTCGGCTATCGCGCGATGCCGAATGCGACGACGCTGCGCGGCGCGACGTCGCCGCTCAACACGTCGCAGGTCGTCAACGTCGTGCCGCAGCAGGTGATCAGCGACCAGCGTCCGCGCAATCTCGATGACGCGCTGGTCAACATCAGCGGCATCACCCAGACCAATACGCTGGCCGGCACGCAGGACGCCGTGATCCGTCGCGGTTTCGGCGACAACCGCGACGGCTCGATCATGCGCAACGGCATGCCGATCGTGCAGGGCCGCTCGTTCAATCCTGCTGTTGAAAGTATCGAAGTGCTGAAGGGACCGGCGTCGCTGCTCTACGGCATCATGGATCCCGGCGGCATCGTCAACACCATCAGCAAGCGGCCGGAATTGTATCAGCACGGCGAGGTGACGCTGGAAGGCGCGACCTACGGTTCGCGCAGCGGGGCCAATGCGACCATCGATATCACCGGACCGCTGGGCAAGGACGGACTCGCCTATCGCTTCGTCGGTTATGGAATCAACGAAGACTACTGGCGCAACTTCGGCACCCGCAAGGAGACACTCTACGCGCCGTCGCTGGCCTGGTATGGCGACACGACCACGGTTCAGATCAACTACGAACACCGCGACTTCTATTCGCCGTTCGATCGCGGCACGGCCTTCAACAGCGTGACCAAGGCGCCATTCGCCATTCCGGCGACGCGCCGCATCGATGAACCCTATAACAGCATGTGGGGCACGTCGGATCTCGTCCAGGCGTCTGTGGATCAGAAGATCAATGAGGATTGGAAGGTCTATGCCGGCTACAGCTACAACGTCGAAACCTATAATGCCGCTCAGCTCCGCAATACGGTGGTCAATCCGACCACCGGCATCGCGACGCGCAGCAATGACGGCACCTACGGCGCACTGACGTCTTCAAGCTTCGGCACCGGTTATATCCAAGGCGGATTCTGGATCGGCGGCATGCGCAACGAAGTGCTGTTCGGCGGCGATGCCCAGTATCGCGTGATCTACCGCAAGGATCTGGTCCGGCAGGGGGCTGCGAATTTCAACATCTTCAATCCGGTTTATGATCGGCAATTGCCCGGCACCACCGTTGTCGCTACCGACAGCGACCAGACCGACAAGCTCAGCACGCAGTCCTTGTTCTTCCAGGACACGCTGCATCTGACCAATCGGGTCGCCGTGGTCGGCGGCGTGCGTTATATGACGTTCGACCAGCTGGCGGGGCGCGGGCGCAATCCGTTCATCGCCAATACGGATCTGTCCGGCAACAAGGCACTGCCGCTCGGCGGCGTGATCCTGAAGGTCACCGACGAAGTCTCGCTCTATGCCAGCTACACGGAATCGCTGAAGCCGAATTCGACCATCGCTCCCAACGGCGCGGTCTTCGACTCGCAGACGAAGCCCGAGGAAGGCGTGTCGTGGGAGACCGGCATCAAGTTCGATATCAACAAGCGCCTGTCAGGCACGGTCGCGCTCTACGACATCGACAAAAAGAACGTGATGCTGTCGCAATACAATACGGTCACCACGACCAACGAGGCACGCACCGCGGCTGCGGCGCGCTCACGCGGTGTCGAAGTCGACGTGACCGGCAAACTGACTGATAGCTGGAGCATGATCGCCAGCTATGCCTATACCGATGCGATCTTGACGCAGGACTCGCAATACACCGGAAACCACCTGCAGAATGTCGCCCTGAACACCGGGTCGCTGTATCTCGTCTATGATTTCGGCACGATGCTGCCGGGTCGTCTGCGCGTCGGCGCCGGTGCACATTATGTCGGCGATCGTCCCGGCGATGCTGCAAACAGCTTCGTGCTGCCGTCTTACACGGTGGCCGACGCCTTTGCGACCTACGAGACGAAATACCAGACTCTGCCTGTGATCTATCAGTTCAACATCAAGAATATCTTCGACAAGGTCTACTATCCGTCGGCAGTGAGCCTTCCCAACGTTGCCCTTGGCGATGCGCGGCGCTTCTCGCTGGCAGCGACGGTAAAGTTCTGAGGCAACAGAATGCGACCATCGCGACGACGCAACGTTCGGGCACTACCGCTGGCTCTGACGCTTGCGTCGTCGCTCCTCCTCTTCGGCTTGGCCACAAGCCGCGCCGAAGAGATCAATCTCTATTCGACGCGCGAACCGCAACTCGTCGAACCGGTGATCGCATCCTTCACGGCGGCGACCGGCATCACGGTCAAGCTCACTTACATCGAGGACAATCTCGTCACGCGCATGAAGGCCGAGGGCGACGCCTCCCCCGCCGACGTGCTGATGACCATCGGCCTCGACAAGACCTCGCAATTCGCCGCGAATGATCTGTCGCAACCGACCACCTCTCCGCTGCTCAAGAAGACAATCCCGCCACAACTGCGCGGCGCGGAGTGGATCAGCCTGTCGGTGCGGCCGCGCGTGGTCGTCGTACGCAATGACTCACCACTAAGCGCGATCCGCTATGAGGATCTCGCCGATCCCCGCTTTCGCGGCCAGCTCTGCATCCGCTCGCCCTTGCATCAAAACAATGTCGCGCTGATTGCGGCCTATCTCGTGCATCACGGTGCCGACGCCACCGAAGCCTGGCTGCACGGCATCAAGGCCAATCTCGCACATGCGCCCGAAGGCAAGGACAACGACGTCATCCGTCAGCTCGCGGAAGGCCGCTGCAGCATCGGGATCGCCAATACCGTGGCGCTGGCACAATTGCGCGACGGCCGCGAAGGCGCGGAGTGGACGGCCTGGGCGAACAAGGTGAAGACGGTGCCGACGACATTCGAGCGCGGCGGCACGCATGTGAACCTCACCGGCGCAGCGCTGGCGAAACACGCGCCGCATCGCGCGGCCGCGGTGAAGTTCCTGGAATTTCTGGTGACACCGGCCGCGCAGAAACTCTATGCCGCGGCTGAGCTGGAATATCCGGTCACATCAGATGCCGAGAGCGCGCCGCTGGTGGCGGCGATGGGGACGTTTCCGAGCGATACGCTTGATATCGACCAGATCGCTGCAAGTCAGAAGGCGGCGATTGCGCTGATCAAGAAGGTTGGGTTTGAGAAATAGGCGTGCCAGGCGCGCTCTTTTACCCTCCCCCTTGCGGGGAGGGTGGCCGGCCCAATTCTTTTTTATTGGGCCGGTCGGGTGGGGGTGCCACAAACTCCGCCCTAGTGTGGGGCTACCCCCACCCCGGCTCACTTCGTTCGCCGACCCTCCCCGCCTAGCGAAGCTTCGCTTCGCGCGGGGGGAGGGTAAGAAAGATCACCGCCAGCCCATCCCCGGCGCCACGTGCTTCAAGATCGCCTCGATCACATGCGCGTTGTAATCGACGCCCAGCTGATTGGGCACCGTCAGCAGCAGCGTATCCGCTTCCGCAATCGCCTCGTCGCCCTTCAGCTGCTTGATCAACGCGTCCGGCTCTGCTGCAAAGCTGCGGCCGAAGATGGCGCGCTCGGTGCCGTGGAGGTAGCCGACCTTGTCCTCGCCCTCGTTGCCCCGGCCGAAATAAGCGCGGTCGCGGTCGTCCACCAGCGCGAAGATGCTGCGGCTGACCGAGACGCGCGGGTCACGCGTGTGCCCTGCCGCCTTCCAGGCGTCGCGATAGAGCCGGATCTGCTCGGCCTGCTGCACATGAAACGGCTTGCCACTCTCGTCGATCTTCAGCGTCGATGACTGCAGGTTCATGCCCTGCTTGGCCGCCCATTCCGCCGTCGCATTGGTGGAGGCGCCCCACCAGATGCGCTCGCGCAGGCCTTCGCTATGCGGCTCGAGCCGCAGCAGGCCGGGCGGGTTCGGAAACATCGGATTGGGATTCGGCTGCGCAAAGCCCTTGCCTTGAAGGACGTCGAGAAACACCTCGGTATGCCGCCGCGCCATATCGGCGTCGGTCTGGCCCTCGGGGGGCGCGTAACCGAAATAGCGGTAGCCGTCGATCACCTGCTCCGGCGAGCCTCTGGAGATGCCGAGCTGCAGCCGCCCGCTTGCGATGAGATCCGCGCTGCCGGCGTCCTCCGCCATATAGAGCGGGTTCTCGTAGCGCATGTCGATCACGGCCGTGCCGATCTCGATCTTCTTGGTGCGCGCGCCGACAGCGGCCAGTAGCGGAAACGGTGCCGCGAGCTGCCGCGCGAAATGATGCACCCGGAAATAGGCGCCGTCGGCCCCTAACTCCTCGGCAGCAACGGCGAGATCGATGGATTGCAGCAGCGCGTCGCCCGCCGAGCGCGTCTGCGATGAGGCCGACGGGGTCCAGTGGCCGAAGGAGAGAAAGCCGATGTTCTTCATGGGACGGATACTCGGGGTGGGTTTGCTGACCCCTATTTAGGCGTGAATGGCAGCAAGAAAAGGGAAACGATGGAAACGCATCGTTTCCGATGAGGCGATCATGTTCGCAGACTGCAGATCCGTGTCCACTTTCGCGCACCCCGGCACGACGTCACACAGCCCCTCGCCCGCACCCCTTAAGCGTGCATCCTGTCACAAATCTTCTATAGGTTGACCAAAATACGGCGTTGGGCGAGCATCAGCGTCACATCGAAAACGGGGGGACAGGGCCATGCGCGTCACGACGTCTGCCGGAGCTTTCGAAGCGAGCGCGATCGCGGGCACGCGCGCAATCATGATCGCCCTCAATTGCGACGAGGCAGCTTGCAAGGGGCTGCTGGGATTTGCGTTCCAGCGCGCCAAGGGCGCCGGCAGGCCGGAATTCCTGCGCTCGCTGAAAGTGTTCGAAGCGGTCGAGCCGAACCCCGATACCGAGCACGGAGAGTATTTCACCGACAAATTTCCGATCCAGAGTTTCCTCTGGAGCGACTACACCGCGGAGCCCGGCACGACCTATCACTTCGAGATCATCCCCGTATTTGGCGATCCGACCGCGCCCGAACTGCGCGACGCCGAGAAGCTCGCCTTCACCGTCACGACGGAGAAGGAGGACGATGGTCAACACGGCATCTGGTTCAACCGCGGCGCCATCGCCAGCCAGGCCTATGCGCGCAAGTTCAAGAACCACAAGCCGACCGAAGCGGAGATGGACAATCCGAAGGACAAGCACACGGTCTGGCTCTCGCGCGGCCTGCTGGAGGCCTGCCTGGATTATATCGACACGACGAAGAAGAGCGAGGCGCTGCGCGCCTGCATTTACGAATTCACCTACGCGCCCATCATCGAGGCGTTGAAGACAAAGATCGATGACGGCTTCGACGTCCGGCTGATCGTGCATGACGACAAGAAGGGCAAGAACCGCAAGGCGATGAAGGTCGCCGGCCTCGACGTCAAGGCGAAGCACAATGGCGAGCCGGTCGTGATCTGGCGCACGCGGCCGCCGATCCCGCACAACAAATTCATCATCAAGCTCGACGGCGACGCGCCGCAAGAAGTGTGGACCGGCTCAACCAACATCACGCCGTCCGGTTTCCTCGGCCAGTCGAATGTCGGCCACCTCGTCCATGACAGCGACGTTGCCGAACAATATCTGAAATACTGGACGATCTTGAGCGACAATCCGACCGGCAAGCCGGCGAAGGAAGGCGTCGCGGAGATCTCGCCCTACCCGCCCGCGCTCGTGAAGCCGGGATCGCAGACCTGCATCTTCTCGCCGCGCCAGACGGCGTCGATGCTGAACTGGTATGCCGACCGGATGAGCGACGCCACGTCGTCGATCATGTTCACGGCCGCGTTCAACGTCGCCGCCGATTTCATCGAGCCGCTGGCGCGCGACCGCGACTTCCTGCGCTTCGTGCTCAAGGAGAAGCCGCCCACCGCCGACGAGCGCAAGGCGCTCAAGGGCGACCGCGACCTGCAGATTTCCTTTGGCGCCGTGCTGGGCGCCGAGTTCAAGGTGGTCGACGGCAAGCTGGTCGCCAAGCGCAAGGTGAAGGAATTTCCGCTCGACCGCTGGTTTCTCAAGGAAGAGCTCACCCGCGACGAAGGCAATATCTTCTTCGTTCACACCAAATATCTGCTGATCGATCCCCTGAGCGACGATCCCCTGATCTGCACCGGCTCGGCGAATTTCTCGGAGGGATCGCTGACCACCAACGACGAAAACATGATCCTGATCCGCGGTTCGACCCGCGTGGCGGACATCTACATGACCGAGTTCGACCGGCTGTTCCGGCATTTCTATTTCCGCGATGTCGCCAATGACGTGGCCAGCAAACGCAAGAAAGGCGAGAAGCCGGAAAAGGTGTTCCTCGATCCGGACGACCGATGGACGCAGAGCTATTTCAAGCCCGGCGGATTCAAGTCGCGGCGGCGCGAGATGTTCTTCTCGATCCCCGCGTCCAACTGGACCGTCAATGCCGCAACCCAGAGCGATGACGAACCGGTTCGTCCGCCAAAGAAGAAAGCAGCGAAGGCTGTAGCGAAGAAGGCCAAGGCAAAGACAGCCAAGAAGAAAACAACGAAGAAGACGGCAAAGGCCGCGTCAGCCAAAAAGGCCAAGACAACCAAAACCAAGAAGGTCGCGAAGGCGAAGGTCAAAAAAGCGAAGACCAAGACGACCAAGGCGAAGAAAGCCAAGACCAAGAAGTCAAAGACCAAGAAGTCAAAGGCCAAGTCGAAACGGTGAGCGGGGCAACACGCCGGGCCCCGGCTCCCGGCGCTAGCTCAGCACACCCGTCCCATCCCGCGGCGCGCCGCCGCGGGTGGCGGCGGCCTTGATGCCCCAATCGGCCATGAATTTCGGCCGCGGTCTGTCCTGCAGCATGAGCGCGCCGCCGACCACCGCGCGTGTCGGGATCGCGTCGCGGTCGATGGCGCCTTCGAGAGTCATTGCGAGGTCGCGCGCGAAGACGCGGTTGCCGATGTGCCAGGAATGGGTGAAGTCGCCGAAGAAGGTGCTCTTCTTGGGATCGAGCGTGGCGAAATAGTCCCCGCAATTGACATTGGTGGCTTTCGAATGCGCATCCAGCGGCAGGCCGACGCGGCCCGCGCGCGGCGCCACGCCGAGCCGCTTGGCATTGGAGGCCGCCAGCACGCTGTCATAGGGGTTTGAATAGTTGGTCAGGCGGAGGATGCGCTTGAACATCGGCCCCGACCATGAATCGTTCGCCGAGAGGCTCGACGACGCCACGTCGCCGGCGATGAAGGCGACCTGGCTGACGCGCCAGTTGCTCTTGAACAGCGCGCCATCCTTCTCCGCCTGCACGAAGGCTTCCATGGCCACATAGGCGCCGGTGGAATGGCCGAGCAGATGCACATTGGTGACGCAGTCCTTCTCCTGCCCCTGCGCCAGCACCGTGATGCAATCGCTCACCAGCTTCACCGCCACTTCGGCGCCCTTGGAGCGATCCTGCCAATAGGCCAGCGTCTCGTTGTCGCTCGGCCAGTCGAAGCCGATGACGAGGCCCTTCCAGCCCTCGGCCTTGAGATCCTTCGCAAGCTGGCGCTGGCGCTTCATGATGATGTCGAGATCGTTGTTGTAGCCGTGGATGAAGACGAGGATGTCGCCGGCCACGCTGATCGAATTCTGGTTGGGGTCGCCGTCAGCAATGTCGCGCACCTCCTTCACCCATTTGGCGAGATCGGTCTTGCTCGATGTCGCCATCGCCGGCGTCGGGATCGCCACATTGGTCGGCACCCGCAGATAGCGGATGGTGCCGACATTCTCGTTGAAGGCCGCGCCCGAGATGCCGCGCGCGGTGATCAGATAATCGACACCTGCCATGAAATCCCCCTGCCGTTCCCGCCGGGTTTCCTCCGCATCGCGCCGCCCTCTCTTTGTGAGCCAGGCACGATCGACGTGTGCCAGCCTATCGCGCAATCACAGGTGCAGCCAAGTGACCGGATGCGCGCCTCCCACGATATCGGCGGCGACGGACGGCGATGCAGCGAACACCGCACGCCCGGCTTGCGCAATCCCGTCTATAGGTATATATTCTCTCACATGTCGCACCCTTTCCTCGGCCCCATCCTTCGCCTCCGCGTCACGCCCGATGAGCCCGAGGCGCCGGACGCCTTTGTGGGCGGCCCGCGCGTGCGCGGCTCAAAGCGGCCGCATGGGGATGCCAAATGCGCGCAGGTGCGCCGCCTGATCGAGACGACGGTGCTGACCTATGGCGAGATCGCGAAGCAAACCGGCGTCGGCCGCGCCTCGATCTGCCGCTGGACCCGCGACGGCGGCTGGCAGCGCCCGCTCTTCGCGCCGCGCGCCACCGACACCGTGCCCTCCGCCCGCGCCTCGCAGAAGCTCAAGCTGCGCAAACTCGCCGAGAGGCTCCACGCGCTGGCGGAGCGCGCCGTGCGCGAGCTGGAAGCGCAGCCCGATGTCGATATCGACCGCCTGATGCAGGCGCTGCAACTGCTGAAGATGGCGCGGCTGGAGGCGATGGGCCGCCGGCGCCCGCGTCGCCACATCGACATGCCCGCGCGCACCGGCCGCGAGATGATGGAGCGCGACGCTGCGATCCGCACCGCGCTGAAGGAGATGCGCCGCGGCGGCGTCGATGTGACACAGATCCCGGACGACGCGATGGCGCTGCTGGAAGCCGCGCATACGCCGCCGGAACGGGATCACCCGGCGCTGCGGGCAAGAGGCAGCCGGCGATATTAGCGCGCCGCCATCCGTATGACGCCGTCATGCCTCCACACCCCACGTCATCCCCGGGCTTGACCCGGGGATCCATCTTTGCGCCGAGCGCAGAAAGCAACGTGGATGGCCGGGTCATCTAGCGAAGCTCGCTTCGCGCCGCCCGGCCATAACGACCGAGAAAACCTCGCCACCTCACACCTCCACCGGCAAATAGAAATCGATCACCGCGCCCTTCTTGGTCGGCGCGAACTCGCTGTCATAGCGCTCGAAGTCCGGCCGGTCGGCGACGGTGAGCCCGGAGGCCGGCACAAGCTCGCCCCAGATTGTCGCCATCGCGTGCTTGATCTGCGGATGCACCGCGCCGCCATTCAGTGTGATGCGAAACACTGCATAGGTCGACGCCGCGATGCGCTTCGCCGCAAAGCCCGCGGGCAGCACCGCGCCCTCTTCCACGCCGACGCCGGCCATGTAATCGAAGCTGCCTTCGGCGCGGTCGACATTCCAGACCACGCCATAGGTGGTCCAGCTCGGCGCCTGTCCCTTGAACGGCAATGCGCCCATCAGCTTCGACCACAGTTGCGGAATCTCGGCCTTGTTCGCCTCATCGAACCGCGCCGAAGGACCTGCGACGGTGAAGGCGTCCAGCGCCGCGAGGTCCGGCAAGCGGGTGACAGCGACGGCGACGTCATCGGGCATGGTCATCGGATATTGTCCTTCGATGGGAGTAACACTGAAGCCGCGCCGAAACCGCCCCGGTGCGACGCCGAACACGCGGGCAAACGCGCGGGTGAACGCCTCCTGCGAGTCGAAGCCGCAATCGAGTGCGAGATCGACAAGGCGCAGATCGGGATCAGCAACCAGCCGCTGCGCCGCGCGGACCAGCCGCCGCCCGCGCACATGCGCCATCACGCCCCGCCCCATCGCGGCGGAGAACAGCCGCGAGAAATGATAGGGCGAGAGGTTGGCCCGCGAGGCGATGGTCTCGACGCTCAGCGGATCGTCGAGATGCTGCTCGATCCAGGCAAGGACGGCGACGAGATCAGGCGTGCGGTGCGGAACGGGTTGGCTCATGGGACCGATATGGCAGCTCAGACGGGGGGCTGTCTTGATCGGTCTTGCTGGGGTGGGCCGAAAGACTACGCGGTTCCCGACTATCACATCGCGTGGGACGTCGCCGTGGCTCACGGTACTATTTTTCTTAGCGATGTCGAGGCGGAGGAATTTCCGAGCTACCGCAATTCTCATCGGGACGCACTATAGGCTGTGCAATCCACATGCTAAGATGTTGAGGGAGCTTCAAAATACGGTTCAAATGAAGCATCCGACTGGCAAATGACGTAGGCAGCCCTTCGGAACTGCCTATTAATTAATAGTTGATACTCTAAGAGTTACGCGACTGCGGGCACTCCATGACAACGTTTTCAGTAGACACCCATCTTTTTCGAGAACTGGGAGAGCTTCTGGTTGGGCGTGACTCGACCGCGCTCATCGAACTTATCAAGAACGCATACGATGCGGATGCAACAACCGTTGTGGTCTATGGGGAATCGTTGTCGCACTCCGGACGCGGCTTCATAACCATTCGCGATAATGGCATCGGGATGTCTAAAGCGGAATTCGAAAAGGGATTTCTGACGATCGCCTCTCGGACTAAGGACGACCGCACACGACGATCCAAGGTATTTCAACGGCGCTATACTGGCCAAAAAGGCGTTGGCCGATTAGCGGCGCATAAACTTGCCAGACTCGTCGAAGTCAGTTCGGCAAGATAGTCCGACACAATGCCGCGGAGCGGTAGCTCTAGCCACCTCCCTGCATCCGGTGAGACCGTCGACGTGAGCATCGATTGGGATAAAGTCGAAGAAAGCCAGACCCTCGCAGACGTCGACAAGACGGACGCGATTAAAATCAGTATCTCCCAAAGCGAGGCAGCGAACGCCGGAACGACGATCGTATTAAAAAATCTTCGTCGCAAGTGGACCACTTCAGAACATGGTCGGTTCTTGGAAGAGTTGCAGGCATTCCAGCCGCCTTTGCCGCTTGTCGAGCCCATTCCAAAAAACGTCGCAAAACAACTTCTGTTCGCTACGCCGCGAGTCCGAGATATATCGGCCGCCCCTGGGCAAAGATTCTCCGTTGAGCTGGACGGAGAGTTGGCGCCCCCTGATGACTACTGGACGTCCATGGTGGACGCCGCCACTTGGATCATCGAAATTGACGCGGACAAGCGCAGTCAAACTGTACGATTCTCAATCGCACCTACTGCCTTAACAACGGAAGATGAGCAGAGCGACGCGGTATTGCGTGAGTTTGTCATGCCCCATCCTGCACCAAAAGAGGGCCCCTTCTTTCAAGCTCGCATTCTAAAGCGTACTGGCGTCGCCCGCGGAGACGAACCAATGAAGCGATGGGCCGGACGGTCGAACGGGATTCGCGTCTTTATGGAGGGCTTTCGAGTTCTTCCTTATGGAGAGCCCACGGATGACTGGCTTCAATTGGACAAGGATGTCGCGGAACGTGGTCGATGGTCTCTACCTGAACCGGAACTCGCGGGTCAGCTGAACACAGCAGAAAGAGATTCAGATGCAGGACTGAACCATCTGCCAAACAAGCATTACTTTGGCGCGGTGTTTTTGACCGAACGGGATTCGCCTGGACTACGGATGCTTGTGAACCGCGAAGGATTCATACCAAATCAAGCCCTGTCTGACCTAACAACAATAGTGCGAACGGGGATCGATCTATCAACTCGCGTCCAAATGGCGGCGAGTCAAAAAAAGCGGACTGACCGACGAATTCAACGTCAATCGTCCGATGGAGCTGCTACCAACCCGTACCTTTCGGCCACCGAAATCGCGCAACGTAGCATGCATGAAGCTAAAACCCATGCGACAAAGGCGCGAGAATTCGTTTCAGCGGGAAAAATCGAATCCGCGAGCCGAGAGTTTCTATCAGCGCTTTCAGAAGTTGAGAATATTACCAACCGAGCTGAGGAGACATCGCAAGAATCTGCAATGCTGCGAGTGCTTGCTTCGGTTGGCACCCAAGTTGCTGCATTCATTCATGAGATAAATGGGTTGACCGACATGGCAACGGCCATGGAGCGATCTCTAACCAAGATCTCGAACATGCAAGGGCTTCCCAAAGAGCACAGACGTGAACTTGCCGTTTTGCAGAGAGATGTCGGCGATCTAAAACGAGCCGTTGAACGACAGGCTTCCTACCTTGTCGATGTTGTGACGCCTGATGTTCGGCGGCGACGCTCGAAGCAGTCGTTCGCTGATCGATTTGATACAGGCGCCAAGCTCGTGGCGAGCAGCGCAGATCGGCGCGGAATCAAGATCATCAATAAAATCCCATACGATCTAAAGTCTCCCCCAATGTTTGCGGCGGAGCTGACCACTGTATTCTCCAACCTTCTTTCAAATGCAGTCAAAGCAGCCGGTCCGAAGGGCACCATTCGTGCAACGGCACGGCAACGTACCAATGGCACAATCACTCTGCGTGTCGAAAACACCGGGAGCGCGGTTAAAACCCGAGATCGAGAGCGGTTCTTTCAGCCTTTTGAATCCACAACTACCAAAGTAGACACTGTTCTTGGTCAAGGCATGGGGTTAGGTCTCACAATCACGCGGTCCATGCTGGAAGAATATGGCGCAACGATCAAGTTTGCAGAGCCCACAAATGGATTTGCAACGGCGATCGAAATTGTATTTCCGGAGTAGAAATGACGACGGAAAAAGGTGTTGTGCTAATAATCGATGACCAGGACGGTCGGACGACGAAGGTTCTCTTAGGCGACACGATTCGGACTACAGTGCGACACCCTAACGACGTCGTGGCTCAGGATCTAAAGAAGGCCAAACTAATACTTGTGGATTTCAAGCTGGATCACTGGCCGGAACGAGATCGTCAAGAGACGCCATCGCTGATGCCAAAAGATGGAGTGGCGCTGATGGCTGTACTGAGATCCAATCTTAGTCAGCTAAAGGCCAGCCCAGTGGCCTTCTGCTTAAACTCTGGGATGTTGACCGATCTGAATGGCGGTCGATCCTCCACAGGGAGAGAGCACGCGATCGCTCAGTCGGTCGACCTCGAGTGGGTATTCTCGAAAGGCCAAGGGCGTGAAACGTTCCCCGTCGCCGTAAGCGCTTTGGCCGATGCGGTTGCGGCGCTGCCGAATCGCTGGCCCAAAACCTCCGAGACGAAGGACAAGCTACTCTCGCTGCTGAAGCTCCCTCAAAAGGTGAGGTGGAGACAATCTGCGATCGAAGCAATCGATCGGTCTCATCCCCCTCATGACATCATGATTGGAAATGGATCAGGGATTGCTGTGCTGCGTTGGCTCCTGCACGTCATCCTTCCATATCCAACTTTCTTGATCGACGAGCGTTACCTAGCGGCTCGATTGAGGATCGATCCGAAATCCTTTTCTCAATTAGTAAAAGGAAAAGAGGGCAGCACCATCAAAGCAGCGCTCCGCGCCTTTGAGTATAAGGGTATCTTAAGTGAATTCGCGGGACTGCGGTGGTGGCGATCCGGGTTGGAATACTGGATATATCAGAAAACCAATGGCAAATCGTTTGATCGAGATGCCATCCATAAACTCGTGACATCGGCAATCTCTGAGAGTGCCACGTTTACGGATATACAGAATCCAGTTGTATCTTTGGATAGCGAATTACGGCCGAGTGATAAGTTGATTGAGCTAGTGAGCTCTATAGAAATTAAGCCAGATGGCTGGCCGTCTTTTGCAGATGGCGCCTGGATTCCTGCCGACTTGGCTGATTCAACGGAATTTGTTGCACTCGTTCCCCAAAGTGAAAAAAACAAGCTTTGAAAGTCTGTCGCCCAAATGCCAATTTTGCGATTCGGATTTCAGGATATGTTGAATGAGGTCAGCTCGTTCACAGAGCTTTCGAAGGATTTCATTGCACCAGCTTCCCGTGGGGTACTGTCTCGCTTCCATGGGGAACTGGAAAATTATCGAAATAGCGCAACCGACTCGGCAATAGACTGGGAGATACCCGATTCAAATCCGCTGGTTACCTTAGCTGCTAAGGATTACGAACCAGGCGGCGGCGGACAGAAGCTAGTAGTTGGCGAAATCACCGCAAAATGGCGGATAAAACGCGAAGCACCTCAAAAGAAGCGTTCGCCCGCAAAATTCTTTGGCGTGGTCGGAATCGCATCAACGCGCGTTCGCTTAAAATACGCGGCGACAAACGGCGAACCTGAACAAGAAATCGCAATGTGGCGAATGGAAATAGCGGATCCGAAAGCTCCGGGTTGCTACTTTCACACTCAAATCCTCGGTCAATCGGATGCACTGCCATTTCCAAAAGCATTGCCGGCACCACGCCTACCTGCGATCATGATGACGCCACCAGCCGTTGCTGAGTACGTCCTGGCGGAGCTCTTCCAAGATCGGTGGGGGCCGCACACTGCGGGTCAGGTACCTCACCTGAATCGATGGGCCCCCATCCAGCAGCACAGACTTGAACGCCTCCTAAATTGGAAGATCAATCAGTTAAAGAAGTCGTCTGGCTCTCCATGGTCGTCGTTAAAGGCAGCACAGCCTGACGCCGACCTTTTCGTCGTTTAAGCTAACAGTGGCTAGTGTCGTGATAGAAACCGCAAAAACTATTGAAGTGCCGGATTCCTGTGTGGTTCAGACCCCCTTGCTGCTGGCAAATGCGATGATCGGCGCTTTAGGAAACAAGAAATCGGATACATGGCTGGAGCCATGTGTTGGCAATGGAGCGCTACTCGGCGCGATGTCGCGAAATGGCGTGAAGAAGGAAGCCATCACCGGCTTGGACGTTGATGCAAAGCCTCAGCCCAACGATCGCTTTGGTAATATTCTTAGAGGCACTGAGTTCCTTCGGTGGTCCCGCACCACGGAGCAGCGATTCGACAAGATCGTCGCTAACCCTCCGTACATAGCGCTTGAACGGCTCGACGCCGCAATTCGAAAAGCCGCGATTGATGCGTCCCTCTCCGAACAGATCCGCATAACGGGGAACGGTAATGCTTGGTACGCATTTCTCTGCGCTTCGATTCGGCTCTTAAAGAAAGACGGCAGTCTTTGCTTTCTCCTTCCCGCAGCTTGGGACTACGCTAATTACGCTGTGCCGCTTCGCGAACTAATTTCGAATTACTTCTCCAGTATTGACGTTTTCCGTACTACTACGCCTATTTTTCGGGCTGAGAACGTCCAAGAAGGGTCGATTATGCTCCTTGCAAAAGGGCGCCGAGAAACAAGCGATCCAGGGATTAAACGGCAGAACACCTCTCGATATGAAGTCGCTTCAATAGATGACCTTATCATTGCTCTTGCGCCCGGCGCTCGCGCAAAACAGCCTCGGACATCTCGTTCGGTTGTTAGTCCAGCCATCAAGAGCCCAAAAGAGCGGCAGCCCCTCGAGACGCTTATTAGCATTCGCCTCGGAACCGTGACTGGCGATTCGTCCTACTTTCTCCTGAACGAGAGCCGACGCAAACTTCTAAAATTACCAGCGTCAGCCGTAAGTCCCGTACTTTCTAAGGCAAAGCATCTTAACTCACCAAAGATGACTTTAGCGCAGTGGACAGCGTTGAAAGATGCCGATGAACGAGTGTGGCTTTTCAAGCCGAGCGCTCGGATCGTCAACAACCGCTTTGTTCAGTCTTACCTCGACTTCGGCTTAAATGGTGGCTGTAAGGTTGAAAACCATAAGGTGTCTATTAGAAAGCCGTGGTTTCGCTGTCCAGATCTACCCGTTTGTGATGCCTTTATGAGTGGCATGTCAGCAGCAATGCCAACTTTGAGCTTTCGCGCGATGCCTGACCTAACGGTGACAAACACTCTTTATGCGGTGACGTTTCTTGACCCAAGCATCAGTTGGCAGGATCGCCTTGGCATAGCTATCTCACTTCTTCAATCGGACGTTAGGGATCAGATGAGGTGTAATGGAAGACCGTACGCAGCGGGTCTTCTGAAGCACGAACCGTGCGATCTACTTAAACTACAGATCCCACAGCTTGGCAGCGTGAGAACGAACTGGAGTACTTACCGCCAAGCTATTCAGGCGCTGAAAAATGGTGAAGAATCGGAGTGTTCTCGAATTGCAGACAGTTGCTTAAGATAGCAGAGTAAGCAAACCTGCTACGCAGACCGCACAACAATGCGGCAGCAGCGCAAGCGGATTTTCATCTTGGCAGCAAGGCAGGGTGAGGAGCCCCCACTTTTTTTGATATTGCGTAGCAGCCCCTCACCCGCACTTAAACGTGCGCGCCCCTGACATGGAAGGAAGGAGACTTCCCCTACCCCTCCTTGAACCCATATTCCGGCACATTGCCCGTCGCGCCGTAATACTTGTATGGCAGGAACTTGCCGGACATCGTGATCTGGACGCGGTCGCCCTTGGGGTTACTGATGCGCTGCATCACCATGTCGAAATCGATCGCCGACATGATGCCGTCGCCGAATTCCTCCTCGATCAGCGCCTTCCAGGCCGGGCCGTTCACCATCACCATCTCGTAGAAGCGATAGATCAGCGGATCCTGCGGCGGCATCTGCACGTTTTCGGCGCGCATCGGGATCTCGTTGAGCATCGCAGTCTCGCTCTTCGAGAGGCCGAACAGCTCGCCGGCATTGGCCGCCTGCGGCTTGGTCAGCTTCATGTTGCCGAGAATGGCGCCGACGATCAGCACTTCGGAATAGCCGCCGATCTGCTCGCAGATATATTTCCAGGTCCATTCCTTCTCGCGCTTGATGTCGAGCAGCTTTTCGGTGAGGTCGGATCGCAGCATGATGGTTCTCCTTCGGTGGTGAGGCTTCGGTTGACGCGGCTAGCGCGTCGCGCTGTGAAGAGACGGCATCACCGATGTTTCAGTGAGTGGCGCCTCGGGGAATGCAGGCCTGACCACCGGCACATGGCGCGGGTCGTGGTGCGGCGTGGTGGCGGTGAAACTCTTGCTGCGCGTCACCAGGAAATCGATGATGTGGTTGCGCAGCGCGTAATAATGCGGGTGCTTGTGCAGATCGATGCGCGAGCGATCCCGCGGCAGCGGGTTCTCGACGATCTCCGCCAGCACGGCGCCGGGGCCGTTGGTCATCAGGAAGATCTTGTCGGCGAGATACATCGCCTCGTCGACGTCATGGGTGATCATGAAGGTGGTCTGGCCGGTCTCCAGCGTGACGCGCCGCACCTCGTCCTGCAGCGTGCCGCGCGTCAGCGCATCGAGCGCCGAGAAAGGCTCGTCCATCAGCATGATCTTCGGCGTGATCGACAGCGCGCGCGCGATGCCGACGCGCTGCTTCATGCCGCCGGACAGTTCCGACGGCCGCTTGTGCTCGGAGCCCGTGAGGCCGACCTTGTCGATATAGGTCTGCGCATGGGCGCGGATTTTCGCCTTGTCCCACTTGCGCCATTTCGACGACACCGCATAGGCGATGTTGCCCATCACCGTCAGCCACGGCAGCAGCGCGTGGCTCTGGAAGATCACCGCGCGGTCGAGGCTGGTGCCGGAGATCGCCTGGCCGTCGACGATCACGGTGCCTTCACTGGGCTCATCGAGCCCGGCGAGGATGTTCAGCACCGTGGTCTTGCCGCAGCCGGAATGACCGATGATGCAGCCGAACTCGCCAGGCGGCATCGACAGCCAGAGATCCTCGAAGATCGTCGTGCTGCCGTTGCCTGATGACGCCGGATAGCGCTTGGCGATGCCCTCGATGGAAATGAATTTGGTGGTCATGCGGTCTGCTTTCGCGGCGATGGCGCTCTTGTCTTCTCCCCGCTTGCGGGGAGAAGGTGGCCGCGCGAAGCGCGGTCGGATGAGGGGGAGCCTCCGCAGGCTCGGAGCGTGTGGAGAGTTCCCCTCACCCGTGCCGCACGCTGACGCGTGCGCCCCGACCTCTCCCCGCCTGGCGAAGCTTCGCTTCGCTGTGCGGGGCGAGGTAAGGAAGGAGCGGCATTCATCAAGATTACAAATCGCATCGCATCACTCCGGAAACGTAACCATGCGGGTGAAGCGTGCCAATATCTGGTCCAGCAACATGCCGACGATCCCGATCATCAGGATCGCGATAATCACATTTGTGATCGATAAATTATTCCATTCGTTCCAGACGAAGTAACCAATCCCCGTTCCGCCGACCAACATCTCGGCGGCGACAATCACCAGCCACGCGATGCCGATGGAAATGCGCATGCCGGTGAGGATGGTTGGCGCGGCCGCCGGAAGAATGACGGTGAAGGCGCGGCGGAAGGTGCCGACTTCCAGCGTGCGCGCGACATTGATCCACTCCTTGCGCACGGCGGCGACGCCGAAGGCGGTGTTGAGCAGCATCGGCCACACCGAGCAGATGAAGATCACGAAGATCGCCGACAGCGAGGAGTCCTTGATGGTGTAGAGGGCGAGCGGCATCCAGGCCAAGGGCGAGATCGGCTTCAGCACCTGGATGAAGGGATCGAGCGCCTTGTTCATCAGCGGCGACATGCCGATCAGAAAGCCGAGCGGGATCGCGACGATGACAGCGATGAGATAGCCGAGCCCGACGCGGCCGATCGAATAAGCGAGCTGGATGCCGAGGCCCTTGTCGTTCGGGCCGTTGTCGTAGAACGGCCGCTTCAGGTGCTCCCAGAGTTTGGCGCCGACATCGAGCGGACCGGGCATCGCGGATTTGCCTGAGGTCGCCGTGAGCCCCATCAGCTTGGCGTATTCCGGCGACATGGTGCCGACGCTCGCCGTCTGCCGCGTGGCGAGGTGCCACACGCCGATGAAGGCGAGGAAGATCGCGATGGACACGACGGCAGCGCGGAAGCGGAGGGATTGGATCATTGTGGTCCTTTCCTTCTCCCCGCTTGCGGGGAGAAGGTGGTGCGAGCTTGCGAAGCAAGTTCGCGACGGATGAGGGGGGCTCTCCGCGCGCTGCGGAGCGTGCGGAGAGTCCCCCTCACCCGACTTCCACGCGCTACGCGCGCTCCAGTCGACCTCTCCCCGCAGGCGGGGAGAGGCAAGGAAGAAGCGCTCGCGACAACCATTCTCACGTCGCCTTCCTGATCTTGAAGCTCGCCAGATACTCCTTCGGCTTTTCCGGATCGAAGGTCTTGCCCATCACCGCGAACGACTTGTAGCTCGTCGCCGGCGGGGTCAGACCCATCTCCTTCATCACCTTGGCGGTGTCGGTGGCGAGATAGATCTGTTCGGCGACGCCCTTGTAGTCGACATCGCCCTTGATCTGGCCCCAGCGCTGCATCTGGGTCATCATCCACACCGCAAAGCTCTGCCACGGGAACGGATCGAAATCGACGCGCTTCGCATCGGTCTTGATGCCGCCGAGCCCGTCCGCATAGGTGCCGGTCAGCACCTGCTCCAGCACCACCGGCGGCGCATTGAGATAGGCGGCGGGCGCGATGGCCTCCGCGATCGACTTGCGGTTCTCCGCCTTCGACGCATAGGCGGTGGCGTCGACGATGGCCCGCGTCAGCGCCGCGAAGGAATTCGGCGACGTGGTGATGAACTCCTTGGACGCTGCGAACGAGCAGCACGGATGGCCGTCCCAGATTTCCTTGGACAGGATGTGCATGAAGCCGACGCCATCATAGATCGCGCGCTGGCAGATATTGTCCGGCGCCAGGAAGCCGTCGATATTGTCGGCGCGCAGGTTGGCGACCATTTCCGGCGGCGGCACCGAGCGCAGCTGCACATCGGTATCGGGATCGATGCCGTGCTCGGCGAGATAGTAGCGCAAGAGATAATTGTGCATCGAATAGTCGAACGGTATGGCGAGCTTGAAGCCTTTCCAGTCCTTCGGATCGCGCTTGTCCTTGTGCTTCATGGCCAGCGTGATGCCCTGGCCGTTGATGTTCTCGATCGCCGGCACGGTATAGGGGATCGGCTGCGAGCCGAGGCCCAGCGAGATCGCGATCGGCATCGGCGCCAGCATATGCGCGGCGTCGTATTCCTTGTTGATGGTCTTGTCGCGGATGACGGCCCAGCCGGCGGTCTTCACTACTTCGACATTGAGCCCCTGCTTCTTATAGAAGCCGAGCGGATCGGCCATGATGATCGGCGTGGCGCAGGTGATCGGGATGAAGCCGACCTTGAGGTCGGTCTTTTCCAGTTTGCCGGCGCCCTGCGCGAACACCTCGGTCGCCGTCTTGATCGGGAAGAACTGCGACAGCGCCGCCAGCGCGCTGGACGCACCGACCGACTTCAGGAAGGCGCGGCGTGCGACCTCCTTCGGAAACACCGCGCGCATCACCGCCGAGGCGACGACGCCCTCGTAGCGTTTGTCCTCGGTCTCGGGAATGTCGCAGCGAAGCTGCAGCGTGGCTTCATGCTCGGACTGGCTGGCGTGCTGACCGCAGCTGCAGGCACCGGCGCGCAAGCGGCGGGCGGGATCGAACGGATTGTCGAATGTGGACATGTGACCTCCTCGGTGACGCTGAGGTCATTTACGCAAGGAGTGTGCCAGCGCAGCGCTGGCCGGAATGTCCAATCGCCGCAGGCATTTCGGGCCAATATTGGCGATTACGAGAATTCGTGCTACACGAAAATTCGTAGCATGATTACGATTTTTCGGAGTTTCGCCGATGGATTTGGCAACGGCCCAGCCGCATGATTTGCGAACCATCGCCTTCGATTATTCGGTCGAGCCGACGCTGCTGCTCGATCCCCATGCCGACCAGATCATCGACGCTAACCCGGCTGCCTGCACCCTGCTCGGCTATGACCGCGCGCTGCTGCGCCAGATCAAGATCAGCGCGCTGCATGCGGGCCAGTTGCCGGCGCTGATCGTGTTCACCCAGGCGGTGCTGGCCAAGGGCTCCTACTGGACCAACACGCTGACGCCGCGCCACGCCACCGGCGAAGCGTTGCAGCTCGAATATGCGGGATCGCTTGTGCCACAGGGCGAACGCGCGCTGCTGCTGCTCACCATGAGCGATCTCGAACAGCGCCGCCGCCGCCATGTCGATGCCGCCGCCGAGGATCACATGCGCGGCGGCATAGCCGCCTGGCAGCGGGTCGAGCGCGTGTTTCAGGACATCGAGCGCGAGAACCAGCTGATCCTGCGCGCCGCGGGCGAAGGCATTTACGGCGTCAATGCCGATGGCAAGACCACCTTTGTCAATCCCGCCGCCGAGCGCATGCTGGGCTGGACCGCCGATGAGCTCGTCGGCAAGGAAATCCACCCCATCGTGCATCACAGCCATCACGACGGCAGCCACTATCCCGATCACGACTGCCCGATCTATGCGGCGTTTCGCGACGGCGCCGTGCACAATGTCGACAACGAGGTGTTCTGGCGCAAGGACGGCTCGCCGGTCTGGGTCGAATACACGTCGACGCCGATCCGCGACCGCCACATGGTGGTCGGCGCGGTGATCGTGTTTCGCGATGTCAGCCAGCGCCGCGAGGCGGATGAAAAGCTGCATGCCGCATTGGCCGAAGTCGATCGGCTGCGCGAGCGTCTCGAACTCGAAAACGCCTATCTGCAAGAGGAAATCCGCATCGAGACCAATCCGCGCGGCATCATCGGCCAGAGCGAGGCGATCCAGAAGACGCTGCGGCAGGTCAAGCTCGTCGCACCCACCACGGCCGCGGTGATGATCACCGGCGAGTCCGGCACCGGCAAGGAATTGATCGCGCGCGCGATCCACGAAGCCTCCGGCCGCCGCGACCGGCCGCTGATCCGCGTCAATTGCGCGGCGATCCCGCGCGAATTGTTCGAGAGCGAATTCTTCGGCCATGTGCGCGGCGCCTTCACCGGCGCGGTGCGCGACCGCATCGGCCGCTTCCAGCTCGCCGATGGCGGCACGCTGTTTCTCGATGAGGTCGGCGAGATCCCGCTGGAGCTGCAGGGCAAGCTGCTGCGCGTGTTGCAGGAAGGCAATTTCGAGCGCGTCGGCGAGGAACGCACGCGCTCCGTCGACGTCCGCGTCATCGCCGCCACCAACCGCAATCTCAAACAGGAGGTGGCGCGCGGACGGTTTCGCGAGGACCTGTATTTCCGGCTGAACGTGTTTCCCGTGGAGTCGGTGCCGCTGCGCGACCGCCGCGAGGACATTCCCCTGCTGGCGCAGCACTTCCTGCTCAGCGAGAAACTGAAATCGGATCTGCGATTGTCCGAAGGCGATGCGCGGCGGCTGTCGCGCTACGACTGGCCGGGCAATGTGCGCGAGCTGCAGAACGTGATCGAGCGCGCGGTGATCCTGGCGCAGAACGGCCGGCTGCGGATCGACCTGCCGGATGCGCCCGGCCCGCATCATGCCGCGGGTTCACATCGCGTGAAGCCCGACGCCCGGCCGGCGGTGATGACGTCAGCCGAACTGCGCGATCACGAACGCAGCAACATCCTCGCGGCGCTTGCCGCGACATCCGGCAAGGTGTTCGGACCCGGCGGCGCGGCGGAGCTGCTGGACATCAAGCCGACCACGCTGGCCTCGCGGATGAAGGTGCTGGGGATCGAAGGTGCGCGCGGGCGGATGGGCGCGTAAGCCACTGCGCGTCCACACACTGTCATTCCGGGGCGGAAACGACGCCGCAGGCGGCGGGACCGAACCCGGAATCTCGACATGAGAGTCTCCGTCGAGCCAAACACGCGGAGATTCCGGGTTCGCTCGCTAAGTGGCGAGCGCCCCGGAATGACGACTTCGAAAGCCAACGCACGCCCCGCTTGCGCTCTCCCAAAATAGGCATATATTCCACTCCCGATTGACCGCGCTCTAAAGGGAGTCAGCATGCGCTATCCTGCCTATCCTCTGTTTCCCTCCAACATCCGCGTCATCGACTCCTCCGCGGACCCGGTGGCGCGCCTTCGGGTGACCGATGATGTGGACAACGGACCACCTCCGATGCCGGGCGGCCGCCCGAAGGGCTGCAAGAAGCTGCACACCAATGCCACGGTTGCCGCGGCGCGCCGCCTGATCGAGGAGACGACGCTGACCTACAAGCAGATCGCGGGGAGGACCGGCGCAACCCACGGCACTATCGGGCGCTGGGCCCGCGAGGGCGGCTGGCAGCGTCACCCCTTTGCGCCCGTGGCCAGCGATACATTGCGGGGCGCCCGCGCCGGCCGCCGGCTGAAGCTGCGCGTGCTGAGGGAGAAGCTGCAGGCGCTGGCCGAGCGCTGCGTCACTGAGCTGTGGAACAGCCCCACGGTCGATCTCGACCGGCTGATCCAGGCCATGCAGGTCGTGAAGATGGCGCGGCTGGAAGCCATGGGCAACCGGCGCCCGCGCCGCCGCCCCGATGCACCGGCGCGCACCGGGCAGGACTGGATCGACCGCGACACCGCAATCCGCAATGCGCTGAAGGAGATGCGGCGCGGCGGCGTCAACATCGACCGCATCCCCGATGAAGCCATGGCCCTGCTGGAAGACGCGCATACGCCGCCGGAGCGGGATCACCCGGCGCTACGGCCGAGGGGACCAAGAAGGAGGCGGTAGCGTGATTACGACGCTGACTGACATGCGGCGCGCCATCGAAACTGCCTTCGGCCCGTCGCCCGACTTCTTCGCGACATTCAATGGATACGGTTGGTACCTCGACGACCTCGGTCTCACACGAGTCAATCAGATGGTCGGAGTCGAACGGATGACGGCATGGGACCCTGCAAAAGATCGCCCTTGCCTTTGTTCTCTTTTTGTTCTATTCTGTAATCCGCTTTGACATCGCGCGATATCCCAACGTCATTGCGAACTTCACAATTCCGAACAGAGAAATGCTTCGACGGATGCGAGTGATATTGGCTGGCTTCCTTCGACGAGTCTTCTAGGGATTTCGCCCCGTTGGGATTGCAATGAGGATATCAAAATGCGGTTATGCCGGTTATGAAGAAGACCGCACTTATCACCGATCTCGACAACACATTATTTGATTGGGTCGAACTCTGGCTCAATAGCTTCTCTTCAATGCTCGACAGCATCGTTGAAATAAGCGGAATTCCCAAAGAGCAACTCATCCCTGAGATTCGTGATGTGCATAGGAAACACGGCACATCCGAATACTCTTTTCTTATCGATGAGCTTCCGTCTCTAAAGCTCTCATCTAACTCGAAGAGAGCAGTAGACGTCTTCGCGCCTGCCATTAACGCTTATCGTGAAAAGCGTGAGCAGTTTCTTCATTTGTACCCTTCGGTTGCCGAAACCTTACTGAAAATCAAGGGACGAGGCACTCGCATTATTGGGTATACGGAATCGATGGCCTTCTACTCTAATTATCGGCTCAAGCATCTAGGCTTGGACGGTGTTCTCGATTGCGTTTTTTGCCCAGTGGACCATCAGATTCCAGTCGGTCTATCAGATGAAGACCTTCGTATGTACCCCTCAGCGGAGTCGAAACTGAAGTACACAAGTCAAAAGTTTACGCCCAAGGGCTCGAAAAAGCCCGACACTGTCGTGCTCGATTCGATTATTCAGAGCCTTGGACTTGCGAAGACTGAATGCATTTATGTTGGAGACAATTTGTCCAAGGACGTCGCCATGGCAGTGGATTGTGGCGTTGATAGCGTTTGGGCCAAATATGGTCAGGCACATAAGCGAGCAGAGTACAAACTTCTGCAGGACGTCACCCACTGGACGCAGGAAGAAGTAAAGCGAGAGCAAGAAATTCGCGAACGCGAACACGTGCATCCTAAGTACACGTTAGAAAACAGCTTCGCCGAACTCTTGAACGTTTTTCAGTTCGAGGAATTTAGTGCTTAAAGATCGATCACTGCGGAATGATCGCGCAAAAAACGTCATCGACGTTTGGAAGACAATCGTCGGAGTGCAGATGCACTTCAACGAATTGGCGATGCGTATACGCGGCCTTTTCGTCACTATTCTAATCGCGCTTTTTGCTTCGATAGGCTTTCTGATCGACAAGCAGCTTTCCCTGCAGCTTTGGCGCCTCAACATTCAATATGCCGTCTTGGTGCCGTTGTTCGGCATTTTCGGCGCCATGCTCTTTTATCTCATCGACCGGTATTGGTACCATCGACTGCTCAAGGGAGCGGTAAATCACGCAATTAAGATCGAACAGAAATTCCAAGCTGAGTTGCCCGAATTGTCGTTGAGTGACGAGATCGGCAAGGAGAGTTTTTTGTTCCGAAGCGTTGGGGCCTAACTTGGATTGCTGCGAAGCTGTTGGTTCGCCACGAGCGCTTTGGTTCGAGAGGGCAAATTCACTCTGACGCAAAACTTGAGATTTTCTATAAGTCCGTGATGGTAGTGTTGGCGTGCCTCTCAATTTTCCTAGCGGTTTTTGGAGGCGTCTCATTCGACAAAAAGGGAGACAGAAGCTCTCGGGGACAAGCCAATAGCGATCGACATCCTGCATCTGTATCTGCTCAGTCTGGACCGCCTAAGCAGACCCCCACCTCCGCTCCTCAAACAGGAGCTGCAGAGCAATCGAGCGGAAGGACATTGCTCCCTCCCACGGCACCTTCCAATTCGACACCGGTTCCTGCCCCCGCAGCCGGGCCAGCTCCCGCAGTGCCATCTTCAACAGCTACGGAGCCTGACAAGATGGGCTCGCCAATCAATGAACGCAGCTCCGAGGAGCGGCCTGCTCAGGACAAAACAGGCCCGATCAAAGCCAAAAACTGACGAGCGCTTTACTTCACTTTCCGCCTTCTCCCGCAAACAGCTTATTCAGCTCCCCACCCTTCGCCCCATTCGCAAATGCCGTAAACGTCCCCTTCCCCGCAATCTCCTGCGACGCCTGCATGAACCCCGCCCAGGCTACGCGCGCCAGCGCGCCGCCGACGCTGATGCGGCGGACGCCGAGGCTGGCGAGATGCGCCACGGTCATGGTCGGCTGCACCGTGAGAACGTTGAGCGGCTTGCCGCCGATCGCCTTCACCAGCGTGGTGATCTCCTCGTCTGTGGCAACGCCCGGCGCATAGAGGCAATCGGCGCCGGCCTCGGCAAAGGCTATGAGCCGCGCCGCGGTCTTTGTCAGGTCGCGCTCGCCATGCAGAAAGCCTTCGCAGCGCGCCACCAGCATCACCGCGGGATCGACGCTGTCGATGGCGGCGCGGGCGGCCTTGATGCGCTCGACGGCGAGCGTGTCGTCATAGAGCGGCTTGTCCCGTTTGCCGGTAGAGTTCTCGATGGAGAGGCCGGCGATGCCGCTCTTCACCGCGCGGACGACATTGGCGGCGACGCCGGCCGGGTCATCGGCGAAGCCGGCCTCGAAATCGGCATTCACAGGCAGATCGGTGGCGGCTGAGAGCAGCGCGAGATGTTCGATGACGTCGTCTGCCGTGACCTTGTTGTCGGGGCGGCCGGTGGACCAGGCATAGCCGGCTGACGTCGAGGCCAGTGCCTTGAAGCCGAGATGCGCGAGATAGCGGGCGCTGCCGACATCCCAGGGATTGGGCAGCACGAAGCAGCCGGACTCGTGGAGCTTGCGGAAATTGGCGCGCTTCTCGGCGGTGGAGATGGGCATGGGGACTCCCTTTGTTTTTTAGTTCGGATCGCGTTGCTCGCGGTCCGGACGAACCTCTCAGCCGTCATTGCGAGGAGCGCAGCGACGAAGCAATCCAGAAGCCACAAGGTAAGGTCTGGATTGCTTCGTCGCCAAGAGGCTCCTCGCAATGACGGTTATTCAGGTTCGTAGGCCCGATCGCGTAAAGCGCCACCCGATTTCCAGCTATCCCTGCCCCGGCATCCCGCTGGCCAAGAGAGCCTCAAGCCGATCCAGCTCCGCCGCGATGTCGCTGATAACGTCGTCCGCCCGCATCGCGATGACGCGGTAGCCGCGCTCCTGCAGCCAAGTCTGACGGGCGGCGCGGTCGCTGACAATCACCTCGGTCTCGCCGGGATTGACCAGCTCGATGGCGATGCGCTCCGGGAAGGAGACGAAATCCGGGATGTGGCGGCCGACCGGAGTCTGGCGCTTGAACTGGCCGGCGAAGCGGCGGTCGGCGCGGAGCTGGTCCCACAGCAGCCGCTCGGCATCGGTCGGGTTGCGGCGGAGCATGCGCGCCAGACCGCGGACCGTACCGCTCTCATGCGCCTGCGCGCCCTGCCCGTGTTCGGCCAGCAGCGCCCGCAGCCGGGTCGCCTGTTCGCCGTCGAGGACGCCGCCCTTGGCCGGGCCCTTGCGGCCCTCGGCGATGGCCATCACCACGCCGTGGAGTGTGTGCATGTCCTGCTTGGTCGGCTCCATCCGGGTGAAGATGTTGCGCAGGTTGACCAGCATGGTGTCGCGCTTTTCGGGCGGGCGCAGGAATTCGACCTTGTCGAGCTCGCCGACGAGGTTGTCGAAAAAGGCCGACATCTGGTGCTGGGAGGCCGGCTCCGACCGCTCCGGCATCGCATAGGGCAGCGCGTTCGCGGTTGCCTGCTTGAACCACTCATAGCCGCAGAGGAGAACCGCCTGGGCGAGGTTGAGCGAGGCGAAGGCGGGATTGACCGGGAAGGTGATGATCCGGTTGGCGAGTGCGACCTCCTCGTTCTGCAGCCCGTAGCGCTCCCGGCCGAACAGGATGCCGGCGGTGGCACCTCCGGCGACATGGGCGATGGTCTCGGCGGCCGCGGCCTCGGGGGCGACCACCGGCTTGGCCTGGTCATGCGCCCGGGCGGTGGTCGCGAACAGCAAGGTGCAATCGGCCACCGCCTGCTCGACGGTGTCGAACAGCTCGACCTTGTCGAGGATGTGGTCGGCGCCGGAGGCGGCCCGGCGGGCATGGACGTTGGGCCAGCCGTCGCGTGGATTGACGATGCGCAGCCGGGTCAGGCCGAAATTGCCCATGGCCCGCGCGCACATGCCGATGTTCTCGCCGAGCTGAGGTTCGACGAGGATGACAACGGGGCCGACCAGGTCGGTATGCGCCTTGGTAGAGTCGGTGCCTGAACCGGACATCGCACTTCACTTTCTGATTCAATCTCTGAAGGTCTTGAATCAACCCGTGAAGGTTTTGATTCAACACCTCATCCGGGCGCTGCAAGTCACATGAAGCTGGACGGTTTTTGCCAGCCGGATGAGCGGCTTGCCGGGATTTGGTAGATTTCCCCTAAAACCGGCCCGCGTGGTCGCGCGCTCCGTTTGCTTTGGGTCTGGTTTCGGTTACCGGTAGCAACAACGTTCAAACGAAACTGCAAACGAACCCGGTCACCAGTATCACTGGCGCGGGATTATGGGAGGAATGCAATGCGCGCAAGATGGACATTGGCGATAGTTGGCGCCGCAATGATGGTTGCAGGCAGCCTGCTCGCCCATCTGACGCAAACCTCGGGCGGCATCAAGATCGAGGACATTCGCTTCAAGGGCGCCAAGGGCAACACAATGAGCGCCCTGCTCTACACCCCGCCAAACGCCACGCCGCAGACCCCGGCGCCGGGCATCCTCGCGGTCCATGGCTACATCAATTCCCGCGAGACCCAGGACGGCTTCGCCATCGAATTCGCACGCCGCGGCTATGTGGTGCTGGCGCTGGACCAGACCGGCCACGGCTATAGCGACGGGCCGGCATTCTCGAACGGGTTCGGCGGACCGGATGGCCTCGCCAAGCTCCGCAGCCTGGACATCGTGGACAAGACCAATATCGGACTCGAGGGCCACTCGATGGGCGGCTGGACCGTGCTCGCCGCCGCCACCGCCATGCCCAACGACTACAAGGCCATGGTGCTCGAAGGCTCCTCCACCGGCAAACCCTTCGCCGCCGACGGCACGCCCACCTGGCCGCGCAACCTCGCACTGGTGTTCGCCAAGTATGAGGAATTCTCGACCCTGATGTGGGGCGTCCCGAAGGCCCGCGACACCGTCAGCAGCCCGAAGCTGTGGGCGCTGTTCGGCACGAATGCGGCGGTCGAACCGGGCAAGGTCTATGGCGACCTCGCCGCCGGCACCGCCCGGGTGCTCTATACCCCGGCCATCACCCATCCCGCCGAGCACATCTCCCATGAGGCGATCGGCTATGCCCTCGACTGGTTCGGCAAGACGCTGACCGGCGGCACCCCACTGCCGGCATCCGACCAGATCTGGTTTCGCAAGGAGATCGGCACCGGCATAGCGCTGCTCGGTTTCGTCGCCTTCCTGATCGGCATCTTCGACGGGTTGCTGGAGGCCCGCATGTTTGCCCGGCTGATCCTGCCGGAGCCGGCGGATGGCTCGAAGCCTTTGGAGACCCCAGTCGACCGCAGCCGCTGGCTCGGCGCTCTGGTCCTCTCGGTTCTGATCCCGGCTTTGACCTATTATCCGGCCTTCACGCTGGCCGGGAATTGGGTCAAGGCATCGCCCTGGCTGCCGCAGGGGATCACCAACCAGATCGTGGTCTGGGCCCTGATCAACGCCGCCATCGCGCTGGTGCTGATGCCGTTCGCGCCAAAACGCGCCAGCCGCCGCGGGATCATCGGCCTGTCGATCGCCATCGCGCTCGCCACCGTCGCGTCAGGCTACCTGGCGCTGTGGCTGGCCGACCTGATCTTCACCGTCGACTTCCGCTTCTGGATCGTGGCGCTGAAGCTGCTCAACGGCAAGCAGGCGCTGATGGCCCTGATCTACCTCGCCCCGATCACCCTGTTCTTCGTCATCGCCCTGCACGTGATGCACCGGAATTTCTCGACGCTCAGCGCCAGCCGGTCCGCCGTCTACCTCACCAACATGACCGCGCTGGCCTTTGGCTTCGCTCTCTTGCTGGGCATCCAGTACGGCGCCCTGTTCCTGAACGGCCAGTTGATCGACCCGGCACCCGCGGTGATCACCTCGGTCCCGCTGAACACCATCGTGGCGATCCAGTTCGTGCCGCTGATGGCGATTGTGGCCGTGATTGCCACCTTCACCTGGCGGCGCACCGGATCGAGCCTGCCGGGCGCCCTGATCTGCAGCTTGCTGGTGACCTGGTACGTGGTGGCGGGCACAGCGACGCAGGCTGCATTTTAAGCACGAACAACCTGCGTTTTGGGTTCAAAATTGGGCTGAAACCGCATAACGCCCCGGCTTTCGCCGGGGCAGGCGTGCGAGGCCGCGGACCGTGCCGCTCTCATGCGGCGACGATGCCTTGCCGTGTTCGCGGCCTGCCTGCCCTGACAATCCGGATGAAGGCGAGTTCCCGGCCAAGCGCTCGTGATTTGCCGGTCGTGGCAGGGGGTGGGTAATGTGCCACCCCCGGGAACGACCTTGCAGCCTTCATGCCCCAGCTTATCCTCAGCGTTCACTCCGGCGTCCATGACGCCGCCGTCGCCATTTTCGAAGATTACGATCTGAAGGCTGCCATCGCGCTGGAGCGACTGACCCGGCGCAAGAGCGATGGCAGCACTCACCCCGATGCGGCCATCGACGAAGTGCTGTCGATCGCCGGCGCCACCCGGCGCGATGTCGACGTCGTCGCCACTAGCCGCGCGATGTTTCCCAAGGCCTACTTCCCCCGCCTCGGTGGCCTCCGCTGGCTGCGCGAGCAGTATCGCAGCCGGGTCGGCAAGGACCGCCTGCTGCTCGGCGCCGAGCAGCATCGCTACCGCGCGCCGCGGGCAGAGGACGTCTTCGATGCCGCGGCGTGGCGGCGCGACGGCGGTTTCCGCGACGACGCCGCGGTCCATTTTTACAACCACCACGAAGCGCATGCGCTTCCCACTTTGTTCTACAGCCCGTGGCCGGATGCCCTGCTGGTGACGGCCGATGGCGGCGGCGACAATGTCAATTACAGCTACCGGCACTTCGCCGACCGCCGCCTGACGACGCTCTATGGCGACGACGCTTGTCTGTTCCTGCCAAATCCGGTCGACAGCCTCGGCCGCGCCTACAGCGCGGCGACCAAGTCGCTCGGATTTCGCCCCAACCGGCACGAGGGCAAGCTGACCGGGCTCGCGGCCATGGGCAAACCGACAGCGGCCGATACGATCGCCGGGTATTTTTCGGTGGCCCCGGACGGACGTATCCAGTCCAGCTTTCGCAGCTATCACCAGATGAACGCGTTGATGCGCCGGCTGGCGAAACAGGCCGGCCGGGAGGATTTTGCGGCGTCGATCCAGAAGGTGCTGGAAGACACCATGCTGCTGTCGCTGCAGCGGCTTTTGCAGCGGCATCCGGCGCGACATCTCGGCCTGTCCGGCGGCGTGTTCGCCAACGTCAAGCTCAACCGCCTGCTCGCGGAGCAATTGCCGATCGATGAACTGTTCATTTTCCCGGCGATGGGCGACGACGGCCTGCCGATCGGCGGGGCGCTGTCCTACCTGATGCAGCGCGACGGCCTCGTGCCATGGCTCGATCGCCGCCGCGAGCTCGGGACTGTCTATCTCGGCCGCGATTTTCAGGCCGGGCTCGACGCCGGCATCGCAGCCACCCCAGGGATTCACCGTGTCGACGAGGCACCGGTCGACGGCGCGGTGACGCGGCTGGTGGCGGGCGAGATCGGCGCGATCTTCAATGGCCGGATGGAATACGGCCCCCGCGCATTGGGCGCCCGGACCATCCTCGCCAATCCGGCGCGGCGCGGCACCCACGACCTGCTCAACGAACGGCTGAGCCGTTCCGAATTCATGCCGTTCGCCCCCGTCATCACCACTGAGCGTGCCGCTGACGTGTTCGACGTCAATCCGGTCAATGCGCGCGCCTGCCGCTACATGACCATAGCCTGCGACGTGAGGCCGGAATGGCGGGACCGCATCCCCGCCGTGGTTCATGTCGATGGATCCGCGCGGCCGCAGGTGATCGCGCGTCCGGACAATCCGCTCTATTATGACATTGTCGAGGGGTTTGCAGAGGCCAGCGGATTGCCGGTGCTGGTCAACACCAGCTTCAACGTCCACGAGGAGCCCATCGTCAACAGCCCGGACGAAGCGCTGCGGGCGCTGCTCGACGGGCGGATCGATTTCCTGGTGACCACAGGCGGCCTGTACCGGCGCGACGCGGCGTAACGGCGCGGCACGGCAGCCCGCCGGCGAGCTGGTACGTGGTGGCGGGCACCGCGGCGCAGGCTGCATTTTGAGCAAAAACAGCCTGCGTTTTGGGCTGAAAATTGCGCCGGAACTGCATGACGCCCCGGCTTTCGCCGGGTCCTGCGCGGTGCTATAGCCCCCCTACAAATCATCCCTCCCGCAACGCGCTAAAGGCCCGAACCACCATGGCAAAAATCAAGGTAGCCAACCCCGTCGTCGAACTCGACGGCGACGAGATGACCCGGATCATCTGGCAGTACATCAAGGACAAGCTGATCAACCCCTTCCTTGACGTCAACCTGATGTATTTCGACCTCGGGATGGAATACCGCGACAAGACCGACGATCAGGTCACCATCGACGCGGCCCATGCGATCAAGAAATACGGCGTCGGCGTGAAGTGCGCCACCATCACTCCCGATGAAGCGCGCGTGAAGGAATTCGGCCTCAAGCAGATGTGGAAGTCGCCGAACGGCACCATCCGCAATATCCTCGGCGGCGTGATCTTCCGCGAACCGATCATCTGCAGCAACGTGCCGCGCCTGGTCCCCGGCTGGACCAAGCCGATCATCATCGGCCGTCACGCTTTCGGCGATCAGTACCGCGCCACCGACTTCAAGTTCCCCGGCAAGGGCACCCTGACGATGAAGTTCGTCGGCGAAGACGGCGCCGTGATCGAGCGCGAAGTGTTCCAGTCCCCCGGCGCCGGCGTCGCGCTGGCCATGTACAACCTCGACGACTCGATCCGCGACTTCGCTCGCGCATCACTGAACTACGGCCTGTCGCGCGGCGTTCCGGTCTATCTGTCGACCAAGAACACCATCCTCAAGGTCTATGACGGTCGCTTCAAGGACATCTTCCAGGAAATCTTCGACGCCGAATTCAAGACCAAGTTCGAAGCCGCGAAGATCACCTATGAGCATCGCCTGATCGACGACATGGTGGCTGCCGCCATGAAGTGGTCCGGTGGCTATGTCTGGGCCTGTAAGAACTATGACGGCGACGTGCAGTCCGACACCGTGGCCCAGGGCTACGGCTCACTCGGCCTGATGACCTCGGTGCTGCTGACGCCGGACGGTTCGGTGGTAGAAGCCGAAGCTGCCCACGGCACCGTGACCCGTCACTACCGCGAGCACCAGAAGGGCAAGGAAACCTCGACCAACTCGATCGCGTCGATCTTCGCCTGGACCCAGGGTCTCGCCCACCGCGCCAAGCTCGACAACAATGCCGAGCTGGCGAAGTTCGCCAAGACCCTCGAAAAGGTCTGCGTCGACACTGTCGAAGCCGGCTACATGACCAAGGATCTGGCGCTGCTGGTCGGCGCCGATCAGCGCTGGCTCTCGACCACAGGCTTCCTCGACAAGGTCGCGGAAAACCTGACCAAGGAACTGGCGGCCTGATTTCCGCCCTCTCCTGACTGCACCATCCGAAAGTCCGGGTTGCCTCAGGCACCCCGGACTTTCTTTTTGAGACGTTCCGTTTTCGAGGTGACCCATGACTGCGCCAAATCCCGCCGACGGCAGCAATGATCCATATGTCTGGCTCGAAGAAATCGAGGGCGAGAAAGCCGTGGGCTGGGTCGAGGCACAGAACGCACGGACCGATGGCTTCCTCTGCGACGATAGCTACCAGCGCGACTTCGACGCAGTTATGAAGATCCTCGACGCCGACGATCGCATTCCCTTCGTCGGAAAGTCTGGCGACTATCTCTATAATTTCTGGAAAGACGCCGCTCATCCGCGCGGGCTTTGGCGCCGCACGACGCTGGAGAGCTACAAGACCGATACGCCTGAATGGGACGTGCTGCTCGACATCGATGCACTGAACCAAGCGGAAGGCATCTCCTGGGCCTTTGCAGGTGCTGCGCGTTCGCCGGACAAGACCCGCGCGTTGATCAGCCTGTCGTTCAACGGCACCGACGCCATCGAGGTTCGTGAGTTCGATATTCCCAGCAAGAGCTTCGTTGCCGACGGCTTCATCATCCCGAAAGCCAAGACGCAGGTGAGCTGGGTCGATCAGGACACGCTGCTGCTCGGCAGCGCGCAGACGCCCGAGGACAGCACCGAGGCCGGCTATACACGCACCGTACGCAAATGGACGCGCGGCTCGCCGTTAGCTGCCGCTGAAACCGTCTTCGAGGTCGAGAAGCAGGACGTCGCCGCCTGGTTCGGCGTCAACCGCCGACCGAGCCATGAAGGCGTGATGTACTGGCGCGCGCTGGATTTCACGCGCTCGCATATATCAGTCGAGCGCAAGCATGGCCCGCATGCCGGGAAGCGCCTGCGTCTCGAACTGCCGGAGGAGATCTCGGTCTCGGCCGAAGCCAATGATCTTCTGATCAGCCCGAAGCAGGACTGGACCGTCGGCGACCAGACGATCCCGACCGGCGCGCTCGCCGTCATCGACCTCGATCGCTTCCTGTCTGGCGCACGCGATTTCGAGATCGTGTTCACGCCATCGCCGACCCGCGCATTGCAGTCATGGTCGGAGACCCGGCACGGCATCGTGCTGGAAATCCTCGACAATGTCCGCGGCCGTCTCGCATTGCTGCAGCGAAGCGAGGCCGGCTGGCGCGAGACGGCACTTCCGGGATTGCCCGATAACGCCACGATCTCGGCGCAGAATTTCGGCGGCGAGGACGATCCCGATCTCGGCACCGACATGCTCTTCACCGTCACGGGCTTCGACCGGCCGACAACGACAGCGCTGTGGAATGGCCAAGGCGTGCCCGAGCCGCTGAAGAGCTCGCCGCCCAATTTCGATCCCGAGGGCATCGAGGTGCAACAACGCCATGCGGTGGCAGCGGACGGCACCAGGATCCCCTACTTCCTGATCGGCAAGAATCTCTCGGCCGGCGCCCCGCCCCGGCCGACGATTCTCTATGGCTATGGCGGCTTCGAGATATCGCTGACGCCCGCCTATATGGGCATCGCCGGCAAGCTGTGGCTCGAACAAGGTCATCTCTACGCCATCGCCAATATCCGCGGTGGTGGTGAGTTCGGCCCCGCGTGGCATCTGGCTTCGCGCAAGATCACCAAGCATGTGGCCCATGACGACTTCGCGACTGTCGCGCGAGATCTCGCTGCATCAGGTATAACAACGGCGCAGAAACTCGCCTGCCACGGCGGCAGCAATGGCGGCCTGCTCGTCGGCAACATGCTGACGCGCTATCCGGAACTGTTCGGCGCCATCTGGTGCAGCGTGCCGCTGCTCGACATGGCGCGCTATACCAAACTGCTCGCGGGCGCGAGCTGGATCGCCGAATATGGCGATCCGGAAATTCCCGACGAGTGGGCCTATCTGCAGAAATACTCGCCCTATCACCTGATCGCGCCCGGCAAGACCTATCCGCCGATCTTCATCACTACCAACCGCACCGACGACCGCGTCCATCCCGGCCACGCCCGCAAGATGGCAGCGAAGCTCGAAGAGCTTGGCTATCCCGTCTGGTTCAACGAGACGGTGGCGGGCGGACACTCCGGCGCCGTCGACAATACCAAGCAGGCACAGAGCCAGGCTCTGGGATTTGCGTTTCTACGGCGGACGATTGGAGCTGCGTAAAACGAACGACAGAGCAACTACCAACCAGAGCAAGAGAGGGTTCGCATGACCTGCAATACGCCCCATGTTTTCAAACGCCCGATCCTGACCACGATTGTCACGCTCTCGCTCAGTGTCGCGGGCGCATTCTCTGCTTTGGCGCAGGTGCCGGATGCGATTGCAGCCCCCGGCGAGACGCAGATCGCCAAGCTGCATGCTGAAGGCGCGCAGGTCTATGAGTGCAAGGTCGACGCTTCAGGAAAGCTGACATGGGCGTTCCGCGAGCCGATCGCCACGCTGATGGCGGATGGCAAGACCGTGGGGCGGCACTATGTCGGACCGAACTGGGAATACAGCGATGGCAGCGCGGTGGTCGGTAAGGTGACCGGCAACGCACCAGGCACCACTGCCAAGGACATTCCGTGGCTCCGCCTCGAAGCCGCCTCGCATCGCGGCAGCGGCATGTTGAGCGGCGTGACCACGGTACAGCGCATCAACACCGTTGGCGGCACGCTGGGCGGCACCTGCAGCGGCGCCGGCACTTTACAGAGCGAGCCCTATTCGGCCGACTACGTGTTCCTGCGCAAAGGCTAAGGACATTTCGCCGGTGGACACTCCGGCGCCGTGGACAATACCAAGCAGGCACAGAGCCAGGCTCCGGGATTTGCGTTTCTACGCCGAACGATTTGCCGCTAGAGCAAGACGACCAGAAAAACAGTCAGGGAGACCGCCTCATGTCATCTAACAAAGTCGCCATCATCACCGCGGGTGGAAGCGGCATGGGCGCCGCATCCGCGCGCCGCCTTGCCGCCGACGGCTTCAAGGTCGCGATCCTGTCTTCATCGGGGAAAGGTGAAGCGTTGGCGCAAGAACTCGGCGGCATTGGCGTCACCGGCTCCAACCAGTCGAGCGACGATTTGAAGCGACTGGTCGATGACACGCTGGAGAAATGGGGCCGGATCGACACGCTGGTAAACAGCGCCGGTCACGGCCCGCGTGCGCCGCTGCTCGATATCACCGACGAGCAGTGGCACACTGGCATGGATGTCTACCTGATGAACGTGATCCGGCCAACGCGGCTGGTGACACCGATCATGCAGAAGCAGAAGTCCGGCGCGATCATCAACATCTCCACCGCCTGGGCGTTCGAACCCTCGGCAATGTTTCCGACCTCAGCCGTATTCCGCGCCGGTCTCGCCTCTTACACAAAATTGTTCGCGGATAGTTTTGCCGCCGACAATGTACGGATGAACAATGTGCTGCCCGGCTGGATCGACAGCCTGCCCGCCACCGAAGAGCGGCGCCAGAGCGTCCCGATGCAACGCTATGGCAAGAGCGACGAGATCGCAGCCACGGTCGCATTCCTCGCATCGGATGGCGCTGGCTATATCACCGGCCAGAACATTCGCGTCGATGGCGGCATGACGCGGTCGGTGTGATGACCTGATCGCAACGGCGCGACTAAACGGCCGCCGTCGTGCCGATCTGCAGCAGCATCGCCTTGGCGATTTCCTGCTCGCCCATGATCACGACATTGGCGCCGTGATGCTTGAGATGCGCGATCTCTTCTTCGGAATGGGCGCGGGCGATGATCGGAAGCGTAGGGTTGAGCGCACGCGCCTTGGCGACGATCTGGCCACCTTCGAAGGCGTCCGGGATGGCGACGAGCAATCCCCTGGCGCCCATCACATTTGCAGCCTGCAACATGTCCGGCGCCGCGGCATTGCCGGTGACGACCTCAACACCTTCCTTCTGCAGACGCTCGACGACGCCCGGCGTGTCCTCGATCACCAGCAGCGGCGTGTTGTTCAGGCGCAGCGCCCTGCTGACGACGCTGCCAACGCGGCCGTGTCCGACCAGCACGACGTGGTCCTTGAGTTGCGTCTCCGGCAACGGGACGCGCGTGACCGCTTTCTCCTTGCTGTCCGCAGCGGCCGCTTCACTCGCTGCCGCCGCTTTCGCGTCCTTATCGGCCAGTAGGCGATCGAGCAATGCGAAGAACAGCGGGTTGAGCATGATCGAGATAATCGCGCCGGCGAGCACGAGATCGCGGCCGCGATCGGGCAGCAGGCCGAGGCCCACGCCAAGGCTGACGAGAATGAAGGAGAATTCGCCGATCTGCGCCAGCGAGGCGGAGATCGTCAGCGCCGTCGAGGTCGGATAGCCGAACAGCCGGACGATGCCGAAGGCAGCCGCCGACTTGCCAAACAGGATGATGAACACTGTGGCGAGCAGCGGCAGCGGTTCGCGCAGGATGATCGCCGGATCGACCAGCATGCCGACCGAGACGAAGAACAACACCGCGAACGCATCCCGCAATGGCAACGTCTCGTTGGCAGCGCGCTGGCTGAGTTCGGACTCGCTGAGGATCATGCCCGCAAAGAACGCACCGAGCGCGAATGACACGTCGAAGACGAGGGCTGCGCCGAAGGCGACCCCGAGCGAGATGGCAAACACCGCAAGGCGAAACAGTTCGCGCGAGCCGGTGTGCGCCACATAGTGCAGCAGCATCGGGATGACGCGGCGGCCGACCACCAGCATGAAGATCACAAAGCCCGCGACCTTGCCGAGCGTGATCAGCACCGGCATCGCAAGTGCTGACATGCTGGCACCATTGCCCTCGCCTTTAAGCAGGCCAGCGATCGCCGGAAGCAGCACCAGCGTCAGCACCATCGCGAGGTCTTCGACAATCAGCCAGCCGATGGCGATGCGGCCACGCTCGCTGTCCACCAGACGTCGTTCCTGTAATGCGCGAAGCAGCACCACCGTCGAAGCCACCGACAGCGCGAGGCCAAACACAAGGCCACCACCGAACGACCAGCCGAGCGCCTCGCCGAGACCGATGCCGAGCAGTGTCGCCACGGCGATCTGCACGATGGCGCCGGGGATCGCGATATTCTTGACCGACAGCAAATCCTTCAGCGAGAAATGCAGGCCTACGCCAAACATCAGCAGGATGATGCCGATTTCCGCGAGTTCATTGGCGATATTCTGGTCCGCCACATAGCCGGGCGTAAATGGGCCCATGAAGACGCCGGCGAGCAGATAGCCGACCAGCGGCGACACGCGAATGCGCTGTGCGATCAGGCCGAGGATGAATGCCAGTACGAGGCCGACGACGACGGTGGAAATCAGCGGGGTGTTATGCTCCATGCCGCTTTTTGCCGCATGGGCGCGTGGGATGCCACCCTTAACGAGGGCTACTCATGGTCGCAGGCGCGAGCGGTCACGTCATCGCGAGATGGGGTTGTGTGACCCACACTGCCATTCCGAGGTGCGATCTCAGCGAAGCTGAGAGCGTGAACCTCAGCCATTCCAGTTGGAATGGCGGGGAATCTCGACATAGTAAAACACTACGGGATTCCGGGTTCGCGCCCGCTTGGCGGCGTTCACGACACCGGAATGACGAGATTAGTTGCCGATCGCCGCTTCGATCGCCTTCAGCGCCGCATCGGCCTTGGCGCCGTCCGGACCGCCGGCCTGCGCCATGTCCGCCCGCCCACCGCCGCCTTTGCCGCCCAAGGCTTCAGAGGCGAGCTTCACCAGATCGACAGCGCTGAAGCGCTTGGTCAGATCCTCGGTGACGCCGACCACGACGCCGGCCTTGCCGTCTTCACCGACATTGATGATCGCGACCACGCCGGAGCCGAGCTGCTTTTTGCCGGCATCAGCGAGGCTCTTGAGATCCTTCATCTCGATGCCCGACACACTCTTGGCCATGAGCTTGACGTCGCCGACGGTCTTGACGTCTGCGGATGCGCCACCAGCGGCCGATGCGCCAGCCGCAGCACCGCCGCCCATCGCGATGGTCTTCTTCGCCTCGGAGAGCTCACGCTCCAGCTTCTTGCGCTCGTCCATCAGCGCAGCGATGCGCGCTGGCATGTCGTCGAGCGTCGTACGGAGCTCGTTCGCCGCGGTCTTCGCGAGAAGGATCGTCTCGTTGGCGTGATGACGTGCATGATTACCGGTCAGCGCCTCGATGCGGCGCACGCCGGAAGACACTGCGCTTTCGCCGGTGACCGAGATCATGCCGATGTCGCCAGTGCGCCGCACATGGGTGCCGCCGCAAAGTTCGACCGACCAGCCGAGCGCATTGCCGCCGCTATCGCGCGGCATCTTGCCCATGGAGACAACGCGAACTTCGTCGCCGTATTTCTCACCGAACAGTGCGCGTGCGCCCGCCTCGCGCGCATCGTCCACCGCCATCAAGCGCGTGGTGACTGCGTCGTTTTCCAGCACGACATTGTTGGCGATGTCTTCGACCCGGCGGAGCTCGTCGGCCGTGATCGGCTTCTGATGCACGAAATCGAAACGCAGCCGGTCCGGCGCCACGAGCGAGCCGCGCTGCGCGATGTGATCACCGAGCACCTGACGCAGCGCTTCATGCAGCAGATGCGTCGCCGAGTGATTGGCGCGGATCGATGAGCGACGGGCGTGGTCAACTTCCAGCGCGAGCGCTGCGCCAATTTTCAGCGTGCCCTGCTCGACCGTACCGATATGCACGAACAGATCGCCGGCACGCTTCTGGGTTTCGGTAACGCGGAAGGTTACGCCCTCGCCTGTCATGATGCCGAGATCACCGACCTGACCGCCGGACTCCGCATAGAACGGCGTCTGGTTGAGAACGATCGCACCGGTATCGCCGGTCTTGAGGCTATCGATTTCCTTGCCGTCCTTCACCAGCGCGGTAACTGCACCTTCGGCTGACTCAGTCTCGTATCCCAGGAATTCCGTCGCGCCGAGTTTTTCACGCAGGCCAAACCACACGGTTTCGGTCGCCGTATCGCCCGAGCCCGACCACGACGCGCGCGCCTTGGCCTTTTGCTTTTCCATCGCGTCGGTGAAGGACGCGATATCGACGGAGATGCCGCGGTTGCGCAGTGCGTCCTGGGTCAGATCGAGCGGGAAGCCATAGGTGTCGTACAGCGTGAAGGCGGTCTCGCCGTCGAACATGTCGCCCTTCTTCAGCGACGCGCTCTTGTCGTCGAGAATGCCGAGACCACGATCCAGCGTCTTGCGGAAGCGCGTCTCTTCGAGGCGCAGCGTTTCTTCGATCAGGCTCTCGGCGCGCACCAGCTCCGGATAGGCCTGGCCCATCTCGCGCACCAGCGCCCACACAAGGCGCCACATCAGCGGCTCCTTGGCGCCGAGCAACTGGCCGTGACGCATGGCGCGGCGCATGATCCGGCGCAGCACATAGCCGCGGCCTTCATTCGACGGCAGCACGCCATCGGCAATCAGGAACGATGAGGCGCGCAGATGGTCGGCGATAACGCGGAGCGAGGCCTTCATCGGGCCCTGCGGATCGGCGCCGGTGAGATCGGCGATGGCGCGGATCAGTGCGACGAACAGGTCGATGTCGTAATTGTCGTGCTTGCCCTGCAGCACCGCAGCGATGCGCTCGAGGCCCATGCCGGTGTCGATGGACGGCTTCGGCAGCGAGATGCGGTTGCCCGGCGCCAGCTGGTCGAACTGCATGAAAACGAGATTCCAGATCTCGATGAAACGGTCGCCGTCTTCATCTGGCGAGCCGGGAGGACCACCGGGAATCTTGTCGCCATGGTCGAAGAAGATTTCCGAACACGGACCGCACGGGCCGGTGTCGCCCATCTGCCAGAAATTGTCCGAAGTCGGGATGCGGATGATCTTGGAATCCGGCAGGCCGATCTTCTTCCACAGTGCAAAAGCTTCATCATCCTCGGAATAGACAGTGACCAGCAGGCGGTCCTTGGCGAGGCCGTACTCCTTGGTGATCAGGTTCCAGGCGAGCTCGATCGCGCGTTCCTTGAAATAATCGCCAAACGAGAAGTTGCCGAGCATCTCGAAGAACGTGTGATGGCGCGCGGTATAGCCGACATTGTCTAGGTCGTTATGCTTGCCGCCGGCACGGACGCATTTCTGCGACGTCGTCGCGCGCTGATAAGGCCGCTTCTCGACGCCGGTAAAAACGTTCTTGAACTGCACCATGCCGGCATTGGTGAACATCAGCGTGGGGTCGTTGCGCGGCACCAGCGGCGACGACGACACGATGTCGTGACCATTCGCCGCGAAGTAATTCAGAAATGCCGACCTGATCTCGTTAACGCCGCTCATATCAGTCCCATTGCGCCCAAGACTTGTTACGTTCAAGACTTGGCGCCTAAAAATCGCCCACGGCCAAATTGTTTGAAGATTTGCCGCCGGCCAATGCCACAACCGGTTGCTTTTAGACCGGCGGCACTAGGCCTGTCCAGAAACTGTGCAAGGGGATGACAAGGGATCATTCAAGCGGATCAGGGGCTTGCCGCAGCAGCACAGGGCCGTTGATAGATGCCGGAACCGCGTTGACAGATTCAGGGAACGCATGCTCTTGTGCCGGCGTTGAAAGACGTCACGTCGGGAGAGATCGGCCCCCGTTTGGGCCGGCGCCGAAGGAGCAACCGCCCCGGAAACTCTCAGGCAAAAGGACCGCGTGACAGGTTAGCATCTGGAAAGAGATGCCTTTGAGCCCGAATGGGCCGATGGCGTCCGCCGACGGGATAATACTCTCAGGCACAGCGACAGATGGGGCTCGTATAGGCACTCCGGGAATGGTCCCGGGGAACCGCGAGGACCCGTCACCATGCTAGCGACTGATAAACCCTCAACCTTAAAACAAACGCCGCTGCACGCCCTCCACATCGCCCGTGGCGGCAAGATGGTGCCCTTCGCCGGTTATGACATGCCGGTGCAATTCGCCACCGGCGTGCTGAAGGAGCATCTCCAGACCCGCGCGGCCGCGGGACTGTTCGATGTTTCCCATATGGGCCAGCTCACCTTGCGGGCGAAGTCCGGCAAACTCGAAGATGCGGCCTTGGCGCTCGAGAAGCTGGTGCCGATGGACATTCTGGCGCTGGCACCGGGGCGTCAGCGTTATGCCCAGTTCACCAATGAGGGCGGCGGCATTCTCGACGACCTGATGGTGGCGAATTTCGGCGATCACCTGTTTCTGGTGGTGAACGCTGCGTGCAAGGATGAAGACGAGGCGCATCTGCGCGCGCATCTCTCCGACACCTGCATCATCGAGACCCTGCCCGAACGCGCGCTGATCGCGCTGCAAGGGCCAAAGGCCGCGGATGTGCTGGCAAAGTTCTGTCCTGAGGCACCGGCGATGAAGTTCATGGATGCCGGCCCGCATCAGGTGAACGGCATTGCCTGCTTCGTCTCACGCTCCGGCTATACGGGTGAAGACGGCTACGAGATCTCGATCCCGAACGATCAGGCCGAAGCGCTGACCTCCGCCTTGCTCGATCGTCCCGACGTCCTGCCGATCGGCCTCGGCGCCCGCGACAGCCTGCGTCTCGAAGCCGGGCTGTGCCTCTACGGCCATGACATCGACACGACGACCACGCCCATCGAAGGCGGGTTGAACTGGTCGATCCAGAAGAGCCGCCGCACCGGCGGCGCCCGCGCCGGCGGTTTTCTCGGCAGCGACAAGATCCTGGCGCAGCTCGATGGCGGCGCGCCGCGCAAGCGCATCGGCCTGCTGCCGGAAGGCCGCGCGCCAGTGCGCGAAGGTGTGCTGCTGTTTGCGGACGCCACCTCCACCGAATCGATCGGCAGCGTCACCTCGGGCGGTTTCGGCCCCAGTCTCGGCGCGCCAATTGCAATGGGCTATCTGCCCAGCGCGCAGGCAGCCGACGGCACCACCGTCTATGCCGAGCTTCGCGGCCAGCGCATGCCGATGAAAGTGTCACCCATGCCCTTCGTCCCCCACAGCTACAAGCGTTGAGGAACTGATCCATGACCACCCTGTACACCGAAGACCACGAATGGCTCCTGATTGACGGCGACGTCGTCACTGTCGGCATCACCGATTACGCACAGTCGCAGCTCGGCGACGTCGTGTTCGTCGAACTGCCCAAAGTCGGCCGCGCACTGAAGAAGGCCGAAGCCGCCGCCGTGGTCGAATCGGTCAAGGCCGCCTCCGACGTCTATGCGCCGATCACCGGCGAGGTCGTCGAGATCAACGACGCGCTCGCCGCCGAGCCTGCGCTGGTGAATTCCGATGCCGACGGCAAGGCGTGGTTCTTTAAGCTCAAACTCGCCGACAAGAGCGAGCTTGATGGCCTGATGGATGCCGACGCCTACAAAGCCCACACCGCCTAGTCGTCATGCCCGGGACAAGCCTGGCCATGACGAGCTTCTGAAATTCGTTCGAGGAACAACAGATGACCCTGAACAAATCTTCCGGCGACGTCGCCACCGATTTCGTCCGCCGCCATATCGGCCCTTCGCAAGCCGATATTCGTGTGATGCTTGAAGCGGTCGGCGCGAAAAGCCTGTCCGCACTGATGGGCGAGACGCTCCCTGCCTCGATTCGCCAGAAGACGCCGCTCGATCTCGGCCGCGCGCTCAGCGAAACCGAGGCGCTGGCGCATATGACCGAGATGGCGGCCAAGAACGCGGTGTTCACGTCGCTGATCGGCCAGGGCTATTCCGGCACGGTTCTCCCGACGGTGATCCAGCGCAATATCCTGGAGAACCCGGCCTGGTACACGGCCTATACGCCGTATCAGCCGGAGATCAGTCAGGGCCGACTCGAGGCGCTGTTCAACTTCCAGACCATGATCTGCGATCTCACCGGTCTCGACGTCGCCAATGCATCGCTGCTCGATGAAGCGACCGCTGCTGCGGAAGCCATGGCGCTGGCCGAGCGCGCCTCAAACGTTCAGACCAAAACCTTCTTCGTCGATCATGAAGTTCATCCGCAGACCCTCGCGGTGCTGCGCACCCGCGCCGAGCCGCTCGGCTGGAAGCTTCAGATCGGCAATCCGCTCACTGACCTCGACAAGGCCGATGTGTTCGGCGCGATCCTGCAATATCCCGGCACGACGGGCATCGTGCGCGATTTCAAGCCGGCCATCGCCGCCCTTAAAGCGAAGGGCGCGCTCGCCGTCGTCGCCGCCGACCTACTGGCGCTGACGCTTTTGGCCTCGCCGGGCGAACTCGGCGCGGACATCGCGATCGGCTCGGCGCAGCGCTTCGGCGTGCCGATGGGCTATGGCGGTCCGCATGCCGGCTACATGTCGGTGCGCGACGCGATCAAGCGCTCGATCCCGGGCCGTCTCGTCGGCCTCTCCATCGATTCCCGCGGCGAGCCCGCCTATCGCCTCGCGCTGCAGACCCGCGAACAGCATATCCGCCGGGAGAAGGCGACGTCGAATATCTGCACCGCGCAGGTGCTGCTCGCCGTCATCGCCTCGATGTATGCGGTCTATCACGGCCCCGAAGGTCTCAAGCACATCGCCCGCACGGTCCATCGCCGCACACTGGTGCTGGCCGCCGGCCTGAAGAAGCTCGGTTTCGCGCCGGAGAGCGAAGCGTTCTTCGATACGCTGACCGTGACCGTCGGCGACAAGCGCGACGGCATCATTGCCGCAGCCCAGGCCGAGAAGATCAACCTGCGCATCGGTGACGGCACCATCGGCATCGCGCTCGACGAGACCACGACGCCGGAGACTGTGGAAGCCATCTGGCGCGCCTTCGGCGGCAAGCTTGGCTATTCAGACGTCGAGCATGGCGTCAGCGACGCCCTGCCCGCCTCGCTGAAGCGCAGCTCGGCCTTCCTCACCCATCCCGTCTTCCACAGCCATCGCTCCGAGACCGAACTCCTGCGTTACATGCGGAAGCTCTCGGATCGCGATCTGGCGCTCGACCGCGCGATGATCCCGCTCGGCTCCTGCACCATGAAGCTGAACGCCACCACCGAGATGATGCCGTTGACCTGGCCCGCCTGGGGCTCGCTGCATCCATTCGTGCCCCGCGAACAGGCCGCCGGCTATCACCAGCTTTTCGCGACACTGGAAAAGTGGCTGTGCGACATCACTGGCTACGACGCTGTATCGCTGCAGCCCAATTCCGGCGCGCAGGGCGAATATGCCGGCCTGCTCGCGATCCGCGCCTATCACGCGGCGCGCGGCGACAGCCATCGCAATATCTGCCTGATCCCGTCATCGGCGCACGGCACCAACCCTGCGTCGGCCAGCATGGTCAATATGGATGTGGTTGTCGTCGCCTGCGACAAGCGCGGTGACGTCGACGTCAACGACCTTCGCGTCAAGGCGGAGAAGCATGCCGCCAATCTCGCGGCAATCATGATCACCTATCCGTCGACCCACGGCGTGTTCGAGGAACATATCCGCGAGATATGCGAGATCGTCCACGCCAATGGCGGTCAGGTCTATCTCGACGGCGCCAATATGAACGCGCAGGTCGGCCTGTCGCGGCCCGGCGATTACGGCGCTGATGTCAGCCATCTCAACCTGCACAAGACCTTCTGCATCCCGCATGGCGGCGGCGGGCCCGGCATGGGCCCGATCGGCGTCAAGGCGCACCTGGCGCCCTATTTGCCGGGTCATCCCTCGGCCAACGGCGATGTGCCGGTGGGTCCGGTGTCGGCCGCGCCCTATGGCTCGGCGTCGATCCTGACGATCTCCTATATCTACATCCTGATGATGGGCGGCGCGGGTCTCACCTCGGCCACCGAGCTTGCGATCCTCAATGCGAACTACATTGCCACCCGGCTGCATCCGCACTTCCCGGTGCTGTATCGCAACGAAAAGGGTCGCGTGGCGCATGAATGCATCATCGATCCACGCGCATTCAAGACGTCTGCCGGCGTTACCGTCGACGATATCGCTAAGCGCCTGATCGACTACGGTTTCCACGCACCGACCATGAGCTTTCCTGTCGTGGGGACGCTGATGATCGAGCCGACGGAATCGGAATCGAAACTCGAACTCGATCGGTTCTGTGAGGCGATGATCGCGATCCGCAAGGAGATCGCGGATATCGAGAGCGGCCGCTGGAACGTCGAGGCGTCGCCGCTGCGTCATGCACCGCATACGGTGCACGATATCGCGGATGACGACTGGAAGCGCGCTTATACACGCGCCGAAGGCTGCTTCCCGGCTGGGACCTCACGCACCGACAAATACTGGTGCCCGGTCGGCCGCGTCGACAACGTCTATGGTGATCGCAACCTCGTCTGTTCGTGTCCGCCGATGGAAGACTACGCACAGGCCGCAGAGTAAAGTTCAACGCCAAGCGACGGCCTCGAGCACCCTCGCCCCGCTCTTGCGGGGAGAGGGCTGGGGTGAGGGGCTCTTGCGATCCGCAAATTGTGTAGTCGAGGTGAGCACCTTGCCATGCCCCTCACCCGCCGCGAAGACGTGGCGACCTCTCCCCGCGCAGAGCGAGGAGAGGTTAAGCAAGCGCCACCGATGCAAATTAGTCTACGCCGCAGCAGCCAGATTGACTGCCGATTTCGCCAGCACCGACAATGACTCATCGGTCTTCTTTTCCTGATTGAGCGTCTCGTCGAGCAGCCGCACCGCGTCCTTCATGCCGAGTTCCGTGGCCCAGGCCTTCAAGGTGCCATAGCGCGAGATCTCATAGTGTTCGACGGCCTGTGCCGCAGCAAGCAGGCCGGCATCGAGCGAACTCGTCCCCTTGTACTCGTCCATGATCTCCTTGCCTTCGTCGAGGATACCCAGGATGGCGTCGCAGGTCTTGCCGCGGGCGGGTTTGTCGAGCAGCTCGAATATCTGTTCCAGGCGCTCGACCTGGCCTTCGGTTTCGTCGTGATGCTTTTCGAAAGCGGCGCGCAATTTGTCTGATGTTGCGGCCTTGGCCATCTTCGGCAGGGCCTTCAGGATCTGCTTTTCCGCGAAGTAGATATCCTTGAGCGTATCGAGAAAGAGGTCATTGAGGTCTTTGTCCTTAGTCGCCATGACGCGCACTCCGTTAAGCCAGGGGTTGTTTCCCGCGGCTCAACGTCACCTGTTGTGTCTTGTTCCTGAGGTTGTGACGCAGCTATTAAAAATCATTGCGTGGACGCCCGCTGTCAGGCCGCCAGCGTGGTCTCCACCAGCTTCACCCAATAGGACGTGCCGTAAACGATGGCGTCGTCGTTGAAATTATAGGCGGGGTGGTGCAGCCCGGCGCTGTCGCCGTTTCCGCAGAAGATGAAGGCGCCGGGGCGCGCTTCCAGCATATAGGCGAAGTCTTCGGCGCCCATCACCGGCGGCATGTCGATATTGACCTTCTCGGCCCCGGATATTTCGCTGGCGACGCGCACCGCCATGTCGGTCTCGGCGCGATGGTTGACCACCACGGGATAGCCGCGGTCATAGTCGAGCACGATCTTCGCGCCGGTCTGCAGCGCGACGCCGTTGACCACCTCGTTCATGCGCTTCTCCATGAGATCGCGCACTTCGGCGTTCAACGTTCGCACGGTGCCGCGCAGTTCAGCGGTCGCCGGGATGACGTTGCTGGCATGCCCGGCATGGAATTCACAGATCGACAGCACCGCGGATTCCAGGGGATTGACGGTACGGGAAACGATCGTCTGCAGCGCCATCACGAGCTGCGAGCCGACCAGCACGGAATCGATGGTCTTGTGCGGATAGGCGGCATGGCCGCCCTTGCCCTCGATCTGGATCGAGATGCGGTCCATCGCCGCCATGATCGGGCCCGGACGCAGCGCGAAGGAGCCGACGGGCATGCCGGGATTGTTGTGCATGCCATAGACCTGATCGATCTTGAAACGGTCCATCAAGCCGTCCTTGATCATCGCCGCAGCGCCCGCACCGCCCTCTTCGGCCGGCTGGAAGATGACGACGGCATCGCCGGCGAAATTGCGGGTCTCCGCGAGATATTGCGCCGCTCCCAGCAGCATGGACGTGTGACCATCGTGACCGCAGGCATGCATCTTGCCCGGGGTCTTCGAGGCGTAAGGCAGATTGGTCTCTTCCTCGATGGGCAGCGCGTCCATGTCGGCGCGCAGCCCGATCACCTTGTGCTCGCCCGAGGCCGGCTTGCGGCCCCTGATGACGCCCACGACACCCGTTCGTCCCAGGCCCGTCACAACTTCGTCGCAACCGAACTCCTTCAGTCGTTCCGCCACGAAGCCCGCGGTCCGGTGCACGTCATACATCAGCTCGGGATGGGCATGCAGGTCACGGCGCCAGGCCATGATTTCCGGTTGCAGATCGGCGACACGATTGATGATGGGCATGGGTCAAGGTCTCGATGCGGTGGAACGGCGATATCCTTGTCTAGCATGTCGCGTGCCAACGGCCCACCCCACCGGCCCCATCACACGCTGTACAGACGCCCGCCGCCTCGTTAATCCCTTTCGGCACGGCAGGTGAGACCGTGAAACGGATGCGGCAGGGAAACGATGACGACACGGCTCGAGGGTGATTTCGATTATATCGTGGTTGGTGCAGGTACCGCCGGTTGCATCGTCGCCAATCGACTCTCGGCAGATCCCGCCAAGCGCGTCCTCATCCTGGAGGCCGGCGGCAACGACAACTGGATCTGGTTTCACATTCCGGTCGGCTACCTCTTTGCCATCGGCAACCCCCGCTCCGACTGGATGTTTCGCACCGAGCCGGAGCCCGGCCTCAATGGCCGCGCGCTGGCCTATCCGCGCGGCAAGGTGATCGGTGGCTCCTCCGCGATCAATGCCATGATCTCGATGCGCGGCCAGGCGGCCGACTACGACCACTGGCGACAGCTCGGCCTCAATGGTTGGGGCTATGACGATGTCCTCCCGGCGTTCAAGACATTGGAAGATCATTTCCTCGGCGCTAGTGAACATCACGGCGCGGGTGGCGGTTGGCGTATCGAAGAGCCGCGGCTGTCGTGGAAAGTACTCGACGCCGTCGGCGATGCAGCGGCCGAAATGGGCATTCGCAAGACCGCCGATTTCAACACCGGCGACAATGAAGGCATCGGCTATTTTCACGTCAACCAGAAGCGCGGCCGCCGCTGGTCGTCGGCGCGTGGCTTTCTCAAACCGGCATTGAGCCGCCCGAACCTGCGGCTTGAAACCAAAGTGATGGTCGATCGCCTGATCGTCGAAAACGGCCGCGCCGTCGGCGTGCGCTTCACCCAGAACGGCCAGGAGATCGAGGCACGCGCCAGGGGTGAAGTCGTCCTGTGTGCTGGCGCGGTTGGCTCACCGCATCTGTTGCAGCGCTCCGGCATCGGGCCCGCGGAGTGGCTGTCCGCCGCTGGTGTCGACATCACACTCGATCGTCAGGGCGTCGGTCGTAACCTGCAGGACCACCTGCAGCAGCGCGCGATTTACAAGGTCTCCGGCGTGCGCACGCTGAACGAGACCTACTACAATCTGTTCCGCCGTGGCTGGATGGGCGTCGATTACGCGCTTCGCCGCCGCGGACCGTTGACCATGGCGCCATCGCAGCTTGGCATCTTCACGCGCTCCGATGCCCATCGCGAACGCGCCAACATCCAGTTTCACGTGCAGCCGCTCTCGCTCGACAAATTCGGCGATCCGCTACATCGCTTTCCGGCGATCACCATTGCTGCCTGCAATCTGCAGCCCACATCGCGCGGCGAAATCAAACTGCGCTCGGCGAAGCCCGATGACGCCCCGGCCATCGCCCCTCACTACCTCTCGACGGACGACGACCGTCAGGTTGCTGCCGATGCGATCCGCGTGACACGCAGGTTGATGAAGCAGCAGGCGCTCGCCGCCTATCATCCCGAAGAATATCTGCCGGGGCCATCGGTTGGCGACGATGCGGCGTCGCTGGCCAAGGCCGCCGGCGATATCGGCACCACCATCTTCCATCCTGTCGGGACCGCGAAAATGGGCACAGCCTCGGACCCGATGGCCGTGGTGGACGAGCGGCTGCGCTTCTACGGGATCGCCGGATTGCGCGTCGTGGACGCCTCGGTCATGCCAACGATCACGTCGGGCAATACAAACACGCCGACCGCGATGATCGCGGAAAAAGGCGCGTCGATGATCGTGGCGGATGGACGGTAGGGTTTAAGCTGACTTCCGCACGGCGTTGTCGACCAGCGTCTTGCCGAGCGACCAGATCGCACCAGGAACCTTATGGCTATCGGCGATCACGGTACGGAACGAGTTCTCGATCCACTTTCCGTCGTCCTCGGTGACCACCAGCGGCGGCAGCAGCTTGATGGTGTGACTGCCGTGGCCGGAGACCTGAGTCAGAATCTTCTGCTCCTTGAACAGCGGTACGGTGATCAACTGGCAGAACAGGCCTTTGCTGGCCGACTCCAGGATGTTCCATGATGCCTTGAGGCGCAGCGACTTCGGCGGGCCGAATTCGACACCGATCATGAGACCTTTGCCGCGCACTTCCTTCAGAAGCTCGAATTCGGGAATCATGTTCTGCAGAGCGAGCCGCAATTCGGCACCGCGCTTAGCCGCGTTCTCGACCAGCTTCTCATGCTTCATGATTTCCAGCGTGGCGATACCGGCGGCCATCGCCAGATCGTTCTTGCCGAAGGTCGAACCATGGACCAGCGAGCGATCCATCCGGTTGAAGATCTTGTCGAAGATGCTTTTTCGCGTCAGCAGTGCGCCAACAGGAACATGACCTCCCGACAAGGCTTTTGCGAGAAGGATCATGTCGGGCTCGACATTCCAGTGCTCGATCGCCAGAAATTTTCCGGTGCGTCCGAGGCCGGTCTGGATTTCATCGGCGATGAACAGCGTGCCGTATTTGCGGCACAGCGCAGCGGCGCCCGACAGGAATTCGTCGGTGGGCAGGTTGACGCCTTTGCCCTGGATCGGTTCGACGATGAAGCCGGCAACCTGCTTGGACGACAGCGCCTTCTCCAGCGCTTCGAGGTCGTTGAATGGCACCGTGGTGCAGCCCGAGAGCAGCGGGCCGAAGCCGGTGCGGAAATTGGTGTCGTCGGTCAGCGACAGCGCGCCATAGGTCAGTCCGTGATAGGCGTGATCGCAATATACGATCCCGTCGCGGCCGGTCGCATTGCGAGCAAATTTGATAGCCGCCTCGACGGTTTCCGCGCCCGAGTTCGCGAAAAACACCTTGTCCATATAGGGGACGTTTTCCAGCAGCTTCTCTGAGAGAATACCTGCGAGTGTGGAAACATCCATTTGCACCAAATTGGGCATGTCGGCGTCGAGCACGCTTTTGAGCGCATTCCGCATCACCGGATGGTTCCGGCCAATCGCAAAAACGCCAAATCCGCTCAGTAGATCGAGATAACGGGCGCCGTCCCGGTCGAACAAATACTGGCCGGTGCCTCGCTGAAAGCCAACGTCATATCCGATGGTCTTGAGGACTCGAACGAGCTGTTCATTAAGATGGCGCGTATGCATCGAGCTACGCTGCGCCTCCCGTTCAACAAACATCTCGGAAACGTCTAGATTCGGATATACCATGAGTTACATACGTCGGTTGATGGTCGCTTCGTCAACTGAAAACCGTAAATGCGGCGATTTGACTTCGCCGAGAACCGCTACTTAAGCATAGGTCTAAACATGTTGCAGCGCCCACGCATTACTACGCGTACTCTTACATATTGCGGAATCCTTTTTTCGGCAGGCTTGTTTTCGGCAGGGCTGGCTCCCGCATTTGCAGCTGATCCGACCGGCGATTGGAAGGTCGAGGACGGCGTCGCGCATATTCGTGTTGCTGAATGCGGTGGCAGCATGTGGGGGGCCGTAGCCTGGGAAAAGACCCCCGGCGGGATCGACAAGAACAATCCCGATGCCACCAAGAAGGCGCGCCCCACTCTGGGCATCGTGACATTGCTGGACATGAAAAAGAATGCCGCAAACGACAAGTGGGCGGGTCAGGTTTACAATGCCAAGGACGGAAAATTCTATAAATCGACGATCAAGCTCGGTGATACAGCTGACGAACTTGAAATCGAAGGATGCGTCCTCGGTTTCCTGTGCGGCGGTCAGACCTGGACGCGCGTAGGCCCGTCGATTCCATCGAGCCCCTCGAACCTCACCGCCAAGGGCGCCCTGCCCAAGGCGGGCGCTGCCACCGGTGGCAAGATGGCCCCAGCTACTACTCCGACAGTTGCTGCTGCACCCAAGGCTGCACCGGCTCCTGCGGCCGGCACACCCAAGGCCACGGCTCCTGCCGGTCAAAAAACCGCTGCGGCAACAGTGCCGGGACAGCCAGCCGATATCGGCGATATCTGCCTGCTGCCCGAGATCAACAAGGTCACTCACTAGTCTCGCGCGGCTTACCCATGAGAGCCGGCTGGAATAGCAGCACGGCCGCCAGCGTCACGACAAAGGACATCGCGAGCAGTTTACCCATGCTCGCGGTGCCCGGATGGTTCGACAGCCACAGGCTGCCAAACGCCGTGGCAGTCGTCAGCGCGCTAAAGAAAATCGCGCGTGTCAGTGATGACTGCAGCAGGTTCTTGTAGCCTGCCCGCCACGCCGTCACATAGTATATCTTGAACGCCACGCCGACGCCGAGCAGCAGCGGCAGCGCGATGATGTTGGCGAAGTTCAGCGGCAAGCCGATCAGCACACAGATCTCCAGCGTGACCGTTCCCGCCACCAGCAAGGGCACGATCGTCAGCAACACGTCGCTGATGCGCCGCAAAGCCAGCCACAGCAACAACGAGATCGAAAGGAGCGCCCAGATGCCCGCATGAATGAAGGCGGTGACAATGGTGTCGCCCGACTTCAGGATCGAGATCGGACCACCGACGGCGAGCGGCTCGGACTTCAGCACGGCATCGGCGAACTTGCGCAACGTGTCGTTATCGTTCGGATCGCCGTTGGGCTGCGCCTCGACGCGGATCTGGCCATCCTTGGTCTTCCACGAATTCACCAATTCGGCTGGCAAGGTCTGCAAACTGATCGGGCTCGCCTGCATCAGATTACGCAACTGCCCCAACGCAAGCTTGAGCGGCACCACAAAGGTCGCCTGCACCTGATCGCGCACAGGCTGGCTAGCATCAGCGGTCTTGGCCAATGCATCCGCCAGACGCTTCGCGGCGACAGCGCCGGGACTGGTCTGCGTTCCCGCAAGTTTGCGCAGGCTCGCCGCGGAGTCCTTCAGAGAGGTGACATTTTCCGCATCGGTTGGCGCCTTGTCGATCGACTCAGGGTTCAAAGCCGGCTCGAGAATCTTCGCACCCTCCTGGATCGCCTTTAGCTTGGCGGGCTGATCCTCAGGCACGAAGCTGCCGAGCGAAATCGTACGAGCCACTTCCGGGACCTTAGAGAGACGTTCTTCGACCTGCTTCGCAGCGGCCTCGTTTGGCGCCATGATATTGACGGCATTGGCGCCGGTGTTCGGATCCTTGCGCAGATCGAGGAAGGTCGCGATCGACTCGACATTCGGATTGCGCAGGTTGATCGGATTGAAGTCGAACTTCAGGAAGTAGAGCAACGGCAGACCGGCGATCGTGAGCGCCAGTGTGATGCCGATAATCCAGAAACGCTTCTCTTCCAGGAAACGGTCGACAGGCGCCAGGAACGCATAACCGACGGGCTCCTTTTCGCCCGCGGGATTCAAAAGGTCGAGCAATGCCGGCAGAACGGTGATGCTGGTCAGGAACGCTATCATCATGCCGGCGCCGGCGATCTTGCCGAGTTCGGACACGCCTTTGTAATCGGTCGGAAGGAACGACAGAAAACCGGCAGCCGTTGCGAAAGCGGCGAGCGACAGGGGCACGGCACAATATTCGGCGGCCTTCGTCAAAGCCAGCGGCAGGTTGTCATTCTTGTAGCGCTCGGAGCGGTAACGCACGCTGAACTGAATGCCGAAGTCGACGCCGAGGCCGACGAACAACACGGCAAATGCAATCGACAGCAGATTCAGCGAGCCAACCATCATAAGACCGACGGCGGTCGTTGTGACGAGGCCGACGAACAGAGTTGCGAACACGGCAACGATGATCTTGGCCGAGTGCAGCGCCATCCAGAGGATGACCAGCACGATCAAAACCGTACCGATCCCGTTGACGATGGCTCCATCCTGCACGGTGGAGAATTCCTCGTTTGCGATGGGGACCGGGCCGGTCAACCGCACGCGGGCGCCGTATTCGCCAGCGATGTTCAGGTCGATGGCAGCCTGCCGGATCGCATCTGTCGCGGTCTTGCCGGGCTCAAGCGCGTTGAAGTCGAGGATAGGCTTGATTTCGATGAAGCCGCGCTTGTCGCCATCCGTCAGAGGCTTGTCGCTGACCAGCCCGCGCCATGAGAAGGTGCCCTTGCCGTTTTTCAGCACGTCCTCGATGGTTTGCGAAACGGCGTTGAAGGTCGGCGCTGCAGCGTCGAGCTGAAGCTGCCCGCGGCGAATGCCGGTGAGGCCGGTCTCCAGCGCGCCGGTGAGACCGCGCAGACTGGGATCGCCGGCCATGATTTCAATCAAGGGAGCGGCTTGCTGGAACTGGCCCGTCAGTTGCACAACTTCCTTGGTCGGCAGGAACAGCAAGCCGTTTTTCTCGAAGAACGCTCCGCCATCCAATCGGCGAACCGAGTCGAAATCCGTCTTGTTGGTCACCAGCTTCGCTTCCATCGCATTGGCTGCAGCATTGGCGAATTCAGGCGTGGGCGCCTCAACCACCGCGATGATCAGGCGCTCCTGGTCGAAGGCCTTGTCGAAGGCAATGTCGCGCTGACGCCAATCGAGATTGGGCGAGATCAGCTTGTTGATGTCTGTATTGATCGAGAAATTCTTCGCTGTGTAATAGCTCGCGCCAATCGAAAGAAGCACACAAACGAGCACCACCGGCAGGGCAAACCGGGTGCAGAAGTTCACGATCGAGACGACAACTCTTGTCAGCACGCTTTTTCTTTCTATTTGGACGAGGCTCGCAAAGAATGCGGTTCACGAGTGAGGGTTCCGCAAACCATTACTTTCGCATTGGATGCGCTTTGCTTTCAGCAATGTGATGGGATGGCATAAAACGTGCTGATCACCGTAGCAACGGCCGTGTTAGCGACGCCTCGTCGCGCCGTAAAGTGACGAACAAGTGAGAGTTTTCAGGTTCTTGTGGCGCAACCGCAAGATATTACCGCAACCCGGCCAGTCGTCGCAAACCACGTTTTCGGTTCGTGATTGCATACTGAGTGATTTTTGTCACACAGAACGGCTCAAATATCCAGCTGGGCTGGATATGTGCCTGATTGTGGTACAGAATTAAGGATTATACCGGAATCAATTATGGACTTTGTACCACGTGCTTGATCGTCGTCCCCTTGAAATCTTTCTGGCTCAGCCGCGCGGCTTCTGCGCGGGCGTCGTGCGTGCCATCGAGATCGTAGAGCGTGCTCTCGAACGCTACGGGGCGCCGGTCTATGTCCGCCATGAGATCGTCCATAACAAATACGTAGTCGAGAGCCTGAAGGCTAAGGGCGCCATTTTCGTCGAGGAACTCTCCGAAGTACCTCCGAATGCCATGACCGTCTTCAGCGCCCATGGCGTCGCCCGGAGCGTCGAGGAAGAAGCGGCTACCCGTGGCTTGCCTGTTTTGAATGCAACTTGCCCGCTTGTTACCAAGGTCCACAACCAGGGCAAGCGGTACATGTCCAAGGGCCGTAAGGTCATCCTGATCGGCCACGCAGGCCATCCGGAGGTCGACGGTACCATGGGACAGGTACCCGGCCCGGTTTACCTTGTTCAGAGCGTTGAGGACGTGAAGACGCTAACGCTGCCACCGCAGGAACCGGTCGCCTATATCACCCAGACGACCCTCAGCGTGGATGACACCAAGGACATCATTTTGGCCCTGGAACAGCGTTTCAGTGACATTGAGGGCCCCGATACCCGCGATATCTGCTATGCAACACAAAACCGCCAATCTGCGGTAAGAGACCTCAGCAAACTTGTGGACGTCATCCTGGTCGTCGGGGCGACCAACAGTTCCAACTCGAACCGGTTGCGCGAAATCGGCACCGAAGTCGGTGTCGCAAGTTACCTCATTGCCGATGGCAGCGAACTCAACCCCGCCTGGTTGAAGGATGCGCGTGCCGTAGGCATCACGGCTGGCGCATCCGCGCCAGAAGTGCTTGTAGATGACGTGATCGAGACCTTACGGCGGATCGGACCGGTTGCGGTGTCGGTGTTGCCCGGACGTGAAGAGAATATCGAATTCAAGCTACCCGCCGAACTGACCGCGGTTCGATCCACCTTCGTCACGATGTGATGCGCAGAGAGAAAATTCGAAATGGCCATTCCGTTTTTTAAAGAAATGAAGATCGGCTCCTATCTGTTGAAGAAGAAGCTGACTGGCCAGAAGCGCTATCCGCTGGTGCTGATGCTGGAGCCACTTTTCCGCTGCAACCTGGCCTGTGTCGGCTGTGGCAAGATCGACTATCCGAACGCTATCCTCAACCGCCGCATGTCGGCGCAGGAATGCTGGGATGCCGCCGATGAGTGCGGCGCGCCGATGGTTGCGATCCCGGGCGGCGAGCCGCTGATCCACAAAGAAATCGGCGAGATCGTGCGCGGCCTGGTCGAGCGCAAGAAGTTCGTCTCGCTCTGCACCAACGCGCTGCTGCTCGAGAAGAAGCTCGACCTGTTCACCCCATCGCCCTACCTGTTCTTCTCAGTGCATCTCGACGGTCTCAAGGATCATCACGACAAGGCCGTGTCGCAGGAAGGCGTGTTCGACCGCGCCGTGTCCGCGATCAAGGCTGCCAAGGCGCGCGGCTTCGCCGTCAACGTCAACGCGACCATCTTCGACGGCCATGCGGCCGAGGACATTGCCAAGTTCCTCGACTACACCGTTGAGCTCGGCGTCGGCGTCTCGATGTCGCCGGGCTATGCCTATGAGCGCGCACCGGATCAGGAGCACTTCCTGAACCGCACCAAGACCAAAAAGCTGTTCCGCGACGTCTTTGCACTCGGCAAGGGCAAGAAGTGGAACATCATGCATTCCGGCCTGTTCCTGGACTTTCTCGCCGGCAACCAGGAATACGAGTGCAAGCCGTGGGGCATGCCCGCACGCAACATCTTCGGCTGGCAGAAGCCCTGCTACCTGCTCGGTGAAGGCTACACCAAGACCTTCAAGGAATTGATGGACACCACCGATTGGGACACCTACGGCACCGGCAAGTACGAGAAGTGCGCCGACTGTATGGCCCATTGCGGCTACGAGCCTACCGCCGCGGACGAAGCCATCAGCAACCCGTTCAAGGCCATGTGGGTGGCGATGCGCGGCGTGAAAACGTCGGGCCCGATGGCGCCGGAAATCGACCTTACCAAGCAGCGTCCGGCACAGTACGTGTTCTCGTCGGAAGTGCAGAAGCGCCTGTCGGACATCCGCAAGGAAGAAGCTGTCGCCGCTGCCGCCAAGGCAGAGGAAAAGGCGCAGAAGGCTTCGACCGCCGCCTGAGCAATTTCAAGCTGAATATAAAAAAAGGGCGCGATGCAGATCGCGCCCTTTTTCTTTGAAAGATTGAATTCGCGAGACGCCCGGCAAACACCGCCAGAGTAGCGCTCAGACGTCCGCGGAAACGAGGTTCGTGTGCCCGAGCAAATAGCTGCGGCAGTCCCGCAGGCTGCGTAGCGCGCGATTGAAGTCGCGCCCGGTCGAAACCAGCGCCCGAATCACCAGCGGATTGCGGGCAATGCCGCGCAGCACCTTGCGCAGATCGACATCACCATTGGGTTTGATCGCAGTGGTGGCGATTTCCGGCAGGGCGCGATGGGCGGGATCGCTGACGACGCGCAGTGCGGCGAACGGCAGTCCGGCCATGGCGGCAAATTCAGCGGCGATGTGGCTTTCCATATCGACGGCAGCGGCGCCGAATTCCGAGCGCAGTGCGGCCTTGCCGGCCTGCCCCGTCACGACCTTCTCGACACCAACCAGCCCGCCACGAAACACCTTCTGGCGGCCGACGCCGGCACCGGCGATCAGTTCGTCGCTAAGGATCTCAGACGCTGACCAACGGCTGTTGCCGGCCACCACTTCCGTGGCCACAACGACAGCGCCTGATTTGAGATCGGGATCGAGACCGCCGGCGACGCCGAAGCTGATGACGCCGCGGATGGTGGCAGGGTCGAAGTCAGCCAGCAGGCTGCGGAGCTGGACAGGGTCACTTGAACTGCAAATCACGGTCATTCCCGGCCCGGCAGCGATCTTCGCTTCCTGGACCAGCCCCGTGACGATCAATACCGGCCGCGGGTCGGTTGTATCGCCCGCGGTCGAAATGCCCCCATCGCCCAAAATCACATCCCAACCCCTACCGTCTTGCTGTTGGTGCTCTTCAAATTCCGGAACCGCGCCAACGCCCAGAGCGGAAAGAATTTCGAGTAGCCATGATAACGCAGATAAAACACGCGGGGGAAGCCGGTAGCCGTGTAACGGGCCTCCTCCCAGAGTCCTTTTTCCGTCTGTGTGTCCATCAGGTACCGCGTTCCACTGGCGACAGCCGGATTATCGACCTCGCCTGCCGCCATCAGGGCAAGCAAGGCCCATGCCGTTTGCGACGACGTGCTCGGGGCCGCCTCGAATCCCTTGTAATCGAGTCGGTAGCTGACCGCATCTTCGCCCCAGCCGCCGTCCTCGTTCTGGATCGACAGCAGCCAGGCCACCGCCTTGCGGAACGCCGGATCCTGGTGGTCGATGCCAACAGCATTGAGAGCGCACAGCACCGACCAGGTGCCGTAGATGTAGTTCAGGCCCCAGCGGCCATACCAGGAGCCCTCCGCGAGCTGGGTACGGCGCAGATATTCCACACCGTCTGCCAGCGGCTTCGAGGTTTCGACGGTGTCGCCAAGCTGCGCCAGCATTGAGACGCAGCGCGCGGTGACGTCCTCGGTCGGCGGATCGAGCAGCGCGCCATGGTCCGAGAACGGGATGTTGTTGAGGTAATATTCGAGGTTATCGACCTCGAACGCCGCGAAACCGCCGTCGCTGCTCTGCATGCCCAGGATCCACTCCCGACCGCGATCGAGCGCAACGTCGTATTCCTTGCCACCAGTCTGACGGCGCGCGCGGTCCATCGCCATCATCACCACGGCCGTATCGTCGAGATCCGGGTAATAGGCGTTGTTGTACTGGAACGCCCAGCCGCCCGGACGCAGGTCCGGCCGCTTCACCGCCCAGTCGCCCTTCACGTCGAGCACCTGCTTCGTCGCCAGCCAGTCGAGCCCTTCTTTCGCCGGACCGAACGCTTCATCGCCGCCGGTCTCCAGCATCGCATGCGCGGTCAGCGCGGTGTCCCACACTGGCGATACGCAAGGCTGGCAATAGGCTTCGACCTCACCGACAATCAGAAGTTTGTCGATACCGCGGCGCTGGATGGCGCGGGGCGGATAGTCGGCGGGGAAGCCGAGCACTTCATACATCATGACCATATTGGCCATCGGCGGATAGATCGCGCCGAGACCGTCTTCGCCGTTCAGGCGCTCCTCGCAGAACTCGACGGCTTTCGCGATCGAATGGGCGCGGAGTTTCTTTGGGAAATACGGTTCGGCGGCGCGGAGCAGAATATCGATACCGGTGAAGAAGGCGAACATCGCGCGACTCTGATGCGGCGCGCGTTTAATGCCACCGATCCTGGATGGATCTTCCAGGAACAGCTCGTCGATGCCGACGCCCTTCTTGTTCTGCGCGCGCGGCTTCAGCGCTGCGAGCACCATGAGCGGCACGATCGTGGTGCGCGCCCAGTAGGACATCTTGTTGAGGTGGAACGGAAACCACATCGGCAGCAGCATGATCTCGACCGGCAGCACCGGAGTGGCGCGCCACGAGAGGATGCCGAACATCGCCAGCAGGAAGCGCGTGAAGACGTTGACGTTGACGGCGCCGCCGCGCGAGCGGATCGCTTCGCGGGCGCGGACCATATGCGGCGCGTCGGTCGAATCGCCGATCATCTTCAGCGCGAAATACACTTTCACGCTGGCGCTCATATCGAAGTCGCCGTCCTGCACCAGCGCCCAGCCGCCATGCTTGCCCTGGGTGCGGCGCAGATAGTTGGCGATCTTGCCTTCAAGCTCGGCATCGACGGGCTCGCCGAGGTAGTGCCGCAACAACACGTATTCTGACGGGATCGTGCCGTCGGCTTCGAGCTCAAATACCCAATGGCCGTCAGGCTGCCGGAACTTCAGCAGGCCCTGCTTAGCCGAAGCGATGCTCGTCTCGAGCGCCGCGTTCTGAATTGTGATCTCTGGACTGACCGAATGCATCTCGCTCGCCATATCTCCGTACTCGTCGTGAATGATCGTCTGGCTGCGCAACGGTCAGCGCATCGCCAGAACGAGATCGGCCGCGCGGTCACCCGACCGCACCGATCCCTCAATAGTCGCCGGCAGACCGGTATCGGTCCAATCGCCTGCAAGAAACAGGTTCTTGAAATCGGTGCGCGTGCCCGGACGCAGGGCATCTTGGGCAGGCGTAGCCGCAAAAGTAGCACGGCGCTCGCGCACGATCTGCCAGGCGGGCAGCGGCGCCTGGATATTCGAAATCTTGCAGATCTCGTCCCAGATCTGTTGCGCAAACTGTTCGCGCGGTGTGTTCACGAAACGGTCGCCATTGCTGATCGTGATCGACAGGCGATTGTGGAAAGCAAACAGCCATTCCACCACACCGCCGACAACGCCAATCAGCGGCGCGTGGCCTGCTGGCGGAACATAATTGAAATGCGCATTCACGATCGCGCGGAATTCGGTCGGCGTCTTCACACCTGGCAATAGCGACTTCGCGGCCCATGGCGGAACAGCCATCACGACGACATCGTCCGCGCTAAGCGTGATGACGTCTTCAGCGCCAAACTTCAGCTCGGTGACGCGATCACCACTCATGGTGTAACCGCGCAACTCATGGCCAAAATGAACGCCTGCGCCCTTGGCACGCAGCAATTCGATCGCAGGCTCGACCAGAACATCGCTAAGACCAGCGCGCGCGATCAGCGGGCGGCACGCCTGGCCGCCTGCCAGCAGCGTTTCGCGCACGATGGCGCCGGCCAGACCAGCCGACCCTTCCGGCGGATCGACATTGAGCGCGGCCAGCAACAGTGGCTGTACCAGACGATCGTAGAGGACGCCTTCACAGCGAATGGTATCGCCGACCAGGCGACTATTCGATGACCAGATCAGCGGCGACAGCGCGAGATAATCGGCAACTGATGTGTCCGGGACGCGGCGCGTCTTGTCGAACAACCATGTCGGGATCTTGCCATCGCCGAGATCGAGCTGCCAGCGCTTGCCGGTTTTGGCATCGGCAAATGCGAATTGTGCCCGCTGCGGACCAACGAGCCCGGCTTCGGTGCCGATCGACTTTACATAAGCGACGACATGGCTGTTGCCCGACAGAACCAGATGGTTGCCGTTGTCGATCTGGAGCTGTGTCTGCGCGTCGAAATACGACCGGCAGCGGCCGCCGGCCTGCTGCGTCGCCTCATGGACGTGGACCTTGAAGCCGGCATTGACGAGACGCACGGCGGCCGACAGGCCGGAAACGCCGGCACCAATGATATGAGCGGTCTTTTGCATCAGATGATCGCGTATCGCAGCAGGATCGCTATCTTGGAGGCCTTGCCGAGACGAACGGGGTCGCGCGGCAAAGCAAAGCCGCGCGCCACCAGCAATTCCAGGATGGCGTGATAATATTTCGACATGATCCGCGGCGCGCGCACCACGCGGCGCTTGTTACGCGCCATGATCTCGTCGGATTTTTCGAAATGCGCCTGCGCCCGCTTCACCAGCGGCACACAGACCTTCGGCAATGCCGGGCTGGCGCGCACCACGTCGGGATCGCTCGACGTGATGCCGGCGTGATAGAGCAGCTCACGCGGCAGATAGAGACGACCGATACCGGCGTCTTCGTCGATATCGCGCAGGATATTGGTGATCTGCAGCGCACGGCCGAGATGATGCGCAAGCAGAATGCCATCTTCGTCCGGCATGCCGAACACCTTCACCGACAGGCGTCCGACGGCACTGGCAACACGATCGCAATACAGATCGAGCGTTGCGTCATCGGGCGCGCGAATATCTGCAGGGATATCCATCTCCATGCCGTCGATGACGGCGATGAAATCCTCCTTGCGCATGCCGAATTGCTTGATTGGCCCGGCATAGTCGCGCACACGCGCCGGCGGATTGCCTGCATAGAGCGCATCGATATCTGCGCGCCACTGCTGCATGTCGGCGAGCCTGACGTCGCGCGGACCATCGGAATCCGCGATATCGTCGACCTGACGGCAGAAGCTGTAGATCTGGAACATCGCATCGCGCTGGGCACGCGGCAGAATGCGCATCGCGGCATAGAACGAGCTGCCGGCAGCAACGCCCTGAACCTCGCTCTGAGATTCGCTATTATTCACCTGGCTCGTCATCTGGTTCATGCGCCCGGCGTCGTCGAACGAGGCATCGGCGCGCTGGTGGTGGCGCGGCGCCACAGCCCGCCGGCAATGCCGGCTAGCGCGTAGCCAGCCATGCTGGCCTTCGAGAGATGGACCTTCTCACTCAGCGGATCGCGCAACTTCAGCATCTTCAGGATCTGCCAGGCAAAAGTCTCGATGACGGCCACATCACAGCCCAGCCGGACGTCGGCGATATGGACCGTCAGTGTCTCGCTCTCATGCATCAGGGTCTCGGTCTTGGCGACCAGCTCGCGAATACAGGCCAGCAGCGCCGGCGACGCCTTCGCCTGCTTGAGATCTTCCACCGAGGCCCCGTGCCGGTCCAGCGTGTCCTGCGGAATGTAGACCCGATCGAGATCGCGATAGTCGTTGCCGCAATCCTGCAGGTGATTGTTGATCTGCAAGGCCGCGCACAGCGCATCCGACGCCGGCCAGGTGGCTTTGCTTTCGCCGTGCACGTCGAGCATGAAACGTCCGACCGGCATCGCCGAGAACGAACAATAATGAATGAGCTCATCCCAGTCGGCGTAGCGCAGCTTGGTCACGTCCATCCGAAAAGCTGTCAGGACGTCGAGCGCATGACGCGGGGGCATCTCGCGCATCTGGAGCGCCTCGCGCAGGACGACGGCTTCGGCCTGGCCGTCACCCTGACCGAGCAGGTCGGCCTCCAGCTCGTCGAGCAGGGCCAGTTTCGCCGGCGCATCGAGCAGCGCGTGATCGGCAATGTCGTCTGCGGTCCGGACGAAATTATAGAAGGCAAGAATCAGCGCCCGGTGGCGCGGATGGATAATCCACGACGCGACAGGAAAATTCTCGTCACGATCGGTCTTGCCGGATCGCAGTTCGCTCGCAGGGGTCATCCAGAACTGGCTACGTTGGATTTGAACAGGGTGGCTCGGGGGCCGCCAAGGTCCGGTAATACCGGCAGGCGGGGTCGGCCGCGAGCCCCCATATAGGGCAAATTGGCCGGTGAAACCAATGCCAATATGCCACTTTCGGCCGCAGCCAGTGCCGGGCCGGATCACGTCTTGGCGGGCTCGCGGCGAGACCAAAACGGCGCCACGAGCCCGGAATCTCGCATTAGGGCGGGGTTATTGGCCGTGGCTGACCAGCACGTCGTTGCAGGCCTTGCTGATCTTGGGGCGGTTTTCCTTCAGGCAGGACAGAACAACGAGGTCGCCCTGATCCATGACGGCGCGGCAGAGCTTCTGCACGTCGCGGGTACAGGCCTTCTGCTCCGCGTCGGTGCCGCTGCGGGGCTGGTTTTGCTGGGCCAATGCACCGGTCGAGGCAGATGCGGAAAGCACGGACAGTACCAGGAGAAATTTACGCATTGTCTTCCTTCAGTATGGTGACGAGATCACAGCCCGTGTGGTGCATAGCATAAACTGAAACATTCGCATCGCCGGGAAGGCTTTATCTTCAGGCACATCGGCGAATTCGCGGCGATGGATGCAATCAGGACACAGAACATTCCCGCCCCCACAGACACGAATAAATGCGGCGAAAACTTGCGCATATGGCCGCACTGGCTGCTGGACCGGCCGATGCCACCCCCGCAGGACAAGATAAGGTTTTAGGACAATTGTTCAGACGCGCATCACCTCCGCCCGTTCCGCTCCGGGAACCTTCGCGCTTGTGGGCGGTGACATGTTACTTTTACAATCGTCCAATTATGATCGCTCTATTGAACCTAAAGATGTGCAGCGACACTTAAGCTTCGATGAGGCGCGGCATAACTCGGTTACACAGCGCTATTTTGGGAAAACTTACATGACATTCCATTCTGCAAAGCGGTTCGGGCACGCCTTCAAGGCCGCTGGCGCTGGCGCGATCCTGCTGCTGTCGGTATCCGCAGGCCATGCCCAGTCCGGACCGTTCGCCGGCTTCGACGGGGCCTGGAGCGGTACCGGAACGGTCTCCATGTCGGACGGCTCCTCGGAGCGCATTCGCTGCCGGGCGACCTACAAGGTGGATGGCGGCGGCAGCGCCCTGGCGCAGACGCTGCGCTGCGCCAGCGACAGCTACAAGTTCGACCTCTCCAGCAATGTCACCAGCCAGGGCAACAACGTGTCCGGCAGCTGGAGCGAAGCCAGCCGCAACGTCTACGGCAATCTGGTCGGCAAGGCGGGCGGCGGCCAGATCGACGTCTTCGTCGAGGCCGCGGGCTTTGCGGCCAACATCACGCTGACGACCCGCGGCAACAAGCAGTCGGTGTCGATCAGCTCCAAGGGCGAAATTCGCGGCGTTTCGATCAATATGGTCAAGAGCTGACGCCGGCTTGCACACCTTCACAAAAAAGCCCCCGGAGCGATCCGGGGGCTTTTTTGTTGATCGTCCTGCTGGGGCGTAGCTGACTACTTCTCTTGCTTCGCCAGAACCGAGCTGCCGGTGAGACGCTGCTGCAGATTGATCAGCCACATCGCGGTCGGGCGCAGGATGAACAGGTCGGCCACCAGTGCCGCGACCATCGAGAAGGCGCTGAGCCAGCCGAACAGCCGCAGCGACGGCAGATCCGAGAACACCGTCACCACGAGGCCGCAGGCCAGCACCACCGTCGTCAGAATCAGCGCGGGACCAACGAGCACAGTCGCACGCTCGACGGCGATCGCGGGATCGGTGCCCGGCGTGTCTTCCAGCCGCAGCCGGTTGAGGAAGTGAATCGTCGCGCTAAGGCCGAGGCCGAATGACACCGTGAGTGCCACCACACTAGCGAATTGCAGCCCCTCCCCGAGCAGCCACAGCACGAAGCCGGCCAGCACCACCGGGAAGATGCCCGGCAGAATACAGGCCAGCATCACCACCCACGAGCGGAATGCGAGGCCGATGAAGACCGCGACCAGACCGAACTCGATGGTCAGGCCGTGATTGAGCTTCTCGATCATGCCGGCGCTGTTACGCGCCGCGATCGCCGAGAGGCCGGTCACCGCGATCTCATAGCCCGGGTGCTTGGTGCGAACGGCATTCAGCGCATTGTCGAGCTTGTCGACCACCGGCAGGATCTTGCTCGAATCGCTGTCGGGCACACGGCCAGACACCACCACCGCCGTCTGATCCGCGGAGATGAAGCGGCGCACCAGATGCTCAGGGATGACGCTGACATATTCCTTCAGCGTCGCGACATCCGACGAACCGGCCTTTTCCGCCAGCCAGCGCCGCAGCGTTTCCAACGACCAGACATTGCCGACACCCGCCTGCTTCTCGACCATGGCGTGGACTTCGGCGATGGTTGCCAACGTGTCCGGCGAATAAAGATCCGCGCCCTTCGGAAACTCGATCAGCACGTCGATGGGATTGGCGCCGGTCAGCTTGGCGTCGAGCCGTCCGCTGGCCGCAACCGCCTGCTCCTTGTCCGGCACCTGATCGGCCAGCCGATAGCGCGGCTCGAGATTGGCGTAAACGATCCCGAGACCAACGACGACGACGAGCGAGATCAGGCTGAACAGACCAGGACGACCGACCATGCGCACCGCGATCCAGTAACAGAAGGCGCGCAGCGCCTGCACGCCGGCATCGGCGGTCTGAAACTTGGCGGCGAAGATCTTCTCGTTACGCACCAGCAGCACGCCGAACACCGGCACCAGCGACAGCACCGCGACCAGCGCGATGATGGTCGCCGTGAGACCGGCCTCGCCGAAGGCGCGGATCAGGTCCGAGTCGGAGAACTGCAACGCCAGGAACGAAATGCCGGCGGTGCCATGGGTGAGGACGCAGGCCGGACCCACGACACGAACCGCATTCGTAAATGCCGAATACTTGTCCTCGCCTGCAATCAACCGGTCACGCGCCGCGAAAGTGAGCTGCATCGAGTCGGCAAAACTGATCACCATGATCAGCGGCGTCATCACATTGAGGAACATGTTGAGGCTGAAGCCGGCCCAGCCGAGTGCGCCGAGCGACAACAGGATCGCCAGCAGCGGCGGAAACGCCGCGATGATCATGAACGAGATCTTGCGGAAGAAGATGATCGCAATGACGCAGCCGGCGAGAATACCGGCGATGTTATAGATCAGGCCGTCGCGCTCGACCGCATTGCGGATTTCGAGCTGCATCACCGGCACGCCCGACAATTCCTTGGTCAGACCGCTATTGGCCAGGTCCTCATTCATGGTCTTGCGGATATCGGCAACTACAGTGCTGAGCTTGCTGTTGCTGACCACGGCCGGGTCGAGCGACAGCACCACCAGCGCCAGAGTTCCATCGTCGGACAAAAGCTTGCCGCGGATCAGCTCGTTCTGCTTCACCGTCTCGATGAACTTGTCGTAGTCGGCGCCTTCAGGAAGATCGTTGGGAAACAGCGCTGCCGGCAACTTGCCGGGGGCCGGCGTCTGACGCGCCGAGAAGATCGAGATCAGCCCCCGCACGCCATCGACCAATTGCAGGTCGGTGACAAGGTCGCGCATCTTTCCAAGATTGTCGCGCGCAAGCAGCGTCTTGCCTTCGAGCACCACAAGCACGTCGAACTCGGTGGACGGGAAGCGCTTCGTCACTTCCTCGTATTGCTTGTATTCCTTGCTGTCAGAACGAAATAGCTGGCTCAGCGAATCGTCGATCTTGATGCGCTGGATGCCAAAGATCGCACCGATCACCAGCGCGAGCAGGATCACGCAAGACAGCACCGGTGCCTTCACCGCGATCAGACCGATGCGCTCGAGCCCGAAGGCGATGCTGATCGGCCCCTTGCGCAATTTATTCATATCCGCGTCGTGGGGGGGAACCGTATCGTGCATACCCTGTCCAGTCCTGTCGTCAGCGGCGTCTGCCTAGCAAGCGTCGCGGGCAGTAGTAAGGCTGGAATCGGCGAGACCGAACAGCGCTAGCCCTTGAAAACATGCGGTAAATTTGCCGCGGGCAGATGTAGCAGGTCTGTATGACACATCGCAAGGCGGCGAGCGCGCCGAGGTTGCGTTTCAGGTCACAAAATGGAGCGCAGAGGCTGTTGTTTCATGCTGGTGCAACGAGCGGTGCTACCAGTTGCAGACCGCTTTCGTCTTTCAAAGCCACACCGGTCATGTTGCGATTCAGCCCTTCGCGCGCCAGCCAGGCAATCTTGCTCGCTGCCTCCTCGAAGGACAGACCGGCCACCTGGATGTTCGACACGCAGTTGCGCGCAGCGTCCGTCAGACCCGGACGCGGTGCGAAGGTCAGGTAGGCGCCGAGACTCTGCGGCGCCGAGAGACCCGGACGTTCGCCGATCAGCATGATCGTCATCCGGGCCCTCAATAACGCACCGATCTCGTCGCCGAGCGCGACTCTGGCGCCGCCGGCAACCACGACAGCGCCGATCCCGACCCCCGCCAATTTGGGCATTAAGGCACCCAGCAGGCCAAGCGCGTGCGCATTGACCGCAGCCGGAGACAGGCCGTCCGCAATCACGATCACCAGATCGCACGCGGCGCTGTCGCGCCCTTCAAGCAACTCCCGTGACTCGCGAGACAGTCGACGGCCGAGATCGGGGCGCTTGAGATAATCGGCCCGATCCGCGACCTGGCTCGTCACGACCCGCGCATTCGTCCCCTGCCCGGCCAATACGGCCGCGATGGCTTCAGCCTCAAAGGGCGCATGGACCGCGTCACGTGCGCGGGCATGATCGAGCGTGAAATCAAGCAGGGCCCGCGTGGTCAGACTGGCTCCGGCCCGGCCGAGCCCCACACGCGCCGGGGTCAGCACCCGCAGCTCCGCGAGAGAACGCTGCGGCACTGGCGGCGTCACGTCATTCTGATCTGTCATGACGCCAGTCTATCGCTCATTCGGCCGGAACGGCAGCGTCCTGCAGTTTCAGCGAATAATAGGACGCGTTGGTCTGACCACCGGATGCATCGCGGGCAAAGTTGATCAGGTGGTGCGCCACCATGATCCCGCTGATGAGATACTCGATCTCGCCGCGCGCCAGTCGCCGGAATGCGAATTTCCAGAACGCCCGCTTGTAGTCGCCGAGCACGCCAACCTTCCAGAAGATGTTGCGCAGCATGACCAGCCCGAGCCGGATGCTCTTCCAGGTGAGCATGGCGCCGATCGGCGGCTTGATGCGGTTCGGATAGGTATGGCGGATCTGGTATTCAAAGCGTTCGAGCAGTTTCTCCGGCACATAGGCGCTGCCCATGGCGCGCCGCCAGCTTTTCACAACGTCTTCATAAGGCAGCAGGAAATCGACGTTGGAATCGCGGCCTTCGTCCTCGTTCAGGCGTCCTTCCTTCTTCAACCTGTCCCAAAGCGGCGTCTGCGGCAGCGCCTGCAGCAGGTTGATGGTCAGAAGCGGAATCTGCGACGTTTCCACGAACTCGAGCAAATGCTGGCCGGTCTCGGGCTTGTCGGTATCGAGGCCGAGGATGATGCCGGACACGACTTCCATGCCAAAGCTGTTCAGCGTCTCGATCGCCTCCATGATGGGGACCATCATGTTGTGATCTTTCTTCATCGCCTTGAGGGCGACGGGATCGGGCGTCTCGATGCCGCAGAAGATCGTGCCGAACCAGGCTTCACGCATCAGCGAAAGGATTTCCGGCCGCTTGGCGATGTTCAGCGTCGCCTCGCAGGACAGGCGCAAGACAAAACCGGTCCTCTTCTGCCATTCGACCAGATGCGGCAGCAGATCGAGTGCGGCCTTGCGGTTGCCGATGAAGTTGTCATCGACGAAATACACCGAGCCCATGATGCCGCATTCGAGCAGCTTGTCGAGTTCGGCGGTGATCTGCTCAGGCGACTTCAGGCGCGGATTACGACCGTACAGACCGGGGATATCGCAGAACTCGCACTGATATGGACAGCCCGAAGAATACTGGATGCTGCCGAGGAAGTAGCGCGGAATATCAGCCAGTTCATAGGCCGGAATCGGAAACCTGGTCATGTCCAGACGGTCGGTGGTCTTCAGCACGACCTGCTGGTCCGGGCGCGACGTATCCTTTTCCAGGATATCGATCAGTTGATCGGTGGCATCACCGAGTTCGCCGATATGGAGATAGTCGAAAGCCGGGTAGTAATCGGGGCATGACGAGACCGACGGCCCTCCGATCGCCACCGGAAGATCGTAGGAATGCGCGCGGTAGCAGATGTCGTTCATCTGCGTACGCTGGATGTGCATGCCTGACACCAGCACCACTTCGGCCCACAGGAAATCATTAGGCGTGGCGGCGCGAATGTTCTCGTCGATAAAACGGACTTCCCAGTTCTCGGGCATGTAGGCGGCAATCAGCAGCAAGCCCTGGGGAGGCATGAAGGCCTGAACGCCGTCGGTCAGAGGATATGAATATTCAAACGTGCCAAATGAAGACGTGTATCGCGGAAAGACGCACAGAATGCGCCGGACCGTCTGCCTGCCCTCAGCTCTCATCAAAATTCCTCTGTGAATGCATCAGCGGTCCCCATAAGCGCTGAACCTTCAATAACGTCGCCGAGCTAAAACCGTTCCACTCCTGCCGAATACTTTGAGCGATCTAATCACGACGTCTGAATCTGGGCCAGAATTTCTTCAAGATTGTGGCAGGCGGTGACAAGGTCGTGACCAGCTCCGCGCAAGTGCACACAAAGCGCCAAGCCTTATGACGGTTTATTGACGTCAGGCGATCAGACGTGCGGCCAGATCGGGCAGCAGGCCTTCGCGGTCGCAAATGCGAAGGTCCGCTCCGGAGAGCCCGACCCGTTGCAGCCAGTCGTCGAATTCCGGTGCGCGTTTGAGCCCAAACAGGTCGCGGATATAGAGCGCATCATGAAATGACGTCGACTGGTAGTTCAGCATCACGTCGTCGGCGCCCGGCACGCCCATCACGAAGGTCACACCCGCCGCAGCCAGCAGCGTCAGCAAATTGTCCATGTCGTCCTGATCGGCTTCGGCATGGTTGGTGTAACAGACGTCGACGCCCAGCGGCAGGCCGAGCAGCTTGCCACAGAAATGATCCTCCAGGCCGGCACGGATGATCTCCTTGCCGTCATAGAGATATTCGGGGCCGATGAAGCCGACGACGCTGTTCACCAGGAGTGGATCGAACGCCCGCGCAACTGCATAGGCCCGTGCCTCCAAAGTCTGCTGATCGACGCCGTGATGGGCGTTGGCCGACAGAGCCGAGCCCTGCCCGGTCTCGAAATACATGACGTTCTGGCCGAGCGAGCCACGTTTCAGCGAGAGCCCGGCGGCATGAGCTTCTTTCAAGATCGCCAGATCGATGCCGAAACTTTTATTGGCGGCTTCGGTCCCGGCGATCGACTGAAACACCAGATCGACCGGGGCGCCCTGGTTGATCAGATCAAGGCTGGTCGTGACATGGGTGAGCACGCAACTCTGGGTCGGAATATCCAGCTTGGTGATGACATCGTCGAGCAGCCGCACCAGCCCGCCCAGCACTGCAGGATCGTCGCTTGCCGGATTGATGCCGATACAGGCATCGCCGGAGCCCAGCATCAGCCCGTCGAGAATGGATGCCGTGATGCCCCTGATATCGTCGAATGGGTGGTTCGGCTGCAACCGCACGCTCATGCACCCGCGCAACCCGATGGTATTGCGAAAGCGCGTGATCACCTCGCACTTCCTGGCCACCAGGATCAGGTCCTGATTGCGCATCAGCTTCGAGACTGCCGCCGCCATCTCCGGCGTGATGCCGCGGGCGACGGTCTGAAGGACTTGCGGCGTGGCCGCGTCTGACAGCAGCCAGTCACGAAAGCCGCCGACGGTCAGCAATGAGATCGTGGAGAATGCGGCGGCATCATGCGTATCGACGATAAGACGCGTGACCTCATCGTCCTCGTAGGGAACGACCATTTCCTGCAGGAATTGCGTGAGCGGCACATCCGCCAGCGCCATCCGCGCCGCGATCATCTGCTCGGCGGTCTCGGCTGCAATTCCGGCCAACCTGTCGCCGGATCGCGGCGGCGTTGCCTTGGCCATGAGGTCGCGCAGATCCGCGAAGACATGCGTATGGTCACCGATGGCGTGGCGATAGATCATGGCCGGATTGTTGGATATTCGCCGGAGGCTGTCTAGACGTGCCGCCCCGCGGCAACGCCGGAAGACCACGCCCACTGGAAGTTGAAGCCGCCGAGATGGCCGGTGACATCTATGACTTCGCCGATGAAATATAGCCCCGGCACCGATGTCGCTTCGAACGTTTTTGATGACAGTTCTGTGGTGTCCACACCGCCAAGCGTCACCTCGGCCGTGCGATAGCCCTCGGTACCGTTCGGACGCACGCGCCATTCCTTCACTGCCGCGGCCACGGAGGCCAGCAGCTTGTCCGAAAAATCCGCCAGCCGCGGTGGGCCGGCGATCTTGTCGGCGATCATCTGGGCCAGTCGCTTGGGCAGGAGATCGCCGAGCACGGTAGCCAGTTCCTGCCGCGGTCGTTCGCGGCGTGCGTCCTTCAGGGCGGCGAGCACATCGCGCGTCGGCGCCATGTCGATGACGACATCGAGCCCGTCGCGCCAATAGGACGAGATCTGCAGGACTGCCGGACCGCTGAGACCGCGATGGGTAAACAGCAGCGCCTCGTCGAATTTGGTCTTGCCGACGCTGACCACGGCATCGACGGCAACGCCAGCGAGGTCCTTGAATTGTGCAAGCGCCGCAACGTCGAAGGTCAGCGGCACCAGCGCGGCGCGCGGCGCGATCATCTTCAGCCCGAACTGCTGCGCCAGCTTGTAGCCGAAGGCACTGGCGCCCATTTTCGGGATCGACGGCCCGCCGGTGGCGACAACCAGCGACTGACACCGGTACTCGCCCTGATCGGTGGCGACGACAAAGCCGCTGTCGTTCTTCGTCACGCCGAGAATGCCGACGCCAAGCCGCATCTGCACATCGCTGCGGCGGTTTTCGTCCAGCAGCATGTCGATGATCTGCTGGGACGAACCATCGCAGAACAATTGCCCGCGGGTCTTCTCGTGATAGGCGATACGATATTTCTCGACCAGCGCGATGAAGTCTTGCTGCGTGAAGCCCTTCAGTGCGGATTTACAGAATTGCGGGTTCTGCGACAGGAAATTCGCCGGCGCCGTATGCAGGTTGGTGAAATTGCAGCGCCCACCGCCGGAGATACGGATCTTCTCGCCCGGCGACCTCGCCTGCTCCAGCAGCATCACCGAGCGACCGCGTTGCCCCGCAATGCCGGCGCACATCAGGCCGGCCGCACCGGCACCGAGAATGACGATGTCGGCCGTGTTATGCGCGCGACGGACGATGGTCATTCCAGCAGCAGCACATCGACGGCGACGGCGAGCTTCTGCTTGCGCGCGCCGACGATCACGCCATCGACCGGCGACACGTCGGAGAAATCGCGGCCGATCGCCAGTACGATATGATCGTTCTCGACCAGGATATCGTTGGTCGGATCGAATCCGATCCAGCCGAGCTCCTCACCGCACCAGACGGACACCCAGGCATGCGTTGCGTCGGCACCCTGCAGGCGTTCCTTGCCTGGCGGGGGGATGGTACGCAGATAGCCGCTGACATACGCCGCGGGCAAACCGAGCCCGCGCATGCCCGCAATCATGATATGCGCAAAATCCTGACAGACGCCGTGGCGCTTATCCAGCACCTCCTGCAACGGCGTCGAGATCACCGTGGCCTTCGGATCGTATTTGAACTCGGTGCGGATGCGATGCATCAGATCGACGGCGCCCGCGAGAATCCCGCGGCCTTCGGTAAAGCTCACCGCCGCATAGTCCGTGACGGCATCGATGATCGGCACCAGCGGACTGGCGAAGACATAACCAATCGGCGAGGCACCGCTGAGGTCGCTGGAATCGAACGCCGCCTCGCGCACGCTTTCCCAGGCGGGGCTGTCATCACCGCGACCCGGCGCAAAACGTTCGACATAGACGCGCGACCGGCTGTCGATCCGCAGCACCCGATGCGGGGTTTCGATCAACACGCTTTCCGTCGGCGTGCCGAAGAAATCCGTCCGCATGGCGCGGGCCGCCGGCAGCGGCTTGATATCGACGCTGTGCGAGACCAGTTGCTGCCCGGCGCTGCTGTTGGGCTGCAGCCGCAGCGAGCAGCGCGCATAGCTCACAGGGCTTTCATAACTATAGGTCGTGACATGGCGGATTTCGTAGATCACGCCAGCCCCGTCAGCTTTTCAGGACGCGATGCGCTGGCGCCGTGCGGGAAGTAATGCAGGCCGATCGAATCCGCGAGCGTCAGCAGATCCTGCTCCAGCGCAAACAGTGACTTGGTATGAATCTCGGATGCCTCGCCGGTGACCAGCGACGAGCGCAGCGCCACCGCCAGCCGCTGCGGCCGTTCCATCAGGCCGTTCTCCTTCAGCGTCGGCAGGCTGGCGATGTGATCGTTCAGTGCCGAGACCTGGAATGCCACCGAGCGCGGGTTATAGGGATCGAGCACCACGAGATCCCGCACCGGCGCAAGTAGCGGGCCGACCAGATAGCGCGAACGATAGGTGATCTGGCAATCCACCAGCGTCAGCAGGATATCGAGATCGTCACTCGTCGCGTCGTCGGACGCGAATTGCCGCGCAAAGCGCGTGGTGTTGATGGCACGTTCGGCGCGGCGCCCCATTTCGAGGAAGCGCCAGCCGGCAGCACGGTTCATGTTTTCCTGCGCGAGACCGGCGAAGCTCGCCAGTTCCTGCAGGGTCAGTTCGGCCGCGCTGACGACGTCATCGTCATCTTCGACTTCATGCGCAAGCCGCTCGGCCATTTCGGTGATGACCTGCCAGGCGTCGGGCGACAGCCGCTCGCGCAGCGAAGTGGCGGTCCGCAATGCAGAGCGCACCAGCGATAGCGCTGAGCCAAACTGCTCCTCGCCCTGCAATGCCTGAGCCGCGATCTTGGCCGGCTGGGAGCGCGAGGTGAGCGATGTCGCGCCCCAGGTCATCAGCATGCGCTGGATGCGCTCGATCGATTGCTGCCCGGTGGCGCCGCCTTTGCCGGGATCGCGCTGCGGCACGCTGAGCGCGCGGATCAGACGCAGTGTGGATTCGGCGCGCTCGAGATAGCGCCCGAGCCAGAACAGATTGTCGGCGGCGCGGCTCGGCACCCAGCCGGCGATGCGGCGGATACGCACATTGTCGACGGCTGGCAGTAGCGTCGATGCAGCAACGGCCTTGTCGGCCACGACCCAGACGTCGGCTGCGCGCGCGCCGGCGCCCATGGAGACTGCTCGGGCATCTGGTTGATCCGCAATACGGCAGAAGCCACCGGGCATAATGGTCCAACCGTCCGGCGTCGCCGCCGCGAAGACGCGCAGCACGAACGGACGCGGCGCGAGCCGGCTATTGTCCCAGACCGGCGTGGTCGAGAGCTGCACCAGCTCCTGCCCGACATAATCGACGCCGCGATTGGCAATCGCCGCCTTCAGACGCTCGCGCTCGCTTGGCGAGAGCTGCGACGGCAGCACCGGCGAGTAGCCAGGGAAACCGGGCACCGCTCCGCCATAGGCGCCTTCGATGGCAAAGTCGTCGAGCCGCGCCAGCACTTCTTCGCGCGCCGATTTCTGGCCACACCACCAGGTCGCGATATGCGGCATCTTGAGTGGTTCGCCGAGCAGCTTCCGGCTCAAGCTTGGCAGAAAACCCAAAAGAGCGCGCGCTTCCATCACGCCGGAGCCAGGCATGTTGGCGACGACGACGCCATTCTTTCTGACAACGTCGATCAGCCCGGGCACACCGAGTTGCGACGAGGCATCCAGCTCCAGCGGATCGAGCGAATTGGCATCCACGCGGCGCAGCAGCACATCAAGGCGCTTCAAGCCGGCCACAGTGCGGATGTGCACGCGGTCGCCGGAGACTGCGAGGTCATCGCCTTCCACCAGCAGGAAACCGAGATAGCGCGCCAGTGTCGCGTGTTCGAAATAGGTCTCGCTGAACGGCCCGGGCGACAACAGGCCGACGCGCGGTTCGTCACGATCGGCCGACGCGCGCAGACTGTCGCGAAAGGCTTCGAAGAACGGCGCGACGCGCTCGACATTCATCGACTTGTAGAGGTCGGTGAAGGCGCGCGACAGCACCAGTCGATTTTCCAGCGCATAGCCCATGCCGGACGGCGCCTGCGTGCGATCGCCGAGCACCCACCAGCGGCCATCGGGACCGCGGCCGAGATCGGCGGCATAGACGTTAAGATAGCGGCCACCGGGCGGCTTCACACCGCGCATCGCCCGCAGATATTCCGAACTGCCGGCAATCGCCGCCGCCGGGATCGCGCCGGACGCGACAAGGCTGGCATCGCCATAGAGGTCGCCGAGAATCTTCTCCAGCAACTCGGCGCGCTGGGTCATTGCCGCTGAAATCTGCAGCCATTCGGATTCGTCGATCAGGAGCGGCACATGGCTGAGTGGCCAGATCCGGTCGGCGATTTCGCCGGGCGCGCGGTAGGTGACGCCGGCTTCCCGGAGATGACGGTCGGCAGAGCCGAAGCGGCGTTCGATCTCAACGGGCGCCATGGCGCCGAAGGCCTCGAAGAACCGCGTCCAGACCTCCCGCGGCGTGCCATCCTGGGCGATGAATTCGTCGGGAATCCCGGGCAGCCGCTCGTAGTCGCGGGTCCATTGCGCGACCTTACGATGTCCCGGACGGGGCTTTTTCCCCTGACCGGCCTGTCCCGTCATTCCGACTCTCCAGCCCAAACTGCCTGCATTCTCAATGCAGGAGAGGCGTTCGCAAGTCGAGGGTCAATGGGAATTCAAGTGTGCGTTCTGCCCTTGGCGGAGCGATTTCGCCGGGCGTGTGGCCGATCTCCTCGAAACGGGCCAGCCGGCGAGCTTCCGCCTCGTAGGCATTGACCGGTTTTGTCTCGTAATTGCGGCCGCCGGGATGCGCCACATGATAGACGCAACCGCCGAGCGACCGCCTATTCCAGCTGTCATAAATATCGAACACCAGCGGCGCATGGACCGGAATCGTCGGGTGCAGGCCCGAGGCCGGCTGCCATGCCTTGAAACGGACGCCAGCGACCACCTCGCCGGCCCGGCCGGTCTCGGTCATCGGCAGCGCCCGGCCGTTGCAGGTAATGATGTGCCGGCCCGGCGTGAAACCGTTGGCCTTGAGCTGCAACCGCTCCACCGAGGAATCCACATAACGGACGGTGCCGCCGGCAGACCCCTCCTCGCCCAGCACATGCCACGGCTCCAGCGCCTGACGGACTTCCAGCGTCACGCCGCCATAGGTAACGTGGCCGAACACGGGAAAGCGGAATTCGAGCTGCGCCTCGAACCATTCCTTGGAGAATTCGTAACCGGACCGGCCGAGTTCACTCAGCACGTCCTGGAAATCCTCCCAGAGGAAATGCGGCAGCATGAAGCGATCATGCAGCGCCGTGCCCCAGCGGACGAATTTGCCGTCCTGCGGCTCGCGCCACATCCGGGCGATCAGCGCGCGGATCAGGAGCTGCTGCGCCAGCGACATCCGCGGATCGGGCGGCATTTCGAGCGCACGGAATTCGACGAGACCGAGGCGACCTGTCGTACCATCGGGCGAATAGAGTTTATCGATACAGATCTCGGCGCGATGGGTGTTGCCGGTGATATCGACGAGGATATGCCGGAACAGCCGATCGACCAGCCACAGCGGCGCCTTTCCACCGGGTGGCGGCACCTGCGCCAGTGCGATCTCCAATTCATAGAGACCGTCATGCCGCGCTTCATCGATACGCGGTGCCTGACTGGTCGGACCGATGAACATGCCGGAGAACAGATAGGACAGCGACGGATGGCGCTGCCAATACAGCACAAGGCTCTTCAGGAGATCCGGCCGGCGCAGGAACGGCGAGTCCGCCGGTGAGCTGCCGCCGACCACCACGTGATTGCCACCACCGGTGCCGGTGTGACGGCCATCAAGCAGAAACTTGTTGGCGCCGAGCCGTGTCTTCGCGGCCTCTTCATAGAGAAATGTCGTGGTATCGACGGCTTCGCGCCAGCTCGAGGCGGGATGAATGTTGATCTCCAGCACACCGGGATCGGGCGTCACCTTGATGACCTCGACGCGCGGATCGAACGGCGGCGGATAGCCTTCGACATGTACCTGCATCTGCAGTTCTTCGGCCGTCGCCTCCAGCGCCGTCACCAGTTCGAGATAATCTTCAAACTTCTCGACCGGCGGCATGAAGGCACAGAGAATGCCATCGCGAATTTCAATCGACATCGCCGTGCGTACGCCGCCGGACCGAATCTGCTGCTCCTGGACGTATTGTGCGGCAGGCTGGTTTTCCGCCGACGCGATTTCGTCGAACACCGGCATGTCGCCGCGCGGCTCCAGCGGATCCTGCTCCACGATGAACGGATATTCCTCTTCGGTGAGGTGCGGCAGCGACGACAACGGCAGGCGCAGGCCCATCGGTGAATCGCCGGGTGTCAGGAACAGGTTGCCACGGCGCAGCTTCCAGCGCTCGGAGCGCCAGCGCCTGTCCGCAGCCGCCTCCGTATTCCAGCGCTGGATCGGCAGCACGAACCCCTTCGGCCTGTCGAGTCCATGTTCGAAGACCCGCGCCATGCGCGCACGCTCCTCCGGATCGGGCAATTTGGAGTCGCCGGGCACGACATTGTTCGGCAGGTTCGATTCCTTCTGCTCCCAATAGACGGGATCCTCGAAGGCCGGAATGACATAGTCCTTCGGCAGGCCAAGCCGCCGCGCCGTGCCTTCGGCAAAACGCTCGGCGCCGCCGATATCGGCGCTGCGCGGACCTTCGATCCGTGAGATCAGTGCGTCGTTCTTCCAGATCGGCACGCCGTCCTTGCGCCAATACAGGCCGAACGCCCAGCGCGGCAGGCTCTCGCCGGGATACCATTTGCCCTGCCCGTAATGCATCAGGCCGCCCGGTGCAAAGCGCGTCCGCAACCGGCGGATCAGATCGTCGCCGAGGCCGCGCTTGGTCGGCCCGACGGCAGCCGTATTCCACTCCGGCGATTCCATATCGTCGACAGACACGAATGTTGGCTCGCCGCCCATGGTGAGACGCACGTCATGGGCTTTGAGATCGGCATCGACCTTTTCGCCGAGCGCATCGAGTCTTGCCCAGGATTCATCCGAGAACGGTTTGGTGATCCGCGGCGCCTCGCGAATGCGTTTGACGCCCATAGCGAACGCGAACTCGACTTCGGCAAAGCCGGCCATGCCGGAGATCGGCGCGGCTGAGCGGAAATGCGGCGTCGCCGCCACCGGGACGTGCCCCTCGCCTGTCAGCATGCCCGACGTCGCATCGAAGCCGACCCAGCCGGCGCCGGGGATATAGACTTCGGCCCAGGCGTGCAGGTCCGTGAAATCAGCCTCGACTTCAGGCGGTCCTTCGATCGGATCAATGTCCGGGCGCAACTGGATGAGATAGCCGGAGACGAAACGCGCGGCAAGGCCGAGATGGCGCAGTGTCTCGATCAGGAGCCACGCAGAGTCGCGGCATGAGCCCGCGCCGGACAGCAGCGTCTCTTCCGGAGACTGCACGCCGGGCTCCATGCGGATGATGTAGTTGACCTTCTCGCGCAGGCGCGCATTGAGATCGACGAGGAAGTTCACCGTGTTCGGCGCTTCCTTCGCGATCTCCGCCATATAGGCCGTGAAGCGCGGCCCTGGCTCGGTCGTCGCCATGTAAGGCGCGAGTTCGCTCTTCAGATCGTCGGTATAGGCGAAGGGAAATGTCTCGGCATAGGGCTCGACGAAGAAGTCGAACGGATTGATCACCGTCATTTCGGCGGTGAAGTCGACCTCGATCTTCAATTCGTTGGCCGGTTCCGGGAAGACGAAGCGCGCCAGCCAGTTGCCCTGCGGATCCTGCTGCCAGTTCACGAAATGATTGGTCGGCGTGACCTTGAGCGAATAGCTCAGGATTGGCGTGCGCGCATGCGGCGCCGGTCGCAGCCGGATGGTCTGCGGCCCCAGCGTAATCGGCCGATCATATTTGTAATGGGTGACGTGGTTCAGTGCGACGAAGATCGACACAGTGGCGCAACTCCAGCAGCTTTTTTAAGCAGAACACCGGAGGTGCCAGGGATCAAGCTCTAACAACGGGCACGATGTGCCTCGATTGGGGGCGCTTCACCTAACTCTGCCCTCATGGTGAGGAGCGCGCCGCTTGGCGCGCGTCTCGAACCATGAATCGGAGTGCTGGGCCATCCTTCGAGACGCGGCGCAAGTGCGCCGCTCCTCAGGATGAGGACGGAGCAGCGGTCACCCTCACATCGTCGCGCCGAGCACCCAGGGCGCGAACTCCGCGCCGCCGAAATCGAAGCTTTCGCTCTTGGTCGGCGCGCCGGAGGCGGTCTTGAGCATCAGCTCAAAGATGCGCTGGCCGCATTCCTGCACTGTCTCGTCGCCATCGAGGATGGTTCCGCAATTGATGTCCATGTCCTCTTCCATGCGCTTGAACATCGGCGTGTTGGTGGCGAGCTTGATGGACGGCGCCGGCTTGCAGCCGAACACGCTGCCGCGGCCGGTGGTGAAGCAGACGAGATTGGCGCCGCCGGCGACCTGCCCTGTCGCCGCAACGGGGTCGTAGCCGGGCGTGTCCATGAACACAAAACCCTTCTTGGTGATCGTCTCGGCATAGTTCAGCACATCGACGAGATTGGTCGAGCCGGCCTTGGCCATCGCGCCCAGAGATTTTTCGAGAATGGTGGTGAGGCCGCCGGCCTTGTTGCCGGGGCTCGGATTGGCGTTCATCTCGGCGCCCTCGCGTTCGCAATAGGCGTCCCACCAGCGCATCAGCCCGACCAGTTTCTCGCCGACCTCGCGCGACACCGCGCGGCGCGTCAGCAGATGTTCGGCGCCATAGGTCTCCGGCGTTTCCGACAGCACCACGGTGCCACCGTGACGCACGAGCAGATCGCTCGCGGCGCCGAGCGCGGGATTGGCGGATATTCCGGAATAGCCATCGGAGCCGCCGCATTGCAGGGCCACCGTCAACTCGCTGGCAGAGACTTCCTCGCGCGTGACGTTGTTGGCATCGGCCAGCACTTCATTGACGAAGGCTACGCCGGCCTCGGTGGTCTTGCGGGTGCCGCCGATCTCCTGGATCTGCATCTCGCGCAAGCGCCCGGCGAGCTTCTGCTCCTGCATCAAGCCGCCGATCTGGTTGATCTCGCAACCGAGGCCGAGCACGACCACGTGGGAGAAGTTCACGTGCCGCGCGTAGCCGCCGAGAGTTCGTCGCAGCAGCGTCAGCGGTTCGTCCTGCGTCATGCCGCAGCCGGTCTTGTGGGTGAGCGCGACGACGCCATCGACATTGGGATAGTCGGCGAGCGGATTGTGGCCGGTGAAGGGATTCTTCTTGAATACATCGGCGACCATGCTGGCGACATGGGCGCTGCAATTCACTGACGTCAGGATGCCGATATAGTTGCGCGTGGCGACGCGGCCATCGCTGCGCCTGAGACCCATGAAACTCGCCGGCAGATCGAAATTCGGCGTCGGCTTGACGTCCACGCCATAGGCATAGTCGCGATCGAAATCGCCCATGCCCATGTTCTGCGTATGGACATGCTGGCCGGGCGCGATCGGCTGCGTGGCAAAGCCGATGATCTGCCCGTAGCGGCGGATTTCCTCGCCGGTGGCGATAGGCCGGATCGCGACCTTATGGCCCGCGGGGATGCGCTCCGACGTCACGACGCCTGTCGTCACCTCGATACCGGGCAGCAGCGTGGTACGCGCGATCAATACGGCGTCGTTGTCATGCAGACGAATGACGGGAGATGGAATCATCGGGATTTCCTCGCGCGCGTTTTGTGGTCTGGCAGACCTCTTGTTTGGAATGACTCTAGCTGAAAGAAGTAGGCGGCGTCAGCCCTGCTTTGGCTCATGATGACGCCGATCAGACATGCGTCATCGCCCCCATTGTTTGCGGCGCGGGGGCGCCGTCGTCCTTTGCATTCCCTGCCCCCTGTGAGAGGGCGTGCGGAACGCCGGGTGCCCGTTGCACCCTTGGGCCTGATGCGAATGCGGTCTTCCGCAATTTAGAGTGCATCAGGACTTTCGGAGGCGCCGAGCAAGTGCCCGACGTTCCGCCTGCGGTGTTTTTTCGGTTGCTTGCACTTTGCCTCGACGAACGCTCCGATCGCGAATTAAAGTCCCAAGGCGATGGGAAGGGAGCCTCAAGCGACTAGGCCGAACGCGTTTCGATTTGGTCGTCCGTCACACTGTCCAGGGGTCTGTCGATCCCAAGGCCGGCCGTCTCCTTGCCAGTGGCAGTGCTGGCGCAGATCCGTCCTGCCCGAAGACAGACGTTCCCCCATGAACCGCGTGACGCCGCATCTCCGGCGTCCACCGCATCCCACCCCGCGAACGTGACGATCGCGATCGCCCCTCTCGGCGGGGCAGGACAACGGGGAATATAAACCTGATGGAGATCTTGTCAACGGGATGTAGGAATAAATGTTTAGGGATGAGCTTACCGCCCCCACTCGTCATTCCGGGGCGTGCGCGCATCTTTGCGCGCGCGAACCCGGAATCTCAGCATGGGAGTCTCTAGTCAGTGCTAAACACTTCGAGATTCCGGGTTCGCACTACGCGGCTGCGCCGCTTCGTGCGCCCCGGAATGACGAGTGTGTGGCGGGCCGGACTGCCAGAGTGCCTCCAGACCCAACTACTGCGGCTGCGGCCCCAGACTCGCGGCGAGTTCGGCCCAGACCGGTGCCTCTTCCTTGTAGAGCGCCTGGCTCGCTTCCAGTGTCATCGGGCCCTCGTCGATACCCTGGCTCTTGAGGAGTTCACGCACGCGATCGCTCTTGCCGGCGCCAACGAACAGCGCGGACAGTTTTGCGACCACCTCCGGCGGCGTCTTCGCCGGAGCCACACATCCCTGAAAGGTCAAAAGGCTGTGCGCGCGTGAGGTTGCGCCCTGTTCGAGGAATGTGCCGACGTCGGGAAGATCCTTGATGCGGCGGCGCGACACCGCGACAGCGCGGGCCTTGCCGGTTTGCAGCACCGGCAGCGCCGCAGCGTAGCTGCCGATGCCGGCATCGATCGACCCACCGGCGAGATCCTGCCACATCGGCGCCTCACCGCGATAATGCACCGCCTCCATCTTCAGCCCATACTGCTTGTTGAGCTCGACGATAACCATATGCGCGAAGGAGCCGGACGCATATGTGCCAACATTCACCTTCTCGGCCTTGCGCGCATAGTCGATGAAGTCCTTGAGCGTCTTCGCGCCGACCTTTTCGCTCACCATCAGCGGCAGGCTTCCGCCCGGCATCACCGCGACCCAGGCGAAGTCCTGCGGGACACTGTACTTGATGTCCTTGATGAGAACGGGATTGAGCATGTAGGCGGTGGTGTTGCAGATCATCAGCGTGTGGCCGTCGGGATCGGAGCGTTTCAGCTCCATCGCTGCAACGGCGCCGCCGGCACCGGCCTTGTTCTCGACCACCACGGTCTGCCCGAGTTCACGCGACAGATACTCGCCATAAACGCGCGAGAACTGATCGGTCTGGCCGCCGGCCGCGGAGCCCGCGAGAATCTTGATCGGCTTGGTTGGCCAGCTATTGGCGCGGACGAGTGACGGCGCACTCAACAATGCAGCAGCGCCTGCGCCCGCGGTGACGAATTGGCGTCGGTTGAGCAGACGCAAGTTGTTTCGCACGATCATTCTCCCGATTTGATCTTATCTCTGCGGATAAGTGTATCGAGTATGACCGGCTTCGCCCGCGAAGGCAAAGCAGGGTGACACGCACAGGCGTTCGGAGAACACATCCGGCAACGCCGCCTCGGGCGTGCATGCCATCAGCCGGAATATTGCCCGGCCGTCAGCGGCGCGTCATGGCTTCGGCGGAAAATGCGTTCGCCAATGCTGCGCGACATCGATGCCACGGCAGAACCATACGTCATCATACGCGCGCATGTGTTCGAGCATCTTGATGAGCCCGCCAACACGGCCAGGACGGCCGATCAAACGGTCATGCAGACCGATGGACAGCAGTTTCGGCGCGCCGGCGACGCCTTCCGCGTAGAGAACATCGAACGCGTCGCGCATGTAAGTGAAGAACTGCTCGCCGGTTGCGAAGCCGGAATTCTCGTTGAAGCGATTGTCGTTGGCTTCATAGGAATACGGCACGACGAGAAACGGGCCGTGCTCGGTCTTCACCCAGTAGGGCAGCTCATCGGCGAGCGAGTCGCGGTCATAGAGAAAGCCGCCCTCCTCCGCGAGCAGGCGCCGCGTGTTCGGACCGGGACGTCCGGTCATCCAGCCGAGTGGGCGGCTACCGGTCAGCTCAGTGAGTATCTCGATCGCCTTGCGGATATGCGCACGCTCGGTCGCTTCATCTACATGGCAATAGTCGATCCAGCGATAGCCGTGGCTGACCATCTCGTGACCGCGCGCGACACACGCCTTGGCGAGCTCCGGATTCTGCTCCATCGCCCGCGCGACGCCGAGGATGCTCACCGGCACCTTGAAACGATCGAGGACATCGAGCACGCGCCAGGCGCCGCGACGGCTGCCATATTCGAACACGGACTCCACCAGCGGAACGCGAACGCCCTCTTTCGTCGGCACGCCAATGTCATTCAGCATGCCTTCGGAGACTGCATCGCCGTTCACCAGCGTGGACTCGCCGCCACCTTCGATATTCAGGCTGATGCTGACCGCGATCTTCGCGCCATTCGGCCAGCGCGGATCGGGTGACGTGGCGCCGTAACCGACGAGATCGCGCGCCTGCATCGGTTCAGGACGGATGTCGCCGGGCTTCATCGCTGCAAATTCGGACATAGGGCCTCCGGAATGGCTCGGTCGAGCGGCACGGTGCAAGCATCATAACCGAAGAACCAGTCGGTCTCGGTCGGGCCATGCATCCACGAATTGGCGATGGAAATCTGCTGGATGTCGGCGACGCGCGGGATGCGGATCATCGTGTAATGCGCAAACGCCGTAGCGGGATCGCCGAATTCGGCGATGCAGCGGCCGAGGATCGCGGCGTCCTCGATGGCCGCCGAGCCGCCGGCCGCCATGAACGGACGCACCGCATGGCAGGCATCGCCCATCAGCACCACGCGGCCCTTGTGCCAGGTGTCGTTGCGGGGCCGGTCGAAGATCGGCCACACGGTGACGTCTTCGGCTGCCTCCACTGCGCGTTTCAGATCGGGATGCGCATCGTCGAAAGCGGCGATGAATTCGTCGCGGTCGCCCTTCACCGGTGAACCGTCGCCATCCCAGCGCGCCATCGGCAGCGCGGCCATCACATAGACTTCCTGGCGGTCGGGCGTCATGTAGTAAGCGAGCGTATGCCGGTCGGGCGCCCACCACTTGGTACAGTCGTCGATGGGGTCACCCGTGATCCGGCTCGCCGGAAACACCGCGCGCGGTGCAGAACGCCCGATGAAGCGCGGCTCTTCCGCGCCAAGGATGAGTTCGCGGGTGATGGAGCGAATGCCGTCAGCGCCGATGGCGATATCGGCTTCCGCGCTTGTGCCGTTCTCGAAGCGCAAGGTGAGCGCGTCGCCGCGCTCCGCGATGCCGGTGAGCTTGTGGCCGAAACGGATGGTGCCGGGCGCGAGCGGTCGCTGCAGCAACTGATGCAGATCGGCGCGATGGATATTGACAAAGGGGCCGCCGAAACGCGCTTCGCATTCCGCGTCGAAATCGAGCCTGTAGAGCTGTTCGCCCGTATCCCATGCGCGGCTGAGAAACGCATCGGGGCGAATACCGGTGGCGGCAAAGGCGTCTTCGAGATCGAGCCGGCGCAGTACTTTGGAAACGTTGGCGCCGAGAATGATGCCAGCGCCGATGCGCGAAAAACGCGGCGACTGCTCATAGACCGCGACCGGGAAGCCGGCGCGCTGCAGCAGCCCCGCCACCGTCAATCCGGCGAGACCCGCGCCGAGAACGGCGATCCGTGTTCCGCGATCCATCTCTCACCTCGTTCCAGCGGCGCCACAGCATCCGGGCCGCATATCATTCGATAGCGAATGATTTCGCTTAGAACGGGCTGCTCGCGGCTGTCAAGCAACGGCACGAGCCGCCTCAGAAACGAGCGATATGCGCGGATTTTGCGCGATTTTTCGTTATTCACGGTGAGTTTTTGGGCAGCGCCGCCGTTGATCTTCATCAACGCCGCCCTTAGCATTTATTCGATTGCGAACGAATTTGGATGCGCCGCTTGCGCACCGAAAGCCGGCCTCCTCCTCACCCGTCACTGAAGGTCAGACCATGAAATTCCGCGCTCGCCTCACCGCCGCCCTGCTTGCGACCCTGGCCACAGTCGGCGTCTCCAGCGCGCAGGCTGCCGAGATCAATTTCATCACCGATTTCGGCTTCAACGGCCGCCACGCTTATTTCTACGTTGCCCGCGAGAAGGGCTACTACAAGGCCGAGGGCTTCGATGTGACCTTCGTGCGCGGCCAGGGCTCGGCCGACGCCATCAAGAAGGTTGCTGCCGGCGTCGCCACCTTCGGCTTCGCCGATGCCGGTTCGCTGGTGCTGGCGCGCGGCAATGACGGCGTGCCGGTGAAGCTGGTCTCGGTGGTCTATGCGAAGCCGCCGCAGGCGATCTTCGCCATCAAGGGCAGCGGCATCAATTCGCCGAAGGATCTCGAAGGCAAGACCGTCGCTGACACCGCATCAAGCTCGGTGCGCCTGCTGTTCCCGGCTTTCGCCAAGGCGGCCGGCATCGACGCCAGCAAGGTGAAGTGGGTGGTCGCCGAAGGCTCGGCGCTGCCGTCGCTGCTCGCCAATGGCCGCGCGGATGCGATCTGCCAGTTCTCGGTCGGCGAGCCGTTGATTGCAGCAGCCGTGGCGCCGAAGGAAGTCACCCGCATCAACTACGCCGACTCCAATCTCGATTATTACGGCAACGGCCTGATCGCTTCCGAGGAGATGATCGCGAAGAGCCCGGATCAGGTGAAGGCCTTCGTCCGCGCCACCATCAAGGGCATGAAGGACGCCTTCGCCAATCCGGCGGAAGCCGCCACCATCATGGCGAAGTATCAGAAGGAACTGCAGCCGGCGGTGATCGAAGGCGAGACCAGGCTGGTGAAGGAACTCGCCGAAGTGAAGGGAGCGCTCGGCCATATCGACCCGAAGAGCATCGCCAGCACCGTCGATGTGATGTCGGCCAACTTCACGCTGAAGAATCCCGTGAAGCCGGAAGACCTGTTCGCACCGGGCTTCATCGACTGATGACGGCGATTTCCGCACACAATGATGCGCCGTCGCGGACTGCCGCGCCGGTGGTTCCTGCGATCGATCTCAAGGGCGTCACCAAGACCTATCCCGGCAAAGGCGGCAAGGCGACCCATGCACTCGGCCCGGTCGATCTGCGCATCGATCCCGGCAGTTTCGTCTCGGTGGTCGGCCCATCGGGCTGCGGCAAGTCCACGCTGCTGCGCCTCGTTGCCGGGCTGGAAATGCCGGACACGGGCACCATGCAGCGCTATGGCACGCCGCTCGACGGCCCGTCGCATGAAGTGGGCATCGTGTTTCAGGAGCACGTGCTGTTTCCATGGACCAGCGTACTCGACAACGTATTGCTTCCCGCCGACGTGCTGGCGCTGCCGAAAGCCGCCGCGCGCGAGCGAGCGCTGAAGCTGCTCGAACTCACCGGCCTGAAGGATTTCGCCCATCAGCGCCCGCAGGCACTGTCCGGCGGCATGAAGCAGCGCGCCGCCTTCTGCCGCGCCGTGATCTCCGATCCGCGCCTGCTACTCCTCGACGAACCTTTTGGCGCGCTTGACGCGCTCACCCGCGAGGAATTGTCGCTCGAACTCTCGCGCCTCTGGCAGGAACTGGGCCGTGCCGCGCTGCTCATCACCCATGACATCGAGGAGGCGATCCTGCTCGGTGACCGCGTGCTGATCATGTCGGAACGCCCCGGCACCATCCGTGCCGACATCACCATCGATCTGCCGCGTCCGCGCGATGCCGACACGGTGAAGCTGCCGCGCTTCCAGGAGATCAAGAACCAGATCCGCGACATCATCTTCAACCGGACGGGTGACTGACATGATCTCGCGCTTCATCGACCGCGCCGCCACGCCGCTGATCTATCTGGCGCTATTGATCGGCTGGGAGTTTGTCGCTGACGTCCTGAAGATTCCGACCTGGATCCTGCCGGCGCCTTTGGAGATCTATCATTCAGCCGTGAAGTGGGCGCCGGAGCTGGCCTCGAACACCATCGTGACATTGCGCGAGACCGTGCTCGGCTTCGTGCTGGCGATCGCGCTGTCGCTGCCGCTAGCGATCCTGATCAGCCTCAATCCACTGGCGCGCCGGATCATCTATCCGATCCTGCTCGGCCTGCAGTCAGTGCCGAAGGTCGCCGTGGCGCCGCTGATCATCCTGTGGTTCGGCCTCTCGGAATGGCCGAAGATCCTGGTCGTGGTGCTGGTCTGCTTCTTCCCGATCCTCGTCAACATGGTCGCCGGCTTCGAGGCTGCGCCGAAGACCATGCTCGACCTGATGCGCTCGCTCGGCGCCTCGCCGCATATGGTGTTCCGCCGGCTGCGCGTTCCCGTGGCGCTGCCGCACTTCTTCACCGGCTGCAAGGTGGCGGTAACCTTCGCCGTGATCGGCGCGGTGATCAGCGAATTCGTCGCCGCGCAGGACGGGCTCGGCTATCTGATCCTGACCTCCACCGCGCAGTCGCAGACGCCGCTCGCTTTCGCCGCCATCGCGCTGCTCACCGTGCTAAGTATTGCGCTGTTTCACGGCATCGAGTTTATCGAACGACGTGTGATCGACTGGACGCCGTGACGCCATGACTGACGAGACATCTGGATCGAAACCACCCTCGCGTCGCCCGACGCGCGCGCGCGCGGCAATGCGCGAACAGGTCGATGCCATTTTTGCGCAGTGGCAGACGGAGCGGCCGGATATCGACCCCAGCCCGGTGCACATCTACGGCCTGATCGGCCGGATTCAGATGCAATGCACAGCCCTCATCGACGAGGCGCTCGCGCCCTTCGAACTGACGCGCGGCACCTATGACGTGCTGACCGCGCTGCGCCGCGCTGGCGCGCCCTACAGCCTGTCGCCGAAGCAGATCGCCCAATCGCTGCTGCTGTCAGGCGCCGGCCTGACCAGCCGGCTCAACAAGCTGGAAGCGCAGAACTACCTGGCGCGGCTGCCGGAGCCGAATGATCGCCGCACGCTGCGCGTCCAGCTTACTTCGGCGGGCGAAACCGTGATCAACGAAGCGATTCCGCGGGTGTTCGACGTGCAGCGGGAGTTGTTGGCACCGCTCGGACTCGAAGGACAGCAGCTCTTGATGCACGAACTCACGCGCTTCGCCGACGTGATCGACGGCCGGCAGAGCGAGGCGAAAACGGACGCCGGATCGTCCGAGCAATGATCGTCAATCTCTAACACCGTCATTCCGGGTTCGCGCGCATTGCGCGCGCCCCGGAACGACGAGAGTGTGGCGGCGCGCGCCTTCCGCTTTACGCCTTGCCGCCCGAGCCCTTGCGGGTGTCGTTGACCCAGCTCTTCGCGCCGGTGGCGAGAATGCCGCTGTCGTTGAGCAGTGTCACCAGCTTGAAGCCCATGCCGATGTTTTTCGCAGCACCCACGGGGCCCGAGCAGTGGATGCCCGGGTTGAGGCCGCGCTTGTCGCATTCCTTGATCAGCTTGTCGTAGATCTTGAGGATCTCCGGCTCCTCGCGGTCGAGCTTCGGCACGAGGCCATAGGAGAAGCCGAGATCGCTTGGGCCGACATAGACGCCGTCGATGCCTTCGACATCGAGGATCGCTTCCATGTTGTCGACCGCAGTCTTGGTTTCCAGCATCGGCAGGCAGATGATGTCGGCATTGGCGGTCTTCTGGTAGTCGCCGGCGCCGCCATACATGCCCGAGCGGATCGGGCCGTTGCTACGGGTACCACGCGGCGGATACTTGCAATACTGCACGAAATTCTCGGCTTCTTCCTTGGTGTTGACCATCGGACAGATCACGCCATAGGCGCCGCCGTCGAGCACTTTGCCGATGATGCCGGGCTCGTTCCATGGCACGCGGACCATCGGCGTCACCGGATGCGCGCCCATCGCCTGGAAACACTCGACCATCGACATGTAGTCCTGCACGCCATGCTGGATATCGACGGTGACGCTGTCGAAACCGCACTGCGCCATCACTTCGGCAGAGAAGCCCGACGGAATCGCGAGCCAGCCGTTGACGGCGACCTTGCCCGCCTTCCAGATTTCCTTGACCTTGTTTGCCATCGGTATTCCTCCGCTTTTCATGAGACGTCATGGCCGGGCTTGTCCCGGCCATCCACGCCTTTTCAGTGATTGATAGTAAAGACGTGGATGCCCGGGACATCAAGCGAAGTCCTCGCCTCGCGTTGGCCGGGCATGACGACGGTGAGTGTTGCGTGACGCATGACTACGACGTCGCCTTCTTCACGGCGTCTTCGCTGACGCCGACGTCGCGGGCGGTCTGCACGATGGCAGCCCAGGTCTCATCCGGCAATGGCACGCCATTCGCGGTGCGCTCGGCGCGAGTCTTGGCTTCGTTGTCGCCGGGGATCAGAACCGCATCGACGCCGGCGGCCGGCTTGGCGCTCTTGAAGAAGTCGACATAGCGCGCGACTTCGCCGTCGAAGAAGTTCGCGGGGTCGATCACCTTCGGATCGATATAGATCGAGAACATGCCATTGGCGAATGGCCGATCATACTTGGTGGCACCGTTGCCGGTGAGCGCTCCGCCGAGCAGTTCGCAGATCAGCGCGAGGCCCGAGCCCTTGTGATCGCCGAAGGCGCGGATCGCGCCGGTGCCCTTGGAGTGATCGCGCGGACCTTGCATCTCATGCGGGCCGTAAAGCAGCGCCGGGTCTTCGCTCAGCGTGCCGTCGGGAGCAATCAGCGCGCCCTTCGGCAGCTTCTTGCCACCACGCGAGGCGACCAGCACCTTGCCTTCGGCGACAACCGAGGTCGCGAAATCCAGCACCACCGGCATCTGTCCGGGACGCGGAATGCCGACGCAATAAGGCGCGGTGGAGAGACGACGCTCGACGCCGCCATAGGGTGCGACCAGCACGGAGCCAGCGGCCGTGACGAAATGGATCGAGACCAGGCCTTCGGCTGCGGCCATTTCCGCCCAGTCGCCGATGCGACCGATGTGACCGGAATTCTTGGTGGCGATGGCGGAGAGACCGGCCGCCTTGCACTTCTCGATGCCGAGCTTCACCGCCTGCGGGCCGACCGTCTGGCCATAGCCGAAGCGGCCATCGACGACGGCGAGCGACGGCGTATCGACAGGGATTTCGATGGTCTGGTTCGGGGTGATCATCCCGTTATTGCGCCAGCGGATATAGACGGGAACGCGGATGACGCCGTGGCTGTCATGGCCGGTGAGGTTCGCGGTGGTGAGATAGGTCGCGATGCGCCGGGCTTCTTCCGGAGAAGAGTCGGCATGGGCGAACACGTCGGCAACGAAATCGATGAGCTTGTTGACTTGAACTGTAACCATGGCGGGACATTCGTCCTTGTTGATGGGCAGCGAGGCCGTCAGTGCAAGCCCTCAATGGGCCGCAAGACCTGCTGCAGGTTTACCATGACCGCCGAGATAGGCGGCCGCGATGGCCTCGTTGGCCCAGAGATCCTCCGGCTTGCCGCCAAGCACGATACGGCCGGTTTCCAGCACGTAACCCTGATCGGCGACGGATAGTCCCATGCGCGCATTTTGCTCCACAAGCAAGACCGTGGTGGACAGCCGAATTTCCGTGATGATGCGGAACACCGCCTGCACGATGACCGGCGCGAGGCCGAGGGAGGGCTCGTCCAGCAGTAGCAACCGCGGCTTGGCCATCAGGCCGCGGGCGACCGCCACCATCTGCAACTGACCACCGGACAGCGTCCAGCCGAGCGCACCAGAGAATTTCCGTATGTCGGGAAACAGGTCGAACATCGCGTCGGCTTCACCAGACAATTCGGCCTTGCTCGCTTTGCGATTGGAGCCGCCAAGCATGATGTTCTCTTTCACCGTCAGGCCGGGAAATACCCGCCTGCCCTCCGGCACATGGGAGATGCCCATCCGCACGATGGCTTCCGGGCCCAAACCTGCGATCGACTTGCCGTCGAACAGGATGTCGCCCGAGGCCGGCTTGGCGAGACCGGAGATCGCACGCAGCGTGGTCGACTTGCCGGCGCCGTTGGCACCGAGCAGCGTCACCACCTGCCCTTCCTCGACATTGAACGACACACCGCGGAGCGCGACGATTTCGCCGTAACGGACATTGAGATCGTTGATTTCAAGCAGCGGCATCAGTCTGTTCCGAGATAGGCCGAGACGACGTCGGGATGGCGGAGCACCGCCATCGACTCGCCATCGGCAATGCGCCGTCCGAAATTCAGCACGGTGATGTGCTGCGCTGCTTCCGACACCAGCGTCATGTCGTGATCGATGATCAGGATGGTCAGCCCCTGCGCGGCGATGCGCTTGAGCAGTTCATGCAGTTCGAGCTTCTCGGTCGAGTTCAGACCGGCGGCGGGCTCGTCGAGCAACAGCAGCGTCGGGTTCGCCGCCAGTGCGCGCGCGATCTCGATGAGGCGCTGATGGCCGTAGGAGAAGCTGGAGATCAACTCCATGGCGCGCGGGCCGAGGCCAACGAAAGTGAGTGCCGCCAGCGCCCGCTCGGTCAACGCGGCTTCATCGCCCTTGCCGGTGAGCGTATTGCCCGGCCGCTCGGCGCCGATGATGACGTTTTCCAGCGCGGTCATCGAGCGGAACAGGCGGATGTTCTGGAAGGTGCGGCCGAGCCCCGCCGCTGCGCGCAGATGCGGCGGCATCGTGGTGACGTCGGTGCCGTCCAGCACCACCTTGCCCGAGGTCGCATTGTAGAGACCCGACAGCACATTGAGCGTCGTGGTCTTGCCGGAGCCGTTGGGGCCGATCAGCGCATGCACGCCGCCGCGGCGCACGGATATGTCGACCTGATCGACGGCTTTCAAACCGCCGAAGTGTTTCGACAGGCCGGTGACTTCGAGCACCATGTCACCGCCGGTCGCCGCCGGCCTGAGCTGCAGCGGCGCGCTGGTCACAGCCACCTTCTTGCTGCTTCGCATGCGATCATAGGCCGCGGTGACGAAGCCCCAGATGCCGTCGGGCATGAAGCGGATGATCAGGATCACCGACAAGCCGTAGATCGCCAGATAGAGGCCCGGCACGCTCTTGAGGAAGCGCAGCCATTCCGGAATGAGGATCAAGAGACCCGTGCCGATGGCCGAGCCGATCGGCGACGCCACGCCGCCGAGTAGCGACATGGTCAGGAACACGATGGATTCGGCGAAGGAGAACTGATCCGGCGAGATATAGGCGAAGCCGCCGGCGAACAGACCGCCGCCGAGCCCGCCGAGCACGGCCGATATGGCGAAGGCATAGACCTTGGTGCGGAACACATCGATGCCGTTGACGCCGGCGGCGAGTTCATTGTCGCGCACCGCGCGCATGGCGCGGCCAAGCCGCGTCTCCGGCAGATGCCAGACGATGTAACCGACCAAAGCGAGCATCGCGACGCAGAAAGCGAGATAGGACTGCGACGACAGGAACAGCGACGGACGCCCGATCTTCGACACGCCGTCCGGCCCCTTGGTGAGCCAGATCGCATTGATCATCACCAGCGTGACAATCTGCTGAAACGAGATCGTCACCATCGCGAGGTAATGGCCGCCGAGCCGTAGCGTCGACAGGCCGAGCACCGCGCCAGCGACCAGCGCCATCACGCAGCCCGCCACCAGACACAGCCAGTAGCTGAGCTGATAGTCCGTGGTGCCTATGCCGACCGCATAGGCGCCGAAGCCGAAGAACGCTGCCTGCGCCAGATTGATCTGCCCGCACAGGCCGAGCACCACCGACAGGCCGAACACGGCGATGGCGAAAGTGGTGGCCTGCATCAGGATGTTGAGGATGTAGCCGTCGAACTGCATCGACGCGGCGAGGAAGACCACGATAGCCGCGCCGATGAAATACGGCGCGTGACGCAGCAGCAGCGGCTTCGGACGCGTGATGACCACTGCCGGGATATTGTCGCTGGAGGTGCTCATGCTTTCTCCGCGACACGTTCGCCGAAGATGCCCTGCGGACGGAACACCAGGAACAGCACCAGCACGAGGAAGGCGAAGCCGTCCTTGTAGGGTACGGAGATATAGGCGGCGCCGAATGTCTCGATGATCCCGAGCGCAAGGCCGCCGATGATGGCGCCGGTGACATCGCCGAAGCCGCCGATGATGGTAGCAGCAAACGCCTTCAGCGCGATGGTGGAGCCCATCTGGATCGAGACGAACAGGATGGGCGCAACCAGAAGCCCGGCGAGACCGCCGAGTACGGCCGAATAGATGAAGGTGACCATGATCATGGTGGAGACGGAAATGCCGAGCAGCGACGCCATCTCCTTGTCCTGCGAGGTCGCCTGCAGCTTCTTGCCTATCATCGTGTGTTCGAAGAACCAGTAATTGAAGATCACCAGCGCGATGGTGACCACGATGATCAGGAGATACTGGCTGTCGAGATAGACCGGACCGAGCTGGATGCCGGGCGTATCGAACCAGCCCGGCAGCACCTGTGGCTGCGGGCCATACAGCGCCAGCACGCCATTGGCCATCAGGATCGAGGCGCCGATGGTGGCGATGATCACAGGCAGATAGGTGCGGTGGCGCAGCGGATAATAGACGCCGAGATTGAAGATGACGCCGATGACCGCCATGCCGGCGAGCGCAATGATGAAGGACAGCCAGTAAGGCAGTTCCAGATCGACGGCGCAGACCACCATGAGATAGGCGGCAACCATCGAGAACTCACCCTGCGCGAAATTGACGACATTGGTGGCGCGGAAGATCAGCACGAAGCCCAGCGCCACCAGCGCATAGACGGCGCCGATGCCGATTCCCGTAAACAGTAACTGCAGTACCAGATCCATCAGGCGTGCTCGGTGGGAGGTGATTTTGCCAAGAACTCGTCATTCCGGGATGCGCCCGCTTGGGCGCAGACCCGGAATCTCGACATGGTGAGCGCGGCAACAGGCGCTGAACATTTCGGGATTCCGGGTTCGCGATCGCCTGACGGCGCTCGCGCCCCGGAATGACAATTGTGTGGCGGGTTCACGCGCGGAAGACGCGCGTGCCCCGGGATGACGATTTAGGCCGTCGGAAGACGGCCATCACCGTCAGTTATCGAATTCGATGTGTTTGTCGAAGACGATGTTGCCCTTCTCGTTCTTCACGATGTTGTAGCCGTGCAGGCCGTCGCCGTTCTTGTCGAAGTTGTATTCGCCTTCGGCTCCCGGATATTTCTTGACCGTGAGGATCGCCTCGCGGATCTTCTGAGGATCGGTCGAGCCGGCATTCTTGATCGCCGTTGCCAGCACGTTGATCGCATCATATGGCCAGGAGCTCTGGTTATCCGGTGCAACCTTGTAGGCATCGCGATAGGCCTTGCCGAAGGCCTTCGACGCCTCGGAGGAATCTTCCGCGTAATCGGCGACGCCATAGGTGCCGTAGAGCGCGGGACCGGCGAGCTTCAATGCGGTGACGTTGACGATCGAGGGCGAGCCGACCCACGGAATGTTGACACCGAGCTGGCGCAGCTGACGGGCAAAAATGCCGAGATCGTTTTCGAAGGTGAAGTATGAGCCGAGAATGTCGGCGCCCGACTGCTTGATCGCCAATACGACAGGCGTGAAGTCCTGGCTCTGATTGGCATAGCCCTGATCAAGCGCGACGGTGGCACCCAGCGGCCCGAGCGCTTCGGTCAGTGCCTTGCCGCCTGCCGTGCCGAAGGCATCGGTCGAATGCAGCACGGCCCACTTCTTCTTGTCGAGATTCTTGACGCCATATTCGGCGATGACGCGGCCGGAATAGCTGTCATTCGGGCGGAAGCGGAACAGCCAGGGATTGCCGAGCTTGGTGAGGTTGGGATCGGTGCCGCCGAACATCACCGGCTTGCCGAGCTTGAGCACGTCAGGCGCCATCGCATGCACTTGAGTCGAACGGATCGAGCCGAGGAAACCGACGATTTCGGGATTGGCAGCAAGCTTGGAGAAGGCCAGCACGATGCCGGGATTGGTGGTCTGGTCGTCCTCGATGATGAGTTCAATTTGTTTGCCGAGGATGCCGCCTGCCTTGTTGATGGCCTCGACTGCGAGCTTGGCGCCGCCGGTGGCATATTTGCCCGCTTCGGCGGCCGGCCCCGTAATCGGCGCGCACATGCCGATCTTGATCGTTCCGCCGCCCTGGGCGCGCGCGCTGCCAATGATGTAGGGGGCGGTCAGACCAGCGGCCAATCCTGCCGTGAATCCACGTCTCGTGAGCGTCATCGTTCTCTCCCTAAGAGGCCGGACTTGAGCGCCAGCCTTCTTTTGATGGCGGGAGTTGAGCGAAAAATTCTCCTCCTGTCTACAGCCCAGCGAAATTCGTACGACGAATTAACGCTCGCGTGACGTGCTGCGGCCTTGCCGCAAAAATATGCAGATCAGCTATTCACCAGCGTCATCGTCTTCCGCCCCATCGGCAGCAGGCATGGCCAGCAGCGCAGCTTCCAGCTCATGCAACAGGGCCTGCAGGTCCGACAATTTGCGCGCGCCGAAGCGCTTCGTCATCTCGGCATAGATTGCCTCCGATGTGGGCGCGACGGCCTCGATCAATTTCAATCCCTTTGACGTGATCGAAACAATGCTGCGGCGCAAATCGGCCTTCAGCAAGCGCCGCTCGATCAGCTTGCGCCCTTCGAGATCACGCAGGATGCGCGACAGGCTCGGCCCCAGCAGGAAGGCGACCCGCGCGAGTTCCGTCACCTCGATCTCGCCCGACGCCGCGAGCGCGCGCAGGATGCGCCATTGCTGTTCGGTGAGATCATGCGCGCGAAGCGATGGTCGAAAATGTCGCATCACCGATTCCCGCGTTCGCAGCAGCGACATCGGCAGCGACTGCGAGAAGTCGCGCATGGGGATTTTCGCGGCGGCCCTGGCGGCGGTCCGTGGCTTTGATGCTGTCGTCATGGTCGCCTCTATAGGATGATTCTGGCGCACCGCAGTGTGCAACGCACAATCGAATTGTCACGTCCAGGGTTTGATCGCAACAACTTAACATGTTAATCGGTTTTCCGCGCGGCTTTTCTGCGCGGGATGACGACGCGATGGCACTCACCTCTTCAGACATATCAAGCGCGGCGCAGCGCCTGCATCACGCCGAGAAGACGCGGACGCAGATCCGGCAACTGTCGCTGGATCATCCCGGCATCACCATCGACGATTCCTACGCGATCCAGAAAGCCTGGATTGCAATCAAGACCGGCGAAGGCCGTATCGTGCGCGGCCACAAGATCGGCCTCACCTCCAAGGCGATGCAGAGCGCGCTGAATATCGACGAGCCGGATTCCGGCGTGCTGCTCGACGACATGTTCTTCGCCGACGGCGGCATCGTTCCCACCGACCGCTTCATCGCAACACGCGTCGAGGCCGAACTGGCTTTCGTGATGAAGACACGGCTCGCGGGCCCGGATTGCACGATGTTCGATGTGCTGAATGCCACCGACTTCGTGGTCCCGGCGCTGGAGATCCTCGACACGCGCGTCGAGCGCGTCGATGCGGCGACGAAAGCCACGCGAAAGATTTTCGACACCATCGCCGACAACGCCGCCAATGCCGGCATCGTGCTCGGCGGGCGGCCGATGCGTCCGCTGGACACCGATCTGCGCTGGGTCGGCGCCATGTGCCATCGCAACGGTCAGCTCGAGGAAACGGGCCTCGCCGCCGGTGTGCTGAATCATCCCGCCACCAGCGTCGCCTGGCTGACCAACAAGATCGCGCCGCATGGGCTAGCGCTGGAACCCGGTCAGGTCGTTCTCGCCGGCTCGTTCATTCGCCCCATCGAGACCCGCAAAGGCGACACGATCCAGGCGGACTATGGCCCGTGGGGCACCGTGAGCTGCTACTTCGGCTGAACAGGGATCACGCACCATGCCGCATTTCACCATCGAATATTCGGCCAATCTCGACGGCGCGATCGATATCAGCGCGCTCTGCGAGGTCATCCGCAACGCTGCGGTGCAGACCGGCATCTTCCCGCTCGGCGGCATTCGTGTGCGCGCGATCCGCTGCGAGCATTACGCCATCGCCGACGGCCGCGCCGGCCTCAGCTTTCTCGATATCCTGCTGCGGATCGGCGAAGGCCGGTCGGTCGAGGCTCGCCAGACGGCTGGTGCGCATATCTTCGATGTGGTCTCGACCCATCTCGACAACGTCTTTGCGTCCGGCAGATTCGCATTGTCCTTCGACATGCAGATCAATGACAGCGCGACGAGCTGGAAGCGCAATCCCATTCACGACCTGCTGAAAGCCGAGGCCAACAATGGCTAAGACCCCTGCCGATCCCGCCGCCGTCTTTGCTGCCAATCAGGAACGTGCCGCGCCGCTGCTGAAAAAGCTCACGGCCGACGGCATCGGCAATATCATCGACGGCCAGATCGTGCCGTCCTCGTCGGGTGAGGTGTTCGAGACGACGTCGCCGATCGATGGAAGCGTGCTTGCGCAGGTCGCGCGGGGCACGAAAGAAGATATCGACAAGGCCGCCAAGGCCGCACAGCGCGCCTTCAAGGAATGGCGCGACATGGCGCCGACCACGCGCAAGAAGCTGCTGCATCGGGTTGCGGATGCCATCGAGGACAATGCCGACGATATCGCGGTGCTGGAATGTATCGACACCGGCCAGGCGCATCGCTTCATGGCCAAGGCCGCGATCCGCGGCGCCGAGAATTTCCGCTTCTATGCCGACAAATGCCTGGAGGCGCGCGACGGCCTGAACATGCCGGCCGATGAGCACTGGAATGTCTCGACCCGCGTGCCGATCGGCCCGGTTGGCGTCATCACGCCGTGGAACACGCCGTTCATGCTGTCCACCTGGAAGATCGCACCGGCGCTGGCCGCCGGCTGCACGGTGGTGCACAAGCCGGCCGAATGGTCGCCGGTCACGGCTGACCTGCTGGCGAAGCTCGCCAAACAGGCCGGCCTGCCCGACGGTGTGCTCAACACCGTGCACGGCTTCGGCGAAGAATCCGGCAAGGCGTTGACCGAGCATCCCGCCATCAAGGCCATCGCCTTTGTCGGCGAAAGCGCCACCGGCTCCGCGATCATGGCGCAGGGTGCGCCGACGCTGAAGCGCGTGCATTTCGAACTCGGCGGCAAGAATCCGGTGATCGTGTTCGACGATGCGGATCTGGACCGCGCGCTCGATGCCGTGGTGTTCATGATCTACTCGCTGAATGGCGAGCGCTGTACCTCGTCCAGCCGGTTGCTGGTGCAGGCGAGCATTGCCGATACATTCATCGAGAAGCTCACGGCCCGCGTGCAGGCACTGAAGGTCGGGCATCCGCTCGATCCCAGAACCGAAGTCGGCCCGCTGATCCATGAGCGGCATCACGCCAAGGTCTGCAGCTATTTCGACATCGCACGGCAGGACGGCGCGACCATCGCCGTCGGCGGCAAGCCTTATGACGGCCCCGGCGGCGGACATTACGTGCAGCCGACGCTGGTGACTGGCGCGCACAAGGACATGCGCGTGGCACAAGAGGAAGTGTTCGGCCCGTTCCTCACGGTGATCCCGTTCGGCAACGAAGCCGAAGCCATCGAAATCGCCAATGCCGTGCAATACGGCCTCACCGGCTATGTCTGGACCAATGATGTGGGCCGCGCGCTGCGCGTGGCCGACGCGCTGGAGGCCGGCATGATCTGGCTCAATTCGGAAAATGTCCGCCACCTGCCGACGCCATTCGGCGGCATGAAAGCCTCCGGCATCGGCCGCGACGGCGGCGACTATTCGTTCGAGTTCTATATGGAGACAAAACATGTCTCGCTCGCGCGCGGGACGCATAAGATACAGCGCCTCGGTATCTAGACTGTCATTCCGGGGCGCGTGCGCCCTTACGCACGTGACCCCGGAATCTCGTGCGGTTCATCACCTCTGAACCGCACGGCATCGAGAAGTGATGAACATATCGGGATTCCGGGTTCACGTGCGCTAGTGCGCACGCGCCCCGGAATGACGAGATAAAAACACAGGAAACGCCATGCCCGTGCCGACCCACGTGTTCGATCCGCCCTTCAATATCCTGCGCTCCAGCCACGTCGTGCTGGACGTCACTGATCTCAAGGCCAGCCGCGCCTTCTATGAGAATGCGGTCGGCCTGCATGTCGAGGATGCCGACAGCGACACCGTCTATCTGCGCGCCGTCGAGGAGCACCAGCATCACTCGCTGGTGCTGCGCAAGGCGGCTACGGCCGCCTGTCATCGGCTCGGCTTCCGCGTCGCCAGCGAGAACGATCTCGACAAGGCCGCCGCCTGGTTCGCCGCCAACGGCGTCACCTATTCCTTCGTCGAGCGCCCGTTTCAGGGCCGCACGATGCATGTCACCGATCCGTTCGGCTTCCAGATCGAACTCTATGCGACCATGGAGAAGCGCCCGCATCTGCTGCGCCGCTTCGATCTTTACAAGGGTTGCCATCCACAGCGGCTCGATCACTTCAACGTCTTCGCCGCCGAGGTGCAGGACACCGTCGACTTCTATGCGCGGCTCGGCTTCCGGCTGACCGAATATGGCGAGGAGGACGGCGACAATGGCCGCATCGCCGCTGCCTGGATGCATCGCAAGGGCAATGTCCATGACTTCGCCATCACCAATGGCAAGGGGCCGCGGCTGCACCACTTCGCCTATTGGGTGCCGACCGCGATGAACATCCTGCATCTCTGCGACGTGATGGCGTCATCGGGCTATCTGAAGAACCTGGAGCGTGGCCCCGGCCGTCACGGCATCTCCAATGCGTTCTTCCTCTATGTGCGCGATCCCGACGGCCATCGCCTCGAACTCTACACGTCAGACTACCAGACCATGGACACCGACCACGAACCGCTGCGCTGGTCGCTGAAGGACCCGCGCCGCCAGACCCTGTGGGGCGCCCCTGCGCCAAGGTCATGGTTCGAACAGGGCTCGCCATTCAATGGGCAGGCAGTGCGCGAGCCGGCTTTCGTGGCGGATGTGACGATTGCGGATTGATGACAACAGAGTGTGAGGAACACGCGCGATGACCCATCCCCGCCTCGCCACCTTCACCGTCAACGGAGCCCTGAAATACGGCGCCGTCACCGACGATGGTCTCGTCGATCTGTCCGCGCGCTACGGCGGGGATTATCCGACGCTGCGCGAGGCCATCGCCCATGGGGCCTTGCACCGGCTCGCAGATGCCGCTGCCAACCAGCCTGCGGATTTCGCACTGGACGCCATCACCTGGCAGCCGCCGATCCCCGCCCCGGAAAAGATCATCTGCATCGGCGTCAACTATCCGGACCGCAACGCCGAATACAAGGACGGTCAGGACGCGCCGAAATATCCTTCGATGTTCATGCGCACGCCGCGCTCCTTCGTCGGGCATGAGGCGCCGCTGGTGCGGCCGCGCGTATCCAGGCAGCTCGACTATGAAGGCGAAGTGGTGCTGGTGATCGGCAAGGCCGGGCGACACATCGCCGAGGGCGATGCGCTGGACCACATCGCTGCGCTGACGCTCTGCAACGAAGGCACCATCCGCGACTGGGTGCGGCACGCCAAGTTCAACGTCACGCAAGGCAAGAATTTCGACTCCACCGGCAGTCTCGGGCCATGGATCGTGCCCTATACCGACGAAAGCCAGATCGCTGACATCCGCCTCACCACGCATGTCAACGGCGAGCTGCGGCAGGACGATCGCACCTCGCGGCTGATGTTCGGCTTCCGCTATCTCCTGAGCTATATCTCGACCTTCACGACCCTCGTGCCCGGCGACGTGATCGTGACCGGCACGCCGACCGGCGCCGGCGCACGCTTCGATCCGCCACGCTATCTTACCCCCGGCGATGTGATCGAGATCAAGGCGGACGGCATCGGCACGCTGCGCAATGGCGTCGTCGACGAACACTAACGGATTGGAATACGCATGACTGTTCTCACCGGTGGCGAAGCCATCGTCAGCGGGCTCAAGGCACATGGCGTCGACACGATCTTTGGCCTGCCGGGCGCGCAGGTCTATGGCCTGTTCGACGCCTTTCATCAGGCGAAGCTGAACGTCATCGGCGCGCGCCACGAACAGGCCTGCGGCTATATGGCGTTCGGCTATGCCCGCGCCTCCGGCAAGCCCGGCGTGTTCAGCGTGGTGCCCGGCCCCGGCATTCTCAATGCCAGCGCGGCGATGCTGACCGCCTTCGGCTGCAACGAGCCGGTGATGTGCCTCACCGGTCAGGTGCCGAGTGATTACCTTGGCAAGGGCCGCGGTCATCTACATGAGATGCCGGACCAGCTTGCGACACTCCGCAGTTTCGTGAAATGGGCCGAGCGCATCGACTATCCAGCGGACGCACCGACAAAAGTGGCGCGCGGATTTCAGGAAATGATGTCCGGCCGCCGCGGCCCGGTGGCGCTGGAAATGCCATGGGATGTGTTCACGCAGCGCGCGGAAACCGCTGCAGCGACGACGCTTGAACCGTTCGCCGCTCCCTCGCCCGATCCTGATCGCATCAAGGCCGCCGCCGCGCTGATCAAGGGGAGCAAATCGCCGATGATCTTCGTCGGCGCGGGCGCGATGGACGCAGGCGACGATATCCTCGCACTCGCGGAGATGATCGACGCGCCCGTGGTCGCATTCCGCTCCGGCCGCGGCATTGTCAGCAATGCGCATGAGCTCGGCCTCACCATGGCCGCCGCCTATAATCTGTGGCCGCAGACCGACCTGATGATCGGCATCGGCTCGCGGATGGAGTTGCCGACCACGTTCCGCTGGCCGTTCCGGCCGGAGGGGCTGAAGTCTATTCGTATCGATATCGATCCCATCGAATTCAGACGGCTCACGGTCGATGCGCCGATCGTTGCCGATGCGACAGAAGGAACGCGCGCGCTGGTCGCCGCCGTAAGCAAGGTCGGATACACGAAGACATCGGGCCGCCGCGAGACGATCCGCGCAGCGTCGGCGAAAGCGCAGAAAGACATCCAAGCGATCCAGCCGCAGATGGCCTATCTCGACATCCTGCGCGACGTGCTGCCCGACAATGCGATCGTCACCGACGAGCTGTCGCAGGTCGGCTTCACCTCATGGTTCGGCTTTCCGGTCTACCAGCCGCGCACCTTCATCACCTCAGGCTATCAGGGCACGCTCGGTTCGGGCTTTCCCACCGCGCTCGGCGCCAAGGTCGCGCAGCCGGACCGGCCTGTCGTTGCGATCACCGGCGATGGCGGCTTCATGTTCGCGGTGCAGGAACTAGCGACGGCTGTGCAGTTCAAGATCGGCGTGGTGACGCTGGTGTTCAACAACAATGCCTATGGCAATGTGCGCCGCGACCAGTTGCAGGTGTTCGACGGCCGCGTGGTGGCGGCGGATCTGGTCAATCCGGATTTCGTCAAGCTCGCGGAATCCTTCGGCGTCGGCGCTATCAGGGTGACATCACCTGCGGAGTTCAAGCCGGCGCTGGAAAAGGCACTGGCAGACGGTGGGCCGTATCTGATCGCGATCGACGTGCCACGCGACTCGGAAGTCAGTCCGTGGGCGTTCATTCATCCGAAGAAGCCGTAAGGACCTCCACTCTCTCGATCGTCATGGCCGGACTTGTTCCGGCCATCCACGTCTTGGTCTGAGCGAAGAAGGCGTGGATGCCCGGGACGAGCCCGGGCATGACGGTGCGGGGTGAGAGTGTGTTATTACTGCTTCACCGGCGGATCCAGCAGCATGCAGCCGCCATCCGCGATCGGCCGCATGATGTCTTCGGCCTTCACCTTGCCCTTGATGGTGAGCAGGTCCCACTCGCCCTTGACCTCCGACGGCTTCTTCACTTCTGCCAGCAGCATGTCGTTCATCAGCCGGCCGTCCTCGCGCACGCGGGCGCCCGGCGCGAAGAAATCATCCACCGGCATCGCCTTCATCTGACGCATTACCGTGAGGCCGTCATTGTTGTTCGCGGCTTCCGCAGCGCGCAGATAGTGCTTCACGGCGCTATAGACGCCGGCTTGCGCGTGGGTCGGCATCTTGCCGTGCTTGGCCATGAAGCGCTTGCCGAATTCGCGGCTCTTGTCGTCATTGTCCCAGTAATAGCCCTCGAGATATTGCACGCCTTGCGTGGCTTCGGAGCCGAGCGCTTTCACCGAGGTGAGATAGAAGATCAGCACGGCGAGCTTCTGCTTGCCCTCGCCGATCTGGAATTCGCGCGCCTGCTTGATATTGGTGACGGTGTCGCCAGAGGCATTGGCGAGCGCGATCACCTTGGCGCCGGAGGATTGCGCCTGCAGCAGGAAGGACGAGAAATCCATCGTACCGACCGGATGCTTCACCGCGCCGAGGACCTTGCCGCCGGCAGCTTCGACCACTTTCGAGACTTCCGCCTGCATGGCGATGCCGAACGCGTAATCCGCCGTGATGAAATACCAGGTGTCGCCGCCCTGCTTGACCACGGCCTTGGCGATGCCCTGCGCCAGCGAATAGGTGTCGTAGAGCCACATCGCAGCGGTCGGCGCGCATTGCTTGCCGAACACGTCGGCCGTGGCCGAACCCACATGCACCAGCACCTTGCCGCGCTCCCGCGCCATGTTCTGCACCGCCAGCGAGATCGCGGAATTGCCGATATCGAAGATCGCATCGACGCCCTGCTGATCGTAGAGATCGCGCGCCAGCGATACGCCGATATCGGTCTTGTTCTGATGATCCGGGCCGAGCAGCTTCACCGGCAGGCCACGCACCTTGCCGCCGACATCGTCGATAGCGAGCTGCGCCGCAACCACACTGCCGGTGCCGCCGGCATCGGAGAACACCGAACTCTTGTCGTTCAGCACCGCGATGGTGAGAGGTTTGGTGATGGGTTCGGCAAGCGCCGAACCGTTCAGGCAAGCAACAGCAATGGCAGCCAAGATGCCCATTCGGGTCATTGTCGTTTCCTCGTTCTGGTTTTTATTGAGGAAAGCGTAGCGAGGGCCAAACAACTTGACCAGCAGATTTTAATCGCGCGATTAAATCGAATTCCGACGCGCGGAAAGCGTCAGATAAGCGGTATCGATGCGCTCCGCCGCTGCAGCCGAACGGCAGCGAGTGCCAGTAGTCCCGCACCGGCAACGGCCCAGCACGCGACGGGCGCCCAGTGCAGCAGCGGCGCATAGTCGGGCAGCTTCTGCAATCCACCGGCGACCGCGGCCATGCGTGCGAAGGTTGCGAGCGCGAGTGCCGAGAAGACAAGACCGATGACCTTGCCTTCCGCGCCGGTCTCGCCGATCGCCATCGCCGCCGACACCGCGCTCATCATCATGCAGCCCCATGCGGCGCCGGCGATGAACTGCGCCGCGATCAGCATGTTGAGATTGACAGCGAACTCCGCGCCGATCACCGCACCGGCGCCGAGCAATGCGGCTACGCCCATGACGAAAATCCCGCCCTGACGCTTGACCACCGCGCTGGCCGGAAACATCGCGATGTTGAAACCGATCCAGAATATCGGCATCAGCCATTCCAGATCGGCCGGTTTGGCGAAGCGCAGGAACATCGGCGTGCTGTTGATGCTGAAATGCAATTGGAAACCAAGCGCGAGAATGACCATGGCAGCGATGAACAGCATGGGCATGCGGCCGAGCGCCTTGCCTTGCGCCGGCGAAGCCTTTGCCTCACGGGCGCTGACCTGCACGAGGCCACGCTCGACGCGCGACAGCGCCAGCGTCACGATCAGCAAAACCACGCCGGCAACAACGAAAGGCAGCCGCGGATCGACGCCGCGCAATGTCGCGCCGAGATAGGGCGCGAGCGCACCCGCGACGCCATAGCCGAGCATGGCCAATGCCGCGAGAAACGGCCGCGACGGGCGTGCCGCATATTTGCCGAGCAATGTCAGCGGCGGCGCGCGCAAGGCGGAGGATGTCGCCGACCAGATCACGATCAATGCGATCAGCGCGACTTGCGCCTTCGGCCCTTGCCCGGCAACGAAAGGCAGCGCGACGAAGGCTGCGCAGGACACTGCGGTCAGGATGCCCACAATGAGACCGAGCCGCCCGACCACGCGCGCGATCCTGTCAGCGACCAGGCCCATCGCCGTATCGGTGACGGTGAAGATCGCCTGATCGAGCATCAAGATGAAGATCACGACGGTCGGCGCAATGCCTACATCGGCGGCGAGCTTCGGCAGATAGATCACATAGGTGACCCAGCCGAGCGTGAAGACCAGTTGCAGCACGGCGAGATAGACGCCCGCAGCATTGCTGGTGGCGGCCTGTGTGCCGGTTCGTTCCTGCTCGCTCATGGTCCCCTCGCGCCGCCCGACCATAGAATGGTCGCGGCAGCCAAGGAAAGCGTTCAACGCTTCTCTTCCTTCCCTTCTCCCCTTGCGGGAGAAAGTGGCGCGGCCGAAGGCCGTGCCGGATGAGGGGTAATGCTGGAGCTCCGCTGCTACCCCTCTCCCGTCTTCGCTGCGCGAAGCCACCCTCTCCCACCCTGCACAGCTTCGCTGTGCGTGGGGAGAGGGGAAAATCAGCGCGTCACTGCGTCTTGCGGAAGGTCAGATTGATCCGCTGGCCGCCCATCACCGGATGCTCGCCGTCCGGCAGCGGCGCGACGCCGTGATAGGCCAGCCGCGCCGGGCCGCCCCAGACCACGACGTCGCCATGGGTCAGACGATAGCGCTTCTGCGGCGCGCTCCGTGTGAGACCGCCGAACAGGAAGGTCGCCGGCAGGCCGAGCGAGACCGAAACGATGGGGGCGTCGAGATCGAGCTCGTCCTTGTCCTGGTGCAGCGAGAGTTTGGCGCCGGGCTTGTAGCGGTTGATCAGGCAGGCATCGGGCACGAAGGCATCGAAGCCGGCACGAAGCGCCGCGCGCGCGGCGAGATCGCGAAACGGCACCGGCATCGCGGGCCATCGCTTACCGCTGTCGGGATCGACGGGGTCGTAGCGATAGCCCCGGGGATCCGACACCCACCCGACACGGCCGCAATTGGTCATCGCGACCGACATGGTGTGACCGCCCGGCGTGACCAGATGGCGGAACGGCGCCGCCTTCACGATCATACGCAGCGCGGCGATTACATCCGGCTGTTCGGCGGCGAAGAAGTTGCGCAGCAGAACGGCTCCCTCGGCGAGCTCTTCGCACGCAGGCTGGTCATCCCTGATATCGGCGAACAGGTCGGTCATCGCGGTTATTCAGTCGTCCCGTCACTTCGCATCGTGAAAGATCACCCCGAGCGTATGGCGCCGGCCCGACTTCACGCGGCTGACGCCATGGCGCAGATTGACGCGATAGCTGCCGCGCGTGCCGGCAACCGGCCGGTGATGCACGGCGAACACCACGGCATCGCCCTGCCGCAAGCCTACCACTTCGGCGCGCGACTGCATGCGCGGCCGCTGCTCCGTCAACACGAATTCTCCGCCGGTGAAATCCTCCGATGGTTCCGACAGCAGGATCGCGACCTGCAGCGGAAACACGTGCTCGCCATAGAGATCCTGATGCAGGCAATTGTAGTCGCCGGCCTCATACTGCAGCAACAGTGGCGTCGGCCGTGTCTGGCCCGCCTCATGGCAGCGCTTGAGGAACGCAGCGTGATCGGTGGGAAAGCGCACGTCGATCCCCATCGCCTCGTTCCAGCGATTGGCAATCGCGCTCAATGGTCCGTAGAGCGCGGGGCGCAGACCGGCGATCGGATCTGGCAGCGGATAATTGAAATACTTGTATTCGCCGCGGCCAAAGCCGTGGCGGTCCATGACGATGCGGTTGCGGAAACGGGAATCGTCGGGATAGAGCGATGCGAGATGACGGCACTCATCGGGCGTGAGCAGTTTCCCGAACACGGCGCAGCCCTGGGCGTCGAGATCGGCAGAGATGCGCTGCCAGTCGATGGCGTCGATGCGCGCCTGCGGCGTGGCGTCATTGTTTTCTGGGCGCTTCTTCACGAGTGAAACCATGTCATCGCCTCCGTCATCCGGCCGCGATCATGTTGTCATGGCCTGTTGGCCATTTTGGGGAGACAGGCGGGTGAAGCCACCCGATTTCCGGCCCCTAACCTCTCCCCGCTCTTTGCGGGGAGAGGTCGGACGGCGAAGCCGGCCGGGTGAGGGGCGAGCAGGAGAGAAAAGACAGGCGCAGAACCATCGGATCGAAGGACGGGAGACCCGAGAGCGCGCGCGCGTGGTGACGACGGTGACCGCCCCTCACCCGCTCCGGCTGCGCTGCGCTTCGCCGGATCGACCTCTCCCCGCAATGCGGGGAGAGGTTAAGAACCTCAGCCCACCACCGGCAATGTCTTCACATCATACCCATGGCTGATCTTGCGCTTCAGAACGGGGTCCTCAATCTCGTAGTCGAAACGATCGGCCGGACGGATGCCGCCCTTGGCGGCGAAGGTGCCGCCGAACATGGCGGTGCCGTCTGGCAGCTTGTCGCTGTCGAAACCTTTCTTGATCAGTTCGGCCACCGGCAGCATGCCGCTCAGCAGGCCCTCCTGATACAGCACCTTCTCGCCCTTGATGGTGGCCCAGGAGCGCAGAATGATCTGGTCCCAGTGCGGAAGCAGTTCGGAGAGCTCCCACACGACAGGTGCGATCGGCTTGTCGCACATCTGCTTCGACACGGTGATGTTGTAGGTCTCGACCTTGCGGTCGGTATGGTCGGAGCCGACGCCGACATAGGTCTTGCCGCCTGACGCGATCAGGCAGAATTCGACTTCGCCCGACGAATTCTCGTCGGTGCATTCGATCATGCCGTCGGTGGTGAAGCGGCGCGCCGAGCAGCGGTAATAGATCGGCGTCGAGGCCGGAGGCGCGATACCGAGCGCTTCGAGTTCCTTGATGTGATGATCGCGCGCGACGGGATCGCGGCCGGTCCAGCCGGCGATGACGCCCTGGGTGATCTTGAGCGTCAGCGGCGACTTGGTGCCTTTTGCGTCCAGCGTGAACGCGATCTCGGTGGTCATATGGTTCTTCCTTGCTTGCAATTGAAAGTGAGCTCCGGCGTCGCGCTCCCTCTCCCCGCCTGCGGGGAGAGGTTAGAAAACATCAGCCACGAACGAGCGTCTCCATCCCCGCGGCGAGTTCGAAGATGCGACGGTCGGAGCCGCCGGCGGCTGCCAGCATCAGGCCGACAGGCGCTTCGTCCGGGGCCGAGATCGGCAGCGAGATGGCGCAGCCGTCGATCATGTTGATCAGCGTGCAGTTGCGCAGCGCCATCAGGTTCTGCTTCGAGAACACCTTGTCGTCGGCCATGTCGGCAATCGACGGCGGCGTGATCGCGCAGGTCGGCAGCACCAGCGCATCGTAAGGAGCGATGCGCTTTTCGGTGCGCGCGATCAAAGAACGGCGCATCGGCAGGAGATCGAGATAGTCGGCGGCGTTCTGGGTCTCGCCGCGCTGGATGCGCAGCGCGACTCTGGGATCATAGACGTCACCCTTGCTGGCCAGGAGATAGCGATGCCAGGCGTAGCTCTCAGCCGCCGTAAAGCCGCCCTTGGTGCTCATCGGCGCGATGTCGTTGAACTCAGGCACTTCGATGCGCTCGATGATCGCGCCCTTCTCGGCGAGCTTCTTCAGCGCACGCTCGAACGCTGCTGCGACAACAGGATCGAGATCGTCCATCGCCATGGTGGTCGGTACAGCAAGGCGCATGCCCTTGATCGGGCGCGGCGTGAGCTCAAATTCCGGTTCGCCGGCCAGCACAGCATCCATCACCGCGCAGCAGGCGACCGAGCGTGCGAGCGGGCCGATGCTGTCGAGCGTAAAGGACAGCGGCACGGCGCCATCGAGCGGCACGCGGCGCTGCGTCGGCTTGTAGCCAACGATGCCGTTGAAGGCTGCCGGAATACGGCAGGAACCGCCGGTGTCGGTACCCAACGCCGCATGCGCCATGGCATCGAGCACGGAAACGGCGGCGCCGGAGGACGAGCCACCCGGCACATGGCCGACCTCGCGCTTCCACGCGCCTTTGGGCGTGCCGTAATGCGGATTGGTGCCGATGCCCGAATAGGCGAATTCGACCATGTTGGTGCGGCCGATCACCACGAAGCCGGCGCGGCGCAGACGCGCGACGGTGGGCGCGTCGGCATCGGCCGGCGCGGAATCGTCCAGCGCGCGCGAACCGGCGCGGGTCGCCTGACCCTTGATGTCGAACAGGTCCTTGATGGAGACCGGAATGCCGGCGAAGCGCGACGGCGCGGCATTGGCCTTGCGCAGCGCGTCCATGGCATCGGCGGCGGCCAGAGCCGCATCCTTGTCGACATGGATGAAGGTGCGCTCACCCTCGCCGTTCGGATCGGCGATTTTGGCCAGACAGGCTTCGACCAGTTTGCGCGAGGTGGTGCGGCCGGCGGCGAGGTCGTCGGCCAGGCTGGCGAGGGTCGGTGCGGTCTGGTGGAAGTCGTTGCTCATGGTCGCGGCATCCTGTGTGTCTTGCCGGACCCGCAGGTGGTCACGGCGCCCGGTCGGTATCGCCGAAAGTGTCCTCGATTTCCAGATCGAGCAGCGCGGAGCTGAGCGATTTGCCATGCGCATCGAGCGCGAGCGATCGCGTCACCCCGCCGCCAAGCGCCTGATCCATCACGAAGTTCAACGCTGCGAGATTGGGCAGCTCGTAGCGGACCACCTCGCCCGCGACGATGCCCGCAAACAGGGCCTTCACGCGCGCGGCGGTCACCTGGGATACTATCAACGGATATAGCTTTGCGTCAAAGGCAATTACCGAGATGTTGGAAATGTTGCCTTTGTCACCTGTGCGGGAATGGGCGATCTCGCGCAGCTTCACGTCATACTCCCTGAACCATCCGTACCAACCTACCCTGCCTGGTTGCAGCGGGACAAGCCTCGCACGTATTTCAACCGGAATTCCACGTCGTCCCGCAGTGAGCAGATACGGCCATGCAGCACGCGCGCTGGACCGCCCCCGGTGGAATGTGGAATGTCCATCCAGAGGACAACGAACGGGGCCAAATCCCCGTCCAAGGGAGAGAACACGACACATGGCTGAACCAGCCCGCGCGCGGCCGAAACCGACACCGGAAACCCAGCATTATTGGGACGGCGCCAAAGCCGGCGAACTCCGCCTGCAGCGCTGCGACGATTGCAGCAATGTGTATTTTCCGCCGCGACCGTTCTGCCCCGGCTGCGCCTCGCGCAAGGTGTCGGTGTTCAAGGCCTCGGGCAAGGGTTTCCTCTACAGCTACGTCATCAATCATCGCCCCGCTGCGCCGGGCTTCACGCCGCCTTACGCGATTGCCGTGGTCGAGCTTGAGGAAGGTCCGCGGCTGATGAGCAACATCATCGATTGCCCGCAGACGCCCGAAGCGCTCGAACTCGACATGAAGCTCGAGGTCGCCTTCGAGAAGCTCGACGACGCCATCACCCTCCCCGTATTCCGTCCGGCGAAGGGCTGAGATCATGCGCAGAAACGCAGTCGCCGTTGTCGGCGCAGCCGAGACCACCGAGCTCGGCGTCATCCCGAACATGTCGCAGCTCCAGCTTCACGCGGATGCGGCGCTCAACGCCATCAAGGATGCCGGGCTGAAACTGTCCGACATCGACGGCATCGCCACAGCCGTCGAGACACCGCAGCAGATCGCGCATTATCTCGGCATCACGCCGACCTGGGTCGACGGTACATCCGTGGGCGGTTGCTCCTTCATGCTGCATGTTCGCCATGCGGCCGCCGCGATCGAAGCCGGCCTGTGCAAGACCGTGCTGATCACACATGCCGAGTCCGGCAAGTCGATGATCGGCAAATTGCCGCGCTCGATTCCGGCCGACAGCCTGCAGGGCCAGTTCGAGGCGCCTTATGGCGTCTACGGTCCGCCAAGCATGTTCCCGATCCCCGTGCTGCGCTACATGAAGACGCACGGCATCACCCACGAGCAGATTGCCTCGGTCGCGGTGTTCCAGCGCGAATGGGCCGCGAAGAATCCGCGTGCGATGATGAAGGCGCCGATCACGGTCGAGGACGTGCTGAACTCGAAGATGATCGCCTATCCGTTCCGCATCCTGCAATGCTGCCTCGTCACCGATGGCGGCGGTGCGCTGATCCTGACCTCGGCCGATCGCGCCAAGGATTTCCCGAACAAGCCGGTCTATATTCTCGGCACCGGCGAGAGCGTGGAAACGCCCATGGTCAGCCAGATGAAGACGTTCGATTCATCGCGCGCCTTTACCGTGGCCGGACCAACCGCGTTCCGTGAGGCGGGGATCGCGCACAAGGACGTCGATCATCTGATGATCTACGATGCCTTCGCGCATCTGCCGCTGTATGGTCTCGGCGATCTCGGCTTCATGCCGCATGAGGAAACCGGCAAGTTCATCGCCGACGGCAACACCCGCCCCGGCGGCAAGCTGCCGATGAACACCAATGGCGGCGGCCTCAGCTATATGCATTCCGGCATGTACGGCATGTATGCGCTGCAGGAGAGCGTGCGACAAATGCGCGGCATCGCACCGGCGCAGGTGCCGGGCGCGAAGATTTCAGTCTGTCACGGCGTCGGCGGCATGTTCGCCGCGTCGGGCACGGTGATTTTTACGAACGAGAAGTAACTCACCCTCGGTGTCATTGCCGGGCTTGACCCGGCAATCCATCTTCTTCGGAAAAAGGCATCTCGCGAAGACAGATGGATACGCGGGTCAAGCCCGCGTATGACGACTGAGAATATTTCGCCAGAATTCACCACCAAAGGAAAACCCACATGGCATCTACCAAATCACTCGACGGCAAGGTCATCGTCGTCACCGGCGCGGGTCGCGGCATTGGCCGGGGCATCGCGCTGCTCTGCGCCGCTGAAGGCGCCAAGGTCGTCGTCAACGATCCCGGCGTCGGCACCGACGGTTCGGGCGGCGACGGCGCGGCACCGGCCGAACAGGTCGTCGAGGAAATCAAAGCAGCCGGTGGCACCGCCGTTGCCAACTTCGAGTCGGTCGCCGAAGCGATCCCGGCCAGCAAGATCATCAAGCAGGCCGTGGACACCTACGGCAAGATCGACGGCGTGGTGAACAATGCCGGCATTCTGCGCGACGCGATCTTCCACAAGATGTCCATCGATGCCTTCGAGATGGTGATCAAGGTCCATCTGATGGGCTCGTTCTACACCTCGCACGCCGCCGCACGTTACTTCCGCGAGCAGAACTCCGGCTCGTTCGTGCACTTCACCTCGACCTCCGGCCTGATCGGCAATTTCGGCCAGGCCAACTACTCGGCCGCCAAGCTGGGCATCGTCGGCCTGTCGAAGTCCATCGCGCTCGACATGGGACGCTTCGGCGTCAATTCGAACTGCGTCTCGCCCTTCGCCTGGAGCCGCATGATCGGCAGCATCCCCACCGAGACCGAAGCCGAGAAGGCCCGCGTCGAGCGCATGCAGCGCATGGGTCCGGAAAAGATTGCACCGCTGGTGGCGCATCTGCTCTCCGACGACGCCAAGGAAATCTCCGGACAGATCTTTGCCGCCCGCATGAACGAGATCTTCCTGATGGGCCAGTCGCGCCCGCTACGCTCCATCCACCGCGCCGAAGGCTGGACCCCGCAGACCCTTGCCGAGCACGGCATGCCGGCGCTGAAGTCGTCGTTCTACAAGCTCGACCGTTCGGCTGACATTTTCAGCTGGGATCCGGTCTAAGCGTCTAATCGGCTCGCGGGAGCATCAGTCCCGCGAGCCGATTTCTACAACCCAGAATTTAAAACGAAACAATATTACTCAAATAGCTATGCATAGCGGTCTTATCTGACCCGAGATCGCGCTAATTTCGTCATAAAGAATTCAAACGCCGGCCAAGACCGGCTATGTCACCAGCAATCAACGGGTTTGACGTCACGCATGTGCGGACGAAACCGCATTTGCTGGACGAACATCATGACAGATCACGCGGGCGCGATGCCCTCCGCGGCCATGCCGCATTCCAAGCCGCTGAATTCCCCCGCCCGCGTTCTGCTGGCGAGCCTGATCGGCACCACGATCGAATTCTTCGACTTCTACGTCTATGCCACCGCCGCGGTGCTGGTGTTTCCAAAACTGTTCTTCCCGGCCGGCAACGACACCGCCGCGCTGCTCGCGTCCTTCGCGGTGTTCTCGATCGCGTTCTTTGCGCGTCCGTTCGGCGCCGTCGTGTTCGGCCATTTCGGCGATCGCGTCGGCCGCAAGACCACGCTGGTCGCAGCCTTGCTGACCATGGGCATTTCGACCGTGCTGATCGGCCTGCTGCCGACTCACGCGCAGATCGGCCTCGCAGCACCGCTTCTGCTGGTGCTGTGCCGTTTCGGCCAGGGCTTTGGTCTCGGCGGTGAATGGGGCGGCGCGGTGCTGCTCGCCACCGAGAACGCGCCGGAGGGCAAGCGCAACTGGTACGCCATGTTCCCGCAACTCGGTGCGCCGCTCGGGCTGTTCCTGTCGTCGGGCACGTTCTTCATCCTGCTGCATTTCGTCTCGCCGGAAACGTTCCTGAGCTGGGCGTGGCGCGTGCCGTTCCTCGCCTCCATCGTGCTGATCGCCATCGGATTGTGGGTGCGCCTGTCGATCACCGAGACGCCGGAATTCCAGAAGGCCATCGAGAAGGCCGAGCGCGTTGCCGTCCCCAGCATGGAGCTGCTGCGCAAGCACAAGCGCAGCCTCGTGCTCGGCACGCTGGTCGGTCTGATGACCTTCGTGTTCTTCTATGTCTGCACGGCCTATCTGCTGTCCTACAACGTCGGGATCGCGAAGATGTCGCTGCTCGATGCGCTCAAGGTGCAGATCGCCGGCGCCGTCGCCTTCGGCACCACCAACATCCTGGCCGGCCTGCTCGCCGACAAGATCGGTCGCCGCACGCTGCTGATCGCCAATTGCCTGATGGTGATCGTGTTCTCGTTCTTCCTGGCGCCGCTGCTGTCAGGCGGCGTGGCGGGCATCTATGCCTTCGCGCTGATCGGTCTGGCGATCTTCGGCATCAATTACGGCCTGATCGGCGCCGCACTCGCGGCACCGTTCCCGACCACCGTGCGCTATACCGGCGCGTCGATGACGTTCAATCTGGCGAGCATCTTCGGTGCCTCGCTGGCGCCTTATATCGCCACCTGGCTGCAGGCGAATTACGGGCTCGCTTACATCGGCTATTACGTGCTTGCCGCCGCGGTGATCACACTCATCGCGATCTTCGTGTCAGACAAGCACGAGGTTTGAGCGCGCTCGCATGACGATCTCAAAGGGGCAGCGCTGGCGCTGCCCCTTTTGTTTGTCAGTTCGACGCCTGCTGCCGCTTGAGTTCGTTGCGGGCGGCGTCGCGCTCGAATTCGCCGTCGCCCCGGCACACCTCGGCGGCCTGTTTCAGATAGGGCAGCGCCTCCTGCGGCTTGCGCTTCACCATCAGATACTGACCGAGATAGAACGACACGCCGCAAGGGCCGAAGTCGTCGTCGAGCGGCATGTTCTTCATTTTGGCGAGCATCTCGTCGCGGGTCATCTGGCCGAGATAGAGCGCCACCATCGGCCACGGCCAGCCCTTCCGATCGAGCGTGTCGGTGTTGCGCTTCAGCTCGCCAATATCGTAATCGCCGCTACGCGCCCGCGCGATGTAGCGCAGCAGCTTGCCCAGTTCGTATTGCGGCGTCTTCTCGACCACATCGCCGAAGTCGGCGGCAGCCTCGGCGAAATGTCCCTCGATGAAGTTCATATGCGATCGCCGGTTACGGGTGTCGGGATCGTCCGGCCTCAGCTTTAGCGCCGCGTCCAGGTCCGGGATCGCGCCGGCAAAATCGCCCTTGCGCGCAAAGGCGATGCCGCGGTCAACATGGGCGCCGACGTCGTTCGGATCGCCGGCCAGAACGACGTCGAAATCCGCGATCGCGCCGTCATTGTCGCCCCGTCGAATCCTGACGTCAGCGCGACCACGGTGGGCATAGGTGTCGCCGGGCTTGATCTGCAGCGCAGCGTCGTAATCGGCCAGCGCCTTGCTAAAGTCTTTCTTGGCGGCACGGCTGTTACCGCGCAATGCGAACGCCGCATAGTCTTTCGGATCGACGCGGATGGCTTCCGAGAAATCTGCGATCGCGCCATCGATGTCGGCCAATCTCTTGCGCAACATTCCGCGTCCACGATGGTAGGACGAATTGCCCGGCTGCAGGCGAATCGCCTTGTCATAATCGGCGCGCGCCCGCACGAAATCGCCCTTGGATTCATAGGCGCTCGCCCGCGAGCCGAAGCCCGAGGCGTAAGTGGGATCGAGGGCGATCGCCTTGTTAGCATCCGCGATAGCCAGATCGAATTCGTCGAGGCGGTTGTGGACCATAGCGCGCGCGCCATAGCCTTTCGCAAAATCAGGATTGAGTGCGATGAACGCAGTAAAATCCGCGCGCGCCGCCTCCATATGGCCGAGTTCGAAGTTCCCGATGGCGCGAAGGCGAAGCGCTTCGGAGCGCTCGGCATCCGTTGCGCCGGGACGATCGATGATATCGCTACAGCCTGCGATCATCCGCTGATCCATCGGCGGGCGACATCCATTATCCGCGTGCGCTGACAATGATGTGGCGAACAGCAATGCTGCAGAAGCGACTGCAACACATATGTGACAGCGAAACGATGACATGGAACCGCGCATCAAATGAGGGCTTTGGTCTTGGTCGCGCGGAACTATCAAAACGTTCACTGCGCTGCGATGCGCGCTTGTGCACCGCCATGACCGCGCGGCAGCATCGAATTGTGTAGCATCCCCGTCGCAACGGTATTTAAACTCCCGGCAACGGCTGGAGAAAACCAGAAAAGCCGGGAGGACGACGATGCCAACTCAGCTCACGCAAGACTCTGCTCACCCCGCCGCAATATCCAACTCACTCAGTCGCAGAAATATCCTAGGCAGCGCCGCTGCATTGGCAGCGACGACGCTGATCGCACCCGATGCGCTGGCGCGAAATTTCAACCGCGGCGCGGAACCGCAGCGCTATCCCGATCCCGATATCGTCGTCATCGACGCCAATCGCTTCAAGGCGAGAGTCGGCAACACCGTCATCAAGCGGCTCTATACGGGCTGCCTGTGGGCGGAGGGACCGGCGTGGAATGCACAGGGTCAGTATCTGATCTGGAGCGATATCCCTGCCAATCGCCAGTTGCGTTATCTCGACGATGACGGCCACATCTCCGAGCGCTTCCGCTATCCATCCGAGGAGAGTAACGGCAATTCGTTCGACACCGAGGGCCGCCAGCTTTCCGCGCAGCGCACGCGCCTCGTCCGCTTCGAGCACAATGGCAGCGTCACGACGCTCGCCGAACAGGCCAACGGCAAGCCGCTGAACGGGCCGAACGACATGGTGGTCAATCCCGTCGACAAGGCGATCTGGTTCACCGATCCCGGCTACGGCGCCATCAATCTCTATGAGGGGCAACGCGCAGCGGCGGGCGTCACGCAGCCGCACCAGAAGGAAGCGGTGTACCGCATCGATCCCACGAGCGGCCAGGTGAACAAGGTCGCCGACGATCCGTTCAAGCCGAACGGCCTCGCGTTCAGTCCGGACTACAAGAAGCTCTATGTCTGCGACACCGGCATCACGCATTATCCCAATGCCAAGAATGCGGTGTGGCAATACGACGTGGACGGCGGCAAGCTCTCGAATGGCAAGCCGCTGATCGACATGACGCTGGATGGCAAGTCCGGCTTCCCTGACGGGCTGCGCGTCGATACCGAGGGCAATATCTGGGTCGGCGCCGGCTGGGTTGGCGAGGGCTATGACGGCGTGCAGATCTTCGCGCCGGACGGCCAGCGCATCGGCCAAATCAAGCTGCCGGAGACCTGCGCGAACGTGTGTTTCGGCGGCAAGAAGCGCAACCGGCTGTTCATGACGGCGAGCCAGTCACTCTATGCGGTCTATGTGGAAACGCAGGGCGCGCATTTCTGTTGAGGGACCCACGTCGCAGCCAGCGGCTTCGCGCGACTCTCTCCACGTCATGCCCGGGCTTGACCCGGGCATCCAGCTTTGCTGGCAAGCAACGGAGAAGATGGATGGCCGGGTCAAGCCCGGCCATGACGTAGGGATAGGACGTAGCGTCTCGACGACTACCCGCTATTCCGCAGCCCCGCCGAGATGCCATTGATCGTCAGCTGAATCCCGCGCAGCACCTGCTCGTCCGGATTATTCGCACGGTGCTCTTTCAGCAGCTCGACCTGCACATGGTTGAGCGGATCGAGATACGGGAAACGGTTGCGGATCGAGCGATCGAGCAGCGGGTTGTTTTGCAGCAAGCGCTCCTGCTCCATAATATCCAGCAGCGTCTCGATGCACAGATGCCATTCGCCGCGGATGCGGCCAAAGATGGTCTCGCGCAGCTTTTGGTCGGCGACAAGCTCAGCATAGCGCGAGGCGATGGCGATGGAGCTCTTGGCCAGCACCATGTCCATGTTGGACAACAGCGTGCGGAAGAACGGCCATTCGCGGTGCATCTCCTGCAGGAACGCCATGCCCTTGTCGGGATGATTGGCGAGCCAGGCATCGATGGCGCTGCCGAAACCGTACCAGCCCGGCAGCATCAACCGGCATTGCGCCCAGGAGAACACCCAGGGGATGGCGCGGAGATCCTCGATGGCGCGGGTCTTCTTGCGCGAGGCCGGACGGCTGCCGATGTTCAGCGTCGAGATCTCGTTGATGACGGTGGATTCCCAGAAGTAATCGACAAAGCCTTCGGTCTCATAGACCAGCCCGCGATAGGCCTTGAAGGCCAGTTCGGAAATCTCCTCCATGGCTTCGAGATATTCGCGGCGCGGCGCGCTGTGCTTTGGCGCCAGCAGGCTTGCTTCCAGCGTTGCAGCGGCGAGGATTTCCAGATTGTTGCGGCCGACCTCGGCGTTGGAATATTTGCTGGAGATGATTTCCCCCTGTTCAGTGATGCGGATCTGCCCATCCACCGCGCCGCCGGGCTGCGCCAGGATCGCATCGTGGCTCGGGCCGCCGCCGCGGCCCACAGAGCCGCCGCGGCCGTGGAACAGCCGCAGCCGGATGTGATGCCGCTCGAACACTTCGATGAGCTCGATCTCGGCCTTGTACAGTTCCCAGCCGGAGGTGACGAAGCCGCCATCCTTGTTGCTGTCGGAATAGCCGAGCATGACTTCCTGCACCGCGCCGCGGCTGTCGACCAGCTTGCGATAGTCGTGCAGCGAGAACATGCGGTCCATGATGGCTGCAGAGGCCTGCAGATCCTCGATGGTTTCGAACAACGGCACGATGTTGATGCCGCTGCGGCCGGAGCAATCGACGAGCCCGACCTCCTTCAGCAGCACTGCGACTTCGAGCATGTCGGAGACGCCCTTGCACATGGAGATGATGCATTGGGGGATTGCCGCCGCGCCGAATTTCGCATGAACCTGCGCCGCCATGCGGAATAGCGCCAGTTCGCCCAGCGTTTCCTCGCTGTATTTGACGAACAGCGAGCCGAGCGGCCGCGCGTTCTTCAATTCGTTCGTCAGCAGCGCAATGCGCGCTTCCTCGCCGAGCGCGAGATAGGACGTGCCGGGCATCGCGGCATCGATCAGTTCGGCGACGGTGCGCTCATGCACAGCGGAATTCTGCCGGATGTCGAGACTGGCAAGATAGAAACCGAAGCAATCCACCGCGCGGCGCAATTGGCGCAACCGGCCGCGGGCGATGACAGCGGAATTATCAGCGATCAGCGAACGATCGAGCACGTCGAGATCGGCCTTGAACTCCTGCGCCGATGCGTAAGCCGGGGCATCGCCCACGGCCGCGCGGCGGTTCGGCAATTCGAGCGCATGGGCCGTTGCCGCCATGCGGGCATAGACGCCGGAGATCGCCAGACGATAGGGCTCGCCGGCGCGGTGCGGCGATGGATCAGGGGAGCGTTCGGCCAATGCGCGCAGCTCATCGGAGACATCGGCGAGATGCGCCGCCATCGACAGCTCCGCGCCCAGCGCGTGAAGTTCGTCGAGATAGAAGCTGAAGGCGCGCCTGCTCTGCAGCATCATGGTGCCGCGCATCACATCTGCCGTGACGAACGGATTGCCATCGCGGTCGCCCCCGATCCAGCTGCCCATGCGCAGGAACGAGCCGAGTTCGGCAGCGCCGCCCTGCGCGCGCAGGCTGTCTTCCAGCACACAATGCAGCCGCGGCACTTCACGCAAAAACGTATAATCGTAGAACGACAATCCGTTGGCGACCTCATCGAGCACCGTCAGCTTGCTCCGGCGCAACAGATTGGTCTGCCACAGCGTCACGACGGCGCGGCGCAGCTGTTCCTCGGACGCCTCGATCTCATCGGCGGTGAGCTGCATGCGCTCGCGCCGGTCCAGCAATGCCGCGATTTCCATTTCGCGGTCGATGGTGCTCTTGCGGCGCACTTCGGTGGGATGCGCGGTCAGCACCGGACTGATCAGCGCCTGTCCGAAGAACTTGCTGAGCAGCGCCGCATCGATGCCGGCCTCGCGCGCGCGCTTCACCGCATGGGCCAGCGTACCCGATGCATTGGCCGCATTCGCGCGCTGCGCCCGCATCCGGCGGATGTTGTTCTGGTCCTCGGCGATATTGGCGAGATGGGAGAAATAGCTGTAGGCGCGAACGATGCGCACGGTCTCGGCGATCGACATGCCGTCGAGAATGGCTTCGAGTTCACGCCGCGCCAGCTTGTCCTCGTCGCGGTGAAAACGGACCGAGGTCTGCCGGATATTCTCGACCAGGGCGAATACCGCCTCGCCTTCCTGATCCCGCACGGTGTCGCCGAGGATACGGCCGAGCAGCCGGATGTCCTCGCGCAGCCGGGCATCGGCCTCCTGGTGAGCAGGATCGTCACCGCGCTGGGATGCGGGTTCTTCGGTGGACAGGGTCAGGGACACAAGGACGCTCCAGGAAGTTGCCGGCGCCCCATTTGGTCGCAAGTCATGCTGCGACGCAAGACGAAGTTGCAGCGCCCAGCAGTGTCCCGGAACTCAGCTTCGTGGCTTTACCTTACCTAAGATCCGATCCGCCTCGGTGCGCCAGTCCGCGCTGCGCGCGAAACCCGCCTCGCCCTTGGTGCCGAACAGCCCGTCATCGGCGAGATCCGCGACCCAGCCCTGCCGCTCGGCCGTCCCCTCCGCCGACCATGGCGTGAGGCCGATCTCACGCACGGTCTCGGCGACCTCACGGACTTCCTCGCTGCGGCGGCGGCCATGTTCGATGACGCGCTGAAAGAAATAGGCGCCCTGCTTCTCCCAGTCGATGCTCGGAAACGTCTCGACCAGCGAGGCGATCACCGCGTCCTCGACGCCATAGGCGCGCGCGGTCGTAAAGCTCTCGATCACCATGGCCTCGAGGCCCTTGATCATGATGCTGCGGCACATTTTGGTGGCCGAGGCGACGCCAAGCTTGTCGCTGGCGACTTGCGCATCGAAGCCGATGGCGTTGAGCAGCGGCGCGAGATCGCGCGCGCCGGTGCCGCCGAGCAGCAGCGGCACCCTGATGCGGTATGGCGGGATGGAGGTCATGACCGCGCCCTCGACATAGCGGCCACCTGCGCCGTCGATCAGTGCAGCCGCACGCTGCTTGGCGCCGGGCGATGCCGAGTTGAAATCGAGAAACCACGCCTGCGGCTTCAGACCGCGCACGCAGGCCTGCGCCGCCGGCACCGTCTGGCTCGCGGTGACAGCGCAGACGATGAAGTCCGCGCGCGAGGCGAGATCGGCATGCGAGGATGCGAGCGTGACGCCATGGGTCTCCGCATGGTCCCTCAACGGCCCGGCATCTGCGCCGTCGAGTTTGAGATCATAGGCGCTGACTGACATCTCCTGCTTGCGCAGGTCTTCGGCGAGAATGCGCCCGACTTCGCCATAGCCGATCAGGCCGACGTGCCACTGGTTCGAACGTTCAGTCATATTGCTTACTGGACCTTGATGTTTGCCGCCTTCAGCACCGGCCCCCATTTGTCCGCTTCGGCATGCATGAACTTGTCGAAGTCGGCGGGCGAGGAACCGACCGGCGTGGCATCGATCTTCTTCAACGCCGCTAGCACCACCGGATCCTTCAACGCCGTCACCAGATCCGCATGGATCTTCGCCACGACATCGGCCGGCATGCCGGCAGGTCCGAGGAATCCCCACCACACCGCCGTATCATAACCGGCGACGCCGGATTCGGCGACCGTCGGCACATTGGGCAGGGCCGCCGAGCGCGTCGCCGTCGTCACGGCCATGGCACGCACCGCGCCGCCTTCGAGCTGGCCGACGATCTCGGGCAGCGGATTGATGCTCATGGGAATGTCGCCGGCAATCACCGCGGTGAGCGCTGGCGCACCGCCCTTATAGGGGATCGAGACGATCTTGGTGCCGGCCATATGGTTCAGCAATTCACCGGCGAGATGCGCCGAGGTGCCATTGCCGGACATGCCGTAGGACAGCGAGTCCGGCTTGGCTTTCGCCTGCGCCAGCAACTCCTGCAAATTCTTGGCTGGATTGTCCTTCGACACCACGATGGCCAGCGGCGAATAGGCGACTTCGCTGATCGCGGTGAAATCCTTGAACGTGTCGTAGGGTAGCTTCGGATAGAAGAACTGATTGAGCGGGTGACCCGATGCGACAAGGATCAGCGTGTAGCCATCGGGCGGCGACTTCGCGAGCGCCTGCGAGGCGATGATGCCACCGGCGCCCGGACGGTTGTCCACCACGGGCTGCTGGCCCCAGGTCTTCGACAGCGACTGCGCAAAGGTCCGCGCCAGCACGTCGACGGCGCCGCCTGCCGCATAGGGCACCAGGATCGTCACCTGCTTGCTCGGAAACGTCTGGGCGTGCAGCGACGGGCTGGTGAAAGACAGCAGCGCAGCCGCCGTGGCGATGGCCAGTTTCATGGGCGCAAGCAAGGAAACAGGCAAAGACACGGGCATGGATGGTCGTCCCTCTTGTAATATCGCGCAACAATCTCGTGTCGTTGCTACTTGATATGGCTACTTGGCTGTGGTCGCAGCGCGCAGTCCGGATCGTGCGATGGCCGCATCGACCAGTCCCTGCGCCTTCACATCCTCGGTGAATTTGCGGACAAATGCCATCCCCTCGTCGCGCCCCTTGGGGATCGCGATGGCATGCCGCTCGACGCCCCAGCGTCCCTCCAGCACCTTCGCCCCCGGCGCCTGTTCTGCGAGTTCAAACAGCGTCGCCTTGTTGGTGGCGAACACATCGATGCTGCCGGCCATCAGCAGGCCGGGCGCAAGCCTGATGGCCGGCACGCGAACGACCTCGGCATTCTTCAAATCGCGTGACAGAACCGCGTCGGATGAACTTCCGGCGGTGACGCCGACGTGGACGCCTTTGACATCGACATCATCGGGCCCCGCAACCCTGGACTCTTTCGCGACGAGATACCCAAGATCACTTTCCAGATAAGACGGGCCGAAATCCATGTCCTTCGCACGCGCGGCCGACGCATTGGTGAAGGCGGCATCGACGGCGCCTGTCTTCACCGCTTCGAGAACCTCGGCATTCCTGGAGAACACCACCGGCTCATAGGGCACGCCCAATTGCCGCGCGAGCTCCTTGCCGAGATCGTAACCGACACCACGCGGGCCTTCGGTTTGCGATACGAGAATAGACGTCGGTGTTCCCGGATAGAGCCCGACACGCAGCTTCCCGCTTGGAGCGAGGATCTGCTTCGGTTCGAGATCGACGGCGACTGCAGGACCGACAAACGCTGCCACCAGGAGAGCGATCGCCGCGATCTGCGCGGCAAGTTTGTTTCCAATCATTGCCACGCGCATCATCACCCTCCTAGATCGTCCGCCCAGCCTTGGCCCAATAAGGATCGCGCAGCCGGCGCTTGAAGATCTTGCCGGAGTCTTCGCGCGGCAGATTGCTCTGGATCTCCATCTGCTTCGGCACTTTATAGTCGGCCAGCGCCTTCTTGAGGTCCGCGCGCACAGTCGCAAGGTCGAGCACCACACCCGGCTGCGGCTCGATCACCGCCATCAGGGACTCGCCGAATTCCTCGTCGGGAATACCGAACACGGCACAGTCATGCACACCGGGCACGGCATGCAGCGCGGCTTCGATTTCGGCGGGATAAATGTTGACGCCGCCGGAGATCACCATGTCGCGCTTGCGGTCGCAGATGAAGACATAGCCGTCGGCATCGAGATAGCCGACGTCGCCGGAGGTGATGAAGCCGTCGCGGTCGATCTCGGCGCGCTTTTCGGGTTTGTTGTGATAGGTGAAATCCGGATTGCCTGATATGCGCGAATAGATCTCGCCGATCTCGCCCTGTGGCAGTATCTGGCCGTCATCGCCGAGAAAACGCAGTTCGGCGCCGGGCGCGATCTTGCCGACGGTGCCGGGCTTCTTCAGCGCGTCCTCGGAATTGGCGAAGGTCACCGCGCCCGATTCGGTCGAACCGTAGAATTCATAGATCACCGGGCCCCACCAGTCGATCATCGCGGTCTTGACGTCGGCCGGGCACGGCGCGGCGGCATGGATGATGTGGCGCAGCGACGACATGTCGTATTTCTTACGGACGTCTTCCGGCAGCTTCATCAGCCGGATGAACATGGTCGGCACCATGAAGATGGTGTCGATCTTCTCGTCCTGCACCACGCGCAGGAATTCTTCGGGATCGAAGCGCGGCATCATCACCAGCGCGCCACCGAGGCGCCCGGCGCGCAGCGCGAAGGCATTGGGGGCCGAGTGATAGAGCGGTCCGGGCAGCAATGCGCGCGCGCCAGGCTTGAGGCCATAGACGCGTGCGCGCATCTGGTCGGCGGACGCCGCCTGCTCCGGCGTCGGCGCGAAACGGCGCACACCCTTTGGATGGCCGGTGGTGCCCGATGTGTAGATCATGTTGTGCGGCTGCGGCAGCGCGGGGCCGTCATAGGGCGCCTGTTCGGTCAGCCAGCTCTCCAGATCGATGGCGCCGTCCGGGGTGCCGAGCCGTGCCGGATCGACCTTGTAATTGGCAATGATCTCCGGTGGCGTCGGCACGCTCAGCGATACGATGCCCTGCGGGATCGCCTCGCGCAGCTGATGCAGCATGTCGGCATGGGCGATCAGGATATTGCTGCCGGAGTCCTTGATCACATAAGTGATCTCTTCCGGCTTGAAATGCCAATTCACCGGCACGCCGTAAGCGCCGAGCTGCGCCACCGCATAGGCCGCTTCGAGAAACGCGATGTCGTTGCGCATCAGGATGCTGACGCTGTCACCCTGCTTGACGCCAAGCCGCGACAGCCCGCCGGCGATGCGGCTCGCACGTTCGGTCAGTTCGGCAAAGCCGCGGCGGCGATCGCCTGAGATGACGCCTTGAAACAGGGAATTTGTCGACATGGATACGTTTCCGGATTTTTGTTTTTGATTTTTGATGAACTCTTCGCCGTCATTGCGAGGAGCCCTTGCGACGAAGCAATCCAGTCTTCGTTTGTGACTTTCTGGATTGCTTCGCCCAAAGAAAGTTGGAAGTCCAACTTTCTCAGGGCTCGCAATGACGGCTGAGAATGTCGCGGGCTAATCCACAAATTTCGGCGCACGCTTCTCGATATTCGCGCGCACGGCTTCGGTCTGGTTCGGTCCACCCATCAGTCTCATCTGCTCGACGGATTCGGCGAGCAGCGCCGGACCGGGATCGACCGCAAGATTGTTGAGCATGCGCTTGGCGGCGCGGATCGCATCGGGGCTCTTGCCGGCGATCTCGCGCGCCGTCTCGAGCGCCGCGGCGCGCGGGTCGTCACAGATGCGCGTGGCGAGGCCGTAGCTCAGCGCTTCCTGCGCCGAGAAGATGCGGCCGGTGTAAGTGAGGTCGCGCAGGATATCGTCGCGCACGAGGCTGGCGAGGATCGGCGTGCCGGCCATGTCAGGCACCAGGCCCCATTTGATTTCCATCACCGACATGCGCGTGTCCGGCGCGAGAAAGCGCATGTCGGCGCCGAGCGCGACCTGGAAGCCGCCGCCAAAGGCGACGCCATGCACAGCGGCAATCACCGGCACCGGCAATTGGCGCCAGCCCCACACCGCCTGCTGGGAATGATTGCAAAGACCGTGGGTGCGCAGCGCGAGGTCGCGCTTCTGCGCGCCGCCGATACCGTCGCCGCCATTGTCGTTCATCGCGGCGAATCGTCCCATGTCGAGGCCGGCGCAGAACGCCCGGCCCTCGCCGGACAGCACGACCGCGCGCAGCCCCTTCTCCCGGCTCAGGCGCTCGGCGGTATCGACCAATGCCGCAAACATCGCCGCATCCAGCGCATTCATCTTGTCCGCGCGGACCAGCCGAACATCGGCAACGCCATCCGTCATGGACACAGAGATGCGGTCTTCCATGGGTGGTTTCCTTCCTAGACTTGTTTTTCTTCCCGCTTTACACGCAAGCGGTATCGGGTTTAGTCAATCAACTAATTAACCCGTCCGCATCCTCTTAAAGCAGGACCCTCCCATGTTCAATCAGCAGCTCCTCGCAGGCCGAAAAATCCTCGTCACCGGCGGTGGCACCGGTCTCGGCAAATCGATGGCGGCGAAATTCCTCGAACTCGGCGCCGAAGTGCATATCTGCGGTCGCCGCAAGGCTGTATGCGACGAGACCGCAACCGAGTTGATGGCGGAATTTGGCGGCAAGGTCTCCAGCCACGGCGTCGACATCCGCGACGCCGCGGCGGTCGATGCGATGATCGAAGGCATCTGGGCCGATGGCCCCCTCACCGACCTGATCAACAACGCCGCCGGAAATTTCATCTCGCGGACGCAGGACCTGTCGGCGCGCGGCTTCGACGCGGTCGCCAACACGGTGATGCACGGCACATTCTACATGACCCATGCAGTCGGCCGGCGCTGGATCGCCGACAAGGTGCCGGGCAACGTGGTCTCGATCACCGTGACCTGGGTACGCAATGGCAGCCCCTATGTGGTGCCCTCCGCCATGAGCAAATCGGCGATCCATGCCATGACCATGTCGCTGGCGACCGAATGGGGCCGCTACGGCATCCGCCTCAACACCATCGCGCCCGGCGAAATCCCCACTGAAGGCATGAGCAAGCGCATCAAGCCCGGCGACGAGGCCGGTGCACGCACCCGCGCGCAGAACCCGATGGGCCGCGTCGGCAAGATGGAAGAACTGCAGAACCTTGCGGTGTTTCTGATCTCCGGCGGCTGCGACTGGATCAGTGGCGAGACCATCGCCATGGACGGCGCACAAGCGCTCGCCATGGGTGGCAACTTCTATCAGCTGCGCGACTGGTCCGATGCCGAATGGATCCAGGCACGCGACAGCATCAAAGCGCAGAACGAAAAGGACAAGGCGCAGCGGGGGTAAGGGCCGCCAAAATAATTCGACCGGCAGCGAGGCTCTCCCATGCGGGAAGCCTCGCTTTGTTTTTTGATCAACGCGCAACCTGCAACCGCTCGTGCGCAACCCTCATGGCCTCGTCCTCGGACGCAACGACCGCGGAACTGATGCCGAACGCCTTCGTCGCAAGTGCCGACTGGGCCTCCACGAGAACGCGTGTGACGGCATTCGGCTCGACGGCAATGATGGCACGGCAAAGCAGCGCGAGCGTCGCTTTGTTGCGCTTGAGCCAAAGCCCCCTCGCTTTGCGATCTTCATGCGCCTCATCATGATGATGACTGGCCATGATCATGACGAAAGGCTGCTTGCGGCCGATGAGATCGTCCATCTCGACCTCCCACTGCGCCGCACTTCCCGGCTGAAGCTCATCATGCCGGACCCACACGATCGGGAACGCCGCAACATCGTGAATGAGAAAGGCACCGCTATCGAGGCTCATCGTCGTCTCCTGACTGTTCGTTGATCTGCATACGGAGATAGACCCGGTCGCTCAAACCCGTTAACGACATTCGGACGCAAAATAATGAGAACCGGCCAGGCTGGAGCGGTTCTGAAAAGGCATGGTGTCATGACCTCGCTCACCGAGCGCCTCGACGGACCATCCGCAATCGCCATCTGGGGCAGCGATGAGCCCGGCGATGCATTTCGGCTCGGCACCCGCGAACTCGACTGGCATCATCACCGCCGCGGCCAGTTGTTCTGTATCGAAAGCGGATTGATCCGCCTGCACACGAAACAGGGCTCGTGGCTACTGCCGCCGCAGCGCATCGGCTGGCTGCCGCCCGGGCTCCATCACAAGGTGACCCTGAGCGGTGTACTGAGCGGATGGGGCGTACTCCTGACGCCGGCCGCGAGCCGGACATTGCCGTCGCAGCCCTGCGTCATGGGTGTCAGCGATCTGCTGCGCGCGCTCGTCAGACGCGCTGCGGGTTGGACGAATGCGGATCGGCTCACGCCGGCGCAGACGCGCGTCGTGGCCGTGCTGCTCGACGAAATCCGCGGTGCGCCGCAGGAGCCGCTACATCTGCCGATGCCGACGGATATCCGCGCCTTGCGTATCGCCAATGCGCTGATCCGGCGGCCGCATGACGCGCGCACGCTGCATGAGCTTGGCGAATGGGCTGGCCTGTCGGAACGAACGGCACGTCGCATCTTCATGACGGAGACCGGCATGGGCTTCGCGCAGTGGCGGCAGCAGGCGCGTCTCACGCTGGCGTTGGAACGGCTGGCCGCCAATGAACCCATCGCGGATGTCGCCGAAGCGCTCGGCTATGCCACGTCCAGCAACTTCATCGCGATGTTTCGACGGGCGTTTGGCGAGCCGCCCGCGCGCTATTTTGCAAAACAGCGCAGGACGCGCAACGTCGGCTGAACGACCTCCCGGCACCTGTCTCACCGCACCGCAGCACCTTTCCCGTCTTGTCAGTCCTCCCGGACGCCCGCACACTCACCGCAACTAATAAACTGAGGGAGGGAGACACATGTCCGTTGCGGAAGCGGCCACGCTGGCCGATGTCATTCGCGCGCAAGCACAGACGCGCGGCGATTCAATTGCACTGGTGTTCGAGGGCCGCGAGACCAGCTACAGATCACTCGATCGCAATGCCAATCGCGTCGCCAACGGGCTGATCGCGCTCGGCGTCAAGCCGAACGAGCGCATCGCCTATCTCGGCAAGAACAGCGACCTCTTCATCGAACTGCTGATCGGCGCCGTGAAGGCCAAGGTGGTGACGGCGCCGGTGAACTGGCGCCTCGCCGGACCGGAGATCGCCTTCATTGTCGACGACGCCAAGGCAAGCGTCCTGTTCGTCGGTCCCGAATTCGTCGATCTCGTACGCAGCCTCAAGCCACAAATGCCGGGCGTGCGCATCGTCATGACCATGGAAGGCGGCGCAACCGAGTGGCAGGACTTTACGGCCTGGCGTGACGCGCAGAGCGAGCGCGATCCTAACCTCACAATGACCAAGGACGATGTCGCGATCCAGCTCTACACGTCGGGCACCACAGGCAAGCCGAAAGGCGCGATGCTGTCGCATCAGAATTTCCTCTCACTGCTGCGCATCGGCGGCACCGACGAGAACCCCGACTGGAACGTCTGGACCGCCGACGACGTCTCGCTGGTGGCGATGCCGGTATTTCATATCGGCGGCGTCGGCTGGGCGGTGTTCGGCCTCTATCACGGCGCCAAGAGCGTGATCGCCAGGGAGTTCGATCCCAACAAGGTGCTCGATTTCTTCCGGGACTACGGCATCAGCAAACTGTTCCTGGTGCCGGCGGCGATGCAGTTCATCGTGCGGCAGCCGCGTGCGCGGGAGATGGATTTCAGCAAGTTGCGCTACATCATGTATGGCGCATCGCCGATCCCCGCCGCCCTGCTCAAGGAATGCATCAGCGTATTCGGCTGCGGCTTCGTGCAGATGTACGGGATGACCGAGACCACCGGTACCATCGTGGTGCTGGCCCCGGAAGATCACGTCGAGGGCCGCGACTGCATGCGTTCCGCCGGCAAGGCGCTGCCGGGAATCGAAATCGCCATCCTCGATGTCGACGGCAAACAGCTGCCTGTGGGCGAGGTCGGCGAGATCGCGACGCGCTCGGCGTCCAATATGGTGGGCTACTGGAATCTGCCGGACGCCACTGCGCGCACGCTCGGCCGCGACAACTGGCTGCGCACCGGCGACGCCGGCTATCTCGACAAAGACGGCTTCCTCTACATCCACGACCGCATCAAGGACATGATCATCTCCGGCGGCGAGAACATCTATCCCGCCGAAGTGGAGAGCGCGATCTGCGATCATCCGGATGTGGCGGAGGTCGCCGTCATCGGTATTCCCGACGATACATGGGGCGAAGCGGTGAAGGCCGTGGTGGTGCTGAAGCCCGGCAAGGAGCTCAGCCCAACCGACCTGATGAAGTTCACGCGCGAGCGCATCGCGGGATTCAAGGCGCCGAAGACGATCGACTTCATCGCAGCATTGCCACGCAATGCATCGGGCAAGATCCTGCGACGGCAGTTGCGCGATCCCTATTGGGTGGGGAAAGAGCGGCAGGTGAACTGAGAACTTGTATAGCTACCGCCGCATTCTATCGGCGCCGGGTATATCGATACAGCGAATGCGAGGAACGTCGTCATCTCGCTACCGCGCGGCTCCTCCGGGATCAGCCAATTTGCGTTTTCAGCTAATTGTCTGACGGAGACGTTGAGCGTAGCGTCATGACGGTCGACCGAACGGCTAGTGAACCTCGTGTGTCCGTTGTAGAGGCGCGAATTCATGCGCGGCGAGATTCGTGACATCAGTTCAGGCAGGGGTAAGGACCCTGCCACACCGCGCGTCGGAACGCCGCGTCGCCTTGCGGCGATCGTTGTGGGGGACATCTGCGGATATAGCCGCCTCATGGAACTCGACGAGGAAGAAACGCATGCGCGCGTCAAGCGCATCGAGCGTGACCTCATCGAGCCGAGCATTACCGAGCACGACGGCAAACTCGTCAAAAGGACTGGCGATGGGTTCATTGCGATATTCGACAGTCCAGTCGAAGCCGTTCGATGCGGCATCGTCATCCAGCAAAGCATGATCGGACGCAACGCCGCGCTGCCAAAGAGCTCCTGGATCGAATATCGCATTGGCGTCAATCTGGGAGACGTGATCATCGAGCCCAATGATGTCTTCGGCGATGGCGTCAATATCGCTGCGCGCCTCGAGGGGATCGCCGACCCCGGCCAAGTGTACATCTCGGGTGGCATCTACGAGCAGATCAAGCACAAGCTCGTCTGCGGCTACGAGTCGCTTGGAGACCGCAAGATCAAGAACATTACCGATCCGGTGCGCGTTTACCGGGTGCTTCCTGATCCCGCGGCATTCAACAAGGCGCGGAAGCGGCGTGAACATGTTCTGATCATTTCGTTTTGCGCAATCCTGCTGGCTCTCGCAGGCGCCGGCGTCTGGTACATGAGGGCTTACCCGCGCGGTGAAATCGGCAATCAGGCGTCAGCTCCCGCGGCGCCTCCGCAAGAGACAGGGAATGCAAGCACCCGATCAGCGCCCGCGCCCGCCGCCAAGCAAGCCCGGCCTGAACCTGCTCCGGCGGTGACGCCTGCCCTGCCCCCGCCGCCAGCACCACCAAAGCCGGTCATAGAGCCCGTCATGGTCCCGCTCCCCGGCGGGACCTTCGCGATGGGCAGCAATGACGACATATCGGAAAAGCCGATACACCAGGTCACGATCAAGCCCTTCGCGATCAGCAAGTATCCAGTCTCCGTTCGGGAGTGGAACGCTTGCGCTGCTGCGAATGCATGCGCGTTTCTGGTGACAGGGCGGGACGACATTCCAGTCACGGATGTGAGCTGGACCGATGCAAAACAGTTTGTCGCGTGGCTTGCGAAGGAAACGCAGAAAGCCTTCCGGCTCCCGAGCGAAGCTGAATGGGAGTATGCCGCGCGTGGCGGCACGCAAACGAAATACTGGTGGGGTGATCAGCTGCAGCCCGGTATGGCCAATTGCAAGAACTGCACGGACGCCGCCGCCGAACAGCCGCTCAAGCTCGGCAGTCTGAAGCCAAATCCGTTCGGGCTCTACGATATGGGTGGCGGCGTCAATCAATGGACAGAGGATTGCTGGCACAAGAACTATCAGGGTGCCCCGCAGAACGGCGCGCCATGGGTCGAGAACGACTGCGTCTCGCACGTCATTCGATCGGGCTCCTGGAAAAACGATGCGCGTTACGTCCGACCCGCAAGCCGCGATGGCTACGACACCAATGTGCGATATCCGACCCACGGCTTCCGGATTGCCATTTCGTCCTGAGACCGCCCCCGAAGGAAAGGCTGCGTCATGAGGATCACCGGGCTCATCGTGTTGTCCGCCATGCTGTCAACGGCGCCCCTTGCAGTCCATGCGCAAGGAAAGTCCGCACCGAAGGATGCGGTCCTCTATTTCGTGTGGCCACAGGACAAAGCGGTGATCAAGGGCGGGTTCTGGTGTCGTTTCGGTTTGCGCAACATGGGCGTCACTCATGCAGGCGATAATTTCCAGAACAGCGGCCATCATCATTTGCTGATCGATGTGAATGACCCGCTCGATCCGAAGGAGCCGATCCCGCAGGACAAGTCGCATCTCCATTTCGGAGCCGGCCAGACCGAAGCACGCATCGAATTGCCCCCCGGCAAACATACGCTCCAGCTCGTGCTGGGAGACGGCGCTCACTATCCCTTCAACCCGCCCATCGTCTCGAACAAGATCACCGTGACAATCAAGTGAACGTGCTTCCGACGCCGGGACGTGCGGCCTACTCTGCCAGAACAACAAAAAAGGCCCGCTTGCGCGGGCCTTTCGAATTCATGTCGCTTGATCGCGTGTGGATCAGGCGGTCTTGGCGAACGACGTCGCCTTCGAGAAGTTGTCCTGCGCGCTCTTGGCGCCTTCCGACACCAGCTTGCCGAGATATTCGGTCGACGCCTTGGCGCGCGAGCTCAGCACTTCGCCATGGGCGCGCACGAGATCGGTCTGCACCTGGAAGGCTTCGGTCAGCGATTTCGCCGAAGCGAGCTTGTCGATGCCAGCGAAGAACGACTGGACGTCGGCATAGAACGCGTCCTGAACGTTGCGGCTGATCTTGGTCGCCTCAGAGACCGAGTTCGACACAGCGGTTTCGATGGCCGAGGTCACCTTCTCGGAATTGGCCTGGAAGTCGGCGGCCTTGTCCTTGGCAGTGCCGGCAGCGCGCTTGACGAAGTCACGGGTCGCTTCGGGCACTTCCATGTTCTGCAGCTTGGTGAACGCCTCGGTGACGGGCGCGAAAGCCTGCTTGACGTTGTTCAGCACGGAATTGGTTTCGGTTTCGATCGTCATGTTCGTCTCCATCCTCGGGTTGGGCCGCCTCTGCAAAGCTCATGCTTGCACTCAGGCTCGGCTCACCCCGTCCCGCCGTTGTGGGCCCGGGGTGCAACTTCTATGACATAGTAAATAATGCACTGCAACATCAATGGTGCATTGCAGCATCACAAACCCGTGATATGCCCGGTAATCAGGCGGCGCCTGATGCATTAACGGGCTACCGCCAGAGATCTGAAACAGGAGAGTAACCGACGTGTTGATTTAGCTTTATAATTTAGCATTTCGAGCCGCGGATTCTTCGGATATCCAACTGGGCAAGGCAAATGGCACCTGCCCTTTAAGTCGGCAAACCGACCTCCCAACGCCTCGACGACCCCAGCCTTAAGTCGTGGGCCGGGCCGGTCTCCGGCCTCGCCTTTGCCATTGCATATTCGCCCCGCGCGCAGGCACACTCATCGGTAGAGCGCCGCAAAGGCGTCGGTGACCATGCGAGGGAGGGACGTATCATGGCGGAAGCCAGCAGGAAGCTGTCCTCAATGGACGCGTCGTTTCTGTATCTGGAAACGCCGGAGATGCCGATGCATGTCGGCAGCATGGCGATCTTTCGCCTGCCCGAGGATTACAAGGGCGACTTCTTCGAGGACTTCAAGGCGATGATCGCCTCGCGCCTCCATGTAGCGCCGATCCTCAAGGCCCGGCTGGAAAAGGCCCCGCTGGATATCGATCACCCCTCCTGGGTCGAGGACGACCAGTTCGACATCGACCGTCATATTTTTCGCGGCAGCCTGCCCGCGCCCCATGACCGTCCCACGCTGGAGCGCATCGTCGGCTGGATGCATGCCAAGCTGCTGAACCGCGCCCGGCCGCTGTGGGAGTTCTATGTTTTCGAGGGCATGAAGGACAACGAGATCGGCCTGTATTCGAAGATGCACCATGCCTGCATCGACGGCGGCGCCGGCGCGGCCCTCACCAGCATGATCTATGACGTGACACCGATCCCGCGCGAAATCGAAAAGCCGGAAGTGCGCGCCAAGCAGCGTCAGGAGCCGCGCGATATCGCAGCGAGCTTCATTGACTCCTACCAGCAGCTCTGGCGTCAGCCGCTGGAGAATTCCGGAAAAGGCATCGAACTGCCCCGCTCCGGAAAGAGCGATATCGGCTCGATCCTGTTCGACAACGCCATGTTCCAGATCGAGAGTGCGGTGAAATTCGCCGGCTCGATCCCGACCATGGTGAAGAGCGCGTCCGACGTGATGGCCAAGATCGCCGATCCGAAATCGCGCGACAGTCTCAACAGCATGCTGTCGCCGCCGACGCTGCTCAACAAAACCATCTCCTCGGAGCGCAGCTTTGCCGGCGTGTCGGTGCCGCTATCGGCGGCCAAGGCCGTGGCGAAGCAGGCAGGCGGCAAGCTCAACGACGTTGTGCTGGCGCTCTCATCAGGCGTGGTCCGGCGCTACCTCAAGGAAAAAGGCGCCCTGCCCGCCAAGTCCCTGACTGCCGCGGTGCCGATCTCGCTGCGCGAGGAAGGCAACACCGATTCCAACAATCAGGTATTCGGCATGATCTGCTCGATCGCCACCAATATCGAGGATCCCAAGGAGCGGCTGGAAGCGATCATCGCGCAATCGACAAAGTCCAAGGAGATGTCGCATCCGCTGCGGGCGTTGATGCCGCAGGTCTCCAACATCTCCATGCTGGGCGCACCGATCATGGTGCAGATCCTGGCGCTGCTCTACAGCCGCACCAACCTCTCCGACGTGTTGCCGCCGGCGGCGAACATCACAGTGTCCAACGTGCCCGGGCCGCGGCAGACACTCTATGCGGCCGGCGCCGAGCTCTTACACATCTTCCCGGTCTCCATCGCCACCCATGGGCTGGCGCTGAACATCACCGTGCAGAGTTATCGCGACCAGCTCGATTTCGGCTTCATCGCCGGCGCCAACATCATCCCGCATGTGCAAGTGCTCGCCGACATGATGCCAGATGAATTCGCGCTGCTGCAGGCGGCCTTCGCGTCGCCCGATGCTCTCAAGACCGCCAGCTAAGGACTTATCATGATTGAAATGCCTCCCTTGCAGTTCGCCAAGCTGAACGGCATTCGCATGGGATATTACGACGCCGGCCCCATGAGCGACACACCGCCTGTGGTGCTGTGCCATGGCTGGCCGGAAATGGCGTTCTCCTGGCGGCATCAGATCAAGGCACTGGCTGCCGCCGGCATCCGCGTGATCGCGCCGGACCAGCGCGGCTATGGCGCGACGTCGCGGCCCAACGCGGTCGAGGACTACAGCATCGAACATCTCACCGGCGATCTCGTCGCATTGCTCGATCATCTCAAGATCGACAAGGCGATCTTCGTCGGCCACGACTGGGGCGGCTTCATCGTCTGGCAGATGCCGCTGCGGCATCGCGACCGCGTCGCTGGCGTGGTCGGCGTGAATACGCCGCATACCGATCGCGCACCGGTGGATCCCTTGCTGATCTACAAGAAGCGCTTCGGCGAGACGATGTATATCGTCCAGTTTCAGGATCCCGCACACGAGCCGGACCGCATCTTCGGCGAGAATGTCGACAAGGCGTTCGACTTCTTCATGCGCAAGCCGATGCCACGCAAGCACGCCAATGTGGGCGAAACGCCCGTCGGCGGCATCGGCGCGTCGTCAAAAACCAATCTGGCATTTCCGCAGATGGTCGCTGCTTACGATCCCGCGAAGGACCCGCGTCAGAAGATTCTCTCCGACGAGGAAAAGAAAATCTTCGTCGACGCCTTCAAGGAATCCGGCTTCACCGGCGGCATCAACTGGTATCGCAACATGAGCGCCAACTGGGCGCGCGCCGAAGGGCTCGATCACACCGTGCGCGTGCCCTCGCTGATGATCATGGCAGAGAACGACGCGGTGCTGCCGCCCTCCTCCGCAGATGGCATGGAAAACATCATTCCCGATCTGGAGAAATATCTGGTGAAAGACAGCGGTCACTGGACCCAGCAGGAAAAGCCCGACGAGGTCAGCCAGGTGCTGATCGACTGGCGGCGAAGACGGTTTGGGTAAGAATGAAACCTTTCAACGTCATTGCGAGCGCAGCGAAGCAATCCAGAAAGCAACAAAGAAAGACTGGATTGCTTCGTCGCCAAGAGGCTCCTCGCAATGACGAAAGAGACGAAGCGACAGCGGGGAGAAGACGACCACATGCCATCCACCAACAAACTCGCCCCGATCCCGCATCCGCCCAAGAAGCCGGTGGTGGGCAACATGCTGTCGCTGGACGCCAATGCGCCGGTGCAGGATCTGGCGCGGCTAGCCAAGGAGCTCGGGCCGATCTTCTGGCTGGACATGATGGGCTCGCCCATCGTGATCGTCGGCGGCCACGATCTCGTGGACGAGCTCAGCGACGAGAAGCGCTTCGACAAGGCGGTGCGCGGCGCGCTGCGCCGGGTGCGTGCCGTCGGCGGCGACGGACTGTTCACGGCGGACACGAAAGAGCCGAACTGGACCAAGGCCCACAACATCCTGCTGCAGCCCTTCGGCAACCGCGCGATGCAGTCCTATCACCCGAGCATGGTGGATATCGCCGAGCAGCTGGTGAAGAAATGGGAACGCCTCAACACCGATGAGGAGATCGACGTCGTCCATGACATGACGGCGCTGACGCTGGACACGATTGGCCTGTGCGGTTTCGACTATCGCTTCAACTCGTTTTACCGCAGCGACTACCACCCCTTCGTGGAATCGCTGGTGCGCTCGCTCGAGACCATCATGATGACCCGCGGCCTGCCGCTGGAAAGCCTGTGGATGCAGAAGCGCCGCCGCGATCTCGCCGGCGACGTCGCCTTCATGAATTCCATGGTCGACGAGATCATTGCCGAGCGCCGCAAGAATGCCGAAGCGACCGAGGCCAAGAAGGACATGCTCGGCGCCATGATGACCGGCGTCGACCGCGCGACCGGCGAACAGCTCGACGATGTCAACATCCGCTACCAGATCAACACCTTCCTGATCGCCGGCCACGAGACCACGTCGGGTCTGCTGTCATGCGCGATCTACGCGATGCTGAAACATCCGGAGGTGCTGAAGAAGGCCTATGAGGAAGTCGACCGCGTCTTCGGCCCCGATGTGAATGCCAAGCCGACCTATCAGCAGGTTACGCAGCTGCATTACATCACGCAGATCCTGAAGGAGTCGCTGCGGCTGTGGCCGCCGGCACCGGCCTATGGCATCGCGCCGGTGCAGGACGAAACCATCGGCGGCAAGTACAAGCTGCGCAAGGGCACCTTCGTCACCATCCTGGTGTTGGCGCTGCATCGCGACCCGTCGGTGTGGGGACCCAATCCGGATGCCTTCGATCCCGAGAATTTTTCGAAGGAAGCCGAGGCCGCACGGCCAATCAATGCGTGGAAACCGTTCGGCAACGGCCAGCGCGCCTGTATCGGCCGCGGCTTCGCTATGCACGAAGCCGCGCTGGCGCTCGGCATGATCCTGCAGCGGTTCAAGATGACCGACCACAAGCGCTATCAGATGGTGCTCAAGGAAACGCTGACCATCAAGCCCGATGGTTTCAAGATCAAGGTGCGCCCGCGCCACGATCACGAACGCGGCGCCTATGCCGGACGCACGAACGCAGCCACCGCGGCCGCGCCACTTGCGCCAGTCGCCACCGGCCGCGCGCGGCCCAGCCACAACACGCCGCTGCTGGTGCTCTATGGCTCCAATCTCGGCACAGCCGAGGAACTGGCGACGCGCGTTGCCGATCTCGCCGAGGTCAACGGCTTCGCCACCAAACTCGCGCCGCTCGACGAGTTCGTAGGCAAGCTGCCGACCGAGGGCGGCGTGCTGATCTTCTGCGCGTCCTACAACGGCGCGGCGCCTGACAACGCCACGCAATTCGTCAACTGGCTCGGCACCGACCTTCCAAAGGACGCCTTTGCCAAGGTGCGCTACGCCGTGTTCGGCTGCGGCAACAGCGACTGGCTGGCGACCTATCAGTCGATACCCCGCATTATCGACGACCAATTGCGCGCGCATGGTGCCACCAACGCCTATGTGCGCGGTGAAGGCGATGCGCGCGACGATCTCGACGGTCAGTTTGAAGACTGGTTCGCGAAACTGCGTCCGCTCGCGGTGAAGGAATTCGGCCTCGATACCGGCTTCGAGCGCAGCGCCGACGATGCGCCGCTCTATCAGATCGACCCTGTCGCGCCGAGCGCGGTGAACACCGTCGTGGCGCTCGGCGGCGTGGTCCCGATGAAAGTGCTGGGCAATCGCGAACTGCAGAACGGCGCATCTGATCGCTCGACGCGGCATATTGAAATCGAGCTTCCTGCCGGGACCAGCTACCGCGTCGGCGATCACCTCAGCGTGGTGCCGCGCAACGATCCCGCTTTGGTCGACGCCGTTGCGCGCCGCTTCGGCTTCCTGCCGGATGATCAGATCCGGCTGCAGGTCGCGGAAGGTCGCCGCGCGCAATTGCCTGTCGGTGATGTCGTCTCGGTCGGTCGCCTGCTCACCGAATTCGTCGAGTTGCAGCAGGTCTCCACCCGCAAGCAGATCCAGATCATGGCAGAGAACACCCGATGCCCGATGACCAAGCCGAAACTGCTCGGTTATGTCGGCGACGATCCCGCTGCAAGCGAGCGCTATCGCAGTGACATCCTCGCCAAACGCAAATCAGTGTTCGACCTCCTCGAAGAACATCCGGCCTGCGAATTGCCGTTCCACACCTATCTGGAAATGCTGTCGCTGCTCGCGCCGCGCTATTACTCGATCTCCTCGTCGCCGCAAGGCGAGACGTCACGCTGCAGCGTCACCACGGCAGTGGTCCAGGGCCCCGCGCATTCCGGCCGCGGCATCTATAAGGGCGTCTGCTCCAACTATCTCAGCGGCCGCCGCGCCGGCGATACCGTGCATGCCATCGTGCGCGAGACCAAGGCCGGTTTCCGCCTGCCCGCCGATCCCCTTGTGCCGCTGATCATGATCGGACCGGGAACAGGTCTCGCGCCGTTCCGCGGCTTCCTGCAGGAACGCGCCGCACTCAAGGCGCAAGGCGCGACGCTCGGCCCTGCGCTGCTGTTCTTCGGCTGCCGCCATCCCGATCAGGACTTTCTCTATGCCGAAGAGCTGAAGGGTTTCGCCGCCGATGGTATCTGTGAACTACACACCGCCTTCTCACGCGGCGATGCGCCGAAGACCTATGTGCAGCACCTCATTACGCAGCAGAAGGATCGCGTCTGGGATCTGATCCAGCAAGGCGCCATTACCTATGTTTGCGGCGACGGCGGCAAGATGGAGCCGGATGTGAAGGCGGCGCTGATGGCGATCCAGCGCGAGCGCAGCGGCGGTGATGACGCTGCGGCGCTGACCTGGATCGACGACCTCGGCACCCGTAATCGCTACGTGCTCGACGTCTGGGCCGGGAGCTAGCGAGAGGCTGATACCAGTTCCATTGTCACAATCGCTGTCACAAAAGCCCGCGCGCACTGTCACAATTGCCATACGCGCAATCTCTCATTAATCGCTGCGACGATTTGTTTTGCGCATGACGCGGTTGTCACTTTTTCGCAGGGACTTTCCGTGTCATATGTTTGACATGAGCCCACGTTCCGCCCGATCCCCCGAACCGATTGATGTCCCGTACGAGCCGCCACAGCTGGCGCGCGCGAACGGCATCGATATATGTTTCGACATCTTCGGCTATTCGGACGCGGAACCGATGGTGATGATCATGGGCCTCGGCGCCCAGATGATTCACTGGGACGACGACTTCTGCCGCGAATTGGCCAGCAATGGCTTTCGCGTGATCCGCTTCGACAACCGCGACATCGGCCTGTCCTCCAAGATGGCCGGCGGCAAGCCGTTCACTCTGTTCGAGCTGGCCAAGCTGCGCTTTCTCGGTACGCCCGTCTCCGCCCCCTACAAGCTGAGCGACATGGCGACCGATGTGGTGGCCCTGCTCGATGTGTTGCGCATCCGCTCCGCGCATGTGGTTGGCGCATCGATGGGCGGCATGATCGCGCAGGAAATGGCGATCGCCTATCCGGAGCGCCTGCGCTCGCTGACCTCGATCATGTCGACGACCGGCAATCCGCGCCTGCCGCAGCCGGGCCGCGCGGTGTCACTGCTGCTGCTGAAGCCACAGCCGACCGGTTACGAAGCGTTCCTCGAACGCTTCAAGCAGACTTGGCTGTTCCTGCGGGTCGGCAGCTTCCCGGATGACGAAGCCAGGGATCTCGACCGCGCCGAGCGGACCTATGCCCGCGGCTTGAGCCCGGCCGGCGTCGGTCGGCAACTCCGCGCGATTTTGGCTTCGGGCAGCCGTAAAGAAAGACTCGCCACGGTCACCGCGCCGACGCTGGTGATCCACGGCAAGATCGATCCCCTGGTGCATCCGGCCGCCGGCCGCGACACGGCCGCGTCGATTCCCGGCGCCAAGCTGATGATGGTCGACCGGATGGGCCATGCCCTGCCGATCTCGATGTGGTCCCTGGTGATCGACGCCATCTCCCGGCATGCGCACGGGGCAAAGCTGCAGCAGCCGCTGCAGGCCAACGCGCGCCGCGCGGGCTGAGCACGCCTACTTCTTGTCCTTCGGCTTCACACCGAGGCCGGCCATGTTGGCGAACATCTCCTGGAAGCGCTCGCCCATCTTCGGATCGAACGAGAACCAGCTCTGCATGATGGACTCCGGCGAGAACTTGTCGATGTTGTCCATCATCTTTTTCTGCATCTGATCCATCATCGCCGACTGCATCGGCTGCACATCAGGCAGCCCCAGGAATTCGCGCGCCTCAAGCGGCGTACAGTCCACGGTGACGATCACTTTCATTATCAGCTCCTGAGGCAAACCGGCCGCTCACGCGAACATGGCGGCGCAGCGGCAGTATCGCCGCTGACGCCTGCCCGATGCAAGCGATGTGACATCTACATTGCAGTTGCGAGATGTCAGCCGAAACGCTCGGCCGCGAAGGCCTTGGGATCGGTGAAGGGCGTGACGCCCGTCACCATGTCCGCAATTAGACGGCCGGTCACCGGCCCCAGCGTGAAGCCATGATGCTGGTGGCCGAAATCGAACCACAGGCCCTTGTGGCGCGGCGCCTTACTGATCACCGGCAGCATGTCCGGCAGGCATGGCCGCGCGCCCATCCAGGGCTTCGCCTCGACGGGATTGCCGAGCGGGAAGGTCTGCCGTGCGATCGGCAGCGCCCGCTCGATCTGCGCCGGCGTCGGCGGCGCATCGCGAAGCGCGAACTCGGCGCCGGTGGTCAGCCGGATGCCGCGATTCATCGGCGCCAGCAGATAGCCGCGATCGGCATCGAGAACCGGATGGCGCAGCACCGCATTGCCAGATGGCGCCAGATGGATGTGATAGCCACGCTTGCTCTTGAGCGGGATATTGTAGCCGAGCGGCCGAAACACCTGATCCGACCATGGCCCGAGCGCGACCACCACATCGCGCGCGACCAGCGCCCCGTTCGGCCCAGCCACGCGCCATTTGCCGTCGCTCTGTTCCAGCGTCCGCGCGTCGGCGGCAATGAAGCGACCGCCCTTGCGGATGAACAGTGCGGCATAGGCTTTCGCGAGGCCGCCGGGATCGGGCACGAAGCCCGGCGACGTCCAGTGAATGGCGCCGGCGAAATCGGTGGACAGGTTCGGCTCCTGCTCCGCAATGGCGGCGGCGTCCAGAACGTCGCCCGGCACGCCATAGGCGCGATGGCGTTCGAGATCCGCAATGCCTTTCGCCAGCGTAGCCTCGGAGCGAAATGCGTTGATCCATCCCATCCGGCGCAGCAGCTCCGGCACGCCGGCCTCCGCGATCAGCGCCTCGTGCTCGGTCAGGCTGCGCTGGATCAGCGGCAGCGCCGCCATCGCACTGCGGAGCGCTCCCTCAGGCGACGAGTTCAGGAAATATCTGACGATCCATGGCAGCATCCCGGGCAGCGCGTTGAGATGATAGTGCACCTCGGGCGCGCGGTTCAGCGCATATTTAAAGAGCTTTGTGAGGTCGCGCGGCAGCATATAGGGGAAAACCGAACAGCACTGGATCAGCCCGGCATTGCCATAGCTGGTTTCCTCGCCGGCCTTCTCATGCCGGTCGACCAGCACCACATTGCGGCCGCGCGCCTGCAGATGCAGCGCCGCCGACACACCGACCATACCTGCGCCGAGCACAAGCACATCAGCCTTGAGTTCCGCCATTCCTGCTCCGAAATCTTGCCGTTCTGGCGGTCCTGTTAGCGCTGTGTCGTGACCGAATGATACACGCACACAATGCGTAGAATTGCTTATACCCAATCCTAGCAAGGATTGCGCCAGCCACTTCATTGTGCAGCGCATGCCTGCCAAATGCCGCTTGCGTGGCGTGCAATCTCCGCCAACAATGTGACACTCGCTCAACTGTCGGGCGGCCGCGTGGTGATGCAATCGCGGCAATGCAATGGAGAAGCTCAGTATGTCGATCCGTCAGACGTTCATTGCCGCCGCTGCATCGCTGATCGCCTTTGCCACAGTTTCTGCCTCCGTACTGCCCGCCTCCGCACAAACGCTGCGCTATGCCAATCAGGGCGACCTGAAATCGCTCGATCCCTATACGCTGCGCGAGACCACGACGATCGCCCATCACGGCCAGGTCTATGAAGGCCTTGTCGGGCGCGGCAAGGATCTGCAGATCATCCCGGCGCTTGCCGAGAGCTGGGAAACACCGGAGCCGACGCGCTGGCGCTTCCATCTGCGCAAGGGTGTCAAATTCCACAATGGCGACCCCTTCACCGCAGATGATGTCGTGTTCTCCGCCGACCGCGTGCGCGCCAAGGGCTCCGACTTCACGACGGTCATTCCGGCCGATGCCAAGGTGCTCAAGATCGACGACTACACCGTCGATTTCGTGCTGACCAAGCCCAATCCCATCCTGACGTCGCAATGGGACGTCTGGTACATCATGGACAAGAAATGGGCGGAGGCGAACAACGCCAACGCGCCGACGCCTGCCGCCGCGACCTCACCAAGCTTCGCGTCGTTGAATGCGAATGGCACCGGTCCCTTTACTATCGAAAGCCATCAGCCGGGCGTGAAGACAGTCTTCAAGGTCAACCCGAACTGGTGGGGCAAGCCCGAGCATAATCTCAAGGAGATCATCTTCACACCGATCGCTTCTGACGCCACCCGCGTCGCGGCGCTGCTGTCCGGCGAAGTCGATATCATCGAGCCGGTGCCGGTGCAGGACATCGCCCGCGTCAATGGATCAGCCAACGCCGCCGTGATGGCTGGGCCGGAGCTGCGCACCATCTTCCTCGGCATGGACCAGATTCGCGACGAGCTGTTGTTCTCCAACATCAAGGGCAAGAACCCGTTCAAGGACATCCGCGTCCGCGAGGCCTTCTACAAGGCCATCGACATCGAACTGATCAAGAGCCGCGTCATGCGCGGCCTGTCGACACCATCCGCTTTGATGATCGCGCCGCCGCTGTTCAAGCTCTCCGGCGACTTCACGCGGCCGAAATACGACGCCGACGGCGCCAAGAAACTGCTGGCCGATGCCGGCTATCCCGACGGATTCGAAGTCGGCATGGATTGCCCGAACGATCGCTATGTCAACGACGCCGCGATCTGCCAGGCCGTGGTCGGCATGCTCGCGCGCATCGGCGTCAAAGTCACGCTGAACGCGCAGCCGAAGGCGCTGTATTTTGCCAAGGTGTTCAAGACCGGCGGCTTCAATACCTCATTCTATCTGCTGGGCTGGACACCGGGCACGCAGGATTCGCACAATGTGATGCATGACATCATGGGCTGCCGCGACGATCCCGCGAGCCCGCGCGGCGCCACCAATCTCGGCGGCTATTGCAACAAGCAGTTCGACGCCCTCACCGATCAGGTGCTGCAGGAGACCGACACTGCGAAGCGCGACCAGCTCATCAAACAGGCCTATGAGATTGCCGCCAAGGACTGGGCCTATATCCCGCTGCATCAGCAGGCGTTGGCCTGGGGCGTCTCCAAGAAGGTGAAGATCGTGCAGCGCCCGGACAACCAGGTGCTGCCATACTGGGCGGTGAAGCAGGACTAGGTTTGGCATCCGCGTGGAAGGCCAGGTCGCCCCGATCTCAGTCCTCATCCTGAGGAGCGGCGCCTTCGCCGCGTCTCGAAGGATGGTGGTCTGCATTATCTCATGGTTCGAGACGGCGCTGAAGAAGCGCCTCCTCACCATGAGGTCCCAGATGTTTCAATAACAGAAAGCGAAATAGCCCATGCTCGCTTTCATCCTGCGCCGCGCTTTGCAGTCCATTGGTGTGATGATCGCCGTCGGCATCATCGCCTTCACCATGTTCCGCTTTGCCGGCGATCCGGTGAACCAGATGGTGGCCATCGACACCACGCCGGCGCAGCGCGCCGAGGTGCGCGCGTCACTCGGCCTCGACGATCCCGTCCCGGTGCAATTCGCCCGCTACTTCATCAATGCCGTGCAGTTCAAGTTCGGCGTCTCCTACCAGTTTCGTCAGCCGGTCTCGGCGCTACTGAAGGAGCGCATGCCGGCGACGCTGGAGCTCGCCACCTGCGCCACCGTGATCGCCATGGTGTTCGGCATTCTGATGGGCATCTATTCGGCGCTGCGGAAGGATTCGTTCTTCGCCAAGGTGCTGCAGGCGGTGTCGCTGATCGGCATCTCGCTGCCGACCTTCCTGATCGGCATTCTCCTGATCTATCTGTTCGCGGTGACACTCGGCTGGCTGCCCTCCTTCGGGCGCGGCGATGTCGTGAAATTCGGCTGGTGGACCACCGGCCTGCTGACACTCTCCGGCCTGAAGGCGCTGATCATGCCGTCGGTGACGCTCGGCCTGTTCCAGATGACGCTGATCATGCGCCTTGTCCGGGCCGAGATGCTGGAGGTGCTGCGCACCGACTATATCCGCTTCGCGCGGGCCCGCGGGCTGACGACGCGCGCGATCCATTTCGGCCATGCGCTGAAGAATACGCTGGTGCCGGTCATCACCGTGGCCGGGTTGCAATTCGGCTCGGTCATCGCCTTTGCGATCATCACCGAGACGGTGTTCCAGTGGCCGGGCATGGGGCTTCTGTTCGTACAGGCCGTGCAGAATGTCGATATCCCGATCATGGCCGCCTATCTCCTCGTGGTGTCGCTGATCTTCGTCACCATCAACCTGATTGTGGACATCCTCTACACCATCGTCGATCCGCGCCTGCGCGCGACGATCAACCGGCCGGCATGAGGGTGTGACATGACCGACTTGCCCATCCCCCGCACACCATCCCTCCTCGCCCGCGCCATCGACAGCGACATCTTCTATTCGTTCCGCCGCTCCAGGCTCACAATGGTCGCGGCTGCGGTCGTGTTCGTGCTGCTGATGATGGCGCTGTTTGCGCCTGTTCTGGTGGTGCAGAATCCGTTCGATCCGGCGCAGCTCGAACTGATCAACTCCCGCATCGCGCCGCTCTGGACGGCGGAGGGCCAGAGGCCGTTCCTGCTCGGCACCGACGAACAGGGTCGCGATATCTATTCGGCAATCCTCTACGGCATGCGGATCTCGCTGGTGGTCGGCGTGCTCGGCGTTAGTTTCGCGGCAGTACTCGGCATCGGGCTCGGCCTGATCGCCGGCTATGTCGGCGGCGCCGTGGACAGCCTGATCATGCGCATTGCCGATGTGCAGCTCACTTTCCCCGCGATCCTGATCGCGCTCTTGATCGACGGCGTCGTGAAATCGGCGCTCGGCAATCATCTCGATGCATCGACCACGTTGATCGTGCTGGTGGTGGCCATCGGGCTGAGTTTCTGGGTGCAATATGCCCGCACCGTGCGCGGCTCGGTGATGGTGGAGAAGAACAAGGACTATGTCGCCGCAGCACAGCTGATCGGCCTGCCCGCGCGCGTAATCATGATCCGCCATGTGCTGCCGAACACGATGGGGCCGATCCTGGTGATCGCCACCATCAATCTGGCGCTGGCCATCATCACCGAGGCGACGCTGTCGTTTCTCGGCTCCGGCATGCCCGACACGATGCCGTCGCTGGGCACGCTGATCCGCATCGGCAACAATTATCTGTTCTCCGGCGAATGGTGGGTCATCGCCTTTCCCGGACTCGCGCTGGCCTCGCTGATCCTCTCGATCAACCTGCTCGGCGACTGGCTGCGCGATGCGCTGAATCCGAAGCTGCAATGATGCCTCACCTCAAGCAGTGCCCGATATGAGCGTGCCCGTCCTCTCCGTGCGCAACCTGCGCGTCGAATTCGCCAGCCGGCGTGGCGCGCTGCGCGCCATCGACGGCGTGTCCTTCGACATCGCCAAGGGCGAGGTGCTGGGCGTGGTCGGCGAATCCGGCGCCGGCAAATCGGTGACGGGACTTGCGGCCATCGGCCTGATCGATCCCCCCGGACGGATCGCGGGCGGCGAGATCCTGCTGTCCGGATTGCGCATCGACAATCTGCCGGCGGAGGCGATGCGCCGGATTCGCGGCAAGCGCATCGCCATGATCTTTCAGGATCCGCTGACCAGTCTCAATCCGCTGTATCGGATCGGCGACCAGCTGGTGGAGACGATCCGCACCCATCTCAACATGAACGAGACGCAGGCGCGCAAGCGCGCAGTGGATCTGCTCGCCGAGGTCGGCATTCCCGCCCCTGACAAGCGCGTCGATGCCTATCCGCATGAATTCTCCGGCGGCATGCGGCAGCGCGTGGTGATCGCGCTGGCGATCGCGGCCGAGCCCGAACTGATCATCGCCGACGAACCGACCACCGCGCTCGATGTCTCCGTGCAGGCGCAGATCATCGCGCTGATCAAGCGGCTCGGCCGCGACCACGGCACGGCGGTGATGCTGGTCACCCACGATATGGGTGTGATCGCCGAGACGTCCGACCGCGTCGCCGTGATGTATTCCGGGCGCATCGCCGAGATCGGCCCGGTGCGCGACGTGGTGCAGAACCCGCTGCATCCCTACGCCAAGGGACTGATGGGCGCGATCCCGACGCTGACGGGCGACGCCTCGCAGCGGCTGGTGCAGATTCCAGGCTCAATGCCGCGGCTGTCTGCCATTCCGCAGGGCTGTGCGTTTAATCCGCGCTGCAGTTTCGCGTTCGACCGCTGTCGGGTGGAGCGACCCGAACCCATCGCCGTCGGCGCGCAGCAGGTCGCGTGTCATCTCTATGATCATGCCCATGCGGAGAGCGTGGCATGACGACGCTGGTGCAGGCCCGCAATCTCAAACGCGCCTTCGATGTCTCGAAGCCCTGGCTGAACCGCGTCATCGAGCGCAGCCCGATGGAGTTTCTAAAAGCCGTCGACGGCGTCTCCTTCGAGATCAAACGCGGCGAGACCTTTGCGTTGGTCGGCGAATCCGGCTCGGGCAAGAGCACGGTGGCGCGGATGGTGGTCGGGCTGCTGCCGCCGACATCCGGCGACGTCATCATCGACGGCGTCTCTATGAGCGATCCCGGCCAAGCCGGCGCGCGAAGACTGCTGCGCAAGCGCATCCAGATGATCTTTCAGGATCCCTATGCGAGCCTCAATCCGCGGCTGCGCGTCGATGCGATCGTCGCCGAACCGATCCGCGCCTTCGATCTCATGCAGGGCGAGCGCGACATTCGCGCGCGGGTCGGCGAATTGCTGACTCTGGTGGGCCTGCATCCCGATGACGGGCAGAAATATCCGCATCAGTTCTCCGGGGGCCAGCGCCAGCGCATCGCCATTGCCCGCGCACTCGCATCGGAGGCCGAATTCATCGTCTGCGATGAGCCGACCTCGGCGCTGGATGTCTCGGTGCAGGCGCAGATTCTCAACCTGATGCGCGAGCTGCAGGACAAATTCGGCCTGACCTATCTGTTTATCAGCCACAATCTTGCTGTGGTCAGGCACATGGCCGACCGGATCGGCGTGATGTATCTCGGCCGCATCGTGGAGATTGCGGAAGGGCGCGAACTCTTCCGCGCGCCGCGCATGCCCTATACGCGCATGCTGCTTGGCGCAGTGCCGGATCTGGCCATGTCAGGCCGCGCACGCATCGCGGTCTCCGGCGAGATTCCCAATCCGATCGATCCGCCCTCCGGCTGCACGTTTCATCCGCGTTGCCCCGAAGTATTCGATCTCTGTCGCAAGGTCGTACCGGACCTGGTCGACGGCGTCGCCTGTCATGCGGTCAACAAACTGATCGCACCGCCGGCCGAGGCCGTTCCCGCCGGGCGGCGATAGTTGCGATCAGCGCGCACTCAGATCAACATGCCCTGAAATGACAACGCGGCAGGCACCGCAGGGTATCGGCAACAGACCCCCACAGCACCCACCGCGAAATCATTCAGCCGACACTGTCGGCTGCAAGATCGGTCCGGTAAGATCACTGCGCATGAACGTCAGTGCGTCTCCGGGCCTGATCCGATTAATCTTCTGCCGGCTCCTCGCCGTCACCGCCGTCTTCATCGCGCTCGACCGGACCGGCAAGAATCTGTTCAGCGATCAGGCCGGAATTCTGCCGGATCGAGGCTTCGATCTTGGCGGTCATGTCCGGATTGGCCTTGAGAAACGCCTTGGAGTTCTCGCGGCCCTGACCGAGACGCTGGCTGTCATAGGAGAACCAGGCGCCAGACTTCTCGACGATTCCCGCTTTCACGCCGAGATCGAGGATCTCGCCCATCTTGGAGACGCCTTCGCCATACATGATGTCGAATTCGACCTGCTTGAAGGGCGGCGCCAGCTTGTTCTTCACGACCTTGACGCGGGTCGAATTGCCGACCACTTCGTCGCGCTCCTTGATCGCGCCGATGCGGCGGATGTCGAGGCGGACCGAGGCGTAGAATTTCAGCGCATTGCCGCCGGTGGTGGTTTCCGGCGAGCCATACATCACACCGATCTTCATGCGGATCTGGTTGATGAAGATCACCATCGTATTGGATTTGTTGATCGAGGCGGTCAGCTTGCGCAGCGCCTGGCTCATCAGACGAGCCTGCAGGCCGGGCAGCGCGTCGCCCATTTCGCCTTCGAGTTCGGCGCGCGGCACCAGCGCTGCCACGGAGTCGATGATCAGCACGTCCACCGCGCCGGAGCGCACCAGCGTGTCGGCGATTTCCAGCGCCTGTTCGCCGTGATCCGGCTGCGAGATCAGGAGTTCATCGACATTGACGCCCAGCTTGCGGGCATAGACCGGGTCGAGCGCGTGTTCAGCGTCGATGAAGGCGCAGATGCCGCCCTTCTTCTGGGCTTCCGCGGCGCAATGCAGCGCCAAAGTCGTCTTGCCCGAGGATTCCGGTCCGTAAATCTCGATCACCCGGCCCTTCGGCAGGCCACCGACGCCGAGCGCGATATCGAGGCCGAGCGAGCCCGACGAAATCACCTCGATGTCCATCGACCGGTCGTTCTTGCCGAGCTTCATCACCGAGCCCTTGCCGAACTGGCGCTCGATCTGGGAGAGCGCGGCCGACAGGGCCTTGGTCTTGTCCATGGAGGATCCTTCAACGATACGCAGGGCAGTCGGAGTGGTAGCCATTGATCTAGCTCCTTATGAAGGGATTCGCGACAGGACAAACGGCAAGCGCCAGAGGATAGCGGTGCTGTTCGGGTTGAAAATAATGTACCCCATCTGTTCTATGTTCGCAATATGTTCTTTTGAGAATTTGAGCAGCTAGCTCTAGAGTCGCTTTGGGGTGGGAACAGGCATGCTTAGGTGGATTACCGACGTCTTTGGCATTCTGGTTGTCGGGGGCCTGTCTCAATACGTCATTAGAAAATTGCCCCGGTCGTTGGCAGATAATGCCTTGACCAGTTACATCGATAACAAAATAGGCGCTGCCGCTGGCCTTACAGAAGCTCAGGTAGATGGATTCTTATTGGAGTGGTTTGTCCCATTGCTTTTGGGAGTCGCAGCCCTCCTCGCTTGGCACTGGCTGGCTGCCCTCCAGTATCGCCGCACATCACCCGTGGACTATGCAGGAATGGTCGACGAAGCTTTTCAAGGGTTGGGATCGAATGAGATAGATTGGCTACGCAAAAACCATATCGGCGGTCGTCCTAACAACGGTGACATTGCCGAAGCACTTTTTGCTGCAAGGCTTATTGAAAGGGATTTTACTGGCTTCACTGGAGTTATTGAGCATCTCAAACCAATTATCGCCCAAAAGCTTAAAACGCTGGATAGGCGAACGGCGATTCATAGACTGGGCAGCAAATTGGAACCATCACACATCGTAATGCTGGGCCTTTTCATCGCCGTTAGTGGCGTGATTTGGCAAGTGCTACAGCCCAAACCAACCACAACAACGACCATTAATGCTGAAACGGCGAAAACCGAGTTTGACGTCTTCTCAGGCAAGCAATTTGTCCCCGAGAAAACTATCAACAAACCGCCGTCAACCAAGAGATATTACTCAAACGCCGACAAAGAGGAGATCTCTGCAGCGTTCGCGAGAGTTTCGGCCGCTTTGAATAAGCCAACAGCGGCGATAGAACGAGAGTCACAGCAGTTGGCTCAGCTTTGGGAGGCAAAAAAGTACAGCACAACACCTCCTCAGGCCGATCTGAAATACATCACGGATAGACTTGAGGCTCTTCGCCCTGTGTCAAGCGAAGCCTATCAAGGCATCGAGTCTGTAATCAGAGATTTTCCACGCAGGGCAGAGTTGTTGGCAGAGGTGCTTCTATTGCCTGCAACCGAGCGCGAACAACCGATACCAAATTGGCAGTACGCATCTAACGATTTGCACAGGGCTATTTCGACGTTTTCAGAGATTTATGACAAGGTGGATGGACGCGCGCGCGAAGGGTTCGTTGTAACCGCGAACCCAATCCAAACGAATTTCAGCAACGCGACTGCCAAATTGAATGATTGGATACATCAGTCAAACCTGCGCCTAAAAGCGCAGGAGAAGGAGATATTCCAATGAAAGGATAAAAACGGAAGATTGCTTTGACCAACTTCTTCGAGCGATGGTCACTCAACCCGTACCTTCGGAAAAATTTGAAGAAGGAGTTCGAACATCAAAGTGGGCTGCTTTCGCAGATTATGGCGATACTCGAACTCGCGAAGGTAAAGCTGCAAGTGCTTCTTCAAAACCCAAACGTAAGTCCCGTTGATCCCGCGCTTCACCTGAGACCAGAACGACTCGATTGAGTTGGCGTGAACGTCACCTCCCGAATTTCGATACTGGCCTGTTCCCGCTGCAATGGCCTGGTTCGAAAACGGCAGCCGCCCTATTCGGCCTCATCGAGCCACCTTTGAACCTTCCTGCGCGTTTCCCGCACAACAGGATGTCCGCATCGCTCATGCGTTCAATCCGACATGGGAAGGTCACACGCCGTGAAGACGATCGCACTGCTCTCCGTCGCTGCCCTGTTGCTCGTGGAACTCAGCGGCGCGATGCCGAGGTCGAGCGTGGGTGGCCCGCTGACCATCATGCTGATCATGTTGATCGCCATGCTGGCGGTGGGAATTCACGACGCCTGGACAAAGAAGCGCGGCCCGCTCGGATGGATCGCGAGCATTGTCGCTGCGGTCATCGGCGGCTTCGTGGCGGCGAGCCTGGTCAGCCTAGTCATGGACATGATCCGCCCACACCTGCACCTCAACGGGTCGCTCGCGTCCTCACAACATCCCCTGCTCTATATCTCGCTCGCAGGCATGGCGATCCTCACGGTGCTCGGATCATGGATCACGCTGCAGATCCCAGGCTGGTTCGTGAAGCGCAGCGAAGCACCCCATAGCGGTGCATGAGGCGAGTCCCCTTCTTTGAACCTTCGTGCAGCTTTCCTGCACAACAGGGGGTGAAGCCAGCGAGTAAAATCCGATGAACAGAAATCAGCGCATGGTCGTGGTAGCTGCACTCTGCGTGATCGCAACCGTGCTGGCATTTACATTTCTCGTGTGGTCACACGGGCACATATCCAACGCCGCAAAATTTGTCGTCTTCTATACGAACACCGATTCCCGTTACCCCGGCCTCGTCAACTATTGGGGCATCTACATTCGACACGGTCTTGCCGGATACCTGCTCGGTCTGATTGCGCCTATCTGCCTTCTGGCGGTCGCAGCATTCGTTGCCCTGGGCAGGCCTTCATCGGGCGATCTGGGAACGTTGCCAAGGTAAGGCCGCCTCGGGGCGCGGCCTCTTTTGGTCAGTGCAGCGGTTGAACCGGCCGGACGCCCCCGGGTCACCCCAAGACAGGCAAGTCGGGTCGCACAAACTGCGAGCCCGACACACTCTGGACAGTTCCCTGCCACCACTTTAGAACGCTTCTAGCCAGGGAGCGTGGATGCCCAAGCCAAAGAAAACCGCCGCCGAACTTCAGAAGATCATTCGAGAAGCCGCCGCAATCGCCGGGCCATGGCCCAAGAACATGAGCGTGATCATCTATTCGCTGGATGACAGCTGGCGCGTCATTGTCAGTTACTCGGATCCGGCCCAGACCCCCTTTCGCGACCGGTTGATGGAGATCTGCCGGGGCCTCGCCCATTTCTACGATCTGGACGAGCCAGCCTAGAGTCGCCCGGCGCCGCGCACCGGCCCATCTCACCTGTGCCTTATCCCGCGAGATGCGTTTCGCGCGTGGCGATCAAATCGCGGATCGGCTGCGCGATCGGTACCGGGCGATGGGTCTTCTGATCGGTATTGACCCAGACGATCTCGCCGGTGGCAAACAGATCTTCGGCTGCGCGCGCGAAGATGCCGAGCTCGAACACCAGACTGGAATTGCCGATTCGCGCCACGCGCGCGGCGACGTCCAGCTCCTGATCGAACAGGATCGGCGCCTTGTATTCGATCACCGATTTGACGACGTGAAAGTCGACGCCGCTCACTTTGGCATCGGCAAACTGGTCATAGCCCAGCGCACGAAAATATTCGGTGATGGTCGTATCGAAGTAAGTGAGATAGTGCGCGTTGAACACGACGCCCTGGCCGTCGATCTCGGAATAGCGCACCCGAAACGGGTGGAAGAACCAGAACCGGTCGCGTGACATATGCCCCTCGCCTATGTGCGGCGGCTTCGTTCTCCGCCCTGATGCTCCCCTAGCCATGCCGCAACTCAGCTCCGCTTGATTGCTTTCAGCACAATGAAACTATGCGACGCGGCGATGATCACCGACGCCAGCATGAGTCCGAGATTGGCGCCGTGAACCTTCTCCGGTGCGAAGGTCGTCGCCGTCCGGATGATCAGGCGCACCGTCAGCATGAAGACAACCATGCCCCACAGTGCAATCCGCTTGGGCGCATCCCATGTCGGCTTGCCGTCGAAGCCCCACTGCATCGCAACGCGCTCACCTGCAATCCGCGGCTCGCCATAGAGGTTGCACCCGATCATCACGACCAGAGCACACGCAAAGACGATATCGGCCGACGACATGATTGCCCCATATGTGAAATCGCGGCCGGATGACTCCCGTATCTCATCCCATCATACCGCAACGATCATGGCGCCCGATACAATGGCCGCCTTCGATGACAACCCAGAGATGCATCACGGTTCCGAAAGCGGATCCCTGCACGCGCGACGGGCTGCGCAAAAAAACCGTTTATTTGCCGCAAATTTTGCACATTTCTATCGACGCACGGAACAAGTTAGTTTAGCGGTATCATTGTCTTACAGCAACCTCAGGTGCTGCAAGCCATTTACACGCGCGCCAGCTGTGGTCGTTTCCCGTGCCTCGATATTTCTTTCATATTATCGCCGAAAACACGTTCCTCGACGAAGAAGGGACGAGCTTCAAGGACGATCAGGAAGCGATGCTGCACGCACGTCAGCTCGCATCGGAGATGGTGCGCAGCCTCGGCGTCGTGAGGGGCGCGATCGTCGTCGAGAATGAAGACAGCGGCGGATTGTTCGAAGTGCCGCTGTCCTGGAGCAACTGACACAGGCGCATATGTCAGTGGCCGCGCGCAGGCTTCAGTCCATTTGCGCGCCCGGCGGCACGAGCCGCCGATGCCACGTCATCGCCTGATCAATTCGCAGCGCTGCCGGTCTTGGTGCGCGGCTGTTTCGCGGGTGCAGCCGCCTTCGGCGCATCGCTGCGCACATTGCCCCATGGATCGGCCGCAGCCTTGGTGTCGGGAATCTTGCGCAGCGACTCGCGATACGCCTTCTCGGTGATCGCGTCCTGTTCCTTCTCCTCCGCCGACTTGGACTTCACCTCCGGCATCAGGTTCATCATCTGCGCGGCGGCCGGTCCGGTCAGAAGCGCGAGCGCTGCGACGACGCTGAATAGTTTGCTGGATCGTTTCATGGCACCAAAGCTCCGTGAATTTCGGAGGCGTTATACCACCGGCCATTCGGACGCGCCAAGCGCCTGACGCAAGGCACCCCGTCGTGCCTCACGCAGGTTGAAATCTTCGGAAACCGGGAAGCCGAGAAACCCGGACGCTGGCCCGGACTGGAGCCTAGTCGCCCAGCACTTTCTCCGCGGCCGTCACGATGCTGATGGTCGGGTGCGCCGCGCAATAGGTGCCGAACTTCTTGGCGTTCTCGACGAACACCTCGGTATCGATGATCGCATCGTCCGAGTCGCCCTTGTACCAGCCGTCCATCCAGGTCAGCACCATCTTGATCTCGTCGGGGCCGGATTCGACGAATTGCTTGCAGGACATGGTGGACAGATCGAGCACGACAGCCTGGGCTGGCGCGGCAGAGAACATGGCAGCGACAGTCAGAAACGCGCAGGCGAACTTCATCATGGTCCCCTTCCCCGAAAAATGACGCCGGCCAATGGCTGGCTGAGCGTCCAACGGCCAGACGGTATCATGGAGCCCATTTCCTTGATTTGATATTTTTATGAAATCTTCTGATCCTCCAGAACTTCACGAAGGATGAACAGGCGGGTCCGGATTTCTGCGATCGGCTTTATCGGCCGGCAAGATCGCAGTGCTAGACGTGGCGCATGCAGACGATGCGGACGACAACCATGATCGAGAAACGAACGGCTCCACGACACCGGGTTCTGAAGCGCGGCACGCTGGCCTTTGGCGGCGGCGGGATCGATTGCACCGTCCGCAACCTCTCGGCCTCCGGGGCGCGTGTCGATATCGCAAGCCCGCTCGGCCTGCCCTCGAATTTCATGCTGGTGATCGAGGCGGATCACTTCATCCGCCGCTGCCGTCCGGTCTGGAATAACGACCGCCAGCTTGGCGTGGCGTTCGAGTAGACGCCCGTCAGTAGCGCCCGCGGCCGCCATAGTTGCCGCCGCCGTAACCGCCATAGCCTCCACCGCCGTAATAGACGCGCGGTACCGGCTCGTAATAGACCGGCGGCGCACGGCGGATGATGACCTCTTCCTCCACGATCTCGCGGCCGCGCCGCGGTGGTGGCGATGGCTTGTCGGCGCGCTTCTTCGTGGGCTCGGTGGTTTTCTCCGCTTTCTTCGATGCAGGCGCTGCCGCGGGCGGCGCGCCGCACGGGCATGTCGGTCCGGGTCCGGCCAATGCGACATTGGTCGGCGCGTTCGCCGCCGTATCTGGCACCGGCTTGTTGCGCGTGCGCTCCTCGAGCTTCTGCGCGGTCGATGTCAGATCGCTGTCGGGATATTTCGCCAGGAAGTCGCGATAGGACGGCGCGGTGTTGGTGATGACGGCGTTATTCCACGCCACCATCTTGTAGTGACGGTCGAGCCATTCTTTCGCCTGCGGGCCGAGCGGCGGCTCGGCATAGAGGCCGACAAAGGCCTCATAGGCTTCCACCGACCCATCCGAGACGATCAGATTGTTGGCGTCCTGCACCGGCTTGCCCTGCAGCTCCTTGCGCCATTGATCGACGGTCTTCTTGGTCACGGCGGGCTTGGCGCCGGCATCAGTGCCAAAGAAGCGAAAGTCATTGACCAGCGATGAGCTCTCCCACGGCGTCTGACGACCTTCGGTGGCCTGATTGACCGACAGTCGCACGCGCTTGAACGCATCCTCGATCGGCAGGCCCGGCTCGCGCCCCGCCTTCAGCAGCGCCGTCGTATAGGGGCTGTTGCCGTCCTTACCGTCTTCGGCTTCGGCGCCGGGCGACGTCGAGAAGGACAGCAACGTGCCGGGCGTGCCGAACTTCACATCGACCTGGGCGAGCCCGCGGCCGGTGGTCTTGCTGATGGCCGGAAACGGATTGTTGCGGCAAGCATCGAGCAGGATGATGCGGCTCTTGCTCGGCACGGATGTCAGTGTGTTCAAGATGTCGTTGAGGCGCACCGCCTGCAGCGGAATATCGGCTTCGCGCTTCGGATCGATATCGACCGGCACCAGATAATTCTCGCCGTCGATCTGCAGACCGTGGCCAGCATAGAACACCAGGGCCACGGTGTCGGGCCCCTTGGCGGACACATTGGCGGCGAAGCCGGCGATCCTGGCGCGCAGATCGGTCTGCGACAGGTCCATGGCCGACTGCACCTCGAAGCCGGCATCGCCGAGCATCTGCGCCATGGCCTTGGCGTCATTGACCGGATTGGGGAGCGGCGCGATGGACCGATAGGAGGACTGCCCGATCACCAGCGCCAGGCGACTCTCGGCCAAAGCGGCTGTTGAGCCGAGCATTACCGTGGCTGCAACGATCGCGCTGCGAATGACAGGACGAACCATCGAACAGTCTCCCCGGCCTGGGCCGGCTCGCGCGACGGATAATTCCCCGCCTGATTCAACTGAAATCAGGATGGCCGCACGCCAACAATGCGACGGCCTGCCGCTGCCCAAATTGGTCGCTGTCAACGCAAACGCGGTTCATGGGAACCGCGTGCGACATGTGCTGCCCGACGATTACTTTTTCTTCGCTGCCGTTGCGGGCGCGGGAGCTGGCGCGACGCCGCCCCACGGATCGTATTTTTCCTTGGGAGTCGGAACGCGTTCCAAGGCGGCCTTGTAGGCCTTCTCGTCGATCTTCGGCTTTTCGGGCGCGGGCGCATGATCGCTGCCGCCGCGTTTGCCGCCGCCCACCTGTGCGTTCGCCGGCGCAGCCAGAAGCGCCACTGCCGCGATCGCCAATACCAATGCTCTCATCATGGGTCCCTCCGGCGCCTTGATAGCCTGACGTAGAGGCCATTTTCCAGCCCCAACATGGCGAGGCCGCGACCATCGACCGCAGGTCCGCCCGTCCGCGGAAACGCGCGAATACTCCGGCACCCGTCACCCCGGCCGGCCCATATCCACTGAAAACACAGGCTTTTCAGCGACCGTTTGGTGAACGATCGGTTGCACATTCCCGTCAAATTTCGCGTCCGGAAAAACCGGATCTTGGAATGTTTCTCCTAGTCTCCGCAGACAGCAATGGAGAAGCGGCCTGCGCCGCCTTCCTTGCGACGGGGATCGGGGACGTGGTCGACATTGCAAACCCAGCCGGCATGCATGGCAGCAGAGCAACGGGCGCCGGGATGACCGCGGCGAACCGCCCAGCGTCTGCGCCCGATGCGCTTGCGCCGCTCGCAGCAATCGCGCCCGAGCCATGGCGCGCGCTCGCGCAGCAGGCCGTCGAGCCGAACGGCTATTATCTCGCCGATTGGGAACTGGCCGTAAATGCATCCGCGCGCGGCCGCACCGATGTCGCCGCGCTCAGCGCCTGGATGAGCGAAGCCGGAACACCCCGCTTGATCGGGCTGCTGCCAGTAATCACCGCCCGGCGCGCCTATCGCATTCCACTCCCGGCACTGGTCAGCGCCGATCCCTATGGCACGCTCTCCACGCCGCTGCTCGATCGCGACATGGCGCCTGATGCTGTCACGGGCCTGCTGGAACAGGCCCGCAAGGCCGGCGCGCATGCACTGATCCTCGAGAACGTCTCGCTCGATTGCGCCGCAATGCAGGCGATCCGCAAGTCGCTCGCCATGCAGGATCTTGTGCCGCGCATCCTGCAATCCCACGCCCGCGCCTACCTTGATGCCACGCGCGATGTCGATGACCTGCTGCGCGATGCGCTCGGCGCGAAGAAGCTGAAAGAACTGCGTCGCCAGCGCAATCGTCTCGCCGAACATGGCGGCGTGACTTTCCATGTCGCGCGTACGCCGGCCGAAATCGCGGCGACCATCGACACCTTCCTGACGCTGGAAGCAAGCGGATGGAAGGGCAAACGCGGCACCGCCCTGATGCAGGATGCCGGCGACAATGCCTTCATCCGCAGCGCCACCAAGGCGCTCGCCGAACACGGCCAATGCGAGATCGTCACGCTGCGCGCCGGCGACACACCGGTCGCTTCCGGCGTGCTGCTCAGGCATCTCGATCGTGCCTTCTACTTCAAGCTCGGCGTCGACGAGCGCTTCGCCAAACTGTCCCCCGGCGTGCAACTCACGCTCGACGTGACGCGGCATCTCTGCGCCGATCCCGTGATTGCAAGCGCCGACTCCACGGCCAATGCCGGTCACCCGATGATCGACCCGATCTGGCGCGGCCGCCTTGCCATCGGCGACGTGCTGATTCCGCTGCGCAAGCACGATCCGCTGGTATCGCTGATCCACGGCGCGCTCACCTTGCGTCGCTCGATCCGCGAGCCGCTGCGGCACGTCGCCCGCTCCATCCGCAACCGCCTCCGATAGATATCCAGGGGTTCAACCATGAACGCTGCAACTGACGTCGCGCCGGTGATCTCGGCCGCCAATCAATCGCTCAAGAACGATTTTCCGCTGAAGCCGTTCGCCATCAAGCACAAGCTCGCCGGACATCCGCTGCTGACGCTGCAGCGTATCGCGCAACTCGCATCCGAACTGCCGCGCGATCTCATCGAATACAATTCGGGAAAGGTCGCGATCAGCCAGGACCCCGACGCGATCCCGTCGGTGGATCTCGACCCGGTCGAAGTGGTCAAGCGCATCGAGACCGCTGGTGCGTGGATGGTGCTGAAGCGGATCGAGAACTCGCCGGAGTATCGCCAACTGCTCGAAGACACGTTGCTGTCGGTGGCGCGCGCCCGCGGCTTCAACAGCCTGCTCGATGCCGGTTTCGAACAGCTCGAAGGCTTCCTGTTCGTGTCGTCGCCGAATTCGACCACGCCGTTCCATCTCGACAGCGAGGATAATTTCTTCGTCCAGATCCATGGCGAGAAGTTTTTCACGATCTATGACAACAGCGACCGCGCCATCGTTTCCGACGACGAGATCGAACGCTCGATGACCAAGCATCGCAATCTCAAATTCGACGACAGTTTCGCACCGCGCGCCGTCGAGTTTCACATGTTCGATGGCGATGGCTGCTACGTGCCCTATCAGTGGCCACACTGGGTGCGCACCGCCGGCTCGTTCTCGATCTCGATGGCGATCACCTGGAAGACCAAGGAAGTGCGCCGCGTCAACGACCTGCACTTCTTCAACTCGATGCTGCGCGGCATTGGCTTCCCGCAGAAGCCGCCGGGACAGCAGCCGATGCTGGACACGTTGAAGCTCGCCTTCTACCGGCCGGTGACCACGGCGATCAAACCGCTGCGTAGCTCACTGGCCATGCGCAAACTGCTGCGCCGCATCGCGCTCGGCAAGAAGGCGAATTATTATTTGAAGGGCGCGTAAGGCGCGCCCTACTCCGCCGCCTCGGCGTTCACTTCCGCCGATACCTGACGGATCGCGCGCGCGAGCTTCTCCGCATCCTGCGCGCCAGAGACGGCATATTTGCCGGCGAACACGAAAGTCGGCACGCCGGAGATGCCTTTGTCCGCGGCTTCCTTGGCGTTGCCGGAAATCAGTTCGACATCCTCGTCGGTGGCGAGGCGCTTGCGGATATCGTCCGCATCGAGCCCGACATCGGCTGCGGCCTGCACCAGCGTCTCGCTTTGCGTGAGATCGCCGCCATCGCGGAAATACAATTCCATCAGACGCTGCTTGACCTCGGCCGACTTGCCGGAGGCTTCGGCCCAATGGATCAGCCGGTGGCAATCGATGGTGTTCGGCTGGCGCTTCACGCTGTCCGGCCGGTAGGTCAGGCCCTCCTGCTCGGCCGCATCGACGACACGGCCGGCAATGCCTTTGTAGGCTTCGACCGAACCGAATTTGGTCTCCAGATAGGTCGAGCGATCGATGCCCTCGCGCGGGATCCACGGATTAAGGAAGAACGGCCGCCAATTGACATGCACCGGCACGTCGGGGACCAACGCCAGCGCATTCTCGATGCGGCGCTTGCCGATATAGCACCACGGGCACACGACGTCGGAGACGATATCGATCTGAAGCGGCTTGATGGTGCTCATGGGCGGGCTCCCTGTATTTGTTCCGCCCACAAATAGGCGTCGTGGACATCGCGGACAAGGCCGTTAGTTCCCGTTTGAAGCGATCTCCCGGAGCCTGTTCGCCGTGACGTCATCCGCCGGAAAGAACGTCTCGATGGCGATTTCCGACAGGGTGATATCCAGCGGCGTACCGAAGGTCATGGTCGTCGACATGAAGCTCAGCACATCGTCGCCGAGCTTCATCCGGAACGGCACCACAACGCTGTCAGCCGCGATCGGCGCCGACCGCGCCGGTACCGGATAGGTCTTCAATTCCTGATACAGTTTGAGCAAGTCAGGATCGGCGGTTGCCTCGCATTGCCGGTGCAGGCGCTCCAGCAGATGCGCGCACCATTCACCAAGATTGACGGTGCGCGGGGCCAACGCCTCCGGATGAAAGCTCAGCCGCAGCACATTGAAGGGCTGCCCGAGCAAGCGCGGCGCGATGCCTTCCAGCAGCGGCATCACCATTCGGTTGGCGGACACGAGATTCCAGTGCCGATCGACCGCCAGCGCCGGACTGGGCTCATGGGCCTTCAGCACGAGGTCAATGGCCTGTCGCGCAGAATTCAGCGCGGGATCGTCCAGCGCACGCTGCGGAAAGGCCGGTGCGAAGCCAGCAGCCACCAGCAAGACATTGCGCTCTCGCAGCGGCACGTCGAGCCGCTCGGCCAGCCGCAACACCATCTCGCGCGACGGCGAGGCGCGGCCGGTCTCCAGGAAACTCAGATGACGCGTGGAAATCTCGGCATCGCCGGCCAGATCCAGCTGGCTCAGGCGGCGGCGCTGCCGCCATTCGCGCAAATGATGGCCGATCCCGGCGGGCCGGGATGTTGCGGAGGACGCTGCAAGCTGTGTGTTCATGGCAAAAAGCTAACACGCGAATTTCGCAGCTTCCATGACCTCACAGGTAATCGATTTGGCTCCGCGGCGCCGTCATGGTCGGGACATCCACAACGACCAACCGAAGGACAACGACCATGATCAATCCCTCTCTCCTGCTCCGCCGCGCCATCCAGATCGACGCTGTCGTCAGCGGCGCCATGGCGCTGCTGCTGACCTTTGCCGCGGCCATGCTGGCGCCGCTGCTGCATCTGCCTGAAGCACTGCTGCTGGAATCCGGCCTGTTTCTGATCGCCTATGCGGCGCTGGTCGGCTGGCTCGGCACCCGCGCGACCATGCCGAAGCTGCTGGTGCTGGTGATCATCGTCGGCAACGCGCTGTGGACGCTGGGCAGCATCGGCCTGCTGTTCTCGGGCGCGGTGACGCCGAACCTGCTCGGCCAGATCTTCGTGGCCGCGCAGGCGATTGCAGTCGGCGTGTTCGCGGAGCTGCAATATATCGGGCTGCGCCGGAGCGCAGCGGCACAGGCGGCTTGATACTTCGAGTAATGGAAGCGCTGGCCGTGCGCTCCCTCTCCCCGCTCTGCGCGGGGAGAGGGTCGGGGTGAGGGGCGAGGCAAATAGCCTCTCCCATGCACCTGCGTCGCAGATCCAAAATCAACCCGAGAAAGACGGATATCGCGTTGGCCGCATACCCCGCCCCTCACCCGCCGCGAAAACGCGGCGACCTCTCCCCGCGCAGAGCGGGGAGAGGTTAAGACAGAGCGGCTCAGGCCTTCTTTGACTTGCCCTTGGTGGTACGGCCCTTGGCCTTGGTCGCTGCGGAGGTCTTCTTCGCGGCGGCCTTGGTCGTTTTGGCTTTGCCCGAAGCCGCTTTGCCCGAAGACTTGGCCTTGGCCTTCGCCTTTTCTTCCTTCTTCAGCGCCTTGCGCTCGGCCTTCTCTTTGGCTTTCAGCTTCTCGGCACGCGCCTCGGCGCGCTTCTTCTTGCGCTTCTTCTCGCAGGAATCGCACTTGCAGCCGATCGGCTTCAGGTACTCCTTGAAATACTCCGTGCCGTAATCGTAGTTGATCTCTTCGCCCGGCTCGATCTTCTTGATCGAGCGGATGATGATCTTCTTCTTCGCCGCATTGACGTCGGACTCGGCGTTCGGCTTGCAGGCGTGGTTGATATAGCGCGCAATGTTCTTGCGGATCGAACCATCGACGGTCCAGCGCTTGCTGATCTGGAACAGATACTTGTTCTCGATCGCGTCGTGCTTCTCGTTCTTCGAATCCAGCAGGGGCCCGAAGTATTGGACGATCTTGACGCCCTTCTTGATCGGCTGGGTGGCGAAAAGACCGAGACCTGTTTTGGAACGGCCGATGCGATATGGCTTAGCGGAAGTCGAGGCGGGCATGGGATGAGGAACTGACGCTGCTGGAGACAAAATGAAGGCTGACCAAGCTGTCTAGCGCGATTCAACCAGCCCTGTCAGCCGCTTCCGTTGAACCTTCCCCAGCTTGTGAGCGTCAAAGCAGCACCTTTCCCGTGCTGGATGCCCTTGAATGCCCCGCCTGCCCGCCCTCGCCGCCGCCCTAACGATCCTGCTTGGCGCCACGTCGCTCGCCGCAGCCGACAATATCGGCAGCCTCTACAGCTCCGTGGCCGACAGGGATTGCCGCGGCGTCTCCAACTTCAAGATCGATGGCGACGACTATGCGCGAGAACAGGTCTGCAAGGGCCCCGCAGGCCTCGTCGTGTTCAAGAACGAAGATGATCTCCGCGAAACCATTTCGGCCGGCACCACGGCTGCGGCCGCCAACAGCGAGCCCGCAGCGTCGCAGGGCTTCGGCCCGTTCAATTCGACGACCAATACCATCGAATGGCGCACCATCGCCGGCAAACCATTCGCCATGATCCAGCGCTGGCACATCGCCGATAACGATGATCCCGAGAAAAATGGCCGGCCAAAATCCAAGCAGATGCTGGTGGTGACGCGGCTGCCGCCGGGCGCCGTCTGTCACGTCGCCTATATCGACGTGACGGCCAATCCGCAGGCCAACGAGCTGGCCCGCAAGGCGGCCGACGAACTTGCCCGCGGCTTCGATTGCAACACGGGCAAGGTCAGCGTGATCGGCACCGACGGCCGCGCCACGGCACTGGCGATGGCATCGCGCTAAGCACTACTGGGGACGCCTCTTTTTCTGTTCTATGAGTTAGGCGCCGGTTTCAATAATGAAAGAGCATGTTGGATATCTTTGAGGGTATGCACCCTGCTAGCGTCGCCATGGAACGTGAGCTCAAGTTGAGTAATCTTCCCAACAGCTGCCTCGATCGCACCCAAATAGGAAGACGCCTTACTTCCTCGTAACGCAATTAAAATCGATACCAATGCGTGATACTGTAAGAACGGTTTTTCAGAACCGACTCTTTCGGCCAGCCAATCCAGCAGATCATAATCGGATTCGACCTGCAGTGCTGCAATGACCATTAGGCGCTTGCCCGGCGACGACGAATTGGAGAATTCGTATCGCGCTGGAAAGAATGCCTGGCCTATAGTGCGCATTTTCGAAACGACAACTTCCATCGCACGCGTTCGATTGTCTCCGGGCAACATTGAGTCCCGTACTCGCTGGTACTCTGCGGCAAGCTTCTCCGCCTGCTCCTTGATCAGTGATATATTGCTATCTGACGCTAGGCTCTTAACAACCATGGCACGGCTTAGCTCGCCTGCTGAAGGCGCGGAACTCATTCCGGAATTCTGTTGGGCTTCTTTGGCCGACTGCTCAATTTGTTTATTAATTCTGCGCGAGATCTCGGCCCCGAAGAGCTTCACACTATCCACATCACCAATGAAGTTGGTCAGCTGCCGGCGAAACAGAAATACGCAAGTGACCGCAGCGCTGGGCCAAGCAACCGCTGTCACGAATTCCGTTGCGCCTTTCAAGTAATCGAGAAATGCAGGCTGATGTGATGACGCTGCGTTATAGCTGGCGGATCGCACCAAATCGGCCAGCTTGGCAATAACTTCGGGAGAGGCGTCTAACATGGGTCGATATCCTAGCGCCGCAACAATCAACTTTAAGTTGATTGCCACGACGCTACATTAGCAGCCCTACAGTATCAATGGTCCAAGGAGCCAACTTCAAGATCAATCGCGGGCACTAATATGCCGATAGCGCTCCAACAGCCGCTCGCCCTTCGCCGTGATCTTCCGCGCAGCCGCGATCGTCTTCGGCACCTGCTCGCCCCAGGCATGAGCGGACAGCGCGCGCCGTGTCGGCGCGCCATGGGCATCGGCGAGCGGCGGCAACTTGGCGCGGCCATAGAAGCGCACGGCCCAACTGCCCTTGCGGCGCATGTCGACGGGCGTCATCTCCGACGCCTTCTTCATCACGCCGGGCTTGAGATGCGAACCATCCTTGTTCGCAAAAGCCTTACGGCCGGCTGCGGTCAAACCACCCTTGGGGTCTTTCTCGGCAACCTTGCGCGCTTTTTGGTGGCCTTCTTTTTCGCTGTTTTCTTCTTGGCAGTCTTTTTAGTTGTTTTTTTCTTGGCGATTTTCTTCACCGCCTTTTTGGCTGATTTCTTCGTCGTCTTCTTTGTTGCTGACTTCGCCATGCGCAACAACGCCGCACGGCAAAGAGTTTCGCTACTTCGGCGCCTCCATGGCCCTGGCGACGGTGATCTTCAGCATCTCGACGAACAGCTTCTCTGCGTCGGTGCCATCGGGTAAGCGGCGCAGGATGTCAGTGAGGCGGCCATCGAGGGTCAGCATGGTGAAACCATGCACCAGCGACCATGTCCGCGCGATCTGTGCGGCCTGCTCGATGGTCAGCGCATCGGTCGCGACATTGCCCGGATGATGTGCACCGACCACGCTGGCAAGACCGGCGAAGGATGCATTGGCTGCCTCGCGCAGATTCGGCCGCGTCATGTCGAGCCGCTCGGTACGAAACATCAGCTGATACATACCGGGCTGCGCACGTGCATAAGCGAGATAGGCCTTGGCGCGGGCGAGCGCGCTTTCGAGCGGCGTCGTGCCGCTCGCACCAGCCGCAGTCATTGTGGCGTTGAAGTTGCGAAAACCGACGGCGGCGAGTTCGCTGACGAGGCCGGTGAGATCACCGAAGTGATGCGTCGGAGCCGCATGCGAGACGCCGGCTTCGCGGGCGACGGCGCGCAGCGTCAGGCCAGATAGTCCATCGCGCTCCAGCACGATTTCCGCGGCTTTCAGCAGCGCGCCGTGCAAGTCCCCGTGATGATAGGGAGATTCGGCGCCGGCGGTTTTTTTAGCCGCGCCCTTGGCTTGCGAAATTCCTGCGACCTTCTTGCGGCGGTCTTGCGGAACGGCGCGCGGTTTCGCGGTCTTGGCCTGCTTCGTCATGGTCATGTTATAGGTCGTCATTTTTACACTGTAAAGATTTTGCTTGACGGGCCGACCGCTCACATCTAGCAATCTAGACAACGTAAAGATAACAGCATGGGAGACAACGATGGCGCTGCTGGACCCGATCGAGGCTGCTCATGACAATCTTGCGCCGATCCCGATGGAGTGTGACGCGCCATTCCTGACAGTCGTCGGCGAATTGCCACGTGAGCTCAACGGCACGCTCTACCGCAACGGCCCCAATCCTCAATTCGAAACCAAAGGCTCGCACTGGTTTGTCGGTGACGGCATGCTGCATGCCTTTCACATAGAGAACGGCCGCGCGAGCTATCGCAATCGCTGGATCCACACGCCGAAATTTCTCGCCGAGCACGATGCCGGCCGCGCGCTCTATCGCGGCTTCAGCCAGAAAATGCCGGATGCCCCCGCTTCGCTTGGCAATGACTCAGGCGCGGCCAATACCAACATCGTCTTTCACGCCGGCCGCCTGCTCGCGCTGGAGGAAGGCCATGCGCCAACCGAGATCGAACCGGGCACGCTGAAGACGCTCGGCTATCAGAACTATGGCGGACGCATTGGCGGGCCGTTCACCGCGCATCCGAAGATCGATCCCGTTACCGGAGAGATGATTTTCTTCGGCTATAATGCCCGGGGAATCTTCAGTCCGACGATCTCGTTCGGCGCGATCGATTCATCGGGCATCGTGACGCGCTTCGAACGTTTCGACGCACCTTATGCCAGCATGGTGCATGACTTCATCGTCACCGAGAACCACCTACTGTTTCCGATCCTGCCCATTGCTGGCAGCATGGAGCGCGCCCGGTCTGGCCGCCCGCCCTATGCGTGGGAGCCGGACAAGGGCTCTTATGTCGGCGTGATGAAGCGCGGCGGCAGTGCGGATGATATCAAGTGGTTTCGCGCCGAAGCCTGCTACGTCTTCCATGTGATGAATGCGTGGGAGGAAGGCGACCGCATCATCGCCGACGTCATGCAGTCCGAGGAAGCGCCGCTGTTCACGCATCCCGACGGCTCGCCGACAGATCCTGCGAAATCCAACGCGCGACTTTGTCGCTGGACCTTCGATCTGTCAGCCAATACCGATCGTTTCACCCGCACCTATCTCGACGACGTCACCGGCGAATTCCCGCGCATCGACGAGCGCCGCTCCGGCCTCCTCAGCACGCAAGGCTGGTACGCCTGCGATAATCCGGCACCGGGCGCCAGCAGCGCCTTTTCCGGGATCACACATGTCTGGCGCGACGGCGTCAGGCTCGGCCAGTATATGCTGCCGCTCGGCGACAGCATCTCCGAGCCCGTCTTCGTCGCGCGCGGAAAGGATGCAGCCGAAGGCGATGGCTGGCTGCTCGCCGTGGTGTGGCGCGCGCGGCAGAACCGCAGCGATCTGGCAGTGTTCAATGCCACCGATGTCGCCGCGGGACCGATCGCTCTCGTCCAGCTCGGTCACCGGGTACCGGCGGGCTTTCACGGTAACTGGGTCGATTCCTTATAAACTATTGATTCAATGACAGTTAAAGATCTCGGCTCACATAATTTTGACAGTGTAAAGATTTTTGTTGACGAGTCCGCGGGCAAGACCTAAAAGAAATCTTGACAACGTAAAGATAGAGCGACGGGAAAACAGCATGGCGTCCTTTCTCATGATCGGCACGGCTGCCACCGCCTCCTGAAGCACAACGACAAAAGTACTCATTCGACAACAAGCGCGGAACCACGCCATGATCAACGTCCTCGCCAAGCTGGCCATCGGCTTCCTTTCCACCATCGCCTTTTTCACGACCTTTGCGGTCGCAGGAGACGTGCTGATCGCGACTGCCGTCGCCATCGCAAGCGCTGCTACGCAGTTCGTTCTCGCACGAACCGCATATCGCAGGCCGGACATGATGACCCGGACAGCAAGCTGGGGCAGCTTGGCCCTCGTGCTGGTTGTGACCGGGACCACACTCGTCGGTATCGAACCATCCGGCGCGGCCGCCTCGGCCTCTCATGACGTTTTCACGCCGGTCGGCAATGTCTGCCCGCTCTCACAACAAGACATATGATCGCAGGATAATGAGCAGCGACGCGACGACCTCGTAAGCGAGCCTGCAACTCACCTTCACAACGTCAAGATAGCCCGAACTGGAAACGCCATGGCTTCCTTTCTCATCATCGCCCCGTTCGGTGCTTTCGCCATACTGATGATGGTGTCATCGGTCGCGATCAGCCTCTTCGCCGCAGCCGCGCTGTCGCTCGGCATCGTGGTCTGGGACGTGATCCGCGGCGGCTCGCTGAAGATGCTCGCAGCAGGCTCGGTGCTGATCTTCAGCGCGCTCGGCTGCTACATCACGCTGGTCGACGGCAATTGGAGCACGGTGGCCGTCCGCCTCGCCGTCGATGTCGGCCTGCTCTCAATCGTGCTGCTGTCGCTGGCGATCCGCCTGCCCTTCACGCTGCAATATGCCCGCGAGATGGTCGACGCCGAAACCTTGAAGCTGCCCGGCTTCATGAAGGCGAACTACATCCTCACCTGGGCCTGGGCCGGCGCATTTGTGCTGATGCTGGTGGCGGATATGTTGATCATTTACATGCCCTCGCTGCCGCTATGGATCGGCTTTGCGGTGGCTTTTGCCGCTCGCAACTCTGCCGTTGCCTTCACCAAATGGTACCCACAGTATCGTCGCGCGAAATATGGTGCAGTGAAACCGGCTGAACCGCTGAAGCCCTGATCCACTTCGCCTGCAAATCGACGCCTGACCATCTCGACTGCATTGGGAGCACTGCGATGAAGGACGTATTCGCCAAACTTGGCCAGGATTTCTTCTCCACCATCGTCTTCCTGGTGCTCTACCTCGTCACCGGTGACGTCCTGCTGGCAACCTGCGTGGCGATTGCGGGTGCCGTCGCACAGTTCGTCTATGCCCGCGTCAAGGGCTCGAGGCTCGACGTAATGACCTATGCCAGTCTCGCGCTGGTTGTCGTCCTCGGCGGCGCGACGCTGCTGACCAAGGATCCGCGCTTCGTGCTGGCCAAGCCCAGCATTGGACATTTCGCCATCGGCGCGATCATGCTGCGCAAGGGCTGGATGCTGCGCTACCTGCCACCCATCGTCAGCGAGACGATCCCTGAATATGTGACCGTTGCGGGCTATGCCTGGGCTGCGCTGATGTTCGCGCTTGGCGCCGGTGTCGTCGCTGTGGCCATGACCGGCGATATGAAACTGTGGGCGTTCTATGTGTCGGTCGTGGCCATTGGCGCCAAGGTGCTGGCCTTCGCGATCCAGTATGTCGTGTTCCGGGTGATCGTCGGCCGCAAGCTTCGCGCAGCTGCAGCGACGGCGCCGCAGATGGGCGCCTAGTCGCTCGTACGCAACAGCGAGCTTCGCAAACGGGCTACTCCGACATCCACCGTCAGCGGCGGCGATGCCGCGGGCGCATGAACCGTGTCGCCCTCATATTCAGCCGTGATCCAGCGCGTGCCATCCGCCAGCGCCGAGGTGGTGAACGACGCCGTGCCGGCGCGATCGAGGCCGACATGGGTCGCAAGAACCTGCTCGCCATCGCGAAAGGTGACGGCACCTTTCGGAATGCCAACACCGCCGGCAATCGCGGCCGTCAACGTGACCACCGCTCCAGACGGACAAGGATTCTCGGACGACGACAGCGCCACCGCCGGCGTGACGCGTATGGTTTCCTCCACCACCGCGGATTGGCTCGGCTGCACCACGACAGGCAGATAGTTGGACGTCCCCATATAATCCGCACGGAAGCGATGCGGACCCGGCGGCAGTCGCTGGACCACCAGCGACGGATGGGCCACATCGACCCAGCCAAGCACCATGAGCGTCGTCTCATCGACAAAGCGGACGATGCCGCCCGGGACGCCCCCACCGCGTTCACTGGTCACGGACGCCGTCAGTGTCGTGCGACCGGTCGCATCGATAGATGCCACCAAAGTGGTCCGGGTCAGTTCGGAGTGAATGATGGATTGGGCGCGGGCCGCGGCCGGACTTGCGAGCATAACTGCAGTGACGACGACCAGATGAAAATTGTTCACCTGTTACACTCCGGTTTGCCACCCCTGGGATGAGGCGCGTGGCCGGCGAAAAGGTTCAAACACAAAAACCGGATGCGGAGAGGCCGCATGCCGATGTGAACAATTCGTCACAGATACTGATAAAACATGATCCCGTTGACCGCGCTGGCCGCGGCCAACAACGTCACCACCGTCACATTCAGCTTCAGAGCATCCAACATGGCGCGGCCTCAAATTCGTCTGCAGTCTGATCGCTATTGGAACAGCGCCGCCTGAGTCGTCACCGCTTTTCTTTTTCCTCCGCATCCTTGCGAGTCACCGGAGAATCGAGTCCCGCGCACGGACCGAAATTCAGCGGGGTCGCTGCAAGCCTGAGTCGCGTTTTGTCGAACCAAATCGCTGGTGCCGCGACACAAAACCATGACCCGAATCGCCATCCTGATCGCCGGCCTCATCACCTCCGGCACCGCCTTTGCGCAACCCGTGACGCCGCCGCCGGAGCTGCTATCGCAGGAGACACCGGAGTGGTTTGCGAGCGCCCGTGCCTTCGTGCCGCCGGACCGCGTGGCCGGTCAGGCGTTTCATGTCGACATGTCCGATCCGCAGGCGCCGGTCGGATATGTCGCGATCTATCCAGCCGGTGCCAACGATCCGAAGACAGCGGCAAGCGCATTCGATGCCGGCGAGATGCTGGTGGCGAAGCTGGCACGCAGTGACGGCAAGCTGACCGCCCTGTCAGCCGAGCTGCGCTCGCGTGACGTCACGCTGAACAGCAACATCCCGCGTGTACTGAGCGCTGCGCATGACGATGCGGAATATCGCCAACTCCACGCCGAATTGCTGAAGGCGCGCGGCACGCTGCCGGATGGCGCCATTCCCTGCGATATCCATGGCTGGTCGACCGACCGCGACCCCAACGGATTGAATGTGCGCGCCGGGCCATCGACGAAAGCCAAGGTGCTCGGCACTCTGCCGCCGCCCTACAAATTCAAGAGCAAAGGTGAGAACGTGCCTGACGGAGGCTGGCTGACGGAATTTTCCATCATCGGCTTCAAGGATGGCTGGTTCCTGATCGAAGGCGCAACGCCGCCCGGCAAGGAATATGAGGACGAGAGCGTCTATCCGCGCAACCATCCGAAGCCTTACAGCGGCCGTGGCTGGGTCGCGGCCAGCAAGGTCGGCGCGCAATATGCCAATGGCGACACGCGGATGGGCGGACTGTTCCAGGCGCCGCATGTGGACGCGCAATGGACACCGGCCAAAGGCGAAGGTGGCAGCGAGATCAGCGCCGACGGCGGCCCCAAGCGCGTTCTCGCTTGCAGCGGCTTCTGGGCGCTGGTGGAAAGCCACGACGGCGTGCGCGGCTGGTGGCGACGGCTATGCTCGAGCCAGGTGACGAATTGCAGTTGAGCTAGAACCAGATTTGCTGTGGCATGCCCAGCGCATCGCGCGGTACATTGCCTTCCGGAAAACAGCCCACGCAATCGCGCGCCGCCAGCGCCACCGCGCACGCATCGAGCACGTCGTCCCGCTGTGCGCCGGTGCGCGTGCGCTTGCCGGTCAGCCAGTCGTCGAGATCGCTGAAGCCGTTCACCATCAGCAGATGACGACGCAGCGCGAGCCCCTCCTCCGCATGTTTGGACGGCAGCGGCACATCGCCATTCAGACGGAGAAAGACAAGTTCAGGATGCGCTTCGCGGATATCGAGATCACGGTGCTCCAGCACGAAGCCATCGACCTCCATGATCTTCGGTCCGAGATGCCAGAGCTGGCGCGAGACTTTCTTCTGCCCGCGCCTCTCGGCCTCCGCGTTGGCGAGGTCGGGATCGGTGAAGTCCTGCCACAGCCAGCGACGTCCGCCGGAGAATACGCGCGAACCGTGGGGGCTGAGCTTCTTGCGCGCCAGCTGATCGCAGCACCGCACACCGTCATCGCCGAGGCCGATGGGAATATCGATGGCCGCACGGGCAAAGCGCTGCGTCGCAAGCCAGGAGATATCGCTGATAAAATCGATGGAGCGCCGGTCGCCGTCGAGTGTGACGGCGACCCAGCCTTTGCCGAAGCCATCGAGGCCAATGAAGGTCACGACATCCTCTCAGCCGTCATTGCGAGGAGCATCTTGCGACGAAGCAATCCAGTCTTCGCTTGTAGCTTTCTGGATTGCTTCGCTGCGCTCGCCATGACGCCAAGAGGTCGCAGCATCAACCGAGGTTCAATTCCTTGAAGAAGTCGTTGCCCTTGTCATCGATAATGATGAAGGCCGGGAAATCCACGACGTCGATGCGCCAGATCGCTTCCATGCCGAGTTCGGGATACTCGACCACCTCGACTTTCTTGATGCAGTGTTCGGCGAGGTTTGCCGCCGAGCCGCCGATCGAGCCGAGATAGAAGCCGCCATGCTTCTTGCAGGCCTCGCGCACCGCAACGGCGCGATTGCCCTTGGCAACCATCACCATCGAACCGCCCGCCGCCTGGAACTGGTCGACGAAGCTATCCATGCGGCCGGCCGTGGTCGGGCCGAACGCGCCGGAGGCATAGCCTTCGGGCGTCTTGGCGGGACCGGCGTAATAGACCGGGTGGTTCTTGAAGTAGTCCGGCAGTGGCTCGCCCTTCTCTAGCCGGTCGCGCAGCTTGGCATGCGCCGAGTCGCGCGCGACGATCATGGTGCCGGTCAGCGACAGGCGGGTCTTGGTCGGATAGTTCGACAGCGTCGCGAGAATGTCCTTCATCGGCTGGTTGAGATCTATCTTCACAACCTCGCCGCCGAGCGCCTGCTCGACCTGCGGCAGATACTGTGCGGGGTTATGCTCGAGCTCTTCGAGATAGACGCCGTCCTTGGTGATCTTGCCGAGCACCTGACGATCCGCGGAGCACGACACGCCGAGGCCGATCGGCAGCGACGCGCCATGACGCGGCAGGCGGATGACGCGGACGTCATGACAGAAATACTTGCCGCCGAACTGCGCGCCGACGCCGGACGACTGCGTCATCTTGAGGATTTCCTGCTCCATCTCCAGATCGCGGAACGCATTGCCGTCCGACGAACCTTGCGTGGGCAGCGCATCGAGGTAACGCGCGGAAGCGAGCTTCACCGTCTTCATGCACAGCTCGGCCGAGGTGCCACCGATGACGATGGCGAGGTGGTAGGGCGGGCACGCGGCGGTGCCCAGCGTCATGATTTTTTCCTTCAGGAAGGCCAGCAGGCGATCCTTCGTCAGAACGGATGGCGTCGCCTGGAACAGAAAACTCTTGTTGGCGGAGCCGCCGCCCTTGGCCATGAACATGAACTTGTAGGCGTCGTCGCCCTCGGCATAGATCTCGCACTGCGCCGGCATGTTGTTGGCGGTGTTCTTCTCTTCATACATGGTCAGCGGCGCGACCTGCGAATAGCGCAGGTTGCGGCGCAGATAGGCGTCGCGGGCGCCTTCCGAGAGTGCCGCCTCATCGTCGCCATCGGTGATGACGTTACAGCCCTTCTTGCCCATGATGATCGCGGTGCCGGTGTCCTGGCACATCGGCAGCACGCCGCCTGCGGCGATGTTCGCATTCTTGAGGAAGTCGAAGGCCACGAACTTGTCATTCGGGCTGGCTTCGCTGTCGTCCAGGATGTTGCGCAGCTGCTGCAGATGGCCGGGGCGCAGATAGTGGTTGATGTCGCCGAACGCGGCCTCCGAGAGCGCCTTCAGCGCATCCCGCGACACCACCAGCATGTCCCTGCCCAGTACCTTCTCGACCCGCACGCCCTCGGTGGTGACCTTCTTGTAGGGGGTGGTGTCCGCGCCCAGCGGAAACAGCGGGGTGTGCTTGTAGGGCGGGACGGGCTTCGGATCAGGGAAAGCGGTGGGAGCGTTCATGGATGGGGCCTCAAAAAGGGAGGGGATTTGAGGCCCTTGTAGGCGGTTTCCGGACAGTTTTGAAGGGTTCAAAACAGGGGGACAGGCCCGCAATCGCGGGGATAATCCCCCGTTCCAGCAGTAACCGGCTGCGCCCGCCGCGCCTTGCATAAAGTGGCGTCCCGCGTTTCAGTGCGGCCGGGGATTGAGGAGAATCTGGAATGTCCATCGACCGCCTGCGCGGCATTTTTTCGGCTGTGGCGCTGCTCGCCACCGTAACCCTTGCCGCTTCGCCTGCCCGCGCCGACCGCTGCGATGATCTCGCGCGGCAGCTCAAGAGCCAGATCGACGGGCTCAGCGTCGGGCGCACCGCAGCCAATGTGATCTACCTGTCGCATCCGGCGGCCAAACAATTGCGGCTTGGCTGCGCCAGTCGCAATTTCAGCAACGAGCTCTATGCGGCCTCCGCGACCCGCAAGCCGGCGCCGGCTTTCACGGATCTCGTCGCCAGTGCGGCAGCCGTCATCTTCACGATCCCCAAATCGGATACGGTGAAGGGCACCACGCGATGTCTCGGCCGCATGGGGATTTTCCGCGGCGATGACGTCAAGCTCCGCTATCGCCGGCTCGACCTGCGCTGCACCCGCAACAAAACATCGGCGAACATCACGATCTCCCGCGGCAAGGACGAATGAGTATTTCGTTTCAATTGTAGTGAAGTCCTGGACGGCGCGTTTACCACCGTTTCCGATCCGCCCCGATTGCTGCAAATTGCAGCGCCTGATTTACCAACTCCTTGTTGGCGCACACCCCATTGTCCGACTGCAAGAGTTGTGAAACAGGGAATTTGTAATGAGCGTTTCAAGCGTGAGCAGCGCACCACCGGTCGCAGAGGTAAAGCCGATCGAGGCAAAGCCGCCGGAGCCGAAGAAGAACGACGACAACGACAGCCGCACCGCGCCGCCCCCACCGCGCGCAGCACTGCCGCCCGGCCAGGGCACCCGGATCGATCAGCTCGCTTAACTCAGCACCGTCGGACAGAGACCAGCCGCCGGTCGCGTTGACGCGAGGCCTGCCCCATCACTGCCGCGAATCTGGTATCGGATGCGGGCCGAAGGAGGCCCGACATGATCGCTCGCCTCGTGATACGTACGCTGGTCTGGTTCGGCGTGATCGGCGCCGTTTTGTTCACCGCCGCCGGGACCTGGCAATGGCCGGCGGCGTGGTCATTTCTGCTCTTCATGATCCTGCTCGGCCTTGGCGGCGGCCTATGGCTGATCCAGATCGATCCCGCACTGTTTGAAGAACGCATGCGCCCCATGGTACAGCAGGGGCAGCCCACAGCGGACAGCGTCTTCATGGTGGCGTTCTTTACCGTAGCACTGGTCTGGCTGATCGTTGCGGGGCTGGATCAGCGCTTCGGTCTTTCGCAAATGACCGTTGGCGTCCAGGTCGCGGGTACGGCACTCGCACTCACGGGAATGGCAATCTCATTCTGGGTACTGCGCGAAAACAGTTTCGCCGCACCGGTCATCAAGCTTCAACGCGACCGCGGCCAGCACGTCATCGATACCGGTCCGTATCATCTCGTGCGTCATCCCATGTATAGCGGCGCTATCCTGTTTTTCCTCGGCACATCCCTCTGGCTTGGCTCGTGGTGGAGTGCCGCGCTGACGCTGATCCTGGCCGTGCTGCTCGCATGGCGCACGACGGCCGAAGAGCGTACGTTGAGGGACGGTCTCCCCGGTTACACCGACTATACGACGCGCGTCCGCTATCGTCTGTGTCCGGGGCTCTGGTAACCTCGCCACGCGAGCTGCACGGCGCTATTTGTCCAGCGCCTTGTAGTGCCGGAAGATGCCGTCCTTGTTGAAGGCAATGCGGCGGTCGCTGTCGAGATAGGCCTTGATGTTCGGGCGAGCCGCCACGCGGTCATGCAAATCGATCAGGCACGGAATCTCCCGCTCGAATTTTTTCATGCGTTTCGGAAATGCGTAGCGCAGTCCTTCAACGATCTGGAACAGTGACAGGTCGACATAGGTCGCCTTGCGGCCGGTGACATAGGCGCCGTCGCTGGCTTTTAATATCCGCTCGAAATAGCCGAGATATTTCGGCACGCGCTCTTTCAGGAATTCAGCGCTGCGCTTTTTGGCCGGGCCTTTCTGATCCTCGTAATAGAGCGATACGCCGATCGGGTGATGGGTGTCATGCACCTCGGCGACGAAATCGGTGATGGTCAGTTGCAGCTCATGCAGTTGCAGGCGCGCCGCTTCCGACTTCGGCGCCAGACCGTGACGTGGGCCGAGATAGAACAAGATGTTGGCAGTCTGGCCGATCACCATATTGCCCGCCTTGAGGAATGGCGGTGCAAATGGCGGAATGCCTTTCTTGCCGTCGAGCATCCTCGTCATTGCGGCCATGCCGCCCTTGCCACGCGCCATATCGCGGTAGTCCGCGCCGGCATCTTCGAGCGCCAGGCGCACGAATTCGCCGCGGCCCTGGATCGTCGGCCAGTAATACAGCTCATATCGCATGCGGAACCTCGCCAAATGTCGCGTCAGGGGTGCCAGGGTAACTGCTCACCGCGGAATTCGTTCGCCGCGCTGGTCCGGCGAGAACTCCGCACCGTCGTCCAGCTACCGCCGCAAAACGCGCCACGGCCGGGACAGGCCCGGCCATGGCGGAGTGTGTTGCTGCTCGTCTATCGCAATAGAACTCAATTCGACGCGAAGCAGTACAACAGCCCGTCACCGCCGGTGCTCTTCAGGTCGTTCTGCGAGCAGCCGCCATCAGGGCCGCGCGATGGATGCGACGTGTTCCATGACTTCGCCGGCGGCTCTTCGTTCAACCCCGTACGATCGATATGGCCGACCATGGCCGCCCCCTGCGTGCTGCTCGTCCAGTTCTTGCAGGTGCGATCTTCACCAGCGGCAAAGGCTGTGCCGTCGGCCTGCGAGCCGGTCAGCACGTCATGGCGATTCGGCGTATCGCCGCGGCCATTGATGACCTCGCCCTTCTCGCTGAGCGAGGTCTGCTTGGAGAGGTTGTTGCTGGCGCCATGCAGATCGGCGACATCCTTGGCGACGACGACGCCCTTGGCATTCTTCCACGGCCCGTTGCCGATGCGATCTTTCGCATTGATCGCGGGCTTGCCATCGGCGGCCTGCGTCGAGAGATAAGCGCGCCATGTCTTGGCGCCCGCGCCTGCAGCCTGTGCCAGCGTCTGGCAGTGATTGTCAGCACCGGCGAGGCCACCGAGATTGCCGCCATTGCCGATGCCGTTGCTGGTGACGAAGAAGCTGGTATCCGCGCCCTGCGCGAATGATGGCGACGTTACTGCGAGCGAGACGGCGACCGCACCGGCGCATAGGCCGAGACGGGTCATGGTCGAGAGAATAATGGGCATCGATTCCTCCAATTTGTTTTTGTAGCCACACAACGCCAGTCGCGATGGGACGCAACTGACCAACACGTCATCCGGCGGATTATTCCCGCTCTCTTATTGAGATCATCGCTTGGCAATGCACACGCATGAGGCCAACAAAAAGCGCCGCGGAATGATCCGCGGCGCTTGTCCGATTTCGATGACGCAAAGCTTACGCCTGCTGAATCGCCGACAGTTCCCAATCGGCGCCGCGCGGGCGCACGAAGGTCCAGATCTCGGTCGCTTCGATCGGCGTTTCACTACCAGCCACCAAGCGATTAGTGCCGCGCTCCAGCGTCTTGTCGACCAGCGAGAAGCGCATTGCGACGCTCGCATAGTCGGTGTCGCCTTCGCGCCAGGCTTCCGCCAGGTCGCCCTGCAGCAGCTTCACATCCGACACCTTGTTGATGTCGTTGCGGGCCTTGTTCTCGGCGAGGTCCTTGGCGAAGTACGACACCATTTCCGGCGTCGACAGCTTGCCGAGCTTCTCGACATCTTCGTTAGACCAAGCGGCCTGCACGTCGCTGAGCAGCTTCTCGAAAGCTTCGTAATCCTGCGGCACGATCTCGATCGGCTTGTCATTGTTCGAGCCGCCGAAACCGAAGCCACCGAGACCACTGCGCTGGGTCGGCTGTGCGCCATAACCCTGCTGCGCCTGGTTCATGTGTGCCTGGTTCTGGTCGGGACCATTGGCCGGGCCGGTATAGGCCGAGCTGGCCGGACCGGCATAGGCCGACGCCGTCTGGTTGCGACGCTGCCACCAGGACATTGCGAGGCGGACGACGATGATGATCAGGCCGACCTGCAGCAGCAGGCCGATGATCGAGGAGATGCCGCCGAGGCCGCTGAACAAGCCACCGCCGAACAGCATGCCGAGCAGGCCTGCACCGAGGAAGCCGGCAGCAAGGCCGCCGAGCATGCCCATGCCCGGACGGTTGAAGAAACCGCCCTTGCTGGCTGCGCCCGTGGTCGCGCTGTTCATGCCGGGCGAACCCGGCTGCTGCATGGTGCGGTTGAACGGCTGAGCCGCGTTAGGCGCCGTCGACGTGCTCGGCGGGGCCGAGAACGTGCGGTTGCCGCGCGAGCCCGAGCTGCTGCCACCGCCAACGCGGGCGTCGGCAGAGGAGATTGCAATTGTGAGCGGCATCGCCAGCGAAAGGACGACGGCCATCGCCTTGACGACGCCGCGCATGCTGAACGTGAAAGTCATGGTCATTCCCTCAATCCCCGGCAGGGGGAAAACACCCCTAACATGGCTACCCCAGCCTAAAAGGGAAGCACCGTTCGAGGGTAAACGCTGCGGCCCTCGGTCGCGGCTCGTCATTGAACCTTTGGCGCAAGAGTCATCTTGCTTTCAAACACTTATGCTGCATTGCGGGGTGAATGCGCATTAGAAGGCAGGATGGTATTGCCAGCGGCGCTCCGTTAATTCGGTGCCATGGTTTCCTTGACCTTGGCGATCAGCGCGCTCAGGGCGAACGGCTTGGCCAGGAAGGCGAATTGCTGGTTTTCCGGCAGGCTCTTTTCGAAGGCTTCCTCGGCGTAACCTGACACGAAGATGATGCGAATATCCGCATTGCGGGCGCGCATCTCCTTCAGCAGCGTCGGTCCATCCATCTCCGGCATCACCACGTCGGAGACCACGAGATCGATGGCGCCGTTCTGCTCGTCGAACAGCTCCATCGCTTCGACGCCGTTGCCGGCTTCGACCACCGTGTAACCGCGCGAGCGCAGACCGCGGGCGTTCAGCGCGCGCAGGCCCTCTTCGTCCTCGACGAGTAGGATGGTGCCCTGCCCGGTCAGATCCGCACGTGGCTTGGCGTCGGCAGCGGCTTCCTTGGCGGCGACGGCGGCTGCGATCGCCGGATCGGGAGCGACTTCCTTTTCCTGATGATGGCGCGGCAGGAAGATGCGGAACGTGGTGCCTTTGCCGGGCTCGGAATCGACATAGACGAAACCACCAGTCTGCTTGACGATGCCGTAGACCGTAGAGAGGCCGAGGCCGGTGCCCTTGCCGACATCCTTGGTGGAGAAGAACGGTTCGAAGATCTTCTCGACGATGTCGGCGGGAATGCCGGTGCCGGTATCGCTGACATCGATACGCACATAGTCCGATGGCGGCATACCCTTATAGGACAGTCGCCCGGCTTCCTCGGCCGAGACGTTGACGGTGCGCACAGTCAACGCGCCGCCGTCCGGCATCGCGTCGCGCGCATTGACCGCGAGGTTCACGATCACCTGCTCGAATTGCGAGATGTCGACCTTCACCGGCCACAGATCGCGGCCGTGCACGACTTCGAGTTTGACCTTCTCGCCGATCAGGCGCTTCAGCAGCAGATCGATATCGGACAGCGCATCGCCAAGATTGAGCACCGTCGGGCGCAGCGTCTGGCGGCGCGAGAATGCGAGCAGCTGGCGCACCAGCGTCGCCGCGCGCGTCGCGTTCTGCTTGATCTGCATGATGTCCTGGAACGACGGATCGGTCGGCTTGTGCGCGTTCAGCAGGAAGTCGTTGGCCATCATGATGGCGGAGAGCACGTTGTTGAAATCGTGCGCGATGCCGCCGGCCAGCTGGCCGATGGTGTCCATCTTCTGCGCCTGGTTGACCTGGTTCTCGAGCGTGCGGCGCTCGGTGGTCTCCAGCATGTAGACGATGGCGGCTTCGGTCTCGCGCTCGTTCTCCTCCACGGCGGTGACGAAGAACTGTCCCCAGCGTTCCTTGGCGCCTTCCAGCAGCGCTTCCACCGGCGGGATATCGCCCTGCCCCTGGGCGGCGTGGCCGATGGCCGCGACGAGCTGATTGCGGTCGCGGTCGCTGACGGCGGCCAGGATCGATTTGTTGACGGCGCCCGATGTGTTGAGGCTCTGCGCCAGTTTGGCGAAACGGGCATTGCCGCGCACCACGGTGCCGTCGCGATCCACCGTCGCGATCGCCATCGGCGTATGGTCGAAGAAGCGCATGAAGCGCACTTCGGCGGCGCGCTGCGGATCCGAGCGCTCATCGCGGGCGCGGCTGATGACAAGGGTGCGCGATGCACCCGGCACCCCATCGGCGCCGAAAGCGAGCTTGTGATAGAGCCGCACCGGCATGGTCTTGCCGTTGCGCATGCGCAGGTCGATGTCGAAGACTTCGGTTTTGACCTCGCCGGGCATCGGCACAATCGACGTCAGCAACGAGGCGCCGTCGCCAGAGACGATATCAGTCAGCTTCAAACCGCCGGAGCCGATCTCCGCAAGATCGTGATCGAGCCAGTTCGCCAGTGTGGCGTTGACGTAAACCAGCTCGCCCTTTGGATTGACCGAGAAGAAGCCGCAAGGCGCGTGATCGAGATATTCGATGGCGTGCTGCAATTCCTGGAACACGTCTTCCTGGCGTTGCCGATCGCGGGAAATATCGGCCACCGACCACACCGTGGATTTGGCTTCGCGCTTACCCTCACCCAGTGGACGCACGCGCATGCGCAGCCAGCGGCCGTGGCTGCCGTCCGGCGCTGCGACACGGACTTCCTCCTGCTGACGCTTGCCCTCGCGGGCAGCCTTGAGCAGGCGGAAGACGGCTTCGGAGACGTCGGGATTGCCGATGAAGACGCGCTCGACCGGTCGCGCATCCTGCGCGGAGGCCGCACCGGTCAATGTGAGATAGGCAGCATTGGCATAGACCACATGGCCCCGCGCATCGGTGACCGCGATACCGTCAAAGGCGTGATCGGCCACGGTGCGCATGATCGGATCGTCGGAGGTGCGATCGGCAAAGCGGACAATACCGGCGGCAAAGGCGAACAACACGAACAGGCCGACCATCGCCAGCAGCGCCAGCAGGCCCAAAATATAAGGCTGCGCCTGGGCGCGGCCGAGCGTCATGAATGCCACGGCGCAGGCGATGATCGCGGCGGCAATCAGCAGCACCAGCACGATGCTGCCGCTGCGCCGGGCCGGCTCGTGCAGAACCGGATTCTGCGCCGTCATCGATTGGCGATCGTGGTCGGTCTCGGCAGTCATCGGACGGTTCGTCGCCTGTTGGCAGTTGCGGCAGCGCGGGTTTGCGCGCCTCCTGAGTGCATCAATCGGCTGGCCTTACGCAAGCGCCGCGTCGGCCTATTCGCTTCCAATCCGCCGATTCGCAACACGTTCCCGGCCCCTTGCCCGGCCCTTTGCCAGGCGCTTTCCCGAATCATGGCGTACGCCCGGACAGGCCACGCTTCAGGCCCATGACGTAGCCAATGACTTCGGCCACCGCATGGTAGTGTTCGCCCGGAATTTCCTCGTCGATCTCGACGGTGGCGTAAAGCGCGCGCGCCAGCGGCACGTTCTCGACGATCGGAATATCGTGCTTGCCGGCAACCTCCCTGATCTTCAGCGCGATGTTGTCGACGCCCTTGGCGACGCAGATCGGCGCGGTCATACCGCGCTCATAAGACAGCGCCACGGCGTAGTGCGTCGGGTTGGTGATGATCACCGACGCTTTCGGCACCGCTGCCATCATGCGCTTCTTCATGTTCTGCTGACGCAGCTGCTTGATCTTGCCCTTGATGTGGGGGTCGCCCTCGGACTGCTTGTATTCTTCCTTCACTTCCTGCAGCGACATCTTCAGCTTCTCGTACCAGGTGCGGTACTGGAAGAAGAAGTCGGCAATGGCGACGAAGGCGAGCATCGCCACCACCGAACCCATCAGCTGCAGTGTCAGCGATGTGGTGATGCCGAGGATCGCCGACGGATCGATATGGATCAGCGCATCCAGACGAAACCGCTCGGGCCACAGCACCGCGCACATCACGGCGCCGAGCAGGACGAGCTTGAACAGCCCCTTCAGGAAATTGGCCAGCGCCTGCTTGCCGAAGACGCGCTTGGCGCCTTCCATCGGCGACAGCTTGCTGAACTTGGGCACCAGCCCTTCGGTGGAGAACACGAGCCGGTGCTGGATCAGATTGCCCGCGAGCGCGGCGATCACGAGAAACAGGATCGGCATGCCCATGGTGGACAAGATGGACATGCAGAGGCTCTTGGCCAGCAGCAATAGTCCGGGCCCGTCCGTCCGTATCATCCAGGAATTTTGCAGAAGGTTTTTAAGCGGCGTTTGCAGGCCGCCGCCGACCGAGCCGTTGAAGGTCGACAAGACCAGCGTCGCGCCCGCCAGCAGGAACCAGGTATTGACCTCCTGGCTTTTGGCTACGTCACCGCGTTCGTGAGCATCGTCGAGCTTTTTTTGCGTGGGGTCATGTGTCTTCTCGGAATCGTCGTCGGCCATCCGCGCGCCCCTATATCCGCGGCATCATTTGTTGCATGACGCCGGTGACGTATTCGAGGTAGGTCCCCATCATGGTCGCGAGCACAACGGCGAAGATCAGGAATCCGATCATGATCGAAAGCGGTACACCGACGAAATAGACCTGCATCTGCGGCATCAGCCGTGCCAGCACGCCAAGCCCCATGTTGAAGACGAGGCCGAACACCAGGAAAGGCGCAGCAAGCTGCGTGCCGATCTTGAACGCCGCCGCGAAGGCATTGGTCGCGAGCTTCGCCACATCGCCCGTCGACATGATCTCGCCGGGCGCAAAAATCTTGTAGCTGTCGTTAATGGCGGCGATCACAAGGTGATGCGTATCGGTGGCGAACAGCATCGTGATGCCGAGCATCGTGAGAAAATTGCCGATCAGCACGCCCTGCTGACCCTGAGTCGGATCCACCGAGGTGACGAAGCCGAGACCGAGTTGCTGCGCGATGATTGATCCGGCGACCTGCAGCGCCGACAGCGTGACGCGCGCGGTGGCGCCGAGCACGACGCCGATGATGATCTCATGCACCAGCAGAACCAGCATCGGCACGATCGATCCCATATCGACGTTATAAGCGCCGCGATGCGCCGGCAGCATGAGAAGGGTCAGTCCCAATGCGATCGACAGCTTGGCCCGTGCTGGAATGTTGGTTTCGCCAAAGCCCGGCATCAACATCACCATCGTACCGATGCGGGCGAAGGCCAGCATGAAGGCAGCGGCGAGAGCGGGCAGAAGCGAGACATCGATGCGCATACGGGATTGTGCATCACCCCCCGATGATTCGCGACGATATCCGCAACATGTAGCTCGACAATGCGTCCCCCATGAACGGGAGCGTCAGCATCATGGTGGCAAAGACCGCGAGAATCTTCGGCACGAAGACCAGCGACTGTTCCTGGATCTGGGTCAGCGCCTGCACCAGCGACACGACGACACCAACCAGGAGGCCCACGACCATCAGCGGACCGGACACGATCACAATCGTCCAGATCGCATCACGGGCAACGTCGAGAGTTTCGGGGCCGGTCATTGCAGTAATCCTTGTGTTACGCGGTGTTCGTGATGAGGAGGATCAGATCGGCATCTTCATGATGTCTTCGTAGGACTGGATGACGCGATCGCGCACCGAGACCAGCGTCGACACGGCGACGTCGGTTTCCGCAACTGCCGTGACCACGTCCATCACATTGGCCTTGCCGTTGGCCATTGCGATGGTCTGCGCATCCGACTTGCGGCCGGAATCGAGCACGCTGCCCAGCGCGTCCTTGAGGACCGCGCCGAACGACTGACCACCACCGGCGTCCGCCGCCTTGTTGAGACCGCCACCGGCGCCGCCGCCGGCGTCCATGATGCGCGAGAGGGCCGAGTAAGCATTGGCGGCGACAGAGGGAGTTGCCATGGTTCAGCTGTCCTGTTCAGGCCTTGAGGATGTCGAGCGTGCGTTGGATCATCCGGCGCGTGGCGCTGATGATGTTGAGATTGGCTTCATAGGAGCGCTGCGCTTCCTTCATGTCCGTCATTTCCACCAGCGAGTTCACGTTGGGGTACTTGACGTTGCCGGCGGCATCCGCCGCGGGATTGCCGGGCTCGTAGCGCGTGGGAAACGCAGATTGATCCGGCCTGATGCGGCCCAGGCCGACGATGCGGGCATCGAGCGAGCGATCCAGCTCGGATTTGAAGGTCGGCACCTTGCGGCGATAGGGGTCTCCGCCCGAAGTCTGCGCTGTGGACTGCGCATTCGCGATGTTTTCCGAAATCACCCGCATGCGACCCGCCTGGGCGCGCAGACCAGAGGTCGCGATGCCCATGGAGCGCGAGAAGTCGCTGATATCGTCTGCCATGATGAGCTCCCTTTATGCGCGCGGCGGCGTCAGCGCTTGCCGATAGCGGTCTTCAACAGACCGAGGCTGCGGGTGTAGAGCGAGGTCGCGGCGGCATAGTCCATCTGATTGGCCGAGACCTTGAGCATTTCGTCTTCCAGATTGACGGCATTGCCGGCGGGCCGGGTCTCGTAACCGACCCGGCTGTTCTGGTTGAAAGAGGCCGAGCCTCCGGTCGGCAGGATGTTGGTGCCGGCGGCGCGCATCATTGGCAGCGAGCCCATACCGCCCGCGGTGACGGACGTGTTCCCGGCCTTGTCGAATTTCGGTTCCACGAGATCGCGGGGGCGGAAGTTCGGAGTGTCCGAATTCGAGATATTTTCGGCCAGCACACGCTGGCGCTCCTGATGCCACTGCATCTTGGTGCGCAGCGCCGACAACATCGGCATGTCGCTGATCGCCATCGGCCTTCTCCGCCCGCCCGGACGGAGTGTCCTGAGCTAGGCAGAATTTGCCGCCTGCATGGTTAATACGAAGTTAATTTCCGGCGGTACTTGTTACCGAACCGTAAATGAATGCTGCAAAATTGACGTTTTTCGCAAATGCCAACGCTTTTTTGCCTGAATTGGCCGATTAACCATCCCCATCGGCCATACGACGGGGCGGCAGAAGTCGTTTTGGCTGCAGCGATTCATAGTTTATTATTAACCAACGGCAGGTTCTGCCGTGGGGCGTTAACAGATGGGGCGTGATTCACGCTGCGTGCGGGGCGTGCGGGGGTATGACACCTCCGGCTCTGGACGTGGACGTTGCAGCCACCCTGTCTGGCTGGGGACTTTATGATGCAATCATCGGTGCAATTTATCTTGGCCTTCGTTGTCGTGCTGGCGCTGATCGGGCTTACCGCCTGGCTGGTGCGCCGATTCGCCGGCAACCGGCTGGGCAACAACACCAGCCGCGGGCGCTTGCCGCGGCTCGCGGTGATCGACGCCGCCGCCGTGGACGGCCGCCGCCGTCTGGTGCTGGTCCGCCGCGACAATGTCGAACATTTGCTGATGATCGGCGGCCCGTCGGACATCGTCGTCGAGCCCAATATCGTCCGCGCCATACCCGGCCGTGAGCAGGCCCCCCAGCGCGGCGGCCTCGCCGCCGATGTGGCAAGCCGCGGCCCGTCGCTGCCTGAAGCTCCGAGCTGGGCAGAGAGCAACGACTCCGGCTTCGATTCCGAACCGCATGTGCCGGAGCCGGCGCCGCGCCCCGCGCGCCCCTCCTTTATCGAAGAGCCACGCCGCCCGGCCGCGCCTTTGCCGGAGCGTCGACCCGATCCGGTCGCCAGCCTCGCGCCGGAACCTGCGCCGCGCCCCGAACCGGCGCCACGCAACGACCTTTTCCCGCAGCGGCCGATTCCGCGAAGTGAAATGCCACGTAGCGAGCCGATGATGCCGCGCCCGATGCGTGCCGATCCGCCGATCCGCACCATGCCGCAACCCCGCACGCCGGACCGTCCCGTCGCAGCAGCGCCGACCCCGCCTGCTCCGGTTGTTGCTGCCCCGGCTCCCGCCCCGGTCGTTGCGCCGCCCGTACCGACGCAAGCCCCTACGCCTCCTGCTCCGGCAGTCGCCGTGTCGTCTGCCGATCAGAACCTTGCCGATATGGCGCAGCGCCTCGAAGCAGCCTTGCGCCGTCCTGCCGGCGAAACCCGTCAGGATGCGCCTGAGCCCCGGGTCGGCGCTCCGTCGGTGGCGCCTGAGGCACCATCGATCCGTCCGGCTTCGCGGTCGCCGGAAGTCTCGATCGCCAGCCCTGCCCGTGCGGAGGCGCCGCCCGTCGTCCCGCCGGTCAAATCGGGTTTTGAAAATCTCGAAGACGAGATGGCCTCCCTGCTGGGACGGCCAAAGTCCAGTTCGTGAGTTCGGCGAACCTCCCGCGTAGAGTATTTTTCCTTTCTGTTCTAATCGCCGCCGGGACCTTCGCAGGTCCCGCGATGGCGCAGGACATCAGCATCAATCTCGGCGGCGGTGGCGGCGGCGTCACCGAACGTGCGGTGCAGATGATTGCGTTGTTGACGGTGCTGTCGATCGCACCGTCGATCCTGATCATGATGACGTCATTCACACGCATCGTGGTCGTGCTGTCGCTGCTGCGCACCGCATTGGGTACAGCGACGGCTCCGCCGAACTCGGTGATCATCGCGCTGGCGATGTTCCTTACGGCTTTCGTGATGGGACCGGTGCTGCAACGTTCCTATGACGACGGTATCAAGCCGCTGATCTCCAACGACATCACCGTCGAACAAGCTTTGGTGCGTGCATCCATTCCGCTGCGCGGCTTCATGCAGAAGAACGTGCGCGAGAAGGATCTCAAGCTGTTCATGGACTTGTCGGGCGAGCCAGTTCCAGCGACGCCTGACGACCTGTCGCTCCGCATCCTTGTGCCGGCCTTCATGATCTCCGAGCTGAAGCGCGCTTTCGAGATCGGCTTCCTGCTGTTCCTGCCCTTCCTGATCATCGATCTCGTGGTCGCCTCGGTCTTGATGGCGATGGGCATGATGATGCTGCCACCGGCGGTGGTGTCACTGCCGTTCAAGCTGATCTTCTTCGTGCTGGTGGATGGCTGGTCGCTGGTGGCCGGCAGCCTGGTACAGAGTTACGGGCAGTAGCGAAGCTCGCCCCTACCGCGTCATCTCGATCTTGCGGACATTGACGACCGGCTGCGGCTTCAGCGAGCCGGTCGGCATCGGATCCGCACTGGCACCCGGCAGGATCGCCTTGGCGCTACTTTCGGGGAAGCGCGTCTTCATCTCGCGCAGGAAGCCGTCGAGCGTATCGACGGACGCGGCCATCTTGGCAATGGCGGCGAATTCCGAAGAGTTGGTCGAGGTCGGCTTGCTCGCGGTGTCGAAGGCGATCTTGTCGGCACCGACATTCATCAGCGGCGCATACTTTTCGCGGAAGCGCGCGAGACCGAGGGCGTCTTCCGCCAGCGCATAACCCACGACAGCACGGATGATGTCGCTCTTTTCGCTTGGCGTCAGCGGCGAGAAATCCCGCCAGCGGTCGCCATAATAGAGTTCGATCTGCTCGGAGGCCTCGCGCCAGCGCCGCGACGACCAGTAGATATCCGAGCGGAGCCGGATCGCTTCGCGCCCGGTGACATGAGAGATGATGTCGAGAGCCAGCTCACGGCGGCCGATGTCACTCTGCGCCCGCGCCTCGAGCAGCAGCCGCTGTTGACGCAGCTCGCCATTGAGATCGGCGATCCGCGTAGTGCGCAGCGCGGCGATGGCGCGGTCGGGCTTGCGGCTCATCAGATAGACCATCGCCAGACGCGCAGCGACCTGCGAGCGTGCAGCGCCTTCGAGACGGTGATCGACCTGATACTGCAGAAGCTCGGCGGCCTGATCGAGCAGATCGACGGCCACGAGACGATCTGCAAGACGGCGGATCATTTCGTCGCCGCGGCGGCCGATCGGGGTCAGCTCACGAAACTCGTAGAACATCGCCAGCGCATCGACCGGCGGCAGGCTGTCGCCCTTTGGCGACAGATAAATTTGCGAGAACAGCGCTTGCGCCTCGTCCTGCACCTGGCGCGCGGCTTCGCTGTTGGCCTGGCGCTCGGTGGCCGTGCGGGCGGCCAGCAGCGAGTCATTGTAGCGCCCGAGTTCGGCATACATGCGCGACAGGATCTGCAGCACCTGCACTTCCGTGCCGTCGCCGCGCCATGTCACCGCCAGAACTTCGAGATCATGCAACGCGTCCTCGCCGCTGATCTCGTTGCGCTTCTGGCGCAAATTGATTTCGCGCAGCTTGGCTTCCGCTGCAGACTGACGATCCACCGAACCGGTGACATCCTGATACTTCGACAGCGCGTCCTTCTCCCGGCCAAGCGCCTCATCGAGCCAGCCGCTGAGAAGCATGGCCGCGGGCTTGATCTCCGGCGAGATGCCGACCGTTTCGAGCTCACTGCCGCGCGACGACGCGCCGGCATAGTCCTTGACCTCGAGCGAGGCCCGCAGCGCGAGCATCAGGGCCGCACGCTGCAGATCGGCCGGCAGCGCGGCGAGCGTGAACTCGGCATTCTTGAAACGCTCGCGCGCCTCGACCCATTTTTCCTGCTTGGCGTAGGCGAGCGCCTTCCACAATTCACCATCGTAACCCGGCCCGAGCACCGGATTGGCGATATCCTTCAGGGTTTGTTCGGGACGCCCCATCATCGCGCTGGCCACCGCATGAACGATCAGCGCGACAGGGCTTTCCTCGCCGACTTTGGTGTCCGCGATCGCGAGATCGGCGACGCCCTTGGCCTCGTGGTACATGCCGCGTGCCATGTAGAATTTGGCCAGATCCATCCGCGCCTGCGGCAGCGAACTAGCTTCGGCTGATGACATCGCGTCGATCAATTCGTCGAAGCGCGCGTTGAACGGGCCTTCCTGATCCTTGCGCCACTGGCCGACATCGAAGATCGGCCGGGCGACCGTCGAGGCGCGCTGCGGCGCCGCATCGGCTGCCGACAGCGTCAGGCCGCCGGGCTTGGTGAGCATCACCTTGTCGATACTGGCTTCAACGGACACGTCGTCGGAGTTCACCTGAACCACCACGCCGTGAATCGATTCCAGCAACGAGAATTCAACGAAGTCCTGGCGACGGATGAAGCCGCGCGATGGTGGCAGCGCGGTGATGATATTGAGCGTATCGCCGGCATCCGGATCAACCAGGCGATGCTTGAGACCGGGCTTGGCCAATGGCACCTGCACGCTGGCGCGCGAGGGATCGGCAATGTTGCGCACGGCGGACAGCGGCTGCGACGGCGTCTGACGTGTATCGGCCAGCATCAGCGACCAGGCCTGTCCCGCGCCGGCAGGATCGTCGGTCGTGAGCGAAGCTAGTTGTGGGCGATTAAGGCGGATGCGGATCGCCTGCCCCTTCTCCAGCGGGATCGTGCTCACATCGGCAATGATCGATCCGCTATCGCGGCGGATCGGCGCGGTGTCGATGGGCCGCGTCGAATCTGCCACCAGCCACAGGATATCGCCGCGGCGAAACAAAGCGACCGGCGTTTGCGATGGAAAGGCAAAGGCTATGCGCACGCCGTCGCTGCTGCGCTTGACCTCAACCGGCATGCCCGCCGGTTCGGTCGACGCAGCAGCAACGGGTGCAGCAGCAGGGGCCGCCGCAACGACAGGCGCAGGCGGCGGTGTTTCTTTGGCAGGAGCTACGACAACAGGCTCGGCTGCCGGCGCAGGCTTGGGTGATTCAGCGACCTTGGCCGCCTCGGGCTTTGGCTCTTCCGGCTTCGCTGCCGCGACGGGCGCTGCCGGTGCAGCCGTCGCAACCTCGACCTTCTTCTCCGGAACGATCTCTTTTGCGATCGTCTCGGAGGTCGGCGGCACGATCTCGCCGGAGCGCTGTGCCGGAACGCTGGCGGGCTTCTCGACCTCGGGAGGCTTCACCGCAACCGGCGGTTTGTCGTCCTCAGGAGCAGCCGCCGGCAGCTTGGCCAGCGGCGACGGCTTTTCGTTCTGCTGGAAGCCGATGTCGACGACGTAGCTCTTGTCCTCGCGGAACGACTTCACATCGACGTCGCCGATCAAGCCGATCTCGACGGCGGTCCGGTTGCCGTCCATCGCCTGACCGATCGATGCGACATTGGCGGGTGCAGACAGTTTGGCATCGGCGAGATCGAACACCAGACCGGCGTTGAAGGTCAGCGTCAGCGTCTTCTCGTTCAGCACCGACGACACACCGACGCCGCCGGTCTCGAACACGAAGCGCACGAAGGTCGGCTGCACGGATGCGCGTACGCGGATCGGCGGCTTCTTCTGGCTTTCCGCGGCAGCGCGTTGCTGGCGCAAGGCGCGCTCTGCCGCGCGCGCGCGCTCCGACAATTCCTTGACCACATCCTGCGGCAAACCGGGCGGCATGCCCTTCCAGGTGTCGGGCAACAGATCGATGAAGATGCGCTCGCCCGCCGTCATCGAATTGACGGTCACCCTGCGTGACAACGCGAGACGGATCGCCGTGCCATCGGGATCGCGGCGTACGGAGCCTATATAGTCGGGGGCGGCGTCGCCGAGAATCTCGACAGGAATATCGACCGGCCGCTTGAAGCGAATGACGAGAATGGTGCCGGCCTGCGTCACCTCGGACTCCACGTCCTCGGCAAGCTTCAGCACGATGCGGCCATAGCCGCCCGACGTGCCCATGCTGGCGGTGCCCCTCACCGCTTGCGCAGATGCGGCATCCGGGAACGACAGCGCAAGACAGACAATACCCGCGAGCACCGCGCAACGTCGAACGGCCCGCGTCCATGCGCGAGCTTGCGTCCAACATGCAACGGCAGCCGTCCGTGCCATTCAGAAGTGTCTCTCAGCCCGATGCTCGAAGGACGACCAGTCGCCCGCCCTGTGTTGAATCTAGATTCCGCGCTCTAAGGATTTGTTAATTAATTTCTTTAATTCCGGCCCTGCTGGATCGGCCTGCCTTCGATCTTGGGCAGTTCGACCGCCGCGGCAGATCGTTCGCCGCCCGAGGCGCGACGCGCCAATTCCACGGTGAGGCGTTCAGCGGCCTCCGGCTGCATCAGACCGAGAATGTCGGACATCTTCCGAGGCGCGATCTGCGAGGCGATCTCGAACAGCACCGGCATTTCCAGCCGGTCGAAGATCTTCGCGGCGTCCTTCGGCTTCATGCTTTCATACATGGTGACGATACCCTTGAAGCGGGCGGCATCGACTTCGCTCTTCTGATCGTTCGCCGTCTTGATACCGGCTTCGACGCCCTTTAATTCGTCGACGCGGGTTTCTATGCGCTTCTCGGCGGCCTTCAGCAGGCTCTCGCGAATGTCGATCTCGCGTGCACGCGCTTCCAGCTCCTGACGGCGCGCTTGCAGCCGTTCGAGGATCGCGCGTTCAGCAGGCGAGATTTGAGGAGACAGTTCGACAGGCGGGTTGCTGGTCGGTTCGATCGCTGCAGGCGCTGCTACCGCGGGCTTCGGCTCTTCCTTCTTGGCTGACACCGAGCCGGTAATGTCGCCGTCCGCTAGCTTGCCGCCCGGGAAGTTGAACATCTCCTGCGCCCACGATCCTTTCGTAGGCTGCGGCTGCGGATCGTAGTTGAACACGTAGCCGCCATCGATCACCAGGCCGGCGATCTTGAGAATCGCCAGCCCGAAAACCGCCACCAAGACGACAGGAAGAATACGAACGTCCCGAAAAGCTTTCATGCAGCGATGCCGTCAGGCCTCCTCCGTTCGGCAAACGCCTGCGCTGCCGCGGCATTGGCCCGCGCTGCGGATACCCGCGGCGCATCAGGGTCGGTTTCGGTGAGCGGCCGTGCCGCCACCGCGATCTTCGACAGCCGGCGCACGACGGCATCGCTCTCGGCGAGCTGGGCTTTCAGTTGATCGGCCAGCGCCGTTGCCGCCGAAATCTGGCTGCCGAGATTCTCATTGACGTCACGCACGGTAAGCTTGAGTCCGCCGATCGCACGCTCGGCGATCTCGGTCACGGTGATGAGTTCGCCGATTGTGGCCTTCAACGATTGCTCATCCGCCTTGAGGCGCTTCAGGCGCTTATTGAGCAACATGCAATAGGCGATGGTCAGGATCAGAAGCACCGCAACCAGGCTCTCGATCACAATTCCTAATGAATGACTCATTGTGCCTCCATCAATTTAGTTTGCTCATCAGCCTTCTCAAACATGGCGAAGGTTGTGTTAGGCTTGCGTAATTGTTTCGTGACTCTAATGGCAACGCGGTCGCCGACACGCCCCATGCGACCTTCAGTCAAGGTCACGGCTCCGCAACGCACGGCAACAAGGGCATCCGCCCGCATTTCCAGCGGCAGCGTATCGCCCACTTTGAGAAGCATCAGCTGCTTCAACGGGATCTCCGCCTCATACAGCACGGCGTCGACGGCGATCTCGGCCTGAGCAATTTCAGTGGCGAGATGGCTTTCCCAGATCGGATCACGGCCGAATTTTTCGCCCATGAACATCTGCATGAGCACGGCACGGATCGGCTCGATCGTCGCATAGGGCAACAGCAATTCGATATTGCCGCCGCGGTCTTCCATATCGATGTGCAGACGCACCAGGATCGCGGCATTGGCTGGACGGCTGATGGCGGCGAAGCGCGGATTGGTCTCAAGCCGATCGATGTTGAAGCTCACCGGCGACAGCGGCCGGAACGCCTGTTCAGCGTCGGCCAGCACGACTTCGATCAGGCGCTTCACCAGATTGGTTTCGATGGTGGTGTAGGGACGGCCCTCGATGCGCAACGAAGCCTGACCGCGGCGGCCGCCGAGCAGCACGTCGATCATCGAATAGATCAGGCTGGAATCGACGGTAGCGAGGCCAAAATTCTCCCACTCCTCTGCCTTGAACACGCACAGCACGGCTGGCAGTGGAATCGAATTCATATAGTCGCCGAAACGCACCGAAGTGATGCGATCGAGCGAGACTTCGACGTTGTCGGAGGTGAAATTGCGCAGGCTCGTGGTCATCAACCGCACCAGACGGTCGAACACGATTTCGAGCATCGGCAGACGCTCATACGACACCATCGAGGAATCGATGATGGCACGAATGCCGGAATTCTCGTCGAGATGAACCTCGTTGACGCTGAAGCCGAGGAGGTTGTCGATTTCTTCCTGCGAGAGAACGCGCTCACCGCCGTTCTTACCGCCGCCGATATCGCGACCGCCATCCTCGACCATGGCGGCCCATTGCTCCGCCATGGTGCCGGTGAGTTCGTTTTCGGCAGCCGCTTTCGCCGCCTCAACGGGATCCTCTGAATCCAGAGACGCTTCCCATTCGGCGGCAATTGCGTCCTGATCGACCTGTTCGGTAGACATCAGCCTAAATCCAATTCCTCACTGAATGAGGATTTCCTTGAACAGTACAGCGTTCACGTGATGAGGAGAGATCGCGGCATTGACGCGCCGCGTCAGCTCTTCCTTCAGCCGGAACATGCCAACGGAGCCGTTCAGATCGGTGGTGCGCAGTTCGCGCAGGTAAACCTGGAACATGTCGGTGATACGCGGCATCGACGGCGTGATCTGCGCCACCAACGGCGCTTCCTTCACCTCGAGCACGATCTTGGCCTTGAGATATTGCACGCGCTCGCCGGGCTGACCGGCAAGGTTCACCAGAATCTCCGGCACATCGATGAAGGCGAGCGGCTTCGCAGCCGGCGCCGCCTCTTTCTTCTCTTCCTTGGGGTGCCCCTTCAGAAAGAACCAGCCGCCACCGCCCGCTGCAAGCACCAGCACGCCCACGACGATTGCGATCAGCTTGAATTTGCTCTTGGGAGCTGCCGCCTCGTCCCCGGTCGGGGTGCTTTCTGAAGTTTCCGTATCCGCCATCGCCTGCCCGTCCGGGGTTGGGATGAGCTCGATGCTGCAAAGCAGGCTTTAAAGACGCGATACAAATGCTGCCAGCGCCCAAGGCCCTGTGTGATCGTGACGCTAGGTCGCAATGGTTAACGGAATCTTTCTTTTGACGCTCAACTAGGAAAATTCTGCCGGCAAATATGGTCAACAAGACCTTTCTGCCGCCCGTTTTCGCGCCTCGAAAACTACCAACAAGTTGAAAAATATCAGCTTTTTGACTTGGCACGGGTTTCGCTACTCACCTTAGCGAACCGCGGCTTGGGAGAGCTGTGCGGTTTACGGGATCCGCGGCGAGCTTGGGAGAGCGATCCGCGCGAACTTAGGGGAGAACCACCGATGGAGAATATGCTTCTCGTCGGACTGTCGCGGCAGATGACGCTTCGGCGTCAGATGGACGTCGTGGCGAACAACATTGCGAATATCAACACGAGCGGCTTCAAGGCCGAGCGGACGATTTTCGAGGAATATCTGAGCCCGGCCGCCCGCGAAGACAACTTCGTCGGCCGCGACCGCCGCGTGTCCTTCGTCCAGGACCGCGCCACGATGCATGATTTCACCGGCGGCGCGACCGAGCAGACCAAGAATCCGCTGGATATTGCCATCGACGGCAACGCCTTCCTCGCGGTGCAGACCCCGAACGGTGAGCGCTACACCCGCGACGGCGGCATGCAGATCAATTCGCAGGGCCAGCTCGTGACAGCGTCGGGCGCACCGGTGCTCGGCGCCAATGGCCCGATCGTGTTCCAGCAGACCGACCACGACATCAACATCTCGCAAGACGGCACGGTCACGGTGCTCGAAGGCATCAACCGCATCGACTCCGTGCGCGGCAAGATCCGCATGGTCAATTTCGCGCAGCCCCAGCGGCTCGTGAAGGAAGGCTCCAACCTGTTCTCGGCCGGTCCCGGCGCCAATCCGCAGCCTTCCACCACGTCGAAGCTCAATCAGGGCTTCATCGAGAAGTCGAACGTCAGCTCGGTCGTCGAAATGACCCGGATGATCGACGTCACCCGCGCCTACACCGAGCTGTCCAACATGCTGCAGTCGCAAGGCGACGCGCGGCGCTCCGCCATCGAAAAACTTGCCGACGTTCCGGCTTAAGGAATCTGACCCATGCGCGCTCTTTACACTGCAGCGACCGGGATGGCGGCCCAGGAACTCAACGTCCAGGTCATCTCGAACAATATCGCCAACATGCGCACGACCGGCTTCAAGAAGCAGCGTGCCGCATTCCAGGACCTCATCTACGATCACGTTCGCCGCGTCGGTGCGCAAGCATCGGATCAGGGCACAGTCATTCCGGTCGGCGTCGATATCGGCGGCGGTGTGAAGACCGTCGGCACTCCGCGCATGATGACCCAGGGCACGCTGTCGGCGACCGGCGGCGATCTCGATATCGCGGTCCGCGGTGAAGGCTTCTTCAAGATCCAGCTCACCGATGGCACCTTCGCCTATACCCGCGATGGTACGTTTTCAACTGACCAGCAGGGCCGGATCGTCAACCCGCAGGGCAACCTGCTGCAGCCAACGATCTCGATTCCCCAGGCATCGTCGCAACTCTCGATCAATGCGCAGGGCCAGGTCTCGGTGATCGTACCGGGCTCGACGACCCCGACCGTTCTCGGCCAGATCAGCCTCACCCGCTTCATCAACAAGGCCGGTCTCAATTCGATCGGTGACAACCTGTTCACCGAAACACCGGCCTCCGGCCCACCGCAGGACGGCGTCGCCAATGCCGACGGCTTCGGCGACATGCAGCAGCGCAACCTCGAAATGGCCAATGTCGAAGTGGTCACCGAAATCTCGGACCTGATCGCCGCGCAGCGCGCCTATGAGATGAACGCCAAGGTCATCAGCGCTGCCGACCAGATGCTGCAATCCACCGCCGGCATGTTCCGCTGAGGAGAATGATCATGACATCAGCCATGCGTTCGCTTCTCCTCGCCACCGCCCTGCTCGCTGCAGCGGCCACTGCTGCGCTCGGCCAAGCGCAGCGCGACGAGGTCATCGCATCGCCAACGCTGCGCGCCAACGTCACGGTGTCCAGCGACGTGGTGCGGATTGGCGATGTCATCGACAATGCCGGCCCCACCGCGCAGATCGCAATCTATCGGGCGCCCGATCTCGGCACCGTCGGCACGCTGTCAACCGCGCAGGTCATCGCGGCGTTGCGGCAGCATCAGGTGATTGGCGTCGATACACGCGAGCTCAAGTCCATCACCGTAACGCGGCTGTCGCGCAGCATCGAGAGCAAGGATATCGAGAATCAGGTCGCGCAGGCGTTGGAGAACCGCCACGGCCTTGGTGCCGCCGCCAATCTGAGCCTGACCTTCGATCGCGAAGTCCAGGGCCTGCAGCTTGACGCCAGCAATACCGGCGCGCTGCAGCCTGTCGCGGTCCGTTTCGACGCGCGCAGCGGCCGTTTCGACGTCACCTTTGCGATCGGCAACGACTCCAACGTCTCTGCCACCAAGCTGCGCTTCACCGGCAGTGCCGTTGAGACCGTGGAAGCGGCGGTGCTGGTCCGCGGCGTCGAACGCAATGAAGTGCTGAAATCTTCCGATGTTGTCGTCGAGCGTCGCCCGAAAGCCGAAGTCGGCAACGATGGCGTAACGCGCGACCGCGCCGTGGGCATGCAGAGCCGCCGCCAATTGCGCGCCGGTCAGGCAATCCGCAATGCCGACCTCGCCAAGCCTGACCTCGTCACCCGCGATCAGGCGGTGACGCTGATCTACGAAACCGCCGGGCTCTACCTCACGCTCCGCGGCAAGGCCATCGAAGGCGGCACCGAAGGCGACGTGGTCAATGTGATCAACCTGCAGTCCAAGCGCACCGTCTCCGGCGTCGTGGTCGGTCGCGGCCAGGTCGCCGTTTCCGCTCCGTCGCCGCGTCTCCCCGCGCAAGTAGAAGCTCCCGCGCCAACTATTGCCCCAACCCGCGAGTCTCTCCCGTCCGAAAAAATCTCCCAGGCCAGACCTCCCCTGGCCGACTCTCCCGCTGCCAACTCTCCCGTCGCGCTTGCTGCCAACGACCACGTGCCTGTTTCTCGAAAAGCTGAGTAAAGTTGATGTTCCAGTTCCATCGTCCCTTCGCCACCGGCGCTGCGCTTCTGACGGTCGGCCTTGCTGCCAGCGGCTGTTCATCGATCGACCGTCTCGCGTCCATCGGCGAGAAACCGGCGCTCACGGCGATCGAAAACCCGACGACACAGCCCGGCTACAAGCCGGTGCAGATGCCAATGCCAAAGCCGGAGGTCGCATCCTACAACGCCAACTCGCTATGGCGCAGCGGATCACGCGCGTTCTTCAAGGATCAGCGCGCGCGTCAGATCGGTGACATTCTCACGGTCACCGTGAATTTCACCGACAAGGCCAATATCGCCAACGAGACCCAGCGCAGCCGCACCAATACGGAGAACTCGGGGATCACCGACTTTGCGGGCAGCAAGCTGCTGACAGGTTCGGCCGCCTCGGTCTTGCCCGGCCGTCTGCTGACGGCTGATGGATCGTCGTCGAGCGACGGCAAGGGATCGGTCGCACGGCAGGAAGCGTTGCAAACCAGCGTCGCCGCTGTCGTCACCCAATTGCTGCCGAACGGCAATCTCGTGGTCGAGGGCAAGCAGGAAATCCGCGTCAACTACGAGATCCGCGAACTGATCGTCGCCGGCATCGTGCGCCCGGAAGACATTCAGAGCGACAACACCATCGACAGCGCCAAGATCGCCCAGGCCCGCATCGCCTATGGCGGTCGCGGTCAGATTTCGGACGTCCAGCAGCCGCGCTACGGCCAGCAAGTGATGGACGTGCTGCTGCCCTTCTAACGTTACGAGCTCCCACATCTCATCGTGCTCCCACGCGATGAGGTGTTCACGCGCGGCCTTCCGTCAGCTCCCCTGGCGGAAGGCCGTCGTCGTTCTGGACAGACTCGAAACGCGGCGCAATCATTCGTCAGCTCTTGAAATCCACCTCGACGCTGCCCAGTCCGAGCAATTCCATTCGGACGTGATCTCCGGCACTGAGCCACGCCGTTTGCACTAGGCTGCCCGTCAGTACGAAGTCTCCGGCGCGCAATATCTTGTCTCGGGCCGCGAGATGGTTGGCAAGCCAAGCCAGTGCATGATGTGGATGACCAAGAACATCGGCGCCATTGCCGCGCCCCACTTCCGTGCCGTTAACGACGGCACGTCCAATCACCGACAGAAGATCAGGCGCCTTGCCACGAGTAACAGGCGCACCCAGAACACATCCTGCCGCAAAGAAATCATCTGCGATCAGTGTCGGCGCATCCATACTGCGCCAGTCCGCATAACGATCATCGACGATCTCGATAGCCGGATGGTAGGCATCGATCGCTGTTGCGACGTCATCAGCTGTGAACGGCTCGCCCGACGGCATCAGATCGCTCGCGAGCTGGACCGCAATTTCACACTCCACGCCGACATGTACATAATCGTTGTAGCGCAGCGACGTTCCGGCGGCATGAACACCGCTCATATAGAGTCCGCCGGCGCAAGGATGCGAAATACCGAGATATTGCTGCATCACCGCGCTTGTGCAGCCGATCTTGTAACCGACCTGCAAGCCGAAATCGGGCGACAGCAAATTGTGAAGCGCGTCCTGTACGCGATAGCCATCGGCCTCGTCATGCGGGACCGCGTCTGGCGGCAATACGGCGAGCGGCGTGCGGTTATGGCGGACGTAAGCCAGGATTTCGGCGATCGCGAGATACTTTTCCATCGGCGGTCCCTTCGCTCGTCACACGGCTCATGCCGACATATGACTAACGGGTAGCGACCACCATCCTGCTTGGCAACGGTGCGCAGCGTTGCTAGCGCGAACCGACGCTCGCGCCACTGCAACTCCTCGATTCTGGAGTTCAGCCGAAGACCCTGGTCAGGTCTTCATGAAGTCGCCTCATCCCGGCGGGTCCGGTGAATATCTCCTTCACCTCGGCAAGAGCCTCTGTGGTCAGGACGTCTTCAGAACGCCGGCCCTGCGCAGCAGTCGCAAGGATGCGCGAGGCGATCGCGGCCTGATTGCAGGAGGTGCGGTGCTGCTCCGGCACCCTTGCGACGACCTTTTGAAGAACATTCCGCATCAGCGCGATCGTATCGGGATCATAAGAGGCAGGCGCAGCCATTGTTCATCCTCCCGTTTTTTTCTGGAGCAAGCCTACGTCCTATCGGCGAATGATGACGTTCATATTCCCGTGTTTAAGAATGTCGCCGTGCTGCAGTGCAGTCATCGCAGATCACTGCATCGCACAGCATGCGTGATTGCCTTCCGGAACTCCGAAATGAAAAACGGCCGCCCGATGGGGCGGCCGTTTGGCATCTGAAAGACTATTCGTCGCGATAGACCTTTTCGCGCTTCTCGTGGCGCTCCTGAGCTTCCACGGAGAGTGTTGCGATCGGGCGGGCTTCTAGCCGCTTGAGCGAGATCGGCTCGCCGGTCTCCTCGCAATAGCCGTAGGTATTATCCTCGATGCGCAGCAGCGCGGCGTCGATCTTGGAGATCAGCTTGCGCTGCCGGTCGCGCGCCCGCAGTTCGATGGCGCGGTCGGTTTCCGACGATGCACGGTCGGCGAGGTCGGGGTGATTGACGTTCTCCTCCTGCAAAGCCTGCAGGGTGAGTTTCGATTCACGGAGGATTTCTTCCTTCCAGGCCAGCAATTTCGCGCGGAAATAGTCGCGCTGCCGGTCGTTCATGAAAGGCTCTTTTTCGGAGGGGCGATAGCTTTTCAACTTGTCCAAGGCCAATCCATCTATGCGTGCAAGGCGCCGGAAATGACCGGCCGCGCCGCAGCTTATATAGCGACGTCATGTGACAGACAATAACGTCAGGATACCTCCAGAACCGCCGTCCACCGCCCGGTTTCATGGTCGGAACCGTGCTGCTGCAGCGCACCACAACCCCGGCGCGGTCCATTGGTCCAAGAGACATCCGAGCAGCCATACGGCTTATGCGGGTTTCAGCCGCGCTTGGGGCCGGCCTCGCCGACTTAGACTTGGCCGGCCTTGGCCAGCTCAACTTCGACCCGGAGCTCGATCTCGGAGAGCACGGCGTCCAGACCGGGTTCGCCGGATGATTCCTTGAGGTTGGCTGCCGCACTGCGCAACCGCGCCACCATGGCCGGATTGATCGAGCCCGTGAGCAGGCCGATCTTGAGTTCGTCGAGGACATCGAGCGCACCGCGGCCGCGCTTCACCGAGCGCTTGCGACGCTCCATGGGATCTTCGACGCTCTGCATGGCCAGAAGCGCATCGATGCTGTTGGCCGCCCGAGGCGCTACGGTCGGTTTGGTCTCGGAGGTCGGTGTCGCATCAGGCAACGAAAACCCGGTCGAACTGGTTTTCTTCGCTCCTGACGACGGGGCTCCGAATGTAGTGCCGTTCGGTCCGTAAATGCGCATCGGCGTGTCCAGCGAGGGTGATGGCCAATCCCGGCCCACGGCGGCTTGCCGTTCGCTCAGTACCATCGCGAGCGTAAACGGACCTCCATCCGGAAAGGTCGTCTTTTATGGTTAATCAATCGTAAACAGCCCGGCAAAATCTGCCGCGGGCGGCACATTCGCCGGGGCGCAGGCCGCCATGCAGCCCGCGCGCTTTTATTATTCCTATTATAAATCAGCATCTTAAGAACGAAACACCACTGGCACGGCACTCGCATAGTGAAGGCTGGATCGTCGTCATGGGAGTGGCGAGCGGTCCAGTGAAGACCTCAGCGGGGAGCAGAGGATGCCGAGCCTACCTTCGATCCGATTCTGTCAGACGGCCTGTGCGGTGCTGCTCGTGCTGCTCGTGCAGGCGGTGTCGGCACATGCGACGTCGCGAATCAAGGATCTCGCCAATATCGAAGGCGTCCGGCAGAACCAGCTGATCGGTTACGGCCTCGTGGTCGGCCTCAACGGCACCGGCGACACCCTCAACAACATCCCGTTCACCCGCCAGTCGCTGCAGGCGATGCTGGAACGCATGGGCGTCAACATTCGTGGCCAGACGCTGCGCACCGGCAACGTGGCCGCCGTCATGGTGACCGGCAACCTGCCCGCCTTCGGCACACAGGGCACCCGCATGGACGTCACCGTCTCGGCGCTTGGCGATGCCAAGAACCTGACCGGCGGCACCCTGCTGGTCACCCCCCTGCTCGGCGCCGACGGCAATGTCTACGCCGTCGCCCAGGGCTCCCTCGCCATCAATGGCTTTGCCGCCGAAGGCGCTGCCGCCAGCATCACCCGCGGCGTGCCGACCGTTGGCCGCATCGCCAATGGCGCCATTATCGAGCGCGAGATCGAATTCGCGCTGAACCGCCTGCCCAATGTGCGCCTCGCGCTGCGCAACCCCGACTTCACCACCGCCAAGCGCATTGCCGCCGCCGTCAACGACTTTCTGGGATCCAAGACCGCCGAACCGATCGATCCTTCCACCGTGCAGCTATCGATCCCGCCGGAGTTCAAGGGCAACGTTGTTGCCCTACTCACCGAGATCGAGCAGTTGCAGGTCGAACCGGATCTGGCCGCCAAGATCATCATCGACGAACGCTCCGGGATCATCGTGATGGGCCGCGACGTCCGCGTCGCCACTGTCGCCGTGGCCCAAGGCAATCTCACCGTGACGATTTCGGAGAGCGCCAATGTCAGCCAGCCCAATGCATTCTCCAACGGCCGCACTGTCGTCACGCCAAGCACGCGTGTCGGCGTCACCGAGGACGGCAAGAAATTCGCTCTGGTGAAAGACGGTGTGTCGCTGCAGCAGCTCGTCGACGGTCTCAACGGACTCGGCATCGGTCCGCGCGACCTGATCGGCATCCTGCAGGCCATCAAGGCCGCAGGCGCCATCCAGGCCGACATCGAGGTGATGTGATGAACGTCAACACCGTCGTCGCCGCCTATCAGGCCAAGCACCCGACCATCAACGGCCGCCCCGATCAGAACCTGATCGATGCGCTGCAGAAAGTATCGCCGCAAGCTCAGGCCAAGACGCGCAAGCAGTCCGAAGATTTCGAGGCGATGTTCATCAACACGATGTTCTCGCAGATGACATCAGGCATCAAGGGCGAAGGCCCGTTCGGCGACACCACCGGCACCGGTGCCTGGCGCTCGATGCTGACAGACGAATATTCGAAGTCCTTCGCCAAGGCCGGCGGCGTCGGCATCTCCAACGAAGTCTTTCGTTCACTCATCATCCAGCAAGCCAATCGCGCCAGCTGATCGCAGAGGACACCGCCATGAACAATGCGCAACGCCAGCAAGCCGCCCCGATCGCCGCACCGCGTTCGGTCGCAACGCTGATGGAAGCCCGTCAGCTCGCCGACGAACTCATGAAGGTGATGAACGAGCTGCTCGCCGTCATCGAACAGGAGACGACGCTGGTCCGCAACGGCCATATCCGCGAGGCCATCAAGCTCGAAGCTCCGAAAGCGGACATTTCGCGTCGTTACATTGCGATGATCTCGCTGCTCAAGATCAGCCAGACATATCTCGCGCAGACGACGCCCGACCTGCTCTCGGCCTTGCGCAAGCACCATGACGTGTTCCGTGCGATGCTGCAGGTCAATCTGACCGTGCTCGCCACCGCGCATGCGGTTTCGGAAGGCATTGTCCGCGGCGTCAATGCCGAGGTTCAGAAGCGCAATATCCCGCAGACCTATACGGCGGCCGGTCGGCAGGCTCAGCCGGGCCGGGTCAACATGACGCCCATTGTCGTCAGTCGGTCACTTTGATCGTATAACCGATCATACCGCCGCGGGCGCATGTGATGCGCCGCGGCATTGCTATCTTTTGACTTAAATTGCAGCGCGCAAGTAAGCACCGGATTCAGCCGTCCGGTGCATAATGTCGTTTGGGAACGGGTCGGGATTTATCGAATGGAGCCAGGAGGGCTGCCATGGGTGCCGACTTCAATATCAAACCGGTGGGGGCGCCGGTTGCTACGCCGGTGATACGACCCGCACCAGAAGCGGTGCGCGAAGCCGTGCCTACGCAACTCCCTCCCGACAAGACCGTGTCAGCAGCGCCCCGTGTACTGCAGCCGAACATTTCTGCGGCGAACTACCAGCAGATGGACAGCGAACGCATCTCCAAGGAAGTCATCATCGACAAGGGTGCAGGCGAGATCGTCTTCGTATCTGTGGACAAGAAGTCCAATCAGGTGATCGATCAGTATCCCGAGGAATCGCGACTACGCTCCCGCGCCTATCTGCGCGCCATGGACACGCTCAACCAGGACGCAAAGCTGCAGAATCGACGTATGGAGACGGATCGCAGGATCTAATGCGCTGATCAGACGTTGCGCGTTGCAAAGGCCGTATCGAGATAGGTGCTGCCGGTGGCGGCATCGGTCACGACGTTCTTGATCGTCGCCTTATTGTTGGCCGTCATTTGGAACTTGGTGTCGCCGACCCGGAACGAATTGTCCTTGATCAGGACCTGCTGATACTTCACCGTTCCTTCGCTCTGATACTTCACCTGAGCGCGGAAGCCTTCGACCTGCGAAATCGCGACCTCGAACTTCTTTCCATTAGCGTAGGTGCCCTGCCAACTGCCTTTGTAGGCGTCGGCATCCACCGCCACATACTTGCCTGCCGTGACCGGCGTGGTCGTCTTGTAAGCCGTTGCAAGAATGCTGAGTGCGTCTGCCATCGTGCCTCGTCGCACGCGGCTTCGAATCGCCGCGCCTGTCGGGCCCCATTAGGCCGCGCCAAACATTAAGCTAAAGTTACAGTGTCGATACGCTCACGGGCGACCGGACAGTCCCGCCGCAATATTGCGGTTGATGTCGATGAGCGCTTGCAGATGTTCGACCTGGCGGACCTGCTGAAGCGCGGTGCACTGCGTCAGAACAAAAATGCCGATATTGGCGATATTCTGCCGGATCTCGATCGATTCCGGATTCTGATCATTGATGGCATCGCCGACGAAGATGGACCAGAGCTTGCGATTGAACAGGAGAGCGTCGTCGAGACCTGCGTCAGTATGCTCCCAATTCTCCACAACGTCCTGAAGCTTGCGCGCTGCTTTCAGAAGGGCTTGGGCTTCGATGTCTCTCGGTGTCGCCGTGGTCTGCGCAGTACGCGCGTATGCTTGAGCACCGATCGACATTCGCTACCTCAAAAACTCTTCTTCCCGCTTGATTAGCGGACGTAATTCCTTGAGTGCTTTGTAAAGCGCGCCGCTTAAAATAAGCTTACTGACGTCCTCGATCGTTTCACGAAAACTCGGAACCGCTTCGATCAATTCCTTGATGAAACCGAGATATAGCTCCTGATAGGCCGGGATATCGTTTTCCAGATACATCATCTGTACGCAGAGATAGACGCGTTTCACCGGTGTCGTAGCAGTCTCTGCCGTGAGAATGTCCTTTTCACGCATGATCGGCGCATCGCCATCAATCAGGAACGCCGTGCGCGTATCGGAATTGGTGATCACGCTCTGACCGATGATGATTCGCTCACCCGGCTTCAGTTCGACTCGCAAAGGCATTCAGCTCTCCTTCCCCGCAGCGGCCGTGAGGCCACATGCAAAGCCAATGGTATCTGGTGCCACGTTTCGGGCGGGCATGCACTATCCAGGAACCCCGAAAATACGCCTGTGATTCGAATAATACCAGCATTCAGCCGCCGCATCTTCAGTCTCGGGAAAGCCAGGATGCCTAGCGACGCGCCGCTGACTACCCCGACCAACGAAAAACGGCGGGATTTCTCCCGCCGTTCGATAATCTTGGTGCGACCGCCAGACTTACTGGAGCAGCTTGAGTACGCTCTGCTGCGACTGGTTGGCTAGCGCCAGCGCGGACACCGCGATCGACTGCCGGGTCGACAGTGCCTGGCTGTTCGCAGCTTCCTCGTTGGTGTCGGCCAGCGTCAGGTTGGACGAACCGGTCTGCAGCACGTTGATCAGGTTCTTGGCGAATTCCTGACGGATCTGCACGATCGACAGGTTGGAGCCGAGCGCCGAGGCCTGCGCGCGGAGAACCGAGCTGGAGATGTTGAGCGCTGCCAGCGTGTTGTTCGCCGAGGTATTGTCGAGGAAGTCCGCGCCCTTGGCGAGCTTGCTGAGACCCAGACCTGCCGGCGTCAGGGTCGTGCCGGCGATGTTGAGCGTCGACTTGCCGGTCTCGTTGAACACCAGTTTGAGCTGATCGCCACCGAGCAGGTTGATGCCGTTGAACGAGGCATCCTGCGACGTGGTCGTGATCTGATCGATGATGTTGTTGTACTGCGCGACGAGATTGGCGCGCGAGGTCTGCGACGCGAAGTCCTGAACCGGGGTGCTCGGCACCAGGCCATTGAACAGCTTGCCGACGGCCGCGGCTGTGCCGCCAATGGCGCCGATGGTCGACGAGGCCGCATCGTTGGACGTCTGGATGGTCATGAAGCCGGCGGGATCGATGACGGCTTGCAGGTTGTTCGGCGCCAGCGCGGCGTTGAGCTGCGCCAGGGTAGAGACCTGGCCGCTCGCGGTACCGAAGGTGATGTTCGTCGCGGTGCTCGACGGATTGGTCGCCGCAATCGTCAGCGTCAGCGCCGGTGGGCCACCCAGGGCGGTCGGACCTGAGGTCCGCGCCTGGGTCACCGACGTACCCAGGCCGAGCCCGGCGAGCGCGGCGGTGTTCGAGCTCGTGATCGACAGATCGGAAGCCGCACCCGTGTGCAGCGTGATCGCCCCGATGGGCGCTGCCGTGTTGACTGCAGAGCCAGCACCACCCGACAGCGCATCGATCTTGCCCAGCAGCGTAGCGACGGTGTCCGTGATGTTGATTTCGTTGGCGCCCGACGCGCCCGAAGCTCTGAAGGTCAGGCTCTGACCATTGACGGTGATAGTGTCGTTCGCCGCAAAGCTGGTAGCAATCGAGTCGGTGGCGGCAAGACCCGACAGCACCGTGGCGCCGGTGATGGCAGCGGCATTCTTGTTATTCGCGACAGTGCCGACATAGGTGTTGTCGGTCTTCGTGGATGTACCCAACAGGTTGTCGGCGGTCGCACCGGGATTGATCGGCGTCGTGAACGACGACTTGGCGTTATAGCCGACCGGAATCTGCAGCGCCTGGTTGGCGATCGATTTCGCGGTATCGACCAGCTTCTGCAGCGAGGTGATGCCGGTGTTGGCCGCCTGCAACACCTGCACGCCGTTGCCTATGCCATCGAGCAGGCTGTTGATGTCGCCGGCGCGGCTGTCGAGCCCTGCTGCCGTGAAGAAGTTCGTGGGGTTGTCGAGCGCGGTGTTGACCTTCTTGCCGGTCGCAAGACGGTTCTGCGTCGTGGACAAGAGGTCCGCGGTCGACTGCAACGACAGCAGGTTCTGGCGAACCGAAGCCGATAGAACGATGCCTGACATATGGAAACCTTCCTGTTCCCCGCGCAGTCGACCTTCAGGTCGCGCAAGCGCATGGTGCATCTGACGAGACCCGTCTCGCCGCGATGCTGTCGGTTGAATTTGACGCCCTTCTGGAAGAGGAATCTCGGTCCGCCTTGCGGCGATGCCCGGATTAACGCGGCCGATTCTCGGCCTACCTTCTTCCTACTCAGGCCGAATATGACCGACCACCATTTAAGATATGGTTAACAGCGGATTAAGGCTTTCGTAAAACTGTCCCAAAACGGCAAAGGCCCGGAAAGCTTGAGCTTTCCGGGCCTCATGCGACGATCGGACAACGAAAAACGGCGGGGCTTTCTGCCCCGCCGCCTGGTTTTCGTATGATCAGTGCGCCGAAATTAACGGAGCAGCTGGAGAACGCCCTGCTGCGACTGGTTGGCCAGCGACAGCGCGGAGACGGCGATCGACTGACGGGTCGACAGCGCCTGGCTGTTGGCGGCTTCCTCGTTGGTGTCGGCGAGCGTGAGGCTCGACGCACCGGTCTGCAGCACGTTGATCATCTGCTTCGAGAAGTCCTGACGCATCTGCACGACCGACAGGTTCGAACCGAAGGCCGAAGCCTGCGAACGCAGCTTGGAGCTGGCGTCGTTCAAACCGGTCAGCAGCTTGTTGGTCGCAGCATTGTCGAGGAAGTCGGTGCCCTTGGTCAGCGACGCCAGACCGAGGCCAGCCGGATCGAAGGTCACGCCCGCGATGCTCAGCTTGGACTTGCCGGTTTCGTTGAAGGTCAGGGCAAGGGTGTCGCCGTTGAGCAGGTTGACGCCGTTGAACGACGAGTCGGCCGCGGTCGTCTTGATCTGATCGATCACCGTGTTGTACTGGGCAACCAAGCCAGCGCGGGTGTTCTGCGCGTTAGCGTCGGCCACTGGAGCACTGGCGGTAATCGAGGCACCGAACAGGCCAGCACCAGCCGCAACGGCTGTACCACCGAACGCACCAATCGTAGACGAAGCATAATCGTTCGTCGTGGTAAACGTAAGCTTGCCATCCGTGCTGATAGACGCCGACATGTTGTTCGCCGCCAAGGCGGTGTTCAACTGGTCAAGCGTATTGACCTGGCCAGTACCGGTACCGAAGGTGATGTTGGTAGCGGTGCCGCCACCAGTAGCACCAATCGTCAGAGTCTTGCCGCTCAACGCCGGAGGAGTACCAGGGGTCAACGCGGTGGTGCCTGCGGCCAAACCGAGCTTGGCCAAGCCCGAACCCGAAACAACGAGGTCCTGCGTGGTGCCGGTGCCGAGGGTGATCTGGCCAGTGGCGACCGAAGAGGTGCCGCCAGTGATCGAGTCGATCTTGGCCAACAGTGCATCGACGTCGTCGGTGATGTTGATCTGGTTGCCGGTCGCGCCGGAAGCGACGAAGGAGATCGTCGTGCCGTTGACGACAATCGTATCCGCGGTCGTAAACTTCGACGCTGCCGTCAAGTTGTCCGAGCCGGCGCCAGCTGTACCTGACAGCTTGGTTGCGCCAGTGATTGCAACAGCCGTGCCGGTGTTGTCGTTGAGAACAGCGGTACCCTGAACGGTGTTCGCCGTTGCTGCGCCGGTGGGGCCGAGCAGGTTGGCGGCGGTCGCACCAGTAACGGCAGCGGTGACGCCCTGAGACTTCGTCGAATAGCCCGTGGTCGCCTGCAGCGCCTGGTTGGCAATCGACTTGGCGGAGTCAACGAGCTTCTGCAGCGAGGTGATGCCGGTGTTGGCAGCCTGCAGGATCTGCACGCCGTTGCCGATACCATCGAGCAGGTTGTTGATGTCGCCAGCGCGGTTGTTCAGGCCCTGCGCGGTGAAGAAGTTGGTGGGATTGTCGAGCGCCGAGTTGACCTTATTGCCGGTCGCGAGGCGGTTCTGGGTGGTGGAGAGAAGATCCGCGGTCGACTGCAGCGAGAGCAGGTTCTGACGAACGGAAGCCGAGAGTGTAATGCCGGACATGTTTGGTTACCTTCCTGGTAGACACAACGAACGACCTTCTTGGTCGGTATCGGGAAGATGACGCTGAGGTTCTAAAATTGCGTAAAGGGAACTGCGCGGATTCGATGCTCCTTATGCGTGTATTTAATTACCTACACGCGTCCTGAAAATGACAAAGCCCAACTCGTGAAAGTCGGGCTTTGTCATTTGTTATCAGTGCTTTTTGTGTAGCTGGGAGGTTGGCTTCCCGGACTTTGGCGAGGTGGCCAAAACCCGGTGAAGTTGTAAACACGAAGCTACCCGTTAAAGAAACTTAACCAAGCTCATCTGATAAAGATTTGACGTTGTCTGATACGAGGCCTGCAAAGCGGTCTGCAGCGCCAGAATTTTGGTCGCGACCTCGTCGTCATTGATGCCCTCGATGGAGTCGAGCATCGTCTGGGCCATCGCCTTGGTCTGGACCTGACGATCCGTGGTCGACTTGATCGATGCCTGCGCGCCGGCAAAGTCGGCCTGGATGTCCTGAATCGTCTGCTGACCGGGGACATTCGCCAGGTTCTGCGCCACGCGCTGGTTCAGCGCCGCGATCTGCGCATTGGCGCTCTTTGCATAGGTCGCATTGCTGAGTTGTGCCGGATCGACGGCCACGGCCGCGAACACCGCGACTGTCTGTAGTTGCGCGCGCAGGGCCTGCTCGTCGGCGCGCGCGCCATATTGCACCTTGATCGATGTATCGACCTGGGAGACCGCCGATCCGCGGGCCGAGCCGTTGGCGGCCGTGTTCTGCTCGCCCTGATACCAGATCACGGTATTGTCGGCCGTGCCGGCAACGAGCGTGGTCGCAGAGCCGAGCGGCGTCGAGCCGACGCGCAGCGGCGGCTGGTCGAAGAAGTTGTCGCCGGCCTCGATCGCGGATGCCGCCACCATCGGCCCGTTGGCGAGATCCTTCATGGCTGTGCCGAGCACGGCATTGAGATTCGCTGCGGTGACCGTCGATGACGGCGCCACCGGCGGAACAGCGTTCGGCTGACCGGGATCGATCAGGAACGAATTGGCCGGCAGCGGCGTCTGGTCCGACGCCGTCAGAACGATGTCTTCCTTCGTGCCATCCGGCATCGTGAAAGTGAACTTCACCTGATCGCCGACATTCGGATTGGTCGCCCCGAGATCGACCGACATCGATTTCGCCACGGGCGTCGCCGGCAGCGCAGGCGGGATGGTCGCTGGCAGATCGACCGGCTGGGTGACGGTGGCACCGGCGATCGTGGTAGACACGCCAGTGACCTTCATACCGAAGGGCTGAGCTTCCAGCGGTGGGGCTGGCGTCGCGTCTTCTTCGGAAATCACCACCGAGGTCACCGGGGTTCCGACTGCGCTGCCAACGCGCCCGTTTGCGTTGACACCGAGATCAGCCGTCTTGCGCTCGGCGATCACCTGCTTGAGGCCGGCGACGAGCGCACCATTGCCATTCATGATCTGATCGGCCGGCGCGACCGGCGCCGTATCGGTGGCGCGGCCGGAGAACAGGTAGCGGTCGCCCGACCGCGCATTCAGCATATCGACGGAATCGAAGAAGCCGAGCGACGCCGTCTTCTGCCCTGGCGTCTGACCGGTATTGTCGAAATTGCCGCCAGCGCTGACCGCGGCGCCTTTCACATCGGATCCGATCGCCACCAGCCGCTGCAGCGACAGATTTGCGACGCCGATGCGCGTGTTCAGATTGACGGCAGTATCGGCATAGGCCGCAACATTGCTGATCTGCGCGCGCAGCGCGATCGCGAGACTGCGACCGCTGCCCTGCCCTGCATAGGTGTTGGAAATCTTGCCGCTCGACAGCTGCTGCGTCAGCGCGTCGAGCTGATCGCGCAGATTGGTAATTCCGGATCCGATATAGGATGTGCGTGAGCCGACACCGCTGATCGTCATGATTACCTCAGAATGCCTGCATCAGGGTTTTGTACAATTCGTTGACCGTCGACATCACGCGCGCATTGGCCGAATAGGCGTTCTGCAACGACAGCAGATGCGCCATCTCGTCATCCATATTCACGCCGGACGCGTCTGCCATCTTCTTGTCGAGTGTATTGAGAACGACGTTCTGGCCATCCGCGAGTTGCTTGGCGGAATCCGCCGCAGCGCCCTGTTGCCCGACGAACTGGCGCATATAGCTCGACAGCGTCCCCTTGAACGGTGCCGTATCACTGCCCGTTCCCGTCGCCGGCGAGTAAGTGAAACTGGCATTGTTCAACTGGTTGAGCAGGAGGGCCGACCGCGTCGTGTCGCCTGCTGCCGTCGACCCGCTATAAACCACCAGCTTGGACGGGTCGGCGACGATCGCATTGTTGATCGTCAGCCGGCCGGCGAGACCGGCCATCTGCGAACCGTTCTTGCTGATGCCGCCGCTATAGGCGGCACCGTTGTCGGTGAACAACGCCAGCTCCGGGCTCCCGTTGCTCAAATCGGTGGGACCTTGCGTGACCGTCACCGACGCCGCGTTGATGTTGGCGAATGCGGGATTATTGACGACGGTGAGCGCGCCAGCCGTGCCGGAGAACGTAGCCTGGCCGCCAAGCGCCGCGTTCAACTGATTCAGAACCGAGCCGAAGCCAGAAGAAAAATCGAGGCCGATGACGGTATCATTCGGATTGGTTGTTGCCGTGTTCGGCAGCGGCAGCACGCTGGGATCATCGACTCGCATGAACGAAATTTCGCGCTGCGTGTTAGTCGCCGTATCCGTATACGTGAAGTGAATGACATTGCCCGGCTTCATTTGCGATACGTCGAGCGTGAAGCCGGTCGGCGTTCCCGGCGGCAGCGTCGTCGGCGGCACCGTCGGTGCCGGGAACACGCTTCCCGCCGTCGTCTTGTCCGAGAGCGCGCTCGAGATCGATGCTGCGAACTGATCGAGCTGGTTCTGCGCCTCGACAAGCGTCTTGTCGCGAAGTTCGGTATATGCGGCGATCGTGCCCGACTTGATAGCGCCGGCAGCAGTCAGGTCGATCGATCCGCCGTTCGGAAATTCGATCACCACCGAGCCGAGATTGCTCTTGCTGGGATCCGCGCTCCACGTCGTGCCGGCCGATACTGTGCCTTGGGCATTAAACGCCAGTGTCGCCGCTTCGTTGCCCACCAGCTGCACACCGGAACCGGTGAAGATGGTGACCTGATTGGCGCCATTGGTGGTGACGCGAATATCCATCAGCTGCGACAGCTGCGTGACGTATTGATCGCGCTGATCGAGCAGCGCGGCGGTGTTGGAATCCGTCGATGTTCCGCCTTGCGGATTGGCCGTCAACTGATTGTTGATCTTGGCAATCTGCTTCATCAACGTGTTGGCGGTCGTCACGGAATCCTTGATGCCGTTTTCCGCCGAGCTGCGCAGGTTCTGAATGCCCTGCGTCATCGAATTCAATTGCTGCGCAAGTGTCTGCGCGGCGTTGAGCACGCCGATCCGCGCCGACTGACTGTCGGCGCTCGTGGACAGCGCCTGCACTGCCGTCGTCAGGGCGTTGAAGGAATATTCGAGCGAGCCGACTGAACCAGGATCGCCATAGAGGCTCTGCATCTGCTGCAGGAAGCTCGAACGGAGCGAGGCATAGCCCGCGCCCGACGTTTCGGTGCGGAGCTGCGCCTGGATATACTGATCGAGTTCGCGATTGACGCCGACGGTGCGGACGCTGCTGCCGTTGCCGGAATTGACTGCGACCTGATCCGTCGATTTACGAATGTAGCCAGGCGTTTCCGCATTGGCCACATTCGAGGAGACCAGCGACATCGCGGCCTGATTGGCGCGCAGGCCGGACATGGCGATGGAGAGTGCGTCGTTCAGACTCATACTAACTGTCGCTCTCAAGGTTCACGCGGGAAGAAGGCCGCAGATGCGGCCTTGCGATTAACGCATCACGTTCAGCAGATCCTGAACCATGGTGTTGGTGGTCGTGATCACCTTGGTATTGGCCGAATAGGCCTGCTGGGTGACGATGAGCTTGGTGAATTCGTCGGCGATGTCGGTGTTCGACGACTCCAGCGACGAGCCGGAAATACTGCCACCCTTGCCGTACAGCGCCTCGCCGGATTCGTTGGTGGTCTCGAACGCGCCGCCATCGATGCGCTTGAGGAAGTTGGCGCCGTTGAAGGTGGCAATGCTGACTTCGGCAAGATCGATGTTGCGGCCGTTGGAGTAGCTGCCGACCACACGTCCTTCGTTGCTGACCGATACGCTCTGGAGCTGACCCGCAGCATAACCGTCCTGCTCAAGCTGATTGACCTGGACGTTGCCGTTGGTGTCGGCGAATTGCGTGAGACCGCCCGTGCCGAACGCCATGGTGACATTGCCAAGGCTCTTGCCGCTGACGGTCAGGCCGGTCAGCGTGATCTGGCCGACAACGGGCTGCATCTGGCCGTTCGGGCCGAACTTGAAGTCGGTGCCGACATTCTGCCAGGCAGGGCTTGCACCCGTGGCCGCTGGATCGGTCTGGTAGAACAGGTTCCAGGTATCCGTTCCGCCCTGCGTGGCGGACTCGACCTTCGCCCACCTGAATTGCAGGCTGACCGGTGCACCGTTGCCATCATAGACCGTCTTGGCGCCACCGCTGATCGATTCATCGAGGAAGGTCTGGGAGTCACTGCCGATCACGACGCCGGTGCCCGCCGTGCCGCCGCCCGAACGAAGGCCGGTAACGGTGCCGGTGAAACCCAGGGCCTGGAATGCGGCGACCGCCGTGGTCGTCGAACCTGCCGCCAGCGTAAAGTCGTTCGCCGTACCGGAGTTCAACGTGATCACGCCGGTGGCGGACACGCTCGATAGCGGCGACGCATTGCCGGTCGCGGTGTCGATGGCGGTGAGCACGTCGCCGACAGTGGCCGTATCGATAGGGATAAAGGTCGTGCCTGGTACAGCCGCAGGAGCAACGGCGCCCGTGTAGAACGAAAGCGTCTTGGTCGTGGTGACACCGGCACTGGTGGTCTTCAGCACGAGCGTATCGCCGTTGGCAAAGCCGACCGGCAGCGTATCGCTGCCGGATACGGGCGCGAGTTTGGTATTCGCCGAGATCGGCGCCGGCGTCGTCGCGAAATTGTTGCGCGCGTTGCCGGGAACAGCCGTATTCCCGAAGGGCGTTGCCGCAGTGCCCAGCACGCGCGGGTTCGACACGAAGTCGGCCGATCGCAGCAATTCGGAACCGGGCACCGACGTCTGATGCTTGGTGGTCAGCGGATAGCTGGCGAGGTTGGCGCGGTAGTCGATCTTGGTGGTGGCCTGCGACGGCAGGAAGTCATTCTGGAAGCGCAGCACTTCCGGCGTACTGCCGGCCGGGTTGCCGGTCGAGGGATCGATCTTGACGCCCTGCAGATAGTAGCCTGCGCCGTTGACGAGATAGCCGTTCTTGTCGAGCGAGAAGTCGCCGCGACGGGTGTATTTGTTGACACCGTCAAAGATCGGCGTGGAGTCGGAGACGTTGCCCGGCTTCTGCACCGCAAAGAAACCGTCGCCGTTGATGGCCATGTAAGTCGCCACCGAAGACGACTGCACCGAACCCGCGATGGTGTTGGTGCTGCGCGATTGCGCCGTCACGCTGCCAGCCACCTGCGCGGATGTGCCGGCATCGGGAATGAGGTCGAGGAAGCTGGTATCGATCCGCTTGAAGGCGGTGGTCTGCGAGTTCGCGATGTTGCCGGAAATGTTTTCCAGCGCATAGGAGTTCGCCCGCAGGCCCGCAACGGACGTGGTGAGAGCGCCGAAGATACCCATTACATCGTCTCCAACTTCGATCCGGGCGGCCCGCCGGATGGTGCCAAATTCACAGCCGCTGTCGGAGGAGATGTCGCAAGCCCCGTGCCAAGGGGATAAATTCAACGAATTCAACGCACTAAAAAAAGAACCCCGGTCCATGGACCGGGGCACAATTGCCTAGCAGGGAAATAATTGCCGGATCGGCGCCTGATTTCGCCGGGTTCTGCGTAGTTGCTCAGGTCGCCGACGGCGCGGCCGGTTTGAAGATCATCGCGAAGCCGTCCATGCAGTAGCGCAGGCCGGTCGGCTTCGGGCCGTCATCGAAGACGTGACCAAGATGGCCACCGCAGCGACGGCAATGGATCTCGGTGCGGACCATGCCGAGCGTCGAATCCTTGCGCTCGCCCACGGCATTCTGCAGTGGCTGCCAGAAGCTCGGCCAGCCGGTACCGCTCTCGAACTTGGTCTCCGACGAGAACAGCGGATTGTCGCAGCCGGCGCAGGCGAAGGTGCCCTTGCGCTTTTCCTTGTTCAGCGGACTCGAATACGGCCGCTCGGTGCCTTCCTTGCGCAGGATCTCGTATTGCTGCGGCGTCAGCTGCTTGCGCCATTCCTCATCGGTCTTCATGACTTCGAACTTCTCGTCCGAGGCAGCCCGCGCCGACGAAGCCGTCAGCCATTTCAGCGACAGCAATCCTCCCAGGCCAGCAGCGGTCGTCAAAAGAAAGCGGCGGTCGATCATGGTTGGTCTCCCTGACAATCGAGACAATCATCTCGTTCGCTTGAAATACGGGCGGACGAGCCGGAAGTTACACGCCGGTTCCGAAATATTACTCACGTTTTGTTGCGCGCCCAAACCGGGCGGATCGGCCTAGCCCGGCCGCGGGCCCCGCGTTCCCGCGCGCAGATTGGCCTCGGCCAGCCGGGCCTCACGGATCCGCTCCCGCGCCCGGGCCCGTTCGCGATACCGCGCCAGCGTACCGGCCAGCGCCGAGCCCTGCCGCTCCCATAGCCCGACCGCGTAGCCGACGGCCCGCCCGGTCGTGCCACCAGCCCAGACCAGTTCGAACGGCGCGAACAGCTTGAAGCGATCGTCATAGGCATACATGCCACGGGCGATCAGTTGCCCGGCCATGGCCGTCGTGTTCAGGCCCCGATGGCTGAAGCCGCTGGCGACCCACAATCCCTGACGGAGTTGCCCGATCTGCGGCATGCCGTGCACGGTCTGGCCGAGCGCGCCGCCGAAGGTCTCGGCCACGGCAACCTTGCCCAGCGCCGGAAACACGGTGCGAATGCGCCGCGCGATGGCGCCGGCATAGCGCTCCGGCTGCCCGGCCCATGTCGTTTCCGGGCTCGACCACATCAGCCGATCGCCATCGACAATACGGAAATGGTCGACGCCGTCGCTGTCACTCACCGAGCCCTGAAACGTCACCGCCTCGGCGAGACGCTCACCAAGCGGTTCGGTGATGCCTGCATAGCGCCACATCGGCAACAGCGTGTCCGACAGCTTTTGGGCAGGCGCACCGAGATGGATGTTGCCGGCCAGCACGATGTGTGTGGCACGCATCCGCGCTGACGGCGTTACGATGCGCTTGCGGATGCCGCCGGCATCGATGCTGACCACCGGCGTGTCCTCGAAGATCCGCACACCGGCCTGTTTTGCCAGCGCTGCGAGACCCAGCAGATATTTGCGGCCATCGATCTGGAACGCCTTCGGATAGTGCACGCCGTGAAAGTAGCGTTTCGTTTTCAGCACATCGCGGACGCGGTCGATCTGCCAGCCGTCCACTTCAGTATCGAAATCTTCGCCGAGCATCTGCAGGCGTGCGATCAGGCGATCGCCGACATCGACATTGGAGACTTCCAGCGCCCCCTCGGACAGGCCGAGACCGGGGATCAGGTCGTCTGATGCCTGGGTCCGGACATACTCTGCGCCCTGCTTCGACAGCGCCCACAACTCACGAGCGTCCTCCAGGCCAACACGCGCAATCAGATCGGCGAGCGGCAGGCCAAAGCCCGGCATCACGGTTCCCAACTGGTTGCCGGACGCGTTCCAGCCGACATAACGTCCTTCGAGCACCGCGACGCTTGCACCCAGACGAGCCGCTTCCAGCGCAATACTGAGCCCGGCGAGCCCGGCCCCGACCACGCAGACATCGACATCGAGGCTGAAGGTCAGCCGCGCGCGGTCGGCGTCGGCGACCTCAGGTCCAAATGTCACGCTTGCGGAAGGGGCGGTCATAACGTTTTCTTACGGACAGGTGGGGCGCTTGTCACCTTGTCCTCACGGTTCATGTCCATTAATCCGCAGACCTGACGTCTGGCGCGACCGCGCCGCCCGCCTCGCTACTACCTCTTGCCGAATCGAGATCGCGCCATGCGCCGTTTACTGCTGCTGCGTCACGCCAAGACTGAAACGGACGCGCCGAGCGGCAAGGATTTCGATCGCAGGCTGGATGACCGCGGCCGGCTGGATGCGGCTCTCATGGGCGCCTGGCTCAGCAGAAATCCGCCCCTGCCCGATCTGGTCTGCGTCTCCACGGCGGTACGCGCGCAGCAGACCTGGAGCCTCGTGGCCGCGGCGATGCCGGCGGCGAAACCGATAGTCGCCAGCCTCGATGAACTCTATGGCGCCGGCCTCTCCGAATTGCTGGCGGTGATCCGCGGCGCAGCCGTGGAAGATCCAGAGCAGCTGATGCTGGTCGGCCACAATCCCGGCCTGCATGAAATGGCGCTCAGCCTGATTGGCAGCGGCGATGCCGCAGGCAGGAAAGCCGTCGCCGACAATCTGCCGACCGGCAGCATCGTGGTGATCGACTTTCCCATCGAGGACTGGAACGACGTTGCCTTCCGCGATGGAAAACTCGTGCAATTCGTCAGTCCGAAACTGCTGAAGGGCGCCGCGGGCGAATAAGCCGCGCCCATCGGAACCGGTTTGTGCTATCCTTCTCCGGACGACGATGGAGGTGCGCATGTACAAATCCATTCTGGTCCCGATCGATCTGGCCGAAACCGATGTGGCCAAACCCGCGATTGCCCAGGCCGCGACGCTGTCGCAAACCTTCGGTGCCACCGTCCGGCTGCTCAACATAATGCCGATGACCCCGGTGATGCTGGCCGAATATGTCCCGGCGGATTTCGATACTCAGCAACTAGAATCGGCGCAGGCCGCTCTTGCTGCGGTGGCACGCGATTGCGGCATCGACAGCAGCCGCGTCTCCAGCGTGGTGCGACAGGGCGGCATCTATCACGAGATTCTCGAAGAAGCCTCGGCGATCAAGGCCGATCTCATTGTGATGACCTCGCACCGCCCGGCGATGCGCACTTACTTTCTCGGCTCCAATGCCGGCCATGTGGTGCGCTATGCGAAATGTTCGGTGCTGGTGGTACGGCCTTAGGACAACCCTCTCTTTCACCACTTTTGGTCGTGCCGTCAAAAGCAAACTCAGTTGCTCGACATGTCACCGTCTTGGCAATAGCGTTTCCAATTGAAGACGCTGCAACGTCGAGTCTAGTCTCTGTCGGGTGTCGAGCGAAACACCGCCGCGGTAAGTGATTGCTGGTGGTGAACCGGAACGTCCTTGACGTACTTTCGGCACATAGTCCGAAGCGGGTGCACTTACTCCACCGCGAGGAAAATTTGTCACCTCGACTAGCATAGGCCTCTTGGGAGTTGCATCGGAAAAAGCAATATCGAGTATATGGGTCGTCTCGCTTGAAGCCCCCATATTGAAGCCTGCACCTGGAATGCGCGTCAGTATCCACGATGGGGAAATGCCGCCTCCAGCCTTTATGGAAAAATCAATTCTATATCCGAGGTCATCCGGCTCCACCCCGATAACATCGTCCGATCCTCGTTCCCGCAACGAATCACCAAGCGATTCAATTAGTCCGAGTCGGCCTGTCATAATCGAGCCGAACGCTTCCTTCTTGCAAACGTACCGCGGCAGATCTCTTAACAGCAGCGTTCGCTTTGTTGTGAGTGTTTTGATTCCATCAATGACAAATTCGCCGGAAGCACCAATTCCGAAGACATCAGGGTTGAGATAATCAACCTTCGGACCGAAACTGCCTCGATCTTCTCTCTTCAACGTAATGGTGAAGCTTGCAGCCCAATGATGGAGCCAAGGATAATCTGCCTTGTACTTAGATAAGGCTTCCTGCAACTCGCATTCCACATTGTCGACGACTTGCTCCATAGAGAAATGAGGAGCAATTCTTCCGCGGAAATCTGTGCACCCCAGCATGGCTCCGATTGATATAAAGCACACGAAAAGTCCCATTTTTTGAACTATCATTTTGCCCCCCGGCCAGTTCAAAACAACGATCAACAAGAAAATACAACCTAAAGTATAATCATAAATGCGCTACAGCCAGATTAAATGCAACAAGAATTTCGATGCATACTCCCGCGGAAAAGCGCGCGCGATGCGCGCTTCTTGCAGAGGAACCATTTCTACGACAACAGCTCGGCCGGCACACTGTCGAATGTGTAGTTGCGCGGCTTGTTGCGGCGGATGAAGCCGCTGATCGGCCAGCCGAAGAATATTGCGAAGCCAATGATAAAGACCACGCCGGCAAACTCCCCGGTGAACAGTGCACGCAGGAGCAGCGCGGTCATTGCGAGACCGACAAAGGCCAGTGCCGCGACAATCATTGTGTAGATGCCTGGTCGCAGGCCGGAGCTGAGCTTGGCCAGACTACCTGCCACAGCGAGGCGGCGATGCAGCTCCAGGATAAACGCGCTGAAGCCCGACTGCGGCTCCATCAGCGCGACGGTTTGTTTCGACGTCGAGAAGATCGTGATGTGACGACCGTCGGCATGATCGATATCGGCGCGAAAGCGGCGGTGCTGCATACCCATCGGCCGATAGGACAGCCGGATCGCCGCGATATCCGCATAGGCCCAGACACCAGAGCGACGACCTGTGCGCCATAACAAACCTTCATCGGTCAATTCATAACGATGCGCGGCGCCAATCAGGGAGGCCTTGTAGGCATAGGTGTGCCCCGGCCCTGCCGCTTCTGCGGCAGACGATGCGTCTCTGCGCCTGAAGAGGGTCTTGAGCAAACAGAAGTCCCCTGCGCTGTTCGATCTCGCTTGCTTGCGCGATCGCCTGCATGTCCCTTACAAGCTTGCCATGGCCGAGACGACCACTTTTCCGCGCCGCCTGATTCTGGCCGGCGCGATGATTTCAGGATTGCTGCTGGCGCTGGCCGTACACATGCTCGGCCAGCGATTCGGCCTCGACCTCGGTGGCCTCTGGCGCAACGATCCCGACAATTTCATGCCGATCGGATCCGCCTTCGCCTGGTGGCTGATCGCGGCGATGGCCTTTGTCGGCGGCTATGTGACCGCTAACCTGCTGCACAGCGCAGCATCCGGTCGCATCCCGCAGCGCATGCGGCAGTTTCTGATCACCATTGGCGTGCTGTTTCTGGCCGGCGCCGGTCAGGCGGCCTCGGCGCCCAACGCTATACCGACGGCATCGGGTGTTCTGGCCAGTCTTGCCGCCCTCGGCCTCGGCGGCGTCATGGCGTTCTGCGGCGCCCATTTTGCGCTGCGAAAGGCATAGGCGAAGCCCAAAAAAAATCGCGCAGGCTTTCGCCCGCGCGATTGTTCTGTGCCGTGTGATCGCTGGTACCGCGATCAGCTTGCGGCGCGCATATTGACCTTGCCTTCGGCCAATGACGTCAGCTTCTTGTCGGTGGTCTTTTCCTCATCGAGCGTCTTCTGCAGCACGGCCGCGCAATCGTTGCGGCCAAGCTGGCGCGCCCACGCGATCAGGCTGCCGTAACGCGCGATCTCGTAGTGCTCGGCGGCCTGAGCCGCATTGATCAGCGCGGCGTCGAGTACCTTCTTGTCCTCGACTTCCCCGGCGGTCTCGTCGGCTTCCTTGATGATACCGTCGATTGCCGGGCAGGTAACCGCCTTCACCTCGGCGCCGTGCATGGCGAAGACCTGCTCAAGCCGCTGCACATGCACTTCGGTTTCTTGCAAATGCGTCTTGAAAGCCTGCTTCAACAGTGGTTCTGCAGCCTTGTCAGCCATTTTCGGCAGCGCCTTCAGAAGCTGCTTCTCCGCGTAATAAATGTCCTGCAGCTGGTGCACAAACAGGTCATCCATCGTCTTGATGTCCTTGGTGAACAGTCCCATCGTTTCAATCCCGGTGTTCTGGAACGGGGTGGCCGCTGCGGCGCATTGTCCCGCTCGGTTGCGATAGGCCGGTAACCATCGATATTGGGACGTGTTCCGGGACCGTCTTGATTTGCCGCATGGAACATTCGACTTGCCCGCCTATATGAAATGCGGGACGAATGGCTCGGAATTGTCTGTGCGATTGTCGTGCAGGGTCAGGGCTTTGCAGCCGGCGCGGGTATGTGGCGACCTTGCGGCGCGGTATTAACGCTGGCGCTGTCAAGGACTGCACAACGAAACGTTTTTGCCGTAAGGGTTTGGGCTTGATGAGTGAACTTCGCGTATGAGTGAATTGGTCGCCGCTTGCCGCCTGTTACCCCGATCGGCTTTCCACCTGTTCGCGCTCCGCCGGGAGGACGAATGCAACGATTGCTGACCGCGCTCGGGCGCGGCTTCAAGCAACACGTCGGCTGGAAACGGCTGGGTGTTGTCGCAAGCCTGATCGTCATCGCCCTCGCCATCTCCCATCTGGTGCATACGCTGAAGGGCCTCGATACCGCCAAGATCCTGGCGGCGATGGCCGCAAAATCGACGATGCAAATCGCCATGGCGACGCTGTGCGTGATCGGCGCCTTCTGCACCCTCACCTTCTACGATTACTTCGCGCTCAGAACGATCGGCAAGAAACATGTGCCGTATCGGATCGCGGCGCTGTCGGGCTTCACCAGCTACACCATCGGCCACAATATCGGGGCCACCGTGTTCACAGGGGGCGCCATCCGCTTCCGTATCTATTCGGACTACGGATTGAATGCCATTGACGTCGCCAAGATCTGCTTCATCTCCGGACTGACTTTCTGGCTTGGCAATCTGTTCGTGCTGGGCATCGGCATGGTCTGGCATCCGCAGGCCGCCTCGGCCATCGATCTCCTGCCCAATGCCATCAATCGGCTGATCGGGTTCGGCTGTCTGGCCGGCATCATCGGCTATCTGATCTGGCTGTCGATCGGCAAGCAACGCCGCGAGCTCGGTCAGAACGGCTGGAAGGTCGTCCTGCCCTCCGCCCAGTTGACGCTGCTGCAGATCGCCATCGGCGTTGTCGATCTCGGCTTCTGCGCGCTGGCTATGTATCTGCTGATGCCAGATCAGCCCTATATCGATTTCGTCTCACTGGCTGTGGTGTTCATCCTGGCCACCCTGCTGGGCTTCGCCAGCCATGCGCCGGGCAGCCTTGGCGTGTTCGACGCAGCCTTGCTGGTGGCGCTGCCGCAGTTCCGCCAGGAGGAGCTGGTCGCCACTGTGGTCATGTTCCGGATCCTGTATTTCATGATCCCGTTCGCCATCTCGATCTGCATCATGGGCACCCGCGAAATCTGGCTCAGTGTCATCCAGCCATGGCACAGGCGCCGCCTGGATGACCGCAATGAACGTCGCGAGACCGAGCCCGCCCCGGTCGTGGTGCATGAGCAGCCATTGAAGCGTCAGTCACAGGGTTGAATCAGTCGCGGGCGCGCCACATCGCGCGTCCGGCCAATCGATTTCTTACTTCCGCCCCATACGTGACGTTCAACACCGCCATGGCCCCCATTTATTTCAGACGTTCATTGATCAACTTCGCCTTGCTGCTCGGCATGCTGGGCGCGCTGCCGGTTGAACCGGCCGCCGCGCAGGGCGTGGCCAACAGTTCGATCCAGATTTCCTGGGAAGTGCGCAACCGCTTTCGACTGTTCCGCGAAGAACGTGACTTCCAGCTCCATGTCGACGCCATGCGCAACCGCAGCGTGCTGGGTGCCGAACAGGCTTTGGGCGTGCAGAGCGATGGCCGCGGCTGGGCGCGCAACACCGTCAACCGGCTGTGCATCGATCTGGCCGGAAAGGTCAGCGAGCCCTGCACCCGTGACACCGTCAAGGAAAGCTACCTGACGCCGACCGAGCACCCGATCACCGTCCGCCTCACCGGCGAAGTGCCGGTCGGTGCGATCTGCGCCTGGACCTTCGAGGACGGCGAAGGCCCGCGTCAATCCACCCTCGACTGCGCCGAGCCGATCAATTTCCGCGCCATCTATGGTCGCCGCACGGTCGCGGCCGTGGAGGTCACCAGCGGCGCCGAGGCGCCTGTGCGGGTCAGCGCCGACATCGCCGTGCGCGACATCCTGATTGCGGGCCTCGGCGATTCCATTGCATCGGGCGAAGGCAATCCCGATCGTCCGGTCGCGCTGTCCGATGACGGCTTCTGCTTCCGCTCTTATCTCGGCGGCCCCAGCGGGCAGTTCTATCGGCCGAGCCGCGCCGGCTTCAAAGGCGGCCGTTCCTGCGACTCCTATGAGTCGCTGCAGGCCTGGCAGCGCGCGGGCGCGCAGTGGTTCAACGCCGCGTGCCACCGCTCGCTCTATAGCTACCAGACCCGCGCCGCGCTGGCGCTCGCCGTGCAGTATCCGCACATCGCCGTCACCTATCTGCCGCTGGCCTGTTCCGGCGCGACCATCGCCGAAGGATTGCTGGGTGGCCAGCGCGCGCGTGAGTGCCTCACCACGAAGAATGCGAGCACCTGTGCGGGCAGCGTCAACGCGCAGATCGCCGAACTGCGCGAAGCCATCGCTGCCGCCAAGCGCCGTCAGCCGGCTCGCCGGCTCGATCTCGTGCTGCTGTCGATCGGCGCCAACGACATCAACTTCTCCGGGCTCGTTGCCGACGTCATCGTCGAGAACGCCACCGAACGCGCGCTGTTCAAGCGCGGCGGCATCCTAGGCTCGGTCGAGGACTCCCGCAGCGCGCTGGTCCGCGAACTGCCCTCCAGCTTCGGCAAGGTGCGGGAAGCCCTGAAGCCGCTGCTCGGCGGAGACATGTCGCGCGTGGTGTTTGCCGCTTACGCCAACCCGACTTTCGCCAATGGCGCACCCTGCCCCGGCGGCCCGGCCGGCTTCGACGTGCATCCGTCATTCTCAGCCGATCCGCAGCGGCTGGCCAATGTCGCGAATTTCGTCGAGTCCGAATTCCTGCCGCAACTGAAGTCCATCGCGCTGTGCCAGGGCGGCGTACTGTGCCGCAATCCCGAAGCCGACCGCATGACCTTCGTCGATCAGCATCAGACGAGTTTCGCCAATCACGGCTTCTGCGCACGCTCCTCATCCGATCCCGAATTCGACCGCGCCTGCTTCTCGCCCAAGGGCGACAGCTTCGAGAGCAGTCTCGTCGAAGCGGCGGCGCAGCCAATGGTGTGCGGTCGCGGCGCCAGCGAATTCCGCCCCTATTTGCCGCGTGGCCGCTGGATCCGCGACGCCAATGACAGCTACTTCGCGGCGATGACCTACCCGCAGGGCTATTCGGCGGCGATCCAGCCGGCCGATATCCATGACGCGACCTGGGGCATTCTCTCCGCCGTCTATGGCGGTGCGATCCATCCCACCGGCGAAGGCCACGCCGCGATGGCCGATGCCGTCGTGCCGGCAGCGGCGAGCGTATTGCGGCTGGGCGCCGAAGCTGATGTCACGCAAGAGCCGCTGGCGCCGATGGTGCTGCAGCCAGCCGCGCGATAGGGCGATCAGCTCAGCTATCCATCGAGGTCCTGGCAGAACCGAGGACCTCGTCGGTCCGGACTACGCCCGACCGTCGCCTTCGACACAGCTTTGGCCGTGGGGCGCGCGTCTCGGCAGTCCATGGCCGAAGACAACAAAGCTGATGCCCGCGAGAATCCACACGCTCATTCCGCCATAAAGCAGGACCCAGCCGAACCCTTGGGTCAGGGCGTCTTGAATGACGGCTCCGCCGGGATGGTATTCAGACGCGAGCGCCGTGCCGGCGGCGACGCTTTCTGCCAGCGAGCGTAAGAGCTCGACACTGATACCGCTCGGCAGCGCAAACTTCAAAGACGCGCGTACCCCCTCGACGAGAATGAGGCCCATGAGCGCGATATTGATGGCAAGTGCAATCATGCGGGCACTCATATCGATACCTGACGCCATGCCCGCGCGTTCCTGCGGCACCGATCCAGTCGTGGTGTTGGTCACGGGCGTGTTGGTCAGACCCAATCCGATGCCGGCAAGGACGCATCCCGGCAGCATCGTCAGCCAGCTCGCATGCGCGACCGAGCTGCCGATCTTCATGGCGAAGAACCCCGCTCCGATCGTGAACAGGCCGAGCGGGATGACCAGACCCGGATGGAAACGTAGCATGAGGCGTTCGGCCACCGGCGGCACGACCAGCGTCGGCAACGTATAGGCCAGAAGCGACAGTCCGGCGCCGACGCTGCCATAACCCAACCCTGCCTGGAAATAGATCGGCAGATAGATCATGAACGGCCAGAAGCTGAAGTTCATGGCCATCGAGCCGACCAGGGCGCCGGAAAAATTACGGATCCGGAAGACGGTGAAGTCGAACATCGGTCTCGGGCTGAGACGCTCGGCGAAGACAAAGCCGATCAGGCTTGCAACGAACACGCCGACGACCGCAAACGCCGTCCAGCTGTCGAATCCGATATCCGGGCCTTGCGTAATGAAGAATGCGAGGCAGAAGACCGCAAGCGAAAGAGTGATGATCCCTGCAAGATCGAGGCTGCTGGCCTCCGGATCGCGCGACTCGCGAACTCCGTTCCCGGCGAGGATCAGGGCGATCACCGCAAGCGGGACATGGATGAGGAAGGCCCATTCCCAGCTCGACAAAGCCACGATCGCACCACCGATGATCGGGCCGAAGCCCAGACCGACGCCAAAGATGATCCCCCACCAGCCGAATGCAACGGCGCGTTGCCGCCCTTCCGGAAATTGATGGGATAGCACCGCGACCTGGCAGATCAGCATCGCCCCGCCGCTCATGCCCTGGAGAAATCTGGCAACGATCAGCACCAATATATTTTCGGTCAGGCCGCAAAGCAGCGATGCAGCGGCAAACGCGACGATCGCAATCAGATAGACGCACTTGCGCCCATAGCGATCCGCGAGCGTGCCGGTTGCCATCAGCACCGTCGTCACCGCGATCGTATACGCATTCATGACCCATTGGAGCTGCTTGAAATCAGCATGAAGCACCCGCTCCAGTGTCGGCAGGACCGCGGGAATGCTGGAAATCTCCAGACCGAACATCAGGGAGGTGAGACAGGCAGCCGCCAAAGCCAATGTGCTTTGTCGTGTCGATTCGGAGAGCATGGAAGCCTTTCGGGATAATAACGCGCCACAGTGAAGCCCGACGACAGAGGATGAGGTCCACCCGGTCTGCGTTGTGATGAACGCAACATAGGCAGAGGTTGACCATTTCAGAATTGGATGATTGATTATTTCAGAGACAACAAATCTGGATAATTCAAATGAGCGCCCTGGACGTGGATGCCGTGCAGGCATTCGTGACCATCGCCAATCTTCAGAGCTTCACGCGTGCGGCGGAAGCGCTTGGCACGACCCAGGGCGCGATCAGCGTGAAGCTGAAGCGGCTGGAAGACCGCCTCGGCCATAAATTGATCGAACGAACCCCGCGAATGGTGCGCCTCTCGGCGCAAGGCGCGCTATTCGTCGATTCAGCCCGCGACTTCCTGGCCGCGCATGATCGCGCTGTCGCAGCTTTGTCTGCGACCCGTCGCCGTTTCGCACTCGGCATTGCGGCCCATGTGGCCGGGCCGGAGGTTCCGACGCTGCTGGCTCGCCTGAATGCCCATGACCCCACGCTCACGATCGAGGTTCGCCTCGATAATTCACGCAATTTGCTGGACGCATTCGACCGCGGCGAAATCGATGCGGCCATCGTCCGGCGTGAGGATGACCGACGCGACGGCGAAGTGCTTGCGCCCGAGCATTTCGGCTGGTTCGCAGCACCAGGCTTTGTGCACCGGCCGGGCGAGGCATTGCGACTGGCGGCGCTAACGCCAGTATGTGGCGTGCACGACGTTGCCATTCATGCGCTGGACGCGGCTGGCATCGCATGGACGGAGGTGTTTCTCGGTGGCGGCTCTTCAGTCGTATCGGACGCTGTCTCGGCGGGTCTTGCCACCGCGGTCTTCTCCTGCCGGCTTGCACCGGCCGGCACCATCGAAGTCAGCCAGAAGTTTGGCCTGCCACCGCTGGCGTCGTCGGAAATCGTACTTCTCTCGACACTGTCGGATATGCAGTCTCGCCAAGCGCTGCGAACCCTCGCGGCTGCGTTCCGCGAACACCGCGCGCATACGAGCTAGGTAGCGTACGGAAGGCGATCCAGCAGCGGCTGCGCCAGATGCAGGATCTGGTAGCAAGTGCCGGCATCGGTGCATTCATTCTCCGAGAGCAGGACGCGGGTGAAGACCCACTTCTCGGCATCCAATCCGATGACGGCCGCAACGATTCCGGCGCGCGCCGAGAGATCCGCGTTGCGCTCGATCTCCCCTCTTATCGTTGTTTCAAGATCGGCGTCGGGCGGTATGGCGATATCTTGCCGATAGGCGAAGCGAGCTTTCAGGCTACGCCCCTTGCGGGCATCGAGGGCAACGCGTGTTTCGATCCGCGCCCGACCGAACATATCGACGACGATCTTGTAACCGCCGTTCACGAGAAAATCGCGAAACGCCTCGTCGTGTCGCCACAGATAAAGCGAGGAATAGCTAGACGTCGTTGCACCGAAGCGCCCGCTCTCTCGCAAGAGAAATCCCTTGAAATAAAGCTCCGGCTTTGCATCCCAGAGCGGCCCACGCTCCTGTGCGCGTGAGCGGATCAAGCCAAGATCATAGTCGGCGGGCAAGCGATGCTCGTAATGCGCAACGATCATCGTGATGGGCTCCTTCAGCAGCCATTGTCATTGAATCGATGCACGATATCGATCGACGGGCCGCGAAGAACAGACGTGGAATTATATTTCTATGATCCGGTATTCAAATGAATGACGTCCGGAGAGAGCCGACAAGCAACGTTGGAAGCTGGCGCGCCACGATTGAATTGGCAACGAAATGGCCGACGCGCCATGGCGTCGGCTTCCAGAATGTGGGGTGTTGGACAGTCTTCGCTTGTGGGGGAGCCACGATCAAGTTGGCGGCGATCAGCGCGCGACGTTGCTACCCGGCGTCACGTTGCTGGCCTTCTTCATCGGCGCGACGGGGGCCTTCGCGGCGGCATTACCGACGGTTGGCGGCTTCACGGCTGCTGCCGCGAGGGTCGGCACATATTTCGCGATCACGGTTGGATCGAGCGAGGCCATTTCGGTGTCGGGCAGACGGTACCAGGTCTCGTCCTTGCCGAGCAGCGCAATGCCCCAATAGCCACGCACGGTGAGCGCTCGACCATCGGCGCTGACGCTCATCTTGGCCTTGTAGACCTTGCCGTCGCGCGGATCGAGAATGTTGCCGTTCTCGTATTTCAGTCCCTGCTGCTGCATGTTGCGGATGAATGAGATCCCCAGCACTGGCTGGCCCTTCCGGTCATCGACGCACTTGCCGCAGAAGTCGTCGCCCGGCTTGTCATCGGGGCTCGGAAACGTCTTGGCGATCGCGCCTTCGAATACGCCGCCGCCATGGTCAACCACCAGAACCCAGACGACAGGCTTGTTATTCTCAACCTTCTGCCAAAGCCCGGCAGCAGTCGGTTCGGCTGCGTGGAGAGGGCCTGCGAACATCGCGCATGCGGCCAGACCTGAGGCGACTGTGAGCGCCAGACGTCGGGATCGAAGTTGTGCCATCGCCTTCCCCAGTGCAGTTCGTCGTCCAGGCATCCGCCGAGTATCCGCACTCGATCCGATTGCATAGACTATCAATCTTCCGCGACGAGAGAGTGACTGCGGTTGATGGCTTTTGCAAGATTGCCGATCGCGCGCCGGATGTCCGATTGTGTCAGCGGCCACAGCTTTGCCACAAGCTGCCCCACCGAACCCGACGCGGTTACCGGCGATCCGAACCGCCTTTGCATCTCCGTCATACAAGATGATTCCAAAAACTACCCGAAGTTAGTTAACGCCGAGCTTCTTCTGCAGGCTGGAGGAGGACGTCGTGTATTGAAACACCAGCCGCTTGTCCGGATAGACGTAGTGATACGCCTTCTGCGCCATCAGCGCGCCCTCGTGGAAGCCGGACAGGATGAGCTTCAGCTTGCCGGGATACGTATTGATATCTCCAATGGCGAAGATGCCGGGCACGTTGGTCTCGAACGACGCCGTCTCCACCGGGATCAGGTTGTTCTCCAGCGTGACGCCCCAATTGGCGACCGGACCGAGCTTCATGGTCAGGCCGAAGAACGGCAGGATCGTATTGCAGTCGATCCGGACACTTTCGTTGTCATTGCCCTTGATGACAGCCCCAGTGAGATGGCCTCCCTCGCCTTCGAGCGCTGTGACCTGACCGATCTGCAGGTCCATCTGACCGGCTGCCACGAGCTTGCGCATCTGCTCGACGCTGTGAGGCGCAGCACGAAAATCATCGCGCCGATGCAACAGCGTGACGCGCCGCGCGACCGGATGCAGGTTGAGCGTCCAGTCCAGCGCACTATCGCCGCCGCCGACAATCAGCAGATCCTTGTCGCGGAATTGCTCCATCTTGCGCACCGCGTAGAACACCGACGTGCCTTCATAGGCCTCGATGCCCGGCACCGGCGGACGCTTCGGCTGGAACGAGCCGCCACCGGCGGAGATCACCACCACCTTGGTTTCGAACACCTGGCCGGCATCCGTCGTGACACGAAACAAGGGATCGCCGATCTTCTCGATGGTCTCGATCATTTCATTCAGATGAAAGGTCGGATGGAACGGCTTGATCTGCTCCAGCAGTGCTTCGGTCAGCCCCTGACCGGTGACCAGCGGAATCGCAGGAATGTCGTAGATCGGTTTTTCAGGATAGAGCTCGGCGCATTGGCCACCGATCTTGTCCAAGATATCGACGAGGTGGACCTTCATATCGAGCAGACCAAGTTCAAAAACGGCGAACAGTCCGCAGGGGCCGGCGCCGATGATCAGCACGTCCGTCTTGATCGTTTCGCCCATAGTGTTTTTTCTCGGTTGAACCAGCCCTGCGAGATCGCAGAGCCCGGCGCCATCCGGCAATTGCGTCCAGCCTAGCGGCGCCACACGGGGAAAGCCACAGCGGCTCGGCCTGAAATCAGCATGTGCCCCGCCCTTGCCTGGGCTGTGCAACTGCGCTGTAACAGGCGCAAACCTGCCAAGCATTGCTGGAGATCAATTTCGTGAACGCCCCTGCCCGCGCCCCGGCGCCCGTCCTCGACGACTATCCCTATCGCCTGTCGGACAATGTGCGCTTTGCGGATCTCGATCCGAACAACCACGTCAACAACGCGGTGTATTCGAGCTATTTCGAAACCAGCCGCGTGTTGCTGATGCGGGACCCGGCATGCGGGCTGATCGCGCCGGGGCAAAGCTGGGTGCTGGCGCGGCTCGATATTCACTTTCGCGCCGAATTGCACTGGCCCGGCAAGATCGAACTCGGGCTCGGCGTCACCAAGATCGGCCGGACCTCGGTGACCTATTCGCAGGTCGTGTTTTCGGAAGGCAAGTGCATGGCCTCGGCGATCGCAACGACCGTGATGGTTGGCCTCACCAGCCGTCAACCAACGCCGATCCCGCCCGACGTCGTCGACCGGTTTCAGCCATGGATGCTGCGCGGCTTGAACGCGCAGTAGATAACAAGGCTTGGAAAGCTCAGAACAAGTCTTGGGAAGCTCAGGCCTGGCGTTCCGGCGTGATCACGACAAGCCCATCGAGCGCATCGGTGATCTTGATCTGGCACGACAGCCGGGAGTTCGGCTTGATGTCGTAACCGAAGTCCAGCATGTCCTCTTCCATCGGCGTCGGCGCACCGACGCGCTCCTGCCAGGCTTCGTCGACATAGACGTGGCAGGTGGCACAGGCGCAGGCGCCGCCACATTCGGCTTCGATACCCGGGATGGCATTGCGAATGGCCGCCTCCATCACCGTGGAGCCGATCTCGGCGTCAATGCTGCGGGTCTCACCGGAGTGATCGACAAAGTTTATCTTGGCCATGATGCTCGCGCTGCCGAAAGGAAGATACCGGCTGTCCTATAACGGGTCGATCCGGATCGCGCCAGCGCTCCGCAGCAAAACCGTCATCTAGAAAAGCAGGGCCAAGCATGACCCCTTTTGGGGGATTAAAAACGGTCCCTTTGGGATCAGGACCGTTTCAGAAGGACGTCGATCTCCGCCCGCGCCTCGAGAACGGCGTCGGTGAGCGTCATCAGGGCCTCCGCGGTATCGCTGCTGTCGCGCAGCGTAGTTTCCAGCCATTCGGCGGCTTCCGTGATGCGGAACGCGCCGACCGCCTGCGCGGAGCCCTTCAGCTTGTGCGTGAGTTCAGCCGCATCCGCCGGCATTTTGACGATCTTCTCGATCAACTCGCTCGACTGGGCCGCGAACATCGCCAGAACTTCACGTTCCAGGCTGCTATCGCCCATCGTCATACGTTGAAGGTGGGGGAAATCGATCGGTCCGTCGTCGGGAACCAGCGGCGGTGACGGCATCCATTGAACCCGTTCGAGGTGAAGCGGCATTGATGATGGCCCAAATTCCCGCCAACCGAACGATCCGGCCGCGATTTTTTGCAGCCAAACACGGAATTGGTTAACGGAACGTTCTAGGTACAATCCGCTGGGTTGACGCAGTTTTGACGCAAACTCGCCACGATTGAGGGGCCATTCCGTTTATTTGAGGCGCCACAAGAAGTTACCGGGGGAAGCCGTTAACTATCATTAAGAATGTCTTAACCAGAACCATTTCATTCGCGCGACCAAGCCAATAGGATGTTTGCGGAAGTAGCGGACAAGCCGAGCGACCGGCAGTCCGAAATTCGTCCCGCGGGGTGCACATGGCCAGTTGCCATGCTGCAGGCGGGAACGAATCGTGGGGACTTCTGTGTCAGTTGCGTAATCAGGGGGCGTGGAACGAGCATGGCAAACAACACCAAAAAGGCCAAGGATCCGACCGAAGTCGCGCTCTCTGCCATCCAGGAAGCTCTCAACATCAGTGACCCCGCGCATGTCGATCGCGATCAACCCGCGATCCGTGCCGACAACGCTCCCATCAATTCATCGCCCGCCGTTGACCTCGACGACAACGCCTTCGACGCACGCATCGCCAATGATCGCCCGAGCTTCGAAGCGCAGGACGATCAGCGCTTTGCGCGCCGTCCCGCGAACGATGACCGCGAAACTATCGGCCAGATCCTGCAGGCGCTGCAGAAGAATCGCCCCGCCCGCAACGTCTATACACTCGCCACCCTGTTCGCCGGCTTGTGGATCGTCGGCGCAGGCCTGTTGACCGTTGCGTTCCTGCCGTCGCTGCAGGCCCTGATCGGTCAGGGTTCCGGCGGCACGCTGGCGCTGGCTGGCCTTGCTGCGCTGCTGTTCGCTCCGATTTTGCTGTTTTACTTCCTCGCCAGCCTCGCCTGGCGCGGCCAGGAAATGCGCCTGATCGCCCAGTCGATGGCACAGGTTGCGATCCGCTTCTCCGAGCCCGAAAGCACGGCCAGCGACTCGATGGTCACGGTCGGCCAGGCGATCCGCCGCGAAGTCGCCGCGATGGGCGACGGCGTCGAGCGCGCGATTGCGCGTGCCGGCGAACTCGAAACCCTCGTCGCCAACGAAGTTTCCGCGCTCGAGCGCGCTTACTCTGACAACGAAGTCCGCATCCGCGCGCTGCTGCAGGACATCGCGCATCAGCGCGACAACCTGGTCGGTCAGGCCGAGCAGGTTCGCTCCGCCATTTCGGGCGTGCAGATCGATCTCCGCCACGACATCGCACTGATTTCGGACGCCATCGCATCACGCGTCGATGAAGTCGCCAAGAGCATCACCGGCGCCCTCGAAGAGCGCGGCGAACACATCACCCGCGCGCTCGGCAATGCCGGCGACAACATGATCCTCGCGCTCGGCGAGCGTGGTGGTGACCTGCTCGACCGCCTCGAAGAGGCCAGTGCCGAGACCACCCGCGCGGTGCTCGACGCCAGCGAGCGTCTGACGACGAGCCTCAACTTCAAGACCGGCCACGTACACGACGAGTTCGTCGATCTGGCAGACCGCGTCCACGAAATGCTCAACGAGCGTATCGACCGCATCACCAGCGAATTCGAACAGCGCTCCTCGACCATCGTCGATCGCGTGTCGGATCGCACCGAGCAGGTCCACGACTCGCTGAAGAATTCCAGCGATAGCTTGCTGCTCGAACTCGAGCTGCGCAGTGGCGACCTCGTCAGCAAGATCGACGATGCCGGCAACCGCCTGGCCAACCAGATCCTCACGTCAGGTGACAAGGCGGGCGAGTCCCTCGACGCCACCGTCAACGCACTGGTCGCCAAGGTCGCGAGCCAGACCGAAACCGCGCACGACACCCTCAGCCTGCAGATGAACGCCTTCGACGAACTGGTGAAGGAACAGGGCTCTGAGCTGGCCGAGCGCTTCTCGCGCGACAGCGGTACGCTGGGCGCACTGATCACCAAGCACATCTCGGAATTCGACCGCACCGTGAAGACCTTCGGCGGCGAAGTCGTCGATCGCCTGGGTCAGCGTACGCAGGACATCTCGGAAACGCTGAAGACCTATGTCGATAATTTCGACACCCGCGTCGCGTCCAATGTCGGTGGCATCACGTCGTCGCTCGACACCCGCCTCGCAGAATTCGAGACCAAATTCGAAGGCCGCGTCGTCAATCTCGATGCGTCGCTCGACACCAGGATCAAGTCGTTCGACGAGACCGTCGATGGACGTCTCAAGAGCCTTGAAGAAACGTTTGACGCGCGCGCGCAGTCGGTCACCGCGACCATCGATACGCGCCTTGAGAACCTCGCATCGACGCTCTCGGAAGGTGCCAATCAGGCCGTCCAGTCGGTCGACGCGCGCCTGACGCATCTGACCACCGCCCTGACCGAAGGCGCGAATCTCGCAGTCAGCTCGGTCGACGGCCGCCTGACCCACCTGACCACCGCCCTCACGGAAGGCGCCGTGCAGGCGATCCACTCCATCGACGACCGCCTTTCCTACTTCACGAGCTCGCTCACCGAAGGCACGACGCAGGCGATCACGGCCATCGACAGCCGCATCAACAACGTCACCGATGCCATCGACAGCCGCAGCACACAGTTCGCGGATACCATCACGGCGCGCTTCCAGACGATCCACGAAGGCATGGAAGGTCGTATCGGCATTGTTGCCGGCGGGATCGAAACCCGCGTCGAACAGTTCGAGGAACTGCTCGGCTCGCGCATCGAAGCCGTTGCCGGCCGCATCGAAACCTCCGGCCGCACGGCCAGCGACTCGCTCATGGCCCGCGCCGAAGAACTCTCGATCGGCATCAAGACCAATGTCGAGGACGCCGAGCGTTCGCTCACGCATCTCATGGTCAATACGAGCGAGACCATTCAGGCCGGCGCCCGCGCCGCGCAGGAATCCCTCGTGTCGGTCTCGACCGATGTCGGCGCGCAGCTCAAGCTGACGGCGTCCGATATCGAGAACTCGCTGACCGCTGTCGGCACCACTGCCGCCACGGCCATCGTCAACAGTGCCCGCGATGCGCAGGCCACGCTGGTCAATGCGTCTTCGGAAGCCTCGCTACAGGTGAAGTCACTGTCGGCCGATGTCGAGCGCACCCTCACCGCGGCCGGCTCCGCCACCGCAGCCTCGATGCTGTCGGGTGCCCGCGACGCCCAGTCGACCCTGGTCGCCACCTCTTCGGAAGTTGCCAGCCAGATCCAGTCGCTCTCGGCCGATATCGAACGCACACTCACTGCCGCAGGCACGGCGACGGCCGACTCGGTCCTGTCCGGCGCCCGCGCCGCGCAGAGCACGCTGGTCGCCGCATCGACAGACGCCTCGCAGCAGGTCCGCACCCTTGCGGCCGACGTGGAGCGCACACTGATCGCCGCCGGCACCGCCAGCGCGGATTCGATCCTGGCCAGCACGCGCAACGTCCAGTCCTCGCTGATCGACGCCTCGACCGAAGCGTCGAACCATGTCCGCAACCTCGCGGCCGACATGGAGCGCAGCCTGACCACCGCCGGCACCGCAACTGCCGAGTCGATCGTCGCCGGCGCCCGCGAAGCCCAGAGCACGCTGGTCACAGCATCTTCCGAGGCATCAAGCCACGTGAAGTCGCTCTCCATCGACGTGCAGCGCACACTCACCGCGGTCGGCGCCGATACGGCGGCTGCGATTCTCTCGAGCGCTCGCGAAGTGCAGACCTCGCTGGCAACCTCCTCGGCGGATGCCGCGAACCAGATCAAGGTGATCTCCGCCGACATCGAGCGTTCGCTCTCGAACGTCACTGCCAACACCACCGACAACATCCAGACCAGTGCGCAGAATGCGCACAACTCGCTGGTCGCCGCCTCGAACGAGATCACCACCAAGATCAAGACCACCTCGTCGGAGATCGAGCGGTCGGTGTTCGCCGCTTCGGGCAGCTTCGGCACCACGATGACCGGCAAGACCGACGAAATCGTCACCTATGTGCAGCAGCAGACCGACCGTCTGTCGCAGATGGTCGACGCCAAGCGCGGTTCGCTGGTCGATGCGCTGGGCGCCAAGGCCAATCAGCTCACGGTCGATATCGATCGCGTCACCGCCGACGCGCTCAAGGCGATCGAGAGCCGCGGCCAGACCTTCTCGCAGACCATGGTCACCAACAGCACGGACGTGGCTCGCGCGATCACCACGGCTGGCGAACTCGCCACCGGTGCGGTCAACAAGTCGCTGAAGGATCTCGAGCAGAGCTCGCGCACCGCCATCGAGCAGTCGCGTCAAGTCTCGATCACTGCGGTCACGGAGATGCAGGAAACCAGCAAGATCCTGCGCACCGATACCGTGGCGCTGTTCGAACGCCTGCGTGAAGGCAACATCCTGCTGCAGGAAGTCCTCACCGGCGCCCACGACAATCTCAACTCGCTGGAGCGCGCTCTGGTCACCCGCGTGGCGGACTTCGTGTCCACCATGAACGACGTGACGTCGCGCAACGGCCTGGCTACCCAGACGCTGGAAGAACAGCTCACCGTGTTCACCTCCAAGACCTCCAAGGCCCTGGAAGATCTCGGCTCACTCTCGGGCCAGTTCGAAACCCATGGCCATGCCCTCGTGGATGCCGCGGCTCTGGTCGAACAGAGCAACCGCACCACGATGTCGTCGGTCGGCGAACGCAAGGCGGCGCTGGAATCGCTGGTCACCACCATCGATCTGCGCACCACCGATCTCGATCAGCGCCTCACCCGCTTCACCGGCCTGCTCGATGAATCGCTGGCAGCCGCTGAAGAGCGTGCCCGCGACATCGCCCGCGTCGTCGCAGAGACCGCCGGTCAGGGCTCGGCAGCGATCAGCCGGCAGTTCGAAGCCGTTCGCACCGCCGCGGAAGAAGAACGCCGCGCGACAACGCAAGCCATGAGCGAAATCTACCAGCAGGGCACGCAGGAAGCCGATGCCATGTTCAAGCAGTCGGCCGACAAGTTCTCGTCGATGGTCGCCAGCATGAAGCAGATGGCTGCCGAAATGCACAACGAGCTCGAGAGCACCCGCACCGAACTGCGCCGTGGCGTTCTCGACATGCCGCAGGAAGCCGCCGAGAGCACTGCGCAGATGCGCAAGGTGATCGTCGACCAGATAGAGGCGCTCGCCGAGCTGAACCGCATCGTTGCCCGCCACGGCCGCGGCCTTGACGTGGTCTCGACCAGCCGCACCACCAGCGTGCAGCGTGACGAGGAGCCGGCGATGGCGATCGCCAGCAGCCGTAGTGAAGCGCGCCACGAGGCTCCGCGTCCGGCCCCGCGCCGCGAGGAGCCGCCTGCCCGTAGCGCAACGAACTTGCCGATGCCCGATATCGGTGGCCCAGCGCCGCGTCGCACCGAAGCGCCGTCGGTCGCTCCGGCCAACTCCGACCAGGGCCGTGACGGCTGGTTGTCGGATCTGCTCGGCCGCGCCGATCACGTCGAAGAAGATCGCACGCCGCCGCGCCGCGCACCGGCTCCGCAGCAGCCTGTAGCCTCGGCCAATCCGCTGGAGTCGCTGTCGCTCGATATCGGCCGCCTGATGGATCGGACACTGGCTGCCGAAATGTGGGATCGCTATCAGCGCGGCGAGAGCAAGGCCTTCAGCAAGCGGCTCTATACGCCCGCCGGCCAGAAGGCTTTCGATGAAGTCGCCCGCAAGTATCGGTCGGACCGCAACTTCAAGGGCACGGTGGATCGCTACATCACCGAGTTCGAACGCCTGCTTGACGAAGTCGCCCGCGATGAACGCGGTCCGGCAGCGCTGCGCAGCCATCTGACCTCGGAAACGGGCCTGGTCTACACCCTGCTTGCGCATGCAGCAGGTCGGCTGGGCTAAGCAAGATTAAATACGAACGCGAAAAGCGGAGGCAGCGATGCCTCCGCTTTTTTGTTGAGCCTGCTGTTGTGCCGGAGCGCTAGACGCGGGGCCAGGCCGGTGCCGTCATCACGCGGGATCCTTGTCGTGAATGTTGACGCCGAACGGCAAGGACACCCAGGCATGCCGCCGACAATGATAGACGGAGATCTCCGGAGGCGGAAAATCCGGATCAGCAAAGCAGCCGACCGCCACAGCTACGGAACGCGCTTCATATCCTTCTTCGGTGTGGAAGAGATTGGTGCCACAGACGGGACAGAACCGGAATCGGAAGCGCGCGCCCTGATCCCCCGTGCGGACATACTCGGTCGCGATGCCGCTCACATTGTAACTTGGCCCGAAGCCCGCGAGCGCGGCAAAGACGCTGCCGGTCCGGCGCTGGCAGGCGAAACAGTGGCATATACCGACGCCCCTCGGCTCGCCTTCGAGCACGATGGACAGCTGACCGCACGAACAGGACGCAGTTCTCGACATGACGGACCTCCTCGATGCAGCGGTCTGCTGGATCACGGGCCGCGACAGTTACCTTATGCGAACCCGATGCGTTGGGTGAAGCTGCGTGTCTCGCCCACCGCGATATGCATCACGCCCGGCTTGTCGGCGAACTCGCCGTCAAAATCCACCGGGCTGGCATAGCCGTACCACGGTTCGATGCAGAGGAATGCAGCGCCGGATGGTTTCGACCAGATACCAAGTTCGCGAAAGCCTTCCCAGGCGAAGGTGATCGTCGGTCCGCCAGGCGCGCTATAGCTCAGCGACCTGCTGGCGAGATGATCGAAGATCATAGCATCCTTGACGAACAGCGATTCCGACAGCGCCAGTGCGCCGCCCTGCACCGGCGACGGTTCCGCCTCCCTCAGCAACAGTCCACCCTCGAGCCGTCTGATCGGCGCCGGTTCAGCATCGGAGAAGATGATCGTATGCGTGCGCTTGTCGGCGCCGTCCGTCAGCGGCCAGTGAAATGCCGGATGCGCGCCGATCGAGGCCGGTAGCATCTCGTCGCCAGTGTTGGTGACGGCATAACCGATCACCAGTTCATCGCCCTCGATCACATAGGTGACGTCAAGCCGAAACGCGAACGGATATTTCGCCCGGCTGGCGTCATTGTCCGCCAGCGACAGCGCACAGGACGCAGGTCCCTGCCCTGTCCAGCTGAAGCGCTGGTCGCGCGCAAAACCGTGTTGGGTCATTGCATAGACCTGGCCGCGATGGCGCAGCACATCGTCCTTTAGCTTACCGACAATCGGAAACAGCAGCGGCGCGTGGCGAGGCCATTCCTCGCCGGCCTGCCAGAGCACCTCATGCCCATGCGCATCCTTCAATGAGCAGAGTTCGGCACCAGCGGCCTTGATCGTCGCCGTGACGCGGCCATTGCTGATGGTGAAGCTATCTTGGGTCTCCATCAGCGCTCTCCATGTATATCGGGACTGGTGTCTATTGAGCCTGCTGGCGACGACGCGGCGGAGCAGCGGGTGCCGGCGGCGCGGCCGGAGCAGGTGCAGCCGCGGGTGTGCCGCTGCTGGCGCCAAACAACAGACGCGTCGGGTTGCGGTCAAGATTGTTCACGGCACGGCTGATATCCGCGAGGGTACGACGGCCATCGAGCATCAATGCACCGGAACGCTTGTCGAGGTTCTCGGTCAGTTCATGGAACGACTTCACGGCCGCAGTCAGCTCACCGCCGTCCTTGCCCCCCGCGAGCGCATCCAGGCCGAGCAGGATGTTGTCGGTCCGCGCGACAACGCTGTCAGCCTTGCCCATGACACCGTCGGCCTTGCCCATCACGCTGTCGATCTTCAGCATGATGCCGTCGATCACTTCGGAATTTTTCGCCAGCGTCGCCGTGAAGGTTTCGACATTCTTCATGGCACCCTTGAGAGTATCCTGATTATCGGCGACCAGACGATTGACGTTGTTCAGCGTTGCCCGGATCGATTCAGAGATATCCCGCAGCAGCTCCGGATCGGCCGTCAGCACCGGCACGCCGTCGGTATCCAGCGGGACCGCGGGCGCAGCTTCATCGCCGCCCTTCAGCGCGATCGCAGCTACACCGGTGAGCCCCTGAAATTCCAGGCCGACCTGCGTGTCCTTGCGAATGGGCGCGATATTCTCGACCATCGCCAGCGCAACGACGCGCTTGGGATTGTCGAGCTTCACCGAGACGACTTCACCGACCCGGATACCATTGAAGTTGACGTTGCCGCCGTTGCGCAACCCGGACGCCGCGCCTTCGAAGATGATGCGCAGCGGCGTGCGCTGCGTGGTCGAATGCAGATTCTGGAACCACAACACGAAGCCGAACGCTGCGGCGATCACCGCCAGCGTGAAAATTCCGATCAGGACGAAGTTCGCCCGCGTTTCCATCAAACCAACTCCAGTACAACTAGCCGATAACAGCGCGTGCGCGCTTGCCGTGGAAATATTCCCGAAGCCAGGGATGCTGCGAGGCCAGCATGTCGGCCATCGTTCCCTGCGCGATGATCTTGCCATTACCGAGAACGGCGATCCGGTCGCAGGCTGTATGCAGGCTGTCGAGATCATGAGTTACCATGAAAACGGTCAGCCCCAAAGTTCGCTGCAGCGTGCGCACCAATTCGTCGAAATCGCCAGCGCCGATCGGATCGAGACCCGACGTCGGCTCGTCCAGGAACACGATCTCCGGATCGAGCGCGAGCGCCCGCGCCAGCGCCACGCGCTTGATCATGCCGCCCGAGAGTTCCGACGGATAGCGATCGGCGACCTCCGGCTTGAGACCGACCATGGTAAGCTTGGCCATGGTGATCTCGTCGAGCAGACGTTCCGAGACCTTGAGATATTCGCGCACCGGAAACTGGATGTTCTGTCGCACGTTGAGCGACGAGAACAGCGCCCCGTGTTGAAACAGGATACCCCAACGCCGCTCGACTTCGCGGCGTTCCTTGTCGCCGCTGTCGAGATCGGTGCCGAACACTTCGATCGTGCCGGAGACCTTTGGCACGAGGCCAATGATCGTGCGCATCAGCACGGACTTGCCGGCGCCGGACGCGCCGACGAAACCGAGGATCTCACCGCGGGTGACATTGAGATTGAGGCCGTCGAGCACCCGACGGCTGCCGAATGCCACGGTAAGATCGCGCACGCTGATGATCGCATCGGCAGAGGTGGAGGCGGCAGCCGTCGGCGTCTCAGTAATGGGCATCGCAGTCGTCGAGGTCATGGCCGTCAGATCCCGATCGTTGCGAAGAAGATCGCGAATACGCCATCCATCACGATCACAAAGAAGATCCCCTTCACCACTGACGAGGTGGTGTGCTGCCCCAGCGACTCCGCGCTGCCCTGCACGGCAAGGCCTTCGACGCAGGCCACGATGCCGATCACCATGGCCATCACAGGCGCTTTCACCATGCCGACGATGAAGTGGTTGATCGAAATCGCCTCGCGCAGCCGCGACAGGAATGACGATGGATCGACGCCCCCATAGAGCCAGGCGACCAGACCGCCGCCATAGAGCGCAGCCATAGCGCCGAGAAATGCGAGAATAGGCAGCGCCAGTACCAGCGCCACCATGCGTGGCAAGATCAGAACTTCGATGGCATCGAAGCCCATGGTGCGAAGCGCATCGATCTCCTCGCGCATCTTCATGGAACCAAGCTCGGCGGTATAGGCGCTGCCAGAACGACCGGCGACCATGATCGCCACCAGCAGCACGCCAAGCTCGCGCAGCACCAGCACGCCGAGCATGTCGACCACGAAGACGTCGGCACCGAAGCGGCGAAAATGGAACAGACCCTGCTGGGCAACGATACAGCCGATCAGGAAGGTAATCAGGACCACGATCGGTACTGCGTTCCAGCACACCTGCTCCAGGTGATGCACCACCGAGGTGAGCCGGAATTTCGACGGATGCCGCCAGACGCGGAACCAGGCCGCGATCACGGCACCAATCATATCGACCAGCGCGACGAGGGTTTCCCCGATGCCATAGATATTGCGGCCGATGCCATCGAGCACGGCAGTCAGAGCGCTACCGCTTGCCGGTAACGGGACCGCAGGCTTCACGCGGCGGACCTCGTCGACCAGGGTCGCGTAATTCGCCGACAGGCCCGCGATCTGCGCCTCGTGGCCGCCATTGGTCAGCGCCCGACGCAACCGCTCGATCAGCCAGGCGCCGAATGTATCCAGCTTGGAGACCTGCGACACGTCGATGAAGATGTTGGGGCGGCTACCGGTCAGCTTCTCGGCCTCACCGACAAGTTTTTCGAGCGCGGGGGCAAAACGCGCCGTCCACGACCCAGCCGCGCACAGCGCCAAGCCGTCGCCTTTCGCGATCTGTTCCAAGGTCGGGCCGCTCAAAACAGGCTCCCGCGGGCGTTCAGTCTGTGCATGAACAAAGTATTAACACGCCCAAATACGTTTCTGAGAAGCCAAGTGAAGCCAACACGTTGCTATGGTTAATATAGCCTTAATCCGCCCTGTCAGACACCGGCATTGCGTCGCAAACAAGTTCACGGCGATCACGTAAACTTATAGACACGTCATTACCCGCCGTTGCCGGCACAGCCCGAAAGACGCCGCATTGTCCGCATCCGACGCTGCCCCCGCCCTAATGACCGCCCGGATCGAGCAATGGCCGATCGCTGGCGCCTTCACCATCAGCCGCGGCGCCAAGACCGAGGCCGTCGTCGTGGTAGCCGAAATCCACCGCGGCGGTTTGACCGGCCGTGGCGAGTGCGTCCCCTATGCGCGCTATGGCGAGACCCCGGAGGCCACGCTGGCCGCCATCCTGGCGATGCAGGACCGATTTGCCGCGGGCCTCGACCGAAACGCCTTGCAATCGGCCATGCCCGCCGGTGCCGCCCGCAACGCGGTGGATTGCGCTCTGCTAGACCTCGAAGCCAAGAGCCAGGGCCAGCGCGTCTGGGACATGCTGCAGCGGCCGGCACCGCGCGCCTGCACCACCGCCTATACGATCTCGCTTGGTACACCCGAGGCGATGGCCTCCGCCACCGCAAAGGCCGCCTACCGGCCGCTGCTGAAGATCAAGCTCGGCAGTGACGACGACATCAGCCGCATCAAGGCCGTGCGCCAGGCCGCACCGGAATCCGAGTTGATCGTCGATGCCAATGAGGCGTGGACGCCGGGCAACCTGAAAGCCAATCTCGATGCCTGCCATAACGCCGGCGTCACGCTAATTGAGCAGCCGCTGCCGGCAGGCAAGGATGATGCGCTGATGCATGTGCATCGGCCGATCATGGTCTGCGCCGACGAGAGCGTGCATGGCCTCGCTTCGCTCGAGGCGCTGCGCGGGCGCTATGATGCGATCAATATTAAGCTCGACAAGGCCGGCGGCCTGACCGAAGCGCTGGCGATGGCCGATGCCGCGCGCGCCATGAATCTCGACATCATGGTCGGTTGCATGGTGGCGACGTCGCTGGCGATGGCGCCCGCGATGCTGATTGCGCAATATGCACGCTTCGTCGACCTTGATGGCCCGCTATTGCTCACCGGAGATCGCGACGGCGGTCTGCGCTATGACGAAAGCACGGTCTATCCGCCCGACGCGGCGCTCTGGGGCTGATCGCCCGCAACGTCCGGCGGCTGCCCGGCGCGATGCCGGCCGAACCATATGACGGTCGCGCCGGCAAGGCCAAGCACGGCCATCACGTAGTAAACGCCCTCGCCGTAACGCGCATAGATCGCGCCTGACAGAACCGCCATGCTGCTCATCACAAGGCCTGTGCAGGCGGTGACATAACCCTGCGCGCGCGCCATGACGTGCGGCGGCACGTGATGCAGCAACAGGCCCATTGTGCCGAGTTGCGTCAGACCGTAGGTCGCGCCGTGCAGCAATTGCACAACCACGAGAATCGGGAGCGGAAGCGTTTGCGCGGTCAGCGTCCAGCGCAGCAATGCGCCAAGGCCACCAAGGATGACCATGGTTGCAGGTGACAAAGTCAGGCGTGGCGACACTGCGAACAGGATGATTTCGGCGAGCACGCCGAGCGTCCACAGACCCGCGATAGTGAGGCCGTCGAGGCCGGACGCCTGCCAGGTGATCGACGCGAAGGTGTAGTAGCCGGCATGGCTGCCCTGGATCAGCGCGGCGGAGATCGCTATGGCGAGGAAGCCGGGGTCGCGTAGCAGTGCGCTTGCCTTCGACAGCACCGTGCCTTCGCCTGTCGGCGCGCCAAGTGGCTGCAGACCAAGGCTGACGACAGCCGACAGCACCATCGCTGCAACAATCACCCAGATCAGATGCTCACCGTCGAGCCAGTTGACCACCAGACCGCAGGCAAGCGCGCCAACCACGAAAGCCGCCGAGCCCCACAGCCGCAGCGGACCGTAACTGAAGCCGAAGCGCACCACGCCTTTTAGCGCATAGCCATCGGTCAACGCCGTGAGCGGCGTCCAGACCACTGCCGTCAGCGCGAACACCAGGAGCACGGCGAGCGGTTCGCGTAGCGTGCCTACTGTCGCAAAGCCGATCATGGTGAGAAAGGCACAGACAATCATCGTCTGGCGCAGCGCATGACGGCGCTCTGCGAAAGCGGTGATAAAGGGCAGCGTGGTGAAGCGCGTCATCGACGGCACAGCCAGGATGGCGCCGATCCAGGTCGGGTCGATCCCAATAGCCTTCAGCCAGACGGGGAAGAACGGCAGATAGAAGCCGCTGGAGCCGAACACCGTCCCGTAGAACATCGCCAGCCGCTGCGCGAATTTGCGGCGGATTTGCGGGGCGCTATGGGGGGCAGATTCGGCTATCATGAGGTGAACTGCGATTCGCCACGGGATCGTGGAGATGGTTACATACCGCGCATCCCTGTGCGCGCCACGAGTTATCATGATGGCCGAAGAAGCATTTGCCCTGTCGCCGATCTCCGCCCGGCCCACCCTGCCGGGCGAGGCAGACTATGATGCGATCCGCGAAGCCTTCATGGAGACCGCGCGCGGCCGCTGGTTTCTCGCCGAATATGCCAAGCGCAACCGCACCGCCGATACCAGCCTGGTGCTCGAAGCCGTCACGCGGCTGGAAGCCAATCTCGCCGCCCAGAAGCAGGCGCCGGCGCTCAGCCTGATCGCCGCGCTCGGCGCGATCCGTTCCGCCGTCCGTCAGGCCAAGGCCAGCGCCATAGAGGCGATGCCGCGCGTCGACGCCGACGAGGTTTTGACCGGCGCCCGTAACGGCACCCGCATCATCCGCGAGATCGCCTGGACGCTGCGTGAATGCGGCGCCGACACGCGGATCTGCGATCTGCTCGACACGCAGGTCAAGGCTATCGAGGCCGGCCAGCAGGCGCTGAATGGCAATGGCCGTGAGGATGTGCTGGCGAGCTACGACTTGCTGATGCAGCGCATCGAGCAGATGGTCGATGGCAGCGCGGCGACAACTGCGCAGGCCGAACCGACTCCGGTTGCCGAGAAGGCTGAGCACGTTGTCGCAGAAGCGCGCGAAGCATCCGTGACGCCGCTGTTCAAGTCACAGGCGAGCGAAGTGTTGGCTGAGACGGTCACGATCTCAAGCGTCGAACCGCCGCGCGCCGCTGTACAGCCGGCCCTCGCAGAGACGGTCATCGTAGAGACCGCCTCTGAAACGGCCGCGCCTGTCGCAGAAGCCACCGCGGAGCTTGCCGCCACGATGGCCGAGGCCTCCGCGGCTATCGCTGCGGACGATGTCCCGGAGGCGCCTGAAACGGCAGGGATTGCTGAGGACGAACATGACCTCGCCGTCCTCGATATGGTCGCCGCTGAGATGGGCGCGCTCGATCTGAGCGAGCCCGACGTTATTGAGCCTCAGCTTGCCGAGCCTCAATACGTTGAGCCTGAGGTGATGCAGGTTGAAGCTGTCGCTGTTCAGCCAGCGGAGCCCGAAGTCCTCAATCCCGATCTGATGACGCTGGCGCAGATCGCCGAGGTTGCGCTGGCACCCGAGCCGCCGCAGCCGGATCTCGTGCCTTCGGTGGAAGCTGCCGCGCCGTCGCTTGGCGCAGCGCTGATCGCTGGCGGCGTGATCGCGGATCCGAACGCGCCGGCATCGGACCCGCTGGCGCCGATCCGCAAGATGACGCAGGCCGAAAAGATCGCGTTCTTCTCGTAAGCGCTTCAGTTCAGGCGTTGATGATCCTGGCGTAGAGATCCGCATCGACATTGCCGCCGGACAAAACGATCACCACCGTCTTGCCGCGCGCGTCGAAACGCCCCTGCATCAGCGCGGCCAGCGCCACGGCCCCGCCGGGCTCGACCACCAGCTTCAATTCGCGGAACGCAAAACCCATTGCCTTGCCAACTTCCTCGTCGGTGGCGGTGACGGCACCCGACAGCAGATGCTGATTGACGGCGAAGGTGATTTCGCCGGGCGTCAGGGCCATCAGCGCATCGCAGATCGTGCGGCCCGCATTGCTGTGAGCGACGCGCTTGCCGGCGCGTAATGAAAGTCCGTGATCATCAAACCCCGCAGGCTCGGCGACGATGACTGCCGTCTCGGGGAAACGCGCCTTCACGGCGGTCGCGATGCCACCGATCAAACCGCCGCCGGAGGCCTGTGCAGACACGATGTCCGGCACGATGCCCAGGGCGGCCATGTCCTCGGCGATCTCGCGTCCGACGGTGCCCTGCCCGGCCATCACGAACGGGTCGTCATAGGGCGGCACGACTGTGGCGCCGCTCTTGCCGGCAATATCGCGGGCGATGGCTTCGCGGTCTTCCTTGTCGCGGTCATAGAGCACGACTTCGGCGCCATAGCCCCTGGTTCGCTCGACCTTCGACACCGGCGCATCGGACGGCATCACGATGGTCGCCTTCATGCCGAGGATCTGCGCCGCGGCGGCAACGCCCTGCGCATGATTGCCGGAGGAGAACGCGACGACGCCCCTGCCGCGCGCACCCTCGGGGATCGAGGAAATCTTGTTGAAGGCGCCGCGAAACTTGAACGAGCCGGTTCGCTGCAGCACTTCGGGCTTCAAGAACACTTTCGCGCCGGTCAGCGCATCGAGCGCAGGCGACCGGAGTAACGCCGTACGCGTTGCATAAGAGGCGATGACGCGCGCGGCGGCATCAATATCGGCGGATGTGATCGGCAATGGAATGTTTGTCATGCGCGCATTTTATCGCGCGGCACAACCGGCGGGCAAGCTATACAAAGAGCATGTCAGGCAGCGAAACGCGGATGCTTCGCTGCGGACGGTGCACGGGCAGCGATTTCGGCCCGCACATGGCTGATATTGTTGACGAAAGCGCGTGCCGACGCTTCCCAGGTGTGACCGGCAGCAAACTTGAGACAATCTTGCGGCGAGATCTCGAGCGCCTTGAGACAGGCTTGCCGCAAGTCATCCGACAACACACCGACCGGCGACGCGCCGATCACATCTTTCGGACCCGTCACCGGAAACGCAGCCACCGGCACGCCGCTCGCCAGCGCCTCGAGCAGCACGAGACCATAGGTGTCGGTCTTACTTGGAAACACGAAGACATCGGCCGAGGCATAGGCAACTGCCAGAGCCTCGCCCTGCAGCCCGCCCATGAACAGTGCATCCGGGTATTTCGCTTCGAGCGCCGCACGCGCCGGACCATCGCCGACCACGACCTTGGTGCCCGGCAGATCGAGATCGAGAAAGGCTTCGAGATTCTTCTCGACGGCGACGCGGCCGACCGAGAGGAAAATCGGCTTCGGTTTGCCGAGATCGACACGGCGCGGATGAAACAGATTGGCATCGACGCCGCGCGGCCACAGCACGACATTGCGGAAGCCGCGGTCACGTAGCTCGCTCGCTAGCGCCGGCGTAGCCGCCATCACGGCAGAGCTGGCGCCATGGAAGCGGCGCAGGCCGGCCCAGACCCAGGATTCAGGAATCGGAAAACGCGCCGAGATATATTCGGGAAAGCGCGTGTGGAAACTGGTGGTGAAGGGAATGTTGCGACGGCGGCAATAAGCACGCGCAGAAAATCCGATCGGGCCTTCGGTGGCGATATGGATATTGTCGGGCTTCGCCTCGTCGATCAGTTGTGCAATCTTGCGGCGGCTCGGGATCGCAACGCGCAAATCAGCGTAGCTCGGCAGCCCGACCGTACGAAACGATTCCGGCGTGAGAAAACTCACATCGACACCAAAGCCCTTGGCCGCCTCCGCCATCATTGTCAGCGTGCGTACGACACCGTTGACTTGGGGATGCCAGGCGTCGGTAGCGACGAGAATGCGCATCAGGCCGCCATCCTTCACGCCGCCTTGGCCGGTGCGAGCGCCTGCACCGGCATGCCGCGGCGGACCGGATCGGTCCAGGTAATGATCTCGAAGCGGCCATCCTCGTGTTCGACCAGCGCCGTACAGCTTTCGACCCAGTCGCCGCAATTCATGTAGCGGATGCCGTGCTCGTCACGGATCGTCGCGTAGTGGATGTGGCCGCAGATCACGCCATCAGCGCCGTGGCGCCGCGCCTCACCGGCCAGCGTCTCTTCGAACGCGCCGATATAGTTGACGGCGTTCTTCACCTTCATCTTGGCCCATTTCGACAGCGACCAGTAAGGGAAGCCGAACAATTTACGCAGCGCATTGACCAGACGATTCATCTGGATCGCGAAGTCATAGGCCTTGTCGCCGAGATGGGCGAGCCAGCGCGCGTTCTGCACCACAAGGTCGAAAATGTCGCCATGGATGACGAGATATTTCTTGCCGTCAGCGCCTTCATGCGTCGCAGTCTCGACGACCTCGATACCGCCGAAATGCGTACCGTAATAGCTGCGCAGGAATTCGTCGTGATTGCCGGGAATGTAAACGACCTTGGCGCCCTTGCGAACCTTGCGCAGCATCTTCTGGACGAAGTCGTTATGAGACTGCGGCCAGTGCCAGCCGGATTTCAGCGCCCAGCCATCGACGATGTCGCCAACGAGATAGATGGTATCGGCATCATGGGTACGGAGGAAGTCCAGCAACCGGTCAGCCTGCGATCCGCGGGCACCAAGGTGGACGTCGGAGATAAACAAGGTGCGAAAGCGCTTTTCGTTGCCTTCACTCATCACGTCTCTTTCCATGTCGAGCAGCTAACTGATTTGCATGACACGGCGATGACGATTTACGCCGCCAGCGCCGCCGCGATTCGCTCAAAAGTAACCAATGTGTAGATGCCGAACGGCGCCACCTTGCGGCGTTCGATGAGGATCGATTCAGCATTCGCTTGCGACCACGCCTGCAGCCGCGCGAACGGGAATTCCGGGCGCAAACCGAGGGAACGGGTCTTCACGGCGGCCCAGCGCTCGACGGCGGCTGCCAGGCCAGTCTCCGAATACAGATGATTGACGAGAATGATGCGGCCGCCCGGCTTTACCACGCGGTGGCATTCCGACAGCACCTGCTCGGGATTTTCGACCAGCGTAATAACGAACTGCGCCACGACGCAGTCGAAACTGGCGTCGGCAAAGGTCATCGCATGAGCGTCCATCTCCTGGACATCCTTCACCCATGGATAGCGGCCGGTCGCCATCTTGGCGCGCGCCTTGGCGAGCATGGGCGCGCTCAGATCGATACCGGTGATCTCGGTTGTCGCATCATAGTCATCGAATGACAGGCCAGTGCCGACACCAACTTCAAGCACCTTGCCGCCCACAGCACGCGCTGCTTCCGCAGCCGCACGGCGCCCCTTCAGCATCACCGGACCGCACACCGCATCATAGATCGGAGCCCAGCGCGCATAGGCCGTTTCAACAATGGACTTTTCGAGATCCAGCGTCGTCATCGGAGTTTCCGTCCAGCGCGTCCGAAAGAATCGGACAACCCGTTTGCTGTTCGGCTGATATCAAGCCGGGATGACAGATCGACGACAGAGTGTCGCAGGAACAAGTATCTGAGTGCTGCGGACACACCCTGTGTCACCCATCCTGAGAAGCTCGCTCCTGGGAGGCTCGAAGGATGAGGCTATGGGTGCCTCGGCGCATCCAGGGCCCTAAGACGTTGACGGCGATGGCTAAGAAACATTCCACCCGCAGAACCATTCGTATCCATTAACAGCCACTAAAGGTTTTCCACGCAGGATTCGACGATGGGCACGCTCAGAATCATCCTCGCGATTTCCGTTGCATTCGCGCATTTCGGGCTGCCTTTCGGCATTCTCACCAGCGACATCGCCGTACAGAGCTTCTTTGTTATTTCTGGGTTCTATATGGCCCTGGTGCTGAACGAGAAATACGCGCCCGGTTCCTATCGGCTGTTCATCTCCAACCGCCTGCTGCGCCTGTTTCCGGCATACCTGCTCGTGCTGACTCTCTCCCTCGTCGTGACCGGGCACTGGAAGCAACTGATGTCTCTGGACCCGTTTGACGCCGCATATTTCGTCGTCTCCCAATTAGTGATCATTGGTCAGGAGACGTATTTTTTTCTGGTCGTTCGAGATGGTGGGCTGGCGCTCGCCTTGCAGCCGGCCGGTGTACCCGACCTGCTCTACACATTCGCCCCGATTCCGCAGGCATGGACTCTGGCACTGGAGATCTACTTCTATCTACTCGCGCCGTTGCTAGTGAGACGAGGACCGATCGTGATTGCCTCAGTTATCGCTGCAAGCCTTGTCTTCCGGATGGGAGTTCAATGGCTATTCGGCTTCAGTGGAGACCCGTGGTCCTATCGCGTATTTCCTTCCGAGATGGCGTTATTCTGCGCGGGAGCGCTAGGCTACCAAGTATACGCATCCGGAGATGACAGCAGGCGAGCGCGCCTGAATGGATTGCTCGTACTGGCTTCGGCGCTGATATTCGTTTGCCTCACGATCAACAAGTCGAAAGGATTCGAGACGCTGCCGTCGATCTCGTTCCTCGCCATTGTGATCGTCGCAGTTCCCAGACTGTTCGAGCTAAGCAAGAACATAGGATGGGACAGATACCTCGGCGAGCTGTCCTATCCAATCTATATCTGCCATTTTCTATTTGGATGGATATTGCTGCCGGAGACGCTTCTAGCGTCCTATGGCGCGCTATTCCTCACCGTGACGACGTCGATACTGATCTATCATCTTGTCGATCAGCCGATCGATCGCTGGCGACAAAAGCGCTTTGCCCGAATTCAACGCAAGGTGAGCGAGCGCGGCCCATTAAGCAGCCGCGTAACGGTGCGACCGACTTAATAGAACGGGTAGAAACGATGCACCCGGCCGGTCCCGTGGCCGCCCCTGATCAGCACAGCCTTGCAGCCGAGCGCAAGCGTTTCGCGGACATTGTCTCTCTGGCTTCGGCATCAAGCTTCAAGACGGGTCGCTAGATCGCAGAGCCGCTACAGCGCGTGGATCGCGAATCCGGTGCTGACGCGCAGAATGCGCAAGACGAAGCCCTTCCTGACCGCGTTCGACACGCCTGGCGGCCTTTTTGGCAGCGCCTTAAGCGAAAATAACGCTGCTCTGACGCCCGACTGACGTCGGCGACGACGTCGACAGGCTTCAATGGATGTCACGCGGCGATGTGCCGGGATATCCCGGTCACAAAATCGGAGCACCACCATGCGCGCTTACGCACAGTTTGTATCAGGCGACGATCATCTGCGTCTCGGCGCGATCTTCAGCCTGCCTGCCACGTGGCGACAGCGAGCCCGTTTCAGAGCAGAGTTGCGCGCCGATATCAGAGACCGCCCCGATTTTCTCCACGATATCGGCATCGGCCTGTACGAAGCGCATGCCGAAGCGTCACGGTTTTTCTGGGAGCCTTGGCTACTAAAGCGCCGCTAGTCCAAAATCACAATCCGATTGTTGCGGCGGACCTGCGCTCGACCAAGAGCATAACATTCGTCTTTTCCAACAACGACTGATCGGACGATCTAACGCTCATACTGCACGCATTCTTTTAACAGCACCTCTGCAGCGCCCAACTAAGACTTCGACAGGCTTCAACGGGTGCCACGCGAGGCCTGCGGCCGCACATTCGGGTCGCAAGAGTCTCTACCAGATAGCTACCGATTTCGGACCGATGCAATTCCAATGATTGCGATCGCGATTGCTTCGCATTCCGCGGAGCACTTGAGAGGCCCGCCAGGGCAAATACGTAAACGAGGCAAGGGGCGCGCATGCAGATGGTTGGCAGGCTATTGTCCTGCACTTGGCGGACAAGGACCAGCGCTTTTGGTGATCTCGCTTTGTGCAGGGCTGTTGATCCAACCTCTCGCTCATTTCGGCTACGATCTTTTGCCGTTCTCGGCATTTCTGCTGACACTAGGCTCGTTTCTCGCAGCCGGTCTCGCACCATCCGAAGCCAGGATTCGTCTGCCTCTGATGGCCCTGGTGATTGCCTGGGTCGGCCTAGCGCTTCCTCTGGCCGCTGCCGCTCTACTGTCCTTCCTTCCGCTTGATCCTGCGCTGCGGGCCGGTGTTCTGCTTTCGCTCCTGGCGCCGCCGGTCGGAAGCGCGGCCGCGATCGCTGGGATGCTTGGTCTGCGGGCCCGTCTCGCTTTACTCGTGTCCATCGCACTAACCCTCCTCGCGCCGATTTCAATTCCATGTTTTGCCACAGTGCTCGGACTTGGAATTGAATTCGACATGGGCGCGCTGGCTATCCGATTGTTCAGCATCATCGGCGCTGCAGGCTTGGTTGCCTTTCTGGCAATACGGTTTCACCGGAATCTGATGCCCGTTCTGCCCGACCAACACGCTGCCACCGGGGTCGCCGTTATCGGACTCATCATCGTCGGACTGGCAACCTCACAGGGCATTCGGACCCACTGGATCAGCAATCCGCTACGTTTCGATGTCATGCTCGCCGCGGCGGTCGTCTCCAACTTTGGACTGTGCGCGCTCGCAATTTTGACATTCGCGAGAATGGGGTTACAGACCGCTGGAACGATAGGCCTCGTGAGCGGAAACCGTAATGTCACTCTCGTGTGGGCAGCGGCCAGCTTTGGTCTGCCATCTCTCGCGGAGGGTTATGTCGCTGCGTGCGTCATCCCTGTCCTCGCGCTCCCTCTCATCGTCAAGCTTTGCCTCAAACTACCTTCCTTCAGCCGTCTCCTCCCGCAAAACTGATGACCAAGAGGCGACAGCCCCCGATCAGCACTCGTACGGGGGGCCAAATCCCGCGTAAACAGACACAGACATTGTATTTCGCTGGGAAACGCGCTGGGCCATAGATACGATCTATGGCCTATGGGGGACGGCACATTGGACAAACTCACTCTGAACGATCCGCTATTCGCCACCTACGTCATTGCTGCGAGCCTGACGATCCTCAAGGCTGTGGCGATGTCGTGGCTGACTGTAGTCCGTATGGTCGACGTCAAGGGCGGCTACCGTTCACCCGAGGATATCAAGAAGACGCCGATGAACCCCGCGCCCGACCCGGCGCAACTCTTGCCCAACGAGCGCGTCGAGCGGATTCGCCGGATCCAAATGAACGACCTCGAGAGCCTGCCCTACTTCCTGTTCGCGGGTTTGCTCTACATTCTCACGCAACCGTCCCTGCTGCTCGCCCAATGGCTGCTATACGGTTACGTCGCCTCACGTCTGCTTCACTTCATCGCCTATCTCACCGGACAGATTCATGAGATACGCGCGACCTTCTGGACTGTGGGCTCGCTCATCCTGATCTTCATGACCGTCCGGACGTTGATATCTGCAGTCGGCGCGTGAAGTTCAAGCCGTAACGCCGGCTTCGCGCTGGGCCGATAGGTAACGTTCAAGATCGTCGTCCCGCTTGAAAAATCGCATGGCACGAAGCTCTGTTATAGTTGTCTTTTGCACGGCATCGCGCTGGCGCGTCACGTCGCGGGCCTCTTCCAATCGCCTGGCGGCTACAAGATTGGCTACCAGCATGCGATGGCCCGTACCGTTGGCCGGATTCTGCTGGATCGAGTTGCGCGCCCACAAGACACCATCCTCAGGGCGTCCGAGCGCAAAGCATGATGCAGCCAGGCCCGTCATCCAAAAGTGGAGCATATTGTCGTAGGGGCTGAGGGCGATCGACCGGTGAAGGCATGTGACAGCATGCTCATAGTCGCCCCCCATGCTGTCGATCATTCCAAGAATGCCCCAGGCGAAGGCGGAGCTGGGATTGAGGCGCACAGCTTCCTTGCAGTGGATGCGCCCCTGATCGTTGTTGCCGACCGGACCAAACAATGTGAAGCCATAGACCGCATGGGCGAAAGCATCTGCGCCATCTTGCTCGACGGCGCGGCGCGCCAAGACGAGGGCTTCGACCAACGTTTCCGGCAACGCTGCGGCCCCCAGAGGCGACGCCATGACAAGTGCCCAGGCAAGGGACGCCAGCGTGGCTGGGCGCAGCTGATCGCGGTTGAGAGACTGTCGCAACAATACGATCGCCCTCGTGATCCCGTCACGGGTTCCGTTCCATAGATGGGGAAGCGCTCGCAGGTAGATGTCGTAAGCCGAAAGATCAGAGAGCGGCTTGCGCCTTGCGCGCTCGACCTCGGCGCTCCGCACGGCCGGATCAATCACTGCTGCGACGCTCGCGCTGATGTCATCCTGCAGATCGAAAACATCGACGATGGCGCGATCGTAGCGATCAGACCAGACCTGAACCTCATCGCGGGCATGGGTCAGTTCGGCCGATACACGAATGCGGTTGCCCGCTTTGCGGATGTTGCCGCTCAGGACGTATTGAACACCGAGTTGTTGCGCGATTTGCCGGCTGGTCAGCCTTCTATCCTTGAAGGCGAAGCTCGATCCGCGTGCGATGACCACGAATTCGCGAAAGCGCGACAAAGCGGTGATGATGTCCTCGGTGACACCGTCAGCGAAGTATTCCTGCTCTGGGTCGTCGCTCATGTTCCGAAACGGCAGAACTACGATGGATGGTTGATCCATGACCATCATCAGAGCAGGCGTAAGCGGAGTCGATATCTCGATCTCGCTGACAGCCACCGATTCGATCAGTATCTGGGCTCTGCGTAGTTCAGCAACGAGCGCTCTGGTTGCCTCGTCCGGCTCTGTATTGAGCTCTCGCTTCAGAAGCCCAACGACCTCTTGATAGTATTTGAGCGCTTCAGCTTTACGCCCAGTTGCAGACAGAGCTTGCATGATCAGCCGGTGCGCATCCTCACGCATGTTGTTCAGTGCGCTGGCACGGTGCCCGGCCTTCAATGCGTGATCGGCGCGACCGGCGACCAGTTCTTTTTCGCCGAGCCCGACCATCGCAGTCAGAGCCAGCTCCTGAAATCGCTGGCGTTCGCCAGCCAGCCAATCGCTCCAGCCTTCTTCGGTAACACCGATGTCATCGACGAAGCGCCCTCGATAGAGATGCGCTGCCTCACCCAGCGCATCACGGCCGCCCTCCCGCACCAGGGCCTCGAACCGGCTGATATCGCACAGGATCACCGTCGTATTCAGCGATACGAACTCGCCATCGCTCTTGAGAGCATCCCGACCCAGAATTTGACGTAGCTTGAACAGTGACTGACGGAGGTTCTGCCTTGCTTGCGCGTCGAAATAAGACCCCCAGAACAGGGTCGACAGTTTTTCGCGCGGCTGAGGCTCCGGTGCCGTGCAAGCCAGATAAGCAAGCAATCCCGAGAGCTTCTTGTTTGGCAAGCCGACCACGCCGTTCGGCCCGGTGAGCACGACGCGTCCCAAAAGCGAAAGATTAAATTTTGGGCACACTGTCGGCTACTTCCAAGTTTTGAACAAATGCGTCCCCTGAATATACATTTAACTCAGATTGGCAACTTTGCGAGCAGTATTAACGCAGCGATGACGGCTGACTAACGCCGGTGAGACGGCGGCGGGTTCAAGTCAAAATGCGACGAGATGCGAATGGCATTCGGCGCAGAGCAACTTCACCCGGAAGCCGTCATGCGCACGCGTCACATCATTGCAGTCGTCGTTACCCTGACCGTGATCCTCGCCGGAGTTGATGTGGCGCTGACTTCCCTGGCCGCTCCGAAAGCTAGGGCGGCTTCGCACACCACGCCTCCCGTCTCACCCCTCCTTTTCGGAGGCGACTGATCTCGGTTCGATTTCGAAGTAGCCATCAAGCAGGAGGTCGCATTGACCAATACCGCGCAACTACGAGCGCGATCGTATGCCTTTCTCTCAACCGAAGACGAACGACGAGTCGTCGCGAGATGGAGAACTGGAGTGATCGCGTTCTATGGCTCGATTTTGTTGATTGCTTTGGCTGCAACGAGCCAAAGGCCCCAAGCCGATCAGCCTGACCTCGCTTCCGATGATTTCGTCACATACCACATGTCGAGCTTGCCGCTACCGTAGGCGAACAAAGCCAACGCCGCGGTAGCATCACTGCCAATGCCAGCAAGCACAGCGAAGTTTCAATGCAAATTTCAAGGGTGTCAGGCGGGCCGAGCGGTCAGCAAGCTCACCTGCATCATCCCGTGAAGTATCAGGAAAAGAGTGATGAAGACCGACTTTCCGGCGCCATCTCCAGCACCTGTGGGGGCTTCGATGATCGTCGGCGCACTTCATGAATCCCGTCGCCGGCAGGCAATCAACATCATTCATCGCTACCAGCCTCTCATCTCCGACCGCGTCGAAACCAATCCTGGCAAGCCCATTCCATCGCCAGACGCGAAAATGCGCGTTCGTCAGATACAGAACAGTGAAAGGAAAAGAAACGTGAGACGACTGAGCGAGACGCACCTGATCATCCTGATCCTTATCGGCTTCGGCATTGTGCACGTGATTGGCGGCGTCCTCCTGGCACGGGCGGCGCCCGAGCACAGTCGCCCTGTGAATATAGCAGCCTGGGGCGACTGATCGCGGCAGGCGAAGACGGCATCAATCATCAATCGGCGGCAACGATCGTGAGGCTGACATGACTGAAATCGCGAGCGCGATGTCCCGCGCTCTTCGTTCGATCACCGGATTCGATGTGCTCAAGCATTTTCTGTTTTTCTGCGGAGCCGGAATTCTGGTGTTCGTGCTCTCGCTCACTTACGGCCTGGATTTGAGCTCGGGCCTTTTCTGATCCTCGCCACGATTGCGCAAACCGAAGCGTTCAATTCCCCGCAGGTCATATCCGCATGAGGTCACTACGTGAACGCCCTGATCGCCACTTATATCGCATGGATCATCGCCCAAACCGGCTTCGCCCCTCCGGCTCACCCGCCAATCCATTTCGCGACGTCAGCAGAAATGGCTGTGCTAAGTGGTGCGCCGGAAAATAGCGGGCTCGAATTTCAAGCGCTCTACAGCCGCGAAGAAGGCGCGATCTACCTGCCCCACGAATGGCAACCGGTCAATTTGCGGCAGAAGAGCGCGCTGCTGCACGAACTCGTGCATCACGTGCAACGGGCCAACAACGTCGAAGCTCCGTGTGTGGCAGCCCACGAACGCCAGGCCTATGATCTTCAGATGAAATGGCTACGCGAACAGGGGGTCGAGGATCCCTACAGCCTCATCGGCACGAATGAGCTCACAATCTACATGGTGAGCGTCTGCCGCGACGGTTCGTAAGCGGCACGCGACGTTCCTTCGTCATAGGCCATGAGATGCAACGGGCTCGTGCGCGAGCCGATGCTCAGGCGATTGGAGCGCGCCGAGGTTGGTTTGAGCCGATCTTGATACGCCTAATAGAATGCGTGGAAGTGGTGCACCGGGCCGTGGCCGTGACCGACCGTAAAACGATCCGCCGCAGCGATCGCAGCCGTGACATAGGCTTTCGCCGCACGCACGGCGGCTTCCATGTCCTGCCCCTTGGCGAGGCCCGCCGCGATCGCTGATGACAGCGTGCAGCCGGTACCGTGCGTATTCTTCGTGGACACGCGCTCTGCAGGCAATGCGATGGCGCGGTCTGCGGTGATAAAATAGTCGGTGCTCTCCGGACCGGTCCCATGGCCGCCCTTGATCAGCACAGCCTTGCAGCCGAGCTTGAGCAGACGCTTGCCCTGCGCCTCGATAGCCGCATCGCCCTCTGCCATCGGCTCGTCGAGCAGCGCGGCGGCCTCTGGCAGGTTCGGCGTGATAATCTGCGCCCGCGGGATCAGTGTACTGCGCAGCGCGGCGATGGCCTCCGGCGCCAGCAGACGATCGCCTGAAGTCGCCACCATCACGGGATCGAGCACCACATGTTTCGGCTGCCATGTCGCAAGGCCCGCGGCGATGGCCTCGATCACATCGCGCTGCGCGACCATGCCGATCTTCACCGCGCCGACCGCGAGATCGACGAACACGGCATTGATCTGCTCGCTCACGAACTCCGCAGGCACCTGATGGATGCCGGTGACGCCCTTGGTGTTCTGCGCGGTCAGCGCTGCGATCACCGACGCGCCATAGACGCCCAGCGCCGCGAAGGTCTTGAGGTCGGCCTGGATGCCGGCGCCGCCCGAGGAATCCGAACCGGCAATGGTCAGCGCAACGGGTGTGGGCATCGGAAAAACTCGCACGAGATCAAGGGATAAGCAGCCATACCAGTCCTACCCCGCCAGTCGTGAACCAGCAAGGCGGCGACATGCTGGCGGCTTGCGCCGCACCCTGTTTTGGGCTTGATGATCTCTAAAATCGCCCGTTTCCGGAGAATCCCGATGGTCCCCTTCTTTGTCCAGTTCAAGTGTAAGCTTGGCCAGTCCTACGCCGTCGCCAACGCGCTGGCCGAAGCCGAAATCGCCTCGGAGATCTATTCCACCGCTGGGCATTACGACCTGCTGGTGAAGTTCTACGTCGATAACGCCACCGACATCGGCCATTTCGTGAACGAGAAGGTGCAGACCATCCCGGGCATTCAGGACACCCACACGATCATCACGTTCAAGGCGTTTTGAGGCGGAGCGCTGTAGACGCGCTCCCTCTCCCCGCTCTGCACGGGGAGAGGGGTGGGGTGAGGGCGAGGCACGCGGTCACATCCATTTGCCATCTCACAAGTCGCACCGAATCCGATCCGAAAATAATGCGTATGTGATGAGGCCGTGCCATGCCCCTCACCCGCCGCGAAGACGCGGCGACCTCTCCCCGCAAGCGGGGAGAGGTTAAGAGACCTACACGGCCATCTTCCGATGCAGCACGGGCACCCCGCTCAGCTCCTCCGCCGCGTCGACGATTGCATTCGCGTCGATGCCGTGGTGGCGATAGAGGTCACCGATCGTGCCGGTCTGGCCGAATTGCTCGACACCCAGCGCTTCCATACGATGACCGCACACGCTGCCAATCCAGCCCAAAGTCGCGGGATGACCATCGAGCACGGTGACGATGCCGCAATCGCGCGGCAGCGGCTGCAGCAGCTTCTCGATGTGGCTCAGATGCTGCGGGTTACGCCGGTCGCGGCGGATTTTCCGCGCTGACGTCCAGCCGGCATGGAGACGGTCGGCTGAGGTGATCGCCAGCAGGCCGATGTCGCGATGGCTGTCGCCAAGCAGTCCCGTTGCCTCGATCGCTTCCGGCGCCAGCGTGCCGGTATAGGCGATCACCAGATCGCAATTGGCGCCGGGCTTGCGCAGCCAGTAGGCGCCGTCAGTGATGCCCTGCTGCAGCTCCGGCGTCATCATGCGCTGCGGCTGCTCGATGGTGCGCGTGGAGAGCCGCAGATAGACCGAGCCGCCGGCACGCTGACCGCTGTCATCAGTGCCCGCGTCGCGCTGCATGTGCTGGAAGCCCCACCCCATGATGACGGCGAGCTCATCGACGAAAGCCGGCTCGAATGATGCGAGCCCGTCTTGCGCCATGCCGATCAGCGGCGTCGCGATCGACTGATGAGCACCGCCTTCTGGCGCAAGCGTGATGCCCGACGGCGTCGCCGCCACCATGAAACGGGCATCCTGATAACAGGCATAGTTGAGCTGATCGAGACCACGCTCGATGAAGGGATCGTACAGCGTCGCGACCGGCAGCAGACGGACGCCGTTGATGCTGCTCGACAGGCCCAGGGCCGACATCAGGATGAACAGGTTCGCCTCGGCGATGCCGAGTTCGAGATGCTGGCCCTTCGGCGAAAAGTCCCAGTTGAAGGTGGACGGAATCTTCTCGCTGCGGAAGTGATCGGCCTTCTCGGCACGCGCGAACAGCCCGCGGCGATTGACCCAGGCGCCGAGATTGGTGGACACGGTGACATCGGGCGACGCGGTGACGATGCGCGACGCCAGTTCGGTATCGCCGCGTGCCAGCTCATGCAGGACGAGGCCGAAACCCTGCTGCGTCGACATTTCCGGCGATGGCTTGAACGACAGATGCGCGGGAACATCGATCACGTCAGCGCCCAGGCGCCGCGTGCCCTGCTGCACGAAAGGCACATCCTTGAGGAACGCATCGAGCATCAAAGCCTCCTGCGTCAGGCCTTCATATCTGTCCCATTCATGGCCGGGCCGAATGTTCTGCGCCGCGCGCCAGGTCTCCATTTGCGTCGGCGTCATCAGGCCCGCATGGTTGTCCTTGTGGCCCTGGAACGGCAGGCCGATGCCCTTGATCGTATAGGCGATGAAGCAGACCGGACGATCGTGATCGATGGCTTCGAAAGCCTCGACCATGCTGGCCATGTCGTGGCCGCCCAAATTGGACATCAGTGCCAGCAGTTCCTCGTCGCTGCGCGCCTCGATCAGGCGCGACACCGGACCCTGATCGCCGATCTCGTCGTTGAGCCGCTTGCGGAACGCTGCGCCACCCTGGAAACACAAAGCCGAATAGATCTGGTTCGGACAGTTGTCGATCCAGGTCTTCAGCGCCGCGCCGCCGGGCTCGGCAAAAGCCGTCTGCATTAGCCGGCCATACTTCACGATCACCACGTCCCAGCCAAAGTTGCGGAACATGGATTCGAACTTCTCCCACAGCCCCTCGCGCACCACGGCGTCGAGGCTCTGGCGGTTGTAGTCGACGATCCACCAGGTGTTGCGCAGCCCGTGCTTCCAGCCTTCAAGCAAAGCTTCGAAGATATTGCCCTCGTCCATCTCGGCATCGCCGACCAGCGCGATCATGCGGCCTTCGCGGCGGTCCTTCATCCAGCCGTGAGCCGAGACGTAGTCCTGCACCAGCGACGAGAACAGCGTCTGCGCGACGCCGAGGCCGACCGAGCCGGTGGAGAAATCGACATCGTCGATATCCTTGGTGCGCGACGGATAGCTTTGCGCCCCCTTGAAGCCGCGGAAGTTCTCGAGCTTCTCGCGCGTCTGGTTGCCGAACAGATACTGGATGGCGTGGAACACCGGACTCGCATGCGGCTTCACCGCGACGCGGTCTTCCGGCTTCAGCACGGCGAAATACAGCGCCGACATGATCGTCGCCAGCGAGGCGGATGACGCCTGATGGCCGCCAACCTTGAGGCCGTCGGTATTGGGGCGGATGTGGTTGGCGTTATGGATGGTCCATGACGAGAGCCAGAGCACCTTGCGCGCCAAGGCGGTCAGGGTCTGCAGGCGATGATGATCGATCGGCATGGTGGGCTCCCGCGTCGGCCAGCTGCGCTGGTTCGTGATGAGGTCGCCATTCTAGCAGGCGCCCTTGCGGGATTTTCTCAATTCATCGCGACAACCACGGCCATCTTGGGATAAACGAATTGTTCTGGCTCCAATTTCATGGAATTTTCCCAATGTCAGCCCTCGACGCAATCGACCGCAAGATTCTCGCCGCGCTGCAGATCGACAGCCGCATCACCATGCAGGAGCTCGCCGAGAAGGTCGGGCTCTCGATCTCGCCGTGCCATCGCAGGGTGAAATTGCTGGAAGAGCGCGGCGTCATCACCCGCTACATGGCGCTGGTCGATCAAAAATCGATCGGGCTCCCAGTAAGTGTCTTCATCTCCATCAAGCTTGTCAGGCAGAAGGAGGAAGACCTCAACCGTTTTGCGAAAGCGATCTCGAAATGGGAGGAAGTGCTGGAATGCTATCTGATGACCGGCAACCGCGACTATCTCTTGCGCGTCGTCGCGGCGGATCTGTCGTCCTATGAGGCATTCCTGAAGAACAAGCTGACGCGGCTCGACGGCATCGCCTCGATCGAATCCAGCTTCGCCCTCAGCCAGGTGAAGTATTCGATCGCACTGCCGGTGTGAGGGCCCAGAGCTAGCTGGCCAGCTTCACCGTGGCGGCGGTACCACCCGGGGCGCTGACGACGCTCTGGTAGTGCGCAATCGGCTGCGGGCGGCCGATCAGGAAACCCTGGATTTCCGCACAGCCTTCGCTCGCAAGAAACGACATTTGGGCGACGGTCTCGACGCCCTCGGCGATCACCGGGAGCTTCAACGAGCGGCCGAGCCCGATGATAGCGTGAACAATAGCCGCTGACTGCGGATTGTCCTCGAGATTGGCTACGAAGGTCTGGTCGATCTTGATCTTGTCGAAGGGGAAAGCCTGCAAATAGCTCAAGCTCGAATACCCCGTACCGAAATCATCCATGGCGACGCGAACGCCCAGTTCCTTGACGGCGTGCAGGATTGCGATGGCACCAGCAAAATCGTCAATCAGCACGCCTTCGGTGATCTCGATCTCGACACGCTTCGGGCATAGACCGGTTTCCGCCAGAACGGCGGCGAGCATCCCGGGCACATCGCCGCGCTGAAAATTGACCGGCGACAGGTTAATGGCAATCGACAGCGGATTGACCCAGGTCGCCGCCTCGCGACAGGCCTCGCGCGCCACCCACTCGTCGATGGCGCCTATCAGACCGCTCTCCTCCGCTAGCGGAATGAACACCGTCGGCGAGATGATGCCGCGCTCGGGATGCCGCCAGCGCAGCAGAACCTCGAAGGCGACGACAGCGCCCTCGGTGGTCGCCTGCGGCTGAAAATAGAGTTGGAATTGCTTGTTCTCGACCGCCACCACGAGATCACGTTGCAGCAGTCGCTTCTCGCGGATGTGCTGATCCATCGCAGCCTCGAAGAAGCGGATGGTGCCGCGTTCCTCGGCCTTGGCGCGGTCGAGCGCCAGATCCGCATGCGCAATGAGAGCTTCGATATCCTGGCCGTCCTGCGGATAGACGGAGATGCCGATACTACAGCGAACATTGACGTGCTGGCCGTCGATCTGAAACGTATTATCGAGAATGCCCGACAATCGCGCACAGAGATCTTCCGCTGTTTGCGGCTCCGCGCCGAGATGAGACACGATCGAGAAGATATCGCCACTCGGCCGTGCCAGAAATGCACCGTTGCAGGCTTGCGCCAGCCGCTTCGCCAGCTCGGCCAGTACGGCGTCTCCAGTGGCCTGGCCGTATACGTCATTTGTCTCTCTGAAGCGGTCTATATCGATCCGCGCGATCGCAAACGAGCCGTGTCCCGCCGAGGCCTCTTTGAAGACGCGGGCCAGATGTTCGTTGAAAGCAACACGATTGGGCAGATCGGTGATCGGATCGTGCCGCGCGAGATGCACGATCCGCGCTTCGCTGAGTTTGCGGTCGGTGATGTCGGCATGGGTCGCGACCCAGCCGCCATTCTTCATCGGCCGGTAGCGCACATTGATGGCGCGTCCATCCGGCAGCTCGGCGGTCTGGCTGCTCGGCACGCGATCCGCGAGCGCCGTCCGCATCTTCATCTCATAACTATCCATATCGACGAACAGCGTGCCAGCTGCCGCGCGAATTGCCAGCACCTGATCCTCGGTCGCGCCGGCGAACATTTTCGCCGGCGCGATATTGTACATGCGCATGTAGCTTTCGTTCCACAATTCGAGCAGACCATCGGCGCTATACATGCACAGGCCCTGCTCCATATTGTTGAGCGCCGCATCGAGCTGCAGATTGCGCTTGCTCATGCTGCGGCGGGTGCGCTGATCTGTTACGGCAACGACGAGGCCCGCGATCACCACGGCGGCGGTGAAGGCCGCAATGGCCAGCGACAGTTCGATCGGCGACAGCAGACTTTGGGTCTCAGCGGCTGCGGCATTGTAGGTCAGATCGATCGCGCCCATGGCAACGAAGTGATGTACACAGATCGCGAGCGTCAGAAGCAGTGCGGCAACGAGCAGCTTGCCGGGCCGGTCGGCTGTCTGGGCGATGAGGATCGCCAAGGCGGCAATCACCATGCCGCCGACGACCGACGCCGTCACGAGGTCCGGCATCCACTGGATGATGGCGGGGATGCGCAGCGACGCCATGCCCATATAGTGCATGCAGGCGATGCCGAGGCCGATCACCGCGCCGCCGGCCAGCGCGTTCCGTTTGGTTCGATTAAACAGCGCGATGGCGAATCCGGCCGTGGTCATCACTGCAGAGGCGACGAGCGAACAGGCGGTGATGATAAGATCGTAATGGAGTTCGAAACCAGGCGTGTATGCGAGCATCGCGATGAAATGCGTCGCCCATGTGCCGAATCCGGTGACCGCGCCTGCGGTAATCAACCACGCAAGGCGCGTGTCGGGCAATGCGGTGCGCGCACGCGTGAACAGGTTGACGGCAGCAAGGCTGGAGAGAAAACACACCGCTGCCGCCAGCAGGATCTGCCGCCAGTCATGCTGCAACTCGATGCAATTCCAGACTCGTAGCATAAAGATACCAACATATGACGAGATATCGAAGCATAGCGCGTGCAACGTTCGGAATGTTTAAAACTCACGGAAAAATTGCACAGAAGAGCTGTTATTCTTAAGCCGCGATAAAGCCCGAAATATGCCGGGTATCATCGTCCATGTTTGCGGAAAAATATGCAACACATTCGGATGTACCCACCGCAAGCGCCGTGGCTCAGGGGAAAATCGAGCAATGGGGACGACCTGTCTCTATCAACAGCTCATCATTAGGCGCTCGGATAAGGTTCCGCCGGTGCGGTGACCTGCGCGCGGCGCACGCGTTCGCGATGTGCGGTGTAGACACCGCTGGCGATGATGATTGCAGCACCGGCGAAAGTGACAGCATCGGGCACTTCGCCAAACAGGAAGAAGCCGATCAGCGTCACCCACACCAGCTGCACATAGGAGAACGGCGCCAGTACCGATGCATCCGCATAGCGGAAGGCCAATACGACAATCCAGTGGCCGACAGTAGCGGCGACGCCAATACCAACGCCGAGCGCGATCTGCGTCCAGCTCGGTACGATCCAGTAGAACGGCACGATGACACTGAGCACGAGAAAGCCGGTGATCGCCGAGAACGCCATCGTGGTGATGGCGCGGTCGGCCCCGCTTATTTTGCGCGTCAACACCAATGCGGTCGCCCAGCCCAACGCCGAAATGATCGGAAAGATCGTACCGGGCTGAAACGCCGCGGTGCCTGGCCGCACGATGATCAATACGCCCAGAAGCCCTGCGATGGTGGCAGTCCAGCGGCGCAGACCGACCTTTTCGCCGAGGAAGAGAACCGATAGCCCGGTGACGAATAGCGGCGAGATGAAGCCCGTCGCAGTCGCTTCCGCGATCGGCAGATAACCGAGCGCCATGATGAAGAAGATCGACGAACACAACAGGCCCAGCCCGCGAAATACCTGCAGCAGCGGCCGCGTCGAGCGCATCGGATTGCCCGAGGCCGGCGCCAACACGATCGGCAGCAGGATCACGACGAACACCAGAAAGCGGATCCAGGCGATCTCCACCGATGGCATGCCCGTGCGCGACAGATACTTCGCCATCGCGTCCGATGACGCCAGAAACGCCGTCGAGCAAATGATCATCAGAATGCCGCGCAGCGGCCGGTCGGTATGGCGATGCGCCGATACAGGGGCAGCAGTCTTCGGCGGCGGAACATGGCTTGTCACGAGCGGGGACCAATATGCGGGCTCGTCGGTGCATGCGAGCCGAATCGAATACGGCTCACAAAACGACGATCACGAGGCCGGGACAACTGCCGATATCAGGACACGGATATGCACGCGGCAAAAAAGCCTATGCCGGCCGACGCATCAGCGGCCAGCGTGCAGCGCAGCATCGATTTTACCGCATCCCTACAGCATCGGTAGACTGGAAGGCTCCCGGCCGAGCGGGAACGCCTTTCCAATATCAGCCAGTTCGGCCGCCCTGAGCGTCAATGCACTCGCCGCCGCGTTGTCCGCCGCATGGGCGGCCGAAGACGCTTTCGGAATTGCGAAGACCGTTGGCTGACGGATCAGGAAAGCGAGCGCCACCTGCCGCGGCGTGGCCAGATGGGCGTCGGCGATCTGCTGCAGGATTTTGCCGCCCGGCGAGCGCGTCGACGGGAAATCATTATGCCCGAACGGCGAATAGGCCACGACAGCGACGCCATGGCTCTCGCACCACGGGATCACGCGGTGTTCGATGGCGCGCTCCTGTAAATGATAGAGCACCTGATTGCAGGCGATGGCGCCCTTGCCTGCAAGTTTCGACAGCTCGTTGAGATCGTCGACATCGAAGTTGCTGACGCCCCAGGAGGCAATCTTGCCGGCCGCCTTCAACTCTCCGAAGGCGGCGACAGTCTCGGCAAGCGGCACCTGACCGCGCCAGTGCAGCAGGTAGCAATCGAGCCGGTCGGTACCCAGCCGCTTCAGCGAGCGCTCGCAGGCGGCGATGGTGCCCTTCCGCGATGCGTTGCTCGGCAGCACCTTGGAGACCAGGAACACCTCGTCGCGACGGCGGGCGATGGCCTCTGCAATCACGAGTTCCGCGTCACCATACATTTCGGCCGTGTCGATATGGCTCATGCCGGCATCGAGGCCGGCCTGCAGCGCCCTGACCGCCGCAGCGCGGTCACTGTGGTCGATATACCAGGTGCCCTGCCCGATGACTGAGACGTCGCGCTTGGTTTGGCCGAATGGATTGTGTCGCATGGTGCGCCTCCGCCTCCCGCGGCAATGAGGCACACGGGAGTGGACTTTAGCGCATCAATTCAGAGGAGTCAGTGGCTGATCATCCACGGCCGCGCTGTCGGGAAGCTCTTGGCGCCCGAGCGGGTCTGCTTCACCAGCCGCGACGGCTTCTTGCCGGAACAGCAACCGCAACCGGCCCCGTGCGACGCCTTGTACTCCGCCGATGTCTTCGGCGCATTGCGGCTGCGCTCGTTGGTGGCGTGGGCCTTGCGCTTGTCGGAGGGCATGCAGAAGAACGCCGGCGCAGTCAGGATCACACGCGGGGCCTGTGTCGCGCAATGCGGACAGTTCTGCGGGTCATCGCATTCGGCCATCGGCCGCATGTCGGTGAACGGACCGCAATCGTCGCAGAGATATTCATAGACCGGCATCGCGCTTCACTTTCGTTGGCACATCAGAAAAAAGTGCCGCGGGGCCGTGACTAGAGCCCCGCAGCCGAGTTGACCGCGTTACTTGTCCGGCGAGAGCGGCATCTGGATGTCGCCCTTGATGTGTTTGACGGGCCCTGCCGACGACGGATTGATGTCGAAGTCGAAGATCTGCGTCGGCAGCCACAGCGTGGCGCAGGCATTGGGCACGTCGACGACGCCGGAGATGTGGCCCTGCACCGGCGCGGTGCCGAGGATCGAATAGGCCTGCGCGCCGGAATAGCCGAACTTCTTCAGATATTCGATGGCATTCAGACAGGCCTGACGATAGGCGATATGCACGTCGAGATAATGCTGCTTGCCCTGCTCGTCGACAGAGATGCCTTCGAAGATCAGGAAGTCGTTGTAGTTCGGCGTCATCGGTGACGGCTTGAACACGGGGTTCTTGATACCGTATTTCGACACGCCGTCCTTGATGACATCGACCTTGATGTGCAGCCAGCCGGCCATCTCGATGGCGCCGCAGAAGGTGATTTCGCCGTCGCCCTGCGAGAAGTGCAGGTCGCCCATGGAGAGACCGCCGCCAGGGACATAGACCGGGAAATAGACCTTCGAGCCGCGCGACAGATCCTTGATGTCGCAATTGCCGCCATGCTCGCGCGGCGGAACGGTGCGCGCGCCTTCGGCCGCAGCCTTCTCCTTCGCCTCACCCTTCAGCCGACCCATATGGGCAGTCGGGCCGAACGGCGGATTGGCAAGGCCGGGCACGCGGGTCGGGTTCGTCGCGATCAGTGCGGTCTCGCGCTCGTTCCAGGTGGCAAGCAGTTTCGGATCGGGCAGACAGCCGATCAGGCCGGGATGGATCAGGCCGGCGAAGTTCACGCCCGGGATGTGACGCGACGAGGTGTACATGCCCTTGAAGTCCCAGATCGACTTCTGCGCTTCCGGGAAGTGATCGGTCAGGAAGCCGCCGCCATTCTGCTTGGAGAAGAAGCCGTTGAAGCCCCACAGCGAGTCCTTCATCGGGCCGACATCGAGCAGGTCGACCACGAGCAGATCGCCGGGCTCCGCACCCTTGACGCCGATCGGGCCGGACAGGAAGTGCACGATCGACAGATCAATGTCGCGCACGTCGTCGGCGCTGTCGTTGTTCTTGATGAAGCCACCAGTCCAGTCATAGGTCTCGACGATGAAGTCATCGCCGGGATTGACCCATGCGACCATGGGAATGTCCGAATGCCAGCGGTTGTGAATCATGTCGTTGTCGTAGGCCGATTGCGTAAGGTCGACCTTGATCAGTGTATCTGGCATTCAATGCTCCCCTTCGGTTACTGGTCTTGGTGGTTGGACGCGTGGTGAATTAGACGGACAGGTACTTAGCGATCTGCGCGGCATCGATACCTTCGCGCGCTTCGTCGCGAACGATCTCACCATTCTCGATGACGAGGACACGGTCGGCGACATCGAGCGCAAAGCTCAGCACCTGTTCGGAGACGATGATCGACAGGCCCTTGGTGTCGCGGATGTGCTTCAGCGTGCGGGCCATGTCCTTGATGATCGACGGCTGGATGCCTTCGGTGGGTTCATCCAGCAGCAGTACCTTCGGCTTGGTGGCGAGCGCGCGGGCGATGGCAAGCTGCTGCTGTTGGCCGCCGGAGAGATTGCCGCCGCGGCGGCCTCTCATTTCGAGCAGCACCGGGAACAGCTCATAGAGATCGCCCGGCACTTCCTTCTCGCCAGAAGCGACAAGGCCGGTCTCGATATTCTCCTTCACCGTCATATGCGAGAAGATCATGCGGCCCTGCGGCACGTAAGCGAGGCCGCGCGCGACGCGCTCATAACTCTTCAGCGCACCGAGCTCCTTGCCTTCCATGGTCACCGAGCCCGACTTGGTCGGCACGATGCCCATCAGCGACTTCATCAGCGTGGTCTTGCCCATGCCGTTGCGGCCCATGATGGCCACGATTTCGTTGGGCTGCACCGAGACGTTGAGGCCATGCAGAACTTCGCTCTGGCCGTAAGCGACGTGGAGATCGTTGATCGCGAGCATGATGATCTCCTCAATGACCCAGATAGACTTCGATGACCTTGGGATCGTTCTGAACCTTCTCCATGGTGCCTTCGGACAGGATCTGTCCCTGATGCAGCACGGTCACCTTGTGGGCGATGTCCTCGACGAATTTCATGTCGTGTTCGATCACCAGAACCGAGCGGTTCTTGATGATCGTATTGAGCAGTTCCGCCGTCTTGACGCGCTCGCTCACGCTCATGCCGGCGACGGGCTCGTCGAGCATCAAGAGGTCTGGATCCTGGATCAGCAGCATGCCGATCTCGAGCCACTGCTTCTGGCCATGCGAGAGCACATCGGCATACATGTTGAGACGATCCTTGAGGAAGATCATCTCGGCAACTTCCTCGACGCGCTCGCGCACTGCGGCGTCCCGCTTGAACATCAGCGAGCCGAACACCGAGCGCCCGCGCGGATAGGAAATCTCCAGATTCTCGAACACCGTGAGGTCGTCATAGACCGACGGCGTCTGGAACTTGCGGCCGACGCCGGCCTGCACGATCTGGTTCTCTTTCAATTTGGTGAGTTCGGTGCCGCGAAACTGGACGGAGCCCGAGGTGGCTTTGGTCTTGCCGCAGATCAGATCGAGGACGGTGGTCTTGCCCGCGCCGTTGGGGCCGATAATGACGCGGATCTCGTTCTCCTCGACGTAGAAGGAGAGATCGTTGACCGCCTTGAAGCCGTCGAAGGAAACGGTGAGCCCTTCGACCGCGAGCAAAAATTCCTTGGGCTGATGTCCGATGAGCATGATGTCCCCTTACTCGGCCGGCGCGCCGTCGGCGGCGGATTTGATGGCCCAAGCCTTCTTGGATTTAGACGAGCGCATGGCGATCAGGCGATCGATGTGGCGCGCCACGTGATCGCGCCAGATGCCGGACAGGCCATTGGGGAAGAACAGCACCACGGCGATGAACAAGCCGCCGAGGCCGAACAGCCAGAGCTCGGGGAAGGATTCCGACAGCATCGTCTTGGCGTAGTTCACCAAGAGCGTGCCGTAGACCGCGCCGAAGATGGACATGCGGCCGCCCACGGCCGTGTAGATCACCATTTCGATCGACGGCACGATGCCGACGAAGGAGGGCGACATGAAGCCGATCTGCAGCGTGAACATGGCGCCACCGATCGCCGCAAACATTGCCGCGGCACAGAAGGCGAAGATCTTGAAGTTGGCCACGCTGTAGCCGGAGAAGCGGACGCGGTCCTCCTGTTCGCGCATCGCCACCAGGATGCGGCCGAGCTTGGTCAGGCGGATGAACTGCGCGGTGATGATACAGGCGAACAGCACGAAGACTTCGAAGAAGTAGAGAATGACCTTGGCGTGATCGGTGCGGATGTCCCAGCCGTTCAGCGTGCGCAGGTCGGTCATGCCGTTGATGCCGCCGGTGTAGCCCTGCTGGCCGATGATCAGGATGGTGGCGATCGCCGCGATGGCCTGGGTGATGATGGCGAAATAGACGCCGCCGACACGTCGCTTGAACATCGCGGCGCCGATGATGAAGGCCAGCAGCGTCGGCACCACGAGGATGGCGATGATGGTCAGCGTCAGCGAGTGAAACGGCTTCCAGAACATCGGCAGCGCCGTGATCTGGTTCCAGTCCATGAAATCCGGAATGCCGGGGGTCGACTGGATCTTGGTGTTGGCGACGCTGGAGGCTTCCAGCTTCAGGAACATCGCCATGCAATAGCCGCCAAGGCCGAAGAACACACCCTGCCCGAGGCTGAGGATACCGCCATAGCCCCAGCACATCACCAGACCGATCGCGACGAAGGCGTAGGTCAGATATTTGGCGACGAGGTTGAGACGAAACACATCCAGAAACAGCGGCAGAATGACTGCGAGCAGCAGCAGCAGCGACAGGAAACCGAGAAGCTCCGAGCGGTTGAAGAAGCGTGAATTGATCATGGTGAGAATACCCTGCTCTGTCTGTACTGCACGCGCTTACTTGCGGACCTTGAGGGCGAACAGGCCCTGCGGCCGGATCATCAGGATCGCGACGATGGTGAGCAGCGTCAGCACCTTGGCCATAGAACCGGACATGAAGAATTCCATGGTCGACTGCGCCTGGGAGATGGTGAAGGCCGAGGCGATGGTGCCGAACAGGCTGGCCGCGCCGCCGAACACCACGACAAGGAACGTATCGACGATGTAGAGCTGGCCGGAGGTCGGACCGGTCGAGCCGATCATGGTGAAGGCGGAGCCGGCGATTCCGGCGATGCCGCAGCCGAGGCCGAAGGTGTAGCGGTCGACCTTCTCGGTATTGATGCCGACGGCGCCGGCCATCACACGGTTCTGCACCACGGCGCGAACCTGACGACCCCAGCGCGACTTGTACATGATGTAGGCGACCACCATGGTGATCCCCAGCGTCAGTACCATCACGAAGATGCCGTTGATCGGCACCTCGATCGTATCGGTGACCTGCTTGGAGCCCATCATCCATTGCGGCAGTTCGACGCCGACTTCGCGCGCACCGAACACCGAGCGATAGGCCTGCTGCAGGATCAGGCTGAGGCCCCAGGTCGCCAGCAGCGTGTCGAGCGGACGCTTGTAGAGATGCCGTATCAGCCCCCATTCGACCAGCATCCCCAGCGCACCGGAGGCGATGAAAGCGAGGATCATGGCAACGAAGAAGTAGCCGGAGAACAGTGACGGCAGATGCGACTGGAAGAAGCTCGACGTCAGCCAGGTAACGTAGGCGCCGAGGATCATGAATTCGCCATGCGCCATGTTGATGACGCCCATCTGCCCGAAGATGATTGCGAGGCCGAGTGCCATCAGCACATAGACCGAAAACAGGATCAGGCCGGCAAAGCCCTGCATTGCAAAGATGGCGCCAAGGTCACCAATCGAATAGTCGCCGAACATCGATCCGTCCTCCGTCAGGGAAAGGGTCCCGCGCCGCGCGATGAGACGCGACGCGGGGTTGTCGTGCGCGGATAGGTCGTCCGCGCCAGGGAGAAGCTGCGCGGAGACACGCTCCGCGCTTGAGGAGGAAGGCTTACTGGTAGCCCTTCGGGAACGGATCCGGCTCGATCAGTTCGGGCGTCTCGTAGACCACCTTGAACTGGCCATCGAGCTGGGCCTGGCCGACGCGAGCCTTCGACCACAGATGGTGGTTCGGATGGATCTTGACGTAGCCTTCCGGCGCCTTGGTGAATTCGATACCGGCAGACGCAGGTGCGATCTTGTCGATATCGAAGCTGCCGGCCTTTTCGACCGTCATTTTCCAGAGCCACGGGCCGAGATAGGCAGCCTGCGTCACGTCGCCGATCACGGTCTTCTCGCCCCACATCTTCTTGAAGGCAGCGACGAATTCCTTGTTGTTCGGGTTATCGAGCGACTGGAAGTACTTCATACAGGCATAGGCGCCCGCGATGTTCTCGCCGCCGATACCGTCGATCTCGTCCTCGGTGACCGAGATGGTCAGCATGGTCTGCTTCGACAGGTCGATGCCGGCCGCCTTGAGCTGCTTGTAGAAGGCGACGTTAGAGCCGCCGACCACTGCCGCATAGATCACGTCCGGCTTGGTCAGCTTGATCTTGTTGATCACCGAGTTGAACTGGGTGTGGCCGAGCGGGAAGTATTCTTCGCCCGACACCTTGCCGCCGAGCTTGCCCTCGATGTGCTTGCGCGCGATCTTCATCGACGTGCGCGGCCAGATATAATCCGAGCCGATCAGATAGAAGCTCTTGCCGTTTTTGGTCTTGGAGACCCAATCGAGGCCGGCGAGGATCTGCTGGGTGGCTTCCTGACCCGTATAGATCACGTTCTTCGACTGCTCGAGACCTTCATAGAAGGTCGGGTAGTAGAGCATGCCGTTGTACTGCTCCATGACCGGCAGCACCGCCTTGCGGGAGGCCGAGGTCCAGCAGCCCATGATGGCGGCGACCTTGTCATTGACCAGCAGCTTCTTGGCCTTTTCAGCGAAGGTCGGCCAGTCCGAGGCACCGTCTTCCTGGATGAACTTGATCTTGCGGCCGAGCACGCCGCCCATGGCGTTGATCTGGTCGATGGCGAGCTTTTCAGCCTGAACCGAGCCGGTTTCCGAGATCGCCATCGTACCGGTGACGGAATGCAGAATGCCGACGGTAACTTCCGTATCGGTAACCGCAAGGCCGGTGGTATTGATGGCTGAGGTGGCCGGCGCCTGCGCAAAAGATGTGCGCGGAAGCAGCGACATTGCCGGCAAAGCCGCCATGCCCATCAGCAGTTTACGCCGCAATGGCGAGTGCAAGCCCGGTTTCTTCTCGTCTGACATTTCAACCCCACTGGTTCGAGTACGCCTATTGGTGAGGCAAGCATTGCTGAACTTGTGCGGTGCACGGATACGCGAGATCGCGTATACTGCACCGCAAAATGCCGACGTAGGTTTTTGCATCACGCAAACATGCGTAGTTTGACAGGGTCAGGAGCGGAGTAGTGGCAGGGCGGCAGCGTATCGACCGCGTGAGACGCCAGTACAATCAATGGGTCGCCAACCAGACCCTGGAGGATTACGCACTCCGCTTTACGGCGAAGAGCGCCAGGCGCTGGTCCGCCGCGCGGGTCGCCAACACGGCATTGGGCGCCATTTCGTTTCTCGCCCTCGAGGCCATCGGCGGCACCATCACCATCAATTACGGCATGACCAACGCCACGGCAGCGATCCTGGTGGTCAGCGTCATCATCTTCTGCTGCGGATTGCCGATCGCATATTATGCCGCAAAATGCGGCATTGATATCGATCTCCTCACCCGCGGTGCCGGTTTCGGCTATATCGGCTCGACTGTTACCTCGCTGATTTATGCGTCTTTCACCTTCATCTTCTTCGCCATCGAGGCGGTCATTCTCGCCTCGGCGCTGGAGATGTGTTTCGATATTCCGCGCCCCATCGGCTACCTGATATCGGCCGTGGTCATCATCCCGCTGGTGACCCATGGCATCACACTGATCAGCCGTTTTCAGCTCTGGACCCAGCCGATCTGGCTGGTGCTCAACCTGCTGCCTTTCGCGGCCATCGCCTATGCCAGCCGCGACTCCTTCGTGGCCTGGACCAAATTTCCGGGCGACCACGGCAGCGCCGCCGGTCATCTCGATCTCCTGCTGTTTGGCACGGCCGCTTCGGTCGTATTCTCGCTGGTCGCGCAGATCGGCGAACAGGTTGACTTCCTGCGCTTCCTGCCGCGCGACCGCCGCAGCTCGCGTGCGAGCTGGTGGGTGGCGCTGCTGTGCGCGGGCCCGGGCTGGATCATTGTCGGCGCGATCAAGCTGCTGGCCGGCTCGTTCCTCGCCTATTTCGCACTGACCCACGGCGTTTCGGCCGAGCACGCCGCCGAGCCCGCCCATATGTATCTCGAAGCGTTTCGCTATGTGCTGTCGCAGCCTGATCTGGCGCTCGCTTTGACAGGAACCTTCGTGATCCTGTCGCAGCTCAAGATCAATGTCACCAACGCCTATGCGGGCTCGATCGCCTGGTCGAACTTCTTCTCGCGCCTCACCCACAGCCATCCCGGCCGCGTGGTCTGGCTGGTGTTCAATGTGCTGGTCGCGCTGCTGCTGATGGAAATCGGCGTCTACAAGGCGCTGGAGCAGACGCTGGCGCTGTACTCGAACGTTGCGATTGCATGGGTCGGCGCGCTGGTCGCCGATCTCGTCATCAACAAGCCGCTCGGGCTGCGTCCGCAGCAGATGGAGTTCAAGCGCGCACATCTCTACGACATCAACCCGGTCGGCGTCGGCGCCATGCTGGCCGCCACCGTGATGTCGGTCAGCGCCTTCTACGGCCTGTTCGGCCCCACAGCCAAGGCACTGTCGCCGTTCGTAGCCTTGCTTACCGCGCTTGTGACCGCCCCCATCATCGCCTTCGCGACTGGCGGAAAATATTACATCGCCCGCAAGCCGAAGCGCGCCTGGCAGAACATGGCAGCGATCCAGTGCTGTATCTGCGAACATTCGTTCGAGCCCGAGGACATGGCGCATTGCCCGGCCTATGCCGGCCCGATCTGCTCACTGTGCTGCTCGCTCGATGCGCGTTGCCACGATCTCTGCAAGCCTCATGCGCGGATCGACGCACAGATGTCGGCGACGTTCGGCAAATTGCTGCCGGAGCCGATCCTGGCCCGGCTCAATTCGCAGCTCGGCCATTATCTTGGCGTGTTCATGATCGCTGCCGGTCTCGTCGGCCTGACGCTCGGACTGATCTATCTGCAGACCTCCGCCGCATCGCCGGGAGACAGTGCGCAGGTCTCGGAAGTGCTGTGGAAAGTGTTCTTCGCGCTGGCGATCATCATCGGCGTGGTGGCATGGCTATTCGTGCTGGCCAAGCAAAGCCGTCGCGCGGCGGAGGCCGAAACCAAGCGGCAGACCACCCTGCTGATGCAGGAAATCGACGCGCACAAGCGCACCGATGCAGAACTGCAGCGCGCCAAGGAGGTTGCAGAATCCGCCAACCTCGCCAAGAGTCGTTATGTGGTCGGCCTGAGCCACGAGCTTCGCTCGCCGCTCAACGCCATCAGCGGCTATGCGCAGCTCCTGGAGCAGGATGACAGTCTGCAGACCCGCCCGCGCGATCAGGTGCGTGTCGTTAAGCGCAGCGCCGATCATCTCTCGGGGCTGATCGACGGCATTCTGGATATTTCCAAGATCGAGGCGGGGCGCCTGTATCTCTCGCGTGACGAAGTGCGCCTCACTGACTTCCTCGATCAGCTGGTCGGCATGTTCCGGCTGCAGGCCGCAGCCAAGGGCATCGACTTCGTGTTCCGGCGGCCGAACATTCTGCCAACGGTCGTCTATGCCGACGAGAAGCGATTGCGGCAGATCCTGATCAACCTGCTCTCCAACGCTATCAAATTCACCCAACAAGGCAGCGTGCAGTTCGTGATCCATTATCGCAGCCCCGTCGCCGAGTTCGAGATCATCGATACCGGCCCCGGCATTCGTCCCGACGATCTGGAACGCATCTTCGCGCCGTTCGAGCGTGGCGCACTTGGCGCTGCGCAGCCCCATACGGGCACAGGTTTGGGTCTCACGATTTCCAAACTGCTCGCCGGCGTGATGGGCGGCGACATCCGCGTTAGCAGCGAGGTTGGCACCGGCAGCACGTTCCGCGTCAAGATGCTGCTCTCCGAGGTGACCAACCCGACGCGCATCGCGCCGGTCGATGCGCCGATCTATGGCTATCACGGTATCAGAAAGACCATACTCGTCACCGACGACGATCCGACCCAACGCGATCTGCTGCGTCAGGTGCTGACGCCGCTGGGCTTCATCCTGCTCAGCGCGCCGGACGGCCAGGCCTGCCTCAGCCTCGCCCAGCATTGCCGCCCGGATCTGTTCCTGCTGGATATTTCCATGGCCGGCATGGACGGTTGGACGGTGGCGGAGAAGCTGCGGTCGTCGGGCCACCATCAAGCGCGTATCCTGATGGTCTCGGCCAGCGCGCTGGAAGCCCATGGCACGCCGCTGGCGCAGCCGTTCCACGACGGTTACCTCATGAAGCCGATCGAACTGCCGCGGCTGCTGGAACAGATCGGCCAGCTCCTGAAGATCGAATGGCAATACGAACGCGACGAAGTGGCTCCGCTGCCGCAATGGACGCCCAATAGCGGCACACGGCCACCCGTGCATCATGTAGAGGAACTCATTAGCCTCGGGCAGATGGGGCACATTCGCGCCATCCAGTTGAAGCTCGACGAGATCGGCAATGAACACCCCGAACATGCCGACTTCGTCGCTCAAATGCGTTCGCTGATCGACCGCTTCGACCTCGATCAATACATGGCCACCTTGAAGACGCTGTACACCTATGACCACTGAATCGAAAAAACGCGACGTCGCGCTGGTGGTCGACGACTCACCGGAAACATTGCGGCTACTGACCGACGCGCTCGATGGCGCCGGCATGACCGTGATGGTGGCCATGGACGGCGCTGCGGCCATGCGGATCGTCGATCAGATCACGCCGGATATCATCCTGCTGGATGCCGTCATGCCGGGGATCGACGGCTTCGAAACCTGTCGCCGGCTGAAGCGCGATGCGGGTCTCGGCGACGTGCCCGTGATTTTCATGACCGGGCTGTCCGAGACCGAACACATCGTGCGCGGCCTTGAGGCGGGCGGCGTCGATTACGTCACGAAGCCGATCATCATCGAGGAAATGCTGGCGCGCATCCGCGTGCATCTCGCCAATGCGCGGCTGACGCAAAGCGCACGCACGGCGCTGGATGTCTCCGGGCGTTTCCTTCTCGCGGTGAGCGGCAAGGGCAATATCCTGTGGGCGACGCCGCAGGCGCAGAAATTGCTCAGCGATCACCTGATCGCCGCCCCCAATGATGAATTGCTGCTGCCACCAGTCATGATGCAGTGGCTCGAGCAGATGCAGCGACCGGGCGCCAAGCCGGCACCGTCATCGGGCTTTCCGAGCAACGAGCTGCTGCGTCTGCAATATATGGGGAAAGTCGGCTCCGACGAATTCTTGCTGCGTCTCGCCAAGGAGAATGCGCCAACCGCTCCCGCCGAATTCAGCAAGGAGCTTGGCCTCACGGGCCGCGAGGGCGAAGTGCTATCCTGGCTCAGCAAGGGCAAGAGCAACCGCGATATCGCGCAGATCCTCGGCCTCTCACCGCGCACCGTCGACAAGCATCTTGAGCAGATCTACGCCAAACTTGGCGTCGAGAACCGTACTGCGGCTGCGGCAATTGCGGTGAATGCGAGCCACAGGCGGCAATAGCCACGACGTGACCGTCGCGTAGTTCGACCGCTGCTACAATCAGTCTGATACCGCACCGCACGCACGGCATCGCGGCGCGTGCCCACACCTTTCCACGCGCGAATTCGCTATTGACAAACCTTTTCGCCAATATCTAATTTGGCGAAAAACAGAGAATGACTGGCCCGACACGAGGCCGCATTGGGGAGAGAAACAGATGACACGCCAGTTCCTGGTGTGCGCAGCCGCGCTCACGCTTTGGACATCCACCACCTCCGCTCAGGTCTCCGACGACGTCGTTCGCATCGGCGTTCTCACCGATCTCTCGAGCTGGGGGCGCGACAATAGCGGCCCCGGCTCGGTCGAAGCCGCGAAGATGGCGCTCGAGGAATTCGGCCCGACCGTTCTCGAGAAGCCGATCGAGATCATCAGCGCCGATCATCAGATGAAGTCTGACGTCGGCATCCAGATCGCGCGCAACTGGTTCGACGCCAGCAAGGTCGATGCCGTTGTCGATATCCCGAACTCCGCCATCGCCATCGCAGTTCATAATCTGGCGAAGGACCGTAACAAGATCGCACTGCTGTCCGGCCCCGGCGCAAGCACGCTCACGGATGAGCTGTGCAGCCCCAACACGGTCCACTTCACCTACGACACCTATGCGCTTGCGAAGGTGACGGCCTCTGCTGTGGTCGCCGGCGGTGGCAAGTCATGGTTCTTCATCACCGCCGACTACGCCTTCGGCAATCAGCTTGAACAGGACGCGACGCGCTTCATCAAGGCAAGCGGCGGCACGGTGCTGGGCGGCGTTCGCCATCCGACCAACACCGCCGATTTCTCGTCCTTCGCATTGCAGGCGCAGAACTCGAAGGCTGAAGTCGTCGCTTTCGCCAATGCCGGTCAAGACACCGACAATTCGATCAAGCAATCCGGTGAATTCGGGCTGGTCAAAGGCGGCCAGAAACTGGTCGGCCTGCTGATGTTCGACACCGACGTTCACGCAATCGGACTCGAGGCTGCCCAAGGCACCTATCTCACGACAGCATCGTACTGGAACATGGACGACAAGACGCGTGCCTGGTCGAAGAAGTTCTTCGCACGTACCAAGGTGATGCCGACCATGATCCAGACCGGAGTTTATGGCTCGGTGCTGCACTATCTCCAGGCCATCAAGGCTGCCGGCACCGACGATCCGGCCAAGGTGATGGCCAAGATGCGCGAACTGCCCATCGAGGACACGTTCGTGCATGGCGGCAAGCTGCGCGAGGACGGCCGCGTCATTCGCGACATGTATCTGGCCCGCGTCAAGAAGCCGTCGGAATCCAAAGAGCCGTGGGATTATCTCGACATCGTCAAGACCGTGAAGGGCGATGACGCGTTCCGGCCCATCTCTGAATCGAAATGCCCATTACTGAAAAAGTAAGGTCTCATGGCTGCTGATCCCAAAGCGAATATTGAGCTCTATGAATGCGACGTACTCGTCGCCGGCTCCGGCTGCTCCGGCATGTCGGCGGCGATTACCGCCAAACATAGCGGGCTCGATGTCCTGATCGTCGAAAAGGAGCCGCGGTTCGGTGGCACGACCGCACGCTCCGGCGGCTGGCTGTGGATTCCCGGCACCTCGCTGGCGCGCGCCTGGGGCATCAATGAAGGCCCTGACGAGGCGCGCACCTATCTGCGCCACGAGGCCGGCAACAGTTACGACGCCGCACGCGTCGATGCGTTTCTCGCCGCAGGGCCCGAAGCGGTTGATTTCTTCACAAGCAAGACGGCGGTGCGCTTCGATATGCCGCTGACTTTTCCCGACTACGATGCGGAGGCGCCCGGCGGCAAGCAGGGCGGCCGTTCCATGGTGGCGCGGCCGTTCGACGGGCGTGAGCTCGGCGAACATATCAAAGATATCGGCGCGCCCCTGCCCGAACTGACGGTGTTTGGCATCATGCTTGGCTCCGGCAAGGACATCATCCATTTCATGCGCGCGACCAAGTCGCTGACCTCGGCGGTCTATGTGGCCAAGCGGCTGTCGAAGCACTTCATGAACGTGCTGCGCTATGGCCGCGGCATGACACTGACCAACGGCAACGCACTCGCCGGCCGGCTCGCCAAGTCGGCCTTCGACCTCAAGATCCCGCTCTGGCTATCGTCCCCGGTGCGTGAACTGATCATCGAGAACGGCGCGGTCCGCGGCGCCATCATCGAACGCAACGGCAAGCGCGTCCGCATCTTCGCACGCCGCGGCGTGGTGCTCGCATGCGGCGGCTTCCCGCATGACATCGAACGGCGCAAGGCAATGTTTCCGCATGCACCGACCGGCCGAGAGCACTATTCGCCCGGTCCAACCGGCAATACCGGCGACGGTCTTCGTCTGGCCGAATCCGTGGGCGGCCGTGTCGAAGATTCATTGCCGAATGCCGCTGCCTGGGTGCCGGTCTCGGTCACTCATCGCAAGGATGGCAGCAAGGGCGTGATGCCTCATTTCATTGACCGCGCCAAACCGGGTGTGATTGCCGTGATGCGCGACGGTGCCCGCTTCGCCAATGAAGGCAATTCCTACCACGCCTTCGTTCAGCAGATGATGAAGGCAGCGAAGCCCGGCGAGGAAATCGCGGCCTGGCTCGTCTGCGACCACCGCGCCTTGCGCCAATACGGACTCGGCGCCGTGCCGCCCTTCCCGATGTCGATCGGCCAGTATCTGAACTCGGGCTATCTCATCAAGGGCAACACGCTCGAAGAACTCGCGGGCAAGGCCGGCATCGACGCCGGCGGCTTTGTCACCACTGTCGCGCAATTCAATAACACCGCCGCCGAAGGCCGCGATCCCGCCTATGGCAAGGGCTCACGCGCCTATAATCGCTATCAGGGTGACGCCAATCACGGGCCGAACCCCTGCGTAGCACCCATCGAACAGGGGCCATTCTATGCCATCAAGATGGTGATCGGCGATCTCGGCACCTATGCCGGCATCAGGACCGATGCGCAGGCACGCGCGCTCGATGCCGGCGGTCAGGTCATCAACGGCCTCTATGCGGCCGGCAACGACATGGCGAGCATCATGGGCGGCAACTACCCCGGCGCGGGTATCACGCTCGGCCCCGCGCTCACCTTCGGCTATATCGCCGGCCGCCACCTCGCCGGCACACCGGTAAAGGCGGCATGATGGCCAGCTTCGCACCCCATCTGCTCAAGGGTCAATTGGCGCTTGTAACGGGTGCCGGCGCCGGCAACGGTCGTGCGATTGCGCTGGGGCTGGCTGCACATGGCGCCGATGTTATGGTGGCCGACATCGACCGCGATGGCGCCGCACGCACGGCCGGCGATATTGCAGCCACCGGGCAGCGGTCATGGCATCATCATCTCGACGTCACGGATGTCGATGCCTGCCAACAGCTCGCGCAGACCGTCAAGGCGAGTGCCGGCGACATTTCGATCCTGATCAATAATGCCGGCATCATCATTCGCGAGGGCATCGACTCCGAGCGCGCGGTTGAGAACTGGCGGCGCGTACTCGACGTCAACCTCAACGGCGTGTTTAACGTCACCCATGCCTTCCTGCCGGCCTTGCGCGCCCGGCGTGGCAGCGTGATCAATCTTGCCTCCATCGCCTCTTTCGTCGGCGTCGCCGATACGCTCGGCTATTCGCCGTCCAAGGGCGGCGTGAAGCTTCTGACGCAAGCGCTGGCGCGCGAAGTCGCCAAAGACGGCGTGCGCGTCAACGCCATTGCGCCCGGCGTGATCGAGACGGCCATGACCGAAGCGACACGCAACGATCCCGCACGATTGGCGGGCTTCCTCGGCCGCACGCCGCTGGGCCGCGTCGGCCAGCCCGATGAGCTGATCGGCCCCGTGGTCTTCCTCGCCTCCCCCATGGCGTCCTATGTCACAGGCGTGACCTTGCCAGTGGATGGAGGCTTTCTGGCCGTGTAGTGTCCGCGGCACTGGTTTGGGGCAAGCATGGCTAAAGAGAGTCGCGGTATTCAGTCGATCGAGGTCGGGGGTGAATTGCTGCAAGCGCTGGTGCGCAATGGGGAACCGATGATGCTGCGGGATCTGGCCCGCGAGGCCGGAATGTCACCGGCCAAGGCGCATCCCTATCTCGCCAGTTTCTCCCGCATCGGCCTGATCGAGCAGGACCCCTCCACCGGCCGCTATGAATTCGGTGCGCTCGCCCTCGAACTCGGCATCGTCACGCTGCGGCGCCTGTCGGCGGTTCGCGTCGCAACGCCGGCCATCACGGCATTGGCCGGCACCATCGACCACGCCGTCTCGCTGGCGATCTGGGGTACCCATGGACCCACCGTAGTGCGCATGGAGGAGCCCAGTCATCCCGTACATATCGCCATGCGCGTGGGCTCCACGGTATCGTTGCTCGAAACCGCGACAGGGCGGATATTCGCGGCATTCATGCCACCCGCAACCATCAATGCCGCGCTCACCGAGGATCTCGATCGGCTCTCGATCGGCTACGACCCGAACCGGAAGATAAAAGGCCCGGCCATCGACAAGATCCTCGCCGACATTCGCACGCGCGGGCTGGCCCGCGCCGTTGGCGAACCCCTGCGCGGCGTTAATGCCTTCTCCGCACCGGTGTTCGATCACAGCGGCGCGGTGGTTCTCGCCGTGACCGCCATGGGCGCGGTGGGCACCTTCGACGTCAACTGGAACAGCCCAATCGCCAGCGCCCTGCTCGATTGCACCAATGCGATCTCGCGTCGGCTCGGCCGCGACGTCAAGGACTGAGCAGCGCAGCAATCTGCGTAAGATGCGTGCAGCGTGCAAAGTTGTCTGACAACCCGACGCGTGGCCTTGTCGCCCCAGTCCATCGTGTTACGATCCCTTAGGCGCATCTCCGGTCCACGGGGAGCGACCATAAAATCACCGCCGGTCAAGGCGGCTCGAGGGAGGATGACACATGGCTCTTTACGGCCCGACACGTCGTGCCTTTGTGCAGGGGGCGCTCGCCACCAGCGCGCTTGGCCTCACCGGCATTCCAGCTTTCGCCGATCCCGCCTGGAAGAAGTACGCAGGCACCACGATTGAAGCCAATCTGATCAAGGGTCCGCGCGGCGAACTGCTGCAGAAATACGCCTCCGAATTCACGGAACTAACCGGCATCAAGGTCGAATCCGAAGTGATCCCGGAGCAACAGCAGCGCCAGAAGGCCGTGATCGAGCTCACCTCGGGCAAGCCCAGCTTCGACGTCGTGCATGTCAGCTACCACGTCCAGAAGCGCCAGTTCGAAAAGGCCGGCTGGCTCGCCGATCTCACCGGCTTCATGAAAGATCCGAACCTCACCGCGCCGGATCTGAAAGTTGAAGACTTCTCCACCGGCGGTCTGCAATTCGCGCAGAACGACAAGGGCCAGATGCATTCACTGCCGTGGTCGGTGGACTATTTCATCCTGTACTACAACAAGGAAATGTTCGCCAAGAAGGGCGTCGCAGTTCCGAAAACCATGGATGAGATGGCAGCCGCCGCCGAGAAACTCAACGATCCCGCCAACGGCATCTATGGTTTCACCGGGCGTGGCCTCCGCAACGCCAACATGACGCTGTGGACCAACTTCTTCCTCAACTATGGCGGCGAATTCCTCGACGCCAAGGGCAACATCCTGACCGATGGGCCCGAGGCGATCGAAGCGACCAAGATGTATCAGCGTCTTCTGACCAAGACGGCACCTCCCGGCGTCGCGGGCTTCAACTGGATGGAGTCGATGGCCTCGCTGACGCAGGGCCGCGCGGCCATGTGGATCGACGGTGTCGGCTGGGCACCGCCGATCGAGGATCCCAATGCGTCGCGCGTGGTCGGCAAGATTGGCTACACCGTCGTGCCCGCCGGACCGAAGGGGCAATTCTCCGCCGCCTATGGCGACGGCATCGGCATCGCCAAGACCAGCACCAAGAAGGAAGCCGCCTATCTCTATTGCCAATGGGCGGTGTCGAAGACCATGGGCGCCCGGCTGTTGCAGAGCGGCGGCGGCGTGCCGTTCCGCAATTCGATCCTCAATGACGAGACGGTGCGCAAGGGCGTGAAGAACCAGGAGTGGCTGGATTCGGTGATCGCCTCGGCCAAGATCAGCAAGCTCGGCCTGCCGGTCATCGTGCCTGTCGCCGAATTCCGCGACCTTGTCGGCGCCGCTGTGACTGCGACTTTGGCAGGCGCGGATCCGGCTACCGAGCTGAAGAAGGCCCACGAACAGTTCCGGCCGATTCTGGAGCGCAGCGAAAAATCGTGAGCGAACTGACAGCGGGAAAGGCAGTCGCCAAAACGACCGCAACGGTCGGGGCCGAAACGGCGACTGCGAAAAAGAACGAGTGGCGGCCAATTTCCTATTGGCCGTTCGTGATTCCAGCGATGATCGTCGTCATGGCGGTCATCATCTTCCCGTGGGTCTATACGATCTGGATGAGCCTGCACGAATGGAAGGTCGGCCAAGCGCCGACTTTCGTCGGCTTCGCCAATTATCTCAGGCTGCCAAGCGATGCGCGTTTTGTGGAATCCGTGGGGCACACCCTGGTCTATACGGCGCTATCGGTCGCGCTGCCGCTGATCCTTGGCACGCTGGCGGCGGTGATCTTCAACAACAAGTTTCCGCTGCGCGGCTTCTTCCGCGGGCTATTCATCCTGCCGATGATGGCAACGCCGGTCGCTATCGCCTTGGTGTGGACGATGATGTTCCACCCGCAGCTCGGCGTGCTGAACTATCTGCTATCGCTGTTCGGCCTACCGCCATCGCTCTGGGTGTTCCATCCCGCCACCGCAATCCCGTCGCTGGTGCTGGTGGAAACGTGGCAATGGACGCCGCTGGTCATGCTGATCGTGCTCGGCGGCCTCAGCGCCATTCCGACCGAGCCCTATGAAAGCGCCCAGATCGACGGCGCGACACCGTGGCAGACCTTCCGCTACATCTCGCTGCCGATGATCACGCCGTTCCTGTTCATCGCGGCGATGATCCGCATGATCGACGCCGTGAAGAGTTTCGACATCATCTTCGCCATCACCCAAGGCGGTCCCGGCAGCGCCTCGGAAACCATCAACCTCTATCTCTACAGCGTCGCCTTCGTCTATTACGACGTCGGCTATGCCTCCGCGATCGTGGTCGTATTCTTCGCGCTCATCGTTGCCCTCGCCGGCGCGCTCTTGCATCTGCGCCAGCGCACCCACTGGAACGAAGCCGGAGGCAGTGCCTGATCATGCGGGACTTTCTCAACAAACTCGGCCTGACCTTCGCCTTCATCGTCATCGTCTCGCCAGCGGTGCTGTTCTTCCTCTGGATGCTGTCGCTGTCGCTGAAATTCGAGATCGACAACGCTTCCTATCCGCCGGTCTTCATCCCCGAGCGCATCAATTGGGGCAATTACGCCGCCGTCATCGAATCCAAGCGATTCATGACTTATTTCTTCAACACGCTGATCGTCACCGGCTCGGCGACCTTGTTCGCTCTCATCATCGGCGTGCCTGCCGGGTACGGCATCGCGCGCATGCGCGCGCGCAAATCCGCCATCGTCATCCTGATCGCGCGCATCACGCCCGGCCTGTCCTACCTGATCCCGCTATTCCTGCTGTTCCAATGGCTCGGCCTGCTCGGCACGTTGTGGCCGCAGATCATCATCCACCTTGTGGTGACAGTGCCGATCGTGATCTGGATCATGATCGGCTATTTCGAGACGACACCGATGGAGCTCGAAGAATCCGCCATCATCGACGGCGCCACCCGCTGGCAGGTGTTCCGCCACGTCGCGCTGCCGATTGCTCGCTCCGGCATCGCCGTTGCCTTCATCCTCTCGGTGATTTTCTCCTGGAATAATTTCGTGTTCGGCATCGTGCTGGCAGGACGGGAAACGCGGACATTGCCGGTCGCGGTCTACAACATGATCTCATTCGATCAATTGAGCTGGGGGCCGCTGGCAGCGGCCGCCCTGATCGTGACGCTGCCGGTGCTGCTGCTGACGATGTTTGCACAAAGGCAGATCGTGGCGGGACTGACCGCGGGCGCGGTGAAGTGACGCAAGGGCCCCTCCACGTCATTGCGAGGAGCCCTTGCGACGAAGCAATCCAGTCTTCGCTTGCGGCCCTCTGGATTGCCGCGTCGCTTCGCTCCTCGCAATGACGGCTGAAAGGCCCACGCTCAATTCGCAGCCGCAACCTTGCGCTGCTCATCCGGCGCAGTTTCGCTCGCCGCGATCAGGCGCTTCAGCTCCGGTATGCACGAGCCGCAATTGGTGCCCGCTTTGAGCCTGGTTCCAATCTCGGCCGCAGTTCCCGCCCCTGCTGCAATTGCGTCGCAGATGGTGTTGCGGCCAACGCCGAAACAGGCACAGACGATGGGCCCTGCACTCGCAGCACCATCTGCGGACTTTCCAGAGAGCAGCGTACGGCGCTGGTCGTCGCTCACGGTCTCGGCCGCGAATAATTCCTTCACGGCATCCCAGGAGAGCGCCCCCTCCGTCGGGCCGATGAACAGGCAGGTCTCGATCCCGTCATCCTTGAACGACACCGCGCGATACACACCTTGGCCGGCGTCTTCGTATTCAGCGGCATCATCGCCCAGCAACGGCTTCAACCAGCTCTGCCAGGTCTCGACGTCGGTATTGTCCGAGAGCAGATAACCGACGCCGCCCGTGACCGCGACGCGCGCCCATTGCACCCCGAACGGCATCTCCAGCGGACTACGCGAGAGCACGAAACCACGCTGTGCAAACACCGCAGATGCAATCGCCACCGGCGTGGCCTTGTTCTCGGGCTGACCGGAGAACGGGTCGGTGATCGGTGCGACAAGTCCACCGACACGCGCGAACCCCGCGGTCTCGTCGTTCCAGTGGATCGGCGCGAACAGCATGCCGCGCTGCTGGCGTTCGCTGACAATGACTTTCAGCACGCATTCGCCATAGTCGGTCGTCAGCCGCGCATGCCCGCCATCGACAATGGCGAACTGCGCAGCATCGTCAGGATGGATCTCGACGAAGGGCTCCGGGATATGCTGGCCGAGCCGCGGGCTGAGACCCGTGCGCGTCATCGTGTGCCACTGATCGCGAACGCGGCCAGTGTTCAAACGTAGCGGGCGCTCGATTGACACCTGCGTGCGCAGCTCCGGCGCCTCCGGCGCGATGAAACGCGCGCGCCGGTCATTGGCGTAGAATTGACCACCGGCGAAGAACCGCGCCTGCGGCTTCGTGGTGCCCTCGCGCACCGGCCATTGCACCGGGGCCATGGTGTCGAAGGCCTCATCCGAGACCTTCATCAATCCGCCGATATCGAAGTCGCGATGGCCGTTGTTCTCGAAGGCCGAAAGGGCCGCGTGCTCGCGAAAAATCTCGGCGGCCGATGTGTAGGCAAATGACGCGCCATAACCCAGGCGCTTGGCGACTTCACTCAGCGCCCACCAGTCTGGTCGCGCCTCGCCAGGCGCGCGGAGGAACGAGCGTTGCCGCGACACGCGGCGTTCGGAATTGGTCACCGTGCCGGACTTCTCGCCCCAGGCCAGTGCTGGCAGCAGCACATGCGCACCGGCATTCACAGTGTCGTTGGAGCGCACATTCTCCGACACCACGAACAGATCGAGCTTGCTCAGCGCCGCGCGCACGGCATCGGCATCCGGGAGCGACACCGCGGGATTGGTGCCCATCACCCACAACGCCTTGATCTCGCCACGGCCGATGGCTTCGAACATCTGCACAGCCTTGAGGCCTTCATGGGTGGCGATATGCGGTGCCTTCCAGAAGCGGCGCACACGGTCGATATCAACAGGCGTGAAGCCCATATGGGCTGCAAGTTGATTGGCGAGGCCGCCGACCTCGCGGCCGCCCATGGCATTCGGCTGGCCGGTCAGCGAGAACGGCGACGCGCCAGGCTTGCCGATGCGGCCGGTGGCCAGATGGCAGTTGAGGATCGCATTGACCTTGTCGGTGCCCTGTGCCGACTGATTGACGCCCTGCGAATACAGCGTGACCACACGCGGCGTCGCCTTGAACATCTGGAAGAAGGTCGCGACATCGATCTCGTCGAGTCCCGTCGCCTTTGCTGTCGCCGCCACACTGCCGGCGATGGTTCTAGCCCGCGCCAGCGCGTCGTCAAAGCCTGACGTATGCTCATCGATATAGCTGCGATCGAGCGCCCCGTTATCGGCGAGATAGGCGAACAGCCCGCTGAACAGTGCGGTATCAGTACCCGGCTTCAGGCCGAGAAACAGATCGTCATCGCCAACCGTGTCGGTGCGGCGTGGATCGATCACGACGATCCGTGCGCCCCGCGTCTGCTTGTTGGCCAGCATGCGCTGATACAGCACCGGATGGCACCAGGCGGCATTGGAGCCGACCAGCACCAGCAGATCTGCCTGGTCGAGATCCTCGTAGCACCCCGGCACCGTATCGGCGCCAAACGCACGCTTGTGGCCAGCCACGGATGAGGCCATGCAGAGCCGCGAATTGGTATCGACATTGGCGCTGCCGAGAAAACCCTTCATCAGCTTGTTGGCGACGTAGTAATCCTCGGTCAGCAGCTGGCCGGAGAGATAAAAGGCTACGGCACCGGGGCCATGTTCGGCGGCGACCTTCTGAAATCCTTCGGCGACATGATCCAGCGCATCGCTCCAGGCGACCTGCGCCATCTCGCCGTCGTCGCTGCGCATCATCGGATGCAGCAGACGCTCGTCGAGGCTCAGCGTTTCGCCGAGTGCCGATCCCTTCGAGCAGAGCCGCCCGAGATTGGCGGGATGCGCGGGATCGCCCGCAATCGCTGCGCCGCCGTTGCCGTCCGGCGTCGCCAGCACGCCGCAACCGACGCCGCAGTAAGGGCATGTGGTGCGCGTGACATGCAGATGCGGATCGACCGCGTTCATCACGCCGCCTCCGCGCGGACGGCGAGTGCGCGGCCGAACATCATCTCGGCGCGGATATCGGAAATATCAGCACCGCTGCGGATCAGTTCGAGATACCACAGCGCATCCTGCGTATCGCCGACCAGCACGGCGCCAGTGAGCGCGCCATCTGCGATCACCAGCTTCTTGTAGGTGCCGCGGCGGACATCGTTGAGCAGCAGCGTCTCGCTGCCTTCGCCCGCCATGAAGTCTCCAGCGGAGAAAACGCTGACGCCGGAGACCTTGAGATTTGTAGAGAGCACGCTGCCCGTATAGGCAGCGGCCTTGCCCGCGAGATGGCGCGCCAACACCCTGGCCTGTTCGTAGGCGGGCTCGACGAGGCCGTAGCAGGTGCCGCGATGCTCGGCGCATTCGCCGAGTGCGAAAACGTCGTCGGTGCCGGTTGCCATCTGGTCGTTGACGACAATGCCGCGATTGACCGGGATTTCCGCTTCCTTGGCGAGGGACGTGTTGGGCCGAATGCCGGCCGCAAAGATCACCGCATCGGCGTCAAGCGTGCGGCCATCGGCGAGTTCGACGCTCTCGACACAATCGTTGCCATGAATACGCGCGGTATTGGCATTGAGCAGAATCCTGACGCCCTTGCGCTCGACCAGCGTCTTCAGGAGGTTCGCTGCAGGTGCATCCAGCTGACGTTCCATCAGCCGGTCCATCAGATGGATCAGTGTGACGTCAGCACCCGCCTTGGCGAGACCATAGGCCGCTTCGAGACCCAGCAGGCCGCCACCGACCACGACGACGCGCTTCTTCTGCGCGGCGAGTTCGAGCAGCAGGTCCACGTCGCGGCTGTCGCGGAACACATGCACGCCCTTGAGATCACCACCGGGCACCGGCAGCCGCAGTGCGGATGAACCGGTGGCGATGACCAGTTTTGAGAACGGCACATGCTTGCCGGTCGATGTCGTAACCTCGCGCGCGGCCATGTCGATGGCGGTCGCCGTCGCGCCGTATTTCAGCGTGACGCCGCGGTCGCGCCACCAGGCAGCAGGCTTCAGCTCGATTTCCTGGGATGTCGCCTCACCGGCCAGCACAGACGACAGCAAGACGCGATTGTAGGCGAGCCGCGGTTCGTCTCCGATGACGGCGATGGCGTATCGACCGAGCGCGCATTTCGCCAGCTCGTCCACGAGCCGAGCCGCTGCCATTCCGTTACCAATGATGACCAGCGGCTCGCTCACGTCATATCCTTACTCGGCCGCCTGCGCTGTGCCGTAGGCTTCAGAAATCATGTAGCCGGACAGCGTGCCATAGGCTGCGGTCCAGGCTGCGGCGAGTTCGGACGTCCATGCGTCGCCGAGGCCCTTCTCCAGGGTCCACAGCAGCGCACCGCCGACGATCGGATAATGTTCGGCCTTTACGCCGTAGGCCACGTGCTGCTTGGCGAGCGCGCTCGCTGCAGGCAGTACGGTTTCGAGTCGCGTCAGGCCCGTGACGACGACACCAAGCGTCGCCATCAATTTGCGACCCTGCTCCTTCATGTCGCCGCGAAACATCGGCTTCACTTGCGGGGCAACCTCGAAGAGACGGCCGTAGAACAATTCCGCAGCCACATCGGAAATCGGCGCGACTTTCTTGAAACTATCCTGAACCAGAGCAACGTCGGACGCATTCATGCTAACTCTCCTTGCAGTGGAAGGTGAGCTTGTGTGTCGCGCCGCGTGAGCAAATGTTCAGCGCGCGATAAAATGCGATGTGGTTTTAGTGATAGGCCGCAGAAATCATGCGCGCCGCCAGGAAATTGTAGACCTTGTGCCACGAGGCTTCCACCTCGGGCGTCCAGCGCTCGCCAAGCCCCTGCCCCAGACTCCAGAACAGTGCCTCGCCGACAGACTCGTAGTGCGCGGCCTCCACGCCATAATGCACATGGTCTTTCGCGAGCTTGCCGATCACCGACAACAGACCTGTGATATTGTCGAGACTGCCGACGATCACTGCAAGCGTTGCGATGAACTTGTGCTTGAGCTGCGCCATGTCGCCGCGAAACAGCGGGCGCGTTTCCGGCAATGTCTCGAACAGCCGGGCATAAAACAGATCCACCATGACCGAGGAGTTCGGCCACATCTGATCGAATGACGATTGCACGCGCATGATTTCTTCGCGCGTCAGGCCTATCGAACGACTCATGATTTGCAGCTATCCGGAAAGTCTGAGCCGCATTCATTCGGTTTATCCTCGGAAGTCAAGAGGTAACAAGATGCTTACGCGGCTTCGACGAACTTGTGGCGCTCATACAGGAATTCGAGCACGCGCTTGCGGCAGTCGAGATAGACCGGGTTACTCGCCAGTTCGAGACGCTGACGCGGTCGTGCGAGCGGCACATCGAGCACTTCGCCGATGGTCGCTGATGGCCCGTTGGTCATCATCACGATGCGGTCCGACAGCAGCACGGCTTCGTCCACGTCATGGGTGATCATGACGATGGTGTTGCCGAGTTTCTGATGCAGCGCCATCACCGAGTCCTGCAGATGCGCGCGGGTCAGCGCGTCCAGCGCACCGAACGGTTCGTCCAGCAACAGCACCTTGGGCTCCATCGCGAGGGCACGGGCAATGCCAACTCGCTGCTTCATGCCGCCGGAGATTTCCGAAGGGCGCTTGTCCTTGGCATGCGTCATCTGCACGAGATTGAGATTGTGCATTGTCCATTCGTCGCGCTCAGCGCGGGACTTGGTCTTGGCAAACACCTTGTCCACGCCAAGACGGACGTTCTGATAAACCGTCAGCCACGGCAGCAGGCTGTGGTTCTGGAACACGACGGCGCGATCGGGCCCGGGCGAATTGACTTCGCGATCCTCAAGGATCACGCCGCCCATCGTTGCACGTGTCAGGCCGGCGATGATGTTGAGCATCGTCGACTTGCCGCAACCGGAATGGCCGATGATCGAGATATACTCACCCTTGCCGAGGCTGAGGTTGATGTCCTTCAATACTTCGGACGAGACCTTGCCGCGGGTGAACACCTTGTCGACGTGGTCGAGCTTCAGATATGCCTTCATGATATCTCTCCTTAGCTGACCCAAATGTTAGCTGACTGAAGTGCCGTGGGTGACGAGCTTGCCGAGGGCGGCGATCAGGCGATCGAGCACGAAGCCGACGATGCCGACATAGAACAGCGCCAGGATGATCTCGCTCATATGCGAGGAATTCCAGGCATCCCAGATGAAGAAGCCGATGCCCACGCCGCCAATCAGCATTTCAGCCGCGATGATGGCGAGCCATGACAGGCCGATACCGATGCGCAGACCGGTGAAAATATAGGGCGCAGCCGCCGGCAGCATGACCTTCCAGAAAAATTCCACCGGATTGAGCTGCACGACGGCGGCGACGTTGCGATAGTCCTGCGGGATGTTGCGAATGCCGACTGCGGTGTTGATGATGATGGGCCAGATCGAGGTGATGAAGATCACGAAGATCGCCGACGGCTGACCATCCCGGAAGGCCGCGAGCGCCAGCGGCAGCCAGGCCAACGGCGGAATAGTGCGCAACACCTGGAAGATCGGATCGAGACCACGCATGGCCCAGACCGACTGGCCGACCAGCGTGCCAAGCGCGATGCCGACGACGGCAGCGAGCGAGTAGCCATAGGCCACACGCAGGAGACTGGCCGAGATATGCCAGAACAGACCCTTGTCCAGGCCGCCATTGTCGAAGAACGGATCGAAGATCAGTTCCTTGGTGTCCTTGTAGACCTTTGAGGGCGGCGGGAGCGTTGATCCGGTGCGCCGGCACAAGAGCTCCCACATCACACCGAGCAGGAGGACGACGATCAGCGGCGGGATGACCCGCGCCGCTGTCTCTTTCGCCATCTTGGCGTATCTGTCGAAACTTACCGGCTGCTTGGGAGACAGTGCGACGCTCGCCACCGGCGGCTTCGCCAGTGCCGTTGCCGGCTCCGTCTTGATAGCTTGCATGTTCATCGCACTGTCTCCGTCATTTCAGCTAGTCCGCATCGGTCCCAAACGTGTGTCTCAGGCTTCGACGCGCTTGATGGCGAGCGACTTGAGGTAGGCTGCCGGATTTTCGGGATCGAAGACCTTGCCGTCGAAGAAGGTCTCCTTGCCGCGCGAGGTCGAGGTCGGGATCTCGGCGGCAGCGACGCCCATGGTCTTCGCCGCGTCACGCCAGATATCCTCGCGGTTGACCTTGGCGATCAGCGCCTTCGAGTCGAAGCCGGGCTCGTATTTGCCCCAGCGGATGTCTTCGGTCATGAACCAGAGATCGTGGCTCTGGAACGGATAGGACGCGAAGTCCTTCCAGTACTTCATGATGTGCGGCGAGTTCTCGACCACCTTGCCGGTGCCGTAGTCGAACTTGCCACGGGCGCGATCGAGGATGTCCTCGACCGGGCAGTTGATCCACTGCCGCTTGCCCATGATGGTAGCGAGCTCTTCCTTGTTCTCCATCTTGTCGGCCCACTGCTGGGCTTCCATGATAGCCATGGTGATCGCCTTCGCCGCCTTCGGGTTCTTGTCGACCCAGGCCGCGCGCATGCCGAGCGACTTCTCCGGATGCTTGTTCCAGATCTCGCCGGTGTTCACCGCGGTGTAGCCGATCTTCTGGTGCACGAGCTGGCCGGGCCACGGCTCGCCGACGCAGAACGCGTCCATGGTACCGACCTTCATATTCGCCACCATCTGCGGCGGCGGCACGGTAATGGTCTCGACATCCTTGTCGGGATCGATGCCACCGGCCGCGAGCCAGTAGCGAATCCACAGGTCATGCGTGCCGCCCGGGAAGGTCATCGCCACCTTCACCGACTTGCCCGCAGCCTTCTTCTTCTCGAACGCGGCTTTCAGCGGCGCGACATCGAGGCCGACCTTCAGATCGGCATATTCATTGCCGACCGAAATGCACTGCGCATCGAGATTGAGACGCGCGAGGATATACATCGGCGTCGGCTGATTGTTCTGGGTGACCTTGCCGGACGAGATCAGGTACGGCATCGGCGTCAGGATATGCGCGCCATCGATGCCATTGCCTTCGGAGCCGAGCACCATGTTGTCGCGCAGCGTGCCCCACGAGGCCTGCTTCGACACTTCCACATCGGGCATGCCGTATTTGGCGAACAGGCCCTTGTCCTTGGCAACGAACAGCGGACCGGCATCGCTTAGTGCGATGAAGCCGAGCTTGGCGCCTTTCACTTCGGGCCCGGCATCCTGCGCGAAAGCGCCGCCGGGGAAGTTCAGTCGGGCGGCCGCGAGCAAGGCAGCGGTTCCCGCGCCGGCTTTCAGAAGCTGACGGCGGCTGATCTTGCGGCCCGGCTTGTTGGTCTCTGACTTCGTCATGTGCTGCTGTCGTCCTTTCGCGCCTCGGATCGCCTGCACCGTCATTGGCCCCTCGTCACAGCGCACCTTGGGTCGAAGGCGTACGGACATAGCGGCGCGCCTGGGGGAAGCCCCATGATGGCAATGCTGGCTGGTGATTGATTGTGACGGCTACAATGGCGTCGCTAAGAACTATTCAAAGTTCGTGCCAACCGCTGCCTGATGGAAATTTCGATAAATTGCAATCACTTACCTAAAGGCAACAAGACCAGCGCAGAGAACCACGCGCATCGAAAATTTGCGGGACGCTCATTTATTGTGCGACGCACGCGGAATAGGCAATGAATTGTGAGGTACTATTTTGCCGACTTCATCGGCATGCCGACCCGTGGATCGGTGCTATCAACCGAGTCCAATTTCCAGCGAACGGATCGCTTCATGCCGACCATTCCGGTGATCACCGAACCTGCCCTCTCGTCGCTTCGAAAGGTAATCAGCACCCTGAAGGCGGCGACCGTGGTGTCCGCGGCAGCGATCCTGTCTCAGGGCAAAAGCGACCTCGAAGCGAATGCGGCGGCAGCGTTCGGTCATTTCGAGGATGTCTCACGGCAACTTCATATGTTCCGAAAGAGCGTCCTTGAGGACGCGCTGATACCGACCAAAGACAACACTGTCACTGTGGATGTCGATATCGATGCCCTCGATCGCGCCGTCGACGATATCGATCTACAGATCGCACAAACCAAAGGCGCACTCCACGCCGTCCTCGAGAGCTCTGATCGCAGCGGGCTCGAGGCCTTTGCCGAGCGCATCGGCGAACTCGGCCGCGCGCTGTTAGGCATGGTCACCCTCATCGCGCCATCGGCCGCACACGGCGATACACCGTTCCTGTTCGATCAGTTCTTCCTGGAGTCGCTGCAGGAACTCTCGCAACGCGACTGGAGCGCGACCTGATCGCAGATGGCAGACGGCCGAGATCGCTTACGCCTCGGCCTTTTCCGGCATCATCGGCTGCGGCACCGTGCCCTCGCCCGGCTTCATCCGGAAATTATAGGTCATCAGATGCCACGGCCCCGTGGCAGGCTGACCATCAGGCATAAAGGCATCGCTGCGGTTCTCGACGGTGGCGATCAGATCGTACTTCACGCCGAACACGACATCGGAGTCGAGATATTCGTCGCCCTCGATGAAGACGTGAGTGATCAGCGGTTCATAGCCGGGAGCCGCGACGAGAAAGTGCACATGCGCCGGACGCATTGGATGACGTCCCGTTTTCAGCACAAGATCTCCGGCCGGACCATCGGTCGGGATCGGATAGCTGCAGGGCAGAATGGTGCGGAAGAACAGCCGGCCATCACTGTCGGTGATGAAGCGCGCGCGCGACGAAGGGCCCTGCGTGGCATAGCTGGCTTTCTGCGAGTCGTAGAAACCGTCATCATCGGCATGCCAGATGTCAACCGGCACGCCCGTCAGCGGCTTGCCGTCGAGATCGGTGACGCGGCTCTGCACGAACATGCGCTCACCCGTGAGGCCCGGAGAGATATCAGCGCCATGCGCCATGACGGGATGCTCGCCGACATAGAACGGTCCGAGTACCGTCGTCTGTGTGGCCCCCTCACGCTCCCTGTGGTTGACGGCATCGACCAGCATCGAGACGCCCAGCACGTCAGAGAGCAAAATGAACTCCTGCCGGATCGGCGTGCATTTCTGGCCCGTGCGGGTCAGGAAGTCGATCGCCACTTCCCATTCACCGAAGGTGAGATCGGTCTTGCGAACATAGTCGTGCAAAGACTTCACGAGTTCTTGCAGCAGGAATTTCGTACGCGGATCGGGCGTCCTGTCGAAGCTCTGGATGACGGCCGCAGTGAGTTCAGTGTCATTGAATTGGGTCATAATTCCATCCTGAGCAACACGACGCGATTACATCTTTAAGGATACACCAAACAGAGCTTCACGTAAGCTCGCCCCGCTACAAACCCATATGGACAACCGCTGATTTTCATCCATAGAAACGAGCCGCGTCCACACATCGGAGTGATGTTGCAATGCCGTCCCAAAGCCTGAGCCCTTCGTCTGCGTCACCCGAACAGGTCGGCATGTCGACCACAGCACTGGCCCGCGTCGAAGCGCATCTCAAGCAGCGTTATGTCGATGCCGGCCGTTTTTCCGGCACACAGCTTCTGGTCTATCGCCACGGCGAGATCGTGCACAGCGCGACGCAGGGCTTTGCCGATCTCGAGCGAAAGATCGCCGTCAAGGACGATACGATTTTCCGCATCTATTCGATGACCAAGCCGATCACGTCGGTCGCCTTCATGATGCTGGTGGAGGAAGGGCGCGTCACGCTCGATGAACTCGTGCACAAATATATTCCGGAATGGGAAAATATCGGCGTGTTTCAGGCCGGCGTAACGGCGCCGTTCGTGACGAAGCGACCGGCCCGTCCCATGCAGATCATCGACCTGCTGCGTCACACGTCGGGACTCACTTACGGCTTCCAGCAGCGCACCAATGTCGACGCCGCCTATCGTGCACTCAAGATCGGCGAGATCGAAAAATCCGGCACGATGACATCGATGATTTCGGATCTCGCGAAGGTCCCCTTGGAATTCTCCCCGGGGGATGCATGGAATTATTCGGTCTCGACCGACGTGATCGGCTATCTCGTCGAGAAGATCAGTGGACAGCCATTCGAACAATTCCTGCAGGAACGTATCTTCGATCCGCTCGGCATGACGGATACCGGCTTCTTTGTGCCGCCCGACAAGGCGCATCGTCTCGCGGCCTGCTACGCCGCCGACGGCAAGGGCGGCTTTGTTCTTCAGGACGATCCCGCGACGAGTTCATTCCTGTCGCCGCCTAAGATGATTTCCGGCGGCGGCGGCCTATGCTCCACCGCCGCGGACTATCTCACCTTCTGTCGCGCCCTGCTCAATGGCGGTGCGCTCGGCGACGTGCGCCTGCTCGCTCCGAAGACGATCGCGCTGATGACCAACAATCATCTGCCCGGCGGTGCCTACGTCGCCGACATGTCGACGTCGATGTTCAGCGAAACGAGCTATGCCGGCGTCGGCTTCGGACTTGGATTTTCGGTGATGATGAATCCGGTCAAGACCATGATCCCCGGCAGCGCCGGTGAGTATGGATGGGGCGGCGCGGCGAGCACGGTGTTCTGGATAGACCCGGCTGAACAGCTGATCGCAATCTTCATGACACAGCTGTTGCCATCGAGCGCTTATCCGGTTCGGCGCGAGCTGCGTACCATGATCTACTCCGCGATTACCGACAGCAATGTTTAGTAACGAACGGTATGATCAATATTGCTCAGTCGGCGCGCGCCACCAGGCACCGGACGCGTTCAACATATCCAGCACGAATCAAATGAAATTCTCTCTCAGTGAGAATTTGGAATGAAACTTCCGGTGCGCATGGGACGTAGCAACAACCACCCACGGAATTGTGATATTACGTCGGTGCTACACAGGAGATCGTAAAGTGCGAAATTGCAGCTGGAAATCGCATGGAATGCTGCATGCCAGAGATTTGCAGCTTACGAATGCGAACGACTCTCAGTTATCCTGCGTGCGTCAGGCAAGTCACATGTGTATAGCATGATGACCAACTTGTACTTTCGCTTCCGCTGCAAGGCCCGTATCGATAGAAATTGAGTTCCGGTATTCGTTGGAAGTTTTGCAAGCAATGCGAAGTAGCAACAGAATACCGCAAGGTTTTTTGTACGATTGGATGACCCTCGCGATTACGTGTCGATCAATTCGAGTATCGCGACGATTTCAGCCATCCCAATCGTCATGACGATGTGTATAACAGAGATGCCTTTGAAAGTTAGCTTTAAGGGCTCTCGGGCTAAGAAGCTCTAACAAGAAAATAAAACCAAACTCCCTTATTCAAACAAACTGAATGGTGACGAATGAAGCAACGTAGCGCCGGCAAACCCGACATTGAGATGGGCAAGAGGATCCGTCTGCGTCGTGTTGAGCAGAAAATTTCGCAGGCGGATTTAGGCGAAAAGCTGGGCGTCAGCTTCCAGCAGGTTCAGAAGTACGAAAAGGGTGTCAATCGCGTTGGCGCTGCGCGTCTTCAGCAGATTGCGACGGCGCTCGATGTGCCGGTCACCTTCTTCTACGATGGCGATGGCAAGAGCCGTGAAGTGGAAAGCTTGCTGTTCCTCGATAGCGCTTTCAGCCTCCGCTTGCTTCGTGCTTACAGCCGCATCAAGAGCCAGACGGTCCAGCGCCAGATGGTCGTCCTGATGGAAGCGATCGCCGACGAAGAGAAGTAATCGTCGCATGGCCGCCGGAGCGACCCGGCCGCTGATCGGCTCGATTTCAATCCCCCCTCGACACGAAAAGAACTCGCCGTAACCGCGGCGAGATTTTACGCATCTGCACCTAGCGGTGGCACAGTTGTTGCTGGAATATTCGTGAACCTCAGGGGGAGCGAACCATGTCTACAGCTACGATTACCGCCGTCGAACCAATCCGCAAGCCTCTCTATCAGTCGCTCTTCGTGCAGGTGCTTGTCGCCTTGCTACTCGGCATCGTCCTTGGCATCGCCGTGCCGGACTTCGCCGTCGGCCTGAAGGTCTTCAGCGACGCCTTCCTCAAACTCATCTCCATGATTGTGGCCCCCATCGTGTTCTGTGTGGTGGTGCATGGCATTGCCGGCGCAGGTGACTTGAAGAAAGTCGGCAGGGTTGGCGTCAAGGCGCTGATCTATTTCGAGGCCATGACCACGCTGGCGCTCGTTGTCGGCCTGGTGCTGGCCTATCTGTTCGGCCCGGGCCACGGCATGAACATCAATCCGGCCTCGCTCGACGGCAAGGCACTCACGACGGTCGCAGACAACGCTCACAAGCTGCAGGGCGGCGGCATCGGTAGTTTCCTGCTCAACATCATTCCGACCACCTCGTTCGACGCTCTGGCGCGCAACGACGTCCTGCAGGTGCTGTTCTTCGCCATCCTGTTCGGCACCAGCCTGGCGCTGGTCGGTGGCGAGAAAGGCGAGCGGATTTCGAGCTTCATCGAAGCCGTATCGACCGTTCTGTTCCGCGCCATGGGACTGATCGTTCGCCTCGCCCCGATCGGCGTGCTCGGCGCTGTCGCCTATACGGTCGGACGCTACGGTGTCGGATCGCTGAAGCAACTCGTCTCGCTGGTGGTGCTGTTCTATGTCTCGGTCGCGATCTTCGTCTTCGGCGTACTCGGCGGCGTGATGGCGCTGGCCGGGCTGAACATCATCAAATTCCTGAACTATCTGCGCGAAGAACTCACCATCGTGCTCGCCACCGCGTCATCGGATGCAGTGCTGCCCCAGGTCATGCGCAAACTCGAACGGCTCGGCGTCAAGGACAACGTGGTCGGCCTCGTGATCCCGACAGGCTACTCGTTCAATCTCGATGCATTCTCGATCTATCTGACGCTGGCCGTCGTGTTCATCGCGCAGGCCACGAATACACCGCTGTCTTTCGGCGATCTCATGCTGGTGCTGGGCGTCTCGCTGGTAACGTCGAAGGGCGCCCATGGCGTACCGGGCTCAGCGATCGTGATCCTTGCCGCGACGCTGAATGCCGTGCCGAGCATTCCCGCCATCGGTCTCGTGCTGGTGCTGTCGGTAGACTGGTTCATCGGCATGGCCCGCGCGCTCGGCAACCTGATCGGCAACTGCGTTGCCACCGTCGTGGTCGGCGCATGGGAAGGCGATCTCGACCATGCCAAGGCGAAGCGTGTGTTGGATGGCGAAGAGCTCGTGGATGTAACGGCCGGCTAATCGCGTCACCCGTCAAAAAAGAAGCGGCCCGAAGGCCGCTTCTCAACGTCAGAATGAATGCTTCAACCTTACGCCGGCGTGAGGATCGCGCGGCCGACCAGCTTGCCGTCTTTCAGGTCGTTCAGAGCGGCATTGGCTTTTGCGAGCGGCATCGGGCTTGTCGGGATCGGCTGCACCTTCTTGGTGCGCACCAGCTCCAGCAATTCCTTGGTCTCGCGGAGATTGCCGACATAGCTGCCCTGGATGGTGAGCGCCTTCATGGCGATCAGCGGCAGCGCCCAGGTGGCGCCGCCACCGAACAGGCCGACCATGATCAGCTTGCCGCCCTTGGAGAGCACGTCGAAGCCGAGCTGCGTCGTTGACGGAGTGCCGACCAGATCGATCACCGACAGAATCGGCTGACCGGCGGCCTTGGCAAGCTGCTCAAGCGCGTCGGGCGCATTGCCGTCCACGGCCGCCAGAGCGCCGGCCTTGATCGCCGCCTCGCGCTTTCGCGCATCGATATCGACAACGATGGCGCCCTTGCCCCCCATCGCCTTCAACAGTTCAAGCGCCATCAGGCCGAGGCCACCAGCGCCGAAGATCACGATCGGATTGCCGAGATCGCTCTCGATCTTCTTCAGCGCGCTATAGGTGGTGACGCCCGAGCAGGCGTAAGGCGCGGCGATGACCGGATCCATGCCCTTGAGGTCGATCAGGTAGCGCGGATGCGGCACTAGAAGGTGATCGGAGTAACCACCGTCGCAATGTACGCCGAGGCAGCGCGGCGCGAGGCAGAGATTCTCATCACCGGCAAGACAGACCGCACATTTGCCGCAGCCGATCCATGGATAGGCCAATGCGATATCGCCAATCTTGACGCCGCCGGCTTCCTGCTGCGCATCCGGACCAAAGGCAATGACTTCGCCGACGGTCTCGTGGCCCATGGTGCGCGGCAGCGTGATGCCGCGATCCTTCAGCGATAGCTTCTTGCGGCCGTGGCCGAGTTCATAGCCGCCTTCCCAGATGTGCAGGTCGCTATGGCAGACGCCGGCAGCCTTCACGCGGATCAGCACCTGCGTGCCGGTCGGCTGCGGTGTCTGCTCGTCGACCTCGCCGAGCGGCTCGTTGAATTCGAGAACCTTGAAGCTCTTCATTGTGTTTTCTCTCCCGGTTGAAGTTTCTTGTTATCCGCAGGATGGGTCGAGCGAAGCGAAACCCATCGCATAGAACCCGATCATGATGGGTTTCGCGACGACGCTCTACCCATCCTGCTGGGTCTCAGCCATGCGTTGCGCTTGCGCTCCTGATCGCTTCCCACACCTTGATGGGTGACAGCGGCGTATTGAGCTGCGTGATGCCCAGTGGTTGCAGCGCATCCAGCACGCCATTGACGATGCAGGGCGGACCGCCGATCGCGCCGGATTCGCCGCAGCCCTTCGAGCCGATCGGGTTGGTGACGCAGGGTGCCGAACCATCCAATGTCACTGACAGAGGTGGCAGGTCGCCGGCGCGCGGAATGCAGTAATCCTGATAGCTGGCTGTGATGAGCTGGCCATCCTCGTCGTAATGAACGTTCTCGAACAGCGCCTGGCCGATGCCCTGCGCCACGCCGCCGTGGATCTGGCCGGTCACCAGCATCGGATTCACCGCTACGCCGACATCGTCGACCGTGGTGTAACGAACGACATTGGTGATGCCGGTCTCCGGATCGATCTCGACCTCGCAGATATGCGTTCCGTTCGGCCAGGTCGGGCCGTCCGCCACGCCGGTGGACTCGACGCTGAGCTGTTCGCCGTCTTCGGCCTTCGCGATTTCGAACAGGCCGACGCGCTTGTCGGTGCCGACGACGGTGAGGAAGCCCGCGGAATACTCGATGTCCTCCACGGAGGCTTCGAGCATGTTGGCCGCCTTCTCGCGCGCCTTGGCGATCATGTCGGCGGCCGACACCACCGCGGCAGTGCCGCCAACGAACAGCGAACGCGAACCGACACTACCCATGCCGACGATGACGTCGGTATCGCCCTGGATCACATCGATCTTGTCGATGCCAATGCCAAGGGCTTCAGAGACGAGCTGCGAATAAGCGGTCTGCAGGCCCTGTCCCATTGCCATGGTGCCGGAATGCAGGATGACGCGGCCATTGGCCGTGGCGCGCAGGCGAACCTTCTCGGTGGTGCCCGGACCGCCGGTCCATTCGATGTAGCTGGTGAGCCCGCGGCCGTAGAGCAGGCCTTTCTTCTTCGCCGCCTTCTTGCGCGCGGCGAAGCCGTCCCAATCCGACAATTCGGTGGCGCGGTCGAGCATGTGCGCGAAGGCGCCGCTGTCATAGGTCTGGCCGACGGCGTTCTTGTAGGGAAACTGCGTCGGCTTGATGTAATTCACCTTGCGGATCGCCCGCGGATCCATGCCCATCTGCCGCGCGGCGGCATCCATCAAGCGCTCGATGATGAAAACGGCTTCCGGACGCCCGGCACCGCGATAGGCGCCCACCGGCGCGGTGTTCGTGATGACCGCCTTGATATCGTAATGCACGTTCTGCAGGTCGTAGACGCCGGTCTGCACGAACGGTCCCAACACCAACGGAATGATGACCGCGGTCGCCGACATATAGGCACCGGTGCCGCCGATCGAACGCACGCGATAGGCCAAGATCCGACCCTTGGCATCGAGCGCGAGTTCTGCCGTCGACGTCAGATCGCGACCATGCGTCCCGCCGACGAATTCATCGGTGCGATCGCCGCGCCAGCGGATCGTCTTGTTCAGCTTCACGGCTACATAGGCGACGACGCCGTCTTCCGGATACAGGCTCGTCTTCTGGCCGAAACCGCCGCCGATATCACCCACCACCACGCGGATCGATTCCTTCGGACGCTTGAGCACCGCGTCGGCAAGGATATCGCGGGTCGATGCCGGGGTCTGCGACTGCACGTACAGGGTCAGCTTGCCGGACTTCTTGTCGACTTCAGCGATGGTCGAGCGCGGCTCCATGGCCGATGGCACGAGACGCTGACTCACGATGTCCAGCGACACCGTATGCTTGGCAGCGGCAAAAGCAGCCTCCACCTTGGCAGGATCGCCATAGCTGGTGGCCGCGACAATATTGTCCGGTGCATCCGGCCAGACCACGGCCGCACCGGGCTTCATCGCCTCGACGGGATCGACCACCGCGGGCAGGACGTCATAGCTGATGTCGATCGCCTCGGCCGCGAGCTGGGCAGCGGCGCGCGACGTGGCGACGATCGCCGCCACTGCTTCGCCGGCGAACCGCACGACCTCGTGCGCGAGCAGCCGGCGCGGCGGAAAGGTCGCCGCCGAGCCGTCGGGACGCTTGAAGATCGGCAGCGTCGGCAGCGTGCCGACATCGTCGGCCACGAGATCCGCGCCGGTATAGATCGCCTCGATACCGGGCATCGCCTTGGCGGCGGCCACGTCAATCGCGGTGATCTTCGCATGGGCATGCGGCGAGCGCAGCAGATGCAGCCACAGCGCGCCGTCTTCCGGCTTGTCGTCGATGAATTTGCCCTGCCCGGTGAGAAGTCTTTGATCTTCAAGGCGCTTGGGAGAAAGACCGGCGCCGAAGCGCAGATTGCCGGGCAGAATGTTCATCAGACGTCCTTCAATGGCGAGCCTTACGGGCGGGCTGTATGGTTTCTAGCCCAGAAAGACCGCGTGAGCCAACAGGCCAGCCGCACAAGGCTGAGCGACAGAATGTGCATGAGCGCTGCTCGTTTGCGCGTCTGGCGGCAACGACATCGATCAGCCGACATCCCGCAAAACGGCCTCGATCACCTTGCGCTCGTCCGCGGTCAAAGCCGGCTGCGGGGCCACGGGGTCGCCGACCTCATAGCCCTGGATCGCGAGGCCCGTCTTGATGCAGGCCGCCAGATTATAGCGCGCAAAGGCCTCGTTGAGCCGCCACATCCGCCGCTGCAAGACCATGGCCTCGTCCCAGCGATGCGCCTTGCAGAGATTGTAGAGTTCGACGCTCTGCTTCGGCACGACGCAGGCAGGTCCCGCCATCCAGCCAACGCCGCCGATCAGCATGACGGCTGACGGAATATGCGCCGAGGCGGCAAACACTTTCAGTTTGTCGCCGCAGCGGTTGATGATCGACAACAGCCGGCCGGTATTGGTGGAGGCATCCTTGATATACTGGATGCGCGGATGCTCGGCGAGCCGCGCCACGACGTCGAGCGTCAGATCCGAACGCTGGAATTGCGGATTGGTGTAGATCACCACGGGAATATCGACGGCATCGGCGATGGCGCGGAAGTAGGATTCGATCTGCGCATCCTTGAGCGGGAAATACGCTTCGAGAATAGCCAGGATGCCGGTGGCGCCGAGCTTCTGATACGACTTCGCCTGCGCCACCGCATCGACCGTCGAGGTCGATGCCACGCCTGCCACCACCGGCACGCGCCCGCCTGCCGCATCGATCGTGGCCTGCACCACCGTCCTGCGCTGCTCGCGATTGAGATAGGCGAATTCGCCGGTCGAGCCGAGCGGCGTCAGACCATGCACGCCCGCGCCGATGAGATCGCCGCACAGGCGGCCCAGCACATCGGTGCGGATACGCCCCTCGTCGTCAGCCGGCGAGACGAGATAGGGAAACACGCCGTGGAAATCTGCCATCGCATCAGGCCTTCGGCTTAAAATTCTCGATCACGCGCAACAACACGCGCGCACCGACCTCGACATCCGCATCGTCCACATGCTCGGCAGGATTGTGGCTGATCCCGCCGCGACAGCGCACGAACAGCATCGCCACATCGGCAATATCGGTCATCGCCATGCCGTCATGGCCGGCCCCGCTCGGCAGCTCGAACGCGCGATAGCCCTCGGCAGTAATTGCATCGGCGATCTGCTTCTGCAGCCAGGGCGCACACGGCACCGTGCGATTCTCATGGGTGATGTTGATCTGCAGATCGAGCTTGCGCGCTTTGGCGATCGACTCGATCTCGCGCACCATGTCGGTGATGGCGAGCTTGCGATAGGAATCCTTCGGCGATCGGATATCCATGGTGAACGACACCAGACCCGGGATCACATTGGTCGCGCCCGGCATCGCGTTGATATAGCCGACGGTGCCGACAAGACCGCCGCGGTCCGACTGGCAGAACTCCTCGATCGCAACGATACATTCGGCGGCGCCCACCAGTGCATCGCGTCGCATCGCCATCGGCACCGTGCCGGCATGACCGGCCATGCCGTGCAACTCGACAGCAAGCCGCGTCGCACCCGAAATGGCAGTCACGACCCCTACCGGAAGCTTCTGCGCTTCAAGCACGGGCCCCTGCTCGATATGCAATTCGAGATAGGCCAGCAATTCGCCGGGCGCGCGCGCTGCGGCGCCGACGTGATCGGGATCGAGGCCGAAGGTGATCATCGCCTCGCGCATCGAGATACCCGCTTTGTCGCGGCCGCCGAGCACGCTCTCGACAAACGTCCCGGCCACCGCGCGGCTGCCGAGCAGCGTCGAGGCGAAGCGTACGCCCTCCTCGTCGGCGAAGGCGGCGATCTCGATGGCGAATGGCAGACGCAGACCACGGCGATTGAGATCGCTAACGCAGGAAATCGCCGTGATGATCCCGAGCGGTCCGTCCCAGCGGCCGGCATCGCGCACGGTGTCGTAATGTGAGCCCAGCATCAGGCACGGCAGACCGGGCCGGTCGCCTTCATAGCGTCCGCAGACATTCCCGATCGCATCGATACGCGCCCGCATGCCGGCTGCCTGCATCCATCCGATGATCAGTTCGGCGGCAGTACGATGTTCCGGTGTAAGGAATATTCGTGTGATGTTGTCCGGCGCTTCCGAAATAGCAGCCAGCGCATTGATGCGTTCGACGATCTCGCCGCCGAGCGATTGGCCGGAAGCTCCGACGACTTTCTCTTCCATCGCAATCATGCTTCTTTGTTCAGACCACAGACCCGGCTGGGACTTGAACGATTTAGATCGTCAATACTAGTGCGGCCAGCGGGCCAAAGCGAATCCGCGCCTAGCCTCGCGGGAAACTAGCAGATTTCGACGCGCCGACGACAGGAGCCCCCTGATGCCAAAGCAAGACTCGTCGAGTAGGGATGAGGCCTTTCTCAGGCTTTCTTTCGACGCTGCACGCAAAGCCGTGGAGCGCGGCAACCATCCGTTTGGTGCGATCCTGGTCGATGCGCACGGCAAGGTCCTGATGGAAGCCGGTAACGCCTTCATGCCCTCTCATGACGGCACCGCCCATGCAGAGCGGCTGCTGTGCAGCGAAGCCTCGATTGCCTATGAAGAGACCGAGCTGAAGACCTTCACGCTGTATTCGTCGGCAGAACCCTGCGCGATGTGCGCGGGCGCGATCTATTGGGTCGGCATTGGACGGCTGGTTTATGGGCTCGGCGAAGCAAGGCTCAAGGCGATCACCGGCGACCATCCGGAGAATCCCACGCTTGATCTGCCTTGCCGCAATGTCTTTGCTGCCGGGCAGAAGAGCATCGAGGTCGTCGGACCGCTGCTCGAAGACGAGGCAGCCGCGCAGCACGAGAATTTCTGGGCGCAGCTGCGCTAGCGGCACGCGCGCAGGAGCTTGCAAAAAACTGAAGGCGCCGCGAGGACATCGCGACGCCATCAGCCTGGAGATTGGCCTTGGAGAATTAGCCCCGGAAGTCAGCTCAGATCAGAACTTGACGGTGACGCCGGAATAGAGCGAGTCCTCGCGGCACGATCCGGGCGCAAACGTGGTGCACGGCAGGCTGGCATTCTCATCCAAGCCGAACTTGTTCCGCCAGAGCCGATAGGCCACCCACACGTCGACATTGTGAGTGTATTTCGGTCCCCAGATCGCCTTGCTGGCGTCGAAGGTCAGACGGATCGGTTCGGCGTTGATCTCCATCTTGGTTGCCGTGCCGATGATCTGGCCGTTCTCCGAACCTTTCGGCCCGTAGAAGCCTGCGCGGCCGCTGATCGCGAAATAATCCATGCTCGGCGGCAGGAAGCCGAGATCCATGTAGTAATTGAGTTCAACGGCCCAGGTCGGGTTGAACTGGCGGTTGCCATCGATGTTACAGGAGACGCCAGGAATCTGGCCGGGAGCCCCGGCATAACCACACTGCGTGAACGTGCTGCGATTGGCGAATTCGTAGTAGAACAACGGATTGACGTTGAAGAAGCCCTTGTAAGGCAGGTCGAAAGCGAATTGCAGACCGGTCACGACGTCGCGCTTGGATGCGGAGAAGAACCGATTTTCAGTGCTGCCATCCGCACCGATGACGAACGACACGTTGCGCAGCGGCCCCATCGAGAAGGCCTTGGTGTTGAAGACCTCGTTGAAGCCGATCGTGCTACGGATCAGGCCGTAGATTTCTGTTGCGCCTTCGCAGCCCGTGATCGGACGCAGCGGATCGGCGCACGGATTAGCCGGGCTGCTCTTACCCGCCTTTTCGAGACCGATGTTGAAGAAGTTGGTGCCGTAGGTCCACACGTCGAAGTGGGTGAAGGCGAAGACCTGCTTGGTGGTCTTGGCGGTGACGCCGGGATCGACCGCCCCCCACTGATAGGCATAGGTGAAACGGTTATCGATCAGCAGGAAGAACGGCAGATCCGGGATCGGCTTTGCCTTGACCGGCATGGCCGCCATGTCGGCGGCGCCTGCCGAGCCTGTCGGCACCATGGCTGTTAGCGACAGCAACGTCGCGGCTGCGATTGCGCGGAAACGATTGGCCATTGGAATTACCCCCACCTGTTGACAATGATTGCGTGCCTCTCGCGAGAGAGTTGTTGCAATCAGTCCGGGTGAGAAGCCTCAACTTTTTCCAATAGTTGCCACGGATTTCATCAGGGATGCCCAGTGAAATCAGTATTTTATGCTTGAAGCATCGTGTTTTCGGGATGGTGAAATGACGCCATGCGAGCGCGTGTAAGACAAGCGCTTAGAGACTGTAAAGATTGGTATTTTGCGACGTTCTGTCGCAGGTTTCCGTACGAAGCTCCGATGGTGAATTCACACTGTGATTCCGTGTTTGCACTGCAAGAAAATCACTGCCCAACTTCTCAACACACGAGAAAATCCGGATTCCGAATTCGTTGCACATGTACCAGAACTGCAACACTTCAGACCAAGTATACAATGCGAAAGTCGAATAAACGTCATTCAATCAATGAAAAGCCCGAGCCTTACGCGATTGCGTCGAGAGGAATCGCCCAAGAAAGCGATCCAGTCCAAAAATAAGGCAGACGCTGGCGCTTATTCGAGATTTACGCTGCATTCCAATCCGGCACACACTTGCCGCAAACCTCCTTTTCACGCGTGAGTAGCGAATGTTGGATTCGGGATCGGGACACGCGCGTATGGGGACGGTGCTTCTGCAGACCATTGGTCTGACCAAGCGCTATGGCAGTTTCCTCGCCAATGACGCCATCGACATCGCGATCCGTCCGCAGGAAATCCACGCGCTGCTCGGCGAGAACGGCGCCGGCAAATCCACGCTCGTCAAAACCATCCACGGCCTGATCCAGCCGAGCGAAGGCGAGATGCTCTGGCAGGGCGAGAAGATGGTGCTCGCCGGCCCGCATGATGCGCGCGCGCGCGGCATCGGCATGGTGTTCCAGCATTTCTCGCTGTTCGACAATCTCACTGTCGCCGAGAACGTTGCGCTCGGTCTCGACGGCAAGGAATCCTTCAAAGCGATGTCGGCGCGGCTCGAACAGGTGTCGCAGCAATATGGCCTGCCGCTCGATCCCAAGCGCGAGGTCTGGCAACTCTCGGTCGGCGAACGTCAGCGCATCGAGATCGTGCGCGTGCTGATGCAGAATCCGAAATTCCTGATCCTCGACGAGCCCACCGCCGTGCTGACGCCGCAGGAGGCCGATCAATTGTTTGTCGTGCTGGAGCGCCTGAAGTCGGAAGGCCGCGCGATCCTTTACATCAGCCACAAGCTGGACGAAGTGAAGCGGCTCTGCGACACCGCGACCATCCTGCGCGGCGGCAAGAAGATCTCGACCTGCCTGCCGCGCGAAGAAACTGCCGCATCACTGGCGCGCATGATGGTCGGCACCGAGATCAAGCAGGTGAAAGCCGCCGCCAACCGGCAGACGACGGTGCCACGGCTCGTGGTCAATGATCTCAGCCTCGCGCCCGACGAACCACATGGCGTGCATCTGAAAAACATCTCGCTGGAGCTGAAGGGCGGCGAGATCCTGGGGATCGCTGGCGTCGCCGGCAATGGGCAGGACGAGTTCTTCGCGGCGCTCTCCGGCGAGCGTCTCGCCAAAGATCCCGGCACCATTGTCATCGACGGTCACGCCGCCGGACATCTGTCGATCACCGCGCGCCGCAAGCTTGGCGCGGCCTTCGTGCCCGAAGAACGGCTCGGCCACGGCACCGCGCCGCGCATGCGCCTGTCGGAGAACGCGCTGCTCACCGGCCACGCCGCATCCGGCATGGTGCACAACGGTTTCATCAATACGGCGGCAACGCTCGCGACCGTCGATCGCGCCACCGAAAGTTTCGACGTCCGCAAGGCCAAGCGCGATCCAGAAGCCGCCAGCCTCTCCGGCGGCAACCTGCAGAAATTCATCGTCGGCCGCGAGATCCTGCGCAATCCCATCGTGCTGGTGGTCAGCCAGCCGACATGGGGCGTCGATGCCGGCGCTGCCGCCGTCATTCGTCAGGCGCTGCTCGATCTTGCCGCTGCGGGCGCGGCCATCCTCGTCACCAGTCAGGACCTTGACGAACTCGCTGACATCGCCGACCGCATCGCCGTGATGTTCCACGGCCGTCTCTCCGAGCCATTGATGACGGCAGATGCGGACAGGGAAACGCTGGGCTTGTTGATGGGCGGCAGCGCACTCACGCCAAAGGACGTGCCCGATGCAGTTGGTGCTTGAGAAGCGCGCGGAGCGATCGACCATCATCGCGCTGGTATCGCCTGTTATCGCCATCGGGCTCACCATCGTGACCATGAGCATCCTGTTCGTGATCATCGGCAAAAATCCGATCGCCGCGCTCAACGTCTATTTCATCACGCCGCTGACCGACGCCTATTCGCTGCAGGAGCTCGCGGTGAAAGCCGCGCCACTGGTGATGATCGCCATCGGCCTCTCGCTCTGTTATCTCGCCAATGTCTGGAACATCGGCGCGGAGGGACAGTTCCTCGTCGGTGCCGTGGCGGGCAGTTGGCTTGCGGTGAAGACCAACGGCACCGATGCCGGCGTCTGGGTCTTGCCGGCGATGCTGCTGCTCGGCGCCATCGCGGGCGCGCTCTATGCATTGATCCCGGCCTTCTGCAAGGTGCGCTTCGGCGCCAGCGAAATTCTGGTCAGTCTGATGCTGGTCTATGTGGCCGACCTGCTGCTCGATTATCTCGTCCGCGGCCCGTGGCGCGATCCCAAAGGGTTCAACTTCCCGACCACGGCCGAATTCGATCCGGTCGCCACCGTGCCCCTGCTGTTCGAGGGTGGACGGCTGCATCTCGGCGCGGTCATCGCGCTGGTGATCGTTGTTGCCGCTGCTGTCCTGCTCGGCCGCACCATCAAGGGCTTTGAAATTCGCGTGGTTGGCGCGGCACCGCGGGCGGCGCGCTTCGGCGGCTTCTCGTCGAACCAGCTGGTGCTGCTGACTTTCGCGATATCCGGCGCGCTGGCCGGCCTCGCGGGGATCATCGAGGTCGCCGGCCCCGTCGGTCATCTGCAGCCCGGCATCTCGCCCGGCTATGGCTTCACCGCGATCATCGTTGCATTTCTCGGACGGCTCAACCCGGTTGGAATACTAATTGCAGGGCTTTTCCTGGCGCTGACATTTATCGGCGGGGAGCAAGCGCAGATCGCTATGAAGATCCCACTCGATATCACCAAGGTGTTTCAGGGTATCCTGCTGTTCTATGTGCTCGCCTGCGACAGCCTGATCCTGTACCGGATCAAGCTCATCATGCCGCAGCGGAAGGTCGCCGATGGAGCTGCTTGAAGCCATCATCCTTGCCGTACTCGCGGCGTCGACACCGCTGCTGCTCGCCGCCTCCGGCGAGCTGCTGGTGGAGCGCGCCGGCGTGCTCAATCTCGGCGTCGAAGGCATGATGATCGTCGGCGCAGCCTGCGGCTTTGCTGGCGCCTGGGCCACCGGCTCGACATTCATCGGCGCGCTGTGCGGAATTCTCGCGGGCGTCGCGCTCTCATTGGTATTTGCACTGATGACGCTCGGCCTCGCCGTCAATCAGGTCGCCACGGGTCTCGCGCTCACAATCCTGGGCATCGGCGTGTCCGGCCTGATCGGCGCCGGCTTCGTCGGCGAGCGTATCGCCACCGCGCCGCGGCTGTACATTCCCGGCCTGACCACGCTCCCCTTCGTCGGCAAGATCCTGTTCGGCGAAGACGCCTTCGTCTATGTCTCGCTTGCGCTGATCATCGGCATGTCCTGGTTCCTCTATCGCACCCGGGCGGGGCTGGTCCTCCGCGCCATCGGCGACAATCACGTCTCCGCCCATGCGCTCGGTTATCCCGTGCTCAAGATCCGCACCCTCGCCGTGATGTTCGGCGGCGGCTGCGCGGGTCTGGCCGGCGCCTATCTGCCGCTGGCCTATACGCCGTTCTTCGTCCCCGGCATGACCGCCGGCCGCGGCTGGATCGCGCTGGCGCTGGTGGTATTCGCCTCATGGCTGCCGGGGCGCCTCGTAATTGGCGCCTATCTGTTCGGCGCGGTCTCGATCTTGCAACTGCATGCGCAGGGCTGGGGCGTCGGCGTGCCCTCGCAACTGATGTCCGCACTGCCCTATCTCGCAACCGTCGTCGTGCTGGTGTTGATCTCGCGCACCCGCAGCGGCGGCTCCACGGCGCCGGCAGCATTGGGCACGGTATTCGTGCCCGACCGCTAAAGACATTCTCGCAAGACTATCTCGCAAACAGGAGACGCGTATGAACAGGAAAGCACTTGCAGCCGCCGCCCTACTGCTGGCCACCGGCCTCGGATTGGGTGCAGCCGTCGCCGCCGACAAGCTGAAAGTCGGCTTCGTCTATATCGGCCCGGTCGGCGATTTCGGCTGGACCTATCAGCACGAAGTCGGCCGCCAGATGATCGTCAAGGAGTTCGGCGACAAGATCGAGACCACCTATCTCGAAAATGTCAGTGAGGGTCCGGACTCTGAGCGCTCCATCGAACAGCTCGCGCGCGCCGGCAACCAGCTCATCTTCACCACGTCGTTCGGCTACATGGACCCAACGCTCAAGGTCGCCAAGCGCAATCCCAAGGTGATGTTCGAACATGCCACTGGCTTCAAGCGCGACAAGAACATGTCGAGCTATTCCGGCCGGTTCTTTGAAGGCCGCTACATCCAGGGTCTGATCGCCGCCAAGATGTCGAAGAAGGGCGTGCTGGGCTATATCGGCTCGTTCCCGATCCCGGAAGTCATCTCGGGCATCAATGCGACCATGCTCGCCGCGCAGAAGATCAATCCGGACATCAAGATCAAGATCATCTGGGTCAACACCTGGTTCGATCCCGGCAAGGAAGCCGATGCCGCCAAGGCGCTGCTCGATCAGGGCGCCGACGTGATCATGCAGCACACCGACAGCCCGGCTGCGATGCAGGTCGCCTCCGAGCGCGGCGCCCTCGCCTTCGGCCAGGACTCCGACATGATCAAGTTCGGTCCCAAGACCCAGCTCACCGCGGTCACCAACAACTGGGGCCCGTATTACGTCGAGCGCGTCAAGGCGGCCCTCGATGGCACCTGGAAGTCGGAAGACACCTGGGCCGGCCTGAAAGAGAAGATGGTCGTGATGGCGCCCTATACCAACATGCCGGATGACGTGAAGAAGATGGCGATGGACACCGAAGCCGCCATCATCGCCGGCACGCTTAAGCCGTTCAAATGCCCGATCATGGGACAAGACGGCAAGGAAGTGGAATGCAAGGGCGGCGATGCCCTCGACCCCGGCCAGGTGCTCGGCATGAACTTCTATGTGAAGGGTATCGACGACAAGATTCCGGGGAAGTAACGAGCGAATAGCCGCACAATGAACGCCGTCGTCCCCTCCCCCCTTGCGGGGGAGGGTTAGGGAGGGGGCGGCAGCAGGTGCGTTCAGAGTTTGTGGCACCACCCTCTCCAACTCTCCCCCGCAAGGGGGGAGAGGGCAGGCCGCAGCGCGTTGAAGCGTTCGCGCAATACCTCTGCGGAAGTTATCACCCCGCCTGCATCGCCTTCGCCGCCGCGCCGTGTCGGCGGATCAGATCCGCGATATCCAGCCCCGGGATCGCACCGTCGATCACGCGCCATGCGCCGCCCACCATCACGCGGTCCGCACGATGCGCACCGCACAACACCAGCGCCGCCAGGGGATCGCCATGGCCGGAGAAGCGCAGCTCGTCGAGTTTGAACAGCGCGAGATCGGCCATTTTGCCGACCGCGATCTCGCCGAGCTCCGGCCGCCCCACACAGGCCGCCGAGCCTTTCGTCGCCCAGCGCAATGCATCCTTGTGACTGACGCGCCCGACGCCGTAACGCGCCCGCTGCAGCAGAAATGCCGCGCGCACTTCCTGCATCAGATTCGATCCGTCATTCGACGCCGAACCATCGACGCCGAGGCCGATGCCGACGCCGGCATCCTCCATCTCGCAGACCGGGCAGCAGCCAGAGGCCAATAGCTGATTGCTGCAGGAGCAATGACTGATGGTAGTCCCGGCCTTGCCGAGCCGCAGCATTTCCGCCCCGTTGAAATGAATGCCATGCGCCAGCCAGGTGCGTTTATTCAGCCAGCCGGTCTGCTCCAGATAATCCAGCGGACGGCAGCCATAGATCTCCTCGCAATAGCGGTTCTCGTCCTCGGTCTCGCCGAGATGCGTATGCAGCCGCACATCGAGCTTGTCGGCCAGCGCGGCGGTCGAGGCCATCAGGGAGGTCGTCACCGAGAATGGCGAACACGGCGCCAATGCGATCTGCACCATCGCGTCCTCGCCGCGCTGATGGAATGTCGCCACCACACGTTCGCTATCGGCGAGGATCGTGTCCTCGTCCTGCACCACCGAGTCCGGCGGCAGACCGCCGTCGCGCTGCGAGCGGTTCATCGATCCCCGCGTCAGCAGCACGCGCATGCCGAGCCGCTGCGCCACCGCGACCTCGATATCGACGGACGCTTCGAGCCCCGCCGGAAACACATAGTGGTGATCGGTGGTCGTGGTGCAGCCCGACAGCAACAATTCCGACATCGCCACACTGACGCCGAGATGGAGATTCTCGGGCGTCAGCCGCGCCCAGACCGGATAGAGCGCCTGCAGCCAGGGAAACAGCTCGCGATTCAGCGCCGCCGGCAAGGCGCGCGTGAGCGTCTGATAGAAATGGTGATGCGTATTGATCAGCCCCGGCAGCACCACATGGGCGCTGGCATCATAGGTCGCGATATCCGCCGTGGCCGGCTGGCCGCCGGCCGGCACCAGTTCGACAATCCGACCGTTCTTGACGACAATGCCGCGCTCGGCACCCTCGGCGAAAATGCCGAGCGGATCCTTGATCCAGGTGGCCTGCGTTTCTGTCATGGCTCATCTCCTTCGGTCCTGGACCCGACCTTGCAATTCAGGGACCAGCCACGAATACTTCGATTTGTTCTGCAATTGTCGGCGACTTGGCGTCGGTCTTGCAAGGTTCACAATGATACTTCAAGGGGTCATTGCCGAGTGAAAGCATAACCGCCCTATGGATTTGAATACGGTCACGTCCGTTGCCCGCCCCACGACGCGGGAACAGCTACCGACATGGAGTGCCGGGGATGCATGGCTCGCCGGGGGCACCTGGCTTTTCTCCGAACCACAGAGCCACCTGACGCGGCTGATCGACCTCACCGATCTCAAATGGCCGGCCCTTACCGTCACCGATAGTGAATTGCAGATCGCCGCGACCTGCACCGTGGCGCAACTGGACGCGCTGGCCTGCCCGCCCGACTGGATCGCATCGCCCCTGATCAATCAATGTTGCCGCGCCTTCCTCGCCTCCTTCAAGATCTGGAAGACCGCAACGGTCGGCGGCAATCTCTGCATGTCGCTGCCGGCGGGCCCGATGATCGCGCTCACCGCCGCGCTCGATGGGGTCTGCACGATCTGGAAGGCCGATGGCAGCGCAAACACGATCGACGTCGTGGACTTCGTCACCGGCGATCAAAGCAATGTGCTGATGCCGGGTGATCTCCTGCGCAGCATTGCCATTCCTCTTGCAGCGTTCAAGCGCCGCTCTGCATTCAGGCAGATCTCGCTGACGCCGGTCGGGCGATCTGCTGCGCTGCTGATAGGAAGCCTTGATGAAGATGGCTTGCGGCTGACGATCACGGCATCGACGAAGCGTCCTGTCCGCATCGCGCTCCCAACACTTCCCGATGCCGATGCGCTCGAAGAGGCGATCCTCGACCGGATTCCGGACAATCTCTATCACGACGATGTTCACGGCAAGCCGGCCTGGCGCAAGCAGATGACGCTGCGGCTCGCGGAAGAAATCCGCGCCGAGCTGCAGGGCTTCAAGCCATGAGTTTCGAGATCAACGGCCACAGCTTTTCGCAGCAGCCGCAAGCCGGCCAATGCCTGCGTACCTTCCTGCGTCAGCTCGGCCGTTTCGGCGTCAAAAAGGGCTGCGATGCCGGCGATTGCGGCGCCTGCACCGTGCTCCTCGATGGCGAGCCAGTGCATAGCTGCATCATCCCGGCATTCCGCGCCGAAGGCCATGCCGTCACAACAATCGAAGGTCTCGCGCCCGAAGGCGGCATCCATCCGATGCAGCAGGCGTTCCTGGACGCACAGGGATTCCAGTGCGGCTTCTGCACATCCGGCATGATCGTGACCTGCGCGTCGCTCAATCAGGCACAGCGCGCCGATCTCGGAGCGTCATTGAAGGGCAATCTGTGTCGCTGCACAGGTTATCGCACGATCGAGGACGCACTCGACGGCAAGTCCAATGTGGAAGACGCCGAGCCCGGCAGCGCCTTCGGCCGCAGCCTGCCCGCGCCCGCTGGTCCCCAGGTGGTGATGGGCAAGGCGCGCTACACATTCGACGTCGTCATGGACGGCTTGCTGCATATCAAGATGCTGCGCTCACCACATCCGCATGCCCGCATCGTATCGATTGATTCATCAGCAGCGCGCGCCATGCCAGGTGTTCATGCGGTCCTGACCCATGCGGATGCGCCGGCCACTTTGTTCTCGACCGCGCGCCACGAGATCGATGCAATGGATCCCGAGGATACACGGATCCTTGACGACACCGTGCGCTTCATCGGCCAGAAAGTCGCCGCCGTGGTCGCGGACAGCGAAGCGATCGCCGAAGAAGCCTGCCGCCGCATCGACGTCGTCTATGACATCCTGCCCGCGGTGTTCGACCCCGCCACCGCCATCGCGCCTGGCGTGCCGGTCATTCACCCCGACAAGACGCCGGTGCATCGCGTCAGCAATGCTATCAGAAACATCGTCGCCGAAACGCACGGTGAATTCGGCGATGTCGCAGCGGCGCTGGCATCATCCGCCGTCACCTATGAGGGCACCTTCACCACGCAACGCGTGCAACACGGCCATCTCGAGACCCATGGCGGCATGGCCTGGCTCGATGTAGACGGCATCCTCAATATCCGCTCAAGCACGCAGACGCCATTCCTGACACGCCGCGCGCTGGCTCAGCTTTATGACCTTTCCTCCGACAAGGTCCGCGTGTTCTGCGAACGCGTCGGCGGCGGGTTCGGTGGCAAGCAGGAAATGTTCGTCGAGGACATTCTCGCGCTGGCCGCGCTCAAGACCGGCCGCCCGGTGAAATGGGAACTGACCCGCGAGGAACAATTCATCGCCACATCGACGCGGCATCCGATGCGCGTCACCGTGAAGGCCGGTGCGGACAAGGACGGCAAACTCACCGCGCTGCAGCTCGACGTACTCTCCAACACCGGCGCCTATGGCAATCACGCCGGCCCGGTGCTGTTTCACGCCTGCGGTGAATCACTCGGCGTCTATAACTGCGCCAACAAGAAGGTCGATGCCGTGGTCGCCTATACCAACACGGTGCCTGCGGGGGCATTTCGCGGCTACGGCCTGCCGCAAACGCTGTTCGCGGTGGAGGCCGCCATCGACGACCTTGCGAAACAGCTCGGTATCAGCCCGTATGATTTCCGCCGGCACAACGTCATCAAGCCTGGCGACCCCATGCTGTCACCCGCCGGCACGCACTACGACGATGTGCTGATCGGAAGTTACGGCCTTGACCAGTGCCTCGACCTCGTCGAGCGCGCGATGGAGATAGAGACCAAACACGATCTCGATGACGACTGGCTGATCGGCGACGGCATCGCGCTCACCATGATCGACACAGTGCCGCCGCAGGGCCACATCGCCGAAGTCGTCATCGCCAAACGCGATGACGGCGGTTACGATCTCACGGTCGGCACCGCCGAATTCGGCAACGGCACCGCGACGGTGCATCGGCAGATCGCCGCCACGACGCTCGGCTGCAGCGTCGAGCAGATTCATCTGCGCCAGTCCGATACGCGGAACGGCGGCCACGACACCGGCGCCTATGGCAGCGCCGGCACATTCGTCGCTGGCAAAGCCACCCATGACGCCGCGCAGAAGCTGGTGGCGGCGATGCAGGCGGACAGCAGCGTACGCAGCGCCACCGGAACCTCAGGCGGCACCCCACGTTCGGTCGCCTTCAACGTCCAGGGATTTCGCGTGGCGGTGAACAAGGGGACCGGCGCGATCAAGGTTCTCAAGAGCGTGCAGGCCGCGGACGCTGGCGCCGTCGCCAATCCGATGCAGCTCCGCGGCCAGATCGAAGGCGGCGTCGCGCAGTCGCTGGGGGCCACGCTCTATGAGGAGATGGTGATCGACGACCGCGGCCGCGTCGTCAATCCGAAATTCCGCGACTATCATCTGCCGTCCTTCGCCGATCTGCCGCGCACCGAGGTGTATTTCGCCGACACCTATGATGCGATCGGGCCATTGGGTGCGAAGTCGATGAGCGAAAGCCCCTACAATCCCGTCGCGGCCGCCATGGGCAACGCACTGTTCGACGCCACCGGCATCCGGTTTACGCAGGTGCCATTCAAGCCGGATCGAATTTTTCCGGAATTGCAGAAGAAGTTTGGGAAGTAGCCGACGTCAGTAGAGGTGTCGTCCCCGCGAAGGCGGGGACCCATAGCCACGATCGTTGAAATAGGAGCGGCAGAGCTACGACCACATCGCTTTAAACAGATCCCTGGTGTTTATGGATCCCCGCCCCGCGCACGCCTTCGGCGTGCTAGGCGGGGATGACATCCGGACATGTGCCCTGCCCCTCACCCGCCGCGAAGACGCGGCGACCTCTCTCCGCCTAGCGAAGCTTCGCTTCGCGTGGGAGCGGGGAGAGGTTAAGCAAAACTACCCCCGCCCCACCGTGCATTCGATCTGCCCGTGCGGCTCATCCGTCGGCAGGAACACGTCGTTGTTGTTGTCGAGACCAAAGGCCGAGAGATTCATCAGGATATAGTGGATGTTCGGACAGGCCATGCTGATCTCGGAAATTTCCGGCACAGCGGCCAGCACCTTCTCGCCCATACGATACAGACTGTTCTGCACGCTCGGACTATAGGTCGTCGCGAATTCCTTCAACAGCGTGTCGAGAATTTTCTTGTTGGTCGCCGGATAGCTCGCCGGCTTGCCGGACCATGTCCACGACGCCACCATCGACGTCGCACAGATGCGGTCATTGGTCGGCTGGATCGTGGAATATTTGTCCGTGTAGTAGTTCTCCCAGCCCGACTGGGTCGACTTCATGAAGGTGAAACCGTCAAGGCCCGAGCTCATGGTCATGCCATCGCGCGTCGCGACAATCTCGACAGTGGGCTTGCCGTTACTGTCGAGCAGGAATGCGTGCGGGTGTAGTTCACCGTCGACAGCCAGCCGGGCCCACTTGGTTTCATGCGCGGTGATGCTGACGGAACTGGCCTGCGGATACAGGTCGAGATAGCGTTTCGCCAATACCTGGCAGAACTCCTCTGTCGAGAGCGCGGTATTCTCGCGCGCCACCACATTGACGATGTTCTTGATCGTGTCCGTGGAGGTCGAGGTGGAGTTGTCGGCCTCGGTATAGGCGCGGCCGAAATCGCCTTCCAGCATCGCCTTGATGCTGAGCTGGCTGACATCCTGCTTGTCGCCGTCGCGATGGATCCGCATGATGCGGACACGGCCTTTTCCATATCTGTTCTTGATGAGCGGCACGCGCGACCTCCGGTCTGTGTTGGCGACCAGAGAACCTCGGTCGCCGGGCAATATATTCAGCAATGCTCACTTTCGAGCAACCTTCGTGCCACCGGCCACTCATCAACCTCGAAATGGCTTTCAGCGGCGTCTGGCACGAGGCTTGTATCTGACGATCATAATGCCACGATATTTCATCACCTAAGCAAGGGGCTAGATCAATGACAGAGAGCGTCCATCCCGTCGACGAGGTCCTCCCGACCCCGCGCCTGCTCGCGCTGGGCCTGCAGCATGTGCTGGTGATGTATGCCGGCGCGGTCGCGGTGCCGCTCATTATCGGCCGTGCCCTGAAGCTGCCGCCGCGGGACGTCGCCTTCCTGATCTCCGCCGACCTGTTCGCCTGCGGCCTGGCCACGCTGGTCCAGTGTATCGGCTTTCCCGGCGTCGGCATCCGCCTGCCTGTCATGATGGGCGTCACTTTCGCCTCGGTCGGCCCGATGCTGTCGATGGCCACCGCCCCGGAGATCGGCCTGCTCGGCATCTATGGCTCGGTCATCGCTGCCGGAATCTTCGGCATCCTTGTCGCGCCTTTCATCAGCCGGCTGCTGCCGCTGTTTCCACCGGTGGTCACCGGCACCATCATCATGGTGATCGGCATCTCCCTGATGCGCGTTGGTATCAACTGGGCTGGTGGCGGACTACCCATGTTCACAAAGATGATCGATGGCGTTCCGCACACGTTCCCCAATCCGGCTTACGGCCAGTTGCAGGGGCTCGGCATCGCGCTGTTCGTGCTGGTCGTGATCCTTGCTTTGATCAAATGGGGCACCGGCTTTCTGTCCAACGTCTCGGTGCTGCTCGGCATCATCGCGGGCGCGATCCTTGCCAGCGTGCTCGGCGTGATGCATTTCGACAAGGTCGGCACTGCCGGCTGGGTCGACATCGTGCTGCCGTTCCATTTCGGCATGCCGCAATTCCATCTCGTGCCCATCGTCACCATGTGCATCGTGATGATCGTGGTGATGATCGAGTCCCTCGGCATGTTTCTGGCGCTCGGTGAAATGACCGACAGCAAGGTCGACCGCGATGCGCTCACCAAGGGCTTGCGCGCCGATGGCGTCGGCACCTTCCTTGGCGGCATCTTCAACACCTTCCCCTACACCTCGTTCTCGCAGAATGTCGGCCTTGTCGGCGTCACCGGCGTGCGCTCGCGCTGGGTCACCATCGCCGGCGGCGGCATCATGCTGGTGCTCGGCCTGCTGCCGAAGATGGCAGCCTTGGTGGAGTCGGTGCCGCAGGTGGTGCTTGGCGGCGCCGGCCTCGTGATGTTCGGCATGGTCGCCGCGACCGGCGCGCACATCCTCACCGCGGTGGACTTCAAGACCAACCAGCGCAACCTGTTCGTGGTCGCCATCTCCGTCGGCTTCGGCATGATCCCGCTGGTGTCGCCGAATTTCTTCAAGGCGCTGCCGCACGACCTGCATCCGCTGCTGGAGTCGGGCATCCTGCTTTGCGCGCTGGTGGCCGTGATCCTGAACGCGTTCTTCAATGGCGTCAGCAGTGCCGAGACCGCAAAGGCGGAAGCGGCGGGCGTGGCTGCGGCTGCGACGCATTGAAAAGATCAGGGCCAAACACTCCGCCCTCATCCTGAGGAGCCGCGCATCTTGCGCGGCGTCTCGAAGGATGGCCGCCAACTCATGGTTCGAGACGCGCGCCAAGAGGCACGCTCCTCACCATGAGGGACGGAGTGAGAGCGTCTACTTCACCTTGGGCTCGAGCCCGCTGGCCACGATCACAGGGGCGGCCTGCTTCGAGGACAGAAACGCGATCAGCGCCTTGCCGGCATCGGGCTGCGGCGCATTGCTCGCGAGCCCCGCCGAGAACACCGTGATCTTCTGCAGCTCCGCCGGCAGCGGGCCGACGATCTCGATGCCCTTGACCGGCTTCAATTCGCTGATCTGCTGAAAACCGATCTCCGCCTCGCCCCTGGCGACGATCTCGCCGACCGGCGTCGCCGGGATCTTGCGCGCCTTGTCCTTCATGGCGTCGGCAATGCCGAGCTTCTCGAACATCTCCTTGCTGACATACACACCGCTGGCGCTGTCCGAATAGGCCACGGTCCGCGTCTTCAGCAGCGCGACCTTCAGCGTATCCGCCGAGGACAGGTCCGGCTTCGGCGCGCCCTCCTTCACCGCCACGCCGATCGGCGAATCCGCGAGATCGACGCGGCTGTCGGCGACCACCTTGCCCTTGCTGATGAGATCGCCCAGCGCATAGCCCACCATGATCAGCACATCGGCCGGCTCGCCGCGCGCCAGCCGCATCGGGATCGCCTGCGGCGTCTCGCCCATCGACGGCCCATAGGCCGTGACGACCGTATTGCCCGTTGCCTTCTCGAACTGCGGCACCAGTTCCTTGTAGGCTGCCGTGAAGCCGCCGGAGATCATCACATGGACTTCGGAGGCGAAGGCGCTGGCCGTGGCGATGGATGTGAATGCCGCGACCAGCAGCAGGCGATTGATGCCACGCATGACGTTCTCCCTGATTTTTGTTTTGTGATGAGACGACCGATTTGGGTCGAATGTAGGATGGCGCGATTGCGAAACTCTCAGTCGTCATGGCTGGGCTTGTCCCGGCCATCCACGTCTGAACTCCGTCCTCATCCTGAGGAGCGCGTTCTTCACGCGCGTCTCGAAGGATGTGCGTAATACTCTTCATGGTTCGAGACGCGCGCCAAGTGGCGCGCTCCTCACCATGAGGCATCGCGCCCCGCTCAGCTCCCGCGATACGTCCCATAGCTCCACGGCGTCACCAGCAGCGGCACGTGGAGATGGCCTTCGGGTTCATAGACCGAAAAGCGCAGCGGGATCTCGTCGAGGAACGGCGGATCGGACATCGGCACGCCACGCTCCGCAAAATAGCTACCGACCTTGAAGGTCAGTTCATAGCGTCCGATCGGCACCGGCCTGCCGCCGATCAGCGGCACATCGGTGCGGCCGTCGTGATTGGTCAGCGTGCGCGCAATCACGCGGCTGACGCCAAGCTTCGACAATTCGACAAGCTCGACCGAAATCCCGGCCGCAGGTCTGCCGCTATGGGTATCGAGCACATGGGTCGAGAGCCGGCCATGCATCTGCAGGCGATCTGGCCCGTCGACCAAAAGATCGGTACGCAGCGCCGCGATCTTGCAGATTTCGGCGACCGATGCGGTGACCTCGGCGGCCGGGTCGTTCGGCAACCGCTTCTCGAAATCCGCCAGGATCGAATCCTTGGTGTGGCGGCGAACGCAGACGATATACGGGAAGCCGAACTTCGCACGATAGGCATTGTTGACGCGATCGAAGGCGGCATATTCGGCCTCCGACAGCCGGTCGAGCCCGACGCTGTTCTGCTCGGCATTGGATTCCGCCGTCAGGAGATCGCCGCGTTGCGTTTTATCGGCGAGATCCGGATGCGCCTTGATCAGCGCCAGCCGCTGACCTGCAGCCGCCTCCTCCACCACCTTGCGCATCGCGGCGAACAACTGCTTCACGCCCGCGAAGGGCCTGCTCTCCGCCGCCTTCTCCGCGATCCACGGCGAATACTCGAAAATATTCGCCAGCGCCGCGACGAAATCCGCTTTGCTGCAGGCGTTGAGTTCGTCGAGCGTCTTCTCTGTCATGACAGGGCTTATCCCAATCCTGGTCTATCCGATGGCACGAGCATCGGAGGCAAGATGTTTCAGATTGGCGTGCCAGTGCTCGGCGATATCAAGACGCGTCGGCACCCAGACGCGCTCGTGGCTCGCGATGTAATCGAGGAACCGCATCAGCGACGCCGCACGTCCAGGCCGCCCGACGACGCGGCAATGCAGGCCCACGGTCATCATCTTCGGCGACGTCGCGCCTTCGGCATACAGCACATCGAACGAATCCTTCAGGTAGGTGAAGAACTCGTCGCCGCCACCAAAACCTTGCGGATTGACGAAACGCATGTCATTGGCATCGAGCGTATAGGGAATGATGAGCTGCGGTTCGCTGGGTCCCTTGATCCAGTATGGCAGATCGTCGGCATAACTATCGCACAGATACTTGAAACCACCGGCTTCCATCAGCAGGCGAATGGTGTTGATCGAACTGCGGCCGGTGTACCAGCCGGTCGGGCGCGCGCCGGTCGCCTCGGTATGCACGCGGATCGCCTCGGCAATCTCGAAGCGCTCCTCGGGCTCCGACATATCCTTGTGCTCGATCCACTTCAGACTGTGGCTGGCGATATCCCATTTCGCCTCCTGCATCGCTGCGACGATTTCGGGATTGCGTTGCAGCGCTGTCGCGACGCCGAACACCGTGGTCGGCATATTGCGTTCGGTGAACATCCGCCACAGCCGCCAGAAGCCGGCGCGCGAGCCATATTCGAACATGGATTCGATATTGGCATGACGCTGGCCCGGCCAGGGCTGCGCCCCCAGTACGTCCGAGAGGAACGCTTCCGAGGCGCGGTCGCCATGCAGGATGTTGTTCTCGCCGCCCTCTTCGAAATTGACCACGAATTGCACCGCGACGCGGGCGCCATCCGGCCATTTCGGATCGGGCGGTGTGCGGCCGTAGCCGCGGAGATCGCGGGGATACTGGCCTGAGGTCATCACACCATCTCGAAACGGACGGGTTGCGCACCCTTCCAGAGCACGGTCTTACCCATCTCTTTCAGATTTTCGAGATTCGAGGTCAGCGTAATGAAATGGTTGCCGGCCAGTTGGCCCATCTTGCTGGCAAAATGTACGCCGCTATAGGCCAGCAGGATCTCGGTCTCGCTGATACCGCCCGGATACAGGATGATGTGGCCCGGCGCCGGAAAGCTGGTGTGGTTCTCATACGGCACGCCGAAATCGAGATCGCCAAGCGGCATCCAGACGCCCTCGCCGCTCCAGCGCACATGGATCGCCTGGCTGACAAACGGCATCGCCTTCTTGAAGGCGGCGACGGTCTTGGGGGCGTCCTTCTCCTCGAACTTCGCGTCGAAGGTGAAGTCGCCGACATGGACTTTGAGCTGGCTCATCCGTGGAATCTCGTAATTGGAGTGACTGACAGTGATCCATCCAGATTGCAGCAGAGGGCGAAAGAAGCAAGCCGCAGTTTTCGGCGGTCCAACACCGTCATTCCGGGGCACGCCAATTGGCGTGTCGGAGGGCGAGGTTTCGGCGCAGCCGAGAGTGCGAACTTGGCCTCCCGACCCACTCTCGTCATTCCGGGGCGCGGCCGGCACTTGCCGGACGCGAACCCGGAATCTCAGAGAGTTTTGCGCTGAACAGGTCGAGATTCCCCGCCACTCGAATTGGAGTGGCTGAGGTTCGTCTGCGCGAAGGCGCGCAGCCGCCCCGGAATGACAGTTTGGAGCGGTAAGACAGCGCCAAACATATTTTCCTATCTTTCATTGACAATATCCCTTCCTGGATTATATTCTCTCGCGTCCGGCCCCGATGAGAGGGGCGAGCGCGATCGTCACGTTCGCGGAGCTGGATGCGGTGGACGCCGGAGATGCGGCGTTACGCGGTTTGGGGGTGACGTCTGTCTTCGGGCGGACGGATCTGCGCCAGCACTGCCACTGGCAAGGAGACGGCCGGCCTTCGGATGGAAAGACTCTCTGGACAGTGTGACGGACGACCAAGTCAAAACGTGTCCGGCCTATTCGCTTGAGGCTCCCTTCCCATCGCCTTGGGACTTTAATTCGCGATCGGAGCGTTCGTCGAGGCAAAGTGCAAGCAACCGAAAAAACACCGCAGGCGGAACGTCGGGCACTCGCTCGTGCTTCCGAAAGTCCTGATGCACTCTAAATTGCGGAGTACCGCATCGGCATCAGGCCCAAGGGTGCAACGGGCACCCGGCGTTCCGCACGCCCTCTCACAAGGGGGCGAGGTGGGAATGCTCATAGCTCGGACACGCAAGCGCCGCGAGAATGCGAACGCATGTTTTCAGGACAGTGGCTGTTTGAAATTTGAATCCTGCAATGATGCGCTGCCGCTATCGTTCATCACTCAGCGGTGGCTTGAACGTCAGCGGTGATTCCATCGCACGCTGCCTCGCGCGATCCACGGCCTGTGCAAAATCCTGCGCATCGAACCACGGCTCATCGCGCATCAACGCATCCAGATCCTCGTTCCAGATCTGCGATACTTCGATATCGAACTTCATATTGTGCTTCTGGCTGACAGCCTGAATTCCATAGCCAGTCACGGCCCATTGCTTGCCGAGCCAAAACACATCCCGATGCAGCACCACGTCTACGCCCAATCTCGTCCGGTATCGTACAGAGACGAAAAGAACCCCAACCTGATGAGGGTGAGGCTCTACTGAACCGGTCTAGTCCATCAAATTTTAGCAACATCGTCCAGCGTTGAGAACAACGCCGATCTAGATGCGACCATTCTCGTTCGGCGGCTGTGGATGCTGCGCCTTCTGCGCCCGTTCCGCATCGGCCTTGTTGGCCTCGTGGCGTCCGATCACGCACCCCGCAACGACGCCAACCTTGCCATGTCCTGCATAGTGGCCGGCGATTCCGCCAATGATCGCGCCTTTGATACAGCCTTTCGCCTCGGCCGCAACCGATGAAAACGCGAGACCCGCAACCGCAGTGCAAAGCAGCAATTTCTTCATGATAACTCTCCCGCGTGATCGACCTCGTACAAGTCGCCACCCCGCGTTTCGTTCCATCAGTTGAAATATCGCCGACTCACACTCGCATCCGATTCGTGCCATAGATGTCGCAAATTGCGTCCAGGGATGAAATCACCATGCCAGCACCCAAACCGCCTGCTTTCGAAACGCTGAGTCTGCATGCCGGCCAGCATCCGGACGCCATCACCGGCGCGCGGGCCGTGCCGATCTATCAAACCACGTCCTATGTGTTCCAGGACTCGGATCACGCTGCTGCGCTGTTCAATCTCGAACGCGCCGGCCACATCTATACGCGCATTTCAAATCCGACGACGGCGGTGCTGGAAGAGCGACTCGCCGCACTTGAGAACGGCGTCGGCGCGGTGTGCACCGCATCGGGCATGGCGGCGCTGCATCTCGCCATAGCCACACTGCTCAATGCCGGCGATCACATCGTGGCGTCGTCCTCGCTCTATGGCGGCACCATCAACTTGCTGGCCCACACGCTGCCGCGCTTCGGCATCACCACGAGTTTCGTCAAGCCGCGCGATCTCGACGCCTTCAAGGCGGCAATCAAGCCGAACACGAGACTGATCATCGGCGAAACCATCGGCAATCCCGGCCTCGAAGTGCTCGACATTCCCGCTGTCGCCGACATCGCCCATGCCGCGAAGATTCCGCTGCTGATCGACAATACTTTCGCGACGCCATTCCTGTCGCGGCCGATCGAACTCGGCGCCGATATCGTGATGAACTCCGCCACCAAATGGATCGGCGGCCACGGCATCGCTATCGGCGGCGTCATCGTCGATGGCGGCCGCTTCGACTGGCACGCATCCGGCAAATTCCCGCAGCTGACCGAACCCTATGCCGGCTATCACGGCATCGTCTTCGACGAACAGTTCGGCGCTGCCGCCTTCATCATGCGCGCCCGCACCGAGGGCCTGCGCGATTTCGGCGCGTGTCTCTCGCCGACCAATGCATTCCAGCTGCTGCAAGGCGTCGAAACGCTGGGCATTCGCATGGAGCGCCATGTGGCCAACACGCATGCGGTGCTGGCAGCGCTCGCGGCCAACAAGGCGGTCGACTGGGTGCTGCATCCGTCGCTGGAGAACCATCCGGATTACGAACTCGCGAAACGCCTGCTGCCGCGCGGCGCCGGCTCCATCGTCTCGTTTGGTATCAAGGGCGGCCGCAATGCCGGCCGCAAATTCATCGAGGCCCTGAAACTCACCAGCCATCTCGCCAATGTCGGCGACGCCAAGACGCTGGTCATTCATCCTGGCAGCACCACGCATCAGCAGATGGACGCCGAGCAGCTCAAGGCCGCCGGCATCGGCGAGGAGCTGATCCGCCTCTCCATCGGCATCGAAGCCGCCGATGATATCATCGATGACCTCGCGCAGGCGCTGCGCATCTCGCAGAAGGGCTGAGCGATGCAACTCACCGTCAACGGTCACGAGACCTATATCGCGAATGGCGGCCGCACCTTCGATCCATCGCTCCCGGTCGTCGTGATGATCCACGGCGCCGGCTTCGATCACTCGACCTGGGCGCTGCATACGCGCTGGTTCGCGCATCATGGCTTCGCCGTGCTGGCGCCGGATCTGCCCGGCCATGGTCGCTCAAAGGGTGAAGCGCTCACGACCATCGCCGATCTCGCAGACTGGACGGCAGCATTGATCGAGGCTGCAGGCGCAAAGACTGCGCGGCTGATCGGCCATTCCATGGGCTCGCTGATTGCGCTGGAGACCGCAGCGCGGCATCCCGGTAAAGTCACGCGCCTCGACCTGATGGGCACGGCAGGGACGATGACCGTCGGCCCGGATCTGTTGAAGGATGCCGAAGCCAATCAGCATTCCGCTATCGATATGGTGTCGATCTGGGGGCTCGGCTTTCGCGCCGAACTCGGCGGCAGCCTCGCGCCGGGGTTGTGGATGCATAGCGGTGCGCAGCGCGTGCTCGAGGCCACAAAGCCGGGCGTGCTGTTCACCGATCTCAACGCCTGCAATACATACCAGAATGCGCTGACCGCTGCGGGCCAGCTTGAAATCCCGGTCACGCTCATCCTCGGCGAACGGGACATGATGACTCCTGCCAAGGCCGGCAAGACCCTGGCCGCCGCATTGAAAAACGCCCGCACGGTGATTCTGCCCGGCACTGGCCACATGATGATGGTCGAGCGCCCCGACGACGTGCTCGCCGCGCTACAGCACGAGCAATAGAGTCCACAACGCGGTGATGGCTGTTGCACCGCGCGGCGCGCTGTGCTTCCTGTCTGTCGTTATCGGTGCCTCCGCGAGGAGGTGAAACGGGAATGCGGTGCGGGGAAATATCCCCTATGCCGCGGCTGCCCCCGCAACTGTAAGCGGCCATTCCGGGTCCACAAAGCCACTGAATTTGCATCGCAGATTCGGGAAGGCGGACCGGGAGACCACCGCGAGCCAGGAGACCGGCCGGTAACGAGTTTCACACTCGTTCGACGGTGGGTCGACGGAAGGGGTTAAATGACTATCCGGAATTTGGCCGCAGGCACTGCGGCCGTTGTTGTTCTGTCCTGCTCTCACAGTGCTGCGCAGTCCAGTGCCGAGCAGCTCTCCGAAATCGTAGTGACGGCGGACAGAGCACCCGAACAGCTCAATCGCACTGGCAGTTCGATTAGCGTGGTGTCAGGCGAAACCATTGCGACCAGCAATCCCGGCTCGCTGGTCGATGCGCTGCGCACCGTGCCTGGCCTCGATATCAGCGAAAATGGCGGCCCCGGCGGCACCGCGAATGTGCGCCTGCGCGGCGGCAATACCGGCCAGACCCTGGTGATGATCGACGGCATCCGCGTCAACGATCCCACGGCTGCATCGGGCGACTTCGAATTCGCCATGTTCACGCCCTCCGCCATCGAGGTCCTGAAGGGGCCACAGAGCGCGCTCTATGGCTCAGACGCCATGAGCGGCGTGGTCAACATCATCACCAAGAAGGGCTCCGGTCCTGCGCAGGTCAATGTCCGCACGGAAGCCGGCAGCTATGGCACCGTCATGACGCAGGGATCGCTGACCGGATCCAACGGTCCGTGGTCCTATGCCTTCACCGGCGGCGGTCAGCACAGCAACGGTTTCTCGCGTTACGGTTATCGTATCCCTGCCCTCGAAGCACGTTTTCCGAATCTCGAAAACGACAGCTTCGATCGCGTCGGCGGCTCGGCGCGCATCGGCTACGATGCAGGCGAAGGCATCCGGCTTGAGTCAGGCATCGTCCATTCGTTCACGCGCTCGGCCTATGATGCAGCAACGGGAACGCTTCCGGATACGCCGTCAGCGGCGACGCGTCTGCTGCAAACCGTCTATGGACGCGTCGGCATCGATTCATTCGGTGGCATTCTGACTCACAATGTCACCGTGTCGAATACGCACACCGAGCGGATGTTTGACGACGTCAGCTATCGCACCAACAGGTTGCCGGCAAACACCACCGAGAAAATCTCCGATTATGTCGGCAACAGTCTCGGCGCCGAATATCAGGCGACCCTGAAGCTCGGCGCATTCGGCTCCCTCGTCTATGGTGCCAAGACACAGACCGAGACCGCGCAGACCTACAGCACGAATATCTCGCCTGTTGCCGGCCCATTGACGCCGCTGCTAGCCAAACAGCAGGACACCAACTCGATCTTCGCTTTGTGGTCTGTGCCGATCGGTGAACGGCTCAACGTCACGCTCGGCGGCCGGGTCGATGACGTCGTCGACGTTGCCCGCTTCGAGACCTGGCGCGCTACGGCTGCCTACAACATTACAGAAACCGGCACCAAATTCCGCGCCAGCGCTGGCACCGGCGCAAAAGCGCCGACGCTGTTTCAGCTTTACGACACGACCTACGGCAGCAGAAACCTGACGCCGGAAACCAATTTCGGCTATGACGCGGGTATCGACCAGAGCCTCTTCAACGGCCGCGTCGTGCTGTCGGTCACAGGCTTTTCCACCGATTACAGCAATCTGATCAACTTTGTCTCCGATGCGTCCCGCCCGCTCGGCTATTACGTCAACGTCGCCCGCGCCGAGACCAGCGGTCTCGAAGTCGGCGGCAATGTCGATGTCATTCCGGGCTGGGTGAAATTCAACGTAGCCTACACTTACCTTCACGCACAGGATCTCGGCACCGACACCGTGCTGGCACGTCGTCCCAAGAACTTCGCCCGCTTCGCACTCACGATCACGCCCACCGACAAGTGGATGATCGAGCCGCGTGTCACCACGGTGTCGAAGCGCTTCAGCAGTGCCAATCAGGTCGGTCAGGTGGATGCCTATACCCGCGTCGACCTCTATACCGAGTACAAGATCGATGCGAACTGGAAGGTCTTCGCCCGCGGCGAGAACATCCTGAATGAGCATTATCAGGAAGTGCTGAACTTCGGCACCACGGGGCCTGCGGCTTACGCAGGCTTCAACGCCACATGGTGAGCATAGCGCCAGCAGCACGGCGCCGGACGATCGCGACCATCGCGCTCGTCGGCCTCGTCACGCTGCTGGCACTGGGCTCGCTCGGCACGGGACCTGTCAAACTCTCGCCGCTGACGGTGCTCGATGCACTGTTCGGCGGCGGCAGCGACGTGCATCAGATCATCGTGCGTGAAATCCGCCTGCCCCGCGCGATTCTCGCACTTGCCATCGGCGCGATCCTCGGCCTGTCCGGTGCCGCGCTGCAGGGCTTGCTGCGCAATCCCCTCGCCTCGCCGTCGCTGTTCGGCGCGCCGCAATCCGCGGCCTTCGGTGCGGTGCTGATGATCTCGCTCGGTTTGGCCGATGTCCGCTCATGGGCGCTGCCTGTTGCCGGCATCACGATGGCGTTCCTGTCGGTGTTCGTGCTGCTCGGCATCGCCGGCCGCAATGCGGGTCTGCTGTTGCTGATCCTCGCGGGGCTTGCGATCTCAAGTCTAGCAGGTGCTGCGACGGCGCTGGTGATGAACCTGTCGCCCAATCCCTTCGCCGCACTTGAGATCGCCTTCTGGTTGCTCGGCTCGCTGGAAGACCGTAGCTTCCGTCACGTCACCCTGGCGCTTCCGTTCATTGTCGCTGGCGCAATTATCCTGATGAGTCAGCGCTCGGCCTTTCGTGCATTGAGCCTCGGCGAAGAAACCGCACAGAGCCTCGGTGTCCATGTGAGCCGCCTGCGCCTGCTGGTGATCCTCGGCGTCGCGCTCGGCGTTGGCGGCGCTGTCGCGGTCACCGGCACGATCGGCTTCATCGGCCTTATCGCGCCACATCTGATGCGCCCGATCATCGGCCATGATCCCGCGCGACTACTAATTCCGAGCGCGCTGACCGGCTCGGCGCTGTTGCTCGCCGCCGATATCGCCGTGCGCATCATTCCATCGACCACAGACATCAAGGTCGGCGTCCTGACATCGATCATCGGTGTGCCATTCTTCCTCTATCTCATCATGCGCGAGCGGCGCGCTCTGGGCGGAGGCGTCGCATGACCGATCAGGCGCTGCTGACCGCGAGCAATCTGAGCGTCACGCTCTCCGGGCGCGAGGTGCTGCACGATGTCTCGCTCTCGCTACACCGACAGCACCTCGTCGCCCTGGTCGGCCCGAACGGCGCCGGGAAGACGACGCTGCTGCGCGCACTGGCAGGATTGCAATCGTCCACCGGCGCTATCCATGTCGCGGGCCATACACTGGCGTCCTTGTCGCTACGCGAGCGCGCAAAGCGCTTTGGCTATCTGCCGCAAGGTCATGTCGTGCATTGGCCGCTCGACGTAAAGGACGTCGTCGCTCTTGGCCGCTATCCACATGGCGCGACCGATCCGGCGCGGCTGACATCATCGGACAAGGCTGCGGTCGAGCGCGCAATGCTGGCAACAGACATCGTCGCCTTTGCCGATCGGCGTGTGACCGAACTCTCCGGCGGCGAACGCAGCCGCGTCGCGCTCGCCCGCGTCCTCGCTGTCGAGGCGCCGATCGTGCTGGCGGATGAGCCGACCGCATCGCTCGATCCGCGCTACCAGATCGACGTCATGACAAATCTGCGCGATGTCGCTAACAGCGGCGTGCTGGTGATCGTGGTGACGCACGATCTCGGCCTCGCCGCGCGCTTCGCCGATACGGTGCTGGTGATGTCCGACGGGCGCCTCGCTGCGCAGGGCGCGCCGCGACAGGCGCTGTCCGATGACATCGTCGCCAATGTGTTCCGCATCAGCACCTATCGCGCCGAACACCGAAACGAAACGATTATCCTGCCTTGGGCGGGAGTCTGAGCGATGTGGCGGCTATTTCGCCAGCGCAGCACCAAGCCGGTTCAGAGCAGCCGCATCGGGCGGCAAGCCGAACCGCAGCAGCTCATGGCTCCAGTCGAAGTGGCGACACCAGATCTGCTGCCGGGCCAATGCGATATGCCATTTCGAGGCATCGGCACGTCGCGCCAGCCGATACAGCGGCGTGCCGCCGACAATCTCGAAACCGGCATCGGCCAACACGTTGTCGAGCTTGATGCCTTGGGCGACCAGCGCGACGCGAGTCTGTGTGGCCCAGCGCTCGTCGCGCAAAGCGGCCGCGCCGATGACCTGCGCCGGTCCGGAACAGGCCCAGGGGCCGATGGCAGTCGCGATACGCTGCGCGATCAGCGGCGCCGCAAGCGCGAAGCCGAGACGCAGACCCGCAAGGCCGTAGAATTTTCCGAAGGAGCGCAGGATCACCACTGGCAGTGTCGCGCACAGGCCGACAGCGCCGATCGCGGGATCGACATCGGCGAAGGCCTCATCGATCACCAGCCAGCCTCCGCGCCGTTGCAGGATCGCCGCAACATCGGCGAGTTCATCGCGCTTGGCGATCCGCCCATCGGGATTGTTGGGATTGACGATCACCAGATGCCTGGCATGATCCGGCAGCGCGCTAAGGCTGCCGATCACTCCAACCTCATGTCCACCGGCACGCCAAGCCGCGACATGCTCGTTATAGGTCGGCCCGACAATGGCAACGGCGCTGGGCGCCGCGAGATGCGGCAGCCACTGGATCAGAGCCTGCGTACCGGCAGCAGCAACGACATCGACGTTATCGGGCACGTGGTAGGCGCTGCGCGCGGCGGACAACAGCGACTGTTCGTCGGCGCGCGTCGGCAAGCGTTCCCAAAGATGGCTCGGCAGGTTGGCAGGAATGGGCCACGGCCATGGATTGATCCCGGTCGAGAGATCGAGCCATTGGTCCGGCGCGCCGCCGAATTCAGCCATCGCCTGCGTGAGATCGCCACCATGTTTCATGCCTGTGTCATGCCATCATATCGGGCAAAGCGCGAGAGGCTTTGGCCGCTCGCGGCTACGGCACTCGCGCTGCTCGCATGGGCGCCGCTGCAGGCCAGTGCTGCGGAGCAGCCACGCATCGCCTCGATCAATCTCTGCACCGATCAACTGCTCGTCACCCTCGCCGATCCCGAGCAGATTTTGGGCCTCAGCCCCTATGCGCGCGATCCGTTCCGCTCATGGGATAAGGACAAGGCGAAGGCGTTCCGGCTGCTGTCCGGCGAGGCCGAGGACGTGCTGGCGCTGAGGCCGGATGTCGTTGTCGCCGGCCGCTTCACCAAGCGCGCGACCCGCGACCTCCTGAAGGACAAGGGACTGAAGGTCACCGAATTCGATCCGGCCCGCTCGCTCGACGACGTCAAGAAACAGCTCCGCCAGATGGGCGCGCTAGTCAAGCACCCGGAGCGTGCTGAAGCCGAAATCGCGAAACTCGATACTGCTATCGCGCAGGCCCATGTCGCCGTAAACCGCAAGCCGTTGCGCGTGCTGGCGGTGTCGCGGCGCGGCTGGGTGTCCGGCGGCGAAAATCTGACCACATCGTTGCTATCAGCGGTCGGGCTGCGCAATGCCGGCGGCGAGCTCGGCCTCAAGGCTGGCGGCTTCGCCTCCTTGGAGGCGATCGTCACACTGAGGCCCGATCTGCTGCTGGTCACCGACAATACCGATTTCGCCGAAGACGAAGGCCGCGCCTTCCTGCTGCATCCCGCACTGGAGAAATTCTATCCGGCATCGAAGCGACTGGTGCTGCCCGAGCGCCTCACCGCCTGCGGCGGTCCGACCATGGTCGAGGCGCTCGATCGACTGACTACCGAAATCAGTCGCGTGGCGCCCTGATGCTGGTGCATGGCGACGCGCTCCTGCTGGTGGTCGCGGCGCTGCTGCTCGATGCCGTGATCGGCGATCCCGACTGGCTGTGGCGCCGCGCACCGCATCCCGTGGTCTGGATCGGCAACGGCATCGGCTGGCTGGAACACCGGCTCAACCTCGAGAGCTGGTCGCGTCGGCAGCGCAAGCTGGCAGGCGTCGTCACTATCATCGCGCTAGTCAGTGTCGCAATACTTGTCGGCGGACTGCTCACCGATCTTCTCAACGACAACTGGATCGGTTTCGGCGTCGAAGCCCTGATTGCCTCGACGCTGATCGCCCAACGCAGCCTGTATCAGCATGTGGCCCGCGTGCGTCGCGCTTTCACCGAGGGCGGATTGCCTGCGGCGCGACAGGCCGTCGCGATGATCGTCGGCCGCGATCCTGAACGACTCGACGAAGCCGGCGTGGCACGCGCGGCGATCGAATCCACCGCCGAAAATTTCTCCGACGGCATCGTCGCGCCGGTGTTCTGGCTGGCATTGCTCGGATTGCCCGGCCTGATCGCCTACAAGGCCATCAACACGGCCGACTCCATGATCGGCCATCGCAGCACGCGCTATATCGATTTCGGCTGGGCTGCAGCGCGGCTCGACGATCTCGTCAACCTGATCCCGGCGCGCTTGTCGGGAATATTGGTCGCGCTTGCCGCGCCAGTGTCACGCGGATCAATCATCGCGTCATTGAAGATCATGATGCGCGACGCTTCCAAGCATCGTTCGCCCAATGCCGGCTGGCCGGAAAGCGCCATGGCTGGCGCGCTCGGAATCGCGATCGCTGGACCGCGCGTCTATGCCGAGGGCGCCGTCAACGATCCCTATCTCAATGCCGAAGGCCGAACCGCAGCGCCTGACGACATCGGCCGGGCACTTCACGTGTTCGTCGCAGCCTGCGTCCTGCAGGCGGCGATCTATGCTGCGCTGGCGCTGCTGCTGTGACGGCTGCGGGCAATCTCGATCAGCCGATCGATATCGAGATGCTTTTCGCAATGGTCAGCGAGCGCATCGAGCGCGGCTTCAATCTGCGCATCATAGGCCAGAGACGAGGCAATGCCGAGATTGGCCAGCCATGCCTTGCGGAAGCTATCGCCGGTGAACAGCCCATGGACATAAGTGCCCTGCACCCGTCCATCGACGGACGCAGCACCATCAGGTCGTCCATCGATCATCAGCAGCGGCCGCGCGCAGTCGTCACCCTCGCTGCGACCGAGATGAATTTCGTAGCCTTCGATTGCGGCGCCAGTCGCACAATGCGTACCGGTGACCAGCGTCGTGGATTTATCCGCGCTCATCAGCGTCGCGATATCGAGCAGGCCGAGCCCTTCCACAGTGCCTGGTGAACCATCGACGCCATCGGGATCGGCGATCGTACGGCCGAGCATCTGGTAGCCTCCGCACAGGCCGAGCACATGACCACCGCGGCGCACATGCGCCTTGATGTCGATGTCCCAGCCCTGCGCACGCAGGAAGGCGAGATCGCCGATAGTAGATTTACTGCCGGGAATGATGATCACGTCGGCATTGCCCGGAATGGCTTCGCCCGGCCTGATGAAGACAAGCTTCACGCCGGGCTCCATGCCAAGCGGATCGAGATCGTCGAAATTGGCGATCCGCGCCAGCACCGGCACGGCGATGATGCGGGTCGATGACGAGGCATGGGTGCGATCGAGATCGACGGCGTCTTCGGCGGGCAGGAACGCCGCCTGCGGCAGCCAGGGCAACACACCGATGGATGGCCACCCCGTCAGCCGCGTGATCGCCCTGAGGCCGTTGTCGAACAGGCTGGGATCGCCGCGAAACTTGTTGACGATGAAGCCGTGGATGCGCGCACGTTCTTCCGGCTCCAGCACCAGATGCGTGCCGGCGAGGCTCGCAATGACGCCGCCGCGATCGATGTCGCCGGCGAGCACTACGGGAATGTTGGCCGCGGCAGCAAAACCCATATTGGCGATGTCGCCGGCGCGCAGATTGATCTCGGCCGGGCTGCCGGCACCCTCGATGAGGACGATGTCCGCCTGATCGGCCAGCAGCGAGAAACTTTCAAGCACCGCCGGTAGGAGTGCAGCTTTCTTCTCCAGATAGTTCTTCGCCCGCAGCGTGCCCCAGCGCTTGCCCTGAACGATCACCTGGGCGCCGGTGTCCGTCTCCGGCTTCAGCAGCACCGGATTCATGTGGACACTTGGCGGCAACCTGGCGGCCCGCGCCTGCACCGCCTGCGCGCGGCCGATCTCGCCGCCATCGACCGCGACAGCAGCATTGTTCGACATGTTCTGCGGCTTGAACGGTGCCACCTTCAAGCCACGCCGCACCAGTGCCCGCGCGAGGCCAGCGACAATCGTCGACTTCCCGGCATTGGAGCCGGTCGCCTGGATCATCAACGCGGGCGTGGTGAGGTTCATGCTGCGCTCCAGCCTCTCAGCATGTCATCCCCGCGAAGGCGGGGATCCATAAACACATCAGAGATAAGTGATCGCCGCAGCAACTGCTCTGCCGTTTCCATTGCTCCGACAGGGGCTATGGATCCCCGCCTTCGCGGGGATGACAGATGGAGAGGTCCTGCGTGCTCAAGGTTCAAAACTCGATGCCCTTCTGACCTTTGATGCCGGCGCGGAACGGATGCTTGATCAGCGTCATCTCGGTAACCAGATCGGCCATCTCGATCAGCTCGGGCTTGGCGTTCCGGCCGGTGATGACCACGTGCTTGTCGGCCGGCTTCTCGTCGCGCAGGAAGGTCAGGACTTCATTGAGGTCGAGATAGTCGTAGCGCAGCACGATGTTCAGTTCGTCGAGCAGCACCAGACGATGGCGGTCATCGCGGATCATCTCCTTGGCGCGCTCCCAGCCCGCGGTCGCGGCAGCAATGTCGCGTTCGCGGTCCTGCGTGATCCAGGTGAAGCCCTCGCCCATAATGTGCAGCGTGACGAGATCCGGGAAGGTCTTCAGCAGCCGCGCTTCGCCAGTGTCCCATTCCGGCGACTTGGTGAACTGCACAATGCCGACGGGATAGCCATGACCGATATGGCGGAACACCATGCCCAGCGCTGCCGAGGTCTTGCCCTTGCCGGTTCCGGTATGGACGATCAACAGGCCTTTCTCGCCGACCTTGGTCGCCATGATTTTGTCCTTAGCGGCCTTGTGCTTGGCCGCCTTGATCTTGTGGCGGGCATTTTCTTCATCGTCGCGGGCCAGTTCGGTCATGCGATTTCCTTTGCGATCTCTTTGTGTGCCTGCGGCAGAAGTTCGGCGATCAGATCGGCCGCGCGATTGGAGCGCGGCGTCCACAGATCCCGGCGGATGGCTTCGGCAAAACGCGCAGCCGTCTCGCGCAGCGCCGCGGGATTGGCAGACGCCATAAAGCTGCGAACCTCGTCATTTTCCAGATAGGAGGCGAACAGCTGATCGAAATGGTGATTGGCGACTGCATTTGTGGAGGCCGCGAAACCGAACAGATAATCAACCGTGGCCGCGATCTCGAATGCGCCTTTGTAGCCATGACGCATCACGCCGGCGATCCATTTCGGATTGGCGCCGCGGCCGCGCACCACCCGCGAGATCTCATGCGCCAGCGGCCGGGCAATCGGCGCTTCGGGGCGCGACGTATCGATATGGGCGATGCGCGGCGCCGAGCCACGCAGCGCCTGCACCGTCGCCGCGAGGCCGCCGATGAACTGGTAATAGTCGTCGGAATCCAGAATGTCGTGCTCGCGATTGTCCTGCGCCTGCGCGACGAGATCGACGCCCCTCAGCCGTTCGGCGAATTCGCCTCGCACGTCCTCGCCATCGGTTCCACCGCCATAGGCATAGCCGCCCCAATCGAGATAGACCTCGGAAATGTCGGCACGATTGCTCCAGCCGCCTTCATCCATCAGCGCCTGCAGCCCCGCGCCATAGGCGCCGGGCTTGGAGCCGAACACACGGCGCGTGGCCTGTCGGCGCGCAATCTCGCAGGTCATGCCGCCGGCTTCGAGCGTGCGGGTGCGGGCGCGGACATTGGCCGCGATGGGATTGGCCTCATCGGGCTCATCGAGCTCGGCCACCGCGCTCACAGCAGAGCCGATGATGTCCATCTGGGTCGGGAACGCATCGCGGAACAGGCCGGAGACACGGAAGGTCACATCCACGCGTGGGCGTTTCAGTTCCGACAGCGGAGTGATCGCAAAGCCCGTGACGCGGCCCGAGGTTTCCTCCCACAACGGCCGTGCGCCGATCAGCGCCAATGCCTGCGCGACATCGTCACCGCCGGTGCGCATATTGGCCGTGCCCCAGGCCGACAGCGCAATCGCGCGCGGCCATTCGCCGGCCTCCTGCCAATAGCTCTCAACCAGCCGTTCGGCCGCCAGCTGTCCGATGCGCCAGGCTGATGGCGTCGGCACCGCGCGGACGTCGACGGCGAAGAAGTTACGTCCGGTCGGCAGCACATCGGGGCGCCCGCGCGTCGGCGCGCCAGACGGGCCAGGCCGCACGAATTGACCGTCGAGTCCTCCGAGGAATGCGGCCGTCTCCGCGCCACCGCAGGCATCGATGGCGGGTCGCAGTTTCGTAGTGATCCAGCCGAGCACATCGGTGGCGCGCGTCCAGGTGGGATCGCAGGGCAGCTCGCCGGAGACCAATTGCAGCGCCAGCCCTTCGATCCGTTCGACGGTGTCACCTGTGGTGCGCCACACTGCATCGCTGACATCGGCAAGAACGCCGGGGCGCGGGCCGAGATAATCATTGGCCATATCGCGGGTGAGCGGATCGAACGCACCAAGCCCGAGATCGGCAGCTAGTGCGCGATGCAGTGACGCATCCTGCGGCTTGATGTCCGAGCGCGGTAGGCGCGCGATGGACACAAGGAGATCATTGCGCTGCGCGTCCTCGGGCACGCGGCCAAAGATGTGCAATCCGTCGCGGATCTGCATTTCCTTGAGATCGCACAGATGGGCGTCGAGCGCGCGCAGCGCCTCGCCCGTCGGCGTGTCGCGGGTGACATTGACGTCGGCATCAATCTGCTGCGCGCGGGCGAGCGACAGGATGTCTTCGGCGATCACGGCAGCGCGCTTGGGATCGAGATCGGTCGCCATGGCATATTCGTCGACCAAGTTCTCCAGCCGCGCCAGATCGTCGTGCAATTCGGCCCGCGTCATCGGTGGCGTTAGGTGATCGATGATCACGGCGGAGGTGCGGCGCTTGGCCTGAATACCCTCGCCGGGATCGTTGACGATGAACGGATAGAGATGCGGCAGCGGACCGAGTACGGCATCGGGCAGACAATCGGCCGACAGACCGGCGCTTTTCCCCGGCAGCCATTCGAGATTGCCGTGTTTGCCGAGATGCACCACTGCATGGGTGTCAAAGCCACGGCGCAGCCAGAGATAAAATGCGAGATAGTGATGCGGCGGTACCAGATCGGGGTCGTGATAGGTGCTCTTGGGATCGATATTGTAACCGCGTGCCGGCTGCACACCGACGGTGATATTGCCGAAACGATGCAGGCCGAGACGGAAGGCACCATCGACCACATGCGGATCGTTCTCAGCTTTGCCCCAGCGTGACTCAATAGCAAGCCGCACATTGGTCGGCAGCGTCGCAAAGGCCGCGTTATAATCAGCTAACGGCCAAGTCACGCCACCGCTTCGCTCGGCGCGACCGGCAAGCGCATTCGTTGGACCTTGTTGCAACAGCTGCATCATGGCGGTCGTCGTGTCAGGTGCGTCACCAGTGCCGTAGCCGGCTTCGCACATCGCGGCGATCACATCGATCAGGCTCTGCGGCGTATCGAGGCCGACGCCATTGGCGAGACGACCATCGCGATTTGGATAGTTCGCAAGGATCAGCGCGACGCGACGTTCGCACGCCGCAGCGCGGCGCAAGCGCACCCAGGCGCGCGCCAGATCGGCGGTCGCATCAATCCGATCCTGCACCGGCTGCAATGTTGTCGGCGCAAAGCCGCCGTCGCTGGCGCCACGTTCCTTGAAGGCGATGGCGTTGGCGAAGATGCGGCCATCGACTTCCGGCAACACCACATGCATCGCCAGATCGCGCGGCGTCAGGCCGCGAGTAGAGGCTTCCCAGCTGGCGCGCGAGATGCCGGCCTGCGCGACCTGCAGAATCGGACAGCCTGACGCCGACAACACGCCGGCATCGTCATGCGCGGTCGCAGTGGCGAAGGCCGTCGCGTTAATGATGATATCGGGCGGATAGGCCGCAAGCGCGGCGCGCAGGAAAGCCGCGGAGCGCTCATCCTTCAGGCTGGTCACATAGAGGCAGACGGTGTTGAGGCCGCGCGCGTCGAGCGACAGACGTAATGCATCAATTGCCGCAGTATCGCCGCCGGCCACCAGTGCGCGGTAGAAGATCACAATCGCATTCGGCCGGTTATCCCCCGCGGGTTCACCCGGCCAGAAGCCGGCCGAAGGCATCGGCCGCGCAACAGGCGGCTCCTCACCATGGCCGATCAGATGTGCGGCATAGCGCAGTGCCAGCTGCGCGTTGTCGACGCCGCCCTCGCTGCAATAGCGCCACAGCGCGTGCGTTTCATCGCTGCTGACAGTGCCGTGCGCGGCCAGCTCGGCATTCCAGTCCATCTCGCCGGGCAGGCAGGCGAATTTGGCGCCGCGGCTCAGCGCATCGCTGCGCAGGCTTTCGACGCCATGCGGCCAATAGCTGATACCGCCGAGCATGCGCAGCACCACGATCTTCGCCTCAGCCAGCGTGCGCTCGACATAGAGATCGACCGACGCGGGATGACCGAGCGCCAGCATGTTGGTGAAGCGCACGCTGGGAAAGTCGCCCGGCAGCATCGCATGTGCGGCGCCGAACGCCGCCAGATCGCTGTCCGCCGCCGACAGCACGACGATATCGGCGGTGTCCTGCCCGAGATCGCGGGCGACGTCGCCGTCGTCAATGCTGCCGGAGGTATCGAGCTTCAGATGCATGCGGGTGAACCTGCGTTACCCGGCGAGTGCCTTTCGCACGGCGTCGCCGTCGAATCCCTTGAGGCCGATGACCACCAGATGCTCGGCCTGCATCACGTCTGGCCGGGCGAAGGCGAGTTCAACGCGAGCGCCGACGGCCTGCACCACGATCGGCGCGGGCTTGTCCGTAATGCGTGCATGACCCTTCACGCGCAGCACGCCGTCGAGGCCAAGCGCGTCACTGATGCGTGCACGCATCGCGTCGATGCTCGCAGCAGCGGTGGGTTTGACGACGATGCTGTCGAAGTCGTCATGGTCGTGTTCTTCTTCCTCGCCGTGATGACCGACGCGGGCAGCCATATCGTCCTCGGCGGCGGCATTGAGGCCGATCAGCACCGATGGCGCGAGATCGCCCTTGGAGCGCACGATGCTCACGCCGGGACGCAGCACGGCTTTGAGCTTGGTCTCAATCTCGGCGAGTTTTTCCGGAGCGACGAGATCGCTCTTCGACAAAACCACCAGATCAGCGCAAGCGAGCTGGTCCTCGAACACTTCCTCGATTGGGTCGTCGTGTTCGATGCCTTCGTCCTTGGCGCGCTGTTCGGCAACAGCGTCTTCGTCCAGCGTGACACGGCCTTCAGAGAGCGCCAGTGCGTCGACGACAGTGACGACGCCATCGACAGTGGCGCGAGTCTTCACCGCCGGCCAGGCAAAGGCCTTCAACAGCGGCTGCGGCAGCGCGAGGCCGGAGGTCTCGATGACGATGGCATCGAGCGGACGCTCGCGCGACAGCAGCTTATCCATGGTCGGCACGAAGTCGTCGGCGACGGTGCAGCAGATGCAGCCATTGGTAAGCTCGACGATATCGCCGGGCGCACAGGCTTTTGCCGCGCATTCCTCGACCAGACCGCCATCGAAACCGGCATCGCCGAACTCATTGACGATCACGGCGATGCGGCGGCCATCGGCCTGGGTCAGCAGCGAGCGCAGCAGCGTGGTCTTGCCGGCGCCGAGAAATCCGGTGAGGACGGTGACGGGAACGCGGGACATTCAATTCTCCTGGGAACGCTTGAGCCAGAGCGGAAGCCCGGCGGCAATGAAAGCAACATTCGGCACGGCGGCCGCGATGATTTGGTTGAGCCGCCCCTGCGCATCGCGAAAAGCGCGTCCGAGTGGCGTCTCCGGCACGAGACCGAGGCCGACTTCGTTGGACACGAACACGATCGGATAGCGCGAGACATCGAGAAAACGCACGAGGCGCTTCGCTTCAATCTCTGGATCGCGCTCGGCCAACATCAGGTTCGACAGCCACAGTGTCAGGCAATCCACCAGCACGACGCGCCCCACCGTCGCCTCGCGCGTCAGCGCATCGACAAGCGCCAGCGGCTCTTCCAAGGTGATCCAGCTTTCTCCGCGCTGCCTGCGATGCTGCGCGATGCGGGCGTGCATCTCGTCATCGCCGGCCGTTGCCGTGGCCAGATAGATTTTCGTCAGGCCTATACCATCGACCAGTTTCTCGGCGAAGGACGACTTGCCGGAGCGCGCGCCGCCCAGCACCAACGTGGTGGAGGCCGCGGTCATTTCGGAGCACGTCCGTCTTCGGGTGACCAGCGCAATGGCGGCACGCGCGCGACCATACCCTTGCGCAACACCTCGGCGCGTTCCCGCCACGGTACAAGACCGTAGTCGGCCTTCTGATAGGACTCCACGAAAGACACCAGCGCCGCGCTGCCGCTGTCGGTCTGCAGATCGCCGAACAGGAACGTGTAGCCATCGGGACTCGTCACCGCGACCGTCGCCGGCCGTTTGCAGACGCTGAGACACTGCACCGGACGCACTATCACAGTAGCATCCCCATTGCCGAGCGCGGCCTTCACGGCATCGAACATGTCCGGCCCGACGATCGTGCCGGTTTCGGCAGCCTTGCAGCTGATGCACACGCTCACGACAACGGGACCAGCCGGCACAGGGCGCGGCGGTTCGACCGAAATTTGTTCGCCAGAGATATCGGCGCTGTCGTGATCCATCACATGCTCAGTTCATGCCCTCACGGGCCTACGAGCTTTGTTGGATCGCGCCGACAGCATGGCCGTCGGTTCGCTCCCGTCCGGTGCACCCCGCCCCGACGACGCCTCCAAAGCACAGTTCGTGATGGCAGGTCTCCTGGCTTGCGAGTCATAGCCTGTTGCCGCCTTCCCAAGAATTCTGAAGAATTCCCAGTGGCACCGGCGCGGGCTCGTCGCTTACAGTTGCGGGGGCAGCGCCGGCCTCAAACCGGCTTCCCTATTCACCTTCCACGCGGAAGGACCATCGCAAAAGACGCTATCTGCCGGGTGCGCCGGGGTCAACCGCGCCGACGGACTGTCGCCCGGACCTGTTGACCTTGTAGGTCGTCTTGCGTCAGTTAGGCCGCGAAAAGGAACCCTATGCCCGCTTATTCCCAGTCCTTGTGGCAGCCGCCCGCCATTGCGCCTGTTGATCCGCAGATCGCGGCAGGCATCCGCGCCGTCATCGACGGCAAGGCCAAACCGCCGGGATCGCTGGGGAGAATCGAGGACCTGGCGCTGCAGCTCGGCATGATCCGGCATCCGGGCGAGCCCCGCGGCGACAATGCCGTGCTGCTGGTCTTCGCGGGGGATCACGGACTCGTAGCCGAAGGCGTGTCGCAATATCCGTCGGCGGTCACGGTCGCGATGGTGATGACCTATCTGGCCGGCCGCGCCACGGCCAATGCTTTCGCCGCGGCCAATGACATCGGTGTGCGCGTGATCGACATCGGCGTCGCCGCCGAGCTGCCGGTGCACCCGAAGCTGGTCGATGCAAAGGTTCGCGTGGGTACGGCGAATGCCGCGCGCGAGCCAGCGATGACGGCAGAGCACGCGACGGATGCGCTGACGCGCGGCTTCAGAATCGCCGTCGGTGAGATCAAGGCCGGCGCAGACATCATCGCGCTCGGCGAGATGGGAATTGGCAACACGGCCTCCTCGGCACTGGTGGTTCATCGACTCGCACCGGCACCCCTGGATGATTGTATCGGCGTTGGCGCCGGGCAGGATGATGCCGGCATGGCGCGCAAGCGCGCGGCGATCACGAAGGCGGCAGCGCGCAGCGACGCAACTGCGCCACTGGATGTGCTGGCCCAATTCGGCGGATTGGAAATCGCTGGCATGGCCGGAGCGATCCTCGGCGCAGCTTCGCAACGGCGGCCGGTGATCATCGACGGCTTCATCTCCAGCGCCGCGGCACTGCTCGCCGTTCGTCTGTGCCCGGCTGCACGCGGCTACTGCGTCTTCGCACATCGTTCGGCTGAACGCGGCCACGACATGGTGCTCAATGCGCTCGATGCCCAGCCGCTACTCGATCTCGGCTTGCGGCTCGGTGAAGGCACCGGCGCGCTGCTTGCGGTGCCGCTGGTCCGTGCTGCCGCGCGCATGCTGACCGACGTTGCGAGCCTCGACGACGTGCTGGCCGGAAAGATCTAGATGAGGCTGGATCCGCATCTTTTGAATGCGATCCGTTTCCTGACGGTGCTGCCGGTACCGGCAACTGGCGACGCGCAGGATGCTGACTGGCTTGCGCGTGCAATGAAGTATTTTCCGATGGTCGGCGCCGGCATCGGTGCTGCATCCGCAATCGTGTTTCTCGTTGCCGGCGAATTCTGGTCACCGCTGATTTCCGCCCTGCTGGCAATCACGGCAAGCATCGCTCTGACCAGCGCGCTGCATGAAGACGGCCTTGCCGATACGGCCGACAGTTTCGGCGGAGGCTGGACCGTCGAGAAGCGCCTCGCGATCATGAAGGACAGCCGCATCGGCACTTACGGGGCGCTGGCACTCGGCCTCGGCGTGGCGCTGCGCATCGCGGCGCTCGCCATATTGCCGCTGTGGGCAGGTGCGGCAGCGCTGATCGCCGTCCACGCCGCAGCGCGCGCCATGCCGGCCTTCGTGATGAACCGCCTGCCCTATAGCGGCGATACCAGTGCGATGAAGGTCACTTACGCCGAGGCGCCCGTGCGATTTAAGGAATCGTTGTTTGCACTTGGTGTGGTTGTGCTTGCAGCAATCCCGCTTGCGCTCGTCTCGGTCGCATCGCTTTTTGCGGGTCTTCTGCTCGGCGCAGCGCTCGCCGCACTGCTCGCACTCTGGTCGCGTCGCCTGATCGGTGGTTACACCGGCGACGTGCTCGGTGCCGTCGAGCAACTCTTCGAGATCGGATTTCTTCTCGGCGTTGCGGCCCTGATCAGATAGGCCAGTTCAACGGCAATCGATAAGGCTCACCTTCAAAAGCGTCCGCACCGCGGCCGATGCGTGCGATGGCTTCGACCATGCGGCCGTCGCGACCAAGCTGTTCGTCGGCCAATTGCACCATCAATTTGTTCGGCGTCACATAAGGCGAACGTTTGCGTAGTTCATCTGCAATCGCCGTCTCATAGCCAGGATTGCGATCGCAGGCGATGGCGTAAGCGGCGGCGCTGGAACGGCTGATACCGGCCCAGCAGTGAATGAGCATCGGGCGGTCAGCGATGCTGCCGCGGCCGAATTGAAGAATGGCATCCACGACGTCGGCATCGGGCGCGATCAGGTCCGGCGTTGCTTCGACGATATCGTGAAAGGTCAGCTCCACATGCCGCTCACGCGCCAACCCGCTCCAGTCGCGCTCGCTCGCGGCGGGCGACAGAAGGGTCAGCAGATCGAAGGACGGCAGTGAGTTTGCCACAGCAGCAAGGCCTCCGAGCGAGCTCACATAGATCATTCGAACACCCTGCTCGCTGTTGTCATGTTCTTCCTCTCACCCACGGCGAATGGACCTTCTTCAACCTCATGCCGCTGCGATGTCGCTGACGCAAGGTCGGTTTCTTAATACCACCCCCGACCTTTTCGCACCTGCACCATCGCAAACAGAAGAAAATACACCAATCAGAACAATTGGTTACTCGCTCGAACTTTAGACAACCGAGGCAGGCCAATCTTAAAGAAGTTGCGATAGGTATCTAACTTACCAGTGCAGAGTCCAGGACGGTACGATGCTGAACTACTTCGAAATGGCGGCATCACAAATCGGAACGATCTTCCGCGTGCCGCGCGAAAACCCCGAACTGGTGGAAGCGAAACTCGCTGCCTTCACCCGTCAGGTGCCGATGATGTATGCGCTGGTGGTCGTCAACACGACGGCACTTGCGATCACCTTTTATGGTACTGCGCCACATCTGCTTACCGTCTATCTCCCTGCTGCATTCGATGCAATCTGTGTGATCCGGATACTGAGCTGGCTGAGAGCGCGGAACACCACGCTGTCACTCAATCAGGCCGTCGAGAAGCTCACCGGCTCGATCATCTTTGCAGGCATTCTCGGCGTCGCGTTCACTGCCTGGAGCCTCAGCCTGTTTCCCTATGGCGACGCCTATAGCAAAAGCCACGTTGCGTTCTTTATGGCCGTCACATCGATCGGCTGCGGTTTCTGCCTCATGCATCTGCGCGCGGCAGCGCTGATCGTAATGGCGCTGGTTGTCGTGCCTTTCGCGTTCTTTTTCGGCTCCAGCGACAATGTCGTCTTCGTCTCCATCGCCTTCAACTTCGTCGTGGTTATCGGGGCCGTTCTCTTCATGCTGCTCGGCAATTACTCCGACTTCGAGAAGCGGGTGAATTCGGAGAAGGCGCTGCGTATCAAGCAGGCTGAACTGCAGGTGCTGAGCGACAAGAATTTCCGGAATTCGAATATCGACAGCCTCACCGGTCTCCCCAATCGCCGGAACTTCTTTGCCGAGCTCGAGCGCGGCATTGTCAACACTGAGCACAGTAGCGGCGGCCTGCTGCTCGGTATCCTGGATCTTGACGGCTTCAAGCCGATCAACGACATCCATGGGCACCACACGGGTGATCGCTTGCTGGTCGAAGTCGCAGACAGACTGCGTGCACATCTCGCCCCTCACGTGTTTCTGGGCAGACTGGGCGGCGACGAATTCGTCATGTTCAGCGACCAATTGCTCGACCCGGACGCGATTGTTGAGGCGGAAGAGAGCATCGAGAACCTGTTCGACATCCCGTTCGAGATTGATAACATTACAGTTAGCATCAGCTGCTCGATCGGATATGCGGAATTTCCGGACACAGCCAGGACCGCGCAGGATTTGTTCGAGCGCGCCGATTACGCGCTGTTCTTTGCCAAGCAGCACAAGCGTGGCAAGGCCGTTCGGTTTTCTGCAGAACACGAAGCCGATATCCGCGAGGCCTCCTCTGTGAGTCGGGCCCTGGCCAGTGCCGACCTCGAACGGGAATTGTGGATCGCCTACCAGCCGATCATCGACGCAGAAACACAACAGCCCGCGAGCTTCGAAGCCCTGGCGCGCTGGAAGAGCCCGGAGCTGGGCAATGTTCCACCGATGAGCTTCATTGTCGCCGCCGAGCGCTCAGGCATGATCGGCCAGTTGACACCGTTGCTGCTGCGCAAGGCCCTTGAAGGTGCAGCGACATGGCCGGAGCATGTCCGGATTTCGTTCAACCTCTCTGCGGTGGACGTCGCCTCTCCCCTGTCGATCCTCAAGATCATTGCTGTTGTCCAGCAAAGCAAGGTGAAGGCCAGCCGCATCGACTTCGAGATTACCGAGACGGCCGTGATGGGCAATCTCGCACAGGCGACCGAAGCGCTGAATGCCCTGAAGGCTCTGGGGGCCCGCATCTCGCTGGATGATTTTGGCACCGGCTATTCGAGCCTGAGCTGCATTCGCGAATTGCCGCTGGACAAGGTCAAGATCGATCGCAGCTTCATCAGCAAGATCGAGACGGATTCTGCCGCGCGCCTGATCCTGCGCACCATGCTCGGACTGTGCAACGGCCTCGGTCACGACTGCATCGTCGAGGGCGTCGAGAGCGGCGAACAGGTCGACTTCCTGCGCAAGGAGCACTGCCGTTTCATGCAGGGCTACTTCTTCGCCAAGCCCATGGGCATCGAGCAGGTCGGCGATTATCTGGCTTCTGTTCAACACGGCGTGCTGGCCGAACGCACCGCCAGCTAGTCGTTCTGTCCGTCGAGTAGCCGCACCGCCTCGAACAGTGTTGCCGCCCCGACGGCCAATTGCTCGGGCTCCGACCATTCCTCCGGGCAATGGCTCTTGCCGTCCTTTGACGGAATGAAGAGCATCGCGCTGCGGCCGATATGCGACATGAAAGCCGCGTCGTGACCGGCCCCCGACGCCAGCCGCGTCGTGGAATAGCCGAGCTTGGCAGCGCTATGCCCGAGAACATCGAGCAGGTGATCGTCGCAAGGCGCGGGAGGATTTTGCGAAATCAACGCGAAACGTTCACGTTCGACCTTGGCGCGTTTGGCGATGGCGAGGCTCTCGCGGTCGAGCAGTGCCACGAATTCATCGACCAGCGCGGCCTTCTCTGCGCGAATATCGAGGATCATGCGCGCACCGCCGGGGACGACATTCGCAGCGTTCGGGCTGATCTCGAGGATCCCCGTGGTGGCGACGAAGTGGCCCTGCTTGCGCGCCGCAAACGCCTTGGCCTGCTGAGCGACGAGCAGCACGAGTTCGGCGGCGGGCAAGCTTGCATCCCTACGATATTCCATCAGCGTCGAGCCGGCGTGATCGGCGGCGCCCTTCAGCACGATCTCGACGCGGGTGATGCCGGCGATCCCGGTGACGAGACCGAGATCGAGCTTCTTGCTTTCCAGCACCACGCCCTGCTCGATGTGCAATTCGAGATAGCCAACGAATTCCGGCTTCTGCATCGCGGCGATGGCGGCGGGATCACCGCCGACGCGCTTGATGGCATCGGCCAGCGACTCACCCGCTGCATTGGTGTAAGTCAGCATCCTGGCATCGAGCTCGCCGACCATGGCGCGGCTGCCGACGCATGACAGGCCGTATTCGCTGGGCTCCTCGGCGAGGAAATCCACGATCTCGATCGGATGTCGCGATTTGTAGCCGGACGCCTGCAGCGCGCGCACCGCCTCCAGTGCCGTGAGGATGCCGGAGATGCCGTCGAAGCGGCCGCCGGATGGCACCGTATCGGAATGCGAGCCGAGCATGATCGGCGGCAGGCCTGCGACACTACCTTCCAGCCGTGCGATCACGTTGGCGGCGGCATCCATGCGCACCGTCATGCCGGCTGCGATATATTGCTCATGCAGCCACGCACGGCCGTCGAGGAAGCGCTGCGAGAACGATCGCCGCGTCCATGGCTTGTCGGGATCGGTGATGGCGGCCAGCGCCATATGGTCGTCCCAGAGGCGGTTCTGATCGATGGGCGGCTTGGTGTCGGTCGGCATGATCGGCATGAGGCTCATGAGTTGGCGGCACTGGCGCCGGCGCGATTATTGTTGAACACTTTGGCCATCGTGAAGCAAGACGATGGACATCGAGAAGCAAGAAACGATCGGGGAGAAAATCGTGAGCAGCAAGACCAGGATCGCATGGGTGACCGGCGGCGGCACCGGAATCGGCAAAGCGGGCGCAGCGGCGCTGCTGGCCGACGGCTGGACGGTGGTTATTTCCGGCCGCCGGGCCGATGTGCTGAAGGGCGTCGCCGATGAACTCGGCGCCGGCGGCAAGCCGGTTGAAACAATGGCGCTGGATGTCAGCAATGCCGACGACGTCGGCAAGGTGGCACAGGCCATCCTCGCCAGACATGGGCGTATCGATCTTCTGGTCAATAGCGCCGGCGTCAACCTGCCGAAGCGGAGCTGGGAAGACGTCACGCAGGACGGCTGGGACCAGATCGTCGACATCAATCTCAATGGCGTGATGTATTGCATGCGCGCGGTGCTGCCGGCGATGCGGGCGCAGAAGGACGGCTGCATCATCAATGTCGCCTCATGGGCCGGGCGCATCGTGTCGAAGATGACGGGGCCGGCCTATACGGCCACCAAACATGCCGTGCTGGCGCTGACGCATTCCTTCAACATGGACGAATGCGTCAACGGCTTGCGCGCCTGCTGTCTCTCGCCCGGCGAAGTCGCCACTGACATCATGAAGAACCGTCCGGTGCCGCCGAGTGACGAGGTGATGGCGCGGATGCTGCAGCCCGACGATCTCGGCAAGACCATCGCCTTCATCGCCAGCATGCCGCCGCATGTCTGTATCAATGAGGTGCTGATCAGCCCGACCTGGAATCGCAGCTTCCTGGCCATGTGAGCGCGTCAAAGGCAGCCAGCGCCCTTCGCGCTGGCCGCCGCCCGCCTCACGGCGTGATTGCGACCTTCAACACGCCATCGCGCTGGTGCGAGAACAGATCGTAGGCTTTTTCGATATCGTCCAGTTTGTAGTGATGCGTGACCAGCGACGTCAGGTCGACGCGGCCGGAGGCGACGACGTTCATCAGCCGTCGCATCCGCTCCTTGCCACCGGGGCACAGGCTGGTGACAATCGTGTTATCGCCGAGGCCCGCCGAAAAAGCGCTCAGGGGAATCTGCAGATCCGTCGAATAGACGCCAAGGCTGCTCAGGGTGCCGCCCGGCCGCAGCGCGCGCAGTGCCGATTCGAAGGTGCCTTGCGTACCGAGCGCTTCGATAGCCACATCGACGCCGCGGCCGTCGGTGAGGTCCATGATCTGCTTGACCGGATCACCCTTCTTGAAGTCGACGACGATATCGGCGCCGAGCCGTTTGGCGACCTCGATGCGCGCGGGTACCGTATCGACACCGATGATCGTGGTCGCGCCCATCAGCTTCGCGCCCGCGAGGGCGCAGAGTCCGATCGGCCCCAGAGCGAACACCACCACCGTGTCGCCGATCCTGATGCCGCCGCGTTCGGCGCCGGCAAATCCCGTCGACATGATGTCCGGACACATCAGCACCTGCTCATCCGTCAACGCGTCGGGCACTGGACTGAGATTGACCATGGCATCGGGTACCAGCACGTACTCGGCCTGTGCGCCATCGATCGTATTGCCGAACCGCCAGCCGCCGGTCGCCTTGAAACCGTGCTTGGTTCCAGCGCCATCCTGCGATGAGCAGCCACAGAGACATGCGTAACTGTGGCCGCTCGGCGTGATGGCGCCGGCAATGACGCGCTGGCCCTCGCGATAGCCGGTGACGGCGCTGCCGAGCTTCTCAATGATACCAACCGGCTCGTGTCCGATGGTCAGCCCTTTCGCGACCGGATATTCACCCTTGAGGATATGCACATCGGTGCCGCAGATCGTAGTGGTCGTGATGCGCATCAGCGCATCGAGCGGGCCGACGTCAGGGATCGGCTTGTCATCCAGAACGATACGCCCCGGTTCGACAAATATCGCAGCCTTCATTTTCGGCATGATCCTGCTCCTGCTTGCGATGGTGCGTCGATCGACGCGATGAGCCAATCATCTGCGCATTTTGCCGTGACAGGATTGAGGTGGATCAAGTGGCGATGGCTTTTGAATGTCTCTGAAGTGGCGGACACACAGCCGCGCTTCTGCGTTGCTCTTGATTCAATTTGTCAAACAGCCACTGTTCTTCAGGCATGCGTCATCGCCCCCATTGTTTGCGGCGCGGGGGCGCCGTCGTCGCTTGCATTCCCGCCCCCTTGTGGGAGGGCGTGCGGAACGCCGGGTGCCCGTTGCACCCTTGGGCCTGATGCGATGCGGTCTTCCGCAATTGAGAGTGCATCAGGACTTTCGGAGGCGCCGAGCAAGTGCCCGACGTTCCGCCTGCGGTGTTTTTTCGGTTGCTTGCACTTTGCCTCGACGAACGCTCCGATCGCGAATTAAAGTCCCAAGGCGATGGGAAGGGAGCCTCAAGCGAATAGGCCGAACGCGTTTTGATTTGGTCGTCCGTCACACTGTCCAGGGCTCTTTCCATCCCAAGGCCAGCCGTCTCCTTGCCAGTGGCAGTGCTGGCGCAGATTCGTCCTGCCCGAAGACAGACGTTCCCCCATGAACCGCGTGACGCCGCATCTCCGGCGTCCACCGCATCCCACCCCGCGAACGTGACGATCGCGATCGCCCCTCTCGGTGGGGCAGGACAAAGGGGAATATAATCAAGATAGGGATGCTGTCAACGGGAGATAGGAAAAAATGTTTGGGGCGCCCCACGCTGTCATTCCGAGGCGCGGCCGGCACTTGCCGGACGCGAACCCGGAATCCCAGCATGGGAGTTTCTGATCGTGCCAAACACGTCGGGATTCCCCGCCACTCCAATTGGAGTGGCTGAGGTTCGCGCTATGCCGGCTTGGCCGGCGACGCGCGCCCCGGAATGACGAGCCAAGGCGCACGTCCCGAAATGACGGCGTGAAAACCTCACCCGTTCTTCGCAAACAGCTCCCGCCCGATCAGCATCCGCCTGATCTCGCTGGTGCCGGCGCCGATCTCGTAGAGTTTGGCGTCACGCAGCAGGCGGCCGGTGGGATAGTCGTTGATATAGCCATTGCCGCCGAGCAGCTGGATCGCGTCGAGCGCGCATTGCGTGGCGCGTTCCGATGCGTAGAGGATGGCGCCGGCGGCATCCTCGCGGGTGGTTTCGCCGCGGTCGCAGGCTTTCGCGACTGCATAGACATAAGCGCGCGCCGAACTCAGCGCGACATACATGTCGGCGATCTTGCCCTGCACGAGCTGGAAGTTGCCGATAGGTTCGCCGAATTGCTTGCGCTCGTGGACATAAGGCTGCGCGACGTCGAGACAGGCCTGCATGATGCCGAGCGGCCCCGCCGCGAGCACCGCGCGCTCGTAATCGAGGCCGGACATCAGGACATTGACGCCGCGACCGACCTCGGCGAGCACGTTCTCCTCGGGCACCTCGCAATCTTCGAAGACGAGTTCGCAGGTATCCGAGCCGCGCATGCCCAGCTTGTCGAGCTTCTGCGCCGTCGAAAAACCCTTCATGCCCTTTTCGATGATGAAGGCGGTGATACCGCGCGGGCCGGCAGCCGGATCGGTCTTGGCATAGACCACCAGCGTCTGCGCCACCGGGCCATTGGTGATCCACATCTTGTTGCCGTTGAGAACGTAGCGGTCGCCCTTCTTGTCGGCGCGGGTCTTCATCGACACCACGTCCGAGCCCGAACCAGGCTCGGACATCGCGAGGGATCCCACATGTTCGCCCGAGATCAGCTTCGGCAGATATTTGCGCTTCTGCGCCTCGTTGCCATTGCGACGCAACTGATTGACGCAGAGGTTCGAATGCGCGCCATAGGACAGGCCCACCGACGCCGAGGCGCGCGAAATCTCTTCTACCGCGATGACGTGTTCGAGATAGCCGAGCCCGGCGCCGCCGAACTCTTCCTCCACCGTGATACCGTGCAGGCCGAGCGCGCCGATCTTGGGCCAGAGATCGAGCGGGAACTGGTTGGTCTTGTCGATGGCTTCGGCGCGCGGCGCGATCTCGTTCTGGGAGAAGTCACGCACGGTCTCGCGAATCGCGTCCGCAGTCTCGCCGAGATCAAAATTGAACATCCGTTGAGCGTTCGCAATCACAGGGTCGCCTCCGGTCAGAACGGCGCGCAAGCGCACCGGTTTTGTTGATTGAAATCACCATGTCACGGGCCGAACGGGCTGAGAAGAGGCATAAAGTGGTCCTTGCTCTTGGCCCCGCAACGGGTTGTAATTCATCCAAATAAGCCCTCCGGGACCAACCACGGAAGGCATGCCAGGGGAGAGAACTGATGCTCGATCGCGTCCAGGATTCCGACAGCAGCAAATCCGCCCAAGCCGCCGCTCGCGCCCAAGCTTACGGGATGCCGCTCGATGAATTCGATCCCGGCAATCCCGAACTATTCCGCACCGATACGTTCTGGCCCTATTTCGAACGGCTGCGCCGCGAGGATCCCGTCCACTACTGCAAGGACAGCATGTTCGGACCGTATTGGTCGGTGACCAAGTACAACGACATCATGCAGGTCGAGACCAATCACGCCACCTACTCCTCCGCGGCAGCATTCGGCGGCATCACCATCCGCGATGCCGGTGTGCAGTTCCGCCGGCCGATGTTCATTGCCACAGATCCGCCGCATCACAGCGCCCAGCGCAAGACAGTGGCGCCGATGTTCGCACCTCACCACATGGATGAACTCTCCAGCCTGATCCGCAGTCGTACTGCCGAGGTGCTGGACTCCCTGCCCCGCAACGAGACCTTCGACTGGGTCGATCGCGTCTCGATCGAATTGACCACACAGATGCTGGCGACCCTGTTCGACTTCCCGTGGGAGGAGCGCCGCAAGCTCACTCACTGGTCGGATGTCGCCACCATGTTGCCACCCACGCCCGAGGCCGAGCTGGAGCGGCAGAGAGAACTGCGCGAATGCGGCGAGTATTTCGGGCGACTGTTTCAGGAGCGACTCAATGCGCCGCCGAAGAGCGACCTGATATCGATGATGGCGCACAGCGAGGCCACGCGGCATCTCGATCCGGAGAGTTTTCTCGGCAACATCATTCTGCTGATCGTCGGCGGCAACGACACAACGCGCAATTCGATGTCCGGCGGCGTCTATGCGCTCAATCAATTCCCCGGCGAATATGACAAGCTGCGCGCCAATCCCGCGCTGATCGAGAGCATGGTGCCGGAGATCATCCGCTGGCAGACGCCGCTCGCACATATGCGGCGCACGGCGGTGCAGGATGCCGAGCTCGGCGGCAAGCAGATCAAGAAGGGTGACAAGGTCGTAATGTGGTACGTCTCGGGTAATCGCGATGACGAGGTCATCGAAAACCCCAACGAATTCATCATCGACCGCGTACGCCCGAACCGCCATCTGTCATTCGGCTTCGGCATCCACCGCTGCGTCGGCCTCAGACTTGCCGAACTTCAATTGAAGATTGTGTGGGAAGAGATCATGAAGCGCTTCGACAGGATCGAAGTCGTCGGCGAGCCGCGCCGCGTCTTTTCGAGCTTCGTGAAGGGCTATGAAACACTGCCTGTGCGGATCGCTGGCTGAACCAGCGAGCGCAACGGCTCAGGATCGATTTTTTGGAGAGCAGACGCCATGAATATCCAAGCCAGGATCAATCCTGACAAAGCCGAGATCCAGCGCGTCGCGCGCGAGATCGCCTATTCGACGCCGCTGAAGGACTTCCATCCCGGCGCGCCGAAACTGTTCGCAACCGATACGCTGTGGCCGTTCTTCGAAAGGCTGCGCAAGGAAGAGCCGGTGCATTACTGCACCAATGCACCGATCGAGCCCTATTGGTCGGTGACCAAGTATCACGACATCATGCATGTCGACACCAATCACGGCATCTTCTCGTCCGACGTGAAGCATGGCGGCATCGCGATCCGCGACGTGCCGGAAGGCTATGACTGGCCGAGCTTCATCGCCATGGATGAACCGAAGCACAGCGCACAGCGCAAGACCGTGACGCCGATGTTCACGCCAACGCATCTCGACGAGATGGCGGTGCTGATCCGTGGGCGCGTGTGCAAGGTGCTCGACGGATTGCCACGCGGCGAGACCTTCGACTGGGTCGAACGCGTCTCGGTCGAACTCACCACGCAGATGCTGGCGACCCTGTTCGATTTCCCGTGGGAAGAGCGCCGCAAGCTGACGCGCTGGTCGGACGTGTCCACCGCGCTGCCAAAAAGTGGAATCGTGTCGTCGGAGGAAGAGCGCCGCCGCGAGATGGACGAATGCGCCGCCTATTTCCAGAAGCTCTGGAACGAGCGCGTGAATTCCGACCCGCGGAATGACCTCATTTCCATGATGGCGCATAGCGACGCGACGCGCTTCATGGATCCCGACACACTGATGGGCAATATCATCCTGCTCATCGTCGGCGGCAACGATACCACCCGCAACACCATGACCGGCTCGGTGCTGGCGCTGAACGAGAACCCCGACCAGTATCAGAAGTTGCGCGACAATCCGTCGCTTATCGAGACCATGGTCCCCGAAGTGATCCGCTGGCAGACGCCGCTGGCGCATATGCGCCGTACCGCCATGCAGGATACTGAACTCGGCGGCAAGACCATCAAGAAGGGCGACCGGGTGGTGATGTGGTACGTCTCGGGCAACCGCGACGAGGAGGTGATCGAGCGGCCGAACGAGTTCATCATCGACCGCGCGCGACCGAAGATTCACCTGTCATTCGGTTTTGGCATACACCGCTGCGTGGGCATGCGCCTGGCGGAGTTGCAATTGAGGATCGTTTGGGAGGAGATACTGAAACGGTTCGAGAACATCGAAGTTGTGGGGGAACCCAAGCGCGTGTATTCGAGCTTCGTTAAAGGCTATGAGACCCTGCCGGTTCGGATCACGTAAGACCGCAGGATTTCGTAATGCCGGTCAGGATTCATAATTTTCCCCTCAAGAAGAGAAGCTCAATTCCTTGACGAAACACCATCCCGCGGAACAGGACGAATTCCACGATATCCGCGATGCCGTTGCAAAACTGTGCGCACAGTTCCCCGGTGAATATTGGCGCAAGCTCGATCGCGAGATGGCCTATCCGAAGGCTTTCGTCGATGCATTGACGGAAGCCGGATACCTGTCGGTTCTGATCCCCGAGGAATATGGCGGCTCCGGCCTCAAGCTGTCGGCTGCAGCGGCGATCCTCGAAGAGATCCAGCGCGCCGGTTGCAACGGCGGCGGCTGCCACGCGCAGATGTATACGATGGGCACGGTGCTGCGTCATGGCAATGACGAGCAGAAGGCCAAGTGGCTGCCGAAGATCGCCAGTGGCGAAGTTCGCCTGCAGGCCTTCGGCGTCACCGAGCCGACCTCGGGCACGGACACGTCGTCGCTGAAGACGGTGGCGAAGAAGGACGATAACGGCGACTACATCGTCAACGGCCAGAAGATCTGGACCAGCCGCGCCGAATATTCCGACCTGATGGTGCTGCTTGCGCGCACCACGCCGAAGGAACAGGCGGCGAAGCGCACCGATGGTCTGTCGGTGTTTCTGGTGGACATGAAAGAGGCCAAAAAGAACGGCCTCGAGATCCGCCCGATCCGCACCATGATGAATCACGCCACCACCGAAGTGTTCTTCACCGACATGAAGGTGCCGGCGGAAAACCTGATTGGCGAAGAAGGCAAGGGCTTCCGCTACATCCTCTCCGGCATGAATGCCGAGCGCATCCTGATCGCCAGCGAATGCGTCGGCGATGCCAAGTGGTTCATCGCCAAGGCGAGCGCTTATGCCAAGGAGCGTCAGGTGTTCGGTCGCCCGATCGGCCAGAACCAGGGCATCCAGTTCCCCATCGCCAAGGCCTATGCGAATATGCGCGCGGCCGAGCTGATGGTGAAGGAAGCGCTGCGCAAATACGAAGCCGGCATGGAATGCGGCGCCGAGGCCAACATGGCCAAGATGCTCGCGGCCGATGCATCCTTCGAGGCGGCCAATGCCTGTATCCAGACTCATGGCGGTTTTGGATTTGCCGAGGAATACGACGTCGAGCGCAAGTTCCGCGAGACGCGTCTGTATCAGGTGGCGCCGATCTCGACCAACCTGATCCTGTCCTTCGTGGCCGAGCATGTGCTCGGCATGCCGCGCTCATATTGAGATAGACATATGCTGCCGCTCAAGGGACTGACCGTCATCGCCGTTGAACAGGCGGTGGCCGCACCATTCTGCAGTTCGCGGCTCGCGGATGCCGGCGCGCATGTCATCAAGATCGAGCGCCCCGAAGGCGACTTTGCCCGTGGCTATGACGCCGCGGCGAAGGGCCAGAGCAGCTACTTCGTCTGGCTCAACCGCGGCAAGGATTCCGTGGTGGTCGATCTCGCGACGCCGGAAGGCCGCAAGGCGATGGAAGAGCTGATCGCCACTGCCGACGTGCTGATCCAGAACCTCAAGCCCGGGTCGATGGACAAGCTCGGCTTCACGCGCGAGCGGCTGCGCAAGGACTATCCGCGGCTGATCTGCGCCACCATCACCGGCTATGGCGATACCGGCCCCTATGCCCATCGCAAGGCCTATGACCTGCTGATCCAGGCCGAAAGCGGCCTCGCCTCCATCACCGGCGGCCCCGAAGGCCCGTCGCGCGTCGGTGTCTCCATCGTCGATGTCGCCACCGGCGCCGCCGCGCATGCGGCGATCCTTGAAGCGCTGATCGGGCGTTCGGTGACTGGCGAAGGCGCCGATATCCGCATCTCGATGTTCGATGTGATGGCGGACTGGCTCACCGTGCCGCTGCTCAATGCCGAAGCCGGCAACGAGCCGAAGCGCATGGGTCTCGCCCATCCTTCGATCGCGCCCTATGGCGTGTTTCGCTCCAAGGACGGCAAGGACATCCTGATCTCGATCCAGAGCGAGCGTGAGTGGAAGATCCTCTGCGCCAAGGTGCTGGGGAATGCCGACCTCGCCGCCGATCCGCGCCTCGTCAACGGCGTCGAGCGCGTGCGCAACCGCGCCTTCACCGACCAGACCGTCAGCGACATCTTCGGATCGCTCAGCCGCGACGAACTCCTGAAGCGCCTGACCGACGCCGATATCGCCTTTGCCGAAGTGAACACCATGGCGGACCTCACCACCCATCCGCATCTGCGCCGCATCACCGTCAACACGCCGAATGGCGAAGTGTCCTATCCGGCACCGGCCGCGATCTGGGTCGATGCGCCGCGCAGCTATGGCGCGGTGCCCGGCATCGGCGAAGTGCAGAAGTAAACTTCAAGATCAGACGGAGGTCATCATGACCGACAAGCTCGACATCGATCATCTCAAGCAGTGGATCGGTCGCACCATTGAGGCCTCCGACGTCGTGACTGCGCAGCTCGTGAAGGGCCTGTGCGCGACATTGTTTCTCGACATCGGCACGCCGAAGCCCGGCGACGCCGCGCCCTTCACCACGCAGTGGTGCCTGGCGCAGCCGGTGGCGGCGATGGACAGACTCGGACCCGATGGTCACCCCGCGCGCGGCGGCTTCCTGCCGCCGGTGCCGCTGCCGCGCCGCATGTGGGCGGGCGGCGAAGTGCAGTTCATCGAGCCATTGCTTGTGGGCGACGAGGTCACGCGCACGTCAAAAATCCTCGACGTCAATCTCAAGACCGGCTCCACCGGCGCGCTGTGCTTCGTCAATGTCGAGCACCTGATCACCACCAAGCGCGGCCTCGCCATCCGCGAGCGGCAGGACATCGTCTACAGGGACATGCCGACCAGCATGGCGCCGCCGGCGCCCGCGCCCAAGGAAGTGCCAAAGGCCCAGCATCAGGAAACGCATTACGCCGATCCCGTGCTGCTGTTTCGCTACTCGGCGCTGACCTTCAACGGCCACCGCATCCATTACGACCGCGATTATGTCACCAAGGTCGAGTTCTATCCGGGCCTCGTGTTTCACGGCCCGCTGCAGGCGGCCCTGCTGGTGGAGTTTGCGGCAAAGCTGAAGGGCGGCAAGGCGCCGGCCAAGTTCAGCTATCGCGGCGTGTCGCCGCTGTTCGATGGCGCTGATTTTTCGGTGAATGCGAATGAGACGGCGGACGGGCTCGACGTCTGGACGGCGAACCATCAGGGCGCGCCGACCATGAAGGCGACCGCGAGCTGGTAATCGCAGCGACACTCCGACCTAACCTCTCCCCGCATTGCGGGGAGAGGTCGCCGCGTCTTCGCGGCGGGTGAGGGGCCGCACGCTATAGAGACCCAGTGGCCTCACCTATCGGATCTCGACTTTTCGATCCGCAATCTCCCCCGCCTTTCGCGGGCTATGTGCCCCGCCCCTCACCCCACCCCTCTCCCCACGCAAGAGCGGGGAGAGGGAGCGACAGCGCGCGCCGCTCGGTCGGCGCGGTTTCACCCTCCTCCCCGATTGACTCCCCGCCCCCTCCTGCTGTTGATGAGTCAACAACACACGGCAGACCACTGCCCGATCCCGTGAGGAAACCGCCTTGGCCCGCGACAGCAAGACAACCGCCGCCCGTACTCCCGTGACCGTCAAGGACGCCACGCTGAACCTGCTGCGCGGCTTCGGCATCCAAAAAGTCTTCGGCAATCCCGGCTCCACCGAACTGCCGTTCCTCTCCGACTGGCCGGACGATATCGACTACGTGCTCGGCCTGCAGGAAGCCTCGGTCATCGGCATGGCCGATGGCTATGCGCAGGCGACGCGCAATGCCGCCTTCGTCAATCTGCACTCCGCCGCCGGCGTCGGCCATGCGCTGGGCAATATCTACACCGCGCATCGCAACCAGACGCCGATGGTGATCACCGCGGGCCAGCAGGCACGCAGCATTCTGCCGCTGCAGGCGTTTCTCTATGCGGAACGCGCGTCGGAATTTCCGCGGCCCTATGTCAAATACAGCGTCGAGCCCGCGCGCGCGGAGGATGTGCCCGCTGCCATCGCCCGCGCCTATTATGTGGCGATGCAGCCGCCTTGCGGACCAACCTTCGTCTCGGTGCCGATCGACGACTGGACGCATCAGGCCCAACCTCTTGAAGCACGTTATGTGAGCCGCGAGCTCGGGCCAGATCCCAAGGCGATGCAGGAACTCGTCGCCGCACTCAACACAAGCAAGAACCCTGCATTGATCGTCGGCCCCGGTATCGACCGCGCAAACGCCGTCGATCTCATGGTCAGCGTTGCTGAGAAAACGAAGGCCGCCATCTGGGTCAGCCCGTTCTCGGCGCGTTGCAGTTTCCCGGAACTTCATCCGCAATTCGCAGGCTTCCTGCATGCGTCGCCGGCACAGCTCTCCGACGCGCTGCGCGAACATGATCTGGTCGTCGTGATCGGCGCGCCGGTATTCACCTTCCACGTCGAAGGTCATGCCGCGATCTTCGACGGCGATACCACGATCTTCCAGATCACGGATGATGTGGATTCCGCCGCCGTCGCGCCGATCGGCACCAGCATCATCGCCACCATGAAGCCGGCGCTCAAGCTGCTGTTCGATCTGCTACCAGATACACAACGAAACATCGCCAAGGGCCGCATCCTGCCGCCGCCGCCCGCAGGTGCTGACCCGATCCCGATAGATTATCTGCTGCACACGCTGTCGCGGGCCATGCCTGCAGATGCGATGCTGGTGGAAGAAGCGCCCTCGCATCGCCCTGCAATGCAGAAGTATCTTCCGATGCGCGGTGCAAACAGTTTCTACACCATGACCTCAGGTGGCCTCGGCCACTCACTGCCCGCCTCGGTCGGCATGGCGCTGGGCTACCCGGATCGTCGCACGGTGTGCCTGATCGGCGACGGTTCGGCGATGTATTCGATCCAGGCACTGTGGACCGCGGCGCAGCGCAAATTGCCTTTAACTGTAGTGGTGATCAACAATTCCGGTTACGGCGCGATGCGCTCGTTCAGCCAGGTGATGCAGGTGCGCAATGTTCCCGGGCTGGATCTGCCCGGTCTGGATTTCGTCAAACTGGCCGAAGGCATGGGCGCGCATGCCGTCCGCGTCGACAAATCATCGGAACTCGCAGGCGCCTTCGCGCAGTCTCTGCAACATCCGGGCATCAGCCTTGTCGAAGTCATCGTCGACTCGGCCGTTCCCGTGCTTTATGGACAGAAGCACTGATATGACGGGATCATAACGGAAGGTCAGGCATGACGACGCAGGCAGGCGACTCCTCGAAGAAAACGCACAGCTCCCACTGGGGTGCCTTTTCCGGACAGTGGGTCGACGGCAAGCTGGTCATCACGCCGCATCCGATTGATCCCGATCCGAATCCGATCATCCAGAATTTCCCCGAAGCGCTCCGCCACAAGGCACGCATCGCCAAGCCGATGGTGCGTCGTGGCTGGCTCGAAAACGGCCCCGGCCCGGACGAGCGTCGCGGCCGCGATGCGTTCGTCGAGATGGAATGGGACGAGGTGCTCGACCTGCTCGCCGGCGAGCTGAAGCGCGTCAAGGACACCTACAGCGCCAAGGCGATCTATGGCGGCTCCTATGGCTGGTCGAGCGCGGGACGTTTCCATCACGCGCAGAGTCAGATCCATCGTTTTCTGAATGTCGCGCTCGGCGGCTATGTGCGCTCGGTCAACAGCTACTCGGCCGGCGCGTCGACGGTTCTGATTCCGCACATCCTCGGCAACTACGAAGACATGACCCGCCGCAATATCGGCTGGGACGAGATCGTCGAGCACACCGACATCATTCTCGCCTTCGGCGGCATGAACACCAAGAATTCGCGCGTCGCCGGTGGCGGCATCAGCAAGCATACCGAACATCGCGACATGATCGCGCTGAGCAAGCGCGGCGGCGAGCTCGTGCTGATCTCGCCGTTGAAGAGCGATCTGCCGGATGAAGTGAACCAGGACTGGGTCGCCGCGCGTCCTGGCACCGACGTGGCACTGATGCTCGGCATCGCGCACACCGCCGTGATGGACGGCACGCATGATCGCGCGTTCCTCGCCAGCCATACGCATGGCTGGGACACCTTCGAGGATTATCTGATGGGCCACAGCGACGGCCAGCCAAAGGATGCGGCGTGGGCCGCTGCGATCACCGGTCTCAAGGCGGATGACATCCTCAAGCTGGCGCGTCGCCTGCCCGGCAAGCGTGCACTGTTCGTGGTCGCGCATTCGCTGCAGCGTGCGAAGCATGGCGAGCAGCCGGTTTGGATGGCATCAGTGTTGTCCGCGATGTTCGGACAATCGGGCCTGCCCGGCGGCGGCTTCGGCTATGCGCTCGGCGCCATCGCAAACTATGGCCGTCGCCAGAATGCCGTGCCGATCGCCGGCCTGCCGCAGGGCAAGAACGGCGTCAGCGAATTCATTCCGGTGGCGCGCGTCAGCGACATGCTGCTCAATCCCGGCGCACCGTTCGAATATAACGGCGCGCATATGACCTATCCGGATATCAAGCTGGTCTATTGGGCCGGCGGCAATCCATTCCATCACCATCAGGATCTCAATCGCCTGCGCAAGGCCTTTGCGCGCGTCGATACGCTGGTGGTGCACGACCTCGCCTGGACGGCGTCGGCACGCCATGCCGACTTCGTGCTTCCCTGCACCATGACGCTGGAGCGCGAGGACATCGGCTCGTCGCAGACCGATCCGCTGATGGTCGCGATGCATCAGATGGCCGAGCCGTTCGGCGACGCGCGCGACGACTATGCGATCTTCACCGGCCTGTCGGAACGTCTCGGCAAGGCCGATGAATTCACCGAGGGCCGCACGCCGCGTGAGTGGCTGAAACATCTCTATCAGCCGACGTACGACGGGCTCAAAGCCAAGGGCATCGATGCACCCGACTTCGACGCCTTCTGGGCGGCCGGCGAAGTGCTGCTGCCGCAACTGCCGCTGGATGGCGGCACGCTGCGCGCCTTCCGCGAGGATCCCGAGGGCACGCCGCTGCCGACCACCAGCGGCAAGATCGAGATCACGTCCGACACCATCGCCAGCTTCGGTTACGACGACTGCCCGGGCCATCCGGTCTGGCTGCCGCCGGAGGACGTGGTCGATGCGACCAATCCGCTGCAGCTCGTCGCCAATCAGCCGGCGTCGCGCCTGCACAGCCAGCTCGATTTCGGCGGGCATAGTTCGGCCGAGAAGCGCCGCGGCCGCGAGGTCGCGCGCATGCATCCGGTCGACGCCGATGCGCGCGGCATCAAGGACGGCGACATCATCAAGCTGTTCAATCAGCGCGGTTCGTGCCTCGCCTCTGTGGTGGTCACCGAGGACGTCATGGCCGGCGTAGTGCAGTTGCCGACCGGCGCCTATTACGATCCCGAGGATCCGAACGAGGAAAAGCCGCTCTGCGTGCACGGCAATCCGAATGTGCTCACGCGCGACACCGGCACCTCGCGCCTGGCGCAGGGCTGCACGGGTCAGCTCACGGTGGTGAATGTCGAGAAATTCACCGGCAACCTGCCGCCGATCCAGGCGTTCGATCCGCCGGTCCCGGTGATCTGGCCACGCCCGCCGAAGCTGGAAGCCGCGGAGTAGTCCTCTTTCTAACCTCTCCCCGTTCTTTACGGGGAGAGGTCGCCGCGTCTTCGCGGCGGGTGAGGGGCCGCGCGCGACATTCGCCACAGCGCCAGTCTCTCGGGCCGTGAAATTCCTTGAACCACACGGCATCATTCAGAGAGATCCGAGAGGGCTTCTGTATGGCTAGCCGCGTGCCATGCCCCTCACCCGGCGCTGCGCGCCGACCTCTCCCCGCAAATGCGGGGCGAGGTTAAGGAAGGCCCTACGCCCCTCACTTCGTCCCAAACGTCTCCCGCATCTTCGCCTGGATCTTGGCCATGCCGCCGATCCAGCGGTCGTAGTTCTCGGTCTTCTTGCGCATGTAATCGATCACCTGCTTGTGCGGCAGGATCAGGAACGTCTCCGCCTCGATCCCCGCGAGCGCATCCTGCGCCACCTGCTCCGGCGACAGATTGCCGTCATTGGATTGCGGACCCTTCGGAATGTTCTTCAGCATGTTGGTATCGACGCCCTGCGGACAAAGGATCGAGACCTTGATGTTGTCTGCCCGGTGGGAGATCGCGAGATTTTCGGCGAAGCCAACCGCGGCATGTTTGGTGGTCGAATAGGCCGGGCTGCCGACTTGCGAGAGGAGCCCCGCGGCCGAGATCGTGTTGAGGAAATAGCCGCCGCCACGCGCCTTGTAGAGCGGGATCAGATGCCTGGCAGCATAGACATGCGCCATCACATGGATCGCCCAGCTCCGCGCCCATGGTTCATCCGACGTGCCGCCCGCATTCGGGCTCATGGGATCGAAGCCGCCGCCGATACCGGCATTGGAGCAGAACAAAGCGATCGGCCCGTAATGCCGTTCGGTCAGTTCGATCACATGCTGAATGTCTTTTTCCTTGCCGACATCGCATCGGAACGCGGCGCCGCCGATGGCCTCCGCAACGGCCGTCGCCCGCTCACCATCGAGATCGACGACGACGACTTTCGCTGCACCCGCTTTATGAAATGTTTCGCATAACGCCTGGCCGATGCCATTGGCGCCACCGGTCACGACGACGACCTTGCCGTCTACCCGCATGCCGCACTCCCTTTGTTTGTTTTTGTTTCTTATTAGAGCATGATCTGATCCGAAAACCGGTACCCACTTTTCGGGATCATGCTCTAGGTGCTCAGCACCATATCGAGCACGGCCGTATAGTGGCATGCGGCGCCGAGCAGGACAAATGCGTGCCAGATGGCGTTCTGGAAACGCAGCCGCTGCCAGGCGTGGAATACGACGCCCAGCGTATACAGCGTGCCGCCGGCAGCGACGAACCACATGGTGAGCGGCGGCAGCGGCGTGAACACGGCGTCATAGGCCATCAATCCGCTCCAGCCCATGGCGAGATAGAGCACGACCGCAAGGCGATCGAAACGGCCAGGATAAACCAGCTTGATGACGATGCCGGTGATGGCGACGCTCCACACGCCGGCCAGCAGCGAGATCGCGAGCCGTGTGTTGGCGATCTGCGCGAAGAACGGCGTGTAGGTGGCGGCGATCAGCAAATAGATCGCGGAGTGATCGAAGCGGCGCAGGAACCATTTTCGCGGCGACACCGGCCACATATTATAGATGGCCGACAGCACCAGCATGGCCAGCAGGCCAACGGAATAGACCGAGACGGTCACGACCTCATAGGCCGTCGCAAACACGGCGGCGAGCACGATGAGGACGGTGGCGGCGATCAGGCCGGAGAACACGCCGAGACCGTGAACGATGCCGTCGGCGATCAGTTCGGCACGGTCGTAATTCCAGCGGATCGCGCCGGCCACCATGTGAGCGGAATTACTGGTCAGTTCTTTGATACGGAAAACGGTCATGGTGGCGTCAACCCGGCCGGTGCGATGCGGTGAGCTTGCCCCGTAAGCCCGCCTGTGACTTCCCCTGAAATCAGCGATAGATCATAGGCTGGAGATCGTCAACGAAAGCCGAACGACGAAGTGACGACGCTTTCGTGACGAACTTGATTTCAGCCAGACAATCGCCATTTTTAAAGGCAGACCAACACCCGCGCACCATTCACCATGACGAGCTTTCCCGCACGATGCCCAGCCTGTCCGAACTCGTCGAAGAAGCACGGCTGTCCGCGCGCGCATTGCTCGATTATGGCGATGGTCTGTTCAATCCCACGGTGCGGCTTGGGGTCACAGGCCTGTCGCGCGCCGGCAAGACGGTGTTCATTACCGCGCTCGTGCATGGCCTGACGCGCGGCGGACGCTTTCCGGTGTTCGAGTCACTGGCCACCGGACGCATCGCGAAAGCGCGTCTTGCGCCGCAGCCCGACGATGCCGTTCCCAGGTTCGCCTATGAAGAGCATCTGCGCACACTGATCGACGAGCGGCGCTGGCCGAACTCCACCACCGATATCAGCGAGCTGCGTCTGGTCATCGACTATCAGCGCGCGAGCGGCGCCGACCGCACGCTCACGCTCGACATCGTCGACTATCCCGGCGAATGGCTGCTGGATCTGCCGTTGCTCAACAAGAGCTATGAGGAATGGTCGGCGGAGAGCCTTGCATTGTCGCGGCAAGGACCGCGCAGGGCCCTGGCTGCGGCGTTTCACGCGCATCTCGCCATGCTCGATCCCAATGCGCCGGAAAACGAGCAGGCGACGCTGATCGCAGCAAAACTCTTCACCGACTATCTGCGCGCCTGCCGCGACGAACGCTTCGCCATGAGCCTGCTGCCGCCGGGCCGGTTCCTGATGCCGGGCAACCTCGCAGGCTCGCCGGCGCTCACTTTTGCGCCGCTCGACGTCGCCAGCGATGGTAGCGCACCGGATGGTTCGCTGTGGGCGATGATGAAGCGGCGCTATGAGGCCTACAAGGACGTGGTCGTCCGACCATTCTTTCGCGATCACTTCTCGCGGCTGGATCGGCAGATCGTACTCGTCGATGCGCTCTCGGCCTTCAACGCGGGACCCGAGGCACTCCACGATCTCGAAGCCGCCCTCGCCGGCATTCTCGATTGTTTCCGCATCGGCCGCAGCACGATCCTCAGCACGCTGTTCCGCCCGCGCGTCGATCGCATCCTGTTTGCAGCGACCAAGGCCGATCATCTGCATCACCTCAGCCACGACCGGCTGGAAGATGTGCTCCGGCGCACCGTGACCAAGGCGGTGTCGCGTTCGGAGCTGGCTGGTGCATCCGTCGACGTCGTCGCCATTGCTGCGGTGCGCGCCACCAAGGAAGCGCTGGTGCAGCGTGGCCGCGACAAGCTGCCGTCAATATTGGGCACGCCGGCCGCCGGCGAGGTCGCCAATGGCGAGACGTTCGACGGCGAGACTGAAGTCGCGACCTTCCCCGGCGATCTGCCGACCGATCTCGATGGCTTGTTTACCGGCGGTTCTTTCAAAGGCCTCTCGACAGATGCCGCCGACAAGGCCGACTATCGCTTCCTGCGCTTCCGCCCGCCGCTCCTCACGCGCGATGGCGGCGAGGAGCCGGCGCTGCCTCACATCCGCCTCGACCGCGCGCTCCAGTTCCTGATCGGAGACAGGCTGCAATGACCGACCGTACGCGCCGCCCGGCAACCTTCCGGCTCGACGATCCCCACGTCACCGTCATGGACGCCGACGAGGACGCCGGCCGCCTCGCCCGCGGCACCATCCGCATTACGCCCGAAGCCGATCCGATGGCGATGCCCGTCGTCATCGACGAGCCGCTACGGCCCGTCCGCACAGGCTTCCGATGGGGCAGGCTGTTCTGGACCGGACTCGGCGGCCTCGTGCTGCTCGGCACGGGTCTGGGCGTCACGCAACTGGTCCGCGACCTGTTCGCGATCAATGACGGCCTCGGCTTTCTTGGCCTCGGCTTCGCCGCGCTGGTCAGCATCGCGCTGATCGCCATCATCACACGCGAAGCGCTGAGCCTGATGCGGCTCGCCACCATCGAGAAGCTGCATGCCCGCGCGCTGGCCGTGATCGCCAGCGACGACCATGCCGAAAGCCGCGCCGTTCTCGCCGACCTGCTGAAGCTCGCACATACCAATCCGCGGCTCGCCCGCGCCCGCACCGCATTGCAGGGCCATGCCGATGACATCATCGACGGCGCCGATCTCATTCGCGTGGCCGAGCGTGAATTGATGAGCCCGCTCGATATCGAAGCGCGTCGCCTCGTCTCGGTCGCCGCGCAACGCGTCTCGGTGGTGACCGCCGTCAGCCCGCGCGCCGTGGTCGATGTCCTGTTCGTCGCTGCGGCTGCGATCCGGCTGGTGCGCCAACTCGCAAAACTCTATGGCGGCCGCCCGGGGACGCTCGGCATGATCACGCTGATGCGTCATGCCATCAGCCATCTCGCCATCACCGGCGGCATGGCCGCCAGCGACAGCATGATCCAGCAGGTGCTCGGCCACGGCATCGCCGCGAAACTCTCGCAGCGGCTCGGCGAAGGCGTGCTCAATGGCCTGCTCACGGCCCGCCTGGGTCTCGCCGCCATCGATGTGACGCGGCCATTGCCATTCACGGCGCTGCCACGCCCGCAGCTTGGCGATCTCGCGAAGGATCTGTTGCGGAAGCGAGACGGGGAAGAGAATACGTAATCCGCGCTACTTCTAGACCGCTGCCACGCAGTCGACCTCAACGTCGAACGGGCCATGCCATCCCGCAACGATGAAAAAGCCGCGTGCCGGCGGCTCGCCTGAGAAGTAACGCGCATAAACCCGATTGATGGTGTCGAACTGATCGGCCCCCGTGCAATAGACATTGCACTTGATCACCCTGTCGATCGATGAGCCCGCAGCCGTAAGGCACAGCGCCATCTGATCGAGGACAATCTCGATCTGCCGCTCCAGCGGGAAGCGCCTGATCTCCCCGCTCTCGGGATCATAGGGCGGCAGTTGCGAGACATAGACGAGATCGCCATAGCGCACGGCCGGCGCGACAGGAACCTTTCGTGCCTCGAAATAGGATGAGAACGGTTCGACGCGAATGAACTGTGCCTGCATGTTTCCGCTCCCGGCTGCCATGATTGATCGCATCATCGCACGGGGGACGGTCGGCGCCGGGCCAATTGGTTCGGCGCCGGCCGAACCGACGGGAGTGGCGGATTATCCGGCGAGCCGCTACGCTGGGATATGGTCGCCTCCGCAAACATGGTCGAAGTCGCAGCGCTGGTTGGCGACACTGCGCGCGCGACCATGCTTGCAGCACTTATGGGAGGTCAGGCGCTCACAGCAACCGAGCTGGCATTTCAGGCGCGGATATCCCGCCCCACCGCGAGCGAACATCTGGTTCGGCTGCTCAACGCGCGATTGATATCGGTGACACCGAGCGGGCGGTTTCGTTACTATCGGATCACATCACCGCTCGTGGCCCAGATGCTGGAAAGCATGATCGCCGTCGCGGCCCTGGAAATGCCACCGAGGCATCGACCGCGTTCCGCGCGCGATGAAGCGTTGTGCCTTGCACGCAGTTGCTACGATCACATGGCCGGACGGTTGGGCGTTGCAGTCGCGGACGCGCTGATCGCACGAGACTACATGCATCTGAGCGTAGACGGCGGAGTGCTTACCGACGCAGGCCACCGCTTCCTCTGCGACTTCGGAGCCAGGCTTGAAACCGACCGCCGCAGCAAGCGCATCTTCTGCCGGGCCTGCCTGGACTGGAGCGAGCGGCGCTATCATGTGGGGGGATTGGTCGGCGCCGAGCTGCAACGGCGGTTTCTGGAACTCGGATGGGTTGCGCGAACGGGCGCGACACGCGCCTTTAAAGTAACGGATGCCGGCAAGGTTGAATTGAAAGATATATTTGGCATCGACCTGGACGTCGCATGCACCAATCGCGGCCTCCTTTCCCCTCGTCAGCCGGGAGAGAGCAGTCAGCGCGCCGCCAGCTGAATGCGTGACGGCACAGACATCTCCGCCAGCGCCGGCCAGCGATAGAACGGTGTATCAGGCTTCGGCGTCAGGTCAGGCGTCCAGCCGGTGAGCTTGTCGATCGCATAGTGCTTCATGGCCGTGCCGCGCCACATGGTATCGACTTCGGCAACTGACGTGAGCACCGCACTCGTCGTCGCCAGCAACGGGCGCTGGTTGTCCGCGGTCTGCGCGATGTAAAGTCCGGTGTGCCCCTTAATTCTGTCCATGCCGGGATCGCGAAAGCCGATGAAGCGCGCGCGCTCGTTGACCTGCACCACCGGCACCTTGTCCTTGAGATGCCAGCGCAGCATCGCATAGGTGCGGTAGTCGGTCGTCGCGATCCAGGTGGCGCCGGTGCTCTTCATCTCAGCCAGTGCGCGGTCGGCCAGCACCTGATAGCCGCCCTCGCCGCCGAGCGGATCGTTCTTGCCGATCAGGTTCCACGGCGCGGCCACGCTATAGAGGAAGACCAGCACCACCAGCGGAATGCCGGTGGCGATGGCGGCGATGCTCCAGCCATAGGAGGCACGCACCATGCGCGGCGACCAGCCGTCGCCCGGCAGTTTCGTCAGATTGATCGCCGCCGCAGCGATCCCGGCAGGCCACAGGAACATCGGCCAGGTATCGCCGACACGCAGGGTCAGCGACTTCCATGCAAAGAAAAAGAACGGCACCAATACGCAGGTGGCGAGCAGGATCGCGACCGGTTCACGGCGGCGATAGCCACGCCATGCCGTGACGACAACCGCGGAGAGAATGACCGGCATCAGGATGAAGCCGACCTGACCGAACTGTAGGCCGAGAAAATCACCGAGCGTGCGCAGCGACACTTCGTTGTTCGTGGTGGCGCGGATGAACTGGAACCTGAACGATGCCCAGTCATGACCGGCATTCCAGATCAGGACCGGCGACGAGATCACCAGTGCGATCAGTACGGCCAGCCAAGGATACGGGCTGCGCAGCCAGCGCCCGCGCCATTCCGGCACCAGCATGAAAGCGAGAATGCCCGGCACAAACATCACCACCGTGAGTTTCGACAGCAGCGCGAGACCGCCGAAGACACCGGCCGCGAGCCACCAGCGTCCGTCGTGGCTTTCGGCCAGCCGCACCAGCGACCACAGCATCGCCATGGCGAACGGAATCAGCGCCACGTCCGGCGCGACCTTGGCCATCAGCAATCCGTAATACAGCGCCGCTTCCGACATCAGCACCGCCAGCAGCACCGCGCGCAGATCCTGCGTGACGCGGCGAACGATGTCGGCGAGCAGCAATTGCGTCACCGCCATCGCCACGATACCGGCGAAACGCGCGCCTAAATTGGTGTCGCCAAAGATCAGCGTGCCTGCACGGATGAACCATGAGATCATCGGCGGATGATCGAGGAACGACAGCACGTTTTCCTTCGACCAGGTCCAGTAATAGGCCTCGTCGGTGCGCAAATCGAACAGACCAGCATAGACCAGCCGCATCGCAGTCAGCGCCACAAGCAATGCGCCGATCACCCAAAAGGCGCGGCGGGAGACATTCCGATCGAGGTAAGGGTCGGGAAAAGACGTCATCGCCGAGCTTTTCGGCGGACTTCGCCATGCTGTCAACTTGTTGACTTTACTGCTGGATAAGGTCTGTCCGGAGGCCGCTCCGGATGGCATCGGAGCGCGTCTCGCCGTAGGGTTTCGCCATGGACGCGACGTTCAAGACAGCCAGCAACCTGCCCCGGACCGCCCCCACCACCGCGTGGTGGCGCGGCATCGGGCTGCGCCAGGTCAGGCTGGTCTGCGGACTGGTGCTGTTCACCTATCTGCTCAGCCATTTCCTGAATCACGCGCTTGGCAATATCTCGCTCGACGCGTTGCAGACCGGCGTCGTGATCCATGCCGGCTTCTGGCAGTTCTTTCCGGTCGCCGTGACCTTCTATTCGGCGGTGACGATCCATGGCGTGCTCGGCATCTGGGCGCTGTTCGAACGCCGGCAGTTCCGCTGGCGAGCCGTCGAGCCGCTGCAACTGGTACTCGGGCTCAGCATTCCCGCACTCATCGTCGGCCATGTGGTCGCCGTCCGCCTGGGAGAAAACCTGTACGACATCAATCGCAGCTATCCTCAGGTGTTCTATGGCTGGATCACGTCGCCCGCGAAGACGTGGTCGATGTATCTCGTGGTGGTCGTCTCCTGGCTACACGGGTGTATCGGATTGTATTTCTGGCTGCGGCTGAAAGCACACTTCAAGAGCCTCGCGCCCTATCTTCTGTCCGCTGCCGTGCTGATCCCGACACTGGCGCTGCTTGGCATCTTCCAAGGCAAGCGCGAGGTCGAGGCCAAGCTGGCATCGCCGCAATGGCAGGCCGAGAATTTCGGCCCGGACCGGATGGGCACCGCTCCGCAGCAGCAGACACTGGGCGACATCACCGACGATCTCCTGATCGGCTATCTCGCGCTGCTTGGTATCGTGCTCGCGGCCCGCGCCATCCGCATGGTCGTCGAACGCCGCGCCGGGATGATCAATCTGTCCTATAGCGACGGTCGCAAGCTGCGCGTCCCTCTCGGCCTCAGCGTGCTGGAAGCGAGCCTACGTCATCGCGTGCCGCATGCCAGCGTCTGCGGCGGACGCGCGCGCTGTTCGACCTGCCGCATTCGCGTCACCAGCGGTGTCGAGACATTGCCGGCACCTTCCGCGCGCGAAGCCTTCGTGCTGAGCAGGATCGGCGGCGCTGCCGACCCCGCGGTTCGCCTTGCCTGCCAGTTGCGACCGACAACTGATGTGGCCTTCGTGCAATTGTTCGCACCGCAGGTGACCAGCGCGAATGCGCATGCGTCGCAGCCGGCGCGGATCGGCCAGGAGCGTTATCTCGTCTGCATGTTCGTCGACATGCGCGGCTCCACCATGCTCGCCGAGAAGCGGCTGCCTTACGACACGGTGTTCATCGTCAACCGCTTTCTCGACGCCGTCTCGCGAGCTGTGATCGCAAGCGGCGGCAAGCCCAACCAGTTCATCGGTGACGGCGAGCTGGCGCTGTTCGGCCTCGCCTGCGATCCGCAGACCGCGTGTCGTCAGGCCCTGCAGGCTGCACGGCTCATTGCCGAGAATATCGAGGAACTCAATCGCGCCCTCGCCCATGACCTGCCGCAGCCGCTGCGTTTCGGCATCGGCATTCACGGCGGCGAAGTCATCGTCGGCGATATCGGCTATCGCGACCACATGGTGTTCACCGCACTCGGCGATGCGGTCAATGTCGCTGCACGCCTGCAGGACATGACCAAGAGCCTCGCTTGCGAAGTCATCATCTCCGAAGAAGTAAGCACCACTGCAGGCCTCGCGGGTGCCGCGCTGCCACAACAGGACGTCGCGATCCGTGGCCGTGCCGCGCCGATGAATGTACGCACGATCACAGATGCGAAGGTGCTTTCGTCTCTCGTTACCAGCGACATGGTTTCCGCGCTTTAACGCTGTTCCTGCAGGGCGCACACGCTTTGCCTGCCTGAACAAGCATTCAGAAAATTCCTACAGAGTTTCTTCGAACCCGCTCCGAAATCGATGCGACGAATTTGCGATGGATCGAACAGACAGATCCCGCAACCAGCGCTCCGCGCATCACTGAAGGAGAACGACCATGTTTCGCAAACTCGCACTCGCATTCGTTGCTGCAGCTTCCCTCGGCGCGATGGCGCTGACGCCGTCCACCGCATCGGCCCATGGCTGGGGCTGGCATGGCCATCACCACCACTTCCATGGCGGCGGCTTCTACGGCCCCACTTTCGGCATTGGCTATGTCGGTGGCGGCGGTGGATGCTATGTGAGCCGCCGCGTGATGACGCCCTACGGCCTGCGCTGGCGCACGGTTAACGTCTGCTACTAATCCTCGCATGAGGGCTGCGAACCCCGGCCACCTCGGCCGGGGTTTTGCATTGCAGCGATATCACCAGCGTGCAGGCGACAACGCATGGTCGTATTGCGACCGAACCCGGCACTCTACTTTTGCGACCTTCCGCCGCGTCGGAAACATCCTGAACAGCGACGAATCCCGGCAAATTGGACAGATAACGGTCGGTTTGGACGATTTCTGCACGCCGTTTGAGCTATCAAGCTTGGCAATCCGCGGGTAACGTGCGCATGTCGGATATGCCGGTTTGCGGGGACCGGCAGTTCGTTATCGATTTTGATCCCGCGGAGACGACGTGATGACTAAAGGCACTGTGAAGTGGTTCAACCCGACGAAGGGTTATGGATTCATCCAGCCGGCGAATGGCGGCAAGGACGTGTTCGTTCATATTTCGGCAGTTGAGAAGGCTGGCCTTTCGACACTGAACGAAGGACAGACCGTTGAATTCGAGGAAGTTGCCAACCGCGGCAAGACCTCGGCTGAGAACCTCAAGGTCTGATACATCTGGTTTGATACCAGTGTGATCCGGCTGCTTCCCCGGGCTTTCGTCAGGCAAGTTTTCCAGATCACGCCTCAACAATGTAGAGCGCATTCGGCACGAGCGGTTTCCTCCAAAGAGGCACCTCTCCTGCAACGCAATCAGTTTCACGCAGGATTGCGCTAATTCGATCCGCGGTGTGCGCTCTAGCCTAACTCCAAAAGTCCGAGCTGAGATCTTTGTAAGGTCCGCTCCTTAGAGCCGCCAGTTGACGTGACGCACGCCTCAGCGACGCGACGGCGCTCCATTCCCTGCTTCAGTTTTCCTTGACCCACTGATCGGCCGGCTTGACGTCCGGGAGCTGCGCATAGCCGCGCGTCCACATGTCGACCACCCATTCGGTGCCCGTCGCGCGGTCCAGCAGCACGGCGGTATTGTGCGGCGTCTGCAGCACCAACGCATTGCCGCGATAGCGCGGATTGCCCACCGTGTGATGCTTCAGCAAACCCCAGTCCTGGATGATCAGCAGCAGGCTGGTGACGTTGCGCGTCGTGTCCCAGCAATCGAAATTATGCTTGTCGTCGAAATAGCGGAAATCCGCATTGGCGATCCGCTTGTCGGTGCCGAGCACCGGGCCGACGCGGCGGTCCCACCACACCACCGCCTTCTGCACGGCAGCGCGTTCCGCCGCGGCCGACCCCTTGCCCGCGGCGAGAAGCTTGGTGAGCGCAGCCCTGTCGGCAGGCGTAAAATCGAAGGCGTGGCGACGCCGGCAGACGAAGCCGTAGCAGATGGTCATGGAACCGGCGGATGGCGGGTAGATCGACACCGACGTGTAGAGATCGCTGACCTCGCGGGACATTTCGATCGCGCGCGCATGCGACATCGAGAACAGGCCGGTCACTGCGATGACACCTGCCGCCATCAGAATACGAAAATCGGCGACACGAAGATTGAACTGGCCTGCCCGCATGATTTGCTCCGAGAGAAACGCGCGGAAACCTAACGCAGCGCTTTCGGGCTGCCAAGGCAACGGCAAGACAACGGTGGCGTTATCCCGGCTCGCTATCCCACGGGCAGCGGTGCGTCGCGCTTCACTTCTTCCATGACCGCGTAAGTGCGGCTCTCGCGCACGCCGGGCAGCGCCAGCAGGCTCTCGCCAAGAAAGCGACGATACGCGCTCATGTCGGCGACACGCGCCTTCACCAGATAATCGAAACCACCCGCCACCATGTGGCACTCCAGCACTTCCGGCGCGAGCCGCACGGCGCGGGCGAAGCGCTCGAACACATCTGGTGTTGTCTTGTCGAGCAGCACCTCGACGAACACCAGCAGGCCAAGGCCGAGCATCTGCGGATTGAGCCGCGCGCCATAGCCTTCGATATAGCCGTCGCGCTGCAGCCGCTTCAACCGCTCGCCGATCGAGGTTGGGGACAGGCCGACCTTCTCGGCCAGCTCGACATTGGCGATTCGGCCGTCAGCCTGCAGGACGGCGAGGATTTTCCGGTCAATCTTGTCGATATCGCTCATACCCGGTGTATAGCACGATCATTTCCGGATTATCTAAGGTAAAATTCCGATATCTCCTATCGAACTACGGACAGACCGGGATTAGGCTTGAAGGATATCCGAGGAAACGCCCATGCCACCCGATTCCATGCCTCCCTTCACCGCTCCCTATGCACCGGATGATGGGGCCATCGCTGCCGGGCTTCTGGCCAACGCAGCCATGACGCCTGCCCAGGACGCGCGGATCGACGCAACGGCGACGCGCCTGATCGACGCGATCCGCGCCAAAGACGACCGCTTCGGCGGTGTCGAGGACATGCTGCGGGAATATTCGCTCTCCACCAAAGAGGGCTTGGCGCTGATGGTGCTGGCCGAGGCGCTGCTGCGGGTGCCGGACGCGCGGACCGCCGATGCCTTTATCGAGGACAAGCTCGGCCAGGGCGACTTCATCCATCACGAGACCAGATCCAGTGCCTTCCTGGTCAACGCCTCGGCCTGGGCGCTCGGCATCTCGCAGCGCGCGATCCAGCCCGGCGAGACGCCGACGGGCACGCTAGGCCGGCTGGCCAAGCGGATCGGCCTGCCCGCGGTGCGCACGGCGACGCGGCAGGCGATGCGGCTGATGGGCAGCCATTTCGTGCTCGGCGAAACCATCGACGCGGCGCTGGCCCGCGCCCGCACGCCGTCCGAGCGTCCGGCGCGCTATTCCTTCGACATGCTCGGCGAAGGCGCCCGCACTGCCGACGACGCGCAGCGTTATTTCGACTCCTATGCCTCGGCCATATCAGCCATCGGCCACGCCGCGGGCAACAACCCGCTGCCTGACCGGCCGGGTATCTCGGTCAAACTCTCGGCGCTGCATCCACGCTATGAGGCGGTGAGCCATCAGCGCGTGATGCGCGAACTGGTGCCGCGCCTGATCGCGCTGGCGCAGCAAGCGAAGAGCTATGACCTCAATTTCACCATCGATGCCGAAGAAGCCGACCGGCTCGAATTGTCGCTCGATGTGATCGATGCGGCCTTTGCCGATCCGTCGCTGGCGGGATGGGACGGATTCGGGCTTGCTATCCAGGCCTATCAGAAGCGCTGCGCGGATGTGATCGACCACATCGACGCGCTGGCGCGCCGTCACGATCGCAAGATGATGGTGCGGCTCGTGAAGGGCGCCTATTGGGACACCGAGATCAAGCGCGCGCAGGAACGCGGGCTCGCCGGCTATCCGGTGTTCACGCGCAAGGCGATGACCGACCTCAACTACATCGCCTGCGCACAGAAGCTGCTGGCTTTACAGCCACGCATCTTTCCGCAATTCGCCACTCACAATGCGCTCACCGTCGCGACCATCCTCGAACTGGCTGGCATCAGCGGCGGCTACGAATTCCAGCGCCTGCACGGCATGGGCGATGCGCTCTATGAGCGGCTCGGCAAGGACCATCCCGCGATCCGTTGGCGCACCTATGCGCCGGTCGGCAGTCATCGCGATCTGCTGGCCTATCTGGTGCGGCGGCTGCTGGAGAACGGCGCGAACTCATCTTTCGTGGCGATTGCCGCAGATGACACCGTGCCGGTCACGACGCTGCTGAAGCGGCCTGCCGCAATTATTGGCGCGCCCGACGGCGCGCGACACGCGAAGATCCCGCTGCCTGGCGATCTCTATCGACCCGAGCGCACCAATTCGCACGACATCGAATTCGGCGAACGCGCTGCGTTGAACAAATTGCTGGCCGAGATTGCGGCCAGCAAGCCTGACATGGATAAGGTCGTTGATGCCAATGCCGAGCAGGCAGGTGCTGCTGTGACGGCAGCACGCGCCGGCTTTGCATCATGGAGCCGCACGCCGGCCGAAGACCGCGCGGCGATGCTCGACAACGCCGCGGACTTTCTGGAACAGCGCCGCTCGTCCTTTATCGCCTTGCTGCAACAGGAAGGCGGCAAGACGCTTGATGACGCGCTGTCGGAAGTCCGCGAAGCCATCGACTTCTGCCGCTATTACGCCGCGCGGGGCCGCAAGCAATTCGGCACTAGCCAGACAATGCCCGGGCCCACCGGCGAGAGCAACGTGTTGAGCCTGCGCGGCCGTGGCGTCTTTATCGCCATCTCGCCGTGGAATTTTCCGCTGGCGATCTTTCTCGGCCAGGTCAGCGCCGCGCTGATGGCGGGCAACACGGTTGTCGCCAAGCCGGCCGAACAAACGCCACGCATCGCGGCACGGGCCGTACGCCTGCTTCATGAAGCGGGTGTGCCCACATCAGCATTGCATCTGATCCAGGGCGACGGCCACACCGGGGCGGCGCTCGTCGCGCATCCCGCCATCGCCGGTGTGGTGTTCACCGGCTCGACCGAGGTGGCCCGATCCATCAACCGCACCCTCGCCGCTAAGGATGGCCCGATCGTGCCACTGATCGCCGAGACCGGCGGCATCAATGCGATGATCGTCGATGCCACCGCGCTGCCGGAACAGGTCGCCGACGATGTGGTGATGTCGGCGTTCCGGTCGGCCGGGCAGCGTTGCTCCGCGTTGCGGCTGCTATTGGTGCAGGACGATGTCGCCGACCGCATGATCGAAATGATCGTGGGCGCAGCCCGGGAACTCAAGCTGGGCGATCCCCGTGATACCGCCACCCATATCGGCCCGGTGATCGATGCCGAAGCGAAGCAGAAGCTGGATGCGCATATCGCGCGCATGATGCTCGAGATGCGCGTGCACCTTGCGGGCATGGCACCTGCAGGCAACTTCGTCGCACCGCATATCTTCGAACTCGCAAGCGCGCGGCAACTGACCGAGGAAGTGTTCGGTCCGGTCCTGCATGTGGTCCGCTACCGCGCTGCCGGCTTCGACAAGGTGCTGCAGGATATTGCCGACACCGGTTTCGGGCTCACGCTCGGCGTGCATTCGCGGATCGACGATATGGTGCGCGTGATCGCGCGCCTGCCGGTCGGCAATGTCTATGTGAACCGCAACATGATCGGCGCCGTGGTCGGCGTGCAGCCCTTCGGCGGCTTCGGCCTGTCCGGCACCGGGCCGAAAGCCGGTGGCCCGCATTACCTCGCCCGCTTCGCCACCGAACAGACGGTGACGATCAACACGGCTGCCGCGGGTGGCAATGCAGCATTGATGACAGATCAAAACTGATCCTTCTTACCCTCCCCTGGAGGGGGAGGGTCGGTGAGCAGCACGCGACGTGTGTTGCGAGACGGGGTGGGGTGAAGCCACAACGACGGAGCTTGCTGCTTCACCCCACCCCGCTGCGCGCTATGCACGCAGCGACCCTCCCCCTCCAGGGGAGGGTTAGCTGAGGCCGTTGCATCACCCATCGAAGATGGGTCAAATGCGCCACCGGATTCCAGATGGAATTAAATTCCGGCAGACGGCAAGAATAACACGCAAAACAAAAGCGACGGGAGTGACGCATGGAAGACGGTCTGTTCAAAGGGCTGAAGGTGCTGGACTGCGCGAGTTTCATCGCCGCGCCCGCCGCAGCCACAGTGCTGTCCGACTTCGGCGCCGACGTCATCAAGATCGAACCGCCCGGTGCTGGCGATCCCTATCGCAACCTGCCCAACCTGCCCGGTTATCCCAAGAGCGAACACAACTATGCGTGGATGATGGAGAGCCGGAACAAGAAAAGCCTGGCGCTCGATCTGGCCAAGCCGGAAGGCCAGGCGGTGCTCTACAAATTGATCGCCGAGGCAGATGTCTTCATCACCAATTTCCCGCCGCCGGTGCGCAAGCGCCTGAAGATCGCCTATGAGGATATCGCACCGCTGAACGAGCGGCTGATCTATGCCTGCTTCACCGGCTATGGCGACAAGGGCGCGGAAGCCGACAAGCCCGGTTTCGACTCCACCGCGTGGTGGGCGCGCTCCGGCATGATGGATCTGGTGCGGGCGGACGAAGACACGACACCCGCGCGTTCGATCGCCGGCATGGGCGATCATCCCTGCGCCATGGCGCTGTATGGCGCCATCGTCACCGCGCTCTACAAGCGCGAGAAGACCGGCAAGGGTTGCCAGGTGAAATCGAACCTGATGGCCAATGGCGTGTGGTCGTCGAGCGTGCTGGCGCAGGCCAAGCTGGTGGGCGCCAAATTCGAGAAGCGCCGCTCGCGCGAGGAAGCGCTCAATGCCGTCACCAATCACTACAGGTGCCGCGACGGCCGCTGGATCATGCTGTCGCTGCTCGCCGAAGAGCGGCAGTGGCCGGCTTTTACCAAATGCCTCGGCCGCGAGGACCTGCGCGACGATCCGCGCTTCGCAACCAAACCCGATCGCCATGCGCGCTCGGTCGAACTGATCAAGATCCTCGACGAGGTGTTCGCGACCCGCGACCTCGCCGACTGGCGCGAGCGACTTGACGGCAATGGCCTCGTCTTCGGCTTCGTCGGCATCCTCGACGATATTCCGAACGATCAGCAGATGAAGGACAATGACGTGCTGATCCCGTTCGAAGGAACCGACATCCTCACCATCAACAGCCCGATCTGGATCGGCGGCGAGACCAAGCGCAAGCCGCATCTGCCGCCGTCCATCGGCCAGCACAGCGACGAGATCCTGCGCGCCGCCGGCTTCGATGATGCCGATATCGCGCGGTTGCGCGCTTCCGGCACGGTAGCATAGTCGCGCAAGCCGCGGGTTACGCAGCCCGCGTGAAAGAGTTTCAAATTGCGATGCGGCCTGTGATCACGAAGTGGTCACAGGCCGACCTGAAACCGCCTCCCCTAAAACGCGTAGCTGGTCTCGTTAGCGCAACAGGCACTCGCCATGTCGCGCGGCAACGAGATCACCACGCCTGCGGATTCCCCGCCGGCGACGCCACTATCAACCGGGAGACGACCATGTCCAAGAAGCGCATTGCACTGCTGTCATTTGCCGCCTTCAGCACGCTGATGATTTCGGCGAGCTTCCTTGAGCCTGCTGCTGCCAAGATGATGAAGGGCGAGAACACCGTCATGGTAGGCGGCGCCGCGATGTATCCGTCGAAGAACATCGTCGAGAACGCGGTGAATTCGAAGGATCACACCACGCTGGTCGCCGCCGTGAAGGCCGCCGGCCTCGTCGATACGCTGGCCAGCCCCGGCCCGTTTACCGTCTTCGCGCCGACCAATGCCGCATTCGGCAAATTGCCGAAGGGCACGGTCAATACGCTGGTGCAGCCCGAGAACAAGATGACCCTCACCAAGATCCTCACCTATCATGTGGTGCCCGGACGGCTCTCGGCGGCCGACCTCACCGACGGCAAGAAGCTGACGACTGTTGAAGGCGAACAACTCACCGTCAAGCGCTCGGGCGGCAAGGTCACGATCGTCGATGCCAAGGGTGGCGCCTCCACGGTGACGATCCCGAACGTCAACCAGTCGAACGGCGTGATCCACGTCGTCAACACCGTGCTGATGCCGGGCTGATTGATCTTACCTCTCCCCGCTTGCGGGGAGAGGTCGAATTGCGAGCGGAGCGGAGCAATTCGGGTGAGGGGGAGCCAATATTTCACACGCTGGCTCCCCACCCGTCTCGAACGCCCTTCGTGCGTTCGATCCCCCCTCTCCCCGCCTAGCGAAGCTATGCTTCGCACTGCGGGGCGAGGGAAACGCTACCGCGCCAGCAGCCATCCGAAGAAGCCGAGCCCGAGCAGAACCGCCACACCGATCGCCCAGACGCTGACGCGGATACTGCTTGTCGTCTGCTGCTTGCTCTCGTTCTCGGCGATCGCGATGTCGCGTTCCTTGATCTCTTTGTCGGTCTCGTTCATCGCGTCCTCATTTCATTTCACGAAACACATGCCGATTGCAGACGACGCATCCGCGCCAACCTGCTGACAGGCGAGACCTTCGGCACAGGTCCAGGACGCGAAACTCTTGTCCGCGACACCTTTCTGCTTCGGTCGATAACATGTCGCACCCCAGCCATCGAGGAGAGGCGATCCCGCGAGTTCATTGTTACCACGCATCTGCGGGCGATCGGAGAAGCCGCGCGAAAAATCCGGCGCCTTTCCATCGCGCATCGCCATGACGATATCGCGACGGCGGGGCTGGTCACCGATGAAACGCGGCGATGCGGCAACCGTTACCTGCGATTGGTCTGCCAGCGTGTCCGCGCCCGGAAAATGGAAGCCACCGATGCCGCGGATCTGGTGGCAACCACCGCAGGTGATGTCGTTCAGCCGCCGCGCGAAGCCAGCCGGCGAACGGATATTCTCCAAGGCGCCGCCCTGCGCCACTGCCCGCTCCAGCGCGGCGACGACGTCACGCTCGCTGAACACGCCCTTCCCCTTGCTGTCTATCAGCCCGAATTCCGGCTGCAGGGCCGACGGTGCAAAGCCGGCTGGTGTCGACGACAGCGACGTGGTCGCAAGGAATTTCTCGGGGATCAAAACTGTACCGCGATCGAAAGCAAGGAGATTGACGGGCGCAAGCAGCCAGTCGCGAAACGCGCGACCGAGCGCCGCATCAGCCAGCAACCGGTCACGGTCGATCTGGTTCTCCATGGGTGCCTCGCGAAACTGCTTCACGGTGGCATCGAAGCGAAACACCTTCTGCAAATAGTCGGTGCGGAATTCCTGCGTCTCGGACTTCGGTCGATGCACAATCTGCAGATTGGTCTCGACGCGATCGACATGCGCGGCTGTGATTGTCGCAAGCGGACCATCCGGTTTCAGCAAGCGATCTGCGCGTGCTGCGCCAGTCTCGGTGAATGACGGAGAGTCGAGCCAGCGCCCGGCGAGATCCGCGCATGTCACCGACGCATCGTTCAGGTCCTTCGCACGAAGCACAAGATTGAGCGTCATCGGCAGACGCGGCGGCGTTGTGCCAGCGGCCGTGCGCGTGAGGCGATAGATCAGCCTGATCTCGCCGCAGGTCTCCGGCGCGACATAGGCCCGATCCATACGATTGACGATCCCGGCGAGAACGAACCGCGCGTCCGGCGATGTCAGCATTGCCTGGTCGAACAGTTGCACATCATGTCCAGGGCCGACGCCGATACTCACGCCCGGCTGGTGTGTGCGGTGATCGGCGAGATAGCGCGCAAAGGCATCGTCCAGCGCGGCGCGCACCGGTGTCATCGCAGGCAGAGCAAACAGCGCGTCGTTGGGGATCGGCGTTGTCCGCGCGGGATCGAGCAGCTGCGCGAGGCCGAGACCGCGGGTGTTGTGCGTTTCCAGTGCCCGCAACACACCGGGATCGGTGACGGCGAGACCATTGCCCTCATCCGCCCGCGCGACGGGAGCCACGAGGCAGAGCAGCACGGCAATGAAGCTCAAGCGAAGTCGCACGGCGCTATCCCAGACGTCACGTCGGGAGGCTAGCCCAAAAGAAAGGCCGCTGCACCAGCAGCGGCCTGAACGCATTCGTCGCTAGAAGGGTGGATCAGCGGGCGACGATCAGGCCCTTGGAGGTGACCACCGTCCAGCGGCCGTCCTGTTTGCGGATCGCGTCGATGCGGCCGAGTCCGGGAACCGGATCGCCGGCATAGACTTCGAAGATTCCGGCACGACCCTCGATGGTAGCGCCGCCGCCGGCGATGTCGATGATGCGCCAGCCTTCGACCATGGGCAGGCGCGCAACTTCAGGCTTCGGTGCCGGGGTCGGCACCGGGGCGTTGATCGAACCGGTCACTTCCTTGGCCGGTGCCGAGGCAACCGGTGCAGGGACCAGCGCGGGTGCAGCAGCAGGCGGCGGCGTGGTGCGCAGCTTTTCGACGGTCTCGCTCAGCTTCGCGAGTTTCGCGGCCGGTTCGGCCTGGCCCTTCTCAAGCTTGTCGAGACGCTCGGCAGACTTCGCGCGCGCCGCAATGGACTGCTTGGCGTTGCGGTCGACCTCGGCCTTGAGCGCCGAGAGTTCACCGTCGAGACGGGCAATGTGTTCTTCCAGTGCCTGGTTGGTCGACTTGGTGTCGTCGGCGGCAAACAGCTTGCCGAGGCCGGACATAGCCACCGAACCGCCGACTGCGCCGACGGTGATGCCCAGCGCGATCATCGCGGCAATCGCCATCATCCGGCTGCGGCCAGCCTTCTCTGCCGACTCGATCTTCGGCTCGGAATTGACGAAGTCTTCCCACGAGCGCTCGCGCGCCGCATGCTCACGGGACGCGCCCTCATGCGGGCCGCTGTCGCGGGAGGGCGCCATGATGGTGATCCGGCCGGGCGCTCCGAGCTTCGGCGCTTCCCGCTTTGGCATCTGGGCGGGGCGCTCCTCGCCCTGCTCCGGTGCGAGCTTCGGCGAATCCACGTGAATGTCAGCATCGTGGGAGCCGGCCGCCGCCGCGGCGCCGGTGTCGACGTGATCGCCGCTGACGTCTGGGGTGGAATCGGCCTTGTGCTCGCTCACGATCAAATTCTCCGGAATAGATGAACACTTTGGTAACTTTCATTGCTTGCCAAATCCTTACCGGGTGCAGTGCTTACGAAAATTTCACCTCTTGTCCGGCGATGGGAACCGTTGCTTGACGCGCACGCGCCCCGCCCGCACAACACCAGCAAACAGAACAATCGGGGAAATGCCATGAAGCTCTACGATTCCATCGGACCGAATCCGCGCGTGGTGCGCATGTTCTTGGCCGAGAAGGGCATCAGCCTCCCCGTCCAGACCGTCGATCTTGCTGCTGGCGAGAACCGCGAACCCGCGCATCTGGCGCGCAATCCGCACGGCCAGATGCCGACGCTCGAGCTCGACGACGGCGCCTATGTGTCCGAGACGGTCGCGATCTGCGAATATGTCGAGGAGACGCATCCGATGCCGCCGCTGATCGGCACCACGCCCGAACAGCGCGCCGAGGCACGGATGTGGCGGCAGCGCGTCGATCTCAACATCTGCCAGCACATCGCCAACGGCTATCGCTTTTCGGAGGGGTTGAAGCGCTTCGAGACGCGCATCGTCTGCGTACCCGAAGGCGCGCCGGGCCTGAAGACAATCGCCATCGACCGGCTGCGCTGGCTCGACGGACAGATGGCCGGCAAGACCTTCATCTGCGGCGAGCGGTTCACGATGGCCGACATCGTGTTGTTTTGCTGGCTCGATTTCGCCGACAAGGTGAAGCAGCCGTGGGATCGCGGAAATGCGAAGGTCGCGGCGTGGTTCGAGCGGGTCGGTGCGCGGGAGTCGGCGAAGGCGTGAGCGGAGGTCAATGACCTCTCCACGTCATTGCGAGGAGCGAAGCGACGCGGCAATCCAGAAGGTCACAAGCGAAGACTGGATTGCTTCGCTACGCTTGCAATGACGGCTGAGGGAGCAGCGCGTTACAGCACCACCGGCGCATCGGGCAGCTCATTCGCCAACGCGCCGTCCCGCGGAAAGTGAGCCGCCAGATGCTGCGTCACCGCGTCGATCCCCTTGATCACGCCGCGCTCGAAATGCCCGGCGCGAAACTCCGCTTCCATCATCTGGCAGATCGCTTCCCAGCCGGCTTTGCCGACGCGGGCATCGATGCCGCGATCGACCACGATCTCGACGTCGCGATCGGCGAGCAGCAGATAGATCAGCACGCCGTTGTTATGCGCGGTGTCCCAGACGCGCAGTTGCGCGAACACACCGATGGCGCGTTCGCGGGCGGATTGATTGCGGAACAGCGGCGCGCCGTCGAGCGCGCCCTCGACCACGAAGCGGATCTGTCCGGCATGGCCGGCTTCGGAGGCCTTGATGGCCTGTTCGATCGCCGCCAGCGATTGCGGCGGGAACGCCTTGCGGACCCGCGAGCGATTGCCGAGCAGATGGTTGCCGATGCGTTTCAGGCTCATCACCAACTCCCCGAAGCGCCGCCGCCACCGAAACTGCCACCGCCTCCACTGAAGCCGCCGCTGCTCGATGAGCTCCCTGATGACCAGGAACCGCCGCCGCCCCCGATATAGCCACCACCGCGGCGTCCACCGCCTCCGCCGCCCGACATGAGGGCCTCGCTGATCAGCGTAAAGAAAAACGCGACCGCGCCGAGAATGCCGCCGAACAGCAGGCTGCCGGCGACAAGCCAGACCACCGCGGTGACAAGCCCGCCGGTCGCCAGCGAGCCGAACAGCCGGCCGAAAATGTTGCGCAGGATGCTGCCGAAGATCAGCACACCGAACAGCAGGAACGGCGCATATTCCATGATCTGATCGAGGGCATTCGAATTGCCCTTCCATTCATCCGGCGCTGGCAACGGCTCGCCGTCGATCACCTTGATGATCTGGTTGACGCCGGCTGTGATGCCACCGGCGAAATCGCCGGTCTTGAAGCGCGGCGTGATGATCTCGTCCATGATCCGTTTCGTCGTGACGTCGGTCAGTGCGCCTTCGAGGCCGTAGCCAACTTCGATGCGGAGCTTGCGATCGTCCTTGGCGACCAGCAGGATCGCGCCGTCATCGACTTTCTTGCGGCCAATCTTCCAGGCTTCGGCAACGCGGATGGAGTATTGCGCGATGGCTTCCGGCGCCGTGGTGGGCACGATCAGCACCACGATCTGGCTGCCCTTGCGTGCCTCGAAGTCGCGCAGCGTGCTGTCGAGCGACGCCCGGTCGGACTCGCTCAACGTCATGGTCTGATCGACCACGCGCCCCGTCAGAGCCGGCACGGCCACATCGGCCAGAGCAATGGCGCTCCAGCACAGCAGCAATGCCAGCAGGCAGGCTTTGATCGCCTTCATCGGATCGGCCTGATCGGCACCGGTCTATTTCGCGGGCGCCGGCGTCGGGTTGAAGTCGACCTTCGGCGCGGTCGAGATTTCGCTCTCATTGGCGACGGAGAAATTCGCCTTCTCCTTGTAGCCGAACATCATGGCCGTCAGATTGTTCGGGAAGGTGCGCACGCCGACATTATAGTCCTGCACCGACTTGATGTAGCGGTTGCGCGCCACAGTGATGCGGTTCTCGGTGCCTTCGAGCTGCGACATCAGATCCTTGAACAGCGCGTCCGACTTGAGCTGCGGATAGTTCTCGGTGACCACGAGCAAGCGCGACAGCGCGCTGGAGAGTTCGCCTTGCGCGGCCTGGAATTTCTGCAGCGCGGCGGGATCGTTGACCACATCAGGCGTCGCCTGCACCGAGCCGACCTTGGCGCGTGCATTTGTTACGCCCAGAAGAACGTCCTTCTCCTGCTGCGCGAAGCCCTTCACGGAATTCACGAGATTCGGCACGAGGTCCGCGCGCCGCTGATACTGGTTGACCACTTCCGACCAAGCCGACTTGACCTGCTCATCATTGGTCTGGATCGCGTTGTAACCGCAATTGGTCAGGCTGAGGGTCGCCAGTGCTGCCAGCACGGTCAAAAACTTGCGCATGAAATTCTCCTGTGACGCGGCTCAAATGGCTCGACCGCTTCTAGCACAGGCAAACGACGAAAGCCGCCACAAGTTCATCGCGAATGCTGCAATGCCCATACGGGTTTATGTTTGCATGCCCGGCATTCGTTGTTAGCCTTGCCGCAACCATCGGCCCACAGAAGCCGAGGACATTTGGGGAGGTTTCCATGACGGACGTGCTGAACACGTTTCCGACCGTTGGCGCGCAGACCCTGCGGGCCCTGGCGCGCTATCCGGACCGCATCGCTTTCAGCTGGCCCGGCGGCTCGATCACCTATCGCGGCACCACGGACCTGATCGCGCGACTGCAGAATGTGTTCATGAACCTCGGCGCACAGCCCGGCACGAAAGTGGCGCTGCTCACAGCCAACCGCGCCGACACCTGGTGCGCCGGCGTCGCCGCGCAACTGTCGCGTTTCGCGATCTCCTGGCTGCATCCGCTGGGCTCGATGCAGGATCAGATCGACCAGATCGAGGATGCCGAAGCAACGATCCTGATCATTGACGCCGACAATTTCCTGCAGCGCGGCGGCGAGCTCGCCTCGCGCGCGCAGGGCCTGCAACACGTATTCACGCTGGGCCGTGCAGACTACGGCATCGATCTGCTGAAAGTCGTCGGCTCAGGCGGCAGCGCCACTGCGCGGGACTTTGCACAGGTCGATGACATCGCCGTGCTGAACTACACCGGCGGCACCACCGGAAAATCCAAGGGCGCGCTGCGCCGGCATCGTGAAGTGTCGGGTTTTGCCAGCGCCATCCTGTCCGACTTCGAAATTCCGGACACGCCGAGCTATCTCACGGTGGCGCCGATTAGTCATGTCGCCGGCACCAAGGTGCTGCCGACGCTGATGCGCGGCGGCACGGTGCACATGCTGAAGGGCTTCGATCCCGAGGCAGTGCTCAACACCATCGAACGCGAGCGGATCAATTTCACGCTGTTCGTGCCGACCATGATCTATGTGTTGCTCGACAACCCGACGCTGTCAAAGACCGATCTATCGTCGCTCGATCTGGTGCTTTACGGCGCATCGCCGATGTCGCCGAGCCGACTGGTGGAAGGCATCGAGCGCATCGGTCCGGTGTTCTCGCAACTTTATGGACAGACCGAATGCTATCCGGTCTCGGTACTGCGCAAGACGGATCATGATCCGAAGAAGCCCGAACTGTTTTTGTCCTGCGGTTTTCCGATCGCGGTCTGCGATGTCCGCATTCTCGACGATGACGATCAGGAGGTCTCGCCCGGTGAGGCCGGCGAAATTTGCGTGCGTGCGCCGCATGTGATGAAGGAATACTGGAAGCGGCCGGAGCAGACGGCCGAAACGCTCAAGAACGGCTGGCTGCACACCGGTGACATCGCCCGCGCCGACGAGCGCGGCTACATGTTCATCCTCGACCGCAAGAAGGACATGATCGTCTCCGGCGGCTTCAACATCTTCCCGCGCGAGATCGAGGATGTGTTGACCACCCATGCCGATGTGGCCATGTGCGCTGTGGTCGGCGTGCCCGACGACAAATGGGGCGAGGCTGTCACCGCCATCGTGGTCGCGCGTGGCGGTGCGAAGCCGGATGCGGATGAGCTGATCAATCTGGTCAAGACCCGCAAGGGCTCGGCTCATGCGCCGAAACACATCAAGTTCGTGACTGAGCTGCCGATGACCGGCGTCGGCAAGATCGACAAGAAGGCGCTGCGCGCGAGCTTCTGGGTCGGGCGCGAGCGGATGGTGGGGTAAGGGGCTTAGCACTAACGCCGTCATTCCGGGGCGCGTGTGCATCTTGCGCACGCGAACCCGGAATCTCGACATGGCTGAACACTTCGGGATTCCGGGTTCGCCTGCCAGCGGCTTCGCCGCTGACCTGCGCCCCGGAATGACCGTGGAGGGTCACCACCTAGTGACTTGCATGATGATAGTTACTCCCCTATCTTCCCACCATGGAGCGCAAGAGTTTCGAGAAACTGGAATGCCCGGTCGCCCGCAGCCTTGAGCGCGTCGGCGAGTGGTGGAGCATTCTGATCATGCGCGATGCCATCTACGGCATGACGCGGTTCGATCAGTTCCAGAAGAACCTCAACATCGCGCCGAACATGCTGACCCGCCGGCTGGCAGTCCTGGTCGAGGCCGGGCTGCTGGAGAAGCGGCTGTACTGCGAAAAGCCGCCGCGCTACGAATATATCGTGACCCCGCGCGGCCGGGATTTCCGCTCCGTGCTGTGGTCGCTGCAAAGCTGGGGCAACCGGCACTTCGCGCCTGAGGGTGAAAGCGTTGTCCTGATCGACAAGGAGACCGGCGAGACCGCCGATCCCATCCTGGTCGACCGCCGTACCGGCAAACCAATCACCGAAGCCACTCACGCCAATGCGCCCGGCCCTGCCGCCAGCGCACGCGTGCAACGGCGGCTCAGCAAACCGCGCCCGCAGAAGGACGGAACATTATGAAACTGGAAACGCCGCAGGCCATCGTCGCCGCCACGGCCGCGCCCGTCCACGAGATGAACCCGCGGACGCGCATGCTGCTGCAGGCGCCAATCGCCTCCACGCTGGTCAAGCTCGCCTGGCCCAATCTGCTGGTGATGCTGGCGCAGGCTTCCACCGGGCTGATCGAGACCTGGTGGGTGTCGCATCTCGGCAGCGACGCGCTGACCGGCATGGCCGTGGTGTTTCCCGGCTTCATGATGATGCAGATGCTGTCGGCCGGCGCCATGGGCGGCGGCATTTCCTCGGCGATTGCGCGTGCGCTCGGTGCGCGCCGCACCGACGATGCCGAAGCACTGGTGATGCATGCCACGCTCATCAATATCCTGCTCGGCCTCATCGGTTCGGCGATCTTCCTGATCTGGGGCCGTGCGATTTACACGGCGATGGGCGTCAGCGGCGGCGCGCTAGACGCGGCCATGCAATATTCCAACGTGGTATTCGGCGGCAGCGTTTTAGTTTGGCTGATGAACGGCTTTGCCAGCATCATCCGCGGCACCGGCAATATGCTGGTACCGTCGCTGTCGATCTGTATCGGCGTGGTGCTGCTGATCCCGCTGTCGCCGCTGCTGATCTTCGGCTGGGGACCGATTCCGGCGCTCGGCATTGCCGGCGGCGGTTGGGCCGTGGTGCTGTCCACCTTCACCGTCGGCGCGGTACTCGCCGGCTACATTCTCTCGGGCCGCTGCATCGTCCATTTCAAGCTGGCCCGGCTGCGCTGGGATCTCTCGGCCGACATCCTGCGCGTCGGCGCCATCGCCGCGGTGATTTCGCTGCAGACGAGTTTCACGGTGCTGCTGACCACCGCACTGGTCGGCGGCTTCGCTGGCGGCGACGCCGTGGCGGGCTTCGGCACCGGCGTCCGGCTGGAATATCTGATGGTGCCGCTGGCCTTCGGGTTTGGCGGACCGCTGGTCGCACTGGTCGGCACCAATATCGGCGCCGGACAGGAGCAGCGCGCGCTGCGGGCGGCGCTGATCGGCGGCGGCATGGTGTTCGTGATCACCGAAACCGTCGGCCTGGCGGCCGCGATCTGGCCAGCCGCGTGGCTCGGCCTGTTCGGGTCGGATCCGCAGATGATCGAGACCGGCAGCGCCTATCTGCGCATCGTCGGCCCCGCCTATGGCTTCTTTGGCCTCGGCCTGTCGCTGTATTTTGCCTCGCAGGGCGCCGGCAAGATGCTCTATCCGCTGCTGGCCGGCGTGCTGCGCCTCCTGATCTCGATCGGCGGCGGCTGGCTGGCGCTGCGGCTGACGGGATCGCTGACCTGGCTGTTTGCCTGCCTGACATTCGCCTTGGTGGTCTACGGCACCATCATCGTCACGGCGGTGGCGTCCGGGACCTGGTTCAAGACCAAGCCGGTCTGACGGCGATGTGATCGCCAGCGATGTGATCGCCTGACAGCGATGTGATCAGCCGAAAGCGGATTTTCCGCTGGGAATAAAGATGTGCATATGCCTCATGCAGTTGCACGCCTGTAGGGGCAAAGCGAACTATCCTAGATAGCGCGGATCGGCAGCCAGTTCGGCCGCACCCAGGAATCCCCAGCTATGGCAGACGGTATCGCGGCACAGGCTCCCCAGCCGACGGAAGGGCTGACGCCGAGCCAGCAGCGTTGGGCGCGGCTTGCCATCTTTACCGCCCTTGCCATGGCCTCGCTCGATACCGCCATTGCCAATATCGCGCTGCCCTCCATCGCCAGCGACCTGCATGCCACGCCAGCGGACGTGATCTGGGTGGTCAATGTCTACCAAATCGCCATGGTCGCCACGCTGCTGCCGTTCGGCGCACTGGGCGAGATCGTCGGCCATCAGCGCATCTATCTCGGCGGGCTGATCCTGTTCACGATCGCGTCCGTCGCCTGCGCATTCGCATGGTCGCTGGACACTTTACTGTTCGCCCGGGTGCTGCAGGGCCTCGGCGCCGCTGGCGCCATGAGCGTCAATGCCGCGCTGGTCCGCGTGGTTTATCCCCCAAGCCATTTCGGCCGCGGGCTCGGTCATAACGCCCTCGTCGTTGCGACGGCCTTCACCCTCGGCCCCACCATCGCCTCGGGCATCCTGTCGGTTGCGACCTGGCCCTGGCTGTTCGCGATCAACCTGCCCTTCGGCCTCGCCGCCATTATCATCAGCCTCAAGACACTGCCAAAGACCACGCGCGCCACCCATCGTTTCGATTTTCTCGGCGCCCTGCTGACCTCGCTCTGTCTCGGCCTGCTGATCCTCGGCATCGACAGCGCCGCCCATCACACGGCGCCATCCATCGTCGTCGCCGAACTGGTTGCCGGCCTGCTGTTCGGCTGGCTGCTGCTCCGCCGGCAGGCCGATCACCCTGCACCGATGCTGCCGATCGACCTGTTCCGCCGCCCACTGTTCGCGCTGTCGGCGGCCACGGCGGTATGCTCCTTCTCCGTCCAGGGCCTCGCCTTTGTGTCGCTGCCGTTCTATTTCGAAGAAGTTCTGCATCGTTCGGCAGTCGAGACCGGCTTCTTCCTGACGCCTTGGCCGCTGGTCGTCGGCATCATGGCGCCGATCGCCGGCCGGTTGTCGGACCACTATCCCGCCGGGCTTCTTGGCGGTATCGGCATGGCCCTGCTCGGCATCGGCATGGTGCTGCTGGCCACCCTGCCGCCCGACCCGAGCGTCGCCAATATCGTCTGGCGGATGGTGATCTGCGGCGCCGGCTTCGGCTTCTTCCAAGCGCCGAACATGAAGGCGATCATGTCGAGCGCCCCCGCCGGCCGCAGCGGCGGCGCCAGCGGTATCGTAGCCACCGCCCGGCTGACCGGCCAGAGCATGGGCGCGGCGCTCGCCGCCTTCTGCTTCGGCCTGTTCGGCCATGGCGGCGCGACCTGGGCGCTGGCGCTCGGTGCCGGCTTTGCCGCGCTCGGCTGCGTCATGAGCTTCCTGCGGCTGATCGTCCCGTCGTCACCCAGTCACTGATTTCAGAGATAATTTAGCGAACTCACATTTCTCTTTTGCAATGCCGTATTAAGTGATGTGATATACTGCAGTGCAGAGACAGATATTTTGCAGCGCAAGTAACAAAACTGAGTTCCATTGCCCTTCGGTTCCGTAAGTACCCAAAGACGCTGGACCAGTTTCGTATCCTTGTAGTCGCGGCGGGCACGAGGGCATTTCTTGAGGGTACTGTTCGTCACTCCAGAGATTGACGACTTCATCCGGGTGGGTGGCCTTGCAGCCGTGTCCGCCGCTCTCCCTAGAGCCTTGCGCATCTGGACCGACGTTCGCATCATCCTTCCCGGCTATCGCGACGTCGTCACGCAGTTTCCTGATATCGAGATCGTCGGCGAATGCCCGGCGCTGGCGGAAATGCCCGCCTGCTCGGTCGGCCTCGCCGCGACCAAAGACGGGCTGCCGATCTATATCCTGCTCTGCCCGCAGCTCTACGATCGCCCCGGCAATCCCTATGGCGATGCCTGCGGCCGGGACTGGCCGGACAACGACATTCGCTTCGCGCGCTTCGCCTCCGCTGCGGCGCTGCTCGCCTCGGGGAAGCTCGACAAGAACTGGTCGGCCGATCTGGTCCACGCCAATGACTGGCAGGCGGCCTTGGTGCCGGCCTATCTCGCCTGGAGCGGGGTGAAGATCCCGACCATCCTGACGATCCACAATCTCGCTTATCAGGGCCTGTTTCCGAAGTCTTCGCTGCGCCGGATCGGTGCACCGGCGGAGTCGTTCCATATCGACGGGCTGGAATTCTACGACAAGCTCTCCTTTCTCAAGGGTGGGCTGATCTACTCGTCCCACCTCACCACCGTGAGTGAGACTTACGCGCGCGAGATCACCACGCCGGAACTCGGTTGCGGGCTGGAAGGCCTGCTGACCAAGCGCTCCAACGAGTCGCGCCTCACCGGCATTCTGAACGGCATCGATGAAAGCTGGGATCCGCGCGTCTGCGCGGAGCTCATGAGACCGTTCGGCGCGGGCGACTGGGAAGCCAAACGCGCCAATGCCGACGGGGTACGTCAACAATTTGGGCTCGCGCTCTCCCGCGGGCCCATTTTTGGTTTGGTCGCCCGCCTCGTGCATCAGAAGGGCGTCGACCTCGTATTGTCGGCGGCCGACGCCATCGTGTCCGCCGGCGGACAGATCGTCGTGACCGGCCGCGGCGAGACCGAACTGGAGAATGCGCTGATGGACGCGCATCGCCGTCGCCCCGACGCGATCGGCGTCGCCATCGGCTTCAACGACCGCGAGGCACGGCGCATCTTCGCCGGCAGCGACTTCACGCTGATGCCGTCGCGCTTCGAACCCTGCGGCCTGAGCCAGATGTATGCGCAGCGCTTCGGCTCGCTGCCGATCGGCCACCAGACCGGCGGCCTCGCCGAAACCATCGTCGATGGCGAGACCGGCTTCCTGTTCACGCAGCCCTCCACCGAGTCATTTCTGGGCGGCATCCTGCGGGCCTTCGCGACCTATGGCTCGAAGGATCGCCTGAACTCGATGCGTCGCAGCGCCATGTCGAAATCATTCAGCTGGAATATTTCTGCCGCCAGCTACAGCGCGCTGTATCGCAAGACGATCGTCGCCGGCGTGTAGCGCGGGAAATCGGCGGGCGAACCCCGATCTTGGCTTGCGGATCAGTTCCGTTTCACAATAATGGCAAAAGCTGGCAACAACTATCATCCATGAAGGCGTGGCCGGTACCCCCTGTGATGAAGGCCAGCCCGTGCTCAAAGCTTCGCCTCCCGCCGAGCCGCTCGTCGACTGGCGATCGGAAATCAGCGCCGGTCTGATCTCCAGCCTCGTCTGTCTGCCGCTCTGCCTTGCTTGCGGACTGCTGGTGTTTGCGCCGCTCGGCCCCGACTATGTCGCGGCCGGCGCTGCGGCCGGCCTGTATGGCGGCGCCATCGTCGGCCTGGTCGCGGCCGTGGTCGCCACCTCGTCCTATATCGTGACGACGAGCCGCGTCAGCATGGCCCTGGTGCAGGCCGGCCTGACTACGACGCTGGTCAATGACGCCACGCTTGCGAGCCAGCCTGCGATAATCGTGACCGCGATCATGCTGTGTTTGTTTCTGGCCGGGCTGTGGCAGGTCCTGTTCGGACTGCTCGGCCTGACGCGCGCCATCAAATTCGCGCCGCACCCGGTACTCACGGGCCTGCTCAATGGCGTCGGGATGCTGATCGTGATTTCCCAGTTCAAGCCGTTCTTTGCCGCGCAGACGCTGTGGCCGAACAAGCCCGCGATGCTGGTTTACGTCGTGGCCCTGGCGCTCTTTGTTCTGAACTATCCGGCCATAGCAGCCTGGCTGCGGCTGCCGGACTGGCTGCGGAAAATACCGGGATCGCTTGCAGGCTTCGTCGCCGGCACCGCGCTCTACTATCTGATCAGCATCCCGACCGGTCTCGATCTCGGGCCGACCATCGGTGAGATCCATGTCAGCTTCCCGCCCGCCATGCCGCTCGGCGCAGTGTTCGACGGCTCCATCACGCCGGAACTGACCGCCGTGCTTCCGCATGTCGTGCTGGTGTCGCTGGTGCTGGCGATCATCGGCACGGTGGAGACCATGCTGGCGTTTCGCGTGGCACAGCAGCTCGACGACACGCATATCCATCCGGTGCGCGACCTCGCCGCACAAGGCATCGCTAATGCGGCAGCAGCACTCGGCGGCGGCATTGGAGGATCTGCGATTCCATCGGTGATCCTGCTCGGCTATCGCATGGGCGGCCGCACGCGCTGGACCAGCATTTTCGTGGCTCTCAGCCTGTTGGCCATCACATTCGCGCTGTCCTCGGTGCTCGCACAGGTGCCGCGCGCGGTGTTCGCCGGCCTGCTTCTGGTGATCGGCATCGTGCTGTTCGATCGCTGGAACCTGCAACTGCTGGCCGATATCCGATACAGCATCGAGCCGCAGGTTCGCCGGCACGCGGTCTACAACCTGATCGTGGTGCTCGCGGTGATGGCCGTGACCGTGTTCAGCTCGGTCGTTTCCGGAGTGATCGTCGGCATCATCCTGTCCTGCATCATCTTCGTCATCAATATGAGCCGGCCACTGGTACGCCGCGCCCATCTCGGCGACACGCTGTTCTCCAAGCGCATTCGCTCGGCCGACGATCTCGCGATCCTGCAGCAGACCGGGCAGCAGCGCGCCATCCTGCAGCTCGAAGGCGCGCTGTTCTTCGGCAATGCCGACGACCTCTCGCTCCGCGTCAAGGACTTGTTCAACAGCACGGACATGATCCTGCTCGACATGGGCGCCATCTCCGACCTCGACATCTCCGGCATCAACGCATTGCGAACCCTGCGCCAGAAGGCGACTGAAAAGAAACGGCGACTGATCTACTGCAACGTCCGGCCCATCCATGCCGCCATCATCGGCAACGGGATCGGGCACGATCCCGCATCGCCGTCCATGACGCAGGATCTCGATTCCGCACTGGAGTGGATGGAGCAGACCATGCTCGACCGCTCAGCTACGAGGCAGGGGCAAGCGGATGAACTCACGCTCGAGCAGATCGACTTTCTCGATGGTGTATCGGCGAACGAGATGGCCGAACTGACCACAGTGATGACCAGACGCGAATTCGCGTGCGGCGATACGATCTGCCGCGAGGGCGACGCCGGCGACCGCATGTGGCTGATCCTGAAAGGCAGCGTCAGCGTGCTGCTGCGTACCGACGGACATCACGAGCGACGCCGCATCGCCGGACTTGGCCGCGGCACGACGGTCGGAGAAATGGCGCTGGTGGAATCGGTACCACGCTCGGCGACCATCGTCGCCGACGACGCGGTGATCTGTTACGAATTCCCGCGCGACGGCTTCGACCTGATCCTGAAGAAAAATCCGGTGCTCGCCACCAGGCTTCTGGGCAACCTGGCGCGCGAACTCACCCGGCGACTGCGACAGACCTCACAAGATCTGCGCATCAGTCATCATTGAGGCGGTTAAACCTCGACCACGCGCTCCACATGCACGCGGCGGCAATCCATCTCGTATTCGAGATCGACGACCGGCGGACGGTTGAAGTGCCAGGTCAGGCCGTTGCGGAACACGCCACGACGACCGAGTTCGCTTTCCAAGAGCGCATAGACGTCGCGCACGGTGTAGAGCTGCGCGCCGGTGGTCTGGTCCCAGGTGCCGGAGAATGCGCTCATGCGGCGCTCCATCTCGTCGAGCACGAACTTGGCTTTTTCCAGCATGCCCGACGGGCTGATGTCGCCGAGACGCACGGTGTTGTCGCGATAGTCGCCCTTGCCTTCCGCGGCCTCGCCGCTGCCGGCGATGACGAAGGATGCCGGCGCATTCGGCGCGACGGTCGTGAAAGAGAAAGCGTGGAAGCCGGGCTCCGACGGCGGATCGATCTTCGGACACACATTGCTGCGCGCGATGGGATTCACGCGATCCTTCATGATGCCCCAGTCTTCGAGGGTCTTGATGTAGATCTCGTTGAAGTCGATGAACCCCTGCTCCGTGAACGGCGCCGGCGAGCGCAATTCGCAGGCCGCAAAGGCGGTCAGCGGCCGGCCGGCGGCCTTGATGATCTCGGCAACCCTGGCGAAGCCTTCCTTCAGCGGAACGACTTTCGAGAAGCGCACGCGCTCCAGCGCGAAGCCGGGCAGCGCGCCGACGCCGCAGGAATACTGGAACACGCCCGGCATGTAACGGTAGCCGCTATTGGGGGCTTCGACGGTCTCGATCATGTTTGCCTCTTTGGATGAAATCAAAGTCAGTCTTCGAGGACGCCGAGATAGGCGTCGCGGATGATTGGATCGGCCAGCAATTCGGCGCCCTGCCCGGTGCGCACGATGCGGCCCATATCCATGATGTAGGCGTGATGGCAGAGATCGAGCGCCGTGGTGACGTCCTGCTCCACCAGCAGGATCGACATGCCTTCGGAGTTCAACTGGCGCAGCGCCGCGACCAGTTGCTCCACCAGCAATGGCGACAGGCCGAGCGAGAGTTCGTCGATCATCAAGAGGCGCGGCGCGCTCATCAGCCCGCGGCCGATGGCGCACATCTGCTGTTCGCCGCCGGACAATGTCGCCGCCGCCTGGTTGCGGCGCTCACGCAGCTTCGGAAAGGTCGTGTAAACGCGATCGAGATCGCGATTGAGCTCGGTACGGCCAACGCTGCGCGAATAGGCGCCCATCAGGAGATTGTCCTCGATGCTCATGGCGCCAAACAGGCGGCGGCCTTCCGGCACGTGCACAATGCCATGCGCCAGCATCTGCGCAGCCGTTGCCTTGGAGAGATCGACGCCTTCGGAGACATATTTGCCGGAGACCAACGGGATCAGCCCGGACAGAGCACGCATTAGCGTGGTCTTGCCGGCACCGTTGGAGCCGATCAGCGCGGTGATTTCGCCGGAGCGCACCGTCATGTCGATGCCCCACAGCACCTGAATTTCGCCGTAGCCGGCGCAGACCTGATTGAGTTCGAGCATCGGATGATCAGCCACGGGCAGCGTTCCGTTGTGCATATTGCTGGCCAAGATAGGCATCGACGACGGCAGGATCCTTGATGATGTCGCGCGGCGCGCCGTCGGCGATCAGCTTGCCGTTATGCAGCACCGCGATACGGGTGCACACATTGAGCACGACCTTCATAAGATGTTCGATCATCACGATGGTGATGCCATCGGCAGCAAGCTGATGGATCAGCTTCGTGGCGCGCTCGACCTCGGCGCTGTTGAGGCCGGCATTGACCTCGTCGAGGAACAAGAGCTTCGGCTTCATCGCCAGCGCCTTGGCCAGTTCCAGCCGCTTGCGCATGGCAAGCGTCAGCGTCGCCGCTGATTGATCGGCCTGCGCGTCGAGACCCACAAAAGCGAGATGCGCGCGGGCGGCCTCGCGCGCCGATTTCAGGCCCTCGCCCGGCTGCGAGAACAGCGCGGCGGCGGCGACATTGTCGAGCGCCGAAAATTCCGCAAAGGGCTGTACGATCTGGAAGGTGCGCGACAGGCCGAGCCGCGCGGACTGATAGGTCTTGATCCGCGTGATGTCGCGGCCGTCGAAGGTGACGACGCCCGAGCTTGCCGGGGTGACGCCGCAGATGGTGTTGACCAGCGTGGTCTTGCCGGCGCCATTCGGGCCGATCAAGCCGACCACCTCACCCCTGTTCACCGACAGCGAAACGTCGCTCAGCGCCTTCAGCCCGCTGAAGTTTCGCGAGACGTTGCTCAGATGCAGGATTTCGTGACGGATCTCAGACATGCTTTGCCTTTCGTCCGAACAGCCCGCGCCAGATCTTGCCGGCATGGAGCGAGACCAACCCATGCGGCAGGAACAGCAGCAGCAGGATGATGAGGACGCCCAGCACGCCCGAATGGATCTGGATGTAATTGCGCCAGACCACTTCCTCGAGGCCGAGATAGACGAAGGCGCCGCAGACCACGCCAAGCGGCGATCCGAGCCCGCCCATCAGCGCCATCACGATCGGCTTCACCGAATAGAGAATGTCGAACACGTCGGACGGATCGATATAGTGCACCCAGGCCGCATAGAGCCCGCCGGCGGCGCCGACGAAACACGCAGACAGGCCGAAGGCGATGGCCTTGTAGAGCGTGGAATTGAGACCGACCATGTTCGAGGCCGTCTCGTTCTGCCGGATGCAGTTGAGGCCGAAGCCGAGCTTCGACATCGACACCGCGATGACGACGATCGCGGTGATCAGCAGCAATCCCCACATCGCGTAAAAGAAGAACGTCGCGTCGGAGAGGACACTGGAGCCGGACACCAAGGGGATATTCAGGCCCATGCCACCGCCGGTGAGGTCGGTGGCATTGTTGACGAGTTCGCGGAACACTTCGACCAGCGAGAGGCTGGCGATGGCGAAGTAATGCCCGCGGAGGCGAAGCAGCACCGCGCCGAGGGCTGCAGCAAGCAACAGGCACAATACCAGCGAACCCAGCAGCGACAATGTCAGCGGCACGCCCTTGTTCATGAGAATGCCGGTTGTATAGGCGCCGAGCCCGAAGAAGGCCGCCGTCGCGAAAGACGGATAGCCGGCGAAGCCACCGACGATGTTCCATGACAGCGCGAAGATCGCATACATGCAGGCCATGGTGCCGAGACGCAGCGCATACGCGTCGCCGAACAGCGGCAGCGATGCTACGCCGGCAATGAGAACGAGAAGCGCGATATTGGTCCGGGTCATTCAAAACCCTTTCGGCCGAGCAAGCCCTGCGGCCTGACCACAAGGAAAATGATGAGCAGGACGAAAGACAGCGTCACCGCATGGGCCGGACCGAGATAGACCGAGCCGACGCCTTCAACGAGCGCCAGCAGCAAGCCGCCTGCGAGTGCCCCGGAAACGCTGCCGAGGCCGCCGAGGACGCAGACCACGAAAGCCTTGCCGAGATAGGCCGACGAGGTCAGCGGCGAGATCGGGAAGATCAGCGCCATCAGCACACCGGCGCAACCGGCCAATGCAGCACCGAGACCGAAGGCGATGGCGTAGATCGATTTGACGTCGACGCCCATCAGTACGGCGGCATCGCGGTCGAGCCGGACCGCAACGATGGCGCGGCCGACTTTCGAGCGACGCAGCAGCAGATAGAGCAGAAAGGTCAGCGCCAGCGCCGAGCCGGTCGCGATCAGGCGATCGACAGGGACGACGACGTCGAAGATCGAGATCGATCCCGTGGGCGGATTGAGGGTCAGCTTCCGGTAGTCGGCCTTGAAGTAATAGATCATCGCATTGTTCAGGATCAGATCGAGCCCGAAGGTCAGCGTCAGCGTCACCAGCACCGGCGCGGTGATGACGCGGTTGAGCAGCAGCCGTTGCAGCAGGTAGCCGAACACGAAGAAGGCCGGCGCCGCAATCAGCAGCGCATACCACGGCGACAGGCCGAGCGAATTATAGGCCCCCCAGGCCAGATAGGCGCCAAGCACGATGAACGAGCCGTGGATCAGGTTGATGACGTTGAGCACGCCCCAGACCAGCGAGAAACCGATCGCGATACAGGCATAGAGACACCCGAGCACGAGTGCATTGATCAGGACCTGGATGGCCAGCATATCGTTTCCCCGCCGGTCAGCCGTGGCTCAGTTCACGCCGAGCTTGAACTCGCCCTGCTTGATCGCATCCGGGAATAGCACCACCGGCTTGCCGGCCTGGATCTGGAAGACCGGAGGTTCGAGCGAGTTGATCTGGCCGTTGGCGCCGAATTTCACCGGGCCCCAGAAGGTCACGACGTCCATCTTGGCGAGTTCGTCACGCACCTTGTCGCGATCCAGCGAACCGGCCTTTTCGATGGCCATCTGGAACAGCGCGCCGCAGACCGCAGCCGAGGCGTGAGCATAATCGGGCTCGAGCTTGTACTTGTCCTTGAACAGCTTCACGAAGTTGGCCGTGGTGCCGAAAATGTCCTTGCCGTTGTACTGTTCGGCCGGATGCCACCACGAAGCGCTGGAGATGTTCTCGGCGCTCGCCCCGGCGGATTCGATGAATTCCTGATAGGCCGGACCGGCGATCATGGTCACGACATTGGCCTTCATCTGCTGATCGACCATCTGCTTGCGGATCAGCAAGAGGTCGTTGGTGTAGCCGGTGACGAACACCCATTGCGGATTCAACGACTTGATCTGCGAGAGGGTTGCGGAGTGATCGAGGGTGTTGATGGCGTATTTTTCGAAATAGACGACTTCGAGACCGTTGGCCTTGGCGGACTTCTCCATTTCCTGCGCGATGGCCAGCGGGAACAGATCGTTACGCGCCAGAATGGCGACCTTCTTGACGTCGGCAGCCTTGGCCTTGACGAGCTGCGTCAGCGGCGTGGTCAGCGTGTCGTTCGGGGTGAAGGTGCCGAACAGATACTTGTAGTTCTGGTCATAGACCTGGGATGACGACGCCGTCGCGGCCAGCATCGGCACCTTGTATTTCTCAGCGATCGTGCTGGCGGCCTTGGCGGCGCCCGAGCCGAACGGGCCGAACATGAAGTTCACCTTGTCCTGGGTGATCATCTGTTCGGTGGTCTGCACCGAGCGCGGCGTGTTGGACTGATAGTCCGAATAGACGATCTCGACCTTGTACTTCTTGCCGCCGACATCGATGCCGCCGGCCTTGTTGGCCTGCTCGGCCCAGAGGTCATAGCCCTGCTGCTGCTTCACGGCTTCCGGCGCCAGCGGCCCGGTGATCGGCAGCGGCGCGCCGAAGCGGATCACATCCTGCGCCGAAGCCATTGAGGAGGTTGCTCCCAAACCGGCCGCAGCCAGCAGGAGGGACGCGGAAAAAGCCGAGACAGCAAGCCGGGGATGAAACATCCAAATTCTCCATCGATGACGGGACCGTGACCTGATCAAAACTCTGTCAAATTTAGATTTCGAATAAAAGCATTGAATTTCGATGTGAGAGGTCTGAAAATCAGAACGCTAGTCAGGTCCTGCCATCGCGCTGGGCAGCCAGCCGCGAGGGACTGACCATGATCGAATCCACCGCCATTCGCTATTTTCGCGTCGTTACCGAGTCCGGATCGATCAAACAGGCCGCCGCAGCGCTCCGCATCGCCCCCTCCGCCATCAGCCGGCAGGTGCAGGGGCTGGAAGAAGAGCTTGCGGTCAAGCTGTTCGAGCGCGGCGCGCGCGGCATGAACCTGACCGATGCCGGCCACGTGCTCTATCGCTATGCAGTCGAGAACCGCAGCCAGCTCGACGGGCTGCGCAGCCAGGTCGAGGAATTCGCATCGCTGCGCCGCGGCCAGGTGAAGATCGCCACCGTCGAAGGCATGCTGTCGAGCTTCCTGCCCAACTCCTTCGTTGACCTGTCGCAGCAATATCCGGGGATCGCGCTATCTGTCACCGCCGTGGGCGCTCGCGATGTGGTCGAGATGGTCAGCCAGAACGAGGTCGATCTCGGCCTGATCTTCGGCCGTGCGCCACGACGCGATCTGATCGAACTCGGACGCATGCGACAACCGGTCTGCCTGATCGTCGCGCCCACGCATCCGCTGGCCGGCCAGAACTCATACGCGATGAAGGATCTCGCAGGGTTGCGCGTGATCCTTCCGGATCCATCGTTCGGCATTCGTCAAGAACTCGACAAGTCCTGCGCACAGGCCAGTGTGCGGCTGGAAATGTGTAGCGAGACCAACTCGCTGGCCTTCACCCAGACCGTCGCTGCCCGCACCGATCTTGCGACCTTCCTGCCGATGGTCTCAGCGACGGCGGCGATCAATGCCGGCACACTCGTCGCGATCCCGCCGCGCGACCGCAGACTCGAGTCAACACAGGTGACGCTGGTGCAGTCGGCCGCACGCATGGCATCGCCCTCAACGCGACTGGTCGCCGAGATGCTGGTGGCGCAGATGAAGGATAATGAGGAAGGGTAGACGCGCGATCAGGCAGCGAGCTTTCCAGCCAGCGCGCGGAAACGCTCGAGCTGATCCTGCTTCAGCGCGCGGGTCTCGTCGCGGCCGACGAAGACCTTGAACATCACGCCACCATCGACATTGAGAAAAGCGACGAAAGCCGACGACTTGCCCATGAACGGGCGCTCGACGAAAGCCACGCCGCCGCAGCGCTCATGGCGCAGATGGCCATGCAGCCCCTTCGGCTGTGTCAGATTGTAGTAGCCATGACCGATGGCGCCCGGCGACAGCGGTGCAGTGGTCTCGAAGATGCCGTCCTCGGTGTGAACGATCAGCGTCACCTCGCCCCACTCGGCGATATCCGTCATCGCCGTGACGAACGCATCGGCGCCGCCACCGATGGTCACCATCCCCTCGGGCAGCGCTTCCAGCACGGCACGCGGCGTGACGCCCCGCTCGCGCGCAACAGTCTCGATCACGGCGCCGGGATTCTCCGCCATATAGGTCTTCAGCGCGGCGAGATCCGTATTCAGCATGAGATGGCTCCGTGATCGATCATTGGTGTGAGACGCAGTGCCTGCAATCAGGCCGCAGCGCTCTTGCGGCGCTCGGACTGGATCACTTCGAAACCCTCGAACTTGGGGTGACCGAGATAGAGGCTGGCGCCTTCCGACTTATTGTCCGCGCGGGCATGCGCCTTGCGGAACTGCTCGGACTTGGTCCAGCCCTCGAAGTCTGCCTTGCTGGCCCAGACCGTATGCGACGAATACAGCGTGTGATCCTCAGCCACCGGCCCCTTCAGCAGGCTGAACTCGATGAAGCCCGGCAATTCCGAGAGATAGGATTCGCGGGTCGCCCAGATGTTTTCGAAAGCGGCTTCGGATCCGGTTTTGACCTGAAAGCGGTTCATGGCGATGAACATGGATGTCTTTCCTTTCGTGACGTCGAGAACCTATCATAACCGAAATCGCGCCCGGACATGAGCGCGATTCCTTGGAGGCTGGTGGATGCAGATGGCGATTATGCGCCGCCGAAATGCACCTTGATGCCACCCTTGTAAACGATGCCCGGACCAGGGGCGGTCCACAACGCGTCGTTCTGCGTTGTGCCATCGCTGGTCGACCCGGGAATAGCATAGGGGCGGTAATACTGGTTCAGGATATTGTCGACCCCGAAATTCAAGGTGATGTCCTGCGTCGGTTGATAGGCGACGTAGAGATTGACGAGATCGTAGGAGGTCGATGGCACGTATCCGGCCGGAAGGTCGGTATTGGCCGCGACCGAAGCCCACTGAGCCGAGATTGTCAGCTTGCGATCGAGCAGGCGGACGCCACCGGTGGTCGTGACCTTGCGCGGCTGGATTGTCGCCAGACCAACATTGGTCTGGGTGTTCTTGCCGCTTTGAACCGTCGCGCCGACGCCCAGGAACCAAAGGCCCGCGTCATAGGCCGTCTCGGCCTCGAAGCCTTCGATCTTCGCATTGGCAATGTTTTGGTACTGATAGAAGTTGCTGTTGAGGATGGTGCCAGGACGCCCCATGAATACATAGTTGACGAGAACTGGCGTAGAGGCGACGAGGTCGATGTAGTCATCAACGTCGTTGCGGAAGAAGTTAAACTTGGCGCGGAAACTGTCGCCAGACGTAAAGACGTCGTTGTATTTCAGATTGATGCCGACTTCCTTGTTCTTGCCGACTTCTGCCCGGAGGTTCGGGTTCGGCAAGAAGCAGAACAGGCCAGCGGTACCATCAGCACAGGTGACGAAAGTCGGTCCGCCGCCGGAAGCGTGGCCACCTGCAATGAGCGTTTCACTGATGGATGGTGCACGATAACCCTCCGCATAGCTCACATAGGGCGTAAAGCCCGCTACCGGCGTCACGCCGAGTGTGATCTTGGGCGACAGGCGGTCACCGCTGGATGAAACATTGTTAACACCCACGGCTGTCCCGCTTGAATTGAGCTCATAGTGGTCATAACGCAGCGCGCCTATGACTTCGAGCCAACTCGAATAGTTGGTCTTTAGCTGGACGAAGCCGCCGGAGACTGTGCGCTCGCCGCTCGGCGTGGTGATGTTGGAGTTTCCGCGCGAGTCGAATGTTTTCACCTTGTCGTTGAAGACGTCGAAGCCATAGGTCACAGCATTGCGCCACTCACCGATATTGAAGCGAGACGTGTTGTTGACGTCGACGCCGAACGTATCCAGCAAGTAGCCGCGCTGATCGCCAACGCAACCAGAAATGTTGTTACCGGCACTACCAGCACCGCAGAGCGCGGTGCCGGCCGTCGAATAGTGGTAGGTCTTGGTCTGGTCGTTGTCGACGCGATTGCCGTAAAGCGAGACATTGAAATCGAACAGCATGTCCTCCGGACGCGCGTATTTCCACGTCACCGTACCGGTATAGTTCTTTGCATTGGAGGCATAGACGGACGAGCCCTGATTCAGAGCGATCAAGGCCGGCGTTGTAGTTGGACCACGATTCAACTGACCAATCGTGTAGCTGTAGTCCTGGAACAGGCCGCCGAACTTCACCTCATGGCCGTCGGCCGGGCGAACCGTAACTTTCATCAGGCCCGCAGCGATGTCGTTGCCTGTATTGCCGATCTCGGTACCGGCGCCATCCTTGTAGTTGCCCTGGGTGCGATAGACCGCACCGCCGAACACATCGACCGTCGGATCGACACGCACGCCGCCGAACACGGAGCCGAGACCGCGACTGTTGTTGGAGCCGTAGGTGCCGCTCATATCCACGCCCCAGCGCTCGCCGGGTCGCAGGACGTCATTGATGTCCTTGGTGCGGAACGAGGCGACGCCGCCGATGGCACCAGAGCCGTAAATATTGGCAGTCGGGCCGCGGGTGATATCGATGCCGCCGATCAGCTCGGGATCGAGAAAGAACGAGCCATTCGCATTGTGACCGGAGCGCTGATAGTTCTGGCGAGCGCCGTCAACGACAACGGCGACACGTCCGAAATCCTGCAAGCCGCGGATATTGATCGCCGTGGACGGATCATCGCCACGATCCTGCATCCAGACACCGGGGACATTGTAGAAAAGCTGGCTCAGCCGGCTCGGCTGCTGCAGCTGGATCTGCTCCTGCGTCACGACGCTGACGGGCGCCAGCGCATCGATGGCGCGCTCCTGGGTCTTCGAAGCCGTCACCGTGATTTCATCGAGTGACTGGCCGCTGCGGCTGGCCTGCGCATTGGCGTTAGCCACCTGCGCTGGCACGGCCGCCGGCTTGGCGGCTGCACGCTTCTTCTTGGCGGGTTTCGGCTTTTGCGGCTGCACGTCGCCTGCCTGCACGGCGGCCTGTGCCAAGGCGGTCTCGGAGACCAACGCCCCCATTGATACGATCGACACACCCAACAACAAGGCGCGCGTAGTCATGCCCCCAAGAGCCATAGCCTAATCCCCAAACACAAATTTCAACGGATCGTGGCTGGCTGGCGCTGCACGAGGCAGTGAGCTTGCTGGCTCTCGAATGCGACTCGGGGACCCCTGCCACCAAGTTGCCATTTTCGATTACGGTTCATTAACGGGGGGGTCAAGCAATCCCCGCCCTGTTTATACTGATTATAGACTGCAGTGCTTGGCGATGAGGTGCGACAAAACCTATAACGATGACAGAGACTTTTACGGATGGGATAGATCGGCGCTATGGATACGGGTTCTCACGACGGCAGCGCTGCCGCTCACGCCAAATCCTCAGCCGGACGCAATGTGGTCATAAATGGCGACCGGATGGACAGCAAGGAACTGTTCGCGGATCAGCGTGAGTTGCTGATTACGCATGGCGACGAGACTTATCGCCTGCGCCTGACATTCCAGAATAAACTGATCCTCACCAAATGATCACCGGCCTCCCTGTTCGACGTCATCGCATCGCACATGCGCTGCAATGTGTAGTGCTTGCCAGCACGCTGGTACTGTCAGCCGCGGCCGCGGCGGAAGACGCCGTTGTGCGCGACGCACGCGGACGCGACGTCACCATCGGCCACCCGACCCGCATCGTCTCAATCGGCGGCGCGGTGACCGAAATCCTTTATGCCCTCGGCGCTGACGACCGTATCGTCGCCGTCGATACGACCAGCCTTTATCCGCCGAAGGCCATGGCCGACAAACCCAATGTCGGTTACATGCGGCAACTCTCTGCGGAAGGCGTATTGGGGCTGAATCCGCAACTGGTACTGGCGATTGCGGGCTCCGGCCCAAAGGAAACCATCGACGTCATCGACGCCGCCAAGATTCCGCTCATCATGGTGCCGGATACGTTCACCGAAGCCGGCATGGTGGAGAAGATCCGGCTGATCGCCAAGGTCGCGGGTGTCGAGGCACGCGGCGAATGTCTCGCCAACGCCGTGGCCGGCGATCTTGCCGCGCTGCGTGAATTGCGCGCCAAGGTGAAGACCCCGCCACGGGTGATGTTCGTGATGTCCTTCCTCGATGGCCGCGCCATGGTCGCAGGCCAGAAGACGGCAGCCAACGAGATCATCAAACTGGCCGGCGGTGTGAATGTCGCGGACAGCTTCGACGGCTACAAGATCATGAGCGATGAAGCCATCGCCGCAGCCAAGCCGGATACCATGCTCTCGATGGAGCGCGGCAAGGATACGCTGCAGGCCGACACCGTGTTTGCCAGCCCGGCATTCGCACTGACGCCGGCCGCGAAGACCAGGAGCCTGGTCGCCATGGATGGCCTCTATCTGCTCGGCTTCGGTCCGCGCACGGCCGCCGCCGCACGCGACCTCGCCGTCAAGCTCGACCCGGCGCTGTCGTCCGAGGCTGCAACGTTCAAGCCCGTCTCGCTCGCCGTCAACTGCCGCCAATAAGATGAGCGCTGCCGACGCCAAGCTGACTGCGTTTGTCAGAACGACCGGTCGGGTGCGTCGCCCTGCCACCGTTATCGTGTTGTGCGGCCTGCTCGCGGCACTGCTGCTGACGGTGCTGCTTGCCGCCACCGTGGGTGCCGCCGGTATCCCACTGTCCCGCCTGCCCGCAGCACTTGGCCTCGCGGCCGCCGATCCCGGCAATCAATTTGCCGCGCGCGATCAGCTGATCCTGTGGTCGATCCGGATTCCGCGCATTGCCATCGCCGCCATGATCGGCGGCATGCTGGGCGCCGCCGGCGCGATTATGCAGGGCCTGTTTCGCAATCCCCTCGCCGATCCGGCGCTGGTGGGCGTCTCCAGCGGCGGCGCATTTGCAGCAGCCGGCGCCATCGTCATCAGTGACAGCCGCTTTGCGCATTATGTGCTTTTTCTGCAGCCCTTCCTGCTGCCGCTGGCCGCCTTCATCGGCTCGCTGCTGACGACCATCATTCTGTACCGGATTTCCAGCCGCAGCGGGCGCACCTCCATCGCGCTGTTCCTGCTCGCCGGCATTGCCATCGCCGCGATCGCCAATGCGGGCATCGGCCTTCTGGTGTTCATCGCCGACGACCGGCAATTGCGCGACATCACGTTTTGGCTGCTCGGCTCGCTCAGCGGCGCCACCTGGAGCAAGGCGGCAACGATTGCACCTATGCTGGCGCTGGGCCTGATCGGGATGCTGTTCACCAGCCGCGGCCTCGACGTGCTGATCCTCGGTGAGTCCGAGGCCTTCCATTCCGGCGTCGATGTCGAGCGCCTCAAGCGCATCTGCATTGTGCTGGTGTCGGTCATGACCGGCGCGGCGGTGTCTGTCTGCGGCGTGATCGGCTTCGTCGGCATCGTCGTGCCACACCTGCTACGGCTGATGATTGGACCGGGTCATCGGTTGTTGCTGCCGGCATCCGTCGGTCTCGGCGCGAGCCTGCTGGTCGGCGCCGACACGCTCGCCCGCACCATCGTGGCGCCGGCCGAGATGCCCATCGGTATCCTGACCGCCGCCGTGGGCGCGCCGATCTTCCTGCTGATCCTGCTGCGCCAGCGCGGGCTGGTGGGGCTGTGACGCCGATGGCCGACGCGCCCATCCTCACAGCATCCGGCCTGTCGCTGACCATTGGCCAGGCCACGCTGCTCAATCATGTCGATCTCGCCATCACCAGCGGCGAGATGGTCGCCATCGTCGGCCCCAACGGCGCCGGCAAGTCGACACTGCTACGCTTGCTGTCGGCCGATCTGCGTGCGTCGCGCGGCGCCATCACGCTCAAAGGCCGCGACCTCCACGCCTGGTCGCCCGCCGAACTGGCGATGCGGCGCGCGATGCTGTCGCAACATGTCAGTGTGAGCTTTCCATTCACGGTCGAGGAAGTCGTGCAGATGGGTCGGGGCAACCTGCCGCTGGCTTCTGCGCAATCGCTCGTCAATGCGGCCATCGACGAAGTGGGCCTTGGCGACTTCCGTCATCGCGAATTGCCAACGCTCTCCGGCGGCGAGCAACAGCGCGCGCATTTCGCGCGCATCCTCGTGCAGCTCGCCTGCGGCGAAGCTGCCCATGGTCCAGGCATCCTGCTACTCGACGAGCCCACATCATCGCTCGATCTGCGTCACCAGATCGAACTCGTCGAAATTTCGCGGCAGCGCGCGCGCAACGGCACGGCCGTGATCGCAGTGCTGCACGATCTCAATCTCGCAGTTCGGTTTGCAGACCGCATCATCGTGATGCGCAACGGCGCCGTTGCAGCCGAAGGAACGCCTGCGGAAACGATCACCAGCGATGTCATTCGCCGCGTGTTCGATATCGACGTCGCCGTTGCACGAACGGACGATGGCGCGCCCTATCTGCTGCCGCAGATGATGCAACAGATTGCGAACTCGACTTCTATTACGGGTTGACTGCTATTTTATCAGGCGCATCTACATGCCTACTCATGCAGGTGCGCTCGCAACATTGTTGCTCACGGGAACTCACTTTTATCTGAACCCCTGATGAACTCACGCATTGCCCTCCTGTCGCAACCAAACCACGGAGGCTCCCCCATGGGTTATGCACACAGGTCGACAGCGCTGGTGGTCGAGAACGACGAAGCACAACGCACACTGGTCAGCCTGCTGCTCGAAGAGAGCGAGATGAACGTCATCGAATGCGAAAGCGCGGAGGCGGCCGTACTGGTGCTGGAAGAATCCGGCGACAATGTTGCGATGGTCTTCACCGACGTGGAACTCGCGGGCATGATGGACGGCATCGAGCTCGCTTATCTCGCCAAGCAACGATACCCCGATATGCATGTGATCGTGACCTCAGGTGCGCCTCGCGTGCGTCGGCTGCCCGACGGCACACTGTTCATGGCCAAGCCATGGAGCCCGATCGATCTGCTCCGCGCCGCACAACAATCGTTTCACTGATACAGGTCAAATCGGCCCGCGCGGACCGGCGGATGCCGCCCGCGTGGGACCGTCTTGCATTGCTGCAGCGCAACGGAGATAATTCGGCGATCACACCTGCAGCAGCAAGGGTTTCATGCCGTTCGACCTCCTCATTCGCAACGCCACGCTTCCCGACGGCCGCATGGGCCAGGATATCGCCATTGAATCGGGCCGTATCGTCGCGGTGCAGCCCAATCTGGCGGGAGAGGCCGGACGTGCGATCGATGCCGCCGGGCACCTGGTCTCGCCGCCATTCGTCGACATCCACTTTCACATGGATGCGACGCTATCGCTCGGCCTGCCGCGCCTGAATGTGTCGGGTACCCTGCTCGAGGGCATCGCGCTGTGGGGCGAATTGAAGCCACACCTCACTTATGAGGCCCTGATCGAACGCGCGCTGCGCTATTGCGACCTCGCGGTGGCACAGGGCCTGCTCGCGGTGCGTACCCATGTGGATATCTGCGACGACCGGCTGCTGGCTGTCGATGCGCTGCTCGACGTCAAGAAGCAGGTCGCGCCCTATCTCGATCTCGAACTGGTGGCGTTTCCGCAGGACGGCTATTTCCGCTCGCCCACGGCTGCGCAAAATCTTGCGCGCGCGCTCGACAAGGGGGTCAGCATCGTCGGCGGCATTCCACATTTCGAGCGCACCATGGCCGATGGCGCCGCATCGGTGAAGGCATTGTGCGAGATCGCCGCTGCGCGCGGACTGCGCGTCGACATGCATTGCGACGAAAGCGACGACCCGCTCTCGCGCCATATCGAGACCCTCGCCTATGAGACCCAGCGTCTCGGATTGCAGGACCGCGTCGCCGGCTCTCATCTGACGTCGATGCATTCGATGGACAATTACTATGTCTCGAAGCTGCTGCCGCTGATCGCGGAGGCCGGCGTCGCTGCGATCGCCAACCCGCTGATCAACATCGTGCTGCAGGGGCGCCACGACAGTTACCCCAAGCGCCGCGGCCAGACCCGCGTGCCCGAGATGCGGCCCTACGGTATTAACGTGGCCTTCGGCCAGGACTGCTGCATGGACCCGTGGTACTCGCTGGGCTCGGCGGACATGCTGGAAGTCGCGCATATGGGCCTGCATGTCGGGCAGATGACCAGCCGCGACGCGATGCGTTTCTGCTTCGACACCGTTACGACCAATCCAGCAAAGATCATGGGGCTCGACGGCTACGGCCTCGATGTCGGCTGCAATGGCGACCTCGTGCTGCTGCAGGCGCGCGATCCCATCGAGGCGATCCGGCTGAAGGCGACGCGGCTTGCGGTCGTGCGCCGCGGCAAGGTGATCGCCGAGACGCCCGCACGGATCGGCCGGCTCGCACTCGACAGCCGCCCGGCATCGGTCGATCCGGCCGCCTACGCGCCGCCGACCTGATATCTTCGACATCCTTTCCTCGCATCGTCCGGCAGCATGACATCAGCCTCCCCCCATTCTCTGCGCGTTGCCGTTATCGGCGGCGGCGTGGCCGGCGCATTCGCCGGCATCATTCTGGCCAGACTGCCGCAGATCGGGCCGATCACCGTGCTGGATCGCGATGGCGCCTTCGGGCGCGGGCTTGCCTATTCCGCGAAAGCCAAGTGGCACCGCATCAACGTCCCAGCCTCAAAGATGGGCGGACTCGGCGCCGACGATAACGGCTTCGTCGAATGGTTGACGGAGACGGGCCAGGCGGACTGGCCGGACTATTCAACCTCCTTCGTGCCTCGCCGGGTCTATGGCGACTACATCTCCACGAAGTTCAACGAATTGACGGGCAGCGGACGCGTAACGCCGCGGCAGGATGTGGCTCTGAGTGTGACGCGACAGGGCGATGGTTATCGCGTTGCGACGGCATCGGGTGCGATCATGGACGCCGATCTGGTGTTCCTCTGTCTTGGCAACCAGCCGCCGTCGCCATTTCCCGGCATCGAGGCATCGCCGCGCTCGATCACCAATGTCTGGGCGCCGGGCGCGCTCGATCCGATCGGCAACGACGATCGCGTGCTGGTCATCGGCACCGGCGCCACTGCCGTCGATATGGTGATCGATCTCGTTCATCGCGGCATGCGCGCGCCCATCACGATGGTCTCGCGGCGCGGGTTGCTGCCGCTGATCGACGTGCCGGCGCAGACCGATCCCGATCCGATGACATCGTTCCCGAATCCCACCGCACGGGGGCTTCTGGCGGCATTGCTCAGGGACACCCGCCGCAAGGTTGCCGCGGGCATTCCATGGCAGACGATGGTCGACACGTTTCGATTGTCCATCGGTGAAATCTACAGGAATGCCTCTGAGGCCGAACGTGCCCGCTTCGCGCGGCATCTGCGCGCGATCTGGATGGTGCATCGGCATCGGCTGGCGCCCGACGTCGCCGAACTGCTGGAGCAGTTGCAGCGAGACAAGCAGCTCGATGTGATCGCGGGTCGCATCACCAGTGCAGTTGCGACACCGTCGGGGCGTGACGTCACTATCCGCAAGCGCGGACACGGCGAGACGGTCAACCTCGCCACCAACTGGATCCTGAACTGTACCGGCCCCGAAGAGCGCTATGATCGCCTCGACGATCCGCTCATCAAGTCGCTGCTTGCGACCGGACAGGTACGGACCGGCTTCAACGGCCTCGGCCTCGATGTCGCCCCAACCTGCGAGCTGCGTGACAGCGCCGGTCATGTCCAACCCGGCTTTTATGCCATCGGCCCGGCGACACGCGGCGCGTTCTGGGAAGTGACTGCGGCATCCAATATTCGGCGGCAGTTGCTGGCCGTGAGCGAGCAGTTGAAGACGCTCTAGCCCTTCCGCCACGGCACGATGGCGCGCTCCAGCGCGTCGAAGCCGGCATTCATCACGAAGCCGATAATCGCAATGACAAACAGGCCGACATACATGGTCTGGACATCGAACAACTCCCACGCATTCCAGATCATGTAACCCAGCCCCTGTTTGGCGCCGACCATTTCGGCGATGGCGATCAGCACGAGGCCCATGCCCGCGCCGAGCTTGATGCCGGTCATGATCAGCGGCAATGCGCCGGGCAGCGCCACGGTGCGAAACATGTTGAAGCGGCTGGCGCCAAAATTGCGGCCGACATCGAGGAAGATCGGTGCGATCTGTCGCACGCCGGCCGCCGTATTGATGACCACCGGATAGAACACGCCGATCGCGACCATGGCGATCTTCGAGCTTTCACCGAGACCGAAGATCAAGAGGATCAGCGGCAGCAGGGAGCTCTTCGGAATTGGATAGGTCGCGGAGATCAGGGGATCGAAGGCCGCACGTATCGGCCGATAGAGGCCGATAGCGAGTCCGATCACGATGGCCGGCACGCAGCCGACGACAAAACCGGCAGCGAGGCGATAGAGGCTAGCTCCCACATGACGCCACAGTGCGCCGGAGGAAGCGAGTTCGAACAGATGCCCAATGATGTTAGAGGGCGCCGGAAAGAACCTGACATCCACGATGCCGGTGCGGGCGCAGATTTCCCATAGGCCCAGTAGCACCAGCGGCGAGAGGATGCTGATGGCGCGCTCGCTCCACAGTGCGCCGGTGCGGGCCGCGCTCATGCCTTGCTCCCCGGTTCGCGGCTGCGCGCGCGATCGACCTCTTCGCGCAGCTGCGCCCAGATGTCATAGACCAGTTCGCCGTAAGCCGGGGTATGCCGGAGCTCGACGACATTGCGCGGCCGCGGCAGATCCACTGGCACGATGGTCTTGATGCGGCCGGGGCCAGCCGTCATCACCATGATGCGGTCGCCCAGCGTCACAGCTTCATCGACACTATGGGTGATGAAGACCACGGTCTTGCGGGTCTCTTCCCAGATCCGCAGCAGCTCTTCATGCAGCAATGTCTTGTTCTGTTCGTCGAGCGCCGAAAACGGCTCGTCCATCAGCAGGATATCGGGATCGTTGGCAAAGGCGCGCGCGATGGAGACGCGCTGGCGCATGCCGCCGGACAGCTGATGCGGATAGAGCGTCCGCGCGCCATACATGCCGGTCTTGTTCAGATAGTGCCCGACCACGTCATCGATGCGCGCCTTCGGAACATTGCGCATCGTCAGGCCATAGGCCGCGTTGTCCCAGACGGTCATCCAGGGAAACAACGAGTCCCCCTGGAACACCATGGCGTTCTGCGGATGGCCGGGCTGCGGATTGGCGATGTCGATCCGGCCCTCCGATGGCGCATCCAGCCCGGCAAGCATGCGCAGCAAGGTCGTCTTGCCGCAGCCGCTCGGGCCGACCACCACGAAAAAGGTGCTGGTCGGGATATCGAGCGTGATCCGGTCCAGCGCCAGCCGTGCATCGTGACGCTTGGTGACGTCGCGCAGGCTGATCTTCGGCGCGGGCGCTGGCCCGCTGTCCCCGATTGCTGCTGTCGACATCTGCACCGTCATCGCCACACTTCTCTTCACCGTTTCACTTGGGCCGTGCGAACGGCCCCAGGACTGGCTTCAGTGCATCGACATAGGACATGTCGACGACCTTGGCGGCCTCGATGTCGCTGGTGACCAGCCCGCGCGACTTGAAATAGGCAAGATCGGTCTCGACGCTGGGAAGATTGATCTGACCGTCGGGATCGATGAACACCGGCACGATCTGATGCAGCAGCGCCGTGTCCTTGATGCCCGTCATCTCGGCAATGTCCTTGATCATGTCCTCGGCGCCGGGACCCGCGATCTTGCCGTCCTTGAGGGTCGCGGCATAGGCGCGCACCCCGCGCAGATAGGCCTTGAGAAACGCCGTGACCGTCTTGCGGTCCTCGGCGAACTTGCCATTGATCAGCAGCATCGCCGTCTGTTGCACTGGATAGAAATCGTCGAGGCCGGTGAAGCGCACAGCGACATTGTTGCGCACCATCGCCGTCACGCCCGGCTCCGCCGAAATCGCCGCGTCGATCGCCTTGTTGGCGAAGGCGGTGAGATGCTGCGGGAACGGAAGGAAGACCTTTTCGATATCCTCGTCCTTCAAACCGGCCTTTTTCAGCGCCTGATTGATGACCGACTCATCGGCCGCGCCATTGGCGATGATCGCGACCTTCTTGCCCTTGAGATCCGCAAGCGACTTGAACGCGCCTGACTCGATCAGATCCTTGCGCACCATCAGCGCCTTGTAGCTATAGCCCGCGATATTGGTGCCCTTGTCCGCCACCATCTTCAGCTTGAGACCGCGATTGACGGCATTATAGAGCCCGGCGGAGGCCGCGCCTGCCGATGCGTCGAGATCGCCTGCGCCGAGCGGCGCAACCATCTTGGCGCCGGAGTCGAACGGGATCAGTTCAACCTTGATACCCTCTTCCTTGAAGTAGCCGCGCTTCTCGGCAAGGAACAGGCCGATATCCGACGACAGATTGGTCGTCCCCACCTTGACCGTCTTCATCTCCTGGGCGTTCGCAAGACCCAGCATCGACATCGCAACACCGGCGGCAACAAGCAGACGTTTCAGCATGATCGGTCCTCTTTATCTCGCATGAAGATGATACGGCAGAACGCACCGCAGCTCAGGGCAAGCGTGGAAACAGACGCCTCGGATTGGTTTCGGTAATCAGTTCGATATCGGCAGCGGAAAAGCCCGCAGCCTTGACGCTGGCGAGGGGATCGCGATCCGCCGGCGGGAAGGACTCGTCAGTACCGAGCGCCACACGTTCGATGCCCACGGTATCGGCGAGGAAACGCAACGCTTTCGGCGCATGCACGATGCTGTCATAGCCGATGCGCGATGCGTAGACCGACGGGTCGCATTGCGCGACATCGCCCTGTCCCGCGCGATCCATCCGCGCATGCATCACATCGAAACGACCCAGCAGATAAGGAAATGTGCCGCCGCCATGGCTGAGGACGATCGAGAGCGCCGGGAAGCGATCGAGCACACCCGAGAAGATGATCGAACCAATGCCGAGCGTGGTGTCGAATGTGTATTGCGCGATCTGCGTCAGGGCGAACTTCGCGGCGCGCGGCGCGGCATCCACCAGCACGGGATGCAGGATGACTGGCAGTCCCAACGCTTCCGCCTTGGCCCAGAACGAATCGAGCGGCCTCTCTCCGATATTGACGCCTTCGATATTGGCCGGGACCATCACCGCGACCGCCCCGAGATCCACGGCGCGATCGAGTTCAGCAGCAGCGTCGACAGCATCGACCAGCGGCACCGATGCGACAAAGGAAAAGCGGTCGTTGTTCGTATGGCACCACTCGCCCAGCGTATCGTTGAGCATGCGGTGCCAATGCGCGCAGGCATCTTTCGCCAGACCGTAGCCGTAGATATCCGGCCATGTGGCGACCAGTTGCCGGTCGAGACCCTGGCGGTCGAGGCTGGCACGGCGTTGTTCAACCGGCTCGACCAGTTGCGGGAAGAACGGCCGAACCCTGAAACCATAATCGAAGCCAAGGGCCGGCGGCTTGCCATTCCCGGCCGGCAGCAGCCTCACGCCGCAATAGGCGCCACGGCCATCGATGGCGGACAGCAGCTGCGGCGGCACATAATGGGCATGGATATCGATCGGCACAATCAGTCCCTATGCGGCATTGGTCGTGCGCTCGCGCGCATTCTTGATGAGGCGCCACAGACGCGGCGGCGTCAGCGGCAAGTGATGAATCTCGACATTGAGCGGCGCCAGCGCTGCTGCCACCGCATTGGCCGTCGCCGCGGCCACAGCAACGATACCGCCCTCGCCCGCGCCCTTGGCACCCAGCGGATTGCTCGGCGACGGCCGCAGCTCCAGCGTCACCGCGCGCAGCACCGGAAAGTCGCTCGCGGTCGGCACCAGATAATCGGCCAGAGAAGCGTTCAAGAGCTGTCCCTGATCGTCATAGATCAGATGATCGAGGAAAACGCCACCCAGTCCCTGCACGATGGCGCCGATCGCCTGTCCGTGCACGATGGCCGGATTGATGGCGCGACCGACATCTTCGACCGCGATGTAATCGAGAACTTTCACCGCGCCCGTGCGTGGATCGACAGTGACATGCGCCGCATGGGTGCCGTAGCTATAGGTGCGCACATCGTTGGCGAATGTGCCGTCTGCCCGCAATTGGCGCCCGGCTGCGAGCGCCGCAAACGACACCGACGCGCCGTTATCGGCGATGACGTTCGCACTAATGATCTTCAACTCGCTGTTCGGCCTGCCCAAGTGATTGGACGCCTGCTGCAGGATCTTCTCGCGGAGCCGGGTGGCGGCGTCGAGCACGGCCGAACCGCCCATCACCACCGCACGCGAATGATAGGTGCCAAAGCCCTCATCCAGCAGCGTGGTCGAGCCGTGCAGCACACGGATGCGGTCGAACGGGATCGACAGCGTATCCGATGCGATCTGGCCGAGCACCGTCTCCAATCCCTGCCCCAGCACGGACGATCCCACGGCAACCGTCAACGAGCCGTCCTTCTCAAGGGTGAGCTCGGCGTTCTCCTTCGGGCCGGCACCGCCGCTTTCGACGAAACAGCCGAGCCCGATGCCATGACGTACGCCATCGACCAATTTACCCTGCAGATGACGTTTCTCGTGCCAGCCTATCTCCTTCAAGGCACACTCGAAGACCTCGACATAGTCGCCGGTGTCGTAGGAGGTCGGCCCCTCATAGGGCACGAGCCCATCGATCGGATAAGGCAATTCCTGTTCGGTGATCAGGTTCTTGCGCCGGAATTCGGCGACGTCGATGCCGAGATCCATGGCGGCCATGTCGATCAGCCGCTCGCGAAAGAAATTCGCCTCGAAGCGGCCCGGCCCGCGATAGGTGCCGACCGGCGTCTTGCTGGTCATGAAAGCTTCGACAGAGACGCTGACATGGGGAATGCGGTAAGGGCCGGGCAGAAACTGCGCCGCCTTGGCCGGCACCACGCCGCCATTGGTGCGGATATAGGCGCCCATATCGGCGAATACCTGGCCGCGCAAACCCAGCATCATTCCGTCGCTGCGGCAGGCGAGCGACAATTCGCAAGCGATGTCGCGTGAGTGATTGATCGCCATCAGATGTTCGCGGCGATCCTCGATCCATTTGACCGGGCGTGCCACTTTGCGGGCAGCGAAGGGGATCAGGAAATCCTCGGGATAGAATTCGCCGCGCACGCCGAAGCCGCCACCGACATCGATCTCGATCAGATCGATATCATCCTCGCGAAGGCCCAGCATCTGCGCCAGCGCGCGGCGGTTATAGAACGTAACCTTTGTCGCGCCTGTGACGACGAGCCGACCGGCCGATGAATTCCATTCTGCGAGGAGGCCCCGCGTCTCCATGGGCAGCGCCGTATGGCGCTGCACGCTGAAGCGCTCGGTGCGCACATAGTCCGCCGACGCGAAGGCCGCATCGGCATCGCCAAACCCGGCATCGTAGCGCAGCGCAACGTTATCTTCGGCGAAGTCGAACAGCGGGGTTTCACTTGCGCCGCGCTCAGTGACTGCGGACAGCGCTTCAAATTCGATGCCGATCCTCTCCAGCGCATCCTCGGCCAGTGCGCGGCTGTCGGCGATCACGACAGCGATGGGCTCACCGACATAGCGCACCTTGTCGCTTGCGATGACGGGCTGGCGGAATGGCTCGAATTCGGGCAGCGGCGCCAGGCGCAGCGGGATGATGGGGATGGTGTCGCTGATGTCGCGAGCCGTGATCACGGCATGAATGCCCGGCATCGCTAGTGCCGCCGATGCATCGATGGCGACAATCCGCGCATGCGCGATCGGGCTGCGCAGGATCGCCGCATGCAGCATGCCCTCGACGGCGAGATCGTCAGCGAAATTGCCGGATCCCGACAGGAAGCGCGCATCCTCCATGCGCTCGACTGCGCTACCGACCAGGAGCTTGGCGACATCGCTCATTGCGCCGCCTCGCATTGCACGTCGCGATAGGCAATACGGGCTTCCATGATCGCCGCGATGATCGGCAGATAACCGGTGCAGCGACATAGGTTTCCGGAAATCACCTCGCGGATGCGGTCCTCGTCCGCATGCGGCTCTTCGGTCAGCAATGCATGCGCCGTCGTGAGAATACCGGCAGTGCAGAAGCCGCACTGCAAAGCGTGATGCTTGCGGAACGCAAGCTGCAACGCACTGAGATGTGCGGCGCTGCCAAGACCCTCGACGGTGGTTATCTCGCGTCCTTCTGCCTGCGCCGCCAGCACCAGGCAGCCGCGCACTGCGGCGCCATCGACGATGACCGTGCAGGCACCGCAGACACCGTGCTCGCAACCCAGATGCGTGCCGGTCAGGCGGAGCTCGTTGCGCAGCGCATCCGCCAGCGTGGTGCGAGGTTCGACTGTGACGGTCGCCGCGGCACCGTTGACGGTGAAATGGACGGGACGGGCCGACGTCATGCGGCCTCCGGCAGAGTGATATTGGCTGCGCGCGCCAGCGCCCGCTCCAGCAACACGCCGAGAAGATCGCGGCGATAGGCGGCTTCCGCGTGGATATCATCGGCGGGATCGACCGCATCCCGTGCGACAGCCGCGGCCTGCAAAATCACGTCGGCATCGATCCGACGACCATCGAGGATGGCCTCGACACCGGGCAGCCGCATCGGACGATCGGCAACGCCGATCACCCCGATATGCGCATTATGCGCCAGGCCCTGCGCGTCGATGTCGTAGAATGCGGCAACACCCGCCAGCGCAAAATCTCCGCGGCGGCGTGCGAGTTCCTCGAAGGCCCAGCGCCGCGCCTTCTTCCAGAGCGGCAGACGTATGCTGGTCAAGATTTCGTCGGCCCCCAGAACCGTGCTGAGGCCGCCGGTGAGGAACTCGTTTGCGCTCAAGATGCGGGTCCCGGTCGATCCGACGATCGTCAGCATCGCATCGCAGGTCACCGCAATGCCCGGCATTTCGGCGGCCGGATCGGCATGGGCCATGCTCCCGCCGACGGTGCCGCGGTTACGGACCTGGTAATGCGCGACATGGGCGATGGCCGCCGCCAGTAGCGGATGCGCCTGTGCGAGCTGCGCATCGCGCTCGATATCCCGCCAGGTCACGAGGGCCCCAATGTCGATGCCCTCAGCGGAAATACTGATACTTTTGAGATCTGGCAGCCGTCCGATATCGACCAGCACGCTTGGCGCCGCCAGCCGGAAAGCAAGCATCGGCATCAGGCTCTGCCCACCCGCGATCACCTTGGCATTGCCGCCATGAACCGCGAGCGCGGCGATCGCCTCGGGCAGCGTAGCAGGGCAAATATAGTCCAGCGGCGGAAGCTTCATGGGCTGATTTGCTACTTCTCAATTGCTGAGAACACTATCTTATCTTATAAGAAGGCACGCGCACGGCAATGTTTGTTGGTGCGCAAATGATATCCACATGCTGCCGTTTCCATTGGCAAGCATTACCGAATGGAGGTTCCGTTGGCCATCAAGAGAGCCGCAACTGCGTCGAAACGCGTCGACCAGACGGACCGTCCTGCTGCTGCAGATGGCAGTTCGCGAAAGATACTTCGCGCCTTGCTGGCCTTCTCCACCGATCGTCCGAGGCATTCCGCAGAAAGCCTGTCTGAACAGATCGGGGTGCCACTGTCGTCGACCTATCGGTACATTGGCATCTTGCGCGAAGCCGACCTCATCGACGAAGACGGCCGCGGCTCGTTCGTGCTCGCGCCACGCGTCATCGGCCTGGCTCAGGCGGCCCGCGCCGGCACCGACCTTGCCTCCATTGCGCGCCCCTTCATGAAGCGCGTCTCTCAGGAGGTCGGAGAAACCATCATCCTGCTGCGCCGCTCGGCCGATCGCGCCGTGTGTATCGAGCGCGCCGAATCGTCGTCACGCATTCGCCTGACCTTCGAGGTTGGAACGGCCTTGCCGCTGCACCGCGGTGCCGGACCGAAAATGCTGCTCGCGCATATGCCCGAAGCTGAATGCGAGACAATCCTCGACGACGCCGTTCGGCGCGATCCCGGCTTCGCACCCCATCGCAGGCTGCTGGTGCGCGAGCTCGCCGTGATCCGCGAGCAGGGATGGTCGGAGTCGCGCGCGGAAATCACACCGCATGTTTATGCCGTCTCCGTTCCCGTCCGCGATTCCGGTGGCGTGATCGCCGCAATCTCTTTCGTGACGCCGGCATTCCGCACGCCGAAAGCCAGCCAGATCAGGTTGCGCGAGCATCTGCAGCACGCAGCTGCAGATATCAGCAAGGCCTACGCTGCCGTCAGCTTCTGACGGCCGCGTGTAACGGACACGATCAGATCGGATAGTGCTGCGGGCCGGTCTCGATGGTGATCCAGCGCAGTTCGGTGAATTCGGCAATGCCGGCCTTGCCGCCGAACCGACCGTAGCCCGACGCCTTCACCCCGCCGAACGGCATCTGCGCCTCGTCATGCACGGTCGCGCCGTTAATGTGGCAAATGCCGGACTCGATCCGCTTGGCGACTTCCAGCGCCCGGGCGATATCGCGGCCGAACACCGCCGCCGATAGTCCGTATTCGGTATCGTTGGCAACGCGCACGGCTTCGTTCACGCCATCGACGCGCACGACACTCACGATCGGCCCGAATGACTCCTCATTGTAGATCCGCATCGTCGAGGTAACGTGATCGAGTACTGTAGCCGACATCAGCGTGCCATCGACGCTGCCACCCGCCACAACACGGGCACCCTTGCCCACGGCGTCCTTGATCAGCGCCTGCATGCGACCCGCAGCATCCCTGCCGATCAGTGAACCGAGCGGTGTATCGCCCTTGCGCGGATCGCCGGCGACTAGGCTACCCGCCTTGGCCGCGAGCTTAGCCACGAAGGTGTCGGCAATCTTCTGATCGACAACAAGCCGCTCGGTGGACATGCAGATCTGCCCCTGGTTCATGAATGCTCCAAAGGCCGCGGCCGCCACCGCTGCATCGAGATCAGCATCGTCGAGCACCACCAGCGGCGCCTTGCCGCCGAGTTCAAGCAGCACTGGCTTGAGATATTTGGCGGCGGTCTCTGCGATGATGCGGCCGACGCGGGTCGAACCGGTAAAGTTGATCCGGCGCACGGCGGGATGCGAGATCAGTGCATCGATCAGCGCGGGCGCATCTTCCGGCGCGTTGGTGATCACATTAAGTACGCCAGGCGGCAGACCGGCCTCGCGCAGGCACTCGCCGATCAACCGATGTGTGCCCGGGCAGATTTCCGATGCCTTCAGGATTACCGTATTGCCGCAGGCCAGCGGCAACGCCACAGCCCGCACGCCCAGAATGACCGGCGCATTCCACGGCGCGATGCTGAGCACGACGCCCGCGGGCTGGCGGATCGCCATCGAGATGCAGCCGGGCTTGTCCGATGGAATGACCTCGCCGGAAATCTGCGTCGTCATCGATGCCGCTTCGCGCAGCATGTTGGAGGCGAGATGAACATTGAAGCCGGCCCAGCCGGCAGTCGCGCCGGTTTCCGACGCCATCAAGGCAATGAAATCAGGCGCCTTGCTGGCAAGGATATCGGCCGCCTTCAGCAGGACGGCGCGGCGTGCGCCCGGGCCGGTCGCCGACCACGCAGGGAAAGCAGCGGCGGCAGCATCGGCAGCGCGCTTGGCATCGGCGATTTGGGCTGCCGCGGCGCGCGAGGCGATATCGCCGGTCATCGGATTGAGACGATCGAATGTCGCGCCGTCGATGGCCTGCACATCCTGGTTCTCGAGCAGCAGATTGATCTGGTTCATGATGATGTCCTCCGTTGGATGTTTCTTTGAATTTCAAGCCGCGCCGCTGGCGAGCCCGCCGAGATAGGCGCGGCGCACGGCGTCGTCGGATTGCAGGGCTGCGGCGGTGCCGCTGCCGGTGATCTTGCCGTTCTCGATCAGATAGCCGCGATCGGCGATAGCCAGACTCTCGCGTGCGTTCTGTTCGACCAGCAACAGGCCGACGCCGGTCTCGCGCACCTTACGCAAGGCGGCGAACAATTCCCGCACCAGCAACGGCGACAGACCGAGCGACGGTTCGTCGAGCAGAAGAATGTCGGGGTTCGACATCAGCGCACGACCGACTGCTACCATCTGCTGCTCGCCACCGCTCATGGTGCGCACGGTCTGCGCCAAGCGTTCGCCAAGCCGCGGAAACAGCGTCATCACCTTGGCACGCTGCGCTGCCTCGACCGCCCGCGCACGCTTCGGGTTGGCGCCGAGCAACAGGTTTTCGGCCACTGTCAATTCGCCGAACACGCCGCGACCTTCCGGCACCAGCGCAAGCCCGGCTTCCACGATCTCATGAGGCGGCAGACGGGACAGATCACGACCGGCGAGTTTGACGATCTTGGCTGGTGACGGCAGCAAGCCGGCGATGGCTTTGAGCAACGATGACTTGCCCGCGCCATTGGCGCCGAGAATGACAATGATCTCGCCGCGCTCGACATGGAGCGCCGCATCGCTCAGCGCGTGATGCTGGCCATAGGTGACGCTGATATTGGAGACCTCAAGCATCCGCCGTCACTCCCAGATAGGCTTCGATCACCGCGGGGTCGCTCAGCACAGCAGCTACAGGCCCTTCTGCAATCTTGCGGCCACTGCTCATCACCACGCAACGATCGCAGAGCGAACGGATCGCATCCATCACATGCTCGACCAGCAGGATCGACAGCCCCTCCTGTTTGAGCGATCGGATCAGCTCGATCCCGATCAGCAATTCGGACGGGTTCAGACCGGCGAGCCATTCGTCGAGCAGCAGCAGGCGCGGCTGCAGCGCCAGCGCGCGTGCCAGTTCAAGCCGCTTGCGGTCGATATAAGTGAGCTCCGATGCGGGCCGTCCGCCAAATCCGGCGAGACCGACCCGCGCGAGCAGGCCGGCCGCAGCCGCAGCCATCGCGTCGCGTGCAAGCGGCGCATGATGAAAGGCCAGCCCGGCCTCCACATTCTCCCCGCAGGTCATGCCGTCGAGCACGCGCACCAGTTGGAACGTACGCGCCAAACCGAGTCGCGCGATGCGATGGGTCGGCCATCCCGCGATGTCATGGCCAGCAAAAGCGATCACGCCCGTATTCGGCGACAGCACGCCGGAGATCAGGTTGAGCGCCGTGGTCTTGCCGGAGCCGTTGGGACCGAGCAGCCCGACGATCTCGCCGGCATGCACCGTCAGGTCGATTCCGTTGACGGCGACGAGACCGCCAAAGGCGCGGGTCAGGCCTTCGATGCGAAGCACCGGCATTGCACTGGCGGTCATGCCTGTGCTCCCCGCACGTTCGAGGCTGAGGGTCGCCAGGCTTTGAGCTTCTCCCAGAGGCCGACGACACCCGACGGCAGCGCATAGACGATCAGCAGGAACACCACGCCCATGATCAGGGTCGATGTGCTGGGAAAGCGCGCGGACAGAAAGTCGAACAACAGCGTCAGCGGAATGGCGCCGAGCGCTGGGCCCCATAACCGATGCGCGCCGCCGAGCAGTGCCATGATCACCACTTCGAACGAAATGGTCGCGTTGAAGGCGATCGACGGCTCGATATAGGTGAAGCGCGGCGCCATGATCGCACCGACCAGCGTCATGAAGGTGGCCGTGATGGTGAACAGCGCAACCTTGGCGATGGTGACATTGATGCCGCAATGCCGTGCTACAGTCTCGTCTTCGCCGATGATGCGCAGTGCGAAGCCGAAGCGCGAGCGGGCGATCAGCCAGCCGGAGCCGAACACGATGACGGCAAGCGCCAGCAGCTGCCAGTAGATGTCGTTCTGGGTGATATCGACAAAGACGTAACGCCCGAGCACGCGGGTCTTGTTGACCTCGTACCAGACCACGATCTGGCGCACGAGTTCGGCGAGACCGAAGGTGAAGATGACGAAATGCACGCCGCTCAGCCGCAGCGTCGACAAGCCGACAATGACGGCCATGACCGCGCCGATCACGGCCGCAATCAGCAGCACCAGCGACCACGGCAATTGTTCGCCGAGAACAGCGACCGTGTATGCACCAACGCCGAAGAAGGCTGTGGTCGCCAGCGACACATAGCGCGTCGGGCCGGAGAACATGCCCCAAGCCGTCGCCAGCACCGTGAATTGCAGGAGACTGATCGCGAGCGCGAGGTGATAGGCATCGACAATCATCGGGACGAATGCGAGCGCAACCACGGCTGCGAGGCAGATCGCGCCAGTCGTCATTTGGGTACGGCTCATCGCTGCGCCCTCCCGAAAATGCCGGCCGGCTTCACCAGCAGCACACCGAGGAACAGCGCGAAATTCACCGCAAGCGTCAGGCCGGGATCGATGAAGGTCGCCACCAGCGCTTCGCTCAATCCTAGCGCCAGTCCGGCGACGAGACAGCCCAGCAAATTGCCGACGCCGCCCATCACGACCACGATCAGCGCCTTCATGGTGAACACCACGCCGGAAGTGGCGCTGAAGGTCAGGAACATGCTGATCAGCACGCCGGCAGACGCCACCAGCGCGCCGCCGAGCGCAAAGGCCAGCGCCGATGTCCTGGTGACATCGATGGCAACAAGCTGCGCTGCGATGGGATCGACGGCTACGGCGCGGATGGACGTCCCGATCCGTGTGCGGGTCAGCGTCAGATAGAGCGCAAGGCCGACCACGACCGCAAGCCCGAATGCAATCAGGCGATTGAGTGCCAGCACCTCGCCGACGATCTTCACAGGAATGGCGAGGAACGAATAGCTGAAGTAAGCACCACCGAACATGGTCAGCATGATGCCCTGCACGATGAACATCATGCCGAAGGTGGCGAGAATGCTGTCGACCTCAAGGGCGTCGCGGGTGCGCGCGCGGCGCACCAGCGGCGTGAGCAACACGCGGTACAAGAGATAGCTGATGCCGAAACTGACCGGAATGACAAATGCCAGTCCTGCGAGCGGATTGAGCGCCCAGCCGGTAAACAGCCAGTAGGACGCAAAGGCCGCGCCGATCAGGAACTCGCCATAGGACAGGTTCATGATCCGCGCCACGCCATATTGCAGGGTGAGCCCCATGGCGATCAGCGCGTACATGCCACCCAGCACGAGGCCGGTGAGAACCGCGTTTGTCATTCTGTCAGACCAGATACGGGAGGGACGCGATCACTGCGCCTTCCATGCCGGCTTCGGCACGACCGGCGCACGCGCGCCCTCGTTACCCGACGGGCCGACGCCGTAGAACTCGCCGTCCTGCCACTGCCCGACCCACCAGTATTTGGTCGGCATGTTGTTCTCGAGCTTCACCTTGCCGATCACGGTATCGAACGTGCCGCTCTGCAAGTCCTTGATGACGGCGGCCCGATCGACCTTGCCAACCCGCTCGATCGCCTGCTGCAGCATCTGCAGGCCGGCATAGGTGACCGCACTGGCCCAGCGATCCGGCTCCGCGCCATTCGCGGCCGACGCCTTGTGCCGCGCCAGATAGTCCTTGATGGCCGGGCTGTCGCCATTCCAGCCGCCGATGCCCATCACGCCTTCCGCGTTGGCGCCGAATTTCTGCTTGAACAGCGGAAATGCCGTGCCGACACCGGTGTAGAAGATCTTCGGATTGAAGCCGGAGATGCGTGACTGTTCGGTGATGGCGATCGTGTCCGGCGGATAGCTGAAGGCGATGAACACGTCGGGGTTCAGCGCCTTCACCTCATTGATGATCGGGCTGAGATCCTGTGTGCCGACCGGATAGGTCTTGTCATAGGCGAGCTTGAACTTGGCGGCCGTGAGTGCGGGTCTGGCCGCACCAGAGAGATCGATGCCGAAGCCGTCGGCGATGCTGGCCATCGCCACCGTATCGCCAATCTTGCCTTCGGTGCGCAGCTTCACCAGCAGCTCAACCAGCGTCTTGGCGGCATCGGCGCTGGTGCCGAGCAGCCAGAAACTGTTGGGCCAGCGCTTCGCCAGTTCTGGCGCGCGGTCGGTGACCGCCGTCGAGGCGATATGCGGATAGCCGGCCTTGTTGAGGATCGGGCCAACCGCGAGGTTCAGGCCGGTGCCCCAGGGCGGCAGGATGAAATCGACCTTGTCCTGGGTGATCAGTCGCTCCAGCGCCTTGGCGGCTTCTTCTGCGCTCGACCGGTCGTCATACTGGACGACCTCGATTGGGACGCGCTTGTCGCCGAGCTTGAGCCCACCGGCGGCGTTCACTTCCTTTACCCACAGCTCGTAGTTCGGAATCGTCGTCACCGCAGCGCCGCCGGCGGCGGGGCCGGTGCGCGAGATGGCATAACCGATCTTGACAGACGTCTGGGCCTCGGCTCCGCCGCCCCATCCGACGGCCGCCGCACCGGCAACTGCGAGTAGTCCCGCCGCAACGCGCTTGACTGCTGACACCATGTTATCCTCCCCGAATTCTTTTCACCGACGCCTTGTGGCGTTCGATGGCCGGAGACTAGTCCAGCGTTTGGGGCTGGGAATTGGACGCATCCGGGGAAAGATTGTATTGATCCGTGTAGGCGAGCTATTTCACGCGACGGATTGTCCCAGTGCTTGAGACCGCGCACATCGTTTCAGGTCCCACCGGCTTCGCGGAGAAGCCGCTTCCGGCATTGCATGCGGAAAGATTCGCACCCGGACTGGCGCCGCGCAGCTGGATCATCCGGCAGTCGGTTGCCAGGCGCTCGCACCTGCTGGTGATCGAAACCCGGCGCGGCACAGCCACGATGCGGGGCACCACAGTTGCCATTCAGTCCCCGGGCCTGTTGTGGCTTCCCGGCGATCACGAGGGCACGTTGGAGGTCGAAGCCGGCGCGCAAGGCTATCTGATTTCAGTGTCGGACGATGTCCTCACCCGCACCGTCGCCGGCAGTGCCGAGGCGCTGCATCTGCGGCGAACCATTGACCGGCTGGTCCTGCGCGAAGGCGCGCAACTCGCGACGACTTTTGCGGCCATCACAGAATCCTGCAGCACGCTGGTGCGTGAATTGAATACGCCGGGCCGCGGCAGCGCGACGATGACATCGACGCATGTGTTGCTGCTGTGCCTCCACCTCTGGCGCTCGGTGATTTCGGAGGAAGCCACCGACAATGCTGCACAGCGCGGCGACGGCCCTCGCCTCGTCGGCAATTTCCTGCAGATGGTCGAACTGCATTATCGCGACGGCTGGCCCATCGCACGCTATGCGGCTGCACTCGGCGTCACTGACGACAAGCTGCACGCGCATTGCAAGCGCGAGAAAGGTTACAGCCCGCGCGCCATCGTGCATCAGCGCCTGATCCACGAAGCCTGCATGCGGTTGCGGCAGCTCGATCTGCCAGTCGAGCAGATCGGCTATGGCCTCGGCTTCCGCGATCCCGGCTATTTTAATCGCTTCTTCCGCAAGTATCAGAATGCGTCGCCAGGCGCCTATCGGCGTCGCGCGCGGCTTGATCCAAGTCAGCACGGCCCGTCCTATGCGGCCTGGCCGTAACTGTCCCACGCTCGATCAGTGCTGTGTCTCTTTGAAACCTGCGTGATCAATTTGGAACAGCGCGCGTTAAGCATGACTCGATATTGAATCGGGGTCACAACATCCATTTCCGCGCTCTGTTTCAGATGTCACTTCAAGACGCCGTTCACCATTCGGCCCCAAGCGCTGGTGAAAGGTGCCTACGAGATCGTCGTCGACGTAGGATCGCACCCATAAGACGCATGCGACGGCGCCAACTACCGACTCCAGGTGGAGCGGAATACTACTTGGCGCGGCAGGGCTGCATTTGCTCGACTGTGTCCAAGTGTTTCCGCCGATATGCCTTATCTCGAAGGTCAAATCTTAGACGTTGTGCTGGTGACAAAAGCCTGCGAAAGCAGGATATTGATGAAATTGCGACTTATCAGCGCACCTACGGTATTGGCGTTCACCCGTTTTCATAGTGTCGGCCCATGACCATCGAGATCGTCCAGATCGTCCAGGAGTTGAGTTCGGTCGGCGGCGTTGAAAGCGTGGCCAGCGAACTCGCATGCGCCTTCAGCCGCGCCAAAATTGCCAACACTGTTCTCGCCAGCGCCGTCGGCGACAAGGCAACGCCAGGTACGCGGATCGAGCGCGTCGGCGCCTGGCTTTCGCACATCAAGACGCGCGGCATCCTGCGCTATCTCGGTCGCGCTTTTGTTGTACCCACCTTCACATTGCTGGCGACGCGCGCCGCTTATCATCATCCCAAGGCCGTCATCATCAGTCACGGTGACAGCCTGACGGGCGACGTGCTGGTCGTGCACGCAGTCAATGCGCAGAGCCTCGCCGAAAAGCGCAACGCCGGCTCCTTGTCATGGATGCTGAATCCCATGCATCTGTGGGTAGCCCTGCGTGATCGCTGGATGATCGGCGGCCTGCGCTATCGCATGTATGTCGCGGTCTCGCCGCGCGTCGCAACTGAACTGCAACAGATCTACAAGGTGCCAGCGTCGCGCATCCGCGTGATCCCCAACGGCATCGACCTCAATCGCTTCGCCCGCGACACCGCGGCCGGTCTCAGGATCCGTCAGGAATTCGGCATCCCCGCGAACGCCAGGCTTCTGCTGTTCGCCGGTCATGAATTTCGCCGCAAGGGTCTGGCGCATGCCATCGGCGCGCTCGAACGCCTCGGCCCGGATGTCTGGATGCTTGTGGTGGGCTCGGATAATCCCGCGCCCTATCGCAAACTGGCGACAACCTCCGCCGATCGGCTGGTCTTCGCGGGATCGCGTACCGATATGCCGGCCCTCTACGCCGCGGCCGACGCCTTTGTACTGCCGACTGCCTATGAAACTTTCTCGCTGGTCTGCATGGAAGCCATGGCCTGCTCGACGCCGGTTTTTGCAACGCCGGTTGGCGGCATCGAAGATTATCTCGTCGATGGCGTAAACGGCTATCAGATCAAGATGGACGGCGCAGATATCGCCGAGAAGATCGCGATGGCTTTCTCCGATCCGGCGACACTGGCCCGGCTGTGCGAAGGCGCGCATGCCACGGCACTGAATTACGGCTGGGACTATGTCGGTTCGCGCTACATCGAGCTGCTGGAGCAGGTGCAGGCGTCGAAGAACGAATTTGCGCCGGGCGCCATGGCGGTCGGCGCCTGATCGCAAGCGCCTGCTTCAAGGGCGCGGCCGATCAGCCCCCCGCTTTGCATCGTCGGCCTGCTGGCAGGCCGACACTAGCGCATTCGCCACCACCTCGTAAGTGAAGCGCGTCAGTACGTTGTCGCGCGCGGCCGCGCCGCGGTCCAGCAACTGCTGCGGGTCGGCAGCAAGCCGATCCAGCAGTGTCGCCAGCGCATCCGGATCGCGCTCGGGAATGGTCCAGCCGCCCTTGCCGACAACATCGGGAATAGCACCGCCCGTCGAACCTATCACCGGTACACCGCAAGCCTGCGCCTCGACGATCACCCGGCCGAACTGCTCACGCACGGCGCTGGTGGTGCGCGTCAGCAGGATCATTGCATCGAGACCGCTCAGGAATGACGCGACATCGGCCGGTTTGCCCCAGCCCCGGAATGTGACACGATCGGTCAGGCCCAGTTCGCTGACGCGCAGCTTCAGCGCAGGCTCATGCGGGCCTTCGCCCATGACCGCCAATGTCACATCCGCCGTGGCGCGTTTCATGGCGTCGAGCGCGTCGTCGAGACCCTTCTCCTCGACGAGACGCCCGACATAGCCGATGCGTAGTCCCCGCCCGGGCGCTATCGGCGCCTGGCGCGCCCCGGTCTGATTGAAGGTTGCGAGATCGACGCCATAGCCGATCGGCGACGCTGGCCCCGCATAACCGCGCGCGCGGACGACTGCTGTCGCCTCCGGACTGCGCGAGAGAATATGGTCGGTGTTCCGCAGCACGTCCTTGCGGACGAATTCGAACGGCGGCGGCAAGCGCTTCAGGATGTTCTGATCGACTTCCAGGACCATCGCGGCGCGCCCCTTGAGGATGCGCGCCTGCATCGCAACGACGCTCCACGGCTCTTCCCAGAGATGGATTACATCGGGATCGACCTCACGGATGAGACGCCGCAAGCCCGGATAAAAATGCAGATACCAGCTCATCGGGCCAGCGCGCGGCAGGCGGATCGGCATCACATGTACGGTCATGCCGGGATCGTCGGACGGATCTGCAATGATCGTACGGCCGAACTGATACCACGTAGCCGGAACGACGAGATGCATATCGACGTCATCGCGCCCGACGAGTGGATAGTATCGCAGACGCCCCGCATCGCGGCTGACGGCGGAATGTGCAATCGAGAGGACCTTGAGACGACGACTGCTAGACACGCCCCGTCATCCTCGCGGCCACACCCGTCAGGCCAGACAGATGGAGCTCCATAGTTGCGAGACTGCGATCCGCGCCGTTGATCGTGCAGCGTGGCAGGTTGTAGGCATCCTGGCCGTTGCGCACGAGGCCCTTGCGCGTTGTCGCTGCACTCGCATAACCGGCATCGCGCGCGATCGCGAAATCGCGCGGACCGCAATCGCCCGAACGTCCATAGGGAAATGCGAAATGCCTGGCGGGAATACCAAGGCGCTCGACCAACCGGTCGCGACTGCCCTTGAGTTCGAAGCGTGCACCATCCGGCGACAACGACGAAATACGGGCATGCGTCACGGTGTGGCCGCCGATCTCCACCAACGGATCGTCGCGCAACTCTTCGAGCATCTCCCAGGTGATCGCGTACTTCCAGTGCATCGCGTCGATGTCGACACCATTGAGTTCGCAAAACTTCTTGTAAGAGGCTGATGCCTGCGGACCATCCCAACGATCCGCAATCCGATGGAATGCCGCACGCTTGGCATCAGACGTTGGCACGTCGATCGCACCATCCTCGAGAATGACGCGATCGTTGTTGAGCAATGTATCTTCCAGACCTGCGGCCCATAGCGGAAGCGTACCGTCAGGAATGCCGGTCGTGACAAATAACGTCACCGGCACATTGTGGCGGCGAAACAGCGGCACGATTTCCTCATAGGTATCGCGATAGCAATCGTCGACGGAGAAGTTGACGAAGCGATCGTTGGACTTTCCAGCCTTCGAGCGCTGGATCGCTTCTTCCATCGTCACGACATCCCAGCCGCGTTGCTTCAGATGCGACAGGAACTGATCGAGAAAATTCGTATCGAGATAGAAATCGCGGTTCGGCAGTTTTTCCCAGGCCCGAGCGGAGGCGCCGCGATGAAAGGTCATCAGGCAGCCACGCGTGCCCATGAACATATCGGCAGCCATGCTGATCGGGCGAACCAGCGCTTCGGAAGACGCCATGCGTCGGGCGGCGCTGGATAACAGGTGCTTCATCGAAAAGTCCTCAGACGATCAAGGCACTCTCTAATACAAAAACACATATCAAAATCACAAGCGCCCCCGGACGCGCGCAAATGCCGCAATGTAGACGCCCGGCATCAGCATCGCGACAGACAGCGCGAGGCAGACCAGATAGGCGAAGCCACCGGCGAAAAGCCGCTGCCACGGGCCCGTCAGAACCTCATGAATTTGCCAGCTGAAGAGTGCCATCAGCGCTGCCGGGAAACACGCGAGAAACATCAGGTAGAGCAGCTTGCGCCGGGACCCCAGGACGATCATGACGCCAGCCAGAAGAACGATACCACGGGCGGCTTCACCCAGTCCAAGCAACAAGGTGCCCCATTCATGCGCCGTGGGCAGGTATGAGGTGAGAAGGTTAACTACGATATTAACCAGATAGGCAGTGACGATGATGGCAGCGGCCGCAAAATTCCGGCCTGCGCCATTGAGGATGCGGATCAGGATCCAGCCAAGCGTCGCAGCCCATAGGCCAAGCGCGATGCCGCGCAAGGCCTGACTGGTCAGGAACAGCGCCTGCTCGTTGAAGGCGCCGCGCAGAAAAACCAGCCGCACGATCTCCGGCGCGAACATGGCGAGAAAGACCGATGCCGGCACCGCGAGTGCGAGAATAGGCCGAGCGATCCCTTCGATCTGCGCGCCGACGTCCTTCGGCGGGTGGCTGGACAACACCGCCAGCCCGACCGGCTGGCTGATCAGCAGCAACGCGCTTTCGGTCAGCGTGCGTGCATAGTCCAGCGAGGCCACTGCACCGGTCCCGACCCGCGATGCCAGCAGGCGTTCGATCCAGACATTGGCCTGTTCGGCGACCGGTAGCGCGAGCAGCGGTCGCAACCGACGAAAGAATTCGCGGCCTGACGCCAACACCGATGACAGCGACAGGCCCTTGAAGCTGAGCACGCCCTCGCGCCACATCGTGTAGAGCCCCCAGGCGCCGAGCGCGTTGAAGGCAGCCGAGAACGACCAGGCCAGCGTATGGAAGTTGCCGGACACAGCGACCAGTGCGATGCCCATCAGCACGGCGATGTTCAGGATGCTGGCGCGGATATTCGTCAGGCGTGTCCGGCCGAGTGCGATTTCACCCGCAGCCAGTACGTTGATCATCGCCGAGGCCGGCATGCCCAGCGCCATGATGCGAATGAAATCGAGAGTGAGGCTACGCCCCTCAGCCGAAAAGCCTCCGACCAGCGCGTCCACAGCCCGCTCGCCGAGCGCCTGCAGCCCGACCATCAGGATCACGGCGATGCCGGTGATCGCCACCGTCATGGCGCCAAGGCGTTGAGGTCCGTTGCCGTCCTTCAGCGCATCCCGATGCATCGGGATCATCACGGCGGGCACGGTTTCATTCTGCAAGAAGGCCAGCGGCAGCATCACCGCCGTAATCGCGCCACGAAAGCCGTCGGCGACCAGCGAAGCGCCAAGCACCTGCGCCATCAATATCTCGCGGCCGAAACCGAGCAGCTTGCTGGTCAGCGCACCGCTGATGAGAATCGCCGTAAATTTCCGCGTCGAATGCCGGGCACCGCTCATAAGCGCGCCGCTACGGCCCGATCAGGGGCCGTCCAGGAACTCAAATTGCAAACTGATCGGCCATGTGCGGTCACACGGGCGCTCCCGCGGCCGCTCGCCCGATCAGGTTTGAAACCGTCTGCAGCATCTGATCGACGCTGTAATGCGACCGAGCCCGCGCTTCGGCATATTGCAACTGGCTCGCCAGTTCTGGCGGGCGCGACATGACCTTGGCAATAGCGGCGGCCAGCGCATCGGCATCCCCTGGCGGCACCAGCGTCCCCGCCTTGCCGGCTTCGAGAATATCAGACGCCGCACCGGCATCCGTCGCAATCACAGGCACATCCGCGAGCATGGCTTCGACGAGTGTGCGACCGAAGGGTTCGGGATCAATCGACGGATGGATCATCGCATCGACGGCGCGCATCAGCCTCGGCACGTCGCCGCGCTGGCCGAGGAAATGCACGCGATCGCCAAGACCGAAATCCGCCACCATCCGGTTGAGCTTCTCGGCATAAGGCTCTTCGCCAAACAGCGCAGCTCCTGCAATAATACAGCTAACGCCCGGCGTCTTTGCGAGAGCCTGCAACACGATATGCTGCCCCTTCCAGGCCGCGAGGCGGCTGAAGACGCCGACGAGCGGTCCTTCGGGCAATTTCAACTCGCGCCTGATCTCAAGCGGCGTGCTAGCGTCCGGCGGCACATCAAGACCGTTGGGCACGATCGCGACCAGCTGCTTGCGGCCGCCTTGGGCAATGAAGGCATCTGCAGCAGCTTGCGAAGGAACGATCACCTTTGCCGTACAATAATTCGCCAGCGCCACCTGCACGCGGCGCTGCGTGGCGCCGAAATGCTCACTGCTGATGATATCGTGCAGGTGCCAGATCAGCGGACGCCGCGCCAGCGTGGCGGCGACGGCCGATAACACAAAGGCTTTCTGCGAGTTCGCATAAATGACGTCATGGCGGCGCGCCTCGCGCGTCAATTCGGCAATGATGGCCCCGAGCCGACCAATCAGCGGAAAGGCTTTCAGGATTGAGCTGTCGCGCCTGACATCCGAGAGCCCCTCGCCCCAGCGCGACACACGCACCTTCAGGCCCTTAGCTGCAAGCGCCTGATGCAGCGGGCCATCCTCGAACAGGAAGGCCGCCTCGCCCGCCCATGGCTGAACGAGATCGATCAGCACGAGTTCAGCGCCGGAGATCGAGCCCGTATGGCAGACGAACAGAACGCTGGGAGCGGGCATCACGTCGCTCCGGCATAGGCATTATTCGAAACCCGGTCTGTGCCGCTCGGCGTATTGGCGTCCGGCATCATCGTGACGGCAATGCCGAAGACGCTGCCGCCCGCGACACGGATCGCGCTGGATGTCGCCACTGCCTGCCCGATCGACGAGCGGCCGGAACGCATGCAGAGCAGCACGCCATCGACCTGCCTGGCCAGCACGCCCAGATCGGTCTGGATGCCCGGCGACGGCGCGTCGATCAGGACAACGTCGTAGATCTGGCTCCAGAGCAGGAGATCGCCGAGCGGTTTACGCATCAGCAATTCGGCGGATGCCGAGAACGGCCCGGCAGGAATGACGTCGAGATTGGGAGTCGCGGTGCGGACCACCGCTTCGCGCGGCGTGATGTCGCCGCGCAGAATTCCCTGCAGCCCCATGCTGCTGCGCAAGCCCAAGGCTGTTTCGAACTTCGGCGCGCCGAAATCGCATTCGATCACCAGCACGCTGCGGCCAGCCGTTGCGAGATATTGCGCCAGGGTCAGGGTCAGAAACGTTTTGCCCTCGGCCGTCGTCGGCGACGCGACCAGAATCTTGCGGCGTGTCCTGGCGTCGTTCGACGTCAGCAGGCCCGTCGCCAGATCGCGGAGTGCATCCTGATAGTGCCTATCCTGCAGCGCGAGCGGCAGCGCACGCGACAGCGAGGCGCCGGACTGCGCCGTGAGGATCGCACCGATCGGCGATTCCGACGGATCGCGCTTGACGGTCGGCAATCGTGCCAGAATGGGTGCGCCGGTGACGACGGCCAGCTCCGATGACAATGCCGCCGCTGGCGGTGGTCCGGGACGCGGCGCCACTGGGGCAGTCGCCTGGACAGGTGTCGGCGGAGCGACTGGCGCAACAACGGCGACAGGCTCCGGCGTGGGCGCTGGCGCGGCTGCGCGCGTCGGGCGAATAGTTGCAGTCCGCAGCCGGGACAGACCCGCAAGATTGACGCGATCGCCGAAGAAGGCTGCGACGAATGCGAGCAGCAGGCCGAGCGTGCCGCCAGCGGCCAGGAACGGAATTTTCTTCGGGAAAAACGGCTTGGTCGGAAGTTCGGCAAGGCTGACCAGTCGTGTATTGCCAATGAGCACGCGCCGCTCGGTTTCGAGTTCGCTGGCGCGCTTGTAGAGATCGGCATATTGCTGGCGCTTGATCTCGGTGCTGCGCACCATGCTCTCGATCGAGGCTTCGTCCGATGTCGCCGAGCCGACTTCAGCCTTCACGGCATCCATCTGCTTTTTGAGTGCGTTCACGAGGGCATCATTGGCGTCGAACGCCTTCTGCGCGCTGGCTGCAATGCTCGCCACTTCCGTGGCCATGCGCTCCTTGATCGCGGACTGCTCCTGCTCCAGCGCACGCAGCGACGGGTGCCGCGGCCCCAGTACATTGGCTTGGCTGGCGAGCTGCGCAGTGACAACCGTGAGCTGCTGCTTGAGATCGGCGATCGAACGGTTCGACAGCACTGACGGCGAGTCGGCAGCGCGCGCCTGATTGGTCTTGATTTCCTGCAGGCGGGCGAGCGCATCGGCACGCGCGGTCTCGGCGGTCGACAGCTGCTGGCTGATACTGCTCAGCCGCTCCGAGCTGATCGGCGCCAGCGATCCGCGCATCAGGCCCTTGTTGCGGCGAAATGCCTGGATCTTGGCATCGGCATCGCGCAACTCTGCATCCAGCTGCTTGGCTTCCTTCCAAAGATATGACGCGGCAACCTCGCGGCTGCTCGCACCCGATGTCCGCTGCTCGTCGAGAAACGCATTGGTCAACGCATTCGCCATCTTCTGCGCGACTTCGGGGATCGACGAAGTGTAGGAGATATTGATGACGCGCGAACGTCCGACAGCACCGATAGCGAAATTTCCCGACACATAGTCGATCAGCGCCGCCGTATCGGTCTTCATCTTTTCGCAGCTGGAGCTGCTGCTCCTGCTCTGACACTCTTCAATCGCGGCTTCCGTGACGCCCGGCTGCTGCATGGCGAGCCGCATCACCCGCGGCGAGCGCGCAATCAGCAGCTGGCTCTCGACGTCGGCGGGATCGCCGATCTTCTGCGCCCAGGCGGCCGAGGCGTTGCTGTTGCTGGGCTCCTGCTCGGCGACGATCACCGAACCTGTGGCGAGATAGCGCACGGGCAGCACAACCAGCGCAATGACTGTCAGGATCATCACGCCGAGAAACACCGCGCCGAACAGGCTACGATTGCGCCAAACCCTGAGCAGCGGACTCTCGCCCGCCGCGCCATCGGCGGCTTCCGTATTCGTAACGATGGCGCGTTTGGTGAACATGCGCGTCAGACTTTACTACGGGGCGCTGGCACCGCACATCCCTGCGCCGTAACGGTGCTCACCCAGCGCAACCACCCATGACCGACCGCGACACGCATACTGAACCCTTTGTCCCCCGAACCACAAATCCACTGCGGGGAGCAGGTCTACTATCCATTCATTAGGGATGTTTTGGTTAAGGGCGGGTTTAAAATGCTAACCAATACCTTTGCGCTGCCTAATTAGTAGGCTGTTACGCCTCCCCCGGACCGGTGCCGCATTAGCGAGCTAGGTAGGTGCGGCAGCTTTGGTTGCGAGCCGGAACCAAATCTCGCAGCGCGGCGTTCCGGAATTGCTGCAACCGGAGTTCCCCGATGAGCCTTCTGAAATGGGCGCTGATCTTCTTTCTGATTTCCATCGCCGCCGGCCTGTTCGGCTTCACCGGCATTTCCGCCGCCACGGCGGACGTCGCGCGCGTGCTTTTTTATATCTTCCTGGTGATCTGCATCGTGCTGCTGGTATTGGGGATCACGATCTTTCGGGCCTGACGCGCCGGGCGGCGCGCCAATCCGGGGTCTAGTGAATGCCGACGCCGACCAGCCGATCGACCAGCGCGCGGTCGGCGGTCAGCACATCCGGCGCCCCGCTCCAGCTGGTGCGGCCACGCTCCATCACCATGACGCTGCTCGCGAAATCCAGCGCCCGCTCGATCTGCTGCTCAACCAGAATGATGGTGACTTCATTGGTGGCGGCCAGCTTCGCCAGCAATGCCATCAGCTCGTCGCAGATCACGGGCGCGAGGCCTTCCAGCGGCTCGTCCAGCAACAGGATCGACGGCTTGCCCAACAGTGTGCGGGCCATCGACAGCATCTGCTGCTCTCCACCTGACAGCTGCTTGCCGTAATTGCCGCGGCGTTCGCGTAGCCGCGGGAACATCGCATAGGCTTCATCGAGCGCCGACGCCGGCCGCCCCTTCAGCCCGGTGCGCAGATTCTCCTCCACCGTCAGCGAGGCGAAAATGTCGCGGGTCTGCGGCACATAGCCGATACCAAGATCGGCGCGCGCCGAGGTTCGCTTGGCCGTGACGTCCTGGTCGCCGATCCTGATCTCGCCGCCATGGCGCGTCGTCAGGCCCATCAGCGTCGCCAGCAGCGTGGTCTTGCCCATGCCGTTGCGGCCGAGCACGGCGAGACGATCACCTGCTTTCACCGAGAACGAAATGCCCTCGATGATCCGCGTCGGGCCATAGCCGGCGCTCAGGTTCTGGATATCAAGTGGCGCGGCGGGCATCGGCATAGCTCCCCAAATACGCGCGGCGCACTTCGTGATCGGCGGTGACCTGATCAGGCGATCCCTCGAAGATCAACCGCCCGGCCGCCAGCACCAGCACACGCCTGGCGAACTTGAACACCAGATCCATGTCGTGCTCGATCATCAACACGGCGATATCAGGTGGCAGCCGATTGATCGCCTCAAGGATTTTGGGCGCCTCGTCATGCGGCACGCCCGCGGCGGGCTCGTCGAGCAGGAGCACCTTCGGATGCAGCGCAAGGCCGATGGCCAGCTCGATCAGGCGCTGCTGGCCATAGGCGAGCTCGACCACCTTGCGATAGGCCAGCCTGTCGAGACCTAGATGGCTAAGGATCTCACTCCACTCGGCACGCACCTCCGGCAGCTCCGTCGAGCTCGAGAAAAACCGCCGCGTGATGCGCTTGCGCTGCATGATCGCCAGCGCGACATTGTCGGCGACAGTGAGATTGGCAAACAGCCGCGTGGTCTGGAACGTGCGCACCAGACCGCGACGCACGCGATCCGGAATGCTGAGACCGGTGATCTCGTCACCGCCCATGAAGAACTGGCCTTCGCTCGGCGCAATGTCGCCGGTGATCAGATTGACCAGCGTGGTCTTGCCAGCACCGTTCGGGCCGATCAGCGCAACGCGGTCGCCGGCAGCCAATTTGAAATTGACGTCGCGCGTCACATGCAGACCGCCGAACGAGCACGACACGCCGCGGGCTTCGAGGAGATTGGTCATGCCGCCTCTCCCTTGCGCTTGAAGCGGGAGGCCAGTGACAGCACCGGTTCGATCAGCCCGCGCGGCGCGAACACCACAATCAGGATCAGCAGCAGGCCGACCAGCGTCATCCAGTGGAACGGATTGGCGGCGGCCACGATATGCTCGAAGATCATGAAGATGATCGTCCCCGCCAGCGCGCCCCACAGATGCCCTGCACCGCCAAGCACCAGCATCACCAGAACTTCGGCTGATCGTTCGAAGCTGACGCTATCGAGACCGACGACGCCGGTGCTGATCGCCGTCAGCGCTCCACCGATCCCGGCAACAGCACCAGCGACGCCATACATCACGACAAGGCGCGGATAGATCGAGACGCCGATCATCTTGGCGCGCAGATCGTCATCCTTGATGCCGCGGCACATCAGACCGAACGGCGAGCGCACGAAACGCTGCAGCAGCACGAACACAATGACCAGCACACCCAGCGAGAACAAAAACGCCGTGCGGCTATACATGTCGAAATTGAAGATGCCGAACACCTTGCCCGGTGTGATGCCTGACAGGCCGTCGCTGCCGCCGGTCAGCCACGACAGCTTGTTGGCAAGTGCGGCGACCAATTGCCCCACGGCAATCGACAGCACCAGTTGTGGGAGCCCGCGAAACCGCGTGATCAGCGCACCGGAGATCAGCCCCATGACCGTTCCCGCGAATACACCGATCGCCAGCAACGCAATGGGATCGGCGATGCCACGCACGCAAGCAATGCCGGCGGCATAGGCGCCGACGCCGAATTGCGCGGCATGGCCGAGGGTGGCGACGCCGCAATAACCTGTGACCAGATCGAGCGACAGCACCAGGAATGCGATGCCGATCAGCCGCGTCAGGAACGCCAGATCGTCCGGATACAGAAAGTAGCCGATGGCACCGAGCACGATGATACTCAGCGCACCTGCCGCCTCCTGACCGAAGGGAATGCTGCGCTTGTGCGGAACGTGGGTCGCGACGATCTCGCTCATGCGTGCGACCTGCCAAATAGGCCATGCGGAAACAGGAACACGACGACGATCACCGACAGATAGAAAAAGAAGTCGCCGAACTCCGGCGCGAGATATTTGCCGGTGGTGTCGGCGAGGCCGAGCAGGAGCGACGCCGACAGAGCGCCAAGAATCGAGCCTGCGCCGCCGACAGAGACGACAACGAGGAACGTCACCATATAGCGCAGTGCATAGAACGGTTCGATCGGCAGGATCTCCGCGCCGACCACGCCGCCGAATGCGCCGAGCCCGATCGCCAGCGCGAAGGTCACCGCATAGATGATTTCGGTGCGGATGCCCAAGGCGTCCGCCATACCACTATGATCGACCGAGGCGCGTAGCTTGATTCCGAACTCCGTCTTCTCGATCAGCAGCCACAGCGCCAGCGCCGTAACCGCGCCGCAGGCGATGACAAAGATGCGATGGGTCGGCAGCATGCGGAAACCGATATCGAGCGGACCACTGAGGGTCTGCGGCAGCGGGATCGATTTCAACGACGGGCCGAAGATGAAATTGACGATGCCGATGATGAAGAACGTGATGCCGATGGTCATCAGCACCTGGATCAGCGGATCGGACTTCCGGTAGATCCGGCGATACAGCAGAATCTCAAACGGGATCGACACGATGATGGTGCCGACCACTGCCATCAGGATCGCGACGCTGTAATGCACATGCAGGTCGCGGATCGCATAGGAAGCCAGATAGCCGCCAATCATGGCGAAAGCACCATGGGCGAGGTTCACGACGCGCATCAGCCCCATCATGATGGACAGGCCGATGGAAATGATGAACAGCACCATCCCGTAGGCGACGGCGTCGGTCATGATGCTGAAGACGGTACGCATGATTGATCCTATGCCGAAGCAGCGCCCGAGCGCCATTCCGGAAACTGCGGCATGGCGTCATGGACGACGGCGCCGCGCACTATGGTGAGCAACACCTTGGTCTCTTTCAGAGGGAGGCAGTCGGCGGCGAAGGGATTGCGATCAAGGGCGATCAGATCGGCCGCCATACCCGGCATCAGCGTGCCGCGCCAGTCTTCCTGCCTCATCGCGATGGCGCCACCGACCGTATAGCTGTGAATGGCTTCGCGGACGCTGATGGCTTCACCCTGCCCGATCGGCGCACCGCTGTCCGAGGCGCGGCTCACCGCATCGGCGATGCCATCCCACGGAGACCACGACCCGGTCGGCGCATCTGAGCTGGCGATGTAAGTGACGCCCGCGTCGATCACCGAGCGGCCCGGATAGCAACAATCGGCGCGCGGACCGAAAGCACCGGTAATCGAGCGCCGCATCCGGGTGAGGAAACTTGGTTGGGTGACGACGAGCGCGCCCAATGCCTTCATCCGCGCCAGCCCACCGGCGGGCGGCACGAAGTAATGTTCGATGCGATGCCGGGCATCGGCGCGGGGATACGCTGCCTGCGCCTTCTCATAGGCTTCAATGATGCAGTCGATACCGCGATCGCCGGTACAATGAACGGCGACTTGCCAGCCGTCCTCATGTGCCTCGGCGATCACGCGCTGCAGGTCGGTTGTATCGCGCATGAACATGCCGCGGGACGGCGTATCGAAGAAATCCTCGCTCACCGCCGAAGTTCGCGCGCCGACAATGCCATCGGCGAAATATTTCAGCGTCATCGACTGCCAGTCGGCGTCTTGCGTCGGCACCAGCCCACGCGCCGCCGCTTCAGCCGGGTCGAGCTGGTTCATGAAGCCGAGCCGCATTGGCAGCACATCGCCATTTGCGCGGATCTCGTTCCAGATAGCGAATTCATCATCGAAGCCGACGGTGAATCCGACCGCGGCTTCTACGACAGCGACAAGACCTAACCTGGCGCTATCGGCAATTGTCGCGCGCAGAGCCGCGGTGAGCTCATTGCGATCCATCGGCGGCGCAGCACGGAATATCAGTTCGGCTGCGCTTTCTTTGGCGCTGCCGTCCAGTCGGCCATCCTCGGAGCGCCCGAACGTCCCGCCTTCCGGGTCGGCAGTGGCATCGTCGATGCCCAGCAGTCGCAGCGCGGCACTGTTGACGACGGCAACATGACCGCAGAAGCGGCGGATCAGCACCGGATGATCAGGAATGATGACGTCGATCTCGGCCCGTGTCGGCAGCCGATGCTCCGCCAGCCCGTTCTCATCGAGGCCCGCACCGTAGACCCATTTATCACAGGGAATGGCGCGCGCACGCACAACCAGCAAATCAAGCACATCGGATATCGTGGGCGCGTCACGCGGCGTCACCGGCACCTGCAAGCGCGCATGCGCAATCGCGAACAGATGGATATGCGCATCGGTCAGGCCGGGAATGACGGTGGCGCCCGCGAGATCGATCGTCTCGTCGGCGGATGGCGCAACATCCGCTGCACCAATCCAGACCACCTTGCCATCGCTGACGACGATGCTGTCCGCGGGGGTATCATCCCAGGCAGAACGATAGATGCGGGCATTGGTGAGCAGAAGCGATGGAGCGGACTTGGTCATCAAGTTGGAAATCTTCGGCGATGATCGATCAAGAGGCTGTCATTCCGGGATGTCTTGTAGGCGGCAAAGCCGCCGGAAGGACAGACCCGGAATCCCGGTGTGGTGATAAACATCGCCAGATTCCGGGTTCGCGATCGCCAAGTGGCGCTCGCGCCCCGGAATGACGGCTCTGCCGTCACTTCGTGCTCAGCGCCCAGTCCGGCTGATCGGCGAAGGTCTGGCTCTCCTTGTTGATCAGCTTGCCGTCCACCTTCTCCACACTGCGCAGATAGACGTTCTGGCGAATATGACGCGTGGTCGGATCGATCGACACCGGACCGCGCGGCGAGACCCACTTCATGTCCTTGACGGCATCGACCGCCTTGGCGGCATCGCGCTTGCCGTCAGTGGCCTCGATCATCTTGTAGATCAGGCGCGCGCCGTCATAGGCCGCGACCGACGTCATGGTGACTTCGTCGAGGTTGCCGCCGCCCTTCTTGATGGTGGCAAGGAAGGCCGCGTTTTCCTTGGAGTCGTGCGACACTGAATAGTGATAGGTCGAGAGGATACCGATGCCGGCATCGCCAATGTTCGGCAGATCCGGCTCGGTGACGACGTCACCGGTCGACATCAGCTTGACTCCGCCGGCCTTCAACCCGTTGTCGATATAGGCCTTGACGAAACCCAACGTCGGCGGGCCGGATGGCAGGAAGGTGAAGATGGTGTCCGCGCCGGAATCCTTGATGCGCTGCATGATCGGGCTGAAGTCGGTGGTGGCGAGCGGAATGCGAACCGCTTCGACCACTACGCCGCCCTCACCTTCGAACGTCTTCTTGAATGCCGCTTCAGCATCGACACCCGGACCGTAATCGCTGACCGCGATGGCCACCTTCTTGGCGCCGTTCTTCAACGCAATTTTCGCGGCAGGCACGGTATTCTGCCACATCGTGAAGGAGGTACGGACGATATAGGGGCTCTTCTCGACGATCGACGAGGTCGCCGCATTCATTACGATCAGCGGCGTCCTGGATTCTTCCAGTAGCGGCGCGATGGCCATCGCATTCGGCGTGAAGTAGACGCCAGCGAGATATTGCACCTTGTCCTTGACCAGCAGCTCCTGCGCCAGCGCCTTCGACTTGGCGGGATTCGGGCTCTCTTCATCGCGATAGATGAATTCGACATCATGCTTGCCTGCTTTGGTGCCATGCTCGGCGACCCAGGCGTCGATGCCCATCTTGAAGTTCTTGCCAAACAGCGCGTAAGGACCCGACATGGTGCCGATCACGCCGACCTTGATGGTGTCGGCGGAGGCCGTGCCGGTCATCAGGCCGAGAACGGCCAGTGCAAGAATGGATTGGCTGCGTCTGTTCATTTGCGGTTGTCCCCGTTGGAAAGTTAAGAAAACTATTCGGCAAACCTGTATTCAATAAACGTGCCGAGATGGCCCGTTTGATCCGGCATCAGCGCGCCGAAATGACGCGTCAGAACATCTCGAAATATTCGCGCTGCTCCCAGTCGGAGACTTCCGCCTGGAAGCGATCGATCTCGGCATTCTTGATATGCGTATAATAGTCAACCATCGTCGCGCCCATCTTCTCGCGGAAGAAAGGATCTTCCTTGAGCGCGAAGGTCGCCTCGCGCAGCGACTTTGGCAGCAGATCGGCATTGGTCTCGTAAGGCGTATCGGCTGATGGCCCTGGATCGAGCTTGCGATCGACGCCGTCGAGACCCGACAGGATCTGCGACGACATATAGAGATAGGGATTGGCGGCGGGTTCGCCGACGCGATTTTCGATACGCGTCGCGGAATCGCCGGCACCGCCGAGGACGCGCAGCATCGCGCCACGATTGTCGCGGCCCCAGATCGCCCGATCCGGCGCCAGCGAATAGGAGCGATAACGCTTGTAGCCGTTGATGGTCGGCGTCGTGAACACGGTCGCCGCGCGCGCATGCGCGAGAAGACCTGCGAGATAGCCTTGCCCGAACGATGACAGCGGCTGCGTGCCGTCGGTCGGCATGAACGCGTTTGCGCCGGTTGCACGCGATACGATTGACTGATGCAAATGCCAGCCAGACGACACGACGTTCGGAATCTTCGGCCGGCACATAAACGTGGCGTGGTAGCCGTGGCGATGGGCGATCTGCTTCACGGCGCTGCGAAACAGCACCATGCTGTCGGCGGGCGTGAGGCCGACGGTCGGCGCAAAGGTGAATTCGCACTGGCTCGGGCCGTATTCGACCTCCACCGAACGTAATGGGAGACCAAGCGCGATCACGTCGCGCCGGATGATTTCGAGCACCGGCTCCATCTGGTCGTAGCGCTGCTCGGTGAGGTAATTGTAGCCGTGCGAGAGAAGGCTGACTTCCGGCGGATTGCCGGGCTGGCCGGCATCCTCCGGCTTCATGCGGTTGTTCTCGACGTTGAAGATATGAAATTCAACTTCAAGACCGGCGACGAAATCATAGCCACGTGCGCCGAGATCGCCGAGCACCTTCTTGTAGAGGTTGCGCGTCGCGAACGGCACCGGACGTCCGTCGGCGAAATGCACGTCGCACAGAACCCATCCGGTCTCAGGCGCCCAGGGCAATATCCGAAACGTGCTGGGATCGGGGATCATCAACACGTCGGCCGCGCCCTGCATTTCAGGAATGCCGAAGCCGCCACCGGCGGTGAACACCGGAAACACCGTCTTGTGCGACGTGTCCTTGGCGAACATGGTCGTGGTGATCGAGCAGCCGCTTTCGAGACAGCGCAATGCCTCGCTGGCGATCAGCGTCTTGCCGCGCAGGATGCCGTGCTGATCCGGAAACGACAGCCGGATCACTTCGAGCTTATGCTCTTCGACCATGCTGCGCAGCCGGACGGCTGCTTCTTTCTGCTCCGCGGACCACAAACCGTGACGTTCAACGAAACTCAACGCACTCTCCCGCGGCTGTTCTGATCGATCTTCACTCTGCCGCCGGCAGGTGGATGACATTGGACCCCGGCTCGGTCTGATCGGCCGGAGCAGCTGCCATCCATGGCGCACCACGGCGACGGGCGACGTCGACTTCCATCCAGTAGGTTTCCCAGCCCTTGGTCGGCCCGATGCCGTCCATGGTGCCCGGGCCCTGAATGCTGCGCGCGGTGTCCGCATCGAGGGACATCATCGGCTTCTGGCCGCCGGCGACCTTCTCGATCTCCGCCCGCAGCAGCTTGCGATAGGCGATGATCGCCTTGTCGCTGGAGCCGAGATGCTCGCGGGTGCGATCCTGGATCTTGCCCATGGATTCCACTGCCCACTGGTCGTGGACGTTGATGTCGGCGCCCATGCCCGTATAGGTCTCGTGCTTCTGCTCGTGCGGATTGAAGCCATAGTCGTTGGTCTTGTTCTTGCGCGAGGTGTAGTTCGGCAGCTCGTAAAGTTCGAGCCGCTGGTCGGTCATCTTCTTCTTGTCGACCGGCGTCGTGTAGCTGGTGAAGATCGCATACCAATAGCAGTTCTCGTCATCCACCGGCACATGCCACTGGGTGATCGTCATTTCCGTGCTCATGGGGATGACGAAGCCATGCGGGAAGAGCTGGTTGGTGACGCGCACATGGGTACGCTCCTCGTCGAGCTCGCGCAGCGCAATCAGGCGCAGGCCGTATTCGGTCGATTCCACATTGATGATCGGGCGATCATATTCGCGCAGGATCTTGGTCATCGGCAGTTCGGTGCCGGCGGATGCGCCGCGGAACTGCTTGCCGTAAGACGCCTTGACGTCCTCATCCTCAAAGAAGCGATGCAGGAACGAGGCGTGCGCAGGATCGATGCCGACTTCCAGCGCCTGCAGCCAGTTGCATTCGAACAGGCCCTTGAAGGCGAAGGTGTACTGACCGGGTGCGGCGAAGCAGTCGATTTCCGGGAATGCCGGCGGCTCGCCTTCACCGAGATAGGCCCAGAGGATTCCGCCCTTCTCGACCACGGGATAAGCACGCTGCTTGATGCCGGCGCAGAGCTTCGAAGTCTTCGGTTCGGCCGGCGTTTCCAGGCACTTGCCCTCGACGTCGAACAGCCAGCCATGAAACGCACAGCGCACGCCGCCACCTTCGAGACGGCCGAACGCCAGATCTGCGCCGCGATGCGGGCAGTCGCGATCCAAAAGGCCGTAGCGGCCCTGCTCGTCGCGGAACAGGACAAAATCTTCGCCGAGCAATTTGACCGGACGGATCGGACGATCCCCTTCGAGCTCATCGACCAGCGCCGCCGGCTGCCAGTACTGACGCATCAGCTTGCCCGCGGGCGCCTTGGGCCCGATACGGGTGATCAGGTCGTTCTGCTCTTGGCTCATCATGGCGTGGGACCCTTCCTCGGTTTGCTCTGGCTGGATCGAAGCGCTTCGGTCCGCTGAGCTAAGTCAATTCTTGCAGCGCTTTTGTTCGTCTATTGAACTTATGTACGAATTTTAGCGTTGGACTAATTCTAAGCAAGCAGAATTTTGCAGCAGGATTTGCCGCGTCACTGAGCATATGCAGCAATTCACGCCCAAAGCATCACCTTGCGCGGAGCGAACACTTGTTCAATATACGGACGCAATTCAGGAGCTGATGATGTCGAAGACTTTGAATTCGCGTGTGGATCGGACCCAGGGAGCGCGCTCGTGAGCGGCCTCGTGATCATCGGCGCCTCTTACGCGGGCGTCCAGGCCGGCATCAGCGCGCGCGAGAAGGGCTATCAGGCGCCCATCCGCATCGTCGCCGATGAAATCCATCTGCCCTATCAGCGACCGCCGCTGTCCAAGGCATTTCTGTCCGGCGACGTCGCGCACAACAGTCTTTTCCTCCGCGGCGAGGACTATTTCAAGACCCAGGGCATCGAACTGGTGCTCGGCCATCGCGCCATCGGGCTCGATCGCGCGGCCGGCCGGATCGCACTGGACGGCGGCGACAGCCTGCCGTTCGATCAGCTCGTCATCGCCACCGGCTCACGGGCGCGACGGCTCAGCGTGCCCGGCCATGAGCGCGACGGCATCGTCTATCTGCGCACCCTCGATGACGCGCTGCATCTCAAGCCGCGGCTCGAAGCAGCCAACGATGTTGTCATCGTCGGCGGCGGCTTCATCGGCCTCGAAGTGGCATCGACTGCTGCCAAAGCCGGCAAGAAGGTGACGCTGATCGAGGCGCAGTCGCGCCTGCTGGAGCGCGCGGTATCGCCGCTGATCTCGCAGTTCCTTCTGGAGAGCCATCGCTCCCATGGCCTCGACATCCGCTTCAACGAATCCGTCATTGCCATCGAAGGCAACAGCGCGGTGCATGAGGTCGTCTGCTCCAGCGGCCTGCGGGTGCGCGCCGACCTGATCGTCGCCGGCATTGGCGGCATCGCCAATGACGAGCTGGCCGCGCAGGCAGATATCACCTGCACCAATGGCATCGATGTCGACGAACATGGCCTGACCAGCGTGCCGAACATCTATGCGGCCGGCGACGTCAGCAATCACCACAACGGCTTCGCCGGCCGCCGCGTGCGGCTGGAAGCCGTGCAGAACGCCACCGATCAGGGCAAGGCTGTGGGTGCGATGCTCGCCGGCAGACCCGAAGCCTATGACGCAGTGCCGCGTTTCTGGTCGGATCAATATGACGCCAAGCTGCAGATCGTCGGCCTCTCCGCGCCGACCGACAGCGCGGTGATCCGCGGGTCGATGGATGATGGCAAGTTCTCGGTGTTTTATTATCGCGACGGCAACCTCACCGCCGTCGACAGTATCAACCGGCCCGGCGACCAGATGATCGCGCGTCGCCTGATCACCGCGTCACTGTCGCCGACACCAGAACAGGCCGCCGACCTGTCATTCGATCTGAAAAAATTCGAAGCAGGCAAATAGGGCGGACCCACGGCTTATGCCCAAGATCAAGCGCCCCGACGACGAACGCGGCAATACCGACTTCATCGAGAGCCTCGATCGCGGCTTGCGCGTGTTCGAACTGTTCGGCACACAATCCCGCCCGATGACACTGAGCGATGTCGCCAAGGCCGCCGAGCTGCCGCGTGCCACTGCGCGCCGCATCCTGTTTACGCTGGAACGCAAAGGCTATGTGACCAGCGACGGCAAGCTGTTCGCGCTGTCACCGCGCGTCCTGGCGCTGGCCGGCTCATACATGACGTCCAATCAGGTCGTCACCATCCTGCAGCCGGTGCTCGACAGCATTTCCAGCGACGCGCAGGAGATTTCTTCACTCGCCGTGCTCGAGGGCCACGAGGTGATCTTCGTCGCGCGCGCCAGCCCGGCGCGCGTGTTCTCTGCCGGCATCGATCTCGGCTATCGGCTGCCCGCCTTCTGCTCGTCGGTGGGCCGCGCCATGTTGGGCAAGTATTCCAACGACGACCTCACCGCGACGCTGGATGCCATGGACCTCGTGGCAATGACGCCGTTCACGGTCATCGACAAGGAACTGCTGAAGGCCACCATCATCACCGACCGCGAGAAAGGCTATTCGCTGGTCGACCGCGAGGCCGAACCGGGCTTCCGCTCAATCTCCGTGCCCGTGCGGCGCTACGATGGCGCCATCGTCGCCGCCATCAATATGGGCGCCCATGTGGACCGCGTCTCCACCGGGGAAATGATCGACCGCTTCCTGCCGCTGCTGCGCGATGCCGCGTATTCGGTGAAGCCGCTGCTTCTTTAACGCTGTCCCCTCATCCTGAGGAGCGGCCACTTGGCCGCGTCTCGAAGGATGAGGAGCCCTACACTCATGGTTCGAGACGGCGCCAAGTGGCGCCTCCTCACCATGAGGTCCGAGATTGAACACGCACCAGGAATTGTCGTCTCATGCCCCATATCGTCATCGAACATTCCACCGACGGCCATGGCGACGCGTTCGACATCGCCAGCCTGATGCAGGCGTTGCACAATGCCGGCGCCGCCACCGGGGTAATGAAGGCTGCCGACATCAAGGTGCGCGCGATCCCGTATGCGCATCACCTGATGGCCGGCCGGGCCGAAGGCTTCTGCCACCTGTCGGTCTCGATGCTGGAGGGCCGCACACCCGAGCAGAAAGTCGCCGTGAGCGAGGCGTTGCGCGCGGCAATGGTTTTGCTGCTGCCGCACACCAAAAGCCTCAGCGTCGATATCAGGGATATGGACGCGGTCGCCTACAAGAAGCGCGTGAACGATTAGAGCCGCGCTAACTGCCTTCTCCCCGCCTGCGGGGAGAAGGTGGCGTCGCGAAGCGACGACGGATGAGGGGGAGCCTCCGCAGGCGCGGAGCGAATGGAGAGCCCCCTCACCCGACTTCCACGCGCTTCGCGCGTTGCAGTCGACCTCTCCCCGCAAGCGGGGAGAGGTAAGGCACTCCCCCAAACGAAAACGGCGCGGCATCCCCAAGGAATGCCGCGCCGTCCTCAATTCTGGTCGGCTGCGGTCACCTCATGGGCGACCGCGCCGAGGGTCCGCTTAGACCGCGTCCTTCGCAGCCTTGACCGGGCGGGCGCGCACGATCTTGCGGGCCGGCTTGGCCTTGAAGGTCATGGCTTCGCCGGTGAAGGGGTTGGTGCCCTTGCGTGCCTTGGTGGCAGGCTTCTTGATGACGACGAACTTGGCGAAGCCGGGAACGAGGAACACGCCGCTCTTCTTCAGCTCTTTATAGCCGAGGGTCGCCATGGTCTCGATAACGCCCTTGACGTCCTTCTTCGAGAGCTCAGTGGTCTCAGCGATTTTCTCGATGAGCTGCGACTTCGTCATTTGGTCTGCCATTTTGCACCTTTTGGTTTGCCGTGATTCGGTGAGACAGACACTATGAGGAATTACGGGAAAAAACCCGTGCTCAATGAAATTTTCACAGATTTTGCCGGGAAAAATGATGTTTTTTGACCATCAAACCCCGATTCGACTTGTACGGCAGGGTTTCAGGACCCTCGCAAGCGCAAAATACTTAGATTAAGGGGCCTACGGAGTCGCGGCAGGCGACAGAAGCGCACTGCAAAAATCACCCCCAGATTCGCCCCCTCACCACATGGTCTGGCGCGCCCTTTCCGGCCATTGCCGATCGTATTCCGGACCACCGACCCGGCGCTCGCTCATCTCCGCCAGGATCTCGCCGGGCGTCGGCAGGGTCTTCGGATCGACGCGTTTGTCAGGGTTCCAGAGATCGGACCGCACGATGGCGCGGGCGCATTGGAAATAGATCTCCCCCACCGTCATCACGATAACCGTGCGGGGAGCCTTCTCCTCCACGGCGAAGGACGCCAGCAGGTCCGGGTTCGTTGAGAGATGCGCCGTCCCGTTGATGCGGAGCGTGGTGCCGGCACCGGGGATCAGGAACAGCAGCGCGATCTTGGGATCGCGCACGATGTTGCGCAGAGAGTCCACGCGATTGTTGCCGCGGCGGTCCGGCATCATCAAGGTGCGCTCGTCATGGATCCGGATGAAGCCCGGTTTGTCGCCGCGTGGTGAGCAATCCAGCCCCTCCGGGCCGGTGGTCGCCAGAGCGGCGAAGGGCGAGACCTCGATCAGCCGGCGATATTGCGCCGTTACGCAGTCCGCCACCTTGGCGGTGGATGCTTCGCCGATGTCATCGAAACGGCCGTAGATCTCCTCGAGCTGCTCGATGGTTTCGATCACCGACATGGCCGCACTGCCCTCCGCCGTATCTATTGACCCCTGATGACCCGTATCAGGTCATCCGCATGATCTTCCGCGACACCAATATTGTTGATCGTGACGTCCGCACCTGATGTCTCGACGCTGCGCTTGAGCCGATCGCCGATCGGGCCATCGCTTGAGCGTCCCCGCGCCGCAAGTCGCGCCGCAAGCACGTCCGGCGGCGCCGTGATCGACACGACGACGACATCTTCATAAGCGGCACGTAGCGCCGGGATAACCGTTCGTGAGATATTGGCAACGACATTGCGGCCGGCGCGAAGCGCATCATCGATCGAGCGCGGAAGTGCATAAGAAAGACCATGCGCTTCCCAGTGGACGGCGAAAGCGCCGCTGGCCTGTGCCTGACGGAACGCCTCCGGCGTGACCTGCGCATTATTCTCGAATTCCGACGCCTCGCGCGTCACCACGCGGCGCGTGAACACCACATTGTCGTCATCCGCGCAGGCGGCCTGCGCCAGACCGATCAGCGTATCCTTGCCGGCACCCGACGGGCCGACCACCAGCACCAACCGGCCGGGGCCGATCCGGCCTGCTTGCGCTTCGGATATCGCCGCGGTGTCGGTCATGCCACGCGACGTCCTTCGCGCCAGACATTGCGCACCACCGGCACTTCATGCGCCACATGGACGCGGATCACGTCGGCGCGCTTGCCGACCGCAATCTCGCCGCGGTCCATGAGCCCAACGGCTTCCGCGGGCCGCTTGGTCACGGTGCGGATCGCGCTCGCCAGATCTATCGAGGGTACCTTGCTCGAGAGCTGCAGGGCTCCCATCAGAAGGCTCGACGGCACATAGTCCGACGACAGAATATCCAGCATGCCTTCGCGGGCGAGATCGATCGCCGCGATATTGCCGGAATGCGAACCGTTGCGGACGACATTCGGCGCCCCCATCAGGATGCCGATGCCAGCCTTGTGCAGGCCTTGGGCCGCTTCCAGCGTCGTCGGGAATTCGGCCACCGAGACCTTGTCTCCAACGGCTTCGGTCACGTTGTCTTCCGTAGTGTCGTCATGGCTCGCCAGCGGAATATTGCGCCCGTGAGCCAGCGCCACGATCGCCCGCATATTGCCTGCCGCATATTGCTGCTGGCAAGCCAGACGTTGCGCGAACATCACATCGAGCTCGGCATCGGACTTGCCGCCCTTGCCGCGATAATAGGTACGCAGCTTCTCTTCGTCGCGGAACTGGCGCTGGCCGGGCGTGTGGTCCATCAGCGACATCAGCCGAACGTTCGGCTTCGCCAATAGCGCCTTCGCTTCCTCGACCACGGTTGGCATCGGAATCTCACAGCGCAGGTGCAGGAAGTGATCGACCCGCAGGAGACTGGCTTCGCCGGCAGAAGCAATGGAATCCACCAGCACGCCGGCATAGCTGTCGATGCCCTGGCTTGAGTCCTCACACCCGACCCGCACCGAGTCGAGCACCGTGGTGATGCCCGACGTAGCAAGCTGGCCGTCATAGGAGACGACGGCAGCGATGGGATCCCAGAACACCTTGGGCCGCGGCATGAAATGGGCTTCGAGATGATCGGTATGCAGTTCGACAAGACCCGGCATAATCAGATCGCCGCGCGCATCGTCGCTACCGCGTGGCGCATCACCCTCGCCGAATTCGGCGATGCGTCCACCAGCGAAGGCGATCCAGCCCTTGTCGATGACGCGGTCGGCAAGAACGATCCTGGCGTTGCCGATGACGGTTTCGGTCGATGATGCGGTCATGGTTCTCTTTCTCAGGCAGCAGCGGCGAAGGATGCGACGTCCACCAGCCGGTCGGCGATCAAGTGCCGCACTTCGTCGTCATGCACAATGGCAACCATGGCGACGCCGGCACGTTTTTTCTCGGCGACCAGTTCAACGACCACGGCTCGGTTAGCGGCATCGAGCGACGCAGTCGGTTCATCCAGCAGCAGGATCGGCAGATCGGAGATAAAACCGCGCGCGATATTCACGCGTTGTTGCTCGCCGCCGGAGAAGGTCGAGGGCGGCAGCTTCCACAGCCGCTCGGGAATGTTGAGACGTTTAAGCAACGCCCCCGCACGCGCACGCGCCTCCTCACGCGTTACGCCGGCAGCGAGCAGCGGCTCGGCCACGACATCGATGGCGGCGACACGCGGCACCGCGCGCAGGAACTGGCTAACATACCCGATGGTGTCGCGGCGCACATTCAACACCTGCCGCGGCTCGGCGGTCGCGATATCGACGACGTCGCCGTTGTGGCGCACTCCGATGGTGCCGCCGTCGCAGCGATAGTTGCCGAAGATCATCTTCAGGATCGACGACTTGCCGGCACCCGAGGGACCGGACAGCACCACGCATTCGCCGGGCGCGACATGGAACGAGACGTTGCGTACCACAGGCAGGCGGATGCCGTCCTGCAAATGCATGATGAAGGTCTTTTCGGCGTTGCGGATATCGATCATCGGAATCATGTTGACCTCACGCCGGCAGGATCGAGGAAACGAGCAGTTGCGTATAGGGCTCTCTGGGATCGTCGAGCACCTGATCGGTCAGTCCGGTCTCGATTACGCGTCCACCCTGCATGACCATCACGCGATGCGACAGCAGCCGCGCCACCGCGAGATCGTGCGTCACAACGATGGCCGAGAGACCGAGCTCGGAGACCAGCGTGCGCATCATGTCCAGCAAACGCGCCTGCACCGAGACGTCGAGGCCACCAGTCGGTTCGTCCATGAACACGAGACGCGGTTCGGTAACGAGATTGCGCGCGATCTGCAGCCGCTGCCGCATGCCGCCGGAATAGGTCCGCGGCGCATCGTCGATCCGCTCGGGCGAAATTTCCACACGCTCGAGCCACGAGGTCGCCGTGTCACGAATCTTGCCGTAGTGGTTCTGGCCCACAGCCATCAACCGCTCGCCGACATTGGCTCCGGCCGAGACCGCCATGCGCAGCCCCATCGCCGGGTCCTGATGCACAAAGCCCCAGTCGGTGCGAAACAGGAAGCGCCGCTCGGCTTCGCCCATCGTCGCGAGATCGCGGGTCACGCCGTCGCGCATCCGGTAGGAGACGCTGCCGGTGGTCGGCGCTAACTGGGCGGAGAGGATCTGCAGCAGTGTCGATTTGCCGGACCCGGACTCGCCGACGATAGCCAGCACCTCGCCGGAATAGAGTTCGAAGGACACGTCGCGGCATGCCGCAAGACGGCCATAAGATTTTCCCAGGTTTGCCGCAACGAGCAACGGCTCGTCACTCGCAGCCGCGCGCCCTCCCGGTGCAGTTGAATTAGCTGTCACATCAAGCATTTGCGCTCTCCGCATAGGGCGCAGCATTCTCGCAGCCGCGATGCCCCTGTGATTGCCGCGTTTCGCAATAATCGGTGTCGGAGCAGACGAACATCCGGCTGCCCTTGTTGTCGGTGACGATCTCGTCGAGATAGCTATCCTCGGCGTTGCACAGTGCACAGCAGGCCTTGTGCTTGTAGGGCTTGAATGGATGATCCTCGAAATCCAGCGACACCACCGACGTGTAAGGCGGGATCGCATAGATGCGCTTCTCGCGGCCGGCACCGAACAGTTGCAGCGCCGCGCAGTTGTCCATCTTCGGATTGTCGAATTTCGGCGTCGGCGATGGGTCCATCACGTAACGCGCATTGACCTTCACCGGATAGGCATAGGACGTGGCGATATGGCCGAAGCGGGCGATGTCTTCATAGAGCTTCACGTGCATCAGCCCGTACTCGGCGAGTGCATGCATGCGCCGTGTTTCGGTCTCACGCGGCTCGAGGAAGCGCAGCGGCTCGGGGATCGGCACCTGATAGACCAGCACCTGATGCGCCTGCAGCGTCGCTTCGGGAATGCGATGCCGTGTCTGGATCACAGTCGCATCGCCCGTGCTCGTGGTCACGGCAACGCCGGCAGTTTTCTCGAAGAATTTACGGATCGAGATCGCGTTGGTGGTGTCGTCAGAGCCCTGGTCGATCACCTTGAGCTTGTCGACGGGGCCGAGAATCGCCGCCGTGACCTGCACGCCGCCGGTGCCCCAGCCATAGGGCATCGGCATTTCCCTGCTGGCGAACGGCACCTGATAGCCGGGGATCGCGATCGCCTTGAGAATGGCGCGGCGGATCATTCGCTTGGTCTGCTCGTCCAGATAAGCGAAGTTATATGTCGGCGCGTTCATTCCGCGGCCTCCCGAAGAGCAACGGGCGTCTCGTTGGCGTCGGCGAATTCCTTGCGCAGCTTGCGGAGCAAGCCGAGCTCGGACTGGAAGTCGACATAATGCGGCAGCTTCAGATGCTCGACGAAGCCGGTCGCCTGCACATTGTCGGAATGCGACATGACGAATTCCTCGTCCTGTGCCGGCGCCTTGATGTCCTCGCCAAGCTCGCGCGCGCGCAGCGTGCGGTCGACCAACGCCATCGACATCACCTTGCGTTCGCTCTGGCCGAAAGCGAGGCCATAGCCGCGCGTGAAACACGGCGCCTCGGTATCTGAGCCCTTGAACTGATTGACCATCTGGCATTCGGTCAGCGTGATCGACCCCAGCGGCACCGCGAAGCCAACATCCTCGGCCATGAATTCAACCTCGACCTCGCCGAGGCGGATTTCACCGGCGAAAGGATGGTTGCGGCCATAGCCGCGCTGCGATGAATAGCCGAGCGACAGAAGAAACCCTTCATCGGCCCGTGCAAGATTCTGAAGGCGCAGATCGCGGTCTGCCGGGAAGCTCAGCGCATCGCGCGTGAGATCGCCGACCGGCTTCTCGGGATCTTCGATGGGCGACGTTTCAATCAGGCCGTCGCGGCCAAGAATATCGGTGACGCGCGGCATCACGCCCGGCTCTGCATCGGTCATGGCCGGCTGCTCGGGCGAGGATTCGCCGGTCAGCACCGGATCGAGCAAACGATGCGTATAGTCGAAGGTCGAGCCGAGCACCTGGCCGCCCGGCATGTCCTTGAAGGTCGAGGAGACGCGGCGACGCACCTGCATCTGCGACGTATCGACGGGCTCACTCGAACCGAACCGCGGCAGCGTCGCGCGGAAGGCGCGCAGCAGGAAGATCGCCTCGATCATGTCGCCGCGCGCCTGCTTGATGGCCAGCGCAGCGAGCTCGCGGTCATAGAGCGAGCCTTCGGTCATTACGCGATCGACCGCGAGGCCGAGCTGATTGGAAATCTGCGCCACCGATACTTCCGGCACGTCGCGATCGCCGCGGCGTTCATGAGCCAGCAGACGATGCGCATTCTCGATGGCGCGTTCGCCACCCTTGACGGCGACATACATGCTCAGCCCTCCTTCGCAACAAGGCGCGTGGCGCGCGGCAGCGCGACGATGGATTCGCCGGAGACCAGCACGAGATCGATGCCGCGGGGAAACAGCGAGGCATTCAGCGCGAGACGATCCAGCAGATCCGGCACGCCGATTGCGGCGCGCAGGATCGTGGCGCCGTCAATACCCGGACCGCGCAGCTCATAAGCCGGGCCTTCGGTCAGGCTCGCAACCTGCAGGATGATGGTGGTGGAGCGATCCGGATATTCGCCGGTGCCGAAGGCAAAGTGCTCGAAGGACGGTAGCGCGGCAGCATCAGCCACCACGGCGAAGGCACACACGGCGGGATCAGCGATGACCGGCGCGCTGGTGTGAAACTTAATCCACTTGGCAACATCCATCGTCGCCGCCAACTTGCTATCGAGCCAGACCGGCGTGTCCTGATCGAACAGCGTCAGCGCGATGGCCGCCGCGCCGCGCATCATTGGCGCGGGCACACCCGAAACAGCCTGAATGCGCTGCACGGTACCCGGACGCGCCATCGCATCCATCACCGAACGGAAGGTCGATTGCGCCGCGAGGACCTTATCCGCGAAACCGGCTGGCATTTCCGCAACTGTCGTCATGATCAGCCCTCCCCGCGCACGAGTGTGTAGAAATCGACCTTGGTCGCTGCCGTCTCTGCGGCCTTCCGCTTGACATCGGCGACGACGCGCGCACGCAGCGGCGTCAGCACTTTGGTCTCGATAGCATCCGAGAATTCACGGGTCTGGATGAGTGCGTCGCAAAGCGCGATCAGCTGCGCCTTCGCCCCGTCACGGCCCAGCGTGTAGCCGAAGCCAACCTCGCCTGATGCCAACCGTACAGCGGCACGCGACACGGTCGCCTCGCCGAGATTGAATGGCGCGCCATCGCCGCCGATCCGGCCACGCAGCATCACCAGGCCGTTTTCCGGCTGACGCAGATGTTCATGGGCGGGAACAGCCACAGCATCGAGATATCCGGCGATATCCGCCGTGGCGCAGTGCCCAAGCACCCCCATCGCCTCACGGCGCCGGGCCTGCTGGTGGTTCAGGGAGGATGAAGTCATGTCACCGTCACTCAACAAGTTGTATGATTTACTAGACAACTTTATAGGCGGAGGCAATGACCGTTTCGTGACAGCGGCACGATTTTTCGCTAATGCGTGGTCGACATCATTCCGGGACCGATTTTGTGACCATTCAGGACAAGCCAACAGGCGTGGCACTTTGGCGGCATGTGGCCGACGGCATCGAGCGCGGCATTGCAGATGGCCGCTATGGTGCTGGCGAAAAGCTGCCCGGCGAGACTGAACTGGCTGACATCTACCGCGTCAATCGCCACACCGTGCGCCGCGCCCTCGCGACCCTGGCCGAACGCGGCCTGGTGCGCGCCGAGCGCGGCAGCGGCACCTATGTGGAATCGCCAAAGCTTGCATATCCCCTGCGATCACGCACGCGCTTCTCGGAAATTGCCGGTGCCGGCGGGCGCGAGCCGCAAGCGCAATTGATCGGAGCCTGGGACGATGTGGCAACACGCGATCTCGCAAGGCAGCTTGGCCTCAAAGCCGGCGCTCCGCTGATCCGCATTGAAGCCTTGCGGTTGGCGGACAAGACGCCGATCTGCGTCGGCACCAACTGGCTGTCGGCCGAACGCTTTCCCGATTTCGGCAAGGTCTATGAGCGCGTGCGCTCGATGACCAAGGCCCTGGCGCATTACGGCATCAAGGACTATCGCCGCGCCTCGACCAAGGTCACCGCGGGGATCATCGACGCGACCGATGCGACACGGCTTGGTGTCGCCCTCGGGCGCCCGATCTTGATTGTCGACTCCATCGATGTGGATGCCGACGGCACGCCGCTAAGCGCTACGCATTCGCGCTTCGTCGCCGAGCGCGTCGAATTCGTGGTCGATAGCGGCTCGCTTTAGTTAGAACGGGTCGGTGCCGAGACCCGGCACATCGGCCGGACGCGGCCCCGGCGCCGGCCACAGGAAACGGCGATCCTTCTCGGCAATCGCAACGTCGTTGATGCTCGCCTCGCGGCGGCGCATCAGGCCGGCCTCGTCAAACTCCCATTGCTCATTGCCATAGGAGCGATGCCAGTTGCCGGCGTCGTCATGCCATTCATATTGAAAGCGCACGGCAATGTGATTGTCGTCGAACGCCCACAAATCCTTGATCAGCCGATATTCGTGCTCCTTCGCCCATTTACGGGTGAGGAATTCGACGATCGCCGGGCGCCCCTGAAAGAACTCGCCGCGATTGCGCCAGACGCTGTCCTCGGTATAGGCCAGCGACACTTTCACCGGATCGCGTGAATTCCAGGCGTCCTCGGCCATGCGGGCCTTCTGGGCGGCGGTTTCTCGGGTGAAGGGCGGAAACGGTGGACGCGACATGGGACCCTCAGCTTTGCGATATGCCGGGATTGTAGCCCTGCTGCATGCGGAGTCGATGCCGTTTCACCTATGGGGCGATTGCTAAATCTGATCGGCCTTCATGGCAATCCGCAGCGCTTTCGGGATCGGCTTGGCGCGGCCGCCGGACACGAAGGCCACCTTGACCTTGGCCTCAAGCAGCAACTCATCGCCGCGGCGCACTTCCTGACCCAGCATGATCGAGGCACCCCTCACCTCTTGTGGAACCGTGACGACGTCAAGCAGATCGTCCAGGACTGCCGGTTTTAGAAATTCAATTTTCATCGAACGAACAACGAAGGCAAAGCCGGGCGCATCCTCTCGCGCTTCTTTCAGCAGCTCTTGTTGACTCGTTCCGAGCAAACGCAAGTAATTCGTTCTGCCGCGCTCCATGAAGCGCAAAAAATTCGCGTGATAAACAATCTGGCCGGCGTCAGTATCTTCGAAATAAACGCGGACCCGCATATGATGACGACCATCGCGAATTTCGCCATCAAGAGAGGCTGTCACAGGGAGATTCCTCTTATCACACTTCGGAGAGTAACCGTCTTGCACAGAGGCACCTTCCCCAGCAAGTGCCAATCGCTTTGGGCTTGAACCTTGCTCGGGATGCACCTGGAATCTTGGTCGCGGGAACGCGCATCTCTTTGTCGAATGACAATCAGCCGGCGTTGGTCAGTGTCCGGCTGATTCCCGGCTCATTTTCTCCAAAAGACCGCGCATCGCGTCAATCTGCGTGCCGAAGCCTGCCCAATCCCCAGACCTCAACAGCTTCATTGCCTCGTTATAGCGATCAAGCGCCTCCTGCGCCCTGTTTTCCGCAGGGCTCGCACGTGGCATTTCCGTCGCAGCACTCAGCGATGTCGGCGACGCGTTAGTTTCGATGAAAAGCGCGGACAAGGCCTCGGCAAGCGTCTCTTTCATGACGACATGCTCGCCGTAGGCGGCGATCACGCGCTTGAGCTCCGGCAAGTGTCCGTGGACCGCGCGCAGGTACAGCGGCGATACGTACAGGATCGAATTCTCGATCGGGATCACCAGCAGGTTTCCGCGGATCACCCGTGAACCCATCTGGTTCCACAACGATATTTGCTGGGAGATCTCCGTGTTCTGATGAATGCGCGCCTCGATCTGGAACGGTCCGTAGACGAGCTTCTCCTTGGGAAATTCGTAGACGATCAATTTTCCATAGTCTGGAGCGTCGCAGCGCGCTGCCAGCCATGCGATCATGTTGTCGCGTTGGCTTGGCACCATGGGGATCATGATAAAGAACTCGGCCTGGGTTTCTCCGGGCAGCCGCATCACAATGTAGTAAGGGACCATCGGCGCGACGCCGTCGCCGGCCGGCTGGCGCGGAAACTGCCAAAGATCCTCCCGGTTATAGAAAACGTCGGCAGATGCCATGTGATAGGTCTGGTAAAGCTGCGCCTGAATCAGGAAGAGGTCCTCGGGATAGCGAATGTGCTTTTGCAGATCGGACGGCATTGCCGCAAACGGCTTGAATAGCCCCGGAAAGATTCGCTGGTAGGTGGCTACGATCGGGTCCGCCTGGTCCATCAGATAAAAGTCGACACTGCCGTTATAGGCGTCGATGACGGCCTTCACGGAATTGCGGATGTAGTTCAGATTGCGGCCGGGCGCGGGCTGCGCAGAGGGAAAATAGTTACTCGTTGTATAGGCATCCTGGATCCAGAACATCCGCCCCTCGCTGATGACCAGATAGGGATCGTGGTCGAGGCTGAGGAACGGGGCGATCGTGCGTAGCCGTTCCCCGATATTGCGCCGGATCATGATCCGGCTGTCGTCGGTGATGTAGCTGGAGAGCAGCAGGTTCATGTCGTTGAAGTGGTGAGCGAAGATGATTTTTCGCACCATACCCGTCAGCGGTACGCCACCGGCACCGTCGTAGACCGTGTATGCGTTTTCACTCCCCTTCGGATAGTCGAATTCCGGCGTGGTCGTCCTGACGACAACGTAGTGGCTCTCCTCTTGTCCATAATAAATGCGCGGTTCGCGGATTTCGGGGCCTCCGTCCGCAACGGGAGGAATATCCCGCAGGTAAAGCAGCGGAAGCCCTTCAGCGCTCTTGTGCATTACCGGGCTCATCACCGCTCCATTGCCGTGGGTGAACAGCAGGTGGAGGTTGACCCACGTCTGGGCGTTCGGCGGTAGCAGTGAGGATCTGAGCTCGCGTGCCGACAGCATCACGCTCTGGTAGGTGCCGCGAAGCCAGTAGCGGTCGACATCCAGGTCACTTAATTTGTAGTAAGTGCGTATCTCCTGCAGCTGGGCGTAGGTATCGGCTAGCGGCTGCCCGTCCCACAATCTGATGTTCTCGATGGTCGCCTTGTTGGCTTCGAGTGTCGCGAAGGTAAGGTCCTGTTCGGCAGGAAAGGGCTTGGCGGCGATCTTGTCGAGATTATAGGCTTCCCTGGTCAGACGGATGCTGCGCTCGATGTAGGGCCGCTCCAGTTCCAGTTCGTTCGGTTTCACGTAGAACCGCTGAAACAGCGTCGGGATCACGCCGGACAGCAGGAAGGCGCCCCCGAAGACGAGCAACATCGCGGCAGTGGGGAGCCAGTAGGTACGCGCCCACAGGTTCGCCCACGCGGCGCATGCCGCGACGATCGAAAGCCCGATCAGCAACCAGAGAACGGGTAGCTGAACGTGGACATCGGTGTAGCTCGCGCCAACCACTACGCCATTGTCTCCGTAGAGCAGCAAATAACGGTCGAGTCCGTAGGACCATGCCTTCACCGCAAAGAGCAAGCCGAGCAGCGCCGAGCCGTGAGCAACCGCTGTCGGTGATATCGACCACCGCTGGACCTGGTATTCGATCTGACCATGCAGCCAATAGATCACTGCGGCGAGAAGTGCGCTCATGAACAGCGTTAGCAATGCCCAATTCTTGATGGCGATATAGGCGGGCAGAGAGAACAGATAGAATCCAATATCTTTGTCATACAGCGGATCATTCGCGCCATATGGCACCTGATAGAGGAACTGCAGAATGATGCTCCAGTTGCCGACCTCCTCCCATGCAACAAGCAGAGCGAGGAATCCGGCGCCGCCAGCGATGGCAAGGCGCCATGGCAACCGATCGCGCATGAATTCGAACGGATCGGGCGGCACCGCAGTGGCCGCGAGCTTCCAGTCGAAGCCGACGGGAAGCCCGCCTCGCCGCCGTCGGACAAGAAAAAGTGCCAGCCGGGCGTTCGCCCACGCAATGACGGCAGTTGCCGCGAAGACGACGGAAAAGACGGCGGCTTTCGCGCCGATCGATGTCCAGAAAACCTGCGAATAGCCGACCGCGGAGAACCACATCCAGTCGACCAGGAAGTCGCCGACAATCGCGAGAAGGATCAGGCAAATTCCGGAGAAGATGGCAGTCACAATCACCCCGACCACGGCGTTTCGCCCTGGCGTCTTCCGTTCGGGCCCGGTAATCCCGATCGTCATGAACGGATTATAGCAGAACGGGAGAGGTGGCGGTGCCTGTCTTGAGCCCTCACACCTGTTTTTTCTGCGTCGGCCTTCCTACATCAGAACTAAGGTGCGCATCGCCTTACGCGCGCCCAATCGGGAGAGCGCGCCATGAGCGGTGATCTCACGATGTAGTTGTGCTTGTGCGCCCTCACCAACGGTCGGGATGGCATGCCGAACCGGTGCGGGGAGGAACGCGGCAGGAGCGCTTGTCATGACTGATTTCGCCGGTCTCGAAGCCCGTTTTGGCGCAGGAAACTATGCACCGTTGCCGGTCACGATCGTCCGCGGGGCTGGTGTCTACGTGTGGGACGAGGCTGGCAGACGCTACATCGACATGATGGGCGCATATTCGGCGGCGAGCTTCGGCCATTGCCATCCGCGCCTCGTCAAGGCGCTGACAGAACAGGCACGACGCCTGGATACGATTTCGCGCGCTTATTTCAGCGATCGGCTGGGGCCTTTCCTCGCGAAGGCTTGTGCACTTACCGGTATGGACGCCGCGTTGCCGATGAACAGCGGCGCGGAAGCCGTCGAGACGGCGCTCAAGGCGGCACGTAAATGGGCCTACAGGGTCAAGGGAGTGCCGACTGACCGGGCCGAAATCATCGTCGCGGAAGGAAATTTCCACGGCCGCACCATCTCGATCGTCGGCTTTTCTTCGCAAGCCCAATATCGCGACGGCTTCGGGCCGTTCCCGCCCGGCTTCACGCGCGTGCCGTTCGGCGATGCGTCGGCGCTCGCCGCGGCCATTACCCCTGACACCGCGGCCTTTTTGGTCGAACCAATTCAAGGCGAAGGCGGGATCAATGTGCCGCCCCCTGGATATCTCGCTGAGGTCGCGCGCATTTGCAAGGCGAACAACGTGCTGCTGCTGTGCGACGAGATCCAGAGCGGTCTGGGACGCACCGGACGTCTGCTCGCGTGTCAGCATGAAGGAGTAACACCCGACGGTCTGATGCTCGGCAAGGCGCTCGGCGGCGGGATGTTGCCGGTTTCGCTTTTCCTCGCCCGTCGCGAGGTCATGCAGGTTTTCACTCCCGGTGACCACGGCAGCACGTTCGGAGGCAACCCGATTGCATCAGCGGTTGGATTAGCCGCCCTCGACACACTGATCGACGAGCGATTGATTGAACGCGCCGCGACTGTCGGCGCGCATCTCCTCGATCGGCTCTCCGCGATCAAAAATCCGATCATTCGCGAGGTGCGCGGTCGCGGTTTGTTTGCGGGGGTCGAGTTACACCGCAACATGGCTAGTGCCGGTACGGTGATCAGCCGCTTGCTTCAGGCGGGAGTGCTGACCAAAGATACTCACCGGAACACGATACGCTTTGCGCCGCCCTTGATTATCGACGAGTCACAAGTGGATTGGGCCGTAGACCGATTGACCGAAGTACTGGACGAGATCGCCGCATCGACGGTTCAGGCCTAGCGGCCGCCAATATTGGGCAAGCCTGCTATCTGAGAATTACCGAAGCCAAGCGAAAGATTTGCAATAGTCCGGTCTTTAGAATTGGGCGCGTTAAAGTCTCTTCCCCGAAAGACAATTACAAGCTTCCCGCCAAATCGGCGCCCTCGTAATAAACCCCCACCTGTATGCGATGCAGGCCGTCGAGATGGAAGGTCGTAGAACCTGTCATAACGAAAAGCCGTGAGCTGCGAGTGGCAGCACATAATCACGCGTCAATGGCGCCAAGACGATAGCCTCAGGCGCAGTTGGATTGATCCAAATCGCTTCGGCGATCTCGGCCTGGGGCGCGATCGCTCCATCCACCTTCACCGCATAAACACTGGCCTGCACCCGCCATCCCGGCTCATTCGCGGCGACGCTGGTGAATTGTCCGAGTGCTTGCGCGGAGCCCGGCACCATCCGGCAGCCGAGCTCCTCGCTGATCTCGCGCCCCAGCGCGGCCAGATCGTCCTCGCCAGCATCACGCTTGCCGCCCGGCTGCATGAAGGCCACGGTGCCGCGCTTGCGCACCACCAGCATGCGCCCTCTATCGTCACGGATTAGCGCGGCGACCACGCCGATCATCTTGTCGGTCATTGTGTGCTACTCTTCTTCGCTCGATCCGAACAAGCCGATCTGGCTCTCATCCCGTTTCGGCTCACTCAGTCCGAGATGCTTGAACGCATGCGAGGTGAGCAGCCGGCCGCGCGGGGTGCGCTGCAGATAGCCGCACTGGATCAGATAGGGCTCGATAATGTCCTCGATGGCATCACGCGGCTCGGACAGCGCGGCCGCCATGGTCTCGACGCCAACGGGACCACCGGCATAGTTCATGGCGATGGTGGTGAGATAGCGGCGATCCATGGCATCGAGACCCGCACTGTCAACTTCCAATGCGGACAGCGCGTGGTCGGCGATTTTGCGATCGATCGCTGACGCATCCGCAGCGGAGGCAAAGTCACGCACACGGCGCAACAGACGCCCGGCGATGCGCGGCGTGCCGCGGGCACGGCGCGCAATCTCGTTAGAGCCTTCAGGGGTCATGCCGATGTCCAGCACGCGAGCACCGCGCGTGACGATCTTTTCGAGCTCGTCGATCGTGTAGAAATTCAGCCGCAGCGGAATGCCGAAACGATCACGCAGCGGATTGGTCAGCAGACCCGCACGGGTGGTCGCGCCGACCAGCGTGAATTTCGACAGTTCGATTTTCACCGAGCGTGCGGCAGGACCTTCGCCGATGATGAGGTCGAGCTGAAAATCCTCCATCGCCGGATAGAGCACTTCTTCCACTGCGGGGCTGAGACGGTGGATCTCGTCGATGAAGAGGACATCGCGCTCTTCGAGATTGGTCAGCAATGCGGCGAGATCGCCGGCCTTGGCGATGACGGGACCGGATGTCGCGCGAAATCCGACACCGAGTTCGCGCGCCACGATCTGCGCCAGCGTGGTCTTGCCGAGACCGGGCGGGCCCACAAACAATGTGTGATCCAGCGCCTCGCCGCGCTTGCGGGCGGCATCGATAAAGATTTGCAGATTGGCGCGCGCCTGTGCCTGGCCGACGAAATCGGACAGCGACTGCGGGCGCAGCGTGGTGTCGCCGACATCGTCGGAACGGCGCTCGGGCGTGATGATGCGATCGGGTGGCGTATTCATGATGCGACGTTACCACGGTGCAACGGCCGCGCGAACCACCAGCACAGGCTGGCTGGAATCACGGCAATGCCCGCGAGCAATGCGGACAGTGACAGCGCCTGCGTGAGTGATCGAACGCCGGGCAAAATCACCGCCGACGATTCCGAGGGCTGAACGAACATTCCAAACCCGATGAAGCCGGCAATGCCGACGGCCGCAGCAAGCCACGCCATCCAGATCGCGTTTTGTCCGGCATAGACGGCCGACAGCGCGAAGACGACGCCGGCACCGAGCGACGGCAGCAGCGCCGCCAATGCAGCAACGAATGCCAGCAGCCACAGTGCAATCGAGACAAGCGATCTGAAACCATCGAGATCGGCGACAGAGAAGATCAATTGCAGGATCGACGCACCCAGACCGACGACGAGCAACGATACGAGCGCAGCCACGGATAGCGAACCGACAATACCGAAGATCGCGACAATGCCGATCACACGGGCGATTCTGGCCAGGCTCACTTCGCCAATTCCTTCAGCCCGAGCTTGATGAGTTGCGCCGTTTCCGCACCCTCGCCTGCGCTGCGCGACGCGGCTGCGACGGCGGCCGCCGCCTGTGGCTGGCCATAGCCGAGATTGACCAGCGCGGAGATCGCATCCCTGACGGCGCCTGGTGCGCGGTTGTCGTCCATCGCACCGGCGAGTTGCGCGACCACCGGATCGACGGACGCAAAGGCCGGCGCCTTGTCCTTCAATTCGCTGACGATGCGCTCGGCCACTTTAGGACCGACGCCCGGCGTGCGCGCCACGGCCGTCTTGTCGCGCAGCGCGATAGCGTTGGCGAGGTCGGCCGGCGGCAGCGTGCTGAGCACGGCGAGCGCGACCTTGGCACCAACGCCCTGCACGGTCTGCAGCAGGCGAAACCATTCGCGCTCCATATCGCTGCGGAATCCGAACAGCTTGATCTGGTCTTCGCGGACATAGGTTTCGATGGCGAGCACCGCAGCTTCGCCCGCCTGCGGCAGTGCCTGCAGCGTGCGAGCGGAACAATGCACCTGATAACCGACGCCCTGTACGTCGAGGATCACATAGTCCTCGCCATAGCTGTCGATCAGGCCTTTGAGCTTGCCGATCACGCGCCGACGACCTTGAGGCGCAGTGCCGTGCTCTGACGGTGATGCGCATGGGTGATGGCGATGGCCAGCGCGTCGGCCGCATCGGCGGATTTCGGCTCAGCCTTCGGCAGCAGGATCTTCAGCATCACCTGGATCTGGTTCTTGTCGGCGTGGCCCGCGCCGACCACGGTCTTCTTCACCTGATTGGGCGCGTATTCGGCGACGGCAATGCCGAACATCGCCGGCGTCATCATGGCGATGCCGCGCGCCTGGCCGAGCTTCAGCGTCGCGACGCCGTCCTTGTTGACGAAGGTCTGCTCCACCGCAGCTTCGGCCGGCTGGAAGTCGCCGAGGATCTTGGCGAGACCTTCATGAATGCCGAGCAGCCGGCTTGCCAACGGCAGATTGTCCGGCGGTTCCACCGAACCGCAGCCGATATAGGTCAGCCGGTTGCCGTCGATCTCGATCACGCCCCAGCCGGTGCGGCGCAGGCCCGGATCGATGCCGATGATACGGACAGGAGGGCGAATCGCAGGGTTTGTCATCCCACAGGGATAACGCCGGAGGGCAGGGAACGAAATAGAAACGCGAAGCCGTCCCAAAGGAAAGAGAGGGAAGCTGAGCCCCTGCTCAGCCGCCCATCTTGGCCATCAGTGCGTCGGACACCTCAAAGTTGGCATAGACGTTCTGCACGTCGTCATGCTCGTTCAACAGGTCCATCAGCTTGATCAGCTTTTCGCCGGTCTCGTCATCGACCGAGAGCGTATTCTGCGGCTTCCAGATCACCGCCGCCTTGCGGGCTTCGCCGAACTTGGCTTCCAGTCCCTTGGCAACCTCGCGGAACGTCTCCTGCGAGGCATAGACCTCATGGCCGCCCTCGCCCGACACCACGTCATCCGCGCCGGCGTCGATGGCAGCTTCGAGCATGTCGTCGGCAGAGGCCTTGTCGGCGTCATATTCGATCACGCCGACATGGTCGAACATGAAGGAAACTGAGCCGGTTTCGCCCAAATTGCCGCCAGATTTGGTGAAGTAAGAACGGATGTCGGAGGCGGCGCGATTGCGGTTGTCGGTCAGCGCCTCGACGATGACGGCGACGCCGCCGGGGCCGTAGCCCTCGTAGCGGATTTCATCGTAGTTCTCGCCATCGCTGCCGATCGCCTTCTTGATGGCACGCTCGATGTTGTCGCGCGGCATGTTCTCCTGCCGGGCGGCGATCACGGCGGAGCGCAGACGGGCATTCATCGACGGGTCGGGCGTCCCCATCTTGGCAGCGACGGTGATTTCGCGCGCCAGCTTGCTGAACAGCTTGGACTTCTGGGCATCCTGCCGGCCCTTGCGGTGCATGATGTTCTTGAATTGGGAATGTCCGGCCATGCGGTCTCTCTTGAAGCGTCAGGGTAGTTAGGGCTGCGGCGCGGGGTTATAGGCCGCGAAATCGGCAAAATCAAAAATTTGCAGCCGAATCCGGCAGATCTTCGCAATACCGCGACCGACCTTAACCATCACTTCACGCCGAGGTGCAAGGTTACCCGCATAGATTGTATTCATTGGGGTCACCGATGGCGTTTGGACTGTTCCGCAAGCGGCAGCCGGAAGCGGCTGAAGTGGTGATGATTGCTGAAAACACAGCACCTTCTGTGGCACCGCAGCATCCTGAACCAGATACCGCTCGGGACATCCTTGAGTTGCTGGAACTCGAGCTGGGCGCGCTTATCCGCCAGCTCGAGCGTGCCGCGACATCCGTCGCCGGCGGCGCCGAATCGACCGCCACCACCCTCTCCGCCATCCGCGCCCGCACCGACGTGCTGGCCGACCGCAGCAGCGCCGCGCAATCCACCGCCATCACCTTTGCGCAGGCCGCCGACAAATTCACCCATTCGGCCGAGGGCATCGGCACCCAGGTGCGCGATGCCAGCCGGCTCGCGGACGAGGCCGGCGCCGCCGCCCATGAAGCCAGCGCCAATGTGGATCGCCTGCGCGACTCCTCCGCTGCCATCAGCAATGTGTTGGAGTTGATCGCGCAGATTGCCCGGCAGACAACAATGCTGGCGCTGAACGCGACCATCGAGGCGGCACGCGCCGGCGCTGCAGGCCGCGGCTTCTCGGTCGTCGCCACCGAGGTCAAGGCGCTGGCAGTGCAGACTCAGAACGCCACCGAAGAGATCAGGAAGAAGATCGATACCCTGCAGCGCGACGCTGCGAGTTCGGTCGACGCCGTGCATCGCATCTCCACCGCCATCGACGCGATCCGCCCGGTCTTTGCCAATGTCAACGGCGCGGTCGCCGAACAGAACGCGACGACCAGCGAGATGTCGCATAACGCTGCCACTGCCTCGCAATTCATCGTCTCGGTCGGCGACAGCGCCGCAGAAATCGATAGCGCTGCAAAGGAAGCGGCTGCGCACGGCGAGCATGTCGCGCAGGCCGGCCAGGCTGTGACGATGTTTGCCTCGCGGCTGAAGTCGCGTTGCGCGGTGCTGCTCAAACAAAGCGAGCGGGAAGACGAGCGACGACGCGAAAAGCTGCCATGTCACCTCAACGTCGATCTTCAGGCGCGCGCCGGCCAGATCAGCGCGCCGGTCTATGAAATCTCGATGGACGGCATTCTCATCGGCGGACCGGACGCGAACCGGCTTCCGTTGCACGACATCGTTGCTGCTGAACTCAGCGAGGTCGGCCCCTGCCGCCTGCGCATTGCCGAACATTCCCCCGCCGGCGCACAGGCACTGTTCGTCGCGCCCGACGGGGCTCTCATCAGCCGGATCGAAGACCGACTATGGGCGATCCATGACGAGAACACCGAATTCGTCACCCGCGCCATCGACGCCGGCGCCGTGCTCAACAAGATCTTTGCCGACGGTATTGCATCCGGCGCTATCAGCATCGACGACATGTTCGACGACAACTACGTCGAAATCCCTGGCTCCAGTCCGGTGCAGTACCGGACAAAGGTTCTCGGCTGGGCCGACCGCGCACTCCCCGAATTCCAGGATGCATTTCTCGCCAAGGACAGCCGCATGGCGTTCTGCGCCATGATCGACCGCAACGGCTATCTACCGGTACATAACAGCATCTATTCCAAGCCGCAGCGCCCGGGTGATGTCGCCTGGAACACGGCCAACTGCCGCAATCGCCGCATCTTCAACGATCCGGCTGGATTGGCCGCCGGTCGCAATACACGTTCCTACCTGATCCAGAGTTATGCCCGCGACATGGGCAACGGCCAGACCGTGATGATGCGCGAGATCGACGTGCCTGTGCGCATACAGGGACGCCATTGGGGCGGCTTCCGCACGGCGTACAAATTATGATTTGGGTTTGCACACGGCGCTGCGCTGCCACCTGAAACCTGGCGCAGCGCCGCCTATTCCGTCTGCGAGTGGGCTAGCAGCCGAAACTGCCAAGGCGTCCTAGCCGCCGCTCGTTCGGCCTTCCGCATTGTCATCTCCGCCGTATGAACCGCCGCCATATCCATATGGCGCGCTGTATCCATATGAACCGGGGCCGGCACCAAATCCGCGATAGACCGTTACGGGGGCGCTTCCCTCATACCGCGCGTGAGAGGACATGATCCGTCGATGCTTGCTGGCAGCGCTATGCCCGTCTTTGGCCTGCGCGGTCCAGCTCGCAGTGCCAGCGATCAGTAAAGCGGCGCCCAACAGAATGAATTTATTCATCACATTTTTCCTTGGTCAACGAGCCCCGCGACCTCAGATGCGCACGCTTGGCTCTCAAGGTAGCGCCAATCACGCGTAGTTGAATTTCGGCTTGCGGTACCCCGTCCTGCATGGACAGCAGCGGCGAGACCCATTGGGGCCGTTTGCCCATTCGCCCCGGGCCTGGGGGGCAGTGTCACACCGCTGACATTTGCATCGGTCCATAACCGTGAACCCATTCGATACAAGCGGAGCTGCCATGACCGAACATTCCCTCGACGACGCGCAAGCAATCCACGACCGCATTCGTGCAGAGATGCTGGACGGCTTCGACGAAGAACTCGAGCTCGAGATCGATGACGATCGTCTCGACGCCCTGACCAACGAAATGTCCGACCACAGCCCGGCGGAGACCATCGAGCGACGCCTCTATTTCAAGGAACTGTTCCGCCTGCAGGGCGAATTGGTGAAGTTGCAGAGCTGGGTGCAGCAGAACAAGCTCAAGGTCGTGGTGATCTTCGAGGGTCGCGATTCCGCTGGCAAGGGTGGCGTCATCAAGCGGATCACCCAGCGGCTCAATCCACGCGTCTGCCGCGTTGCCGCACTCCCCGCGCCGAATGAGCGCGAACGCACCCAATGGTACTTCCAGCGTTACGTCTCGCACCTCCCCGCCGGCGGCGAGATCGTGCTGTTCGATCGTAGCTGGTACAACCGCGCCGGCGTCGAGCGCGTGATGGGTTTCTGCACCGAGGATGACGTGGAGGAATTCTTCCGCTCGGTGCCGGAATTCGAACGCATGCTGGTGCGCTCGGGCATCATCCTGGTCAAATACTGGTTCTCGATCACCGACGAAGCGCAGCACCTGCGCTTCTCGATGCGTATCGCCGACCCGCTCAAACAGTGGAAGCTCAGCCCGATGGATGTCGAGGCGCGCACCCGCTGGGAGCAATACACCAAGGCCAAGGAAGCGATGCTCGAGCATACGCATATTCCGGAAGCCCCGTGGCATGTGGTGCAGGCCGTCGACAAGAAGAAGGCCCGCCTGAACTGTATCGCGCATCTGCTCGAACAGCTTCCCTATCAGGAGATCGAGCATCCGCCTGTGGTCCTGCCTGCGCGCGTACGCAATCCCGACTATCACCGCACGCCGGTGCCAGCCGAAATGTATGTGCCGGAGCGGTACTAGCCCCACAGTCGGCAGATCGCGTAACGTTTTTCGGGCAGGCCGAGCCTAACGCAACCGCAATATTCTTTTGAATAAAAGTCATCCGACGCCCACGAAGAGGGCGTCGGATGACGTCGCGCAGATTTTACCGCGATTTATCCGACAGACACGCTCGCGCGACATACAAACCAATGTATAGTCCTGCTGCATCTTATTGCTGCTTTTGAAATGATGACCGTACGCCTATAGTACCGTCGTTGGTCGATGACGAACCATTCGCCATTGCATCATCGAGTCGAGCAAACGGGGGTCTCACTGTGGCAAATCTCAATATCAACGGCGAGCAGAAGTCCTTCGACGCACCAGACGACATGCCCCTGCTCTGGGTGCTGCGCGATATTCTCGGCATGACCGGCACAAAATTCGGCTGCGGCGTTGCGCTATGCGGGGCATGCACCGTGCATGTCGACGGCAAGGCCGTGCGCTCCTGTCTGCTGCCGGTCAGTGCGGTGAGCGGACGCGCCATCACCACAATCGAAGGCGTCGGCACCACACCGGTCGGCGCCAAGGTGCAGAAGGCCTGGCTCGATCTCGAAGTCATTCAATGCGGTTACTGCCAGTCCGGGCAGATCATGTCGGCGGCCGCGCTCCTCGCTTCTACGCCGACCCCCGACGATTCTGACATCGACGCCGCCATGGCCGGAAATATATGTCGCTGCGGCACCTATGTCCGGGTTCGTGAAGCCATCAAGCATGCTGCCTCCGAACGGCAAACCTAGGAGTCGGTCATGAAACTTGCAGACAACATGCTTGTTGCGACCAGTCCTGCAAACAAGCCTTCTGGCCTGTCACGGCGCAATCTGCTCGCTGGCGCCTTTGCCGGCGGCTTTATGTTCGCCTTCCAGCTTCCGGTACGCGCGGCCAATGAGCCGACGCAACCTCCCGATACGACGGAGGGCAAATTCGCCCCCAACGCCTTCATCCGCATCGACACCACCGGCAAGACGACACTGGTGATGCCGCAAGTCGAGATGGGGCAAGGCATCTATACCGCCATCGCCATGATCCTCGCCGAAGAGCTCGACGCCGACTATGCGCAGATCACGCTGGAACATGCGCCGCCCAGCGACAAGCTCTACGGCAATCCAATTTTCATCATCCAGGCGACCGGCGGATCGACTTCGGTGCGCGCATTCTGGAAACCGCTGCGCAATGCCGGTGCAACCGCGCGTGCGATGCTGGTGCAAGCCGCAGCCGAACAGTGGCAGGTCGAACCTGCGAGCTGCACGGCGTCGAACGGGCAAGTGATGCATACGGCCAGCGGGCGCAAACTGTCTTATGGCGAGTTGTGCGACGCCGCCGGCAAACTCACGCCGCCGAAGGACGTCGCGCTCAAGGACCCGAAAGACTTCTCGGTGATCGGCAAGCCGCTGAAGCGCTTCGATACACCGGACAAGGTCAACGGCAAAACGATCTACGGTATCGACGCAATGATACCGGGCATGACATTCGCGACGCTGGCACAATGCCCGGTGTTCGGCGGCAAACTCGCCAAGGTCGATGACCGCGCGGCGAAGAAGATTCCGGGCGTGCGGCAGATCGTGGTGCTCGACGACCTCGTGGCCGTGGTCGGCGACCACATGTGGGCCGCCAAGTCTGGGCTCGAAGCACTCGACATCACCTGGGACGAAGGGCCCAACGCGAAGATCAGTTCGAAGGACATCTGGGCGCATTTGCGCACGGCCAGCGAGACGGACGGCGTAATCGCCAAATCCGTCGGCGACATCGCCAAGGGTCTCGCGACCGGCGAACGGATCGACGCGTCCTACGAGATGCCGTTCCTTGCGCACGCGACCATGGAGCCCTTGAATTGCACGGTGCACTTCAAGGGTGATTCCTGCGAGGTCTGGACGGGCACGCAGATCATGTCGCGGGTGCAATCCGAAGCCGCCAAGGCCGCGGGCCTGCCGATCGACAAGGTCACAGTAAATCAGCACATGATTGGCGGCGGCTTCGGCCGCAGGCTTGAGCCCGACATGGTCGTGGCGGCGGTGCGCATCGCCAAACAGGTCAATGGACCGGTCAAGGTGGTGTGGACCCGCGAAGAGGACATCCAGCACGACATTTATCGCCCCGTCTATCGCGACAACATTTCGGCGACACTGTCCAACGGCAAAGTGGTCGGCTTCAAGTACAAGATCGCAGGCTCGGCCGTGATCGCGCGTTGGCTGCCGCCTGCGTTCCAGAAGGGCATTGACATCGACGCCATCGATAGTGCCGCGGACCAGCCCTACGACTTCCCGCATTTCCAGTGTGAATATGTCCGTGTCGAACCACCGGCGGTGCCGACCGGCTTCTGGCGCGGCGTCGGCCCGAACAATAACGTGTTCGCGATCGAGAGCTTCATGGATGAGCTCGCTCGCAAGGCCGGCAAGGATCCCGTCGTGTTCCGGCGTGAATTGCTCGGCAAGGCACCACGGATGCTGGCGGCCCTCAATCTCGCGGCGGAGAAGGCCAACTGGGGTCAGCCGCTGCCAGCGCGCGTCGGACGCGGCGTGAGCATCCAGCCCACCTTCGATACTTCGATCGCGACTGTGGTCGAAGCGGAGGTGGATTCTCAGGGCGAGATCCGTCTGCGTCAGGTCAACGTGGCGGTCGACACCGGCATCGCTGTCAATCCCGACACCATCGTGGCGCAGATCGAAGGCGGCATCGTGTTCGGCCTCACCGCCGCGCTCTATGGCGACATCACCATCGAGAAGGGGCGCGTGCAGCAGTCCAATTTCCATGACTACCGCATGCTTCGGATCGACCAGATGCCGAAAATCAATGTCCACCTCATCAAGAGCGGCGAAGCGCCCGGCGGCATAGGCGAGTGCGGCGTGATCGGCGGACCGCCGGCACTGCGCAATGCAATTTATGCTGCGACTGGCGTTGCGCTGCGGAGGATGCCGATCGACCGCGATGCGATCGCCGAAAGGAAGAAGTCATGACGCCCGCCGCACGTCGCATTCTCGGCAGCGTCATTGTGATCGGTGTCGTGGCTGCAGCCGGCGCCGCGCTCTATGTTCGCGGTCCCGGACCGATGGCCTTCTCGGGCGGCCCGAAGGTGGCGCTGGCCGATTACAAGGGTCCCAATCCCACGGGCGTTCCCGCCAACATGGCCAACGCCAGCCCGATCGAGCGCGGCGAATATCTTGCGCGTGCGGCGGATTGCATGGTCTGCCACACTGCGCCCGGTGGCAAGGAATATGCCGGCGGCTTCGCATTCAAGCTGCCGTTCGGCACGCTTTACTCGACCAACATCACACCGGACAAAGAGACAGGCATCGGCAACTACACCGATCAGCAGTTTCTCGACGCCGTTCGAAGCGGCAAGCGCCACGACGGCGCCCGGCTCTATCCGGCGATGCCCTATACGTCCTACACTTACATGACCGATGCGGACACGCTCGCGGTCAAGGCCTATCTGTTCAGCCTCGCACCGGTGCGCGCAGCGCCGCCAGAGAATACGCTTGCCTTTCCGTTCAATCAGCGTTGGGCAATGACGTTCTGGTCGGCATTGTTCAATCCCAATACGCGCTTCGAACCCGATACGTCGCAAAGCCCGGAATGGAACAGGGGCGCCTATCTCGTCGAAGCGCTGGCACATTGCGGCGAATGCCATACCCCGCGCAATCTCGGCTTCGCACTCGACAACCGCAAGAAATTCGCTGGCGCCCTGACCGCCGGATGGCGGGCCTTCAATATCACCTCGGACAAGACGACAGGCCTTGGCAGCTGGAGCGACGACGATGTCGTTTCCTATCTGTCGATCGGACATGCCAAAGGTCACGGCACCGCTTCGGGGCCGATGGGCGAAGCCGTGGATCACAGTTTCAGCAAGATGGCGCCGACGGATATCAAGGCGATGGTCGCATTCCTGCGCACAGTGCCGGCGATGCCCTCGCCTGATCTGCCCGCGAAACTCGCGCCACCCGCACCGCCCTCGCACAGGGACGGCATGACAGCGAACGCGCTTGGCAAGACGGTCTTCCAGGGCGCCTGCGTGAGCTGCCATGGCTGGACAGGCGAGAGCGCACTCTCGCCCATGGCTACGCTAACTGGCGCGTGGGCCGTTAACGATCCCGGCGCGACGAACGTGGCGCAGATCGTGATCTCCGGCACCAAGCGGCATACGCCGCAAGGCGCACTCTCGATGCCAGCTTTCGGCAAGAGCCATTCAGATACGGAGATCGCGGCTGTCGCGAATTACGTGACCGCGCGCTTCGGCAGCAAGGGATCGCAGATCACGGCAAGCGATGTCGCGGATCTGCGCAAACAGACGGAGCAGTAGGCCGAACTAGTTCAGCCAGAACTCGGGCACGGCCTGCGACAAGCGGCCACCGAGTCGCACCGGCGCGATGCGTGATGCGAGGCCGGTCTTGTCATCGGTCTCGACCGCAACGCCCGACAAAGTCGCCGGGCCGAAGGCGGGCTCGAAACGGCCGGAGGGAATGCCGGTCGTGAAGCGCCTGACAGGCTCTTCCTTCTGCATGCCAATCACGGAATCATAGTCGCCGGTCATGCCGGCATCGGTCATGTAGGCGGTGCCGCCTGCGAGGATTTGATGATCGGCGGTCGGCACATGCGTATGCGTGCCGACGACGAGGCTCACGCGGCCATCGCAGAAGTAACCCATGCCCTGCTTTTCGCTCGAGGCTTCGCCATGGAAATCCACCACGATGGCGTCCGCGGCTTCCACCAGCGGACAGGCATCGATTTCCTTGCCGACAGCGCTGAACGGATCGTTGAGCGGCTCCATGAAGACGCGGCCCATGGCGTTGATCACCAGCGCACGCGCACCGTTCTTGGCGTCAATCAGCGCAGAACCGCGGCCGGGGGTGTGGCGCGGGAAGTTCAACGGACGGATCAGACGCGGCGCGCGTTCGATGAACACCAGCGCCTCTTTCTGATTCCAGGCGTGATTGCCGAGCGTCACCGCATCGGCGCCGGCGTCGACAAGATCGTTATAAATCGTCTCGGTGATACCGAAGCCGCCGGCGGCGTTCTCGCCATTGATGATGACAAGATCGAGCTTCCAGTCGCGGATCAGGCCCGGCAGTTTTTCGAGGATCACCACGCGGCCGGTTTTGCCGACCACGTCGCCGATGAAGAGAATACGCAAGTCAGATGCTCCGAAAATAGATCGTCCGGGTTTCGGTTAGCACATAATCCAGCGCCACGTCGTGCGGTTGCATGGGAATGGCCTCGATTTCCTGGGTGTCGAAGGCGACGCCCACGGAGATAAATGGCTTGATGGCGTGCAGTTGCGCGAAAGTGCGATCGTAATGTCCTGCGCCATAGCCAATGCGGTGGCCGGCGCGGTCGAATGCCGCGAGTGGTACCAGCAGGATATCGGGAATCAGTGGTGGCGCTTCCGGTGCTGGTTCCGGAATGCCCAGTGAACCGCGCACCAGCGCATCGTTCGGGCTCCAGATCCGGAACATCAGGGGCTCGTCACGGGCGATGATCACAGGGAGCGCCAGTTGCGCACCCTGGGCGGCGAGATGCTGCATCAGCGGGATCGGATCGATCTCGCTGCGGATGGGAGAATAGCCGGCGACGATGTCGCCGGCCCTGACCGGGAAAGGCAGCCCACGCGCTGCGACGGCTTGTGCGGCTGCCGACCGTTCGGCCTCGCTCAGCGCCGTGCGGCGTGCCAGCGCGGCTATGCGGAGTTCAATCTTTGTCGGAGTGGGCGGCGTGTCGGACATGCCGCACGATATGCTGTCCGCAGAGCCTGCGGAAGCGCAGGACCGGTCTTCGCGATCATCTTTGGCGAGCGAGGCCAAGATTGCACGGCAAACGCCATGCAAGGGCCACAGCCATCAAAAAAGTAAAAGTGCGAAGCCACGATGGCCGTTGAAGCACTCGATCCCGGAGCACCTACGAAAGTAGGTGGGCACCATGTGACCAGGTCCACGGACCTGGTCAGGGACAGTTCCCTGAAGGATCGATAAGGCCCCGGGGATATATGGCTCCTGACGCGCGACGCAGCCTCGCCTGAGCAATGTAGGGGTTATGAGACGGATGCGCCAGTGCCCGCTTGGCATCAAAGCCTGCGTTATCCAATAGCAACGCCGCCGCCGATGGTGCGGTTGAGCACCTGGGTGGTCTTCTCGATCCGCTCTGCCGCAGCATTCAGGGCCGCGGCAACCGCCGTCTGCGTCGCCCGTGCGCGATCTGCGGCGACAACGCGCACATCGCGCAATGCGGCGAGTTCTTCCTGCAGGGCACGGATCTGCTGATTGGCATCGACCAGTTCGTCGGCAATGGTCAGCGCCGCCATCACCGTCAGCCGCGCATCGCCGATCTCACCGAATTTGCCACGCAGGTTTTCGACGCGGGATTCAAGACTTTCCGCCAGCCGCAGCAGGCGGGTCTCCTGCCCCTCCTCGCAGGCCATGCGATATTGCCGGCCATTGATTGTAACGTTGACGTGGCTCATCTCGCTTTACTCATGCGCGTTGTCAGTCGCCAGCACCGCGCGGATGGTGCCGATGGCGGTGTCGAGCTTGTCGGCGATGTCGCGATTGGCGCGCTCCAGCCGGCGCGATTTCACCAGCGTGCCATCAAGCTCATCCGCCAGCCGGGACCGGTCGGCGCCAAGCGCCTGAATGCGGGTGGCCAGCTCATCCTCGTCGCGATCCGCCTCACGGCGGCGCTCGACCGCACTTTCCAGAGCATCCAGCGCTGCCATCAACCGCCGCGTGGCAGAGTCGATCTCGGCCGCACCGCCATTGGCGGGATCGGAGGCTGTGAGATGGGCGGGTCGTTCGATCATACTGGGTTACGCGGGACCTTGGGTGTGATGCGACGGGAGCTCAAAAACCACGGCTCCGCAAGCCTTTAGGCCCTGAAACTTAGGTTGCAAGCGAGCCGGACGCAACAAAGCTTAAAAGCTATGCACCGCAAAGCCGACAAAAACCGCCGGTAGATATCCACAGACCAGAACTGTCCGGGAGACCTTGGACTCCCAGGAACCCAGATGCTATCCACCAGTTTCTCCAAAGCGATCCCAACATCTCGCTGCAGACCGCCCCTCTTGCGGACGCAGAATATTCCATTCCCTTCAATTTAGACGGAAACCGACATGGCGCAGGTTGATCACTCGAAAATGGCCAACGCGATTCGTGCCCTCGCCATGGACGGCGTGGAAAAGGCCAAATCCGGTCACCCTGGGCTGCCGATGGGCGCCGCCGACGTCGCCACCGTGCTGTTCACACAGTTCCTTAAATTTGACGCGGCCGATCCGAAGTGGCCGGATCGCGATCGCTTCATCCTCTCGGCCGGCCACGGCTCGATGCTGCTCTATGCCCTGCTCTATCTGACGGGCAACAAGGAGATGACGCTCGACCAGCTGAAGAACTTCCGTCAGCTGCATTCGAAGACCCCCGGCCATCCCGAGAATTTCCACACGTCGGGCGTCGAGACCACGACCGGCCCGCTCGGTCAGGGCATCGCCACCTCCGTTGGCTTCGCGCTCGCCGAGCGCATGCTGGCCGCCGAATACGGCGATATCGTCGATCACTACACTTACGTGCTGTGCTCCGATGGTGACCTGATGGAAGGTGTCAGCCACGAAGCTCTGGCCATGGCCGGTCATCTCAAGCTGTCGAAGCTGATCTTCCTTTATGACGACAACGGGATTTCCATCGACGGTCCGCTGTCGCTTGCCGACAGCGTCGACCAGGTCGCACGCTTCAAGGCCCATGGCTGGAATGCCGTGCATGTCGATGGCCACGACCAGGTCGCCATCGCCGCTGCGATCAAGCAAGCGCAGGCGTCCGACCGCCCATCGATGATCGCCTGCAAGACCAAGATTGGCTTTGGCGCACCAACCCGCGCCGGTACCTCGAAGGCCCACGGCGAACCGCTCGGCGCGGAAGAACTCGCAGGCGCCAAGAAGGCACTGGACTGGAATTACGGCCCGTTCGAGGTGCCCGATGATATCCTGCAGGCCTGGCGCAATGTCGGCAAGCAGGGCGCATCGGCGCACGCGGACTGGCAGAAGCGTTTTGATGCCCTTCCGGACGACAAGCGCAGCGAATTCACCCGCCGCAACGATCACGTTCGACCGACAGCCATAGCGGACGCGATCCTCACGCTGAAGAAGAAGCTGATCGCCGAGCCGCAGACCGTCGCGACCCGCAAGGCGAGCGAACTCGCGCTCGAAGCGCTGGTGCAGGTCGTGCCGGAAATGGTGATCGGTTCAGCCGATCTCACGCCATCGAACAACACCCGCACCAAGGGCGCCATCGAAGTGAAGCCCGGCGAATTCAAGGGTCGCTACATTCACTACGGCATTCGCGAAATGGGCATGGCCGCAGCCATGAACGGCATCGCGCTGCATGGCGGCTTCATCCCGGCCGGCGCGACCTTCATGTGCTTCACCGACTATGCGCGACCGGCGATGCGCATCTCGGCGCTGGCGCAGATCCCGGTCATCTACATCATGACCCACGACTCGATCGGCCTTGGCGAAGACGGCCCGACCCATCAGCCGGTGGAGCATCTGGCGGCGATGCGCGCGATGCCGAACATGCGCGTGTTCCGCCCCGCGGACACGGTCGAGACGGCCGAATGCTGGCAGCTCGCCATGGAGAAGACCAACGGCCCAACCATGCTGGCCCTGTCGCGCCAGAACCTGACGCCGGTGCGCACCACCCATCACGACGACAATCTCTGCGCCGCTGGCGGCTATGAGTTGATCGCGGCCAAGGGCAAAGCCGCCGTGTCGATCTTCGCCTCGGGTTCGGAAGTCGAGATCGCAGTCGCTGCGCAGAAGCAACTGGCCGACAAGGGCATCGCGACGCGGGTCGTATCGGTCCCCTCGCTCGAACTACTGCTGGAGCAGCCTGAAGAGCGCCAGAAGGCGATCATTGGCGACGCGCCGATCAAGATCGCCGTCGAAGCCGCGGTCCGGTTCGGCTGGGATGCCGTGATCGGACACGATGGCACCTTCATCGGCATGAAGGGCTTCGGCTCGAGCGCGCCGGCCAAGGAGCTTTACAAGCTGTTCGGCATCACGGCCGAGGCCGTGGTCGAGGCTGCAACCTGCAAGCACAACGCGGCTTAACTCTATCGGAACGCTGGTAAATTTGACACATTGCACCAGCGTTCCATTCAGGGCATGAAACGCCCGTCACACGTCACTATATGAAGGCCCTCACGCGAGGTTTGAGCCTAATAAAAGGGAGAAGTTGAATGGCAGTCCGGGTTTCGATCAACGGTTTTGGCCGCATCGGCCGCAACGTCCTGCGGGCGATCTACGAGTCCAAGCGCACCGACATCGAAGTCGTCGCCATCAACGATCTGGGGCCGGTTGAAACCAACGCCCACCTGCTGCGCTTCGACAGCGTGCATGGCCGCTTCCCCGGCGAAGTCACCGTCGACGGCGACAGCATCCAGCTTGGCAATGGTAACAAGATCAAGGTCACTGCGGTGCGCGATCCGAACACGTTGCCGTGGAAGGATCTCGGCATCGATATCGCGCTCGAATGCACCGGTATCTTCAGCGCCAAGGCGAAGGCGACGTCGCATCTGACCGCAGGCGCCAAGCGCGTGCTGGTTTCGGCTCCGTCCGATGGTGCTGATGCCACGATCGTCTACGGCGTCAACCACAAGACCCTGACCAAGGAGCATCTGGTCGTTTCCAACGGTTCGTGCACCACCAACTGCCTGGCGCCTGTCGCCAAGGTGCTGAACGAGACCGTCGGCATCGAAACCGGCTTCATGACCACGATCCACGCTTACACCGGCGACCAGCCCACACTGGACACGCTGCATAGCGATCTCTATCGCGGCCGCGCCGCTGCGATGTCGATGATTCCGACCTCGACCGGCGCCGCGAAGGCCATCGGCCTCGTGATGCCCGAACTGGCCGGCAAGCTCGACGGCGTTTCGATCCGCGTACCGACCCCGAACGTCTCCGTGGTCGATCTCAAGATCATCGCCAAAAGGAGCACCACAAAAGAAGAGATCAACGAAGCGATCAAGAAGGCTGCGGCCGGCGAGCTGAAGGGCGTGCTTGGCACCACTTCGCATCCGAACGTGTCGATCGACTTCAATCACGATCCGCATTCGTCGACCTTCGCCTTCGACCAGACCAAGGTGCAGAACGGCACGCTGGTGCGGGTACTCTCCTGGTACGACAACGAGTGGGGCTTCTCCAACCGCATGGCCGACACCGCCGTCGCGATGGGCAAGCTGCTCTAAAATATACTTGGCAACGAACAGGAGACTGGAATGGCACTTCCGTGGTGGATTGTTATTCCAGTCGGCGTCCTTTTCGTTGCCTTTATCGTTTTTGCGCTCCGCCAAGGCGCGACGGTGAATACCGACCCTGAAAGTACACCGCCGAGCTATCCGGGCGAGCAACCTTAAACTTCAAGAACGGCCCAATCTCGCATGGCAACATTTCGCACCCTCGACGACGTCGATGTGAAGTCCAAGCACGTTCTCGTGCGCGTCGATCTCAATGTCCCCATGGACAGTGGCAAGGTTACCGACGCAACGCGGCTTGAACGCATCGCGCCAACCATCACCGAAATTTCGGACAAGGGCGGCAAGGTCATCCTGCTCGCGCATTTCGGCCGCCCCAAGGGCCGCGACGACAAGAACTCACTGAAGCCCGTGGCTGCGGCACTTGCCGATGTGATCAAGAAGCCGGTCGCCTTTGCCGACGACTGCGTTGGCGACGTCGCAGCCAAGGCCGTTGGCGCCATGAAGGACGGCGACATTCTCTGCCTTGAGAACACGCGCTTCCATTCCGCTGAGGAGAAGAACGATCCGGCTTTCGTCGCCGAACTCGCCAAGCTTGGCGATATCTGGGTCAACGATGCATTCTCGGCTGCACATCGCGCCCACGCCTCCACGGAAGGCCTCGGCCACAAGCTGCCCGCTTATGCCGGCCGCACCATGCAGGCCGAGTTGGACGCCCTCGGCAAGGCGCTGGACGCGCCGACCAAGCCGGTGATCGCCATCGTCGGCGGCGCCAAGGTGTCGTCGAAGATCGATCTCCTCGAAAATCTCGTCACCAAGGTCGATGCGCTCGTGATCGGCGGCGGCATGGCCAACACCTTCCTGCATGCGCAGGGTGTCAAGGTCGGCAAGTCGCTGTGCGAGAAAGATCTCGCCGCCACCGCGCTGCGGATCATCGACAAAGCTGAAGCCTCCGGCTGCGCCATCATCCTGCCGGTGGACGCCATCGTCGCATTCCACTTCGCCGCCAATACGCCGTCTCACGCCTACGGCCTCGATGCGATCCCAGATGAGGGCATGATCCTCGATGTCGGTCCGCAGTCGATCGAACGCATCAACGCAGCGATCGACGATGCCGCCACGCTGGTCTGGAATGGCCCGGTCGGCGCATTTGAAATGACACCGTTCGACCGCGGCACGGTTGCCGGCGCCAAACACGCAGCGGCGCGCACCAAGGCGAAGAAGCTGATTTCAGTCGCCGGCGGCGGCGACACGGTGGCCGCGCTCAATCACGCCGGCGTCGCCGATGACTTCTCCTACATCTCGACCGCCGGCGGCGCTTTCCTCGAATGGATGGAAGGCAAGCCGCTGCCGGGTGTGGAAGTGTTGAAGAAGTAGCAGCGGTACATTTTTGCCCGCAAGACTTGTGGGTGCCGCAATGTTTATGGTATGTTCTTTCCATGAGCGAGAATGTGCAAACAGCAATGTTCGAGATCCTGAAGAAAATTCAGGGTGATGTTGCTGCGTTTCGCGGGGCGGCCGATAAACGTTTCGAGCAAGTCGATAGCCGTCTGGAGCGCGTCGAGACATTAGTGCGCAAACAACGCCGTGATGGCGCTGCGATGCTGGTCATGATGCGTTCAGCAGCCGGTGATTTCGAAGAGCGGCTTGCAGCCGTAGAGCAGCAGATCGCTTTGCAGGACGCCAGCGAGCACTGACGTTCGGAAATACTAACGCGTTGGGAATTCCATTAGCTGGAACGCTGGGCCATCGTGGCGATTAACGTTGGCTGTATGCGCGACTGATGGCGTCTTGGATTCGCCGTCTCCTCGCGCTAAGAGCCATATATCCCTCGGCGCGGCGTTTGCGCCTGTCCCAATTTACAAGGAGCTTCCTGCATGGCCCGTATTACGTTGCGTCAACTGCTCGATCACGCGGCAGAACACGATTACGGAGTGCCGGCCTTCAATATCAACAATATGGAACAGGCGCTGGCGATCATGGAAGCCGCATCGGGTGTCGATGCACCGGTCATCATCCAGGCCTCGCGCGGCGCCCGCTCCTACGCCAACGACATCATGCTCAAGCACATGATGGACGCGGTCACCGAAATCTATCCGCACATTCCCGTCTGCGTGCATCTCGATCACGGCAACGAAGCTGCAACCTGCATGACCGCAATCCAGGCCGGATTCACCTCGGTGATGATGGACGGTTCGCTGAAAGCGGACGGCAAGACGGCGGCGGACTGGGACTACAATGTCGGCGTGACCAAGACCGTCACTGATATGGCGCATCTCGGCGGCATATCAGTGGAAGGCGAACTCGGCGTGCTCGGCTCGCTGGAGAGCGGCATGGGCGAGGCCGAAGACGGCCATGGCGCCGAAGGCCAACTCAGCCATGACCAGTTGCTGACCAATCCCGATGAGGCCGTGAAGTTCGTCAAAGAAACTCAGGTCGACGCGCTGGCGATTGCCATGGGCACTTCGCACGGCGCCTACAAGTTCACCCGCAAGCCGGACGGCGATATTCTCGCCATGAACGTGATCGAGGAAATCCACCGCAAGCTGCCGAACACCCATCTGGTGATGCACGGCTCATCCTCGGTCCCGCAGGACCTGCAGGATATCATCAACAAGTTCGGCGGCCAGATGAAGCCGACCTGGGGCGTCCCGGTGTCGGAAATCCAGCGCGGCATCAAGCACGGCGTGCGCAAGATCAACATCGACACCGACAACCGGATGGCCATGACCGGCCAGATCCGCAAGGTGCTGAGCGAGAACCCCAGCGAATTCGACCCGCGCAAATATCTGAAGCCGGCGATGGAAGCGATGGTCAAGCTCTGCAAGCAGCGCCTGCAGGAATTCAATACCGCCGGCCAGGCCAGCAAGATCAAAAAGGTGCTGACCACGGCCGAAATGGCCAAGCGTTACGCATCGGGCGAGCTGAACGCGAAGATCGCCTGAGCCCAAACTGCCAATTGACTGTGTTTCAGCCTGCCATACAGCCTATGGCAGGCTGAATTTTTGCCGGAATCGGATGCGGACGGGCTCATTGGCCAGCCAGATGCTCGGATTTTGCCCGAGAACGGTCTAGATTGACCTGCAGGACTAGCCCGCTCAGGACATGCCCATGAATCTCGCCGAACTCAACAAAATCGCCCGCGCCATGACCGCGCCGGGCAAGGGCTTGCTTGCCGCAGATGAATCGTCAGGCACGATCAAGAAGCGCTTCGATGCGATCAGCGTCGAGTCGACCGAGGACAACCGCCGCGATTACCGTGAAATGCTGTTTCGCTCGCGCGAGGCGATGAGCAGCTACATTTCCGGCGTGATCCTCTACGACGAGACCATCTGGCAAAACGCCAAGGATGGCACGCCGCTGGTGCGGCTTATCGAGGAAGCCGGCGCCATTCCCGGCATCAAGGTCGATGAGGGCACGCAGGCCTTGCCGAACTGTCCCGGTGAGCTCGTCACAGCGGGCCTCGACAAGCTCGCCAAGCGTCTTGCCAAATATTACGCGCGCGGCGCGCGCTTCGCAAAGTGGCGCGCGGTGATCGATATCGGTGCCGGGATTCCCTCGATGACCGCAATCTCCGTCAACGCGCACGCGCTCGCTCGCTATGCAGCACTATGCCAAGCAGCTCAGATCGTCCCGATCGTCGAGCCCGAAGTGCTGATGGACGGCGATCACGACATCGACCGCTGCGTTGAGGTGACGCAGCGCGTACTCAACAAGACGTTCCAGGAATTGCGGGTCCAGCGGGTCGCGCTGGAAGGCATGATCCTGAAGCCGAACATGGCCGTCTCTGGCAAGAAGTCGAAGACGCAGGCTGGTGTGGCTGAAGTGGCCGAGAAGACCGTGCGCATGCTGAAGAACTGCGTGCCCGCATCGGTGCCCGGCATCGCATTCCTCTCCGGCGGCCAATCTGACGAAGATGCGACCGCGCATCTCGACGCCATGAACAGGATCGGCAGCCTGCCCTGGCCACTGACATTCTCCTATGGCCGCGCGCTCCAGGCAGCGCCGCAAAGGGCATGGTCCGGCAAAGCCAACAATGTGCCCGCCGGTCAGCAGGCCTTCACCCATCGTGCACACATGAATTCACTCGCCAGCAAGGGCGAGTGGACGACTGATCAAGAACAGAAGGCACTATAATCTTGGCTTCCAAACCCGTCCCGCCACCGCCGATGCCGCGCCTCTATCTCGCGACGCCCGTCGTCGAGGATCCGTCAGTGCTGGCGGCGAACCTACCTGCTCTTCTTGAGAGAGCAGATGTCGCTGCCGTCCTGGTGCGACTGGCGACGACCGACCAGCGCACCATGATCACGCGCATCAAGGCGCTGGCGCCTGTCATCCAGACCAACGGCGCCGCGATGCTGGTCGAAGGCAATGTCGAGCTCGTCGCACGCGGCGGCGCCGATGGCGCGCATCTGCCCGGTCTCGCTCCCCTGCAGGATGCACTCCCCTCGCTGAAGCCTGATCGCATTGCAGGCTGCGGCGGATTGTCGACGCGCCATAATGCGATGGCAGCGGGCGAGGCCGGTGCCGATTACGTGCTATTCGGCGAACCCGACCCGAACGGCCAGCGCCCATCGGCTGACGCCATTGTCGAGCGCCTTCAGTGGTGGGCCGAATTGTTCGAACCGCCTTGCGTAGGCTTTGCCACAACGCTCGATGAGGCCAGGGAATTCGCAGCTGCCGGCGCTGACTTCGTGCTGGTCGGCGACGTCATCTGGAACGACGCGCGCGGTGCTGCTGCAGCCTTGATGGACGCAGAGAAGGCAATCCAGCAGGGATACGCGACGCTCGTCTCGGGGCAGTCCAAGGTCGAACAGGAATAACGCCGGAATGAAAATTCTGCGTTCCCTCACTGTAATTGCCGGCTGCCTGACCTGGGCAGCCAGCGCGACCGCGCAGATTTCGCTGACACCGCCGGGGGTGCAAACGCCACCACCGGCTGCAAGCAAGGCAGCTCCAAAAAAGGCGCCGGCACCGGCGAAAGCGCCAACAGCAGCGAAGAAAGCTCCTACGCCGCCTGCTGAAAAGCCCGCGCAGCCTGCAGAAGCCGCACCAACCGACCCCAATGCCGACCTGGTCTATGGCGCCTATCAACGCGGTCAGTACAAGACCGCTTTCGACCTCGCGAGCAAACGCGCGCAGGAGAACAACGATCCGAAGGCGATGACCATGCTTGGCGAACTCTACGCCAATGCACTGGGGGTAAAACGCGACTATGCGAAAGCTGCAGAATGGTATCAGCGCGCGTCGGAACGCGGCGACCGCGAGGCCATGTTCGCACTGGCGATGCTGCGACTGTCGGATCGCGGCAATGTCGGCAAACGCGATGAGGCCGTGAAGCTGCTGGCATCCTCCGCCAAGCTCGGTAATCCGAAGGCCGCCTACAATCTGGCGCTGCTCTATCTCGACGGACAGACGCTGCCGCAGGACGTCAAGCGTTCGGCCGAATTGCTCCGCGTCGCCGCCGATGCCGGTAACCCCGAAGCGCAATACGCGCTGGCGACGTTCTACAAGGAAGGGACCGGGGTCGAGAAAAGCATCGACAAGGCGGTCCGTCTGCTCCAGGCGGCATCCTTGGCCGACAATGTCGACGCCGAGGTCGAATATGCCATTGCGCTCTATAACGGCACGGGAACCCCCAAGAACGAGGCTGCGGCCATCGCCCTGCTTCGCAAGGCCTCCAAACAGAACAGCCCGATCGCCCAGAACCGCCTCGCCCGGGTGCTGGCGCTCCGCACCAATACAGACGACCGGCTGGAAGGTCTGAAATGGCACATCGTCGCCAAAACCGCCGGAAAGGGGGACCTGATGCTCGACGAGCTTCTGGCCCAAGCCACCCCCGAGGAAAAGACCAAGGCCCAGGAAGCCGCCAAGAAGTGGCTGGGCACGACCCAGAAATGACCCCTGTAGCGATCTTGCCTTGACGAGATGCCGCCCGCAGGGCACCCATCGCCTCAGCAACCCCCAATCAGACCTGCCGTCAGGTCGTCGTGAGACGAACGCATGATCAATTCAGCCCTTATGAACGTGATGGTGAAAGCCGCGCGCCGCGCCGGCCGTAGCCTGAAGCGCGACCTCGGCGAGATCGAGAACCTGCAGGTCTCGATGAAGGGCCCCGCCAATTTCGTCAGCCTCGCCGACAAGCGGGCCGAGGAGATGCTCTATACGGACCTCAACAAGGCCCGCCCGGGCTATGGCTTCCTCGGTGAGGAGGGTGGCAACCGTGACGGCACCGACAAGAGCCACACCTGGATTGTCGATCCGCTCGATGGCACCACCAACTTCCTGCACGGCATCCCGCAATTCGCAGTCTCGATCGGTCTGGCGCGCGAAGGTCAGGTGATTGCCGGCCTGATCTACAATCCGGCCAATGACGAACTCTATATGGCCGAGAAGGGCTCGGGCGCGTTCCTCAACGACACCCGCCTGCGCGTCGCCGGCCGCAAGCAACTCAACGAATGCGTCATCGCCTGCGGCCTGCCGCATATCGGCCGCGGCGACTTCGAATTGTCACGCAACGAAATGGCCGCGTTGCAGCCAAAGGTCGCGGGCCTGCGCCGCTTCGGCGCGGCCTCGCTCGATCTGGCTTTCGTGGCAGCCGGTCGCCTCGATGGCTATTGGGAGCGCAACCTGCAGCCTTGGGACATCGCTGCCGGCCTGATCCTGATCAAGGAAGCCGGCGGTACTGTTGGCGATATCAATGGCGGTGATGTGCTGACGACCGGCAACATCGTTGCCGGCAACGAGTTCGTCCACGGCGCTCTAACGAAGATCCTGCGGCCGCTGACGAAGTAAGATTGATCGCTCGAATACAAAAAGCCCGGATGGCGTTGCGCCATTCGGGCTTTTTGTATGATTGCCTTAGCTGTGCGACACGGACGGCGATGCGCTCGGCTCCTGCTTTGCCTCTTCCGTCTTCGGCGCCTTGTCCGGCGAGAACAGCCTCTGCACCGACACGAAGAACACCGGCACCATCAGCAGCGCCAGGATCACCACCGCGATCATGCCGCCGGTGACCGATGTACCTAGCGCCTGCTGGCTGGCACCGCCGGCGCCCGATGCAACGACCATTGGCAACACACCGCAGATAAAGGCGAGACCGGTCATCACGATCGGCCGGAACCGCAGGAAGCACGCTTCCATCGTGGCATCCACCAGCGACTTGCCCTGCGCGCGCAGGTCCTTGGCGAATTCGATAATCAGAATCGCGTTCTTGGCCGCGAGACCGATGATCGTAATCAGACCCACCGTGAAATACACGTCGTTCGGCAGGCCCCGCAAATTCGCCGCCAGCACGGCGCCAACGATGCCGAGCGGCACCGTCATCAGCACGGCCACCGGGATCGTCCAGCTCTCATAAAGCGCTGCGAGCACCAGGAACACCACCAGCGCTGACAGCGCGAGCAGGAACGGCGCCTGCGAGCCGGACAGCTTCTCCTGCAGCGACTGGCCGGTCCACTCGAAGCCGAAACCGCGCGGCAACAGGCCAGCCAGACGCTCCATCTCCTTGATGGCGTCGCCCGAGGTGAAACCGGGCCGTGCCTCGCCGGAGATTCGCACCGCCGGATAGAAGTTGAAGCCGGCAATCTGGGTCGGACCCTTCGCCCATTCCACAGTGGCAAAGGACGAGAACGGCACCAGCTGCCCGCGGCTATTCTTGACATTGTAGTTCAGAATGTCGGCGGCGTTCATCCGGTTGGCGGCCTCGGACTGCACCACGACGCGCTGCATACGGCCGCGGTTCGGGAAGTCGTTGATGTAGTTCGAACCGAGATTGGTCGAGATCGTGCTGTTGATATCCTCGAAGGTGACGCCGAAGGCGCCTGCCTTTTCGCGGTCGATCATCAGATTGACCAATGGCGCTGGTGGCAGACCTTCGACGAACACCTTCTGCAACACCGGGCTGGCATTGGCGTCTGCAATCAGCTTGTCGGATGCAGCATTAAGCGCGACGAACCCCTTCTGGCCGCGGTCCTGGAGGCGGAAGCTGAAGCCTGAAGAGTTGCCGAGGTTATCGATCGGCGGCGGCTGCAAAGCGGAGATCTTGGCGTCGCGGATCGACGACAATTCCCGATTGATATCGTTGACAAGCGCCGCGGCGGAATCGCCGGGCGGGCGTTCAGCCCAGTCCTTCAGGGTGATAAAGGCCTGCGCGGTGTTCATACCCTGCCCGAGGAAGCTGAAGCCGGTGAGGAACACGACGCTCTCGATGCCGGAACGCTTCTTCAGATATGCCTCGACCTTCTCGATGGCGCCCTCGGTGCGAGCGAACGAGGAGTCCGACGGCGTCTGCACGTCAGTGGTGATGAAGCCCTGATCGTCGATCGGCAGAAAGCCGCCGGGCATCCGCATGAAGCCCCAGGTCAGTCCGACGAGCAGCGCGACATAGACGATCAGCAAGCGTCCGGTGCGCTGAATCGACCAGCCCACCGTCCTCGAATAGCCGTCGCGGGTAGCGTCGAGCTTGCGGTTGAACCAGCCGAACACGCCCTTCTTGGCATGGCCGTGTCCTTCCTTGATCGGCTTTAGGAAGGTTGCGCAAAGCGCCGGCGTCAGCGACAGCGCCAGCAGCGCGGAGAACGCAATCGAGGCGACCATGGTGACCGAGAACTGGCGGTAGATGATGCCCACTGAGCCGGGGAAGAACGCCATCGGCACGAACACGCCGATCATCACCAGCGTGACACCGATGATGGCGCCAGAGATCTGGCCCATCGCCTTCTTGGTGGCTTCCTTCGGCGGAAGCCCCTCCTCGCTCATAATGCGCTCGACGTTCTCGACCACGACGATGGCATCGTCGACGAGGATGCCGACAGCCAGCACCATGCCGAACATGGTCAGCATGTTGATCGAATAGCCGGCCAACAACAGCATCGTGCAGGTGCCGAGCAGCGCGATGGGCACGACGATGGTCGGGATCAGCGTGTAGCGGAAATTCTGCAAGAAGATGAACATCACGATGAAGACGAGGACAACCGCCTCGATCAGCGTCATCACCACCTTCATAATCGATGCTTTGACCACCGGCGTGACGTTGTACGGAATGTCGTAAGCGATGTTGGCAGGGAAGAAGTTCGACAGCTCCTTCATCTTGGCTTCGATAGCCGAGGCCGTCGCCAGCGCGTTGCCCTTCGGGGACATCAGCACCGACAGGCCGGCCGTCGGCTGGCCGTTCAGGCGCGTGGTAAATTGGTAGCTGAGGCCGCCGATCTCGATACGGGCGACGTCGCGGAGCCGCACGGTCGAGCCATCGGAATTGGCGCGTAGCACGATGGCGCCGAATTCTTCCGGCGTGGAGAGCTGGCCTTTGACGAGCACCAGTGACGACGTCTTGGTGGTCGCTGTCGAGGGCTCGGCACCGACGCTGCCGGAGGCAACCTGGGCGTTCTGTGCGGTGATGGCCTTGTTGACGTCGTCGGAGGTCAGATTGTAGCCAACCAGCTTGGCGGGATCGACCCAGACGCGCAGCGAGCGCTCGGTGGAATAAAGCGAGGCACGGCCGACGCCGGGAATACGACGAATTTCACCAAGGATGTTGCGGATCATGAAGTCGCCGAGGCCGACTTCATCCAGGCTGTTATCGGTGGAGCGCAGCGTGATGATGTTCAGCACCGCGGCAGAGGCTTCCTCGACCAGGATACCCTGCTGGATCACAGCACGCGGCAGACGCGCTTCCACGCGCTTCAGGCGGTTCTGCACTTCGACTGACGCCTGGCTGGTATCGGTACCGGGCTGGAAGTTCGCGATGATCTCGACGGCGCCCAGCGAGTCGCTCGTCGATTCGAAGTTCAGGATGCCCGCAGCGCCGTTGAGTTCCTCTTCAATCAGCCGCGTCACGCTGTTGTAGAGATTCTCCGGCGACGCGCCCGGATAGCTGGTCGAGATCGAAATCGACGGCGGCGCGATGATCGGATACTGCGCAATCGGCAGCTGCGGAATCGCAATGGCGCCGAAAAGACAAATGAAAAGCGCGACGACCCAGGCAAAAATCGGCCTGTCGATGAAAAAACTAGCCATGTCGATTTACTCAGGGACGCGCTTGAGTGGTTTTCTGCCCCTCGGGCGGAAGGCCCGCAGTGGCATTCGCGTCAGTCCAGGCGGTCGCCTTGACCTTGTCGCCAGCAGCGAATTTCTGGAAGCCCTCGACCACGACGCGCTCGCCGCCCTTCAGGCCTTCGGTCACGAACCACTGACCATCCTGCACGGCACCTGTTCGTACCATCTGGACCGCAACATGACCGTCATCCTTGACAACGAATACTTCAGCTCCGCCGCCACCATTGCGCTGCACTGCCTGCTGCGGAACCGCAATGGCATCGGTGTCGATGCCCTGCTCAATCTGCACGCGGACATACATGCCCGGTAACAGCTCACGCTTCGGGTTCGGAAATTCGCCGCGCAGCGTTACCTGACCCGTGAAGGTGTCGACCTTGGCTTCGGAGAACAGCAGCTTGCCCGGCAGCGAATAGAGCGTGCCGTCGTCAAGCATCAGTCTCACCTTGGCCGCGCCAGGCGCGATCCGCTCGAGATCGCCGGTCTCGAAAGAGCGGCGCAAGTTATTCAATTCGGACACCGACTGCGTGAAATCGGCATAGATCGGATCGAGCTGCTGAATGGTGGCGAGATTCGTATTGTCGTTCTGCGCAAGCAGCGCACCTTCGGTCACCAGAGCGGCTCCGACAATGCCGTCGATCGGCGCGCGGATGGTTGCATAGTCCAGATTGAGGCGCGCACGCGCGACGTCGGCTTTCTTGGATGCAATCTCGGCTTCAGCCTGACGCTGCGCACCGACTGCTTTCTCGGCTTCCGCTTCGGAGACTGCTTTCTGCAGTGCAAGACCCGACACGCGCTTGGCCTGCATCGACGCGAGATCATAGGCAGCTTCCGCCTTGTGAAGCGACGCCTTTGCGGACTGCAATTCCACCTCGAACGGCTTCGGATCGATGCGATACAGCGTGTCGCCCGCCTTCACCTCGGTGCCCTGATGAAACGCGCGCTCGATGATAATACCCGACACACGCGAACGCACATCGGCAACGCGCGTCGGCGCAATACGTCCGGGCAATTCGCGAACCAGCGCACGTCGCTGTTGCGTGACGGAAATGATGCTGACTTCAGGCTCGCTCACCTGAGGCGGCGCAGACGCCACCGCGTCCTTGGGTTCGTTGCATCCTGCGAGCACGGGCGCGAGTCCCGCCAGCAGAAGCGCGAAGCCTGCAGAGCGTGCGTTCAACATCGTCATTTACTTTGATATCCCAAGTTGCGAATTCGAACATGCATCAACGGATACGCCGGACCTCTGTGGTCTTCATGCGCGTAGCCGGATTTATCGAACTTCTTTGATAGCCTAGAATAAAAACCGCGGTGCTGCGGCGCAATACATATCGAGGCGGCGCATTGCCACACGGCCTATCGTATTGAACTCACAAAGGCTTTCGAGGCTCACGCGAACGTGAATCGGATGGAACCGGCATACGTTTAGTTAACAGCAGCCATTCGATAGTGGCTCACGCCACTATTCGCTTCCATTCGCATAGACAAACAAGCCTGCGGTCGCAGAAAGAACCGGCGCCAGCACCGCATCCATATGCGGAGTTGCGTCCATGGACCAGACGCAGGATGCGTTCGATCTCGTCGCGATGGCAATCGAAATTGTCGAGCCAGTCATTCGCCGTGCGTGCGTAGCGCGTGCCGCTCCAGCGCCACTCTTCTCCACAAACGGCTCAACAAAAAGGTCTTTTCTAAATACGCGGCAGATCGAGCCGGGTTTCAACTGGAAGTTCCCGGTGACATCGCTGATTCCGGCGGTATCCGATCTTTTTTTGTCGCGGGGCTGTGCCATATTGCGCGTCGAACCTTTCCTCGCATGCAGATGATCAGCACATGGCGCCTGGCTCCTCCTCCCGCTCCGCGATGGAAATCGAACTGACCAAGCTCTCATCGCCCCGGATCTTCCTGGTCCGAATGCTGGTGTTTCTGGTGCTCTGCGGTCTGATCATGACCGTGCTCTACAAGCAGATCGTTCTCGCTTTCTTTGCCAATCCCGGGCTCAACGCGCTGATCGGCGCGGTATTGGCGATCGGCATTATCCTGTCGTTCCGGCAGGTCATCCGGCTCTATCCGGAAGTCTCGTGGGTCAACAGCTTTCGGATTTCCGATCCTGGCCTCGCGCTGGACCGACGCCCGACCCTGCTGGCTCCGATGGCTGCGATCCTCGGCGGTGAGCGTACCGGCCGTATGACCATCTCGCAGCAGACCATGCGGCATCTGCTCGATTCGATCGCGACGCGCCTCGACGAATCCCGTGACATCTCGCGCTATATGACCGGCCTCCTCGTATTTCTCGGGCTGCTCGGCACCTTCTGGGGCCTGATCGAGACCGTTGGCTCCGTCGGCAAGGTGATCGAAGGCCTCAAGGTCGGCGGCGATGCCGGCTCGCTGTTCGACACGCTGAAGGAAGGCCTCGCCGCGCCGCTCGCCGGCATGGGCATCTCGTTCTCGTCATCGCTGTTCGGCCTCGCCGGCTCACTGATCCTCGGCTTCCTCGACCTGCAATCCAGCCAGGCGCAGAACCGGTTCTATACGGATCTGGAAGACTGGCTCGCCTCCACCGTGAAGGAATATTCCGGCGAGACAGCCCCCGTTACCTCATCTGGCACCCCGGCCGAGTTACAGGATGCCATCGAGCGCCTGCGTCGCTCCATCGAGGACGGCAACAACAACCGTGGCACCACGACCGCCATGGCCAATCTCGCCGATGCGATCCAGAGCCTTGTGGCGCATATGCGCAGCGAGCAGGAGATGATCCGCGAATGGGCCGATGGCCAGGGCGAACAGAGCCGCGAGATCAAGAAGCTGCTGGAACACATCGCTCGCCAACCTGAGAAGAACTGATCCATGGCATTGGCACGCAATCGCCGCGGCTCTTCCGAATTCAATTACTGGCCGGGCTTCGTCGACGCGCTGTCGACGCTGGTACTCGCGATCGTCTTCCTGCTGTCGATCTTCCTCGTCGTGCAATTCTATCTGTCGCAGGAAGTCACCGGCAAGGACAAGGCGCTGGAACAGCTCACCGCCAAACTGGCACAGCTGAACGATCTGCTGTCGCTGGAGAAGCTCGGCAAGCTCAATCTCGACGAACAGCTTTCTCAGATGCGCGCCGGGCTGTCCGCCGCGGAATCGGAGCGCGACCGGATCAAGGGCCTGTATGACGGCCTCGCCGGTGCGGGCTCTGATGCCGCAGGCCGCAACACCGAGCTCAACAAGGCGCTGGATTCCGAGAAGCAGCTCTCCGCCCGTGCGCTGGCGCAGGTCGAGGTGCTGAACCAGCAGATCTCCGCGCTGCGCCGCCAGCTCGCGGCACTCGAAGAAGCGCTGGAAGCGTCCGAGAAACGAGATAAGGAATCGCAGGGCCGCATCGTCGATCTTGGCCAGCGCCTCAACGTCGCACTCGCGCAGCGCGTTCAGGAGCTGTCGCGCTATCGCTCCGAATTCTTCGGACGCCTGCGCGCCATTCTCGGCAACCGGCCTGACATTCGGGTGGTCGGCGATCGCTTCGTGTTTCAGTCCGAAGTATTCTTCGATGTCGGCCAAGCGGCTTTGCTTCCCGAAGGCCGCGCCGAACTGGACAAAGTCGCAAGCGCTCTGATTGAGCTCGACAAGCAAATCCCGGCCGAAATCGCCTGGGTGATGCGCGTCGACGGCCACACCGACTCGCGGCCGATCCTCAACAGCCCGCTGTTCAAATCGAACTGGGAACTGTCATCGGCGCGCGCGATCTCGGTGGTGCAGTATCTGATTTCGCTCGGCGTCCCCGCACAACGCCTCGTCGCCGCCGGCTTCGCCGAAAATCAACCGCTGGATACGGCCCAGACCGAGGAAGCCTACAAGCGCAACCGCCGCATCGAACTCAAGCTCACCGAGCGCTGAGGACATGTCCGAGGCATTCCAGCTGCGGTCCTATCGCGAGAGCGATGAAGACTCATCTATAGCCCTGTGGCTGGAGACATGGCGACAGGCCTATCCCTCGATCAATTTCGACGCCCGCGTCGACTGGTGGCGCGAGCGATGGCGCGACGAACTGGTACCCGTAGCGCAGATCGTGGTCGCCGAGCAAAACGGTGCGATGGTCGGTTTCGTCACCATCGACCGCACCGGATATCTCGACCAACTGGTGGTGAGTCCAACCAAATGGGGATCGGATGTTGCTCGCCTACTCGTCGATGACGCCAAGCGGCTATCGCCGGGCGGCGTGACGCTCAAGGTCAATGCCGATAATGCCCGCGCTATCAAATTCTATGCACGCAACGGCTTCGTCAAAACGGGCGATGAAGTGAACACGTCAGGCCGCGCCGTCGACCTGATGGAATGGAAGCCGTAGCAAGCCTCCGATCGTCGACACTCACACCCCGAACTGCAACCTTGCCAGCCTGGCATAAAGCCCGTTCGCGGCAACCAGCGAGGCGTGCGTGCCCTGCTCGACGATGCGGCCATGATCCATGACGAGGATGCGATCGCAGGACAGCACGGTGGCGAGGCGATGGGCGATCACCAGCGTGGTGCGGTGCTTCATCAGCTCTTCCAGAGCAGTCTGCACCAGCGTCTCGGATTCGGCATCGAGTGCAGACGTTGCTTCATCGAGCAGCAGCAGCGGTGCATCGCGCAGGATGGCGCGTGCGATGGCGATGCGCTGACGCTGGCCGCCGGAGAGCGTGACGCCGCGTTCGCCCAACTGCGCCTCGAATCCATCAGGCAGGCGGCGAATGAATTCCGTGGCATGCGCCAGCGATGCCGCATGCTCGACTTCAGCGTCCGTCGCATCGGGACGACCGAAGCGGATGTTCTCGCGGGCGGTTGTAGCGAACACGACGGAGTCTTGCGGCACCAGTGCGATACGCTTGCGGAGCTCGCGCGGATCGGCATCACGGATTGGCACGCCATCGACCGAGATGGCGCCGCCCTTGGGATCGTAAAAGCGCAGCAGCAGATGAAACAGCGTGCTCTTGCCGGCGCCGGACGGGCCGACGATGGCGACCTTTTCGCCAGCCTTCACCGATAGCGATACGCCAGCGGCCGACAGGATCTCCGGACGCGTCGGATAGGCAAAGGAGACATTGTCGAACACGACGTCGCCGCGCGCGGGCTGCGGCAAGGCCCGCGGCACTGCCGGAGCAACGACGGCGGACTTCACGTTGAGGATTTCGAACAGTCGTTCCGCCGCGCCCGACGCCGCCGAAATCTCGCCCCAGACTTCGCTGAGCTGGCCGAGGCTGGAGGCCGCGAAGGCCGCATAGAGCACGAACTGGCCGAGCCGGCCCGGTGTCAGTGCGCCCGTCAACACGTCATGCGAGCCGACCCAGAGAATGCCCACGACACTGGAGAACACGATGAAGATGATAACCGCGGTCAGCACGGCGCGCGCGCGCGTGGAGCCGCGCGCAGCGTCATAGGCCTGCTCGACCTCCTTACCGAAGCGCGCGTTCGCCAGCTGCTCGTTGGTATAGGCCTGCACGGTACGGATCGAACCGACGAGTTCGCCGGCATAGGCCGAGGCTTCCGCCAGCGTATCCTGTGCGTTGCGCGACAGACGCCGCACCCAGCGCCCGAAGGCCACCAGCGGGATCACGATCAGCGGGATCGCCGCGAGCACGAAGCCGGAGAGTTTCGGGCTGGAAACGACCATCATGGCTGCCGCGCCGAGAAACAGCACAAGGTTGCGCAACGCGATGGATACGGACGCGCCGACCGCTGACTTGATCTGCGTAGTATCGGCCGTGAGCCGCGACACCAGTTCGCCGGAGCGCGACGTATCGAAGAACGACGGCGACAGCGCGGTGAGATGCTGGAACACGTCGCGGCGCAGATCGGCGACGATGCGCTCGCCGATAGTCATGACGAGGTAGTAACGGGCCGCGCTGGCCAGCGCGAGCACGACCACCACAGCGATCATGACGCTGAAATAGTTGTTGATCATCGCGATGCCTTCGGGGCTGAAGCCGAAGTCGATCATCCGCCGTGCCGCCACAGGCACGACGAGGGTGGTCACAGCCGCAACGGTCAACGACACCAGCGCCAGCAGCGCCCGGCCGCGATACCGCGCCACATAGGGCGCCAACGCCAGGAGCGGCCGCAATTTGGCTCGGCTGGGTGGTATCTGGGGCTCCACAACGGTATCCGCCAGCGACGGCTCCGGAAGCACCGGATCGGGCTGCGGAAGCGTCGGCTTGGCCGCGCGGGGGATCTCAAGCCGTTCGACTGCACTCATGATTTATAACCGTTCTTGTCGTTGCCCTGAGATAGGCCGGAGCGGGCCCCGAGGCAAATGACCTAGGTCAATTGCAGAGGCAATGATCCACGACGGGAGTCCTTGTCTCCCGCACGTTCCTGCGATATAGAGCGGCCAAATCCGCCATCGAAATCACAGAGATTCAGGCGCCGGCGCGCCGAAGGAACCGTCATGAAAGCCGAAATTCACCCGGATTATCATAACATTACGGTCGTTATGACCGATGGTACGGAGTATCAGACCCGTTCCACCTGGGGCAAGGAAGGCGACAAGCTGAACCTCGACATCGATCCGAGGTCGCACCCAGCCTGGACCGGTGGCACCACCCAGCTTCTCGACCGCGGTGGCCGCGTGTCGCGCTTCCAGAAGAAGTTCTCGGGCTTCCTCAAGAAGGAAGATTGATCTTCACAAGGAAGATCGGCCTTTCAGGCTTATCCGATTGCCTTTCAAAACGCCTCTGCAGCCAGCAGGGGCGTTTTTCGTTGCTGGCCGACATTGGCCATGGCGGTACCTTAAAACCGCCTCCGTTGCCCTCCCTATAAGGTGCGCCACATCATCTTGCGCGGGGGCGCAACGAGACCATGCCGACCAATACCGGGCACCACCGCAAGAAGCCGCGTCAGGCCCGCTCCGTTGCGACCGTGGGCATCCTCCTGGACGCCGCTGCCCTCGTGCTGGTGGACGAAGGCTACGAACGCGCCACCACCAACAGAATCGCCGAACGCGCCGGCGTCAGCATCGGCTCCCTCTATCAGTATTTTCCAAACCGGGACGCGCTGTTCGGGGCCCTCCATGGCCGGACGGAAGCCCAAATGTCAGAAAATATCTGGCAGACCATTTCAGGATTCGAAGGGCTGGATCTGCGTGGATTCGTCCGCTCCGGTCTGAACACCGCGATCAGCCAGCATGCCCGCGTGCTGCCGCTGCTGAAGGTCTTGATGGAGACCGCCTCCGGCCGTCCCCCTGTTCAGTGGCCATTCGACCCCTTTCCGCAGCGGCAAGGCCTCTTGCGTGGCATGTTTGACAGCCATGCCGACGAGCTACGCCCTGGCTTCAATCGCGAAGCCGGAAGTTTCTTCATTCCGAGAATGGTCGGCTCGGCACTCGATGCGGCGATCGCATTCCGTCCGGATGCCTTCGCCAATGGCGAGCTGGAACAGGAGCTGGATACGATGTTGTCGTACTATCTGATCGGGGAGCGCTAGAAGCGTGAGCTAGCGTGCGCCGTATTGGCCACGCTGTGCAATCGCACGTGCTATCGCACGCCGACGTCGAACGAATAGGCCACGCCGACGCCGTAGGTGACCTGATTGGTCGACCCACGGAATTTCACCAGCGGACTGTCGGCGATGCTGCCGAGCAGCTTGTCATATTCGACATAGCCGCGCACTTCCCATTGCGGATCGAGCTTGTAGCGCAATTGCGCGCCCGCACCGACCGAACTCGAACCGCCCTTGGCGTCATAAACCGGCAAACCTGACGCAAGCGCCTCGATATTGTTGACGCTGAAGTAAGTCTCCGCATATTTCGCATCCGTCACCCGGTAGCGTGGGCCGGCAGCAAAGGTCATCCGCTCGTTGATCGGCACAATCACGTCAGCCGAGAAATCCGCGACGATACCTTCGTGGCCACCGAGACCGCGGCGCAGTTCGGAGCGTAGGCGCAGCCAGTCGAAGGCGTAGTATTCGGCGAAACCACCGAGTTCGACCGCGAAATCAACGTCCCTCAGGCCACGCAGCTCGCTGTGATCGGCGGCCTTGCGCGCTGCTTTATAGTTGCCGACGGGACCGGCGCGAAAGCCGCCCACGTCGATCAGGGCGAAGCTTGCATTGTCGCGCATGCTCTTGAAACGGGCCGGCGTGCCGGCACGGCGAATCGAGATGATCGGCTTTGGCGCAAGTTCAGAACTCCCGGCGCCTTCATAGGATGGCTGCATCTCGCCGCCTATCCCGACGGTCACGGTCCAGCCACCGGAGGCCGAGGGCACGAAGGGCACCGATGGCAGCATCACCACCGGATCAGCCGCAACCGCAACCGCCGGACAAGCCAACACACCAATGAGACCGAACAGACGAGGAGACAAAGACATCAGATTCCTACTTGGATCGGCGCGGACTTTCGGTGTGGCCGCGCTTCAATGCCACATCGTTGCGATTGCTCCCGTGCGACATGGAGTCACCGCAACAATGCGAAGATAGCTGGCGCGACGCCTCCTCCAAACTCGCATTGGCTCGGCATCAGAAGTGTAGCTCTCTGGCGAGAAACCCTATTCAGGCAAGGCTTTGCGATAAATGACGCTATGCCTGCGGCGTCATCGCTCACATTTCCGGGCAGCGTGGCAGTAATATCTGAAAGAATGGATCGCCGCCGTCTGCGGCATCGCGCCGCACTACCGACTTGATAGCCCCGATGCCTACGCCTTCACCGGCGCGTCGCTTCTCCGCGGGATGAATCGCTGCGTGATCCAGTTGCGGCCGGGCATTTCGACGAAGCGATAGCTCACTTCCGCCAGCGCCCAGATGATGGCGAAACAGACCAGCGATGCAGCGATATAGACAACCTCAGTCTGGCCTAAATGCCGCCAGGTCCTGATAGCGAAACTGACGAACAGCGGATGGATCAGATAGATCGAGTACGAGATGATGCCGAGCCGGTAGACCAGCGCGTTGCCGAACAGCAGTTGCGCCATCCGGCCATCACGCGAGAGCACCGCGACCAGCGGGATGTACAGCAGATACATCAATCGATCGCTGGCATCGGCGAGACCGACCGCGATGATGGCCAGCGGCAGCGCGACCACCAAAATGTCCTGCACGCCCGCCGACAGTCGATCGACCACATCCCCAAAGCGAAAAATCGCGAGGCCCAGCGTGAAGCCTCCCACCGCGCGCAGCAGCGGATAGAGCGAATTGCCGTTGACCACATCGAGCGGTCCGCCCGACCCGCGGCCGCTGATGCTGACGGCATAGATGCCGAGCAACGCCACGATCACGGCGAGACCCGCGATCCATTTACTGCCGCGCTGAGTGAAGGGCATCAGGATCGGCAGCAGCAGATAGGAGCCCATTTCGGCGCTCGCCGCCCAGGCTACGCCGATGATCGGGAAAATGTAGAGACCCCAGCCGGTCATCATCAGCAGGTTGCCGGTCCAGTCCCAGGCCGAATACATCTCCAGCTTCTCGCCGGACAGACCGGCTGCGATCTTGGCCACATAGAACAGTCCGATAATGAAATAGGCCGGGTACAGCCGCGCGACCCGCTTCAGCATGAAATGCGCAAAGGCCTTGCCGGTGAGATGCAGGAACGCGTCGCGATAGGTCAGCGCCATCACATAGCCTGACAGCATGAAGAACAGGTCAACGAGCAAATAGCCGTAGGGAATGCGGAAGAACGAGCCCGTGCCACCGGTTGCGAGCTGCACGTCACCGAAATGATACACGACGATGACAGCGGCTGCGACGCCGCGCACCCCGGTCAATGCCCTGATATCGTCTGCCATCGCAAATGCCCCCGCTGCGCCTAGCTCATGTTTAGCGCATGAGCGGCGAGCGAGGAACAGCGTTCAGGAATGTGAGGGACGCGCGATTAGCGTTCGAACGCAGCCTTTAGGCGATTGAGCTGCGGCACCAGCGGATTGCCGATCGGCGCATGCGTGGTGGTCGCGGCATGGATCGAGATGTCGAGGCGACGAACCTTGGTCTGCAGCACCATCGAACGCGTGATCAGGATCTGCAGCTGCTCGGGCAGCTTGAGCAGCATTTCTTCCGGACTCGGATCGGCGGCGCTGAGCTTGACCTTGGTCTTTTCACGATTGGCCTGGGTCAACGTCATCTCGCCTTCCTTCACCGCACGGTGCAGCAGCAACCATGAGGCAAGCTGCATGAGGCGGGTGGTGAGGCGCATGCTTTCGGTGGCGTAAGTCAGGCTGACGGAGCGATCCAGTGCCTTGGCCTCGCTACGGCCGACGCCGTCGAGATAGGCCGCGGTCTCTTCGACCAGATCCATCCCCTCGCGAAACAAGGCGCCGAAGGCAGCAGAATTGGTCAGCCGCTCGCTAAACTGAACGAGAGCGGGTTCGCTGTGCAAACGATCCGACATAGTTAACGCCTCACGCAAATGGTTTCGCAGCCAGCTCTGAACGGCGGGCTTATGATGAACAAATCATTACGCGTGCGTGCGTGAGAGTCCAGCGGCGTAAAATTAAAGAAGTATTTATGGTTTCCAACGCGATTTAACGATCGCCCCGAAAGAAGACATGAGTACCAAAAAAAAGAGCCGCCGTTTCCGGCGGCTTTAAAGTTGATAACAGGGAGGCGTCAAACAGAGTGGACAGGAGCCACTCGGTGTCCAAACAAGGACAATTTAAGTAATATGCGAGAAAGCTTAATTGCGCGTAAATACGCGGGCTTTCTTCACGATCCGTTTGCCATGCGACGCCTCGCAAACTGTATCGGAATGAGACAATGTCGGGATCGCGACTGAGGAAGCGTCGGCGGTATTGCACAGGCCTCTCGTCCGTCATTGCGAGCAGAGCGAAGCAATCCAGTTTTCTTCGCGTATGGCTTGCCGCGTTGCTTCGCTAAGAGGAAAGCTGCAGCACAGCTTTCCTTCACCTCGCAATGACGGCAGAGAGCCGGGAGAGCGCCGTTCAATAGCCCGTCACGATTTGAAAAAGCGATCTGCCGCATCGCGCGTCGCGCGCTTCAAGGTCATGCTCGATTGCAGCCGCGCGATCTCGCCATTGAGCAGCGCGATCCGCTCGGCGAGTTCCTCGACCGATAGCAGCGAGAGGTCCTGCCCGACCTCATGGCTGACCTTCTTCTTCGGTTTGTCGTCGTCGTCGATCGCCATTTGGGGCCCTCCCCGTCTCAAATTCGAATATGCACCGGATGTTGCCAGCATTGATCCGGCTGTTTAATCAGATGGCCAACCGACATCCCGTACGCCGCAAGGACAAATCATGGAAAAGCTGCCCACGCAAATGACCGTCGTTGGTATCAGCAAACCGGGCGGCCCCGAGGTGCTGATTCCCGAAACGCGCCCCGTTCCAAAGCCGGGTCCCGGCGAAATCCTGGTGAAGGTCGCAGCCGCCGGTGTGAACCGTCCGGACGTCGCACAGCGCTCCGGCGCCTATCCGCCGCCGCCTGGCGCCAGCGATCTGCCCGGCCTCGAAATCTCCGGTGAAGTCGTCGCCCTCGGCGAAGGCGCCACCAAACACAAGCTCGGTGACAAGGTGATGTCGCTGGTCGCCGGCGGCGGCTACGCGCAATATTGCATCGCACAGGATGCGCAGGCGATGACGGTCCCCGAAGGCTTCTCGATGACCGAGGCCGGCGCCACCGCCGAAACCCTGATGACCGTCTGGCATAACGTGTTCGAACGTGGCGGCTTGCAGCCCGGCGAAACCGTGCTGATCCATGGCGGCTCTTCCGGCATCGGCACCATGGCGATCCAGCTCGCCAAGGCGCTAGGTTCCAAGGTGATCGTCACCGTCGGCTCCCAAGACAAGGTCGATGCCTGCCTCAAGCTCGGCGCCGATCACGCCATCAACTACAAGACCGAGGATTTCGTTGAACGCGTCAAGGAAATCACCAAGACCGGCGTCGAGCTGATCCTCGACATGGTGGGCGCGGACTATGTGGAGAAAAACTTCGATGCCGCCGCCGTCGATGGCCGCATCGTGCAGATTGCGGTGCTGAACGGCCCGAAAGCCACCATCAACGCCGCCAAGATCATGGTGAAGCGGCTGCACTATACCGGCTCGACTCTGCGGCCCCGCACTAATGCCGACAAGGCCGCCATGGTCAGGGCGATCGAGGCCAATGTTCTGCCGCTACTCAAGGCCGGCAAGGTTAAGCCCCTGATGGACAGCACTTTCCCGCTGGAAAAGGCTGCAGACGCGCACAAACGCATGGAAACCAGCGCACATATTGGCAAAATTGTGTTGGTCGTTTAGGGCTGGAGAACAGCCGGAAACCCTTTGATTTATCTCGCTTTCATGTCATTTATCGCGCGTCGGGAAATGGCCCTGCTTCTGCGTGACGCAGGGTCGATGTTTTGTTGATCGCGGAGAATGACATTGCGTTTGATCAGGTGGCTCGCGCCGCTCGCGCTCGGCCTGATGATTGTTGTTGCCGCAGCACCGGCACAGGCTGTTGACGCTGTTAGCGTCCGCGGTGACGCGCCTGCGATCGATCTCACCGGCATCCTCGAATATCAGCATAGCGACACCGACCGCATCCAGGTCTCCACCGCACCCGGCACCGACGGCATCGTTCGCCGCATCGAGGTGCGTGGCCGCGAAGCCGGTCAGAACTGGGTGGTGTTCGCGCTCGCCAACAACACCGACGATCAGCTCGATCGTCTGATCGTCGCACCGCATTATCGCATCGTGTCGTCCGGCCTCTTGTGGCCCGATCTCGGCCTGTCGCGCATTGCGACCATCACACCGTCGACCGGCGACCGTCCGGAACGTCAGGATAGTGCCACTGCAGATATCTTCCGCGTCACCCTCGATCCCGGTGCCGTTATCACCTTCGTCGCCGAACTGCGCACCAACAAGCTGCCGCAGCTCTATCTGTGGGAGCCGGAAGCCTACAAGGACAAGGTCAACTCATTCACACTGTACCAAGGCATCGTCATCGGCATCTCCGGCCTGCTGGCGCTGGTGCTGACGATCCTGTTCGTCGTGAAGGGCAGCATCATGTTCCCGGCCGCCGCGGCCCTGGCCTGGGCCGTGCTGGTCTATATCGGTGTCGACTTCGGCTTCTGGGGCAAGGTGCTCGACATGTCCCAGGGCGCCGAGCGCGTCTGGCGCGCCTCGGGGGAAGCGATCCTGGCGGCGACGCTGCTGGTGTTCCTGTTTGCTTATCTCAATCTCAGTCGATGGCATGTCCGCTACTCGCACATCACGCTAGGCTGGCTGGCTTTCCTTGGCTCTCTCGTAGGTCTGGCGCTGTTCGATCCTGCTGTCGCCTCAGGTATCGCGCGCATCTCACTGGTGCTCATCGCCTTCGCCGGCTTTGCGCTGATCGTCTATCTCTCCACCCATGGCTTCGACCGCGCGGTGTTGCTGATCCCCACTTGGTTCCTGCTCGTGGTGTGGGTTGTGGCCGCGGGCATGACCGTCGCCGGCAGTGTCACCAATGACATCGTCGGGCCTGCGCTGCTCGGCGGCCTCGTGCTGATCGTGATGCTGATCGGCTTCACGGTCATGCAGCACGCCTTCGCGGGCGGCGGCGCCACCAATGGCATCGTGTCGGACGTCGAGCGCCGCGCGCTGGCGCTGACCGGCTCCGGCGATCTGATCTGGGACTGGGACGTCTCCGCCGACAAAGTGTTCACCTCGCCCGAGACCGAAGCGCTGCTTGGCCTCAAGCGCGGCACACTGGAAGGCCCTGCCGCAAGCTGGCTCGAAGTGCTCCACCCGCTCGATCAGGATCGCTTCCGGGCGGCGCTGGACAGCGTGCTCGACCAGCGTCGCGGCCGCCTCGTGCAGGACTTCCGCCTGCGCACCCCCGACGGTCACTTCATGTGGTTCGCGCTGAAAGCACGCCCGGTGGTTGGCTCCGACGGCGAAGTGTCACGCGTGGTCGGCACCCTCACCGACGTCACCGAGATCAAGAACGCCGAAGAACGCATGCTGCACGACTCGGTGCACGACAATCTCACCGGTCTGCCGAACCGCAAGCTGTTCATCGACCGCCTCAACGCCGTCGCGAATTTCTCCAAGACTGTGCCGACCATGCGGCCAACCATCATGGTGATCGATCTCGATCGCTTCAAACAGGTCAACGATTCCGTTGGCATAGCCGTCGGCGACTCGATCCTGCTGACGCTGGCCCGTCGTCTCACCCGCATCCTGAAGCCGCAGGACACGCTGGCCCGCCTCGCCGGCGACCAGTTCGGCCTGATCCTGATGTCCGAACAGGACGCCGCCAAGATCACGGCTTTCGCCGAAACCATTCGCAAGACCATCCGCGCCCCGATTGCCTTCAATGACCGCGAAATTTTCCTGACGGCCTCGATAGGCCTGGCGCTTTCTGATCCAGCTGTGCCGCTGACCGACGAGCTCATCAAGGACGCCGAGCTCGCGATGTATCATTCGAAGCGGATCGGTGGCGACCGTATCGACGTCTACAAACCGGCAATGCGCGCGCGCAAGACCGACCGCCTGACGCTCGAATCCGAACTACGCCGCGCCATCGAGCGCCAGGAAATCACCATCCTGTATCAGCCCATCGTTCGGCTGGAAGATCGCTCCATCGCCGGCTTCGAAGCGCTGGCCCGTTGGGATCATCCGAAGCTCGGCCGGATGTCGCCGTCGGAATTCATTGCGATCGCGGAAGAGATCGGCCTGATCATCGATCTCGGCATGTTCGTGATGGATCAGACTGCACGCCAGCTCGCGATCTGGCAGCGCGCGATGCGCTCGCGCGAACCGATCTTCGCCAGCGTCAACGTCTCCTCGCGGCAACTGCTGCGCCACGACCTCCTGCATGACATCCGCACCGTGCTGTCACGCTCGTCAGTCGCGCGCGGCACGCTGAAGCTCGAACTCACGGAATCGCTGGTGATGGAAAATCCGGAACATGCAGCGCAGATGCTGCACCGGATCCGCGAACTCGGTACGGGCCTTTCGCTCGACGATTTCGGCACTGGCCACTCGTCGCTATCCTATCTGCAGCGCTTCCCGTTCGACACGCTGAAGATCGACCAGTCCTTCGTTCGCACCACCTCGCGCGGCACCCGCCCGGTGATCCTCAAATCCATCATCGCGATGGCCCACGATCTCGGCATGGACGTCGTCGCTGAAGGCGTCGAGACAGATTCGGATGCGGTGGAGATGTATCAGCTCGGCTGCGAATACGCCCAGGGCTTTGCCTTCGGTGAGCCGATGGATGCGGATGCGGCGATGCGCATGCTAACGGAAGAGCGATTGGAAGCGGCGAGCTGAGTAGGGCCGTCGCTGATAGCTGGAAGTCTAGCGGACGCTCACGCGTGCCCGGCCTCGGCCGACAACATCCCCGGGGCGATCCCGATCTTCTGCAGCGCGCGAAGATACTTCTCCTCAACATCACCGCCGAAGATGAGATCCTCATCAGCTGCGCAATGCAGCCAACCGTTGCCCTGGATTTCGTCTTCCAACTGGCCCGGCGCCCAGCCGGCATAGCCCAGCGCGAGAATCGCGTGCTTGGGTCCACCGCCATTGGCGATGGCGCGCAGGATATCCACGGTCGCGGTGAGGCAGACGCCATCGTCGATCGGCAATGTCGCGTCCTTGATGAAGAAATCGCTGGAATGCAGCACGAAACCTCGGCCGGTCTCGACCGGACCGCCCTTCAGCACTTTCATGCTTTCGGCGCTTTCCGGGAGCTTGATGCTGTCGGACTTTTCAATGATGTCCAGTTGAACCAGCAATTCGGGAAAATCGATGCTCCCCGCAGGCCGATTGACGATGATGCCCATGGCACCTTCCGACGAATGCGCGCAGACGTAAATCACCGAACGGGCGAAGCGCTCGTCTTCCATCACAGGCATGGCGATCAGCAACTGCCCGTCGAGGTAGTTGCCAGTGTCGCCGGCGCCGGATTTCGCGCGGCTTCTCCGGGGGCGCTTGCGAGTGGGTTCCATCAGCAAACCGCTCTCATTTCGTTGCCTATCCTGATATTGGGTCTGGGTTCTGTCAATCAGCCTTCCGCAACGCATACGAAAACCGGATCACAAGCAGTTCAATAGCTTAAGACAGGTTTGGCTTTATGACAGGCCCACCCTGTAAGGACGCCCGATGACCGCATCTGTTCCGCACCACATTGTCGCTGTCTGCGCCGCGGGCCTGCTCCTCACCTGCAGCGCGCAGGCGGAGGACACCTCACCTTGGCAGATAGACAGTCATTCGCAGATCAGGCTTGTGGCAGGCTCGCGTAGCGGGCCGGTAATGCTGGGAGGCATCGCGATCCAGCTGCAGCCCGGCTGGCACACCTATTGGCGGAATCCCGGTGATTCCGGGGTACCGCCCCGCTTCGATTTTTCCAAATCGGAGAACCTGGATACCGTCACCATCCTGTGGCCGGCGCCGAAAAAATTCGAGGATGGAGCTGGTGGCCTGTCGCTGGGCTATGTGAAACAGGTGGTGCTACCGATGCGGGTGATCGCCAAAGACCCCGGCAAGCCGGTGATTCTCCGTGCGGCGATCAATTATGCGGTCTGCGACAAGCTATGCATTCCGGTCGACGCCAATGCCGAACTCGCTTTTACCAGCGTGGCCAGCACTGAAGACGGCGCGCTGACCGCGGCGCTCGATACCGTGCCTAAGCCGGCAACCATGGGCGACACCAGTCCGCTGACGGTGCGCGACCTCAAGCGCGAGGGCAAGAATGTGTTCGTTGACGTCGTGGCGCCCGAAGGCAGCGAACCCAACCTGTTCGTCGAGGGCCCGACGCCGGAATGGGCGCTGCCGATCCCCAAACTCGAGGCCAAGAGCCCGCCGGGCGTGAAGCGCTTCAGCTTCGAACTCGACGGCGTGCCGCCCGGCGCCACGACCGATGGCGCGGCCCTGAAACTGACGCTGGTCGGCAGCGACCGCGCCTATGAATTCAACGTCAACCTGCCCTGATACCGCTGGCGCGTGACCTGTTGCGCGCAACCTGTATATCTCCGCCCAACCGGATGTTAACGACTACTTGCTACGCCAGACCGCTGCCGCACGCCTGCGGCTGAGGACCTTGTCGTGGCCGTGATGGACGCAAACTCCGCACCCGCAACCGCGCCCACCGGCCTCAAGGCTAGGCTGGGCGCGCTGTTCACCGGCTCAGGCGAAGCGCTGACGCGCCGCCTCGCCGGCACCATCTTCCTCATCCGCGTGATCTCGGCCGGCCTCGCTTACTTCTCCCAGATCCTGCTGGCGCGCTGGATGGGCACGTCGGATTACGGCATCTATGTCTATGTCTGGACATGGGTACTGCTGCTCGGCTCGATGATGGATTTCGGCATCGCCGCTTCAGCCCAGAAGATCATCCCGGAGTATCGCGCCAGCGGCGACCACGCGCGGCTGCGCGGCTTTCTCTCTGGCAGCCGCTGGATGACCGGTATCGTCTCGGTGATGGTCTCGCTGCTGCTCGCTGGCCTCGTCAAACTCATCTCGCCGTGGATCGACGCCGACACGGTGGTGCCGCTCTATCTCGGCTGCCTGACGCTGCCGGCCTTCGTCGTCGCCAACACGCAGGATGGTATCGCGCGCTCGCATGACTGGATGCGCCTCGGCCTGATGCCGCAATTCATCATCCGCCAGGCGCTCATCATCGGCTTCACCGCCGGCGCCTTCGCACTGGGCTTTAAGCTTGGTGCGACCATCGCAATGCTAGCCAGCGTGGCGGCCGTCTGGGTCGCGATGATCGGCCAGATGATCGTGCTCAATCGCCGGCTCGCGGCGCATATCGAACCCGGCCCGAAAGCCTATGACTATCGCGGCTGGCTCGCAGTGTCGTTGCCGATCCTGCTGGTTGAGAGCTTCTATCTGCTGCTGTCCTACACCGACGTGCTGGTGCTGCAGCAGTTCGTCTCATCGGACGAAGTCGGCGTGTACTTCGCTGTGGTGAAGACCCTGGCGCTGGTATCGTTCATTCATTACGCGATGTCGGCGACAACAGCGCATCGCTTTACCGAATATCACGCGGCCGGCGACAAGGACCGCCTCGCCGCTTATGTCACCCACGCGATCAAATGGACATTCTGGCCCTCGCTCGCAGCTACGCTGATCCTGCTCGCTCTGGGCAAGCCGCTGCTATGGCTGTTCGGTCCGCAATTCACCAGCGGTTACGACATCATGTTCATCGCGGCCATCGGCCTCGTGGTGCGCGCCGCAATCGGTCCCGTCGAGCGGCTGCTCAACATGCTCGGTCACCAACATATTTGCGCCGTGGCCTACGCGTCGGCTTTCGTGATGAACCTGGTGCTGTGTCTCGTGCTGGTGCCGAAATTCGGCGGCCATGGCGCCGCCGCGGCAACGTCGATTGCGCTTACCTTCGAGACGATCCTGCTGTTCTGGATTGTGCGGCAGCGGCTTGGACTGCACGTGCTCGCCTTCGGAAAGCAACGCGCCTAACAACCTCCCCCGGCAAAGCAGGAGGAGGTCAGGAAGCAAACTTATTCAGCCGTCCAGCCACCATCGATCGACAGGTTTGTTCCAGTGATCTGTGCGGCATCGTCACCGCACAGGAACAGCGCCAATGCCGCAACCTGTTCGGAGGTCACGAATTCCTTGGTCGGCTGCGCTTCCAGCAGGACGTCGTTGATGACCTGCTCTTTGGTCAGTCCGCGCGCCTTCATGGTATCGGGGATCTGTTTCTCCACCAGCGGCGTCCAGACATAGCCGGGCGAGATACAGTTGCAGGTGATCTTGTGGGTCGCGACTTCCAGCGCCACGGTCTTGGTCAGGCCGGCGATGCCGTGCTTGGCAGAGACATAAGCCGACTTGAATGGCGAAGCGACCAGCGAATGCGCCGACGCGGTGTTGATGATGCGGCCCCAGCCGCGCTTCTTCATGCCGGGCACGGCGGCGCGGATGCCGTGGAAGGCGGAGGAGAGATTGATGGCGATGATCGCATCCCACTTCTCGATCGGGAATTCCTCGATCGGAGACACAAACTGGATACCCGCATTGTTGACGAGAATATCTACCGATCCATAGGTCTTCTCGCCGAGCGCGATCATTTCGGCAATTTCGGCCGGCTTGGTCATGTCCGCTGGCGAATGGATCGCCTTGACCTTGAAATCGCTCTCGATAGCCGCGCGTTCCTTCTCGATGTCAGCAGGCGCGCCCATGCCGTTGATGACGATATTGGCGCCAGCGCTTGCGAAAGCGCGCGCATAAGCGAGGCCGATGCCGCTGGTCGAACCGGTGACGACGGCGGTCTTGCCTGTGAGATTAGCCATTACTTGCTCCTGTTGGACGTCAAATGCTGCGGGAGGTCATTGTAATCGTCTGCGGTGAGCGCATGGGTCACCATCGATTCATCGGATTGCGGCCGCTCGAACCAATCCTTGTGGCGCATCGAGAGGAACACATCGCGCTCGCCGGCGCCCCAGTGTTCGACCATGCCAATGCGCGAGAAATTGTAGTCCTTCGACGACGACTCGTAATTCTTGCTCGTATAGATCAGATGCACCACCGTGACGGTATTTTCCTTCGCAGCTTCCGACAGCAGGGCCACTCCGGGATCCTGCTTCAGTTCTGCCGGCAATTTGCCAATCAGATCACGCAGCGCCTTGCGGATGTTGTGGATCTTCTTGTTCTTGTCGGTATTCATGCGGGTACGGCTGGAATAGCGAATGTCCTTTTCACGCTCCTGCGCTTCCAGGATCGATTGCGGCAATGGCCCGCGCGCGCTGAACAGATCGACCTGAAAGATCAGCAGATCGCTGGTGACGTCATCCAGTACGAAATCCAGCGGCGTGTTTGAGGCGATGCCGCCATCCCAGAAATGCTCGCCATCGATGACGATCGAGGGAAACCCCGGCGGCAACGCACCGGAGGCCATGATGTGCTCGGGCTCGATCCTTTTGCGATCTTTCTTGAAGAGCGTGTTGTCGAAATAAGTGAAGTTGCCGGTGGTCACGCTCACGGCGCCAACGCTTAGCCGGGTCTTGCAATCGTTGAGACGATCAAAGTCAACCAGCCGTTCCAGCGTCGCTTTCAGCGGCGCGGTGTCGTAAAAGCTCTGCGACTGCGGACTGCCGGGCGGCCACAGCGGAGCTGGCGGAATCCGCGGCACGAAAAAGCCTGGCACACCGAATGTAGCAATGACAGCGGCGCCTGCCTCGTAGAAATAAGAGCGCGCGCGGTCATCCGTCAGCATCGGGCTCCAAGGGACCGGCGATGCCGCCATCTCCCAGAATTCCTTGAGCTTGCCGATCCGCTTGTCGCGCTCGTTGCCCGCGATGATCGCCGCATTGATGGCACCGATGGAGATGCCAGCCACCCATTCCGGCTCGAAATCATGATGACACAGCGCCTCATAGGCGCCGGCCTGATAGGAGCCAAGCGCGCCGCCCCCTTGCAGCACCAGGACGCGCTTGGCTTCGGCGGGTTTGCTGGCAGCGCTGGATTGAGGCTGATCGGACATATCCATGAGACCACTCGATCCTGTCGGCGACGGGAACCGTACCGTGGCGTCCCCTTGCGGCGGCGTCAATCTCGGATGGTGCGGAGCACCATCACGCTTCGGCTATCTGGAAAGGCTTATTTGGAATCCGTCGAAGCCAGGATCATGGTCCAGAACACCTTGTATTTGGTGTTGGGAGCGTAGGTCGCGGCGATGCCCAGTTTTGTGACACCGGATTTCAGCATATTAGCGCGATGCGGCGGCGAGTCCCGCCAGCCAGAAAAGGCCTCGGCCATCGTATGGTAGCCCGCAGAGACGTTCTCGACGGCCAAGCTCGCCGGATAACCGCCGGCATTCAGACGCTTGGCCAGCGGCGCCTTCACGTCGTGATCGAGCTTGTTCCGTTTCGCCATGGCGGTGGACTGGTCTTCCGCCAGCGCCATCAATGCGGGATCGACCACTACCGGACCGAGGCCGTTGTTCTGCCGGTACAGCGAGATCATCGAGGCTGCGGCCACCGGATCGAGCTTGGCGCCACCATTGGCCATGCTGAGATACATGGTGGGCTGGTCCGGCACGGTATCGACGGTCCCCGCGCACCCTGCCAGCAACAGAACTCCCAGACTGGCCAGAGCCACCCGCTTCATCGGCAATCCCCCAAATCAAGGGGCCGTTGTTGCACACCAACCGTGGCTGAAAGGTGAACGGACGGGATTTTTAGAAGCGCAGTCACTCCTGCCCGGCAAAGATCCGGTAGCGCCGCGGCTGCAGGCTGATCGCATCGCCCGTGGTGAGCGGACGGTCGCGCGGGGCATCGATCTCCACCAGCGTATCATCGCCGGACAACGCGATGTCGGCGCGCTGGATCGGGCCGAAGGTGCGGACGCGGCGCACGGTGCCTTCGAGGGCTCCCTCGCCGAGCGGACCGATCTGCATGTCGTGACGACGAACAAACAATTTCGACGGTCCGCTTGCGCTGCCCGCATCGATGTTGAGCGGGCGATGGCCGAGCTTCACCTGGCCGTCGCTTACATCGACCGGGAGCACGATCGATTCACCTATGAATGAGTGCACGAAAGCCGTCGCCGGGTTATCGTAAACGTCGCCAGGCGTGCCGATCTGTTCGATCTTGCCCTTGTCCATCACCACGACGCGATTGGCGACTTCGAGCGCCTCCTCCTGGTCATGCGTGACGAAGATCGAGGTAACATGGATTTCCTCGTGCAACGTGCGCAGCCACTGCCGCAACTCCTTGCGGACCTTGGCATCGAGCGCGCCGAACGGCTCGTCGAGCAGCAGAATGCGCGGCTCGATGGCGAGCGCACGCGCCAGCGCAATACGCTGCCGCTGGCCGCCCGAGAGCTGGCTGGGATAGCGATTGGCGAGCCAGTCGAGCTGCACGAGATCGAGAAGCTCCTTCACCCGCGCGCGGATCTGCGCTTCGCTCTTGCGCACGGCGCGCGGCTGCACGCGCAGGCCGAAGGCCACATTCTCGAACACGCTCATGTGGCGGAACAACGCATAGTGCTGGAACACGAAACCGACGTGGCGCTCGCCGGCGCCCCGCGCCAATGCGTTTTCGCCATCGAACGAGACTTCGCCGGAATCCGGCCAATCGAGCCCTGCGATAATTCGCAGCAATGACGTCTTGCCGGAACCGGACGGTCCGAGCAGCGCGAGCAGCTCACCATCAGCAACCCTGAGGTCGACATTATCCAGCGCCTTGAAGGCACCGTACTGCTTTACGATATTCCGAACTTCAATCGTCACGGGGCAGCTGTCCTTCTTCAATCTGGCCTTCGAGGATGGTCTTTGCGATCAGCGTCAAGAGCGCCAGCAGAGCCAGCAATGACGCGATCGCGAACGACGCCACCAGTTGATATTCATTATACAGGATTTCCACCAGCAGCGGCATGGTGTTGGTCTCGCCGCGAATGTGGCCCGACACCACCGAAACTGCGCCAAACTCACCCATCGCCCGTGCATTACACAACAGTACGCCGTAGAGCAGGCCCCATTTGATGTTGGGGAGCGTCACCACAATGAAGGTACGCCAACCACTCGCTCCCAGCGAAATCGCAGCCTCTTCCTCCTGCGACCCCTGTTCCTGCATTAGCGGTATCAGCTCCCGGGCGACGAATGGGAAGGTGACGAAGGTTGTCGCCAGCACGATCGCTGGCACGGCAAACAGAATGTTGATGCCATGCGACATCAGCCATGGCCCAAAGAAACCCTGGGCACCAAACAGCAGCACGAATACCAGACCGGAGATAACGGGGCTGACCGAGAACGGCAGATCGATCAGGGTGACCAGCAAGGTCTTGCCCCTGAATTCGAATTTGGCCACCGCCCAAGCGGCGGCAACGCCGAATACCAGATTGAGGCTGACCGAGATCACTGCTGTGATCAGCGTCAGCCAGATGGCCGAGAGCGCCTCGGAATCTGCCAAGGCCGACAGATAGAACCCAACGCCCTTGGACAATGCCTCCGAGAATACCAAAATCAGCGGCAGGACCACGAACACTGTCAGGAACATCACTGCGACACCGATAATGATGCCGCGCACGAGCCATGGCTCGGTATGCAGGTCCTGTCGTGCCACGGACTGGGCGCGCTCCACGGTGACTGGCGAATTGATAATTGTAATGGTCATGTCAGGTCAACTCACGGCCAGCGCGCGTGTCTGCGCCCAGCGCTGCAGCCGATTGAGCACGAAGATGATCAGGAATGAGAAGACCAGCATGACCACCGCGATCGCCGTCGCATCGGCATAGCGGAATTCCGACAGCCGGATGACGATCAAGAGCGGCGCAATCTCCGACACATTTGGAAGGTTGCCAGCGATGAAGATCACGGAGCCATATTCGCCAACGGCGCGGGCGAAGGCCAGGGCGAAGCCGGTGAGAATGGCCGGCGTGAGGCTGGGAATGATGACGCGGGTGATGGTTTGCCAGCGGGAGGCACCGAGACAGGCCGCGGCCTCTTCGATCTCGACATCGAGGTCGATCAGCACCGGCTGCACCGTCCGCACCACGAACGGAATGCCAATGAAGACCATCGCCAGGAAAATTCCGAGCGGCGTAAACGCCACCTTGATGCCGAGCGACGCCAGCGGCGCGCCGAGCCATCCGTTCTGCGCAAACAACGTCGTCAGTGCTATGCCTGCCACTGCAGTGGGCAGGGCGAACGGGATATCGACAATGGCATCAAACATCCGGCGACCGGGAAACCGGTAACGGACCAGGGCCCAGACGATAATCAGGCCAGCGACCAGATTGACCAGCGCAGCCGCGAAGGCCAATCCGAACGAAATCCTGAGCGCGTGTAGGGTGCGGTTGCTGGTGACGGTATCGATGAACTGCGAGAGACTGAGATCGGCTGTCTTGACGAACAACCCGGCCAACGGGATCAGAATCAAAAGCGACAGCCATGTCAGGGTCAGGCCCATGCTCAGGCCGAACCCCGGCAACGAACTTCGTTTAGGTGCCGCGCTCACAATGTCCCCTTGCTTTGGTAAAAGCCCCAGACCGGCATACCGGTCTGGATGTTTCGCTGCGAACGATCAGTTCTTGTAGATCTTGTCGAACACGCCGCCGTCGGTAAAGTGCTCGCTCTGCGCCTTGGTCCAACCTCCGAACACGTCGTCGATCGTAAACAGATCAACCTTGGCGAAGGAAGCCTCGTACTTTTTGGCAATATCGGCATCACGCGGACGATAGAAATTGCGCGCGGCGATCTCCTGACCTTCCTTGGTGTACCAGTATTTCAGATAGGCCTCGGCAGCGGCTTTGGTACCCTTTTTATCAGTGACGGTATCAACGACGGCGACCGGCGGCTCGGCGAGAATTGAAAGCGACGGCGCGACGATCTCGAACTTGTCCTTGCCGAATTCCTGGATTGCCAGATACGCCTCGTTTTCCCAGGCCAGCAAGACATCGCCGACGCCGCGCTGGACGAAGGTGATGGTCGAGCCACGCGCGCCGGTATCGAGAACCGGAACGTTCTTGAAGATGTTACCGACGAATTCCTTTGCCTTGTCCTGCGATCCATATTTCTTCAGAGCATAGCCCCAGGCGCCGAGATAGTTCCAGCGCGCGCCGCCAGAAGTCTTCGGATTTGGCGTGATGACGCTGACGCCGCTCTTGATCAGATCGTCCCAGTCCTTGATGGCCTTGGGGTTACCCTTGCGCACCAGGAACACGATGGTCGACGTATAGGGTGATGAATTCTGCGCCAGGCGCTTCTGCCAGTCCTTCGCCAGCAGGCCCTTATTGGCGATTGCGTCGATATCGTAGGCGAGCGCGAGGGTGACCACATCGGCTTGCAGACCATCGATCACAGAGCGCGCCTGCGCCCCCGAGCCGCCATGCGACTGCTTGATCTCGACGCTCTTGCCGGTTTCCTTCTGATACGCAGCAGCGAATGATTTGTTGAAATCGACATACAGCTCGCGCGTCGGGTCATACGACACGTTGAGCAGCGAAATGTCTGCCGCGTGCGCCGATGTTGCAATTAAGAGACCCGCAATGACGGGAAGAATACGACGGACCATTTTGATCTCCATCCAACCTCACAACACGATCGTCATGAGGTGGGGGCAAAATCTTGAAGAAGCACCGCTAAGTCAACGAAACCAGATTCCAATGTTGGCGGCATGACGGCAGCAATGTGCTATGAATATGCCTTCGTATGGAGACCGTATCGCGCGCTGGTCATTTGTCATCAACCAACGCTGCGAAAGCTGTCGACATGCGGCGAATTAGCGCGCGTTCTCCGCATGACGCAACTGCATGCGCTGATGCAGCGCCGTGATGCGACCATCGCCCGTCGGCTGATAGAACACCGTGTAGCGTTTCACCGTAGCCGCGAACGCTTCCGCATCGGCATCCTTCTTCACTTCGAATGAATCAAAACCGGCCCGCAGCATGATGACGAACTGATCGCGTAACACCTGGCCGGTTGCCCTTAATTCGCCCTTGTATTTGTAGCGTTCACGCAGCAGGCGCGCCTGGCTGTAGGCTCGGCCGTCGCGGAACGACGGGAAGACCAGCGCGACCACCGCGAGCCTGTCGAGATAAGGCACCAGCTCTTCCGGATCGCGGTTATTCGGCCAGATCACACCGGTCGGGCTGCTGCGCTTCAGCAGCGCCTCCGGATCGGAGAGAAAACGCGCAGCCGGCACCAACGCCGCTCCGTCGACCGGAATCTCCGCATCGTCGGCCACGTGAATATAGCCGTCGGCAACGATCTTGCCTTGCTTAACGAGTGGCATAAACGCGCTCCTTGAACGGCTCGACGCCGAGGCGTTCGACAGTCTGGACAAACAATTCATCCGGCCGAGCACGCAGTGCCAGATAGGCTTCAACGATATCCTCGATGACGTCGGCAACCTCGGCAAAAGGCACTGCCGGACCGATCAGGGTGCCGACCACGGCATGTTCGTCGGCACGGCCGCCGATTGTGATCTGGAAGAATTCCTCGCCGTTCTTCTCGACGCCGAGAATACCGATATGGCCGACATGGTGATGGCCGCAGGCATTGATGCAGCCGGAGATGTTGATATGCAGCCGACCGATCAGCTCCGCGAGATCGTTATTGGCGAAACGCCGCGTTAGTTCCTGCGCGATCGGGATCGAACGCGTATTAGCCAGCGAGCAGTAGTCCAGGCCAGGGCATGCGATGATGTCGGTGACCAGATTGACGTTCGGCGTGGCGAGGCCGAGCTTGTCGAGCTGCCGCCACAGTGCGGGCAGATCACGCCTGGCCACGCTCGGCAGCGCTAGATTTTGCTCATGGCCCACGCGGATTTCGCCGAACGAGTATTTGTCGGCAAGATCGGCAACCGCATCCATCTGGTCGGCCGTGGCATCGCCGGGCGGGCCGCCCACCGGCTTCAACGACAATGTCACGATGGCGTAGCCGGTCCGCTGATGCGGCGCGACCGAGTTCTTGAGCCAGCGCGCAAAATGCGGATCGGCCGACGCGGCCGCCAACTCGTCCGGCGTGTCGGAGAGCTTCTGATAGTGCGGATAGCTGAAGCGCGAGCGGATATCCTCGACAACCTCGTTGTCCAGCGTCAGCGCACTCTCGCGCGTCGCCAGCCACTCATCCTCAACTTCGCCGGCGAATTTCTCGATGCCCAGCTCATGAACCAGAATCTTGATGCGCGCCTTGTAGATATTGTCGCGGCGGCCATACTGGTTGTAGACGCGCAGGATGGACTCGACGTAGCTCAGAATGTCGCGGCCGTGCACGAACGGCTTGATCACCTTTCCGATGAATGGCGTGCGACCGAGGCCACCGCCGACCAGCACTTCGAAGCCAGTTTCGCCGGCCTCGTTCTTGTGAATTCGTAGACCGATGTCATGCACCTTGATCGCCGCGCGATCATGGGCCGACGCAGTGATCGCAATCTTGAACTTGCGTGGCAGGAACGAGAATTCCGGATGCATGGTCGAATACTGCCGCAGCAATTCCGCCCAGATGCGTGGATCCTCGACCTCGCCCGGCGCGACACCCGCCCATTGATCGGTGGTGACATTGCGTGTGCAATTGCCCGAGGTCTGCATCGCGTGGATGCCGACCGAAGCGAGATCTTCCAGCGCATCCGGCAGATCGGCGAGCTTGATCCAATTGAACTGGATGTTCTGCCGTGTGGTGAAGTGGCCATAGCCGCGGTCATAGCGTCGCGCCACATGCGCCATCTTGCGCAGTTGCGGCGATGACAGCGTGCCATAGGGAATGGCGACGCGGAACATATAGGCGTGAAGCTGAAGATAGACGCCGTTCATCAACCGCAGCATCTTGAACTCATCTTCGGTGAGTTCACCTGCGAGACGGCGCTTCACCTGATCGCGGAATTCCGAGACACGCTCGTTGATCAGCGTGCGGTCGATTTCATCATAAGCATACATAATTCAGGTGCCTTAAGCCGAAGCCGGAAGGTCGATGGTGACGCCCTTGCGGCGAATCTGTTCACGGAGATTGCCGGGCTCGACGGTGCCGTTGTCGTTCACGGCGACCGGCGCGATATAGGGACCGATGGCGCCAACGTCATCGGCTGTGGATTCAGCAAGCAGCGCACGCGCATCATCGGCAGTGCGCACGATGGCAGCCTCTGCGAGGTCGGTGGTCCAGCCTTTATGGGCATCGCGATAAATCACGACGCCGTCCCAGGTACGGTTGGCAGTCACCACCGACGGGCCGGTGATCTTGATTTTCTGTTGCAGCGGAGAGGTCATTCGGCAGCCACCAATAAATCTGAAACGAGCTTGTTGATCTGAGCGGCCCGCCACGGCGCGGAATGCGCCACGACATCGCCAATGATGAGAACCGCCGGACCGCCATCGATCTGGTCGACCAGCGCCGGGAGATCGTCGAGCATACCCACCGCCGCTTGCGCGTCCGGACGCGTCACGCGCGCAAACACGCCAACCGGCGTTTGTGGCGAGCGCCCGGCAGCGAGCAATCCAGCGCGGATCGTGGGGGCAGCGGTCATACCCATATAAACAACGACGGTCATCTTCTCGTCGGTGAGCGTCGACCAGTCGACCTTGTCGGCGTCCTTTTCCTTGTGAGCCGTCAGGAAGGTGATGCGCAGCGCTTCGCGGCGATAGGTCAGCGGCGCCTCGAACATAGCCGCAGCGCCAAGGCCTGCGGTGATGCCGGGAATAACGGAGTAAGCAACACCCGCTTCGCGCAGCGCTTCGATCTCCTCGCCACCGCGCCCGAAAATGAAGGGATCACCGCCCTTCAAGCGCACGGCGCGTTGCCCAGCTTTCGCGGCTTCGATCAGCAATTTGTGGATCGCATCCTGACCGATACCGGGCTTGCCGACCCGGCGACCCACGGGAATGCGCGATGCATCCCGGCGGATGCGGTCGAGGACTTCGGGTGACACCAGTTCGTCGTAAAATACAACGTCGGCGTCCTGCAGCGCGCGCAACGCCTTGATGGTCAGGAGATCCGGATCGCCCGGCCCTGCTCCCACCAGCGTGACGCGACCTTCGACAACGCCGGCCTGCGCTGCACCCGCATAGATCGAGAGATCGGCGATTTCCGTCAGCGCCTTCTCGGCCTCGGTACCACGCCCCGCCAGCACCAGCGCGCCGATCGGACCATCGACGATGCGTTCCCAGAACCTGCGACGCAACGGAGCCTCGGCGATCTTGTCGTTGATCGGTTTGCGCCAGCGCCCGATGAAGCCGGCAAGATCGCCGATCCGCGCCGGCAGCATCGCCTCGATCTTTTCGCGCACACGCCGCGCCACTACCGGCGACGCACCGCCGGTTCCGACAGCGACGACCACATCGCCGCGGTCGACGATGGCCGGAAAGATGAAAGTGGAGTGCGCAAGCTCATCCATTACATTGACGGGCACGCCGCTCGCTTTGGCGCGGGCAGCCACCGCGTGACCGAGTTCACCGGCGCCGGCGCAGAGCACCGCGATGCACCCCGAAAGATCGGCGGTCACCGGATCGCCCTCGACATGCTCAATGCGCGCCACGCCCTCAGCATCGAGCCCGGACGTGTCACGATTGCCGTCCGTCGCGTACCAGCGAATCCGCGCACCGGCCGCCAGCAGCAGCCTCAGCTTGGCGCGCACGAGTTCGCCCTGGCCGACAAGAATGATCGGCCCGGTCTGCAAATCGAGGAAGACAGGCAGAAACCGCATACATACTCCGCTGCCCCGAATTCGGGGGTTGACTGGAATTATATTCTATATATCTCTCGATAACGAGGCGCAAAGAGAAGATTTTATCTTCTTCGAGGCGTTCTAACTATAGAATTTTTGTCCTCAAACACCAAGCGTCGTAGATGCTTCTTCTCAATAACGGTCGGCCGATGCAGGAGTTGCGCGAAATCGCACCCGTGCCCGCCCCCGTTGCGCAGCAAATTCCGGACCGTTTGCCGGGCAAAACGCCGCAGCCGCCGCTCCCGGCCATCCGATCGCTCTCACTCACAGGGGACTACACGTGAACCGCTTCATTATCGCTCTCGCCGCCGGACTCGGCATTCTCGCGACTGCACCCGCCCAGGCGCAGACGCCGAACACGCTGCTCAATGTCTCCTACGACATCTCGCGCGAGCTCTATGCCGAGATCAACGTTGCTTTCGCCAAGCAGTGGAAGGCCAAAACCGGCCAGGACGTTACCATCAACCAGTCGCATAACGGCTCGTCGCGCCAGGCACGCTCGATCCTCGAAGGCCTCGAGGCCGATGTGGTGACCTTCAACCAGGTCACCGACGTGCAGGTACTGTATGATCGCGGCAAGCTCATTCCGGCCGATTGGGCCAAGCGGCTGCCGAATAATTCCTCGCCTTATTACTCGCTGCCGGCCTTCCTGGTGCGCGCCGGAAATCCAAAGGGGATCAAGGATTGGGACGATCTGGTGAAGCCGGGCGTGCAGGTGATTTTCCCGAATCCGAAGACCTCCGGCAATGCGCGCTACACCTATCTAGCCGCCTATGCCTTCGCGAAGAACAAGTATGGTGCCGACAAGGCTGACGACTTCATCAAGAAGCTGTTCGCCAATGTCCCGGTGTTTGACACCGGCGGCCGCGCCGCCACCACGACCTTCGTCGAGCGCGGTACCGGCGATGTGCTGATCACCTTCGAGGCCGAGACCTCGTCGATCCGCGACCTCGCGGGCAAAGATGCCGGCGGCAAGGACAAGTATGAAGTGGTGGTGCCACCGACCAGCGTGCTCGCCGAATTCCCGGTGACCGTCGTCGACAAATATGCCGACAAGCACGGCACCAAGGCCCTCGCGACCGCCTATCTTGAATTCCTGTATTCGCCGGAAGGCCAGGACATCGAAGCCAAGGGCTATAACCGCGTCACCGACAAGACCGTGATGGCAAAATACAAGGACAAATTCCCGGAAGTGAAGCTGTACCGCGTCGAGGACGAATTCGGCGGCTGGGACAAGCTGAATGCCGAACACCTCAATCCCGGCGCAAAGCTGGACACACTGTTCGGCGGGAAGTGAGCCACAAACTCCATCATGCCCGGGCTTGACCGGGGCATCCACGTCTTGGCTGCAAATGGGCTAAGGACGTGGATGGCCGGGAACATCTAGCGAAGCGGCGCTTCGCGCTTTGCCCGGCCATGACATGGGAGAGGACGGGCGCCTGCATTAGACGACCTCGCCGCATTCCCTTTCCGCGCAAATCGTCTAAGAGAAGCCCCAACGGCTTCACACACGGACCTTCCCTTGCGACGTAGCGTCATTCCAGGTTTCGGGCTCTCGCTCGGCATTACGCTCTTTTATCTCGGAGCGATCGTGCTGTTGCCGCTCTGCGCGCTGATCCTGAAAGCCTCGGACGTCGGGCTTGCGCAATTGTGGGACATCCTGTCGTCGCCGCGCACACTGTCGGCCATCCGCGTCACGGTGACGATGGCGCTGGCGGCCACCGCATTCAACGCCATCTACGGCCTGCTGCTCGCCTGGGTGCTGGCGCGCTATCAATTTCCCGGCAAGCGCATTCTCGACGCGCTGGTCGACGTGCCCTTCGCGCTGCCGACCGCCGTGGCTGGCCTCGCGCTGACGGCGCTGTTTTCCAAGAAAGGCTGGTTCGGCGCACCGCTCGATGCACTTGGCATCCAGGTCGCTTACGCACCGCTCGGCATCGCCATCGCGATGGCCTTTACCAGCATTCCCTTCGTGGTGCGCACGGTGCAGCCGGTGATCGAGGATCTCGGCTCCGATGTCGAGGAAGCCGGCCGCTCGCTCGGCGCCAATGATCTGCAGATTCTCTGGCGCGTAATCTTCCCCGCGATCTTTCCGGCGTTCCTCGCCGGCTGCTCGCTGTCCTTCGCACGCAGCCTCGGCGAATTCGGCGCGGTGATTTTCATCGCCGGCAACCAGCCGATGAAGACCGAGATCGTTGCCCTGCTGACCTATATTCGGCTCGAGGAATACAACTACCAGGCCGCCGCCGCGATTGCCGTGGTAATGCTGGCGATGGCTTTCGCCATGCTGATTGTCACCAACGCGGTGCAGGCCTGGAACCTGCGTTATCTCGGCCGGGGAGACGTGTGATGTCGCATCCGACGAGTGAACGCGCCCATACCGAATGGATGGTGACGCCCGTCGGTGCCGGCCCGGTGACGCGCCGCGTGGTACTTGGCATCGTCGCGATCCTCACATTGCTGTTCCTGATCGCACCGCTGGCTTTGATCTTCAGTTCAGCGCTGTCGCAAGGCATCGGCACGTTCTTCAACAGCCTCACCGAGCCCGGCACGCAGCATGCCATTCTGTTGACAGTCACCACCGCGCTGATCGCTGTGCCGATCAACATCGTGTTCGGCCTCGCCGCGGCGTGGACGGTGACCAAGTTCGTCTTCCCAGGCCGCACGCTACTCATTTCGCTGATCGAACTGCCCTATTCTATCTCGCCGATCGTCGCCGGCGTCGCCTATATCTTCGTCTATGGCTCGCAGGGCCTGTTCGGCCCGCTGATCGAGGCCATGGGCATCAAGGTGATGTTCGCACTGCCGGCGATCGTGCTCGCCAGCATGTTCGTGACCGCGCCCTTCGTGGCGCGTGAGTTGATCCCGCTCATGCAGGTGCAGGGCACGGATGAGGAAGAGGCCGCCGTCACACTCGGCGCTTCCGGCTTTGCGACCTTCATGCGGGTCACGCTGCCGAATGTGCGCTGGGCGGTGCTCTATGGCGCGATCCTGTGCAACGCGCGCGTGATGGGCGAATTTGGCGCCGTCTCCGTCGTCTCCGGCAACATCCGCGGCCAGACCACGACGTTGCCGTTGCAGATCGAACTTCTGTATCAGGACTACAATGTCGCCGGCGCCTTCGCCGCGGCGACGGTGCTGACGGCCGTGGCACTGCTCACCATCGTGATCAAGGTGGCGCTGGAGCGGATCTCGCCAGATCACGCGCAGGCCCCGGTCCGGCCGCCCGGCCACTGATCCCTTTAGGGGACTTCTCACCGGGTAGCGTTTGGCGTTAAAAGGTCCCATGGGCGCCGCGGTTTGGCGCCGTTTATGCTTATACTCCCTGAAATTAGAGCAGAATTGCCGCTTCTCGCGAGAAAGACACCATGAAACGCATCGACGCCCACGGACTGCAGATCGCCCCCGTCCTGTTCGACTTCATCGCCAAGGAAGCCGCCCCCGGGACCGGCATCCAGCCGGATGCGTTCTGGGCCGGCGTCGCCGCTCTCATCAAAGACCAGGGCCCGAAGAACCGCGAACTGCTCAAGGTGCGCGATACGCTGCAGGCCAAGATCGATGCCTGGCATCTGGCCAACAAGGGCGCCTTCGACATGAACGCCTATACGGCGTTCCTCAAGGAAATCGGCTACCTCCTCCCGGAGCCCGCAACCAAGCAGGTCGAGACTGCCAATGTCGATATCGAGATCGGCCAGATCTGCGGCCCGCAGCTCGTGGTACCGCTGACCAATGCGCGCTATGCGCTGAATGCCGCAAATGCGCGCTGGGGCAGTCTCTACGATGCCTTCTACGGCACCGATGCGATCCCGCACGATCCGTCTGAAGGTGGCAAAGGCTACAATAAGGCACGCGGCGACAAAGTCATCGCCAAGGCAAAAGCCTTCCTCGATCAGGCCGCGCCGCTCGCTACCGGCAGCCACACCGATGTCACGGCCTACAGCATCATTGCGGGCCAGCTCTCGGCCAAGCTCAAGAGCGGCAACCTCACCGCGCTGAAGAACGAATCCCAGCTCGCTGGCTATCTCGGCGAGCTCGCCACCCCGACCTCGATCCTGCTGGTCAATAACGGCCTGCATATCGAAGTGAAGATCGATCGAACCAACACCATTGGCAAGGACGACTCCGCTGGTGTTGCCGACATGATCATGGAGTCGGCCGTCTCGACCATTCTCGACATGGAAGACAGCGTCGCCACCGTGGACGCTGACGACAAGGTGCTGGTCTATCGCAACACGCTGGGCCTGATGAACGGCACGCTCTCGGCCGATTTCGAAAAGGGCGGCAAGACGCTAAAGCGTTCGCTCAATGAAGACCGTGTCTATAAGACGATCGACGGCAAGAACCTGACCCTGCATGGCCGCAGCCTGATGCTGATGCGCAATGTCGGCCATCACATGTTTACGGATGCGGTGCTCGACAGCGCCGGCGAGGAAATTCCGGAAGGCCTGCTTGATGCCGCCGTTGCTGGCCTGATCGCAATCCACGACCTCAAGAGCAAGGGTCCGATCCGCAACAGCCGCACCGGCTCGATCTATATCGTCAAGCCGAAGATGCACGGCCCCGATGAAGTGGCGCTGACCTGCGAAATCTTTGCGCACGTTGAGAAACTGCTGTCGCTGCCCGAGAACACCATGAAGGTCGGCATCATGGATGAGGAACGCCGCACCACGGTGAACCTCAAGGCCTGTATCCAGAATGCATCCAAGCGCATCATGTTCATCAACACAGGCTTCCTCGACCGCACCGGCGACGAGATCCACACGTCGATGGAAGCGGGTCCGATGATCCGCAAGAACGACATGAAGGCGACGCCGTGGATCAAGGCTTATGAAGAGTGGAACGTGGATGTCGGCCTGATCGATGGCCTGCCGGGCCATGCCCAGATCGGCAAGGGCATGTGGGCCGCGCCCGACAAGATGGCGGACATGCTCACGCAGAAGCTCGGCCATCCGCAGGCCGGCGCCACCACCGCATGGGTGCCCTCGCCCACCGCCGCGACGCTGCACGCGTTGCACTATCATCAGATCGATGTCGCCACGCGCCAGAAGGATCTCGCCAAGGGCGGGCCGCGCGGCAAGCTCACCGACATCCTCACCATTCCGGTGTCGCAGTCGAACTGGGCGCCGGATGATGTGAAGCAGGAGATCGACAACAACTGCCAGGGTATCCTCGGCTATGTCGTACGCTGGATCGACCAGGGCGTCGGCTGTTCCAAGGTGCCGGACATTCATGGCGTCGGCCTGATGGAAGATCGGGCCACGCTGCGCATCTCCGCCCAGCACCTTGCCAACTGGCTGCATCAGGGCGTCATTACCAGGGATCAGGTGATGGAATCGCTGAAGCGCATGGCTGTGGTGGTGGACGAGCAGAACAAGGGCGACGCGCTGTATCAGAACATGGCGCCCTCGTTCGACGGCGTCGCCTTCAAGGCCGCCTGCGACCTGATCTTCGAGGGACGCACACAGCCGAACGGCTATACTGAATACATCCTCACGGCGCGCCGCCGCGAGGCGAAGGCGCTGGCTTGATCGCAAGCGGCACTATCAATAGCAAAAAGCCCCGGCAAACCGCCGGGGCTTTTTCGTTAGTCCATCTCGCTAGAAAACCGCGATGTATTTCAGCAGCGAGATCACACCGAGAATGATCACGACGACGCGGCAAATCTGCTTCGCGCGGCCGTCGATCGGCAACAGATTGATCAAGTACAGAATGAGAATGACGACGAGAAAAGTGATCAAGACGCCGACGAGCATGTGCGTATCCCCCCAGACTCAATGGAAACGAATAGCAGCCCCGGCCATCGCAGCTGCTCAACAGTGATCCAACGTGGGCGAGAGCATTGGGTTCCCGGATCGGAACAAAAGAACCTCGCCAAACTAGGCACGCAAGCTGGCCCTCAGGTCACCGACGGTCACGTAAAATCCGCGCCACCAGCGGAGTGCCGAACCCGCGCGGAGAAGCAGAACCGATCGCCGTGCCGCAAGAACGCTTACGCACGAACCACCTAAAGTAGCCGTATTCAAGCCTACTTCACGATACGTGTGCAATCGGAAATATTTACCATTTGAAGCCTTACTAAATCAAATATTTGGGGGATTCATGATGTTCAATCGATTGACCGTTTCCGCATTGCTTCAATCTGTCATCGTGGTCATGGCGCTCTGTGTGGTCGCCGTTCTGGCAACGACAGCCTGGGACTCCTACGGGCGGCTACGTTCAGCCAGCCGCATCTCGGTAATTGCGGACGCCTCCGCGAATGCCTTCAAGGCGATGCACAATCTGCGCACCGACCGTGCATCGACGAACCGAAACCTGAACAACGAGACAGTCATTCAGCCGGACGGAGAAAAATATCTCCGCTCCATTCGCGATTCCGAGATGCCGGCGATGCGAGCAGCGGCTGACCTCATTGCCACCATCGAATTCGCCGATCAAAAGACGCTGCACCCGACGCTGGTCCAGCTGGTCGACAAGTTGACCGCTCTGCAAACCGAATCCTGGGACGCGATGAGCAAGCCGAAGGCGTCGCGCCGTGCAGCCCTCGGCAAGGAGTATATGGAGACCACGCAAGCTCTGCTTGAAACACTGGAAAAGGTGTCGGCCCAGCTCGCCGCCGCGGTGAACCACAACGATCCCATGATCGATCAATTACTGTCGATCAAACAGGCGGCCTGGCTGTTGCGCAACACCGCCGGCGAAGGATCCCTCCTCGTCGCGAACGGCCTTGCTGTCGGGCGCGCCACACCTGAGAATAAGCTCGCCTACACCAAGTTTGTTGGCGGCATCGACGCTGCCTGGAATGCGCTGGAATTGTCCGCGTCTGGAATGCAGCTGCCGCCCAACCTGGCTGCAACCATGGCTGCTGCGAAGGTGGCTTATTTCGACCCGCAATATATGGCTCTTCGTGACCGTGTCATGAATGCACTCGTGAGCGGCGAAAAGCCCGAAATCACCGCGAGCGAATGGACTCCAATCACCGTTGATCGCATGGCCAGTGCGGTTACAGTCGCCGAACGAGCGCTGAATGAAGCAAAAAGCCACACCTTGACGCAGTGGACTGCCGCGCAGCACGCGTTGATCCTGCAACTGGCGCTGCTCGCAGCCGCGCTCGGCATAGCATTCGGCAGCATGGTTGCCGTCACCCGCCGCGTCATCACCCCGCTGCACACCATTCGCGATGCGATGCTGAAAGTCGCCGCAGGCGATCTCGTCGTCGATGCCGGCTATTCCGAACGGAAAGACGAAATCGGCGCGCTCGCCGGCGCTCTGGAGACCTTCAAGCAACAGGCCAAGGAGAAAGCACAGATCGAACAGCAGGAGCGCAATCGCAACGCCGACGCGACCCAGCGGCAGCAGGCCATCGAACAGCACATCGGGACCTTCGAGGTCCAGATGCGCGATGCGCTCAACGCGCTCGGCAACGCGTCCGATCAGATGAACACCACATCGGATGGCATGGCGGTCGTATCCAGCCAGACCAATGCCCGCGTGCAGGTCGCAGCAAAAGCTTCGGGCGAAGCCTCCCTGAACGTGCAGAATGTCGCCTCGGCCGCCGAACAGCTGAGCTCGTCGATCAACGATATCAGCCGGCAGGCCGCGCACGCCGCGGGAATCGCCAGTCGCGCCGTCAATCAGGCGCAGGAAACCGACGGCACCGTCCAAGGCCTCGCCAAGACCGCCAACCGGATCGGCGAGGTGGTCGGGTTGATCAACGATATCGCCTCGCAGACCAACCTGCTAGCGCTCAACGCCACTATCGAAGCCGCGCGCGCTGGCGAGGCCGGACGCGGCTTTGCGGTCGTCGCGTCGGAAGTGAAGTCACTGGCCAGCCAGACCGCCAAGGCAACCGACGATATTTCCGAGCAGATCGCAGATATCCAGAAGGTCGCCAATGAGGCCATCGAGGCAATCAAGTCGATCGGCGGCATCATCGGCGAAGTCAATGAAGTAGCAACCGCCATCGCCGCAGCCGTCGAAGAACAGGGAGCCGCGACACAAGAGATCACCCGAAGTACGCAGCAGGCCGCCGATGGCACCCGCAATGTGTCGGACAACATCGCTGGTGTGAGCGCCGATGCGGACGCCGCTGGCGCTGCCGCGCAGGATGTGAAGGTAGCCTCGGAAACGCTAGCCACGCAGACGCGCCAGCTCGGCACTCAGGTGACGGACTTCCTCGGCAAGATCCGGGCTGCCTAGGCAGGCCTCATCAGTCACGTCATCGAGCCCTGACAAGTATCAAAAGCCCCGGCATTGTCGGGGCTTTTTTTGTTGAAGCAGCGCCGGGCACGACAATCTTCTACCTTAAGTGGCGATATTAGAAAGAATTTATCAGAACGAGCATGAGCGTGAATATTTACCAATTGCAGCCTTAAATACCAAAATATTTTTTGGGGGATTCATTGTGCTTCATCGATTGACCGTTTCCGCATTGCTCAAGTCCGTGATCGCCATCATGGCGGTCTGTGTCGTCACATTCCTCGTTCTCAGCGCGTGGGAATCATATGGGCGCCTCAACGTCGCGGGGCGCATGTCGACGATCGCCGAGGCATCCGGCCATGTGTTCAAGGCAATGCACAATCTGCGCACCGACCGGTCCACGACGTTCCGCACGTTGAACGCCGATGTCGTGATCCAGCCCGATACCGAGGCCTATCTGCGCCGTATCCGCGGCGCTGAAATGCCGGCAATGAAAGCAGCAGGAGAATTGCTGGTCACCGCCGACTTCCCCGGCAAGGCAACGCTGGTGCCCGAGTTTAACCGGCTGATGCAGGCCTTGATCGCGCTGCAGACAGAATCCTGGGACCAGATGAGCAAGCCGAAGGCCTCGCGCCGCGCCGGCCTTGCCAAGGAATTCCAGGACAATGTCGATTCCGTTCTGGCCATGCTTGAAAAAGTCTCGTCAGCCCTCACCGCCGCCGTAACCCACAACGATCCGGTGATCGATCAATTGCTGTCGATCAAGCAGATGGCCTGGCTGATGCGCAACACATCGGGCGACGCCTCCGTCATTGTGTCGAACGCGCTCGCGGTCAACAAGATCTCGCCGGAGCTGCAGCGAAGCTATGTGAAGCTGACGGGCGGCATCGAAACTGGATGGAATGCGCTGGACATCGCATCGTCGGGAACTGAACTGCCGCAAGGTCTCATCACGGCCCTTGCCGCAGCGAAAGCATCCTATTTCGATCCTCAATACTTGGCACTGCGCGACCGCCTGATTCAGGCTGTCGCCACCGGCGAGAAGCCCGAAATGCCGGCGACGGCCTGGACACCGCTCACCGTCGACAAGATGAGCACAGCCGTGGTGGTAGCCGAACGCGCGCTGGACGAGGCCAAGAACCACAGCCTTGTGCAGTGGTCTGCTGCGCAACGCTCATTGATCCTGCAACTGGTGCTACTGGGGGCCGCCATCATGCTCGTCGTTGGCGCCATAGTCACTATCACGCGCCGTGTCACCACGCCGCTGCTCACCATCCGCGACGCGATGCTGAAAGTGGCGGGCGGCGATCTCACCGTCGATGCCGGCTATGCCGATCGCCAGGATGAAATCGGCGGGCTGGCCGGTGCGCTGGAGACCTTCAAAAAGCAGGCGATGGAAAAAGCCGAGATCGAGGCGCAGGAACGCCATCGCAATGCCAATGCGAGCCAGCGCCAGCAGGCCGTCGAGCAGTATATCGGCATGTTCGAGATCCAGATGCGCGACACGCTGGGAGCCCTTGGCAGCGCCTCTGACCAAATGAATACGACATCTGACGGCATGGCCACTGTGTCCAGCCAGACCAATGCCCGCGTGCAAGATGCTGCGCGCGCCTCCGGCGAAGCCTCAGCGAATGTGCAGAACGTTGCCGCTGCGGCGGAGGAGCTGAGTGCCTCGATCAACGACATCAGCCGCCAAGCATCGCATGCGGCCGGCATCGCCAGCCGCGCCGTCAGCCAGGCACAGCAGACCGACAATACCGTTCAGGGCCTCGCCCAGACAGCGAACCGGATCGGCGAAGTCGTCGGGCTGATCAACGACATCGCCTCGCAGACCAACCTGCTAGCACTCAATGCCACCATCGAAGCTGCGCGCGCCGGCGATGCCGGACGGGGCTTTGCGGTCGTTGCGTCCGAAGTGAAGTCGCTGGCCAGCCAGACGGCCAAGGCGACCGAGGATATTTCCGAACAGATCGCGGATATCCAGAAGGTCGCCAATGAGGCCATCGAAGCCATCAAGTCGATCGGCGGCATTATCGGCGAAGTGAATGAAGTCGCCACCGCGATTGCGGCTGCGGTCGAAGAACAGGGCGCGGCGACGCAGGAAATCACCCGCAGCACCCAGCAGGCGGCCGATGGCACCCGCAACGTGTCGGACAATATCAGCGGAGTCAGTGCCGACGCCGACGCAGCCGGTGCAGCCGCTCAGGATGTGAAGGTGGCATCAGAGACCCTGGCGACGCAGACACGCCAGCTCGGTACTCAGGTAACGGACTTCCTCGGGAAGATCCGCGCGGCTTAAGCGCAATCGATCACGTGGCGCGGATTATTCCCGCGCCACGACCGGCATGCGCTCATATTTCGCCTGCACCGACGGCGACACCGGCGACATGTTCAGCGATGCACCGCGTTTGTCAGCGCCGCGGCCAGTGACCATCAGCCCATCGGCACCGGCGACGATATCGCCTTTGCGCAGTGTTGGATCGTTCTCGAGCTTCACCGGTGCCAAACCGATCTGGTCCTTACCGTTGCAGGTGCACCCGGCCACCAGTTCGATGCGATACTTGAATGCATTCGGCAGCTCGGAATAGGGCTTGCCGCTCTCGGTCGCCGCCGTGTCGATACTGCTGCCATAAACAACCTTGGTATCGCTCGCCGGACAGAAATTATTGCACGACGCCGCGCGGCTCTGACTGTCGGTCGCTGATATCGGGAAGTAACGCCCATCGCACGTGCGCACGCAAAAAGCCTGACGCCCGCCGCTTGCTGCGCGAGGGCGCTGCTCCTGCACCGGCGGACCTTCATTGACGAAAGGGAGCGAGATATCCGGGCCACGACCACGCGCCATCCCGCCGAACAATGCCGAGAAGAAATCCTGTGCCTGCGCTGGGGCGGCACCGAGCATGACAATCGCCGTAACCGCGCCGAGAGCCATCCGTTGTCCTGGAAATCGGGTCATGGGGCCTGCAACGCGGCATCAAAGCAGAATGATCGACTCTCAGTAGAGCGACGACGCGGAAAGGTTCATCGCCTGACGGCCCGGAGCCTGCTGCACGCCGGCAGGGCGAACCGAGATCGATGTGACGCTGCGCGGCGCCGGAGCCGTGCGCGCCTCATAGTGTGGGGCAACGGACTTCGGCAGCACCACAACCCTGGTCCCAACGCTGACGCGACTGAAAAGGTCCTGCACATCTTCATTGGTCAGGCGGATACAACCCGACGACACGAACTTGCCGATGGTTGACGGATCATTGGTGCCATGGATGCGATAAGCGCTGGAGCCGAGATACATCGCGCGGGCACCGAGCGGGTTGCCGGGGCCGCCAGCCATGAAGCGCGGCAGATAGGGCTGGCGCGCAATCATTTCCTGCGGCGGATGCCAATCCGGCCATTCCGCCTTGCGCGTGACAGTCTGCGTTCCGGACCAGGTGAATCCTTCGCGGCCAACACCGACGCCGTAGCGAATCGCGCGGTTGTTGCCGAGCACATAATAAAGCTGGGTATTGCCGGTATCGATGATCACTGTGCCCGGCGCTTCGCGGGTCATATAGCCGACTTCAGCGCGGCGCAGGCGCTCGGGGAGAGCGGCATCCATATTTTCCCGCACCCGCGGTGCAGCCATCACGTCGTCGTCCGGTGGGAACGCGCTTTGCGCAGCCGGTGCATAGTTCATCACCTGCGCCGATGCGCTGGAGATGAACGGCGGAGCAACGATCAGAGTGGCTGCAACAACGAGCGCGCTTGTGAGACGCAGCGACAGCTTGCGGTTTCCAGATGATGCCTGTGACATGTGACTGCCCCGTTTGGCGACGCGTCATCGTCGTGATGACCGCAACCAACTGCGCCGAAGCCTCACGGTTCCCTCCCCGCGGGCGTTCACCGAATGATTTGTCAACCAAGGAACCATCACGAAATCGCGACGGAACTTTTGCGGTATGCTCGTGTTGTAAAGCCCGATCGCATGTCAGCGATCTGACGCGCGAACGCGGTCTGCGCGACCAAATGGCGGCATGTCGGGACAGCTCATGAGTGAAGTCCGCGCTCTCCCCGAAAAGCCTGCAGGCACGCCGGTGCCCGAGAGCAAGATCGAGCAGCCGCCGGTGTTCCGTCGTGCCGAAGTGGTTGCTTTCACGCTGGTATCGATGCTGGTGATCACCGTGATTACGGTGCTCTATGTCGCCAAGGCATTCTTCCTGCCAATCGTGACAGCCTTCATCATTGGCACCATGTTGTCGCCCGCAGCGAGCTTTCTCGAAAAGCGCCGCATTCCGCGATCCGTCTCGGCAGTCCTGATCGTTATCTTGGTCTGCGCCGGGCTCGCCTTCATCGTGGGGCTTATTTCGTCCCCGCTGATGGAATGGACGACGCGGCTCCCCGAACTAGGTTCGCTGCTCAAGAACAAGCTGCATGTCTTCGACCGACCGCTGGCGCTCTGGCACCAGATACAGAGCATGTTCAGCAGCGCCGAAACGCTTGCGACAACAAAGTTCGAATTGCCCAAGATCGACTGGGTGCAGCCAACCGTCGAATTCCTGTCGCCAACCTTCACCGAATTCCTGCTGTTCTTCGCCACGCTGGTGCTGTTCATCGCAAGCTGGAAAGACCTGCGCCGCGCGCTGGTGATGAACTTCGCCGATCACGAATGGCGGCTGCGGACGCTGCGCATTCTCAATGCGATAGAGACCAGCCTTGGCGAATATCTGTTGATGGTCACTATGATCAATTTCGGAGTCGGCATTGCCACCGGCGTGATCTGCGCGGCCACCGGCATGCCCAACCCGGCCGGCCTCGGCGCGCTGGCAGCCACGCTCAACTTCTTCCCGATCATCGGCCCCGTCGCCATGTTCGTCATCCTGGTCGCGGTAGGTATCATTTCGTCGGAGACGATCGCAGCGGGCATGATCGCGCCGCTGCTGTTCGTCGGCCTCACCTTCATGGAAGGCCACTTCATCACGCCCACGATCATCGGACGCAAATTGCAACTCAACGCGCTGGCGGTGTTCATCGGGTTGGCGTTCTGGACCTGGCTCTGGGGCCCGATGGGCGGCTTCCTGGCGGCGCCGATCCTGATCGTCGGGCTGATCCTGAAAGAGCATTTGATGCCGATCAATTCGCCGCAGTTGCCGCCGGATTAATCCAGCTCTACTGATGGAACCTACGGTCTAACCGGGCGTTTCTGCATTGCATTTTCAGTATCAGGGGAGCTTCGCATGGCGGATATCGATGGCCTGGATGAACTCAAGAAACTGACCGACAAAGCAACCTATAGCCGCCTTCAGAAGGATCTCACCGCCGTGAAAGACGATGTTGCCGCCCTGACCGAACAGATCACCGACGCGCTTAATGCCTTTACCGGTCAAGCTACTAAACAAGCCCGCCGCGGCGTCAAGCAAGCCCGTGCCGACGCCGAAGACATGATGTCCGACATGCGGGAGCGCGGCAGCGCGGCCTATGATGCTGCGCATGACGCAGCCTATTCACTGGAGGAAACGCTGGAAGACAGCATTACCCAGCGCCCATTGGCTGCAGTCGGCCTGGCGCTCGGCCTCGGCGTGCTGATCGGGATGGCCTGGCGCCGCTGAGTCATATGCGCAGGATTGGAATGTGATGAACTGGCGGTGCCCGAGGGTGCCGTCAGTTTTCTTTGTATTTTAGAGTTCGGGTTCGGGGGCTTTCATGTTGAAGGGTATCATCGACGATCTGAGGATCAGCACAGGCAACAGCCTGCGCATGACTTCACTCATGGCGCTGGCTGGTGTTGCTGGCTTTGTGGCACTGTGCTTCCTGTGTGCGGCGGCTTTCATCACGGTGATGCAGCGCTACGGCGTCATTGAGGCCTGCCTCACCATCGCCGGCATCTTTTTGGTCATCGCGGCGATCTTCGCACAGATCTATGCGACCAAGCAGAAGCAGGCCCGCGAGCGCGCAGCAGCCGCGGCGCGCGCAGCGGCCAGAGCTGCTGCGAATGCGCCGCTGATCGATCCGATGCTGGTAGCGACCGGCATTCAGATCGCGCGCACGCTCGGCCTGAAGAAGGTTATTCCGCTGCTAGCGCTGGTCGGCGTCGCACTTGGCTATATGGCCAATCGCAGCAGCGCTGCGGCAGATGATGATACGAACGAAACCGGCGACCCCGATGAGGTCGCCGACGATTGATTTAAATTGTCAGCGTGAAGATCAGGTCACACAGCGACCCGGCTGCAGCATCTTTGCCATCTCGCTGAGCACACTCACAGGCGGTTCGCAGCCCACCGCCGCACGCTGCGGTTTGGCATTCATGGGGAGAGGTCGGATATTGACGGCTTCATTCTTGGTTGGAGCCACCACGGGCGCGACGCCCATCCGCAAAAGGACGGACGTATCCGACAGCCCCTGAACGCGGAACGAGAGAGTCTGGCTCTGCTCGTTCTGTGTGGTAATTAGTGATGCCCGGTCGCCCTTGGCAGCCCGGTTGACGCCGCTGGATGCAGCCTTGTCTGAATCAGTCAGCGTGCCCCGCAGATCATTGCCGGAAGCATACTGGATGGCGCCGAACATGGTCGCTCCAGCGACCATTCCCAAGACCAAGCTGGATACCTTTGACATGTGAGCCTCGCCTGCCCTGCACCGCGTCGTTGCGTGGCGCTCATAATAGGAACGTGCGTCAAGGCTCTAGGTTCAAGAACGGCGATCACTTAACCGTGTGTTAAATAATTTGACGCCCGCGGGAACGCTTTTCACCCTCGCGCGTCTTCCCGGAAGCCGGTCGTCCCCTGCCCCAATTGACCGGCGACGCGGGGTGGAGCTGTGGTGATGCCAGCTTCATCCCGCATTATACATTTGATTTTATTGCGTTTTATTTGAGTTTCGGTTTCAGCCCCACCTTTCGCCCATACCCGCGCGACCGGCCATTTTATGATCGCAGTCAGCGCACCAAGCCAAGCATTTCGGCAGCTCATCCGCATCGCGTCGAAACATTCAAGTACAGAAGTTGATAAGCACTCGCCATGTCGAATTCCGCTTTCGCGTTTGCCTATGCGTCTTCCTGCCGCACACCTCAGCTGAGATGATGATGAACGACAAGCTGCATCGAATGTTTCGGACTCTCAGCAAGTAGTCCACAGGCGGTAGTCACCTGATTGGCTAATTGTCCGTTGAGGAGACGTGCGGATACGTTCAACCGCGTAAGCCTCCTCACCAGGAATGGATTGGAAGATCGATGCCAGTGACGTAGCTCGCTGTGGAGGCTCCCGTACTCATTCCACGTAGCCAGATTCTGTTCCGCCAGCGGTGTGTGCTGTCTCTTCGGTGCCCGGTTGAACATCATAGCGCACACTTCGATCGGCCGCCTGAATACACGGCTCGGCCCTAACTAGAATTTTGGCCTAACTAGAGTTGTCATTTGAGAAGCTGTGAGCAGCAGTGGCCAGAACTGAGATTGCGGGAAGTACGCGATCAATTCGCTGCTGGTCTTGTTCGCCGAGCGCGTGTCGAACCACGCGGACCACCGCTGCGCTTATGTCTTCATTCGTAGGCCTGCCATCGTTCGCCTCACTTAGCTTGAGTTCGGCCGCGAGCATGCCGTGCTCGATCTGCTCGGCAGTCTCGCAAATTCTGATCGCGCGGCGCGGGGATAGTTGGTGCTGTACCAGCGGATGACGTGGTTGCGGCCATAGCGTTCTCCGTGTTCCGTCGCAGCGAAGGGCGCGTCCGCAATTCGCCCAAATTACGGTGCTCTGCTGATGGAAAGTCGCTTTTCGCGAACGACGATTTGAGCGAACTTTCACCGAAGCATCACCTTATTTCGAGAACAAGTGTTCGGGGACCAACGAAAGGCCAAGAGCCGTCACCAGAAAGGCACCGGCCATGATGTCCTGCACTGTCAGTCGCTCACCGAGGACGGCGAGCGAGGCTGCCAACCCGAAAAAAATCGAGCCGTAGGACGTCAATGCGACCACAAGAGCCACATTTAGCGCGCGGAGCGCAACACCCTGCAACAACTGGCCGATGAGTGACAGCAACAGCACCAGCTCCAGGTCGAACCACAGCACGGTTTGCAGATCGAAATGCCGCAGTGGGATAAGAACAGAATCGAGGCGTCCGGCCGTTGCCCCAATTGCTCCGAGCGCGAGGCATCCGATGGTGCCGAACACACCCACGACGAATAGCGCGGGATAGGTTTTATCGAGCTGGCGAATCCCGAGTGTCAGGATCGCCCAGGTGAGGATGAAGGCGGCGATCAGAAGGTCGCCAGTTGTAGTCGTGCCACCGGATGATTTGGACAGCGTCAGCGTTGCAGCGCCTATGATGCCGACGGCAATCGCAATCATCTTCAGAACCGAAAGCCGCTCGCGCAGGAAAACAGAAGCGAGCCCCGCAGCCAGGGGCGGAAACAGGCTGAGCAGTAACACGGCATGGGCGGCGCTGGTGCCGTGCGCGCCGAGCGCGGACAGCGCGTTGGTCCCGGGACCATAGGCGATGCCGCAAAACAGAAACAGCGCAGCGTTCTTCCTCGTCAGCGGAGGAAGTTGTCGCGGTTTGGTGACGGCGGCGAGCAGCAGGAACAGCGGTAACGACCACGTCCCCCGCGCGACGAAAAGGCTGACCGCATCGAATCCGGCGGCGGCCTCGGGCGCATAAAGGATCTTCGACGCGACGGCATTGACGCCAAAGAAGACCGCAGACACTAACGCGGCGGTGACGGCGAGAGGCCGGCTTCCCCGATCGGCGCCTGCCCTGATTGGCGTATCTGCGATCTTCATCATGTCTCCAATCAACCCTCGCAACGGCACGAGGCTGCGTCACAGCAGGGTGTTGCGCTGCTATCGCCGCACCGGCTTCGCTCCGATTGCAATGGAATAAAGAGTCACCGGCCAAATGACTGCGTCCTTGCCCTGATTGAGGCCCGACGTTCGATTGAGCTGCGCGGCCGGCAGCCACAACTTGCCACTATCGTCGATCCACATGGCATCTACCCAGGCAAGTCGGGGATCGGCGATCAGGGTCGAGATCTCGCCGGAGGGAGAAACCTTCAGAATGCGCGAACGATCGGTGTCGCTGACATAGATTGTTCCTGTGGCGTCAATGGCAGTCCCGCCGGTTGAGGGCGTGTCGGCAAATGGAGCGACGTGACCGGACAGCGTCTCCTTGTCGAGCGACGGATCGTCCAGAAAGTGCGTTGCAAGTCGAAACATCGGGCCCGAGCACGGCTGATAGAACAGCCAGCGCCCGTCGCCGGAGACTTCAAGTTGATCGGCGTGAACGACAACCGGATGGCCTTGCGCATCCATGAGTTGCCTGCTCTCCCCCATCAGCGGCCGCGCCGCGACTGTCGAGGGATCATTCTCCAGCACGCGACGGGCCTGGCCTGTGGCCAAATCGAGCACAATCAGCGCGGGACGGCCTGCGTCGGTCAGGTAGGCAACGCCGCCATTGAATCGCACGTCATCGACAAAGCTCGCGCCTTGCGCGACCGAGGCCAGATCGTAGGCCCGGCTCACCCGATTGGTGGCGAGATCGATCCGGACAAGTTTTGGGCCGCCGTCGACCAACGGCGCACCGATCCCCGGGGCTCCGCGATCGACGACCCACAATGCGCCATCCGGGCCGACACGCAGGGAATTCGCGCCGACAAATGCCGTGCGTCCATCCTGACCCGCTTGCCAGCTATTCCACGCCACGTCCGGATAAGGTTTCGCCGATCCGGAGGTGATTTCAGCGATTTCGGGTTGCCCCGGCTTTTGCGGCTGGACGACGACGAAGCGCCGCCCGTCGGGCGCCGTTGTCACGCCGTTCATGATCAGCGTGTTTGACGCAAACTCCGGGACGAGTTGATCCATGGGGGCCGCCATTGCAGATGGACTCGCAACAACAAAGGCGAGAAGAGGGGCGAGAAAAAGGGCAAGCAACAAGTGGCGCATCACGCATCCCGCCTGCATCGATGCACCTCGGTTACTTCAGCAGCACCGGACCTGCATCGATCCGAACACGGAACAGAGTATAAGGCTTCACCCGCTGGTCCTCCCCTTCGTTGAATTGCGCCTGCCGATGAAGCTGATTGGCGGTGAAGTACAGGTAGCCGTCTGAGGCAACCGACAACGTGTCGGGCCAAAGGATCCTCGGATCGTGCGCGATGGTCTTCCACTCGCCGTCCGTCTGGCGCTGACGAACGCTGTTGCGCTCGTAGTCTCCCCCGTAGATGCGGCCCTTGTCATCGGCCTCAAGACCGTCCGACGCGCCCTTCTCGCCCAGATCAACCACGGCCTCGGCGACGGTCGCGTCCGTTGCGGACCGATCGAGAAGGAGAGCAGTCGGGATCGAATACAAGTGCCGGCTGGATAAAGGACAGTAATAGAGCGTCGCGCCGTTCGCAGAAATGGCGATGCCGTCGGAGGCGACGTTGAAGGGCGCGGGAGGCTTTCCTTTTTCACGCACCGCAAGCCGCTCCCCTTCCACGACAGGAATGAATGCGGGATCTGGTGAGGTCGACTTGTGCCCCGTCAGTTTCCGCCAGCTTTCACCACTGTCGAGATCGACCACGATGATGCCGCCCGGTCCGCTGATGGAAGAGTCCGTGATGAAAGCGACTCCAGCTTTGCCCTGACGCAAGTCGAAGCGCACGTCGTTGATATAGGTCGTCGGCAACACGGTCGATGACGGCAACACGATCGTCTTCACCACCTTGTTGCTCGCGAGATCTACTGCGACCAACTTTGCGCCACCCACAACAGGTGTCGAAAAACCCGGCGCCGCTGTGTCGAGAATCCACAGTCGGTTAGCGGCATCGACGACCACGCTCTGCACGCTGCCCAGCGTCTCTCCAGGCCGCGCCGGATCGAATTTGTTGATCGCAGCATCAGGATAAGCAACAACCTCGCCGTTGCGGATCTCGCCGACGGTGAACGGCACGTCGTCGCCCCATCGCGGGAAATTGATGAAGATACGCCCATCGGCGGCGACAGACACACCGGTCGGCATAGCATCATGGAACTCGAACACAGACTCGATCTTCCCGATCGGACGATCGCTGGCGAGGTGTGTCGCCGAGCCGGATGCCGATGACGCTTTCGAAGCCATAGCAGTGTCTCCCTGATTTCCCGCGAGTGCCACCGTCGCTGAACCGACGAGAATAACGAGACAAGCGATCGTTGCTGTTTTGGACAAGTTCATCAGCCGATTTCCGGTTCCATCAACACGCGCTACACAAATCACGCTGAAGCGGCGAGCGCCGCCAGCACCGCATCCCGCCCGGCTTCGGCCACCGCGACATCTTGTTCGGTGGTCCCCGATCCGACGCCGATCGCGCCGACCAGTTCACCGCGAAAGACGATTGGAAAACCTCCTCCGAGATTAACGATGCCGCCGTGGCTTGCGAATCCCAGGTTGGCCCCGAATTCGTACGGAATTCCGCCGGTCGCCGTGCCGATCGACGCGCTGGTCGCGGCCTTGGCGATCGCAGGATCGCGGGCAAGCACGGCAGCGCCTTCGACCCGCGCGAATGCCAGGAGGTTGCCGCCGGCGTCGACGACGGCGATACACTCCGGCGCCGCGATCTCCCTGGATTTCGCGACTGCGGCTTCGATCGCGATGGCGGCCGCCGCGTACGTCAGTTGTTGATTGTTCCGTATGAGGGACTGGCTGGACATAGTGTGACCTTTCGAAAGAGGTTTTGGCGTCTGTTCTAACCGGGCTGATTGCGCGCCCGTCTCACTTTGACGTCGCGGCAATCGAAGGAACGCCGTCGATCCAGTCCTGCCGCTGGGGAGCGAAGAAATCGATATCGATCGTGTCTTCCGTGCAGACGAATTCGTGCGGTGTGTTTGGTGGAATGATCAAAACCGTCCCCACCGTCATGATGAACTTCTTGCCTTGCGAGCTGACCTCGCACCGCCCTTCGGTAATCCAGGTGATCTGTTCGTTGGCGTGATGATGCAGCGGAAACACGCCGCCCTTCTTCACGGTCCATTTCACGAATGTTGATTGCGCGCCCGACAGGTACTGACGTTGCACCAGCGGAGAGATCTGCTCGATCGGCTGTTGGTCAAGCTGATAGAGTACCGGCATCGTCGCGGAATGGCCGCTGACGCCAGGCTGAATACCCTTTCCCGGCGCATCGGTGACGGCAGGCGCTTCCGACAGCGATGGCGCCGGGCGGTCCTGCGCCATCGCCGGCGCGTTCAGGACTGGCCAGCCAGCGAGAAGAAAGGCAAGAGCAGTGATGTGAAGCCGCATTTTTGTGTGTTCCTTACAAGGCGCGCAATGATGGATGGCTGCGACCGGGTCCGGCCGGAGCCGGGATTCAAAACCCGGATAAAACTGTCTTGCCGATGTTCCGCCCGCTCTCGATCGATGCGTGAACGCGCTTGAGGTTGATCGCGTTGATGGCGCCGGCATCTTCCGTGAGCGTCGTGCGCAACACTCCGGCGTCAACGAGGGCCGCAACCTCGTTTAGCAGCTTATGTTGCACGATCATGTCGGAGGTCCCGTACAGCGTTCGCGTGAACATCAACTCCCAATGAACTGAGACGCTCTTGAGTTTGAGACTGACAATATCGAACACGTGCGGATCGTCGATCAACGCCAACCTGCCGTTCGGTGTAATGGCTTCCACGATGGCTGGCAGGTGTTTGTCGGTCGCGGTCAGCCCCGCAACATATTCGACCTGATCGATACCGATCTCCTTCAGCCCCCGGTCCAGCGGATGATGGTGATTGATGACGTGATCCGCGCCCATCCTGCAGCACCACGCCTCGGTTTCCAGACGGGATGCTGTCGCGATGATCGTCAGGCCGGTCAGCCGGCGTGCCATCTGTGTCAGGATTGATCCGACACCGCCCGCGCCGTTGATGATGAGGAGCGCGCCGGTCTGGGATTTCACCCCATAGGGAACGGCAAGGCGTTCAAATAGCAGCTCCCATGCCGCGATCGACGTGAGCGGAAGCGCCGCCGCCTCACTGAAGGTCAGTGTTTTCGGCTTATGGCCGACGACGCGTTCGTCAACGAGATGGAGCTCGCTGTTGGTGCCCGGCCGATTCATTGCGCCGGCATAGAATACCTCATCACCGGGCTTGAAGAGCGTAACTTCCGAGCCGACCGCATCGACAATGCCGGCGGCGTCAAAACCGAGAATCCGCACCTCGCCATTGGGCGGCGACATGCGCGCGCGCATTTGCACGTCTGCTGGGTTGACCGAGATCGCCTTGACGGCGACGCGCAGGTCGTGCGGGCCCGGCACTGGAGCGGGTAAATCGAGATCGATGAGCGAGTCTTGCGCCGAAACGGGACCTGCCGTTCGATAACCGATGGCTTTCATATCCCTAGCCTCGCCCTTCGTTGTCGAGATGAGCTTCGACAAACCAGAGCCACTTATCGATGCCTCGCGAGACCTCAGTGAAGATGTCGGCCGTGGTTGCATCGCCGAGCCGGCCGCTCTCATCGCTTGCGGCGCGGATTGATTTGCCAAAGGCGGCGAGCGCCGAACTCAGCGCGTCCACATGATCACGGCTGCCCCTAGCTTGCGGATATTCCGCAAGTGTAGAACGCCGCGCTACGGTGCGGGCGGTTCCCTCCACCGCGCCACCCAATTGTGCAGCGCGTTCCGCGATGAGATCAACAAAGTCTTCGACCGCCTCATTGATGCTGTCGAAGAGTTCATGGAGTGCGATGAACGTAGTGCCTCTCACATTCCAGTGCGCTTGCTTGCATTGCGTCTGAAGATCGATGGCATCGGCCAAACGAGCATTGCATAGACTAATAATCGCCACGCGCGTGTCTTGAGCCAGGTCGTTCTTGGTGAAGTGCACGATTGCTCCTGTGAACAGACGTTTTGCAGCGCGCTGCCGTAACGGAGCAGCGCGCAGTAGAACTTCATTATTTGCCAGCTGCGTGCGACTGCACTACGCTCTCACAAATGTATCGCCGTCCGGCGGCGAGAAGAGAAACGCATAATTTGAATGGGCCCAGTAGCTAACCTAATGGATGCAGTGTGCGCGACCTTGATCTAGATTTGCTGCGTGCTTTCGTTGCGGTCGCCGATGCGGGCAGCTTCACCGCTGCAGCAGACACGGTCGGCCGCACGCAGTCTGCCGTGAGTCAAAAAATTCGAAGGCTCGAGGAGCTTGTCGGATTTCCGCTATTCGACCGAAATAGCCGATCGTTGGCTTTGACGGGCACCGGCGGGCAGTTGCTGATCGGAGCGCGCCGGTTGCTTGACCTGAACGACGATGTGGTTCGCTCGCTTCAGACGCCGCAAACGACAGGCAGATTACGGGTGGGAATTTGCGAGGACTTTGTCCCGCTCCAACTCTCAAAGCTTCTGGCACGCTTTCTTCGGTTGCATCCGGGCATCCAGCTCGACATCAACACAAGTCTCACGCATAGCCTGCTCCGGGAATTCGAAGCAGGAAATCTGGACCTTGTGATCGCGACGCGCGAGTTCAAGGAGCGAGGTCGCGTGATTTGGCGCGAACCAATGGTGTGGTTCGGGGCCTCCGACTTCCAGCTCAATCTCAACCGGCCGCTCCCGCTTGTGCTTCTGCAACCGCCTTGCACTTACCGAGAGCTCATGTTCACAACGCTCGATACCGCACGACAGGAATGGGTGACGGCCTGCACGGTAAGCAGCCTCATGGGTGTTCAGGCTGCCGTTGCCGGCGGGCTCGGCATCACGTTGCTTGGCCGTTCGTTCATTCAGGACGGAATGCAGATCCTTGATGTGCCCGAGCACTGGCCACCGTTGCCAATGACTGAAATCGTCGTGCTCGGAGATGACACCGCCGAGAAGTCGCTCATTCAGCCGCTGCTGGAATTCCTTGTCGAAGGCATGCGGGCGCCGCAATCTGTCGCGTTTTCTTCCGGGCAAGCCGTTCCGTAGAAACAAATGAAGATAGCCAATGTCCGCCTCGCCCAAAGCCGCGATCAATCTAATTCTCGTCCGATAGCGCCTTTTATTCCAAGCTTAACGTCACCTGTAATCGCTTAATCGCTCAATGACCAAGTCTAGGAGACTTCGCAATCGGGCTAGGCGTTTCATGTCGCGGTGGTAGCCGACAAATGTATCACGACCGGGTGGCTGCTCTCCCAATTCGATCCGGATTAAGCTTGGCATTGCATCGCCGAGCGGGCGCGGCAAGACGGCGAGGCCGGCGCCGTTCTCGCACATGCGGGCCTGCACGTCGCGATTGTTGCTCCTCAATGCAATATGGGCCTTCGGCAGAATGGCTTTCAGCCAAACAGCGTCCGGCATTCCCGAGAAATTTGCGTCCATCGTAATGAGAGGCGTCCCGCCACCATCGCCGGCAACCGGCCTTTCGAGGTCGGCCCGGAGGTAGACGCCGTATGGAATATGCATCAGTCTCCGGGAGATGACTTCGGCCTCCTCGAATGGCTGGATACGAAACGCTATGTCTGCCTCGCGACGTGGCAGGCTGAACTGAACCTGGCTCGTCAAAAGTTCGATGACGACCCTTGGGTGCTGTTTGACGAAGTCTGCAAACACCGGAGCTAGAAGATGTGCGCCGAACCAGTCTGACGACGAAATCCGCAAGGGGCCGTCGAGTTCGCGGTGCAGGCCATCGAGTTGGCGCTGAACGGCGAAAGCCTCATCCTCGATGTGCTCCACATGCGTCAACACGGCTCTGCCTTCGTCGGTAAGCACGAAACCGTCGCCGGTTCGCTGAAACAACGTCTGGCCGACGGCCTGTTCAAGCGCCCGAAGCCGGCGACCCATGGTCGGCTGGCTCTTGCCCAGCTTCTGAGCGGCTCCGCCGAGCGTGCCTTCCCGGGCGATGGCGAGAAAAACGCGGAGGTCACTCCATTCCATCGGTTGGTCCATTCAATTTCGTTTGCGAAGCGTGCAGCATTGTCGGTTTCAAAGCGGGATCACCACGATTATTTGCGGACTATCGCAAAGGAACAACCCATGTCGCTCCCCCTTTTCATGACAGCCGCCGTTCTCGCAGCCCCAAATGTGCCGTTCCAGATCGAGCAGGTCGCGCTACCTTCCGTCGCAGCAACTGAGGTTCTCGTCCGCGTTAGAGCCAGCGGCGTCAACCCGCTTGATCTCAAGATATATAGCGGCGAGGCAGCTCATGCGCGCCATCTTCTGCCGGGAATCCTGGGAATGGATCTTGCTGGCGTCGTTGAACGGGTGGGCGCAAGGGTTACACAGTTTAGGCCCGGTGATGAGGTCTTTGGCTTCACCGGCGGTGTCGGCGGCGTGCAGGGCTCGCTGGCGCAATTTGCGGCGGTGGATGCAGAGCTGCTGGCCCTGAAGCCCGTCAACCTCGGCATGCGGGAGGCTGCCGCGTTGCCGCTAGTGGTCATCACTGCTTGGGAAGGGTTGATTGATCGCGCTGGCGTCGGCGCGGGACAGACCGTCTTGATCCATGGCGGCGCCGGCGGCGTCGGCCATGTGGCCATCCAGATTGCACGCGCTTTCGGCGGCACCGTTTTCGCCACGGGCTCCGCGAAAGACAAGGACATCATCGAACTCGCCGGCGCCACGTTCATCGACTACACGGAAACTACCGTCTCCGATTATGTTGGGAAACACACCGCAGGCCGTGGCTTCGACGTCGTCTATGACACTGTCGGCGGAGCTACCCTCGATGCATCTTTCAATGCCGTGGCAAGGTTCGGCCATGTGGTCAGTGCGCTCGGCTGGGGAACGCATGCCCTCGCGCCTTTGTCGTTCCGCGCAGCGAGCTATTCCGGCGTATTCACGCTGCTGCCGATCCTGACCGGCGAAGGCCGTGCCCGGCACGGCGAAATCTTGCGCGAGGCCACAAAGCTGTGCCACGCCGGCAAGCTAGTGCCCCGACTAGATTTGCATCGCTACACGCTACGCACGATTGCCGACGCCCATGATGCCATCCGCTCAAAAACTGCGTCCGGCAAAGTCGTGATCGAAATAGATGACAATTTTGAAGGGAAGCATGCGTGATAGCATAACCTTTCCACCAACACCCGTCGGCGAGTCGATGCATTTTATCGAGAATCTGGACCCGCGAACGCACCCGCAATCGCTCTGTTGCAGGGCTTCCTTACTTCGTAAATACTTGGGCTTGCGCCAATCCGCATTTCATCGCCGCCCTGTCGCCGATGTTGTTCTCCTTGCGGAGCTTGATCAAAAGATCGACGAGCGCTCCAGAGGCTCCCGTACTCCATTGCACGTAGCCAGATGCTATTCCGCCAGTGGTGTGCTGTCTCTTCGGTACCCGGCTGATCATCATAGCGAACACTTCGATCGGCACGCGCCTGTCTTCCGGCTTCAGACCGCCCGCGGGATTGTGTCAGTTTCTGCGACACAATAACCCATCGCCGGAACGAAAGGCACAATACCCGGTTCTACCGCTACACTAACTAGGGAGAGCCAACATGGCGAACGAAATGGGCAATCTCATTAGCAGCGAGAAAGTCGAAGGCACCACGGTCTACGGTCCTGACAGCGAAAAGATCGGCTCGATTGAGAGCGTGATGATCGACAAGGTCAGTGGCAAGGTTGCGTACGCCGTCCTGAGCTTTGGCGGCTTCCTCGGAATGGGCGATGACCATTACCCGCTTCCGTGGCAGACTCTGAAATACGACACCAATCTTGAGGGGTATGTCACCAATGTGACGAAGACCCAACTCGACGGCGCACCGAAGTACGCCAATGAGAACGATTGGGATTGGTCGGACACCAAGCGCTCGCGCGCAGTGAACGACTATTACGGCACACCTTGGGTCTAGGCCTTATGGCCCCGGCTCGTCGGGGCCATTTCATTTCAGCTAGTGGCCGGAAACCAATTTTGCTTCCGGCATTTCTCTGCGCATGCGCTGGGTGACAACCGGCAACAACGGGGATGATGGACGCGGCGATTTTGCCGGTTTCTCGTCGCGACAGCAACGCATCGGTATGCGTGGCAATCTAACCCGTTCCCGGCGTATGCCCTTTATTTAATTTCACTTAGGACCCCGTCAAACAACTCATGAGCCTTGCGCCCTGGATTGTTCTCGAATTGGTCATAGAACGCCGCGGCGGCGGGCGTGTAACCACCCTCCGCGCTGCTTTCGTTGAATAGTCTCTGGAGTTCGTCTCTGAACTCCAGAGCAATGTCCAGCTCGCGACCCACTGTGTCGGGGCCGCACGCTTCAGTTCCTCATCGAGCTTGTAGGCGCTCAACCTGGCGAACACGTTTGTATCCTTGCTTTGTTTGTCCCATTCTGTGATGCCCCTAATATGAGCTTCATGGATCTGCCGATGAGTCTCATCTTGCGAAGCATTCATGCGGGCTATCAGTTTATCTAGCCGCATACCTCCGTAACTTCGAAGGGTGCGCACGTAGATCTGATAAAAATCGAACCCCATTATCTGAACGTATGTCTTTGTAACGGCTTCCGATCCTCGGGCGACACCTTAAGCTCGGCAAGCTGAGCGTCCATTTCGTCCAATATCGACTGCTTTTCCTTTGCTGGCGGGGTCGCCATTCGGTTTCCCCACGCCAGATTCATCGCAGTGGATTTTGCGCTTATCAGAGAAAGCCGCCGCAATTTTGCTAGGATTTCCTCCGCCCGATCCAACGTCTTCACTAGGCGAGCTTCGATCCCCCAGACTTTGAAAACTTCGAGCTTTGGCATGAACAGCATAAAGGTGCACACCACCCCAAGTGCGCCGAGAAAAGTCGCTGACGTGACACGCTGGTTAAGCCCTTCGTAAGCGGACAGGATCAGTGCGCCCACGGAGGCGATCAAGCATAACGGCTTCCAAAGCTGGCTCCCACGGCTCAAACTCCGCTTACTGCAACCCACGATAGATGAAAACTCCTAGCGCTGCCGCTACGAAGCCGAGTAATCCCCGACTCAATGGCGTGAATAGCAACAAATAAATGTAGCTCGGCCACTTCCCATACGCCCGAACCAGCACCGGCACGTGGTCCAGCAATTCCCCCATATCCCTCTTCATCGCCGCCTCCATGTCGTTAGGAACATATTCGGAACGGATTGCGGCGGAAGTATGAGGTTTATAGTCTTATCAGGAAAATGCCCACAGCTGCCACGGCGATGAGCCAGATGGCCAGCACAGCAACCGGGGCGATCCTTCGGCGGCGCGGACTAGAATTCTGCATAGGCCGAGATCACGGAAACGCAGGTCCGCTTGCGCTGCACGCCCCTCAAGGAGCCGACGACCTTCATCACCTTGCCGAAGCCACAGGTGCCACTCTGGACGTAAACCACGGCGAAGGGATTCAGGGTGAGCGGCTCACGAGCGAGGATGGGTTGGGCGGACGCCTGCCCTGCCCACAGCAACACGATACCGACAATCGCCGTACGCATAACAAAACCCCATCACCCAACAACCGCATACAATACGTAAATTGAGATTTAGTTGCTTTGGCGAAAACGTCGCAGGCTAAGACCGCGCCGGTCGCTTCCGACCCTTTCGGAAGTAGCCCGCCTCGCAGCCACTTTTTCCGCCAGATCGCGGGTATCTTTAATCTTTCGCGTCCGCCCAACTTTCTCGGTAGCGGTTAGAGGCACTTCCGCGACCACAAACCGGGTGGGTGAGCAAGCCACCGTTGGTGAGGTGCTCGTCTTATTCGCTATCAGAGCGCCGACCACCATAACGACGCCTCCGAGCAGAATTACTCCGCCGGCTTGTTGTTCATTCATATTCCTCACTTTCTCTTGGTTGTTTTGAACAGCCCGCCATGTGCGAGATGCTCTTCCACGAAGCGCAGCGCCATGTAGGTCACGTACGCATTCGGAATTTTGAACGGCTTACCGACCAGCAGGTCACGGCGCCGCCGCAGGCACTCTGCGATGAACTTGGCACTGCCACGCTTGGTGTAGGTGGCTTCGTCAAACGCAGCCGGGACGAACGCGGCGTAGATTGGGGTGTTGCTCCATCCACAGCCGCGCCCGCTCAGCAACCGGGGCCTTTACAGGTTTGTAGGCCCGGTTGGCTGCCGCGCGGCTGGCGATATCATGAGGTTGCTGCTTGTCGCTGGCGAGGACGCCCTTGTAGTCGAGCAGCAGGCAGGCGGGTTGGGGTTGACGGACTTCCGGTGCGAAGGCGATGCGACCGACGCCATCACGAAAGTGCCGTTGCAGATATTCTTGACGGATATCGGCGAGGGTCATGACCTCACTTCCTTTAGTTCAAGCATAGCATCAAGGCTGGGGAGTTGGCATTCCATCGCCGCAGCGAGGGCTTTAAGTTCAACTAGACCGGCGTCACGTTTCACCCATCCAACGTGATTTCCATCCACGTAGATGCGGCCCATGGCGTCAATTAAAGCTTCATCTGAGTTCTCGACATCGCCGATAAGCTCTTTGATAGCGCTATGAAACTGCGACCTGTCAAACACGCGCCCGTGGAACGACCGTAAGGTGTTGGGAGATGAGATCGCCTTTCACTACGCGGACGATCCCCTCTGCCCTTATCATCATCGCCAAGGGCCGTTCGGCGAGGCTGTGCATAACGGCACGAAGTCGTTCGAAGCGAAGTACGGAACGCAGCGACAGATGCTAGAGGTTGCGCGCGGCTTACTCTAACCCTCTTGATCGATGAAGAAGCTCCCAAAGCATCACTACGTCCCTGTATTCTATTTAAACCAGTGGGCCGCCCAAGATGGCCGTATCATCGCATTCAGGCGACCCCGTACGGGGACAAGGTCGTCGCGACGCCGAAACCTCCAACGCATACCGGCTACATCCGTGGGCTTTACTGGCTCGGCGGTGCTGACCCTGTTCTTGCCAACCGCATCGAGACAATCCTGATGGGGCGGATAGACAGTAACGCTGCTGTTGCGCACCGAATGATCCTCAATGACAGCATTTCCAAGCTTCCGAGGAATGTGCGCCTCGCCTGGCCTCGTTTCGTTATCGGGCTATTAATACGCTCGCCGGCCCAAGTCGCGAATGTCTACAAACGGATGACCACCCCTACCACTCAAGAGTACAGGGAGCTTCAGCGCAATTATAGAAAGGACTTTCCTGGTGGGCGGTATGAGGACCTTCCCGCGGAAGTCATAAAGACTGGCGCCCTGCTTACCACGGCAAGGCTCATGCAAAATGCCGAGGTGGAGCAAATGCTTAACGGCATGATTTGGTCTGTTTATGACCTTGGCTTGCCGGAATTGAGTTTTCTTACTTCTGACCGTCCCGTAGTGATGTCAAACGGTGTCGGCAACAAGGGCGGACACCTTGCCATTCCCATCAGTCCGAAGAAGCTGTTTATTGCGTTCAGGGATGAGAAGATTAAGGCTGAAATTCAAGCCTTGTCACCGTGGCATATAAGGGATGCGGTAAATCTTTCGGTGGTGCGAAACGCCATAGAGGTCGTCTGGGATACGCATGCCAACCAACTCAAGATGGTGCGGGAAAATATGTCATTAGAGGCCAAGAACGACCTAAATTTCTTTCGCGCTTAGCCCTTGGGCATCCCACCTCTAGCAGAGGCCTCTTGCGGCCTCCCTGTTTAATTAGCTCGTCGATAGACGAGGCCAGGCTCACAGGGACTCGAACAGTAACCGTAGGCTCACCGTAGCGACCGCTGCCAGCTGGACGGCCAGCGCGGCGGCGAGTTCCGCCTCTTGCCTCTGATCGTGCGTGTCTGTCCACCATTGACCGATTCTGCTCTGCATATCTGATCCTGGCAATACGCTCTTGATGATCGGGTGCGTATCCGCTTCGCTACGGCATGCGCGTGCTTTCAATGACGATTGCGGCGGCGACGGCTGTGGCGCTCATAGCGACCGCAATTTTTTTGCTGTCAGTGGCCTGGCTCTAGGTATTACAAGAGAAGTAAGGGCAAGCCCAGCACCAGCAGGAAAATGACGAGGACCCCAAGTCCTAGATTATCGTCGCCCTTTACTTCTCTTGAGGCCGTCGGTTCGACCGCCGACATTTTCAGCCTGACAATAAGCCAGCCACTTATCGACGAGCCATCCAATGCCCGTCTGCTGACGCCTTAGATATATTTGATTTCCACCCATCACCATCGTTATGGCCCCCTCTACGAGGCCGCTTGAAGCGTGCGCGCTTCGAGAGCTTCCAAGTATTGAGCAATGGCTCTGTTCGAGAGCAGCAGGCGGCTCCTTACCCCCTGCCGGATCATGGTTTCAACCGAGCGGAGCAGAATGTGCGAGCAGAACTCTGCGTCCTCGATCTCGCCTGCCCGTGCAAGATAATCCCATGCAATTTGGATCGCCTCTTCCATGAGGACAGCGAGGTGAACCAGTTGGCCAGGATTGTTTCTCATGCCTATTCAAACGGCACGAATTGGATTCGTTCCGCGCTGCCACCTTCGAAGCTTGAGCTGGAGCGATCTTCGTCTCCCTCGCGGGTTCCCTAATAGGGCGGTCGCCTCAAGAGCTCCGGCAACCGGGAAATAGCCTTGGCAGTCCGCCTCGCCTCCTCCCGCCGCATGTGGGCGTCGGCATACTGGTAGTTCCGGGAATGCAAATCCTCGCGGTGCGATAGCGTTGAAAAACCCGGTCGCGTCGTACACCCAGAAGTAGTGGTCATCGCTTTCCTGCATCGACCACGGCGCCGGAAACCGCCGAAGGTTGTCCATCACATCCTGCGATGATCTGGTACGCCCCTGATGGCTTTGCCGCTGGGATAGGTCCGCTGCTTGAGCCGCTCTTCGCCGTTCAGCCGGTCACATTCCTGGCAAAGCGCATCGACCTTGTCCTGCATCCGCTTCAGAAGGGCGACAGCAGACGCGGTACTGATGCCGGCCTTCTGAAGGGATGAGATGTCTTTCTGCTGCCGCTTGATCCTGCACGCGCATGCGCGCGATCTCGGCCTTGATGTGGTCGAGTCCCATGAGCCCATTCCGGATGATGGCCAATAGAACAACGGTCAAGTCAACAGGCTTACGCCCGGAACTCTAGGCGCCCCTCGCAATTAACGGTGCAGGAGACAATATGCCCAAGTATCACTTTCCGATTGTAGACGGCACCAAGCTTCCCGATCCTACCGGCGTAAGCCTGAGGAACGACGAGGAAGCAAAGGACCACGCCAAGCTTATCGCCCGTACGGTTGGGGCCGCGGGTATAAAAGCTGACCGCAGTGTTCTCGCGGTAGACGATGACAACAACGAGGTGCACCGCGAGCGTGTGCCGAAATCGGGGGATGTTTAAGTCTGCCGCAGCCTGTTTTCTTCTTCAACCCCGCGGGCAATTCTTGCTTTCTTCACAGCCCGTGTATCAGGGAAGCCGCAGCCCAGCCGACGAGCCTCCTTCTGAACCGATGTTATTCGGCGCTTGAAAATAACGGCGCAGCGGGTCGCACTTACCCCGCTCCTCACCAGCTCAACGAGGCGGGCGCTATCTTCTTCCGTCCATGACCTTTTTGTCGCACGCATGAGGCCCAACCTCCCGGGCCGCATAACGCAATAGAGGCAGCAATTGTTCCGGGGAATAATTATAGTGGAATCGGATTATCCCAGGTGTAAATTCCATTCGTCCTCGAAAGATCCCGATGCTACCCAACACCGATCACATCATCCGCCCGCACTGCGCAAAATGCTCGACGCGTACCTACTTGATGCGGAGGTCGCCGATGGCCGAGAGCGTTGAGCTGAGGACATTTGAGTGCCCAACCTGCGGGGAGGTTGTTGAACAGGTAGCAAGACCTCCGTTGGACGCTACCTCCTGGCCGGAGACTTAGCTCATGTTCTCGAACGTCCGCATCGCCGTGACCACATTCCTTCCCAGGTAGGGCTTCGGGATAAACAGCGCGTTGGCCGGGATGCTCATCGGTCTCGCCTTCCCCGTCGTGATGATGATGTGAATAGGCGGCCACCGGTCGCGGACGGCGGCGGCGAGCTTGCACGACGACGGCGGAGTGCATAGCTCACGCTTCTTCGATGTTTGCTATAAGTTCGGTGATGGTGTCCCGGGCCCTCGTAAAATGTCCCAGGAGGCCGGTTCTAAGCTCCCACTTTTGTATGCCCGCAGCCGCTCCGCTGGAAGCTGCTACATCTTGCCGCGTCGCGATTTCCAGGGCTGTTGCGTGCTCACAACAAGGCCGGAGGATGACGCGCCTCCGCCACTGTGGACAATCCGCATTAGACCAAACTGCTGCCAATTTCTTTGACGATCAAGACCATAAGCACCCTTACAAGAGGCGCGAATTGGAAGAGATCGATCAGCGATTTGAAGCGTTTCCCGACCCTGTTAACAATTGGATAGTCTGGGATCGGATTGAAGACGATTATGCAGAGGTCGGGACGCACCGGCTTCGTTCATTGAGCGAAGCTCAGGCAAAAGCGTTTTGCTTTCTTTTGAATCGTCTCCTATCGTAAGCGAAGAGTGCTTCAGATAGATACATTCGAGCTTCTCCTCGATCTTGGCCACAACATGAGTGACGTTAACCGAGCTTTCTATTCGACTTTGAAGCCGGCTATAGCCTTTGATTGCAAGTGCGGCACGCAACTCCGGCAAGCTCCCGAGCTGGCCCAAGTAAGGCTCCATCTCCGAAAGATCAGCTGCTACATGTTTGTCCCAGCGGTTTCAGGCGGGCGGAGCATCGGCCAGCGAAAAAAAGCGGTGGCACGGCGAACTGGTGAAAACACGAAACGCCTTTCTAGCGGAGCTCGTACAAGCACCTCGCATTGTTCCGCTGATTGTTAGGGTGGTACTTCCCAACTTGCGCTGGCGGTGAAGGTTTCTGTGGGGCGCAACGGTTGGCGAAAAGAAAAGCCGCCCGGTCGCGGCCGGGCGGCTTTTTAGATGACGCCATGCTCGCCAAAGCCCGCGCCATCCTCCGCAACAGTGGGCGAAGTTACTTAACGGACAATAAACCGCGCTTCGGTGGGGCGGTGCTGCCGCACGAGGGATCCTACGAGTGCGAAGCGCCGCTTGCGATGCGAGGTTACAAAGGGTCTGGGAGCGATCGGCTCTTAAACGCGACCGCGGCAGCATCCAGTTTTGCGCGAGAATTCTCGACCCGCCTCATAATCTGCTGGGCTTCGTCTATGGTCAGATCGTGCTTGAATGCAAAATAACCTACCTCATAACCGTCGGACCAATCAGGATGTCTTCTTTCTGCAGATGCCGGCTTACTCGAGCTCATGCCCTAGCTTCCCCACAAGGCGACGTGTAGTGCAGTTTTACCACCGCGTGAAACTCAGTGTCCAGATGTCCAAAACGCCGCCGGTACCATGTCGATATGGACAACTGCGCACATTGGCCACAACACATCTCGGCGAGGCCCGAGGGCGTCGGGAAGCCAGCGTCCCGGCTTCGTCCGTCGCTCCCCGCTTCGAGCGGCTCAGGTCATCGAAATTAGGTAGAGGCTAGAGACCATTTAATTCGCCATCAATCTTGGTACTAGGCCGCTCAAGGTCCAGATGCATCTTCTCTGCTCGCTGGCCAATCTACTGTGCGAAGGCAACGGAGAATGCCTGCTGTATTCGTTCAGACGTCGTTCAGTCCCGCCGGCCCACTGCTGTGCAGTAGATCTCGGGGCGTCGCTCCCGCCTCTTGGCAGGGTCAACGTCATCTTTACATCAGTATAGCAAAGCGCCGTCTTGCATCTGGACTGGCCCGCCAGCGCGATCAGGGCAGATCGTTTGCACTGCAACCGGCAAAGCAGGTGCGCGAGGCGCGGAATGTGAACGGTTAGGCGCCATGGCCCTCAAGTCTCTGATCGTGTTCGTCAACCCGTCGCCAGGAGGCGTGGTCCGCACTCGCTATGCCGTCCGCCTTGCCGCTGAGCACGACGCGCACCTGATCGGCGTGTTCATCGCGCCTACAGGCTGGCGGCGAAATCCCGCCGATGGCTTCGTCGCCGGAGCCGTTGCCGTGCGGGAAATGGTGGAGCGCCACAGCCTGTTCGAGCGGGAGGCGGCTGAGGAGGCCATCAAGAATTTCGAGGCCCTAGCCGGCCGCGAGCGCGTGACCTTTGAATTCAGGTCCATCGAGGCCAACAACGCCGACGAACTGGCACGCCTGCATTCGCTTCACAGCGACTTAGTCGTCGTTGGCTATCCGTCGCCAGGCGGGCTGCCTGCGCAGGGAACTCCGGCGGGCATGTTGCTGGCGACTGGTGTTCCGTTTTTGATCGTGCCGGAGAGCTGGAGTAGCGACGGTGTCGCTAACAGAATCCTGTTTGCTTGGAATGCGAGCCGCGAGGCGCGGCGGGCGATTAGCGATGCGCTGCCGCTAATGAAGACCGCGCAATCCGTGACCGTGCTGGTGATTGATCCGAAGAAGAATGCGTCCCATGGCGAACAGCCAGGCGCCGATGTAGCGCACTATCTCTGCCGGCATGGCGTCATCGCCACCGTCGAACAACGACAGTCCGAAGGCAAAGCCGTCGCCGACGTGATTCGCGAATTCGCGACCCACGATGGGTCGGACCTGATCGTGCTCGGGGCCTACAGCCATGCTAGAACCAGGGAATTCATTTTTGGCGGCGTGACACGGTCATTGCTCAGGAACATCACAGTGCCGACTCTGATCGCCCATTGATCATATTCGTTTCGATGCACTGTAAGTGCACCGACGCAATCAATCATGTTCTCGCCAAAGTTTGCTCCCCGGGCAGTATTGACAGTAAGCGAACGCGACGCCGAGGCTTATATTTCACCGCTCTCTAAACGCCCGGTTCATTTGGTCAGCAAATGGCTTGACAAGGTATGACATTGCACTCCTCTCCTGCGTTGTCACAAAGACTTCCGCGGGCATTCCGGGAACCAGCCTGATCCCTTTTAACTGATTTAGCGCGTCCTCAGTTTTCAGCAAATGGACGTAGGCAATGTAATGCTCCTGGCCCGTTGTGGGGTCTCGCGAGGAAGCAGGCGAGACCATGCCCAACAAACCCTTCATTTCCGGCGTCGTGGTACGGTTAAATGCCGTGAGACGAACACGCGCGGCCTGCCCTTCACGAACCTGGTCAATGTCATTGGGCGAGATCTTGATTTCAAGTTTTAGCTCCGCGCTCTCCGGAACCACAGTGGCAATGCGCGCGGCTGGCGTAATGACGCCTCCAATTGTAAATGCCGAGAGTTCATTGATATAGCCAGTCACCGGCGATTTGATTTCGGTTCGCGATAGCCGATCCTCGATCGCAAGCTTGCGCTCGCTCAGTTCTGAGATCCGAGCATCGACGGTACGCAGATCACGCTGAGCTTCGGTGCTCGCGTTCTGGTCAACAGCAATGACCTGCACCTTGATTTCGCTGGCGCGAACCTTCGCTCTGGCGATACTGGCCGATATCTCGCCCCTTTCGCCAAGTATTCTGGCCCAGTCCCGATGAACTGAGTAGACACGAGTGTACTCAACGATCTTCTTTTCGAAGAGGCCGTCCATTTTATCACGCTCGGCGCCAACTAGTACTATCTCGTGTTCCTTGGCCGCAAGGCGAGCCTCCATTCCTTTAATTTCCTCTCCAGTTTGAATAATGCTGAGCCCAAGTTGCTCCTTCTGACTATCTCGGCCGATTTTGTTGCCGGCGAACAATCGCGTTTCGCCATGAACTACGCTGTCGGCAGAGGCCGAAAGACGGAAGAGATCCGTGGGAAATTCGATGCTGTCCAAATTATCGCGTTCGGCGATCAGGCGAGCTTGCCGGCCCATTGCCTCGCCAAGTTGTGAGCGCACTATGAGCAACTCCGCCTTGATCTGAACGTCGTCTAGCGTGGCAAGCACTTGCCCTTCTTGGACGAGATCACCTTGTCGGACCGCAAGCGACTTGACGATGCCGCCGTCCCGATGCTGTACCTCCTTGAGGTTTTGATCGACCTTCACAACCCCGGAAGCGACAATCGCGCCCTCCAAGAGTGCGAGCGCCGCCCAGCCTCCCAGTCCCACGATCAAAGCTACAACAAGCACCAAGCCAGCAACCATTCTGGGCCAAAGCCGGAAAGTCCTTTCGTCCGGGACTGTGGCCTTAGAGCCAATTGAGGCTGCTCCAGAGAAATGATCTAGATTCTGATGCTTCATAATTAGTTCCACACTGAATCAGGTGATAGCAGAAAATTGGAGATGGTGATGTCCGAGCAATTCAATCGAATAGAAATCGTCCGCGTCAGGGCGATCATGAACGTCGACCAATGTGACATCGACGCCGGCGTCACGGTTCTCAAACCGAAAACGAATCGGGCGATTGTCAACTTCGCCAGATAGGTAAATGTCGTCGAATAGGTCGGCTACGGACTCGGCACCAACTTCTCCAAAATAGCTGATTTCGTAGGTTGCGGCGACGATCCGGTCGCCAACTGTGAAATCGGTAATCTTACGTACGGTCATGGCCGATTGATCGCCTTCGCTCCGCTGATAGAATTCAAAAGTATCGTCACCCGCTCCTCCGCTCATGGAGACGTCACCCGTACCAGCGATAAGCCAGTCGTTGCCCGACCCGCCGATAACCTCCTCGAAGTCGGCGATGAGATCCTCACCCACGTCGGCCCCGCTAGCGGTGCCGCGCCTTAGATCAATCGTCACGCTCAGCGTGGCGGATGAATAATCCAGGGTATCGTGCCCATCACCGCCGCTGTAGTCGTCACTGGATGCATCAGCAGCGGCAACCACCCGATCAGATCCTTCGCCGGCATGAGCCATATCGCGCCCTGCTCCGTCAGCGAGCAGATCATCGCCGGATCCGCCATACAGCACATCGTCTCCCGCGCCGCCATCCATCCAGACTGCCTCCAACGCATCGGCGGAAATGCGGTCGCTGCCTGATCCCCCGATGATTTTCTCAATACTAGAGATCTCGTCGCGCCCCACGTCGTTGCCGGTCACGGTCTTGGCCGTCAGGTCGGCCACGATGCCCGCTGAAGATGCGGAATAATCGAGCGTGTCGAATCCTGTATCGCCTGCATAAATATCGGCGGCCGCGTCCGCTGCAGCGATCAGGTAGTCGTCGCCCGCACCGCCCCAAACCGCGTCGGATCCGCCACCATCGGAAAGAACATCGCTATCGTCTCCGCCTTCCAACAGGTCGTTGCCAGCTTCTGCGACAATAACATCGCGACCTGCCCCACCTGAGAGCTTGTCATTACCGGTGCCGCCATAGAGTGTGTCGGTTCCGTCGCCTCCCTCGGCCTTATCGTCTCCTTCGCCCGCCAGCAGGAGATCGTTTCCTGCCCCGCCGAAGATGACATCGTTTCCCTCATCGCCCGTCAACGTGTCGTCGCCATCTTCGCCGAACAGAAAGTCGTTTCCCGATCCGCCGAACACGATGTCATTGCCGGCGCCAGCGAATACGATGTCCTCCCCCGCGCCCGCATAGACGATATCGTTGCCAGAGCCGGACACAATGTGGTCATCGCCTGCATCACCAGTGATGCGATCAGCCGCCTCGCGTGAATCAATATTGTCGTTGCCATCCCCGCCAAGAATGGTGTCGGCGCAATGCGTGCCGAGCAGGCTGTCGTCGCCTGTAGTACCGAAAATAGGGGGCGCTTCGACTATACGGAAATATGCGGTCTGAACAACGGACACGTGACCATCGCTAATCGTGTAGGTGAGCGTCACATCGCCAGTCATGGAACCGTTGCGGACGAATTCCCATTCGACGTCTGACGTCCGGGTGAGTGTTCCCGATGAGGACGACAAACCGACTACTGTGAGGGAATCTCCGTCTGCGTCCGAGGCTCCGGAGAGCAACGCCAGCAGTGGTATCAGGAACGTCTGACAGCCAACCATGTCTTGCAGACGCACTGGTCCTGTTACCCGTGGCGCGCGGTTGCGGGCTTGATCCGCATCCGTCGGCCCGGGCTCAAGAGCAGGAGGCTTGTCGACCACACCAAGTCGCTGCAGCGGCTCAGGACTCTGGCCGCCACCTCCTCCGCCACCTCCTCCGCCGCCGCCACTTCCCGGCGAAGACTGGCCAGGCGAACGATGAACGGTCGCGGTCTTCATTTCGTCGGCGAATGAGCCTGTATCTACCCGAACCACCGGCGGCCTTACGGACTCCTTGGGGTCCCGGCTCTCGTTTTCCGAAAATGCGGCATCCAATGGCGCCGAAATGCGAAGCGGGCTCACGCTGTCTGACGATTTCGCAAGAACCGGGGTGGCGTCCTCGCTATCTCCGCTACCGATAACGGTGTCCTGCTCGGGTGCGCCTTGCTTGGTCTCGTCGTCTTCCCGCTCCTCCTTATCGTCCCGGGCTTCGAGCCGGATTGGCAAAAAGCTCTTTAGATATGCCGCGCATGCGGTAAGGAAGAGCAGAAAGGCAAGGGGGATGATGCTGCGCTTGCCATTCTGCTGCTCGACAAAATCCTCGCGCGACGTCTGCTTTGGATGCGCTTGCTGCGTGAGAGCCTTTACGGTGATCATGCTGGCCTCCGCGCCTCGACGTTGAATGCTGGTTCGTTCGGGACAGGGACAGCCTCGGAAGCTGAAGTTGCGGCCGGCCGCAGGCCCGGAGTCATGATGTCGTGCTTGTCGCCGAACGCGACCAGGCGTCCGTTCTGTACAATCGCGACCAGGCCGACCGCGACCAGCGCGCTCGGCCGATGGGCAATGACGATAGTGATCCCGCCGCGCGCACTGATACCCTCGATCGCCTTTGTCAGGGCCTCCTCACCTTCCCCATCCAGATTCGAATTGGGTTCGTCCATGATAACGATGAACGGATTGCCATAAAGGGCACGCGCCAGAGCGACCCGCTGCCGCTGTCCCGCCGAGAGCGCCGCGCCCTGCGGCCCAAGCTCGGTGCGATAGCCGTCGGGCATCTTCACGATCATGTCGTGAACACCGGCGGCCCGGGCAGCGGCGACAACCTTGCGATAGTCCGGGGCTGGTTCGAACCGGCAGATGTTCTCCTCGATGGTAGCGTCCATCAGGCTGACTTCCTGTGGCAGATAGCCGATGTGCTGGCCGATTTCGTCCTCGCGCCATTGAGTGAGATCAGCGCCATCCAGCCGGACGTTGCCGCGTAGCACGGGCCAGATGCCGGTCAGGGCTCGCACCAGGGTGGTCTTGCCCCCGGCGCTGGGACCAATGATGCCGAGCGCCTGCCCGGCCTCGAGTTCAAAGCTGATATCGCTCAGGATTACTTGGCCCGAGGCTGGGACCGCAACCGTCGCTTTTTCAACGCTAAGACGTCGGCTCGGCACGGGAAGCTGCATCGGTTGATCGACGGACGTTAAGGCCACCACCGTATCGCGAAGCCGCTGATAGGCCATCCGCGCCGCGATGAAGGACTTCCAGTTGCCAATCGCCAGGTCCACCGGCGCCAGGGCACGCGCAGACGCTACCGAACAGGCGATGATCGCACCCGCCGAGAGTTCGTTCTTGATCGTCAGATATGCACCGAGACCAAGCACCGCTGACTGCAACAGCATACGCAGCACCCGGGACACGGCGGCGAATGTGCCGGTGATATCGTTGGCCTTGGTTTGCAGTTCCAGATGATCGCCGTTGGCGTCGTTGAAGCGCCCGACGGCGCGGCCGGCGAATCCCATCGCCTTGAGGACATCTGCATTGCGAGCGTTGCTGTCGGCGATCGTGTTGCGCACGATCGCCGCCTTGCGGGTAGAAAGGCTGAGCCGCTTTGTGAGAATTTCGCTGATAACCGTCAGAACTGTGAGCACGAAGGCGCCCGCGAAAGTCAGAGCGCCCAATAATGGATGCAAGAAGTAGATGAACGCTAAGTAAATTGGCATCCACGGCAGATCAAACAGCGCCGCCGGCCCCTGACTTCCGAGGAAGCCACGCACCGTATCGACGTCGCGCCCGCGCTCAAGCGCCTCAGACGTCGAGAACCCGAATCGCGGCATATCGATCGCCACGCGGTGCGCGAGCGGCGCCACTTTCTTGTCCAGCCGTGCGCCGACGCGCACCAGAACCTGGGAGCGGATCACGTCGAAGGCTCCCTGGAACAGATACAGTCCAATTGCCAGTGTCGAGAGCACCAAGAGCGTTGGAATGCTGCCGCTGGTGAGCGCCCGGTCGTAGATCTGCATCATGTAAAGCGACCCGGTCAGGGCCAGCACGTTGATCATCCCCGAGATCAGGAAGAGGAAGATAACGATGCCGCGGAAGCCGCGTGTCAGCTCGGCGAGGTTCCGCCGCTTGCCTGGCGTCAGTTCTTTGGACTTGGCCATGCCTATGCGTCCTGGTTAGGGAACTGGAGAGAAGACAGGCAGGCAGGCGGCGCGGGGCGCCGCCTGCCTGTTGGTCTCAGAGACCGACGTTCGTGGCAGTCAGGTTATGGTGACCTGCAACCTCGAACTTGAAGTCCGCATCGGTATTCCCGTCGATGTTACCCTGGACGACGGTGAACTCGCCGTCTTCGCGCGTCTCGAAGGTCACCGCGAGTTGGCCCGCCGCGGTGAAGGCGGCGCCGCCGACCAGCGTGAAGCTCTGGTCGCCCGCCGTGCCGATGCTGGCGTCGATGGCCGTCAGATCGAGCCGGTCACCGGGTTCGAAGCTGAGAATGGTGTCGCCCTCGGCGGCCGAAGCCGAAGTGAACCTGAACGTGTCGCCACCAGCTCCGCCATGGATCACGTTGACTGCATTGCTCGCGGTGATGGTGTCGCTGCCGGACCCGGTATTGACGTTTTCGATGCCCCAGATGGTGTCGTTGCCCGTCTGGGAACTGGACGCCGTTCCGTTCGACATGGGCCCGGATCCCAGGTTGACCGTAACGTTCACGGTCGCCGCGGACATGTCGAGCGTGTCGATGCCGTTGCCGCCGTCACTGTCGTCGCCGAAGTAGACGTCGTTGCCGTCGCCGATCTCGGCCACGATCAGATCGTTGCCGGCACCGCCGAACACGGCGTCATCTCCTGCACCGGCATTGATGAGGTCGTTGCCTGCCTCGCCCAGGATGCGATCCGCACCTGCATCACCGTAGATGATGTCGGCATGGCCACCACCGAACACCTGGTCGTCACCAATGCCGGCGAAGATGACATCCCTGCCGTCACCGCCATTGACGAAATCCGCGCCGGCGCCTGCCGAAATCGCATCGGCTCCAGCGTGCCCCATCGCGATATCGTCTCCGTCGAAAGCGACGATGTTGTCATCCTGTGCCGTTCCGACCAATACGTCGGCCTGAGCCGTCCCGGCTCGAACACCACCGGTTCCTGAACCGGCAGTATCGGTGTCATCGTCGTCGTCACAGTCATCATCGCTATCGTCGTTGCCAGCCGTATCGTCGTCATCCTCGTCGTCATGGTCGCCGAACTGCGGCAGGCCATTGGGACTCGTGAAGGAGATGCTCTGGCTGGCGCTCGTCATCGTCGTCACGCCGCTCGCATCGGTCGTGACCTCGTAATCGCCTGGAACTGCCCCTTCCGGCAGCCGGATCACGTCCTGCGGCCGCAACGTCCCGATGATCGTATCGTTGCCGCCGTTCGAGCGGAACACGATGCGGTGCGCCGAGGTCAGGGCCGAGATGTCGACAGTATCGTCACCGGCATTGCCGTCGATGGTGATGGTGCTGAAGTTCAGGCTGGTGAACGGCGCATTGAAATTGCCGATGACCTGGATCGTGTCGCCGTTACTCGTACCTCCATCCGGAGTTGTCGGATTGTTGCCGTTGTTGATAGTGGTATTGAGCGTATTGACCGAGATCTCCTCGATATTGTCGAGTTCAGCAATGACCGTCGTCGTGCCGGCGACCGTGCGAGTAATGATGATCTCGCTATCGGCTCCGGTTACCTGGACCCCAGCCGCTAGGGCTGCTGCCCTGGCATAGATTATGAAAGTCTCGGCAGTGCCGGCTCGTCCGTTCACCACGAAGGTGTCGGTTGCACCGGCCTCGCCGTTGACCATGTCGAAGCCATCGGTATCGCCCGCTGCGTTGGCATTCCAGTTGATGGTGTCGTTACCGGTGCCGGCGAGGATGATGTCGCTACCGGTGCCGCCGCTAACCGTGTCGCCGCCGTCGCCGGCATTGATGTGGTCATTGCCGGCACCGCCGGTAATCGCATTGACGGCGGTGTTGCCGACGATGATGTCGTTAGCTCCGGTGCCGGTGATGTTGGCCGTGGTAACGCGGTTGATCGTCACCGTGGCCGGGTCGGTCAAAGTCCCGTCGCTGCCGGTGTAGGTGAAGGAGCCGCCGGCTGACGCATCATCGGAGAGGGTGATAACCCCCGCCCCTAGTGCCGGTCCAGCTGCAAGGCCGGTGGCACCGCCCACTGCAGTGATGGTGATCGGAGAACCCTCGGGGTCCGTATCGTTGGCGAGCAGGGCTGCCTGCAAAATGGAGAACGAGGTGTTCGCGGCTACATTGGTGATGACCGTGTCGTTATTGGCGGCCGGTGCGTCATTTGTGGCGGTAACATTCACCGTCGTCGTGGCGACCGCGCTGTCGAGCAAGCCGTCATTGACAGTGACCTGCAGGGTGCGTGCGCCAACGGTCGGATTCTCCGAGTTGTTGGAGTAGCGGACCTGCCCGATCGCTGTCTGGTAGTTGGCGAGCGAGGTGCTGCCAGTCAGGGTCAAGGTGATCTGACCGGCAACGCTGGCGTCGACCGCCGATGTGATGCCGCCTGGCAGTCCACCAAGTACCGTCAGCAGATCGCCTGCACTGGCATTTGTGAGAATGACACGGGCCGAGGCTATGGTCACGCCGTCATCGGTGATCCGAGAACCAGCGGCGATTGCGACGGCAGCGCCATTTTCTGCGTAGTTCGTCACATAGTTATTGCCTGGAGTGCCGGGCGTAGTGGTGGTCGTGGTGGTTGTGGTCGCGATGTTGAAGTTGTTGATCAGGACATATTCGCCGGCGCTGATCGCACTGGAGACGAACCGGATCGCCGAGTTCGGACCTGCACCAGTGAGGTTCAGAGCGACGCTGAACGTATCCGCGCCGTCACCTCCTCCTGAGGTTTCGTTGATCGTCGTCAGGACCGTGAAACTTCCAGGCGCAAACGATCCGGACTGAGAGTATTGAACTACAATGGACTCGCCGGCATCGATGCTGCTGGTGCCGTTGTTCCGATCGTAATCGAATGAAAGCGTGGCAGTCGTCACGCCGCTGAGATTGACAGTGCGCGTGATCTGCGCGCCGTCGCCAGCGGTGAAGCGCAGCTCGTTGGTTCCATTGTCGAGCTGAATCTGGCCACCGGTAACCACATTGCCGGTCGTGGTATCGTTGGTCTCGATCCAGGGTGTCCCCCCCCAGGCTACGCTGCCGTTGCTGTTGTTATGAGCGGCGGTATCGAACGTGTCACGATAGGCCTGCGCAGCTGTCGTGGTTGTCGTGGTGGTGACATCGCCGTTGAGATCCAGCGTCGGGGCCAGCAGCGAGATGTCCTGGTCGGTAAAGTCCAGGACCTCGATGTTACGCAGCGTGTCCGTACCGTCGGTCGCCAGCCCCCCGGTATGGGCTACGGTCAGGGTGCCATTGGGATTGAAGGTGATGTCATATTCGGCCCGTGCGCCGGAGAACACGGCCGTGTCGACGTCTGCAACACCGTTGCTGTCGACGGTCTCGCCATTGGCTTCCTGCGTGGTGCTGTTCCGGATCGTGCGGACGATACCCAGCTGGCCCGGATTGATGGTGCCATTGAACATGCTGGCTGCAAGGGTGGTCATGGAATTATGCAGCGCGATCGGTGTGCCCGCATGCTCGGTATCACCGGGTGCGAAAACTCCGATCTGCACGTCGAGCCATTTGTCGCCGTCGATGATGTCGTCGCCTTCCTGGCCGGTGATACGGTCGCTGCCGTCGCCGCCAAGAATGATGTCGCCGGCGCTATATTCAGTGACGCCAGCGCCCAGAACCGCCTGCAGACCGGCGATCAAGGCGATGCCTTCGGCGTCGAGCGCACTGCCCTGGTAGCCTTCGGTACCCCCTTGGAGAGTGGGGAGGCGATCGGCGGCGAGTAGGTTGGTGCCGGTCAGCACGTCATTGAACCGCGTGCCCGACAGGCCTTCGACCGACTCATACTCGTCGAGCGCAGCATTCTGGGGCAGCGTCGGGGCTTCGTCGAATATGATCGGGATCGACAGGTCGGCGTTCACGAAGTTCGGATTGTCCTTGTAGGTTGCCCAGTCGAAGCCGGACATGCCCACCATCTTGCCGCGGCCGGCGCTACCGACGAAAATTTCGTCGCCGCCCTCGCCGATGAACTCGTCGAACCCGCCATCGCCCAGGAATACATCGTGCCCGTCAATGGTGTCGTGCGAGAAGATCTCGTCGAAGTTATCGCCCGGCGCGCCGTCGAAGGTCCCGGTTTCGATCCAGTCATTGCCCTCGTTGCCGAGAATGCGCTCAGCGTTCTTGTTGCCGTAGATGAAGTCATTGCCGGTTCCGGCGAAGACCTCCGAGCCCATGTCGGTGCCTAGGAAGATGAAGTCCTGACCGTCATTGCCCATGACGAGATCAAGTCCGGGTCCGGCATGAACCACGTCGTTGCCGGCGCCTGCCTTGATGTTGTCGTCGCCGCCGCTATCCTTGATGATGTCATCGCCATCGCCACCGTTGATGATGTCGTTGCCGAAGCCACCTTCGAGCTTGTCGTTGCCACCGTCGCCGAACAGCGTGTCGTCACCGATACCGGCAATCAACGTGTCCGCGAGCTCAGTGCCGCCGAGAACCACGTGTTCGCCGCCGGTGTAGCGCAGGTAGTTTGTGTCTGTGCCGGGGGTCGTCGGGTCGTTGCGGACCACCAGGGGTGTCAGGATGCCGCCGCCCACCGGATCGGTGCTCTCAAGAATTCCGTCTCCGTTCAGGTCGTTGAACTGCCGGGTTGTATCCACTTCCAGGATGAGACCGGGAGTGGAGAACACATCCGACGGCAGGTGCGTCGCATCGGTATTGCGCATGATCAATGCGGCGAAGGAGTTGTTCTCCATTTCACCGAACAGATGCAGACCATCGAGGCGCTGCAGGTAGTAGAACCGGTCGCCGCTCTGCAGGTTCTCCATCTGGACTTCGAAGACGAAGTTGAAGGTCGAACCAAGCATGCCACCGAAGGGCATGGTCGCTTCGGCAAGGCCGCCGATCCAGAGGTCGACGTTGTTAAGACCGCCAAGCGCCCCGGCTGCGCCATAGGCGCCCAGACCGTTGAGGAAGTCAGACGCGTCTGCCGGAACCGCAAGGCCGCCGACAGAAACGCCGCTAATGATGGTCAGCGCCGCGTCGCGCTTCCCCTCAAGCGTCGCCTGACTCGTGATCAGCGCATGGGTGCCGTAGGAGGCGATGAAGTTGATAATCGAGGCTTCGTTCTTGAGGTGACCGGCGAAATCGACCCAGCTCTCATAGGGCTTGAGCAGGGAGTCTTCGTTGGTTGCCTCATAGAACTGCTGCCGGGCCTCGTTCAGAGTCGGCACGCCGGTGTCACGGCCGCGAGCGAGGTTGATGGTCGCGAGATCGAGCGGCAGACCCAGCAGGTTGTTGCGCAAGGCGCTGGTGACGAACTCGTCGATCTGGTTGCCCGCCTGTCGCGTCATGCCGCGGATGATGGCGCCTGCCGCGATGTCGGCATCGACCGTCCCGGTGGTGCCGTTGTTCATGAACTGCAGCGGATTGAGGAAGCCCTCGATCAGGCCGATATGGTCGGCGTTGAAGGTTGGGTCGAAGCGATCAATCGTTTCGGTGAGCATAGAGTGACCGAAGCGATAAACCACATGAGCGAACTCGGCGACGATCGAGGGATCGAGCGTCACGTCATAACCGTCGGGAACCAGGAAGACGTTGATGTTGGGCTGGATCTTGCGGGCGAATTCCTCGAACACCAGATGCTGATACTGCATCTCGGTGCCGAACTTGGCCGCTTGGAACAGGCGTTCGCCATCCCAAATGAGGTCTGCCGGGCTGGCCGGCACGCTCGCCACGTCATCGATCAGCCATTCGTTCAGGAAAGCGACCGCCTCCGCCTGCGATGCACCACCGTCGAGCAGAGCTGTAGCGTCGGCCAATACGACGGCCTTGGTGTGTTCGGCGAGCCGGTTGTGCTCAGAGTGGAAAACATGGTGGACGGCGGTCAGGCCGATGTTCTCGTTTGCGCGGCCGTCACCGGCGACGAAATGCGCGTCGAGGAGTTCGTTGTCATAGAACCCGTCAGTCGCGCTGCCGTCACCATTGCCGAGCCCGATCTCGATATCGCCATCTTGGAGGCCTGTTGGAACCGCATTGTGAGCGATGTCGGCAAGGAAGGCGTGGCCGGTGCGGACTGCCAGATGGACCAGGTCAGGCAGCGCATCGGCGTCCGGACCATCCGGCACGGTATTCACGAGACTCAGCGGAGCGTCAGGGGTGCCCGACGCCAAGAACTGTGGCGGCCCCGCCATCACGACCTGCGGGAAACCTGTAATGGGATCCGGGATGAAGTTGCCGTACTGGTCGGTAGCAAGCAGAGGCAGATTGCCGACATGAGCGTCGACCAGTTCAATTCCCAGGATGTTGCGTGCCTGAGCCTTCAGGTCGGCCCAGGTCGCCATCCCACCATTGGCGCCCTCGATGAGTCGGCCGGTTGCAACCGGCTCGCCAGCGGCGTTAAGCTCATATTCCCGCAGGAACACCTGATGCGACGGGTGCGAGGTATAGGTCTGGTTCTGGTCAACGAACGAGGTGGTGGTGTTGACGGGACGGTCGGTATCGTCCGCAGTTCCCATCACGCCATCGGCGCCAGGTCCCGCCAAGGTGGCGCGGGTCAGCACCATGAAATTAGTCGTACCACCGGGAACGTATAGCGGATCGTCCGGCATCAGCGGGATGAATACCGTGCCGTTGCCGCCCTTGGCGACAAGGTCGAGCCCGTGATCGAAGAACTGGCCGAAGAGTGTGAACCATGAGTTGAAGGGTGCCGACAGGCCCTCGTCCGGGGCCGTGTTGGTGATCTTGACGTTGGCTCCTTCGAGCTCGATGCCGTTGGCGGTGAGCAGCGCCATCAGGTCATCATCAACAGTATCCAGCGCCGCCTGTGCTGCCGACAAGGCCGCCGCGGTGGCTGCCGCGGCAGCTTGAAGATCCGGATTGCCCGGGCTGGCGGATAATGCAGCCTGCGCTTCCGCGTCCGCCCGTTCGGCGTCGGACACAGCCTTGAACTCATCGGCGAGCGGCGCGTAAGCCGCCGAAATTTGCGCCGTGACAGCCATCTGGTCAGCCGGCGCCACGATCCCGGCGCGCTGCAGCCCGGTCAAAATGGCCGACGGGTTGCCCAGCGTCTGATCCACGATCAGGTTGGAGATCGTTCGGACATAGGGATCGAACACATCGCCGGGACCGGCGGATCCGGGGCCGTCATTATCGACACCCGGCGTATAGGTGACGGGCACCATCGGCGCGGGCCCCGGCCCGTCGGGATCGACCATGATGGTGCGGAATTGGGTGCCCAGCCCCTCGGGAAATTCATTGTCTGCGGCGCCCAGCTCCGGATTCAGCAAGTTGTTGTATGTGCCATCGACCGTGCGCAGGCCCCAACTAAGATTGTAGGTCGGTATGGACCCGGTCGGTCCGAACAGGGGTTTGCCCTGAGCACCGCCCGTCCGTTCGAACAACGCATGGTCCTCAGCGATCTTGATCTGCGCGAGGATGAAATCGAGATCGCTTCTGATGTACGAGACCATAGTGCTCTCCTGTTGCTAGAGCCATGCCGTCATTGGCCACGGGTCTGGCCATTTTTCTGACGGTCGAGATGCTCTACAAGTTGCGCCTGCTCCGGCTTCGGAGAAACTGAGAAAGGTCTGAGCGTCGCTAAGTCAAAGGTCGCACTATCATCGGACCTTTGTCTGAGGATCGGTAAATTGATAGCGATCCGAGCTGCAGCGGGAGAATCTGGTGCACCGCGAAGTCAGGCGGGCATTGCCCGACACCCAGCAGCTTGACCACAAGCAACCAGACGATAGAGAATGAGGAACGATCGTCCCCTGACATTCTTTTCTAATGCGATCTTCACGAAGATTGTCTCGCCGGCCGTGAAGTCACGTCAACTACATCGGCGGTGCCGGCACAGAATACACGGAACGTCCCCGACGGCGCGTTTTCTAAGCATGCAAATTGCCTGACACTCATCAATACTCAGCGTTCTCGACAAGCTGATCGTCCTTCGTTGATTATTTAGCGAGGCCAAAAGCAATGAAAGTGGTGGATATTGCTGTGGTGGACGGCCATCCACTGATGATCGAGGCGGTCAGCGCTCTGGTCGGCCGAACGCCGGGCGTTAAAATCGTAGACACCGGGACAAACGCCAATGACGTAATTTGTATCGCGTCCAGAAGCCGGCCGCGCGTTTTGATAACTGATGTCGATCTGCCAGGAAGCATTTTTAGCGCAATAAAGATTGTGCCCCTCTTGTCGCCCGAAACGAAAGTACTGATTTTTACCGCCGCCTCCGGCGTAGCGCCTGCTGTGCGGGCACTAAACGCGGGCGCGATGGGTTATGTGCTTAAATTCAACGCTACAGCGGACCTTCTGAATGCCATCGTGGCTGTCGATCAAGGCCAAACATATATCACGAAAGCTTTTTCGGATCAGGCTGCCATTTATTTAAAAAATGAAACGCTTCGTCGAAGAGCTGCGGAAGCGGTAACGTTGACTATGCGCGACGAACAGATCATTCGATTACTTGTGCGCGATCAGTCTAATGAGGAGATCAGCGACGCTCTGCGGATTTGCAAGACGGATGTTGAACACCACGTGGCACGCCTGACGCAGAGAATGCACGCTAGAAATCGGCTCGAAGCATTAATCTCCGCCTGCCATCTTAAAAAGACGGCCAACAGAGTAAAAGCCTGGACAATCAACTGAAAAAGTTAAAATTGCCAAGCTCGCGACCATCCTGCGCAATGGAGGCCGAATGTTTTTGCAATCCGGCGGTCTCGGCAAACGACCAAGACTCCTTCGGCAGTTCTTGAGCGCAGCCGCCGCTACTATTTTCCTTTCGATGGCTCTCCTGTCCTTCTTCATCTCCCGCCAGCTTGAGTCCAGCCTGATGCAGACTGCTGCGGAGGAAGGCGCCATTGTAATCGACATACTCCTCGGCCCGTCCCTCCAAGAACTTGCTACGTCCAAGACGCTTTCGCAGCCGCAGACAGAAAAACTGGACGAATTATTGAAAATAGCACTTGGCGACCGCACCAAGGCTGTAAAGATCTGGTTGCGGGACGGCACGCTGATATTTGCGACTGACAAACAGCTAGTCGGCCAGAAATTTCCGTCGCTTCAATTGGACACTGCCTTTCGTGGCAGCGCATTTGGCTCGCTGACCAATTTAGGAAAGGAAGAGAACCAAGCAGAACGACATCTGGAGCTGCCTCTTATAGAGATATACGCGCCAATTTATCGAAGCGGTACCCGTGAAATCATTGCCGTAGGTGAAATTTATAATAGCGGCCTTCGCTTGCAGTCTGAATTGAAGTCGTTTCGCTGGGCTGCCATAGGTGTCGTAGGCGCGGTAACTGCCCCAATGATGCTGGCTCTTCTATTCCTGGTGTGGCGGGCGAGCGCCATTGTGACTGACCAGCGACGGGAACTTCAAAAAAGGGTAACCGAAGCCACGGCGCTGTCAATTCAGAACGTTGAGCTTCGACAAATCTCCGAGGCGCTGAAGGATGATGTATTTCACTCAAACGAGCGCTTGCTGAGTCAGATCGGTCAAGATCTGCATGATGGTCCAGTGCAACTAGTCAGCATTCTTGCTCTCAAGCTCAGCGAACTAAATTATCAAAATCACTCGGAGCTGGACATTGATAAATCAGAAAGCGAGCTAAAAACCAATGTCGAAGATCTTACAGCCGCCATTCTCCGGGAACTGCGCGACATCTCAGTTGGCCTCGTGTTACCCGAACTCGATGGACTTAGCATCGCGGAAACTCTGAATTTTGCTATTGATCATCATGAGAAGATCACAGGCACATCGGTCAAACGCACAGTAGGCCCAATAGCGTTTGAAGCATCCGCAGCACTTCGTGTATGCGTATTTCGCGTGGTTCAGCAGGGGCTGAATAATGCTTACTTTCACGGAAAGGGCCAAGAGCAGCGTTTAGTCGCATACGAAACTAATCAGTGCATCACCATCACCATCACCAATCGTGCGCAATTTTCGTTTGAGAACAAGATGCGTATAGGCGGACTAGGGCTGCCCGGGCTGCGCCGCCGTGTCGAAGCCTTGGGTGGCAGCTTCAGTACAAATCGAACCGAGGAAACAATGTGCGTGAAAGTCACCTTTCCGCGGCATTAGCGGCCGACTAAAAATGAGTACCCCGAAAGGCGATGAGGGCAGCCGCAAGAATTTCTATTTACACATTGATCTTGGAGCGCTTAGTCTGTGTGCATATTTTTTATGCGCGTTTATTCATAGAGATCTCGGCCATATTGTGGGGCGTTCGGACATGATCTCCATTGCGTTGATAGACGACCATCCATTGATGGTCGAAGCAGTTAGTTCATTGCTCCTGCGAACTGGCGGGTTTGAAATTCTGGCCACCGGCGGTTCAGCGAACGACGTGATTGAAATCGGCAGGACGACAAGACCACAGGTCATGGTGGTTGACCTAAATATGCCTGGAGACGTCTACGCGGCCATAACTTCAACAGTCACTTTGGAACCTTCGACTAAGGTTATTGCCTTCACAGCCGCAACAGGGGTTGAACCAGCAATTCGGGCGCTTGATTCAGGCGCAAGCGGCTACGTGTTAAAGGGCAGCAGCGCTCGCGAACTCATAGACGCTATAATGGCTTCCGTTGGGGGTGAGACTTACATTACTCAGCATTTTGCAAGCCGCGTTATTGCGGCACTGAGAGACACGTCATTGCGCCGACGGGCTGCGGAAGCGGTCAAGCTTAGCACGCGCGAACAGCAAATCGTCCGTCTCCTGTTGCATGGAAAAACAAACAAGGAGATTGCACTGACAATCCATATCAGTGAAAAAACCGTGAAGCATTACATGACACTCCTGATGCAAAAGCTTCAGGTCCGCAATCGCCTCGAAGTCGTAATCGCTGCGCAAAAGCTAGATGCGCGTTCTGGAACCACGGCGCTGCACTCATAGAGCCGCTGTGGAGTCACCAAAGCCTGCAGCTCCAACATGAACCCAGGCTCTCTCTTAGCCGACGTTGCCCTGGTCGCAACGCAGCACCGAACTAGGTGAATCGGGTTTTATCGGCGGCGGCCGAAAACGGTCGTGTCCCAGGTGTTCGAAACTTGGTGGAACCTAGGCTTTCCCGTCCCTCGCCCGATGGGAGTTGGAGTTCCGATGGCGTACTAGCAAAGTGCAAATGTCACTTTTGCAAGAGTTGACCGCCGGCCGCATCGACCAAGCCTTGCAGGCTGGCCACCGAGCCCACGCTCTCAACAACATGCGAGACGACGTCCACCGTTTAACCATGCAGGCGCTGGCACCTGCAGGACCGAAGCGCTGACGTATTATACTTGCTCGATGCCCGACGCTATCCTTGAAGTCGTCATATCGGTTCCGGTCGGATCTGGGTTGACGAGCGAATGTATAATTCGCCTGGACGCGGCGTTCCGACGTCGTCTCGCGCAGGCCACAAGATAACAACAAAAGATGTGACGTCGGTCACAGTGGTCCCTCCGAACGCTCGCTATAACCATGGCAAGCTGTGGAGGAATTCCATGAAACGCTTTCTACAAAATCTCTCGCCAGAGGACCGTCGTACGCACCGCAAGTGGGCCGTATCCGTAGTTGCGCTCTATACAGCGGCCGTTATCCTTGCACTCGTCATCGCATCGACGCTACCCCCGACTGATTACGCTCAACGTGAAGCCGCCAATCTCGTAAAGGCGCAGACGCCGTCTTTGCGCCAAGCCCGGTGAGATGACAAACGTATGAGAGTTTGGCAAAAACGGCAGAGCGCTGCGGCTCTACTACTCTGCTTTGCCACGACACCTTCGCTCGCCGCGACGACAACTGTTCCATCCCATCATCAGTTGTGCTGGGTCTTAGGAGCTTATGACCAAACAGTCTATTATGCGGAGATCGCAGATCGCCAAGATCGCGAAGAGAGCTTCGCGGTTCAGGTTGAGTACTTCGGAATAGAGCACACTGGCGTACAGTGTTACGATTACGTTGCAACAGTTTATGAAAGCCGACGTGCTACTATGTTCGAGTATTGGCGGTCAAAGAAGCTAGAGATCGTAAATACGACGTTTCTATCGGATCTTGATTATTGAGCAGAAAAAGCCACTCGATGTCGTCGCTGGTGCTTATCGCAGACATCGCGATGGCGGACCGTGAGCGGCAACTCTTCTCAAATAGCGCTTTTCGCAGCCCACCGACCTTGGCATCCTAGTCCGACCACTGTCCACTAAAGTCGGCGCTCATCCATTTTCGCCTCGGCTCGTTGTCGACGCGTTGCTTTGCCCGTCATACCGACACGCAAATGGCTTGAAATCGTAGGACTGCGCATCGCGCAAAGATTTGCATCACCGAATCCTCGTAAAACCGCAAATGAGGTTTTCCCGGGCGTTCTGTCTGTTACAAGCCGTGGATGAACATGGCGTCGACCAAAAAATGGAAAGAAGAGGCGCAAGAGCTGCGCGTAAGGGCCAAGTCGCTTGCCGCTGGTGCCGAGCGCGAGGGATTGTTGCGGCTCGCGCGGCAGCTTGAAACCGCGTCGCAGATGAGTGGCTGGCTCGATTCGCCGGGACTTCAGAAACCGGGCTAGCGCTCGCGTCTGCAATGGTATCGGGATCAATTGCCGCCAGCTCCGCACAGTGCCGGTTTTGTGCGACGGCCGTTAAGCGGACTCTGGCCGAAGTCTGTATAGGGGCCGCAACTCGCCCTGAATCTGCTCAACCGTCCGCTTGATGTCGAGAGCATCGTTGCGATGCTTTTCAAGGACGGACGCGCGCCAGTTGCTGCTAGCCTCGGGATCGTTGATCTCAGAGATGCTGACGTCGGACACGGTTTCGAAACCCGGCCTTTGCCGCAAACGATCAAGAACTGCTTTTGCAAGCTCTTGCCGGCCGACTTCGCGCTGCTGTTGCATTCGACGGCTATCCAAACGCTAAGTGGCCCAACGCTCCAACCTGGAGGGGGGCCATAGCAATCTAACTCAGATACCGGACAAACCGATGTGACAGTTTTGTAAACGCCGTGTGGCGGATCATCGCATTAGGGAACCGCGACCGACATCGATGGGCAGTGTCAGTTCCGCAGCACGGTCTCTCTTGGCCTTGCGCCTCAGTTCGCGCTCTCGCCTTTCGAACTCATCCATCTCGGCCTGTGCTTTTCCATGAAGTGATCCCGAGGTGTCTTTGAGATCTGCGTACGTGCTGACATGGCTCGCTCCTGATAATCTGTATCCTACATGAAAGACCGGAAGGCTGGAAAGTTCATAGGCTTCGATGACAATCGATCGCAAAAAAGACGCGCCACCCCGCAGGATGACGTGGCGAAGCGAGCGACGCCACCCATTCTCCTTCTAAGAACGGCGTCGCCGCGACGAGCTGCGCGCCTGGTACTGGCCGCAAGCGGATGACGCCATATCGGGACATTGCACGATATCGCTTACTCGCCGGTTGAGGTGGCGTCGTTTCTATCCCAAAGTGACGCGATGAGCATTCCCCATTCGGGCGACATACCCGCGCCGAGAACGCCATTTCGCCGGTTTCGCCATCGCCTGCGGCAACTCTACGAGGGGCACAGCGCGCAGACCCGCTGGTTCCTGTATGGACTGCTGGCATTCGACTTCGTCTCTCTGCTGTTCATCATCGCGACCTCGTTCCTGCCCCGTGGCGAGACCACGCGCGTGCTCGACCTAACCTTCGGCGCGATTTTCCTCATCGAGTTCATAGCGCGCTTTATCGCAATCCGTCGCCCGCTGCGCGAATTGATGCGACTGACGACGTGGACCGATATCGCTGCGATCGGATCGCTGCTGGCATCCGCAAGCGGTGAAGCCGCCGGCTTTCTGCGCGTGCTGCGAACCCTGCGTATGCTACGCACGTTTCGTGTGCTCGAACATCTGCGCCGCGACAGCGCCCTGTTTCGTCGTCACGAAGAGGTGCTGTCCGCGCTGGCCAATCTGTCGGTGTTCATCTTTGTGATGACCGGTGTCGTCTACGAGACCCAGCGCCATACCAATCCTCACATCGCCAACTATGCCGACGCGCTGTATTTTACCGTCACCGCGCTGACCACCACCGGATTCGGCGATATCACCCTGCCCGGCACCATGGGCCGGCTGATCACCGTGGCGATCATGATTTTCGGCGTGACGCTGTTTCTCAATCTCGCGCGCGTGCTGTTCAACCCCAGCAAGGTGCGGTTCAAATGTCCGGCTTGCGGGCTTCAGCGCCACGACCGCGATGCGGTCCACTGCAAGGCGTGCGGAGGTTTGCTGAACATCCCCGACGACGGTGCGGTGTAGAGAGCTCTGACTGCAGCAAGCTCTGATTGAAGTCGGCAGCCAATCGCGAAGTTTCCGGGCGTCTCGCGGCGCAGACAGAAAATCAACTCTCTGTACTGCGGACCATTATCGAGGCGTCTAGCCAACGACCCGAATACGCTCATTGAAACGAAAGCCTGCAGCGTCCCCAAAAGGACAGGAAACTGACATCTGAACTTTGCTCAGTGCTGACATCTAGCTTTGCTGCTACACCGGTTGTTCGCCGTTCGAATGTTATGGAATATCGCTACTCATCGATTTGCTTTGAATTGAGCTACATCCGAGACGCCGTTGCGTTTGGCATTGAACGCGCGCGCAACCGATCACCGCCGACGACACGACAGGTGGTGATATTCGGCCGCCTACTTCTTGCCGCTTGGTCGAGATCACCCAGCTTTCACATCCAACTCCGTCAGTGAACCCAGATCCTTGGTGTCGGATTCGCGAGATAATCGGTTTGGAACGATGGGTAGAAGCAGGTGTGACTGATGTTCAGGCCCAGTATACAATGTCGTTGTTCCCTGGAATATCATAGCCGGCCTGTCGAATACGTCATCGTGCAGCCAGGGACCAGATCCACGATGCGGAGAGCCCGCATCGCCATTCGCTCTCGCGAAGTCGCTGCCGCGAATATCGAGAGCGATGCGATACCCCTGCGGGAGCACGATGCACGTCGGCCAGATCTCGACATCCAGTTCATAGATTTGACCGGGGATCAGCGGCTGCTTCTCGTCATGCGTATGATAAGGTTGATACGGCCTCGAACGCTCGGCACATAGTTTTCGGTGAGAGGCCCGGAGCCATCCCTGCGCGAGCGGCGTATGAGGATCGACCGTTCCTTGAAACTCGACTTCACGGCCATCCGGAGCAAATGCTTGCAGGGTGACGAAAACGTCTGCATCGATCGTCGATGACGACAGGAATAGCTTGAGCGACAGCGGTCCGGTGAACTCGGTTTCGCTTTCGAGCGGAGGCGACGTCCATTTGAGATGATCGACCGTCGCCGCGAATGGCGTCACGCCCTTTGCGGCGGGTGGCTCCCACGCCAGAGAGCGATCTCCGGCGTCCAGATACAGCTTGGTCCACTCGGTTCCAGGGAGGGGCCAGGCTTCCTCCTTCCTCAACTGAACGGCTTCCGTGAAGGGGCGACGAAGGTGCAGCCAGACACGCGGCTCGCCATCCCAGCCGTTCTGCTCGCCCCGCAGGAAAAAATCGAAGAAGCGCTTCTGCAGATTCATTCCGTATTCGAGGTAGAACCACTCCTCATGCCGTCCGGGATGCGCCTCAAGCCACTTCTGCTCCGACGCTGCATTCGTGAATGCAGAGAAATTCCCGCGAGGGTGTAATCCGTAACCGGCCCAGTTCGCTGCACTCAGGAACGGCGTGATCACCTTGGACCAGTCCGGCGATCTGCGCCGATACCATTCATCCTCCAGTTCTCGCGCGCGAGCATTGGCAAGCGTTGCCAAACGATTTGACGCAAGTTGCTCTTTCGACAGCTCCTCCGGCCCGGACGACGACTCGTTCAACCAGATATCTGGCGGTGCATCCGGATTGCCATGCTGAACTGACAGAACCTGACGGGGGTACCAGTTCTCGAGAAACTTGTTCGAGAGGATTCCTCCATGGCGGAAAAAGTCGCGATAGGTGTCGGCGGCGCCCTCCCAAGGTATCATCGCGGTGAGATGCGGCGGCTGCAGCGCGGCGACATGCCACTGATTGATCGCATAGTAGGAGATACCGTTTAAGCCGACCTTGCCGGTAGACCACGGCTGCACGCCTGCCCACTCGATGACGTGATAGTAGTCGAGGGTCTCGCGCTCGGAGAGAATGTCAAGAAAGCCCGGAGAACGCCCGGCTCCGCGAGAATCCACGCGCACGACCGCGTATCCCCAGGAAACCCAGATCTCCGGATCAACTGTTTCCCACGTGAGCCAGCGTCGCTGCGATCCTGGCAAGAGATCGGGATGCTTGCTCGTCATCCAATCCCAGCTTGGCTTATAATGATGATCTTGATATCGGATCCCCTTTCCATACGGACCCATCGTCATGATGACTGGCACCGGCCCGGCGAGGTCGGGCCGATAAACATCGGCACGCAGCTGCAAGCCATCGTCCATGGGAATGAGAAGATCACGTTCGATTATCATTGCAAAAGACCTATCGGAGGGAAGAGAAGCCATCGGCTACAGGCTATTCAGCCGTCACACCCGAGGCTTCGACGATGCTGCGCCACTGATCGACGAGTGAGCGATAAAACGCTGGAAGTTCTTCGGGCTTTTCGGTTGCCGGATTGACCCCGAGTTCGAGCAGCTTTCGCTTCATCTCGGGCTTCGAGATCGCATCGGCGAAAGCGTTGGCGAGCTTCTCGACGATCGGCTTGGGCGTTGCGACCGGAGCGAGGAAGATTTGAAAACCTCGGGCCTGCGTAAAGCCACGAATGTCTTGCGACGCCAGCGTCGGCCAGTCCGGATAGGCGGCGGTCTCGTCGGGGCTCGTCGTTCCGATCAAAGTAACCTGTCCCTGATCGACGTATGGTTTCGCGGAAACAATCATGGCGAGATCTACCTCTCCGGAAATCACCGCCTGTATCGCTGCTGCTTCGCCTTTATAGGGAACGTGCAGCATACTGATGCCGTTTTCCTTCTTCAGGACTTCCCCGAATAGGTGTCCGGCCGAGGCGTGTCCGAATGTGGCATAGGTGAGTTTGCCGGGATTCTTGCGCGCATAAGCGATGAGCTCCTGTCCGTTTTTAACGGGCAGCTTCGTCGACGCGACTAAGGCAAGTTGAGTCTCACCCACGCGTGCGATCGGTGCGAAGTCCTTGATCGGATCGTATTGAAGTTTCTTGTTCAGGGTCGGCAACGCGCCATGAGACGCACCATTCGCGAGCAGAATGGTGTAGCCGTCCGCGGCCGCCCGCATGACGTTGGTGCTTCCGATCGCCCCGCTCGCGCCTGGCCGATTCTCGACGATGAATGTCGCTCCAAGGCTCGCCCCTGCCTTATCGCTGACCAAGCGCGCCAGAATGTCTCCCAGTCCGCCCGCTGCGCTGGGCACGACGATCGTGATCGGTCTGCTCGGATATTCATCGGCGCCCCCGGTGGTGGCGCCGATGCAAACTCCGGCAACAACAAGGGCCAACATCTTCATCATCTGCACGCTCCTCCTGGACGGCGGGCCATACAGAAGGTCCGCTTTCGCCCGTTAACCGGGTCTTGACGGAGAATGGTCACGTTTGGTGGTATTGTTAAAATAGATATTTACTATAGACACCATGCCTGTTTGGCATATCATCTCGATATGGATTTGATTTCGCTCCGCTTTTTCATCGAGACGGCCCGGCAGCGCAGCATTTCGAAGGCCGCCGTTTCTCTCGGCGTGGTGCAGCCTGCCCTCTCCCGTCGGATCCAGCTGTTGGAAGATTCGTTGGGCGTTCGATTGCTCATGCGCCACCGGAGAGGCGTCGAACCGACGGAGGCGGGCCGCATATTGCTCGCGCGCGGAGAACTTCTTCTTAGGACGCTCAAGCAGGTCGAGGCCGAACTGCGTTCGGAGGGGGCCGAGCCTCTTGGCCAGGTTGGGCTGGGTTTCCCCCCGTCGATCGCCAATCTTTTCATGGGTCGACTGCTGTCTCAGAGCCTTGCGAGATATCCGAAGATCGAGCTCTATCTGCAGGAGGACTACGCTCTCGCGGTTCGTGATGCTTTACTTGCCGGGAAGATCGACTTGGGCATCATGAGCTTCGAAGCGCAGCATCCGGAGCTCGCGTCGCAAGCTCTGTTCGAGGAATCCATGTGGTTGGTTGGCACACCGGGGAACTGGACTTTCGGCGATAGCGGCGTGTCCTTGAGAGCCAGTGTTCTGAACGACCTTCCTTTGATCGTTGGAAGCTTCATGCACACGCTGCTGAAGAAACATGAAATACGGGGGAAGTTCCGGCTCCGCGTGTTGACGGAAGCGAATTCATTGACGCTGTGTCGAGAAGCACTTCGCGCGGGTGCCGGGTTTCTAGTGGTCCCGCCCTCGTCTTTCGACCGCGAGCTCCGTTCAGGAGAATTCATTGGGGCACCGTTACAGGGCCTCGTCCTGACCCGCGGCCTATTTCATCACCGCGATCGTCCGCTCGGACGCGCGGTTCTGGCCATCAAAGCGATGATCGAGGAAGAGGTCCGACAGCTTTGCCAGTCGCGTTCCGAGATCATCCGCCCCTTGAAGCGTGCCGATGCGAGTCTTGCAGGGCGAAGACGAAAATCGAGCTCGGGCGCTCGGTAGACGAGAAGCTATCTTGCTTTCAAGGCCGTGAGTTTCGAGTACATCGCGAATAGAACGGCAAGAATGAGATATGCAAGCGGATGCTTCACCTGTGGTGCCGGCACGAACCGCCTGCAAAACCAATAGGCCGGAACGAGCATCAGGGCGAACCACGCGGTCCAGATAATCAATGTTCCGGTCACGACTGTCTGCATTGGCTACCTCATCAAACATTGCGGATCTTACCGGCAAAGGGTTGCGGTTGAATAATGCCATTGCATCAAATGCTAACAAATACCCTTGCGGACTTCCGTAATGGCTCTGAAACCGTGCCCGCTAGCCTTGTAGCTTGCTTGTTTCCATGGCCTCGCTGGTCTAAGTCGCAAGGGCGGATTCTCCGGTAGGTCTGCGAAAAGTGCTGCTCGGTTGTGGAACCGACCGCTCCCGATCCGAGCCTGGAGCCAACGGTGACACCTGAAGACTTAGTCCTGATCCGCGACATCGTCCTAAACGGCGGCCGCAAATACACGGCAGGCAACATCGACCGTAGTCGCTATGAGCGCCTCGTCGACCTTGGCTGGCTTATTCCTGTTATGGTGAATAAGACGGATGTTGTTTACGATGCGACGGATCAGGGTATCGCCGCCGCGGACTGACCCGTGACGCAAGTTATGTGTAGGCTGGGCACTCATCTCCCAAGCCATCAAGCACGTGCTCAACAGCGGCCATTCGTTCCTTCTTATTCTTGCCTGAGAACTTACGATGCTCTGCAAGCGACATAGCGTAGTCGATGGCATGATGGCTGTGGCGAAGGCGCATGTAACCGTGCTCGGGGCATGGAGCGATCGCATGGGCTTCCATCAGTAAGTCTGCGGCCCACATCTCGAGCGTGCTCTCTGTCTTCTTCTTGGACATGGTCAAGCCTTCTTGCTTCGTTTCGGCTTTGGCTTCGGAGCGGGCGGCGCCGGCGTCGATCGAAATATGACATCGCCGATCACGTGTCGCTCAGTCGTCTCCATACTGTCGGCAGTGAATAGATGGGCATCGCGCCAGTTGCGGCCCATGGGGTCTGCTGTTGTGGCAATGGCGCGCGCGTCGTCCTCGGTCTCAGCAGAAACGATTGCGATCTGCCTGCTCTTCTCGAGCAGATTAAGGGCAGGCGTGAGCTTCCACTGCCGGTTGGTTTCCGGAACCGGGACAGGCGGCGCGGCGATCTCGGTGACGGGTTCATCGTCGTCGGACATAACGGGCAAACGACGGTCGCCGCGCCATGTTCCCGCGTTCGATGGATAGGCGACTCGCGATGACCGTCCGAAGACTCTGGCCTAGCGAGCTGTATGGCACGCGCTCGCTGGCTCAACTCGCTGCATCCGTAGTGCGCCTTGTGCGAGATGATTGGCCGCCGCCAGCACCCTGCCGATCCCAACGTTTAGCGGACGCGCTTTTGAAACGGCGTGCGCTCGCTTAGCGGGATCTATGATCCTGGTAACCAACGATTGCAGCGCCCAGCGATGCCGATAATGATGCCCGCGGTTACGTTTTTGATGGCCAAGCCGAGAACAGCTCCGAGGCACACCCCAAGGGCAATACCGCCCCCCATCCGCGAAGGACGTTACTCCATCACATCCACCAATAGCCATGACTTGCAGAAACTCCGCGTTCCGAACTAGTCATTCCCCATCGATCATCCGACGGTAGAAGGTACGCCCGCGAACAGCTTGTCCTTGCTGAGCAGGCCAGCGTCTTCGAGCGCCTCGATGTCCGGCAGGTCGCGCAGCGTGTCGAAGCCGAACTGCGCCAGGCGCCCGCGGACCGGAGCCGATCAGATCCAGCCTGCGCAGATGCCCGATGACATCGCGGCTGATCTCTTTGCCGAAAAACTTGCCGAGCTCGGTGCGGGTGATCGGCGAAATAACCCACACATAGCAGCACCTGCATCTCGCTCGCCGACAGCGCGCTGCCGGGCTCCCCTGCCCCGGTCGCGGGTGCGGATCGCGTCGGTAAGCTGTCTGCGGGTGCGGAGCTGCCAGCCGGCGGCCGGCGACCAGCTCGCGGGACGGCTGCGATGTCGTCGACGATAGGTCAGATTGCCGTCCGACAACCTTCCCCAGCATGGCGCCGGTGAGGAATCCAAGTAGCTGACGGCCTCGATCGAATTATCAGGCGCCCCTGGCCAGGGCTGCGCACTGCGCCAGCGAGATCTGCGCGACCAGCGGATCAGCGTGGCGGTGCGCCAGCCGCCAATCGGTGCCATCGCGGCGATAGACTAGGGTGACCCTCAGCGGCCAATCCTGCGCCGGCAAGCCGCCGACCTCGCCATGCCCGTGCTCAATGACCGCGAGCACCACCATGTCGGTCGTCCCATAAGCTTGGACTAGTTGCTGTTTCAAGTTTCCGTTCCTGAAGAACCGGCCGATTGCCTCCCAGCTGGCCTCCGTGATATGCGCTCCGCGCGACGGATTGCCTCCGAACGGCGACATCAGGGTGAAGTCGTCCGTGAGCGTGATCAGGGCACGGTAGCTACCGATATCGCCGCGCATCAGTGCGGCGTTCGCCTCTTCGGATCGTCCGACGAGGTCGGCGACCACTTGGTCGACGGATGGGTTCTTTCCGGACCGGGCCGAGCTACCGGTCGCGAGGGATGCAAACCCCGCTCCGCCAGCGGCGAGAAGCGAGCGTCGTGTGGTTGGCATAGTGTGCTCCTGACAATCCTTTTCCAGAACCTATGGCCTTTGCGGCCACGCTTCGTCAGGTGGATCGCAGTTTCGCGTTACTGAATCCAATGATATGATTTCAGCGATATGCTGAAGCAAATTGACCTGTCCCGCACCGACCTCAACCTCCTCGTCCTCTTCGAGGCGGTCATGGATGAGCGCCATGTTGGTAGGGCAGCGGACCGGCTGATGCTCTCGGCTTCGGCGGTCAGTCATGGCCTCGGACGGCTTCGTCGCCTGCTTAACGATCCGCTGTTCGTGCGGACGCCGAAGGGCGTTGTCCCGACGGATCGCGCCGCAGAGCTTGCGGCGCCGATAGCGGACATCCTGGCGCGGGTCCGCAGCGTGATCTCAACCGCCGAGCCGTTCGATTCGGCAACGTCCACGCGCCGCTTTACGATCGGCGCGCCGGACGGCGTCTCCGCGGTCTTCCTGCCGTCGCTGCTGGCCGAACTGCGGCGGAGCGCCCCCGGGATCGATATCAGCCTGCGTCAGGTGTTGCCGGTGCAGGGAGAAACGGCGCCCGAGCGGGCCTGGCGAGAGGCTTTGGCCGATTTGGACACGCGCGCCATCGACATCGCTGTCGTTCCCAGCGACGACATTCCGGCTCGTTTCCACCGGCGAACCCTGTACGAAGAGGATTTCGTAATCGCCTTGCGCGCCGGGCACCCATTCGCGAAGGCCCCGACTCTGAAACATTATTGCGAGATGCAACATCTGGTCGTCTCGCATGCGGGCGATCCCTATGGCTTCGTCGATCAGGTTCTCGCCAACGAGAACCGCTCGCGGCGGATCGCGCTGACCGTCCCGAACTTCATGTACGCGCTCGCCGTTGTTGCAGAGACCGACCTGATCTCCGCCATACCGCGGCGGTTTGCCGCCCTGCATGCACCACGATTCGGAGTCGTCAGTCTCGATCCGCCGCTGCCGCTTGGCAGCTTCCGGCTCAATGCCGTGGTACCTGTCGCTGCGATGATGGATGCAGGTTTGGCATGGCTAATCGATACGCTCGGAAAAGGTGAGATATAAGCCGGATAGCCGCTTCGCGACACGCTGCGACCGAAACCACTGCTCCTTGCCACAAATTGCGCATGGTCTCCGCTGTCTGGGACATCGCGCAGCCTAAGTTATCGAGACGGCGCTTTACGCCATAAAATCCCGCCCAAACCGCCCCAGGTTATGGTTAATAAAAACGAGTGATAACGTTGCATTATCGTTCGTTATCGAGCCACCGCATAACTCTGATGCCCTGCCCCGCCGGCGACGGCGCGATTCCGTCGGAGCAAAAATCCGGTCGGCTAATGAGGCCAAGGTACGCGCGTATCGAGGCCGATGCCCCTGGAGCCTATCAAATCAGCGACTCCCGCTATCGCTTGTGATCAGTAGTCCGACCTTACGGAGGGCCTATTTAGTTCACCCTCGTAGCTGACGTAGCACCAGCTACAGGTTTCCCCGGCCCCTTGTTTTTTAGGGCCTCACGCTAGCTGCCGGTAACGAATCCCACCTTTCGCCCCACCTCGAAGCCACGGCTGGACGCTCGAATGTAGTGAATTTGACATTGCAAGGACCGGCAACGCTATACTGTTGCGGCTACAACGGAACAACAATCGTGCAGCTTTCACGTGAAATCGATTTGAAAATGGCAGCAGCTCCGAAATCCAAAACCCTTGTGCGCCGACTGGCAAAGACCAAGAAAGCTAAATACACACCGAACTACTGCGAACAAACTATCGAATTGCTGCACCCCTGGTGCTCGCCACCAATTTGCTCGGACATTCTTTTCAACGACGCTAAGAACGACGCGGAGTTGGTTGAGGTCCTGGCTGATCTGCCAATCCAGTGGCAACGGTTTGATTTGTATCGCGAGAAGCAGCAGCTCGTCCGTGATCGGCTTGGCAAGAGGCTCCTTTCTCAAGTTCCTTTGAGTGATGTGTTGCGCGAGGTTCTCCAAGCTTATGCGGACGATCGAACCTTTATTTTCGGCCTTTCCCGACAAGCTTGCCGAGGAGCGTACCTAGCAGCGTTGAACCGGTACTGGAAGCGCATGCTTCAAGAGCGAAAGGAAAACGATCCCCTCAATCCCAGCGTGAGGGTTAATTTTAAAGTCTGGGCCGCTAAAAAGACGTGGACCTACAATCAGCTCGTTGCGCTTTTGCTTAGCATCGATCCCGATAAGCTAAACTTCAACGAGTTAGATGCGGCCGGTCCGTATTCGCTTGTGGCGGGAAGATACGTGAGCCTCACGGAGAAACTTAGTGACGCTCTCGAATATGAGCATGTCGATTTTCCCGCAAATCCGACGCGCTTAGTGCAGTGGGCAAACGACAACGCGATAACGATACCAGCGGGTCTTCGATCGCTGATCAGTCAGCGCAAACAATCTACTCTAACGCCGTCGAGTGAGAGCGCGATTGCCAAGCTTTTGACGGAGATTAGGGCCTTCGGCGACCATCATTCGCTTCGCTATTACAAGCCTGCTCTTCAGGATTTGGTTATCGACTGCGTGGTTGGCGGGAGTATTTCCGATAAACGTTTTCGTGAAAAAATTTGGAAAAAGCTTCCGGCTGGGCTCCGTACGGGCGGCGGCCGTCCCACTGCGGCATGGATGGCCAAATGGGAGCCGCTGCGTGAGACCTTGATCGCTACGCTGAATAAGGCGGTGCCGGCGAAAACCCCTCACCCTAACCGGTAAGCTTCCTTCGACCGACGCACTAGTTAACATCGCCGTTCCCGACCATGTTCGGTCCCGTTGAGGAGCCGATCATGCAGCCATTTCGGGACGACCAATTCTATCGCTTGAAGCACATCGTGCAGCCACATGGGAAATTCCCCATCTGCGCTTCGTCGTGGTGGGCCGGCGTAAAATCCGGCCGTTACCCTAAGCCCATCAAGCTCGGGCCGAAGATATCGGTTTGGCAAGGCAGCGTCCTCAATTCGCTCGTCACCGACGTCGACTAACGAGAAGGAAGCGACATGACTGTCGATTATGACAATCTGACTATAGCCAATGATAACCGGGCGGGTGCGAAGGCCGCAGCTCAAAGCGGGACCACACAGATTGATGGACCAACCGCTCAGGCCATCCCGAAAGCTAAGGCACCCTCCCGCAGGTCTCGGAAAGCCGCTGGAAGGATGTCTTTCGTGCTTACCCTGTCCTCGAAGGTCGGTCCGCCAACGCGCGAGCGGGCAACGTTGTTAATGACGATGACTCGTAACGGGCAGCGTGAGCGCATCCGTCACGAAGTGTCTACCGATGAGGTCGGGACCGCCATTGTTCAGCTTCTGCAGAACGATATCGCGCATGACCGTGACATGCTCAAGGCTGCCGTTCGGTTCAATGGAGAAGCGGATCCAGCTTCGTCGATCAAGTAGAGAGGTCGCTCACGTGTGGGCGCGCAAGTCATTTTCTCGCCCGTAGATACATAGCCCAGTCCACCGTCCGTAAACCAAAATGAGTTTGCGCGTATGCGCGCAAGCTATTGCACCCTCATTTCCGAAAGCGAAAACGATGCAGCGGATGGTCGAGAGCAAACAGGATCTGGAAGAATTGAGCGAGGAACATGACTTGGGTGCATCAGACTACGAAGGTAACAGCCTTTGGGTCACAGCTCGCCGAAAGCCGTTTGACCGTGAGACGCAGGACCAGTGTAAGAGGTGGCAGGCTCAGTCGATCCGGGTCCTTTCGACAAGCAATTTCCCCGGGACAAACTTAGCGTTAAAGCTTCGCGGTTGCTCGCCGCAAAAACCATGCGTGTCGGAGGCGTGCACTAAATGCATGTTCGACTTCCGCAGTCGGCTCCTCGAACAATCGATAAACGTGATGCCGGTGGGCGGAACGGCCTATTCGATCATCACCGAAGGCCTGCAGTTCCCGATAGGCGGCCTTTTCCGTCTGAATGTCAGAAAGGTAGTTCGACGCCTGCAGAAACGCATTGAACGGTCGCCACTTTTAACAAACTGCCTCATCTTGGGAGCACTTGATGTCTCGTTGGAAATTCCTCTCCAAGGACCCCCGTTCTGGCAACTGCATCTGTATATCTTGATCGATCATCCGAAAGGGAAAGCCTTAACGACCGCGATCAAGGCAGCATTTCCTCCCGAGCCCGCCGCCAAGAAACCGTACTCTTCTCGGAAGCTAGTGGATCGGCTCGAACCCGTTGGTTACAGCTACAAGATGCGTTTTGATACGCATCACAGTTACATCAATGAAGAAACGGGAAATCTCAACAGGGACATCAAACGAAATTACATCCCAGACAAACATCAGCCAGAACTGCTCCTTTTTCTGGATAGCTATCCAATTGGCCGTAGGATGCTGTTGAGAGGCATTCGACGGCACGGGCGTCGCCTGAACTTGAAGGTGATCAGGAAATTCGCGATGTCACCGAAATATGGTCGTCGTACATCGCGGTAAGACATCAAAAATAGCTCAATTGGCGGGGTCAGTAGTGTGTGCCCAATGTACCCCACCCCAAACCCACACCAACCCCTCCAATAGCCTTACTTTATAGGGGATAGACTGGAATATGGGCTAAGGGAACATAGCCGGATTGGGCGACAGGCATATACCCGCATCAGCAAGCTACCTAAGTGAGGTATAGACTGGCTAATTGGCCGCTCCCAATGGTGATGGTCGAGATTGAAGCGGATTCCTTAAATTGCTTCAGCACGCGACCATGCATTGATCAGGCCCTGTGATGCCCAAAAGGGCCCGCCGAGGCCTCACAGGGGCCGGCATCCGAGGCACTTTTCCCGGCGAGGCCAATCCCACTGCCGAATAGAAAGTGCCTGCGCGAAGTTCGGTTTCGAGAATGCAAAAATCTCAGTAGACCTCCAAAAATCGCGCAGTCGCGCCCGGCAATTTCAGCAGAAACTAACAGGGTCCGCCGTTTGATAGATCTGGCCGTCACGTTAACGACTTGGTTACGTTAACCGGGCCGCCTCGGCGCTGCTTCAGCGTCCCGCTTGCGCGCCAATCAAGACTACCCACAGCGCTGACTAAGCGGTAAATCACCAACTTGACTTCAGGAACCAAGGTGCCCCGCTTGTTCAAGAACTTCTCCGGAATGGTCCTGATCATCATCGTCGCTCTATTAATCGCGCAGGCATTTCCCGTAACCGGCATTTTCTTGATGGTTCTTGCCGCGCCACTGTGGACGGGTTTGCTGGTTCATGTGTTCCTGATCGCGCTGGCTGTGGAGGCGATGGTCGGCAGACTGCCTCGGGCTGCGCTTATGCTGCCTATTCTCGCTTATGGCGGCTATTATGGAGCGTACGTTTACGAGGGCATCAAGGTTGGCATGGCCGCTGCTCAGTTCCGCAGCGAAAATTCTGGCAAGGTGATGGAGTTCGACCCCGCAGCGCACTCGCTCGTCACCTCCACGGCCCAAACCTTCATCAGCGATCACCGGATTCCCGTCGCCTATGCGGTCGATCAATACGCAGAGCCGGAAGGATTTCGGTCGTTTCGGTTGGTGCGCTCGGACCAGTGTCGGCTGGAGAAGGATGGGCTCGTCCGCATTCAGACGTCGGGAGTTTTCGAGCCGTCAAGCTCGAAGATTTTCGCATGCACGCTAAGCATCCCTGAAAAGCCGCCTTACGCTCTCGTTTCCGTTGCGAAGACCGACGACAAGAACATCCGCGACCGCAACGGTGCAATCCACGAGCAGCTAAGCGAAGTCACTTTCAATGGTCAGATCCTTGGGAGGTTCAAGACCGGGTCGATTTGGCGGTTACCTCTCCTGCCCAAGCTAGTCATCGGGTGCTCATTGAATAGCGCCGCCCCGGCGTGGCAGTGCGGTGCTCGTTTCGATAGATCACCGGTAGAGTTACAGGCCGTTCCAGAGTCCATTGACCGAGACCGCTTTGACACACCTGAGAGTGTGATGCTTGGAATTCCGAAACTCGTCGTCGCCGAATTTACGGATTTCCGTGGCTATCCCGAAAACGACGCAGTCATGGAGTATCTGAAGGGCGAACCACATCGCGTGCGCGAGCGAATGTTCGATCTGATAAAGGAACTGGCGGAAGGCGGGTATCCGAGGGTGCCCATGCAGATCGGCTATACAGTCGCAACCAACCCCGAACGGTTGGTCCCTCTCGCGGAGGCGATGGCCAATCGATTTGTAGAACTCACGAACTATCGACCGGCAAACGGAGACGGTCAGGATTTCTTATTTCGTTACGAAGGACTGGCTAGGGCGCTAGCGGCGCTGCCAAACGATGCCTTTGTCAAGGTCGCTCCATCGCTTGTTGCGTACTTCCCGCAATTCGATGTCAGTAAATTCGACAAGCTATGGAAGCGCGCGAAGGAATTCGCTCCCGAACTCACTCAAGAATTCTACGAAGCGGACTTTATGAATGCAAAGGGTGATCGTCGGCTATTTCCAGCCCTTGCCCTCTGTCGGATAGGTCGCGCCAGCCCTGTTGTCGTTGACACAATGAAGCAGGAAGTCATTGAACGCAGTGAGGAAAAGGAATTCGATGATGAATCGAAGAGTGCCCTGATCGTTGCATTGATCAAGCTCGGCCAAACTGACTTGATCAATGCAAATCGTGCGCTTCTCATCAAAAATGCTGAGGCCGATTTCTCCGGCTGGCTCGACGCATTGCTCGCGGGAAAGGGCGATACAGCGGTTGGCCCAAATAATTGCTTTTCGAAGCGCTGGAGGGCAGCGCCGTTGTACTCTTCACTTTCCCTACGAGAAGGTCATTGGGTTAAGGGCTGGTAGGAGAAGCGCCTTCATGGCCAGCAAATGTCCCCGATGAACATTAGCTTTTGCGGGCTCTGCACACCTAAAATGCGACGCATTCGATGAAACGTCGAGTAATTCGGCAGTGGTAGTGGGAGATTATGAGCGTTCTTCCCTTGGATCGATGGGTCAATAAGGCCCGCACCGCCATCCTAGTCGTTGGCTTCGGATGGCCTGCGCTGGCAATTGCGGTTCGGAGTATCCAGCAAACAGAATGGGTTTGGGTAGCGGTCGGCTCGCTATTTCTAGCATCGATATTCGGGGTGCCCGCTCTTCTCTTGGGTTTGCTTCTGCCCACGTACAAACTGAGAATGGTTGTCATCCCCATTCTGCTTGTCGCCCTCTTCTGGGCGTTATCGAGCCAGTCAGCGGATTATCAAGGCTTCGCTCTGCCGTCCTACATGTTGCTCTGGATCACAACATTCACAGCGATCACGTTAGTTCTGCCACAGCATTCAAGTGTCGAAAGGACCGTTCGGCGCTGGAAGCGAGACTGGTCATGATCTTCGTTATCCCGCTGTTCACCGCGCTCACTGTGCTCCCGGCCGTCGCAGTAGGTTACACCGCGCAGCGCCTTCCGAGTAGCATCACATGGCTCAAGGTATCAGTGGCCGCAGTCCTGTTAGCCGTCTTCGTGACGAGCTTTCTTCAGTCTCAGTCTTCAAGCGAGGCTGACGGTAAGGGCTACGCCGTGCTGATGCAATTGCTTGTGTCGCCTCTGTCGATGATTGGAATGCCGATATGCGTCGGCGTCATCTTTGGAGCGCTCGTCGGGCTGAACCGAAAGTCTTTCGCTAACGGTTAGAAAACGGAGCATGTTGACGGTTTGGCACGACAACTGCGTCCGTGCGCCGCACCCTGGCGTCAGCGTCAAGGGTGGGTAGGCGCGGAGAAACAGCAGGCATGGATGCCCCCAAAGAAGGACGGGCGGCGCGCGGCTATTGTCGACCGTCCTAACTAAGGAGCTGAACCGCAGCGCACGCGAATGGCGAAGAGACACTCACTCCTCGTGCAATTCGCCATTCGCGCACCAGCTATCAACACGCCCCCTTATACGAGCCGGTCCCTCGCGCCGTTTACGACTTGGTTATATTAACGGGGGCCGCCCCGGCGCTGCTTCAGCGTGGCCCCGCTTGCGCCGCAATCGGGAAGAATCCTGATGCAGCTGGAGTCAGCCTCAAGTTCAAGCTGAGGGGATCTGTGGTGCGAACGGTCTGGTTGGCGTTTTTCGCATTGCTCTGCGTTGGTGGCCTGATTGGGACCAAAGCCGGCACAGGCACGTCCGCGCCGGTCGTCGAAGCGCCTGTTGTACAGTCCACGCCGGCCTCCTCGCAGACCGTCACCGTCGATACTTTAACGAAAGCTGACAAGCTCAGTGTCGCCTACGCGCCAGAAGCCATTAAGGATCGCCCTGCTCCGTTCTCTGACGCTCCTTCGAATACTGAGCTTACTCCCCCAATCGCAGCCGCGCCCGATATCAGTACGGAGGGGCGAAATCGGCAGACGTTGAGCATCAAAACTCAACCAAAGAAGGCTGTATCTTCAGCTAAACCGAGCATACCCGTTAAGAAGCCGAAGCAGAATGTCGCCCGGGTTCGAACGGCGCCAGAGCAGAAGGCGTGCATTCAGGCCAGCAACAGCTTCGTTGACTTGCTGGTCGCATTGAACTTGAAGTCGAGGTGTAACGCTTAAAGCGAGCAGCCACTTAGGCTTCGATCTTAACACCCAACTGCGCGACAAGGTGAGAACGTCAAACGGGCGGTTGCTCAGACTTCGGTAGTTCTGGCTGCTTCGAAATAACCGCCATCGCTTCTGATAAAAGCGAGACCAGCTCCGGCAAATCCAACCGCTCGGCTCGACCTCGCAACACGTGCAAATCGTTTTTGAGAAGAATCAATTGCGCGCGGCGCGAAACGTCAGACATGAACGGCTCCCAGCGTGGGAACCGCCCAGCTTAGCAACGTGGATTTGAAGACGGTCGAGTAATTCAGATTGGCGACCGATGCATCCCGAATGTGGTCACAGCTGATATGCGCTAGTTACGACCTAGTCGCTCTCTAGTTGGTAAATCGCGCGAAGCCGTCCCTGCATTTGAGCGAAACGCCTCGTGAGATCCAGATTCATCGCCCGATATCTAGCGCCAGTGATCGCAGTCCAGTTCGCCGCCGGAGAGAGGCGTGGGGTGATATTTCGGAGCCATACGGGGCGTCCAAGCTAACAAAACCGGGAGGAACTGTCCTGCAGCTACGGCGTCTCGAACGACGGCCAACAACCATCGTCTTCTCGGCTGCCGGTGCGTTGCTGGCACCCATCGTCGAGCAACTTCATGCCAACATCTTTCCACACCGCGTGCTGACCGTAGAGGCGTACAGCGTCTACCGTTTGAATCTCGACAATGCGGTCGCACCTCCGGCAGCTCACCCGCAACACATGGCGCGGAATTTCTGACAGACGACGTTGCTGAATGGGAATTCCGGTGCGGATCTGCCCGCTTGGGTCCCGCACAATGGAATCCCAGTATTCCTCCGGCAGATCATCAGCGGGCCCCGGCGTAGGGCTCGCTGGCAAAGGACGCTGGTCCGGCTTTGCGGTCAGCTTTTCCATCTGTTTTGGGGTCGGCATGCGCCAGCTCGCGGGTTTATCAGACATGTCGCGATTAGAACATATAGAGAACATAAGTCGAGACCGCAGAGGTTGAGTCCCGATCCCGCGCTGGTTTCTGGACCCGAATTCGCAGACGCCCCGGCGGGAGTTTGGATGCCAAAAAAAAGGACAAAATTCCAACCCATTGATTTCAAACAAACTATTGACAGAGGTGTTATATTACCTTAAATTCACGGACGGGCGATTTGCGCCCTTTTGGAGGAAAAATGGTTTTTCACGGCTTCCAGCTTTTGGACCCCCCATCCGGGGGCAGTCAGCAACCCGAACCGATTGGTCTAGCGAAAAGGGCTCCTCATCTGGGGCCCTTTTTTCGCTCTTCGAGGGCACACTCATGAGCACCAAACGAAACGCCGCTCAGAAGATCCCAGCCGACATCGCTTTGGCGGTATTTGGAATTGACCGACGCAAACGACCTCACGCATCACGGTTCGGTGCTGAAGCCGCAAAATCGGCTCAGGAGGCCGCCCAGGTGATGGGTATGCGGACGATCAGGATCGTCAGCGATGAGCAGCGCGCCATCGCCTCGAAACTTCCCACGGGCACGGTGTCGGCAAAAGGCACAACGGTGGTGCCGCTTGTCCGGCCTGCGCTTTACAACAAACTACTTGCAGTCGCCGGGACCGAACCTCCCGCCTCCCCGCCGAAACCGCCTTCGGGCGACGTCGACAAAAAAGCGGTACCTCCTGCGGCTGGTGCCAAGGCCGGTGCATCAGACGATTGGGGTGCATTGGTCCGAGGGTCGCTCGTATTAGCGACCGACGAACCTACGCAAGGCTGGTTTTACTGCGAGGTCCAAAACGTGGTTCTCGAAAGCCAAACGGTAACTTTGCTTTGGAAGGACTACCCTGAGCTCGGCACGTTCGCTCGAAAGATAACCCAAGTTGCCTTACTGCATCCGAAGATGGTGAAACCATGTTGAGCGCTGAACAGCACCCGACATCAGGAGTAGCCAGTGCGAGCGTCGAAACTCAACGCACGCTCAGAATCCGTGAACTCAACGATGCGTTTAGACACAAGCTGCCCCGCACGAGCAAGGGCTATCGATTAAACCTGACTGCCGGTGTCGCCTCGCTGGGGGCCACGCAGGTCGCCCAATTGCTCCTCAGCGTACGGAGCTTCGCCGAGTTCAGCCCCGAAAACGATCCCCATGGCGAGCACGACTTCGGAGCAGTCAACCAGAATAGCAATCGCTTCATTTGGAAGATTGATTCGTTCGACCAATGGGTCCTGTTCGGCTCGCCCGACCCGACTGCCCCTTCCCTCACGACCCGCGTACTGACCATCATGCGCGCGGACGAATACTGAGACCCGACGTGTCAATTCAACGAACGCTTTTTGGTCGCCTCCCGGGTTTCAGGGGCTTCGGTTTTGCCGCTGCTCCGCGCGGAATGGTCAAAAATTCCGACACGTCAACCGACAGCGCACCAGCTAGCTTTTCGAGCATATCGATTGTGGGATTGAAGGATTCTCGTTCCATGCCGCTGATATACGACCGATCAACCTCAGCATCGAATGCCAAGGCCTCCTGCGTAATGCCTTTCGCCGCTCGGATACGGCGCAGGTTTAGAGCGATGCGGGTTCGGCCTTGCATGGCCGCACGCGACCAATTTGGCTCAAATCAAACAATCGAATATATTCGACATATATCTAATGAGCTGTTATTTGCTTCGGCGGCCACAAATCTGCAGGTCAACAGGCTCGACGAAATGGAGCCATACCATTGGGGGCGGCGCGACAGCGCTGAGATGGGAATGTCGGACATAAGCGCTGATCCAAAGCTTACGGCGAAACGGAGCTGGCGCTGGTGGCACATCGCTTTGGCCGCTGCCCTCGGGCTTTTCCTTCTGTCGCTGCTTGGGGGATCACCTGACCTGAAAGTGACACTCAGCCGCAATGGCGAAATTCAAATCCAGAACATCGGACGAAAGGCAATCCAAGTTCGGCGCGTCCGCGTCAACGATCAAGCCAACTGCAAGGTTGTCACGATGCTCAACCTCGGCAACCCCGACGCGAACCCATGGCCGATAAGCCTCGACGTGGGTGGTGGCATCGGCCTTATCCCGTTCTGCCGGGCTGTCCGTATCGCCATCGACACGAATGCCGGGTCGTCGACCTACGAATTCAAGTGATTGCACCTGATGTTTTCCGCAAAACATACAATCGTCGCCGCACTAGTTGTGATGAGTTCGTCGTGCTTGGCCCAGCAGGGCAAACGGGACATTCGCGGCCTTGCGCCGGGCATGTCCTTCGTGGAGGCTGGTCGTGTTGTTAAGGAGAAAGGTTATTCCTGTAATAACTTTACGCGCGAAGCGATCCCCTACGGCATCATGTGCGAGGGGCTAACGCTGTGGTTCTCAACAGTGCTCGATGGTGCGCCGCTTATAGGGCTCAACATGGACCTGCGAACAACGGCCAGCGTGGAAGAGATAGCGCAATCGCTCTCGGATCAGTTCTCAACGAAGCCAGCGACGACGCCAACGCCATCAAATGCAGAATATAGCTGGGACTTGGGCGACGGAAAGGTCCTGCTCTTTTTGCTCAACCAACGCCGAGTGATTCTTCATGACGACGTCCTAGCGAAAAAGGACCACGAGGAACGCTTTCAGCGCTCTCGGGTGCCAATCCCTAAATTGTAAGCCATCGAGCTGATATATTTTCCCTACAGCTTCTTACAGCGCCGGACGAGAAGCAAAATGACAGCTCTAATGAAACGGAGGAACGCTGAAGCCGCGATTTCAGCGCTCGCCGGCTACGCCAACGACGCACCAAGTATGGGACGCGCAACTTTTGATTTCGATCAATTCAAGACCTTTAGAAGGGTCGCAAGTTCGGCTGCTTTCATCCTTTCATTGTTGTTTTGCGAATTGACGATGGCCCAAACTATGGGGTCGCCGTCCGATTGCCTCAACAAGTGCAACGACCAATTTATCGCTTTATCGAAGATCGATGAATTCACCTCAATCCGCTCGATAGAACAGGCGTTCGGGCCTCCTTCGAAGGAGGCGACGAGCAAGAGGCTCTCAATAGCAGTCTACAGCGGGGTCTATGTGGAGCTACTGATTGTAGTCGACCCTAGATCGAAGAAGAGGCTTGCGTACGCCGTCGCGGCGAAGCTCCTAGACCCCAAAGTCGCCAAGTACATTCCAATGCCCTTGCTCTGGCAGGGAGAAAGCACGCTCGCCCACTTTTCGATGCGGCAAGCAATTGAGCTTTGTTCCGGAAACGTAAAGCTGGTCGATCTTAATCAAAGCGTGGGCTGGACTCCGGCGTGTGAGTTCGGCGGATCAGGTCGCTATAAGCCGCACAGTTTTTTGCTCTACATGAATGGCGCTGATTGCGACAAGTCGCTCGACGACAGGCCGTATTTGATTGAACGCCTCCAATGCAAAAACTTAGTCGGAGCTCTTCCGGCGGTAGCATCGTTTGTGTTGCTTGACCCGAACGACAACGGACGGAGCTTCGCCTCAGTGCTGCAGCGGATATCCGACTTTATCCTTCTCGGAATTTGGAAGCGCTAGTCATTCTCAACGAGAGCTCAGAAGTAATTAAAATGGGGAAAGTGGCAATGGGCGTTCGGCAGCAATTCGCTATCGTTTCGATGATGATAATCTACGCTTTGAGCGCTAACCCCAGCTGCGCGGAAGAATCAAAAAGTAGTCAAACGGCAGAATTCGACGGCTTCTATGTTGTAGCCCGTAAGCAGACAGCGGGAAATCAATGCAGCGCAAAGCGGTGGAAAGAGGGACTTCCGGAAATTACTGGCGCTCCTGCTCCTCAATTGAAATTCTCAGCTGGCGAGCTTCAGTATTATCAAGGCAGTGTAGGGTGCGACATCATCCGCCAGCGAATATTGAAGACGAACAATTTCGTGGGAGCCGGATCAGAGACTACTCTATCACTGGCTACCGATTTGAAATGTTATGACGAAGGCACCATTGGCCGAAAGACGGTGACGTGGAAATTGACTCACGTCGGCGGAGAGACAGTCCTAATCGAACTGCACCCGGGCTTTTCTCCTGAGCTTTGGATTAAGTGCACTTCTAATTAGATAACGACCAATCGGAAAGAGGAAATCGCCAGTGGCATTTGATCGGCCGTTAGTACTGCAACTAACTATCTCCGCTGCGTTTCAATTCTTCGGCACTTCTGGCCAGCATAGGAAGCGGCCAAATCAGTCTCGCGAGGCCTTGTACGCTACTGCGTTAGATGCAATGCCGCCGGTGCCGAATGTTTTGACCAACCTGTAAGAAGTCGGATCGAAGCTCCGACGCCTTGCCGGACAAAGGGATACGCAGCGGTGAGGATCGGGCTGTAAATTCCATCCGCTCACGCGGTCGTTAGGTGCCTACCCTAAGTCCAATAACGGCTACGGTATTATTACACCCAGCTCGATCCTTGAATTTCGTCACGCCCCGGCCCACCACTTCCTGCCTCCCCACGCCCCGGAAACAGCCCTTCGGCACGTTTTGCGCCGACCGCGACCCGCCCCCGCCTTGCTCCCTCGGGCGACGCTGTTCCGCCGGCCCGGTCGGCCTTGGGCTTTACTGCTCAATTTGCGCCCACCGGGGCACTAAAGGCGTGGCTTCCCCGAGCATCCCGGGCGAGCAAATCGCGGCTAGGCGGATCCCGCTCAATAGGCTCAAGCGCGCCAATGGTTAGTTCATACTAGCTACTCGACCGCTGGCGGCACCGCGACCGCCACACCGTTCTCGTCCAAGCGGCACGGCTGAATCGTGTAACCGTCTTCCAATACTGTCTTGCCATCGATGACATCGACAAGCCCAGCTTCGTCAGCGTGCTTCCACGCGTCGTCCTCCGCATCAATCAAATCACTGGGATAGCGAAGGCTGCGCCGGTCGGCCGTCAAATGGTGTTCAGACTTTCACATCTGACTCAAGTTCTTCCTGGATCGGCTCTAAGCACGGCACATCGTCAGTAATTGTTGGGTGAAATACGGGCGACCGCTCCCGTCAATCAGCGCTCCGGCAATCCGGCCGCGATCAGCGCCTGTTCGATCCGGCCGCGCGCTTCCATATATGCGGCGCTGACATTCTTGGTCGGGATCCCGATGTTGCTCACGGTCGAACCGGGCCGTAGCATCAAGCCTTGCGTCAAAGCCGCATGTGCTTCGTCCGTGCGGCCCAACCGCTGGTAGGCCGCGGCAAGCAGCACAAGCGGGCGTCCCGACGCCGGCGTGATGGCGATCGAGCTTTGCAGCCAGGGCAACGCGTCCTCGGCGCGACCCATGAACAGATAGCTCATCCCCGCGCCGAGCTGCCAGGTCCAGCGCGACACCCGCGGCGTGTCGAAGCGATCCGCCTGCTTGAACGTCGCGAGGGCGTCTTCAAAGCGTCCGAGCTGAAGCTGGGCGAGGCCTATGTGATACAGCGCCACGCCGTTCCAGGGATCGAAGCTCAGCGTGCGGGCGCAGGCCACCAGGCTTTCGACGAATTCGTTGGTGGCGTTGAGAAAGCGGCAATAGGCTTCGAGCACCGGCAGATAATCCGGCTTCAACTTCAGGCCGCGCTCGAGGATGGCGCGCGCCTTGCGCTCAGCGGCTGCGCTGTCCGCTGCATTGTACCAGACCATCTGCACGCCACGCAGCTGAAGCGCGGCGAGGGCGATGGCGAGATCGACATTGCCCGGATCGTCGGAGAGCGCCTTGTCGAGCATGGTCTGCGATGCCGCGAAGCGCTCTCGCGTCGTCTGCGTGATGGACGCCATGGCCTGCTCGATCACCACTCCGGCGCTGCCGGATGTGGATTGGTCGTTGGCGGGTTTCTGCTCCGCATGGAGCAATGCATTGATGCGCAGGGCGAGCGGATGACCGACGCCGGCGGCCAATCGCGACTGCTGCAACAGAACGTCGCTGTCGTCGATCGCGAGTGAGACCGGCGCGGTCCAGACGATATTGCCGGTCGCCGTGTGGGTCATGCGTGCCCGCAGCTCCCATGCGCCGTCACGCTTCAGGAGTTCGCCGGAGACGACGAAGTCCGCCTTGATCGTGCGGGCATCCTGCGGCGTGGCGACGCGGACATTGTCGATTTTCGCGAGCCCATCGCCGAGACGCGTCGTGACATCACGCGCCATCGCGGCGAGGTCGCTCTCGGCCGCGGTGATCGGCATCACCGCCAGGGTGATCGGTCCGCGTCCGGTGACCAGTCCCGGGGCGACCATGGCGGTCACTAACGCCAGCCCCATGACGAGAACCGCCGCGGCGGCCAGCGCCCAAACGGCGCGCCGGCCGATGCGGCGCACTGGTGGCGTGGGCAGCGCCGGAGTGGACGGCTGGTCCGGGTCGTGTTGGACGGTGGCGGACGCCGGCGCGACCGGCATCTGGGTGACCTCGGCGTCGAACAGATAGCCGCGGCCTTGCACCAGCTTGATGATCTGGCGGCGGTCGTCGCCGAGGGCGGTCCGGAGCTCCCGGATGCACTGAAACAGGCTGTCGTCGCCGACATGCACGTTCGGCCAGACCGCATCCATCAATTCCTGCTTGCTCAGCACGCGCCCGGAACGGGTCGCGAACAGAATTAGCATGGTGATGGTCTTGGGCCGGAGCTTGATGGCTCCGCCATCGGCGCCGCGCAGTTCGGCGCGCTGCCGATCCAGTTCAAAGCCGGAAAAACGCAGCACGTGATCCTCAGACGTTTTTGGGTCGTTCGATGCTGCGGCCATACCAGACAAATCGGCGCAAATGGCGCTATCAGCCAAATATCAGAGAAACGTCAGAATGTAACGGCCCGGCATCAGGACGCTTCCGGTGCGACCCGGTAGCGTCCGGCCATGATGAATCCGCCTTCCGAGATCGCACTGAGCCAGGCCGGGCCGGATTCCGCTTCGGGCGCGGCGATGCCGGGGTATCCGGCGTTGCCGCCGCGAGATGCGACGGTCATTTCGGCAGCTTTGACAGCGGACCGGATCCTGGCGCATCCGGCGCTGGCCGTGTGGATCCGGCAGCAGGCCCAGGCGCTCGTTCTGACCCATCAGGCGAACCCGCGCGTCACGTCACCCTTCGCCACACAGCAGCGCTGGCTCATGTCGCAGGTCGCGCTGGCGAAATATTTCCGCAACGAGGCCGGGCAGCCGGGCACCGGCGTCCTGGCCGAGCGATTCATCGAGCTGGTGCTGGAGCACGACCTCGCCAGCCGCAACACGGCCGGCGCATTCCTGCGGGAATCGCTGAAATACGGCATCGTGCGCCATGTGGCGAACAGCGAAGGGCGGCGCCACCGGCCGTTCGAGCCGTCGCCCGGGACGCTGGCGATCCTGCACAACTGGCTGGCGATTCATCTGGCCACGCTGGACGGCCTCGACAGCGGCCGGCGGTCGGCGGCGTTGCAAAGCCGGCCGGAGCTGCTCGCAGCCATGCAGCCTGTGATCGCCGATGGCCTGCTGGCCTCGGGCACGGTGCGCCAGCCCGAGGGGACGTTCTCGCTGTTCACCTGGATCAACGACGGTGGCATCGTGATGGATCGCCTGATCGCCGGATGCCAGGACGACGAGGTCGGGCCGCCGCGCCTTCGGACCGATATCACGTCGGTGTCGTCGCTCTCGCAACATCTCAATTTGTCGCGGAGCCAGCTCAGTCGCAAATTCATCGGTGCCGAAGCGATGGGGAGTCTCGGCTGGACGCGCGGGCGCGGCAAATCTCCGTTGTGGATCTCGGCTGCTTTCCAGCGCGAGTATCACGTTGCGCAGGCCGCGAAGCTGGCCATCATCGATGCCGCCTTCGCGGCGTATGCGGTGAGCGCGCAGGACTTGCATGCCGACCATGCGTGAAGCGACACCGCCATGACATGCCGCTTGTCCCCGGCAACTGACCATTTTTGGTCGCCACTATCATTCGGCTCTCTTTCACCTGTCAGCGCCAGGGGGGTGTCTCTATCAGTGACCCGTGAGTGGAGTCGCGCTGGCACCAGGCGCGGGACGTTGCAAGCAAGTCAGGACAAACGATGCGGGTGATTGCGGAGACGACGGTTTCGGGTCGGGTGTCGCTGCGTCGGATGACGGCGGCGCTGCTGGCATCGTCGGCACTGTGTCTGGCGGCGCTGCCGGCGGTGGCGCAGGACGCCACCTGGCTGAGCACGCCCGGCTCCGGCGACTTCAACACCGCCGCCAACTGGGGCCCGGCCACGGTGCCGACCGGCACGGCGTTCTTCGGCATCTCCGGGGTCACCGCGTTGTCATTTTCGGCCGATACGACCCTTGGCGGCTTGACCTTCAATGCCGGTGCGTCGGCCTACAGCTTCACCAACGGCCAGATTCTCACGTTTACCGGCGCCGGCATCACTGGCGGCAGCGTCAATTTCGTCAATGGCGGAATTCTAGATTTCACCAACTCCAGCACCGCTGGCAGCGCCACGCTGACGAACCCGGGTATTTTGTCTTTTAATCAAACCAGCACGGCCGGCAGCGCCAATATCGTCAACACCTACGTTTTGGGGTTTTATAATAACAGCACGGCCGCAAACGCTACCATCAACAGCAGCAATTCGATGTCGTTCAACGGAACGACGACAGCGGGCAATGCGAGGATCACGAATACCGGCAATCTCGCTTTCAACGCGAGCAGCACAGCCGGCAGCGCGACCATTACCAGTACCAATGACCTGTTTTTCAGTAATAGTGCGACGGCTGGCGGCGCCACGATCACCAATTCAAACTTGCTGCGTTTTCTTGACACAAGCAGCGCCGGAAACGCGTCCATTCTCAATGTCAACTTGATGTATTTCTACAACGCCTCCACGGCCGGCAGTGCGGCGATAACCAACGGCGGTTTGCTAAACTTTATAAGTACGAGTACGGGTGGCACCGCTGCGATTACCAATGGCGCGGCAGGCGTCACGGATTTCAGCGCTCATGTCGGCGCGCTTGGCGTCGGTTCGATTGCCGGCGGCGGCTCGTTCACCCTCGGCGCCAACCAACTGACCGTCGGCGGCAATGATCTGTCGACCAATGTCACCGGAATCATTGCTGATGGTGGCCATGGCGCCGGCGGCATCGGCGGGTCGCTTGTCAAAGCCGGCACCGGCACGCTGACATTGTCCGGCGCCAACACCTATACCGGTGCGACAACTGTCAATGGCGGCAAACTAAGCGTCAATGGCTCGATTGCGTCGTCTTCGATGATCACCGCCAACAATGGCGCCATACTCAGCGGCACCGGCACGCTCGGCAATACGACGATTGCATCGGGCGGCACACTGGCGCCGGGCAACTCGATCGGCACCATCACCGTCAATGGCAACCTGACCTTCGGCGCCGGGTCGAACTACAATGTCGAGGTCTCGCCGAATTCATCCGACCGCACCAATGTCACCGGCAGCGCTACGCTGAACGGCGGCACTGTTAATGCCAGCTTCGCGGCGGGCTCTTACGTTGTCAGGCAATACACCATCCTCAACGCTACCGGCGGTCTTGGTGGCACCACCTTCAACGCGCTCGTTAACAGCAATCTGCCGTCAGGCTTCAGGACCAGCCTGAGCTACGACGCCAACAATGCCTATCTGGATCTGGCGCTTGCCTTCATCGCGCCGCCGAACACCGGCCTCAGCGGCAATCAGTCCGGCGTCGGTAGTGCGCTGGTCAATTACTTCAACCGCAATGGCGGCATTCCGCTGGTCTATGGCGGACTGACCGCCACCGGGCTGACGCAGGCCTCCGGCGAGACTGCAACGGGATCGCAGCAGATCGCCATGGGGGCGACGACGCAGTTCATGGGATCGATGACCGACGTCTTTGCAGCAGGTCGCGGCGGCACGGCGCCGGGCGCGATGGGATTCGCCGACACCAACGCTGACACATCGACAGCGAAGAGCCGTGCGGCGCGCGATGCCTATGCGATGTTCACGAAAGCACCACTGGCGCAAGCCTATGATCCGCGCTGGAGCGTGTGGGCGTCGGGCTTCGGCGGTACGCAGACCACCGATGGCAATGCGGCCGCCGGTTCGAATACATCGAGCAGCCGCATCGGCGGCGTCGCCGTCGGCGCCGACTATCTGATCTCGCCCAACACCGTCGCCGGTTTTGCGATGGCCGGCGGCGGCACCAGCTTCAGCGTGACAGGCGGCGGCTCCGGTCGCTCCGACCTGTTCCAGATCGGCGGCTTCGTGCGCCACGCGATCGGCTCGACCTATCTGTCCGGCGCACTGGCCTATGGCTGGCAGGACGTCACCACCAACCGCGCTGTGATGACGGATCAGTTGCAGGCGCGTTTCAGCCCCAATACGTTTTCGGGACGTTTTGAAGTCGGCAATCGCACCGTCACGTCATGGCAGGGCGGCCTCGGTCTCACGCCTTACGCCGCCGTCCAGTTCACCGCCGTCATGTTGCCGGCCTATGCGGAAACCGCTGTCGCCGGCAGCAACGCCTTCGCGCTCAGCTACACATCCAAGACCGTGAACGACACCCGCAGCGAACTTGGCCTGCGCACCGACAAGTCCTTCGCTGTCAACGATGCGATCCTGACGCTGCGCGGCCGCGCGGCTTGGGCGCATGATTTCAACACCGACCGCGCCGCATCGGCGACGTTCATGTCGCTGCCCGGCGCGAGCTTCGTCGTCAACGGCGCAGCGGCGGCGCATGACGCCGCGCTGACCACGGCCTCGGCCGAGATGTCCTTCATCAGCGGCATCTCGCTCGCTGCGACATTCGAAGGTGAGTTCTCGGATGTCACGCGCTCTTATGCCGGCAAGGGGACCGTTCGCTATGCCTGGTAATTCAATATCGCTTCGCAATGCCCTGCTGGCATCGGCATCGCTCCTGGTCCTGGCCGCGCCGCCGGAAGCGCTGGCGGCCTGTTCCGGCCTCAACACCGCAACGGTGCTGTGCGACGCCGCCAATCCGAGCGGCGGAAGGCTTGAGACGTTTGGTCCGTTTGAAACGACGGTGAATATCGACGTCGGTGCCGGACTTGTCGCCAACGTCACCGGCGGCAACGGCAGCGTTGCCGGGGCCTTCGTCCAAGGCGGCACCGGCGACCTGATGTTCAACCTCACCGATCCGGCCGGCATATGGAACACCCATACGTCCAACGGAACGGCTTTGGCGCTCGGCAATACGGGCACCGGTGCGATCATCTATCGCGGCTGGGCCGATATCAGAGCCGCAGGTGTCGGACTCGAAGCAACCGGCGCCGGCGCGATCACGCTGACGCAGTCGTCGGGTGTCATCGAGGTCGATGCCGGCGGCAGGGCCATCAAAGCCGTCAGCTCCGGCGGCGACATTACCATCGATACCACCGGAAGCCGGATCAACGGGGTGATTTCGACGCAGACCTCCGCCAATGGCGCAGTGACGATCACCACCGATGCCATTTCCGGCATCGAGACACGCGACGCTGGAAGTGGCACAGGCAGTATCAAGATCACCGCCAACGGTGTCATCAACAATCCCCTGGGCAACGCGATCTCGATTTCTCACGCCAACGTCACCGGACCGGTCGAGGTGACGACCAATGCGGAGGTGCATGGGGGCATCGGGATCAACATAACCAATCCCAGCACTGCGCCGGTGACGCTGACGCTGACGGCTAACCAGACCGTGACGGGGGCCGTCGGGTTAACCAACGCCAACGGCAACACCGTGATCAGGACGCGTGCCATCAATGGCGGATTGTTCTTCTCCGGCGCGGGGTCGCTCGACGCGAGGACAGATGGCGATATCACCAACGCGTCGGGTGCCGCCGGTGTATATAGCCAACATACCGGCGAGATGAACGCCATCATCAACGGCGCGGTCTCCACCAGCATAATCTCGACCGGCACCGTCAGTTCCATCGGCGAAAGCATTGTGTCCAACGGCGTGTCGACAAGCGGACAGCGGCGCACCTTTATCTCGAATAGCGCCGTCACAACCAGCGCCACATCCACCACGGCCAATGTGGCCACCGCGAATGCCGTTTCGGTGAGTTGGTCGAACTCGCCCGGTCTGGACATGACCGTCGCCGGCCCCGTTTCCGCCACGGCGTTGGGGGAAACTACCCTGGCGATTGCTGCCCAGGCTGATATCGACGGCGGCGACCTGACATTGCTGCTGCGCGGGCCGGTCACTGCAACGGCCAACAACAGAACAAATATAAACTTCATCGGCGGCCCTGCGAGTGCCCAAGGCATCGCGGCCGGCATGAAAAACGGCGGCAACATCGACATCACCGCCTACGACAACATCGTCGCGACCGGCAATGGAACTGGCGCAAGCGCCAAAGGCATTTACATATTCAATTATGACACGACGCCAACCACAGCCCGCGCCACGGTCCTTGCCCACAAGAACGTGACGGCCATCGCAACGAGTACTGCGACAGGCGTCTCCATCGACACGCAACTCGCAAACATCGTCTCCGCGGGCCCCGGTCCCATCGAGGTGACGGTCGAGGGCGCAGTGACTGCAACCTCCTCTGCAGCTGCAGCAATCGGTGTGGATGCCATCATGCGGGCGAACCCTGCCATGGCCACCCCGCTGACGATCAGGATCGGCGGCAATGTCGTTGCCGCAGGTCTTGCGGCGTCGAGCTACGGCATTCGTGCGGAGCATCGCGGCAACGGCGATATTGTCATCGATGTCGGCGGCGCCGTGCAGAGTTCGGGCGTCGGCATCAGCGCATCGCGCACCCTGGCCGGCAACATCATCATCAATGCCATTGGCGGCGTTACTGGCACCACGGGCGTCATCACCACGGGCGGCACCACCACGCTGACGGTGGATGGCCAGGTCACCGGTACCGGCGGCACGGCGGTCCAGTTTGGCGGCAGCAACGACACTCTGCGGCTGCTGAGCGGCGCCACGGTCACCGGCCATGTGATCGGTACCGGCACCAGCATCCTGCAACTCGGCGGCACCAGCGCCGGCATCTTCGATATGTCCGGTTTCGGAGTTGGCCTGCACTACGCCGGCTTCGCCAGCCTCGGCAGCGCCGCCGGGTCGCGCTGGTCGCTGATCGGCAATTCCAGCTATGCCGGCACCGTCAATATCGACGGCCTGCTTGCCATCAATGGATCGCTGCCGAACGCCATCTTCGTCATCGGCGCCGGCGGCACCATCGGTGGCAGCGGCAGTGTCGGTCAGGTCTCCATCAATGGCGGCACGCTGTCGCCGGGCAATTCGCCGGGCACGCTAACCATGGCCAGCCTCGCCATGACGGCCGCATCGACCTATCTGGTCCAGGTCGAAGGTCCCGTCGCCGACAAGGCCATCGTCACCGGCGCGGCCACCCTCGCGGGTCGCGTCGTCATCGACCCGCTGGCGCGGCTGACGCAGCGCGCGACATACACGATCCTCACCGCGGGCACGCTGACCGGCACGTTCGAGTCAGCAAGCCTGCTGCTCGCCAACAATCTCGCGCGCAATCCCCTGCTCAGCTATGTCGGCAATGACGTCCTGCTGACCCTCGATCCCGGCATGCTCTCACCGATCCTGCCGACCACTGCGAGCGGCAATCAGGTTGCCATCGCCGGCGCCATCGATGCGGCGCTGGCCGGCGGCAGTCTCCTGTCGGACGCGTTCAGTGCGATCTTCAAGCTGAATGGCAACGACCTGCTGCGCGGCCTCACGCAAATCTCCGGCGCAACGGCGACGGGATCGCAGCAGACCACGATCAACGCCATGAACCTGTTCCTGGGCGTGATGACCGATCCGTTCACCGCGGGTCGCAGCAGCGCCGCGCCGGATGCGTCGCTCGGCTACGCCGCCACCGACACGCGCCCTGGCCCGATGCGCGACGCCTTTGCCGCGATCACCAAGGCCGCGCCGCGCGCTCCCGCTTTCGAGCAACGCTGGAACGTCTGGGCCGCCGGCTTCGGCGGATCGCAAATGACCGACGGCAATGCCACGACGGGAACCAACGACGCGCGCAGCAACATCGGCGGCGTCGCCGTTGGAGCGGATGTGTTGCTATCGCCGAACACCGTCGCCGGTTTCTCTCTCGCAGGCGCTGGTACCAGTTTCTCCGTCGCCAATTCAGGCTCAGGCCGCTCCGACCTGTTCCAGGCCGGAGCGTTCATCCGGCACACGGTGTCGTCGGCCTATATCACCGCTGCCGCCGCCTATGGCTGGCAGGACATCACCACCGATCGCATCGTCACCGTCGCAGGCCTCGATCGCCTGCATGCGCAGTTCAATGCCAATGCGTTCTCCGGCCGCATCGAGGCTGGCAATCGCACCATGACCTCATGGCTTGGCAGCGTCGGCGTGACGCCCTATGTCGCCGCGCAGGTGATCGCGTTCGATCTGCCGTCTTATGCGGAAAGCACCGCCGGAGGCGCGGCGACATTTGCGCTGAATTACGCCGGCAAAACCGTGACATCGACGCGCAGCGAGCTTGGCATGCGCGCCGACAAATCCTTCGCCGTCAAGGACGCGATCCTGACGCTGCGCAGCCGTGCCGCTTGGGCGCACGACTACAACAGCGATCGCAGTATCGCCGCCATGTTCCAGTCGCTGCCTGGCGCATCGTTCACCGTGTCCGGCGCAGCGCCCGCGCGTGACGCCGCGCTGACCACGGCCTCGGCGGAAATGACCTTCATCAGCGGTATCTCGCTCGCCGCGACCTTCGAAGGCGAGTTCTCGGACGCCACGCGCTCTTATGCCGGCAAGGGGACGGTTCGCTATGCATGGTGATGGCGGTCGGGAAACAGCGAACACGAATCCGTCTAGTCGATGTGAACCAGCGCTCCCTGATCCGGAAGCTGACGGTCCTCCGTCATGTGCTCAGCGATCTCCTGATCCTCCCGCGTCGGCCGGAAGGAATGGGGTGGCATCGAGAGCGCGCTCGCATAGTCCTCGAAATTCCAGAGCCTCGCGAACTCCCGGAATGCTGGCCTCAGGTTCAAGTCGCCGCAGGCGAAGACCCGGTCCTGAATCTCGATGGTGCTGAAGCGCGTATCGATCTGCGGGTGCCAGACCAGCACATAGCAAGTGTCGAGGCAGCTCGTGGCGATCGCGCGAAATTGGACGGTCTTGCGAAGGGCCTTCTGCGGCCAGCCTTGCAGCGTTAGACTGCCGATGTTGCGACGACGCGCTGAACAACCGACACTCCGACGCCAAGCGTCCTTGCAATCTTCTGAATTCCGAGACGGTCGCGACGCATCTGCCTGATCGCGTTTTCGACCTCGGCTCCAACCGTCGGGCGTCCCACTGCTTTACCTTCAGCTTTTGCTCGCGCCAATCCAGCAACTACCCGCTCCCTAATGATAGCCCGCTCGAACTCAGCGAATACTCCCATCATCTGGAACATCGCCCGTCCAGCGGGGGGGGCTGGTGTCGAGGCCCTGTTGATGGAGATAAAGGTCACAGCCTTTCGCATGCAGCTCACCAAGGAACGACAAGAGATCCGTCAGGGAGCGGCCTAAGCGATCGACCGACCACGCCGCGACCAAATCGACTTCGCGACGCGTGACCGCTTTAAGTAGCTTGTCGAATGCAGGACGGTCCTTGCGGCCTCTGGCTCCAGATATGCCAGTGTCAGTGAACGTCCCGACTACTTGCCAGCTTGCACGGTCGGCGACGGCCGTCAGCTCGCGCAATTGATTGTCGGTTCGTTGGTCCTGCGTCGATACCCGTAGATAAAGGGCAACTCGCTTGTGCCGCTGCATTCGTCAGCCACCTCCTCGCGGCTATACGGATTGACAGCGGTTTCAATACCCAACCGATCAAATATCGGAAGGGTTTTCCGTATAGGCGCAACAATCCTGCCATTTCCAAAAAACAACTTGCGGTATTGACCGACGCGGTGATGGGAGGTTGATGCCCCCTGATCAACCAACTATTAGCCACCCACAAACCTCAACTCTGCGTTCCCGTGATATCTAAATACATTACTGAATCCATTCATCTCTACGGCGCTTGTACCATCCCGAAATGCTTGTCCTGCCGTAAAGCCTGAGGCAATTGTTCTATAGAACGCTACCGCAAAATATTTAGCTGCGTCGTCGTCCACTTCATCGCTGGTCGCGACGACGGCTTCGACGTAGAGAGCTATCGCTGCGGCATAATGATTGGAGTGACACACGTTGAAGACAGCTAGTCTTACGCCGCGATCCTGAAACGCCCTTGCAATGGCAATCCCAGCAACGTGTGTCCCCCCACTTCCTTCCGCCCTTAGCTCAACTCCCTGCTCGTCACCGTGTCCGCTGAAGTGGACAATGTCGGGCATAAAAGTTCGAAGGGCGAAGACAACCTCGTCTGGCGTTGCCGCCTGACAATGATTGATTTCAACTTTATCACGATGGAGCGTACGCCCCAGCTGACGAAGCAGATCCCGAACTTCCGCTTCGATGTCTAACGGGTTACTTAGCGAGTTTGCGGAAACCAGCAATATTTTCACCCGTGCATCCAGCTGGCGTGGCCGCACTTCTGCTCCGTGTTCTTCCCTTTCGAGGAGCGCACGAATATAGGCACTTAGGACCGGGCCAGCACACTTCACCTCTATCTGGCTCTTAGATACTAGAAAACCTGATTGAAGAATTGCATGAAAAAACTCTGCATCAGTTTGCGTCGCCGCCCCATCGATCAGTCGACGCAGTAGAGGTCTGTTGTAGTCGAGCGGACCGATAGCGTAGTTCAAAAAACTTGTTAAGCTGTCTCCCAATCGGACGACGCATCGAGATACTATCCCGTCTATTCCACCCTGAGCTTCATCAAGCAGCGCTTGGTAAACTATGTCTGGCCCGCCACCCAACGAATATAAGTGACCAACCGCGTCAGGTTCTAATTCGAGCCTTTCGCCTGCCACCCGGAATTCGTTGGCGGTCAGCGGAGACATTACGGCTCGGTCGTGATTGTCACCATAAGACGAATTCACAAATGGAAGGCTAGTGGCAATTTCTCGCCTTATGCTGTCGTACCCGAGTGGTGACAATGCGACCGTTGTTAGCATACCGCCGTGCTCAAACGACCTCATACTAGATAAGATCGAAAGGAACGCATCATCCGGCACCTTCGCAAATGAATGAAAGCGCTCCACGATAAGTACCGGATACTTTTCGAGGGAGTGGAGCTCCTCAATCAATGCCTCAAACATGTGACTGGGCTCATCCCCTCCCTCTCGCAGAGAAGATACCGGTACCCCGAAAGACCTAGCTATATGTGATATAAAGCCAAGCGATGACATTGCCTGATCGGGAACAACGCGACCAACGGCCACATTAAAGGAAGCGCAGACATTGGGCGGCTTGAAGTACCGGTTGATCCAGTCTGCGAGGTATCGCGACACATCGTTTTCTCTGCAACCCGCTGGCACTATTCCCAGCATCGATCTTCCGGGGGTCACCTTCCAAACCACGGCCGCACGATCTGTGAACCATGTATGCTCTCTCCTCATAATGATACTCGCTGAATTCGCACCGTCTGCTCGTGACTATTGCGGCTTGATCGAAATGCTTCTGCAAATATTGGAACTTTAAACGCATAGCTTTGAGATTGAGGCGTCGACAGGACGTCGAGCTCGACTAATTGGGTTAAGCGTCGATGCCATTGTTCCTTGGGTCCCAACTCCAACAAGGTCTGATCCACGATGAAATGCCTCGGGACTTCCAATGTTGCCAAGGAGCTATGTAAAGCAACGCGACGCAGAAGCAGCCATAACAGGTCACGTTCCCGTTCGCCCTGCAATTTGAGCATGTGCTCGAGAGGCTCTAATACATCGTACGGCTTGAAAGGCAGGTCATCCTGTCGCTCATCGACCAGCGCATGTACGGCGGCCCTAACATCCCCCCGCACTGCAGGCCCACTCCGAATTCGACAGGCAGTCGCCGCACCCACTTGCCACATAAATTGCGGCATGCCCGCGCATAGCTCTATGGCGTAGTCGACAGCTTCACGATCAAACTGAATGAATTGGGCAACTTGCGGCGGAGCAACTAACTTCTCAGCCTCGGCGCGCTCTGTAATCCCGCCGAGATCTACACGCGCGCAGCTTCCGAAAAACGCATTCTTGTACTCTCTAGCGAACTCAACGATATGGTTGCTTCCAGACAAGACAAGCCCCACCGACGCAGTGGTTTGTGAGACTTCTCTAAGACTCTGTAAAAACTGCTCGAGCTCAATCTTCTTGCTTCCTCCTTGATTGTACGGGAGGATCAACGTCTCTGCCTCATCGATAAGATAAACGACGCGCTCAGCCGCTCCACCAGACGCTTCCAATAATTTCTCAGATAAGATCATGAAAGAGTCTGATAGGCTCTCCGGGTCATAACACTTCTCAAGCGCGACTCTGACAGCATTCCGCTCTTGACCGAACACCGCCTTTAGCCGTTCACCCACTGCTCGATTGTGATCCGCAATAGGAAAGGCTGGCTTTGCGAGTGCTCGGACAATCGCCTTAAATATTGAGCCCGAAACGGTTTGCTCGGGTGAGAGTAACGCACTGCGCTGTTCCGCGATTGACAGATAGACAGAGATCGCTTGCTTGTCACCCGGATTGCGGAAGCGCCGATGAAGTTCGAACAACAACGACGTCTTACCGATTCTTCTCATGCCAGTGAGAAGTACCGGGCTCGGATGCCGCGCGCTTATTAGGTAGCTGTGTAACTGCTCAATCTCTTGAGATCGTCCAACAAAATTTCTGCCTTCAGCGGGAGTATTTCCAACGCCGGGATAGAATTCGAGTATTGACTCGTTATCTATACTCCGCGCAACTCCGCTCGACTTCGCAATTTTCCGGAAACTACAAGTAACATCTCGGATGACGATTTCTTGGGTTACCGTCCTCGCACTGATTCTTAGCCGAAAACTATCGTTGTCTGACTTGCTTAGCCGCCCTTTCCACGAATCGCCGAGCTGCACGTCGACAGAGAACTCTTTACGCGCGTAAAGAAGCTCATCAGTTAAAGTTGCCACGCGGCCACTCTTCCCTGAGATCGACACATCATCTTCCGAAAAGAGCTGCACCTGCAATTGCTCCGGTACCATACCACGCGCTGTGACAACGAACCGAACATGAACCACCGGATAATCTGCGAAGCGATTTTCCCTAAGTATAAGGTCTTCTTCGACGGCAACATCGATGGATGTTTCAAGTGACTGCCCCACAGAAGGCAGTCTTTTTACAAAGTGCCTAAACGGGGCCATCCTTGCAGCCACCGCGACCTGTTGCGCGACCGCATCGGCGGCTGGAAGTAATTCAGGGCGAAATGCTGCAGCCGCACGCAGATCAAGCATTTGTTCGAGCTTGGTGCGTATTGCGCTATCAAACCTCGTCGCTAGTTTGACGATGGCTTCTGGACACTGACGTTCATACAAAAATCTCAAGAGCTCAACACGAAAGCTAACAGCGTCCGGCAATCCAGTGGCCGACGACCATAGCCTCTCACACACTTCAAAGGCGAGTACCCCAGCGGCTAATTGCTCTAGCACCTTGCCAACGTGCGAGAGTCCGGATGTTTCGTTTAGGATTTTGAACAGATCAGGCGTTGAGCTTAGAAGAGTGCTCCAGTTGCCTCCTTCTTTCTTCGAAACCTTCCATTCCGGGTTCTCGGAGGCTAGGGAGGCCTCCAAAAAACGGAACGCGAGATTCAACTGAGACCTCGTATCGAGGGCGCGGTGTACCGGATGCCCGACCGTCGAAATCGAACGAACGGAAGACTCCAGAAGGTCCGTCGATGGTCTTTCTGCAGCTTCTAGAGCAAGCATCGTGCGTGCAAAGTCGCCGACTTCGTCTACCCACCTAAGATGCTCGTCAGAGGCAGTTTCCCGCGCGTTGTCGGATAATGCAGCAAGCTGAGCCCATGCCTTAGCGACAATTGCCCCTCGGAAGAGAACCGTTAAATCCCCGGCACCACGCTCGACCGCTTCAGCGCCAAGCACCACCTGCGCACGGACGGAACTATTAATAATTCCAGCGTCGATGAGAGCTTGCACACAGGACGCAGGATCGATTCCGCCATTTATCAACTCGTCAAACTCGATTACCTGCTCGAAAACACTGTCTGCTTCATCCGCGGGAGACACCGATCTAATGTTCAACACGAGGTCAGTAACGAATTTTAGATATGCCTCAAATAGAGCCGCCAACGCTCTCTTGCTGGATGAGGAGAGAATATTTGCCACCTCTGCCCACGTACGCAGCTTCGCAGAACTAAGCTTTAAGTAATCTACCACAGAGCTGGAGTGGGCGGCGCTTAACCAAAAGGAAGGCTGCTCATCCTTTGCAAGGAATGCATCGAGTACGGAAATGAAGGCGGAAAATTCCGATACATTCCTGTCGAACCGCACGAAGATTGCCGCTACCGCCTCAAAATGAGCTCGCTGTGGCTTCCGGTCATTGAGCTCACGCGCCCATATACTTTCGAGTTCGTATAGCGTCGCATTTGGCTCGAAGCCGGACACCCCAGCATCCAGAAGACGACGCTGGACTAGCGCTAACCGTGCTTGCTGATCTTTGTCTTCGAGCTCGCGCAGGGCGTGATTTCTAAGTTCATAAAGGTCAATCGAAAGAAGCTCGAGCTGCTCATCCGCTAAGTCAATGTCCCGCGCTCTCAATGCAGACAAAACCTCGCGATAATATTGCGATTCTTGGAGGCTCGAATTTCCGAAATCGGCGGCTAGCTGGCTCAAACGAGATTCGATGGCTCTCACTTTAGGCTTTATCTGCTCATCAATTCGTCGCCTCAGCTCCTTTATCTCAGCTTCCTCTATCTTTCCTTTTGCAACCTCCAAGGCCTCCTTATAGTAGCCCGAAGTAATTAGCTCACCTGCAATTTCATTCGGAGCGGGCACTTCACCTTTGCTAACAACTCGAAGACTTTCAACACAGACGTTTAACAGCGAAACGTCGCCGGGCTGGTAGAATATTGCCAGATCGAGCTCAGATCTTGCCCACTCAGTATCCTCGCTTCTCCAAGGGCTTTCATAAGCACGTCCTTCCTGTCCGAGGAGTGTAGGTTTGGCGGTTGTGCTCGCTGGCTGCACTTCCGCTAAAATTGATCGCAGCTCGGCTTCTACCCACGTAACTTCACCGGCTTGGCCGCTCGTCGCCATTTGAGAAACGATACTAGACAGCTCTTCACCAAGCTTTGCCTGTCGCTCGTCCGGCTGAGTGTTATCCTTATTTAATGCTTCACTGATGATCTTTCGCGCTTGTTGCAGATATCGGCTAAGCTGCTGCTCATGTTGCGACTCGAGCTTCGTTACCCCCCTATCACCGTCGTTAAAAAGCTTCACTACCCGTTCATGAGCTTGACCGGACTCAATGGCCTTCGTGACTTCTCGTGCTGACCTACTGTCAAGCACGCCCTCCCGAACGACCGGCATCAACAATGCCTCACGAGCAATCTCGCGCACGCGTTTGAAATGGCCAACCATATTTGAGGGCGTTAGAATAAACTGAACTGCGGCATCTGCAGAAGCACCTGAAGGCACTTCTCGCGAAAGCAGCTTATTCAGATCATCTCTTGATTGGACGTGATCAAGATTCGAAGCGATTAACGATACGAAGGAAGCCACGTTGCGTCCGACTACGGATGGATCAGATAGCCCAGTGCTTGGATCGGCGATCGATGCCATCGGGCCTAATGAAAGTATGTCTCTCAAGCGCTCGACGACTATCAGCCTCCGCAATCGCGTGTCCGCATCCATGCTTGCCGACGTTGGATCGATAAATCGCATAAGGTTTCGGCGACGATTTAGGTCATCGATAGAAATCCACCAATCGGCGAGATGCCCAACGAAATGCGCCGCGTGAACATCAATGCCCATACGAACCAAAATCGAGCTCGGTACAAGCCATGCCGCAAGCGCTTTGCTCCGCAGAAGCGTATATATCTCGGCAGCTTCTAGGCTCCGCAGCCAATCTAGAAGAATATTTTTGGGCGGAGCATTTTTTATAAATTGAAGAACTTCTTCGACAAAGTTAGCGCGAGCGACCTCATTCTGCTCCGCGACGGTGGCCTGCGCTGGAATTTGATAGATCGTCGAAAGGGGAAGCGGCCTTTGCTGCCGCTTCAGCCAGTCGGCCACGATAGGTAATTTCTTTACGTTCTTTCTGACGCAGTCGGCAGCAAGGACAAATCGCTTCGTTCTTTCGGGCAGGCTGTGGCTTAATTCAGCTTCAACAGCAATAGGCCCCACTTTGCCCTGTAGATAGAGCGCAGCTTCGGCTACCTTTTGCTCCAATAATCGCTCAGCCTCGCTCCGGGCGACGCTGGCTTCGTGAGCATTCCTCAGCAGTCTGATCGATCTTTCAAACTCCGCGCTTTTTTGAGCGACTAGCGATGAAACGGAGTTACCAAAGATACTTCGCGCTTCGTTCGTCTTTGATGCTTCCGCAGCAAGACGCTCTTTCAGTAAGTTCGTTTCGGGAGTTTCGTTTATCGCAAGCGCGTCGATATCGAACGTCTCGGCGACCTGAAATGCGAGCGAAGGTCCGCTTAGCTTCTGTTCCGTTTCAACTTCCGCCTCCGCTTCTGGGTCAAGCTTCGGGCTTTCACGTTTATAGAGCGCACTCTTCAGAACTTCCGCCCCGCCACGCACAGCCACCTCGATCAGCTCTCGCCGATCTTCAGGACTCAGCAACGCCGCAAACAAAAGAATTCCTCGGCAAAAGGCCTGCCCATTTATTGGTACCGGGCAATCAGACTTACCGAATGCCGCCGTAAGGGTGGCCGCATCGAGAAACTTCCCGTCGCCGAGTTCGGGGCGGACAACTCCGTGCTCCATGCTCCACTTAGCAAAGCTGTATTCCGCTTTATTGTCGCTATCCCAATACGCAAGATCCCAAATCGTTTTCGGGAAAGCTCGAACCTTTGGGGAGCGCGTACGCGTTCCGCTCCCGCGGCCGCTGGATTCAACGATGATTTCTAGGTTGGATAGATGAGCCCTCGCCTCTGGGTTATTACAAACCGAAAATACGAGGCCGCAGTCTCGATCTATCAGGTCATCCTTTGTGGAGGTCTCAAGCGGCTTGGCACCGTATTTTTTACCTAGCGCTTTAAAGCCTTTGCGGACTGATTTCGGGGTGCACTTCCAATAGGCTACGCCGCTGACGAAGAATGTTCTCCGGAGAAACTCTTGATCGAATAGATCAGCTGGCAGAGGGCCATTGCCGTTGATCGGCCAAGACGAGTTTGCGATTGCGGAGTCCATAACGCTCTTCCAGAAACTTCTATTATTGGTTGAATGTGCCTAATCCATAGACGCGGTACAAGGAGACCGTGCATAAGACGGGCTTCCATCCACACCCCGCATCACGTGCCACTCCGCTTGGGACGTAAGCCGGACACGCTTTTGTCGAAGAAAACCAACTAATAACCAACGATATTGCGCAACCAATGCTTCCCAGACGCGAGCGAAACTCGCCTCAGTCGTTGATGTTCCACGCTTTTATTCGGATTCGGGGCTTTCGTTCGCCGCTCATAACGGCCTGGTCGCGGCAAGTGTGATCACCTGGTTTCGAGGTATTCCGCCCATTGATCCATAAGTAATCGCCGCTTCTCCAGTGCTCGCCCTCGTCGATAGGCGCGCTCGACCTCATTACCAACCGTGTGCGCCAAAGCAGCTTCAGCAATCTCTCGTGGGAAATCCGTGCAATCACCTGCCCAATCGCGAAAGGTGGAACGGCAGCCATGCGTCGTCATTCCCTCAGCAACGACCTTCAGAGTATTGAGCAAAGCATTCAGACCCAAGCTTTGGTTCACCCTTGGACCACTGAACACAAAGTCGTCCGGGCTTGCATCCTTCCTTACCAAATAGCTCAGAATTTCTTTAGCCCGACCGCTCAGCGGCACGACGTGATCTTCTTCCATCTTCATCCGTTCCGCAGGAACACGCCAAGTCGACTGCTCCCAGTCGATTTCAGCTACTCTCATAGCTCGCACTTCCGTCGTTCGCGCGGCAGTAAGTATCGCAAATTCGAGCGCTATGCTCGCCGAAGTCGCCGCTATGGGGTGTCGCTCACGAAGCTTCCGTAAAATCTGAGGCATCAATCGGTATGGCGGGGCCGGGTGATGCTTTGTTTTTCGCTTTTGGCCACGTCCTAAGATGATCTGAAGGTGCCCTTTCCAGCGGGCGGGGTTCTCTCCCGACCGCAGCCCCTTCACCTTCGCGGCGTCCAAAACTTGTTCGATTTTTCCTCTGAACTCCCGCGCTGTTCGAAACCTTGTTTCCCAGAGCGGCTTCAGCACCGTCAATACGTCGTCGGTCGAAATTTGATCAATGGCTATTTCGCGGAGCGGTTCTGCGTAGAACTCGATATTTCGTTTCCAATCTACAACGGTTTTTGAGCCCCTGAATCTGGATTGAATCGAAACGAGATATTCATCCGCAAATGCTCCGAACGTCTGGCTCTTTCCGACACCGCCCCCGTTCTGAGTTTGCTTCTGCGCCAGGAGCGGATTTACGCCATCCCTCAACAGAGCCCGGGCGTCTGCTGCTCTAGCCCGCGCTTGGGCGAGGCTAAATCCGGATTGCCCTTTAGCGTCAAACGACCCCAACCCCATTTCGTGGAGCTTGCCAAGCTGCTTGAACATGAACACCCACGAACGCGAGCCACCGGGACGCACCGTCAAATACAGACCTCCGCCGTCGCTATGGCGACCGGGCCGAGTTGTCGTTTCCGCGAACCTTGCTGAAAGCTTGTGAAGCTGACGTTTGGCCGCTTCCGGCTTCGCTTCACTTAAACTGTCAGCCACAGCCCCACCTTTGTCCCAACTTCCGCGCCTACACTAGGCTGATACTTGCTGGACGATGCTGGACGGTGCCAATCCCATTCCGCCCATCAACGCACTGATTTATATATGAAATTAGTGCGTTTATCAAGTTTAGTGGACGTAATTGGACACAGGATGTAGCTGTGGTGATGCCAGCTGCACCCCGCATTCTTTTGAGGAATAGGTAAGGCTCTCTCACCCTTCGAAAGAATCGCAATTAAAGGTATTTGCCTGCCCGCGACGCTCGGTTCATAGAGTTATCTGTTCGGCTTACTTCTTGCTCATCACCATTGGGCATGCACTCGCCGAGAGCGGCGAGAACGCGTCTTCGCCCTTCACCGTGGCGAGGATTCTGAACACGTCATAGCTATCGGTGACCTCGGAAGGCTTCTTGACCTCGGCGAGATACATGTCGTGGACCATCAGATTGTCCGGACGCAGCCGGCCGTTGCGCAGAAAGGCATCGTCAAACGTACGCCCCTGCAGATCCTTGACCACAGCGGCAGGATCCTTGGTATTCGCGGCCTCCACCGACTTGATGTAGTTCAGCGTCGAGGAATAGACACCCGCCTGCATCATGCTCGGCGGCTTGCCCATCTTGGCAGCGTAACGCTTGGAAAATGCACGCGTGCGGTCGTCCATATTCCAGTAGAAGCCGGACGTCACCAGCAGGCCTTGCGCGCTCTTCAATCCGACGCTTCGGATGTCATTCACGTCGATCAAGAGCGCAATCATCTTCTGATCGCCGCCCATCAAACCGAACTCTTCTGCCTGCTTGATGGCATTCTGCGTGTCGCTGCCGGCATTCGCGATGGCGATGACCTTGGCGCCCGACGACTTGGCCGTCAGAAGCTGCGAGGAGAAATCCGCCGTGTTGATTGGATGCGGCGCACGGCCAAGCGCCTTGCCGCCGCCCTTGACGGCAACTTCCGTTACGTCACGCTCGAGCGCCTGACCAAAGGCATAATCCGCAACAACGAAGAACCATGTGTCGCCACCGCGCTGTAGCATCGCCTTGCCGGCGACATTGGCCAGCGCGTAAGTATTGTAGGTCCACTGAATGAAGTTCGGCGAGCAGAACTTGCCGCTGAGATCCGCCGAACCGCCGGCCGACGTGATGAACATCTTGTTGCGGTCCTTGGCGAAGGTTTGCACGGCGATGCAAACAGACGACACCGGCACGTCGAGAATGACGTCGACGCCTTCCTGATCATACCACTGGCGCGCAATATTGCCGCCAACATCGGGCTTGTTGAGATGGTCGGCCTGGATCAGTTCTATCGCCTTGCCGAGCACCTTGCCGCCGCATTCCTCGATCGCGAGCTGCGCTGCAGCCACCGAGCCCTGCCCGCCATTGTCAGCGAACAGACCCGTCATGTCGGACAGCACACCGAACTTCAGTGGTGTATCCGCAGCGGCACGAACGATCGCTGGAGAAAAAACTGCAGCGCTGACGCCAGTTGCACCGAGGCCAGCTAGGAATGTACGTCGCTTCATCAATAGTCCTCCCGTTTTTGGTTTTTTGGTATGAAAGTATCGTCGTCCTATTGTGACGAAGATCATGGTGAGCCGGATGACGCTCCTTTGGCCGGCAGTTCGAATTCAAGCAGCGCAGAGCTGAATGATTTCCCGTGCGTATCCAGCGCGAGCGATCGCACAACACCGCCACCGAGCGCGCCCGTCAGCACGAAGTTTAGCGCGCCGAGCGCCGGCAATTCATAGCGCGTGACGGTGCCGGTGATGGTGTCGCCGAAATGGTCCGCGACGCAATCGGCGGTCACATGCTCGGCCAGAAACGCGAAGTCCCCCATATCGAAAGCGATGACAGAAATGTTGGACGTGTCACCCTTGTCGCCGCTGCGTGAATGCGCGATCTCACGGAGTTTCATGGTCAGGCCTCCATGAATGTGACTGATGACGTCACGACAGTTTCGGGCAGCAAAGCCGAAGCGACGCCGACGATTTCGCGTGCCGATTTCCAGGCCCCGCCGCCGCCGGCGGGTCCATTGGTGTAGAGCGTTTCGACCTCGTTGCCGATCTTCACGGCCTCTGCGAGCGAGTCGGTACGCCCGGCGACGCGGATGCGGACTTCATAGGGATCACGGCCTTCGGCCAGGGCGTCACCATGCAGCGCATTGACGCCGATCAGGTCGAACCGGCTCTCCGTCATCTTCACGCCGGTGATCGCAAGGCGTTCGCGCACAATTTCAAGCGCCAGACGCCCGCGCGCGACAGCATTGGCACCGGCATAGGAGATCTCGCCCTCGCCGATATAGCTGTCGAGATAGCCGACGGATGTTTTCAGAAGGCCCGTCTTAGGCGCCCCGCTCCCGCCGGTGACATGGATGCGGTCCGGACCAACCTCCTCGACACGCACCTGCGAGAAATCGGCAACCACATCCGGCTGGTAATAGCGGGTCGGATCATGAATTTCGTAGAGCAGTTGTTCGGTCACCGTCGCGCGCGTGATCTGGCCGCCCGAGCCCGCGACCTTGGTGACGACGAGATCGCCGTCTTCGCGCACCTCGCCGATCGGGAAACCAAGCCGCGCGAGACCCTGCACGTCCTTGACGCCGGGATCGGCGAAATAGCCGCCGGTGATCTGGCCGGCGCATTCGAGGAGATGGCCGACCATGGTGCCCTTGCCGAGCAAATCCCAGTCCTCCATCGCCCAGCCGAATTCATGCACCAGCGGCCCGAGAAACAGCGCCGGATCGGCCGCCCGCCCTGTGATGACGACATCCGCACCGCCGGCCAGCGCCTCGGCGATGGGGGCTGCGCCTGTGTAGGCATTAGCTGAGATCACGCGGTTACCGAGAGCTTTGACGGAACCGCCTTCGTCCAGCGCAACGTCGGAATTTCGCGCCTGGTCCAGCACATCGTCGCCAGTCACTGCCGCGACTTTCAATCCGGTCAGACCGAGCGCCCTGGCGATGTCACGCGTCGCCTGGGCCGCAGCGACGGGATTCGCCGCGCCCATATTGGTGACGATCTTGACGCCATTCTTCCTGCAGATCGGGAGCACCGCCTTCATGCGGTCGGCAAGCAACGGGTCGAAACCGCCTTGCGGATCTTTCAGCCGGTCCTGCTGGGCAAGCGCAATGGTGCGTTCGGCAAGGCACTCGAAGACGAGATAATCGAGGTTGCCGCTTTCGGCGAGTTCGATTGCCGGTTCGATCCGGTCACCCGAATAGCCGGCACCAGATCCGATCCTGATGGTGCGCACGAGCAGTTCTCCCTGGATCAAACTTGCCTGCAGTCACATCGCGAATAACGCGATCGCCGCATGCCCATCTCCCGATCGCTTTTTGACGGACACGCCACAGGCCCGAGCAGGCGATCACGCGCATGTCGCTTTGGGGGCATTGAAGCCAGAAGCTTCCCTCTATTCAATTGAATTAATTCTATCCCATTGATAGAAATCATCTATGGATGTGAATCTCCGGCAGATCCGGTCTTTCGTCGTCGTTGCCCAAGCCGGCAGCTTCACCCGCGCCGCGGAGTTGCTGCATCTGGCGCAGCCGACGCTGACGGTTCAGATCAGGCGCCTCGAAGAAACCCTCGAGGTGAAACTGTTCGATCGCAACACCCGCTCCGTCGAACTGACGCGGGTCGGCCGCGAACTGCTGCCGGTGTTTCAGCGCATGATCCGCGATCTCGATGCCGTCGTCGTGGATACTCGCGATATCGCGGCCAAGCGCCGGGGCGTCGTCCGGATCGCGGCGCTTCCCTCGGTCGCCGCGGGTGCCCTGCCCGAGGCCATCAAGTCGTTTCGCGAGTTGCAGCCCGGCGCATCTTTCGTCCTGAAGGACGTGATCGCCAACCGCGTCCTGGACCTCGTCCGCTCAGAAGAGGTCGATCTCGGCATCATGGGCGGCAGCGTCACCGACCACGACGTGGAAGTGCTGCTCGAAGTGCGCGACCGCATGCATGTGGTGTTTCCGGCGAAGCACCCGATCGGCGGCATCCGCAAGGTCACCATCGACGATCTGATGAAATATCCGCTGGTGCTGATGGATCCCGCGACCAGCGTCCGCGCGGTCGTTGACAGCGCCTTCCTGACCGCGGGACACATCGCGCAGCCGACCTGCGAAGCGACCTATATGATGACGGCCATCGCCATGGTCCGCGCCGGCCTGGGCATCACCATCCTGCCAGGCTCCGCACGCGAGATCGGCGCTGAGCCGGACCTGCGCTCGCGGCAGATCGACGTCGCGGATTTCTCGCGGGCCATCACCATCATCAAGAAGGCCGGCCGCACGCTGCCGCCGATCAGTGAAGCCTTTGGCGATCACCTCGCCAAATCAATCGGCGCTCAGCCGTTATTCGCGCGCCGCTGATGCGCAATTACTTCATCGCCTCATAGACCGCGAAGCTGTAGGCACCTTCCGGCTTCTTGGTAATCACGGGATCCGAACCGCCAGACATCAGCGTCGCAACGGTGCGATCATAGTCCTTGACGTCGAGCTTGCCATTGGCATCGCCGAGCAACTTGCTGACCTCGGTCATCATGCGCTTCTGGTCTTTGGCAGTCTTGGCGCCCGTGGAGTCGCCAGCCAGAATGATCTTCACGGCTTCGTCGGGATTGGTCTTGGCATAGTCCCAGCCCTTCATCGACGCCTTCACGAACTTCGCCATCTTGGCAACGAAGGCTGGATCCTTGAGATTCTTGTCGAGCACCCAGAGACCGTCCTCCAGCGTCGCGACGCCCTCGTCCTCATATTTGAACACGGTAAGCTGGCTCGGCTTGTAGCCGCCATCGATCACCTGCCAGTATTCATTGTAGGCCATCGTCGATACACAATCGGCCTGCTTCTGCAGCAGCGGATCAACATTGAAGCCCTGCTTGATGATCTTGACGCCGGCCGGCGAACCATCGGTCTTGTAGCCCAGCTTCGACATCCAGGAGAGGAACGGATATTCGTTGCCGCCATACCAGACGCCGGTGACCTTGCCCTTCAGATCGGTCGGCTTCTTGATGCCGGTCTCGGCGCGGCAGGTGAGTTCGAGCCCGGACTTCTTGAAGGTCTGCGAAATATTCACCAGCGGCACGCCCTTCTCGCGCGAGGCCAGCGCCGACGGCATCCAGTCCACCACCACATCGGCACCGCCGCCCGCGATCACTTGCGGTGGGGCGACATCGGGACCGCCCGGCTTGATCGTCACGTCGAGCCCGGCGTCCTTGTAGAAGCCCTTCTCCTTGGCGACGAAGTAGCCGGCGAACTGGGCCTGTGCGACCCATTTGAGCTGGATGGTGACCTTGTCCGCCGCTTGCGCGGAGCCGAGCGAGAGAGCCATCGCTGCGCCGAATGCCATGATCTTCTTCATGCTCAACTCCAGAATTGGCGAACCTGCCGAACTAGGTCCGCATCAATGGATGCCAAAACGTCGTCACGCGCTCGGCGAGCGCAACAAGTCCATAAAATGCCATTCCCGCGATCGCGGCCAGCGCGATCTCCGCCCACACCATATCGAGCGCCATGCGCCCGGCTTCGGTGGAAATTCGAAAGCCGATGCCTTGCGTCGGCGTGCCGAAGAATTCCGCGACAATGGCACCGATCAGGGCCAGTGTGGCATTGATCTTCAGTGCATTGAAGATGAAAGGTAGAGCAGCGGGAAGATACAACTTGATGAGAGTCTGGGCATAGCTCGCGCCGTAGGAGCGCATCAGATCACGCTCGATATCGCCGGCAGCTTGCAGACCGGCCAACGCATTCACCAGCATCGGGAAGAATGTCACCAGCGCCACGACCGCGGCCTTCGACGGCCAGTCGAAGCCGAACCACATGACCATGATCGGCGCGACGCCAACCAGCGGCAGTGCCGAGAAGAAGTTACCCAAGGGTAGCAGCCCGCGGCCGAGAAATTCAAAGCGATGCGCGAGGATCGCCACCAGAAGCCCAGCGCCGCAGCCGATGGCATAGCCGATCAGCACACCACGGATGAAGGTCTGCACGAAATCCGCGCCCAATATCGGCAGCGACGCCATGAATTTCACAGCGGCAGCGCTCGGCGACGGCAGCAGCACTGGCGGCACGCCGGCCCCGCGCACCACGACCTCCCAGAGATAGAACACGGCCGCACCGAACAGCAGCGGAATGGCGAGATCGATGATCTTCCGAAATGCGCTGTTGCGCGGTTTCAGCCCCGCGAGCGCGACGACGCAGATCCAAGATGCCAGCCAGACTCCGATCACGACCATCCAGAAGCCTGATGCCGCATCGCCGGCGATCAAGGGATCGCGGAGCAGCATCAGTGTCATATCCGCAGTGATGCCTGCCCCGACAAGCCCGATCACGATGGCAGGCAGGCCACGGAAGCCGGCAGCGAAAGCGAACACAAGCACGATGACGCCGGTCAGCAGAAACGTCAGCGGGCGCGCCATCAGCGCGGCGACAGGCACACCCGAGAGCGGCAATGGCAGCATCAGTGTAATCAGCACGCACACTGCCGACATGATGAAGCCCAGGCGGATCTGGCGACGATTCATGCCCGCGCCCCCATCCGCTGCGCGACCTTGCGTTCGGCATAGCTCACAATCGCAATCAGGCCCGAGGCTAGCACGGCGGCGGCAACCAGTGCCGACCAGATCTGGATGGTCTGGCCGTAATAGGAGCCGGCCAGCAGGCGTGCACCGATGCCGGCTTCCGCGCCGGTCGGCAATTCCGCGACGATGGCGCCGATCAGCGAGATGGTGATGGCGACCTTGAGGCTGGCAAAGAGATACGGCACGGCCGATGGCCAGCGCAATTTCGACAGCACCTGTCTAGATGTCGCCGACCATGTGCGCATCAGGTCCATCTGCATCGGATCGGGCGAGGTAAAGCCTTTCACCATGCCGATGGTGATGGGAAAGAAGCTCAGATAGGCCGAGATGATCGATTTCGGCAGCAGGCCCTGTAGGCCGACGGCACCGAGCACCACAATGAAGATCGGCGCCAGCGCCAATATGGGCACCATCTGCGAGCAGATGATCCACGGCATCAGGCTACGCTCCAGCACGCGGCTGTGCACGATGGCGAGCGCCAGCACGATGCCGAGCAGCGCGCCTAGCGCGAAGCCGAGCAGCGTCGCCGACAGCGTCACCATGGAATGATAGACGAGGCTACGCGGCGCCGTCGGCGCATAGCCGAACACGCCGTCGATGAAAGCACCGACCACCTGATGCGGCGCCGGCAGCGGCGGCCGTTCCGCGCTCATGGTGCCTTCCAGCAATTCCATCGTCGTGTAAGGCGCTTCCTCGCGCTCGAAGCCGCCGCGCACAAGCGACAGGTTCATCAGCACGGCGCCGATGTACCAGACGATGATCAGCACTGCGACAATGGTCACCAGCGGCGCACTACGCTTGACCAACGGATGCGTGCGCCGTGCCGCGCGCGCGACCGGTATCGTATCCACCGTACTACTCGTCATAGGAATGCCCGGCACGCAGCCCCGTGCGCACGCGCTGCGCGATCGCCATGAATTCCGGCGTCTCGCGAATTTCCAGCGTGCGGTCGCGCCGGAAATTGCAGTCGATGATATCAGTGATACGGCCCGGCCGCGGCGACATCACCACGATCTTGGTGGAAAGAAACACCGCTTCGGGAATCGAATGCGTCACGAACAACACGGTCTTGCGGGTCTTGGCCCAGAGCTGCAGGAGCTGTTCGTTGAGATGATCGCGCACGATCTCATCCAGTGCTCCGAACGGCTCGTCCATCAGCAGCAATTCGGGATCGAACGACAGCGCCCGTGCGATGGAAACCCGCTGCTGCATGCCGCCGGAGAGCTGCCAGGGAAACTTGCGTTCGAAGCCGGTGAGATTGACGAGGTCGAGGTAGCGCGCGGCGCGCTGTTTCTGTTCGGTCGGCGAGAACCCCATCAATTCCAGCGGCAGCTTGAGGTTGGCCTCGATGCTGCGCCAGGGAAACAATGCCGGCGCCTGAAACACATAGCCGTAATTGCGCCCCAGCCGCGCCTGCTCGGCACTCATGCCATTGACAGTGACGCTCCCAGAGCTTGGTTGCTGCAGGTCCGCGATCACACGCAGCAGCGTGGTCTTGCCGCAGCCGGAGGGACCGATGAAGGAGACGAACTCCCCACCACTGATTTGCAGATCGACATTGGATAGCGCTTCGACCTTGCCGTCGGCCGTATCGAAAGTGAGCGACACCTTGCTGACATCGACCGCAACGGGGCGTGTCACTGTGGATTGATAGATATGAGGTTCAGCGTCGGCAGTTGAGTTCATGCGCACCGGTTCGACCAGAAGGGTCACGCAGCCGCGCCAGCCCGTCAAAGCCTATGAGCCCTGCGGGACGTGGCAATTTGCCGCTTATCGAGGGATGATATCGGCATTGATCGCTGCATCAACACAATACTGTCAGCCCCCTCCTTCTGCCCGCTGATAGTTTGCGCAAGCGAAGAGGACTTATTGAGCAGGTATCATCCAGCGCGATGGCTTCTGGCCAAACGAAAGCGACCGGGCACATGGCCCAGCCGCTTCGATATCAATCAATACCAGCGAGATCAGGACGCCCGAAGTTAGGGCGCCTTGAAATCAGGATGCCTTGGCTGTCTTGTTCTTTGAGTTGCGCTGGAAGAACAGCGCCTGGCTGGCGACGGCCGAGACCATCGCGGGCTGGAACGGCTTCGAGATCAGGAAGGCCGGCTCCGGACGTTCGCCAGTCAGGAAACGCTCCGGATAGGCGGTGATGAAGACTACCGGCACTTCGAAGATGCGCAGCAACTCGTTCACCGCATCGAGACCCGAGCTGCCATCGGCGAGCTGGATATCGGCGAGGATCAGGCCGGGCTTCTTGTTCTTTGCGAGCGCAACCGCATCTGCATGGGTGCGTGCAACGCCGATGACGTTATGACCGAGATTCTTCACGAGGCTTTCGAGATCCATCGCGATGAAGGTCTCGTCCTCGATGATAAGAACGTCGGTGGCTATTTCGGCGGCCATTTCTCGGCCGGCCGTATCGGCCAGCGTACGCACTTCCGCCACATCAGCGTCGAGTACGAAGGCGACTTCCTCTTCCGAGAAGCCTTCGAGCGACAGCAACAGGAAGGCCTGTCGTGGCAGCGGGGTGATGTTGGAAATGCGCTTCTCGGAGGCGGCCTGCAGCGGCGCGACGTCCGGATTGTCGTTCAAGGCGACAGAGTTCCAAATCTGGGTGAACAGGCGAAACAAGCCGGCACGGGCTCCGTGTTGCTCGTCGAGCAACGACTGGTCCTGCAGCAACGCTTCCAGCATGGCGCCTACATAGGCATCGCCTGAGGCCTGGTTACCTGTGAGGGCGCGGGCATAGCGCCGCAACAGCGGCAAGTGTTCAGCTACGAGCTGTGATCGGGACATCCCCACTCCATCCTGTCTGGTCAAAGACGACTCTACGTCAAAGTCGAAGGGGTATTCGGATACAATCCGGCTCCCTCGTTGTGCTTGTTTACGCCCCAGCCAGACAAAAGTTCCATCGGGTCGGAACTTTCGGCCACGCTCCGCATTAGATCGCCGACAGACGCCGCAAAGGCTTCAAAAATCAAGAAAATTTCTCAAATTCCAGGGACATGTCTTCTGGGGAATGTGGAACGGGTCATGAAAGATGTGAAGCCAAAGGGCGGATTAAACGCCGAAATCCAGTCACGGATCGGGCATCAGTTGCGCGCCATGTACGACGATGTCGTGCGACAGGGCGTGCCGGACCGATTTGCGGAGCTGATCCGCAAGCTGGACGGGGCTGAGGCTCAAGCCCAGATCGCTGGCGATCCCGGCAAAAATGAAGGAGGGGAATAATGCCTCTCACAGACTCACTCCGCGACGACATTCTGGCGTCGGTGCCTAGCCTGCGCGCCTTCGCGATCTCGCTCTCCGGCAACGGCGACCGGGCAGATGACCTCGTTCAGGAAACGCTGTTGCGCGCTCTCGCCAATATCGACTCCTTCCAGGTCGGCTCGAATCTCCCTGCGTGGTTGTTCACCATTCTGCGCAACCTGTTCCGGTCGGACTATCGCAAGCGGCGACGGGAAGTCGAGGATGCGGACGGCAGCTATGCCAAGACTCTGAAGACCCAGCCGGCACAAAACGCCCATCTGGAATTTGAGGAGTTTCGCGCGGCGCTTGAGAAGCTTCCGCAGGATCAGCGCGAAGCGCTTATTCTCGTCGGCGCATCGGGCTTCTCCTATGAGGACGCGGCCACGATCTGCGGCTGCGCCGTCGGCACCATCAAGAGCCGCGTCAACCGCGCGCGTTCGAAGCTCAGCGCTCTTCTCTATGTGGATGGCGCGGAAGACTTCGGCCCGGACGATACCGTCCGCGCAGTGATCGGCGGATCGGGCGGTTAGTTCGATCCGACAATTGAGGCAAGACAAGCGGTCACTTCGGTGGCCGCTTTTTTTTGCGCGAGTTGGTATGAGTGTATCAGCAGCGCGCCAACTTCTTCCGCAATCGTGGCGAAGGAACCGCCACCATCTTTCCGCCACACAGAAAGTGCCCCTCGCGCTCACATCGCCGGGGATTTTTGTTGATGCACATGCCATTAACGCCTCGCGACTGCTGTACGAGGACCAACCCGGGATGCCTGCCTTTCGACCACGAACAATCTCGCTTGCCGCCGCACTGAGCATCGCCTGCGCCGGCCATGCCCTCGCGCAGAAGCGATACGATCCCGGCGCATCCGACACCGAGATCAAGATCGGCAACATCATGCCCTATAGCGGGCCGGCTTCGGCCTATGGCATCGCGGGCATCATCGAGGCCGCTTATTTCCGGATGATCAACGATCAGGGCGGCATCAACGGCCGCAAGATCAATTTCATCAGCTATGACGATGCCTATAATCCGTCCAAGGCGGTCGAGCAGGCCCGCAAGCTGGTCGAATCCGACGAGGTGCTCGTCGTGTTCAATCCACTCGGCACACCGTCCAATGCGGCGATCCAGAAATATCTCAACATCAAGAAAGTGCCGCAACTGTTCGTCGCCGCCGGCGCGACCTATTTCGGAAATCACAAGGCTTTCCCGTGGACCATAGCGTGGCAGCCGCCCTATGAGAGCGAGGGCCGCATCTATGCGAAATATCTGCTGAACGAAAAGCCCGACGCGAAGATCGCAATGCTCTATCAGAACGACGACCTCGGCAAGGACGTGCTGAAGGGCCTGAAAGATGGTCTCGGCGACAAAGCTGGAGGCATGCTGATCGCCGCCGAAAGCTATGAGGTCACCGAGCCGACCATCGATAGCCACATCATCAATCTGAAAGCCTCTGGCGCCGATACGTTCATCAGCGTCACGACACCGAAGTCGGCGGTCCAGAGTATCCGCAAGGTCTCCGAACTCGGCTGGAAGCCGCTCTACATCCAGGGCTATGCCAGCGCGTCGATCAGTTCCGTGCTGAAACCGGCGGGACAGGAGATTTCGCAAGGCATCCTGTCGGCCTATTACGCCAAGGACGGCTCAGATCCACAATGGGACAATGAGCCCGGCATGCAGCGCTTCTACGCGTTTCTCGCCAAATACGCGCCGGACGCCCGCCGCAACGACATCTCCGTGGTCTATGGCTACGGCGCAGCTCAGACCATGGTTCAGGTGCTGAAGCAGGCAGGCGACGATCTCACCCGTGCCAATGTGATGAAGCAAGCCGCCAGCCTGAAGGACTTCGCGCCGGACACGATGCTGCCGGGCATCAAGCTCAACACGTCCGCGACTGATTTCTACCCGATCGAACAGTTGCAGATGATGCGCTTCAAGGGCGACAAATGGGAGTTATTTGGCCCTGTGATTTCGGGCGAGATCAGCCGCTGAATTATACCGGGGGACGGCATATCCATTGCCCAATAAAGCAGCCCTTCGCGGTGTCGTCGCGAGGGGCTTTTTGTTGCCGCATACACGCGAACGGTGTTCAATCCGGCCGGAGCCGCAAAGGCCCGCAAAACAAGACGAATAAAAATCAGGGAGTTCTGAAATGCCTTCGATCCGATCGCGCGCACTGGCTTTGTCGGTTGCCGCGGCCCTCAGCGTCGCAGCCAGCGGCAGCGCGCTGGCCCAGAAGAAATACGACACCGGCGCCACTGACACCGAAATCACGATCGGCAACATTATGCCGTATAGCGGCCCTGCCTCATCCTACGGACTGATCGGCAAGACTGAAACCGCCTATTTCAAAATGATCAACGACCAGGGCGGCATCAACGGCCGCAAGATCAATTTCATCAGCTACGACGACGCCTATTCGCCGCCCAAGGCGGTCGAACAGGCCCGCAAGCTGGTCGAAAGCGACGAGGCACTGTTCATCTTCAATTCGCTCGGCACGCCGTCGAATACCGCGTTCCAGAAATACATGAATGCCAAGAAGGTGCCGCAACTCTTCGTCGCCACCGGCGCCAGCAAGTGGAACGATCCGAAGCACTTCCCGTGGACGATGGGCTGGCAGCCGAGCTACGCGGTCGAAGCACAAATCTACGCAAAATATCTGATGAAGGAGAAGCCGGACGCCAAGGTCGCGGTGATCTATCAGAACGACGATTTCGGCAAGGACTACCAGAAGGCGTTCAAAGAAGCGCTGGGTGCCAAGGCTGCCACGATGCTGGTCACGGAAGAGAGCTATGAGATTTCCGAGCCGACCATCGATTCCCACATCGTGAAAGTGAAGTCGCTCAATCCTGATGTTGTCGTCCATTTCGTAACGCCGAAATTCGCGGCTCAAGGCATCAAGAAGATCGGTGAACTCGGCTGGAAGCCGCTGCAGCTCGTGACCAATGTCAGCGTCTCCGTCGGAGCAGTGATGCAGCCGGCAGGCTTTGCCAATGCAGAGGGCGTCCTGTCGGCCGACTACCGCAAGGACGGCGCGGATTCGCAATGGAAAGACGATGCGGGCATGAAGAAATGGTCGGCCTTCATCGACAAATACATGCCGGGCGCCGATCGCACCGACAACAGCCTCGTCTACGGTTATGGCGCCGCGCAGACGCTGGTGAAGGTGCTGGAGATGTGCGGTGACAACCTGACCCGCGAGAATGTCATGAAGCAGGCGGCAAGCCTGAAGGACTTCGCGCCAGACACGCTGCTGCCGGGCATCACCATCTCCACCTCGGCCACCGACTATGCGCCGATCGCGCAGTTGCGGATGATGCGCTTCAAGGGCGACAAGTGGGAGCTGTTCGGCGAGGTGATCAATGCCGACACGACTGCGCCGGACTAGTACCGCAGCACTTTGCACTGCACCACCAAAACAATGGAGCCCCTGCGATTTGGTCGCAGGGGCTTATTCTTGTGACCGGCGCATCAGGGGTATTCAATGCGAACAGGAGTCGCAGAACTCCAACAAAGACCTGGGAAGAAATGATCAAGGAGATCCATGATGCTCGCACGATCCATGCGCCTTGCAGCACTGCCTGCTGCTATGGCGCTTCTGGCCGCCAGTGTATCCAGCGCGCTCGCGCAGAAGAAATACGACACCGGCGCCACCGATACTGAAATCAAGATCGGCAACATCATTCCTTACAGCGGCCCCGCATCTGCCTATGGAACGATCGGCAAAACCGAGACCGCCTATTTCAATATGATCAACGCACAGGGCGGCATCAACGGACGCAAGATCAATTTCATCAGTTACGACGACGCCTATTCGCCGCCGAAAGCCGTGGAGCAGGTGCGAAGGCTGGTCGAATCCGACGAGGTGCTGGTGGTGTTCAATCCACTGGGTACGCCCTCGAACACCGCGATCCAGAAATATCTGAACGGCAAGAAAGTGCCGCAGCTTTTCGTTGCCACCGGCGCCACCAAGTGGAACGATCCGAAGAACTTCCCGTGGACGATCGGCTGGCAGCCCTCCTATCAGAGCGAAGCACAGATCTATGCGAAGTATCTTCTGAAGGAGAAGCCGAACGCGAAAATCGGCGTACTTTACCAGAACGACGATTTCGGCAAGGACTATCTGAAGGGCTTCAAGGACGGCCTCGGCGACAAGGCAGCATCGATGATCACTATCGAGGACAGTTACGAGATCGCCGAACCGACCATTGACACCCATGTGGTGAAGCTGAAAGCTGCGAACCCCGACGTGCTGATGATCTTCACCACGCCAAAATTCGCGGCACAGACTATCAAGAAGACCGCCGAGCTTGGCTGGAAGCCGTTGCAGATTCTCGCCAATGTCAGCGTCTCCGTGGGAGCGGTGATGCAGCCTGCCGGCTTCGACAATGCGCAAGGCGTGCTGTCGGCCTCCTACACCAAGGACGGCACCGACTCCCAGTGGAAGGACGATCCCGGCATGAAGAAGTGGAACGCGTTCCTCGACAAATACATGCCGGACGCCAACAAGGCGGATTCGAGCACGGTCTATGGCTATGGTGCTGCGCAGACGCTGGTCAAGGTGCTGCAGATGTGCGGCGACGACCTGACCCGGGCGAATGTCATGAAGCAGACCGCCAGCCTGAAGGACTTTACCCCCGACACGCTGCTGCCGGGCATCACCATCAATACCTCGCCCACCGATTTCGCGCCGATCTCGCAATTGCAGATGCAGCGTTTCAAGGGCGACAAGTGGGAGCGCTTCGGCGAGATCTTCAGCGCCGACGCCGTCACGCAATAGCTCGGCTGCGGCAGCAGCTCTGCTGCATCAGCGAACACGAATTATACCGCTCTCGCGACCACGTCGCGGGGGCTTTTTCTTGCTGGCGATCCCGCGCGGGTGTTGAATGTCGTCAGGAGCCGCAGAGCTCCACGTCAAGAAACATGACACATCACAATTGATCAGGGAGATCAGAAATGCCTGCAATGCACTTGCGTTTGGCCACGTTTTCAGCCGCCTATTTGGCTGGCTTGGCTTTGCTCGCCGCATCCGCCACCGGGGCGCTCGCCCAGAAAAAATACGACACCGGCGCCTCCGATACCGAAATCAAGATCGGCAACATCATGCCCTACAGCGGACCCGCCTCCGCCTATGGCGTGATCGGAAAAACCGAGGAAGCCTACTTCAAGAAGATCAATGCCGCTGGCGGCATCAACGGTCGCAAGATCAACTTCATCAGTTATGACGATGCCTATTCGCCGCCAAAGACCGTCGAGCAGGCGCGCAAGCTGGTGGAATCGGACGAAGTTCTGCTGGTGTTCAACTCGCTCGGCACACCGCCGAACTCGGCGATCCAGAAATACATGAACAGTAAGAAGGTGCCGCAACTGTTCGTGGCCACCGGCGCCACCAAGTGGAACGACCCGAAGGACTTCCCCTGGACCATGGGCTGGCAGCCCAACTACCAGAGCGAGACGCAAATCTATGCAAAATATCTTTTGAAGGAAAAGCCCGGCGCGAAGATTGCCGTCCTTTACCAGAACGATGACTACGGCAAGGACTATCTCAAAGGTCTGAAGGACGGCCTTGGCGCAAAGGCCGCCTCGATGATCGTAGTGGAGGAGAGCTACGAGACCTCCGAGCCGACCATCGACAATCACATCGTCAAGCTGAAGTCGTTGAACGCCGACGTATTCGTCAACATCACGACGCCGAAATTTGCGGCGCAGGCTATCAAGAAGGCGGCCGAGATCGGCTGGAAACCGATGCACTTCCTCAACAACGTGTCCAACTCGATCGGCAGCGTGATGAAGCCGGCCGGCTTCGAAAACTCGCAGGACATTATTTCCGCAGCGTATCTGAAGGACGTCGCGGATACCCAGTGGAACAACGACCCCGGCATGAAGGAATTTCTCGCCTTCCTCGACAAGGATTTTCCGGAAGGCAACAAGCTCGATGGATTGATCGTTACCGGTTATGGGGTCGCCCAGACGCTGGTTGAGGTTCTCAAGAAGTGCGGTGACAACCTCACCCGCGAAAACGTCATGAAGCAGGCGGCCAGCCTGAAGGACTTCCGAACGGAGGTGCTGCTGCCCGGCATCAAGATCAACACATCTGCGACCGACTTTGCGCCGATCAGCCAGCTTCAGCTGATGCGCTTCAAGGGCGATAAATGGGAGCTGTTCGGCGAGGTCATTAGCGCTGACGTGGGTGGCTGATCGCCTTCATTCCACATAACGGAAAATACTAAGGCCCGCGTCAAAAACAGCGCGGGCCTTGTTGCGTTTTTGGTCGCTTTCCATTTGAGCCATTGTGCAATCGCGGTATGACTTATCTCGCAGGCGCAAAAGAGCCTGCAGAACAAGAAAATCTCGCCTTGCAAGCAAGGGAAGGAACTCAAATGTCTGCCACGTCCGCGCGGCTGTTGTCGCTCTCGGCCGCGATCATGTTGCTCGCCATTTCCTCGACCCACGTCCTCGCCCAAAAGAAATACGACACTGGCGCCAGCGACACCGAAATCAAGCTCGGCAACATCGTGCCCTATAGCGGACCGGCCTCGGCCTATGGCGCCGTCGGCAAGGCACAGGCCGGCTATTTCAAGATGATCAACGACAAGGGCGGCATCAACGGCCGCATGATCAACTACATCTCCTACGATGACGCCTATTCGCCACCGAAGGCTGTCGAGCAGACCCGCAAGCTCGTCGAGTCCGACGAAGTGCTCTTGATGTTCTCGGCGCTCGGCACGCCGTCCAATACGGCGATCCAGAAATATCTCAACGCCAAGAAGGTGCCGCAACTGTTCCTGGCCACTGGCGCCACCAAATGGGCCGATCCGAAGAACTTCCCCTGGACCATGGGCTGGCTGCCCAGCTACCAGAGCGAAGGCCGCATCTATGCCAAGTACCTCTTGAAGGAAAAGGCCGGCGCGAAGATCGGCGTGCTCTTTCAGAATGACGACTTCGGTAAGGATTATCTCAAGGGCGTCAAGGACGGCCTCGGCGACAAGGCTTCCTCCATCGTCATCGAGGAGAGCTATGAGCTGACCGAGCCGACCGTGGATTCCCACATCGTCAAGATGAAGTCGCTCAATCCCGACGTTGTCATCATCTTCGCGACGCCGAAGTTTGCCGCACAGACCATCAAGAAGATCGCTGAACTGGGCTGGAAGCCGACCATGATCGTTCCGGGCGTCAGCGTATCGATCGGCCAGGTGCTGCGTCCCGCAGGCTTCGAGAACGCGCAGGGCTTGCTCTCCGCGCACTACTCCAAGGACGCCACCGACCCGCAGTGGAAGGACGATCCGGGCATCAAGGCCTATCGCGAATTTCTCGCCAAATACGTGCCGGACGGCAACCCGTCGGATTCGTCGCTGATGTCCGGCTACAATATCGCCGAGACTATGGCGGTCCTGCTCAAGCAGTGCGGTGACGACCTCACCCGCGCCAATGTGATGAAGCAGGCGGCGAACCTGAAAGACGTCCAGCAGTCGACGCTGCTGCCGGGCGTCAAGGTCAACACCTCGCCCACAGACTTCTCGCCCATTGAGCAGATGCAGCTGATGCGGTTCGAGGGTGAGAACTGGAAACTGTTCGGCGACGTGCTGACCGGTGAACTCGGCGAAAGCGGCAAGGGCGGTTAGCTCTTACTTCCCCTCTCCCCCAGCGCAGCGAAGCTGCGCGCCGCGGGAGAGGGTGCCTGAGCGAAGCGAAGGCGGGAGAGGGCTCCTTGCTTCTTAAGCGAAGCCCCCCTCTCCCGTCTCGAACCGCTCCGCGGTTCGATCCACCCTCTCCCACCAGTCGCGACTGCGCCGCGTCCGGGGGCGAGGGGAAGCGCTTGCCGTCCCTGCCGTAGAGCGGCATAACCCCGAGCATGACCGACAAACGCCCCCTGCTCCGCGCAATTTTCGATGCCGCAGTTGCTGCGGCCCATCCCGATGTCATCCTCAGCGCCCACCTGCCGGCGCCGCCGAAAGGCCGCATCATCTGCCTCGCCGCCGGCAAGGGCGCCGCGGCCATGGCCGCTGCCGCAGAGGCGCATTATCTCGACACGCTGAAGCTCGATCCCGCGCGCCTCACCGGCATCGCCACCACGCGCCATGGCCATGGGGTGCCGACACGGCGCATTCGTGTGGTCGAGGCCGGCCATCCCGTGCCCGATGAAGCAGGCCTCAAGGGTGCCGATGACAGCCTCAAGCTCGCGGCGGAAGCCACTGCCGACGACCTGCTGCTGGTGCTGATTTCCGGCGGCGGCTCCGCCAACTGGACCGCGCCAGTGGCGGGCATCACCTTCCAGCAGAAGCAGCAGCTCAACCGCGCGCTACTTCGCTCCGGTGCGGTGATCGGCGAGATCAACACCGTGCGCAAACATCTGTCGCGTATCAAGGGCGGCCGCCTTGCCCGCGCTGGGCAGAAGGCCGAGATCGTATCGCTGGCGATTTCCGACGTGCCGCATGACGATCCCGCCGTGATCGCATCGGGACCGACGGTGCCGGATACAACAACGCTGGCCGATGCCCGTGCCATCATCGCGAAATTCAATCTCGCCATCGATGACGCCGTACGGGCGGCGCTCAGCGATGAGGCCAATGAAAGCGTGAAGCCGGATGACGCGGCATTCGCGCGCGCACGGTTCGAGCTGATCGCACGACCGCGCGAGTCACTCGATGCCGCAATCAAGGTGGCCAGTGATGCCGGCTATGAGATTGTCGATCTCGGCGCCGATCTCGAAGGCGAAGCGCGCGAGGTTGCCGCCGAGCATGCGAAGCTGGCGCTTAAGGCCAAGGCCGACGGCAAGAAGCTCGCGATCCTCTCCGGCGGCGAACTCACTGTGACCGTCACGGGCAACGGCCGCGGCGGCCCGAACCAGGAATACGCGCTGGCGCTGGTCGATGCTTTCAAGGATACCACCGGCATCGTCGCGCTCGCCGGTGACACCGACGGCGCCGATGGCGGCGCCGGCAGCGCCAGCGATCCCGCCGGCGCGGTCATCGATGCACGTACGTTCGAGGCCATGCGTGCGCAGAAGCTGGACGCGAAGGCGGCGCTGGCAAATAACGATGCGACGACGTTCTTCACCGCGACAGGCGATCTGCTGCAGACCGGGCCGACGCTGACCAATGTGAATGATGTCAGGGTAATTTTAGTGGATTGAGACTATCTCGTCATTCCGGGCCGCGAGCGCCACTTGGCGGTCGCGAACCCGGAATCCCGATATGAGTGTCACATGTCGAGGTTCCGGGCTCGGTCCCGTCGCCTGCGGCGCCGGTCCCGCCCCGGAATGACGGGTGTTTGGCTAAAAGTCCCTAGCAATCTTCGCCATCATCCCGAGCAGCGCCTTGTGCTCGGCCGGCCCCAGCACCTCGATCAGCCGCGCTTCATGCCGCGTCGCCACCAGCTTCTTGGCGCGGGCCAGCGTGGCACGCCCCTTGTCGGTGAGCATCAGCACATGGGAGCGGCGATCGCTCGGCGAGCGCATCCGCGTCAGCAAGTCGCGACTCTCCAGAGCGTCGAGCAGCGAAACGAAATTCGGACGGAGAATGCCGAGCGTATTGGCGATTTCGGTCTGGTTGCGGCCCGGGTTCTTGTCCAGCAGCAGCAGCACTGAGAATTGCGCCGGCGTCAGCTGCAACGGCGCCATGCAGCGCAGGAAGTCTTCAAACACCTTCAACTGCGCACGTTTCAGCGAATAGCCTAGCAGTTCGGACAGTTCGCCGAGCTGCAGCGCACCGCCCTCCTCGTCGAACCCGACGGGCGCGACCTGCTTGGCTTGATCCTGAGACGTCATCTTTGAAACAGTCATCGCTCGCTTTCCGCGATACCCGGCGGCTTGAATGAAACACCCGGTCGACGTGCGACAGGCCTTGAGATTATGTTCAATAATCGTTATGAAGTATATCAAATAGACGGCGGGTTTCAACCGCCATTGTTGATCGTCCCGCGCCTGTGGTATCCGGCGCGCCAGACAGTGTGGGGGAGCGCGCGGCTTTGAATACGACGATTTTGCTGTTCCTTTTGCAGGACGGCATCACCAATGGCGCGATCTACGCGCTGCTCGGGCTGGCCCTGGTGCTGGTCTTTGCGGTTACACGCATCATCCTGATCCCCCAGGGCGAATTCATCACTTTTGGTGCGCTGACCTATGCCAGCCTCTCGGCCGGCCAGATGCCGGGCACCATCAAGCTCGCCGTCGCCATGGGCGTCGTGGCCTTTGCCTTCGATCTCTTCACCTTCCGCAAGGCGCTCCATGCCAGGCGCGTACTGCGCTCGATTGCGGTCAACATCGTGTTCCCGCTGGCGATCTGGGGCGTGATGTGGGCGCTGGGTGGACGGCCGGGGAATATCGCCCTCAACATCGCCCTGTCGCTGCTGATCGTTGCCGCCATCGGCCTTTATCTCTATCGCATCGCGTTCCAGCCGATCGCCCACACATCGGTTCTGGTGCTACTGATTGCGTCGGTGGGCTGCCACCTGGCGCTGCAGGGCTTCGGCCTCGTCTTCTTCGGCGCCGAAGGCCAGCGCGGCCCAGCGATCTCCTCCGACGCTATCACCATCGGCGCACTGCGCTTCACCGGCCAGAGCATCGCCGTCTATGGCATCACCATCGCGCTGATCGTCGGGTTGTGGCTGTTCTTCGGCTACACGCTTTATGGCAAAGCGCTGCGCGCCACGGCGGTAAACCGCCTCGGTGCTCGCCTCGCCGGCATCCGCACCTCACTGTCGGGTCAGATCGCATTCCTGCTGGCCTCGGTCATCGGCGCCATCTCGGGCATCCTGATCGTCCCGATCACCACGCTCTATTACGACACCGGCTTCCTGATCGGCCTGAAGGGCTTCGTCGCCGCGATCATCGGCGGCCTCGTCAGCTATCCGCTCACCGCCGCGGCCGCGATCCTGGTCGGCTGCGTCGAGGCATTCTCGTCCTTCTATGCGAGCAACTACAAAGAGGTCATCGTCTTCACGCTGATCCTTCCGGTTCTGGTGCTGCGCTCGCTCGCCGCACCTGAAGTCGAAGAAGAGAAGGATTAAGCGCCATGGAACAGCGTCTCCTTCCCATTCTCGTTTTCGCGCTGGTGATGGCTGCGATCCCCTTCGTGCCGGGCGTGCCGCCATTCTGGATCGTGCTGCTCGACAATATCGGCCTCGCCGCGCTCGTCGCCATGGGCCTCGTGCTGCTCACCGGCGTCGGCGGCCTGACCTCATTCGGCCAGGCGGCGTTCTGCGGTTTCGGCGCTTATACGACGGCCTATCTCACCACCGCCTATGGAATGTCGCCGTGGCTGACGCTGCCGATGTCACTGATCGTCTCGGGCCTCGCCGCGGTGCTGCTCGGCATCATCACCATGCGTCTGTCGGGCCACTATCTCCCGCTCGGCACCATCGCCTGGGGCATCAGCCTGTTCTATCTGTTCAGCAAGCTGGAATTCCTCGGCCGTAACGATGGCATTTCGGGCATCCCGCCACTGTCGATCGGCACGTGGAAGATGCTGGATCCCGGCTCGATCTATTTCCCGATCTGGATCGCGGTCATCATCTGCGCGCTGTTGTCCATGAACCTTCTGGACTCGCGGACCGGCCGCGCCATCCGCGCGCTGCGTCGTGGCCATATCGCAGCCGAAGCATTCGGCGTGCAGACGGCGCGCGCGAAGCTCCTGGTCTTCATTTACGCAGCAGTACTCGCCGGCCTGTCCGGCTGGCTCTATGCGCATTTCCAGCGCGCTGCGAATCCGACGCCGTTCGGACCGCATCTCGGTATCGAATATCTGTTCATCGCGGTGGTCGGCGGCGCCGGCTATGTCTGGGGCGGTGTGCTCGGCGCCGCCGTGGTCGTGATCCTCAAGGAAGTCCTGCAGAGCTATCTGCCGCTGATCTTCGGCGGCGGCGGTGGCCAGCTCGAAACGATCGTGTTCGGCATCCTGCTCGTGGCGCTGCTGCAGCTCGCACCCACCGGCATGTGGCCGTGGCTGACCGCGTGGCTGCCGTCTGGCGACAGCCGCAAGCGCCCCGTGCCAGCCGATGCACTGCCCGCCCGCAACGACCACCGTCCGGACACCGGCGTCTTGCTGCAGGTCGACAAGGCGCGCAAGCAGTTCGGCGGCGTCGTCGCCGTCAACGACGTGTCGTTCAATGTGCAAGCGCGCGAGATCGTCGCTTTGATCGGCCCCAACGGCGCCGGCAAGAGCACGACCTTCAACCTCATCACCGGCGTACTGGCCGCGACCGCCGGCAAGGTCACGGTACTCGGCAAGAGTGTGTCCGGAGCGCCGCCGCAGGAGATCGTCAAGCTCGGCATTGCCCGCACCTTCCAGCATGTGAAGCTGGTGCCCGACATGACCGTGCTGGAAAACGTCGCCCTCGGTGCGCATCTGCGCGGACGTTCGGGCGCCATCGCCAGCATGCTGAGGCTTGACCGCGCCGACGAAGCGAAGCTGCTCGCGGAAGCTGCCAAGCAGATCGAACGTGTCGGTCTCGGCGACCAGATGAACCAGCTCGCAGGATCCTTGTCGCTCGGCCAGCAGCGCATCGTCGAGATCGCCCGCGCACTCTGCGTCGATCCGATGCTGCTGCTGCTCGACGAGCCTGCCGCCGGCCTGCGCCACATGGAAAAGCAACAGCTCGCGACGCTGCTGCGCCAGCTCCGCGACGGCGGCATGTCGGTGCTGTTGGTCGAACACGATATGGGCTTCGTCATGAATCTCGCCAATCGCATCGTAGTGCTCGATTTCGGCACCAAGATCGCCGAGGGCACGCCTGCCGACATCAAGACCAATCCCGACGTCATCAAGGCCTATCTGGGAGCGGTCGCATGAGCGCATTGCTGCAAGTCACCGATGCGCATGTCGCCTATGGCAAGGTCGAGGCCGTGCGTGCGGTCAATCTCGAGGTTCGCGCCGACGAGATCGTCACGATCATTGGCGCCAACGGCGCCGGCAAAACCACGCTGCTCAATGCGGTGATGGGTATCCTGCCGCTGAAAGGCGGCGTGACATTCGCCGGACAGGACGTCTCCAAGATCGACATCGAAGACCGCGTCGCTGCCGGCCTCAGCCTCGTGCCCGAACATCGCGAATTGTTCGCCACGATGAATGTGGAAGACAACCTGCTGCTCGGCGCCTTCCGTATCGACAAGGCCACTGCCGCGCGATCTTTCGAGCACGTCTACACCCTGTTCCCGCGCCTCAAGGAACGCCGCAAGCAGCTCGCTGGCACACTCTCGGGCGGCGAACAGCAGATGCTGGCCATGGGCCGTGCGCTGATGGGTGCACCGAAACTCCTAATGCTCGACGAACCAAGCCTCGGCCTCGCCCCGATTATCGTTGCCGACATCTTCCGCATCGTCAGTGAACTCAGAGCGGCCGGCGTCTCGGTGCTGCTGGTCGAGCAGAATGCGCAGGCGGCACTGAAGATCGCTGACCGCGCTTATGTGATGGAGCTCGGCGAGTTCATCCTGGATGGCGCCGCCAGCGACATCGCCAGCAACCAACGCGTAGTAGCGAGCTATCTGGGTTTCCAGCACGAAGGCGAGAGCGCGATCTAGTCGGGATGCGCGCGCCTTCTAGCGTGCGACGGACCGCTCTAGCATCTTCCAGACCCAGTCCTGCCAGCGCGAGAGCTCGCCCGCGTCCATCAGGTCGCGGCCGAGAAACGCCGTCAGCGTCCAGCGATTAGAGACGTAGAAATAATTCAGCGACATGATCGCGATGTAGAGCTGCAGCGGCTCGACATCGGCGCGGAACACACGCTGGGAGATACCGCGGCTGACGATCTTCTCGACCATTTCCAGTGCCGGCGATGAAAGCCGCTTAAGGCTCTTGGCTTTCGAGACGTGCCGGCCGCGATGCAGGTTCTCGTTGTTGAGTACCGTGATCATCTCGGGATGTTCGATATAGTGTCGCATGGTGAAAACCGCGAGCCGGCGTAGCGCATCCATCGGATCAGTCAGATCGAGCGCCAGTTCGCGCTCCGCATCCGTCATGTTGACGTACAGTGTTTCCAGCACCGCGATATACAGCTTCTCCTTGCTGCCGAAGTAGTAATAGATCATCCGGTCGTTGGATTTCGCCAGCTTCGAGATCGACGCGATGCGCGCCCCACTGAGTCCGCGTTCGGCGAAAATCCGGATCGCGGCGTCCAGGATATTCTTGCGAATGATCCCGCCATCAACGAGTTTCGGCCGCCCCCGTGGCGCGAGTTTGGGCACGGCTGCCTTGCGCCCTGGCATCCCATCGTCCAGCTGACTGACTGACCGGGCCGTCGTCGTTGGTGCGCCGCGCGTGGCGGTTCGCGCGGCCACGGCGCGTTTTTCAGCCATTTAAAGCGATTCCCTTGCTCTCATCGGCACATTCTATGCGCCGCCGCAACGGCTGCCACAAGCCTGCGCAGCTTCGAATAAATCTTAAGCTGGACGTCTGATTTAGATCGGATCTATATTCGTTAAGTGCTTACTTCAATAAATCGGACAACGTTCTTCCCTTACCGGAGTAATGGCGATGATCGAACGAGACCAGCAGCAGCCAGCCTCCTATGTCCGCGACACCTGGTATCCCGCGACATGGTCGCGCGACGTCACCGACAAGCCGGTGCAGCGACGTATCCTCGGTGAACTCGTCGCGCTGTACCGCGGCGAAGACGGCAATATCCACGCATTGGAAGACGCCTGCCCGCATCGACTGGCGCCGCTGTCGATGGGGCGGATCAGGGGCTCCATGCTGGAGTGCGGCTATCATGGCCTCACCTTTGATGGCACGACCGGCCGCTGCGTGCGTATCCCTGGCCAGCACAACATCCCCGCTAACGCTCAGGTGCGTAGCTTCCCTGTCTTCGAGAAAATGGGCCTGATCTGGATCTGGATGGGCGATGCGACGCTGGCAGATCCCGCAACAATCTATGACCTGCCACAGTTTACCGACTCTGAATGGAGTGCGGTGGAAGGCGATGCACTGCACATCAGCTGCAACTATCTCAATCTCGCCGACAATCTGTGCGACCCTGCCCATGTCAGCTTCGTGCACCTCTCGACGCTGGGTAATTCAGCCGGCGAGGAAGTGCCGGTCGAAACCGAGAAGCGCGGCGACGATTATCTCGTCACCTGGCGCTGGATCATCGATGCACCGGCCATCCCGCTGTTCCAGAAATTCGGCAGCTTCACCGGCCATGTCGATCGCTGGCATTATTACCACTATCACGCGCCAAGCATCGCGGTGATCGACTTCGGCAGTGCCGCCACCGGCACGGGCGCGCCCGAAGGCAAGCGCGACGACTGCATCCAGATCTTCGCATGCCACTTCATCACGCCAGTCGATGAGAACAACTGTATCGACCACTGGCTACACGTGAAAAACTTCAAGGCCGACGACGACGCCAACAAGCGTCTGTCGGACCAATTCCGCATCGCCTTCCAGGAGGACAAGGACATCCTCGAAGCGATCCACCAGAACGAGCGCGAACCGCGTACGCGGCGCCCGCTACGGATCGCCATCGATGGCGCACCGATCCGCATGCGTCAAATGGTCGAGCGCATGATCGAAGCCGAGCGCAAGGATGTTGCGATAGCCGCCATCGCCTGAATCGACGCCGTGCCGCGCGGCGGATACCCGCCCCACTCTTCCAGATCAACACAAGGAGACAGAAATGGCCTTTCGGGTAAAAACGTTACTGACGCTCCTGTTGCTGGGATCAGCATCCACGGCTGCGCAGGCAGGCGATACGATCAAGATCGGCGATCTCAACAGCTACAAGGCAATGGTCGCCAATACGCAGCCCTATCGCAATGGCCTCGACCTTGCGATCGCAGAAGCCAATGCTGCGGGCGGCGTAATCGGCAAGAGGCTCGAAATGGTCTATCGCGACGACGGCGCCAATCCCAATGAAGCCGTGCGGGCGGCCGACGAACTGATCTTGCGTGAGAATGTTGATATCCTGACCGGCACCATCCTCAGCCATGTCGGCCTTGCCGTTGCCGACTTCGCCAAGCAGCGCAAGATGTTCTTCCTTGCCTCGGCGCCGCTCACCGACAAGCTGATCTGGGAAAATGGCAACCGCTATACTTACCGGCTGCGGCCCTCGACCTACACGCACGCCGCCGCGCTGGTTCCCGACGCGGTGAAGCTCAAGAAGAAGCGCTGGGCAATGGTCTATCCCAACTACGAATACGGCCAGTCTGCCGTCGCGACCTTCAAGACCCTGCTGAAACAACAGCAGCCCGGCGTTGAATTCGTCGCCGATCTGGCGCCGCCGCTCGGCAAGATCGAAGCCGGTGCAGTTGCGCAGGCGCTCGACGATGCCAAGCCTGATGCGATATTCAACGTGCTGTTCGGGCCAGATCTCGCCAAGTTCGTCCGCGAAGGCAACACCCGCGGCGTGTTCGAGAAGCGGGACGTCGTCAGCCTGCTGACCGGCGAACCTGAATATCTCGATCCACTGAAAGACGACGCTCCCAAGAACTGGATCGTCACAGGTTATCCCTGGTACCTGATCAAAACGCCCGCACATGAGATCTTCGTGAAAGACTACCAGGCCAAGTACAAGGACTATCCGCGAATGGCGTCGCTGGTCGGCTATGTGACCGGCAAGGCGCTGGCTGCAGGCATCGTGAAAGCCGGGTCCACAGAGTCCGAGAAGCTGGTCACGGCATTCGCCGACCTGACATTCGACAGCCCCGCCGGACCGATCGCCTTCCGCGGCATCGATCATCAGGCGACGCTCGGCCTCTATGTCGGACACACCGGGGTCAAGGACGGCAAGGGCGTGATGACCGACATGGTCTACAAGGATGGTGCAGCATTCCAGCCATCCGATGCAGACGTACGAAAATGGCGTCCGCTGGACTGACAGCTCGTTACGCACCACCAAAAGCCGGCTGCCTCGCGACAGCCGGCCTTTGTTTGAACTGTGCTCCGGTTTACTTCGCCGGAACGTACTTCCCGTCCTTGACCGTCAGCAGGATCCGCGAGCGATCATCGACGCCGTTGCGGTCCTTTTCGGTGTAGTTGTAGACGCCCTGCGTCGCGGCGATTTCCTTCTCGCTCATCAGCGCCTGGCGGATGGCCTCGCGGAATTCCGGGGTGCCGGGCTTAGCGGTCTTCAACGCCACGGGCACGACGCGCTTCAGCACTTCGAACACGTCATAGGCGTGACCGGCGAACTGGCTGCGGCTGTTGGCGCCGTATTTGGCTTCATAGGCTGCGTTGAGTTCAAGGCCGGGCTTCTTGGTCAGCGCCGAGTCCGGCTGGCCTTCCGGATACATCACGGGACCCGCAGCCATCAGCACGTTTTCGGCAGATTTTCCGGCGATGCGGATGAAGTCTGATGAGGCGGCGCCATGGGTCTGATAGATCAGGCCCTTGTAGCCGCGGTCACGCAGTTCGGACTGCGGCATGCCGGCACCGGTGCCGGCGGCGCCGATCAGGATGGCATCGGGATTAGCTGCAATCAGCTTCAGCGCCTGGCCGGTGATCGACGTATCCGGACGCGCGAAGCGCTCATCATCGACGATGGACATACCCATCGCTGATGTCTGCGCCTTGAGGTCGTTGAACCACAGGTCGCCATAGCTGTCCGAATAGCCGACATAGCCGATGGTCTTCACGCCGTGGACCTTCATGTGGTCGTACATGACCTTGCCGACGATCTCGACTGGCTGCGGCATGTCCACCGACCACTTCACACGCGCTGGCGTAAACGGCATCGGCGACAGGCTGAAATGCGGCACACCGGCTTCGTTGGCGACCGCCGACATGGCGACCGAGGACGGTACGATCGACGAGCCGACCATGATGTCGGCCTTGGATTCCGACACGAACCGGCGCGCGTTGGTGGTGGCGATGGACGGATCGCCGCCGTCGTCGAGCACAATCAGCTTCAACGGCACGCCGCCGATGTCCTTGGGCACGAATTCCAGCGCGTTGCGCTCGGGCACGCCCAGCGCGGCCGCGGGGCCCGTGGTGGAAATGCTGATGCCGACGGTGATCTCTGCGGTCTGGGTTTCGGCGGAGGTGGCAATCGCCAGCGAGACGGCAACAGCCGCGATCGCCAGATGAAGCTTAGACATGTCTTATCTTTCTCGTGTGGAAGCGGAGAGCGCCGAAAGCGGCAGCGATACCGGCAGACGTGGCGCTGGTTGTGGCCGCGCGAAGGCTCGCGCACAGCAAAAAGCCGACCCTCTGGCGAGGGCCGGCCTTGTTATCGAAAAATGCCGGCGAAGCAAAGACGCTTCGCGCCACTGCCCTCCGTCAGATCTGCATTACTGGGCGAGAACGTATTTGCCGTCTTTCACCGTCAGCAGGATGCGCGAACGCTCATCCAGACCATACCGATCCTTTTCCGTGAAGTTGTAGACGCCCTGGGTGGCGGCAATCTCACGCTCGGTGAGCAGCGCCTGCCGGATCGCCTCGCGGAACTCCGGAGTGCCAGGCTTGGCGGTCTTCAGCGCCGTCGGGATCACTCGCTTCAGCACCTCGAAGGCGTCATAGGAGTGGCCGGCGAACTGGCTGCGGCTGTTCGGGCCGTATTTGGCCTCATAGGCGGTGTTGAGCGTCATGCCGGGCTTCTTGGTCAGGGCCGTATCGGCCTGGCCTTCCGGATACATCACGGGGCCGGAGGCCATCAGCACGCCTTCGGCGGCCTTGCCGGCGATACGGATGAAGTCCATCGAGGCGGCGCCGTGGGTCTGGTAGATCAGGCCCTTGTAGCCCTTGTCGCGCAATTCGGTCTGCGGCAGCGCGGCCGCGGTGCCGGAGGCGCCGACCAGGATCGCGTCAGGATTGGCAGCAAGCAGTTTCAGTACCTGACCGGTGACCGACGTATCCGGACGGGCAAAACGCTCTTCCGCCGCGATGTTGATGCCCATCGGCACCGCCTGGGTCTTGAGATCGTTGAACCACAGATCGCCGTAGCTATCGGAATAGCCGATATAGCCGATGGTCTTGATGCCCTTGGACTTCATGTGGTCGTACATCACCTTGCCGACGATTGGCACGGGCTGGGGCATGGCCACCGACCACTTGGCGCGTTCCGGCGTGATCGGCAGCGGCGACAGGGCGAAATGCGGGATGCCAGCTTCGTTGGCCACGTTGGACACCGCAATGCTGGTTGGCGTCACCGCCGAACCCATGATGATGTCGGCCTTGGATTCGGTCATGAAACGGCGGGCATTGGTGGTCGCGGTGGTCGGATCGCCGCCATCGTCGAGCACGATGATCTTGAGCGGCACGCCGCCGATTTCCTTCGGCACGAATTCCAGCGCGTTGCGTTCGGGAATGCCCAGCGCCGCCGCGGGGCCCGTGGTTGACGTGGTGATGCCGATAGTGATGTCGGAGGTTTGGGCAAAAGCCGGTGCAGCGAGTGCCAGCGATGCGGCAACAGCCGCGATCGCCAAGTGATGCTTGGTCATGGGTCTCTCCCTCAGAGTCATTTTTTATGGCTTCAGCTAAATCAAAGTTCGGCTGGCTTATCAGCCCCTTCTTTAGGTCAGTGCGCCCGTACCGGTAAAGGGCTGGCGCACTGATGCTTTGCCGCAGGCTTAACGTGGCGCCATGCGCAGCGAGGCGTCGAGCCGGACCACCTCGCCGTTCAGATACGGATTGTCGATCATGTGCAGTGCGAGAGACGCGAATTCGTCGGCATGGCCGAGCCGGCGTGGGAATGGGATCGCTGCGGCGAGACTGTCCTGTGCCTCCTGCGGCAGGCCCGCCAAAAGCGGCGTCATGAACAGGCCCGGCGCGATGGTCAGCACGCGGATGCCGAACTGGGCCATCTCGCGGGCAATGGGCAGCGTCATGCCGACGATGCCGCCCTTGGACGCCGAATAGGCGGACTGGCCGATCTGGCCGTCATAGGCCGCCACCGAGGCTGTCGAGATCACCACGCCGCGCTCGCCGGTCTCCAGCGGCTCCAGCTTGGACATCGGGTCCGTTGCCAGGCGGATCATATTGAACGAGCCAATCAGGTTGACGCGAATGACCTTGTCGAAATCGCCGAGCGCCATCGGACCATCGCGGCCGATCACGCGCTTGGCGACGCCGATGCCAGCGCAGTTCACCAGCACACGCGCCGGGCCGTGCGCATTGGCGGCGGCGGCGACCGCGGCTTCGGCGGAGGCGGCGTCGGACACGTCGCAGGAAATGGCAACACCGCCGATTTCCTTGGCGACGGCTTCGGCGAGGGCGATGTTGAGATCGAGCAGCGCGACTTTCGCGCCCTGCGCGGCGAGCCTGCGGGCGGTCGCAGCGCCGAGACCGGAAGCGCCACCCGTGACGATAGCGGCCTGGTTCTTCAATTGCATGATGTCCTCCCCTGTTCGATTTCTCTGCCGTTCATTGGCGGCCTTCAACTAGATCGCGATCACTTTCGCGACTTCCGGATTCCCATAGATATCGTCGATCAACCTGGCGCGATGCTCCAGCACCGCGCGCTGATTGACCGAGCCCTTGTCCGTGACCTCGCCGCGATCGATGGACAGTGGTGTGTCGAGCAGCACCGCCTTGGCAATCCGCGTGGAGGACCCCGTCGCGCCAGCCATGAAACGTGCGAGGCGCTCACGGAACGCGTCGCGGACGATCGGATCATTGGCTGCCGCAGCGAGGTCGCCCGCAGGAAGATCGGGATTGATCACACGACAGCCATCGAGATCGAGAATAACGAGAGCTGCGAGTTCGTCGCGGTTGATGCCCGCAATCACCACGTCGCGCACCAGCGGCGCGCAGGTGCCGACGAAGCGCGCGCGCAGCGGGCCGACGCTGACCCAGGTGCCGCTGCCGAGCTTGAAATCCTCGGAGATGCGGCCGTCGAAATCAAAACCGGCGGAGAGATCATCGGGATCGACGGCCTTCAGCGCATCGCCGAAGATGTAATAGCCTTCGTCGTCGAACGCCTTCGCGGTCAGTTCCGGCTCGCGCCAATAGCCCGGCGTGATGTTCGGCCCCTTGGCGCGGACTTCCATCTTGCCATTGTTCGGCACCAGCTTAGCGTCATTGCCGGGCACCGGAAGGCCGACATGGCCTGAGCGACTGGTCACCGGGTTGACGCACATGAAGAAAGGGGATGTCTCGGTAGCACCGAGGCCGGTGAGCATGGGCACACGCACACCCGTTGTCTGCACCGACAGCTCATCGAGGCTGTCCCAGACATAGGCCGACAGCGCCGCGCCGGAAAAGAACATTGCGTGCAGCCGCGCGAAGAATTTTTCGCGCAACGCAGCGTCTTCACGCAAATACGGCAACAACGATTCATACCCTTTGGGGACGTTGAAATAGACCGTCGGCGAGATCTCGCGGAGATTACGAATTGTCTGTTCGATACCCGCGGGCGTCGGCTTGCCGTCGTCGAGATACATCGAACCGCCATTGAACAGCGTCAGCCCGATATTATGATTACCGCCAAAGGTGTGATTCCATGGCAGCCAGTCGATGATCACCGGCGGCTCGTCCTTCAGGAAGGCCAGCGTATCGCGCAGCATGATCTGGTTGGCGCACATCATGCGCTGGGTGTTGATCACAGCCTTCGGATTGCCGGTGGAGCCGGAGGTCAGCAAAAACTTCGCGATGGAATCGGGACCGATGGCTGCGTTCGCTGCGTCGAGATTGGCGGCCTCCGGCGTCACGAGCAGATCGGAGAGTTTGGTCACGCGCCGGTCCGGCAGAGCGCCGGTGGAAACGACGACTTCGGTGTTGGCCGGTACATTGAAGTGAATGGCGTTCGTGAACGCATTGGCGTCATCGACGAAGACCAGCCCCGGCGTCAGCAGCTTCATGAGATAGCCGAGCTTGCCGTAATCCTTCGACACCAGCGAATAGGCCGGCGACACCGGCGCGTAGGGAATGCCAGCATAGAGCGCGCCGAAGGCGATCAGTGCATGATCGACCGAATTGCCGGAGAGAATGACGATGGGCTTGTCGGCGGACAGCTCGCGCGACAGCAGCGCCGAGGCGATGTGGCGCGCCGCATCCAGCATCTGCGCGTATGTGATTTCGCGCCAGCCGCCGCCTTCGGCGCGCTCGGCCATGAAGACGCGATCCGGCGCTTCCCTGGCCCAGTGATGCAGATAGTCGGTGACACGGTCCGGATAGTCGCCGATGGCATTGGTCGGACGCAGATAGATGGTGCCGTCATCGCGCCGATCGATGGTGACCGCGGGATCGCCATAGGAAATCGGCCGCAGCGGATGCGCCGTCGTCGCACGCTTTGTCTGATCGATCTTGTCGGCACTTGCAGACATTGGGTCCCGCCCTGTGTATTTCGTCCCGATTTTTTTGTTTTTATTGGTTGTCGTTCTCGCGGATCAGCCGGGCTTCACCTTGCCGGCCTTGCGCTCCAGAAAATCCCTGATGCGATTTTTCGCCTCCTGATCGCTCTGCGCCACCGACGCCATCAGTGCTTCCAGCATCAGCCCGGTCTGCGGACTGGCTTCGGCGATCAGCGGCAAGGCCTGCAGCACGGCGAAATTTGTCAACGGTGCGTTCTGCGCGACGCGCTCGGCAAGCTCTATGGCCTTGGGCAAGGCGCCGCCGGCTTCCGTCAGATACTGGGCGAAGCCGAGCGCCATGCCTTCCTCCGCCTTGTAAACACGGCCGGTGAGCATCATGTCGGCCATCCGGTGCACACCGATCAGGCGCGGCAGACGCATCGAGCCGCCACCACCGACGAAGATACCGCGACTGCCTTCCGGCAGCGCGTAATAGGCCGAGGGATCGGCAACGCGAATATGCGCGGAGCAAGCCAGTTCAAGGCCGCCACCGATGACGGCACCCTGCAGCGCTGCAATCACCGGCACGCGGCAATGCTGGATGATATCGAACACCCGGTGCCACATCCGCGAATGCATCAAGCCGGCTGTCGCGTCGCGATCGGTGAGTTCGGACAGATCGAGACCCGCGGAAAAATGCCCGCCGATGCCGTGGACGACGACGGCACCGATTTCCTCGGGCAGCGACGCGAAGCAACGCTCGATGTCCAGGATCAGTCCATCGTTCAGCGCGTTGCGCTTGGCAGGACGGTTCAGGCCCACGATCAGCACGCGGCCTTGGGTTTCGATCTGGAGCATGGCAGCGGTAGCGGCGACGGCTTGGTTCATGAGCGCGATTAGGTCCTGGCTAGAATAATTATATCTTATAACGAATAGCGCATGAGTCAATCTTGCGGTGCAATAGGCTGATCTCGTCCTGCATAAAGTCAGGTATTCCGGTGCGACAGCGATCCGGTCTCGCCTGATAGACCGGATCGCCTCTCTTACCAGGGCTAGCGGATCGCCACCGGGTTGATCATGCTCTGCACACCGCCCTTGAAGCGGGGCTGACCAAGCACGAACAGGAACTCGTAGCCTTTGTCCTTGGCCAGTTCGGATGTGTCCATGTTTTCGAGGATGTAAGTCCCGTTCATCGCCAGAAGTATCTGGTGGATTTCAAATACATTGCCGGTTTCGAACGGCAGCACCTCGACGCCCCAGGTATCGGCGCCGACCGCGACGACACCCTTGCTGGTTAGATACTTAGCGCCCTCGGCGCCAAGGCCGGGCTCGCCGGCATTGTAGCGTTTATCGTCCTTGCCGAGCAGGCTGAGCCATCCCGTGTGGAACAGCACGACGTCGCCTTGCCTGATCTCAACGCCCTGCGCCTTGGCGACCTCCTCGATTTCCTTGACATTGAAAGCAGTGCCTTCCTTGACCACGTCGGTCTTGTAGTAGGCCGCCATGTCCAGCAGCACGCCACGGGTGACGAGCGGCGGCACCTTGTCGATGCCGAGCTTCTTAAGGCCAGTAGGATCACCAAAGTCTGCAATTTTGTTGCCGTTATAGTAGACGTGATTGACGCCGAGATGGCCGAGCCCGTCCATCTGGCTGCCGACGCCGACCCAGCCGTTGAGCATGTCGTCGTTGTAGGTCGCGTGATTGGGACCGAGCCCGGGGTTGCCGGCCTGACCGGGCTGCACCACGGTGATCTTGAAACCGCGGGGCGGATAGGCCGGCGTGTCCGCGCCCACCGGAATGCCGAGTGCATAGGTCTTGCCGGTCTTCACCAGCTGCGCGGCCGACTTCACCAGATCGGGCTTCATGTAGTTCGCGGCGCCGATCTCATCGTTCGGTCCCCATTTCGATTTGGTCCAGTCCTGCGCCAGCGCAGGCACAGCCATCAGTAGCGAAATCGCAGATCCAAGCACCCAAGCTCTCAGCATCGTCGCCTCCCTGTGTAACGCCGGCTTTTTGCCGGTCGATGGAGATTTAACACCAGAAATTGCGGAGAAAGTAAGCTGCCACCTCCGCCATTGCGAGCGAAGCGAAACAAATCCAGAAAGCCAAGAACTGGATTGCCGCGTCGCTTCGCTCCTCGCAATGACAGCGGAGAGGATGGAGCCCTACAGCACCTGATGCACCGCGAGTTCGACGCGATCGGGATGCCGTGCGCCGACGCCGATGAACAGGTTCTGCATCAGCCACCGATAGCTGGGATGCCCTGTCTCGAATTTCGGCACCGAGCGGAAGTAGATCAGCGCGGGATCGACCGCCTCGCCCCGAGCGATGCGGTCGAGTGCTTCTTTCGGCCCGAAGCGGACACCGATATTCTCAATATAGACCACGGCGCCGTCATCGAGTTCGAACGTATATTTCGCTTCCAGCTCGGTGAAGCCATCCGGACGGATAATCTGAAAATCGGCGCCGCCCGAATGGATCGTACCCTTGATGCCCTCGCCCTGCACAGTGCCGTCAAGGACCGGAATGACGCGACGGATGCCATATCCGAGATCACCGGCCACGATCGGCGTGCCAACCTTGATCGACAGGCTGAAGACATATTTCGTCGCAAGCTGCGGTGTGGTCACAACATCACCCGATCATCCGCATCGGCAGCCAGGTGGCAATCAGCGGGAACAGGATCAGCAGCACGAGACGGATCAGGTCGGTAACCACGAATGGCAGCACGCCTTTGAATATCGTCGACATGCTGACGTCCTTGATCACACTCTTGATGACGAACACGTTCATGCCGACCGGCGGATGAATCAGGCCGAGCTCGACGGTCATGACGATGACGATGCCGAACCAGATCGGATCGAAACCAAGCGCCATGATCACCGGAAACACGATCGGCACGGTGAGGATCACCATGGCCATGGCATCCATCAGGCAGCCCAGCACCAGATACATCAGGAGGATCAGCGCCAGCACGCCGTAGGGGCCGATGCCGAGGCCGGTGAGGAACTCGGTGACGTGCTGCGGGGTCTGGGTAATGGTGAGAAAATAGCCAAAGCACAGCGCACCGATGAGCACGGTGAACACGGCGGCCGCGGTCCGCGTCGCTTGCAGTAGTGACTGCAGGATACCGTCCTTGTTCAGCTTGCCGCGCAACACGCCGATGATGAAGGCGCCGACCGCGCCGACCGCACCGGCTTCGGTCGGGATGAAGAAGCCGCCATAAAGGCCGCCAATCACGAAGACGAACAGCAACAATGGCGACCAGACATCGCGGATCGCCGCGGCGCGCTCGCGCCACGAGGCTTTCGGGCCAGCCGGCAAGAAGCCCGGCTTGACCACGCCGATGATCGCAATGGTTATCATGTGCATGACGATAGCGAGCAGGCCCGGCACGATGCCGGCGATGAACAGCTTGCCTATGTCTTGCTGGGTAATAATGCCGTAAACTGCCAATACCGTGGACGGCGGCAGCATCGCGCCGAGCGTGCCGCCCACGGCGATGACGCCTGTGGCGAAGCTCTGCGGATAATTGAAACGGCGCATTTCCGGATAGGCAACGGCGGAGAATGTCGCAGCCGTCGCCACCGACGAGCCGGAGATCGCAGCGAAGCCGCCGCAGGCGGCGATAGTCGCGATGCCCAGCCCACCTTTCCAGTGGCCAACAAAGGTGTTGGCCGCGCGAAACAGTTCACGGCTGATACCCGACACCGAGACGAAGGCGCCCATCAGGAGGAACATCGGGATCACGCCAAAGGAATAGTCCGTCACCGTCCGCATGGTAGTCTGGCCGACCAGTTTCAGCGCTGGCGCAAAACCAGTGAGATAGCCGAAGCCCGTGATGCCCACGAGCCCCATTGCCATACCCACCGGCACGCGCAACAGCATCAACACGAACAGGCTGACAAAGCCGATGACGGCAACCGCTTCGTTACTGAGATCCATGCGATTTACTCTGCCGTCTTGATTTCGGGTTCATGCATCTCTTCCGGATGGAAGATCAGCCTGTAAGTGCGGATCGCGATCAACAGCACCGCCGAAACGTCGCCGATCCATGACAGCAGGAAGAACGGCCAGACCGGCAGTTGCAGATCCATGGTGACGATGTGGCTCGAATAAGTGTCCACCACCTTGTCGAACAGCGTGTAGGTCTGCACGGTCACGACGAACAGCAGCACCAAGGTTGCGAACACGTCGATCCAGCGCTGATACTTTGGCGTAGCATTGGCCCAGACCAGATCGACGGTGATGTGCGCGCCGCGATAGGACGTCGCTGCGATGCCCCAGAAGATCAGCACGCCAAGCATGAACTGGCCGATATTGTAATAATCGGGGATCGTGACTGCGAAGAATTTGCGCATGAACACCGCGATGAAGGTATTCAGCGCGACGATACCGACGAAGAACGCGGCAATCCACTCGATGGAATCGATAAAGCGATCCATCACGTTCTTGCGGGGCGGCTCCGGCGGAATGCCGAGGGCGCTGGATTGGGAGATTTCGGACGTGGCGGTCATCGTCGATGTCACAATGCTCAAGAGGAGAAGCCAGCCTCCGCCCTCTCGATCGTCATGCCCGGGCAGCGCGAAGCGAACTTCACTAGATGACTCGGGCATTCATCTTCTGGGTGGCGAAGGAAAGTGGATGGCCGGGTCAAGCCCGGCCATGACGTGGTGAGAGGTCCATGCGATCAACGGACTCGGCGGAAAGCTACAGCCCCGCGTCGTGCTTCTTCAGCATCGCCTTGAGGTCGGCGTCGATGGCATCGGCATCGCCGCCGGCCTTCTTCACGGCCGCAGCCCAGGCGGCGTTGAGCGGTTGAACGCCCTTCTTCCACTCGGCGAGCTGCTCGGGCGCCAGCTTGTAGACTTCGTGATCCGGCAGCGCCTTCATCTTGGTGCGGCCATTGGCTTCGAAGTCGACCCAGGGATCGGTGACCTTGGAGGCCCATTCCGGTGTGCAGTGATCGTCGATGATCTTCTTCTGCGCTGCGGACATGGAATTATACTTGGCGAGGTTGATGTTGTAGGTGAACACCGTCGAATAGAGCGGCACGTCGATGTGATACTTCACCACCTTGTCGATACCGAACAGGAAGATCGAGCCCCACGGGAACGCGATCTCGTCAGCAACGCCGCGCTCGATCGCATCGCGCGATTCCGGCGCCGAGGCCTGCACATTGGTTCCGCCGAACAGCTTGACCATTTCGCCGATGGTGCTCTGCGCCGGGCGGACCTTCACGCCGTTGAGGTCTGACGGCACTACGATCTTCTTCTTGCCGTGGATCGATCCGGGATCGTGGATGAAAGCGAAGCACAGCTTCGTGTCCTTCATCTCGGTCTTGGCGTATTTCTGATACCACTCGTTGAGCGCGAGGGTGCCCTTCTTGCCGTCCGAGAACACGAAGGGCAGCTGGCCCGCGGCCACGATGGGGAAACGGCCGGGCTGATAGCCGGGATTCACATAGGTGATATCGGCGATACCATCGCGCGCCATGTCGTAATGGTCGAACGCCTTGCCGAGCTGTTCGGAGGGGAATACCGACATCTTGATGCTGCCGCCCGAGGCCTTCTCGATATCGGCCGCCCAGGCCTGTGTGGCCGGCACCAGCGGATGCGCCGGCGGCACCCACAGCGATACTTTCATATTGACGGTTTTGTCTTGCGCCTGCGCCGGGCTCATTGCAGTCGTCAGACAGCCAGCCGCCAGCAATGCAAAGATTGCCCTTTTCATCGACGTCTCTCCCTCTACGCCCGTTTGGACGTGTTCTCACGAACCTGTTCACCGGACCTTGAATGGCCCTTTGCGAATATTGTTATATGTTATAATCATCCTTGCAAGCGGTGCGATAGCACGCGTTGCGGAGCCAGTGTCGCGACCCCGCTTGACTTGTCAACTCAGTCGGACGACAGAGCCTATATCAACCGCGGGAGCAAGCGTTGCGAACAAAAGTTGCCATCATTGGAGCTGGTCCGGCTGGAATGTTGCTAGGGCAACTATTGCATGCCTATGGGATCGATAACGTCATTCTGGAGCGCAAGGATCGGGACTATGTCCTCGCCCGCATCCGCGCCGGCGTGCTCGAACAGGGCACCGTTGGCCTGCTGGAAAAGCTGGGGATTACCGAGCGCCTGCATCACGAAGGCCTGATCCATGACGGGATCGAACTTCTATTCGGCGGAATTCGCCACCGCCTCGACCTGAAGAAGGCATCCGGCGGTAAGGTCGTTACCGTCTACGGCCAGACCGAAGTCACCCGCGACCTGATGGACGCCCGCGACAAGGCCGGGCTGACCACGGTCTATGACGCCGACAATGTCTCGCTGCACGATTTCGACGGCACAAGCCCCCGCGTCCGCTACGTCAAGGACGGCGTAAGCCACGAGATCGCCTGCGATTTCATTGCCGGCTGTGATGGGTTCCACGGCGTCTCGCGCCAGAGCGTTCCGGCGTCCGCCATGCAGACTTTCGAGCGCGTCTATCCGTTCGGCTGGCTCGGCCTGCTCTCGGATACGCCGCCAGTGTCGCATGAGCTGATCTACGCCAATCACGAACGCGGCTTCGCGCTGTGCTCGATGCGCTCGATGACGCGCAGCCGATATTACGTCCAGTGCTCCCTCGACGAAAAAGTCGAGAGCTGGACCGACGACATGTTCTGGGACGAGTTGCGCCGTCGCCTCGACACGGAGGCCGCCGAAAGCCTCATCACCGGCCCATCGCTGGAGAAGAGTATCGCGCCGCTGCGTAGTTTTGTCGCGGAACCGATGCGCTTCGGAAGGCTCTTTTTGGCCGGCGACGCCGCCCACATCGTGCCGCCGACCGGCGCCAAGGGGCTCAACCTCGCGGCCTCCGACGTCCATTACCTGTCGATGGCGCTACGCGAATTCTACGATGAGAAATCCTCGAGCGGCCTCGACTTCTATTCGGCCATCGCGCTGAAGCGCGTGTGGAAAGCGGTGCGTTTCTCGTGGTGGATGACCTCGATGATGCATCGCTTCCCCGACAATGACGGTTTCGGCACCAAGCTGCAGCAGGCCGAGCTGGATTATGTCGTACATTCGGATGTCGCGACAGCGTCGCTGGCGGAAAATTATGTGGGACTGCCGTATTAGGATCGTAGGCGCCGCGTTGTTTTGAACGGCCGGAAAAGGTTGTTTGAAACTTTGTTGGCCTGTCCTTTGCGCGTGCTTTCGCTTCTATGGCGCAAACAATCCAGATGGATGTGCCATGACCGACACCGCTACCCCCCACGGCTTCGCGCCACACTATCGCAAGAGCCCCCTCACCACGCCGTGGGAACCGATCTATTCAAAGGTGACGGAGACCAATGTCATCCTCGGCCTCCGCATTGCTGAAGCGCATACCAATTCACGCCGCATGGCGCATGGCGGGCTGATCACGGCGCTGGCCGACAATGCGATGGGCCTAAGTTGCGGGCATGTACTCGGCGGCGGCACACGGTTGGTGACTATTAATCTGTCCGCCGATTTTCTCGGTTCCGCGCAGATCGGGCAATGGCTGCAGATCGAGACTGAGGTCATCAAGACCGGCAAGCGTCTCTGCTTTGCGCAGGCACTAATCACGGCAGACGGCGAGCCGTGCGCCCGGGCCAACGGCACGTTCAGCGTCGCGCCACCAAAAACGTAGCGATGGCTATCGCTTGCTGAAATCCCACTGGCAGGTTTCGGCGGCGAGGTCGATGAAGACGCGCACTTTAGCCGATAGCAACCGCGACGTCGGATAGACGATGTGGATCGGCACCACCGGCGGCTCGAACTTCGTCAGCACGCGCTTCAGCCGTCCCGCCTCCAGCCCCTCCGCAGCCTGATAGGCCAGCACGCGAGTCAGGCCGCCACCGTGCTCGGCGTGCCAGATGGCGGCATCGGCGACATCGGTGGTGAAGCGCGGCGTATGCGTGATGCGAACATCCCGGCCATCACGCACGAAGCGCCATTCCGGCGCTGACGCGATCGAACCGAACTGGATCGTGTCGTGCTTTGCGATATCCTCCGGTGCCGTCGGCTGGCCGCGCTGCGCCAGATAATCCGGCGACGCCACCACGATGCGCGACATGGTGCCGAGGTTGCGCGCCACGAGGCTGGAATCGGCGAGATCGCCGATCCGCACCGCGACATCGATGCCGTCCTCGACCAGGCCGACCATGCGATCGGTCAGCCGCAATTCACCCGAGACATCGGGATAGCGCTGCAGATAGGCCGAGATCAGCGGCGTCACATGCAGCCGCCCGAAGCCGACTGGCGCCGAGACGACCAGACGCCCGGTCGGCCGCGCCCGTTCGGCCTGCGCGGAGCACTCGGCTTCCTCGATATCCGCGAGAATCTGGCGCGCTCGTTCCAAATAGCGCACGCCGACATCGGTCAGCATCACCGAGCGCGTGGTCCGCTGCAGCAGGCGGGCGCCAAGGCGCTCCTCCAGCGCCGCCACCATGCGGGTGACCGCCGACGCGGAGAGTCCGAGCTTGCGGGCCGCAGGCGCAAACCCCTGCAGGTCCGCCACGGCGACGAAGACGGTCATGGCTTCGATGCGATCCATCGAACCATTTCATATCCAGCAATAATGAAGTGTCAATTCCGATGATTGTTCTTGTGCGAGGAAATAGCCAACTTGGGGCGGCGGGAACGCATCCCGTCCCAAGCTCCAATCAGGGAGTAAGTCATGTCAGACATCCACACCTCTTCCAGCGACATTGCCTTCACGCCGACCGTCAAGGCGATCCAGACGCGCAAGGGGTCGCGTTCCAGCTATGCGCATGTCGAGGAAAACGGCGGCTGGCGCACCGAGATCGACGACAATCTCGCAGCGTTTCTCGCCGAGGCGAACAGCTTCTTTCTGGCTACCGCCAGCGCTGACGGTCAGCCTTATATGCAACATCGCGGCGGGCCGAAGGGCTTCGTGAAGATCCTCGACAAGCAGACGCTGGCCTTTGCGGACTATAGCGGCAATCGGCAATACATCACCCAGGGCAATCTCGCCGAGAATCCCAAGGCCAACATCTTCATCATGGATTATGCACATCGCCGACGCGTCAAGCTCTGGGGCACCGCGCGGGTGGTCGAGGACGATCCGGCGCTGCTGGCGTCGCTAATGCCGCAAGGTTATCGTGCCAAGCCGGAACAAGTGATCCTGTTCACGATCGCCGCGTGGGACACCAATTGCCCGCAACATATCCCGCAGAAGTTCGATGCCGCCGATGTTGCAGCAGTACTGGCAGCGCGCGATGCGCGAATTGCGGAGTTGGAAGCAGAACTGGCGACGCTGAAGGGGGCAGCGTCGCCGCATTGAAGGCGACACAGCCTCAGGCAGCGACGCTGCACTGCCAGACGTGTTCGGGATAATACTCTGCCATCATCCGATCCACGTAGGTGACGAGGTTGCCATAGCGGTGCAACTGACGCTGCAGGGGCGACGGAAACAACGGCGACAGGATCCCGGCCAGAACGCCGAATGCGGTCGCATCGACACCGGCCGGGCGGTTGCTCATCAAGTGAGACTTCCCGGCCAGCAGCACCGACAGAGCCATCAGCGAACGATCCGCGAGTTGCAGCGCCTCATCGGCAGGATGCCGGCCGAGGCCATTCGCCAGATGGTTCTGAATGACGGATTTGCGCGCGGATGCACGAATCTCGTCGCGCTGCCCTTCGGGAATGCCGTCGAAGAAATGCGACGGTCCCTTGGCGAAATTATCGGCATCGACCCAGCGCACGCCGACCAGCGACCAGTAGAGGTGATGCTCGATCATCCGCTCGATCGCCCAGGCCTGAGCGCGCTGGGCGAGATCGAGACCCCTATCGAAATCGACGTCATATTTGCGTTCGATATAGGCGCGGATAAAGGTGGAGTCGGCAATGCACTCAGCGCCGTCATCGATATAGGGCATCTGCCCTTTCGGCGAATCCTGCGGCCGTGCCGGTTGCTTCTCATAGGGCAAGCCGGCCATCTTGAGCTGGACTTCCGTCTTGGTAACGAAAGGGCTGATTTCCGGCAGGCCAAAGCCTGCACCTGCGCCGTGAAGGACGATCATGTGGTTTCTCCAAGTGATAGGGACAAGAGACTAGGCAGTCGCTGCTGCCACCGTGGTGTCAGCAGCCGTCACGCCGGGTCGCGCCGGCGACCCAGACACGCGTCTGGACCGCCGCGGTGGAAACCATGCGCCAGCCGAGCCCGATCAGGGCCCAGCGGAGGTCGCCCGACAGGACGAGAATGGCGCGTTCCAGCAGCCATGCCCGGATGCGCCAGAGCCGGTCATCATGCGAAAATGCCTCGAGGCTATCGAAAGCGGTCATTGCAGAATCCTTCGTTCGTTTGAACCTGGGTCCTGTATGACTGCCCCCTGCTGCCAACATGCTGTCAGCATCGACAGCGGACCAACACGGACAGAGAGACGACGATGAGACGCGCAGACCGCCTGTTTCAGATCATTCAGGTACTCCGGCGCACGCGGAAGCCGCTAACGGCGGACGCCATTGCCGCCGAACTGGAAACGTCCAAGCGGACGATCTATCGCGACATCGCGACGCTGATGGCACAGCGCGTCCCGATCCGCGGCGAAGCCGGCATGGGCTATATCCTCGAACGCGGCTTCGACATGCCGCCGCTCATGCTGACGCCCGACGAGATCGAAGCCGCCGTGCTCGGCGCACAATGGGTGATGGGGCACGCCGATCCGGCATTGGCCAAGGCGGCACAGGATCTCATCGCGAAGATCGCGGACACCGTGCCCGAGCGCTTGCGCCCCTTCGTGCTGGAACCCGCGAGCCGCGCGCGGCCGCATTTCCGCGGCACCGCCGACAGCATGGATATGGTGCAGATGCGGGCGCATATTCATGCGGGCAAGAAGGTCCGGCTGCTTTACCGCGACGAAGCCGGTCGCGACAGCGAGCGCATCGTCTGGCCGATCGCGGTGGGCTACCTGGAAGCCGTGCGGCTGCTGGCGGCCTGGTGCGAGCTTCGCAAGGATTTCCGCAGTTTTCGAACCGACCGAGCGATCGAGGCACATTTCCTCGATGAGAAGTATCCGGAACGGCGCGAGACGCTGCGCAGCAAATGGCGCAAGACGCTGAGCTGGGAGCGGCCACAGGATACCTGAAACAGCCAAGCCTGCATCTGCACGGCTGGTGAAACCCGCCCGATCGCGATAAACCGCGGCATGACAAGCAATGCCACCACGATCAGCGACGCCAGCCCATGCCAGGCCTGTGGTGCGTGCTGTTCGTATTCCAGCAACTGGCCGCGCTTCACCATCGAGGACGATGCCGATCTCGATCTGATCCCGGCCAAATATGTCAACGACCGTGAATCGGGAATGCGCTGCGACGGAGACCGCTGCAGCGCATTGACCGGAAAGGTTGGAGAGGCAACAGCCTGCGGGATTTATGCTGTGAGGCCGGACGTGTGCCGGACCTGCATGCCCGGCGATCCCGAATGCGCCATGGCGCGACGCCGGCACGGGCTGCCAATTCTGGCAGCCGCAGAGTAGTTGATGTCAGCTCACGCCGTGACGGTGTAAGCGAGTTCCTTGTCATCCAGCTCGTCGTCGAGATCATCATCCATCGGCGCCAGCGTCGAGAGCGGCTTGGTCGACAGCGTGATGGCCTTGCGGTTGTGATAGGCCGACACCGAAGGACGCGCCACAGCGGTGTCGTGCGACAGCGCGTAGAGCGTGGAACCAACGCGGCCACCGAATTCGATCAGTTCGCGCTCGCTGCAGCTCGATGCGATCGAGATCGCCAGAGCGTGGAGATGACTGCGGCGATAGCAAAACAAGGCCAGCATCGCACGGACATCGGATGAAACGCTGGCCACGAGATGGGGCAGGCCATTTTCATTTGCACGATACATTGCACCGAGCAGATCTTCCTCGACGGGGCAAAAATCGTTCTCAAAAGCTTGACGGCTGGACCGCATGGGGTTTCTCCTCGTTAATGAGGATGCGGTTGAATTTCCTAACGCAGGGTTAACCAACAGCCTTAATGGCCGCGTGCGACTCTTGAGTAACAGTTTGAAATGTGGCAGCCGTGCCCTGCTACCGCCACATTGGAACTCGATGCGTTCAAACGCGCATCAGCTGTTGGCGACGATGAAGATGGCCAGGAAGAAGTCGGTCAGGTGATGAAGCGCCTGATCGATGCCGATCAGCCACCAGAACCAGCGATGGCCCTGCGTCACACCGAAATGCGATACGCAGATGCCCTTGAGCCGATCGATGGTGATGTGGATCGCGAAGTCGACCAGTCCCAGGAACCAGAGCTTGGGTTGTACAACGGCAATGAACAGCGTTGTCAGCACGCCATGGATCGCGCAATGCGCCAGCAGCGGCAGCGCCCATCCGGTCCGTTGATCCTTGCCTATCGCCATCCAGGCGTTTTGCAGCAGGAAATCAGCGATCACGTGCTTGACGGTGAGGACGAGCATCCACCCGACGAGCCCGCCCAGAGCAATCGACGACGACATTGCAGGAAACAACAAGCTGACGTCCCTCTCACCGGTCACGACAGGCTGGCCCGCTTAGCCGGCCCGATCACTCGCCCTATTTATGACACTCCGAAACCGGGAATGCACGCCGCGGAACCGAAAACCCACCGCTTCCTGCAGAGCCAGCCTGGACGGGAAAACACTGCGCACGCTCCACTTTCTCGCTAGTTCAGGACGGCATGCGCCCGGAGTTCGCCGATCGCCTTGCGTAATTGGTCACCCTTCGGGTCGCGCGGCACCGCACGTGCACGCGTGATCGCATCCGCCAGGTCGGTGATAACCAGCGTCCCATCGAAAGCCGGCTTGGCTAGTCCGTCGATGATCTGATGCCAGGCGGCCATGCCCTGCCGATAGCCCGTGCCGTAACCTTCGATCATGGTTGCCGTCTGCACGATGGCCATTGCCGCGTCCGGCTGCCTGGTCAGTGCCCGATCAATCATGTGCAGCCAGCGTTCGACCCAGACGCGCTCGGTTTCATAACGCGTCGACAACAGGCGCCAACGTCGCAGCCAGGATTCGAACTCAAGGCGCTTGATGCCCCAGATGCTCGCCTTGCTGAAACGGATCGGCACCGTGCGATGCGCACAATAGATGCGCTCGAGCGCCCACATCAGGGGATCGCCGACGATCTCCGGCAATGCCGACACCAACTCGTCGAGGCGAAAACGCCGCCTGTCGACGACGGGCGGCCGGCCGGGCATCACGGGCTCCTGCAGCTTGAGCTGCGCGATGCGGATCGGATCGTGATAGCTCATGCGCATCGTGAGCAGCCGCGCAATCTCGCTAAACAGTTCGTCGCTGACGTTGCGCCGTCCGACAAAGCGACGCAGCCGGTCGCTGTAGAGCTGCGCGTAGACTGCGCTCTGATAGTTGATCAACAGGGCCACGCCATCTTCCGCCACAGGACGCACCGCAGCCGGCAGCCCCACCGGCAAAACCGGCGCTGCAGGTTCGCTCCTGTTCGCCAGCTCGGCGAGCGTGGAGCGGATGACGTTGATGAAACCTGCCACGGGACGTCCTGATGCTTATGCGTGCTGCGGCGCCATGGGCAATGCGGGCGCGTCCTGCTTCATCAGACGCGCTTCCAGCTTGTCGATATTCTCGAACAATCGCGCGCTGGCGAGACGCAGGAAGAAGAAACCGAATTCCGGATTCTGCACGTAGAGCTCTTCGACCTGGCTGTAGCTGACGCTGAGCACCATGCCGGGCTCGATACATTCCAGCGTCTGGGTGCGTTCGTTCAAGGGCGACAGCATGCCGAGTTCACCGACAATGGCGCCGACCGGCAATTCGATCCCGGATTCGACGAGACGATAACGGCCACTGACGATGTAGAACATGTCTTCGGCCTTCTCGTCCTTGTAAAACAACACCTCACCGGCCTTACAGGGACGCTTGGTCATGAACGGCTTCAGCCATTCCATCGACAGGTCCGAGTTCACCGACTTTTTCACATCCTGGACCAATTGCAGCATCTGGCGCAGGCGGTAGATGTTGAGCGGCAGCAGTACCGCATGCAATGCCATGGTCGGATAGTTGTGGGTCGGGATCGAGATCGCGATTAGCAGGACATTGGCCATGATGCCAAACACCCGCAGCGGAATCATCGTCCGCATCGTGGCGGTCGCGACCACGAAGATCGTGGCGGCGGCGCTGCCAAAGTGATGGAGATAGGACATATCCATGGGAGCAAACCGGGTTTCCAGGAACGGCCGCACCGTCCTCCGCGACTATGAAGCGCGAATGACCGGGCCTTTGCAGCCGCAATATAGCCCATCTGGTTAAAATAGCCCGTGTTGCGACCCGCAAAAATCACGGAGTCGTGCGCAGATTGACGCGATCCGCCGGTGCGGGCACCGTCGCTCGCATCCCAAAGGAGAACAACATGTCGGAAACGACGGAAACCGCATCTGACCAGTCCTCGCCCCCCATTCTGACCATCGACGGCCCCCGCGCCACCATCCGCCTGAACCGCCCCCAGAAGCTGAACCGGCTGTCCCAGCTCGACCTGGACACCTTGGTACAGCTGTTCGATCGCGTAGAGGCGAATCGCGCCGTCCGGGTGCTAGTGCTCACCGGCACCGGCCGCGCTTTCAGCGCCGGCTTCGATCTCAATGCGATCTCCGAACGGGCTGCCAGCGCGCCCAAGCCCGTGGCCGAAGGTTCGTCCGGATCGGCCTTTGAGGCCGTGGCAAACCGGCTGGAGGACCTGACGCTCCCGACGATCTGCCGGCTCAATGGCGGCGTCTATGGCGGCTCCACCGACATGGCACTGGCCTGTGACTTCCGAATCGGCGTCGACACCTGCGAGATGTTCATGCCGGCCGCCCGGCTCGGCCTTCATTATTACAAAGGCGGTATCAAACGCTATGTGAGCCGGCTCGGGGTCGACAACGCCAAGCGATTGTTTCTCACCGCGCAGAAGCTGGAAGCCAGCGAACTGCTGCGGATCGGCTACCTCACCGCCATGGTGCCGGCCGAGGCGCTGGACGAGGAAGTCGACAAGCTCGCCATGGTTCTGGCCGGCAACGCCCCGATCGCCATGCGCGGCATGAAGCAGGCGATCAACGAATTCGCCCGCGGTGAACTGGATGAGGCTGCCGCCGATCAGCGCGCGCGGGACAGCATGCGCGGCAATGAGATCAAGGAAGGGACGAAGGCGTTCGCGGAGAAACGGGCGCCGAGGTTTTAGGCTTCACTCGTCATTCCGGGGCGCGCGAGCTCTTGCTCGCGTGAACCCGGAATCTTGCGGTGATAGAGCATATCGAGATTCCGGGGCGGGGGGGGGGCCGCCCCCCCCCCCCCCCCCCCCCCCCCCCCCCACCCCCCCCCCCCCACCCCCCCCCCCCCCCCCCCCCCCCCCCCCCCCCCCCCCCCCCCCCCCCCCCCCCCCCCCCCCCCCCCCCCCACCCCCCCCCCCCCCCCCCCCCCCCCCCCCCCGGGGCGCGGGCGCGAAGACGCGCCCGCGCCCCGGAATGACCGCTAGGATCACTCCACAAACGTCGCGACGTCGCCCAACTGCGCGCGGTTGGTTCGGTAGCTGTTGACCTTGTGCTCGCGATCCGGATAGCCGAACGAGATGCCGCAAACGACGCGGCGGTCGTCGCTCATGCCGAAATGCTGGCGCACCACGGCCGAGTGAAACGCCAGCGCCGCCTGCGGCACGGTCGCGAGGCCGAGCGCCTGCGCAGCCAGCATGAAATTGTTTACATAGCCGCCGCAGTCCACGGCGCCATAGACGCCGAGCGCTTCATCCGACGTGATGATCGCCACATGCGGCGCGCCGAAGAAGTTGAAGTTCTGCAGCGCCTGCTCGGCATAGGCCGTCTTGTCGCCGCGCGCGATGCCCAGCGTATTGTAGAGCTGGAAGCCGCTTTCGCGACGGCGGTCCAGATAGACCCCGCGATATTCGCGCGGAAACGGGAAGTCGCCCGAATTCGGCGTACCCGCGGCCGCGACGGGATAGAGCACGTCGCGAAACTTCTTGGTGGCTTCACCCGACGTGATCGTGACCTGCCACGGCTGGCTGTTGCACCACGACGCGGTCTTCTGCGCGGCATTGAGAATGCGGTCGATGATCGCGCGCGGCACCTGCTCGGTCTTGTAGGCGCGACAGGAGTAACGGCCGGCGAGAAGGGTTTCGAGAGTGGAGATGGCGTCAGTCATGGAAACATCCTGGCTCGGTCCCTCATGGTGAGGAGGCGCCAATTGGCGCCGTCTCGAACCATGAGCTGGCTTGGCTCTTGAGTTTGTTGCCATCCTTCGAGACGCGTGCCAAGTGGCACGCTCCTCAGGATGAGGGCAGAGATATCACCGTCCCTTGGTCGGGACCTTGTTGAACGGCACGTCCTTGTCGACGCGGATATCACCGGGCAGACCCAGCACGCGCTCGGCGATGATATTGCGCAGGATCTCGTCGGTGCCACCGGCAATGCGCATTGAGGGCGAACCGAGAATCGTCGCCTGAAATTCGCCGGCCGCTTCCGCATCGGCACCGACCAGCGCGCCGGAGGCGCCCTGCAGGTCGGCGGCGAACATCGCGATGTCCTGCATCATCATGCCGGAGACCAGCTTGCCGATGGAGTTCTCCGGACCCGGACGCTCGCCCTTCGACAGCGCCGAGATCGAGCGGTAGCTGGTGTATTTCAGGCCGGAATTCTTCACCGCCCAGCTTGCGAGCTTGGAGCGCACATTGGGATCGTCGATGGCGAGACCGTCTTCCAGCATCAGGTTGCTGCAGAACTCGAACAGCTCCGGGAAACCCGTGGCGACGCGGGAGCCGATCGACATACGCTCATTCATCAGCGTGGTCAGCGACACGTTCCAGCCGTCACCGACGGCGCCGAGCCGCTGGCTATCCGGGATCCTTACATTGGTGAAGAACACCTCGTTGAATTCCTGCATGCCATTGGCCTGCTTGATCGGCTTTACCTCGACGCCCTCACTCTTCATGTCGAGGAAGAACATGGTGAGGCCCTTGTGCTTGGGCACATTCGGGTCAGTGCGGGTGATCAGGATGCCATAATCAGAGTAATGCGCGCCGGAGGTCCAGATCTTCTGGCCGTTGACGATCCAGTCGTCACCATCCTTCTCCGCGCGGGTACGAAGGCCAGCGACGTCGGAACCACCGGCGGGCTCGGAGAACAGCTGACACCAGACTTTCTCGCCGGAGGCCAGCGGCGGCAGATATTTGCGCTTCTGGTCTTCGGAGGCGTAGGCCATCACGGTCGGGCCGCACATGCCCTGCCCGATGGCGAAGGGCCGCGCGAGCTTGTCATAGACGCCCTCTTCCTGCTGCCAGATTACGCGCTCGATCGGCGTCGAGCCGCGGCCGCCATATTCCTTCGGCCAATGCAGACAGGCCCAGCCGGCATCGGCCTTCTTCTTCTGCCACGCCTTGGCGACATCGAGCATCGCGTCGCGCTTCTCAGAGGCGCGCTTCGCCGACGGCTTGGTCAGCTCAGCTTCCAGCTCCTTCGGCGCGTTCGCATCGATCCACTTGCGCGCGACGGCGCGGAATTCGGCTTCCTGCGGCGTGTCATCGAAATTCATGGCAGTCGTCCTCTACGAAAAAAGAAAAACTGCGACCAGGGCAGCAAGCCACCCTGGTCGCCAGTTATCGTCCCTTGGTCGGGATCTTGTTGAATGGCACGTCCTTGTCGACGCGGATGTCGCCCGGCAATCCGAGCACGCGCTCGGCGATGATGTTGCGCAGGATCTCGTCAGTGCCGCCTTCGACGCGCGTGGCGGGCGAGCGCAGCAGCATCGCCTGGAACTTGCCGGCGACCTCCGCATCCTCCGGCCCGTTGAGCACGCCGGCCGCACCCTGCAGATCGAGCGCATAGGTCGCGACATCCTGCAGCATGGCACCGGCAACGAGCTTGCCGATGGAGTTTTCCGGACCCGGACGTTCACCGCGCGACAGCGCCGAGATGGCGCGGAAGCTGGTGTAACGGAGGCCGCTGGCGCGCACCGCCCAGTTGGCGAGCCTGGAGCGCACCGCGGGATCGTCGATGGCCGGACCGTCGTCGAGCATCAGGCTGTTGCAGAACTCAAACAGTTCCGGGAAGCCGGTGGCGACATTGGCGCCGATCGCCATGCGTTCGTTCATCAGCGTGGTCAGCGACACGTTCCAGCCGTCGCCCACAGCGCCGAGGCGCTGCGCATCGGGTATCCGTACGTCGGAGAAATACACCTCGTTGAACTCGGCCTGACCGTTGGCCTGCTTGATCGGCTTCACCTCGACGCCCGGGCTCTTCATGTCCAGGAAGAACATGGTGAGGCCCTTGTGCTTCGGCACGGTGGGATCGGTACGGGTGATCAGGATGCCGTAATCCGAGTAGTGCGCGCCGGAAGTCCAGATCTTCTGGCCGTTGATGACCCAGTCGTCACCGTCCTTTTCCGCGCGGGTGCGGAGACCCGCGACGTCGGATCCGCCGGCCGGTTCAGAGAACAACTGGCACCAGATCTTCTCGCCGGACGCCAGCGGCGGCAGATACTGCCGCTTATGCTCCTCGGCGGCGTAGGCCATCATGGTAGGGCCGCACATGCCGTGACCGATAATGAAGAGCGCGCCGAGCTTGCCGAACACGCCCTCTTCCTGCTGCCAGATCACCCGCTCGATGGGCGATGCGCCGCGGCCGCCATAGTCCTTCGGCCAGTGCGGTACGGCCCAGCCGGCATCGGCCTTCTTCTTCTGCCAGGCTTTTGCGACTTCAAGGATATTTGCGCTCTTGAGCTGGATGCGACCGAGCGCGGCCTTCTTCAGCTCGTCTTCATATTGCTTCGGCGCATGGGCCGCGATCCAGGCTTTCGCCTCAGCGCGAAACGCGGCCTCCTGCGGGGTGTCATCGAAATTCATCTCGATTGATCCTTACGCCGCATTCTTCTGGCGCATGCGCTCGATCAACTGGTCTTCCCAATAAGACAGTGAGCCGAGCCCGACCGCCACCGCGTTGGAGCGGCGGTAGTAGAGGTGGCAGTCGAACTCCCAGGTGAAGCCCATGCCGCCATGAACCTGGATGTTGTTCTTGGAGCAGTGCTGGAACGCCTGCGTCGCGCTGATGCGCGCCGCGGCGGCGGCTTCGGGCAGTTCGGACGCGTTGGTCGAAAGCGCCCATGCGCCGTAATAGCAATTCGAGCGCGCCAGCGTCGCCGAGACATACATGTCGGCGAGCATGTGTTTCACGGCCTGGAACGAACCGATCTGACGACCGAAGGCGATACGATCCAGCGCGTAGTCGCGGCCCATTTCCAGCGCACGGTCGGAACCGCCGACCTGTTCGAAGCCGATCAGCACGGCGGCACGATCGAGCACCTGCGAGAGAATGCTCCAGCCTTCGTTGGCAACGCCGAGCAGCTCGGCCTTGACGTTCTTGAAGGTAATCTCGGCCTGATTGCGCGACGGATCGATGGAGGTCAGCGCCTTCACCTCGACGCCTTCGCTGGTGAGATCGACCAGAAACAGCGCGATATCGCTGTCGCGGCCGGTGGAGCCGGTGCGCGCGGCGACGATGGCGAAATCTGCGATGGCGCCATCTGCCACCGGCTTCTTGGTGCCGTTCAGTACGCCGTTGGCCGCGGTGAGCCTGATCGCTTTTGGCGACGGATTACCAGAGCCTTCGAACAGGGCCAGCGTACCGATGGCATTGCCCTGCGCAATCGCCGGCAGCCACTTCTGCTTCTGCGCATCGGAGCCGGCCAGAAGCAGCGCTTCGGCGGCAAGATACACGGTGGACGAGAACGGCACCGGCGCCAGCGCGCGGCCCATTTCCTCGGCGATCACGCAGAGTTCGAGATGACCGGCACCCGAGCCGCCAAAGGCTTCCGGGATGGCAACGCCGAGGAAGCCCATATCCGCAAGGCCCTTCCAGAGCTCGCGATCATAGGGCGCCTTGCCGTCGATCACGGCGCGCACAGCCTTCGGCGGGCACTTCTCGGTGAGAAAACGCCGGGCCTCGTCGCGGAGCTGCTTCTGGTCGTCGGAGAAATCGAAGTTCATGGCGGTGTACTCTGTTCTGATCGATGGAAAGTCTAGTTGAGGATGATGACGTCTTCGCCGGGGTGCTCGGCGTAAAGCTGGGCGACCAGTGCCGCGCGGCGTTCGAGGCCGGCGCGTTGGTTGATGTAGCCCTTGTCGGTGAGTTCGTTGCCGTCGATGGACGCCGGCTCGACCATGAACATCGCGCGCGCAATGCGCCTGCTGCTGGCGCCTTCGCACGACGCATTATGTGCCTGCAGCCCCTTCTTCAGACAGGCAAGAACCGCAGGATGTTTCACCACATCGGCAAATGTCGCCTCGGGCTCGCCGATCATGATGCGGCAGGCCGGCAGGTTGGGCCAGGCGAGCACGCCGATATAGGGGCGATCCTGTCCCGTGATCAGCGCGTCCTGCACCACCGGCGTCGCCGCAGCGATCACATCGGTGCGCAACGAGCCGACATGCACGAAGGTGCCGGTCGTCAGCTTGAAGTCCTCCACCACGCGGCCGGAGAAGATCAGGCCCTGCACGGGGTCATTGTCGTCGACGAAAATGCCAGCGTCGCCGATCTTGTAGAAGCCTTCCTCGTCGAAGGCCGCTTTGGTGAGGTCCGGCTGGCGATAGTAGCCCGGCATCACGTTGACGCCGCGCAAGCGCAATTCGTATTTCGAATCCACCGGCACCATCTTGAGTTCGACGCCGGGGAACGGCAGGCCGATCAGGCCGACGCGCTCGGTGTCCCAATAGGTGCCGGTCGAGGTCGGCGAGGTCTCGGTGCAGCCCCAACCGGTATAGAACACGATGCGCTCGCCGGTGGCGCGCACGGCCAGCGCCTGCATCCGGTCGTAGAGATCATCCGGGAGACGCGCGCCGCCATAGGCCATCAGATTCAGGTTCTTGAAGAACGAGCGCGCCAGCGCATCGTCTTTCTCCATCGCGCTGGCGATGGCAGCATAGCCGGCGGGAACATTGGCGTAATAGGTCGGCGAGATTTCGCGCAGATTGCGCAATGTCTCGTCGATCATGCCCGGCATTGGACGGCCATCGTCGATATAGAGCGTGCCGCCATCGATCAGCAGCGGGTTGAACAAAGCGTTGCCGCCCATGGTGTGATTCCACGGCATCCAGTCGAGATAGACCGGCGGCTGCGCGTTCGGATCGCGCGGGCGCGTCTGCATCATCATCGCGGCATTCGCCGTCATCATCCGCTGCGTGTTGATGACCGCCTTGGGCATGCCGGTGGAGCCCGAGGTGAACAGCAGCTTGCCGACCGTATCGGACATGATCTGGGCGAGCGATGCGTCGACCGTGGGCGTAACCATGGTCGCGACCATGTCGGCATAGGCGGTGCTGGCGATCCCCGTCGGCGGGCGCGCCACATGGATGATCTTGATGTCGGTGAGATCGAGCGCATCCAGCGCCTTCTGGAAGGTCGGCCCGTCCTGCACCATGACCGCGACAGGCTTGATCAGCTCGAACAGATATTTGAGCTTGGCGTGATCCTGGCTCATCAGCGAATAGGCCGGCGACACCGGCGCTGCCGGATGCCGCGCCTGCATCGCCGCCATGGTCATTAGTGCATGCTCGATGGAATTGCCCGAAAGGATCGCAACCGGTCCATCGGCCGCGAGCTTCATGTCGAGTAGCGCCTGGGTCAGCGCATCGGCGGTCCGCTTCGCCTCGCCATAGCTGAGCCGACGCCATTGCCGGTCATCGCCGGCGCGCTGGGCCAGCCAGGTGTGATCGGGACGCTCCTTGGCCCACTTCGCCAGAGACGCCGGCAGATGCGTCTCATAGGGCATCAACGGTATCAGCGACTTCATGACGATGACGCCGTCCGGCCGGCGCTCGACATCGATGTCGCGCTCCATCCAGTGGATCTTGCGGAAGGCGGGCTTTGTCAGCACCGCGGCAGCCTGGGCGTTCATGTGGTTTCTCCCAAAACCGTTCTTGTCGAACCATGGTCTCGTTTGTCGGACCTTGTATTCGGTGCGTGAGATCACGCTTCAACGTGTGACGTAAACCGGCTTTCGTTTCTCGATGAATGCGCGAATGCCTTCCTCGAAATCTTCCGAGCGGCTGCACAGCACCTGATTGCGATCTTCCATGGCGATGACGGCCTCGATCGAGCCGGCATCGACGGACATGTTGATGCATTCCTTCGACAGCCGCAGCCCTACCGGCGACGCGGTCATCATCGCATCGACATAGGGCGCAGCGGCGGCTTCGAGTTGACCGTCGTCGACAACTTCCGACACCAACCCAACAGCCAGCGCGCGATCGGCATGGATGAAGCGGCCGGTGAGGATCAGTTCAGAGGCGACGGAGACACCGACGAGACGCGGCAGGAAATAGCTTGAGCCGATGTCGCAGCCGCCGAGGCCGAGCTTGATGAAGGCGCAGTTCATGCGCGCCGACTTGGCGGCGATGCGGATATCTGCGGCGAGCGCCAGCGCGAAACCGCCGCCAGCGGCAGCACCCTGCACCAGCGCGATGATCGGCTGCGGACAGCGGCGCATCAGCATCACGATATCCGCAATGCGGCGCTGGGAATCGAGCGACTCGGTGACGGTGCGCGGCGCATTCTGCCCGGAGCGCGCGGCCATTGCGTGTTTGAGATCGAGCCCGGCGCAGAAATTGGCGCCGGCGCCCTTGAGGACGACCACGCGTGTCTTGCGATTGCGCTGCAGGCTTTCGAAATAGTCGTTCAGTGCGTCGATCAGAGCAGGATCGAGCGCGTTGAGACTGTCCGGACGATTAAGCGTCACCCGGTCCACGCCATCGTCGTGTTCGATCAGCAGTGGATTAGACACACGCGCTCTCCCGTTTCACTCGTTGGCGCCTTGCCGACGCTCATTGCCGCGCCCTCTCCCCTTGCGGGAGAGGGCAGCGCAGGAGTTAGAAACAAACTCACTTGGGAGAGGGGCGCCACAACGAGCCCTCTCCCGCCTTCGCTTGCTCAGGCACCCTCTCCCGCGGCGCGCGGCTACGCCGCGCTGGGGGAGAGGGGAAGACAAGTACTACCGCGGCGCCATACGGATGGCGCCGTCGAGGCGGATGGTTTCGCCGTTCAACATCGGGTTCTCGACGATGTGGACCGCGAGGTTGCCGTATTCCGAGGCGTCGCCGAGGCGGGCCGGATGCGGCACCTGTGCGCCCAGGCTGGCGCGGGCTTCCTCGTTGAGGCCCATCAGCAGCGGCGTCAGGAACAGGCCCGGCGCGATGGTGTTGACGCGGATCTTGCTGGAGGCGAGATCGCGGGCGGCCGGCAGTGTGAGGCCGACAACGCCCCCCTTCGAGGCAGAGTAGGCGATCTGGCCGATCTGGCCTTCATAGGCCGCGACGCTGGCGGTGTTGATGATGACGCCGCGTTCCTCGCCGATCGGTTCGGCGGTGGCAAGCTGCTCGGCGAACAGGCGCAGGCAGTTGAAGGTGCCGATCAGGTTTACCATGATGACATTGGTGAACTTCTCGAGCGGATAAACGCCCTGCTTGCCGACGATGCGCTGTGAACCGCCGATACCGGCGCAGTTCATCAGCACGCGCGCGGTACCATGCGCAGCTGCTGCCTTGGCGAGCGCCGCCTTGACGTCATTCTCGCTGGTGACGTCGCCGACGGTGGCGATGCCCTTCACTTCGGCAGCGACCTTCTCGGCATTTTCCGCCGCACGATCGAACACGGCGACCTTGGCGCCCTTGGCAGCCATCGCGCGCGCGGTCGCGGCACCGAGGCCCGAACCACCGCCGGTGATGAATACGGCTACGTCTTTCAACTGCATCGATAATGCCTTTCCTTGGGCGTTTCTGATCGTTTCTTGAATTTTGGGTCGCGACGAAAAAGAAAAAGAAGAAGAAGTGGTCCTTGGGCGTTTTCTTGGTTGTTGTTCTTGGAACTGATCCTTGGGCGTTTCTTATTTTTAGTTCTTGAATTTGGTTCCTTGGGCGTTTCCCGACGTTTTTGAATTTTCTTGGCAGTTTTCCTTGGGCCGTTTCTTCTGAGCTCGTGATGTCAGGCCTTGGCGGCCTTCTTGTTTGTGAGGATCCCGCCGAGCAGCATCGCTTCCATATGGGCGACGTAGTCGCGGCAGACTTCATCGGTCACCGGGCCGACGCCGATGGCGCGCGACATGGCATGACGGCTGAAGAACAGGTTGTCGCAGGCACCGATCAGGCTGGTGTAGAACAGCACCGGATCGACCGCGCGGAATTCGCCGGATTCGAGTCCCTCGGCCAGCAGGCGGCGATGGAAGCCGAGCAGCGGCCCTACGAAGAACTTCGATACTTCGTCGGCTGCCTCGTTGCTGCTCTCATGCAGCAAGTAGTGGATCAGCCGGTTCATATAGGGAAACTGGTAATAGGCCTTGATGATGCCGGCGATGTGCAGCCGCAGCTTCGCGGTGGCGGAGATCGGCTGCGCCAGCAGATATTCCAGATTGGTCATCTCGGTGGCGGCGTCGCGCGCAAGCAACGCCAGCAGCAGGCCGTCCTTATTGCCGAAATGATATTTCACCAGCGCCGCATTGACCCCGGACTGCTGCGCAATCTCGCTCAGCGACACCTCGATGGAGTTGCTGGCAATCATCAGCTCGCTCGCCGCGAGCAACAGCTTGTCGGCCGTCGGATTACGGGCGGCGGCGGTTTTCACAGAGGTGCTGGGGTTCAAAGTCGGTGCCATTCGGAGCGCAGATAATACGAACAATCGGCCGCACTCAAGAGTTAATTGACCGATTGACTAAACTCTCCGCGGACACTTAAATCCCGCGCATTCAACGCCACGAGAAACGCCGCCAAACAAGGCAAAAAAGGGAGATCACGCATGGCTGAGGCCTATATCGTCGCCGCTGCACGCACCGCTGGTGGCCGCAAAGGCGGGCGTCTAGCCGGCTGGCATCCGGCCGATCTCGCCGCCTCGGTCCTGAACGCATTGGTGGAGCGCACCGGCGCCGATCCCGCCTCGGTTGAAGATGTCATCATGGGCTGCGTTGGCCAGGGCGGTGAGCAGGCTGTGAACGTCGCGCGCAACGCGGTGCTGGCCTCCAAGCTGCCGGAAAGCGTGCCGGGCACCTCCATCGACCGCCAGTGCGGTTCATCGCAGCAGGCGCTGCATTTCGCCGCCCAGGCCGTGATGGCTGGCTCTATGGACATCGTGATCGCCGCCGGTGTCGAGAGCATGACCCGCGTGCCAATGGGCTCGCCAAGCATTCTCGCGTCCAAGGCCGGCATGGGCCACTACAAGAGCCCCGGCATGGAAGCGCGCTATCCCAACATCCAGTTCAGCCAGTTCACCGGCGCCGAGATGGTCGCCGAGAAATACGGACTGTCGAAGGATGACCTCGACACATACGCTTTCCAGAGCCATCAGCGCGCTATTGCCGCGACCGAGGCCGGCCGGTTCAAGGACGAAATCATCCCGCTGCAGATCACCCGCGCCGATGGCACCACGGACACCCATCACATCGACGAGGGCATCCGCTTCGACGCCACGCTCGACGGCATCAGGGGCGTCAAGCTAATCGCCGAGAACGGCAAGCTCACCGCAGCATCCGCCAGCCAGATCTGCGATGGCGCGTCGGGCGTGATGGTTGTCAACGAGAAGGGCCTCAAGCAACTCGGCATCAAGCCGCTGGCGCGCATCCACCACATGACCATGATGGGCGGCGATCCCGTGATCATGCTTGAAGCGCCCCTGCCCGCCACCAAGCGCGCGCTCGAAAAGGCCGGAATGAAGATCGACGACATCGACCTGTTCGAAGTCAACGAAGCCTTCGCCTCGATTCCGACGGCCTGGCTGAAGGCCACAGGCGCCGACCCGGCTCGCCTCAACGTCAATGGCGGCGCCATCGCGCTCGGCCATCCGCTCGGCGGCTCCGGCACCAAGCTGATGACCACGCTGGTCCATACACTTCAGCAGACGGGCAAGCGCTACGGGCTGCAGACCATGTGCGAAGGCGGCGGCATGGCCAATGTGACGATCGTGGAGAGGTTGTAATTTTCTTCCCTTCTCCCCTAGCGCTGCGTAGCAGCGCGACGTGGGAGAGGGTGGATCGAACACGCGAAGCGGGTTCGAGACGGGAGAGGGCCCGCGACTGGCCATACCCCTCTCCCGCCTTTCGCTTCGCTCAGGCACCCTCTCCCACAAGGGGAGAGGGGACGTAAGAAAACTAAACCACACCACGAGCGGAAAAATCCGCCGGTCTTCGAGGAAACACCAAGGAATTCTCCATGACGCATCCGTCGATTCACGCGAAGACCAGTCCCGACAAGATTGCCTACCGCATGGCCGGCTCCGGTCAGGCGCTCACCTATCGCGAACTCGACGAACGCTCCAACCGCGGCGCGCAGTTGTTTCGCTCGCTGGGACTCAAGGCCGGCGATCATGTTGCGCTACTGATGGAGAACCGGCTCGACTTCATGGAGATCTGCTGGGCCGCACAGCGCGCCGGGCTCTATTACACGGCGATCAGCCGCTACCTCACGCAGGACGAGATCGCCTATATCGTGAAAGACTGCGGCGCACGGGTTGTCATCACCTCCGAGAAATGCGCCGATGTGGTTGCACCGCTGATCACCAACACGGCGGAGCCGATGTTCTATATCGTCGACGGTTCGCGCACCGGTTTCCGCGACTGGAATAGTGCCCTCGCCGCTCAGCCCGCTACGCCGATTGCCGACGAGGTTGCCGGCTACGACATGCTGTATTCGTCGGGCACGACGGGCCGCCCCAAGGGCATCAAGCGCGCCTCGGAGAACAATCCGATCGACGTGCCGAATCCGTTCCTGAAGCTGCTCTGCGCGAACATGTGCGGCATGACATCGGACTCGATCTATCTGTCACCGGCGCCTCTGTATCACGCGGCTCCGTTACGTTTTAACATGATGGCCATCACGCTCGGCGGCACGTCGGTGATCATGGAGCATTTCGACGCCGAGGAATTCCTCAAGCTTGTCGAAAAGCACAAGATCACCCAGTCGCAGCTGGTGCCGACCATGTTCGTGCGCATGCTGAAGCTGCCTGATGAAGTCCGTTTGAAATACGACGTCTCCTCATTGAACGGCGCGATCCATGCCGCAGCCCCCTGCCCCGTCGACGTCAAGGCGCGCATGATCGACTGGTGGGGACCGATCCTGATCGAATATTACGCCGGTTCCGAAGGCAACGGCGTCACCGTGTCGAATTCGCAGCAATGGCTCTCGCATCGCGGGACTGTCGGCAAGGCCGTGGTCGGCAGCGTCAAGATCGTCAATGAAGAAGACCAGGAAGCGCCGACCGGCGAAATCGGCACGGTGTATTTCGCCGATACGCCGCAGTTCAGCTATCACAACGATCCCGAGAAGACGAAGCGCGCCTATAACGCGCGCGGCTGGTCTACCCTCGGCGATGTCGGCTATCTCGATGACGAAGGCTTCCTATACCTCACCGACCGCAAGTCCTACATGATCATTTCCGGCGGTGTGAACATCTACCCGCAGGAGACCGAGGACATTCTCATCACCCATCCGGACATCGCCGATGTTGCGGTGTTCGGCGTGCCGAACGAGGAGATGGGCGAAGAGGTCAAGGCCGTGGTGCAGCCGCACGACATGAGCCGCGCCGGCAAGGCGCTGGAGGCCGAATTGATCTTGTACTGCCGTAAGCATCTGTCCCCGATCAAATGCCCCAAGAGCATCGACTTCGAGGCCGAACTGCCACGCACGCCGACCGGCAAACTGGTGAAGCGCCACTTGCGGGACAAGTACTGGCCGAAGAAGGAAAGAGCGACAGTGTGAGGCGGCTTATACGCGATCGCGTATATATCTTTTTTATACGCATTCGCGTATAAAATTGAAATATACGCGATCGCGTATATTGTATTTTTATACGCGACCGCGTATAAACTTCATGGGAGATTTTCCATGGACCAGATCGCACGCAACGAAAAACAGCTCGGCGCCATTTTGCGGCGAGCGAGAAAGCAAGCTGACCTTACACAAACGGAACTCGGCCAGAAGCTGCATCTGCGGCAGGGAACGGTTTCCCGTTTGGAAGCCGGCGAACCCGCCGTCCAACTCAATACGCTGATGGCGGCTCTCGCCGCGCTCAATCTCGAACTGGTTGTACGATCTCGTACGACCACCGAGGCCGCCGACATCGAAAGCATTTTCTGATGGCGCGTTCGCCGAAGCACGTTCCGCTGAACGTGTTCGTCAACGGCAGGCTCGTCGGTGCGCTCCGGCGCGAGGCAACTGGTGCCGTCAACTTCCGCTATGCGCGCGACTGGCTGGATTGGGATTCGACCTTTCCCATCTCGCTATCCCTTCCACTGCGCGAAGATCAGTACGTCGGCGCGGCGGTCCTCAATGTCTTCGACAATCTGCTGCCGGACGGCGACGCAATCCGCAAGCGCGTCGCCGAACGTGTCGGCGCCGAAGGCACCGACACCTACAGCATGCTCGCCGCCCTCGGCCACGACTGCGTCGGCGCGTTGCAATTTCTTCCGGACGAACACACACCAGACCCGGCCGGCAAAGTGGACGGCCATCCTGTCGATGCTGGCGATATCGCAGACATCCTGAACAACCTCGTTTCTGCCCCGCTCGGGCTCGGCGAGGATAAGGACTTCCGTATTTCTATCGCCGGAGCCCAGGAGAAGACGGCGCTGCTGAAGCGAGACGGCCGATGGTACAAACCAATTGGCACGACGGCGACCACCCATATCCTGAAGCCGCAGATCGGCCGGCTCCCAAACGGCGTCGATCTCTCGGACAGTGTCGAGAACGAGTATTTCTGCCTTAGACTTCTGTCAGCGCTCGGCATCCCGTCAGCCCATACGGAAATCGCCGATTTCGGCGGGCGGCGAACGCTGGTGGTCGAACGCTTCGACCGGCTCTGGACGCGCGACAAGCGCCTGCTGCGCCTGCCTCAGGAGGACTGCCTGCAATCGCTGTCCATACCCTCGACGCGAAAATATCAGTCCGACGGCGGCCCCGGTACGACGGAGATCTTCGGCCTGCTCAAGGGCAGCGACACCGTCGAAGCAGACCTTTCGCATTTCCTGCGCGCCATCATCGTGTTCTGGCTGATCGGCGCCACCGACGGCCATGCCAAGAATTTCAGCATCTTCCTCAATCCAGGTGGACGCTTCCGCATGACCCCGCTCTACGATGTGCTGAGCGCACAACCGAGCCTCGACAATGGGCAGGTCCAGAGGAAAAACTTCAAGCTGGCGATGTCGATCGGCAAGAGCCGTCACTACGGGGTCGAGGAGGTCATGCCGCGGCACTTCGTCCAATCCGCTGCGATGGCGGGCATCGGTGCCAGTCTCGTGCGCTCCACTTTCGAGGATATCGTCGCAAACACGATGACGAAGGCAGAGCAGGCGATTGATGACTTGCCTCCAGATTTCCCCGAACAGTTGGTTGCATCGATCTCGGAAGCGATGACACATCGCATCACGATGATCGAGAAAAGCCTCAGCCAGGTTGCATCATGACCGCCGGCCTGCTGGTCTCCGCAGCACGTTCCGGCGCGGGCAAGACCACGGTCACGCTCGGCCTGCTCGCCGCACTGGCGCGGCGCGGCATGGTACTGCGCGCGGCCAAGGCTGGGCCCGATTATATCGACCCTGCCTTTCACGCGGTCGCAACTGGCGCGCCTTGCATCAATCTCGACAGCTGGACGATGCCACCGCCCCTGCTGCAGGCGCTGATGGCTGGCGCCAGCGATGCCGCCGATCTGCTGGTGGTCGAAGGCGTCATGGGCCTGTTCGACGGCGTGCCCGGCGTCGCCGACCGCGACGGCAGCAGTGCCAGCATCGCCGCGCGGTTCAAGTTGCCGGTGCTGCTGGTGCTCGACGTGACCGCGCAATCGCAATCAGCCGCCGCTATGGTGCGCGGCTTTGCCGGTCATCATCCCGACGTCCGCGTCGCCGGTGTGATCCTGAACCGCGTCGGCAGCGACCGACATCGCCGCCTCATCACGGATGCCATCGCGCCGCTCGGCATCCCCGTCGTCGGCGCCATTCCGCGGGATGCCGCACTGGCGCTGCCAGAGCGTCATCTCGGCCTCATCCAGGCTGGCGAACACGGCGACCTTGCCACGCGGATGGACGTTCTCGCCGACATGGCGGAGAAGCACCTCGATCTCGATGCCATCATCACGCTGGCCGCCCCCATCGAGCGGCAGCCCACGCTCGCTGCCACGCCAGCATTGCCGCCGCCTGGTCAGCGCATTGCGCTCGCCGTCGATGCCGCATTCACTTTCATCTATCCGCACCTGATCGATGGCTGGCGCAATGCGGGCGCAGAGATCGTCCGCTTCTCACCGCTGGCCAATGAAGCTCCGCCGGATGATTGCGATAGCTGTTGGTTGCCAGGCGGCTATCCCGAACTTCACGTGGCGACGCTTGCCTCCGCGCAAAAATTCCGCGACGGGCTGGTGCGCTTCGCACAGACACGTTCGATCCATGGCGAGTGCGGCGGCTATATGGTCCTCGGTGAAGGCCTGGAAGACGCCGACGGCAACCGGCATGCGATGACGGGGCTGCTCAGCCACACGACGAGTTTCCACAAGCGGCGCCTGCATCTCGGCTATCGCGAGGCGCAATTGCTATCCGACAGCCCTATCGGACCAAATGGATCGCTAATCCGTGGCCACGAATTCCACTACGCGTCACTGATTGATCCGGGCAGCGACGACCCGCTGGTCGATCTCCGCAACGCGCAAGTCGAACCCATGGCAGAGCGCGGCGGACGGCGCGGCCATGTCACCGGCACGTTTTTCCACGCGATTGCACGGGTCGATGGCTAACGGAACTAACGCCCCCAGCGATCCTGCCAGATCTTCTCGCCGATCAGGCAATTCACGCGCGGCTCCCTGGTCGTGTTGGCGACAGGAATCGCGCGCGGCTCGGGCATCAATCCTGCGACTTCCAACACCAGTTTGGTGCGGATCGCTTCCTTGAACTTGTCGCGCTCCTTGATCGGCACCACGAAGGAGCCCGCGCCGCCGATCACGCAGTCCTCGTAATAGAGGTCGAGATTTTCGATATCCATGGTCGAGTAGGACAGTTCCTTGGCCATGATCGGCAGGCCGTTGATGACAATACCTTTCGCGACTGCCTCGTCGCGCGCGACCGTCACCGGTCCTCCATTGTTGTTCGGCCCATCGCCCGAAATATCGATGACCCGGCGCAGACCGTGCAGCGCATTTTCATCGAACAGCGGCATGGCGTAGTAGATCGCGCCCGAGATCGACGTCCGCGACGCCCGGCGGATCGGCGTCTTCATGATTTCGGATGCCACCGCGTCGGCGGATTCAGGACCATCGATGACACGCCAGGGAATGATCAGCTTCTGGTCTGACGATGCCGCCCATTCGAAATAAGTGACCGCAATCTTGCCTGTCGGGCCACTCTTGAGCGCGGTAAGGAATTCCTTGGAAACGATGGCCTGGGCATAGCCTTCGCGCTGGATCGCCAGCTCGTCCATATCCATCGAATAGGAAACGTCGACCGCCAGCACCAGTTCGACATCGACCACGGGGTCCTGCTTGCTCTGGGCAAACTGCGCTTTCGGGCCTGTCGCCGCCATGCTCGCGACGTCGCCGCCGGCCATCGCTCCCGCGACGAGTACCGCTCCAATCGAGACACACCAGCGCATAGCGGCCCTCCCGTTGAGAATCGAATGGTGACATGCAAATGACGAGCCGCAAAGCAGGAACCTGCAGGCATGTTCACAATCCGGTCATGGCGGCGATGCCGCTGCGGCAGAGCTAACGAGCGCCTGCCCCAGATTTGAACGGTTTGCGCGCTCGCGCGACAAAGCTAGCGCAGGATGTCGCCAACACCACATCCACCATTGCCGACCGGAATGGGCCGAGATGAGTGCCGCCTTGAACGCGCCGATGAACGGTGGCCGCCAGCCCGCAGCGCGGCACCCAATCGTGTGGGCCGTACTGCTCGCTTGCATCGGCGCAGCGATCGCTTTGTTCGTTTCAGCACCTGCCGAACAGCGCAAGACAGGGGCCGCCGAACACGATGAACCTATTCAGCCGTTCGGCGCCAACACAGCCAACGAATGCCGCCGTCTTTTGCGGAACGCCACCGAATACCTCCCCGAGCAACAAGAGAAGCTGCGTTATCGGATGCGCCAGGCCGCCTGCAGCGAAGCATTCGCTGCAGCTCCGGACGATGTCCGCAACAAGGTGGCCTTCGCTCAATCGCTGCCGCATGAACGGCGCGCCGAGGCGGTCGCACTGTTGCGCGAGGCCGCAGCCCGGAACGATAGCGAGGCAAATTACGCAATCTATGAGTCGCACAATTCATGGGACTATCATCTTGATCGCCCGCAACTGATTGCGCGCGACGAGGCACAGCACGCGCTGATCAAGGCAGCCGAACTGGACAACCCGTCAGCGGTAAACAGGCTCGCCATCCTCTATGGCCGTGGCGGCATCGTAAAGCGGGACCCTTCGGCCGAACGATACTGGACCGAGCGCGCGCTTCGGTTGCCGCTGCCGGAGAACGTCACCCGTGCGGACCAGCAGATCAGGCTTGCCCGGCTTCTCGCGCGATCCCCGCAGCCGGACGAGCAGACCCTCGGCCGGGATTTACTCGAACGTCTCGCCCAAGGCGGCTCGTTTGGCGCCAAGGCGGCGCTGGCTGAAGCCACGCGTCCCAACGATCCCGTGCGCGCCCGCAAACTATTTGAAGAGGCTGCGCGCGATCATCTGGGAGGCGATACCGAGCTGGCGCAGATGCTGCTCGATAGCGAGGGCGGCCCGGCCGATCCGAAGCGCGCATTATCGATCTTGCAAAGCCAGCGCCATCAGGCGAGCGCGAGTGGCCTGCTCGGCCAGCTTTATCTCGATGGAAAGCTGGTGCCACGCGACGTGTCAAAGGGGATCGACTTGCTGATCACTGCCGGGGTCTGGGATTACGACTCCCGACTGAAGGCCCTGCGGTTGCTGGCCAGCCATCCGCAGGTTCAGATTTCCTCGCTCAATATCGTTCTGTATGAGGCAATTCAGGCTGCGGAACTTGGCGAGCCTGACGCACTTGCCGTATTGGTCGATCTCAAACTATCGCAGAACCCGCAGTTTCGCGACGTCCCCGGAGCCTGTAAACTGAAACCAATGGCCGTGCAGCGCGGCGATCAGGATGCCGTGCAACGCCTCAAGGATTGCCCGGCCGAGTGATCATCGTCGCGTCGCCGCCACAGAGCGCGATCGTCCGGATGAGTGTGCATGCCCGAGAGTGTCACCGCCCCGCAGACCAAGACTAAAACCAAGCCGAAGGTCGAGCGGCCGAAATTGTACAAGGTTATCCTCGTCAATGATGACTTCACGCCGCGGGAGTTCGTCGTGCGGGTGTTGAAGGCGGAATTTCGCATGTCCGAGGATCAAGCCGCCAAGGTAATGATGACGGCGCATCAACGCGGCGTCTGCGTCGTCGCCGTATTCACCCGTGACGTCGCCGAGACCAAGGCGACCCGCGCGACAGACGCCGGCCGCGCCAAGGGCTATCCGCTTCTGTTCACGACCGAGCCGGAAGAATAGGACGTGGCGCTTCTGCTTTGGCCACCAAGACGATAAAAATTTAACGATCGGCTCAATCCGAGGTTGGGCGGCATGTGGCAAGCTCGCCAGATGTCGATTGCACTCCGCAAGCAATATGTATCCCGGCCGGAATTGTCGTTCGGGCCTTTGCGCTTCATCGAATGCCTGCCTTGGCTCGTGCTGGCAGCGGGAATGCGCGTGATCGCGTTCAGCGGTGGCGTTATCGCCTTGCCGGCCATCTTCGTCGCCACGGTTGCCGTTCTTCTCGCGTTTCTGGTGACCGCACGGCGGTCGATCGAGCTTGCCGACGGCGAGACCCATCTCGGAGCGATGACGTTCGAGGATGAATTCCGACTATCGCTGCGCATTCTGGCGCGTATCGGCGCGCTGATGCTTGTAGCAAGCATGATCTCTGTATTGCTCGGAATCTCGCCGCTGGACCTGAACTTCATGGGCGGCATCGATGGCATGGCGTTCGATCAGCCGACAGCGGCCGGAAAGATCTGGAATGCCTCCATCGCCACGCTGATCTTGCTGATGATCGTCGGCGTCGAACGCCATGACAACAGGGTTCGTTTCTTCGCGGCTTGCCGTGAATTCGCCAGGCGACGCGCGTGGCTCGGCGTGGGCCTTCTGGTCCTGACCGCCGCCTATTTCGGCCTCGGTTTTGTCCAGGGTCTCGTTCGCAACGCGATTGCGATCTACGGGCAGGCGCCAACGACGAACACCTTCATCCGAAACCTGATCTTCTTCGTCTTTATCTTCAGCTTCGCGATGCTGCGGCTTTGGGTGACCCTGATGATCCTGACCGCGGCCCTCAAGCAATCCCATCTGCGCGGCGACTGACCTCAGCCGGCGACCGCGGTTTCATCGCCCAATCCATAGACCTGCTCGGCCTTGGCGAAGCCAGCGATGGGAAATTCACCGAGATCGGCCCAGTCGGCGTCTGTCGCACCAGCAAAAGCGGTCGACGCGACCACTGTACGATGCAGCCTGCCCGCGATCTTCTCCAGACGTGCGGCGAGGTTCACCGCCGGGCCGATACAGGTGAAGTCGAGCCGGTTGCCGCCGCCGATATTGCCGTAAAGTACCTTGCCGACATGCAGTGCCAGACCGAAGCGAAAGCGCTCTTCGGCACCTGCCGCATCCGACCAGCGCAGCGCTTCAACGGCAGCGCTGGCTTCACGCGCGGCCTCCAGCGCATGACCGCAAACCATCGAACGATCCGTATCATCCTCAGCAATGGGAAACACGGCCAGCAGGCCATCGCCCATGAATTTGAGCACTTCGCCGCCATGCTTGAGGATCGCAGGCACCTGACAATCGAAGTAAAGGTTGAGAATCTCGACGACGCTTTCCGGCGGCAATCGATCCGACAGCGCCGTAAAGCCGCGCAGATCCGACAACCAGATCGCTGCGCGCATGGTCTCGGTGTGGCCCCGTCGGATCTGACCACCGAGAATACGTCCGCCAGCGCGATTGCCCACATAGGTATCGAGCAGTGTCACCGTCACTCGTCGTATGCCGATGACCTCGATCAACCGCGCCAATGTCGGCAGCACCGTTTTCAAGGCAGCAAGCTGCTCGTCCGTAAAACCGCCAGGCTGCTTCGTGGTCCAGCTTGATGCGTGGAGCATGTTGTCGACGAAGGTGAGCGGGATCGCGATGTAGTCGGTAACGCCTTCGGCGCGCATATCGTCGAAAAAAGGAAAGGGTGTGGTTGATGGCTCATGAAGTCGGCTGCGAACCTCGACACCTTCACGGAAGACCAGCGCAAGCGGACTGCTGAGGAATTCAGGCGCCTCCTGAATGTCGAAATCAACCGAGCTGAGGACCACCCCGGTCTCCGGACGCCAGATGAAATTTCTGCCGAAGATTTCCGGGTGCAGGGTGCGGATGAAGATGCCGACGCGGTATAGCGGCAGCCCCGCAGCGACAAGCCGTTCGCAACATTCCGCCATCATGCGCGATGGCGTCGGCGCGGATCGCGCACCGTCACTGAGCCAGTCGATGATCTCTCTGAGCTTGTCGGGCAACACGGCTGGCACTTTCAAACTCGCGCGAACGCGGGCTTCGGTCAGTCACTTACTCTAGCCGACCTGTCCGCGATGCCGAATGAAATGATCGGCGAGCACACAAGCGGCCATGGCTTCCGCCACCGGCACGGCGCGGATGCCGACGCAGGGATCATGACGACCCTTGGTCAGGATGTCCGTATCGGCGCCATTGCGATCGACGGTCTTGCGCGGCGACAGGATCGACGAAGTCGGCTTCACTGCAAAACGTGCCACGACCGGCTGGCCTGTGGAAATGCCGCCGAGGATGCCGCCAGCATGGTTTGAGAGAAATGACGGGCCGTGATTGGTCATGCGCATCTCGTCGGCATTGTCCTCGCCGGACAATTCCGCAGCACCGAAACCGTCGCCGATCTCGACACCCTTCACCGCATTGATGCTCATCAGCGCCGCTGCCAGATCGCCGTCGAGCTTGGCGTAAATGGGAGCCCCCAATCCCGCCGGCACGCCGTCGGCGACCACCTCGATCACCGCACCGATCGACGAGCCGGATTTCCGGATGCCGTCGAGATAGCTTTCGAAGAAGGCGGCCTTGTCCTTGTCCGGGCAGAAGAAGGGATTGCGGGCGACCTCGTCCCAATCCCAGTTGCCGCGGTCGATCTTGTGCGGTCCCATCTGCACCAGCGCCGCACGCACCGTCATGCCCGGCACGATCTTGCGCGCAATGGCGCCAGCGGCCACGCGCGTCGCCGTCTCGCGCGCCGACGAGCGGCCGCCGCCGCGATAATCGCGCAACCCGTATTTGGCCTCATAGGTGAAGTCGGCATGGCCCGGCCGAAACTTGTCCTTGATCTCCGAATAGTCCTTCGAGCGCTGGTCGGTATTCTCGATCAGCAGCGCGATCGGCGTCCCCGTCGTGACCTGCACACCGGTTTCCGGATGCGCCATGACCCCGGACAGGATCTTGACCGCGTCGGCTTCCTGCCGCTGCGTGGTAAAGCGCGACTGGCCGGGACGACGGCGATCGAGATCGGCCTGGATCTCGGTCACATCCAGCGGGATCAGCGGCGGACAGCCATCGACCACGCAGCCGATCGCCACCCCGTGGCTTTCGCCAAAGGTCGTGACGCGGAACATGTGGCCGAAGGTGTTGTGGGACATGGGGCGCTCGCTGCTTGAGCAGATGTCGTAACGCGGGCCGTCCGAGGGGTCAAATCGCCCGGTCAGCCGCAATGCTTAACTAAACTTGTCCATCCCGTCGGCGTTGAACACGTAGACCGCGCCCTGCTGGATCGGCAGCTCACTGACCCCGTCCGGCGTCTCAAAGCCCAGCGCCACCATTAGCGCCCGCGCCGTACCGCCATGGGCAACGGCAACGGTATCGCCCGTCAGGCCGTCAACCCATTCGCGCATCCGGAGTTGCACCTCAGCGTAGCTCTCGCCGCCCGGCGCCGGCAGGCTCCATTTGTCGCGCAAGCGCGCCGCAAAGATCTCGGGATGTGCGGCTTCCTGCTCGGCCAACGTGAATCCTTCCCAGTGACCGAAGCCGATCTCACGCAGACGATCGTCGAGGACGTAGTCGTCATGCGGCAGATCAAGCTTGCCGCGCACCAGTTCCATGGTGTTGCGCGCGCGGCCGAGCGGACTGGAGACGAATGCGACATCGCCGCTGGCGCGCCCGTCCCGTGACAGAATATCCCTCAGCACGGTGCCGGCATGTACAGCCTGCTCACGACCGAGATCGTTGAGCGGAATGTCCTTCGAGCCCTGAAAGCGACCGGCGGCATTCCATTCGGTCTGACCGTGGCGAATATAATAGATCGTTGGTTTCGGCATGGACTAAGCGATCAGTCCTTGCCGCCCATCGAGATATCCGGCGCATCCGGCACCTTGGTGCCGAGCACGTGATAGCCGGCATCGACGTGATGCACTTCGCCGGTGACGCCAGAGGACAGGTCAGACAGGAAATACATCGAGCTTTGGCCGACTTCGTCGATCGAGACGTTCTTGCGCAGCGGCGCATTGACCTCGTTGTATTTCAGCAGGTAGCGGGAGTCGGCAATCCCTGCGAAGGCCAGCGTCTTGATCGGGCCGGCGGAGATCGCATTGACGCGGATGCCCTTCTCGCCGAGGTCAGCCGCCAGATAGCGCACGCTGGCTTCGAGCGCGGCCTTGGCGACGCCCATCACGTTGTAGTTCGGCATCCACTTCTCGGCGCCGTAATAAGTCAGCGTGATGATCGAACCACCGTCGGTCATTAGTTTCTCGGCGCGTTGCGCAACCGCGGTCAGCGAATAGCAGGAGATGAGCATGCTCTTGCTGAAGTTCTCCGCCGTGGTGTCGACATAGCGGCCCTCGAGCTCGTTCTTGTCGGAAAACGCAATGGCATGGACGACGAAGTCGATCTTGCCCCACTTCGCCTTGAGCTCGTCGAACACCGCATCGATGGTCGCGGCATCCGTGACGTCGCAATGACCAAGCACGAGCGCGCCCAGTTCCGCCGCCAGCGGCTCCACGCGCTTCTTCAGCGCATCGCCCTGATAGGTCAGCGCAATCTCCGCGCCCTGCGCCTGGCACGCCTTGGCGATGCCCCAGGCGATGGAGCGGTTGTTGGCGACGCCGAGAATAACGCCGCGCTTGCCCTTCATCAGGCCTGAAACTTCACTCATATCACATCCTATTTGCTTGGCTGATAACTTGGCAGTCCATGCCGATCTGCCCTTGGGGGTACACCAGCACTTGCGTTCGGTACAGCCCAAAAGCCCGGTTATGTGGCTGTTTACCGTCCGGGCCTAACGCCGGAATAGACGGTCCGCCAAGGTGTTATGATAGATGCGGCGCAATTGCGGACCGCCCAAGATACCGTCAGGATTGCAACGGATGGCACGAGCCCCATGAGCGCCTTTCGCGAAAGCGTTGAGAGCATGATTCCGGCGCTGCGCCGCTATGCGCGGGCGCTGGCGCGTGACACCGACATCGCAGACGACCTGGTGCAGGACACGCTGGTGCGCGCGCTGCGCTCCGAGAAGCTGTTCATCGGCGGCGATCTCAGAAGCTGGCTCTATACGATCCTGACCAATCTGAACCGCAACCGCCGCCGGTCGCTGGCACGCAAACCAGTCTTCACCGAACTGTTCGACAACAATCCGGATGCCAGCGGGACCGAAGCCGAAGGGCGCGACATCTCGCGCGCCCTTGCCGCCCTCGTCGAAGAGCAGCGCTCGGTGCTGCTGCTCGTGATGCTCGAGGGCCTGAGCTACCGCGAAGTCGCCGACATCCAGGGCGTGCCGATCGGCACCGTGATGTCGCGCCTCGCCCGCGCCCGCGCCCATGTCAAAGCCTATCTCGACGGCGAGCGCCCGGCGCTGCGCGCGGTCAAATGATTTAAAGGGAAGATGATAATGACCGGACCGAACATTCCCGTGACCGAAGACGAATTGCACGCCTTCGTCGATAATGAATTGCCGGCCGAGCGCCGCACCGATGTCGAGGCATGGCTTACGACACATCCTGACGATGCCGAGCGCGTCGCATCATGGCGCGCAATGGCCGAGTTGCTGCATGCCCGCTACGATGCGATTGCCGACGAAGCCGTGCCGCAGCGGCTGGAAATCGAGCGACTGGTTCAGCAGCCGCGGCGCTGGATCTACGGCGCCGTCGCGGCCACGCTTGTCGCCTTCATTGCAGGTGGCAGCGCGGGCTGGGTCGCACGCGGCGCAGCGACTTCGCCATCGATATTCCGGAGTTTCACGGTGGACGCGCTCGGTGCGCACCGGACCTATGTGGTCGAAGTCCGTCATCCGGTCGAAGTCGCAGCCAATGAACGTGCACACCTGCAGCAGTGGCTGTCGAAGCGCGTCGGCTACGAGATCAAGGCGCCCGAACTTGAGGTGGCCGGATTGAAGCTGGTCGGCGGACGCTTGCTGCCCGGCCCCGAAGCGCCAGCGGCCTTCTTCATGTATGAGAGCCCGTCGGGCGAGCGCTACACGCTCTACACATCGCGTGCGGCGAAAGCCGACGCCACCCAGATGCGCTATGCCGCGCAGGACAAGGACGGCGCCATGTTCTGGGCTGACAAGGGCGTCGGCTATGTCGTGTCAGGCCCCACCGACAAGGACCGGCTCAACCAGGTCGCGCGCCAGATCTACGATCAAACGGAGAAGGTGGGGGGATGAGACAGCGAGCTGATCGCTGCTCGCCTCACCCCAGATCGCTGCGCGGATGATACGGGTGCCCGTCGCGCCACTTCTCCATCAGGGCTTCCAGTTCGGCGTCGTTGCCGTCCGGCAGCATGATCCTGGTGGTGAAGTAGAGATCACCCGCGGCGCCGCCGGCCAGCGGCAGGCCCTTCCCCTTCAGGCGAAACACCCGTCCGCTCGACGTGTTCTTCGGAATTGAAAGCTCCACGGCACCGGTGAGTGTCGGCGCGCGCACCTTGGCCCCCAGCACGGCTTCGTAGAGCGTGATCGGCAGATCGACGCGCAGGTCGTTGCCATCCACCTTGAAGTGAGCGTGGGGAGCGATGGTGACGGTGATCATCAGATCGCCGGGACGATGTCCTGGCGCGCTTTCGCCCTGCCCGCGGAGCCGGATCTGCTGGCCCGACGTGACGCCGGCCGGTATCTTGACGTTCAATTCCTTGCCGGATGGCAGACGTACGCGCTTCTCGGCGCCCTTCACTGATTCTTCCAGCGTCACCGTCATGGCGACGTTCAAATCCAGATCGGGCATCCCGCCGGCATAGCCACCGGTATCGAACTCAAAGCCCTGCGCGCCCGGCCGCGCGCCGCGCGGGCTGGCGCCGCCGAACATGCTGTTGAGGATATCCTCGAAACCGCCGCCGGCGGCACCGCCGGGAAAGCCCTGCTGCGCGCCGGGACCGCCGCGGAAAGCATGCTCGAAGCCGCGCTGCGACGCGCCGGCGCGGCCGCCGCCAGGGAAGCCCTGGAAGCGCGCTTTACCCTCGGCATCGATCTCGCCGCGGTCGAACTGCTTGCGCTTGTCCTCGTCGCCGATGATCTCGTTGGCCGCATTCAATTCCGAAAACCGGTCGGCGGCTTTCGGATCGTCCTTGTTGCTGTCGGGATGATGCTTCTTGGCGAGCTTGCGATAGGCACTCTTGATCGCCGCAGCGCTGGCGCCCCGCTGCACCCCCAAGACCTCATAGGGGTCGCGCATCCGTCGTCTCTCCTTCAGGTAACTAAAAGGCGGGCAATCGGCCCGCATGTTGGGTTTGCGGGCCAGGGCCCGCCTGCTTCTTCATCTGGTGACTTCGTGTCATTTTTGCAACTCGGCCGCAAGCGGCCCGCCGGTGAAAACTAGCTCCGTTTCCACGGCTTCAGCGTATGCACGTCCCAGCTGCCGCGGTCACCCTTACAGGCCGCACCTTGCATCCAGCTTTCGCTGGTGCCGTTGACATAGCTGGCCAGAAAATCCCTGCAGGTGCGACCTTCCGCGACATAGGCACTGGACAGAGGCGTTACCGATCCGCGCGCGCCGGTCGACGGGTTTTCCCACGGCTGGCTGGAATCCTTGCTGCCCTTGGTGAGCACATCCGAGGCCGCCGTACGCGTCAGGACCAGATCGGCTTCGGTAGGCTCGTAATTGGTGGCCTGGACGGATGCCGGCGAAATCGAACCGGTGACATCGCCGCCCTCCATCCTGGCCAGCGCGGACTCGTTTCGGCCCATACTGCAACCACCGAGGGTGCTGCCGATAAGAATTGCTGTCAAAGCCGCACCGAGCGGGCAGATGGCCGATAGGCCAATGCGTTGCCGTATCCTATATAGGTCTTGCCTATGCAGGGGCAGCAGCGAGCTCTCTACAACAGGCCAACGCAAGCGGAACTCCGGACATGACCGACACGACCTCCCCCATCAAAGACTCAACTCCGTTAACGTCAGGTGATTTTACGGCCGCTGCGGAACCATTTGCGCTGTTTTCCGAGTGGTTTACCGAGGCGAAGGCGTCCGAGCCCAACGATCCGAACGCGATGGCGCTGGCCACCGTCGACGCCGACGGCCTGCCGGACGTCCGCATGGTGCTGATGAAGGGCTATGACACCGACGGCTTCGTGTTCTACAGCCACATCGCCAGCCAGAAGGGTCAGGAGCTCGCCGCCAATCCCAAGGCAGCGCTACTGTTTCACTGGAAGTCGCTGCGCCGGCAGGTCCGCATTCGCGGTCCCGTCACCCGCGTGACCGATGCCGAGGCCGACGAGTATTTCTCGACCCGCCCGAAACAGGCCCAGATCGGCGCTTGGGCGAGCAAGCAGTCGCAGCCGCTGGAAAGCCGCTTTGCCTTCGAACAGGCCATCGCCAAGGAAGGCGCCAAGCACCTGATCGGCGCCGTTCCGCGTCCGCCAGGCTGGAGCGGATGGCGCATCACGCCACAGCGGTTCGAATTCTGGCACGACCGCCCGTATCGCCTGCACGACCGCATCGAATTCCGCCGCGACACCGCGGCACCAGATACGTCCTGGACCAAGGTGAGACTGTATCCGTGAACGCCGACAACGAGACGAGAACCAGACCCGTGAGCCATCCAGGATCGAACGCGCCCAAGCGCACCATGCTGCTCACCGGCGCAAGCCGCGGCATCGGTCATGCCACCGTGATGCGCTTTTCAAGCGCCGGCTGGCGTGTGCTGACCTGTTCGCGGCATCCGTTTCCGGAAGTCTGCCCATGGGATGCCGGCCCCGAAGATCACATCCAGGTCGACCTCGCCGACCATGACGACACCGTCCGCGCCATCGACGACATCAAGGAACGGCTGAACGGCGGCGCGCTGCATGCGCTGGTGAACAATGCCGCCATCTCGCCGAAGGCCGAAGGTGGCGCGCGCATGGGCTCGATCGATACTGACGTCGCGACCTGGAGCCATGTCTTCAACGTCAACTTCTTCGCACCGATCATGATGGCCCGCGGGCTGATCGAGCAGTTGAAGGCTGCGAAGGGCTCAGTGGTGAATGTCACCTCGATCGCCGGCTCGCGCGTGCATCCGTTTGCCGGTGCGGCCTATGCCACATCGAAAGCGGCGCTGGCGTCGCTGACCCGCGAAATGGCCTCGGATTTCGGTCGCCTCGGCATCCGCGTCAACGCCATCGCGCCGGGCGAGATCGACACCTCGATCCTCTCGCCGGGCACGCAGACCATCGTCGATCAGCAGATCCCGCTGCATCGGCTCGGCACGCCCGACGAAGTCGCCAAGATCATCTATGTGCTGTGTACGGAAACGAGTTCATACGTGAACGGCGCCGAGATCCACATCAATGGCGGCCAGCACGTCTGATCAGCGGTAACGGGTGGGGAATAGTCATGCTGAGGACCGCGCCATTCTGGCGCTCCTCGAAAAGCGCGGGATTTTCTAGTCCGCGTAAAATTTCCGCGGCATCGGCGCAGCCGCGCTGATCCCCGCGCTGGAACAATCGTCTTCGGATTCGCCGTCCATCAACCCGGCACCACAATGCCGGCAGGTACGCGCAGACATCGCCTGCGCCCGACCGTTGGCCATGCGCGCCTGTTGATAGGACCTGAGATCGACGACGTTCCGTCCCGATGTTTCTGTTTTGTCAACCATTGCTGTCCTCATCGCTTCTGACAGCGTTATGACAGCAACCATTAGCGCAACCGTTCAGCGGAACGCTCGAATTTTACCGGATAAATTGTGGCGGGAATCGCGCGAAGCCTATGATCATTGGGCTTTTCGAACACGCATCATGAATGCGTTTTGATAGTTGGAAAAAGATTCAGACACCCGCGCCTTTATGATCCCGCGAGCGCATGCTCGGGGTTGTCTAAGCGGTGTCCCCTCCTGAAACATGAGGGGTGGCAGCGCGCCTGACGACGCGAAATGGTGGTAATTTTCGCGATCCGCTCCGCCGGAACGCCGGCAAGCTGCAACCGCGCAACGCCATCCGGCGCGCCACCGCGGCGATTTCTGCCCCCGGGACCGTTCTTCCGGGCAAAGGCGCAGAGCTCCGCACTCCGCTGATCCCGACGGTTTCCCGCCGTTCACCAATGCCACGTCCAGCCAGCATGACTGGCAGACCCCCGTAGTGGGGTCGGACGGTGACCCAAGGCCTCCCGAGTGCGCGGGGTACGTCACCCCACACCCGCAGGCGCCGCATCCCTGTCCCACTTCAAGACGCCTCATGAAGCGCCCCTCGCGAACCGGATGAGCGGAGGATAATCCTTATAGGCATATTGTCAAGAGGTGCAGGAAAAATGTTTGGGCGCTGCTATCCCTCATTTGTCATTCCGGGGCGCGCCCTTGCGCGAACCCGGAATCCATAACCACGATCGAACTTATGGATTCCGGGCCTGCACCCCACCGGCTTCGCCGGCGTGACGCATCCCGGAATGACAAATGAGAGGTTAGTGCCGCCCTACGTGCCCTACAGCCACTTCTTCCACTTGAAGAACATATAAGGCAGCACGGCGGCGAACAGCATCATGATCAGCGCCATGGGGTAACCGACATCCCATTGCAGTTCCGGCATCGCCTTGAAATTCATGCCATAGACCGAGGCGATCAGGGTCGGCGGCATCAGCACGACGGCCATGACCGAGAACAGCTTGATGATGTTGTTCTGTTCGAGATTGACGACACCGAGCATCGCATCGAGCGTGAAGGTGATCTTGTTCGACAGATAGGAGGCGTGATCGGTCAGCGAGACCACGTCGCGCTGCATGGTCTTGAGCTGCGCGCGCATGTCCTTCGACCACTTCACGCCTTCCGCCTCGGCGGTGATGAAGGTGACGACGCGGCCGATCGAGACGAGGCTTTCACGCACTTTCGAGGTCAGGTCGCCCTTGCGGCCAATGGTGATCAGGATTTCCGAATAGCGCTTGGCATGGCCGGTCCGCAGCGACTCATCCGGCTCGAAGATGTCGTGGCTGACCTGATCGACGTCGGCGCCGACGCGCTCGAGAATGTCGGCGCAGCGATCGATCACGGCGTCGAGCAGTTCGAGCAGAATGGTTTCACCATTGGCGCCGGGCGGCGCGTTGCGGCCAAGCTTCAGTTCGACGGACGCGAACGGACGCGGTGTGTCGTAGCGCACCGTCACCAGCCGTTGCCGGGTGAGGATGAAAGTTACCGCCGTGATCCGCGGCGACTCCGTGTCGGAGCCGCACATCAAGCTCGCGGTCATGTAGCGGGCGCCGTTCTCGATATAGAGACGGCTGGAGATTTCGATCTCCTGCATGTCTTCGCGGGTCGGAATTTCCACCCCCGCCAGTTTCTCCACCGCCTTGTCTTCGGCCGGCGACGGCTTCACCATGTCGATCCACACCGCATTGTCCGGCAACGCTTCGAGATCGGTCGGCTCGGATTTTCTCAAGGCGTGGTCGGCAGGGGTGAAGACAGCGAGCATGGCAACTCCGGGACATTGAAAAGGCGGAACACTGCAATACGGACGATCCGGACAGAATCGGCAGGGGCGACCGACCATGACCTATGCGGATGCAGCCGTCATGACAGCCTTTGTGCGGCGCGCCAACCCCACCCGAACCCGGGGAATTTTTCCCGCAAGATCGCGCGTTCCATGGTCTCGATCTGACAAAATTGTCACGCGCGCATCACGGCTTCGCGAGGCGTTGCGGTTCTGCACAGGATTCGGCCGGAGGGTCGAAAATTCTGCGGCAAATATGACACAGGTTGTGCGCTGCATGATGCGCAGCGCATCTAACCGCTGGAATTGCAGCGGATTTCAGCGATAGTAGCTTTAACGGAATCGTGGCGTTCGCAGGCTATTTTGGGTGCGTTTCCTTGCACCAGCCTGTCTGAATTCGGACCTCACGCAATTGGAACAATGACATGTCGCCGCTCAAGATTAAGCTTGGTTTGATTGTCGCCGCCGGCCTGATGCTGTCGGGCTGCATGCAGACCGCCACGCAATTCCAGGCCGCTCCGGAAGCCAGCCTCAAGCCGAATGACAAGGCACAGCTCGCCAAGGCACGTTACGCCAAGGTTGCCGTCGCCGAGCCGTTCCGCCGCGCCATCGTCGACTTCCACCGCAAGGAAGCGCCGGGCTCGATCGTGGTCGATTCCGACAACCACTATCTCTATTTCGTCCAGGACGGCGGCAAGGCGATCCGCTATGGCGTGACCGTCGGCGAAGAAGCGCTGGCCTTCTCGGGCGTCGCGCGCGTCGGCAACATGGCCGAATGGCCGAAGTGGACCCCGACCAAGGACATTCACGCCCGCATCGAAGGCCTGCCGGCCCAGGTGCCCGGCGGCGTCGATAATCCGCTCGGTGCCCGCGCCCTCTATCTCTATCAGGGCAACAAGGACACGCTGTTCCGCATTCACGGCACCAATCAGCCGGAATATATCGGCGCCTCGATCTCGTCGGGCTGCATCCGCATGACCAACGAAGACGTCATCGACCTCTATAGCCGCGTCAAGCCCGGCGCTGTGGTCGTCGTGCTCGAGCCGAAGGCCGGCGACTCGCCGTATAATTCGAAGCTGGCCCTGCAGGGCGGCGGCGGAACGCCATACTGAGCTGAGGTTTTATGAGATTGGAAAAAGCGCCGGTTGATCCGGCGCTTTTTTTGTTGATGGGTGGGATGGTTGGGTGCTCAGCATTCACCTCAAACACCGATGTCATCCCCGCGAAGGCGGGGATCCATACACTCCGAAGAACTTTTGAAGCGCTGTAGATGCGGCAATGCCGTCGCCTCAACCACGCCAACCGTGGTTATGGATCCCCGCCTTCGCGGGGATGACAGCTGAGAGGCGATTGCAACCTCACGCCTGCTCTCCCACTCCTTTTCAAATCACCGCAAAAAGCTGAATGGCGATGGCGGCGCAGCGCGACGCTTCTTCGGCTTGGGTTTTGGCTTCGGCTTGGGCTGTTCTTGTGGAGGCGCGGCTTCTGCTTCGGGCTCCGGTTCGGGCTCCGTCGCAGCCGGTCGAGCCGCCGCAGGCTCTGCAGGCTTCGCCTCCCCCGGTTTGCCTTCCGCCACTTCGCGCGGCGGCGCCTCATCCGGACGTAGCGCCGGCATCAGCGGCGCGATGCGCGGCCACTCGTCCCAGACCTCCCATTGGCAGATCCGGTAGTTGCCGCGCCGCTCGGCGATATCGAGATGGATATGATCCTCGTGGTAGCCGTCGGAGCCCGGCCCCAGCACGGTGGTGAACCGCGTACAGACCGAATGCAGCACGGCCTCGCGCTGCTCGCGCGGCGTGTTGCGCTCGGTCAGTGCGATCGAGCGGCCATTGGCGAGTTTCAGCCCGCGCACATCCAGCGCATTGGCGCGGCCATGCTCTGACAGTTTCGCCCCGACGACACGGTTGCGACCACGGCAATCGAAGGAGGCGAAATTATCGAGTTCAAGAAGCTTGGTGCCGAGGTTGGTCGCGAGCGGTGCCATGTCGGCGCGGATCCATTCGGCCACCGCCGTTGCCATGGCGCAGCGCATCGTTCCCGCCGGTTTCAGCGGCACGCGCGTCCTGTCCGGCAGCACAACCGCTTCCAGCCGCACCATGTCGGGTCCGCCGCAGGCGCCCGGCCCCTTGATGTCGGGAATACTCGGCGCAACAGCGATGGCATCGGTGAGCGCCAAGCGGCAGGCTGAAGGCGGCGGCGGCTCCGGCGGACGCGCTTCGGCAGCAGGCTTCTCAGGCTCAGCGGGTTGCTCCGATCTCGCAGGCTCCTCACCGGGATTTTGCGCCGGCTCGATCGCCGGCGCTTCTGCCGGGCGGGGCTTTGGCAGCGGCACACGCGATGTCGTCAGATAGGCCTGCGCCGGCGCGGCAACCAGCAGCAACGCCAGAACCACCCCAATTGTCCTTTGGTCGCAGCCGGATAGGCCAAAAGTCCATTTCCGGGCCGCTTTCCCCGCGCTAAACTTCATGCCAAGACCTAAAGCAAGAACAGGGTCGAAGTTCCCCGGCAACGATCGGGGAGCCGGCACGCCAATCACAAGACGGAGGAACGATCAAATGCGTGGCTTGATGCAAGACTGGCCTTTGCTGTGTCATCGGATCATCGATCATGCGGCCCAAGTCCACGGCGAGCGCGAGGTCGTGACCAGATCAGTCGAAGGTCCCATCCACCGCACCAATTACGCCGAAATTCGTACCCGTGCCCTGAAGGTCGCACAGCGTCTCGACCGCGAGGGCATCAAGATGAGCGACCGCGTCGCCACCATCGCGTGGAACACGTGGCGGCACCTGGAAACGTGGTACGGCATCATGGGCATCGGCGCCATCTGCCACACCGTCAATCCACGTCTATTCCCGGATCAGATCGCGTGGATCATCAACCATGCGCAAGATCGCATCGTGATGACCGACCTCACCTTCGTCCCGATCCTCGAGAAACTCGCCGACCAGCTGCCGTCAGTAGAGCGCTACATCATCTACACCGACAAGGCACACATGCCGCAGACCACGCTGAAAAACGCCGTGGCCTATGAGGACTGGATCGCTGAGGTCGACGGCAACTTCAAATGGAAAGAGTTCGACGAGAACACCGCAGCGGCGATGTGCTACACATCGGGAACAACAGGCGATCCGAAGGGCGTGCTGTATTCTCACCGCTCCAACGTGATGCACGCGCTGATGGCCAATACCGGTGACTCGCTCGGCGCCAATGCCGCCGACACTATGCTGCCGGTGGTCCCGCTGTTCCATGCCAATAGCTGGGGCATCGCGTTTTCCGCGCCGTCGATGGGCACCAAGCTCGTACTGCCGGGCGCCAAGATGGACGGCGCTTCGATCTACGAATTGCTCTCCACCGAGAGGGTGACGCATACCGCGGGCGTGCCGACGGTATGGCTGATGCTGCTCAACTACATGTCGCAGAACAATCTGAAACTGCCCGACCTGCGCATGGTGGTATGCGGCGGATCGGCGATGCCGCGCTCGATGATCAAGGCGTTCGTCGATATGGGCATCGGTGCACGTCATGCCTGGGGCATGACCGAAATGAGCCCGATCGGCACGCTGGCCGCGTTGAAGCCGCCGTTCGACCAGCTCGAAGGCGACGAGCGGCTGGATATCCTGCAGACCCAGGGCTATCCGCCGTTCGGCGTCCAGATGAAGATCACCGACGACGCCGGCAAGAACCTGCCCTGGGACGGCAAGACCTTCGGCCGTCTCAAGGTGCGCGGCCCCTCGGTCTCGGCCGCCTACTATCGCGTCGATGCCAACATTCTCGATGAGGACGGCTATTTCGACACCGGCGACGTCGCCACCATCGACCAGTACGGCTATATGCGGATCACCGACCGCTCCAAGGACGTCATCAAGTCCGGCGGCGAATGGATCTCGTCGATCGATCTGGAGAACCTTGCCGTCGGTCATCCGCAGGTGGCGGAAGCCGCCGTCATCGGCGTCTATCATCCGAAGTGGGACGAGCGCCCGCTGCTGATCGTCCAACTCAAGCAGGACCAGACCGCCACGCGCGAGGACATCCTGAAATATATGGATGGCAAGATCGCCAAGTGGTGGATGCCGGATGACGTCGTGTTCGTCGATGCTATCCCGCACACGGCCACTGGCAAGATCCTGAAGACCGCGCTGCGCGATCAGTTCAAGACGTATAGCCTGCCGACGGCGGCGGCGTAGCTGACAAGAGCGACAGCGTTCCTAACCTCTCCCCGCCCTTCGCGGGGAGAGGTCGACCGGCGAAGCCGGTCGGGTGAGGGGCATGGCACATGCGTGGCCACATTCGCATCACCAACAGATCGCGCGAATTACGCGCCAACTCCACCGACGCCGAAACGAAACTGTGGAATCGTCTGCGCAACAGGCAGATTGCCGGCTGCAAATTCATTCGCCAAGAGCCGATCGGGCGATATATCTGCGACTTCGTTTGTCGGGAGAAGATGATCGTTATCGAGGTCGATGGCGGGCAGCATCTGGAGTCGCAACGGGACGCCATGCGCGATCGATATCTGCGCGAGCAAGGTTATTGCGTGCTTCGCTTCTGGAACAACGATGTGCTGTCAAATATCGAAGGCGTGCTGTCGCTCATCGATGAGGAATTGCGCAAGACCTCGGATTGATCCGAACCGATAGACTGCGTGCGTTGAAGCAGCGTGCTTGGCCCCTCACCCGCGCGCCAGGTGCGCGCGACCTCTCCCCGCCTAGCGAAGCTTCGCTTCGCACGGGAGCGGGGAGAGGTTAAAGAGAGCCTCAGCCGTTGAGCGCAGCCTTGACCAGACCGCTGGCCTTGCCGAAGTCCATCTGGCCGGCATATTTCGCTTTCAGCGCGGCGATCACCTTGCCCATGTCTTTCATGCCGGCCGCACCCGTCGCTGCGATCTCGGCTGCGATGGCGGACTTGGTCTCGTCCTCCGACATCTGCTGCGGCAGATAGGCGGAGATGATCGCGATTTCCTCGCGCTCCTGGGCCGCGAGTTCGGCGCGGCCGCCCTTGTCATAGAGCTCGACGGATTCCTGGCGCTGCTTGATCATCTTCTGCAGTAGGCTCAGCAGATCGCCGTCCGACAGCGGCGGCTTGCTCTGGCCGCGCGCCTCGATATCGGCATTCTTGATGGTCGAATTGACCATGCGCAGCGTCGAAAGCTTGCGCTCGTCCTTGGCCCGCATGGCGTCCTTGACGGCGTTGTTGATATCATCGCGCAGCATCTGCGTCTCCTCTTGCGGCCGCCAATCGCAGCGCCGGAACTCGGTTGGCCCCGATCTAAGCGTTTTAAGGGGTATGCACAACTGCACCCGCCAATTCTCGGGGACGTCGCCCGGAGCTGTTGCCCGAACCTACTGCCCAAACCTATTGCCGATGGCTGGAGCTGAAATCCTCCACGCCTGCGGACAGCGGCCCGGGCGCATTGGCCCCAGCGACGTACGGCAGAACCATCAACGCCGATATGGTGGCCGGAATACCGGCCTGGCCCCATAGCCGGGGCTGAACCTCGAAATCAAACCTGACGTGCCGCGGCTCGAGCATCGCAACCTTGCCCATCCACATCAGGCAATCGCTATCTGTCGCAAAGCACATCGAAGCCCACCCCTTCTGCAGCGTCGTCGCGCGCGGCATGCCCCAAGTGTACTGGAACTGGAACGGGCGGCTGTAGACGGGATGGTCAGGGCTGTAAAAGGCCGTCGCGAATGCCAGCCCGTCGTCGCCACTGATCCGTGGTATCGGCCGGCCTGTCATCTGATGCCACCGGTCAGTCAGCTCTTGAGCGGCCAGCCGATAGTAAGTCCGCTCGTTAGGATTGATGCTGTTGCGGTAAATCGCATGGATCGGAGCAGCCACAACGGTTGCGATGATGGCGATGCCGGCGACGAACACCACCATATTGACCACATACAGGCGTTCGAGCGTGAAGCGGGCGCCGCAGACGATCAGAACGGCAGGCAGGAACAAGCCCTGGAGCGCCCATAGCGAAGGCATGTCGGTGCCAAGCGTGACGGTGGTCACGAGCGGCAGTAGCACCGTGCCGATAAACACCCAGAACAGCAGCAGCAACCCTGGACCCATCGCGCGGAAATCGGCCGAAAAGTACTTCAGGCGCAGCTCGGCCGATAAAACCCAGACAATAGCCGGCAGCGCCAGCGTCGCCGCGAGACCGAGCAAAAACATGCTGGCTTCGATGAGTGACTGACCAAAGTCGATGCCGCCGTGAACCTGTATGGCATAGGCGAACGGCGCAGCACCGGTCGTCACCAGCCAATGGATGTGCGGCCCAAGGGCAATGAGCCCGGCAAGTGTCGAGACCCACGGTGCCCAGGACCTGAAATAGACCGCCCGCTGCGGATGCACGATCGCTGCCAGCGCGAAGCTGGCGATCAGGAAGATCGAATAATATTTGCCGAGCATCGCCAGCGCGGACAGGACGCCGGCGGCGGCAGCCCAGCCGATAGCGCGCGTTTCAAAGGAGCGCAAAAAGCAATAGGTCGCTAGCGGCCAGACCGCGAGCAGCACTGTGTTCGCGTTGAAGCGCTGGGCATGGAATTGATAGGCCGGAAGCAGCATCAGCAGCAGCAGCACGACGGCTCGCGAATCGCCGCGCACGAAGCGGCGCGCAATCAGATCGACAGCCCAGAGCGCCACCGCGGCATTGGTCATCGACAGCAACTGGAACGACCAGTCGGTCAGCGGGAAAACCAGCGTCCACAGCCGCGCGACCCAGCCCATCAAGGGCGGATGTTTGGGATTCCCCCATGCGAATTCGCGCCCAAGCGTCCAGGTTTCCAGCGCATCCGCATGTAGATCGCCGCTCTGATAGGCGATCACCAGAAACAGCAGCCAGATTCCCGCGAAGCCGACGATCAGCACAGGAATCGTCCAGCCCTTCTCGATCCCATCGAGGAAGGTCAGAAAAGGCCTGCGCCATCGCGCAGGCGCGACGGCCGAGCGCGCGGCCATCTTGGCGAAATAGTCCAACTGCACTGAAATATCCGGAAATACGGGAAGTCGTAGCTTGCTACCGGCGAAAGTGAGTTCCGGCAAGCATCCGTAATTATAATTAGTTGATTTTACATCTCATTCTGCAAATTACGCGCTATCGGCGTGCAGGTTTCGCCGGACAACCGGAACACCACAATTCTGCCGGATAAGATATTATTCCTTAACGCAGCTCTGTCCGGGCCCGTTGATCGGGCAAAGCGCCGATTGCTAACCCCGCAGGCCATGGTTGACGTGTGAATCCGGCCTTTCCGGCTTTGACGGCGGCGGATGCGCGGACTATGTAGTCCCCTCATGACCCCCTCAGAAACATCTTCAGCCTGGCCGGACCACAAACCGACCGCGCTCCTCGTGCTCGCCGATGGCACCGTGCTGGAGGGCTTCGGCCTCGGCGCGGAAGGCCAGGCCGTGGGCGAAGTCTGCTTCAACACGGCGATGACCGGTTATGAGGAAATCCTCACCGATCCATCCTATGCCGGGCAGCTGATCACCTTCACCTTCCCGCATATCGGCAATGTCGGCACCAACGACGAGGATATCGAGACGGTGAACATGGCGGCGACGCCAGGCGCCCGCGGCGTGATCCTGCGCTCGGCGATCACCGACCCGTCGAATTACCGCTCTTCCCGGCATCTCGACGCCTGGCTGAAGGCGCGCGGCATCATCGGCATTTCCGGCATCGACACCCGCGCCCTGACCGCGCTGATCCGCAACAAGGGCATGCCCAATGCGGTGCTTGTGCATGCGAAGGACGGCCAATTCGACCTGCATGGCCTGAAGGAAGAAGCGCGCGAATGGCCGGGTCTCGAAGGCATGGACCTGGTGCCGATGGTGACGTCGGCCCAGCGCTTCACGTGGGACGAGACTCCCTGGGAATGGGAAAAGGGTTTCGGTCGCCAGACCAACCCTGAATTCAACGTCGTCGCCATCGATTACGGCATCAAGCGCAACATTCTGCGCCTGCTGGCCGGCGAAGGCTGCAAGGTCACAGTCGTTCCAGCCACGACTTCGGCCGAAGAGATCATGGCGCTGAAGCCGGACGGTGTGTTCCTGTCGAATGGCCCAGGCGATCCCGCCGAGACCGGCAAATATGCCGTGCCTGTCATCAAGCAGGTGATCGATTCCGGCGTGCCCACATTTGGCATCTGCCTCGGTCACCAGATGCTCGGCCTAGCGGTGGGCGCCAAGACCAAGAAGATGCATCAGGGCCATCACGGCGCCAATCATCCGGTCAAGGACGAGACCACCGGCAAGGTGGAAATCACCTCGATGAACCACGGCTTCGCGGTGGATGAAGCAACGCTGCCGAAGGGCGCGACGCAGACCCATATCTCGCTGTTCGACGGATCCAATTGCGGCATCCAGCTCGACGGCAAGCCGGTATTCTCGGTGCAGTATCACCCGGAGGCTTCCCCCGGTCCGCGCGACTCGCATTATTTGTTCAAGCGGTTCGCGGATCTGATGCGGGCGAACAAGGCGTCGTAGCTCTCTTTATCGATAGAATTCAGACGTCATGGCCGGGCTTGTCCCGGCCATCTACGTTTTAGGGCTGCGAAGGCGTGGATGCCCGGGTCAAGCCCGGGCATGACGTGGAAGGGCTTGCGGCAAGCGCTAGCATCCGCACCTGCAGCTTTGTATGATGATCGTCATCAAAAATAAAGGAAGCGCCATGACCGACGCCCCCACGCCCCGCTACGACGTCGTGCCCACCAGCCTGATGGCCTCGATGCCCGGGCTCGATTTCGTGCGCAAGATCTTCTCCGGCGAGTTGCCGCAACCGCCGATCATGGAGAATGTCGAGCCGTTCGACTCGACCGCAGAACCCGGTGTTGTCGTGTTTCACAGCGTCCCCGGCTTCCGCCACTACAATCCGATCGGCTCGGTACATGGCGGCTACGCGGCGATCCTGCTGGATTCGGCGATGGGCCTCGCCGTGCACACCATGTTGCCTGTCGGCACCGGCTACACCACGCTGGAATTCAAGATCAGCTTCATTCGCGGCATGAGCAAGGATTCTGGCGCCGTGCGCACCGAAGGCAAGACGCTGAATGTCGGCCGCCGCGCCGCCACCGCCGAAGCGCGCATCACGGATTCCAAGGACCGGCTCATCGCCCATGCCACCACGACGTGTCTGGTGTTCGAGATACCGAAGGAAACGACCTGACCTGCAGCCCGCGGGCACGTACACAGACATTCGAAGCGTCACGGCCTGACAGCGGGAGTTTCGCTTGCCATGCCCCGCGCGCGCGACATCAGGTAGAGCTCAAGCTCGACCATCTCAGGCGCGTCGGCGCTGTAGGGTTGAGCGCGCACGCCGATCATGCAATTGCGCAGGCGGCGCTTGAGAGAGCCAAGCCCCTGCCACTCCAGCCGATAGACGGGATAGCCCGTTGGATGGGCCTGCGTGATCGCGGAGCCGGCGAGACGTTTGTCCCAGTTGTCGTCGTGACAGTTCGTGCATGCCAGATTCAACTGCCCCTGACGCCGCATGAAGGCATCGCGGCCTTTGTCGATGAATGCCTGCAGACGTGAATCGGCGCCCGTCTCGATCGGCATCCCCTGTGACTGCCGGCCGATCAGTGCGGTCAGCGCCAGCAGATCGCGGCTTTCATCGGCGAGCGGCGGCAATTGCTGATGATCGACACGGCAGAGATTGACGCGCTGTTCGAGATCGACCGGGCGATTGAGCTTGTCGTCGAATGCCGGGTACCGCACGGCGACGCCGCGCATGCTGCTGGCATCACCGTGGCAATCCGCGCAAGCACGGCCGGCAACGGGCTTTCGGATCCACAGCGCCTCGCCATCCAGCACCCCCAGCATGCCGGGATTGGCCGTGGCGTCGTTCTGCATGGCCTGGGTTTCGACGGACATGAAACTGGCACCGGAGCGTCGCTCGCCCGGCGCGATCTCCGCCGCCTCGATGAGCGACGTGAAGGCGACGGCTGCCAGCAACGACAGGCTGATATTTCGCAGTCGCCTCATGTGACCGTGATGCTGGCCGACGCGGTTTCCTGAAATCCGTTGTCGCCGATCCACTGGAATTCGAATTTTCCGCTCTCCGTGGCGACCGTAAAGAAGGAGATGAAGGGATTGGCGGAGAACGCAGGAAACAGATCGGCCCGGAACACTTCATCGCCATTATAGCGGCAGGTGAAATTGGTGATGATGTTGCGCGGGATAACCTCGCCGGTCACGGTATGGCGAAAGCCGGTCTCCATGATGTGGGACATCAGCGTCTTGATCTCGATGATATCGCCACGCCTGGCCGTAGACGGAACGTTGATCAGCGCGGACGCCATCAGGTGGCCTCCTCGGTACATGCTGCGAGCGTGACAACGACATCGGCGGTCGCCGACCAGAACGAACCATCGGAGAGTTTCGCGATGGCCGTCAGTGTCTGCGTATCGGCGAGCCGGATGCGCGTCGATATCTGCGCACGGCCTGCACGTGGGGAGATATAGAAATTACCGACATTGGGCTGCGGGTTCTTCTCGTTGAAGATATGGATGCTGACCACGTGATCCGCATCACTCATCGGGCTCGTCACCGTGACGGTGAGCGGCACCGTGTTGCCGTTCTCGACCAGCGGCGGAACGTCGAGCTTCACTTTGCCGGGGCGCACGGCGGCGCCGTTGACGATATCGCGGATGGCCGCCTTCATGGTGTCCGGCGTCGCATGGGCCGGGCCGATATGCACGAGTGACACCGCGCCAAGCGCAGCGCCACCGGCCGTCGCCAGAAACTGGCGGCGTGTCGATCGATCGAGCTCAGCCATGGATTGCTTTCGTCATGATGGGTTCTGCAGCGTTGTCAGGTAAGCGACGACGTCCTCGATCTGTTGCGCCGACAGGATCGGCCTGCCGACCCATGCCTCCCCGACACGCTGTAACCCATCTGCACGATAATAGGACGGCATGATGGTCGCGGCATTGAGGCGTGAGGCATCCACCAGCCGCAGCCGCAACTGGCCTTCCGACCAGCGGCTGCCGGTGCCGGCAAGGCTTGGCGCAAGATCGCCCTGGAATCTCTGTTCGGTAAATGGCCCGCTGTGGCAGAGCAGGCACGTATATGTGCGGTTGACGACGATCGCCCTGCCCGCCGACGCGTCGCCGACCGCGCCCGCCAGGGGCAGCGGAATCGCATCGCCAATCACCGCATAAGGGACAAGTTCACTCGCACAAACCGGAGCAGTCAGCAGCAGTGTCGCCACGCTCGCCGACAACAGTGTCGATGCGCGGCGGCGACTAACCAAAGACCTCTGCTCCGATCGTCTCGAACCAGGACCGTGCATAGATCGCTTCGCCGGCCCGGACATCACGCGGCGCATCCAGCGGACTCGTACCGCCCGCGCCTTCGATATCCGCAAACAGGCCATTGCGGGGCTGGTAGACGCCGGCGATGGAAATGCCGTAGTCGGGCGCGACCAGACTGTAGCAAGTGTTGATCAGCTTCGGCGACGTCGGCGTCGCCCCCGCCAGCAACGCCACGATCGCGCCGGCACAGGTCTTCGCCTGCGCATTCGCCGAGAATGCGGATTTGGGCATGGCGCCGGCAATGCAGGCATCGCCGATCACATGGATGTTCGGCACCTGTGTGGACTCGAGGCTGACGGGATTGATCGGACACCAGCCGGATTTATCGGTGACGCCGGCAATCTCCGCGATGCGTCCGGCGCGCTGCGGTGGAATGACATTGGCCACCTGAACGTGATGTGTCGCGAAATCGGTCACCAGCGTATTGGTCGCCGGATCGACCGACGTGACCTTGCCGCCCTGCGACAGCGCGACCCATTCGATCAATCCCGGATACAGCTCCTGCCATGCAGCCTGAAACAGCCGCTGTTTCGAGAACGCGTCTTTCGAGTCGAGAATGATCAGCTTCGACCGCGGCTTTCGGGTCTTGAGGTAGTGCGCGATCAGGCTCGCGCGCTCATAGGGGCCCGGAGGACACCTAAAGGGGTTGGCGGGAACGACGATGGCAACCACGCCGCCATCGTCCATCGCTTCCAACTGGCGTCGCAGCAGCAGCGTCTGCTCACCGGCCTTCCAGGCATGCGGCATGCGCGATGCTGCAGCTTCGTCATAGCCCGGCAGCGCATCGAAGCGCAGATCGATTCCGGGAGACAGAACCAGCCGGTCGTAGCGCAACGTCGATCCATCGGCGAGACCGATCGTGCGCGCCTGCGGGTCGATCGTCTGCACCATTTGCACGACGACTTTGATGCCGGCGGCAGCGGTTTTCTCGTAGGTGAATTGCTGGGCCTCGATGGCGCGGTCACCGGCAATGACCTCGTTGCTAAACGGGCACGCGACATATTGGCGATCGGCCGTCACCAGCGTGACATCCAGCGACGGATCGAGCTGCCGAAGCGCGCGGGCGCAACTGGCGCCACCGAAGCCGCCGCCGATCACGACGACCCGCGCAGGCGATTGCGCCAGGCTTGGCGATGCCAGCGCAAGGGATGCCGTCGCGGCAGCGGCAGTGCGAAGAAACTCCCGTCGTGAGGTATGATTTTTGTGGGTCATGCTATTTCTGCGTTGCCAGCCAGGCCGCAATCGACCCGATTTCGTCTTCGGAGAAGCCCTTGGCGATCCGCGTCATCACTGTGGCCGGCATCGACCCATTGCGAAAGGCCAGCAATGTGGAGCGCGTCGCATCGGCATCGCGCCCATAGATGTTCGGGATGGCCTGCGATGTCGCCGCATGGCAGCCGGAGCACGAGGCCGCTCCAGGCGGCGGCGCCGATGCCGCCCGGACCGGCGCCGCCGAGGTGACGATCAGCCCGATCGCAAGTGAGGTACGCAACGTCTTCATGAGTGAAATCCAGTGATGGGCAGCAAGCATGGCGACGCGTCAGTTACGCAAAGATGATGTCGTGATTCTTCAGCGGCACGGAACGGATGCGCTTGCCGGTCGCGGCAAAATAGGCATTCAGCACGGCCGGCGCCGCAACGCAGATCGTCGGCTCACCGACGCCGCCCCAGAAGCCGCCTGATGGCATCAGGATTGATTCGACCTTCGGCATCTCTTTCATGGTCATCGACTGATAGGTGTCGAAGTTCTCCTGCTCGATGCGACCACCCTTCACGGTGCATTCGCCATAGAACAGCGCCGACAGGCCATAGACGAACGAGCCGGCGATCTGGCGATCGATCTGCCAGGGATTCACCGCATAACCGGGATCTGTGGCGGCTACGATGCGATGGATCTTGATCTTGTTGCCGCCCGTCACCGAAATTTCCGTCGCGGCCGCGACATAGCTGCCGAAGCCCATGTGCTGGCAGATGCCGCGGAACACGCCTTGCGGCGCCGGCGTCGTCCAGCCGATCCTCTCCGCAACCGCATTGAGCACCGCGAGATGCTTCGGATGCTTGGTCATCAGCTTGCGGCGGAATTCGAGCGGATCCTGACCGACCGAATGCGCGAGCTCGTCCATGAAGCCTTCGAGATAGATCGCATTCTGGTTGACGTTGACGCCGCGCCAGAAGCCCGGCGGCACATGCGGGTTGCGCATGGAATGGTCGATCAGCAAATTCGGAACGGTGTAGCCGATCGCTGCTTCGCCGCTGGCATTCAGCCCCTGGAAAGTGACGGGATCCATCCCGTTCTGCATTCCCTCGGGACGCACGCTGGCCAGGATCGACTGGCCTGAGATCCGCATGTGCAAACCGATCAGATTGTTATCGGCATCGAAGGCGCCGACCAGCTTGCTTTGCGTAATGGGGTGATAGCGGCCGTGCAGCATGTCCTCTTCGCGCGACCACATCAGCTTGATCGGCGTGCCGGGCATCTGCTTGGCGATGGCCACCGCCTGACGGACGTAATCGGTCATGCCGCGCCGACCGAAGCCGCCGCCCGGCATGATCTTGTAGACCTCGCATTTGTCGCTTGGCAGACCTGACGCTTCGACAGCGGCCGCAAACACGGCTTCGCCGTTCTGCGTGCCGGTCCAGACCTCGCACTTCTCTGGCGTATAGAGCACCGTCGCGTTCATCGGCTCCATGGTGGCGTGGTTCTGATAGGGATAGGCGTAGACCGCTTCCACCGTCTTCGCAGCACCCGCAAACGCTGCTTTGACATCGCCAGCCTTGTTGCCGACAAAAGCGGGCTGCGCAGCGTCCAGGCCTTCCTGCAGCCACTTGGCGATGGACTCGCTGGACACGCTGGCGTTCTTGCCGTCGTCCCAGACGACCGGCATCGCTTCCAGCGCCGACTTGGCGTGCCACCACGTATCAGCGACCACAGCCACGGCACTCTCGCCGACGCGCACGACCTTCTTGACGCCTTTCATGCCAAGGATCTTGCTGTCGTCGAAGCTCTTCAGCGTGCCGCCGAACACCGGGCAATCCTTGATCGCGGCGTTGAGCATTCCCGGCAGCTTGATATCGGCGCCGTAGATCATCTTGCCGTTGGTCTTCTCGACCGTATCGAGCCGCTTCAGCGGCTTGCCGGCGATGGTCCAGTCTTTGGGATCCTTCAGCTTGACGTCGGCCGGCGGCTGCAGCTTAGCAGCCGCTTCCGCGACCTTGCCGTAAGTGATGGTGCGCCCCGACGGGACGTGGGTGATAACGCCCTTGCTCGTGGCACATTCCGACACGGGCGCGGCCCACTCATTGGCAGCAGCCTGGATCAGCATCAGGCGCGCAGCCGCGCCACCTTTGCGGACGTAATCATGCGAGGTGCGAACACCGCGGCTGCCGCCGGTGGAAAAGTCCCCCCAGACGCGCTTGCGTGCGACACTTTGCCCGGGCGTGGGATATTCCGTCGTCACCCTGGACCAGTCGCATTCGAGTTCTTCTGCGACCAATTGCGCCAGACCCGTGAGCGTTCCCTGCCCCATCTCGGACCGCGCGATACGCACGACAACGGTCTCATCCGGCCGGATCACCACCCAGGCATTGACCTCAGGCGTACCATCGGCCGCATAGACTGCGGTCGGCCCGCCAAAGGGAATACCCAGCGCGAGGCCACTGCCGATAGCAGCAGTTCCCAGGACAAACGAACGGCGATTGAGTTGCGGAGCATGACCCATGACCATCTTCCTCAAGCGCTTGCAGCGGCGTGAATCGCTTCACGGACCTGCTGGAACGTGCCGCAACGGCAGATATTGGTGATGGCGAGGTCGATATCCTCATCGGTCGGCTGCGGCACTGTCTCCAGCAGCGCTGCAACTGCCATGATCATGCCGCTCTGGCAGTAACCACATTGCGGCACATCATGATCGATCCAGGCCTGCTGCACCTTGTGCACGGCCCCCTCGGACGCAAGGCCCTCGATCGTCGTGATCTGCTTTCCGATCGCCTCACTGAGCGCCATGCTGCAGGAACGGACCTGCTGGCCATCGACATGAACGGTGCAGGCGCCGCATTGGGCGACGCCACATCCGTATTTTGTCCCTGTCAGCCCGGCATTTTCGCGGATCGCCCATAGCAACGGCGTGTCCGGTTCTGCATCGATCTCGTAGGTTCGTCCATTGATCGTGAGGCTTGCCATCGCATTTCCCCGGGTCGTGGCGCATATCGCCGTTGCAGCAACCCTCCCCTGAAACTGGAAGAATTCCAAATCAAATGTTTGGTGACTGCGGCGCCCGAAGATTCCAGCGATGTCCCTGCCTTGCGGACGTCACAGTTACGTCACGCGGGATTTTCTGTTTGCTGACGCTCTATCACCGCGGGTCGAACACAATGCGATCATGCAAGGAAGATTGCCATTGGCAAAACCGGGCACCGCCGTGTGCAGAACATCGCCGATTCGCTGTCGCGATTTACTTGGTGAGAGTTGCGCGGAACACGGGATGATAGCCGTGCGCCGCTCGACGCGCTGTGGCCGGGTTGGTAAGCCCTCTCTACAAGGAGACCTGAGTCGAGACATGACCGTTGCGATCGAGATGGGGCATACGACGTCAGGCGCCCCGGCGGCTCTGGACCTTGAGGAACTGCTGGCGACGCGCCTGCTCGTACAGGGCAATTCGGGTTCCGGAAAATCGCATCTGCTGCGCCGGCTGCTCGAACAGAGCGCCCCATGGGTGCAACAAACCATCATCGACCCTGAAGGCGATTTCGTCTCGCTGGCGGAGCGATTCGGTCATCTGGTGATCGATGCCGAGGCGCATACCGAACGCGGGTTGCAGGTCGCCGGCGAGCGCGCGCGCATGCACCGCGTCTCCACAGTGCTCAATCTCGAAGGGCTGGATGCCGAGAATCAAATGCGCCGCGCCGCCGCCTTTCTGGGCGGGCTGTTCGACGCGCCTCGCGACCATTGGTATCCGATGCTCGTGGTGGTGGACGAGGCACAGCTGTTCGCCCCGGCCGTTGCCGGCGAGGTGTCCGACGAAGCCCGCAAGCTATCGCTCGGCGCCATGACCAACCTGATGTGCCGCGGCCGCAAACGTGGCCTTGCCGGCGTCATCGCGACACAGCGACTGGCGAAGCTCGCCAAGAACGTCGCGGCCGAAGCGTCGAATTTCCTGATGGGTCGCACCTTCCTCGATATCGATATGGCACGCGCCGCCGATCTTCTCGGCATGGAGCGACGGCAGGCCGAATCCTTCCGCGACCTCGAGCGCGGCCAGTTCATGGCGCTGGGTCCCGCCCTCTCCCGTCGTCCGCTGGGCCTGCGCATCGGTGTCACCGAAACAAGTCCGCGCAATGCGACCCCACGCCTGATGCCGCTGCCGGAAGCGACACTCGACGACGTCCGCGCCACTATTCTCGCAGCGCCCCCGCCGGAGCCGGCCCGGCCGCAGCGCCGCGCACCGTCATCGCCGGATCTGCTTGGCCAGCTCATGGCGGCGAAGTCCGCAGCGCTGGAAATTCGGCCGGACGTAGCGGAGACGCCGATCAGCGCCGAGGAACTGGCCGAGCGGCGCATGCGCGTCGACCGCGTGTTGCAGGCCTTGATGGCCGAGCCCGATGCAGGCTTCCGGGTGGTTGGCGTGCTCTATCAGGAATTCGTGGTCCGCTGCCGCATCGAGGGTCTCGGTGCCGCCGTGCCGGACCTCGACGACTTTCGCCGCATGCTGACGCGCGCCCGCGCCGGGCTCGGCTCCGACATTACAGAAGATGACGGGTGGCAGGACGTCTCGGTCCGCGCCTCGATCCTGCCTGAAGATATGCAGGGCGTTTTCATGATGATCGCCCGCGCCGCCAAGGAAGGCTGGCCCTGCCCAAGCAATGCCGCGATCGCCCGCGCCTACGGCTCGCATTCGCTGCGCCGTGCACAGCGCCTGCTGAACTATATCGAGGAGCAGGGCCTCATCGTGTGCCAGCTTGATGGCGCCGGTCGGCGCATCGTGACGCTGGTCGAACTGGCGTGGGCTACGGCGCCCGGCGATCCCAATGCCGAGGAAGCTGCGGCCGAGCAGGCCTGAGCCGTTTCAGTCCGCCGAGAAGCCGAACGGAACGTTCAGCGTCCTGAAATCATCGGGCAACAACTCGCGCCCGATCGGAAGCGCCGAACGCGCGGCGCAGCGCGGACGGTGACAGACACGGCATGCGACGCCGATCGGCGTGGGCGCATCGGCGCGCGGCGCCGCCGCGTCGCGCGTATAGATCAACTGGCCCGCATATTCGGCTGCGCAACCGATCGCGATGGCGCGCTCGACACGTTGTGCACCGTAAGCACCACCGCCGGCGGTGACGGTACGGGCAATCGAGAAGAAGCGCTGTCCGTCCGGCAATTCCAGCCACTGTGTAACGATCTGGCGCGGCGTCCGGAAGACATCGTGCACCGACCACAGCGGGCATGCACCGCCATGTTTCGCAAATGGAAAGCCCGCGCCATCGAGCAGCTTGGAAATATTGCCGGCGGGGTCGACGCGGATCAAAAAGAACGGAACCTTTTCCGCGCCCGGCCGCTGCAAGGTCGTGACGCGATGCGCCGTCTGCTCGAAGCTGGCGCCAAATTGGCGCGCCAGCGCTTCGAGATCATAGCGCCGCGTCTCGGCGGCGCGCGCAAAGGCCGCATAGGGCATGATCAATGCCGCAGCGGCGTAACCTGCAAGCGCACGGCGCGCCAGAAGTTCGGCGCTCTTGGTGGTGAACTGGCCGTCTTCGAGCGCGGTGCCGATCTCGTTTTCCATTTCGAGATAGACGAGTTGCTGCGCTAGCTGGAAATTAAGACTGGCGGTGTCGAGCGAGTCCTCAAGTAGTAATTGTTTCCGATGCAGATCCAGTCGTCGCACAGAGCCGAGCATGACGTCTGGCGGTAGATAGCGCACTTGCAGCTTGTGCCGGGTCTTGAGGCGCTCGACAAAGCCGCTCGGGCCTGACGTCGCCTGCACAAGACGCTCGGCCGCGTCATCGAGACCCGCGAAATTGTTCCGGCGTGCGGCGAGAAAACGCCGGACCTCGGCGACGGGATCGTTGGCATCATAGCCCTCGCTACCCGCTTGCAATGCACCGCCCGCGAGCGCCGGCGCGCGTCGGTCCGCCAGCGCGAGTTGCTCCTCGCGATAGGCCGTGTAGAGGCGCAGAAAAGCCTCGGCCATGCCGGGATAGCTCACCGCGAGATCGCTGATTTCGAGCGCAGGGATATCGATGTCCGAGAACATCGGCTCTTTCAGGATCGACTGCATCCGCGCCGTATTGTCGGCACCGCCATCGCCGGCGAGATCGGCGAGATCGATCGTGTAGGTGCGCGCCAGCCGAAGCAGCATGTCGGCCGTCATCGGCCGCTGGTTGCGCTCCAGCAAAGCGACATAAGGGGCCGAAATTTCCAGATCGGCCGCCATATCAGCCTGGGTCAGGCCCAGATCGCGCCGAAGCCGCCGGATTCGCGGCCCCATGAACACCGAACGACCTGCCGAGGCGGCCATCGCACACTCCAATACCTTGTAACTACTTTACAGCCTTACGTCTTCAATTTGTAAAGTATGACAAGTTATCTGCGTTCCGTCTAGCGGCTGGCGATCCCGCGCTTACAACCAAGGACAGGTTTTCGTCAGCCAAAGGAATCGAGAAAATGAACTTCCAGCCACGCGGGATCAGCAACCAGACCATCCTCGGCACAGGCTCCTATCGGAGCGAAGTCGAGGCGGCGTCGGCGCTGCTCAAGACCAAGGACACCTGGAACGGCGTGACCGCCGAGGCCGTCGCACGCATGCGCCTGCAGAACCGCTTCAAGACCGGTCTCGACGTTGCACGCTACACGGCATCGCTGATGCGTGCCGACATGGCCGCCTATGATGCAGACACCACCAAGTACACCCAGTCGCTCGGCTGCTGGCACGGCTTTATCGCGCAGCAGAAGCTGATCTCGGTCAAGAAGCATTTCGGCACCACCGACCGCACCTACCTGTATCTCTCGGGCTGGATGATCGCGGCGCTGCGCTCGGAATTCGGCCCGCTGCCGGATCAGTCGATGCACGAGAAGACTTCGGTCCCGGCTCTGATCGAGGAGCTCTACACCTTCCTTCGTCAGGCTGACTCGCGCGAGCTCAACGACATCTTCCGCAGCCTCGACGCCGCTCGCAAGGCTGGCGACAAGGCAAAGGAAGAAGAACTGATCAACAAGATCGACAACTTCCAGACCCACGTCGTTCCCGTCATCGCCGATATCGATGCCGGCTTCGGCAACGCTGAAGCGACCTATCTGCTCGCCAAGAAGATGATCGAAGCCGGCGCCTGTGCGCTGCAGATCGAGAACCAGGTCTCGGACGAGAAGCAGTGCGGCCATCAGGACGGCAAGGTCACCGTGCCGCACGAGGTCTTCCTCGCGAAGATCCGCGCCTGCCGTCACGCCTTCCTCGAAATGGGCGTCGAAGACGGCATCATCGTCACCCGCACCGACTCGCTCGGCGCTGGCCTGACGCAGCAGATCGCTGTCAGCCACAAGCCCGGTGACCTCGGCGACCAGTACAACAGCTTCCTGGATTGCGAAGAAATCGATGCTTCAAAGATCGGCAACGGCGACGTCGTCATTACGCGTAATGGAAAGCTGATGCGCCCGAAGCGTCTTGCCAGCAACCTGTACCAGTTCCGCGAAGGCACCGGTCAGGACCGCTGCGTCCTCGACTGCATCACCTCGCTACAGAACGGTGCCGACCTTTTGTGGATCGAAACCGAGAAGCCGAACATCGAGCAGATCGCCAAGATGGTCGATCGCGTTCGTGAGGTGATCCCGAATGCGAAGCTGGCCTACAACAACTCGCCGTCGTTCAACTGGACGCTCAACTTCCGTTGGCAGGTCTATGACGCGATGAAGGAAGCCGGCAAGGATGTCAGCAAGTACAACCGTGCCGAACTGATGAAGGTGGAGTACGACAGCACGCCGCTGGCTGTCGAAGCCGACGAGCTCATCCGGACGTTCCAGGCTGATTCAGCCAAGCGCGCCGGCATCTTCCATCACCTGATCACGCTGCCGACCTATCACACGGCTGCGCTGTCGACCGACAACCTCGCCAAGGAGTATTTCGGCGAACAGGGCATGCTGGGCTACGTGAAGAACGTCCAACGCGCGGAAATCCGTCAAGGCATCGCCTGCGCGAAGCATCAGAACATGGCTGGTTCGGACATCGGCGACGAGCACAAGGAATACTTCGCCGGTGAAGCAGCCCTGAAGGCGGGCGGCGCGCACAACACGATGAACCAGTTCGGCTAATCGTTACGGTTCAGCTCATCGTAAAACCAGCCCGGGGTCCCATCAGTCCCCGGGCTGATGTCGTTGTCGGTGTTCAAATGCCGAACGACTGCCTCACCGACAGGCAAGGCGCCGGCCTCCATTCCGGTTATCCCTGTCGGCGCAGGAAGCCGGTAATCGTGACGGTCTGCCAGATGCCGGCGGCAAAGAACGGATCGGCGTGATGAAATTTCTCAACCGCCGCGCGATCAGCGGCCTTGACGAGAAACAGACTGCCAATCATGGTCTGGCCGTCATCGGCTGTCAGCGGACCGGACATGACGATCGTCACGTCATAGGTCGAGGTGTCGGACAAAAAGGCCTTGTGAGCCTCGTAGTGAGACAAGCGCTTGTCGAGCGCGCCGACATGATCGACGGCATGGATGGCAAACAGCATAAGTAGCTCCTGAAAAGCAGAAGACGGCCGCCGACCTGCGGCGACCGTCCTGATGGCAACAGATGTTATTTGGTGCCGAGCTTCGCAGCCTCGTCCCAGCTCGGGCAGGTCCGCGATTCCAGCGGCACATCGTAGGGCTGATAGTTCTCCTTGCCAATCACCGTGGGCTTGAGAACGATCTCGGTGATCACCGGCTCGTTACGTAGCGAGCGAATGGCGATCATCATGCCGAGGCATCCCTGCATGAAGCCATTGTAGTCGCCGCTCGCCAGCAACTTCCCGCTCTTGATCGCGTCGATCGCCTCCTTGGTGCCATTGACGCCGATGACCTGGGCCTTGCGATTGGCACCGTCGAGCGCCTCGATCGCGCCGATCGCCATTGCGTCGTTGGCGGCCAATACGCCGTCGATCTGGGTATTCGATTGCATGAGATTCTCCATGACCTGGAGCGCCTGCAGCCGCTGATAATTGCCCGGCTGCGACGCAAGCAGCTTGGCCCCCGGGTTTTCCTTCAAGGCATCGTTGAAGCCGCGGACGCGGTCGATGCTCGTCAAGGATCCTTTGACGCCCTCAATGATCACGAAGTTGCCCTTGCCGCCCAGCGTCTTCAGCAGATAGCGCCCGGTCTCCAGACCCAGACTGTAGTCATCGGCGCCGACAAAGGCGACAAACTTGCCACCGGCGGAACGATCGGTCACGTTGACCACCGGGATCTTTGCGTCATTGATTTTCTCGACACCGGGGACCATCGCCTTGTAGTCGACCGGGATGAAGACGATCGCCGACGGCTTCTTCACCACCACGTCCTCAATCTGGCTGAGCTGCTCCGGGATGCTGTCCGGCTTGGTCGGGATATAATGCAGCGTCTTTGCCTTCATCGCCTTGGCGGCTGCGTCGGACCCAACTCGTACTGTCTGGAAGTACGGATTGGTCTGGTTTTTTGTAAACACCGCGATCGTCTCGCCGTCGGCGAACGCGTGGGATGAGAGTGATGTCGTCAGAAGCAGTGCAGCAAGCGCGCCATAGGCTTTCTTCATATTCGTTCCCTCCGTTTGTTTTTTAAGATCGAACACTTACGCCGCACGGCGCCGTGTTTTCATATCCAGCCATACTGCCAGAATGACGATGACGCCGGTCACCAATGGCTGCCAACTCGCGTTGACCGACAACAGGTTCATGCCATTGAGGACCAGGGTCAAAATGAGTGCGCCGACGAACGTGCCGAACACCGTTCCGAGACCGCCGAACAGCGAGGTGCCCCCGATCAGAACCGCGGCAATCGCCGGCAGTGTCAGGCTTTCGCCGATGTCGGCTTCGGCAGAGTTTAGTCGCGCAAGAAAGATGATCGACGCGAGCCCGGCCATTGCGCCCGACACTGTGTAGACCAGCAGAAGCCGGCGAGCGACGGGAATGCCTGACAGCCGCGCGGCGACGGGGTTGGCGCCGATGGCATAGATTTCCTGTCCCCACGTGGTGCGCTGCGCGAAAATGGTTCCGATGGCGAGGAAGACCAGCAACAGATAGACCGGGATCGGAAGGCCGAGAAAATAGCCGCTGCCGATCTGACGAAAGCCAGCCGGGAAGCCGTGCATGGTCTCTCCGCCCATGTACCAGTAAGTGATGCCGTGCAGCACCCACAGCATCCCGTAGGTCGCAATGAAAGATGGGATTCGGAGCGCCGTGACCATCACGCCGTTCAGCATCCCCACCGCGCCACCGACGCCGATGCCTGTCAGTACCCCCAAGGTCGGCGAGCCCGTCTGATGAATCACCGTTCCGGCAATACAGGCGGAAATGGCGACATTGGCACCAATCGAAAGGTCGAGGCCACCTGTCAGCACCACCAAAGTCAGACCCGACGCAATGAAGAACAGCAGACTCGCCTGACGCAGGACGTTGAGGATGTTGCCGAGACTGAAGAACGAGTTGGTCAGGATGGTCAGCGCCGCGCAGATCAGAAACGCGGCGAGCAGGCGATAGAATACCTGGATCATCTCGTCGGAGAGCAACATTCTGCCGCCTGTGATCGGCTTTGAGATATCGGTCATGATCGGCTCCGCAATCCATCGACGAACAAGGCTGCAATCACCAGCAAGCCGACGCTTGCCACCTGAATCGAAGACGGCAGCGCCAGCAGATTCAATCCGTTTCGCAACACGCCTACGGTGACCACGCCGAGCAAGGTGCCGAGCAGCCAGCCATTGCCGCGTTCGAACGACGTACCGCCGACGGCAACCGCAGCGATGGCATCGAACTCAAGACCGAGGCCAGCAGTCGGATGCCCGGAGTTCATGCGCGCGGTCATCAGGAGACCGGCCAGACCGACCATGGCGCCGCCGAGCGCGTAGACGAGGATCAGCAAGCGTCGGGCCGAGATGCCGGCGAATTTCAGCGCTTCACGGTTGCCGCCGAGTGCGAAAATGTAAGTCCCGAAACGCGTGTGGTAGAGCAATCCATGGAAGGCAAGGTAGCTTCCCAGCGCCAGTACGATCGGAAGCGGAACGCCGGCAAGCGTTCCGGAATAGACGCCCCGAACGGCGGCCGGCATGCCGACGACGCTCTGGCCATCGCTGACGATCAGCGAGAGTCCCTGCGCCATGCCAAGTGTTCCCAGCGTGGCGACAAAGGGCGGAATACCGACAACGGCCACCAGCCAGCCGTTGACCGTCCCGAACAAGATTCCAACGGCCATTGCCGCAAGCAGACCGAGCAGCAGCGAGCCAGTGGCCAAGGCGACGATGGCGACGATCAGCGAGGTCAGCGTCAAGACCGCGCCCATCGACAGATCGAGACCTTCGGTCATGATGATCAGCGTCATCGGCAGCGCCAGCATCAGCAGGATCGTCGATTGGACGAGCACGTTGGAAATATTCGGCACCGTCAGGAAGCCGGGAGTCATCAGGCTGAAGACAACACATAGCAGCACCAGCATGACGGCAACGCCGGGAATCCGCTGAAGCGGATTGATGTTTAGTACCATCGCTTGTTCACGCATGATGCATCCCCAACCTCACGATGTTTTCCTCACTCAGTTCGTGGCGAGCCAGTTCACCCGCGATCCGTCCGTCGCACATGACATAGGCGCGATCACAGACGTGGCAGATTTCCGCCTGCTCCGACGAGATCATCAGCGCAGCGGCACCATCCGCGACCAGCCGGTCGATGAGCGCGAAGATCTCGGCCTTGGCTCCGACATCGATGCCGCGTGTCGGTTCGTCGAAGATGAACAGCTTGGCGCCGGCCGCCAGCCATTTGCCGATGACGACTTTCTGCTGATTACCGCCGGACAGAAGACCCACAGCCTGCTTGTCCGATGGGGTCACGATCCTCAACTGCCGGATCAGATCATTGGCAACCTGCCTGGATTTCCTCTGATCGAAGAAGCCACGCGGAAAGATCTTGCGTAGCGCGGAAACGATCAGGTTGTCTCCGACGGAGCGGATCAGAGCCAGACCTTCGGCCTTGCGGCTTTCCGGAATCAGCGCGAGCCCCAGTCTGGCAGCTTCGTCCGGACCACCGGATTTCTCCTGGCCGTCGAACAGGATCTGTCCTGCGGTCGCCTTGTCGGCTCCGAAGATGGCCCGCACCACTTCGGTGCGCCCCGAGCCGACCAGCCCGCACAGCCCCACGATCTCGCCTTGCCGCACCACCAGGTCGATGCCCGCAATGCCCGAGGCAGAGGAGAGACCCTTCACCTCAAGCATGACCTTGCCAGGGGTCTGGGCGAAGGTCCGTGGATAGCTCATATCGACGCTGCGACCGACCATCATCCGGACCAGATCGTCCGATGACACGGCACCGGGTTTCACTTCATCGATACGACGCCCATCGCGCAGCACCGTGATGCGGTCACCGAGCGAGAACACCTCCGCCATGCGGTGCGAAATGTAGATGATGGCGACGCCGTCTGCCTTGAGCCGCGCGATCAGTGCGAACAGCAATTCCGTCTCGCGATCGGACAGCGCCGCCGTTGGCTCATCCATCACGAGAATTCGCGCGCTCTGGCTGATGGCCTTTGCAATCTCCACCATCTGCTGCTGGGCGACGCCCAGCTTCTCGATCCGGATCGCCGGATCGATGTCGAATCCAATCGAATCCAGCACGCGCCTGGCATCGGCCAGAATTTTTTTGCGATCGATCGTGCCGGGAACACGTCCTGCCGGCTCGCGTCCAAGGAAGATGTTCTGCGCGATGTCGAGATAGGGGACGAGCGAGAATTCCTGGAAGATGACGGCGATGCCGAGCTTCTGCGCATCGGCCGGCGACGCGATCTCGACTGTCTCGCCGTTGTAGTGGAACGAGCCGCTATCGGCGCGATAGGCCCCGCACAGTACTTTCATCAGACTCGATTTGCCTGCTCCGTTCTCGCCGAGCAGCATGTGCACCTCGCCTGGCCACACCGAGAACGACACATCGTCGAGTGCCTTCACTCCCGGGAATTCCTTGGAGATGCCGCGCAGTTCGAACAGCGGCGGCGCCGCCTGAACAATCGACATGGCCGCCTTGGACTGAGCGAGCTGCGTCATGCCAGCACCGGTGCATTGGGCAAGAAGATCTTGCCGGGGTTCATCATGCCTTTCGGATCGATCGACGCCTTGATGCCACGCATGATATCGACGGCGTCGCCGAGCTCGTCCTGGAGGAATCCAATCTTGCCGGTACCGATGCCGTGTTCGCCGGTGCAGGTGCCCTCCATCGCGATCGCCCGCGCCACCAACCGGGCGTGCAGCGCCTTGGCACGCGCGACCTCGTCGGCATTGTCCTGATCGATTAAAATCAGCAGATGGAAATTCCCGTCGCCGACATGGCCCACCACGGGCGCGATCAGTCCATTGGCATCGATATCGCGGCGGGTTTCAGTCAGACATTCCGTCAGCCGTGAGATCGGCACGCAGACATCCGTGATCATTGCCTTGGCGCCCGGCTTCAGGCTGAGACCCGCATAGAGGGTGTTGTCGCGGGCATGCCACAGCTTCGTCCGGTCTTCGGCGGCCCGCGCCCATTGGAAGCCCTGGCCGTCATGTTCGGCAGCGATCGCCTCCGCCAGTTCGGCCTGCTCCGCGACGCTCGCCTCGGTGCCGTGGAATTCAAAGAACAGCGTCGGCGCCTCGCGATAGCCAAGTTTGGAATAACCATTGATGCCGCGCATCATGACTTCATCCAGCAGTTCCATCCGCGCGACCGGAATGCCCGACTGGATCACTTCAATCGCGGCATCGATCGCCTGATCGAGCCGCCCGAAACTGCAGACAGCGGACGAGATCGCCTGCGGCCATGGATGCAGCTTCAGGGTGATTTCCGTGATGACGCCGAGCGTGCCCTCGGAGCCGACGAACAGCCGGGTGAGATCGTAACCGGCTGACGATTTGCGGGCGCGCTGGCTGGTACGGATCACCCGCCCATCCGGCAGCACGACTTCGAGCGCCAGCACGTTGTCCTTCATGGTGCCGTAGCGGACAGCCATAGTCCCGGACGCGCGCGTCGAGGTCATGCCGCCGATCGACGCATCGGCGCCGGGATCAATCGGAAAGAACAATCCGGTGTCGCGCAGATGCGCGTTGAGCTGCTTGCGGGTGATGCCAGGCTGCACGACGACATCGAGGTCCTTGTCATGCACCCGGAGCACGCGATTCATCCGCGCAAAATCGATACAGACGCCGCCAGCCACCGATGCCGCATTGCCTTCAAGCGAGGTGCCCGCGCCGAATGGAACGACCGGCATGCCGAGTTCGCCGCAGAGTTTCACGATCTCAGCGACTTCCTGCGTGGTCTCCGGAAACACCACGACGTCCGGTGGACGACTGGCGTGATAGGCCTCGCTGCGGCCGTGATCATCGAGCACGCCGCGCGCGATCGTCGCGCGCGCCCCAATGATCTCGTTCAGACGGATCACGGCCGTCTCGGCGCTCACTGGCGCTCCCATAGCATCCTCCCCTTCCATATCAGCGCTCAGGCTCTGCGGCCCGTAATGCGCATTGTTAGCTAGACAGCATGCGCCTTGTTGGCGTCTGGCTTCAAACCGAAATCGTAATTCAAATGATAGTAAGGCGTGTTCTGCATGCGCCCGTCGGGAGCTTCGCCGGCATCTTTGCGGGCGAATTCGCGAATGAGCGTATCTTTGACGCCGAAGACGACGTCGGAGTCGAGATACTTGTCGCCCGCGACGAACACATGCGTCACCAGTTGTTCGAAGTCAGGCGCCGAGATCATGAAGTGAACATGGGCGGGCCGCCACGGATGACGCCCCTGAGCCGTGAGCATATCGCCGACCGGCCCGTCATGCGGGATCGGATAGGCCGCTGGCTTGATCGACCAGAACCGGAAACGACCCTCGGCATCGGCATGAAACCGCGCCCGCATCGCCAGATCGCCGATCTTGTCGAGCTGCTGAACATCGTAATACCCGTCGTCGTCAGAGTGCCAGACGTCGATTGTCGCATTTGCGATCGGCTTGCCGTCCGGCGTCGAGACCGATCCCGTCACGATCATCGGATCGCCCTCCATGCCACCGGAGATGTCTTCGCCAAGCTTCTTCTCCGGGGCCGCCTGGACGAAGAACGGCCCGAGCACGGTCGTGTCCGTCACACCTTTTTCGGCACCATGATTGATAGCATCGACCAGCATCGACACCCCGAGCGCATCCGAAAGCAGAATGAACTCCTGGCGCTTATCGTCGCACATGTGACCGGTGCGCGTCAGGAATTCGACACCCTGCTCCCATTCCCTCTGGGTCGGCCGAACCTCCCGGACGAAGGCATGCAGATGGCGCACCAGCGCCTCGCTGATCTGCCTGATCCGCGGCTGGCCGGCATCCGTGATGCGATCGAGCACGGCATCGGTGATGGTGTTCTCGTTGAAATTCCGCATGGCCTTCCCTCACCCAAGCTTCGGCTCGCCGAGACCCGATAGTCGCTCGACGTGACGCACGGTGGCGATGAAGTCGGATTCGCCATCGCCCTGTGCGATAAGTGATCCGTAGATTTCCCGCACCTGCGCCGCGAGTTGCAGTGGCACGCCGACGTGATGGCCGGCCCCGATGATGAGGTCGAGATCCTTGGCCATCTGCCGGCACGAGAAAGTGGACTCGAAGTTGCGCGTGGCCAGTGGCGGCGTCTTGTACTTGACCATCGGCGAGGCGACCGCGCTATCGTCCAGGACCTTGAGGATATCCGGCCAGGAGATTCCGCCCTTGCGCGCCAGCGCGAGGCTTTCGGCCATCATTCCGGCAGACACCGCGATCATCAGATTGACCGCGAGCTTGGCAAATCGCGCCTCTTCAGCCACGCCGAGATAGGTTTGCGCGCGGGTGAACGTCGCCAGCACCGGCTGAACCGCATCGAACGCGTTGCGCGGCCCCGACACGAAGCAGGTCAGCGCGCCGGTATGCGCGATCGCTGCATTGCCGGACACCGGAGCGCGCAGATAGGTCACGCCGCTCGCCTCCGCCGCAACACCAACTTCAGCCGATATTTCGGCGCTGACCGTGCTCGTCTCGACCAGAACCGCACCACGTGTCAGCCTGTTCAGCAGGCCGTCTGGTCCGAGCACCACGGAACGCAGCGCCGCATCGTCGGGCAACGATGTGAAGATGATCAAGTGGTTTGCAGCGGCGTCCGCCGCGGAGTTAGCCGTCTGAAGCCCAAGCTGCTGCGCCAACGCCATGCGCTGCTGGCCCGGGTCGTAGCCGGTGACGCGGATACCGGCCTCCACCATACGGCCTGCAATCGGCAAGCCCATCTTGCCAACACCGATCCAGGCGACGGCCTGAGCTTGATCTCTCGACGGGGTTGTCATGCCGCTTTCTCCTGACGTTCGATCTCGGAGACGATGCGCATGCCTGATCGCTCGAGTTCATTCTTTTTGTGGTCGATGTTCTCCGCCAGCAGGCGTCCGCCTCGCTTGCGCCAGATGCCGTCAATCATGACCGCCTCGATATTGGTGATGCTGGATTGCATCAAGACCGTAGAAACCGGATCATGGACCGGCCAGAGGTTAAGGTCCGTGGCATTGATGACGACCAGATCCGCCTTCTTGCCCGGCGTGAGCGAGCCGATGCTGCTTTCACGTCCGAGCATGCGCGCGCCCTCGATGGTGATCCAGCGCAAGGCCTCACGCGTCGTGATTGTCGTCACCGCTGGAATGGCGCCCGTGGCCTGCCGACTCTCGGCGTTGTCCAGCGCGCGTTGCATCGACAGTGCGATGCGGCCAACATTGAACATGTCGCCAGGCAATACGGATTCCAGATCGACTCCGAGCGATGGCCGCGATCCCAGCTTCAACAACCGCCCGGTGATCGGGTAGCCATGGCCCTGATTCATTTCATTTTCTGGCGTGACCGAGAACGACACGCCGAGATCGACAAGCTGACGCAGCAGATCGTCGGGAAGATCGTTGCCGTGCACGATGTTGATGCCGGGACCGACCAGACCGGCTGCAATCAGCTTCGCCCAGCCACCCGGCGTCTTGGCCGGGCCTCCACCCTGATGCATCGAGGCAATCAGATCGAACTCACGCGCCAGTTCGAAATCATGGATGACAACATCCATAGTCGAATAATGCGGGCCGAGAATCGCGAGCCCGAGCGTGACGCGATCACTGCGGCTAGACAGTGCCCCTGCCAGAAAGCGCTCGACCTCATGGCGCGGATGCGGAACTTCAGAGAAGTGCGGCTGCCCCGGCGCCGCCTCCGGTTTCGGCGAGCCGTGGAAGAAGGCGGCACGGATGCCGCTCTCTTTCAGCGCCGCGACGGCGCTATCACTGTGCGTAGGCGTTGGGTTGTTGTGACACCAGTCAACCAGCGTGGTGGTGCCGCAATTGATCTGGTTCAGCGCGCCCATCAGCGTGCCGATATGAATATCCTCGGGACGGAAGACCGTGGCCAGTCCCGCATGCATCCGGCGGAAATATTCGGGAAGCGTCCAGTTCGCGGAGAAGCCGCGCAAGGCGGTCTGCCACGTATGCATATGCGCGTTGACGAGGCCGGGAATGACGATGCGGCCACGACCATCAACGATCTCTGCATCAGCGGCATCTAGGCCTGGCCGGATGTCCACGATGCGATCGCCATCAACCAGCAGGTCAGCCTGCGCGAGGTCGCCGATCGTGTCATCCATCGTCAGGATGGTGGCTGACTTGATGAGCGTGCGCATCGCCGTCATCGCAACGCCTCCGCCATGACCGGAGGATCGCCCGCCCACGCCCGCGCGATCAGATCGCGGATAGCATCGCGTTCCAGCGGCCGCGGATTCCAGTAGGCGTTGCTGACGGCAAGGTCGGTGGCGCGTTCGATGCCGTCCTTCGGCATTCCCAGATCGCGCAGCGCGACTTTGGCGCCAAGTCCCTGCGTAAGATCGAACAGTCCCTGCGCGGCCTGTCCGGCGCCAAGTGCGCGCGCGACGCGAGCCGCCGCGACCGGTACAGCCGGAGTATTATAGGCCATCGCATGCGGCAGGATCACCGTGTGGGTTTCGGCATGTGGCAAATTGAACGCGCCGCCCAGCGTATGGCAGAGCTTGTGATGCAGACCCATGCCGACGGCGCCGAGACAGGCGCCGCACAACCAGGCAGCGCGCAGGGCATCATCGCGTGCCGCCGCGTTGTCCTCGCCAGCCGCAAGCTTCGGCAGCGCGCCGGCGAACAGGCGAATGCCCTCTTCCGCCATCAACGACACGACCGGATTGGCATCGCGCGCATAGAGCGCTTCGACAGCGTGAGCGATTGCATTGACGCCCGATGTCACGGCAAACGCAGGCGGCAATGTGCGCGTCAGGTCGACGTCGTAGATGACCGTTTCGGGGAGTATCTTCGGGCTCGATTGCGTGGTCTTCAGTCCCTCGCGGGTCTCACCCAGGATCGGCGTCATTTCGGACCCGGCATAGCTGGTCGGTACGACGATTTGCGGCAGGTCGGTCCGTAGCGCGATCGCCTTGCCTAGCCCGATGGTCGAACCACCGCCCACCGCGACGATGCCGTCGGCCTGCAGAGCCTCGACCTGCTGCATCGCAAGTTCGGTCACATCAACCGGCGTATGCATCACCGCACCGGCATAGACGCCCGCCGCTCTGTCACCGATCAAGGCGGCAATCTGCTCGCCGTGAGATTTCTGCTGGTCTGTCGTCAGAACGAGTGCGCGCTTAACGCCGAGTCGGTCGAGCTCGGCGGCCAGATCTGCCAGCCGTCCCGAGCCGAAGACGACCCGCATGGGCGCCGCCTGATAGACGAAGCTCTCCATCATTCCATCCCTGATCGTCGACGCCGTTAGGGCGCTTCTGCTGCACTGCACCAAGGCATGCAGCAGATTTTCGCTACCATCATTCCCGTGCACACGTTTGTCAAGAAACTCTGCACACGTTTGTCAATTTGTGCAAGATAAGGCATTCTCACGTGATCGTTAACGGATACGACGACGCGCGCGAGCAGGCTGGATGGCGATGCCCAAAAAAATCAAGAACACCAAGAAGACGTCACCCGCGCTTCAGGAGCGGTCGTCGCGTAAGACAATCATTGATGTCGCGAAGTGTGCTGGCGTCCATTGGTCAACGGTGTCGCGCGGGCTCAATCCCGAGAAGCGCCACCTGATCTCCCCAGAAATGATCGAGCGCGTCGAGGCTTGCGCGAAGAAACTCGGTTATCGCGCGAACGCGATGGCGTCGGCGCTTCGCACGCAGCGCTCTCGTACCGTTGGCGTCATCGTTTCAAATCTGGGTGACCCCGTGCATCCGCCGATTGTCCGCGCGATCGAAGACAGTTTCGCCGAGATTGGATACGTCACCATTGTCGGCAACACCGACAACCATCCGCTCAGGCAGGCCGCGCTGATCGAACGGTTCATCCAGCAAGGCGTCGAGGGGCTGATCGTCGCGACCTTCGAGCGAAACGATCCCGGCATTGCAGCCTGCGTCGAGGCGAACATTCCAGTCGTCGCGGTGTTTCGCGATCCTGAAAGCGAATTCATTCCGAGCGTCCGGGTCGACGACGCGAAGGCAATGGAACTGGCGGTTCATCATCTCGCCGAGTGTGGGCACAGGCAAATTGCTCATGTCGGCGGCCCGCAAAATGTGTCGACGGGTTACCACCGCTATCGCGGCTTCCGGCGCGCTTGCAAAGCCCTGGCTCAAGACGGAGTTGCGCCCACTGCCGTCTTCGGTGAGGCCTTTACGGTCGAGGAAGGCGAGTTCGCTTGCGAGCGTTTGCTGACTGAGACCCCCAATATTACGGCGATTGTGGCTGGCAACGACATGCTGGCCGTAGGCTGCCTTCGGCACCTGAGAAACAAGGGCATTTCATGTCCCGGCAACATCTCGCTGGTCGGCATGAACGACATGCTGTTCATGGATGCGATAGCACCGGCGCTGACGACCATCAGTACACCGACTGCGGAACTGGGAACGCAGGCGTCTCACATCCTTATTGCGATGATCAAGGGAACGCCGGTTCAAAACGATCGGATCGTACTGAAGCCGGTTTTGCTTGCGCGGGATTCTGTCGCCGCGATCAAGCTGCCGACCAGGACACGTTCGTCAGATTTTTCTGACGCGGCCAAAAGAGAAGTCAGAATACGGCACCGACAAAGCTAAGCCAAACCTGACGCACGCTGCGTGCGGTGACATGGAAAAGTGTCGGCGACTGATCCGAGTTTGCCGAGAACGGGGCGCTCAGACGCGATCCGTTACAGATCTGGCTTCTCGACCGAAATCAGAAGTTTCCGCAGCAGCCGCGTGAGCGTTTGACGTTCGTTGGCTGTCAGCACCTCGTCGACCGACCGGGACAGCTTGAAGTGCTGGGCAATCGCCTTGTCGACGGAATTGCGCCCCTTGGCCGTAAGCGTGATCCGCGCGCCGCGGCCATCTTCAGGATCCTGGCGCCTGACGATGAAGCCGTCCTGCTCGGCACGCCGCAGCCGCGCGGTGAGCCCGCCCGACGACAGCAGGCACTCCGCATAGAGGTCAGTCGGTCGATCACCGATACTGCTATCGGCCTCGCGGCGGTAGATCGTCAGGAGCAGGTCGAACAATTCCCAATTGAAGCCCTGCTCCTCGAGTGCGGGCTCGATGGCGCTGCGCATATGCACGGACAGCCGGACAATCCGGCCGACGACGTCGAGGTGACCGGCGTCGAGGTCGGGCCGCCGCCGGCTCCAGCCGGCAATGATCTCATCAATCGAATCGGTAGTCATGCTGATCAGCATATAGGCACGGGGCACCGAATATATGCAAATTCATCTACCTTTCTGCAAAGATATTTTATCTTGACTCAAAGATAGTTTGACCTCACGCTTCGTGACGGGTTGATCGGATGCCCCTCGCGAGAAGGTCACGAGGTTATCAACGCCCGCCATCGAGGAAATGATCATGACAGCCAAGCCGGCCTTTGCGACCTCGCCATCCAATCCGCACGTCAAGGAAATCCAGACGATGCCGGAACGGAAGCCGGACATGCCTTATGCGCCAGCGATCCGGGTCGAAGTGCCCTGCGGCATGCTTTTCATTTCCGGAGCAACACCCTCGCCGCTCTATCACAAACATCCCCATGTTCTGGAGGAGCACGATCATCCGAATTCGATCGAGGACCAGACCCACCGCGCCATGCAGACGATCCAGTCGATCCTGGATCACGAAGGGCTGACCTGGACCGACATCGTCAAGGTGACGAAGTACCTGACCGACATCCGGGACCAGGACGGTATGGTGAAGGTGATGAAGGAATATTTCGGCGACTGGACGCCGGCCAGCACCACCATCTGCATCAACCAGCTCTCGACCCAGGGCGCCCGTGTCGAGCTCGACATGATCGCCGCCATTCCCGTGCAAAAATAGACCGGATGTGACCTCCCGCCGGCCCCGGGTCATCGGGCCGAACGAGGCCGACAATGATGCACGGCACTGAAAATCAAAATGAGCAAGGGGACCGCACGCTGCCCACCCCAAAGGGGTCTGCGCCGCGGGCGCCCGGAAGTGAGGCCGATGCACCGCTGCTGCGTCTGGTCGGTATCGACAAATCCTTTCCCGGCGTGCATGCGCTCAAGAACGTATCGCTCGACGTCTATGCCGGCGAGGTCCATGTCATCCTCGGCCAGAATGGTGCGGGAAAGTCGACGCTGATCAAGACGCTGTACGGCGCCTATGCGGCCGATCGCGGCTATATCGAGATCGAGGGCCGGCGAGTCGCCGTCGCCCGCCCGGCCGATGCCAGCGCGCTTGGTATCGCCGTGATCTTCCAGGAATTCTCGCTGATCCCGTATCTGGACATCGCGCAGAACATCTTTCTCGGTCGCGAAGCCGCATTCAGTCGCTTCGGCCTCGTCGATTCCGCGGCCATGCATGCAGCCGCACGCACCATCCTCGACGATCTCGGCCTCGACTACGACACCCACGCATACGCCGCCGATCTCGGCGTAGCCCAGCAGCAGATGGTGGAGATCGCCAAGGCGCTTTCGCAGAACGCGCGGGTGCTCGTGATGGACGAGCCGACGGCGGCGATCTCCGAGCGTGAATCAGATCGCCTGTTTCAAACCATCGCGCGATTGACGGAAAAGCGCGTCGCCATCGTCTACATCTCCCACCGCATGAAGGAGGTGCAGATGCTCGGCGATCGCATCACCATCCTGCGCGACGGCGCCGTCGTGACCAGCGTGCTGCGCGATCAGAAAAGCCAGGCCGAGATGGTCGGCGCGATGATCGGGCGACCATCGGGATCGCAACTCGCACGGACGCCGCGCCCGCCCGGCGAGCCTGTCCTGCTCGCCAGGGATGTGAACACGGCCAAACTGTCGGACATCTCCATCGAAATTCTCGCCGGCGAGGTGGTGGGGCTTGCCGGCCTCGTTGGGTCCGGCCGGACCGAAGTGGTCCGCGCCTTGTTCGGCGCGGATCCAATCGCCAGCGGCGAGATCGCTCTGTTCGGATCCCGTGCGCCGGCCACACTGGACAGACGGGTGCGTGCGGGCATGGCCCTGCTCCCGGAAGATCGTAAACGGGAGGGATTGGCGCTGCCACTCGATGTCCGCGACAATGCGACAGTCGCCTCGTTGTGGCGCAGCTTCACCTCCGGCTGGTTCTCACCGGCCAAAGCTGAGCGGGACACACGCGGGCTGATCGCACAGCTCGGCATTGCCGCCCATGGCACGCGCCAGAGCGTCCACACCCTCAGCGGCGGCAATCAGCAGAAGGTCGTGCTGGCCAAATGGCTGGCCGCGGGAGCCAAACTGTTTCTGCTGGACGAACCGACGCGCGGTGTCGATGTCGGCGCCAAGGCGGAGATCTATCGCCTGATCGATCAACTGGTCGATGGCGGGGCCGGTGTCGTCGTCATCAGCTCGGAACTGCCGGAGCTCGTTCAGCTCTGCGACCGCGCCTATGTCATGCGCGACCATCGCATCGTCGGGCATCTCGCCGGCGACCAGCTAACCGAGCGGGCCATCCTCGAACTGGCGGTGCATCAATGAGCGTAACGATCCAGCTGCAGCGCAGGTCCGGCATGGGCCAGTTCCTCAGCGCAATCCCCGGCGCCGGCCTCCTGCTGATCCTGATGCTGGTGCTGTTCACGATCGTCAATCCGAGATTCGTGTCCCAGACCAACCTCATCAATGTCGGCTTGCAGACCTCGCTACTACTGATGCTCGCCCTGCCGATGACGCTCATCATTATGACCGAGGGCCTCGACCTGTCGGCCGGAGCTCTGCTCGGGCTGAGTGGCGTCATCGTCGCTGAAGCGCTTCTCGCAGGCTGGAGCGTGTTCGCTGCCTGCGCGACGGCACTCGCGATCAGCACCGCCTTTGGCGCCCTCAACGGCGTCCTGATCGCCTATCTGACGCTACCCGCTTTCGTCGTCACCCTCGGCACCATGGGGCTGATGCAGGGGATTGCGCTGGTGCTCACCAATGGAGATCCGGTCGGCGGTTTCACGCCTGCCATCGAAACCTTCTATCGCTCCCAGCTTTGGTTCATTCCGACGCCGATCGCGATCGCGGCCGCCCTTTATGCCGTGCTGTGGCTACTGCTCTATCGCACTCGGCTCGGCAACTACGTGATCGCCATCGGCGGCAACAAGGACGCGCTGTGTCTCGCCGGCATTCGCGCCAATCTCGTCCACCTCGCCGTCTATGTGCTCGGCAGCGCGATCATCGGCCTTTCGGCGGTGTTGCTAATCGGACGCACCAATTCAGCGCATCCAACCGTCGGCATCGGCATGGAGTTCGAGGCGATCGCCGCAGTCGTGCTCGGCGGCACCTCCTTCGAAAAAGGACAGGGCTGGCTGTTCGGCGCCGTGCTCGGCGCGCTTGCCATCACCGTGCTGCGCAATGGACTCAACATTCTGTCCATCGACTCGTCGCTGCAGGTCGTGTGCATCGGCATCCTGCTCATCCTCGCGTTGCTGATCGACCAGGCGCGCAAGCAATTTGTGAGGCGTACGGCATGACGATCCCGGCAACGCTCGATATCCGCCCATCGTCCCTGTCGCCCGACGCCGCGGCCCTGCTCGGCCGGTTCGTGCTGATCGCCCTGATCGCCGGCGCATTGACCGCGGCCGATCCGGGATTCGCGTCGGTGAGCAATCTCCTGAACATGCTACGACAGGCGAGCCTGCTGTTTCTCGTCGCGTCCGGCCTCACACTCGTCATCATCGGCGGTGGGCTCGATCTGTCGGTGGGCGCCAATCTGACGCTGTCGGCCTGTCTCGCCGCAGCCGCGATCAAGACCACCGGCAATCCGTGGTACGGCGTCGCGGTCGCCATCGGCGCCGGCACGCTAGTCGGTTACGCTAACGGGCTGATGATCAACCGCTTGCAGCTGCCGCCTTTCCTTGCGACTTTCGGCATGCTGTGGGTGGCGCAGGGCATCGCCTACTGGTTCATGGCCGGGCAGACGATCTACGGCATGCCGATGTCGTTTCGCTATTTCGGCACCGGCTTCTTCCTCGGCGTTCCGCTGCCGATCTGGATCACGCTTGTGGTCTGTCTCGCCTGCAGCATCCTCCTGCACCGCACGACCTTCGGCCGCGAGGCGTATTTCATGGGCGCCAACCAGACCGCCGCGCTGCTGTCCGGCGTCCCGGTCGAGCGTCGTCGGCTGCTGCTCTACGTGCTCAGCGGCTTGACGGCGGGCATCGCGTCTCTCGTCTATCTCGCACGCCTCAATGCCGCCGAGCCCGGAATCGGCGAGCCGTTGCTGCTTCCTGCTATCGCCGCAGTTCTGGTCGGCGGCACATCCTTGTTCGGTGGCAACGGCAACATCGTCGGTACCATGCTTGGCGCCATCCTGCTCACCATCATCGTCAACGGCCTCAATCTGCTGAATGTTGCAGCGACCTGGCATCCCTTCGTCAACGGCGCCGTCGTCCTGGTCGCCATCATTGCGGATCTCGTCATCAGCCGACGCCGATCAGGGAGCGGATAGACCCGGCATCACCAGTTCACCACAGTCTCGTCATTCACAACCAGAGGGGCCATCATGCGAACCACCAGATCTATCCGATGCGTTCTTGCCACCGTCATTTGCGGCACCCTGTTCAATTCGGCGGTGCGCGCCGATGGCGAAGTGATTGCAGCCTTCACGAAGAACCAAGTGGACCCGCATTTCGAGGGTGTGCGCGCCGGCGTCGCGCAGATGGCGGAGAAAATGCGCGCGACGGTTAAATATTACACGCCGACCAAGCCGAACAATATCACCGAAGGCATGTCGCAGCTCGAAGACGTCGGCGTGACCAAGCCCAATCTGATGCTGTTCATGCCAATCGACGCCAAGGCGCAATTGCCAACGATCAAGCGCCTGATCGAGTCCGGCCTGCCGATCATCAACTACAACGACCGCGGCGGCGACGCGCCGTTCCTGTCTTTCATCGGTCAGGACGATTACAAGCTCGGCTATGACATTGCCAAGACCCTGTTCGACCATCTCGGCGGCAAGGGCAACGTGGTGATCCTCGAAGGCGTCAAGGGTTCCACTACGGGCGACGAACGCAAGCGCGGCTTCGACGCCGCGGCCAAGGACTATCCGAGCATCAAGATACTTGCCTCGCAGCCCACCAACTTCCAGCGCCTGCTCGGCATGCAGACGATGGAAAACCTGATCCAGCAGTTCAGCACCATTGACGGCGTGATCGCCGCTGCCGACGCGTCCGCGCTCGGCGCCATCGAGGCACTCAATGCCGCCGGCCGCAAGAACGTTGCTGTGGTTTCGATCAATGGTGTGCCGGAGGCCGTCGAAGCCGTGAAGGCGGGCAGCCTGCTGGCGATCGCCGAGTTTGACGGCTTCAAGATCGGCTGCGTCGCCACCGCGGTGGGCCTTAACGCCATTCGCGGCCAGAGCGCGCCGAAGCAGGTCACGATTCCGGGCGCGATCATTACCAAGGCGAACTACGCGCCGTGGCTCGTCCCCTACAAGGACCGGACTTGCCCGACGCCGGACGCGTATATCGAGAAGTAGCGCCAACGGGCCTGCAGACGCGTCGCATGCTGCAGGCCCGCCTTCTTACTTTGTCGCCCCGTCCGTCGACATCGCGATGAGCTTGCCATAACGCTCCGCATCGCCGCGCAATTCGGCCTCGAACGCTTCTGGCGTCGAGCTGGCGATGTCGGCGCCCTGCGCGGCGAACTGCTTGATCAGGGCCGGATCGCTGAGCGCCTCGGCGAGATCGCGTGCGATCTGGCTGACGATGGGTTTCGGCACCGCCGCGGCGGCGAGCATGCCGAACCAGCTATCGTAGGTGAATTCGGGGAGCCCTGCCTCGGCGAAGGTTGGCACATCGGGCAGCTGCGCCATGCGGCTCTTGCCGGTGACTGCCAGTGCGCGCAACTTTCCCGACTGGATCAGGTCGCCACCGACGCCGAAGAAAGTGAAGGCAACCGAGGTGTCGCCGCGCATGATGCTGATCTGGGATTCCGGCAGTCCGCGATGCGGGATCAGCACCATCTTGGTCTGCGTGAGGTGCCTGAACAGTTCGGCGGCGATACCGGTGGAACTACCGACGCCGGCAGAGCTGTAGCTCAGCGAATCCGGCTTGGCCTTTGCCGCAGCGATCAGTTCGGCCAGCGTCTTGAACGGCGCATCCGGCGGCACGATCAGGATGGACGGCGTCGATCCGACGCGGCTGATCGCAGCGAAATCCTTGATCGGATCGAAGTTGAGGTTCTTGTTGACCACGCCGATCACGCTGTGGCCGTTTGAGGTCAGCATGATCTGCGAGCCATCGGTCGGGCCTTTGGCGACACTGCTGACACCGGCGATGCCGGGCCTGTTCTCGACGATGACTTGCTGCTTCCACTTCGCAGCAAGCTTCTCGGCCACCGAACGGGCAAGGATGTCGGTGAGGCTGCCACCCGAAAACGGCACGATAATACGCACGAGCTGGTTCGGATAAGTCTGTGCAATGGCTCCGCTGCCCATCAGCGCCGCAGTCGCGGCGAGGCCAGAGCCGATCATGAAGTGTCGGCGATCCATCATTTTCTCCCTTAAAGAACCAAGTGCCGGGCTTTCAGCCTCTGGCGGTGTTGGGCAGCGGCATTGCAAGCAACACCACCGCCGGTCGTTTCGTCTCGTTGCGCAGCGCGCGCGTCTCGTTGGGCGCGATGCGGCAGGAATCCCAGATGCCGAGAGTGGCGATGCCATCCGGCGTCTCGAAGGTTACTTCGCCTTCGAGGACGACATAGAACTTCTCCTCCGGCGAGGCCGAGGGCGTAATGCCGCCGCCCGGCAGAATCTGGCTCATGCCCAGCCACATCACATCGCCCGGCCCGGCGTCGCGGCCCTGCAGGCGGAACATCCGCATGTCATTGTGGCCAGGGGCTTCGTAACGCGGGGCATCGTTCAGGCGGACGACATGCATGGCTTCACCCGTTCGGCTGAAAAACGAGACGGTCGCGCGAGGAGCCGAGCACGGCGACATAGGCCTCTGCAGCGCGCTCTAGCGGGTAGATCGCGTCCGGCTTGATCGGAAACGGCTTCAACGCGCCGCTGGCGAAACCCGGCACCAATTCACGCAGGATCTCACCGGCTTCCGGCGATGACAACGACAGCGAGTCGACACCAAAGAAGGTGTGCTTGCCGCGATAGAAGGCGAAGATGTCGAACGGCACGGTGGCCTTGGTGGAGGCAATGAAGATCTGACGGCCGAGATGCGCGAGCGATTTCGTGCCGGCGTCGTAATAGGGTTCGCCCACGGTGTTGTAGACGATATCCGCGCCCTTGCCGCCGGTGAGTTCGCGCACCGTCGCGGCGACGTCATTGCGGCTGGAATCGATGACGGTCACCTCGCCATGGGCATGGCCGGCATAAAGCTCGTCCTTGCGGACGACGCCGATCACGCGAGCGCCCTGCCATGACGCGATCTGCGTCGCCGCCTGACCGACCTTGCCGTTCAGGCCGAGGATCAACACCGTCTCGCCGGGTTTCGGCATGCTGCTGCGGCGAAAGCCTTCCTGCGCGGTGACGAAGGGCACGCCGATGCCCGCCGCCTCCGCGAGGCTGATGTTCGCCGGCTTCTCGACCAGCGCGGACGCCTCGACCACCAGATGCGTGGCATGGGTGCCGTCGCGGCCGATGCCGAGTTGGCCGGACGAGCCGAATACTTCCTTGCCGATCAGGTCGGCCGGTCCGTCGATCACGACGCCGGCGAAGTCCCGACCAGGCGTACGCGGAAATACGGCATGCGGCATCAGACCGAGCGTCGCCTTGGCGTCCGACGGATTGATCGCGGCGGCCTTTATCTCAACCAGCGCATCGCCTGGCCTGGCGCAGGCGAGGGTGCGTTGCTCGATGCCGAGCGCCACATTCTCGATGCGATCAGCCTTGGCGGCGACCCGCAGGCATGTTGCGGTGACGCTGGAGGAAGTCTTGGCGGCTGCAGTCATTTCAGTCCTCGAATGCTGTGTTATGCGGCGCCCGGCAAATCGAACAGTGCGCGTGCTTCAGCAGGCGTCGCGATCTGCGCGCCGAGTTCTTCGATGATGCGGCGTGCCTTGTCCACCATCACGGCGTTCGACGGTGCCAGTACGCCGCGGCCGAGCATCACCGCATCTTCCAGACCGGTGCGGGCATGACCGCCGGCGAGCACCGATTGCGCCACCATGGGAAATGTGGAGCGGCCGATGCCAATGGCCGTGAAATGCGCATCCCGCGGCAGCAGACCGCGCGCATAGAGCACCGTTTCCGGCGACGGCTGGAAGCCGTATTTCACGCCCATCACGAAGGAGGTGAGCGCCGGGCCGCTGAGCGTACCGTCGGCGAGGAGATCGTGCAGCAGCGCGATATCGCCGGAATCGAACAGTTCGATCTCGGGTTTCACGCCGGCCTCGCGGATGACCTTGGCCATGCGGCGCACATTGCCGGGCGTGTTGATCACCACCTGCCCGCCGGAATTCATGGTGTTGAGATCGAGCGTGCAGATGTCAGGCTTCAGCGCCGTGATATGGGCAACGCGTTCTTCCGGGTTCATCAGCGTAGTACCGGCGGCGGCGACCTTGGGATCGTCCTGCGAAGGCACGAAACGACCGCCGGGACCGGTGGTGATGTTCAGGATCAGGTTGCGATTGCGCGCGCGAATGCGCGCCACGACGTCCTGATAATATTCGAGCTTCATTGACGGCGCGCCGGTGCCGGGCTCGCGCACATGGATATGCGCGACTGCCGCGCCGGCCTCAGCTGCACCGAGACAGGCGTCGGCGATTTCTTCCGGCGTGATTGGCAGATGGGGGGTCTGGTCCGGCCGCGTCAGATTGCCGGTGACGGCGCAAGTGATGACGATCTTGTCGAGCATCGGGCGCATCAATCTCTCCTTATAACGCTCGGCCGCCGTCAACGACGATCAGCGAGCCGGTGGAATAGGTCAGGTGGGTGGCGCAGGCCGCGATTGCGCGGCCGACATCCTCGGCCGTCGCAACACGCTTGAGCGGAATGGTCCCCGCGACCTTTTCAAGCGCGGCCGCATCACGGCCCGGCACAAAGTCAGTGGCCACCACGCCCGGCGACACCGCCATCACGCGCACTGCCGGCGCTAACGCCCGCGCGAGCGACTTGGTCATGGTGTCGATGCCCGCCTTGATCGCAGCGTAAGCCAGATTGGAGCCGACGCCATTCAGCCCCGCAATCGAGGAAACGTTGACGATGAGCCCGTCGCCGCTCGCCTTGAGCAGCGGCGTGAAAGCGCGGATGGCCGCGAACTGGCCGCGCCAGTTCACCTTGAACATGTCGTCGATGAACTCGTCGGTCAACGCGTCGAGATCGCCGATCGGGATCGGCTTGGTGTAGCCGGCGGTGTTGACGAGAATATCGCAGCGACCGAACGCTCGCTCCACCTCGCCGGCAAGCGCCGTCAGCGTTGCGCTATCTTCAATTACCGCGCGTCTGGCGAGATGGCCTTCGCCCGGAAGGCCGGCCAGCAACGCGTTGGCAGCTGCTTCGCCAGAGCGCCAGGTCACGACGACACGGGCACCTTCGGCTGCCAAAGCTTGCGCGGCTGCGGCGCCGATGCCGCCCGAACCGCCGATCACCACGGCTACCTTGTTAGCGAGAATATCCGACATCGACAGCTCACTTGATGGGAGGATGCGGGAGGACGGCTTCGCCGGGCTCCATGACGAATGTGTAGTTGAGGCTGAACCATTCGCCAGCGACATCCGGCGCTGGCGACGCGCCTTCGCCCTTGCGGAAATCGCCAATCAGCGCACGCGTCACGCCGAATACGACGTCGCTCTCCAGATGCTCGTCGTCATCGACAAAGATCTGCGTGATCAGCGTCTTGAAGCCTGGCTTGAAGGCAAGCACATGCAGATGCGCCGGCCGGAACGGATGCCGGCGCTGCGCGGCCAGCATCTCCCCGGTCGGACCATGGGTCGGCACCGGATAGCCAGCAGGCTTGACCGAGCGGAACGCGAAGCGGCCATTCGCATCGGTCTCAAACACGCCGCGCAAATTCATGTCAGCCTGACCCGCGTCCTGGTTTTCGTACATTCCCGATGGCGAGGCCTGCCAGACATCAACGCTGACACCCGAGAGCGGCGCTCCCAGTGCGTCGGTGATGCGGCAATCGACGAACAGTGGTGCACCGGGCGTCGGCGAACGCAAGATCGAGGCACCATTCTCCACGCGCGGAGCGTTCGCCCGCCAGAACGGCCCGAGCAACGCTGCGGCGGTCTCGCTCGCGCCATCCTGGCCGTTGTTCAACAGGCAGACCAATGTCGAGAGCCCGACTGCATCGCTGAACAACACGCCCTCGTTATGGGTGTCGTTTGTCGCCTGGCCGATGCGGTTCAGGAAATCGATAGCAAACTCGAATTCCGCCTCGGTCAGCCGAACCTCGCGGGCAAATTCGTGCAGATGACGAACGAAAACGGCCATGACCGTGCGCAACCGCTCGTTCGGCGCACCGCTCATCGCGGCAAGCACAACGTCGGTCACATCCTCCTGACGCGTGATGATCATCGACACTCCCTCACATTGCGAATTTTTGGCTGTCCACGCTGCGCAATCGATTGCACATGTAGTGCAATCGATTGCGCAAGTCAACCGCACCAGCTAGTTTGGAGATCGTGGCAGGGATGACGACAATCAAAGACGTGGCGCGCGAGGTGGGAGTGCACCCCTCCACCGTGTCGCGCGCGCTCGACCCTGCCCGCCGCGGACGGATCGGTGAGCCGGTCGTGCGCCGGATTCTGGAAGCAGCGGAGCGGCTGGGTTACCGCCCGGACACGGTGGCCGCGAGTCTGCGCAGCGGCCGTTCGAACATGGTCGGCATCATCGTCCCGGACATCGCGAACCCCGTCTTCTCGCCGATCATCGGCGGCCTCGAAGACGTGCTATCGGCGCGCGGCTACGCGCTGATTGTCGCCGACCCGCAACCGCAACGGACGGGCACCGACGACATCGTTCAACGGCTCGTGGCGCGCCGCGTGGATGGCCTCGTGCTGGCGAATGTCGCGCTCAAGGATAATTCGATCGAGCGTTGTCTGAGTTGGAAAGTCCCTGTCGTGCTTGTCAATCGCGCGGAAGCTGAGGCGCGTGTGCCTTCGGTGGTCTCGGACGATGTGGCCGGCATGCGGCTCGCGGTTGCGCATCTTCTCGAACTTGGACATCGCCACATCCTCCACCTCGCCGGCCCGCAAATGCTATCGACCGGATCGCTTCGCCGCCGCGGTTTCTTGGAGGCAATGCACGAAGCCGGTTTCGCGCCAGCCGACAATGATATTGAAGAGGCTGAAGCATTCACGCGCGAGGCAGGACGCGCTGCCGCACTCAGACTGCTCGCACGACAGCCTGAGGCCACCGCCATCGTCGCAGCCAACGATCTCCTCGCGCTCGGCATCTATGAAGCGTTGCGCGAAACGGGCCGGCGATGTCCGGAAGATCTGTCAGTGATCGGTCACAACGACATGCCGCTGGTGGATCTGGTGGATCCGCCGCTATCCACGATCCGCATCAGCCACCGCGAGATGGGTGAACAAACCGGCCAGCTCCTGCTCGACCTGATCGAAGGTGTCCGCGGCGATGCGCGTTATGTCGTCACAGCGCCCCTGCTCATCGTGCGCCGCTCGACACAGCCACCAAGGATCTCGCGATAAGCCAGCGTTGGATCTGATTAATTGAGCCAGCGTGATTCTGGTTTGCGCCCCTTCGCTTTGAACAAGGGCGGACTCGCATACCGGCAAACGCCCCCGACGTTCCTTATCAATTCGGCCAAATCCAGAAGCGACTACCAAACGATAACAAGCGAGTGATCAGACCGGAGCGAGTTGCATGACAGATCTGACGTCATATGGGATGCATTGAACATTCATGTGCAGTAATTCGGCGCTATTCCACATTCCATATAATGAAGCTGGGCGGTTCCCACGCTAGGGAACCCAAGATGCATGATGTTTCTCGCCGCGCTCAACTTATTCTGTTGAAAAACGATCTGCACATCATGCGAGGCCGGGCCCAACGCCTGGATCTAAGCGATGTAGCCTTGTTGATCTCGCAAGCTGTTCAGCTGCTCTCCGATCAGCCGGAAGTTTCTAAATCTGACCAGCCCCGCGCCTAACTGCATTGTTTGTCATCGGTGCGCTCGGTCGCCAGGACAAACATACCGACAGCCGCTGCGGTCACCAAAAACGGCATAATGATAAGGGCCATTGACGCCTCCTTGTCGAAGTTGATCTTCGAACATGGCACAGCATCTCTTATGCGGCTCTTCGCTTCCCTAAAGCGGATGGTGAACAGAATCATACGGAGAGATTTGGTTGAGAAATGCCAAATTCATGAACGATAAAGTATGCGATCCCCGCAACGTCCAGCGCGCCAAATGTCCGCTTTGCGCCAAAAGCGGTAACCCATCACGTCGACTTTGTGTCAGAAGCGGGCATTCGCCAGCAGGGTTCCCCCAAAGCAGAGCAGGCGGACATCTCTTGCACTGTCCGCCTCCTCCAGGGATAGCTTAGACCTCCAGCTTGTCTCCACCCTTCAGATCAAGCATCTCGCGCGCTTCATCCGGGGTCGCGATCTCAAGACCCAAGCCTTCGACGATTTTGCGCGCGAGCGTGACCTGCTCGGCATTCGAGGAGGCCATGCGACCTGGCGCCGCCCACAGCGAGTCTTCCAGACCGACGCGGATATTGCCACCCATGGCCGCGGCCATCGCCGCGATCGGCAGCTGATTGCGACCGGCGCCGAGCACCGACCAGACATACTTGTCGCCGAACAACCGATCCGCCGTGCGCTTCATGTGCAGCACATCTTCGGGATGTGCACCTGTACCGCCCTGCAAACCGAACACCGTCTGGATGAACAGCGGCGGCTTCACCAGCCCCTGTTCGAGGAAGTAGGCGAGATTATAGAGGTGCGCCGTGTCGTAGCATTCGAACTCGAAGCGTGTACCCGTCTCGGCCAGTGTCTTCAGCACATACTCAATGTCCTGGAATGTGTTGCGGAACACAATGTCCTTGTTCTGCAGGTGCTTCAATTCCCAATCATGTTCGAACTTCTTGAAGCGGTTCAGCATCCCGAAGAATCCGAAATTCATTGAGCCCATGTTGAGCGAGGCGACTTCCGGCTTGTAGACCGCGGCAGGCCGTACGCGTTCATCCACCGTCATGGTGGGCGCACCACCGGTAGTCAGGTTGATCACCGCATTGGTGCGCTGCTTGATGATCTTCAGGAATGGCGCAAAGGCTTCGGGACTTTGATCGGGTTGCCCGGTCTTCGGGTTGCGCGCATGCAGATGCACAATGGCGGCGCCGGCTTCCGCCGCATCGACGGCAGCGTCGGCGATTTCTTGCGGCGTTACCGGCAATGCTTTGGACATCGAGGGCGTATGAATCGCGCCCGTCACGGCGCAGGTGATGATGACTTTGCGGCTCATGTCAGTCTCCGTCTTACTGTTAAGAGATGGTGTAGTCAGGATTTGGGACGCTGCGTGGCCTTGTGAGCCGCCAGCGCTGCGAGGCGTTCGTTGCGTTGTTGTGTCAGTGCGGCAATCCGATCGGGCGACGGCTGATGCGGCCAGGCCGCTATCACCCGGTCGACATTCGGGCTTTGATAAACCTCGGGCCCTGCCGATGCAGCGGCCAGCTCCTTGTAGAAACCGGTGTAGCGCGCGCAGTAATCCGGGATGCCGCCGGGCGCATTGAGCTCGATGGTCTCCAGCGGGCCCAGAAACGACCAGCGCAGACCGAGACCGTCCTTCACAGTGTGATCGAGATCCTCCGCGGAGACATAGCCTTCGCCGACCAGACGGAACGCTTCCGCCAGCAAGGCGCCCTGCAGCCGATTGAGGATAAAACCGTTGATCTCGCGGTTGACGGTCACGGGGACCTGCCCAATCTCGCGATAGATCTCACGCGCGCGGTCGATAGTCTCCTGCGAGGTCCAGGATGCGCCGCATAGTTCGACCAGCGGCACCAGATGCGGCGGGTTGACGGGATGACCGACGAGGCAGCGCGCCCGCCCCGGAAGCGCTTCCGTGAAGCGAGAGGCGACGATGGCCGAGGTGGATGATGCGAGCAGTGCATCTGGAGGCGCAAGACGATCCAGCTCGGAAAAGATGGCGATCTTCTGATCGACGTTCTCCGGGCCATTCTCCTGTACGAAGGAAACGTTCTTCACCGCATCGGCCAGACTTTCCGCTATCGAGATGCGCGCGGCGGCGCCGTCGGGGTCATTGGCAAGTCCGTGGCGGGCGAGCGCATGCAGTTCATCGCGAATAAGCCCGAGCGCAGCATCCAGCGTCGGGCGATGCGGATCTGTCAGCCGCACGGTCCATCCAGCGCGCGCGAAAATCGCGGCCCAGGCGCGTCCGATCAAGCCAACGCCGACGATCGCTACATGTCGATTGTTCAGTGTCATTGATGTTCTCACAGCCACAGCACCTTGCGGCGCAGATCGAGATCGTCACGCAGGGCCTTCGACGGCCCCTGATGAATGACCTTGCCCCGTTCCAGCGCCACCGTCGAATCGGACAAAGCCAAAGCCAGATCGAGATTATGGTCGACGATGATGATGGCAATTTCCTTGCGAAGCCGGTCAAAGGTTTCAAACAACTGCTCCACGACCGCGGGCGCCAATCCTTCGAATGGCTCATCCAGCAACAAGACGCGGACGTCGCCCGACAACGCGCGCGCCACGGCCACCATCTGCTGCTCGCCGCCTGACAGATAATCGGCGGGACTGTCGAGACGCTCACGAATGCGTGGGAAATAGTCGTAGATGCGCTCGCGGGTCCAATGCACACCATTGCCAGTCTGCCGCTTGAGACCACCAAGTTCGAGATTTTGCTCGACGGTCATGCCTGCGAACAAGGCGCGTCCCTGTGGTACGTAGCCGATGCCGAGCCGCGCAGCTTCCGCAGACGACAGGCCGATCAACTCGCTGCCTGCCAGTTGAATAGAGCCATTCGATGCCGGCGCGATCCCGATCAACGACTTGAGCAAGGTCGACTTACCCGCGCCATTGCGCCCGAGCAGTGCGATGATCTCGTTCTCGTGCAGGGTAAAATTGACGTCGTTGAGAATATGGCTCTTGCCATAGAACGTATCGACATTCTTCACCGTCAGCAGCGGCTTCGCCCCCGCCGCGGTCTCGCGGGGGCGCGCAGCCACAGCCGTCGTGCCCGACCCGATATAGACTTCCTGCACCTTCGGGCTGGACCGCGCCTCTTCGACGGAGCCATCCAGCAATACGCGTCCCTCATTCATGACGGTGACGTGGTCGGCCAGCTGGAACACCCGATCGATGTCATGCTCGACCAGCAGGACCGGTAAATCGGTCGAGATGCGCTTGATGATCGCACCGATACGTTCACGTTCGGCAGCAGCGAGGCCTGCAAGCGGTTCGTCAAGCAACAGGACGCGCGGCGCTGTAGCCAGCGCGACGCCCATATCGAGCAGGCGTTGGCCGCCGTAAGACAGCATGCCTGCCTCTGCCTTCTCGATTCCAGCGAGGCCGAGATAGCGGATCACCGCATCGGTCTCCGCGTTGATTGCGCTAATCGATAGCGCGTTGGTCACGGGATCGAAGCGCCGCGGATGCCGTGCTTGCACCGCGAGGCGGATATTTTCGCCAACACTGAGCGTGGGAAACAGGTTGGTAATCTGGAACGAACGCCCAATGCCGGCCCTTGCAATATCTTCCGGTGTATGGCCTGCGATAGGCATGCCCATCAGCGACACGCTTCCCTGATCCGGCTTGTACATACCCGACAGCAAATTGAACGCCGTGGTCTTGCCGGCACCGTTCGGGCCGATCAGCGCATGCAGCGTGCGATCGGCGATGGCGATATCGACGCCCTGCACGGCTTTGATGCCACCGAAACTTTTCACGATATGGCTGGCAGCGAGTACCGCTCCGTCGACTGACGACTTCGGTCGCAAAAACTCCGGCAGTGGTAGCACTTCGATGCGCCGCGCCGACATTGCCGCGTCTTCTTCCACTTTCTTGCGGAATGGCGCGATCAGCCGCTCGCCCATACCGATTAGGCCGGTAGGCGAGAAGATGATGAAGCCAACGAAAACGAGACCGAACCAGAACAACCAGTTCTCGGAATAGATGCCGAGAAACTCACGAAACAGAATGAAAAACAGCGCACCGAGCGCCGGCCCGAGGAAACTGCGCATGCCGCCGATCACGACCATGGCCAGAAGCTCGCCAGAGAACGCCACCGAAATGGGATCCGCCGACGTCATACGGTTCTTGTAGAGCAGCAGAATGCCGGCCAGCCCGGTGATGGTAGCCGACAGCACGAAGGCGGCGAGCTTGTAGCGATTGGTGGGATAGCCGAGGAAGCGCGCGCGCTGTTCGTTTTCGCGGATCGCCACCAGCACCGAACCGACCGTGGAATTGTGGAAGCGCCACAGCAGGATCAGCACGAGAAACGCGATCAGCGCCACGAACCAATAATAGGTCGCACCCGCATCGAGGTCGAAGCCAAGCAGTGCCGGCCGGGTGATGCCGCCAAGGCCGTTCTCGCCACCGGTGACGTCAGTCCAGCGGAACGAGACGCTGTAGAGCATGGCCGCGAGCGCCAGCGTCAGCAGCGAGAAATACACGCCGCGGCGGCGCAGGATCAGGTAGCCGAAGGCAGCCGCCGTGATGGCCACCACGACAAGCGCAAGCAGCGTCGGCCCGACGAATGAATTCGGCATCCAGTTACGCTGGATCAGCGCTGCAGCATAGGCCGCAAGGCCGAACCAGGCGCCATGACCGAACGAGACGAGACCGGTGTGCCCCACCAGGATATTCAGGGCCATGCAGGCCAGTGCAAAGACGACGATCTCCGTCGCCGACGTCACGGTCAATCCGAGCGCCAGCAAGATCGGCGGCAGGATGAGCAAGCCGACGCCCGCGATCAGCAATGGAACGGGAAGACGATTCAACATTGGCATCGCCTTACTCGAACCGCATGATGCGTTCGCCGAACAAGCCGCGCGGCCGGAACAGCAGCACCAGAAGCATCAACAAATAGATCGCCGCCGTGGACGCCGCCGAATAGCCGATGCCGACCATGACGCCCTTGACCAATCCGACCAGCAGCGCAGCGATCACCACGCCCCAGAACGAGCCGAGGCCACCGATCACGACCACCACGAAGGCGGGCGTGATGATCTCCTGTCCCATCGCCGGATGGATCGAATAGATCGGCGCCAGCAACACGCCCGCGAGTCCCGCCAGACCAATACCCAGGGCTGCGACGACCGACATATAGGGCTGCAGCGAGATACCGAGCGCTCCGACCATGTCCGGATTTTGCACGCCGGCCCGGACCACACGGCCGAATGAGGTCTTCTGCAGCAGCACCCAGAGCCCGACCACACAGGCCACGGCAATGCCGAGCAACACCACGCGATAGAACGAATAGATGAAGCTTCCGATCGCGACCTGACCGCGCAGCGCTGGCGGGATCGAATACGACAAAGGCGGCGCGCCGAAGATCATACGCAAGGCCTGCTCGGCGACCATCGCGAGCCCGAAAGTCAGTAGCAGCGAGAGAATGGGATCTGACCGATAGAAGCGCCGGAACAACGTCCGCTCGATGACAACGCCGAGCAACGCAACGACAACGGGGGCCACGACGAATGCACCACCGAAGCCGAGATAGGGCGAAATGACAAGGGTAAGATAGGCGCCAATCGCATAGAACGCGCCATGCGCGAGATTCACGATGCCGCCGAGCGAAAAGATCAGCGACAGGCCGAGCGCAATCAGAAGATAATAGACACCATCAAGCAGTCCGTTGAGGATCTGCTGGGTGAGCAACATGGCGGACATGATATGGGCTCCGCAGTCGCGCGCTGATGCGCATCTGACAGGGGTCGGAAGGACGAGACGAAAGCAACTTCGCGAGCAGAATGTCGGCGTCTCGCCCGAAGGCGAAACGCCGACATTGTTGCTAGCTCGGGAATTTGCAGACGTTCTCTTCCGCGGTAGACGCAATCACTTCGAGCGGTTCATCCGGCCCCGGGACGGCCGGGCTCGATGAGAAGATGTCCCACTGGTTCTTGATCTTGTCCGCAGGCAGCGCCGTCACCGCATACATTTCGTGCATCAGCTGATGATCCGATGCGCGGAAGTAGCCGGGACGTGTCTTCAACAGATCGAACTTCGCGCCCTTCTCGAAATGCTCGATGATCTTCGGCGACTCAGCCGATTTCAACTCGTTGATGCTCTGCGCCACAATCTTGGTGGCGATGTAGTCGCCCCAGGCCTGGTTCTCCGGCGGCTTGTTGTACTTCTTGGTGAAGGCCGCGACGAAGGCCTTGCTGCCGGGCGTGTCCAGCAGATGGTGCCAGACCACAGGCCAGGTGCCGACGAAATTGCCCTTGCCAGCAGCCCAGGCCAGAGCCGTGTCGAAGCCGAAACCGCCGACCGGGAAAGTCAGACCGAATTCGGCATATTGCTTGAGGAAGTTGGTGATCTGGTTGCCCGCAAGATTGATCACCACGAGATCAGGCTTGGCCTCGCGGATCTTGAGGAGATAGGCAGAAAAGTCCGTGGCGTCGGTGGGCACCAGGTCGTCGCCCGCGAAATTACCGCCATTGGCCTGCATGAAGCGCTTCGATACGCTTAGCAGGTCATGGCCGAAGGCATAGTCGGCCGTGAGCGAGTACCACTTCTTGCCCTTCACGAGACCATCGCGCAGAAACGAGCGGCCGACGGTCTTTACATACATCGAGTTCTGCGACTCGACGTGGAACATATAGCGCTGGCAGTCCTTGCCGCGTAGCGCATCGGAATTTCCGCCGGTGTTGATGAACAGCGTCTTGCTGCGCGTGGCGACCTGCGCGATGGTCAGACACGATGCCGAAGAAATTTCGCCGATGATACAGGCGACCTTGTCGCGCTCGATCATGCGCTCCGCCTTGGTCGATGCCGTTTGAGGATTGATCGAGTCCTCCTTGAGCAGTTCAACCTTGCGCCCCATCAGGCCGCCAGCGGCATTGATCTCCTCAACAGCGAGATCGATGGCCATCACACCATATTCGCCGAGCGGGCCGAGAAAGCCGGTACGCGGCGTGAGATGGCCGATGCGAATGACGTCGGAGGTCTGCGCGCTCAGAACCGATGGCGCAGAGAGGCCGGAAGCAAGTGCGAGACCGCCCGCGGTCTTCAGCAGACTGCGGCGCGTGAATTGATTGGTGTTCGACATCAGATTCGTCTCCCTGATACGGCCGCGCGGCGCGGCTGTTTCCCCTCCGGCAGGCGCCGCACTCTTCTGTTGAGAGGGCTTTGTCCGCTTGCCGTGATCTGTGATCACAGTTAGAGTTGCAAAAGACGGGGACTTTGTCGAGTCCCTCCCTGTAATTTCGCGACGATGCCCGGAGACCGCGTTGAACCTGCCGACTGCGCTGACCCTTGTGGAGCCGCTCGACCGCCAGACGCTGGGCGAGCGCGCTTACGCGCAACTGGCGGATTTGCTCATCTCGGGTAGACTCGCGCCTGGCGAAAAGCTGTCATTGCGTACGGCCGCCGAAGTGCTCGGCGTGTCGATCATGCCGGTGCGCGAAGCGGTGTCCCGCCTCGTCGCCGACAAGGCGCTGGAAGTCGCGGCAAACCGTGCCGTGCGCGTGCCCGTGATGTCGGCTACGCAGTTTCGCGATCTGACGAAGGTGCGTATCGCTATCGAGGGTCATGCCGCAGCAGAGGCAGCGCGACTACGTGGAGACCGCAATCTTGCATCGATCGCGATCGCCGAAGCCGCGATGCGCGCGGAAAGTGAATTGAAGGCACCCGACCTGCCGCGCGCCGTCGAACTCAACAAGACGTTTCACTTTGCCGTCTACGAGGCCGCGCAGTCGCCGATCCTGGTCGAGATCATCCGTGCGCTCTGGCTCAAGGCTGGCCCCGTCATCAATCTCGATCTGCGCGGCAATCCCGATCGCCTCGCCAAGGGTGAAGCCATTCGGTTTCATGCGGACGTTCGCAAGGCGATCGAGATCGGTGATGCCGAAGCTGCCAAAGTCGGGATCGCTGCCGATATCACCAGCGCTGCCAATTTCATCCTGTCGCGCGGCGGCCTCTCCGCCTAGTCCTCACAAAGTCCCCGGAGCCACCATGGATCTCAACATCAAGGGTTTGCGCGTCATCGTTACCGCGGGCGCCAACGGAATTGGCCTCGCCATCGCCCGCGCCTTTGCCGGCGAAGGCGCACGCGTTCATGTCTGCGATGTGGACCAGGCTGCTCTTGCCGCACTCACAGCGAGTGATCCCACAATCACCCAGACACATTGCGACGTTGCTGATCGTCCGTCAGTTCAAAGGCTGTTCGATGAGGCAACAGCCAAACTCGGCGGCCTCGATGTCCTCGTCAACAATGCCGGCGTCGCAGGCCCGACCGCCAAGGTCGAGGAGATGCATCCCGATGACTGGGATCGTTGCCTGAACATCTGCCTGACCGGCCAGTTCAACTGCACGCGCCTCGCCGTACCGCTGCTGCGCCAGAGCAGCAACGGCTCCATCGTCAACCTGTCCTCGGCGGCTGGCCGCGTAGGCTTCGCGATGCGCTCGCCCTATGCCGCAGCGAAATGGGGCGTCATCGGCTTCACGAAATCGCTCTCCATCGAGCTCGGCCCCGACAACATCCGCGTCAACACGATCCTGCCCGGCCTCGTCGCCGGCGATCGCCAGCGCCGCGTGCTGGAAGCCAAGGCGCAGCAGCGCGGCATTTCCTTTGCGGAGATGGAGAAAACAGCGTTCTCCTATACGTCAATCAAGGACTATGTCACACCGGAACAGATCGCCGACCAGATCCTGTTCCTGGCCAGCCCACGCGGACGTACGATCTCGGGCCAGGCTATTTCGATCTGCGGCGACACCCAAATGCTAGGCTAGCGGTCGATGCTCAAGACTCGAGCAAGCCAACTGACGACACTGCGAAGCAGTCTCTAATTTCTAAGTTCGCAGTGGGTCAGGTACGGACACTGCGAACCCGATGCTTTATGTCGGCCGGAATGCGCTACGCGAAATAGGCAGAATGCGAGCTTTTCCACTTCATAGGACGTACCACCCGAAACAGCATTGTTGCGTACCCTTGTAGGCAGTCGGGCAAGCGCAACACACTGACGGCGCCTAAATTAATGAAGGGAAAGATCTCTTCAATAACATGGTGCCCAGGGAGGGAATCATACGCGACCACCGACACGACGAACCCCTGTTTGTCCCACAGTATGATGGCGTGAGCGATGACGGTGACGGCCAGTGGATGAATTACTGCTCGCATTGACACCCTGGGTGTCCACTTTGCGCGGCGAGTTCAACCGATCGCTGCAACACACTCGGCGAACTTCTCAGCTGGCGTCTGATAGAGCAAGGTTTTTCGCGGCCGCTCATTGAGCTGTCTTGCGATGGCGCTAAGCTTGGCTTGACTGTGTAAGGACAGATCGGTGCCGCGCGGCAGATATTGGCGCAGTAATCTGTTGGTGTTCTCGTTTGATCCGCGCTGCCATGGGGAGCGAGGGTCACAAAAGTAGATGTCGACGTCGGTGGCCAATGCCAGTCGCTGATGGTCGGCGAGCTCCTTGCCTCTATCCCAGGTCAGGGACCGGTAGAGTTCGCCAGGCAATCGCCGTGACTGCTTGATCAGCGCAGAGACGACGCTTTCGGTGTTCTTGTTCGCAACCTTGATCAGCATCACGTAGCGCGAATGGCGTTCAACCAGCGTTGCGATGTAGCTATTTCTCGATCCGCCGATCAGATCGCCTTCCCAATGGCCTGGGACCGCACGATCTTCAACAGACGGCGGTCGTTCGCTGATGGATACGGCGTTCTTGATCTGGCCGAGTCCGGTCCGTTTCATGCTCGCGTGCCTAGAACGACGAACCGTGCGTTTCGCCCTCAGGTGCTCGAGAAGCTCCTTTTTCAACACGCCGCGCGCCTGAATGAATAGGCTGCGATAAATCGTCTCGTGTGACACCTGCTTTTCAGGCTCCGCCGGGTGTGTGCGCTTCAGCCAGCCGGCGATCTGCTCCGGCGACCATTGTCTCTGCAGTAGTCTCGATACTGTCCGTCTCAGGAAAGGACGGCAAGCCAGCTTGCAAAGCTTGGGGCGACGGGCCCGATCCCACGCGCTGTGATCAGACTGCGCAGCACGGTAGCGATCCGTTCCGCCATTGCGTTGAACCTCACGGCTGATCGTCGACGCAGATCGTCCCAGATGACGCGCTATCGATCGCAAGGAGCGGCGCATGCTGAGCCATCGGGAGATCTCCTCTCGCTCAGTAAGGCTAAGAGCCCGTTCGGCGCGACGCCGATCTGGCGGACGGATGCCTCCGGACGGAGATATAACCGAGAAAACCGATGAAGAATCCCGTTCAAACCGACGCCCAATCGAACTCATCGGCTCGCCTGCCTGCCAACGATCCCAGATCAAAGATCGCTGGGCTGCCGAGTAATAGATGCGAGGTCGCTGTTTCATGCCTGCACTCCATCTTTCCCATAAGATTAGAGTGTTGCGCTGACCAATTGAGCCCGCCGCCACAAGCAGCCATACCTACGTTATTCCAAGCCGAGATAAGCCGCTTTTACTTTGGGATCTGACAGCAATTGCGATGCGGGTCCGGCATGGACAATATGGCCGGTTTCAATCACATAACCGCGGTCAGCGATTTCAAGCGCTGCCATGGCATTCTGCTCAACAAGCAATACGGTCATGCCGAGGGCACGTAGCGAAACAATGGCCGTCAGGATCTGGTCAACAAGCAAGGGTGACAGACCGAGCGAAGGTTCGTCTAGCAGCAGCAGCTTTGGTTTGCCCATCAAAGCACGGCCGATGGCCAGCATCTGCTGCTGTCCGCCTGACAAACCCCCTGCTATTTGATTTCGCTTCTCGGCCAGAATTGGAAACATGCCGAAGATCCTGTCGCGATCTGCAGCGATCTCCTTGTCGCGCCGCAGATAGGCGCCGAGCCGGAGGTTATCCTCCACGGTGAGCGGGCCGAATATCTGCCGCCCCTCCGGCGACTGGAGAATGCCACGCGCCACGCGGCGATGCGCAGGCAAGCCGTCGATGCGTTCACCAAGAAACGTCACCTGACCGTCGCTGATCGGCTGAACTCCGGATAGCGCGTGCAGCAGCGTCGTCTTTCCCGCGCCGTTTGAACCGATCAGCGCAACAACTTCGCCGGTCTGCACGTCGAGACTGATGCCCTTAAGGACTTCGATACGTCCATAGCAGCTGCGGAGATTGGAGATCTCAAGCACGGGCAGCCTCCCGCGCGCCATGTTTGCCGAGATAGGCTTCAAGCACGGCCGGGTTGGCGCGCACCTCGCCCGGACTGCCCTCAATGAGCGGCCGCCCCCGCTCCAGCGCCAGGATTCGATCAGAGATCTTCATCACCAGCTTCATGTCATGCTCGACCAGCACCACGGCGATGCCCTTCGCGGCCACCCGACAGATCAGCCGGTCGATCTCCTCGGTCTCCACTGAATTGCAGCCTGCCGCCGGCTCGTCGAGCAACAACACACGCGGCTCGGCAGCCAGCGCGCGTGCGATCTCAAGGCGCTTGCAGGCCCCATAGGATAGCGCGCCCGCCGGGGTGTCGGCCTGGTCCCGCAAGCCAACCTCATCCAGGAAAGCAAGCGCAGCCGCACGGGTCTCCTCGTTCTGGCGCGTCACCGAAGGCAGCCGCAACAGATCCGCGAACAGATTACACTTCTCCTGCAGATGGCGGCCGACCATGACGTTCTCCACTGCGGTCATGCGCTGGAATATCTGCAGGTTCTGAAATGTTCTGGACAGGCCCCGCGCCGCCAGCGCATCGGGTTCGAGGCGAGTGACATCCTGGCCTGCCAGTTCGATACGACCCTGACTGGCCTCGTAGATGCCGGAGATCACATTGAACAATGTGGTCTTGCCGGCACCATTCGGCCCGATGATGGAGAATATCTGACCAGCCTCCACCGAGAAGCCGACGCCGTCGATGGCCTTGAGACCTCCGAATGAGATGCCGATGTCGCTGACTTTGAGAATGGTCATGCGCGCCGCCCCGTCATGAATTTCGACAGCACGGGCACGATGCCCTCGCGCATGAAGATCATCGAGACGATGATGATGAAACCCAACATCAGGTTCTCGTATTCCTGGAACACGGTAAGCACCTGCGGCAGCATGATCAACACGGCCGCCCCGACGATACTGCCCAGCACCGAGCCGAGGCCACCGAGGACGACCATGGTCACGAGTTCGATGGAATGCAGGAAGCCGGCCTGATCCGGATTGACGAAGCCGTTCATCAGCGCGAGCGCAGAGCCCGCCAGTGAGGCGTAGACCGCTGCAATGACGAAGGCCTGCAGCTTGAAACGATTGACGTTGATGCCGGTCACCCTTGCAGCGATCTCGCTGTCATGCAGCGCCCGAAATGCGCGTCCGGTCGGCGTCTCATCGAGATTGAGTGCGATCCATGTACCTGCGAGCAGCAGTCCGCCTGTGATCCAGTACCAGGTATCGGAGCCGCTGGCGCGCCAGCCAAACAGCGTGAGTTTCATCACCGACATACCATCCGGACCTCCGGTCCAGCGGCTTTCTGTGGTGATGACCAGTGCCACCAGCACCCCGAATCCGAGCGTTGCGATAGCGAGATAGTGCCCCTTCAGACGAAGGATCGGGCGGCCGACAAGGAAGGCCAGCAGCGCCGACAGCAGGCAGCCGAGCAGCAGCGCCGCCAGCGACGAGATGCCGAGATGCGTCGGGCCGATCGCGACCGCATAGGCGCCGATCCCGAAAAAACCGGCATGGCCGAGGCTGACCTGCCCGGCCTTGCCCATCAGGATATTCAGGCCGATCGCCGCGAAGGCAGAGACCCAGACCAATGACGCGACCCGGAAATAATAGCTCGACGGAAATGCCAGCGGCAGGACGGCGATGACGATCGCCAGCACCAGCAGAATTCCATAGCGGTGACGCAGGGCTGCAAGCATCGCTCAGACCCTCTCGATGGTACGGCGGCCGAACAGCCCCTGTGGCGCGGCGAACAGCACGGCGAGGATCACGATGAAGGCAAACGCATCCTTGTAGGTTGAGCTGATGTAGCCGGCGCCGAACGCTTCGAGCAACCCGAGCAGCAGCCCGCCAGCAACAGCACCGAGTGGATTGCCCATGCCGCCGAGCATGGCTGCGGCAAAGCCCTTCAGCGCCAGCAACGTGCCGACATCGTAGCTCGTCAGGGTAATCGGCGTGATCAGGATGCCGGCAACACCACCGATGGCGGCCGAGCCGCCGAAAGCCAACGCCATGATGGTCGTGGTGTTGATGCCGACAAGCCGTGCGGCGAACCGATTGGCCGATGTGGCGAGCACAGCCTTGCCGAGCAGGGTGCGTTCGAGAAAGACGTAGAGCAGCAGGACCATCACGGCGGTGCCGCCAATCACCCAGAAGCTCTGCGGCTGAACCGCGGCGCCCAGCATCTGCACCGGCGTATCGCCGGAGAATGCCGGCAGCTTGTGAAACTGCTTGTCGAAAACGATCTGCGCCGCACCGCGCAGCAGGATCGACGCACCGATGGTGATGATGATCAGCGACACGGCCGACGCACCGCGGGCCGGCGCGATTGCGAGCCAGTACAGCGACAGGCCAAGGACGACCGACACGATGACCGCGACCAGCGCCGCAAGCGGCAGCGGCACACCGGCCGCATGAACGAACACCGTGACCATTCCGCCCAGCATGACGAACTCGCCTTGAGCGAAGTTCACCACGTCGGAGGCGTTGTAAACCAGGGTAAAGCCAAGTGCGACCAGGGCGTAGACCGCGCCGATCGTCAGGCCCGAGACCAGGAATTGAAAAAACTCCGGCATGCGTGCCAACGGCCTTTCATTGCCAGTACAATCTGTTCTGCGTGGAGCGAGAGCAGTCGATCCCCGCGCACGACCATGCGTGTCGCGGAGATCGCCGGTTGTGACGTCAGGTACCGGGTGGCAACAGGGCCCAGTCGCCGCCCTTCACTTCCAGCATGCGGAAGGCGGATAGATCGAGGCCGAGATGGTCAGTCGGCGACATGGTCACGATGCCACCGGTGCCGACAAAGCCCTTGGTCTTCTCGATTTCATCGCGCACTTTCTTGGCGTCGGTGGAATTGGCGCGCTTCATCGCCTCAACCATGAGGTACAACCCGTCATATGCATGACCGCCAAAGGTCGAGACCGGTTGCTTGGCAGTCGCCTCGAAGGTCTGCTTGTAGTCGACCACGACCTTCTTCTGCGGATCGCCGTCCGGCAGCTTGTCGCCGACCAGAAGCGCCGCGGCCGGAAGCCGTACGCCTTCCGCAGCTGGACCGGCGAGTTCGATGAAGCTCTTCGATGCCACGCCATGGCTCTGATACAGCGGGGTCGCCGACATGCCGAGCTGCGCATAGTTGCGCGTCACGATCGCGGGCCCTTGTCCGAAACCGGGGTTAACCACGGCCTGCACCCCGGCAACGCCCTTGATCTTGGTGAGCTGCGCCGTCATGTCGCTGTCGCGCGGGCCATAGGTTTCCTCGGCGACGATCTGCACGCCATAGGTCGGGGCGACCTTGACGCATTGCGCCCGCATCGAAGCGCCGAAGCCGTCGGTGCCGGAGATCATCGCGATCTTGGTAAAATTGCGCTGCTTGAGATTTTCGAAGATCTTCTCGCACGCCATTTTGTCTGTGTGCGGCGTCTTGAAGATGAACTTGCGCACGGGATCGACCACTTCGATCGCACCCGCCAGCGAAATAAACGGGACCTGCGCCTCTTCGAACACCGGCACCATCGCCATGGTGGTGCCCGTGGTGGAGCCTCCGACCATCGCGACCACCTTGTCGTCCTCGATCAGACGGGTGGCGAATGTCCGCGCCTTGTTGGCATCGCCGCCGTCGTCATAGATCACGAGTTCGATCTTCTTGCCGGCCACGCCGCCAGCGGCGTTGATCTTGTCGACATACATGCGCAGCGTTTTGTCTTCGGGTTCGCCGAGAAACGACGCGGGACCTGTAACCGACAACACTGACCCGATTTTGACAGTCTGCTGTGCGAGCGCCGGACTGTAGATGGACAATCCCGACAGCGGCAGCGCGATGGCTGCGGCAATAGCAAGGCTCTTGAAATGCGAGTGGCACGTCATCTCGTTCCTCCCTTGTGATGGCCGCCCATTTTTGAGCGTTCCCGGCGCTTTGTGTGCATCCTAGCGGCCAAACCGCGCGCGATGGCACCAAATCCCGGGTCGACTTTTATAATTGACCGGACGGTTGGTCAATAGTAACGTCTGCTTCACAACGGCGCAGAGCCGAAAAATAACGACGAAGCAATAATAGGGAGGAAGCGGTGGATACGAGCCTCGTCACGACCGATATCCGCGAAGGCTATCGCGTTCTCACGCTCAACAGGCCGGACCGGTTGAACTCGTTCAGCGCTGCAATGCATGCCGAACTGATGGCGGCGCTGGTGACTGCGGAAACCGACACGTCTTGCCGGGCCATCATTCTGACTGGCGCCGGCCGCGGCTTCTGTGCTGGGCAGGACCTCTCCGACGGCGTGTTCACGCCGGGTGAAACACCGGATCTCTCGGTCACCATTGCGACCTACTACAATCCGCTGGTTCGCAAATTGCGCAGCCTGCCGATGCCAGTGATCTGTGCCGTCAACGGCGTCGCGGCCGGCGCGGGCGCCAATGTGGCCTTCGCCTGCGACATCGTGATCGCCGCGCGCTCCGCGAAATTCATTCAGGCCTTTGCCAAGCTCGGCCTCGTCCCGGATGCTGGCGGCACGTGGATCCTGCCGAGACTGGTGGGCACCGCGCGGGCCCGCGCGCTTGCACTGCTCGCCGAACCCGTTCCCGCGGACCAGGCGGAAGCCTGGGGCATGATCTGGAAATCGGTCGATGACGCCGACCTGATGACCGAGGCGCATCGTCTCGCCACGCATTTTGCGACCCAACCCACGGCAGGACTTGCGCTGATGAAACAGGCGCTCGATGCCTCCGAGACCAACAGTCTCGACCAGCAACTCGACCTCGAATGCGATCTGCAGGGACAGGCCGGCCGGACGCCGGATTATCTCGAAGGCGTCACCGCCTTTATGGAAAAACGCGCACCGCGTTTCGTCGGGAGGCAGTGATGGAAGCGCGCGAGGCAACAGCCGAGGCCGCGGCGCAGACTGTGGCGCAGGCCTGTGCCGATGCGATGTGGCGTAACGATCGCGCCAGCAAGGCAATGGGCATGTCGATCCAGCGGATCGCGCCCGGCGAAGCCGTGTTGTCCATGACGGTGCGCCCGGACATGACCAATGGTCACGACATCTGCCATGGCGGCTTCATCTTCACGCTCGCCGACTCGACCTTCGCTTTTGCCTGCAACAGCTACAATCAGCGCACCGTCGCGCAACAATGCGCCGTGACATTCATCCGCGCTGTTCCTGCCGGCGAGACGCTCACCGCCCATGCCATCGAACGCTCCAAGGCCGGGCGCGGCGGCATCTACGACGTCACTGTGCGCGACAGCAAGAATATCGTCGTTGCAGAATTCCGCGGCCACTCGCGCACCATTGCGGGCGAGGTGCTGCCGCCGAATTCCACGGCAGATCAATAAAAGCAGATCCGGGAGGATTCCATGTTTCAAATGCCATTGCGCAAGCTGGACCAGCTTAAGCCAGAGCCCACCGAACTGGACCGCTATGAAGTCGCGGCCACCGCAGACCTACAGACCTGGCAGCTGAAGCAGCTCTCATGGTCACTGCGCCATGCATATGACAACGTCCCGCACTACCGCGCCAAATTCGACGCCGCCGGCATTCATCCGGGCGATCTCAAGAGCCTCGACGATCTGGCGAAATTTCCGTTCACCACCAAGGCCGACCTTCGTGACAACTATCCGTTCGGCATGTTCGCCGTGCCCGAGCAGCAGGTCGCACGCATCCATGCCTCGTCGGGCACCACCGGCAAGCCCACCGTCGTCGGATACACCAAGCGCGACATCGACACCTGGAGCGATGTGGTTGCTCGCTCGATCCGCGCCGCGGGCGGACGCGCCGGCATGAAGCTGCACAACGCCTATGGCTACGGCCTGTTCACCGGCGGCCTCGGCGCGCATTACGGCGCGGAACGTCTCGGCTGCACGGTGATCCCGATCTCCGGCGGCATGACCGAACGGCAGGTGCAGCTCATCACCGATTTCAAGCCTGATATCATCATGGTCACGCCATCCTACATGCTGGCGATCCTGGATGAATTCCGGAAGCAGGGCCTGGATCCGCGCAAGTCGTCGCTGCGAATCGGCATCTTTGGTGCCGAGCCGTGGACCAATGCGATGCGCGAGGAGATCGAGGAAGCCTTCGATCTTCATGCCGTCGACATCTACGGCCTATCGGAGGTGATGGGCCCGGGCGTCGCCAGCGAGTGCGTGGAGACCAAGGACGGGTTGCATATCTGGGAGGATCATTTCTATCCGGAGGTGATCGATCCCCACACCGGGAAGGTGCTGCCAGACGGCGAGGAAGGCGAGCTGGTGTTCACATCGCTGACCAAGGAGGCGATGCCGATCATCCGTTACCGGACGCGCGACCTCACCCGCCTGCTGCCCGGCACGGCGCGCGCCATGCGACGCATGGAGAAGGTCACCGGTCGAACCGACGACATGATCATCCTCCGCGGCGTCAATGTGTTTCCCACCCAGATCGAGGAAAAGCTGCAGACCATCCCTGGATTGTCGATGCATTACCAGATCGTGTTGACGCGTAGCGGTCGCATGGACGAGATGGAGATTCACGTCGAGGCCCGTCCCGAATTCTCTGCGTCAGACCTCCGTCAGGCCGCCGCCAACCGGTTGGAGCAGGCGATCAAGGACACCATCGGCATCACATCGCGCGTCATCATCCGCGACCCCGACGGCATCGAGCGTTCGGCCGGCAAGGCCAGACGCATCCTTGACCGCCGGCCACAGAGCTAGATCCCAAGGAATCCGATTCAGCATGGCCCGTCCCCGCGCCAATAATTACGACGACAAGCGCCGCGCGATCCTCGATCGCTCGGCGGAGCTGTTCTCCGAATACGGTTATGACCGTGCATCCATGAACAAGATTGCCGCTGCATGCGGGGTGTCGAAGGCAAATCTCTATCATTACTACAAGGACAAGGATGAGCTTCTGTTCGACGTCATCCGCGTCCATCTCGAAGACCTGCTGCAAGTCGTCGAGGCTGCCGACCACCCCGATCTGGCACCCGCCGCGCGGTTGCGCGACTTGGTGGCGGCGCTGCTCGAGGCTTATCGCGACGCTGACGCGCAGCACAGCGTCCAGATCAGCAGCATGCGGTTCCTGTCCGACGAGCGCCAGTCCACGTTGAAGAACATGGAGCGAGAGCTCGTGCGCATCTTTTCCAGCGCCGTCTCCGCGATCGCGCCGCAGCTTGCGGGTACGACGATGCTCAAGCCGGTGACCATGTCGCTGTTCGGAATGGTCAACTGGCACTACCTCTGGTTCAGGAGCCAGGGTCCGTTCACCCGCGCGGATTATGCCGACCTGGTCACGCGGCTGATCGTCGACGGCACCCGCGACCTGCTGGCACAGCCCGCACCAGTCCCCAAACGTGCCGCCGCGCGGCGGAAGTAACTCTACCTACCAATTCGGGCCACTCACAAAGAAGGGCGATCTCATGAAACTCGAAAGCTTCGTTTGCGGACAATGGGCGGCCCCCGGGCGCGACCTGATCGAGATCGCCAGCGCGGTGTCCGGCGACGTGGTCGCGCAAGCGACCAGTGGCGGGATCGATATGCGCAAGGTGCTGGACTATGCCCGCGGCACCGGTGGCGCCCATCTGCGACGACTGACCTTCCACCAGCGCGCGGACATGCTGAAGAAACTCGGTCAGTATCTGACCGAGCGTAAGGAGCAGCTTTACAAGCTGTCGTTCCAGACCGGCGCGACCCGCGTCGACAACATGATCGACGTCGACGGCGGCATCGGCACCCTGTTCGTCTATGCCGGCAAGGGCCGCCGCGAACTACCTAACGCGAAATTCTTGCTCGATGGCAGCGTGGAATCGCTGTCGAAAGCCGGCAGCTTCGCTGGCCAGCACATCGTGACGCCGCTGCACGGCGTCGCGGTGCATATCAATGCGTTCAATTTCCCCTGCTGGGGGATGCTGGAAAAGCTCGCCCCCGCTTTGCTGGCCGGCGCTCCGGTCGTCACCAAGCCCGCGACCGTGACGTCCTATGTGGCGCATGCGCTGGCGCGCATGATTGCCGAGTCCGGCATTCTGCCCGACGGCGCCTTCCAGTTTGTCGTCGGCTCGACCGGCGACCTGTTCGATCACCTCACCTGCCAGGACGTGGTGTCCTTCACCGGCTCGGCCGAGACCTCGCAGAAGCTGCAGCGACATCCGATTATTGCCCGGGAGGCCGTCCGTTTCGTGGCCGAGCGGGATTCGCTCAACGCGGCCATCCTCGCGCCCGATGCCGCGCCGGGCACGCCGGAATTCGACCTCTTCATCAAGGAAGTGGCGAAGGAGATGACGGTGAAGGCGGGACAGAAATGCACCGCGATCCGCCGCGCCATGGCACCATCCGCCCATGTCGATGCGGTCATCGCGGCGCTGCGCGAACGGCTCGCCAAGATCACCATCGGCAATCCAGAACTGGAAAGCGTGCGCATGGGCCCGCTGGTCGGACTGGACCAGCGGCGCGACGTGCTCGCCCATGTGGCGAAGCTTCGGACCGAGGCCGAACTGGTCAGCGGCGATCCCGACCATTTTTCCGTCGAGGGTGCGGACGCCGCACGCGGCGCTTTCGTGCCGCCATTGCTGTTGCATTGCGCGAATCCCGCCACCGCCATCAGCGTGCATGAGATCGAAGCGTTCGGCCCGGTCTGCACTGTCATGGGCTACGACGCGCTGGATGACGCGATCACGCTCGCCAATCGTGGCGGCGGCAGTCTGGTCGCATCGGTCTATACGCATGATACAAAAATCGCATCCGACCTCGTATTCGGCATCGGCAGCTTCCACGGGCGCCTGGTGATGATCGATCGCGATTGTGCCAAGGAACAGACCGGCCACGGCTCACCCATGCCGCAGATGGTCCACGGCGGCCCCGGCCGCGCCGGCGGCGGCGAGGAACTCGGCGGCATCCGCAGCCTGCAGCACTACATGCAGCGCACTGCATTGCAGGGATCACCTGCCATGCTCACCGGGATCACCAGAAGCTGGTCCAAAGGCGCGCCGATCGTCGAGAAGGAACGACATCCGTTCCGCTATCACTTCGAAGATCTCGATGTCGGGCAGACCTTCATGTCGAAGGAACGCACGATCACGCTCGAGGACATCGAGCACTTCGCCCACTTCACCGGCGATACATTCTACGCCCATATGGATGAGGAAGCGACCAAGGGACACCCGTTCTTTCCCGGCCGCGTCGCCCATGGCTACCTGCTGCTGTCCTTCGCTGCCGGACTGTTCGTGGATCCCGATCCCGGCCCGGTGCTCGCCAATTACGGCCTCGACTCGCTGCGCTTCATCAAGCCGGTGCAACCCGGTGAGGCCATTAAGGTACGGTTGACCGCGAAGGATAAGTCGCCGCGCAACAAGCAATATGGCGAGGTTCGCTGGGACGTCGAAATCACCACCGCGACCAACGAAACGGCGGCGACCTATGAACTGCTCACGATGAACGCCGTGCGCCCCTGATTCTTGTATTGGGCAGCGCCCATTGGCTGCCGCCACCACACCCGAAATTTATTCAGGAGACCACCATGATCCTCGTCACAGTGATGTATCCCGCCGGAGCCGAAACGAAATTCGACCTCGATTATTATCTGAGCAAGCATATGCCGCTGGTGAGGGAACGCTGGACACCGCATGGGTTGACCAATACCCAGGTCGTGAAGGGCGTCAGCAAACCCGACGGCAGCGCACCGGACTTCCAGATGATGGCGCTGCTGACCTTCGGATCGCTCGACAATTTCAAGGCTGCCGGCAAGGCGCATGGCCGTGAGATCTTCGCCGACATCCCGAATTTCACCGATACTCAGGCTACGGTTCAGATCAGCGAGATTCTGGCCTGAGCCAGTCATGGCGTCGATGATCGGTGGAGATGCACCTCATGGCCAGCACGACGGCGATTGGTGATGCGGAGCTCGTCCGCGGCTTTTCGTTGAAGGCACTGCCCGACGCCTTTTACGATGACCCCTATCCAACCTATCGCGCGCTGCAGGCGCACGACCCGTTGCACAGGATGCCGGATGGTTCGCTGTTCCTGACACGGCACAGCGATCTCGAGGCCATCTACAAGGACACGACCCGCTTCAGCTCCGACAAGAAGGTGGAGTTCGCGCCCAAATACGGCGTGGGCTCGCTGCTGTTCGAACACCACACCACCAGTCTGGTGTTCAACGATCCGCCGCTGCATACGCGCGTCCGCCATCTCATTGCCGGCGCCCTCAGCCCCCGCGCGATCGCCGAGACCGAACCACGGCTGATCACTCTCGTCGATCGGCTGCTCGACGATATGACAGCCCGCGATCATGTCGATCTGATCGAAGACTTCGCTTCAGCGATCCCGATCGAAGTCATCGGCAACCTGCTCGGTGTTCCGCATGCGGAACGCGGCCCGCTGCGCGGCTGGTCGCTCGCCATTCTCGGCGCGCTCGAACCTTCGCTATCGCTGGAGGTACAGGCCCGCGGCGAGACTGCGGTCACCGAATTCCTCAACTATCTGCGCCGGCTTGTCGCGGACCGGCGAGTACGGCCGGGCGATGTCGAACACGACGTCCTGACACGTCTCATCGCCGGCGAAACCGCTGGCGGCGAACGGCTCAGTGAAAGTGAATTGCTGCAGAACTGCATTTTCATCCTGAATGCCGGCCATGAGACCACCACCAATCTGATCGGCAACGGCCTCGAACTGCTGTTGCGTTTTCCGGAACAGAAGCAGCGCCTGATCGACGAGCCGGCGCTGATCCGCACGGCGATCGAGGAATTCCTGCGGTTCGAAAGCTCCAATCAGCTCGGCAATCGCGGCGTCGCGGTCGAGACCGAGATCGGAGGCATCGCACTTCCAAAAGGCACGCTGATCACGCTGTGCATCGGCGCCGCGAACCGCGACCCCGCGCAATTTTCTGCGCCCGATCAACTCGACATCAGCCGCGCGCCGAACCGTCATCTGGCTTTCGCTTCGGGCGCCCATGTCTGCGCGGGCCTCAATCTTGCCCGCATGGAAGGCCGCATCGCCATCGGACGCTTCATGGCTCGCTTCCCGAATTTCGCAGCCGCGGGACCCGCAAAACGCGCCCGGCGCGCACGATTCCGCGGCTTCACGTCATTGCCCGTAACGCTTGGATGATTTCTTCACACCGAATGCAGGATGCTCCGTGATGACGACCTTCGACGCCTCCACTGCCACTCATCTGCTGCAGACCGTTTTTGCCCCATGGGTGCAGGACCTCGACCTCTCCATCGAAAGCATCGGCGGTGACGGCGCAATCTTGCGCATGAAGTTCTCGGACAGGCTCTGCCGCGATAACGGCGTGGTTTGCGGACAGGCGCTGATGTCTCTGGCCGACACCGCCATGGTGTTCGCGATATCTTCGGCAGCGGGCGAATATCTGCCGATGACCACAGTGGATCAGACTATCCACTTCCTCAAGCCGGCCCTGCGTTCCGATCTGCTGGCGCAGGCGCGCGTGGTCCGGCTGGGCCGCACCATGGCATTCGGCAGCGTGTCGATCGAAACCGCAAGCGACGCAAAGCCGGTTGCGCTGGCCCAAACCGCCTATGCGATCATGCGCGACAGCAAGTGATCAGACCTGATCATAATCGACGGTGATGCGCTCAGACACCGGATGCGCCTGACAGGTGAGCACGAAGCCCGCCTCCAGTTCCCACGGCTCCAGTGAATAATTGACATCCATCTGCGTGTCGCCCTCGACGACCTTGGCGCGGCAGGTGCTGCACATGCCGCCCCTGCAGGCATAGGGCAGATCCATGCCCGCGCGAAGCGCCGCATCGAGGATGGATTCGCCATCCACCATTGGCACGTCCTTGCGCTTGCCGTCCACGATGAGCGCCGCGACCGCCTTGGGCGGCGCCTCCGGGGCCACCACCGGCTTCGGCCGTGGCTTGCCACCCAGGCCCGAGACGAAACGCTCGACGTGAATATGCTCCGTGGCGACGCCGAGTTCGGTACAGGTCGCCGCGATCTCCTCGCTCATGGCCACTGGTCCGCAGATGAACACATGATCGATCGCCTTCGCCGGCACCATCGCGCGCAGCAGGATGGAGACCTTGTCGTGGTCCAGCCGGCCATACAGGATCGGCAGGTCTTGTTCTTCCTGAGATAGGACGTGGAACACGGACAGACGGCCCATGAACCGGTCTTTCAATTCCTCCAGTGCTTGAAGAAACAGAATGCCGGAGGCCGTCCGGTTGCCGTAGAACAGAAAGAAGCGGCTCTGCGGCTCACGCGCGAGAATGCCGCGAATGATCGACATGATCGGTGTGATACCGGATCCGGCAGCGAAGCCCACATGGATGCGCGCCTGCTCCGGCGCATGCGCGATGCCAAAGCGACCGGTCGGTGTCATGACGTCGAGTTCGTCCCCCGATTTGAGCTGCTCGAGCGCCCAGTTCGAAAAGGCGCCGCCATCGACCTTTTTCACGGCGATGCGCAGTTCGCGATCATCAGGGCTGGAGCAGATCGAATAGGACCGGCGCACCTCCTCGCCATCCATCATAGCCCGCAGCGTCAGATACTGGCCCGGCGCAAACGCGTAATCCTGTTCGAGATCTTCGGGAATGGCGAACGTCATCGACACCGCATCGGAGGTTTCCCGGCGTAGGTCATCGACCGCGAGACGATGGAATTTGGGGGTGTGGGACATCGGCGCTCGTCCTAGTGACACTTGAAATAATCGAACGGCTCGCGGCACGTCATGCAGCGCCACAGCGCCTTGCAGGACGTCGAGCCGAATTCGGACAGCACTTCGGTCGCGAGCGACCCGCATTGCGGGCAGGCCACCTGCTGTTCGCCGAACAATGCGCGGCGGCCACCGCCGGATTGCGGCGGCGCGACGCCGTAATCTTTAAGCTTGCGACGGCCATCATCGCTCATCCAGTCCGTCGTCCAGGCCGGCGACAGCACCGTCCTGATCCTCGAATTCCGGATTCCCTCGCGCGCCAATGCCAGTTCGATTTCCAGCTCGATCATGTTCATCGCCGGGCATCCCGAATAGGTCGGCGTAATCGCGACCTCGACCTGCCCATCCACGATGGAGACCTCGCGCAGCACGCCGAGATCCGCGATGGTCAGGACCGGAATTTCCGGATCGACCACTTCGGCGGCCGCAGCCCATGCGCGCGCGCGCAACGCACTGTCGCTGGTGTCGGCGGCTACCACGTTGCGCCCGGGAACGAGCGCTGCAGCGACTGCAGCTCGCTGAGAAGATGGCCGAGATGTTCGCTATGATGTCCCGAACGCCCGCCCTTCTGCATCCAGTCTTTCTTCGGGCATGCCAGCGTCGCCGTCTGCAAGACTTCGGTCACGGTATTGGTCCAGCCGGCGCGCAGGCTCTCGGGATCGACCGCAAGCCGATCGCCGATCAATCCGGCGTCGCTTTCATCGGTGTGAAACAACTCGCCGGTGAATGCCCAGAGATCGTCAACTGCGTCTTGCGCACGACTGTGGCTCTCGGCCGTGCCGTCGCCAAGGCGGATCACCCATTCGGACGAATGCCTGACATGATAGGCACTCTCCTTCTCGGATTTCGCGGCGATCGCCGCCAGCGTGGCATCTTTGGAACCCATCATGGCGCGCCAGTAGGCATCGGCAAAGGCCGAGTAGAAGAACTGCCGGACGATGGTGCGCGCGAAATCGCCATTCGGCTGTTCGACCAGCAGGAGATTGCGATACTGGCGGACGTCGCGCAGATAGGCGTAGTGATCCTCGTCATTGCCGTTGTCTTCGACCTTGGCCGCGTAGCTATACAGCTCACGCGCCTGGCCAATCAGGTCAAGGCCCATATTGGCGAGCGCCATATCCTCTTCCATCATCGGCGCATGGCCGCACCATTCTGAAAGCCGGTGTCCCAAGATCAGCGCGTCGTCGGCACGACGCAACGCATAAAGCACCAGGGGACTCTCAGTTACCGAAATCGAAGCTGCAGCCATGGCCTGTGATCCTGCTGGCAAGAATTCTGTTGCTGTAAGAGCATGGCGCGTACGCGAAAGAAGCAGCGCGTGCGCTTGCTCACATATGGCCGACTTCGTCCGGCACATCGTAGAATGTCGGATGCCGATAGATCTTCGACAGTGCCGGCTCGAACATCATGTCCTTTTCGGCAGGATCCGAGGCGACAATGGTGTCCGACGGGACGATCCAGATCGACAGCCCCTCGCCGCGGCGCGTGTAGATATCGCGCGCCGCCTGCATCGCCAGGTCGGCATCCGCGGCGTGCAGCGATCCGACATGCTTGTGTGCCAGCCCGTTGCGACTGCGAATGAAGACTTCCCAAAGCTGGATGTTCGGCGTGCTCATGATCAGCTCCTGTCCGTTCAAGCCGCGACAGCTGCGCGGCGTGCCCGCTGCTTCTCCGCATAGGCCGCGGCGGCCTCGCGGACCCATGCGCCATCGTCATGTGCCTTGCGGCGCGCGGCGAGACGATCGCGATTGCAGGGGCCATTGCCGGCCAGCACGTCCTGGAATTCCTTCCAGTTGATGGCGCCATAATCCCAATGGCCCGTCGTTGCATTCCACTTGAGATCCGCATCCGGGATCTTGAGGCCGAGATAGTCGGCCTGGGGAACGGTGGCGTCGACGAATTTCTGACGCAGCTCGTCATTGGAAAAACGCTTGATCTTCCAGCGGGTGGACTGATCGCTGTGCTGGCTCTCGCCATCCGGCGGGCCGAACATCATCAGGCACTGCCACCACCAGCGATCCAGCGCACTCTGCGCCATCGCCTTCTGTTCGGGCGTCCCGTGCGACAGCGTGACCATGATCTCGTAACCTTGGCGCTGATGAAACGACTCTTCCTTGCAGACGCGGATCATCGCGCGCGCATAGGGGCCGTAGGAACATCGGCACAGCGGAATCTGGTTCATGATGGCGGCACCGTCCACCAGCCATCCGATCGCGCCGATATCGGCCCAGGTCAGCGTCGGATAGTTGAAGATGGACGAATACTTCGCCTTGCCGCTGAGCATCTGATCGACAAGTTCCTCGCGCGAGGTGCCGAGCGTTTCCGCGGCCGCATAAAGATAGAGTCCGTGCCCACACTCGTCCTGCACCTTCGCCAGCAGGGCCGCCTTGCGACGCAGGGTCGGCGCACGCGTGATCCAGTTGCCTTCCGGCAGCATGCCGACGATTTCGGAATGGGCATGCTGGGAAATCTGCCGCGTCAATGTCTTGCGATAGGCAGCAGGCATCCAGTCATTGGGCTCGATGCGCTCCTCATTGGCGACGCGGGCCTCGAAACGAGCGGATTTGTCAGCGTCTTCCAGATGCCGGTCGTCGGCCTGCGGCGCATTCAGGGCCTGCGTATACATGCCTCATCCTCCCGTATGTTTCCCACAACATATAACGGAAAAATCTAATGGCAAGATATTTTTGTAACATAACAGCTATTGGCGCGAGAACCTGCGGGCGAGTTCCATGCCAGGCGCTGGCAATGGTCCGCCCGCGCTTGCGCCGTGTTGGTCGAGCCACTGCTCGGAGGCTGAGAGCAAGGCCCGGTAGATCCGTCCGCACAGCGCACGAGCCTCTGCGGCGGGCCAATCCGCCGGTAGCAGCGCCGATGGCAGCAATGGGTCGCGCAGCAGGACGCGACGGTATTGATGAATCAGCAGGATACGCGCCAGCATCGCATCTGCGGGCGGCAGTGCATCCGCGCCGGCGATCCACGCCTCGAGCGGCGCGAAAGTCTTCAGAAAATCCCGATACGAATCGGCGATCCGCGGCAGCAGCCAGGACTCCCCGATCAGGCGTCGCCCCATTTCGTTATCGGCCGATACTTCCAGCCGGATCGCACCGGCCGCTGCCGATGGCACGGCGGTGCCGGATGGCGCGACCCAGACGCCCGGCATCGGATTGCCGAACCCCGCCTCGGTCAATGCGGCGCGCGACACCTCGCGATCCCCGCCATTGGAGATCAGGAGCAATTCAAGACGCCCCTGCCACTCGGAGGGCTGCGGATTGTAGACATGCGCTACGGCTGACGCGAAGCGCTCCTGCCCGTCTGGAGCCAGCTTGTAGAAACTCTTGCGGCCGACCTTCTCGCGATCGAGCCAGCCGTCGGCGGCGAGACGGGACATCGCGGTGCGCACCACGCCGCCGTCGATCTCCAGCATCTCCAGAAATGCCAGCAATGTGCCGAGCCACACCGATCCGCCACGCGGCAAAATCGCATCGCCGTAGAAGGTGATGATCAGTGAGCCGGTGCGCGATGGTTCACGCTTGAATCGGCTGATAATGCGAAAGAGCGGATGCTGCGACATGCCACATCCGTAAAACATTCCGGGGCAATCACCAACCTGCTCGCCCCTGCACTTTGATTGGTAGAATGAGATCCGACATGCGCCGCCGGCCCGGCGCAAAGATCAGCATCCGGCGAAGTACTGAGTGCTGAGCGCAAAACACAGTGCACCCGCTCCGACCATTCGAAGGACTCGCGTCATGGTCAGCGGCGGCGACCTGCCGATGATATCGATTGGTGGCGATGCTTGGCAAACGCCAACGCAGCAAGACCTGCCGAGCACGGCACAAAAGCGATAAGGTGATTCATGCTGCTCTTTCTCGGGCGCGACCGCGATCGAACCTCGCTTGTTTGCCGTAGGCCTGGGCTGAGCGCGACGGCCCCGCAGGTCCGTATAGCCAGGACAGCATGGAGCAGTGCAAGCGTTCAGCACATGAGACCCACACCGACGAGACCCAATCGCCCTGAATCAGGCTGTGCCATAGCGGTCGTTGCGTGGAGAATGCATCGAGGACTGGCAGCAGAAAGAGCAGCTCGGACGCCGCCCACAGCTGCTCGACCCAGGCCGATCTGGCTGGACGTACCGACGCGTGCAGGAGCGTGAAGGCCCAGACGCTAAAGAATAGATTGATCCCCAAGTCAGCCCGGCCTTCCACCGGATACGGCAGAAGGCGATTGCCCCACAGAAACGCGCGGTCATGGCGATCGACAGGCCGACAATGCTCGAAATACTCAGTCGCTCGACGAGTCGGAATAGCCGGCAATTACAATATCCATGAGCGGCTTACGCCATTAGGCGAAAGTTAGCAGTCGTTGCTTCGCATCATGTTGCGGGCAGGATAAAACGGATAAAGTCCTGGTGCCCAAGGAGGGAATCATACGCAACCACCGACACGACGAACCGCTGTTTGTCGTCAATATGATGGCGTGAGGCTCGGCATTGGTGGATCAGCGTGTTCATATCCCTTGCACTTCAATAGGAAACAATGCCTTCTACAGCTCATCGAATTTCGCCATTCCACCGCTGTCAGTTTCCGCCTTTGCGATGGGGACAACTCTCCGGAGCCAATCACGTGCACGGGGCTGAATGGATCCTGCATGCGATCGTTGTCGCTGCGGCGATCGCGGCGGCGGGATACTCATCGTCCGGAGCGCTGTCGCCATTGCCCCCGCCATAGCCGAGCACTTCGACGATGATGACCGAGGGACGGTCATTGTTCGTCTGGGCCGGCGCCGCCGCCTGCTGCGTCGCCGCAGTCGCGTTCGACGTCGAGAGTGCCACACTGATGTTTGGTGTCTGCACGGTCGGGATACCCGACGACGTGCCCTGCACCTGGATGTTCGCAGCATTGAGAATTTGCAGCGCTGCCAGATTGACATTGCCAGAGACGCGGATGACCGCTTCGCCTGCATCGATGGTGCCGCGCGGTGCGATCGGAGCGGACAGCCCCAACCTGTCGAACGTTGCTATCTCACAGAAAGGCGAAAAATCCGAGATACTCAGAAATTTCTGGCACCGGTCATCGTGCTTTGATCACGGATTTCTGTGGCCGATCTGTAATTGGTAATCTTCTGCCGGAATTTCAGACTTTGCTTTGTGGGAATACGTCACCTGCATAAGGCACCTCATGACCTTGCTTAGAAATCGACATATTCTGACATGGCAAGCGCATCATTCACCTCAATTCCCCCGGTACCGATAGTGCTTTTAAGCTTGGCGTGAGCTAAGAGCGATCGCGCGACGCCAAGCGTTCCGATCCTTTCTTTCAGCGGACGTATCTCATCGTAACTACCCATTGGATTTGAGGGCAGTTCAGAGGACGCGAAACTGCCGGCGAGAGTTGTTTCACCGACCGTTCCTCCGCCTTCTGTCTTCGCGTCGCTCACCGCCGATGGAGTTCGTCACGTCATCGTTGGGCGATCCGTTGGTGTTGGTTCTCCCGCCAGCATTGCCGGCGACGATTCCAGTTGGAGCCGGCGAGCTCGGCGGCGGCTGGAAGAGGTTATCGAAGGAGGACTTCGCACTGCCGACAGGGGACGGCGACATCGTATTGGCGCTTGGCGCTGCCGGGTTGACCACGGCGATCTGACCGGGGGGTGGCGCGAGCGAGACGTTGAACGACTTGATTGTGAAAACCGCCCCGACATAGCTCAGCGCATAGTTCGGCAAAACGCCGAGCGAGCCTAGCTGAATGGCATAGTCGCCCACCACATCACCCAGCGCGCGCTCCAGCGAGCCGGAGAAGCGGTCGCCGTTGAACAGCGTGCCGCCGGTGAGACGATAGGTCAGCGCCGGATCAAGCTCTGCGAACATCTTGCTCTGGGGATCTGCGGTGACTGTCAGCGGCGCGGCCGTCACGATCCAGACGCCACTGTTGCGGGCCGAGATCGCATAGTTCGGATTGGTCAGCGTTCCGGCTACGTCGAGCAAATAGGGATTGCCCGCGACGCCGGTCCGGCCGGTGATGCCGAACGAATTGACGAGCCCGGTCAAAACCTCAATCCCCTGACCGTTCTGCAAACCGATGGCCGACAGGCCGGGATTGAGCGGCGAACTGCCATAGACCGATGTGCCGCCATTGGCCGTGACAACAATGGAGGCTGGCGTGACGGTCCAGCTACCCGGATTGAACGCGGAGACCTGATAGTTTGGATTGGCCAGCGTGCCGAGCACGCTGAGCGCATATGGCCCATGTGCCACGCCGCTGGTCGCGGTAATGCCGAACGAGTTGCGAAGGCCCGCAAGAACGTCGACGCCCTCGTTATTCTGCAAGCCGGTGGCCGACAGACCAGGATTGAGCGGCGAGCTGCCATAGACCGATGTGCCGCCATTGGCCGAGACCACGATAGACGCCGGTGTGACGGTCCAGCTGGCGTCGTTGCGCGCCGCCACGCGATAATTCGCATTGGTCAGTGTTCCCGCCACGCTGAGCGTATACGGACCGCCAGCCACGCCCGTCGTCGGCAGGATGCCGAACGAGTTGCTCAGGCCGGTCAGGGCATCGACATCCTGACCGTTCTTCAAACCATTCGCCGAGAAGCCCGGATTGGACGGCGACTGGCCATAGACCGAGCTGCCACCATTCGCCGACACGATGATGTCCGCCGCAGTGACCGACAGCAAACCGCCGGCATAGCTGATTGTATAATTGCCGAGGCCATTGCCGAGCGCATTGCTGGCCGTGATCCCGTAGGGTGCGCCCGTCACATTCGCCAATGCATCCGCGCCGAGGCTCGCCAGCGTCACGCCGGTCACGCGGTCGGTGCCATAAAGCGTGCCGCCGATGCTGTAACCGCTGCTGCCGAGGGCGAGCGTATCGCCATAGGTCTTGGACTGGTCGTTCGCCGTGATGGTCAGCGCCGCCTTGGTGATGTTACCGATATTGCGGCTATTGTTGACGACCAGCGTGTAGTTGCCGGCCGCGCTGCCGGTGAGGCCGCCGGAACCGAGATTGAACGAGACGGTCTTGCCGCTTCCAGCATTGGCATTGTCATAGGCGCCCGAGGTCGGCAGGTTCGTCACCGACAGCAGGCCGGAATCGCCCACCACCACATTGCTCAGCGTGAAATTGTTGGTGCCGAGCGCGGCGGTGTTGGTGCCGTCATACTGCTTCTCCACCGTGCCGGTGAGCGACAGCGTCACGGTGCGCTTGGCGATGCTGTAATCGTTCCCGACGAAACTCACCCGATAGTTCGAGGATGCGGCGAGCGAGCCCTGATTGATGGCATAGTTGCCGGCATTCTCGCCCGCGGCGCGGCCGATCGTGCCGGTGAGACTGTCGCCATTCACCAACGATCCACTGGTCACCTGCCAGGTGAGGGCGGAACCTGTGTCGCCATAGGTCTTGCCCTGACCGGCATCGGCCGCCACCGTGATCGCACGCTGCGTCACCGTCAGTTGCCCGCTCGGCAGATTGACGATGCGATAGGTCGATCCGTCATTGCTGACGGGCTGGAGCTGGGTAGGACGGTTGGTCACATACGGCGTCATGCGCAGCCACGCCACGCCATCGCCAATAGTCACGCCCATCGGAACCAGGAAGAAGTCCGACGTACCGGTGAGAACGATCGCACCATTGCCGTTGACCGTGGCGGATACGCCGTTCTGCGAGGTGAACTGATTGATGCGATCCGCGATCTGCTGCGCGGTCGAATTCCGATCCCACAGGATGTCGTTCCCGTTGTTGATCCGCATGCCGAGATATTGCGGTCCAAACCCGCCCTGGCTCGGGGCACCAGCGCCGACAGCCTGCGGCGGCAGGACGGTCATCCCCGCCGTCACGGCATAGGTACCGACGCCCGACGACTGATTGGCGGTGGTGCTCAGGGCAAGCGGAATCTTGTTCGGCGTATCGTAGTTTTTGAGGCCGTAGATCATCGCCGCCAGCGTCGTATTGGCATCGCCATACATGCGCGTGGCATTCGATGTCTCGACGACGGCGACGTGATTGGCCCAGTAGAATTCCGGATAGCGCGCGACGCCGTCCGACTGGCCCGCGCTGTTCGACGGGATCCAGACGTTGCGATAATCCCAGCCGGTATAGACGGTGCGGAACGTGTTGAGATCCTGCATCTGCGCCGTGGTCAGGCCGGTGCCGACGAAGGTCTGGCCACGATTGGGATTGAGCCAGGACGGATTCGAGACGCTGGAATCGTAATACGTATTGGTGACCGTTCCCGTCCGCCCGTTGTCGCTTACATTGCGCCCGACGACCGAGCCGACAAAGTGCACCCCATAGTTCCAGGCTCGGTCGAGCCGCCCGGTCGTATAGGAATTAATGATGGTGCCCGTGCCGTCATTGGTCGCATTGGTACCGACGAGACCGCCGATCGTGCCATTGCCGCGCACGAGGCCCGTCGCATAGGAATTGACGATCCGCCCGGGTCCGCCGTTTTCGTTCACGTTGACGCCGGCGAGGCCGCCCCCTTGGCCGACAAAGGTGACGTAATCAGACTGCTGGCCAACAGCCTCGACCGCGACTGTGCTGTAGGACTCTTCGATCGTGCCGCGATTGTAGCCGACCAGGCCGCCGGCGGCCCAGTTCGAATAGACCCCGCTCGCGTCATCGCTGCGCGACGCCCATGAGCGGAAGATCGTGCCGTCGCTCACGCCAGCGATCGAGCCGGCAGATCCCCAGTCGGCTATGATCCTGCTATCGACGACGCCGAGATTCTTCACCACGCTGCCGGATGCCAGATAGGCAAACACGCCCGCATGATTGCCGTCGGTCATATTCACGAAGAGGTTTCTGATCGCGTGACCCTGGCCGTCCAATGTTCCGGTGAACGAGGCTGCCGTTTTCGCGTAGTCGGCGTACTGTCCCGACTGCGAATATCCTGTCTCCCCCAGCGTATAAACAGTCGTGTAGACCTCGCGCACTCCATTGTTCCAGACCTCATACGAATCGGACGGTCGATTCTCGCCAAATTGCAGGCGCATGAAGTACTTCGTCGTGTAACCGCTATAGCTGATCGGCGAGATCGGCGAGAAGGCGTTGCCCTTCCACATCCCGGTGGACAATTCTGCCGACGCGTTGATGTCGCGCGCAAGCTTGTAACTGGCAGCACCGTTCATATTCACCAGTTGCAACTGGTGCAGGTTCTGGATGTTGGTCGAATATTCGGCCTTCAGGAACGGACGCGTATAGCCGTCCACCATGTACCAGTGGGAGTGAAAGTTGCCTTCCTGGTATCCATTGAGATAGTTCGGGTCGTTGAAATTGCTGTAGGAGTTAAGCGAATACGGGCTGTTGTCGGAATTCGTGTTCAGCGCAGCAACATATTGAATCTGCTCCGACGTCCAGCCGCCGGGCATGTCGTGATAGGAGCGACCGAAGGCGCGGCTGGTGCCGGACGTGGCCTGATCCCAGTAAACATGCCAGATGCGTGCTGACTGGCTGTGCTGGGAATTGAAGCTTTCCATCGTATCCCAGTCGCGGAACTGGTTGCGCCCGACGATGCCACCCACATTGGTGCCGGACACCACGCCCGCGAAATACGAATCTTGAAGCGACGCGAAGCCCATCACGCTCCATTGATTTTCGCCAACAAGACCGCCGGTCCAGCTCGTGCCGTTCACGCTGGCAAGCGAATAAGTCCAGCGGACCATGGCGCCTTCGCCATTGATGCCGGCAATGCCACCTGCCGTCGCGCCGGTGACCGAGCCGGCCGAATAGGAGTCCTGGATGGTACCGTAATTGTAGCCGGCGATGCCGCCAACAACATAGCCGCGGATGGCACCGGTCGAATAGGAGCCGCCATTGATGATGCCATTATTGCGTGCCACCAGACCGCCCGCGCCCAGCGAACTGGCGATGTTGGTCACGCTCGCCGTCGAATAAACATTCGTCAGCGTGCCATTGTTCTCTGCGGCGATCGAACCGACATAGCTGGCATTGCCACTGAACGAACCGCCGATGATACCGACATTCCGGATCGTGCCATTGTTCTGGTAGAACACGCCGACATCGCCACCGCCGACCTGCCCTTCGCCGCGGCGTTGGTACATGTTCAGGATCGCATAGCCGCGGCCATCGAGCGTACCGGTGAAGCCCTGATAGGGGCGACCATCTCCAAACGCACCGATCGGATCGAAGCCGCGGCAGATGCCGCTCAGACAGGTCCAGGTCGACGTCACGCTGGCATCGATGTCCCGGCCCAGCGCGTAGGTACCGCCGAGATTGGATTCGATTCCCTTCAATTGGTAGACATCATTCACCAGCATATACGCTGCCACGGTCGCGCCGTAGCCGCTCTGCGTGATGCTGGAATAGTTGATCGTATTGGCGTAGCTGCCGGTTGCCGCATAGGGATTGTAAAAGATTTCGACGGGCGTGGCCGTATTCACCCGCGCATTGGACGCGAAGTTGACGAGGCCGTTGTCGGAGCGGAGCGTCACCGAAGTCAGCGCACTGTTGAAGTTGGAAATGTGATCGTTGATCTGGATATTTCCGGCCGACCGCAGATTGATCGTGCCGAACGAGCCCAGCGAGTTGGTGGTGATCGCACCACCCGACGTGATCGATATATTGCCGCCGACAATGCTGCCGATCCTTCCGGCAGTGACGTCGCCCGACGCCACGATCGATGTCGAGGTCGAGGCCGCCGTCCCTGTTGCGCGAATGCTGCCTTCGAAAGTGAGCGAGCCGCCGATCACCAGCGATATATCGCGCCCAATGAGGTCGCCGGTTACCAGATTGCCGTTGTTGGTGAAGGCCACCGAACCGGGAGTAAACGACTGCGGGTCTTCGTTCCCCCAGCCCACACTCGCTGTATCGCTCGACAGCCGGCCGACGACATTACCGGCGCTGGTCAGTGATACCGACGTGAACGTCATCGGGAGCACCAGGTTAGACACCATGATCGGCGCGGTCTGCGAGATGCTGCCGGGCGACGTCAGCCACAGCGTCCCGTTGCGGCCGGATATCGTGCCGTTGATCTGGATGTCGCGATAGGCATTGAGATACAGCGTATTGGCCGATGTCCAGGAGATCGGCGCATTGATGATGATATCGCCGGCGCCCTGCGTCTGGTTGCCCGGGCCGCTCGCGGACGATGCCGTGGTGATCAGCGTGACATTGGCCGCGCCGAGATTGGCGCCGATGGTCGCCGCCGCCGCGGAATCGATGGTCAGTGTGACCGGATCGAGCAGCCAGTCGCCGGTGCGGCCCTTCGGCGCTGACGCATCGACGCGGATGCCGGCGAAATCAAGCTGCTTGCCCGAGGTCTCAATGAGGCCGCCGTCGCCGCCATTGACACCGCCGCGCGCCGACAACGTACTGCGCACGCTGGTGAGACCGTCCGACCACAGCACGATCTTGCCGCCCTTGCCGCTGTCCAGCGCGTCGGCGCGGATCACCGTCGCCGAATCCGCCGTGACCTTGACGGCATGCTGGAAATCGCCGCGACCATAGGCATCGCCACCGATGCGAACGCCGCCGCCGCCGGCCGCGCCCGACGCGTCGATGCGCGCACCGGCCAGCGCGATCTCGGCGCCGCTGATGTCGATCTGGCCGCCTGTCTTTTTGGCAGCCACCTGATTGCGCGACTTGCCGGTCGCCGTGACACGGCCGGACACGTTGACGCGGCCACCCTCGCCGCCACCGAGCACGATGCGGCCGGCGCGGGTGCCGACCGAATTGGCGCGGATCGTGCCCGGAACGTTCACCGCATCGCGCAGGATGTTGTTCGCCGTGGCGGCGCTGAGGAACACCTGTCCGCCATCGGCACGGATCTTTCCGCTATTGGTCACCAGCGCCTTGCCGGTGCCATCGACGAGATTGCCAAGCTGGTTGGACGGTACAGCGACCGACAGGAAGCCGTCGCCGGACAGATCGAGCGTAATCATCTCGCCGGAGCCGAGGCCGACCTTGCCGAGCCGCGCCGAAATGACGCCGTCGTTGGCAACGCGGCCACCGAGCAACGCAGCGAAGCCACCATCGGACACATTGATGCGACCAGCATTGGTGACAACAGCCGACGAGCCGTTGCCGATGAACGTGTACTTGCCCGACAGGAAGTCCTCGTTCCGGATATCCAGGGTCGACGCCGCAAAGGAGCCGGTATTGACCACGCCCGTATTGGTGATCGCAACGCCGTTTGGATTGACCAGCAGTACAATGCCGGGCGCGTTGATCGTGCCGGCGATGCTGGAGGGCGTGGTACCCGTAACGCGGTTGAGGGTGGCAGCCGCCGCGCTCGGCTGGTTGAAGTTGACGGTGCCACCGGCACCGATCGAGAACGAATTCCAGTTGATGATGGCGCTGTTCGAGGATTGGTTGACGTTCAGCGTCCCGTTCGACGGCGCGGCGATACTCGCGGCGCCATGGGTCACGGTGCCTCCGCCCGGCAGCGTCTGCGCCAGTGCAATGCTGCCACTGAACACCACGCAGCCGAACACCAGCGGTGCGAAAGCCGCCCTCACGCTGCCGCGGATCGGCGTCACGTCATATGTCTGTGTCATGCCCAGCTCCTGTCACCTGCACGGGCGCCGTTGACCGGCGCTCCCGAGGTCGTCTTGTCTGCCCTGTTTAGAATTTGCCGCGCTCGATCCGCGCAATGTCGGGATCGTCGCGTTCAGCGATGTAGTTGATGATCAGCTTCGGCGGCCCCTTCGGGTCCGGCGACGTGGTCTGATTGCCTTCGCGCTGCATCTGGTATTTGACGCCATCGGCGATCAGCCGGACCGCCCCCTTCTTCTCATCCTCGCCGGCGAACAGCACAATCGTATTGTCGCCAACGGGAATGCCGGAGCGGAGCGTGTCCTTCTTCCAGACAAAGCCTGCGAGATAGCGCTCAAGACGCGTGCCGGCAGTGATCATCGCATTGGGATCGACCGGCGGCGTGGAGGCGACCTCGCCCCAGACGACATTGACCTGAATGAGCTTCTTCGACTTGTTGCCGAAGATGTAGGCGACCCGTGCAGCGCCCGGACCAGGATCGAGCGACGGCACAGCGACGGTCAGGACATTCGTGCCCTCGATGCTGTTCACGCTGCTCGCGATGTCGGTCCCCTTGACATTGAATGCCTTCGTCACGATGGCCCGCACCTCCGCCTCCGTCATGCCGAAACGGGCATCGCGGAATCCGGTGACTTCATATTTCGGTGCTTCCTGCTGCGCCCGGGCCGGCAAAACATCGACCACGCCCGCGACAATCGCGGCAACGAGGATCAACCGTGCCATCGCGCGCTTGAGCGCATGCGAAGCGGAATCACAACGAATGGAAGTGCCGAAACGATCTCTCACCTGCTCAACTCCTAAGCGATCAATTGCATCGGTTGAGCGCAGAACCGCCCCGGGCTGCGCAAACGCGGCCGATGCCCATGATACCAGCGTCTTATTAGGGGCTGGATGCAATCAGTTTCGAACACCGTGTGAACGCTCGTTCACATCGGCCATCAACGACCGTTATGGTTGATGCATGCCCAAACTATCCGTGCATATATGCGCCGCGTCGCTGCAGCCTGACGATGCCAGTCGTCGGATTGCGCTTGACCGACGGATGCATGCGCACTGCACGTGGGAAGTTCTGGGGCTGTCTTGATGTCTATTCGTTCGACAAAGAAATCCTTGGCGTTGATCGCAATCGCCTTGGGATCGCCGTGCAGCGGCGCGCTCGCTCAATCCCCCGCTCCCGCACCAAGCCTCGTACAACCACCCACGATTGCCACGCCGCCCGCATCGACGCGTATTACCTTGCCGCAAATCGCCGCCGGCTCAACCGTGCCGGACGCTGCCAAAAAGCTGACTTTCATCCTAACCGGGATCGACATCGAAGGCGAATTTGATGAGATCGCCATAGCGAGAAAAGAAGCCGCGGCGACGCTGCTGGGAAGGTCCGTTACGGTCGCAGATCTGTTCGGCCTTGCCGACAAGTTGCAGCAAGCCTATGTGCGCGCAGGCTACCCGCTCGTGCGCGTCGTCATCCTGCCCCAGGAACTTGATCGGCGCGCACGTGTAAAGCTGCGCGTCATTGACGGCTATGTCGAGAAATTCGATACCAGCACCCTGTCCGGAACATCGGCTGCTCGCGTTGCAGCCGTGCTGGCGCCGTTGCTCAACAAGCGACGCCTCACGCAGAGCGAACTCGAACGGCAATTGCTGATTGCGGGCGATACACCGGGTCTCGTTCTCAATGCCACTTTTGCTTCCGGCTCGGCCGTCGGCAGCTCTGTTCTGGTGCTTAGCGGCCGGTACAGGCCAGTCTCGGCGAGCCTCTATCTCGACAATGGCATGCCCAAATCCTTTGGCGAGTGGCAGGCGGCAACGTATTTCTCGCTCAACAATCTGACGGGATTTGGCGAACAGATCTCGATCTCCATCGCCGGACTGCCCGACAATGATTTCGTGACGCCCTATCCTACGCGCCGCTATCTCGGTGCAAACCTCGCCGTCCCACTCGGTATCGACGGCTGGCGGTTCGAACTCGGCGTCACCGATGGACGCACGACCCCGCGGGTTGATGCGATATTCGTATCACAGGGTGTTTTCCGGCAAGGGCGCGCAAAACTCGCCTACGATATTGTCAAACGCCGCGACACCGAACTGAGCTTCAATGCGCGATTTGATCTCACAGAGGAACAGGTCAGCACGCTGATTACGACACCGGCCACGCCGCTATCGCTTGACCGTACGCGCGTGCCACGCGTCGGCCTCGACGGCATCCTGCGACTACGCGAAAGCGGAACCACCCTCAGCTACACGGCAACCTATTCTCACGGCATCAATGCGCTTGGGGCCCGCTCCATAGCCGATGCAACGCCGTTGCTCCCACTTTCGCGGCAAGGCGCAGACGCCGAATTCAGCAAGCTCGACGGTCGCATCGACGTCATGCAAACGCTTCCCGAGAATCTGTTTCTCTCGGCAGGACTCGCAGGCCAGACATCATTCGGTCGCCCGATGCTCACATCCGAGCAGTTTCCGATCATTGGCACCAACATGCTGTCCGGCTTCGCCGCCGGCACGCTCGCCGGCGATACAGGCTGGGTGGGACGCGGAGAGTTCGGCTGGAGCACCCAGCTCCCGTTCATCGCCGAACCGCATGCAATCGTACCTTACGTCTTTGCAGCTACTGGCGAGCGCCGCTATGAAATGCCGACCGTATTGGAAATCCCCGTCATTCGCGCGAACAACTATGGTGGCGGTATGCGCTTCCAGCTCGCGCCGCAGGCACCCGACGCCCCGTCGCTGTCCGGCTTCGTGGAGCTGAGCGAACGACGCGCCAGCGCTTCCAGCCTCGACGGCTGGATGGTGTTCGCCGGCGGCTCGATCCGCTACTAGACTCCAGAGATGGCAACAACGGACAGATCACTTGCTTTCGGTCAGATGCCATTCCATTGATACGGCAGGAGCACAAGATGTCGGCGCCGGTCCCTTCATTTAACCGAGATTCGCAGCGCCGCGACCGGCTCCTGATCGTCGAGGACGACCCCGTGACGCGGGCCATGCTGGCCGGTTACTTCACCGATCACAACTTTGACGTCGCCGAAGCGGCAAATTGCGCTGAGTGCCGTCAGAAGATCAGGAAGAACGGCGCCGAGCTCGTTTTCATCGACGTTCAGCTTCCGGACGGCGATGGGTTCGAACTCGCGAGAGAGATCCAGAGCGTAAGCCAGGCCGGCATCATATTCGTCACGCGCCGCGATACCGAAGTTGATCGGATCCTTGGCCTCGAGGTGGCTGGCGATCACTACGTCACGAAGCCGATTAACCTGCGCGACCTGCTCGCGCGCGCTCGCTCGGTCCTCAGGCGCCGCGCGATGGAGCGTGACGCCGCGACCGCCGGCACCACGATCGTCTTCGGACGCTGGATCATCGATCTCGTGCGACGCGAACTGTCCACGCTCGGCGGCGAGCTGGTGCATCTCACGCGCGCCGAATTTGATCTGCTCGCAGCGCTGGTCGGCGCCGACGGCAGGCCGCTCAGCCGGGAGTATCTGATCGAAGTCGTCAGCAATCGGCAGACCGATGTCGATATACGTACCGTCGACGCCCTCGTTGCCAGACTCCGACGCAAACTCGCCAGCGGCAGCAACCAGCCCCTGATCACGACCGTGACGGGCATAGGTTACAAACTCATGCTCGAATCAAAGCGCTAGGCCTGTTCGGACTCTCGCAACCGTTCATTGAGCGCAGCGATAGATTCACGGCAGGTTGCCTCCAGCTGGACGGCAACAGCTTCAAGCGCATCTGCCGGCAATCGCGCCGCATCAGCCTCGATCCCGTTGCATTGGAAGAACAGACGTTCGAGACCGAGCGCACTGGCCGCACTGCCGATCCGATGCGCCAGGCGTTGCATGTGATGCCGATCCCCCATGCTGGCCGCTTCCACCATGCTCCGCGTCAGCGGAAGGCAGGTGTCAAGGAAGATGGTGCGCAGACCACGCAACCGGGGCACCCCTAGCAGTTCTTCCTGATCGTTAAAGAAATCGTCATCGATGAGAGAACCAGCGGTTAGCTCGGACGCACCAACCGGGGCGCTTGGCAGATCGTCGACACCCGCCTGCAAGGCTGATTGCAGCGCCTGTAGCGTGATCGGCTTGCCGACGCGCGCGCGGATGCCATTGGCAGTGAGCCGTCCCTGTGTGCGATCCGACAAGTCGGCTGTCAGTGCGATAATCCGTGGCGATCGATCAAACTGCAGTTTCCGAATGAGCCTGGCCGTGGCAATGCCGTCCATCTCCGGCATATGCACATCCATGAGTACGACGTCGAAGGCACCTGAGCGAACGAGCTCCAGGGCCATGGCTCCGCTCGATGCCACGACAGGCTCGTGGCCGAGACGAACAAGGAGGGCATGCCCCACATCGCGGTTCACCGGATCGTCATCGACGAGCAGCACGGACAGCTTCTTTACCGGAGGTCTCGTCTCGACAACGGCCGGTACCGGTTGCGCCCGGTCGAGGGGAATGGACAAGGTAAACGTGCTTCCCCTGCCGAGTTCGCTGCGAACCGAGAGATCGCCGGCCATCAGCCGCGCCAGCCGGCGGGAAATAGCAAGACCAAGCCCCGTGCCGCCGAACCGACGCTCGATATCGCTATCGGCCTGCACGAAATCTTCGAAGATGCGCTCCTGAATATCCGGCAAGATTCCGATACCCGTATCCGTGACCGACAGATGGAGCATGCCGGGAGCATCCGGCGTATCGAATGCGAGATCGACCTGGATGCCGCCCCGCGCGGTGAATTTGACGGCATTGCCGAGTAAATTGAGCACCAGCCGACTGAGCTTGATCGGGTCGCCGGCAACGTCCGCGGCCACATCGCCCCGCATCGACAGGCCCAGCGTCAATCCCTTCGCCTCCGCCTCCTGCCTCAACAGATCCAGATCCGCTTCGATGAGTTGATCCAGGCGAAAATTGCGTAATTCGAGCTTGTCGGCGCCCGCTTCGAGGCGGGCATAGTCGAGAATCGATTCGATCAGTGCGAGCAGGGTATCGCCCGAGACCTTGGCGGCCGTGAGCAAGCGGATCTGACGCTCGTCCAGGCGGCTATTATCGAGCAATTGCAGCACGCCTATCACGCCGTTGAGTGGAGTCCGCAGTTCATGACTGACGACCGCGAGGAAGCGCGACTTGGTTTCATTGGCCAGTTCGGCCGCCTGTCGCGCGTGATGCGCTTCTGCCCGTTCCTCGATCGCTTGATCGCGCGCCTGCGCGAGCTCGGTTGTCCGCGCCACAACCCGTCCTTCAAGGGTCAGATATGACTCCCGCAGGCGCTCTGCCATCCGGTTGAACTGCTCACCCAAAGTCTGCAGTTCGTCGCCCGTCCGAATGACGAGTTTCTGATCGAGATCGCCGCTTCCGATGCGTTCTGCACCTTCCGTCAACGCACGGATCGGATCGGCCATACGACGGCTGAGCAACAGCGCCGCGATAAACGCACAGAACAGCGAGACAAGCAGCAGCAGCGCCGAATTGAGCATCGACGCGTAGAGCGACGCATAGGCTTCGTGAGTTGGCAGTTCAACGAACACCTTCCAGCCGACCGGCGCGATGGATGTGTGAACCGAAAGAACGCGTTTTCCCGCCAGATCGGTGACGACGGAATCCGCATCGCTGCCTGCGCTTCCCGCGAGCGCGGACGCAACCTGCGAAAGCCCCGACAGGTCGGTGTTCTTGAGCACGAGGCGGAGATCGGGATGGGCAATCAGACGCCCCCTCGTATCGACGACGAAGGCATTGCCCTCATTGCCGACCTTGATCTGCGAGACGAGATCCCACATGAAGCGCAGATTGACATCGGCGATGATCACGCCGCCATCCGCGCCGCTCACGGCAACCGTGATATACGGCTCGGTCTCGCGGAAGAAGAAGATCGGCCCGTAATAGATGCCGCGTGCCTTCGCATCGACGAATGCGGGAGACTGCGAAAGGTCCGTATTGCTGCGGACCATGTCACGCACATAGCGCGACACGCGCAATTGCTCGCGACCTTGCGGATCGAGTTGGGCGATTTCGGAGATCGCCGGCGTCAGGCGCAGCAGGCGAATGCCGGTTATGCGCATTTCCTCCGGCGGAAGCATCTGCAGCGAGAGCTGGGATAACCAGACGAGCTGCCGCTCGATCTCCTTGAGAAACTGATCGATCTTGTCCGCCGCGGCACCGGCCTGCTCGCGTTGCACAGCGATCAGCAGGCGTTGCTGCTCGCGATAGGAGAATATCGCATCGATCACATTGTTGGCGATCAGCGCCGCCGAAACGACCACCAGAAAGGAAACGAGATACTTGCGGAACAGACCGCCGCGTACCGGTGGTCGTGTATCGCGATCGGCGCCGATCGCGCTCATTCGATGATCTTGTCCGCGCGGGCCAGCAGCACCGGCGGCACCGTCAGGTTCAGTGACTTCGCAGTCTTGAGATTGATGATCAGCTGATAGGTGCGCGGCGATCGCACCGGCAGCTCCGCGGGCTTGGCGCCGCGCAAGATCAGGTCGATATATTCGACCATCGCCTCCACCAGCTCCGAGCGCTCCGACGCCGCCGATTCATACTTGAACCCGTAGGAGACCAGGCCACCTTCGGTCATAAAGAAGTGATAGGAATAGACCGCCGGGACCGCATTTGCCGCGACAGCGGATACGATCGCCTTGCGGTTGAGGACGGTGAACGCATCCGGCGTCACGACAAGCCCGCCGGCCGGTGCACCGCCGAGCCGGGCAATCTGCGCCGATATGTTGTCCGGATCCGAAATCGGAAGCGGGATGATGTCAACGCCGAAAGATGATGCCATCTCCCTCAATGGATCGAGATAGTAGTCGCCATTGCGCGGCGCGGAGAGCGGATTGAAGATCACACCGACGCGCTTGACGCGAGGCGCAAGCTCCAAAAGGATCTCCAGCCATTTGCTCCCCATCGACGGATGGCTGGTCGTGAAGCCCGTGGCATTTCCCCCCGGGCGCACCAGGCTCTGCACAAATCCGCTGCTAACCGGATCCGCGGCCGTCGAGAAGACGAGCGGAATGGTCTGGGTCTCACTCAGAATGGCTTGGGCGTCGAGCACGCCACCCGTGATGATGAGATCCGGCGTCCGTGCCACGATCTGCTTGGCCATCGCCTTGCGTTGGACCGGATCGTTCAGACACGACAGCGCTTCATACTCGATCACACGCCCATCGACCCATCCAAGCTCGCCAAGTCGGGCCTTCATCGCTGCCAGGCGTGCAACGGTCATAGGCTCGTCATAGGCGGTGCTCAGTAGGAATGAGACGCGCCGCCGCTCGGGCGCCACCTGCGCGACCGCCAGACGCGGCAGGGCCAAGATCGCAGCAAACGCAAGAACACTTCGTCGATGGAGCGCGATAGTCTTCCGCATGAGGAATTTCCCAGCACAACAGCGAGACGTTCTACCGCGGGGAGCGGACGTCCCACTACTCGCTTTTCTCAAATATCCGAAATGGACGACCTGAGCGAGAACGGTCAAGCGCTCGCCGCCCGACGGGAGAGGGCCTAGACGGTCAAACTCGGCAAGCGTGCCGTGCGATTACGGGAATTACAGTGCTCGCTGGCTTTGCCAGCACCATCGGCTGGCCCGGGACCTTTGGTGCCCAGGGGCGGCTCCGCATTGCAAAGCTATAATATTGACAAGACACATGATTTTTTTGGTTGATCCGAGACGCTACCAACGTCGATACCAACAATTTGCGAATGTTGACTGAGTTTTGCCGGGACAACGAATGCCCGGCCGCCAGCGGGCGGATATCGTCGACCAGCACCACCGGCAGGCAGACTACGGCACCATTCCCGATATGGGTAGGGCGTTGCTTTTCGATGAGACCGATCACCTGGGAGCGTGCTTCGCCAAAAACCGCTTCGATATGGATAGCAGCGAACAGTTAAAGGAGGCCGATCAGGTCACTTGGGACGGCTTCAGTAACAAGGTGGACCAGCACTTCGAAGGGGAGGCGTGGCGCCCCCCGATCACCGCCGCGTCCAGTAGCGCTCGTGGCATACTCGAAGCGTTGGACAGGCTCAGACCCACCAACTGGCTTCGGTAGGATAGCATACTTCGCAGCTTCGGACACGACGGGCCTGTGAACATTGCCCGATATCTTGATCAACTAATACCCATCCTGGCCGAGCACCCGCGACGCTGATTTAAAATAGGCGAGAATCGACCTCTACAAATTTGGCTCTGCCGCGCGAACGAAATCCGTAGCGCCTATACCCACGCCGTCGAATTCTGGCAGGAGCGTGTTCGGATGATGCGTTTTTGGGCCGACGCGCTTGACCTGTTGAGGGAGAACGGTCGCGTCCTCAGAGTGAGAGTGTGAAGGAAAACACGAACCGAAATGTAGCCGCGCCACTTAAGTAGCCTCATCACGTCGACATGTTCGCTTTAAGAAGCGACAGAAGTGATTGTACTGCCACAAGTCGCCGACGTCCGACCGTTGTGGTCGCGAGATGTCCCGCTCCTATCAGTTCGTAAAGCTTCGTGCGCCCCAAACCGGTCGCCTCACATGCTTCGTCGATCGTACAGGTGAACCGCTGGGAGAATGCAATCGTCTGCGGTTCAGCAGATTTTGGAAGGCATGGAGTAGCCTGTGGCTGCTGTCCTCCGTTCTTCTCTCGACGTCTGTATCTCACGAAGCCTCCCAATCGCAAAGCGTTCGACGGCGAGAGTTGACCGCGCGACGAGCAACGTCAATGCGAGCAAGCGAGGGCCCTTGCGTACAACAGCGTGCTTCGACGGACTTTTCGAGCATATCCGGACATCAACGGCGGTGAGGTGAATTTTCACTGACCGCATCAGCCACAACAATGAGTCGCGGCGGGCATGGCGGCTGTCATGCTTGCTTACCGAGATCTATGCTATCTCACAGCCTCCTGTGAAGTTGCGGAGGGCTAGTTGTGACCGATACGGTGCAGGGGGCAAACTAAACCTATCGTCGGCAACATCGTGCTTAGCCATAGTCGCAGAACCCGGCAGCTTTCAGTTGGCTCAATGTCCCTCAATTGTGCGATGTAATTTGACGCCTCTGGAGCGACGACCGGTCCCGGAGCGCCTCGTCGTCCTCCCTGAGCTTCTATGTGAGGTCTGGAATCCCTTCACGATGCAGTCTATGCCGAGACGCCATTGTCGAGCAGGCTTTTCTCACCCTTCGGCGTGAGCTGATAAAGGTCGCCGTCCTTCTGGACATAGCCGTCCAGCACCAACTCTTCTGCCTTCGCTGTATCGTCAAAAGCAAAGGCGTTATCGATTTCCCGCAGAACCATCAGTTGATCGTCTGTAAGCATGGGAACCTCCATTTCCCTAGCAACTACGGAACGCGCAGCTTGTTCCCATTTGCGATGTCATGCTGAAGACGTTGTGGCTTCCGCCTCTAACGCACGCTGTCGTTTGCGCGTCTCTCGCGTTGTGGGCAAAGAGATCCCCAATCGATTCGCCTGACGTCTGACGGCCTGCACATTACGTTTCATGGCCGCAGCAATTTTGATCGGCGATGCCCCCGCTTCAGCCATGGCTTTAAGTTTTTCACTTTCGTCGGCCGACCAAGGCCGGATTAGTGGCATCATCACTCATACTCCACCAACCGAAGCGGCGTCTTTTCCCTATGGCGCTCGTAGGCTGCAATCGCCTGGTTCGACAGCAGCAGAGGACTGACGACTCCCTGCCCGATCTGGTACGCGACATGCTTTCCAATAAATTCAAACGCTTCTTGCAGGTCGCGCAAGCGGCCAACCCCCGCCAGGTAATCCAGCGCGATCTTTACAGATTGCTCGTGCAGGGATTCCGTTGACTGGCTCAGGCTGCCAACTCCTTGCGAACTGCGGCGGCTGAGTTGCCGACCTTGGCGACCGTCTTCTGCAGCTTGTCTTTATCCACGCCGAGCTCCTTGGTCCAATACTTGACCTCATGCGCCTCGTGCATGTTGATCTTGCTGCGATCCGGCTGCCCCTTGTTCTTCAGATCGTCCATGGCATCCTCCAGTGTTTGATGCCTAAAGGAACGCATTTCTGACTTTCTTGTTCCGGCGCGGCCAGTGAGGCAGCCGCCGCGGTAGGTCGCCGCGCCTCTTCGCGGTACTGATGCCGGCCTTCTAAAGGGACGAGGTGTCTTTTTGCCGCCGCTTGATCTGCACGAATGAACTTTGGGTTGAGTGGCGGGTTGAGAAATATGCCCAAACGCACACGGACATCGGCCCCTATGGGCCTTCAACCTTCCCAGTCGGAATCCTGCTCGCAGATGATGCCGGCAATGCCGATGGCCGGAAATTCCAAGACCGGCCCATTTCGTCCGATCAAGAAATCGGCGAGCGACAAGGAACGTGCTCACTCTGCGAAAGCGACGCTCCGTAAATCATTGCAGAAGCAGCGAGCTATGCAGCGCGGCTAGCTGTTGCGCTGAAGATCGTTTTGCCGAAGGAACGAGAGGCCATGCACCGTAAGGCGGTGATGATCGGTCTCCCCCTCATTGTGCAGTTGGTCAAGATGCTGGGCAAGCTGCGCGCGGACGCCCGGTGCTTCCGAATGTCCTGAGAGGGCGCCATAAATATCGATGGCGCGGTCGACGGCCGGGATGTTCATGGCGAGCTTTCTGATGGCCACAGCCACCCGTTCACCGTCGCCATGTGCGACAGTTGTCGAAGTCAAGTCCCGCTACTTCCTATCGTTCCGAAATTTCTCAGTTTTCAGTCGGAGCTAGGTGATCTTACCGGATGATGGATCGAGTTGGCATTCAGCCAGTCCTCGTTGTCTGCAGCTGAGATCCAGTAGTGTGCCATCTGTAAAAGCCGGAGAGCTTCAGCCTGGTCCGTGGCTTCTTTTGCCTGTCTCGCTGCATCGGATGCCATCAACCGAAACGACGTACCTTGGCGCATTTTCGCTCTCCATTTCAGCGAAAACATAAGCCACTGTTGCGCTAAAGGTTTCTTCGACGGGTGGGAGGACTTACGTAGTCCGGCTCCAGTGACGGAGCCGGACATTTAGCCTTAGAGATCTTGCTCTGCTTCGACGTTGACGACAGATTTGGCCAGCGCGGTCAACGCAACGTCGGTGGCCTTCTCTTCCTTCAACGTGGCATCGAGAAGCGAGACAGCTTCAGGCATCCCCAGCTCCTTCGCCCAAGTCGCCAGCGTTCCGTAGCGGGAGATCTCATAGTGCTCCACCGCCTGTGCCGCGGCAGCAAGACCGGCATCGAGAGCAGGCATGCCCTTGTATTCGGTCATGATCTCTGCGCCTTCCTTGGTAATACCCATGATGGCTTCACACTTCTTGGCGGTCGGCTTCTTGCCGAATATCTTGAACACGCCTTCGAGCCGCTTGATCTGACCAACGGTCTCCTTCTGATGCTTCAGAAAGGCGGCCTTGAGTTCTTTCGATTGTGCGGCTTTTGCCATCTTCGGCAGCGTGGCGAGAATCTTCTTCTCGGCGAAATAGACATCCTTGAGCGTGTCATGGAAAAGGTCGGCAAGAAGCTTCGGCTTTTTGGCCATGGGAAATTTCCTCCAGTAGCCCCGGTGAGCTGGGGCGGCTTATCACGCCAGCCCAACAGACCGCTGGAACTTAAGTTCCGATGAGGAGCTGCGCTCTTCTTTCCAAAACGCGATGGCCTCTGTTCAGTTGCCCTTGATAGCGCCCAACGAAAAAGGCCCCCGGGAGGGAGCCTTTTGTTTTGAAGAGCAACGCGTTCAGCGATGGCCGTGGTGGATTCCACGATGCATGTGACCATGACCGCGCTTCACGATAACAACCTTGTTGGCACGATGACCGCGATGGTAGCCGCCGTGATGGCCGCCGCCATGCCGCACCACTACGGTCTGAGCATCAGCCTGTGAAGTAGCGGCAGGAACAGCGATGCCGATGGTAGCGAAGGCAGCGATAGCCAAAAGAACTTTGCGCATTATCTTCTCCTTTGAATGAGCGGAGATTGAATGCGCGACTATAGGGGCCGTTCCGTCGTCTCAGGATAAATTTCCTGAATGATTGTTCAGGAAACGCCGTCAAACCTGCTCTTGCCTGCGCCGTAGCGTCTCCACTGCCGCCATCCCCGCGGACATCATGCCGCCGAACGTGCGCTCACCCGCATTCACGCGCTTCAGTATTTTCTTGGCGACGAAACAGCGGTTCTTGTGGTTGTCCAACTCGCGCGGCAAGACCTCGCACGCTTTGGTAAGGGCTATCTCCATCTCAAGAATTGTTCGCTTGTCGACCATCTGCGCGACCAATGGCGGTGCGCTGGCGACTGGCCGTCCTGCAATTCCATCTTCCATCAACATGACGACCTCCCTTGTTTTCTCCTATATCGTGCATTTGGTGTTTTAGTTCCTTCAATGGGAGCTGCGGTGCTTACGGCAGCTACCGAAATGGGCAACCCGCTGTGACGCGCCGCGCTGCAGCGCACCATCAATTCATTCTGGACCCTGCGATCTACCGTCGCTACGCTTTGCACAAGTTCGCCTCAAGATGCGAGCGCCGATGACAGAGATTACAGGGAGAGACCATTGAACGTTCTTCAGAAGACGAATCGGAATACCCCAGATGAAGCCACTATTATTGCGTGGGGGCTTTTTTGCTTCATCTTGGTATCGGCCATTACCATGATTGGTCTCTACGTTGGTTTTCGGCATTAGATAGTGAAAGCCCCCGTGGACGATCCGGCGGGCTTTTAATTTTTCAACCTCTGCCGGCGACGGCCCCATCAGATGAAATACTGGAGAGACGATTTCGAGCTCAACTGGACGCTCCGCGATATCGGTGGCGGCCGGCTGAAGCTGTCCCCGATCACGGAAGACCAACTCAGCGAACTCCTGGAGATGGGCCTCGTCGAAATCGTGGACGACCAGGTCAAACTGACGGAGGCCGGAAATCGGAAGGTGTTCTGATTTGGCTCACACAGAACAAGGGAGCTTGCGATGAACATTCTCCACATTCACTTGGCCTCGATATGGGCTCGTATTGCCGCCCTGGAGTCCCGAACACCTACCAACGGCTTCCCTCGTTCGCGGGCCTTGTTTGCACCGCTGTCGCCGGCCGCCCGAGGGCGGCAGCGGCTCGCAACACCGTTGCGCCGCTGTCGGCAAGGCTGATCAATCGAGCAATGACTTCTGGAGTCCAGGTCCTGTTAATCGGCGTCTTGCCATGGCTCCACTAGTGGATCTTCTGGTATCCCGTCTCGGTGAGCTTCACTTGATCGTTCACTACCTCACGAGGCCCATCTCCAATAGCTCGCTCAGTTGGTCTTCCGTGATCGGTGACAGCTTCAGCCTGCCGCCGTGGATGTCGCGGAGCGTCCAGTCGAGCTCGAAATCGTCCTTCCAGTTTCTCAAAGAACTCTCGCTTCAAGGGATGGCTACCCTGCAGCGTGGAGACATTGTTATCGGTTATTGCCGCAGTCGACTTAGCATATCGGCTGGTATCGGGGTGAGGTTGTGGTGCGGTAAAAACTCGCGCGTGTGGCGAAACGGTGACAGCTTCGAGATGCGCGTGCACATAGGATTGTGATCACCGAACTTTCACAGGGGAGTCCGCATGAAACAGATTCTGATGGCCGCTGTCATTCTAACCTTGGGCGCAGCTTCGGCTTCTGCCGCCGATCTGGCAGCTCGTCCCTACACTAAAGCCCCGCCCGCTCCGATTCCGGTAGGCTACAACTGGTCGGGCTTCTATCTCGGTGTCATGGGTGGTTACGGCTGGTCGGATCGCGTCAACGTCGGCGGTGTCACGACCACGAGCAGCGACCTGCAGGGCGGCTTCGGCGGCGGCACTATAGGCTATAACTGGCAGACGCCCGGTAGCATTTGGGTCTGGGGTCTTGAAGCAGACGCGGCAGCGTCAGACATCTCATATAGCCAGACCGGCTTGTTCGGCATTTTTCCGGTCACGCTTGAGGATAAGATTCGTTCATTCGGGAGTGTCACCGGTCGCATCGGTGTGACGTCAGGCGCAGCGCTGTTCTACGCCAAGGGCGGTTACGCATGGGCCGATAATCGCTTTTCGATCGCCGGCCTGGGCGGCAGCTTCAGCGAGAGCAAAGTGCTGTCGGGCTGGACCGTCGGCGCTGGCGTGGAATACATGTTCGCCCCCAACTGGTCGCTCAAGGGTGAGTACATGTACGCCGACTATGGCAGCGAACGTTATCTGACTGCATTTGCTCCGGGCGGTCTGGAGCTTGGTGCCACCACCCACACTGTGAAGGGCGGCATCAACTATCACTTCAACTGGGGCGGCTCAAACTTCTAAGTCCCAACACTGAATTCAACAGACCGGGGCCCGGCGAAAGCCGGGCCTTTTCCCTGCCTACGCATAATCTCCGCCAATGCCGGGAAGGCGTTACCGGGATTTGGTCAGAGGCTAGTGTCGGTCAGACCGCGACGACCGCCGAGATGCTAAGAACCGTGATCGCGTTGTGCAGCCTCTCTACAAACTCGACAGCGGTCTTGAGATTGGCATAGGTGCCGCTATTGTGCTGTTCGTTGACATTCGCGATGTCAGAACGGCTCGCGTCGCAGATGCAAGTAGCGAGGATTGAACTCGCCGCAGTCCGCCAGACCCGCCCAATTTCTGATGGTGAAAGACCCGCTCTTGAAGTCGGCAAGATCGGTGTCTCGAAGGTTGGCCAAAGCGCGGTTTACGGTAGCTAGCGACAGCCCGAGAGCCTCTCCCAGCTGATTAAGACCTATCGGCAGAATACACGTATCGTCACGCGTCAAGCCGGAAGCCCGCGATCGGTAGAAGAGTTCGCAGAAGAGATGAGCCATGCGGGCAGGGGCGGACCGCGCGCTATTGTTCGTGATCGCTTCACGGAAGATGGCTGCGTCGATCAGGGTTTCACGCCAGATTGCAGCGCCAACCTTTGGTCTACTATCGAATAACTTCATCAAGTCCCGATGCGGGACCGAGGCGACGACGGCCTTGCCGATCGCGCAGACGGCATGATCCATCACCTCGATGAACAGACACTGTGAATCCGGCATGTCGCCAGCGAGATGAAAGGACAAATACTGGCGTGCGCCGTTCGGCAGGAGATGATAGCGAGCCAGCATTCCTTCGACGACGATTGCGGACACCTTGGGTCGATCGCCTTGCCGAATGAAGTCCTCATGACTATCCAATTCGCGGACAGAGCACGGCAGGCGGCGGACCTCCAAAAGGTCCTCTTGGCTCAGGTGCGAGTGCTCTTTCAGTTTTTTTATAAGGACGACTAGAGGGTCGATTGTAGCCTCCTACGCGGCTGAACCTGTTCGGCTGCGCTCAGCATCCTAGTCATCTTGACGGTGGCTTCAACTCGCTCGAAAGCCAACCCTTGCTGCGCTCCATCGGATCGACCTCGCACCTCGCGCATCTAAACTCCGAATCTCCCTTTTCAGATGACGTCATCTTGCGATTGCACTTTGGGCATTTCGGCGCTGAAGACCCAATAACTGTCATTGGGTTTGCTCGCGAGCGCTGATCTCTCGCCGAACTTCTCGAACACTTGCGAAATGCAGGCCAAGTTCACGAGCACGTTTTTTGACGGAAGCCATTGGTCGCTTCATAGCCGCACATGCTCGTAGGAGCGTAGCCCCCTCTGCATGCAACTGTTTGAGCTTCTCCAAGTCCGCATCTTGCCATGCGCGGGTTATCAGCTGACGCTCATTCATGTCGGTTCCTCCAACGGTTCCTCGGGATGGAACCACAAGCCAGGAGGTGACATCGTCTCATTTGAGACGAATTTACCGAGAGCGGATCTCAATGTTTTTTTGCGGTGCACCTTCGCCGTTTTGGCACCCGGATCCTCCTTGCCACCCACGGCGTCGTCTCCACCATGCTGGCGATGTAATCGCGTCTGGTGCCTTCCATGTCAGACTTCCGAAGTGTCATCGACCGAGGCTCAACGCGCAAGTTGAGGCAGCAGAAGCCTGCGATCGAAGATTGACGTCCTTGGGAGCTAGGCAAGTGCGCGTCGGGCCTGACCGGCTTGTCGATACTGGAGGGTGTTGCTGGTTGCTCGAACAGCAACGTTAGGGAACATTGCTGCTTAAAGGCCTGGCGGGTAGGTCGCTCTACCGCCGGGCCGACCGAAGCGAGGCTTCTGGGGTCAAGATTCGGTCGCTGTCATCCTGCGTTAACTCCGACCGCAAATCCATCAGCCGTTAGATTGAGGCAACTCGCTCAATCCTGTTCTCGAAAAGCGTGGAACAACTCTGGAGCGAAGTACGTTCTGATTACCAACTCTGACGTCCATACCAGTCGTCGACTTCCTTCGTGGTCTGGTCCTTGGCGTAGCCATAACGCTCTTGAAGACGACCCTCGAGTTGCTCCCGTTTGCCGTTGATGACGTCGAGGTCATCGTCAGTGAGCTTGCCCCACTGCTCCTTGACCTTGCCCTTCATCTGTTTCCAATTTCCTTCGACCCTGTTCCAATCCATTTTTTCTCTCCCTTGTTAGTGGGATGAACGTCGTGATCAGGTCTTTGTTTCCCGTGCGACACTAAGACAGCGCCCGGCAGTCTGAGAAGCGCCCCGAAAATTTTTAGCGTCACCCCTTGACCGAAAGCAGCGAAAATCTACATCGATAATCGCCTTTAAACGAAAGGAGTTAGGAGGCCCAGCATGACAAGCGCTGCCATGTCGATGAATGAAATCCACGCGAATTCTCTACTCGCCAGCACCTTCTCGCACCCGCGGGAGGTTCTTGCCAATCCCTTCTTAGACACGCTGCAAAAGCGATGCATCCTAGCCGCTTGGGCATCGGATGCGTTTACTGTCGAAGGGAAGCCATGGCTACGCCAAATTCCAGGCTCCCATGAGACTGTTAGGATCGGTGATATTCTCGCAGCTCTCCGATCCCTTGATGAGGATGACGGTCCTCCACCGAAGACGTCGCGAATGCCGTTGCCGGAAGCACCCATACGTGTCCGAGCCGTGGGCCAGACCGTAGGAGAGGATCGACGCCGCCGTTTAGCGGACATCCATCCATAAGACGCGAAACCATTTTCGCAAAGAAGCCGCCCGAGCATATTGCTCGGACGGCTCAATCGTCGACCCATCGAAAAGATGGATGCACGTCCGCCGCAACGTCAATGAGTGTCGGTCCTTTTCCACTTTTCAAGGTCCGGCTTTTCCCGGTCCTGAGCAAACTGTTCCTTTTCCGGCACGCCTTTCCAGGGCTTGTCGGTCTGTTTCGTCGGAGCCCAATCTGACTCCGTGCGGGGATCATCTTTGGGATTTTCTTTGCTCATGGTCCCTCCGAAATGCTACTTGCCGGCGCCGATGTTGCCGCCCTTGATGTTGCCCAGCGAGTTGTCCCCTTGCCCCGAATTGCCGCTGTTGCCCTTCAGAGCGGTATTGCCGCCAGTATATGTGCGGCCGGTACCGGTGGTCATGCCTTGACCGGAGGTGACGCCCTGCTGAGTGTGGTGCCGGCGGGACTTTTCGGCGGACGCCGACGACATCGTGGCACCGACGAGGAGAAGCGCTGTAGCGCTGATCGTTATAATCTTTTGCATTGAACCAAAGCCAATCTGTTCATGAAGCCCTTGTCAGTCGAACGTGGCGCTGCCTGACTCGTTCCGCGCCGGGCCCCCACTAACAGCCTCGTGGCAATCCCCGAACCGGCCCGCCAAGCTCTTCTCGTGGCGGTCAGATAAACTAACGAGAAGCGTGCAGGCAAGGTGAGCCACACAAGAAGGCGCGGCCGAAGAGCATCCTGGCCGTGTACAATCGCTTCTTTATCATTCTGGAGATGCAAAACCAGATCGTAGATGCGCCCCCTCGTCAAAGCGTTTACGCGCCTGGCAAAACAAGATATCGGGCGATCTGATCTTCCAGTCCGATGCACTTGGTACACATATTGCGCTCCCATTTCAGGCTGGAGCTATGCTCTCATCACTGATTATTAGCCAAAATCCGAGCAGCGATGAAGGTCAAGTAATGCGACCGGCTCTTGTTCCCTGCACTCCTACGCAATGAATAAAGGCCCCGCACCGCGGGGCCTTTATTCATCGAAGCAGCAGGACCAGAATGATCAGCGGCAGTGGAATTCCAAGTAGCCATAGCAGAATAGGCATTGTTCTCTCCTTATCGCGTGCGACGCGCTTTCCAAGTTCCGTCTCGAAGTCCACCGCCCTCGGTCGCCGCCAGGCTCGCAGAAAAGGCGCCAATCAAAAGTGATGCCGTGAGCCAAAAGGCGAGCTGCATTGCAGCCTTTCGAGCATTATCGGCAGCGGCCTTTGCATCATTGGTGACTTCGGTAACGCGCTTGTCAGCATCAGGTTCGCTCAAACCGGTGCGAGCGGCCACGACTTTATTGACGTAAGCGCGATCGGCTGGCTTCAGCTCACCGGCTCGGAGGCTAGAGGCCATTATGCGGGACAGTTCACCGCGCGCGTCAGCACTGTTGCCATCGCCAGATGGTGTCGATGGACGCAATAGTGCGTCGATGAAGCCTTCGACCGGTCCCGCTTGCGCCGCAGACGCCGTCGCACCAGCAGAGACTCCCGACGTCGCGCCGCTTAAAACGGTCGTCGCGGGCGAAGCTAGGAGTACAGCACCGAGCACCGTTGCAAATGCCCATGCCAGAAACCCATGCGCGGTGTCGCGGAAATAGACCTCATCTGCATGAACGCCAATCCAGCGCGACCGCAGACGACCAGCGAGATATCCGCCGATCGACGACGAGATCATGGCGATGACGATCAGATAGATTCCCGTCGTGATTTTGAATGTCGTAGCCGATACGCTGGACGACCAGGGCGACACGACTGACAAACCAAGCCCTGCCCCGAAAGCAATAAGAACGAGTGTCAACGCGAGCGAGACGACGGCACCAGCCGCGACTGCAGCCCACGAGACACCCGCAACCGAAGGCTCGTCTACGCCAGGGGAAGCTGGCTGCACGACAACAGTATCAATCATTCTGAAATTCCCCTTGGAGCGGCTCCGGAATAGATACCGATGCCCACACAATGTGCATTCAATAGTATGGTTCCGCCCGCGAAGGCGAATTCGCCTGTCTTCAGCGATTGCGCAAAGGTGGGCGGACGACGAGCTTGATAGAAAGACGCTAAGCCCCTCGAGCAACGATCAGCCAACTCAAGACGATCGCCCATCATCCAATCCGGTACGGCGACGTTGACGTCGGTACTATCGCTCAGCAGGATTGGGATCCGAACCCGGAGCGGTCTGGCGTCTGGAAATGGCCTTGCGGCTTTTACGCTCAATCCCGACAAATGTTTCAGAGTGGCCCCGGACCTCGACGCAGCACGCGCCGGCTTTGATTCCTTCTACGGGAAATCAATCTGTTTCTGATGTTGGACATTGCCGTCATGCGGCAGAGTGATCCGACCATCTCGCTCGCGCGTAAAATCTTCAGCGTCGACTCGGTAAAGGAAATTACATTGAAAACTTATGGCATCGCCTATGTCGCGACGGGTCTGGTATTTCTCGGAATGGACGCGATCTGGCTTACGCTTGCGTCGCAGCGGCTGTATCGACCGCTGATGGGCGAGATGCTGCTTGATAGCTTCCGGCTGGTACCGGCGATGCTCTTCTATCTGATTTACGTTGCCGGCATCGTGGTGCTCGCCATTGCACCGGCCATTGCCAGCGAGCGTTTGACAACGGCCACGCTCAACGGTGCTTTCCTCGGGTTCGTTGCGTATGCGACCTACGATCTGACCAACCAGGCGACGTTGCGGAACTGGCCGGTGGCGGTGACGATCGCAGATCTATGCTGGGGAACGTTGCTGACGGCCTCTGCCGCAACCATCGGCTTTCTGATCACGCGCGCCTTCACGGCTTCATCCTGACGAGCTTAAGCACGTCGGCTTAACATTTCCGATGCGACAAGTCCGATGAACACGGTGAGGATGCCAGCACTCATGACGTTCAATCTGAGGAAAGCACGGTATTCTGAGACCGCGTAGAGGTGGACGGGGGCGCCATACGCGCCATCGAGTCCAAGGTAAGCCATTATCGCCAGCCCAACCAGAATGAGGGCGGTCAACCTTTCAGATGGTCGAAAGAAGGTCGCGGCAATCAGCGCACAAGGGATGAGAAAAATCTCCACGCCCGATGCCTGCCCGAACACTTTTGCGCTCAAAACCGTATTGGCGATGCCGGTAAGTGGGAGAAGCGCACGGCCTGCCGTTGGCAATCGCCTAGCCAGTGCGGGTACCGCGAGGAAAAATGGCGTCGACAGGAACGTGAAGAAGGTCGGCCAAATGTGTTCGCTGACGGCCCAATAGACATAGAGCGGATAGAAGGGCTGGTTGGAGGCGACGACAAGCGCGACCAAGTTGCAGGTCGCGACCATCGGATCATCGTGAGCGGCATAAGCGGCAACTCGCCGCCAGATGTTCCGGACTAGAATCACGAACGCCATGCGTTATGCCGGGCGCAGGAGGTAGTGGCTCACACCCCATTCTTCACCGCCGGCATGCCCGAAGAGCCCTGCCGTCGCCAGGTAGAAAAGCCGCCAGCGTTGATGCCAAAGCGCCGCGTCCGGTCCATAGACTCTACTCAGAATGCTATCAATGTGCGGGCGGTTTGCATCGAAGCGAGCCAGCCAGTCGATCGCCGTTTTCTGATAATGAAGGCCGTTCCATCGCCAGTCTTGTTCAACGGCAAAGCAGTCCGGAAAATGCCGGATAAGGCCATGGCTCGGCATGATTCCGCCAGTGAAGAAATGCTGCCCGATCCAATCGGCATCGTTGTTATGATCGAAGCGATAGGGACTGCGCCTGTGGCTGAAGACGTGAACGAAAACCCGCCCCTGTTGGGGTACAAGCCATGTCTTGATGCGCGCGAGTAAACTCCGCCAGTTGGACATGTGCTCGAACATTTCGACCGACACGACCCGATCGTATGTGCTGTCCGGTTCGAAAGCGTTCATGTCGGCAGTGAGGACGTGGATATTTCCCAAACCGCGGGCCACGGCCTCCGCCTCGATGTGAAGCCGTTGCGGGGTCGAATTCGAAACCGCGGTGATATTGGTGCGAGGGAACCGCTCAGCCATGAACAGCGTCAGCGAGCCCCAGCCGCAGCCGAGTTCCAGGATCGACAGTCCGTCGGCGATACCAGCGTGCGCAACCGTTTCCTCAAGCGCCAAGCGCTCGGCATCGGCCAGCGTTTCGTGACCCGTCGAATAGAGGCAACAGGAATATTTGCGACGTGGGCCGAGCGAAAGGGCAAAGAATTCGGGCGGCAATTCGTAGTGCTGTGCGTTGGCGGCGTTCGCATGTTCTGCGATCGGGTACTCTGCCATGGCGCGCGCGAAATCGCCTTCCTCGCGATCGCTTGCAGCGGCAAGTTTACTTCTCGTGCGCCCGACCAGAAACTCGATGCCCATTCGCGTCATTGGGTCGGGAAGCGGACGGCACTCCGCGACGCGTATCGCCGAGGAAATCAGGCTCATCAAAGGTCTTCTTTGTTGCCGGCGGCGCCAGCGCCGCTCTGCGGGCCGGGCCAGAATGCGTTGACGCGGTGCTGGTATTCTCGGAAGGCCTTGCCGCGCGAGCGCAACATGTGCCCTTCCAGGGGCGGAATGCCGGAGGCGTGGACGAGGAGCCAATACATCAGCAATGGCCCGGCGAAAGCCAGCCACCCCTGCGGATAGGCGCCTGTGAGATCGACCGCGATCACGGCATAAGCCAGCCATCCCAACCATTCAAAAAAATAGTTTGGGTGGCGTGACCTACTCCAAAGCCCGACGTCGCAAACTTTCCCCTGGTTTCCGGGGTCTAGGCGAAAGGTGGACAGCTGGCGATCCGCGATCGTTTCCCCGACAACGGCCGTGATCAGGATGGCAATTCCGAACCAGTCCAGGACCTGTAGGCCAGGCGCCGGATTTTGTGCTGCTATCATGATTGAGAGGACGAGCACCAACGCAGCCAACGCCTGGATTTGCAGGAACCAGAACAGGCGCGATCTGAAGGCACTTCCCCACTGTTCGCGCAAGTGCCGGTAGCGAGGATCATCGCCGCCACGCATGGTGCGCGCCACGATGTGAATGCCGAGACGCAGTGCCCACAAGACCGCCAGCACTACCACGAGTATCTGACGCGATGAAATTTCCCCCCCGGCGAAAGGGAGAAGAGCGGCCGCAGCGCCGAACACGCCGGTGGCAAACGACCATATCGCGTCGATCCATCCTGACTGGCCGGTTCGAAGCGCGACCAACCATGCTCCCGCCATGGTCAGTGAAAGGAAAATCGCAAGCGCAACGACTGCGATGACCAGTGTCATGCGATCCTGTCCCGTACCGTCCAAACTGGCACAATTTTCGCGACGGCTTTCTCGCAAGGCCAATTACACGACCTCATGAAACATCTTCATAGGCCGACCGAGGCTAGCCAAAGGAATCTGATCGGCTGTGCCGCCGCCATCGTTCAAAATCCCACGATCGGACGTAGGAGACGCCCCAGAAATCCATGAAGGCGCGTATCTCCTTCCAAAGCAGCGAGACAGACGCAATCCGACTTCTCGCCGACAAGGGGCCGGTGATTGACTTCATCATCGGCTTCGTCGAGATCGCCGGGAAAATATTGACTGCGCTCGTCCGACAGAGATCCAGATAGAATCTGCATAAACTCCATGCCGGTGTGTCCATGGGCAGGCAGATGAAGCCCCGCTTTACCCTTAATCATCATGACTTTAGCATCTGGACTTCCGGCAATTTGGACCTTGCTCCATCTGAAGCCGGGGCCAAGCCATCGCCAGGGACCAATTTCGCAGTGGCGCATCGCATGAGGGAGCTCGATGCCCAGGTCCGGCTGTTTCCTCGGCCTGGGTTCTTTCACTAACGTGGATGGAATGCTTTCCAGCCGCTCCATGGTCCGTCCGAACAAATCCTCAGCAAGCGGAGCCAAGCGCATCTCGTCGAGGATCGCCCCGCCCACAGCCTCGAACCGGGTTAAGCGCTCGCGGCAAACGGCACATCCTTCGAGGTGGACGCGAATGACTAGCGCCGGGCCGGCGCCCAATGCTCCGGTCGCAAGACGCAGAAGCGTTTCGTCGCTGGGGTGATGGTTGATCGTCATATATCGCGGTCCAATAGCGTTCGCAGCCGGTTCAATGCGAGCCGGACGCGGGATTTTACGGTGCCGAGCGGGATGCCCAGCTCACGAGCGATCTCCGCATGCGGCGCTTCGGAGAAGAAAGAGAGTTTCACGATGGTTGCCTGTTCATTTGATAGGGTCGCCAGCGCTTTCCGGACCTCTTCTTCCCGCTCTGCCATGATCACGATATCTTCGCCCGACGGTGGCGTGTCCGGTTCGTCACTCAGATCCAAGAGATGATCGGCCGTACGGGAGCGCGAGCGGCGCAGCCTGTCGATCCTCTGGTTACGAGCAATCGTAAACACCCATGTCGACGCGCCCGCCCGGCTGGGATCGAAATAGGACGCCTTTCTCCATACCGCGATCATGACTTCCTGTGTCACCTCCTCGGCAACCGACTCCGCGAGACCGGTCCGAATAAGGAAGCCTTTCACACGCGGCGCGAAATAGGCGAAGAGCTGCGCGAACGCCTTGCGATCCTGCGCCTGTGCAACGGCATCTATCAGGCGGATCAACTCTACAGGAGAGGGCAGCACCTCTTTTTGAATGCCCTCGTTCAAAACAATGAGCCTCGCCGCCGGACCGACATCCCGCGTGCGCCTGATGTCGAGATGTAATCTTGCAGCATCCATTTGCCCTTCATACGCGCCCTCCCCCTAATTGGATCACGCCTCAAGTGATCCAATGCGCGCTGGGTTCCGTAAATATTGGCAGCTTGGCGCGTGGAGGGAAGTCTTTTGACGAGAAAGATTGCTGGGAGTGATAGAATGAACAGCCTTAACGCCGCGGCACATAGCGGAAGCCTCGACATAGCCGTTGTTGGGAGTGGTATTTCCGGCCTGTCCGCAGCGTGGCTGCTTTCAAAACGACATCGGGTTGTTCTATATGAAGCCGATAGCCGCCTGGGTGGGCACAGCCACACGGTCGATGCCGCGGGCGCCGCGATCGATACCGGCTTTATCGTCTTCAACGAATCCACCTATCCAAACCTGACATCACTCTTTGAGCATATCGGCGTCGCCACGAAGCGATCCGACATGTCATTTGCCGTCTCGCTCGACGATGGCAGGCTCGAATACTCCGGAACCGGCCTTCTGGGCCTGTTCGCGCAGGGTCGAAACGCCATCAGCCCACGATTCTGGCGGATGCTGCGCGACCTCGTGCGCTTCTATCGCGAGGCGCCACGCAATGTGGCGGCCTTGGGCCTGATTACGCTCGATGAGTATCTCGACGCCGCCGGTTATGGAGAAGGATTCCGCAACGATCATCTCTATCCGATGGCGGCGGCCATTTGGTCCACGCCTGCTGCAAAGATCGGGGCCTATCCAGCGGCTTCATTTATCAAATTTTGCGACACCCACGGCCTCCTGAAACTGTCTAGTCGCCCGATCTGGCGCACCGTGTGCGGCGGCAGCCGCTCCTATGTGCGAGTGCTTACTGACGCCATAGCCGAAGTGGTGTCTGACTATCCGATCCGTACAATCGTTCGCACCACGAACGGTTCCGAGGTCGTCGGATATGACGGTGATCGTCGCCGTTTCGATCAGGTGGTGATTGCCACTCACGCGGATCAAGCGCTCCAAGTGCTTGCTGATCCGAGCAGCGAGGAACGGCGATTGCTCGGCGCGTTCGACTATATCGACAACGATGCAGTCCTTCATTCGGACCCTCGCTTGATGCCGCGCCGCCGCCGGGTCTGGTCGAGCTGGAACTACATGGCGAGGGACGACGATGGCGGTCGCAAGCTCGCCGTGACGTATTGGATGAACCGTCTTCAGGAAATCGAAAGCGAGCGACCGCTTTTCGTCACGCTCAATCCCCACCGGGAGATCGCACCCAACGCTATTCTCAGGGAAATGCGCTACAGCCATCCCCGTTTCGATGCGCAGGCGATGCAAGCGCAGAGAGAGCTTTGGTCGTTGCAGGGCAAGCGCAATACATGGTTTTGCGGGGCTTACTTCGGCGCCGGCTTCCACGAGGATGGATTACAAGCCGGGCTTGCCGTCGCTGAAGCCCTCGGGGACCTGCGGCGCCCCTGGACAGTCGCTGACGAATCCGGCCGCATCCATGTTCATGAGACTGTGCTCGCCACGCCTGAAACGGAGGCTGCCTGATGTCGGGCTTTCGTTCGGCCCTCTACTCCGGCTCAGTGATGCATCACCGATTGCGGCCAAGAGAGCATCGGCTGCGCTACAGCATTTTCTACATGCTTCTCGATCTTGATGAAGTCGATATGCTGGCAGGCAGGCTGCACCTCTTCTCGCACAACCGCTTCAACCTCTTCAGCTTCCATGATCGGGATCACGGCGAGGGAGAGACCACGTCGCCGCGGGCCAGGATCGAGCGGCATTTGCAAGAGGCCGGCATCGAAGCCGGCGGCCCGCTCCGGCTTCTCACCATGCCGCGCATCCTGGGATACGCCTTCAATCCGCTGAGCATCTATTTCTGCTACAGGCGAGACAACTCGATTTCGGCGATCTTATACGAGGTCAGCAATACGTTCGGTGAGCGTCACAATTATCTCATTCCCGTTGCCCGCGACACGAAAGTGCCAATCCGCCAGAAAAGCCAGAAGTCCTTCTACGTTTCCCCCTTCATGAGCACCGACATGGTCTATTCGTTTTCTGTCGTCCCTCCGGGAAAGAATTTGACGGTTTCGGTCATCGGTCACGATGCACAAGGGCCGCTGCTCATCGCCAAGCTCGCTGCAACCCGCCAGAATCTGACCGACGCAGCTCTAGCGCACGCCTTCTGCGTTTACCCCCTGCTGACCTTGAAGGTGATCGCAGGCATCCACTGGGAAGCACTGCTGATTTGGCTCAAGGGCATTCGCCGGCATCACCACCCTTCTCCCCCCGATCGACCGATAACACTCGGCCGCGATCTCGAAGCCGCCCCCCATTTGACGAAGGACACGACAAATGTCCTCCGATAGCCAAATCTGGGAGAGCGTCACCTCATCCGCCGAAAGGAAGATGGCGTGAGTTGGCCATGCTACGCTGGGGATGCCGTCGTCGAGCGATGCCTTCTCCAAGAAGGCAAAGGAGCGCACCGACAAGCCGGACGCCTAGGGCAAGCAGTACGCCACCGGGGAATAACTCCGGAAAAAGCCGGACAATGCACTACCAACATTCTGCGACCTGAAAGCAAGCACTGGACGCGATGGCTGGCCGCATGCCCGTTGGTGAGTGGAACGGCACACTCCTGAAGGGCGGGAGTGCCGGAGAGTACACGACCGACCGCGACAAGACGTCTCCGACGGCATCATCGAAATGTACGAGCGCGGCGCCACGTTAATGTGGAAGTCGTCTGAGGCCGGGGAACTGGCGAGAACGCAAGGACTTAACGGTGCATGACTAACAGTTCGGTCGCGTCCTTACTCTGCTCACTTGGGATTTGTTATAGCGTCGCGTTTATCGGCGCTCGGGTTACGACGCCTGAGATTCCGACTTGGTACGCGAGTTTGGCGAAACCATCGTGGACACCACCGCGCATCGCGTTTCCCATCGTCTGGCCCATCCTGTATTTCCTCATGGCGCTGTCCGTGTGGATGTTCTGGGAGGCGCCTCCTTCGCCCGCTCGAACCGCAGCTCTTGGCGCATTCGGCATCCAGCTCGCCCTGAACGCGATATGGTCGCCGATCTTCTTCGGTCGCCACGATCTGCGGTCTGGCATGATTGTTATTTCGCTGTTGTTCGCGGCAATAGGAGTGACCGTCATCATAGGCTTGGGCGTCGACAGTACCGCCGCCTTACTGCTTTTGCCCTATCTCGCTTGGATACTTTTTGCGGCTGCACTCAATGCTCGCATTCTTACAATGAATTAGCGACAACGCGGCATGAGACCGCATTGACGAAAGAGGCCGCCCATTGAGGCATTACTTTCCCCGCTCGATATCGCGGGCCTGTTGTTCCAATTCGTCAGCAAGCTCGATAATACGTCTGGCCGTTTCAGGATCGGTCGTCATCCGGGCCATGGCCCGATACTTATCTACCTTCTCTCGAAGCTCCCTGACTGTACGTCGTGTATGCATTCCACTCTCCGCCGATATCGTTACGCGGGACGGAGAAATTGGTTCTCTAGAACCTCCGAAATAAGGGCGCAGCCAGAATAGGCCACTGCGGCCAAAAACAGGCCAGCACCAAAACTGGGTTCAAACGAATAGGGGAACGAATTGGCCTGATGTCCCTTCGTACTGCAAATGCCTAACCCGTTTCAGTTGTCGAATGGTTTTTTCATTCTTGTTGCTGCATGTCGGCCAGTTCATCCACCAAAACACGAACATTCTCGCTGTAGTCCACCGGCACCACTACGAGGTGAAGGCCACCGGCGGCGAAGGCCTTCTCCAGTGTCGGTGCCAGGCCGCCCGCCTCGGTCACGCGATGACCCTGGGCACCGTAGGACTGCGCGTAGACGACGAAATCCGGATTGCCGAAAGTCATCCCCGCGTCGGCGAAACCGTCGACGGCCTGCTTCCACCTGATCATCCCGTAGGCGTGATCCTCGATGACAAGCACGACCAGATCGAGCTTCAGACGCTGCGCGGTCTCCAGTTCCTGCGAATTCATCATGAAACCGCCGTCGCCGGCGACAACGAGCACACGGCGCTTCGGATTCAGCAGCGCCGCCATCATGCCCGACGGAAGCCCCGCTCCCATCGTCGCAAGCGCGTTGTCGAGCAGCAGCGTGTTGGCGACGTCCGTGCGGTAGTTGCGCGCGAACCATATCTTGTACATCCCGTTGTCCAACGCGACGATGCCGTCTGGTGGCATGACCTGGCGGACGTCGTGGACGATCCTCTGCGGGGTCAGCGGAAAGCGGTCTTCGTTGGCACGGGCTCCGATGTGGCGCAGGATGTCCGCGCGCACGCCGTCCCACTGCGTGGTCTGCTTGAGCTTCCCTTCGGTCTCGGTAGCCAACATGTCGAGACCTTTCGCGATGTCGCCGATAAGTTCAGCTTGCGGGTAGTAGACCTCCTCGACCGTCGCTGGCGTGAAGCCGATGTGAAGCACCTGATGGCGGCCACGCCCCATGATGAATGGCGGCTTTTCGATGGTGTCGTGGCCGATGGTGATGATCAGGTCGGCGCAGTCGATCGCGCGATGGACGTAGTCGCGTTCGCTCAGCGCCGCCGTGCCGACATAGTAGTCGGACGCCCCGCCGACGGCCCCCTTCCCCATCTGCGTGTTGAAGAACGGGATCTTCACCCGGCGGACAAATTCGGAGAGCGCGGGCGCCAGCCTGGGCCTGCTGGCACCGGCACCGAACATGAGCAACGGGCATTTTGCCGAGAGGATGAGCTCGGCGGCCTTCCGGACGGCGTCCATCGAGGGCGCCGGGAGATCGGTCGGGTGGACCGGAACCACCGAAACGCCGGACACCTTCTCCGCCGCGACATCTTCCGGAAGCTCCAGGTGCACGGGTCCGGGACGCTCCTCCATCGCAATCCGGAAAGCGTTCCGGACGACGGTCGCGATGGAAGACGCACTTACGATCTGCTGCGACAGTTTCGTGAGCGGCTTCATGCTCGCGACGACATCCACGATCTGGAAGTGCGCCTGCCGGCTGACGTGGATCGCCTTCTGACCGGTGATCAGGACCATCGGCATGCCTCCCAGGAGCCCATAGGCAGCCCCTGTAGAGAGATTCAGGGCTCCGGGCCCCAAAGTGCTGAGGGCGACACCTGGTCTCCCTGTGAGGCGCCCGTGGGTCGCAGCCATGAAGGCGGCGGGCTGCTCGTGACGCGTGACGACCAGCTCGATGGAAGACTTGCGCAAGCTCTCGACGACGTCGAGGTTCTCCTCGCCGGGGACGCCAAAGATGCGGTCGACGCCCTCGTTTTCGAGAGCCGCCACTAGCAGATCGGAGCCTTTCATTTCCCGGTCCTCGTTGTTCATCGTAAGCTCCTCCGTTTGCCCAGCACCGTATTGGACAAACAGGTCCATTTAATGAAACGTTTGGTGGACTAGGCGTCTGAGCGCGCCCTTCCCAGATTGCCCGGATATGCGCCTCCTGCACCTGCCAGGAACCGACCGGCAGCCGAGAGGACAATGGTTGCTGACCCGCGTTCGAGACGCCATATCCTCGGCCGTTGACGATCCGATCTGCCTACCCTGTAAGATCGTAGTCCAAGGCCTGAAGAAGGATGCACCAGATGCGCATAATGTGGATCGCCGTACTTGCCATCATGCTGCCCGCTGCCGCGCTGGCGCAAGACATCACGCAGCGCCCCGTCCGAACCGAACGCATCTCAGGCACTCCAGTGGGCGTCGGCCTCTATGAGGTCGCTCCAGACGGCACCGTTCTGATCGACTGGCGCGCCGTCGAGGCGGCGGCCGATGGACCGGCCGATCGCGCATCCACTCCGGTTGCGAAGGCGATGCTGGCGATCAGAGACGGCAAATGGAAACCGATGGCCCGGTGACGAACGACGTCGCGCCGGAAATCCGACAGCGTAAGATCATCCATATCGACATGGACGCCTTCTACGCATCAGTCGAACAGCGGGATAATCCGGAGCTTCGCGGCAAACCTGTCGCCGTCGGCGGCTCTCGGGAGCGCGGCGTCGTGGCAGCAGCGAGCTACGAAGCCCGCAAATTCGGCGTCCGCTCGGCGATGCCGTCCGTAACGGCCAAGCGTCAGTGTCCAGATCTAATCTTCGTGAAACCGCGCTTCGAGGTCTACAAGACTATCAGCCAGCAGATCCGCGAGATCTTCGCCGAGCACACGCCGATCGTCGAACCGCTATCCCTGGACGAGGCTTATCTGGACGTCACCGAAAACCTTCAGGGTATTCGACTAGCGCGCGACATTGCGCTGGCGATCCGCGCTAAAATCAAGGACGAGACCGGGCTTAACGCCTCCACCGGCATCTCCTACAACAAGTTCCTGGCCAAACTCGCCTCCGACCATCGCAAGCCAAACGGTCAGTATGTCATCTCTCCGGAGATGGGCCCGGCCTTCGTGGAGACGCTGCCCGTCAGCAAGTTCCACGGCATCGGCCCGGCGACTGCGGCCAAATTCAATGGATTGGGAATCCAGACAGGCCTCGACATCCGGAACCAGTCGCTGACATTCCTGGAAGCGCACTTCGGCAAAGCCGGGACCTATTACTACTGGATATCACGCGGCATAGACGAGCGTCCTGTCCGCGCCAATCGCATCCGGAAATCTATCGGCGCCGAGAACACTTTCTTCGACGACCTCACCGAGTTCAACGCCATGGTCGCTGCGCTGCAGCCACTGGTCGACAAAGTGTGGCAGCACTGCGCGAACACCGGAAACCGCGGGCGAACCGTCACGCTGAAGGTGAAGTTCGCTGACTTTGAAATCATGTCACGAAGCCAATCAATGCCGACAGCCGTATCAAACCGTGGAGAACTCGAACGGGTCGCAATATCACTTCTCGAGCGCTCAATGCCACTGCCGAAAGCAGTGCGGCTGCTCGGTGTGTCGCTATCGACACTTCGGACGAAGGGGGACGACGCGCAATCCCAGTTCCAATTACCAATCTAGCAGCGCTAGGCCGATTCAGTCCGTCGGTCAGTGATCGCCTTGCGCAGCGTGCGCGACAAAAGCTCAACCGAATACGGCTTCTGGATGAGTTCAAAGCCTGTATGGGCGTTTTCGGCTAGAACGTGGCTGTAGCCACTTGTCAGAACGACCGGCAATCCAGGGTATTGGTCGCGGATAATCGTGGCCATCTCCACCCCGTTCATGCCGGGCATGATGACGTCCGAAAACACAAGGTCGAATGCGAATTCGTCCTTGGCTAGAACGTCCAGTGCCGCGGAAGCTGACGTCACCCAGTCGGTTGCGTATCCGAGATCCTGCAGAAGCTCTGTCGAGAATCCCCCGACATCCGTATTATCCTCGACAACAAGAACACGGTGCCCCCGCCCGCTTGTCGCTGCGCTTGCTAATGGCGGCGCGCTGCTTTCGACTTCGGCGCCAGTTTCGGCCCGCGGCAGATAAATTGTGAACGTCGCGCCCGCTCCAAGCGTGCTGTTGACGCCGATCTCGCCGCCCGTCTGTTTGGCGAACCCGAAGGCCTGACTCAAGCCGAGGCCCGTTCCTTTTCCCACGTCCTTGGTCGTGAAAAATGGTTCGAAGATCGCATCCAGGTACTCGCTAGCTATGCCGACGCCAGAGTCAGTTACGGAAACCGCGATGAAGTCGCCCTCCCTCAAAGGATGAGAACGCATCCCCGGGATCGAACCCACTGCCGCGACACCAATGACGAGGCGCCCTTCGCCGTTCATGGCGTCGCGTGCATTAACAGCGAGATTGACCAACGCGGTTTCGAACTGCGTTATATCGGCCATGGCGAACTGGTCGGCAGTCTCAACTTCCAGATCAATCTGAATCCGGCCGCCGACCAGTGGTCGGATCAGATTCGCCACGCTCGCGACCTGCGTACCAACATTGAAGACGCGCGGAGCGAGCGGCTGTCGGCGAGCGAATGCAAGCAACTGTCCGGTCAGCTTGGCCGCACGGTCAACAGTATCGGAAATCGCGTCGATATACCGCCCTCGTCTCTCCTCTGGAAGATCGCGCCGACGAAGAAAATCTGTGGCTGACCTGATAATCGTCAGGAGGTTATTGAAGTCGTGCGCCACGCCTCCGGTGAGTTGTCCGACCGCCTCCATCTTCTGAGCCTGGCGCAGAGCGTCCTCGTTCCGGCGACGCTCCGTCACATCGACGGCCTCTGCCAAGACGGCTGTAATCCTACCTCCACTGCCGAATACTGGGCGCATGGCGAGGTCGAGATGCCGCTCCGCGCCGGATAGGTTCAATTGAACTTCGGCGCGCCACGCATCGCCGCTCAGAGCGGTTTTAAACGCGCTGAGAACTCGTTCGGGCATACGGTGCGTCGCAGTAAACCAGGGCGTATCCCAGAACGGCATCCCGAGCACCGTCTTCGCTTCCACCGCGATGGCGGCAAGTGCGACCGCATTCGCGAAAACGAGCGTACCATCGAGCGCGAGCAATCCCTGATACTGGTTGGTCGTCTCCAAAATGGCTCGTAAATGAGCCTCGTGGGTATGAAGTTGCGCGGTTCGCTCTTCAACCCGCCGTTCAAGCACCTCATTCAACCCACGCAGTTCGATCTCTGCTTCTTTTGCAATCGTGATGTCGTGGGCAACCCCAATAAAGCCGATATGCTTACCCGCCGGGTCCCATCGGGGTTGCGATTCGGATCTGACCCAACGCCACACGCCATCCGCACGTCGATATCTGCTTTCCAGCACGAACGGCTTTAGGGATGCCTCACCTGCAATGCTCTCGCGCACGACGCGCGCCATATCGTCCGGGTGAAGGATGGTCCTCCAATCGAAAGCCAACGCTTCTTCATATTCAAGGCCAAGAAATTCCAGGTAGGCTTTGTTTGCGAAGGACCGCGTCCGATCAAGACGTGTCACCCACATCGGGACTGGCGCACTGTCGGCGATCAATCGGAACCGCTCTTCACTCTCGCGTAGCGCCTCTCTGGCGATCGCACGTTCCGTGATATCGATATGAGCGCCGATCATCCGCAGCGGTCGGCCTTCTGGATCACGCTCGATACGCGCCTCTGCTACGATCCAGCGAATTTCCCCGTCGCTGGGCCGAATGATGCGATACTCCGAAGAATAACGTTCCGCATCGCTATTCAGAAGGTCCAGAAATTGCCGCTCAGCGCGCTCCCGGTCGTCCGGATGAAGCCTGGCGACCCAGTCTTCATGTGTCTCGTTTGCAGCTTCAGGGGGTAACCCGTGTATGGCGAGATATTCAGGTGATCGTCGGTTCTGAAATCCATCGCGCAGGTCGACGATCACACCGCCGACTTTCGCGATCCGTTGGACCTCCGCGAGTTCGCTTTCCCGATCGCGCAGGGCCTGTTCGGACGCTGTCAGTTCTTTCGCCACGGCTTCCTCGCCATCATGCGGCGGTCGGCCGCTCTCACACTGTTTAGCAAGGCGCAGGGGGAAAGTCCGCTAAAACAGCGTGCCCTCGGAGATCGCAACTCAATAACATGACGCAGAGTTCCAACTTCTCGCGGTCTGGCATTTATGCTAAACATTATCTTATGAAGAAAACGACAGTAGCAAAGCAAAAATCAAAAGGCCGACCTGCGACCGGCCAAACGCCAATGCTCGGCTTTCGCGCCGCAGACGAACTACGCGGCAGGATTGTTCATTGGGCCGAGTTTCAGCCGGACACTCCGAAACTCTCAGAAGCTGTGCGCCGCCTTGTCGAACTGGGCCTTACCGTTAAACCGTCTCGCAGAAAGAACGTCGCTCATAGAGCCCGTGCCAGTGAGATGGCCGCCGGCGCAATCGACAAGCTGACGGACAAGGGCGCCAGTGCGGACGATCAGGCCAGTCGGAAGCGGCGCCTGCTCAAAGGGCCCGAGGAATTCCGCGACGTCCGGGTCGATCGGAAAGCAAAAAAGTAAGGCGTAGCGCTACTTCAGCACTATCCACGCTGGAGCATGGTCGCTTGGATCCAGCTTGCCGCGCACCTTTCGGTCGACACCGGCCTGCGCAAGCCGCGGGCTCAGCGCAGGACTGAGAAGCAGATGGTCAATGCGAAGGCCAGCGCCACGCTCGTAGCGGTTCCGCCAATACGACCAGAACGTATACATCGGCTCATCCGGATGCTGTTCGCGCAGTGCATCGATCCACCCCTTCTCGAGGAGCTTGCCGAACGCCGCCCTACTTTCCGGCTGCACGAGCGCATCCTTGTCCCACGACTTGGTCGGGTAGATGTCGAAGGGCGTTGGCACGATGTTGAAGTCGCCGGCGATAACGGCAGGAGCACCGGACTTGAGCAGCTTGCCGGCGTGGGCGTTCAGACGCTTCAGCCAGGTGAGCTTGTAATCGAACTTCGGTCCCGGCTGCGGATTGCCGTTGGGTGCGTAGACGCAGCCAACGAGAACGCCGTCGACGGCAGCCTCGATGTATCGGCTTTGCTCGTCGCTCTCGTCACCAGGCAACCGCCTGCGCGTTACCACGATCTTGGATTCTCTAGCGAGGATTGCGACGCCATTCCAAGTCTTCTGCCCAACCCACTCGGCAAAATAGCCCGCCTTACGCAACGCACTTTCCGGGAATTCGGAATTGGCGGCCTTCAACTCCTGAAGACAGGCCACATCCGGTTTCGACGACTTCAACCATGCCAGCAGATTGGGCAATCGCTTGTTGATATTGTTCACGTTGAAGGTAGCGATCTTCACGCGCTCTCCTGATCCGAGGCTTACGGACATTTAGCTCAGTCATGCAGCGGCCCGGGCTCCAAAGCCGACAAGTGAAGCCCCATCGGCGTATGCCACCGTTGGGTCTGTACGAGATGAACTCAGGAAGGTCGTGGAGCATTCAAAATCTTGTCAATCGTGATGGGAAAATCACGCACCCGCACACCAGTTGCGTGAAAGATCGCATTAGCGACGGCAGACGCGGTTCCCACGATGCCGATCTCGCCCAGGCCCTTGACGCCAAGAGGGCTGACCTTGTCGTCCTTTTCATCGACGAAGATCACTTCAATATCCTCGATGTCGGCATGGGCCGGAACGTGATATTCGCCGAGATTGGCATTCATAATCTTGCCGAGGCGATGATCCGTCATGGCTTCCTCGTGAAGCGCCATGCCGATTCCCATCACCACACCGCCTAGGATCTGGCTGCGGGCCGTCTTGGGATTAAGGATCTTGCCCGCCGCCGCCGCGCACACGACGCGCGTCACGCGAACGACCCCCAGATCTTCATCCACGCGCACTTCCGCGAACACGGCGGAATTCGTGTAGCTGATATATTTCAGCATCTGCCGCAGGTTCGGGCTGACTTTGCCCTGCTCGGTGATTTCCGTGAGCTCGGCGGCGTGCATGACTTCGAAAACGGAAAGCCCGCGCGCCGGATCATCCTTCCGGAAGATGCGTCGATCCCGAACCTCGACGTCTTCGAAACTTGCATCCGCAAGAGGCGAATTGGCCATCTTCCTGGCTTGCTTGAACAGAGAATGCTTGACCGCCTCACATGCGGCCTGAACTGCCGAGCCGTTCGACGCTGCGGTCCACGAACCTCCTTCGACCGGCGACATCGGCAGAGTCGAATCGCCGATCCTGGCCTGAACGTCTTCGAGTGGTAATCCGAACGCTTCGGCGCCGATCTGGGTCAGGATTGTCCAGGTCCCAGTGCCAATATCGGACGCCGCCGTTGCCACCTCCAGCGTCCCGTCCACCTTGAGAGTCGCAGTGGCCTGGGCCTTTTGCAGGAAGGCGTCCCACATTCCCGTTGAGACGCCCCATCCAATCAGCTCGCGACCCTCCTTCATGGCACGCGGCTTGGGGCTTCGCTTCTCCCATCCAAATGCCGCAGCGCCCTCGCTGTAGCATTCCAGAAGCGCCTTGGATGTGAACTGCTTGTTGGTGTTTTCGTCCTTCGAGGCGAAATTGATCCGCCGAATTTCAAGCGGACCGATACCGAGTTCGTATGAAAGTTCATCGAGCGCGCATTCGAGCGCTGTCACGCCGATGGCTGCGCCGGGTGCGCGCATGTCACACGGCGTGGCCGTATCGAGCTTGGCAAGCTGATAGGTCAGCTTGACGTTGTCGCAGTGATACATCATGCCCGACCAATTGACGACAGCCTCCTGATAATCCTCGTAACGGGAGGTCGAGGCAACGGCATCATGCATGATCGACTGCAGCCGCCCATCGCGATCGGCGGCGAGCGAGACGGTGTGGTAACTGTCCGGCCGGTAGCCGATATGAAACATCTGAGCACGCGTCAGCGACACCCGCACCGAGCGTTCAAGTTCGAGACTGGCCATGACGGCGAAGAACAATTGGTGCTGCGGCCGCAAGCCGGCGCCGAATGCCCCGCCCACATATTGATTGACCAGGCGGACATCCTTGCTGCGCAGGCCGAACACTGAGGTGACATAGCCCTGCGCATTCTGGGAGCCCTGCGTCTTGTCATAGATCGTCAGCTTGCCGTCGCCCTCGAACACGCAGGTGGTGGCGAACATCTCAATCGGATTGTGGTGCTCGGCATTGATCCGGTAATCGCGGCTGATCTTGACGGGCGCATTTTGAAACGCCTGCTCGGCATCGCCGCGCGGGTCCGGTGGCGGCGGAATACCGCTACGCTTCTTCGGAGGAACATAGGCCTCTGCCCGCTTCGCCTCAAGCTCGGTACAATGCGCATCGACATCATAGGCAATGCGAACCAGGGAGGCCGCATCGCGCGCGGCCTCGAACGTTTCGGCGACAATCAACGCGACCGGCTGACCGTCAAACAGGATACGGTCCGAATTCAGCGGCCGGAACGGATGGCCAGGAGGCGCGACTTCGTCCCGCCAGCTACGATCAAGCCATGCCGCCTTGCTGCGATTTTCGTGCGTGAAGATTTCGACGACGCCTGGAAACTGCCTTGCTGCATCCAAGTCCATCGCCGCGATCCGTCCAGCGGCGGTCGTACTACCAACGATGTAGCCATAGAGCAGATCGTCAGCAGGATACTCCGCCGCGTAGTGCGCTTGGCCGGTCACCTTCAGTTTACCGTCGACCCGGTTGGTCGGACGTCCGATATGCGTGATTTCACCAACTGACATGCGATGGTCCCGTTAACTTTCTAGTGGATCGATTTGTCGGCCTGATCCTGCGGTGTGCCCGCAGCCGCCTGCTCCAGCGCACGAACGATAGCGCGGCGAGCAAGCTCGATTTTGAAGTCGTTGTCGCCCTGCCCCTTCGCATCACGAAGAATGAAATCAGCGACCTGCTTAAAGCTCTGGGTCCCGACTCGCTCGCCTTTCAGCGATCTTTCTGCGTCAAAATCCCGCCACGGCTTATGCGCGACCCCGCCGAGCGCGATCCGGACGTCCTGGATGATGCCCTCCTCCACACGCAGCGCGGCGGCGACGGAGATCAGCGCGAAGGCATAGGAGAGCCGGTCCCGGATCTTGAGATAGGTGTGATGGGCACCGAAGTCGGGCTTGGGGATAATGATCGATGTAATGAGCTCGCCGCCCTTCAGCGTGTTGTCGCGTTCGGGCTCTCCGCCGGGGAGGCGGTGGAAACCAGACATCGGAATCGATCGCTTGCCGTCCGGCCCCTCGACTTCGACGGATGCATCGAGTGCAGCCATCGCGACGCACATGTCCGACGGATGGACTGCAATGCAGCTATCGCTGGCGCCGAGAATGGCGTGAATGCGATTGACGCCGCCAATGGCGGAGCAGCCACTTCCGGGCTGTCGCTTGTTGCAGGCTGTCGACGGATCATAAAAATAATAACAGCGGGTTCGCTGCATCAGGTTTCCCCCGGCTGTAGCTGCGTTTCGCAATTGCGGCGATGCGCCGGCAAGAATGGCGCTTGACAGTATCGGCCACTTTTCCCGAACGTCTCGATGCCACGCCAGATCGGTATTGGTGACCAGCGCGCCGATGCGCAGCGCTCCACTGGGAGTGATTTCGATCGATTTGAGCGGAAGCCGGTTGATGTCGACCAGCCGCGACGGCTGCGCCACATCATATTTCATGAGGTCGACGAGATTGGTGCCACCCGCCAGCGCGCGCGCTGCAGGTTCATTCAGCGCCGCGATGGCATCGGCCACTGTGGCCGGGCGGATATATTCGAACCGGTTCATTCGGCGGCCTCCTTCGCCGCGATGCGCGGCATCAGCACGTCCTCGACCGCGTCGGCGATATTGGTATAGGCGCCGCAGCGGCACAGATTGCCGCTCATATGCTCGCGTATCTCGGCCCGACTACGGGTGTGGCCTTCCGCCAGCAGACCCGCCGCTGAGCAAATTTGGCCAGGCGTACAGTAGCCGCATTGAAACGCGTCGCGCTCGATGAAGGCGACCTGCAGCGGATGCAGTTCGCCATTCTCGGCCAGCCCTTCGATAGTGGTGATCTCGGCGCCGTCGCGCGACACCGCGAGTGCCAGGCACGAATTGACGCGTTTGCCATCGACGAGCACGGTACAGGCGCCGCATTGTCCCTGATCGCATCCCTTCTTAGTCCCGGTGAGCGAGAGGCGCTCGCGCAACAGGTCCAGCAGCGTCACCCACGGCTCTACTTTGAGTTCGTGCAACGTTCCGTTGATCGTCAGGAAAATTGGGATCTGTGGATGATGTGAGATCTGGTTCACGGGGCGCCTCGCTATGCGTTCGCCATCAGAACCATTCTAATCGTAGGATGTTCCGTTTTCTTCCGCCCTCAGGTCGGCTTGCCCGCACCGATCGGCGAGGCCAACCTTCCCGCTTCTGGCGTCTCACGCGCGCCGTCGGAAGGCCGCCAGGATGCTGTCGGGGAACCGCCGCGGGCAAATGGGTGAAGGAGAAGCGAGTGTTGTTCCACTGTTGCGCGATTCCCGCCAGGAACAACAAGCGAGCAAGTTAATTCATCCAGCTCGGGGCATGACAACGAACGAGGACGATATGAAGAAGACGTTGATAGCAGTTGCGGCAGCGGCACTGATGACTGCTCCTGCCGCATTCGCACAGAGCGGTGCAAATCCGAGCGCTCCTCAGGTCAATTCCGCAGGCAATGGCGTTACACAGCCAGGCACTACCAGTACGGGGACGGCAGTCGATCGCCCGACCTCGAGCACTCCACACGCGGCGCCGCACGCTGCAGGATCGCAGACTGGCAACAATGCCAGCTCCCTTAGTGGATCGAATGCAGCGACTGGAACTACCGGGTCTAACAGCTCTGCCGAAGGTCGCACTTCGGGCGGCGGTGGTGGTGGTGGTGGCGCAGGTGGTGGTGCCGGCGGCGGCAACTAGCGCGTGATGCCAACCAGAAGGAGACCCCGATGATCGGGGTCTCCTTTTTGTGGGTCTTGGTCGCCCGCGCCGGTGGCGCGCGCCAAACACTTCGCCCGCCCAGCCTAGCCCTGACTGCATTCAAGCCTGCGACCATCTTTCAAGGATCTCGGCACAATCTGCCAGTTCGATCTGTAGGTCGAAACGCCGGGCGTACAAGCCAAGTAAGGCATCGTGAGTTTCGTCAGCTGAGCTGCACATCGCATCTTGCGCAACGACGATGCGATAGCCCAGATCAACAGCACTCAAGATGGTTGAGAGAACGCAGACGTCAGTCTCCGCGCCGCTCACAATCAAGGTATTGACGTTACCGTCTTGCAGAATATCGTGAAGCCTTCCGTTCGAGAACGCAGAATACGCAGACTTGTCGAAGACAATCGCCGGTGGGACATGTCGCTGCAAAGGCGGCATAAGCTCGAGGAGGTGTGGGTCCAGACGTTCGCGCGTGACCAACCGCCATTTTCGGAAGTAGCTCTGCCACATCCCATTTGCATGCTCGGGCGACGCCGGGGGAATAAAGCGCGTAAAGACAGTCCGTGCCGGGTCACGTTGGACGAGGCTTTCCACCGCCGGCATGACACGTTCGAGCCAAGGTGTCGGCCAAGGCCCTTCGGGACCGAACAGCCTCTGCATGTCCAGACACAAGTGCACTGCCCGACTGGTGTCTATTCTTGATCGGAGCTCGCCCATCTCAGGTCCACGTCCTGCGAAGTCTCTTGTAAGTCCACCAGCAAGAACCTGCGGTCGCCGCCCATACCAGAGATGCCAGCGCCAAGCTGCTCCAGGGAGCCGCGGCATTTACGAGGAAGACTGTGAGAGCGAACGCAACGAGGCCCATGCTTCCCAGAGCCGCTCCAGCGGCCTCGAGCGCAGCGGCGTCTTCACCACGTCTCTTGCCCTGCAGGCCAATTTCCCTTTTGCGGCGCCTTTCGTGCGCCTCGACCAGCGTGGCACTGGCGCAGAGCATGGCTGGAAATGCCAGGAACAGACCTCCGACGCCCGGACCCCAACGTGTGCCGATCAGGCCAGTTATTGCAGTCGATGCTCCGCCCAGCAGGAACCGGACGATGTATTCGTACCAGCGACCATCGCTCAACGACGAGAATGAGGCTCGAACAAGCATTCAGCCCACCATCCCATAGAGGCCAAACGCGACTACCAGCCACAGGGGAAACCCGAGCAGGGTAACAGATAGAACTGACAACCCCGTGCGTTTGAGTAAACGGCACGTCACGAAGCTGAGCACGAGAAGAGCGGTCGCGCCGGCCATCATCGAAGCAGCCAGCGTAGAGACGTAGTCCGGTCCGTGCCTGGAGATTGCGAGCGCGAGCGAAACCAGGGCCACCGATGGCGCGGCGCCGAAGAGTCCCGCGAAGGACTTAGGCCGTAACACGTCTCCGAGCAGCGCGAATATCGAGACGACTGCCCCTCCAACGAAAAATCGGACGGCGTAATCCGTCATGGCGTCGTCGTCCCATTGCCGTAGCCGGTCCAGCGTCTCAATAGCCGATCAATCAGATATCCGCTGGCGAAGCCCGCGACCACATCGCTCGTCCAGTGCGCGAGAACATAGATCCTCGTCAGCGAGATACCGACCGCAGCCGTCCAGGTCAGCTCGCGATACGGCCGATCGAATGAGGATGCTGCGCTCGCGAGAGCCCCCATATGCATCGCGTGCCCCGAGGGGAACGCATCATTCGGGCGGCCTGAGATCGGTACTCCGTGTAGATGGCCAAGAATCGTGAGCCTATCCGGTCGACGTTGATTGAAAACATGCTTCAGTGCATGCGGCACAACGGCCGTGGCCACCGAGGCCGCCAGAAAATGCGTACCGACAGTTCGCTTCCGGGGGGAGCCGCTACGCGACAGGAGCCAGAAGGCCGCTGCAGCAACAACGAGAACATGCTCGTCCGCGCCCCACGTCAGAGCTTCGGCCACTTGTTCGCTTGCGGCATGTGCGTGCCGAACGGCGGTTGCTGCGACCTCGCGATCAAGGAGAGTGGGTGGTACCATTATTGGCCGCATGGCATCTCCGTATGACACCTAGATAACAGGCACTCTAAACCCTGATCATGCAGCCAGGTTCCTCTCCCTATGCAGAGTCCTCCCCGCGAATGTCTCGTATTTTACAGCCGAGCACGGTCGCTGTTAAAGCGCAGCCGATGCTATTCGCCAGAACGATGATCCAGTCGCCCTTGAGCAGACCGTATGCGATCCAGAGACCGAGGCCCGATGTCAGCACCACAAGCATCTTGAGCGACAGATCGTTGGTCGAGCCCCGCGGTAATGCTTTCCGGACCTGTGGAAGGTACGACAGCGAAGTCAGAACAGCGGAGAGGCCTCCCACCCACGGCAAAATGCTGGACAACGATGAGACCCCACTGCTTGGTAGCGAAACGCCCGATCCGCTTAGATGAACGGTTTACCGCCTGTAACGGCGATCGTGGCCCCGGAAACGTAGCTTGAGAGTGGATCTGCGAGCATCACGTAGGCGGTTGCAAGCTCTGCGGGCTGTCCGGGACGTTGCATCGGCGTCTGCTTGCCGAAATTTCTAACGGCTTCGTCTGGCATAGTGGATGGAATGAGCGGCGTCCAAATCGGTCCCGGTGCCACCGCGTTTGCGCGGATGCCCTTATCGGCCAACATCTGCGCCAAGCCGCCGGTGAAATTCTGAATGGCCCCCTTCGTCGTTGCATAGGCCAGCAAGGTGGGGTTCGGCATATCCGAATTGACCGACGCGGTATTGATGATCGCACTTCCGGGCTTCATGTGAGGCACGGCGGCCCTTGTCAGGTAGAACATTGCATAGATATTTGTCCTAAACGTCAAATCCCACTCGTCATCGGAAATGTCGCCGATGTCCTTGAAGGTCGCTTGATGCGCGGCGTTGTTAACGAGGATGTCGATCCCGCCCAATTCCCTTACCGCCTTATCGATAATCACGTCGCAATGGCGCCGATGCTGGATGTCACCTGGGACCATTATGGCCTTGCGGCCTTCGCGCTCGATTAAAGCTTTAGCTTCGAGGGCATCCTCGGTCTCATCGAGATAAGAAATCAAGACGTCGGCACCTTCGCGTGCGTAGGCCAACGCGACAGCGCGGCCGATCCCGCTGTCGCCACCGGTAATTACCGCTCTCATGCCCTGCAATCGACCACCCCCCTTGTAGCTGCTCTCGCCATGATCGGGACGAGGCTGCATGGCCTCCGTTCGGCCGGGCATCGGTTGTTTCTGGGAAGCAAACGGAGGCGCGGGATAAGAATGGGGCATGAACCAGCTCCTAGATAAGTGCCAATCGAAAACGCTTGATTGGATGCAGCGTTCCGCCGGTGGCGACATCGCCCGCCCAATGACGAAGGGGCGCTTGGGCAGCGCTTTTTCCTACTCTGGCATCGGTTTCAGGTCTTCGTCGCCAGGCGCATCGCTTTCGAGCTCGCTTTTGGCCTGGTGCCAGAAGTCATCGGCCTTACCTTCCGGGCGACCTTCCCTTTCCCAAAGTTTGTGAGCGTACTCTCGGATCTGTTCTTCAGAGTATCGGGGCATCGGCCTCTCCTCAAAAACGGATAATTGCGGCGGCGAATCGCTTTGGTACAGTCATGCAGGCGAGCGCATCGATCGCTATAATTGCTTGTGCGCTTAAGACGCCACTATGCGACCAGTTCCCCGTCCAAGAATATTCCGTTAGGACTGTCGCTCCCGAATGAACCTTTCTCTCGTCCGCGCAGCAAAGCGCTGTCACGAAAAAAGGGGACTCGCATGGCTTTTCGCGAATCCATCAGCCGGCTTTTTGGCCGCACCCTCACACCGGAAGCTGCCGAGCGTACCAACAGTTAATGCCTCGATGGACGAGTTCATCCGGCTACTGCATACCAACGGCTATGACAGCAAAAGCTCCGCCACGTTTGGAGCGATGGCAGGGCCATCGGAACGGCCACCATGCGAACAGGACGCTCAACCTCAAAAGAGGAAGGAATGTAAGTCGTTTCTAAGTAACAGGCGGCAACCTGATCGGCGTCTCCAAGCGGGTACGTCGCCACCAGCTGACGGTCGGCTAGGTTTTGAAAAACAGGAAATATACAACGGCAAAAGCGGCCACAACTAAGCCAAGGCTCCAAATTAAAACGTTGCGAACCGACGGCCCTGGCTCGGCGCCGCGTGCTTTGCGCGCTGACTTTACTTCGGCGCCATCATCATCTCGTCCCAATTCATATCCTTTCACGCAGCTTGAGCCCCCGTCAATTTGTTGGACCGCCAAGCGCTGTCTTGTTTCCGGCTTCGCTGCTCGGGGCGCTGACATGGACTTCGTGTCCCTGGCGGATCGCAAGAGACGCTGCAGCCACGGCTGCTTCGAAAGCAGACTCTTTGGTCAGGAATTTCCCTTCCACGTCTCCATCGTGCAGAACGCCCCAGCCATCGTTAGATTCGATGACGGCATAAGTTGCTAAACCCATAGTGTCCTCCGGAATAACTGTCGGTCACAAGCCACTGCTAGATTCATGTTTCCCAAAAGCGTCACGCTCGACGATCTCAAAAGGCAACCGGCCTAATCATTGCCGCCGTGCCAGTGCCCGGCCAATGAGAAATGCTGCCAACAACATACCGAGCGGAGCTTCGCGCGTAAGCTTGCTTAGTATGTCGAGCGGCTTTCCGGGCTTTTTGCCTTCCTCGATTGCTTCTCCTATTGTTGATGCGACGGCTTTGACACCATCCGCCACGGTGGCCTTCAGATCAGACCATTGGTCACTTACACATGGCGTCTCTTGATCGGTCATGGCGCGTCCTCATCGGGTCGTTGCACAAGCACTCACTATGAGTATTGTTCCGGGCAAGACGGTTCTTCCCGGTCCAAGATCATTCCCGTTGCGCCTTGAAAACCTGGTCGGGCGGTTCGCGCGAGCCGGCGTCACGCAGAATAAGCGCTCTGCCGGGTAGCAACGGCAGGGCTACAGCGCCGAGAATGTTGGGCCAAGGGAGCATCGCCTTACTTCTTCACGACTGGCGGGGACGCTTTAAGAAGATCGCAACCGACGCGTGGCATTTAAAAACCAAGTCAGCGATTATCGACGGCGAATCGTCCCGTTGGGGACGGCACAACAGATTTGTCCGTGCAGCAAAAGGCACTGCGAGCGGGCCGCCCTTCAGACCAACTAGCTGAACTGAGCGCCGTTCTCAGACCCAAGCCTGATCCTCACCGACAGAGCCCGCGCCCGCACAAGGTCGCGGCTTAGGCGATCCTCCGGCCGGCCGCCTTGCCCTCTTCTAGAAATTTGAATTTATCGCCGTAACGAGCGGCTAATCTGAGAAGGCAGAGATAATCCTTAAAGCAAACTTTGGTTCCAAATCTGACGGTAAAAGGGTTCTTGTGCCGCGTATGTGGGGGAGCCTACTCTGACCTGCGACTCCCGTGCCGCTAAACGATGGCAGTTATCGCCTCTACCAGAGGGATTGGTTCGCGGAAAGTGAATGATGCCAAAAACAAAAAACGACCGCGATCTTTTAGAAAGCGAACGCGCCTTCCGACTTCTCGTTCAAGGCGTCACAGATTATGCGATTTATCTGCTCGACCCCAACGGCGTCGTATCAAACTGGAATGCAGGCGCCGAGACGATCAAAGGGTATGGCGCCGACGAAATCGTGGGCCAGCACTTCTCGGTGTTCTATCCGCCGGAGGATCGCGAAGCCGGACTTCCCGCCACCGCATTGGAGGCCGCACGCCGGAATAAGCGCTTCGAAGCGGAAGGCTGGCGGATGCGGAAAGACGGTACGCGGTTTTTCGCCTCCGTGGTTATCGACGCCATCTATGAAAACGATGTCCTTGTCGGCTTTGCCAAGATCACGCGGGACATCACCGAACGGATGCAAGCCCGCTCCGCATTGAGCGAAAGCGAAAATCTTTTTCGCCTGTTGGTGAGCAATGTCACGGACTATGCGTTATACATGCTTGATCCGGAAGGTCATGTCACCAGCTGGAACCTCGGCGGTCAGCGGATCAAAGGCTATCTTCCTGACGAGATTATCGGTCAGCACTTTTCGCGCTTTTATACCCCCGGCGACCGGGACGCTGGAAAACCAGCGCGTGCTCTCAGCATTGCACGTGAAAAGGGCCGTTACGAAGAAGAAGGCTTACGCGTCCGCAAAGACGGCACGTTCTTTTGGGCGAGTGTGGTCATTGATCCCGTCCGCAATGACGCAGGCGAGCTGATCGGATTTGCCAAGATTACGCGCGACATCACAGAGCGACGTCAAGCAGCACAGCAGCTTGAACGTATGCAAAAGCAGCTGGCGGAAGCGCAGAAAATGGATGCGCTCGGTCAGCTGACGGGCGGAGTGGCTCATGACTTCAACAACCTCCTTATGGCAATCACGGGTAACGTTCGGCTGATCAAACGGCATGCCATTGTCCCCCGCGTGATCGAGGCAGCAGGAGCGATTGAGGCAAGCGTTCGTCGCGGCGCGGCACTTACTCGTCAGTTGCTGACGTTTGCGCGGCGTCAGCAAGTCGCTCCGACGCTGCTCAATCTTGAAGAGACCGTGCAAGCTGTACGCGAGGTCTTGGCTACCGTTCTGGGTAGCGCGATCAAGCTCGAAATCTCCGTACCGGCCGGAGTTTGGCCAATCTTCGCGGATCCAACCGAACTCGAAACTGCACTCATCAATCTCAGCATCAACTCTCGTGACGCCATGCCCGACGGGGGCACCTTGACGATTACGGCAGCAAATTACCGGGTCAGGGATGGAGAGGATAAAGGCGAGTACGTGCAGATCAAGGTGGCTGATACCGGCGCAGGTATTCCCGAGGACGTCATTGCGAAGGTGTTCGATCCGTTTTTCACGACCAAACCCGTCGGCAAAGGAACAGGATTGGGACTCTCACAGGTGCATGGCTTTGCCAACCAGGCCGGCGGTCGTGTCGAAATCCAAAGCAAGCTCGGCGCTGGTACGGAAATCACCATTCGGCTTCCGCGTGGCGAAGGCCATGCAGGTGCGCACGAAGCAGAGGTTCTGGCCAAAGGCGCCGGCAATGTCCTTCTTGTTGAAGACAATCCGGATGTTGCCACCGCCAGCGCCGTATTTCTGGAAGAGTTGGGATATCGCGTGAAATGCGTACCGGACGCGGAGTCCGCATTGCGCGAGATCGAGCACGACGGCATCGACCTCGTTTTCAGCGATGTCGTGATGCCTGGAAAAATGGATGGTCTCGGCCTGGCCCGCCATCTTAGGCAGAATTACCCGAACATCCCCGTCGTTCTCGCAACGGGCTACAGTGAGGCAGCGCGGAAACTGGGCTCTGAATTTTTGCTGTTGCGAAAACCTTACGAGCTTCATGAGCTGAGTAGTGCCTTACAGACAGCCCTTCACCAAAGATCGAAGGGCGCTCTATTAAATTGAACCACAAACAATGCACCGGATCTTACGCCCACCTGTCTTGACTAGCGTCAGCCTCATCGGCTCATGACACTTTGCCTGCCATGGCGAGAGCCGATGGAGCAAGGCGAAGGTCCCTCATGGGTTCGCGATGCGACGATGCCTTCGATTGCGTGGCCGTAATTTTATCTAAATGCGGAATGTTGAGAACGCAATTTAGATTGGAACGCATCTGCGAAATGAACGTAGTAAGGGCGCCATGTCCCTTCTGTCAGACTCCACGTTGCAGATCGTCTTGCTTGCCGCCTTGTTCGTTGTCCTTGAGGGCCGCGGCGCCGTTTCGCGCCAGCTTTGGAACGTGCTTTTGAAGATCAAACTGTTTTCGCGTTCATCAGCGTGGAAGTGTTTGCCATGGTCACAAGGGACGGAACCACAATCCCCGGGATAGACGCCGAGCAGGTGGCCAAGCTTGAAATTGCACGTCGGATTTTGGAGCAGGCACGGGCTATCCTAGCAAAGGCGGCGAAGGACTAGGCCTCGCTTCCTCCTTTGCGGCCGGCGGTCGGCAACGGGACGCCAGCGGGCCCAGCGGATCGCCTTAATGGGGCGGGACTTCGGATCTTGGTGACGTTGACGCTGTCGGCCTGATTGCCGCCGCGGCAGTAGTAATAATTTGCATGGCAGGCGGCTCTGCTCGGTGGATGGACCAATGTCAGCGGTACATCTTGGGAACAACGCTAACAATTTTCACTTGGTCATACAGTGAAGTCGCCGGACGCTTGAACTCGCTTTCGCAGTCTCAACGATCAAGGTCGCCTAGCTCTCCGCGCCTTGAGCCTTGGCTATCTAACGACCTTTTCCGGCGTGCTTGCGCCTGGGCGATGACTCGCTTGGATCTCTTTGGAGGCAGCGTCTTTGCCCACGATTCACCAGCAAAGGCCGTTAAGCGGCCGCGGAGCGTTTCATGAAGACTGCACTAGGAAGTGATCCGAGACTTAACGGCGATGGTCTCGTCGATCGTTTCAAAGATCAGTTGCTGATCGTCATGTTGAAGCGGCTTGGCGGCGGTCCATTACGGATTCCAATCGAGGAAATGGACCGGACTGGAACGGACCTAGCGTCGTTTCGCCTTGTCGGCGACGACTTCGTCGTGAGTTTATTCAAACCGCATTAGGATGGCCGCGGCCCGCTGGCGCCTACGGCCCTTCGCATGTGCGGTTGGTCCTTCGAACGATCGACTAGATAATGCTTAAAAAGAAAGGCCGCATCGCCCATGACGACGTGGCCTTTGTCCTATCTGCTTATTGTAGGACAGTGCCCTACCGGTTTCCGAAATACGCCTGAGCCTGCTTCAGAGCCTCGGACGGGTCGTCGAACTTGTCGCCGGCGAAACTCTTCATGGGGCTCCAGTGCGGTCCGTGAGCGGTGATATGGAACCACCCATCCTCCCCCCGTCGGACGCGTCCGACGATCTCCTGACGCTCGGCCCAGACGAGCAGCCACGTCTGGGAGTTCTCGTTGTGTGGCTGCAGCTCGATGGTCGCCATATAGTTCGTCCAAAAGGAGTGCCCGAGGACAACGCCAAGATTGGGAGTCGTTCCAGCAGATCGGAACTATCGGTGCGCTGCGGACTTCATCGCATGCTCGCCAACTGTCGTGAGGACACCGCCATTCTCGCCCCTTCCGAACGTCATAAGCTGCTGGAGAATGTGCAGGCCTTCGCCGCGAAGCTCTCAAGCCGCGCCTTTGATACGGACAGAACTGCTGACATCGCACCGGACGTCTGGACGGACTTCCGCTTCAGCGGATTGGCCATGAGCCCACTGCCTCATGAGCTCGGCGGCAGCAGTCTCTGGGACCCGCGCTTCGGCGCCGAACTCTGCACCATCCTGCGTCTACTCGGCGCAGCGGACCTCTCGCTTGCCCGTATATTTGAGGGCCACGTCAACGCGGTGGGGCTGGTCTGCCGTTACGGAACACAAGCGCAGATCGAAGGTCTCGCGGGAAGCGTGCGTGATGGTGCGCTGTCCGCAGTATGGGGCGCCGACGACGCGCAGGGCCTGAGGATCACCCCGGAGCGGGATGGCAACGTCCTCAAAGGCCGCAAGATCCTGGCGTCGGGCGCCGGGTTCGTGACGCGTCCCCTGGTTACCGCATCAGCACCGGAGGGGCAGCAGATGTGCCTGCTCGACCTCGAGATCGGATATGCGCACGACACGTCCAGCTGGCAGGCGCAAGGCATGCGCGCGACGGCGACCGGGACGGTCGACTTCACCGGGCGACGCATCACGGATCGTGAGCGGATCGGCGCTCCCGGCGACTTCATGCGACAGCCGCACTTCTCGGGCGGCGCATGGCGCTTCTGCGCCGTCCATACCGGCGCAACGGAACGGCTAGTCGACCTGTTCCGAGAGCACCTTAATTCCTCAGCAAGGGGCGAAGACGCGTATCAGCTCGAGCGCCTTGCGACTTGTGTCGCCGACGCGACGACGGCGCGCTTTTGGGTTGAGGACGCCGCGCGCCGTCTGGCGGTCGAAGATGATCCAGAAAGCATCGTGGCTTTCGCCAACCTCACCCGGATGGTTGTCGAACGATCCGCCCTGACTGTCATGGAGACCGTCCAGAGGGGCATCGGGCTTCGGGCGTTTGTGCGTCCTCACGACGTTGAGCGCATCTGCCGCGACCTGGCGACGTATCTGCGGCAACCGGTGCCGGACCGCGCCATGAGCGATGGGGCTCAGGTCTTTCTGAGTTCGTCGCGGTCGGCAGGAGACTTTTAGTGAAGGTTTCGGAATATCTCGAAGTGACGAAGGCGCTTCCTATCATCTCGCGCGAGGCGCTGACGGAGGGTGCGCCCTTCTTAATTCTCTCGCCGCACCCGGACGACGAGACGTTAGGTCTTGGCGGTCTGATCGCTCAGGCCTGCCAAGCAGGCCAGAAGGTTCACGTCGTGGTTTTGACCGATGGTGCGGGTTCGCACCCCCGGTCGGTCCAGTACCCTCCGGAACGACTGGTCGATCTCCGGAAGGCGGAAGTCAGGGCGGCAGGCGAAATTCTGGGCCTCCATCCGGCGTTCGTACGCCATCTCGACCTCCCCGACACGCAAGCCCCTCTGGAGGGACCCCAGTTCGACGCGGCGGTCCGCGCCGTGTCCGACCTTCTTCAGGAGACGGGCGCAAAGGCCTTGTTTGTGACGTGGGATCGGGATCCGCATTGCGATCATCAGGCGGCCGCTGCCATCGCCAAGGCGGCCGGAGTCGCCAACCCAGCTGTCAGGCTCTGGGCCTACCCCATCTGGGGGTGGCACCTCGATCAGGACGACGATGTCCCAGGCTTCCCGCGCGGCCACCGGCTGGATATCGCTGGAGAACGTGATCTCAAGCACCGTGCTATCGCGGCCCACGCTTCGCAGATGTCCACGCTTATCGAAGACGATCCAACGGGCTTCCGGTTCACCGAAGAGACGTTGGCGCCGTTCCTTGGCGAGCACGAGTACGTTTACGAGGTCTCCCGATGACGAGGCACATAGAGAGTTTGCCCGCTTCATACTTCGAGGAACGGTACCGGCAGGATATCGACCCCTGGGGATTCCGAACCAGCGCCTACGAGCGGGAGAAATATGACCGCACTCTGTCGGCTCTTACGCGCGCCCATTACGATCGTATCCTCGAAGTTGGCTGCTCGATCGGGGTCCTGACGGCAAGGCTCGCGCAGCGAGGCGGAGAACTGCTGGCGATCGACGCGTCCCGCACGGCGCTGGAAGCTGCGCGAAAGGACGCGCCGCCGAACGTCGCCTTCGAGGAATGTGTGCTGCCGACCGAATTCCCGGACGGCGCCTTCGACCTCATCGTGCTGTCTGAAGTGCTGTACTACTTCAGCCGGGCCGATCTCCTTTCGGTGGCCGAAAACTGCTGCAGGGTCCTCGCTCCCGACGGAGAGATCGTCCTCTGCCACTGGCTGGGCGAGACTGACTATCCGCTGAGGGGAACGGAGGCCAGCGACGCTTTCGCCTACGCCGTCGTCAAGCGAGTTCCGGCTCGCCGGATCCTTCGCGATGAAGTCTACCGCCTGGAGCGGCTGTCCGCGTGATTGCGGCGGCCCTCAGGCTTGCGACGATCATTCTGGCGATCGCGATCTGCCGAGGCAGCTCCGAGGGGCGTAGCGTCCGGTGAACCGTGAGAACAGGACTTCTGCCCGATACGGCTTCCCATGCCTCACGAAGCGTCGCCTCCTCGGCACGGAGGTGACGAACGAAGTCGGAGGGAATGCACAACCGGGCGGACATCGGACCGTCTTCGAGCGCACTCTGCCACGCCCGGCGGAAAAGCGATCGGTACATGGCGCGACGGGCGATCTGCAAGGCGGGCTCAAGATCGTCGTCGCAAGGAGCATTCAAATCGGCGAGCCGGCGTTGCATGGTGTCGGCCGCTCCGCCAGGCGCCCGCCCCAAGATCCGACAGGACGTCTGGACGACGACGTCGAGCGAGTGACGAACTTTGAATCCCGCCTCGTCCAACGCAGCCGTAAGGGCGACGTCTTCGCCGAGAGCGCGTGCAGGAAGTCCTCCGATGGCCCGATAGGCCGCCACGGTTACGGCCAGGCTCGCGCCCGAAGAGACACGATGGTTCGGCCAGGGATCATGGGCTCGCGGATCACAGCGCGCGATGATTTCCGCGGCAAGGCTGAGGTAAGTATCTTCGAGCCTACCGCGGGACAGGAAATCCCGTCCAAGCGAAACGATCTCGAGCGGTTCTGCATCGATGTAGCCTGCCACGCACTCCACACCGTTCGCCAACTCATGGAGGTTAGACGAAAGCCACGCGGGGCCGACGCAGCTATCGGCATCCGTGCTCATAATTACACCGCCCGGGCCGAGCGCATCGAGGCGGTCGGCCGCAAGGTCCATTGCACGCTTCCGCGCCCAGCCGGCGTTGGCCATCTCCGACGGCAATTCCTCCTCTATGACCACCACCCTCTGCGGGACCGAGTCGGCGAAACGTCTGGCGACTCCCGAGGTACCGTCAGTGCAATTGTTGGCGAACACCAGGATCTCGAACGCGTCCGCGGCAAGGGGCGCGCCGAAACGGTCGCGCTGGACGGCCAGCGCAGCGATACACCGCTCGATCCGGTCGGCTTCGTTGCATGCCGGAATGGTGACGATCGCGAAAGGCTCGATGTTCGTATTCATAAGGCGGAGCGTCCTGGCGTAGGTGCGCCTGCTAATCGCCAGGTTCGATGCATGTTCCCTCAGCTGGGCCGCAGCGGCTACTCTATCAAGAGACTGGCGCGAAGGCCTGTCCATGTTCCAGGTCGTATCGCTCTCCAGGTTTTAGAGCGAAGCTTCTTCATCTGCCTTCCGCTGATGTCGGCGTACTTGCTGATGGCCGCAGGCTTGGTCCCGCGATCCGGGCGCAGGCACCCTCACGCCGGATGCGCATCCGTATCACTGTCGATGTCACTGCGCCGGAGCAGATAATCTAGACCGCCGACGCGGTACCAGCGATAGGCATATGCTTCCAGCATCAGGTGGTGCTTGCCCTGGGCATCGGCGCGGTTATGGTCTTCCGTCAGAAGATTGATCAGGTGGTCGCCCTGCTTGCCATCGAGGCCGAGTGCAAATGACACTTCGCGTGGCTGTTCGTCGAGATTATGCACGAACAGCACGGAGTTGTTGCGCCAGTCGTAGCGGATCGCCAGCACGGCAGGGTTGCGCGTGGCGATGATGGTGAAGTCGCCCCAGCCAATTTCGGGGACCTCCTTGCGCATCCGGATCATGCGCTCGGTCCAGTTCAGCATCGAATTGGGATCGCGGCGCTGCTTGGCGACATTGACGTGATTGTAGCCGTAGGGGCCCTTGTCGATCACAGGATTCTTTGACTTCTCGCTCTTGGTGAAGCCGGCACGGGGTTCGTTCGACCATTGCATCGGCGTCCGCGCGCAGTTGCGTTCAGGCAGCGTGAGATCATCACCCATGGCGATCTCGTCGCCATAGCGCAGCACCGGCGTACCCGGCAGCGTGTACATCAGACTGTAAGCAAGCTCGAGCCTGCGTCGGTCGCCGCCGAGCATTGGCGCCAGCCGACGTCGGATGCCGCGATCGTAAAGCTGCATGTCCTTGTCCGGGCCGAATTTCGCGAACACCGTCTGGCGTTGCTCCTCGGTCAGCCGGCCGAGATCGAGTTCGTCATGATTGCGCAGGAACAGGCCCCATTGCGCCGTCGCCGGGCGTGGCTTGGTCACCTTCATCGCCGCAGCCAGTGGGCGCACGTCGCCGGAGGCCAGCGCATAGAACAGGTTCTGGTTGACGTGAAAGTTGAACATCATCTGCATGCGGTCGCCGTCGCTGCCGAAATATTCCATGTCGGTTTCCGGCAGCACATTGGCTTCGGCGAGAATGATGGCGTCGCCCTTGCGCCATTGCAGGAATTCGCGGAAGGCGCGCAGCATGTCGTATTGTTCGGTGGGCTTGTTGACCTTCGGTCCCTTGGTGGCAATCACGAAGGGCACCGCATCCATGCGGAAGCCGGAGACGCCAAGCTGCAGCCAGAACCCCATGATCTTCAGGATCTCGGCCTGCACATAGGGATTGGATGTGTTGAGGTCCGGCTGGAAGTCATAGAACCGGTGGAAGAACCAGGACTTCGAGGTCGTGTCATGCGTCCAGGTCGATTTCTGCACGCCGGGAAACACCATACCCTTGTTGGCATTGGGCGGCTTCTTGTCCGACCACACATACCAGTCGCGATAGCGCGAATCCCTGGCGCTGCGCGCGTCCTTGAACCAGGCGTGCTGGTCCGAGGTGTGATTGACCACGAGGTCGATGATGACGCGGATGCCGCGCTGGTGGCAGCCATGGGTGAATTCGACGAAGTCGCCTAGCGTGCCGTAGCGCGGATCGACGCCGTAGTAGTCGGAGATGTCGTAGCCGTCGTCCTTGCCGGGCGAGGGCTGGAAGGGCATCAGCCAGATCGCGGTGATGCCGAGGCCGTGAATGTAGTCGAGCCGGCGCGTCAGGCCCTTGAAGTCGCCGCAACCGTCGCCATCAGCATCCATGAAACTGCCTACGGAGAGGCAGTAGAAGACGGCGTTCTTGTACCAGAGGTCGTCGATCATGTGGCCCTTTGGTCCGTGGTTGTGTCGCGACCGGGTCGCGTCGATAGCCGGGAGTCACGCGGAATCGTTGGAGCTTGCCGATGGCGCACACGTCCAAAATCGCACCGCCGTTTTAAGTCCTGAACCATGAGAGCTCGACGCGAAGAAAAGATCCATCGCCTACATGAGCCGCAATTACGTTTGGCCGTGCGGATGAAGTCGATTAAACTACGGGTGCTATCAATGGTTCCCGTCAACACAGCGATCCTTATAAACAGCATGTGCGAATAAAGCGGAGTTTTCGTTTGGTGTCAGTGTCGACTATGACAGAATGCTAGCGACTGGACGGCGCGGAAGTCGACGAGTTTCCGACGGTCGGCATAATCGGCCCATTGTCAGCCCAGCGGGGATCCGGGACGTCGCGGCGCGCCGGCAAAGATTGCCGACCGGGCAAAAAAACCTGGGATGCACGCCGTGCCCTCGACCTTTTTGAGGAGTTCATCAGGCTACTCATCATCGCTCCCTTCACCCGGCAGGATGTCCCCTGCGAACAGCTCATCCTTGCTGAGCAGCCTGGCGTCCTTGAGCGCCTGCATGTCCGATAGGTCGCGCAGCGTATCGAATCCGAACTGCGCCAGGAACGTCTTCGTCATCAGATAGGTGTGCAGCGCGCCGGGCCGCGGCGCCCGCGGTCCGGAGCCGATCAGGCCGAGCCTCCGCAGTTGTCCGGTCACGTCGCGGCTGATCTCCTTGCCAAAGAACTGCCCAAGCTCGCCGCGGGTGATCGGCTGGTAATAGGCAATGCACAGCAGCACCTGCATCTCGCTCGCCGACAGCGCGCTATCCTGCTCGCTCGCACCGATCGCTGTGCGGATCGCATCGGCAAACTGTTTGCGAGTGCGGTGCTGCCAGCCGCCGGCGACCGGCACGAGCTCATGGGGGCGGCCGCGCAGCTCGGCCTGGATGTCGTCGATGATCAGATCGAGATTGCAGCCGCGGCCGACGACCCGCGCCAGCATGGCGCGGTTGACCGGCTCGCGCTAGGCAGAGACCACCGCTTCGACGCGGCCCATCCATTCGCGCCAGCGCAGCTTCGCCGCAGATCCCTCAGCGTCGTCCAGTTTGACTTTTGCTTTGGGCGTCCCATTCTATAGCGCCGCCCGGACAGCGGCACGCCACGAAGGCGCTGTGATGCCCGCCCGAACTCTCCCGCCATCGCCCTTCCGCCCTGCTCGAGACATGGACATCTGGTCCGGCGACGTAGACGTGGGCACCATCGCTCAGCAAGACTGGAATGCGAACCCGGAAAGGTCTGGCATCTGGAAATGGACCTGCGGCTTCTATGGGACTACACCCTGGGCCTCGCGACCCGCATGCCTGAAATACCTGACCGTGACGATGTAAATCGCCGCTCTGAGAATTTGCAGAGGGGCTATGGCCAGTTGAGGATCGTAAACGAAGCCCCGGTCGTTGAGCGAACGGCTTCGATCACGACGTGAAAAGCTTCGACTTAACAGTGGGGCCGTCCGCGAGACATTTACCCGGCCCGTCATGCCGCCAGACAACGAGCGCGCGCTTATTTCGCGGATTTCCAGCGGAGGCATACATGACGATGATTGAGCATTGCCGGCCGGTTGCTGATGACCGCATTGAATTCACAATGCGAACGTTGCCAATTGCCGACTAAGTTAGGCGGGAGACCCGTCCTTTATTTTGGCTTTGAAATGCTGCAAGACGAACAGACGGACGGCCGAGGTTAAGTTCACCTGAGGCCCATTGCGGTCAACCAGTCTGACAAGGGCTGCTGGGCTCGTCCCTCGTTCAATGGCAATTTCCTTTAAAGCGCTCCAAAACTCAGGCTCAAGGCTGACGCTCGACTTCGATCCGTCGGCTTTAACGAGTCCCTGCTTTCTCCTTTTCGGCTGAGGCACGCTATTTCACCGTTTTGGTTTGCTGATCGACAGGTGCCTTACCTTCGTTTCTGATGACCGAGACCGCGGCTCCAATGAGACCCAGCAACAAGATGAAGCCGAGCGCGTAGCCGTAAATCGGTCGGATGGATCGTCGCGGACTCTTCAACATAGAGGCTACTTTCAAGGGTCCCCCGGCGCTCGGGGCGCCGCGGCGAGGCAACCAGAAAATTGAACGCCTTACGAAGACACACTCATGCGAGGCATTCTGAGAAATGCGAGAACCAGAAATTGTTCCCATCTAAAAGTGAAGTCGTTCAGGAACAGGTTTTGTTAGTTTGCATTTCTCGGTTGGGGCGTCACGAGAGGAAACGACATGCGAAAACTTCTTATTGCAAGTGCAGCACTGACACTTATTGCAGCGCCGGCGCTCGCCCAGACGACGCCGAGCTCGCCCACTGCACCAACAAGGTCGGACCGGACGACCGGCGCAGTTGGCTCGGAACGCGGCAACAACGCCAGCTCTCTCAGCGGTTCAAACGCAGCTGCAGGAAAAGCCGGTGGCGCCAACTCAATGAACAACGTTGACCAAGGCCGCACTAGCGGCGGCGGCGCGGGCGGTGCAGGCGGCGCAGGTGGTGGCGCAGGCGGCGGTGCCGGGGGTGGCGCGGGCGGCGGGAACTAACTGCCCAGTTGGACGGATGTACTCTACTGGACAGCTGGGGCCCCGGAGCAAGTGCCGGGGCCCTTCGCCTGAGCACGCCTATTGGCCATGCTTCAATAACACTTGCCGACATGCTTTCGAAATGCGCGGCCTATTCTGCTGAAGGCAGGAAAGCACCATCATATCCCCGCCCTGAATCGCTTGTGCGCAATAGCGCTTCACGCTGGCACGGCACGCAGCCTGCTCCTCCAGCGTTCCGCTGCTTTGCGCGAGGGCTGTGCCGGAGAATACGATTGCCGCAGCTATTAAAAGGATCGAACGTGTCATCAGTAACTCCTATCTGCCCTTGATAACAGCTCTTCGCCTTGCTCTGTTCCTCCACGGCTCACCAATTGGAAACATCATCTGGCTGGCCACTTGGTCGGATCGCACCGCACCATCGAGCGCGATGGGATTGGAACACCATTCGCACGTGCGAGTTGGACGGGCCCCCTGCTCGTGAAGAACATGAAACGTATTGCATCGATGAGCGTCTTCGCTCTCTACTTTCCAGGGAGCCCGCCTGGCAGAAAAGCGGCTGGATTGGCTACGATCCGGCGAGCAAACCTTCGATGCGGACGAGATGCGCAGAGAGCGCCAGCTGTATGGTTCTCTCTGATTGAGAAAAGGCCCGCTTCGGCGGGCTTTTTTTGTTAGCGTATACTTCGTCAGCAATCTGCCTCGCCTGTCGATCGGCCAGCCCGGAACGAATTATTCGGCCGGCTCTTAAAATCCCGGTCCGTGCGTGTGTCAGCGATGAATGCGGAGGCGAGAATGTTCCTGATGGGCCTTGGCGCGCTGCTAGTCCTAGGCGGCGTCTTGTACATGGCACGCGCCGCTATTTGGCGGGGATCGCTTAGCGGCCCAGATTCCTCCCGGCCAGTTCGCGACACTCTGGAGCCACCGCGGCGGGGCATGAGATTCTTGGGGCTCGGAACCAACTGGCCGGGCATTCTCCTAATGGTAATCGGCGCGGTTCTGTTGGTGTCGGGGGCCAGTTTCTAGACCGCAAATATTCGCTCGGCTTGGCTCGATGCAAACCTTTTCCGATGGATGAACCCTTCTATCACTAGGGCAAGAAGGAGCCGGCGTGGCGCGACCAAGCTGGCGAGGGACCAATGAGTGAGCGAGATGAGATCGATCATCTAATACGTTCTGTGACCGCGGCCAGAAATCTTTTGAAAGACTACATCGGGCCGGGCTCGCGAAGTGCCGTTGATCCAGTCGATCGGCTGATCGACGTGCTCGACGATCGGGACTTCGTTGCCACGCTGGATCGGCTCTATCGGCGCAAAGTGATCCGATTGATCGAATGACGAAAAAGCCGCCCGGGCATGACACCGGCCGGCATCCTGATGCGGCTGCCGGCTCCCCGTCCGGTGCCGCAGCATTCTTGGATAGGCTGATCGAGCTTGGTTAGCGCATCGTTAATGCGCTCGCTCGTGCTGTCGATCCGACCATCGGAGCAATCCCCAGATTTCAAAGTGCTAAGAGGACGGCGATCACCAAACACCACTAACATACTCGTATACCGTCCACGGTGGGTTTCAGGCCACTTCCCTGAATAAACCATTCAGGACGCATTCATTAGACTGCTTCTAAATCGCTTGTTAGACGCATACGTTTGGCAAGTAGGTGAGAAAATGTCCTTTGACCCGATGGCCGCGGTAGTTGATTGGCTAGATGCTTATCGCTCAGGCGACCTTGAAAGTATTCTCGGCCTTTATGCCGAAGCCGCTACGATCGAATGTGGTTGCGGCGGCGCCACGACGATAAATGGTCGCGAGGCTTTACGTGCATATTGGGAGCAGCGCCTAAGAGATTCTCCGGCCGCGGACTTGGACAATCTCGAACCGGCCCGTGATGGCGTTGCCATTACTTACGTTTGCCACGGCTCAAATATCCGGGCTGACTTTGAATTTGATGCTGCTGGCCAGATCACCTTCCAAAAATGCGGCCCGCCAAATTAGGGCCACTTGACCGCGCAAACGCGCTGAGGGTCATCAGGCTAGTCGAATAAAAAGCCCGGTCACCGGCGCCGAGCAAGAGCGGCTGCAGGCTAATCGCGGGTACCTACCCGACTTCATCATCTGGCGGTTTTTTTTCGCTGCGCCAATCGGTGTTTGCCGTGTCGTCGTAGCCGCTTCTATTACTGTAGAACATCAAGGCCATCAGGCCGCATCCAATAACGAGTGAGAAAACCGTCCCGAGCGCCAAGGCGATCCAACCATGGATCGACATCTCAGCGTCCTCAGCTGACGTCCATGCCATCATCGACCAGACAATTGCGAAGAGCAGCATGGCGAACAGAACGATTAAAACGATGGCCTGACCAAAGTTAATCGTCCGGGATGGATTTTGCTCGCGCATTGCAACCTCCCTGTCGGCACCGTGCCTGTCCGGCTATTAGACACTCCATCGCGACGGATTACAAAAAGCCCGGCCTCCGTTCGACAGCCGGGCAAGTTCCGGAGGCAAACACGACCGGGTCACCCGCTCGTGGGGCTACCGGACGGTGACGCGCGCGATACCACCCACGCCGATTGCATTGGCTGCTGCTCGAGACAGATCGATGCAACGACCCTTGATAAACGGGCCGCGAGCCGTGATCCGAACTTTTACCGACCGATCATTGGCGTTATCATCGTGACGTGGCTGCCGAAGCGCGTGGTGCGGTGTGCGGCCGCCAGGGCGTAAGTCGAACCGTTCGCCCGAGGCCGTCCTGCGGCCGTGATAGCCATCTCCTACGCCGTATGGCTAGCGATGCAGTTTCCTCCTTGGTCATGGTGAGGTTGAGGGATACGACGCCTTCGAGGAAGTTCTGAGCAGCAGCAGGCCTGACGGAGAGCACGCACAGCCAGGCTGCCGCTAAAAGGCGGGTCATTGAGTTTCCATTTGTGTTGATGCTAGATTTTCCCGGCCGGAGCGATCCCAGGAAGCACACGCGACGGTCGGCCCGCTGCTCAAGGATTCGGCTGAGCATCGGGCCATTTTATTGGCTGCTATTTGATGGAACGAAATCTATTATTGCCGCTTTTTCCTGCGGTCGGCAGTTGTGTGGTGCTGTCGGCCGGGCTCGGCGGCTTCCCTACCCCCAAAACCCAACGCCGCCGAGCCTCCTATGATTGTACTCAGCTGATGTGCCCTGCGCCGCCGGTGACAGGCGATGGCGAAATCCGCTCCGCAAGCCGTGAGAAGCAGCTAACGAATTTCGCCGGTAAGGTTGAGTAGTTAGGTTAAGGAGCGGCTTGTGTTGTGAACATGAACGAAGGGCTTAGCGTCAAAAGTGTCGCGTGACGTTGCCGGACTTGTCGTTCGTACCGGCAACATTTCAATTGCGTGGCACGGGGTCGCTCAATTGCAATATGAGCGGCCCCACTAAGCTAGGCGGATGTTGACCGGAACGTTGTCGATCAGATCTGATTATTTGAGGAGCCGATGGTCGTTCTTCCAAGGTCATACACTCCGGTTTCCGTCGGCCCAGGAAGGATTCCAAGAAGTTTGTTCTTTCCGGCAGCTGGCAGATGATCCCTTAAGCTGTCGCCGGGCTCGGCGGCTCACCATGTCCCTCAACCTCAGGCGGCCGGGCCTTCCATTATGTTATTGGGGGCTTGATGAAGCGCCGCCGGAACGAAACCATTTGATCCAATTTTCACAAGCCGGCAGCCTTTGCAGAAGCTGTTGGCCGAGCTGAGCGGCATTCCGCACCGAGTTCAGTGAGGCGGCCGGCGGCGAAATCCCTCCGCCGCCGGGCCGATCCTTCCCGAGGAACGAATTAGTTTGTGCTGACTTTTCACGGAGCCGGAAGCTTTCCTCGGCCCGTCGTCGAACGGCATTCCTGTCTCATCTGGGCGATAGGATTCCGGATACTGCGGCACAAAAGCGTCGCCGCTCTCCATTTCGGTTGGGACGCTATGATCCCGAGGAGCGCCGAGACGCATTCGGTTCGGTTGAGCCAGCCCGAGCGTTGCGTGAGCTTGGCCTCGACGTTGAATGAGGGCCCATCCAACGAGCGTTGCGGCCAGAATGAGCGCAGACTTGGCCTGAGGACTTAGCCGGGGATCTCCCAGTTGGCGAAGGCCAAGTCGGCGTCAAACCTTCGGCGACGCGCGAAGGTAGGACCGGTAAAACTCCACGCTAGCCCGCTGAGCGCTTGACATCCCTTGGCGGGCCATTGGCCGCTCGGGATCGATATGCCGCGATAGCCCGATTGGACAACAGAAGGCGGCTCGTGATGCCCTCTCGCATCAGTCTGGCTACGTGAAATGTGAGGAACTGGTTAGCCTCACGAACATCTTCCAAGTCTCCCGAGCGCCGCAGAAAATCGAAAGCGATATCGACGGACTCATCAAGAAGCGCAGCGAGCGAGACAGTAGTCAGGGTCGCCTCCCGTTATGAAATTGCGAGCTCTTTACGCACGGTCGCGGCAGAGTTGCCAACTTTTTCGACAACGCTTTGCAACTCCTCCTTCGTAACCTTGAGGTGCTTGGTCCAGTATCGAACTCTTGCTGCGACCTTGCGGAGTTTTTTTTAAGATCGTCCATAACAGCCTCGATTCGCGTGTTAAACGGCGGACAGCGGCGTCAAGTTCCCGCCAAGACCGCTACAGACACATCTGGCGCCAGTCGCGCAGGTTAGCGCTCTGTAAAGCGTTACGATCACATAAAGGAGCCGCGCCAACCCAAAGGCCCGCGCGGCGAGTTCGTCTATGCAAGAGTTTGCGTGCATGCAAGGACGCGGGATCAAGAGCTCTAATTGAGCGTTGTTCCAAGCGACTGGTGGTGGGAAAGGTATGCAATTGCGACCCCGCTGCGGACCGGCTGAAGGTCGTCTAATTCCGAAGCCGGGTAGTCGTTGAGACGCCGTTCCCGGTAGGCCCGCAATGCGTCCCGCCTACAAATAATTTTGGTCCCGCTAAAACACCATACGGTTCCCGTCACGTTGCGAGCGTCGCGGGTGCGCCGCGAGCATGTGTCTGCCTTGACGTACTCCCCAATTACAATGGTTGCTTGATTGCCGGAGCAGTCCGGCGAATTTTGCGAGAATACAAGGAGGGAGCCGGTTAGCAGACTTGAACTCGCAGGGACGGCGTTGAGCAAAACGATGCCGCAGCTCGCATTAAGATCAGCAGGCACCGTGCAATTGCACCAGGCCCTCGCTCTCCGGCTCTGCCACGCGGCCATCAATGCCTACGCGACCGAGAAGAGACCCCTTGTCATTAGAATTTGCCACTTATTCCCGACTTCTATCGGAACTACCGTGTGTCTTCCTCGTTCACGATGACTACAAAGAATGGAGGAATTGATCATGAAGGCGCGTTTCTTATTTAGCACGGCGGTCGGCTTGGTGTTCGCCACCGCAGCGATTGCTCAGTCGCCAAGCGCGACAGCAACCTCCCCTAGCACACAACAAACGCAGTCCCCGAGCACCTCTTCGCCTACGACTCAGAAGGCACCCGATACGACCAACGATCGGTCCACGTCCACCTCACCAAGCACATCCACCAGCTCTTCGCAGGCGCAGACGACTGCTCCATCGTCGGCGGCCGGGTCTTCGACATCGCAGCCCCCGCAAGCGCAGACCAACACGCCGCCCGCAACGGCCGGCGGCCAGATGCAGGCTCCGACCAGCGGCGGTGCTAACGCTGCAGCGCAGCCAACGACAACGAGTAATACGGCGCAGTCTCCTTCTAACAACGCGGCGCAAGCTCCCTCGACGAACAACAATGCGCAGTCGCAATCGACCAGCGTCAATGCTTCCGTCAATATCAATGACCAGCAGCGCACGCGTGTTACCCAGTCGATTTCTCGGCTCAACGTGCAGCCTCTTAACAACGTTAATTTTTCCCTGACCGTGGGCACCTCTGTCCCCCGCGACACCCGTCTGCAGACGCTTCCCTCTGAGGTCGTCGAAGTCGTACCGCAATATCGAGGCTACAGCTTCTTTGTGGTGCGCGACGAAATCGTCATCGTCGAACCTTCGACCTTGCAAATCGTAACTGTGCTGCCGCGCTCCGGTGGATCAACGGCCGCCGCGCCTGCACCGGCCCGCTCCAAGGTCTCGTTTACCGACAAGGACCGGGACGTTGTGCGCAAGCACGTCAAGACGAGGACAACCGAGCGCCAAACGACCGGCAGTACGGCCAAGACGGTTATCCGCCGCGGCGAGCGTCTACCGGAAACGGTCGAGATTGAAGAATTTCCCGACGTCGTTTACCGAGAAGCTCCTTCACTGCGCGACTACCGCTACATCCACCGCGAAAATCGCACCTATCTGGTCGACCCCGGAGAGCGCGTGGTGATCGACGAAATTGACTGACACGACTTCACAAAGTGAATCGAGGCGGCCAATGGGCCGCCTCTTTTTCGCAATGTCATTACAAAGGCCGAAACCTCGGGTGCGATGGCTGTCATATGGGGGCTCGCGCACTTTTCCGTATTATATTTTGGCAGGTCCTACTCAGACTTCGTGGCGTGTGCCTTATCGGGCAGTGCAGCCAATTGCTGAAGCGCGACCCGACTGTTCAGCGCCGCAAAAGTCTCGCGCGTACTGAAAAAACTGACGGCTTCGTCAAAATCCTCAGCTTCTACAATTTTTGCTCGCGCGATGGCGAGGTCGGAATCGATCTGGCCACGGCTGCGTGGCTCATCAACCAGCGATCTCAAATGGGCCGCGCACAGATCCATGTCCTTACGCAATTCGTGCAGCGAGCTTGCGCCGTAGATCGGTGCCGCCAAGGCCAACTCTTTTGCGCGAATCAGTACTTTCGGCGGTAGATTCTGTTCGGGAGTTGCAAATAAGCGGGCGTGCTGGCCTGGCTGCAGCGCGCGCGACGACACGATGGCCAGCGGCATCGACAGCCACAAACCTACGATTACCGGCGTCATCCACAGGAATAGCGGTAGCGACACCGCATAAGCGCTAATCGCCATCAGTACACCGAACACGGTCGGTACCGCGTACTTTCTGACCACTTCGCGGATCGGGACAACGCCGTCGTCGCGGCGCTGAACCTGCCAGCCGGCATCCCGACCAAGCAGAATCTCGCCGACCGCCGACGATTGGAAGATCATCATCACTGGCGCGATCAGGCCGGACAGCAAAGTCTCGACGATGATGCCGGACAAAGCAAGAAAGCCGCCGCCGAACCGCGCTCGATTTTCGGCCTGGGTGAGCAGCAAAACGTAGGCAAGCAGTTTTGGTACGATCAGAAGACCCATCGTGCCGGCGAAGACCCAGGCCGCGCGAACCGGATCTTGGGCTGGCCACTGCGGAAACAGCGAAAACCCCTTTGCGAAATATTCCGGACGCACAAACTGGGCCTGCAGCGAGATGAGAATCCCGAGCACCAGAAACATAAGCCACAACGGCGCAGTTAAATAAGAACCGATGCCGGTCAGGAGATGCAACCGCGAGACCCAATGAAGCCGTGGCGCTCCCAGCACAGCCAGGTGCTGCAGATTGCCCTGACACCATCGGCGGTCGCGCGCTGCAAAATCGAGGAGCGACGGCGGGCATTCCTCGAAACTGCCGCCCAGTTTCGGTGCCATGTGGATCGCCCATCCGGCGCGCCGCATGAAAGCTGCTTCAATGAAGTCATGGCTGAGAATATGGCCGCCGAACGGCTTGCGCCCGGGAAGTTCGGGCAGGCTGGCATGTTCTGCAAAGGCGCGCACGCGGATGATAGCATTGTGTCCCCAGTAATTGCCTTCCGAGCCGTGCCACCAAGCGATTCCGGAGGCGATTACCGGGCCGTAAAGCCTGCCAGCGAATTGCTGCATCCGTGCGAATAGCGACCGCGCATTGACAACGATAGGCAGCGTCTGGATCAGACCGACGCCGGGATGCTGCTCCATGCCGGCGACCAGGCGCACGATCGTGTCACCAGTCATGAGGCTGTCGGCGTCCAGGATGATCATGTGATCATACCCGGCGCCGAACCGCTTGACCCAATCCTCAATATTTCCCGATTTGCGCGCGGTGTTGCGCATCCTATGGCGATAAAAGATGCGATCGCTGGCAGTCTCGCGGCGCAGTTTCAAAATGGCTTTTTCCTCGGCCACCCAGATTGCAGGGTCAGTGCTGTCACTCAGCACGTACCAGTCGAACTGCGCGGCGTAACCGGTCTCCGATATAGATTCCCACATCGCCCGCAACCGCGCCGTGATCTGATGGGGATCTTCGTTATAGGTCGGTAACAGCATCGCGTTGCGGCTTGAGATCATCGCAAGTGGCGTAAGCGGTTCTATGGCGAGCGGATCCCGTGCGCGCATCAACAGTAGGACGAAGCCGGCCAGTGCCGACATGAACGAGAACGCGACCCAGGCGAACAGCAGCACGAAGAGCGCCAGTACCATGCCTTCGAGGATGGTCACGCCGCCGACCTTCAGCACCTCGAACATCTCGTAGCCGCCGGCCGCGGTCAGGGCCACGGTGCCGAGGAGGATGTAAGCGCGCCGCAGAACAGTCGGCATGGGCCTGAACTGCGCGCGTCGTTGGGAGGAAGCTGGCCCTGCGAGCCCATCCGATATCATCGTCAGCGGCATCTCTGGCGGTAGAAACCTCTCGCCCGCGCCGGCCGGCAACGTAGCCGCAGGCACGGTAACCAACGGCATTTGGTTCTTCACATTCATGGTGTCCATCGATAGACCCAAACTTCGGAGATCGCCTGATCGTCCTGCATCAAAGAAGCGCGCAATTCGACCGGCGCCTTACTCTTGACCGGCATCTCGAAACTCAGGCGCCAGCCGCCGTTTTGCGGATTCCGCTGTGTTACGATATTGCGGATTTCAGCCTTTTCGGCCGTGACAACACCTTTGATCTTGGTGGGATCGATGGATTTGAGCTTGTCGCCAATCAGATCGAGCACAAATAGCTTGGTATCGTCCCCGCGCGCACCGATGCCGCTGCGTGAAAAGATCGCCAGCGCCGACGGCTTCGGTTGATCGGGCCCCCAATGCAGGCGGTAGGTAAACGCGAGTTCGCCCTTTGCTGGAAGCGGGTTTTTCGGACGCCAAAAGGTACCGATATTGTCGTGAATCTCTTCCTTGGTCGGAATTTCCAGCAGTTGCACCGATCCCTCGCCCCAATCGCCAATCGGCTCCACCCAGAGACTGGGGCGCCGTTCGAAACTTGATTCGAGATCCTGGTAGTCGGAGAAGTCCTTCTGCCGTTGCATCAGTCCAAAGCCGCGCGGATTTCGGTCTCCGAAAGAGCTGATCTGCAGATCGCGCGGGTTATGCAGGGGTCGCCAGAGCTGCTCGCCTCGCCCGTTGAAAATTGCCAGACCGTCGGAATCGTGCACCGCAGGGCGGAAATCGTCCACTTCCTTGCGGTCGTTCGGACCGAAGAAGAACATGCTCGTGATCGCCGCGAGGCCAGTGTTTTTTATTTCCACCCGCGGGTAAATGACCATTTCTACATCGAAAATGGTCGTATCGCCTGGCCGGATGGTGAACCGATAGGCGGCCGCGGCACTTTCACTGTCGAGCAACGCATGCACTACGATCGAGTTGGCGTTGGACGCCGGCTTCTCGATCCAGAAGGACTTGAACTGTGGGAATTCCTCGCCGGCCGCCTCGCCGGTGTTGATGGACAGGCCCCGCGCGGACAAGCCATATACTTGGCCTTTGGCCACCGCGCGGAAATAGCTGGCGCCGAGAAAAACGCAGACCTCGTCATAGTAATCGGGCTTATTGATCGGGGCATGCAGCCGGAAGCCGCCGAAGCCTAAGTCGGCGCCGGCCGGCGGGGGCGGCGTAGCGCCAAAGGAGAAATGCTCAGGTTGATAAGGGACTTGGGTCGCCTGGCCATTGGCCACTTCATAGATATCGACGCGATTGGTGTAGAACGAGCCACGATGAAAGAACTGCACCTCGAAGGGCAGCTTCTCGCCGCGCCACAAAGCCTTCTCCGGATTAAAGCGCAGCGCGCGGTATCGGTCGTAGTCCAGATCCTTGAGGGAGTCTGGCAGCTTGTTGTCTGGCGCCTTGAACGCCTTGGCGGCGGCTTCCCGCGCCATTTGCCGCACCACGGCGGCGTCGAACGGCACAGGCCCGGGAGCTGCGCGGGCGCTGCGCGGGATAATCGTCATCAATGGCAAAGCGGCCGAAGCGCCGAGAAGTTGTCTGCGGTTCAAGGTGTCTCCAAACGCCAGAGTGATAGGCAATAACACGCGCTGCACCATCGAGTTCCGCGAGCTGGAACATTCAGCGCTCTGCGCTTGCCTTGATTGCCGGTGTTTCCCGACTCTAGCTCACTAAGCGCTGGCGTTTCCCAACCCGCGCTCGGCCGGTGTCAAATGCCAGTCGACGGCGCGCGAACTGACCATAGACGAGTAAAAATAGCGCTGTCCGGTTGTCGATAGATCGGTCCACGCCGTGCGACGGCGCTAAGTCACCATTCAATGCGACAGCCAATACGCCCCTGCCGGATGACTCACGAAAACCCTCAAGATCAGCTTTCAACGACGGACGCAGTGCTTCGACGATGCTGCATTGATCCGCATTAGTGCTGCCAATTTATCCCGCCGGTTGTTCATAATTCCCCGTCGCGCAGCCCGGTTTCTCGCATCGAACGCCTGACACGCCACACCACTCCGCCCTGACTGCTGAGCTTGACCTCCGGTGAAAAAAATGGCCCGCCGAAGCGGGCCATCGTTGTTATCGGGAACGACCGTACAATTCTCGCTCCTTGCGCACCTGCCCCGCATCGTAGGGCGGGCTTGCCGGGTCATACCCGCTCCAGCCCGACTTCTCCCAGGCCACACGGCGATCATTGAGATTGACTGACGATGGGCTCATCAGCGCCTCGAGACGCGCGCGATCGGCCTCGTTGACCTTTGCCGAGACCAACGTGCCGCCGCGGCGAACGCCTTCCGCGTAAAGCGGTGCATCTTCCTTGGAGACGCCAGCCTCGGTCAGAGCACCAACAATGCCGCCGGTTGCTGCTCCGGCGGCAGCGCCGACTGCCGTGGCGGCAAGCCATCCTGCCGCGACAACTGGTCCAAGGCCAGGAATTGCAAGCAGCCCTAGTCCGGCTAAAAGGCCCGCAGCGCCGCCGATCCCTGCACCGATTCCGGCACCGGTGCCGGCTGCTTCGGCGCGATCATCGACGCCATCACCGTCGCGGTCCTTCTTGCCGTCGAACCAGCCCTCGGAGTTGTTGGCCACGATACTGATGTCCCCATGAGGAACGCCGGCGGCCTCAAGGCTTCCGACAGCTTTCTGCGCTTCCGTATACGAGTCGTACAAACGTGAAATGGTCACGGTCATGAGATTACCTTCCGGTTACTTTGCTGCGTTGACGTTGCCCTGGAAATCGACGCTGATCGCACTGGTCGAGCCACCCTTGGTCGCTTTGCCGCGCCATACGCCGTTGTCGTCTTTTTTCAGTTCGGTGACGTTCGTGTAGCCAGCCTTTTCGATGGCACTCTTGGCCTGCCCCTCGGTGAAGGAGTTGCGTCCGGCGACCGGCGCATTGGAGTTCTTCTGCTCGCTGTTGACGGCATTGTTGCCCGGACGATCTTTTGCCGCCGGGCTCTGGGCATGGGCTACTCCCGAGATCAGGAGAGCGGCGACACAGATAGTCGAAACGCGTTTCATAGGTCCCTCATAGGTTGGTGTTTGGGATCCTCCAACAAGCTGTTAGCTGACGCGTTCCATTGATTGCCGAAAAAAGGCCTGGACCTACGATAGCGGCGCGACATCCCTTGCTTATGCCATTCTTTCCCGCAACGGCGGATCATATGGCCGGCTTGCGTGCCTTCTCTTGACTCACCGCCAAACCATGATCGGGAACTTTCGGCAATTGCGCGGATTGATTGACGCGTTTGCGTCTCGCAAATTTTGCAATTGGAGGATACGCCATGAAAACACTTTATCTCGCCGGAGCGCTAGCTGCTTTCGCTTGTACCTCGGCCTTCGCTCAAACGACGACGGTTTCCAGCGACTACTACGTGGTGCGCGATGCCACCACCAAGAAGTGCACAATCGTAGATAAGAAGCCAACGACCACGACAACGACGATTGTCGACAACGGAACGTTCAAGACCAGAACGGAAGCCGAAACCGGCATGAAGACCATGAAGGTCTGCACAGAGAACTGACGCGCGTCAGCACCCGTCACTTCGATCGGTGACGGGTGCTTGTGCCGACCGGTCACGGTATCGCGGTTCCGATTAGCGAGAGTCGACGCGACTAATCGCAAGGATGCGCAATCGCATGTCCAGCGCTCCACGACGTCTCGCGCTTGCAGCACGTGTCGGCGCGGCTCGAGCCTTAGCGAATGACAGTGCCAGCCGCCTTCGCGCGTAGCGGGACACGCATGAATCGATCACTCAATGGGTCCCGTTGCCGAAGTGCTAATCGAGTGAGCATCACGCCTCTGTTGCAATTTCAGGAGCACATCGATCGATTAAGGGAACCTCCGTCCGCGTGACACATCCCTCGCAGCGAGCGCCAACGCTAAGCGTCGTTCTAAGTTAAGCCTGCGATCTTCTATTGGCGGCTTGAAAATATTATCGCGAGCGACCACGCCTCGATGCTCGTCGGCTTGGATTGCATCGATGTTGCAATCTTCGAACGTGCAGTACGTGAAAGCGACGCTGGTGGTCCCCTCATCGAGCAGTATCTGGCATTTGACGAACTCACAGCAGTCGTATCTCAGGAAAACGGGACGCCCGCGAAAATCCAGTACCCTTCCCTGAAATCTCGTTTGGTAGATGACGTGTTCGTCCGCACCATTGTCTGTGTTCATTTCGCGCCTAGGATTTCTGTTTATAGTTCGGTCATGCATTAGTCGGCTATCGGTCCCACTATGTTCTAACGTCAGAAAATCTGACCTTCCACCAGCTCATAGCGGTCAATCCCGGCATGGAGCGTCAGCCGCCTCGGCGATGTCGACAAACAATTCCTCCGACGCCGGATGCGCGTCCAAATCCCCGCGCTCTATATGCAGCTGCCTTCCTCCTCGGCACCAATCGAGATACCATGATTTCCCGCTCGTCCATTTCTGCCAGGGCTCATAATAGTCAGCACCACGTTTTCTGAATCACATCCAATAGTTATGATAGGCCATATAAGTCAATGTATTGGCGAGCACCAACGTGGCGCGCGGTCCCCGATCATTCGGTTAGAAACCGTTTCCCCGCCTTCCACACGGTCGATGGAAAATATCGGGATAAAGCGGCAATTCGACGGAACGACCTTAAGTGTTGGCAGTTTTCACTCCGCCAACACACCAGGAGGACGATCATGAAATTCATTTCCACGGCTGCCATTGCAATCGCTTCGCTGGCCTACTTCTCGCCTGCCCTCGCTCAGAATGGAGCGGCGGGCGGAGCCGTCGGCGGCGCAATCGTCGGTGGCGCCGTCGGTGGCCCTGTCGGTGCCGCCGTTGGCGCTGCCGCCGGCGCCACGGCAGGCGGCATTTCCGAGGCCAACCGTCCCCGCTTCCACAGCTACGTCACCGAGCGCCGTCACCCGTCGTACCGGTATGACCGCGAGCTACGCGTCGGTGCCGTATTGCCCGACAGCGGCGTCACCTATTATGAAGTTCCGCGAGAGTACGGTTCCACTGCCTATCGCTACACGGTGGTCAACGATCGGACCGTACTGGTCGACCCGGGCACCCATCGTATCGTCGAAGTGATCGACTAAGCGCGCTTTTCGAGGCGGGCCGAAAGGGCCGCCTCGACCAGTTCGATGCGTCTTTGTGGGAGGATCATCTTGCCCATATTTCAATATTTCGTGTGGGTCGGCGCCGTACTGCTGGGAGTTCTATTTGCCATCGGCGAAAGCGACAGCTCCCCGACAAAAAGCTCCTCCGCAAAGGGCTGGAGGCCCACCGATTCACTGCGCAGCATGGCGCATCATCGTCAGCCGGAAGACCCGCCACGTGCCCAGGACGCCGCGTTTCGCATCGTCAAATAATAGATCGGAGGCCCCAAGCCCTGTCTATTCAACGTGCCGTTCCTAGAGACTTAAGCAGGTCGTTGCTTTGTTCAGGAGTTGCTAGAGGTGGATGACTTCCAGCTAATGACGATCATAGCCGAGGCTATTAGCACTTGTGCTATCGACAACCGCAACGGAGAAAAATTGCCGATAACGAGCGAGCAAGCGACCTGCGTTGCAAAGGTAGTGATCACGGCTCTCTCGCTGGCCGGTTTTGAGATCACGCCGATGGCAAAGACGGCCGGTCCAACCTAATCCGGCGCTGCCAGCGGTAGGCTGCACCGGATTGTTGTCCATCCGTCGGCACGGATGTAGTCAAACTTTCCTTCTAAGGCGCGGAGGCGCTCCTGCATCCCCGTCAGGCCCCGGCCGAATTTCGGCTCCAGGGGCGCCCTCGCACCATTATCGGCAACCTCGACCAGAATAGCTTCGTTCGTCACCTCGGTCTTCACGCTCATCTTAGACGCACCGGCATGTTTCAGGACGTTGGTGATGCCTTCCTGCAGCAAACGGTATACGGTCTGAGCGACCACACTGTCCGCCGTGACGATCCGGGGATCGATCTCGAATGTCACGGCCATTTCAGGCACCTGCGTGTGTACGTCACGCAAAAGCTTTTGAATGCTAGCATCGAGACCCAGCTCTTCGATGAGCATTGGTCGCAGCCGCTCAAGAATGCGGCGGTTGGCGATTTGCAAAGCCTCCACCGCCTGCAGCACACGCTCCTCTCCCATGGACCGGTTGGTGCCGCTGCCGCAGTCGTCGATCATAGCAGTAACGTTAGCCCGGATAGCAAACAGAAGCGGACCAAGTTCATCGTGCAACTCACGCGAGATGTCACGTCGCTCCTCATCTTGGATGGAGATCATCCTTCGTAATAGACTTCGGTTCTCTGAACTGAGGCGACCGAGAGTCAAAGCAAGCTCGTTCACGGACAAGCAGCTTTCCCGAACTTCAGGGGGGCCGGAACAATCGACTTTCTTCGAGAAGTCACCAGTGCGGAGCCGTGCCAGCCCCTCAGCGAGATCGCGTAAGGGCTGCAGCGCTGCGCCAATCGTCACAAACGACAAGAGGCCGGCAAGCAATGCCATGCCGACGAGTGACCCGAGAAGCGAGAGAAAGCCGATCCATTTCTCGTAGATCTGCGCAGAGAGATCTGGTTCGAAAATAAGATCGCCGACCCGGCGACCTTGGACCAGGACGGGAATATGCTGCGCAAGGTCAGGCACGAACAGCGCTTTCACGAACCATTCCGGGACCTTGCCGGACGTCTTGCCCTGCTCCGGTGCATGCACCTCGCCATCACGGCGAAACCGGATCGCGTCCGCAGGTGTCGAACCGAGCTGATCGACGAACGCCGCAAGGATTGCGTCGGGTCTTGTGGAGGCCGCGAGAGCGGCGTTCAAACCCGCCGCGACGGTGATCGCCGACCGCGCCGATGGCTCGTTTTCCTCCAAAATTTGATCCGAAGAGAAAATCCATAGCAAAGCGAGGCCGGCAATCAGGGCGCTCAGAAACATGCCGCCCAGCAGCACGCAGATGCGTGCACGCAGCGACAAAGTCGTCCACATTGGAATCATTAAATTGGTCAACCCGGCACCATTCCTCTGGTCAAAGCGTTGAAATCCAATATGCATAGCATAATTGCGAGATTGTCCCGCCGATGGCACAGCCTGTGAAGCTCCTGATTGTCGATGACCACCCCGTCGTGGTGTCGGGCTGCCGTTCGCTGTTTGCGTCGGACCCTACAATATCCATCGATGAGGCGGTCGATGAGAAATCGGGGCACCGCGCCTATCTATCTAAACGGCCCGACGTGACGATCATCGACATCAATCTGCCGGATCTTTCCGGCTTCGAGTTGATGCGTCGTATCCGCAAGGATGATCCCGACGCGCGTATTATCATGTTCAGCATGAATGACGATCCAGCCTTTGTGGTCCGAGCCATCGAGCTCGGTGCCCAAGGCTATGTCTCTAAGGGCGACGATCCGCGCCTGCTCATCAAGGCAGTACGCAAAGTGGCTGCGGGTGAGAACTTCATTTCCCCGCATCTCGCCAAGACAGTAACGTTCTCAGGCGCTGCTATCCGGGCAAATCCGGCCACCAGCATGTCGGCCCGGGAACTGGAAATTCTTCGGCTCCTCGGCCGGGGCGACAAGATCGTTGAGGTCGCCGACGCGCTCGGCATCTCTTACAAGACGGTAGCAAATACCACGTCCCTACTGAAGCAGAAGCTGGGCGCACGGAACCACTCCGATCTTATCCGTATAGCCGTCGAGATGGGCTTAAATTAGAGTTCTTCACGATCAAGTCTTGGCCGCTTCTTTCGGCACAGCTCCCATCAGCCGCAGGCTTAAAGCCTAAGGACGTGCATCGACAAGTGGCTAGCGTTCCTATGACATGGGAGAACGTGCCGCCACAGTCTTGGGGAGGCGCGACGCCTGTCGCCGGATCCGCGCGAAATTCCCTGCGGAAACGCTGCTGCATTGCGTCGTGAGCGCAGCGCAGCGCAACAACAGCGCCAGGCGCGGAACGAGTGGCGGACGCTTAATCGCGTCCGCCGGACTTATCACCAATGATGACGATGACCGCGGCCGCGGCTCCAGCCGTAATGATGCCCGCGCCCGCGGGACCAGCCGTAATGATGTCCGCGTCCACCACGATGCATGTGGCCATGACCATGACCGTGGCCGCCCTTTATCTCGATCGCATCGCCCGAAGCTGTCATCGGCGCTAGCGGCATAGCGGCCACGGCCGCTCCACTTCCCGCCGTCAGCAAAAGGGCCGCGACCCCGGCGATCATCATCCGTTTCATATTGCTCTCCTTTGACCGCACCATGCGGCCGTTGACACAAATTCCCGGGCTGCGATGGGTTCCTGAGCTCGGCGTTACGAAGACAACTGCTGGCATCAGCGCGTCTTTTGGAATATGGCGCCGCCCGTATTGCTTCTTTTACCCGGAATCGTCATCCAAGAACGGAACCAAGAAACTGCTTTCGCTGTTGTTGCGCAAGACCGAATGAGCGGTCTCGACAGTGGAGGTCATAAAATGAATAGGAGATTGATGGGATCGGCTGCGGCCATTGCCTTGATTGCCACGACTGCTTTCGCTCTGGCGCAGGGCGGCGGCGCGAGCGGATCAAAGGGCGGCGATGCACCTGCCGCATCAGCACCGCGGGCCGGCGAGGCTCCTTCGACCAACATGCCCGCTGCAAAGGGGACGGCAAGTGACGGCAAGTCGATGACCGATACCAGGTCTGCACCTGATGCCAAGGCCGCCTCCGACCAGAAGGCAGCGCCTGCCAAACCAGCAACGACCGCCCAGGATAAGTCTGCCGTCGCTCCGTCGGATAAAGCCGGGACCTCTGCGCAAGAGCGCACCGACACCAAGGGCGCGAAGTCCGCGACGGACACCAAGTCGACAACTGATACCAAGGCTGCCACTGACGCGAAGACCGGCGACGGCAAGGCCGGCTCCGCGTCTACGACGGGCAATGCCGCGACGTCTGCAACCGTTGCCCTTCCTGCTGAAAAGCGCACGCAGATCACAAGTGCGATCCGGCAAGAAAAGGTCGAGGAAGTTCGCAATGTGAACTTCAACATCTCAGTAGGCGTGACGGTACCGTCTACAGTGCGCGTGCACCCGCTCCCAACGCGAGTGATCGAAATCTATCCAGAATGGCGCGGATACGACTTCATTCTGGTCAATGGTCGTTACGTTATCCTTCGACCGCAGACACATGAGATCGTCTACATCATCGAAGGTTAGGCCCGGCGCCGCCTTGTGGCGCTAGACACTCGTTCCTCGTTCACTCTACTGCCCCGGGTCCACATCCGCGGGCAGTTTTTTTTGACCTTGTGCGGATCAATGCAGCTACAGCGGAACGATTGCCACTTTATCCCGTTGGCGTCTCGGTTGAACAAGGGAGCTTGAAGATGAAGTTATCAACTTACGCATTTGCCGCTGCCGTCGTGGCGACCATAACTACCCCGACCTTTGCAAGTGCGCAGGACGTGCGCGTTCGCATCGGCGAGGATCACGGAATGTCCCGCGACTATGACCGCGGCTACCGCGGCCCTCGCGCGGAATATCGCCGCGATCATGGATGGCACCGCGGCTGGCGCAATCGCGACCGGGTGGTAGTGATTAAGCAGCGCCGTCATCGTTGGGATTGATCCTAGGAAGTGGCCCGCATGGGCCACCTCCTCCTTTTCTGACAAGGTTATCCGCATGACTTTTCTAAAGACATTCGATCGACGTGCAGCTGGCTTAATCATCTTCGCTGGTTTCATCACGTTAACATTTGCGACTCAGGGCTCCGCGGTGCCTAATGCCCCCGCAGGAGCTTCTGACGCGCTAATCGCATCAGGCAGAGCGCCTATGGACCAAGACGCCGCACGGGTTTCGCAAACTGCTGCCGATAGCGGGTGCGAAAAGCAAAACTGGCCATACTACTCCGAAGAATGCCTGCGCGGCGAAGGCGGCGGATCCACTCCGCGTCAAGTTCACCTACAACCGGCTGCTGTCGAGCCGGCGAAGCCGACACCTATCCTCGCCTCTACAAACACCGCCGAGCGCAAGCCAACTGAGTTCCGCCAAGTCACAGAAACGCCCCGCCGGCGTAAGATGCGCCAGACGCCGCACTATGCAAGCCGGCGCATTTCAAGGCCACAAGTGATGCAACGTGAGGATTCCGAGCAACTACCCTTGACCTGGTGAGCTTGCTACAGCGTTTGCGCGTAATGATTGTTGGGCTATTGAGCGTCACGTCATCCATGGGTGCCAAGAAATGTCGCGCCTGGCGCGCCCAAGCGCTCGAGCAATAAACTACCATCGCCTTGAATTTGCACGGCATGTTGTGGAAGGTCGCACCGGCAAATGGATTCAATAGTGTCAAACAACGAACGTCGAAGCGGATTTTCCCGTTTTTTTGGAGACCTTGCTAACAAGACTTCTCAACTCGCGGGTCGAGCCACGACGTTCATCGTCGCAGCCGCCGTCGTGATCATCTGGGCCGTGACCGGTCCTCTGTTCGGTTACTCGGACACGTGGCAGCTTGTCATCAACACTGGGACGACGATCGTGACGTTCTTGATGGTCTTTCTCATCCAGAACTCTCAGAACCGAGACAGCGCCGCCATTCAGGTGAAGCTAGACGAACTCATCCGAACGAGTGCCGCTCATAACTCATTCGTCGGCATCGAGCATCTGACCGACGAGGAATTAGAGGATATCCGGACCAAGTGCGAGGCACGCGCTGCTGCCGAGAAGGTCGGTGAAAGGACTGTGCAACGCATGGGCGAGAAAGCTCGCGAAGCCGCGGACGCCGCCGGGTCCTGATGGACGGATGATGCGGGTTCCGTCCTGGCTTCGCACCCCCCCTCATCGTAACTTTCGTCGTCGCCATGTCCATGCGCCGGCTCAGGACTAGACGACGCTCGGCATCCTGCCGACCCGTTCACGGGCCGGGGTGTCAAGTTCGCCGCAACCTACAACGAAGCAAGTTGGTCAATCCGCATCGGCTAGCCTCCGAACACGAACCGCAGGACTGTCACGATGGTCGCGGAAATGAGGAATGAAATCGCGAGCAGTGTCCAATTCGGCCTTGTGCTTCCTTGAGCCCATCCAGCGAGCATTTTCATGCCCGTCAACATTCGTCTTGGGGAAGCCGGCGCAGGTGCGCTATGCCGAAGCTGGCGAGTTCTTCGGTATCGCTTTCTCGCGTTTCACCCCTCCTGTGCAGATAGCGCTCCAGCAGGCAGCGGCGGCTGTCCTGTGTATCGACGTCGGGATGCGCCGCCCTGTACACCGTCCATGCTGTCTCTGCCGCCCTTCTCACCGCCACTTCGTCAACCATTCTCGCTCCGGCGATTGCTTACAGTCGGTGCCAACTCAGCACGACGGCGAAAGTTGCCAGTTCTTCCCGAAACGTCGGCCATAGCGGAGAAGCGCGCGGTGTGTCGCCGTAAATTGACGTTCAATAGATCAGTACATTTTTGTCCCGCAGCCCGGACTGGGCATCCATTTGAAAGATGGTAGCTCATCGTTTTGCTCCTCGACGGCCCGGAAGCGCCGCCGTGGCGCTGGAGGCTAAGGACCGCCGCGAACGATCAATCAAGGAGACAGCAGGCCGATTCGCCGTTTGGACGCGAGGTCGTTTTTACCGCCCGAAGGCCATCCCGACGGGCGCCTTCGGCCACAATCATCTTTTTCCCGGTTGGGGAATACGTTGGAGGCCGAGAAGACACAAGCGAGCGATGAGGATGCGCCGCAGCCCCTGGCGGCAGGTAGAGCCACCGTCACTTAAGGCCGCGAGCCTCAACGCGTCGGGAACAATAAGCAATATTCGAGAGTTTGAAAACGCAGGGCAAAAAAGTCGATTCATGCAGCAGACGGCCGAGCGATGCTTTTGAATACAGCGGTGAGGACTGCAGGCTCTGACGGTAACAAAACGAGGAGAAGAACGATGAATGGTTTGATTTATCTGGTGGGATTAATCGTCGTCATCTTGGCCGTGTTGTCATTCTTCGGGCTGCGCTGAGATGGTTAAATCGATTGAACCTGCCGAAGCTTCCATTGAAGTCCCCTCAAGGTATTTGAGCTGGACGCCCGTAATCCTCGGTGCCCTCATAGCGACCGCGCTTTCGTCAATTCTGCTGGCCTTTGGCGTAGCGATCGGACTTGGCGTTTCATCCACGGCTCCGACTTGGCGGGACGCCTCCGCTGCGCTTTGGATATTGTCGGGACTTTATCTCATTCTCCAAGCCGCGCTGAGTTTCGGAGTGGGAGGCTATATTGCCGGGCGGACAAATGTCGGTCTCGCTGCTTTGGATACCGCCGAAATTGAACAGCGCGATGGTCTACATGGACTCGCTGCGTGGGCGCTTGCCGTTGTTCTTGGCGTAGCGCTTGCGGCCTTCATTGGAAGCGCGACACTAACGCGGCCGAACAGTAACGGATCGTCAGCACGCACCAGCGCTGCGGAGCCTTTGCTAAGCTACGAGATCGACCGCCTGTTCAGGCCCTTGCGTCGCGCCGCAAACGTAGACCTTCTGCAGGAACGTGCGGAGGCGGGAAGAATTCTCTTGACCTCGTCGAGCCACTTGGGAATGAGCAGCGAGGATCGATCTTATCTTGCTCAACTCGTTGCCGCGAACACCGGTCTCGCCGGCGCAGAGGCGGAAAAACGGGTCGATGCCGCGATTGCAACCTCTCAAGCGTCGATAGCCAAATCTCGACGGAGTTCAGTGATCCTGGCCTTCTCCGTCGCGGCGGCCATATTGCTGGGCGCTGTGATCGCGGTGGCCGCCGGCAGCGTCGGCGGCAGCCACCGCGACGGCGCAGCGATGCCGCATTGGATGGGTGCTCGCGGATCTGCAGCTGCCTATCGACGTGAGGTCGCGTGAGTTAGGTGGAACGTAGTAGATCGAATTGAATGCGCCGATCTTCTCGCTAACCTTGCCTCGCAAGTCTTGTACTGAACAGCGGCTAAGGCGGACGACGGGGACTTTAGATTTCGCTTGGATTTATTAGGCCAAGCCGTTCGATGGCGCGTATGACGCCTGTGGCGAAACCTGAAGCAAGCCGTCTACGCGAGCCACATGCGGGCTGGAGGTCACTCACAGCAAGGCACTCAACCTCACAATGGCCGTGCGCCAAGACCGGCCGTTTCGCCGGTCGGGTGCTATAAGACGACGAGTTGCCTTTCGTTGCCGCGCGGATTCGCCACTGCTGACGGGCGCGATCTGGTGAACCCTCTAGTCGAGTAATTCTTGCTTAGACGCGGCTCGACCCATTATTTCGTTGCCTGCGGGCGAGCTTCGCGGCGCTGAAGGTGAACTACATCAATGCCGGGGATTGGCTTGAGAAATTAATAAATTCCGCGCAGAACGCCTTGACTTAAAGCTGATTTCTGCTGTGTGGGCCCCTCCCCGCGGGCCACGATCTTTGGACCATTACAGATGTTGTGACGGCAAAGGCACCTCATTATTTGTTAGTTGCTAGCGTAGTTCATATGGAAATCTTTCATTTTGCGGAGCTCTTCAAGAAGGATCACAAAGTTACTGCGGCACTGGCCGGAAGATCCACTCGCGCCACACGGTCAGTAGTGCTGCCATAATGACAGGCCCTAGGAATAAGCCGAACAGGCCAAATGCAGCAATACCTCCAAAGATACCAACAAATGCTAGAAGAAAGGGAAGTCGCGCCGAACCACCGACCAGAGTGGGCCATACGAAGTGATCGCCAGCAAGCATAACGATCGCACCCCATAGAAACACCCCAGCGGCCGCAAACCCACTGCCTTCGCCGGAGACCAAAACTAATGCCGCCGCGGTGAAAGCCAACCAGGCTCCGAACGGTAACATCGCGAATGCTATGGTTATTATAGTAAACATCACGGGGGTCGGTACGCCGGCGACCAAGAATCCGACACCAATAAGCAATCCTTCGCCCACAGCGACGAGAATTGTACCGTTGACCGTGCCGCGCGTCGCTTCGACCATTTTCTCGACGAGTCCCTCTCCTGGATCGCCGATAAGGCGGTCGCACGTCTCGAGGAAACGGCTCGTGACAGCGCGACCATTACGGAGGAGGAAATACAAGGTCAGAAGCGAGAACAGCAACAGAAAAAGACGATGAAGCAGCTGTGAGCCGAATGTTTTAAACAACTCCGACGCATTATCCGCGTTAACAGTTTGAAGCCATGCCGCTGCAGCTTTTGGATCCGAAAGGTTGGCGCGCCACCAAGTTTGCAGAGTTTCCGCAATGAGCGGTAGACGCGCGACCCAATCCGGCACCTCAACACCGCTCTCGCGGGCTTGCTTTAGCCACCTCACAAGAACGTCGCCTTGCTGCGCGATTTGGTAGATGGCAAGTGACAGCGGGGTGAACAGCACCAAAGCCACGATTGCGGTGAAGATGAACGCTGCCAGACTTGAATGACCTGACGAAAAGCGCGCCGCAAACTTCAGGTACAGCGGCCACAGGGCAACTGCGAGAATGGTGGCCCATATCAGGGCCGGCAGAAAAGCTGAGGCGGTCCATGTCCCGAGGCCGAAAAGGACCAGGGCAAGCACGACCCGGGAGTTCCTACGCGCGTCAGCTCCTAAAGGTAGCGGCTTTCGCTCTGCTTTGGGTGACGCTTGTTCGATGTGCACCATCCGTCGCTTGCGCAAAGCTTCCGTTCCGGCCTTTTCTACCATCCATCACGCCCCCGTTTATCGGGGAAGAACAAAAAAGACTGTCGTTCAGTTCCAATCGGGAAAATGTTGCAATGCCATGAACGAGCACCGGATTTCGATTCTGAGGGGCGGACGTTCGAATCGCTCCGAGGCCAACATGAATTGCCCGACAAAATTCAGCTACTTCGCTCGGTATCGGCTTCGTTCTTTTGCGGATTTACGTGCCGCATCTCGTATTTGCTAAACCCCTTCGATTTCGGGCTTTCCCTTTTTAGTCACGATGAGTGCACGCAACACGGTATTCGCGAATCGCTCTATGCGCGGTAACGCCGTCGATGCGGCAAAATGCTGTGACGACACCTCCTGAAAACCAATCCATCCTGAGGTTCGCCGAACGGCCCGATGCCCCCCCAAGGGCTAGGGTTCGAGCGCGTGGCGGGGCCGTCTTCGTGGTTGTCGACGGTCCCGCTGTTCGTGCGCGGCCGCTATCGTCTCGTCAGCAAAATAGAACTGAACCTCTGCGACAGCTCGCCGCACCTATGAAGGCCAGCAACACAGGAGGCCATCATGCCAGTCGCACTGAAGCAGCCGACGCCCTCGATCGTCACAGCACCCACAACGTCGCCTTGGATGCATCTTGTCTGGTTCGGGGCGGCCGGACTGTTCGTATCGATCCTTGCAATGACCTACGGCTTGGATCTCAGCCCGGGTTTCTTCTGAGCAAAGGAGAACCGCCGGGGGACTGGGAAACCGGCGGATCGATATTTCAGTCAGTTCGCCGCAATCAGCCGACGCGCAGGTTTTCTGCCGACGTCTTTCCGCGGTTTTCCTGCTCTTCATAGCTGACCTTGGCACCCTCGTTGAGCGTGCTCAGCCCCGCCCGTTCCACGGCCGAAATATGCACAAACACGTCCTTGCCACCTGTGTCCGGCTGAATGAAGCCGAAGCCCTTGGTCGCGTTAAACCACTTTACGGTACCAGTCGCCACATCGCTCTCCCTACGGCTATCGGCACAACGTCGCATGAAGCCACCGAGAGTCAAGAAGAGCACGCACGAGAGACTAGGACGGCGAGTTATCGAATGTGGCCACGCCTGCCTCTATGACCTCGATTTCATTCTCGACAGCATCCAGCGGCACGCGAAAATCGAAACCGGTCCGGCTTCGCAGGTCCTTAGCGATGCGCTTTCGATGATCCAGCAGACCGACCAGCGCCGCCCGATCACCAACCTGGATGTATGCGCTGACAATAAGCTCGATTGCTGATGCCACTGCCGCCTCCAAAGAAAACCCGCCGGGTCGCTCCGGCGGCTCTGTCGTTTCGTCTACCAGCTAGCGGTAGGCATTACAGTGCCGCTTGAGATGAAGCTATCGGAGGAACCTTAAAGAAGGATCCCGACCGCAGTGCGGTGATGATGATGCGGTCGATGGTTTGGACCGCGCGTTTCGCGACACAGGCCGGCTGTGGTATTCGCCATCCGCTACCATGCAGTTGTTCTGATCGACGGCACCTTCTTGCATCGGCAAGAATTGCTGGAGTAACGCCCGGCCCAAGCAACGGAAGCCGAGAGGCTTCCGCGCTCCTGACCAAAAGGTGCTGAGTTCACGATGCCTACTATCGTCGGAGCACTTGTTTTCTGGAACACGGCATTGCTCATAGGGCTTAATGCCGCTCGGAGAGCCGATCGTAGTTTTCTTTCACTATCGCTCTGAGGTCAGAGTAGACGTCTGATCGGGATGACCCAGCCGCAAGATCAAGGAACGCCTGACTGAAGGCTTTTGTCTTTTCACGGACCATCAGATCAGCCTCATTCCATGCGGCCGTCCCGCCCTGCATAAAAACTTGCATACGCAATGCGACGACCCGGCTTGCTTCGAAGCCGAGAAGGGAAGCTTCGGTCATTGCGACGAGAGTAGATGCAAACATGTTGGCTCCCAGCTTATGAGCTCCCGTTCAAACGGGACGGGACTACGTTGGAACATCTCCTATTCAGCATCGTTCCCTGCAGTTGCACCGGTGGTCGTGCGGCCGGCGCCGCGCGCCGCATTCAGCGCTGTGACGGCGATTTCTCGAAGTCGATCCCGGGGAAAGTTCAGCCGAAGCATAGCCTGGAAGCCGAGTTCGTAGTTGCCAAGGATCTCCCGCTCGAGCGCTAGCGCAATCGCTTCAATCTGAGCGGGGGAAGGTGGCGGATCTGGAACGTCATCGGCTGGCAACGTTTTGGTGGAACCACCCGCAGCGAGGAGCGCCTCAGCCATCGAGACACCTATCTGGACGCTCAGCGCGCCTAGTTGCAACAAACCGTCGACAATATTGCGAGCAGGATCGTAACTCATCTGTCTACCAATGGCGCCGCCGCGCCATTGCTGCTCCGAAAAGAAAAGCAACTAAGAGGGCCCCCAATGGCGCGTCCCGTGTGACCTTTGCCAGAATGTCTAACGGTCTGCCGGGCTTGCGACCCTCGTCGATCGCTGTGCTGACCCGGTCGGCGGCGTCTTTGACGCCGTCGATGACGACATCTTTCAAATCTTCGGCCGGCTCTGCAGGTGGTAGCGTTTTGTCAGTCATGTCGTGATCTCCTCGCTGCAGCAGCACAAGCTTGCGATCCGGCATATCGTTCCAAACAGTCTCGGAACTGTTCTCCAACATTCGCTTTGAACCGGCTCAACAGGGAGCTCGATCATGTCATCCACAGCCGTCGCGATATTAATCTCGGCAATTGTCGCAATTTCAGCGCCTGCTTTCGCCCAAGGTGGTGGAGGTGGCGGCGGGGGAGGATCTAGCGGCGGCTCGGCGGGTAGCAGCGCGTCTTCAGCTGGCGGCGCAGGATCGTCTGGCGCTGGTGCCGGCGGAGCTACGGGCGCTGCCAACTCCGGCAACATCGGGACCGACAACATCAACAGCGTCACCGCGGCGCCATCGTCCTCAACCAGCTCGCAAACCTACGGACAGTCGCCGGCTGGCGCGGCTGCGACAAACTCGCTGAGCAGCACCAACACGGGCGTGATGGCCAATCCGAACGCTGGGCCGCCTTCTTTGAGAAATAGCGGCGCCAGCGTCGCTCCGGCCGGCCGGGTTGGGGACAAAACTCCGAGCCAGGATGCGAAGTGAGGCCGCGCACCAGCAGCCGCCTGTTTCCGAAGTTTCAGTTCAGACCATGCGCGGTAGCAGTCATACCCAGCGCTTAATCGACGTGGTGATTGCAGTCGGCCGCTAGCAGGCGAAATTCCCAGCGCCGACCAGGATTCACCAGCAAACATTCACGGGCACAATCCGCCAACCCCAACGGGTCCAAACCTGTCGATGACGAAGACACGGGTCACGCCAACCCGGACCCCAACCGCCAATGCCCCAGCCAGCGCTCGCCAGGCCCAGACCAAATCCCGCGCCGACGAACGCCGGCCCCCCCAGCCGCCGCGCCATCCACCGCCGCGCCACTCACCTCCATGCCATTCACCTCCGTGCCAGCCGCCGCCACCATGAAACCCACCGCCGCCGAAACCGCCGCGAGCCGAAGCATCGGTTAGTGGAAGCAGGCTCATGGCGGCAACAGCAACTGCAAGGATTACTGTTTTCCGTAACATCGCCTGTCCTTTCCCGGTCATGGTCGCTCCCGGGACAATGACGCAGTTCGGGCTGTTTTGTTTCAGGTGACGGCGGAAGCGATGGCCTGGTTTCCAAGGGCGGCGGTAGCAGAAAGAGCCGGTGAATGTGATCGCTTCTCCCCGGTCCTGCACCGGGCGCTCGGCTGTGTCGGTGACAATTGCGGACTGGTTCGGCGTCGGTGCCTATCCGGCGTCTTGCGGAAGATCGCTTTTGCGACGGATCAAAACTGCCCCAGCTGAGTTTTTTATGGCTAACAGCACAGGAGATGAATATGAGCGTGGAAGGTAAAATCAAAGAAGGTGCCGGCTTCGTCAAGGAAGAGCTGAACGAACACGGCAAGGACGCGGAGAGCAAGAAGAAGGCCCAGCAAGGTCGCGACCTCCGCAACGAAGGTCGTGTCGAAGATGGCAAGGCTCCGAAGACGACACCGCCCGGCTCCGGTCATCCGGAAAAATAATGTCGGCAATTATCGAGAAAGCCCGCCCTCTCCGGGGCGGGCTTTTTGCTGCCTATCCGCATCGGCGCCAGTTGCCGAGCGGTATTTAGCAATAAAACGCTCCACAACAGAAACTCGGATAGCTGACGTAAGGTTGGAGTGGACTCGGTCGCGATCTATCCGCCTAGTCAGTGTTAACCGAGAGATACCTTCTTCGCTCGCAATCTCTGTCAACGCGTCCCAAAAGGCATCCTCGAGGCTAACGCTCGTTGACGTCCCGTTAGTTCGGGTGAAAGTTTGCTTTCGTGGCTTTATAGGTTTCCCCAGGTTAGCCATAGCGATTGATCCCCTTAGTGCGCGCAAAGCGGAGCTACGCCCTTCAGCTCCAACATCTCTCCATCGATCGCACTTCACTCCGGCTTTCTGGCTGCCTATCGCCGACCTCAATTGCCATGAGACGGGAGGACGGCGACACGCCCGAGTAATGCAACCAGCTCCGCCTGCCGCCTTGTTTGAGTTTTGACGAACAGAGAGGCCAGGTGTGAGCGGATTGTCGTCCGGCTCAGACGCCGGGAGCGAGAAATATCAAGCAAATTATGACCACGCGCCAATTCGACTGCAAGCTGGCTTTCCGCGGCTGTAAGGCCGAACAAGCGCCGCAGCGCCTCAGGCGTCGGCTCTGGATGAGCGTCAAGATCGAGCAGAATGATGGTGCTGGTTTCATCGGTCCAAACATTGATCATCTGGCTTACAAGCCTGGTGACGCCTTCCCTGAAGGAAGTCGCGAGCCATGATGTCGAGCCAACGGGAATTTGCGCTCCCGCGCGATTCACGAGTTGCTTGACGGCGCGATAGAGTGTTTCCCCGCTCGCGGCGCCACATTCGCGTTCCAATATCGCACGACCGATTGCGCTCACGTCAAGCAAACCGCCTCGTTTGAGTAGAACTTGCCCGCAGCCAATTCGCGCCAGGACCGCGTGTAGTACGTCACGTTGTCCAGCTAGGTCAGGCTTCTTGTCTGGATCAGCATCCGACCTGACGAGGGATGCGCGATTGGAAATGTTGAAGATTGATTCCCTGCATGGATGAAGGGATGCAATTGCGGCAGGCAATGCGGCACTCTGGGTCAAGTTCAACATTGCGTCTTTCCCTTTGCCTATTACGTCGTTTGAATGACAAGGCTTGATCGAGCCAAGAGCATTCCGACGTCAACGAGCCGTGTAAATGCTCCGCACGGAGTAATCCGACTGCACACCTCCCCGAAGCCTCGCAATCTAGTGCTCCGACTGACACAGAAAAATAGGAAGAGCGATGCAGAACCTTGCTCCCTTCTGCGCTAGGCGTCGGGCTAGAAGGCTCATGCACACTCGTACCCCATTGTGGCTACCCCCTGTGCCACGGGCGGTGCGACGTTTTCGCAAAGCGAACTAAATCTCAATAGAAGTATTGTACGCGGTTATTGGATGATGGGATGTGTTATGCGTATGCTCATTTTCGGTATCGCATTGTTGTTTGACGCGGACGCGTCGGCTCAGCCCATCCTTGCCCGTGAGCCCCACACCCTGCCCCCCTTTGCTGTCGTCTATGTCCAGAACAACAGCTGTAGTTACGGCAAGGTGCTGAGGGTCGTCGGCTCCCTCAAAGGCCTCCAGCGCAAACGTACTTGCGTTTCTGTGAGCTCCGCTCATGCAGAATTCTAATGCCCACCTCAAGGATCGCGCCAATCGCTGTGCTGGTTGCCTGGATCATCGCCGTCGCGGCTGCTGGCATTTTTCTAGTACGACTATGAGCATTACGCTTCTGCCGCGAACCGAGCGAAGTACTTAAGCGCATATGCCGGGAACGGGTTAGATGGCCGCGCGTACCAATGCGTTGCTGTCGTGACGAGAAACCGGCAAAACCGCCGCGTCCATCATCCCCGTTTTGGCCGGTTGTCACCCGGCGTATGCGTCAGACAATTCAGCCAAAGTAGAATAGTTTCTTGCTTTAAGATCAAAGAGCCACGACTTGTCGCGATCGAGGAGCTAGACCCAAGGAGTGCCGTAGTAATCATTGAGCGAGCGAGCCCGGTTGGTGTCCGACCAGTCCCAGTCGCTGTCATTGGCGTATTTCGGCGCGCCCTCGAGCTGAGCCTTCGTCACGTTGGTAACGTAACCCTCAAGATTGGTGTCGTACTTCAGCGTCTGCCAAGGGAGCGGATAATGCTCATCGCCCATCCCAAGGAAGCCGCCGAAGCTCAGCACGGCATAGGCAACTTTGCCGCTGACTTTGTCGATCATCACGCTTTCAATCGAGCCGACCTTTTCGCTGTCGGGACCATAGACGGCGGTGCCTTCAACCTTCTCGCTGCTGATCAGATTGCTCGTTTCGTTTGCCATAATGGCTCTCCCTCGTTTGAGTCTCGATAAAAACGGGAGAATCTGTCATTCGTTCCGGAGTGGCTCCAGTGTGATTTAGCGAAGCCCAGAGAGCCACGGTTATAGACCGACAAAGCCAGCCGCTCTGGGTATGCTGTAGCTCAAACCTGTTGGTGCCGCGCCGTAGCCCTTCAACCGCCGCTATCCCCGCAACTGCCATGCCGACGAAGGTCCGCTCTCCCTCATTGACGCGGTGCAGAATCCGCTTGGCGATGACGCATCGGTTTTCGTGACTGTCAAGGCAACGAGGTAAGGTCTCGCACGCTTTGGCATGCCAGTGGAGCAAGTGATCGCGAAGGTGCTGCAGTCCGGCTACTCGCTGATTTCCAAGCTCGAGGCCGACGATGGCCGATGGGAAGTTGAAGGCATCAAGAACGGCAAGAGGACGAACTTTCAGCCGACCCGAAGAGTGACGTAATCATTGCCAGAAGCTGGCCGACTAATCTCCGCTGCTGTTCTTCGCTTTCCCTTTCTTTTTAGGTTTCAGCGCCTCAGCTTGAGCTCGGAACGCTTCGGCTAGATTGTGCATGCGTTCAGCGTGCTCGGTGTCTTCCGAGCGCAGAGCTACAGCCTCGGCTTTCTTAGCCTGCTTCCTGAGCGACTTCGTTGGTTTCATCCCACATTATATCGCGGCGCGCCCTTTAAGGAACGATGTTCCCTGACGTTGCTTGTTGGAGCAGCCGGACACCATCTCTCCAAGGTCGATAATCCGGTGAGGCCCGACGACATTGCCCCCGATGACGTCGGGCCGAATTATTGCGAGGTACCCCCGCTGCTCGATTGATCTCAAGCGCAATTCACTTTTCAGCCTGACCATTTCTGATAATTTGTCACCGCTATGCCACAGACCCAAACGCCGATCTGTCCGAAATGCGGATCTGTCACTGCTTGGCTGCGGTCTACTCCGGCGGACAAGGGCATGGTCATCCATGCCTACGAATGTCCAAAGTGCAGCTTCATCCATGCCGCTGTTGGGCCAGATCCAGTGATCCAGGCCGAGGGCTGGTTGAACGGCGAGCTGCGACCGCTGGAGAAATAACCGTGACAAGGGCGCCTGCTTGCGAAACCATGGGATACGGAAGACGTCGCCAAGCTGAAAGAGCTAGTCGACAGCGGAGCGTTTGCTCTACGTGCCGCAGCGGCGCTCGGCCGGCCCATTACGTCAGTCAAAAGGAAGGCGTGCGATCTGGGGATTTCGCTGCCAAGCGTCCGCAAGGTAAGGGCGGACCTGCGAGCCAAAGGCGCTATCGAAGACCTTCGACACCGATAGTCTGTGGGAGAAGCCTGAGCGCTTGACCGGAACTAATCCGCAACAGGACGTTTGAATCTGCCGTTCAGTTGCGGATTTGAGTTATGCCATGGTCGACGCGTTTTCCAGACCCCATTGCCCTCCCCGCTGGCGGTAAACTGGCCACCCTGCAGGATGCCGGCGAATACATCACCCGCCTGCCGAAGCAGATGCACGACGCCCCACCGTGGCAGAACGCAATGCACGTGTTGATACAGGCCGCCGAGTACGACGGGCCGATCGAGTTCGCACGCCTCGGCATGTTGCAAGCACTCTTTCCAGGAGGCACGCCGGTTTACCACTCCGTCGACAAGGATCCGAAGTGGCGCAACCGCTACAAGCTCGTGAGGGATCAATGATGCGCGACATCGACACCATCAACGACGCCATGGATGACGCTCGGGCCGTCTTACACAGCTCATGTGGCCGGGACCGCGGAGCCCGCAATTCGTCTTACAACGCATGCTCGAAATACTTGACCACGAAGACGTGAGCGCTGCACAGGAGCGGCTGCGCAAGGGCTACGGGCGCCTTCGGCTCGTGGAATAAAAATGGCCAGCTGTCCCTCAGGATAAGTCCGGCCATAGTAAACTAAAGTCTAGGTGAACGTTCCTGCGGTTGCTTATACCAATTTCGTGGAAGTCCTGCATTTGCAGGCCTACGCATTGAAATACCAAGCAGGTGAGCTTTGCACACAGTTGCCGCTCGCGTCCGTCCCAACTCTCTGGAAATATCGTCAGGAGATCGGCTGCCAGCCGGATCTCGTAACTTTGCAATATCATCATCGGTCCACACCCGATATTCGTGCGGCATTTCCATCCTCCATACCGACGCTACCTTCCCGGCAAAAAAAGATTATGCGCCGCAACATGGCGGTTCAATCATGTTTTCGGTCTTGCTTGCTGAGGGCCAGACTCACGTCTGCCAAAGGTGGAGAGCGCATCGAATTGCGCAAAAGACCACTTTCGAGATTGTGGATCGATTAGTAGCGCTGTGCCGAGTGCGTCGATGGCTCTGACGACGCCCCAACGAGAAGCGATCGCAACGGCTGCACGACTGAGAGCGATATCTCGAAGGTGCGAAGAGTTTGCGAAATTCGGCGGGTATCGATCAGTGTCCGACCGGCTAAATGCTCTGGCGGTGAAATACCAGGAACGAGCGCGGAGAGTTGAGGAACGCGCCGGAGTGTACTTAAATGGGGGCACGCCTGACGACAGGCCGTCGTTCAGTTTGCGGAGAAGGCGCCGCCGTTGTCCTGAATGACTGCCGACTGACCTTCTGCGATCGGCCACCGTCTGTCCAACAACTCTCGCACCTCTTGCCGGACCACTTCCGTACCCGAGTAGTAACCAAGGCAGAGGCCCGCATATCCGCCGATCAGAAAACAAGCGAAGCAAGCCATTAATGTTATCCACATCGCAGGGCCTCCATGCTTCATGGACCTTAGCTCTTCGCCGCATGTACACGAGCTTCAACGTCGAAACGGTATTCTCCCCGCCCGCAGCCGGCGACGTCAATGATAACCGGATTTCTGTCTCAAGTCGCTTAGTTTCTCGCCGGCTGAGAATCGCTCCGTAAACAAGACCGGGTCATCCGGGTCGCCCTCTCGGGCCTCGTGGGCTACTGAACGGTTACGCGCGCGATCCCGCCCATGCCGATTGCGTTGGCTGCTGCTCGAGACGGGTCGATGCAGCCCCTCGATGAACGGGCCGGTCCGTGATGCGGACCCGCACCGATCTGCCGTTGTTCTTGTTCGTGACCGTGACGTGGCTACCGAAGCGCCGGCTCTTGTGCGCGGCCATCAGGGCGCAAGCATTGAACCGTTCGCCCGAAGCCGTCCTACGGCCGTGGTAGCCATCCCCAACGCCGTACTGGCTGGCGACGCACGTTTCTTCCTTGGTCAACTTGACGCCAATCGAGACAACGCCTTCGAGAAAATTCTGGGCAAACGCCGGTGAAATGAAAAAAATGTGCACAGCAAAACGCACGCGGAGAACAGGCGGATCAATGAGTTTCCTTGGGTTGCGATGCTAGAGGTCGATGGTCGGCGTGACCCTAGAAGCCACGCTTAGGCCAGGCCCGGCGCTCATGGATTCGGTTGAGCGTCGGGCCATTTCGCTGCCGGGCTTGGTTGGAACTAAATCCGTTTTTGCCAATTTTTTCCGCGGTCGGCAGTTTCTGTCGTGGGCTGCCTTCCGGGCTCGGCGGCGTACCCTTGCACCCAACTCGACCGCCGCCGGGCCTCTCTAAATTTCCATCACCGGGCTCGGGATCATTCCGCACCGAGTTCAGTGAGGCGGCCCGGCGGTCGATCCCATCCGCCGTCGGGCCGATCTTCCCCGAGGAACGAATTAGGTTTGCGTTGATTTTTTACGAAGCCGGCAGCTTTCCTCAGCGGCTGTTGGTTAGGCTCGGCGCCTGAGTCCAAACGGGCGCTGGGCCGCCTCTTTAAGCGTGCGCGCTCGGACGAATTCGGCTCTCCAAAAACCTGTCAAGGCGAACGTGATGCCAGTCCCAATAGCGGCGCACGATCTCGGGGCCTTCTCCTCGATGATGAAGGATTTGTTCTTCGAGGACGGCGCTTCCTTTGTGGCGGTGATGGCGCACAAGGCCTGATGTTAGATTTGCGCTCCGGTTCGACCCCGCGTTTGCCTTTTCCACGAAGAGACCCGACCGGGGCCCTAAACATCTGGACTTACAGCGCGCCGATTCCCTAAGCTATCTTATCCCAACTGGTTTGGAATCCGATGAAACAACATCCTTCGAGGATGGGGCTAGGCATTGCGTTAGGGGTGTGCCTTGGAGCTGTCCTCGGCATTGCCATCAGGAACGTGACCGCTGGCATCATTATCGGCATCGCCGTAGGGGCCGTGATTGCTGGTTACGCAGATCATCGATCCCGGTAGCAAGCGCACGCCCGGCTGCTCCCCATCTCTCCAAGGAACATGGCGCGCTGGTTGTCGTTTTCCCCTTATGTCCGACGAAGACGAGCCCGTCACCGAGATCGCCGCTCCGCCCGTTTTGGTCCCCGAAACCAATCGATTGTGGCGGTTAACGCCTGCATTGAATCTGCTTGAGAAGAGCAGACAGATTGCCATCGTCCCCGCCGAGACCGAGGGGGTGGCTCGCGCCATTGCGACGAGAGCAGATCCCATGGGACGGGATTGGCGTGATCGCGTCTCGTTCGCAGCGGATAGCATCGAGACGACCGAGCGGCACGTCATCGGCGACGTAATATTTCGATCTATCCCGCAGCAGCCTCCTCCAAAGCCGAAACGAACCAAGAAGGCCTAACCATGCCCAAGAGAATGACTGAGCATGAACTCGAGATGTGGGCCGCAGATCTACTGATGGAAGCGCACGCGATCGCTCCATGCCCCACCACGGCTATATGCGTTTGCGACACAGCCATCACGCTGTGGACTACGTTCTGTCGCTGGCAGAACACCGAACATTCTCGGGCAAAAAGGAGCGGATCGCGGCGGTCGAGAGCGTGCTCGATGGGCTGAGTGATGAGTGTCCCGCATGCTGACACCCAGCTTGCCAGATCTCATCGACTTTCCAAATGTCGTACCGCGCTCGGGTAAGCTCAAAGCATGACAAAGAAACCAGCGGCTTCCCTGCATGACAAACCACTCAACATGCCCGCCGAGGATGACCTCGAAGCGCTGCTGGCCCTCGATGTGGGCGTGATGTCGATACACGATTCCCCGCTCCTTGGTACTCTGACGTTAGTCACCCGAGATGGGCACTGCGATTTTCTGATCAACGAACAGATCGCCAACGAACTGGTCCAAGAAGCACGAGCTCTTCTCCGAGGCGATAGCCCGTCTCTGGTCGAACGTAACGAATAGTCAGATTGCCATTGGTCAGTAGAGCTTGTTGCCCACATTCCGAAGAAACGGACTTCGAGTGCATCCAGGTGCGGATCGCCGACACTCGCAACAACAGGACATGATCGCTGCAGCGCGAAAATCGAGGACGATAGACAGAAGAACGAGAGTACGGGTTAGAAAAATGCTCCGCAGCGACATCACTCGCCCATTGAATGCGAAACCCGCCTCGTTCCGGGTGCAGCGGGCGGACAGCTTCAATACCGAAGTCTGGATACCGGCGGTGTCCCGCCTCGATCCGTGCCCATGATCAGGCCTGTCACGCCGGCATGTTCCATCAAGGCTTGCTTGATCAGCTGGATGCTCAACGTCGCTCTTCCTGCGTATGGAACCAGACGGTAGCGGGTGCCGCACGCTTTAATTTGTTCCCGCCTGCCGCTCACAACTTCGGCGCGATCGTCCCCGTGTGTGCCTTTTGAGAGACGGTAGTGGGGCGTATTAGTTCATACGATCTCGCTACAGATTCAAAATGGAGCGACACATGAAAAAGTATTTACTCGCAACGGCCGCGCTACTTTTCGCTGCAACGTCGGCCTCGGCTGCCGACATGGCTGCACGTCCCTATACTAAGGCGCCCGCAATGGCGCCCGCGATAATCTACAATTGGACCGGCTTCTATATCGGCGGTCACGTCGGCGGCGCCTTCCGCGGCAATTCGAACAACGTTCTCGGCGGCGGTGACGACGGTCGCTTCATGGGCGGCGGTCAGATCGGTTGGGACACGCAGTTCGCGCCTAACTGGGTGTTTGGTCTGGAAGCGAACTACAGCTTCATCGACACCAGCAGCAGCTTTGCAAACCGCGGTCTCGGTTCGGTTACCGGCCGTCTCGGTTACACATGGGGCCCGTCCCTTCTTTACGTAAAGGGCGGTTACGCCTGGGCCGACTCGCGCTTCACCAACGGCTTCACCGGCGATGGTGGCCGGGATGGCTACACAGTTGGCGGCGGTCTCGAATATCTGTTCAGCCAGAATTGGTCGGGCAAGGTGGAATATCAGTACTACGATTTCGGGACGACCAGTTTCGTCACTCCGACGTTTGCTATCGGCGGCTTCCGAAACGACGAGCACACGATCAAAGCGGGCCTGAACTACCGCTTCAATCTGGGCAACTTCGGCACCGGCACCTTCTAAACACTGACGTCAGTGAGAGGCCGGCAAATGAATGCCGGCCTTTTCTATTTGCCAGACGATTGGCGAGACAATCAGAACAATTACGGCCGCCGCGGACATCTCCGTGGCGGGCGCATTTCTTCAATCAAGGTGAGAGTTGTCAGTCAATATACCCTCAGCCAGCGCACATCGTTGATCGCCCTATCCAGACCTGCCCCTGGTTCTGACACCTCATCTCGGAGTCGCCGAGCGCATCGAGCACGATGATTGCACGTTTGATGACCACCTTAAGGGCGGCGTGAAACATGGCGACAGATTGCTGAACCTTCGCGACCGGGAACGATCCGCCACAGCGGCTGTTTTCTGGAAAACTCGCCGGAGCCAATCGATGAAAGTGATACTTTCTAAAAAGGAGCTGGAGCGCGAAGCCCTCGCGGAGATGAGAAAACGCCCAGGTTGCGAGACGCTGAAGGCAGTCGACGTCCAATACAGTGACCTTCGAGCCGATACGAATTGGACTCTGTATGCCTTCACAGAAGGTCGAATTGATCCAGGTGCTTTGCATAGTGCGCTGGAAATGACCGTAAACAAACTGCGCCATCAATATGAATTGCGCGCCCCGGAGTGATCCCTTACAGGAAGTCAGACTCCCACCTCGTCCTGAAGTCTGACCTCCATGCTTAAAAAGAAAGCGACCGCCAACGAGCTGATCTGGCTCTTTCACGAGAAGCTTGCAGGCTCCAACTTTCCCAATGCCGGGATTGCGATTATTCCAATCGGTAACGGCAATTGGTCCGCGCTGACGAATGCCACCGAACGCCGGCACTATCCCGATCTGGCAAAGACTGTGGTGCGAATAGAGAAGCAGCTCCGCGCTCGCTACCTCCTGAAAGAAGTTTGATCTCCCTTCACGGGCGGGAACTAAGCCGGCGATTGCCTGTTCTATGGTCCCATCGACCAAGGCTGCATCTTGAACAAGACCAACCAGTTTGACCTTCCTACGCTGCCACATGCCCAAGCCGCCGAGCGCTCTCGAATGAGCGACGACCAAAGCCTGATCAAGGCCCGTTACTGCAGATCGATCCTGAAGGTCGCCGCGATCAGCACCGAGCAGGAAGCCCGCATTTTGCTGAACGGCCTGGCCACCGAGCAGGTTACCACGAACACCTCTCCCGCGATGGCCGAGGCTGAACGAGCAGCTTTGACTGCGATCCGCGATCTGGCTGGATATCAGCACGGCCGAAGCGTCCCCCAAAGCTCCAGCGAGTGGATGCGTGCCGCGCGAGCAATCCAGTTGTGGCTGAACGTTCACGATCAATAGGCATCGTGCGCGCGGAATGCGGAGAAACGGACGCGTCCGATAGCAAACAGCAAAAGACATCTCGTGAGCTGTAGCTTCTGTATCGGAACGGCCTTTTTCGAAGCTCGTCTTAAAAACTTCATTAAAGGCACGCGCCGCTAAGGCATCCGGCGCCAGACCTTTACCCTACGGTACGCGGTACGCAGTTGCGTATCTGTGATGCGTACCTCGCCGTCCGAAAAATAGCTCAAGTGGCGGATGTCGTTGAGGTTTCCGCCTACTCGTTTTGTGATACGCAGTATGCATTTTCCCCAGACAGGAAAAAATCTGCGCGTGAGGAGAGCGCCGGTCCTTGGCGATTGCGCCTAAAATGCTTTCAGACTTTCCCCTACGATTAGACAAAGCTGGTTTAGCTCCCCGAAAAACCGGCGGCCGGTCTTGAGGCAGCGCTCATTTCCGGCGCAGCATTTTCGCGATTCAGGCGCTCGCGCATTTCCTTTCCGGCCTTGAAGAACGGAAGGCTCTTTTGGTGCACGGTAACATGTTTTCCAGTACGTGGGTTGCGGCCTGCACGAGCGGGGCGATGCCTTACCGAGAATGCGCCGAAACCGCGAAGCTCAGCCCGATCACCGCGTGCCAGCGCAGCGACGATCTCATCGAGAATCGCGTTCACGATGTTCTCAAGGTCCCGCTGGTAGAGGCGCGGGTTATGTTTAGCGATGCGTTGAACAAGTTCGGATTTGACCATCGTGACGTCGGAAATTTGGCGGGAGGCCGCATTTCCTCGATCTGACTTGCACTGTCAAGATGCAATAAATTGGGGAATCGTCGAAAAACCTGACGCGGCGAGACCTGTTGATCTGCACTCATCAATCTTGGAGCGGAACCAAATCAACCACTTCTGTTTACATAATCCAAGTGCGATATCCCAATCGATTTCCTGTCTGTTCCCGATATTGAGGCTTCCGTGCACCTTCGATCTGGCCGATGGGCATTAGCCGAGGAGCGTCAATTGATCGCGTCGATCGAGGGGAATACGTCGGCTGCCGGAGCTCCTGTATCTGTTGTTTTCGTTCAGCTTAAGGCGCCGCAGCTTTGGTTTTAGAGGCCGTCAAGCAACGCCCTGACCTTTTCTGCAAGATCGTTGATTGTATAAGGCTTTGAGATGAGATGCGTACCCGCATCCAGAACGCCATTATGGACTATGGCGTTTCGCGTATAGCCCGTGGTGAACAAAATCTTGGCGTCGGGCAACAGCGGTTGGAGGACTTTTGCGAGCTCACTGCCTGTCATTTCGGGCATCACAACGTCCGTGAAAACCAAATCGGGCCGTGAGCCGTTCTCAATGAGGTGAATGGCTTCTCGCGCGCTTGCAGCTTCTATGACCGAATAGCCAAGTTCTCGAAGCGTCTCGACAGAGATCGCTCGCACGCGTTCTTCGTCCTCAACCACCAGGACCAGCTCTTGATGCTGCCCCACGTCTGCGCGCACCGCGCCAGTCGAAGCATCGGTCGTAACCTCGCCGTAGAAACGCGGCAGGTAGATTTTTACGGTGGTGCCAACATCAAGTTCCGAATAAATCTTCACATGACCGCCCGACTGACGCACGAAGCCGTATACTTGACTAAGGCCAAGGCCCGTGCCTTTTCCGACTTCTTTGGTCGTGTAGAACGGATCAAAAACTTTGCTCAGCACATCGCTGTTGATACCGGTACCGCTGTCGGTCACTGCGATGAGAACGAACTGTCCCGGTTCAATTGAGTATTGTCGGGCATACGCCGCATCCACAGACGCGTTCATCGTTTCGATCGTGAGTTTTCCTCCTTGAGGCATCGCGTCCCGCGCATTGACCGCGAGGTTGAGTAAAGCGCTCTCAAGTTGAGCCGGATCGGCTTGGACGTTCCACACCCCCGCTGCGAGCACTGTCTCGATTGCAATGGTCTCGCCCAGCGACCGATCGAGAAGCTCGCTCATACCCGCGATCATACGATTCACTACGATGACTTCTGGAGCTAAGGGCTGCAGGCGGGAGAAAGCCAGCAAGCGCTGGGTTAAGGTAGCGGCCCGGTTAGCGCCGTCCAAGGCTCCGTCAATGAAGCGGGTGATGTCAATGTCACCCTTTGCCAGCTTCCGGCGGGCTAGATTCAAGCCTCCGATGATCACGGCGAGCATGTTGTTAAAGTCGTGAGCTATCCCGCCAGTCAATTGGCCAACCGCCTCCATCTTTTGGGCCTGTCGCAGCTGCTCCTCCGCCTTCGAACGTTCGGCAATCTCTGTGGCCACGCGCTGCTCGAGATCGATATTGAGCGCCTGCAGCTCCGCCTCGGCCCGTTTTCGCTCGGCGAGCTCCCTTTCGACAGCCGCAAACAGCCTCGCATTGTCGATGGCCGTCGCCGCGTGTCCCGCAATCCCCAAGAGAGCAGCCTCATGCTCTTCTTGGAACTTGCCGATTTCCTGATGGCCGAAGAACAGCCCCCCCAAAACGTCACCGGTGCGTGAGATGACCGGTACCGCAAGGTACGAGCGCACCGGAAGGTGGCCTTCGGGCATTCCTTTGCGGGGAGCGTTCTTGCCGTATCGCGGGTCGGCGAGGATGTTTTCTGATCGTACAACCGCCGTGCCAAGAAACGTCGGCTCAAACACTGCTGTATTCCGCGGCATCGGAAAATTCGCGAATGCAGACCGGGGCGCGCCGGAGAGCGCGTAGAGCATGTAGCTCTCGCCCTCGGGCGAGAGAACATTGTAGAAGAACGCGCCAAATTCCGCACCGCAGAGCTCCAGGCCGGCATCCGTAACGGTCTGGACGATGGTCTCGAGATTGCGTTCCCTGGCGACGGTTGCCCCCGTGTCATTCAAGATCCTGAGATGTCGTTCGGATTTCTTGCGCGCCGTGATATCGATGACAGTGCCAACAAAGCGCACTGCGTTGTGATTGACGAATATTGCGTCACCCGTTGCGGCGAGCCATCGTTCGATCCGGTCCTCGATTCCAATCGTCCGATACTCGATGCGATATGCAGCCGAGGAGGAGGGGTCCAAGGTGTTGGTCACCGCGCGATGAACGCGTTCGCGATCGTCAGGATGCAGCCCCGCAAGAAACGATTTTTCATATGAAATCTCGGCTTCGGATGAAAGGCCAAACAGAGCTTTGCATCTCGCGTCCCAGCGAAGGACGTTATTTACCGGGTCAAAGTCCCACGTTCCGATACCGGCTGCGTTGTTAGCTAGGCTGAGGCGTTCTGCGGCTTCTCGCGCGGCTTCTTCTGAACGGACTCGCTCGATATGAGCCCACGACCTTTCGGTAACCTCCGCAAGCAGGGCCAGCTCGCCAGCCGCCCAGCGATGGGCGGCCTGATGATGTATTGCCATCAATGCCGTTAAGCGGTCCTCTTTCACGAAGGGCATGCAAATAGTGGATCCGATCCCAATATCTTGGAAGGTTCGGGCTTCTTCCGGCTCCAATTCTTCAAGATTGTCATTGATGATCAGCGGTCGGCCGTTACCCAGCTCCTGAACAGCTTTTCTGCCGAAGTCAGCAAGGCTGTAGTGACCTAAGATGTGTTTCGCGCCAGGTGCTGCCCAGTCGCCGCGAATAGTAAAGCCATCCTGATCTTCATCCATGTCGGCATAGGCGCAGTTAGACACATTGAGGTGCTGGCCTAGCATCCGGGTCGTGACTGATAGAATCTCGTCGGCCCTCCGGCACTTCGCAGTTTCTTTGCCGAGGTCATCCAGAAAGACAAGACGGGCTTCATTCGCCCGAATAGTTGCCTCTGCCCTACGCCGTTCTACCGCAGTCCGGGTCCGGTCAGCGACCTCCCGCATGAGGTCAAGTTCGGCGTCTGACCATTCTCGTGCTTCGGCATTGTTGAGATAGAGCAATGCCACCACGCCGTTTGGCTCAAGGATGGGCATGTTCACCAAGGCGCGTGCCGAAATAAGCTCAAGGGCCTTCGCCTGATCTCCTACCCGACCATCTTTTTCGGCGTCTGCGAACACCACGGTTACGCCGCGCTTCAAGTCCTCAATGTAGCTGCCGTAATCCCGGAATTGCAGAACCCCAGCAAGGCTTTTTATGCCCGGCGCATTCCAGTCCCGGCTTATCGTAATGGTTTCAGCGGAAAGGTCGATCGTGCCGTAACCCGCGCGGCTGACACCGAGAGCCCGCCCCAAGGTCTCCGCGGCGGCGTACGCAAGATCGTCAGGGTCTGATATCTGGCGGATATGATCGCCCAATGTGGATAGCACATCACTGCGCAGCCCCGAAGCCATCATCGCCGTCATGCCAAGGCCTCAGCTGGCGGCAGCTGTACAAGGTCGCGACGACTCGAAGCGTTTCGAACGGGACTGAGAAAAAGGCTCACGTGACCCCATAAATTCAATAAAATTCGGAATTTGGTCAATTCGTTGCCGGCCGTCAGGTTCCAATTACCCGTTTGGCCAGGTTAGCTGACCGCCGCGATTGCCAAATATTCAGCTGATAGGGTTTGGGACTGTCAGAGAGTTGAGGAGTCCGTTCATCCCAGACAAGGAATGCGTTCATACCGCTTGGGCATTCGGATGGCATTGCCGTCGAAGAAGGAAAGCCAGTGGTGAAACGCCCCCGTCGGCGCTTTAGGAGCCCACCGCATCTGGCGGGATCAGTCGTCTCGACCGCAATCGGCTAATCGCCCCTTACTAGGCGTCATGGATCGACGTTAAGCTTAGTGGTCGCCTCCTTCACTCCTTTCTGTTTGAGACGGCGATCAGCGATGTAGAGCGGTCGACTGGGCGGTCAAGAATTCGTCCGCGCGGAAGCCAAAAAAAATTGCCCCACCCCCCTTGAAACTTTCCGCCAGTTTTTTTTATTTTAGGTGCGCTGGACGCCAGAGGTTGGGTCCAGCGTGAGGCGGACGCCGGGGGTGTCCGGCGCCCGCTCATACCCATCTTGCTCATTGGAGGATTTGGCTATGAAGGCTTACGACTTTGCTCCGCTTTGGCGCTCAAGCATTGGCTTCGACCGCCTGTTTGACCTCGTGGATGCCGCTCAGCGCGCGAACGAGGACAGTTTCCCCCCATACAATATCGAACGTGTCGGGGATGACCGATACCTCATCTCGCTTGCTCTGGCGGGTTTTTCGCCGGACGAGATCAGCTTGACGGCAGAGCAGAACGTTCTGACGGTCGAGGGCCGCAAAGGCGAACAGAAGCGTGACTTCCTGTTTCAGGGCATTTCTGGTCGCGCGTTCAAGCGGCAATTCAACCTCGCCGACCATGTCCAGGTAACCAGCGCGACTTTCGAGAACGGCCTTCTGCAGATCAACCTGATCCGCGAGATTCCCGAGGCCATGAAGCCGCGAAAGATCGCCATCAACGCAGGTCCGCGCTCAAACGTCGAGCAACTTGAAGCCAAGGCGGCCTGACGCCTATTCGATCACTTCGTGCAATCGTTCCGCGATGGCTTCGGCCGTCGCGGATTTGCGCGACATTTGGCATGGCGCGTTGATCACTCGCGAAATCGACAGGAGGCAGGGATGACCCAGTTCGCACTTCCAGCCTTGGCCGCTGGAGAAGGCCTTACAAACTATCTCACCGCGATCAAGCAGTTTCCTCTCCTCAAACCTGAAGAGGAGCTCGCCTACGCCAGGCGCTTACGCGAACACGGCGACAGGAACGCTGCCTATCATCTTGTGACCAGCCATCTCCGGCTGGTCGCCAAATTGGCGATGCGCTATCGCGGCTATGGGCTGCCCATCGCTGATGTCATTTCGGAAGGCAACATCGGCCTGATGCAAGCCGTGAAGCGATTTGATCCTTCTAAAGGTTTCAAGCTTGCGACCTACGCCACCTGGTGGATCAAGGCAACGATCCAAGATTACATCCTGCGGTCGTGGTCGATCGTCCAGATTAGCGCCAAGTCCACCCAAAAGCGGCTGTTCTTTAACCTGCGTCGCTTGAAGAGCAAGATCGCAGCGCTCGAAGAAGGCGATATGCAGCCCGACCACGTAGCAACGATAGCGCGCCGCTTGAATGTGCCTGAACGCGAGGTCATTGAGATGAACCGGCGGTTCCTCGGAGACATGTCGCTCAATGCGGCTTCACGAGTGGACGAAGAAGAAGGCGCTGAGTGGCAGGAGCGCTTGGCCGACCCAACGTCGAATTTTGAAGACGACGTCGCGGAACGCAGCGAACTTAACTGGAGGCGGCAGATCCTCGGGCAAGCGCTCGCCCATCTGAAACCGAGAGAGCAGCGTATCATCGAAGCACGATGGCTGTCGGATACCCCTCTTACACTTGACGACCTGGCCGCAGAACTGGGCGTGTCACGCGAGCGTGTGCGGCAGGTGGAAGTCAGGGCACTCGAAAAAGCCCGGGCGTATGCAGCTTTGCTGGCCGGAGACATGGGCGCGAAGTAATTCGATCCGAGCGGGCTCGACGGGGGCGACATTAGCTTTCCAAGCGCTCCCCCCATTGGGAGATGGTGAGCGCAATTTCCGCCACTACGTCCTGGTCGGTCCGTCCGCTGCGGGCCGGGATATGAAAGCCGTGATCGGCGCCATCGATTAGGTGAGAGGTTGCCCTCGATCTCAGTCCCTTGCAAACTTGGCGAAGGAGCACGGGCTCCGCCAACTTATCACGCGTTCCCTGGATGAAGAGCATGGGGATCCGAATGCCTGCAAGGTGTTCGGCCCTTGTGATCGAAGGTTTACCGGTCGGATGTAGGGGGAAACCGACAAAGGCCAGCCCGCGCACATCTTCGATCGGATCTTCTGCTTGCGCCTGCGAGGTCATGCGCCCGCCGAATGACTTGCCACCCGCGATAATAGGCATGCCGCGGCATCGACGGCGGGCGTCCGCCACGGCCAATCGTATGGCCGCATGCGCAACAGCCGGAGTGTCGGGGCGTTTGCTGCCCTTCTCCATGAACGGGAACTGGAAGCGCAAGGTCGCGATGCCATGGCCATAAAGCTTTGCAGCGACATCTTCCATGAACGGGTGCGTCATGCCTGCGCCTGCACCGTGGGCGAAGACGAAACAGGCTTGCGCGTTCCGCGGCTTCATCAGGAGGGCTGAAAGCGCGAGCGCGTCCTTGCTCTTCAGCGTCAGGGGCGTTACGCGCGGCAGCCGGGTGTTCATTTCGCTGTCGAGCGCTCGCCGAATCGCTCCTCCTCCAAGCCGAAGACCGAGCGACCGCCGAGCGCGGAGGATGCCTGTAATTCGCCATCCACGAAATCCTCGAAGGACGGACCGCTTGCCGTTTGTTCGAGGCGGCGAGCCTGGTCGTCGAGCCGTTTCAGAGTCTGCATCTCCTCGTCTCGGCCGAGCTTGGCGTTCTGGACGGCTGTCTTCAGCACGCGGATGGTCTCGTCGTAGACCTTGATCGGCACCGGGTACGGGTGACGATCCTTGCCTCCATGGGCGAGTGAAAACCGCGCCGGGTCGCGGAAGCGGTACGGCGCGCCATGGACGACCTCGGCCACCATCGCAAGCGAGCGGACCGTCCGTGCGCCGACGCCCGGCGTGAGCAGTAGCTCGGGAAAGTCGAGCGGCCCGCGCTCGGAAGCCGCGGCGAGCGTGCCATGAAGGCGCCGGGTGAACACATCGCTCGAGCGGACATCGTGATGCGCCGGCATGACGAGATGCGGCAGGAGGGGCTGGGCAGGCGCGCTGCCAGTCAGCGCCGCGAACTCGTCGACGATGCCGTCGGGCCCCAAAGCCATCAGCAGGTCCAGTTGCGCTGTTCGGGAAGGCGCGGCGCGCCCATCCGTCAGATTGACGACGTTTCCTTGAAACGGACCATCGATGGCGCTGTGCGGTTCATCGACGAAACTCGTCAGGTTCTCGGAATGCCAATGATAGCGACGGGCCTGTTTCTTGTCGCCGTTCATGCCCTGCTGGACCACCGTCCATTTGCCCTCGTCGGTGACGAAGAAGCCGTGCAGGTAGAGATCGAAGCCATCCTGGACCGCTGCGCTATCGACCTTGGCGACGAGACGGCTCGCGCGCGTCAGGGCGGCCCCGTCGAATCCGATGCGGTCGCCGAGCGCGTGAAGTTCGTCAGGAGTTTTCCGCGAATGCTGGCCCCGACCTCCGCAGACGTGGATGCCGAGTTCGTCCTGCAGCGGACCTAGGCCGCGCTTGAGAGCACCGATGACGCTGGTCGTGATCCCGGACGAATGCCAGTCCATTCCCATCACGGCACCGAAGGATTGAAACCAGAACGGATGGGACAGCCGCCGCAAAAATTCGTCGCGACCGTAATGGTGGACGATCGCCTGGGTGACGATGGCACCGAGCGCTGACATGCGCGAGGCCAGCCATGGCGGAACCCGTCCACCATGCAAAGGAAGATCGGCGCTGCCGGTCCGTTTCGCCATTCGTCCTCGATATCCGATTCTTTGCCATTTAGGGGCTACGCTCGACCATCGTCCGGAAGGTGATGGAGTAGCGTTTGGCTTCGACGGCCGGAATGCTGTGTTCCCATACCGACCGCGCCTCGCCGGACATCATGTAGATCGAACGAGACTTCGCTTCGAGGGTGAAACGCTCGAACTTGGTCGAAGCGGGCCTGCGAAATCGGAACTTGCATATCGCGCCCAGCGACAGGCCGAAGATCCGGTCGAAGTGCGGCTTGTCCCTGTGCCAACCGATCCCGACGCCGACGTCGTATTCGGTGCAGAGGACTTGCTGTATTCGCGTACTGGGTCCACCGAAAGTCTCGACGCGATGTGAGACATCGGAGAGCCATTGAGGAATTGGCTCGGCTTCAACGAGGTGGCGTGCCGTATAGTCGTAGCTGAACCCGAAGGAGGCTACGCGACGCTTGCCCTCATACTGGCCGAACTGAAACGGCTGGAGGGGCAAGTCGGCCACTTGGGCTATAAGGTCGAGCGCTTCCGCTGCCGAAACGAAGTCTTCGGCATACCGGAGTCCATCGGGACCTGGCGTGTTTTCCGCAAACAAACTGAATTGGTCGGACAGTGGATTCTACCAAGGCTGTGGATCTACGACCTACTTATGGAGCCGCAGCGCAAAGTCAAAGGTCAGGGGGATCCCGCACATCATAACCAACCAAATAAGAACGGGGCGTACGCGATCGCGAGGAGAATAAGCGCCAGTGGAAAAGCCGTTGCAATGAAGATTGTATCCATGTTGCGAGGCTGCATGGTTACGAAACCGAACAATCGGAGTTCCGTTCCAATTCCCGCCTCAGTCGCCGCCCTTCTTGGCCCGACGTAGCGCGGCGCCCAGCTTCTCCCGTTGCTGCTCCCAGCGCCGTCGTTCGGCCTCCGTGCGATTGTCGATTTCGTCGCGTTCCGCCTGTATCGCGGCATCTCTCGCGTCGTGCTCCTGTTCAGCGGCATCAAAGGCTACTTGTGCGCTTGCAACCTGCGCTGCTTTCCGTTCTCGCTCCTTGATCCTGGCTCGCTCTTCCTTGCGCTGGTCGGCTTCGCGTTTCCGCTGCTGTTTGTCGAAGATGGCCGCGGCTCTACGTGCTTCCGCGTTGTCGACTTTGGTCGCTTTGGCCTGAGGAGCCACCCGCTTCCGCGGAATTGACACTTTCTTGCCGGCCGCAAGGCCTTTCGGAAGTTCGCTCGTCTCCTTGAACGCGCCATTGGTGCCGACTGCTCTCTGCAAAACGATGCCGGGATGCGCGATTGTTGCCGAGACGATTGCAGGGTCGTCGGTCTCCTCGGCGAAGCCCTGGTGAAACAGGTTGCTGTCGGCGCCCCAGATCTCGAGCGCGGCCTTCATGGACGGCGCGGCAACGGCCAGGTCGAAAAAGCCGATCGATGTCTGGTAGGTCTTGAGCTTCCGGGCCATCACTCGCAGGCCGGACAGGTGTCCGCTAGGCCATCGAGTACTTTCTCGATGGCTTTCACCCGTTGCTCCTTGTTCTTACCGGAGAACTTTCGATGTTCGGCGATCGATCTTGCATAATCCACGGCATGGTGGCTGTGACGAAGGCGCAGATAGCCGTGATCCGGACAGGGCGCGATGGCGTGGGCCTCAAGGAGGATATCCGTCGCCCACATGGATAGAGTCTCGGCGTCGTTCGTGTTCTTCGACATAGTCACGTCTCTCTAGGGCATTTCGTTCCGAGAATGGGATTTGGCGTTGACCGGAAATCAGACATGCCGTTTCGGTGTTTTGACATTCGAGAATGTTGTCATCGTCGGGCACGGCTTGAAAACAGCTAAGCTATTCTTGAGTTCCTTCTCGGTGGGAAAGGCATTCACCATGCCTTGCGTCAGAGCTTCCGTCGGCGATACCGGCGGTCGCCGGACTTTCGAAGGCGTGTTCTAAAGCCTCGGGTCGATGGAACCAGACAGCGAGTTGAGCGATTGCAAGTAGCTATCCACCGCGGCCAAAGGGCGTAGGTCGTTGCTACAAAATGGGCTCTATAGCATTGCGTTCAATGCCGGTCTCGGTGGGTCCGGAGGTGCCGGCGTCGTCGTGCTCTGTGACGGCGTTTTGCTTGGGGGCGATTCTTCTCTGCTGTACAAAGGCGCTTACTCGCAACGAGACGGGAAGTTCGAAGCGACTGTGCGGACATCGCGTCACGCCAACGAAATCCCGTCCCTGTTCGGGCTGGACGAGGCGACGCTGAGCTTCGCCGGGGCCATCATTCGTGGAGACGCACGCGGCTTCGGCGCTTCCCCTCAGGTGCCAGACATCAGGTTGGAGGTCCATCTCAAGTTCAGGGCGCCCATCTGAGGGATTGTTTAGGTCTGGTTTTGGCTGCACGCCAACAGGAAATCCAGAGCCGACATAGCATCTAGATATCGCAATTTCACACGGCCGTTCAACCCAACGGCCTCGTTAACTAAGGTCTGATCCGGCACCCGCTTGAAGCCCATTGCCCAGTTCGGAAACAGTCGATCACCATATGCAAGGCCGCGCTGGAGCAAGCTGATATCTCGATGCCGCGGATCGACGCTGATGCGGCTGTAAACTTCGATTACATTATCCGGCTCTCCCTCAAGCACCTGAAGAAAGTCGCCGTCCGAATGGACAAGCATGCCTGTTATATGCGCCGCATCATTCCGGGCCCTTGCCTTTTGCAGTAGCTCGGAAAGATCCCCGGATGAAAATGGCTCATTTGCAGTGCTAAGATACAAAATTCGAAACACGAACGACCTCCATACCCGTCAACGCCGGGTTCCAAAGAGAGTTCAATCGTGCCGTAGACGATCACGCCGCCCCTGACCGGCCGCGCCCCTGAGCTCGCCGGGACAGGTGTCATCAAGTTTGACGGTTGGCCCGCCGACTTGTCCATGACCACGGCGGCTTCAATGCCCGCTCACCCCATTTTACGGTACGATCCCGGTGACGTTGCGATAAGCCATGTCTGGCGCCGGCTTCTTCAGAAAGACGGGAGTAAGTTGATCGGGTCTCTAACCGATTGAGGCTTCCAGAAATTTGGCCGTGCGGCTTTCGGCGTTGCGCGCAACATGTTGCGGTTCGCCAGCGGTCACGACGGATCCGCCCTCATTGCCTGCGCCGGGGCCCATATCGATTACCCAATCACTTTCGGCGACCACTGCCATATCGTGTTCGACGACGACCACCGTGTTACCGGCATCCACCAGGCCTTGAAGCTGCAGCATTAGCTTTTCGATGTCTGAGGGATGCAATCCAGTCGTCGGCTCATCCAGTACATATAGTGCCGACCCCCGCTGAGCTCGTTGCAATTCGGTAGCGAGCTTGATCCGTTGGGCTTCGCCGCCACTGAGTTCCGTTGCCGACTGACCGAGTTTGATATAACCGAGGCCGACCTCTCGAATGACACCGAGCGAACGTGCGAGTAGCGCATCTTTCTCGAAAAACGCGAGCGCATCGTCCACCGTCATGCCCAACACGTCGGCAATGGATTTGTCCCGGATCTTGATTTCCAACGTCTTCGCGTTGTAGCGCGACCCATGACAGGTCGGACATGGCGCGTAGACTGACGGGAGGAAAAGCAATTCGACGGTGACGAAGCCTTCTCCCTGACAGGTTTCGCAACGTCCTTTGGCGACATTGAAAGAAAAGCGGCCGGCATCATAGTGCCGTGTCTTGGCCTGCTTCGTGGCCGCGAACAGCTTTCTGACGTGATCGAAAAGCCCTGTATAGGTGGCGAGATTCGACCGCGGGGTGCGCCCGATCGGCTTTTGATCGACGACAACGAGACGTTTTACGTGCTCCATGCCCCCGACGATGTTGCCGCCAAGCGTTTGAATGGCGGTTTCCAGAAGGTCTCCTTCGTCCGGAGCGCCCCGGTCCTCTTCGCCGCTCTTGTGCCCCAATATTTCCCCAACCTTCTCGACCAGAAATTGAGTGATCAAGCTGGACTTGCCCGACCCCGAGATGCCGGTCACCGCGGTAAACACACCGACAGGAATGTCGACGTCGAGGTCGTTGAGATTGTTGCGGGTGACACCGCGAAGTTGTAGCTGACCTCGCGGGAGACGGCGCGTGCGGTCGATGGCCGTCGCGTTTCCGAACAGATGGCGCCTTGTTTGAGACGCCTCGACGCCGGCAAGTCCTTTAGGGATACCGCTGTAAAGCACCTCGCCCCCGTGAACGCCCGCGGCGGGGCCGACATCGACTATCCAGTCCGCGTGGCGGACGACATCCAATTCATGTTCGACGACGAAAAGCGAATTGCCTGCTGCCTTGAGCCGGTCCAGCGCTCGCAGGAGAGCTTCGGTGTCGGCTGGATGAAGCCCAGCGGAGGGCTCATCCAGAACATACACCACGCCAAACAGGTTCGACCTGACTTGGGTCGCCAGCCGGAGCCGCTGCAATTCGCCGGGGGACAGTGTCGGCGTGCTGCGCTCGAGGGCGAGATATCCCAGGCCGAGATCGAGCAGAACCGCCAATCTCCCGTTCAGATCTTCCAGGATGCGCTGGACCACGAGAGCTTTTTCCGGATGGTCTTTGGGCGTATGAGCTTTGCCTTCGAGATACGGCACGATCAACTCGCGAACGCCCCTTAAAGGAAGCTCAGACAGTTCCGCAATATCCAAGCCTGCGAATTTGACCGAGAGAGCTTCGGGCTTAAGCCGTTTTCCCCGACATACCGGGCAACGGCCGCTCAGCATGAATTGCGAAACCCGCCTCTTCATCATCGCGCTCTGCGTTGTTGCGAACGTCTGCAAGACGTATTTGCGCGCGCCGGTGAAGGTGCCGTGATAACTCGGCTCTTCCTTGCGTTTGAGGGCTCGCCTCACCTCAGCTGGCGTGTAGCCTGCATATACCGGGACGGTGGGCTGTTCCTCGGTAAAGAGTATCCAGTCGCGGGTCTTCTTCGGCAGTTTGCGCCAGGGCGTGTCTACGTCATGACCGAGAGTTACCAGGATGTCCCTCAGATTTTGTCCCTGCCAGGCACTCGGCCAAGCCGCCACGGCTCGCTCCCGTATGGTGAGCTTGTCATCGGGGACCATCGAGGCCTCGGTAATATCGTGGATCCGACCGATTCCGTGACAGTGAGGACAAGCTCCTTCGGGAGTGTTGGGCGAAAATGACTCGGCATAGAGCAGTGGTTGTCCACGCGGGTAGTCGCCGGCGCGCGAATACAGCATGCGCAGCAGGTTCGACAATGTCGTCACGCTGCCGACCGACGAGCGTGTCGTCGGAGATCCGCGTTGCTGCTGTAAAGCCACGGCTGGTGGTAGACCTTCGATTTCGTCCACCTCAGGAATGGACATCTGATTGAACAATCTTCTCGCGTAAGGGGACACCGACTCAAGATAACGCCGCTGCGCCTCGGCATAGAGCGTGCCGAAGGCCAGCGAGGACTTGCCCGATCCCGACACCCCTGTAAAAACGACAAGTGCATTGCGGGGAATGTCGACGTCGATATTCTTCAGATTGTGCTCGCGAGCTCCGCGAACACGCACGAAGCCCTCATCGACGGCCGAGTCGGCACCGTACGAACCACCTCTTCCTGCGTGCATCTTGCCCTTCCGCGCAAATTGGCGTGTGATATCAACCGCAGATGAAACTTTGGCGGACGAGTTCCGTTCCCCACACGGAGCTTCCGGCCGGTAGCATTGTTTGTCATAGCGACTACATACTTCATCGCCCCGGAGTTGATCCTTATTCAAGCCTTTGCAATTGGTCGGGCGTGGCCATCCTGCGCGCCGTCGTGGTCGATCGGTTGCTGGCGCCATTCCGCTTTAACCGACTGAGGCTTCTTCTTCGCCCCTTTCGAAAACATCGCCTTTGACGCCAGCTAATTCGCACCTGCGAAAAGCGAGTCCGGTAGTGGATAATAGGAGGAAGAATTCGCAGAGGTTAAGGCCTTCGATCGACGCCTTAGTCGTCAGCGTGGCTCCGTATGTCGATACATCCCTCATGACGCATGAGCGGCGCCGCGAACCATCGATCGCCGTCATTTGGACGTAGACACCGCGCTCGAAACGAACGCTGCCGAAACTGGTAGCGGTAGGAGCACTGGAGGCTCTATCTCCTCAGGATATTGAGCACCACTAACCCAAATACGGACGGGGAAAAAACATAAACGTCAGACCCGGCGGAGCTTCTCCATTTAAAAATTAGGCGACGCGAGCCACCAGACGGATTTGGCCGGAGCGGCCTATCGCGTGGTGAAATAGAAGTCCTCGCTCCCCGACAGCGAGCCCTATGAACGGCGGCTTTGCGCCGATTGCGTTGAAAAACTCCCCCGTTGAAGCGGAGCGTCATCGCTGATTCAATCTCGGTATCGGCGGAGACTGAATCGATGATGGGTCCACAGCAGACTGATCAGGCGGCTCTGTTCTACGAGTTCTCGCTGGAGCGGCATGTACCAAGTTCTCACATGCTGAGGAAGATCGATCGGTTCGTCGATCTTTCGGTCGTTCGGAGCGAACTGGCGCCATTCTACAGTTCGACCGGACGACCATCGATTGATCCTGAGCTGCTCGTCCGTATGCTGCTGGCAGGCTACTGCTACGGCATCCGATCGGAGCGCCGGTTGTGCGAAGAGGTCCACCTCAATCTTGCCTATCGGTGGTTCTGCCGGCTTGGCCTCGACGGAGAGGTGCCGGATCACTCGACCTTCTCAAAGAACAGACACGGTCGCTTCCGTGACTGCGATCTGCTGCGCAAGCTGTTCGAGACGGTGGTGCGGCGCTGCATGGCAGAGGGACTGGTCGAGGGAACAGCCTTCGCCGTCGATGCCAGCCTGATCGCTGCCGACGCCAACAAGCAGCGTTCAACCGCGGGGACCGACAGCCATGACTGGGAAGCGCTTGCCCGGACGCGGCGATCCGTCCGCGAATACCTCGACACGCTGGACGAGGCGGCCTGGGGCGCGGCGAGCGAGACGGTACCGAAGTTCATCTCCCGATCCGATCCGGCGGCGCAATGGACCGGGGCTCACAAAGGTCATGCTTTCTTTGCCTATGCCGACAATTACCTCATCGATCTAAAGGCTGCGGTCATCGTCGATGTTGAGGCAACACGCGCCATTCGACAGGCCGAGGTCGGTGCGGCCCGCACGATGATCGAACGTACTGGGGAGTGCTTCGGCATCCATCCCCAGCGTCTGGCTGCCGATAGCGCTTACGGATCGGCCGAGATGCTGGGTTGGCTGGTCGACGATCACGCGATCGAGCCGCACATCCCTGTGTTCGACAAGTCGGCTCGCGAGGATGGGACGTTCGCCCGGGACGCCTTTGCCTACGAACCGGAAGCCGACATCTATCTTTGTCCGGCCGGCAAGGTGCTGGCTTCAACCGGGACGCTAGTGAATGACGGCGCGACGCTTCTCTATCGCGCCAGCAAACGTGACTGCGACATCTGCGAGTTGAAGCCACGGTGCTGTCCGAAAATGCCAGCCCGCAAGGTGCTGCGTTCGATCTACGAGAGCGCTCGGGACGTGGCGCGCGGGATCGCCAGGACGGAGGCCTATGTCACGTCGCGGCGGGAACGCAAAAAGATCGAGATGCTGTTCGCGCATCTGAAGCGCATCCTGCGCCTCGATCGGCTTCGTTTGAGAGGCCCTTGCGGTGCTCAAGACGAGTTCCTGCTCGCCGCCACGGCCCAGAACCTTCGGAAGCTGGCGAAGCTGATCCCGGTGCCTGCTCCAATGCCCGCCTGAGCAGGGACAGACCCATGCGCGCCGCATCCCTGTGCGCACGGCAGCAATCACATCGCCGACTTCTTCAACACAATCCGCCAGAAGCGGACGGTTGCGGAGCGGCCAACAAACATTGTTCAGCTGACGGAGTTGGCGCGCGTTTGGCCAACGGCACGGAACACACGTTGGCTTGTGGAAGTTAGGATCCAATCACACCTTTGAGTCCGGTATAAAGAGACCCAGCCACGCCGGCACCTGCGCCGAGCAGTGGTCCCGCGGTCTGCGCAAACTCCTGAATCAATCTTGCACGACGTCTCATCTGCTCTCCGCCAACGTGCTCTCCGAGCAGGCGGGCAGCCTTAAAGGCAATGGCATTGGGTTTGCCACCCTGCGCCAATGTGTTCGGCAAAATTCGAAAAATAACCATCCCGAGGACATTGCCGGACAGGAATGCCAAACTGATGCTGGCTACATATTCTCCGACCTCACGCCACTCGACGACCGATGCCGGGACAATCGGCACGCTGTCGTTGATTCCGGTAACAACCAACATGCACCCTACACTCAGGATGGCCGTGATCAACCCCACCAGCCAAGCGCCGAGTGGCCCAAGCTTATTGAAGGGCATCGAAGCAATTCCGAACAGCAACGGGATCACGATCGATGCAAGACGCAGATATAGCGGTGCAACATTGAGGACGATGGTGATTACAATGTGGGCGGCTACAAGTAACACGGCTGGCAGCAGTACATAGACCGCAAAGTGAATTACGTAGTAGCGGAGCGGACTGGTCAGCCGCGCCAGCGCAACCTCGGCCCGATCCAGCGCGTGCGTTAGATTGTCGATTTCACTGACAAGGTCCTGGACCTCGAGCAGGATCGGACGGACGAAACGCAGGTCACGCGAGCAGTTCTTGCACGCGATGGCTTCATCCCTGATTGTCTCTGTGCAGAACGGGCATTCCATAAGACGCCTCAGCCCTTCCGCTTCGCACGGATGGACGCGATCTCGGTTCTGATCCGGGAAAGTTTAGCCACTGCTGCATCACGCTTGGCAATCAGGTCCTTGCGTTCCCTCGCCAGTGCTTCGGGAACGGCGATGTCTCTGGAACACCAGCCACAGATCAGTACGAGATCGCTGTTCTCTCGAAGACAGTACGGACAAATGATTGCCATCGCGTCAGCGCGCGACCTTGAGGACGAAACTCGTGCTGCCGGGGCGCCCATCAGAATCCTTGAGATCCACGCGCAGCATGTGCTCGCCGGGAGGTAGAGACGCATCCGGCATATCGATGCCAGCCGGTTGAACGAACACCTTCAACCGTTCCGTCAAGTCCACATTCGGCGTACGAAGATAAATGACCTTTACGGAGGTAACATCGATCGTCGCTCCACCAAATGACAGGAACTTGAGCTGAAAGTGAGTCGGCGATTGGATGTTATCGCTGCCGGAAAGGAGCTCGATCTTCGGGCCACGCGTGACACCGCGCCGATCGACGACCACTGCACCTTTCGGCGGCGGCAAGGAGGCCTCCTCTTGTGTGATTAATACCCCCGCGGCCCGCGACGGCACGGATTGACACAGCACGATCAGGCAGGCGAACGTAAAGCAAATTCCTATACGACGTCGCATCATTCCCCCCAACGCGATCTATAAACTTATCTGGTGCCCCCATCCCCTATAATGGAGTAGGGCGCCCAGAATAACGGATGTGCGTAAGCGAACTCTGTCTTTCCATCGGCATTCAGATAGCCGGGTCCGTCAGCCAAAGCCATCATGGCCTGACGCTGAGCTTCGCCGCGTGCCAGCTTTGGATCGTCGGCCTGCCGCTTAAACAGATCTGTCATCAACTCTCGCGCGGACTGTGAATGCACCGACCAGTTGGTGACCAGAAGAGCGCGGGTGCCCGCGTAAAAGAACGCCCGGCCAAGGCCCGAGGCGGCTTCTGCGCCGGCGCCGGCGCCCGCACCGGTGTTGCAGGCCGAAAGAATGACCCAGTCCGCGTCGAGTTTGAGACCGAGTATCTCCTCCATCGTCAATAGGCCGTCGCCCTCTTCACCGGTCACAGTCGGCGAGGACAATGCAAGCGCCGGCTGGGTCAGCCCATTCAATTCGCCAGGCACGAGGCCATGCGTTGCAAACGCGATAATCTTGAAGCCGGACAGATTTATCGACTTAACGGCTTTCTCCGTCGCTCCCTTGCCTAGATTCAAGACTTTCGACGGGTCGGCCCGCAGCGCCAAGGCGATCGAGCGCAATTCGTCGGCCGTATCCGGAAGCCGCGGCAACAAGCCAAGCTCCGCGCTATCCACGCCGTCAAGCTTCGGACTGTTGCGCCGCTTCAGCGGCACACCGCGCGTGGTATTGGCGTCGGCGGCATCGGCGATTCGTATTTTTGCATCGATCTGCTCGGCCTCGGCCTGCTGCTCGGTGTTGAAATACGGATCTCCGAACGCGATTATCTCGCTACGGTCGGACTTGCCGGGCGGTAGCTGCCGCAAAGTGCGCAATGCGGCTGCGGACGGAACCATCGCGACCGCATGGGTGCGCGCCAGCCAGGGCACATCCCTGTAGCTCGCAAACAGAACCTCCTCATTCTTCTTGATCACCGACGGCTGCGTCGGCAGTAGTGAGAGTGGCAGCAGACCCAGCGCGCCGTTGGTGACGACGATCAGTTTCCTGGCCGGCTTCCAGCCGGCTTCTACGGGCTTAAGGAGCGACGAATACAGGTCATATCCCAATGCCACATCGAAAGCGGGAATATCGGAAATCATAGCCGCCTGCGGCTCGAGCGCTTCGCGCAACTGAGCTACCTTGGTCTGGACATCCGCTGCATTGGACCCGATTGAAGCAAAGGCAACCGCACCGGTCTTCGGAACCGCCCAGACGAAACTCGCGTCCTGACCAAAGTAAAATGATAGCATCGCCTCGTCGGGCGCCAGCGTATCGCGAATCTCGTCCACGGATGGCGCTCTTGGCGCGACCAGATCTGCATAAGCCGGAAAAAGCCGATTGATCTCTTGTCGCGCCTTGGTCCGCGCGCTGCGCAGATTGGCGATCGACACATTCAGCGTCTGCACGCCCTTCTCATCTCGCTCAGCCGATGACAAGGACAACACATTGTTCAGCGTACCGATTTGCGCATTGATCTGTTTCGACAGATCCTGCTCCTTGCGCACCAGCTCGGCCAGCGCGGGATCCTTGACCGAACTACGCGCGCTCGAAGCCGCCAAGGCCTGCTGCACCGAGCTGCCACGGACGGCGTCCGCCAAGCTGAATGTTTCGACACCGATATCTGCGGACCGGCTCTTCTGCCTGGCCAACATTCTGAAATAGGCTTCTATGATCGCCTGGAAGCGTTGATTCTTGGCCGCAACGACGGTTGTGTCGTCACCGTCTGCATTCTCTCGCGACGATGCGACTAGGATTGGTATTGCGGTCTTGAATTCGCGGATAGCTTCCTCATCGCGTCCTGCTCGCATCAAGCCGATAGCAAGGGTTCCGCGCGCCGACGCCGTATCAAAATGGCTCTCGCCTACGCGTGCGATCTGCTTCTTGACCAACTGGTCAGCCGCGGAAATGCCCGCCTCGATCTGGCCCGAAGCATAGAGCGATGCGATACGCGAGCCGTTCAGTTCGAATACCTGACGCCGCATCGGCTCCCAGTTGGCGATTGCCCTGTCGATCTGGGCATAAACCGCGACGGCGTCACGGCTCTTGCGCTGCAAGTTAAGGACGCCGCCAAGCTGTGAAAGCATCTGTACGGTTTGTGGCGCTTCATCCGGAACGCCCGTCGTCTTGCCGATATCGAGTGCCACGCGCAGCAGCTTTTCGGCGTCGGAATGGCGCCCCTGTTCGACCAGGATGCCCGCAAGACCTGCAATGAAACGCGGCGTCGCGTAATGATATTTGCCTTGGTCCTTCAACCGGGACAACAGCGCGCGACGTGCATCGGATTCGGCCTCCGCAAGACGGCCCTGCCGGGCCTTAGTGCGTGCAAGACTGAGCGTGATAAAATCGATGGATTGAAGCAATGCCGACTCCGTCGGCGGATTCTCGCCACTGAGAAGGCCCTTCATGCCTGCGCGCTTGCGGGCTTCCGCAATGCGAAGCGAAGCCTCAGCCTCCTTAAACTGTCCACGTGCCTCGAAAATGGCAGCATTCCCGAGCTCGATCTCCGCCTCCCAATTCTGGCCGTAACGCGCATACGCTGCGCGCATGGAAGGATGGCCACTCGTTCGCGCCTCCTCGATCGCCGGGCGGCTGCGGCGCATGTAGCCTTCTGCCTGAACGATATCGCCCATCTGGATCAGCGAATTGGCAATCGAGCGATTAGCTGTATGTACGAACCCCTTCGCACCCGGCGTGTTCGCGGTGTCGCGCAGTAGCCGCTGATATGTTTCGAGCGCCTTCTTCGGATCGCCCGCACTGCCGTACTGGACAGCCACTAGTTGAACCAGGCGCGCCATCAGTCCGGGCGGAGCAGCACCGCGGCCCGCCTCAATCCCTTTTTCAAGATCGGAGATGGAATCCGTTAGCCGACCGAGCTGGCTTCTTGCGCCCGCACGGTCGAGATAGAACTGCGCAAGCGAGACGCGCGAAGCTCCGCCGGGAGGCTTCACGTCTGCTTCGGCCCTCAGTTGCTCGATCTTTTTCTCGTCCGGCTTCTCGGTATCGAGGATCGCCGTGATATCGGAGATCGAGCGCGGCGGTGCGACAAAGCCGACCGGCAATGCCGTTTCCGGTGCGATCTTCGGCGTGACATCGGCGGGGACGGCGACGGCGACATTGGCACGCCCGTTTGCCGCGTTCAGTCTCGACATCACACAAGAGCGTACTGCGGGAGTGGCCTTCGTCCGGCATGCCTCCAGGCTGCCGCCGCCACCGCGCATGCAGGACATCACAATTGGCTTTCCAACCGACATCCGGCACTGCTCGATCGCAGCTTCCTGCGTGAGCGCAAATGCCGCCTGCGACAACACCGCGAGCGCTGCGCTGATGAAGAGCGTCGCCGATGCGCATAAAGCCACATGCCAAATTATCAATCGCTTGGAAATGACCGCTTGCATGATCACGGCTCCAAAATAACTTATCAAAATATGACGTGATCCTAGCCGCAAACCAATTTGATCGACAAGCGCGTTGAGACAGGTTCCGCATGGAACCAGGGTTCATTGTAGTAAAGCTCGGAGACGAGATGGCGACCATTTGCCGAGTGTCTTACGTTGCACTAGTGTTGATCGCAGGTACCGCCGGCCTGTTGACGAGCTCTCTGGCGGAAGATTTTGTCCCGCCGTTACGTATGCTTCCTTCTGAAATCGCCAGCCGCGCCGCGTCATTCGCGAAGGATCTCACCTATCCGCAGCCGGTCAAGGCGGGAGATGAACCGACTTCGTCCCAAGCTGCGTTTCTGAAGCCTGACGGCGATGGCCCGTTTCCTGCGCTGGTGATGGTCCATCAGTGCGCAGGTGTGAACCAAGCGATCGTCCTCTGGGCGCGCGAAGCTGTCAGCCTTGGCTATGTCGTTCTCCTGATCGACAGTCTGACGCCTCGGCAGGTTAGCACGTTGTGCTTCGGGCCGCGAAACGGCGTCAATCTATTCCGCGGAGCAAAGGACGCATTTCAAGCGGCGGACCATCTCCGTCAATATCCGTTCGTGGACCCGACTCGGCTATCATTCGTCGGGTTCTCTTGGGGAGCGATGGTTGGCCTTATCGTCTCCAGCGCAAGGTACGCGGAAGCGCTGGGCGGTCGCCCGTTCGCATCCGTTGCAAGTTTCTATCCCGGGTGCTTCCGCGTTTCGCGGCCAAATACGCCGAGCTTTGACATCGTCAGCGATGACATGAACCAGCCGACACTGGTTCTCATGGGCGCCACCGACAATGAAACCCCCGCCAGCGAATGCGTTGAAAAACTGCATGAAGCCAAGTCAGCTGGCTCAGCCGTAGAATGGCATGTCTACCCTGACACTGGCCACTGCTGGGACTGCCGGCAACTCGACGGTCGTAGCAAGACGGATTTACGCGGGAACCTAATTTCTTATAAGTTTAGACAGGACGTCACGACAGACTCATCCAAGCGGTTATTTCAATTCCTAGCCGCTCCGCACCGGGGCAAATAACTGTGGTGACAGACTCTCTCCACAGGAATAGACCCCCGCTCCTCCGACACTGAAGGACTGGCATCTGCGAGGCGCCCTGACTGCAACCGTTCAGGATTGGCGAGAGGCGGTAGTTCGAACGATTTCCTTTCAATACAACCGGATCTTAAAGGACCTACCCGCTCTGGCGGGGCAGTTCCGGTACGGTTAATTACAGCGGTATCTGGTTAATCTCATTAGCGGCGATCGCCACGGAGGTTGATGGTGAACGCAGAAACGCCCGTCGCTATCTTTTTTTTGTTGCCTGCCAGGTAGTCCAAGCTAACCAGACGAATTTTACGCTACCCAACAGGGGGCTTCTGTAGCAATCTAAGTTATACTTTTTGGAATTTTGATAGTGACCGTCATACGCCTTTTGATCGCGGCTGGGCTCTACTGCACGTTGGTTACAGCGGCGGCGGCAGAAAAACGAGTCGCGTTGATCGTGGGAAACTCCGCCTACAGTCACGTCGGAAGACTTGCGAATCCGGCGAATGACGCGGCCGCCATCGAAACAGTGTTGAGAAAAGCCGGTTTCGATACGGTCGATTCGCGTCGTGATCTTTCCATAAGTGACACGAGAAAAGTACTGCGTGACTTCACGGCAAAGACGCGTGATGCAGACGTAGCCGTTATCTATTACGCGGGACACGGTATTGAAGTCGACGGCATCAATTACATTATTCCGATCGACGCGACTCTTGAGCAGGACACGGATATCTACGATGAAGCGGTCTCGCTCGACCGTATCCTTGTCGCTGTTGAGCCCGCCAAAAAGCTGCGGCTGGTAATTCTTGATGCTTGTCGCGACAACCCGTTCGCCAAGACCATGAAGCGTACGTTGGGTTCTCGCGCGATTGGCCGAGGCTTGGCAAAGGTTGAGCCTACCACGCCCAATACCATGATTGCATTCGCCGCCAAAGCAGGTTCGACCGCTTCAGACGGCACGAGCCGCAATAGCCCGTTCGCCACCGCACTCGTGGATCACCTGCCTAAACCCGGACTGGACCTGCGTAAGGCTTTCGGCTTCATTCGCGACGATGTGATGAAAGCTACCGACAACAAGCAAGAGCCCTATGTTTACGGGTCCCTCGGCGGCAACGACGTGTCGCTAGTGCCGTCGGGTGCGGTTCTACCACCGACTGTAGTTGCCCCCCCATCTTCATTGCCAGGCTCCACCAATGCCGATGCCCGGCGTGACTACGACGCCGCAGTGACGATCGGTACCCAAGCGGTTTGGGAGGCGTTTATTGTCGACTATCCGAGAGGCCTATACACGGAGCTCGCCAAGGCGCAGCGCGCAAAGTTATTGGCCGAGGAAGCTCGCAGCGCCGCGGCCGAGCGATCACGTATCGCTGACGAAGAGAAAGCCCGGCTCGCTGCCGACGGTGCGCGTGCGGCGGAACAAGCGAAAGCAGCGAAAGCCGCGAAGGCAGCCGACGAGGTTCGGATCGCTGCAGAAAAGAAAAAAGCAGCGGAAGACGCCAAGCTAGCCGAAGCAGAGCGTGCCAAGACCGCCGCCGTAGCGAAGGCTGCAGAAGAGGCGCGCGTTGCAGCGGAAAAGAAAAAAGCGGCGGAAGACGCCAAGCTGGCCGAAGCAGAGCGCGCCAAGATCGCGGCGGTAGCGAAGGCTGCGGAAGAAGCACGCGTTGCGGCGGAGAAGAAAAACGCTACCGATGGCCCAAATCTACCGGAGAAGAAGCGCGAGGCTGATGGACGCCAGGCGATCTCGCCGAATTTGGATACGGACAGACCTACTGGGCCGGTGGCCAGTGTTGCATCCGACTCGAAGTTCGAAACTTCATCACGATCCCCCGAAAATGCAATTGATATACCTCGTCAAGTACAAGCAGAGCTGCGTAGAGTTGGTTGCAACACCGGAGCCGTTACCAGCGAGTGGAACGGCGCCGCCCAGCGCGCACTCGGTCTCTTTAACAAGCACGCCGGCACCACCCTAGATGTGAAACTTGCAAGTCTTGATGCGCTCGATCTAGTCAAAAGTAAAACAGGCCGCATCTGCCCGTTGGTCTGCGAAAGCGGCTACAAGGCCGATGGCGATCGCTGCACGAAAGTAACATGCCGCGCCGGCTATGAGGTTGGAGACAACAACGCTTGCGAAAAAATCGAAGTCAAGAAGCCGCCGACTAAGCGCGCCCCTTCAACGACCCAGGCAGCGGCGCCCGCAGCGCCGTCCGCGCAAATCATTTGTGGTAATGGTGGCTGCCGCCCAATCGGCAAGGGATGCAAACTAGTGCAGACGCGCAACGGATACGCCGGAAACTTCGAAGTCTGTAACTGAGCACAAATCCGAAATTCCTGTACGCGCCGCGCCGGCGCTGGAGATGTGTCAATCGCTTCGCCCCAGGAGGTGTTCACAATTCACACACGAGCGCGAGCATGAACGACTATTTTGCGCGGCGAGTTCAACCGATCGCTGCAACACACTCGGCGAACTTCTCAGCTGGCGTCTGATAGAGCAAGGTTTTTCGCGGCCGCTCATTGAGCTGTCTTGCGATGGCGCTAAGCTTGGCTTGACTGTGTAAGGACAGATCGGTGCCGCGCGGCAGATATTGGCGCAGTAATCTGTTGGTGTTCTCGTTTGATCCGCGCTGCCATGGGGAGCGAGGGTCACAAAAGTAGATGTCGACGTCGGTGGCCAATGCCAGTCGCTGATGGTCGGCGAGCTCCTTGCCTCTATCCCAGGTCAGGGACCGGTAGAGTTCGCCAGGCAATCGCCGTGACTGCTTGATCAGCGCAGAGACGACGCTTTCGGTGTTCTTGTTCGCAACCTTGATCAGCATCACGTAGCGCGAATGGCGTTCAACCAGCGTTGCGATGTAGCTATTTCTCGATCCGCCGATCAGATCGCCTTCCCAATGGCCTGGGACCGCACGATCTTCAACAGACGGCGGTCGTTCGCTGATGGATACGGCGTTCTTGATCTGGCCGAGTCCGGTCCGTTTCATGCTCGCGTGCCTAGAACGACGAACCGTGCGTTTCGCCCTCAGGTGCTCGAGAAGCTCCTTTTTCAACACGCCGCGCGCCTGAATGAATAGGCTGCGATAAATCGTCTCGTGTGACACCTGCTTTTCAGGCTCCGCCGGGTGTGTGCGCTTCAGCCAGCCGGCGATCTGCTCCGGCGACCATTGTCTCTGCAGTAGTCTCGATACTGTCCGTCTCAGGAAAGGACGGCAAGCCAGCTTGCAAAGCTTGGGGCGACGGGCCCGATCCCACGCGCTGTGATCAGACTGCGCAGCACGGTAGCGATCCGTTCCGCCATTGCGTTGAACCTCACGGCTGATCGTCGACGCAGATCGTCCCAGATGACGCGCTATCGATCGCAAGGAGCGGCGCATGCTGAGCCATCGGGAGATCTCCTCTCGCTCAGTAAGGCTAAGAGCCCGTTCGGCGCGACGCCGATCTGGCGGACGGATGCCTCCGGACGGAGATATAACCGAGAAAACCGATGAAGAATCCCGTTCAAACCGACGCCCAATCGAACTCATCGGCTCGCCTGCCTGCCAACGATCCCAGATCAAAGATCGCTGGGCTGCCGAGTAATAGATGCGAGGTCGCTGTTTCATGCCTGCACTCCATCTTTCCCATAAGATTAGAGTGTTGCGCTGACCAATTGAGCCCGCCGCCATAAGCGGTCATGGAAATCTTGCATTCGTTCCGTGCGAGACGCGCGCCGCCGACGCTCTGGCCAACAGATTGCGCGTCTCTCTACTATCTCTTATCAGGCAATATTATAGCGCGGAGCTGGCTTTCCGGTTTGAGTCGCGGCGAAAAGTGCCGAGCGTGCCTCGTCGTACCTATCCCAGAGAGTCGCGTCGGCGACCGACGGCCAAGTAACCTTCTCGCCGCTGTCTAGGCCCGACAATGCCGCATCAACCATGTTCTCAGTCGTCATCACCGCTTCCTGGTTGAGTGCCGAAAGAGGAATTCCGGAGTTGTCCCATATCTCGGTTGCGGTTGTAGCCGGGTTGACCAACTGAACCCTGACACCGGTGTTGGCGAGCTCTTCTTGAAGGCCGCGCGTAAAATTTATAACAAAGCCCTTCGTGCCGCTGTAAACAGCGCTGACCGGCAGCGCGTGAATTCCGAGCACCGAAGCAATGTTGATGATCAAGCCGTCATTCGCCTTCACGAAGGCCGGCAGAACGGCATGGGTGAGGCGCGTCAAAGACGTCATGTTGAGCGCAATCTGCGCGAGCGAGTCTTGAAGGAGAGACTGCGCAAGCGGTTTCAGCCGAGCCAAACCAGCATTGTTTACCAGAACTCGGACTGTCGGATTGGTTGATAGAACGCGCTCAACCTTGGCGATGTCATTATCCTTTTCGAGGTCAGCCTGAAGCGCTTCGACGTTCACGCCGTGAGCTTTCCGGATCTGGTCGGCTACATCCTCAAGGCGATCAACGCGCCGCGCGACGAGCACAAGGTCGTAGCCGCGCTTGGCAAAACGATCGGCGTAGACGGCGCCGATACCCGAGGACGCTCCTGTGATAACAGCGGTTTTCCGTGCAGACATGGCATTTCTCCATAAACTTAGGCACCCAATTGTTGGGCACACAAGTATTTAGGTGATGATCAGGCCTTTTCAATGCTACGGTGCCCAACTATCTTGAGGATATGAGAAACCGGAAAAACAGCGAGATTTCGTCGGCTTATGAGTTGGACGAGCTTCCCTGCACGCATACAGCGCTTCGTCAGGCTGCCCGACGGCTCGGCCATCTCTATGACGAGGCTGTGGCACCAACCGGCCTGAAGGCTACGCAAGTTGGCCTACTTTTCCAGGCCGATCGTCTCGGCGGGGTGGATGGCCCTACTCTAAATACGCTTGCCGAACGTCTCGCACTCAGCATCTCATCATTGACATATGCGCTGCGTCCATTGGTGCGCGATGGCTTGATGAAGCTTGAGCAGGACAAACACGACAAACGAACGAAACACGCATCACTTACAGCGCTGGGCAGAAAGCGTTTGGCCGAAGGGATCAAGTTGTGGATCACTGCAAATCGTCGCACCGAGCTGGTACTCGGACACGATTCGGCCACTCAACTTCGGGCGCTTGCAGATGGCGTCTCGTCCAGAAAATTTCTTGACGCTTATAGGGCCGGGCGGCCTGCTGGTTCAAAGCGATCAGAGCGTGACGCTTAGCTTCGGCAGGAACTGGTCACCGGAAAACGCTTTATGTCCGCTTTGCGCCAATAGCGGTCATTCAGACGCGGATCGTGTCTGCCCCTCGGATCGCGTTAATAAGCGCTTCCGGATCCGCCGGGATTTGGTCGCCACGCCACGCAACATGCTGGTCGGGGCGCGCGAGCAGGAGCCTGTGCCGGTAAACATCAGGTGCTGATACAGCGGTGACGTCGAGGAGGTCGATCGGAACGCCTGATATGCGCGCGGCTCTCAGCAAAGCTGTCACGTCCACGGTGGGATCGAAGCGCAGAAGAGTGTAGCCTTGACCGAACGCATCATACAGCGATCGCCCATCCGCAAGCGTGAAATGCGGCACGCGCGCGCCGGGCGCTGTGGAAGCGGTGAATTCGCTCATCGAATAAGGAGGAGCAGCTTCGCCGTCATAGGCTATAAGCGGAGATCGCTCGTAGTAATAGCCGAAGTTGAGTCCGGCGCAGCAATATTGCCGGACATTGAGATCGTAGGTCGATTTGGCGATCGAGGCGCGATAAACGTCTGCCTCCGGTCCTTCGGCATCGATTTGGGACGAGACCGCTCCGCGCGCTTTCGTCATCGCATGGGCGTGATCCATCGCGAAACGCGACACCTGTTCGGTGATCGGCAACCGTTCCGCTTCGTAGGCTGCGAGGATGCCGTCGGCGCCCCAACCCGTAAGGCGCGCCGCCAATAGCCACGCCAGGTTCGCAGCATCGGCGATACCCGCGTTCATGCCGTAGCCTGCATAGGGCACCCAGAGATGAGAAGCGTCACCGCAGATGAAGACACGGTCGCGCCGCATTCGATCGACGATCAGACGGCGGCCGATCCAGTCTTCCTTGCTCAGAAGATCATAGGCGAACGCCCCATCGACGCCGAGGACGGTACGGATCGCCTGATCGCGATCGACTGCTTCGAAGTCCGTCACACCGGGCCTGAGATAGACGTGGACCAGCCAGGTCTCTCGTCCGTCGATCGCGTAAACATTTCCTGACTGTTGCGGATTCAGGGAGAACGACGCCCAGGCCGGTACCCCGCCCTTCTTGCGCAGCATCGGCAAAAGGCTTGGCGCACGGATGTAGCTCGACTGAACATGCTGTAGAGCGACATCGCCGCTCAACGTCGCGCCAATAGCTTTCCGAACCCCCGATCGACCGCCATCGCAACCGACCAGATAGGTGCATGCGATCGCGATCTCCCTTCCTTGCGCGTCCGTCGCGCGCACCGTGACGCCGTCCTCTGATTGTGTGAAGTTTGTTAATGCAGTCGCGGAGAGGATACGAGCTTTCGGCATCACTTCGAGATGCGCGAACAAGACCGGCTCCAGATAGATCTGGTTGATCCGGTGTGGTGGCTCGGGCGTCGGCCAGTCGGTGTCGGGGCCTTCCGAGGCAGTATAGCGGTCTGCACGACAGGGAATCGGAATGCGCGTGATCTCGCGTCCAAGAAAAGCGGTGCGATAGGCAACGTCATTGGGATAATCCGCGGGCAGACCGGCATCGCGCACCTTTCCGGCCACGCCGAGCCTACGGAAGATTTCCATTGATCGGGCCGACACATGGTTCGATTTGACGTTCGGCGGCTCACCGCGCGGGCGGGCCTCTAGTACAATCACCTCGACGCCGCGCGAGGCGAGGTCCATCGCGAGCGTGAGCCCGACGGGCCCCGCGCCGACGACCACAACATCGGCATTCAGACGAATGGGATCATCGCTCATGACGAAGTCCTCTGCCCGAGACGCTTACTGCGTGAGCCGGATGTTTCCGGCGCGCGCGACTGCGACCCAGCGCTCGATATCGGAAGCGATAATCCGCGAAAACTCATCCGATGTATTACCGACTGAGTCGATGCTGAGAGTCTTCAGACGCGCGACGACGTCCGGCGTCCGGGCGATCCGCACAAACTCGTCTTGCAGTTTCTTCACGATTGCGGGTGGCGTCGCCTTCGGTGCGAAAACCCCGCTCCACAGCACAGCTTCAAAATCCGCGCCGGCTTCCTTCATGGTAGGCACATCCGGCAATTCCACCATCCTCTTGGGCGCGGCGACTGCGAGCGCGCGCGCCTGGCCGCCCGTGATCTGGCCCATCACCGGGCCGGCGTCAGCGACCGTCGCGGTAACCTCGCCGGCAATGACGGCCGTTACGCTGTCGTTGGCGCCTTTGTAGGGGATCATTTGCATCGGCGCCCCGGTCTTCTGCTTGAAGAGTTCAGTCGCAAGCTGGAACGCGGCCGAAGCCGACGAGTAGTTCGATTTACCTGGATTGGCTTTCGCATAGGAGACCAGATCCGCGACCGACTTGAACGGCGAGGAGGCGTTGACGATCAGGATCAGTGGAAACGAGCCTAACTCGGAGATCGGCGCGAAATCGCGGAGCGTGTCATAGTTGAGCTTCTCGTAAACCGCTGGGTTGATGACCATGGCGCCGCTCGCGCCGATCAGCAGCGTGTAGCCATCGGGCGCGGAACGCGCGACATACTCGGTAGCGACGACGGCGCCGGCTCCCGGCTTGTTCTCGACGATGACAGGCTGGCCGAGGCTTTCCGACAGTTTCTGCCCGATCACCCGGGCAATGATGTCGTTGCCCCCACCGGCGGTGAAGCCGACGACGAGGCGGATCGGGCGGTTCGGGTACGTGCTCGCCTCATCCGTGGCTCTTGCGGTGGTGACATGCAGCGCGAGACCTAGGCAAAACAACACGGCGATATGTCCGGCTCTCATGGTTTCCTCCCGAATGTTCATGATGATACACGGCTCTGGCGGCCGCTTGCCCCTTACAGCGGGGTAATTTCGACATGCAAGACGGCTGCGCGGCCACCATCCACGACGGCGAGACAACGATCGATCGCGGCCGTAAGCGCCTCCGGGTCCCGCACATGCTCGCCGTGTGCGCCGAACGCTCGCCCGACTTCGGAAAAGCTTCGCCGCTCGTCCTGCCTTCCGGAGCGCAACTGCGACTGGAAAGCGTTACTGGCGGCTGCTGAACCCTTGGGATAGACGCGCTGAACCGACGATTTGACCGCCTGCCAGCCGCCGTTGTCGAGCACCACGGTGAGGATCGGGATTCCGTATTGCTGTGCGACGGCATAGACCGAATCCGGTGACGAGAAGTGAAAGCCGCCATCACCGATGATCTGAACGATGCGGCGTTGCGGCTGGGCCAGCTTGAGCCCGAGCGCCATGCCGCCCGAGAAGCCGAGCCCGCCGCCAGCGAGACCGACATAGCTCTGCGGTTCGGTGCGGACGATCTGCTCCTGCACGATCGGGCCGTTGCGGATCGCCTCGTTGATGACGACGTCCTGCGATGAAAGCCTGTCGTTCAGCGTCGCAAGAACGTAAGCTGTGCCGAGGCTGCCGACCGTCCCTTGCGCGGCTGCCACAGCGTTGCGCTTCCCCTCGCGGGCGCGGCGCGCATCGTCCCACGACGCCATGCGTTTCGCGACCGACGCGCGGTAGGAGTCGTCCGCGAGTGACTGCACGCGCTCGAAAACCTGGCGGAGTACCTTTGCGCAGTCGGCCTGAATGCGCAGATCGGTCGGAAAACCCCACATCGGAAACTCCGCCTTGAGCGGATCGACATCGATCTGGATCCAGTCGATCTCGGCGAAGCGCCTCGCATATTGCGGAATGAAAGGCACGTCGGTATCGAGCAAGAGTCCGAGATCAGCGTCGTTAAGGACGGGTTGCGGATCGAAGCCAGCGAAGCATGGCGAGGCCTGTGAAATGTTGAAGTCGATCGAATTGAATTCGACGACACGGATGCCGCTTGCAAGCGCGAGCGTTTCAAGGGCTTCCACGGCGTCGGCATTGCGTCCGAGATAGGCGGTGATCGCGATCGGATTGCTCGCCGCCATCAACCTGCGTGCTATGGCGTCGACACGCTCCGGATCGATGCCGCCAAGTTCGACGTTGCCATAGCGCGCAGGCGTGTAGGACGGCATCTGATCGGCGTCCCACTCTTCCGCCAGCGTTTCCCGCGGCAGCATCATGTAGACCGGTCCTGGAGGCGTGCTCTGCATGAAAGCGCTGGCGCGCGCCAGCGCTTCCTTCACGACGACGCCCGACGGCAGCGAATACTCCCATTTGACGTAAGGCCGGACGATGCTGGCGATGTCGAACGGATCCTGCACGAAGTGCACGTACGTGTCGCGCGATCCCGGCAGCTCGCCATGCAGCGTGAACGGCGCGCGGCCCGCGAACAGCATCACTGGAAGGCGATAGCGGAACAGATTCTGGATCGCCATGCAGGCATTCGCGGTACCGGCATCGACATGCACGAAGACGGCCTGCCCCCGTCCGGTCGCGAGGGCGTAGCCACCCGCCATATGCACCGCCACGATCTCATGTGGGCAGAGAATGACCTCGGGATGTTTGCGGCCTTCCGCGTCCCAGCGCGCGATCTCCTCGATCAGAGAGACATGGTCTGTGCCCAGATTGGCGAAGATGTACTCAATGCCGAGATCGACGAGCCCTTCAAGGAAATAATGCGCAGCGCTGTGACGGCTCATGCCTTGGGTCTCCCTTTGTTTTCGCGCCGTTTTCGGCGTCGTCGTCTTGGTCGTCGTTGCGTAAGTTCAGCCGGTGCTACCGATGGCCCGCTGCAGCACGCGTGCGGGATCGCTCGACGCATCTTGCGCGCTGAACGCCACGAACTGGTCGGGCCGCACCAGGATCAAGCGTGCATCGTAATGCGTCTGCGCTGCGTCGCTTGTCTCCGTCATAATCTTCAACGGCACGCGTAGGGCGCCTGCAACGGATTTGAATTCCGCGACGGTTTCCGGAGCAGCGCCGAGATCAATTAAAGTGAAATCCTTGCCTAGCTCGTCATAGACGTCGCGGCCCGAAGCCATTCTGTATGGCGCCAGATGATGTCCGGCGCGGGCCGTGAATTCATGTCCACCAATGGCGCTCGGCGCGCGGCCGTCCGCCCCCGTCACGATCGGCGATCCCTCGTAGTTCGGCTCGAACGAATGCACCTCCGACCGAGCACCTGACGCACGCGCCTGCCACTCGGATTCGAAGGCTGCTTTGTCGGTCACAGGATCAAATGCTGCGAGGAAATCGCGGTCGCTCTCAATCGCCTTCTCGATGAAGTCGCGCGCGGTCGAGATGAAGACGGGGCGTCTCTCCTCGTCATAGGTGTCGAGCAGTTCCGGGCCAGCCCAGCCTCGCAGCACCGCAGCCAATTTCCACCCGAGATTGGCGGCGTCCTCGAGACCGGTATTGATGCCGTATCCGCCATAGGGCGGATGGCTGTGGGCAGCATCGCCCGCAACGAACACGCGGCCACTGCGATAGCGATCTGCGGTCGCGACGCGCAACTCCCAGAAACCGACATGCTCAAATTCAATATCGAAATCCGTACCGACTGCCTCATGCACCAGCGCGCGGAAATCGAAGTTGTCTTTGGTAGTGCCCATCGGGACTGGCGCGTGAAAGAACCAAGTCGTGCCGAGATCGACCCGACCGAAGAAGCGCCAGTAGCCTTTCAGGTCCGGATGCAGGACGTTGTAGAACGACTTGTTCGGATAGCGCTCGAGTAGCTTGTGGAGTCCTTCCGAACGGAACACCAGAAGGACCATCAGCCGATCATGGTCTGATTTCGTCTGGGTGATCCCGCAGGCATCGCGGACCAGAGAGCGGCTGCCGTCGCAGCCGACCGCATACTCCGCCCGCAGCCGACGCGTCTCGCCGCTGCCGCGCGCGCGCAGCGAAACTTCGACACCATTGTCGTCCTGCGCCACCGTTTCGGCGGTCCAGCCGTACAGCGTTTCGACCGACGGAAGCTCACTGAGCCTCTGACGCAAGACAGCTTCGGTCGCATATTGCGGTAGGCGTTCGTTGTCCATGAAATAGAAGGGGCGCACCAATTCCCGCTGCAGCCAATCGTAGCGATAATCGCTCAGGAGCGTGCCATACGCGGTCATGCCGCCGATGCCATATTCTCGCGGTATCGTACGAGCCGCTCGAAGCGCTGGTTCCGCGCCCCAGAAGTGAAAATGCTCCAGCGTACGCTGGGTCAGGTTCTGGCCCCGCGGAATCGGCTGCGGGCTCTCGTACTTCTCGATCAGGACGCATCGGACACCGCGCTGGCCTAGATCGATTGCAAGTCCGAGACCTACCGGCCCGCCCCCGACAATGATCACCTGCGGTGAGGACAAAGTCTCAGCCGTCATTCCTCGCCTGCCCGCTTCTCGAACTCGTTGGGGCGAAGGGACCGCAGCGAGCTTGCGAAGTCAAGCATAATCTTACAATGTGAGATTTCTATGAATTCTCGGGATCTGCTTGGGCTGCCGATATCTCATTTGCGACCGTTTTGACGTCGGCGGCGATCCGGTCGATTCCGGCGCCATCCACCAGCGCTCCTGTGATCGTCACGCATACGCTGGCGATCGGCGTGCCACGGTCGTCAAGCACCGGCGCAGCAATGCCAACCGCACCCGCGGTAACCTCGCCGAACGCGACCGCGTATCCTGCCTTGCGCACGCGCTTCATGCTCTGCCGCACTTCGTCGACGGTCATACCGAGTCCGACGGAACGCAGGTCGTCGAGATTTTGCTCGATCAGGGGCACCAGGCGCGCGCGCGGCAGATACGCCATGATCGAACGCGCGATCGCTCCGCGGCCGAGCGGCATCGGACGGCCGCGCGGATAGGAACTGACGAGATTCTTTGCGGATGTTTCGGACACCACGCAGAGGATCTTGTTTCCGTACCAGCGCAGGATCATCGCATTGCAGGAGTAGCGCGTTGTCAGCGCCTTCAGATGCGGCTGGCCCGACAGCACCAGCGTATCGGATCGTCGCGCGAGATAATCCATCTCGACGACTTTTGGTCCGAGCGTCACGCTTGCATTGCGCGACGACATCAAAAGGCCTGCGTCCTTGAGGATTTTCAGGTATCGATAGAGCGTAGGCCGGCTATAGCCGAGATGCGCCATCAGATCTTCGGACGTCCACTCCAACCGCTCTTCCGAGAAGACCTCGAGGACCGCGAGCACCCGTTCCAGACTGTTGCTTGGTTTCATCTCGCAGGACGCATGATCTGTCGTCGCTCCAATTCGGTGCCGCGTCGCGGCTCTCACGGCAGATACTTTTTCCGCATGACTAAAATCAATCTTGAACTGGCCGACCGGATCGGCCCATACTCTCCATAATCTTACAATAAGAGATTTTGTCATTTTTTGCCAGCCGGGTGTCACCGGCGGCCGTGACAGCGAGGAAACGCATGCCCGCAAGACATTCACGTCGTACGGTACTTGGACTCATGGCTCTGGCGCCTCTCTCTGCCCGGCCAGGCTTCGCCCAAATATCGTCGCAGCAGCCCATCCGGCTCAATGTTCCTTTTTCGCCGGGCACAGGCCCCGATCTGCTCGCGCGCCTGCTCAGCGAAGAACTGCGCCAACGCTGGAATCAGCCGGTGATCGTCGAGAACAAGGCCGGAGCGAGCGGCAATATCGGCACCGAGGCCGCGGCCCGTGCTGCGCCGGATGGCCAGTCCTTGCTGGTGACGGTCAATACATTCGTGATGAATGCGAGCCTCTATCGTGCGCTCCCTTACGATCCGGAGAAGAGTTTCGCGCCGATCGCGGAGATCGCGACGGGTGCGCTTGCCTTGGTCGTGCATCCTTCGCTCAACGTCAACACGCTGCAGGAACTGATCACGCGTGCGCGCAGCAAGCCCGGCGAGATCAACTACGCGTCGCCCGGCCGCGGCACGCCGCAACATCTTGCGATGGAGCTGTTCAAGCTGACGGCGCAGGTCAAGCTGACGCATATTCCCTATCCGGGTTCGGCCGGCGCCGTGAAGGATCTGGCGGGCGGACATGTGTCAGCCATGTTCCTGCCGATCCATACTGCACTCCCTCTCGCAGAAGTCGGACAGATCCGCATCCTCGCCGTTGGGAGCAAGTCCAGGGCGCCGCAGGCTCCGAATGTGCCGACACTTGCGGAAGCCGGCGTTGCCGATTTCGACGTGGATCTGTGGTACGGCGTCCTCGCTCCGGCAGGCACGCCGAAGGCGATCGTCGACCGCTACAATGCCGAGTTCAACACGATACTGAACCAGCCAAACGTTCGGGCGCTTCTCGACAAGCAAGGCTTGATCGCGCGCGGCGGCCCACCCGATCAATTGGCAGCGCTCATCGCGAAAGATCGTCTGCGCTGGGCCAAAGTCGTCAAGGATGCCGAGATCACCTCTGAATAGCCTAGGCAGACCGCGCCCGCAGGACACCCGATCATGACGCAGCGAATTCTGATTGCGGGGGCCGGCATCGCGGGGCTTTGCACGGCGATCGCGCTGATACAGCGCGGTTTTCACGTGACGATTTGCGAGCAGGCCGAAACGTTGCGCGAGACCGGTGCCGGTGTGCAGATCAGCCCGAACGGAACGCGGGTGCTCGCATCCCTCGGCGTGCTCGATGCGTTGCGAGATCTGGCAGTCGAGCCGACGGCCAAGACGATCCGTTTGTGGAATAGCGGTGAGACGTGGTCGCTCTTCGATCTCGGCGCCATGTCGGTCGCCGAATATGGTTTTCCCTATCTGATGGTCCATCGCGGCGACCTGCACACGACGCTGGCAAACGCCGTGAAGCAACTCGATCCGGACGCGATCCGTCAGGGCGCCGGCGTTGTCGAGGTCGAGAACTGCACCGATGGCGTGACGGTGTCGTTGTCGAGTGGCGAACGCGTCAGCGGCGATATCCTGATCGGAGCCGACGGCATCCATTCAGGCGTAAGGTCGGCGCTGTTCGGCGCTGGACCGGCGCATTTCACCGGCTGCATGGCATGGCGCGGAGTCATTCCATCATCGCGCCTGCCGTCGCATATCCGCCGTGACGTCGGCACGAACTGGGTCGGCCCCGGCCGCCATGTGGTGACATATCCGCTGCGACGAGGCGAGCTGTTCAACTTTGTCGGCGTTGTCGAGCGCTCCGGATGGGAAACCGAATCCTGGATGGCCAAGGGTACGCGAGAGGAGTGCGCTGCCGATTTCGCGGGATGGCACCCCGACGTCCACGTGCTCATCGACAATATCGACGTGCATTACCGATGGGCCTTGATGAGCCGCCCGCCGATGGAGCGATGGTCAGCCGGACGCGTGGTCCTGGTCGGCGATGCCTGTCACCCGATGTTGCCCTTCATGGCGCAAGGGGCTGTTATGGCCATTGAGGACTCGATCACGCTGGCCCGGGCTCTCGCAGCGAGCCGCGATGATCACGAGACGGCATTCGCCAACTACGAAGCCGAACGTGTCGCACGCGCTAACCGCTGCGTTGTTGCGGCAGAGCGAAACCGCGAGATCTTCCATAATGAACGTTTGATGGACGCTGAAGACGCAAACCAATATGTGTCAGCACAATGGAATGAGGCAAAGGTCCGCGAGCGGTACAACTGGCTTTTCGAGTACGACGCAGTTGGTAAAGGCTAACGACCGTCTTCGTGCACGACAAACGCTTGTCCTAAAAGCTTTGAGCTGATCCTTGTGGCTTGTCTTGGGCCGAATGTCCGCTTTGCGCGGCGGGCTCAATTGGTCAGCGCAACACTCTAATCTTATGGGAAAGATGGAGTGCAGGCATGAAACAGCGACCTCGCATCTATTACTCGGCAGCCCAGCGATCTTTGATCTGGGATCGTTGGCAGGCAGGCGAGCCGATGAGTTCGATTGGGCGTCGGTTTGAACGGGATTCTTCATCGGTTTTCTCGGTTATATCTCCGTCCGGAGGCATCCGTCCGCCAGATCGGCGTCGCGCCGAACGGGCTCTTAGCCTTACTGAGCGAGAGGAGATCTCCCGATGGCTCAGCATGCGCCGCTCCTTGCGATCGATAGCGCGTCATCTGGGACGATCTGCGTCGACGATCAGCCGTGAGGTTCAACGCAATGGCGGAACGGATCGCTACCGTGCTGCGCAGTCTGATCACAGCGCGTGGGATCGGGCCCGTCGCCCCAAGCTTTGCAAGCTGGCTTGCCGTCCTTTCCTGAGACGGACAGTATCGAGACTACTGCAGAGACAATGGTCGCCGGAGCAGATCGCCGGCTGGCTGAAGCGCACACACCCGGCGGAGCCTGAAAAGCAGGTGTCACACGAGACGATTTATCGCAGCCTATTCATTCAGGCGCGCGGCGTGTTGAAAAAGGAGCTTCTCGAGCACCTGAGGGCGAAACGCACGGTTCGTCGTTCTAGGCACGCGAGCATGAAACGGACCGGACTCGGCCAGATCAAGAACGCCGTATCCATCAGCGAACGACCGCCGTCTGTTGAAGATCGTGCGGTCCCAGGCCATTGGGAAGGCGATCTGATCGGCGGATCGAGAAATAGCTACATCGCAACGCTGGTTGAACGCCATTCGCGCTACGTGATGCTGATCAAGGTTGCGAACAAGAACACCGAAAGCGTCGTCTCTGCGCTGATCAAGCAGTCACGGCGATTGCCTGGCGAACTCTACCGGTCCCTGACCTGGGATAGAGGCAAGGAGCTCGCCGACCATCAGCGACTGGCATTGGCCACCGACGTCGACATCTACTTTTGTGACCCTCGCTCCCCATGGCAGCGCGGATCAAACGAGAACACCAACAGATTACTGCGCCAATATCTGCCGCGCGGCACCGATCTGTCCTTACACAGTCAAGCCAAGCTTAGCGCCATCGCAAGACAGCTCAATGAGCGGCCGCGAAAAACCTTGCTCTATCAGACGCCAGCTGAGAAGTTCGCCGAGTGTGTTGCAGCGATCGGTTGAACTCGCCGCCAGAAGCGGTCGTTCTCACCTTCCCGCAGATCGCGATAAGCCGTGCGTATGCTGTCTCACCAGCGCAGCGAAAACGTCGTAGCCGCTCATGCCGCCTTCGCTAGTTCACTTTACTGACCGCAGGAGCCGGTACGATCCGTATCGGAGTTTGGGAACCGTACAACCGCATTGTCAGGTTGAAGCCTACGGCCGGCGCAGGCAGCACCTAGTTGATGAAGCTCTTCGGCTTCGGCGCTCGCGTGCCGCGGATGCGGCCAGGCCGGATGCGTAAATCGCTGTCGCCCGCGCTCATCGCAAAGGCTCCACGAACAGGGAATGCCGGGCAGTGCCGAAAACACTGTTGAATTCATTGGCGAAAGCATCAGGCGCGGCACGCGCCCCGACCGACGGCACGCCCGAACCCAAGCCATTCCAATGGCTTGTGGTTTAAGCGGCGAGCCTCTTTTATCTCGCCTTCCTAATCGGGCGGTCAAAGTCAACACTTCGCTACGCTTTTTCGCGATTTTCCGCATATCACCAATTCCTTTCTCTCTGCGCTGATGGTGAGCAGAGTCCGCCACAACCACGTGCACGATCTGCATTCTCCAGGCGGGGTCCATGCGTTCCTTCGCGTTCAGCACTTGGCTGTCGCATGCTCTTCATCAGGTTCGTAAACAGGGCTGTTCAAGCAGTCCGGCGCTCTCCTCACGTGGACGGAAGCAGGCAAGAGATAGCGGACATTCCCCGTTTCACGGCCCCGCCAGCGGACGCTCAACGCGCGCGCGGATCTCTAATCTTTGCTCCTCCTCAACATGCCGGGTGCAACACCAGCGTTAAGCTTTCGTGCTCCTGCAGCAGTTACTTTGCAGGCTTCAATCGCAGTCGCTGCGTCGCCTTTGCACCAAAGCCGACATGGAAGTCCGTTTCGCCGACCCACATTCGATGTAGGATGCCCGCAAGCTTGCGCGCGACCGCGACGATCGCGCACAGCATGCTTGACCGCTTGGCTATCCGCGGGCCCCACGCCCGCAACGCCGACCATTTCCTGACCCGCAGCAGAAGACTTGCGGCCGCCTCGCAAAGCGCCTCGCGAACCGCGACGTCACCCTGCTTCGTAATTCGGCCTTCATAGTCGATGGAGGTTCCAGACTGGTGCCCTCTCGGCGTCAGGCCAAAATGCGCACCAAGTGTCCGAGATCGCGCAAAACGAAGAGGACCATCAACACCGACCATGAACGAAAGGGCCGCAACGAGACCGACGCCGGGTACGGTCATTAATCGACGACAAATCGCATCATGCTGGACTACCTGCAGGAGCACCTTATGCAATCGTTCGTAGCCTTCGAAGATCGCTCGCCGCACCTCCAGCATAGCTTCAATCATCATGGTAAATACCGGATCGCCGTGTTCGATCAACTCGCGGACTCGCACTTCGTATCCCCCGCGGCCGACTGCTCCAACCATCAGACCGCAAGCCCTAAGCGTACCACGAATGTGGTTTTCAATATCGATCAGCTTGCGCTTGAGGAGCTTCCTGTTGGCTAATAACGAGCGCATCTTCTGCATCTCGATGTTCTTGACATGGACCGCGCGGTACCAGGCCAGGCGCATCATCTGCGCAATGCCTCGGGCGTCGTCACGGTCCGTCTTATTGCGCATCGTCGACAGCGAGACACGCATATGGCGCGCTTCGACAACAATGATCGGGACCCCGGCCGGCTGAAAGTTCACGGTACAACCAGATGCCGAGCGACGACGCTTCGACACCGACCGTATCGAGGCGATCCGCGTAGCTTTCAAGAGCGAAGCGGATCGCCGCCGGCACCGTGTTGATCTTTACCTCGCGCACCGTAAGACCCTCACTATCGACGATGCAAAGGCTGGTTTCCTCAAGGCCGACGTCCAATCCAACATACAGTTTCATTGGAGCTCTCCGTTGTGTGAACGACCACATAAGTCGTTGCACCACGCTTCGGATTCCGCCACGGCCGTGCTATTCTCGTGCACCGGTTTCTCGAAGCCCGATTTGAAGAGCCGTCGTCGTGTTTCCCTGCTGCTCTCGCCCTCCCAGCCGTTCTATCCCGAAGCACGCTATGGCGCGCGAGACTGCACATCCCGTCATGACTGGCCACCGGCATTAGATCGAGCAACAAACAGGCTGCGCGCTTGCGGCACGATTGCTGGGAGATCGCGCATCGGATCACTCGTCGAAGCGCGGTTCGATCGAAGCTCAGCCGACACCTGATCGGCAGCGGTTGCGCGTTCGGATCGCCCGACGAACAGCGGCGCCTCGGTCCATGACTTCGAATGAACAGCAGCGACGGAGGGCGGACCGGCGAGTTCACCGCCACCCAACAAAAGAGTAATCTTTGCCACATAGGCGAGGGTCTCCGCCGGCAGTGGACGGCCCGCGAGATAGTGTTCGTAGCGGCACGGGCCCGCATTGTACGGGACGAGGAAACCGGGCGAGCCATAGCGGTCGTGCAGTTCGCGGAGGTACACAGCACCGGCCAGGATGCTGTCATGGGGATCGTAGGGATCGTTGCCGAAGCGGCGATGTGCGCGCAGGTCCGCCCAGGTCTCGGGCATGATCTGCATCAATCCCATCGCACCTTTTGGCGATCTGGCCCGCGGGTCACCGGCACTTTCGACGGTCATCACGGCGCGTATCCAGTGCGCCGGTACAGCAAGCGGCGCCGCGACCGATTGAAGCGGCGTTGTCTAGCTAGTACGGTAGGTTCGACGGCTAGGATGCTGACGACGATCGGGATCGCCGGGCCTTCGCGGTCGACAGAACGGTTCCGGACCTGCGGAGGTCATCCAGGTAATCTGCGTACCACTGCATCATCGGGACGCGTTCTTCCCAATATTCGGCGCCATTATAGGCACCGCGAACCTCGTCTTCCTCTTGGTGCGCTAATTGACGCTCGATAGCATCGCTATCCCAACGGCGCCTGCCATCCGAGCGGCGGCTTTCGTTCAGCAGTGTCGATGCCGTCGACCGGAAGCCATGCGCGGTCACTTGCGCTTTCGTGTACCCAAGCCGGCGAAGCGCAGCGTTTAGCGTCCCATCGGAAATTGGACGATGCCACGAGCGGATCTGCGGAAACAAGTAGGGGGACGTGCCTGTGATTTCGCGAAGGTCATTGATGATCGCAATCGCCTGTCGAGACAGCGGCACTTTGTGTGGCCGCGGCATCTTCATTTTTTCCTTCGGAATGTTCCAGACGGCGTCCCGCAGATCGAATTCCTTCCATTCCGCGTGCCGTAGTTCGCCCGGCCGAACGAAGGTAAGGGCGATCAACTGCAACGCTGCCCGTGTTGTGATCTGACCGTCCATGTCGTCGATCGCGCGGAGAAGCGCGCCGACGGCCTTCGGCTCGGTGATGGCGGCCCGGTGATTGACCTTTGGCACTATGAGAGCCCCCGTTAGGTCAGCCGATGGGTCGCGCTCGGCGCGATCGGTGCTAATCGCATATTTGAAGACACGACCACTAATGCTGCGGGCACGTCGGGCCGTATCATATCGCCCTCGCCTCTCGATCTTTCGAAGCACATCAAGCAATTCCGACGCCTTGATCTCGGCGATCGGTCGATCGCCCAAATCGGCGTTGATGAAGCCGAGAAGCCATTTTTTCTTTTCTATTGTCTTTGGGTCGTCGCCCTCGGCTTCGAACTTCGTGATCAGTTCGTCCGCGACGATCCGGAAGGTATTGCTGCGTGCGATGCGCGCCGCGCTGCGATCCAACTTGCGCTGCGCGGACGGATCGATGCCCTTGGCCAGAAGCACCTTGTTCGCGTCCCGACCGGCGCGGGCATCGGCGAGACTGACCGCCGGATAGGCGCCCAGCGCAATCAGCTTCTGCTTTCCGTCGAACCGATACGCCTGTCGCCAAAGCCGCGACCCGTTCTTTTCAACAAGCAAATGCAGCCCGCCTCCATCGCTGATTTTGTAGGGCTTCGTGGCGGATTTGGCGGCACGGCAGGCGGCATCCGAAAGCGGCATCGATTAGGTCCCCGCAGTCAATCTACCAACACACGATCGACGGGATACCAACAGCGATACCAACAAAAACAACGGCTGCCGGCGGACGGTCGCGAATGTCAGCGAACGAGAAAGCGCTCTAATTCAAGCACTTATAGCACATCGGCGGACAGAGGAGGAAGCTGGGGGACATACAAATGGTGCCCAGGGGCGGGATCGAACCACCGACACTGCGATTTTCAGTCGCATGCTCTACCAACTGAGCTACCTGGGCGCCGCCCCGGATCAGGTCCAGGGAGCGCCGGTTTATAGTCAGGCAAATCGGCCCTGTCCACCCGCCCGATGGCATTTCTGTGAACGAAGATTTTCCCGTCAAAACAATGGGAAATGACCGCTTCGGACCGGCTTGGACAGCGCGAATGCCCGTCAAGCCTATTCGGCGTCCTCGTCATCCGTCGGTTTGCCGGGAATCGCATAGGAACCCGACAGCCAGCGATTGAGATCGACGTCGCGGCAACGCTCGGAGCAGAACGGCTTGGAGGCCTCCACCGCGGGCTTGCCGCAGATCGGGCACGGCTTTTCGCCAGATTTGGACGCCTTAGCTTGCATTCAACCATCCGAAACGGATCGGGAAGCCCTCGCCGCCGAGGAGTGTGACGGTCTCGTAGAGCGGCAGGCCGACAATATTGGTGTAGGAGCCGACCATCTTGACCACGAAGGAACCGGCAATGCCCTGCACGGCGTAGCCACCGGCTTTGCCGCGCCATTCGCCAGAGCCGATATAGGTCGAGATGTCTTCTTCGTTAAGGCGCTTGAAGCGCACCTTGGTCTCGATCAGCCGCTGCCGAAAGCTTTCCTTGGGGGTGACGATGCAGACCGCCGTATAGACACGGTGGTTGCGGCCCGACAGCAACCGCAGGCACTGCGAAGCCTCATCGACCAGTTCCGCCTTGGGCAGGATGCGACGACCGACGGCCACCACGGTATCGGCTGCAAGAATGAACGAGCCGCGGAGTTCGTCGTCGAGCTGAACTGACTTGAGCGCCGCTTCCGCCTTGGCGCGTGCCAGGCGATTGGCGCAGGCGCGCGGCAACTCGCCCCGCTTCGGGGTCTCGTCGACATCGGCGGGGCGCAGCGCATCGGGTTCGATCCCGGCCTGATTGAGCAGGCTGAGACGACGGGGCGAACCGGAGGCGAGAACGAATTTGGGGCGGCCGAGCATGCGGGGCGATGATCCTGGAAATGCGGCCGGAACCTATCGGAAGGGCTCTGCTTCGACAACCGCGGTGCGGTTATTTAACCGCTGGCAGCACCGCCTTTGGCGAAACGCTTGCGGATCCGCAGCAGCAGTCCATCGCAGACCTCGCGATAGGCGGCCAGTTTCTGGTCGCGATTACCTTCGGTTCCCGTGGGATCCACCGTCGGCCAGTATTCAACCTCGGCGGCATCGGTGCGCGTCAGGTCCAGCGCCTTGTGATGCGCCTCCGGCGACAACGTAATGATGAGATCGAAATTGAGCCCTTCCCAGTCCTCAAGCTCCTCGAAGGTCATGGGCTTGTGTCTGGAGATGTCCTGGCCGAGTTCGGCCATCACGGCCACTGCGAAGGGATCGAGCTCGCCCTTCTTCACCCCGGCGGATTTCACATACAGCGCCTGCGGAAACATCTGCTGCAACAGGCTGGCGGCCATCGGCGAGCGCACGCTATTCTGGCCGCAGGCAAACAACACCGCCTGCGGCGTACGCGCGCGTGGCGGCGCGGCCATCAGCGACTAGCCTTTCCAATGAAGGACAGAGATCAACGTAAAAAGCCGGCGCGACGTTTCGAAATCGACGCGCACCTTGCCGGCCAATCGTTCCTGCAGCGTCCGCGAGCCTTCGTCATGGATGCCGCGGCGGCCCATGTCGATGGCCTCGATCTTGTCGGGCGTAGCGGTGCGAATCGCCTGATAGTAGCTGTCGCAGATCATGAAGTAGTCCTTCACAATGCGGCGGAACGGCCCCAGCGACAGAAGGTGCGCGACGACTGGCGTGCCGTCCTCGCGGCGGATGTCGAACATCAGCCGGCTGCCGGTGATGCCGATATGCAGCGTAAACGGGCCGACGTGTGCGCCTTCCGGCGCGAACAGATTCTGCTCGATCAGGTCGTAGATCGCGATCGCGCGCTCATGCTCGATATCCGGCCCGGAACGGCCGATCGATTCCTCATCGAGCGTCACCGCGACGATGCGGTTGTTGCTGTCATCCTCTGGTGGAGGGGCATTACTCATCGCAAATTGAGGCGCAATCCGACTGAACGTGCGTGAGCATCGAGGCCTTCGGCCTTGCCCAGCGTCATCGCAGCCGGTCCCAGCGCCCGCAGCTGATCCGGCCCGCACTTCAGGATCGATGTTCGCTTCATGAAGTCAAGTACGCCGAGACCCGACGAGAACCGCGCCGAGCGTGCGGTCGGCAGCACGTGGTTCGAGCCGCCGACATAATCGCCGATCGCTTCCGGCGTATGGCCGCCGAGGAAGATGGCGCCGGCATTGCGAATCTTGAGCGAGAACGCCTCAGGATCGGCCGTCATGATTTCGAGATGCTCGGCGGCGATGGCGTTGGCGAGCGGCACGGCGTCATCGAGCTTATCGACCAGAATGACCGCGCCGAAACTCTCCCACGACGCACGCGCGATCTCGGCGCGCGGCAGTGTGGTGAGCTGGGCCTCGACGGCAAGGATAACATCGTCCGCAAGGCGCTCGCTGTCGGTGATCAGGATCGACTGCGCATTGGCGTCGTGCTCCGCCTGCGCCAGCAGATCGGCGGCAATCCAGTCGGCATTAGCGGTATCGTCGGCAATGACCAGCACTTCTGAGGGGCCGGCAATCATGTCGATGCCGACCTTGCCGAACACCTGGCGCTTGGCAGCGGCCACATAGGCATTGCCGGGACCGACGATTTTGGCCACCGGCGCGATGCTCGCGGTGCCATAGGCCAAAGCGGCCACGGCCTGCGCGCCACCGACGCGATAGATCTCGGACACACCGCCGAGCTTCGCCGCGGCCAGCACCAGCGGGTTGAGCTTGCCGTCCGGCGACGGCACCACCATCACCACGCGCTCGACGCCGGCGACCCTGGCCGGCACGGCATTCATCAGCACCGACGATGGATAGGCGGCGGTGCCGCCGGGCACATAGAGACCGACAGCTTCAATGGCGCTCCAGCGCCAGCCAAGCTCGACCCCGAGCGCATCGGTGAAGCGGTCGTCCTTGGGCAGCTGGCGCTTGTGAAACAGCTCGATGCGGTCGCGGGCGAATGTCAGGGCATCCACTGTCTCTGCATCGCAGGCCGCCACGGCGGCATCGACTTCGGCCGCGGTCACGCGCAGGCCGGAGGCCTTGAGGTCCAACCGGTCGAACTTGCGGGTCGCTTCGAGCAGCGCATCGTCGCCGCGGGCGGCGACATCGTCGACAATGGCGCGGGTGGCGGCCTCGATATCGGCCGCTACTTCACGCTTCATGGTCAGGAAAGCATTGAAGCGCTGGGTGAAATCGGCGCTGGCGGTATCGATACGAATTGGCATTCTGGTGTTCCGGCGGGGCCTTGCCGGCCAAGGCCCCCTGCTCAATGGCGCGGCGACAAAGGGCCGTCAACCCTGTGCTGCCATGGAAAGGATGAATAGCGGATCAGGCGTCCAGACCGGAGGCCTCGGTGCCGGCATCGCTGGTCAGATCGTCCGGGCCGAGATCGGCCAGTTCGACCTCGAGACACTCGACATCCAGCCGGAGTGCGCCCCCACCGGCGAAGATCAGGACGACGCTACCGCCAGGAGGCTCGGCGGCATGGAATTCGATGCCGAACAGTTCCAGCGCGATGTCGGGCGTGTCGAGATCGATATCGCGGGACTTGCAGGCCAGCACGCGGTCGAAGCGCAGCGCCGAGACCAGCCGGCGCGGCGTGACTTCCCCTGAAATCGTCTGATCCCAGTCGAGCCGGCTCATGCCGACCACGAGCCGCTTCTCGCTCTGCCGCCAGATAATGTCGCCGACATTGACAGCCGCATCCTGAACATGCGCGGAAATCACCGCGAGGTCGTCGGCATCCAGTGCAATCAGCTTGCGTTGACCCGTCACGACGACCTCATGTGAGAACCTAGCCGCTGATGCGCTCGATGGTGGCGCCGCAGGCGGACAGCTTTTCCTCGAGCCGCTCGAAGCCGCGATCGAGATGATAGATGCGGTTGACCATGGTCTCGCCTTCCGCAACGAGGCCGGCGATCACCAGAGAGACCGAGGCGCGCAGATCGGTCGCCATCACGGGCGCGCCGCGCAGCTTGGCCGTACCGTCGATGGTCGCGGTTTCACCGTCGAGGTGAATTCGCGCGCCGAAGCGTGCCAGCTCCTGCACATGCATGAAGCGGTTTTCGAAGATCGTTTCGGTGATACGCGAGGAGCCCGTGGCTGTCGTCATCAGCGCCATCAGTTGCGCCTGCAGATCGGTCGGAAAGCCGGGGAATGGTGCCGTCGACACGTTCACCGGCTTGATACCCGCGCCGTTGCGCGAGATGCGGATGCCGTCGTTGTTCGGCGTCACCGTCGCGCCGGCCTCGACCAGTACGTCGAGCGCCGACTGTAGCAATTCAGGCCGTGCGCCTGAAAGTTGCACATCGCCGCCGGTCATGGCCACGGCCATGGCATAGGTACCAGTCTCGATGCGATCCGGCAGCACGGTGTGGCGCGTGCCATTCAGCTTGGCCACGCCCTCGATCGTGATCGTCGGGGTGCCGGCGCCGGAGATGCGCGCGCCCATCTTGTTCAGGCAGTCGGCGACGTCGACGATTTCCGGCTCGCACGCAGCATTGTTGATGACGGTCGTGCCCTTGGCCAGCGTCGCAGCCATCAACGCTACATGGGTGCCGGACACGGTGACCTTGGCGAAATCGATCTCGGCGCCCTTGAGGCCGCCGGGGGCCTTGGCAATGACATAACCGCCGTCGATGGTGAGTTCTGCGCCGAGCTTCTCCAGCGCCATGATCAAGAGATCCACCGGACGGGTGCCGATGGCGCAGCCGCCGGGCAGAGACACCTTGGCTTCGTGCATACGCGCCAGCAGCGGCGCGATCACCCAGAAGGACGCGCGCATCTTCGAGACCAGTTCGTAGGGCGCTGTCGTGTCGATGATGTTGGCGGCGGAGATATGCAGGGTCTGGCCCTGATATTCATGGTCGCCCGGGCGCTTGCCGGCCGACATGATGTCCACGCCGTGATTGCCGAGAATGCGCTGCAACTGCGCGACGTCGGCCAGACGCGGCACGTTGTCGAGAATCAGCGTCTCGTCGGTCAGCAGACCGGCGATCATCAATGGCAGCGCCGCGTTTTTGGCGCCCGAAATCGGGATCGTGCCATTGAGTTTGCTGCCGCCGACGATGCGAATGCGATCCATACCGATTCCCGCTGATTGCTGTGCCCCGACTATAGGGCGGATGGCCTCTTTAAAGCAAAAGCGTCGAAATTTGCGGTTTTTCGATGAGGCCGGCAGCAAATCTAAAAAAGGGCCGAATCGGCCCGTTTACGCTCCGACCTGATTGATATCCGGGGTTTCCAGGATTGGCTTGGAATAACCGTTACGAACCACCCGGATCATGGCGCGGCCGACTTTCTCCGTCGTGGTGACGTATTTTGGCGCGATCCGGACCAGCAGCGCCCAGAGAGACGCGGTCGCGGTGTAGATCGCCTGAACCCACGCCGTCTTCGAGCGCACACCGTGCAGCGGCTGGATGCCACCGGGGCGAAACATATAGGCCGCCTTGAACGGCAGCTTGAGCAAGTCGTTCTCGGTTTTGCCCTTGACCCGCGCCCACATCACGCTGCCCTGCTCGGTGCTATCGGTGCTCTGGCCGGTCACGTAGACGAAGGTCATGCCAGGATTGAGCCGCGCCAGCGTGTTCGCCACCGCGAGGGTGATGTCGTAGGTGATCCGACGATAGTCCGGCTCGCTCATGCCCAGCGACGAGACGCCAAGGCAGAACAGGCAGGCGCCATAGCCCGTCAAGTCGGGCGCGATGGCCGACAGATCGAAAAAATCCGTATGCGTGATCTCACGCAACTTGGCATCACATTGCCCGGTAGGACTGCGGCCGACCACGAGCACGGCCTCGACATCGGGATCGAGCAGGCATTCGCGCAGCGCGCCTTGCCCGACCATGCCGGTCGCACCGAACAGAATGACTTTCATGAGACTTCCTTTGGATGACTGACAGTCGATCGCGCGATGCAATCAGGCGGCAATTGCGACCTGATCAAACGACATGCCGGTGAGCGCAGCTGAGACCTCCCACAGCCGCGCGCCGACGGCGGCATCCTGAGCTCGCGGCATGATCTTCGCGGGAGCCGGCGGCCCCTTCATTTCGTAGACGCCGTTCGGGCCGTAATAGCCAGCTGGCTTCGCATCGGGTGAGGTGGCTGCAAACAATGTCGGCAAGGCACCGGCGGCGGCTGAATGGCTCAGCGGACGCAGCAACCGGCTTCCGAGCCCCATCAAGCCACCGCTGCCGGGGCCGTTCGGAATGAGATCGGTGAGCGCGAAACCGGGATGCGCGGCATTGCTCATCAGACCCCAGCCTGCGGCATCGCTGCGCCGCTGCAACTCGATCGCGAAGATCAGCATCGCGAGCTTCGACTGCTGATAGGCTTTCCACGGCTTGTAGAATGTCGCGCCCTGAAGATCGTCGAAATCGATGAGGCCCGAACGATGCGCAAGACTGCTGAGATTGACCACACGCGGCGCCTTGTTGCGGCGAAGCACCGGGAGCAGACGCGCCGTGAGCGCATAGTGACCGAGATAATTGGTACCGAGCTGCATCTCGAAGCCGTCGGCGGTGGTCTGGCGCGTCGGCAGCGCCATCACGCCGGCATTATTAATCAGCAGATCAAGCGACGCATACATCGCATCGAAACGGCGTGCGAAAGTAGCGACCGAGTCCAGGCTGGCAAGATCGAGGTGCTCATAGCTGATGATCGCGTCGGGATGTCGCTCGCAGATGCGCTCGATCGCAGCGCTCCCCTTGGTGTCGCTACGGCCGGTCAGCACCACTTCGGCGCCAGCTCCCGCAAGCGCCATTGCCGTCTCGAAGCCGAGGCCACCTGTCGCCCCGGTCACCACGGCCAGTTTGCCGGTCATGGGTGGAATATGGTCGATGCTCCAGTCCGTCATGCTTATATCTCCCCAGGATCGAGAATCGTTGCGCGGCGCGGCCGCCGGACATAAATGTGCACTCAGTGCAAACTTGCAATAGGTGCAGATCGAGGATTGTTGTGACCGCCAGGATGCCGGCTAAGCCGAGGAAAACAGAAGCGGAATCGGTTGCGGCACCTGCTGCGCCGCCGACCGGCCTGCGCGAAAGGAAGCGCCAGCAGACGCGAGAGCGGCTCACCAAGGTCGCGATGGAGCTGTTTCTTAAGCGCGGTTTCGAGGAAACGACGCTGGACGACATTGCGGCCGCCGCAGAGATCTCGCGCCGCAGCTTCTTCCATTATTTCGCGTCGAAGGAAGACCTCGTGCTGGCGTGGCAGGATGCCAGCACGGATTTCCTTGTGGCCGCGATCGCCGCAAGGCCCGCAGACGAGCCGATGCTGCTGGCCGCGGAAAATGCTTTGCTCTCGATGGCACAGCAGCTCGAGAGCTCCGAGGCGATCGCCATTGCGCGATTGAAGCACGGCAATCCCGCGCTGCGCGCGCGCGACCACGTGAAATACGAAAAGATGGAGCGCGCCATCGCTGCCGCGCTCGGCAACCGCGCCAAAGACAAATCCGGGCAATTGCAGGCGCGGCTGGTCGCCATGATCACGACAGGCGCGATGCGGATCGGCGGCGAGATCTGGCTGGCGCAGGACGCAGGCGAAAGACCCGAGGCGCTTGTGAAGCGCACCTTCGGCGAGATACGGGCGATCCTCCGGGAATCGCCCGCCCGAAAAGGCAAAGCCTAGCGGCTATCGGCGGGAGATCGCCGCCCGGCGATCAGGCGAAGCCGCCGGGCATCGGGCGAAACTTCCTGATCGCAAGGAAGGTCGTGACGACGAAGAACACCAGCACGATGCCCTGAACGATCGCAAAAGGCGGCTCACTCGGCGGCACGCTCGGTGCCAGCGCATGAAGCGGCGGGACCTTCAGGAAGCTCTGGATCACCAGGACGAACACGTTGAGATAAAGCGAGATCATCGCAGTCAGCACATAAATCCAGCGCCAGCGCCCCGCCAGCTTCTGGCCATAGAGCGCCAGGCAGGCGATCGCCAGCAGCACCAGCGAAATGATGCCGATGACATGCGACGGCAGCAATTTCTCGACCGGGAAGAAGAAGCCGGTCACGCTGGTCAGGATCGTCGTCAGCAGAAACAGACCGGTCCAGCCGGGCAGCGACTTTGATTTCAGCAGGCCGACCATTGCGACCAGGCCCGCGACGATGCCGATCAGGCTGACCACCACATGAAGCAACGTGAACGTTGCCAAGCTCATTCCCAAAACCATGATGCACCCCTGCTTTAGAACCCCTCAAATCTTAGGGTGCGACACGGGAACTTGCCAATGATTTTTGGCTGACACTCATCATATACATTTGCGTGCAAGGTGCCGTTTCGTTCAAGATATTTGCGTTCGATCGATAGAGCCGCGAAATCCTACTTGTTGAGAAACTCAACCAGTTTCGGGATCACCTGATCGGGGGCTTCTTCCATCAGCCAATGGCCTGAGCCTTTGACGATAACACCGTCCACATTGCTGGCGACGAGGCGCCCCTGCTCGATCAGGAAGGACCCACCGGCCTTCTCACCGGAGAGGACCAGCATCGGCATTGGCAGTTTGGTCTTGGCAAGTTCGGCAAACTCGGCGGCATCTTTCTCAAAAGCGCGGAAGACCTCGAAACCGGCTGCCATATGGCCGGGCTTCGCATAGGCCTTGGCGTAAAACACGCGGTCCTTTTCCGGCACCGACTTCTTCGGGTCCGCGGCGAAATCATTCCAGAAGTGCTCAAGGTAAATGCGCTCGCGGCCCGCGACCAGCGCCAGCGGCGTCTTGCCGTAGAAATGGAAGTGCCAGAGGTCGCGCAACAGCCAGACATGCGTCCAGTCGCCAACACCAGGCAAAAAGGCATCCATCAACGCGATACGATCGACTTCGCTCGGATATTGCGCAGCGTAGGCATAGGCGACCATCAGGCCGATGTCGTGGCCGACAATTTTCACCTTGGGATATTTCAGGCCGACCACCAGCGCATGGATATCGCGGGCCATCGCCACCTTGGTGTAGCCATCGGCCGGCGCGTCGGAATCGCCGAAGCCACGCAGATCCGGTGCGATCACCGTATGACTGGCTGCAAGTTTTGCGATCAACGGGCGCCACATATGGCTAGTCTCGGCATAGCCATGCAGCAGCACGATCGGATCGCCCTTGCCCGCAATGAGATAATGCAGCTTGACGCCGTTGATGGTGGCGAAGCGGCTTTGCGGAGCTTGCGCTGAAGCGGATACGGGGAGAAACGGCGCTGCCAGGACGGCCAGCAGCACACCCAACAAAGCCCGGCGTCCGATCGTAAAAATGTGCATGAAGTCCCCACTGAAACGTCGCCCGCGTCGGGACGATTGTCTCAGTAGTAGCGCGGAATCGGCCCGTTGTGCGGAGTCTTTCGATCCGACAAATCGAACATGACTTCATCGACATAGCACCAGCCCCAGCCTTCGGGTGGATCGTAGCCTTCGATAATCGGATGCTTCGTGGCGTGGAAATGCTTGGTCGCGTGCTTGTTCGGGGAGTCGTCGCAGCAGCCGACGTGACCGCAGGTCCGGCAGATCCGCAAGTGCACCCACATACTGCCCGTTTTCAGGCATTCCTCGCAACCAAGTGCGCTGGGTGTCACATCGCGAATGCCGGAAATATGCGTGCAGCCTTTCGGCATGATGATCTCCCGTTATGAGCTCAAAGGGTTGGCGTGGCCGTATCGCCGAGAAAACCATGCAGCGCCGCCACCACCTGGGCGCCCTCGCCGATCGCGCCGCCGACACGCTTCACCGAACCCGAGCGCACATCACCGACCGCAAAGACACCGGACACCGACGTCTCCAGCGCCTGCACGCTGCGGCCATTGGCGGGAATGCCGGTGATGATGAAGCCATGACGATCGAGCGTGACGCCGCAGTCCGCCAGCCACTCGGTGGCGGGATCGGCGCCGACGAACAGGAACAGATTACGGATGTCAGCGCAGGACTCCTCGCCGGACAGCCGACTACGGGTACAGATCCGTTCGAGCCCCGCCTCCTGCGTCCCCTCCAGCGCCACGACTTCGGTGTTGAAGGCCAGCTCGATATTCGGTGTCGCCTCGATGCGCTCGATCAGATAGCGCGACATGCTGGCGCCGAGGCCGCCGCCGCGGATCACCATATGCACCTTGTTGGCATGGCTCGCGAGAAACACCGCCGCCTGACCTGCCGAATTGCCACCGCCGACCAGGTAGATTTCCTGCTCCCTGCAGAGCCGGGCCTCGATCGGCGACGCCCAGTACCAGACGCCGCGACCTTCGAAATCGGCGAGCCGCTCGATATCCGGCCTGCGATAGCGTGCGCCCGATGCCACCACGATGGCCTTGGCACGCATGACATCGCCATCGTCCAGCTCCAGCGCGAACAGTCCGTCCTTGCGTGAACAATCCAGCGACTTCACGGCCGCCGGGATCATGATATCGGCACCGAACTTCTGCGCCTGGTTGAAGGCACGCGCCGTGAGTGCCATCCCGGAGATACCGGTGGGGAAACCGAGATAGTTCTCGATCCGCGCACTGGCGCCGGCCTGTCCTCCGAATGACTTGGCATCGCACACCGCGATCGACAGGCCTTCGGACGCGCCATACACCGCGGTGGACAGGCCCGCAGGTCCGCTGCCGACGATGGCGACGTCATAGGTCTTGCCCTTGGCGATATGGCTGATCATGCCCATCGCGCGGGCGAGTTCAGCGAATGACGGATTGCGCAGCACCGTGCCGTCGGCCACCACCACCAGCGGCAGCTCCTCCGGCGACGGCGTATAGCGCGCGATCAGATCGGCGGCGTCCTTGTCCGTTGCGGGGTCGAGCAGATGATGCGGATAACCGTTGCGGGATAGGAAGCCCTGCAGGCGAATGACATCGCTGGAATTGGCTGCGCCGATGAAAGCCGGACCGCCAGCGCTGCCCTGCAGGAGGTTCACCCGACGCAGGATCAGCGCACGCATGATGCGCTCGCCCAGATCCGCTTCCGCGATCAGCAGTGCGCGCAGCCGTTCCGGCGGAATCAGCAGCGTCTCGACATCGCCTTCAGCATGACCGTCAACCAGCGCGACGCGGCCCGACAGTTGCGCGATCTCGGCGACGAACTGTCCGGTGCACTGATCGGCCACCGGCGTGATACGGCCGAAACCGTCGCGCTGGGTGATCGTCACATGTCCGGACAACACCACGAACATGCCGGGACCGGGCTTGCCGGTCTCGAACAGGCAATCGCCATCCTTATAATTCCGGATCTCACCGAAGCGGCGCATCCGCTCGATCTCCGCCGCCGTCAGCACGGGAAAAGTCTGATCGTGACGCGGCAGCGCCGCCCGCGGCGCGTAGGCCGGCAGCTCGGCGCTGGATGATGCCTGGGATTCTGATGACATTTAAACTCGCATGCTCACGCGGCGGACAGGTGCCATCAATCCCGATCGGGATCGACGGGTCTTGAACAGAAGTCCTGTATCTTATCGGCATCCGATGACGCCTCGACTGCGACGACATCGCCGGCCTGACTGGCGCGCCCGCGCATTTGCACCTTCCGGCGCTTGAGATTTTCACGCAGCGCCTGGCGCAGCCTGTCCTGACGGGCAGCTGCACTTTCCTTGGCGGGTTTGCTCGGCTTATCGGTCATGGCTGTCATGGTCGATCGAATGGCGTGCACAGATGCGCCAGATTGGATCCTGTGACCCCATACATAACCGCCTTCAACGGATCACGCGAGATGATCGACTTCGAGGTGATGATCCGCCCAATGAAGGCTCTGCCGGCGGCTATCGAGGCCATGGGGAACCGGATCGACTCGCCAATGGCGAAGCGCAAGGCGGCCGCAACCGCAACAGGCCGACCACACCCCTGTTATAATGATGCATTCTAAGTGCCACCCGCGCTTGCGCCGCCCGTGACCTTGTGGCAAGGATCGCCCCGCTTGGTAGGCGCCCTCGAGGCTGATTCCTGCACCCAGCATGCTGCCGTAGCTCAGTGGTAGAGCACTCCATTGGTAATGGAGAGGTCGACAGTTCAATCCTGTCTGGCAGCACCATTTTCCCCTGTTAAATCAATAAGTTTTCCCGACCGAGGCACCTGACAATCAGGCAGCGCGCGGCAGAACAGAACGCGAAATCGCGGTTCAATACGGGAATATCCGGGGTCTGTTCCCTGCCTGTTCCAATCATCCGGCATAAGCAGCCGCCGTATCACCGGACTCAAACGAACTTGGAACAGACCCCTCGCGGGGGCTGTACGCTTGTGGCTTTGAATGACGGACCAAAATCGAGACGACCGCCGCGGACCCCGCCCTAACCGGCCGGTTTTTCGTTTGGGGCACATAATGCCTCGACCCGGCCCATCGAACCGTAGTGTGACGCCAGATGCGATCAGCCGGCACGTGCCGCTCTAGCGAGAAATCGTGGAACGGTGCTGCCCGCAGCACACGAACGATTACACTCCATGCGGCAGCTTCGGAGCCGCGGCCTCTCAATGCGACAGGGAATGCGCCGCCGACGAGATATCGCCCCGCCCCTGCTTCACCAAAGCATTCATGAGTGGCAATTCGGTCGTCGACTTGATCTGCTCCATCGTGAACATCGACGACACATCATGCAGATCAATCTTGGCGATCAGCCGCTGATAAAGATCGTCGTAGGCCCGGATATCCGAGACCACAGCCCGGATCAGATAGTCCACGTCACCGCTCAGGCGATAGAAATCGACCACCTCGGGGAAGCTGACGACGATTTTCCGGAAACGCTGAACCCACTCCGCGTTATGCTGGTTCGTTCGCACGGCGATGAAAACGCTGACACCCAAATTCAGCTTATCTGCATCGAGAAGTGCAACGCGTCGCTTGATGTAGCCAGAGCTTTCGAGCTTCTGGATGCGGCGCCAACACGGCGTGGAACTCAGGCCAACGCGATCAGCCAGGTCCTGCATTGAAAGGCTGCTGTCTACCTGGAGTGCCGCGAGAATTTTGCGGTCGAGCTCGTCGAGCATAGTTGCCTCCGATGAAAGGTGTACGCAGAATATTTCTGCCGTTCATTGCCATCGTGACGCAATGCTATTGCGAGATTTGAAAGTTCGCGAGCATAAACAATTATCATCGCTGCGCATTCGAGCAGCAGGCTGGCGTCAAAAGCGACGCCTCCGCGAACGCAGTGCTAAGATGAATTCGCTACCGCGTGTCGTGATATCGGCGCGTTGATTGAACGCGTGGCCTCTTACAGTCGCTGGCCACCACTGGCATCGATCTGCTGGCCAGTGACCCAGCCCGCTTCGCCCGACGCGAGAAAGGCGACGACCCTTGCGATATCGTCGGGTTGCCCGACCCGGCCGAGCGCGATTGTCTCAGCCACTGCGCGACTGGCTACCGGATCGCGCGCGACGATGTTCATGTCGGTCGCGGTCGCACCGGGCATCACGGAATTCACCGTGATCTGTCGACCACCGAGTTGAACGGCCAGCAATCGGCCCAGCGCTTCCAGACCCGCTTTGGCCGGCGCGTAGGCGGCCATGGTCGGATAGGCCGAACGCGTCCCCATCGACGAGATATTGATGATACGGCCGCCATTGCGAAGATGCGGCATCAACGCCTTGATCAGAAAGAAAGGCGATTTCAGATTGGTCTGCAGCAGAAGGTCGAAGTCGTCCTCGGAAATATCCTCGATGGTCGCACGCTTTCCGACGCCGGCGTTGTTGACCAAAATGTCGAATGCAGGGCTGCCATAGCGCTCGGTCAGTTCGGCATCAAAATCCTCGGCCAAGGCGGCTGCGCCACCGCGTTCCGAGAGATCGGCCTTGATGGCAAAGGCATTGCCGCCAGCGGCGGAGATGGCCGTCACCGTCGCATTCGCGGCATCGACCGAGGCGTTGTAATGAACCGCAACGGTTGCGCCGTTCTTCGCCAAGCGAAGCGCGATAGCCTGACCGATCCCCCGACTCGCGCCAGTGACCAGCGCGATTTTTCCTGCCAGCCCGCTCATGCGGACCAGCCGTGACTGGCTTCCAGGCTCCGCGCCCTGTCGATCAGCGCCTTGCGATCGATCTTGTTCGTGCCCGCCCAAGGCAGTTCGTGGACGAACTCAACCCGCCGCGGGTGCTGATATGCCGGACCATTGGCGATCGCGAACTGACGGATGTCGTCGAAGCTCGGCGTGGGCTGCTCGCGCGTGACAATAAACGCAACCGGCACCTGGCTCCGTTCCTCGTCGGGCAACGGCACTACTGCCGCCTGCTGGATCTGCGGGTGACGCTCCAACAGCTTTTCGACTTCGCCCGGATAGATATTTTCGCCGGAGCAGACAAACATGTCGTCGGCACGGCCTACGAAGAAATAGAAGCCGTTGGCATCGCGGCGCATCACATCGCCACTGTAATACCAACCATCGGTCAGCACCTTGGCGGTCTGCTGCGGCAGATTGTGATAGTGATCCAGCACTGCTGGATTCCGCATCAACAGCACGCCTTCATTCTCGGTACCATTGACGAGCCGGACATCTTCCAGACGGATCGGATAACCTAGCCCCAAAGGCGGCGTCGGAATCTTGTCGGGATGCGGACCGAACACGGCCGGCCCTGCTTCAGTCGTACCATAGCCCATCGTCATTACGACGTTCGGCAGCGCCTGCTTGATCCTGTCCCACAGACCCATGGTCATCGGCGACGACCCAAGCATCAGGCGACGAACCGAGGTGATATCATTCTTCGCTAGCAGTTCCGTTTCCTTGACGACACGAGCCCACATGGTGGGAACGGCCGTGGCGGCGGTCACCTTGTACTTGGCGATGGCCTCAATATAGCTGCGGGTCTCGAACGACGGCAGCACCACCACAGATGCATTCTGAGCGAAGATCGTTTTGATAGCGAACAGGCCATTCATGTGAAACAGCGGCTGCGCGATGATGTAGCGATCATCCTGATTGAGCGCACCGCTGGTCCGCGTCGAGATCGCCCAAAGCTGGCCGTAATGCGATAGCGGTACGCCTTTGGGGCGGCCGGTGGAGCCGGAGGTGTAGAGCATCTGCCCGACCTCTTCCCGCGTCGTCTCGACGGCGGTGAACGAGGCAGGCTTGATGGTCGTAGCAAAGCCGCTTGGGCCGTTATCGTCGAAATTGATGACGGGAATGTCGTCGCGCACCATCGGCCGATTGGCGTTGTCGACGAAGGCCAGCGCGATCTTCGCGTCGTCCATCACAAAATCGACCGTATCGCGCGCAGCCTTGATATTGACCGGAACAGCGATGCATCCGGCGCGCATGATGCCGAAATAGCACATGATGTATTCGGCGCGATTAAGCGACAGGATCGCGACATGCGTGCCGCGCTTGTAACCACTATCGACAAGATACTGGGCGACCCCGTTTGCCATCTCGTCGATCTGACGGTGCGTGTAGCGCCTGGGATGCGCGGGATCGATCAGATCGATGACCGCCTCCCGATCAAGGTCACCGCTGCGATCGATCAGGTCACCGAGATTATTCCACCGCATTGGCAATGCTCCACTTCTGAGAACTCAATTGGCCACCCGCGCGACACGCGGCAGCGCCGCGGGTTGTTCAAGCAGATCGTAGTGACAGGCCACCTTGCGGCCATCGGAGACAGCGCGCAGCATCGGTCGCTCCTCGCGGCAAAGCGCCTGAGCGTAGGGGCAGCGCGTATTGAAGCTGCAGCCTGGCGGCGGATTGAGCGGGCTGGGCAACTCACCCTGCAGCACGCTGCGGGTGCGGCTGCGTGCGGTGCGCGGATCGGCGATCGGCGCGGCGGCAAGCAATGCCTCCGTATAAGGATGCGCCGGTCTATCCCAGACGTCCTCGCTGCGGCCTGTTTCGACGATCCGACCGAGATACATCACGATCAGCCGGTCCGAAATATGCTCGACGACCGAGAGATCGTGCGAGATGAACAGATACGACACGCCCGTTGCCTGCTGGAGGTCCTCAAGCAGATTGATGACCTGCGCGCGCACCGAAACGTCCAGCGCAGATACCGGCTCGTCGCAGATGATTACCTTGGGCTTGAGCGCAAGTGCACGCGCAATGCCGAGACGCTGGCGCTGGCCGCCAGAGAACTCATGCGGATAGCGCCGCATCGCATCGGCCGGTAGGCCCACCTGTCCCATCAGCTCAATGACACGATCCTTGATATCACGGCGCGACCAGCCGGCGACGCTGAGCGGTTGCCCGACGATGGTGCCGACGTCGTGGCGTGGATTGAGCGATCCATAAGGATCTTGGAAGATCATCTGCATCGACTTCCGCGAGGCCTTCAACGCGCCTGCCTGCATCCGCGTGACATCGTCACCATCGAGGAAGACGCGTCCGTCGGACGTCGGCACCAGGCGCATGATCGCCTTGCCGAGCGTGGACTTGCCGCAGCCGGATTCCCCTACCAGCCCGACAGTCTCGCCGGGCTCCAGGTCGAAACTCACATCGTCGACCGCCCGCACGACGCCCTGTGCGCTCTGGTATTGGACACAGAGACTAAGCACCGATAGTAGCGGCATCGCGCGATAACTCCTTCTCGGCAGCAAAACAGGCGGCGGAACGGTGCGGTAGCAACGGCGCCAGCTGTGGTCGCTCGGCACGGCAGCGATCGAGTACATCGGGACAACGGTTCTGGAAGGCGCAGCCCTGCGGCAAATCGGACAGCGCCGGCACGTTGCCCGTAATTTCGACGAGACGACTGCCACGTCGGCGCTGTGCCGACGGCGTCGCCCCCAGCAGCCCCCGCGTGTAGCGATGCAGCGGCCGCTCGAACAAAGCCTCCACCGGCGCTTCCTCGACTTTGCGGCCGGCATACATCACGGCCACCCGGTCGGCGACTTCGGCAACCACGCCGAGATCATGGGTGATAATGATAAGGCCCATATCGGATGAGGACTGCAACTCCTTCATCAGTTCGATGATCTGCGCCTGGATAGTAACGTCGAGCGCAGTGGTCGGCTCGTCGGCGATCAGGAGCTTTGGCCCACAAGCAATCGCCATGGCGATCATGACACGCTGGCTCATGCCACCAGACATCTGGTGCGGATAATCGTTGAAGCGGCGTTCCGCATCCGGGATACGCACCCGGCGCAGCAACTCGACCGCGCGGTCTCTCGCCTCGTGACGCGACACGTCATTGTGGCGCCTGATTGCCTCGATCAGCTGATCCCCGACCGCGACCACAGGGTTCAGCGATGTCATCGGATCCTGGAAGATCATCGAGATGTCCTTGCCGCGAACCCGCTGCATCTCGCGCTCGGACATGGCAGCGAGATCACGCCCCATGAAGCGGACGGCGCCCCCGACGATCTTTGCCGGCGGGTTCGGCAACAACCGCATGATCGCCAGCGCCGTCAACGACTTGCCACAGCCGGATTCACCGACGATGGCGAGAGTCTCGCCGGCCGAGACTGTCAGCGACAGACCATCGACCGCAGGCAATACGCCGCGGCGGGTGAACAACGATACCTGCAGGTTCTCAATGGAGAGGATTGGCGCTGGACCGGCTTTGCTGCCCATGATCATCTCAGCGATCCCGCAGTTTGGGGTTAAGCGCATCGTTGAGGCCATCGCCTACAAGGTTGAGCGCCAGCACAGTGAGCATGATCGCAAGACCCGGCACTGCGCAGATGTACCAGGACGAGCGAATGAGCGTCCGGCCGTCCCCGATCAGCTGTCCCCAACTGGTGACATTGGGATCGCCGAGCCCGAGGAATGCCACAGCGGACTCGAACAGAACGGCCCCGGCAACGACCAGCGATGACAGCACGATCACCGGCGGCAGTGCATTCGGCAGTATCTCGCCGAACATGATCCGTAGACTGCCCATCCCCATGGCGCGGCAGGCCTGCACGAATTCGCGATCGCGCAGCGACATGAACTCGGCACGCGTCAGCCGTGCGATCGGCGTCCAGGTCACGACACCCACGGCGATGGTGACATATTCGATCTTCTGCCCGAGGATCGACACGATTGTCAGCACGAAGATCAGGTTCGGGATGGTCTGGAACAATTCGGTCAGGCGCATCAGCAGCTCATCGACCCAGCCGCCGACATAGGCCGCGGTGGCGCCAACGGTGATGCCGATCATGGTGGCGGTCAGGCTGGCGCAGAGCCCGATCAGAAGCGTGGTGCGGGCGCCGTGGGCAATCATCGCTGCAATATCACGACCCAGAGAATCCGTGCCAAGCGGATAACGCGACGACATGAAGGGCCAGATCTCCGGCCGCCCGACAATACGAAGCGGGTTGCGCGGGAACCACCATGGCGCGGCAATAGCAACACCGACGACGACCAGGACGAGAAACAGACCGACCAGCGCCGCGCGGTTGCGGGCGAAGCGCCGGGCGAAGTCGAAGAACAATGTCAGCATGATCTACCTCGCCTTGATCCGGGGATCGAGCCGCAGATACAGCAGATCGACGGTCGCGTTGCAGACCGCGACCAGCAGCGAACCGAGGATGAGCACACCGAGCACCATGGGAAAATTGCGACTCATCACGCTGTCGAACAGCAGGCTGCCGATGCCGGGCCAACTGAACACGGCCTCGATGACGACGCTGCCGCCGAGCATGGTGCCAAGCTGCAGTCCGAGCAGCGTGACGATCGGCAACATCGCGTTGCGCATCACATGTGCCAGGACCACACGACCGCCCGACAGGCCTTTGGCACGCGCCGTCCGCACGAAATCCAGCCGGGCCACCTCCAACATTGAGGCCCGCATCACGCGCGCGAAGGTCGCAGCGTAGAACAGTCCTAGTGCCGTTGCGGGAAGGACGAGATGATGCATCACATCCAGAACGGCACCGAAGGCACTTTCGTCGACGCCGATGGTGCGCATGCCGCCCACCGGAAACCAGCCGAGCTTCACCGCAAACATCACCGTCATCATGATGCCAAGCCAGAAGCTCGGTGCAGCGAAGAAGAATACCGCACCGAGCGAGATCAGATTATCCCAGATTGTGTTGACCTTGATCGACGCCAGCACGCCGGCCGTGACGCCAACGAGCAAAGCAATTCCGATTGCCGCCAGCATCAGGATCAAGGTCGCCGGAAGCTGCTGCATGATCACATCAAACACCGGCGCGTTCTGCCGGTACGAATAGCCGAGATCGAGCCGCATCACCGACCAGATATATTTTGCAAGCTGCACCGACACCGGCTGATCGACGCCGTAGGTGTGACGCAGCTGATCCAGCATCTTCGGATCGGTGATCTGCTGCTCGGACGTCATGACGTCAAACAGACTCCCCGGCGCCAGATGGATCAGAACAAAATTCATCACAATGACCGCGAAGATCAGCGGAATGATTTGCACGAGCCTGCGGATGATGATGCGACGCACGTTTGCCTCCGCTCTCAGCGGTCCAGCCAGACCTCGGCCCAGCTTTCGCCCATGAAGTCCGCTGTCAGCGAATGATCGCGAACATCAGAACGAGCGATCGTCACGGGTTCAAGGTCGACCATCGGAAGGACCGGCGCGTCGCTCGCTGCGAGTTTGTCAAACTCGTGCACCAGGGATACGCGCTTCTTCTCATCGGTCTCGATCGCCATCTTGCTGACGGTCTCGTCCATCTTTGGATTGGAATAGCCGGTGGCGTTGCGGAAGGCTGCCCCCTTCACGATACCATCGGTGGTGTAGTATTGCGTTGTCTGCGGGATCGGCTCGATGCTGGCTGAATTATTCGATACCGCGACGTCATAGTCATAGTCGGTGTAGATGCGTTTCAGCGAGGTCGCGCGATCGGGGATCGCCAGATCGACGGTGATGTCGACGTCCTCGAACGCCTGCTTCAGGTACTGACCGATCTTGACGTTTTCCTCGAACCACCCGGCCGATACCAGGCTCATCTTGAATCGCGAGCCGGATTTCACCGGATAGCCGGCAGCATCAAGCAACGCCGCGGCCTTTTTGACGTCGAACGGATAATCCTGGACGTCCTTGGTGAAGAAGATCGAATTCGAGAAGTGGAGCGCGCCAAGCGAGGGACGCGCGCGACCGAAGAAAACCGTATCCGCGATGAAGCTGCGATCGATCGCATGAAGCAGGGCCTGACGCACCTCGCGCTTCTTGAAGATCTCGCGACGCTGGTTGAACTCGACACTCGTGATCCACGCCGAATTCGAATAGCCCTTGGTCTCGGCAACGAACTTTTTGGTTGCCGTCAGGCGCGCGATGTCCGGCGCAGGAATCGGATTGAACGTGCCTATATCAAGCTGGCCAGCCTCGAACGCGGCCGACCGCGACGCCGGATCTCGCCACCAGCGGATCACCAGCTTGTCGAGATAGGGCAGGCCCGAATTCCAGTAATTGTCATTGCGGGCATATTCGACATGACTGCCACGCACCCACTCCTTGACCTTGAACGGACCGGTGCCGATCGGCGTGTTGTTGATCGGGTTCGTAATGATGTTCGACCCGTCATAGATATGCTTGGGAATGACGAGACCGGCCTTGCCGGCCAGCACGGACTTGAGAAAGAACTCTGGCACCGGCACTTTGAATTTCAGCACCACGGTCAGCGGATCCACGGCCTCCGCGGTCAGCAGAGCATCGAGCGTGACGCCAGCGGAGATCGGCTTCCAGTATTGGATCGCATTGAAGACCAGATCGTCCGAGGTCAGCGGCTTGCCGTCATGCCAGGTGACGTTCGGACGTAGCTTGATCGTGTAGCTGCGGAAATCCTCTGCCGGTTCGATCCCGAGAGCCAGCACCGGCTCGAATTTGAGGTCGGCGGTCAGGCGGATCAGCCGCTCGAACACCTTGGTCGACGTGAAATACGGACTGGAGCCGCCCCCCGCTGGAACGAACAGCGATTGCGGCTCAAATCCGCCCCACGTGCCGACCAGCGTGCCGCCGCGCTTCGGCGTGGCCGTTGCAGCACTGGAAGAGCCGGCGAAGCCGGACGCCAAAGCAGCACCGGCTGTCGTCATCAAAAAATCACGTCTGCTAAAACCGCTCATTGTTCTTCCTTTGTTGCAAACAGGAACCGGCCCCGTCGCCCGCTCCTGCTATTTTGCTTAAAGCGTGGAATAGGTGCCCCGGCCGATGGCGAGCAGCGCCCCCTTTTCGTCAAACACATCGACGTCAGCGACACCGACGCTCTTGCCGGCACGGCGCACCCGCGACACGGCGACCAAGGCGGTATCAACAGCCGGCTTCAGGTAATCGACCCGGAAGTTCACGGTCGGAAGGCCGCGCCCGACCATCATGCCGACGGCGAAATCGCCGACTGTGTCAATGACCGAGGCAATGACGCCGCCATGCCATTGCTTGGAGCCCGGCCGACGTTCGAATTCCGGCCGCATCGGCGACCGCATCGTCACTTCCTGCATTGCCGGATCGGCCTTGATCACCTCAAGGCCGAGAAACAGGTTGAACGGCGAAACGTCCAGCATCTGCTGAATCTCGGCAGCTGTCAGTGTCTTGACGTCGGGCTTGCTCACGGCGTCACCACGACTTTGCCGAAGACCGCACGGTCCTCGATGACGCGCACCGCTTCCTTCGCTTCTTCCAGCGGATAGGTCTTGTCGATCAGAACCTGCAGCTTCTTGGCTGCGACGAGATCGAACAGCTTGGTGATATCGTCACGTTCCCAGCCGTTGGAGCCCTTGATCTCCAGTTCGAAGGTCCAGATGAAGCGAAGATCTTCAGTAGGCGAGTAGCCGGCAGTCGCGCCGCAGGTCAGAATGCGGCCGCCGAGCTTCAGGCAACGCAGCGATTTGACCCAGGTATCACCGCCGGTGAAATTGACGACGACATCGACACCGCCGCCTTCGACGAAACGACGGCGATGCGGCTTGCCGTGGCGCTCATAGATCGTCTTCATGAAGTCGGACTGCGTGTAGAGGATGATCTCGTCCGCGCCGAGCTCCGTGAGCCGCTTGCCCTTCTCCTCGCTGCCGGCACAGGCGATCACGTAAGCGCCGGCCAGCTTGGCGAGCTGGACACAGCACACGCCGACGCCGCCGCTGGCGCCGAGGATCAGGACCTTCTCGCCGGCCTTAATCTGGCCGATGGTGTTCATCATGCGGATAGCAGTGCCATAGGCGACCGGCAACGCGGCGGCCTGCTCGAAGCTGACACCTTCCGGAATCTTGACGAGCTGATGCGCCTTGGCGCGGCAGAATTCGGCGAGTCCGCCATCCTGCGTCTCGCCCATCAGACCGCCTTCGACGCGGTTGACCGGATCGATCAGCACGCGATCACCGATGTTCCAACCAGTGACGCCCGCGCCAAGTTCTGTGATCTCGCCGACCACATCGAGGCCAACGATGACAGGCAGCGGCACCTTGATGCCGGGCATACCACGGCGAGTGAAGACGTCGTGATAATTGATCGACGATGCCCGCACGCGGATGACAACGTCGCCCTCGCCGGCCTTTGGCGTCGGATAATCCGCCGTAAATTGCAGCTTATCGTTATCGCCGTGTTCGTGAAGGACAACTGCTCGCATGGTCTGTTTCGCTCCGTTGGTTCAGGCTGCGGCGGAAAGGGACCAGCTCGCCAGCCCCTCTACCGCCTGTTGGGTGATTGAAATCGCTTGTTCGGTAGTCTCTTCGCGCCAGTGCGACGACACCGGGACGAAACAGTCATGCAGGTCCGCGCGCAGCATGCGAACGCGCTCACTGTCTTTCTCGGCCTTGAACTTCAGCCAGAGATCGAGCTGCAGGGCGCGACGAACCTTGGTGCCGCGCGTGCCAAATTCGATCACTGCGCCGACCATCGGTCGCGCCCCGAGGAATCTGGTCGTGCCGTGAAACACGAGGCCCTGATAATTGGGCCGCGCAAAGTGGTTCGGCTTCTGGCCGACGATGCGGTCACGACCCCACCAGCGCACGGCTTCCGCATGAAGCGCACCACCTTCAGGGTTGAAGCAGAGAAAGAAGGACTCGCCGAAATCACCGATGCCTGTATGCCAATCGATGAAGCCGACGCGCTCGGCCGCGCCGAGATGATCGGCGACGATGGCCTCCAGAGTCAGATTGGACCATTCGCGCCCGGAACCACCGTAATTGGAGCCATCCGGGAAGTCGTACTGCCCGCGCGCCAGCGTATCGAACAGACCGTCGTCACCATGCGCGTCCTTGAAGGCTTCCACGGCGTCGGCGTAGATCTGCAGGGCTGCCGGCGTCCAGTCCTCCGGAAGGAGATGCGGATAAAGCTTCGCATAGCCCGGATTGGCCGGACGGGGAGCGGCGAAATCGATGAAGTTGCGATTGAGATCGACATTGTTTTCAGTGGTCCGCGTACCCCAGGCAAAGCCGTAGGGATTGATCGCGTGAACGAAGAGAATCGACACGCCGCGCGGAAGAGCGCGTGCAAAATTGCTCTGCATCCAGCCGATCTGCGCCGCCGAACCGCTGAGGCCTTCGAGGCCGTGCGTACCGCTGAGGATCACCAGTTGCGAAGCTGCGCGCGGATCGCCGAGCCGCGCCACATCGATGCACAGATCCTGGCCATTCGGACCCTTGAGCGCCGGATGGGTGTAGGTGGTCAACGCAGCGCCGACGTCATTCGCAGCGTTGCGAAACTTCACGCGCGCGCCGTCATAGTCGAGCGCAAAACTCCGAGTGAAATCATTGGGGAGCGCTACCATCACGCCGTGAACCCCAGAGCGACATTGGCTGCGTCGGCATGCGACACAATGATGCCGTCAGCATAGGGCTTGAAGGAAACGCCGGCCGCATCGAACACGGCGCGCGGCGTGTCGAGCGACGCGACCTTGAACACCAGCGCGACCATGCGATCAGTGCCATCCTCGCTGGCAAGCGCCGCACCGGCATAGCGATCCGCGACCGCTGCAGGATCGAGCACGACAATCGTTGCGGCACCGGCATTGAACGAAAAGCCGCCATCCGTCGGCGTCAGAAGCGGTGCGCCGAACATGCGTTCATAGAGCGCTGCAGTTCGCGCCGGCTGGTGCGAGGCGATGACAAATTCGACGATTTCAGTGGCACCATTGGCATGCGTCTGCCATTCAGGGCGCCACACCAGTTCCGGCGTATCATGATGGCAGAAGAACGTGCGGCCGTTTTGCACTTCGTCGCCCGCCACGCGGATGACCTTGAAACGCGCGTCTTGGGCGCCGCCCGGCAATTCGACCGGCCGCGCGAAGCTCATTGGCTCCATGACGGGAACGGCGTTGTCCTTCAGTGTCGCATAAACCAGATCGGCATCGACAGACTTGAAAACCAGACCGCTCAATCCTGGTGGATGCGCCCAGAGATCAGCACGCATCGTTTCGCGCCCCGGCAGATAGCCAAGCAATTCGAGATAGTTCGTGCCGAAGATCGCCAGGTTATTACTGGAGCCGAGCGTATGGTGACCGCGCTCCGTCAACTGAAAGCCGAGGCGAGTATATTGCGCAGCAGCCTCATCAAGCTGGCCCATCACGTCAATGACAACGTGATCGAGGACCGGCGAGATCTTCCGTTGCACGGTACGCATATCACTCATACGAAAGCCTCATTGCCTTCCAGGTTAGGGAGACCAGCAAGATCGATGCCAATCCAAAGATCAATCACGCCGATGTCATGCAGCACGTGGTCGCGGTTCTTCCTTCGCCATGGAAAAGGCGAGCGCCGCATCCGCGTGAAGAAGCGTTGAATCAAAGACGGGAAGATCGATGTGCTCGGGGCCGATCAGCAGACAGATCTCGGTGCAACCAAGAATTACGCCGTCAGCGCCACGCTCTTTTCCTCGTGAAATCGCATCGAGATAGAGTCGACGCGACTCCTCGCGAACAACACCTTGGCATAGTTCATCGAAGATGATGTCGTGAATGAACACACGATCGTCCTCAGCGGGAATAACGGGATCTAGCCCGAACCCCTCGCGCAATCGCGTCACATAGAAGTCCTGCTCCATGGTGTAGCGCGTTGCCAGAAGTAGCGGCCGCTGTAGCCCTGCAGCCTTCACGGCAGCGCCAGTAACGTCGGCAATGTGAAGAAGCGGGATCGACACTGCTTGCTGCACTTCGTCGGCAAGCTTGTGCATTGTATTCGTGCAGATCAGAATGCAACCAGCACCGCCCCCTTCCAGATCGCGCGCGATGTCAGCGAGAACCTGACAGGCCTCGTCCCAACGCCCTTGTTTCTGCAAGCTGACAATCGCGTCGAAGTTGATCGAGCGCATCAGAATATCCGCGGAGTGGAGCCCACCAAGTTCGGCGCGGACCTGCTCATTCAGCCGGCGATAGTAAACAGCAGTACTTTCCCAGCTCATTCCACCAATCAAACCAATCGTCCGCATTACTATTGCTCGCTCTGTCCAGTCGATGTGCTTGACGGAACGATAGCATCGGCACCGCGCAATCCGATTGCGGATCGTGGTCATCATACTCAGTTTGCCTGAGAAGAAACTTCATAGTTCGAGCGATCGGCGGAATAGGATTTCAAATTTTCCGATCCGTCGCATCAACGTTTCTTCGCTCGGCCCTGACAGACCAGAATGATGCAACGACGTGCAACGCCGGGAGTTGCCGTGTGTGTCGCGTGAAATCTCACTGTGTGAGAAGAATGCCGGAGTTCGGTCTGCACCGGGAGTAGAACTCAGGGCAACTTAACACGCATGCGGATCAGACACGTTCCGCGAACACTCCGCATGAGCCGTTCATCGGAAACAAACGAGGTCGCCTCCTGGAGGGAAAGGCGACCTCGTGGAGCGCGCGAATGCCCTCGCGCCGGTCCATGTGCTCTGGGGAAGAGCGCCATATTTGACCACGGCGCTCGCGCTGGTGTGTGACGACGGCATGACACGGCATGTGACAGTTGATCGCATCGGCTGAGTCTTGCGTGTGGTCGTTCGACCTGATGCCTTCCATCAACGCGATATTTTTTTATCCCGATGCATCGTTGGGATTCTGAACGTCCTAGGCATGACGGGCGTATTGCTCGACACTCGCGCAGATTATCAGGCGACCTGAGACCCCTCTGTTCAGATCTTCCATGTCGGCTGCACGGCGCGCCAGAACGGCGCGCTGGTTGACGTAGCCCTTGTCAGTAATCTCGCCGCCATCGACAGATAGCGGCTCTGCCAGCAAAAGCGCGCAAGTTGCATAGGTGGAAGACCCTCCGCCTGCCGCCTTCAGTCTTGCGAGCCCTTCCCCTATGGACGAACGCACATTTTCACAGTCAAGCACGGCATTGATGCTCTCTGATTCCGGCAGGCCGGACACCGCGCGGCAGGCAGCCAGATTGGGAACGAGAAGGAATCGCACATCCTCGCCGCCATGGCCGGCCACGACAATATCTTGAACCAGCGGCGCCAAGGCGGAGATTCCTGCCACGCGCAGCGTTCCGACGTTGACCCATGTGCCTGATGTCAGCTTGAAATCCTCGGCGATGCGCCCGTCGAACAGCAAGCCCTGCTCGGGATGAGCCGGATCTGCAAATGCAACGGCATCTCCGATCAGATAGAAGCCGTCCGCATCAAAAGCTTTCGCGGTGAGGTCCGGCGCCTTCCAGTAGCCCGGCGTCACATTAGACCCACGCACCCGCACCTCAAACTTGCCGTCCGAGGGCACGAGCTTTAGCTCCGTACCGGGAATCGGCACGCCTATATTGCCTGATCTTGGCGCCTGAAAATGACAATCGGTCGCGAGCGGCGATGTTTCCGTCGATCCCCAAGCGGAGACCATCGGCAACGGACGCCCGATTGTCTCGATGGAAAGTGTCTCCAGCGCCGACCACGTGCTCTGCGGCAGAGCCGCACCGGCATAGAAGACGAACTTCACCTCGCTGAAGAATCGCTCTCGCAACTCGTCGTCTTTCCGCAGAGCGGCGATAAGCATATCGAAGCCGCGCGGCACGTTGAAATAGACCGTCGGCATGACGCTGCGCAGATTGGCGATCGACGTCGCGAACAATCCGGGCGCGGGCTTCCCGCTGTCGATGTACAGCGTTCCGCCGTTGCGCAGCACCATATTGAAATTGTGATTTCCCCCGAACGTATGACTCCAGGGCAGCCAGTCGAGAAGAACGAGTTCGCTCTGCTGAGTTTCGAGAAACGGCCAAGTCTGTGCCTTGGCCTGCTGGCTTGAGGTCAGCATGCGCTGGGTATTGATGACTGCCTTCGGCGCGCCGGTCGATCCCGACGTGAACAGGAACTTGGCGATCGTATCGGCATCGACCGCTGCGAAGGCATGATAGATCGCTGCGCTCACCGGCGTCGTGATCACATCGGCATATGAGTATCCCGCTCCGGCAGCCGCGCCACCGCCGATGATGGCGGCAGTGTGAAACGGGCCTATCGCAGCGAGGGCCGGACCGAACTGATGCAAGTTCGAGACGTAGATGGCACCGGGATCAAGAAGCTGGATCGCGCCACGCAGCTTTTCGAAATCCTTCGACATCAGCGAATAGGCCGGGGAAATCGCAGCAACGGGCACACCGACATGCATCGCTGCCAGGGCCAGAACGGCATGCTCGATGCCGTTGTCCGATAGCACTGCGAGGGGCCGCTGCGCACTCATCTCCTGTGCAAGAATCCAGCTACCCGCGCCGCGCACCCGTCGAAGCGTCTCGGCATAGCTCAGCGTCACCCAAGGCACATCCGGATTGGACCGCTCCGCCAAAAAGATCCGCTCCGGCGCCCGTTGTGCCCAATGTTCCAGCCAGTCCCCGACACAACGCGCATAAGGGCGCAGTGCTGTATCGGATCGAAGAAGGATCGTACCGTCGGATCGCTGTTCTGCGTCAACCGACGGCGTCAGAAAAAATGGACTGCCTGAGCCAGCCGCATTGTCGCGGTCCAGAACCATCGCTTCTCTCCCCCATAACGTACCCGTCTTTGTTCTTATTCGGGCTATTCAATCGAAACGGTCGTTGCCGGCTCGGATCGGATGCAACATCGATCAGTAAGTCTCGACGTGATATCTTCCACCGCCGCGCATCGCCGCTTTCATATCCGACCAATCCATCGAGGCGGTGCGGCAAATATCCGCGAACGCCTCTTCAACGCCGCTTTCCATGCCTTTCAACCCGCAGATATAGACGTGGGTCTGTGCGTCGCGCAGCAGCGACGTGATCGCAGCAGCCTCGCTGCGGATACGATCCTGCACATAGACTCGTGGCTCGCCCGGCACGCGCGAATAGCAGAAGTGCTTGCCCAGCAACTCCTCCGGGACCTTTTGCAACGGGCCGAAATAGGGCAACTCCTCGGGCCGGCGCGCACCGAAGAACAGGAGTAGCCGCCCGGGCGCGCCAGGCATCGCGCGCCGGCGGCGCTCCGTGAAGCCGCGGAATGGCGCAGAGCCTGTGCCAGTGCAGACCATGAGAACATTCGCCGAAGGATCGTTCGGTAGCAGGAAGGTGGCACCGAACGGTCCAGTGACTTCGACCTTTGCGCCACGCGGCAGATCGCACAGGTAGTTCGAGCACAGCCCACCGACCTCACGTTTCACGGTCAGCGCGAGATTGTTGGTGTTCGGTTTCTCGCCATCGCGCGAACTCGCAATCGAATAGAGCCGCACCTGATGCGGCTTGCCATCCGCACCCAGGCCCGGCACGACGATGCCGATGCTCTGGCCTTCGAGGATGGGAAACGGCTGCTCGCCGAAATCCAGGATGATATGGCGCACGTCGGAGTCGGCCGTCGCGTGGGTGAGCCGGAAATTGCCGGTCACCGTGGCCAGCGCGGGCTTGCCGCGGTTATAAAGATTGACCGACGCCTTGCTCGACGACAGCGGCGCGACGGGCTTGCCGCCCAGTCCCTTACGCGCTTCTTCGAGCAACGCGCCGATTTCATCCTCGAGTGCTTCGATGGCGCCCGCACCAGCGCTATTGTCCGCGATCTCCTCCTGCGCCGGCAAGTCACTCCAGGAGAACTGCTCGTCGAGCGAATACGGCGCCGCGACGACACGCCAGTTGTCGATCGCGCCGGTCGGACATGGCGAGATGCAATCCATGCAGTAATTGCAGATCTCTGCGTTGACGACATAGTTGTTGTCGTCATGCGTCACCGCATCCACCGGGCAGCTCTCTTCGCAGGTGTTGCACCTGATGCAGATTTCCGGATCGATCAGATGCTGTTTGAAAGGGGCGTTCATGGCAAATCCCGCACGTGCCATCGAGGACTGACAGCGACGGGGGGAAGCTGGAAATCCCTCCGCCGCATCCGCTCGTTTCAGGCCGCAATCTTTACGTATTCGAAGTCGCCCGGCTTGTTATCGATGCCGACCTTCGGCGCCGATATCCAGCTGGCGAACTTGCCGGGCTCGCTGACCGCCGTCATCAGCGATGCGATGAAATCACCGTCGTCAACGGACGGCAGATAGTCGTTCCTGGCTTTCGCCCAGGCGGCATCGCTCATGATGATGCCCTTCGGCGAAGCGTTCACATCGCGGAATTCACCGATCTGGCGATGGAATGCGGTGTGAGGCAAATCGAAGCGGAAATTGACGCCGGCTTTCTCGATGATCTTGTTCCAGCGCTCAACACCCTTGGCACAATCCGCGGTGTAATCGTCGCGTAGACGCATGTTGAGCGCGGTCAGCGCCGGCTCGTCGACCAGCTTGATTTCGCCATCGACGAATTTCAGGACCTGATAGATGTCGTTGGTGAGCTGGTGATCGTCCTCGATCTTGGTCTCCTGGAAGCGGCCCTTCAGTCCGGAATTGTAGAAATTCGCGGCATTGGTCGAGACTTCAGAGCCGAACAGATCGAGCGACAGCGAATAGTGCAGGTTAATCTTCTTTTGCATGGTCGGCAGGTCGATCACACCGAGCGCGCGGATCTTCTCGATGGCGTTGGGGTCCTCGATCCCCGCCGCCTTCATCGCTTCGCAGGTTCGCTGCAGCACGCGGCCGACGCCGGTCTCGCCAACGAACATATGATGCGCCTCCTCCGTCAGCATGAAGCGGCAGGTCCGCGACAACGGGTCGAAGCCGGATTGCGCGAGACTCTCCAACTGCATCTTGCCGTCGCGGTCGGTGAAGAAGGTGAACATGAAGAAGGACAGCCAGTCCGGCGTGGCCTCATTGAACGCACCGAGCATGCGCGGCGCATCGGCATCGCCCGAGCGGCGACGGAGAAGATCGTCGGCCTCCTCGCGGCCGTCACGGCCGAAATATTTCTGCAGCAGATAGACCATCGCCCAGAGATGGCGGCCCTCCTCCACATTCACCTGGAACAGGTTGCGCAAGTCGTAGAGCGACGGCGCGGTCTGACCGAGATGACGCTGCTGCTCGACCGAGGCCGGTTCGGTGTCGCCCTGGATCACCACGAGACGGCGGAGCATCGCGCGATATTCGCCGGGCACTTCCTGCCAAGCGGGTTCGCCCATGTGTCGTCCGAAATTCACCTTGCGCTCAGTATCCTGCGGCGCCAGCAACACGCCCCAGCGATATTCAGGCATCTTCACATAGTCGAACTTGGCCCAGCCTTTGGGATCGACGGATATCGCGGTGCGCAAATAGACGAGGGATTCCTGAAAGCCTTCAGGCCCCATGTCATTCCACCAATCGAGATAGCCCGGATGCCATCCCTCCAGCGCCTTGAGCACCTGGCGATCCTCGGCCAGATTCACGTTGTTCGGAATCTTCGTGCTGTAGTCGACATTCATGATGTTCATGACTGGGATCTCCCGCTGTATTTCTGATCGTTCGAATTGGGCAAGCCACCGACTTGCATTTATCCAAAGAGTGACACATGGCCGCGCTGTTCCAGTTGCGGAGGCTTACACGCGCGTCATGTCGAACTGCGCCTTCTGGCCGGTGCCGTAACGTCCAAGCGCGCCGTTCTCACCGACCGCATTGGGCCGCTGGAAGATCCAGTTCTGCCAGGCGGTCAACCGCGAGAAGATTTTCGATTCCATCGTCTCCGGCCCGACAAATCGCAGATTGGCTTCCATGCCCGTGAGGCTATCGGGTGAGAAGCTGCAGCGTTCTTCGAAGAACACACGCACCTCGTCATCCCAGTCGATGTCATCCAGCGCGAAGGTGACGAGCCCAAGCTGCTCGGCAGTTTCCGCATCGAGCGGCTCACCAATCCTCGCTTCCGCGCGGGTGACATCCTCCGGATCGGCCTGGAAGCGCGACTGCAGCCGCGTCAGCCCGTGGCTCATCGGGTAAGGCCCGAAGTTCATCGCGCTCAGCACGATAGCCGGCGGCGCGCGGTTGTCGCCCTGCTTCTGGCCGACCAGCATGTAGGAGCGGTCCGCAGCGAAAACGAGTTCGGCCAAGGTGCCGACAAAGCACGAGCCCGGCTCGACCAGCGTCACCAGCGTGCGCGACGTCACATCGATGCGCTTCAACACCCGCTTCCCGTATTGCCGGATCTCGTTGACCAGCCAATGCGCCTTGTGCGTTTCGAGGAAGGCGTCATGAGCCAGTACATTGGCGCCGTCGCCATGCGACTTGAACACCAGCATGGCGGTCTCGAGTTCATTGATTCGCAGATGCAGAATGGCGTCGTCCAGCTCGCGCGCCACCTGCAGCGGCCAGAAGGAAGCGCCCTGCGCCATCATGCCCTCGACATCCGACGGCGCCGCCGCGTCAGGCGCTTTAATCGAGATGGTAGCAATTCGCTCTGCGCGATTGATATCGACATTGACCAGACCGTAACGAATACCGCTGTCATCGAAGCGGCGATTCAGCGGTGCCAGCTTGAGACCATCGCCGGCGCCACTACGTTTCGACGTCGCCAGAAACTCTTTGGCCCGCTCCGCGACCTTGGCTTCAAGCTTGCTGTTCGGAATGATGTCATCGACCAGCCGCCACGCCACTGCGCGCTTGCCTTTGATGCCTTCCTCGATCGTGCAGAAGTAATCTGCGTGATCGCGGCGCACCTTGCGCTTGTCGACCACGCGCGTCAGACCGCCAGTGCCCGGCAGCACCGCCAGCAACGGCACTTCCGGCAGCGCCACCGCCGCCGATCCATCGTCTGCCATGATAATGTGATCGGTGGCCAGCGCCAGTTCATAGCCGCCGCCTGCAGCTGTCCCGTTGATCACCGAAATGAAGCGCTGGCCGGAATTTTCGCTCGAGTCTTCAAAGCCGTTGCGAGTCTCATTGGTGAATTTGCAAAAATTGACTTTGTGAGCATGGGTAGCGCCGGCCAGCATGCGGATATTGGCGCCAGCGCAGAACACGCGGTTCTTGCCAGAGCGCAGCAGCACGACCTTGACCTCGGGATACTCAAAACGAAGCCGCTGCACGGCATCCGCCAGTTCGATATCGACGCCAAGATCGTAGGAGTTCAGTTTGAGCTGATAGCCCTCGAACAGACCGCCATTCTCATCGACATCCATGGTGAGCGTCGCCACGTCGTTATCAACACTGAGCTTCCAGTGGCGGTAGCGCGACGGATCGGTTTGGAAGTCGATAAATTTGGCGCCGTTCGAGAGAACGCGTTGCTCTGCGGCCATGCTCCACCCTTTGACAGTCTTGATTTATGCGCCGTGCGCCTTGGTTATATGCACAATAATTCATGATATTGGGGGCGTCTAGGGAAATCCGATAGAATTATGCATTTTCTTTCATGTCCCGGTGATCTTGACCGGACCCCGCTCGGCCTCGTCGACCGCCAGTTGATGCGCGAGCGCAGACGCCAGCATCGCGACCGGAAAGTGCTCGGAAAAGCTTCCGGCAATACCCGCCGGCGGGCGCATGGCGAGTTCATCGAGTTCGGACAGTGCGTCCTGTAGCAATCGATGTGCCGCGCGCGGCCGCTGCAGACTGAGTTTCAGATTGGCATTGGCAACCTGAATACAGGCGCGAAGCAGAATCCGGTCGCGCCCTCTTTGCGGCGCCACCTTCCAAACAGCCTCGAGAATTTCGTGAGCCTCCCAGAAGAAGCCGGCATCGTTGAGCGCGAGCCCGTAGCGCAACGCCGGATCATCCGCCGGGACGAACCGGGCATAGCGCAGCGGGACCAGCGCCTTGGCCTGCGCGAGCGTGTCGTGATCAGCCTTCGTCTGCTTGCCGAGCCGATAGGGCCAGCGCGGCATCGCGAGAGAAGGAGTGACAGTCACGATCGTGCTCGCTTACGCAGCGCGTAATTCGCCCTCGCCGTGAAAATGCAGCAGACGATTGGCGAAATCCGCCACGGCCCGCAAGGTTGCCTCGGGGGCTTCGCGATGGGGCGAATGCGCAGCGCCGGGCATGATCTCGACATCCACCGGGCAATAGCATTCGACCTCGGCGATCTCGATCTGCTTCATGGTGCCGTACTGATCGTCGGCTCCCTGCAAAATCTGCACGGGCACGCGCACGTAAGCGAGATAATCGGAAATATCCCAGTCACGGAACTGCGGATCGAGCCATGCGCCGTTCCAGCCATAGAACGCGTTGTCGACGTCATCATGCCAGCGCGCGAGCTTGGCCTTGAGGTCGCCCTGCTCGTAACTCGTTTTGATTTCGGCGATCGACGTGACGGAAATATCCTCAACGACGAAATGCGGCGCAATCATCGAGACGCCGCGGATGCGATGATCCTGAATGCCGCCGGCATAGATTGCGGCGATGGATCCGCCATCGGAATGACCGACCAGCAAGCCGCGGCGAAAGCCGATGGCATCGAGCAGTTGCGGTAGCACCTCGAGTGCTTCGACATGCATGTAGTCCAGCGGCCGCGGCAGCGCGACCGGCGTCGATGCACCGTAGCCAGCGCGCGAATAGACGAAGACGCCGGCGCCGGTCGCTGCCTGAAGCTTGTCCGGGAAGTCGCCCCACAGCGCGACCGAGCCCAGCCCTTCATGCAGCAGCACAATGGTCGGCGCCGCGTCCGGTTGCGGACCGATCATGCGGTATTCGAGTCCGGACGCACCGATGGTCAGCCGTCCCGCAGATTGCAATGCGCTCATCTAATGATCCATCTCTCGGTTTCAGACCGTCGCTCCATCGCGCAATTTGTAGCGCTGGATTTTGCCGGTGGCTGTTTTGGGAAGGGAATCGACAACCTCGATCCAGCGTGGATATTTCCACGGACCGATCCGTTGCTTGACGTGATCCTTCAAGGATTCGCGCAGGCCCTCGACCACGGCATTCGGCTTCAGCACCACGAAGGCCTTCGGCTTCAACAGCCCCTCGGCGTCGGCCTCCGGCACAACCGCCGCTTCGGATACGGCGGGATGCGCAATCAGCGCGCTCTCGACCTCGAACGGTGACACCCAGATGCCGGACACCTTGAACATGTCATCGGCACGTCCGCAGAACGTATAGCGCCCGTCGGCATCGCGGACATATTTGTCGCCGGTGCGCGTCCAATGACCTTCGAAGGTGCGACGACTCTTACTGCGTTGATTCCAGTATCCCTCGCCTGCGGACGGCGCATCGACGAGCAACTCGCCGATTTCTCCATCGGCAATATCGAGGCCCGCATCATCGACGAGCCGCACGCGATAGCCTGGCACCGGCCGGCCGGACGTGCCGTATTTGATATCGCCGGGAGCATTCGACAGGAAGATATGCAGCAGTTCGGTTGAGCCGACGCCATCGAGAATATCGACGCCGAAGCGGCTCTTCCAGCCATTCCCAACCGGCTCCGGAAGCGCTTCGCCGGCCGAGGTGCAAATGCGCAGGCGCGGGAGGCGAGCTTCCGTTTTGAAACCCTCATCGTTCAGCATCGCCGCGAACAATGTCGGCACCCCGAAAAAGATGCTCGGCTGATATCGGCGCATCAAGCCGAACATGGTGGCCGGCGTGGGTCGCTCCGGATTGAGCACCGTCGTGGCGCCAACCGACATGGGAAATGTCATGGCGTTGCCGAGGCCGTAAGCGAAGAACAATTTGGCCGCAGAGAGTCCGACATCGTCCTCGCGGATGCCGAGAACCTGCTTGCCATAGGTGGTCGCCGTTGCTTCCAGGCTGGCGTGCAGATGGCGAACGCCTTTCGGCATGCCCGTGGATCCGGACGAGTACAACCAGAAGGCAGGTTCGTCCGCATGGGTCGCGACCGTGGTGAAGCTTGTGCTCTCATTCCTGACTTCGTCAGCCAGACTCTTGCGGCCATTGCCAGCGCCACCGACCACAATCACATGCTCAAGATCCGGCAAACGACCGAGCATGTCGTCGACCGCCGGCAACAACGCCGCGGAAATGAACAACACGCGCGCCCGGCAATCGGCCAGCACATAGGCATATTGGTCCGAGGTCAGCAGAGTGTTGAGCGGCACCGGGACGATGCCGGCCCGGATCGCGCCGAGGAACACCACCGGAAAGTCGACGGTGTCGAGCATAATCATCGCGACGCGTTCTTCGCGCCGGACACCGAGCCGCTTCAGTAAATTGGCCAGTTGGCAGCTTTTTACCTGCAGGTCGCCATAGGTCAGTTCGGTCACCGTATCGGTGAAGGCGAGCTTGCTGCCACGGCCCTCATCGATGTTGCGGTCGAGAAGCCAAGTCACCGCATTGTAAGAACTGGACGGCCCACTCATGATGCGTCTGCACCTTGGGCGATTCCACAACCGTTGCTCACGGTGCTCTCCCTATCGTCTTTTTTGAATTATAATTCATATAAAGTCACCAACTCCGGTTGCTGTCAATCGCATCCGGAATTATCTTTCCTGAAATCCTCTGCGAGCACGCACACCACATGACCGACCAGGCCGATCCCGAAACTGCCTTTCTTGAACAGCTCGGTCAGCGTGTCCGCACCATGCGCGGCCTGCGCGGCATGTCGCGAAAGGTGCTGGCAAAAGTGTCAGGGATTTCGGAGCGCTACATCGCGCAACTGGAAAGCGGCAAGGGCAACGTGTCTATCGTGCTGCTGCGCCGGGTGTCCGGCGCCATGGGTGCCCATCTCGAAGATCTGATTCCAGCGGACGAACCGACAACGGAATGGCCGATCATTCGCGACCTCGTTCGTAACGCGACACCGAACCAGATCGCCCAGGCCAAGGACGTTCTCGCCGGACGGGGGAACGGTCAGTTCCAGAATTATATGTCATTCAGCGGCATCGCCCTGATCGGGCTGCGCGGCGCCGGAAAATCGACCCTCGGCAAATTGCTGGCGGACAAGATCGGCTGGAGCTTCGTCGAACTCAACAAGGAGATCGAGCAGCACAACGGACTATCGGTCGCCGAGATCATCGCCCTCTATGGACAGGAGGGTTTTCGCCGCATGGAACAGGCGGCGCTGAACGGCCTGCTGGGACGCAAGGAGCCCATCGTCCTTGCGACCGGCGGCGGCATCGTCTCGGAACCCGTGACCTTCGATCGGGTATTGTCGTCGTTCTACACAATCTGGCTCAAGGCCAAGCCCGAAGAACATATGGCGCGCGTCCGCCGCCAAGGTGACTTGCGCCCGATGGCCGACGACCGCTCCGCCATGCAGGAATTGCGCACGATCCTGCTGAGCCGCGAACCGCTCTATTCCCGGGCATCCGCCATTGTCGATACGGCCGGCCTCAGCAAGGACAAGGCTGCCGCGCAACTGGTCGGCGCGGTGTCGCGCGTGTTGAACACCAATGCCCAGGCTTTCGGACTAAGAAGCGCTGCGTCGTGACACTGGGCGAGCTTCTGCAAGCACGCGGCTTCGATCCCGTCGGGGTCATGGCGATCCGCAATACCCTGCATATCGAAGACGTCTCAAACGATTTCCGCGATCTCGCCGATGTCATCAGCGCCAATGCGCTGCCGATGTATGACCGGATGCAGGACGGCCCGCGCGTCGCGCATCAGACAGCCGTGCTCTCCTTTGCCGCAACAGACGGCGGGCAGGCACGCCTGACAAGCCTGCGAACCTTCCTGCTGCGCAAGCCGGGAAGCGTTCCCGGCGATATCGTCTACGACTACGACGCCGCGCACCTGCTACACAGCTTCATCGCGCGCGCCACGACGCCCTGTTTTTACGACGCCATTGACCGGGAAGAGCTCAACGATCTGTTCGGCCGCCTCGTGGTGCAATGGCCGGAACCGCTTTCCGACAATATTATTGCGGCCAATGACGATGCGTTGACCGTCGTCGTGGCCTGACCGCTCAAACGCCGAGATGGCGCTCCAGCACGTCCGGCTGCGCGGCCAATGCCACCGGTGTTCCGTCGAACACCACGCAGCCCTTCGACAGGATTACCATTCGGTCGGCGACTTTCGCCAGACTCCGAAAATCCTTGTCGACGACGATGGTCGCGATGCCTTCGCCCCGGACGATCGCCAGCGTCTGCCAGATCGACAGCGCCACCAGCGGCGCCAGACCTTCCGTGGCTTCGTCGATCATGATCATATCGGGATTGGTCATCAGCGCGCGACCGATAGTCAGCATCTGCTGCTCGCCCCCCGACAGTTGGTGCCCTCCATTATTGCGGCGTTCATGCAGACGCGGAAACAGCTCGAAGATTTTCGGCAGGGTCCAGGACTGACGGCCGTGATTGCCTGGTCGCGCAGCCATCACCAGATTTTCGATCACCGATAGCGAGCCGAAAATGCCCCTGCCCTCCGGCACCAGCGCCATGCCGCATCGCGCGATCGTTTCGGGTGCTGCATTGCGGATATCACGGCCGTGGAAACGCAAACTGCCACGGCAAAGGGGCATCAATCCCATCAGCGAGCGCAGCAGTGTGGTCTTGCCCATACCGTTGCGACCGATTAGCGCCACCTGCTCGCCCGGCGCAAAGGTCAGATCGACGCCGTGCAGAATCTGGCTGGCGCCGTAAAACGCATCGAGCTTTTCCACCTCGAGCAAGGCCATTACGCGATGCCTCCATCAGCCCCGAGATAGGCGGCGCGTACGCCAGGATCCACGCGCACGTCCTGTGGCAAACCTGTGGCAATGACACGACCGTCCTGCATCACCGTCAACCGGTCTGCAAGTTCGAACACCGCATCCATGTCGTGCTCCACCACCAGCAGCGCACGGTCGGCCTTCAGCGACGCAATCAATCCGATGATGCCCCGCGCCTCCGATGGTCCCATGCCGGCCAGTGGCTCATCGAGCAGAATGACCTGCGGATTGGTCGCCAGCACCATCGCGATCTCGAGCTGGCGCTGTTCGCCGTGACTTAGCTTATCGGCAACGATCTGCGAGCGTGCGGATAACCCGACCCGGTCGATCGCATCGGTGACCAACTTGAGATATGGCCGGTCGGACCGCGTGCCACCAAACATCCGGAGCGGCGCGGTTGAACGGGCCTGCGCCGCAAGACGCACATTCTCATGCACGCTAAACTGCGCAAACAACGTCGTCTTCTGATAGGCGCGGCCGAGGCCAGCACGCGCGCGGCGGTCCGGCGACAAGGAGGTGATATCCACGCCATTCAGCAAGACCTCACCCGAGGTTGGCAGAAGTTCGCCGGCCAAGAGATTGATCAGCGTGGATTTTCCGGCACCGTTCGGGCCGATCACCGCATGGATCTCGCCGGCGCGAATGTCGATCGACACGTCGGAAACGGCCAGCAGGCCTCCGAAGCGCTTCTGCAATCCAGCGGCACGCAGCGCAATGTCATGCATGACGAGCTTCCGCAGCTGCAGGCTTGATTTCGGCCGCGCGTTGCGGCGACGCGCCGAACACCATCGACCAGATCTGCCGGACACCATTGGGCAGCAGGATGACGATGCCAATGATGATCAAGCCTTCGACAAGCTTCCAGTTGTCGAGATGCGCCTTCAGCACTTCTTCCATGCCGATCAGAACCAGCGCACCGACCAGCGGCCCGGTGACCGAGCGCAGGCCACCGATCAGCACCATGACCAGGATTGTCGCCGACTGGTGCCATCCCAGCATCTGCGGCGCGACGAAACCGAACTGCGCCGCGGCCAGATAACCGGCAACGCCCGCCAGCGCGCCAGACAGGGTGAACGCCGTCAGGCGGAGGCGGAAGATCGGAAAGCCGAGCGACCGTGCCCGGCGCTCATTGTCCCGGGCTGCCGCCAGCGCCCGCCCGAACGCTGAGCGGACCACCATCGTGAGCAGAGCGATCACGCCCACCAGGAAACCCAGCACGACAAAGTAGAAAGTCATGGGCTTGTCGAGATCGAGCAATTGACGGCCGGCAATGGCGATCTCGGGCCGGATATTGATGGAGATACCATCCGATCCGCCCGCGAATTTGGTATCGTGGAAGAAGAAGAACAGCATCTCGCCAAAGGCGAGCGTCACCATGATGAAATAGACACCGCGGGTGCGCAGCACCAGTGCGCCAATCAGCAGGGCCGCCGTGCCAGAGCACAGGATCGCAATCGGAAGCGTCGTTAACAGCGACGCCGCATCATAACGAGGCGACATCAGCGCAAGCACATATCCGGCGAGGCCGAAAAAGGCGGCATGACAGAGGCTCACCAGACCGCCATGGCCAACCACGAGATTCAGTGACATGGCCAGCATGCCCATGATGAGCGCCTTGGCAAAAAACTGCGTGTAATAGGTCGACACGCAGAATGGCAGCGCAATCGCCATAGCCAGACAGGCTATGCCGAACAACCGGGCCCGCAGATTGGGCATGCCCATATCAAGCATCCTGGCGTCCGAGAATTCCACTGGGCCGCCACAGCAACACGGCTGCCATCACCACATAGATCAGAATGCTGGACACACTGGGAAAGAACACCTTTCCGAACGTATCTGTGAGGCCGATCAGTAGTGCGCCGACGGCTGCGCCAGCGACCGAACCGATGCCACCGAGCACGACCACGACAAAGGACAGGATCAGCATGCCATCCCCCATGCCGGGAAACACTGTCGAGATCGGCGCGATCAGGATGCCGCCGAGCGCCGCCAGCGCGATGCCGGCGGCGAAGACGTAGCGATTGACCCGGTCGAACTTGATGCCGAGCACGCGCGCCATCTCACGATTTTCCGAGCCCGCCCGCACGATCATGCCGATCTTGGTGCGCGTGATTACGAAGAAGATGACGAGTGCCACCATCAGGCAGAATACACAGATCGCCAGCCGGTAGACCGGATAGGACAGATTGTCGGTCAGCTGGATCGACCCCGACAACCACGCGGGTGGAGCAACCGCGTGCACGTCCTTGCCGAACAGCAACTGCCTGATTTCATCGATGACCAGGATGAGGCCGAAGCTGAGCAGCACCTGCGCCAGATGATCCCGGCCGTAGAGAAGACGAACGAAGACGGTCTCAAGCAGAATGCCGGCGATGAAGGCAACCAGCACGCCGCCAAGCAAGGCGACCACAAAACTGCCGGTCATCAACGTGATCCAGTAAGCCAGATAGGCGCCGAGCATATAGAACGCGCCATGGGCGAGATTGATGACCCCCAGGATGCCGAACACCAGTGTCAGGCCGCTCGCGACCAGGAACAGGACTGCGCCATACTGAACCGCATTCAGCAACTGAACGCCTAGTGTGATGAGGTCCATCAGATCAATCCAGTCACGGCGGGCCACCTTCAGTCGCCGGCGCAATCAAGCATGAGGCCGTACCTGGCTTCGCAGCTACGCCTCCGTCACGGACGGTATTGCGCGTAACAGGCTTCGACGATTCGATCTTCATCGACAGACCGCGCAACGATGCGTCAGGTCATCTTGCAGCCCCGCGCGGGATCGTCGACATCGGCCTGGGCGATCGAGATCATCTCGTTACGCCCGTTGCGGACCTCGCGCAGATAGATGTTCTGGATCGGGTTATGCGCCTTGTTGAAGGACAGCGGCCCGCGCGGACTGTCGATCTTCGCAGCCCCCATCGCCGCGATCATCTTGTCGCGCGCATTGAAGTCGCCGCCGACGGCGGTCAGCCCGATATCCAGCAGCGCCGCGCCATCGTAGCCCTGTACGGCGTAGATATCGCCGTCCTTGCCTGTCTTGGCCTTGAAGGCTTTGAGGAAGGCGAGATTGGCGGGATTATCGAGATTGTCCGCGTAATGCAGCGTCGTCCTGATGCCCTTGGCGGCTTCACCCTGCGCTTCGATGGTACCGTCGGTCAGAAAGCCCGCGCCATAAAGCGGAATGGTCTTGTTCAGGCCGGCCGCCGCATAGTCCTTGACGAATTTCACCGCGCCACCGCCTGCAAAGAAGCTGAACACGGCATCGGGCTTCAACTGTGCTATCTGCGTGATCAGTGCCTGAAATTCCACCTCCGGAAATGGCACCGTCAGGTCAGCTACGATCTTGCCGCCGTTCTTGGTGAAGTTTTCAGCGAAGGCGCCGATCATCTCCGCACCGGCGGTATAACGCCATGTGATCGTGACCACGTTCTTGATACCGGCATCGGCCATCACCTTGCCCATCGGGTAGGTGCTCTGCCAGTTCGAGAACGACGTACGGAAGATGTTCGGCGCGCAGGCTGGACCAGTCGCATCATTGGCGCCAGCATTCGGAATGATCAGAAGTGTCTTGGTGTCGCGCGCGACCTTGACCATCGCCATGGCCACGCCGGAATGAACGGTGCCGACAACGACGTCAGCCTTCTCGCGGCCGACCAGCCGGTTCATGTTGTCGGTGGCTGATTCCGGCTTCGATTCATCGTCCACCTGCACGAACGCAATGTCGCGCCCACCGAGCTTGCCGCCCTTCTGTTCGACATAAAGGCGGAAGCCGTCATCGATGAACTTGCCAAGCTTCGCATAGGTCCCGGTGTAGGGAAGCATCATCCCCACCTTCAATGGCGCGTTCTGCGCGATGGCCGGGCTATGAAGCGGCGACGTCGCAATGAATGTTGCTGCACCGGCGGTCCCGGACAGCATGGCGCGCCGCGTCAACGGACGCAGAAACCCCTTGGTGGTCATCGGCTCGTCTCCCCTCGGAATAATTGATGACCGGTTGATCCGGCCTACCAATGCAGATTGACGCCAGGTGGGAGCATTGCCCTCCACCCGCGCTCGCATCTCTGCAGCATAATGCACGAAATTGGAAAAGATCAAGAATTATAATTCATAGTCAGCGGCAGTGGGTAGCCACGCTCATTCAAATCAATCGCTGTTCACCATCATGGCGGCTGCTGGCGTTGCCGGCGCATAGTTGCGCAGGGCAGCAAGAATGGAGCGGGCGCCGCGCCGCGCGCCTTCGGTCTGTACCCAGACCAGCGACAGGATAAGTTCAAGCCCGGGATCAACCGGCAGCGCCACGAGGCGTGCATCGAACGAGACGAGCGCGCTTTCGGGGAGCACTGACACGAAGCCGAAATCCAGCATCAGGTTGGCAATGATCGGGATCGAGTCGATTTCCGTGATTGTCAGCGCATCGATCTCTGCCTGAGGCAGCAATTGCGCCAGCAGTTTGTGCGCGGCTTGGCCGAGCCCGGTGCGTCGGCTGGGTAGCGCTAGCGGCTGTTGCCGAAGCACCTGCATGACATCGGGCTGGTCACCCAGCACCGCGCGCGCGCCGACGACCACAAGCTTCGATCGCACCAGCGCCCGAGACGAGACATCGGCCGGGATCGTATCGCTGTCGATCAGCGCGACGTCGCACCGTTTGTCTTTCAGGCCGGTCAGCAGATCCTCTGCCGTACCATTGGTGACAAACAGCGGCTGCGTCGGCCGATCCCGCTGCCAGGCTGCGACGAGAAAGGCCAGCAGCCGCGCGACATTGCTTTCATGGCCGAGCGGCATCACCGCCCCGAGCCTGATGGTGGCATTGGTCGAACGAAAACGCTCACGCGCACGCCGTGACAGTCGCTGCATGGTTTTTTCAAGTTCAGCCAGCGACGTGACCAGCAATTGGCATGCCGGCGTCGGCGTGACACCGATACGGGAGCGATGAAACAACACGCTGCCGAGTTCATCTTCAACGCGTGCAATCTGACGCGCGAGTTGCGGCTGACCGAGACGGATGATGCGTGCGGCACGACGAACGCTGCCAGTTTCCGCAACCAATGCGACACGCTGCAAGGCCGTGAGACTGACATCACACTCGGCGCAGAAAGCCCGTGCTGCATCGCCTGCCCTATCGGGCGCGATCATCCCCATCGCGATATCCGCTGCGGCTTCAATCTCGTCCAGCATTCGCCGTGCCTCAAGCGTGAGAAAGCTCGCGGCACCTACGCGATTCAACAACGGCGCTGCGATGGAGCGCTCGAACCGTTTCACCGCTGCCGAGAGCGTACTGGGTGCGCGTCCAAGTTGGCGCGCGGCCTCACGCACATTGCCGCAACGGAGCACCACGGCTGTCATCACCAAGGTCGCAATGTCCATTCCATTGTCATCCGGGTCTGTAGTCGATTTTTCCGCGCTGCAGCGAGAGCGTATAGGATGTCCACCAAATGGGATATCCCCCCGATGCGCAATTGCGTTAGCCTTCATAACAGGGACCGCGGAGCCAGATGCCGGCTTGGCCTGGCCGCACCAATGGAGGTGTTCGATGAAAGCAATGATCCTTGCCGCCGGGCTTCTGGCCCTTGCCAGTCCCACATTCGCTCAGACACAGGAACCGCTGAAGTCCGCGATCGACTCGACCTTCGCACCGCATGCCATGCCCAAACTGTCGGGCGGCCTCGAAGGCTTCAATATCGATGTCGTCGATGAGATGTCGAAGCGCATCAAACGCCCGATCACGGTGGAAGGCGCGCAGTTCGCAGGCCTCCTTCCGGCGCTGCAGGCCGGCACCTACGACTTCCTCGCCGCTGTGGTGACCGTCACGCCCGAGCGCGCGCAGCAGTTGCTGTTCATGGAAGGCTTCGTCGACGCCGACTATCGCTTCATGACGCTGGCTTCGGCACCTCCCATCACCAAGCTCGAAGATCTCTCCGGCAAGACCATCGCCGTGCAGAAAGGCGCGATCTACGAGAAATGGGTCAACGACAACGCCGCCAAATATGGCTGGAAGTCGGAATCCTTCGCCACCAGCACCGACGCGGCGCAGGCCGTGCTCGCCGGCCGTGCCGACGCCAACATCTCGGCCGCCACTGTCGTCGCCTGGATCGTGAAGAATAATCCGCGGCTGAAGAATGCCTTTCTCTACAAGACGGGCCTCGTCTGGAGCATGCCGCTGCGCAACGGCAATACCGAATTGCGCAACAAGCTCGAAGACGCACTCGTCTGCATGAAGCAGGACGGCACGCTGAAGAAGCTTTACGTGAAGTGGTTCGGTGTCGAGCCCGAGGCCGGATCGGCGACCACCACCATCTATCCCGGCTATGGCGCACCGGGTGTCGCCGGCTATGATGCGACCGAGCAGAAGCCAACCTGCTCATGAGCTCGACGGCAGCAACGTCTGCGTCCCGTTATCTGCTGGAAGCGCGCGGCGTCCGGAAGAGCTTCGGCCCAACCGAAGTTCTGAAGGGCGTCGACCTTCTGGTGGAGCCGGGCAAACTGGTGTTCCTCATCGGCCCATCCGGCTCGGGCAAGAGTACCTTGCTGCGCTGCTGCAATCGCCTTGAGGAGCCGGACGGCGGCTCCATCATCATGGACAATGTCGACCTTTTGTCGCCGCGCACCGATATCAATGCCGCACGGCGACAGATCGGCATGGTGTTCCAGAGCTTCAACCTCTATCCGCACCTCACTGTGCAGAAGAACATCACGCTGGCCCTGCGCAAGGTCGCCGGCATGAGCACAGCCGACGCCAATGCCCGTGCCGCGGAGATGCTGGCGCTGGTGGGCCTGCCCGACAAGGCAGCGTCCTATCCTGCACAACTCTCCGGCGGCCAGCAGCAACGCATCGGCATTGCACGTTCGCTCGCGCTCAATCCCAAGATCATCCTGATGGACGAGCCGACTTCGGCGCTGGACCCGGAACTGGTCGGCAGCGTGCTCGCCGTCGTCAAGGATCTGCGTGCCCGCGGCATCACCATGGTGATCGCCAGCCACGAGATGAATTTCGCCCGCGAGGCCGCCGACAAGGTGGTGTTCCTCGATGGCGGTCTCGTCATCGAGCAAGGCAGTGCCGAAGACGTTTTCCTCCGGCCGCAGGAAGATCGCACCAAACGTTTCCTCGCGCAGATCAGGCACTAGGTCATGACCGCCGCCGACGCGATGAGCAACTGGGACCGCTTCGTCTTCACCTTCTTCAATGCGGATATCGCGATGAAGTACGGCTGGGAGATTTTGCAGGGCGCCGGCGTTACCATTCTCGCCGGCCTCGCAGTGGTCATCACCGGTATCGGTGCCGGCTTTGGCCTCGCGGCGCTCCGGGCGATCGGCTGGAAGCCGGTCAATTTCCTCATCATCGTGTTCGTCGACATTTTCCGCTCCCTGCCGCCGCTCGCAATCATCCTGGTATTATTCTTCGGCTTCCCAAATATCGGCATCGTCCTGCCCAGCCTCATCGTGCTGTGGATGTCCCTCGGCGCGGTGCTTGCGGCCTTTGCCGAAGAGATCTTCTGGGCCGGCATTACCTCTGTGCCGAAGGGCCAGTGGCTGGCCGCGCGCTCAACAGGGCTCACCTTCGCTCAGACGCTGCGCTATGTGATCCTGCCGCAGGCGGTCCGCCTCGGCATTCCGCCGCTCACAAACCGCGCGATCTCCATCACCAAGAACCTCGCGCTTGGCAGCGCCATCGGTGTCAACGAGATTCTTGGCCGCGCCAATTCCGCGCTGTCGATGTCCGCCAATGCGACGCCGCTGACGATGGGCGCGCTACTTTACGTGCTGGTCTTCATTCCACTGGTTATCGCCTCCCGTACGCTCGAACGCAACTATCGGTGGGGTGAGCACTGATGGAGCAGTTCACCCAGGAATTCTTCAATCTCGACGTCATGGCGAAGGTCGCACCGTTCCTGCTGCAGGGCTTGCTGCAGACGCTTCTGCTATGCTCGTTCCTGATCCCGATCGGCCTCGTCAGCGGTATCCTCGTGATGTTGCTGACCACCAGCTCCTATCGCCTGCTGCGCTGGCCGGCGATCGCCGCCGTCGATTTCTTTCGCGCCTTTCCGCCGCTCGTGCTGCTGGTCTTCGTCTATGCGGGCCTGCCCTTTATCGGGCTGCGCGTGCCCGCGCTGGTAGCAGTCGCCGTTGCCTTCCTGATCAATTCGGCAAGTTACTACGGCGAGATCTATCGCGCCGGCATGGTTAGCGTGCCGAAGGGCCAGCGCGAGGCCGCGCGGTCGACCGGACTCTCCGCCACACAGACATTGCTTTACGTGACGCTGCCGCAGGCGATCCGCAACGTGCTGCCCGATCTGCTCTCGAACACGGTCGAGCTGGTGAAGCTCACGACGCTGGCCAGCGTCATCTCGGTGCCGGAGCTGCTGCATTCCGCCAATCTGGCGCGCTCGCTCACCTACAACTCATCGCCGCTGATCCTCGCGGCCATCATCTATCTGCTCCTGCTGTTGCCGGTCGTGCGGCTGATCGCGCGGCTGGAGCACAGGCTCTAGGACACACGGTCCCGCGGGATCATCACGACAGGCCGGCTCGCCGGCGGCGAATGTGGAGTTGCACATGGATTTCGATCTGGTTCTCACCGGCAAGGTGATCGGTCACGACAGCATCATCGAGAACGGCTGGGTCGCGGTCCGCGACGGGCGCGTGGGTGCCGTCGGCGAAGGCACGCCGCCTGCCGCGCGCGAGCGGCAGGATTTCAAGTCAGGCATGATCCTGCCGGGCGCCATCGACGCGCAGGTGCACTCGCTGTCGCAGCGCAATCAGGAAGATTTCATCTGGTCGACGCGCTCCGCCGCAGCCGGCGGTGTGACCACCATCGTCGACATGCCCTATGATGAAGGCGATCTGGTCTGTTCAGCTGCTGCGGTCGAGCGCAAGATCGCCCATGCGAGCAAACAGGCGCGCGTGGATTTCGCGCTCTATGGCACCATCGACCCCGAAGAAGGTCCGGCACGTATCGCCGAACAGGCTAAGGCCGGCGTCGCCGCCTTCAAGTTCTCCACCTTCGGCACCGACCCGAAGCGCTTTCCGCGCATCCCCGCACCGCTGCTAGCCGATTGTTTCGCCGCCATTGCGCCGACCGGCCTCGCCGCCGGCGTCCACAACGAGGACGACGAATTCATCCGCGATGCCGTCGCCAAGGTGAAGGCAAAAGGCATTACCGACTGGCGTGCGCACGCGATGTCGCGCCCGCCGCTCGCCGAAATCCTGGCGATGCTGCAGATCTATGAGACCGGCGCCAAGACCGGTTGTCCCGCCCATGTGGTGCATTGTTCTGTGGCACGCGGTTATGATATTGCGGCGTGGTATCGCTCCGAGGGCTATCACGCCACAGTGGAATGCTGCATCCACTATCTCGTGCTCGACGAGGAGAACGACGTCTCCCGCCTCGGCGGCAAGGCCAAGATCAATCCGCCGGTGCGCCCGCGTGCCGATGTCGAGGCGCTGTGGGCAGAGCTTGCAGCCGGACGCGTCTCGCTGGTCTCGACCGATCACGTCAGTTGGTCGGAAGATCGCAAGATCAATCCGGACATGCTCGCCAACGCGTCTGGCGTCCCCGGCCTCGAAGCCATGGTGCCGCTGCTGGTAAAGGGCCTCGTCGAACGCAAGCTTCCGCTGACCCATGCCGCGAAGCTGACGTCATTCAATCCGGCGCGGCACTTCCGCATCGACGATCGCAAGGGCGCGCTGGCGCCTGGCCTCGACGCCGACATCACCGTGCTGGTGGACAAGCCCATCATCTATGACGGTGCCGCAAGCGGCAACAACGTGGTCGGCTGGTCCCCCTATAACGGCATCACGCTGCCGTGGACCGTGGCTGCGACCTACGTGCGCGGCCAGCTCGCTTTCGATGGCAGCAAGGTTCTCGCCGAACCTGGCAGCGGACAATTCGTGCGGCCACCGCTGCTTCTCTCAGAGCGACTGCCGGTGGCGTGACGCCCGCCGTTCCGATCACCGACCACGTATCGAACACAAGAACATCTGCCGAGGAGACATTCCGATGGGACGTATTCTGACCGAACGCGATATTGAAGCCGCCGTGCGCGGCGGCGGTGTCTACGCTGCCGGTGGCGGCGGCTGGGCGGATCACGGGCGCATGCTCGGCCGCGCCGCGATTCTCGTCGGCAAGCCCGAACTCGTGTCGATCGACGAACTCGACGACGACGACTGGGTCGCCACTGCCGCTGCGATCGGCGCGCCGGCGTCGACCACCGCCTGGGAGATGCAGGGCAAGGATTACGTCCGCGCCGTGCAACTACTGCAGGACGCGCTGGGTGAACCGCTGAAAGGCCTCATCATCGGTCAGAACGGCAAGTCCTCCACCATGAATGCGTGGCTGCCATCGGCACTGCTCGGCACCAAGGTGGTGGATGCCGTGGGCGACATGCGCGCGCATCCGACCGGCGACATGGGATCGATCGGCCTTGCTGGCTCGCCCGAGCCGATGATCCAGACCGCCGCTGGCGGCAACCGCGCCGAGAACCGCTACATCGAACTTACCGTGCGCGGCGCCACCGCCAAGGTATCGCCGATCCTGCGTACTGCCGGCGACATGTCCGGCGGCTTTATCGCTTCTTGCCGCAATCCGGTCCGCGCGTCCTATGTGCGCGACAACGCTGCTCTCGGCGGCATCTCGCTAGCGCTGCGCCTCGGTGAAGCCATCCTCGCCGCCGAGCCGAAAGGAGCGACTGCCGTGATCGACGCGATCTGCAAGGACACCGGTGGCTCCATCCTCGGCAGCGGCAAGATCACCGCAAAAAATGTGGTCTACACACCGGAAGCCTTCGACATCGGCACCCTAACCATCGGCGAAGGCGACCGCGCCATCACGCTGCATGTGATGAACGAATACATGGCCATCGTCGATGCAAATGGTAAGCGTCTCGCGACCTTCCCGGACATCATCGCCACACTGTCCGACGAGGCCGAGCCGATGAGCGTCGGCCATCTCGAAGTCGGCATGAACGTGCATCTGTTCCATGTGCCGAAGACGATCATTCCGCTTGCCTCCAGCGTCAAGGATCCGGCGGTCTATCCCTCCGTCGAACGCGCCATGGGCATCGAGATCGCGCGCTACGCACTGGCCTGAGACACCGCAGGAGTCCGTCATGACATCAGCGAATCCACGGCACCCCGATTTTCCGATTCCTGGCGGCCCAAAGCTGCGCGCCAAGGGCTGGCGGCAGGAAGGTCTGTTGCGCCTTCTGGAAAACGTGCTCGCGGTCGGTGAGGATCCGTCGAACCTGGTTGTCTATGCCGCACTGGGGCGCGCGGCCCGTAACTGGCCAGCACACAAGGCGATCGTGCAGGCTCTGACGACCATGGAGGAAGACCAGACGCTCGTCATCCAGTCCGGCAAGCCGGTCGGCCTGCTGCGCACGCACGCCAAGGCGCCGCTGGTGATCATGGCGAATTGCAACATCGTGGGCCAATGGGCGAAGGCTGAGATCTTCTACGAGCTCGAGCGCAAAGGCCTGATCTGCTGGGGCGGACTCACGGCCGGCGCCTGGCAGTATATCGGCTCGCAGGGCGTCATTCAGGGCACCTACGAGATTTTCATGCGCATCGCCGAGCGCCGTTTTGGCGGCACGCTCGCCGGCCGCTTTATCCTCACCGCCGGGCTCGGCGGCATGGGCGGCTCACAGCCGCTCGCCGGGCGCATGGCCGGTGCGGCGATCCTCACCGTCGACATCGATCCGGAGCGCGCGCGCAAGCGCAAGGAGATCGGTTATCTCGAAGTGATCGCCCCGGATCTTGATTCTGCGCTGGATATGATCGCTGCCGCGAAGGCGGAGCGCCGCGCGTTGTCGGTCGGCCTTGTCGGCAATGCCGCCGATATCTATCCGGAAATCGCCCAGCGCGGCATCGTTCCCGATGTGGTGACCGACCAGACCGCGGCCCACGATCTTGTGTTCGGCTATGTACCTCGGACCCGATCGCTCGACGAGGCGCGTGCCATGCGCAAGACCGCGCCAGAACAGTTGATGGCGGAGAGCCGCGCGTCGATTGTCGACCATGTGCGCGCCATGCTGACCTTTCAGGCGCGCGGCGCGGAAGTGTTCGACAACGGCAATCTCATTCGCACTCACGCCAAGGAAGGCGGCGTCGCAAATGCCTTTGATATCCCCATTTTCACGGAAGCCTATCTGCGCCCGCTCTTTGCGCGCGCCATCGGTCCGTTCCGCTGGATGGCGCTGTCGGGCGATCCCGACGATATCCGTGCCATCGACGATCTCGTCCTGAGCCTGTTCGGCGATAACCAGATCGTTTCGAACTGGATCAAGCTCGCTCGCCAGTACGTACCTTTCGAAGGCTTGCCGGCCCGCATCGCCTGGCTCGGTCATGGCGAGCGCAGCGAATTGGCGCTGGGCGTGAATGAACTCGTCGCCAATGGCACGCTCAAGGGACCGGTCGCCTTCTCGCGCGATCATCTCGACGCCGCCGGCATGGCGCATCCAAACATCATGACCGAGAACATGCGCGACGGTTCAGATGCCATCGCTGACTGGCCACTGCTCGACGCCATGGCATTGTGTTCGTCCCAGGCCGATCTCGTCGCCGTTCATTCCGGCGGCGGCGGCTATGCCGGCTACATGACCAGCGCCGGGGTCACCCTGATCGCCGACGGCACGGCCGCCGCGGCAGAACGACTCGCCATGAGCCTCGACAACGACACGGGCCTCGGCGTCATCCGCTACGCGGATGCGGGGTATGGCGAGGCCATCGACGAGGTCTCGCTCAAGCACATCCCGCATATACAACTCTAGAACGGTCGTTCCGAACACATTCTATGGCGTGTTGGGCGAGTGCCCGCGCCCGCGGACAGGCTTCGGGAACGTCGCCGAGCGCCAGCTCCCAGTCCGTATCGCGCATTATGCAACCGTGAAAATCGGAAAATTCAGGGCGTCAGGGGCTCACGCGCGCCGGCAGACGCCGACACCCCCAATTGCACAAAAGTCAGTCGCATCCGGAAGCGGGGAACACCGCTGGCAGGTGGTTGAAATTGCGGAGCTCTCTCTATAGACCGACGGAGCCAAAGCGATCCGCGGGCCCAGCCCGCCCTTTATCGCCTTGGCCTTTGGGGCGTCGCCAAGTGGTAAGGCAGGGGATTTTGATTCCCCCATGCGGAGGTTCGAATCCTCCCGCCCCAGCCAGCTTTTACAACAACTTAGTTGTTTTTTTGCGACGAGGGCGACCGTTTGATCGACCCGGAGTCGACCCGGCGGAAGCACCTTGTCGAGGGGGACGGGTCGCTTCTGCAACAAATTCGTCCAATCCGGGCATATTGCCCAAAATAACGGTTTCCAGTCTGAGACGAAGCTGTGAGTTCGACAAGCCGCAATGCTCTCTTTCGAACCGATCCAACGCCTTTTCTCGCTCGTACGTTGTGATCGTCGGTTGAGCTAAGAGACGCTCCGCCATTTCTTTCGCAACGACCAAGGCCTCTCGAACAAATCTGAAAAAGGCGGTCGTTCTTCCCGACCCGCTGCGGCCGACCTCATCCTTTGTCGGTAACGAAATTTCGGCTTCCGCATTCTTCGCGATGTTTAGGAGGCACACCAGAAAAAGATAAAAATACAGCGGAGTTTGAGGCCCGGTTTTTCCCCGCGAGAAACGTTCCTGCAAACCCCAGCAGGCTTCCACAAGGGGCCCAAGTGCCAACGTCGCAGGTATAGGGCCGTGAAGGCTTCTCTTAATCAAATCGATTGCCGCGACTTTGGCGCTCGGAAACCCACCAACTCCTTTTATTGCTTGCTCAATATTATGAGAAGGAGCGGCTAACGTGTGCGCATCCGTATTGAAGGCTAACTGAAGCTGCTTCAACGACCTGAGACAAGAGATCGCCGAATCACAAAGATTTTTAATTTCCTTCAGTACCTTCTTTTCGCTCGGCGCTCTTATTGAAATGAGCTCGTGCTCGACGAACGAAGTTATCATTGCGGACAAGGATCGGCGCCCTTCGTTAGAAACGCGAGCGCCTAGACAAAGCTGAAGGCGATTACTTTGTTCGTCGGTTACAGAGGTAGAGCTCTCAATAAATTCCGGCAATCGACGATAGAGGCCCATCTGGACACGTCGATTGTGATCGAACAGCAGATGTTCCTGAACGAGTTTCCGTTCACGTAGCAAAGTATTGGACTTCTTGGGGGTGATGCTTGGCATAGCAAATTTCCGATCTGACTAGAATGCTGAAAGCCTTTTAGGCCGAGGTCCATGACGCGGCGGAAATATTTGATCTCGCTAGTTCACCTTAATTAGTTCCTTCACCAAGACCGAAATAGCGCGCTATCAAAGTCTCAGAAAATGAGGCGCAGAAATGTGGGACACCAAAACTACCGGAAAATACCTGAATCTGTCGACGCGCACCCTTGAGAGAAAGCGCATCGATGGAACAGGTCCCGAGTTTGTCAAAATGGGCAGAGCGGTTCGATATTTGCAGTCCAAGGTTGACGCTTGGGTCGCCGATCATGTCGCCACCTCAACTTCCGACTTGCGAAGCCAAAAGCAGATGCCGCGAGACAATATGAAGGTCAATCGAAACCTGAACGGCAGCGACGATAGCGACGAGCCCGCGCCAGCGGCAAGCTCGTAACTCAATTTTGAAAATCACCAAGGCTCCCGTCATTCCGGCGGTGGTTCACCTGTGTCCAAGATCAGAAAAAAGGAACTTTGATGTGACGAATGAAAGGCCATCCTTACGCTAATCGAGCAAGGGCGCGAGCGGCAATAGTATTGGTACCACCGGCGAGCGGCCTCAATTGCGCGCCAAATCCTTCAAACAGCTCATTAGGAGACGGCAATGAATATCGACATAGCGAAAATTCCGACGTCCCGCGTAGACCTGCTGGCCGACAGCTCGCTGGAAGCAGCCATCTTCAGTATTCGCGGCGCAATGCGAGGCGCTCGCCTGGGGTATCGCGAGGCCCTCTACGTCGGCGCTGCCCATTGCGCGTCGATTTCGCACGCTATTTCGGAGGACGCCAATCTGTGGGCGAGATTTCGCGATCTCTCGCTTTGGCGCACTGGCAATCGGCAACTTCCACCGGAGGCATGTGACGGCAGGGCGCTTCGCTGGGTGTTCAGCCTGATGGATGACGGCGGAAGACCAGCAGAAAAACGCGTAAGCCGCCAAGTCATCGCGGTGCAATCGCTGCTGGATGAGGGCATCGAAATTAACGGATTGGCCAACGAACTCTCGCGTCGCGGCGGTTTTGAGAAAATCGCTGCGAGTAACAGCCAGAAGGCCGAGTGCAGTTCCGATGCCAAATCTATATCTGGGCGCGTGGCATTGGACTCATCAGCGCCGCCTGTCGAAGGACAGGTGTCCTTGCTGATGGTCCATTGGAAGAAAGTTGATGGTCGGCGAGCGGCCGGAGAAGCAGCCTTTGTGAAGCTTTTGACCGGTTCCGATACAGTTGAAGCCCTTCGTCTTCGCCTGAAGAGCGGCGTGACACTTCAGAAACGCATCGAGGAAAAAAGCTAAGTGCTCGCTGTCTCTTTAAGCGACACGCGACCTTTTACATGGAGAATGATGATGAGTTATTCAAAGCGATGTTTTGAGCGCCGAATTGAAATTCGCGCTTGGGCGGAACATAAACTGATCGAAGACGCCGCCGGTGTGCGATGTATGCACGGCAACGTCATCAATCAGCGATTTGATGACGACGCTATATATGAAATAGCGCTCGAAGCCGCGAAGGATGCGCCGGACGACCTTTCCCGGTCGGAGGTTATAGAAGCGATACAAGACGCAGCGCTCAACCTTGACTTCGAGTGCCGCTTCTGCGGCCGATAGCGATCTGAAAAGCTAATTAGCAGCTCGGGTAGCTGCCGCGCAGAGTTAACCCGGGGGACGTCGGTAAAGCATAGGTGACCGCCTCCTTGTAACCCTAACTTTCCGCCTCGCGCGTCCAACCAGCCCCTCGTTGCCCCAATCCGTGGCTGCGAAGGGGCAATCCTTGACCCCCAGCCCCCTCGATCCCCTAACCCCACACTTCAGCAGGTGAACGATGACCTATGACCGTGAAGCCTACAAGAAGCGCAAACAGGAGCATCGTCGTAAGCGTAAGGAGAGGCTTAAACGGGATGAAGCTGAGCGCCTATGGCGCATCAATTTCGACCAGTTTCAATACTCCAAAAACGCTCGACTTCATGCGGCGTATTTGCAGTGGCACATCAACACGGGATTTTGCCGCAAATCGAAGGGAGAGAAGGAAGCTTTGCTTCGCGAACTCCTGCCCTGTGATGCGCCATTCCTCGCGATGAATAATCCGGAGGCGTGTATCAAGTTCAATCAGATATTCAGCCACCACCTCGGCATATTCGGACGCGAGACGGTCAACCATTTGGTCACCTTCACCTTAGACCGCAATACCAAATCGCTTCCAGAGGCCCGCTCCTTCAACATCCGTGGCCTTCAGGCATGGGTGCGTCGGGAAATGCGTGGCTTCGACTTTGTCGCTCATGTCGATATCGCCCCGTACACGAACTTTGCCAGAGGCAACCAACTTGGGCCATTCCTCTCATTCCACCCTCACATTGTTACATCGAACGCCGATCACGATGAGCTATTCGCGGTAAGAGACCGGATCAACCGACTGCACGGCGCATTCATCCCGGGCTGCCCCGCAGCGGACGTGAGCTTAATTACGCCGGGCACCCTGCCCTGCCTTTCTAACTACATCACCAAAGAGCCCATCAAGGATTATAGGGTCTTCGCGATGCGCGAGGACGTCGTCGATCCAGAGACCGGCGAGGTGACTAAGCAATCTACTGGCCGTTTCCGACAGTATTCAGATGAGCAAGCTAGCCCACGTGTTCAGCTTGCCGTTCGCTCTGTCACTGCAGCTTACCACCTCGACAAGTTGGTGTTTGCTGGAGGCGCGCGGGGACGGGAAACCCTCAAAGCTATCCGAAAGGATGCCCTGAGGGACCTTCCGCATTCGATGCGATCCAAGCGACAACGGCAGTTCAGTGGTTGCTTGCCGGAGCGGGTCACACCAACGGACACCGGCAGCCTATGGACAAGGGACTATAGCTACCGATTTGAGAATGACGTATTGCGCGCCGAGCATCTTCGGCCTTGGAAGGTGGAGGATCAGTGACTACCCGCATCAACAAGCTACCTAAGTGAGGTATTGGCCGGGCTGGTCGGCTGCTGCCGAGGCGGATTCCTTAAATAGCTTCGGCACGCGACCTTTGCATTGATCAGGTCCTGTGATGCCCAAAAGGGCCTGCCGAGGCCTCACAGGGGCCGGTATCCGGGGCACTTTTCCCGGCGAGGTCAACCCCACTGCCGAACGGAAAATACCTGCGCGGAGTTCGGTTTCAAGAATGCCAGTGCACACCCAGATATCACGCGGTCGCGCCCGGACATTTCAGCCGAAACTAATAGCGTCTGCCGTTGATAGATCTGCTCGTCGCGTCGTTTACGACTTAGTTATATTAACGGGGGCCGCCTCGGCGCTGCTTCAGCGTCGCCCCGCTTGCGCCGCAATCAGGAACCCTGATGCAGCTGGAGTTAGCCTCAAGTTCAAGCTGAGGAGATCTGTAGTGCGAACGGTCTGGTTGGCGTTTTTCGCATTGCTCTGCGTTGGTGGCCTGATTGCAACCAAAGCCGGCACTGGCACGTCCCCTCCGCCCATCGAAGCGCCTGTCGTACAGACCACGCCACTCCCCTCGCAGGCTATCACCGTCGTCGATACCTTAACGAAGACTGACAAACTTAGTGTCGCCTACGTGCCAGAAGCTATTGAGGATCGCCCAGCGCCGTTCTCTGACGCTCCTTCGGACACTGAGCTAGCTCCCCCAATCGCAACCCCGCCCGATATCAGCACAGTGGGGCTAAGTCGGCAGCCATCGAGCATCAAGGCTCAACCAAAGAAGCCGGTATCTTTCGCAAAACCGAGTATACCCATTAAGAAGCCGAAGCAGAATGTCGCTCGGGTTCGAGCGCCACCGGAGCAGAAGGCGTGCATTCAGGCCAGCAACAGCTTCGTTGACTTGCTGGTCGCATTGAACTTGAAGCCGAGGTGTAACGCCTAAAGCGAGCTGCCACTTAGGCTTCGATCTTAATCCCCAACTGCGCGACAAGGTGAGAACGTCAAACGGGCGGTTGCTCGGACTTCGGTAATTCGGGCTGACTGGAAATAACCGCCATCGCTTCCGATAAGAGCGAGACCAGTTCCGGCAAATCCAACCGTTCGGCTCGACCTCGCAACACGTGCAAATCGTTTTTGAGCAGAATCAATTGCGCACGGCGCGAAACGTCAGACATGAACGGATCCCAGCGTGGGAACCGCCCAGCTTAGCAACGAGGATTTGAAGACGGTCGAGTAATTCAGATTCGCGCCCGATGCATCCCGAATGTGGTCAAAGCTGATATGCGCTAGTTGCGACCTGGTCGCTTTCTAGTTGGTAGATCCCGCGAAGTCGTCCCTGCACTTGAGCGAGCCGCCTCGTGAGATCTGGACTCATCGCCCGATATCTAGCTCCAGTGATCGCAGTCCAGTTCGCCGCCGAGCGGCACCGGAGCAAAAGGCCTGCGTTCAGGCCAGCAACAGCTTCGTTGACTTGCTGGTCGCATTGAATCTGAAGTCGAAGTGTAACGCTTAGAGCGAGCCGCCGTTTAATCTAGAAAGACGGAGTTCGTGCCAGATGCAACGCGGCCTCCACGCCGCCTTCCAGTATCTGCTCCGCCCGTGCAGCGTCGGGCACGGCCCGCGCGAACTGGAGGGTACCCACCATGAGACCGAAAATAGCCGTCGCGCGGCGGCTGCTCGCTGCGGAATCGGCGTCAGGAAGCAGTGCAGCCAGAGTAAACACGTAGCTTTGCAGCGCTTTCTCGTAGTCTTGCCGAGTGGAGCGGGGTTGGCGGGCGATTTCGGGGAGCAACGCCGCCGAGGGGCAACCGCCCGCCGGATCTTCCAGATGTGCGCGGTTCAGGTATCTCCGAATCGCGCCTTCAAGGTCTAGGCCATTCCGCTGATCTTCATCGAGACGATCTTGCTGGTCGCCGAGCGCGCTCGCCAGCGCCTCGCGAACGAGCGTGTCCTTGGACTCGAAGTGCGGTGAGAATGCACCTTTAGTCAGGCCAGCCTCGCCCATGATCCCGGCGATCCCGGCGGCGGAGATGCCGTCTCGGCGCACGCACTTTGACGCCACATCGACGATGTGACGTCGCGTCGCTGCCTTACGACCTTTTTCGAAACGCATCTTCTCTCCACCCATTAATATCCCGCAGCCGTCAGGCTGCAGCCGCTTCCAACAAGGTTTGGAGGTCGCGATCAAGCTGCTGGGCTATTATGTCGACATTATCGCTGCCGAACTGGCCGAAAACGGATGCTGGTCGATCATATTCAAACGCGACACCGCCGTCGTCATCCTCCCGCAGAAGGACCCGGATGGGCGCATAGAGCCCCGTCGAAAGATGATGACGAGTCATCTTGGAGGCGGTGAGCGGATTTCCGATATCGTACTGGATAGATCGGCGCGTCAGCCGCGCAATAGCTAGCAGCGCCCCATGGTCGCGCTGGCCGAAGATGGTGAGCGGCGGACAGGCCTCCAACTCTCGAAGCGCGCGCGTGCTTTCACCGTATCGCAATAGAGTGAAGATGCCGTCATCGATGCGGGGGGCCAAGGCCGTGAGCTTGGCTTGAACCTCCTCGAAAGGCTGTGTTGAGCTGATGGTCACGTGCTCGACCATAGTGGCCCGCGTTGAGTATTGTGCATTTCCCATCTGTTGATCCTCTAAGTTGCTTGTCGTTGTGAGTAATCGGCCCTTCGGAAGGGGCCAAACATCAGATCGTAGTCGACGGGGTACCCACGACGCCCTCGATGCGTCGGGCAACTTCAAGGAGCGCGCGGTCGCTCCCAAGGGGGGCGTCCAGCTCAAGGCCAATCGGTAGCCCAGCGCGAGACAAGCCAACAGGAATGCTGATACCCGGCATTCCCACGCTGCTTGCTGACACAGTGTGGCTCGCTAACGCGAGGTAGCTGACTTCCTGCCCTGCGATATGGACGGTCACCTGCTCCTCAATCAAAGGTGCCGTGCAGGGCGTGGTCGGTTGCAGAATGACCTGCGCCCCATGAGAGACGAACGCCGTGTTGAGGCGGCGCTGGATTTCCGGGCGACTCAAGTTGAGCGCCGTCTGATAGGCATCTACCGAGATTGCGCCCGCACCGCCCGGCAGCACGATCTGCCCCCAAGCCTGTTGAAGCTGGGGCTTGAGGCCCTCGTAAATCGCCTCGAACGTGGTTGGAATGTCGTGGCGGCGGAGGAATTCCGAGATCGCACTCATCGTCTCATGGGCGAAGATGCCCCATGTCGCGGTTTGGATGAGAGCATTGAAATCGTCGCCAAGATCTACCTCAACGACCTCGGCACCGGCGTTCTGCAACTGCCGAACCACGTCACGGAAACGGCCCTCGACTTCCGAGTCCACCAGATCCAGAAACTGTCGCGGCGCAATGGCCAGTCTGGCTCCCTTCAAGTCGTATCGCCCGTCTGAGTGCTCTGCAGCCATTTCACCGGTCACGACCTGATCCACTAGAATGCAGTCCTCGACGCTTCGGACGAATGCGCCAGTCGTGTCGAGAGTAGGGGAGATTGGGGCAACGCCGTTGCGCGGCCAACGCCCGGTAGTTGGCTTGAATCCCACGACGCCGCAGAACGATGCGGGCACCCGGATCGAGCCGACCGTATCCCCACCTAAGGAGGCGGGTACGATCCCGGCAGCCACGGATGCGGCAGAGCCGCTTGAGGAGCCGCCCGAAACGTGATCGCGAGCGTGCGGATTCTTCACTTGGCCGTAGCGCTCGTTGTGGCCAGTTAAGCCGTAGGACATCTCCACTAGATTGTTCTTACCGAAGACGAGGGCTCCTGCAGCCTTAATTGCGCGGACAGCGTCCGCGTCTTCGCGCGGCACGAAGTGAGCAAGAGCGCCGAGACCTAGGCTCGTAGGCAGCCCTTTCGTCAAATAGCTGTCCTTCACCCCGAGCGGCACGCCCAGTAGCAGCGCCGCCGATCCGGCTGCACGCGCTTTGTCCGCGTCCCTCGCGGCCGCCAACAGGGCATCCTCGTCTATGGTGATGAAGGCGTTAAGCTCGGAAAGCGTTCGGGCGCGCTGCAGAAGCGCCGTCGTGTAAGCTTCCGACGTTATGTCGCCGTTACGAACTGCCGCCGCAGCGGCTGCAAGCCCGAGCGAGGTAAGATCTGTGGTTTCTCGCGCAACCCGGCGCGAAGTGGCAGTCGTGTCGTCCATGAGATCCTCGCAAAGAGCGGTGACGGGTCATTTTTGAAGCCGCGAATTGTCTCGCAGCTCATTTCCATGACGGTGATCATATTAAATTACGGTCGTAATTCAATGGTCCTCTTTGGCCTCAGCGAACACATAGGCGTGAGAGCTCGTGGAGAGCTCGTTCAAAAGCAAATCTGGAAGATCAGCTCGCACTTTGGGCAAAACGCAGGATAATATTCATAAGCCATTGATTTATAAAAGGTATTGACAAGAGGTGCCATATTACCGTATCGTTGGGATACACGCCCAAACCCCTATTGGAGGAAATTATGCCTTTGGCGTTTCGACCGACTGATCCCACCGTGGGATGGCCAACCAGCCAACCGACATCATCCGAACTTTCCGAAACAAGGGGGCTTCTGGCCCCCTTCGGCATTTCAGAGAGGCAGGCATGACGGCGAAACGAAACACCGCTCAGAAGATCCCAGCCGACATCGCTTTGGCGGTATTTGGAATTGACCGACGCAAACGACCTCACGCATCGCGGTTCGGTGCCGAAGCCGCAAAATCGGCTCAGGAGGCCGCCCGGCTGATGGGCATGCGGACCATCAGGATCGTCAGCGATGAGCAGCGCGCCATCGCCTCGAAACTTCCCAAGGGCACGGTGTCGGCAAAAGGCACAACGGTGGTGCCGCTTGTCCGGCCTGCGCTTTACAACAAACTACTCGCAGTCGCCGGGACCGAACCTCCCGCCTCCCCGCCAAAACCGTCTTCGGGCGACGCCGATAAAGAAGCTGTGCCTCCTGCAGCTAGTGCCAAAGCCGGTGCATCAGACGATTGGGGTGCATTGGTCCGAGGGTCGCTCGTATTAGCCACCGACGAACCTACGCAGGGCTGGTTTTACTGCGAGGTCCAAAACGTGGTTCTCGAAAGCCAAACGGTAACATTGCTTTGGAAGGACTACCCTGAGCTCGGCACGTTCACTCGAAAGATAACCCAAGTTGCCTTGCTGCATCCGAAGATGGTGAAGCCATGTTAAGCGCTGAACAGCACTCGACATCAGGAGCGGCCAGTGCGAGCGTCGAAACTCAACGCACGCTCAGAATCCGTGAACTCAACGATGCGTTTCGACACAAGCTGCCCCGCACGAGCAAGGGCTATCGACTAAACTTGACCCCCGGTGTCGCATCGCTGGGGGCCGCGCAGGTCGCGCAGCTGCTCCTCAGTGTACGGAGCTTCAATGATTTCAGCCCGGATAACGATCCGCATGGCGAGCACGACTTCGGGGCGTTTGATCAGGACGACATTCGAGTGTTCTGGAAGATCAACGCATACGATCAGTGGATGCAGTTCGGCTCACCCGACCCAACTGACGCCTCCGTCACGACCCGCGTGATGACGATCATGCTCGCATCTGAGTACTGAGCTTTAGCGATGCGAACGCCCGCTCCGACGACCGGTCAATTTCACCGAGGCCTCGATAACCTCCTTGATCGCCAAGAGACTCTTCATGTCCAACCCATTCAAAATGGCCGTCAGGCTTTGGACGATACGACGATGTTCGCGACCTGCGGCTGGCTGCGCTTCATCATCGAAGCTGAACAGTTCGGACAGGTTGACCTTCAAAGCCGTCGCAATCCGACCCGCCACGTCGATAGGGGTCCCGTAGACGCCCCGCTCGATATTGCTGACGGTGTCGACGCCGCGCCCGATTTTCTCAGCCAGCTCGTCCTGTGTCATGCCCAGCGCTTCCCGAAGTCCTCGGATGCGCATGCCAAATTTCAGCTTCAGGTCAGGCTTTGCCATACCCGGAGTTTTGCTCGGGCACACGATCCACGACCACCGAGTAAAACTCAGGAAATTTGTTGTGCAAGCCAGATACCCGCTGTTAAACTCCGGGTTGAAGCCGAGCGACCCTACCGTACACGGGGATCAGATGACTGACGTTCCGAATCAAACAACACAAACCGCGCTTCCCAAAAAGCGCTGGCGCTGGTGGCAGATTGGCCTTGCCGCTCTGACGGCGATTTTTGTCGTGTCCCTGTTCAGGCGATCTCCCGAGCTGAAGGTGACACTTATCGGAGGCGATCAGCTGCAGGTCATCAATATCGGCCAGAAGGCGGTCGACATACAGAGTGCACAGGTTAACGACCGTGACGATTGCAAGGTCACGACAATGTTAAACCTCGCCAATCCCAACGCTCAGATTTTTCCGATCCGCCTCGAGGTGGGAGGCGGTGTCGGCCTCGTGAGTTTTTGCCGGGTTGTGCGCGCCAAATTCGGCACAAGTGCCGGATCAGCGGACTACAAATTTCGCTAAGCCGTCAACGCGACGTGCAGCAGATGCTTCCTTGAGTATCCCTTGTTCCCGACTGGAGATGTTATGCTTCGCTTTTTGACATTTATTGTCGGGCTGGTTGCTATGACCCCTTCCTGCTGGAGCGCCGGCAAGCAGGATATCATGGGCTTTACTCCGGGAACGAGCTTTGACGAAACGCAAGCGCTAATCAGTACTAAGAATTTTCGCTCTTGCTTTCGTGTACCGGCTGAATATGCCCAACTGACCAACGCGTTTGGTATCTCATGCGACAACATGCACTTTATATTCTCATCGGTTTTCCCCGGAGCCCCTTTACTGTCAATAGTAGTCTCCTTTCGGGGCACAGCTGAAATGCCATCGACGAGCTCCCTTTCAGACCAATTCGGCAACAAACAGTTTCAGTTTTTTGATACGCCAAATGGCGACCTTTACGAATGGGACTTGGGCAACGACAAGATCCTCAGATACTTTGCGCGAAACGCGGCATTGGTCCTCAGCGACATAAAAATGATAGATAAAAATTCGCAGCTGACAAAAGACACTAATTGATCGTCATTCGAGCGAGCCCGGCCCGCTCTACGCTTCGTTTGCACTCTTCGGCGCACCTGAGGCATTCCAAAGGCTCGCTGTGGATAGCCTCTTGGTGCGGCCGCTCGCAGCGTTCAACGTCGGATCGAGGTTGGACGCGCCCCGAGCAGGCCGACTCATATCGGACTTAATCCCTACGCAAGTGGACGAAGCGCATGCTCAAGTTTAGGTATTTTTATACCTCCTGATAATCGATTGAGGCACGCGACGGCGACGCTCCCCTCATATTCCCTGCCCCATACCTCCCAACGCACCGGAAATGGCCCTACGGCTCGTTTTAGGGCGATTGCGAGCCCATTCCTCGGTAGCGCGGCTCACGCGCTCCCGGCGGGCCTCAAGCCAACCGCTCGATTTGCACCTCCAAGCACAAAGTGGCGTGGCTTCCCTGACCACTCAGTCGGCTGAAGCGCACCGACGGTTAGGGCGTGGACTCATAAGCGCGTAGCCAAATCCGAATGGCTGCGAGCTTGATGAAGGCTAGGTAGTTTGCGGCGAGTTTGTCATACCGGGTAGCGACGCGCCGGCATTGCTTGATCCTGTTAAAGAAGCGCTCTACCAAATTGCGCGCCCGGTACAGACATGGGCTAAAACAAATTGGGTCTTTGCGATTTCGCTTCGGAGGAATGCAGGCCCACGCACCGTGTTCACCGGCGAATGCTCTGATCCAGTCGGCATCGTATCCTCGATCAGCAAGCAACATCGCGCCTGGTTTTAGATCAGACAACAGCTCGGTGACGAGTTGATTATCGTGGGCTTCACCAGTGGTCAATTCAAGGCGGACGGGCATACCGTTGGTATCGACGCAAGCGTGTATTTTGGTCGTTAGCCCACCTCTCGACCGCCCCATCAACCTCGTTTCGGCTCCTCCCGCGGAGCCGCCGTGCTGATGGACGCGGACAATGGAAGTGTCGATCATCTGGATGGAATTGTCATGGGTTTCGGCGAGCGCCTCCATAATCAAGTCCCAGATGCCAGCCATCCGCCAACGAACAAACCGATTGTAGCAGGTCGTGTAGGGCCCAAAGCTATCCGGCAGATCACGCCATGGTGCGCCTGACCGCAATATCCAGAAGATGCCGTTGAGGACACGTCGGTCGTTGACCCTCGGCACGCCGCGCGGCTTGTTCGGAAGGAATGGTTTGATTGCAGTCCACTCAAAGTCCGTGAGTTCGTATCTCATGATTCGAGGCCCCGGTTCGAAAGCTTGAATCATGCCACTATCGGTGTTCGTAACGCGAATTGCAGGTCTGAGATGGGCCGGACAGCGGACATGCCGGAGATATGTCAAAAACGACGCGAATGGCCCCAAGCGCACCATCGGGGCTGACAAAGACCCGGTCTGGTTGTATGCTATCCGCACTCGCCGTACCGTACGCCCGCCACTGTAGAGTGCGCCATGACGTTGATGCCAGCCGACAAGGGGCGAAGCCATCGGTCATCGCAAGATGATGCGCACAAAACCACGGTTTGGATTCCCACTGGCACTTTCCGCATGGGCTCCAACGACCACTATCCCGAAGAAGCGCCGGCGCATCGGGTGACGGTGGACGGTTTCTGGATCGACCGCCCCCCGCAGCCAACCGCCAGTTCAAGGAGTTCGTAAACGCGACTGGTCACATCACGTTCACGCAGCGTTTATGGACTATTGCGAGTAGCGCGGGCTGCGCGATGATCCTCGAAGAAGAAGCTGCAGTGCCTCTCTGGGCCAGTCGGCCTCCGTCGAAGTCGAAAGGGTTGGCCGGATGAAACTCTATGAAACGGCATGCAGCCGGATCGTCGTCGCCGCAACCACCGTCTCTCTCGCGTGCGCTCCTGCGGCATCGCGCGCTGACGATAGCGGGCTCTCGTTCTGGCTTCCCGGCCAGTACGGCAGCCAAGCGGCGACGCCTTCGACGCCGGGCTGGTCCTTGGGCACGATCTACTACCACACCAGCGTGGACGCGTCGGGCGCCGCCGCCGCCGCGCGCGAGGCACAGGTCGGCAGGTTCTCTCCGACCGTGAACGTCAACCTGAACCTGTCGCTGAGCGGCCAGGGCGATCTGATCTTCGTCGCGCCGACCTACACGTTTGCGACGCCCGTGTTCGGCGGCCAGCTATCTGCGACATTGGCAAGCGTCTATGGGAGGAGCAGCGCCAGCATCGCCGGCACACTGACGGCTGCGGCCGGTCCGCTCTTCACTACCAGGCAAGGATTCCTCGAGGACACGCTTGTCTCCTACGGCGACCTATATCCGACGCTGAAGCTGAAATGGAATAGCGGCGTCCACAACTACATGGTCTACGCCGCCGGCGACATTCCGGTGGGAGACTACGACCCCGGCCGCCTCTCCAACGTAGGCATGGGACACGGCGCAATCGACCTCGGTGGCGGTTACACCTACTTCAACCCGGCGGCGGGCATCGAATTTTCGGGGGTCGCGGGGGTCACCTACAACTTCAAGAATCCGGATACGCAGTACCAAAGCGGGATCGATTTCCACTTCGACTGGGGCGCCTCGAAGTTCCTGTCGAAGCAGGTTTTCGTGGGCGTCGTCGGATACGCATACCAGCAGGTGACGGACGATTTCGGCCAGCCAACGGTGCTCGGCGGATTCCGATCGCGCGTTCTCGGCGTCGGCCCCCAGCTCGGATACGTGTTCCCCGTTGCCGAGATGCAAGGATTTCTCGGCGTGAAGGCCTATGGAGAGTTCGCTCAGGCCAACAGGGCGGCGGGTTGGAATACGTGGTTGACCTTCTCGATCTCGGAAGAAGCGCCGAAAGCCGTGACGCCGACGAAACATCTGGTGACGAAGTAAGCATGAAGAATCCGCGCCGAAATCCGCGCCGTATCCGTTCTTAACGCCTCAGGAGCCATCAGGATGATTTCCAACGCCAGACTGTCACTAGCCGTCTTGTTGAGCCTTTCCGGACAGGCGTTCGCGCAGTCGCAAACGGGCAATCCCGTTCCGGTCACGGTAGAGAATTTCACCCGCGCCGAGAGCGACGTCTATTTCGCAAAGCTGGTCAAGGAAAGCGGCGGACTGAGCAAGTATCACCATGCCCGCGAGCCGGCCTCGATCGATAACCAGACCGTGATCCGGATGAACCGCGACACGCTGTATTCGACCGCGGTGTTCGACCTCGATGCAGGACCGGTAACGATCACGCTGCCTAATTCGGGCAAGCGCTTCATGTCGATGCAGGTGGTCAATGAGGATCAGTACACGGTAGAGGTCGTATATGGCGCCGGGTCCTACACACTAACCAGGCAGAAGGTCGGCACGCGCTACGCCGCGACCTTCCTTCGAACTCTGGTCGATCCTGCCAACCCCAAGGATGTGGAACAGGTCCAGGCCCTGCAGGACGGCGTCAAGATCAGACAAAAGGACGTGGGCAAATTTGAAATTCCCAACTGGGAGCCTGACAGCCACAAGAAGGTGCGCGAGGCCTTGCTGGTCCTTGCCGCGACCCTGCCTGATTACAAGAGGGCTTTCGGCACCAAGCAGTCCGTGGACCCGATCCGCTTCATACTCGGAGCCGCCTCGGGTTGGGGAGGTAATCCTGACAAGGACGCAACCTATGTCTCGATCATACCACCCAAGAACGACGGCGAGGGTGTCTATAAGCTCACTGTCAAGGACGTCCCGGTGAACGGCTTCTGGTCCGTCAGCGTCTATAACGGCCAAGGCTACTTCGAGAAGAACCCGTACAACGCCTATTCGATCAACAACATCACCGGACAGAAAAACCCTGACGGCTCGATAACCATTCAGTTCGGCGGTTGTGACGGCAAGGTCCCGAACTGCTTGCCGATCATGAAAGGCTGGAATACCGCCGCGAGACTCTACCGGCCGCGCGACGAGATATTGAAGGGAACGTGGAAGTTTCCAGAGATGAAGCCGGCGAGCTAAAGGGAGACCGGGGACCGGAGATCCAGCATGGTCATCATTGCGATCGTGTATGCACTGATCGTCTGGCTCGTCTTTGCCAAGCTGAAATGGCTTCGCTGGGGATGGGGGACTGGAACGGCGACCGTGCTGGTAGGGCTGTTCATTGCGGCGCTCTTCGCGGGCTGTTTGAACTACCTGGCACCCACCGGCCGGGTGGTCGTGATCAGCCGCGTGGTCGAGGTGACGCCGAACGTCACCGGCCAAATCACGGAGATCTCGGTGAAGCCGAACGCGCCCGTGAAGGCCGGGGCGGTGCTGTTCAGGATCGACCCGGCTCCCTACGAAGCCCAAGTCCGTCTCGTCGAGGCTCAGCTCGGATTTCAGGAGCTTCGGCTCTCCCAGATGAAGGATCTCCAGGCCAGCAGTGCCGGCCGGGCGTTCGACGTGCAGGAGCGCCAGTCCGAGGTCGACCAGCTAAAGGCGCAACTGGACAAGGCGAAGTACGACCTCGCGCAGACGACGGTGTTCGCGCCCGCCGACGGATCCGTTACCAATCTGGCCTTGAGCAGCGGCGACCGCGCGACATCATCGAAGGCGGTCCTCTCGTTCCTCGTCGGCGACGCCGTCCAACTGGTGGGCATCTTCTCGCAGAACGGATACCAGGCCATCCGCCCGGGCGCGCGGGTCCAGTTCGCGCTTTCCAACAATCCCGGCCACCTCTACACCTCGACGATCGGCGAGGTCGTCAGCGGCGTCGGCGAGGGGCAGATTGCCTCGTCAGGAGAACTGACGCGCGTCACGTCCCTCCCGATGACGGCCGAGTATCCCGCGCTGATCGATCGACCTAAGGGAATCGATCCCGCCGCGCTGCGGCCCGGCATGTCCGGCACCGCAACCGCCTATGCAGCAAATTCTGCACCGTTTGATTTCTTTGGTTGGGTGCTGCTCTACGGTAGAGCCTTGGCGCTTTATCTCTAGACTTTGCAAGGAATGGACATTTCCGATCAATCTAAGGAGCCAACGAATGTACAAATTTATGCTTGCTGCTATCGTATGCCTCGTCTCTTTTGCCGCGACAGCAGAAGAGGAATCAAAAATCGCAGTCAAGAAGTGGCGGACCTGCGCCGACGCCGCAGCGACACGATACGCAAAAACTACTGAACCCGCTCTGGTGGTCTCACGCCTGGCAATATTGTCCTGTCGTGACGAGAAGCAAGCGGCCTGGCAAGCACTGTCACAGGAAAGCGGGGCACACTTTGCGGACGATTGGGTTGAAACGATGGAACGTCGCTACACCGATTTGCTTGCAATCCAGGTCATAGAAATGCGGCTGAAACATTGAATTGAATGCGCGAATGGAAGCACGTCCGTTATTGCAATTGACGCATCTAAGGCGAATTCCGGATGCAGTCTGCAATACGCCGGATAGCGGAAATCGTTCGAGCGCTCCGAACCTCAATTTATGAGTACACGCCCTAGTTTGTGCCGCCTATTGGACTGCTGGCGGCATCGCCACCACCACACCGTTCTCGTCCAAGCCGCACGGCTGTATCGTGTAACCGTCTTCCAATACAGTCTTCCCATCAACGACATCGACAAGCCCGGCTTCGTCAGCGTGCTTCCAAGCGTCGTCCTTGGTTGGAAATTGCTTACTCCGCTGCTGGTCATCATCAAACAAAGCGTAGGGCATCAAGGCTCCTTGCCAACGTGTGTTGTTAGGAACGCTTTGCCGCGTCAAGGGTTGCGTGAACTTGCGCGGGCGTTCCTCGGAGGCTCAGAGACTTCCCGTACTTATTGAGGATCGTTGCCTCCAGCGCATTTCGTTCGCGGTCGCCAAGATGGCGAACTGAAGAGATTGTGGCCGGGTTACCTTCCCAAACTTCGTCGGCGAGCAGTTCAAAATATTTTATACTCATAATAAACTCGGTATGTAGGCAATGTACTAGCTAAACGCCATCGTAGCGAGGGTCAATCGCCTGCCCCGGACTTCTGATTGTTGTCGTTAACTGCGGCGCGCTCAACTCCGGCAGCAGCCAAGTAGAATGCCAACGGAGTTAGTGAGCGATGGTGTGAACGGGACAACGGTTGTCGAAGGCGAATGCCCTGAGACATGGCACAGGTCACGGTCGTTCCACTCGTCCACCGGCGCCGAGGCCGAAGTGATTGGCGCTTAGTGTCAGTCCGGCCAGTGGCCGAGGACAATGCCTTTAACGACTAGCAAACGGCGATGATCCAGAGATCGTCGACAGAACACAACTCGCAACGCCAGCGGGATACGAAGCAATTATGCTCTGCTTACAGATCTAGAATGCTAGTAGCGATGTCTAAGCGAGACTCACGCACCGCCTCAAGTCCTTTTGCCCGAGACAGCATCGTCGTCCCTTTGAATACCTCCCGTGCTTCCACCAATTCATTTTTATACTTCTGAAACAGCTCGTCGGCCTCAGCGGCGGTCAGGTCGTCACTAGTGACCATCTGCTGATAAACCGACAACAGGATTGCCTTCGCACGCTTCCAACCTTCGTCACCACCAAGAATAGCTTCGAATGCCTGCTTTCGAAGACCGTAAAATGGGAGGCTGCTCTCGTCGCCCCGACGGGAGTTGCCGGTGATGCTATAAAGAATGTAATCGGAGCCTCGGTATGGATCTGATGCCTTCTCCGCGCTTCGAACGAAAAGCCTTCCGTCCTCGACAACCAATTTTGAAGGGTCATCGACACTGTTCTTCGATAGCATCCATGTGGTCGAAGATAGACCAGACATCGAAGAAGTATCGAGCTCTATTCGATGCCCCATAATTGGCTGAGTATCCGCGAGTCCCAATAGTGCTTCAATTCCATCCAGCACCGATTCCCCGGCTTTTGCCAGAAACGCGACGTCTGCAGGAATCCCGACCGCAGATGACAGCCCCTCTACGAACTTCAGTACGTTCCGGGCGTAGTTATCGCGCCTAACTTTGTATAGAACTATGCTTATAGAAACATTTCCGCCTCGAAACGGATGAGGACCTGCGACTAAGATGTCGTTGAAAAGAAGTCCATGAGGTAATTTTCCCGGCTGATGCTTAAACAGCTCTGAACCGACCACGAACGGAACGGCAAGTCTTTTATCGCCATACAAGAATTCGGTAACAACAACGGCCATTGGATCGAACGTTTCAAACCAAGTGCGGCCATCCAACAGAAACAGCTCATTGATGCGAACGCTAAAATATCCATTGTCCTTCGGAATTTTGACGCCTGCGACTCCCGACGGGAAGCTGCTGGACGAAGGCATACGGACCAGAGTGGGTCTCGGATAAGGCGCTGAGATCAATCGCTCGAGCAACTCACTCGCACGTGTTAATAGTTGAGACATCTAATCCCCCTCGCATGGCGGCCGAACCCGTCGTCCTTCAAACCAGCTGTTAATTTCAAGAGCAGTTAGATTAGCGTCCCTTTTGCCCAATCGATTGCATGCGTAGGTTTGTGCTTCACTTTTGTTCATGCCATCGACCTTCGCACGCCATGCGTCGCTCAGGTCCCAGATTTTGAAGATCAACGGATCTTGGAAACTCGACTGAGACACTGCTACGAGCCTATTTCCGTCGGCCGCGAATTCAAGTCTGACAATGGAATCGGCCGGAACGGCTGGCAGCAGCTCTTGGGGCTTTACTAACTTCGCTATCCGGCCACCTGCCCCCTCGACGACATTAATGCCCTCTTCCGACATCCAAGCCACACGCCAAACGTTCCCCAAGCGCACTGCCGCGATCAGTGGACGCGAACTTCCGAAGCGGGGACGAACCGGCCGATCCTGCTTGGCTTCGTACAATTCTAACTTGATCGGGGCATCGGGCGAAGCAAACGGGTATATGAAAATTTCCGCACGCGACCTTCGCGACACGATAGCTTCTTCCAAAGACGAGAACCCTAGCGATTGAAAGAACTGTTCAGCAGATTGCGCTCCGCCTTTTAGACTGTTTTCGGGAGGCGCCCCGACCTTAGTCGTTGTTCCCGGACGCAAGCGCGAAGAATGAAAAAGCTCTAAATTGGCGTTGAAGTATGCAAACCGATCCGAGGAATTTGAAAACGTCGGCCAAATTGCGCCGGGCCACGCCATAGGAATGACATCACCGGCTCGAAAGTTCGCTCCGTCGAATTTTAGCTCCACAAACTTGTAGGTACGGGGGGCGAAGGTTACCTGAGTTAGTCTCAAATGACCCTTTGCGACCTCAACCCACGTGAAACCTTGGTCGCCAAAGGCCGATGGGAAAATTTTTGCAATATTTATTTCATCTGGCGGAGATTGTAGCGGAAGGCGTTCATTTGGCCACCAAGACAATACTCCACCTTGGTACACGACCGGGGCATTCAAACCATCCACATATCCAATGGCGGCTTGAGGAGACGTAACTTCGCTGGTTGACCGAACCGTGATCGTACCAACTGCAGTCGAAACGTAGGAAGCTCGATCAATAAGCTGAATCTGTCCTCTCGTGTTCAATCCGACAAAACTGTTGTGCAATCTAGATTCGGCTAGAGCTAGGTTAGGCTCGCTAACATAGGCTGGAATCCGTTCTATCAAAGACTTTAAGCGGACCAAATTAGCCTCGGCAGAGAGATAACGCGAGAATACCCCTTGCCCTGCGTCAATTGCAGCTAAGGTCAATAAAATGCGCGAGCGATACCCGACAGACGTGTCAGCTTCAGCTCGCACTTCGAGCAGACGAACGTTCCGGAGTCTGATCGCATATGTCTGATAACTAAGTGCGGCAACCGCCGCGACAATCACGGCCAGCGACAGCACAAGCCACACTTTGAGGCGCCTAGATGCCTTTCGTACCTGCAGCACATCGTATCGGTTTTCGCCCCAAGCGAAGAGCGACGGAGCTAAGGAATCGTGCCCCAAACTGAACTGTCGGGAGGGGGTCCCCTCGACGTCCAAATGTCTTGATATTCTTAGCAGCCCATTACTCTGGTCAGCCATTTGCTCCAGCACTAGGCGAATGGAGCCCTTGATGCCCTTTGCTTCGGCATCCAAAATGAATGATTCCTCGTCTATAAGCAGGGTCGTTACAACTCCACCTTCTTGCCTTCCTACAAGATCGGAAAGCAGCTCCTGCCACCGCTCCACTTCCTGTCTGCTAGGAGGAGATCCTTCCACTTGAACGATAGCATCAGCAATCGATTTTTCGACGAAAGCGTTTACACGTCCATTCACTTTACCTAGCGCTGCATATTGCTCATGGGTTATCTCGCTAAGGTGGGTTACTTGATCCTCAGTTTTTGAACGGTAAAGATCACGACAAACTATCTGGAGGACGGGCAGCACACTTGCTTCCGTCCCGCAATGGGCGAGTAAATCGTCGGCGATAATCTCCGGTAATCTTTTACTGTAGAAGAACCTGTAGACTTCGCGCGGCGCGATCATGGCTCCGATTTGCACGTCAATTGTGGGTCGCACAATTGTGGATACGAGTTGCTCTTTATCCTTCAGTCCATGCAACATGTACTGATCCAACGAGGTGCGTCTGGCGGACACACTCAGATTGGGATCTATCCTGAGTTGATCGCAGAACTGGCCATAATATTCTGTTCGTATCGCAACAATCAGTTTGATATCAATGCTTCGGATGCAGAGCTCTTCAATCAAATTGAAAAGCGCGGCCAAGGCGTCCGGGACGACCCCCAATGTGAAGATCTCTTCCGCTTGATCTAACGCTATTACGAGGGGGCGCATCGACGCCCTCGAAAGGAGCGAGCATGCCTCTAATATCGAGGAAACCAGCTCTCTCTTTTGCAGATAATCACCTCGCTGCAACGCTTCGACTGCCGCGACCTGCTTCTCTTTGTCGATAAATTCATAAGTATTCTCCTGCAACCGCTCGAGCAGCCATGTATGGATCTGTCCTACAGGATCCGCAGTGCATCGAATTAAGAGCGGCCCCTTATGAACGTTACCTCGAAAGCTTGAGAAACGAGCCAGCTCCAACGTCGGCAGGAGGCCAGCGCGCAGGAAAGACGATTTGCCAGTTCCGCTTCTACCGTGAAGTAACAAGACTTTATTTGTCGCGAGACCGATTAGCGCGCAGCAATTCTGAATATCAGCGTCTCTCTCCCCGAAAAGAGGCGCGTCCGAGTACTGAAAATAGTTGAGCCCTTTGTATGGCTCGGCTGGCCAATCTCGTGACTTTGGCTGGTCACTCAATCGGTGAAGTTCGGATGGAGGCACAAGCACGTCAAACCCCCGCTTTGTCATGCAACCGAAAATCGGGAGATGCATAACAAGTATAAAAGAGATTCATCGGGAAGAATTCATGCGTGGCCTTAAGGGCAGCCATTGCTTCCTGCACGGATGCACTTTCCAGACACAGCATTTTCATAAAAGCAGCACCGTATCGTGCTGCGAAAGTATTGGAGACTTCCGCCTCACTCCCAATAAAGCCGTAGAAGCCGTGACTAGACGTAACGCTTAGGAAGCTACTACCGAGATCCCCTGCTCCGCTGCGGCAACCATTGAGAAAACAGATGGTGCGCGAGTTCGTATTAGAACGCTTCCGAAAACTTGCTGAGAAGCTGTTTGCGTCCATTCGAAACTTGGCATCTTCGGTGCCATTTTCTAGATAGATGCTCTTACCATCGGAATGCCCAAAAACATATATGATGCTATCTACGTCTTGGCATTCTCGCCAATTTTTTCGACAAGAATGCCAGTCGGTAAAATTTCCAACCTTTAGGTTCAGCAGCGCTTCAATTTGCGCTTGCTCATTTTTTCCAAGGAGATTCTTCGCCGCGGAGAAATTTTCCGCGTGTAGAGCATGCAGTATAAACGAACTCTCGCTAACCTTTTTATTCGAGGGCGCTAGAAACGACGTCCGACTGTAGCTCACGTTGAGATCAAAGAGGTTCACCCAGAAATCATCAAAATCCGATGCGTCACCTGAGTATTGAAACTCACCATCCGCCTGACCGCGGTACAAGAATCCCCATGGAACGTGCAGTGGCGTTCCTGACACGACAATACTCAAAGGAACACTTGATCGTATCTGCTTAACTAACTCACGCGCAGCTTCCGCTGAAGATCTATCGCCACTCGTAGGTTGAAGAATCGACTCCGCGAGCGATTCACCCGCGGATGCAAGTCGATTCATGAACGCTCGGTAGTCAGGAGCTTCAAGAGTAACCTCGCATTGGCGGTGGTACGCACTAATGTCGTTTAGAACAGCACGAACGCTCTCGGAGGCCTCCGCGACTAACGTTCCACTTACACAGTATGGTTGGAGATCGCTCGTCGGATCACCCCAGACAAGTTTATACTCGTCACCGGATTCCGGGGATATGCTAAGACGATATCTTCCCACTTCCGAGCCCTCAGCCAGACTGGTCTATACTTCGCGACCCGCAGCGCGAGCGCCCGCGATTGTCTTAGGCAGCACATTTTGGGTCAGCGGCACCTCAGAAGGCCAGCGAAACGCAGTGAACTCTGCTCTGGGGTAAGTCGCGATAGAAACCGCGTCGTCCTGATTTCCGCTTAGCAAGAATACTTTCTTGTCGTTGGCCCCAACGACGAAGCCGACGTGCCCCTGCCAGCTAGATCCTCCTCTGCGCTTGGTAGCAACGCAGCCGAAGGCGGGAGCCTGAATTCCGACTCCCCATCGCTCATAAGATCGGGCCGCGAGCGATAGCGAAGGCCTAATGCCTGCTCTTTTTAACTGGGCGCCAACAAAAGCTGCGCACCAAGCCACCGCGTCTTCTTTCACCCCCGAAAATCCGGCGTCTACGAAGTAGGATATGACTCTTGGATTGTTGCTTTCTCCGACCCCCTCTAGAGTGCCGAGGTCGGCCCTCGCGAGCACGATCCAATTGGGCACTCTCGGCTCAGCTACCAGCGGGGGATCCTTATCCCGGCTCAGTGCGGCAATCGTTAGAGGGCCCGCTATGCCATCCGGCACAAGGCCATTCGCTCGCTGGAACGAAACTACCGCCGCGATGGTCTCGGCGCCTACGTCTCCGTCGGCTCCTCGGACGCCAATGTCATAGCCCCGCTCGATCAGTCGCTCCTGTATCTGCGACGGCTCCATTTGGCACCCCACGCGCTACAACCTGTGCTAGAATTATATGGCCCGGGTCGAGAGTCAAGTGGGAGCGGATATGGCCCGACAATTGGTCTTGCCGCCGAGGCGCGCCGCGGGAGTGCCGCATCAATGAGAGTCCTTAAGGCTTCAACACGCTACCGGTACCATTGTGGCGTGGTGCTTTGCTAAGCTCAAATACCGCTCCCGCCCCTAGCCCCGTTGCGGAGGTTCTTATTACCAGCCGCAGACAAGAGGCTTCGGCTCGGCTGTCATGCGTCCGCTACGGTCAAGGATGAGTTTCACAATATTCGTTTGGGCTGACTTCACGCCCACACCGACAACTAAAGTTTGACCCAAACGGGCTATGCCTCGCCGACTCGATTTTGCTAGTGAACATCACATTTCGCAGTCGGGTCGCAGTTGTCGATTGCCTCTTGGGCCTCGACCCAATGGACATCTGGGCTATGAGTTTAAAGTCATCACGTTGAAGAGTTGCTACTCTCGGGTCAAAATGGGCGACGGGACATCGCATAAAATGGCGCTCAAACAAACTGCCGTCTGCCTTGAGATATCTCCTGATGACAGTCTGAGCCAAAACGTTCACAGTATTTTCTGCAGGTCGACCGTAAGATTGCGTGGTCAGCCGGCGCCTGAAATACGATAGCAGGGCTGCGGTGGAGATCAGAAGAAGGTGCTCACAATCTATAGCGGACCCGAGGACCGGCAGCGGCCTATGGTGTGATGGGTAATTCGAAATCCGATAAATATCTAAAAATTGGCTGTTCAGATGTTCTCGCAGCCTCGATCAGCTTTTCTACCAGTCGCAAAACGATGCGCTGAGCCGTCTCCTCGGTCGGAAATGTGATGACCGATTCTACAGGCTCAATGTCGTCGCCTTCAGATCGAGCGGCGGGCTCAAAGTAAGCGTAAAACTGCGCCTTGACGTGCTTACCTTCTTTACGGAGGCTGAGTGAGATACCGATTTTCAATGACAACCGTCGGCTGATGGATGCAGGCGAACGGATACCGCAACTACTTTCGAAATACACATCACCACCCATGACATAGGGCCACATTTTCTTGGGTAGCTGTCTTGGTTTCGACGCTTTCGGCATCACGTTAAGATCGCCTCGGAGCTTCTTGATATCAAAGACCGGATTGATCCAGAGCCGACGTGTCGATTTTTTTGGCATTATTTTGGTGTTTGAATGCCGCATCCATTCCATGAGCACTTCGGTGTTTGAATACATCAGCTTAATAATATCCGCTCCCCGGCGGACGCTTTGATCGCTTTGGTTTTTCTTAAATCCACTTGCGTGAGGCATCCCGAGAATCTGCGAAAGAAGGAAAATTGCAGCGCTCTTGTCATCACCGCGAAGATTGAGCTTTGTGTAGATGCCCACCCCGATATCCTCCATGTAACTGCACAAAAGCCGAGCCAGTGGTGCTTTCATCTGATCTAACCGCGACAGGGTCGAATGAATTCTGTCGTAGCTAAGCAAGGCTACAGGCCTATCTTTTTCCTGTTCAGCTTCCAGACGCCTTCTGGTCCGGTCATCTGGTAGGAATCTGTAAACGTAAACGAAGCCACGGTCCGGCTTCACCATACGCAAGTAGTCCTCCAATTGACTTGTGTTGTGCTTGGAGTGCGCTCCATCAAACTCCTTCACTTCAAACGCAATATCGACATGCTTACCCGTGACCAATGCGAGATCGGCCCGCCGCTCCCCCTTTAGCCCCATGAACGGATACTCCCGCTCGATGGAACACTCACCAGCCTTGATTATTGAGGCTTTCCGCCTCCAAAAACCTGCACGCTTAGATCTTTGAGGAGCACGATGTGCCTCAATGAGAGCGGCGAAGCTCTGGGGCTCGTGCCGCGCCAACTCGAGCAGCAGGATAGCTAAGAAACGGCCATGCTTGCCCTTATCGAAATATCCAGTAATCGAATGATAGAAGCTCGACATTTATCGACGGCTCTCGCGTTCGGTTTCAATGACCCGCGTCACACCCCATTATATGACGAGACAACGCCCAAGGCATCTGACTTTTTACCAATCAATCACAATCGCTATACAAATCATTCGCAAACTCGCGGGTGAATCGAAAGCTGGGAGAGGTATCAAGAATGCCGAAGACGCCAGAGATCATATCCATCAACTTACCAAGACTTTACGAGCGAGATATCGATGTGCTTTTGCAGGAGGAACTGCTATTCAACGACCGCGTCTGCGACCTCTTTTCTCGAGCTATAGGCGTTTCTTCAACGATATCGATCAACGAATGCCTGCTTTCTGTCATCGATGAGACCGGCGAAACCGATTTGTTGGCACGATTTAGTGTTGATGGTGCGTCTGGCGTTCTGTTGATTGAGAACAAGATCGATGCGGTATTTCAACCGCGACAGCCCGAACGGTACAAGGAACGTGCTGAAGCATTCTTGAGCGACGGGAGATTGGTTTTCTGCATTCTTATCTCCCCGGCGAAGTATTCCGAGGTGAACGCCGCAGCAAAATTGTTCGACATCGTCGTTACATACGAAGATGTTGCTCTTGCAATTGGCGACTTGGGAACGGCTCGTGCACAGCACCGCGCCTCGCTCTTGTTGCGCGCGGTTCAGCAAGGAAGGAAACCTTCGTTCGCTATCCCTGCGCCCGAGGTCACGAACTTGTGGCAGCGCGTTTATCGAACAGCGACTGCCGAATTCCCACAATTGATGATGAAGAAGCCCGATGATAAGGGCAGCGATTCGTGGTGGCTTATATTCAAAGGCGACTTACCAAAATTCACGACAATCGACTGGAAAGTAAAGAACGGTTTTGTGGACCTGTCCTATTGGCGTGGAGCGACAAATAGACCAACAGAGTTATCTGCGGCTCCGACAGGAGCTCGCTTTCTCGTCATTGGAACAACAACAGTGTTTCGGGTCGAAGTTTCAAAGCCGCCAGAGCTTTGGTCAACCGTGTCGGACGAACAGATACGCGAATCGCTCGGAGTCGCCGCCCGGCTACTAGACTTCCATAGGTCGCAGTAGTGTTCGAGCGATCCGAAGCCTTTCGCGAATTGACCGCGCGTCCGTATAGGCAACACAGCCCACACTTTTAGCCGCTGCGAACGCGCAAAAATGGAACACTCCCTTCGATTTCCGAGTGGAATGGTATTGGTTCGCCTCGGTTGGAGGCCGTACGCTATGGCGCATCAGCGACGTTAAATGTGGTATTGGGTAATCCGGGAGCCGGGGATTCGAAATCTGCGGCTCAACGCGCTTGAATTGTCGTTGTCTTTACCACACGCTGGACGACGGACACTCCAACGCCAAGCGTCCTCGCAATCTTCTGAATACCGAGACCGCTGCCACGCATTCGCCTGATCGCGTTTTCAATTTCGGTTCCGACCGTTGGGCGTCCCAGCACTTTGCCTTCGGCTCTTGCTCGGGATAGCCCTGCCACAACGCGTTCACGAATGATGGCACGCTCAAACTCGGCAAATACGCCCATCATCTGAAACATCGCCCGTCCGGCAGGCGTACTGGTGTCGAGCCCCTGCTGGTGAAGGTATAGGTCGCAGCCCTTAGCGTGCAGCTCTCCGAGGAACGACAAGAGATCGGTGAGGGATCGACCCAAGCGGTCGACCGACCACGCCGCGACCAAATCGACTTCCCGACGCGTGACCGCCTTAAGTAACTTGTCGAATGCGGGACGGTCCTTGCGGCCTTTGGCTCCAGATATGCCAGTGTCGGCGAACGTCCCGACTACTCGCCAACTTGCCCGGTCGGCGACGGCCGTCAGTTCGCGCAATTGATTGTCGGTTCGTTGGTCCTGCGTCGATACCCGTAAATAAAGGGCAACTCGCTTGTGCCGCAGCATCCGCCAGCCACCTCCTCGCGACTATACGGATAATACATGTTTTTCGCATGGCCACAAGATGCTGAAAATACTGATGTTTTTCAATCCCCAATGCACCATTTTCTGGCAGGGTTTTCGGTACGGCCCATTGAGTGGGGATATGGCTCGCAAGCACCAATGGCCCGACGAGGCCTCAACCTCCTGAACCGTTGCATTGTTCTCTTTTTGTTCTTACATTGGATTCGGATCGAACACTCAGCTCATCCCAGCCTTATGCGGTCAACATATACGACTTAAGAGTGCTATCGACCCACTTTGCGCCTGTGAAGCAATCTGCATAAGTTCCCGGATATTATTTGGGGGGGAACGATGATCTTCGAAAACATCTCGGTTGAGAGAATAATTCTGCACGAGGTTTTCAAACGAAAGGACGACAAGTTACTGGTGCCGCCGCGCTACGGCGGCCATATGATTTCGCTGCCGCAAGAAGCGCTCGACGATTTCAGTGGTCGGGTCATCGAAGCCCTCGGCAACAATTCCAAGAGCATGGAAATGACCATCTCCAACACCAACGTTGGCAGTGTTCCCCATATTGCAACTGATTTGATCAAGGCACGCGACGACAAGTTCATCACGCTTTCGCAGACGATAGCGGACGAACTTGCAAAAACTCAGATATCGCGCACTCTGCCCGGTGGAATCGTTGTTGTTTTCTCGGGGCAAATCGGAAGCCCAAGTCGAAAATATCTCGGCATCATAAAAGCAGAAACTCAATCGGGGTTTCTGCGTGAGGTTAGCAGAAGTGGGATGGATGCTGCTTACCTGAAAGATCTATTCCTAACGCCAGCTGCGAAGCTTTATAAGATTGGTGTCTTCGTTGCTCCGCCTTCTGGTATCAGCGAATTTCCCAACGGGTGGCAGGCCTTTGTATTTGACAGCCATATGAGCAGCGCAAAGCGAGACGGTGCAGCTCAATACTTCTACGAAGCATTTTTAGGCTGCGTGATTCCCAAGAACAGTTCTTTTCTAACGAAGGAATTCTTCGAGCACACGAAAGAATTCGTGAAAGGACTCAGCATCCCGCGCGAAGAGCGCGCGGATCTACTTACAGGGCTTTATACGTATTTGAAAGTTGATCAGACACCAACGATTAGCGTTAGCTCTTTCGCCAAGACTTATCTACCCGCGAACACGGTGGACGATTTTTCGCACTATATGAAGCAGAAAAAGTTTCCGTCCGGTACCGTTCAGAAAGACACATCCGACTTGAAAGGGGTGCTGCGGTTAAGAAAAATGGTCTTCTCGAACAGCATCAAATTTACCGCTCCACCGGAGGCCTTTAAAGACATGGTAACCGTTGAAACCATTAATGGTGAAGGAAGTGATGGATCGCCGCAGGAATGGACGCGCATTACAATTCGCGATCACATCCGTGAAGATCAATGACTGAAGATGAGTTTATCCAAAGATGGCACGCCGAACGCCCTGCGTACGAGCAGTGGGGGCAATACGTTGCAGACCGTCTCATAAAAGCGCTTGAGGCCATCGTAGCTCCCGTAACAACCGATGTGTTTGTACGCATCCCCATTTTACCTCGGGTCAAAACCACCGGCTCCTTTCTGACGAAGGCCTTTTACAATCCAAACAAAACATATGACGACCCGTTTCAGCAAATCACAGATAAGGTCGGCGTTCGGCTAGTTGTGCTTCTCGCAAGCCAGATATCCAAGGTTACCTCGGCCATCGAACAGTGCGACGCATGGAACTACTCTAAAGATCGCGACTACGAGTCCGAAGTCGCCGCTCGGCCATCGGCTTTTGAGTATCAATCAGTCCACTACGTTGTCCGTAACAAGACGCCTATGCGTATCGCCAATATCGATATTCCAGAATCACTGCCTTGCGAAATTCAAATCCGGACACTGATGCAACATGCTCACAGCGAGCTGACGCACGACACGATTTACAAGCCTAGCGTGGAAAAAACGCCAGAGATGGAACGAGCCGTGTCAAAAGCAATGGCTTTAATCGAGGCGACCAACGACTATTTTGAACAAGTTGCCGCGCGTATCGAGGTGGCAGTAAGCGACACTCGGAAGCTCACTGATCAGCTGGCCTATCTATACGAGCAGAGAACAGGAATTCGCGCGGAAATGACGCGTGTGGACTCACTTCTGATGGAAGCATTTTCACCAAACTCGGACGGGGTTCTGGAGAAGGTCACCGCATTCCTAAATCAAAAATCGTTTGTCAGCGAGAAAATCGCGAATAGAGCAAAAATAAAAATCCTATTTAGGCAACCTAGCATACTGATTGCTTATCTAGCCGTATCAGAGCGTCCGTCAGACGCACTAAACCGTTGGCCTTTGACACGGAGCGAATTGGCTCCAATATACGCCGACCTCGGCTTGGCGATGAATGGTTAGTACGTCGCCTCTCCATCATCCGACTCATATGCCAGCTGTCCAGTTTGATTGTTTGTCCAATCAAATGCCAGCGCCCTTCTTTTCAGTAAGGAGCCGACACGCCAGTTCTCGGGATTGCCAGCGAGTTGAGAATGTTTCCGAGACCTCAAACCAGCTACCGTCGTTGCCAGCACCATGATGCAGACCCATGCACGAACACTGGCACTCGTGGCCTACAGCATTCTGACAAGCTGGGGAGCACTTTTCTTGCTCTTGGTATGGCTGGATGATGTAAACGCTCTTGAAGCGAACTAGGCATCGATCAACAAGGTCGTTGAACCAAGCTTTTGGCAATTCCCAATAGCCTTTAGACGCGACCCACTCGGGATGAGTCTTCCGACTATTTCTGATCCACTGCCGATTGTCGCCCGAATATGGCAGTCGCATCTGGAGCAATTCACCCTTCCCAGTTCTTCGGACAATGACCGGGATCTGCTTTTGGGCCCAAACGTGGTCAAACCGATCCATAGGGTCGCGCCCTGTTTAGTAGGTAAGCGTAGAGCCTTCTACAATCCATTTCGAAATCAAAGAAGTGATATCCCATGTCTACGAAGGTTGCAATTTATCACACAATCTATTTAAGGGTGATCATTACCTGGGAGCCAACTCAATGGATATCGAGAAGTTTTTGGCAGATTTCGTGCGCACAAGCACTCAACATAGGCGCTTCTATCATTTCACCGACCAGAGTAATATCGGATCAATACGAACGCATGGGTTGCTGTCTACGCAGCAATTACGCCAGAAAAATCTTCTAAAGGATGTTGCGACGGGCGGCGACGCAAACAGTCTTGCGACTGACGCGGCCAAAGGCACCGACCAATATGTATGCCTTTGCTTCACCACCGGCCACCCTATGCAATACATCGCGCGAACTCAGCGGGGCCTAAATCCTGTCTATCTTCATATCAGCCCCGAAGTTTTGAAATTTCCGGGGGTAATGATTACGAATGCCGCCTCCAATCAACATGGAGTTGTGCGCGTATCCGCTGCCGAGGCGCTTGACGGCCTAGATCTAGATGTCCTTTACAAACGCACTGACTGGAAATTGCCGGAAATACAGACGCGATTGCAAGCAGCGGAAAAATACGAGATTCTTATTCCGGATCGAGTACCCGTGGAGGCGATAATACATGGCTTATAACTGTGACTGATCGAGACCATGGCTGAACGACCAGTCTTTGTGCCAACAACATCTGGAAGGCTACTTGTTGAAGAGATTGCTATAAGCTTCAAGTGGCACTCTGGACTCGCAGCTTCCCAAAAGAAAAAGAATGTGGCCGAACTTCACTTGGCCGCAGCGGAAACTCATAATCTGTCTCCGCTTCTCGAAATATCGAGCAAGTCCGAATTCAAGATCGGACGGAGTCTAAGCGCTTTCCATTTGAAAACTAAAATTGATGAAAGAGAAACTACGGTTGAATGCGCTTTTCAAGGCAGCAAAGTCTTTGAGCATGGTGGACCGTTTGAAGAATTGTATTGGGTCGATAGTCGTGAGGCAAAACGAGACGAGCGTTTGAAAACATCAGGTCGACTTGTCGGCTTTAGGCTTCATGGGACCGACTTTCCCCTTTCGCCACCTACGGTCTTCTATGACTGGCTTTACTTCGGTGCCTTGTATCCGCACCGAGCGTGGATCAGCGAACGAGAGGAATGGATGGGATTCACGGACATTGAGTTTAATCCGCAGCGCTCGATCAATTGCCAGGCGAGATCGTTTGCTGCCTTTATCTGCCTTCTACGTCGCGATGAACTCGACGAAGCTGTATCTTCATTCGAAACCTTTAAATCAGTCATGGATTGGCCACAACTTTAGAATGCGCGAAAGATAAATCAGTTCTCCTTGTCACCCGCTTCGTCCGGGTGGCAAACGGCGAGGCGGCTCGCCGATTTGGCTAACACTATCAGACGCATTCGATAACGGATCACATCGCGGTCTAGCAGCCACAGCTACTACTGTTGGGACGGATTACCGGATTTTCTTCGGTTCACGTCCTCGGCACGACTAATCAAACCAATCAATCTCCATCATCCGACCAGCATGCGTGCTCCGTCACACACACGCCGGAGCCCTCGATGATTTCAAGTTCATTTTTGGGTCCTATGTTTGCGAATTCAATGCTTCCGTCTTTATGTTCCCAGAACATCAAGCGCAACGCCTCGTGGCTTTTCTGCAAATGAGTTCGACGCGCTGCTGCACCATCCGCGCTTCGGACAACGGGGTGCAGATCACCTTTGTGGTCCGCACGCTTTAGGTCTCCGATCTCATTTTTTGGCTGACCAACTGCTATCCTTGCGCAGGCCTCTCTCAACAAATCGCCGTTGGCTGCACTTGCTCCTATCGCACCGTGGCTCTGTGCCGATGTAAAGAAACCTGATCCGATTCTAAACTTCGGCACATTCGCCTGCAATCCGGGATTGTTAGTCGCAAGAAGCTGCAAGATCTCAACCACAATTGCAAAATGCAAACCGTCCGCATCGCCAGCACGCGACCACAAGGCGCGCGCACCAAAACTGAGCGCCAACTCCCTAACGTTCTCCACGAGAAGGTAACTATGCTTTGTACTGAGAGGGAAATCGACATCGCCGACCGAACTTATTACCGCTCCCTCTAGCGCGGTTGCCTTCAACGAGATCAGGCCCGCATGCCCTGCAAAGCTCGATACTACCACATTTCCACACACGTCCGACTTTGGCGTTAACGTCTGCAGAGCGAGAGTAACCAACATTCGAAGTGTTGCATCAAAAAGCAGGGGGCGTTGCTGGTACGCAGAAACATCAGGGACCGAGGACTCATACAGCGCCTCCGTTACTTCAACATCAATAACATCTTCTATCGCCCCTGCTCGGCTCAGAATGAAATTGATCGAGCGCCTGACATCCTCAGTTGAATATACGTGACGTAAATTCCAACTATCCAACAACGTCGAAATGTTTGGCGGGCTGGGGAAGAAACCGTTATCTGCCAGAAAATCCAAAGTGGACGATGGAAGCAGGGCGCGAAATTCTCCTCCAAAAAAACACGGCTTAGCCCAATACTTGAGACGGCCGATTATCTGTTCGGCCTCATCCTGACTAGTTGCATGATTTGGCACAGCCAACAGTGCCGGATCGAAATTTAAAATCATTGCTTCCGAGCGTTCTTTTCAGTTTGGCGCTTTGCGGCGGCAGCTCGAAGAATTGCTTCGGACTCCATTTGAGATTGCTCAAAGAAGTCCTTGGGCCAATCTGAGATGGCTCCGTATCTGGTCACAGGGACCTCACGACACTTTGTCGTGCCCCCATCTCGTTCGGTAAAGTAGATTTTTGTTGTGCCTACTAATGAATCACCCGCTGCTGCCGCGACTCGGTGGCGGAATCTATCAATGAGATATTCACTGTGTGTTTCGAGGATGCATTGCTTTCCAATCAACGCAACCGAAAGGAAAAAATCAGCCAACCTTGCCTGAACTTTGGGATGCAGATGAAGTTCGGGCTGCTCGAAGATCAAAAGTGCCGGGGATTCAGCGAGCAGCGCCGAAACGATGATAGGCAGCACTTGACTGACACCGACGCCAACATTGGTCAGATCATGAAAGCGATCTAGCCCCTCCGTCTTGACTTGAAGTTGGTGCCCAACCTTCCCGCGATCTTCAGTTGACACCTCGCTCGCCACACCCACGTACGTCAACCAGTCAACTACAGCATCGTGCAATGTTACATACTTGGAATTTAGGTTGAAACCATCCTTCGTCATAAAGGAGCTTGGCAAGTATCGCACCGACTTGTCCCTATGCAAGTCGAGGACGGCAGCAGTGTGCTCCCCCTTAAATCCCACCTCCGTTGTGCTTGCCAGCGCTTCGAGCGGATAGATGGGTTTAGGTTCATCGCGAAGCGGGCCGAGATATCTTACAGACGATATGAAATACTGTGCAGCGTATTGTTCGCCTTCGTTAAGAATCCCGGGGAAGTTAAGTTCAGTTTTGAACTGAGACGTTTGATCGCGAAAGAGAACCGCCTCAATTTCTGTGCGGAGCTCATTCGGCGTTCGTGTAATCTTCATCTCGCTCTGCTTTGAGCGGTGACCAAGACGGTAACGCCTGTAACGGTTGGCGATCTCTTCGACGTTCGTTGATCTATCTAACTCGGGGAACAACGAAAGGTTTGCTGTACGAGATTCGCCGGTGAGTATAACGAATATCTCGTTCGCGATTTCTGCTGAAACTTCGTGCTTCCCGATGTCGCGCTGCCGATACGTTAGGAAACTATTTTCCCCGCATATCAATTTAGCCATCTCACGAGCGCGATTGAGTGTCGCGTTGAAATTCACGGCAACTGCGGCAGGAAAGAAGTGTCGCAAAGTCCCACCCACAATCGAACATTCGGGCTTTGTATCGAAGACCTCGGCTTCAGACAAATCGTCGATAACCTCGACCGTGAGCTTACTATCCGGCTGACGCTCCATCGACAACATGACCGGGGGAGCATCGGTTTCGTTCGATGTTGCCAATAGAGCAGTGGTAAGAATTCGCGGATTCAGTTGAAGCAGATCAGCGCTCACGAGCTTAATTGCTGGACCGACCACCCCCAAGGACGGGGCCGCATCCCACCTAAAATCACCAGTGACGGTCGAAACATTATCTCGTCCGACATAATAGAATTGATCGGAGTACGTATCGTAGGAAGATCTCAGCCGCTGGGATGTATTTTCTACATCCATCGCCCAAGCAATCCCTATGTAGCCCGCATCGGACTTCGAGTTCTTGATATCATCAAACGTTCCGAGCTTCACCAACGGGCCGTTCAACGCCATTGACCGGCTCGGGGGGGCGTATTGAAGCGTTTGCTTCAGCAGTAAGATACTTTGAATGATCGAACTCTTTCCGCTGCTGTTTGCGCCAGCGAAAATCGTGATGGGAGCAAGTGCTAAATCGGTTCGCCCAGCAAAAGATTTGAAATTTTCGATAGACCAGCGCTTAAGCATATCTCACCTGTGGGGTCACCGCGTCGTGGAAAACGCTCCGTCAAAATGCAATACTCAGGCTCTGTTTGCGCGAGCGGTTCTTCAACATTATTCGCATACGCTGTTCCGATTCGCATATTCCATCCATGCGGCAGCTGTGCGATTCCTCACATGCGAGAGTTCTGGCAGTAAATGCCAGTACTTTCTACGCAGAGAACTCGGCGTTTGGCCGGTCAATTGCTCGAACGACTTGCAAAGCTCTTCGGAACGGAATGAGCACCAGTCATGAACTAAAATGCGGCACAATCAGGCAAGCAGGCCTCAACGTTTCAACCAAAAATTGAAGCTTTGACCAATAGATCGCAGCTGTCAATGTTATCCAAGATCCATGGTATAGAACGATGGGCTAGTCTCCCACTCGAAGAACTCGCGGCACCTTGCGTATCTGACGCAAGCGGCGCCTCCCAACTTTGAACCAACGATAACCGCGCACCAGCGCTTCGCGAACGCAATCAAGGCCCGCATTAATCGTTGATTTTACGATTTTATCCGAACGCGAGCTTCCGGTCGCCACTTACAACGGTTTGCTCGAATCATCAGGTGTGTCGAGGGCGATATTCATTCCGATTGTGTCGACCGCCGAGCGCAGAGGTTCGGCCGCGAGATGCGCATATCTCATCGTCGTCACAGGGTGCTTATGACCAAGTAGGGCGCCAACGATTGGCAGGCTTAGACCGTTTTTGACAGCGATGCTGGCGAACGAATGCCGAAGGTCATGGAGCCGAACGTCGGTAAGCTTTGCACCGCGCCGAACGCGGTGCCATACGCCGTCAATCCCGGCGTGCCCACTGTCGACCTTCGAGCCAACGATCACGAATGGATTTCCGTCAACTTTCGGCAATCGCCTAAGGATGTTTAAAGCACCGTCGTTGAGATAGACAATCTTAGCACCCGTTTTGCTATCCCGAAGGCGAAGGCACCGGTTTTCAAAATCGACATCCTTCCAGTGCAAATCGAGAATCTCACCCTTCCGACATCCCGTCAGCAGCAACAATTTGATTGCAGCGGCTAAATGTAGGGTGCCCGATGCTTTCTCCTCTGTGGCCAACGCATCGCCGAGGGCCGCGACCTCACTGTCCGATAGGAAGCGTTCCATCTTGCGGACGGGTGGCTTTTTGACGCCGCTGGTCGGGTTAAATTTGCACAAGCCCCTACGGACTGCGAAGGAGTAAATTGCGCCAAGAACAGCCAAGCACTGAAAAGCTGCGCCGGGACCTCCGATGATTCCGCCTTTGGGCTTTTTGGCTTTCATCTTGGCAGGCATCGTGGAGACTTCCCTGACGAGCCGCTCCACATCTGCTCGCTGAACAGATGAAATCGGCCGCTTGCCTAATTGCGGAATCAGGTAGTGGTTGATTCGACTTTTGTCTCCACGAAGGGTGCTAATCTTCTTATGAGTGGTACCCTCCTTGAGGTAATGCTCACACAGCTCTTTAAGCGTCATCTCTTCCAGATGGGCGTAACGGGAGGTGAGTGGATCAGTGCCTTGAGCGACAAGCGAGAGTAGCCGCTTCGCTTCGGAGCGAGCTTGATCCGGCGTCCATGGTGAACCGTGAGCGCCGATTGAATACCGGCGCTTCGGTGCGCCGCGTCCATTTCCTACACGATATTCGATACCGTAAGTCTTATGTCCGTTTTTTGAGACGATAAGCAGGAAGCCCTTCACCTCAGTGTCGCGTATAATGTCGGTGGGAGGCGAGGCAGCGTCGACTACGCGCTTAGTTATTTTTTGGACAGACATGCGATTCCTAAGTCGACCCCGAGTCGACCCCGTGTGCCATACTGCTGACGGGCACAGTCGGGATGGAAATGCGCTAAGTCAATGAAAACAAAGAGCTTCAGGTAGTACAGTCGTAACATGGCGGCATGTGTCAGCCTGCCGGCTAGGATTTTGATTCCCCCATGCGGAGGTTCGAATCCTCCCGCCCCAGCCATGTTTTAGCAAGCGATTTCAATTCCTTATCGACTTTGCGCCATTTTCGTTCTGAACAGCGTTTTTCTGCTCATTCTGAACAACTGTTGACGGTTCGTTCGCCAGCTTTTACGCGCGCCGCTTGCGGGTGGCCGACAAGGTCAGACCTGAAGCCTCCGAGAGAGATGCTGACGGTGCGGATAGAGCAATGCCATCGGCCATGGGCGTCCTCCAATAAAAAGGTCCCGCTACTGCAGGGCCTCATATTTTCTGGTTGGTATTGTTCAAGCCCGACAAGTCGCCGTATGCACTTACGTTCCAGCAGGCGGGGAGAGACCTCGAATATCAGCCTTTGCCTGCCCAGGCCGGGCGCTCGCCTAGCCATGGCGGCAGCGCTTCCCACTCGGCAGATCTCATCCGACGTTCCTCGCCGCCAACATTGATGAAAACAAACGGTGCATCTTCCTGCCCTGTCTTGGAGCCGGCGAACATCGCAGGCGTGCCGTATGCATCTCGAATGGTCGACTTGATCGACATGTCTTTCCTCGATCTGTGAACATTTCGATGACGTAACGTTGGCGCATCGTCGCCGCGTGAGCGGGTTCTCTGTTCAACGCCGGACGGGAAGCGTCCAGTGCTACCGCGCGAGGAGTGATACTATTTCTTTCTGACCGCCCCCAGTGCCGGCATGATCTTGGGACCGCCGCCCTTGAGGCTCTCTGCAGCAGCGATCGTCTTGACCGGCACCTTCTTCGGCTTCTTGGTTTCGCGATTTCCCTTGGCCATATCGTACTCCCGCTGTGTGAGCCCAAGCGTTACCACGGCTGGCGCTTAAAGACCGATTTATTATCACCGCTCTCTCGCCAACCTCCCACCGACTTGTTCCGCCTCCCAGCCCTCGAAGATACTGATGGCTATTCGCGAAGAAAGAGCGCACCCTGCGCTCGCGCGCATTGATGACCCTGATGGTCCCTGCCGAGCGCGCGCTGCTTTTGTCACGAAATTGTCCGATATGCCGCGGCTGGCGCAGCATTGCCAATTTTGAGCGATTGCCCTTTCAACATTGAAATCGCGAGGCAGCAGATTGACGGTGTTCAGCCGCATTGCATTCATTGGCAATTCACTTCCACGCCGATGTGGGATCGCCACGTTCACCACCGATCTGCAAAGCGCAGTAGCAGCCGCCCGCGCAGACTCCAAAACCGTCATCGTGGCGATGACCGATCACGGTCATTTCTATGACTATCCAGCCACCGTTGGCATTCAGATCAATGACGAGCTGATCAACGACTACATACGTGCAGCGGAATTCCTGAACAGCGGCCATTTCGACGTGGTGTCGCTTCAACATGAGTTCGGTATCTTCGGCGGCGAAGCCGGGAGCGATATCATCCAGCTTCTCTCGCTACTCAAGATGCCGATCGTGACGACACTTCATACGGTTCTTGCAGAGCCCACCGCCGCACAAAAGGATGTCTTCACACGCGTTGTCGAGATGTCGTCGAAAGTGGTGGTGATGGCGGAGAAAGGTCGGGAACTGCTTCGAACCATCTATCAGGTCACCGAAGAGAAGATCGAGATCATTCCACATGGAATTCCGGAATTCGCTTTTGTGGAGCCCGACGATGCAAAAACGAGGCTCGGCTTTGCCGGCAGGTCTGTCATTCTGACTTTCGGCCTGCTTTCGCCCAATAAGGGCATCGAATTCATGATCGATGCGATGCCGTCCATCCTGAGCACCTGTCCGGGTGCAGTCTATGTCGTATTGGGCGCAACCCATCCAAATCTGGTACATGACGAAGGCGAGGCCTATCGCGAATCCCTCATTGCAAGGGCCCGCGAAGCTGGCGTCGCGGATCACGTGGTCTTCCTTGATCGTTTCGTTGACCAGGAGACCCTGCTCGATTTCATCTCGATGTGCGATGTCTATGTCACGCCTTATCTGAACGAATCTCAGATGACGTCAGGCACCCTGGCCTATAGTTTTGGCTTGGGAAAGGCTGTGGTATCGACTCCCTATTGGCATGCCCGCGAACTGCTTGCCGATGGCCGCGGCATTATCGTCCCGTTCGCGGATGCGAATGCGATCGGCGTCGAGATCGAAAAGCTCCTGATCAATGCGCCACTGCGCCAAGCGATGCGCAAGCGCGCCTATGCCAGCAGCCGCTCCATGACCTGGGAACGGACGGCCGATCGATATATGTCCGTTTTCGAGAACGCGGGTCGCCGCCACCGGCTCAAGACCATTGCAAAGTCGGATACGAGTACGCTCCTGCGAGATAGTCGCGCGCCTCCCGAGATGCAGATTGGTCACTTCCTGTCGATGTGCGACGACACCGGACTGTTCCAGCATGCGGTTCACAGTGTTCCGGATCGCTTGCATGGCTATTGCATCGACGACAATGCCCGCGCGCTACTGCTGGCATGCGCGTTGAACACGCCCGGGGAACTACGTCTGTCGGAGGTCCTGACCTCCCGCTTTGCGGCTTTCGTCCAGCATGCGTGGAATCCCGAAACGCACCGGTTTCGAAATTTCATGGCTTTCGATCGCAGCTGGCTGGAAGAAAGCGGATCGGAAGACAGTCATGGGCGCACGCTTTGGGCGCTGGGCGTTTGCGCTCTTTCGGATGCGAACCCCTCTCGGCGGACCTGGGCCGCAGCACTCTTTGCGGAGGCCTTACCAAAGGTCGGTGATTTCCTCTCGCCCCGTGCTTGGGCGTTCGTATTGCTGGGACTCGATGCGTATTGCACGACCGTCACCGACAATAGCCGTGCCAATGCAATCCGGACGGCTCTGTCCGACAGGCTCGTCTCGCTTCTTGAGAAAGTCGAGACGAGCGATTGGGTGTGGTTCGAAAACGGACTTTCCTATGACAACGCTAGACTCTGCCAGGCTTTGATTCTCACCGGCACTGCGATGAAACGGCCGGACTATCTCAATGCCGGGCTGAGAAGCCTGCGCTGGCTGCTGACACAGCAGACCTCAGCCAGCGGTCAGTTCAGGCCGGTGGGCACGGAGGGATTTCACGACATCCGGCGCCAGCCACGCAGCTTCGACCAACAGCCTGTCGAGGCTGCTGCCACCATCGCGGCCAGCCTTGCGGCGTGGCGCGCCGACCAGAACATTGAATGGAAGAGCGAAGCCGCCCGGGTCTTCGCATGGTTCCTCGGCAGCAATGACCTTTCTATCCCGCTCGTCGATCTGGAGACAGGAAGCTGTCGTGACGGACTGCATCCGGACCGTGCTAATGAGAACCGGGGCGGCGAGTCAGTCGTATCCTACCTGCTCGGACTATCCGAAATTCGGCACATGGCACGTATCGCCGAGGATCAATCCAAGTCCGCCACCCGCGTGGCCTGATCACGTTGCGCTCCCCCTCTCAGCAGACCATTGAGATTCCTTTTGCCCTCATCTCCGATACTGAATCGCCAGGCGCTCTATCTCCGGCCCGACGCGTCCCGAGTCATCGTACGGCCGTTTAAACCTGCGACGGAGCCACGCGATCTCAATCCGACAGATAAGACGCGCGCCAATCATATTGTCGACCGGATTCTTGCGCTCAGTCCCGAGCAGGCAGAGCATCAGTTGGCCGACGTGCTTGAAAACTTTCTGGGCCGCCACCGGAATCTGCTTCAGACATTCGAGGCCCGCGCTGACGAAATGGAAGATGCATTCCACGGCCATAGCCGGTTCACGACGATTCAGCGTCAGCTAGTCGGCGCCTATTTCCTGAGTGAATACTCGTTTGAAGCATCGGCACTCTTCAATCCGAGCATCGTGCCTCACCCCGATCAATCGGGAACGACAGCCGGCGCCCTGCGCTTCATCCTCAGCCTGCGCGCCGTCGGAGAAGGCCATGTGTCATCCCTGACATTTCGCACCGGCCTTGTAGATACCGACGGGACCGTGAGCATCGATCCGACCGCACGCCTCGCATCAAATCCAGCAATTCAACACCTCGGGTCTGGGCCTGGCGGCGAGGATGTCGCCGTCACGTTTCGTAGCAGCGAGGATATCAGCGAGCGGGTCATTTTTCCGATTACGGAGTCGCAATCGAACGGCATCGAGGATGCGCGCTTCGTGAAATTCGAGCATTCCGAGCGAACGGTCTATTACGCGACGTACACGGCCTATAGCGGCAGGGCGATTCGCTCGGAGATCATCGAGACGTCCGACTTCGTCACGTTTCGCTTTTCAGCCCTCAGAGGCAGCGCATCACATAACAAGGGCATGGCACTTTTCCCCCGGAAAATCGACGGGCGGTTCGCGATGATCGCGCGGCAAGACAATGAAAACCTCTACCTGATCTATTCGGATAATCTTTATACATGGGATGGCGGCACGCCGATCCTGAAGCCGGCCGCCCCTTGGGAGTTCATTCAAATCGGCAACTGCGGCTCACCTATCGAATTAGATGAGGGCTGGCTATTGCTGACCCACGGTGTCGGCCCGGTCCGCAAGTATTCGATAGGAGCAGCACTGCTCGACAAAAACGACCCGACGAAGGTGCTGGGGCGCCTGGACGAACCGCTCCTTCGGCCTGCGCCGTCCGAGCGCGAAGGATATGTGCCGAACGTCGTCTATACATGCGGCGCAATGCGGCATGGCGATCAAATTATCTTCCCGTATGCGATTTCGGACAGTTACTCGAACATCGCGACGATCGATATAAGAAGCCTGCTCGCAGCGATGGACAAATAAGAGCTGACTTAGCTTTACCGTGGAGGCAATGGACGTGGCTTCTCAGCACGCCCAGCTCGTCCGTGGTTGGCACCTTTCACCAAACGGCAAGTAGAACTTTTGGGAGACGCACAGTGACCGGTGAAAAATCAAGGGCGCTCGTTCTCGGAACGACAGTCTTTTGGAAGAACGATAAAAATGACTTTGGTACCGTCATCGCCAAGGACTGGAGTAGCGTCACGGTCAAATGGGATAGCCGCGCCAGCCAGACAATCATGCACAACGATATGGATAGCTGCACGGCCGCCTGAATTCACTTGGCCCGATGAGCATTCCTGTCCATCAGTCGCGAAAACCGACGCGACACCAACCGGCCGCTGAAATCATCGCGAAACGCCCGCCGGGACAAGTCCGACGGGCTGCCAGTTATGTGGTCATTTGGCCGACAGCCGGGCGCCACCAGACTTGCGGCGCCAGGCAAAAGAGGCCCGATCAGCCAACCCGAAGGTTTTCTGCCGACGTCTTGCCACGGTTGGCCACTTCCTCAAAGCTGACCTTGGCCCCTTCATTCAAAGTGCTCAGCCCCGCCTTCTCGACGGCCGAGATGTGAACAAAGACGTCTTTGCTGCCATCGTCCGGCTGGATAAAGCCGAAGCCCTTCGTCGCATTGAACCATTTTACTACGCCAGTGGTCACTTCAGTTCTCCCGGTTGTCTCCGAACGATAGCAACCCTGAATTCAGGGAGGAGTCAATCAAGCAAACTTCCATCTCCTGAATTGATGCGGCTGTCTGCTGCCTGGACGACGGGTGGCGGTCGTCCGCCCGCGATGCGGCGATGCGACAGCGGCTTTAGGCAACATAATCTCCGGGAGACCCAACCGACGTGCTAATGTCACCGAAGCCCAGTGCGGGCGGAGGACCAAACCATGGCTAAAGGCGAACAACGGAACAATCGCGAAGTAAAGAAGCCCAAAAAGGACAAGGCCAAGACGATCGCAGCAGCCCCGACCATGAAGGGCCTGATGCACCCCGAGGCAGAAAAGCCCCGAAAGAAATAGTCGAACAGAGCGCATCGCCAGCATAGCTACGGCATCTGAGGTCACGGGCACCCGGCGCATGATCCATGCGCTCGACGGCGCTGCTGTGTTCGCGGTGATCGAGAACCAGCAAATTCAATCAAAATGTCCAATCCCCTTCCGGGGCGCTCCGACGCGCATCGGCGATCATGCCAGATGGAGCAATCATGACACATGAAGACCTGGAACTGATCCGTGAGATCGTCCTGCACGGCGGCGCAAAATATACGGCTGGCAATATCGATCGCAGCAAATACCAGCGCCTTGTCGATCTCGGGTGGCTATCACCCCTCGTCATGAACAAGACAGACATTGCCTATGAGACGACAAAAGCAGGCGAAGTGGCAGCGAGCTGACCCAGCACCCGGGGAGCGGCTCTAGCCCCGCGCGACGATTTTTCCGGTCGCGAACTGTTCCAAAGCGTAGAGCGCACTTTCCTCATACGTCGCACCCGGCAGCGGTTCTGCGACCACGATCAACTGGCCAATGGTCAATTGAACCATGCCATCCAGGATGTCGTAACTGGCTTCGTACGTCACGCCGGCCAATACCAGTTCGACATAGCCATGCCAGAAGCCCTTCAACTCCGACTCCCAACCAGATCGATAAACGTCTGAAGCTCTGCAGAAAAGCGCTCGGCCTGCCTGGCATCCAGCCATAGTTTTATCGTCGACGTCGCCGACAGGACAAAGGCAACCCCGAAACCGCCCGCATTTGGCACACACAGCGCCGACCAGCTGTCAGCTTCGCTCACGATCTTCCGTTCGTTGGGAGTTCCCGTTTCCAGGACGTGATTGATTTGGATCTTAAGCTCGATTGCATCGTCGAACGACAGGGAAATCTCCTCTCCGCTGAAGTTCAGAATTAGCCAGCAATCTTTTTGCTTGGATTTGACGTCGGAGGTGAAATTGAAGGCCATGGTGGAACCATGCGCCTATGCCCGTGACGGTCAATCAAATTCGTCGCGACACTATGCGACTTGATGCACAGCCCTTCCGTAATCGCCTAGCTGCATGCCAATCGGGAGCAAGTTTCATGTGGCAGCCAAGGTCTGCACGCTTTAACTGGACGTTGCGGCCTCGCGTTTGAGTCGCACTGAGGCGCAGACAAAGGGGCGATCAAATGGGCGACGGGTGGCAACCAATCAGCACCGCACCGAAGGACGATGAAAGGATCATCGTTGCGGGTGGAACATGGATACGCGGAAACAAGGACAAGCTGCCTCAGACATTTCCATGCCTCGTCATCTGGGACGAAACCGAGTGGCTCATTTGCGACAATGAAGGGCCGCGAGCGCTCATACGGGGTCCCAAAATCTGGATGGCAATCCCGCCCGCTGACTTGCCTTCAGCATCGGAATTGCTGAAGACGATCTGACGCATTTCATTAACCATACGATGCTACCCGTCCTGTAGCGCGGGTCTTGTCGAGCGTACCGCGCCAACTCTGGAGTCGCAGATGCAGGTCATCGAAATCACGGACCTCGTCGAGGCCAGGCGCGCTCGTCTGGCTCAATATCACGGGCTGCCGCGCGCACTTCAGCTGAACGGTCAAACAGTCACGGGATCGGTGAGATCCGTCGTGATGGATGCATCGGCAGCAAAGTGGACTGTAAAGCTCGTTGCGACGCCACCTGTCGTCGACAGAAAATATCGTCTGCGCCGCTCCGCCTAGAGCCGGACGCAGACCCGCACGACGACATCCGACTTTCTTCACCTACGCCATACCGCGGTCGCATGTATCCGTAGGCCCCCTATTCTCCTGAACCAGCCACCCAAGGCACGGGCAGTCCAGCGGATTGACCTCAGCGATTCCGGCGGCAAATCAGAACCTTCGAATTAGGTCGACTTCCGAACATAAAGGGCATCTACTGCACCGCATCATCGGCCCTCCTTAGGCATTCACCGGTGACAGAGAGTTCGGTCGCGCTCCCGCCCAATGTCTCGGGACTGCCATGCCTACCTCCGAATGTACTTTGGAATCGCAACAGCACAGGTCCGGACGGTGAAGGCTTCTCACCTTGAAGCTGAGCACGCCGCGATGATCGCGCTTGCGGCAGCTGCTCAACTCCCTCACGGAGACGAGCGAACGCTTGCCATGCGAAAAGCCGGACAACTGCAACTAATCGCAGATGCGAGGAAGCATCGGCTACAGAAACCGGAAGCGACACAATTCGTGCTTCCAAAATAATATCCTCCATTCGTAATTTCCGACTGGAAGCGTAAGATCTAAAGATCATCGCAAGAACCACGGCTTCTACCGGCGTCTGTGAGCACTGTTTCCCCCTCAACAAGGGGGGGGCCATATCAGAGCGTTGGACGATCAATATCCGGGATCGGCCTCTGCCTTTGGTACTACTGTCCCTCCTCTTAGCTCTTCTTAATTGTTGCCGCGTCGTTATTCAGCAGGGCTAAATCACCTCCGGTCAGAACGCGTCATAATCTGCGTGACGCCAAATCCTCGATTGAACGGAAGCAGATCTTGCACGATCTCAACTTGAGAGGGTTTCTCAATGTCAGAGCTGGAATTCAGTGCCGTGAATGACCTTCAACACACGCCGCAGCACGCCAGATGTAACGAGCAGTCCGAATATGATGCGGCGGTCGAGGTTGCTGCGAAGGCAATCAGAAAGACCTGGGATACGATGGGCGACATGCCATCACCGCTTTACGAAGATGAAGCGCGGCAACTCGGTAGAGCAGCACTCGATGCCATTATCGCTTCGCAACCAGTCATTCGGACGACCACATGACCTCCATCAGGCTGGCAGACACGCAGCATCTGACGACGGCCTGTCCATGAACGGCGCGCGTGCTGCTCGGTACAGACGTTTGGCAGCCGCCCAAAGCAGTCCCGAGGTGTACCGGCTACTTATGCTTCTTGCCGACGAAGCCGAAAAAGGAATCCTCTGCATCTCAGCCTTCAAACACCGACGTCCACCCCACATTGTCGCAAAATCAACGTGAACCGCGTGCGCGGCACGTAGTCATCGCGTCGGACAACATCAGCTTTATTTCTTCCACCACTGCAAGGACATGAACCGTTGAATTGGCTACCTATAGACACCGCACCACAAGACGGAACGCCAATATTCCTGGCTGGCGGATACGATGACAATTCGGATCATGCCATGGAATCCGAGGCGGAAAAAATGCGAACCGCTTGCCGCGCATGGAGGAACGACGGCGACTGGATTATTACCCTTGCTGAAGCAGGATGCGTCAACGTCACCCGGATTGATCCCACGCACTGGGCGCCTATTGAAGAACCGCGCTAGCCCTGCAACATCGGATTGCCTTGCGGGCAAGACCGCGTTGCGGCACTTCTAACAATCAGTCAAACAGAGGCTCAGAGTAAAATCCGGCTGCCAGGACCTCGAAAAGCGCTGCGTTTCCATCATACCGAGCCTTCCACCGCGTGCTGCTGAAGCCACTGTTGAACAGATCACCATCGTCCTGCACCTGCCATTCCCAGAAAAGCAGGGGATGTGGTGTGACGATGACTTCCAGATTTGGTTGGCGATACATGGCCACCATGTCGAGCCTCACTTTCGAAACCGCATTGACAAAGGGTCGTTCGCGACCTGTTTATCGAAGGCGCCGCGCGCCGTTCTGCAGCGATCGGGGCGCTTGCTCTTGACAGATGACGGGCGGAGCGCCTCTCATTCTGCAGTGATGATGACACCATCGAACCAGCATCGATGACATTCACCATGCGCTCCTGAGTCGTCGCGTCAATCCAATTTACAGCGGGCCTCCACCAATCCGTCGGCCATATATCCGCCGTGCCCGGATTGACGTAGCTGATTATCCGCCATCCATCCTGCGAGGCTAAACACGATGCGCGTCGCGATGTTAGCGCCTATATCCTGGCGAACTCCTCCCCGACACTACGGCCCGTGGGAACTCGTGACGAGCTTGCTTACGGAGGCACTGCTCTTGCGGGGAGTTGACGTCACACTGTTTGCCACCAAGGACAGTTTGACGTCGGGAAATCTCGCCGGTGTCGTCCCGGCACCATACTCTGAAGACTCGTCGCTCGACGCCAAGGCGTGGGAACTCCTGCATGTTGCAAATGTCTTCGAGCGGGCCGGCGAATTCGACATCATCCACAATCAGGCAGATTTTGTACCGCTGGGCTTCTCTCGCCTTGTGGACACGCCAGTCGTCACAACCATTCACGGCTTTTCATCAGCCCGTATTGTTCCGGTTTTCAAGGAGTATGAGGATCGTGTCCATTATGTCGCAATCAGCGATGCCAATCGCCATCCCGACCTTCGCTATGCGGCAACGATCCATCACGGCATTCCGATCGACGATTTTCCCTTCGATCCGCTTGGCAGCGACGATCTTCTATTCTTCGGTCGCATTCATCCCGATAAAGGGGCTGCGGAAGCGATAGCAACTGCCGAGGCGGTTGGCCGCCACCTCATCATGGCCGGTATCGTTCAGGATGCGGACTATCATCGACGTCATGTGGTCCCAGCACTGGGAAGGTCCGCGACTTATCTCGGTCCGGTCGGAGGTCTGGAGCGGACGCGCGTTCTGGGATCCGCACGAGCATTGCTTCACCTGATCAATTTCGACGAACCATTCGGGTTATCAGTTGTTGAGGCGCTTGCCTGCGGAACACCGGTGATCGCGCGTAACCGCGGATCGATGCCCGAATTGATCACAGATGGCGTGACTGGTTTCCTGGTCAATAGCGCCCTCGAAGCTCTTCAAGCCGTTGAGCGCATTGGTGAACTGGATAGACGCGCCTGCCGGGCGGCGGTTTCTGAGCACTTTACCGTCGATAGAATGGCAGATCGCTACCTGGCTCTATACCAATCTATCCTGGGCTAACCGACGGAGAACCGCAGCGAGAGCGAGATCGCCTTCAGGCCGTTTGCCGCCCTCGTCCACATACATTGAACACATAGACGTCGTAATATTCCTGGAGTTCGGGTTTTCGCCGAGCTTTATGGATCCAAACATGATTGCTATTTCGACACAGGTTCAGGCGCCTGATGACTTTCAGCGCGTGGCGTTCGACATAAGACACGGCAACCGCCGGATTGCGTGTACCCTGACGACCAAGTTTCCAACCAAAGATCAGGCCAAAAGGTACTTCCACGCCAATAGGCCGCTGATCGAGAAACTGGCGCGCGAGCAGATGGAACTGGTTGCAGCCAACGACGGTGAGGTCAAGCTGGTGATGATCTAGAGTCACCTGCCATACTCTCCGTGCTGCGAAACAAAGGCCTGATCTGATCTTCAGGGTTGGCTCAAACGATGACGCAAGGGAATACCCAATATGGCGAAGTCGCTGCTTTCCAGACACGACCTCGAACATGCGGCTTTGCTGCAAATCCGCAGCTGCTACGGCTGCGAAGACGTCACGGCCGTGATCATTGACGAGATCGCAGACCCTCGCTTTGAGACGAACTGGGGCATTCTCTCACTTCACCGAGCGGCCGACGTGCAATTGAGGCTCACCGCAGAGCTCAATACAGTCCGCGCGATTGACGGCACGCAAGAAAGATTGCGCAAGCTCTACAACCTCAAGACCAACTGAGCTCGCCTGACTTCTGGTGAAGCGCATAGTCCAGATCGACGGGGAGCGGTTCCGCCGCCCCAGGGCGAATTCCGTCGGGGGCCACCGCCTTTTCAGGAGCGTGCCTGGCAGCGCATTTTTGACCTCCTCGCGACACGCATCATCGACCAGCAGAATGTTCCCTTACATGACGCGTGATAGGCAATCCCAGGATTATGTCGACTTCGGATGTAAAAATCGCTAGGTTCCTTCACATCACCTCGGTACGATAGGCGCTCGGTGACTGAGGGCCGTGTGTGCTCCCGCCTTGATGGGAGCAGCTTAGGTGTCATCATCTCGAGATAAGACCAACGTGCTTGTCGTCGAAGACGAGATGGTGCTGCGTATGCGAGCGGTCGACATCGTTGAGGATGCAGGATTTACGGCCGTCGAAGCGACGAATGCCGATCAAGCCATCAGCGTGCTTGAGGCGCGATCCGACATTTCGCTCTTGTTTTCGGACATCCAAATGCCCGGTAGTATGGATGGATTGAAGCTTGCTCATGCGGTCCATGAACGCTGGCCACAGATCAAGATCATCCTGGTATCCGGCCAGATAACCCCCTCAAGCGACGAGAAACCGGAAAACAGCCGCTTCTTTGGTAAGCCCATCGACAGCAAGGAAATGATCGCCGAACTGCAGGACATGATCGGTGCAGGCACCCTTGAGGTCGTCTCTGGCCAGGCAGGTTTGACCGTCAATCCGACGCGGCCAAGCCAGTCTGTCGCGGAAGAGACACTGACCGCCGAGAACGACAGCTTACGACTATTGCTGGAACAGGCTGGAATAGATGCCAAGCTGTTGCTCGCGCAGGCCGGCATAGACGCCAAGGAGCGGGAAGCGGCCGACAAGCTGCAAAAGCTTGTGCTCGGCGAATTGCACCATCGCATCAAGAATACCCTCGCAACTGTAAGTGCGATCGCTTCACAAAGCCTTCGGACCGCCACCAGCGTCCAGCATGCGCAGCAAGCCATCGAGGGGCGGCTTCTTGCGCTCGGTCGAGCTCATGACCTCTTGATGCAAGTTAGTTGGGCGAGTGCAGGACTCGAGATGACAATCCGTAATGCCACCGAGCCCTATGACAACAAGGGAGTTGGCCGCTTCGCTGTCTCAGGACCCGAAGTAGATATGGGGTCGGGCGCAGTTATCGCCCTAGCGATGACGCTCAACGAACTTTGCACCAACGCCACCAAGTTCGGAGCGCTTTCGGACCCGAGTGGCATTGTTAAGGTCGACTGGACGATCGACCAGGCGTCGCAGCAACTGACCTTGAGCTGGATCGAAAGCGGCGGCGCGCTGGTCAATCCGCCCGTCCGCCGCAGCTTTGGCACACGCATGATGGAATCGCTCGGACGGCAGCTGAACGGCACTGTGCGTTTGGCTTATCCACCATCAGGCTTCATCTACACTCTGGAAGTACCGATAGCCTCGCTGAACAAATGAGTCGGTGGATGGCTTGTTTGGCTCAATCTGTCGAGATTGGCCCGCATTTGGCGGCTTTTCTTTCAAGCGAGAAGGTCGCTAGGTGGCAAAACCGGTCCCAGTAGCTGTCCAATTCCCGGAAGTCTCCGGCTAGCGCCGCGCTGCCAGGAAGACCGAGGGTCACAAAAGATAGACCTCGACCAATTCGCAGCATGTTCGGTCGGGTGCCATTACCCGCCAGGACCGTTCGAGAACACCCGGCTCGCGAGCACATCCGAAGCCTCCAGTGACTTGATGTCGTCGGCGCTCAGCACGCGGTCGAGATCGGCGACAAGCCGGTTGGCCTGACGTAGCCGCATGCGGTCGAGCGCGTTGCGGATCGAACGGGCGTTGGAGAACAGCGGCTGGGTCTTGCGCAGCGCGATGTAGCGGACGAACGCCGCACGCGCATCGGCGCTGAATTTGTAATTCATATCGCCGAGCATCATTTCGGAAATGGCGAGCAATTCGTCGTCGGCATAGTCGGGGAAATCGATATGGTGGGCGATGCGCGAGCGGAAGCCAGGATTGCTGCCGAAGAACTTGTCCATGCGGTCGCCGTAGCCGGCGAGGATCACTACCAGATCCTCGCGCTGCGATTCCATCACTTGCAGCAGGATCTCGATCGCCTCCTGGCCGTAATCGCGCTCGTTATCGGGCCGATGCAGGTAGTAGGCCTCGTCGATGAACAACACGCCGCCCATCGCCTTCTTTAGGATCTCCTTCGTCTTCGGCGCGGTATGGCCGATATATTGCCCGACCAGTTCGTCGCGCGTCACCGACACCACCTGCCCTCGCCGCACGAAACCCAGTTTATGCAGGATGCTGGCGATGCGCAGCGCCACCGTAGTCTTGCCGGTGCCGGGATTGCCTGTGAACGACATGTGCAGCGTCGGGTTGCCCGACGCCAGGTCCATGCGCTTGCGGATGCGCTCGATCAGCAGCAGCGAAGCAATCTCGCGAATCCGCGTTTTCACCGGCTTCAGCCCGATCAATTCACGATCGAGCTGATCGAGCACCTCGCCGATGCCGACCTCGTCGAACTCACGGCGCAGATCGACCTGCGTCGCCGGCGGCGCGTCCCCGGCGCTATCGACCACCGTCAGCGTGCTCACGACCCACCGTAGCGCTGGCCTTCGGGGCGATCGACGGCATAGGATTTGGTCGTATAGCGGATGTTGCGGCCTTCCACCTCATGCCGCTCGAGCCGGAAACCTGGCTCTTCCTTCGGACGGTTGACGATGAAGGAGAGCCGCACCGATTCCCAACCATGACTCGAGTCGAATGCCGACAGCCGGATGTAGCGATCGCCATACACCTTGCGGCATTCGGTCAGTTCCATCAGCACGCCGGCGGCGTCGCGCAGATCGAACATCGGCAGGCCCCACATTTCCCAGAAATTGTTGCGGGGATGTGGATCGTCGGTGAATTCGATGTTCACGGCCCAACCATTGGCGAGGCAATACTGCACCTGCTTTGAAATTTGCTCATCGGTGAGATCGGGCAGGAACGAGAAGCAGCCTTGGGTAATGCGCATGATCGTGCTCCTTACAGCGAGACGCTGGCGCTGGGGGCGTAGTCGGGCATGTCAGTGGATTCGTAGTTGAAGGTGACGTTCTTCCACGTCTCCAGCGCCGCCTTCAGCGGCGTGCAGGTCATCGCCGCCTTGGCAAGAATCTCCTCGCCTTCATGCAGGTAGTCGCGGCCTTCGTTGCGAGCGAGGATCATCGCTTCCAACGCGACACGGTTGGCGGTGGCGCCGGCCTGGATGCCCATGGGATGACCGATGGTGCCGCCGCCAAACTGCAGGATGACGTCTTCGCCAAGGTGATCGAGCAACTGATGCATCTGGCCGGCATGGATGCCGCCCGACGCGACCGGCATCATCTTGTTGAGGCTGGCCCAGTTCTGCTCGAAGAACACGCCGTGTTCGAGCCGCATCGGATTGTAGTCTTCGCGGCAGATGTCGTAATAGCCGCGCGTCGTCGCCGGATCGCCTTCGAGCTTGCCGACGACTGTCCCGGCATGGATATGATCGACGCCGGCGAGCCGCATCCATTTGGCAATGACGCGGAACGAGACGCCATGATTGCGCTGCCGCGTATAGGTCGAATGCCCCGCGCGGTGCAGATGCAGGATCATGTCGTTCTTGCGCGCCCATTTCGCCATCGACTGAATCGCAGTGTAGCCGATCACGAGGTCGATCATGATGATGACGGAGCCGAGCTGCTTGGCGAATTCGGCGCGTTCGTACATGTCCTCCATGGTGCCGGCGGTGACGTTGAGATAGGTGCCCTTGAGCTCGCCGGACGCTGCCTGCGCCTTGTTGACCGCCTCCATGCAATAGAGAAAACGCTCGCGCCAATGCATGAAGGGCTGCGAGTTGATGTTCTCGTCGTCCTTGGTGAAGTCGAGCCCGCCCTTCAGCGCCTCATAGACGACGCGGCCGTAGTTACGACCGGACAGACCCAACTTCGGCTTCACAGTCGCGCCAAGCAGTGGGCGGCCGAACTTGTCCATACGCTCTCGCTCAACCACGATGCCGGTGGCCGGGCCCTGGAACGTCTTCACATAAGCGACTGGAAGCCGCATGTCTTCCAATCGCAGAGCCTTCAGCGGCTTGAAGCCGAACACATTGCCAATGATCGAGGCCGATAGGTTGGCGATCGAGCCGTTCTCGAACAGGTCGAGATCGTAGGCGATATAGGCAAAGTACTGGCCGGGCGAATTCGGCACCGGATCCACCCGAAAACACTTGGCGCGGTATTTTTCCGCAGCCGTGAGGCGGTCGGTCCACACCACGGTCCAGGTCGCGGTCGAGGATTCGCCGGCCACTGCTGCCGAAGCCTCGATCGGATCGACGCCATCCTGCGGCGTCACCCGGAACAATGCGATGATGTCGGTGTCCTTGGGTACATAATCGGGCTCCCAATAGCCCATCTTCTTGTATTCCATGACGCCGGACTTGTAGCGATCCTTGCCGCGGATCGTGATCGAAGCATGTTCATTCATGGTGGCCTCCTCGTTTGGATCCGGCGTCACCGGATGGAATAAGGTCTGTTCACTCGGCAGCTTGCGCGATGTTGCCGATCTTCGGGTCGAGCGCGCCACTGCGATAACGCTTCGCCATTTCGGCCAGCGGAATCACCTTGATCTTCGCGGCGTGGCCCGCGGTGCCGAATTGTTCGAAGCGTTCGCGGCAGAGGTTGCGCATCGCGTCCATCGCCGGTTTCAGAAATTTTCGCGGATCGAATTCGCTTCTGGTTTGCGCGGCGACTTTGCGGAAGGCAGAGGTCATTGCGAGGCGGCAGTCGGTGTCGATATTGACCTTGCGAACGCCGTGCTTGATGCCGCGCACGATTTCCTCCACCGGTACGCCCCAGGTCTGCGGCATCTCGCCACCAAATTGATTGAAGATGTCCTGCAGAGGCTGCGGCACCGATGACGATCCGTGCATCACCAGATGCGTATTCGGCAGCCGGCGGTGAATTTCTTCGACGACCGTCATGGCGAGAATGTCGCCGTCCGGCTTGCGCGAGAATTTGTAGGCGCCGTGTGAAGTCCCCATCGCGATCGCCAGCGCATCAACCTTGGTGGCACGGACGAAATCGACGGCTTGATCCGGATCGGTGAGCAACTGGTCGCGGCTGACCTGGCCCTCGACACCGTGGCCGTCCTCCTGCTCGCCGCCGCCATGCTCCAATGAACCGAGCACACCGAGTTCGCCTTCGACAGAGGCGCCGATCCAGTGCGCGATATCGACCACGCGACGCGTGATGTCGACGTTGTAATCGTAGTCAGCAGCGGTCTTGGCGTCGGCCTTCAGCGAGCCGTCCATCATGACCGAGGTAAAGCCGTGCTGTAGCGCGGTGGCGCAGGTGGACTCTTCGTTGCCGTGGTCCTGGTGCAGGCACAGCGGGATCTGCGGATACATCTCCTGCAGCGCATCGATCATTCTCGCCAGCATGAAGTCGTTGGCGTAGGAGCGCGCGCCGCGCGAGGCCTGGATGATGACCGGCGCATCGACCTCGGCGGCAGCCTCCATGATCGCCAGACCCTGCTCCATGTTGTTGATGTTGAAGGCCGGCACGCCGTAGCCATGTTCGGCGGCGTGATCGAGCAGTTGCCTCAGCGTAATGCGTGCCATAGGTCCTCCATTTCGTTGTCTTGTCCCGAACAACTCATTCGGCGGCGGCGATGCGCGAGCGGGCGATGCAGCGCATCGCCGCCGTTACGACCGCCGCGGCGGTGATACCGAATTCGCGATACAGATCATCCGCAGGCGCCGAGGCCCCGAATCCGGTCATGCCGACGAACTCACCGCCATCGCCAAACCAGCGCGCCCAATCGCCCTCGATCGCGGCCTCGACACCGACGCGCGGAGCGCTGCCGAGAATTGCGGCCCGATAGTCGCCGGGCTGTTGCCGGAACAGATCGAAGCACGGCGCCGACACCACCGCAGCGCGAATGCCGTCATCGGCAAGCAGCTTTGCCGCAACAATCGCAATCGACACTTCGGAGCCGGTTGCCACCAGGGTGACGTCGCGGCCACCTTCCGGCTCGATGACGACATAGGCACCACGCGCGACCCGGTTAGTGGAATCGATGCCATCGCGGAACACAGGCAGCGCCTGACGCGACAGGCAAAGCACCGACGGCGCATGGGGCGTCCGCAACGCGCAATCCCAGGCCTCGGCGGTCTCGACGGCGTCGCCGGGACGGAACACCAGCAGATTTGGAATCGCGCGCAGGGAAGCCAGGTGCTCGACCGGCTGATGGGTCGGGCCGTCCTCGCCAAGCCCGATCGAGTCGTGCGTCATCACGTGAATGACGCGGATGCCCATCAACGCGGCCAGCCGGATCGCGGGGCGGCTGTAATCGGCAAAGCACAGGAAGGTGCCGCCATAGGGAATGAGGCCGCCATGCAAAGCGACGCCGTTCATCGCCGCCGCCATGGCGTGCTCGCGCACGCCGTAATGGACGTAGCTGCCGTCGAAGGCATCGTGCTGGATCGGCGCCTGCATCCTGGCGCGCGTGAGGTTCGAATGGGTGAGGTCAGCCGATCCGCCGAGCAGATTCGGCAGGACATCGGCAATGACATCGATGACGAGTTGCGAGGCCTGCCGGGTGGCGATCTTCGGTCGCTCCAGCAAGAAATGGGCGCGAATCTTGGCCAGCGCATTGTCGTATCCGCCGGAAAGCTGGCCCTTCAGCGCGGCCTGAAAGTAATCCCGCACAGCGCCGTCGAGACGCGCAACGCGCCCCACCCATTCCGCATGCGCCGTCTGTCCGCGCGCGCCGACCGCGCGCCATTGTCGCGCCACCACATCGGGAACGTGGAACGGGGCGTGCGGCCAGTGCAGCGCGTCACGCGTCTTCGCAACCTCGTCCGCGCCCAGCGGCGCGCCATGCGCCTTCTCACTGCCTTGCCGATTCGGCGCGCCGAAGCCGATCACCGTGCGGCACGCGATCAGCGATGGGCGGTCGTTGTCGCGCGCCCGTGCAATGGCCGCGGCCACGGCCTCGGGATCATGGCCGTTGACACGGCAGGCCGACCATCCCGATGCAGCGAAGCGCGCAAGCTGATCGTCCGAACACGACAGCGAGGTCGCGCCGTCGATCGAGATCTGGTTATCGTCGAACAGCACGATCAGACGATTGAGCCGCAGATGTCCCGCCAGCGAGATCGCCTCGTGGCTGAGGCCCTCCATCAAGCAGCCGTCACCGGCGATCACGTAAGTGTAGTGATCGACGAGACCGTCGCCGAAACGCGCATTCATCAGGCGTTCGGCCAAGGCCATGCCGACCGCCGTGGCGATACCCTGGCCGAGCGGGCCGGTGGTCGTCTCGACGCCCGCGGTGTGGCCGTATTCGGGATGGCCGGGTGTCTTCGAGCCCCATTGCCGGAACGACTGCAACTGATCGAGCGTCACCTCCGCCGATCCGGTCAGATGCAGCAGCGCGTAGAGCAACATCGAGCCGTGGCCGGCGGACAAGATGAAGCGGTCGCGGTCTGGCCAGGCCGGATCGGCGGCATCGAATTTGAGGAAGCGTGAGAACAGCACTGTCGCCGCGTCGGCCATACCCATCGGCATGCCGGGATGGCCCGACTTCGCCTTTTCCACCGCGTCGATCGCGAGAAAGCGAATCGCATTCGCCATATCCGCGTGCGGAACGGTCGCTTGATCCATCTGGGGAGCGGGACTTTGAATATTCATACCGTGCGCCTTTTGCGTTCCATCAATTGCAGGATCAGCGGGGTGAGGATGAGCTGCATCGCCAGATCCAGTTTCGAGCCGTGAATCACGATCGAGTTGGCGCGCGACATGAAGCTGTTGGGGATCATCGACAGCAGATAGGGGAAATCGATGCCGCGCGGATTCTTCAACCGGATCACCACCATCGATTCATCCGGCGTCGGGATCCACCGCGCGATGAAGGGGTTCGAGGTATCGACCGTCGGCACACGCTGGAAGTTGATGTCGGTCTCGGCAAATTGCGGGCAGATGTAGTTCACATAGTCCGGCATCCGCCGCAGGATGGTGTCGGTGACGGCTTCCTGCGTGTAACCGCGATCCTTGCGGTCGCGATGCAGCTTCTGGATCCACTCCAGATTGATGACGGGAACGACGCCGACCTTGAGGTCAGCATGCTGGGCGATATTGACCTTGTCGGTCACCACGGCGCCATGCAGACCTTCGTAAAATAGCAGGTCGGACTTTTCCGGCAGCGGGCCCCATTCGGTAAAGGTCCCCGGTGCCGCCCCGTATAATTTGGCTTCGTCCTCGTCGTGCACGTAATGACGGGCGGTGCCGGTACCGGACTCGCCGTAGTCGCGGAAGACTTTCTCCAGCTCCTCGAACAGGTTGGTTTCCGGGCTGAAGTGGCTGAAGTGCTTGTTGCCCTTCTCGCCTTCCTCCTGCATCTTCGTGCGCATCTCGACGCGGTTGTAGCGATGAAACGCATCGCCCTCGATATAGGCGGCGGCGACTTTCTCGCGACGGAAAATGTTCTCGAACGTCTTTTTCACCGAGGTGGTGCCAGCGCCCGACGAACCAGTGATCGATATAATGGGATAGCTGCGCGACATTTTGCTCTGCCCTCGGCTCAGCGAAACAGGCCGCGCCGCGCAAACAGCGGTGCGTCGCTATTGTCGAACATCGGTTCGATGCCTTCGTGAATGGCGGCAACGTCGCGAACGCCGCGCATCGAGCCCATGATCAGCGGCACGCGCTGGTGCGGTGTTCGCGCCGAAATTTCGAGGATGCGGCGACGGCCGGTGGTTGCGGAGCCTCCGGCCCACTCCATGACCAACGCCATCGGGTGCGCTTCGTATAAAAGGCGTAGGCGCCCTTCGCGGTATCCGGGGCGCGCGTCGGCCGGATAAAGGAACACGCCGCCGCGGACGAGAATGCGAAGTGACTCGGCGACCAGCGAGCCGATCCAGCGCATGTTGAAATCAGCACCGCCGTCGCCACCAATGCCGGCTAGGCATTCGTCGATATAGGTCCGCACCGGACCGTGCCAGTGCCGCCGGTTCGACGCGTTGATGGCGAATTCCGGCGTATTGGGCGCAATCCTGACGCCTTGTGCGACAAGCAGGAATTCACGCGCGCGGCGATCGAGAATGAAGATGTCGACATGCCCGTTATGCGCCAGCACCAACGTGGTCTGGGGACCGTAGACCACGAAGCCCGCGGCGCATTGGGCTGTGCCGGGCTCGAAGAAGGTGGAAACCACATCGTTACCGCGCGGACGGATCGAGAAGATGGTGCCGACCGAGATGTTGTTCTCAAGATTGGCGGAGCCATCCAGCGGATCGATCGCGACACATAGCGGCGCGGCGACATCGAGGATTTCGGGCAATTCTGCCTCTTCCGACAGAATGGCGGCGACGGGGGTCACGAGCAGCGCGCGGCGCATCATCCTGTCCGCGACAAGATCGATGTCCTTCTGCGCGTCGCCGTCGGAGTTCACGCCGCTGAGACGACCCGTAATGCCGGCCAGCGGGCCGTCGGCAATGACGTCGGCAAGGTCGATGGATGCGGCGGCGATTCCCTCGATCACGGCGGCGATCGCAAGCCGGTTCGGCGTCTTCGCCCCCGCGCGATCGAGATGCGAACGCAATGTCACGCGTTCATCCATAGCCGTTCCCTCATCGCCGCCCTCTGCGGGGCCATTTTCAAAGCGTCGTGCCGTTCGGCCGTCCGCGCACCAACAACATCCCAGTTTGCAGAATTAGTAAAATATTCTTATCTTTGGCCGGAGCAAAGTTTTCCTTATAGAGGTTGCTAGGCTGGTGAGCCGGTTTCTGCGGGAATTGACCCTTCGCCAATTGCGCGCTGACCGCCGTTCACCGCGATCGCTCGGTCACGGCTGCGGCCAAAAAACTGCATCCGACACAGCCCGCGGTCACGCTGCAGAGTCGCAATCTGCAGACACTGGCGGGCCAGATCGCCCATTATTCACAAAGCGTGGGCATCAACAGATCTGTCACTACAGCGTGTTGGCGCTGCCAAGTACGGCCGTAAATTCATGCGAGAAGGTGCAACCATTGCCATGAGCGATCGCGATCTCGGCATCCGCGATCTGCCGTGCGCCGGCATTGCCGCGTAATTGCTCTGTCGCTTCGATCAGCGTGAACAGCCCATACATGCCTGGATGCGCAAACGACAATCCACCGCCATTGGTATTGACGGGCAGAGCACCACCCGGCGCGATCCGGCCACCGGAGACAAACGCGCCGCCCTCGCCTTTCTTGCAGAATCTCATGTCTTCCAGGAACATGATGACGTTGATGGTGAACGCGTCGTAGAGCTGCAACACATCTACATCAACCGTGGCGATGCCCGCCATCTCGAATGCCCGCGGCGCGCACTCCGCCGTCGGCGTCGTGCAGAAATCCGGGATCTGCGAGACTTCGCGGCTCCAGCTCGCACCAGCCCCACCGAGGAAATAGACGGGCTTGTGCTTGAGCGCCTTCGCACGATCGGGACTGGTGACGATGACAGCCGCACCGCCATCGCTCATCAGGCAGCAATCCAGCCGCGAGAGCGGATCGGCCACCAGCGGCGAAGCCAGCACCTCGTCGATGGTCAGCGGCGCCTTCATCGTCGCATCGGGATGCAGTTGCGCCCATTGTCGCGCAGCGACGGCGACTTCCGCCATCTGCGCGCGCGTGGTGCCGTATTCATACATGTGTCGCGCGGCACACATCGCATAACCTGGCAGCGGCGACGCCAGGCCGTAGACCTTCTCGAAGGTCGGCAGTTCATGAATGCCGAAGGTACCGGCCTGTTTGAGATTGGAGCCGTAGGCGATCAGCACCGTGGTGCACAGCCCGGCCTCGATCGCCATGGTGGCTTGCAGCAGATGCGACAGGAAGGACGAACCGCCGGTCATGTCCGAGCACGCCCATTTCGGGCGGATGCCGAGATACTCTCCTATCGAGAGCGTCGGGAACATGTGATACAGCGTGCCGCCGCAGATGCCGTCGATATCCTTCAACTGCAGGCCCGCATCCGCAACGGCGCGTGCAGTGGCGCCGGCCATCAGATCCATCGAGGACAGGCCGGGCGCACGGCCGAGGCCGTAGGTGCCGACACCGACGATGGCGCTCTTGCCACGCAGCGATGAGCCGCTCATGACGCAGCTCCCACAGGGCGAAACAGCACGATGGGCTGCTCGCTGTTCGCATAGGTGCCGAAGTCGACCGGCGTGATCACCGCCTGCACGCGCATGCCGATATGGACTTCGTCGGGCGCACAGTCCACGATGCGGCTCAGCATGCGGACGCCTTCGTCGAGATCGACCACACAGGCATTGTAATCGCCGCCATGCTTCGCGGGGCGGCGCATGACGGTCGTCGAATAGACCGTGCCGAACCCGCCGACCTCGACGAATTCGAGATCGTCGGCACCGCTGCGCGGCGCGATCAGGCGCGGATAGAACACATATTCGCCGGTAGAGCGCGAACGCTGGATCATCAGTCTGCCGGCGCGCAGATGGGCCCAGAACTGTCCTTCGGGACCAAGCTCGGCCGCTGGCGAGGTTGCTGTCGTCATGTCCACTCCGCTTCCTGCAGCGACCGCCAGCTGATCTTGTTGCTTTCCGAGCGCGGCAGGCTATCGACCAGCACCACCGAGCGTGGCGTCTTGTAATTGGCCATGGCGCCACGCGCCCAGCCGATGATGTCGTCTGCCGTTGTCGACGCCTTGGCCGCATCATGCAGGACCACCAGAGCCTTCACCGACTCGCCGCGATAGCTGTCCGGCGTCGAGATGATGCAGCACTCCTTGATGGCGAGATGGCCATACATGATGGACTCGACTTCCGCCGGCCACACCTTGAAGCCACTGACATTGATCATCCGCTTCAGCCGGTCGACCGCGAAGAAATAGCCGTCACGATCGCGATAGCCGAGATCGCCGGTGCGCAGGAAGCGCTTGCCGCCCAGCGTGACGAATGCGGTCTCGTTCGCTTCAGGCTTGTTCCAGTAGTTTTGCAGCACCTGCGGGCCGTTGACCACGATCTCGCCGATTGCGTCACTGCCGAGCTCGGTCAGCGTGTCTGGATCGATGATCCGCGCATCCGTCTGATGCACCGGGATGCCGAGGCACTGCCGCCTCGGCGCTTCCATCGGATTGATGTGGGTCGGCGACATGGTCTCGGTCATGCCGTAGCCCTCGACGAATTCGAGGCTAAAGCGGGTCTTCAACCGTTCGGCCACCGCCACCGGCATTGCCGCGCCGCCGCCGGTGATGACCTTGAGCTTCGCAAAACACGCTTCACGAAATGTCGGGCTGGAGAGCACGTCGACGATCATGGTCGGCGCCGCGTTCCAGAAGGTAACGCCATGGGCCTCGAACAGATCAGGGATCAGGTCCTTATCCCAGCGCGCCATCAGCATCAGCGTCGCGCTGACCGAGATCGCCGCATTCATCGAGCCCTGCATGCCCGCCACATGAAAGAACGGCTGCGCGCCAGTCAGCACGTCGTCGCCACCGAGCCGGTACCAGCGCGCCTGCAGCACTGCCGTGAACAGCACGCTCGAGTGCAGATGCATGCAGGCCTTCGGCTTGCCCGTCGTGCCGGATGTGTAAGGGAACAGGCAGAGATCGGCTGGCGTCGCGGTCATCGGCGACGGCGTCTCGTTGCGAGCGATCACATAATCCCAGGCGCGCCAACCCGGCGCCGTGGGGCACGATCCGTTTTGCGTCACGCAGGCTGGCAGCGTGTAAGGCGATGTCTCGGGCACATAGTCGCGATAGTGCGCGACGATGATGCTGTTGATGACGTTGCCAAGCAGCGGTGCAAAAACATCGACGAGATCGCTGCCGACAATCGCCACCGTGGCGCCGCTGTCGGACGCGATATAGTCGAGTTCGGCGGTCTTGTTCATCGGGTTGATCGGCACAACCACGGCGTCGGCCCGCATGACGGCGTAATACGCGATCACATATTGCGGCGAATTCTGCAGCGCGACCATCACGCGGTCGCCGCGCTTCACCCCGCAGATGTTCTGCAGATAACCGGCAAGCGCGTCTACCTGCCGTAACAATTCCGCGTAAGTGAGAACTCCGCCGTAGAACAGCGTGGCCGGATGATCCGGCCGCGCCGTCGCGGCCCGCACCAGCGCATCGTAGAGGACGCCCTCGGGCAACGGCAGCGTGTGCGGCTCGCCGGGTGGCCAGAACGGAGAGACGTCACTCACGGCAAGCCTCCTGACAGGTACATTTCAGCAATTAATCAGGCGAAGAAGTGCCAGACCTTGGCGATGATCTGCCAGCGGCCATCGATCTTGATGAAGGAGAGTTCGTTGACGAAGCGCTTCGGCAGATACATGTCCTTGACGCGGGCATGGGCCGTGGTCGGCGATGCCACGGACACGCTCACGATGTCGTCCTCGCGCGGGTCGCTCCGCGACGCCGATGACGGCCGCGCGGCAACCATGCCCATATAGGTTTCGAGATCGAGATTGACGAGCGTACCGTCGGTGGCCGAAAACAACCGCACCTGGGGATGGAGTACCTTGCGGAAGCCTGCGACATCGCCGTGATACAGCGCTTCGAAATAGCCGGCGATGACGGCGCGGATGTCCTGTTCGTCTTGCATCTTCAAGTCTCTGCTGTCGTGTTTCAATTGAGGCCACTGGCCCGCGCGTGTTCCTGGTCGGCAAGTTCGAGTCCGTGGTCGAGCGCTGCGAGCAGCCGCTCGGCATCCTGCTCACTAATGATCAGCGGCGGCGCCAGGAACAGCGAGGTCTGCTCGCCGCTGGTGCCGATCACGGCGCCGGCTTCCATCGCCCGCGCGGCGACACGCGAGGCGATCGGATTTTCCATGGTGTCGGCGGCCCATGAACGCCAGTCGGGCCCGTGCAGTTCGACGGTCCAGTGCAGGCCCTGGCCTGCAACGCGGCTGACGCTCGGATGGCGACGAGCGATTTCCAGCAGGCGCTTGGTGAAGAATGCTTCCATCGTGCGCACGCGCGCGAGGATATCCTCCTCGGTCACCACATTGAGATAGGTGCTGATGGCGGCCATACTGATCGGATGGCCACGCAGCGTGCCGTAGTTCTGCCAGCTCGATCCCTTGAGCTGCTCGACGATCTTCTTGGACACGATCACGGCCGCGACCGCCGCAGCGCCGCCGCCGAGCGACTTGCCCATGGTGACGATATCCGGACGGCTCTTGGCGCCCTGGAACGCGAACCAGCGGCCGGAGCGTCCGGCGCCGGTGACGACTTCGTCGGCTATCCAGATCGAATTTGCTTTCGCGGCGTGATCAGCGACTTCGTCCTGATAGTCGCCGTCGTAGTAATTGCCGCCCTGCGTGTAATCGATGATGGTCGCTGCGGTGTCCGCGAGCGTCGCGCCGGCATCGGCGAGAACGTCCTTGACCGGCTGGTTGCTCAGTGGCGCGCCATAGATCGCCCCATCTGGCGCAGGCAGGATCTTCACCGGCGCCATCGGGGCCGGTAGACGCGAGCCGCCGGCCTGCACCGCGAGGCCGCCATGCCAGTGCGGCTGCACAGTCATGCTGCGCGACAGACCGACGAGGCCATGATAGGCGCGCTCGCGCGTCGCCAATGCCGTCTTCTGCGACAGGGCCTGACACAGCGACAGCGCCATGTCGTTGGCCTCAGAGCCGCTGATGCAGAAGCGTACGCCGCCGACCCAATCCTCCTCGCCCGCGAAGGCGGTGCCGATCAGATCATCGGCGGCTTTCTCGCGACCGATCCAGGTCCAGCCTTCGTTGACGACCGGCGTATCCGCGGCTGCACGAATGGCTTCCACCATTTTCGGGTGGCGATGGCCGAGCCCGCCGCCGGTGTTGCTGCCGTCGATCAGGCGACGCCCATCTTGCAGATGGAAATAGACGCCCTCGCCGCCGACCACGGTCAGGGGGGCGCTGTCGCCGGCATTGAGGCCCGTCCGCAAAAGTCTGCTCATCGATTATCCTTTTTGTCCTTGCGGAGGTGCATCATGCGCGACCATAGCCGCCGCCGCCGCACATCTCGATGGTGATGACATCGTCCCGTCGCAGCACGAGGTTCGACTTGCCCTCGACGTCGATTACCTCGCCGCCCCGCGTGAGCGTAAGGCGTGCGGTCTTGCCGGGTGCGCCGCCCTTCAGGCCAAACGGGGGAATAAGCTTGCGCTCGACGCAACTGGTCAGATGCATGCTCGGCGCAAGGATGCGGTAGCTGCGCACGACACCGTCGCCGCCCGGATAGGCGCCAGCGCCGCCGGAGCCCCAGCGGATCGCCTGCTGCTCGACGCGAATATTGTAGTTGGCCTCGATGGCTTCAGCCGGCGTGTTGGAGGTGTTGGTCAGATGCACGCGGGTCGCGGCGCAGCCGGCGCGGTTGTGCCGCGCGCCCTCGCCGCCGGCATGGACCTCGTACAGCATCTTCCAGGAGCCATCCTGCCGCGGCTCGGCGAAAGAGAGCATACCGGACGTGGTGGCGCCGCCCGACGACAGCCGCTCCGGAATCACGTCCTGCATAGCCAGGAAGATCGCATCGACGATACGCAGCGAAGTCTCGTGATTGCCTGCCGCCACCGGTGCGGTGAGACCGGGTTCGAAGATCGAGCCCGGCCGGGTGATGATGGTGAGCGGACGCAACGCGCCGCCATTCTGCTGCATATCGCGCCCGCTCATGATGCGCGCACTATAGGCCACCGCGGATTTCGCAATGAAGGACGTCGTATTGCAGAAATTCGAGACCCGGTCGCAGCTGCCGGACAGATCGAACGTCGCTTCGTCGCCCTTGATGGTGATCTTGACATGGATACGCGCCGGCTCGTCGCCCGGGCCGCCGTCATCGAGAAAATCCTCGCCTTCATAGACGCCGTCAGGTAGCCCGAGAATGGCTTCGCGCATCTCGGCTTCGGAGAGATCGTGCAGCCGCGACAGCGCCGCCACGAACATTGCCTTGCCGTGCTGCTTGCACAATTCGACGATGCGTTTCTCGCCAGCCAGTGTGCAGGCGATCTGGCCGAGTAAATCGCCCTCGCAGGATTCGGGATCGCGGACATTGACCTTGAGGAACTGAACTATGGCATCGCTGACGCCTGCTGCCGTGGCGACCTTGATCGGCGGAATCCGCAGCGCCTCCTGAAAGGTGTCGATGGCCTTGGCGAGATAGCTGCCCGGCCAGGTGCCGCCGATATCGGGCCAATGCGCGAGGCTGACGGCAAAGGCAACGATGTCACCCTCGAAGAACACCGGACGGACGACCTTGACGTCGTTGAGGTGATTGCCGCCGAGCGCGCCGAGATTGTAGATCAGCACGTCGCCTTCGCTCAGCGTCGCAGCCGGCACGACTTTCAACAATTCGCGGATCGTATAGGCCATGGCGCCAAGATGGACCGGGATGTCGCGGCCCTGCCCGATCAGCTCGCCCTGCGCATCGGTGATCGCCGAGGACAGATCGCCGGCCTCGCGCAACAGCGGTGAGCGTGCCGAACGCGTCATCACCAGGCTCATCTCTTCCGCTGCAGCTGACAGGCCGTGGCGGATCACCTCGACGGCGAACGGGTCGAGCTTCATGACATCACCTTCGCGAGATAGAGGTTGCCATTGGCATCCGGTGTCGCCTGCCATTGCGGCGGCAGCACCACGGTGGACCACGCGTCTTCGATGATCGCCGGACCGGTGACGGCGTCGGTCATTGCGCTGCGATCGATCACATCGGTCATGACATCCAGCGCGCCATCGAACGAGCAACGGCGCTTGGGGGCCACCGCCGTGCGCAACACTGTCGTCGGGCGGCTCACTTCGGTGGTCGAGGGCTGCCGCGCCTGCGCACGCACGGATTCGATCACGCAGCTTTCGTTGGTCGCGTAGCCGAACAACTCGCGATGCTTGACGAGAAAGTCCTGCCGAAGTCTATCGACATCGAGCGGCATCGTGAAAGGCACGGGGATCGCATCGGCCTGCGCGGCATAACGCATCAGCGCGACCAGTTCGATCTGGATGGAGTCGCGCGGAATCGCGTTGGCAAGCAGAGGCACGAGGGTCTGCTCGACCAGCGCTTCGATGCGCTGCGTGACCTTGGCCAGGTCAATTCCGTCCAGCGCAACGCGCAACGTCTGCTGCTGCAGGAAGCTAAAATCCGCAGTCAGGCATCCCAGCGCGGAGAAGGCGCTGGAGGCAGCAGGCACCACTATCTCGGTGATCCCGTAGAGTTCGGCGAGACCCGCCGCATGCATCGGGCCGCCGCCGCCAAACGCCAGCAGCGTGCAGTCGCGACCATCGATGCCGCGCTCCACTGTCACGCGGCGCAGTGCCCGCGCCATGGTGGCATTCGCGACGCGGATGATGCCGAGCGCGGTCTCGGTAAGGCTGAGCCCGAGGCCCTGCGCGATCGGCTCGATCACGCGGGCTGCAGCGTCGACATCCATGCCGATGCGGTCGCCGAGCTTGGTTTCGGGGTTGAGATAGCCGAGCAGCGCATTGGCATCGGTGATGGTCGGCTTGGTGCCGCCACGGCCATAGCAGGCTGGGCCCGGTTCGGAGCCGGCACTTTCCGGCCCGACGGTCAGACCGCCTGCGCCCGCGCGCACGATGGAGCCACCGCCGGCGCCAATGGAATGCACCGCGAGCATCGGCTGACGCAGCGGGCGATCGCCGAGCATCTTGCCGTCGGCCATCTCTGCCTGGCCATCGACAATCAGACAGACGTCGGTCGTCGTGCCGCCCATATCGAAAGTGAGCACGCGGGATTTCTCGAGCTGGCGCGCAATGCTGACCGAGGCCGCAACGCCGGCGGCCGGGCCAGACATCGCCATCACCAGTGGACGGCGCTTGACGGCCGAGATCGGGATCATCGCACCGGCGGAGTGAAACACCTGCAGGCCCGGACCGATGGGCAGACGCTCTTCAAGCTCGCTCAGATATTCCACCGCAATCGGCATCGCCGCCGCATTGAACGCCGTCGATGACGTGCGCTCATATTCGCGCGCTTCGGGATTGATCTCATGCGACAGCGAGACATGCGGGACGATATCCTTCAACCGCTCGGCCAACATCTGTTCATGGACGGGATTGGCATAGGCATGCAGCAGCGAGACGGCGACGCTTTCCACGCCGGTCTCCTTCAGCCAGGCGATCAGGCGCTCGATTTCGGCTTCGGCCAGTGGCTTCAGCACCTGCCCCTCGTGATCGAGGCGCTCGTCGAGCGCGAAGCACAGCTCACGCGGCACCAGCGCCTTGGCCTTTGGCGCGATATCCAGGCGATAGAGATCGCGGCGACGATAGCGCGCGATCTCAAGAACGTCCTCGAACCCCTTCGTCGCGATCAGCGCGATCTTCGGCAAGCGCTCCTCAACGATCGCATTGGTGATCCGGGTGGTGCCGTGAATGAAGCGCTTCACATCGCTCTTGCGCAGACCAACAGCCTCGATGGCTTCCAGCATTGCCTGCACCGGCGCGTGGGGGCGCGACGGCACCTTGGCGATCCGCGTCTCTGACGTGTCGCGCCGGATGGCGATGATATCGGTGAAAGTGCCACCGATGTCGGTTCCGATTTCCCAGATATTCGTCACGCGCGTTGGTCCCGCTTTCGTTCAGGGCCGGCGATGCAGCACAAGGGCTACATCGCCGGGTCGTTCGTCTTCGCTTACTTGCGGGCGAGATCGCGGAAGTCGACTTGGCGGTGAAACCAGTAGGTGTAGCCATCGAGTTGCGGGATCATCACGGCGTCCTGGTTAGCCTGCCACAACAGCACCAGCGGAATTTCCTTGACGTATTCCGCGATCATCTGCTTGCCCATCTCGTCATACTTGGCCTGATCCTGTTCGAACCGAGCCTGATTGGCCAGTTTCACCACCAGCTCGTCATTCCAGGAGCTGTAATTCCAGCGCTGGTTACCGGTGAAGAAATTGCGGAAGAAGTAATCGGTGGTCGGCAGCCAGGCGGTGGAACCTTCGGTGAAGAACGGCAGCTTCTTCTCGGTGATCTGTGTCGACATCTGCGAGTCCGGCAGCTTCTGCACGTCGACCTCAATGTTGAGCTTCGCCAGCGCCTCCTTCAGCAGCGCCGCCATCGGCTCGGTGACGGCGGCGGAACCGACATTGATGCTGAAAGTGGTCTTGAAGCCCTTCTCGAAACCGGCTTCAGCCAGGAGCTGTTTGGCCTTGGCCATATCGGTCTTCGCCGGCATCGGCTGCGGGAAGTCGGCATTCGGCGGCGACGTCCACGATGCACCGAACAGCGGAGAGCCACGTTTGAAGATTGCTGCGCTGAACATGTCGTTATAGGGCAGCGCCATGGCGATGGCCTGACGGACCTTGAGATTGTCGAACGGCGCCATCTGCGTGTTGAAGGCAATCATGGTGAAGCCGTTGGTCTGCGGTGATGACTCCACCTTGACCTTGCCGCGCTGCTGCAGCGACGGTACGTCGCTGGCCTGCAGATCGATGGCGATGTCGGCATCGCCCTTCTCGATCAGATTGGCCCGCGTGGCGGGATCGCCGATGGTCTGTTCGATGACGCGCTTGAAGTAAGGCAGCTTGCCGTCACGGCCGCTCTTCCAGTTCTCGTTGCGCTTCAGGACCAATTGTTCGCCCGGCTTGAACATCTCGACCGTATAGGCGCCCGAACCGGCGGTATTGGTCTTCAGCCATTCCTGCGCCCAGGGATCCTCGGCAGTCGCATGCTGTTTGGCGAGCTTGCTGTTGAAGATCGGGGCGAGCGGTGTGGCGAGATTGGCCAGCGCCAGACGATCCGCCTTTGGCAAAGTAACTGTGATCGTGCGCTCGTCGACAATTGCGAACTGCTCGGCCTTGGTCAGCGATCCCGTGCCCATTTGCCCTGCGGCAATGGATTTGGCGGTGACGGCACGATCAAGCGACCATTTCACGTCTTCTGCAGTGACGGGCGTACCATCGTGCCACTTGGTATCGCGCAGCTTGAAGGTGATCTTCAGCCCGTCCGGGCTGACCTCATAGCTCTCGGCCAGTTCGCCGCGGATCTTGCTGCGGTCGAATACCCAGACGCCGTTTTCGTCGCGCTTGCGGTCGAAGGCTACAAGGCGGTCATAGATGCTGGTCGAAACGCCAAAGGCCTCACGTGTCGCACCCGGCGTGGTGGGGTCCAGCGTCGGGATATTGTTGCCGGTCACCTGGCGCAGGGTCTCGGCCCGCGTCTGCGCCTGTGCCGCCGCTGGTGTGAGCGCCATCAGCAGCACACTGCCCGTCAATCTCAACAAACGCCCGCGATCAGCCATCATCTGCCACCGTCCCCTGTCGAACCTCGTTCTGCAAAATCTTGGCGTATCGCGCGCATCCGGATAGAGCCAGACTCACCGGAAACGACTAGGCCAGATTGCCGGACGCAGGGTAACGCGCGAGCGAGGTGCCAAGGTGCTTTGTTACAGTGCAAGCGCTGCACGCAAATACAGCAACGATCTCATCGACGCGCCTATCCGCTCAGATGCAGGACGTGCGGCAGTTGTCGCGCCGTCGATGGTTCGACGAGATCGCGCCTACGCGGCGGCAAGGGAGCTACCCGCCGAAGATTGAGCAATTCGCAGGCGCGCGGCCACTGCTGGGAACCGCATATGGCGGATCGAATTATTTTTTTGCCGCAGATGGCTCCACACCGAGAATCTGCGCCATTTTCGCGATCAGACGCGTCGCATCGGTGGGCTTGAGGCGGCCATAGCCCAATACGAGGCCAGCATAGATCGGCGTCTCCAGATGATTCTGCGATAGTGGCTGCACGTGGAGACCCGCTTGCTTCAACAGCCGTGCCGCCTCCACATCGCTCATCCGCGCCTTCAGGCGCTCGGTGAACAGAGCGACGAGATGAAGACCGGTTGCACAGGGAGCGACGGTGAGATCATCAGGCAAATACTGACGGATCGCATCCATCAGGGCCTTCTGCCGCTCCGCATAAACTTTTCGCATGCGGCGGAGATGGCGCAGCAGATGGCCCTCGCGCATGAATTCGGCGAGCGCGCGCTGACCGATGCCGGAACTGTGCACGTCGATGCGCGCGCGGCCCTTGGTGAATATCTCGACGAAGCGCTCCGGCGCGACGATGTAGCCTAAGCGCAAGCTCGGCATCATGATCTTGGAGAAGGTGCCGAGATAGATCACGCGCTGCTCGCGGTCGAGCGACTTCAGCGACGCGATCATACTGTCCTGATGCCGGAACTCGGAATTGTAGTCGTCCTCGACAATCCAGACGTCGTTGCGATTGGCCCAGTCAAGCAATTCCAGCCTCCGCTCCAGCCCCATGCTGACGCCGAGCGGATATTGATGCGACGGCGTCACCACGATCAGCTTCGCATTCGGCGCGCGGCGAATGCCCTCGGTGACGCATAGCCCCTTGTCGTCCACCGGTATCGGCACCAATTTACCGCCGGCCGCCGTCAGCGACCACTGCGCCTCGACGAAGCCCGGTTCCTCCACCCAAACTTCGTCGCCATGATCGAGGATCATGCGGCTGCACAGGTCGAGCGCGCTGGAAGTGCCCGAGGTAACGACGATCTGCTCGGGCGTGCAGACGAGACCACGCACCGCGCCGAGGAAATCCGCGATCTCGCGCCGAAGCTCGGGAAGCCCGGCGGGGGACAAATCGAGGCATTCCTCCTTGTCGGGTTGCAGCGACGTCTGGCGCAGCAACCGAGCCCAGTCGCCGAACGGAAAGGTCGAGATATCGGGCGCACCGGGGCTGAAATCGGACGCCCAATTGGTCTCGTAGGTGAAGCCAATCAGCGACTGCCAGCGTTGAGAGATGGGACCGGCGATGCGAGAGGTATCCACAGACACGCCCGCCGGCGATACCGCACTGCGGCTGACTGCGGCGACTGAAACACCGCCGCGCGGCATCGATTCCAGATAGCCTTCGGCATAGAGGATGTCCCAGGCACTCAGCACCACCATGCGCGAGCAACCGAGCTCGCGCGCAATCTCCCGCGAGCCGAGAAACTGGGTGCCCGCCGGCAGCGTCCCGTGCAGAATCCCGTCGCGCATCTGCGCCGCGATTTGCTGGGGCAATGCCACTGACGAAGCCCGGTCAAGACGGATGCCCGCCAGCGACATCCGCCTCCTCTGGCCAGTGGAATTCTGCATGCGAAACGGGGCCCGGACAAACGATCAAGATGAATGCGACCGAACAAGTAGCAGCACGGAAGGCTGGACGTCCACATCGCCCGTACACCCCCGATGGCCGAGCTCGCCAGGCGCCCTGCACACGGGTTGAGATCGGAGCCAAGACGCTTCCAGCACGTTAAAATCTCGATCGCAATACAGGCTCACGCAATACGCGAGATCCGGACCTCTACCTCAAGCTCTTCGAAGAGATCCGGAGCCTGGAGGCATCGGGCGTATCAGCGATCTGCAATCACGGCCTGCACCAACGGCTCCCCCTCCACAAGGGCTCGGATTTACGAATGAAGGTCCGCTTTGCGCGGCGGGCTCAATTGGTCAGCGCAACACTCTAATCTTATGGGAAAGATGGAGTGCAGGCATGAAACAGCGACCTCGCATCTATTACTCGGCAGCCCAGCGATCTTTGATCTGGGATCGTTGGCAGGCAGGCGAGCCGATGAGTTCGATTGGGCGTCGGTTTGAACGGGATTCTTCATCGGTTTTCTCGGTTATATCTCCGTCCGGAGGCATCCGTCCGCCAGATCGGCGTCGCGCCGAACGGGCTCTTAGCCTTACTGAGCGAGAGGAGATCTCCCGATGGCTCAGCATGCGCCGCTCCTTGCGATCGATAGCGCGTCATCTGGGACGATCTGCGTCGACGATCAGCCGTGAGGTTCAACGCAATGGCGGAACGGATCGCTACCGTGCTGCGCAGTCTGATCACAGCGCGTGGGATCGGGCCCGTCGCCCCAAGCTTTGCAAGCTGGCTTGCCGTCCTTTCCTGAGACGGACAGTATCGAGACTACTGCAGAGACAATGGTCGCCGGAGCAGATCGCCGGCTGGCTGAAGCGCACACACCCGGCGGAGCCTGAAAAGCAGGTGTCACACGAGACGATTTATCGCAGCCTATTCATTCAGGCGCGCGGCGTGTTGAAAAAGGAGCTTCTCGAGCACCTGAGGGCGAAACGCACGGTTCGTCGTTCTAGGCACGCGAGCATGAAACGGACCGGACTCGGCCAGATCAAGAACGCCGTATCCATCAGCGAACGACCGCCGTCTGTTGAAGATCGTGCGGTCCCAGGCCATTGGGAAGGCGATCTGATCGGCGGATCGAGAAATAGCTACATCGCAACGCTGGTTGAACGCCATTCGCGCTACGTGATGCTGATCAAGGTTGCGAACAAGAACACCGAAAGCGTCGTCTCTGCGCTGATCAAGCAGTCACGGCGATTGCCTGGCGAACTCTACCGGTCCCTGACCTGGGATAGAGGCAAGGAGCTCGCCGACCATCAGCGACTGGCATTGGCCACCGACGTCGACATCTACTTTTGTGACCCTCGCTCCCCATGGCAGCGCGGATCAAACGAGAACACCAACAGATTACTGCGCCAATATCTGCCGCGCGGCACCGATCTGTCCTTACACAGTCAAGCCAAGCTTAGCGCCATCGCAAGACAGCTCAATGAGCGGCCGCGAAAAACCTTGCTCTATCAGACGCCAGCTGAGAAGTTCGCCGAGTGTGTTGCAGCGATCGGTTGAACTCGCCGCCAAAAGCGGACAAGCCAAGCATTGCTGATTGCGAAGTCAGAAACTCTGGGTAGTCCAAGAGACGAGCTCTTTGGCAAGGTTTGAAAAAGCAGAGTCGAAAGCCCGAACGGTTCCTGGTACATCCAGCTGTTCAATCCTCTGGCTCTGGTGAAATATCCGTGAAGCCATGACCTTTCCATCCTTATCCAGAATCTTTGTAGACAACTCGATTTCTGCCGCGGGCGTTTCATCGGGCCCAACGTCAAATCGTCTGACATCGATCAAAAGCTGATAATCGGGCTGAACGCCGTCCAGCGGCCGCGTGGGTGCATGCGTTACGTCGTAGTTTTCGAAACTCTCCAAGATCTTCGCCTGGATGAGCTTGGGGATGCTGTCTGCCCACTGCGCATCGGGGAAGGCCGCCGTGTCCTTGGGTTGCGAAAACAAGAATCGTTGCGTCTGCAAAAGGACGACAGCTGTTGGCTCGGGTATCGCGAGCTGCCCCTTAAGTATTTTGGTTGGTGCCGGGAAATCAACAGCAGCGCGAAGATTATAGGTCACCTTAGATACCGGAGAAGCGCCGCCGCCCGTCATTCGCTCCAGACCGCTGACAATTCCGTCGAGCTTTCCAGTGTTGCGAGCGAGTCCTTCTGAGAACACTTGAAGATTGGCGATCGTGCTTTTGAGCGGCGCGGCATTGTCCGCCAGAACGCCGTCGACCCGCCCAAGGGCATCGCGTGCCGCTTGTGTCATACTGCGGCCAGCGCCGGGTTCGGCTACCAGCATCGTCACGGGAGCGGAATTCGTCAACAATTTACCTCCCTCCAATGCGATTACCGGCACCCCCGTCAGTCCCTGGAAGTCCAATCCCACCTTTGTGTCACTGCGAACGGGAGTGGTGTTCACGACGGAGATGCTTGCATTGACGCGACTGGGGCTATCCTCCGCCAAATCGAGACGCGTCACCTCGCCCACGCGAATGCCGTTAAAGAGCACCGCGGCGCCCACCAGCAGACCCGGCACAGAGCCGTCGAACTGAATCTGATAGGCAGTCCGCGGACCTGAATTTCCGGTGCTATGCAGCCAGAATATAAAGCCGAACACTGCAGCGATAGCTGCGAGAACGAATGCGCCGACGATGACGAAAGGAGCGCGCGTTTCCATATCAAATCGCCTTTGGTTGGAGCATGAGGGAGCGCTTGCCATGGAAATAAGCCTTAACCCATGGATGCTCGGATCGAAGCAGCTCGCTCATCGGTCCGATCGTGACGATTTTTCCATCAGCCAGGGCGGCCACGCGATCACAAACGGTATTCAGACTGGCGAGATCGTGCGTGACCATGAAGACCGTGAGTCCCAGCGTCTTCTGCAACGTCTTGATCAGCGTATCGAAATCGCCAGCTGCGATAGGATCAAGGCCGGAAGTCGGTTCATCGAGAAAGACGATGGCTGGATCCAGCGCCAATGCGCGTGCAAGCGCGACTCGCTTTGTCATGCCGCCGGAAAGCTCTGATGGAAACTTGGCACCGTCCTCAGGTGCGAGACCCACCATTTCAAGCTTGGCATTCGCAATCTCGGCCATGAGTTCGTCTGAGAGCGTTGCATTCTCACGAAGCGGAAACTCAACGTTCTGCAATGCCGTGAGTGACGAGAACAGTGCTCCCTGCTGAAACAGCACTCCCCATTTTGCAGCGACATTCCTTGCCCGGCGCCCGGGCGTCAGACCGATATCGTTCCCCATCACCTCGATCTTCCCGCTATTCCGCTCAATCAAACCAATCACGGTCCGCATCAGCACTGATTTCCCGCCACCGGAGGCACCGACCAGCCCCAGGATTTCGCCGCGCCGAACATCGAGTGACAGATGATCGATGACGATATGGCGGCCGAAACCGACAACTAGGTCCTCAACATGGATGGCAACATGCGTATCTTTCTCCTGCATCGTTACATTCCTATCGACGCGAAAAACACGGCGAATAGCCCGTCGAGAACGATGACGAGAAAGATCGATTTCACGACAGATGTCGTTGTTTGTTTGCCTAGGGATTCAGCGCTACCTTTCACGCGAAGCCCCTCGCTGCACGCGACGATCCCGATCACCAGCGCCATGAATGGCGCCTTGATGATACCCACTTCGAAATGCGTCACCGAGATCGCCTCATGTAGCCGGGCTATGAATGTCACCGGCGACATACCCCCATAAAACCATGCGACGAGGCCTCCCCCGTAAAGCGCCGCGACCGCCCCTACGAAGGCCAGGATCGGCAATGCGACGATCAACGCGACGACGCGAGGCAGGATCAGAACATCGACTGGATCAAGGCCCATCGTCGATAGAGCATCAATCTCCTCGCGCATCTTCATGGAGCCTAGTTCAGCGGTGTAGGCGCTTCCGGATCTTCCGGCGACCATGATTGCAACAATGAGAACCCCCAGTTCACGCAACACCAGGATCCCTACCATATCGACCACATAAGCCTCCGCGCCAAACTTGCGGAAGTGGAAGATGCCTTGCTGCGCGATAATGGCGCCGATCAGAAATGTAATCAGGACCACGATCGGAAGCGCCTGCCAGCCGACCCGATAGATCTGGTAAACCAATGATGTCAGCCGAAATGATCTCGGACGGCGAAACACACCGACAGCGGCCAGACAAATCGCGCCGAGCATTTGAAGGAAAGCCGACAGATCCAGAACTGCCGCCAGCGCCGCCCGACCCAGCATTTCCAATCTGTCGGCGATGGAGTTACGCTCTGTGGGATCCGGATTGCGTCGTCGATTGACCTGTCTTAATTCCTCGATCAGATCGATATAATCTTCTGCAGCTCCCACAATGTGCGCGCGTTGGCCACCGCTGGCCAAATGTCGCGATAATCGCTCGATCAGCCAAGCGCCCAACGTGTCGAGCTCCCGGACGCCGGACATGTTCACGGTTACCGACCGTGCCCGCGCGAGCTGCGGCGCTATACTGGCAGATAGTTGCTCCAGAGTTGCCGCATTGACGACGGTCCAACTTCCTGTTGGGCGTAATTCGAGCGCATCGCCACTGGCGCTGGCTATCAGCAAAGGTGCACTCATCACGACGATCTCCTGCGCTTATGCCAAAATAGGCCAGTGGAGGCGCCATCGAGCGTCGTCAGCAGGACGACACGCGGGTTGAAGTGGAGGCCACATGTTGGGTGACACGGATCGCCCTCAAATCATACAACGAAGTTCCTTCTGCCTGATCACGAAACTCCGTTTATCGTCGGCCTGTAACTTATCTTCGGAACTTCCGCCGCTCTGGCGGTTTGGATGAAGTGAACTAGATCATCAAGCGCATTCTGGTCTTTTTCAATTAGATCGTTTCTGACGTGACAGCTGTTTGACGTATGTCAAACGGCCGCTCACCGTTTGTCGTACTGTTCTGCGACGATATTCCGCAACAGCAAGCATGTACCTCGCTACTGCAGAGGATAACACGGCTGCAAGCGCGAATTAGCGAGAGCAAATCGCAAACAAGGAAACAAGATGCATCATTTTCATGCCGTCGTTTGGATCGACCATCGCGAAGCGAAGATATTCCATGTCGGCCTCGCCGGAACAGATCAACTCGATCTCCATCCGACATTCGAGACACGCCACATTCATCACAAGGCCAACGAAATCGGAAGCGGTCATATCCACGAAGACAAGGGACTGATGAAAGACGTGGCGGACGCGGTGAGTGATGCCGGTGAGATTCTGATCATTGGTCCGGCGCAGGCGAAAACCGAACTGGCGACCTATCTGCGGGAGCATACGCATATCGGCAGCCGCATTGTCGGCGTCGAGGCCGTTGACCATCCCACCGATGGCCAAATCGTCGCTTACGCCAAGAAGCACTTCAAGATCGGTACATTGCGCGGCGACGCACCCGCAAGCCGCTGAAATTTGCGACCAAGCGATTGCGAATATTGGCGGCAGATATTTGCCGCGGTGCGGCGACTGGATCAAGGTGCAGCATATGCCACGTTATGGAGAAGCTTTCCTCAGCACCGACGAGGCTCAGCTAATTGATCGCTACTGGCGCGCCGCAAATTACCTGTCGGTGGGTCAGATATATCTACTGGACAACGCGCTACTGCGCGAGCCGTTGCGCAAGGACCACATCAAGCCCCGCCTGCTCGGCCATTGGGGAACCACGCCTGGGCTAAACTTCATCTACGCGCACCTGAATCGCGTTATTCGCGCCCACGACCTCGACATGATCTATATCTGCGGCCCCGGCCATGGCGGCCCGGGGATGGTCGCAAATACATATCTGGAAGGCACCTATAGCGAGGTCTATCCGGACATTACCCAGGATGAAGACGGACTGCAGAAACTGTTTCGACAATTCTCGTTTCCCGGCGGCGTTCCCAGTCATGCGGCTCCGGAAACTCCCGGTTCCATCCATGAAGGCGGTGAACTCGGCTATGCGCTGGTGCACGCCTACGGCGCGGCCTTCGACAATCCCGACCTGATCGTCACCTGTGTCGTCGGAGACGGAGAAGCGGAGACAGGCCCCCTCGCCGCGTCATGGCACTCCAACAAGTTCTTGAGCCCGAAGCATGACGGCGCGGTACTGCCCATTCTTCATCTCAACGGTTATAAAATTGCCAATCCCACTGTGATGGGGCGGATGAGCGACGACGAAATACGCCATCTGTTTCATGGCTACGGTCATGAGCCGATGTTCGTCGAGGGCAGCGATCCCGCCATGATGCACCCGCTGATGGCACACACGCTTGAGCGCGCGATCGACAGGATTCGTGCGATCCAGGCTTCCGCTCGTGACGGTCGCGCAACGGTGGATCGGCCGAAATGGCCCATGATCGTCATGCGCAGTCCAAAGGGCTGGACCGGCCCCAAGGAAGTCGACGGCTTGAAGGTCGAAGGTTTCTGGCGCGCTCACCAGGTACCGATTGTCAACCCGCGCGGCAATCCCGAACATCTCAGTCTGCTCGAAGAATGGATGCGCAGCTACCGGATCGACGATCTGTTCGACAAAGCCGGCCGGCTGCTACCTGAGTTGCAGGCTCTGGCGCCGCAGGGTCGCCGGCGCATGGGAGCGAATCCTCATGCCAACGGCGGTTTGCTGAAGCGCGAGCTGAAGCTGCCTGACTACCGCGACTACGCCCTCGATGTTCCCCATCCCGGCGGGACCGAAGGCGAAGCAACGCGCGTGATGGGCCAATTCCTGCGCGACGTCATCAAGCTAAACGCCGATGCGCGCAACTTCCGCATCATGGGTCCAGATGAGACAGCATCGAACCGGCTCGACGCGGTATTCGACGTGACCGAGCGCGTCTGGATGGAGGGCATCGAGCCGTATGATGTCCACCTCGCCCAGGACGGCCGGGTGATGGAAGTGCTCAGCGAACATCTGTGTCAAGGCTGGCTGGAAGGCTATCTGCTGACCGGCCGCCACGGGCTGATCTCCTGCTATGAGGCCTTCATCCACATCGTCGATTCAATGTTCAATCAGCACGCTAAATGGCTGAAAGTGTCCCGGGCGCTACCCTGGCGACGCCCCGTTGCCTCTCTCAATTATCTTCTGACATCCCATGTCTGGCGCCAGGACCACAACGGCTTCAGCCATCAGGATCCGGGCTTTGTCGATCTGGTCGCCAACAAGAAGGCGGATATCGTCAGGATTTACTTCCCTCCGGACGCCAATACCCTGCTCTGGATCACCGATCACGTGCTTCGGACCTATGACCGCATCAACGTCATCGTTGCCGGCAAGCAGCCGTCGCCGCAATGGCTCGGTATCGAGAAAGCTGCGACCCATTGCGACGCCGGGATCGGTATCTGGTCTTGGGCTGGCACCGAAGACACAGGCAGCGAACCGGATGTCGTGATGGCCTGCTGTGGCGACGTGCCTACCCTGGAAACCATGGCTGCGGTGGACCTATTGCGGCAAGCCGTACCCGACTTGAAGGTCCGCGTCGTCAACATCGTCGATTTGATGACGCTGCAACCCAAGACGCAGCACCCGCACGGACTGGATGACCGCGACTTTGATGGCATGTTCACCCGGGACAAGCCGGTGATCTTCGCCTTTCACGGTTATCCCAACCTGATCCACCGCCTGACTTATAGCCGCGCCAACCATGCCGGCATGCACGTGCACGGCTTCGAGGAGGAAGGGACGACGACCACGCCGTTCGACATGGTGGTGCTGAACCGGCTCGACCGCTTCCATCTCGCCATCGACGTCATCGAACGCGTTCCTCGCCTCGGCATCACAGCAGCGGCGATCAAGCAGCAGTTTCGCGACAAGCTGCTTGAGCACACAACTTATGTGCGCGCCCATGGCGAGGACATGCCGCAGATTCGCGATTGGAGCTGGCCAGACCGCTTCACCAAGCACACCGCCGACTGAGGACAAACAATGCCAGATGCCGTCCTTGTCGTGAACTCCGGCTCTTCAAGCATCAAGCTTGCGCTATTCGACATCGCATCGGATGGGGGGCCGAGATTGCTCTGCCGAGGGAGTCTGGACGAACACGAGGTCGAACCGCGCCTGACGATCAAGGAGACCGATGGAGCCATTCTCTATGATCGGCATCGCAAGGTCGCAGACGGCCACGGAGAAGAGCTGCTGCTCGATGCGTTGAACTGGGTCGATGGCTATCTTGCCAGTGACGATCTGATTGCAGTTGGTCATCGCGTGGTGCATGGCGGATTGGCCTTCGCAACGCCGGTCCGATTGACGGGATCGATAGTCAATGAGCTTGAAAAGCTGACACCGATGGCGCCACTGCATCAGCCACGCTGTCTATCGCCGATACGTGCGATCATGACCGAACGGCCGGAACTGCCCCAGGTTGCCTGCTTCGACACGGCGTTCCACCACTCACTTCCCGCCTCCGCCACCCGCTTTGCCATTCCACGCCAGCTCCACGACACCGGCATCCGCCGCTATGGATTTCATGGACTGTCGTTCGAGTTCATCGCCGGACGACTCCAGGAACTCTCACCATCTCCCGCCGAAAAACGGTGCATTATTGCACATCTGGGCAGCGGCGCCAGCCTATGCGCCATGCGTGGCGGTGCCAGTATCGACACCACGATGGGTTTCACGCCGCTCGACGGCCTGGTGATGGCTACCCGCTGCGGCGCCATTGATCCCGGCGTGCTCCTCTATCTGCAGCAAGAGCGCGGAATGTCGGCAACTGACCTCGAAAATCTGCTCTATCGAGAATCCGGGCTGCTTGGTGTGTCGGGACTATCAGGCGACATGCGAGCACTGCTCGCCAGTAAAGACCCGCATGCCTCCGACGCCATCGATCTGTTCGTGACGTCCATCGCCAGAGAAACAGCGATGATGGTCAATAGCCTTGGTGGCATGGAGTGCCTGATCTTCACCGGCGGGATTGGAGAGCACGCACAGGAAATTCGACGGCGCGTTTGCGAGCGGATGAGCTGGCTGGGCTTAGCCGTCGATGCAGACGCAAACGATGCAGGATCCGCGTGCATCAGCACTTGGGATAGCAGTGTTGAAATCCGGATCATTCCGACGAACGAGGAGTTGGTCATCGCGCGTTATTGCGTAAGGAACCTAGCTGATAGCATCTCTGATCCAGCCTAGGAGATCTACCGTCTGCTTCAAACTATCGAGAGACATTCGACGGGCTACCCGTCTGCACCATATAACCAACGAGGCCCCCATGATAAATCTCGAAACATACGCACATGGCATCAGGGAAGCTCTGGACGAATGCCACGAGCACATGTCGCCTATGGAAGCTGGCGAACTGCAGATCGGCAAGCGCGCCACCGGTGGCGACTGGCAGGACATAACGGCCGAGACAGTCGATCGACACAAGAAGATGATCACCACTTACGAAGGTATTCTGAAGGTGCTCTCTGCCAAGCTGCAGGGTGGCTTTTAGTGCCGGATCAGGCCACGAGCCACACATGAACGCGGTCGGTGGATCAACTCGTCCTTATCCGGTCGAATGGGAGCGACATCTCGTTCTCAATTCTGACTGGAGAATTTTTACGCGGCCGATCACGGCGGCGGATGAACCTTCGGTTCTGACGCTTCTCTCCCACGTTAATAAAGGCGATCTCAGGCTTCGCTTCTTTGGTGCCATCAAAGAATTCACCCATCCATTTCTCGTAAGCCTGACGCAGATTGATTACGCTAAAGCCATGGCGTTCATCGCGTTCGATGAGGCGAGCCAGGAGCCACTTGGCGTCGTCAGGATGCATCGTAAAGATGACGGCGTTTCCGGTGAGTATGCCATCCTCCTTCAATCGGACCTCAAAGGCAGAGGGCTCGGTTGGGCTTTGATGCAGTTGATTATTGAGTATTCCCGCTCCGAAGGGCTTAAACAGATCGTTGGCCAAATCATGCGCGAAAACACGATCATGCTTCAAATGTGTAGAGAGCTGGGTTTCGAAATCATCGCCGACACGGAAGATCACGGAATTTATGATGTCACTTTAAACCTCTGAATAAATGCACCACCTGCGATCCGGCACTCCGAAGGGCGACCTCGAACACTCAGTAAGGCCGGACTTCCGGATCAGAAGCGTTTTATGACGATGTCCGCGTTGGGCCAAACGCGGACATTATTCACCCTGAAGCGAAGGCTGCAAAGAGGTACGTGCCAACGATCTCGCTTGGCTCTAAGGCGCCAAATACTGCAACAATCTCGGATCGTCACGAATCTCGCCGGCCGAACCTGTCAGCGCAACCCGGCCGCGATCCAGCACGTAAGCGCGGCTCGCGACGCGAAGCGCGAGATCGAGATGCTGTTCGACGATGACGACGGCAATGTCCTTCGCCAGCAGGATCAGGCGCTCGGTAATTTCCTCGATGACACCGATCCAGACGCCCTCAGTGGGCTCATCCAGCAGCAAGATTTTGGGATCGGACAGCATGGCGCGCCCGATCGCCAGCATCTTGCGCTCACCGCCAGACAATGTGCCGGCAAACTGATCGAGCCGCTGGCCGAGCTTCGGGAAGATCTCTAGCACGCGGTTAACCGCCCCGCTGTCGCGATTGGTCAGCGCGCCGACGGCGAGATTGTCCCGCACCGAGAGTTTCGCAAACACCGAATGTTCCTGCGGGACATAGCCGACGCCGCGGCGGATGCGCTGCTCGGTCGGCAGTTTGCCGACATCGCGGCCATCGAGGCTCACCGCACCGCCGAGCACCGGCAACTCGCCGACAATAGCCTTCATCAGCGTGGTTTTTCCGGCGCCGTTGCGGCCGAGAATGGCGACGCCGCCGCGCCACGGCACGCTGACCGTAACGCCGAACAGCACCTGGCTGCGGCCGTAACCGGCATCCAGCGACTGGATATCGAGGAATTTATCGTCAGGCACGGCGGAGATAGACCTCCTGGACTTTGGGACACGACTGCACATGCTGCACCGAGCCAGTCTGCAGGATCTGGCCCTGATCCAGCACGGTCAGGCGATCGCAGATGTCGCGGATGAAATCGAGATCGTGCTCGACGATGACGAGCGAACAGCGCGCCTTGATCGGCTGCAACAATTCGCCGGTGACGCGCCGTTCTTCTAGGCTCATGCCGCCGGTCGGCTCATCGAGCAGCAGGAGCTTCGGCTCGGGCGCCAGCGCCATGGCGATCTCAAGCCATTGCTGCTGCCCGTGCGACAGCGCGGAGGCCGGCTCGTGGGCGCGATCGATGAGGCGAAACTGTTCGAGCATCGCCATGACTTTGTCATGCAGCACGCCGCGGGTGCGCGACAGCGCCAGATTGAGCAGCGATGTCTGCGCCTGCAGCGCCAACAGGATGTTGTCATACAGCGTCAGCGCCGGCAGCACGCTGGTGATCTGGAATTTCAGGCTCATGCCGGCACGGGCGCGCTCAGCTGGCGAGGCCTGCGTGATATCGTGGCCGCCGAAAGTGACGGTGCCTTGCGTCGGTGTCTCGGCGCCGGCGATACATTTCATCAGCGTGCTCTTGCCGGAACCATTGGGACCTATCAATCCGTGGAATTCATTGTGGGCGATGGTGAGATCCGCACCGTTCAGCGCGGTGAGCTTGCCGAATATCTTGATGAGGCCTTTTGCTTCCAGAAGCGCCATGACTATCGCTTCCCCGGACGGCCGAAACTGCCGACGCGCTCGCGCTCTGACAACAACAGACTGACCAGTCCTGCGGGCCGGAACAGGATGACCAGCAGCAGCAATACGCCAAGAATGATCGGCCAGATGTCCTGATAGCTGTTCGACAGCCAGAAGCTGACAGCCTCAATGACGACCGTGCCGATCACAGCACCGATCAGCGTGCCGGAACCGCCGAACAACACATAGAGTACCACCTGGGTGGAAATCACGACGCCCAGCATGTTGGGCCAGACGAAGCCTTCGTGAAACGCATAGAGACTGCCGGCGAGCCCGGCGATAGCCCCGCTCAGCGAGAAAATGATCGCCTTGAGGTGCTGCACCTTGTAGCCGAAGAAGGCGATGCGCTGTTCGTTCTCGCGCAGGCCGGCCAGCGCGAGGCCGAATTGCGAGCGCATCAGGAAACGACAGAGCAGATAGACCACGATCAGGAAGCCGATGGCCATGTAGTAATAGGCAGGTCCCTCCGTGAGCTCATAACTGCCGATTGTCATTGGCGGGATCGAGGGAATGCCGTTCTGGCCGCCGAGATAATACCACCCCCGCGCCAGCCGATCGCAGGCATAGGAGCCCGTCAACGTGCCCAGCGCCACGAAAATCACGCTGGCCGGATGGCGACCAAGCAGCAGAAAGCCGCCGAGCAGCAGCGCAAAGGCAAAGCCGATCAGAAGGCCGGCGGGCAGCACCAGCAGGATGGACGTAATGCCAAGATCGCGCGCCAGCAGCGCCACGCCATACCCGGCCGAGCCGAAAAACACGGCCTGGCCGAAACTCATGATGCCGGCATAGCCCCAGACCAGGTCGAATGACAGCGCGAACAGACAGAGGATCAGCACGCGCGTGGCATAGACGGTGAGATAATCCTGCAGCACCAGCGGCAGCAGCAGGCCAATGACCAGCACTGCGATCTCGATCATCGGCAGCACGCGCCATTGGCGCGATGCGCTGATGCCTCGCGTCAGAGATACGGCAGAGAGTGGCGTCATCTCGGTCATCAGGTCGCCGGCATGAGAGAAAGAGAAGCGGGAGTGATATCGGCCACTCCCGCGAGGTTCGGATTATCGGTTCAGCATTCCTTGGGATCGACGAGACCGGCGCTGCGCGCGACGACCTCATATTTGCCGCCCTTGGCCACCGCCGTATACATCTTCATCTTGCAGTGCCGCTGACCGGGGACCATCTCGGCCGGGCCGCCCGGACCTTCGGCGATCTTGGCATGGTCGAGCGCCTTGGCAACTGCATCACGATCGACACTGCCGGCTTCCTTGACGGCCGCCTCCCACAGTTTCAGGCCGCGATAGGTACCGGTCGCGGCACTGCCAGCCGCGAACAGGAAATTGCCCGGGAACTGTTTTTCGTAGGCCGCCTGGAGCTTGGCACTGAACGGATCTTCCGGCGTCAGCGCCTTGAAGTAATCGAGGCAGCTTGCGAGGCCCTCGATCTCGGCCGGCTGATTGATGCTCAGCGTGTTCTCGTCATAGTAGACGCAAGCGAGCCGCCCGCCATTCTTGAGGAAGCCTGCTTCGGAGAGCTGCTTGAAGAACGGCCCGACACCTGGCGGAATGACGGTGTTGAAGACGACATCGACCTTGTTCGAAATGATGCGGTTCACGGTCGACGAAAAATCGATCTGGTCGAGAGGGTAATACTCCTCGAACACGACCTCGCCGCCGTTGGCCTCGATCACCTTGCGGGCATAGACGTTCAGCGTATGCGGCCAGACATAATTGGCACTGGGCAGCGCAAACTTCTTGCCGCCATTCTTGATCAGCCAGGGGATGAATTCATCACATTGCTGCGCCGGCGTCGGCCCGGTGCAGAACAGATAGGGCGTGCATTCCTTGCCCTCATAGAGCTGCGGATAGATATAGAGCGTCTTGCCGCGGGAGACGATGACGTCCTTGATGGCGTTGCGCATCGACGAGGTAATGCCGCCGATGACCAGATCGACCTTCTCGCGCTGGATCAGCTTACGCACATTGCCAACCGCGACGGATTCATTGGACGCAGTGTCCTCGATATACAGTTCCAGCGGCCGGCCAAGCAGACCGCCGGCATCGTTGATATCCTTGATCACCATCCTGGCCACATTGGCGTCAGCATTGCCGGCATAGCCCATCGGCCCGGTGAGATCGGTGCCGACGCCGACCTTGATCGGTCCGGCAGCCGCGTTGGCCCAGCCTGCGGGGATGACCCAGCTGCCGACACCGGTAGCGATGGCCGTACCGAACAGCGCCGCATTGCCGAGAAAGCGGCGACGGCTGAGAGTGTTGGCGTCTTGAGACATTGGACTAAACCCCTTTTCCTGCAACGAGGCCCTGCGGCCGGAATTTGATGAAGATGATGGCGAGCACGAATACGGCGACATCGGCGATAACGGGCGAGATGACCCAGGGCAGCGCCGCACTCAGCGTGCCGATCAGGCCGGCGCCGGCCACCGGTCCGGCAAAGGAGCCGATGCCGCCGACCATGACGGCGACGAAGCCCTGAATCAGAAAGCGAATGCCGAGATCGGCGAACAGCGTGAACACCGGGACGATCAGCGCACCGGCCAGTCCCGCCAATGCCGCGCCGAACGCGAAAGTCGCACCATAGATTGCGTTGGTCGAAATGCCGGAGGCCCGCGCCAGCGCCGGGTTCTCCAGCGAAGCGCGGATGCGCAGGCCGAACGCAGTGCGCGCCAGAAGCAGATAGCTCCCTGCCATCACCAGCGCGGTGATCACGATGATCACCAGACGCCAGGTTGAGAAATGCATGCCGCCGATGGCCACCGAGCCGCCGACCGGCTCCGGCACCGAGAGATACAGTCCGCCGATCAGGCCGCGCACGATCTCGCGAATGATCAGTCCGAGCGCATAGGTACCGAGCATGGCGACGATCGGCGCGGCATAGAAGCGCCGGACAATCAGCCGCTCCAGCACGAAGCCTAAAGCACCAACCACGAAGGGTGCAGCGATCATGCCCAGCCACACCGGCGCGCCGGCGGAATGGACGATATAGGTGACATAGGCCCCGAGCAGAACGAACTCGCCCTGCGCGAAATTGAAGATACCCATCATGCTGGCGATGATCCCCAGCCCCAGCACGACCAGCACGACGATCGCCCCGAAACTGGCGATCTCGAAGACCGCCATGATCAGATTATCCATGCGTGATCACCGATCCTCGCTTCTGCATGGATGCCTCACATCGTCTTCCAATCGGCGGACTGCTCGAAGGCATGAGCCGCGCGATAGACGGTCATCTCGTCGAAATGCTTGCCGACCAGCATTAGCCCGACCGGCAGACCATCGACCATGCCGCAGGGGATCGACATCGCCGGATGATGCGAGATGTCGAAGGGCGAGGTGTTGGAGATCATCTCGAAGGCGCGCCCGACGACTTCTTCACGCGGCGCGCCGGGCGCCGGCAGCGGCGTCGCTTTCATCGGTGTAGTCGGCATCAGCAACAGATCATAGCTCGCCAGCGCCTTGTCATAGGCAGCCGTGACGCGACGTGAGATATTCAGCGCCTTTCCGTAGAAGCGCGGTCCGAAATTATTGTTGATGTAGGTGCCGAACAGCAGCAGCAGTTTGGTGGTTTCGGACAGCGAGTCCGCCTGCCCGCGCCAACCACGATGGGCGTCCATCAGCGAGGTCGAATACAGATCCGACCGACTGAGGCCATAGCCGTCGCCCACCATCATGGTCTGGGTCATGCCTTCGGTGCCGATCGGGGTCCACACCGCCGCTGCGGTAAGATGCATCGGAATCGAGATCGTCTCCACTGTCGCGCCGAGATCGGCGAAGCGCTTGGCGGCTTCGCGGACGCTGCGATTGACCGCGTCTTCGGCGCCGAGCTGCTCGAAACCTTCCTTGACGATGGCGATCTTCATGCCCTTGACACCGACACCGAGCGCCTTGGTGTATTCCGGCACTTCCGGCGACTTGATCCGCGGATCATAGCCGTCATCGCCGGCAAGCACTTCCAGCAGCAGCGCGTTGTCGGCGACATTGGATGTCATCGGACCGGTGTGATCGACGAATATCTCGATCGGCATGATGCCCGTATAAGGCACCAGACCCCAGGTCGGCTTCATGCCATAGGTGCCGGAGAAGGACGACGGCATGCGGATGGAGCCGCCCTGATCGCCGCCGATTGCCATGTCGACTTCGCCAAGCGCCACGACAACGGCGCTGCCGGACGAAGACCCGCCGGCGGAATAGCCCATCTTGTGTGGGTTATGCACGTTGCCCGTCGAATTGGTGTGGCTGCCGCCGGACATGCAGAAGGATTCGCAATGCACCTTGCCCATGATCTCGGCGCCTGCGTCCAGCATGCGCGTGACGATGGTGGCGTCGAAATCCGGCACATAGCCTTCCAGCGTGGAGGAGCCGTTCATCATCGGCACGCCGGCCAGCATGATGTTGTCCTTCAGCGCGACGGTCTTGCCTTTGAGCTTGCCGCCGGGCGCACCCTTCACAACCGACTTGCGATACCAGGCATTGCGCGTGTTCTCTTCCGGCGCGGGCCGATAGCCAGGTGTACGCGGATATTTCACTTCGGGTACTTCGTCGGGCATCGCCGCCACGACGTTGTAGGCATCGACGGATCCCTGCATCAGCGCGCGGAACGAGGTGACGTCCTCATCGGACAGCGCGAGGCCGCACTGATCGGCGACGGCGAGGAGTTGATCGGGAGTGGGAAGTGAAACGGCCACGATGATTTCTCCTGATATCCACGATGCAACCGGCACGGCATTTCTTCGGGATGCCCACGCCGTCAAGGAGACGACGGTGTCGCCTTTCGCGCATCATTAGAAAGAGAAATATTTTCCTTTTCAAGTATTATTTTTCAAAGTCGTCCTGATCGGGTCTGCGACTGACCTAGAATGTCCGGATGAGCCTGAAATCCAGACCGTCTGCTTCGGCAAGATAGATCGGCATTTTCGCCCGCCCGCCGCGCATGCTTACCTCACCGCGGGCGCCGTGATAGGCCACGCTGGACGCCGCGTTCAGCATCGGCCGGACGTCGAATGAGCCCGCCTTGGTCGCCACCGATTCGAGAAACCGAAGCCCCTCGTAGTTCGACTGCGCGACCGATCCCGGCACAGGCGCACAGCGTCCGAACGATGCTTCATATTGCGCACGGAATGCATCATTCGCCGCCGACGCGCGGTCGACGAAATAGCCCGATGCACAATAGAGCCCCTCGGAGCTATCCGCGCCCATGCCGAGCAGCAGCGTTTCATCCATGGCACCCGCCAGTCGGAGAACCTTCGACGAGAGACCATGTTCGGCGAAGGCGCGGTTAAACACGATGCTGTCGGTACCGATCAGCGAGATGACCACGACATCCGGCTTGGCGGCCCGGATGCGGGCAATCTGGGCATCGTGATTCTGCTCGCCAAGCGCAACGAATTCCTCCCCCACCACGCGCCCTCCGGCGCCGGCGATATATGTCTTGGTGGCCTTGTGGGCCAGCCACGGCCAGACGTAATCGCTGCCGATCAGATACCAACGCGCCGCTTTCTTTTCACTCGCCAGCCATTCGATGGCGGGGCGCGACTGATCGCGCGGCGTCTCGCCGATCGCCATCACGCCGGGCGTGCGTTCTCCGCCTTCATAGACAGGCGTATAGATATAGGGCACGCGCCCGGCGATCACCTTGCGCAACGCGACGCGGACCGCGCTGATATGCGAGCCCATGATGACATCGGCATCACCGGCCGCGATCATGTCGGCTGCCGTGCGGACAACGCCATCGATATCGCCGCCGGCATCATGAAACACCGGCTCGATCTCGCGCCCGAGAATGCCGCCGCGCCGATTGATCTCCGAAGCCGCGAGCATCATGCTATTGGTGCCCGCCAGGCCCCAGATCCCGGCCGGGCCGGACAGGCCGATAAAATTGACGACGCGCAGCTTTTCGCGATTGCGACGCCGCGGAAACAGATCGGGACGTGCAATCGCATCACGACCTCCCCCGCTGTCCTGAAAGCCCTTCAGCAACCATGGCGCCGGCATCGGCAGCGCACCGGTCGTTGCAATCTGCAGTGACGAGAGCATGTCGCTCTCCTTTCGACGTTGTCAGCGGCGGTGCGGCGTCAATTTATCGGCAGTAAAATCGTGCGAAAGAAAATATCGTAGAGGAAAATATTGAATATTCAACGATTCCCGTGCATATGGATCAGGCAAAGTCGCTTAATATTCATCACCCCTTCCAGCAAAGTTTCCCAACCGTGGCCAGAACGCCGAGCACGCCCATCACCGAACACCTCGCTTATCTGCTGGCGCAGGCGAACCGGGAAATTAATCGCCAGCTCGATGCGCGCTTCAAGAAGGAAGGCGTGCCGGTCGAACAGTGGCGCATTCTGAAAGTACTGTCCGACGGCAAGGGCCACTCCATGGGCGACCTCGCCGATGCGGTTCTGCTGAATCATCCGACCCTGACCAAGATGGTCGATCGCATGGTGTCTGACGCGCTGGTCTACCGGGTGCAGGACCCCGACGACCGCCGCAAGGTGGTGATGTTCATCTCCGACCGCGGCAAGACACTGACCCAGCGGCTGAACTCTCTGGCGCTGAGCCAGGAAGCCCATATCGCCGAGAACTACGGCAACAAGGCAACGGCCGACCTGAAGCGCCTGCTCGAAAGCCTGATCGAAAAGGCGAACTAGGTTTTCCATCTCTTCGCACCGACCATTATCTGGGCCGTCGACAAACCAGGTCGATTTCGATCAGAGCGTCATAAGCGAGGCCCGTGACGCCGACACAGGTCCGCGCCGGCAGGCGATCCGGCGGAAAATAGCTGCGATAGGTCTCGTTCATCGCCACGTAGTCGCGCTTGAATTCGGTGAGATAGATCCGCGTCATGGTGATGTGCTCGAAGCCGAGATCGAGCCCCGCGAGCACCACGCGCAGATTTTCCATCACCGCTTCGGTCTGAGCCACGATGCCATCGGGCAGCACGCCCGGCATCGCCGGCGTGTCCGGCATCTGCCCGGTGACGAACACGAAGCCGCCGGTCTCTACAGCATGGCTGAACGGCGCGACCGGCTTCGGCCCGCCGGTGATCATGTGAAATTGCAACAGCGCGTCTCCTGGACCTTATGATTTTGACGTGTGGTCGAACACTCGCTTGCTCAGAATGGCATGAACGCCCCAATTGCCGTCGACAACCTGCGTCACGCCGAAGTCGACCGCGACCGACATCAACGCGATCGCCTCATCTTCGGTGAGACCTTTGATGTTCATCAGGAAGCGCCGCATCTTGCGAAAGGCGTCCTTCATCGCGAGATCGAGCGACGAGGTCGCATAGACCTCGCTCTGCCCCTTGGCGCCGAATTCCGCGAGATAGTTCGGATGGCTGAAGCCCATCAGCACCCAGTCACTCTCGGTCTCGATCAGCGGATAAGTGAGATCGGCGAACGCCTGGCCGGCGAGATTGCCCTTCTTGTGCAGGACCACCTGGAAGGTTCCGGTCATCGAACATTCGATCGCCGTGCCGCCGAGTTCGCCGTCGCCCTGCGCGGCATGGGGATCGCCGACCGACAGCAATGCGCCGGGCACCGAAACCGGCAGATAGACCGTCGATCCCTTGCCGAGCCGCCAATTGTCGAGATTACCGCCAAAATAGGCTGGCGGCACTGAATCGACGAGATCGGCCTCGCGCGGCGCCACGGCAATGACACCGAAATGCGGGCGCAGTGGAATGCGAATGCCGTCGAGCACGTCATGCCGACGCCGTACAGAGGCCGGCGTAATCGGAATGCCCGGATAGTCGTAGGTGTTGTGCACGGTGCCGAACGGGTCGGTCTGCGGCTCCCAGCGATATGAATAGAGCGCGCGCGCATATGGCACGTCGTCGTGATCGAGAATTTCGTAGATCGTCACCGCTTCGCGCGCATTCTGCTCGGCGAGAAATTCCTTGTAGTGATAACCCCACCATGCCGCGACACTGCTGCCAAAAACCTGGCCGTCGAAATCCGGATTTCGACTGGCGCGCGGCACGATGTCGAGGATGCGGATTTCCAGCACGTCGCCGGGCTGCGCGTCCCTGATCGCCACCGGCCCGGTGCAGATGTGGACGCCAAAGCCCTCACCGGCACCGCGACCATAGATCGAGGCGTCCATCGGACCGGCGCCGCGGCGATCGACATTCTTCTGATCGCGCGTCCAGCGGAACACACTCTCAGCGCCGATATCGCCCTTGATCATCCGCTCGGGATCGTCGGACGCGTGCTGCGTCAGTGTTTCGATGGTGATCGTGTCACCGGAATTGATCTCGATCTGCGGCGGCAACGAGCGGCTGAAATAGCCCCAATGCACGCGAGATGCATCGGCGGCGAGATGATGATGCCGCTGATTCTTCGAAGCCTCCGCGATGCCGTGCGTGATCGTCGCGGCCGGCTCCGGCTGCGCAATCTTCCCCGCGGTCGGCGGCGCGTGCTGGCTGCGCAACTGCGCCAGCGCTTCCTGCGGCCATCCGCGTTGTCCCGCCGCCGTGGCCGACGCCGTCAAGCGCTCGGCTTCATTCTGGCGGAATTCGCGCGGCGACAGGCCGAAGCGGTGACGGAACGTGCGGCTGAAATGCGCGGAGTCATTGAAGCCGGCACGAAAGGCAATCTCGGAAATCGAGTGATGCGCCTCGGACGGATTCGACAGATCGGCCCAGGTGCGCTGCAGCCGGCGTTCGCGCAGGTAATGCGTAAAGCTGCTGCCGGTGCCTTCGAACAGTTTCTGCAGATAACGTTCGGAGATGCCCTCGGCCTGCGCCACCTTGGCCGGCGTCAGATCCGCATCGTCGAGGCGTCGCTCGATGGTCTGGCACAGCCGATGCAAGGTCGCAGCCTTGGTCGCCGTGCCGCTGTTGAGATCGGTCGTCGGCTCGGCCAGTTGACGTGTAAAGGTCGGCAACAGATCGGCAAGACTTTGTGCGATCGCCAACCATTCGGCATCGGACAATGTTTCAAGGTTGCGGGCCGCCTGTTCCATCATACGCGCGAACACGTCGCCGAAGCCGCCGGGGCCTACGATCTGGACATCGGCGATGGCGGGTGCACCGGCGCGGCGGCTGTGCAGCGGATCGGACGTCACCGAGAGCACCACCGCGCGCATGTCGCGCTGGAATGCGACGCTCCAGTCCCCTTTGCGCGGCAGCAGCAGCAGATGCCCAGCGGCCACGATCTGATGTCCGGCGACTGTCTTCAGGCCGACACCATCCTCAAGCGGCAGCAACACCAGCGGATGATCGCTGGCCAGATCCGACAGCGGCGAGATCGCCTGTGCGCCGGCAGACAGTTTGGCCAGAGCAATACCTTCGAAGGTGCGACGAACTGCGGTGGCATGCCCGTGATGCGTGGTCGTCGCAGCTGTCGGCTGCAAGCCAATCGAACTCAGGACGTCGCGCCATGCTTCGGGGCGGTCGTCTTCAGAGTAGGATTCACTGGTGAACGGACGGAGGCTCATGCATCGACCTTCATAGCCGAAGCGAAGCAACCTCCGTGCCATCCCGAAGGACGCAGCGCCCTGCCCTGCAACTTCCCCGATCACCGCGCCATCATCCTCATAGCCGAATTCAGTGCAATTTCATCCGCTTAGTCGCAGCGGAAGACGTTCTTGCGGATTGTGCCATGGACGCCCCAATTGGCATCGACCACCTGCGTCACCCCGAAATCCGCACCGACCGACATCAGCGAGATCGCCTCGTCTTCACTCATCTTGTGCACCGTCATCAGGAAACGCCTGAGCTTGCGGAACGCATCGCGCATGGCCCGATCGAGGCTGGAATGATTAGCGACGTCGAGCTGCGCATTGGCGCCGAGTTCGGCGAGATAGTTCGGGAAGGTGAAGCCGTAGACCGACCAGGCTTCCGCGGTTTCCAGCATCGGATGCGTCAGGCCTTCGAGGGGCGTACCGCCGAGGTCACGATGCTTGTGCAGGATGAACTCGAAATCGCCGGTCAGCGAGGTCTCGATGGCCGTGCCGCCGAGCTCGCTGTCGCCCTGCGCGGCATGGGGATCGCCGACCGAGAAGAATGCACCGGGCACCGCCACGGGATAGAACATCTTGGCGCCCTTGCCGACGCGCCAGTCATCGATATTTCCGCCTGTGTAACTCGGCGGGATCGACGACACGAAATCCTCCTCGGATGGCGCGAGGCCCATGGTGCCGAAATGCAGCCGTGCCGGCACCTTGACGTTCGGCAGGATGTTTTCGCGTTTCCTGATGGTCGCGTGATCGACGCGCACGCCGGGATAATCGATGGTTGGATGCAGGATGCCATCGGGGTCGGTCTGCGGCGTCCAGACATAATTATAGACCGCTTTAGCAAACGGCTCGCCCGACGTATCGAGCTCGAAGATCGTCACGACCTCGCGCGGCTTCGGCTCCTCGATCAGGTCGTGATAGTGGAAGCCCCAATTCGCGGCGACGTTGGAGCCGAAACACTTGCCGGCATAACAGGCCTTGCAGGCCGGCCGCGGGCGCACGTCGAGAATACGCACTTCCAGCACATCGCCCGGCTCTGCGCCTTCGATCGCCACCGGCCCGGTGAGCAGATGCACGCCGACGCCTTCGCCTGAGCCGCGGATGAACGGACCTTCCGTCGGGCCCGACCCACGCCGCACCACCGCCTTGTGCTCGCGGGTCCATTTGAACACGCTCTCGGCGCCGGGATCGCCTTCGATCATGCGCTCGTAATCGTCATTGGCATGATGCGTCAGCGTTTCGATGGTAGCGCGGTCGCCCGACTTCAGCGTCAGCGACGGCGTGACCACCTTGCTGAAATAGCCCCAGTGCACGGTCTTCGGCGACACCGGAAGAAGATGATGTTTCATGCTGAGGCCCTCGGTAGCAAATGGACGAACTTCACAGGCGCGACGATCACGAGACTTCCGCCTCCATCGCATTGAGGAAACGCTGCGCGACGGGATTGCGCGGATTGGTCAGGACTTCACTGGCTGGGCCTTCTTCGATGATCGCGCCTCCGGCGAGCAGCACCACACGGTCGGCCACTTCGCTGGCAAAGCGCAGCTGATGCGTCGAGATGATCATGGTCAGACCGTCCTCGACGGCGAGCCTGCGGATCACTTCGAGGACCTCGTTGACCAATTCGGGATCGAGCGCCGACGTCGGCTCGTCCAGCAACAGCACGCTTGGATTGGGCGCGATGGCCCGGGCGATGGCGACGCGCTGTTGCTGGCCACCGGACAGATGCCGCGGCAGCGCATCGGCGCGGTGGCTGAGACCGACGCGCGCCAGGAGTTCATCGGCACGACGCTCGGCATCGGCGCGCGCGACGCCATGCACCCAGCGCAGCGGGCCGGCGATGTTCTCCTTGGCCGTGAGGTGGCCGAACAGGTTGAACTGCTGGAACACCATGCCGACGCCTACCTCGGCGCGGGCATTCGCCAGCAGCCGCGGCGACAGCGGCTTGCCATGCGCGTTGAAGCCGAGCTGGCGGCCGGCGACCTTGATGGCGCCGCCGTTCCACAGTTCGAGATTGTTGATACAGCGGAGCAGCGTGCTCTTGCCGGAGCCACTTGGTCCGAGCAGCGCGATCACTTCACCGATCCTGACCGTGATGTCGACGCCGTCGAGCACCACGTTCCTGTCGTAGCTCTTGCGGAGATCGGAGACCTCGACGGCGACATTGTTGCGCGCCAGCATCTCCGCGCGTTTGATGGGATCGCCGCGTTCCGGCCGCAGTCGCGGCGGCGGTAGTTCGGCGACACCGCCATCGGGCAGAAGCTCCGGCGGAGCGCCAGCATCCTGAACCAAGGGATCGTCGATGCCCGGGGCGCGGTACCACGGCAGGAAGCGCATGAATGTAGTTTGCTTTGCCGTGCGATCAAGGTCGAACTTCCATTCCAGAAGCAGTTGGATGCCGGCGATCGCCGCTGTGAGTAGGAGATAGATCAGACCCGACGCGAAGAAGATCGAAAAGAAATCGAAGGTCGAGGACGCCAGTTGCGTCGAGCGCAGCGTCAGCTCCTGCACGGCGATGACGGAGGCTAGCGACGAATTCTTCAGCGCGCTGACCGCTTCGTTGCCGAAAGCGGGGATCATCGACCGGATCGCCTGCGGCGCGATGATCCGGCGCATCAGGACGCCCGGGGTCATGCCGAGCGCCTGACCGGCCACCACCTGACCGCGGTCAACGCCGAGCACGCCGGAGCGCAGCATCTCGGCGATGAATGGCGCTTCGTTACAGGCCAGCGCCAGGCCGGCTGCGAGAATGGCGGGAAGCTTAATGCCAATCTGCGGCAGGGCGTTATAGGCAAACACCATCTGCAGGATCAGCGGGGTGCCGCGAAAGATCACGGCATAGACCCGGGCGAAGGATGCCAGCGGCTTGAACCTGCTGAGCTGCATCCATGCCAGGATCACACCGAGGACCAGCCCGCCGCACAGACCGAGGGCGGTGACCTGCAAGGTCGCCTGGATGCCCTCGATCATATACGGCATGCTGAGATAGTGGAGGAACAGCTCCATGGAGGCAGAAAGCCCTTACGTGAGAGTGATCCTTGCTTGCGGACCGGCGTTACTTCACCGTCAGCAGGCCGGGCTCCATCAGGTTTTCCGGATCGAGTTTCCACTTCTTCAGCAGTGCGAGCTGATCACCGGACTTGTAGATCTCGGTGAGTGCGGCCTTCACTGCATCGCGGAACTTGGGCTTGTCCTTCGGCACGGCAATGCCGACCTGATAGGGGATCGTCACCGCGACCGCCTTCTCGAGCTTGTCCGGATAGGCTTTCACCGCGTTGTCGACGGTGTTGACGTCGTTGATATAGGTATCAGCGCGGCCGGCAAGGATCGCCTGGATGCAGTTGGCATTGTTGTCATAGAGCTGGATGGTCGGCTCCGCCTTGCCTTCCTTCTTGCATTCCGGCCCCAGCGCCTGGATCAGCGGCACTTCGACATAGCCGGTGTTTTCCGCCGCAGCCGTGCCGCACAGCGAGGTGTTGATACCGGTGATCTTCTTGGGGTTACCCTTGGCGACGAGCACGCCGTCGAACACCTTGGAATAGGTGATGAAATCGGCGGCCTTGGCGCGCTCCTCGGTGGCATAGATGTCGGATATCACGATGTCGGCCTGACCCGATGCCAGCGTGGTCAGCAAGGCCGCGAAGGTCACAGCCTTGTAGGTCAGCTTGAAGCCAAGGCATTCGCCGATCTGCTCGCCGAGATCGATATCGAAACCGATATATTTGTTGGGATCCTTGGGATCGATCGATTCATAACCCGGAGTATGCGGATTAATGGCGTTGACGAGTGTCTTGCCTTTCCAGTCCGGATATTTCGCCTGCAATTCCGCGCAAGCCGCCGGCACAGCCGCCTGCGCGGACATCGGAACAAAGGTGCCGACCGCCAATAGCGCGCCCACTGCCGCCGCACGCCATCCGATCATCGCGCCCGTTTCAGGCCAAAGCCTACGGATGTCAGCAAAATGCAACTTGACCATTCGATCGCTCCTTCGACGTTGTCATGGCCTGAACCATGTTCCTAACCTCGAAGAAGCCTACGGGCGCATGTCCGCAGAAAGCTTGTCCCGGGACGTACAATAATTTGGATCGTCCGCTCCCATGATTTGGGCAGAGCTGCCACATTAATGGGCGGCGAGGCTCTGCCGCATGTCGGCTGCCCGCCAGAAGCGGTCGTCGAGCCATCGACTCCGCCGTGCAGTCAATACTGTGAGTATTGTCGCGACAAAGCAGCGGGCCGATCGCAGCGACGCCGAAGCGCGATTATTCGGGTGACCCACAAAGTCGAAGCCCCTTGCCGGAGCAAATCTACCAATAGCAACGCCGGTGGCGACATGTCGCCACCGGCGGATGCTCATATGCCGTGTTGACTCAGGCCGCTTTGGCCGTTGCCACGTGATTGGCGAGGACATCCATCAGCGCAGGCGAAAGGCAATCATAAGGCTCGAGTCCCAGTTCCTTGAGGCGCGACCGTATGCCGGCCATGTCGCTCGGCTTCACGCCGGATTCAATCACCGACGAGACGAAGGCGGCGAAGCCCGGTGCAGCCGAGCCGGATTCTTCGAACAATTCGGGATGAATGAAGTCGAGGCCATAGAACGCATGTCCCTTGTTCTCGATGCGGCCGAACATGTGGGTACCGCATCCGGTGCAAGCATGGCGCTGAATGGTTGCGGCCTGATCGACGATGCGCAACTTGTCGCCGTTTTGCAGTACGGTGACGTTTTCGCGCGGAACCACCGCGACGACAGAGAATGTCGCGCCGCTCGGCTTCCAGCATTTGGTGCAGCCGCAGGCGTGATTATGAGCGACGTCGCCTTTGACGCCGACCTTGACCGGTTTGTCGCTGCACTTGCAGACCAGCGTTCCGCCGGCAAAATGGCCTGAACCTTGTTTGACACCGCCGTCGACGGACGGGTGGATATGAACAGTCATCAGTCTATCCTCCTGGTATGATGCGTCACTTGTGTGAAGCATTGTTGTATTGGCACTCTGGTGTTGCAGCCTGCATTCAGAACACGACCACCGATCGGATCGATTTTCCTTCGTGCATCAGATCGAATCCCTTGTTGATCTCTTCCAGCTTGAGCACATGCGTAATCATCGGATCGATCTCGATCTTTCCGTTCATGTACCAGTCAACGATCTTGGGAACGTCGGTACGACCGCGCGCACCGCCGAAGGCTGTGCCTTTCCAGACGCGACCTGTGACGAGCTGAAATGGCCGGGTCGCGATCTCTTTTCCGGACTCCGCGACGCCAATGACAACGGAGACACCCCAGCCGCGGTGGCAGGCTTCAAGCGCCTGGCGCATAACCGTGGTATTGCCGGTGCAATCGAAGGTGTAATCGGCACCGCCATCGGTCAGCCCCACCAGATGCTGAACAATGTCGCCATCGACCTTCTTCGGATTGACGAAATGGGTCATGCCGAAGCGGCGCCCCCATTCTTCCTTGTCGTCATTGATGTCGACGCCGACGATCTTGTCGGCCCCGACCATCCGTGCGCCCTGAATGACGTTGAGGCCGATGCCGCCGAGGCCGAACACGACGACATTGGAGCCCGGCGTGACCTTCGCCGTATTGACCACGGCGCCGACACCGGTGGTGACGCCGCAGCCGATATAGCAGCTCTTGTCGAACGGAGCATCGTCGCGGATCTTCGCCACCGCGATCTCCGGCAGCACCGTGAAGTTCGAAAAGGTCGAGCAGCCCATGTAGTGGTAGATCGGCTTGCCCTGATAGCTGAAGCGCGAGGTCCCGTCCGGCATCACTCCCTTGCCCTGGGTGGCGCGGATCGCGGTGCAGAGATTGGTCTTCTGGCTCAGGCAGCTTTTGCATTGCCGGCATTCCGGCGTGTAGAGCGGGATGACGTGATCCCCGGGCTTGACCGAGGTGACGCCGGGACCGACCTCACGCACGATACCTGCGCCCTCATGGCCGAGGATGGAAGGAAAGATGCCTTCGCTGTCGAAACCATCGAGCGTATAGGCATCGGTGTGGCAAATGCCGGTCGCTTTGATCTCGACCAGAACTTCGCCTGCCTTCGGCCCTTCAAGATCGACATCGACGATCTCAAGCGGCTTCTTTGCTTCGAAGGCGACTGCGGCGCGGGTCTTCATTCTCAACTCCCTCGGTCATTTGATCTTGCGTCATCCGGTCCCGTGCGGTCCGAGCCCGCGTCATCCGGGACTGCAGGTCAGCGGATCGCTTGCGATCCGCATCAGTGCGGTTTCCCCATGCAGGCGCTCTCGGCCTCGGTATAGGCTGCGGGTTTTTCCTCACGCTTGCCCGGGCGCACGCGGCCGACTGCATCATTGGCGCGCGCACGCAGATAGACGTAGAGATCGTCCATATAGCAGGCGACATTGGTGTTATCGCCAAAGGCCGGCATGACGCTTTCCTGCGACGTGCTGACATTCTTGCGGCCGCTGGCGACAACGCCGAGGAAGTCGCCGTAGCTCATCGTTTTCAGCGAGTCCTTCAGTGCCGGTGCGTAGGTCGATCCCATCCCATCGGGGCCATGACAAACGTGGCATTCCGAGTGATAGCGCCGGTAACCCGAATATGTGTACCAGTCGATGGTGCCATCGGCGGAAACGTTGAAGGTCGGATTGCCCTCCTTGTCCAAATACTTGCCGTCTTCGGATTTAACGGCTTTCGGATCGCCGGCATTCTCGGCGAAGCTCGTATTCCCAGAGGCCACGACAACAATCGTGGCAATGACAGACCAGATGTGACGCAATAGCTTGTCCTCGGCATGCGATTTCAGAAAAGACCGGCGCATGGACGGAGCCATGCGCCGGTGACTGATGCGTCAGTTCACTGTGGGAGTGCAAAGACCGTCAGCGCGCCGCCGAGTGCGGTATAGTTAGTCAGGGCTGCGTAACCACCGACGGCACCGAGACCGGCAGTCGGATCCGTCAGACCCGCTGCGAGACCAATGCCGGCCCAGCCGCCGACGCCTGACAGGACGGCGATATACTGCCGGCCATTGTTTTCGTAGGTGGTGACGTTGCCGATGATGCCGGACGGAGTCTTGAACTTGTAGAGTTCCTTACCCGTCTTGGCATCGACCGCCTTCAGGTAGCCTTCCAGCGTCCCGTAGAACACCACGCCACCGGCAGTGGCGAGCGCTCCCGACCAGACCGAGAACTGTTCCTTGTTGGACCAGACGATCTTGCCGGTCTTGTTGTCCCAGGCAATGAAGTTGCCCATATGGGTTTCGCCCGGAGGCGGATACATCGACAGCGTCGCACCCACATAAGGCTGGCCGGCGGTGTAGTTCACCTTGAACGGCTCATAGTCCATGCAGACATGGTTGGTCGGCACATAGAACAGCTGGGTATCCGGCGAATAGGCTCCGGGCTGCTGATCCTTGGTGCCGAGTGCTGCCGGACAGACGCCCTTGGTGTTGACGTCTTCACCTTGCTTCTCGGTGGAGTACTGATCGACCACTTTCGGGCGGCCATAGGTTGGCGACGACTTGTTCATGTCGACGCCGGTGGTCCAGTTCACCTTCGGATCGTATTTTTCGGCAACCAGCAATTCGCCGGTGACACGGTCCATGGTGTAAGCGAGGCCGTTACGATCGAAATGCGTCAGCAGCTTACGGTTTTGGCCGTTCATCTGCTGATCGCTGAGGATCATTTCGTTGACGCCGTCATAGTCCCATTCGTCATGCGGAGTCATCTGATAGACCCACTTGGCCATGCCTGTGTCGGCATCGCGCGCGAAGATGGTCATCGACCACTTGTTGTCGCCCGGCCGTTGCTTCGGATTCCAGGTGGAAGGATTGCCCGAGCCATAATAGACGAGGTTCAGCTCCGGATCGTAGGAGGTCCAGCCCCAGGTGCAGCCACCGCCGATCTTCCACTGATCGCCTTGCCACGTCTTGATGCTGGAGTCCTTGCCGACGGGCTTGCCGAGCGCGGTGGTCTTCTCCGGATCCACCATGATCTGGTCGTCCGGTCCTTCCGAGAAGGCGCGCCAAGCGAGCTTGCCGGTCTTCAGGTCATAGGCAGTCATGTGGCACTGAACGCCGAATTCGCCGCCCGAGATGCCGATCAGGACCTTATCCTTGACCACGAGCGGGGACGACGTGCCCGTTGCACCCTTGCCAGGGTCGCCGTTCTTGACGGTCCAAACTTCCTTGCCGGTCTTGGCGTCGAGTGCGACCAGCGTGGTATCAGCCTGGTGCAGGAAGATCTTGCCATCCGCATAGGCGACGCCGCGATTGACGGTGTCGCAGCACATCACCGGAATGACGTTCGGATCCTGCTTCGGCTCATACTTCCAGACGATCTTGTTGTCCTGCGACAGGTCCATTGCGTAGACCTTGTTCGGGAACGGCGTATGCACATACATCATGTTGCCGATGATCAGCGGACCGCCTTCGTGGCCGCGCAGAACACCGGTAGAGAAGGTCCAAGCCACCTGCAGCTTGCCGACATTAGCCGCCGTGATCTGGTTCAGCTTCGAATAGCGCGTATTGGCGTAGTCGCCCGCTGGCATGACCCAGTCTTTCGGGTTCTGCGCCATCTTTGTCAGTTCATCATTGGCGATGGCAACGCCTGCGGCAGAGGCCGCCATTGTGCCAAGACAGGTCGCAAGCAGCACCTTTCGCATCGTGATGTCCTCCCAGACATAATGCCGGGTCTCGTCAAGCGGCCCAGCTTCATTTTGGTATCTATGAGTAGCAAGATCCGCTGCTGCATACTTGCCCAAGAGCGAAGCAGGCTTGCTCGACAGAGAACCCGTGCAAGATAATTTTCTCGTACATTGACGAAAAACCTGACGGTATCTGGAAAGCCCACACCTTTCGCACTGCACACGGATCGCCGCACTGCGACCTAAGGGTGATGTTTCACTTGACGGGGCTGGTATCGAGTCAGAGGATCGACAAGGAGAAGTGAGTTACTCTGACCACAATTCACGAGCTGCGGGCTGTGCCGTTACATATTGTTTCGCACATTTTTCCATATGTGCTTCGTTCGATATGTGCTTCGTTCTGTAAGTATAGTTCCGTCTCGTGACGAATTGTTACGTGATGACCTTTCATCGGTGAATTGTTCATGTCCGATACGCTTAGTTCTCTCAGCACATCCGGATTGACGCCGACAAGGCAGATCCAGGTTTGGTCAGATGCCCTGACCGATCTGTGCGGGCGATTTGACATCGATCCGCTGGAAGCATCCACATTCGATGCGCTGATCAGCTGCACATCGGTTTCGCGGCTGAAATTGTGTCACATCGAGGCGAGCCAGCATCGAATCGGCCACGCGGCCCCGCGAATTCGGCAAAGCGACCATCCATACGTAAAGATTGTGTTCCAAACTTATGGCGTTTCGCATTTCGAACAGGACAGTCGCCGGATCGATATCGGACCCGGCGATTGCCTCGTCTATGATGTATCGTGCCCGCATACCATCGTCAGCCCGGCCTTTACACGCCATGACGTCGTGATCGTGCCCAAGGAGCTGCTGCATGAGCGCGGCCTCGGTGCGGGAAATCTGGCCGCCTGCAAACTGTCGGCGCGCGCCGGCACCGGGCGCATCGCACACGAATTTGTACAGGCTGCCTTCCACGAAGCGACCAGACTATCGCCAAACAGTGCCATCGGTGTTGCGGATTCACTAATTGATCTGTTGCTGTTGCCGCTGCGGGAAGTCGACATGACGCTCGATCGCGTCGGTCCGGAAGCCATGTATGTCCGTGCGCAGGGTTTCATTCGGGAACACTTGCGGGACCCCGAGCTCAGCATCGATCAGATTTCGTCTGCACTGCACTGCACCAAACGTTATCTGCATATGCTGTTCAGCGACCGCGGAATAACCGTCAGCGACTATATCTGGCAGGCGCGGCTGCAGAATTGCCGGCAGGAGCTGGAAGCGCAGAACGGAAAGACGATCACGGACGTCGCATTTTCCTGGGGCTTCTCAAGTTCCTCGCACTTCAGTCGCGTGTTCCGGAAATATTTTGGCGTGGCTCCATCCGCGATACACAAAGCGCATCACGGCCATCAGCGGCCTGCTCTCACCGAGGAAGTGTAGTTAAACTTCGGTTGCCTGCACATTTTGCGCCGCAACCTGAGGAGTTAAGTTGAAAGACGTCGCCTCACTGCTTATCGTGCGGCGGCGCAATCATCGCGCAAACTCTGAGGAGACCAAGATGAGCTGGAAGACTCCGAAGATCGTGGAAGTGCAGGTCGGCATGGAAATCAACATGTACGCCTGCGCGGCCCGTAAGTGACAGATTGATCGTCTTGATCGATCTCTCCCGGCTCGCAGACTGCGGTTTGTGAGCCGGGCAGAGGCCGCTGAACCCGCGTTGCGGCTGTCAGGCGTCCTTCGTATCGAAAATCAGAAGATCTACGCCGCCATCCGCAAAATTCGCGAGATCGCCTGCTGCAGCCTGCCCTTCCGGCGAGGCGAGGCCAAGCTTGAGCGCCGCAACCGTTTCGAAATCCAGCGCCGCGACCAGATGAATATCGCTGTCTCCCGTCGGCGTTGTGACGCCCCCCGTGCTGACACCATAGTGTCTCAGCCCTGGAATCTTCTTTGCCAGCGGGATATGTACAGATTGATAGTATTTGTCGAAGGCTGCGGGCTTCTTCGGTGTTTTGTAGAGGACCAGGAGTCTCGCCATGGACATATCCTTCCCTGACTATTGGCACTAACGGCGCGCCGCATGCGTATAGCAACCGATCCTGGTGCGATGTTCAAGTCAATCGCAGAGACGTCTTCGCGGCTGGGCCAATTTCGACTAGGCTCGCGCGGTGCGTTATCTCTATATATACGCCTCTCTTCGATGACAGGATTGGATGCAGGTGCAGCGCGGCGTCAGGACAGTCTACGCGGCGATTCTTGCATTCAGCACGCTGGCCGCCGTGCCGCGCGCACAGGCCGGTGACATCGATACCGAGCATATTTTCGGCTTCATGATCGGCAGTGACGTCGGCCGGGTGGGCGAGCGGGAATTCCAGAGCGAGACGACCGGGCGATTCGGCAAATCCGGCGGTCGCTATCGCGCGGGCGAGCAGGAATTCGAACTGGAGTTCGTTCCCGCGAAGGACATTCGCATCGAGATCGGCAGCAGTTTCTCGGCCCATCGGATCACTGGCGTTCCCGGATTCGCCGATCAGCGCACGCTTGCCTGGCAGGGGGCATCGCTGGATTTCCGCTACAGATTTCTTGATCGCGAGACGGCCCCCGTCGGCATGACGCTCGCGATCGACACGCAGTTCAACGGGATCGACGAAACGAGCGCAGCGCGGGTCAGGAGCTACGGCACTGGGCTCACGCTGGCCTTCGATCGAGAGATCGTTCCTGACGTTGCTGTTGCGGCACTCAATCTGATCTATCAGCCGGAATGGACGCGCTATGTCGATACTGGAACGCGGGAACGCGAGGCGAGCATCGGAGCGGCGCTCGGCGTCATGATGCAGGTGCGCCCCGGCATCCTTCTCGGCGGCGAGGCGCGCTATATGCGCCGATATGAAGGGATCGGTCTGGGCGAGCTGTCTGGTCAGGCGCTGTTCGTCGGGCCAACTGCCTATGTCCAGCTTTCGGACCGATCACGACTGACTGCAAGCTGGAGCACGCAAGTGTGGGGCCGCTCCGAGGTGCCGGGATCGTCGCTGGATCTGGTCAGTTTTGAGCGTCACCAGGCCCGTCTGGTTTACGGGATCAATTTTTAGCCTGGAAATCGCCGAAACTTCGCGCTGACGGGCGCGTATTTCAGATGTTATCGTCCGGTGAACGATCTGGGATGCCGACATGAATATGATCAATCTGGTCCTGACAGTCTGCGCGGTAATGTCGCCAAACACCTGCGAAGAGCGGAACCTGTCGTTCACGGCAGACTTCTCGCTGCATCAATGCGCCATGGCAGCGCCGCCCTACATTGCCCAGTGGATCGGCGAACACCCGAAATGGACCGCGGTGAAGTGGCGCTGCGAATATCCGCATAGCCATGACAAGGCATGATCGTTACTTGTTGCAGTCCTGCAGGTCCTTGTCCGCAATCGAGAATACCGCATCGGCCTTGATCTCGATATTCCTGACCACGCACTGGCGCGCCTCGGAATAGCTGACCTTGGCGTCGTAACTGCCGGGCTCTATCCCCGTGATGCGCAGCCGCTCGTCGTGATCGACTTCCTTATCCTTGTCCGCCAGTGTCAAGTTGGCGCTCCATTGCTGCTTTCCTGCCGGGGATAGCTGGAACCCGGTAATGGTCGATGTCGTCAGGTTCCAGAGCCGAATGCCCTTGCCGGCTTTGCCCTGGGCATGAGCATGGCCTGCGATGAGCAGCAGTATGACAGCCATCGATAGAGATGCGCGTGACATGTCCCCTCCATATCTGTTCGGCTTATTGAGCCGTTTCGTTTTCTTAGTATAGTTTGCCAGTCGTCTTCGCCAGCTTTGCGAGGCTCTCGTGGGACCCGATCGAATGACAGGATATCTCGTCACGCTTGCGGCCGTTGCCGTTTTGTCGGGGTCGGCAAGGGCGGCGGAGGTCAATGACTATCCGACCTCCGCGCGCGCCGAATATGTCTTCGGCTGCATGAAAGCGAATGGCGAGAGCCGGCAGTCGATCGAGCAATGCTCGTGCTCGATCGATGTCGTGGCGTCGCTGGTGCCCTATACCCGCTATATCACGGCGGAAACGGCGCTGAGCATGTCGCAGGTGCGCGGCAATCTGAGCGCCCAGTTCCGGACCTCGGAGCAGGCTAACAGCGCCATCAATGACGTCAGGCGTGCCCAGGCCGAGGCTGAAGTGCGCTGCTTCTAGCGCTATGCTCTGCATGATGCGCTGCGTTACATGCCGGAGCCATTGACCTTCCACTCATGCCTGAACTGATGCCCGTCAGTGTCCTTGGCCTCGGCGCGGAACGTCTTTGCGCCATTTGAGACGTAAGTGAATCGAATATTCGGGTCTTCGGAGATCGAGATCCCGCCCTCCACCGACAGGACCGGGCTGTTGTCCTGCCAAAGCTGGAGCCGGTCGACATAGAGGGCCGGAATATAGAGTTGCGAGACCTGATCCATCTGCAGGCCGGAATTATTGGGGTGGCCGATCATGACCTGCGCCTCGCGCGTACCGCTTTTTTCCTCGTTTTGCGCTCCAGCAAACTCCCTGTAGCGCATCTGGCCCAACCGGCCCTTGGCCTCTTCGGCATTCTTCGCCGCCGGCGCAGAGCAGCCACCGGATGCCTTCACGTAGGTTTGCACCACATAGAGTTTGCCGTCACCGGTCTCAGCGACGGCATGGACGTTGGTGTAATTATTGATTCGGACACGAGTTGAAATCTCCGAGACATTGGCGTCGGCCCCGAGCTTGAATTTCGCGGCCATGGGCGCCGGGTTCTGGTCGATCACCAGCGTGATCGTCACCACCCGCGAGCGTGCGTCGAATGTCGGCTTGAGGCGTAACGTCACCGGCACGATCGCGGCATCCTCCGCGCGCGTCGGCATCTCGAGTGCGATCAGGTTGCTGCCGTCTTCCATCGGTCGGCTGTCGAAAATATCCTGCACCAGCCCCGGCCATGGATCGTAAGGCTCCGGACCGGCCGCGGACACAGAATGCGGACTGAGTAAAGCGCTCAGCAGGATGGCGGCACAGACGCTGCGGATTGCAAACTCCGGCATGGTACGGCCCTCGCAAGGGAAGAAGCGACGCGCTTCATACTACCCCAACCGGCAGTCATTCCCATTCAAATTGTGAGTATGCTGCAGTTGCGTTGCGGACGTTGTAGTCATCAAAAAGCTCCCATTTGCCGCGTTCCGCTTCTGCCGCGTGTTTCGTAGCTTCCGCGATCGGTTTGCCGTCGATGACGTCCTTGCGGATACCGAACGCGAGTGTTTCGAGATACCGGCGTTCGCCGGCGAGGGCTTGAGGCCAATCGCTCACTGGACCATGGCCGGGAACGACCCGTTCGGCCGGCAGCGCTGCGAGATCGTCCAGCAGCTTGAGCCACGCCTGGATGCTGCCATCGAGCACGGGAATATGGCGGAGAAAGACCAGATCTCCAGCGAACAACGTCTTCGTCGCCGTGTCGAATACCGTCACATCACTATCGCTATGGGCGGTGGGCCAGGCTTTCACGACAAGCGTGCGCCCGCCGAGATCGAGGACGAGCTCTCCATCGACGAGCCGGGTTGGCGGTACGATACGGACGTCATCGATCAGTGCGTCGCCCATGCTGCGCCTGAATGCGTCGAGATAATACTGCCCGCGTACGGCCAGTGCCTGCGGCAGCCTGATATGGCCGACGAACTCGGTTCCGTCAGCGACGAAAGCGGCGTTGCCGAACATATGGTCGGGATGGCCATGGGTGTTGATGACGTAGTGAATGGGCTTGTCTGTGCGCGCGCGGATGGAAGCCAGCAACTGTCGCCCTTCCCGCACGCTGCCGCCGGTGTCAATCACGGCAACCGCCCGATCGCCGATCACGACGCCGATATTGGCGATGGCGCCGTCATTATCCGACGACATCAAGGCGATGCGCCCCTGATGCATGAAAACACCCGGTGCGATTTCACTGATCGCCAAAGTCTGTTGTTGCGCGCGAGCAGATGCGAGCATTGCCAGCATGATGAGCGCTACATGCATCGCAAAGCGAGATGTCATTTGCATCTCCATATCACTCCGGGGCAAGTAGCGATTCTGCAATCACCCGGAAAGTGCGGCGCAACATCGGAAGCGCTCCATTGCATCTTGCACGCTTAAAACGAGAGGCCTAGGTTTTTGTCGTGTCACCCATCAAATGTGAACGGCAGGTAGCGCATGCACCACAGAGCGGAACGATCCGGAAAACGTCGCGCGCTACTCACGTCGCTCTTTGCGAGTGCGCTGTTGCTTGAGGGCATATGCACCGCGCTTGGCCAGACTGCTGCGACCGACGATCTCTCGATCGAGCTGGTCGATCCACAGTCGCTGCGTGTTTGCGCCGATCCGCGTAACATGCCGTTCTCGAATGAGAAGGGCGAGGGCTTGGAGAACAAGCTCGCCGAGCTGTTCGCAGCCAAGCTGAACAAGAAGCTCGATTACGTCTATTTCCCGCAGGCGACGGGCTTTGTTCGCATGACTCTCGGCGCGCATCGTTGCGATGTCATCATGGGCTTCCCGCAGGGCGACGACCTCGTCCAGGGCACCAATCCCTATTACCGGACGGCCTATGCCCTGGTGTCGAAGACCGGCGCAGGTCTCGATGACGTCACGACGCTGGATGACGCCAGGTTGAAGAGCAAACATATCGGCATCGTGGCGGGGACGCCGCCCGCGACCAATATGGCGGTCAACGGCTTGATGGTGAATGCGAAGCCCTATCCGTTGGTAATCGATACCCGCATCGATTCATCGGCACTGGCCATGATCAAGGATCTCACATCCGGCGATATCGACGCTGCGATCCTGTGGGGGCCTATCGCGGGCTTCTACGCCAAGAACGCCAATCCTCCGCTTCATGTCACGCCGCTGGTCAAGGAAACCACCGGGCCGCGCCTCGTCTATCGCATCGGCATGGGCGTGCGCTCCGCGGATCAGAACTGGAAGCGGCAGCTCAACCGGCTGATACAGGAAAACCAACCGGCCATCAACAAGGTCCTGCTCGATTTCGGCGTTCCCATTCTCGATGAGAACAATCGTCCGATCGGGCCGGAGGCGGCAGCCAAGTCGCCGTGACCATGCGTTACGCCATCCTTCTCGCGATGGCACTGGTGATGGTCACTTCGGCCCAGGCGCAGGACGCCGTGCCCGAGCCCGACGACTATCGCACCGACAATTATCGCACGCTGGTGCCGGCGACGCTGAAAGGCGGACGCGTCATCACGACGAAAGACGCGGAGGCGATCTGGCGCGACAAACGCGGCACTTTCATTGATGTCATGCCGCGTCCGCCGAAGCCGGCCAATCTGCCGCCGGAAACGGTCTGGCGCGACAAGCCGCGGCACAACATTCCGGGCAGCCTGTGGCTGCCCGACACCGGCTACGGCAGGCTGGCCACCGAGACCGAGGCCTATCTGCGGGATGGTCTCGCGCGCGCATCGGCCGGCAACCCCACTGCGCTTCTGGTGATCTACTGTCAGGCCGATTGCTGGATGTCGTGGAATGCCGCAAAGCGCGCGGTGTCCTATGGCTACAGCAATGTCGTCTGGTATCCGGAAGGCACCGACGGTTGGGAGCTGGAGGATCTACCGTTGGCGGATGCGCAGCCCGAACCGCGGTCGCCGGCGAACTAGGGCGTGACCCCATAAACTTGGAGCGGACGGCAGACGCCCATCGCGGGGCGGCTAGCCATTGCATACGAGGAAGCCTTGGCAGAGATCGAGCTGGCTAATTCGTTCTCGGCGGCCAGCGCCGGGCCGCCAACCAGCCCGCCAGAGGCGCGCCAAAGGCCAGGCACCACATGAATTGCGCAACGAATGGAGCGACGGCGGCCATCACCGTTGCGAGCACGAGTGCAAAGACCGGAAAGACCGCGATTGCCAGCAACTCGGAATTGCGGCGACCTCGCAGCGCCAGAACCCACAGCAGCGCGTTCAAGCATGCAATGACTGTCAGATGGAAACCGTAGCTTACTGCGACGACACTATCGAGCCGATACGCGCCATAAAGTCCATTCGTCACCGGAAGCATGACAATCGACAGCAGGAAGATCAGATTGAGGAAGACTTCGCCGCGGCTGCCTTCCGGCGCGAAAGTGAGTCGCCGATGATGGCTGAGCCAGAACACCCCGGCCACAATGAAACTGATCATCAGCGCGATGACAGGTTGTGCGTAGGCACCGACAAGCTCCATCCAGGTCGGCGCTTTTGTGAACCTGCTGGCCTTCGGCAGATCGTAGGCGAGCAACGTCATCGCAACGCCGAAGATGGTGTTGCTCAACGCCTCCAATCGGCGCATTTCGAAAAGGCCGATCTGCTTCAAGCTCGCTCCCCTTCAAAGCCGCCGGACACGAGACCTGGACATGCTTTCAGCTGCTGGATTGTGGGACATGGATTGCCGGTGCGGGCAAGGTAAGAGGTCGCGACGCTTCGATAGTGATCATCAAAGCACGTTGGTCGCTGTAGGGACAGGCCGCCATGTCCGAGTTCGGTCATTCACGTCGATTTTGGCATGTCCGGGATATGTCCGCTTACGGGGTGATCGCGGAAGTACGGTCCTCCGTTCTTTGCCGGTTGAAGGCACCGGCTTAGACGTGCTTCGAGCGTCCAAACCGGAGCAATATCGGCGCGTCGCGACCTGATACGACGAACTCGCAGTCAACTATCTGGCGTTCGTCAAACCCGCATCAATCCGAATTTGGCTATGCGCTAATGAGTCCCCAACCTGCCACGCGATATCATTCCATCTCCTGCTGGATGGTGCGGCTGAGCGCGAACAGCCGCTGGTCGATCAGCGTCGGCACCTCGCAGACGAAGGTGACGACGCGGCGCCGGTCGTCGAAGATGCGGGCTTCCCATAGCAGCTTGTTGTTGAGTTCGTCGATCTTCGCCTGATCGGGTGGTGACGCGCTCTGCAGCGTCTGCAGCATGGCCGTGTCGGCGCGGACACGGTCGGCGGCTTCGCGCTGTTTACGCGTGACGCGTTCGAGACCGGCCAGCACTGTCGCGCGCTGCGCGTTCAGACTGTCGAACAGCCCGGCGAAGATCAGTTTGCCTGACCTGGCCTTGTCCGGCGATCGCGACAGAAAATCCGTGATCGCCTTCTGCGCTTCCTCAACGGGTACGCGCCGTGTCGCCAGACGTTCGACAAGTGCGCTGACCTCCGCGTCGTCCTTCCAGGCGCTGGCGACATCGTCGATCGGCGGTCCGGCCCAGACGGCGGCCAGCGAGATTTCCGGCACTTTGGCCTGAATGCACGGCCAGTCGGGATAACGCGGATCCGCGGCCTGCGCAGTGCCCGACCAGATCAACAAGAGTGCTGTGATGATGCCGATCGCTCTGTTCATGTCTCGCCCCCGGCTGGTGCCCGGCGGGCAAGGCCGCGACCGGGATCGTAAGCAATGATTGCACCGATCATAAATACGGCGGTACAGCCCGCGACAACGGCAAGGGAGACCCAGTTGACCTTGTCATAGAGCGCGAAGCGGATCAGTTCGACCGCATGGGTGAAGGGATTGAACAGGCAGAGATAATAGAGCATCGGGCTGCCCTCTTGCACGCGCCACAAAGGATAGAGTGCGGACGACGCAAAGAACATCGGGAAGATCACGAAGTTCATGACCCCCGCAAAATTCTCCAATTGCTTGATGCGCGACGAGATCAGCATGCCCAGCGATCCCAGCATCAATCCGGACAGGATCAGTGCCGGCAGAACAGTGAGATAGCCGATGAGCGGCGGAGCGATGTCCCAGAACCAGGCGATCAGGAGAAATGCATAGACCTGCAGCAGGGAGACGACGGTCCCGGCCAGCAGTTTACATACCAGGAGAAACCAGCGCGGCAGCGGGCTGACCAGAAGCGTCCGCATATTCCCCATCTCGCGGTCATAGACCATCGACAACGAGGACTGCATGCCATTGAACAACTGGATCATCGCGATAAGGCCGGGCGCGATATAGACCTCATAGAGAATATAGGTTTCGTAAGGCGGGATGATCGAAATACCCAGCACCTGCCGAAAGCCGGCGGCGAAAATGAACAGCCAGACCAGCGGACGCACCAGCGCCGAAACGAAACGTTCGCGCTGATGCAGGAAGCGCAGCGCCTCCCGCCACAGGATGCCGTTGAGGCAGGTGACATAATTGCCGAAACTCAGCTTGCGACGCTCATGCGTGACGAATGTCGTACTCACGATGACCTCCCGCGCCGGTCGGCCGCCTCGGTCATACCCCGGAAAGCCACGTCGAAATTGGGCGCGCCGGTTTCGCTCAGGATCTGCGTCACGGAACCGCGTGCAAGCACATGGCCGCCATGCAGAACGACGAGATCGTCGCTGGTGGCAATCTCGTCAAACAGATGTGTGGCCCACAGCACGCCGATGCCTTGTTCCGCGACCAGCATTCGAACATGCGCAAGAATATCGGCGCGCGCCTGCACGTCGAGGCCAACGGTCGCTTCATCCAGCAACAGCAGCCGCGGCCGGTGCAGCAATGCGCGGGCGATCTCGAGACGTCGCATCTGTCCGCCGGAGAGATCGCGCACCCGGCTGTTCACCCGGTCGGCAAGGCCGATGCGCGCAATCACCTCGTCGCCGCGCACGCGAGCCTCGCGCCGCGCGATGCCTTGCAGTGCCGCATGATAGAGCAGGTTCTGCATGACAGACAGATCGAGATCGAGCGTACGCGGCTGAAACACCACGCCAAGCAGCCGCAAGGCTTCGCTCGGCGTATCGCTGATGTCGTGGCCGAATACGCTGATCCGTCCAGTTTGAATACCGAACAGCCGGGTGATCAGCGCAATCAGCGTACTCTTGCCCGCGCCATTGAGGCCGAGCAGAGCCGTGAAACTCGCCGGTGCGACGCTGAAGGAGACATCCGACAGCGCCTGCCGACGACCATAGCAATGGCTGATGCCTGCGACCGACAGAGCGGGTGTGATCGCCGAAACGTCAATTGGCTCCGGCGCGTCGTGCGCGATCTGTTCCGGGCGTGATGTGTCGATGGTGGTCATGGCCGTGCCATGGCGACGCCCCAGGGCAATTCGCCGACCTGAATGGTCTTGATGACCTTTTGCGCCGCGACGTCGATGACCGAGACATCGTTGGAGACGCCATTGGTGACCAGCAGATATTTCTCATCGGGAGTAAACGCCATGTGCCAGACCCGCTGGCCCACCAGCAGATACTTGATCACTTTGTGGGTCGCCGCATCGACGACGGCGATCCGGTTGGCGGGGCCGAGCGCGATGAAGGCGATTTTGGCGTCCCGGGTCATGCCGATGCCGACCGGCTGAATGGCTTCGCGCCGCAGCCCGGGAATATTGAACTCGATCTTGTCGGTCACGACCCGCTTGGCGGGATCGATCACGGACACGGTGCCGCCGATCTCGGACGACACCCACAGTTCCGAGCCGTCGCGCTTGAATTCGGCAAAGCGCGGGCGTGCGTCGACCAGGACATTGGCAACGATCTCGCGCGTCGCGGTGTCGATGAAATGCGCCATATTGGTGGTTTCGGACGTGTTGATCAGGATCTTGCCGTCAGGGCTGATCGCCATGCCTTCGGGCTCGACACCGACCTGCACGTCGCCCATGCGCACGCGCTTTTCGAGATCGATCACGGTCACCGTGTTGTCGTTCTCATTGGCGACATAGAGAACCTTGCCGGCGGCATCCTGGGTGAAGAGCTCGGGATCCGGACCGGACGGCAGCGAGTCGACCACCTTCTGACTGGCGACGTCGATGATCTGGATGGTGTCGTCGTCGCCGACCGCGACCAGGACCGATTTGCCATCGCGCGTCAGTTCGATCCCACGCGGACGCTGACCGACCTTGATAGTCGCCGTGACGGTCCAGCTATCAGTGTCGATCACCGAGACCGTGTTGCTCTTCTCGTTCGACACATAAGCGAGAAAGGCCGATGCAGGCGCCGCCGTTGCAAGCCATGCCGCCGCTCCGCACAGCCAGACACGGCGCAGCATCTTCGATCTGTTCATCATCATTGCAGCCTGCATTTGCTTTCCGGGCGATCTATACCGAGCGTGTCGAGCTCCGAGACCTGATGCAGGAAGCCTTCCTGCGGCGAGACCGAAATCACCATGCGCCCGTCGACCAGCAGGATCGGCTGGCGTAGCTGCAGGTTCCAGTCGCGGATCGTGAGCCGCTGTCCCTTGAAGCCGGCGATGGAAAAATCGGGCGACTTCAGAAACGCCAGAATGGCTTTGCCATCGCCCGAATTCGTGCGGGATGCGGCTTCGCCGATCATGCGGGTCGCGAGCCAGGCCTGCATGTCGCGCGCTGTCATGCGGCGCGCATTCAGTTTCGTGAAGCGGTTCTGGATCTGCACGGCACCCCATTGATCCTGAGCAGCATGCCAACTGGTCGGCACCAGGCCCGCCGATCCCGCGACTGGCCGCGGATCCCAGGTGCGATACGGCAGATAGGAGGCGAAGACTTCGCTCTCGTCGGCGGCGATCATGACGTCATAGGCCGGTGCCTGTTGTGTGAAGACCGGTATCTGGCGCTGGATCAATGTGACACCGCTATCGGTACGCCGCGCGCCGCCGGTGTCCTCGAAGACACGTTCCTGCACGATCTTTGCGCCGAACCGCGCGGCGGCACGGCGATAGGCGTCGGCTTCAAGTCGATCGTCGTCATGCGAGCCGACCACGAGCAGCCAGCGTTTCCACTGCTTCCACACCAGATACTGCGCCAGTGCATCCGCCAGCATCGATCGCGTCGGCGCAATATGGATCACATTGGCACGGCAGTCCGCCTCGCGCAGCCGGTCGTCGGCAGCGCCCACATTGAAGAGGATGCCGCCGCGGTCACGCACCGCGTCGGCCGCCTGCAATAATGCATCGGGCGGCAGGTCGGCAATGATGAAGGTATTACGGCCAGCGAGATCGCGTGCGGCTCCGGCGACATCGTCACCGTCCTTCACACGGACCTCGTCCAGCCCGAACTGCTGCTTCAGGAACTTGCCCGTGGTGTTGTTGTCCTCGATGGCGAGCCGCGCGCCGGCGATGCCATCGTTCTCGGACGGTAATTCGACCAGCGAAAGAGTTGCCTTGATGCCGACCTGACCGAGATAACCGATGCTGATCGTCAGCGGTTCGGCCGCCAGCGCAGACGACGTCACGGCGCAGAGACTGATCGCGCCGATCAACCACCGTATCATGTTCCCTCCGGCTACTCCTTCCCGGCTTGGCGCCGGTGAAGGGTCTCGTGCTTGAAACATGAACCAATTATCGTAGCTTGCAACCTCGGATTCTGCCGACGCGTTGCATTTTAATGATGCGAGGTCCGCGATGAGAGCCCTATCGATCACCGTGCTGTTATTGATGATGACAGCGACGGCTCACGCCGCAGCGCCTAAAGTGGCGGTGTTCAATTTCGAATGGCTGGATACGAGCCTCGAAGGCGAGGTGAAGGGACGCCGCAGCGACGAGCAGGCAAGACTACTCCATGCTGCCGACCAGCTTCGCGAGGAGATGAAGCAATCCGGCCGTTTCGAGCTGCTGGACATGTCATCCCTCAATGTTGCGGCGCAAGGCCGGAACTTGCAGGCATGCGGCGGCTGTGACGTACAACTCGCGCAGCAGATCGGTGCCGACCTCGTCATTACGGGGCTCGTACAGAAAGTCTCGAACCTAATCCTTAATATGAACATCACCCTGCGAAATGTTCACACCGGGCGGCTGGTCGCCACCATGAGCGCTGACCTGCGCGGCAACACCGATGAAAGCTGGTCACGGGCGACGAGCTATTTGGTTCGCAACCGCCTGCTCGCACCGAATTACGGCGCCCCGCAGCCGCAGTAGCGCGAGCCGCAACTCACCCTTTGAGCCGCGCTGCGTGCCAGCGCAGATGGTCGGCCATGAAGGTCGAGATGAAATAGTAGCTGTGGTCGTAGCCGGGCTGATGGCGCAGCGTCAGCGGAATGCCTGCCTTTGCGCAGGCATTCCGCAGCAGTTCAGGCCGCAATTGTTCGGCCAGAAAATTGTCGGCGTCGCCCTGATCGACCAGCAATTCGGGGAATCGCGCGCCGTCCTCGATCAGGGCAACCGCATCATGCTTTCGCCAGGCAGCCTTGTCGTCGCCGAGATAGCCGCCGAGCGCCTTGATCCCCCACGGCACCTGCGACGGCGCCACGATCGGCGCGAAAGCGCTGGCCGCGCGGTAGCGATCAGGATGACGCAGCGCAATGGTCAGCGCCCCATGCCCGCCCATGGAATGGCCGAGAATCGACTGACGACTGCTATCGATCGGGAATTGGTCGGCCACGAGCTGCGGCAGCTCCTCGGTCACATAACTCCACATACGATAGTTGCGCGCATACGGCTCCTGGGTGGCATCGACATAAAAGCCGGCGCCCAGCCCGAAGTCATAGGCATTGTTGGCGTCACCGGGAACATCGGCACCTCGCGGGCTGGTGTCCGGTGCAATGAAGATCAGCCCCAGTTCGGCGCATGCGGCGCGAAACTCGCCCTTTTCGGTGACATTGGCGTGGGTACAGGTGAGGCCCGAGAGATACCAGACCACAGGCAGCCTGGCGCCGTCTTGATGCGGCGGCACATAGACCGAAAATGTCATGTCAGTTCCGGTCGCGCGACTGGCGTGTTTGTAGACGCCCTGTGTGCCGCCATATGATCGATTGAGCGAAACTGTCTGCATGGTCATGACTTTACAGGTTGGGTGCGGCAGCGATGCGACACCGCCGAAACAAGTGATGTCTGGTCAGGGACGCCCGGTCAGGCGATGCCACGCTCGATGGCGAAGCGCACCAGTTCGACTGAGCTGCGGACGCCGAGCTTTTGCCGCATGAGTGACGATGTATTGGCCACCGTCTTGTAGGAGGCGTGAACCATCCATGCAATCTCGGCGAGGCTCTTGCCGGCACCGAGCAGTCGCAGGATCTCCATCTCGCGCGAATTCAGCTTCGACAGCGGGCTTTGCGTCAGCGCAGGTCCGGCAAAAGCAAGGCTCCGCGCCATCGCCGGTGGGAGATACACGCCGCCGCGCGCAACCTCATAGACGGCCTCCAGCAGATCGTGTGGGTCACCGGTCTTGGAGACATAGCCCTTGGCGCCGCTCTCGATCGCACGGGCGGCGAAGATCGGGTCGTCATTCATGCTGAACATGATGATGCGCATCGTGTCGTCGCGTAGCAGGATGCGCCGCGCCAGTTCATATCCGGAAACTGTCGGCAGATTGATGTCGATGATGCAGATATCGGGGTCTCCGGTCAGGAAAACCTGCTCACCACTGGCGGCATCGGACGCTTCCAGCAGTTCGATCTCCGGATCGTCCGCGAACACCGCGCGGCAGCCCGATGTGACGATGGGGTGATCATCGACGATCAGAACGCGCATGGGTTAACCCCGTAAACTCTGACGGCCAGAAACTCTGTCAGCAAGTCTCGACCTGCTCCTCGATTGCTGCGCTGCATCAGCCGCGCACCTTTGGAGTGACATGATTGACAATCGAAGGTCGCCTCGATCCGATATGATCGCCGTCGAATTTCGCTGTCAAGTTCATAGTCGCGGCATGCAGGCGAGATGCGAGTGAAAGCATGGTCATGTGGCAGAATCTTTCGCTGCGCGCGCGGATCAATCTCCTGGTCGCGCTGGTGCTCGCTCTTGGCCTGGTCGCCAATGTCGTGCGGCTCGCGCTGGAAGCTGGCCCGCGCGTGCAGGCCGAGGACCAGAGCGTGATCCGGCTGACACGTGAAGTCATCGAAAGTATCGGAACCAGCCTGAACGAAGCGCCGGATCCGAATGCGCGGCTCGATAAAATTGTCGCCGATCTCAATCGATTGCGACATGTCAGTATTGTCAGGCAAAGCGATGGGAACATGCCGTCCCCGAAGAGTGACGGTCAGGATCGGAGCGACGGTGCAGGTTCTCCACCATCGTGGTTCGTGTCATTGATCCATCCCGAGCGGATATCGGAGTCGGTGTCGGTGACGATTGGCGGGAAACAGCAGACGCTGCTGATCACCTCACATCCCGATGACGAGATGCGGGAGATATGGGACGGCATCGTCACCCAGCTCGCACTCAGTCTGATCGTTGCAATGGTGTTGTTCGTCGTCACGAGCCTGGTCGTTCGGCGGGCGCTGGCGCCGCTCGATGCATTGTCGCAGGCCATGGTCGATATCGAAGCCGGGAACTATCAGGCGCGCGTCGCCCCCACGGGAGCACCGGAACTCGCCGCACTCTGCATCCGGCTCAATCATCTCGCTGCCACATTGGGCGATGTGCTCGAGGACCGGCGGCGTCTGGCCCAACGGGCCGTCTCGCTGCAGGATATCGAGCGCAAGGATATCGCACGCGAACTGCATGACGAGTTCGGGCCGTATCTGTTCGCCCTGCGCGCCCATGCGGGCGCAGTGATGCGCCTCGCCGATCACGATCCGTCGGGCACAGGTGCCTTGTCGAGGCATGGCGCTGCCATTCTGGCGCAGGTCGATGTCCTGCAGCAGTTCAATCGCCGCATTCTCGAGCGATTGCGGCCGGTCGGGCTGACGGATCTCGGCCTGTCCGGTGCCATTACGGTCTTGCTGCGTCTCTGGCGCGAATCCCATCCGGAGGTCGTTATCGAGAGCCTGATATCCCCGACGCTTGCTCCGCTTGGTGAGGTTGCCGAACTAACCGCCTATCGCGTCGTTCAGGAGGCACTCACCAATGTGTTCCGCCATGCGCAAGCCTCTGCCGTGAGCGTGATCATCGAACCGGTGATGGGGGCGGCGGCGAAGCCTGACTGTGACAACGTGCTGGTCCGCGTGCGCGACAATGGCCGCGGCCTCGATCCTGATCGCAATGGCGGCTTTGGTCTGGTCGGCATGAGAGAGCGGGTCTGGGCCCTGGGCGGGACGCTCACGGTCAGATCTGATGCGGACGGTGTGACTGTCGAGGCCATCATTCCCGTGACGGAGCCGCTGCCAAATGCGCCTGCAACGCGCGATCGGGAATTTGTCCCGACTTTATCGGGAAAATAACTGAGACGGATTTCGACATTTGCAGATAGCGCAGCCTCTCACACTCGCTAGTATCACGCTACCGAACGGTGCCATCAGAGCGCCGACGCGGAATGGGGTGAAACAGATGCGCGTAAGAGTGCTGGTCGTGGCTTCGCTGTCGACGGGTTTTCTACCGGTTTCCGAAACGGCTTTTGCGCAAAGTCCACCTGGAGAACCGCAGGTGCTGCCTCCGGTCGTGGTGTCCGCCCCCGCCACCGCCAGTAGACGCGCCCCCCGGCGTCAGACCACCCAGCGGGTCGCCGAGCGGCCGCGTACGGTCTACGTCTATCCGACCACGCCGACGTCGCGTTCCGGCATCGACGTCGACAAGGTCACGGCGAGTATCAATTATGTCGATGCCCGTGCGATCGAACGTGCCAATTCCCTGAACGTTACTGATGCCCTGCAGCAGCAAGTGCCCGGCATTCTGATCAACGAAGTCGCGGGCAATCCTTTCCAGCCTGACCTGCAATTTCGCGGTTTCGTGGCGTCGCCGGTGGCCGGTACGCCGCAGGGGCTCGCGGTCTATCAGAATGGCGTGCGTATCAACGAAGCCTTCGGCGACACCGTCAATTGGGACCTGATCCCGACCGCGGCGATCCGCTCGGTCAGCGTGGTCACCAATAATCCCGCGTTCGGCCTCAACGCGCTGGGCGGCGCAGTCAACATCCAGATGAAGGACGGCTTCAACTATCAGGGAGCCGAGCTCAGCACGATGGGCGGCTCGTTCGGCCGCATCCAGGGCTCGGCGCAATGGGGCAAGCAGGTCGAGGGATTCGCCGTCTATGGCGCGCTCGAAGGGCTGCATGACAAGGGCTTCCGCAACTTCGCGACATCGGACGTCCGACGCTTTTATGGCGATGTGGGCTATCGCAGCGACAGCAGCGAGCTTCACCTGAATATGGGCGTCGCCAACAACAAGTTTGGCGCCTCGGCGACCGTTCCGGTCGAACTGCTGCAGCAGAATTATGGCGCCACCTATACGACGCCGCAGACCTCGAATAACCGCGTCGGCTATCTCAATTTCACGGGCAAGGTCGAGGCGACGCCGACCTGGACGGTGGAGGCGGCGGCGCATCTGAGATTCTTCCGGAACAAGACCCAGGATGGCAATCCGACCGGCACCCAGCCCTGCGAAGATCCGACCCTCTTGTGCTTCGGCGATGACGACACGCCGGCCAACGGCCTGAACGGCGCGCAAATTGCCAATCCTTTCGCGCCCGGCGCGGTTCTTGGCGAGAATGATCGTACCTCGACGCGCTCGACCACGGTGGGCGGCTCCCTGCAGGCGACCAATACCGATCAGCTGTTCGGCCATAACAACCGCTTTGTCGTCGGCGCCAGCTATTCGTCCAGCGCCAGTCACTTCACGGCCAGCGCCGAACTCGGCACCATCGGCCCGGATTACGTCGTCACCGGCAGCGGGATTTCCCTCGGCCAGTCCGGCGATCCGATCGCGATCGGCCCGGTGTCGTTGCGGACCACCAATCGCTATGGCGGCATTTACGCGCTCGACACGTTCGACGTGACCAATGCCTTTTCGATCACCGGCGGCGGCCGCTTCAACACGGCGCAGATCGTGCTTGAGGATCAGATCGGCACCGCGCTCAACGGTGACCACACTTTCAACCGTTTCAATCCGATCATCGGCGGTACCTACAAGATCACGCCTGAGCTGACCGCCTATGCCGGCTATTCGGAAGCCAACCGCGCGCCGACCCCGCTGGAACTCGGCTGCGCCGACCCTGCCAATCCCTGCATCGTCGGTGCCTTCCTGATCTCTGATCCGCCGCTCAAGCAGGTGGTTTCGCATACGATAGAAGCTGGCCTGCGTGGCACGAAGGAGCTGAATGCGGGCACGCTGGGCTGGAAACTCGGCGCCTTCCGCGCCACCAACACCGATGACATTCTCGCAATCCCGAGCCCGGTGCTGCAAGGCTATGGCTATTTCCAGAATGTCGGCTCGACGCGCCGGCAGGGTATCGAGGCGGAGGTCACGCTGCGTGCACCGACCCTGCAGCTCTATGCGAGCTACGCCTTCGTCGATGCGCGCTTCCTTGATCCGCTCGCGATCGGATCGAACAGCCCGTTCAAGGATGACGACGGCAACGTCCAGATCCTGCCCGGCAACCAGATCCCGGCGATCCCGCGTCACCGCGTCAAGGCCGGGTTCGACTATGCGCTGACTGACGCTTTCAAGGTCGGGGCTGATGCGCTGTTCGTCAGCAGCCAGTATTTCGTCGGCGACGATTCCAACCAGGCGCCGAAACTTGAAGCCTATACCGTGTTCAATGCCCACGCGTCGTACCAGATCGATAAATCCGTGCAGGTCTTCGCCCGCGTCGACAACCTCCTCGACCGACGTTATTCGACATACGGGACTTTCTTCGAGACCGACTCGGTGCCGAATTTTGCCAATGGCGGCGCCCAGTTCACGGACGCACGTTCGGTCAGCCCGGCGCGGCCGCGTGCCTTCTATGCCGGTGTGAAAGTCAGGTTCTGACGAGCGTCGGCGATCAGGCCCGCGTCCAGTAGCGATAGCCGAGCCACCCGAGCAGGAGTGCGCTGGCGAGCCACAACACGAGGATGGCGATCATGCCCGATCTGCTGGTCGGGCGTTCCGCAGCCTCGCGCGCCTTGATCCGGTACTCGGCCATCACCTCGCCCGGGACCAGCGCCACCACGAGCCAGATACCCAGCGGCACGATGATCAGGTCGTCGAGATAGCCAAGGACCGGCACGAAATCCGGAATGAGATCGATCGGCGACAGCGCATAGGCGGCGACAGCGATCGCGAGAACTTTCGCAAACCATGGCACCCGCGGATCGCGCGCGGCGAGATAGACGGCATGCGTGTCCGTCTTGATGTTCCGGGCCCAGCTTTTGATCCGCATCAACATGGATGCGTCGTATCGCACAAGTCAGCTTCAAGATAGCCATTGATATTGCAGCAGAAGTTGGCGGATTTCGTTTCCCCATACAGAGACTCGGATCTTGCCGCCCCAGCCACAGAGGGCCCCGGATGCGCCCTTTGGCGTGTTGAGGAGCTGCCCGTTTCGTGGGAAGACGGCGGAAAGCTGAAAAAGTGTACCCAAAGAATTGCTGGGAGCGAGATGCCATGACCTACCGAGCACCGATCAACGACATGCTGCTGGCCCTGAATCATGGCGCCGGCCTGCAGGCGGCCCTGAAAGCCGGCCATTACGGCGACTTCGACGCCGATATGACCGCTGCCGTGCTTGAAGAGGCCGGCCGCTTTGCCAGTGACGTTCTGGCGCCGCTCAATACCGTGGGCGACAAGAACGGTATCAAGCTCTCGGATAATAAAGTCACCACCGCCCCCGGCTGGCCCGATGCCTATGCGCGCTGGACTGCCGCCGGCTGGAACGGCGTCTCCGGCCCCGAAGCCTTCGGCGGCCAGGGCCTGCCGCTGGCGATCAATGCCGCCTGCACCGAGATCTGGAGCGCGTCGAATATCGCTTTCGGCCTCTGCCCGCTGCTGACGCTCTCCGCCATCGAGGCGCTCGACGCCCATGGCAGCGATGAGCTCAAGAAGATCTATCTGGAAAAGCTGGTCACCGGCGAATGGACCGGCACCATGCAGCTCACCGAGCCGCAGGCCGGCTCCGATGTCGGCGCGCTGCGCTCGCGCGCCGAGCGTGCGCCGGACGGCAGCTATCGCATCTCCGGCACCAAGATCTTCATCACCTATGGCGATCACGACATGACCGATAACATCGTGCATTTCGTGCTTGCGCGATTGCCCGACGCCCCCGCCGGTACCAAGGGCATCTCGCTGTTCCTGATCCCGAAATTCCTGGTCAATGCCGACGGCTCGCTCGGTGAACGCAACGATATCCATGCGTCCGGCGTCGAACACAAGCTCGGCATGCACGCCTCCCCCACCTGCACCATGACCATGGGCGACAAGGGCGGCGCGGTCGGCTACCTCATCGGCGAGGAAAATCGCGGCATGCTCTGCATGTTCACGATGATGAACCAGGCCCGGCTCGGCGTCGGGCTTGAAGGCGTCGGCATTGCCGACCGCGCCTATCAGCAGGCACTGGCCTTCGCGCAGGAGCGTAAACAAGGCCGCGGTATCGGCAGCAAGACGGCCGGCATGGACCCGATCATCGTCCATCCCGACGTCAAGCGCATGCTGATGCAGATGCGTTCCCTCACCGCCGCCGCGCGGACCATCTGCTACGCCACCGCCGTGGCGCTCGACATCGCCGCACGTTCGCCCGACGCCAAGGTGCGCACCGAAGCGGCCGCGCGCGGCGCACTGCTGACGCCGATCGCCAAGGCCTTCTCCACCGATATTGGCAATGAAGTGACGTCACTGGGCGTGCAGATCCATGGCGGTATGGGCTTCATCGAGGAGACCGGCGCTGCGCAGCACTACCGCGATGCGCGCATCACCGCGATCTATGAAGGCACCAACGGTATCCAGTCGATCGATCTCGTCACGCGCAAACTCGCGGCATCGGGCGGCGAATCCGTATGGGCACTGCTGGACGAACTCGGAGGCATCGTGTCGCGCGTCGAGGCCTCCAACGATCCCGCCTTCGGCACCACCGGCGCAAAACTCCGCGACGCGCTCGGCTCGCTGGAGCGTTCGAGCAAGTGGCTGCTGGAGAAGCTGGCCTCGGCGCCGAACGACGCACTGTCCGGCGCCACGCCCTATCTGCGGCTGTTCGGCTCCGCGCTCGGCGGATGCATGCTGGCCAACGAAGCCCTTGCCGCACGCGATGGCGACGGCGACGCTGCACGCTATGTGACAGTTGCGCGGTTCTTCGCCGAGAATGTTGCGGTGCAGGCTGGTTCGCTTGAACGCACCGTGATGGACTCCAGTGAATCCGTGATGTCGGCCGATGCTGTTTTGCTGGCATAAACCATCGCCCACCATATCGGCCGCAGCGGATTGATGTAATATCCGGCAGAGGAAACGCGGCAGCCGCGCTTTTTGCGGGGCGCTATGGGCTATGCCAGGGAATTGACATGACCGAACATCTGATCGTGACCGACGACGAGGCCACGCGCGTGATCACGCTGCGCCGGCCGGAAAAGAAGAACGCGTTGACGCAGGACATGTATCACGCCATGTCGGACGCGATCGACACCGCGCAGAACAATCCCGATATCCGCTGCATGATCATCACCGGCGGCTCCGGCGCTTTCACCGCGGGCAACGACCTGCAGGATTTTCTGAAGGACAGCGCCGAAAAGGCCGAGTCCCCACGCGCGTCGAACGCCGTGAAGTTTCTGTATTCGCTGGCGCAGAACACCAAGCCGATCATCGCCGCGGTGGATGGCATTGCCATCGGCATCGGCACGACCATGCTGTTCCACTGCGACTATGTGCTGGCCTCGACCACCGCAACCTTCTCAACGCCGTTCATTCATCTCGGCCTGGTGCCGGAAGCCGCCTCCAGCCTGCTGTTCCCGCGCACCATGGGTCATCAGCGGGCCTTCGCCGCGCTGGTGATGGGCCGCACGATGACGGCGGAAGATGGCCAGGCCGCCGGTTTCATCAACGAAATCGTGCCGCCCGGTCACACCGAAGTCGAGGCGCGCAAGGTCGCACGCGAGATCTGCGCATTGCCGGTGGAAGCCGTGGCAATCTCGCGCCGGCTGCTGAAGCTCCCGCCCGAGGATCTCACGCGGCGGATCGATCAGGAGAGCCATCTGTTCGGCGAGCGCATGAAGTCGCAGGAAGCGAGCGCGGCGTTCAAGGCGTTCTTCGCGCGCAAGAAGGGGTGATGATTCTGCGCTTTCTTAACCTCTCCCCGTTCTTCACGGGGAGAGGTCGACGTTCAGGCGCGCAGCGCATGAACGTCGGGTGAGGGGCATGGCACTGTCGTCAACGCAATTGTGAGCTATCGTGTCGCTGTCATGTCAAACGATAGCGGCATGAATGACCACTCATCGCAACCAAAGCTGCGAATATCCGACCTGAGAGACCCTCCGCTTTGCTGACATCGTGCCCTGCCCCTCACCCGACCGGCTTCGCTGCGCTTCGCCGGTCGACCTCTCCCCGCCTAGCGAAGCTGCGCTTCGCATGGACACGGGGAGAGGTTAAGACCATCGTACTTGCGGTGCTCGCGGCATGGTCGCTGAGCTTTACGGGTGCTTACGCCCAGACCCCCACCCCCGTCGACGTCACCGTCCTTGCCATCAACGACTTCCACGGCAATCTGCGCCCTGCCCCCGGCGGTATCAGTATCGACGATCCCGCCGACAGGACGAAGAAGATCACCGTGCCCGCCGGCGGCGCCGAGCATATGGCGACGCTGGTCAAGCAGCTCCGCGCCGGCAAGGCGAACAGCGTATTCGTGGCCGCGGGCGACCTGATCGGCGCCAGCCCGTTTCTCTCCGCGCTGTTTCATGATGAACCGACCATCGAGGCACTATCGATGATGGGCCTTGAGATCGCCTCGGTCGGCAATCACGAATTCGACGAAGGCCGCGAGGAGCTGCTGCGCATGCAGAACGGTGGCTGCCATCCCGTCGATGGCTGCCAAGGCCCGCATCCGTTTGCCGGCGCGACGTTCAACTATCTCGCCGCCTCGACCATCGATACCAAGACCGGCCAGTCGCTGCTGCCGTCCTATCAGATCAAGACATTCGACGGCATTCCCGTCGCCTTCATCGGCCTGACGCTGAAAGGTACGCCCGGCCTCGTGGCGCCGCCCGGCATTGCCGGTCTCGAATTCAGGGACGAAGCCGAGACGGTCAATGCGCTGGTGCCCGAACTGAAGGCCAAAGGCGTCGAGGCCATCGTGGTGCTGATCCATGAGGGCGGCTTCCCCACCGGCGACTACAATGAATGCCCGGGCATCTCCGGACCAATCGTCGATATTGTGAAGAAGTTCGACAAGGCGGTCGATGTCGTGGTCAGTGGTCACACGCACCGCGCCTACACCTGCCAGATCGACGGACGCCTCGTCACGTCAGGCGACAAATACGGCACGCTGGTCACCACCATCGACCTCAAGCTCGACCGTACGACGCGCGATGTCATCAGCGCCAAGGCCGACAACGTCATCGTGCGCACGGCGACCTATCCCGCCGATCCCGCGCAGACCGCCTTGCTCGCCGCCTATGACAAGGTTGCCGCGCCGATCGCCCGCCGTCCTGCGGGATCGATCACCGCAACGCTGTCGCGCATGCCCGACATGACGACCGGCGAAAGCCCACTTGGCGATATCATCGCCGACGCACATCTCGCCGCGACATCGGCCGGCAATCTCGGCGCCGCCGTGATCGCCTTTACCAATCCCGGCGGCATCCGCGCCGACATCACCAGATCGGCCGACGGCAGCGTGACCTATGGCGACGTCTTCGCAGCGCAGCCGTTCCGCAACCAGCTGGTGACGCTGACGCTCACCGGCGCGCAAATCAAGGCGATGCTCGAGCAGCAATGGAACACGCCGAGCCGGCCGCGCATCCTGCAGGCCTCGAAAGGCTTCAGCTACGCGTGGGACAACACGGCGGCGGCGGGTCAGCGCGTCCCGCCCGGGCGCATGATGCTGGATGGCAAGGTGATCGATCCCACGGCCAACTATCGCGTCACCGTGAACGGCTTTCTGGCCGTCGGCGGCGATGGCTTCACGGTATTGAAAGAGGGCAAGGAGCCGCTGGTCGGCGTCTACGATGTCGATGCGCTGAACGCTTACATGAAGGCCAACAGCCCGGTGTCGCCGATGCCGCTGGGGCGGATTGCGCGGGTGGATTAGCGGAACGACTGTCTGCCCGAAGCTGTCATTCCGAGGCCCGGAATCTCGATCCACACTCGTCATTCCCCGGCAAACCAATTGGTTTGCCTGAGGGCGCACGAAAGCGGCGGAGCCGCTGTAGTGCGAACCCGGAATCTCGATGTGTTTGGCACGATCAGAGACTCCCATGCCGAGATTCCGGGTTCGCGATACGCCGCCTGCGGCGTCTCCTCGCGCCCCGGAATGACAGTTTGGGGCGCCCAAACATTTTTTCCTATCCCCCGTTGACAATATCCCTGCATTGATTATATTCCCCCTCGTCCTGCCCCACCGAGAGGGGCGATCGCGATCGTCACGTTCGCGGGGTGGGATGCGGTGGACGCCGGAGATGCGGCGTCACGCGGTTTGGGGGTGACGTCTGTCTTCGGGCAGGACGGATCTGCGCCAGCACTGCCACTGGCAAGGAGACGGCCGACCTTCGGATGGAAGCCCCCCTGGACAGTGTGACGGACGACCAAATCGAAACGCGTTCGGCCAAGTGCTTTGCGGCTACCCTGTCCCTCCGCCCTGGGACATTAATTTTGGTGATGGGACCGTTCGCCATGGCAGATGTGCAAGCAACCGAAAAAACACCGTAGGCGGAACGTCGGGCACTCGCTCGGCGCCTCCGAAAGTCCTGATGCACTCTCAATTGCGGAAGACCGCATTCGCATCAGGCCCAAGGGTGCAACGGGCACCCGGCGTTCCGCACGCCCTCTCACAAGGGGGTGGGAATGCAAAGGACGACGGCGCCCCGCGCCGCAAACAATGGGGGCGATGACGCATGTCTGAAGAGCAGTGGCTGTTTGAAATTTGAATCTGCGATGGAGGCGCCGCACCCACAGGTGTCATCCCCGGGCTTGACCCGGGGATCCAGCTTGGCCCGCACACCGTCGCACAAGAAAGATGGATGGCCGGGTCAAGCCCGGCCATGACGTGGGGAGAGGCCTGGGATTATTGCGAAGCTCGCTTCGCGCCATCTGGCCATGACGATCATGAAATTCAACCGCTCCACCTTCTACGCCACGTTTCTCCGATCGATCTCGCTATGGACATCGAACGGCTCCGGCCGGCCCACCGCATATCCCTGCGCAAAGTCCACGCCGATCTCGGTGAGCGTCGTGATGATCTCGTCGCTCTCGACAAATTCCGCCACCGTCCGCTTGCCCATGATCTTGCCGATATGGCTGATCATCTCGACCATGGCGCGGTCGATCGGATCGGTGAGCATGTCCTTGACGAAGGAGCCATCGATCTTGAGATAGTCCACAGGCAGGTGCTTGAGATAGGCGAAGGACGACATGCCGCTGCCAAAATCGTCCAGCGAGAAGCGGCAACCGATCTGCTGCAGCGCCTGGATGAATTTATTGGCATCGGCGAGATTGGCGATGGCGCTTGTCTCGGTGATCTCGAAGCAGATGATGGTCGGCGGTATCCGATAGATGCGGAACTGCTCGCGGACATAGTCCAGAAAGCTTTCATCCTTGAATGTCGCGCCGGACAGATTGATGGCGCAGGTCGAGACCGGCGTCGCACCTTCGACCAATCGCGCGGCGAGAATGATGAACGCATTCCTGACCACCCAGCGATCGATCAGCGTCATCAAACCATAACGTTCTGCCGCGGGAATGAAATGGCCGGGCGCAACCAGTTGCCCCGCCTCGTCGCGCAGCCGCAACAACAGTTCGACATGCAGAGTGCCATCCTCGCGCTCGCTGAGCGGAATGATCTTCTGGGCATAGAGACAGAAGCGATCCTGTTCCAGCGCATCGTGAATGCGCTGGACCCAGTTCATTTCGCCGAACCGCTGCAGCAATTCGGAATCGCTGGGCTGATGCAGTGTAACGCGATTGCGGCCTTTCTCCTTGGCCATGTAACAAGCTGCATCGGCCGCGCGCAGCGCTTCTTCCAGTGTCACCTCGGGCTGCGCGATACAGACGAGGCCGATACTGACGGTGACGTTGAACGAACGTCCGTTCCAGACGAAGTTCAGCTCTTCGACCGTCCGCCGCAATCGCTCGGCGGTCGCCGCCGCACGATCCGGCTCGCAGCGTTCCAGCAGCACAGCGAATTCATCGCCGCCGAGGCGGGCCAACAGATTGTCCGGGCGCAGATGTTTTTTCAGTATGCCCGAGACCTGCCGCAGCAGATGATCGCCGGCAGCATGGCCACAGGTGTCGTTGACGATCTTGAATTGATCGAGATCGAGGAACATCAGTGCATGCGGCCGCGCATCGGCGTCGATCCGCGGCAATGCGTATTGGACCCGACGCTCGAATTCGCGGCGGTTCGCCAGCCCCGTCAGTGCATCATGCGAGGCCTGGAACGCGAGACGTGAGATGTATTTCTGCTCACGCTCCTTCTCGATCTTCAGCGCCGTCTCGAAGCGCTGACGCTGGATCAGCAGATTACGTGTCCGCCAGATGCCGAGCAGGATCAACAGCGCCGCGGTGAACACATTGGCGACCAGCAGAATGCCTTGAATGGCGCGGGAGCCGATGCCGAGGCGTCGGGAGAACTCCACTGCCAGCGGCGAGGTCTGTTCATTGATCTGGTCGATTTGCGCCTTCAGGGCTGCAAGGCGCATCGATCCCACCTTGCCATCGGTGACGCTGGCGTGAATGGCGTCGGCCGTATCCACCAAATTCTGGATCACGGGATCGGTGGCGTGCCAGGTCTCGATGGCTCGGGCGAGATAGACGACCTTGCTGAAATTGCGAAACAGCGAGATCATGCCGGGGATGTCTGCGGCATCGTTGCCGCCTTGCAGGAATCCGTCATAGGCAGCCCGCAGATCCGGCACCGCCTGTTCGAGCGCGCGGCGCGCGATGAGATCCCCGAGCGGCACGGCGATGCTCGCCTGATAGAGACGATAATATTTGTCGTCGCCGGTCTCGGCATAGAGGCTGAGCGAATGCACCGCCTCCATCTGCCCCTTCGACCATCGGCTTTCGCCGGTGACATAGGCGCGGACCGACGACAGGATGTGGATGCTGGTGCCGGCGAGAAATGCCTGCAGCAAGACGATGGCAACGAACGGCCACACCGAACGCAAGAGATGGGGTACGCGCCTTGGATATTTCGATTCACTCATCGCGTACGAACCCACCCCAGACGCGAGCGCAACTGCGGAGTCCGACGATGGAATATGCGCACCTTCTCCGCAGAATGCCGCGGCCTCCACCGATAGCAGCCGCGACTTAACGCGCATTTCAATTCCGCGGCGTCAGGCGGTGTCGATGAAACGACATGAATCGAATGTGAAGAAAGCGATCCATAATTCTGATCGGTAGCTTTGTTAGGGGACGACCGCACCAGCGATGCCCCCCTATCGGAACCTGACCTGACCGGCTAGGTTATCGTCTCATCATACCAGCGCACCCTGCGCTTGCGGACCATTTGCATGACGACACTTCTTCTGAGCCATCCGGCCTCGCTCGATCACCTCACCCCGCCCGGTCATCCCGAACGCCCCGACCGTATGCGCGCGGTGGCGCAGGCACTCAGCGAAGACCGCTTCAACGCGCTGGTGCGGGGCGAAGCGCCGGAGGGCAATCTCGACGTCGTCAGCCTCTGTCATGACAATCATTACATCGATGAGCTGCGCCATGTCGCGCCGAGCAGCGGCCTCGTCTATCTCGACGGCGACACGTCGATGTCCCCCGGCACCTGGGAAGCGGTGATGCGCGGCGTCGGCGGCGCAATCGCGGCGACCGACGCGGTGATGAAAGGCGAGCACACCAATGCCTTCGTCGCGACGCGCCCGCCCGGCCATCATGCCGAGCACAACAAGCCGATGGGCTTCTGCTTCTTCGATCAGGCGGCGATTGCAGCGCGGTATGCGCAGCGCACCTACGGCATTACCCGCGCGGCCGTCGTGGATTTCGACGTCCACCATGGCAATGGCACGCAGGACATTTTCTGGGCCGACCCCACCGTGATGTATTGCTCGACACATCAAATGCCGCTGTTTCCCGGTACCGGTGCATCCCAGGAGCGCGGCGAGCACGACACAGTCGTCAATGCCCCGCTGCATGACGGCGACGGCAGTGCAAAATTTCGCTCTGCCTTCGACAATCTCATCCTGCCGCAACTCCAGAAATTCGCACCGGAACTGCTGATCATCTCTGCCGGCTTCGATGCGCATCGTCGCGATCCGCTCGCGTCGCTTAATCTGGACGCCGAGGATTTCGGCTGGGTGACGCGCAAGCTGATGGATCTCGCCGACAGCACCGCCGGTGGCCGCATTGTCTCGGTACTCGAGGGTGGTTATGATCTGCAGGGCTTGAAAGAATCGGCCGCGGCCCATGTCTCTGCGCTGATGGGGGCATCGCGCTGAAAGGGGCGCAGGTCGCAAAACGTACCCGCCACAATACGCCCTCAAACATATCTTTGACTCCGTCCTTCCAAAATGCGCACACGGGAAACCGAATGGCCGAGAACACCCATGCTGACGTCAAGAAGCTGACGTTTGAGACCGCGATCGAAGAACTGGAATCGATCGTGAAGCGCCTCGAAGACGGCAAGGTGCCGCTGGAAGAGTCGGTCGCCATCTATGAGCGCGGCGAGGCGCTGAAGCGGCGTTGCGACGAATTGCTGCGTCAGGCCGAAGCCCGCGTGGACAAGATCACCACGGATTCGAACGGCAAAGCGGTCGGCACCGAACCGCTGGACGTCCAGTAGGAAATCGCGCGGCTGAGACCTCGCACCACCCCGCGGCCGAATTAGCGCTTGGCGCATGGCGCGGCCTGTTTATAGTCCGCCGTCAGTCCGGGGAACCAGCGTGCGCGTCCAGCACCGTCATGTCATCTATGTGCAGGGATACGATCCGCGGGGACTCTCGCAGTATTACCGCATGTTTCGGACCGAACTGCGCAAGTTCGGCCGCCTTTATGGCCTGACCACCTCGGTCAGCCGACCGAAAGGTCATACGGACGGCGAATTCGCGCATGAATCCGCCTCCTGGCGCATCGAAACCTCCGGCGACGGCTGGCAGACCACGACCGATTACGATTTCCTGCGCTGGGAAGACATGATCCAGCGCGATCTGGCCGTGCCGATCTGGCGCACGCTGATCCACGCCATCGCCATCTATTGGGGCCTTGTCTTCTCCGGCACGATGGGCCGGTTCTGGAAGGCGCATTGGCGCTTCGCCACCTTCATCAGCTGGCCCCACGTCCTGCTGCTCAACGGAGCGATCTGGTCGGCGGGCATCGCCTGGCTGTTCGCGTTGGGGCTGCAGGCGCTTGGAATACACGGATTTCTGGTGGGCTGCGGCGCTGCGGCGGTGTTCGTGGCCGTGCTCGGCTCGCTGCTGAAATACACCGAAAAGCACACCTATCTGCTCTATCTGATGGCCGATACAATCTTCACCTGGCAGTTTTCCCACGGCAACCGGCCGGACTGGGACGCCCGGATCGACCGCTTCGCGCAGCATCTGGTCCAGGTCGCCAAGTCTACCAAAGCGCAGGAAATCGTGCTGGTCGGTCACAGCTCCGGCTCGTTCCTTGGCTCCGAAATCCTCGCCCGCGCGCTGAAACTCGATCCGGAACTCGGCAGCCACGGCCCTCGCGTCGTGCTGCTGACGCTCGGCGGCAATATGCCCATCGTCGGCTTCCATAGAGTCGCGCAAGGCTTTCGCGACAATTTGCGGCTGCTGGCCGTGGAGCCTTCCGTCGATTGGATTGACTGCCAATCCCGCAAGGACGTGATGAACTTCTTCCCGTTCGATCCCATCGCCGGTCACGGGATCGACGCTGGCCCGGCCCGGCGGAATCCAACCATCGTCCCCGTCCGGTTCCGCGAAATCATCCGCCCGGAACATTACAACCGGTTCCGCTGGAAGTTCTTCCGGGTGCACTTCCAGTTCGTCATGGCCAATGAGCGGCCGCATGCCTACGATTTCTTTATGATCGTTTGCGGGCCTGTGCCTCTCAGGGGGCGTGTCAGTCAGCCGGCCACAACTTTGGCGTTGGTGGACGGCACCCCTACTACCCGCGAAAACGCATGGAAAAAGCTCGATTTGGGTGCGAAGAGCCCTACTCACACGGGTTCCCATGAGACGGAACCGGTCGCCCGGCGCATCGGCTAGGCACACCGCGCGAATGTCCATAGCGCCTTTGTGCTGCCACCCCCGCAGGCACGGCGGTTGGCTTTGGCCATCGCTTTGGTGTAAAGGGACTAGGACTATGCGCTGACGAGCAGGCTGAAACGCCGGCCGTTAACGTAGATAAGCGCTTCATTCATCTGGCAAAAATGATCAGATGAAGTCGCCGCCAAGCATGTTAGATATCACACTGAAAAATCGAAGCCCATTATAAGGCCTCGAAACAGGCTTCCCGGTTCTGGAGGCTGCGGTTGTCCGGTGGGCGCGCGGAAACGCGACGGCCCCGAAGCCAGACGCAGTCCCGGACATGTAAAATTGGAATAGTGCCGTGACCGATTTTAGTAAGACACCGTTGCTCGATACCATCAAGACTCCGGAAGATCTCCGGAAGCTGAAGATCGAGCGGGTTCGTCAGGTTGCCGACGAGCTTCGTCAGGAAACCATCGATGCGGTGTCCGTCACCGGCGGCCACTTCGGCGCCGGTCTTGGCGTTGTCGAACTGACCACCGCCCTCCACTACGTCTTCGATACGCCGCGCGACCGCATCATCTGGGACGTCGGCCATCAGGCCTATCCGCACAAGATCCTCACCGGCCGCCGCGACCGTATCCGTACGCTCCGCACCGCCGGTGGTCTGTCCGGCTTTACCAAGCGCAGCGAGAGCGAATACGATCCGTTCGGCGCCGCGCATTCCTCGACCTCGATCTCCGCCGGCCTCGGCATGGCGGTCGCCCGCGACCTCTCCGGCGGCAAGAACAACGTTATCGCCGTGATCGGTGACGGTTCGATGTCGGCCGGCATGGCTTATGAAGCCATGAACAACGCAGGCGCGATGAATTCCCGCCTGATCGTCATCCTCAACGACAACGACATGTCGATCGCGCCGCCGGTCGGCGCCATGTCGGCCTATCTGTCGCGCATGTATTCGGGCAAGACCTATCGCTCGCTGCGCGATGCCGCCAAGCAGCTCGGCAAACATCTGCCGAAACTGATCGCCGATCGTGCCGAGCGCGTCGAAGAATATTCGCGCGGCTTCATGGTCAATGGCGGCACGCTGTTTGAAGAGCTCGGCTTTTATTATGTCGGCCCGATCGACGGCCACAACCTCGATCACCTGCTGCCCGTGCTGCAGAACGTCCGCGACATGGAGACCGGCCCGATCCTGCTTCACGTCGTGACGCAGAAGGGCAAGGGCTACGGTCCGGCCGAAGCCGCCGCCGACAAATATCATGCGGTCGTCAAATTCGACGTCGCCACCGGCACCCAATCGAAGTCCAAGCCCAACGCCCCGGCCTATCAGAACGTGTTCGGCCAGAGCCTCGTCAAGGAAGCCGAGAAGGACGACAAGATCGTCGCCATCACCGCGGCCATGCCGTCGGGTACAGGCGTCGACATCTTCAACAAGGCGTTCCCGAACCGCACCTTCGACGTCGGCATCGCCGAGCAGCATGCGGTGACCTTTGCGGCTGGCCTCGCCACCGAAGGCTACAAGCCGTTCTGCGCCATCTACTCGACCTTCCTGCAGCGCGGCTACGACCAGATCGTCCACGACGTGGCGATCCAGAACCTGCCCGTGCGCTTCGCCATCGATCGCGCCGGACTGGTCGGTGCGGATGGTGCGACCCATGCGGGCTCATTCGACAATGCCTATCTCGGCTGTCTGCCGAACATGGTCATCATGGCCGCCTCCGACGAGGCCGAACTGGTCCACATGGTCGCGACCCAGGTCGCCATCAACGATTCACCGAGCGCCCTGCGTTATCCGCGCGGCGAAGGCCGCGGCGTCGAAATGCCGGAAGTCGGCATTCCCCTGGAAATCGGCAAGGGCCGCATCGTCCGCGAAGGGAGCAAGGTTGCGCTTCTGTCGTTCGGCACGCGCCTCGCCGAATGTGAGAAGGCTGCCGACGAACTCGCCGCCCACGGCCTGTCGACCACCATTGCCGACGCGCGCTTCATGAAGCCGCTCGACACTGACATGATCCTCAAGCTCGCCCGCGATCACGAGATCCTTCTGACCGTCGAAGAAGGTTCGATTGGTGGATTCGGCTCGCATGTGATGCAGCTGCTCGCCGACAACGGCATGCTCGACGGCGGTCTGCGCATGCGTTCGCTGGTGCTGCCCGACATGTTCCAGGATCACGACACGCCGGCAGCGATGTATGCCCAGGCGGGTCTCGACTCCAAGGGGATCGTCAAGAAGGTGTTCGAGACCCTCGGCAAGGATTTCAAGGCCGAGACCGTCAAGCTCGCTTGATCTGTCGTTGAACGCGACATCGCGTTTGCAATTGCGAAGAGAATACGACGAGGCAATTCGGCAGGAACCGCCGGATTGCCTCGTTCTCGTCTGAATTGGCTCGTCAATGTCGGCGCGGCTCACCATGAGACGGGGACTTCATGAATATCTATCTCGCAGGCCCCGACGTGTTCCTACCCAATGCCGCCGAGATCGGCCGGCAGAAGGTCGCGCTCTGCAAGCGCTACGGCGCGCACGGGTTCTTCCCGCTCGATAACGCCATCGACATCAATGCCGGCGACGCTTCGCGCCAGATCTTCCACGGCAACGAAGCGATGATGAATCATTGCGACATTATCATCGCCAATCTCACGCCGTTCCGCGGTCCCAGCGCCGATGCCGGCACGGTGTTCGAGCTTGGCTATATGGCGGGCCACGGCAAGCTCTGCTTCGGCTATTGCAATGACCCCACGCTCTATATCGACCGTGTCCGCCGCATGACAGAGGTCACCGATCGGGACGGACATCTGGTGGATGCGGATGGGCTCACCGTTGAGAATTTCGGCCTCGCCGACAATCTGATGATGATCCATGCGCTCGATCTCTACGGCGCGCCCATGATCGTCCCCCGCGAAGCACCCGAAGATCTCTGGCAGGATCTAACGAGCTTCGAAGCCTGTTTGAAACTTGCTGCATCGTACTGACCATGACGAAATCTCAGAACACTGCTACCGCGCCGCGCAAACGCGCCGATACACTTCTCGTCGACCGCGGAATTTTCGAAAGCCGCGCGCGTGCGCAGGCCGCCATCGAAGCGGGGCTTGTGAAAGCCAACGGCAAAGCGGTCGCCAAAGCGTCAGAACCGCTGCTGCTCGACGCCGCGATCGAGGCTGAACCGGCGCATCCCTGGGTCTCGCGCGGCGGCGTCAAGCTAGCCGGCGCGCTCGAGCTATATCCGATCGAGATCGAGGACCACGTCTGCCTCGACGTCGGCGCCTCCACCGGCGGTTTTACCGAAGTGCTGCTCGCCAACGGCGCCAGCATGGTGTTCTCCATCGATGTCGGGCACAGCCAGCTTCATCCATCGCTGCACGGCCATCCGAAAATCATCTCGATGGAAGAAACGGATATCCGCAGCTATGAGAACAAGCGTCTGCCGGCCCGCCCGGATGTGGTTGTGATCGATGTCAGCTTCATCTCGCTCAAGGCGGTGCTGCCTGTCGCGCTGTCGCTCGCCGCGGCGCCGATGAGCCTGCTGGCGCTGATCAAGCCGCAATTCGAGGCCGACCGGAAGCAATCCAAGCGCGGCATCATCAAGAATGCTGCCGTGCATCAGGCCATCTGCGACGACATCACGGATTTTGCCAGGACACTCGGCTGCACCGATATCGAGGTCTTCCCGTCGTCGATCACAGGCGGCGATGGCAATATCGAGTTCTTCATGGGTGCCCGGCGTGGCTGAACACCTGACCATCGATCATGTCGGCCAGCGCGGCGACGGCGTCAGCCTCACCAGTGGCGCGTCGCTGTTCGTGCCCTACACGCTGGCGCATGAGATCGTCGAGACGGAACGCGACGACGAACATCCGGAGCGTCGACGATTGCTGCAGATCGACACCGCCAGCCCGGAACGAATTGATCCGTTCTGCACCTACTTCACGCGCTGCGGCGGCTGCGCCATCCAGCATTGGCAACCCGATCCCTATCAGGCCTGGAAGCGCCAGATCGTGATCGACACGCTGGCGCAGGCGAAGATCACTTGCCCGGTCGATCCGATCGTCGATGCCCATGGCGCCGGCCGCCGCCGCGTGACGTTGCATGCCCGGCGTGGCAGCGATGGCGGACTGCGTGTCGGCTTCGCGGCATCGGCAAGCCACGCCATCATCGCTATCGACGCGTGCCCGATTCTGGATCCCGCGCTGGATGGCGCGCTCGATGCCGCGCGCGCACTAGCCGAGGTGTTGAAGCCGGTCAGCAAGCCGCTGGACATTCAGGTGACAGCGGCCAGTAACGGACTCGATATCGACGTCCGCGGCACCGGGCCATTGCCGACCGCGATCATCACAGCGCTGTCGCGCATCGCTGAAGCGCACAAACTCGCGCGCCTCACACGGCATGGCGAACTCGTGCTGATGCGCGTGCCGCCGGTCGTCACGATGGGCAGCGCACAGGTCACATTACCACCCGGCTCGTTCCTGCAGGCCACCGCGGCCGGTGAAGAGACACTGGCAGCACTTGTGCTGCAGCTGTGCAAGGGCGCGAAGAACATCGCCGACCTGTTCTGCGGCATCGGTCCCTTTGCGCTGCGGTTGGCCACCAAGTCGAAGATTACAGCTTTCGATAGCGATGCAGGCGCCATCACCTCGCTGCAGCAGGCCATCAAGGACACCAAGGGCCTGAAGCCGATCAAAGCGGAGACGCGCGACCTGTTTCGCCGTCCGCTGGTGCCGCAGGAATTGCGCGACTTCGACGCTGTCGTGTTCGATCCGCCGCGCCAGGGTGCGCAGGCACAAGTCGAACGGCTCGCGGCAAGCAAGATCCCCGTCGTCGTCGCCGTGTCGTGCAACGTCCAGACCTTCGCACGCGATGCAAAGATCCTGATCGATGGCGGCTACAAGCTCGAAAGCGTCACACCCGTGGACCAGTTCCGGCATACACCGCATATCGAATTGGTGGCCCGCTTCAAACGCTAGTTGTCTTTTCACGGTGCTTGCGCTGGAGTGCGCCCACGCTGTCAGACAAGTGCAGCATGGAGGCGACGTGACACCCATCGAGTCCCACATTCTTCCGGCCGGAATTCGCTCGCGTTTTGTCGAGGGCATCAACGGTTTGCGTGTCCATGTGCTGGAGGCCGGCTTTGAAACCAAAGGCCGGCCCTGCATCCTGCTGGTGCACGGCTTTCCCGAGCTGGCCTTCAGCTGGCGCAAGGTCATGCCGCAGCTCGCCGCGGCCGGCTATCACGTGATTGCGCCGGACCAACGCGGCTATGGTCGTACCACCGGCTGGAGCGCAGACTATGATGGCGATCTGCGTCCCTTCAATCTGCTCAACCTCGTGCGCGATGCGGTCGGGCTGGTCGCAGCTTTCGGCTATCGCCATGTCGACGCCGTGGTCGGACACGACTACGGCAGCTCGGTTGCGGCCTGGTGCGCGCTGGTGCGACCGGATGTCTTCAGATCCGTTGTGCTGATGAGCGCGCCCTTTGCCGGGCCTCCGCCGCTGCCATTCGGCACCGCCGATCAGCCGGCACCGCCAAAGGCCGAAGATCCCGTGCATCGCGACCTCGCGGCACTGCCGCGGCCGCGTATCCACTATCAGTGGTACTACGCCACACGCGAAGCCAATGCTCACATGCAACACGCACCGCAAGGCGTGCATGATTTCCTGCGCGCCTATTATCATCACAAGAGTGCGGACTGGCCGGGCAACACGCCCACTCCATTGCAGGGCTGGACGGCGAATGAACTTGCGAAACTGCCGACCTATTATGTGATGGACCGCGACCAGACCATGGCCGAGACCGTCGCGGCAGAGATGCCGACGCCTGAACAGATCGCATCATGCAAATGGCTGCCGGACAATGAACTGGCCTTCTATGCCGGTGAATATGCCCGCACCGGCTTCCAGGGCGGATTGCAATGGTACCGCTGTAACACGACAGGCGCGTTCAATGCCGACTACGAGACCTTTGCCGGTCGCACCATCGACGTCCCTTCAGCTTTCATTTCGGGCAAGCAGGACTGGGGCATCTATCAGCGTCCCGGCGCCATCGAGACGATGCAAAACAGCGCCTGCACGAATATGCGCGCGGTGCACCTGATCGACGGCGCAGGCCATTGGGTGCAGCAGGAACAACCACAAGAGGTCGGCCGCTTGCTGCTCAAGTTCCTGAAAGATAACGGTCCGCGCTCATAGTCCCTGCGATCAGGTCAGGCCAGCATCAGCCGACTGGCCTCCTCCATGCTGACATCGCGCTCACCCAGCAGATGCGCGACGATCTGCTTCTGGGTTTCGCTTTCGATCACAGCAAACGGATCGGGCGCCATCAGGCGATGATCGATGACGAGGCGCGACAGCAGCAGGCGCCGGGCGTCGCCGCGCCGGGCGTGGATGCGGTGCGCCTCCCATGTGAGTGCCACGGCGCTGGCCACATGATACAGCGAACTCGTTGCGCGGCGGGCATCGCCCTCATTGTCCGAACGTGCAGCCACCTCACGGGCAAAGTCGATCGCCTTGTCTGTCAGACCGCGCAGGCGATCCCGCCATGCCTGCGGCACGCTTGGCGAGTCATCGAGCCGCGCATGCAAGTCGGCAGCAAGCGCAGCCTCCGCGCCATGCCGCCCAACCGCACGTGTCAGCGCATCGAGCGCGACGATATTACCGGTGCCTTCCCAGATCGAGCCGAGATGCGCATCGCGCAGCAGCCGCGCGGTGGCGAATTCCTCGATGTAACCGACACCGCCGCGCATCTCCATCGCGTCGCCGGAGACCTTGCGCGCGTCACGGGTAGCACGGAATTTCAGCGTCGGCGTCAGGATCCGCAGCAGTGCTGCAGCGTCCTGGCTGCCGGCCTCTGCACGGTCCAGCGCATCCGCGGTGAGGAAGCTCATCGACAACGCCTGCTCGGTCGCCAGCATGATCTTCATCAACTGCCGCCGCGCCAGCGGCATGTCGATAATGCGCTGGCCGAACACGACACGTCCACGCGCGACTGCCATCGCATCGTGCCAGGCGCGGCGCATCAGCGAGGTCGACTTCACGCCATTCGACAGGCGCGACGAATTCACCATCTCGGCCATCTGCACGAAGCCGCGATCGAGCTTGCCGACGGCATAAGCGATAGCGCCCTCAAGCTTGATCTCACCTGATGCCATCGACCGCGTGCCGAGCTTGTCCTTCAGGCGCACGATCCGGTAGTGATTGGGCGTGCCGTCATCGAGCGTCCGCGGCATCAGGAACAGGCCGACGCCCTTGGTGCCGCCGACCGCACCTTCCGGCCGCGCCAGCAGCATCACGACCTTCGCATCGGCATTGGAGCAGAACCACTTTTCTCCATACAGCCGCCAGTGATCGCCCTCCTGCACGGCCCGCGTCGTCAGCTTGCCGACGTCGGAGCCGCCTTCCTTCTCGGTCATGAACTGGCCGCCCTGGGTCAGCTTGCTCATGTCGGTCTGCGTCAGCCCGTCGAGATATTTCGCCTTGAGCGCATCGTCGCCGTAATTCGACAGCAGCTTCGCAGCACCGTCGGTGACATTGATCGGGCAGCCCATGCCGAACTCGGCCTGGTTGAACAGGAACGTAAAGGCGTGTTTGGCCGCCACCGGATAGGTCGAGGGCCAGCCCATAATGCCCTTGCGATGCGACAGCGCGTGAATGCCGAACTCGCCGAAGGCTGCGTTCTCCAGTTCGCGATAGGCCGGGTGATATTCGACCCACTGCACGTCCTGGCCGAACTTGTCGCGCTGATGCAGCACGGGTCCATGCTTGTCGGCCATCCGCCCGGCTTCATCGAGCGGCCCACCGACAAGACCGCCCAGCCGATCGAGATGCGGCTCGATATGGTTGAACAGATCCTCCGGCAGATGAATACGCAGCAAATCGGTCAGTGCCGGATCGGCCCGGTAGAAATTCATGCCGGACGTGTCGGGTGCGATCAGATTGGCGGCAATCTGGGCGTGGGCGTTCATGACGGCCTCTTGTGTTTGGCAGTTGCGTTTCCATCTTCATCATGCGCCTGCCGCGCCAGCGAATAAAGTGCCCCAGCCGGAGATTTGATCCATGGAAATTCCGCATTACGAAACCGCTTTGATCGTCGGCGTCGGTGGGGGCATCAGCGCATCGCTGGCGAGGCTGCTGTCCAAACAGGGCATCCGCGTCGCACTCGCCGCCCGCAATCCCGGCAAGCTGGATGCGCTGTGCCAGGAGACCGGCGCCAAGGCCTTTGCCTGCGACGCGACCCAGGCCGGAGATGTCGCCAAGCTGTTTGCAGATGTCGAACGCCAGATCGGCGCGCCCGATATCGTCGTCTACAACGCCAGCCAACGCGCCCGTGGGCCTTTCATCGAGCTCGCACCTCCCGATGTTGCACAATCCATCGCCGTTAGCGCCTTCGGCGGATTTCTGGTCGCGCAACAGGCATTGCAGCGCATGTTGCCCAACAAGCACGGCGCCATCCTGTTCACTGGTGCCTCCGCGAGTATCAAAGGCTTCGCACAATCGGCACCCTTCGCCATGGGCAAGTTCGCGTTGCGCGGAATGGCGCAGTCGTTGGCCCGCGAGTTTGCACCGCAAGGGATCCACATCGCCCACTTTGTCATCGATGGCGGCATTCGCAGTTCAGTCCGCGTTGAGCCAGCGGACAGGCCGGACTCGATGCTCGACCCCGATGCCATCGCCATGAATTACTGGAACGTGCTACAGCAGCCGCGCAGTGCCTGGAGTTCGGAGCTCGAAATCCGTCCATGGGTCGAAAAATTCTGACGCGAGAACGGGGCGAGATACATGAGTGAAGCCGTACAGGTCATCAACACCGGCACCGGTGAGCTGCTGTGCGAGATCCGCGAGCGCGTTGCCGTCATCACCCTGAACCGGCCGGAAGCGCGCAACTCGCTGTCGGACCATCTCACGCCTGCATTGCGCACAATGATCCGCACCTGCGGCGAAAACCCCGATGTCGGCGCGCTACTGATTACAGGCGCCGGCACGGCCTTCTGCTCCGGCGGGGACGTGAAGGGCATGGGCGCTCATCGCAAGCAGTCCACGCTCGATATGTCCTTCGACGAACGCGTTGCCGACCTGCAGGAGCGCCAGCGCCTGCTGACCGGTGCGCTGGTCGCCGTACGCAAGCCGACCATTGCCGCCCTGCCCGGCCCCGCTGCAGGCGCCGGCCTTGCCATAGCCATGGCCTGCGACATCCGCATCGCGGCGCAATCGGCTTTCGTTTCCACCGGCTATCTGCGCGTCGGCCTCAGCGGCGATTACGGCATCGCCTGGCTGCTGACGCGTCTTGTCGGCACGGCCCGCGCGCGCGAGCTGATGTTCACTGCCGACAAAGTCGAGGCAACCCGCGCCGAAGCCATCGGGCTGTTCAACCGCGTGGTGCCGGACGACAGGCTGCAGGACGAGGCTTTCGCACTGGCGCGCGGCATGGCGCAGGGGCCGACGCTGGCGTTGCGCTACATGAAGGACAATCTCGATGAGGCACTGGCCTTCGATTTTGCGACGGCGCGGGACCATGAGGCCGAGCGGCTGATCCGCACGACCATGACGGCAGATCACCGCGAGGCGGTGCAAGCCTTCATCGAGAAGCGCAAGCCGAACTTCAAAGGCAACTGATGCGCATCTAAACCTTCGACTTCACTAAAGCCGGCGTCTTGGCAAAATCGACAAAGGCCCGCAATGCCGCCGGCAGTTGTCGGCGGCTGGGATAATACATGAAGAAGCCGGGATAGGCCGGGCACCAATCAGCGAGGACCCGCACCAGCTTGCGCTTGGCGATCAACTCCTCGACCTGCCCTTCGAACACGTAAGCCAGTCCGGCTCCGTCCAGCGCAGCGTCCACCATCAGGTCCTGATCGTTCAAAGTGAGCGTGCCCGCGACATCGATCTCGACCTCGATGCCACCGCGCTCGAACTCCCAGCGATACAGCGCGCCACCCCAGAAGCGATAGCGGATACACGGCAGGTCTTTCAGCTCGTGCGGCGTCTGCGGCGGCTTGTGTTGCTTGAAGAAGCCGGGTGACGCAACGACCGCCGATCGCTGCCGCGGGCCGATCGGCACGGCAATCATGTCCGCCGCAACAGTTTCGCCGAAGCGGATGCCCGCATCGAAACCGGCCGAGACCATGTCGACAAGACCGTCATTCACGGCAATCTCGACATTGATCTCCGGATAGGCTTTCAGAAATCGCGTGACGATCGGCAGCAGCACGAGCTGTGCGGATTGCCGGGCGGCGTTGAAGCGCAACGTCCCCGCCGGCTTGCCGCGAAAATGGTTGAGGTCCTCCAGCGCATCATTGATGTCCTGAAACGCCGGACTGACCCGCGCGAACAACCGCTCGCCCGCCTCCGTCAGCGCGACGCTGCGGGTGGTGCGATTGACCAGCCGGACATCAAGACGCTCCTCGATGCCGCGCAAGGCGTGGCTCAGCGCGGAGGCGGATACGCCCAGCTCAATGGCGGCATTGCGAAAGCTGCGATGCCGGGCAATCGCCAGAAAGGTGGCGAGGTCGGCCGGGCCGATCAGGCTCATTGTTGAATCCGACTCATGAACACATGGAACAAATAGAGGATTATTTCAGTTCTGGCGAGCCGCTAGTTTCCTCCCATCAGCCCTGCACTAACGCGGGGCCAACACAGGAGAGACCACCATGCGTGTCTGGTTCATCACAGGAGCATCCCGCGGTTTCGGCGCCCTCATCGCGGCAGAAGCCTTGGCCCAGGGCGATGCCGTCGTGGCAACGGCCCGCGATCCCAATGCTGTCACTGCACGTCTCGGCACCCATGAGCGCCTGCTGGCGACGCGGCTCGATGTCACCAGCGAGACCGAGGCCCATGAGGCCGCAGGTCAGGCCGTGAAGAAATTCGGCCGCATCGATGTGCTGGTCAACAATGCCGGTTATGGCCTGCTCGGCGCGATCGAGGAAGCCAGTGCCAATGAAGTCGAACGCCTCTATGCCACCAACGTGTTCGGCCTGCTCGGCGTCACCCGTGCCGTGCTGCCGCATATGCGCCGGCAGGGCTCGGGTCACATTATGAACATTTCATCCGTCGGCGGATATGCCGGCTTCCCCGGCTGGGGCGTCTATGGCTCGACCAAGTTCGCGGTCGAAGGCATCAGTGAAGCACTGGCCGGCGAAGTCGCGCCGCTCGGCATCCATGTCACCGTGGTCGAACCCGGCTTCTTCCGCACCGACTTTCTGGACGATAACTCGCTGGTGCGTACCGCACTGGAGATCGGCGACTATCACGCCACCGTCGGCAAGACCCGCAACCACGCCGCCGACGTCAATCACGCGCAGCCCGGCGATCCCAGCAAGCTGGCGAAGGCCTTCATGCAGCTTGCAGCTGCCAAGACTCCTCCGATCCGTCTGCCGCTTGGCAGCGACACGGTTGCGCGGATTGAGAGCAAGCATGCTTTTGTCGAAAAGGAACTGGCTGCGTGGCGCGACGTGGCCACATCGACAGACTTCGCGAAAGGAACGGCATAGGCGCCGTCTTCAAGACACGCAGATGCGACGAAGAAATCCTGAGCTAGAGACGGATTGAATTGCTTCGTCGCATCATACCTTGCCTAAACGTGGCGAGCGTTGCCGCGCTTAGGCAAGTATCGGCTGCAGGGATTGCGCTGCGAGGCGCCAGACCGCACATGGGTTTGCGATTGACGCCGCATCGATCTGCTTTACGAAGCGCACCTGCTTCCAATCGCCCGGCGTCGGCGCGAATGTGAAGCCGGCCTTACGGGCCAGTGCGAGCATTGCCTCGTTTGAGCGCAATGTATCTCCGAAGAGCTGGTCGGCTCCGAGCGCAGCAGCACGGCATTCCAAATTGGACATGAGTGCCAGGCCGATGCCCTGCCCTTGCATGGAATCAGCTACGGACAGGCCCAGTTCGAAACGGGACGTCGCTTCATCGAACGCGTAGCGGGCCTCGCCGACAATGGTCTCCGAGCCATCGCGCGAGACCGTCGCGACGACCGAGAAACTGTCGGCCTCACCGACATGGATGAATTTGTCCAGCTGCCCCGCCGGCAATTCGCTGGCGGCGCCCATCAGGCGATTGTAGCGCGACCGCACCGACAGGCCGCGGAAATAGGCCTGTAACGCGTCCGCATCGTGAAGCTCGACAAACCGAACCGTCACCGCAGCGCCGCTGCGTGACAACACCACATCGGAATACTGACCGAGGTCATCGAGGTTGAGATGTTGCATGACAGTTGCTCCCGGACGATCGGACCGTCCTTACGCGCGCCAGAACGGCTTGCTGGCCTCGGCCATCACGTCGCCCACCGAAAGGCCGGCGTCGTGGATGTCACGCTCGCTCCAATGGGTCAGTTCGCGGCGTTGATGGGCGCGCTCCCGCCAGACGTGGAAAGTCTCGGCGATGGCCGCCACGCTGAGCGGAGCATGATGATTTGTCATCGATTCATGGGTGCAAGTAGACATTTTGCTCTCCTAAAGCTAAATTTACTTAGGAAATATCGGCTTCATTCTCACATTGCACAAACGACATTGTGCACCGCATCACATGAGACAAACTCATGGATGGGACGAAGGGTGAATCGCCAGGGGAGAGAGCACGGATGAGCACCCGGTTGCCGTCACTCAACGGGCTGCGCGCCTTCGAAGCCGCCGCACGCCATCTGAGCTTCACCAATGCGGCAAGCGAGCTGAACGTCACGCAGACGGCGATCAGCCATCAGATCAAGCGGCTGGAAGAAGAGCTTGGTCTCAAGCTGTTCATTCGGCAGAACCGCGCGCTCGCACTCACCCCGCAAGGACACGACTATCTGCCGGGCGTTCGCGCCGCCTTCAACGACCTGCGTCTTGCCACAGACCGGCTCAAGCGCCGCGACAATGACCACGTGCTGACGGTGAGCACGCTCGCATCGATGGCATCGAAATGGCTCCTGCCGCGCATCTCAGCGTTCCAGAAAGCCCATCCCGATATCGATGTGCGCATCACCACATCGACAAGCATGGTCGATCTCAAGAGTGGCGATGTCGATGCCGCGATCCGTTACGGTCGTGGCCAATGGCCTGGCCTCCGCGCCGACTGGCTGACGGCGGACGATCTGTTTCCGGTCTGCAGCCCGGCGCTTCGCACCGGAAAGAAGGCGCTGCTGAAGCCGCAGGATCTGGCTGGCTATACGCTGCTGCATTCGAGCGGCGGCTATGACGATGATTGGCGGCTCTGGCTCACCGCCGCCGGATTGCCGGCCGATATCTCGAAGCAGCCCGGCCTGACCTTCGACATGATCTTCATGACCCTGCAGGCGGCGATCGACGGCCTCGGCGTCGCCATCGGCCGCACCACCTATGTGGAGGGCGATCTCGCCAAGCGCCGGCTGGTGGTGCCCTTCGACATGCGCATGCCTGCCGATGCCGGCTTCTATCTGGTATCTCCCGAAGCGTCGTCGGATTCGCGGAAACTAAGGGCCTTTCGCGACTGGCTGCTCTCCCAGGTCCCGCCGGAACGTGACCGTTCTGGCCGCTGATCGGCATTGTCGACATCACGTGTTCGCGAGCAGATCGCCATCCGAAACATGCTAGAAGTCTGGCCTGTTTCGGAATGGAGCTTGCGATGAATCGGACGACACTGGCCGCGGTTTTCACCCTTCTGGCGCTGGCGCCTGCGCTCGCACAGCAGGCGTCCACACCGCCGGCAGCACCGCCGCCGCCCGACTTCTCAAAGGTCGAGATCAAGACCACGGATCTCGGTGACGGCGTCTACATGCTCGAAGGCCAAGGCGGCAACATGACGCTGGCCACGGCCAAATCGGGCGCCATCCTCGTCGACAGCCAGTTTGCCCCGCTGCACGACAAGATCAAGGCGGCCATCGCCGCGGTGACACCGCAGCCGGTCAAGTATCTCGTCAACACGCATTTCCACGGCGACCATACCGGCGGCAACGAGGCCTTTGCCAACGAAGGCGCAACCATCGTCGCCAACGTCAAGGTCAGAACCCGCCTGAAAAAAGGCACCACGAACTTCCTGACCGGTGCACAGAATCCGCCTACGCCGAAGGCGGCGCTGCCGACCAACACCTACACGCATCAGCTCAAGCTCAGCCTGCGCGGCCGCATCGCCGAACTGCGCCATCCCGACAACGCGCATACCGATGGCGACACCTATGTCTACTTCAAGAGCGCCAATGTCATTGCGACCGGTGATACATTCACCAATGGCCGCTATCCCAATATCGATGTTCTCAACGGCGGCAATATCAAGGGCATGATCGCCGCGACCGACGCCTATCTCAAACTGGCGACCGACACCACCAAGATCGTCCCCGGCCACGGCTCGCTCGCGAACAAAGCTGCGCTGGTCGACTATCGCACCATGCTGGTGACGGCGCGCGATCGCATGACCAAGCTGATCAAGGAGGGCAAGACCGAGGACGAGGTTCTGGCGGCCAAGCCATTCGCCGATCTCGACGCCAAATGGGCGCCGAATGAGACCACCAGCAAGAATTTCATTCGCGCTGTCTATGGATCACTGGCGAAGAAGCCGTGGATCAGGCCCTGGTCTAAACCTTGGGGGAAGAAGTCATGAGAGATCTCATCCCCCTCACCGAGAAGATCGCCATTGAGCTGATCGCGCGCAAGCAGACCATCGGCATAGCTGAATCCTCGACCGGCGGTTTGATCTCCGCTGCACTGCTCGCAGTGCCCGGCGCCTCCGCCTATTTCATCGGCGGCGGCGTGATCTATACGCGCGATGCGCGGCGTGTGCTGATGGATATTTCCGATGATGCGTTTCGGATACCGGGCATGCGCTCATCTTCAGAGCCCTACGCACAACTGCTGGCGACGCAGATCCGCACCCGCCTCGGCTGCGACTGGGGACTGTCGGAGACCGGCGCCACCGGCCCCTCCGGCAATCGTTATGGCGATGCCGCCGGCCATAGCTGCATGGCCGTCGCCGGCCCGCGAAACGAGGTCATGACACTGGAGACCGGCAGCAACGACCGCTCCGGCAACATGCACAGTTTCGCGCAGACGGCGCTGACGTTCCTGCTGAAGAATTTGGCGGGTTAGGACAGCGTCAGGCCGGCACTGCCGCTGCCGCCTGCTCCGCGAGAATACACCGCACCACACGATTATCGGCGAGTTCGACATTCGGCGGCGGCGCCTCGACGCAGCGCGGCTGGGCGAATTTGCAGCGCGGCGCGAAGGAGCAATTCACCGGCGGCTTGTCGAGCGACGGCGGCGTACCGGGAATGGTCTCAAGCCGTGCCCCGCGCTTGGCGCCGTGCACGGTGGAGGCCAGCAGCCCCTGCGGATAGGGATGCACGGCCGAGCGTACGATCTGGCTCAGCGTGCCCTGTTCGACGATCTGGCCCGCATACATCACCGCGACCCGGTCGCAGATCTCGATGGCCACGCCGATATCGTGCGTCACGAAGATGATCGACATGCCGAATTCGCGCTGCAGCTCGCGCAGCAGCAGCAGGATCTGGATCTGCACGGTGGCATCGAGCGCAGTGGTCGGCTCGTCCGCGAGCAGAATCTTGGGCTTGCAGGCCAGCGCCAGCGCGATCATTGCGCGCTGCCGCATGCCACCGGACATCTCGTGCGGATAGGCATCGAGGCGACGCTTGGCGGAGGGGATACGCACGACTTCGAGCATTTCGAGCGCGCGCTTCACGCCCTCGGCCTGGCTCTTGCCCTCGTGCCGCATCACGCTTTCAGCGATCTGCTGGCCGATCGTATAGACCGGGTCCAGCGCCAGCGCCGGCTCCTGGAAGATCATCGACACCGTCTGGCCACGAAACGCCGAAAGCTCGTCGTCATCGAGCGCCAGCACGTCCTTGCCGAGCACATTGACCGTGCCAGTGATCTGCGTGCGCTTCTTCGGCAGTAGCCGCATCAGCGCGCGCAAGGTGACGCTCTTGCCCGACCCGGACTCACCGAGCAGCCCGAGCACCTCGCCTTCGCCGAGCGTGAGGTTGAGATCGTTCACCGCATAGACGGTGCGTTCGCCGCCGAACCGGACGTTGAGATTGCGAACCTCGACGAGATTACTCATGCCAACTCCGGGCACTGTTTGTGGAAGTCCGTGGCGCGCTGGAAGGCCGCACCGATGGTCAGCAACGTCGCTTCATCGAACGGGCGACCGATCAGCTGCATGCCCACCGGAAGTTTCGACTTGGTGAAACCCGCCGGGATCGAGAGACCGGGCAGACCGAGATAGTTGATCGGGCGCGTGAAGCGCGTCAGGCGCTGGATCATCGCTTCGGCGCCAGAGCTGTTGCCGACATCGGTCTCCGCAATGGTCGGAGCCGCGCCGGGCGAGACGGGTGCCAGCACGGCGTCAGTACCGGTGACTGCAGCGAGATAGGCTGCAAGTGCCGGACCGCGCCAGCGCAGCGCCTCGATGTAGGAGACGCCGGTGATCGCCAGACCGTTCTGTAACCGCATCAGCACCTGCGCGCCGTAATCCTGCGGCCGCTCGATCATCCAGCGCTTATGCATCGCCGCGGCTTCCGTCGCGAGCACGAACTGGCAGGCCGCCGTGAGCTGGCCCTGATTGGGCAGATCGACCTCGACGATCTTGATGCCTTCATCCTTCAGCGTCGCGATGGTGTTCTGCAGAATGGCAGCCGTGTCGGCATCGAGATCGTCGACATAGAAGGCCTTGGGGATGCCGACCGTCATGCCTTTGGCGGAGGCGCGCGTCGCCGCCACGTAGTCCGGCACAGGGCGTGCGCTGGTGGTTGGATCGAGCGGATCGGCACCAGCCATCAGGCGGGTCAGCAGCGCACAATCCTCGACGGTGCGTGCCAGCGGACCGACGGTATCGAGCGATTGCGACAGCGGCATCGCGCCGGCGCGGCTGACCAGACCCACCGTCGTCTTCAAACCGGAGACGCCGCAGAAATGCGCTGGCAGACGGATCGATCCGCCGGTGTCGGAGCCCAGCGCTGCAAATGTGAGACGCGCTGCGACGGCCGAGCCCGAACCCGACGACGAACCACCCGTGACGTGATCGACATGCCACGGGTTATGCACGGCGCCGTAATGCACGTTGTGACCGAGCGGGCCATAAGCGAATTCGACCATCTGCAACGAACCGAGCCGCACCGTGCCGGCATCCTTCAGGCGCTGCAGCGATGTCGCCGTGGTAGTTGCAACCCAGTCGCGGCGAATATGCGAGCCGCAGGTCACGACATGTCCCTCGTCGTAATACATGTCCTTGTGCGCCAGCGGCACCCCATGCAGCACGCCGCGGCTTTGCCCCCTAGCGAGCGACGCATCGGCCGCGTCCGCCGCCTTCAGCGCTGCATCGGCCTCGATCGACATATAGGCGTTGAGGCTCGGCTGCGATTTCACGGCGCGATCGAGGCACGACTGCGTGGCTTCGCGCGACGAAATCTTCTTCGTGGCGATAGCGTCGGCGACTTCCGTCAGCGACAGCAATGCGGGTTCGGTGACGCTCATTTGGCAGCCTTGGTATTCTGGACAGCGAGGAAGGTCGCGGGTTCGAGATCGAACGGTAGGGTCCCGGACACAGCCGCGAATCCTTCGAACGCCGGGCCGATCGAATTGGCGATGCGCTCGGCAACCTCGTCGGATGCGGGAAGGCCGCTGACTTCGGTCAGCGCCTTGATCTGCTTGGCAGTCGGTTTGGTCATGTCAGTGCACTCCTGCGGCAGGTGCTTTGCTGTGTCCCGAACCCGGGATCGCCATGTAACAGGCAGCCTGATGGCCAGTCACCGTGATTTCAGTCAGTTTCGGCGTCGCCTCCCCGCACATCGCTTCGGCAAAGGGGCAGCGTGTGTGGAAACGACAACCGGACGGTGGATCGATCGGGTTCGGCGGATCTCCGGTGATCGGCGGCGTTTCCGTGCGCTTGTCAGGATCGGACGATGGCATCGCCGCGAGCAGCGCGCGGGTATAGGGATGCGCCGGCCCGTCCCAGACCTCGTCCACCGGCCCGAGTTCGACAACCTCACCGAGATACATCACCAGCACGCGGTCGGAGATATAGCGCACCACGTTGAGATCGTGGCTGATGAACAGATAGGTCAGGCCGAACTCGCGCTTGAGATCGACCAGCAGGTTGAGCACCTGCGCCTCGACCGACTTGTCGAGCGCCGAGACGGCCTCATCGAGAATGACAAGACGCGGCGACAGCGCGAGCGCACGCGCGATGTTGACACGCTGACGCTGGCCACCGGAGACCTCATGCGGATAGCGGTTGGCGAATGTCTCGGGCCGCAAGCCAACCTTGCCGAGCAGCTCGCGCGCCAGCAGTCGCGCGGCCTTGTCGGCCATGCCGTGCACCTTCGGTCCGAAGGCGATCGATTCCTCGATGGTCAGGCGCGGGTTGAGCGACGCATAGCTGTCCTGAAACACCATCTGCATGCCGCGGCGCAGCTCGCGCAGCGAAAGTTCGCGCCCGACGGTGCGGCCGTCATAGATGATATCGCCGGAATTGCGCGGCATCAGATGCATCAGCAGCCGCGCCGTGGTGGACTTGCCGCAACCGGACTCGCCGACGATGCCGACAGTCTCCCCCTTGGCGATGGCGAAGGACACATCGTCCACCGCGCGCACGGTCTTGCTCGGCGCGAACAGCCCGCCGCGTACCGGGAAATGCTTGGTCAGGCTGACCACCTGTAACAGCGGCTGCGCAACACCGCCAATATCTTCGAGCGGTTCCAGCTTGTCGATTTCTTCTACAATATCACTCATGCCATCAGTTCCGGATGTCCATGGCACTGCGCATGCCGTCGCTCAGCAGATTGAAACAGATCGACACGGCGAAGATCATCGCGCCGGGGAGTGCTGCCACCCATGGATTGACGTAGATCGCAGTGCGCAGCGTGTTCAGCATCAGACCCCATTCCGGCTCCGGCGGCTTGGTGCCGAGGCCGAGGAACGACAGACCGGCGGCGAGGATCATCGACACCGAGATCAGGCCGGTCGCGTAGACGAAGATGGAGCCCAGCACGTTGCCGAGCATGTGCACCCGCATGATGGTGAAGGCGTTCGCGCCGGAGGCACGTGCCGCTTCCACATAGTCCATGTTGCGCACGCCAGTCGTGACGCTCTCGGCGACGCGCGTGATCTGCGGCACGAACACGATGGTCAGCGACACGATCGAATTGACGATGCCGGCGCCCAGCGCACCGGAAATCGCAATGGCCAGCAGAACCGAGGGGAACGCGTAGAACACGTCGACGGTGCGCATGATCGCGGTATTGAGCTTCCCTCCGACATAGCCGGCCACAACGCCAAGCCCCGTCCCGATGAAGAAGGCAAGGATCACCGGCAGGATGCCGATCAGCAGCGACAGTCGCCCGCCATAGATCAACCTGGCCAGCATGTCGCGACCGAGTTCGTCGGTGCCGAGCGGATAGTTGGGTGTGCCGATGAAACGCAAACGGCGGATCATGGAGCCCTGATAGGGATCTGCGAGATGCAGATAGGGCGCAAAGATCGCTGCCAGGAAGATCAGCAGCAGAATGAACGCGCAGGCCATGCTGACCTTGTCGCGCACGATGCGGCGGCCGACCGTGGCCCAATAGCCGCGGGCCTTGGTGGCAGGCGCCGCCTGCAGTGCAGTGTCTGTCATCGCGGTCATGAGAGGATATCCAGCATGGTCAGCTCCGCTTGATGCGCGGATCGATCGACGCCTGCGCGATATCGACCAGAAGATTGAGGAACACGAAGAACAGCGCCAGCACCAGGATCGTGCCCTGCAGCAGCGGCAGGTCGCGCTGGAAGATTGCGGAGTTCAAAAGAAGCCCCGAACCGGGCCACGAGAACACAGTCTCGATCAGGATCGAACCGCCGAGCATGTAGCCAAGCTGCAGGCCCATCACGGCCAGCGCCGTCGGCGCAGCGTTCTTGATGACGTGACGAAACACCTTGGTTTCTTGCAAGCCCTTGGCGCGCAGCGCTTCGACGAAATCCTGCGACAGGATATCGCCGGTAAGCGCGCGCACTGTGCGCGTCACGATGCCCATCGGAATGACCGATGTCGTGATCGCCGGCAGCACGAGATATTTGATGTGCTCCCAGTCCCAGGCCCATGAGCCCGAACCGCCCGGCCCGGCACCGACCGCAGGCAGCCAATTGAGCTGCACCGAGAAGATGATGACCAGCACCATGCCGAGCCAGTAATGCGGCACGGAGACGCCGGCGATGGCAATCGAGGTCGCGACCTTGTCGATCCAGGTATCGCGGAAGTAGCCGGCGATCAGCCCGAAGAACAGACCGAGCGTGAAGCCGATGGCGGCGGCGGCGATCGCCAGCGTCACGGTATTGCCGACGGCTTTCATCACCTCCGCCAGAACAGGACGTCCGGTGGCGATGGAGCTGCCGAGATCGCCGTGTAGCGCGCGCCACAGCCAAAGGCCGAACTGCACCGGCAGCGGACGATCGAAGCCGTAGGCGACGCGCAGTTGCTGCGCCAGCTCCTGCGATGCGTCAGCGGGAAGAATGGCAACGAGAGGATCCCCGGGCGTAATGTGCACCAGCAGGAAACACACCAGCGCCACGCTGAGGACGATAGGAATCACATAGACGACGCGTCGCGCGATGTAGACGAACACTGATCACCTTCGATTCAGAAACTCTGCCCCCTCGTTCGTCATGCCCGGGCCTGACCCGGGCATCCACGTCTTTGCAGCGAAGAAGGCGTGGATGGCCGGGTCAAGCCCGGCCATGACGTGGAGAGGTTCGTGCGAATATCGGCTGCACAATATGCGGCCGATATTCGCTTGTTGCTTACGGCGTGATCGACACCGGCGAGAAGTCGACGAACCAGCTCTTCGGCTGCACGAAGCCCTTGATCTTCGGGCTCAGCGCACGCGGACCGACGTCATGGGCCACGTAGAGGAAGGCTGCGTCATCGACCGACGCGGCGTGCAGCTCGGCCAGAGCCGCATCACGTGCCGTCGCATCGAAGGTGGTGCGTGCCTTGGTCACGAGTTCATCGAACTTCGGATTGTTGATGAAGCCCCAATTGTTCGAGACCGGCGGTGCCATCGACGACTGCAGGAAGCGAACCAGTGCGAAGAACGGATCCATCGCCGCATAGGTGACGTTGGTGGCGTTGGAGCCGTTCGCCGAGGGATCCTTGACGCCGCGGCGCCAGTTGGTGAACAGCGTGTTCCATTCGATAACGTCGAGCTTGACGTCGAAGTAGCACTCCGCCAGCGCCTGCTGCAGATATTCGTTCATCGGCAGCGGCAGCATCTGGCCGGAGCCGGACGCCGAGGTCTGCGTCTTCACTTCGAGCTTCTTGGTGGGACCGTAACCGGCTTCCTTCATCAACGCTTGTGCAGCCTTCAGGTCATACTTGATCTCGAAACTCGGCTTGCCGCGCCAGGGGTGGCCCGGCTCGAAAGTGCCGCTTGCCGGCACCATCAGGCCGGCGAGCAGACCGTCCTTCAGGCCTTCGCGATCGATGCAGAGATTGGCGGCCTTGCGGACGCGGATGTCGTTCCACGGCGAGCCTTCGGCACGGGAGAACTGCCACGGCCAGACATGCGGCTGCTCGTTCTTCTCGATCTTGAAGCCGCGTGCGGTGATTTCCTTGACGGCGTCAGGCGCCGGCGCCTCGACCCAGTCGACCTGACCGGACAGCAGCGCAGCGGTGCGTGCGTTGGCTTCCGGCATCGGCAGCAGCACCATCTTGTCGGTCTTCGGAACGCGGTCCTTGTTCCAGTAGGCGTCGTTCTTCACCAGTTCGAGACGCTCGCGCGGCGTGAACTTCGACATCTTCCACGGGCCGGTGCCGGAGGCTTCGCGCGCGAAGGCCGCCCATGCGGCCTGCGACTTGGCCTTGGCATCGGCGCCTTCGGCCTTGTCGAACAGCGCCTGCCACTTGGTGGGGCTCGCCATAAAGAGGTTGGTAAGATTGATCGGCAGGAAGGAGTCCGGCTCCTTGGTGGTCAGTTCGACGGTCATGTCGTCGATCTTCTTCGCGGACACCAGGGTCGGCATGCGCGAGGCGGTTACACCGACCTGGCTGGCGTCGAACTGGACTGCATCTTGTTTGAGCACCTTGTCCACATTCCAGACCACGGCATCCGCATTGAAGGCCGAACCGTCGTGGAATGTGACGCCGGGACGCAGCTTGAAGGTCCATTTCTTCTTGTCGGCGTCGTCCACTGCCCACTCAGTGGCGAGCGCCGGGATAACAACACTCGCTTTGGTCGCGGACGACAGATCCCAGCCGGTCAGGCCGTCATACATCGTATTGCCGGTGAAACGATTGCCTTCGAAGCCCTGATCGGGCTGGCCGAGCGTGCGCGGAATATCGGCAGCGGTCATGCCGATGCGCAGCACCGTTTCGGCGCGCGCCACCTGTGGCAAGGTCAGGGCCGTGGCAAGCGTCAGCAAGGTGATTGCTGTCGCGAGACGGCTCTTTGTCGGCTTTTCGATACGCATCGTAATCAGTCCCTCTTGGCTTTGGATGACACGTTGGCTTTCGCCAGTGTTGGCTTGTTCTAAACTGGCTAATTCTTATGCAACGCTTGTGCCAAGGCCTGCAACCTTGCACCGCAATGACTCAAACTGCGGCACTGCAGCACACCAGCACACACCAACCGTTCGATATGCCCAATCTGGCATCAGGATTGCAGGTATCTGGCGGACAATATCCCACCATACGGAGTCTGGTTTATGCGCGTTCGAAGCTCGTTATTTGTTGCGGCCATCGCCGCCGCCATAGGTGCAGCCGCGCCGGCGCAAGCCGAAACGGTGGTGCGCTATGGCATCTCGATGGCGGACGTGCCGCTGACCACAGGCCAGCCTGATCGCGGCGCCGGAGGCTACCAGTTCACCGGCTACACGATCTACGATCCGCTCGTCGCCTGGGAAATGGATGTCGCCGATCGTCCCGGCAAACTCATTCCCGGCCTCGCCACCGAATGGAAGGTCGACGATACCGACAAGACCAAGTGGCGCTTCACCTTGCGCAAGGGTGTCAAGTTTCACGACGGCAGCGACTTCAACGCCGATGCGGTGATCTGGAATCTCGACAAGGTGCTGAACGAGAAGGCGCCGCAATTCGACAAGCGCCAGAGCGCGCAGGTCAAGACCCGTCTGCCCTCGGTCGCGAGCTACGCCAAGATCGATGACGGCACCGTCGAGATCACCACCAAGAACGTCGACTCCTTCTTCCCCTATCAGATGCTCTGGTTCCTGGTCTCCAGCCCGGCGCAGTACGAGAAGGTCGGCAAGGACTGGGACAAGTTCGCATCGCAGCCCTCGGGCACCGGTCCGTTCAAGCTGACCAAGCTCGTGCCGCGTGAACTCGCCGAGCTCAGCAAAAACTCCGACTATTGGGACAAGAAGCGTATCCCGAAAGCTGACAAGCTCGTGCTCGTCCCGATGCCGGAAGCGCTCACCCGCACCAATGCCCTGCTCGCCGGTCAGGTCGATCTGATCGAGACCCCTGCTCCCGACGCTGTGCCGCAGCTCAAGAGCGCCGGCATGAAGATCGTCGACAACGTCACGCCGCATGTCTGGAATTATCACCTCAGCGTGCTGCCGGGTTCGCCCTGGACCGACGTCCGCCTGCGCAAGGCGCTGAACCTCGCCATCGATCGCGATGCCGTCGTCGCGCTGATGAACGGTCTCGCCAAGCCCGCCATCGGCCAGGTCGATCCGTCGAGCCCGTGGTTCGGCAAGCCGACCTTCAAGATCAAATATGATCTGGCCGAAGCCAAGAAGCTGGTGAAGGAAGCCGGCTACGGCCCGGAGAAGCCGCTGAAGGCGACCTTCATCATCGCCAATGGCGGCACCGGCCAAATGCTGTCATTGCCGATCAACGAATTCCTGCAGCAGAGCTTCAAGGAAATCGGCGTCGAGGTCGAATTCAAGGTCGTCGAACTCGAAGTGCTCTACACCGCGTGGCGCAAGGGCGCGGCTGACGAGAGCATGAAGGGCATCACGTCCAACAACATCGCCTACGTCACCTCGGATCCCTTGTACGCCATCGTCCGCTTTTTTCACTCCGGCCAGATCGCACCGGTCGGCGTGAACTGGGGCGGCTACAAGAACCCGAAGGTCGATGCGCTGATCGACGAAGCCAAGAACACCTTCGATCCGAAGAAGCAGGACGAGTTGCTGGCCGAAGCCCATGCGCAGATCGTCGACGACGCCGTGCTGGTCTGGGTCGTTCACGACACCAACCCGCATGCGCTGTCGCCGAAGGTGAAGAAGTTCGTGCAGGCCCAGCACTGGTTCCAGGACCTGACCACGATTGGTCTGGACTGAGCCTCTCTGGTCCACTGCGAAATCAGGAAGCGCCGCCGAGCAATCGGCGGCGCTTTTTCTTGCCGTGCATGTGGTCGCGGAACGCGGATATCTACCGCAGCCTGACGATTACGCCTTCATTGCCTGATAACTCCAGTGCGCCCGAAACATTCTCACCATGGCGATCGAGGCCTGTCGCCAGCAGGATTTCACCGCCCCCCACATGCAATGATGCGGGCTCACCGCTGAGATTGAGGGCGATCAGAACCGTCTGCGCGTCATAGACGCGCCGATAGGCCAGCACATCGCCCTCAGCGTCCACAGGCTCATAGCCGCCGAACACCAGTTCAGGCATGTGCTTGCGCAAGTCGATCAGCTTCACATAGAGGCTGAGAATCGAATGGGGATCGGCCGCGAGAGCAGCCGCATTCTGATGGTGGTAGTCCGTGTCCAGCGGCAGCCAGGGCTCGCCGGTCGTAAAACCCGCGTGCTCGGTGGCACCCCATTGCATCGGCGTGCGGCATCCGTCGCGGCCGAGACCGATCCCAGGCACGTTCTTTTCGAACGGATCCTGAACCTGATCCGGTGCAATAGGCACCTGCTTCATACCGATCTCGTCGCCATAATATAGCGTCGGCGTCCCGCGCAGCGTCAGCAACAACATCGCGGCGACGCGCGCCTGAGCCATGCCAACCCGGCTGGCGACGCGCGGCCGGTCGTGATTGCCGAGCACCCAGTTAGGCCAGGCGCCGAGCGGCAGCGCGGCTTCGTAGCGCGCGATCAATTCGCCGATGGCGAAAGCATTCCACGGCGCGGAGAGCAGTGCGAAGTTGAACGGCAGATGAGCGCCTGACAGGTCACTGCCGTAATAGGCGACCAGCCGATCGAAGGGGAGATAAATCTCGCCTATCAGCACGCGATCGTCGAATTCATCGACGACGCGGCGCATTTCGACGACCACGTCCAGCGTCTCCGGCCGATCGGTCGAATAGAGCGGCAGGAAAGCCTCGTGTGGCGGGCGCCCGGCCGTGAAACTCGGATTTGTCGGGTTGTCGCGAAACTCCTCGTCCTTGATGAGATGCCAGATCACGTCGACGCGGAAGCCGTCGACGCCGCGTCGCATCCAGAACCGCATCACCTCATAGATGGCGTTGCGAACAGCAGGATTGCGCCAATTCAGGTCCGGCTGTTTGTCGAGAAAGGCGTGATAGTAATATTGCCCTGTGGCCTCGTCATACTGCCAGGAGCTGCCGCCGAATTCGGACATCCAGTTGGTCGGCGCGCTGCCGTCCGGCTTCGGATCGTGCCAGATATACCAATCGCGTTTGGGATTATCGCGTGACGACCGGCTTTCGACAAACCACGGATGCTGATCCGAGGTGTGGTTCGGCACCAGATCGAGAATAATCTTCAGACCATGACCGTGAGCCGCAGCCACCAGCGCGTCGAAATCGGCCGATGTACCGAAGATCGGATCGATGCCGATATAGTCTGATATGTCATAGCCGAAGTCTGCCATCGGAGATGGGAAGATCGGTGACAGCCAGATCGCGTCGATGCCGAGCTGCCGCAGATAAGGAAGCCGGCCGACGATGCCCGCGAGATCGCCGATACCGTCTCCATTGGAGTCCTGAAACGATCGCGGATAGATCTGATAGATGGTGCCGGCCTGCCACCAGACTGTCGCTGCAGTTGCCATGGTCCTGTCACTCAATGTTCTGAGGCTTCCATCACGCACGAAAAAACGGCCCTTCCGAGGAAGGGCCGCCTCTCGTTCGGTGCAATATTAGTAGCGTTCGATGACAGTACGACGTTCGACGCCGCCATCGTAATAGCCACGATCGCGGTCGCGGCTGCGCTTGATGATCACGGTCTCATTGCGGTCACGACGATCGCGGTAGTACCCGCGATCATAGTCGTCGCGATAGCGGTCGCGGCCGACGGCGCCAACCGTAACGCCTCCCGGACCGACGCCAACGCCGAACTCCTGGGCCTTGGCTGGAATTGCGCTGCTAATGCCCGCCGCAGCAACGGCGATGATGGCAAGATGCTTAATCATGACGTGCTCCTCGTGTGTGAACCATGAGGGAGCAATCCCGCGCTGCAGGGTTAGTTCCGAGACGATAACAAAACGATCATGCGTAACGCGCGCAAAGACCCGGAACCAATCGAGGTTTTGCCGACCGCGAGCTAGCCGGGCGGTATAATTGCGTTGCTCGGTGTCGGCCGATCGGTGATCTGCTGCCCGAACAGGCTGCCGACCAGCTCGACCATCACCCGTGCGGTACGCCCGCGCTCGTCGAGAAACGGATTGAGCTCGACGACATCCAGCGAGCACATCAGCCCGGAATCATGCAGCAGCTCCATGATCAGATGCGCCTCGCGATAGGTGGCGCCGCCGGGCACCATGGTGCCAACGCCGGGCGCTGCCGCGGGATCGAGGAAGTCCACATCGAAGGACACATGCAACACGCCGTTGCGCGCCTTGACCCGCTCGATGACGCGGCGGATCAGGACGCCAACACCGAACTCGTCAATCTGCCGCATGTCTGCGATGGCCACCTTGCGCGTGTGGACTAGCTCTTTCTCAAGCTTATCGATGGAGCGGATGCCGAACAGATCGAGATTATCGGGCTTGATCGATGCGCGCGGCTCAGCGCCGAGTAATCCATCCAGACCGGGCTCGCCGCACAGAAAGGCCGCGGACATGCCGTGCATGTTGCCGGTGATGGTCGTGTGCGGCGTATTGTAATCGGCATGCGCGTCGAGCCACAGCACGAACAATTCGCGCCCCTGCTCGTGCCAGTGCCGCGCCACGCCATTGACCGATCCCATAGACAGGCTGTGATCACCGCCCACGAAGATCGGCAGCGCGCCCGATTTGGCAAGCGTGTAGGCACGCGCACTCAGCGCCTGGATCCAGCTCTGGATCACACGGTAATGCTTGGCATTCTCCGGCGGCGCATCGGTCGACAGAGGCACAGACGGTGGCATGAGGTCACCGTGGTCTTCCACCTCGAAGCCAAGCTCTTCCAGCAGCGGCCCCAGGCCTGCCGTCCGCATGGCCGCCGGCCCCATCAAGGTCCCGCGCTGCGAGGCCCCGACTTCGACTGGCGCGCCCAGCAATGCGATGCGTTTGTGATGGGAGACGTCGGTCATAAGCAAAACTCCGGGCTAGCGACCCTCGCAGGCCAAGATATATTCCGAAACAGCCTGTTTGCATTGCAACGGAAATGCGGCGGCGCAGTTATCCCGCGCATTTTCATCACCAGACAGTGGGGCAATCGTGACGCACAGAGTAGTCGAAGAAGGTCTCCCCTATCCCTTTGGCGCGCATTGGGACGGAAAGGGCACCAACTTCGCGCTCTTCTCGGCCAATGCCACCAAGGTCGAGGTCTGCCTGTTCGACGGCGACAAGGAAACGCGAATCGAGCTGCCGGAATATACCGACGAGGTGTTTCACGGCTACATCCCCGACGTCGGCCCCGGCACCTTTTACGGCTATCGCGTCCATGGCCCCTATGAGCCAGAAAAGGGCCATCGCTTCAATCCGAACAAGCTGCTGCTGGATCCCTATGCCCGCGCCCATGCCGGGCAGCTCGAATGGAATCCGGCCGTGTTCGGCTACAAGATGGAGAGCGGCGACGACACCACCTTCGACGAACGCGACTCGGCGCCTTTCATGCCGAAATGCGTGATCGTCGATCGCGACTTCGACTGGGCCGGCGAGGCTGGCCGGCAGCCCGTGCCATGGGACCAGACCATCATCTACGAGACCCACGTCAAGGGCTTCACCAGGCTGCATCCCGACGTGCCCGAGAAGCTGCGCGGCACCTATGCCGGCTTCGGCAGCAAGCCTGTGGTGGATTATCTCTGCGGCCTCGGCATCACCTCGGTCGAGCTGCTTCCGATCCATACTTTCATCAATGACGACTATCTGCTGAACAAGAAGCTGGTGAACTACTGGGGCTACAATTCCATCGGCTTCTTTGCGCCCGATCCGCGCTACGCATCGGACGTGCCGAACTCGCTGCGCGAGTTCAAGGAGATGGTGTCAGCGCTGCATGCCGGCGGGCTCGAGGTCATCCTCGATGTCGTCTATAATCACACCGCCGAAGGCAACGAGCTTGGCCCGACTCTGTCCTTCAAGGGCATCGATAATGCCAGTTATTATCGGCTGCTTCCGGACAAGCCACGCTATTACATCAACGACACCGGCACCGGAAACACAGTGAACCTGTCCAATGCCCGCGTCATCCAGATGGTGGCGGACAGCCTGCGCTACTGGGTGCGGGAGATGCATATCGACGGCTTCCGCTTCGATCTCGGCACCATCCTGGCGCGCGAAGTCTATGGCTTCACCGAACAAAGCGGCTTCCTGAAAGCCGTCGATCAGGACCCATTGCTGACGACAGTGAAGTTGATCGCCGAACCCTGGGATATCGGCCCCGGTGGTTATCAGGTCGGCGGTTTCCCGCCCGGCTGGGCGGAATGGAACGACAAGTTCCGTGATACCGCGCGTGATTTCTGGCGCGGCAAAGCGCCGGTCTCGGCACTGGCACCGCGTCTCGTCGCGTCTGCGGACATGTTCAACCATCAGGGTCGCCGCGCCTGGGCCAGCGTCAATTTCGTCACCGCTCACGACGGCTTCACGCTGAACGATTGGGCGAGCTACAACGAGAAACACAACGAGGCCAATGGCGAGAACAACAAGGACGGCAGCTCCAGCAACCGCTCATGGAATTGCGGCGTTGAGGGCCCGACCGACGACAAGGCCATCATCGCCCTGCGCGAGCGCCAGAAGCGCAATATGCTGGCGACGCTGCTGTTCTCTCAGGGCACGCCGATGCTGCTCGGCGGCGACGAATTCGGCCGCACGCAGAACGGCAACAACAATGCCTATTGCCAGGACAGCGAGATTTCCTGGTTCAACTGGAGCCTGACGACCGAGGGCAAGGACCTGCTCGCTTTCACCAAGCGGCTCATCAAACTGCTCGGCGGCTGCTCGGTACTGCGTCGCAGCCGCTTCCTGACCGGCGAGCACGACCCCGACCTCGACGTTCGCGACGTGGCATGGATCAACGCCAATGGCGGCCCGATGCAGGACGCACATTGGAAAGACGGTAACATGAAATGCTTCGGCATGCTGCTGGACGGCCGCGCGCAGAAGACCGGAATTCACAAGCCGGCGGAGGATCAGACCATGCTGATGATCCTGAACGGCTTCGAAGGGCTGGTCGATTTCACGATGCCCGAGGCGTTTGGCGGACAGGCATGGGAACTTCTGGTGGATACCAACATTCCCGATACGAAAGGCGGCGAGGATTTCCCGTTCGGCCATATGTATCAGGTAACTGCCCGCTCGCTGCTGCTGTTGTCCCTGAAGAAATAGCTTATGGCGCAGCGGGGCCGACGCGGCCTCACTGCCCACATTTTCTGCACATTCCTGTCACTGAACCTCGGAACGATGTTTGGTGACTACACTTGTCTGGCAACGATGAATTCCTGATTTGCCGAGCTAGTGGAGACGTAAAAGTGAAGATTCGCGCGGGCTACGACATCGCTTTCCAGTGTTTGCAGGAAACACCCATGATCCTGATGCTCAGCATTCATCCTTCGCGCGCGAAGGATCTCCAGAGTCCGCATCGCATCCAGTTTTCCCATGACGTACAGGCGCATGACTATCTCGACATGTTCGGCAATACTTGCACGCGCATCGTCGCGCCGCCCGGGCTAATCGAGATCAAGAATGACTTTCTGATTTCAGATAGCGGATTGCCGGATGCGGCTCCGCCATCAGGGCCGTTGCAGGCGGTTGGCGATCTGCCTGACGATGTCATGGTCTTCCTGCTCGGCAGCCGCTATTGCGACACGCAGAAGCTGTCAGATCTTGCCTGGTCACTGTTCGGCCATATCGAAGACGGCGCGGCGCGCGTCCAGGCCATTGTCGATTACGTGCATCAGCGCATCGAGTTCGGCTATCACCATGCCCGCAACGATCGCACCGCCTTTGAAGGTCATGAAGAGCGTATCGGCGTGTGCCGCGACTTCGCGCATCTCGCTGTCACGCTGTGCCGCTGCATGAACATTCCAGCACGCTATTGCACTGGCTATCTCGGCGATATCGGCGTGCCCAAGGATCCCGCGCCGATGGATTTCAGCGCCTGGTTCGAAGTGTATCTCGGTACCGCGTGGTACACGTTCGACGCCCGGCACAATCACGCGCGCATCGGCCGGATCGTCATGGCGCGTGGCCGCGATGCTGCCGACGTGGCGATCTCCACCAACTTCGGCCCGACACCGCTGGTGCGTTTTACGGTGGTCACCGACGAGGTTTTTAGCGAAGCCACCCCTGCCGTCGCGCCGATGTCGATGGTGGCCTGATCGTCGTTTCGCGGCAGTTGGTAATTGCAAAGCCACCCGTGTCCGCGGGTGGCTTTGTCGTTTCAGGTCCTGACAGGACTGATCTTCCACGTCAGCGCCATGAGGCCTGCCGTCATGGCACCCGAGATCACAGAGGCAATTGGCAGCACCAGTGCCAGCGCCGCTGTCGCAGCCCAGCCGATCGACGAGAAAGCTTCGGCGAAGGTCGCAATGCGCGATGACGTCTGACGTCGCCTGAACTGGCTGCGCCGCGCCTGCACCCTGAACCAGAGCTGGATGGCGGTAGCCGATCCCGCGGCCACGACGGTCGCCAGCGCTGTCACTGCCGCCAGCCGCGGCGAGACCAGCGCCAGACCTGCGACCATTGGCGTGAACACGACAGCGATGATTACCAGCACGACTTCGACCTTGGCCGTGATGATCGTGTTTGCCGGAAGCGGCGCGGTTGTGACCAGATCCGCTGCGTCCTCACCGGAGATCGTCAGCCAGGCCAGGCCGCCGGCGAGCTGACCCGCGGCCATCACGATCACTGGCGCCAGCACGATGAAGGCACCCGCGCCATCGCCGAAACTGCGCCACAGCATCAGGGCTGGTGGCAACAGATACAGCAGCTGCATCAGGGTTTGCGAGACCAGCCACGGATCGCGCCACAAGAGGATAAACTCCTTGCGGCGCAAGGCGTTACGTCGAGAGCCCGGTCGAAACCGTCTTGCGACTTTCTTGCGTCGAACTTGCGCCAATGGTGCGGCACTGGCCACGCAGTTGCTGAATCGCGGCGAGAAGATCGCCATGGCGCTTCCCAGCAGGATCAACCCGGCCGCCAGCAGCGGCACCAGTGCTGCGATATCGCCAAGCATCGCGCGCGCGGGCCACCACACGATGCTGTTCGCTTCAGGCGCAAAGGCGGCTGCGGCATCGGAGGTCAGCACGGCGAAACGCGACAGCGTGCCGTAAGAGAGAATCGCCGCGACCTGCAATGCGATGACGAAACCTGCGCCCGTGACTGCAGAAATGATCTGTGCCACCAGCCGCGTCTTGGCAGGGCCGCAGAGCTGAAACAATCCGACAGTGATGGCGATAGCGCACGCAGACGCCGACAGGCCCATGGCAATGACGACGGCATAGGCGGAGAACCAGCGCGCACCGCCGCCGATCACCAGTACGTTGACAAACGGCGTCGCCAGCAACATCGCCATCAGGGTCACCGTCAATGCGATGGCTGCGATGCGGACGGAGAACAGGTTGGTGAGCGGCGCCGGCGACGACATGATGAGATCGAGATCGGCGCGCGCGTAGAATACGCGGGTGACGGACTCAATCGCCTGCGACAAAACGAGCGCCCAGGCGAGGAAGATACTGGCGGTGATGACAATCGCCGTCGATTGATCGAGCGGCGTCTGCACATCTGCGAAACGGCCGACCACCGCATAAGCCGGCAAATGCAGGAAGATCACGAAGACAATCAGCAGAAGCCAAACGCTGCGCGGACGCCAGCGACGGCCCGCCGTGAGCATGCCCAGCATCTCTCGCCACGCCAGCCGGACTTCGTGGCCGGCAAACCACATCACGCTGGCGGATGGCGTCATGCGGCAACCGGCGCGCCATCCACCAGCGCCACGAACATATCTTCGAGGCTGGTGTCGCCCTGTCCGTTCTGCTGACGCAATTCGGCAAGCGTACCTTCGGCGATCAGCCTGCCTGCGGCGATCACGCCGATCCGGTCAGCCATGCGCTCGGCGACTTCGAGAATATGCGTGGTCATGATCACGGTGCAGCCGGAGCGCACGCGATCCTGCAGCAGGCCCTTGACGTGACGCGCCGACACGGCATCGAGTCCGGTCAGCGGTTCATCGAGAATGATCAGCCGAGGTTCGTGCACGAGTGCGCCGGCCAGCGCCACCTTCTGGCGCATGCCCTTGGAGAAGCCTTCGCATCGCTCATGCAGATGTGGACCAAGACCTAGCGATGCCAACAATCCATGCGACGTGCGCTCTGCCGTTTCAGCATCGCAGCCCCACAAGCCGGCAACGAATTCGAGATATTCGAGCGGCGTCAGCTTGTCATAGATCATCGGCTCATCGGACACCCAGGCCATGATCTGTTTCGCTGCCACCGGATCGGCGAGCGCGTCGATACCAAGTATCGACACCGATCCGGCATCGGGACGCAGCAATCCCGCGACCATGCGCAATGTCGTCGTCTTGCCGGCTCCGTTGGCGCCCAGCAGCGCATAGAACTCGCCAGCACGAACCGTGAGATCAAGTCCGTCGACAGCTGGCCGATCGAAACGTTTCGTTAACCCTCGCAATTCGAGGGCAGCGTGTGTTGCGGACATGACAGACGATCTGCGCGTTAAGTTGCGTAGCAACATGGAGGGAAGTTGTTTCAGGGCAGTGAATCCGATGACATAACTACGCCGCCTCACGCGCCTGGTGGTATCTATGTGCACATCGGGATTGATGCCTCCATCAATCCTCCCACTCACGCATGTGCGTTTGTGATCTCTTATGCCGGCAATTTAACTAGATCTGAGGGGAACAATACAACCCTGAATAGATTTACGCTGACCTGCAAAGATCGATCTCCGGAGATTCGCGATGACACGGCTAGCTGCCTTGAAGGTTCCTGCTGTAGCCGAGTTCGATGCGCCGTATTTTCTGACCTGTCCCGGCATCGGAAGGGTCACGGCCGACTACAAGAAAAACCAGAACATCTTTTGTCAGGGTGAGACGGCAGATTCTGTTTGCTACATCCTGAGCGGACGTATCAAGCTCACGGTCCTGTCCGAACAAGGCAAGGAAGCCGTCGTCGGCCTGCTCGAACCCGGACAGTTCCTGGGTGAGGGTTGCCTGAATGGTCATCCGCTGCGCACCGTCACAACGACGGCGATGGAAGACTGCACCATTGTTACCATCAGCAAGTCGGTGATGCTCGCCCATCTGCGCGACGAGCCAGCTTTCGCAGAATTCTTCGTCGCCTATCTTCTGTCGCGCAACAACCGCATCGAAGAAGACTTGATCGATCAGTTGTTCAATTCAAGCGAGAAGCGCCTCGCGCGCCTGTTGCTGATCCTCGCTCACTATGGCGAGGGAGGCGCCAGCCATCCCATCGATATCGACATCAGTCAGGAAATGCTGGCGGAGATGATCGGCACCACGCGGTCGCGCGTCAGCTTCTTCATGAACAAGTTTCGCAAGCTCGGCTTCGTCAGCTATGACGGACATATTCAGGTCCACAGGTCGCTGCTCGATGCGGCGTTTAACGAGAAGCCACATTTGCAACGTGGCATGTAGCGATGCGTGCGTAACCAGACAACCATGCTCCGCACTGGCGCGACGGCATCCGGGGGACCGGCAGATGGCAAGCATCCTGATCGTCGACGATGACAAGGTCGTTCAGATCTTCACCAAATTGATGCTTGAGCGCGAAGGCCACCGCGTCACCTGCGCGAGCGACGGCCCGCGCGCGCGCCACATTCTCCGCAACGCCGATTTCGATCTGCTCATCATCGATATCTTCATGCCCGGGATGAACGGGCTCGAGACGATGAAGCTGGCGCATCGGTGCCGTCCGGAGATCCCGATCATCGTCATGTCAGGTCACGCGGCCTCACCGGCAGGCGTGTCCGCGCCCGATTTTCTCGCGATGTCCACCGAGCTCGGCGCCGTCTGTCGCCTCCAGAAGCCCCTCAAATCAGCAGTTCTTCTCTCGCACGTGGACCGGTGCCTTGCGCCGGGGAATGGCTCGTCTCGGCTCCACTAGTATCGTCGCACATTCGATCACGACTGATGCTGGCATCGCCCGAAGCCAAAATCTGCTGCGGCATAATGGAACCATGATACCAGGATACCTACACATCAGAGGTAATTAAGAGCTCCTTCACTCGGCTTCCCTATTTTCACGTGGAATTTCAGTGCCGCAGCAAAATTGCTTGTCGCGGTCCAAGGGGCATGTCGATGCAAGCACTCAATTCTATTTCAGCACGTATGATTGTCGCCATCACGCTCGTCGCTGCCGGATCGTGCGGCGCGCTCGCTGCCTTCAGCATGTGGCAGCAACAGGCGATCATCGACACAGCCCTTAGTCGCGAGGCGCATGACGACTACGCCAATCTCACGGCAGCGCTGAATGCCGAAACGCGCACGCTGCTCGCGGTTGCCGAGTCGATCGCGTCGTCACAGCCGATCAAGGACGCCATCAAGGCGAACGATCGTGCCAGTGCGCTCGCGAATCTGAAGGAGGCCCATCAGCGTATCAAGCCGCGCGGCCTCGAACTGATCACCATTCAAACACCGCCGGCCATCAGCTTCGCCCGCATCCACAATCCCGGCACCTTCGGAGACAACGTTTCCGAACGCCGCAAGATGGTGGTGCAGGCGATGACCAGCAAGAAGTCGGTCGGCGGCATCGAGCCCGGCCGTGATGCGCTCAACGTCTTTGGCGTAGCACCGGCGATGGATGGTGATACCATTCTCGGCACGATCGATGTCGGCGCTCCGTTCGGCAAGACTTTCGTCGACACCATGAAGTCGCGTTTCGGTGTCGATGTCGGCATTCACCAGATCGACGGCCAGGCCGGCAAGACGCTGGCGTCCACCCTGAAGTCGGCTGCTCCGGGGGTCGATATGCTGCGTCGCGCGCTTGCCGGCGAAGTTGTGACCCAATATGGCGAACTCGACAACAAGCCCGTTGCCACGACCTTCGGCGCAATCAAGAGCTTTTCGGGCGACAACATCGCCGTCTTCGAAATCACCCGTGATACCAGCGGATATCACAGCCTGATGCGATCCTCGCTGAATTGGCTGGCCATCATTTCTGCCTGCGTGCTGCTGCTCGCCGGTGCCATCGCAACCTTCATGGGCCGCTCGATGGCGAAGCCGATCCGCGCACTCGAAACTGCGATGCGGACCATTGCGGGCGGTAATCACACGATCGCGGTGCCGGGTGCAGGCCGCAAGGACGAGATCGGCTCGATGGCCGGCGCCGTCGAAATCTTCAAGACCGGGCTGATCGAAACCGAGCAGCTGCGGGCCGCCCAGGAAGAGCAGCGCGAGCGCGCCCAGCTTGATCGCCGCGACACCATGAGTGCTCTCGCCTCGCGCTTCGAGGGCAGCGTTGGTACCGTAGTCACCGCCGTCGGTTCGGCTGCCGGCGAACTCCGCAACACCGCGCAATCGATGGCGGCCACCGCCGAGGAATCGACCCGGCAGACCGCAGCCGTCGCAGCAGCGTCCGAGGAGGCCACGCAGAGCGCACAGGCGGTCGCCGCTGCTATCGAGGAGCTCAACGCCTCGATCAGCGAGATCGCACAGCAGGTCAACGAATCTGCCCGCGTCGCCGGCGATGCGGTATCGCAGGCCAACGTCACCAATAGCGAAGTGCAGAGCCTTGCGGAGGCCGCGCAGAAGATCGGTGACGTCGTCAAGCTGATTAGCGAGATCGCTGCGCAGACCAACCTGCTCGCACTCAACGCCACCATCGAAGCGGCACGGGCGGGTGAAGCCGGCCGCGGCTTCGCCGTCGTCGCTTCCGAAGTGAAAGCCCTGGCCACCCAGACGTCGAAGGCAACGGACGAAATCTCGGCACAGGTCGGCGCGATTCAGAGTGCCACGAAGCTCTCGGTGGGTTCGATCCAAAGCATTACCTCGACCATCGGCCGCGTCAGCGAGATCGCAAGCGCCATCGCCGCCGCCGTCGAGGAACAGGGCGCAGCCACGCTCGAAATCGCCCGCAACGTCGCCGAAGCCGCCCGCGGCACCGGCGAGGTCTCGCAAAACATTGCCGGCGTCAATGACGCCGCCCGCGAGACCGGCCTCGCCGCGTCGCGCGTGGTGGAATCGGCCGCGGACCTGTCACGCAACGGCGAAGATCTGCGCACGCAGGTCGATGTGTTCCTCCGCGAAGTACGGGCGGCTTAAGCCGCTACAAATTCGGATGTCATCGCCCGGCTTGACCGGGCGATCCAGTACAAGGCGCCGTCAGCGCATTTCGCAAGCAACCGCGTTTACTGGATCACCCGCTTTCGCGGGTGATGACAGCTGAGAAAAAAGCGCCTCAAACCGTCCATTGCGAACAAAGCGGGAATCAGCGAGCGTGATTCGTCACCTCGGATACATGCCTTGCTCGCTCAAGCCTCTTATCTCGACGCCCTCAATCCAGAACAACGCCGTGCCGTCGAGCATGGCGTGTTCCCGCATGGGAACAGCATCACGTCTGCTCCGCTGTTGGTCATCGCCGGTGCCGGTTCCGGCAAGACCAACACCCTCGCCCACCGCGTCGCGCATCTGCTCGTCAACGGCGCCGATCCGCGCCGCATCCTGCTGATGACCTTCTCACGGCGCGCGGCCAGCGAGATGAGCCGCCGCGTCGAGCGCATCGCGCGCCAAGTGATGGGCGACAATGCCGGCGTCATGACCGATGCGCTGGCCTGGGCTGGCACATTCCATGGCATCGGCGCGCGGCTGCTGCGGGACTATGCCGAACAAATCGGACTCGATCCCGGTTTCACCATTCACGACCGCGAGGATTCCGCCGACCTGATGAATCTGGTCCGGCACGAACTCGGCTTCTCCAAAACCGAGACGCGCTTCCCGACAAAAGGCACATGCCTCGCGATCTATTCCCGCTGCGTCAATTCCGAGACCGAACTCGATCAGGTGCTCGGCGCGTCCTATCCGTGGTGCGCGGCGTGGTCAGCCGAGCTGCGCGAACTGTTCGCCGGCTATGTCGAAGCCAAGCAGAAGCAGAACGTGCTCGATTACGACGACCTGCTTCTGTACTGGGCGCAGATGGCGAGCGAACCGCTACTGGCTAGCGATATCGGCGGTCGCTTCGATCACGTGCTCGTGGACGAATATCAGGACACCAACCGCCTGCAATCGGCGATCCTGATGGCTTTGAAGCCCAACGGGGCGGGCCTCACGGTTGTCGGCGATGACGCGCAGTCGATCTATTCGTTTCGCGCCGCCACCGTACGCAACATTCTGGATTTCCCCGGGCAGTTCAGCCCGCCGGCTGACATCATCACGCTCGACCGCAACTATCGCTCTACGCAACCGATCCTGGCGGCGGCCAATGGCGTGATCGATCTTGCGCGCGAGCGCTTCACCAAAAATCTCTGGACCGACCGCGTCTCCTCCGCCAAGCCGCAACTCGTCACCATCCGGGACGAGACCGATCAGGCCCGCGCCATCGTCGCGCGCGTGCTCGACAATCGCGAAGGCGGCATGAAGCTGAAGGAACAGGCCGTGCTGTTCCGGACGTCGTCGCATAGCGGGTCGCTTGAGGTAGAGCTGACACGGCGGAACATTCCATTCGTCAAATTCGGCGGCCTGAAGTTTCTCGACGCCGCGCATGTGAAGGACATGCTGGCGCTGCTGCGTTTCGTGGAGAACCCACGTGACCGCGTCGCCGGTTTCCGGCTAATGCAATTGCTACCCGGTGTGGGACCTGCTTCCGCACAGCGCGCGCTGGATCACATGATCGCGGCACCCGATCCGATCGACGCCCTCGCTCACGCGCCGGCCCCGCCCCGCGCAGCAGCCGACTGGCGCGGCTTTGTCGAGGTCATCAGCGAGATCAAGTCACGCCGTGCGGGTTGGCCCGCCGAACTGGAACTGGCGCGACGCTGGTATGAGCCGCATCTCGATCGCATTCACGAGGATTCGCTGACGCGCCGCGCCGATCTGATCCAGCTCGAAGCGATCGCGTCAGGCTATCCGTCGCGCGAACGTTTTCTCACCGAACTCACGCTCGATCCGCCGGACGCGACCAGCGATCAGTCCGGCGTGCCGCTGCTCGACGAGGACTATCTGATCCTCTCGACCATCCATTCCGCCAAGGGGCAGGAATGGAAATCAGTCTATGTGCTGAATGTGGTCGATGGCTGCATGCCGTCGGATCTGGGCACCGGGACATCAGCCGAGATCGAAGAGGAACGTCGGCTACTCTATGTGGCGATGACGCGGGCCAAGGACGATCTGCATCTGATGGTGCCGCAGCGTTTCTTCACCCACGGCCAGCACGCACAAGGTGACCGACACGTCTATGCGTCGCGCACCCGCTTCATTCCGGAAGCGCTACTCGGCCTGTTCGAGCGCACAACCTGGCCGCAAGTGGCCGCCGCTGATCCCGCGCGCGCGGCAGCGCAGGGTGTGCGCATGGACATCAATTCGCGGATGCGCGCGATCTGGCGCTAGAGCTTCTCATCCCACTCCGGCACGCCGCTGAAGCGCGCCACCAGGAAATCGATGAACAGGCGCACCTTCACGGCGAGGTGCCGCGTCGGCGGATAGATCGCATAGAGCGTCAGCGGCGGCGCCTTGTAGGCGGAGAGTACACTGCGCAACGTCCCCGCACGCAACGCGTCGCCGGCAATGAAGGTCGGCAGCAACGCGACGCCCCTGCCCTTGATCGCGGCATCGCGCAGTACTTCAGCATTGTTGACGCAGAGTGTCCAGCTCGGCTGGATCCAATGATCGTTGCCATCCCTGCCGGTCAGCTTCCACTGATTGCCCGTGAGCAGGAAGCCATAGGTGAGCAGCGCGTGGCTGCGCAGATCCTCCGGCAGCTTCGGTGTGCCATGTTGCTTGAGATAGTCCGGCGACGCGCAAACCGCGCGATCGATGGCGACGATTTTTCGCGCGATGAGACTTGAAGACTCCAGGTCGGCGATGCGAAGCGTCACGTCGAAACCGCCCTGCATCGGGTCGACCTGATCGTCCGACAGCACAAGCTGGATCTGCAGCTCCGGACACTGCGCCATGAAATCGGCAATGGCAGGCCCGAGCTGCAGCGTGCCGAATGACATCGGCGCATTGACGCGCAGCAGTCCGCGCGGCGTCGATTGCGCCTGCGCCACCGCCTGATCGGCCGCATCGAGATCGGCGAGGATGGTCAGCGCGCGCTCGAAATAGGCCTGACCGTTCTCGGTCGCGCTGGCATGGCGCGTGGTGCGGTTGAGCAATTGCACGCCGAGGTCCTGTTCGAGCTCGCCGACATATTTCGAGATCGCCGAGCGCGACAGCCGCAGCTGCCGCCCTGCTTCGGAGAAGCTGCCGAGTTCGACGACTTTGACGAAGGCGCGCAGGCTGTTGAGCTTATCCATGGAGCATCCCGACTGTCCCCAATTCATAGACAGTCATGTCACAAATGGCCAGATTGTCTTTGAACGGGGATGACCCAATTATCCCGGCAACGGAAGACGAGACGCCTTCCCAACCAGGAGACAGACCATGTCAGGCATCCACCATGTCACCGCAATCGCCGGTAACGCCTTGCGGAATTTCGATTTTTACACCCGCGCGCTGGGCATGCGCTTCGTCAAGAAGACCGTCAATTTCGACGATCCGGGCACCTACCACTTCTACTACGGCGATGAGACCGGCAAGCCGGGCACCATCCTGACCTTTTTCCCGTGGGAACATGCAGCCCCCGGCCGCGGCGGCGTGGGCCAGACCCAGCAGACTTCGTTCCGGGTCCCTGCCCGCTCGCTCGGCTACTGGACGCATCGCTTCATCGAGAAGGGCATTGCCCATGAGGCGCTCGAAAAGCGCTTCGGCGAAGCCGTGCTGCCCTTCACCGATCCGGACGGCATGAGCCTCGCTCTGGTCGGCGTTGCCGGCGCGGAGAACGAGCCCGGCTGGAGCAGTGGCGACGTTCCGGCGGAGCACGCGATCCGCGGCTTCCATGGCGTGACGCTGCTGCTGGAGAAGGCCGAGAAGACCAGCGCGATCCTCACCGACGTGTTCGGCTTTAAGGAAACCGCGCGCGAAGGTTCGATCATCCGGCTGAGTGCCGACAGTGTCGAAGGCGGTATCGTCGATATCTATGAGGCCGGCGGTTTCCTGCCGGGTCGTCAGGGCCGCGGCTCGGTGCATCACATCGCCTTCCGCGCCGTCGATGACGCCGATCAACAGGTGATGGCCAACAAGCTGGTGAAGACCCACGGCCAGCAGCCGACGGAGCAGAAGGACCGCAACTACTTCCGCTCGGTCTATTTCCGCGAACCCGGCGGCGTGCTGTTCGAGATTGCGACCGACATCCCCGGCTTCGCCGTGGACGAGCCCGTCGAATCCCTCGGCGAGCATCTGAAACTGCCCGCGTTCCTCGAAAAGCATCGCGGCGAGATCGAGCGCGTATTGCCGGTGCTCGACACTGAAAAGGTGACGTCATGAGCAACGACCTGTCCCACATTCATCGCTTCGCGCCGGGCAACCGGCGCGAGGCAACGCCGCTCCTCCTGCTGCATGGCACCGGCGGTGACGAAAGCGACCTGCTCCCGCTCGGCGAGGCAATTGCGCCGGGCGCAGCACTGCTGTCGCCCCGCGGTCAGGTGCTGGAGCACGGCATGCCGCGCTTCTTCCGCCGGCTCGCCGAAGGCGTGTTCGACGAGGACGACGTAGTCAGACGCGCCAACGAGCTCGCGGACTTCGTAGTCGAAGCCCGCAAGCGCTACGGGCTCAAAGCACCGATCGCGCTCGGCTATTCCAACGGCGCTAATATCGCCGCGGCAATGATGCTGTTGCGCCCCGAGGCGCTGGCCGGCGGCATATTGTTGCGGGCGATGGTGCCGCTACGTGACGCGCCGATGGCAGATCTCGCAGCCAAGCCGGTACTGATCGTGTCGGGCCAATCCGACCCGATCATCCCGCCGAGCAATTCGCAACGGCTGGCTGTGATGCTGACAAAGGCGGGGGCCGATGTGCAGCATCGCACGTTGCCCGTCGGGCATCAGCTCTCGCAGGCGGATCTGACGATTGCGGAAGAATGGTTGGGGAATGTTGAAGCAACGAACCAAGCCGCGGCATAACCTCTCCCCGCCTGCGGGGAGAGGTCGAAGGCGAGCGCAGCGGAGCCTTCGGGTGAGGGGGAGTTAGTGGTTTGCGCTTAAGTGTATCATGCGCTCCCCCTCACCCGGCTTTCACGCGCTCCGCGCGCTTCAGCCGACCTCTCCCCGCCAAGCGGGGAGAGGTAAGAAGGCCAATTACAAGTTCGCGCCGCTGAACATCTCGCTGTACCAATCCGCGATCAGCTTTGGATTGATCCGGCCGTCGACGATGAACACGCCCTGCGCACCATCGGCGACCCAGGTCTTCACGGCATCGAGATCGGCGAGCGTCCGCACAACAACGCCATCGGCGCCATATCCGCGCGCGATGGCCGCAAAATCGGTCACCGGGAATTGCGCCATGCCGGCGTTGTAGCCTTCCGGCCCGAAGTGATGCACTTCGGCGCTATAGGCGCTGTCGTTATAGATGAAGATGCAGATGCGCTTCTTCAGCCGGACGGCAGTTTCAAGCTCCGCGATCGACATCAGGAAGCCGCCGTCACCGACCGCGAGCACTGTCAGCCGCTCCGGCTGCGTCACTGCCGCACCGATCGCGCCGGCAAGGCCGAGGCCGATGGACTGGAACGCGATCGGAATGCACCAGCCTTTATGATCGGGCGCGGAAATATAACGCGTCACCCAGCCGACGAAATGTCCACCGTCGACAACGACCGTGCGATCCTTCGGCAGGATATCGTCCATCGCCTTGCTCAGCGTGCGCGGATCGATGTGCTCGGCAGTGCTGGTGTCGTCATAGGCCAGATTATGATTGCCTCTGGCAGTCATCACCGCGGCAACCTCGGGCGTGCGCCAGCCGGCCTCGCTGGGCGGCGTCTTATCAAACGCCTGCAACACGGCAGTGGCCACAGCCGATGCATCGCCTTCGAGTTCGAGATCGACCGGGCGATGCACGCCGATGCGGCCCTTCTCGACATCGATCTGCACGAGCTGGGCATAGTCCGAAATCAGCTTGCCCTTCTTCGTGGTCCACATGTTCAGCGACATGCCGAAGGCGAGGATCATGTCGCTCTGCGCGATTAGCTCAGCCGTTGCTTTCGAGGAGAAGCCTCCGGCAACGCCGAGATTCCACGGATGACCGGAAAACATCCCATGCGCCTGCAACGACGTCGCCAGCAACGCGCCGATTCTGTCTGCCAGTTGAACCAGTAACGGCTGCGCATCGGCCACGACAGCGCCATGACCCGCCAGAATCAGCGGTCGCTTCGATGTCCGGATCGTCGCAACAAGTTCATCCAGCTTCGCCGGATTGATCGTGACCCGCGGCATGATCGGCAAATGCTTCTTGCCCATCGTCGCCGTCACCGGCATTTCCTGCACATTGATCGGCAGGCTGAGCACGACCGGCTTGCGCTCGCGCAGCGCCAACGACGCGGCCTTCCAGGTGTCGGCATACGCGCTCTGCGCATCGGCGATCTGCCGCCACTCGCCGCCGACCGCGTGAACAAGTTCCGACTGATTGAAGGCAAATGCCGACTGCTTGTCGCCGAGCACCACGTCACCTGCGAGAACGAGCAATGGCGTGTCGCTCTTGGCAGCTTCGCCGATGCCGGTGATCGCATTGGTGAGACCGGGCCCCGCCGTCACACTGACGATCGTGAGATCGCGCGTCAGACGCGCAGCCACATCGGCCATGCTCACCGCGCCGCCCTCATGGCGTGCAGCAACGAATTCGACGCCGAATTCGGTGAGGCCGAGCGTCACCTTGAAGTTTGCGCCCCCGACGAGGCCGAAACAGCGCTTGGCGCCGATGTCGGCGATCGCGCGTGCGACTTCGCGCCAGACGGTCGAATTGGCCGTGGTGTGGTCGAGAACTGCAGCGGATGAGGATGTCATGAGGTCACTTTGCACCGATCGCGATCTCCTCGACATTCAAGGATCGGGCCAAAGTAGTTTAGGTCTAAAGGAATTGCCATATGTCGATCGCGCTGGCCCAATCACGTGATCGGGAGAGCGGAACAGACGCAGAATTGCCATCTGCGGTGATCCGCAGTGGCCAATTCCGCGTAAATGCAGCCTTATTTAAGGGCAGATCGACTGGCGGCTACGCCCGTCCGGCGATCACCATGCTGTGCAAATCGTCAGCCATCTTCGGCGCAGCAGCGCCTTCAAGCGACGATCGCAGGGCCTCGATATCGGCATCCGGGACCGGGCGCCATCCGCAAGGGCACTGGCCGTCCTGATGGGCCGCCGCAACTTCGCGATAGGTCGCGCCGATCGCGGTTGCCAGAAGACGCATGACCACATCGGGCGCCAGACGCGAACTGTCGAGCACGCGGCAGAATGTCGTCATGATGGCCTGGTTGAGATAGGTCTGTGCCGAATTCTCGTCGGTGATATCAGAGACCTTGACCTGCTGCGGAAGCATGCGCGTATCCTTTGCGACCCCTGCGTTTGTCTAGGCCGCGGCCACATCATGCTCAACTTGTTTCGGGCTGGTTGGACTTAGAAGCCCTCAAGCCTGTCATGTTTTGAATGGCTCAAAACAGGATGTATCGTGCGCACACCGCTATTCAGCTGCAGCCTGCGCTTGTCCCGCGCTGGCATCGAGATGCATGGCCTCGATACGTCTCACCTTGCTGATCGAACCCATGATCAGCGGCACGCGCTGATGAATCGCCGTCGGCGCGAGATCGAGAATACGCACACGACCCGTGGTCGCACCGCCGCCGGCCTGTTCGACGATGAAAGCCATCGGATGCGCTTCGTAGACGAGACGCAGTCGGCCATCGGCATAGCCCTTGCGCGCATCGGACGGATAGAGAAATACGCCGCCGCGGATCAGGATGCGATAGGCCTCGGCGACCAGGGCTGCGATCCAGCGCATGTTGAAATTCTTGCCGCGCGGGCCTTCGACGCCGGCGAGACACTCTTCGACGAAATCGCGCACCGGTGCTTCCCAATGACGATGGTTGGACGCGTTGATCGCATATTCCGAACACTCGGCCGGGATCTGCACACGCACCCGAATGCGCTTGTAGCTCCCAGCGGCGCGATCGAGCGTGAAGATATCGACGCCGTCGCCGAGCGTGAGGACCAGCGAGGTCTGCGGGCCATAGACAACGAAACCGGCAGCGATCTGCGCGCTGCCTTTTTGCGTGAACGGCACAGCGCCCTTCGAGGTCGGCATGATCGAGAAGATCGTTCCGACCGTCATATTGGTTTCGATATTCGACGAACCATCGAGCGGGTCATAGGCAATGTCGAGCAACCCGCCGCTGTCACTTATATCCGCCGTCTCGGCTTCCTCAGAGGCCAGCGCGGCCCAGGACACCGGCTTCAGTGCCGCGCGAACGATCTCGTCGGCGCGGACATCGAGATCCTTCTGCACGTCGCCGTCGGCATTCTGCGCGCCCTGCGCCTCGCCGGTGATCCCGGCCAGCGCACCGCAGCCGATCAGGTCGGAGATTTCAATGGAGGCCTTGGCGAAGGCATCGACCGCAGCAGCCACCGCCAGCCGCAGCGGGTCCTGTCCGGCGTAGTCAGCCGTATATCGGGACAGGGGCATGTGGTCGGTCATCGCAATCTCCGCAAAATACTGGGCTCCTTCTGGCACATGGCCGCGTCCGGAGTGCCCGGGAATGGCAGAAATGGGCCATTTTGCCCACAGATATTGACCGGCTGGGCCAAATAAAGGAACTTTCGTAAAAATTAGGCGGCGAAAGTTTTCCTTATATGACGAAGCGCTTCCGCGACATTTCGATCCGCCAGCTGCGTGCACTGGCCGCCGTCGCCGCCAGCGGCAGCATTACGGCGGCAGCTTTGAAGCTGCGCCTGACACAGCCGGCAGTCACCTTGCAACTGCGCAACTTGCAAGGCCTCGCTGGCCTGCCGCTGATCCAGCGCACCGGCGACGGGATGGTTCTGACCGATGCCGGCCGCGAGGTGCTGGCGCTGTCGGAACGGATCGAGGCGGCGATGGCCGCCTGCGCAACATCGCTGGACATGATGGCCGGCAAGACCGGTGGGCGCATCTCCATCGGCGCCGTCAGCACCGCGAAATACTTCGTGCCCTTCGCCATCTCGGCCTTCGCGAAGCTCCATCCCAAGATCGAGATCTTGCTGACGGTCGGCAATCGCGAGGAGACCATCGCAGGCCTGCGCAACTACGATCTCGATATCGCGATCATGGGCCGGCCGCCGGCCGGGATCGACATGGATGTGAACCTGATCGGCGATCATCCGCATGCGATCATCGCGCGAAGCGACCATCGCCTCGCGGGCAAGGCGCGCCTCTCCATGAGCGATCTCGCAGGCGAGACTTTCCTGACGCGCGAGCCCGGCTCGGGCACGCGCGGATTGATGGAGCAACTGTTCGAGAGCGCAGGCTTGCGCGCCACGATCGGCATGGAGATGGACAGCAACGAGACCATCAAACAGGCCGTGATGGCCGGGCTCGGCATCGCCTTCATCTCCGCGCATACGGTGGCCACCGAACTGGAGCAGCGGCGACTGGTGATGCTGGATGTGATCGGCCTGCCGATCATCCGGCAATGGTTCGTGCTCAACCGTAAGGACAAGGTGCTGCTGCCGCCGGCGCAGGCGATGCGCGCCTTCCTTGCCGCACAGGGCGCGCAGTTTCTGCCCGCGACGGAAACCGGCAAATCTGCGCCGGTACGCCGCAAGTCCCGCAGCCGCGCGCTGTAGCAACAGGCCTGGCCTCACCTTGTGGCATCCGGCGAGGGTGATATGGTGTCGCCAGCCCGAGCGCCAACACATCCATTTACCAATCATCGGAGAATTCAATGCCTGCTGTCTCGGCAGATAGCACTGCGCCCGTCAGCGTCGTGACCGCCCTTTATCTCGGCACCAAGGTGCTTCACACCGAAGCCGAGCGCTCCGGCATCATCAAGGACATGTTGCGCGGTGACGTCAGCCGCAAGGGCTATGTCCTGCTGCAACGAAACCTGCTGGCGGCCTATCAGGCGCTGGAAGCCGGACTTGAGAGCCATCGCGACACGCCTGTGCTCGCCGCACTCGCCCAGTATCGGCTCGATCGTGCATCGGCCATGCAAGCCGATCTCAATGTGCTGTGCGATGGCGATTTCTCGGCAGTGCCGATGCTGCCTGCCGGCGAAGCCTATGCCAAGCGCATCGCGGATGCCGCCAAGGGCGACGGCGAATTGCTGATTGCCCACGCCTATACGCGCTATCTCGGCGATCTCTCCGGCGGCCAGATTCTCAAGCGCCTGCTCGCCAAGAAGCCCGGCCTCGCGCCGGAGGAATTGTCGTTCTACGACTTCCCGGCCTATGCCGATCTCGCCGCGCTGAAGTCGGACTATCGCAACGCGCTCGATGAAGCCGGCAAGCTCTCCAAGAATCCGCAGGCGATCATCGATGAAGGCTCGGTCGCGTTCCAGCTCAACACGGATCTGTCCTGGGCCGTGCAGGGTGCGATCGAAGCGGAGCAGGTGGCTTCTTAGCCTCTCCCCGCCTGCGGGGACAGATCGACTTTCACATGCGAAGCATGTGGAAGACGGATGAGGGGGAGCCAGTGTTTCACTCTCTGGCTCCCCCTCATCCGTCTTGAATGACCTTCGGTCATTCAAGACACCTTCTCCCCGCGAGCGGGGAGAAGGAAATTACTTCCAGCTGACCAGCGGCGGCATCGAGCTCAGAATGTTCTCGACGTTGCCGCCGGTCTGCAGGCCGAACATCGTGCCCTTGTCGTAGAGCAGATTGAACTCGACATAGAGGCCGCGCGTTTCGAGCTGCTGCGCGCGCTCTTCCTCGGTCCAGGCTTCCTGCATCCGTGCACGCACGATGCGCGGATAGACATCGAGGAAGGCGGAGCCGACATCGCGCGTGAACGCGAAGTCCTTCTCGAAATCACCTGTGTTGAGCTGATCGTAGAAGATGCCGCCGACGCCGCGCGCCACGCCGCGATGCGGCAGGAAGAAGTAATCATCGGCCCAGGCCTTGAACTTCTTGTAGTAAGCGGGGTCATGCGCATCGCAGGCACCGCGCATCGCGTCGTGGAACGTGATCGTATCCGGCGCGTCGACCTTGCGCTGCTCGGGCAGCATCGGCGTCAGATCCGCGCCGCCGCCGAACCAGCCCACGGCCGTCGACAGGAAGCGCGTGTTCATGTGCACGGTCGGCACGCGCGGGCTGCGCGGATGCATGATCAGGCTGATGCTGCTGGAGACGTAATCGAGCTGCGATCCGCCGCCGGGCATTTGCCGCGCCATCTCCGGCGACAGCTTGCCGTTCGCGCTCGAGGTGTGGATGCCGATCTTCTCGAACAGGCGACCGCCCGAGAGGAAACCACCGACGCCGCCGCCGATGCCTGTCGCGCGGGTCCACGGCTTGTAGGTGAACGTGGCAGGCGTGCCCGGAAACAGCGCCTGCGGCGCCTCGCGCTCCAGCGCCTCGATCTCGGCGCAGATGCGGTCGCGGAGGGATTCGAACCAGACCTTGGCGCGGGTGCGGTTCTGTTCGATTTCTGGACTGACGATCGGGGTCATGATGTTCATGGTCTTTTCGCTCATGATGTTCGTACAGTCTATATGCCGCCTGCGGCGCGATGACACCTTGAGATGCGTCAAAACGTGAGGTGAATCGCCGGTTTTGCGGAATTGCCGCGCCTCGCCAAGAGCGAAGCGGCGGTGTATCAGAGGCGGCAAAATCATGCCTTTCGGCACCAGTTTCCGGAACCCAAGCATTTGACCCAGTCCACGCCCCGCAAGCCGTTCCTCGATGTCCTCGCCGGCCAGCGCCAGGCGGTGCCGCCGCTCTGGATGATGCGACAGGCCGGGCGTTATCTGCCTGAATATCGCGAGGTCCGCGCGCAGGCCGGTGGTTTCCTCGATCTGTGCTTCAATCCGGATTTCGCCACTGAAGTGACGCTGCAGCCGATCCGGCGTTTCGGCTTCGATGCCGCGATCATCTTCTCCGACATCCTGGTGATCCCTTATGCCCTTGGCCGCTCGGTCCGCTTCGAGGTCGGCGAAGGCCCGCGGCTCGATCCGCTGGACACGCCGGAAAAGGTCGCGACGCTCTCACCCGAGGCCGACTTCACGAAGCTTGAGCCGGTGTTCGAAGCACTGCGCCGCGTGCGCGCGCAGCTCGATCCGAAGATTACGCTGATCGGATTCTGCGGCGCGCCCTGGACCGTTGCGACCTACATGGTCGCCGGCAAGGGCACGCCGGATCAGGCGCCGGCGCGGATGATGGCCTATCGGCATCCGGAGGCCTTCGCAAAAATCATCGACACCATCGTCGAGAACTCGATCACTTACTTGCTCAGCCAGCTCAACGCCGGCGCCGATGTGCTGCAGATTTTCGATACCTGGGCCGGCATACTGCCCGCGGCGGAATTCCAGCGTTGGTCGGTGGAGCCGACCAAGCGCATCATCGCCGGCGTGCGCGCCAAGGTGCCGAACGCGAAGATCATCGGCTTCCCGCGCGGCGCCGGCGCGCTGCTGCCGAGTTATGTCGGCGCGACCGGTGTCGATGCCGTGAGCATCGACTGGGCCGCGGAGCCGTCCTTCGTGCGCGAGCGGGTGCAGAGCCACGTCGCCGTGCAGGGCAATCTCGATCCGCTGGTGCTGATTGCAGGCGGCGCGGCCCTCGATCGCGCCGTCGATGACGTGCTGGCCAACTACGCAAGCGGACGTTTCATCTTCAATCTCGGCCACGGCATCCAGCCGGAAACGCCAATCGCCCATGTGGAGCAGATGGTGAAGCGGGTGCGGGATTTCAGGGGATAGCATCTTCCTTCTCCCTCCCCCTTGCGGGGAGGGTGGCGCGTTGCGAGCGCAGCGAGCAAACGTGACGGGTGGGGGTGCCCCACGTGAGAGCGTCGCTTGTGGCTCCCCCACCCCGGCCTATCGGCCGACCCTCCCCACCTAGCGAAGCTTCGCTTCGCGCGGGGGAGGGATATTTCTGGCGCCGTCGCGCCATCGCAAACCGAGAATTTCAAACAGCCACGGCTCTTCAGACATGCGTCATCACCCCCATTGTTTGCGGCGCGGGGGCGCCGTCGTCGCTTGCATTCCCGCCCCTTGTGAGAGGGCGTGCGGAACGCCAGGTGCCCGTTGCACCCTTGGGCCTGATGCGATGCGGTCTTCCGCAATTGAGAGTGCATCAGGACTTTCGGAGGCGCCGAGCAAGTGCCCGACGTTCCGCCTGCGGTGTTTTTTCGGTTGCTTGCACATCTGCCATGGCGAACGGTCCCATCACCAAAATTAATGTCCCAGGGCGGAGGGACAGGGTAGCCGCAAAGCACTTGGCCGAACGCGTTTCGATTTGGTCGTCCGTCACACTGTCCAGGGCTCTGTCCATCCCAAGGTCGGCCGTCTCCTTGCCAGTGGCAGTGCTGGCGCAGATCCGTCCTGCCCGAAGACAGACGTCACCCCCAAACCGCGTAACGCCGCATCTCCGGCGTCCACCGCATCCTGCCCCGCGAACGTGACGATCGCGATCGCCCCTCTCGGTGGGGCAGGACGAAGGGGAATATAAACCCGATGGGGATGTTGTCAACGGAGAATAGGAAAAAATGTTTGGTGCAGGCTTGCCGCCCCACACCGTCATTCACCGCCACTCCAATTGGAGTGGCGGTGAATCCCAGCATGTTCAGCGCAAAACACTCCGGGATTCCGGGTTCGCGTGCGGCTGGCGCCGCCCACGCCCCGGAATGACGAGGAGGACGCGCAATACCGCGCGCACTACTTCGCCGCCTGCTTGCCGTCGACGAAGCTGACTTCCACACCCTTCTTCACGGATGCACCGAGGCGCTCCACGTCCCAGTTGGTCAGACGCACGCAGCCGTGGGAATCGCTCTTGCTGACGCGGGACGGATCCGACGTGCCGTGGATGCCATAACTCTTCTCCGACAGGCCGATCCACATGGCACCGACGGGATTGTTGGGGCCGCCATTGATGGTGAAGGGCTTCGACGATTCCACGCCCTTGAACTTGTATTTCGGATCGTAACGATAGACCGGGTTGGCGTGAACCGAGGTCACTTTCAGTGCACCCGATGGCGTCGGCTTCTCATCGCTGCCGACACTGGCGGCATAGAAGGCGAGCAACGCGCCGTCCTTGGCGAAGGCCTTCACGGTCTGGCGGACCTTGTCGACCTCGAGGCGGCTGACCTTGTCGGGCTTGCGATCCGAGAGCTTGACGATGGTGATGGTCTCACCGGCCTTGTCGAACTTTGCTTTGGGATTGAGCGTCTCGAGCAGATCCTGGCTCATATGGAAGCGTTCGCCGAGGGCTTCGCGGGCGCTGGTGTAGTCCAGTTTCTTCAGCGATTTCATCTCTTCCATCTTGACCGGAAGCTTGTCGAGATATGGACCCTTCACGTCTTTCTCGGTCAGCACGTAATCGGTCATGACCGGTTCGGAGGACGCGGCCTGTAACTTGGTCCAGATCTCCGGTGTCAGCACCTTGCCGGGCGGCAGGTTGTTAGCCTCGGCGAAAGCCAGCAGCGCCTTCTCCACATTGTCGCCGAACATCCCGTCGATCTCGCCCGGCGAGAAATGCGCGCGGTCGAGCAGCACCTGGAGCTTCACCGCCAGCGGGCTGAGCTTCTCGTCGGGCGGCAGCTTGCCGGTGAAATTGGCGGCGTTGATCGTCTCGGCATTGAAAGCCCTGGACGGCTTGTCGGAATCCCTGGCGAGGACTGCGCCCTGCGCCAGCAGCGATAGTCCGACCGCGACGATGAGGCTGCGCATAGCGTCTCTTTCCGGCTGAGTGATGGATGATGCGCACCGGCGCATCTCTCCAAGACAAAGCCAAGAACCGCCTCTGGTTCCATCCTGACGCGATGCACGCCGTGATCGCGCTCTACCGCCCCTTCTCTTTCCGCCACGCTGCGAAATCCACCAGCGTTTGCTCATCGGTCGCCGGATAGAGCCCGAAGATGCCCTTGCCCTTTTGCACCTGTTCGGTGACGAAATCCTCGAAGGCGGTCATCTCGAAGGCCTCGTTGGCGATCTCGTCGGCAAGATGCGCGGGGATGACGATGACGCCATCGCTGTCGCCGAGGATCACGTCGCCGGGAAACACCGGCGCATCGCCGCAGCCGATCGGGCCGTTGATCTCGATGGCCTGATGCAGCGTCAGATTGGTCGGTGCGCTCGGACGATGGTGATAGGCGGGGAAGCCGAGTTTGGCGATCTCGGCGGAGTCGCGGAAGCCGCCATCGGTGATGACACCGGCAACGCCGCGCTGCGCCAGCCGATTGATCAGGATCGCTCCAGCGGAGGCCGCACGCGCATCCTTGCGGCTGTCCATCACGAGCACCGCGCCGGGCGGGCAGTCTTCCACCGCCTTGCGCTGCGGATGCGATCGATCCCGGAACACGTCGAGCTTGTTGAGATCCTCGCGCGCCGGCATGTAGCGCAGCGTGAAGGCCTCGCCCACCAGTGTCGGCTGGTTCGGTCCGAGCGGATGAACATCCTGGATGCACTGATTGCGGAAGCCACGCTTGTAGAGCGCGGTGGCCACGGTGGCGGTGGAGATGGTCTTGAGTTTGGCGCGGGTCGCGTCGCTGAGCTTGGTCATGGGATCACTCACTCAATAAATCACGGGTTCTTTGACCGGCGCGCCGAAGTCGGTACGCAGGAAGTCGAAGTCGCAGCCTTCATTGGCCTGCTGGATATGTTTGGTGAACATCCAGCCATAGCCGCGTTCGTAATTGCGCTCCGGGGCTTTCCACGCCGCGCGGCGCTTTTCCATTTCGGCATCGGAGATGTCGAGATTGATCGTCCGGGCATCGACGTCGAGGGTGATCATGTCGCCATTCTCGACCAGCGCCAGCGGACCGCCGATAAAGGATTCCGGCGCAACATGCAGAATGCATGCGCCGTAGCTGGTGCCGCTCATCCGCGCATCGGACAGCCGCACCATGTCGCGCACGCCCTGCTTCACCAGCTTCTTCGGGATCGGCAGCATGCCCCATTCCGGCATGCCCGGCCCGCCCTGCGGACCCGCATTGCGCAGGATCAGAACGTGATCGGCCGTGACATCGAGGCTCTCGTCGTCGATCGCCTTCTTCATGCTGGGATAGTCGTCGAACACCAGTGCCGGACCGGTATGCTTGAGGAAGCGCGGCTCGCAGGCGGACGGTTTGATGACACAGCCATCCGGCGCGAGGTTGCCCTTCAGTACCGCCAACGCACCCTCCGCATAGATCGGATCCTTGACGGTGCGGATGACGTCGTCGTTATAGACTTCAGCGCCGGCGATGTTCTCACCCAGCGTCTTGCCGGTGACGGTCATCACGTCGAGATGCAGATGCTCCTTGATGCGGCTCATCAGTCCCGGCAGACCGCCCGCATAGAAGAAGTCCTCCATCAGATATTTGTCGCCGGACGGGCGCACATTGGCGATCACGGGCACCTTGCGGCTGGCGATCTCGAAATCGTCGAGGCCGATGTCCTGGCCGGCGCGGCGCGCCTGCGCGATCAGATGGATGATCGCATTGGTCGAGCAGCCCATCGCCATCGCCACGGTGATGGCGTTCTCGAAGGCCTTGCGCGTCTGGATCTTCTGCGGTGTCAGATCTTCCCACACCATTTCGACGATGCGGCGGCCGCATTCGCTGGCCATGCGGATGTGACCGGCGTCTGCAGCAGGGATCGACGATGCGCCCGGCAGCGTCATGCCGATGGACTCCGCGATCGCCGTCATGGTCGAGGCCGTGCCCATGGTCATGCAGGTGCCGTAGCTGCGGGCGATGCCGCCCTCGACCTCGACCCATTCCTTGTCGGAGATTTTCCCCGCACGGCGCTCATCCCAGTATTTCCAGGCATCGGAGCCGGAGCCGAGCGTCTTGCCCTTCCAGTTGCCGCGCAGCATCGGGCCGGCCGGCAGATAGATCGCGGGATAGCCGGCGCTGGTGGCGCCAAGCAGAAGCCCCGGCGTGGTCTTGTCGCAGCCGCCCATCAGCACCACGCCATCGACGGGATGGCCGCGCAGCAATTCCTCGGCATCCATCGCCAGCATGTTGCGATAGAGCATGGTGGTCGGCTTCAGGAAGCTCTCCGACAGCGACAGAGCGGGCAACTCCATCGGGAAGCCACCGGCCATCAGGATGCCGCGTTTGACGTCATCGACGCGGGTCTTGAAATGCATGTGGCACGGCTGCGCTTCCGACCAGGTATTGAGAATGGCGATGACGGGACGCCCGGCCCACTCCACCGGCGCATAGCCTTGCTGCATGGCGCGCGAGCGATGGCCGAAGGCACGCAGGTCGTCCGGCGCAAACCAGCGCGCGCTGCGGAGTTGATCGGGGGTCTTCTTGTGGCCCGGCATAATTCCATCCCTGTTTCTTTTTGCTTTGGCACGACTTACTTTTGCACGATGCGAACCAGTCAAGCCGGTCGAGTGTGCCGGATTCGACTGTAGCGGTTCAAGACCGCCTGGCCAATGTCCGGTCCGGCGTCTGTGCGTCTGCCAGCCGATGCGCTTCCAGCGCCTCGGCATAGAGCGCGAGACCTTCGGCCACCTTCTGACGCTGGGCCGGGGCCAGTTGCTGCAAGGCATTGGTGACCTGCCGCTGCCCATAGGCCTCGATCGCCTCGCGGGTCCGCCGCCCCTTGGCCGTCAGCAACAGCCGCTTGACGCGGCCGTCGCCGGCACTGGCGGCTTCCTTCAATTCGCCCGCGTCGATCAGCTTGCGGATCATCCGGCTGACGCTGGATTTCTCCAGGCCGAGAAACGCCGATAATTCGACCGCGGTCATCGCCTCGCGCGCGCCGATCTCGAGCAGCGTATGCACCGCCGATGGCGGATAGTCGGTCGCTGCAACCGTTGCCTGCATGAAACCGAGTTCGCGCACCATCAGACGCGACGCGGCGCGGATGTGATCAATCAAATCGGCGTCAATATCGGACAATCGCAGGCTCCTTGACGATAGTTGCATGATACAACTATATTGCTGACGACGACGACCGTGTTAGCACGATCCGTGCAAGGAATGACCATGACAACCCGCGCTGCCCAGTTCCGCCCCCGCGACCGCATGGCCGGACGCATCTGCCTCGTGACCGGCGGCGGCACCGGCATCGGCCGGGCGGCCGCGCTGCTGATGGCGCAGGAAGGCGCAGCTGCGGTGGTGATCGCAGGCCGTCGCGAGGCCGAGGGACAGGCCGCGGCCGACGACTGCAGCCGGTTCGGCGCCAAGACACTGTTCGTGCGCACCGATGTGACCGAGGAGGCCGAGGTCGCCAGCCTGGTGCAGGCTGTGATGTCCCGTTTCGGGCGGCTCGACGTGGCCTTCAACAATGCCGGCTATCAGGAACGACGCGCGCCGATCGAGCAGCAGACCAGCGCGGTCTATGACACCGTGTTCGATGCCAATGTCCGCTCGGTGTTTCTTGGCCTGAAGCATCAGATCCAGGCCATGGAACTGAATGGCGGCGGCCGCATCGTCATCAATGCCTCGGTGAGCGGCATCCGCAATCCCAATCCCGGCCTCGCGCTATATTCCGCATCGAAAGCGGCGGTGATCTCGCTGATGCGTTCGGCAGCGATGGAATGCGGGCCGCGCGGCATCCGCATCAATGCGGTGGCACCGGGCCGCGTCGTCACCGACATGATGCTGGCCTCGGGGATCGCCGACATGTCGGCTGTGGCCGCCGGCCTTCCGATCCGGCGTATGGGACAGCCGCATGAAGTGGCCGAAGCCGTGGTGTGGCTCGCCTCCGACGATGCCGGCTACATCGTCGGCCATGTGCTATCAGCAGATGGCGGCTTCAGCGCGACCTGACGACAGTCACGCATCATTGCGTTGCAACAGACGAGCGAGACTGCAGAGCAGCACCGTGTGACTTGCAACGGCCAGGCCCTTGGCAACGTCCCTGCCATCGTCAAAGATCACAAGCCGATTGCCAAAGCCACCGCGACAGGTCAGCCTGAGGCGATGGAGATGGATCTGCGCGTCGCGCTCTGCCACCGCGCAACATCGGCATAAGTCATGACGATCCGGAGTATCTGACCGACCAACGACATCACCCACACACATCATCCGGCAGTGACCGGGCGGACGAAACGGATGCCTGCATCAATGACAGGCACCGCAAAGGGAAAACACAGGGAGGAAGTCAAGATGAGCATTTCTCGTCGTGGAATTCTGTTGGGCGGCGCCGGCGCACTCGGCGCAGCAAGCTTTCCACTCGCACGTCCCGCCATTGCGCAATCGTCCGAACCGATCAAGATCGGCTGGCTCGCCGCCATGACCGGACCGAGTTCGGCGCCGACCGTCGGCTTCAACCGCGGCGTCACGTTCGCCACGGAAGCCATCAATGCCGCTGGCGGCGTCAAGGGCCGCAAGATCGAGATCATCACGCGCGACACCCAGGGCGATCCGACCAAGGCCGTCAACGCGACGCAGGAACTGATCAGCCAGGCCAAGGTCCATGCGATCTGGGGGCCGGTGAATTCCGGCGAGGCGCTGGCCACGACGCCATTGATGGCGCGCGCCAGGATGCCCGACCTGCATCCTTGCGTCGTCGATACGCTGATCGACCCCGCGAAATTCCCCGCTGCGTTTCGTATCGCGCCGTCCAACGGCCAGTGGGACGACGCTGTCAGGAACTACTGTCTCAAGGTGCTGAAAGTCAGCAAGATCGCCGTGATCGGCGACACCACCGGCTACGGCGTCACCGCGGTAAAAGCCTCGGTCGAAGCCTTCAAGAAAGACGGCGCGGATGTCGTCTACAGCGCCAATATCGACGCGACACAGCCCGACATGACGCCGGACATGCTGCGCGCCAAGAATGCCGCTGCGCAGGTCATCGTGGTATGGAGTGTGTCCACCGGCATGGAAGCGCGCATGTTCAACACCCGCGCATCGATGAACTGGGACGTTGCCTTTGTCGGCCATCCGTCGCTGGCATCCGGCGAACTCGCCAGCCTGATCGAGAAGCCTGCCAACTGGGAGAAGGTCTACGCCATCGGCTACAAGAGCTGCAGCTATGATTCAGCCGGCAAACTGCCTGCGAAGAGCCAGGATCTCGTCGATCGCCTGAACAAGGCCAAGGTGCCGCTGAACGACACGCTGCTGTGGTGGATCGCCGGCGGGATCGACGCGGTCGAGCTGATCGCTAGGGCTGTCGAAGCCAGCGGATCGACCGACAGCGAGGGCATCGTCAAATACTGGAACTCGCTGACCAAATATCCCGGCTATTTCGGCAACTACTCGTTCTCTCCCACCCAGCATAACGGCTATCCGACCGACGAGATCGTCATGTCGGAAGCGCGTTCGGCCAAGAACGGCACCTTCGCCCTCGCCCCCGGCTACTCGTAAGCCGGCGCGAGGACGACACACATGCTCGGCTCGATCATAGCTTCAGGCCTCGCGGCGGGCGCAATCTATGCGCTCGTCGGCATCACCTACAACACGATGTTCTCGACCTCGCGGGTGATGAGCTTCACCGCCGGACAGCTCGCCATGCTTGGCGGGGTGTTCGGTTCGCTGTTCATGCTGAAAATGGGGATGCCTACCCTGATCGGCTTCGCCCTGACGCTGGTCGCCTGTGCGATCATCGGCGTTATCACCGAATTCGTCGCGGTGCGGCCGGTGCTCAAAAGCCTGGAGCAGCATCTCTACGTGCTGTCGACGCTGGCGCTGGCACTGATGATCCAGCAGGTCACCGCGATCAAATGGGGCACCGAGCCGCAGCCCTTCCCGCGCATCGTCGGTCTCGGCACCGGCGTGTGGGACGAAAAATTCTGGCTGCCGGTGGTGGCCTGCGGCCTCACCATCTTGGGCCTCGAATATCTCTATCGCCGCACGCTGGTCGGCCATGCCTTCATGGCGATCGCGGAGGATAATTTTGCGGCCCGCGCGCTCGGCCTGCCCGAGCGTAACCTGCGCGTAGCGAGCTATGCCCTCGCCGGCGTGATTGGCGGCGTGGCGGGTTTCGCCGGCGGCGAACTGATGCTGGCCTTCTTCGCCAATGGCGCGCTGCTGAATTTCTACGGCTTCGTGCCAGTGGCGCTCGGCGGCCTCGGCAATAATCGCGGCGCGCTGATCGGCGGCCTCGCGCTCGGCCTGTTCCAGCAGGCGGCGAATTTCCTGGTCGGCGGCATCTTCTCGTCGGTCGCGGTGTTCGCGATCTTCATCATCGTGTTGCTGGCAGCGCCCTCGGGCCTGTTCGGCTCCGCAACGGCGCGGAGGGTGTGATGACGGCAATCACCGATATCCCGACATCGCGCGAGACCACGACCAGACACTCCGTATTGCCGGCACTGCTGCCGTTTCTCGGCGTGTTCGCGCTGGCGATGATCCTGCCCTTTGTCAGCAACGACTACTGGGCGCTGATCGGCACCCGCGCCGCGATCTACTGGGTGCTGGTGGCCGGGCTCAATCTCGTGGTCGGTTTCGCCGGCCATCTCGCCATCGGCTATGTGGCGCTGCTGACGCTCGGCGCCTACACAACCAGCGTGCTCGCTGCCGGCAACGTGTTGCCGCCCGTCCCGATCTATGGCGCGCTGATCATTGCAAGCTGCGTTGGCGCGGTGTTCGGCGTCATCGTCGGCCTGCCGGCGATGCGGCTGCGCACATTCTATTTCGCCATGACCACGCTCGGCTTCGCCACCATCGTCACTCAGATCGCGCTGGCCTGGCAGAGCGTGACCGGCGGCGGCATCGGCATTGTCGGCCCGGAATTCTCCGCGCCGTTCAACACGCCCTGGGGTTTCTATTATCTGTGCATCGGCTTCGCAGCCGTGGCGACCTGGCTCAGCGCCAATATCGCCTATAGCCGGTTCGGCCGCGCGCTGATTGCGATCCGCGATGCGGATGTGGCGGCGGAAGCCACCGGCATCTCCAAGCCGAAGCTGCTGGTGTCGATCTTCCTGCTCGCCGGCGCCATGGCGGCCTTTGCCGGCGGATTGTTCGCCAGCCTGCAGACTTACATCACGCCGGACGCCTTCACCTTCGATCTCTCGGTGCTGTTTTTCATCGCCATCCTGATCGGCGGCCGCGGCTCGATCTTGGGCCCGATGCTCGGCACCATCATCCTCACTATCCTGCCGGAGATCGCAGCACCGCTCGCAGCGTGGTCGACCTTTCTCTATGCGGTGCTGCTGCTCTTGATCGTGCTGGTGATGCCCGGCGGCATCGCGGCGCTGCTGGATTTCAAGAGCCGCCGGCCGCTTGCCAGCAACCGCGCCATCGTGCCGCGCATCGCCGGGCTGTCGGAGGTCCTGCGCAAGACGGCAACTACCAAGACTCTTACGTTGCGTGATGTCGTCCTGACCTTCGGCAATGTGCGGGCCATCGACGGCCTCGATCTCGATGTGAAACCCGGCCAGATCCACGGCCTGATCGGGCCCAACGGCTCCGGCAAGACCACCACGCTGAATGTGATCTCCGGCTACTACGCCGCCAAGGGCGGCACCATCACGCTCGGCGATGACGCGCTACCACCGGGCATGCCGGAACTGCGCGCCGGCAAAGGCATCGCCCGCACCTTCCAGACGCCGCGCGTGATCGGCGAAGCCTCGGTGCTTGAGAATGTGATGGTCGGCGGCACCATCGAGGGCGAAGCGACATTCGCCGAGGCGCTGCTGTCGCTGCCACGGCATCATCGCGACGAACGCAAGCTGACCGCACAGGCGCGTGCGATGCTCGGCGTCGTCGGGCTGGAGGCGCTGGCCGATGTCCGCGCCGATCGCCTGCAGCACAGCGAGTTGCGCTTCATCGAGATCGCGAGGGCCTTGATGCTGCAGCCGGACTTCCTGCTGCTGGACGAACCCGCCGCAGGCCTCTCCAGCGACGAAATCACGCGACTCGGCACGCTGATCAAGGCGATCAGCCGCCGCGGCACCGGCGTACTCTTGGTGGAACATCACGCCGACCTGATCTTCGACATCTGCGATCAGGTCACGGTGTTGAACCTCGGCAAGATCCTCGCCGCCGGCACCCCCGCCGAAATCCGCGTTCACAAGGAGGTCGTCAGTGCTTACCTCGGAGGCTGAACCGCTGCTCAGAGTTACCGCGCTGGAATCCGGCTACGGCAAGATCCGCGTGCTCCATGGCATCGACCTGCATATCTCCGCCGGCGAAGTGGTCACATTGCTCGGCCCCAACGGCGCCGGCAAGTCGACGCTGCTGCGCGCCATCTCTGGCCTGTTGCCGGTCAATGGGGCGAGCGTTCGCTTCGATGGCCGCGATATCAGCAACGGCACGCCGCGCGAGGCGGCGCGTGCCGGCCTCGTGCATGTGATCGAGGGCCACCGCGTGTTCACGCAGCAGACCGTGACCGAAAACCTGCTGCTCGCGGCCTACGACCTGCCGCGCGGCGAACGCAACGCGCGTGTCGATGAGGCGCTGTCGTTCTTTCCGGAGATTGCCGAGAAGCGCCATGAGCGCGGGGCATCACTCTCGGGCGGACAACAGCAGATGCTGGTGGTGGCACAGGGCCTCGTGCGGCGCCCGCGGCTGCTGATGCTCGACGAGCCCTCTGCAGGCCTCTCGCCGGTACTGGTCGACCGCGTGCTGACGGTGATCGCGCAATTGCAGAAACAGGGCACTGCGGTGCTGCTGGTGGAGCAGTTGGTGGAGAAAGCGCTCGCTGCGGCCAACCGCGTCTATGCGCTGTCGCAGGGACGGATCGTGCTCGAAGCTGCGACAACGGAAGCGAACCTGCCTCAGCGGCTGGAGCGGGCCTATTTCGGGCATGAGGATGCGGCGGCGGTGTAGGACAGCGCTGCTCCGCACACTCGTCATTCCGGGGCGCGAGCGCATCTTCGCGCACGCGAACCCGGAATCTCGAAGTAGTCGGGTGATGAACACGTCGGAATTCCGGGCTCGCTCGCGAAGAGCGAGCGCCCCGGAATGACAGTGTGTGGTTCACCCGTCGATAATCGCCACCGCACGCGTCCACCCCGCCGATGCTTTCTCGATCTTCACCGGGAAGCACGACACCATGAAGCCGGTGGACGGCAGCTGCTCAAGATTGTGCAGCTTCTCGAGATGGCAATAGCCGATATGACGGCCGGCCTTGTGGCCTTCCCAGATCAGGCTGGCATCTTTCGTCTCGGCATATTTCTTTGCGGTGTAGACGAACGGCGCGTCCCAGCTCCAGCCGTCGATGCCGGTCAGGCGCACGCCCCTCTCCAGCAGATACATGGTGGCCTCATAGCCCATGCCGCAGCCGGAGATGACGTAGTCCTGCTGGCCGTATTTGACGCCGGCAGAGGTGTTGACGACGACGATCTCCAGCGGGCTCAACGTATGGCCGATGCGCTTGAGCTCGTCCTCGACGTCCTTGGCCGTCGCGACATAGCCATCTGGAAAATGCCGGAAGTCGAGCTTCACGCCAGGCTGCAAACACCAGTCCAGCGGCACTTCGTCAATGGTCCATGAACGCTCGCCACGATTCATGGTGGGATGGAAATGATAGGGCGCATCGAGATGCGTGCCGTTATGGGTCGAGAGCTGCACCAGCTCCACTGCCCAGCCCTGCCCGTCCGGCAGGTCCTCGGCCTTCAGCCCGTCGAAAAACTGCAGCATCCGCGGCAGGCCCTGCTGGTGATCGACATAATTGATGGTGGGATGATTGCCCGGCGGATCGGCGGGGACGTCATTCTGCAGGGGAACGGAGATGTCGATGAGGCGACGGGACATGGGATTTCCTCGATTTTCGTTTTTTGTTTGATCCTATCGGTCGTCATTGCGAGGAGCCCTTGCGACGAAGCAATCCAGTCTGCGCTTGTTGCTTCTGGATTGCCGCGTCGCTTCGCTCCTCGCAATGACGTGGAGAGGCAGGTGCGTTACATATCCTGCCGCACCACCTTGTTCTTCAATATCCCAATCTTCTCGACCTCGAGTTCGATCTCGTCATTATGTTCGAGATACCAGCCGAGTTCGAGGCCGCAGCCGTTGCCGACGGTGCCGGAGCCGATGAATTCGCCAGGCATCAGCGTCTCGTCCTGCGTCACATGGGCGATGATCTCCTCGAAGGAGAACAACATGCCCTCGCTGGTCGAGGACGAGCGCACCTTGCCGTTGACGCGGCATTCCATCTTGAGCTTGTAGGGATCGCCGATCTCGTCCGGCGTGACGATCCACGGCCCCAGCACATTGCCGCCATCGAAACTCTTGCCCTTGGCGGGGCCGAGGCGACCTTCCATCTCGAGCCGCTGCGCGTCGCGCGCCGAGAAATCGTTGAAGATGGTGTAGCCGAAGATGTGATCCTTCGCCCTGGCCGCAGAAATATTCGCGCCCTTGTTCTTGGTGACGATGCCGAATTCGAGTTCGTAGTCCATGACCTTGCTGTAGCGCGGCCACTTCACCGTCGTATTCGTACCGCGCACGCTGAAGCGGTTGGTGATGTAGTAGATCGGCTGACGACGATAGACTTCGGGCAATTCGCCGAGCGGCTCGGCTTCGAGCCGTGCCAGTTCTTCCATGTCACCCTTCGCACGGGCAGCCAGCTTCAACTGGCCGCGCGGCGACTGCCGGATATGCAGCGGAAACGACATGCCATCGCGCATCTGCCGTGGCTCGGGCAATGGCGCGAGAATGTCTGTGCCGGCGACGGCGACCGAGAGCGACGCGTCGCTGCCGTGCTTCTCAAACAAGGCTCGCGCCACATCGAGCGCGCCTTCACCTGCATCGATCAACGCCAGCATCGATGTGAAGGCGGGATTGCCGCCATCGCGGGCCGCGGCGCCGGCGAGATCGAACAGCTTGGTATCGTTGGCGTGAGCGATACCGACCCTGGCTTGGCCATCCTGCTGGCCGCCGGCACGAAATGTCGCGAGCTTCACTGGCGTCTCCCACTTGCTTGTTCTTCGATAAAATATATGATCAAAAAAAATATCGATAAACAAGAGGCGATCGCAAAGATTGCTTCACGATCGAAAAATGCTCGGGTGAGGGAGACGACCATGACCAAGTGGACGGTGGCAGCCCTATTGGCCACACTCGCTGTGACGGGCACCGCGCATGCCCAGACCAAGCTCCAGATTGGTTGCACTGCAACAACGGACTGCGCCTCGGCGATGGTCGCGGTCGATGAAGGCATCTTCAAGAAGCACGGGCTCGATGCCGAAATGATCCCCATCGGCATCAACTCCAATATCCCGGCGGCCATTCTGTCCGGCTCGATCCAGATCGGCGGCCCGACCTCCACCGTCTTCCTGCAGGCTGCCGACGGCGGCCTCGATCTCGTCGCGGTCGCCGGCGCAACGGTGATGAGCCCGACATCGAACGCCAATATCACCGCCTTCGTGCGTAACGGCATCACGATCAAGGAGCCGAAGGATTTCATCGGCAAGAAGGTCGGCGCGCCGGGCCTCGGTGCGTTTCTTCACGTGCTGTTCGTCAAATGGCTGGTCGACAAGGGTGTCGATCCCAAGAAGGTCAATTTCGTCGAAGTAACCTTCCCGACCATGCCGGACATCATCAAGTCCGGCGGTGTCGATGCCGTGCTGACCGCCGAGCCGACGGTATCGCGCATGCTGGCGGCCGGGAGCGGCAGCATCGGCGCCCGTTACGCGTCGGAGCTCGAGCGCACAGAGCCGATCATCTTCTATGCGGCCTCGCGCGAATGGGCCGAGAAGAATCCCGACGCCGTCAGGAAATTTCGCGCTGCCATCGCCGAAGGTGCGGCGATCGTGAACAGCGACAAGGACAAGACCTCGGCCGCAATTGCCAAATTCACCAAACAGACCATCGAACTGGTGAAGGCATCGCCGCCGAACAAGTCAGAGCCGGTGCTGAAGCCCGAGCAACTGGCATGGTGGATCGACGTCATGTCCTCGCAGAAAATGCTGGAGACCAAACTCGATCTCAACAAACTGATTCTGAAATAGGTCAAACTGAATGGCGGGCCAGCCCCTTAGCAGTACAATCGATGTATCCGGCTCGGATACGCTGAGCGAGCGTGCAGCGACATTGCTCCAGCATGACATCATTGCCGGCAATCTCGCGCCAGGCACGCGGCTTGGCATCGTCGATCTCGTGCAGCGTTACGAGATCGGCGCCACGCCGATGCGCGAAGGACTGTCGCGCCTGATCTCACGCGGCCTGATTATCGGTATCGGCCAGCGCGGTTTCCGCGTCGCCGACATCAGCCGGGAGGATCTGGCCGACATCACACGAATGCGTAGCGTGGTGGAGATGGAGGCGCTGCGGCTGGCCATCGAGCATGGCGACGATGCCTGGGAGGCTGGCATCCTCGGCGCGCTTCACCAGATGCGCAGGCATATCGACCGTACCGGCGATGAATTCCGCGAAGGCGCGCCGGATTTCGACAAGCTCCATAAGGGATTTCACACCGCATTGCTGGCAGCCTGCAATTCGAAGCGCCTGCTCTCGGCGCATTCGGAACTTTACGATCAGGCCTATCGCTACCGCAGGGTGATGATGCGCGGCTTCGACAGCGGCAGCCGCTTTGTCGCAGCCCATCAGCTTCTGGCCGATCGCGTGCTTGCGCGCGAAACCGGTCCTGCGCAGGCTATGCTGACGTCGCATCTGCACTCGACGCTCGCTTTCGTCTATCCGCCCGGACAGGGAGATTGAGCGCGATGACATCCATTGCCCTCCGCAAGGACACCCCACCGGCCCAACTCGAAAAGTCGCAGATCGCGTTTTCCCATGTCACGCTGGATCTCGGCGGCAAGACGATCATCGAAAACGTCAGCCTCGACGTGAAGCCCGGCGAGTTCCTCTGCATCATCGGTGCTTCCGGCTGCGGCAAGACCACGGCGCTTCGCCTCGCCGCCGGCCTGTACCAACCGACATCCGGACAGGTCAGCTTCGACGGCGAACCCATGCGCGCGCCGCGGCGCGACGTCGCCATCGTGTTTCAGGATTACGGCAAGGCACTGCTGCCATGGCGCACCGCCGCCGGCAATGTCGCGCTGGCGCTGGAAACCATCGGCATGCCCAAGGCCCAGCGCCCGGCCCGCATCGACGAGTTGCTGAGGAAAGTCGGGCTGCCCCATCACGCCGCGAAATATCCTGCCGAGATGTCCGGCGGCATGCAGCAGCGGCTGCAGATCGCACGATGTCTGGCGCAGGAACCGAAAGCGCTGCTGATGGACGAGCCGTTCGGCGCGCTTGATGCCATGACGCGGCAGGGCCTGCAGGACGAGGTCCTGTCGCTGCTCGATGCCAGCAAGGCCACGGTGATCTTCGTCACCCACGATCTCGAAGAGGCCATTTATCTCGGCGACCGCGTGGTGGGCCTGCTGCCGCATCCCGGCCGCATCGGCATCGATCTCAAGATCAACCTGCCGCGCCCGCGCGATCAGTTGACCACGCGCGAGAACCCGGAATTCCTGCGGCTGCGCCGCGAATTGTTCGACTTCATCAAGGCATCGGAAGCATGAGATCCGAGCGCCTGAAAGCGGCGATCCTTCCGATGAGCCTGCTCATCGTGCTGGAAATCTGGGCGCGTTCCGTCGATATCCACAGCGATGCATTGGCACCGCCGAGCGCCGTGGTGCTGGCGCTGTTTCAGGCGTTCGGCGACGGCTCGATCCTGGCGGCGACGCGCGACACGTTGGCTTCGGCCTTTGCCGGCCTCGTGGTCGGCGGCGCCATCGGCCTGTTCCTCGGAATTGCACTCGGTATCTTCCAGCCGCTGGATCGGCTGATGGAAGTCACCATCGAATCCCTGCGGCCGATCCCCTCCATCGCGCTGCTACCGATCGCCCTGATCGCGCTCGGCTTCGGCTATCGCATGGAAATTGTGATCGTCGCCTTTGCCTGTGTGTGGCCGATCCTGATCCTCAGCCGCGCTGCGGTGCGCAGCATCGAGCCACGACTGATCGAAGTCTCCCGCGCGCTGCGGCTGTCGCCAGGCGACCGCGTCCGCAAGATCATCATTCCTGCGGCACTGCCGCGCATCTTTCTCGCCTTCCGCCTCGCGGCCGGCATCGCGCTGATCGTCGCGGTGACCGTGGAAATCGCGATCAATCCCATCGGGCTCGGCGCCGGAATCATGATTGCGCAGCAAGCGTTGCGCCCGGACCTGATGCTCGCTTATCTGCTGTGGATCGGCCTGATCGGCTATGCGCTCAATGCCGGATTGCTGGCAGCGCAGCAGCATCTGTTTGGCCCCGCAGCGCTGGCGGGAGAAGTCCGATGAACTGGGCACTCACCCTCTGGCGCCTTGCCAGCTTCGCCGTGGCTGCAGGCCTGATCGCGCTGTGGCAGTTGATCGCCAATCTGAAACTGGTCTCGCCGGTGTTCCTGCCGGGCCCCGATCGCGCCTGGGCCGCGCTGATGCGCGGCTTCAGCAATGGCACGTTGCTGGACAAGACGATCGGCACTCTCGAACACATGTTCTATGGCTGGCTGGTCGCATCGGTCGTCGGCATCGCACTCGGCGCCATGATCGGCTCGTCCAAGGCGATGCGCAGCTATGTCGCCCCGTCGCTGGAGTTCCTGCGGCCACTGCCAGTATCGGCGATCATTCCCGTCGCCATCGCCCTGTTCGGGCTGACCCAGGGCATGGCACTCTTCGTCATCGCTTTCGGCGCGATCTGGCCGATGCTGCTTGCGACCGTTCACGGCTTCGGCGCAGTAGAGCCGCGTCTCTATGAGGTCGCGCGCTCGTTGCACATGTCGCGCCTCGCGGTGATCTTCAAGATAGCTCTGCCATCTGCGAGCCCCGACATCATCTCCGGCATGCGACTCAGCCTGACCGTGTCGCTGATCCTGGCGGTGGTCTGCGAAATCCTCGCGGGGCTCGACGGCCTCGGCCACTGGGTGCTGCTCTCGGCGCGCGCGTTTCGTTCGGCGGATCTGTTCGCCGGCGTGATCCTCCTCGGCGTGATCGGCTATGTCACCGCGCTGGCGATGTCGCTGGTCGAGCAGCGCCTGCTGCGGTGGCGGACGAGCGGGCATTGAGAAACATACTCGTCGTTCCGGGGCGCTCGCTCTTGCGAGCGAACCCGGAACCTCATCCTGTGGCTCTCTGATCGTGCCAAGCACCATGAGGTTCCGGGTTCGCGCGTGCCGCGCGCCCCGGAACGACGAGTGTGAGGTTGCGCGTGAGGCTATTTCGCAAACACCTTCGAGATCGCCGCCTGCGCGTCGCTTTGAATCTGCTTGAGGTGATCCGCGCTGCGGAAGCTCTCGGCGTAGATCTTGTAAACGTCCTCCGTGCCCGACGGACGCGCGGCGAACCAGCCATTGGCGGTCGAGACCTTGATGCCACCGAAGGACTGGTCGTTGCCGGCCGCCTTGCTCTCGGTCTTGGTCACCGCATCGCCGGCGAGCTCGGTCATGCCGATCTGCTCCGGCGTGACCTTCTTCAGCACATTCTTCTGCTGGGGCGTGGCCGCGGCGTCGATGCGCTCGTAATAGGGCACGCCGAATTCTTGCGTGAGCTTCTCGAAACGCTGACTCGGATTCTCCTTCGTCACCGCGGTGATCTCCGCAGCGAGCAGGCCCAGAATAAGTCCGTCCTTGTCGGTGGTCCACACCGTGCCGTCCTTGCGCAGGAACGACGCGCCGGCGCTCTCCTCGCCGCCGAAGCCGAACGAGCCATCGACGAGGCCATTCACGAACCATTTAAACCCGACTGGCGTCTCGACCAGTTTGCGGCCGAGCTTGTTCACCACGCGGTCGATGATGGCGCTGGAGACGATGGTCTTGCCGACCGCCGCATCTTTGCGCCAGTTCGGGCGATGCGCGAACAGATAGTCGATGGACGCCGCCAGATAATGGTTCGGATTCATCAAGCCGCCGGTGCGGGTGACGATGCCGTGGCGGTCGGCATCGGTGTCGTTGGCGAAAGCGACGTCGAATCTGTCGCGCATGCCGATCAGCTTGGCCATCGCATAGGGCGACGAGCAGTCCATGCGGATCTTGCCGTCCCAGTCCAGCGTCATGAAGCGAAAGGTCGGATCGATCGCGGTATTCACGATGGTCGCATCGAGCTTGTAGCGCTCGATGATCGGCTGCCAGTAATGCACGCCGGCGCCGCCGAGCGGATCGATGCCGATCTTGACGCCTGATGCGCGGATCGCCTCCATGTCGACGACATCAGCGAGGTCGGTCACATAGGGCGTGATGAAATCGTAGCGTTTCACGCATTCGGATTTGCGCGCACGCGCGATCGGGATGCGCTTGACGCCGCCCATGTCGTTCTCGAGGAAGCCGTTGGCAGCTTTCTCCATGATGCCGGTGATGTCGGTATCGGCCGGGCCACCGTTCGGCGGATTATATTTGAAGCCGCCGTCTTCCGGCGGGTTGTGCGACGGCGTGACCACGACGCCATCGGCCAGACCAGACGAGCGGCCCTTGTTGTAGGTGAGGATGGCGTGGGAGATCACTGGCGTCGGCGTATAACCGTCGTCCTGGTCGATCCGCACATGCACGCCATTGGCGGCGAAGACTTCCAGCGCGCTGACCAGCGCCGGTTCAGCCAGCGCATGGGTGTCGATGCCGATGAAGAGCGGGCCGTCGATGCCGGCACCCTTGCGGTAATCGCAGATCGCCTGGCTGACCGCGAGGATGTGGTTCTCGTTGAAGGAATTGTGGAGCGCGGAGCCGCGATGGCCGGAGGTGCCGAAAGCGACGCGCTGGGCGGGGATGGAGGGATCCGGCTTGCCGACGAAATAGGCCGTCACCAGCCGAGGCACGTTGACCAGCAGGGACGGATCGATGGTTTTGCCGGCCAGCGGACTCACATGAGCAGCCATTTGTTCTCCTTCGCACACCAAGAGCCCAGACGCGGCGCAACCGTCGCCGGGGTCAGGACTCATGGCATGTTTTGAAAGACAAATCAGCTGTTTGCGAGGCGCCGTATGGATGGCTCAGGACTGCCCGAAGGTCCGGCGCGAGACCCAGGCCAGCGGCAGGGCGAAGCAGACGAACATCGTGACCACGGTGGCGGCGACCAGCATACTGTCGAAAGGCATATCTCTTCTCCTTGAGTGACGGAGAAGAGTGTGAGCGCGGCAGGACACGCTCTCCTTGAGCTGCATCAAAATGCAGCGCCGCATTACGCCGCGGCGAGCTGATCCAGCCGGTCGGTGGACAGCAGGCGCACGCCATCGGGCACCACCAGCACGGTCTTTTCCTTGGCGAGCTTGGTCAAAGTGCGGCTGACGGTTTCGATGGTCAGGCCAAGATAGTCAGCAATGTCCTGCCGGCTCATGGGCAGCGGCACGTTGACCGACATCGCGCCGATGCGGCCATAGCGCGCCTGCAGGTTCAGCAGGAAGGCGGCGACCTTCTCGTCAGCCGTGCGGCGACCGAGCAGCAACATCTGGTCCTGCGCAAGGCTGAGTTCATGGCCGGCAAATTCATGCAGGCGGCGCAGCAGATGCGGCTTGCCATCGACATAGCTGAGAAACTGGGCGCGGGAGAAACGGCAGACTCGCACCGACGTCACGGCCTCGGCGGCGACGCCATAGCGGTCCATCAGCGCAAGGCCGAGAAAGTCGCCGGGCAGCGCGAAACCGACGATCTGACGGCGGCCATCGGGCAGCGACTTGTAGAGCCGGACGATACCTTCGGTGACGTTGAACACGCTACCGGCGAGCGCGCCCTGATCGAACAGCATGGTCTTGGCCGGGAAATTCTTGACCTGGCTGAGGCGATCGAGTTCGTCGAGTTCCGCCGGTTCCAATGCGCCGCAGACGCTGAACAGGCGCACCTTGCAATCGTCGCAGCCGTTGGTGCTGCGGCCGTGCTTGCAGTCGCGCTCTCCGGCACAGGTCTCGGCCGCTGGTTCCGCGAAGGTCATGGCACTGTCCATCTTCGGTTTGGTCATATGTGGCAGGTCTTGAAAATCACTCTACACCATTTGACATGGATCAATCGTGGACGCTTTGACCCATATCAATGCCGGAACAGCCCATCCCCGCCAATTTCGCAGGCCATGCGGGAATCCGGCGATGAATGAGGAATATCAGGCGCAACCAATGACTTGGGCGGACGCTCGCGCGGCCTATCCGCTCGTCTATCTGCACGATGCCAGCGTTACGCTGGACACATGGCTGGATTTCGTGCGCCGGCGAACCGATGCCGATGGCAGCGACAACGGGCTGATCGTGATCCGCGACCGGCGCGATATCGTCCATGCGCTGTTTGCCTACCGGGTCGACCTCGACCTGCGCGGCACCAAACAACTCTGTATCGCGCAGCTGATCGTGGCCCAGATTCCCGGCTCGCAGATCGACCATGCCGTGGTCGCCTCGACCAGCCAGGTCGCGACATCATTGGGCTGCCCGAGCATCGTGATCGAGCAGCCGTTCCAACTGATGCCTGGCGCGACGACGCGGACCTCCACAGCCGCTTAGCGCGAAGGCGGCCCGCGACGCCGGTGGCGCGACAACACTCACATCGCGGACATCACAAGACGAAGTCACCTGCCTTCAAGACAGCGCTGTTCACCTGAACCGCGAAGTCGACCGCACCATCGCCATCGACATCGCCTTGAAGAAGATGATCGGCGAAGCGCAATTCGCCGGCAATATGTGTGAAAGCGGCGCTTCCGACGAAGGCGAACGCTTGATCGCCGGCCGCCTTGCTGTTGGCATCGATTGCCGACAGATCGATCCAGTCGGCCGTGTCTGCGACGATCGACGAAAAGTCGGTGATCTGATCGGCAGCTCCGGGCAGACTGTCCTGCACAGCTTTGAATACAAAACTGTCCGCGCCGGCTCCGCCGGTCAGGATGTCGGCGCCGGCCCCGCCTGTGAGCGTATCGTTGCCGCTGCCGCCATCAAGACTATCGTTTCCGCCGCCGCCATCGATCAGATCGTTCCCGCCGCCACCGGAAATGCGATTGTCTCCTGCGTCACCCGTCAGCAGGTCCATGGTCCCGCTCCCGATCAGGTTTTCGATCGAACTGAGTTTGTCGCCCTCTGCATCTCCCCATTGAATGACACCTGTCGCCAGATTGATATTCACCTGGGCGATCGACGTGCTGTAGTCCGCCGTATCGTTGCCTGCGCCACCGGCAAGCACATCGGCACCTGCGCCGCCGGCGAGGATATCGTCACCCGCATTGCCCCAAAGCTGATCATTACCGGCACTGCCGTGCAGAATGTCATTGCCCGCACCGCCGGTCAGCGCATCGTTGCCTTCGCCGCCATCCAGCACGTCATTGCCGTCGCGACCGTCCAGCACATCCTTGCCGCTGCCGCCTGACAACGTGTTGGCGGCACCGTCGCCGATCAACGTGTCGTCGAAGCGACTACCAATGACGATCTCGATCGAACTGAAACTATCACCGGCCGCATCGCCACCGCTGCCCGTACCGAGTGTCAGATCGACATGAATACCGGCAGACGATGTCTCGTAGCGCACCGTATCGATGCCGGACGCGCCGGCGAAAGCATCGGCGCCCTTGCCGCCGACGAAAATGTCATTGCCGTCACCGCCCCACATGCGGTCGTCGCCATCGCCGCCGAACAGAAAATCATTGCCCGCATCGCCGTAGAGAAAGTCGTTGCCGCCGTCGCCATGCAGGACGTCATTTCCCGCCGCGCCATGAATTGTATCGCGACCATCGCCGCCGTGAATGATATCGTTATCCGCGGTGCCGGGGAGCACGTCATCGCCCGGCGTACCATTCGTGATCGTGTTGAACGACATGATGCGGCCGTGGATGTCGTCTGCAGCCGGTCCCTGCTCAAACGAGGTCCAGGTCGCGAGAATACGTCCATCTGACAATGTCAGGAGATGCGGTCCGGTTTCCGCCAGGCCACCTGCCGAATTAACGAGGAAATCGTTGCCGATCGGGAAAGCGCCCGGAATCAGCAGGCGACCATAGAGATCACTGGCTCCTGTGACGGGATCGGTGGCGTGCCAGATGATGACGGCGCGACCATCCGGTAGCGCGGCGATCGACGGGGAATCCTGACCGCCGTCAAAATTCGCATTGACGATATTATCGGACACAACCACGGATCCGTCCGGGTTCAGCAGGCGCGCATGAATGTTGCTGTCACCATCCGGTTCCTGCGCGGTCCAGGCCACGAGAATGCGTCCATCCGCGAGAACCGCGGCAGACGCGTCGCTCTGATTGAACTGGGCCCCCGCCAGGATGCGAAAATCCGGCCCGCTCGCGCTGCCATCGGGGTTCACGAACTGGGCGGAGACGTTGTAGCGCCCCTCGTCGGGATCGTACGACCTCCATGTGACGAACGCCCGCCCGTCGGACAGCGCCGTCACCTTCGGATCATATTGCGTCCCCCAGGTGGTCGTATTCACGGTGAAATCGTCGACAGCAACGGTCCCGTCGTCGTGGAGGATCCTCCCGCGGATATCGCCAAGATATTTCGGATCCCCGCCATCCGCGGACACGTAGGTCAGCAAGATCTGGCCATCGGCAAGCGTCGTGACAGAAGGCATCTGCGGCGAAATCGCAGTTGATGAATTGACCACCATATCCGCAACGGAATGCCCCTCCGCATCGATGAGGGTGCCGCGAACTTCGGTGGCATTGTCGGCGGCGATATAGGATTGCCACGCGACAAAGGCGCGGCCGTCGGAAAGCGCGGTGACCGAAGGCGCTCCCGGATCCCCGCTACGATCGATCGTAATCTGAAAATCAGGTCCTTGAGGCGTACCGTCCGCCGACAAATAGTGGCCCTGAATTGTATGCGGCTGATGACCGCTGGCGTCCGTCGCCGTCCATGTGACAAGAATACGTCCGTCGGACAACAGCGTTTGGGTTGCGCCCGCCTGGTCATTGGCGGTGGTGGAATTGATGGGAAATTCAGGTCCGACAAACGCCATGATGCAGCCCCCACTCATTTCGCCGGAGCGTGAATCTTTAATCGGACGAATCTGCGGCTGATATTTGTCGAGCGCGCGTTGTTCGTCCTCGCATTGAATCAATTGCATCCCATCGCATGCGTTAGGCGCGGCGGCCTTGTCCGAATGCAACGCGGACGCTTGCGATCACATCGATCGCCCGCTCTGTCTCATCGCACATCGCGATATCCTGTTTTCCACACGCGGTTTGAATCGCGCGCAGCGCTGATGGCTGTGCGCGCACATGGCCACATCCTTCTTGCAGCGATCTCCTTCAATCGATGGACTGACGGCGATGCCCGGAGCCCTGCCAACTATCTGCTGCGACCTGAACGGCGTGCCGAAGGCGCAGCAGCGCGACGTCGTGCAAGACGATCGGGTGTCATTCGGCTCGGGTCGATTTAAAATCGATAAATCCGATTGCAAGCGTCAATAATATTCGTTTGTCAAAATTCATGGCAGTCCTAGGCTCGAAGGAACCGAGGAGCGATGCCGCCCCTCGATGATGCAGGAGCCGACCATGAAAACGATCATCCACCCCGACGTATCGGTCGCTCTCGCGCTGTTCGCCTTTGCTGCGGCGATCATCGCACGCCTGACAGTCAGCAAGCGTTCCCGGCACAGCGCCGATCAGATCGCGGCCATCGTGGCGACATCGGGATATCCGTCCGGCACCTAGCCGCGCCTGAGCCTCGTATCACGTCCGCCTTGCCGGACGTTTCGGCGCCCTCGCCTGCCCTGCAGGCGCGGGCTTTTTGTTGGCCGCGTCACGCGCGAGGCGATGCATGAGTGCGACTGCTTCGGCGATGATCGCATCGTCGCGATCGCCGGGATAGACGACATAGGCTGGCATCGAAAATTCCGGCGCATCGGCGACGGCATGCAGCCGCCCGGCCTTCAGCTGGGGTGCAACGATGCGGCGCGGGAAATATCCGGAGCCGCCATTCTCCAGCACATGCTGCAGCCCGAGCCAGCCGATATTGGCCGTAAGCGATGGCCCGGCGAAATCCGGAAACAGGGCCATGTGCCGCGCATAGAATTCCGGGCCCCAGTCGATATAGACGTAACCCGACTGCGGCTCCGGCGCGCTGTGCGTGCTCGTCGAGACCAGAATGAGCTGCTCATCGAACAACTGCTCGACCTTGAGGCCAGGCCGGCTCTGCGGCGTATACATCACGCCGATATCGATCCTGCCTTCGACGAGGCCCTGCATCAATTCGGCTTCGAGAGCGCTCTCGGCGCGGATCGCGATATCCGGATGTTTCGCGCGCATCAGCGGCAGCCAGTGCAGCAGATGCTCCTCCCACAGCCCAATGCGACCGCCGACGGTCAGCGTACCACTGAAGCCTTTCGCAATGCCGACATCCTGCCGCGCATGTTCCACCGTTCGCACCAGCGTGGAAGCATGCTTCTGAAACTGGCGGCCGGCGGGCGTCAGCGTCGCACCGGCCTTGTTGCGGACGAACAGCGTCACGCGCAGCAACTGCTCCAGCGTCTGGATCCGCGCGCTGACCGTGGACTGCGTGACATGGAGTTTGTCCGCCGCAGTTACGAAATTCCCGGCGCTCACAACAGCAAGGAATGTCCTGGCCAGTTCGGTGTCCATGACAAATGCCTCCCGGCTACGCGCCCTCGTCGAGCGCGACCATCTCGCGCTTCTTGCGCAGTGCAGGCAGCAGCGGCGCGATCAGCAGCACCACTGCCAGCAACAGACAGGCGGCCGAGATCGGCCGCTCGATGAAGGTCATGAGATTACCCTGCGACAAGATCAATGACTTCCGCAGATTGTTCTCCAGCAGCGGACCAAGCACAAAGGCCAGCACCAAAGGCGCGGGCTCGTAGCCAAACTTGCGCATGAAGTAGCCGATCACGCCGAAGCCGATCATGACATAGACATCGAACACATTGTTGCTGCTGCAATAAACGCCGATGATCGTGAACAGGATGATCAGCGGGAACAGCACGTTGTAAGGCAGTTTCAGCAGCTTCACCCACATGCCGATCAGCGGCAGGTTCAGCACCAGCAGCATGAGGTTGCCGATATACATGCTGGCAACGATGCCCCAGAACAATCCGGGGTTCTGGGTGATCAGCAGCGGGCCGGGCTGCAGCCCGTGAATGACGAAAGCGCCGAGCAGCAGCGCCATCACCACATTCGGCGGGATGCCGAGGGTCATGAGCGGAATGAACGCGCCGCCTGCTGCCGCGTTGTTCGCCGCTTCAGGTCCGGCAACGCCTTCGATGGCGCCATGACCGAAGCGCTCCGGATGTTTCGACAGCCGCTTCTCCAGCGCATAGGACGCAAAGGACGCGACCACGGCACCGCCGCCGGGGAGTATCCCGAGGAAGAAGCCTAAAATCGTGCCACGCCCGATCGGCCCGGCGCTGGCCTTCCAGTCTTCCTTGTTGGGCAGGAGTTGCGTGATCTTGGCATTGATGATGTCGCGCTTGATGACCTGCTCGGTGTTGAGCAGCACCTCGCCGAGCCCGAACAGACCCATCACCACGGGCACGAGACCGATGCCATCGATCAGCTCGATCCGGCCGAAGGTCAGCCGCGGCTGCGCGGTGATGCTGTCGAGGCCGATGAGGCCAAGCACGATGCCGATACAGGCCATCAGCAGCGCCTTGGCCATCGAGCCTTGTGTCAGGAAGGTCAGCACGACCAAGCCGAGCACCATCAGGCTGGCATATTCCGCGGGGCCGAAGGCAATGGCGACCGAGGCGAGCGACGGCGCCACCAGCATCAGCATCACCAGCGCAAAAGTTCCGGCGATGAAGGAGCCGAGCGCGGAGATGCCGAGCGCCGGACCGGCACGGCCCTGCTTCGCCATCTGGTGGCCGTCGATACAGGTGACGACGGAGGCGGCCTCACCGGGAATGTTGACCAGGATCGACGTGGTCGAACCGCCATACATCGAGCCGTAATAGATGCCGGCCATCATGATGATGCCGGACTCCGGCGTGCCGGACAGCGTCACCGGCAGCAGCAGCGACATCGCCGAGATCGGCCCGATGCCCGGCAGTACGCCGACCAGGGTACCGATGAAGACGCCGATGAAGCAGTAGAGAATATTGACGGGCTGCAGCGCGACACCGAAGCCGTGCATGACATTGACGAGAACATCCATGATCCGTGTTTCCCGTCAGCCGATTTCAAACATGCCCGAAGGCAACTGGATCAGCAGGCCGCGTTTCAGCACCCACCACACGCTGAGCGGCGCCAGCACCGCGAGTGGGATCGCCAGCGTCCAACGCACGGGATCGATGACGCGCAACAACACCAGCATCAGGGGGATGGTCGAGATCAGGAAGCCGAGCGGTTCAAGCGCGAAAGCGTAAGCCGAGAGAATGACGATGATCGCGCTCGGCTTGCCCCAGCTTGCGCCTTCCCATCGCGAGCCAAAGGTCGGTCCGCCTTCCGTTACCGAAGCGAGAACGATGGTGAGCGCGAAAGCGCACATCAGCAGGCCAATATAGAACAGCATGAAGCCGGAGCCGGGATCGTTGATGGTGCCGAGCTTCAGCTTGAGGCCGGAGCGAATGACGAACACGCCAAGCGCAATGCCGAGCACGCCGGTCCAGAGTTCTGAATTGTTGAGCCGGAATGGCGGGCGGGTTTGATCAGTCATCGTTTCTGTCCCGGGACATCGACATGAAATGAAGGCGCATGCGATGGACCCATCGCATGCGCCTGACGTCGTTATTCGACGATCAATTCGGCTTCTTGCCCAACCCGATTCCCTCGATCACCTTGCGCTCGGAATTGGTGACCTCGACAACGAATTTCTTGTAGTCCTCGGTGTTCTTGTAGTTCGGCACCATGTCGTATTTCGCCAGCGTCGCGATGACGGCGGGATCCTCGATGGCCTTCTTGAAGGCGTCGTGCAGCTTGGCAACGATCTTCGGATCCATGCCCTTCGGCCCGGCAATGCCGAACGGCGAGTCATAGACCATCGGATAGCCGCTCTCCTTCAGCGTTGGCGCATCCGGGAAATTCGGCGACCGCTTGTCGGTCCACACCATCAACAGACGCAGCTTGCCGGCATCGACCAGCGGCCGCCAGCCGGTGGAATCCGCCTGCAGCATGGTGTGATTGCCGAGCACGGCAGCATTGGTTTCAGCACCGCCCTTGAACGGCACCTGCGTGAGCTTGATGCCGGCCAGTGCCGCGATCTGCTCCATGCCGACATGCAGCGAGGTGCCGGTGCCCGGCGTCGCATAGGTCACCTTGCCCGGATTGGCCTTGGCAAAGTCGACCACGTCCTTCCAGGTCTTGAACTGCGATTCCGCATTGGTGGTGATGCCGAAGGTGTAGCCGGTGAGATGGATGATGTAGGAGAAATCCTTGTCCGGATTCCACGACACGTCCTGCATCAGCGGCAGACGGAACACCGTGATCGGAATCTGCGAGATGGTGTAGCCATCCGGCTTCGCAGCCGCCGCCATGGTGGCCGGGCCGACCGTGCCGCCACCGCCGCCCTTGTTGTCGATGGCAATCGGCTGACCGAGGTGTTTCGACGCCGCGTCCGCGATTGCGCGCATCGAGATGTCGGTAGAGCCACCGGCGGGCCATGGCACGATCAATGTGATCGGCTTGGTCGGATAGTCCTGCGCCTGGGCTGCACCGCTGAACATGGTGGCGGCCGCGATGAGCGCGACAGCAGCGGACATAGCAAGGCGATTGCGTTGCAACATGTGTTTCTCCCTCTGCGATTCCGGGGGTGATGCCCGGACCGGCTGTATTTTTATTGTCGTTCAGTCTAGCCCGGAACAAACCCAGGAAAAGGACATGTTCCGAACCAGGCTGCGAACGCGTCTTGCGTCTTTGGCAATCAACGATGATTTCACCGCCGCCGCAATTCGCAATCAGGATGAGCCATGCGACATTCCGTCTGCACGCGGAGATCGCCGGGCTAGAATATTGATCGCAGGGGAGAAAAATTCCGCCGGCAAAAATATCGAAAGAATTTTGGAGCCGATGTCGGATCGCGGCCGGGCCAACCGTCCTTTGCGGGACAATCGCCAAGAGAACACTCACAACGCATACCCACTGGAGTTCATCCGATGAGCAAAATGATCTTCGTCAACCTGCCCGTCACCGACCTGCCCCGCGCGGTCGCCTTCTATGAAGCGGTCGGCGCGACCAAAAACCCGCAATTCTCCGACGATACCGCCGCCTGCATGGTGTTCTCCGACACCATTCACGCGATGCTGCTGACGCACGACAAATATCGCCAGTTCACCTCGAAGAAGATCGTCGACGCGAAGACGTCGAGCGAAGTTCTGATCTGCGTCTCCGCCGACAGCCGCGACGAAGTCGATGGTCTCGTGAAGAAGGCCGTGGGTGCGGGCGGCAGCGCCGATCCGACACCCACGCAGGATTTCGGCTTCATGTATGGCCGCAGCTACGAGGATCCCGACGGTCACATCTGGGAAGTGATGTGGATGGACATGGCCGCCGCGCAATCTGCGATGGCTCAGGCCTGATCGAGAGAGGGATAGCAGCGATGTCAAAGATCTCACCCTGCATCTGGTACGAGACCGAGGCCGAGGAAGCCGCCAGGTTCTACTGCTCGCTGGTGCCCAATTCCTCCATCGATCGCGTGCAGCGCGCCCCGATCGATTATCCCGGCGGCAAAGCAGGCAACGTGCTGGTGGTCGGCTTCACGCTGGCCGGCCAAAGCTTCATTGGCCTCAATGGCGGCAGCCCCGCCACATTCAGCACGGCCGTGTCCTTCACCATCCATTGCGAAGACCAGGCCGAGGTCGATCGTGTGTGGGACGCCATTTTGACAAATGGCGGCAAGGCAAACGCCTGCGGCTGGATCAACGACCGCTGGGGCGTGCCCTGGCAGATCGTTCCCAACGGCTTCACCGAGATGCTTGCCAGCACCAACGGCGAGGGCGCCAAGCGTGCCATGACGGCCATGATGGGCATGGTCAAGCTCGATCTGGTCGCCCTGAAAAAGGCCTTCGACGGCGGCTAGACGTGGCCATAAGTGCCTGATCGGGCGGCGATAGCTGCCCGATCTCCAAATCGGCGGCCGGGTTGCGGGAACATCTATTCAGGCACCGATTTGAGGCGCTACTTTGCTTGACATCGAGTCCCTCGACTTCTTATATGCCGCGCATTCGCCGGGGGACAATTTGTCCCCTCCGGATGCCGTGGCGGGGTAGCTCAGTTGGTTAGAGCACGGGAATCATAATCCTGGGGTCGGTGGTTCGAGTCCACTCCTCGCTACCAAATTTTCTGCCTACCAAATCTTGCAGACATGTTTCCAAGGCCTTGCATGCGTCGCGATGCCTTTTTCATACCCGCAGAGGTGCTTGCTCGGCCTGCGTCCGTGCCCGCTACGATGCGGCGTCTTCGCCCTCGTGCAGTTCTGAGAAGATCTGCTTGTCCTGGAGAATGACTTCAGCGGTCTGCCTGTAATGCGCGGTGAGCAGATCCACGGCATGGTCCGCATCGCCGCTCAAAACAGCAGTCATGATCGCCTGATGCTCGTCCGTCACATGGCGTGACGGGAATGCCTTGCGGATCGACAGACGTCGATAGCGGTAGAGCTGGTCGGCGAGTTGTCCGCAGAACGCGATCAGGGACTGCGAACCGCAATTCCCGATCAAGGTGCGGTGATAGACGCGGTGCAGCCGCTCCCATTCCGGATTGTCTTCGAAGTGTTCGGCATTGAGCGAGCGCGGGGTTCGCCCGAGGCGATGTTGCGCGAGCAGAAGCTGCTCCTCCCATTGCGGCGTCGAGGCCGCCATGGATTCCCGCAGCGCCAGACTCTCGACCCAGCACCGGGTCTTGGTCAGTTCGGCCAGCTCGCTGCGGCTGATATCCGCGACATAGAATCCGCGCTGCTCGCGGCACTCCACCAGACCATCGGCGGTCAGCCGGTTGAGCGCCTCGCGGAGCGGCGTCTGACCGGTCTGATACAGCTCGGTCAGGAAACGCATCTGGAGCTTCCGGCTCGGCTCGAGCCGTCCGGACAGCAGGTCCTCCCGCAACCGGTCATAGACCGTGCTGGCCTGGGTCGAGGACGGCGGCGAAGCCAATTCCAGTGAGGTTGTGTCCACGTGCTTCAATCCCGGAATCATCTGCCTGTCGACTTCGATTTCTATACACTTTTTCTGATTTCATAAAAATCTATAAATTTTTATTGTACGAGCCGATTTCTATAGATATTAGTTCCCCAAGGTCCTGAGAGATGACTGGCGGGAGGCGCGACAATGTTTGGCAAGGCTCAGCAAGCGCCTGAGGCATCGGCAGTTTTCGCAGCTGTCCAGCCGCGCATGGCCCGATCACAGTGCCTATGAGCGCCATCTCCCCATGCAGCTGCGGGATCGATGTCCACGCACATGTCGTGCCGTCCTCCTTCCCTTCCTACCTGGGCGCGGCGGTGCCGGCCGACTGGCCGTCGATGGCGGATGCCAAACCCTGCCACAAGCATGTGATGATGGCCGGCCGCGTCTATCGCACGGTGTCGGATCGCTGCTGGGATGTCGCCAAGCGCGTCGCGGATATGGCGGAGATGGGACTCGGCGTGCAGGCCATTTCGCCGATGCCGGAGCTGCTGTCCTATTGGATGGAGCCCGCAGCGGCGAATGATCTCCTCCGCTACATCAACGACCAGATGGCCGCGATGGTCATGCATTCCGGTGGTCGCCTCGCCGCCCTCGGCGCGGTACCGCTGCAGGACATCGACCGCGCCATTGCCGAGCTGCATCGGCTGAAGCACGAACTCGGCTTTGCGGGCATCGAGATCGGCAGCAACATCAACGGCAAGCCGATCGGGTCTCCCGACTTCGACGGATTCTTCGCCGAGGTCGAGAAGCTCGACATGGCGGTGTTCGTCCACGCCTTGCGGCCTTGCGGCATGGATCGCCTTGTCGGCCCGGCACAATTGCAGCAGGTGCTGGCCTATCCGACCGATGTCGGCCTCGCTGCCGCATCCGTCATCACCTCAAACCTCTTGCTGCGCCACCCGCGCCTGCGCATGGCGTTCAGCCACGGCGGCGGCACGCTCGCGTCGCTGCTGCCGCGGCTTCAGGAGGGATATCAGGTCTTCCCGGTATTGCAGGAGAGCATCCAGGAATCGCCGATCTTGCAGGCACGCCGGCTCTATTACGACGCGCTGGTCTATGACGACCCGACGCTGCTGCATCTGATCGCCAAGTTCGGCGCGACGCAGATCATGCTCGGCACAGACTACCCGTTCGCATTTCACGATCGCACGCCGGCAACGCGCGCCGCATCAGCGATCGGCGACGAGGCGACGCGCAATCTCGTCCTTCATGCCAATGCAAGACGTTTCCTCGACCTTGACGAGCAGGCTTCGCAATGACCCATTTCCCGATCTCCGCCCTGCGCAGCGTCGATCTCGACACGCCAGATTTGCAGCGATCCGAACAGTTCTACACATCTGTGTGGGGACTCGACCTCGTGACACGCCACGGAGGCGTCACTTACTTGCGGGCCAGCGGCAGCGACCACCATGTCGTCGCCTTGCGGCAGGGCGATCGCCCTGCGCTGAGGGCCATCACGTTCCGGCTGCATTCGGATGCGGAATTCGAAACGATCGCCGCAGCATCCGTGAAACACGGGGCCACGCTGCTCTCAGGCCCGGCTCCGAATCCGGGGCCCGATGGCGGAACGATCATGAGCATTCGCGCGCCCGGTGGCGGCGCGCTTCGCTTCGTTCATGGCGACCTGCAACATGCCGAAGCTCCGTCATCGGCCAACCGGCCGACGCGTCTCGCGCATGTCAACATCAACAGCACAGGTGTCGATGATCTCGCCGCGTTCTACGAACAGGCGCTCGGCTTTCGTCTCACCGACCGCTCGAAGATCATGGCCTTCGTTCGCTGCAACAGCGACCACCACGCCATCGTCATCGCCGACGCTGCCGTGAACGGGCTCAATCACGTCGCCTTCCTGATGCCGGATCTCGAAGCCGTGATGCGCGGCTCGGGCCGCATGATCGACGCCGGATTTCCCATTGCCTGGGGCGTCGGCCGTCACGGCCCCGGCGACAATGTGTTTGCCTATTTCATCGATCCGGTCGGGATCGTCATCGAATACACCGCCGAAGTTTTGCAGGTCGATGACAGCTATGTCGTGCGCGGCCCGGCGGAATGGGTCTGGCCACCCGGCCGCACCGATCACTGGGGCATCGCCCCACCCAAGGCCGATCACGTCAAGGCGGCACAGACCGCCGTTGGCTACGCCGACGGGAGTACCGCGTGACGCTTTCATCCGAGCAGACACGAAATGATTTTCAGGTCGTCGTGGTCGGCCATGGGCCGTCAGGCGCCATCGCGGCCAGTCTTCTTGGCGACCGTGGCATCCGCACACTGGCCATCGACCGTCAGCTAGAGGTCTATGACAAGCCGCGTGCGATCGCGATCGATCACGAGATCCTGCGCCTGCTCGACAATATCGGCGCTGCCGAGCGCGTGCTGCCTTATGTTGCTCCATTCCCCGCCTCCCAGCATTTCGGCGCCAAAGGGCAGCTGATCCGCCGGATCGACATGGTCGCGGAGCCCTATCCGCTCGGCTACACGCCCAGCATGGTGTTCACGCAGCCGCCGGTCGAAGCTGCCTTGCGCGAACATGCCGCGGCCTATGATAGCGTCGAAGTCGAGCTGGGCACCGAACTGCTCGGCTTCGAGCAATCGACCGACCGTGTGACGCTGCATTTGCGGAACGACCGCGGCGCGACGCGCGACGTTACCGCCGACTACGTCATCGCTTGCGACGGCGCATCGAGCGGCACCCGGCAACAGCTTGGCATCGCATTCGAAGATCTCGTCTTCGATGAGCCCTGGCTTGTCGTCGATCTTCAGGTCAACGACGCCTCCCTCAGCAAGCTGCCGCAGACCGCGGCGCAATTCTGCGATCCGTCGCGGCCCACGACCTTCATCATCGGCCCCGGCAATCATCGTCGCTTCGAAATCATGCTGCTGCCCGGCGAAGATCTGCGCGAGATGGAAACGGCCGCGCAAGTCTGGCGACTGCTTGCGCGCTGGATCACGCCTGATGATGCCACGCTGTGGCGTGCTGCGAGCTACCGGTTTCATGCGCTCGTCGCGAAGGAATGGCGACGCGGCCGCATCTTCCTCGCCGGCGATGCCGCACATCAGCAGCCGCCCTTCATCGGCCAGGGCATGTGCCAGGGTATCCGCGATGTCGGCAATCTGGTCTGGAAGCTCGACCGCGTACTCCGCGGACAATCCAATGCAAAATTGCTCGACAGCTACGGCGAGGAGCGCGGCGAGCATGTGCGCCAGCTCACTTCCCGCATCAAGGCCATCGGTCATGTGATCTGCGAACGCGATCCCGACGCCGCAGCAGCACGCGACGAGCGCATTCTTGCGGAGGGTGGCGGCCACCCCCGCACCATCACCCGTCAGGAAATCGTGCCGCCCTTGCAGACGGGACTACTGGCATTTCCCCTCCACCCGGCACACGGCACGTTGTTTCCACAGCCCTGGATCAGGACTGCAGAAGGACGGCGCCGTCTCGATAGCGTCGCCGGCACTGGATGGCGGCTTGTGCTCGATATGCGCAACGAACTGGAGCTCAGTCCCGATCTGCGAGCGATCCTGACTCGGCTGGACATCAGGCCAATTCGCATCGGCCCCTCCGCCGATGACGTACTTACTGAAGAAGATGGCGTTCTCGCTGCCTGGTTCGATCGCCACGGCTGTCATGCCGCCGTCGTCAGACCCGACCATTACGTCTTCGGCGTCGCCAGCGAGACCAGCGCACTCGACGCGCTGCTCACCGATCTTGCTGAGCGGCTCCGATGATCACGCCGGCCGCACAGCGTCGCCACACCACCATTCCCCACGGACACGCAGCTTCCACAGCGAGGACATCACGATGAAATTGGCAAGTTTTCAGATCGGCACCAGCAAGACCTGGGGTGTGATCGAGGGCGACGAGGCACTCGACATCGGCGCGGTTCTTGGAGCGCGCTATCCCGATCTCAAATCCGTCATTGCAGCCGACGCGCTGTCCGTGGTGCGTGATGCAGCGGACAAGGCCAAACGTATCCCGACGGCTGATATTACCTGGTTGCCGGTGATTCCGAATCCGGACAAGATTCTCTGCATCGGCCTGAACTACGAGATGCACCGCAAGGAAACCGGACGCGCCGAGGTCGACAATCCCACGGTGTTTGGCCGCTTCGCCAACAGTCAGGCCGGTCATCTCACCAATATCATCCGGCCGAAGGTCTCGACCCACCTCGACTTCGAAGGCGAACTCGCCATCATTATCGGCAAGCCCGGCCGCCACATCACGCAGGCCGATGCGTGGAGCCATATCGCCGGTTACGCCTGCTACAATGAAGGCAGCGTGCGCGATTTCCAGCGTCACACCCATCAGTTCACGCCCGGCAAGAATTTTCCGGAGACCGGCGGCTTCGGCCCCTGGATGATGACGCCGGACGAACTCGGCGACGTGGCGCCGCTGCGGCTGCAGACCCGCGTCAATGGCCAGGTCGTGCAGGACGCCACCATCGATCAAATGATCTTCGATATCCCGCGTCAGATCGAATACTGCTCGTCCTTCACCCGTCTTGAGCCGGGCGACGTGATCGCCACCGGCACGCCGGGCGGCGTCGGCGCCAAGCGCACGCCTCCGCTCTGGCTGAAGCCGGGCGATATCGTCGAAGTCGAGATCGATCGGCTAGGTGTGCTGCGCAACGGCGTGGCCGACGAAGCCTGATGCAAGCGGCAGCCCGCACCGCCAGCGCCGCGGGCTGCTTCGCACGACAAAGACCCGCTCGTTCAAAAAGCACGCCTCAACAAGCGATCAGAAATCGCAGGCCAACCATTTCAGGAGGAAGTTCATGCTCACATTGTCCCGTCGTATCTTGTTGACCGGTGGCATTCTTTGCCTCTCGCTGCCCGCCCACGCGCAATCATGGCCGCAAAAGCCGGTGACGATCGTGGTGCCGCAGGCGGCGGGCAACAGCCCGGATGTGCTGTGCCGCATCGTCGCCGAAAAACTCTCCCGCGCGCTCGGACAGCAGTTCATCGTTGAGAACCGCCCGGGCGCCGCGAACCTCGTCGGCGCACAGACGGTCGCGCGCGCCGCCCCCGACGGCTACACCTTCCTGTTCGCGACGTCGGCGGCGCTGGTCACCAATCCCTATACGTTCAAGAAACTGCCCTACGACCCCGTGAAGGATTTCGTGCCGGTGGCGATGGTGGCGCGGAGCAACCACGTCCTGCTCGTCAATCCCGAAGTAAAAGCCAAAACGCTGGCGGAATTGATCGCGCTTGAAAAATCCGCTCCCGGCTCCCTGAGCATGGCGGTCGACGGCGCGCGCAACATTTCCGGCCTGATCGCACAAACCATCAACAAGCAGGCGGGCACCAGTTTCGTCCTGGTCCCCTACAACACCATCACCAACGCGATCCAGGACAGCCTGACCGGACGCACCCAGGTGACGATCCAGTCGGCATCGGTCGCCGAATCCTTCATCAAGGCTGGCACGTTGCGCGCGCTCGCCATCGCCGGCAACAAGCGCGTCGATTCATTGCCGGATGTGCCCGCAATTGCCGAGACGCTGAAGGGCGCGGATCTGCAAGGCTGGTTCATGATGATGGCCCCGACCGGGACACCTGCCGAGATCGTCGACAAACTCAGTGCCGAGATTGCGCAGGCACTGAAATCGCCGGACGTGCTGGAGCGCGCGCCTGTACTCGGCTTCGACGTCGCCTCCGGTGACGTGGTGACGCCTGCGGGCGCAAAGCGCTTTTTCGACGCCGAGCTTGTCGCCACGGGCAAGACGATTCAGGAACTCGGCATTCAGCCTGAATAACCGCGGCCCAGCGCTTGGTGCTGAACAACGGCAACATCTCCACATGAAAACGCCCGCTGTGAAGCGGGCGCTTTGACATATTCAATCGGGAACGAAGCTTACGCCTCGTTGCCGCCTTCCTGCTGCGACGCCTCGAACAGGAACCAGGTGCGGCGCTCGGTGTCGTCGATGTAGTTTTCAAGCAGGCTGGCGCTGGCGATGTCCTTGGCGTCGTCGCAGACCTCGTGGGCCTTGCGCATCGCCGCTGCCATCTTCTTGTTGTCGTTCATCAGCTCGCGCAGCATCTCCACCGGCGGCACATAGGCCTCGTCATTGTCCTTGATGGTCTGCAGCTTGGCGACTTCGCCGATCGAGCGCAGCGTGCGACCGCCGATCTTGCGCACGCGTTCCGCCAACGGGTCTGTCGTCGCAAAAATCTGGTCGGACTGCTCGTCGAGCATCAGGTGATAGTCGCGGAAATGGCGCCCGCTGAGATGCCAGTGAAAATTCTTGGTCTTCAGGTAAAGCGCGAAAGCGTCGGCGAGCAACCCGTTCAGCGCCTTGGCCACCTTCTCCACGGCGTCGGCTGAGAGGTCAGTCGGGGTATTCATTTCGGCAGCGATTTTCGATGTCTTGGTGCTCACGTTACTTACCTTCCCGTGTTGGATGATTTGATGGCTGGAGGGTTGTCGTCAGGGCGGAAGATTTCAGGAAAAATCGGAGTGGTCTTGACGGAAAGCACTGCAAATTTCCGAAAACTGCGGTTCTTGAAGGAAAGGCGGTTTCCCACGCGCCTGAAAACGCTCTAGACCGTTTCAACGCATCACAAATATAGGGGTTCCCGACACGGGAACAACAATCGGGCCGGGCAGACGATGGAAGATTGGATCGATTATTACGATTCCACGCATACGATTTATGCGAGCAAGCTGCATCGTGACGTGCATTTCGAGGTCATCGCCCGCGATATCATTGGCTATATCGCCTCTCAGGATGCCGTCGTGCTCGACTATGCCTGCGGTGAAGCACTCTCGGCCGCCAAAGTGGCCAATGCCTGCAGCAAGCTGATCCTGGCAGAGCCCGCGCCTGGCGTTCGCGGCCGACTGGTCGCCCGCTTCGCGCCCAACACCAAAATCCGGGTCCGTTCGCTGGAAGAGTTGCGCAACATGACGGCGCAGTCGATCGACCTGGCTGTCATGAATTCGGTGGCTCAGTACATGACAGGCCCCGAACTCGACGATGCCTTTGCAATCATCAAGCGGCTGCTGGCGCCTGGCGGCAAGTTGGTGGTCGGCGACATCCTGCAGCCCGATGTCGGCATGGCGACCGATGTCATGGCGCTGCTGAAGCTCGCCCGGGAACACGGCTTTCTGTGGGATGCATTCGTCGGACTCGTGCGCACGGCCCTCTCTGACTACCGACAGCTGCGCACCAAGGTTGGCCTGCAGCGCTACAGCGAGGCGGAGATGCTGGCCAAGCTGACCGCGGCCGGTTTCCGGGCGTCGCGGGCGCCGATCAATATCGGCCACAATTCCTCGCGCATGACCTTCGTCGCCCATCACGCATTCTGAGGCATCGGCTCGGGCAAACGGACGATTAAGGTTAACAGACGGTTTACAAAACTTGAGGTGGATCGCCACCCCGTGATCGGTAACATGTGCTCGGCCCGGTGGCGGAAATGTCTACGCGGGGGCGATGCATCGCTCTTTATCCTGGTTCAAGTCCAGGCTGGGCCTCCAACCTTTCAGACATTTACCAGTGGGTCGGCGCTGTCAGGTTTCGGTGAATTCCAGCACCGGAAGCTGCAGGCGCTCGGCATCGCGCTCGGCCGATGCGAGCACCGCATCCAGCAAACCCGGAAATCTGCTCTCGAGATCTTCGCGGCGCAGTTTCATCAAACGCGCCGTCCCCACCGCGCGCGTTTCCATCAGGCCGGCCTCGCGCAGTTTCGCAAAATGATAGGCGAGATTGGATTTGCCGCTGAGGCCGTAAAAATCGCCACAGCGCAATTCACCGACCTCTTTCTCGCGTTTGGCCAGATTATAGACGATCGCCAGCCGGATCGGATCGCTCAGGCAATCCATCACGCCAGGCAATTCGATCTGTTCGCGCGTGGGATGCGGGAGAATGCGGCTCATGACTCCTCAATACTGAATCCAACCGGCCGCCGCAATGTTCAATATTTCTTGAACCATTTGACATTTTGCACCGCCGCATCAATAGTTCAACAGACCTTGAACTAAGGATGTAGTGATGAGCGTGTTCTGGCTGGCCCTGGCGGCATTTGCGATTGGGACCGAAGCATTTGTGATTGCTGGCCTTCTTCCAATCATGGCAGCGGACCTGAATGTCACGTTGGCGGCTACGGGACAATTGGTCACCGTTTACGCCATCACCTATGCCATCGGCTCGCCGATCCTGGCTGTGCTGTTCAGCAATTTTGACCGCCGCACCGTCGTTTCGTTGGCGCTGGTCTGCTTCATCCTCGGAAATCTTTTAGCGGCCGTTGCGACCACATTCGGCACTCTCCTGCTATCGCGCATGCTGATGGCTGTGGGCGCGGGACTGTGCATGCCGACCGCCATGGCCGTCGCAATCGCGATCGCTGCACCGGAACGCCGTGGCCGCGCCGCGTCGCTGGTGATCTCCGGCCTGACGGTGGCGACGGTTCTGGGCGTGCCGCTCGGAACCTGGGTCGGCAGTCATTTTGGCTGGCGGTCGACATTCGTGATGGTCGCAGCGCTCGGCGCCGTCGCATTGGCCGGGCTGCTGCTGGGACTGCCCCGCGGTTTGCCACGCACTGCTGCCACACTCGGTCAGAGGCTTGCCGTCGCGCGCCATCCCGAAGTGCTGAAAACCCTTGCCGTAACCTGCATGTGGGGCCTCGGGGGCTTTACCTCATTCACCTATCTGGCTGTGCCGCTGCATCGGCTCGGCTTTGACGCCAACGGAATCAGCCTGGCGCTGCTGGTCTTTGGCGTCGCCGCGGCCATCGGAAACACCCTGGGCGGCGCGATGTCCGACCGTATCGGACCGCTCCGGACCTCAACGCTGGGCCTGATCGGCATGATGCTGTCACTGACGCTGCAATCGGCGGCCCTGACATTCGCACCGCCCGCCACTGCGGGTGTGCTGTTTCTGGTCTTCATTTTTTCCCAGGGCATTGCCGGCTGGATGTTCTATCCCGGACAGGTCGCACATCTCGTGCGCATCACGCCGGAAGCCTCGGTCATCGCGCTCTCGCTGAACGCCTCGGCCATGTATATCGGCTTTGCCGGCGGCAGCGCGTTGGGCGGCGTGGTGCTGTCGACATTGAGCTCCAACCACCTCGGCTGGATCGGCGGCTGCGCCGAGGCGGCAGCCCTCGTGCTCGTCCTCGCCGGACACCTTCTGAAGCGCCCGAAACCGGCCCAAATTGCCGGTTGATGGCACCTTCAAAAGCCTTCCCCGCCCCGTTATAGTGGTCTAAAGACAGCCGCGCGCGAGGATCGGCCTATGGCTCCCTGAGGGGTCAATGGCTGGTTTGGCGCCCGGGCCCGAGGGACGCGCGTATGCGCGCCCTTTTTTTGTGCCGATTTGTCACCACCGCGAGTTTAAATGCCAAAACGCACCGACATATCCACCATCCTGATCATCGGCGCCGGTCCTATCGTGATCGGCCAGGCCTGCGAGTTCGACTATTCGGGCACGCAAGCCGTCAAGACGCTCAAGGAAGAGGGCTACCGGATCGTTCTGGTCAATTCCAATCCGGCCACGATCATGACGGACCCGGAACTGGCGGACGCGACCTATATCGAGCCGATCACACCCGAGATCGTCGCCAAGATCATCGAAAAGGAGCGCGGCGACCGCTCCAAGGGTTTTGCGCTGCTGCCGACCATGGGCGGCCAGACCGCGCTGAACTGCGCGCTGTCGCTGCGCCAGCAGGGCACGCTGGAGAAGTTCGACGTCGAGATGATCGGCGCGACCGCCGAAGCGATCGACAAGGCCGAAGACCGCCAGCTGTTCCGCGAGGCGATGACGAAAATCGGGCTGGAGACGCCGAAGTCGCGGCTCGCCAACGCATCCGCGCTGAAGAAACAGTATCGCGAGCAGCACCAGGCCGAAAAGGCCAAGCTAACGGGCGACGCGCTGGCCGAACACGAACGCCAGTGGGTGCTCCATGAAGGTGACCGCCGCAAGCGTTATCAGGAGCACGCGCTTGGCCAGGCGCTGATGGCGCTGTCTGAAATTGGTTTGCCCGCGATCATCCGCCCGTCCTTCACCATGGGCGGCACCGGCGGCGGCATTGCCTATAACCGCGAAGAATTCCTCGACATCATCGAGCGCGGCCTCGACGCGTCTCCGACCAACGAAGTGCTGATCGAAGAGTCAGTGCTCGGCTGGAAAGAGTACGAGATGGAAGTCGTCCGCGACAAGAAGGACAACTGCATCATCATCTGCTCGATCGAGAATCTCGATCCGATGGGCGTGCATACCGGCGACTCCATCACCGTCGCGCCGGCGCTGACGTTGACCGATAAAGAATATCAGATCATGCGCGACGCCTCGCTGGCGGTGCTGCGCGAGATCGGCGTCGAGACCGGCGGCTCCAACGTGCAGTTCGGCGTCAATCCCGCCGACGGCCGCATGGTCGTGATCGAAATGAATCCGCGCGTGTCGCGCTCGTCGGCGCTGGCGTCGAAGGCCACCGGCTTCCCGATCGCCAAGGTCGCGGCAAAGCTTGCCGTTGGTTACACGCTGGATGAAATCGCCAACGACATCACTGGCGGCGCAACCCCTGCGTCGTTCGAACCGACCATCGACTATGTCGTCACCAAGATTCCCCGCTTTGCCTTCGAGAAATTCCCGGGCGCATCGCGCACGCTGACCACGTCGATGAAGTCGGTCGGCGAAGTGATGGCCATCGGCCGCACATTCCAGGAAAGCTTGCAGAAGGCACTGCGCGGACTTGAAACCGGCCTGACCGGTCTCGACGAAATCGAGATCGAGGATCTCGGCCGCGGCGACGACAAGAACGCCATCCGCGCTGCTCTGGGCACACCGACGCCAGACCGTCTGTTGCAGGTTGGCCAGGCCATGCGTCTGGGCTGGACCGACGAGGAGATCTTCAACTCCTGCAAGATCGATCCGTGGTTCCTCGCCGAGATGCGCGGCATCGTCGAAATGGAAGCCAAGGTGAAGGCCAATGGCCTGCCCGCCAACGCCTTCGGCATGCGGACGCTGAAGGCCATGGGCTTCTCCGACGCGCGCCTCGCCGTGCTCGCCGGCAAGACCGAGGCCGACGTCAAGGCACTGCGCCGCTCGCTCGATGTGCGCCCGGTGTTCAAGCGCATCGACACCTGCGCCGCCGAATTCGCCTCGCCGACCGCTTACATGTATTCGACCTATGAGTCGTCCTTCGCCGGTAGCTTCGCCGACGAGAGTCAGCCGTCGGACAAGAACAAGGTCATCATTCTTGGCGGCGGCCCGAACCGTATCGGCCAGGGCATCGAGTTCGACTATTGCTGCTGTCACGCCTGCTTCGCGCTGGCCGACGCCGGCTACGAAACCATCATGGTCAACTGCAATCCGGAGACCGTGTCGACCGACTACGACACGGCGGATCGCCTGTATTTCGAACCGCTGACTGCCGAAGATGTGCTCGAGATCATCGACACCGAACGTCAGAACGGCACGCTGCATGGCGTGATCGTGCAGTTCGGCGGCCAGACCCCGCTGAAGCTCGCGCGCGCGCTGGAAGCCGCCGACGTGCCGATCCTCGGTACCTCGCCGGATGCCATCGATCTTGCCGAAGATCGCGATCGCTTCAAGCGCATCCTCGACAAGCTCAAGCTCAAGCAGCCGAAGAACGGCATCGCCTATTCGGTCGAACAGGCCCGCCTCGTCGCAGCCGATCTCGGCCTGCCGCTGGTGGTGCGTCCGTCCTATGTGCTCGGCGGCCGCGCGATGCAGATCATCCGCGAGGAAAGCCAGCTCGGCGATTACCTGCTCGGCACGCTGCCGGAGCTGGTGCCCGGCGACGTCAAGGCGCGCTATCCGAACGACAAGACCGGCCAGATCAATACGGTGCTCGGCACCAATCCGCTGCTGTTCGATCGCTACCTGTCGGATGCCATCGAAGTCGACGTCGACTGCCTGTGCGATGGCAAGGATACCTTCATCGTCGGCATCATGGAGCATATCGAAGAAGCTGGCATTCACTCCGGCGACTCGGCCTGCTCGCTGCCGCCGCATTCGCTCGACGACGACATGATCGCCGAACTCGAACGCCAGACCCGCGACATGGCGCTCGGCCTCGACGTGGTCGGACTGATGAACGTGCAGTTCGCGGTCAAGGATCGCGACATCTACGTGCTCGAAGTCAATCCGCGCGCGTCGCGCACCGTGCCTTTCGTTGCCAAGGTGATGGGCATGCCGGTGGCCAAGATCGCCGCGCGTATCATGGCCGGCGAGAAGCTCGCCGACTTCAGTCTGAAGAAGCGCAAGCTCGACCATGTCGGCGTCAAGGAATCGGTCTTCCCGTTCGCGCGCTTCCCCGGCGTCGATACGGTGCTCGGCCCGGAGATGCGCTCCACCGGCGAAGTGATGGGCATCGACCGCTCGTTCGAAATCGCCTTCGCCAAGAGCCAGCTCGGTGGCGGCACCCGCGTGCCGCGGAGTGGCACCGTGTTCGTGTCCGTGCGCGAAAGCGACAAGACGCGCATTCTCGATGCCGTGAAGCTGCTCTCGTCGAACGGCTTCAAGGTGCTCGCGACGTCAGGGACCCAGCGCTTCCTGGTCGACAACGGCGTCCCCGCCGAGAAGATCAACAAGGTGCTGGAAGGCCGGCCGCACATCGTCGATGCCATCACCAATGGCGAGATTCAGCTGGTTCTGAACACCACCGACGGGCCGCAGGCCCTGGCGGACAGCCGCTCGCTGCGGCGGGCTGCCCTCTTGCATAAAGTACCGTATTACACCACTCTTTCGGGTGCCGTGGCGGCTGCACAGGGCGTCCGGGCCTATCTGGGCGGGGACCTTGAGGTCCGCACATTGCAGAGTTACTTTTCCGAAGCCTGAATTCGGGCGGACTGCAGGTCCGACGAGATCAGCTAGGCAAGGCACGACCGGAACTCACCGGTCGCGTTTTTGTTTTGTTTCGGCACTCGAAGCCGGCGTCTGAACTGGCTGCAAGCGCAGCCAAGCCGACATCTTGCAGAACGAATGGTTTCATGCGCGCGCCGCCGCGTTCCGCATGACGTTAGAGGACGAAGAGAATGGTTGAGAAGGTCCCGATGACAGCAGGTGGCTACGCTGCGCTGGAGGTCGAGCTGAAGGAACGTCAGTCGGTGCACCGTCCGCGGATCATCGAGCAGATCGCCGAAGCGCGCTCCCATGGCGACCTCTCGGAAAATGCCGAGTATCACGCCGCCAAGGAAGAGCAGTCGCATAATGAAGGCCGCATCAGCGATATCGAGGACAAGCTCGCCCGCGCCGATATCATCGATATCTCGAAGCTGTCCGGCGATACCATCAAGTTCGGCGCGACCGTGACGCTGATCGATGAGGACACCGAGAAGAAGGCAGTCTGGCAGATCGTCGGCGAGCCCGAGGCTGATGCCAAGAAAGGTCGCATCTCGATTACCTCGCCACTGGCGCGTGCGCTGATCGGCAAGAGCAAAGGCGCATCGGTCGAAGTCGTCGCTCCCGGCGGGGCCAAGGCCTATGAGATCACCAAGGTCGAGTGGCGCTGATCGACAGCGCTCAACGCGAAACAAGAAAGCCGCGCATGATGCGCGGCTTTTTTATTATCCCCTGATGGCGGTATCCAGCCATCGCTACTCACGAAAACTTCTGGAATACTTCCACAGCTCACGTGTTTTCACACGAGAGTGACCAGCATTTTGCATTGCAGTAATGCTAGAAACGATGGTCATCACAGGGGGACTAATGACATGGACCAAGCCTTCGCTAAATTTCAGCCTGCTGCACTAAGCCTTTTCCGCTTCATCACCGGCCTGCTGCTGCTGCAGTATGGCATCGCCAAGATCTTCAAATTTCCGGTTCTGCCCTATTTCGCGAATATTCCGCCGTTGATCCAGGTCGCGGCAACGCTTGAACTCGTCGGCGGTGCGCTGCTGCTGCTCGGCCTGTTCACGCGCCCAGTTGCGTTCATCCTCGCCGGTGAAATGGCTTTCGCTTACTTCCTCGGCCACATGTTTAAAGGCGCGGATCCGGTTTTCCTGCCGCTGCTGAACGGCGGCACCGCTGCCATCCTGTTCTGCTTCTCCTGCCTCTATCTTGCGACGTCAGGCGGAGGCCCGATCAGCCTCGACGCGATACTGCGCAAGAAGAACTAAGCTCGACATCACGACAATAAAGAAAGGGCGCTCACCGCAAGGTGGGCGCCCTTTGCTTTAGCGCACGCTGCTAATCCGCGGCCCTCAGCTCGAGCGGCACGGCGGCTGCGTATTTCGAATTCTGCAGAACCAAGGACGTGCGGACGTTGCGGACATGCGGTGCGGCCGTGAGATGGCCGACGAAATCCTGGAAAGTTGCCATATCTGGCGCCACGCATTTCAGGATGAAGTCGATCTCGCCCGACAGCATCCAGCACTCCCGCACCAAAGGCTCCTTGCGGACGAAATCCTCGAACGCCTTGAGATCGGCATCCGCCTGGCTCGACAGGTGGACCGAGGCGAACACCGTAACGTCGAAACCGAGCAATCGGGGATCCAGCAACCCGCGATAGCCCTGGATATAGCCAGCCTCTTCCAGGGTCCGGACCCGGCGCAGGCAGGGCGGCGGCGAGATGCCGACGCGCTTGGCGAGTTCCACATTGGTGATTCGGCCGTCGGCCTGGATTTCGCTGAGAATTTTGAGGTCGATGTCGTCTAGGCTTTTCGGCACGCGGCGCGGATCCTGGCTGGTATTCAAACAAACCGTTTGAACTCTCTTAGCGCAGGAGCCGCAACTTGCGCAATTTTATTGCGCGTGCATCGCAGAAATTAAGCGTCTCCGGGGGAAAAATTGCCGGGACGAATTGCAATTCTTGCATGGCTCGCCAGATATTCTACACTAGCAGACAAGACTTTCGACGCCGCAGCGACGTGTTCGCCGGCACATTTCGCCTCAGCAATGACCAATTTCCCTTCAGAAAGGGACTCGACCATGGCCGCCCCCATCCATGCCAAAGTCGTCATCATCGGCTCAGGCCCGGCTGGCTACACTGCCGCTATCTACGCCGCACGCGCGATGCTCGAGCCCGTCCTGATCCAGGGGATTCAGCCCGGCGGCCAGCTCACCATCACCACGGATGTCGAAAACTATCCGGGCTTCGCCGACGTCGTCCAGGGGCCCTGGCTGATGGAGCAGATGGAGAAGCAGGCACATCATGTCGGCACCAAGATCGTCACCGATCTGGTCAGCGACATGGATCTTAGCCAGCGCCCGTTCCGCCTGACCTGCGACAGCGGCGACGTCTATCTGGCCGAAACCGTGATCCTGGCCACCGGCGCACAGGCGCGCTGGCTCGGCATCCCGTCGGAAGAGAAATTCCAGGGCGGCGGCGTATCCGCCTGCGCCACCTGCGACGGATTCTTCTATCGCAACAAGGAAGTGATCGTAGTCGGCGGCGGCAACACGGCCGTCGAGGAAGCTTTGTTCCTGACCAATTTCGCCTCGCAGGTCACCATCGTGCATCGCCGCGACCATTTCCGCGCCGAACGCATCCTGCAGGAGCGATTGTTCAAGCACCCGAAGATCAAGGTGGTCTGGGACTCGGCGCTCGACGAGATCTGCGGCACCGAAGGCCCGGCCAAGGTCACCCATGTGCGCCTGAAAAACGTCAAGACTGGCGCCATCACTCAGGTGCCAGCCGACGGCGTCTTCATTGCCATCGGCCACGCGCCCGCGACCGAACTCATCAAGGGCCAGATCAAGTTGAAGCCCTCGGGCTATGTCGAAGTGGCTCCGAATTCCACCGCAACCTCGATGCCCGGCGTGTTCGCCGCCGGCGACGTGGCGGACGAAACCTATCGGCAGGCGGTCACCGCCGCCGGCATGGGCTGCATGGCCGCCCTCGAAGCCGAACGCTATCTTGCCGCGCATGCTCATGACCGCGCAGCGGCCGAATGATGATCAAACGAACCCGCGACGGATTTACAGATATGGACTGGGACAAGCTGAAGGTGTTTCACGCGGCGGCGGAAGCGGGGAGCTTCACGCATGCAGGCGAGCAACTGGGCCTGTCGCAATCGGCAGTCTCACGACAGGTGAGCGCGCTTGAGCAGGAATTGGCGGTCTCGCTGTTCCACCGCCACGCCCGCGGCCTGATCCTCACCGAACAGGGCGACCTGCTGTTCCGCACCGCCCATGACGTGTTCATGCAGCTCCAGGCGGCCCGCGCAAAGCTGACCGACAGCCGCGAGCGGCCGAGCGGCGACCTCAAGGTGACCACTACCCCGGGCGTCGGCATCAATTGGCTGATCCCACGCCTTGGCGAGTTCACCGCGCTCTATCCGGAAATCCGCATTTCGCTGATCGTTACCGACGAGGAACTCGACCTGTCGATGCGCGAGGCCGATGTGGCCATCCGCACCCGCAAGCCGACCCAGCCGGACCTGATCCAGCGCAAGCTGTTCGCCATGGGGTTCCACGCCTATTGCTCGCCGGAATATATCAAGCATTTCGGCACCCCGCGCACCCTCGACGAACTCGACGGGCACCGCATCATCATGCTCAGCGACGCCCAGGTGTCCCCGCACCTGCAAAACCGCAGCTGGCTGATCGATGCCGGGCGCAACGGCTCCGGCCCGCGCGAACCCTACTTCAAGGTCAACAATATTCTGGGCCTGATGCGCGCCTGCCAGCAGGGCTTGGGCATTGCAGCATTGCCGGACTACCTAGTCGAAGAAAACGATCGTCTGGTTCAGCTCTTCAGCGAGTCGGACTCGATTCAACTCGATACTTATTTTGTCTATCCCGAAGAGTTGAAGACGGTCGCCCGTGTGCAGGTGTTCCGCGACTTCATCGTCAGCAAGGCACAGCGCTGGCCGTCCTAACCCGCAATATTTCAGGGCAGATATGCCCACGCTTCCCAGCATGTCAGACATGCCAAGTGATGCGTTGCTGCATGCCACCTTCAGGGATCATACTTCTCAGACGCTGAGATTTTGCGCTGCGCATTTGTCCCCCTCCTCCAGTGGTGCGAAGTCTCAGTAATCCCTCTTGGAAGGTGATTGTGTCGGCCTCTCGAGGCCAATACCTCAGAGCCGGACTCGTTTGAGTCCGGCTTTTTTTTTGCGCCCGCGAATTGTCAGTCCAGCTTCACTTTCGCCAGCCGGAGCGCATTGCCGATCACGCTCACCGAGGACAGCGCCATCGCGGCAGCGCCGAGCATCGGCGACAGCAGGATGCCGAAGATCGGATACAGCACACCGGCCGCAATCGGCACGCCAGCCGCGTTGTAGATGAAGGCAAAAATCAGATTCTGACGGATGTTGCTCATCACGGCCTTTGATAGTTCGCGCGCGCGCACCAGCCCCATCAGATCGCCGGTCAGCAACGTCACGCCAGCACTCTCGATCGCCACATCGGTCCCCGTGCCCATGGCGATGCCGACATCCGCAGCAGCCAGCGCAGGTGCGTCGTTGACGCCGTCGCCAACCATGGCGACCCGGCGGCCTTCGCCGCACAGACGTGTGACCACGTCACTCTTGCGCTCCGGCAACACGCCCGCCTCGACCTCGTCGATACCCAGTGTCTTTGCAACAGCTTTAGCCGTCGTCGCATTGTCGCCGGTGAGCATGACGATGCGCAGGCCGTCGGCGCGCAGCTTCTTCAAGGCGTCCTGCGCCGATGGCTTTACGGGATCGGCAATCGCCATCACGCCGGCGACGCTGCCATCGATGGCAACGAAGATGGCAGTCGCACCGTTCTGCCGCGCCAGCTCGGCGACGCCGTCGGAGCGCGTCGTATCCACTTTCAATTCGTCCATCAGCATCGCATTGCCGAGCGCAACGCGCTTGCCATTGACCACACCCGACGCGCCTTTGCCGGACGGCGAGGCGAAGTCACTGGCATCGCTCAGCACCACATTGCGTTGCTTTGCTTCATTGACGATGGCCTGCGCCAGCGGGTGTTCGCTGGAACGTTCGATACTTGCAGCAAGTTGCAGAATGTCGCTTTCGTTGAACCCTTCCGCCGGCGTGATGCTCACCAGTTTCGGCTTGCCTTCCGTCAGCGTACCGGTCTTATCGATCACAATGGTGTCGATGCTTTCCAGGCGCTCCAGCGCCTGCGCGTCACGCACCAGAATGCCGGCATGGGCGCCGCGACCGACGCCGACCATGATCGACATGGGCGTTGCCAGACCGAGCGCACAGGGGCACGCGATGATCAACACGGTGACCGCAGCAACAAGCGCAAACGAGAGCCGCGGCTCCGGGCCGAATGTCGCCCAGGCGATGAATGCAATCACCGCCGCGGCCAGCACTGCCGGCACGAACCAGCCGGCGACACGATCCGCGAGACGCTGGATCGGTGCGCGCGAGCGCTGTGCCTTCGCGACCATGTCGACGATCCGCGACAACATCGTATCGCGGCCGATCTTGTCGGCCCGCAGCACGAGACCACCGCTCTGGTTGACGGTGCCGCCGATGACGCGCGCGCCTTCGGCCTTGCTCACCGGCATGGACTCGCCGGTGACCATGGATTCATCCACCGACGAACGCCCCTCGGTAACAACGCCGTCGACGGGAATTTTCTCGCCCGGCCTCACCCGCAACAAATCGCCGATGGCAATGGCGTCGAGGGCGACGTCCTCATCACCGTCCTTGCCGATGCGCCGCGCGGTCTTCGGTGCAAGACCGAGCAGCGCGCGGATCGCACCTGACGTCTGATTGCGCGCACGCAGCTCAAGCACTTGTCCCAGCAGTACGAGCACGGTGATCACCGCAGCGGCTTCGAAATAGACCGCCACTGCACCGTGATGGTCACGGAACGTGTCGGGAAACAGACCGGGCGCGAAGGTCGCAACGACGCTGTAGATCCACGCCACACCGGTGCCCATGGCGATCAGCGTGAACATGTTGAGATTGCGCGTTACCACCGAGCGCCATCCGCGTTCGAAGAACGGTGCGCCGGCCCACAGCACCACGGGTGTCGCCAGCACGAGTGAGATCCAATTCGATGTGGTCTGCGATACCAGTTGCATCAGGCCGAGATGCGCACCCATCTCCAGCACGAACACCGGCAATGTCAGCGCCAGCGCGATCCAGAAGCGCCGGGTCATGTCGATCAGTTCAGGATCGGGCTTGTCGTCGAGCGAGACCTGCTCCGGCTCCAGCGCCATGCCGCAGATCGGACAGCTCCCGGGTCCTTCCTGACGGATCTCCGGGTGCATCGGGCAGGTATAGATGGTGCCGGCTGGCGCGGGCGGCGCGGGCTCCTTCGGCTTCAGAAAACTCTCGGGATCCGCATTGAACCGCTCGCGACAGCGCGCGCTGCAGAAGAAATACTCATGGCCCTGATAGATCAGACGGTTCTTGGCAGTCGCGGGATCGACGGTCATGCCGCAGACCGGATCGAGCACTTTGGTCGGCGCAGCCTCGGCGTGATGGTGACCATGCGAACAGCATGCGCCATGCGTGTGACCGGCATGGGCATCGTGCCCCGTATGCGTGTGAGTTGTCTCTGCCACCGTGACCTCGCCTCTTGAAACATATACCCTACGGGGGTATATGGACCTCATGCGCAGCGAGATCAAGACGTCCTGTTTAAAACGCCTCAAACGGATCGAAGGCCAGGTCCGCGGCTTGGCCGGCATGGTCGAGGCCGACCGCTATTGCATCGATGTGGTTACGCAGATCGCCGCGGCCCGCGCAGCGTTGCGGCGCGTCGAGGAAGAGATCCTGCGCGACCATGTCGCGCATTGCGTGGAGCACGCGATCTCGTCAGGCGACAAGGCCGACCAACGCCGCAAGATCGCCGAACTGATGGACGTGGTCAGTCGCGTCGATCGGTGACGCGAATGCGACGTGCGGGCGCGATGTTAGAAAACGGTTGATCAGTCGTTACAGTTTTTGCCCGGTGAGGGTGGCGCTGAAATGCGACCACACCTTTAGGTCATCAAGAGCCGGCGAATATCCGCAAAATTTACGGTTGGATAAGCATGCGCAGCGATAGCACACGGGGCGATCTAATAGCGCCGATCGCCGGTATTTACGTGTCTTTACGTACTTATATCTAACGTCCCGCGCAATTGCGGTAATCCCGCTCGCGGTATCTGTACATGCTTACGATCTATAACTGCATCGCCAATGCCCATGATTTCAGGCTCGTCGGACTTGCGGCCATCATCTGCGCGATCGCGTCCCTCGCTGCTATCAACCTGCTCCGTCATGCGCGAAGCGCCACAGGCCAGATGCGCCTCGTCTGGCTCGCGGTATCCGCGATCTCCACGGGCTTCGGCATCTGGGCCACGCATTTCGTAGCGATGCTGGCATTCTCGCCGGGGATGCCGAGCGGCTACAATATCGTACTTACGGTCGTCTCGCTGATCGCCGCACTGCTGCTGACCGGCGCCGGCCTTGCCGTGTCGTTGATCCCGAATTTTCGTGCCGGCCTCTGGATCGGCGGCGCCGTCGTCGCGGGCGGCATCGCGGCGATGCATTACACCGGCATGGCCGCCTTCGAACTTCAGGCGCGCATCGACTGGGATATGACGCTCGTCATCGTCTCGATCGTATTGGGAGCCGTGCTCGGTGCGATCGCGCTTCCGGTAGGGTTGCATGGCACCACCCTGCGCTGGAAGATCAGCGGCGCGCTGCTGCTAACGCTCGCGATCTGCAGTCACCATTTCACGGCGATGAGCGCGGTCACGATCACCCCGGATCCGACCATCGCCGTCTCGCCGCTGACCATCCCCGCCGGATGGCTCGCACTTGGCGTCTCATTGATCAGCTTCGCCATCATTGGTCTGGCGCTGGCCGGCATCGTGCTGGATATCCGTGATCACCGCCGCTCCGATCTCGAAGCCGACCGCATGCGCGGACTCGCCAATGCTGCCGTCGAAGGGCTGCTGGTGTGCGACGGCGACACGATCGTCACGGTCAACACGTCCTTCGCCGCGCTGGCGGGATCGTCCGCTGAATTGCTGATTGGCGGGCGTCTGCAAGACTGCTTCCCCGATGGAGATACGCGGACGCAGATCATGAGCCAGCCTGACAAATCGGTGGAAGCGAGCCTGCGGCAGCGCAACGGCCAGACGATTCCGGTCGAATTGATCCTGCGTGGAATCGACTTTGCAGGGGAGCCGCATCAGGTCATCGCCGTACGTGACCTCCGCGAACGCAAACAGGCCGAACAGCACATCCGCTATCTCGCCCACTACGACTCCCTGACCGGACTGCCCAATCGCGGCACGTTCCATGATCGAATCGATCAGGAGATTGCGACACTATCCGAGGACCGCCCGCTCGCCATACTCGCTTTAGATCTCGATCAGTTCAAACAGGTCAATGACCTGTTCGGCCACGCCGCCGGCGACAAGGTCCTCAAGAGCGTAACGGCCCGCATCACCGCCCTGCTTGGCGAAGGCGAGATGATGGCGCGCCTTGGCGGCGACGAGTTCGCCATTCTCTTGCCGAACCTGACCTCGCCCGCAGCTGCGAGTCAGTTCGCCGACAGGATACTGGAAGCATTCCGGAGCAAGGATGCCACCTTCGAACTCGGCAGCGTCACCGCCAGTGTCGGTATCGCACTCTGCCCAGACGACTCCAGTGATCGCGACACGTTGCTGGCTTGCGCCGACACCGCGCTCTACCGCGCCAAATCCGAAGGCCGCGCGACCTGGCGCTTCTTCGAACCTGCAATGGGGGAAGCCGTGCGCGACCGCCGGCTGCTCGAACACGATCTGCGCAACGCCATCGATGCCAATCAGCTGAAAGTGGTCTATCAGCCCCAGGGCACCATGGAGTCGGGCCGTGTGATCGGCTTCGAGGCACTGCTGCGCTGGAACCATCCCGTCCGCGGCAATATTCGCCCCGACATCTTCATTCCGATTGCGGAAGACACCGGCGCCATTCTCGGCATCGGCGAATGGGTGCTGCGCGCCGCCTGCCGTGAAGCAGCGACGTGGAAGCATCCGTTGACCATCGCGGTCAATGTCTCGGCGGTTCAGATCCACCACGATAGCTTTGTCGCAACCGTCCATGAGGTCTTGCTGGAAACCGGCCTGCCCCCGCATCGGCTCGAACTGGAGATCACCGAGACTGCGCTGATTCGCGACTTCGATCGCGCGCTGTTGACACTTCGCCGGATCAAGGCACTCGGCGTTCACATCGCCATGGATGATTTCGGCACCGGCTACTCGTCGCTGTCGAACCTGCGTGCATTCCCTTTCGACAAGATCAAGATCGACGGATCATTCATCAGGTCGGTGAACACCAACAGCCAGGCAGCAGCAATCGTGCGCGCCGTCCTCGGCCTCGGCCGCGGGCTTGGGCTGCCGGTGCTCGCCGAAGGCGTGGAAACCGAAGCGGAATTCGCATTCCTGCGCGACGAGAAATGCGACGAAGCGCAGGGCTATCTGCTCGGCCGTCCGGCTGACATAGACAACTTCCGTGAAGTCACCCAAGGGGTGACCTCGCCCGCCGGAGATATCGCCATTTCAGCATAGGCGTGAACACCCCACCGTCGCGGTCACACCAACGACAAAAAACGCGCGAAGGTCTCGCGCGCTTTTTCTGGGGTCAAAAGAGCAGAACGGCTATCAGGCCGCCTGCTTGTGCATCGCGCCGGTCGCCGATCCGTTGCCGCGAATAGCCTTGATCGAACGTTCGATCGCCGCCCACAGCTTCCCGATCTCGCTGGCTGCGCGACCTTCTGCCTGATATTCGCGGGCGCCTTCGCCGTTGCCAAGCGCGAGCAGGAGATCTGCACGGTTGGTGATCTGACCCGACCACACCGGAGCCTTGAACTTGGCGAGCGCTTCGCGGGCGATCGTCACGATACGGCTTTCGGAATCGTCACGGCGTGCCGGCGCACCATTGATGACAACCGCATAGGGCTTGCGGGCCGAACGGCAGGACTGAATCGTCGCCTGTACGGCGTCGACGTCGAACACGCCGGGACGCGCAGGAATGATCACCATGGTTGCGTTCTTGATGGCATCGTCGACCACAGCCGATGTGTTCGGCGGCGTATCGATGAACACCCATTCGAAACCATCACGCTTCGCGGCGGCAACCATTTCGGTCACGCTGCGATTTGCGATCTTCAGCGGCGGTTCATTTGTTCCCCGCAGCTTGTGCCACAGCGTCAACGAACCCTGCGGATCCGCGTCGATGAGCAAGCAAGGCTTCGTTGATTTATGAACTTGAGCAGCAAGATGTGCAGCCAGGGTACTCTTCCCCGAGCCGCCTTTACGCGATGCGAAAACTATGACGTTCATATGTTGGCCTCCAGATTGACCCCAGGAGGCGAAAATGAATCAGTCTGCTGATTCGTTAAAGTCATATTTACGCGTAATTCAAGGATATGTGCCTGATTTGTTTGGAATGTTGGTTTTTGAGTCACACAGTGCGGCGCAACAGGCCCGAAATGAGTCAGGTGTAGTACGCTTGTCGCCACTTTGTCGCACTCTGGTATCAAGTCAGGCGCTCAAATCTTGCTATCAGCGCCGTTGGAACGAGTTGAGTCCGGACCTTCGATAGCAATGCCCTTCGCGCGCTGACGTTCGATCCACTTTCGCTCAAGCCAACCGAGAAACTGCGCCACCGGTTTTTCCAGCGGCGGAATATCCTGCGCGATGAGGATGAGTCCGAGCGGCAACATCCAGAGGCCGAGCACAGGAAGAATGCTGAAAATCCCGCCGATAATCAGCAAAATGCCAAGCGGGAATCGCACGAGCTTCGATGAGGGCTTTCGCAACCAACCTACAAATCGAGCCGGTCGGGGCGGAAGTTTCGTTTCGAACCAGGCCAAATGCCGATTGAGTTCGGCCTTGTAGTCAATATTGGTTTCGCTGCTCAAAATGACGCTCCTCGTGGTCTGGAGATGTTGTTTCGTGTCGTGATACCCAACGTGTCAGTTTGTCACGGGTTCACTTTTTTGCCACGATCGATGGCGTCACGGTGCAGCGACTCGGCGAGATCACGCCGTTCTGCACGCTGCCTAAACTTCCATTCACGTGAAAGCGAGGCCTGATCAACTCGGGCGAGTCGGTTTTTTCGCCCTTCGCGACTTGCCCGCGGGTTTGCGCGCGCTGGCCGGCGTTGCCCGAAAGAATTGCGCGCAGCCCGGGCTCAATTGCGCCCGCTTCTGGATCATGCAGGCCGTCACGCGATCCACATCAGGAATGGCTGCACTGCAGAGCCGAAAGGCATCGCCGGTGCAGAGCTGTTGCTGATCGTCGGTATAGGCTTGCGACGGCGTCGCCAAGAACGACGCGCCGATCATGAGTGACATGGCAAGCGACCCGCTCAAAATCCCTGGACGTACCGACATTAGTCCCCCCTGGTTGCACGTTATCGTGGGAGTGTCGGAGACGATTGCCAGCTTGGCAAGGTGGACGTGACGGGGATCGGGCTTGCCTTCGCGCCGGCCCTGTAGTTTCTCCCGGACATCGCGGCGCCGTTACCCCGTCGCGACCTCGTGCGAGAGACGGTCCAGGATGAACAGTGAGACAAAAGCGATACTCCGAACCTGCGCGGGCGGTCCACGATCATGAACTGGACCCGTATTGGCATTATCGGCTTCGTGGGGTTGTGCGGCTGGGCGGCATGGCCCAAAGGAAATGACGCGACGCCGCCGCGCCCACTTCTGATCAGGGCAGCATTGAAACAGGTCGATGATCCCGTCATCATCCTCGGCGACAGTATCGTCAAACGCGCAACCTTCCCCCGTGCCGTCTGCGGTCGGCCCATCGTCAATGCCGGAATCGACGGATCAACGACCTCGAGCGGTCTCGATGCCATGCTGACAAAAGCACTTGGTGGGAAACAGGCCGCCATGGTCGTCGTCTCCCTCGGACTCAACGATGCTGCGGTCCCTGTGCACGCGGACTCATACAGGACCAACTATCTCGCTTTGCTCGCGACGCTAAAATCCACGGCTCCACGAATGGCCGTCGCGACCGTGACACTCGTTGAAGCCGGTAAATCCGATAGCGCGCGCATCAACGTCCAGGCGATCGACAACTACAACGCTTTGCTACCAACCATCGCCGGCGATGCTGGCGCGAGCCTTATCACCATCCCGTCCATGCCGGCGAAATACACAACCGATGGCATTCACCTGAATGATGCCGGCTATGCCATCTGGACCAAGGCGGTTCTTGGCGGGGTCAGCGAGGTCCTCTGCAAAGGCAAGTAGCAGCGAAAGTGATCAACGCAGAAACCCGCATCAGGCCTCGTTGACGCCAACGCCGCGCTCGTCAAGGAGCTGCTGCCCTTTCAACGTGATCCTAAATTTCGGCCCCGCTGCCGGCTTGGCTTGATCGATTACCTCGACAAGCCCTTGAGCAATCAGCCCGTCAAGCACGGCACGTTTTTCGGCATTGAGATCGAGCCCGGAGGCGCGCGCGATGTCGCACATCATCGCAATAGCGGTATTGCTGATATCAGCGTCGATCATGATTGCCTCCCTGTCGTTGGGAAGCCAACGGAACGATGGCAATCGAGTTCCACGACCGGCCTGGCGGAAGCACGCGGGCATTTACGACGTCGAGTTGCCCGAAGGCGGGCTGTTTGTGCGGAAACCTTACAGCCCCGAGCCAGATCGTGGGCACGCTGAATGATCTGACCGGCGCGCCGGCATTACCGGCCCGACCCAAGCGGTCAGACATTGCCGCAGCCCAAAGCAACGGCCAAGCTCGAATCGGCTAAATGATTGATTTGTATGGTACAGTTGGGTGGTCTCGAACCACCGACCTCCTGCTCCACAAACAGGCGCTCTAACCAACTGAGCTACAACTGCATCCTGACCGGCCCCAAAATCAGGGGGTCCCGAACAGGCGGGAAACTAGGTGCAACGCATCACTTTGGCAAGGCCGCGATGATGATTTTTGGCGCAAACAAAAGCCCGGGCTTGCGGCCCGGGCTTTCGATTATTTGGCGGTGCGATCGGCTCAGGCGGCCGGCTGGAACAGCTTCGAAGCGCCGGTCTTGATCGGTTCGGCGGTCTCGGTGGCGATCTTCTGGCCGAGTTCGGCCAGCTGTTTGGTCTGACCGGTGAAGGTTTCAACCTGGCTGCGCGCAAAAGCGGTCCACAGCTCCATCGCCTGCGACGGCGACTTCACGCCGATCAGCGACTGGGCGAAGTCAAAACCCGCATTGGTGTTGGTCTTGGCAATGTCGAGCAGCTTGGCCGAATATTCGGCAGCGCCCTTGGTGGCCGTGCCGAACACGGCTTCAACCGTGCTGTTATGGGTCTCGGCAGCGTCCTTGAACTTGGCATAACCCTCGCGCGCCTGCGAGACGCCCTTTTCGGCGAATGCGCGGACCTGCTCCGGCACCTGGAACGGGATAACGGAAGATGAGAACGGATCGGTCGATTCGGCCATAGCGTGCATCCTTCGTGGTGGGGGGTGAAATCAATAAACCCGTGGAGGCTGCGGAAGGCACCGGTGCCTTTCATCAGCTGGCGGGAAACAGAGCGGCATCGCCATCAGCGATGCGTCATTGTGGTTACCGCAATATCATGTCGGAATTGTGCGGCGCAACAGAATATTGCACCGCAGAATCGCATGAGACCCGGATCGAATGCGCGCCCACGTCATGGAACTCGCTAAATATCAATCACTGATTGCATGGCGGAGAGCGCAGGGGTCGGTCAGCTCTTGGGCTTGGCGGCGTCCATAGCAGCGCGGCTCATGATCTGGCCCATTTCGCTAGCTTGCTCTGCCAGCGACTTCATCTGCGACTGCACGTATTCGCTGTGGAGCCGCATGACGTCGCCGAGATCCTTGGCGTGCAGCAACTGCTGGGCATAATCCAGCGACGCGGCGACGTTCTTCTCGGCATAGGCGATGGCCTTGGTGCTGACATCCTTGGCGCCGGCGCGCACGGTCTCACCGCGATTTTCGATCGACGACGCCGTGCTCTGGGCGCTGGCCAGAAACTTCTCGAATGCCTGCTTGGCCTGGTCGAAGCTGGCTTCGGCCATTGCGCGCATTTCCTTCGGAATTTCGAATTGGTCGGTCATGTCCCGCTCCATTTTGCATTGACGAAGCCGTCCACGGCCCCGTCTCCCGTGTCGCCCACTGCAATCTAGCCGAGCTTGGCATCGCCGATGTGACGCGGCGTCCCGTCCTCGTCCGATCCCATCGTGGACCTTTGTTTTTGTTTTGCAACTGCCAACGCATGGCCCAGCCCCTCCGTTCGGCAGAATGCCGAACCCTCGGAGCGGATTAACGTTATTGCTGCTTTGGCCTGCTGGAATGGGCCGGGGACGTGGACCTGCGCGTCCGCGCGGGCGATACTAACGAATTATTAAGGATGTCATCGTTTGGCCCGCAATCTGTGACGCGGATACCGGACGGGCGCCCAACGAGTCAGTCATGAAGTGCCGATGAACAATGCGGATTTTCAGTTGCGGGGCGTTGGCGATGCACGGCTGGCCGTACACGCCACCAGCAACCAACCGGTCTGGCTGTGGTCGCGCGACGGCACCCGTGTGCTGTGGGCCAATCCGGTCGGCGCGCGACTGTTCGGCGCCCGTAACGCAGCGGACCTGTTTGCCAGGACTTTCGGACCCGCCGATACCCATCGCCGCCAGATAGCCCAGCTCGGCTCCCGGTTGCCGGCCAGTGGCGCAATGCGGCTGGAGCGCCTGCGCGGCTTCGGCGCGGCGCTGGGCAGCTTGATGACCTGCGCCTGCTCGCAGCTTGAATTTCCCGATGGCGGCAGCGGCATTCTCGTTGTCGCAGCGGAGCCGCTCGGTGGCCGCGGCATGCCGCTGGTCGAACGGCTGCAAAATCTCGTCGAGGGAATCGACACCCCGATCGCCGCCTTTGCACGCGACGGCCTGTTCGTCGGCGCCAACGAAATGGCTCGGGCGCTGCTTGGTTTTCGCAATCTCTCCGATGCCGGCCTCGATCATGCGCGCGACGGCGCGCTGAAGGACGGCCGCATCGAAACGCCTATCGGTTTTGGCCGCATGGTACTGCAGCGCGTAGGCAGCGGCGCCGATGTCGGACTCGTGGCGCTGATCGCGCCGGGCGCTGTGCATCCGGCGCCGAGCGAAGAAGAACTCGAGGCTTCCACAAAACCCGAAGCCAGTGTTGAACCACAGAGCGCCCTTGCAGAGCCGAGCGACCTGTTTGTCGAATTCGATGAGGCCATCGAAGCGGCAGACCTCAACAAACAGACCATCGACATCGACGCTCCGATCGAGCCGGAAAAAGCCGAGATCGATCGCGACGTACATCTCGAAGAGGTGATCGCCGAAACCATCGCACATGCCGACGCACCGACTGAGACTGATGCGCAGTCGCCCGCCGTCGAAGCCGTTGCCGACCAACCTGCGTCCGTTGCGCTGCCAGAGATCGAGCCGCGCACGACGCCGCTCCGTTTCGTATGGCAGATCGATGCGGAGAAGCGCTTCACACTGAACTCTGACGAGTTCGTCCACCTGATCGGCCCGCGTACAGCGGCAGGCTTTGGCCGTAAGTGGAACGATCTGACAGCCGAATTCAACCTCGATCCCGATAGCCACGTCGTCAAGGCGATGGCCACGCAGCAGACATGGAGTGGCATCACGCTGCTCTGGCCGGTGGATGGCGGTGGCCGTCTGCCTGTCGAACTCTCTGGCCTGCCGCTGTTCGATCGCGAGCGCAATTTCACCGGCTATCGCGGTTTCGGTGTTTGCCGCGATCTCGATGGAATGACGCGGCTCGCCGAGCAGCGTCGACATGATCACATCGGCGATCCACCGCCCCGACCATTATCCGCCGATGTCGCGCAGGCCGGCCCTGTCGGCGACAGTCTCGATGAACCGATTACCCTCACCACCAACCCGATACCAGAACAGACACCACCGCCAACCACACCGGACAGCACCGTGCAACCACCCGAGAACGTCGTGCCATTTCGACCAGGCGATCCCAGATCGCCGGCACTGACGCCTGTCGAGAACAGCGCCTTCAATGAGCTTGCGCGGCAATTGTCGGCGCGGCTTGAGTCGGAAACGGGACTGATCACGAGCACGAACACACCCGAAGCGGACAGCGAGACAGACGATGCACCGACGCCTGCCCAGACCTTGTCTCAGCCAGCTGAGGCGGCGTCACAGGCTGCCTGGCTGACAACGCCACCGGCTGCACCGCGCGGCGAGATGATGCGCGACAAGGTGCTGCTCGACCTGATGCCGGTCGGCGTCCTGATCTATCGCCTCGATCGCCTGCTGTTCGCCAATCCCGCCTTCCTCGCCCGGATGAACTATCCGAGCCTGAACGCACTGGAAGAAGCGGGTGGCCTCGATGCGCTCTATGTCGGAGCTGATGTCTCTTCTGCGGCCAGCACCTCGGATGACGGCACCGCCGTCACGATTTCAGGCGGTGACCAGTCCGGCAACACGGTGCCCGCCGAAGCGCGCCTGTACACGATTTCATGGGACAACGAGCCGGCGCATGCGCTGATTTTCTCTCCGTCCAAGGCAGAGCCTGTCGCCACCCCTGTTACGATCGCTGCGCCCGTTGCGGACGCGCCCTTGCCCGCCGGCCATATCGATGCCGAAGATCTGGCCACGATCCTCGATACCACGGCCGAAGGCGTCATCATGTTCGACGCCGAAGGCAATATCAATTCCTGCAACCGCAGCGCCGTGGCACTGTTCGGCTATAGCGGCGAATTACTGACGCAGCGGAATCTGACCGACCTCTTCGCAGCAGAAAGCCGCCGCGTGGTGCAGGACTATCTCGCAAGCGTCAAGGATTCCGGCGTGGCCAGCCTGATGGATCATGGCCGTGAGGCCCTGGGCCAGGTGCGCGCCGGCGGCCTCGTGTCGCTGTCGATGACCATCGGCCGCACGCGCACGGATGGACCGAACTTCTTTGCCGTGTTCCGCGACCTGACGCAGACGAAGAAGACCGAAACCGAACTGCTGAATGCACGCCGCCAGGCCGATCGTGCGGCAACCGCCAAGGCGGATGTGCTGGCGCGGATCAGCCACGAGGTCCGGACACCGCTGAATGCCATCATCGGCTTTGCGGAAGTGATAGTCGACCAGCGCTTCGGCCCACTCGGCAACGAGCGCTATGTCGAATACATGAAAGACATTCGGGCCTCGGGTGAACGCGTCATCGCGATCGTCAACGATCTGCTCGATCTGTCACGCATCGAGACCGGCAAGATTGACCTCGCTTTCACCACGCAGAACCTCAACGAGATGGTGGAGCAATGCGTCGCGGTGATGCAGCCGCAGGCCAATCGCGGCCGCATCATCATCCGTACCTCGCTGGCGCATCTGCTGCCGACGGTCGTTGCCGACGCCCGTGCGCTGCGGCAGATCACGCTGAATCTGATCGGCAATTCGATCCACCTCGCCAATGCCGGCGGTCAGGTGATCGTCTCAACCGCATTGTCGGACTTCGGTGAGATCGTGCTGCGCGTCCGCGACACCGGTCACGGCCTCAACGACAACGAACTCGCTGCCGCGATGGAGCCGTTCCGGAGTTCAACGCCGGCTGATTCTTCGGAGAGCTCGGGTGTCAGCCTGTCGCTGACCAAGGCCCTCGTCGAAGCCAACAACGCGCGCTTCCAGATCAAGACCGCGCCAAGCTCGGGCACGCTGATCGAGGTGGCATTTTCGAATGCAGCAATGAAAGCCTGAGCGGCCTTCACCGATTTAGCGACTGAGCGCCATCGCCGCGTCGGAACGGCGTGGCTTGCGATAGCCGATCAGCAGCGGACCGAATGAGACGGCGAAGCCGATAAAGGCCGCGACCCACGTCAATGCTGCAACATGGAGCAGCGGCGGACTGTAAGCCGGCGCGATCACGGCGCCAATCCGCGCCAGTGCCGCTACGATGACGGCAGCATAGATCATCAGCGTCGTGCGTGAGGCGTGCAGTGCCTGGCCAGTATGCCCCAGTGTTGCGCGGCTCATGACAGCCAGCGTCATCACGCCGGCCGCACCTGCCATCCATGCATGCAGGCCGGCGCTGGGCGCGACCCATCCTGCTGCCGCTGCGGCATTCAGCAGAAAACCCAGCGGCACGAAAGCGTAACCAATATGCAGGATCAGCAGCAGGCCCTCGCGCGAGGTGCGATCGCCGGCCCAGCGCGCAAGACGCATGATGTGCAGCAAGCCGACCAGCGCGAGAGCCACTCCCGTTAGTTCGGCAAAGGGCCGCGCGATCCACAGCACCAGCGCAGCGGCGCTGACGGCAATGACAACCATATCGAAACGCGCGAACGGCACTGGAAGCCGACCGGGATTCTCGCGCACCAGCCAGTTGCGGGTGAAGCTCGGAATGATCCGCCCGCCGATCAGCGAGATCAGCAACACCACGACCGCGACGCCGATCTGGATGCTGACGTCTGCGACGCCAGCAAGATGAGCTTCGACATGAAAGGCGATGTTACCGAGCAGCAGGAAGGCGACGATGCCGACCACCGGCAGATTGCGCCAGTTGCGGCCCGCCGCGATCTCGCGGGTTGTAGCGGCAGCGACCAGCGTCAGGAAACTCACATCGACCAGCATCGCCACGAGCCAGCCGGTATAGGCCGAAAACGTCAGGCAAATCCGTCCCGCGATCCAGAGGACGACCAGCCCGAGCAATGGCAAGCCGCGGATTGGCAACCGGCCGGTCCAGTTCGGAATGGCCGTGAACAGAAAGCCGGTGACGACGGCCGACATGAAGCCGAACAGCATCTCGTGAATGTGCCAGTCGCGCGGCGCAAAACCGGTGGCCAGCGCCAGCCGGCCATGGAAGGCCGGCATCCAGACCAGAATTCCCAAGCCGGCATAACACGCACCGAGCAGGAAAAAGGGGCGGAAGCCGGCCGAGAGCAACGGCCAATCGGCGATGGAACGAACACGAAGAAGCGTCATCGTCACTCTCCCGTTTGGAGCGCGTACTTCGCAGCCACTTTCTCGAACAGCGCCGCGAACGCTGTCTTGGCCTTGCCGGGATGGGTCACCGCCTTGGCTTCGGCCGCGTTGGTTGGCGTACCGACCACCACCAGTCCCACCATGCCCATGCCGTAATGCGGCGCGCATTTCACGCCGTAGACGCCGGGCTTGTCGAAGATCACCACGAGGTCCTGGCTCATCTTGCCAATGAAGGGCGTCGCATCGGCGGGCAGCATGCCTTTGACCGATTCAACGCTGTGCGCCTTGTCAGTCGACACGAATTTCACGGTATCGCCGGGCTGCACATTGACCAGTGCGGGCTCGAACACCATTGCGGTCCCGTCGGCGTCCTTGTTGAGCATTTTGACCTCGACTTCCGCAGCGCCAGCGGCGCCTGTCAGAGCGAAAAGGACGGCGGCGGTTGCAAGCATAAGAGCCTTGCGCATCGTATTTCTCCGTAAACTCCGGTCATTTCAGCCGGATGCGCCAAATTAGGCCTGCCGCCCGGCCTCGACATTGCGCCAGCGCAAACTTCCGCTTGATCGACGCCCGCAATCACGGTCTAGAAGTGGCCGGAACGGGAACTTGACGGAGAACGCATGTCGGCAGTCGACAGCTCCATGGTCGCGCATCTGCCGCTGTTCGAGAGTCTCGACACCGCAGCCTGCGAGGCGATCCTGTGCGAGGCGCATTCGATCCGCGTCCCGAAGAACAAGGTGATTTTCGAGCAGGGCGAGGACGTCCATTCGTTCTATCTGCTGCTCCATGGCCATATCCGCGCGACCAAGATGACGCCCGCCGGCGAACAGGTGATCGTGCGCTATGTCGCGACCGGCGAGATCTTTGGGATCGGTCAGGCGATGGGGCTCGCAACCTATCCGGCAACCGCAACGGCGGTGGATGACAGCGTGGTTCTGGTGTGGCCCACCACGATCTGGACGCGGCTGGTTGCTGACTATCCCGCCCTTGCCGCCAATACGCTCAAGACCGTCGGCAGCCGGTTGCAGGAGGCTCATACGCGCGTGGTCGAGATGTCGACCCAGCAGGTCGAGCAGCGCGTTGCTCACGCCCTGCTGCGACTGGTGAACCAATCAGGCCGCAAGACCGCGCAAGGCATCGAGATCGATTTCCAGTTGAGCCGTCAGGATATCGCTGAAATGACCGGCGCCACGGTCTTCACCGTGAGCCGCACGCTCAGCACCTGGGAACAGCGCGGGCTGATCGAAAGCAGCCGGCAGCGCATCGTGCTGCGCGAACCCGAGACATTGCGTGCGCTCGCTGATGCCGTTCCAGGTGATGACGCATAGCGTGGTTACGCGGCTTCGAACTGCCTGACTTCGTTCGGCACTTCTCCGAGTGGGATCGAGACGGCAGCCCTGACGCCCTGAGCATCGTCGCGGTTTGCGATATCGAGGCTGAAGCCGTTACGATCCGCCGCCGTCCGGGCAATCGCCAGTCCGAGCCCCGTGCCATCGATATCCATCGGCGCCGCACGGAAGAAGCGGTCGTAGAGATACGGCACGGCGGATTCCGGTATTCCGCATCCGCTGTCGATCACCTCGATGACGAGATCCGTGCCTCGGCGCTCAGCCTTGATGCTGACCGCGCCGCCGGCGCGCGTGTAGCGCACCGCATTGTCGAGCAGGTTCGAGACGATCAGCCGGAGATCGGCGGCACGAACATTCAATTCATCACGCGTCCCCGGCTCGATCGCGAGTGAGACGCCCTTTGCCTCGGCGATGGACACGAAACCGGACACCACCAGCCGCACGAAGGCCTCCGCATCGACGACTTCGGCTTCGCTTTCGATGCCGGCATCGGCGCGAACCATGGTCATCAACTGGTTGACCGAATAAGAGGCCCTTCGAATCCCGTCGAGCAGATCCTGCGCTATTTCACGCTCAGGCCCATTGAGCTCCCGTGCCCGCAGATTATCGATCTGGATCTGAAGCGCCGCGAGCGGAGTCCGCAATTCATGTGCCGCGTCAGACACGAAGCGACGCTGGGTCTCCAGCGCGGTCTGATGTCGCTCGATCAGCGAGTTCATGGCTGTCACAAGCGGAGCGACTTCGACCGGAACGCCTGTCAGGCTGAGCGCGCCCTTCGCATCGGCGCTGCGCTGGCCGATATCCATCGACAACGTCCCGAGGCCAGAGAGCACGCGCTTGACCGCCCACCAGATCATCAGCCATGCGATCGGAATGGCCGCGATCAACGGCACCGCAGCGCCCGCGGCCGCATAGGCGGCAACTTCCTCACGCGCACTCCAGCGCTGCGCAACCTGGATCGCATGCGTGGCATCACGCGAACGAAACACGCGCCAGCGCTCTCCGCCCGCGGTCACGTCGGCATAGCCGAGTTCCGACTGAAACGGGATATCGACCGAAGGGCCTGAACGATGAATGGGCTGTTTCGACTGATCCCAGATCTGGATCACCAATTGGTCTTCCAGTTCGGCATCGATCCGCGGCTCGATATCGTGCCGGAACACCATGCCCGCCGTGAGTGCAACCTCATGAAGGGCGTTATCCTGGAAGCTGTTCACCTCGTATTTGACGAAATAATAGGACGTGATGGCCGCAGCAACGCCGACCAAGATCAGCAGTCCCGTGACGTAAGTCATCACGGTCTTTCGCAACGACGTCATGCGCCCTCCTTGGTGACCATCCAGCCCGCACCGCGGACATTGCGGACAATGTCCTTGTCAAATTTCTTGCGCAGCCCGTGAATCAGCACATCGACCGCGTTGCTCTGCACTTCCTCGCCCCAGCCGTAGATCCGGCTCTCGATCTGGCTACGCGACAGAATCTGCCCGGGCCGTTCCATCAAGGCCTGCAGTACCGCAAATTCGCGCACCGACAGCAGATGCTTGATATCGCGGAATGTCGCCACCTGCGTCGATGGATCCAGCGTGATCTCCGCAGACGTCATGAGCGATACCACGCGGCCATTGGCGCGGCGCGTGACTGCGCGGATGCGCGCGAGCAGTACCGGCAATTCAAACGGCTTGACGATGTAATCGTCTGCGCCGAGATCGAGGCCCGCCACCATATCGGACACACCATCCCGCGCGGTGATGATAAGGGCCGGCGTGGTCATGCCGGCTTTTCTTTTCGCCTTGAGCACGTCCAGGCCGGACATCTTGGGAAGACCGATATCGATCAGTGCGACCGCATATTCCGACCGGTCCATCGCGGCGAAGCCATCGCGGCCATTGCGCGCCCAGTCGACGCTCATGCCATTCTCGCTCAGGCCACGCACCAGCGCCTTGCCGAACATGGCATCGTCTTCGATCAGTAGAACGCGCATCATTCAATCTCGTGCCTGCGGGACATTCGGAAAGCCAGTCAGTCAGACAACATCGGAGGCATCCCGATATTCCCTTATCCCAAGTGTCGGTGACTGCGGCGCTTACGCGCAGCGCTTGTCCAGTGACCAATCGTTTGGCGCAGGCTAGCCGTCGCTCCTCGTTTAGAACGATTACAAATTATCTCGACGGCCATTGGTGCATGGATCACACACCCTGAGCATATCCCTCGAAGTTCGATTTATTCTAAACGCCATCTAATTCGCGCCTAATACTCCGGATTGCAGATGTGTCCAAGTGTTTCCGAGGAAGCACAAGGACCGCCGGCGTTTGCGTGAGCGGAGAATATTTCAGGGGCGTAGTAATGACTTCCAGGACTTCTATCGGCGCGCGCGGCACGGCGGCGCGCAAAGCTTTTCTGATTTCGACGAGCGCGGCGGCCATCATCGCGGCTGGATTTTGCATCGCAGAGCCGGCGATTGCGCAGAATGCGAATTCCGGCGCATCGACATTGCCGCCGGTGCAAGTCGACGCTCCCAGCGCACCGCGCGTACGCCGCGCCCAGCCGCAGCGCGCCGCATCCGGACGCGTCGCCCGGACGCGCCCCGTTGCGCCGCAGCCGGTTCGCCAGCCGCTCAGCGTCAACCCCCAAGACGCACAGTCCGGCCAGGTCGGCTACATCACCCGCAATATTTCGAGCGGCACCAAAACCAACACCGCGCTCCTCAACGTGCCGCAATCCGTCACGGTGCTGACGAAGGAATTCATCCGGGATCAGGATTTCCGCAGCATCGGCGAAGCGGTTCGCTATGTGCCGGGCGTCGTGCCGCATCAGGGCGAAGGCAATCGCGATGACGTCGTCATCCGCGGCCAGCGCACCAATGCCGACTTCTTTATCGACGGAATCCGCGACGACGTGCAGTATTTCCGCGATCTCTACAACACCCAGCGCATCGAGGTCCTGAAGGGACCGAATGCCATGATCTTCGGCCGCGGCGGCGGCGGCGGCGTCATCAATCGCGTGCAGAAGGAAGCCGATGGCGTTTCGATCCGCGAAGTGACAGTTCAGGGCGGATCGTTCGACAACAAGCGCGTCACCATCGATACTGGCGGCGCCGTGAACGAGAATGTCGCAGCGCGTATCAACGCAATGTACGAGAATTCCGGAACCTATCGCGACTACGGCCATCTCGAGCGCTATGGCATCAATCCGACCGTTACGATCCGCGGCGAGGATACCAAGGTCAAGCTCAGCTACGAATATCTGCATGACGACCGCACCGCGGATCGCGGCATCCCGGCACAGGGCACCGTACCGGCGCCCACGAATGCACGCCCGACTGTACCATTCGCAACCAATGCTTCGACCTTCTTCGGCAATCCGGACCAGAGCTATTCGAAGCAGGACGTCCACATTGCCAACGCCGTCATCGACCACGATTTCAACAACGGTCTCTCGGTCAAAAATTCGTCGCGCTATGCCAATTACGACAAATTCTACCAGAACGTCTTCCCGACCACGGGGACGTTCGTCACACCGGGCGGTATCGCGTCAATCTCGGCTTACAACAACCTTGCTCAGCGCGAAAACCTCTTCAATCAAACCGACTGGACCTACAAGACCAATACCGGCCCCGTGCTGCACACTATCGTCTTCGGTACCGAGTTCGGACGGCAGAACACTTTCAGCCTCCGCAACACCGGCCAGATCAACGGCGGCACGACCCTGCTCGTTCCCGCGTCCAGCCCGACCACCTTTGCCCCGTGGTCGTTCATCCACAACAACGCCTCCGACAACAACTCCTATGCGACGCTCGACATCGCATCGGTCTATATTCAGGACCAAATCGAGGTCAGCCGTTACCTGCAGTTCATCGGCGGCGTTCGTTACGATCGCTTCGACCTCACGTCGCAGAACCTCAATCCGGGCGGCACCGTAGACAGCCGCGTGGATAACCTGGTGTCGCCACGCGCCGGCGTGATTATCAAGCCGGTCGACAACGTCTCGGTCTATGGCAGCTACAGCATTTCGTATCTGCCAAGCGCCGGCGACCAGTTCAGCTCGCTGACGCCATCGCTCGCCGTCACCGTGCCGGAGAAGTTCATCAATAACGAAGTCGGCGTGAAGTGGGACATCACCCCACGGCTGCAGGCCTCCGCGGCAATCTACGACCTCGACCGGGAGAACCAGAGGTTCATCGTGGGCGGCCAGGTTGTCGCCCTTGGCAAGACCTACACCAAGGGTGCTGAGCTCAGCCTAACCGGCTATGTCACCGATCAGTGGCAGGTCACCGGCGGCTACGCCTACACCGACGCGCGCATCGTCGATGCCAGCTCCGCCACGATCGTCGCGGGCAACCGCGTCGGCCTGGTGCCGTTCAATACCTTCACCATGTGGAACAAATATCAGTTCAATGAGATGTGGGGTGCCGGCCTCGGTATCATCCATTACGACGACTTCTTCGCCACGTCGGATGATACAGTGAAGCTGAAAGCCTTCACCCGCGTCGATGCCGCAATCTACTTCCGGCTCGACAAGACGTGGCGTGCCCAGCTGAACATCGAGAACCTGTTCGATACCAGCTACTACGCCACCGCCGATGCGGCCAACAACATCACGCCGGGCTCGCCGCGTGCGTTCCGGGCTTCGGTGACGGCGAACTTCTAAGAGCTCTCGACAGTGGGCCGCAGGTAAGCCGTTGCTTATCTGCGGCCCACTTTCGAATCTGGAATCAATCTAATCTTTTGTCACGCGACGTTCAGTCACTGACATTCGAACGCCCACTGCGCTACTCCACCTGACATTGTAGATACGCCCCTTGCCGGAGCCATTTCATGATCAAGCATCACGCCCTCGCCACCGCCGTCGTCTTCGCCGCCCTCGGTGCTTCAGCGCTGCAGGCCGCCGAAGAGGTCAATGTCTATACTTATCGCGAGACCAAGCTCGTGCAGCCGATCTTCGAGGCCTTCACCAAGGACACCGGCGTGAAGGTCAATGTGATCTCGGCGAGTTCGGGCCTCGAGCAACGCATGAAGGCCGAAGGCGCCAACAGCCCGGCGGACGTGCTGCTGACGGTAGATATCGGCCGCATCGACGAGGCCGTGCAGGCGGGCGTGACGCAGCCGATGAAATCCGAGGTGATCGAGAAGGTCGTGCCGGCGCAATATCGCGATCCCGACGGCCACTGGGCCGGCATCTCGATGCGCGCCCGCGTGATCTATGCGTCGAAGGATCGCGTCAAGCAGGACGCCATCACCTATGAGGAACTGGCCGATCCGAAGTGGAAGGGCAAGATCTGCATTCGCTCCGGCCAGCACATCTACAATAACGGCCTGTTCGCCGCCTATGTCGCCAAGCACGGCGAGGCCAAGGCCGAAGAATGGCTGCGCGGCGTCAAGGCCAATCTGGCGCAGAAGCCCTCGGGCGGCGACCGCGAGACCGCGCGGGACGTTGCAGCCGGCAAATGCGATCTCGGTATCGGCAACACCTATTACTGGGCGCTGATGATGAATGCCGATCCCGACAAGAAGCCGTGGGCGGAAGCCACCAAGGTGATCCTGCCGACCTTCGAAGGCGGCGGCACCCATGTGAACCTGTCCGGCGTGCTGCTTGCCAAACATGCGCCGAACAAGGCCAATGCCATGAAGCTGATCGAATGGCTCGCCGGCGAGCATGCCCAGCAGGTCTATGCCGACGCCAATTACGAATATCCCGTGCGCGCCGGCATCACGATCAATCCGACCATCGCGGGCTACGGCAAGCTCAATGCCGATCCGATGCCCATCGCCAAGATTGCCGCCAACCGCAAAGCCGCGTCGACGCTGGTGGACAAGGTCGGGTTTGATAATTGAGCCCGGCTATTGCTCCGTAGGCTGCGATGATACACAGCCTATCAGTATGTTGTCCCCGCCCTGTGTGCCTGCAGCGCACACGGGGCGGGGACCCATACGCACCGAACTCTCGGTAGGGCGCTGTGGCTACGGCAATTTCTGACTTACTTCTCCTTGGGGTATGGATCCCCGCCTTCGCGGGGATGACATGCGGAGAGTGCCCACATGGGCATGCACGCCCGTGAGGCCTTCCCGCACCGAAGCGCTCGCGATTCTCGTCGCAGTTGCCACCGCACTCCTCGTGGCAGCGCCCGTGATCAGCATCGCATTACTCGCGCTGCAGCCGGAGCCTGAGCTTTGGCAGCATCTGATTGCCTATGTATTACCGCAAGCGCTGCGCGACACCGCAGCCCTCCTGATCGGCGTCGGTATCGTTACGCTCACAGTCGGTGCCGGCACCGCATGGCTGGTCTCGGCGCACGATTTCCCCGGCCGCACGCTCATGCTCTGGCTCTTGCCGCTGCCGCTGGCGATTCCGACCTATCTCGCCGCTTACGTCTATGTGGACCTGTTCGAGCCACTGGGTCTCGTCCATCGCGCGCTGGCAACGGCAATGTCGTTGCCCGGCGCGATCGGGTGGCTGCCGAGCCTGCGTTCGTTGCCCGGCGCCATCTTCGTGATCGGCATCGTGTTGTATCCCTACGTCTATCTCTCTGCCCGCGCGATGTTCCAGCATCGCAGCGCCGATTTTGCTGAAGCCGCGAAGATACTCGGTGCCGATCGCTGGACGACGTTCCGCCGGGTCTCGCTACCGATGGCGCGCCCCGCCCTCGCTGTGGGCCTCGCACTGGTATCGCTGGAAACGCTGAATGACATCGGCGCCAGCGAATATCTGGGCATTCGTACGCTTACCGTCTCGGTTTTCACGACCTGGCTCAATCGCGGCAGCCTTGCAGGTGCCGCGCAGCTGTCATTGTTCATGCTCGCCATCGTCGGGGTACTGATCACCATCGAGCGCTTCGGCCGCCGCGAAGGCAGCGTGGAATTCTCTTCGGAGAATCCGAGACTGGCACCGCGCACGCCTTTGACGGGTGCACGCGGATGGCTTGCTTTCACCGCCTGTCTCCTCCCTGCCCTGCTCGGCTTCGCCGTGCCCTTGCTCTATCTACTGCGTGAAAGCCTGCGTCGCGGTCTGCTGTCGATGGAAACGACGGTTTGGCGCGATGCCGGCCACACCATTGCGCTGGCCGCAATTGCCACAGGAGCTGCGCTGCTTCTCGGGCTTGTGGTGATCGTCGCTCAGCGCTGGCGTGCTTCGCGGCTGACCAACCTGTCGGTCGCCGTCGCTCAGACCGGCTATGCGCTGCCCGGAACGGTGCTGGCGCTGGGTCTACTGACGCCGGTGCTGTTCATCGACAATGGATTCAGCAAGCTCGCCGGATGGCTCAGTCTCGCTTCGCCCGGGCTTGTCATGGTCGGCTCCGGCGCCGCCGTGGTGATCGCCTACGTGATCCGGTTCCTGGCGGTGCCGACCGGTTTCATCAAGGCCGGCTTCGAGCACATCCCCGTCGATTACGACGACAGCGCCCGCGCCGCCGGCGCGCCGGCAATCACCACGCTGCGCATGATTCAACTGCCACTATTGCGTCCAGCATTGTTCGGCGCCGTCATCGTCGTCTTCGTGGATTGCCTGAAAGAATTGCCAGCAACGCTGTTACTGCGACCGCTCAATGTCGAAACGCTCGCGACATCGATCTATCAATATGCCAGTCGGGGCAGCTTCGAAGAGGGCGCACTCGCCGCACTGCTGATCGTCGCTGCGAGCATCGGTCCGGTGGTCTGGCTGACGCGGTTTGCGGATGTCCCGCAGGGGCCGGTCTGAGTATCAACGCTGATTAAGCGGCGTCGCCTGTAACTTCCTTTCGCGACTGCGCGAAAATCGCCCAGCCCGCAACAAACATTGCAGCGATTACCGGACCGACGACGAAGCCATTGAGGCCCAGCGCATCGATGCCCCCGAGCGTCGCGATCAGCACCAGATAGTCCGGCAGCTTGGTATCCTTGCCGACCAGCATCGGGCGCAGGATGTTGTCGACCAGACCGATGACGAGAAATCCATAGGCGATCAGGATGACACCCTGAACGACCGAGCCCGTCGCAAGCAGATAAAGCGCGACCGGCATCCAGACGAGGCCAGCTCCCACCGCAGGCAACAGCGACAGAAACGCCATCAGCACGGCCCACAGCAACGCGGCATTGATGCCAAGGATCCAGAAGATCAACCCGCCGAGCGCGCCCTGTGCCAGCGCCACCAGAATGCCGCCCTTCACCGTGGCGCGGATCACCACCGTGAACTTCTCCATCAGATCGTCACGCAGCTCGGGCCGCAGCGGGATCGCATCCTTCACACGCTGCGACAACGCTTCGCCGTCCTTGAACAGGAAAAACAGCAGATAGAGCATGATGCCGAGATTGATGATGAAGTCGAACGTGCTCTGGCCGATGTTCAGCGCCTGCGATGCGAAGTACTGACTGCCTTTGACGAGACCCTCGGTCAACTTGTCCTGCATGCCGCCGAGATTGGCGACGCCGAAGCGATCCAGCAGTCCCTTCGCCCATTGTGGGACGGCATCGAGTATCTGCTGCAGAAACGTGCCGAGATTGAATTGGCCAGATTTCATCTTGCCGACGACGACGGCCGCTTCCTGCGCCAGCGATGCGCCAACGAGTGTCAGCGGCAGGATCACGATCAACACGATCAGACCTACGGTGAGCAGAGCTGCCGAATTTGGATGCTTCGGCATACGGCGCTCCAGCCGCCGGTGCATCGGTGCGAACATGATCGCGATGACGACGCCCCACAGGATCGCGCTGTAGAACGAGCTCATGATCCAGCCGAAGGCCAACGTGACCACGACGATCAGAAGCAGGAAGAAACGGTCTTCGAGACTGGCGCGCATGTCGGCTTCCTAGAGCATGACCCGGAAAAGTGGCAACCGGTTTTCCGATTGATCATGCTCAACTAAAGAGATGAAAAGGCAGATACTAACACGAATGCCCGGCACGAGGCCGGGCATCATGTCAACGTTCGGAGCACGCAATCGTTCAGGTATTGGTCAGCGCGACCCGGAATTCAGCTTCGGTATTGGCCTTCACCTCATCGAGCGTCACGCCATCGGCGAGTTCGATCAGGGCCATGCCGTCATTGCCATGCTTGTCGATGGTGAACACTGCGAGATCGGTGACGACCATGTCGACGACGCGCTCGCCGGTGAGCGGCAGATTGCAGCTCTTCAGCAGCTTGGCGCCGTCCTTGGCCGAGTGCTCCATCACGACGACGACGCGCTTGACGCCGGCGACGAGGTCCATCGCGCCGCCCATGCCCTTCACCATCTTGCCTGGGATCATCCAGTTGGCGAGATCGCCATTCTGGGCGACCTGCATGGCACCGAGGATCGACAAATCAATATGACCGCCACGGACCATGCCGAACGAATCCGCCGACGAGAAATAGCTGGTCTCCGGCAGTTCGGTGACGGTCTGCTTGCCGGCATTGATGAGGTCCGGATCTTCGTCGCCCTCATAGGGGAAAGGGCCCATGCCGAGCATGCCGTTCTCGCTCTGCAGCTGAACGTCGACGCCTTCGGGAATGTAGTTTGACACCAGCGTCGGAATACCAATGCCGAGATTGACGTAATATCCGTCGCGCAGTTCCTTAGCCGCGCGCGCTGCCATTTGATCACGGGTCCAAGCCATCGTTCTCTCCTGTTTTTGCTTTTGGCGGTTACGCGGGACGCTGACGCGAGGTGACTTTTTCGATCCGCTTCTTGCCGGTACCGACCTCGACAATGCGCTTCACAAAAATGCCGGGGGTGTGAATGTGATCCGGATCGATCTCGCCGGCCGGCACCAGATGCTCGACTTCGGCAATGGTGATCTTGGCGGCGGTCGCCATCATCGGGTTAAAGTTGCGGGCGGTCTTGCGATAGACGAGGTTGCCGGCGGTATCGCCCTTCCAGGCGTGCACGATGGCAATGTCGGCGAACAGACCACGCTCCAGCATGTAGGTCTCGCCATTGAATTCCATGGTCGGCTTGCCTTCCGAGATCAGCGTGCCGACGCCGGTCTTGGTGTAAAAGCCAGGAATGCCGGCGCCGCCGGCGCGGATACGCTCGGCCAGCGTGCCCTGCGGGGAGAATTCGAGTTCCAGTTCGCCGGCCAGATACTGCTGGGCGAACAGCTTGTTCTCGCCGACATAGGACGAGATCATCTTCTTGATCTGGCGGGTTTCCAGCAGGCGCGACAGGCCGATGCCGTCGACGCCGGCGTTATTGGACACCACGGTGAGGTCCTTGACCCCGGAATCGCGCAATGCGTCCGACAGGTCCTCGGCAATGCCGCAGAGGCCGAAGCCGCCGGACATGATCATCATGCCGTCCTTGAGAATGCCATCGAGTGCCGATTTGGCGTCGGGGTAGACCTTGTTCATGGGAATCGACCTGATGCAGGAATGCGCTGAGAACCCAGCGGGCGCGGGCGGCTATGTCGTGGATTATTAGGCGGAAACTCCGCGACAGGTCAATCGCGGGGGACTGCGACCCCATCACCCCCGCTATGGCCTTGAAAGCGTCAAGAAAACCCTTCAAATTGAGGACCTTGGACGTGGGCGCACGTGGATGCCGCCCCGCTATGTGTGACCACCAACCAACCCGGATAGTTCATTGACGAGTGCCCAAGGAATAAGACGCCTGGGGATGCCGATTGCGGCGCTCCTGGGTGTTGCAGTGATCGGGCTGTTTGCCATGTCGTGGTTGCTTAACCGCGATACGCTGCGTCATGCCGTGGAGGCCCAGATCCGCGCCGTGACCGGGCTGGATTTCGTCGTCAACGGCGCGGTGGATGTCTCGGTCTTTCCAGGCAGCTATGTCTCGTTTCACGATGTCGGCCTGAAAGGCGGCGGGTCGATCGATCCCGCTTTGACGGTCGATGTGCTGACGGCCAATCTCCGGCTGTTGCCGCTGCTGCTTCAGCGTTTCGAGATCGCCGACATGATGATGCTGCGGCCACGTATCCGCGTGATCCGCGAGGCCTCCGGCGAAAGCAACTGGACTCCATTCATCGAGTCCATCGCCCGCACCATGAGGCCGGGCGCTGAACAGCCACTATCCTTCTCCGAGATCCGCATCCAGGACGGCGTGCTGCACTATCAGGACCCGCACAACACCGAGCGTCTCGGCGACATCGACCTGTCACTGGCCTGGCCATCGATCTCGCGCTCGTTCGCTGCAACCGGCCAGTTCGACTGGCGCGGCGAACGCATCGACGGCAGCCTCAGCGTCAGCGACTTCATTGCCGCACTGTCCGGCGAGCGCTCCGGTGTAAAGGCCCGCATCGCTGGTGCGCCGATCAAGCTGGCATTCGACGGCACCGTCGCCAACAAGGCCAGTCTGGTCATGGAAGGCACGTTGACTGCTGACAGCCTGTCGCTGCGCAATGCGCTGCGCTGGGTCGGTCAGGCACCGCCCGGCTCCGGCGGTTTCGGCCGCTTTGCCCTGAAGGCGCGCGCCAGCCTGGTCGGTCCGTCGATCGCGCTGACCAATGTCAATGTCGAGCTCGACGGCAACAGCGCCGAAGGCGTCATGACCTACAGCAACACCGGCCGTCAGACGCTGCAGGCCACCCTGGCTGCCGGCGCACTCGACTTCACGCCCTATGTGTCTACCGTGCGGCTGCTGGCCTCCGGCGCCCGTGACTGGAACCGGCAGTTGTTCGATCTGAACGCGCTGTCCACCACGGATCTCGACATGCGCCTGTCGGCCGCCAAGGTCACAGTTGGCTCCTCAGTGCTCGGCCGCACCGCGCTCGGCGCCAACCTGCGCGGCGGCACACTGGCGCTGTCGGTGGGTGAAGCGCAGATGTATGGCGGCATCGTCCGTGGTTCGTTCAATGTTGCCCATTCCGATGCCGTGGCCGATGTGAAGGCCCAGTTCCAGTTCAGCGATGTCGATCTGCAGGCCTGTGCCAGCGATCTGTTCGGCGTCAACAAGCTCACCGGCCGCGGCAATCTCAGCATGATGCTGGAGGCCTCGGGCTCATCGCCTTTCGGCCTCGCACAATCACTCGACGGCACCGCGACGTTGACCGGTCATGACGGCGCCATCAGTGGCTTCAACGTCGAACAGTTGCTGAAGCGGTTGGAGCGACGTCCGCTGTCCGGCGCCGGCAATTTCCGCTCGGGTTCGACGCCGTTCAACACGCTCAACATGTCCGTGAAATTCAACGACGGTATCGCCACCGCACAGGATATCCGGATCGATGGTCCCGCTGCGAAACTGACGCTGACCGGTACCGCGTCGGTGCCGGCGCGTGAATATGATTTCAAGGGCATTGCCAGTCTCAATCCGGCAACCAACGGCACCGGCGGCTTCGAGTTGCCTTTTGTGATCCAAGGCCCGTGGGACGATCCGCTGATCTTCCCAGATCCGGAAAGCCTGATCCGCCGGTCGCCGGGCGCGGCGCCTTTGCTGGATGCGGTAAAGGATCGCAAGACCCGCGACGCTGTACGCTCGGTGATCGAGCGCTTTACGGGCGTGCCGAAGCAGGCGCCGATAGCAGAGCCGGATAAGCCCGCCGATGCACCTGCGGCGGCAGCACCTGCGGATGCAGCACCAAAGGCGAACTAACTTTTTGCCTTACAACGGCGCGGCGCTTTCGCCGCGGGCGCTCGACAGTTTCGACACTAGCGATGCCAGCACGATAACGACGGCGATGAAACCGACGATCAGCGTGCAGATCGCGTTGATCTCCGGCTTCACGCCGAGACGCACTTCCGAATAGATCCGGATCGGTAGCGTCGCCGAACCCGGCCCGGTCGTAAAACTAGCGATGACGAGGTCGTCCAGCGACAGTGTGAAGGCCAGCATCCAGCCCGCTGCAATGGCCGGCCAGATCAGCGGCAACGTGACGGCTATAAATGCGCGGAGCGGATCGCGGCCGAGATCCATCGCCGCTTCCTCGAGGCTGCGATCGATCCCGGCGAGACGCGACTGTACCACGACAGCGACGAAGCACATGGTCAGTGTGGTGTGGGCGATGGTCACCGTGACAAAGCCGCGCCCGGCATCCAGCGCCACGAACAGCAGCAGCAGCGACAGGCCGGTAATCACTTCGGGCATCACCAGCGGCGCATAGAGCATCCCGGACATCAGCATCCGGCCGCGAAATCCCGCGCCACGCGTCAACGCTATCGCGGCCAAAGTGCCGAGCAGCGTTGCCAGTGTTGCTGACACGACACCCACACGGAGACTCATCCAGGCAGCGTCCAGCATCGCGCGGTCGTTGAAAAATTCGGTGTACCAGCGCGTCGACCAGCCGCCCCACACGGTCACGAGGCGAGACGCGTTGAACGAATAGATGACCAGAATGACGATCGGCAGATAGAGAAACGCCAGACCAAGCACCAGCGACGTGACGTTAAAGCGCGACAGGCGGAGCGGATGCACGGCCATCAGCGCGCCTCCAGCTGCCGGCGCTGCAGCCGGTCATAGACCAATAACGGGATCAACAGCAGCCCGAGCAACAAGATGGCGGTGGCAGAGGCGACCGGCCAATCCTTGTTGGTGAAGAATTCGAGCCACAGCGTCTGGCCGATCATCAGCGAATTCGATCCGGCAAGCAGATCGGGAATGACAAATTCGCCCATGATCGGAATGAAGCAGAGCAGTGCACCGGCGCCGACGCCACGCAGCGACAAGGGAACCGTCACCAGCCAGAAGGCGTCGATGCGCGAGACGCCGAGATCGGCGGCGGCCTCGATCAGCGACGGGTCCTGCTTCGCCAGCGTGGCATAGAGCGGCAGGATCATGAAAGGCAGATAGGAATAGACGATGCCGAGATACATCGCACTGTCGGTGGAGAGCCACACGATTGGCGTCGATACGACGTGCAGCGCAAGAAGGACCTTATTGAGCAAGCCGTCATGCTGCAGGATGTTGATCCAGGCATAGATGCGGATCAGGAACGAGGTCCAGAACGGCACGATCACCAGCATCATCGCAATGCCCTGCCAGCGTCGCGGCAAACGCGCCATGCCATAGGCGATGGGATAACCGACCGCGAGCAAGATCAGGGTCGACACGACGGCGACGAGGACACTGCGCAGATAGGACGCAAGATAGAGATTGTCGGAAACGAGCAGCCGGAAATTATCCAGCGACAGCGCGATAAACGACGCCTTTAGCCCGGCGATTCCTTCGGACAGACTGAACACCGGCAGATAAGGCGGCTGCGCAATCGCCGTCTGCGACAGGCTGATCTTCAGCACGAAACCGAACGGCACCAGAAAGAACAGCACCATCCAGACATAGGGCGGGATGGCAGCCAGCCGCGCCGGCGCCGTGAAGATGCGACGCGCGCTCATTGAACCAGCACCACGCAATCATCGGGGGCGAACCATGCCGCAACGCGCTCGCCGATCGAATAGGCATCAACATCGAGCCGCGCGGTATTGGCGAGAGCGACCCGCAATGTGGCTCCGCGGTCGAGCTTCACTTTGTAGAGCGAGCGACCGCCGAGATAGCCGACGTCGGAAATGACACCCTCAAGGCTATTCATGGCGCCGCTATTGACGAGGTCCGTCGCCGGCCCGCGACGCGACAACCGGATCTTCTCCGGGCGGATCGCAACACAGATGACCGCATCGCCGACGGGCTGTCGCGGCTCAATCGCAAACAGGGTTCCTACATCGCGGCCTGCAATGGTCAGGCGATGACTGTCACGATGCGTGATCCCGCCCTCGATGATGTTGATGTCGCCGACGAACTCCGCGACCCAGCGCGATGCAGGCGCCTCATAAAGCTGTCGCGGTGTCGCGACCTGTTGCAGGCGACCGTCATTCATGACGCCGATACGGTCGGCCATGGTCATCGCCTCCTCCTGATCGTGGGTGACGATCACGAAGGTGGTGCCGAGCTGGCGCTGCAGCGCCATCAATTCGACCTGGGTTTCCTCGCGCAGTTTCTTGTCGAGAGCTGCCAGCGGCTCATCGAGCAGCAACAATTGCGGATGCCGCGCCAGCGCCCGGGCGAGCGCCACGCGTTGTTTCTGGCCGCCCGATAATTGATCCGGTCGGCGTTTCTCCAGTCCCTGGAGCTTGACCAGCGCCACCATTTCGGCAACCCGCGTATCGATGCCGAGACGCGTCAGGCTAGCGCTCTTGAGACCGAAACCGATATTGTCGCGCACGTTGAGATGCGGAAACAGCGCGTAGTTTTGGAACATCATGTTGACGGGCCGCTGATGCGGCAAGACCGCGGCGATATCCTCGCCGTTCAACTCGATCTTGCCCGTGTCCGGCGCTTCGAAACCTGCCAGCATGCGCAGTAACGTGGTCTTGCCACAACCGCTCGGGCCGAGCAGCGCGAAGAATTCACCGGCCTTGATGTCCAAAGAGAGATTGTCCACTGCGCTATGCGCGCCGAATTTTTTGGTGACACCGTCGATCCGCAGCAAGGGCGTGGGATAGGCGATGACCGGCGCATCGCTGGCCGCCGGATCCGCGACTGTCGCAGTGAGATTCGTCATAACCGCAAGCTAGCCGCGGAACGCCGCGGGCTCAACAGCATCAGCACTTCGCAACGGCCTGTCGCTCAACCGACCATGCGCGCGGCGGGCGCAGCGGCGGCAATCCGTCCGACCAGCGCAGCATATTGCGCAATCGGGGCAGGACGCCCGATGAAGTAGCCTTGTACGCCGTCGCAGCCTTCGCTGGCGAGGAAGCAGAGTTGCTCGTGGGTCTCGACGCCTTCCGCAACGATCGCGACGTCGAGGCCATGGCCCAGCCCGATGACCGCGCGCACGATGGCAGCGGACTGCGGATTGAGCCCCAGATTGATCACGAAAGCGCGGTCAATCTTGATCTTGTCGAACGGGAATGCCTGCAGATAGGTCAGCGACGAATAGCCGGAGCCGAAGTCGTCCATCGAGATGCGCACGCCGAGCGCCTTCAACCGCCGCAGCAATGCGACGCCGCGATCGAAATCCTCGATCAGCACACCCTCGGTGATTTCCAGCTCAAGGCGACCGGGCTGCAGGCCGGTTTCGAGCAGGATTGAATGCACGAGGCCGACGAGATCACCATGCATGAACTGCGCGGGCGACAGATTGACCGCGATCTGCAGCGGCACCGGCCACGAGGCAGCCTCAAGGCAGGCCTGGCGCAGGATCCACTCGCCCATCTCGACGATCAGGCCACTTTCTTCGGCCAGCGGAATGAAGTCTCCGGGCGGCACGAAACCGCGCGTCGGATGAATCCACCGCGCCAGTGCCTCGAAGCCCGTAATGTCGGCATCGACGACGGTCTGGCCAGCGCGAGCCTGGGGCTGGTAGTGCAGCGACAATTCGCCATTGCGGATCGCGGCCGAGAGGTCCTGATGCAGCACGCGGCGATCGCGCAGTTGCTGGTCCATTTGCGGCTCGAAGATGCTGATCGAACCGCGCGACTGCGACTTGGCACGGAACAGCGCCGCGCCGGAATTCGCCAGCAACGCGGCCGGGTCATGGCCGTCGCGCGGGAACAGCGAGATGCCCGTGGTGACGCCTGTACGCACCGATTTGCCCTCGATCGGGAATTCCTCCGCAAGGGCCGCGGAGATCCGCTCTGCGATCAACAGCCCGGCCGCGGGCTGCGCGCCGTCGATGATCACGCCGAACTCGTCACCGCCGAGCCGCGCCACAACTCCGCCGCCCACGGCTGCATCGACACGACGCGACACTTCGATCAGCAGCTTGTCACCGATGGCGTGACCGAAGACATCGTTGACCTCCTTCAGGCCGTCGAGATCGATCGACAGCACCGCGAATTCCTCGGAAGTCTCGCCGCAGGCATCGATCATCTGCGACAGGGCCTGCAAAAAGGCCGGGCGGTTCGGCAGATCGGTCAGGCCGTCGTGATAGGCCATATGCGCCATCCGCGCCTCGGTCTGGCGGCGGTCGGTGACATCTTCGTGGGTCTTGATCAGATATTGCGGCTCGCCTGCTTCGTCGAGCACGGTGACCCGCCGGGTCAGGAACAGCCGCAATCCGTCGCGCGTGCTGATCGGATGCTCTTCCGCAATCGGTGTTCGGCCCCTGATCGCGGCCTGATCCCGGCTGACGATCAGCTTCGCTTCTTCCGGGCGAAGCATTTCGGGAACCGTCAGACCGATAGCGTCTTCGCGCTTCCGACCCAAAATGACCTCTGCGCCGCGGTTGGCGAACAGATAACGACCGGTGCTGATCTGCTGCACCATCAGCGACACAGGAATGTTGTCGAGCACGGTCTCAAGGAATTTCTTGGCGTTCTCCAGTTCCTTGGACAGCGACTTGCGGTCGGTCACATCCTCGAACAGCGCAATCAGAAATGCCGGCTCATTGCGTTCGTTAAAGGCAATCACGCGATTGCTATCCAGCGTGCGGAGGTCTGAACCAATCTCCACATTGAACTCGCTGCGACACTGACTGCGCGTTTCCACTGCCAGGGCATCGGCTTCGGCAATCGCTTTCGCAGACTGTGCGGAGAATATCTGATCCGGTCGCTTGCCAACGATCTTATCGCGCGAGAGCCGAGAGAAGGTCTCGAAAGCCCGGTTGGCGAAGATATAGCGGCCATCGTCAATGGTCTTGGCCGCGACGCAGATCGGGACGTGATCAAGGACAGATTCGAGGAATTGCTTGGTGGTCGCAAGCTCGCGCTGCAGGAAACGCTGCTCGGTGCAGTCCTCATGAATGCCAATGGCGCCGCCATTGGGAAGCCGGCTGAACTTGACGTGAACGGATTGCCCGCCGGGCATTTCGGCAATGTACTCGCCGGCGGAAACAGTCTGCTCGTAGAAGCTCTGGGTGGCCAGATCGAGCTTGCCACGCTGGCGGCGTAACTCCCGCAATTCTGGACCGGTAATATCCTTGGTGATGTCGGCGCGCGTCAGGTCGTAGATCTCAAGATAGCGATCGTTGCAAAACACGACCCGCTTCTGGTCGTCGAGCATCACGATGCCTTGGCCGAGATGATTGAGGGCAGAACCGACAAACGCATTGCGACGATGCTGCTCGCGACGCACATTGCGCAGCGCCGAGGCGACCCACAGCACAATGGCGGCGAGAAATGCCAGCGCGACAAATCCACCGATGAGGATCTGCCAGATCATTTGCGGGTCGAGTTCACTGATATAATGAACCGCCGGGGATTCTGCGTGGGCTCCGGCAATGCTGCCGAGAAGGCACGCGACTGCGATGACGGACACTGCCGCCTTGCTGTCTGATCGCCCGATCTTGCCAGTCATTACACACCCGCGTATTCGCAGCGTGAGTGTTTGGTTACAGGTATGTGGATCAGGTAAATGCGTATCGTCGCACCTGCAGAATGCGGCGAAATTTGGTGGTAATTAGCTGTGATGCTTAATGTTTTACTAATGCGCCACATGCGCAAGGTCGAACCGCAGCTGACCGGCGCAGCAAACTATCGGACGCGACATGGACAAGGTTGAATGCGTGGTGGTGGGCGCCGGCGTCGTGGGTCTTGCGATCGCCCGGCGACTGGCGGAAGCGGGACGCGAGGTCATCGTGCTAGAGGCCGCGGACGCGATCGGTACCGTGACCTCGTCGCGCAACAGCGAGGTCATCCATGCCGGCATCTATTATCCGGCCGGAAGCCTGATGGCACGGCTCTGCGTCGCTGGAAAACAGGCGCTCTATGATTATTGCCGCGATCGCGGCATCCCACATCGCAACTCCGGGAAACTGATCGTCGCCACACGTCCGGAGGAGATCGCCAAACTGGCGTCGATCAAAGCGCATGCCGAAGCCAATGGCGTCGCTGATCTCGAGCAATTATCCGGGACAGAGGCACGGGCGCTGGAGCCGGCATTGGCTTGCGAAGCCGCGCTGTTGTCCCCCTCCACCGGAATCGTCGATAGCCACAGCTACATGTTGTCGCTGCGCGGTGAAGCGGAAGCCGCCGGCGCGGCCTTCGCATTCCTCGCGCCGCTGGAACGTGGCCGGGTCACCGCCGACGGTTTCGAACTGGATGTCGGCGGCGAGGCTCCGATGACACTAGCCTGCGACATGCTGATCAATTCAGCAGGCCTGTCCGCAACCGCGATCGCCCGCATGCTCGACGGCATGCCGCTCGACCTGATACCGCCCGCTTATCTGGCGAAAGGCTGTTATTTCAGCTGCAATGCGAAAGCACCGTTCTCGCGGCTGATCTATCCCGTGCCGGAACCGGGCGGCCTCGGGGTGCATCTGACGCTCGATCTGGCCGGCCAGGCGCGTTTCGGCCCTGACGTCGAGTGGGTGGATCACATCGACTACACGGTCGATCCGGCACGCGGAGAGAGGTTCTATCCGGCTATCAGGCGCTACTGGCCAAGTCTGCCGGACGGCGCATTAATGCCGAGCTATTCAGGAATGCGGCCGAAGATCGTGCCGCCCGCAGTCGCGGTGCAGGATTTCATGATCCAGGGTGCCCAGACCCATGGCGTGCCGGGCCTTATCAACCTGTTCGGCATCGAGTCACCGGGGCTGACATCATCGCTGGCCATCGCGGACTACGTGGCTGAGATGGCGGGACATTGAACGCGAAAGGTTGCAGGCGAAGCGATCCAGGCCAACCGAATACTGGAGCTTCGTCGCAAACCTATCGCGGGATGAGGGGAAGACGTCATCGCACCTACGCGAAAGCAGTGACGTAGACGACGATGTCGATGCTGTGATTTATCGTTCGCTGATCAGTGCAGCCGTTGATCAGTGCACCGTTTCGCTGGCCCCGTTTTTGAGACGCTGGATTTCGTCCCTGACCATCAGTTTTCGACGCTTGAGTTCGACGATGCGGAGATCGTCGGTAGACAGGTGCACGAGCGCTTCGTGCAATTCGCTTTCGAGAACTTTGTGCTTGCGTTCCAGTTCGACGAGATGCGCCTGTAGTGCCATTCGAAAACTCCTCGGTAGGATTGAACCTCAGGATACGTTCGGTTGGACGATGAATTCTACATGACAGTGGACATCTGTCGATGGGTATTGAAAAGTGTATTTTGAGCTTCGGGTATCGTCTGAAACGAATCGTGACCTAATTGCGCAGCAAAAACATGGAACCGGACGGCTTGCGTGGTGCGCCTGCACCGGCGATAGTCATCCTAGAAATTCCTCGCAAATGACTTGCGAATCCAGTCAGCTAGAAACATGAACGACGACGAAGATCGCGAACTCCCGTTAGAACTCGCCCGATTGCAGCAAGAACATCGCGACCTCGACGCCGCTATCGATGCCTTGCAACATTCACCGGCACCCGATCTTTTGCGACTGCAACGGTTGAAGAAGAGAAAGCTTCAGCTGAAAGACCGCATCTCCTTCATCGAAGATCAGATCACCCCGGATATTATCGCCTGAGACAATGCGTCACGCTCTGGCCGTCGGCTAAAGAGCGGCCATGACTGCAACCCGATGCGTGACGATCAATAGATCGGCTTTCTTTAACTCGCGGTGAATGCAGCAGGCTGGGTGTTGAACTCGCCCGTCGTAAAAACCTTGCTTCGCGACGGCCGCCGCTCTTTTCGCGCGGCATCGTAGGCACGACAGCCAAACTTAATTCTGGCCAGCATCGCATCGTGGCGCGGTGAAAACTGCTGAGGCTGCGCGAATTGATCGCGATGGCGCTGGCGCTCGCACCGCGCAAGCCAGCCGTTGCGGCCTCACAGGAGCGGAACGGGGCGACCGCAAACAAGACGCTGCCGAAACTTGACAATAAGAACAAAATAAGAACAAACTTACGCCGAGATCAATCGACTCGTGAGGCACCATGGCCGATATCACCTATTATGTCGCACTGCCCTTCCTGCACGACGACTCTGGTTCGCCCGCCGCCGGTGCCGCCGAGGAATGTCAGAGCGCATCCGGCGCCATCCGCCGCGCCGAACTATTGTCCCGTGCGCCAGGTTCAATCGGCGCATTGGCCTTCAGCCGTACCGGCGATCCGATGATCGGCGAGTTCGGCGACGCCCAGGTGATCCGCGCCTTTGGCGAAGTGCCAAGCGACCTCAGCGCGTTGTAAGGCGCCAACGCCGGCGATGGCTAACTACACTTTCGCGCGTCGCGCGGTCTTGCGCACGTACATCGCCCTGTCGGCCTGAACCAACGCGGCTTCGCCATCGACATCGGGACCCAGCAGTGCGACGCCTGCAGAGGCGCCAGCCGACACGTTGATGTCGCGGAAGACGAAAGTGAGCTGGTCGATCGCGGCATCGAGCACAATCAGTGCACCCGTCGCGCTATAGCGGGCGATGAAGGCCACGGCGCGGGTCAGCTCGCGGGCAAAGCCACGGCGGTTGAGAATGTCGAGCAGGAAGTCGGTTTCCGCCGAAGCTCGCAATTCGGCAATCTTCGCCTCGGCCTGTGTGAGTTGCGCTTCCAGCCGCCCGAATCGTCAGCGCGGCCGCCGGCGCGCGGCTTTTTGGCAGCGACACCAACGCCTTGGAACCGCGCAACGCCGGCTTCATGGAAGGTTTGACCGACTTTGCAGCAGGCGTTCGGGTTTTCTTTTGCATGGGATTTGTTACAAGGCTTGCCAGTCTTCACCAAGACGAGATCATGTTTGCCACGCTCCTTGCCACGCAAGGGGACGACATTGTATTTCCAGCCTATCTTTCTGGATTCGCGAAAGAAAATACGGAATGACCGCGCCCGTCGCCATTATTATGGGAAGCCAGTCGGACTGGGAAACCATGCGCCATGCCGCCGAAACGCTGACAGCGCTCGGCGTATCCCATGAGGCGCGCATCGTCTCGGCCCACCGCACGCCGGACCGGCTGGTCGCATTCGCCAAGGGCGCCAAGGCAGCGGGCTTCCAGATCATCATCGCCGGTGCCGGCGGCGCTGCGCATTTGCCCGGCATGGCCGCGGCGCTGACGGAACTCCCGGTATTCGGCGTGCCCGTGGAATCCAAGGCGCTGTCCGGCGTCGACTCGCTTTATTCGATCGTACAGATGCCGGGCGGCGTGCCCGTCGGCACGCTGGCCATCGGCAAACCCGGCGCGATCAATGCGGCACTGCTCGCGGCGAGCGTGCTGGCGCTGCACGACACGGCACTGGCAACAAAGCTCGCCGCCTGGCGCAAGGCGCAGACCGATGCCGTGGCTGAAAAGCCGGAAGGTGCAGCGTGAGCGCTGTGGTGACGAAGGTTCTCAAGCCGGGCGATACGATCGGCATTCTCGGTGGCGGCCAGCTCGGTCGTATGTTGGCGATGTCCGCAGCACGCCTCGGCCTCCGCTGTCAGGTTTTTTCACCGGATCCGGATTCGCCGGCTTTCGATGTGGTGCAGAACGCGACATGCGCTGAATATGCTGATGTCGAGGCGCTCGAACTGTTCGCCAGCGATTGCGACGTCATCACCTACGAATTCGAGAACGTGCCGGCCGCCACCGCGATGATCCTCGACGCGCGGCGCCCGGTTCTGCCCGCACAGACAATCCTGCAGACCACGCAGGATCGTCTGGCCGAGAAGGATTTTGTAACGTCACTGGGTATCGGCACGGCCGGTTACGCAGGTGTTGCGAATGCTGGCGAGCTTCATGCCGCGGTCAAGAAGATCGGTCTGCCAGCTGTCATCAAGACACGTCGCTTCGGTTATGACGGCAAGGGCCAGGCAATCATCCGCGAGGGTGACGATCTCGATCAGGTCTGGAAGGATCTCGGCACCAATTCCGCGATCCTTGAAGCCTTCGTGCCGTTCGAACGCGAGGTCTCGGTCATCGCTGCACGCGGCGCCGACGGTCAAGTCGAATGTTTCGACGTCACCGAGAACGAGCACCGCGATCACATCCTGAAATTCTCCTATGCGCCCGCACGCATCTCCGACGCGCTTGCCGCGAAGGCACGCGAGATCGCCGAGAAGATCGGCACTGCGCTGGGCTATGTCGGCGTCTTTGCCGTCGAACTGTTTGTCGTGCCCGGTAAGGACAGCGCGACGCTTGTCGTGAACGAAATTGCGCCGCGCGTGCATAATTCCGGCCACTGGACGCTCGATGGCGCCTCGGTGTCGCAATTCGAACAGCACATCCGCGCCATCGCCGGCTGGCCGCTCGCCAAACCCGTCCGCCACGGCCAGGTCACCATGATCAACCTGATCGGCGACGACATTCTCGACTACGGCAAGTGGCTTACCGTCCCCGGCGCCACCGTGCATCTCTATGGCAAGGGCGCGCCGAAGCCCGGCCGCAAGATGGGCCACGTGGTTGAAGTGAAGCCGGCGACGTAACGGCGCCGGCTTCACCGCCTCATTCGTCAGGCGGTCGCCTTGCCTTCCACCACACCAGTGGGCTCGTCACTCAGCCAGCGATAGATCGCGCCGCCGAGAACACCGCCAACCAGCGGTGCCACCCAGAACAGCCACAACTGCTGCAGTGCCCAGCCGCCGACAAACAATGCCGGCCCAGTGCTGCGCGCCGGATTCACCGACGTGTTGGTGACTGGAATGCTGACGAGGTGGATCATCACCAGCGCAAGCCCGATTGCCAGCGGCGCGAAGCCCGCAGGGGCCTTGCCGTGCGTGGACCCCATAATGATGAACAGGAACATCATGGTCATCACCACTTCCATGATGAAGCCCGCGACCATGCTGTATTTGCCGGGCGAATGATCGCCGTAGCCGTTCGACGCAAAGCCCTTGGCAAGGTCGAAACCGGCAGCGCCGCTGGCGATGACATACAACACGGCCACACCTGCAACCGCACCGACGACCTGCGCAATCACATAAGGGAGAATCTGGCCGGCGGGAAAACGTCCACCTGCCGCAAGGCCCACGGTGACCGCAGGATTGAGATGGCAGCCCGAAACGTGGCCGATGGCATAGGCCATGGTCACGACGCTGAGGCCGAAGGCCAGCGAGACGCCGACGAGACCGATACCGACCTGCGGAAATGCTGCCGCGATTACGGCACTGCCGCAGCCTGCAAATGTGAGCCAAAAGGTGCCGATCAGCTCGGCCGCGTATTTTTTCCCATTCATGATGCTCTCCGGTCGTAATCGGCGTCCCGGCTGAGTCGCCACGGGAATTATGCGTCCGTGCTCCAATACCTGTCGAGACAGGGAACCTGCCCTATCCCCACCCGGGAAAATTCGGAAAAAATAGGTTATTTTCCCGGCCCAGAAGGTTAAAATGACGGTGCCGCAAGGTGGACATTCGCCATTTCATCTGGTACATCGGCGCCCTTGAGGTTAAGGGCATGGCCTTTGTCGGCCCTTCACTTTACCGAAATTCAAATCCGATCAATTGAAAAGAGGATGCCGCGTGCAGGTTCTCGTTCGCGATAATAACGTCGATCAGGCTCTCAAGGCGCTGAAGAAGAAGATGCAGCGCGAGGGTATTTTCCGCGAGATGAAGCTCCGCGGTCACTACGAGAAGCCCTCTGAGAAGAAGGCTCGCGAGAAGGCTGAGGCTGTGCGTCGCGCACGCAAGCTGGCTCGCAAGAAGCTGCAGCGCGAAGGCCTGCTGCCGATGAAGCCGAAGCCGGTGTTCGGCGCGGGTCCTGGCGCCGATCGTGGCGGCCGTCCCGGCGCTGGCGGCGCGGGCGCTCCGCGTCCGGCGCGCTAAGCGCACTTCATCCACCGAGTTTGATAACGCGGGCCAAAGCCCGCGTTATTTTTTTGCGCAGTTGCTTTTTGCGCGAACTACTTCTTTGGCGCGCTGGTCTTGATCGGGTGCATTTTGCCCGATGTCGCGCTACCAATAGGTCATTGGTCGCTGCGTGAGATTGGCCCTGCATGGAATGTCCCGTCCGCAAGTCCCCGTCCCGCTTCGGCGCCCGCGGTCTTACCGCGATTGCCCTTATCGTTACGGGTCTGTGCGGCACCGGATGCTCGTTCAACCTGTCGTCACTAACACCAGGGTCTGACAAGGACGAACCGAAGACGACGGCTCTGGCGCCTCCGCCGCCCGCGAATGCCGGCAAGACCAATCCGCAGGATGCACAGATCCACGCTGCACGCGCGCAGGCGCTCGCACAATCCGGCAAACCCGATGACGCGCTGCTGGCCTTCAATCAGGCACTCGACCTCGATCCGCACAGTGCGCAGACCTTCTACCAACGCGGGCTGCTCTATCAGTCCGAGAAGAAATATGAATTTGCCATCGCGGATTTTACGTCGGCCAACGGCCTGACGCCGCAGCAGGCCGATCCCCTGCTCGGCCGCGCGCAATGCTATCTCGCCCTCGGCAAAAACCAGGAAGCCGCAGCGGATCTCGACGAGGCTTCGCAGGTGGCACCGGGCAATGCGCAGGTCTGGCTGACCCGCGGCGCGACCTATGAGAAGCTTGGCGACAGGGCCAAGGCCGCAGACTCCTACAGCCGCGCGGTCGCGCTGCGCCCGAAGGACGATGCCGCGCGGAACGGCCTCGCCCGCACGGGTGGACGCGCGGGCTAGCTAAAGCTGGCAGGAGTCAGGCTGATACCAATACGACGTCGCCCTGCATGCGTGAGAGCGGCGCGCGGAAAATCCACCGTTTCCCTTACCGCTCGAACGGGCGCGGGATCACCGAATTGAACACCGACTTTGCCGCAGACAGCACATCTTCGGCCACGTTGGTGCGCTCAGATCGCGGTGTGCCAGCAGCATCCGCCTGCAGATCCATCGGCTGCGGCGTCGGGATGTCACCGGGCGGACGAATGCGACGTACTTCGGGGCGTTCGGCCTGCGAGGGCATGGGATCGAGCTTCTCGACGCTTGGCGTCGCCACCACGATCGGCGGTGGCAGCTGCTGCATCGACGGAGGGGAAACAGTCCGTGCGGCTTCCTGCACCCGAGGCGCCTCCGGTGCACGCGGAGTCTCAGGCGCACGGGCAGCTTCCTGGGGTCGCGGCTCGCTGCGGTTCAGGCGCTCGATGGCAGCACGGGCGAGATCGTTGGCGTCGCGGCGTTCATCCGCGCTGGCATTCGCCGCTGGCGCAGTGCCCACGGTGGCAAGGACCGGCGCAGGCGCGGCCGGAGCCGGCGCGGGTTTGGCCGCTGCCTTCTCGCGCAATGCCGGCTGATGGCGACGCGGCTCGGGTGTCGTGGCCGCCTCGGGCTTTTCGATGCTGGCCTTCTCGACCACTGGCTTATCGCCGGCCTTGGCCGGGGCCGATTCGGGCAGATTGGCGAGGTCGGCAGAATTCTCGGCGGGCTTGGCTGTCGCTGCCTTGGTGTCAGGCTTCGGCTCCGCAGACGTCGATGCGACAGCCGCAGCGGGGCGATCCGGGCTCGCCTTCGGGATGATGTAGTGATTGACGATATAGGCACCCACGATCGTCGCCAGAATCGACGGCAAGATATCGATGGTGAACTTCGAGAGATACTTGTGCAGCATGAACCGGCCTCTTCCCCAAGCTGCTTCATGCTAGGAATTTGAGGCTGATTCAGGGATCAATCGCGACGGATCGAAGGCAAAGTTCCAATCCGTCGCATTGAATTGTTTCAGGTCGTCCTCAGCAGGCTAAGCACGATGAACCGGCAGCCGCTGGAGGCAGACAAGGTTAAGCTTTCTTAACCTCGACCTCGAGAAACACGATTTCCTTGTCGGTTTCATTCAGAACGTCATGCTCGACGCCTGCTTTGCGGAAATAGGATTTGCCGGTCGTGATCGGCGCCTGCGAACGGGTGCCGTCCGGCGCAACGATGGTCATCACGCTCGTGGTGATCGGAACGATCACATAGTCCATCCCATGGGTGTGGTGACCAGTCGCCGCGCCAGGCGCGAGTCGCCATTCGGTGACGCGAACTTCGGGCGTGTCCTGCTGAACGTCGGACTGGGCAGCGAGCATCGTCTCATTCTCCAAAGTGGTCACGGCACAAACACCATGAAGATGAATACCGCAAACACTACCAAGTGAACCAGCCCGAACAGGATGTTTGTGCGTCCGGTGCCAAAGGTCAGCATGCTCAGCACGAAGGTCATCACCAGCAGCACCATCTTCTGCGCACTGAGACCGAGCACCAGTTCCTTGTTTAACGCATAGGCTGCCACCGCAACCGCAGGTATCGTCAGTCCGATGGTGGCGAGCGATGAACCGAGTGCGAGGTTGATGCTCTTCTGCAGATCGTTGCCACGCGCGGCAGAAATGGCGGCGACGCTTTCCGGCAGCAGGATCAGCAGCGCCACGAGGATACCGGCAAAGGCTTCCGGCGCGCCGATCCGTTCAATGCCGGCATCCACCACCAGCGAGAATTTCTTCGCCAGCAGCACCACCGCCAACAACGAGACCAGCAGCAAAACGGCGCTGACGGCCAGAAGACGGTTGGAAACATGCCCGCCTGCGGCACCTTCGCTACTTCCGTCTGCGACGAAGTAATCCTGATGTCGGATGGTCTGCGTGTAGAGAAACACCGCATAGAGCATGATGGTGGCGACGCTGACGAAGGCGAGCTGTGCGTTCGAATAGAACGGCCCCGGAGTGGTCAGGGTGTAATTCGGCAGGATCAGCGTGATCGTCGCCATCACAATCAGCACACTGAGATAAATATTCGAGCCCGTGACCTGAAAATCCTGCTCTCGGTAACGCAACCCTCCGACAAGGATGCAGATGCCAACCAACCCGTTGCAAACGATCATCACCACCGCGAAGACAGTATCGCGCGCCAGCGTCGGGACGGCCTTGTCACCCAGCATGATGGAGGCGATCAGCGCCACCTCGATGATAGTCACGGCCAGTGTCAGCAACAGCGTGCCGAACGGTTCGCCGATCTTGTGTGCGATGACTTCGGCATGATGCACGGCGGCGAACACCGTGCCGAACAGGATGACCAGCAGAACAACCGCGAACACAATGCCAGCAGTCGTCTCAGTGAATCCGATCCCGAGCGAAGGAATTGACGTCGCGATAAAAAGCAGAACGGCCAACGTGGGGAAAATCCAGGACGATCTGGGCATGGGATGTGCTGACATCAAGCAAGTGTCCTGATTGAAAACGGGTTCGGCAGCAAGCGACACGCCGCTATTGCAGACCCACAAAACCGATTGCGCGGCGGGATCATGCCGTCTCGCCAAACTGCATATGATGCGTATAGTTGCGTATCACCTGAAGGTGAGTTTGCAAGAAAGTGGGAGAGGAAGCGAGATGTTTTCACATGTCATGATCGGCACCAACGACCTCGAAGCCGCGAAGTCGTTTTATGACAAGCTGCTCGGCACGCTGGGCGTCCCGCCCGGCGCCGTCGATCGCCACCGGGTTTTCTGGCGGACCAAGACCGGTACTTTCTCGGTGTCGAAGCCGATCAATGGCGAGCCTGCTTGCGCTGCCAATGGCGGCACCATCGGCTTTCTCGCCAAATCGCAGGAAGAAGCCGATGCCTGGCACGCCGCCGGCATCGCCAATGGCGCCACCACCTGCGAAGAACCGCCGGGCATCCGCGAAGGCGGCGTGAAGCTTTATCTGGCCTATCTGCGCGACCCCGACGGCAACAAGCTGTGCGCGCTGTATCGCTTGCCAAAGGAAGACGCTGCGAGCTGACCTTTCAAACAAAAAACGCCCGGCTTGTAGCCGGGCGTTTTGATGAAGGTCATCAGGGTGGGACTTACATCGCCTTGACGATGTTCTCCGTCACCTTCTTCGCGTCGCCGAGCAGCATCATGGTGTTGTCGCGATAGAACAGCGGGTTGTCGATGCCGGCATAGCCGGACGCCAGCGAGCGCTTGATGAACATCACGGTGCCGGCCTTCCAGACCTGCAGCACCGGCATGCCGTAGATCGGCGAGGTCTTGTCATCTTCCGCCGCCGGATTGGTGACGTCGTTGGCGCCGATCACGAAGGCGATGTCAGCCTGCGCGAATTCCGAATTGATGTCCTCCAATTCGAACACCTCGTCGTAAGGCACATTGGCTTCCGCCAGCAGCACGTTCATGTGGCCGGGCATGCGGCCGGCCACCGGATGAATGGCGTATTTCACCTCGACGCCTTCCTTCTTCAGCGTGTCGGCCATTTCGCGCAGCGCATGCTGGGCCTGCGCCACCGCCATGCCATAGCCGGGCACGATGATGACCTTCTGCGCGTTCTTCATGATGAAGGCCGCGTCGTCCGCCGAGCCGAGCTTGGCCGGCTTCTGTTCGCCCGAGCCACCACCGGCCGCCGCGGTCTCGCCGCCGAAGCCGCCGAGGATGACCGAGATGAAGGAACGGTTCATCGCGTGGCACATGATGTAGGACAGGATCGCGCCCGACGAGCCGACCAGCGCGCCGGTGATGATCAGCGCCGAATTGCCCAGCGTGAAACCGATGCCGGCAGCTGCCCAGCCGGAATAGGAGTTCAGCATCGAGATCACGACCGGCATGTCAGCGCCGCCGATCGGGATGATCAGCAGCGCGCCGAGCACCAGCGCAATGACGGTGATGAGCCAGAAGTCGACCGCACTGCCCGAACGGACCAGACCGAAGATGAAGAACACCAGCGCCAGGGCGAGCGCGATATTGATGATGTGACGCGCCGGCAGGATGATCGGCGAGCCGCTCATGCGGCCGGAGAGCTTGGCGAACGCAATCACCGAGCCGGTGAAGGTCAGCGCGCCGATGGCGACGCCGAGCGACATTTCGACGAGGCTGGCGCCGACGATCTTCTTGGTCACCGGATCGAGAATGCCGAAGGCTTCCGGCGCATAGAACGCGCCGGCGGCAACCAGCACCGCGGCCATGCCGACCAGCGAGTGGAAGGCCGCGACCAGTTCGGGCATCGAGGTCATCGGCACGCGCTTGGCGATGACCGCGCCGATGCCGCCACCGATGGCGATACCGAGGATCACCAGGACCCAGCCGAGCGCATCGGCCGGCGGATGCGCGGCCAGCGTGGTACCCACTGCGATGACCATGCCGGCCATACCGAGGAAATTGCCCTGGCGGCTGGACGCCGGGCTGGACAGCCCGCGCAGCGATAGGATGAAGAGGATGCCCGCGACGAGATAGAGCAGTGCGGCGAGATTGGCGTTCATCGGGCTGCCCTTACTTCTTTTTCTTCTGGTACATCGCAAGCATGCGCTGCGTGACCAGGAAGCCGCCGAAAATATTGACGCATGCAAAGATCAGCGCGACGAAGCCGAAGCCGCGCGCCAAGGCGCCGCCACTGCCGACCATGTTGACACCGACCGCGAGCAGTGCGCCGACCACGATCACCGAAGAGATCGCATTGGTCACCGACATCAGCGGCGTATGCAGCGCGGGGGTCACCGACCACACCACGAAATAGCCGACGAACACGGCGAGCACGAAGATCGAGAGCTGAAAGACGAACGGGCTGACCAGCGAGGCATGATCCATGGCAGCGCTCCTTAAGCGGTCTTCGGCAGGAAGTTCGGATGAATGACGGCGCCGTCCTTGGTCAAAGCCGTTGCCTTGACCAGTTCGTCGTCCCAGTTCACCGCGAGCGCCTTGGTCTCTTTGTTGACCAACGTTTCGATGAACGAGAACAGGTTGCGCGCATAGAGGCTCGACGCCGAGGCGGCGACGCGGCCGGCGACATTGGTATAACCAACGATCTTGATGCCGTTGACGTCAGCGACTTCGCCGGGCTTGGCACCTTCGACATTGCCGCCGCGTTCGACGGCGAGATCGACCAGCACCGAACCGGGCTTCATGGACGCCACCATCTCGGCGGTGACCAGACGCGGCGCAGGCCGGCCCGGGATCAGAGCGGTGGTGATGATGATGTCCTGCTTCTTGATATGCTCGGCAGTGAGCGCGGCCTGCTTGGCCTGATATTCCTTGGACATTTCCTTGGCGTAGCCGCCGGCGGTCTGTGCGTTCTTGAATTCGTCGTCTTCCACCGCAAGGAATTTCGCGCCGAGGCTCTCGACCTGCTCTTTGGTGGCCGGGCGCACGTCTGTCGCGGTGACCACCGCGCCCAAGCGGCGCGCGGTCGCGATCGCCTGCAGGCCGGCGACGCCGACGCCCATCACGAATACCTTGGCGGCCGGAATGGTGCCGGCGGCTGTCATCATCATCGGAAAAGCGCGGCCGAAGCTTTCGGCGGCCTCGATGACGGCGCGGTAGCCGGCGAGATTGGCCTGGCTCGACAGCACGTCCATCACCTGCGCGCGGGTGATGCGCGGCATCAGCTCCATCGCGAAGGCCGACACGCCGGCATCGGCCATCGCCTTCAGCGCCGCGTCGTTGCCATAGGGGTCCATGATCGCGATCACTAGCGCACCGCGCTTGTAACCGGCGAGTTCGGACACCTCGGGACGCTTCACCTTGATGACGATGTCGGCATCCTTCACCGCATCGGCGCTGATGGTGGCGCCCACGGCCGTGTATTCCGAATCCGGCAGGCCGGACTTGATGCCGGCGCCAGGCTCAATCGCCACATCGACGCCGAGCGCCTTGAACTTCTTCACCGTGTCGGGCGAGATCGCCACGCGCGGTTCGGACGGATCGATTTCCTTGGCAACGGCAATCTTCATGGGGCCTCCGGCGGCGCAAGGCACGCGCGTGAGCAAATAGGACAGGACACCACCCGAGTCGGGCGGCGCAATCGGCGATAGATCAGGTAAGGAAGATGCCCATCAGGGCCACGATGGCGACGACGCCGATGGTGCCCCACTTCACCAGCACGAGAAAGCCCTCATAGGTCTGCTCATGCGCCGGATAGTCGTTGCCATCGGCCGTGGTGTAAGCGACTTCGCTGTGATCGGACATCAGGGTCTCCCGCCTCGTATTTCGTATGTTGCCACGGAATTAGCGCAATTGGATATGGAGAGCAACGGTTGCTGGCATACCACGGCAATCTTTACATACCGCAGTGCATTAGGCGGGCCAGTTGTCCCGAATCCAGCGCGTGAGCGATTGCTCGCTGACTTCGCCGGCAGCAAGGGCAAGGATGATCTCTGTAGCTTGGCCGGGATCTGGGGCGAACGAGATATCATTCATGCGCAAGAACACCATCATCGCATGAAAGGCGATGCGTTTGTTGCCATCAACGAACGCATGATTTTTGGCGAGACCGTATCCATAAGCTGCAGCAAGCGCCGCCATATCAGTCTCGCCGTAATGCCATTGATTGATCGGCCGTAGCACTGCCGACTCAAGGAGGCCGTGGTCCCGAACACCTTCGGGACCACCAAACATAGCAAGCTGTTCCGCGTGCATGTCGATTACTTCATCGACATCAAGCCACAATGGCTCGAATGTCGCGTTCATTTGGCCAGCGCGGCGAATGTATCCCTGTATTCGTGCATCACCTTGCGGGCGATTTCCATCGTCCGCGCATGCTTCGGATTGAAGGGAGACAGCCGCAAGCTTCCGTCTGGCTGTTCAACCGGATAGAATTTGTCGCCCTCCTTCAAATTGAGGCGCGCCAGCAATTCCTTCGGCAAAATCACTCCCACCGAATTACCAATTTTACGAATTTGAAGCGCCGTTGCCTCGAATTCGGGATTCCGGGCAGCTCCATTCATAGGTCCAACTCCCTGTTGTACGGAATGTATAACAGAAAGCTCGCGTACGTACAACAAATGTTTTACGTACGCCTACCCCATCGCTTCAAGCTCATCGATCATCCCGGCGATGACCGAGAGGCCGCCGTCCCAGAAGGTCGGGTCCCTGGCGTCGAGGCCGAAGGGCTTGAGCAATTCGGAATAGTGCTTGGTGCCTCCAGCGGCGAGCATCGCGAGGTAGCGATCCGCAAACCCTTCCTGGGCGTTCTCGTAAACCGCGTAGAGCGAGTTCACGAGGCAATCCCCGAAGGCATAGGCGTAGACGTAGAACGGCGAATGGATGAAGTGCGGGATGTACATCCAGAAGTTCTCGTAACCCGGTTTGATCTCGATCGCCGGCCCAAGGCTTTCAGTCTGCACGCTGAGCCAGAGTTCGCCAAGCCGCTGCGCGGTGAGTTCGCCGTGGCGACGCTCGGTGTGAACAGCGCGCTCGAATGAATAGAACGCGATCTGCCGCACCACCGTGTTGATCATGTCCTCGACCTTTCCCGCCAGCAGCGCCTGACGCTGCTTGGCGCTCTTGGTCTGCGACAGCAGCCGCTTGAAGGTCAGCATTTCACCGAACACGCTGGCAGTTTCGGCCAGCGTCAGCGGTGTCGGCGCCATCAGCGCACCGTTGCGGGCGGCGAGCACCTGATGCACGCCATGGCCGAGTTCGTGGGCGAGCGTCATCACGTCGCGCGGCTTGCCCTGATAGTTCATCAACACATAGGGATGCGCCGACGGCGTGGTCGGATGCGAGAACGCTCCGGGCGCCTTGCCCGGGCGCACCGGCGCATCGATCCAGCGATCGGTGAAGAAGCGCTTGGCGATATTGGCCATGTCTGGTGAAAACGCGCCATAGGCGGTCAGCACCATGTCCTGTGCGTCCGACCATGGAATCGTGCCGGTCGGCGCAAACGGCAGCGGCGCGTTGCGGTCCCAATGGGCGAGCTTCTTCTTGCCGAACCAGCGCGCCTTCAACTGATAGTAGCGATGCGACAGCCGCGGATAGGCCGCGCGCACCGATGATACTAGTGCGTCCACCACTTCGCGCTCGACGCGATTGTTGAGATGGCGGGAATCCGCAATATCCTGGAAACCGCGCCAGCGGTCGGAGATTTCCTTGTCCTTGGCCAGCGTGTTGGTGATCAGCGCAAAGGTGCGCTCATTGGCCTTGAAGGTTTTCGCCAGCGCTTGCCCGGCCGCCTTGCGCTTGGCCGGCGCGCGGTCCTGCAGCATGGTCAACGTTGGCTCGATCGCCAACTCCTTGCCGCCGAGCTTGAAGCGAAGCCCCGCGATTGTCTGATCAAACAGGCGGTTGAAGGCGCCATAACCGGTCTGAGACTTCTCGTGAAACAGCTGCTCGACGCGGTCTTCGAGCTGATAGGGCTTGTCCTTGCGGCTGTCTTCGATCCACGGCCGGTAGTGGCCAAGCTCGGGCGTCTGCATCGCCTGCTCGATCACGGCATCGTCGACACGATTGAGTTCGAGGCCGAAGAAGAGGAGATGCACCGACGCCGCGGTGATGCGCTCGGAAACGTCGCCGTAGAATTTCGAAATCGCAGGATCGACGCTGTCGCCGGCATGGACGAGACCGGCATAGGAGCCGAGCCGGCCGGCCAGATCGTCGATCGCCTCATAACGGCGAACAGCGCCCGCGAGCCACACACCACCGCCGGGCTTAGCCGTCTCTTCCGCGAGCTTGCCCTTGTAATCAGCTTCGAATGCCGCGCATTCGGCGTCGATCTTGTCGAGATCCCCGGCAATCTCCGGCGCGTCGATCGCCGTATAGAGATCCGCAAGATTCCATTCCGGCAGCTTGCCCCCCGGCGATTTGGCCGATGATTTCGGCGCCAGCTTGCTCACCGCTTTTTTGGCCGGAGCGGATTTGCGCGAAACAGTTTTGCGAGAAGCGGTCTTTCGAGAAGGCTTGGCAGTCCGAGCAGTCGCAGATTTCGTCATGAATACTTTCGGTTGGATGCAGCCGTCACACGAAAGCAGCGAGCTGCGGAGCGAAATGGACAAGCAGTTCTTCGCCCTCGGTCATCAAGGGTTCGATCTCGTCATGAAGCATATGGCGAATCGTACACCACACCATGACAATCCGTGCGACAAGCCACCATCGCGTCCCGCGCAGCGCAGTGCGGGCATGCGCCGCCACCAGCGGCAGGCTGCGATGCTCGAACAACAGGCGCCCGGTGCCGTCTTCGAGAATGTACTGGCCATCCACGCGCGATACGCACAATTCGCAGGCCTGCTCCGGCTGCGGTCCCAGCAGATAGAGCTGCGCATCGCCGTTCTCAGTGATGCCAGTCTCCCATTCGCGGCCGCGATGCCCGAGATTGATCGTGTCGGCAAGCGTGGCGAGCTCGGTCTCGCTCCACGCGCCCTGCAGCGGTTTGCGCTGAAATGCGATGACGTTCATTTGGGTGCTCCAAACAGCAGCCGGTGCAATTCCGGCTCGTAATAGACCAGCAAATGTTTTGCGAAGGCGGCCGGCTCCAGACCGAGCTGAATGGCCCATGCTTCCATCGTTTCGGTGGGCACCCGACTGAAGCCGTTCTCAACCTGCGAGATGAACGTGTAATATTTGAGACCAAGTTTTGCGGCGAGATCGACCTGCGACAACCCGGCTTCCGCGCGTCGCGCTTTTAGCCAATCCCCAGCCTGTTTTCGCAACTGCCGCGCTTCCGGCAAGGCTTTGCCGCGCTGCACTCCAGCGAAATCTTCTTGATTTTCGCCACGTTTCATGATTACGAAACTATCCAGTATGAATTAAAGATCTGACGACTTCCTGTAGCACGACTATCGAGCTGCAAGAACGTTGCGGACGGGATGAAACGATACCCGACAGGACAACGATGGCCTTTACGGATCGCAACAGCATTGGCCGCAATTATGCGCCTCCTGCCCCTCACCGGGTCAAGGAGCTGTTTGCCGCAACCCTTTTGCTGGCGCTAACCGCGGCACTGGCCTTGCGCGCATTTGTCTCGCTCGATGCGCTGGCGCCGATGGTCGCCACCCTGCTATTCGCACTTGCAGCATTGATGGCCGGCGGCGCGCTGATTCCGCGGAACTTCGCGCGGCGCGCGACCTGGTTCGATGTCGCCGGCGTCCTGACCTTCATCGGCGTCGGCATCACCATTCTCATCGAGCCCGACCAGATGGTTCGGCTTGTCACCCTCTCGGATCAACCCGAGTAACGGATCGGATCAACCGCGGGATCAAACCCGCATGTTTGCAAAGCACGACTTTTAACAAGCACGTCCTGGCCCGGGCCCCTCTGGCAGTTCACCCGAACTGTGATGTCGGACTGGACGTTCATACGGAGTGGCCCACATGACAGACTTCTTCACCGCTGAAGCTATGACTGCACTTTTCCAGGTCGTGATGATCGACCTGGTCCTCGCCGGCGACAACGCCATCGTGATCGGCCTTGCGGCCGCCGGCCTTCCCAAGGAACAGCGCGGCAAAGCCATCCTGATCGGCATCATCGCCGCCACCATCCTGCGCATCGGCTTCGCCAGCATCACCGTCCAACTGCTGCAGATCATCGGTCTGCTTCTGGCCGGCGGCATCCTCTTGCTGTGGGTGTGCTGGAAGATGTGGCGCGAATTGCGCGCCGGGCATGAGCACGATCTCGACGCGCTCGAGAACCAGCTCAATGCCGATGGCACGGCCAACGGCCCGCGCAAGACGCTGGGCCAGGCGATCTGGCAGATCACCGTCGCCGATGTGTCGATGTCGCTGGACAACGTGCTCGCGGTCGCCGGTGCCGCGCGTGAACACCCGAGCATCCTGATCTTCGGCCTCGTGCTGTCGATCGCGCTGATGGGTCTCGCCGCCTCCTTCATCGCCAAGCTGCTGCAGAAGCACCGCTGGATCGCCTATGTCGGCCTCGCCATCATTCTCTATGTGGCGGGTGACATGATCTATCGCGGTGCCCGCGAAGTCTGGCCCTATGCGACGGCTTACCTCGCCCCGGTGTTATGAAAGCATTAAGGCTTTGATCGCCATGGTGGCTCAAATCGGGACATACCCGCTCTGGAGTTGCCATGGCCGAACGAATCCTCATCGCAGATGACGACGCCGTCCAGCGCCGCCTCCTCGAAAACATGGTGCAGCGCTGCGGCTATGAGGCCATCACGGTCGATAGCGGCGACGCTGCCATGGCCCGGCTGATTGATCCCGAAGCGGCCGCCATCGATGCTCTGGTCCTCGACCTGATGATGCCGGGCCTCGACGGCATGGGCGTGCTCGACAAGATTCGCGATAGCGGCCTCAGTATCCCGGTCATCGTCCAGACTGCCCATGGCGGTATCGAGAATGTTGTGTCCGCCATGCGTGCCGGCGCACATGATTTCGTCGTCAAACCTGTCGGCGTCGAACGTCTGCAGGTGAGCCTGCGCAATGCGCTCAATACCAGTGCGTTGAAAGGCGAATTGCAGCGCATCAGGCACAGCCGCGAAGGCAAGCTCACTTTTGCCGACATCGTCACCCGCAATGCCGGCATGGATGCCGTGCTGCGCACCGCACGCAAGGCGGCGACCTCCACGATCCCCGTGCTGATCGAAGGCGAGTCCGGCGTCGGCAAGGAATTGATCGCGCGCGCCATCCACGGCTCGGGCGAACGCAGCAGCAAGCCGTTCGTAGCTGTGAATTGCGGCGCCATTCCCGACAACCTCGTGGAGTCGATCCTGTTCGGCCACGAGAAGGGCGCCTTTACCGGCGCTACCGACCGGCATCTTGGCAAGTTTGTCGAGGCGCACGGCGGCACGCTGTTTCTCGACGAAGTCGGCGAGCTGCCGCTATCGGCGCAAGTGAAGCTGCTGCGCGCGCTTCAGGAAGGTTCGGTCGAGGCCGTGGGCGGGCGCAAGCCGGTCAAGGTCGACGTCCGCATCATTTCGGCTACCAACCGCAAGCTGCTCGATCTCGTCAAAGCCGGGCAATTCCGCGAAGATCTGTTCTATCGCCTGCATGTGCTGCCGCTCACGGTGCCGCCGCTCCGGGCGCGCCGCGAGGACATTCCGTACCTGCTGCGGCATTTCCTGGCGCGTTTCTGCGCCGAGGAGAACAGGCCGATTACCAGCATCGCCGGCGACGCCATGACGATGCTCACGCAGCTCGACTGGCCGGGCAATATCCGGCAGCTGGAAAATGCCGTCTACCGCGCCGTGGTGATGAGCGAAGGCGATCAACTCGGACTGGCCGACTTCCCGCAAACGACCGCGTACGTTCCATCGATCGTGGCATCGGCGGTCGCGCCGCTGATTGTAGACCCCGTCTTCCACACGATGGCGCCGACCATGGTACCGGGCATCGACGCAGCCCCGATATCGCTCGCCGCCGGAAGCCTGTCCATGCTGACAGCGGAGAACGAGGTAAGGGCACTGGAAGAGCTCGAATCCGAGATCATCCGCTTTGCCATTGCGCACTATCGCGGTCAGATGTCGGAAGTCGCGCGGCGCCTCAAAATCGGCCGGTCGACACTCTACCGCAAGCTCGATGAGGCAGCGGAGAAAGATTCATCGATTGCGGATTCCGCACCGTCGAACTGAACTTCTCGCCTCCCACGCGATTGAACATGTTGTTGCGATCGCTATGGAACTTGAACCGTTGCGGTCTGGTGACACACAAAGTCAAAAGCATCGGTGAAACCTCGGTATGCGTTGCAAACCGGGGAGGTTGAGGTCAGTTTGTTGTGACTTGTCCGACAAGCGCTAGCGCTTGTGCCGGGCGCGTGTATCGTCTGCACAGGAAGCGCTCTGAATCGGAGCGGGCAGGCAAAACAGCGCGACTGCTTCAACCGAAGCTGATGACGTCAGACTAGAACTGTTCCATGCCGGAACAGCTCACCTAACGAGGTGCGAGAATGCGAGACTATTCCAAGGGCCGCTCGGGATTCGACCGCGTGCTGATGGCCGTGGCCGCGACATTCCTGACGGTTTCCGCTGGCGCAGCTGCTGCTGCCCAGAGCGCAGCGCCCCGCGACAGTGTCTCCGAACTCGCCATCGATGCGGCGGTGCCGCGCCCGGAACCCGCCAACGTAGCCCCGCCGACCGCTGCCGACTTCAAGGCCGAGGCGCCGAAGGCCGAGACCACCGCGTCCGTGCCCGATGCAACCAAGACGTCCGAGAAGACCATCGGCTCGACCTCGACCGATACGCCAAAGGCAACCGAGGCCGCGCAAGCGCCTGCGGATGTGAAGCCGAGCGAGGCTGTAACCGTGCCCGCCGCTGCGACACCGCCGGCCGCGACTGCCGTCGCACCTCCCGCGCCCGCAGCCGAGCCGCCGAAGGATGTCGCCAAGGACATCGCCAAGCCCGCGACCACTGTTGCGTCCAGCGATCAGCCCGTCGCCGAGAAGCTGCGCGACATGTTCGGCGCCAAGTCCACGCGCTATTTCGACCGTAAGGGCGAGCGCGCCGCGGCCGAGAAGTTCTACACCGCACGTGACTTCGCACCGATCTGGACCCAGGGCGGCGCAACGACCCCTGCCGCCAAGGGTGTCATTGCGCGCCTCAAGGACGCCGCTTCTGACGGCCTCGACGCCGCCGACTATCCGGTGCCGGATTTCACCGCGGCGAATACGCCCGATGCGCTCGCCGAGGCGGAGCTGAAGCTCACCGCCAGCATGCTCGACTATGCCCGCCAGGCACAGAGCGGCCGCATGCACTGGTCGCAGGTGACTGGCGACATCATGTATCCGGAGCATCCGACAGATCCGGCGGAAGTGCTCGCCAATATCTTGACCGCGAAGAACGCTTCGGCAGCCCTCGACGCCTACAACCCGCCGCACAAGGGCTATCAGGAGCTGAAGAAGAAGCTCGCTGAACTGCGCGGCGAAACCGCAACGCCAGTACAGCCGATCGGCGAGGGCCCGGCTCTGCGTTTCGCCAAGGCCACGAAGAAAAATCCCAACCCGACCGTGATGGACGACTCGCGCGTGCCGTTGCTGCGCGCGCGCCTCAATGTCGAGAATCCGGCCGAGACCAAATATGACGCTGCCGTCGCCGAAGCCGTTCGCAAGTATCAGGCCAGCAATGACCTGAAGGCCACCGGCGTGCTGGACGAGGCTACCGTGCGCGCGATGAATTCGCCGAAGCGTGATCGCCACATCGATACGGTGCTGGTCAACATGGAGCGTTGGCGCTGGCTGCCACGCCAGCTCGGCGCGTCCGCAGTCGGCAATGCCTATGTGATGCTGAACATCCCGGACTATACGCTGAAAGTGATGCAGAACGGCGCGCAGGTCTGGACCACACGCGTCGTCGTCGGCAAGCCGGGCAATCACGCCACGCCGCTGATGACCGAGACGATGAAGTACATCACGGTCAACCCGACCTGGAACGTGCCGCCGTCGATCATCTACAACGAATACCTGCCCGCTCTGCAGCAGGACCCGACGGTGCTTGACCGCATGGGCCTGAAGCTGACGCGCAATTCCGACGGCAGCATCCACATTGCGCAGCCCCCCGGTGAAGCCAACGCGCTGGGCCGCATCCGCTTCAACTTCCCGAACAAGTTCCTCGTCTATCAGCACGATACACCGGACAAGAACCTGTTCGGCCGCGACGAGCGCGCCTTCAGCCACGGCTGCATGCGCGTGCAGAATCCGGATCAATACGCCGCGACGCTGCTGAACATCACGATGCCGAACGAGCACTACACACCGGAAAAGGTTCGCGGCATGTATGGCCGCAGCGAGATCGACCTGAAATTCCCGACGCCGATCCCGGTGAACATCACTTACCAGACAGCCTTCGTCGATGACGCTGGCAAGCTGCAGCTGCGCAAGGATATCTACGGACGCGACGCGCAGATGATGCAGTTGCTCCGCGGCGGCAAGAACAAGGATCTGGAGCAGGTCGTCGCTCGGGCCCAGCCGAGCTATTCGCGCCCACGCGCAGATATCCCGCAAGGCGTAGCCTTCAACGACAACGGCTCGCGCATGGCCAGCAATGGCGGCCTGTCCTTCTTCGAGCGCCTGTTCGGCGGCGGTGCCCCGGCACCACAGCCAGTTGCACCCGGTCAGAAACCACGCCGGACGGTGACCCGCTAAGCGCGACGCCAGTCCTCAAAATTCGAAAGACTTATCAAGGGCTTCACCTTCCGGTGGAGCCTTTTTTACGTTTCGCCCTTTATCCAGATTAACCATCGTCCATCTGGAACCCGGCAGCGGGCTATTTTTCGCCATACTCAATGGGTTAAGTTTAATGGCTGGCTGAAAAGCCCGCTTGGGGGGATGGGTTGTAAATCTCGGTTAACCCTCCCGTTTTAAGAGTACGTTCACTCTCTGTCGCCGCATGGGGTAGCGAGAGAGTTGTCGACTTGGGTGGGTTCATACGTGCTGAGCGGTTTCGCACGCAAAACGAGATTGCGGACATCGCGCGCTGGCTTTTATGCCGGCCTCGCTTCAGTCCTGCTGATCGCAGGCGCCAGCTCCGTCCATAACGCCACCGCTCTCGACGAAACCCGCACCCTCTCGTTCCACCACACCCATTCAGGCGAAGATCTCACCGTCACGTTCAAGCGCAATGGCCGCTACGACGACGACGGGATGAAGAAGATCAACTATTTCTTGCGCGACTGGCGCAGCCAGGACCAGACCAACATGGATCGTCGCCTGTTCGACATCCTCTGGGAGGTCTACCGCGATGTCGACGGCAAGGCGTCGATCCAGATTATCTCCGCCTATCGCTCTCCCACCACCAACGCCATGCTCCGCCGCCGCTCGTCCGGCGTCGCTCGCGCCAGCCAGCATATGCTCGGCCACGCGATGGACTTCTTCATTCCCGGCGTGGCGCTGGAAAAGATCCGCTTTGCCGGTTTACGCCTGCAGCGCGGCGGCGTCGGCTTCTATCCGACCTCCGGCTCGCCTTTCGTGCATCTCGACACTGGCAGCATCCGTCACTGGCCGCGTATGACGCATGACCAGCTGGCGCGCGTCTTCCCCGACGGCCGCACCGTGCATTTGCCGACCGACGGCCGTCCATTGGCTGGTTATCAGCTGGCAATGGCTGAGATCGAGAAGCGCGGCGATGGCGACAGTGCAGCTTTTGCCAAGAGCAAGCCGGGCCTGTTCGCCTCGCTGTTCCGTGGTGGCAAGTCGAATGACGACGAAGACGAGAGCGCAGCGGCCGCGATCGCGCCCGCCAAGCCGTCGCCTGTCGGCATGATGGCCGCCGCGATGCCTGCGAAACCGGTCGACACGAAGCAGGCCGAAACGAAGCTGGCTGAGGCGAAGTCTTCGGACCCCGTTCCGATGCCGCGCTCCAAGCCGGCCGCAGCGGCAACCTATCAGCTCGCATCGGCTGACACCGAGACCGTTCCGGTACCGCGCCCGAAGGCACCGATTCCGGCGCCCGCAGCCAAGACCGACAACCGGCCGCAGACGCCGGCCGATATTATCAATGCCCGCGGCTTCTGGGATGATATGCCGGCGCCGAAACAGGCCACGCCGCAGCAGGTCGCCGCGATCACCGCACGGCAGGCCTTGGCCAATGTGGTAGATCCGCAGCCGGCCGCCACCGAGTCCAGCTTCGCCAAGGCGATGGCCTATGCGCCGCCGGCCAACTCCCCGGTCGATCGCGCCAATGTCGTTGCCGCCAGCGCGCCGATCCCACGTAGCATGCGTCCGGCCTCCGTGGCCAAGAACCCGATGGCGGTGAACAACATCACGACCGTCGTCGCGAAGGGCGCTCAGGGCCAGAACAGCACCGTCACCGTAGCGACCCGCCTGACCGCAGCAGCCATTCCCGACAACCATGTCTGGATGCGCGCGATGATCCTCGCGCCGAGCGCCACCACGTCGATGTCGGCCTCAGTAATGGGCGACGGCGACATGACCATCCTGCGCGCACACTTCGTCAAGCCGCAGGCGGTGGTGGCGATGACTTTCTCGGATGATCCGCAGCTCGGTCTGGTCTGCGACCGCTTCACCGGCTCGGCAACAGCCTCGCTTGCGACGACAGCATTTGTGATGCGCACGGCATCGCTGCGTTAAGCGCGCGAATTTCTCAGACTATAATGGTGTCATGGCCGGGCTTGACCCGGCCATCCATCGATTTTTTGTGGATAGATGGATACGCGGGTCGTCTAGCGCGAAGACGCGCTTCGCGCTTTTGCCCGCGTATGACACCTGAGTGTTTGGCTGAGTATTGGCGCGCTAAGCGCCTTACAGCATTCCCAAGGCCTGCAGATAGGTCTCGAGGATTGTCTCCTGCTCGGCACGCTCGTTGGCGTCCTGCTTGCGCATGCGGATGATGGTGCGCAGCGCCTTCACGTCGTAGCCGTTGCCCTTGGCTTCGCCATAGACGTCCTTGATGTCGTCGGAGATCGTCTTCTTTTCTTCTTCAAGGCGCTCGATACGCTCGACGATAGCCTTGAGCTGATCCTTGGCGAAAGAATGTGTCGCCTGATCGTCCAGCACGGACGCAGCAGAGGTGGCCATCGAAAACTCCTGGTGAACTGATGTTGCTTTAAGCGGATATCGGGTGGGTTTAGTGCGCAGCGTTATGCGCGCATTAATCTTAAGGAAATGACACTCAAGACCACGGCGCCTTGCGTCAAGGCGCCTTCGCGGTCATCCACAGCGCCCCCACAGCTTTGATTTCATGCCTCAAAAAGACAAGAAATCGTCAGTGCCCGCTGTGCACTTTCTTCATGGCCTCAATTTGTTCGGGTTTGGCCTCGGCCTGATGCAGCGATTTCCAGGTCTCGTAAGGCATGCCGTAAATCGCTTCGCGGCTCTCATCCTTGGTCATCGCCACGCCCTTGGCGTCGGCAGCGTCCTTCAGCCAGTTTGACAGGCAGTTCCGACAGAAGCCGGCCAGATTCATCAGGTCGATATTCTGCACATCGGTGCGACCGCGCAAATGGTCTACCAGCCGGCGAAAGGCGGCGGCCTCGAGTTCGGTCTGGATCTTGTCGTCAATCGCCATGAATGGTCTCGCTGTTGCACCCGATACCGGCCTGTCGTCTTCGTGTAACATGGGCGCTGTCACAGATTTTGCCATATCACAACGCAAACCGCCTGGCGGGGCAGAATTGGTTCCGCGACCGTTGACAGGCCCGCCGGGTCAAGCGAAATCGTCAACGAATTGAGATAGCTTCGCCGCATGACCGCAAGAGATTCCCATTCCCGCCCCTTTCGACGCGTCCCCCTCGCCGGCCTGTTGCCGGTGCTGGCGCTGGCCCTGTCGTGCCTGTGGGCGAGCCCCGCGGCGGCTGATTTCCGGCTGTGCAACAACACCTCGAGCCGGGTCGGGATCGCGCTGGGCTACAAGGATGCCGAAGGCTGGACCACCGAGGGCTGGTGGAATGTCTCGTCGCGAGCCTGCGAGACCTTGCTGCGCGGAACCCTGGTTGCGCGGTATTATTATATCTACGCACTCGATTACGACCGGGGTGGTGAGTGGTCGGGTCAGGCCTTCATGTGCTCCCGCGACAAGGAATTCACTATCAAGGGCACCGAAAACTGCCTCGCGCGCGGCTTTGACCGGACCGGCTTTTTTGAGGTCGATACCGGCGAACAGCGTGCCTGGACGGTGCAACTGACCGAAACCAACGAACAACCGCCGAAGCTGCCGGGCATTCCGGGGCCGACCGGACCGCCTCCGGGCGCACCCGGCGCGGGCTTCCCCGGTCTGCCCAACACGCCAGGTGGCGCGCCCCCGGGCGGGTCAACGACCCTGCCGCCATCAGTACCGCCGGGAGGCAAACAATGAGACGTCAACGCCGCATCAAGATTCTGGCCACGCTCGGCCCTGCCTCCTCCGACAGCGCGATGATCCGCAAGCTGTTCGAGGCTGGTGCCGACGTGTTCCGCATCAATATGAGCCACACGCCGCATGACAAGATGCGCGAGCTGGTGAAGACCATCCGCAATGTCGAGAGCAGCTACGGGCGCCCGATCGGCATTCTGGTCGATCTGCAGGGCCCGAAGCTGCGTGTCGGCGCCTTTGCCGAAGGCGGTGTGCAGCTCAAGAATGGCGAGAGCTTCGTGCTGGATTCCGATCCCGCGCCCGGCGACGCCACCCGCGTGCACCTGCCACATCCGGAAATTCTCGCTGCACTTCGCCCGGGCCATGCGCTGCTGATCGACGACGGCAAGCTGCGGCTGATTGCCGAGGAGACATCGAACGACCGCGCGGTGACGCGCGTGGTGGTCGGCGGCCGCATCTCCGACCGCAAGGGCGTCAGCCTGCCCGATACAGACCTGCCGGTGTCGGCCATGACGCCGAAGGACCGCCTGGATCTGGAAGCCGCACTCGAGACCGGCATCGACTGGATAGCCCTGTCCTTCGTGCAGCGCGCCGAGGACGTTCATGAAGCCAAGCGGCTGGTGCGCGGCCGCGCATCCATCATGTCGAAGATCGAGAAGCCGCAGGCGATCGACCGTCTCGATTCCATTCTGGAAGCGTCCGATGCGCTGATGGTCGCGCGCGGTGATCTCGGCGTCGAACTGCCGCTGGAACGGGTACCAAGTCTACAAAAGCGCATGACGCGCATGGCGCGCCGCGCCGGCAAACCCGTCGTCGTCGCTACGCAGATGCTGGAGTCAATGATCCAGAGTCCGGTGCCGACGCGCGCCGAAGTCTCCGACGTGGCAACGGCCATCTATGAAGGCGCGGACGCCGTCATGCTGTCGGCCGAATCCGCCGCCGGCAAATTCCCGGTCGAAGCCGTCTCAACGATGAACCGCATCGGCGAGGAAGTAGAGCGCGATCCGACCTATCGCACCGTACTGATGGCCCAGCGCCCCGAACCCGAGCCGACCGTCGGTGACGCCATTGCGGACGCCGCACGACAAATCGCAGAGACGTTGGATCTGTCTGCGATCATTTGCTGGACCAGCTCAGGATCCACCGCCGTCCGCGTCGCCCGTGAACGGCCGAAGCCGCCGGTGGTAGCGATCACGCCGAACCTCGCCGCCGGTCGCAAGCTCTCGGTCGTGTGGGGTGTACACTGCGTGGTGGCGGAGGATGCGAAGGACCTCGACGACATGGTCGATCGCGCCGGACGCATCGCCTTCCGAGACGGCTTCGCCAAAGCCGGCCAGCGGGTCATCATTGTCGCTGGCGTGCCACTCGGCACACCAGGTGCGACCAACATGGTCCGCATCGCTTATGTCGGGCCAAACGACGCGGATATGTAGTTCACTTGCTTAACCTCTCCCCGCGCTTTGCGGGGAGAGGTCGCCGCGTCTAGCGGCGGGTGAGAGGCATCGCACAAAGCCCACCATACGCACTTCACTCACGGATCGAAGAGCCCCTCACCCCACCTCTCCCCGCAAGAGCGGGGCGAGGGAGTGCGCGGCAGGTGCCAAGACCCTGAGAACTACACCAGTGTCGCGTCGAGCGTGATTTCTGCGTTCAGCACCTTCGACACCGGGCAGCCGGCCTTTGCCATGGCGGTGAGTTCGTCGAACTTCGCCTTGTCGGCGCCGGGAATAGAGGCCGACAGCGTGAGGTGCACTTTGGTAATCGCGAAGCCGTCACCCTGCTTCTCCAGCGTCACATCCGCCTTGGTTTCCATATTGTCGGCTTTGAACCCTGCTTCGCCAAGGATCAGCGACAGCGCCATGGTAAAACAGGCGGCATGGGCCGCACCGATCAGCTCTTCAGGATTGGAGCCAGGCTTGCCTTCGAAGCGGCTGGCGAAACCATACGGATAGTCACTGAGCGCGCCGCTCTTGGTGGAAATCGATCCCTTGCCGTCCTTGATGCCGCCCTGCCATTTGGCCGAACCGAAAGTCGTGGTCATGCAATTCTCCTCAATTTGGGTTGAAGTCGATCGAACGGGAGGTTAGCGCAAGGCGGCCTTCGGTTTTGTGTCAGCGGCCGAGATCATGCCCTCGATCTCCCTCATGATAAGATCAGGTGCAGCGTTTTGCACCATATGACCAACGTTCGGCAGCACGATTAGTTTGGCGCCCGGCACGGTTTTCGCGAAATGACGCGAATGAATCTCCGGCGATACGATGGTGTCGGCAGAGCCTGCGATCACGACGGTCGGAGCTTTGATATCGGCATAGCGCGATGCCTGCGCCATGACGGCAGATTTCAACGTTACTAGATCCCAGGCATTGGCAAGGAAGTTGCGCGGCCGCAGTACAAGTTGCGTCGCGGTCTGCGCGATATAGCCTTCCGGCATCGGCTGCGGCGCAAACACTGCGCGTCCGGCCATGTCCGTCAAGAAATAGCCGAGCGGCAGCGTGATCGTATAGGCCAGCAGCTTGCCTATGGCCGGAGTGGTGACGACCTCGTTATAGATGCCAACGCCACCGGGCCAGGGATGAGTGACACCCGCCAGCATGACCAGTCCTGCGAAACGCTGCGGATAGTCCAGCGCCATCAGCGCGCCGAGTGCGCCGGCAAGCGAATGCACCACAACGATCGCCTGATCGACGCCGAGTTTTTCAAGCGCTTCATCGATCATCCTCGCCTGCATCGCCGGAGAAGAGTTCGACAAATCGTCACGCGTGCTCCAGCCAAAGCCGGGACGGTCGATCAGGATAACGCGGTGTTTTTCTGCCAGCATATTGCCGAGCGGCAGCCGCATGGTCTCCATGCTCGACGTGGCACCGTGGATGAGGACAATCGGCGGGCCTGATGCGTCGCGTGGTCCGATCTGCACCACATGCAGACGGCCACCCGTGACGTCGACAAGCTCACCCGTTGGCCGATATTTACGCTCGAATACCAGCACGCCGACCTGCGTGGCCACGGCCAGCACGCATAGCACGGCCACCACAGTGACCGATATCATCGCCGATATCCGAGGAATTTTGTGCACGGTTCAGCTACGCGACGGTACCCTGAGGGTTTCGCGCCGCGCGTCATTTACGCACTGACGCCAAGACGACCAATGCCCGGCAGTTTGATCGCGGGCCGGCGGATGTCGAGGCCGAATACGGCACCCAGCAGATTGAGCTCGACCCCTTCGACCCAGCCTGCGGTAACACCGAGATAGCCGCCCAATGTGGCGCGCACGCCGGTGCCGGAAGGTGTCCAGCCAAAGGCATTGCCGGCATAGGGGAAATCCTTCCCGATGGCGGTGGGCGGCAATGCCACCTGCAATTCGGGCACGGCGGCCAAAACTGCCGCGACGAAGGTGTTGGAGTTCGGCCCCGGCCAAGCCCGATAGTCGCCATAAGAGCGCCAGGAGTAACTCGCGATGGCCGCCTGGATTTTCGGGATCATGGCGGTGGCGGCATCGCCGTCGGCGGAGGCGATAGCGGTCGGCACGTCGCCGAACCAGCGGCCGTCTGCGGCAAATCCATTCAGGCGGATCGGCTCGCCCCACGCCGTATAATCGTAGCGAGTATAACGCGACGCGCCCTGTTCCTTGAACACGATCCAGCTATGGACCGCAAAGATACCGCGCCAGCGCACGGTCCGCGCCGCGAAGACGCGCACAAGTGCCTCGGGATGCGTGGCGGGCGGTGGCAACAGGCCGGCGCTTGAACGATCCGCGCTCTGCCAATCTACCGAGCGATCACCCATCCAATATCTGGCTGCCGACACAACAATGGGAACGACGAGAAGCGCGAGCAGGACAATCACAAATTTTCTCACCGAGGAAAGGCCCGTGGAGGGAAGTAATGTTGTGGATATGGGGGGCGTTTGGCGGCTTTGCCACGGCGGCCGCGACGAATGGCCAGCAAGAACTGTCCACGCTATCCACAGGAACGCATTCGTTCCCGCCCGGTTATCGCCACGATCAGGCGGCGGACTGACGCCATGATCTGAACTGGAGATAGTTCCATGACGGCCCGCCCAACCGATGCTGTGATCGACGAAATCATTTCTACCTGCAATGGCGACTTGCGCGGCGCGCTCAAGGCTTTGCTGATGGTCAACGAGCAACTGGAAGCGGAATTGCAGCAACTCTATGCCGCTTCACCCCAGTTCGGTGCTATCCGGCCCGGCAATAACGTCCTGCACTAGATCGACAGACGCACCTATTCTGGATTGTCCTTGTCTTCCGGTTCGTCCATCTGCCAGAGAGGCCGTGGCGGGATGGCGAATATGGCTGCCATTGCGCCCCACGTAGCCGCAACTTTGGCTAATCCGGAGCTGCCGCATCCTCGAAAAGTCGCGACAATCACTAGCCCGCGCGGCGCTGCGCTGACTTGCTCTGCTGGTTATCTGCGTCATTGTCCTCTGCAGCTTCAGTGGTCGGCGGCGGCAACTGCATCAAAACGGTCTGTCCGGGTGACGCGATCTCGATACCTTCTTCCTGGAAGCGGATTTTCATACGGCGATTGAATTCGCGCTGCACCGCCCAGCGGCCGGAATCGGTACACCGGATCTGCCCGACGATCGTCGCCATCGAACCATCGACCTTATCGACGCCCCACAATTCGAGATCGCTGCGGATCAGCGGCTTGAAAGCTGCCTCATTGCGCATCTGCTCGACGATGTCCTTCAGCAACTGGCCGGCGCGGTCGGTATCTTCCTTGTAAGCGACGCTGACGCTGACGGCCGCGTTGCCTGCACCGCGGCTGGCATTGGTGATGGTGGTCACCGCGCTGAAGGGAATGATGTGAACCGAACCATCGCCGGCACGCAGTCGAATGGTACGGATCGAGACGTTCTCCACGACACCCGACAGGCCCGACACCGTAACGTTGTCACCAACCTGCACGGTGCTTTCCAGCAGCAGAAACAGGCCGGTAATCACGTCCTGCACCAGCTTCTGCGAACCGAAGCCGATAGCGATACCGAGGATGCCGGCACCAGCGAGCAGCGGCGCAACATTGACACCGATCTCGCTCAGCGCGGTGAGCGCAACCACCGCGATGATTACGCCGAGCAATGTCGTACGCAGCATCGGCTGGAACGTGCGCAGACGGGCCGCGCGGGCGAAATGAGCATCGCGCGTCAGCGCCGCGAGCTGACGCTCCATCAGCGCATTGCTACCTTCCCACACAACCGCAGCGACAATGGCAGCGATGCCGACGGTGATGACAGCCGAGACGACCCGACTGCCGATCTGGCCGCCATAGAACCAGACAATGGCATTGACGCCCCACACTTCCAGCAAGGCAACGAGGCCGATCACCGCGATGATCGTTGCGACGACCTTGCGCAACAGTGGCAGATAACGATTGGCACGCGTCTCAAGACCCGGAAAGCGCTGCAAGATTTCCGGTTTGATGCGGAAACCGCGATCAATGAGGCTCAGCGCAATCATCGAGACGAGCCGGGCCACCAGCGCGACAATGACCGTGCCGACGATGTATCGCAGCAGCAATGAATAACCGTTCTGGATATTGAGCGCCCAGATGGTCCAAGCCGCCATCACGACGACGATCGCCAGCACATGCCAGAGACTGGCGAGGCGATTGCGCATCGCGCTCAGGAAGCCCGTAGCGCCGATCGGCGCGCGGAGCGCATCGGCAACGGGCTTCCGGCACTGCAGGACGATGACGACAACAAACAGATGCACGACCAGCATCACGAGCTTGATCAACGCAAAATGTGCCGAACGATAGAGGCCCATCATCAGGGCGACATTGGCGATTGCGATGCCGGTGGCGCCGACGCCGACGATGCGACGCGTCCAGATTTCGAGATAGGCTGCGGTCTCCTCCTTCACCCTGAACAGAGCGAGCGGCCCGAACAACGCGCGCATCGCGCAGATGATGGCGCGCGCCACCACATAGCTGTTTACGATCGCAAGGATCGCGAGGCGCGTGATCCCGGCATCGCCGATCTGGGTGCCGAGCAGCAGCGATACTGTGCCGGTAAAGACGAAAATCGGAAACAATTCGAGGAGAAGACGCCCGACCACATAGGGAAGCCGCAGCAGCGATTGCCACGCCCGGGTCAGGCTGCGCCGCCGTTTGTTGAGATCAGGCGTCTCGGTGAAGTCGGCCGTGGACGACGGTGGATCGGCACGTTCGATGAGCGAGGACGGCGCACGGGCGACGAAAGGAATGCGCGCCTCGAGCGCGGCCTGCGGCTTGCGCAGCAGCCAAACCATGAGCCATTCCGCCGCCAGCGCACCGCCGAATACGACAACAAGCTTCCAGGCGATGTCGAACAGGAGATGATAGGTGGCGGGATCGTTCGCGCTGCGCTGTAGCCAGTACCATAGCGCCGGAAAGCGCGTGACCGATTGCACGGCTGTCGAGACCTCGCGTGTAATATCGCCGAGCTGATCGGAAATAGTCACGAGCAATTGCGCGCCAAGACTGTCGGCGTCGAGCGGAATGGCCGGTTTCTTCTCCGGCGATGCAGGTGTCGCCGTGGCGATCGCGCGCAGCGTATCGATCATTTCCTTGCGCTTGACGTCGTCTTGCAATGTGTCGAGCGCAGCCTTGGCCTGATCGGGGGACAGCGTCGAAGCTGCAGGCGCCGGCGGCGCATCGGCTTTCTGCGCCAGCGCAGGGCCGGTCACAGCAGCCATCGGTGCGGCCATCAACACACATAGCAAAGCGAATAGCGGAAATGACTTCGGCGCCAAAAGGTGTCCCTTCCTGTGGCTCGGAAAACGCCCTTTTCGCCCGTTTCCTGTGTCAGAAGTTTGATTCCCCGGCGACGATGTCTTGTTTTTCCATCGCGGGCAGCAGGGATGCATCAAAGCAGGGCGATGTTCCCGCGATGTCCCGCAAGCGCCCCAACTTTCAGGGAATCTCAGATATCGCGGCCTTCGACCTTTTCGGTCAGGGTCTTGACCAGCTCCGGCACCTTTTCGAGATGCGGATTGACCGCAAGCGCCTTGCGGAACGCATCAAGCGCACGCTTGTCGTCGCCCAGCTCCTGCATGATCATGCCGAGCCCTGCCAGAGCACCGAAATGCCGGGGTTCGCGTATCAGCACTTGCTCGATATCCTGCAGCGACCGGGTGTAATCGTTCTGCAGGTAATACAGCGTCGCGCGCCGATTCCAGCCCTCGACGTAATCCGGGCGCAGCTTCACCACCGCGCTCAACAACTGCAGCGACAGATCGACCTGCTTGGCGTCCAGCGCCGTCTTGGCGCGGGTCATCAGCAGCGCCGTCGTGTCGCTCGTGGTCTGCGACCACAGGGCCCAGATCCGGCCTTCGACGTGTTTGGCACTGGCTTCGTCCGGCGCCGCTTTCAGCGCACCAAACAGAAAATCAAGGCCGCGCGTCTTGTCGGCATTGACCTTCGGCAGTTTGGCGGGTGGCTCGGGAATCTTCTTCGGCGCATCCGGGGTCACGACCTGCGGATCTCGCACCTGCGCATAGACGGGTGCTGCGCCCAGAAACGCGCTCAGCAGAATTCCAAAACCTGCGGCCGGGATTCTCAATGCCATGCTGCAAGTCTAGACACGAAAAAACGCGCTGCAAAGCAGCAGCGCGTCAAACACCTGTGATGTCGTGAGGCCAGCCGGCAAAATGCCGGCCGCTCAGCAACTCAACCCTGGCGAGCCTTGAAACGGCGCTGGGTCTTGTTGATCACGTAGACGCGGCCCTTGCGGCGGACCAGGCGGTTGTCGCGGTGACGACCACGCAGCGATTTCAACGAGTTACGGACTTTCATCGGTCAATCCTGATAGCTTGCGATACTGACGTCAAAGGCCGTGCGCAGCAGGCCGAAATCAGCGAAAATGAGCTTGAACCCGCTGGCGACCAAGTCGCCCGGGACCCGCGGTTTCTAAGCCATCGGGCGCCAGACTGTCAATCCGATCCGGGCATCTGACGACCATCGGATCGATATTTGCAGGTATTTTGGTGGCTTGAGGGTCCGGGAACAGCCACCGGACCCTTCAAACACGTGCGGATCACTCTTGCGGGACATTCGCGGTTATCACCACTGCGCCCCACTTCTTGATCTCCGAATCGACGAAAGCCGTGAATTCAGCTCCCGCCAGCTTGCCCGGCTCGACACCCTGGGTGGCGAATTTCTCGCGGGTCGCGGGTGCCGCCAGGATCTCCTTCATGGCCGCGACCAGCTTCGTATAGGCCGGGCTGCCATTGGCCTGCGGCATATACATGCCGAACCAGGCGGTCGCCTCGAACCCCTTTACGCCGGCCTCATCGAGGGTGGGGGCATTGGGGAGCGAGGCCGCTCGGGTCAGGCTGGTGACCGCGAGCACACGGATGTTGCCCGCCTCGGCAGCAGGCAGAACAGTCGGCAACGTATCGAACATGATCGGAATATGGCCGCCGATCAGGTCGTTCATCGCCGGCGCGGCGCCCTTGTAAGGGATGTGTTCGATATTGATTCCAGCCATCTGCTTGAACAATTCGCCCGACAGATGATTGGCGCCGCCGACGCCGGCCGATCCGAAGGACAGCTTGCCGGGCTGCTTCTTCGCCAACTCGATCAACTCGGCGACCGACTTCGCCGGAAAGTCCCTGGTCACAACAAGCGCATTTGGCGCCGTCGCGATCAGGGCGATCGGCGAGAAGTCCTTCTGTGTCTCGTAAGGCAGACTCTTGCGTAGACTCGGATTGATCACGTGGTGCGTGGCCGTGACCAACAACACGCTGCCATCGGCGGGCGACTTCACGACAACTTCCGAACCGATCGTGCCCGATGCACCGGGCCGGTTCTCGACGATGGTGGCGACGCCGAGCTTCTCGCCTAGATATTGCGCGACGAACCGCGCGAGGATGTCCGTCGTGCCACCTGCCGGGAACGGCACGATGATCTTGATCTGACTGACTGGAAAATTCTGCGCCAGCGCGCCTGACAACATGACAAAAGTCATCGCCAGACACGACAGGGCGAGCCTCGTGAGCTTCTTCATTTCGATCCCTTGCCTGTTTTTATCCGGCGTGCGGACTATGCCGCACGCCGTTGCATTGAGCCACTAGGCTGTCAGCGGAAATTCAACCATCGCCTCGCCAACAGCGACCTTCTCGTCGTTCTGGTTCTTCACCAGCACGTCGATCAGCACCCAGCGCGATTTCTCGGTGGTCTGCTTGGCCTTGATGATGCCAACCGGCTGGATCGTGTCGCCGGGCTTCACCGGCTTGACCCATCGCGTTTCGAGACGGCGATGGATTGCACCTGCGGGATAGGCCCAGTCGGTCAGCATGCGGGTGATCAGCCCGAAATTATTCATGCCATGCATGATGATGCCGCCGAAATTGGTCTTGCCGAACGAGTTCTTCATATAGTTGTCGTCGAGATGCAGCGGATTATAGTCGAGTGATCCGTCGCAGAAGAGCCGGATCGACTCGCGCGACACTGCGAAGCTCGGACCGTCGATGGTGTCGCCGGTGGAGAGTTTGTCAAAGCTGGTTGTCATGGTTGATCTCCTTGCCACGCTCACATCGGGCGGATGGTCTGGCCGCGGCCAGAACAGATGACGTCGCCACGCTGGTTGAAGAACACGTTGTCGTGGACCACGAACAGCCGCTCGCGCTTGATGAACTTGTCGAGCGCGCGGGCCTGCAGGGTGATGGTATCTCCGGGCCGTGCCGGGACGTTGTAGCTCCAGGACTGGCCAGCGTTGACGGTCCCAGGTGTGCGCATCCAGTCGTCGGCCGGCGTGCAGGAGAACATCAGCAGAATGTGGATCGATGGCGGCGCGATCAGACCGCCATAGGGCGACGCCTTCGCGTAAGCCTCGTCGAAATACAATGGGTGGTTCTCGCCAACCGAGCGGCAATAAAGCTGGATCGCCTCCCTCGTCAGGACATAAGGCAGCGTCTTGCGTGGCTCACCCGGGACGATCTCGTCCCAGACCTTGCGCAGGTTCGCGTCCTTCCAGAAATCGGTTTCAAAAACTTCCGCTTGCGCCATAGCGCCTTCTCCACTAACGTTCACCAGGCGAACTTTATGGTCGCCTTACGAACAACTATAGGCGCGGTTTCCCGAGACTGACAAGTCCGAACCGGCAGGATGGTGCATGGCTAAAGACAGTGACGGTTTCGTTCGGGCGATCGCCCGTGGTTTTGCGGCCGTCGAAGCGCTGGGTCGCCCACCAGGTCGGCACACGCTCTCGGAAGTCGCCGCGATCGCGGGCCTCAGCCGCGCGACGGCGCGCCGGATGCTGGCGACGCTGATCGTGATGAAATATTGCGAAGCCGATGGCCGCTATTTCAGCCTACGCCCGCGGGCGCTGGGACTTGGCCTTTCCTACCTCAATGCACTGCCTTACTGGGGCTATGCGCAACGCGCTTTGGAAGACCTGCGCAACGAAATCGGCGAATCCTGCTCGCTGGCCGTGCTGGACGAGACCGAGATCGTCTATGCGCTGCGATTGCCGGCGCAGCGCATTCTCTCGGCCAATCTCGCCGTCGGAAGCCGCCTGCCCGCCCACGTGGTGTCGCTCGGCCGGGTCCTGCTCGCAGCCCTGCCGCCGGACCAGCGCGCGCACTATCTCGCCACCACCGAATTCAAACATATCACCCCACGCACCATCACCGATCCCGTGCTGCTGGAACGCGAGCTCGAACGCGTCGAGGCCAAAGGCTATGGCTGGGTCGATGGTGAACTCGATCCAGCCATCTGCGGCATCGCCGTCCCCGTCCGCGACCACGGCGGCCGGGTCGTCGCGGCGATCAGCGTGAATGCCATTTCGGGCACAATGGACGAGGCGACGGCAAAGGAGAAATACCTGATCCCGCTCCGCCGCACCGCGCAGGATATCCGGACACAGTCCTTCTCCACCGGCTAGGTCGGCAGCGTTCCGCGCCTTTCATTCAGCAGGCCGGTTTGCTAGAGCAACCGCCAACGATAATGATGAAAGTGCGGGAGACGCGGGACATGAAATTGCTCAATCCGGACGACCTTGTCGCCATCGACATCCACACACATGCGGAAGAGCCATGCGGCTGCCACGCCGACGACGGCTATGATGATTTCCAGGCCCGCATGGCCGAGTATTTCAAGTCGCCGCATAAGCATCCGCCGACAGTGCAGGAAACAGCCGCCTATTACCGCGACAAGAAGATTGCCGCGGTGATCTTCCCGGTCGACGCCGAGCGCGAGACCGGCTTCCGCCGCTACAACAACTACGAGATGCTGGAGATCGCCAAAGAAAACGCCGACGTGCTGATCCCGTTCGCGTCGATCGATCCGCACAAGGGCAAGCTTGGCGTGCGCGAGGCACGCAAGCTGATCTCCGAATACGGTGTAAAGGGTTTCAAGTTCCACCCGACCATGCAGGGCTTTTACGCCAACGACCGCATGGCCTATCCGCTCTATGAGGCGATCCAGGAAGGCGGCGCTATCGCGCTGTTCCACACCGGCCAGACAGGCGTCGGCTCCGGCATGCCAGGCGGCATGGGGATGCGGCTGAAATATTCCAACCCGATGTATATGGACGACGTTGCGGTCGACTTTCCCGACATGAAGATCATTCTGGCGCATCCCTCCTTCCCCTGGCAGGAAGAGGCGCTGTCGGTCGCGACCCACAAGCCCAACGTGTATATCGACCTGTCCGGCTGGTCGCCGAAATACTTCCCGCCGATCCTGGTGCGCTACATCAATTCGATCCTGCAGGATAAGATGCTGTTCGGCTCCGACTGGCCGGTGATCATGCCGGATCGCTGGATGGCCGATTTCGCCAAGCTCGACATTCGCGACGAGGTGCGTCCGAAGGTCCTGAAGAACAACGCACGGAAACTCCTGGGCATATGACGAACAACGATCTGCCGCGCAAACTTGCGGATGCCCGGCAGATCGCTGCCATTGCCACCGGCTTCTCGCTGCCGTTCTCAACCAGCGGTCAGGCTATCGCGGTGTCGATCTTTGCAGTGCTCGCGCTGCTGACACTCGACCGCGATCGTTTCATCGCCACGTTGCGGAGGCCGGCGGCCTATCTGCCGGTCGCGCTGTTCGCGCTGATCCTGGTCGGCGTACTCTGGTCGATGCAGCCGCTCAGCGGCGCGATCAGATGGGTTGGTCCCTACGCCAAGCTGCTGTTGATTCCATTGGTGATGGCAACGGCATTTACGCCGAAACAAGCGTTACAAATCGCTTATGGCTTTCTTGCCGCCTGTATTTGTCTTCTCGCCCTGTCATGGGCTGCGTTCCTGTGGCCCACGGGACCGTGGGGCTGGTTCAAGGCGCCCGGCGTGCCCTTCAAGGACAACGCGGTTCAATCCGGCTGCTTCGCACTTTGTGCCTTCGCTCTGGCGATCGGCGCGATGCGCATCTGGGTCCAGGACACCCGCCGCGCCATCGCGATGATCGTGCTCGCGCTTCTGTTCTTTGCCGACATTTTCCTGATCTATGTGTCGAAGACGGGCGCAATCATGGCCGCCGCATTACTCGGTTTATTCGTCATCCACGCCGGCGGCTGGCGACGCTCCGCCATGGTCGCGGTCGCAGCCATGATCGTGATCGGCATCGCATTGCTGACCTCGCCACAAGCGCAGCGCCGGATCGCAGAGATCAACTCGGACATCAACGCCAATAGCGGCCAGACCGCTGGCGGCGAAACAGTCTCGACTGCATCGCGGATGGATTTCTGGAGCAAGGCAGTCGGCTTCGTGAAGGCCTCGCCCATCGTCGGTCACGGCACCGGGAGCATCAAGCCGCTGTATCAGAACATGGAGGCGACGAAGCCGTCGCCCTATGGCCAAGCCACGCCCGATCCGCACAATCAAACGCTTCATACGGTGCTGCAGGTCGGCCTGATCGGCGGGCTGCTGCTGTGGGCCATGTGGATCGCGCATGCACGGCTTTTTCTCGCGCGCGATTATGCAAGCATCCTCGGCCAGGCCGTCGTGTTGCAGAACGTGATTGGCTCTTTATTCAACAGCCACATCTCGGCGGTGACGCAGGGGATGCTGTACTGTCTGGCAGTGGGATTGCTCGGCGCGTTGGTACGCAATACTCTATCCGGAATGACCGGCCGGAAGCCGCCAATTACTTCAGCTTCAGCCACCGCTTCAAATAACGCCGCCTGAACTTCTGCACGGCAAACTGTATGCGCAGCTGCAATTGCGCATGCCCCTTGCGATCAAGCGAGCTCTTGAACACGCCGTTGAGCGAGCCTTGCTCGGCCAGCGGCGGTTCCGGCCACAGGAACGGGATGCCCATGGCAGGATCGCCGGTGTTGAAGGCGATGTCGATAGGCTCGTGCATCGGATGCCGCGCGATCCAGTCAAGTCGTGCCGAAGCCTCGGGCGCGCCCAGGACATAGGCTTCCATATTGCGCACGCGATTGCCGGGATAGACGATCTGGCCCGGGCGCAACTCCGACGCCGGGGTGTAAAAATTGGTCGCGGCGCCAAGATGCAGAATGCGCGGCCGCGGCCACTTTTCGGCTTCATCAAGCACGCGCTTCAACTGGTCGCAGAAATCCGGCACCAGCAATGCGTCATCCTCGAAGATCAGCGCCAGATCCTGGCCGCGCTCGCGGATGCGCTGCATGGCGACGACATGTTTCAGCGCGCAGGATTTCTGCCGCAGCGTGAGATCGGCGCCTTCGGCGAAATAAGCCCGATCGACATCGGAGGTGATCTCGTCGGCATCGAAATCCAGCACCCACTCGAACTTGATGCCCGCACGGTCGAGCTCACGCTGGATATGCTCCGTGCGCTCGGGCAACGACTTGGCATGGATCACATAGGCCGGCAGCATCGAGGGGTAGGCTCCAGAACATCGCCCGGCACGGTCAGCCGGACAAGAGCCCGTATAAGGTCAAAACCGGCGTGAGGGAATGGCGCGGCAGCGCCGCCCAGTTCCCCAATGCACGGATGTGACTTCACTTTGTCGGCGACATGTGAGAGGGCGTGGCGGTATGTCACCGAGACCGCATCATGAGCCTTGAGTCCGTCCGCGCCTTTCTCACCGCCAACGCCCCCGAATTATTCGTCACCGTCACTGACAAAAGCTCGGCCACGGTCCTTCTCGCCGCCGAGGCGTTGGGCGTCGAGCCCGGCCAAATCGCCAAGACGCTGTCGGTGCGGGTCGGCGACCGGGTGGTGCTGGTGGTGACCAAGGGTACAGCGCGGCTCGACAACAAGAAGGCACGCGATGCACTTGGCGGCAAGCCCCGCATGCTGGGGGCCGATGAGGTCGTTGCCCTCACCGGCCATCCGGTCGGCGGCGTCTGCCCGTTCGGCCTGGCAACGCCATTACAAGTCTACTGCGACGTGTCGCTGAGGGAATTCGCCGAGGTGTGGCCGGCGGCGGGCTCGGTCAACAGTTCGGTGCGGATTTCCCCGGCACGGATGGCCGAACTGACCGGGGCCAGCTGGGTCGATGTTTGCCAGGAACCGGCGGCAGTGCAGGAGCAAGCTCCCGCGATGGGTTGAGGCAGCGAGAATAATTCACTGCCGTTCATTGCCAGCAGAGAACAAGCCAACCGCCGTCCGGCACGAGAGCAGCGCGGGTATTGCTATTTTTGCCGGGGGATCGACTTCCCCCGCGCAAGGCACGATTTTCCGGGTGTCGTCCCTGAGGACGCTCGGCTGCGCAGCAATATGTGCGGCCCAACCGGACAAGGACCATGCGCTTCAAAGCCTCGTCTCATCGCCCGCAGTCGTCGAAGACCTGGAAGCAGGTGGTGGCGTCGATCGTGGCCGCAGCTGCAGCCGGATTACAGTCCGCTGGCGCCTGAACGCGCTCTGTAGACGTCCGCTGGAGCGCAAACGTGGCTGGCGCCAAGTTCCCGCGTTATCAAAATCTTGAGGGTATATAGCTAGGGTTGCATCCGGCCGTGTGTAAATCGGCGGGGGGACCTCGAGATGCGGCTCGTGCCGATCACCGACGCCGACAGAAGCTGGGCTTCACTGAAGTCGCAGTGGCGGAAGGCTGCCGAGGCAGCCGAGGAAGACTTCTCCACTTACACCCAGGGTATTTTCGCGGCTTTGGACCCTGTCATGCAGGGCGGCAAGGGTGGGTTGTACGGTCTCTACGACGGCACCGTTCCGCAGGCTTTCTGTCAGGTCAGCAAACTTCTGATGCCCAAATTCGAAGGCCCCGTGCTGCGTTGCCGTTTCATGACCGTGTCGCCAACCTACGACTTCGGAAGTGCCGGTCTCGATAAATACGGACAACTGCTGATCGAGCTGTTTTCCGGCATGATCTGGCTGTCGCGCAACGCCCTTTCCGCCAGCCATATCCAGTTTCACCTCCGCAGCCCCGCCGACGCGCAGTTCCTCGCCCCATTGCAGGCTCCGGTGCCCGACTCGCCGTTCCAGCGCTTCACCATTAACGGCGCCTGGGTCGAATGCGATCTCAAGCTGCCCGAACTCGAAACAATGTAAGAGCGTGCAGCGCAATGACGCGTGCCGCAAGCTTGCGCAGCGACATCGGCGATGATAGCCCGGTTGTACGATGACCGGACAAGCTAAGCCACGCACCAAGCGCAAGACAACCAATGGGGCCGCAGGCACGCCTTTGCTGCGACCGCTCAATCCCGTGCGCCGCCGTACTGAGGAAGTCGTCGAGCGCATCGCTGCCCAGATCATCGAAGGCCGCTTGCCCGCAGGCGCGCGCCTACCGACCGAGCAGGCCATGATGGCGGCCATGGGCGTCAGCCGCACGGTCGTTCGCGAGGCGATTGCGGCACTCCGCGCCCGGGGTCTTGTAACCACCCGGCAAGGCGCCGGTGCCTTCGTCAACAGCGAGCCCGATCAGCAGCCTTATGCCATCGACCCCGACGGCCTGGGCTCGCTTGGCAGCGTGATCGAAATTCTTGAACTGCGCACGGCCGTCGAGATGGAGGCCGCGGCTATAGCCAGCGAGCGCGCCACCGCTGCCCAGATCCGAGCCATTGCCAAGGCCGCGGCTACCTTCAGCCGCGCCATCGCCAATGGCGACCGTGCGGTGAAGGAGGACTTTGACTTCCACTTCGCCATTGCTGTCGCCACGCAGAATGCGCGCTTTGTCGGTTTTCTGGAATTCCTTGGCGGTCTTATCATCCCGCGCCAGAGCATCCGCACCTTCGATGGCAAAGTCGAATTGCAGAAGCGCTATCTCGAGAGTATCGAGAAGGAGCATCAAGTCATCGTCAATGCGATCAGCGCCCGTTCGCCGCGCAAGGCTCGCGATGCGATGCGCCGGCATTTGCTGAACGGCAAGGAACGCTACAAGCAGTTGTCAGTCGATCCGGTCCAGTAGCTCACCTGAAGCCGAACGCGTGCGGCAGCGCCATCGAGAACCACGGTACGTAAGTCACCAGCATCAAGACCGCGAACATCACCCAGTAAAACGGCCAGATCCCGCGCATCACCTCGTCCACCGAGACCTTGCCGATGGCGCAGCCCACGAACAGCGTGGTACCGACCGGAGGCGTCAACAGGCCGATGCCGAGATTGAGCAGCATCACGATGCCGAAATGCACGGGGTCGATCCCGAAACTCTTCACCACCGGCAGCAGGATCGGCGTGCAGATCAGCAGCAGTGGCGCGAGATCGAGCGCCGTGCCGAGGATCAGCAGCATGATATTGAGCCACATCAATAGCACGTATTTGTTCGACGAGATGGCGACGAAGAACTCGGTCATATGCGCCGGCATCCGCATCATCGCAGCGACATAGCCGAAGCATGACGCGGTCGCGACCAGCGTCAACACCATCGCCACCGTCTGGAGCGTCCGGTAGGTCAGCATCGGCAGCTCGGACCATTTGTAGTCGCGATAGATAAACATCGTGACGAAGAAGGCCCAGACGCACGCCACAGCGCCAGCCTCGATCGGCGTGAACACGCCTGTGAGAATGCCACCGAGCACAATTACCAGCGTGACGATTCCCCAGGTGGCATCCCCCAGCATCTTCAGCGCCTGCTTCACTGGCACCGGCTCGCCCTTCGGATGACCATCGCGATAGGCAAAGTAGAGACACAACAACATGATCGCAAAGCCAAGCAATAGCCCGGGCACGATACCTGCCAGGAACAGGCTGGTGATCGAGACCACGCCGCCGGTCGCCAGCGAATAGATCACCGCATTGTGGCTCGGCGGCACCAGGATCGCCTGGACCGAGGCGGAGATGGTCACATTGGTGGCGAACACCCGTGGATACCCCTTCGCCGCCATCTGCGGGATCATCACCGAGCCAATCGCCGACGTATCCGCGACCGACGAGCCGGAAATCCCGGACATGATAGTCGTAGCCAGAATATTGACCTGGGATAGGCCGCCGCGGATACGCGTGAAGCCGACCACGACGGCTGCAAAATCCACCAGCCTTCGCGCCATGCCGCCTTCTGCCATGATGGCGCCGGCCAGCACGAAGAACGGCACAGTCAGCATCGACACCTTGCCGACGCCGCTGGAGAGTTGCTGCATCACAGCTGCAACGGGCAGATCGATCCACAGTGCGCCGACCAGCGCGGAAAGCGCCAGGGCAAAGGCGATCGGCATGCCGACGGCGAAGAACAGACACATGCTGAGCAGAAGAACGGCGATGTCCATGTCGGATTTTCTTTATTCTGGCTGGAGCTGATCGGCGAAGCTAGTCGAGAGGTATGTGTGCGTCGCTGCCATCCTGCGGCGGCGGACCGATGGTCAGGCGTTCGACGACAAAGAGAAACATCATCGCGCCGGAAACCGGGATCGGCATGTAGGTGATCCCGACAGACAACCAGGGAAATTCATCCACCGAATTGCCCCAGGTGGTCATCACCAGCTTCATGCCCCAGATCACCATGAACAGTGCCACCGCAGCCATCAGCAACTCGCTGATGAAAGCAGCTACGACACGCGCGTGAGGCGGCAGCAGATTGGTACCTACCGTCATGTTCATGTGGATGCGCTGGCGATAGCAGTTGGCGGCGCCGATGAAAGTCACCGCTATCGTCAGCAACACCGCCAGCGGCTCCGGCCATGACGCCGCGCTGTTTAAAATGTAGCGGGTGTAAACAGCCCAAGGGATAATCGCGGAGATCAGCACAAGCGCCAGGCAAGAAAAAACGGCACCGGACCAGTACAGTGCGTTCATGGCGCGGCGGAACGCGTAAGCCGCACCATGGCTGGCCGTATCGGCGTGATGACTGGATGCAGCCGGCAGTTTGGAAATAACGTCAGACATGAAGACCTCAGGTAACGCGACGGAAGCGCTGGCCTATCCTGTCGTCCCCGCGAAGGCGGGGACGACACATTGAGAACATGCCGCTAGCTCACCGCAGCAATGCGCTTGGTCATCTCGGCGTATTTCGCGCCGTATTTGTCCCACACCGGCTTCACGGCATCGCGGAACGGCTGCTTGTCGATGGACGTGACGATGTCGGTGCCGACTTCCTTCATCTTGTCCAGCGCGGTCTTCTCCGCCTCGTACCAGAGCACGCGCTGTTCGAGCTGCGCTTCGCGGCCGAATTTCTTCAGCAGCGCCTGATCGTCCGGCGTGAGCTTCGCCCATGACGCCTTCGAGAACACCAGCAATTCCGGAATGATCAGATGCTCTGTCATCGAGAAATACTTGGCGACCTGGAAGTGGTTCTGCGCCACGAAGGATGGCAGGTTGTTCTCGGCCCCATCGACGACGCCGGTCTGCATGGCGCTAAACACCTGATCGAAGCCCATGGCGACACCATTGCCGCCGAGCGCATTCATGGTGTCGATAAACAACGGATTGCCGATCATCCGGATCTTGAGACCCTTGAGATCAGCGAGCGTCTTGATCGGGCGCTTGCTGTTATAGATGTTGCGCGAGCCGGCATTCATCCAGCCAAGCGCGACCAGGCCGGTTTTTTCATTGGCCGTGATCTTGTTCAGCAGCTCGGTGCCAATCTCGCCATCGAGGACCGCTTCCATGTGCTTGGAATCGCGAAACACGAACGGCATGTTGAAGACGTTGACGTCATCGACCACCGGGCCGACGGCGCCGACGGAAATGCGCGCGATCTGCAGAGCGCCGACCTGGGCCTGCTCGATGGCTTCCTTCTCGCCGCCGAGCTGCATGGACGGAAACATCTGGATGGTGAGCCGGCCGCTTGTGGCGGCATCCAGCTTCTTGCCCATGCGCACCACGGATTCGACCGTGGGGTAGCCGAGCGGGTGGACGTCAGAGGCCTTGAGGACCATCTTGGTCTGCGCCTGCGCAGGCGTGAACCGCCCGAGACCGGTAGCGCCAACCGCGAGCGCGGCCAGTCCGCCTTTGACGACATCTCTTCTCTTCATGGACGAAATCCTCCCTGTGAATTTCCCGATGCGGCGCGTTGGCCATTATTCTGGTTCGCCCCTTTGCGGGGTCGATCTTGTCACAATTCTAGGAGCGTGCCGGCCCGCCGTCCATCAGCTTGTAGCGGCAGCGCACCCCAAAAGTTGTACGATGACCCGACATCTAGCACCGACATCGGAGGCCGGCAAGCGCGTGCTCGAGCGGCCGCGCAGAACTAAAGTTCAACCCGAGGTGCGACGCCAAGAGAGCAGCTCGGCCTCATTCTCGCGCGGGTGTTGGGTACCCACTGATTGATTGGGTGGAATCGGTGTAGAAAGAGACATCTGTCACGACAGGAGCCCACCGTGCCAACTGAACGCTTTCAATTCCCCGGCGCGGCCGGCCATATGCTGGCGGCGGCGCTGGACCTGCCCGATGGCGATGTCCATGCATATGCGCTGTTCGCGCATTGCTTCACTTGCGGCAAGGACGTGCTCGCGGCGCGGCGTATCTCTGCGGCGCTGACGCTCAAGGGCATCGCCGTGCTGCGCTTCGACTTCACTGGCCTCGGCTCCAGCGATGGCGATTTCGCCAATAGCACGTTCTCGTCGAATGTCGCCGATCTCGTAAAGGCCGCGGACCATTTGCGGGAAATACGCCAGGCACCGGCAATCCTGATCGGCCACAGCCTCGGCGGCGCAGCGATCCTCGCCGCCGCTGAACAGGTGCCGGAAGCCAAGGCCGTTGTCACCATCGCGGCGCCCTCCGATCCCGCGCATGTCACCGACATGTTCGCCGAACATGTCGACGCGATCCGAGAAAAAGGCGAGGTCGAGGTCAAGCTCGCCGGCCGGCCATTCAGCATCAAGCGTGAATTCCTCGACGATATCGCCGAGCACAATCTGATGGCCAAGGTCGCCAGGCTGCACAAGGCGCTGCTGATCATGCATGCGCCCACCGACGACACCGTGGGCATCGACAACGCCACGAAGATTTTCGTCGCTGCCAAACATCCCAAGAGCTTCGTCTCGCTGGCCGGCGCCGATCATCTGCTCACGCAAAAGCATGACGCGATCTATGTCGCCGATGTCATCGCCGCCTGGGCTGGGCGCTATCTCAATGCGGTCGCCGTCACGCCCGTAGCGAGCCCGCCCGATGAGCCGCGCAAGGTGGTGGTGAGCGAGACGCGCGCCAGCAAATTCCAGCAGGTCATCAATGTCGGCCCGCATCAGATACTCGCCGACGAGCCGATCGCGGCCGGCGGCGAGGACACCGGACCCGGTCCGTATGATCTGCTGCTCAGCGCGCTCGGCGCCTGCACCGCGATGACCATGCGGCTCTATGCCGAGCGCAAGGCATTGCCGATGGACCACGTTACGGTGACGCTGAACCACAAGAAGATCTACGCCAGGGATTGCGAGGAATGCGAGACCAAGGACGGCATGCTGGACCAGATTGAGCGCGTCATCACGATCGACGGCAAGCTCGACGCCGAGCAGCGCGCAAAGCTCATGGAGATCGCTGACAAGTGCCCGGTACACCGGACACTGACATCTGAGATCAGGATCGTGACGACAGCAGCAGAGTGAGCGTGTCGCTGACGCGCCTTTACCTGTTAGGGTCCGGATAGACCAGGCTGCGCCAGCCAGAGCGATCGAACGGTGCCCACGCGCCTTCCTTTTGCGCGAGACGCTCCGCCACTGCATAGACGACGGCGGGGTGATGCCCCATCCCGCAATGGCTGCTCTCGACCTCGATGCTCTCCGACATCGCCGATGACTTCTCCATGCAGCCCTGCCAGGCACAGACGCCGTCGGTGCGGCTGTAGATCGCGGTGGTCGGGACCGGCGGCGTATCGGCAAGCGAACCACCGAAATCGTCGTCGGTGTCATCGGCGCGTTTGCCGCTGGCGAATTCATAGACGCGCCAGGCATTGGTGGATTTCGGATGGCCGGCAAACGGGCTACCCAGCGTGATCACCGAGCGGACGCGGTCCGGCATCATCTTGGCAAGCTGGCGTGCGTAAAGGCCGCCGAGACTCCAGCCGACCAGACTCACCTTGCGGCCGTGGTTCTCGTTCATCTCTTTCAGCAATTCGACCATGCTGCCCTGCACACCGTCGCGCAGGCCGAGATTGCGGCCCTGCTTCCAGCCGCTGACGGCATAGCCGCGGCCTTTGAGGAAGGTGCGGAGCGGACCTGTCGAAACATCCGAGGCCACAAGGCCCGGCAGTACCAGTACCGGATGACCATCGCCACGCGGCGCGAGATTCAGCAGCGGCAGCGCGCCGAGAAAGGCGCCGAATTCGTGAACCGCACGGCCTTCAAGAAACATCAGGGTTTTCGATGGGGGACGCTGCGCCTGGGCCGTAGCCGACATCTGATTTCCTCTCGCCGGCGCGTTGGCCGGTCATATCGATTGATTTGAAAGCAGCCTCACAGGGAGGGAATCACACAACGCACCGAAGCAACTATCAGTTCACTCAAGTTAAGGTCGGGTTTGTGGCAGTTCAAGCGCATCCCGATACCCCCCGGTGCCTCACTTCCGCAATGCGGAACTGCTCTCACAGCAGTCGCAACAGATATTCGATCGTGTAGAGCGCCAGCCCAGCGAGGCCGCCGATCAGCGAACCGTTGAAGCGGATATATTGCAGATCGCGGCCTATATTGACTTCGATGACACCGATCAGCTGCTGCATGTCCCAGCCCTTCACCTGATCGGCGATAAAACTCGACACGCCGCTTTTCTGATCGGCGATGAACGTGCGCAGCACCACGACGATGCCCTGGTTGATCTCGCCGCGCATCTCGGCATCGGCGCGCAGCGCTGCACCGGCCTCGACGAACACATTGGCCAGATGATGTGCCAGTACATTGCTTTCACCTGATGCACTGCGCTCGATGAAGCTGCGCGCATTGTTCCAGAGATTACGCCCAAGTTCGGCAAGCTCGGGGCGCGCCAGCAGATCGCGCTTCAACCCATCGATGCGGCCGGTGAAGCCGGGCTCGGTCTCCAGCCGATCGACGAAGGAGAGCAGCATGCGGTCGAACTCACCACGGAACGGATGCGCTGGATCCTTGCGTACATCGTCAAAGAAGGTCGTGGCCGACGCGACGATGCGCTTCAGCAGGAACGCATCGGCGCGATAGAGTTTGAGCAACGTCGGCAGCTCGTCGCGAATCTTGTTCTTGATGACAGCCAGCGTGTCCGGCTCGGTCAGCGCGCCATGCATGGCGCCGAGCAGATTGTCGAGCAGGCCCTGATGGCGACCATCGCGAATGAAGCCGCGCATGGTGCCGGCAGCGATGGGCGCGAGATCAACTGACTGCAGCTGAGTCATCACGCGGCGCGTGATGAAGGTTTTGAGACCAGACGTTTCCGTCGCCGACATCGCCTCCGGCAGCAGCCGCAGCAAGAAACGCGCGAGATCCGCGCTACGCTTTTTATCGCTCAGCCAGTCTGCAACGAAACTCGCAAAATCCACCTCACGTAGTTTGGCCTCGACCGGCCCGGCTTCGAGGAAATGCACCTCGATGAATTCACCCAGCTTGTCCGCAATGCGATTTTGATTCGCCTGGATGATCGCGGTGTGCGGAATCGGCAGGCCCAGCGGCCGACGGAACAGCGCGACAACGGCGTACCAGTCCGCCAATCCGCCAATAGTGGCCGCTTCCGCGAAGGCCGCAACGAATCCGAACGCGGGATGAATCGACAGCAAGATTTTTGCACCGACAAACACGACCAGACAGCTCGCCAGCACCAGCGCCGCAATCGCCTTGACGCGTCGCAACTCTGCTGCGCGCGCAGCGTCGCCGGGACTCGCGAAAGACGAAAAACTGTTTGCGTCCATAGGCTTCCTCAACCGGTCAAGATGACCGGTTCCCGCTGTTAACATAATGTCGGACAATGTGAGTCACTGTCGTTAACCTTTCTTAAAGATGTCGCTCGCGGAACCTGCTCCGCGTGGTAAATCTCGATTCGAACTTGCGAGGCGCGCTTCGCTTTGATGCGCACCGAAGACCGTTTTGGGAATTTCATGAGCGAATCATTGTCGTACCGCCCCGCCCGCGATCCGCTACCGGATCAGGAACAGAAGCAGGCCGCGCTGAGCTATCTCAACGAAGCCTGGGCGGAAGCACGGCATGACGGCGTCGATGGCGATTGCCTCGCGCAGGCCAGCCTGTTCGCAGCCTTTGCCGAGCTCGTCGGCACCTATGGCGAAGACGCCGTGGCGAAGTTTGTCGAGGGTCTTCCGGGCCGCGTGCGCAATGGCGAGTTCTCGCTGACACTGGCACGGCAGTAAGATTTCTTACCCTCCCCTGAAGGGGGGAGGGTCGGTGAGCAATCCGCGAAGCGGATGCGAGACGGGGTGGGGTGAGGCCACACACTACGTCGCTCGTGATTTCACCCCACCCCGCTGCGAGCTTCGCTCGCATCGACCCTCCCCCACTAGGGGAGGGTGAAGAGTTCAAGCCTTCAACGTCTCCAGGAACTTCACCGTCTCGCCCTGCGACGGCGTGACCAGTTCGCCCTGCCACATCACGCGGCGGCCGCGCACGAAGGTGCCGACGGGCCAGCCGGTGACTTTCACACCGTCATAGGGCGTCCAGCCGGCCTTCGAGGCTACCCAGTCATTGGTGATGGTCTCGGTGCGTTTCAGATCCACGATGGTGAAGTCGGCGTCATAGCCCGCCGCGATGCGGCCCTTCATGGCGATGTTGTACAGCCGCGCGGGACCTGCACTCGACAGATCGACGAAGCGTGCCAGCGACAGGCGGCCGGCATTGACGTGATCCAGCATGATCGGCACCAGCGTCTGCACGCCGGTCATTCCCGAGGGCGACGCCGGATAGATTTTCTTCTTTTCCTCGAGCGTGTGCGGCGCGTGGTCGGAGCCGAGCACATCGATGATGCCCTGACTGATGCCATTCCAGATGCCGTCGCGATGGCTGGCATCGCGCACCGGCGGGTTCATCTGCGCCAGCGTGCCGAGGCGTTCGTAGCATTCTGGCGCCGCCATGGTCAGATGATGCGGCGTCGCCTCGCAGGACGCGACGTCCTTGTGGTCGCGCAAATATTCGATCTCTTCTTTCGTCGAGATATGCAGAACATGGATGCGCTTGCCGGTCTCGCGCGCAAGGTTGACCAGCCGCTGCGTCGCCATCAGCGCCGCAGTCTCGTCGCGCCACACCGGGTGCGAACGGGTGTCGCCTTCGATACGCAGGTTCTTGCGCTCGTTGAGGCGATATTCGTCTTCGGCGTGGAAGGCGGCGCGGCGCTTGATGACCTGGAAGATGCGGCGGAGGCTGTCGTCATCCTCGACCAGCAGCGCGCCGGTGGATGAGCCGATGAATACTTTCACGCCGGCGCAGCCGGGCGCGCGTTCGAGCTCCGGCAGGTCCTGCACGTTCTCGCGGGTCCCGCCGATGAAGAAGGCGTAATCGCAATGCATGCGATGATGACCCCGCTTCACCTTGTCGGTGAAGGTCGCCTCGTCGATGGTCAGCGGATTGGTATTCGGCATTTCGAACACGCCGGTGACGCCGCCCATCACGGCGCTGCGTGATCCGGTCTCCAGGTCTTCCTTCTGTTCGAGGCCCGGCTCGCGGAAATGCACCTGGGTGTCGATCACGCCCGGCAGGATGTGCAGCCCCTTGCAGTCGATCACTTCAGCGGCCGAGGCCGCACCGAGCGATCCGATGGCCGCGATTCGGCCATTGCGAATGCCGATATCGCGCACACCCTCGCCGTCCTGATTGACGACGGTGCCGTTCTTCAAAATCGTATCGAATGTCTGGGTCATCTGGTCTCGTCACAGCCTGTGAATGGCGCGCAGGATGAGCGCGGGCCTTGTTGTCGGCATCTTAGCGGCTTAACTTTAGCTGTCATATCCGCCAGCCGTGATTCACCCTCGGTTCCTGGCTCGTTTATTGGATTTTTCGAGATTTTCCCAATGAAAGCAGCGTTTCTCCCCGATCGGGGTGTGGTGAAAATCGCCGGCGACGACGCCCGCGGTTTCCTCAACAACCTCGTGACTTCCGAGATCGAGGTGGTGGCGCCTGGCATCGCCCGGTTCGGCGCGCTGCTGACGCCGCAGGGCAAGATCATCGCCGACTTCCTCATCACCCAAGCGCCGGCCGGCCATGGCGGCGGGCTCCTGATCGACTGCCCGCGCGAACTGGCACAACCGCTGGCCACCAAGCTCGGCTTCTACAAGTTGCGCGCCAAGGTGACGGTAGAGAATCTCTCCGACGCGTTCGGCGTGCTTGCGGTCTGGGATGGCGAGCCCGGCATGAAGCCGGACCTGACCTTCGCCGATCCGCGCAATGCGGAGCTCGGCTATCGCATCCTCGTGCCGGCGGATCTCGCCGCAAAGACGGCGGCGCTGGTCGGTGCCGAACCGGTCGATGCATCAGCCTATGAAGCGCACCGCATCAGGCTCGGCGTGCCACGCGGCGGAGCTGATTTCGCCTATAGCGACGCATTTCCGCATGAGGCCAATATGGACAAGCTCGGCGGAGTCGATTTCGACAAGGGATGTTACATCGGCCAGGAGGTCGTCTCCCGCATGCAGCATCGCGGCACCGCGCGCACGCGCATCGTCGGCGTCACGCTGGATGGCGCGGCGCCGGCCGCCGGCACCGAAATCCGCGCCGCGGACAAGCCGATCGGCACCATGGGCTCGTCTGCCGATGGCCGTGGCCTCGCCATGATCCGCACCGACCGCGCCAGTGATGCGCTCGATGCCGATGCCGCTTTCCTGGCCGGCGACATCGCCATTCATCTCGCCGACGCCGCTGCCGTACGCGCACTGGCCACGAAGAAGACCCCCGCATGAAAAAGATCTCGGCATGAGCAAACCCGCGATCACGCATGACGACGGCAAGACGCGCTGCCCGTGGCCGGGTGAAGATCCATTCTATGTCGCCTATCACGACACCGAATGGGGCGTCCCGGAATATGACGACCGCGCGCTCTACGAGAAGCTGATCCTCGATGGCTTCCAGGCCGGCCTCTCCTGGATCACCATCCTGCGCAAGCGCGACAATTTCCGCAAAGCATTCGATGACTTTCAGCCGGAAAAAATCGCGCGCTACAGCGAGAAGAAAGTTCATGCGCTGATGAACGATGCCGGCATCGTGCGCAACCGCGCCAAGATCGAAGGCGCGATCCTCAGCGCCAAGGGCTATCTGAAAATCATGGAAGAAGGTGCCGGCTTCTCGAAATATCTGTGGGACTTCGTCGACGGCAAGCCGCTGGTCAACAATTTCAAGACCCATGGCAGCGTGCCGGCCTCGACACCGCTATCGGCCAATATCTCGAAAGACCTGCAGGGGCGCGGCTTCAAATTCGTCGGCCCGACCATCGTCTATGCCTTTATGGAGGCCACAGGCATGGTCAACGATCATCTCGTGACCTGCTTTTGCCACGAGGCCTGCATGGGCCTGAAGCGCAAGCCGCGCCTCAAGGCGAAGTAGCAACAAGAAACTCAAGACCAAGAACCGATGGCCAAATCGAAATTCGACCAAAGATTTTCCCGCGACGTCGCCACCCGCGCCTGGCAACGCATGCTGTCGGGCCGGCGGCTTGATCTGCTCGATCCCTCGCCGCTGGATATCGAAATTGCCGATATTGCCCACGGGCTCGCGCGCGTCGCGCGCTGGAACGGGCAGACCCACGGCGCGCATATTTTCTCGGTAGCACAGCACACGCTGCTGGTCGAAGCCGTGTTGCGCGAGCAGATGCCGCGCGCCGACGAGCGCGTGCGGCTCGCAGCCCTGCTGCATGACGCGCCGGAATATGTCATCGGCGACATGATCTCGCCGTTCAAGGCGGTGATCGGCGGCGATTACAAGGTGATCGAGAATCGCCTGCTCGGCGCCATCCACATCCGCTTCGGCCTGCCGCCAGCGCTGGAGCCCGGGATCACCAAACAGATCAAGGCCGCCGATATGGGCGCCGCCTATCTGGAAGCAACCCGGCTTGCGGGATTTAAGGAGGCCGAGGCAAAGCGTCTGTTCGGCAAGGATCCCGGCCTCTCGGAAGCTATGGTGGAAGATTACCTGACGCCGTGGTCGGCGGGGAAGGCTGAGAAGCGGTTTCTGGCAAGGTTTGAGGCGCTGCTGGCGTAATTTAAACTCCGTCATGCCCGGGCATGACGTGGAGAGAACGGAGCGTTATAACGACGCTCAACAAAAGGTTCCCCGATGATCCACGTCTGCTCGCTCGCCGATCTGCATCCCACCGTGAAGGACACGGCCGCGAGCCACGTGCTCACCATCATGGCCAATGTCGCGCAGGTGCAGCGGCCGCCGTCGATCAGCGAGGCCAATCATCTCAGGGTGCAGGTCGACGACATCACCGAGGTGATGGACGGCTTTGTCGCGCCCAACGAAGGTCACATCACGCAGGTGCTGGACTTCGTCCGCGGCTGGGATCGCGCCTCGCCGCTGGTGATCCATTGCTATGCCGGCATCTCGCGTTCCACCGCCAGCGCCTTTGCCGCCGCCTGCATGCTCAATCCGGACCGCGACGAGCGCGACATCGCGCTGCGAATCCGCGCCGCCTCGCCGATCGCCTCCCCCAACCGCCTGCTCGTGACTCTCGCCGACAAGGCGCTGGGCCGCGGCGGCCGCATGGTCCGCGCGCTCGACGAGATGGGCCCCGGCAATCTGACCGTGATCGGCAAGCCGTTTCGCCTCGATCTGGATTAATTCCAGCAATTACGCGCGGCGCGTGAACTAAAGTTCTCCACGACAACACATACCGATGGCCATGTCCCCGGGCGCCGTTCCGGGGCATGATTGGCGTGTGCCCTGCTTCCTGAAGGTTTGATAGTCGATGTTCGATGATTTCGGTTTCGTCACGCTAGTGATTGCCATCGTTGCCTTCATCTTCGCGCGCAAGGCGCGCAATGAAGTGAAGGTGCTGCGCGCCCGGGTCGACGCCTATGAGGCGCTGCCGCGCGTGGCGGCAATGCCGGCCGCCGTCGCAAGGCCGGACCTCACACCGACCACGCCGAACATTGCATCCGCCCCTGCCGTATCCGAGACTCCAACCGAGGTGACCCGCGAAGCTGCCCCCTCGATCCAGCCGGATGTCCCTGCTCATACTACGCCCGAACCCGCCGCGCCTGTGGAAGCCCCTGCGGCTGGCCCCGGCTTCGAGGAACGCATCGGCACGCGCTGGGTGGTCTGGGTCGGCGGCCTCACGCTGGCGCTCGGCGGCTTCTTCATGGTGCGCTATTCCATCGAGGCCGGCCTGCTCGGCCCCGAAGTGCGCGTGCTGCTCGGCGGCCTGTTCGCCCTGGCACTGCTTGCCGTCGGCGAATTTGCGCGCCGCAAGGAAAGCCTGTCTGCGATTGCACCGCTGCCCATCGCCAATATTCCGGCGATCCTCACAGCGGCCGGCACTGCCGTCGCCTTTGCCACCGTCTACGCCGCCTATGCGCTGTACGACTTCCTCGTCCCCGGCACGGCCTTCGCCCTGCTCGGCATCGTCGCCATGTGCACCATGGCCGCGGCATTGCTGCACGGCCCGGCGCTCGCGGGCCTCGGCATTGCCGCCGCCTTCGTCACGCCGGTTTTGGTGTCGTCCGGCAAGCCGGACTACTGGGCGCTGTATATCTATCTCGCCATCGTCATGGCGGCTGCCTTCAGCCTCGCGCGTATCCGGCTGTGGCGCTGGTTGGCGCTGACCACCATCGTCTTCGCGACGCTGTGGACCCTGCCGGGCCTCGACGCCGGCACACCGGCACTCGCGCCCCATGCGTTCCATGTCCTGGCCGGCTTCATATTGGCCTCACTGCTGGTCGTCTGCGGCTTCCTGTATGGTCCGCCGGCCGAAGAAGGCCGCATCGAAGGCATCTCATCGGGCGCACTCAGTGCGAGCTTGCTCAGCGCGACGCTGGTCGTACTTTCCAGTTTTCATGCCGACATGGCCATGGTGACATTCGCGCTCGTCGTCGCCGGCACACTGTTCGTCGCCTGGTACGCTCAAGCCGCCACCGCGGCGGTTGCCGTGGCCGCAGGCTTCGTCGCCGTGGTCTTCCTGGAATGGGCCATCCAGGGCAATCTCGACATGCTGGTGCTGCCCGGCGGGCCACTGGCGGGCATCGGCGCCAGCCCGGTGGAAAGCTCGGTGTCGTTGCATCTCGCCTCCGCGGCGGTTTTCGCCCTCGGCTTCGGCGTGCTCGGCTTCCTCGCACAGGGCCGATCCGTTAGCGCCGTTATTCCGGTGATCTGGTCGGGCGCCGCGGTATTCACGCCGCTGGCGCTGCTGATCGCGCTCTATGCCCGCATCGCGCATCTCGATCGCTCGATCCCCTTCGCCATTCTCGCCGTGATCATCGGCGCAGCCTTCGCGGCCGCCACCGAACTACTCGGCAAGCGCGAGCCACGTCCGGGCCTCGCGATCTCCACGGCGCTGTTCGCCACCGGTACCCTCGGTGCGCTGGCGCTGGGGCTGACCTTTGCACTGGAGAAAGGCTGGCTCACCATCGCACTGTCGCTGATGGCGCTGGGCACAGCCTGGATCTCCATGCAGCGGCCGATCCCGTTCCTGCGCTGGCTCGCGGCCATCCTTGCCGGCATTGTCGTCGCCCGGATGGGATGGGAGCCGCGCGTGGTCGGAGATCTCGTCGGCACCACGCCGATCTTCAACTGGCTGCTATGGGGTTACGGCGTGCCCGCTACTTCGTTCTGGGCCGCCAGCATCCTGATGCGCCGGCGCGGCGATGATGCACCGCTGCGCATGGTGGAGTCCGCAGCGATCCTGTTCACGGTGCTGCTGGCCTTTATGGAGATCCGCCACTTCGTGAATGGCGGCGATGTCTATCGGTCCTCCTCGAGCCTCACCGAAGTCGCGCTGCAGGTCTGCGTCGCGCTGGCCATGGCAATCGGGTTGGAACGCCTGTGGGAGCGGAGCCGCAGCATCGTGCACAGCGTCAGTGCCGGGTTGCTGACGCTGTTCGCCGGCGTCGCAAGTCTCGGCGGGTTACTGTTCCTCACCAATCCCGGCATCTGGCACATCGATGTGGGCGGCGTGGTCATCAACCTGCTGCTGCTCGGCTATGCCCTCCCCGCGGTGCTCGCTTTGCTGCTGTCCTATGCCGTCGCCGGCCGTCGCAAGCCGGCCTACGGCAACACCATCGCCGGTGGCGCGCTGGTGCTAGCCCTGATGTATGTGACGCTGGAAATCCGCCGCATCTATCATGGCCCGATTTTCTACAACGCCGCGATCACCGATGCCGAGCAATATACGTTGTCGATCGCATGGCTCGGCTTTGGCGTCGTGCTGCTCGGCATCGGCATCCTCGTCAACTCTCAGCGCGCGCGGCTCGCCTCTGCCGTGGTGATCGCATTGACGGTGCTGAAGGCGTTCCTGGTCGACATGTCGTCGCTCACCGGCGTCTACCGCGCACTGTCCTTCATGTGCCTCGGCCTCGTGCTGGTAGCCATCGGCTGGCTGTATCAGCGCATCCTGTTCTCGAGACGCGCACAGTCACCCGCGGCGGCCCCTGCAGCAGAAAGCTGACGCCTCTCCAGCGCAATTCCCGCTTGCGCATTCCCTGCGATCGTCAATGATACCGATCGCGGCGATCTCCGGCCTTAAACCGGGGATCGCCGCATAAAAGCATCCGCGCACCAAGCGCGAGAGCCAAAAAAGATCGGGAGCCCATGAACGTCCAGCGAAAGATCGCCACAGATCCATCCGTCGAAAACTCCCCCGAACATGTCGATGTCATCGTCGTCGGCGCCGGGATCTCCGGCATCGGCGCCGCTTATCACCTCACCAAGCAAAATCCGGACACGCGTTTTCTGGTTCTGGAAACCCAGGACAGTTTCGGCGGCACCTGGCACACCCATCGCTATCCCGGCATCCGCTCCGACAGTGACCTGCATACGTTCGGCTATCGCTTCAAGCCCTGGACATCGGCGCCCATCGCCACCGCTGCGGAAATCCTGCGCTATATGGGGGACGTGATCGCCGAGAACGGCCTCGACACGCATATCCGCTATCGCCACAAGATATTGTCTGCCAACTGGTCGAATGCCGACAGGCTCTGGACGCTCACCGTCATCCGTCACGACACCGGCGAGACGCTGAACTTCACCACGCGTTTTCTCTGGATGTGTCAGGGCTATTACAACCACAATCAGGGCTACACGCCGCAATGGCCGGGCATGGGCCGGTTCAAGGGCCGCCTGGTGCATCCGCAGACCTGGCCGGAAGATCTCGACGTCACCGGCAAGAAGGTTGTCGTGATCGGCTCCGGCGCGACTGCCGCGACTCTGGTGCCGGCCATCGCCGATAAATGCGCTGAAGTCACCATGCTGCAGCGCTCGCCGACCTTCTTCATCACCGGCCGTAATGCCAACGCGCTGGCGGAGACGCTGCGCGAGCTGGATGTCGACGAAGAATGGGTCCACGAGATCGTCCGCCGCAAGATCCTGTTCGATCAGCAGGCCTTCACCAAGCGGACGAACAGCGAACCGGAGGTGGTGAAAGAGGAACTGCTGAAGGGCGTACAGGCCTATCTCGGCAAGGACTACGACATCGCCACCCATTTCACGCCGCGCTACCGACCATGGCGGCAGCGTATCGCCTTCATTCCGGATGGCGACCTGTTCCAGAGCATCAAGGCCGGCAAGGCGAGTGTCGTCACCGACGAGATCGAGACCTTCACGGAATACGGCATCACGCTGAAATCCGGCAAGACGATCGACGCCGACGTGGCCGTCACCGCCACCGGCTTCAATCTCAACATGCTCGGCGATATCGCCTTCTCCATCGATGACGCACCGCTGAATTTCTCCGACACTGTGACCTATCGCGGCATGATGTTCACCGGCGTGCCGAACATGGTGTGGATCTTCGGCTATCTCCGTGCCAGCTGGACATTGCGTGTCGATCTCGTCGCCGACTTCGTCTGCGGGCTGCTGAAGCACATGGAAGAGACCGGCACGACCACAGTGACGCCGATGCTGCGGCCCGAAGACCGCGACATGCCGCTACTGCCCTGGATCGATCCGGAGGACTTCAATCCCGGCTACATCATGCGCGGCATGCACCTGTTGCCGAAGCGCGGCGACAAGCAGGAGTGGCAGCACAACCAGGACTACTGGAGCGACAAGAACATATTTCCGGCCATCGCCTATGACGATCCGATCTTCCGATACACGTAACAAACGTTCAACACATCGCGCATTTCTCCAAGCATTGCGCAAACATAATTGACCATCATGAAACCGTTTCGCGGTTCAGCTATTGCTGCAGTGCGACCATTCGGCTCCAATCACAATTGGACCGACCGCATTGCTGCATCAGCCCGCCTCCCGGCGGAGAGCCAATTCTAGAAATCGGAGCCCCCAATGTCGAAAACTGTCGCGGATGAGATTGTCCATGTTCTTGAGACGATTGGCGTACAGCAGATTTTCGGCTTGATCGCCGACTCGCTTAATCCGCTGGCGGACTCGGTCCGGCGCAGCAAGATCGAGTGGGTCGGGGTACGGCATGAGGAAGGCGCGGCGCTGGCCGCCGCAGGCCAGGCCAAGCTCACCGGCAAGCTCGGCGTTTGCGCCGGCTCCACCGGGCCCGGCAGCACGCATCTCGTCGCCGGTCTCTATGAAGCGGCGCGCGATCACGCCCCGGTGCTGGCACTCTCGGGCGAAATGGCGCGGGCAGCCAAAGGCGTCGACTTCTTCCAGACCACCGAGCCGGACCTGCTGTTTCGCGACGTCGCACTCTACACCCAGACCATCACCACCGCCGCGCAGGCGCCCGGTGTGATCCATCAGGCCATCTCCACCGCCTATGCAGGGCCTGGCGTCGCGCATCTGACGCTGCCTGTCGACGTACTGTCGTCGAAAGCCGAAGGGGCGACAGCGAGCCTTGCCACGCTGGTGCCACGCGGCGAGATCCTGCCGAATGATGCCGCCATACAGGAAGCCGCCCGCCGCATCGACGAGGCCGGCAGCGTTGTCCTCATGTGCGGCCATGGCGCACTCGGCACCGCCGAACTCCTGCGCGCGCTCAGCGACAAGCTGAAGGCGCCACTGGTGCATTCGGTGCGCGGCAAGGAGATCATGGCGTTTGACGATCCACGCTGGATGGGCGGGCTCGGCATGATCGGCACCAAAGCCGTCTACAATGCCGTACATGATTGCGACCTGCTGGTGATGATCGGGACTGACTATCCTTATTCGAATTTCCTGCCCCGCAAGGGCAATGTCATCCAGATCGATGTGCGCGCCGAAGCGCTCGGCAGGCGCACACCGACGAGCCTCGGCGTCATCGGCTCGGCACGGCCAGCGCTGAAGATGCTGCTGGACAGGGTGCAGACCAAGACCGACGGCGAGTTCTTCGAGACGACCAGTCACGCCCGCAAGAAGTGGGATGAGATGCTCGACAAGCAGGCCGATCCTGCGCGCAGCAAGAACAATATCCACCCGCAGGCCGTCGCGCGCATCGCCAGCGATCTGGCACGGCCCGATGCAATCTTCGTGTTCGACACCGGTCTGAACACGCTGTGGTCGGCCAACTGGATCCGCCAGAACGGCACCCAGCGCATCATCGGCTCGTTCAACAATGCCGCGGTCGGCACGTCCGTCGGCCAGGGCAACGGCGTGCAGATCCTCGATCGCAGCAAGCAGGTGATCGTGCTCACCGGCGACGGCGGCTTCAACATGCTGATGGGCGAATTCATGACGGCTGTGCAGCACAAGCTGCCCATCAAGGTCATCGTCTATAACAACTCCGCCCTGGGCCTGATCACGCTGGAAGCCGAAAGCATTGGCCTGGCGCCGTTCCGCGAGGCCATCGAATTCCCCAATCCCGATTTCGCGGCACTGGCACGCGCCTGCGGCGCGCAAGGCTTTACGGCCAAGCAGCCTGGTGATCTGAAGAAGGCCATCGCCGACGCGCTGGCCTGTGACGGGCCCGCCATCGTCGATTGCGTAGTGGCGGCCGACGAGATCCCGAACCTGCCGCATGTGGATGCCGCCATGGTCGGCAATTACGCGCTGGCCAAGATCAGGGAAGCGGTGATGGCCGTCACGGGTTGATGCGCGAACTGTTCGCCAAAAATGCACTTCGGCGTGCCTGCTCAATTTATCGCCGAGAATAATTCCAGCCTGCCCAAAGCCGGGGCAAAACACTTCAAGCCTCAAGCTATCCGCAGAAAACCTGCGCGATTGCTTGAGGCTTTTTCGCGTCCAAGATGGCACGCAGCTTGCGTATGTGCGGTACCCAGGAAACCGCATCATGCCGCCGAAACAAGTTCAGCTCACCATCCAGAACATCAGCAAGTCGTTTGCCGGCAAGGGCGGCGACGTCAATGTGCTCGACGACCTCTCCTTCACCATCAACGAGCGCGATTTCGTCAGCATTATTGGCCCCAGCGGCTGCGGCAAGACGACCATCTTCAACATCATCGCCGGCCTGCTGGAGCCCGATGGCGGCACTATCACCTATCGCGGCAAGGAAATCGAAAGCCTGCGCGGCCGCGTCGGCTACATGATGCAGAAAGACCTGCTGTTTCCGTGGCGCACGGTGATGGGCAATGTACTGCTCGGGCTGGAGACTCGCGGCGTCGACCAGAAGGAGGCCGAGGAGAAAGCGCGCGAGTATCTCAAGCAGTTCGGCCTCGCCGGCTTCGAGAACGCCTATCCCAAGACCCTGTCCGGTGGAATGCGCCAGCGCGTGGCGCTGATCCGTACGCTGATCATGGATCCCGACATCCTGCTGCTCGACGAGCCATTCTCGGCGCTGGATTATCAGACGCGGCTGTATCTCGAAGGCGTGCTCAAGGATGCGGTCCAGAAATTCAACAAGACGGTCATCCTCGTGACCCATGACATCGACGAGGCGGTCGCGCTGTCGAAGCGCGTCGTCGTGCTGTCCGGCCGCCCGGCACGGGTGAAGGTCGTGCATGAGATCGACATCGAGGCAACCTCACCCATCACCGCGCGCAACGACGTGAAATTCTCGACTTATTTCAAGACGCTTTGCGCCGAACTCGATATCCAGACGGAGACAACATCATGAGCCTCGTGATGTCCGGCACATCCGCGCGCAAGAAGACCGCACCGCGCAAGTCCCGCAAGAAGCGATCGACCTTCGACACGACGCTCGGCCGCGCGGTGTTGCAGCTGCTCGCCGTCGCAGTGTTCTTCGCGCTATGGGAGGCCGGCGTGCATGCCGGCTATATCTCGGCATTTTTGATGGGGTCGCCATCTGGCATCTTCGCCACGTTCTACAAGCTGGTCCTGAGCGGCGAACTGCTGTCGGATTCCTGGTACACGCTGTTCGAGGCCATTTTGGGCTTCATCATCGGCACCATCTTCGGATCGCTGTTCGGTCTGGCGCTGTGGTATTCGGTGTTCGTCGCGAAGCTGGTCGAGCCCTTCATCGTTGCCATCAATTCCGTGCCGAAGATCGCGCTCGCGCCCATCGTGGTGCTGTGGTTCGGCACCGGCCTGATCTCGAAGGTCGCACTCGCCGTTTCACTCACTGCACTGGTAGCGCTGATCGCCGCTTATCAGGCGGCCAAGGATGCCGACGTCGATCTGCAGTCGCTGATGATCTCCATGGGCGCCGACAAGCATCAGGTGTTCTGGAAGGCTGTGGTGCCATCCACACTGCCGTCGATTATCGCCACCTTCCGCATCAATATCGGTTTCGGCCTGGTCGGGGCCGTGGTCGGCGAATTCATCTCGTCGCAGCGCGGCCTCGGCCACATGATCTTCCTCGCCTCCAGCCTGTATGACCTAAATTCGGTCTGGGTTGGGCTATTCACGCTGATGATCCTCGGCTTCGTGCTCTATTACGTCATCGACATCATCGAGCGCACTTCGCTGCCGTGGAAGCAGGCGACCACCTCGCATCAGGTCCAGGTTTAATCCCCCCTTTCCACCATAACGGAGACGTTCTATGTCATTGTTGAAGCGTATCACCGGCGCGGTCGCGCTGGCTGGAGTCTTGCTCGCCACGCCAGCGATGGCGCAGAACAAGAAGGTGGTGTTGTCGCAGGCCTTCCAGTCGATGCTGTATTTGCCGCTCTATGTAGCCATCAACGAAGGCTTCTTCACCGCGCAGGGCCTCGACCTCACCAAGGAAACCGCAGGCTCGCCCACGGTCGCACTCTCGGCGGTGATCTCCGGCAGCGCACAGTTCTCGATCCATGGCCCGGAATGGACAGCCATTGCGGCCTCCAAGGGCGCGCCGGTCGGCATCATCGCCAATGTGGTCAACGGCGCCGCCGTGTGGATCGCGACCGCGCCGGATTTCAAGTTCACTGACGTCAAGAGCCTGAAAGGCCAGAAAGTGGTCGTCGGCACCATGCCGACCACCAGCACCTCGCTGTTCCTGAAGCTGCTGAAGGAGAACGGCATGGACGGCAAGACCGATGTGGAGATGATCCCAGTCGCAATCGGCAGCGAACCGGGTCCGTTCCTCGCCAAGCAGGCTGACGTCGCCGTAATGTATGAACCCGGCCTCGATCAGGTCGTCGCCAAGGGCATGAAGGTGGTCTACGGCTTCCCGAAGAGCTACGGCGCCTATGCATTTTCGTCGGTGACCGCGCGCAATGACGTCAATCCGGATCTGGCGCAGCGCGTCACCAACGGTATGGAAATGGCGATGCGCTTCATGAAGAAAGATCCTGCCAAGACCGTGGCCATTGCGCAGAAGGAATTTCCAACGCTGGATCCGGCCGTGATCGAATCCGCCGTCAAGCGTATGCTGGCCGACGGCGTCTATCCGGACAGCGTCGATATTTCTGCACCCTCGCTGAAGATCTCTATGGACACCCAGATCGCGCTCGGCAATCTCGCGGCCCAGCCTGACTATGACAAGTTTGTCGTGAAGAAATATATCGAGCCCGCATTGGCGATGAAGTAATATCGAAGGCGCGCAGCCTCGCGGTTGCGCGCCTCTCTCGATCCCAGAAGAAACGTTCAGGACGAAACGACATGACGAATGCAACCGCGCGCACTGCAACATCTGGCGCGGGGGTTCTGGACCTGCTGCGGCTGTTCAAGGGCAACACATCTGCGGCAGATCACTACGCATCGGAGCGGCTCGCACAGGCCAAGGCTGCCGAGCCCATGCTGAAGGCCTTTGAGGTCCTCCCCACCGACACTGTGCGCAAGCCAGGGCCGCTCTCCGGCATTCCCGTCGCCGTCAAGGATATCATCGCCACCACCGACATGCCGACCACCAATGGCTCGGCCGTTTATGCCGATTACGTGCCATCGGCCGATGCATGGGTCGTCGAACGTCTGCGCAATCTCGGCGCCACCATCTTCGGCAAGACCGTCTCCACCGAATTCGCCTGGCGCCATCCCGGCCCGACCACCAATCCATGGAACAGCAAGCACACGCCGGGCGGTTCGTCCTCCGGCTCCGCAGCCTCCGTCGCTGCCGGTATCGTGCCACTGGCGCTGGGCACGCAGACGCTGGGCTCCATCGTCCGCCCCGCCGCCTTCAATGGCGTCGTCGGCTTCAAGCCGAGCTTCGGCGCTATCCCCCGCAGCGGCGCGCACCACCTCAGCCAGTCGCTCGACCACATCGGCTTCTTCGCGCGCAAGGTCGATGACGTCGCCTATGCGCTGTCACTGATCGCAGGCACCAGCGACAGCGATCCGCATGGCGCGTCGGTGCCGGGTTTCGAAATCTCCGTCGAGCGCGGTGTACCGCCGCTGCCGTCACCACGTCTCGCAGTGGTGCGCTTTGCCAAATTCGCCAAGGCCGAGAGCGAACAGCAACAGGTGTTCGAGGCCTCTGTCGCGCGACTGCGCAGCGCCGGCGCGTCGATCGAGGAACTTGAACTGCCCGAACTGGATCGCAGCAACTGGGACGCGATCAACATCATTCTGGCCGCCGAAGGGGCGGTGATCTTTGGCGATCTCGTCGCACGCTATCCTGACAAGACCAGCGATCACCTGAAGAAACTGGTGGAAACCGGCAGCGCCATCAGCGCGGCAGCCTATCTCAAGGCCAAGGCGTTGCAGACAAAGCTGCGCGCGGACTTCACCGCGCAGATGACGAATTACGATGCGGTGCTGACGCTGCCGGCCTATGGCGAAGCACCGGAAGGGCTGAGCTATACCGGCGATGCCGAATATTGCGCGCCATGGACCCTGATCGGCGTGCCCGCGCTGTCGCTGCCGGCCGGGTTCGGCAAGAACCATCTGCCGCTCGGCCTGCAGGTGGTCGGCCCCTATCTGAACGATCTGCGCACACTGCGCGTGGCAAAATGGATCGAGAGCGCGCTGGCGTTTTCGCCGGGACTGCCCGAGATCAAATAGCCTTCTTCCCTCGCCCCGCTTGCGGGGAGAGGGTGGCGCGGCAAGCGAAGCTTGTCGCGACGGGTGAGGGGGAGTCAGCGAGTGAAACACTGACTCCCCCTCACCCGCTTTCCATATGCTGCGCATGTGGAAAGCGACCTCTCCCCGCAAGCGGGGCGAGGTAAAATAACTATTTCTTCACCGCCCCATCGGGATGCGTAGGATCGACCCACAACACCGTCTCCGGCTTCTCCACCGGCTCGATATCGATATTGATGGCGACCGCTTCGCCGTCGCTGCGCACCAGCACGCATTCCAGCACTTCGTCAGCGCTGGCATTGATCTCCTGATGCGGCACGTAAGGCGGCACGAAGATGAAATCGCCAGGACCGGCCTCCGCGGTAAACTGCAGGCGATCGCCCCAGCGCATCCGCGCCTTGCCCTTCACCACATAGATGACGCTTTCGAGATGGCCGTGATGATGCGCTCCAGTCTTGGCATCCGGCTGGATCGACACGGTGCCGGCCCAGAGCTTCTGCGCACCGACGCGCGCGAAATTGATCGCGGCCGCGCGGTCCATGCCTTTGGTCGATGGCACGTTGGTATCGAGATTGTCGGCGGGAATGACGCGAATGCCGTCGTGCTTCCAGCGATCTGGATCATGGTCGTGAGAATGATCATGCGCGTGATCGTGCGGATGAGTGTGATCGTGGCCGTGACCGGACATTTCAATGCCTTCTTGGGTTCCGAAGAAATGCTGCCACCGCATGCGGCATCACGCCCCCGGGAGTGAGGAACATTCAATTGAGCTGGCAATTGTCTCTGCGAAGCTCAAGCAGCGCGTATCGAGAATGGTCTCGGAACTGCGTCTGCTACATGACAGGAGTATCCCATGGGTGCCACCGCAGACAAGATCAAGGGAACCGCAAACGAAGCCATCGGCAAGGCCAAGCAGGGCATCGGTGAAGCGACCGGCTCTGACCGCCTGCAGGGCGAAGGCCTGATCCAGGAAGGCAAGGGCCACGCGCAGAAGGCCGTCGGCGATGCCAAGCAGGCTGCCAAGGACGCCGCCGACAAGGCGTCGGATTTTGCGAACCGCAAACTTTAACCAATTCCAACCGGCGGAGTTTTGACTCCTCCGTCGGTCGCAGGTGACGCTGCAAAAGAAGCCGGTCCCGTAAGGGGCCGGTTTTTTGCGTTCTGGCACCCACGCGTTGAGCTGGTTGCGCCGGGTATGACATAGGTCAATACCTGCGCAGGGGGGCATCCGGCCCAAAGCCCTGATGGCAACGATATTTCGGCCAGTTCCCGGACTTCCCCCTCGCGGGTCCGGCTGGTAAACCCCCGCCATGTTCAAGGTCGCCGCCCTCTATCAATTCGCCGCGCTGCCGGATTTTCGGCAATTGCGCGAGCCGCTGCGCGCACTCTGCGTCAACCTCGGCATCAAAGGCTCGATCCTGCTGGCCGAGGAGGGCATCAACGGCACCGTGGCTGGCACCGACGCTGCCATCGATGCGCTGGTGCACGAACTTGAGACCGGCGTGATGTTCAGCGGCCGACTGAACCATCTGGAGCTGAAATTCTCCCGCGCCAGCCTGATGCCGTTCCTGCACATGAAGGTGCGGCTGAAGAAGGAGATCGTCACCCTCGGCGATCCCCGGACCGATCCGACCAAGACCGTCGGCACCTATGTGGATGCCGCCGACTGGAACGAGCTGATCGCGGACGAGAACACGCTGGTGCTCGATACGCGCAATGCTTTCGAAGTGGCAATGGGCACCTTCGAGGGTGCGGTCGATCCGGAGATCGCAAGCTTCGGCCAGTTCAAGGATTTCGTCGCACGCACGCTCGATCCCGCCAAGCACACGAAAATCGCGATGTTCTGCACCGGCGGCATCCGCTGCGAGAAGGCGAGCTCGTATCTGTTGTCGCGCGGCTTCGCCGACGTCTATCACCTCAAGGGTGGCATCCTGAAATATCTCGAGGAGATTCCTGAGGTCGAGAGCCGCTGGCGCGGCGAATGCTTCGTGTTCGACCAGCGCGTCGCGCTCGGTCATGGCCTTGTCGAGAGCCAGTCGATCAGGCCTGACTTGCCGATCAATTCGGAAGATTTTGCGATGCTGCGGGAGAGCGCATCCGATGAGTGAGACCGCAAACGACCTGACAGGCTTGCGCGAACGTATCGACGCACTCGAAGCCCGCGTCGCCTATCAGGACGACACGATTGAAACGCTGAATGCGACGATCACCGCTCAGTGGAAACAGATCGACATGCTGACGCGGCAGGTCGCCACGCTCGGCGAGCGGCTGCAGGAAGCCGAAAGCAATAGCGGTGCGCCGCGGAATGAACCTCCACCGCATTATTGAGGCGGCGATCCCAAACTCAGCCGTCGTCCCCGCGGAGGCGGGGACCCATACACGCCGAAGAGTTGGAAAAGACGCTGTGGTTATAACTCTGCCGCTTGAACCATACTGACCGTGGTTATGGGTCCCCACCTCCGCGGGGACGACACCTGATAGGCCAGTGCTCTAAACCGACAAATCCGCCGCCAGTTTCCGGTCTCGCAACTCGCGCTTCAGCACCTTGCCGATGGCACTGCGCGGCAGCACATCGACCAGCACGACATCGTTGAGGCGCTGGAACTTGCCGACACGCTCATTCGTCCAAGCCTTCAGCCCCGGCGCATCGACTGAGGCACCCGCCTTCATCACCACGAAGGCGACCGGTGTCTCACCCCACTCTTCCGACGGCATGGCCACGACAGCGGCTTCGAGCACGTCCTCGTGTTTCGTCAGCACGGCTTCGAGATCGCTCGGATAGATGTTGAAACCGCCGGAAATGATCATGTCCTTCTTGCGGTCCATCAACTGCAGAAAGCCGTCTTCGTCGAAACGTCCGACATCGCCAGTCCGCACATAGCGTTTGCCGGAGGCATCGTGCCAGAACGTCTCGGCGGTCTTGCCGGGCTGATTGAGATAGCCCTGCATGATGACGGGCGAATGCCCGACCACTTCGCCAATCTCGCCTTGGGCAACGAAATTGCCGTCATCGTCAATCAGGCGAATGTCGTGATCAGGCGCCGGCTGACCGACCGTGTGCAGCTTGGTTGGATGTTCATGCGCCAGCAGCACGCAGGTGCCGCCGCCTTCGGTCATCCCGTAATATTCGGTCAGCCCGCCAGGCCAGCGTTTCAACACGTCGGCCTTCAGCGCGCCGCCGAATGGCGCCGAGGTCGAGAATTTCATCAGGAAAGACTTTAGATCGAAGCTGTCGAAATCCGGCACGGACATGATGCGGCGATACTGCACCGGCACCAGCATCGCATGGGTCGCCCGATGTCTGGCGCTGAGTTCAAGGAAGCCGCGCGCATCAAACTTCTTCATCAGCACCAGGGTGCCGCCACCGGCGAGTGTCGGATTGAAACAGACCAACGTGGTGTTGGAATAGAGCGGCGTCGACAGCACGGTGACCGCATCCGGCCCGTAGCCGAGCGGATCGAGCTGACCATATTGCCGCCAGCGCATCAAGCAAGTGTGGATGATGCCCTTCGGCGTACCAGTCGTGCCCGAAGAATAGATAATGTTGAAGACCCATTCCGGATCGATCGCCACCGGCGTGGGCTTCACGCCTTCCGGCGCCAGCCATTGCGCGAACGGCTTTCCGGCCTTGCCGCCGTCAAGCGCAATGCGCTGGACCGACGGATCGATCGCAGCATCCGCAAAGGAGGCCGCCGTCGCGTCATCCATGAACAGGATTTTTGCCGCTGCATCCTTCACCATTGCGGCGAAATCCGTGGGTGTCGATGACGGCGCCAGCGGAGCGACCGCCACACCGACGCGCAACGCACCAAGAAACACCGCTGCATATTCGATCGACGACAGCGCACAGATGGAGATCGCGTCGCGCGGCTTGAGGCCACTGGCCTGCAGTGACGCAGCGATACGGTCGATCAGCGCATCGAAGGCGGCGTAATCGATCTGGCGATCGGCATCGATCACGGCGATCTTGGTCGGCTTGGACGCGGCGGTGTCACGGACCAGTGCATCGAGGGTGATGAAGTCGGGCATGTTGTTTCTCCCAGTCTTTTTTGTTCTTTATCAACTATCCACGTCATTGCGAGGAGCGGAGCGACAAAGCAATCCAGAAAGCGACAAGGAAAGACTGGATTGCTTCGTCGCCAAGAGGCTCCTCGCAATGACGGCTGAGGGTAAGGCGGCTACCGATCCAGCTTTTCGCCGTTCAGCCACTTCTTGCCGCTGGCATAAAGCGCCTCCACCGCGTCGCCGCGCAGGCCGGGCATATCAGGCTTGATCTGATAACCGATCTGGCTCTGCAGATAAGCGAGATGGCGATAGCCTTCCGGGAAACTCGCGAGCAGATCCGCATCGAGCTTCAACGGCGCGCCGGGCACTACGGGGTCCATGCGGTCCTTCTCGTAGATCGGCTGCCGCAACACCATGCCCCATTTGCCATCACGTTTTTCGAGGAAATCGTAAAACCGCCCGGTCAGCATCACGTCGACATTGACGCCGTGCACCAGCGCGCGCTGGGCAATGGTCATCTTGGTCTGCGAAATTGCGCGGGTGCCAGCGAGATCGATCGATTGCGCGCCGAGGAAATGCATGATCGACACGCCCTTGGCCCAGCCGGCCTTGCTCATGGCGATGAACTCGTCCGCGGTGCCCTGGGTCCAGGTGGCTACCATGCGGCCATCGTCGAACCAGACGGTGCGGAAGCGGTCCCAGTCGCCGGCATCGCGCCAGACCACCCAGTTTTCAATGAGATCGCGGATGGCAAGGCGGTCGATAATCTCTATATCCATGGAATATCCAATATGCGGGGCAGGCGCCGATGCGCGCGTGTTCCGTAATCATATCCGATCAGGCTTCCGCGAAAAGAGCGTTCATGACAAAGCAGACATCCTCCATGCCCGCGCCGGTTGCGCCGCGTCATCCGCATTCCTTCACGACCCATGGCATCACCGTCAGCGATGATTACGCCTGGCTGAAGGATGCCAAATGGCAGGAGGTGCTGCGCGACCCCAGCGTGCTGGAGCCGGAGATCCGCACCTATCTCGACGCCGAGAACGCCTATACCGACAGCCTGCTCGGCGGCACGGCGGCGCTGCAGGCAAGGCTGGTCGCGGAAATGCGTGGCCGCATCAAGGAGGACGATTCCAGCGTGCCGTCGCCGGATGGCCCTTATGCTTATTTGCGGAAATTCCGCGAGGGCGGCCAGCACGAATTGTTCGGCCGCACGCCACGGGATGGCGGCGAGGCCACCATCATTCTCGATGGCGACAAGCTCGCGGCCAACCACAAATATTTCAAGTTCGGCGGCGCCCGCCATTCGCCCGATCACGCGCTGGAAGCCTGGAGTGCCGACGTCAAAGGCTCGGAATATTTCACCATCCGTGTACGTGACTGGGCCACTGGCAAGGACCTTGACGACGTGGTCGAGGAGACCGATGGCGGCGTGGTGTGGACGCTCGATTGCAAGTCCTTCTTCTATGTGAAGCTCGACGACAACCATCGCCCGATGCAGGTCTGGTTGCACAGGCTCGGCACCAGGCAGGCAGACGACAAACTTATCTTCGAGGAGCACGATTCGGGCTGGTTCACCCATATCCATGAAAGCGCCAGCGGCCGCTTCTGCGTCATCGCGGGCGGCGATCATGAGACCTCCGAGCAGCAACTGATCGATCTCGCAGCACCAGACATGCCCCCCCGCCTCGTGGCGAAGCGCGAAGAGGGCGTGCAATATTCGCTGGCCGATCGTGGCGACGAGCTGTTCATCCTGACCAATGCCGATGGCACCATCGACTTCAAGATCGTCACCGCGCCACTGGCGGCGCCCGCGCGCACGAACTGGAAAGACCTGATTCCCTATCGCGAAGGCATCTATGTCCTCGACATGGATCTCACGGCCGGCCATCTCGTCCGTCTGGAGCGCGCCAATGCTCTGCCGTCGATTGTGATTCGCGATCTCACCACCAAGGAAGAACACGCTATCGCCTTCGACGAAGCCGCCTATTCGCTCGACACCATGGGCGGCTACGAATTCGATACGACCACGCTTCGCTTCGCCTATTCCTCGATGACGACGCCGTCGGAAGTCTATGACTACGACATGGCGACGCGCGAGCGTACGTTGCGCAAGCGCCAGGAGATTCCGTCGGGGCACAATCCCGCCGACTATGTCACCACGCGCATCATGGCCAAGGCACATGACGGCGCCGAGGTTCCGGTGTCGATCCTGCATCGCAAGGACCTGGCACGGGACGGCAAGGCGCCGCTGCTGCTCTATGGCTATGGTTCCTACGGCATGGCGATGCCTGCGTCGTTCTCCGCCAACCGGCTGTCGCTGGTCGATCGCGGTTTCGTCTATGCCATCGCGCATATCCGCGGCGGCGCCGACAAGGGCTGGGGCTGGTATCTCGACGGCAAGCGCGACAAGAAGACGAACTCGTTCGACGATTTCGCCGCGGCTGCGCGCGCGCTGATCGACGCGAAATATACTTCGGAGAAGCGCATCGTTGGCCATGGCGGCAGCGCCGGCGGCATGCTGATGGGCGCCGTCGCCAATCGCTCCGGCGAGCTATTCTCCGGCATCGTTGCCGAAGTGCCATTCGTCGATGTGCTCAACACCATGCTCGACGACACGCTGCCACTGACGCCGCCGGAATGGCCCGAATGGGGCAACCCGATCGAGAGCGAAGCCGACTTCAAGACCATCCTGTCCTACTCGCCCTATGACCAGGTCGCGGCGAAAGCCTATCCGAAGATCCTGGCGATGGGTGGCCTCACCGATCCACGCGTCACCTATTGGGAGCCGGCGAAATGGATCGCACGGCTGCGCGCGACGATGACGGGTGGCGGGCCGGTGCTGCTGCGGACGAATATGGGCGCCGGTCACGGTGGCGCGTCCGGGCGTTTCAACCGGCTGGATGAGATCGCGATCGTCTATGCGTTCGCACTGTGGTCGGTGGGGATGGCGGAGAGCTAGTCGCCACACACTCCGTCATGGCCGGGCCTGACCCGGCCATCCAACTTCACTGTCGTACATCAAAAGATGGATGCCCGGGTCAAGCCCGGGAATGACGTGGAGAGGGCAAAGTGTCGTATCGAACGGCCTAGTGCTCCGGCCGATTGGCCTCGATCAGCGCGCCGGCGCCCTTGTCGAGCAGCTCCAGCCCGACAGCCCGCCCCAGCTCGCGCGGACGATCCGCCGGCCCTATGCGCGTCACCTCAATGAACTGCCCGCCGGCTTCATCCAGCACCGATGCGGTCAGCGACATCTCGTGCCCTGAGATCACCGAATAGCCGGCGATCGGCGAATTGCAGTGGCCGTTCAGCACCCAAAGCACCTCGCGCTCGGCATCGCAGGACAGATGCGCCGCAGGGTCGTCGATCAGTGACAGATGACACCGCGAGGCCCAATCATGCGCCGCGCATTCGACTGCGACGATGCCCTGCCCCACAGCCGGCAACATTTCCTGCGGCGTGAAATCACGTGCGATGCGGCTCGCCAATCCAACACGCTCGAGGCCTGAACGCGCCATGATCAGCGCGTCGGCGGGACCGACCTCGCCGCCATCAGGCAGCCGCTGCATTTCGCCATTGTCGAGTTTGCGCACGCGCGTATCGGCGGCACCGCGGAAGTGGATCACCTCGATCTCGGGAAATAGCCGCCGAATATAGGCCGCGCGGCGCACGGCGTTGGTGCCGATTTTGAAGCCTTTGCCATGCGTGCGCTTGAGATCGTCGAGGCTGACGCCTTCGCGCAGCACCAGTGCATCGGTCGGCGGATCGCGCACCAGCGTGGCGCCGATCACGAGACCCGGCGTGTCTTCATTGCCGGGCATGTCCTTCAGCGAATGCATCGCCGCATGCAGCGTACCCTTGAGCACGGCCGCGCGAATTTCGCCGACGAAAGCGCCGCCCTTGCCGCCATGCTTCAGGAGATTGCTGGTCTGGTCGCGGTCGCCGACCGGCTCGAATTTCACGATCTCGACGGCCAGTTCCGGCGCGACCACCGCCAGCCGGCGCGCGATCTCTTCGGTCTGGGCCAGCGCCATGGTGCTTTTGCGCGTGCCGATGCGCATCGATTCAGTCACTCAGGCAAGCTCCATCCGGCGGTCCCGCACAGGGATGGCGGGCATTCGCGCGGACAATAAAGCCAGCGCGCGCCGGAAACAATGCGCGCGCGGGCTTTACAACGAAGCCTTTAAGTGCTCGACGCCTCGGCCGTTGCCACCGGCTTCCGCACCACGAGATTGACCAGCATTGCGACCACGATATTCGCGACGAGGGCAATCAGCCCGACATAGACCGTCGCCTGGAAGCTGCCGATCGACAGCAAGTGCAGCGGCTTGAGGCCGTCCGTCCACGCCAGATATGTGCCGCCAAACAGGCCGACGACCCAGCCGGCCAGCAAGGCCGGTGCGGTGAACCAGCGGGTGAACAGGCCGAAGATCAAGGCCGGCAGCGTCTGCAGGATCCACAGGCCTCCGAGAAGCTGCAGGTCGAGCGCGAACTGCGTCGGCAGATAGATGATGACCAGCAGCGCGCCGACCTTCACCACCAGCGACGCGATCTTGGCAACGGCTGCTTCACCCGCCGTATCGACCTGCGGATTGACATAGGCCTTCCAGAAATTGCGGGTAAAGAGATTGGCAGCACCAATGCTCATCACCGCTGCCGGGACCAGCGCGCCGATGGCAATCGCCGCAAAAGCGAAGCCTGCGAACCAGCTCGGAAACAGCGTCTGGAACAGCGCCGGTACCACGTCATTATTGCTGGCGAGCTTCAACTTGGCGGCGTGGCCCATATAGCCGAGCAGCGCCAGCAGGCCGAGCATCAGTGTATAGGCCGGTAACAGTACGGCGTTCTTGCGGATGGTCGTGGCGCTCTTGCTGGCGAAGATACCGGTCAGCGTATGCGGATACATGAAGGCCGCGAGCGCCGAACCAAGTGCCAGCGTGGCATAGGCGACATACTGGCTGGGCTGCAGCAGGATACTGCCCGAGCCCTTGGCCTTGAATGCCTGATCGGCGGCGTCGAACACTGCGGCATAGCCGCCGAGCTTGCCGGGGATCACTGACACTGCCGCGATGACGGCGATATAGATCATGATGTCCTTGACGAAAGCGATCAATGCCGGCGCGCGCAGGCCCGAAGAGTAGGTGTAGAGCGCGAGCACGACAAAGGCCGCGATCAGCGGCAATTCGCCTTCGAAGCCAAGCGCCTTCACAGCCGTGGCCATACCGATCAGCTGCAGCGCGATATAGGGCATGGTGGCGACGACACCGGTGATGGCGACTGCTGCTTCCAGCATGCGTGAACCATAGCGGCCATGCACAACGTCGGCGGCAGTGACATGGCCGTTGTCCTTGGCGACCTGCCACAGCCTCGGCATCACCATGAACACGATGGGATAGACCAGGATCGTGTAAGGCAGCGCGAAGAAGCCGTAAGCACCGACCGAATAGACCAGTGCCGGCACGGCAATCACCGTATAGGCGGTATAGAAATCGCCGCCGACCAGAAACCAGGTTATCCAGGTGCCGAACTGGCGGCCACCAAGGCCCCATTCGTCGAGACTGGCCAGCGTTTTCGGGCGGCGCCACTTCGAGGCGACGAAGCCCATCACGGTGACGAGCGCGAAGAAGAACAGAAAGACCGCAACGGCGGGAATATCGAGCTCAGTCTTCATTGGCGTAAGTCCGGTAAGCGAGCCAAGTCAGAAAGGCGGTCATCGGCACCCAGGCGAGCTGGTACCAGTAGAAGAACGGAAAGCCGAACAGCACCGGATCATGAAAATTGTAGAACGGGACCCAGAGCAGGCCGACGAAGGGGATCAGCAGAAGCCATAAGAAATGGCGGGCCATGGCGCGGCTCCTCTCGATAGGCGGGCAGCGCCGGATGCCACGATTATTTTACGGCGCAGAATTTTGCGCTGTGTAGGTGCGACATTCTGTCATGTAAACACGATGCTGCCGCAGGGCTGCCATTCGCGGAGTGGACGCGCCGCAACGACAAACACCCACACATCGCATCGGGCTTGCGGGACAATGTGTGGGTGTTGAAAGTGAGGCGCCTTGAAGTGGTTTAGCGCCCGCCGAACGTCGTATCGCCGAACAACGCCTTTTGCGTCGATGGCTGCGAGCGCCAGTATTGTGGCGGCGCCTGCACCTGACCGCCAAGCTGCGCCGCCGCGTGCCACGGCCAGCGCGGATCGTAGAGAATGCCACGTGCGATGGCGACCAGATCGGCCTTGCCGGAGGCCACGATGTCTTCAGCCTGTTGCACTTCGGTGATCAACCCCACCGCAATCGTCGGCAGTCCCGTCGCCGCTTTCACGGCTTCGGCGAACGGCACCTGATAACCCGGCCCGAGCGCGATCTTCTGCTGCGGCGAGACACCGCCGGACGAAACATCCATCCAGTCGACACCGCGCTTCTTCAGCTCACTGGCGAAGACGATGGTCTGCTCGATATCCCAGCCGCCCTCGACCCAGTCCGAGGCCGATACGCGAACGCCCACAGGCTTGTGCGCGGGAAAAGCCGCGCGTACCGCGTCGAACACTTCGAGTGGAAACCGGATCCGGTTCTCCAGGGAGCCGCCATAATTGTCGGTGCGCTGGTTGGAAATCGGCGACAGGAATTCGTGCAGCAGATAGCCGTGCGCCGCGTGGATCTCGAGCGCATCGATGCCGAGCCGCTCGGCGCGTTTCGCCGTGGCCACGAAGGCATCGCGGATGCGCTTGAGGCCGGCAACGTCGATCTCCTGCGGCGCCAGTTCGCCGGGTTTCTGCGGAATGGCCGAGGGCGCCTGGGCGACCCAGCCGCCTTTGTCGAGCGGGACCTGCTGGCCGCCATCCCATGGGGCGTGGCTCGACGCCTTACGGCCCGCATGGGCGATCTGCATGCCAACGGCAATGTTCGAATGCTTGCGGATTGCCGCTAGCACCGGCTTCAACGCGGCTTCGGTCGCGTCATTATAGAGGCCGAGATCGCCGGGTGTGATGCGGCCGATGGCTTCCACGGCGGTCGCTTCGATCACCAGCATGGCGGCGCCCGACAGGGCCATATTGCCGAGATGGATCATGTGCCAGTCGGTGGCCCGGCCATCTTCGGCAGAATACTGGCACATCGGTGCAATGACGATACGGTTTGGCAGCGTGAGGTCGCGCAGCTTGAAGGGAGAGAACAGGGCGCTCATGAAGGTTCCAGGGTGGGAGGACCGAATTGCCATGCGCGGGCGCGCAAGCTTGCCATGCCGACATTGGAATTTGGATGAGAAAACACAAGATGGCATGCCAAAAGCGACCTCAGCATTGTGCAAGGAGGGTAGCTTTCGACAAATCATTCCCGAAAGAGAGGCCCGTTTCCTGGAGAAAGGCGAGCCTGGAAAGCAAAAGGCGCCCCGGTTACCCGGCGCGCCTCTCTATCTCGTTCATTCAGCGCCGTAGCGCTTATGACTTAGTACGGGCAGACCACCCGGCCCCAGCGACGGCTGAAATAGCAGCCCGGCGCCACAAAGCGCGGTCCACCGTAGAAGCCATAGCCGCGACCATAGCCACGACCGCCGCCACGATAGAAGCCGCCACCGCGTCCACGGCCCCAACCGCCGCCGCCACGACCGCGACCACCGCCACGGGCCTCGGCCGAGGTGCTGCTCGTGGTGAGCAACACCGTGGATGCGCCGATCAGACCAACACAGTAGACAGACACAAGCGCCATCGCTGCCAGGCAGCGGGTCACGATATTATGGCGCGTCGTTTTGGTTTGAGCCATTCTTAGGAACTCCCATTCTGCAGAAGCACGGCTTTAGAATGCTTCCGGCCTCGAATCGTTCAGTGAGCAATTCTTGATTCACACAGGTGCTGAAACCAGAATAGTAATATGGCCATCACAAGGCGTGCACGCACGAACAACTTTACAATAGGGTCAAGCTCGAACGCCGGTCAAGTTGCCGGCAACGCTGTCACTACGAACGAATGCGCACCTTCACGCGTCACCTCGCTTTTGACCTCCTGCGTTCATCTTCTCTTCATATTGCCTCGCACTATGCTGATCGCCGCACCTCGCAACTGCGAATATGCGGTCAGCCCCACCCGCCGCGTCTGCATTAGCAGCTCGATCCCATCATTCGTCCCTTCCCGCGAATTGTCAGAAGCTGATTCATGTCCAAACCCAGCTACATCCTCGGTCTCAACACCTACGATCACGACGTCAGCGCCTGCCTGCTGCGCAACGGCGCGCTGGCCTATGCGATCGAGAAGGAGCGGATTACCCGCGAGAAACACGCGACGGGGTTCTACAAGGAAGTGATCGACTACGTCCTCGACGCCGAAGGCATCACGCTGGGCGACGTCGACCTGGTGGTGAGCAATTGCTACATCCTGCCAGTTCCGGAGATGGAAGACCGCCTGATCTATCAGGACATGCCGGGCTTCCTGCCCGAATATGAACGGCAGGACGCCAGCGTCCATCCGCTGTTTCGGGCGCGCACCGGCAAGGTCAAAACGATCTCGCATCATCTGGCGCACGCCTATAGCGCGTTTGCCGTCTGCCCCTTCGAAGAGGGGGCGATCATGATCGTCGACGGCGTCGGCAGCTATCGCTCCGATGTGATGGAGGTCTATCCCGGCGACGAGCCGGGCTCGAAGCTCGCCCGGGAATCCGAGAGCTACTACACGTTCAAGGGCACGCAGCTCGATTGCCTCAAGAAAGTCTGGATGGAGCCGGACCGCGGCTTCCTCAGCGATGAATTCTACAACATGCCAGGCCTCGGGGCGCTTTATAGCCGGGCCTCGACCTATGTGTTCGGCGACTGGAACAAATGCGGCGAGCTGATGGGGCTGGCGCCCTATGGCCGCCGCGACCAGGTCAAGCCGCTGATGGATATCACCGACAATGTCCTCAGCGTGCCGCGCTGGACCCCCGAATACAACCAGCCCTATATCGCCGACAGCGACGGCAAGTGGGACACCCATCCGTCCATGCGGCACTGGGAGGATCTCGCCTGGCGCGTGCAGGACGACACCGAGAAGGTGCTGCTCGCCCGCGCGCGCTGGCTGCGCGAAACGACCGGCGCAAAGAACCTCTGCATCGCCGGCGGCGTCGCGCTCAATTGCGTCGCTAATGGCCGCATCGCCCGCGAAGCCGGCTTCGAAAATGTCTGGATCCAGCCCGCTGCCGGCGACAACGGCATCGCCATCGGCTGCGCCTATTACGGCCTGCTGGAGGTACAGAAGCAGCCGCGCTCCTATGTGATGACGCATTCCTACACGGGAAAGACTTACACCGATCGCGACGTCGAGACAGCGACCCAGCGCACACTCGTCAAGGCGCAGACCAGCGCGGTGCGCAGCGACAATATCTGCCGCGATACGGCCAAGCTGCTCGCCGACCAGAAAGTGATCGGCTGGTTTCAGGGTCGCTCGGAATACGGCCCCCGCGCGCTCGGCAATCGCAGCATCATCGCCGATCCGCGCCGACCGGAGATGAAGGACATCCTTAATTCACGCGTGAAACATCGTCAGCCGTTCCGGCCATTCGCGCCGATTGTGCTCGCCGAGCGCGCCAGAGAGATTTTCGAAGGCGATCAGGATTCGCCGTTTATGCTGATCGCCGCCCCGGTGCGCCCCGAATGGCGCGAGAAGATTCCGGCCATTGTGCACATCGATGGAACGGCGCGCATCCAGACCGTCACGGAAGACACCAATCCGGTGCTCTATCGGCTGCTGAAGGAATTCGATGCGCTCACCGGCGTGCCGGTGCTGCTCAACACGTCGTTCAACGTGAAGGGCGAGCCGATCGTCGAGACTCCGCGCGACGCCATGGCGTGTTTCATCAATACCGGCATCGACCACCTGATCCTGCACGATACGCTGGTGTCGAAGACATCGGCGCATCGTTTCGTCGCCCCGCTGGTGCGCACCTATATGGATATCGCGGGGCTGGTGTCGGCGAGTACGAGATAGAACGCTCGACATCCGCAGGGCGGGCAAAAGCGCAGCGTGCCCGCCACCATCATCGAAAGCGCTGCGGTGGGCACGGCGCAAGAGCGCCTTTGCCCACCCTACAAGCCATGATCAGGCCGCCCGCACCGCGTTCAGGAACTTGCTGACTTCATCCTTCAGTCGCGTGCTGTCCGAGGACAGTGATTGCGCCGCAGCGAGAACCTGAGTCGAGGCAGATCCAGTCTCCGTTGCACCACGCTGCACATCAACGATGTTCGACGAGACCTGCATCGTGCCCTGCGCCGCCTGCTGGACATTACGCGAAATCTCCTGCGTCGCGGCGCCCTGCTCTTCCACCGCGGAAGCGATGGTCGAGGCGATCTCGGACATGCGGCCGATGGTGTCGCCGATTTCCTTGATGGCGCCGACCGACTCATGCGTCGCCGCTTGAATACCGGAAATCTGCGTCGAGATCTCGCCGGTCGCCTTGGCGGTCTGCTCGGCCAGCGCTTTCACCTCGGAGGCCACGACTGCGAAACCACGGCCGGCTTCACCAGCACGCGCGGCCTCGATGGTCGCGTTCAACGCCAGCAAATTGGTCTGACCAGCAATGTTATTGATGAGCTCGACCACATCGCCGATGCGCGACGCGGCGCTCGCGAGCTCGCTGACGCGATCGTTGGTGCGGCGCGCCTGATCGACCGCCTGATTGGCGATGCTCGCCGATTCCTGCACCTGTCGGCTGATCTCGTTGACCGACGAGGCCATTTCTTCGGTTGCCGATGCCACTGACTGCACATTGGCGGACGCCTCTTCGGAGGCTGCGGCAACCGTCGTGGTCAATTCCTGCGAGCGCTCCGCCGTGGCGGTCAGCGTACCTGCCGAGGCTTCCAGTTCGGTCGATGCCGACGACACCGTCTCGACGATCTCACCGATCATCGATTCGAAGTTGCGGGTGATGCTGTCGACGCGGCGACCGCGCTCGATCTTGGCTTCTGCATCGGCCGCTGCGGCTTCATCCGCCGCGCGCTTGTCGATCAGCGCCTGTTTGAACACCTGCAGCGTATCACCCATGGTGCCGATCTCGGTCTTCATGCCCTGATGGGGCACGACAGCCGTCAGATCGCCGGCGCCGAGCGCCTGCATCGGCTTGACGATCGAAGCGATGCCACTCGACACGTCTTTCACCAGATAGATGCCGACGCCGATCCCGAGGATTGCCGATGCACCGAGCATGATCGCAAGTAACATGAAGGCTGTCTCGTAGTTGTCTTCGGCGCTCTTGCCGGCTGCATCCGCGCCGGCTTTATTCAGCGCGATATCCTTGTCGAGCAGGTCGTCCGCCTTCTTGCCGATCGGCAACACCTTGCTCTCGTTCAGATCCTGCGGTTCGTTCGGAATCTTGCCGACGCTGGCGCGCGAAAGCGCCAGAACTTCCTGGACACCATTCATGTAGAGGCTCCACTGCTGCGCCCATTGCGTATACAGCGCGCGCTCCTCAGGCGAGGTGATCAGCTTCTCATAGGTCGCACGGATCTTCATGTTATCCGCGTCGGTATTGATCAGGCGCTTCTCGGCCGATGCCTTCGCTTCCAGTGTCGCAGCGAGCATATGGAGGCGCACGATATTGCGGTAGACATTTACGCCTGCACGAAGCTCCCCCAGTGAACGGACGCTCGGCAGCCAGCTCTTCTGGATTTCCGATGCTTCGCCGTAGATGGCGCGCATCTTGGTGACAGCCAGAACGCCCATGCCACCCATGGCAATCAATAAGAAGGAAATGACAATGGTGATCTTGGTGCGAATGGAAATCTTGGCGAGCATGAAACCGTATTCCTTCGGTATTCTACCGTTGGTCAGCAATGGCAGAGCTTGATTTTTATGATCGCGCCTCGCGCGAGGTTTGGCAGCAATTACCAGTCGAGCACAGATTGAAAAGAACGGTCTGAGCTCGCGCGAAAGAGAGTGGCGAGATAAAGTTAAAAAGCAGTGCAGCACGAACTGCGTTATTGCATAATCCCGATGCGATAGCGTTGCCTGCGACAGATCATGCAATCCACAAAATAGCCGACGCTCACGCGCCGGCTTTCTTGATCATGCTGTATTGAAATTCAGGCTGCCCGCACCGCGTTCAGGAACTTGCTGACTTCATCCTTCAATCGCGTACTGTCCGAGGACAGTGATTGCGCCGCAGCGAGAACCTGGGTCGAGGCAGATCCAGTCTCTGTTGCACCACGCTGCACATCAACGATGTTCGACGAGACCTGCATCGTGCCCTGTGCCGCCTGCTGAACATTGCGAGAAATCTCCTGCGTCGCCGCGCCCTGCTCTTCCACCGCCGATGCGATGGTCGAGGCAATCTCGGACATCCGCCCGATCGTGTCTCCGATCTCCTTGATAGCGCCAACCGATTCCTGGGTCGCCGCCTGGATACCGGAGATCTGCGTCGAGATCTCGCCAGTCGCCTTGGCAGTCTGCTCAGCGAGTGCCTTCACCTCGGAGGCAACGACGGCGAAGCCGCGACCGGCTTCGCCGGCACGCGCCGCTTCGATGGTGGCGTTGAGCGCCAGCAAGTTCGTCTGGCCTGCGATGTTGTTGATCAGCTCGACCACATCGCCGATGCGCGACGCAGCGCTGGCGAGCTCGCCGACGCGATCATTGGTCTTGCGTGCCTGATCGACCGCCTGCCCTGCGATCGCAGCCGACTCCTGCACCTGTCGGCTGATCTCGTTGACCGACGAGGCCATTTCTTCGGTTGCCGATGCCACTGACTGAACATTGGTAGATGCTTCTTCGGAGGCTGCGGCAACCGTCGTGGTCAATTCCTGCGAACGTTCCGCCGTGGCGGTCAGCGTACCTGCCGAGGCTTCCAGTTCGGTCGATGCCGACGACACCGTCTCCACGATCTCGCCGATCATCGATTCGAAGTTGCGGGTGATGCTGTCGACGCGGCGACCGCGCTCGATCTTGGCTTCTGCATCGGCCGCCGCGGCTTCATCCGCCGCGCGCTTGTCGATCAGCGCCTGTTTGAATACCTGAAGCGAATCCGCCATCGTACCGATTTCGGTTTTCTCGCCCTGATGCGGAACATTTGCTGTCAGATCTCCTGTGCCAAGCGCCTGCATCGGCAGCACGATCGACGTAATGCCGGCGGAGACATCGCGCACCAGCAAGATAGCCGCACCGATGCCGACAACAATCGCAAACAAGAGCGAACCGATCACCATCTTGATGGCGACCCCAAAGCTGTCCGTCGCCAGTTCTCCGGCTGTCAAAGCTCCCTTGTTGTTGAGCTCGACATCCTTCTGCAGGGCTTCGTCCGCTTTGAAGCCAATCTGGTTGACCTTCACGTTCATATCTCGCGCTTCATCACGAGCGTTCTTGCGCGACAACGCAAGAACCGGCTGCAACGCCGCTATGTATTCGCTCCAGAGCTTGTTGAATTCGCTATACATCGCGCGCTCCTCGGGCGACGAAATCATCGGCTCATAGCTCTTGCGCGCCTTGTCGAGCATCTCAGCGTAACGCACCAGCGTGTCGTCCTGGACCTTCGTATCTGCGGCATCGGTCACAAGCAGATGCCCACGAACCACCGAACGATAGCTGATCGTTGCAGCGCGGACTTCACCCAGAGCGCGCACGCTCGGCAGCCAGCTCGTGACGATGTCGGATGTCGCTCCGTTGATGGTGTACATCTGCTTGATGGCCAGCGCGCCCATTGCTGACATGGCGAGCAGCAGGAACGAGACGACAAGAGTGATCTTGGTGCGGATGGACAGGCTGGCAAACATAGGTGATGGTCCCTCGGTTTTTGACCGTTGGCGCGCAACTGCACGAATGGCATTTTCTGGGTTTGAAGACACGGCATGCATTGGAGCTGCCGGCCGAGCGTCGATAGCTTTCAACGATCTCGTGATCGAGATTGTCCGGATAAAGTTAAGGAGCAGTGCATCATGACTGCTTCTCGTGCATGGCTTCTTGAGCGAACGTAGCGCTCGCGCATAACAACACTATCGCGCAAAAAAGCCGACGCTCACGCGCCGGCTTTTTACGCTGTACACTTGTGTTCAAGCCCGTCAGGCAGCGCGCACCGAGTTCAAGAACTTGCCGACTTCATTCTTGAGACGTGTGCTGTCCGATGACAACGACCGCGCGGCCGAAAGCACTTGCGACGACGCAGAGCCGGTCTCGGACGCTCCGCGCTGCACATCGGTGATGTTCGACGAGACCTGCATGGTACCCTGTGCCGCCTGCTGGACGTTACGCGAAATCTCCTGCGTTGCGGCGCCCTGCTCTTCCACCGCCGATGCGATGGTCGAGGCAATCTCGGACATCCGGCCGATGGTGTCGCCGATCTCCTTGATGGCGCCAACCGATTCCTGCGTCGCCGCCTGGATACCGGAGATCTGCGTCGAGATCTCGCCAGTCGCCTTGGCAGTCTGCTCGGCCAATGCCTTTACTTCGGAAGCCACGACCGCGAAGCCCCGGCCCGCTTCACCGGCACGCGCCGCCTCGATGGTTGCGTTGAGCGCGAGCAGGTTTGTCTGGCCGGCGATATTGTTGATGAGCTCGACAACGTCCCCAATGCGGGACGCAGCGCTGGCGAGTTCGCTGACGCGATCGTTGGTGCGCCGCGCTTGGTCGACCGCCTGATTGGCGATGCTCGCCGACTCCTGCACCTGTCGGCTGATCTCGTTGACCGACGAGGCCATTTCTTCAGTGGCCGATGCCACCGACTGGACGTTGGTGGAGGCTTCTTCGGACGCTGCCGCCACTGTAGTGGCTAGGTCCTGGGAACGTTCGGCCGTCGCGGTCAGCGTGCTTGCGGAGGCCTCGAGTTCGGTCGATGCCGACGATACGGTCTCCACGATCTCGCCAATCATCGATTCGAATTCGCGGGTGATGTTGTCAACGCGGCGACCACGCTCGATCTTGGCTTCGGCGTCGGCAGAGGCAGCTTCATCCGCCGCGCGCTTGTCGATCAGCGCCTGTTTGAACACCTGAAGCGTGTCGGCCATCGCGCCGATCTCGGTCTTTTCGCCCTGATGCGCCACATGCGCCGTGAGATCGCCGGCGCTCAGCGCCTGCATCGGTTGCACGATCGAAGCGATACCCGACGACACGTCCTTGACCAGATAAATGCCGACACCGATGCCGATGACCGCCGTCGCTGCAATGATCGCGATGACTGTCATCAGCGCCGAACCATAGCTCTCATCGGCCTTCTGTCCCGATGCTGCCGCACCCTTGTCGTTGAATTCGATGGCCTTGCGCAGGGCAAAATCGGCTTTGGATCCCAGCGGATTGATCACATTCAGATTGAGCTCATGGGCTTCCTGACTGCTTTTGCCGAGATTCTTGCGATCGAGCACAAAGATTTCCTGGCTGCGTGATACGTAGTTGTCCCACTCCTTGCTCCAGTCGTTGAAGATTGCGCGCTCTTCGGGGCTCGATACCAACTTGTCATAGGCAGTCCGCTCATCGGTGGCCCGCTTGACGATGGTGTCGATACCAGCCTCGGTCTTCTGCATCTGGTCAGCATTGGCTGCGAGGATGTGCGCGCGCACCAGATTGCGATAATCGATGGTCGTCGCCCGCAGCCCGCCGAGCACACGGACGCTTGGAAGCCAGTTCTTCTGGATGTCCGACGCATTGGCGTTAATTGTCTGCATCTTGCTGACAGCAAGCGCCCCCATCCCCGTCATTGCGATTAACAGAAAAGCGATAACGATGGTGATCTTGGCTTTGATAGAGATGTTCGAGAGCATGGCTGGACGTCCTGTTATCGCTCGATAGAATGATCAGTTCTGATCCCGCATGGCCTAGGCCGCGCGAACAGAGTTGAGGAACCGCGCGACTTCGACCTTTAGCCGCGCGCCGTCCGACGACAGCGACTGTGCTGCCGAAAGAACCTGCGACGAGGCCGATCCGGTCTCGCTGGCGCCGCGCTGCACATCCGTAATGTTGGACGAGACCTGCTGGGTGCCATGCGCGGCTTGCTGCACGTTGCGGGAAATCTCCTGGGTGGCGGCACCCTGCTCTTCGACGGCCGAAGCAATCGTGGACGAAATTTCCGACATCCGGCCGATGGTGACGCCGATCTCGCGGATGGCACTGACCGATTCGTCCGTGGCGGACTGGATGCTGCCGATCTGCATGCTGATCTCGCCGGTCGCCTTGGCGGTCTGCTCTGCGAGCGTCTTCACCTCGGCCGCCACCACGGCGAAGCCGCGGCCCGCTTCACCGGCGCGGGCGGCTTCGATGGTCGCATTGAGCGCCAGAAGGTTGGTCTGCCCCGCGATGCTATTGATCAGCTCGACCACGTCGCCGATACGGCTGGCCGCCTTGGATAGCTCGCCGACACGGTCGTTGGTCTTCTGGGCCTGCTGTACGGCCTCGCTGGCGATACGCGCAGATTCCTGAACCTGGCGGCTGATCTCGTTCACCGATGACGCCATTTCCTCGGTCGCCGATGCCACGGATTGGACGTTCGTCGAAGCCTCTTCCGAAGCGGCCGCCACCATGGTGGTCAAATGCTGCGAACGCTCGGCAGACGACGTCAGCGTGCCCGCCGACGCTTCGAGTTCGGTCGATGCCGACGACACTGTTTCGACGATCTCGCCGACCGCACTCTCAAAATCGTTCGCCAGCGCGATCATCTCGCGCTTGCGCTGCTCGGCGGCGATCTGCTCCTGCTGCTTTTGAGCATCGGCTTCGGCGCGGGCGCGCTCCTGTGCCTTGACCTTGAACTTCTCCACGGCGCCAGCGACGTCGCCGATCTCGTCCTTGCGGCCCAAGCCCGGCAACACCTCGCCGAAATTGCCCTCGGCGAGTTCTTCCATTGAACGGCTCAGCGCGCGCATCGGACGCCCGATGGTGAACACCGAGAACACGCAGGTTCCGATCAGCATCAGGGCGACCACACCACCGAGAATTAGCGAGTCCCGCTCGGTCGCAGCGGCCTCGTTCGCCGCAGCGCTCGTCTGCTGCTCGACCTTCTCCTTAGCCAGATTGACGATCGTATCGGCCAGCTTGTCGAGTTCTGCACTCATGGGTAGCAGCACGTCGGTGCGGAGCTTCACGATCTCCGCGCCCAGTGTGGTGATGCGCGCGGAGGCATCCGCAGACAATTCGCCAGCTTCGTTGCGCGTCGCCTGCAGATTCAAGATATCTGTGCGGATTACACCGATCTTGTCGCCGCCCTTACCGAGGGTCGTCATCATGTCGAGGAATTTGCCGATGCGCTCGCGCTCGTCCGGTGCGGTCGCAAGCTTGAGCATCTGAGCCGAAAATTTAAGGCCAGCGGTAGTACGCGCCGTGAAATAGTCGGCGGCCTTCTGGACATCGGCCACTTTCGTTGCCCCGAGGAAGTCACGCACGCCGATCTGCATGCCGCGAAACGAGGCCTTGGCCTCGGCAGCGTTCTGCGCAATACCCTGATAGACGCCGGCCGTCTGATATGACTGGCGAACGCCTGCGCTTCCCATCGTCTGCATATAGATCATGACACCGAGGAGAATAATGCCGAGCCCGGACGCAATCGCGAGCTTGGTGCCGATGCGCAGATTCTGGATGAAGGCCATGACAGTCCCTGGGAATGAAGTGGCAGAAAAATGAGTCGGGTCGTCCTTCGCCGGACGGAGTCCGGCGTCGCGTGAAATGGTCGAATGCTAAGCGGTTGTCATTTTTGGCGCAGCCCGGCGGCAATCCGACGGGCACGCGAAGCTTGGCGTGAGCCGATCCTGAACGAGAAGCGTCATCGGCTCATATGAGCGGGCGATACGTTCGATGATCGATCAAATCACCTGCTCATGGGCAGGAACCTACCACCGCGCTTCTGACACAAACGTTAACGCGCCGATGATGCAATCACTCAAATTGAGCCGGTACCGCAATGGTCGTCGAGCAATTCGGACTTTTCAGACAGTGATGGAGTTCGAGTTCAGGCATCAGAGGTTCTGAATTAACGATCTAAAATTGCAATCTCATCATGCGATGCCCTGCACGGGATATTTCGAGACCCAGAGTTCTCTCGGAGCGTATAGCAGCTTGAATGGCAGTGCGCGGAGAACGCACCGTTACTCAAGCCGGTGAATTGCGATGTTGGAGAACTCAGGCCGCGCGGACCGAGTTCAGGAAGCGACTAACTTCATGCTTCAGACGGTTGCTATCTGACGAGAGCGACTGCGCTGCCGACAGCACCTGAGACGACGCGCCGCCGGTCTCGCTCGCGCCGCGCTGCACGTCGACGATGTTGGACGAGACCTGCATCGTGCCTTGCGCAGCCTGCTGCACGTTACGGGAAATCTCCTGCGTCGCCGCGCCCTGCTCTTCGACAGCCGAAGCGATCGTGGACGCGATCTCCGACATCTTGCCGATGGTCGTGCCGATCTCGCGGATCGCCGAGACGGAATCATCGGTCGCAGTCTGGATGCTCGCGATCTGCTGGCTGATCTCGCCGGTGGCCTTGGCGGTCTGCTCGGCGAGCGCCTTCACCTCGGACGCGACCACTGCGAAGCCGCGGCCGGCATCGCCGGCACGTGCCGCCTCGATGGTGGCATTGAGCGCCAGCAGGTTAGTCTGCCCCGCAATGGTGTTGATCAGCTCGACCACCGCGCCAATGCGGCCGGCAGCTTTCGACAACTCGCCGACGCGGTCGTTGGTCTTCTGCGCCTGATCCACGGCCTCGTTGGCGATACGTGCTGATTCCTGAACCTGACGCCCGATCTCGGTGATGGACGACGCCATTTCCTCAGTGGCGGACGCCACCGACTGCACGTTGGTGGAGGCTTCTTCCGACGCCGTCGCGACGACCGTGGTGAGCTGCTGCGACCGATCCGCTGTCGACGTCAGCGTGCTGGCCGAGGCTTCCAATTCGGTCGACGCGGACGACACCGCCTCGACTATTTCACCGACCGTACCTTCGAAATCGTCGGCGAGCCGGATCATGTCCTGCTTGCGTTGCAAGGCCGCCGCCTGATCCTGCGTGATCCGTGCCTCGGCTTCCGCCTGGGCTTTCTCTTCCGCCTTGACCTTGAATGTCTCGACAGCCTGCGCCATGTCGCCGACCTCGTCCTTGCGGCCGAGCCCCGGCAGCACCACGCCGAAATTGCCCTCGGCGAGCTGCTTCATGCCCGCCGTCAGACCCGACAGTGGCCCGATGATGCCGCGCGCGATCAGGAACGCAATCAGCAGACCGGTGATGGTCGCTGCGCCGGCCACGATCTGCTGCAGCGTGATCGTGCCGGAAATGCGCTGCTCATTGGCTGTCGTCGCGCTCACGACCTCCTGCTGGATCGCTGCCTTGATGCCGTCGGTCTTGCGGATGGCGCTGACCACCATCGGAGTGATCGAGTTGTAATAGAGTTGATCCATCTTCAGCAGGTTGTTGGACGCCTTATCGAACACGCTGGAGTAGCTGACCAGTCCCTTCTTGATCGACTCGAACAGCGCCGCAAGGCTTGGCGGCATGTCGAACTTTTCCATCTCGGCGATCTGTTGCTGCGCATTCTTCACGCTGTTCGCGAACAGCGTCACATTGTCCTGATCGCGGCCGGCAAAGAACCGCCAGTTCGCCATCTGGACCAGGAGGGTTTCGGATTGCAGCGTCGTCGACCCTTGCGCAAATGGTGAGCTGCGGGTCGAGAGCACGAGCTTCTTCAGGTCCGTCTGAAGCTTTTCACCTTCGGCAAGCAGTGCCTTGCGGCCGTCGATCATCTCCTTGACGGTGTTGCCGAGATCGACTCGCTTGCTCTTCAAATCATTGATCGTCTTTTCGACCTCGCGATAGACCCCCCGACGCTCCTCCGAGCTCGCCTTGATCGTCTCTTCCAGCACACCACCGACCTGAGTCAGCAGCTTTTCGGCTTCAGCGAATGACGCCTCGTCCTGATCGAATGTATAGCGCAGCATCGCGCGGCGAAGCGCCTGGAGTTCCGCCGAAATCTCCATCGAGCGCATCGCATTGGCGGACTGGGCATTCATCGCCGAGACGTCGTCGCGAATTTCCGTGAGTTTCCACACCGCGAAACCCGCCATGGCCAACCCGAACAGCACGAGCGCACCGAAGCCCCCATACAGCCTGCCACGGATGCGGAGATTGAATAGCGACATGCGACATGCCCTTCTTGGGAGAACCACTGACAGCCAACCTTGCACGTCGCGAATCGCACCCGCAACGCAAGAGGCAATCTCGAATCCGATCATCGTCAGGTTGCGAGAACTTCAGGTTAATTTCAGCCGCGCAAACGCTTTAAAGTGGAATGACTTTTTGTCGCGCGTGTCATCGTTTGACTCACCAAAACAAACAGCCCGGATGCGATGACGCATCCGGGCTGTTTGCTAGTTGTATCTTATTCGTCAGGCGAACGCGCGCGATCGTGTGACGTTTTGTCCTATGCCGCGCGAACGGAGTCCAGAAACTTGCCGACTTCGCGCTTCAACCGCGCGCTTTCGCCGGACAGCGATTGCGCAGCGGACAAGACCTGCGACGACGCTGAACCCGTGTTGCTCGCGCCGCGCTGCACATCCAGAATGTTCGAGCTCACCTGCATCGTGCCTTGCGCGGCCTGCTGAACGTTGCGCGAGATCTCCTGTGTCGCCGCACCCTGCTGCTCGACGGCAGATGCGATGGTCGACGCGATCTCCGACATGCGGCCGATGGTGTCCCCGATTTCCTTGATGGCGCCGACCGACTCTTCAGTCGCGGCCTGGATGCCGGAGATCTGGTGACTGATGTCGCCGGTTGCCCTGGCCGTCTGTTCGGCGAGCGCCTTTACTTCCGATGCAACGACCGCGAAGCCGCGACCGGCATCGCCGGCGCGCGCCGCTTCAATGGTGGCATTGAGCGCCAGCAGATTGGTCTGGCCGGCAATCGTGTTGATCAGCTCGACAACATCGCCGATCCGCGCGGCCGCCTTGGCAAGCTCAGCCACGCGATCATTGGTCTTGCGGGCCTGTGCCACCGCGGAGTTGGCGATATTGGCCGACTCCTGAACCTGACGGCTGATCTCGTTGACCGAGGACGACATCTCCTCGGTGGATGACGCCACCGCCTGCACATTGGTCGACGCTTCGTCGGAGGCTGCGGCCACGATGGCGGTGAGCTGGCGGGATTGCTCGGCGGTCGCAGTCAGTCCGCCCGCCGATTCTTCGAGCTGGCTCGAGGCCGATGACACGTTCTCGACGATGCTGCCGACGGCGCCCTCGAAATCGTCCGCGAGACGGATCATGTCCCGGCGGCGCTGAATCGCTGCCTGCTGGTCCTGCGTCAGCTTGGCTTCGGCTTCGGCGCGCGCCTTCTCCTCGGCTCGTACCTTGAAGGTCTCGACCGCACGCGCCATGTCGCCGACCTCGTCCTTGCGGGCGAGACCCGGCAGCACCACGCTGAAATCCCCGTCAGCGAGCCGCTTCATGCCAGCCGTCAGGCCCGACAGAGGGCCAATAATGCCGCGCGCGATCAGGAAGGCAATCGCTAGACCGACCACAGTAGCGACGCCGGCCACGATCTGCTGCAGCATGCTCGTCGTCGACATGCGGTTGCTGGTTGCGGCGACGGTTTGCGACTGAACCTGCTGGATGTCGGATTTGATGGTCTCGACCTTGCCGATCGCTTTCACGACGGTCGGGCTGATCGACTTGTTGAAGATGCCATCTGCCGTCTGCAGGCTGGCGGCAGCCTTCTCGAACTGGGCGGCGTAGCTCTTCAGGTTGCTGCGGATAGTGCCGAACAACGCACTGAGCGTCGGCGGCATCTGCATCTTCTCCATCTCGCCGATCTGCTGCTCGGCGATGCGGACGTGATCCTTGAACGATTCGATATGCTTCTCGTCGCGGCTAACGAAGAAGCGCCAATTCGCAATCTGCACCATGAGCGTATCGGATTCGAGCTTGGTCGAACCCTGGCCATACATGGTGTTGCGCGTGCTGATCACCAGTTTGCGCAGGCTGGATGACAGCTTGTCGCCGGCTTCCTGCAGCACTTCCCGGCCGGCGACCATCTGCTTGATGGCCTCGCCAAGCGCCTGGCGCTGCGCCTTCACGTCGGCAACGTCCTTCTCGATGGTGCGGTAGGCGGCGCGGCGCTCTTCCGAGCGGCTGGTCTTGATCACCGTATCCAGGCTGGCGGTGACCCCGGCGAGACGCTTGTCGGCATCCGCAAGCGCCGCTTCATCCTGATCGAACGAATAGCGCAACACGGCACCGCGGATCGCGTGCAGTTCGGAGGCGATCTCCGAGGCCCGGATCGTGTTGGCCGAAAGAATGTTCAGGGAGTCGACCTGCGTTCCAACTTCCGTCATCTGCCAGACGGCAAATCCCGAACTGGCGAGACCAAACAGGACCAGCGCGCCGAAACCACCATAGAGGCGACCGCGGATACGGAGATTGAGCAGCGACATCATTGGCTTCCTAGGTGGGATCTGATCTGGCTTCGGCGACGGGCGCCGTCTTCGTTGCTGCTTCCCCCATTATGGGAGGAGCATGAATTTATGCGGCCCGGACGGAGTCCAGGAACTTGCCGACTTCGAGCTTGAGCCGCGCGCTTTCGCCGGACAGCGACTGCGCCGCGGACAGCACTTGCGTCGAAGCTGATCCGGTCGCGCTGGCGCCACGCTGTACATCGGTGATGTTCGACGTCACCTGCATCGTGCCCTGCGCTGCCTGCTGAACATTGCGCGAGATTTCCTGGGTTGCCGCGCCCTGCTGCTCGACGGCAGAGGCGATGGTCGAGGCGATCTCGGACATGCGGCCGATGGTGTCACCGATCTCCTTGATGGCGCCGACGGATTCCTGGGTCGCCGCCTGGATACCGTTGATCTGGTGGCTGATGTCGCCCGTCGCCTTGGCGGTCTGTTCGGCCAGCGCCTTCACCTCGGACGCAACCACCGCAAAGCCGCGGCCCGCATCGCCGGCGCGCGCCGCTTCGATGGTGGCGTTGAGCGCCAGCAGGTTGGTCTGGCCGGCAATGGTATTGATGAGCTCGACGACATCGCCGATCCGGGCCGCTGCCTTGGCGAGCTCGGCCACACGCTCATTGGTCTTGCGCGCCTGCGCCACGGCCGAGTTGGCGATATTCGCAGATTCCTGGACCTGCCGGCTGATCTCGTTGACCGATGACGACATCTCTTCGGTCGATGACGCAACCGCCTGCACATTGGTGGATGCCTCGTCCGATGCAGCAACGACTGCAGCGGTCAGCTCCTTGGCCTGTTCGGCTGTTGCCGTCAGCGCGCCCGCGGACTCCTCGAGTCTGTTCGACGCCGAGGAGACGTTGTCGACGATATTGCCGACGGCGCGTTCGAACGTCCCGGCGAGCTCGACCATTTCGCGCTTGCGCGACGCCGCGGCCAGATTGTCCTGATCGACGCGGGCCGACGCCTCGTCGCGTGCCTTCTGTTCGGCATTGGCGCGAATGACCGTAACGGTCTTGGCGATATCGCCGATTTCGTCGCCACGCTTGGCGCCGGGGATGACGACATCGAGATCGCCGGCCGCCATCTTGCCCATGGCGCCGTTCAGGCGCGTCATCGGCCGTGCGACGCCGACAAAGGAGAACACCATGGTGCAGATCAGCACCAGCACGACCGCGAGGCCGAGCGCGAGATTGACCTGGCCGGATCGTGCCATTTCCTCGGCGGCCTGCGCCCGGGCCTCTCCAACCGCAGCCTTCGCCGACGAGACCGATTGCGCGACCAGTTGAGATGCTGCCACAGCGGCGGGCGTGATTTTGGTGCGGACGATATCGGTCTTCTGGTCGTTACTGCCGATCGCTTCATCGGTGGCCGTCATGAATTTCTTCATGTCGGTGCCGAGCTGGATCAGACCGCTCTGCACGAGCTCGCTGTCTTCGAACACGCTGGCCTTGGCCAGTGCGTCGGTCAGCACCTTGGCCCGGGTGATAATCTGACCCTTTTGCGTGACTTCATTCATCGACGCATAACGCCATGCGGCTGCCTGCACAGCGTTGATGGCATTGTCCGCGATCTTGAGCTGTCCATCGACTTCAGGCCAGTTCGTCGCCTCGGTCACGGCAGTGGTGAGGCGCAGCTGGTCGAGATGCCGGTTCCAGTCGATCACGGCGACGTTGCGGTTGCGATAGAGCTCGAGCAGTTTCTTCTGCAGACCGACGATCTCGTCGGCAGCGGCGAGATAGGTTGACGTCAGCGATTTAATCTTCGCGAAATTGTCCTTGTATTCCTGCCTGGTCGCCAGGGCGGACGCGGCATCGATGATGCGGTCCTGCGCAGCCTTGGCGGCCCTGATCTCGGCCGCGTTCTTGTCAATCTCGGGTGTCGTGATGGCCATGCGCAGGCCTTGACTGGCCACCTGCATGGCGCGCATCTGGCCGTCGGCCTCCATCGCGCTATCGGCGATTTTCTGCTGCACATCGGCCAGACGGTTGACCTCCGAGATCGCGGTCTCGGTCCTCATCTGGTTCGCCACGACGCCCGCCGAGAGCAAGATGCCAACGAGACCGGCAAGACCCAATTTGTTGCCGACACTGTTGATCTTGATCATGCGATGCACTTTCCGGAGAAGGGCCAAGTCAGGACGCGCGCAAGCATGGCTCGCGCAGCCTCGGCTCGGGTCGTTGGAAGACGGTCAGAGAAGCATTGGGCAGAGGCTGAGAACGTGGCGTCGTGGAATTGTCCGTGAGGACAAAGACCCGATCGCTCCGGTGGAGTTCAATCAGCGGACCAACAGGCCCTCGCCCTCACGGTTGAAGGATACCACTCCATTTCTGACACATTCGTTAATTGCCCCGTCATGCAGCATTCAAGAATCTGCATAAACTTGAGGCACTTGCGCGATGCTGTATGCGCCCGCTCTTGCGTCAGTGCGCGAGGATCTTCGACAGGAACTGCTGGGCCCGATCGCTGCGCGGATGGCCGAAGAAGTCTTCCTTCTGCGCATCCTCGACGATCTCACCGGCATCCATGAAGATGACACGGTTGGCGACCTTCTTGGCGAAGCCCATTTCGTGGGTCACCACCATCATGGTCATGCCTTCCTTGGCGAGCTCGACCATGACGTCGAGCACCTCGTTGATCATTTCGGGATCGAGCGCCGAGGTCGGTTCGTCGAACAGCATGCAGATAGGATCCATCACCAGCGCGCGCGCAATGGCGACGCGCTGCTGCTGACCGCCGGAGAGCTGGCCGGGATATTTCTGCGCATGCGCCGTGAGGCCGACGCGCTCCAGCATCTTCATGGCCTTGGCCTTCGCCGCATCTTCGGAGCGGCCGAGCACGATGGTCTGGCCGAGACACAGGTTCTCGACGATCTTCAGATGCGGAAACAGTTCGAAGTGCTGAAACACCATGCCGACGCGTGAGCGCAGCTTCGGCAGGTCCTTCTTCATCGTCGTCACATTCAGTCCATCGACCATGATGGTGCCCTGCTGCACGGGCTCCAGCGCATTCACGGTCTTGATCAGCGTCGACTTGCCAGATCCCGAGGGACCGCAGACGACGACCACCTCGCCTTTCTCAACGGCCGTCGTGCAGTTCTTCAACACCTGGAACTGCGGGTTGTACCACTTGCTGACTTTTTCGATGGTGATCATGGGCATGATGAGCGACCGATAGTTGGAGGCAAAGACTGAAAGCGAAAGTGGCTAGCGGATGATGCTGATGCGCTTCTGCAAGCGCTTCACAAAGAATGACGCGGTGAAGCAGATCAGGAAGTAGACCAGCGCCGCGAACAGATACATTTCGGTGAGACGACCGTCGCGCTGTGCGACCTTGGACGCAGCACCCAGAAAATCCGTGATCGACAGCACGTAGACCAGCGATGTGTCCTGGAACAGCACGATGGTCTGGGTGAAGATCACCGGCAGCATGTTGCGGAACGCCTGCGGCAGCACGACATGGCGCATCACCTCGCGATAGTTGAGGCCGATGGCATAACCGGCCATCACCTGCCCCCGCGGCACCGACTGGATGCCGGCACGCATGATCTCGGAGAAATAGGCAGCCTCGAACAGCGTGAAGGTGACGATAGTCGAGGCGTAGGCGCCGACCTGTACCGGCTGATCGGAGCGGATGATCCACTGTCCGACATAGGGCATCAGGAAGTAGAACAGGAAGATCACCAGCACGAGCGGCAGCGAGCGCATCAGATTGACGTAGCTTACGGCGAAGCCCGACAGCACGGCACTGGACGACAGCCGCATCATCGCGATCAAGGTGCCGAGGATGAGACCGAAGACCGTCGCAATAGCCGTCAGCGTGAGGGTGAACGCCATGCCCTGCTGAAACAGGTAGGGCAGGCTACGCCAGATGACGTCGTAATCGAAATTGCTGAACATCGCTTATTTCCCCTCGTTGAAGCCGGGGATCGCCAGGCGCTTTTCGAGGATGCGCATTCCGATCGTCACGACGGCACTGAGGACGAGGTAGATGGCGGCCGCAGCCGAGAAGGCCTCGAACACCTGGAACGAGAACTCCTGCATGGACCGCGCCCGTGCCGTCAGTTCAAGCACACCGATGGTGAGTGCGGGCGCCGTGTTCTTGATGGTGTTGAGAAATTCGGAGGTCAGCGGCGGAAAGATGATGCGATAGGCCAGCGGAAGCAGGATGTAGCGATAGGTCTGCCAGGTGGTAAGGCCAATGGCCGTGCCGGCCATGCGCTGGCCCTTTGGCAGTGCATTGATGCCGGCGGTGATCTGTGCAGCGACACGCGAGGACATATAGAAGCCAAGCCCGAGCATCGCGGCGATGAACGGCCCGTTGCGCAGTTGCTTGATCCAGATGCCGAGATCGCCGGGCAAAAGTTCGGGAACGACGAAGAACCAGATGAACAACTGCACCAGCAGCGGAATGTTGCGGAACATCTCGATATAGGCATTGCCGACAAACACCGCCCAGCGCGCAGGCAGGGTCCGCATGATGCCGATCAGAGAGCCCATCACAAACGCGATGAACCAGGCGCAGAGTGCGAGCAGGATCGTGACCTGAAGGCCGCTCATCAGCGAGCCAAAATAGGTCCCCGTCGCATCAGGCGTCTGATCCCAGAAGATTCCCCAATTCCAGTTATAGTTCACGCATTCACCCCCACGCGCCGTCCACGCGAAAACCTGGCAACCTCAGGCAGAAACCCATGCAATGGCCGGGCCATTGCTTCTTCCCTCGCCCCGCCTGCGGGGAGAGGGTGGATCGAACGACCGAGGGTCGTTCGAGACGGGTGAGGGGGAGCCAGTGTTTTACTCGCTGCCTCCCCCTCACCCGTCTTACACGCGCTACGCGCATGTAAGACGACCTCTCCCCGCAAGCGGGGAGAGGTAAGCAAGAGTTAGTTGGCTGCGTAGGCGTCGGGATCAGGCGAATCCGACGGGCTGGCGAACGCCTTCTTCTGCTCGGCTCCCATCGGAACGTTCAGATTGAGGCCCTTGGGCGGAATCTTCTGCGTGAACCACTTGTCATAGATCTTGGCGCCTTCCGGGCTCTTGTAGAGCTCGGCAGTGGCCGCATCGACAACCTTCTTGAACGGCGCGTCGTCCTTGCGGAGCATGATGCCGTAGGGCTCAGCTTTCGAGAACGCGTCCTTGGAGATCACATAGGCGCTCGGATCGCGCGCACCGGCAGCAAGGCTGGCAAGCAGGATGTCATCCATCACGAAGGCCACAGCACGGTCGGTCTCGACCATCAGGAATGCTTCGGCGTGATCCTTGGCGGGAATGACGTTGATGCCGAGATTACGCGCGGCATTGGCTTCGGTGAGCTGCTTGATGTTGGTGGTGCCGGAGGTCGAGACCACCGACTTGCCCTTCAGATCGTCGATCTTGTCGAGCTTGGCGGCCTTCTTCGAAACGAAGCGGCTGGCCGTCAGGAAGTGCGTATTGGTGAACGCGACCTGCTTCTGGCGATCGGCATTGTTGGTGGTCGAGCCGCATTCGAGGTCGACGGTGCCGTTGGCAATCAGCGGAATACGGGTGGCAGAGGTCACCGGATTGAGCTTCACCTCGATCTTGTCGTTCTTCAGCTCTTTCTTCACCGCATCGACGATCTTGTAGCAGATATCCATGGCGAAACCGACGGGCTTCTGATTGTCATCCAGATAAGAGAACGGCACCGAGGAATCGCGGAAGCCGATGGTGATGGCGCCGGTGTCCTTGATCTTCTTGAGCGTGCCGGTGAGCTCCTGAGCGCCCGCCTGCGTCGTGCAGACCGCCGCGGCGATCATGGTCCCCAACAGATAAATTCGTTTCATAGTCCCTCTCCTCAACACAGTCCGATCTCACGCCGACGACTCTCTTACCGAGCGCCCCGGCACGACCGCCCGGGATGCTTGCACAATCGGGGCCAAAACGGAATTGCCCGATCGGAGGACAATGGTTTGTTCTGAGCTCCCGTTCCCCCTACAACCCGGTCATGAGTAACGCCTTGCATGCGCTTTGTGACGCAGGCGCCGCCGGCGCCACGGAAAAGATCGATGATATCAGCCATCCCGGCCTGGTGATCACCACCACGATTCTGGCCTCCAGCCTGGCCTTCATCGACGGATCGGTGGTGAATGTCGGACTTCCGGCCATTGCTGCGAGTTTTCAGGCCGATGCCGTCGACCTGCAATGGGTGATCAATGCCTATCTGCTGCCGCTCAGTGCACTTCTTTTGCTCGGCGGTGCAGCAGGCGACCGCTTCGGCCGCCGCAGGCTTCTGATCTGCGGAGTCGGCCTGTTCGCGCTGGCCTCGCTGGCCTGCGCTGTGGCGCCCAGCCTGCCTCTGCTGCTGGCCGCGCGTTTCCTTCAGGGCGTCAGCGCGGCGATGCTGATGCCGAACAGCCTGGCGATCCTCGGCCAGACGTTTTCCGGCGAAGCCAAGGGCCGCGCTATCGGCATCTGGGCTGCCAGCGGCGCTGCCGCCGGCGCGCTCGGCCCGGTGCTGGGCGGATGGCTGATCGACATCGGCAGCTGGCATCTCATCTTTCTCATCAATGTGCCGATCGCATTGGTGGCAATGGTGCTTGCCTGGCTAGGCATCCCCCGCGATCGACACGACAGCGACGAGCCGCTCGATAGTCTCGGCGCCATCCTCGCGACTGCGGGACTTGGCCTGACGACCTGGAGTCTGACCGAAGCTACGTCACATGATTGGACGGGTTTCACGCTTGGCGCGCTCGTCGCAGGACTCCTGCTGTTGCTCGTTTTCGTGTGGGTGGAAGGCCGCAAAGGCGAACGCGCGATGATGCCGCTCGCACTGTTCGGGTCGGCGAGCTTCGTCGGCCTGACGCTGCTGACATTCTTGTTGTACGGCGCACTCGGTGGGCTGTTCGTCTTGATGCCTTTTCTCCTGATCGAAGCCGCCGGCTACACGGCGACACAGGCCGGTGCCGCGCTGCTGCCCTTGCCGCTTGTCATCTCTTTGACATCACCGCTTGCTGGCTCGCTCGCAGCCAGAACCGGCCCGAGGATCATGCTGACGCTGGGACCGGTGATTGTGGCGATGGGTTTTCTGCTGGCGCTCCGAATCGGTCCCGACACCAGCTACTGGACCAGTGTCTTCCCCGCCATGGTCGTCATCGCCATCGGCATGGCCGGCGCTGTCGCACCTCTGACGACGGCCGTGCTGATGTCCGTCGATGCGCGTCACACCGGGTCTGCATCGGGCTTCAACAGCGCGGTCGCACGCACGGGCGGTCTTGTGGTCACGGCGCTGATCGGATCGGTTATGGCGGCAAAGGGGCCGGCGCTGATCAGCGCCTTTGCAGCAGCGACGGTCGCGGGTGCTGTGCTCTGTGTCGCAGCCGCGCTCAGCGCATTCCTGCTGATAGCGGCGCGGCCGCAGCCGTGAAGGCCCCACGCTGCCTGCGAGCGGCCACTGCCTCGCCGAAGGCCTGAAACAGCGTCCGGTTGATCGGGTTGATCTGCGGATCATATTCGGCGTGCCATTGCACACCGAGCGCGAAGCTCGGCGCATCGGCAATGCGGATGGCCTCGATGGTGCCGTCCTCGGCAATACCCTCGATCACCACTCGCTCGCCAGGGACATCGATGCCCTGACCATGCAGGGAATTGACCGTGATGGTCTCGCGCCCCAGCAGGCTGGCGAAGGTGCCGTTGCTGGTCAGATGCACGTCGTGGCGATCGGCAAATACGACGGCCGGATCGGGATGGATCTCGCCGCTCTCGAGCCGCGGCATGCGATGATTGATACGGCCGGGAATCTCGCGGATCTCGGGATGCAATGAACCGCCGAATGCGACGTTCATCTCTTGCAATCCGCGGCAGATACCGAAAATCGGGACTCCGCGCGCGACACAGGCTTCGATCATGGCCAGAGCCACCGCATCGCGGCCGTTGTCATAGGGCTCGTGACGGGCATGGGCTTCCATGCCGAACCGGGTCGGGTGGACATTGGCACGCGCGCCGGTGAGCAGAATGCCATCGACCAGATCGAGCACCTGACCGATATCGGTAATGTCGGGGGTGCCGGCAAACATCATCGGCAGGGCATTGGCCACTTCCGCGACCGCACGAAGGTTGTTTTCTCCGACCGCCTGGACGGAGAACCTGTTCTCAATGCGATACGCGTTGCCGATCACGCCGATTACCGGCCGGGTCTTCGTTGGCATCAGCTTCCGGTCGAAAAATCCTGGACCATTGAGCTATAGCCGAGTCACGGCGTGAACACGACTGGTTCCGAAATAAAACTGTCACTAATCGGAGCATTAGGGAAAGAAACGTCTCCCGGCGCCTGAAAAAGCGCCAATCCGGCAGTTTTCGAAAGTGTAAGGTGCGTTTGGATGGTGGGCGCGACAGGGATCGAACCTGTGACCCCTTCCATGTCAAGGAAGTGCTCTCCCGCTGAGCTACGCGCCCTAAGAACCGGTCGTTACGGGTGTGGGGTCTATAACGGGTCAAACCCGGACAAGCAAGGACGGCGGAGGGCCAATCCTTGCCTGATTTGCAGGAAATCCAAGAAAGAAATCCAGGAAAGCGGGCTGCCCTCAGGCCGCCAGCATCTTGTTCACTTCGCTGACCAATTCGCGCAGGTGGACCGGCTTGGACAGAACCTTGGCGTTTTTCGGCGCTTCCGAGTCGGAATTCAGCGCCACGGCGGCGAAACCGGTGATGAACATGATCTTGATGTCGGGATCGAGTTCGCTGGCGCGGCGCGCCAGTTCGATCCCGTCCATCTCCGGCATCACGATGTCCGTTAGAAGCATTTCAAAGGGTTCCTCGCGGAGTCTCTGATAGGCTGACATCCCGTTATCGTGGTGCGACACCTGAAAACCGGCGTTTTCCAACGCCTTCACCAGGAAGCGGCGCATGTCGTTGTCGTCTTCTGCGAGAAGGATTTTGTGCATGGCGGTTGGACGTCGAACCCGAATGAGAGGACCTGTTCGCCCACTAAGCCCGAGGTCTGGTAAATTTCGGGTGAAGGTGATCAGCGCAGACTGTGCATAAGCGTCTCAAGATGGTGCGCCAGAACGTCGTGAAACACAACAAATGAGCGCGTTTCTCGCGATCGCCGCGCCTGCGGAAGGTTTTTAACTTGGCAGACTTGTTTCCGTTATCGACAATGCAGCCTCACAAAGCGCCGGTTTTCTGCCAGACTGGGCAAACCGAAGAACGCGGCTGCAGGGACGATGCGCGACGATGACCCAGTTTGACGGTGAGCTGTCGCCTCCCTTCGAGATCGTCGAGCCGGCCAACTGGCGCGCCCCGATCATTTTCAATTCCCCGCATTCCGGCTCGGTCTATCCGGCGGAATTCCTCAGCGCGTCCCGCATTGACGTGACGGCACTGCGCCGCTCGGAAGATTCGTTCATGGACGAATTGATCGCGGGATTGAGCGATCGCGGCTTCCCGGTGGTCCGGGTGCATTTCCCGCGCTCCTATGTGGACGTCAATCGCGAGCCCTATGAGCTCGATCCGCGGATGTTCAACGGCCGGCTGCCCAGCTTTGCCAATACCCGCTCGATGCGGGTCGCCGGCGGTCTTGGCACTATTCCCCGGGTGGTCGGCGACGGCCAGGAGATCTACCGCGAGCGGCTGGACGTCGATGACGCCCTCACCCGGATCGAGGCGTTGTACAAGCCGTACCATCGCGCCCTGCGCCGCCTGATCAACAAGGCGCACCAGACATTCGGCACGGTGATCCTGGTGGATTGCCACTCGATGCCCTCGATCGGAATTTCCCGCGAGGAGCCGCGCCGCCCGGACGTGGTCGTCGGCGACCGATATGGCACCAGCTGCGCCACTATCCTGGCCGAGGTGGTCGAAGACACATTCGGCGGCCTCGGCTATTCGCTGGGCCGTAACAAGCCCTATGCCGGCGGCTTCATTACCGAGCATTACGGCAACCCGGCCAGTGGGCTGCACGCCATCCAGATCGAGCTGAACCGGGCGATCTATATGGACGAACGCCGCCGTGAGCGAACCGCGCGCTTCGATCAGATTGCTGCCGATTTTACCGTCCTGGCCGATGCGCTGGCGAAGATCCCGCTGGACAGCCTCGGCCCGTTCCAGGCCGCCGCCGAATAGGCTGGGGCCGAACGGCTCGCCGGGGTTCGAACCTTCACTCAATCAGGTGGGGTATTTGGAACCGTGACCGCCGGGTCACGGCAGCGCTTATTTCGTGCGACAAATTGTCAATTTTCGCTGGATTTAGAGATGGGGCAGAGTTTTACCACCGGGATTAATGCAACTTTAGGTTATCCCCACCAGCGTGGTTCCGCGGATTGGAACCGCGTAAAATGGCAGGAGAGAACATGAAGAACATGATCAAGAAATTCTGGTCGGACGAATCGGGAGCGACTGCGATCGAATACGGGCTAATCGCCGCCGGCATCTCGCTGGCCATCATCGCCGTCGTCAACGGCCTCGGCACCAACCTCAACGGCAAGTTCACCGAGATCAACGGGTCGCTGAAGTAACCGCCACGACGTGGACACCGGCTTGAGGTTCTCAGCCGAATAAGTCTTGCTTGATGACTGACGTCGCAATGGGCCCGAGGCTGTCGGGGTGCCAGGCGACGAACAGGCCAGGCGACATAAAGACAATCGCCGGCAGCCACGTCGGCACGCCGTGATGCAAAACTCCTCCGACAAGAAAAAAGGGCCGCTTGCGATAGCAAGCGGCCCAAGTCTAGGGAGGAAACGCCCAAGGAGGGCAGCGATAGCGCAAGCGCTACCGCACCGCAACAATATGCAGCCGCGACGCACCAAGTGCAAGAGTTTTCGGGCAAATTTCCATGCAAATTTCGCATGGTGATCGCACCGTTCAGGCATAGGCGTCATAATTTCTATAAGGAAAATCAATGCGATATAGAAATGACAGTAGCTTTGACCTATTTAAGAAATGATCATATATTCATTCCATTGACCAATTTCTGATGCCGGACATCAGGAATCTTAGGGAAATCGCAATCCGATTCAGTGCTGTGGCTTAGGGGAATCGCAGAGAGATTTCGATCACCGCAGATGCGAGTCGTTGCCCTGCGCTGTATAGGAAGCGACACGTCCCCATCCAGCAGCCGCAACAAAGGACCTCTCCGTGACGGTCATCGACTTCAACGCCTTCATTGGTCGTCTTGCGACCTCGTCGGGCGAGACCATCCTGCCGTTCTTTCGCACCTCGCTGAGTATCGACAACAAGAACAGCACCGATTTCGACCCGGTCACGGAAGCCGACCGCGCCGCCGAGGCGGTGATGCGCCGGCTGATCAAGGCCAACTTCCCCCAGCACGGCATTGTTGGCGAGGAATTCGGTACCGAACGCGAAGACGCCGAATATGTCTGGGTGCTCGACCCGATCGACGGCACCAAATCCTTCATCTCCGGCTTCCCGATCTGGGGCACGCTGATCGCGCTGCTGCATCGGGGCACACCGGTCTATGGCATGATGCACCAGCCCTATATCGGCGAGCGCTTCAGCGGCGACAGCGGCTCGGCGCGCTACCAGGGCCCCAACAACACCACCCGCAAGCTTGCCGTGCGCCGCTGCGCATCGCTGAAGGACGCCACGCTGTTCACCACCAGCCCGCGGCTGATGGGCGACGCCGATCGCGCAAAATTTCACGACGTCGAAAAAGGCGTGCGGCTGACGCGCTACGGCGGCGATTGCTATTCCTATTGCATGCTCGCCGCTGGCCATCTCGACCTCGTCATCGAGACCGAGCTGAAGCCCTACGATATCGCAGCCCTGATCCCGATCATCACCGGCGCCGGCGGCGTGGTGACAACGTGGGAGGGCAAGCCCGCGCAGAACGGTGGCCGCATCGTCGCCGCCGGCGACCCGCGCGTGCATGAGGCGGCGCTGAAGATCCTCAACGCCTGATCGGGAACTGCTACGCCCGCGCTGCAGCCCGCAGATGCTCGATCATCTGCTGCGCGGGACGGGATAACGTCTTCAGGCTGCGAAAGCAGATCGCCAGTCTGCGGTTCGCCCAGGGATCGCGAATGCGGATCAGCGCCAGCGCCGTTGACCGCGCGCAGCGCCGTGCGGCGACTTCCGGCACAATCGCAATGCCGACCCCCGCCGCCGCCATCTGACACATCGCATCGAAATCCCGCATCTGCGCTCGGTAGCGCAGTCGCGCGCCCAGCTTCGCCGCATATTTGCCGATGTGGTTCTGCAGCGCGGTCGCGTTGGTGAGGCCGATGAAGTCGCGGTCGATGATCTCATGGAAATCGATATGTCGCCGGCCGGCGAGATCGCTGCGCGGCGCCGTCACCAGCATCAGCCGGTCTTCGTTGAAGGTGAAGCGTTCCAGACTGTCCGGCAGCGTATGCTCGGCAGCGAAGCCGAAATCGGCGATGCCGGCGGCGATCGCCTGGGCGATATCGGCGCTCTCGCGCTCCTCGACCTCGAGGCTGACATTGGGGTGCTCGCGCAGGAAACTCGCGAGCGCCTTCGGCAGATGTTCGGACAAGCCCACCGTATTGGCCAGCATCGACACACTGGCCTTCATGCCATTGGCATAGGCCGCCATGTCGCCGCGCATGGTCTCGACATTCTGCATTACGATGCGGGCATGGCCGAGCAGGCTCTCGCCAGCCGCCGTCAGCGTAACGCCGCGCCGGCCCCGTTTCAGCAATGGCACGCCGATCGTCGCCTCCAGCCCCTTGATTCTCGCACTAGCCGAAGCCAGCGCCAGATTGGCAGCGGCAGCACCCGCGGTGATACTGCGCGCCTCGGCCACCGCGACGAACAGCCTGAGATCGACAAGGTCGGCATGCATGGTGTTCTCCGCGCCAGCCTTCGTTAAAGACGAAGGCTTTCTCCGTAACCTCCAGATTGTGCCTGTCCAGCCGATCGGTCAATGTGCCTGCATCATGTTCGATTCCTCACTCATTCTGATCGCTGCAGTCTTCGCGCTCGCCGGCTTCGTCAAAGGGGTCATCGGCCTCGGCCTCCCGACCGTTTCGATGGGCCTGCTCGCCGTCGCCATGCCGCCGGTGCAGGCGCTGGCCATCGTCATCGCCCCCGCGATCGTCACCAATATCTGGCAGACTTTCGTCGGCGGCTATTTGCGCGACATCATCCGCCGGCTGTGGCCGCTGATGCTCGGCACCGCTTTCGGTATCTGGAGCAGCGGCGGGCTGATGACCGGCCCCTATGCGCGCTACGGCACCGTCGTGCTCGGCATCCTGCTGGTGATCTATGGTGCCATCAGCCTCGTGAAATTCCAGCTAAGCGTCGCAAAACAGAACGAAGGGTGGGTCGGCGGCGTCGTCGGCCTTGTCACCGGTGTCGTCGCTGCCGCCACCGGCGTGCAGGTGATCCCGTCGATGCCCTTCATGCAGTCGATTGGCATGGAAAAGGACGAGCTGATCCAGGCGCTCGGTGTCTATTTCACCGTCTGTACTCTCGCACAGGCCTTCAACCTCTCCAGCGCCGGTCTGCTGAATGCCTCCATAGCGCTGTCGGGCCTCGTTGCCATGGTGATGGCCTTTGCCGGCATGTTCATCGGCCAGATGGTGCGTATGCGGATGCATCCCGACCAATTCCGCCGCTGGTTCCTGATCGCGATGATGCTGCTCGGCGTCTATCTGGCCGGCGTCGAGACGTGGGAAATTCTGAAGTAACTAACGCGTCTCCAGCATCGCCACGCGGATGCCGAGATAGATGAAGACGCCGCCGAGGGCGCGGTTGATCCACATCATTGCCTGACTGGATCGCCGGACGCGGCTGGCGGCTTTGGCCGCGACAATGGCCGTGCCGAGCCCCCAGATCGTGCCCGTGCTGATGAAGATCAGCCCAAGTACGATGAAAGCCAACGCCTTGCTGGGCGCATCCACGTCGACGAATTGCGGCAGGAAGGCGAGAAAGAACAGCGCCACCTTCGGGTTCAGCGCGTTGGTGAAGGCGCCCTGCCAGAACACCTGCCGAAGCGACAGCAGCGGCTTTTCCGCAGCGTCGTTCGTTGCAACTGTCGATGCCCGCGCACGCAGCATCTGCACGCCGGTGTAAAGCAGATAGGCCGCACCGATCCATTTCACCGCTGTGAAGGCATAGGACGAGGCCGCCAGCAGCGCCGACAATCCGACCGCCGCGGCGAACACATGGACGAGGCATCCCGCACTGATCCCCAGCGCGGCCGCGACACCGCCACGCCAGCCCATCTGCACGCTGCGCCCGACGATATAAGCCGTGTCCGGCCCCGGCGTGATGTTGAGCAGGATGCCGGACAGGATGAAGAGCCAGAGGCCGTGAATACCCAGCATAGGATGTGTCCGTTACTTAAACAGCGGCGTGCCCGGCACGAATGCGTCGAATGCCGCCCAGAATTGCTGCCGGTAGCGATCCTGTTCCTGCAGGATCTCGTGACGGGAGCCGGCGATCACCAGATGCGAGCCGGCACGCAGGTGATAGGCGAATTCCTCGATGGCCGGCGTCGACACCACCTGATCGTTGCTGGCCGCCAGCATCAGGATCGGCTGACGGATCTTCACGGGATAGCTGGCCTCGCGAAAGCCATGCATCCCACGGATCGCCGTATCGGCCCAGGCCACCGTCGGCGAGCCGATGCCGAGCGTCGCGTCCTCTTCGAGGATCGCCGCGTTGCGCGCATAGCGCACCGGATCGCTGGTCAGCTTGTTATTGGGGAATGACGAGGTCCCGACCAGTTCGCCATTGCCGCCGGGAATGTAGTTGCCGCCCTGCCCGGTCCAGCGCATGACACGCAACAGCAGCCGCGCCGGCAGTGAGGTCGAGCGGCCCGGCAGATCGATCATCGGCGCCGACAACACCATGCGATCGAACCAGCGCTTGCCGGAATGCGCCACACGCAGCATCACCGCACCACCCATCGAATGCGCTAGCGCGAAGTAAGGCGGCGGGCAATCCGGCATCACCACCTGCTGCACGAAACTTTCGACGTCGATCTCGAAATCCGAGAAGCTGCGCACATAGCCCTTGCGGCCATCCCGCAACTGCCGCGACGAATGGCCCTGCCCGCGCCAGTCGATCATGGCCACTGCAAAGCCGCGGTCGCGCAGGTCGCGCACGGTCTCGAAATACTTCTCGATATATTCGCCGCGCCCGCTGAACACGCAGACCGTGCCCTTGCGCCCGGTCGTCGGCGCCCAGCGCGCAAAACGTAGCTCAGCGCCGTCCGGCGTCTTGATGGTGCCGGACACGGCCCCCTCGGGAACGGGGTTGGCGGGAATGGAGACGAGCGTCATGGCGGGGGACCGGTTAGGCGAAAAACGCAGGATTTCAAGGGCAGGATTTCAAGGGCGGGAGACAAGTCGGCGCGAATCTTTCGGCCCCCCTTGCGAGCCGCCAGACCCCTCCCATATCAGCTTCATGCAGGCCTCTCTAGGCTGCATGACACGAAAGCCCGGCCCTTATGGCGGGCGGGTTATTGCAACAGTCGCTCAATGGAGGACTATTCTATGCGTAGCTATGATCTCACCCCGTTTTATCGTTCCACCGTCGGTTTTGACCGCCTGTTTAATCTGCTTGATCAGAGCACAGGTGACGCAGCGCCGGGCTATCCGCCCTACAATATCGAGCGCACAGGCGAGAACGAATACCGTATCAGCGTCGCCGTTTCCGGCTTTGCGCAGAACGAGCTTTCCATCGTCGCGAAGGAAAACACGCTGACGATCAAGGGCGAGAAGGCTGCCAACGAGAATGGCAGCAAGGCCGAAGTGCTCTATCGCGGCATAGCCGCGCGCGCCTTCGAACGCGCCTTCCAGCTTGCCGATTTCGTACAGGTGAAGAACGCCTCGCTCGAGAACGGCCTGCTTCATGTGGACCTCGTCCGTGAGATCCCGGAAGCCAAGAAGCCGCGCAGCATTCCGATTTCCACCAGCGCGGTGAGCGCGCCGCAGGTGGTCGACGGCTCGGCCGAGAAAGTCGCCGCGTAACCGCGACTTTGTACTGAAGCATGTGAACTGAAGTAAGTGTAGTTGTAGAACGAAACGCCCCGGAGCGATCCGGGGCGTTTTTCTTGATTCCTCTCCAAGAGAAGTGCTGGAGGCCCGGACTATTCCAGCCCCTGAGCGGGCGGCGGCGTTTCCGCAGCCGGCGGTGTCGCAGGCTTTGCTTCTGTCGCCGGCGCAGCGACTGTCGGAGCAACAGCGTCCTTCTTCTCGGGCGCGGCCGGTGTTGCCGGAGCAGCCCCGGTCGTTTCCGGCGCCTTCGTCTCGGCCGGTTTCTGCTCCGTCACGGCCGATTGCTGCACGGGCGCAGCGGCGGGCGGCGTTTCAGGTGGTTTGACTGCGACCGGCTTGGTCTCGGCTGGCGTAACAGGCTTAGCCGGCGCCGCAACCGCGCGCACCGGTGGCCGCTTCGGCAGCGGCACGCTCGTCGTGCGGCTGGCAACCTTCGGCGCGGGCGTTGCCGTTCCGGCCGTAAACGGCGGGCGGCGATATTGCGGCAGGGTCGGCACTGCGCCTTGCGGGCCATAGCGCGTGTCGATCTCCTCGCTCATCCGGTCGCCCATGCGATAGGCCGGAATGAAGCGCAGAATGCGTCCGCTGCGCGCATCGATCACCAACCGGCCGTCCTCGCCGTCGAGGTCGATCGCCGCAACCGTGTAGATGAGGCCGCGTTGCTGCGGCATGCCGAGGGCAGAGAAGCCGGCCTCGCGGAGGATCGAATAGACCTCGCGCAGCGGCAGCACCGCCAGATCATAACCGCGGCGCAACACGCCATAGGGGCGCGGCTCCGCATATGCCGCCGGCGGCATGGCCGCATAGGGACCGCCGACATCGGATACCTGCGCCACAGCGGCAACGTCGCCGCGCATCGGCGGCAGCGCCTGCGCCTGTACAGCGCCGCTCGCCAGCAACAGACCGGCCGAGGCCAGACATCCCACAAGTACCTTCATTGCATGCTCCTTCGACGCCCCCGCGCCCGGAGAGTATTCAACTTCCTGAACCTCACGCTTCGCTCGCCTGCCAGCACCGCTGCCACAGGCGTTAACTAGCACTGCGCAACCTCACTGCTGAATCCGGCAGCCCTTGGGCCAGCCTTTGGCCGGAACGCGGCACCTCCGGGCTGAATGTGTCCACGCCAGCTTGGACAATTTGGCATGCGTTGTTGCTATGCGACGACGGACTCAAGCGCGCTTGTGTGCTAGATAAAAATTTGGCAAAGTCCTGGTTAGGACAGCATCACTGTCGCAATTTTTGGTGGCAAATCCGGCACAGGGTTTGCAACATAAGCAGGCGTCGCGACTAAAAAACACGCCTGCTGAGACGAAATGCCTTTAAGGCGAGATATGGGGTGGCCGCCGGGGACGATGGGCACCACCAGTCTGAATTCTGAAAACGAGGCTCGCAAGACGCGCGAGCGGCAGCCCGAACGGGTTCCGCGAGCGTCAAAGGTGCGCCGACAAGGGTGGCAGAACCCCGACGGGGGTTGAGAGGACGAAGATGAGCGGATCAGAGCACGAGCGCCAATTGATCGAAACCGGCACGCATTCGGCGGCCCCGGCTATCAAATCGGCTAACGTGAAAGACACCGCCATCAAACCGGAACTCCATACCTACCGTCCGCCGGCGCTGGGCCTCTATGACCCGTCGCAGGAAAAGGACGCCTGTGGCGTCGGCTTCATTGCCAACATCAAGGGCCGCAAGTCGCATCAGATTGTGTCTGACGCGATCAGCATCCTGTGCAACCTCGAGCACCGCGGCGCCACCGGCGCAGATCCGCGCTTTGGCGACGGTGCCGGTATTCTGGTGCAGATCCCGCATAAGTTCTTCGTCCGCAAGACTGCGGAACTCGGCTTCAGCCTGCCGGAGCCTGGCCAATACGCCATCGGCGCGCTGTTCATGCCGCGTGATACCGCGTGGCGGAAAGTCATTCAGGGCATCATCGGCGACCAGATTAAGGCCGAAGGCCTGAAGCTGCTCGGCTGGCGCGACGTCCCGACCGACAACGCATCGCTCGGCGAAAGCGTGAAGCCGACCGAGCCTGCCAACATGCAAGTCTTCATCGGCATCGGCAAAGCCAAGATCGCCGACGAGGACGAATTCGAACGTCGTCTGTACATTCTCCGCAAGTCGATCTCGCAGGCGATCTATCAGCGCCGCGAGCGCGGCCTTGCCGGCTACTATCCGTGCTCGATGTCGTGCCGCACGATCATCTACAAGGGCATGTTCCTCGCCGACCAGCTCGGCAGCTACTATGCCGACCTGCACGAAGAGGATTTCGAAAGCGCGCTGGCACTGGTGCATCAGCGCTTCTCGACCAACACCTTCCCGACCTGGTCGCTGGCGCATCCGTACCGCATGGTCGCGCATAACGGCGAAATCAACACGCTGCGCGGCAACGTCAACTGGATGGCGGCGCGTCAGGCGTCCATCGAGTCCGAACTGTACGGCAAGGACATCAGCCGTCTGTGGCCGATCTCCTATGAAGGCCAGTCGGACACCGCCTGTTTCGACAACGCGCTCGAATTCCTGGTACAGGGTGGCTACTCGCTGCCCCACGCCGTGATGATGATGATTCCGGAAGCCTGGGCTGGCAATCCCCTGATGGATGAGCAGCGCCGCGCCTTCTACGAATATCACGCCGCAATGATGGAGCCGTGGGACGGCCCTGCTGCGCTGGCCTTCACCGACGGTCGCCAGATCGGCGCGACGCTGGACCGTAACGGTCTGCGCCCCGCACGTTATCTCGTCACCAAGGACGACCGCATCGTGATGGCGTCCGAAATGGGCGTGCTGGCGATTCCGGAAGAAGACATCATCACGAAGTGGCGCCTGCAGCCCGGCAAGATGCTGCTGGTCGACCTCGTCCAGGGCCGTCTGATCCCTGACGACGAGATCAAGGCGACGCTGGCTGCAAGTCATCCCTATAGCGAGTGGCTTGAACACACCCAGATCGTTCTGGAAGAGCTTCCGGACGCGGCGGCCAAGGGCCAGCGTTCCAACCTGCCGCTGCTCGATCGCCAGCAGGCCTTTGGCTACACCCAGGAAGACGTCACCATCCTGCTGACGCCGATGGCGTCGCAGGGCGAGGAAGCGTCGGGCTCCATGGGCACCGACACGCCGATCTCGGCGCTGTCGAGCAAGCCGAAGCCGCTGTTCACCTACTTCAAGCAGAACTTCGCGCAGGTCACCAACCCGCCGATCGATCCGATCCGCGAAGAGCTCGTCATGAGCCTCGTCTCGATCATCGGACCGCGGCCGAACCTGTTCGACCTGCAGGGCGTCGCCACCACCAAGCGCCTTGAAGTTCGTCAGCCGATCCTGACCGACCAGGATCTCGAAAAGATCCGCTCGATCACCGACGTTGCCGAGTCGCATTTCGTCTCGCGCACCCTCGACACCACCTTCCATGCCGGTTTCGGCGCGGCAGGCATGGAGCAGGTGCTCGATGAACTGTGCGCCCGCGCCGAAGCCGCAGTGCGCGAAGGCGTCAACATCATCATCCTGTCCGACCGCATGGCCGGCTCGGATCGCATTCCGATCCCGTCGCTGCTGGCCTGCGCCTCCGTGCATCACCACCTGATCCGCACTGGCCTGCGCACCTCGGTGGGCTTGGTCGTCGAATCCGGCGAACCGCGCGAAGTGCATCACTTCGCCTGCCTCGCCGGCTATGGCGCCGAAGCGATCAACCCGTATCTGGCGTTCGAATCCATCATCGCCATGAAGGACCGGCTGCCGGTGCAGCTCGACGACTATGAAATCGTCAAGCGCTTCATCAAGTCGATCGGCAAGGGCCTGCTCAAGGTCATGTCGAAGATGGGCATCTCGACCTACCAGTCCTATTGCGGCGCGCAGATCTTCGACGCCGTCGGCCTGCGTCAGGAATTCGTGACCAAGTACTTCACAGGCACCCACACCAAGATCGAAGGCGTCGGCCTCGCCGAAATCGCCGAGGAAACCGTGCGTCGCCACAACGAGGCGTTCGGCGAAATCCAGATCTACAAGACCGCCCTCGATGTCGGCGGTGAATACGCCTATCGAAGCCGTGGTGAGGATCACGCCTGGAACGCCGAGTCGGTGTCGCTGCTGCAGCATGCCGTGCGCGGCAACTCGCAGGACCGCTACAGGGCCTTCGCCAAGATCCTCAACGAACAGTCCGAGCGTCTGCTGACGCTGCGCGGCCTGTTCAAGATCAAGACGGCTGAAGACGAGAAGCGCAAGCCTGTGCCGCTCGACGAAGTCGAATCCGCCGCGGACATCGTCAAGCGCTTCGCCACCGGCGCCATGTCCTACGGCTCGATATCGCGCGAGGCGCATACCACGCTGGCCATCGCCATGAACCGGATCGGCGGCAAGTCGAACACCGGTGAAGGCGGCGAGGAGTCGGATCGCTACAAGCCGATGCCGAATGGCGACAGCATGCGTTCGGCGATCAAGCAGGTCGCGTCCGGCCGTTTCGGCGTCACCACGGAATATCTCGTCAATTCCGACATGATGCAGATCAAGATGGCGCAGGGCGCGAAGCCCGGCGAAGGCGGTCAGTTGCCCGGCCACAAGGTCGACGCGACGATTGCCGCCGTGCGCCACTCGACCCCGGGCGTCGGTCTCATCTCGCCGCCGCCGCATCATGACATCTATTCGATCGAAGATATCGCGCAGCTGATCTACGACCTCAAGAACGTCAATCCGACGGGCCAGGTCTCGGTCAAGCTGGTGTCGGAAATCGGCGTCGGCACGGTCGCCGCGGGCGTCGCCAAGGCGCGCGCGGACCACGTGACCATCGCCGGCTTCGAAGGCGGCACCGGCGCATCGCCGCTGACCTCGATCAAGCATGCGGGTTCGCCATGGGAAATCGGTCTTGCCGAAACCCATCAGACCCTGGTGCGCGAACGGCTGCGTAGCCGCATCATCGTCCAGGTCGACGGCGGCTTCCGCACCGGCCGTGACGTCGTCATCGGCGCGCTCCTCGGCGCCGACGAATTCGGCTTCGCCACCGCGCCCTTGATTGCTGCCGGCTGCATCATGATGCGCAAGTGCCATCTCAACACCTGCCCGGTTGGCGTCGCCACCCAGGATCCGGTGCTGCGCAAGCGCTTCACCGGCCAGCCCGAGCACGTCATCAACTACTTCTTCTTCGTCGCCGAGGAAGTCCGCGAGATCATGGCCCAGCTCGGCTATCGCAACTTCGACGAGATGGTCGGCCAGGTGCAGATGCTCGACCAGTCGGCCCTGGTGTCGCACTGGAAGGCCAAGGGTCTCGACTTCTCCAAGCTGTTCGTGCGCCAGCCCGAACTGCCCGGCCAGAAGATCTATCACACCGAGGATCAGGACCATCACCTGGAAGCTGTGCTCGATCGCGAGTTGATAAAGCATGCGCAGCCCGCGCTCGATCGCGGCGCGCCGGTGAAGATCGACACCAAGATCAACAGCACCAACCGTTCTGCCGGCGCCATGCTGGCGGGCTCGGTGGCCAAGATCTATGGCCATGCCGGCCTGCCCGACGACACCATCAAGGTGTCGCTGAAGGGCACCGCCGGTCAGGCCTTCGGCGCCTGGCTGTGCAAGGGCATCACCTTCGATCTCGAAGGCGAAGGCAACGACTATGTCGGCAAGGGCCTCTCGGGCGGCAAGATCATCGTGCGTCCGCCGGCGCATTCCGCCATCGTTCCGGAAGAGTCGATCATCGTCGGCAACACCGTGATGTATGGCGCGATCGAGGGCGAGTGCTATTTCCGCGGCGTCGCCGGCGAGCGTTTCGCCGTGCGTAACTCGGGTGCCGTGGCCGTCGTCGAAGGCGCCGGCGATCACTGCTGCGAATACATGACCGGCGGCATCGTCGTGGTGCTGGGCAAGACCGGCCGTAACTTCGCGGCCGGCATGTCCGGCGGCGTGGCTTACGTGCTCGACGAAACCGGCGACTTCCCGAAGCTGTGCAACATGGCGATGGTCGAACTCGAACCGGTTCTCTCGGAAGAGATGATCGCCGAGAACACCTATCACCACTCCGGCGATCTCGAAGCCCATGGCAAGGTGGACGTATTCGCCAACTTGCTCGATAGCGACATCGAGCGCCTGCATGTGCTGATCACACGTCACGCGAAATATGCCGGCTCCGCCAAGGCTGCGATGATCCTCGCGGACTGGAAAACCTGGCTGCCGAAATTCCGCAAGGTGATGCCGGTCGAGTACCGCCGCGCGCTGCGCGAGTTGAAAGCGAAAAGCGCCGAGGCCGAACCGCAGATCGCGATCGGCGCGTAAGGAAAAGGCCCTCATGGTGAGGAGGCGCGCAGCGCCGTCTCGAACCATGAGGGACAAATCACGCATCCTTCGAGACGCGGCCAAGTGGCCGCTCCTCAGGATGAGGACGGAATTTGGAACTTAAGAGTTCAGAGGCGTCAGTTGTAATGGGCAAGATCACGGGTTTTCTGGAAATCGATCGTCACGACCGCAAGTATGCGCCGGTTGCCGAGCGCCTGAAGGGCTATAACGAGTTCGTCATTCCGCTCAGCGAGAAAGACACCCGCGATCAGGCCGCGCGCTGCATGAATTGCGGCATTCCCTATTGCCACGGCACCGGCTCGGTTCAGCCCGGCACGCCCGGCTGCCCGGTCAACAACCAGATCCCGGACTGGAACGACCTCGTCTATACCGGCAACTGGGAAGAAGCCTCGCGCAACCTGCACTCGACCAACAACTTCCCGGAATTCACCGGCCGCATCTGTCCGGCACCGTGCGAAGCCTCTTGCACGCTGAACATCGATGACAACCCGGTCACCATCAAGACCATCGAATGCGCCATCGTCGACAAGGCATGGGACAATGGCTGGCTGAAGCCGCAGGTCTCCGCCGTGAAGACCGGCCGCAAGGTCGCCGTGATCGGTGCCGGTCCCGCCGGCATGGCCTGCGCACAGCAGCTCGCGCGCGCCGGCCACGACGTCCATGTCTATGAGAAACTCGCCAAGGCCGGCGGGTTGATGCGCTATGGCATTCCCGACTTCAAGATGGAAAAGCACATCATCGATCGCCGCGTCGCGCAGATGGAAGGCGAAGGCGTCACCTTCCATTACGGCAAGGCTGTCGGCGGCACATCACCCGGCGCCATCGACCCCGCCGAATTGCTCAAGGAATATGAAGCCATCGCGCTGACCGGCGGCGCCGAGCACGGCCGCGACCTGCCGATCCCCGGCCGCGAATTCGACGGCATCCATTTCGCGATGGACTTCCTGCCGCAGCAGAACCGCCGCGTCGGCAACGAGCCGCTCGGCGACGTCAAGGAGATCCTGGCCGGCGGCAAGCATGTCGTCGTCATCGGCGGCGGCGACACCGGCTCCGACTGCATCGGCACCTCGCTGCGTCAGGGCGCGCTGTCGGTGACCCAGCTCGAAATCATGCCGGCGCCGCCCGAGCAGGAGAACAAGGGCCTGACCTGGCCGAACTGGCCGCTGAAGATGCGGACCTCGTCGAGCCAAGCCGAAGGCGCCAAGCGCGAATTTGCCGTGCTGACGCAAAGCTTCGAAGGCGTAGACGGCAAGGTCACCAAGCTGAACTGCGTGCAGGTCGACGACAAGTTCAAGCCGATCCCCGGCTCGGAATTTTCGTTGCAGGCCGACCTCGTTCTGCTGGCGATGGGCTTCGTCCATCCCGTCCACGAAGGCATGCTGAAGACCCTCGGCGTCGATCTCGACCAGCGCGGCAACGTCCGCGCCCCGACGACGGATTTCGCTACCTCCCTGCCCAAGGTGTTCTCCGCCGGCGACATGCGCCGCGGCCAGTCGCTGGTGGTCTGGGCGATCCGTGAGGGCCGGTTGTGCGCCCGCGCCATCGATCAGGCGCTGATGGGAACGACGACGCTGCCGAGGTGAGGGCCGCGAGTGATCTAACTCTGAGCTTCAAGAGCCTCGACGCGAAAGTGTCGAGGCTCCTTTCTTATCCCTCCCCCTTGTGGGGAGGGTGGACGGCCGTAAGGCCAGCCGGGTGGGGGTAGCCCAGAGCTCCGATTATCGACTCCATCACGCCATCCAGATTCCGATCCACCTCGAAATTCCAGAACCGCATCACGCGAAATCCCTCGCCGCGCAAGAACGCATCCCGCGCTTCATCCCGACGCGCCGCCTCATCGAAATTATGCTGTCCGCCATCGACTTCGATGACCAAGCGTACGGGTTAATGAAGCTAAGAGAAACCAGCAGATCATGCCGAGCGCTGAGCAGCAATGAACGCCGTCAACTCCGCCGGCCTCGTAAACCGGTGCACCTCGCCGGCAAAGTCCGCCATGCGCTCCATGTCACGCGCACGCTGGTCGCGTCTGTAGTTGACGACAAAACGCAGAAACTCTGCATTGAAACGCTCTGGGCATCCCGGCCCCGTATCCGCACGCACCCGTCCCCAGCCCAAAGTCGCTCGACGTAAAACGCGCCACAGGCAAAGACCGGTTGAATAATCCAGATGGATCAGCGTATCGGCCCGCGCCAGCCGCGACACAAGCGTGCCACTGTAATTTCCATCCATGACCCAGTACGGTTCAGCCGCCAACGCCTCGACTGTCGTGCGCCAGACGTCGCTATCCGGCATGCGCCAACCAGGCTGCCAATAATGACGGTCGAGATGAATGACTGGCAGGCCAGTGATTTCAGACAGCGCACGAGCTGCCGTACTCTTTCCCGCGCCTGGACAGCCGACGATCAAGATGCGTTTCAAAGCAAGAACTCCGCGGAGCAGCAATGCCCTTTTCCCGCTCTTGCATAACGAGCGGGTACGCCACGCTTGAGGGACAAGGGACCTTCGCCATTCTTACTCATGGCGGCTATGACTTTAACGACATATTTCGATATTGACATTATTCCTATAAAGGCTGACATTCCTATCACTCTGTCCAACGAGGGCGCTTCTCGAGGGCGTCTTTGGAGGTGGGACAGGGTGCGGCGCCCGCGGACGTGCCTCGCAAGCACGGACTCGGGAGGTCCTGGGTAGCCGTCCGGGCCCACTACGGGGCTCTGCCGCTTGCGGCTGGACGGGTGCGGGTGAAGGCTGGCGAAAGCCGGCCGGATGACGGGCACGATGCCCGTACCCAGTACCCGGAAGCACGGCCCCGGGAACAAAAAAGTCGCGATGGAGCGCCGAAAGGCGTGCGCGCACCGAAGGTCGCTGTCGCAGGCAACCAACGGGACGCGCCACTGACGACAAAGTTGCGCCTTTCGGCGCTCTATCCTCCACATCAAAGGGGACCACCGGAAGGCCAACTTGCGCGGCGGCGCGGGACAGACGGCGCGTGCGCGCGTCGACCCCATTCATGACCGGGACTCGCACAGCGCGACCGGGCGCGCTGCGCATCCCAGAGTGGGTAGCCAGCAACCTCCGGACACGCTAAGCGGATGTCATCCCGCCGGTTCATCCTTCCAAACGTGTTGTCCCTTCCCGCATGAAATTCCTGCTTATTCCGCTCGGCCTTGTGGCGCTTGTCCCGCAGGCCCATGCCAGCGATGCCCGCTTCATGGCGGCCCTCGGCAAGCTCGATCCCAAGACCCGGCTGGAACAGGTCTGCGACTTCGAGGCGATGCGCCGGATCAGCAAGGGCGGCCCGCGCGTCGAGCGCGCCAAATCCGACGCGCTGATGCCGCCGCAACATCTCGGCAATACGATGATCGCCAAGGGCGGCGCCTATCGCGCGGGCGGCAAATGGATGCAGGTCGCCTTCACCTGCAAGGCGACGCCGGACCACAAGACGGTGCTGGATTTCACCTACAAGACGGGAACGGTCATTCCGCCCGCCAAATGGCAGTCTTTGGGACTATGGAAATAGACTAGCCTGCCGGCGTCAGTGCTTGGGCTCGTTCTTGGTGAGCGCGCCGCTATGCGGATCGACATGGACCTCGAAGGTCCGGCCGTCCTTCACGACATCGGCTTCCCAATGGCCGTCGTCGGCCTCAAGCTCTCTGATCTCCGTGTAGCCCAAGCTGCGCAGCTTCTCGGTGACCTGCTGTGCGGTCATCCAGTCCTTGCCCGGGGTATCTGCGGAAGCCCATGAGGGCAGCGCGAAAACGAGCGCAACGGCGAGCAGCAGTGACTTCATGGCAAACCTCCCTGATTTGTCACGACAACTCCGGGATTGCCGCTTTGTTCGGCACAGGCCTTGGCTGCGGCCTCGCTGTTCACCCTGCCGCTAAAAGTTCCGGGATTTGCTTGACGTTAACGCCGGGCGGCGCTTGATGGCGGGATCGCGGCTGCCCGCTTGCGGCCCGAATCCGGTAGTATGTCGAGCGGGAACCCGGGTCTGCGGACCCTGCGATTGCGGTCGAGGCGCATGTCACAGAAGCCCAACTTGCCGAGATGGCGGATCGATCACTGGCGTGCCGAAAAGGGCACGCTGATGGTGCTCGCCGTGGCGCTGGGCCTCCTGATCGGCATCGTGGCGCCGGCCTCCGCGCAGTTCTTCGGTTTCGGCGGTCCGCAGCAACCTCCTCCACGTCCGCAGCGCAATGTGCCTCAAGGCGGCGGTGGCGGCTTCGGCTGGTTCGGCGGCGGCAATGACAGCCCGTTTTTCGCGCCGTTCCAACAACAACAGGCGCCGAAGCGGGCCGCTCCGCGCGAGGACTATTCACGCGCACCATCGCCGGAAAAACGCGACGCACCGGCCGAGCGCAACGTGCTGGTGCTCGGCGACAGCATGGCCGACTGGCTCGCTTACGGCCTCGAGGACGCCTATGCCGAACAGCCCGACATGGGCGTGATCCGCAAGCACAAGACCGTCTCCGGCCTGCTGCGCTATCAGCCGAAGGGCGATCCCGCCGATTGGGCCGCGGCGGCCAAGGGCATTCTTGCCACCGAGAAGCCCGATGCGATCGTCGTCATGCTCGGCCTCAATGACCGCGTCGCAATCCGCGAGCCCGACAAGGCGGCCGAGAAGAAGGGCGCCAAGAAGGACGAAAAGAAAGACAGCGCCGCGGAAGTGAAGCCCGGCGACAAGCCGGCGGAGCCGGAAGCTGACGATGCAGATATTCCCGATCCCGGTTCGATCGTGACCGAGCGCGGCGCGCGCACCGGCGGCATGGTCGATTTCCGCGACGAGCGCTGGGGCGAACTCTACTCGAAGAAGATCGAGGAGATGATCAATGTCGTGAAGGCGAAGGGCGTACCCGTGCTGTGGGTCGGCCTGCCGGCAGTGCGCGGCACCAAGGCGACCGCCGACATGCTCTATCTCGACAATCTCTATCGCGACGCCGCGACCAAGGCCGGCATCACCTACGTCGATATCTGGGACGGCTTTGTCGACGAAGCCGGCCGCTTCCTGCAGCAGGGCCCGGATTTCGAAGGCCAGATCCGCCGGCTGCGTGCGGCCGACGGCGTCTATTTCACCAAGGCCGGCGCCCGCAAGATGGCGCATTACGTCGAGCGCGAAATCACCCGTTTGCTCTCCGGCCGCTCCGCGCCGATCGCGCTGCCGAGCGAGCCTGCGACGCCGGACCTCAATGCCGTGCCTGGCGCGCCAGCGCCGCGTCCGCTGGCCGGCCCCATCGTGCCATTGGTCGCCTCCTCGGTCGGCACCGATCAACTGCTCGGCGGCCCCGGCGTGAAGCCGGTGAGTGTCGATGCACTGGTCGCGCGTGTATTGGTCAAAGGCGAGCCACTCGCCGCACCGGCCGGCCGCGCCGATGACTTCGCCTGGCCGCGCCGCGAGATCGGCCGCGAACAGGCCAAGGGCGATGTTCCCGTCGCGGCGGCCACACCTGCTACCTCAGGCACGAGCGGCGCTGCGACGACAGGACCGGATGGCATCGTTCCGGTGATGGCAGCGCCGGCCGCACCGAAGAAAAAGCCGAAGCCCGTCATCGCCACCGAAGCGCCGTCATCCTTCGGTAGTTTCTTTGGCTTCGACGATACGCCGCGCCGCGCGCCCGTCCAGCAGGCGCCCCAGCGCCCCCGCCCGGCCCAGGCACCCGGCCCGCGCCCGCCCGCCAATGTCGGCCCCGCCGCCTCCGCCCCCTCCGGTTTCTTCACGCGCTAATCGCGCGAAAAATTCCGACGCGAAATTTCAGAGTCAAAAAAATCCCTCAGCCTTTGCGGGCTGAGGGATTTTCGCTTCTGGATATTTTCTTGGACGTTTTCTCAGATGCGACTGCTGACGCTTCTGCAGCGTCCGTTATGTCAGCCGCGATCTGCTATCAATAACCGAAACGGTTCGGACGACGGCGCGGCGGACGCGTCATCAGCATCGCCAGCGCAAAGCCGATACCGCCTGCGATCAGCAGCGAGCCCAGCGGATTGTCGCGGACCTTGTCGGTGATCGCCTGCGTGCCGTCGCGATAGACGTCGCTGTCGAGTGCATCCTCGGCATAGCTGGTGGCGGCGTCCGATGCGTCACGCACGGCGTCCTTGGCCTGGCCGTACAGGTTCTGCACGGTGCCCGTCGCTTCGCGCGCGCGGCCCGAGGCTTCAGTCCGCTCATCGCCCGTGGCTCGGCCGATCACACCTTCAACCTTGCCAGCTGCATCCTTGGCTGCGCCCGCAATACGGTCCTTGTCCATGTCCATTACTCCGTGAGGAAATTCTCGCCGGTGTAATGCCTGAAGCCAGTACTGGTTCCGCCGCGATGCAGGCGCCGTCAATTTAAAGGATCAAACCGCCATCGACGACCAGCGTATGACCGCAAACATAGGATGACAGCGGCGACGCAAGGAACAATGCGGCGCCGGCCATATCGGCAGGCGTGCCGAGGCGCTGCAGCGGGATCCTGGCAATCGCGCCTTCCAGCCGCTTCGGATTCGCTGTCGTGACCTTTGTCATCTTGGTGTCAACGAGCCCCGGCGCGATACCGTTGACACGGATGCCGTCTTCCGACCACGCCTGCGCCAATGTGCGCGTGAGGCCGACCGCGCCGGTCTTCGACGCATTGTAAGAGGGATTGCCCTTGGTGGCATGATAGGCCGCGGTGGAACTGACAATGATCAATCGGCCCTTGCTGGCCTTGAGCTGCGCATGAAACTTCGTCGCGCAGCCCATCAGGCTGATCAGATTGACTTCCATCACCTTGCGGAAGCCATCCATCTCGAACTCGCCGCGGCGATAGATCACAGCACCCTGCGCAAGGATCAGCACATCGACCCGATCGAGCTTCGGATCGAAGGCCTCGATGGCCGACGCGCTGCCAACATCGAGCTGGCTGTAGCCGAGGCCGTCGAGATCGGAACCTTCATCGATCGTGTAGTCGCTGGCCCTGGCGCGCGTACCGCACACATGCACGCGTGCACCGCGCGCACGAAACGCCTGCGCCATGCCGTTGCCGATGCCGCTGGATCCGCCGACGATAAGCACCTGTTGGCCGCTGAAATCGAGTTCGTTCATCCCTGATTATCCTTCTTGATTTTATCGACGCATGTTTGACCGCGCCCGCGATCGGTGCAAGCCTTCAATCAAGCCTCATCATGAAGGCGCAAAATTCGGAGGATGCCTTGTCGGATTTCAAACAACTCAGCCGCTCGGTGCGCGGCCTCACAGTTCTCGTCACCGGCGCTGCAAGCGGCATGGGCCGCGCGACGGCGCGCGTGTTCGGCGACGAAGGCGCCAATGTTGCCGTCACGGATATTTCGGCGGACGGGATTGCCGCAGTGTCGGATGCGATCACATCAGGCGGCGGCAGCGCACACGCATGGACGCTCGACGTTGCCGATCCCGATCGCATCCGCACAGTGGTCAGCGACGTCGCCGCGCATTTCGGGAGTCTCGATATCATCGTCAACAATGCCGGCATCTCAGTTTCCACCGCGATCGACCAGGACGGCTATGACGCCGCGTGGGATCGCGCCATCGCGGTGATGCTGACCTCGCACCAGCGCATCGTCCGCGCCGCGCTGCCGCACCTGCGCAAATCGCCCTCGCCGCGGATCGTCAACATCGCGTCCACCGAAGCGCTCGGCGCCACCGCACTGCACAGTCCCTATTCCGCGGCGAAGGCCGGCGTTACCGGCCTCACGCGCTCGCTCGCGGTGGAACTCGGCCGCGACGGCATCACAGTGAATTGCATCTGTCCCGGCCCGATCACGACGGGGATCACCGAACCCATCAGCGAAGAACACAAGGTGATCTTCGCCAAGCGCCGCACCGTTCTGCGCCGCTACGGAGAGCCGGAAGAAGTCGCGCATATGACGCTAAGCCTGTGCCTGCCTGCCGCGTCCTATATCACAGGCGCGGTGATCCCAGTCGACGGCGGCCTCATGGCACGCAATGCGTAACTGCATTCGCGCCGATTGACATCAGTCCGCACGGGCGTAGCATTTTTCTCAAGCGGCCTAGCATGATCGGAAGCCGCAATCGAATGGGTCAACCATTCCACACGGAGGAAATCTGCAATGCCCGTGACGATCCGCAAACTACATCCCTTGTTCGTCGGCGAAGTGACCGGCGTCGATCTGACCAAGCCCATCAGCCCCGATGACGCCGCTGCCATCGAGCGCGGCATGGATAACTACGCTGTTCTGATATTCCCCAAGCAGGATATCACCGACGAACAGCAACTCGCTTTCGCACAGAATTTCGGTGAGCGCGAGAATCGAAAAGGCGGCTCCGTCACCAAGAAGGAAGACTACCGGCTGACATCGGGTCTCGCCGACGTATCCAATCTCGGCAAGGACGGCAAGCCGCTGCCGAAAGACAGCCGGGCACACCTGTTCAATCTCGGCAACTGCCTGTGGCACTCCGACAGTTCCTTCCGGCCTATCCCCGCAAAATTCTCGCTACTGTCGGCGCGCGTGGTCAACCCGAAGGGTGGCAATACCGAATTCGCCGACATGCGCGCGGCCTATGATGCGCTCGACGGTGATGCCAAGGCCGAGATCGAGGACATGATCTGCGAACACTCGCTGATGACGTCGCGCGGCGCGCTCGGCTTTCTCGACTACACCGACGAAGAAAAAGAGATGTTCAAGCCGGTGCTGCAACGGCTGGTGCGCACCCATCCGGTGCATGGCCGGAAGTCGCTGTATCTGTCGTCGCATGCCGGCGCGATCCAGGGCATGTCGGTGCCCGAAGCCCGCGTATTGTTACGCGATCTCAACGAGCACGCCACGCAGCCGCAATTCGTCCATGTCCACAAATGGACGCTGCATGATCTCGTGATGTGGGACAATCGCCAGACCATGCATCGCGTCCGCCGCTACGACCAGTCGCAGCCGCGCGACATGCGCCGGGCCACAGTCGCCGGCAATGCGCCGACGGTGGCGCAGCAGGCGGCGGAATAACCTGCCGTTCAAAGACAGGCGCGCCGCACGATGCGGCACGCCCGTGTGCGTTCTAGATCCGCTCGATCTTTGCCTTCTCCAGCACCTCGCTCCAGCGCTTCACGTCGGAGGCGAGGAGATCGATGACCTCCTTCGGCTGCGAGGCCTTAGCCTGGCTACCGAGCGACAGCAGCCGCTCCTTCACGCTCTCATCCTTGAGCAGTGTGACCGTCGCAGCGTTCAACTTTGCCACGACGTCGTCGGGAAGGCCGACCGGGCCAACGAGGCTGTACCAGCCCGGCGCGGCGTAACCGGGAAAGCCCGCTTCGGCCACGGTGGGAATATCGGGGAAAGACGGGAAGCGTTCAGCCGTCGTCACCGCGAGTGCGCGGAACTTGCCGGCCTTGATCTGCTCGATCATCGAGATCGGCGGATCGACCATGAAGTCGATGCGCCCCGCGAGGACTTCGACAACGGCCTGAGCGCCGCCGCGAAACGGAATGTGCTGAAACTTCACGCCGGCCAACTGCCCGATCTGCTCGACGATCAGATGCGGGCCCGAGCCGACACCGGGCGTGCCGTAAGTGAGCGGCTTGTCCGGCTGCTTCTTTGCAGAAGCGATCAACTCGGCGAGATTCTTGAAGGGCGCGTCCGCATTACACGAGAACATGTAGGGCGCTTCGGAGACCTGGCAGATACCCTTGAGGTCATCGACCGGCTTGTAAGGCAGGCTCTTGTAGAAGGCCGACGACGCGCCATAGGTCGCGGTGATCAGCGAGATCGTGTAGCCGTCGGGCGCCGAGCGGGCGAGCTGCGCCCCGGCGAGCGTCGTGCCGGCGCCGGGCTTGGTTTCGACCACCACGGTCTGGCCGAGAATTTTCGACAGACCTTCGGCGAGCACACGCGAGGTTGCGTCGGTGCCGCCGCCCGGCGCGAAACCGTGCAGCAGGGTGATGGACCGTTCCGGCCACGCCGCTTTAGCCTGAAATGGAAGAAGGCTTGCCGACAACCCGGCCAGCAGCGTGCGCCTGTTCAACATCGATAGTCCCCAAGAATGCATCAAGGGGAGCAGCCTAACACGCATGCTGCACTGCGGTATAATGTTATGCGCTATGGCCCTCTGCGCAGGGCGCTTATCTCACCCGGAGCCGATCCAGCATCTCCGATGATGCAAACCCATCAGCAGGCGCGCCGACGGAGGCCTGGAAATTGCGCAAGGCTTCACGGGTCTGGCCGCCGAACTGGCCGTCCGGCGTGCCCTTGTAGAAGCCGCGCTGCGTCAGCAGCTGCTGCAGCTCAAGCCGTTCTGCGCGGGATAGCACGCGCTCCTGACGCGGCCATGGCTGCACGAAAGGCGGACCGCCGCGCAACCGATCGGCAAAATGGCCGATGGCCATCGCATAGGCCTCGGCCGGATTGTATTTCATGATGACGCGGAAATTCGTCAGCATCAGGAAGCCCGGCCCCTGCGAACCGGCGGGCGCGAGTAGATAGGCCTTTTCTGTCATGCGCGGGAACGGCTGGTTGTTCGCCCGCTTGAGGCCAAGCTGCTCCCATTGCGGCAGCGTCATCGCCTTGGCCTTGTCGGCCAGCATGTAGTTGAAGCCCTGTGGAACCACGACTTCGTAGCCCCAGGTCTGACCGCTCTGCCAGCCATCCTTTTTCAGGTTGTTGGCGGTCGAGAAAATCAGATCGGTCGGGTTGTCCACCACGTCACGGCGACCATCGCCGTCGCCGTCCACCGCAAAGCGTTTGAACGCGGTCGGCATGAACTGGGTCGGGCCGAATGCGCCGGCCCAAGAGCCGCGCATCTGTTCAGGCCTCAGATCGCCGCGATGCAGGATTTCCAGAGCAACCAGAAACTCGTCCTTGAAATAGGCCTGGCGGCGGCCGACGCAGGCTAGCGTCGCCGTCGAGCGCAGCACACTGCGATCGCCGATCATCGTCGAGTAGTTCGACTCGATGCCCCAGATCGACGCGACGATGTAGCGATCGACGCCGTAAGCCTTCTCGGCCGCATCGAAGATCGTCTTGTACTGCGCCAGCACCTCACGGCCCTTGGCCATCCGGTTGTCGTTCACCAGGATGTCGAGATAGTCCCAGATCGCCTTGGTGAATTCCGGCTGCGAATCCATCAGGTCCATGATTCGCAGATCCGGCGTCAGCCCGGCGGTGAAACGCTGATAGCTGTCCTGCGAGATGCCGCGGCGTGCGGCATCAGGCCACAGTCCGGCAATGCAGTTGTCGAAATTACCAGCGGCCTCGCGGATTGCCTGTGCAGTCATCAGCGGATGGCCGGATGCGCCGTTCTCGCCGCTCCAGGGCTGCGCTCCGGGCGCGCCGGGCAGTGCCGCCTGTGGCGGCGGGTCCTGGGTCTGCGACGATCCGCTAAAGATATTGTCGAACAGGCTGAAAGGGCCGCTCTTGCTCTGCGCCTGCGCCGCCACGGGCAGGGCTGCCGTAAGCAAAACTGCGCCGAGCGCAGCTACACCGCATGTCAGGCTACGCGCCATCTTCGTCGCAGATTTCATCACTATCCATCTCGGGAATCTGACCGGAATTTGGTCATGACTGTGGCATGACAGGAGGCCCGGCGAGGGTTTCCATCAGCTTAACACTATTCCAGTTTTGCCTGGCTGGGCGAACGTGCCGCGCGGCAGAAAGGATAATTGCAGACATGTAGCCCGGCACCACACATCCGCCTTTGTTCCCGGTTGCAAACGGAACCAGCAGGCGCAATCTTCGTTGGCCTGCCTGCGTCGTTCCCCTCCAAGGTCATTGCAAAGTCCCCTGATGAAAATTCGCAAAGCCGTTTTTCCGGTCGCCGGCCTCGGCACCCGCGTCCTTCCCGCCACCAAGGCGATGCCGAAGGAAATGCTGACCATCGTCGATCGGCCGTTGATCCAATATGTGGTCGACGAAGCCCGCGAGGCCGGCATCGAGCATTTCATCTTCGTTACCGGCCGCAACAAGGGCATCATCGAAGATCACTTCGACCGCATGTTCGAGCTCGACGAGACACTCAAGAGCCGCAACAAGTCTGCCGAGATCGAACAGCTGGCGCTGTCCCAGCCTGCCGCCGGCGCCATGAGCTTCACGCGCCAGCAGGCGCCGCTCGGGCTTGGCCATGCTGTGTGGTGTGCCCGCGATATCGTCGGCAATGAGCCCTTCGCCGTGGTGCTGCCGGACGAACTGGTGCTGAATTCCCCGGGCTGCCTGAAGCAGATGGTCGATATCGCGGGAGCGCTTGGCGAAAAGTCCAACCTCGTTGCCGTCGAGGAAGTCCCGATGGACATGACGCATCAATACGGCATCTGCGGTGTCGGCGAGCGCCACCCAACTCACGAAGCCGCTTTCACCATCGACGGCATGGTCGAGAAACCCCCGAAGGGCACCGCGCCGTCCAACCTTTCGATTACCGGCCGCTACATCCTGCAGCCGGAGATATTCAAAATTTTGGAGACCCAGGAGCGCGGCGCAGGTGGCGAAATCCAGCTCACCGATGCGATGATCGGCCTCGCCAAGAGCCAGTCGTTCTACGGCGTGGAATTCGAAGGCGAGCGGCACGATTGCGGTTCGAAGTCCGGCTTCCTGCGCGCCAATATCGCGTTCGGCCTGCAACGCCCCGATCTGCGCGAAGGTCTGCGCGCCGAAATGCTGCGTTACCTCGGAGAGTAAGCGCTAGGCTGCAATCGCCTGGTGCGCATCGCCTGCGATGACACACTGGTTGCGGCCTGCGGCCTTCGCCGCATAGAGCGCCTTGTCGGCAGCTTCGACCAGTCCCGTCCACTCCATCGTCACCAGCGGCTTCACGCTGGCGACGCCGATGCTGACCGTGAGCATCGCAGGATCGGCCGGCACCTGTTCGACGCGACGTCGAATGGTTTCGGCAACCTCATAGGCATCCTGCACGGTCGCACCGGGCAGCAGCACGGCGAACTCTTCCCCGCCATAGCGCGCGGCACAGTCGCCGGCCCGCTTCGCCGCTCCTGCGATGCAATTCGCGATCGCGATCAGGGCAGTGTCTCCGGATTGATGACCGAAGCTGTCGTTGAAAAACTTGAAATGGTCGGCGTCGATCAACAGCAGTGCCATCGGCCGTGAATGCCTGATGGCGCGACGCCATTCCAGCTCCATCGCCGCATCGAATTTGCGGCGATTGCGCAGCCCAGTGAGGCCATCGGTCGTGGCCAGTTCTTCAAGCTTGTGCTCTGCGTGCGCGCGGCGGCCTATTTCGCGCGCCAGGAACAGTGTCACCGCGGTGATGAAGATAATCAGCGCCAGCATGATGCCGCCGATCTTGATCGCCTGCTGATACCACAGACTGTAGATGCCGGCCCACGGCCGGCCGACGATCACGAGCAACGGCCGACCGCTGTCGCGCCACACATAGAGGCGCTCGATCTGGTCAACGACACCGACGCCCGAATACGACCCGTTGGACCGGCTCAGCGCCCGCATCACGCCGGGGGTCTTGCTCAGATCCCTGCCGACCACGTCGAGATCGAACGGCGTACGCATGATGACGACGCCGTCGCGGCGGATCACTGTGATGTTGTCGTCCTTGTTCAGCCGCAAGCGGCCGAACAGATCATGAAAGTAGGCGAACCGGATGGCACCCGCGACGACGCCGGCAAAATTGCCATCGACGTCGGTGATGCGGCGGCTCAGCACGACGGAATACGCGCCCCGGTGCAGCATCGGTTTGCTGACATAGAGCCCGCGCTCGCCGTCGAACTTGTGTACCTTGAAGAACTCTTCGTCGGCACTGCTCTGCTTGGCAGGATCGAGCGATGCCGCATCGATGATAAGATCGCCATGCGCATCGAACACCTGGATGGATGCGAACTGGCGCGCTGATGCCGCATTGTCGAACAGGATCAGCTGGCGCATTTCCTTGCTCAGCTTGTCGATCTCGGGCGTATTGATGCCGGAAATGACAGCGCGCAACGACAGATCGTATTGTTCAACAGTTCGACCTATATCAGAATCGATGGAGGTGGCGAGGTTCTCGGCAGTCTGTCGCGCGAGCGCTTCCTCGCCGCGGCGCATATCGAGCATCACAGTGCCGCAAACGGCCGAAAAGCCAATGATCGTGACCAGCGACGACAGAATCAACAGCTTGGCCGATAACGGCCAGCGTCGAATTCCCGTGCTTGCATTCCCCGACTTCATCATGTGCTCCGTACCCCACGGATCGCACGCGAATGCTTGCCGAGCGCTTAAGTACCGGCTTTGGGTTCCACACGGCGTTAACGAACGGTTGCGGAAAATGCTCGGATGACGCACTTCCGATGTCGATTTACCGAAATCGCGCTGTAGCGCCTGATCGCGCGGGCGCGTATGACGTTTGCGAGATTATACCGAGGACAATTCCGTGCCTGACTACGACCTGCTCCGCGCCTACCTGGCCAGCCAGACCAAGGACGAATTCGTGCTGAGCATGGATGCGATCGAGGAGATCATCGACGACGCGCTGCCGCGCGCGTCGCACCGGGCCTCGTGGTGGGAGACCGAGCGCGCGCCCGATGAGCACATGCCGCAGCGCGAGGCCTGTATCGCAGCCGGCTTCATCGCCATCCGATTGCCCGATGGCTCCGGTGTAAAATTTCGCCGGAAGACGGCCAAGTTCATGCGGAAGTGGAATTAGGACGAGCGACGTGGCGCCCAGCGATTTTTGACCGCTATCGCTGCAGTCTCACGCCCAGCATCACCACGGTCGAGGCCGTGCTCGCGCCAAGGATGTTTGAATCCAGGATATCGCGGCGCACCTGAGCCTTGAGCTGGATTTCACGGTTCAGCTTGTAAACGAGATCACCCTGCAGCGAGTAGATCTTATCGAAGCGGAAGTTTTCCTGATAATCCTGCGTCACGTAAGTGAACTTGCCCGTGGCCGTCAGCCAGCGCCGGAAGTCGTGATTGACCTCGACCGTATAGGTGCGCGTGAGAATGCCGGGAACGCCGGGAACGGTGGTCTCGTCGATCGACGTGGTCGAAACGAATTTCGCGGTCGTCAGCGGTGTGGCCGTCCAGATCAGCGACGCTGACGTCAGCAGGCCCTTGAGAACCTCCAGCCGCGTATCCGTATAGCTGCGCGCTGCATAACCGATTGAGGCTTCGCCCGTCAGCAGACGCGTGAATTCAAACGTCGTGCCGGCCTTGATATAGCCGCCGCTGGAATCGCGGAGATAGCCGAAGCGATCCGCCCGATCGTCGTGCACACGGACATCGCCCTGGACTTCGGCGAACGGCTTCAGACCCGGCAGCACTTCATAGGTGGCGCGGCCGACGCCGCCATACTGATTGAAATTACGGTCATTGTTGTTGGTCTGGGTGCCGTCGGTCAGTTTCGAATCCTGATAGACGGTGCGATCGACGAGACCATCGACCTTGATCTGAAGGCGGTTGAAGTCCTTCTCGACCCCGAGCGACCCACCAGTCGTCGTGAACAGCGGGAACTCCTTCAAGCCGGCCTGAATGTTCGGGCTGCCCGGATTATCCGCGCCGACCCGCATACGCATTTCGCTGTTAACGCGCAGGTCGCGGGCGACATCGAGACGACCGGCGATCTTGCCGTTGAATTCGGCGCGATCGACATTTTCGGGTGCCGGCGAAGTCTGGAATGGCGCTGCGGGAAACTGTTTCTCATAGCCGGTGAAGGATCCGCGCAGATCCACGATGATCGAGTGCCGCGTCCAGTCGGTTGCGGCCAGCAGCTCCGGCGCGACCTTGTAGAACGACGACCCCTTCGGCTGCACGAAACGCGCCGGATTGTTGTCGAAACCGCCATAGATTTCCACGGCTGACTTCACGAGAAAGCTGCCGACGCGCACGCCGGTCGGGGCATAAGGATCGGGATCAATCGGCAATCGCCGGCGCGGCGGCTGACCTACCACCGTGCCGGCAACCGATGGGGCGACGGGAGGCTTGGCGGCCTTGGCCGATGGCGGTGACGGCCGCGTTTCGGGCACCAGCGGCGGCGGCGGGCTGCCAGGCCCCACTGGCGGCTTCGGCTTCTTCGCGCCCGGATAATATTTGATCTGCTTGCGCTTGCGGTTGAGCGCATCGAATCCGGTGCCGGCGGCGCCCGATGCGGCGGGCATCGGCGGCGTGATGATCGACTGCGGGATGCGATCCGGCGATAGCTGGCTGGTCTGCAGCGTTCCATTTGGCTGGAGCGGCGCATCCGTCGTCCGGCGTGTCGGCAGGTTCTGCGGTGACACGAAGCCGCCCGGGACCGGCGCCAGCAGGTCTGACGTCAATGCTTGCGAGAATGCCGGAGATGGCATGAGGAGGCTCAGGCACAGACATGCCGAAACCGCGCCGTTGGCCCAGGCGCGGTTGCGGCGGTCGCGTACTCGACCCATCCTCACGATCAGAAAAACTCCAACACTATCAAAATCTTACAAAATCCACCAAGAGCGACGCCGGAGGCGCGCGCGACAACTCATGGTTAAGGGAGTTAAAACGCTTATGGTTAATGGCCCGTTGAGATCGCATCGGCGGGGTTTCGCCAGGCAGGCCCAGCCGTGCTAAGAGGACGGCGACACAGCCGGACAATTTACGGCCCCAGGATGCGATTGATGCCCCTCTCCAAGACACCCGGCCTTCCGACGAAAACGACGGCAGCGATGAGCGATCAGGCCATTGAAGCGATTGCCTCTGCGCTGCGTACGCTGGAGGCCGAAGCCAGCGGCGTCACCGCGCTGGCCACCGCGCTGCAATCCGACCTTGGCCCGGCCTTCGTCGCCGCCGCCGACCTGATCCTCAAGGCGAAGGGCCGCCTGATCATCACCGGCCTCGGCAAGTCCGGCCATATTGGCCGCAAGATCGCCGCGACCTTCGCCTCGACCGGAACACCTGCCTTCTTCGTCCATGCCGCCGAAGCCAGCCATGGCGATCTCGGCATGATCACGCCCGACGACGTCATCATGGCGCTGTCGTGGTCCGGCGAGCAGCCGGAAATGAAGAACCTCATCACCTATGCCAAGCGTTTCAGGATCGGCGTGATCGCGATCACCTCCGAAGCCACCTCGACGCTGGCCGAGGCCGCCGATGTCGCGCTGACGCTGCCGAAGGCGCGCGAGGCCTGCCCGCATAATCTCGCGCCCACGACATCGTCGCTGATGATGCTGGCGATGGGCGATGCGCTGGCGATCGCGCTGCTGGAAGGCCGTGGCTTTACGTCGGTGGATTTCAGCGTGCTGCACCCCGGAGGCAAGCTCGGCGCAATGCTGAAATACACCCGCGACCTCATGCATTCAGGCGACGCCGTGCCGCTCAAGCCGCTCGGCACCAAGATGTCCGATGCGCTGGTGGAAATGTCCTCGAAGGGATTTGGCTGCGTCGGCATCACCGATGGCAACGGCCATGTGGTCGGCATCGTCACCGACGGCGATCTCCGCCGTCACATGCGCGCCGACCTGATGACGGTCTCGGTCGATGAAGTCATGACCAAGAATCCCAAGACCATCAGCCGCGACCTGCTCGCCGGCGAGGCGCTGGAAATCCTCAACTCGTCGAAGATCACCGCGCTGCTGGTGACGGACGCCAGAAAGCCCGTCGGCATCGTGCATCTGCACGATCTGCTACGGGCGGGCGTGGCGTAAGCCACGTTAGCTGGCAGTTCGCAGGAACCTTGCCGCATTCGCTTCGAGTGGCAATGCCAAGCCGTTCGCGATGTACGACACCGTACGATAGAATCCACACAGCAGGATGATCTCGAAGATTTTCGCGTCATCGTAGTGAGCGGCCAGCGTCTTGAACTCCTCATCGCTGAGCGTGGCGCGGTGATGCAGCGCATCGACTGCCGCGATCAGAGCTTGTTCCGCTGACGACCAGCATGTCGCCTGTGAGTCACCGTCAACGGTCGCCTTCACCTCAGCTTCCGTCAGTTTCGCCGCGTCTGCAAAGGTCGCGACATGGACGCCCCATTCATATTCGCATCCGGTCAGTGCGCAGGTGCGATCTATGACAATCTCGCGCTCCCGCAGCGACAGCGGTCCGCGATCAAGCAGGCCAGCTGCGCGAAATTTGCTCCATGCCCTCGGATGACCGGCGATCACGCGAAACAGCATCAGCGGCGGCGCCCCGCGCATGATCGCATCGAATTGCGTCTGAATATCGGAAGCATAAGGCGGCTGCAGCGGCGCGATGCGTGACATGCCCAACTCCTGCGCTACTATAATCGTAGCGATATGCTACATATTCTGTAGCGACCTGCAAGAGAGAATGTGATGGCAAAGTCCGTTTCCAAGCAGCCCAGACGCGCCGTGCGCGGCTCGACGACCGGCCGACCGATCATGGCGCTGCTCGACCTGCTAGGCCGGCGCTGGACGCTGCGCATTCTTTGGGAGTTGCGTGAGCACTCCCTGACCTCACGAGCGCTGCGCGAGGCTTGCGACGACGCGTCCCCTACCGTTCTGCAGGCACGCCTGAGCGATCTCAGAGACGCGGGTCTGATCGCGCTGCGGCCCGACGGCTATGGGCTGACGGATACGGGCCGGGAGTTGCAGGACACCTTCCTGCCACTGCATCATTTTGCGGAGCGGTGGAGCAAATCGCTTGCCGCCGACTGATCAAGCCACATCCACCGTCAGGCTCGCTCCGTCCGCCTTCACAATCTTCACCTTGGTGCCTGCCGGCGTATCCGGGCCACTGACGCGCCAGACCGTGTCGTCAATGCGCACGATGCCCTCGCCGTCGATGATCGGTCGATCCAGCGTGCAGACACGCCCGACCAGCGCATCGGAGCGCTTGTTGAGGAACGGATTCGGATTGGCGCCGGGCTTCTGGCGCGCAATCCGTCGCCACAGCGGGACGGCTGCCAGCGCGAACAATCCGAACAGCAGGATCTGCACTTGCCAGGACGGCGTGACGATGAAGGACAGCACGCCGACGAGGAATGCGGACAGCCCGAGCCAGAACATGAAGACGCCGGGCGCCAGCAGCTCCAGCGCCATCAGCAGCACGCCAAAGATCAGCCAGTTCCAGCTGCCCAAAGTGACGAACATTTCGGCCATTGCGAAATCCCTAGCTGCGCGGCGGCGTTGTACCCGCCGGCGGCACTGATCCGCTGCGGCGCGCGGCAGCCTGGGCCGAGGTCGAGTTCTCGCCGAAGGTCGCCTTGGCGATCTCGCCGATACCGGCCAGCGAGCCCAGCATGCTCATGGCTTCCACCGGCAGCATGATGACCTTCTGGTTCGGCGATTCCGCAAGCTGGCCGAACGCCTTGATGTATTTGTCGGCGATGAAGTAGTTCAGCGCCGCAACGTCACCCTTCGAAATCGCCTCCGACACCACCCGCGTTGCGTTGGCTTCGGCCTCTGCGGAACGCTCGCGTGCCTCGGCGTCACGGAACGCAGCCTCGCGGCGACCTTCGGCCTGCAGGATCTGGCCCTGCTTGGCACCTTCGGCACGGAGAATTTCCGACTGGCGCTGACCCTCAGCCTGCAGAATATCGGCGCGCTTGACACGCTCGGCCTTCATCTGCCGGCCCATAGCCTCGACCAGATCGGCCGGCGGCACGATGTCCTTGATCTCGATGCGGTTGACCTTGAGGCCCCATGGCGACACCGCGGCATCGACGACGCGCAGCAGCCGCTCATTGATCTCGTCACGATGCGACAGCACCTGATCGAGATCCATCGAGCCCATTACCGAACGGATGTTGGTCATGGTCAGCACGATGATCGCCTGATTGAGGTCGGACACTTCGTAGCTTGCCTTGGCCGCGTCGAACACCTGGAAGAACGCGACGCCGTCCACGGTGACGGTGGCGTTGTCCTTGGTGATCACTTCCTGCTCGGGGATGCTGATCACCTGCTCCATCATGTTCATCTTGCGACCGACGCGGTCGAAATAAGGGATGATGAGGTTGAGGCCTGGCGACAGCGTGCGGGTGAATTTGCCGAAGCGTTCGATGGTCCAGTCATAGCCCTGCGGCACGGTCTTCACGCCGGCAAACAGCGTGAAGATGATCAGCAGTACAACGGCGATGGCGAAAATGTCGTAACCGGACATCAAAGTCTCCCTGCGGCAAAATGGACGCGCAACATATGGCGCCTCGTTGTTTTGTCGGCGTGGAGGATTTTAAGGTTCGAAATCGGGAAAAGCGAGAGCGCCGACGTGATCACGAGCCACGGACCTCTCAGCCGTCATTGCGAGGAGCCCTTGCGACGAAGCAATCCAGTCTTCGCTTGTGGCTTCTGGATTGCTTCGCTGCGCTCGCAATGACGTGGATGGGTTGGAGCGCCCTTAGATCCAGCCCTGCAGCTCGCGCAGCACAAGCTGGCGGATCGTGTCCATGCCCTCGTCGCTGTCGTTGAGGCAGGGGATCGCAGAGAATTGCTCGCCGCCATTGTGCATGAAGATCTCGCAATTCTCCTGCGCGATTTCTTCCAGCGTCTCCAGGCAGTCGGCCGAGAAGCCAGGCATTACGACGGCAATGCGACGCACGCCGTCCTTAGCGAGCTGCTCGATGGTCTTGTCCGTATAGGGCTGAAGCCAGGCATCGAAGCCGAAACGGGACTGGAAGGTCAGCAGCAGCTTCGGCGCATCCGGCCCAAGCCGTTTGCGCAGCGCTTCGGTCGTGGCCACGCATTGCGCCTGATAAGGGTCGCCCTTGTCGATGTATTTCTGCGGCATGCCGTGGAACGACGCCACGATCATTTCCGGCACGAATGACAGCGTCGCCAGATGCTTCTCGATCGAGGTCGCCAGCGCGCCGATATAATCCGGCTCATCATAATAAGGCGGTGTGACCCGCAGCGTCGGCTGCGCCCGCATGGTGCCGAGCACGCGGAACACTTCGTCGCAAACGGTCGCAGAGGTCGCCGCCGAATATTGCGGATAGAGCGGCACCACCAGAATGCGGTCGCAGCCCTTTGCAGTCAGCTCGGCAATGCGGGAGCGGATGGAGGGATTGCCGTAGCGCATCGCCCAGTCCACCACGAGATGTGTATGACTATCGAGCGAGGCTGCGAGCTTGTCGGACTGCGCACGCGTGATCGTCTTCAGCGGAGACTCGTTCTTCTCCGTGTTCCAGATCTTCAGATAGTCCTTGGCCTTGCGGCGCGGCCGCGTGGTCAGGATGATGCCATTGAGGATCAGCTTCCACAGCAGGCCCTGGTTCTCGATCACGCGCGGATCGGACAGGAACTCTCTGAGATAGACGCGCACGCCGCGGGTATCCGCCGTGTCGGGAGTTCCGAGATTGACCAGCAAGACGCCGACGCGTTCCGGTATCTCCAGGGTGGAGGCCAGTGGCTGCTCGAGGGAAACGACATTTGTCATGATGCCGGTGGCTTCGCGCTTTGGCTGGACCTTGTCAAGACGACGGACTGTCCATCAGGGCAGGACAGCGATCAGAAACAGGTGACGCGTTCGGCCGCGACATAGCCCAGCAGCAGGCCAACGCCGAACAGCATCACCAGCGCCGCCGCGCCGAACTCGATCCCCCGCATCACCAGCGCGCCGCTGCCGTCGCGCCCACCAGCCAGACGGCGGGCGAGGCCCTTGGCGGAAACGGCGATGACGGCAATGGTTGCCACGGTGATCGCGGTTCCCAGGCCCATCACGAAAGTCGCAGCGATGCCGGCCCAGAACATGCCCTGCGCCAGCGCGAAGACCAGCACGAGGATCGCGCCGGAACACGGCCGGATGCCCACCGTGAACACCGCCGACAGTCCGCGCGCCCAGCCACCGGGGCCTGCGAGCTGATCAGGCGTCGGACCGTGGGAATGGCCGCAATGCTCGTCATGAACGTGATCATGATGACTGTCGTCATGATGCGCATGTGCTGAAGCCGTCGCCTCGGCATGAGCCGAATGCGCGTGCGCATGAGCATGCGCGTGGCCGTGAGCGTGCTCGTGGTGATGGTGGTCATGGCCATGATCGTGGGAATGCGCGGACGCACTAGCATGCGCCATCGCGAGCTGCGGGCCGGCGGCCGGCAGCGACGGTCGCAAGGCGCGGACAAAGCCGCGCCCCTTGCTCCAGACCAGCCGCGCGCCGAATGCCGCGATTAGGCCGTAGCTCGCAATTTCCACCCAGCGCTCGGTGCTGCACATGGTCTTCGCCGTGACATTCAGCAGCCATGCGCCAATGCCCACGATCAACACCGCCACCAGCGCCTGCATCAGCGCCGAGACGAAGGACAATATGATACCGCGCTTGGCGGTCTCTTCATTGGCGACCAGATAGGACGAGATCACCGCTTTGCCGTGCCCTGGGCCGGCGGCGTGGAAGATGCCGTAAGCAAAGGAAATCGCCAGCAGCGTCCACACGGCGCTGCCGTCGGACTTTGCGGCACGGATGGTCGCCGACATCGCCCGGTAGAATTCGGACTGCTTGGTGAGCAACCAGCCGATGATGCCGCCGACCTGCGAGTCCGGCACGCCCTTCGGCGCACCGAACGGATTCTGCGCGAGAGCGTGATGCAGCGAAGCGTCGGTCATGGCGGCGACGACCAGCACTACCGCACAAACAAGAACGACACTCCATCCGCTCGTCATGGCCGGGCTTGTTCCGGCCATCCACGTCTTCCGGATGCCGGTGTCTAGGCGTGGATGCCCGGGACAAGCCCGGGCATGACGCGGGGAGAGACCTGTCGATGAAGTTACACTCATGGGCAATCGACCGTGATCTTGTTAGCGAACATGGCGCCGTAATTGCTGTTCTCGCCATTCATGAAAGTGTCTTCGTTCATGGTCTGCGCCTTGGCGGCGCCGTCCGACGGGCGCTGGATCGCCATCGTGCAGGAGGCCGGCGCGCCGGCCAGCTTGATGGGGTCTTTCTTCTCCAGACCGAAATCGACGAAGAAGCTCGGATCGAAGATTTCGAGTTCCATCTTCTTGGCCTTGAACGGCGTCTTGAACGGCAGCGTGAAGTGCAGCACCAGCGCGGCGTCACGCTTCTCCAGATAATAGTCGACGGGATCGTTGAAGCGCTGCTTCTTGCCCTCCACCTTGGCGAAGGTGAAGAAGGCGAATTCCTTCAGCGACTCCACATTGGTCTGTGCCAGCGGCGCCAGCTCCTCGCGGGTATAGACGCCCTTGGTCTTGCTCTCGATGCCCTGCAGCGCATAGGTCGAGAACATGTCGTCGAATACCCAGGCATGGCGCACGCCGGTGATGGTGCCGTCCGGCGCGTAGATCAGTTCGCTGGATGCCGTGACGAAGACATGCGGGTGGGCCGAGGCGGCGGTGATGCCGCCAGCCAGCGCAACAACGATCGCGATCAGACCCAAAAAGCGGTTCATCAGAAGTATCACCTCACGCCGCCTCAGGCTCTTCCAACAACCCGCGCCGCCGCAGCAGCGCATCCGGCGCGGGGGCACGGCCGCGGAACGCGATATAGGCTGCTTCGGGATCGACCGAACCGCCCGACGAATAGATGTCGTCATGCAGCCGCTTGGCCACTGCGGGATCGAAGATGTTGCCGGCTTCCTCGAAGGCGCCGAAGGCGTCCGCATCCATCACTTCGGACCACATGTAGCTGTAGTAGCCAGACGCATAGTGATCGCCGGAGAAGATGTGCCCGAATTGCGTCGGCCGGTGTCGCAGCGCGATTTCCTCGGGCATGCCGATCTTCTCCAGCTCCTTCTTCTCGAAGGCCGCGACATCGGCGGAGGCCGAGGCCGGCTGGGTGTGGAATTCGAGATCGATCAGCGCCGAGGATACGAATTCTACCGTGGCAAAGCCCTGGTTGAACTTGCGGGCAGCGATGAACCGCTTCAGCAGATCGTCGGGCAGCGGCTCGCCGGTCTGGTAGTGCTTGGCAAAAGTCTGCAGCACCTGCGGCTGCTCCTGCCAGTGTTCATAGAGTTGCGACGGTAGTTCGACGAAGTCGGTGAACACCGACGTCCCCGACAGCGAGGGATAGGTGACGTTGGACAGCATCCCGTGCAGGCCGTGGCCGAATTCGTGGAACAGCGTGCGCGCATCGTCCGGCGACAGCAGCGATGGCTGGCCGTCGGTGCCCTTGGCGAAATTGCAGATGTTCAGCACCAGCGGCGCCACGTCGCCGTCGAGCTTCTGCTGGTCGCGCAGCGAGGTCATCCAGGCGCCGGAGCGCTTCGACGGGCGGGCGAAGTAGTCGCCATAGAAGATCGCCTTGAGCGCCCCCTTGGCATCCTTGACCTCCCAGACGCGGACGTCGGGATGCCAGACCGGCACGTCCTTGCGCTCGGCGAAGGTGATGCCGAACAAGCGCGTCGCGGTGTCGAATTGCGCCGCGATCATATTGTCGAGGGTCAGATAAGGCTTGATCGCCGCATCATCGAAATTGGCGCGGCGCTGGCGCAGCTTCTCGGCGTAATAGCGCCAATCCCAGGCAGCGAGCTTAAAGTTGCCACCCTCCTCCGCAATCAGCTCCTGCAGCGCATCGCGATCGGCCAGCGCGCGGGCGCGGGCTGGCTTCCAGACGCGCTCCAGCAGACCGCGCACGGCCTCCGGCGTCTTGGCCATGGAATCCTCCAGCCGGTAGGCCGCGAAGGTCGGGAAGCCCAGGATTTTCGCGGTCTCCTCGCGCAGCTTCAGGATTTCGACGATCGTCTCGTTATTGTCATTGGCGTTGCCATTGTTGCCGCGCTGGATGAAGGCCTTGTAGGCCTTCTCGCGCAGGTCGCGCCGCGCCGCGCTTTTCAGGAACGGCTCCATCGAGGACCGCGACGTGGTGATGATCGCCTTGCCAGTCATGCCGCGCTCATCAGCCGAGGCCCTGGCAGAGGCGACGAAGCTCTCGGCGAGCCCATCGAGGTCGCCCTCGCCCAGCTCCATGAACCACTCCTGCTCGTCGCCGAGCAGATGATGGCTGAAACTGGTGCCGAGATGCGCCAGGCGCTCGTTGATCTCGGCCATCCGCGCCTTGGCGGTCTCGTCGAGGCCGGCGCCGGAGCGGTGGAAGCGGGTATAGGTCCGCTCCAGGAGACGCATCTGTTCGGTGGTGAGGCCGAGCTCGGCGCGTTTGTCATGCAGCGCCACGATGCGGCCGAACAACACGGCATTCATCATGATCGGATTCCAGTGCCGCGCCATCCGCGACGACACGTCCTTGTCGATCTCCAGGATCGCCGGATTGGAATGCGCCGACACCAGATCGTAGAACACCGATGCCACACGGCTGAGCAACTTGCCGGAGCGCTCCAGCGCCGTGATCGTATTGGCGAAGTCAGGCGCGGCCGGATCGTTCACGATCGCGGCAATCTCGGCCGAATGGTCGAAAAACGCCTGTTCGAAGGCCGGCATGAAGTGCTCGGGCTTGATCTCGTCGAACGGCGGGGTCTCGAACGGGGTCTGCCAGGCTTTCAGAAGCGGATTTTCGAGACCTTTCGACGCAACCGGCGAGACCGACGTTTCTGACATAAGAAATCCTGCTTTGAAGCCCATAGAATGCGTCGATCTATACCACGCGATGGGGCTTTTTTGGGCCCTTTAGTGCTTGCCGCAGCAGGCTTTTTCGGAGAGATTGCGGCCCGAAACAGGACCTTGAGATTATGACCACCTCCACCGCCCCTCGCCGCATCTACTGGCCCAGCGTCATCACCGTCATCTCGGCGGCGATCCTGATCGGCGCGGAAGTGTTCGGCGCCGCCTTCGCGGGCGGCTGGGCGCTGTCGATCCTGTTCGGCCTCTCCACCACCGGCGAACACATCCTCCAGGTTTGCCTGTTCCTGTGCGGCGTCGCCATCATGGTCGCCTTCCTGCGCACCGCCGCACGGATCGAGCCGTTCACCCGCCGCGGCTGATCGCTCTGCGCCCGCGCAACTCCACTCTCCGGCTTCTCACACTCGACTGTCATCGCCCAGCCAGGCGCGCAATTGCGCGCTTGAATTGGGCGCCCCAGTAACCGGCGCGGTTCGCGATTCGTCGCTGATTACAGCGTTTATGGGATTCTCCGCTTTCGCGGAGAACAACAACCGAGAGCGAGATGACAGCCGCACGAGAGGACGACTACAGAACCATGACGCTGGTGTAGTTCAGCACTCCACACCAGCCTCACACCACTCCAATTCCTTAACCGAACTTAACATCCGTTCATGTTGAGCGCGCTGAGTGCGTCTCGTTTGCAACGCTGCGCGATGGCGTTGAATAAAATGCCCCACAGCCCAAAAAAATTGTTGCGTAGCAGGGTCAAAGAACCTATTTCCGGTCTTGCCCAATTTCGCACGTGCCTGTGGTCGTGTGTCAGTCGGTAGGTATCCGGACAAGAGGCCGGACAGCCGCCAAGGGATGAAGAAGCCGAGGGTCGTTCGCGGAGTTTTGCGAAAGGCCAGCATCTCTCTCCAGAGATGCCGTTGAAGGTGACTTTGTTCTTTGCAACCGTGACTGGCAGCCGGAGGCGAACCGGCGCACCTCGTTCTCAACGGGGGACGCGACTTAAAGCAACGACGGAGCGGGCTTTTTTGGTCTCTGCTGGCTTTCCAACAGCCAGCGCGAATACCGAAGAGGCTTGTCCTTCATTGCCAGGTGTGCGGTAGGGTCACCCCCAACCAATCCACGGCAGCACTTACGGTCTGTACTTTTGGCTTTGTCACGCCTCCATCGCGTGCCTGGGTCCGAAAGCGCTGAACCGTCATCATTTTTTGAACGTGACCCTTTCGCGGGGCCGTTTGGGAGAGTGCTATGACCGAACGTATTCAGGAATTCCTCCGCGCCCGCCGCAACGAGGGCACCGATGTCGAGCCGTGCCTCGTCGTCGACCTCGAAGTCGTGCGCGACAACTTCCAGAGCTTTGCGAAGGCTTTGCCTGATAGCCGCGTGTTCTACGCGGTGAAGGCAAATCCGGCGCCGGAAGTGCTGTCGCTGCTGGCCTCGATGGGCTCGTGCTTCGACTGTGCGTCGGTGCAGGAAATCCAGATGGCGCTCGACGCTGGCGCCACGCCGGACCGCATCTCCTTCGGCAACACCATCAAGAAGGAACGCGATATCGCGCGCGCCCACGCGCTCGGCATCGGCCTGTTCTCGGTCGACTGCGCCGCTGAGGTCGAGAAGATCGCGCGTGCAGCTCCTGGCGCCCGCGTGTTCTGCCGCATTCTCTACGATTGCGCCGGCGCCGAGTGGCCGCTGTCGCGCAAGTTCGGCTGCGATCCGGAAATGGCTGTCGACGTGCTGGACCTCGCCAAGCGTCTTGGCCTGGAGCCCTATGGCATCTCGTTCCATGTCGGCTCGCAGCAGCGCAAGGTGAAGGCATGGGACCGTGCGCTGGCGATGGCCTCGTCGGTGTTCCGTGACTGCGCCGAGCGCGGGATCAACCTGTCCATGGTCAATATGGGCGGTGGCTTCCCGACCAAGTACCTCAAGGAAGTCCCGGCGGTCGTGCAGTACGGCCGTTCGATCTTCCGTGCGCTGCGCAAGCACTTCGGCAACGCGATTCCGGAGACCATCATCGAGCCGGGGCGCGGCATGGTCGGCAATGCCGGTATCATCGAAGCCGAAGTCGTTCTGATCTCGAAGAAGAGCGACGAGGACGACGTGCGCTGGGTGTACCTGGACATTGGCAAGTTCGGCGGTCTCGCCGAGACCATGGACGAGTCGATCCGCTACGCCATCAAGACGCCGCATGACGGCGCCGAGATGACGCCCTGCGTGCTCGCCGGCCCGACCTGCGATTCGGCCGACGTGATGTATGAGAAGCTGCCGTATCCGCTGCCCGTGACTCTCGAGATCGGCGACAAGCTGCTGATCGAAGGCACCGGCGCCTATACGTCGACCTACTCGGCAGTGGCGTTCAACGGCTTCCCGCCGCTGCGCACCTTCCATATCTGAGCGTTGCAAATTTAAGTTCGCTCACTATATCCGGCGTCCACCCCGGATATGACTAATCGGAGAGCCGGCCCGCCGGCTCTCATCCCGTCACCTTCCAATTCTGGATGACAACACTCCGTGTGAAAAACGGAGTGGGGACCGACATGCCATGACCGATCTGCACGAGACCGCCACCAACAACACTGTTGCTTTGCCCATCGCAGCCCCTTCGTACGAGATCCGTGCGGAACGTGGCTCCGACGTCGCCGCCCGTGAATCTCTGCTGGATGTGTGCTTCGGCGCTTCGCGCCATGCCCGCACCTGCCAGCGACTGCGTGACGGACGACTGCCCGCCGAAGGCCTGGCCTTCTCGGCGGTGGTGCAAGGCAGGCTGGTCGGCACGATCAGGCTTTGGCATGTCGACGCCGGGGGCCGAGCTGCGTTGATGCTCGGCCCCCTGGCGGTCGATCCGGGTGCCCGCGACCTTGGCCTTGGCGCCGCGTTGATGAATCACGCGATCGCCGAGGCCTCGGCGCGCGGCCATGGCGCCATCGTGCTGCTCGGCGATGCACCTTATTACGCCCGCTTCGGCTTCATGCCCCGGAAAATGACCGATCTGGCGCTGCCCGGGCCGTTCGAGCGCGATCGCCTGCTCGGCCTTGAACTGAAGCCCGGAGCGCTGGATGGCGCCCGCGGCATCATCTTCGGAAGCGGTAAATGGGTCCGCAAGGCTGCTGAGCCTGCCGATCTGGCCCACGCGGCTTGATTTGACCACCAAGACACGGCATTGCGGAGCTCACCTCCGCAGGAGAGCCCGGTAATGACGCGCAAACTGATTTCCACCGGATCGCCGTTCGAAAAGACCGCTGGCTATAGCCGCGCCGTGGTCGACGGCGATTTCTGCTTCGTGTCCGGAACCACCGGCTACGATTACACCACCATGATCTTGCCGGCAGATATCACGGCACAGACACAGAACTGCTTCAAGACCATTGAAGCCGCGCTGAAGGAGGCCGGCTTTGCCATGGCCGATATCGTGCGTGCGATCTACTACATCACGGACGCCAGCGACGCCGACAAGGTGTTTGCGGTGACCGGTGCCCATCTCGGCGAGATCAGGCCCGCTGCCACGCTCCTCGTGGTCTCCGGGCTCTACAAGCCCGAGATGAAAGTCGAAATCGAAGTCACCGCCAAGCGGCGCAGCTGATCGTCAACCGCGCGTCAGACACACCCGTTTGACGTCGCTGCTAGCAACGGCGCCATCGCCGGTTGACTTTCACTGCAGGATACATAGGTTTCGGCCATCATGACGAACCTGCCCCGCAACCGCTTACTGCTCCGCGCCGGTCACCTTCAAGCAGGAATGTGACCCGGGCGCACGCGCGCGTGCCGTCCGGGCTTGTTCGATTTCAACATCCTCATCATTCTTGGCATGCTCGGGCGCTTTGCGCGCCGGGCGTCATTTGGCTGTGAAACCCATGATCCATTCCCTTCGCACTGAGCTGCCGCCCATCACACTCCGCCGCAGCGACGGTGAGCGTCTCGGCGTACTGGCCGAGGCCGCTGCAGAGAAGCACCCCGTGACCGCCGACTTTCTGGCCGACGAAGTTGAGCGCGCGACGATCGTGCCCGACACTCATCCATTGCCCGGAATCGTCGGCATGGAGTCCGATGTGACGTTCCGCGACGATATCAGCGGACAGGAAAAGCACGTCACACTGGTCTATCCGACCTCCGCCGACGTGGACGCCGGGCGAATTTCGGTATTGACCCCGATCGGAGCCGCGCTTATCGGCCTTTCTGCGGGGCAGTCCATTACATTCGAGACGCCCTCGGGGGAACCACGTTCGCTGACCGTTCTCTCGGTCGGCATACGCCGCTGAGCTGCATTTAATACCGGCATCGAGATTTCATTCCCGAAATTTCATTCTGATGTCACATCGTCACTGTCCTTTCCCAACCGCGCACGACGCAGCGCGTTCATCTTGATCCTGTCTGGAGTTAGAAGCTGATGTCCTCATCCCCCGCCTCGCCGATCTACGCGAAGATCACCGGCCCCATCGTGATCGTCGGCTTCGGCTCGATCGGCAAGGGCATGGTGCCGATGATCGAGCGGCATCTCGACTACGACAAGTCGCGCATCACCGTGCTCGACCCCAAGGATGAGGGCCGCAAGGCGCTGTGCGACAAGCATGGTCTGCGCTTCATCCAGCAGGGGCTGACCAGGGAGAATTATCGCGAACTGCTGACGCCGCTCCTCACTGAGGGCGGCGGCCAGGGTTTTTGCGTCAACCTGTCGGTCGATACCGGCTCGGTCGATATCATGGAGCTCTGCAACGAGCTCGGCGCGCTCTACATCGACACGGTCAACGAGCCTTGGCTCGGCTTCTATTTCGACGCCTCGAAGGGCGCCGAAGCGCGCTCCAACTACGCTTTGCGCGAAACGACGCTGGCCGCCAAGAAGGCCCGCAAGCCCGGCTCGACCACGGCGGTCTCCTGCTGCGGCGCAAATCCCGGCATGGTCTCCTTCTTCGTCAAGCAGGCGCTGCTGAATGTCGCTTCCGACCTGAAGCTCAATGCCCCCCAGCCGAAGACCAAGGCCGAATGGGCGGACCTGATGCGGCAGGCCGGTATCAAGGGCGTCCACATCGCCGAGCGCGACACGCAACGCTCCAAGTCGCCGAAGCCGCCGGAGGTGTTCGTCAACACCTGGTCGGTCGAAGGCTTCCTCTCGGAAGGCGTGCAGCCGTCCGAACTCGGCTGGGGCACCCATGAAAAGTGGATGCCGGAGAATGCACACACCCATGAGGCCGGCTGCGGCGCTGCGATCTACCTGATGCAGCCCGGCGCCAATACGCGCGTGCGCACCTGGTGCCCGACGCGCGGCGCGCAATACGGCTTCCTCGTCACCCACAACGAGTCGATCTCGATCTCCGATTATTTCACGGTGCGTGACGCGTCGGGCACCGCGGTGTTCCGGCCGACCTGCCACTATGCCTATCACCCGGCGGACGATGCGGTGCTGTCGCTGCACGAGATGTTCGGCTCCGGCAAGATGCAGACGAAGCACCACATCCTCGACGAAAACGAAATCGTCGACGGTATCGACGAACTCGGTGTGCTGCTCTACGGCCACGACAACAATGCCTACTGGTTCGGCTCGCAGCTCTCCATCGAGGAGACGCGTGAACTCGCGCCCTATCAGAACGCCACCGGCCTGCAGGTAACCTCGGCCGTGCTCGGCGGCATGGTGTGGGCGCTGGAGCACCCGACCGAAGGCATCGTCGAAGCCGACGAGATCGACTTCGAGCGTCTGCTGGAGATCCAGACACCCTATCTCGGCCCGGTGAAAGGCTACTACACCGACTGGACGCCGCTCGAAGGCCGTCCGGGCCTGTTCCCGGAAGATATCGACACGAGCGACCCGTGGCAGTTCAAAAACGTGCTGGTGCGGTAGCGAACACTCCGCCCTCATCCTGAGGAGCAAATGGCGGCTGCATCTCGCAGCCGCCATTTGCGTCTCGAAGGATGGCCGCGGGCTTCGGCTCCGTGCCCTCATGGTTCGAGACGGCGCTGAAGAAGCGCCTCCTCACCATGAGGGTTGGGCTGCAGAGCAACTTGACAGTGCGAACGACTGCTCCATTCTTGAGATTGGAACTTTCAATTTCTCAGAGAATGGAGCCGATCCATGCTGGACGGTGCGTTTCTCTATATCGTGAGGTGTGCCGACGGTAGTTATTACATCGGCATCACACGCACCTCGCTCGACATCAGAATAGCCCAGCACAACGCCGGTACCTTTCCCGGCTATACGTCTACACGCAGACCTGTCGAACTGTTGTATTCGCAATGGTTTGAGCGCATCACCGACGCGATCGAGAATGAGCGTAAACTCAAGCGCTGGAGCAGGGCGAAGAAGGAAGCGCTAATCCGTGGCGACTTCGCGATATTGAAGCAACTTGCTCGACGCAAGTTACCTCACTTACGGAAACCACCACATGCTCAGCCCTCATCCTGAGGAGGCGCTTCTTCAGCGCCGTCTCGAAGGATGGCCGCACACTTCGACACCTCGGCCTCATGGTTCGAGACGGCGCAAGAACGCCTCCTCACCATGAGGGTCGGGCAGAGGCGCCCGCTTCCTATTTCGCCAGATAATCAAACGCCACTTCGCCCAATCCCAGCGTCAGGTCGCACTTGAAGTGCAATGCCGACACGACCTCCTTCACCGGCAAACGCGCCACATCCGCCAGCGCATGCGGGAACAGTCCGAGTGCCGCAGGCCCGGTCCAGGCTTCCTTGAGATTGATCTCTTCCAGGTGATAGCGCACCAGCTCGCAGATGCGCGGCGTGCCATCGACCTGCGGGATGATCTTCAGAATAAAGTTCGGCACCGTCAGCGCATGCATCACCGTGTCATGATCCACCGGCCGGTGCTTGTAGCCCATAGTGCCTGAAGCGCAGAGCACGGAGCCGTAATGCAGCGTGCCGACCAGCACGTCGCTCTCCACCACGATCTTCGGGGTCGCGCGCTTCTTCGGGAAGCCCCAGAGCTCGCGGCCACCGGCAATCGGCGCATCGTCGTCGAGATACATCGAATGGATATAGACGCCCTCGACGCCGTTGAGGCGGACCGGAATCGCCTGCCCGGTCTCGGTATAGTCGCCGAAGCCGGTGGAATCGGGCATGCGGATGAATTCGTATTTGACGATGTTGTCGACGATCTCCAGCGGCTCCGGCACCACAGCCTGCAGCGCGTCCATGTCGGTGCGATAGCTGATGATGAAATATTCGCGGTCGTAGAATTTGTAGGGCCCGCGCGGGAATGACGGATTGGTCAGCGGCATCGAATAGGCGTTACGCCTGATATCTTCGATCTTCATGGTGCCCCCTATGAAACTGTTGGCAGGGAGTATGAAGGCGGTCGATGAAACTGGCGAGACTATTGTGCGGGCAGCGTCAACAAACACCGTCCTCATCCTGAGGAGCGCGCTCTTCGCGCGCGTCTCGAAGGATGGCGGCACACTGGGAGAACCCGGCCTCATGGTTCGAGACGGCGCAAACGCGCCTCCTCACCATGAGGGACTTTGACAGCGACCTCGAAAGCTCCGCTATTTCGTGGTGATCGGCGGCGCGGTCTTCTCAGCCGGCGCTGGTGGCAGCGCCGGCTTGGCGCCGGCATCGCGTGCTTCTGCATCCGGACGCGCCGGCTGCGGCGGCGTTTCCTGCGGGCGCTGGCCAGTGGTCGCGGGTTCTGCGGGGGCCGACGGCTTGTTTTCGGCACCCGGCGTTGACTGCAGTGGCGGCGTCGCCTGGGCAAATCGAGCGGATGGTGGCGTCAGCGTGAGCCGTGCCATTGCCGACGTCGATGCGCCCAATCCTGCAGCCGTCGCCAAGATCGCGATCGCCAAATTAGTCCGGAACACGCGCGTCTGGGTCGTCGAGATCATGGCATCCACCGCAGTTAATGTGCGGTGACAACGGGAGCCGGCCGCCAAAGTTCCCGAGCCGGAAAGTCGCAGATCGCCGATGGCGCCCTGGACTGGACTTCTTTTGGACGACTAGTCCTTGGTGCTGACGTCCCATGTGGCGTTGCGCACGCCGGCATACGCCTCGAGCCGGGCGGCCACGGCATCCAGCTCCTTGGGATCGACGGCCGTCGAGACCAGCGTGGCGACGATCTCCTGCTGGGTGTCGCTCTGCTCGATCACATCGACATCGCCGACCGGATATTTTGCGGCTTCCAGCGCCTCCTGCAGGCGCTCGCGCATCTCCGGTACCACCTCGGGCGAGACCGTGAGCCGCACGTAATAGGTCACTTCCGACGACTTCGCGTCCAGCGGCGCCCGGTTGATCGCATTGACCAGCGGCCGCAGCAACGTATTGCCGGCCAGCACGAAAAATGTAAGCGCGATAGCCTGTGCGATCATGTCCGCGCCGGCGCAGGAGCCCACCGCGGCCGAACTCCATAGCGTCGCCGCCGTATTGAGGCCGCGCACATTGGTGCCTTCCTTCATGATGACGCCCGCGCCGAGAAAGCCGATGCCGGAGACGACATAGGCGATCACGCGCACCGCGCCATCGGCACCGTGCAGCTGCATTGCCAGATCGACGAAAGCGGCCGCCCCGAGCGCCACCAGCACATTGGTGCGCAGGCCCGCGGTGCGCTGGCGATATTGTCGCTCAGCACCGATCAGCGTGCCCAGCACAAAGGCCGTGGCCAGGCTGAGCAGCGTGTCGAGGAAGTCGTAGGTCTGGAATGTTGCCAAAAATCGCATGATGTCTGCATGCGTACAGGAAGTGACGGGCGGATGACAATGCCGCCTCGCACCGACCGTCGTGACTCTCTCTCCCCACAGGGGAGGTGAAAGAACTACAGCTCCAGCAATCCCGCGTCGCCGTCCTGATCGGCGAAGGCCAGCAGCGTACCCTTGGCATTCCAGGCCAGCGCGCTGACGGGCTGCCCCTTGTTGGCGCGTACCAGAATTTCCGCGCCGTCGGTCATGCGGACCATCAGGATGGTGCCGTCACTGTAACCGGCGGCCAGGATGTCCTGCTTGGGATGACAGGCCACCATGGTGACCTTGGCCTTGAGCGGCGCCAGCATCGCCGGCTCCTTGCCCATCGGGCCGTCCTTGCTGGCAAACGGCCAGATGATGACCGTATCGGCGCCCGAGGTCGCGAGACCCTTGCCGCCGGCGCTCCAGGAAATCGAGCGCACGCGTGCGGGATAGCCGGTCATGCGCATGTGCTTGCCGTCCACGAGACGCCAGCCATGCAGCGCCGGCTCATGCATCGCGGTGACCAGAAACTTGTTGTCCGGGCTGAAGGTCACGCCGAGATGCGAACCGGCCCATTCCAGCACTTCGGCATTGCCGGCCATGTTGGGAAACCACAGCGTCACGCCGTTGTAGTGGGCTATCGCGAGCCGCAGCCCTTTGGGCGCGAATGCAAGGCCGCCGACGGTCGATGGCACCTCGAAGAATTTCACTTCGCCCTTCGGCGCCTGCACGAAGGCCGTCTTGCCCGCCGACCACGCAACAGCGCCGTCGGGATGCAAAGCTACACTGTCGATCCAGCGCCTCTTGGCGTCGGTCGCAAAGGTCGAGACTGTGCCGTCGCGGTCGAGCACGACGACCTTGCCGTCGTCGCAGCCCATCACGATGCGCTTGCCGTCGGAGGTCGAGCACAGGATGCCACCGAACGCGACCTCGACCGGCGACATCGCGCCTGCCGGATCGACCAGCGTGACTTTCTCTTCGGCGCCGACAAAGGCTGCCTTGTCGCCGAGAAAATGCACTGATGTGACCGACGCACCGATGGCCACCGGCAACACACGGTCGGTGACCGAAACGATGGATTCCTGCTCCTGCAGCGGATTGAAATCGGACATCATCAGGCGGGGATGCAGCGTTCGAAGCCGTCGCGGATCAGCTGCTCGGGCAGATCGCGACCGATAAAGACAAGACGGCTTTCGCGCTTCTCGCCGTCCTTCCACGGCCGCTGATGATCGCCTTCGAGCATCATGTGCACGCCCTGGAAGACATAGCGCTCGTCATCGCCGGAGAACGACAGGATGCCCTTGGAGCGCAAAATCTTGCCGCCCTCCTTGGCCATCAGGTCCTGCAGCCAGGGCATGAAGGTCGACGCATCGAGCGCCTTGTCGGTGCGCAGCGACATCGAGTGCATGTCCTCGTCGTGATAGTGCTTCAAACCACCGTGGCCATGATCATGATGGTGATGATGGCCGTGATCGTGGTCATGATGATCGTGACCGTCGTCCGCATTGAGGAATTCCGGTTCGATCTCCAGAATGCGATCGAGATCGAAGGCGCCACGCTCCAGCACATCGGACAGCTTCACCTGCGCGCGTTCGGTCTTGTGCAGCTTGGCGTAGGGGTTGATGGCGCGAATGCGCGCCTCGACTTCGGCGAGCTCAGGCTTCGACACGAGATCGATCTTGTTGAGCACGATGACATCGGCGAAAGCGATCTGGTTCTTGGCTTCCGGCGCGTCCTTGAGGCGATCGCTCAGCCACTTGGCATCGGCCACGGTCACGACGGCATCGAGCCGCGCATGGGCCTGCACGTCCTCGTCGACGAAGAAGGTCTGCGCGACCGGGGCCGGATCCGCGAGACCCGTGGTCTCGACGATGATGGCGTCGAATTTGCCCTTGCGCTTCATCAGGCCGTCGAGAATACGCACGAGGTCGCCGCGGACAGTGCAGCAGACGCAGCCGTTGTTCATCTCGAAAACTTCTTCATCCGCGCCGATGATGAGATCGTTGTCGATACCGATCTCGCCGAACTCGTTGACGATCACAGCGTATTTCTTGCCGTGGTTTTCCGACAGGATGCGGTTCAACAGCGTGGTCTTGCCGGCGCCGAGATAGCCGGTCAGCACGGTCACGGGAATTTTGTTGGCAGTCGCTTCAGACATGATCTCTCCGGCGGGGTCTTGTGCAGCGCCGGCAGCAGGGGTGCCCCTGCGCTAACTGGTCAGCGCGCTCGTCAGCGCCTTTATATTGTGCCTGACCATATCAATGTAAGTGGGTGCATCGCCGTTTTCGGCCGTCAGACTGTCCGAATACAGCGTTCCGCCGATTTTTGCCCCGGTCTCGGCGGCGATCCGGCGCATCAGCCGGGGATCGGCGATGTTTTCCAGAAAAACCGCCGGAATTTTCGAGATCTTGAGCTGGGTGATGATGACCGCGATATCCTTGGCGCTGGGCTCCGAATCCGTCGAAACGCCCTGCGGCGCAATAAATTCGATGCCATAGGCCGCCGCGAAATAGCCGAAGGCGTCATGGGTCGAGATCACCTTGCGGTGTACCGTGGGAATGGTAGCGATGGCTGCCTTCACATCACTGTCGAGGGCCGTCAGCTTCGCGAGATAGGCCTCGGCGTTCGCCTTGTAGGTGTCGGCACCGGCAGGATCGGCCTTGGCCAGCGCATCGCGAATGTTTGCGACATAGATCCTGGCATTGGCCACCGATTGCCAGGCGTGCGGATCCTCGTGCGAGTCGAGCTTGCGCGGTGCGATGCCCTGTGTCGCGGTGACGATGACAGCCTTGCCGCCGGATGATTTCACCAGCCGCGGCAACCAGCCCTCGAAGCCGAGGCCGTTGACCACCACGAGCTTCGCATCGGCGATCTTTTTCGCGTCACGCGGCGTCGGTGTGTAGACATGCGCATCGCCATTCGGGCCGACCAGGGTCGTGACAGCGACTCGCTCGCCACCGACATTGCGCACGAAGTCACCCAGGATGGAGAAACTCGCGACGACATCGATCTTGTCCTGCGCACGCGCCGGGACGATCGCAGCGACGAGCGACATGATAGCAGAAAGCACGAATATGCTGGATTTCCGCATGACTGACACACCTACGCCTCAAGATGCCGGCCGGGGAATAACTGCCTCACCAAGCCACTGACATTGCCGAACAAAACCGAAAATACGTAGAGCACCGCGGCGACCAGAATGATCGCGGGACCGGACGGCACCTTGGTCTGGAACGACAGCACCAGACCGAAGTAACCGGAGACCATCGCGCTCGCGACGGAGATCATCATCATCCCCGTGATATCGCGCGACCAGAACCGCGCGATGCCCGCCGGCAGGATCATCAGCCCCACCGCGAGCAGCGTACCGAGCGCGTGAAAGCCGTTGACGAGATTAACGACGACCAGCGCGAGAAACGCCAGATGCGCGGGTGCACCGGCGCGCGAGACAGTGCGCAGAAACACCGGATCGACGCATTCGATCACCAGTGGCCGATAGATCACCGCCATCACAACCAACGTGATCGTCGCGTTGAACGCGATCACCAGCAGCGTCTGATCGTCGAGTGCGAGAATATTGCCAAACAGCACATGCAGCAGATCGATATTGGTGCCGCGCATCGAAACGATGGTGACGCCGACTGCGAGTGATACGAGATAGAACGCGGCAAGCGATGCGTCTTCCTTGATAACGGTCACGCGCGACACCAGCCCTGCCAGCAAAGCGACGGAAAAGCCTGCAATCAGGCCGCCAAACGTCATCGCAAACAGATTTAGCCCCGAGAACAGGAAGCCGATCGCCGCCCCCGGCAGAATCGCATGCGCCATGGCATCGCCCACAAGGCTCATCCGCCGCAGCATCAGGAACACGCCGATCGGCGCGCCGCCGAGCGCGAGCGCAACCACGCCGGCCAGCGCGCGGCGCATGAATTCGAATTCGAGGAAAGGCGCGATCAGCGCATCGTAGAGCATGTCGATCAGGCCGCCCACGAGTGTGCGGCGTCGACAACACAGGTGCCGGCGCCATCGTCGAAGGCTTCGCACATGCGCCGCGCCTCCAGCAGGTTATCCGCCGTCAGCACCTGCTGGGTCGATCCCCAGGCCACGGAGCCGCGCGCCAGCAGCAGCGTCTCCGGGAAATGCGCGCGCACCATCTCCATATCGTGCAGCGCCGCCAGCACCGTGCGCTTCTCGGCATGCCAGTGACGCACCAGCGCAATCAGGTCCGCCGACGTCTTGGTATCGATCGCATTGAACGGCTCGTCGAGCACGATAACGCGTGCGTCCTGCAACAACACCCGCGCAAACAGCATCCGCTGCATCTGGCCGCCCGACAGCGTGCCGATATTGCGATTCTCGAAACCATTGAGGCCGACAGAGGCGAGCGCCTGTCCTATTTGCGCACGCGCGGTCTTGCCAAGGCCGCCGAATATCCCGGTCGTGCGCCAAAGCCCTGTGCCGACGAAGTCGAACACCGAAATAGGGAATGTGCGGTCGATATCGACGCTCTGCGGCAGGTAAGCGATGTCGCGCGCCTTCAGGCCGCCAAGTGTGATCGCGCCCGTCAGCGGCTTCAGGATGCCGACGATGCCGCGAAACAGCGTGGATTTGCCGGCGCCGTTCGGCCCGACCACCGCGAGCAAACTGCCAGCGGCGATCTCGCCATTGAGGTGATGCACCGCCGGATGCCGGTCATAGCCCAGTGTGACGTTCTGGAAAGCGAGCTGTGCCGTCATGATGGCCTCATCGCCAGCAGAACCACCGCCCAGAGCGCTGCGGAGACCGCCAGCGCAGCCCCCAGCCGTGCGGGCAACGTCATGCGCAGGATCGACCAGGGCGCGGGCTGGGCCGGATGCGGGCTTGCCGGGCCATGGCTGTGGGCATGACCGTGGCCGTGCGCGTGACCATGGGAGTGGTCATGACCGTGGGAATGGGAATGCGCCATGAAATAGGGCCTGAGCCAGTGGAAACCCGGCGCCAAAACGCCTCACTGTCATTTATGTTATATTATAACATACCGCAAGCCCGGAGCGGATCAGGCGAAATGGCGGACCAGCGCCAGGCCGGCAAAGAGCCCGGCAATCGACAGCACCACTGAGCCCAGCACATAGGCCAGGGCAAGGCCCAATTCGCCGCGCTCATAGAGCACTGCCGTATCCAGTGAAAAGGCCGAAAAGGTCGTGTAGCCGCCGAGGATGCCGGTCATCAGGAACAGGCGCCAGGGCTGCGAGGCCTCACCCTTGTAAGCGAGATAGCCGGCGATCAGGCCCATCACCGTGGAGCCAGTGATGTTGATGATGAAGGTGCCCCACGGGAACGCCGCTCCCATGCAGCGAGCGCAGGTCATGTTGATGACATGGCGCAAGGTGGCGCCAAGGCCGCCGCCGACAAAAACCAAAACATAATTCATCTAATACCCGCTGCGCTTAGTGGCTCACGTCATTCCGTTTTGCCGCAGCGTGCCTGCGGCGGCAAGTCGCAGCAGGTCAACCAAGACACGAAAACGTCACGACAACGAAAAAAGGCGGCAGCTTGCGCCACCGCCCTTCCCGCGCGTCATTAAACGCAGATCGAAAGCGATCAGACCGCCTTGCCGAACTGCTCGTCGACATATTCCCAGTTCACGAGATGATCGACGAACGCCTTGAGATAGTCGGGACGACGGTTGCGATAGTCGATGTAGTAGGAGTGCTCCCAGACGTCGACGCCGAGGATCGGGGTCGCGCCATGGACCAACGGGCTTTCGCCGTTCGCGGTCTTGGAGATTTCCAGCTTGCCGTTCTTGACCGAGAGCCAGGCCCAGCCGGAGCCGAACTGGCCAACGCCTGCAGCGGCGAAGTCGGTCTTGAACTTCTCGAGACCGCCGAGATCCTCGGTGATCTTCTTCTCCAGACGGCCGGGTAGCTTGTCGCCACCGCCGTTCGGCTTCATCCAGTTCCAGAAGTGGAGATGGTTGTAGTGCTGGCCGGCATTGTTGAAGAGCGCGGCATTCTTGCCGAACGAGCCCTTCACGATTTCTTCAAGCGATTTGCCTTCGAATTCGGTGCCCTTCAGCAGGTTATTGCCGTTGGTCACGTAAGCCTGATGGTGCTTATCGTGATGGAATTCCAGCGTTTCCTTCGACATATGCGGCGCGAGCGCGTCATAGGCGTAAGGCAGATTGGGAAGCGTGAAGGTCATGGGTCAAGATCCGCAATAATGGGAGAGTTGGCTTAACGGGAACCCTTATAGAAGGTTCCGCCCGGCTCCGACACTCCCATCTTTGCGATCCCCGATCGCTTCGCGATCAGGCCGCGCTCGGCATTGCGGCGGAGACGGCATCGCGCCGCACTGGCGGCTTCACATTCATCAGCATCTGGAAGCATCCGGCGATCATCCCGATCACGACGGCGAATTGCCAGGCACGATCGTAATTGCCGAGATGAGAGAAGATCATGCCGCCGCCCCAGGCGCCCAGGAAAGATCCTGCCTGATGGCTGAGGAAGGCGATGCCCGTGAGTGTCGCCATGAAGCGCAACCCGAACAGCTGCGCGACGAGGCCGTTCACCAGCGGGACCACGCCGAGCCAGAGCGACCCCAGCACGGCTGCGAAGACCATGGTCGTGGTCGGCGTCGCCGGAAAATAGAAATAAGTGGCGAGCGCCAACGAGCGAACGATGTAAATTCCGCCGAGCAAAATCTGCTTCGGATAACGGCCGCCAAGCCAGCCAAAGGCATAGGAGCCAAACACATTGAACAGACCGACTATTGCCAGCGCGGTGGCGCCAAGCGACGCGTCGAGGCCGCAGATCGCCAGATAATTCGGCAGATGCGTGGTGATGAATACTAGCTGCAGGCCGCAGACAAAGAACGACAACGCCAGCACGATATAACCGGAATGACCGAGTGCGGACTGCACCACTTCTCCCAAAGATTGCTGCAGCTCATCCGCCGGTGCGCGTTCGATCTTGTCAGACTGGCCAGCAAACAGCGCAGCGGGGAGCATCACCGCAGCGAGGCCGAGAAAGCCGATCAGCGCCACTTGCCAGCCCGCCGTCGAGATCAGCGTCTGCGCCAGCGGCGACGCGATGACGAGACCGAGCGAACCTGCAGCCGACACCGCGCCCATGGTGACGCTGCGCTTGGCGGCGGAGACGCTGCGCGAAGCTACCGTCATGGTCATGCTCGATGCCGTGCAGGACAGCGCGAGGCCGACGCAAAGGCCGGCGCCAAGCGTGAACACCAACGGCGTGGTCGCGACCATCATCAGGACGAGACCGGCGGCATAAATCAAAACGCCGGTGATCATGACGTGACGGGTGCCGAAACGATCGGCGATAGCACCGATGAAGGGCTGCGAGATGCCCCAGATCACGTTCTGCAAAGCGGTGGCCAGGGAGAAATCAGCCGTGGTGATGGCGGTGTCGCGCAGAATCGAGGGTTGAAACAGGCCGAAGCTCTGGCGCATGCCCATGGCCAGGCTGAGCAGCGTCGCCGCGCCGGCCAAAATCGCCCAGCGCTGGTATTTGGAGAGCTCCGCCTCAGTCATTCCAACGTTTCCTTGATACCTAGAATATTATTCTCAGATAAGCACTGGATTCGACAGGTTTACTACCCTCGGACCGACCTATAAGGGCTGCACAAAGCGCAGAGGTGGCGACCGAAATGAGCATCGAAATCGAGATTGTGACCGGCGATGCCTCATGGCCGAGTGTCAAACCGCTGTTCGACCTGGTTTGGCCGCGCGAGGCGGTCGAGAAACTGCCCTGGGGACACGTGGTCTTCGCCTATCCCGAATTGCGGGTCATCGTGGAGGACGACGGACAGCCGGTCTGCCATGTCGGCCTGTATCGGCGCGAAGGCATATGGAAGGATCGCAAGACGCGGATTGGCGGCATCGGCGGCGTTGTGACGCATCCCGACTATCGTCGTCGCGGTCTGGCCAGTCTGGCGCTCACCGCCGCACTCCATACGCTGAAAGACGAACGCGCCACCGATTTTGCGCTGCTGTTCTGCGAACCGCACAATCTGGATTTCTACACCCGCCGCAACTGGAAGCCGTTCATCGGCGAGGTCTATGCCGAACAGCACGGCGAGCGGGTACGCTTCGATGTCATGACCCCGCTGGTGTCCTACCTGAAGCGAGCGCCGCATGAAGGCGAGATGGACCTGTGCGGGCTGCCGTGGTGACCGCCACCGGTTGACCTGAGCAAGCTGCGTCAAATCGAATCGATCATGATCATTTGAGACGCTGAGTAGTCTCAAACGCATCGCCGCGGCATTGCACAAATCCCATTTCTTGTTATGCAGACCGCCTGATCCGAGGAGACACGCATGGCCGCCAGATTCACTGTTATGATCGCATTGCTGGGTGCAGTGTTCGCAGGCTCCGCTGCGCAAGCCCAATCGGGCGGCGAAGCAACGGGTGTCTGGCAGACCCAGGCCGGCGATGCGCAGGTGCGGGTCAGCAAATGCGGCACCATCCTGTGCGGCACCGTCGTCTCGCTGCGCGACAAGATCGATCCGCAGACCGGCAAGCCGCCGATCGACGACAAGAATCCCGATCCCTCGCTAGCCAAGCGCTCGATGATCGGCATTCACTTGTTCTACGATATGCGCCCAACCGGAGCGAACACGTGGTCGGGCCGGATCTACAATGCCGATGACGGGAAGATCTATACCAGCAACGTGGCGCTGGTCGGCCCTAACACGCTGAAGGTCGAAGGCTGCGTCGGCGCATTCTGCGGCGGCGAAAACTGGACCCGCGTCGGCCGCTGATCAGGCGATCTCTTTCAAACTGACATAGCCTTCAATGCGGTGGCCGCCGAGGCATAGCCACCGCGCGCGCCGTCAATGAAATGTACGTGATCGCTGCGGATGGCTGACGGTGTGAAACACGTCATCATCGCAGCATCCTGGCGGTGCAGACCATAGCGCACCGTTCCTTCCGAGCCCGCCGCAACAAGACGCTGCTCCAGCGCGCGTTCGAGATCGGGCGTGCAATCCAGAATCATGCGCAGGCTGTCGTCATATTTGCGGAAATCCGAGTTCTCGACCAACTGCTGCACATAGGTCTTCGGCACGAAGCCGCCGACGCTAATGCCAAAACGCATCAACACAAAAACGAACAGCGTTCGCGTCGTCACCCAGATACGAAAGCGCGACAGCGATTTCGCGCCGCGGCCAGCTCGGATTTCGTAGCCGAGACCCGCAGGCGGCCACCTCAGCGCTGGGCCGCCGGCAGGCACGGGACGGCCCGCATTAGGACTGCGTTCGACCAGTGCGATGATGTCTTCGATAACGCGACGAAATGCGGATGGGTCGGCTCCCGCTGCAGCCGTCACCAACACCGACAGAATCAAACCATGTGCCGATGGAATTTCCTCGAAGCGACATGAGAGCCCGGAGAGATCGGGATAGGTTCCGACAGGTGCCGGCGTCACCGCGAATTCGCCGCGCTTCATCGCGGCCTCTGCCCAGCCCAATCCGCCACCGGAAAACATCGCATAGGACACATTCTTCGATGGACCAAAGCGCGCCACGCGCACATCCAGCCCCTGCGCGCGGATGTCTTTGATCGGCACCAGGGCCACGCGCATCGCGAGATCGAGATCGTGCTTCACCCAGGTGGCCGTTGCCGCCAATGCCCCGCGGGCGCGATCGAGATCGTCCGGCGAGACTGCGAAGCTCGCGCCATCGCCGCCGAACACGAAGGGGAATTCGCGGCCGTCCAACGCGTTGGTCACGGCAGCAATGACGGCAGCGCCGGCCATGTTGACGGCCTTGTAGCGCTGTTCGGCGATGGCCTTGGTGGATTCGACGATATCGGCGACGCCGATGATCCAGTCATCCGGCAGCGGCATGTACAAAGCCGGGTCCATCACCCGGTCGAAACCGTAAAATATTGAAATGCCGTCGTAAAACGCGCTGACGCCGGTCGTCATGGTGCGAAATGATCCTGCGACAACGTTGCGTCAACCCAATGACGCTCCCAAGTCAGGACTCATAGCACGCAATTTCGACGAACGTGCGGTATCAGCAATCCAAAGTCGTCTGCCGCTCCCATTCGGTGAGCTGACGGCAGTGCTCATTCCAGTCGCTGTGTTTGAGCTTGAGATACGATCCGACCACGACCTCGCCGAGTTGATCCTTCAACACCGCGGACGCTTCGAGCGCGCGCAATGCATCGAGCAGGTTCAGCGGCAGCTGCTTTGCCTTCGGCGCCTTCGCGCCTTCCGTATACATATTGATGTCGAGGCGCGGGCCGGGATCGCGGCTGTTGGCCATGCCGTCGAGGCCGGCGGCCAACAGCGCCGCAGGCAGCAGATACGGATTGACCGCGCCGTCGGGCAGACGGAATTCAAAACGACCAGCATCGGGAATGCGGATCATATGCGTCCGGTTGTTGCCGCCGTAGGTCACCGTATTCGGCGACCACGTCGCGCCGGAGAGCGTGCGCGGCGCATTGATGCGCTTGTAGGAATTCACCGTGGGATTGGTGATGGCGCAAACCGCTTCGGCCGAATGAACGAGGCCGCCGATGAAGTGATAGGCGGTCTTCGACAGGCCGAGTTCACCGGCCTCATCTTCAAATACGTTGGAGCCATCCTTGGTCGACCAAAGCGACGCATGGACGTGGCAGCCGTTGCCAGTGAGATTGGCAAACGGCTTCGGCATGAAGGTCGCCTTGTAGCCGTGCTTCTCGGCGATCGACTTGACCATGAACTTGAAGAACGCGTGACGATCGGCGGTCTTCAGCGCGGTGTCGAACTCCCAGTTCATCTCGAACTGGCCGTTGGCGTCTTCATGGTCGTTTTGATAGGGCTTCCAGCCGAGCGAGATCATCGCGTCGCAGATTTCAGCGACGATCTCGTAGCGCCGCATCAGTGCCTGCTGGTCGTAGCACGGCTTGGCCTGCTGATCGGCGGGATCGGAGATCGCGGTACCGTCCGGCGAGATCAGGAAGTACTCGCATTCGACGCCGGTCTTGAGTTCGACACCCTGCTCCGCCGCCTTCGCAATGAGGCCTTTCAGCACCTGACGTGGATTCTGCGCCACGGGCTTGCCGCCCATATAGAGATCCCCCGTGACCCAGGCGACGCCGGGCTTCCATGGCAGCAGCGTCAGCGTATCCATATCCGGCATCACGAGCACGTCGGGATCGGCCGGCGTCATATCGAACCAGGCCGCGAAACCGGCAAAGCCAGCGCCGGACTTTGCCACGCCGTCCATGGCCGTGGCCGGCACCAGCTTGGCGCGCATGCCGCCGAACAGATCGACAAAGGCAATCAGGAAATATTTGAGATCGTGCTGTTTGGCTAGTTCGGTCCAGGTCGTCATTGACACGCGCTCCGAAGGTCATCCAGCCATAATGGCTCGTTAGATATTGCTGCCGGGAATCCAGTTCGTCCCCGCGAGAGGGACCCTCGCCATGGCCGCCGACTCCATTGTCAGCGCCACCAGATCTTCCGGTTCGAGATTGTGGACGTGGCTCTTGCCGCAGGCGCGTGCGATGGTCTGCGCTTCCAGCGTCATCACGGAAAGATAGTTTGCGAGCTTGCGGCCGGCGATCACGGGATTGAGCCGCGCGGCCAGCAAAGGATCCTGCGTTGTGATGCCCGCGGGATCGCGGCCCTCGTGCCAGTCGTCATAGGCGCCGGCCGTAGTGCCGAGCTTCTGATATTCGGCTTCCAGTGCGGGGTCGTTATCACCGAGCGCGATCAATGCAGCCGTGCCGATCGCCACCGCATCCGCGCCGAGCGCGAGACACTTGGCCACGTCAGCTCCATTGCGGATGCCACCGGACACGATGAGCTGCACCTTGCGATGCATGCCCAAGTCCTGCAGCGCCTTTACCGCCGGCGGGATCGCGCACATGGTGGGCAGGCCGACATTCTCGATGAAGACGTCCTGCGTCGCAGCCGTCCCGCCCTGCATGCCGTCGAGCACGATGGCATCGGCGCCGGATTTCACAGCGAGCGCGATATCGTAATACGGGCGTGAGGCACCGACCTTCACGTAAATGGGGATATTCCAGTCGGTGATCTCGCGCAGTTCCTGGATCTTGATTTCGAGATCGTCGGGCCCGGTCCAGTCCGGATGCCGGCACGCCGAACGCTGGTCGATTCCCACCGGCAAACGGCGCATGCCGGCGACGCGCTCGGTAATCTTCTGGCCGAGCAACATGCCGCCGCCACCGGGCTTGGCACCCTGCCCGACCACGACTTCAATTGCATCGGCCTTACGCAGGTCGTCCGGATTCATGCCGTAACGCGACGGCAGCACCTGATAGACCAGCAGATCGGAATGACCACGTTCTTCCGGGGTCATGCCGCCGTCGCCCGTGGTCGTCGACGTGCCCACCGCCGATGCGCCGCGGCCGAGTGCTTCCTTGGCAGGGCCGGACAGCGCACCGAAGCTCATGCCGGCGATGGTGATCGGAATCTTCAGATGGATCGGCTTCTTGGCGAAGCGCGCGCCGATGACGACATCGGTGGCGCATTTCTCGCGGTAGCCCTCCAGCGGATAGCGGCTGATCGAGGCGCCAAGAAACAGCAGGTCGTCGAAATGCGGCAGCTTGCGCTTGGCGCCGGCGCCGCGAATGTCATAGATGCCGGTCGCGGCAGCACGACGGATTTCCGCGATCGCGGCATCATCGAAGGTCGCGGACTTGCGCGGCGGCGTATGGATCCAGCGGTCTTGCGCGCTCATCAGTAGGACCCGACGTTGTCGATGTGGAAGTGATAGAGCTTTCGCGCGGAGCCATAGCGTTTGAACTCGTCCGGTCTGACGCCCTCGACGCCGGCCTCATCGAGCAGCTTCTTCAGCTCGACTTTGTGTTCGTCATTCAACGGCTTCTCGATGCAATCGGCGCCGAGGCTCGTGACCGTTCCGCGCACGAAGAGCTGCGCCTCATAGATGGAATCGCCGAGCGCTTCGCCGGCATCGCCGAGCACCACGAGTTTTCCGGCCTGCGCCATGAAGGCCGAGAGATGGCCGACCGAGCCCTTCACGACGATATCGATGCCCTTCATCGAGATGCCGCAGCGCGCCGAGGCATTACCGTCGATCACGAGCAGGCCGCCATTGCCGCTGGCGCCCGCCGCCTGCGAGGCATCGCCGGTGACGTGCACGCGGCCCGACATCATGTTTTCGGCGACACCCTGCCCGGCATTGCCGCGCACGGTGACGCGCGCCTGCTTGTTCATACCGGCGCAGTAATAGCCGACGTGACCGTCGATCTCGATCTCGACCGGAAAATCGAGACCGACCGCGATATTGTGCTGGCCGCGCGGATTGCTGACGGTCCAGTGCGTCGCGTTGGTGTTATCAGTCAGCGCATGCAGCGCGCTGTTGAGTTCGCGCAGCGGCGAGGACGCAAGATCAACCGAAGGCATCAGTGCCGCTCCCACAAATAAACTTTGGCGGGTTCGGGCTCCCAGACCTTGGCGACGTCGATGCCCGGCAGATCGACCAGCGCACGATATTCGGTGCCGAAGGCGACCCAGCGATCGGTCTCGGCCATCACGGCTGGCTTGCAGGCAATGGGATCGCGCAGCACGCCGAAGCCGGTCTCGGTGCCGATGACGAATGTGTAGAAGCCATCGAGCGCGGACAGCGACGACGTCATCGCATCCTGCAGCGAAGCACCGGCGGCCATTTGCGATGAGATATAGCCGGCGGCGACCTCGGAATCATTTTCGGTGCGGAACGTCATGCCCTGGCGGATCAACTCGCGGCGAACGTCATTGTGGTTCGACAACGAACCGTTATGCACGAGGCACTGGTCCGTGCCCGTGGTGAAGGGGTGCGCGCCATTGGTGGTCACTGCGGACTCAGTCGCCATGCGGGTGTGGCCGACGGCATGGGTGCCGGCCATCGCGTTCAGACCGAAGCGCTTGGCCACGTCAGCGGGCAGACCGACTTCCTTGAACACAGCCATGCGCTTGCCGCGCGCAACCATGTCGACGTCTTTCATGCCGAGGAGCACAGATGCGACAGCAGCCTCGCGATCGGTGGGAACGCTGATGACGGCGTGGGTATCGTGCACCTGATACGAAATCGGTGCGCCGGCGATTTTACCAAGCGATGCCATCAGTTCAGCAAAATCGAACGACGGCGCAGCGCGCAGCGTCAGCTTGATCTGTCCGGCATCGCCGTCGCCATAAACAGCAAAGCCTGCAGAGTCAGGGCCGCGATCGCTCAGCGCTTCCAGCATGCCGGAGAGCAACCCGCCTAATTCGGGGGCCAGCTTTTGATCTTTCAGAAACAGACCGGCAATGCCGCACATGGCTCGCGTCTCGCTCGTTGAATGCGCGTGGACCTTGCCCGAAACAAAACCGCCATGTCAACCACAGAGAAAATAGTTTTCCTGACAAGAAATATTGCTATTGTCGGGAAATCAACGCTGCAGGAAACGCCATCGTGAAAGCGAAACCGAAGACAACGAAATCATCGCCCGCGCGCTCAAAGCTGGAGGAGCTGCGCACCGGTTCGAACGCGCCGCTGGAAGTCGGTGGCTCGCTGGAATCCAAGATCGGCAATGAAGTGCGGCAGCTCCGCAAGGAGCTGGAGCTGACGGTGGCCGAGCTCAGCACATCGGCGGGCATCTCGACCGGCATGCTGTCAAAGATCGAGACCGGCAGCATCTCCGCATCACTGGGCACGCTGAATGCACTCTCAAAAGCGCTCAACGTTCCGATCTCCAGATTCTTTCGCGAGACTGAGGAAGAGCGCGATTGCTCTTTCGTGAAAGCCGGTACGGGCGTCAAGATCGAGCGACGCGGCACCAAGTCCGGCCATCACTATCAACTGCTTGGCCAGTCGATCCACGGCGAGCTCGGCGTCGAGCCCTATCTGATCACGCTGAACGAGGATGCCGAGGCCTATAGCAACTTCCGCCATGCCGGCGTCGAGATGATCTACATGCTGACCGGCAAGGTGCGTTATCGCCACGCCGATCAGACCTATCTGATGGAGCCCGGCGACACGCTGTTCTTCGACGCAGCCGCGCGGCACGGCCCGGAAGAACTGGTGAAGGCGCCTATGACGTATCTGTCTGTGATTATTTATCCGCGGCGGAGCTAGGCCTCACTTCGCCTTGCTCTTCCCCGACATCCGGTCCTGCGACGGTGGCACATCGAAGGCCCGCCGATACATCCGTGCGAAATGGCTGGCGCTGGCGAAGCCGCATTCGGCCGAGACCTCGACCACCGGCATACTGGTCTGCTGCAGCAGTGCACGAGCTTTCCCGAGGCGCAGGGTCAGGTAATGCTGCTCAATGGTTACGCCGAGATGTGCGGTGAACAGCCGCTCGAGCTGGCGCACGGACACGCCGGCCGTTTTTGCCAGCTCGTCGCGCGGCGCAGGGCTGGCCAGACGCCGTTCCATCACGGTGATCGCCGAGAGCACGGCGCGATTGCTGGTGCCGAGGCGCTCGCGCAATGAAATGCGCTGGCTGTCGTCGCCGAGACGCACGGCGGTTTGCAGAAACCAGTCACTGACTTTCGCTGCCAGTGCCTGGCCGTGATCGCGGCGGATGATGGCATGCATCATGTCGAGCGCGGCGACACCACCGGCGCAGGTGAGCCGGTTGCTATCGATCTCGAACAGCGTACGCGTCGGCTCGATCTCGGGAAAGGCCTCGATGAATGCATCGAGATGCTCCCAATGGATCGTGCAGCGAACGCCATCGAGTATGCCGGCCTTGGCCAGAATGAACGGCCCACCGGAGACGCCGCCGATGGCGCAGCCCGAGCGCGCGAGGCGACGTAGCCACGCCAGCGTCTTGGCATCATCGAAACCAGCGGGATTGCCGCCGGCACAAACCAGCACCGTGTCGTAACGCACGCTGTCGGCAATGGTGTGATCGGACGCCACCGACAATCCGTTCGACGCCAGAATCGCGTCGGCGCCGGTCGAGATCTGCAGCCACTGATACAGTTTCTTGCCGGCTAGCACATTGGCGGCGCGCAGCGGTTCGATCGCCGAGGCGAAGGACATCAGCGCGAAGCCGTCGATCAGAAGAAAGCCGACGCGGTGGGGCTGGGCCATAGATTTGAAGACTCAGTTTCCGCGCCCGTTCAGATCATAGCTGCAGCGTTACGCCCACTCGCCCTTACGGAACACCGGCACGCGACGGCCGTCGGCGTGGGCACCGTCGATGTCAATCTCGCCGGAGCCGATCATCCAGTCGATATGGATGAAGCTCTTGTTGCCGCCCTGCGCCGCGATCTGCTCGGGCGTGAGATCGCCGCCATTGACGAAGCACTTCGAATAGCACTGGCCGAGCGCGATATGGCAGGCGGCATTCTCGTCGAACAGCGTGTTGTAGAACAAGAGGCCACTCGCCGAGATCGGCGACGAATGCGGCACCAGCGCCACTTCACCGAGCCGACGCGAGCCTTCGTCGGTGTCGAGCACCTTGTTGAGCACTTCCTCGCCGCGTGAGGCCTTGGCCTCGACGATCTTGCCGCCCTCGAAGCGCACCGCGATGTCGTCGATCAGCGTGCCTTGATAGGATAGCGGCTTGGTCGAGCGGACATGGCCGTCGACACGCGCGGCATGCGGTGTGGTGAAGACTTCCTCGGTCGGGATATTGGCGTTGCAGATGATGCCGTTCTTGGCCGTCGATGCGCCGCCTTCCCATTCATGACCATCTGCAAGACCCACCACGAGATCGGTGCCCGGCCCGGTGAAATGCAACGCGTGGAAGCGCTGCGCGTTCAGCCATTCGGTGCGGCTACGCAACGCCGCATTGTGCTTGGCCCAGGCGGCGATGGGATCGGCATTGTCGACGCGCGACGCCGCGAAGATCGCATCCGCAAGCTTCTGCACGGCAACGTCGTCCTCATCGCCAGGAAACACCTGCTTGGCCCACGACAACGTCGGATAAGCGATGATATTCCAGTTGATGTCGAAGCCGGCGATCTTCTGCAGCGCCGGCTGATAGGCGATGGAATTCGCCTTGCTGGCGCGCGAGACCTTGGCGGGATCTTCGTTCGACAGCAGCATCGGATTGTCGCCAACGATGGCGAGGCGCGCCGTGTTGTTGCCGAGCGCTTTGGCCATGCCCTCATAGAGCCAGCCGGCGGCGCGATCGAAGCTCACATCGTGACCGTAGCGGTAGCGCGCCAGCGTCATCTCTTCATCGGAGAAGAACGGCGTCACCAATCCGGCGCCGGCCTTGTAGGCATGTTCAGCGATCTTGCGCACCAGCGGCAGCGCCGCGGCGGGGCCGGTCAGCAGCAGATCCTGCCCCGGCGCCAGTTGCAGCCCGACTTTCACGGCGACCTCGGCCAGACGGTCGAGCTTCACGGGATCAATAGGGGTGGACAAATTGCGCTGGTGAACGGTCATGCAGAGGCCCTGACTGGTGTGAACGTAGCTGGACCGAATGTAGGCGCAGATGCGCCTTGCCGCCAGCCGGTCCGCCGCAGGGCTTACCGGACGCCTACGACAGCCCGGACTGCGGGACGAGGGCCTGGTAATGGGCCAGCGCGTAAAGCCTGATCGCCGAGGACAGGTTGTTCTGCTGTCGGTTCTTGTCGATCTCGCCGACGAGCTGCGACATCGTGATCCGGCGCATGCCGGCGATCTCCTTCAGCGCCGTCCAGAACGCCTCTTCGAGGCTGACGCTTGTCTTGTGTCCGGCGACGACGATCGATCGCTTTACGACGGGTGATTTCACCGCGCCTTCTCCATTTCCACCCAGTGATCGGTTTCTTTTCAGCCAGCTTATACGGATTGAAACCTGCGGCAACAGATCAGATCATCCAACCTTAGACGAGTACTCACACACAACCTCTCGATCACGACACAACCTCTACGGAACTATCGATACGTTGCCTTCGTGGCGCGCATTGGGCAGAAGCAGCATCGCGCACGCCTCTGGATCAAACTCCCGATCGTCCCGATGAATTCCGCCACGCCTGAACTCCCCGATGCCCAGCACGCCGCTGATCAGATCGATCGCTGGATGAAGGAGCACGCCGTCTTCGCGCTGCTGATGGAGCATTCCGACAATGCATGTTCTGCGCTGCGGCAGTTTGCAACGATCAACTGCAACCATGGCCAGCATAACGTCGCTATCGACGCGCTTCTTGCTGCACTTGCACTGATGCCGACGGACGTCACCGCCTGGCGTGAGCTCGCGACGGACTATCAATTGAGCGGTCGCGACGAACTGGCGGAAGCAAGTGCGTTGCGCGCGCTCGCCATCGATCCGGACCACGCGACGACATGGCTGCAATATGCGAGCCTCGCCTACCGGCTGCAGCGTATCGATGATGCTGAAGCGGCCTATCTGCGCGCTCTGTCGGGCGATGCCTCGCTTGGCGACGCTCATCTCGGCCTGGGCGTGCTGTATCTCGGCTCCCGCCGTCCCGAGCAGGCGATCATGCATCTGCAATACGCACTATCCTGGGGCGGCATCGACGCGGTCACGCATCTTTGCCTCGGACAGGCCTTCTACATGGCCGGCCGGTTTTGCGAGAGCGCCGATGCCTTGACGATCGCAAACGGATTTGTGCCGCTGGAAGGCGTGACGCTGCGTCTCTACGCCCGCGCGCGTACCTTTGCTTCGATGCTGGACGGCGACATTCAGGGCGCAATCACCCGCTACCCGACACTTGCGGGACAGGAGACCGAGCCATTGGATGAGGTCTTGCGCACCGCATTCGCGTTGTTCAGCGCCTATGGCATGCATGAAGCCGCTGCCACGGTCGGACGACTGCGACTGGAAGGCCAGCCGGACGATCCCGTGCAGCGCTACTTGCTGGATGCCGTCGGTGGACAGACACATGATCGCGCACCGGCAGCCTATGTGGAGGCGCATTTCAACGAATTCGCCGAGGGCTTCGACAGCAAGCTTGTGGACATTCTTGGCTACAAGGTGCCGCAGCAACTCGCCGATATGATTGCGTCCTGCCGACCGACACTTGCGACCCTTCTGGATCTCGGCTGCGGAACGGGGTTGGCTGCAGAGCCACTCGGGCGGTTCGGCGCGCGACTGACCGGCATCGACCTGTCGGAGAAGATGCTCGCCATCGCAACACGGCGGAACGCCTATCACGACCTTATCAAGGCCGATGTCGTGAGCTATCTCGCGGACAGCCCGCGCAGCTTCGACCTCGTCTTCGCTGCCGATCTTCTGATCTATCTCGGCCGGCTGGACGAACTCATCGGCCTGATTGCGTGCGCGCTCCCTCCGGGCGGCTTCTTCGCAGCAAGCATCGAGGGCGCGGGTCACGGCGACTTCACGCTGCTCTCGTCAGGCAGGTTCGCCCATAGCGAGACATATTTCGAAACCTGCGCCGCGAAGGACTTCGAAATCGTATGCAAGGAGAATTCCGAGCTGCGCCTCGAAGCAGGGCGCCCCGCCCTCGGCACGCTTTATGTGCTGCGTCGCCGTGCCCGGCCGAGCACCGAGAACGGCCAGCTCACCACCGCAACAAACCACCAATAAATTGACGAGATCTTCGCCAAGCGCGCGTCCGCCTTCGAACCTGTTGTCTGCACAGATCGGGAGCCACCTCGAACCTGAAGCGCACCGCACAAGATTTAATCACCTGCCTAGGAAATCAGTAATGCCGCTCGTTTTAATGGCACGACTGATCTGCGACAGCCGAGCTCATTTAGAAATAGTCGAAAAATCAGAATGTTAGACGACAGGTACGTTGGCACGCCATTTGCTAATAACATCTACGTCAATGATGACCGCCGTCCGCCGGATGCTGAAACCGCTGCTGGTTTCAAGCGCAGGGACACAGCTCGCTTCCTGATTGTCAGGTGCGAAGCGGTCATCGTGACTCCATCCCTACCGGGTTTGGTGTGCGAGTTCCTGTTTCCGATCGACAGCGGTCCAAACAGGTTTGCACATGCTCGATCAACCGAATGCAAAGAAGCTGAAGCTCGTCATCCTCGGCAACGGCATGGCCGCCGGCCGCGTCATGGACGAGCTGTTCGCACGTGCACCAGACCGCTACGACGTAGTGGTGTTCGGCGCGGAGCCGCGTGTTAATTACGACCGCATCATGCTGTCGCCGGTGCTCTCCGGCGAGAAGGCATATGACGACATTCTGATCCACACCGATGAGTGGTACGCGACCAACAAGGTTGATCTCAGGCGCGGCGAACTCGTCGTCGCGATCGATCGCGTTGCGAAAACCGTCACCACACAGTCCGGCGCGGTCGAAGCTTATGACACGCTGATTATCGCAACCGGCTCGAAGCCGATTCTTATTCCAGTACCCGGCGCGGAGCTGCCCGGCGTCGTCACCTATCGCGATCTCGACGACGTCAACTTGATGCTCGATGCAGCCGGTAAGGGCGGCCACGCTGTCGTCATCGGCGGCGGCTTGCTCGGCCTCGAGGCCGCAGCCGGTCTGGCCATGCGCGGCATGACAACAACCGTTGTCCATCTGATGCCAACACTGATGGAGCGCCAACTCGATCCCAATGCCGCTTATCTGTTGCAAAAGGCGATCGAGGCGCGCGGCATCGAGGTGCTGACCGGAGCCAACACAGCAGCCATCCTCGGTGACACATGTGTCGAGTCAGTCCGGCTCGACGATGGTCGGACCCTACCGGCCGATCTCGTCGTGATGGCGGTCGGCATCCGCCCGAACACCGCACTCGCCAAGCTCGCCGACCTCAACGTCAAGCGCGGCATCGTCGTGAACGACCATCTACGAACCAGCGACGACAACATCTATGCGGTCGGCGAGTGCGTCGAGCATCGCGGCCAGTGCTACGGCCTTGTCGCGCCCCTGTATGACATGGCGAAGACCCTCGCGGCGACCCTCGCCGGGGAGACCGTTGACGGCTATATCGGTTCGACCACCTCGACCAAGCTGAAAGTCACCGGCGTAGACCTGTTCTCGGCCGGCGATTTCGCCGAAGGCGACGTCAAGGATGAGATCGTGCTACGCGATCCTGCCCGCGGCATCTACAAGCGTGTCGTCTTGCGCGACGACCGCATCATCGGCGCGGTGCTCTATGGCGATACGGCCGACGGCTCGTGGTATTTCGACCTGCTCAAAAAGAACGTCGATATCGGCGCCATGCGCAACGCTCTGATCCTCGGCCAGGCCTATCAGGGCGGCGTCGCACTCGATCCGGTCGCTGCTGTTGCAGCGTTGTCGGACGATGCCGAAATCTGCGGCTGCAACGGCGTGTGCAAGGGCGCAATCACCCAGGCGATCGCCGCCCACGGCCTCACCACCCTCGACGATGTGCGCGCCCGCACCAAGGCATCAGCGTCCTGCGGCCAGTGCACGGCGAAGGTGGAATCGCTGCTCGCGGCCACGCTTGGCGACAACTACTCCGCCGCCGGCCGCAAGCCGATGTGCAAATGCACTGACCTCACCCATAGCGAAGTCCGTGGCTTCATCCTCTCGAAGGAGTTGAAGTCCGTTCCGGCCGTGATGCAGGAACTGGCGTGGAAAACCTCCTGCGGTTGTCCGTCCTGCCGCCCCGCGCTGAATTATTACCTGCTCTGCGCGTGGCCGGGCGAGTATGCCGACGATGCGCAGTCGCGCTACATCAACGAGCGCGTCCACGCCAACATCCAGAAGGACGGCACCTTCTCCGTTGTGCCGCGCATGTGGGGCGGCCTGACCACTCCTGACGAATTGCGCGCCATCGCCGACGTCGCCGACCGCTTCAAGATTCCGACGGTGAAAGTCACCGGCGGCCAGCGCATCGATCTGCTGGGCGTACGCAAGGAAGACCTGCCTGCCGTGTGGGCGCAGCTCAACAGTGCGGGCCTCGTCTCCGGCGCAGCCTATGCCAAGGGCCTACGTACGGTGAAGACCTGCGTCGGCTCCGAATGGTGCCGCTTCGGCACACAGGACTCGACCGGTCTCGGCGTCAAACTCGAGCGCTTCATGTGCGGCTCATGGGCGCCTGCGAAGGTAAAGCTCGGCGTCTCCGGCTGCCCGCGGAACTGCGCGGAATCCACGGTGAAGGACATCGGCGTGATCTGCGTCGAATCCGGCTACGACATCCACATCGCCGGTGCGGCGGGCCTGCATGTCCGCCAGACCGATCTGCTTGGCCATGTCGATACGGAGGACGAGGCGATCGAATACATCGCTGCCTTCATGCAGATGTACCGCGAGGAAGCGGGCTATCTCGAACGCGTCTGGAAGTGGGTCGAAAACGCCGGCCTCGACAAGGTACGTGCGGCGATCATGGATGATGCCGACAACCGTCGCGCGCTGCTGGCGCGCTTCGAGAAATCACAGCGCGCGGTCCGCAAGGATCCCTGGGCCGAACGCGCCGCCGGCCGCGAACAGCATGAATTTACGCCGCTTGCAACACTCAACTCGATTATAGCCGTCCCGGCAGAATGAACATGACAATGGCCCCATCCAACGACTTCTGGTTCGACGTCGGCCCACTGCGCGCGATCCCGCAACGCGGCGCGCGCACGGTGAAGACTCCGCGGCGCGAGATCGCGGTATTCCGCACCGCCAGCGACGAGGTGTTCGCGCTGGAAAATCGCTGCCCGCACAAGGGCGGTCCGCTTAGTGAAGGCATCGTACACGGTCGCAAGGTCGCCTGCCCACTGCACAACTGGATCATCAACCTCGATGATGGCGAAGCCTCGGGCGCTGACAAAGGCTGCGCGCGCAGCTTCCCGGTCAAACTCGAGAACGGCCGCATCTATCTCAACATGAGCGTCGCCGCCGCCCCATAGGTGCACGCCACATCAACCGACCCCGCTCCAAAGAAAGTTTTCAAGTAATGGCCTATCTCGTCCCTTCAGAATTCGTGACCAAAATGGTGGATGCCGGCGAATCCAAGATTTTCATGTCCACGCGCGACACCATCATCCGCGCCTTCATGGCCGGCGCTATCCTGGCACTCGCCGCGGTGTTTGCCGTCACCGTCACGGTGCAAACAGGCTATCCGATCATCGGCGCGATCCTCTTCCCGGTCGGCTTTTGTATGCTCTATCTGCTCGGCTTCGACCTGCTCACTGGTGTCTTCGTGCTGACGCCTCTGGCATTGCTTGACAAGCGCCCCGGCGTCACTGTCGGCGGCGTGCTGCGCAATTGGGGGCTCGTCTTCATCGGCAACTTCATGGGTGCGATCATCGTCGCCATCATGATGTCAATCGTGTTCACCTTCGGTTTCTCGACGCCGCCGGACAAGGTGGGTCAGGTGATCGGCCATATCGGCGAAGGCCGCACGCTCGGCTATGCGCAGTATGGCGCAGCCGGCATGCTGACGCTGTTCATCCGCGGCATGCTCTGCAACTGGATGGTCTCAACCGGCGTGGTCGGCGCGATGATCTCAACGACCGTCAGCGGCAAAGTCATCGCGATGTGGATGCCGGTCATGGTCTTCTTCGCGATGACGTTCGAGCATTCGATCGTCAACATGTTCCTGTTCCCTGCCGGCCTGATGCTCGGCGGCAAGTTCACGATCATGGATTACATCATCTGGAACGAGATTCCGACCGTGCTCGGCAACCTCATTGGCGGCCTGACCTTTACCGGCCTGACGCTGTATGCCACACACATCAAGACAGGCCCGAAGCGCACTGCTAGTCTCGCCCACTAGGCTGATCCGCAATCCTCGCAACACGACGCCCCGGCTTCTCCAGTTGGGGCGTCATTTTATTAGCGTGACCCATGCCGCGTGAATTGACGATTTCGATCGGCCAGCATTCGGACAGGGGCCGCAAGGACACCAATCAGGATTTCCACGGCGCCCTGATTCCGACCGAGCCGCTGTTGAGCCTCAAAGGCATTGCCGTCGTCATCGCCGACGGCATCAGCAGCAGCGCGGTCAGCGGCGAAGCCAGCGAATCTGCGGTCAAGTCGTTTCTCACCGACTATTACTGCACCTCTGAATCCTGGTCGGTGAAGACATCGGCACAGCGCGTCATCGCTGCAACCAATTCATGGCTGCAATCTCAGACGCAGCGCGGCCGCTACCATTACGACAAGGATCGCGGCTATGTCTGCACGCTGAGTGCAATGGTGATACGCGCCCGCGCAGCGCACATCTTTCATGTCGGCGATTCCCGCATCTATCGCGTATCGGACCGCGCACTCGAGCAACTCACCACCGACCACCGCGTCGTGATCTCGGCCGAGCAGAGCTACCTCGCTCGCGCGCTTGGGATAAATCCGCAAATCGAGATCGACTATCAAGCCCTGCAGATCGATGCCGGAGATGTCTACGTCCTCGCCACCGACGGAGTCTATGATTTCGTCGGGGCGCGCTTCATCACTTCGGCGATCGCCGATCACGCCGACGATCTCGACGCCGCCGCGAAGTCGATCGTCGACGAGGCCTATGCACAGAACAGCCCGGACAACCTCACCGTACAGATCGTACGGATCGATGCGGCGCCGGACGGCGAGGCCAGCGACATTCTGATGTCGCAATTGCCGCTGCCACCGCTGCTTGAAGCCCGCATGGCGTTCGACGGCTACAGGATCGTACGCGAACTGCACGGCAGCAGCCGCAGCCACATCTATCTCGCAGTCGATGTGGAGAGCGGCGAACAGGTTGTCATCAAGATTCCGTCAATCGATCTGCGCGACGACCCGGTCTATCTCAAGCGGTTCATGATCGAGGAATGGGTGGCGCGGCGGATCGACAGCGCGCATGTGCTGAAGCCGTGCCGACAGTCGCGCAAGCGCAACTACCTCTACATCGTCGCCGAATTCATCGAAGGCCAGACGCTGAAGCAGTGGATGCTCGACAATCCGAAGCCGGATTTGGAAACCGTGCGCGGCATCATCGAGCAGATAGCACGCGGCTTGCAGGCGTTCCATCGGATGGAGATGATCCATCAGGACATTCGGCCAGACAACATCATGATCGACAAGACGGGCACGGTGAAGATCATCGATTTCGGTTCGACCCGCGTCAACGGCGTCGCCGAAGCTGATTCACCCGGCAAGCACAGCGACATTCTCGGCACGCCGCAATACACCGCACCCGAGTTGTTTTTCGGCAAGCGCGCCACATCGCAATCCGACCTCTATGCGCTTGGGACCCTCACCTATCAGATGCTGTCCGGGACGCTGCCTTACGGAGCGGAGGTCGCGAAGGCGACGAACGCCGCGCAGCACCGCAAGCTGCGTTATCGATCGCTGCTCAACAATGCCAGCGATATTCCGGAATGGATCGACGGCGTGTTGCGTAAGGCCGTGCACGCCGACCCGGCGAAGCGCTACGACGAACTCTCCGAATATGTTTACGACCTGCGCAATCCGAAGGCGGAGTTTCTCAATCCGTCGACCGTGCCTCTCCTGGAGCGCAATCCGAACATGGTCTGGAAGGGCCTGTCGTTGCTGCTCGCTATAACTGTCATCGTATTGCTGTCGAGGCGCTAACGGCATCGCCAGTTGGCGCCTGCATCACTGCGGAAACCTCACATTCTTTCCCTGAAAGGCATCCGTCGCCACGGCGTAAAAACGAAAAGCCGCCCAGAGGGCGGCTTTTCGTTTTTACTGAAATATCAATTAGATGTTTGGTTGCGGGGATAGGATTTGAACCTATGACCTTCAGGTTATGAGCCTGACGAGCTACCGGGCTGCTCCACCCCGCGCCAAACCTTTCGGAAAACCAGAGACGAAACGAAGTCGGCCAACGCCAAGGCGTCGATCGATCCCAGTCCGGAGGCTTCCTGAGAAGGCAACCGGGGCAAAGCCCTCGGTGCGAGGGGTATGTACCAATGCCTGCCTGCTTTGGAAAGGGGCAGCGGCGATCTTTTTGCGCTTTTATGACGGTCCGGGAAAACGCCTGTCTGCCCTGTTTCGGCACAACCCGGCGCGGCCCGGATGCAACCGCCGAAACCGGCGTTTCAGGCCCGCTGGACGGGCTCTGGCGGCCTAATTCAGCAAAAAGCCGCCATCCACGGTCACGGTACTGCCGGTCATGTAACGCGAGGCCTGCGAGGCCAGCAGCAGGATGGCACCGTCGAGGTCGCTCTCATGACCGACCCGGCGCTGCGCGATGCGCTTGATCAGCTTCTCGCCCACGGGCGTGTCCCACGCGGCGTGGTTGATGTCGGTATCGATATAGCCCGGCGCCAGCGCATTGACGCGAATGCGGTGCGCGGCGAGTTCCAGCGCCAGTGCCCTGGTCGCCTGCACGATGCCCGCCTTGGAGATCGCATAAGGCGACACCGCCTTGGTCAGCCCGAATCCGAGGACCGAAGCGATATTGACGATATTGCCCTCCACTTTATGCGCGATCATGCGGCGCGCGGCTTCGGTCGCCGCGAAATAGGCGCCCTTGAGATTGGCCCCGATGACCGCGTCCCAATCCGCCTCAGTCTGATCGATGGCCATCTTCTCCACCGCGATGCCGGCATTGTTGATCAGCACGCGGACCGGCCCGAGCGCAGCTTCAGCGGCATCGAACGCGTTTGCGATCGAGGCATTGTCTGTGACGTCCATCGACACCGCGACAGCGCGGCCCCCCTTGTCCGTGATTTCCTTCTGCAGGCTCTCTAGCTTGCCCATTTGCCGCGCTGCGAGCACCACAGCTGCACCATGCGCGGACAGCACGCGCGCAAATTGTCGGCCGAGGCCCTGCGAGGCTCCGGTGATGAGGATGGTTTCTTTACTGACGTCGAATATCCCGGACATGGCATTTCCCTTTGATTTTGCCCTAGTGATACCCGGCCTTGCCGCGATCGCAAACCGGCGCGCTCCGCCGATTTCTTTGACGCGGAATTGCCGCATGGGGACGAAGCCGCGATGAACAGTTTCGATGTCGTCGTTTATGTCGGCCTGATCGTCGCCATGGTCATCGGCTTCCGCGCCGGCCTCTTGCGCAGCGCCGTGACCATCCTGGGCTATCTGCTGGCCATGCCGATCGCCGTCTGGATCACCGGGCTGATCGCGCCGCAACTGTCCGGCGCCGCCGCCGCTTCGACCACGCAAAATTCACTGCTGTTCTTCGCGATCTTTCTCGTGTCAGGCATCGTACTCGGCTCGCTGCTGCGCATGGCAATTAACGACGTGATCGGCCACGAGATCGGCATCGGCGACCGGCTCGGCGGCGCTTTGCTCGGCGCCATTCGCGTCGGCCTGATCGCGGTGACGCTGGTGCTGATCTTCGACCAGTTGGTGCCGGCCGACAGGCAGCCAGCCTATATGACCGGCTCACAGCTGCGGCCCCTGCTGTCGCTGGCCGGGCAGAAGGGCGTCAAATCGCTGCCGCCGGACGTGACGGCCACCATCGAGCAATGGAAACGCGCGCACCGGCTCTGACGGGAGCGCCCTTATCAGACCCCACCGGAACCGCTATAACGCGGCCCTCGGATTATCGAACTTCAGGAGTGACATCGTGGATCTTGGAATCAAAGGCCGCCGCGCGCTTGTCTGCGCATCCAGCAAGGGCCTCGGCCGTGGCTGCGCCGAAGCGCTGGCCGCAGAAGGCGTGCATGTCACGATGACTGCACGCGGCGGCGACGTGCTGGCTGCAGCCGCTGCCGATATCCGCAAGGCCTATCCCGGCGTCGAGGTCACTGAAGTCGTCGGTGACATCACCACGGTCGAAGGCCGCGAAGCTGCGCTGAAGGCAGCCGGCCAGATCGACATCCTCATCAACAATGCCGGCGGCCCGCCGCCCGGCGATTTCCGCAACTGGACCCGCGACGACTGGATCAAGGCCATCGACGCCAACATGCTGACCCCGATCGAACTGATCAAGGCGACGGTGGACGGCATGATGGAGCGCAAGTTCGGCCGCATCGTCAACATCACCTCGGCCGCCGTGAAGGCGCCGATCGATGTGCTCGGCCTGTCCAACGGCGCACGCAGCGGCCTCACCGGCTTCATCGCCGGCCTGTCGCGCAAGACGGTACGTGCGAACGTCACCATCAACGGCCTGCTGCCAGGCCCGTTCTACACCGACCGCCTGAAGGGCGTCGCCGCCGGACAGGTCAAGGCCACAGGTCTTTCGGTCGACGAGATCCTGGCCAAGCGCGCCGCCGAAAATCCGTCGGGCCGGTTCGGTCATCCCGATGAATTCGGTCAGGCCTGCGCCTGGCTGTGCAGTTCGAAGTCCGGCTTTATCACCGGCCAGAACATCGTGCTCGACGGCGGCGCCTTCCCCGGCACGATGTAAGTCGGCAGCATCTCAAGACGCAAAAAGGCGATCGGCTGCACGGCCGATCGCCTTTTCTTTTGGGTTACGTTATCAGTGGACAGGTGTGGTGCGTTCGCTCGACCAATCGACGCCGAATTCTTCCAGGCCTTCGGCGAGGAGATCGCCGAGCAATGGCTCGCCGAGCAGATAGCGCGCTGTGCGCCCGTTGCGGCCCTCTGCGGCCTCGCGGCGCAAGTCACTCCATTCATCGATGGTAGCGTCGCCGCGGCCCAACCGCATCAGGGCGACGAGATCGATCTGCTCGTCCTCGGTGAGCGCGCTGATGAAGCCTGCGATCTCCCGCGCCACGGGATCCTCGCCATTGTCCTCCAACACATCGGTCATGTCGTCGTCCGCGCCATTGGAGCCGGAATCGGGATCCGAGGCGATATCCTTGGCATCGAACTGCCGGGCCTTCTCGATCAGGAAGCCCACTTTCTCGGATGAAATCGCTAGTTCTGGCATCGCACGCTCCTCGCTGCAGGGCCCGGTGTTCCACTCTGACAACGCGCAGCCCCGCGAGATGATCCATTGCGCGCCACGCCGGAAACCCGCATCTTTCCAGCCCTAAAAAGAACAATGGGGTGAACGCCTGATGCAATGGACGGTCGGCAAAGTCAGGATCACGCAGATCATCGAAGGCGAGACGATTGGCAGCACACGCTTCATTCTCCCGCAGGTCGGCCCCGATGAGGTCCATGCGCTGCCGTGGCTGATGCCGGAATTTGCAACTCCTGAAGGCCGGCTGAAAATGTCGATCCATGCGCTGGTGGTGGAAACGCCGACGCAAAGGATCATAGTCGATACGTGTCTCGGCAACGACAAGCAGGGCCGTTCGGTGCCGACCTGGAATAATCTGCACACGCCGTTCCTCGAAAACATGACGGCGGCGGGCTTCGCGCCGGACAGTATCGACACGGTGCTGTGCACGCATCTGCATGTCGATCATGTCGGCTGGAACACAAAACTGGTCGCTGGCCAATGGACGCCGACATTCCCGAATGCACGCTATGTGTTCGGGCAGCACGAATACAACTACTGGGCGGCGCATAGCGATACGGCGTCGCATCTCGCCGTGTTCAACGATTCCGTAAAGCCGATCGCCGATGCCGGGCTGATGGATCTCGTTGCCAGCGATGCGCAACTCTCGGACGAGGTCACGCTGATCCCGACACCGGGCCACAGCCCCGGCCATATGAGCGTGCATATCAAATCCGCGGGCGAGGAAGCGCTGCTGACCGGCGACGCCGCACATCATCCGGTGCAGATGGCGCATCTCGACTGGTCGTCCACGGCGGATGCCGATCCCCTGCAATCCGCCGTATCGCGGCGCGCATTGTTCTCGCGTTTTGCGGATACGCCGACACTGGTGATCGGCGGTCACTTCGGTGCCGGCCACATCATGCGCGAGGGCGATGCTTTCAGATTTGCCGCGCTGCAGCACTGATTTTTGCGGCTCTGACCTTTCTGTCGCGCGGTTGAATTTCCCCGCGCCCTGTTCCACAACCTTTCAGGCAAGCCCCAAGGGAGACGACAATGAAACTCGTAAGATACGGCGCGTTCGGCAGCGAAAAGCCGGGACTGATCGACAAGGACGGCAAGCTGCGCGACCTCTCCGGCCAGGTGAAGGATCTGGCTGACGATGCGTTCGCACCTGCCAATCTTGCCAAGCTCGCTGCGCTCGACCCGGCGTCGCTGCCTGCCGTAAGCGGCTCGCCGCGCATTGGCTCGCCCGTTGGCGGCAAGCCGAAATTCATCGCCATTGGCCTGAACTATGCCGACCACGCTGCGGAATCCGGCATGCCGATTCCATCGGAGCCCATTGTCTTCATGAAGGCGCTCAACAGCCTGTGCGGCCCCAATGACGATGTGGAAAAGCCCCGCGGCTCGACCAAGCTCGACTGGGAAGTCGAGCTCGCCATCATCATCGGCACCAAAGCCAAATATGTGACCGAAGCCGATGCGCTGAAGCATGTCGCCGGCTACAGCGTCTGCAATGACGTTTCCGAGCGCTTCTTCCAGATCGAGCGCGGCGGCCAGTGGACCAAGGGCAAGTCGCACGACACGTTCGGCCCGCTCGGCCCGTGGCTGGTGACATCAGATGAAGTCGGCGACGTGCACAAGCTCAGCATGTATCTCGACGTCAATGGCAAGCGCTGCCAGACCGGCTCGACCGCGACCATGATCTTCAATGTGCCGCAGATCGTGTCGTATCTGTCCGGCATGATGACGCTGATGCCCGGCGACATCATCACCACGGGCACGCCGCCCGGCGTCGGCCTCGGCATGAAGCCGCCGAAATTCCTCGAAGTCGGCGACGTCATGACGCTCGGCATCGAGAAGCTCGGCGAGCAGAAACAGAAAGTGGTTGCGGCTTAAGGCCTATCACTCTCCTCGTCATTGCGAGGAGCGAAAGCGACGAAGCAATCCAGAAGGCCACAAAGCAAGGACTGGATTGCTTCGCTGCGCTCGCAATGACGACCAATAGAACTGAGTAAAGGACCAAAAATGAAGCTGACTTTTTCACCGGGCTCGCCCTTCGCACGCAAGGTGCGCATCGCAGCGATCGAACTCGGGCTGATCGACAAGATCGAACTGGTGGCGGCTTCGGTCGCGCCGACGCAGAAAAACGAGACCTATTCCCATGACATCAGCCCGGTCAGAAAATTGCCGGCGCTAATCCTCGACGATGGCAATGTCATCGTCGACTCCTACGTCATCACCGAATATCTCGACGAGCTCGCCGGCGGCAACAAGCTGATCCCGGCCGCGGGTCCGGTGCGCTGGAAAGTGAAGAGCGAGCATTCGATGCTGCAGGGCATGACGGATGCGATGCTGCTCTGCCGCTACGAGGTCGGCGTGCGCCCGAAAGAGTTTCTGTGGCAGGCTTGGTATGACGATCAGTGGGATCGCGCCTGGCAGGGCCTCACGCGTTTCGAAAACCATCCGGACATTCTGACGCGTCCGCTGGATGCGGCGCAGATCGCGCTCGTCTGCGTGCTCGGTTATGCCGACTTCCGCTTCCCGGATTGCGGATGGCACAAGGCGTTCCCGAAACTCGACGCTTTCCACAACAAGATGCTGCAGCGGGAATCGGTCAAGATCTCCGTTCCGCCAAAGGGTTAAGGTCGAAAAGCGGCCTGACGCAATTTCACCTCAGCTTGCGAAAATCCTGCGTCAGGCCTGCGGTAATCTTGCGGCAGGTCTAATCGAACAGCGAGGGCGTGTGATTCACATACGCGCCCTCGATGGCGAGCATCTTGAGCTTGGTCTCGACGCCGCCATTGGCCGAAAATCCGCCCGGCTTACCGCCGGCAGCCAGCACCCGGTGACACGGCACGATCACCGGACACGGATTTTGCCCCATCGCCTGCCCGACATTGCGTGACAGTTCGACACCGCCGAGCTTCTTGGCGATATCGCCATAAGTCAGCGTTGCGCCCGGCGGGATCTGGCGGGCAATCGCATAGACGTTGCGATTGAATTCGGGGACGTCGGTGAGATCGAGATCGATATCGAGAAGATTGACCGGCTTGCCGGTCATCAGTTCGACGATACCGTCGATGGCGGCCTGTATCGCCGGCGGCGGTGCGGCTTCGACGACCTCCGCATGGCGCTGCTTGATGCGCACACGGGTCTGTTTTTCGTCCGGCTGCGGCAATTGCACAGCAACGATGCCACGATCGGCCCATGCGATGCCGCAACGGCCGATGGCGGTGTCGAAGAGAGTGAACTGAACGTCGGTCATATGAGCCTCCATCGATCGCATCAGCATCCGATGTGGTGAGGTCCGGAGTTTGCGACGATCTTCAGCCATTCGCCACCCGATTCCGGAGCGGCGAGCAGCTTTGTCTCAGCTCTGCTCGCGCGATGGCATTGAGGCGGCCTTGTGGATAAAAGCCTGGCCGAGCATGTCGAGGATTTCCTTGGTGGCCACGAACATGAACACACCCGCCTCGGTGTCGAAGGAGATGCCGACCACGGTCGGATCGGGCTGGAAGTCCAACAGGCTGTAGCCCTTCAGCGGGAGGGCGGGAACTTCTTTCGGATTCGACATGTCGGTCTCCCGCGTCAGTGAAAGGCTCGTGAAAGCCGGAATAACGAGGGCTTAGACAACAATTCGGAGCACGCCAAGGCGTTATTTCGTAGCGCTGGCCAGGCCTCCAACGACAATCGGGACCGCACTGCGGCCCCGATCTTCAGAAGTCCAAGCCGTGCGATGGCAATGGCGGACTTACTCGTCGTTCTGCATCGCTGCGGCCAGCTTGTCGTAATATTTGCCGACGAGGTCGATATTGCCCTTGTTCTCGACTGCTGGCGGCGGCGATTTGAGCGCGGCGTTGAGATCGGCGAGCGCGGCCTTCTTGTCCTTGGCCGGCATTTTCTTGTCGGCCTGCACGGCCGCGATCTGCTGCTTGAACACCACTTCGGGGCCGACATATTTCTTGGTCTGCGGATCGAAGCCACCCAGCACCAGCATGATGTTTTCGACGACGTCGTTGTAGTCGCCGTAGTTCGCGAAGCCGTTTTTCTTGGCGACGTCATCGAGCTGCGCGACCACTTTGGGATCCGGCTTGTCAGGTGCCTGCTGTGGCAGCTTGGCGGTCACCGCATCAAGATCCTTCTGCGCGGCCAGCACCTGCTCGATCTGCTTGTCGGTCAGCGCAATCTGCTTTGGCGCCGGCGCATTTTGCGCGGGAGCTGCGGTGGGTGCCGGTGTGGGCGGCGTCTGTTTTGCGGCGGGCTGTTTCTGCGCCTGCGCATATGCGGCGCC
>NZ_CP197239.1:3465000-3467500 GCF_052076045.1 Tardiphaga sp. 20_F10_N6_6
CGTCCGCGAAGAAAGAGAAACGAAGACGGCGGTGTCCCGCCTATGCAGCTCAGACATTGATCCAATGTCTGGCCACTGATGTTTCAAAAGAGGATCGATAGAAGCAAGCTTCTGAAGATCCATCCTTAGAAAGGAGGTGATCCAGCCGCAGGTTCCCCTACGGCTACCTTGTTACGACTTCACCCCAGTCGCTGACCCTACCGTGGTCAGCTGCCCCCTTGCGGTTAGCGCACTGCCTTCAGGTAGAACCAACTCCCATGGTGTGACGGGCGGTGTGTACAAGGCCCGGGAACGTATTCACCGTGGCATGCTGATCCACGATTACTAGCGATTCCAACTTCATGGGCTCGAGTTGCAGAGCCCAATCCGAACTGAGACGGCTTTTTGAGATTTGCGAGAGGTCGCCCTTTTGCATCCCATTGTCACCGCCATTGTAGCACGTGTGTAGCCCAGCCCGTAAGGGCCATGAGGACTTGACGTCATCCCCACCTTCCTCGCGGCTTATCACCGGCAGTCTCCTTAGAGTGCTCAACTAAATGGTAGCAACTAAGGACGGGGGTTGCGCTCGTTGCGGGACTTAACCCAACATCTCACGACACGAGCTGACGACAGCCATGCAGCACCTGTGCTCTATGCCCCGAAGGGAAGGTTCCATCTCTGGTACCGGTCATAGACATGTCAAGGGCTGGTAAGGTTCTGCGCGTTGCGTCGAATTAAACCACATGCTCCACCGCTTGTGCGGGCCCCCGTCAATTCCTTTGAGTTTTAATCTTGCGACCGTACTCCCCAGGCGGAATGCTTAAAGCGTTAGCTGCGCCACTAGTGAGTAAACCCACTAACGGCTGGCATTCATCGTTTACGGCGTGGACTACCAGGGTATCTAATCCTGTTTGCTCCCCACGCTTTCGTGCCTCAGCGTCAGTTATGGGCCAGTGAGCCGCCTTCGCCACTGGTGTTCTTGCGAATATCTACGAATTTCACCTCTACACTCGCAGTTCCACTCACCTCTCCCATACTCAAGACTTTCAGTATCAAAGGCAGTTCTGGAGTTGAGCTCCAGGATTTCACCTCTGACTTAAAAACCCGCCTACGCACCCTTTACGCCCAGTGATTCCGAGCAACGCTAGCCCCCTTCGTATTACCGCGGCTGCTGGCACGAAGTTAGCCGGGGCTTATTCTTACGGTACCGTCATTATCTTCCCGTACAAAAGAGCTTTACAACCCTAGGGCCTTCATCACTCACGCGGCATGGCTGGATCAGGCTTGCGCCCATTGTCCAATATTCCCCACTGCTGCCTCCCGTAGGAGTTTGGGCCGTGTCTCAGTCCCAATGTGGCTGATCATCCTCTCAGACCAGCTACTGATCGTCGCCTTGGTAGGCCTTTACCCCACCAACTAGCTAATCAGACGCGGGCCAATCTCTCGGCGATAAATCTTTCCCCGTAAGGGCTTATCCGGTATTAGCACAAGTTTCCCTGTGTTGTTCCGAACCAAGAGGTATGTTCCCACGCGTTACTCACCCGTCTGCCACTGACGTATTGCTACGCCCGTTCGACTTGCATGTGTTAAGCCTGCCGCCAGCGTTCGCTCTGAGCCAGGATCAAACTCTCAAGTTGGACTTGAAACTTTAAACCGGCTGATCACAACGTATTGACGAGGTCCCACCATACTAAATCAACCAAACCGAAGTTCGGCCAATCTGCTGTCCGCGCTTCACAGCGCTAACAACGATGGTGTTAACCTTTGTTCAAAACGTGTACCGCCGAAGTCTTTCGTCCGGCCCCGTCTCAAGAAGCCGAAGCTCCCATCGAACGAGACCCGCAAGGACTCCGCCGTCCACGTTTCTCTTTCTTCAATTTAACTTGTCAAACAGCCCGACGCAGATGCGTCAATCTCCCCAGGAGGGAGAAATCTCTATCTTCAGATCTTCCAAAGTGAGATCCATCAGGCGGCATCCAGTGGATGCCAGCGCCCCGAAGGGAGCGAACCAGTAGACCCTCCAGAGGAAGGAAGCAACCTCTTTCTTCGCAGTGCGCCGATTATTTCGTTCGAAACAAGCAGCAGAACATTGCACCGATCGAGATCCGCCAGGCCCCTTCTCAGAAACCTGACAACTCAACCCGACGACAAAACACCCACCGAAACTGTCGGCTGGTGCTTCACACATCGCGTTGAGGTGCTTCTGAGCGTCGAACCGTCCCGGACCCGTGGGCCCCGGCGCCGCCGCGCTCAGTGGCCGGTTTATAGTCTCGCACTCTCGAAGCTGTCAACGCCCAATCGTCAGAAAATCGTCACGCGTTTTTCGTGTGCGTAAAGTCGACGCCGAATCATAGTGCGCTGCGATGATGACAGCAGGATTCCGCATTGAATTGCAGGGATATCCGGATCCTCCGATACGCGTTGGCTCATACGATGATGCAAAGAGCCGCTGCGCATCGTCGGCATCGATCTCTCATCTGCTGTTGAGAACTATCAGGCCGACGGCGCAATGATGCTGCAG
>NZ_CP197239.1:3470000-6448917 GCF_052076045.1 Tardiphaga sp. 20_F10_N6_6
GTTGTTTTGGGATTCCCACATCCTTTCCCACTTAGCCACGAATTAGGGGCCTTAGCTGTAGGTCCGGGTTGTTTCCCTCTCCACAACGGACGTTAGCACCCGCTGTGTGACTCCCGGATAGTACTCTCAGGTATTCGGAGTTTGATTGGGGTTGGTAAGACGGTAAGTCCCCCTAGCCCATTCAGTGCTCTACCCCCTGAGGTATTCATCCGAGGCGATACCTAAATATCTTTCGCGGAGAACCAGCTATTTCCCAGTTTGATTGGCCTTTCACCCCTAACCACAGGTCATCGGAGTCTTTTTCAACAGACACCCGTTCGGTCCTCCAGTGAGTGTTACCTCACCTTCAACCTGCCCATGGCTAGATCACTAGGTTTCGGGTCTAATACAACGAACTTAGCGCCCTATTCAGACTCGCTTTCGCTGCGCATACACCTATCGGCTTAAGCTTGCTCGTTAAATTAAGTCGCTGGCCCATAATACAAAAGGTACGACGTCACCCAGAACGTATCTTGGGCTCCGTCTGTTTGTAGGTATCCGGTTTCAGGTCTATTTCACTCCCCTCGTCGGGGTGCTTTTCACCTTTCCCTCACGGTACTAGTTCGCTATCGGTCAATGAGGAGTACTTAGGCTTGGAGGGTGGTCCCCCCACGTTCAGACAGGATTTCACGTGTCCCGCCTTACTCAAGGACATATCATTGCATTACCCGTACGGGACTATCACCCTCTGAGGTCCAGCTTTCCTGACTGGTTCCGGTTGTCTTTGATATGCCACTGGCCTGGTCCGCGTTCGCTCGCCACTACTAACGGAGTCTCTGTTGATGTCCTTTCCTCCGGGTACTTAGATGTTTCAGTTCCCCGGGTTCGCTTGAAACCCCCTATGTATTCAGGAGTCTCATACCTTCAACTGATAACCGAAAATCCAAAACCACCCTCACTTGCGTGATGATGACCTTAGAGTTTCGGCTATCGAAGGTGGGTTTCCCCATTCGGAAATCTATGGATCAAAGCCTCTTCGCGGCTCCCCATAGCTTATCGCAGCGTAGCACGTCCTTCATCGCCTCTCATTGCCAAGGCATCCACCGAATACCCTTAAGACACTTGATTGCTCTCATTATCAATATCCACACACTCGGCAGAGTTTGCTGCACGCTGCTTTGCGCCTAAACGCAAAATCCGCACCCCGGCGGTCAAGCCGTGCGCACTTCATGCAGCTGGATATGATTTAGAAAGACCAGTTTGCTTCGTAAGATCGAACCGACAACGAGGCGGTCAAGCTTCGTTGAAAAGGAATAACGATGCGGAAGCTTTGCAAGCAAAGCGTTCGCACTCAATTCCTGGAGATTATGATTGCGGCACCCGCAATTGCTTGCAGATCCGAACCTCGGAACGATCTCCTCTTTACGATGTCATAAATCCCGCAGTCGATCTCGTAAGACCGACAAGCGAAGTTATACCGCGGACTAAATCAGGCGCTGCCCATATGGCGCGCACTGTCTGAACACACTGAATGTCTTGAAGTTGTTTTCGTCTCGATCACTCATCAGCATCCAACCAAAGTTTCTGGTGGAGGCAGACGGGATCGAACCGACGACCTCATGCTTGCAAAGCACGCGCTCTCCCAGCTGAGCTATGCCCCCGTTCCAGAAGACGAATGCTCAACGCTAAAGAACAACGTTTTGCAGATGCGATGCTTGCGCATGTGATGTCGACGTCAGCAGCAGCCTTGAAAGCAAAGCGCGCAAATATGGTGGGCCTGGGAAGACTTGAACTTCCGACCTCACGCTTATCAAGCGCGCGCTCTAACCAACTGAGCTACAAGCCCTAACAACAAAGGACTGCGCTCGGCTCATCGACATGACCTTGCGATCAAACGCCAATAAGCAGCACGAGCACGCCCCAGCGTGTGTTCGTCCGCGAAGAAAGAGAAACGAAGACGGCGGTGTCCCGCCTATGCAGCTCAGACATTGATCCAATGTCTGGCCACTGATGTTTCAAAAGAGGATCGATAGAAGCAAGCTTCTGAAGATCCATCCTTAGAAAGGAGGTGATCCAGCCGCAGGTTCCCCTACGGCTACCTTGTTACGACTTCACCCCAGTCGCTGACCCTACCGTGGTCAGCTGCCCCCTTGCGGTTAGCGCACTGCCTTCAGGTAGAACCAACTCCCATGGTGTGACGGGCGGTGTGTACAAGGCCCGGGAACGTATTCACCGTGGCATGCTGATCCACGATTACTAGCGATTCCAACTTCATGGGCTCGAGTTGCAGAGCCCAATCCGAACTGAGACGGCTTTTTGAGATTTGCGAGAGGTCGCCCTTTTGCATCCCATTGTCACCGCCATTGTAGCACGTGTGTAGCCCAGCCCGTAAGGGCCATGAGGACTTGACGTCATCCCCACCTTCCTCGCGGCTTATCACCGGCAGTCTCCTTAGAGTGCTCAACTAAATGGTAGCAACTAAGGACGGGGGTTGCGCTCGTTGCGGGACTTAACCCAACATCTCACGACACGAGCTGACGACAGCCATGCAGCACCTGTGCTCTATGCCCCGAAGGGAAGGTTCCATCTCTGGTACCGGTCATAGACATGTCAAGGGCTGGTAAGGTTCTGCGCGTTGCGTCGAATTAAACCACATGCTCCACCGCTTGTGCGGGCCCCCGTCAATTCCTTTGAGTTTTAATCTTGCGACCGTACTCCCCAGGCGGAATGCTTAAAGCGTTAGCTGCGCCACTAGTGAGTAAACCCACTAACGGCTGGCATTCATCGTTTACGGCGTGGACTACCAGGGTATCTAATCCTGTTTGCTCCCCACGCTTTCGTGCCTCAGCGTCAGTTATGGGCCAGTGAGCCGCCTTCGCCACTGGTGTTCTTGCGAATATCTACGAATTTCACCTCTACACTCGCAGTTCCACTCACCTCTCCCATACTCAAGACTTTCAGTATCAAAGGCAGTTCTGGAGTTGAGCTCCAGGATTTCACCTCTGACTTAAAAACCCGCCTACGCACCCTTTACGCCCAGTGATTCCGAGCAACGCTAGCCCCCTTCGTATTACCGCGGCTGCTGGCACGAAGTTAGCCGGGGCTTATTCTTACGGTACCGTCATTATCTTCCCGTACAAAAGAGCTTTACAACCCTAGGGCCTTCATCACTCACGCGGCATGGCTGGATCAGGCTTGCGCCCATTGTCCAATATTCCCCACTGCTGCCTCCCGTAGGAGTTTGGGCCGTGTCTCAGTCCCAATGTGGCTGATCATCCTCTCAGACCAGCTACTGATCGTCGCCTTGGTAGGCCTTTACCCCACCAACTAGCTAATCAGACGCGGGCCAATCTCTCGGCGATAAATCTTTCCCCGTAAGGGCTTATCCGGTATTAGCACAAGTTTCCCTGTGTTGTTCCGAACCAAGAGGTATGTTCCCACGCGTTACTCACCCGTCTGCCACTGACGTATTGCTACGCCCGTTCGACTTGCATGTGTTAAGCCTGCCGCCAGCGTTCGCTCTGAGCCAGGATCAAACTCTCAAGTTGGACTTGAAACTTTAAACCGGCTGATCACAACGTATTGACGAGGTCCCACCATACTAAATCAACCAAACCGAAGTTCGGCCAATCTGCTGTCCGCGCTTCACAGCGCTAACAACGATGGTGTTAACCTTTGTTCAAAACGTGTACCGCCGAAGTCTTTCGTCCGGCCCCGTCTCAAGAAGCCGAAGCTCCCATCGAACGAGACCCGCAAGGACTCCGCCGTCCACGTTTCTCTTTCTTCAATTTAACTTGTCAAACAGCCCGACGCAGATGCGTCAATCTCCCCAGGAGGGAGAAAATCTTGTCACTCAATCACCCGACAACAGATCAGCAGCCGACACCTATCGGCTACTGAAACACTCTTCGCGGTGATGAGCTTCCGAGACACGAACAACCGCCCGGGCTGGTAGGCCCCGGCGCCGCTGCGCTCAGTGGCCGGGTTATAGGCCCCCTCACCCGAAACTGTCAACGCCATTCGTCAGAAAATCGTCACGTGCTGTGGAGGAGGCCTCAGGGCCCAAAAAGCGTAGGTTTTACAGGGGTGACGCCGTACAAGAGCCACATTCCTCCGACGTTCTGAGCATGCCTTGTGCAAAGATTCTGCGTCGCCTCTGAAACTTTTTGGGGGTGGTCGAACCGGATCTGGGCCCAACGGTCTCTCGAAAGAACGAGCTGCGTCATCGCAGTGCGCTTTTGGGCCAAAGAGAACACAGCGAAAGAGTTTGCAGCATTGACGTTCGTCCATTCGGCCAGCATTTTGGCGCGCACTGTTCGACCGTCGATGCGATGTGCTTGGGGAAGACTCTTCGCATGATGCTGGGAATTCGGGGGATGTCGGCTTGAATCACGGACTGTCACGCGGTGGCGCCTATAATCGTGAGACCGGGATGATTGATCTCGGCCACGAGCCGCCGCTATCCGTTGATGGCTCCGAAGCCGCAGTCATCGATCGTCGCCGCGTCTCGGTACAATGGTTCAGTGGTACTATCCTCACAGGTCTCTGCGGCGCGGCTCTGATCGGCGGCGCCGTTTTTGCGTCGCTTGACGGCGAGATGACCTTTGCCAAGGTACCGGAGCGTGTCGAAGGCGCGCTGCGCGGCGCCTTCAGTGCCACCGACAAACAAGCAAGCCTGCATAAGAGTGACCGCCTGCCGCCGCCGAGCGACTCTTCCGCCGCGCGCCAGGTACTCAAAGTCTCCACCGTCACCCGCGTCGGCAATCGCGACGTCATGCGCGTGCGGCCCTTCATCCGGATTTCGGGCAATCTGGCGATGGCGACCAGCGATCTCAGCGCCAAGATCCCGCCCTTCAATGCACAGCGCCTGCTAACCGATGTCGGCAGCCCCGCCCCGAACAGCGACGACGCCGCGGTCAATCCGAATGCCGTCGAGCCCGATGCCGAAGTCTCCTTCGTCACCCGCGATCTCGGTCAGGTACTGCCGAAAGCCAAGATCGGCGCGAGTGTTGCCATCGATGAAGTCCTGATGCGCGTGCGCGACGCCTCCAACTGGCGCGGCAATACCGGCGTTCGCTACACGACGGTCGCCAGCGCCACCGGCGATATCGGCGGCCAGCCCGACATGAAGATGGCCTATGCCGCCGAAGGGACCACAGCCGATCCTTATGCCGGCTTCGAAACCCGTATCGTGCCGGAAAACGTCACGCTGCTGGCCAAGACCAAGGATCAGGCGACCGGCGGCAACCCGAATGGCGAGCGTATTCACATCGTCAAGAAGGGCGACACCATCCTGACCATCCTGCGCGACCAGGGCGCGATGCCCGAGGAAGCCAAGGCCATTGCCACTACGCTGGGTGCCCGCGGCCGCGACGGCGGACTGAAGGAAGGCCAGAAAGTTCGAATCCTGATGTCGCCGGCCGGACCTGGCCAGCGCTTACAGCCGTATCGCGTGATCGTCGCCAACGACTCCACTATCGAAGCTGTCGCCGCTCTCTCCGATCTCGGCAAATACGTCGCCGTCGACGTCTCCAGCATGAACACCGTCGCCGAAGCGCCAAGCGCATCGGATGATGACGAGGAGGATGACGGCACCGGCGTGCGGCTCTATCAGAGCATTTACGAGACGGCACTGCGCAACAAGGTCCCGGCTACTGTCATCGAGGACATGATCCGGATCTACTCCTACGACGTGGATTTCCAGCGCAAAGTACAGCCCGGCGACTCGTTCGACGTGTTCTTTGCCGGCGAAGACGAAGGCGCCACCATCACCGAAAAGACCGAAGTGTTGTTCGCTTCGCTTACGGTGGGCGGCGAAACCAAAAAATACTATCGCTTCCTGACCACCGACGACTCGGTCGTCGACTACTATGACGAGACCGGCAAGAGCGCGAAGAAGTTTCTGGTCCGCAAACCCGTCAATAACGCCATCATGCGTTCGGGCTTCGGCGGACGCCGCCACCCGATCCTCGGCTACACCAAGATGCATACCGGCGTGGACTGGTCGACGCCCTACGGCACTCCGATTTTCGCATCCGGCAACGGCGTGATCGAAAAAGCAGCCTGGGAAGGCGGCTACGGCAAATATATCCGCATCAAGCACAACAACGGCTACGAGACCGCCTACGGCCATATGTCGGCCTTTGCCAAGGGCATGGAGCCCGGCAAGCGCGTGCGGCAGGGTCAGGTCATCGGCTTCGTCGGCTCCACCGGCATGTCCACCGGCGCCCATGTTCACTACGAAATTCTGGTCAACGGCCGCTTCGTCGATCCGATGCGCGTGAAACTGCCGCGTGGCCGCTCGCTAGAAGGTCCGATGATGGCCGGCTTCGAGAAGGAACGTGACCGGATCGACGGTCAGATGACCATGCGTGGCCCGGGCGCCCGCGTGTCCGACGCAGGCGTGACCGGCGCGGTGCCACCAGCACGGCCGACGACCAGCCGCTAAATCCGTATTTTTCGCGTTGTTCTGCGCGTCAGCCGCGTGGGCTAGGGGACGCTCGGGACAGTGGCAAAAGAGACGCTGAGGTCCGGCGATCAATCCGCGGCGAGCTCTGCAGACCCGATCAGGTGAACGCCCGGCGAGCCGGTCACGGCTGCCTCGATCAATGCGGCGGCGATCTTGTCTGCCGGACTGATCCGGTAGCTGCGCGGCAGAACCGGACCCAGCACACCGAGCACCGCCGCAGCGACGTGCTCGCCCAGCCGGAATTCGTCGCGATCACCGCCGATCAGGCCTGGCCGCACAATCGTCAAAGACTGAAAGCCGATCGCCTTCAGCGCTTCCTCCACTTCGCCTTTGGTACGCGGATAGAGCAGCTTTGAGCGCGCATTGGCACCCACCGACGAATTGAGCGCGAAACGGCTAGCGCCGTGCTTGCGCGCCAGCCGGGCGACTTCAAGCGGGTAATCATGATCCACAACGCGAAACGCCTGATCCGAGCCGGCCTTGGCGCGCGTCGTCCCGAGCGCACAGATCACGCCATCGACATCCCACCAGTCGGCCTCGGCTGGCAGCCGATTAAAATCGACCAGCGGGTTGTCGAGCCTCGCATGCGCCGCGAGCGGCCGCCGCGTCGGCGCAACGATGCGCGTGATCCGACTGTCGGCGAGCGCTTTGGCGATGACATGGCGGCCGACAAGGCCGGTGGCGCCGACCACGAGGATGCGGGTCATGATCTTCTCCGACGTGGAAACGGCCTGAACCGTGAGGTTCAGGCCGTTTCGTTGCGTTTAAACCCGTGCCGTTAGTTCAGCTGCCGCTTCGGCACCGGCGCCTCGAACTCAGCGATCTCCGCGGTCCGGGCCGGCTTGCCGTTGAAGGTCAGGACGTTGCCGGCGGCGCTTATGTCGACATGGTCGCCGTCCTTGACGTCGCCGGCGAGGATCATCTCGGCCAGCGGATCCTGGACGTTGCGCTGGATCACGCGCTTGAGGGGACGGGCGCCGTAAGCGGGGTCCCAGCCCTTGTCGGCGAGCCAGTCGCGGGCATCGTCGTGCAGCACCAGCGTGATCTTGCGATCTTCCAGCAGCTTGGTGAGCCGCGCAAACTGGATCTGGACGATTCGGCCCATTTCGCTCTTCTGCAAGCGGTGGAACAGGATGATCTCATCGACGCGATTCAGGAATTCCGGCCGGAAATGGGCGCGGACATTGCCCATCACCAGGTCGCGCACCGCTGACGTATCCTCGCCCTCGGGCTGGTTGACCAGGAATTCCGAACCGAGATTCGACGTCATGATGATCAGAGTATTGCGGAAATCGACAGTGCGGCCCTGACCATCGGTCAGACGACCATCGTCGAGCACCTGCAGCAGCACGTTGAACACATCTGGATGTGCCTTCTCGACTTCGTCGAACAGAACGACCTGATAGGGCCGCCGCCGCACAGCTTCGGTCAGCGCGCCGCCCTCATCGTAGCCGACATAGCCCGGAGGCGCGCCGATCAGGCGTGAGACCGAGTGCTTCTCCATATATTCGGACATGTCGAGACGAACCATCGCGGTGTCATCGTCAAACAGGTACGACGCCAGCGCCTTGGTCAGCTCGGTCTTGCCGACGCCGGTGGGGCCGAGGAACATGAACGAGCCGATCGGCCGGTTCGGATCCTGCAGGCCTGCCCGCGACCGACGCACCGCCGTCGCCACAGCACGCACGGCTTCGGCCTGGCCGACGACGCGCTCGCCGAGGCTCAGCTCCATCCGCAACAGCTTGTCCTTCTCGCCTTCGAGCATCTTGTCGACCGGCACGCCGGTCCAGCGCGAAACAACCTGCGCGATGTGATTGGCGGTGACCGCCTCTTCCATCATCTCGGAATTCTCGTTGGCTTCGATATCGGCCAGACGCTTTTCAAGATCGGGAATCCGGCCATAGGCCAGCTCACCGGCGCGCTGATATTCGCCGCGGCGCTGCGCATCGGCCAATTCAAGGCGCAAGCCATCGAGCTCGCTCTTGAGCTTCTGCGCATTCGACAGCTTGTTCTTCTCGGCCGACCAGCGCTGGGTGAGCGCGGCCGATTTCTCTTCGAGCTCGGCGAGTTCCTTCTTGAGCGTTTCGAGCCTGCTCTTCGAGCCTGCATCGGTTTCCTTGCCAAGCGCCTCCTGCTCGATCTTGAGCCGGATGATCTCGCGGTCCATCGAATCGAGTTCTTCGGGCTTGGAATCGACCTGCATCTTCAATCGCGCCGAAGCCTCGTCCATCAGGTCGATGGCTTTATCCGGCAAAAAGCGATCAGTGATGTAGCGGTTCGACAGCGTCACGGCAGCGACCAGCGCAGAGTCCGTGATGCGGACGCCGTGATGCTGTTCGTATTTGTCCTTGAGGCCGCGCAGGATCGAGACGGTGTCTTCCACAGTCGGCTCAGCCACGAAGATCGGCTGGAAACGCCGCGCCAGCGCCGCGTCCTTCTCCACATGCTTGCGATATTCATCGAGCGTGGTGGCGCCGATGCAATGCAATTCGCCGCGGGCGAGCGCAGGCTTCAGCAGGTTGGACGCATCCATCGCGCCATCGCCCTTGCCGGCGCCGATCAGCTGATGCATTTCGTCGATGAACAGGATGATGCCGCCCTCGGCCGAGGTCACCTCGCCGAGCACCGCCTTCAGCCGTTCCTCGAACTCGCCGCGATATTTCGCGCCAGCGATGAGCGCACCGAGATCGAGCGACAGCAGGCTCTTGTCCTTCAGGCTCTCCGGCACGTCGCCATTGAGGATGCGCAGCGCGAGACCTTCGACGATGGCGGTCTTGCCGACGCCGGGTTCGCCGATCAGCACGGGATTGTTCTTGGTTCGCCGCGACAATACCTGAATCGTGCGGCGGATTTCCTCGTCGCGGCCAATCACCGGGTCGAGCTTGCCATCACGCGCAGCCTGGGTCAGGTCGCGGGCATATTTCTTCAACGCGTCATAAGCGTTTTCGGCCGTGGCGGAATCCGCCGTGCGGCCCTTGCGCAGCGCATTGATCGCGGCATTGAGATTTTGCGGCGTGACGCCGCCCTTGTTGAGCAGGCTGCCGGCCTCCGAATCCTTGTCGAGCGCCAGCGCAAGCAGCAGCCGCTCCACGGTGACGAAACTGTCGCCGGCTTTTTCGGCGGCCTTTTCGGCGGCATCGAAAGCGCGCGCGGTCGCCGGCGCCAGATAGACCTGCCCGGCCCCTGCGCCCGAGACCTTGGGCATCTTGCCCAGCTCGGTTTCCGTCGCCTTCAGGATGGCGCGGGAGTTGCCGCCGGCGCGGTCGATCAGGCCACCGGCCAGACCTTCGCTGTCGTCCAGCAGGACTTTCAGAATGTGCAGCGGCGAGAATTGCTGATGTCCCTCGCGCACGGCCAGTGACTGCGCCGACTGGATGAAGCCGCGCACCCGTTCGGTGTATTTCTCAATATTCATTGTGTGTTGTCCCTCGGCCTGCCCTGTCCGCCTCGAAAGCACGGATGGGGCATCTTCATTGGGTATCCGCAGGCCGCATTGATGGTGGTCAACCGGCTGCGGTCGTCGCTGGCGTCAAAACCAGCTTGATGCAAATGTGGGCAGCCAGTTCCCGAAACGGAAGGGGTCCGCATAAAATTCCAATCGGCCAGGCGATGGCGCCGCGGGCCCAAATCTCTTAAGACCGGAACCATGCCAGAACAGTCTTACGCCAGCGTTGCCAGCATCTACCGCTATCCGGTGAAGGGCCTGACGCCCGAGCCTCTGGAACAAGTCACGCTGAAGCCCGGTCAGACCCTGCCGGCCGACCGGCGCTATGCCATCGAGAACGGCCCGATCGGGTTCGACCCGGCAGCACCGCAATATTTTCCCAAGACCCAGTTTCTGATGCTGATGCGCAACGAGCGCCTGGCGGCGCTCCGCAGCCACTACGACGACGCCAGCCATACGCTGACAATCCGGCAGGACAATCTAGCGGTGGCGCGAGCCGACCTGCAGACGACCGAAGGACGTGCAGAGATCGAAGCGTTCTTCGCGAAGAATTTTGCCGATGAATTGCGCGGACCACCCAGGGTGTTGTTCGCGGACGGCCATAGCTTTTCGGATGTGCCGCGCAAGGTGGTGTCGATCATCAACCTCGCCAGCGTCAAAGATCTCGAAAAGGCCGTCGGACAGCCGGTGCATCCGCTACGCTTTCGCGGCAACGTGCATGTAGCGGGCTGGCCGGCCTGGCATGAATTCGACCTGATCGATCGGACGCTCGCTATCGGCAGCACCCGGTTCAAAGTGGTGAAGCGCATCGTCCGCTGTGCAGCGACCAATGTCGATCCGGATACGGCCGCACGAGATCTGACGATTCCGAAAACGCTGCTGCAGACCTATGGTCATGCCGATTGCGGAATTTACGCTGAGGTCATCACCGGCGGCACGATCACCGCCGGCGATAAGATCGTCGTCGCAGAATAGACGAACTCAGCTCGTCGGCATCACGTAGGCGTAAACGCGACCACGCGAATACACCGACTCGGCGACGCGGTTGCCGTGATTGCCGGAGACGATGATCGGATTGCCCTTGGCATCGACGCCGGAGACGACACCGACATGACCGCCGCGACGACCGCGCGACATCACGGCGATGGCGCCGACCTGCGGACCGGAGATGCGCTGGCCATAGCTCGAGAACGAGCGCGCCATATCAGACCCGGTGCCTTGATGGCCGGTGCGCTTCAATACGAGGTTCATGAACGCTGCGCACCACAAGCGACCGCGCGCCGTCGGATTGCCGCGGCCGATGAAGCTGCGCGCTGCATCGACGATGCCCGAACCGCCGAAGCCGCCGGAAGGCTGGTTCATGCTTGCATTGGCGTTATTGAAATTTGTGGAGTCGCCGAACGAAGGCGCCTGCTGTTCGACTCGGGCACTGCGCCGTGCATACCGCGCGCGATGCCGCGTGCTGTGTGTGTACTTGCCGACGTGGTGCGAATGACGCGAAGCGCCGTGATGAGGACGTGCCGACGCGGGAGAGACTGACGCGAGAACTGCCGCCGAACACACCGCAAGAGCCGAGATGCGAAGTGCACGGCGATACGCAAAGAACTGAACCATACCGAATTTTTCCTCTTAACACCCCCGAACCCCATCGGCCCAAATACGCGGGCCAACAATCGGGACGGGCGTGGTAACGAAGTTGGTATGGCGATAACAAGACCTAGAACGGTTCAAGTGACGATTTTTTAACGGCGACATCGGAGTGAATCGCTTCAACTTCAACGGACGCCATACGTATAGACATAGCAGCCACCCATTCGACAGAATGGGCGCTTATATTACCTATTCGAATTAGCTTTTACGCACATCTTTGGCGTGTATCGCAGGCCGACACACGGCGTGAAAAACCGCATCAAATGCGGTATTTCTGTTTCCATCAGGCAGAAATCTACACGCGATCAGGGTTGCGCCGATTTACTCGCGCGGCTCAGCAGGAAAACGCCCTGCTCCCCGAACATGTTCCAGAACCACCACGGCGCATTGAGGCGCAGCGGACGGCCATAGAGATCGAGCGCAACGGCGCGCTCCATCTTCACGTTGATCTCGTCGCACAGCTGCACGAAGTCCTTGATGGTGCAGAAGTGAATGTTCGGCGTGTCGTACCACGTCGCCGGCAGATTCTCCGTACGTGGCATGCGGCCGCCGACAAGCAACTGCACGCGCATTTTCCAGAAGCCGAAATTCGGAAACGACACGATCGCGCTGCGGCCGATGCGCAGCAGATTTTCCAGCACGACGCGCGGCTGCCGCGTCGCCTGCAGCGTCTGCGACAGGATCACGTAGTCGAACGCATCGTCGGGATAGTTGATCAAGTCCGTATCGGCGTCGCCCTGCACCACGGCAAGACCCTTGCCGACGCAGCGGTTGACGCCTTCGCGCGACAATTCGATGCCGCGGCCGTCAATGCCGCGGCTTTCCAGCAGCTGCAGCAGATCGCCATCGCCGCAGCCCACGTCGAGCACCTTCGAGCCCGGCTTGATCATCTCCGCAACCAGGAGGTGATCGCCGCGATAGTCCTGCGTGCCGCGCGGCGCCGGCGTCGCCACCGCAGAGTTCAGCGGCAAGGTCTGTTGTGGAAACGCCATCTCTATGTCCCCGTAACCGGCAGGCCGCGCACGGAGGCTGCGGAGTTCAGAAATGCACCGGCGATATCGAGGAACTCGGGCACGTCGAGCAGGAAGGCATCATGACCCTTGTCGGTTTCGATCTCCGCAAAGGACACGCGGACGCCGCCGGCATTCAGCGCGTGCACGACATCGCGCGATTCTGCCGTCGGGAACAGCCAGTCGGATGTGAACGACATCAGACAGAAACGCGTCTGCGTATCGCGAAACGCTTCCGCAAGCTTGCCGTTGTGGTCGGCTGCGATATCGAAATAGTCCATCGCACGCGTCAGATAGAGATAGGAGTTGGCATCGAAGCGCTCGACGAAGGACGAGCCCTGATAGCGCAGATAGCTCTCGACCTGAAAATCCGCATCGAAGGAGAATGTCGGCAACTCCCTGTCCTGCATGCGGCGGCCGAACTTGCGGTGCAAGGCGGCATCCGACAGATAGGTGATATGCGCGGCCATCCGCGCGACGCCGAGGCCGCGATGCGGATGTGTGCCTTCCTCGAAATAACGCCCGCCGCGCCAATCGGGATCGGCCATCACGGCCTGACGACCCAATTCGTGGAACGCGATGTTCTGCGCCGAGTGCCGCGTGCTGCAGGCAACCGCCAGCGCGGAGAACACGCGCTCCGGATAGGCCGCGGTCCATTGTAGCGTCTGCATACCGCCCATGGAGCCGCCGACGACGCAAAACAACTGACCGATACCGAGACTGTCGATCAGCATCGCCTGCGCACGCACCATGTCGGGAATGGTGATGACCGGAAAATCCAGTCCCCAGATCTTGCCGGTGGCAGCATTGGTCGAGGCCGGACCGGTCGAGCCCATGCAGCCGCCGAGCACATTCGAACAGATGATGAAGTAGCGGTCGGTATCGAGTGCCTTGCCGGGGCCGACCAGCGTCTGCCACCAGCCGGGCTTGCCGGTGATCGGATTGATATTGGCGACGTGCTGGTCGCCGGTCAAAGCGTGGCAGACCAGGATGGCATTGGATTTGTCGGCGTTGAGCGTTCCGTAGGTCTGATAGGCGATCTGGAACGGGGCGAGGTCGACGCCGCAATCGAGCCGCAGCGGCTGATCCATGCCAAAACCCGCGACCAGCGAGGTCGGATGATCGGCTTCGTGTCCACGCTCATCGGGGCGGACAACCGGACTCTTCACCAGTTCGACATTTACCATCTTGATACCGGCCTCCTCAGGAGGTTCTCAAACCAAAACCGGAATCAGGCCATAAAAAACCCGGCCTGAACAAATAGCTCGGCCGGGATCAAACTGTCCCCGGCCTGTTTAGCGAGTTGTTTAACGTGGCTGCAAGCCGGCCGGCTCAAATGACCACGGAAGAGACCAGAAACTAGTCCCACACCCGCCTGCCGTCAATATGGGCATACCCCGGTCAAATTGCCCAACTGCCCTGCGGCCAAATCTTCCATGTTTTCTTTGCTTTCCGGCACCGTCTTACCTAATCAATGGCCGTGCCCGCCGGCTCCCCGGAGCCGGCCCGGCAAGCTCGACGGGACCTATCACGCCTCCCGTCCCGAAGGTTTTGAACATGTCGAAATTACCACCCGCCCCGCCCTCGCTGGATGAACTGCGCAAAGAGATCGACAGCATCGACGCGCAGGTTCACGCCCTGTTGATGCAGCGCGGCGACATCATCGACCGGCTGATTTCGGTGAAGCAGACCCAGGAGGTCGGCTCGGCCTTCCGGCCGGCGCGCGAGGCCGACATGATGCGCCGTCTGGTGCAGCGCCATCGCGGCATCCTGCCGATCGACACCGTCGAGAGCATCTGGCGGGTGATCATCTCGACTTTCACTTACGTTCAGGCGCCGTTCTCGGTGCATGCGGATCTGTCGCTCGGCGAGAGCGCGATGCGGGATTCCGCGCGCTTTCATTTCGGCTTCACGGTGCCTTACGTCGCGCATTTCAGCGCCGCCGCAGCGGTCGAGGCCGTGGCCAAGTCCAAGGGCGATCTCGCGCTGGTCTCGGCGACGTCCAGCCGCACGCCGTGGTGGATCCCGCTGGAAGCCCTGGGCGCGCCGAAGATCATCGCACGCCTGCCGTTCATTGAACGCGCCGACCATCCGGCCGCATTGCCGGTGTTCGTGGTGTCACGCGTCGCCGACAGCGCCATGGTGACCGAAGTCGAGATGTGGAGCGTGCGGGTGTCAGGCTGGAATGCCGAGACCGCGCGCGCGCTGTCGCCGCTGGCCGAAATCGTCGCCGTGCCGGATACCGCCTTTGACGGCGCCGCGCTGCTGATCTCGATCACATCGGCCTCAAACCTCGACACGATCAAGTCGGCGCTGATCGAAGCCGGCGCCTCGGTGCGCTCCACGGCCCTCGTCGGCAGCCACGCAACCCGCTATACCGTGGCCGCCAGCGACGCACCGCGTTCGTAAGCCAATCTGACGTTCTGGAGTTGAAGATGTCCCGTCCTGTGCCGAAGCCCGGCATTCTCGATATCGCGCCCTACACCCCTGGCAAGAGCCCGGTGGTGGAGCCCGGCCGCAAGACCTACAAGCTGTCGGCCAACGAGACCCCGTTCGGTCCGTCGGCGCGCGCCAAGGACGCCTTCGCCACCGCTGTCGCGCATCTCGAGGATTATCCGGAAGGCACGTCGAAGGTGCTGCGCGAGGCGCTCGGCCACCGCTTCGGCCTCGATCCCGCGCAGATCATCTGCGGCGCCGGCTCCGACGAAATTCTCAACCTGATTGCGCATGTCTATCTCGGCCCCGGCGACGAGGCGATTTCGACCGCGCACGGCTTCCTGGTCTACCCGATCGCCACGCAGGCGAACGGCGCCACCAATGTGGTCGCTCCGGAAACCAACTTCACCTGCAACGTCGACGCGATCCTGAACTGCGTCACGCCGCGCACCAAGCTGGTGTGGCTGGCCAATCCGAACAATCCGACCGGCACCTATCTGCCGTCCTCCGAGATCAAGCGCCTGCGCGCCGGCCTGCCGGAGCACGTGCTGCTGGTGCTCGACGCCGCATACTGGGATTACGTGACCAAGGGCGACTACGACAACGGCCTGGAGCTGGCGAAGACCACCGAGAATACCGTCGCCACCTACACCTTCTCGAAGGTGCACGGCCTGGCCGCCTTGCGGATCGGCTGGATGTTCGGCCCTGCGCACATCGTCGATGCGATGAACCGGATTCGTGGGCCGTTCAACGTCTCGGCGCCGGCGATGATGGCCGCGGTGGGGGCGATCGAGGACACCGGCCATGTCGAGATGTCGCGCACATACACCGCCAAGTGGATCGGCATCCTGACCGAGGAAATCACCAAGCTCGGCATCGAGGTGACGCCAAGCGTGGCCAATTTCCTGCTGATGCATTTTCCGGCGACCGGCAAGACCGCAGCAGATGCCGATGCGTTCCTGACCAGGCGCGGGCTGGTGCTGCGCGCCGTGACCAATTACGGCCTGCCGAACTCGCTGCGTATGACCATCGGCACCGAGGAAGCCAACAGGCTGGTGATCGAGACGCTGCGTGAATTCATGGCATCGAATTCGGGGCAATGACGTGAGCGCCACGCCGCCCTTCAAACGTATCGCGCTGATCGGCCTCGGCCTGATCGGCTCGTCGCTGGCGCGCGGCATCCAGCAGCTTGGTCTTGCCGGTGAACTCGTTGCCACCGACAATTCGGCGGCCGTGCGTGCACGCGCCGTGGAAATCAAGCTCGCCGACCGCATCGCCGACGATAATGCCAGCGCGGTCAAGGATGCCGATCTGGTCATCGCCTGCGTACCCGTCGGTGTGGCAGGCGACGTGGCGAAAAGCATCGCGGCACATCTCGCGCCCGGTGCGATCGTCTCCGACGTCGGTTCGGTGAAGGCCTCCGTGCTGCACGCGATGTCCGAATATCTGCCGGACAACGTCCACTTCATTCCCGCGCATCCGGTCGCTGGCACGGAGAACTCCGGTCCGGATTCCGGCTTCGCCGAACTGTTCAGCAATCGCTGGTGCATTCTGACGCCGCCTGAGGGCGCGGATCCCGCGGCCGTCGAGAAGCTCACCGGTTTCTGGGCTGCATTGGGCGCCAATGTCGAGATCATGCAGGCCGCGCATCACGATCTGGTGCTCGCGGTCACCAGCCATCTGCCGCATCTGATCGCTTATACAATCGTAGGCACGGCCGACGAGCTCGAAGACGTCACGAGGTCGGAAGTGCTGAAGTTCTCCGCGGGCGGTTTCCGCGATTTCACCCGTATCGCTGCATCAGACCCGACCATGTGGCGCGACGTGTTCCTCGCCAACAAGGACGCGGTGCTGGAAATGCTCGGTACCTTCCAGGAAGACCTGTCGAAGCTGACCCGTGCCATCCGCCGCGACGATGGCGATGCGCTGTTCGAGCACTTCACCCGCACCCGCGCGATCCGCCGCGGCATCGTGAGTATCGGTCAGGATGAAGCGGCGCCGGACTTCGGGCGCAAGCATCAGGCGCTGACGAAGAAGGATTGATCGCAGGACCAACAGCCGTCATTGCGAGCGAAGCGAAGCAATCCAGCCTTACTTGCTTTGCAGCTTCTGGATTGCCGCGTCGCTTCGCTCCTCGCAATGACGTGGAGAGGCCGGCGAACCTCACGCCTTAAAACAACGGCGGGATCTGCGCCACGCGCAGCGGCCCGAGGAACACCGCGCCATCGACAAATTTCAGCGGGAACGACCGCGCCGCTTTGCCTTCCAAGACAGCCGCAGTCCCGATCGAATTGACGCCAGCGGCAAGGCCGCTGCCGGCATTCTTGCGCACGACATTGCCGAGACCGGGGATCGCGCGATCAAGCGCACCGAGGATGTTGTTGACGTCTTGCGACTTCACGCCGGGCGCAATGCGATCCAGCGCCTCCTGAGGCACGCCCATCTCGAGCAACTTGTCGATCCCGAGGGCGGCGATAGCCTTGTCCAGTCCCGCCACGGTCATCTGCAATTCGCCGTCGAGATTGCCCGCGGCGGTCAGACCGAGCGAGCCCGTCGCCAGCGAGATGATCTCGCCCTGCTGGACGCGCGACTGCACGATCTCGACGCGTCCACCTGCAGCCTGAAGCTCGCGGAAACGCTGCGGCCAGGGCTTGGGCGAGACATCCTTGAGTCCGCTGAGCAATGCGCGGATATCGGCGTCGAATGGCGCGGCGAGGATCGGATGAACATCGGCAATGCTGCCGCTCCTGATCTGCAGGGCCGTCTCGATCACCGGCTTGTCCGGCGTCGAATTCGCTGCCGTGCGGCCATGCAATTCGACCTGTTTGGCACGTGCGGTCGGCGCCTGCACCGAGCCGGCGAAACGGTCGAGCGACACGTCGTCGAACACGATGTCGGCGCTGTCAGGCGTACCGGGCAGACCGGTGATGCTGCTGCGCGCCGAGCCCCAATTCATTACCATCGCCGGCTGACCGCGCTCGGACAGAACTGCCGGCGCGGTGAATTCGGCGACCAGGAGCCGCGGCGTGTAAATCTGCGCAACCACAACGATCTCACCGAGCTTCGCGGTGATCGGCACCTGCTTCGCATTCTGGGCGGCCGTTTGCGAGGTCAGCGAAACGCTGACACCGCTACAGCGGACTTCGAGCCGGAACGGGAAGCCGGAGACCGAACGGTTGGCGCAATCATAGACGCGGCCAGCCGCGGCCTCTCGGGAGCGCCAGATATCGACGTTTTCGTCGACCTTGGACGCGGCATAGAACCAGAAGCCGCTCCACGCCGCCGCAAGGACGACGATGATGACGGGCAGGATGAAAATCGGCCAGAGGCGGCGCTGGGTGGGCTGTGCATATTCGGACATGGCGGGACGTAGATCGCATGATTTTGTCAAATCGGCGATCCCTTTCATGGGGTTATCCTGCGGTCGCAGGGCCACATTGCAGGAAATCAAGATCGCCCGGGCCCAAGGTTTCTGCTAGGTCGGCATCATGACCGCGAAAATCACCGCCCAGCCCGATTCCGACAGCGATCTCTGGGTGTTCGGCTATGGCTCGCTGATGTGGCGGCCGGGCTTCGAGTTCATCGAACAGGTGCCGGCCCGGCTGATCGGCGAACATCGGGCGCTCTGCGTCTATTCCTTCGACCACCGCGGCACGCCGGAAAAGCCCGGCCTCGTGCTCGGCCTGGACCGCGGCGGCGCCTGCCGCGGCATTGCCTTTCGCGTGGCGGCCAAGCTGCGCCATGACACCATCGCCTATCTCAGGGAGCGCGAGCAGACCACCCATGTCTATCGCGAGGTCATGCGCTCCGTCTGGCTCGATGACGTGGAGCGTACCCGCGTCAGCGCGCTGGCCTATGTGGTCGACCGCGGCCATGTGCAATATGCAGGGCGCCTGAGCCTCAGCGAGCAATTGCACTTCGTGCGGCAGGGCCACGGTCGTTCCGGGCTGAACCGCGATTACGTGCTGTCGACCGTGAAGGCCATCGAGGCCGAAGGTTTTCGCGACGCACAGCTCCATCAGCTCGCAGCCATGCTGCACGAGTGAATAAGCGCTAGCTCTCTTTCACCGCCACATTCGGCACGCGCCCGAAGATCGTCGCCTGCTCCGCGCGCGCCTCCGCAACGATACGATCGGTGGCGGCCTCGATCGACGTGCTGATCGCCGCGATGAATTCCTTGCGTGGCAGGCCGGCCGGCAACGGATCGAGAAACTCCACCACCAGCGTGCCGGGATAGCGCAGGAAGGTGCGGCGCGGCCAGAAGAGGCCGGAATTCAGCGCCACCGGCAGACACGGCGCGCCGGATTTGGCGTAGATCTGCGCGACACCGGGTTTGTAATCCGGTGGTGCCTCGACAGGCCGACGCGTGCCTTCGGGAAAGATAATGAGCTGACGGCCGAGCTGGATTTCCTCGGTGGCGCGCTTGGCCATATCGATGAGCGAACGCGCACCGCCATCGCGATCGACGCCGATCATTTTCGACTTCTTCAGATACCAGCCAAAGAACGGAATCTGCCCGAGCTCGCGCTTGTAGATGAACAGCGGCCGGTCGAAGAACGGCATCAGCGCGAAGGTCTCCCACATCGATTGATGTTTCGAGGCCACCACCAGCGGCCCCGCCGGAATTTTCTCGAGTCCGCGATAATCGACCCTGGTGTTGCAGACGATACGCATCAGCCAGATGCTGCTGGTCGCCCACGCCTTCGCGATCGCCATGAAGGCGCGAGGCGGCATCACGAAGGTTGGAATCGCCACCAGTATCCAGAACACCAGCAGCACATAGAACAGCACGTTGTAGATCAACGAACGCACGAATATCGAAGTCATGGTGTTCCGATCAGCTCAATTGCAGTTCAATTCGCAGACGCCGTGGCCGGCCGGCGCTGCGGCGCGTCGCTCTGCTGGTCGCTGCCGGAATCCGGCATCAGATCAATACCGATATTCGCCAGCCGCACCCGCGCTTCGGCCGCGAGATATTTGACATATTCCGATAGCAGCAACCGCAGCGTCGGGCCACTGGTCCACCACGGCTCGTCACGCCATTTGTCGCCAATCACCGAGAACGGGATCAGCTCGATATCCGGCATCTCATGTGACATTTCGACGATCGCGCGCGGCATGTGATAATTCGAGGTCACCACGATCAGCGACTTGAAGCCGCGCTCATGGACCCAGCGTTTGGTCTCCACCGCGTTGCTGCGGGTGTTGACGGCGGAGCGATCGAGATCGACGCAGCAATCCAGCAGCCGCTGGCTGTCCGGCAGCGTGCGCGAGATATTGGCGGCGCCATTGGTCGGATGCACGCCGGAGATCAGCAACCGTTTGCCGAAACCGTTGGCGAGCAGTTCGAGCGCATCCGCGACGCGCGACGATCCGCCGGTCAGGACCACGATGCCGTCGGCATTCGCCGACGGCTTCAGCTCGCCGCTGCGCAGTTGCGCAAGAAACGCAACGAAACCGATGGCGCCGACCATGAAGGACAGTGCAAATGCGACCACGAGTGCCGCACGGATGACGCGCCGCCGCGGTGGCGCGGCAACGGGCATCTCCGTGGTGTTCTGGTCGTCGAGCAAGGTCATCGGTCTGGCGTTTGGTCCTTTGGCAGCAATCTTAGGTATTTTTCGGCGCCTTGGCGATGCCATCGCCTGTGCCTGGCGCGTTACTCGATGTCGTTCAGCGTCGAGAACAAAGTGCGGCGCGATGCCCAGGCGGTAATTCCTGCTATCAACAGCGCCTGCCCTGCCACCGCGAGATAACCTGACGACCGCAGCGAGAACGTCCCCAGCAATGCGGCGAACTGATCGCCCACCGGCGTGCCGGAAAACCAGCTCGCGATCGACTCTGAAAACCCGAACATCAGCATCGCGGCACCGCCGCCAATGATACCGCCCTGCAGGCCAAGCCGCAGGAAGTGGCGGAAGAAGCGATTGGCGATATAGCGATCGCCCGCGCCGACGAAATGCAGCACCTCGACGATCGGCCGGTTCGCCGCCATCGCGCCGCGCGTCGCAAAGGATACAGAGATAATGGTGGCGATAATAACGAGCGCAAGGATGCCAAGCCCGGCCAGCACCGTTGCCGATGTCATCGACCGCATCCGCTCGACCCAGGCGCGATGATCGTCAACGCTGGCCGAGGGCACGGCCTGCGTCACCCGTTTGCGCAATCCGATAATGTCCAGCGCCGTCCCCGGCGCGACACGTGCAATGATGACGCGCGGCACAGGTAGCTCGTCGAGCGACAGTCCCGTGCCGAGCCACGGCTCCAGCAACTGCGCCGATTGCTCCCTGCTATAGGGCTGCACCTCGACAATCCCCGGCTGGCCGCGAATGGCATCGGTCACCGCCTGTGTGTCGCGGTCGAGATCGCGGCCGCCCTGCGGCTTCACCTGGATGGTGATTTCGCTGGCGACTTCCGATTGCCACTCCGACGCCGAGGCGCTGATCAGCAGCACCGCGCCTGTGGTGATGGAGGCGAGGAAGGTCATGATGGCGACAACAGCCACCAGCGCGCGGCCGGCGATCGAGCCGCGCGGCACGATCGGGGATGCGTTGCGCGCCTTCGCCGGGACCTGCGGGCGATCGGTGCCGAGGTCCATCAGCGGGCCGTGTTCTTCGCCGATTCTACTCATAGATATGCAGCCGGCCTTGATGCAGCACCATGCGCCGCGCGTCGTATTGATCCATCAATGTAATATCGTGGGTCGCGATAATCACCGCGGTGCCGGACTTGTTGAGCTCGATGAAGAGCCGCAGCAGACGCCGGCCCAGCGTCGGATCGACGTTGCCCGTCGGCTCATCCGCCAGCAGCAGCATGGGCCGTGCGATCACCGCGCGCGCAATCGCAGCGCGCTGCTTCTCGCCGCCCGACAGGATCGGCGGCAGCGCATCCATGCGATCGCCGAGCCCGACCCATTTCAAGAGATCGATGACTTCGCGCCGATAGCTGGACTCCTCACGCCCCATCACCCGGAACGGCAGCGCGACATTCTCATAGGTCGTCATATGGTCGAGCAGACGGAAATCCTGCAGCACGATACCGATGCGCTTGCGCAAGTCGGCGATCTCGTCCTTGCCGAGCAGCGAGATATCCTGGCCGAACAGATTGACCAACCCGCGGGTCGGCCGCAGCGACAGGAACAGCAGGCGCAGCAGCGAGGTCTTGCCGGCGCCAGAGGGACCGGTCAGGAACTGGAACGAATGCGCAGGGATCTGGAAATTGAGGTCGCGCAGAATCTCCGGGCCAAGCCCGTAGCGCAAACCAACATTTTCGAACCGGACCACATTCAGCTCCGTTCGATGGGTTCAAAAAGCCTCAAAAAGACGGTCAATTGCTTGTGCGGCCGTTATGGTTTCCGATTCGTTAACGGTCGTCTTGTAGCCTGCCGGCCATGTCATCGGCTATCGGCTCCATGCATATCGTTTGCCCCAATTGCACGACGTCCTACGCCGTGAACCCGGCTACGTTCGGCGATGCCGGACGGACGGTGCGCTGCGCCCGCTGCAAGGAAGTCTGGCTGGCGCGGCCGGAGGATCTCTCCCGCGCCGAAGCCCGTGTTCCCGCCATGGCGGCGAAGGCCAGCGAGCCCGATCCGAACGAGGACATGAGCGCCTGGGGCGTGACCGAGGACGACGACGCTTCGGCACCGAACGTTCCGGTGGTGGAAAGCCCGTCGATTTCGGCCGACTGGCCGGTCGACGCCAATGATCGTACCGAGGAGGCCGACTGGGCCACGCTGGCGCAGCACGACGCGGTGGCCGCGATGCGGGCCACCCCGCCGTCGCGCCTTGCCGTGCTGGGCCGTTTCGTGCCGTCGCTGCCGCGGTTGTTCGTCATGCCACGTCACAGCCTGCCGATCGCCACCGCGGCCATGGCGTCGCTGTTGCTCGCACTGGTGATCTGGCGCGTCGATCTGGTCAAGCTGATGCCGCAGACCGCGACTTTCTATCAGGCGGTCGGCCTCGACGTGAATATACGGGGGCTTGCCTTCAAGGACGTCAAGGTCACCACCGAGACCGTCGATGGCAAGTCGGTCTTGCTCATCGAAGGCCTGATCGTGTCCGAAACCCGCACGCCCACCGCATTGCCGCGCCTGCGTTTCGTGGTACGCGACGAGAAGGGGACTGAAATATATGGCTGGAACGCCGTGCTCGAACAGCTCGGCCTCAATCCCGGCGACAAGACATGGTTTCGATCGCGGCTGGCCTCGCCGCCGGCCGAGGGCCGCAGTATCGATGTGCGTTTCTTCACCAAGCGCGACGTCGCCGGCGCGTAAGTCCAAGGAGTTGTCGTGGCGCGTATCCTGATTGCTGATGACGAAGAATCGATGCGGCTGCTGGTCGGCCGCGCCATCGCCATGGATGGCCACGAGATCGTCACGGCCGAAGACGGCGCCGAGGCGCTGGAAATCCTTACCGAGCAGGGCGGCGCATTCGACCTGCTGCTGACCGACATCAAGATGCCTGTCATGGACGGCATCGCGCTGGCGCTGGCCGTCGCGCGCGATTTTCCCGAACTGACAATCCTGCTGATGACCGGTTACGCCGACCAGCGCGAGCGCGCGACGGGCCTGAATGCCATTGTGCACGATGTGGTGACGAAGCCGTTTTCCGTGGCGGATATCCGCACGGCCGTGGCGGACGCGCTGGCGGTGAAGAACAAGGGATAAGCGGGCGCCCGCCGTCTTCGTAGGATGGGTAGAGCGCAGGCGCACTTGCGCTGAAGCGAAACCCATCAGCCACCACACGGAAAGTGATGGGTTTCGCGAAGACGCTCTACCCATCCTACGCGCTGGCGCAGACCGACGTCCGCCCTCAATAATCCTTCAGCAGCCGCTCGATGTAATCGAGTTCGAGCTGCGGCCGCGTCGTGTCGCCGAGGCGACGACGCAGCTCTTCCAGGATTCTCCGCACGCGCTGCACGTCAATCTCGCCAGGAATCTTCACCGTGAGGTCGTCGCCAAGTTCGCGGCCACGCAGCGGACGCCCGAGCGGATCGCTTTGCCGGCCACCGCTCTGCTGGCGGCCAGGATTGTTGCCGGGGCCGTCGTTCTGGCCTTCACCTTCGCCCTGCTGCATGGCCTGCGCGAGCTTCTGGGCGCCCTTGCGGAGCGCATCGAGTGCCTTGCCCTGCGAACCCACAGCGCCATCGGCATTGCCCTCGCCAAGCTGACCGCCGGCATCGCCCATGGCGCTGTCGGCATCACCGAGACCATCACCGTCGCCGTCACCATCGGCGTCCGCCTGATCGTCGCCGCCTTGACCTTGGCCCTGCCCTTGCTGGCCCTGCTGTCCTTTTTGCCCCTGCTGTCCTTTTTGGCCCTTCTGACCCTGACCCATACCCTGCTTGGCGAGTTGGTCCTGCAGCTGCTTGAGGCGGTCGCGCAGATTCTGCTGATCCTGCTGCAGATCGCCCATACCCTGCTCGCCCTGCTTGCCGCGGCGGCGCTCGTTGCGCTGGTCCTGGCCCTGCTTGAAGGTCTTGTCGCGCAACTGCTGCTGCTTGCGGATCATGTCCCCAAGCTCGTTCATCGCCTGATCCATCTCGCTGTCACCGGACTGGCCGGGCTGCGCCATCTGCAGGTTTTCCAGCATCTGCTGCATCTGTTCGAGCAGTTGCTTGGCGGCATCCTTGTCGCCGGAGCGCGACAGCCGCTCCATGCGCTCGATCATGTTGTTGAGGTCCTGCTGCCGCATGACCTTGGTGTTCTTGTCGAGCGGACGCGCCAGCTGCTGCGGATTCTGCTTCATCTGCTCGGCGAGCTGCTTCAGAAAGTTATCCAGCGCCGCACGCAGGTTCTCGGTGAGCTTCTTGATCTCCTCGTCGCTGGCGCCGCGCTCCAGCGCCTGCTTCAGCGCGTCCTGTGCCGCCTTCAGCGCCTTGTCGACATCGGTGATGTCGCCGTCCTCGATAGTGACGGCGAGCGCCCACAGGCTGGCGACGACTTCTTTCAGGGCCGCATCGGTGCGGGCGCGTTCGATCTGGGTGGCAACGCTGCGCAGCCCGAGATACTGGCCGGCTTCCGGCGTGAAAGCTTCCGGCGCGATCATCAGGGCCTGCAGCGCGAAGGAGACCTGACCGCGCTGATTGGCGTCGAGTGCCAGGATACGGCGCTGTTCGATCAGCGCGCGCGGCAGCGGCTTGGTGAACAGCCGCTCCGGCAGCCGCATGTTGAACGGCTCGCTCTTGCCCTCGTTGCCCGACTCATCCTTCGCGGTCAGCGTCAGCGTGACATCGGCGCCGGCATAGGGATCCTCGCTGAGATCCTTGACGGTCTGGCCGACACCGTTGCGCGTGCGCGCATTTGGCAGCACCAGCGCAAATGACGGCGCATCGAACAGCGGCCGCGGCTTGGCGGCTTCCTTGATGCCATCCTTGCTCTCGGCGGGACGCGCGGCGAATTGCGCATGGGCTTCGGTAACGCCGTAGTCGTCCTCGAGCTTGTAGGACATCTGCAGCGAACCCCGCGCCTGACGCTCCGGGTCCTTGGCGAGCGCGATGGTCGGCGGACGATCACCCGTTGCCGTGAACTTCCACTGCGGCTGGCCGGACGGCGCACGGACATGTGCCGTCCCGTCAGACGTGATGGTGAAATGCTTTTCGTTGGTGCCCTTCGGGGCTTCCGCCGTCGGCGCCACGTCAGCGACGCCGCCGGTGAGAACGACATCAAGCGCACCACCGCTGGAGCGCACGATCAGCGTCGAGCCCGACGGCACCGGCAATGCAGCGGCATCGGCCGTGGACGCATCCTTGTTGGCGGCAGACAGGATGATCGGCGGCTTGCCGGTGTAAGGCGGCGGCGTGATCCAGGCATCGACACGCACATTCGCCGGCGCCAGCACGCCGTTCCAGTCGAACGCCGCCATGATGCGTGCGCCGCGCTCGCCACTGGCGGCAAACCAGGTGGCGAACAGCAGCACGATCACGATGGCGCGCAGCGCCCAGGGGTCATGGATCGCGAGGCGCGGCGACGGCAGGCCAGCGCGGATTTTCTTGAGCGAGGCCAGCGTACGCTCGCGCTGAACCAGCCACAGCGCCCGGGCCATCGGGTCCTGCGACGACAGCGTGTCGGTCAGCGCCGTTGCGGGACGATGCGCAATGCCGGTGCCGCGATCGAGGCGCGACAAGCCCTCTTCACGCGATGGCCAGCGAAACTTCAGGAGAGGAACGAGCGTCGCCAGCGCAGCGATGACGAACAACGCAAGACCGATGGCACGCGCCGTGAAGGGAAGCGTCAGCCACAGACCGGCCCAGGACGCCGCCAGAAACAACCCGACGACACTGAGCAGCCGGGCCAGATGCGGCCACCCCCGCTCCCAGCCAATCGCCAGCCGGGCGCGCTGCAGCGCCTGCGCGAGCTGAAGCTGTGCCGCCGCCTGACGATCGGCATGTACGTCGCGTTGGGGGTCTGGTCGGTCGGGGGGCGCAGCGCTCAACGACGATCTCCGATGTTACCGCACGACACACTAGCACGGCGGCGGCAATGAGGCATGGCACAAGGGCCATCCGTGCACATGCAAAGCCTGAGCCTAAGTCGATTCGGAGCGATTGGGGTCACGAAGGCGTGAGGGGTCTTTGTAGGGGAACGCCCGCAGTGCGCTCCCTCGCCCCGCTCTTGCGGGGAGAGGGTGGGGTGAGGGGCTCCTCGAGATCCGCTTACCTCGCTTGAGCTTGAAGAGAGCCCCGTGCCCCGCCCCTCACCCGCCGCGAAGGCGCGGCGACCTCTCCCCGCGCAGAGCGGGGAGAGGTAAATCACCGCCTCACAACCAGGGCGCGGCCTTGTCCATGGCGATCAGCTGCTCGACTTCGATGCGCGGGCGAACCACCGCATACTGGTCGTCCTTCACCAGCACTTCCGGGACCAGCGCGCGGGTATTGTAGGTTCCCGCCTGCACGGCGCCATAGGCACCGGCGGTCATGATCGCGAGCAAATCGCCGGACTTCAGCTCCGGCAGCTTGCGGTCCAGCGCCAGATAATCACCGGTTTCACAGACCGGGCCGACGACGTCGACGGCCGACAGCTTTGCACCGGGTGCGGGCGCCGCTACCGGCAGGATCTCGTGATAGGCCTCGTACAGAGTCGGCCGGATCAGATCGTTCATGGCAGCATCGATGATGACGAAGGTCTTGCCGTCGCCATGCTTCACATGGATCACGCGCGCGACAAGAATGCCGGCATTGCCGACGATCATGCGGCCGGGCTCGAACATCAGCGTGCAGCCAAGATTATGCGTCACGCGCTTGACCATGGCCGCATAGGCCATCGGCTCCGGCGGCGCGGCGCGGTCCTCGTAATAGGGAATGCCGAGGCCGCCGCCGAAATCGACATGCGAAATCGTGTGGCCGTCGTTGCGCAGCACGGTGACGAAATCGGCCAGGATGCGAAATGCCTGCTCCATCGGGGCGAGATCGGTGATCTGGCTGCCGATATGCATGTCGACGCCGGTCACCTCAATGCCCGGCAGCTTCGCGGCACGGGCATAGACCTCGCGTGCCTTGCTGATGGGAATGCCGAACTTGTTTTCGGACTTGCCGGTGGAGATCTTGGCATGCGTGCCGGAATCGACATCGGGATTCACGCGGATCGAGATCCGCGCTGTACGGCCGGTCTCGCTGGCGATCTCCGACAGCAATGCGAGCTCGGGCTCCGACTCGATATTGAGGCAGAGAATGTCCTCGTCGAGCGCCAACCGCAGCTCGTCCGCGGTCTTGCCTACGCCGGAAAACACGATCTTCTTCGGCGGGATGCCGGCGGCCAGCGCCCGCTTCAACTCACCACCGGAGACCACGTCGGCGCCAGCGCCAAGCTTCGCCAGCGTGCGCAGCACCGACTGGTTGGAATTCGCCTTCATGGCGTAACAGACGAGGGCCTTTGTATCGGCAAAGGCCTCGGTGAAGACGCGGTAGTGCCGCTCCAGCGTCGCGGTCGAATAGCAATAGAATGGCGTGCCGACGGCATCCGCCATTTCGGCAATATCAACGCCTTCGGCGTGCAGCACGCCGTTGCGATAGTCGAAATGGCGCATGGCGAGTTAGTCCAGGATCGGATCGAGCAGGAACGGCTTCTTGCGACCACGGGTCGCCGCCGGCGGGCCCTCATCGACACCGTTCGAGGGCGCGAACACGTCCCTGCCCTTGCTGGCAGCCGACTGTGCATCGGGATCCGCCGCTGGAGCGCCGGTACCCATCGGCTGCGCAGACGCCTGTGGCGGCAGATCGAGGCCGCCTTTACGGCCGCAGCCAGCCAGCGCCAAAGCAGAAGCGGTCAGAACGAGAATGGCCCATCGCGCGGACGCAGGGCGGGTCGGACAAGTCACAGCGAAATCCCCAAATGCGGGCGCACCATACAAAGATTGCTGCGCTCTGGCGAGACCCCGAAATCCATTGAATTTTCGCACGCCAAGCCCGCTCAGCCCAATTTCCGCTCTTTTTCCAGTCGCTTGAGCCAGGCCTTCGCCTGCGACGTCACATTCTTCGGCGCCGTGCCGCCATAGCTGACCCGGCTCTTCACCGAGGATTCCACCGACAGCACCTTCATCACCTCTGCGGTGATCTTCGGCTCGACCGCCTGCATCTCCTTCAGGTCGAGCTCGTGCAACGCCACGCCCTTCTTGGTGGCGATGCCGACGATCCGGCCGGTGACGTGGTGCGCCTCGCGGAACGGCATTTTCAGCGTTCGCACCAGCCAGTCCGCCAGATCGGTGGCGGTGGCATAGCCCTCGCCGGCAGCAAGCTTCATGCGCTCCTCATTGGGCACGAGATCGCGGACCATGCCGGCAATCGCGCGGATCGCCAGCGATAGCGCCGAATAGGCCTCCATCGCGCCCGCTTTGTCCTCCTGCATGTCCTTCTGATAGGCCAGCGGCAGGCCCTTCATGACAATCAACAATCCGGTGAGCGAGCCGATCACGCGGCCGGTCTTGGCGCGGACCAGTTCGGCCGCATCCGGATTGCGCTTCTGCGGCATGATCGAGGAGCCGGTGGTGAACTTGTCCGAGAGTCTGACGAGGCCGACCAGCGGCGAGGTCCAGATCACGATCTCCTCGGCGAAGCGCGACAGATGTACGGCCGCGATCGAAGCCGCCGACAGCGTCTCGAGTACGAAATCGCGGTCCGACACCGCATCGAGCGAATTCGCCATCGGGCGATCGAAGCCCAGCGTCTTGGCTGTGGCATGGCGATCGATCGGGAATGAGGTACCGGCCAGCGCAGCGGCGCCGAGCGGGCTTTCATTGAGGCGCTTGCGCGCATCGGCGAAGCGGCCGCGATCGCGCGACACCATTTCCACATAGGCCAGCAGATGATGACCGAAGGTCACCGGCTGCGCGGTCTGCAGATGGGTGAAGCCGGGCATCACCGTGTCGGCATGCTCCAGCGCACGATCGACCAGTGCCCGCTGCAGCGACGCAAAGGCCGCATCGATCTCGTCGATGGTATCGCGCACGAACAGACGGAAGTCGGTCGCGACCTGGTCGTTGCGCGAACGCGCGGTATGCAGGCGGCCGGAGGCCGGGCCGATCAGCTCGCCGAGCCGGCTCTCCACATTCATGTGAATGTCTTCGAGCGCACGCTTGAATGTGAACGCCCCCTTGGTGATCTCTGACAGGATCGTGTCTAGACCGCCTGCGATATTTTTCGCATCTTTCGCGGTGATAATCCCTTGCCTGGCAAGCATCGCAGCATGGGCCTTGGACGCGGTGATGTCCTGGGCATAGAGGTGGCGATCGACGTCGATGGAGACATTGATTTCCTCCATGATGGCGTCGGGGCTTTCATCGAACAGCCCGCCCCACATCTTGTTGCTCACATTGGAGCCCTTACCGTCATTGCTGGACTTGCCGTTGCCCTTGCGCGAAGCCATGAATTGTCACTCATCTTTAACCGCAGCCGACGGATCGTCCGTCGCCAACCGTTGCATAGCCCTAACTGAGACCGAATGACAAACCCTATGCCCGACCAGCCTGCCCCCCGTCCGGCCAAACGCCGCCTGATCGTGCTCGGCGCGGTGCTCGTCGGCGCCGTGATCGGCTTTGCCGCGGTATCCAATATGGATCGGCTGCGGCAGCAGGCTGCGCCGAGCGATCCGACCTGCGCGCCGGCCATCGCACTGTCGAAGAAGATCGAACCGCTGGCGCGCGGCGAAGTCGCCGGCCTGACCATGGCCAGAACGCCGCTGAAACTGCCGGACCTCGCTTTCAGGGATGCCGACGGCCAGGAGAAGAAGCTGTCCGACTGGCGCGGCCGGACGGTGCTGGTGAACCTGTGGGCCACCTGGTGCGTGCCCTGCCGCAAGGAAATGCCGGCGCTGAACAACCTCGAGACCAAGCTCGGCGGCCCGGATTTCCAGGTCGTTGCGATCAATATCGACACCCGCGACGCCGAGAAGCCGAAGGCCTTTCTGAAAGACGGCGGCCTCAACCGGCTGGATTATTTCACCGACACCTCAGCCAAGGTGTTCCAGGACCTCAAGGGCATCGGCCGTGCACTGGGTATGCCGACCTCGGTGCTGATCGACGGCAAGGGCTGCGAGATCGCGACCATCGCCGGCCCTGCCGAGTGGGACAGCGAAGATGCCATCAAGCTGCTGAAAGCGGCGGTGAAGCCCGCCGCGGCAAGCTTCTGAGGTAGCGGCACAGACGACTGCGACATACGGCCGCCTGCGCGGATCGCAAAATTCTCCAGAATGCTGTCGGATGAACGCAATTGCGTTCGTCTTGAAAACAACCGGGCCACGCGCGCCCGGCGCCGACGCATGACAGCAGGGAGAAACGACCAATGGCCTATATCGACGGATTCCTCGTTCCGGTGCCGAAGAAGAAGCTGAAAGCCTATGCCGCCATCGCGCGCAAGGCCGGCAAAATCTGGCGCGAATACGGCGCACTCGACTATCAGGAATGTGTCGCCGATGACGTCAGCGTCGGCAAATGGACATCGTTCCCGCGCAGCGTGAAACTGAAACCCGACGAGACCGTTGTGTTTTCCTATATCATCTACAAGACGCGCAAAGATCGCGACCGCATCAACGCCAAAGTGATGAAGGATCCGCGCCTCGCCAAGATGATGGATCCGAAGGCGATGCCGTTCGATGCCAAGCGCATGATCTATGGTGGCTTCAAGACGCTGGTTTCAGTCTGACGCAACAACGGAGGACGCCATGACGCCGCACGGCCATTTCAACTGGAATGAATTCGTGACGCGCGATCCCGAGCGCGCGAAAGCCTTCTATCAGGAGACCATCGGCTGGACCTATCAGGCCAAGAAGCTGGCGGGCGGCGGCATCTACTGGATCGCAATGATGGACAATGTGCCGGTCGGCGGCATCTTCCACGCGGAAGGCCCGGGCTACGAGAATGTCCCCGATGGCTGGATGCCGTATCTCGCGGTCGACGACGTCGATGCGCGTGTGAAGAAAGCTGTCGCGGCCGGCGCGACGCTGATGCGGCCGGTATTCGACATTCCCGATGTCGGCCGGCTCGCAATCCTGCTGCAGCCCGGCGGTGCCGGGATCGGCTGGATCACACCGGTCGCGTAAGAGAAGCCGGGAGGCAGCAGGCTGCTGCCTCCCTTCGCGCTTCAGGCCGGCACTTCGCCGCCGCTGCGCGACAGCAATACGAGCAGCGCGCCCGCCAGTGTCGCCGCTGCGAGATAACCAACGGCACCGAACGGGCCGAAACCATCGACTAGAATGCCGCCAACGACTGCGCCAACCGTGATCGCGACCTGGAAAGCCGAGACGAGCAGGCCGCCCGCAGATTCAGCTTCGTCCGATGCGACCCGCACCATCCATGTCTGGAAGCCAACCGGCAGCACGCCGAAGGCAAAACCCCAGAGACCAACCGCGATGCCCGCGACAAGGCCCGAAGCGCCAAAGACAAACAGCACCAGCGCGAGCACGGCGATGGCCGCAGATCCCGTGACGATCGCAAGTTTCGCACTACGGGCGACAAGCACCCCGCCCGCGAAATTGCCGAAGAAACCGCCAACGCCATAAGCCAGCAGGACGAGCGAGATCGCAGTGACCGGAAGCTGCGGCACTTGTTCGAGGAAATGCCGGACGTAAGTGAATCCGGCGAAGTGGCCCGAGATACTGACGGCGATTGCGATCATCACAAGCCGGACACTGGGCCGACGCATCAGCACGAACAGCGTGCGCACATCCGGTGATGTGAGCGGCGGCAAGCGCGGCAGCGTCAGCACCTGAAAGACGAGCACGACGGCGCCGACAGCGGCCGCCAGCAAGAACACGTTCCGCCAGCCCCACAGATCTCCAAGATATGCACCGATGGGCGCAGCGCTGACGGTGGCGATCGAAACGCCGCTGAAAATCAGCGAGATCGCGCGCGGCAGCGCCTCCGCCGGAACAAGCCGCATCGCGGTGGCCGTTGCCATTGCCCAAAAGCCGCTGAGACTGATGCCGAGCAGCACGCGGGCAAGCAACAGGATTGGAAGGTTGCTCGCGGTAGCCGACAGCAGATTGGACACGATCAGCAGCACCGTGAGCGACCACAGGACGACGCGGCGATCCATGGCGCGTGTCACAATGGCCGTCGCAAGTCCGGCGATGATCCCGACAAGGGAGGTCGCGGTCACCACCTGCCCGGCAGCGCCGACCGAGACACCGAGATCGGTGGCGATCGGCGTGAGCAGGCTGGCGGGCAGGAATTCAGCCGTGACCTGGCTGAACGCGCCAAGCATTAAGGAGACAACAGCCGCCCAGGCTGCGTTCGTCCGCTCATTGGTTATTGGAGAAACATCGGCATCAAGTGCGGCAGTGGCGGAATCAGTCATGGCAGTCTCCAGCAGGGACCCCGGAGATGGAGGTGACCTCCTGGAGTTTCCATGCTAGAAAACCCTCAATGCTTGATCATTCGTCCACAACTGTCGCCACTCACCCCCTGACTGAAATGCTCCGGGGCTTGAAGATTGAGGGCGTCGATTACGTCCGCTGCCGCATGACCGAGCCATGGGGGCTGGTATTCCCGGCACGGCCGAAGGCGCAATTCCACTTCGTCGCCGAGCGCGGCTGCTGGCTGCGAACTCTGGATAACGCGTGGGTCCGCCTTGAACCAGGCGATGCCGTCTTGCTGCCGCGCGGCGCGGAACACGCGCTGGCGAGTTCACCCGATGCCTTCCCGGCACCGGTCGAGAATTGCCAGTTCGAGCCGGTGTGCTGCGGCATCCTCGACACCTGCAGCGGTGGCAATAGAGATGGCGAAGAAACCGTGCTGTTCGGTGCCGGCATGACCTTCAACCTCGACAGCCAGCACCCGTTACTTCTGATGATGCCTGAGCTGATGCAGATGCACGAACTTGCCACCGACGAGCCCGCCATCCCGCATCTGCTTGAGGCGATGACGTCCGAACTGGCGCTGGATCGCGTCGGTGCCGGCGGCATGCTGACGCGGCTGGCCGATGTTGTCGCCGCTGCACTGATCCGCAACTGGGTGGAGAAGGGCTGCGGCTCTGCCGGCTGGGTCGCGGCAGCGCGCGATCCCGGTATCGGCCGGGTTCTCGCTGCGATCCATCGCGACCCGACCAGGGATTGGACCGTCGAGGCGCTGGCCAACGTCATGCATGCGTCACGCTCGGCATTTGCGTTGCGCTTCGCCAATGTCGTCGGCCAGACACCGGCCCGTTACGTCGCGCAATTGCGGATGCAGGAAGCAAAGCAGTGGCTCACTCGCGACCGCTTGAAGATCGCGGTCGTCGCACGTCGGCTTGGCTATGAATCGGAAGCCGCGTTCAGCCGCGCCTTCAAGCGCATCATTGGCGCGCCACCGAGCCATTTTCGCGCGACGCTGACTGCTGCTTCCAAAGAGCAGTAGCCAGGTTCGACAGCGCCTTAGGCGGCGATATCGACGTTGCCGCCGACGCCCGCGCCGAGATTGGCCTGCGAGGCCTGCTGCGCGCCACCGAGCAGCGAGAGCACAGTGTTCTTTTCCATGTCGGCATTCGACTTCATGATCGAGGTCGAAATCTGCTGCTGCGTTCCCGCTGCCTTCATGGCAAGCGCGCTGGCAACCAAAGCCATATCCATCAGAAACACTCCGTAACGTCGTACCGCCGGTATAGCGATGCGGGGTTAACGAATGTTGACCTCGTGCAACAATCAGCCAGCATTCGCCCGAAATGCTGCGCCCAGTGTGCGCAGCGCGCCGCGCGCCCTCGCATCGGTGAGGCTGGAATGCAGCATCGTCTCGGCATCCTGCAATTTCGGCAGACCGAGGCGTGGGCCAAGATCGATGCTGCCGGCGGGAGCAACACGGCGGACCAGCGCACCAACGGCGAGGCCGGCGGAGATCGCCGCGCCGATGGTCGCAACGCCGCCGCCAACGAAGGCTTCGGTCCACCGAATGCCAGCCCCATCGAGTGCCGCAATCGCCGCCGAACGGACCGTACATGGCGCGGACTGCGCCGCGAGTCGTAGCGGCTCACCGGGCGCGTGCCGAAAATCCAGTGTGCCCATCCAGCCAAATGGTTCTTCCATCAAGACCTCGCCGTCACCACGTCGCCTGTCGACCCGCAACACGATCGCCGCGTCGAGATCGCCAGCGTCATAGGCTGACAGCAGGACCCGCGATGACTCGATCCGCAATTCGATCACCAGGGACGGATCGGTCGCGCTCATGCGTTTCAACACGTCGGCAAGATCGGCGCCGACGAGATGATGGCTGATCCCCACCACGAGACGCCGCCGCTCCGCAGCGAATGAGCCCATCGCCGACTGATGCGCCGCGACGAGATTTCGCGCGGAGGCCAGAAAAGCCGCTCCCTCCGACGACAGGCGCACCAGCCGCGGCGTTCGCTCCAGCAGGCGCTTGCCCAGCCCGCTTTCCAGCCGCTTGATCTTCAGGCTGATCGCCGACTGCGTGCTTCCCATCGCCTCGGCGGCGCGGGTGAAGCTGGTGAGATCGGCCACCAGCACGAAGGCCTGCACGGCCTCGATATCGAGCGCTTTCATCGGCCAATCATTTCAATCTGACATCATTGAAATATTATTTCATACGATTTTCCAATGATCAATATGGGATTAGGTTTGTTGGATCGGATTTGAACGACAGGAGACCACCATGCCGCTGGTTCGCATTTCACTGAAGAAGGGCAAGCCCGCCGCCTATCGGGAGGCGATCGCCGAAGGCGTCTATCAGGCGCTGCGCGAGACCTTCAACGTCCCGGAGGGCGATCGTTTCGTCACCATCTCGGAGCACGAGGATGGCACTTTCATCTATGATCCGAATTATCTCGGCATTCGCCGGACCGATGACCTGGTCATCATCCAGCTGACGGTCAGTAACACCCGCCCTCGTGAGCAGAAGCAGGCGCTCTACAAACGGATCGTCGAGAAGCTGACTGACAGACCGGGCCTGCGGCCCGAAGACGTCTTCATCAACCTCGTCGAGGTGCTGCCGGAGAACTGGTCGTTTGGCCATGGCGTGGCGCAGTACGTGACATGATTACGCAGCGCGAGACATTGATGGCGCATCTGTGCGGAGTCGGCATGGGCATGGCGACGATCGTCGGGATGGTGCCGGCGACGGTGAGCTTGATGCGGATGTTGGTTTAACTTGGCCGCGAGGCCAACCACACACACCGTCGTCATCCGCAGGCAGCGCGAAGCAAGCTTCGCTGGATGACCCGCGGATCCGTCCTTCTTCCTTGCATGCGTAAAGGTGGATTGCCGGGTCAAGCCCGGCAATGACAGCGTCTATCTTAAAAAAGACGAGCGCTTCGCCTTAACGCGTCGGGATCGGCTTCTCACCGCGGTAGTCGTAGAAACCGCGCTGGGTCTTGCGACCGAGCCAGCCGGCTTCGACATATTTCACCAGCAGCGGGCACGGCCGATACTTGGAGTCGGCAAGGCCTTCGTGCAGCACCTGCATGATCGACAGGCACGTATCGAGGCCGATGAAGTCGGCGAGTTCGAGCGGGCCCATCGGGTGATGCGCACCGAGCTTCATCGCCGCATCGATGGCTTCGACATTGCCGACACCTTCATACAGCGTGTAGATCGCCTCGTTGATCATCGGCAAAAGAATACGATTGACGATGAAGGCCGGGAAATCTTCCGAGACGGCGATCTGCTTGCCGAGCCTCGTGACGAAGTCCTTGGACGCATCGAAGGTCGCGTCATCGGTGGCAATGCCGCGGATCAGTTCGACCAGCTCCATCAACGGCACCGGATTCATGAAGTGAATGCCGATGAACTTCTCGGGACGGTCGGTCGACGCGGCGAGGCGCGTGATCGAGATCGACGATGTGTTGGAGGCGATGATTGCCTCCGGCTTCAGCACAGCGCAGAGATCGTGGAAGATCTTGCGCTTGATCTCTTCCTTCTCGACGGCGGATTCGATCACGAGATCGCAATCGGCAAGGCCGTCCATCGTGTCCGACGAGGTGATGCGATCCAGCGCGGCCTTGCGTGCATCCTCGGTGATGACCTTCTTCGACACCTGACGCGACAGGTTGCCGTTGATCGTCGCCATGGCAGACTTCAGGCGGTCGGCAGAGACATCGTTCAGCACAACTTCGAGGCCGCCCAATGCAGCCACATGCGCAATGCCATTGCCCATCTGGCCCGAGCCGATCACGCCGACTTTCTTGATCATAACCGCCATCTTGCTTGTCATCTCTGGGAACACGCCGCCCGCGCATGCCGCGTTCGGAAAGCTATCTTTACATAAAATATCGGCCGGAGTCAGTCACTCCGGCCGATGTCGTTAATTGAGGCGCAAAGCCCTAATTCAGCAAGGCCTTATTTGCCAAATCCTTGCCCGCTGGGCCTCTACTTGCCGAGTGCTTCGGTCAGCTCCGGCACGGCCTGGTAGAGGTCGGCGACCAGGCCGTAATCGGCGACCTGGAAGATCGGCGCGTCTTCGTCCTTGTTGATCGCGACGATCACCTTGGAGTCCTTCATGCCGGCGAGATGCTGGATCGCGCCGGAAATGCCGATGGCAATATACAGCTCCGGAGCCACGACCTTGCCGGTCTGGCCGACCTGCCAGTCGTTCGGGGCATAACCGGCATCCACCGCGGCGCGCGAGGCGCCGACACCGGCGCCGAGCTTGTCGGCGAGCGGCTCGATGTATTTGGCAAAGTTCTCGCGGCTCTGCATGGCACGGCCACCGGACACGATGATCTTCGCCGAGGTCAGTTCCGGACGATCGCTCTTGGCCATGTCCTCGCCGACGAAGGTCGACAAACCCGGATTCTCGGCCGTCTTGGCGTCTTCCACCGCCGCGCTGCCGCCTTCACCGGCTGCACCGAAGGTCGAGGTACGCACCGTAATGACCTTCTTGGCATCCTTGGACTTCACGGTCTGGATCGCGTTACCGGCATAGATCGGACGCTCATAGGTGTCGGGTGCGATGACCTTGGTGATTTCCGACACCTGCATCACGTCGAGCAGAGCGGCGACGCGCGGCATCACGTTCTTCGAGCGCGTGGTCGCAGCGGCGATCAGCACGTCATAGGCGGGCGCCAGCGACACGATCAGCGCGGCCAGCGGCTCGGCAAGATCGTGGGCATAAGAGGCGTCGTCGGCGAGCAGTACCTTGGTGACGCCCTGCAGCTTGGCGGCAGCTTCCGCGGCCGGCTTCGCATTCTGGCCGGCAACGAGGATGTGCACCTCGCCGCCGATCTGGGTGGCAGCGGTGAGCGCCTTGTTGGTGGAATCCTTCAGGGTGGCGTTGTCGTGATCGGCAAGCAGCAATGTCGGCATTAGAGCACCCCGGCTTCAGTCTTGAGTTTCGATACCAGTTCGGCGACGTCCTTGACCTTGACGCCGGCCTTGCGGCCGCCCGGTTCGCTGGTCTTGATGATCTCAAGACGCGGAGAAATATCGACGCCGTAACCATCGGCGGTCTTCTCGTCGATCGGCTTCTTCTTCGCCTTCATGATGTTCGGCAGCGACGCGTAGCGCGGCTCGTTCAGACGAAGGTCCGTGGTGACAATGGCCGGTCCCTTGAGCTTGACGGTCTGCAGACCGCCATCGACTTCACGGGTCACGGTGACGTCGTCGCCTTCGACAACCAGCTTGTTGGCGAAGGTCGCCTGCGGCCAGCCGAGCAGCGCGGCCAGCATCTGGCCGGTCTGGTTGGCGTCGTCGTCGATCGCCTGCTTGCCGAGGATTACCAGGCCCGGCTTTTCCTCATCGGCGACGGCCTTGAGGATCTTCGCCACGGCGAGCGGCTCGACGGTGCCTTCAACCTTGACGAGGATGCCACGGTCCGCGCCCATCGCGAGGCCGGTGCGAAGGGTTTCGGACGCCTGTGCGGGACCGATCGACACCACCACCACTTCGGTTGCCTTGCCGGCCTCTTTCAGGCGCAGGGCTTCCTCGACAGCGATTTCGTCGAACGGATTCATCGACATCTTGACGTTGGACAGTTCGACGCCCGATCCGTCGCTCTTGACGCGAACCTTGACGTTGTAATCGACCACCCGTTTGACCGCGACCAGAACCTTCATCGATCCTCTTTCGTGTGAGTTTTATTGTTTCAGAGCTTGCTCGGAAGCTTGGGCGCGGAACCTAAAGCCCCTGCCACACGGGGTCAACGCGCCAGACCCTAAAATCGAATGTCTCTAGGCCAGCCGATTTAGCCGAAATTACCGGTTCTGGCCGGGCACCCAGAGCACATCGCCGGCACCATTGTCGTTCTGCGAGCGGCTGGCGACGAACAGGAAGTCCGACAGCCGGTTCATATACTGGATACCAGCATCCGAGACCGGCTCATCGGGCTGGGCGGCGAGTTCCACTATGATCCGTTCCGCACGACGGCAGATCGTGCGGGCTACATGAAGGTGAGCGGCGGCTGGAGTTCCGCCAGGCAAAACAAACGAGGTCAGATCGGCCAGCGGCGCGTTGAGCATGTCAATATCGTTCTCCAACCGCTCGACCTGACTCGCCAGCAGGCGCAGCCGCTCGGCCTTGCCCTCGCGCTGCGGAACCGCGAGATCGGCCCCGAGATCGAACAGATCGTTCTGGATCAGCCCGAGCATCGCATCTAGGGACCGCGCATGGGCGAGATGCAATCGCACCACGCCGATCGCCGCATTGGTCTCATCCACGGTTCCATAGGCGCTGACGCGGAGATCGTATTTCGGCCGACGTTCGCCGGTGCCGAGGGCCGTCGTGCCGTCATCGCCGGTGCGGGTGTAGATGCGGTTGAGAACGACCATCGAATTGATCCAGCGCCAGTTAAGGAATTTGCGTCAGCGGCCCATCGCCCAGACGGTGGCCATGGTGAGGATAATGGCGACGAATTGCAGCACCACGCGCCACCGCATCAGCTTCTGCGAGCGATCCGGCGAGCCGCCGCGCATCATGTTGAACAGGCCAAGCAGCAGGACCAGCGCAACGGCGCCGACCGCGATGGGGAGGATAATATTGCTGAGCGTTGACGTCATATCAGCTACATAACACTGCGCCACAGGCTGCGCTATCGCCGACCGTCAAAATGGCACAGCGGTTACGCGCGCGCCGTAATGCAACGATCTGGCTTTTTCGCGTTAGATATCAGAAGCTAACATGAGGGCCGGTGATTTGCCGGACCGATCCCGAACCAGGTGGCACGTGGGGCAGATACGCACCGTCTACGATGTTGTGATGGACGCCTTCTATACGTTTCTTGCCGATGACGGCTGGGCGATCGCCAGCCATATCGCCCTCTCCACCCTGATGGCGCTGTTTCCGTTCCTGATCGTGCTGGCCTCGCTGGCCGGCTTTTTCGGCTCCAAGAATCTCGCCGATCAGGCCGTCGGCCTGCTGCTGGAGGTCTGGCCCGATCAGGTGGCCGGCGCCCTGTCCTCGCAGATCCACGACGTGCTGACCACTACCCGCGGCGATGCGCTGACCATCGGTCTCGTGCTCGCAGTGTATTTCGCCTCCAACGGCGTCGAGAGCCTGCGAGTCGCACTAAACCGCGCATATTCGGTGATCGAGCTGCGGCGCTGGTACTGGTTGCGGCTGGAGTCGATCGGCTACACGCTGGTCGCTGCCGTCACTGCGCTGGCCATGGCGTTCCTGATCGTGCTCGGCCCGCTGATGCTGGAAATCGTACGGCGCTATGTGCCGCTGATGGTCGAGAACAACGAGCGGCTGCTGACGGTGGCGCGTTACGGCATCACCATCGTCGCCATGGTGATCGCATTGTTCATCCTGCATGTGTGGCTGCCGGCAGGCCGCCGCACCTTCAGTCAAATCCTGCCGGGCATCATCTTCACGATGCTGGCGTCGCTGGCCTCGGGTATCGGCTTCGGTCTTTATCTGGCGCGCTTCGCCAACAATTACGTGACGATGTATGCCGGCCTGGCGTCGGTGATTATCGCGCTGGTGTTTCTGTACTTTATTGCGGCGATCTTCGTGTTCGGGGGCGAACTCAATGCCGCCATCATCAAGTCGCGGCTGCCCCACGGCGTCTCGCTTCAAGCAGCGCAGTCGCTAGCGCCCGCGGAGACACCGGTTTGATCAGGAACGCGTCGGCGCCTGCCTGACGCGATGCGGCTTCGTCTTCACTGCGACCGGACACCCCAATGATCGCGACGCGGCCATGCGGCGCCTTCAGCGCACGGATCTGCCGGATCGCCTCGACGCCGTCGATACCCGGCAGCACCATGTCCATGAGCACCGCATCGAACGTGCCCTGCGCGACGCGCTCCGCAGCTGCTTCGCCACGACCGATAAACTCGGCCTGATGACCGAGTTCGGTGAGAATGGCATTGAGCACGACGCGACCAAACGGATTGTCCTCGACGCTCAGCACCCGCAGCGCCTGTCCCGGCGCAACAGAAGCATCATCGTCGCTCGACATGATAGCGATCGGACCACTCGTCTTGTCGAGGCCGACCGTCAGCGTGAACACTGTCCCACCACCGCGGCTCTGCGCCACCGTGATGTCGCCACCCATGGCGCGGGCGAGTTGTTTGACTGACGACAGGCCGAGGCCGGCACCGCCAAAACGCGACGCGATCGAGACATTGGCCTGCGAGAACGGTTTGAACAGGCGCTTGATCTCGGCCAGCGTGAGGCCGATGCCGCTATCGGAGACGGTGAAGGATACGCCCACTTTGCCCGCCATGCGCACAGGCGAGACCTTCAGCGCCACATTGCCTTGCTCGGTAAATTTCACCGCATTGTCGATTAGATTTTCCAGCGCCGCGCGGAGCCGCACAGGATCGCCGACCACAAACACCGGCAGTCTGTCGGAGATCGCGACCCGCGACAGCAGTCCCTTGGCAGCCGCGCGGCCCGCGAGCGAGTCGCCGATGTTGCGGGCAAGCGCGCGCAGATCGAAGAAATCCTGCCGCAGTTCGAATCTGGATTTGCTGCTGCGCGCCGCATCGACGAACAATGTCGCGAGACCCGCCAGATGTTCGGCGCCAGCCTTGATCGTCTCGACCCAGCGCCGCTCACGCTCGTCGAGATCGGAGGTGGCCAGCAGATCGCTGACCGCAAGAATGCCGGTCAGCGGCGTGCGCACCTCATGGGCAAACACCGCCAGCGCGGTTTCCACCATCGTATCGGCACGCGGGGACATGCGCTTGGCGCGCGGCTTCGATGCAGGCTTCTTCGCCGCACGCTTCTTTGCCACGCGCTTTTTCAGCGTTTGCTTGGTGCGCGTCCGCATCTTGCGCGGAGAGCGCGATGTCAGCGCCATATGTTGCCCACCTGTCCCGGCGGCACCATGCCACGGCGGGGCGCGCGGAGTCACGCCGCGGGCCTGGTCCGGCTTGCGAATTTCTTGCAGCTAACTTGCGGCAGACGGGTCAGGTAGCCCGACCATGCGGCGGATATCCGCTGGTGTAGTGCCCCCGGCCCGCAACTCCCGCAGGCTGGTGGAGCCGGTCGATTTCGACAGTTTTGCGCCGGTGCCATCGCGCACCAGTGGGTGGTGCCGATAGACCGGCTGCGGCAGGCCGAGCAGTTGCTGCAGCAACCGGTGCACACTGGTCGACCAGAACAGATCCTGGCCGCGCACCACATGGGTCACGCCCTGCAGCGCATCATCGAGGACAACCGAGAGATGATAGCTGGTCGGCGTTTCCTTGCGGGCCAGGATCACGTCACCCCAGGCATCCGGTTGCGCGGTGACGGTGCCCGTCTCGCCGCCCGGACCCGTGTCCTGCTCGGTCCATGTGAGCGGACCGCTGGCCGCAATGGCTTTGGTCATATCGAGCCGCAACGCCATCGGCGTATCTGCCTGTCTGAGTTCGGCGACGGCCTGCGGCGACAACGATCTGGCAGTGCCGGGATAGAGAGGCGCACCATCGGGATCGCGTGGCCAAGGCCCTTTCGCCTCTTCCGCCGCGATCATGCGCGCGATCTCAGCGCGGCTCTCGAAGCTCGGATAGAGCAGTCCCATGGCGGCGAGCCGCTCGGTCGCGGCGCGGTAGTCGGCGAAATGCTGCGACTGTCGCCGTACCGGCATCTCCCAGGCGATGCCGAGCCAGGCAAGATCCTCGTAGATCGCCGCCTCGAATTCCGGCCGGCAGCGCGTGGCATCGATATCCTCGATCCGCAGCAGCAACCGGCCACCGGCCTCGCGCGCCAGATCGAAATTCAGCAGCGCCGAAGCGGCGTGGCCGAGATGCAAGTAGCCGTTGGGGCTGGGTGCGAAGCGAAAAACAGGGGCCATCACAGGTTTGCCTAGATCAGGTCGCGCGCGAAAGCACGCGTCAGCCAGTCCATGAACACACGCACCCGCGGCGAGAGCTGGCGATTGCGCGGATAGAGCAGCGACACGGGCGACGGCGTCGGCGGATGTTGCGGCAGCACCTCGACCAGCGTGCCATCGGCGAGTTCGCCCTTGATCCGATAGTGCGGCACCTGCACCAGGCCGAAGCCGAGTTTCGCCATGGCCACGTAATTTTCCGCGCTGTTCACCGTGATCGCCACCCGCAAAGAGACAAGACGCAGCGCGCCGCTGTCCTGAAATTCCAGCGGCAGCACCGCGCCCGTCGCCGAGGAGTGATAGCCGACCATGCGATGGCCTTCGAGCGCATCGATGGACAAAGGCACGCCCATGCGCGCGAGATAGGACGGCGCGGCGCAGGTGACTTCGTCCATCATGGTCAGCCGCCGCGCCACCATATCGCTGTCGCGGAGCTCGCCGACACGCACCACGCAGTCGATGCCCTCGCGGATCAGATCGACCAGCCGGTCGCCCTCGCTGAGATAGAGCTGGATATCAGGATATTCGGCGAGAAAGTCCGGCAGATGCGGCAGCACGAAATTGCGCGCCAGCGTGCCGTTCATATCGACCCGCAGCGGCCCCTTGGGCTTGGCCCCGCAGAACGCGCTTTCGGCGTCTTCAAGATCGGCGATCAGCGTCAGGCAGCGCTGGTGATAGGCCTCGCCGTCCAGCGTCGGCCGCACCAGCCGCGTGGTGCGCTCGAGTAGCCGCACGCCGAGCCGTGCCTCGATCTGCTTCACGGCGTCGGTGACGGTCGACCGCGGCAGGCCGAGATCTTCCGCTGCCGCCGTAAAGCTGCGCCGCTCCACCACCCGGGTGAACACCCGCATTGTCTCGAAACGGTCCATCGGTTTGTTCGCTAAATCCGGATTGTGATGCCAGATAATGCATCATTATCCGGAAAATGGAATGGCCTAGGTTTCTCCCATCAGAGCGGCTCGGCCAGTCGGCCCCCCATCGAGGAGAAGCGAAATGACCAACCAATCCAACAAAGTAGCCATCGTGACGGGCGCATCCCGCGGCATCGGCGCAGCCATCGCCGAGCGGCTGGGCCGCGACGGCTTTACGGTCATCGTCAATTACTCCGGCAATGCCGCGCTGGCCGAGGCTGTCGCACAAAAGATCGAAGCCGCGGGTGGCCGCGCGCTTACCGCCAAGGCCGATGTCAGCGATCCCGCCGCTGTGCGCGGGATGTTCGATGCAGCGGAGACCGCCTTTGGCGGCATCGACGTGCTGATCAACAATGCCGGCATCATGAAGCTCGCGAAATTCGCCGACGCCGACGACGCATCGTTCGACCAGCAGATCGCGGTCAATCTGAAAGGCACGTTCAACACCATGCGCGAGGCGGCGAAGCGGCTGCGCGACGGGGGCAGGGTCGTGAACTTCTCCACGGGCGTGGTTGGCACCAAGCTCGAGAGCTACGGCATCTATGCCGCCACCAAAGCTGCGGTCGAAACCATGACGGGCATCATGGCCAAAGAGATGCGTGGCCGCTCGATTACCGTGAACGCCATCGCACCCGGTCCGACCGCAACCGACCTGTTCCTCAATGGCAAGTCGCCGGAACTGATCGAGCGTTTCGCCAAGGCGACGCCAATGGAGCGTCTCGGCACACCCGAGGACATCGCCAATGCCGTTGCTTTCCTGGTCGGCCCTGAAGGCGGCTGGATCAACGCCCAGGTGCTGCGCGCCAATGGCGGGCTTGTGTGAGATCGGAGCGACTGCCGCGCGTCATTTCTTCTTCCAGGCGCGGTAGTCGCTCTCCACCAGTTCCGACATGGTCTTGGCGGCTTTTCCGAGCCATCCCGGAGGGCGCTTCCTGAGATCGGCGCGCAAAGCCTTAGCGCCGATCTTGCTCGCGACGTGAATGGCAGCGAGATCCTGCCCCATCGCGTTCAATAGCTGCGTGGTCAGTTTGGCCAGCTCGGCGCCCGGACTCTTGCCGAGTTCAATCTTGCGGGAATCCGGCGCCAGCCGGCGGATCACGAACTTGCCGTCAATGGCCAGAAACGGATCCGGCGCGCGATAGCGTCCAAACGCCAGGGCGTGAAGATGCGAAATGCTCGACTTGCTACCATGTGCCCACAGCCATGCCGAAGGGACGAGCGCCTTTGCCTCCCTCAGGCAGAAACCCCCTTCCGCAGTGGCGACGGCCACGTATCGTGGCCGTCCGAGGCCGCCGGTGCCCGCGACACGGCTGCCAAATCTCTCGATCGTTGCGCCCTTCAGCGACTTTTTCAGTGCCTGGACGACCTTTGCGGGCGGCTTGGCGGTCGGATACTTCTTCACCTCGTTCCAAAACTTCGCCGGCTTCTTGCGTGCGCGAACGGCATAGGGCCGCATCCAGAATTCGCGTTGATCCAATAAAGCCGGATGGGGATCGGCCAGACCCTTGCGGTAGCCGGCGAGAATGGCACGCGAGATTGCCGCTCTCCCAAGCCTCATGCCCGGCGCAAGCAGCGCGCTGGTCGTAAGACGAACGAGATCGAACAGATACGGCATCTTCGCCGCCTCATCGAAATCGTTGATGCCCCAGACCAGCCGCCCTTCGGCGTCCCGCCAAGTGCCGTAGTTTTCGAGATGGACGTCGCCGACGCACAGGACATGCGGCGCATCGCATAATGTCGGGCAGAGGTCTTCGATCTTCCTTGCCCACCGAAAATACGTGCCACGCAAAAAGACGAAGGGGTCCTCGCGCATCAGTCGGTGCTTGAGCCTGAGGTCCTTTTCCACGACGTCGCACTGGCCACGCAGCCAATCCTCATACGCGCTGTTATCTTCGCGAAAAGACATCTGGGCCTCGCGGTCGCTCAAAAACAATCAAAAGATGTATTGAATTCAGGATGCACCATAAAACGGTGCAACGAAACCGGCTATGGCAAAATTCGCGGCGTCGAACGCAAAACGCCGGGTATCAGAGACACCCGGCGTTTTGAATTCTCGGTCAAAGGCGCGTCTCAGGACTCGGCGCGGCCGCCCTGGATCACGACGACGCGGCTACCGATCTTCACGCGGCTGTAGAGATCGACCACATCCTGGTTCATCAGCCGGATGCAGCCGCTGGAAACGGCGTGGCCGATGGTCTCGGGCTCGGTGGTGCCGTGAATGCGGAACATGGTGTCGCGGTCGCCCTGGTAGAGATACATCGCACGCGGCCCGAGCGGATTATCGATGCCGCCCTCCATGCCGCCCGCCATCTTGCGGTAGCGCGCGGGTTCGCGGTTCATCATGTTTTCCGTCGGGCTCCAGTGCGGCCACTCGGCCTTGCGCTTGATCACCGCAGCGCCGGCGAAAGCGAGGCCGGCCTTGCCGACGCCGATGCCATAGCGCATCGCCTTGCCGTCGCCTTCCACGAGATAGAGATGCCGTGCGGCCGTATCGACCACGATGGTGCCTGCGGGCTCCTTGGTGCGGTAGGCGACGCGCTGACGCAGCATCGCCGAATCGATTCCGGAAACGTCGATGGCCGGCAGCGTGTGCCCGCCGTCATTCAACTCGGCATAGCTGGCGGACGGACCGCCAAAGCCGGTGGACGACATCATCCCCCCGCTGCTTGCACATCCTGCCAACACAGCGGGCAACATCAAAAGCGCCAGAAGGCGCAGCCCGCGTGATCCACCCAAACCTGTCATTCCCAACCCTTGCTGCAACGCGTCCAACCCGGACGACCCGCACCTCATACAGGGCTGAGCGATCAAATCAGGCTCAACAGCGTGTCATTTCGCTCATGGAACAGCTCTGGACTGCACTTTGCACGCCGCTGTGGTGATCGCGCCACAGCCGCGCAGGCTCACGAATAACCTCAGGTTGATCGATCGCCTTTGAGGGTCGGCCGGCGCGCAGCGCGAGCCTTCCCACGGAACCGCAGCAGCGATGCCCGCCGAAGCGGGCCGGAACACTCCACATGGGTCTCGCCGGCCTTGTTGAGACCGGCGACATTGAGGACCACGCCATGACGACACGATCCAGCACGATGTCGTCCCGCAACTATCAATGCGCGGACAACCGCTACAAACGCCACGCGCATGACGAGATCGATATCATGTCCATTGGGAGGACCACGTGCTCGACGAAGTACACGCGCCTTATAATGCGAAGCACTTGCAGCTGGATTTCACGGCTTGCATCGTTGTGATCGGCATATTAGAGCACACAGCCGCGTGAGACTTCGCGTTACCCCAACGAGATTTTCAGATGACAAGCGTTCGCAGTCTTGCGCAAGGCAGCATTGCCGTTGGCCTGCTGGTCCTCGGTATGAAATACGCTGCCTATCATCTGACCGGCAGCGTCGCACTGCTGTCCGATGCGATTGAAAGCATCGTCAATGTCGTGACGGCGATCGTCGTCTTGCTCGCAACCACGCTGAGCGCGAAACCGGCAGACGACGATCATCCCTACGGGCATCATAAGGCTGAATATTTCTCGGCCGTGCTCGAAGGCGTGTTGATCGTGCTCGCCGCGATCCTGATCCTGCGCGAAGCCTATCAAAGCTATCTTGTACCGCGCCTTGTCGAAGCACCCTGGGTCGGGCTTCTGCTCAACGCAGCGGCGAGTGTCATCAATGCAGGTTGGGCATGGGTCCTGATCCGGCAAGGTCGCATTCACCGCTCGCCGGCTCTCGCAGCGGACGGCCGCCATTTATTGTCCGACGTGTATTCTTCAATCGGCGTCCTCGGCGGCGTCGGAGTAGCGGCACTGTCGGGCATCGCCATTCTCGATCCGATCCTTGCGGCGCTCGTCGCGCTCAACATCCTGTGGGCCGGTTGGGGCCTGATGAAGGAGTCGCTCAGCGGATTGATGGATGAGGCCATCCCGCCAGCCATGCTCGCGAGCATCAAGCAGACCATATCGGCCCATGCCGACGGCGCCATCGAGGCGCATGACCTGCGCACCCGCCGCGCCGGCAGCATGACCTTTATCGATTTCCATCTGGTGGTGGCAGGATCGACCACCGTGAGCGCCGCGCACGACATTTGCGACAAGCTCGAGACCGCGATCCGCCAGGAGATCGGCGAGGCTCTGATCACCATCCATGTCGAACCCGACGACAAGGCCAAGCATTCCGGCATCGTCGTTCTCTAGATTTCGGGTAACTTCGCTCCACGAACGGCTTTGACAGGTTCCGCCCCCGTGTTAATCGGGAGGCGAGGATCGTTCCCGTGACACATGTTTCGCGCAAACGCTGGTTTGGGGCCGTGGCATCTTTGGCCGCTGCCTATGCGCTTGTGCTCAATGTCGTGCTGTCGAGCCTGTTGCTCGCCGCGATCTCGCCGACCGCGCAGGCCGCAGGCTTCGAGCTCTGCCTCACCCATCCTGACCTTGCCGCATCCCCTGACGACGCCGGCAAGACGTCAGGCGCTCCGGCGGTGCATTGCCCGATTTGCGTCGGCACCCATGCGCCGGGCGCTCCGCCTGCCTCCGCGACTTTCCTCGTCTCGCGCATCGCCATCGCGATCGCTCCCGTTGCCGCCCTCGACGATCGCATCGTCGCGACCGCCGCAACCTCCGACCACCGGGCCCGCGCGCCGCCGCGCCTGAGCTGACGTTCCACGCCGTCAGACGCCGCGCATCAGCGCGCGCGTTGCTCAGTTCAATCCCGGTGGAGTTTTCCCCATGCTATCCGTTTCCATGCGGCTGCGCAGCGTCCTGCTCGCATCCGCGGCCGCGCTCATTCCAGGCGCGGTGTCGGCCCAATCGGCCCTTTCAACATCGCTTCCGGCGGTTACCGTCGATGCACCCGCGCAGCAGCGCGCTGCAGCCACGCGCAAGCCACGCAACGCGGCGCCAAACGCCCGTACGGTCCGCAGCACCCCTGCGGCACCGCCAGCATCTGTCGGCGCGCAGGCCCCGACCGTCCCAGGGGCCCTTACGGTGCTCACCGCGCAGCAGGCACTCCGCGAGATCCAGCAGACGCCCGGCGGCGTCGCGCTGGTAACGGCGGATGCGTGGCGAACATCGACGCCGTCGAACACCATCAAGGACATCCTCGATTATGTGCCGGGCGTGTTCGCGCAGCCGAAATGGGGCGACGACACCCGCCTGTCGATCCGCGGATCGAGTCTGTCGCGCAATTTCCATCTGCGCGGCGTGCAGCTCTATATGGACGGCATCCCGATCAACACCGCCGACGGCTATGGCGATTTCCAGGAGATCGACCCGACCGCCTATAAATATGTCGAGGTGTTCAAGGGCGGCAACGCATTGCGCTTCGGCGCCAATTCGCTCGGCGGCGCGATCAATTTCGTGACACCCACCGGCCGCGATCCTTTTCCGAACGGCGCGTCGGTCGACATGGGTGCTTTCGGCTTCCGCCGCCTGCAAGCCAACACCGGCGGCGCCAATGGTCCGTGGGACGGTTTCATCACGGCCTCGACGCAGTCCGCCGATGGCTTCCGCGATCACAGCAATGGCGAGGCAACCCGCGTCAGCGGCAATGTCGGCTACCAGTTCTCGCCGGACTTCGAGACGCGTTTCTATCTCAATGCGAACAGCGTACGTCAGCGCATTCCCGGCTCGGTGAGCAAAGACAGCGCGCTGAATTCGCCGACCACCGCGGCGGCAGGCAATCTCACCGGTGATCAGCAGCGCAATATCGACACCGTACGCCTCGCCAACAAAACCACCATCCGTCTCGACAACACCACGATCGATTTCGGCGCCTTCGCCGTCGATCGGCACCTGATGCATCCGATCTTCCAGTATCTGGACTACAGCTATCAAGACTATGGCGGCTTCGCGAAGGTCACCGACGACCGCAATATCGGCGGCTATCGCAACGTGTTCGTCGCGGGCGTGAATGTCATCAACGGCCGGATCGACAACAACCAGTATGTCAATGTCGCGGGCCAGAAGGGCGCGCTGGCGTCGTCCTCCATTGACCGTTCGAAGAACACCTCGGTCTATGTCGAGAATTCGTTCTATGTGCTGCCCACCGTCGCATTGATTGGCGGCACACAGTTTCTCTACGCCACGCGCAATCGGCAGGACCGTTTCCTGAGCGATGGCGACCAGTCCGGCGCCACCGAATTCAACCTGTGGAGTCCGAAAGGCGGCGTGCTCTGGAATATCGATCCGACCTGGCAGGCCTACGCCAATATCTCGCGCAGTGCGGAAGTGCCGAGCTTCGGCGAGAGTTCGAACGGCCCGGGCATCCCGACGATTCCCTTCACCAGCATCCGGCCACAGCGTGCGACCACCTATGAGATCGGCACGCGTGGACGGCGTCCCGACCTGACATGGGAGCTGACGGGTTACCGCGCCAACATCACCGACGAGTTGCAATGCATTTACAGCGCCTTCGGCAACTGCAACGTCACCAATGCGGATCGCACCATCCATCAGGGCATCGAGGCCGGCCTTGGCATCGCCGTGTTCAAGGGCATGTTCGATGCCTCGCCGCATCCCGACAAGCTCTGGCTGAACATGGCCTATACGTTCAACGACTTCCGCTTCGACAATGACGCGACTTTCGGCAACAACCTGCTGCCGGGCGCGCCGCGGCACTATCTGCGCGCGGAATTGCTCTACAAGCACGCCAACGGCTTCTATCTCGGCCCCAATGTCGAATGGGTGCCGGAAGCTTACTATGTCGACAGCGCCAATACGCTGAAGACCGAACCCTATGCGCTGCTCGGCCTGAAAGCCGGCGTCGACAATGGCGGCACATATTCAGGCTATATCGAAGCACGCAACGTGCTCGATACCCGTTACATCGCCTCCGCCAGCATTCTCAATCAGGCCACGGCGACATCGCCGCTGTTCGAACCCGGCACCGGCCGCGCCATCTATGCCGGCGTCAAGGCGAGGTGGTGAAGATGATGAATTCCGCTATGCTTCAATCCACGAAAGGACGTTCCATGACCAACCGCTCCATGCTGTTGCTTCTCACTGCGCTGGGCGCAGTGGCATCGCCTGCTTATGCCCATGTCTTCGTGCAGAGCGGCCCGGCCACGGTCGGCGGCTCCTATCGCGCGGTGCTCGCCGTGCCGCATGGCTGTGGCGCCTCGCCGACGACGAAAATCACCGTGCAGATTCCGGAAGGGATGATCGCAGTGAAGCCGATGCCGAAGCCGGGCTGGACCATCGCCGTGAAGAAAGGCGCCTATGCGCAGTCCTACGATTTCATGCACGGCATGAAGGCATCGGAAGGCGTCAAGGAAATCACCTGGACCGGGAAGCTCGACAACGACTTCTATGACGAGTTCGTATTCTCGGCCTATCTGCCTGCCGCATTGAAGGCTGATGCACCGCTGTATGTGCCGACACTGCAGACCTGCGAGCAGGGCTCGGAAGACTGGGCGCAGATCCCGGCTGCGGGGCAGGATCCGCACAGTCTGAAATCACCGGCGCCGATCGTTCGCCTTGCCGCGGCATCACCACATGATGCAATGGCGCAGATGGCCGGCATGGTCCATGCGGGCGACCTGATGATCATGACGCCCTGGACGCGTGCCACACCGCCCGCGGCCAAGGTCGCCGGCGGCTATCTCACCATCACCAACAACGGCAAGACCAGCGACAAGCTGCTCGGTGGCACATTCACCGGCGGCAGCCGCATCGAGGTGCATGAGATGAGCGTGACCGATGGCGTGATGAAGATGCGCCCACTCAATGACGGACTCGAGATCAAGCCCGGCGCCACCGTGAAGCTCGAGCCCGGCGGCTATCACCTGATGCTGATGGATCTCGCCAAGCCGTTCGCCAAGGGCGACAAGGTGAAGGCACAGCTACAGTTCGAGAAGGCCGGCAAGGTAGACATCGAACTCGAGGTCAACGCCGTCGGCGCCTCGGCACCGGCCGGCGGCGGACACGCGCACTGATCACGTCAAGACGCCGCGCACCGCACATGTTGCGGTGCGCCTGATGTCTACGACAGGCCGCGATTGCGTCGCGTGTATCCTGGCGTTAGTGCAGCCGGGGAGCTTTCAGCATCTTGGAGCGGTCCGTCGATACCAATTCGACATCGAATGTATCGCCACCGCGATAGAGCGTCAGCGGCACGTCGACACCGGCCGGACCTAGCGCCCAGAGTGCGCGATAGAATTCGACGGAATCGGATACCTCCTCACCGTTTACGGCAAGAATCACGTCGCCGGTCTTGAGCTCGGCCCGGGCCGCCGGGCCCTTCCTGGCGATCCCGACAACGACGACCTTGTCCTCGACCTCGGCGGCATACAGCCCGAGCCACGGCCGCGGCGGCTTGTTGGCACGACCATAGGTCTTGAGATCGTCGAGGACCGGCTTCAGCAAGTCGATCGGCACGACCATGTTGAGATGTTCGTTCTTGCCACCGTGCTCGCGCTCGATCTGCAGCGAGCCGATGCCGATCAACTCGCCTTTGGCATTGATCAGGGCGGCACCGCCCCAGTTCGGATGCGCCGGATGCGTGAAAATCGCGTCGTCGAGCAGGTATTCCCAATAGCCGGCGAATTCCTGTGTCGCGGCGATCTTGCCGGCCACGGACCGCGTGCGTCCGCCGACACCGCCGACCACCACGCGATCGCCGATCTTCGCGCTCGCCGACTCGCCGAGCGGCAGCGGCGCGATGTCGATCTCGCCGAGCGCCTGCACGAGTCCGAAACCGCTTTCCTGATCGACGCCCAGCGCCGTGCCCTGCACCACGCGGCCGTCGCCGAGATGCACCCAGATCGTTTCGGCCTCGGTGATGAGATAGCCGATGGTGAGAATGAGACCGTCACCGATCAGCACGCCATTGCCGGCGCGCTCGGTGCCGAGCGTATCTGCCGTGAAAGCATCTTCCGGGATGATGCAATGCAGCCCAACCACCGCCTCCAGCGCCTGTTCGAGGTCGAATCCGTAATCCTCAGCACGCGGCTGCACACCCGGGGGCACTTTCCACTCGGTCAGTGAAGGCATGCAAAATCTCCTTTGTCCGGGATGGGTAGCCCCCGCCATATAAGAACCGATCGCGGACGTGGAAGTCCAGCCTGTGAACTTAGCGACCCTGCGGCGTTTGGTTACGCACCGGGACGTTGTGCGAGCCACGCCAGTAGCACCGCATTGACCTCGCGCGGATAGCAGTGGCTGAGATCGTCGATCTCGCGATAGGTGACATCGGCGCCGGCGATCGTGAGCGCCTGCTGTGCCTCGCGCGCGGTCTGCACCGGAAACATCCAGTCAAGACGGCCATGGACGAGATGGATGGGCAGGCCGCGCAGGCGATCTGCATCGGCAAACTGCGCCATCAGCGGATGGAAGGTCGAGGCCACCGGCGCCAGATGGGTGAAGGGCGACTCGGCGCGCAGGCCGCTGACATAGCAGAAGGTGCCGCCATCGCTCATGCCGGTCAGCAGGAGCTGCGCGGGATCGATATGCCAGCGCGTCTGCACGAGATCGAGAATGCGCGAAAGATTTGGCGTATCGGCATCGTCGCCCATCAGCGCCCAGGTACTGCCGATCGCCGTCGGCGCGATGACGATCGCGCCAGAGCTGCGCGCATCGGCGAGCCAGCTCCACAAGAAAGCCCGGCCGTTGCCGCTGCCGCCATGCAGCGCCATCACCAGCGGCCAGGCACGATCCGGCGTGTAGGTCTCCGGCACGTACATCGAGAAACCGCCGCGACGTCCGGGCTCACCATCATGAATGACGCCGGTGTTCTCTGCCGAAGGCGAGGCCAGTCGTTCAAGCAGTGCCGTGTTCTCGCGCATGTCAGGCGGAAGAAAGAACGTACTCACCGGCGGCAGCCGCGCCACCGTGGCATAGAGCGATTCCTGCGCGCGCGTGGCGTGACGTAGCGCACGAAACACCATCGGCAGATCGCCGCCGGGCTGCTGGGCCGCGCGCAGGCCGGTAAAGGCCGTCAGCGCCGCGTCGCTCGCCGCATCGAGATGCGCCCGTAGATCGCTAAAATCATCCGGCCATGCGTTGAGCTCTGCGCGCACCGCCTTGAGCGCCTGATCAGGCTCGCCCACCGCTTCCATGACGGCACCGAAAGTCGGCGGATGCAGATTGCGCGCAACGAATTGCAGCGCCTCGAGCGACTGCAGCAGGGGCGGCAGCAGAACAACGATATCGTCGACGACTATGTCGCTCATCGGAAGCTCCGGGCAGATCGTTTGGTCCCATCAATCCAGGACCGAGCAAGAAGCCAGAGACCATACTGATACGACGGCAAAGCGGCCATCTCCGCGCCGGCGAGATCTGTCAGCCCCAGTTACCGATCAGCCAAGTCACTCACATTCGGCAAGATCGCTGCGACGCAACATTGAAATACCATGGACTTCTCGATTTTGTATACATATACAAAATTCATGAGCATCAGCCCGATCGCCGCCAGGCCCTATCTGAGAGACGAAGTCTATACGGCCCTGAAAGTTCGGCTGGGGGTGCGTGCGGCCGGCCTCACGGCCCCCTTGCGACTTCGAGAAGAGGAGCTTGCGGCAGAGCTCGGGGTCAGCCGGACGCCCGTACGTGAGGCCATGCGCAGGCTCGAGCAGGAAGGGCTGATCACGTTTCGCCCGCGCCGCGGCGCACGGCTGATGCCGACATCGCTGCCGGAATATCTCGAATGGCTGTCGATCCGAGAAATGCTGGAAGGTCTGGCAGCGCGCGAAGTCGCCCTCAACGGTGCGAATGATGTCGCGCCCCGCCTGCGGGCCGTGTTCGCCGATTTCGATGAAGCCGGCGCGCTGGCACGCCCCACCGAATATGCCGCTGCCAACACTGCCTTTCATGCGCTGATGATCAAAGAGAGCGGCAACGCCCTGCTCGGCAAAACATGGGACTCATTCGGCCATCTGAAAATGGCGGGACTGCGCTTTATCGAGCGTCTCAATCGCGGCTCGCAATCGTTTCATGAGCACCACGACATCATCGACGCGATCGCACAGCGCGATCCCGACCGCGCGGAAACACTCGCGCGACGGCATGTCCGTTTGCTGCGCGACCAGGCAGCGGCGTCATTGAAAGAATTCGACCTCCCCGGACAGAATGAGACCACACCATGATCTTCCTCACTTTTGCAGCCGCAGACGGATCGCATCTCGGCCTCTTGACCGATGACAACGTTCTCGATCTGACGAAGGCGTGGCCGGATGGCCAGGCCTCCGCGCCGCGCCATGTCGGCGATCTCGCCGAAGCCGGCGAAGCGGGGCTCGCCATCGTGCGTGGTCTCGCATCCACCGCGAATGCCGCGAACCTTGTTGCACTCGCATCTCTGACGCTGATGGCACCGATCCCGCGGCCGAAGAAGAACGTTTTCTGTGTTGGCCGCAATTACAAGGATCATATCGACGAAGGCATGCGCGCGCAGGGCAAGGCGCCCGCCCCGTTGCCAAGCGTGCCGGAATTCTTCACCAAACCGCCGACCGCCGTGATCGCTTCAGGTGAGACGATTCCGCAGCATGCCAATGTCACCGAACAGCTCGATTACGAAGTCGAGCTCGCCGTCATCATCGGCAAGCCGGGCAGCAATATTTCCGCGCAGAACGCCTTCGATCATGTGTTCGGCTATTCGATCATCAACGATATCACCGGCCGCGACATGCAACGCCGTTACGGCCAGTGGTTCAAAGGCAAAGGCCTCGATCGCTCCTGCCCATTCGGGCCGGTTGTGGTCCATGCGTCCGCGCTGCCGAATGTTGCCGACATCAGGATCTTCAGCACGGTCAATGGCGAGGTCCGCCAGGACAGCCGCACCAGCCGCATGATCTTCGATATCCCAGCCATCATCGAACATCTGACGCGTGGCCTCACGCTGGAGCCTGGAGACGTGATCGCCACCGGAACTCCGTCCGGGGTCGGCTATGCGATGACGCCGCCGCGCTTCCTGCTCAAGGGGGATCGCGTCACAGCCGAGATCGAAGGCATCGGCATCCTGTCCAACAGCATCGTGGCCTGACACGGCACCGCACGCGCCAAAAACAAGGACAACAACATGAGTGATTCCCGGACATTCCGCGTGCAGCGTGCAACATCGGACTTTCGCTGGCCGAATGGCGCACGCATCGGCATCGTCTTCAATCTGGCCTATGAGGCCTGGTCGCCCGGCAAGGCACCGGGCATCGGGCCGATGGGCAACGTGTTGCAGCCCGGCTTTTTCGATACCAACGCGCATTCCTGGGCAAGCTACGGCGCCGTACGCGGCATCCAGCGCCTCACGCGCATCGCTGCCGCAAACGATGTGAAGACCAGCATCATGGTCAACGGCGTGCTGGCCGAAACCCACCCGACCGTGCTGAAGGAGCTTCATGCCGCCGGTCACGAGATCGTGGCGCATTCCTATGGCATGGATGTCATCCCGGTCTATTTCGACGAGGCCGGTGAGCGCGCCAATATCCGCCGCACCGGTGACCTCATCGCCGCCGTCACCGGCGAACGTCCGAAAGGATGGATCAGCCCACGTGGCACCGGAAGCCTGATTTCGCCAAAGCTGCTCGCTGAGGAAGGCTATGTCTGGTTCGGCGACTGCAATGACGACGACCTGCCCTCGATTATCACGCAGAAAGATGCGCCGGAACAACGCATCGTCGGCATTCCGCTGACGATGGACGTGAACGATCTGCCGCACAGCATCCGCTACGGCAATGCGCCGGCGACGCTGATCGACCAGTTCCGCGCCATCCTCGACAATGCAAGCCAAGCCGACGCGGCACCGTTCATGCTCGATGTCACCGCGCATACCCATGTGTTCGGTCGGCCGGCAGGCGCGTGGGTTTACGACGCCATGATCAAGCTGGCGCGCAAGCGCGACGATATCTGGATCGGCACGCGTATGGAGATTGCCGAATACGCGCTGGCGCAGGGCCGGTGGTTCAAGGACGAGGTGTTCTGAACCACACCCGTTGAGGAGGCGCAAAAGCCTCCCGAAAAAACATCGAGGAGGAATCTCATGACGCACTTCTTCAAGCGCGCATCCAGCGCGGTCGTGATCACCGCTGCGCTGCTGACGGCGATCGGTCCCGCCGTCGCCCAGCAGCCCTACCCGGCGCAGCCGGTGCGCCTGCTCGTCGCTTTCGCGCCGGGCGGCCCCGCCGATATCATTGCGCGCATTGTCGGACAGAAACTGAACGACCTGTGGCGCGAACCCGTCGTTATCGAGAATCGCGGTGGTGCCGGTGGCAATATCGCGGCTGCCGCGGCTGCAAGGGCCGAAGCCAACGGCTATACCGTGCTGGTGACGACAAGCGCATTCGCCGTCAATCCGAGCCTGTCGGCAAAGGCCGGCTATTCGCCGGACGAATTCAAGACCGTGGTGGTCGCGGCGACCACGCCCAATCTGATCGTCGGCGCGCCTAGTCTCACAGCATCGACCCTGCGCGAGGTGATCGCCTCTGCCGCCAAGGAAAACTTCACCTATGGCACTGCCGGTGTCGGCACTACGCCGCATCTGTCGGCCGAAAAAATATTTAAGCTCAACGCCAAGGCCAATATCGTGCATGCGCCGTTCACGGGTGCAGGTCCCGCGCTAAATGCGGTGATGGGCGGTCACACGCCTCTGGCCAGCGTCGCCTTGCCCGCGGCGATGGAGCTCGTGAAGGGCAAACAGGTCAAGGCGCTGGCCGTGACAAGCCGCGAGCGCATGCCATCGCTTCCGGATGTCCCGACCGCGCGCGAGCTCGGACTGAGTGACGACGAGGATGCAACCTGGGTGGCATTCCTGGTGCCGGCCAGGACGCCGCAGCCCGTCATCGACAAGCTCAACGCCGACGTGAACAAGACGCTTGCAGATGCAAGTGTTCGCGAACAATTCGACCGCATCGGCTTCGCGGCCGTTGGTGGTTCGGTGACCGACTCTCAGACCTATGTGCGCGGAGAGATCACCAAATGGGGCGATATCATCCGCAAGCTCGAGCTGAAGCAGGAATAGCGATCTTGGCGTAGCGCCCGACGCCTACGGATCCAGTTCCGTATCCCAGTAGAGATAGTCCAGCCAGCTGCCGTGCAGATAGTTCGGCGGAAACAGCCGGCCGTTGCGATGCAGCTGGTGCACCGTCGGTGCGAACGCCGTCTGGCGCGGGAACATGCGCGCCTGCTGCGTGGTCATGTTGCCCTTGCGCAAATTACAAGGCGAACAGGCCGCAACAACGTTCTCCCAGGTGGTCTGGCCGCCCTTGGAGCGTGGGATGATATGATCGAAGGTCAGGTCGTCATGCGAGCCGCAATACTGGCAGGAGAAGCGGTCGCGCAGGAAGACGTTGAACCGGGTGAAGGCGGGATGCGTCGTCGGCTTCACGAACGACTTCAGCGACACCACGCTGGGCAGCTGAAATTCGAACGAAGGACTCCGCACCGCGTGATCGTAGTGCTCTACGATATTCACACGGTCGAGAAACACTGCCTTGATCGCGTCTTGCCACGACCACAGCGACAGTGGGTAGTAACTCAGCGGCCGGAAGTCCGCATTGAGGACCAGAACCGGCCAACCGCCTTGCGAGACATGTGCGTTCAAGTAACGCTCCTGACCCCCACATATGGCTGCGAAGCAACCTGTCTCCACATACTACAGGCAGCGTGACAGGGTTGTGAAGGGCATAGGGCAGACCTTATCCCCTCACAAAAGCGCCGCGTTGGGTCGCTTTTCTGGGAACTGCGGGTGGTCTGTCGCAGCGCCTGCCGCTAAACCCCGTGGCGCGCGCCCGGTTCGCGGCCGCAAATACCGGACGCTGCCCGATGGTCCCATCCTCCCGCTATCTCGAGGCCCCGCAACGGCTGCGCGCCTTTGTCCGTGCGCATGAAACCAGCCTTGCGATTCTGGCAGCGCTGATCGGCGTGATCGGGGGTCTCGTAGTGGCCGCCATGAGCGCTGCGGTCAGCGTTCTTCACGCGGTGTTGTTCAATCTGGAATGGGGGCAGCGACTCTCCAGCCAGTTCTGGATCGATCCGGTGCGCGCGATTCTGGTTCCCACCTTTGGCGGGCTGCTGCTGGGCGTCGCCTTCCTGTGGCTTTCGCGCTGGCGACCGGCCCGCGAGGTCGACCCGATCGAGGCCAACGCGCTCCATGGGGGGCGGATGTCGTTCCGCGGCAGCATCATCGTCGCGCTGCAAACCGTGTGGTCCAGCGGCGTCGGAGCCTCGGTCGGCCTCGAGGCCGGCTACACCCAGCTCGCCAGCGGGCTCGGTGCCTCTATCGGGCGCGCCTTCCACCTGCGTCGCGGCGACCAGCGCGTGATGGTCGGCTGCGGTGCGGCGGCCGCGATCGCCGGCGCATTCGGTGCGCCGCTGGCCGGCGCGTTCTATGCCTTCGAACTGGTGATCGGCGGCTACACATCGGCGAGTCTGATGCCGGTCGGCGTTGCCGCGGTGACCGGCTATTTCGTAGCCCATGCCTTCGATCCGCTGTCGCTTGGCGTCGTTGCCGGCCGGTTCGGCGACGTGCTCGGGCATGACCTCGCGGTGGCGGCCTTGCTCGGCGTCTTCGCCGCAACCTTCGGCATCGGCATCATGCGTGTCGTCGCCTGGACCGAAGCGCTGCTCACCAAAATCAAATTGTGGCCGCCGCTGCGTCCGGCGCTGGGCGGGCTGCTGGTCGGATTGATGGCGCTGCTGACGCCGCAAGTCATGGCATCCGGACACGGCGCGCTGCATTTCGGCGGCATGACGGCCTATCCTGTCGCATTGGTGGCCTTCGTGATGGCGCTGAAAACGCTCGCCTCGATCATCTCGCTCGGGACAGGTTTTCGTGGAGGTCTGTTTTTTGCCACGCTGTTTCTCGGCGCGCTCGGCGGCCATCTGTTCGCGGTCGGCTTCAATGCGATCGGCGCCGGCTTCACCATCGATCCCGCCGTCTACACCATCATCGGCATGAGCGCGCTGTCGGCCTCCGTAATCGGCGGCCCGCTCACCATGTCCTTCATCGCGCTCGAATCCACCGGCAATCTCTGGCTCACCACTGCGGTGCTGGTCGCCGTCATCATCTCCACCCAGATGACGCGCGAACTGTTCGGCTACTCTTTCGCCACATGGCGCCTGCATCTGCGCGGCGAGACCATCCGCAGCGCCGCAGACGTGGGCTGGATCCGCGATCTCACCGTCAAGCGCTTGCTCCGCCCGGACGTGCCGACTGTCGACTCCACCATGCCGCTCGACGAATTTCGCGAGAAGTTCCCGCTCGGCTCGAAGACCCAGGTCGTCGCCGTCGATCCCGAAGGCCGCTATGTCGGCCTCGCCATCGTCGCTGAAGCGCATTCGCCTGACGTGACAGCCTTTCGGCTCGACAGCCTGCTGCATTGTCGCGACGTCGTCCTGCATCCGGACATGAACATCCGCGACGCCATGGTGGTATTCGAGGGCGCCGAAGCGGAATCGCTGGCGGTGGTCGAGGCCGAAAGCCACCGCGTGCTCGGCACGCTCTCGGAAGCCCACGCGACACGGCGCTACGCCGAAGAGTCCGAGCAGCGCCGCCGCGAAGCCCTCGGCGAGATGTGATGGTCCGCCGTTAGCCGCCCGCGAGCGACAGCATATGCCCCTGATCGGGCGGCACCCGGCCGGCCAGTGTATCGCGATAGATATTCTCGACGGCGACAGGGCCACGGCTCTCGGCAACCGTGAGCGACTGTTCCAGCAGCGGCAGGAATCCCGACCACGCCGCGTTGAAGCGGGTATCAATGCCGCCCGGTCCCCATTCTTTGGCGCGCTTGCGAATCTGGTCCGGCGCGAAGAACCATGAGGGCTTGGCGCCGGGAAGCTCCTCATCCACCGCTGCATCCTGATGGGTGAGCCCGACGCGCCCGCTATAAACGAGTTTGTCCTTGAGGTGCCGATGCAGCCGGCCGCGCAGGTCGGCATTCCCGGCCATATCGACGAAGGCCACCGGCTGATCGGCGGGCAGCGTATCGATATGATCGTAGAGCACAACATCGTCGTAGCAGCCGAGCGACCGCACGAAATCGGCATTGCCCGTTGATGTGAGTCCGATCACACGAACCGGCTTGCGCTTGCTGTGCAGCAGATGCGCGAGACCGAAGGCTGTCTTGCTGGAGGCACTGGAGAGAATGACAGTGCGTGCACCGAAGAATTCCTCCTCGGCGAGAAAATCATCGACCAGGAACGAGAGCATGAAGAGCGGCCGCAGCAACGCCTGATAGTCGCCATTGCGCCCGGCAAAGGCCGGATCGTCCGTCACCCGCGCATAGGCATTGTAGACCGGCGCCACGCCCTGCCGATGCGCCGCGCCGTCGCGCAGGCCGCGCTTGCTGACATCCGCGGCCTCGATCACCAGATGCGAGGCCATCGGAAAATAACCGAACAGCCGCTCGCCTTCGGCGATCTGCGGGTGCATCGACGCGATCACCCTGCCAAAACCCCAGACCGGAATATTGCCGAAGCCATCAGGCGCCTTGAATAACTGCCAGTATTTCATCCGATCACCCAGCATCGCATAAGTGACGTTGTTCGCGGTGAAAGCGAAGCGTTCGACCTCGACCAGAAGGCAATCATCGGACAGCTCGTCCAGTCGCGGCAGCGACATCTGCACCAGCACGGTGTTCTGAAAATTATTCTTGGCTATGTTGAATTGCGTATACGCGTTCATGATCGAACTCCGCTGCGTTTTCCCTGCAGCGATCATTCCTTTCACCAATGTCTGTTTTGCGACAGCGGGGTTGTTTAAAACAACGTCCGTTTCAAACGCTGTTCGACTACACCGTGGGAACCGTGCCGCCGTCGATCACGAATTCTGCACCGGTGATTGATGCCGCGCGCGGCGATGCCAGAAATGCCACGAGGTCCCCGACTTCGTGCGGCCTAGCCGGACGTCCGAGCGGAATACCGCCGAGCGAATCCATCAGCATTCTCTGCGCGCCCTCATAATCGATGCTGTTCTCGTCGGCGATCGTCCGCACCAGCCCGACGGCGGCCTCGGTTTCCACCCAGCCCGGCGAGACGCGCACCACGCGGATGCCTTTCGGGCTAACTTCCTTTGATAGCGCCTTGCTGTAGTTTCCAAGTGCCGCTTTCGCTGCCGCGTAGGCCATCGTGGCATCGTGCAGCGGCAACACACGCTGGATCGAAGTGACATGAATGATCACGCTGGATTTCTGCTCCAGCATCGACGGCAACAGAGCGCGATCCAATCGGACGGCAGCATAGAGATTCAGGTCCATTGCGCGCTGCCAAGCAGCGTCATCGAGCTTTGCGAAACCGCCCGCAGACGCGGACGACCCGCCAACAACGTGGACAATGATATCGATGCCGCCGAGGCGCTTCAGGACCGCGTCGGCGAGCGCCGTGCACCCGTCGGCGGTGGCAACGTCAGCAACGACGAAGCCGGCATGGTCTGGCATGCCAGCCGGCCTGTTGCGCGCTGTCGTGAGCACCACTGCACCCTGTGCCAGCAGGCACGCGACGACGGCAGCACCAATACCTTTGGTCCCACCGGTCACGAGCGCCCGCTTGCCAGCGAGTTCGCCGCCCGCCTGATGATTTGTCATCGTCCAGTTCCTCATTTTCACATCCGCACAGCGCGGCGCATTGTCTGCGAGGGAAATGCGGATATGTTTGCCGAATGACAAGAACGCACGAGAAAGTGGGGGGCTTACCTCCAGGTAAGGAACCGTGGACTGCGACGACCGCATCGGACGGGATCGAGCAGTCGCTGAAGATGATCGGCGGACGCTGGAAGCTGGAAATCCTGTTTCGTCTGTTCGGCGCCGAATTTTGCGCTTCTCCGAACTCGAACGCGCAATCCCTGCGGCCTCGCAGAAGATGCTCGCGCAGCAATTGCGGCAGCTCGAGGCCGACGGCATCGTTCGACGCGTCGTGCATGCACAGGTGCCGCCGAAGGTTGAATATGCGCTAACGGATTGGGGCGAGTCTCTTTGCCCTTCGCTCGACGCACTGCTCACATGGCTCGTATGGAAGCCAGCGTCCGACGCCGCAGTATCTGCCATGGGGACATCCACCTCGCCTCCTGCCGAGGAATAGCCTGGCCCGCGCAGTCGATGCTGCGGCCCGCGACGTGTTCACTTCGCCGGTTTGCCGATCACGCCTTCGCGCTTCTTGATGGCGTGATAGTAAGCCCACCACAGATGCGCCGCCGCACCGCGCAGCGGACGCCATAGTTCTGCCAGCGGCGCCATCTGCTTCACGGTCGGACGCTCCTTGAGACCGAGCCCGACCTTGATTGATTCCTGAATGGCGACATCGCCCGCCGGCCATGCGTCGCCATGGCCGAGACAAAACAGCAGATAGACGTCGGCCGTCCACGGACCGATGCCATGCAATGCGACCAGCGTGTTATGCGCGGCGTCGGCGTCTTCCTCGGCGAGCACATCGAGATTCAACCGCTCCTCGACGAGTTCGCGCGCCAGCGCCTTCAACGTCTTGATCTTCGCCGCCGACAGGCCAAGCCGGCCCAGGCGATCGGTACGCGCCTTGCGGATGGCGTGATGATCGAATGGCGAGAAGGCGCCCGAGACGCGGCCCCAGATCGCTGAAGCCGACGCCACCGAGACCTGCTGCCCGCAGACGATCTGCGCAAGCCCTTCGAAGCCCGGCGCACGTTGCCGAAGTGCCGGCATCCCGGCCATGGCCAGGATCGGTTTCAGACGCGGGTCGAGCTTCACCAGCTCCATAACGGCGTCGTCGAGCACGGATTGATCGGTAAGATGGACGGTCATGATCCCCAAGGATCACCACGGCGTGACCGCAAGATCAATCCTGCCAATGAATGCGCTGCGGCAATAGCGCACCATGCAACCGGGAACCAAAGCCCCGGACGTCGCGTTGTTTGCGTTCAATGGAGGCTACCGCCATGCGGACGTTTTTTGGAATGATCCTGGGTGCGCTGATCCTGGGCATCGGCGTTTACATCTACGATTCGATGTCGACCTCGTCAGTGGCGAACGGCCAGACGGCGCAGGAGCGCCGGACGATCGTCAACTGGGATGTTGCTGCCAATGAGTGGGAAGCACTGAAGACGCGCACCAAGCAGGATTGGGCCAAGCTGACCTCGCAAGTGAAGTCGTAAGCACATCAGCAACGAGAAGACTGGTTCAGCCGATCAAAGATGCCCTCGCCGATGAGCGGGGGCATTTTTCTGCCTGAACCCGCTGAAGCTTACTTCTTCGCAGCCGCGGCTTTACGCGCATCGGCGATCGCAAGAACGAACTGTTCTTTGGTGATCGGGCCGGGAATCCGGAACTTGCCGACGATGAAGGACGGCGTGCCGTTAAAGCCGAAAGCCGTCGCCTGCTCATCGATCTGCTTCAGCTTGGCAACGATCGCATCCTGATTTTTCTGCAGATCGGCGACGGCGCGATCGACATCGATACCGGCCTTGGCGAGCCGATCACGCGCGATCGCCTCGGTCAGTTTGGTATCGAGGCTGATCAGGGCGTCTTGCGCCTCGATGAACTTGTTCTGGTATCTGGCAGCGAGCACGAGACGGGCCGCATAGACGGACACCGGCCCGAGGATCGGCCAGTCCTTCGACACCAGGCGAACCTTGCCGTCTTCCTTCACCAGGGCGCGCAGGTCGGGGGCGATCTTGCGGCAATAGGGGCATTGGTAGTCGAAATATTCGACGATGGTGATGTCGCCCTTCGGGTTACCTGCGGCCGGGATGTCCGGATCGCGGAGTACCGCGGCTTCGTTAAGGACGTCTTCGTCCTTGGCGGCACCAGATGCCGCGAGGACCTTGCCGGACGCGCCGAGCAGCATGGCGCCACCGAAAAGCCCGAGCGCAGCGCGCCGTGTCGTGGCGGTCTTCGAGGTCTCGCGGATTGCGGCGGTCATGATGTTCTCCGAAGACGCATCATGCGCCAGCGCTCAGGTGATGTAGATGTTGCGGGCCAACATATAGAGCGCCACGACGATAATGATAGACGCAAAAACGGTATTCAACGCGCCCCGCCGCAGCGACAGATGCCGCGCCAGGCTGGTTCCCAACAGTCCGCCGAGCAGACCACCCAGAATGAACACCAGCGCAAGTTTCCAGGAGATCAGCCCGGACCAGGCATAGCTCGATGCCGTGGTGAGACCGAATGCGGTGACCGCCACCAGCGATGACGAGATCGCACTCATGATCGACATGCCCGTGGCCGCCATCAGCGCCGGCACGATCAGAAAGCCGCCACCGATTCCGAAGAAGCCGGACAGCGCGCCGGTGACAAGACCCAGCGCAAGCAGCGAAGGCGTGTTCGACATGCTGATCTCGACGCGGTGCTCGCCGACTTGGGCGCGCGTCTTCAGCATCAGCACGGCGATCACCAGCATCAGGACCGCGAACAGCGCCAGCAAATTCTGCCCGTCCACCTGCTTGCCGAGAATCGAGCCTCCGAGCGCACCGGCGATTCCTGCAGCAGCAAACACCAGCGCGCAGGACCAGTGCACATTGCCGCCACGCGCATGATTGCCGAGATTGACCGCCGCATTGGCCGCAACCGCAATGGCGCTGGTGCCGATCGCGACATGCGGCTCAGGCACGCCGACAACATAGACCATCAGCGGCACAGCGAGGATCGAGCCGCCGCCACCGACCAGGCCGAGCGAGAAGCCGACCAGTGCGCCCGAAGCCAGGCCGAGCGCCCCTTGCATCACAGTCATCATGAACGGCTGATTCTCATCTTCTCATCTGAGCATGATCTTTCGAAAAAATCAGTGTCCACTTGTTCGGATCATGCGCGCAACGGTGTGACCATAATGACCTTTCCGGCCCGGCTCCATGCAGCCGGCATCACAAATCCGCCTGCCGGGAAAACGCTGTCGTGACCATCAGCGCACCAGCAGGGTGACGGCGAGCGGCACCAGTAGAGAGGTCACCAGCGCATTCAGGCTCATCGCAATGCCGGCGAAGACCCCGGCCACCGCATCGACCTGAAAGGCCCGCGCTGTGCCGATCCCATGCGACGCCAATCCGACGGCAAAGCCACGGGCGCGATAATCGGTGATGCCCATGCGGTTCATCATCGGGGTGACGATGATCGCGCCCATGATGCCGGTCAGCACCACCGCCACCGCGGTCAGCGATGCGTCAGCGCCGAGCGACTCGCTGATACCCATGGCGACGCCGGCGGTGACCGATTTCGGCGCCAGCGACAGCACCACATTTTGCGGCAGGCCGAAGGCCTTTGCCAGCAACACAACCGAGACGATCGCCGTGGCACAGCCGACCACCAGCGCGGCGAGCATCGGCACGATCGCTGCCGCCACGACCTTGCGATTCTCATAGAGTGGCACCGCGAGCGCCACGGTCGCCGGACCGAGCAGGAAGTGCACGAATTGCGCACCGCTGAAATAGGTCGTGTAGGACGTCCCGGTCAGCAGCAGGAACACGGCGATGATCCACATCGAGTGGAATACCGGATTGGCAAACGGATGCCGGCCGGTCGCCAGCGACAGCGCATCCGCCGTCGCATAGACCAGCAGCGTCACGGTCAACCACAGCAGCGGCTGCTGCGAAAGATAGACCCAGAGTGAGAACGGATTGGCGGTCATCACGCGCTTCGCCCGCGTGTCATGACCCGGCTGATGATGAGAAACGTCGCCACCGTCACCAGCAGCGTGATCACGACCGAGACCGCCAGAACGCCGACGATGGCGGTGCCATGCTCGGCCAGCAGATCGAGCTTCTGCACCACGCCGACACCGGCGGGAATGAACATCAACGACAGATGCGCGAGCAGGCCCTTCGCGGCATTCTCCACGCCGCCGCCCTGCAGCGGCCCCTGCGCGAACAGCATGGCGCGGTCACGCAGCAACAGCAGAACGAGCAGCAGCAACATGCCGAGCACCGGGCCGGGCACCGGCCATGCAAAAGCGCGCACAGCGATCTCGCCAGCGAGCTGGCACAGCAGGATCAGGGACAGACTGGCAATCATAGGGACTCCGCGGGTGACGGATCGTTATCGCCCGCGAAGCAAGTGATGTCGATCAACCCCAGCGCGCGGCTGATCCGATCAGGCGGCACCCTTCAGCTTCTTGGTGCATTCGCTGTAGTAGCCGCCGCCTTTTTCGATCCACTTCATGCCGCCATTGGCATTGGCGGCCTTGTTGGCATTGTACTGATCCACGCAGGTGTGCATCCGCGCTTTGCCAGCCGTCTCCTTGGCGTATTTCGGATCGACCACCGACGGGAAGGTGGCAGGGCCTGCCGGAGCCGCAGCTGTCGTGGCTGCCGGCTTGGGGGCTGCAGCAGGTTTGGGAGCCGCTGCGGGCTTGGCTTCGGCAGGTTTGGCTTCGGCAGCCTTCGGCGCCGCTGTTGCAGCAGGCGCAGCGGCGGGCGTCGTCGCAGCGGCATCGGTCCCGCATTCGGCTTTGCGGAAGTCATTCCATTTCTGGCCGTTCAGCGTGCCGGCGGTCTTGGCCGCCTGATATTTTGCACTGCATTCAGTTGCGGTGAGTGCATGGGCCGGACTGAAGGCAAGCAAAGCAAAACTGGATACTGCAATCGCGCAGGCGAATTTGACAGGCATTGTCATGGCATTCTCTCCCTTTGCTACACAAAGTAAAAGTAGACGAAGGCATCCTATCGCTACCGCTGCATGTGGCAACGACATCGCAGCTCCCCGCGAAAAATTATCGTGATCGCACCATCAGATATATTTCAACTCATTCACCTGCCGTTCAGCCCGGCGCGCCCACCCTGTCCTCCCTGTTCAATTCGAGGTGCTGCCATGATCCGATTCGCTTCCAGCCTAGCTACCGCTGCCGTCGCCTCCTTCCTCCTGGTCGGCGCGGCCACCGCTCAGACACCTGCGCCGGCGGCCACCAAGACTGCGCCCGCCAAGGCGGCCCCCGCCGAGAAGATGGCGCCTGCGGACAAGACAGCCGAGAAACCCCGCACCGCAGCGTCACTCGAATGTTCGAAACAGGCCGATGCCAAGGGCCTGCATGGCACCGAGCGCCGCAAATTCCGCTCGGATTGCAAGAAGACCGCCAAACCGAACTAAACTCTCGTCATGCGCCTGTCCCTCGCCCGGAAAGCGAGGGACAGGTAGACCACACTGCATTTGTCGACAGGTGCGGACTTTGCCATAAAGCGGGCTCCTTCAGCTTTCCGTGCAAATGGCCATCGCTCTTCCCAGCTCCCTTCAGATCCGCACCACCCTTGAGACCCTCGTCATCGGCACGACCGGCGGCGCGCTATTCTATTGGGCGGAATTGCCGGGCGGCCTGATCTCCGGCGCGATGATCGCGGTCGCCGCTTACGGCATCTTCGGCCGCCCGGTCGGCCTGCCGCAGCCGATGGCCCATGTCATCCTGATGACACTGGGCCTGTCGCTCGGCTCGATGGTGTCGCCGGAGATGGTGCACAATCTCAGCGCCTATCCGGTGACCATCGCTCTACTGGCGCTGGCCACGTTCTGCGCCACCTTCGGCAGCAGCATCTATCTGCAGCGCGTCCATGGCTGGGACCGCACCTCCGCGCTGCTGGCCGGCAGCCCCGGCGCGCTGTCGCAGATCATCATGCTGGCCACCGAGCGCAATGCCGACGTGCCGGGCATCGCCGTGGTGCAGATTTTTCGCGTCATCATCCTCACCGCCATGGTCCCCTTGCTGCTCGCCGCCACCGGCCTGATGGGCCACGGTCCGCTGCCGTCGCGCGGACCGGAAGCCTCGCCGCTCGCACTCGCCGAACTGGCTGCCGCGGCCGTTGCCGTCGCGCTGTTCATGCGCTGGATCAAGTTTCCGGCGAGCTGGATGTTCGGCGCGATGATGGCCTCGTCGGTCCTGCACGGCACCGGCTGGGTCCACGGCACGCTGCCGCAATGGGCCTATATCACGGCTCTCGTCGGCATCGGCAGCCTGATCGGCTCACGTTTCGGCAAGATCTCGCCGCGCACCATTCTCAGCCATGTCTGGGCGGCGCTCGGCTCATTCACGGTGGCCATCGCCATCTCGGCCGTGTTCGTGACGATCATCGCGCTCACCACGACTGTGAAGCTGAGCGATGTCGTCGTCGCCTTCGCGCCCGGCGCCATGGACGCCATGCTCGCACTGGCGCTGACACTGCATATCGATCCGGTATTCGTCGGCGCGCATCATCTGTCGCGCTTCATCTATGTCTCGATCGTCACGCCCGGAATCGTGCATCTGTTCGGCAAGGCGCAGGACGATATCGACGATTGATCTTCAGTCGTCGCGGACATCGATCGAAACAATGGAATTGATCTAACAAGTATGAGTGCCTTGCAGCGACGCAGATGCCTGCGTTGCAAGGTCTAGATATATTCTACCGCGCACCGTAGTGCGTCGCAGAACCAATCAAGTTAGACGCTCGATCAAGCTGGCGTGACCAGTATCATCGAGGCGTTGAAATGAAATTGAGAACAAGAAAATCGACGAAGCAGACTGCACTGCTTTGCACCGTCAGTGTGATGGCATTGGCAATCGAACTTCCGCGTGACGCATTCGCGCAGGCCAGCCTGCCGCCAGTCACGGTGGATGCTCCGCAGCCACAGCAGCGCGCACGCAGCACGACAGCAGCGAGATCTCAGACATCGGCACGCGCAACACGACGCACACGCACGACGACACCGCAGATTTCACCCGCGCCATCGGTTAATGAGCGCATCTATAGCGCCGACAACAACAGCTATGTCGCAGGTCAGGCCAGCTCGGCATCGAAGACGAATACGCCGCTGATCGACACGCCGCGCTCGGTGAGCGTCATCGACCGCAAGGAACTCGATGATCGCGGCGTCACCAGCATTCCGGAGGCGGTTCGTTATACAGCCGGCGTCACCACCGGCGGCTTCGGCTACGATCCGCGTTTCGATCAGATCTATGTCCGCGGCTTCTCGACGACGACGCTCGGCGACTTCCGCGACGGGCTGAAGCAGTTCGCCGCCGGCTTTACCACATTCCGGACCGAACCCTATCAGCTCAACAGCATCGAGGTGATCAAGGGCCCGGCTGCCGTGCTCTATGGGCAGTCCGTCCCCGGCGGCCTCGTCGATCGCCGATCCAAATTCCCGGTCGAGAATCAGGTCAACGAGATTTCACTGCAGGGCGGCACCTATGGCCGCATGCAAACGGCGTTCGACATCGGCGGCGCCAATTCCGACAAGTCGCTGCTGTATCGCCTGGTGGGCCTCGGCCGCGCCGGCGAGACCAATTACGACATCGCCGACGAACGGCTGATGCTGGCGCCATCGATCACCTGGCGACCGACCATCGACACCACGCTGACGGCCTATGCCATCCTGCAGAAGGACGAAACTGACGCCAGCGTCGCCATGCTCAATCGCGACGGCCAGCTGGTGAACGTCAACGGCGCGACCATCAAGCTGCGATCGAGCGATCCGAAATACGACTATCTGCGGCTGCAGCAGGCGCAGGTCGGCTACAAGCTCGAACATCGCTTTGATGATGTCTTCACGTTCCGCCAGCACACCCGGTTCGGCACGCTGCATGCGGAATCGCGCTATCTCAGCGGCAGCTTCGCGACGGCAACGTCAACCGTCTATGACCGCGGTGCCGTGGCCGTCGGCGACGACCAGACGAGCTGGCAAACCGACAATGCGCTGCAGGCCGACTTTGCCACCGGCCCGATCGCCCACCGCGCACTGTTCGGCGTGAATTACGATCACAATACCTGGGACTTCAAGCTCGGCCTGGGCGCCGTGAATCCCGGCTATGCGCTCAACATCCTCAATCCCGTCTACGGCATTGCCGGCCCAACCCCGGGCTATACGTCCGGTTCGCGTTCGACGCAGGAACAGGTCGGCGTCTATCTGCAGGACCAGATGCGACTCGGCAACTGGCACCTGTCGCTCAGCGGTCGTCAGGACTGGGCGGATCGCACGCAAATCAATTCCTATACGGGCGCCGTCACAGGTGCGCGCAACGACAACGCGTTCTCCTACAGCGCCGGCCTGCTCTATCACTTCGAGAACGGCATCGCACCCTATGTGAGCTACGCGACCTCGTTCCAGCCGGTCACGTCGCTCAGCATCGACGGCACCGTGCTGGCACCCTCCGAAGGCGAACAGATCGAGGGCGGCGTGAAGTATCAGCCACGGCCCGACGTGCTGCTCACGGCGTCGATCTACGACCTCAAGGAGAAGAACGCTGCCAAGCTCGCCGGCTTCGTCAACAGCATCGCCTATTACGCCTCGGTCGGCGAGATCCGCGTGCAGGGCTTCGAACTCGAGGCGCGCGCGCGACTCACACCGGAGCTCGAAACGGTGACGGCCTATACCTATTCCGATGCAGAGATCACCAAGAGCTCGATCGCGACCGAGCTCGGCAAGACCCCTGCGGTGACGCCGAAGCACACCGCGTCAAGCTGGATGAACTACACCTTCCTGAACGGTTCGCTTGAAGGCCTCGGTCTCGGTGCCGGTGTCCGCTATATCGACGCGACCTGGACGTCGAACGACAACACCTCACGCAACAACGGCTATACGCTGTTCGATCTGGCCGCGCGTTACGATTTCGCCAGGCTTGGACCGAAGTTTGCGGGCTATCAGGCCTCGATCAACGCCAACAACGTCGCCGACGAGCAGGTTGCGGTCTGCAATTCCGGCTACTGCTATTTGAGCCAGGGACGCACGGTGATCGGCACGCTGCGCTATCGCTGGTAGCGCTGCGCCAGCGGGCACGACCGGCGGCGGATCAGCGCCGTGCGGTCTTGCCGGCGCCCCACAGTGCGATCGCCGCCATCGCCAGCGAGATCAGCACATTGTAGCCGGCCAGCGACAGGCCTAGGAAACGCCACTGCACCTCGTCGCAGCGAATCACCTTCACGGTGTCGAGGCGCTCCAGCAGGCTGCCGGCCTTGCCGAGATCGACCACCGGACCCGAACAGTCCGTTGGACCCTGCCAGAATGTCCATTCGACGCCGGCGTGATAACCGCCGAGCACCGCATTGGCGAGCGCCGCCAGCGCCAGCACAACGAGGCCGGTCACAACCAGGCCGCGCGGCGCGTCCCTGGCGGCAGCAATCGCCACCAGCACCGCCAGCGGAATCGCGAGATAATAGGCATAGCGCTGTTCGAGGCAGAGCGGGCACGGCCGGATATCCAGCACCAGCTGGAAGAACCAGGCCCCCGCCAGCGTCGCCAATGCAATCAGACCGACCGCCAATGCAGCGACCAGCGCCGGGTTCGACGACGCAGGCGTGGAGGTGTGTGCGGTCTGGGCAGTCACGGTGCTCTCCGGAGTGGCTGCTGCGTCCTATCCCGGGCTCACCAGCCTGTCGAGGCAGCCCCGATCACACTGGAGTGTGCGCGGCGGCCAATCTGGCCAAACCGCAGGTTGACCCGCCCGGAGCGCCCGCTATATTCCGCCCGCTTCGCGCCCCCGGTCTCCGGCCGGCGTCCGAAGGCCCCTGTGGCGGAATTGGTAGACGCGCTCGACTCAAAATCGAGTTCCGCAAGGAGTGCTGGTTCGATTCCGGCCAGGGGCACCAACAGCTCATCAGCAATAATCCGTTGACGACGGGCTATATTTCCGAAAAGCGCGTTACCCGCAAATGACGACTGGAGGATTTGTCCTCACGCCGGCAGAGGTGCGGGCTCCGCTTTCGCCACCGGCATCGGCCTGAATGTCATTGCAATCAGGAAAGCGCCGAGCCCCATGATCCAGGAGCCGATATAGAGCCAAGCGTAGCTGGCGAACGCGTCGTAGATCAAACCTCCGGCGAGAGGTCCAGTCGCCATGCCAAGGCTGCCGGCCATGGCCGTTCCGCCGATCACCGTGCCCATCATCCGCAGCGGAAAGTTTTCGCGTGCGAGAACGGCGTAGAGCGGCATGGTGCCGGCGTAGATGAAGCCAAAGACCGCCGCCACGGTGTAGAACCCGCCGAGCTCACGCACGAAGACAAAACCGAGCGCCCCGAACGCCTGGGCGAGCAAGCCAAGGACCAGTACACGCTTGGCGCCAAAACGGTCGCCGAGCAGGCCGAAGGCGATACGGCCGCCCATCCCTGCCAGACCCTCGACGCTATAAATCGTGACCGCAGCGACAAGCGGTATGCCGCAGCTGATCGCGTAGCTCACAGTATGGATGATCGGCCCAGAATGCGTGGCACAGCAGAAGAAATTCGTCAGCAGCAGGATGATGAACTGTGGCGAGCGTAGCGCCTGCGCGCGCGACATCTCTGCCCGCGCCGGCTCGGCGGATGGAGCGGAAGGCGCGCACTCCAGCGCCGGCGCGCGGCGCACCAGCAGCGAGACTGGAATCATGATCGCGGCCACGACGAGGGCCACGATCTGCATCGAGGTGCGCCAATCGTGGTTCGAAACGAGCCAGGCCGCCAGCGGCGACATGGTCATGGGCGCCATGCCCATCCCCGCCGAAACCAGCGAGACGGCCAGGCTGCGATGCGTATCGAACCAGCCGGTGACCGTCGCCATCATCGGCGCAAAGATCGCGGCGGTGGCGCCGCCGACCATCAACCCGAAGACAAATTGAAATGCGACCAGAGATGTCGCGAGGCTCGCCAGCACCAGGCTTGACGCGAGGACGACCGACCCGGTCAACACCACCGGGAGTGGCCCCAATCGGTCGGACAAGGTGCCCCAGATCATGCTGGTGACAGCCATCGCGAGGAAGCCAATTGTCATGGCGCTGGATATACCGGTGACCGACCAGCCGGTATCCCGCGCGATCGGCTGCAGGAACACCGGCAACGAAAACATGCCGCCGATCGCGACGCAGCCCAGAAGGCCGCCCGCGGCGACGATTACCCAGCGATAGTGAGAATTGGTCATTCCTGGTCTCCACTTCAGCGGTCTTAGAGTGGAAGACGCACGGGACGGGCCGGAGCCGACAGGCCGACGGCCAACGCAGCTCACGTTTTTGCGAGCGCATACAGTTGTTCGTTGCCGCGATGACAGTGATCTTGCGGGCCAGTGGACCGATTCGGTTGATCGCTGACGAGAACATCTCTTGTCGATCGGCGGTTTATTAAGTCTAACAGGCTCAGACTGCCCCGAGGCGTCACTGGGGCTTCATGCGTGCGAGATCGAAATGCCCGGCCTGAGCAGACGAGCCATCCTGAGGGGAGGCGCGGCGTCGATGATGCTGCGCTCCAGTCCATTGGTCGCGCTGTCGCTTCCCGGCCCGTCCGATACCTTCACCGACAGCGTCGGCGTCAATGTGCATATCAGCAGCGAGCCATATGCGAGTCATTTCGACCGGTTTCACGATCTGCTTGCGGCATCAGGCATTCGCCATCTGCGCGACGAGTTGCGACCTAGCAACGATCTCGATCGCTGGCGCGCGCTGAACAAACGCTCGAACATCCTGTTCAATGTTGTGGTGTCGCCGGCGACCAACACCGTGCCGGAGATGATGACCTATCTCGCCGCATTGGGCATCGAGCGCGTCTCGGCGATGGAGGGCCAGAACGAGGGCAACAGCGACTGGTTTCTGTCGCTGCCGCTGGCGAAGCCGGGCTGGAGCAATGTCGTCGTGAACTATCAGCGCGAGGTGCACCATGCGCTGCGCGCGCGATATGCGGCGACGGAGTTGCCGCTGCTGTCGCCAAGCGTCATCAACTGGAAGCCCGCCGACGTCGCGCTGCTGCGCCCGGCCGCGCAGTTCAGCGATGCCGTCGCGATCCATTCCTATGTACAGAAGGCGCAAGAGCCGGAAACAACCAACGACTACGCCGCCGTGTCCTGGTATCTGCACAATATGCGCGACGCGTTCAAACCCGGCGCACCCGCACTGGCAACCGAATGCGGCTATTGCAATGTCGTGAAGCCCGGTACCTCCGGCGTCTCGGAAACGGCGGCGGCGCTCTATCTGCCACGGCTGCTGCTCAACAACTTCCGCCTCGGCATTCTCCGGACATTCCTCTACGAATTCTTCGATGGCGGTACCGATCCCAATGACGGAGAACATCATTGGGGCCTCGTCCGCAATGACGGCTCGCCGAAGCCTGGCTACCATGCGATCCGGAATCTCCTGTCCGCACTGAAAGGCGCACGCCGCGCCAACAACGATCCGCCGCTACGCGTGGCATCCACGGCACCGGACCTGCGGCATATCGCGTTTCAGGATGCGCAGGGACAACCGCTGCTTGCGGTATGGCGCGCGGTGCGCTGCTGGAATGTGGAGAAGGCTGAAGACATCCCGGTGCCCACGGAGCCGCTCGACATCGCCGTCGATGGCCCTGCCGCTTCGCTCTCCTTCAACCGTCCGAATGACGATGCCGAGTGGCGCCGCGTGCCGGTGACCGACGGGCACACGACGATCCCGCTGGACGGGCGCGTGGCGATCATCCGGCGTTCCAGCTGAGCTGGTATGAGTTGCTGTGGCTTGAACCACCCCGCCGCGCTTTGTATCCTGAAACTGCGTACGAACTGACGGTGAGCAGCAAAGTCTTTCAGACAAGGTCTTTTAGACTCTGCGGTCCGGCCAAGCATACGACAGCTTCGCCTTTTGCTCCAAAATATAACGGATTCTCCCCCATATGGACTATGCGCCTTCCGCTCCGGCCCTTGCGGCCGAGACGCACGCTTTTCAGGTTCTGCTCGAAGATGGCGCCACAGCCAGCATACGCGTTTATGGAAAAGGTCCACGGATCATCTGCAGCCATGGCAATGGCCTCGCCATCGATGCTTTTCAAAGCTTCTGGCGCCTCTTCACGGATGACTATGAGACCGTGGTGTTCGACTTCCGTCATCACGGCCGGAGCAGTCCGTATCGCCAGCCCATCCCGCATGTCTGGCCGCAGCTCATCCGCGACTATGAGGCGATCATGCAAGGGATCACGCGCGAACTCGGCCCGGCGCCGAGCCTCGGCGCATTTCATTCGATGAGCGCACTGACGACCCTGCTGCATGCCGCCGAATACGAGACGCCGTGGATCGGCTTCGTCGGCTTCGAGCCGCCGGCGACGCCGCCAGCGAGTTATCCCGAGTTCCAGAGTTTCCGCACGGAAAATGACAGACTCGCCGGACGCGCTGCGCAGCGTCGCACCACCTTTCCGAATGTGCAGGAGCTATTCGAGTCCTATCGCCGCAGCTCGGCATTTGCCGGCGTCGACGATGCCGGACTGCAGGCACTCGCCGCATCCACGCTGCGCTGGAACGACGACAGGCAGCTCTATGAACTCGCCTGCGCCAGGGAATTCGAGGCCAGCATCTTCACCATGCAGGATCTCCCAGGTGCCTGGGAGCGGATGTGCAGTGTCAGGCTGCCGGTGCAGCTCGTCGCCGGTGAACCAAAGGCGAGAACTAGCCCGTTCGTCGACATGGAGCGTGCCTTCGCGCGCGATGGCGGCTTCACCTTCACCACCGTGCCTGACGCTTCGCATTTCATGCAGATGGAAAAGCCGGCCGAATGCGCCGCAATCGTCCGCGCCTTCCACGCGAGCCTGGCCTGACAGCTCGGGAGTAACGCCGGGCTGCCATGCCGGGCGCGCAGCCGGCTGGCAATCCGCCCCAGCCATGCCCACATGGCAAGGGCAATGGGAGCCCCGTCATGACCGCACTTTCGATCCTCGACCTCGTCCGCGTTACCCAGGACACCGATGCGCGCGGTGCGCTCGACAATTCCCGGGATCTCGCCGGTCATGCAGAGCGCTGGGGCTATCAGCGCTTCTGGGTCGCCGAACATCACAACATGATCGGCATCGCCAGCGCCGCCACATCGGTGGTGATCGGCCATATCGCGGCGGGGACCAAAACCATTCGCGTCGGTGCCGGCGGGATCATGCTCCCGAACCATGCCCCCATCGTCATCGCCGAACAGTTCGGCACATTGGCGCGGCTGTTTCCCGGCCGCATCGATCTCGGCCTCGGCCGCGCACCCGGCACCGACCAGATGACCATGCGGGCGCTGCGCCGCTCGCTGCAGAATTCCGATAATTTCCCGCAGGACATCCAGGAGCTGCAGGCCTATTTCGCCCCGGCCGGCCCAAACCAGCGCCTGCAGGCGGTGCCTGCCGCGGGCACCAACGTGCCGCTATGGATTCTCGGCTCCTCGACCTATGGCGCGCAGCTCGCCGCGGCGCTCGGCCTGCCCTACGCTTTCGCCTCGCATTTCGCGCCCGACCAGTTGCTGCAGGCCCTGCAGATCTATCACCAGCACTTCGAAGCCTCCGAACAGTCGACGAAGCCGCATGCGATGGTCGGCGTCAACATCATCGCCGCCGACACCGATGCCGAGGCCAAGCGGTTGTGGACCACGCAGCAGATGTCGTTCACCAACATGTTCCGCGGCACCCGCGGGCTAAGCGCGCCGCCGATCGAGGATATCGAGACCTACTGGGCGCCGGCCGAGAAGATGCAGGCCATGGGCATGCTGCGGCGTTCGATCATCGGCTCGAAGGAGACGGTTCGCGCCGGCATCGCCGCGCTGGTCGAGGAGACCGGCGCGGATGAGTTGATGATCGTCTCGGACGTCTACGACCACGCCACGCGGCTCAAGTCCTATGAGATGATCGCCGAGGCGGCTGCGGGCCTCACCAAGACACCGAAAGCCGTAGCTGCTGAATAGCCAAAAACTCGTCATTCCGGGGCGCGTGCGCATCTTCGCGCGCGCGAACCTGGAATCTCAGAATGTTGAACATGACGGGATTCCGGGTCTTTGCCGCCGCCGGCAAGCCGGCTCTAGCAAATCCCGGAATGACGAGAAACTCTAGAAATTGATGGTGGTGCGGACGCCGAACACCGCGGCGTCCTTGATGCGCTTTGTCTGCGTGGCATCGTTGGGATCGACGGCGCCGCCGGCGGGATGCATCACATATTGAAACACCGGCTGCACCGCGACACCCGGCGCGACCGCAGCGAGATAGGTTACTTCCAGCACGGCTTCGAAATCGCGGATGGGCGATTGAATTCCGGTGAAAAGCTGCACATCACGATCAAGCCCGCGCGCGCCATCCGAGATACGCGCATAAGTCATCGCGATTCCGAACCTGTCATCCGGCCGCTCTGCCGAGAAACCCGACACCTGAATGCCGCCATCGAGATAGAAGCTGATCAGATTGCGATCGGACGGGCTGATCGATGTGCGCGCAAAGAAGCCGATGCCCTTGTCCGGGCCGAGTGCACTGAAAGCGAGCCGCTGTTCGTAAACGGCGAAAACGCCGCGATTGCCGCGCCGCATCAGCGGCTCGCCGGTGCCGGCCGGATCGGCCTGCGACCGGCCCTGTGCGGTCCAGCGCTCGTCATCGAATTCGGCCAGATGCACCCAGCCGCCGCCGGTGATCGATCCAGGCAACTCCGACGGGCCGAGCTTGTAGGCATATTTCAGTTGCCCGATGATCCACGGCGGATCGTTGACGCGAAATGCGAGACCATGCGCGTTGGCGATCTGCGGATCATTCGGGCCGGGCGCAGCCGCACTGCCATTGAACACCGCCAGATAGGCCGTGAACGCATCCGACAGACTGGCCTTGAAACGAACGCCCGGCACGGCGAGTGGCGGCGAGGGTCCGCCCGCCGGCAGGATCACGCCGGTAATGCCGGGCCAGCCCAGCGCCGAATTGACGAAGATATCGTCATACTTGCTGTCGATGAACTCGATATCGGATGGCTGCTGACCGACCTTCACCAGCAGTCTGCCGCCGAACAGCGACTGTTCGATCCAGAATTCATAGAGCCGCGTCGCCGGCAGCGCTTCGATGCCGCTCACCAGCATCAGATTGCCGATATAGTCGCGCGACAGGCCAGGTCCGTGGATCTGATAGACATTGGCGTGAAAGGTCGCGCCGCTCCAGCCAACCGCCTTGTCGAGATCGACATCCACGCCAAAATCGAACCGTCCCTCATAGACCGCGCCGCGCCGGATGCCGCCGGACGCATTGCCGAGCGCCTCGCCTATATAGGTCGCCGACAGTGCAACGCCCCATTCGGCGAGCCGGTCATTGATCGGCTTCAGGCCGCTATCGCGCCAGTCGCCGGCATGCGCCGATGACAGCGAGACCGTGCCACAGGCGACAAGGCCGGCGAGCGCCATCATCGCACGGACCATCCAGCACGAAAACACACCAACCATGATAGCTACCTGATGATCTTGAGGCGCTTCATCACGGCATAGGCCGATGCTGACGAAATCAATATCAGCGCGCCGGCCCAGAGAAATCCGGTTTCGACATCGGTCAGCGGCAGGCCCTTGGTGTTCATACCGAAAATGCCGGTGACCAGCGTCGGCGGCAGCAGAAGCGCGGTTAGCACTGAAAGAACGCGAAGGCTTTCATTGCCGCGTTCCTCGATCTGCAGATGCAGCTCTTCCTGCAACAGCCGGCTGCGTTCGCGCATCTCGACCACATTGTGATCCAGTCCATCGAGCCGCTGCGCCAGCTTGCCGGCACGCAGTTGCAGCGACGGTTTCAACTCACGCTGACCTTTGGCCTCAAGCCGCTGGAATACGATGCGCAGCCCGGACAGCTGCCGATGCAGCCGCACGCAGGTCCGGCGCAGACGGCCGAGCTTCTGCAACATGTCACGGGAGTCGCCGGAGACCACCTGCTCCTCGATCTCGTCGAGCGATATCGCCAGACTGTCGGCGACGCCGTCCATGGTGTCGGCAACATTCTCCACGATCGTCTCAAGCAGCGCGGCCATGCTGTCGACCCGCTGGCCCTGCTCAAGCGAACGGCGCGTCGCATCGACGGCACACAGCGCGTGATGCCGGCCGCTGATCAGCAAGCGCTCGGTCATCACGAAGCGCAGATAACCAGTGTCTTCGGTCGCCTCGTCGATATCGCGCAACAGGTCCGAGATCACACCATAGATACTGTCATCGGTGGCATGGAGTTGCTGATATGTGTCCTTGGACAGCAACAAGGCACGGGCCTGCTCCGGCGCATGCAATGAGATCTGCGCTAGCCATTGCAGCGCGCGCGCGTCAGTCAGGTTGAAATGCAGCCAGAGCAACCCGCCGTGGACGAGATCGATGCCGGCATCGACCGGCAACGGCTCTGGCTTGCCGTCGGAATGGATCCGGAAGGCCCAGACCAGACCCGGGATCGGATCGGTCAAGCCAAGTGTGGACGTCACCTCTGCAGATGTGACCGGCACTTCAAGCTGCATCGGACACCCACCGTTTTTCACGCCACGCAATACGCATGCGCCACCAAAAAAATAAAATATCTGCCTGCGGCTCTCCGACTGTGTCAGTCCGCCGCAGGCACTTAATGACACCCTTGTTACAGGGATATGTCAGCCGAGATGAGATGATGATCCGATTAGAAAAAATCGGACCATCATCTCATCTCTTTGTTTTGAGCATGATCTTTCGGAAAACCGGTTTCCACTTTTCCGGATCATGCTCTATTCAGCGGCTTCGGCGAGTGTATCGCTCTGCTTGTTGTAGTCATAGACGACGCGGCCATAGGGCAATGTCAGATCGGCCAGGAAATGATGCGCACCGATCACGCGGCGCACCGGAAAGTCGGCGACCGGCGCGTTGACATGCGGGATCAGATGCAGACGGCCCGGGCCGAACCATGAGCCCTTCACGGTGATATCAGTCAGGTTGATCGCCACCAGCTGACAGACTTCCGCGCTGCCATCGACGCCCGGGATCAGCTTCAGATTGATCTGGGTCTTGGACAGCGTGGCAAGGGTGGCCTCGCCGTTGCCGGCCATGGCGCCGTGCTTGTAGGCCATCGTGCCCATGGCAACCTGCTGCCCGGCATATTCCAGCGTACCGGTCAGCGTGTCCTTGACCACTTCGAGTTTCGGATGGGCGTATTTCTTCGGGAAGCCCCAGATCTCGCGCCCGGCAGCGATCGGCGGATCATCGTCCAGATACATCTGCGAGACGAAGTTGACGTCCTCGCCCTTGAAGCGTGCGGGGATCACGAGGCCGGTCTCGGTGTAGCTGCCGAAGCCTGAACTATCCGGCATCTTGATCCACTCATAATGCACGATCGGCTGTTCGATCGGCTCCAGTGGCTCGGGAAGACCCATCCGGATCAGGTCCGGATCGGTCTCATAGGTGATGACGAGGAATTCGCGATTGATGAAGCGATAGGGACCGGCGGGATAGCTCGGGCCGGCCATCGGCATCGACGGCAAACGGAGGATGTCTTCCTGGCGCATCGGAAACTCCTTGGGTGTGAAATCGCTGGTTTAAACTCAGTGCGCGGTCCACCCGCCATCGACCGGCAGCGTGATGCCGGTGATCGAACGGGCGTGGTCGGTGCAGAGGAAATTGACGACCGAGGACAGTTCCTCGACGGTCACGAAACGTTTGGTGGGTTGGGCGGCGAGCAGCACGTCCGAGATCACCTGCTGCTCGGTGATGCCGCGCGCCTTGGCCTGTTCCGGGATCTGCTTTTCGACCAGCGGTGTCATCACGTAACCCGGGCATACCGCATTCACGGTGATGCCGTGTTCGGCGACTTCCAGCGCCGCCGTCTTGGTCAAGCCGGCAATGCCATGCTTGGCCGCGACATAGGCCGACTTGAACGGCGAGGCGACCAGCGCATGGGCCGAGGCAATGTTGACAATACGGCCCCAGGACTTCGCCTTCATGTGGGGGATGGCGAGACGCGTGGTGTGAAACGCACTCGACAGGTTGATCGCCACGATCGCATCCCATTTCTCGACCGGGAATTCCTCGAGCGGCGCGACATATTGAATGCCGGCATTATTGACCAGGATATCGACGCCGCCGAATTCCTGCTCCGCCTGTGCCATCATCGCCGCGATGTCATTGCCGTCGGCCATGTTGGCGCCGCTATAGAGCACCCGGACCTGATGGCTGTCGGCAAGCTCGCTGCGGATCGCCTCGATCTCATTGGCATCGCCAAAGCCGTTGAGCACGATATTGACGCCGCTGGCCGCGAGGCCGCGCGCGATGCCAAGGCCGATGCCGCTGGTGGAGCCGGTGATAATGGCGGACTTTCCAGACAGCATGCGCGCAACCCTTCGTAAGAAAACGTTAATATCTGCTTCTTTGCTAGCGATCCTGTTTGACGGCGGTATGAGGAATTTCCTTCAGCCGCGTGACGCGCTTCATGGACTGATGCGCAATGATCGAATTTGCTATTTGTCACAACGCCGTCACTGCTCATCTAAATTCTGCCGCCAACATCATGTGATCGTTGAGGAGAAGACCCAGATGGATGCGCGGACACCCGATTCAGACATGACGGCCGAGACCGGCTGGCGCCCTGACCGCTGCGATCGTGTAGCACTGGTGCTGCAGGGCGGCGGCGCCCTCGGCGCCTATCAGGCCGGCGTGTATCAGGCGCTACATGAGCAAGGCATGGAGCCGGACTGGGTGTGCGGCGTATCGATCGGCGCTATCAATTCGGCGATCATCGCCGGCAATCCGCCGGAAGACCGGCTGGAGAAGCTGCAGATCTTCTGGGACCGCATCACCGCCCGCAAGGTCTGGCACTACACACCGGACGGCGACGTCTACCGCAAGGCCCGCAATCTCGCGAGCTCCTTCATGACCACGACCCTCGGCCAGCCGGGCTTCTTCAAGCCGCACGAGGTCAATCCGTGGTTCAGCCCGGCCGGTGCAAAGACGGCGACAAGCTATTACGACACCTCGCCGCTGCGCGACACGCTGCTCGAACTGGTCGACTTCGATCTCATCAACTCGCGCAAGACCCACTTCGCCGTCGGCGCAGTGAACGTCATCACCGGCAACTTCCTGTATTTCGACAACAAGAAGGAAGTCATCGCGCCCGAACACGTGATGGCATCAGGCGCACTGCCGCCAGCTTTGCCGATGGTGAAGATCGGCACCGATCATTTCTGGGATGGCGGCATCGTCTCCAACACGCCGCTGCAGCACCTGCTCGACCAGGAAGACAGGATGAACTCGCTGGTGTTCCAGGTCGACCTGTTCAGCGCCCGTGGCGTGCTGCCCCGGGATATCCAGGAGGTTCTGGCCCGGCACAAGGACATCGTCTACTCGTCCCGCACCCGCCACAACACGGACATCTATCGGCGCATGAACAATCTGAAGTCGGAGCTCTACAAGATCTTGCAGCGCATTCCCGACGACCAGCTCAGCGACGAGGAGCGCGCGCGGCGTGACAGCCTGTCGGATCTGCCGGAGATCACCATCCTGCAGATGATCTATCAGCAGAAGGCCTATGAGGGCGATTCCAAGGACCACGAGTTCTCGGCGACCTCGATGCGCGAGCACTGGCAGAGCGGCCTCGACGATACCCGCCGCACATTGAAGCGCCGCGACTGGCTGGCGCTGCCGGAGCAAGGCAAGGGCATCGTGGTGCACGACGTGCATCGCGAGAGCAGTTCGTAGAGGCAGCAGCGCTTCTCACAAAAGCTCAGCGCCGGCCCCTCCCCGTCATTGCGAGGAGCTCTTGCGACGAAGCAATCCAATCCTCGCTTTTTGCTTCTGGATTGCTTCGCTGCGCTCGCAATGACGGCGAAGGGTACTTACCCCACAAGAAAAAGCCCGCGCATTAACGGCGCGGGCCTCTCTTTCGACCGTGCAAAAAAAGCGAGGCCGCTACGTTTCCGCAGCGGCCTCGTCTATCCTCAGAACAACTGGCTGAACAGCACGTAGAGCGAGGCCGAGAGCATGATGGCGCAGGGCAGCGTCAGCACCCAGGCCATCAGCAGGTTGCGGATCGTGGCCATCTGCAGGCCCGAACCGTTCGCCGCCATGGTGCCGGCGACGCCGGACGACAGCACGTGGGTGGTCGAAACCGGCAGACCGAACACGTCGGCCGCGCCGATGGTGGCCGCAGCCACGAGTTCGGCCGAAGCGCCCTGCGCATAGGTCAGATGCGTCTTGCCGATCTTCTCGCCGACGGTGACGACGATGCGCTTCCAGCCGACCATGGTGCCGAGGCCGAGCGCGATGGCCACAGCGATCTTCACCCAATCCGGGATGAACTTGGTCGCGGCATCGAGCGAGCCTTTATAGGCATTGAGGGTCGCGACATCTTCCTTGTTGAGGTCGTTTTCCTTGTCCTTCATCAGGAAGCGGATGGCTTCCGATGCGAGATACATGTCGTTGCGGGTGTTGCCGACGGATTCCGCGGGCACCTTGTCGAGCGTGCCGTAGCTGCGAACCTGATCGCCGACCTGCTGCACGAGAACGGCGAGCGACGGATAGGTGCCTTCGCTGATCTTGCGCTGCGAAACATAGGTGGTCACCGCCGGACGGGGATCGCCGATGATGCTGTGGCCGGCCCCCTTGGCTGCGATCACCTTGGCGGCCGCGATGGAGTTGACCTGGAACTGCGCGACGCGGGATTCCGGCAATGCGCGGTTGAGCGCATAGGCGGTCGGCACGGTGCCGATCAGCACCAGCATAATCAGGCCCATGCCCTTCTGTCCGTCATTCGAACCATGTGCGAAGGACACGCCGGTGCAGGTCGCGATCAGGATGCCGCGGATCCACAACGGCGGCGCCTTGTTGCCGTCCGGTGCTGCGTACAAAGCCGGGTTACGCACGAGGAATTTCAGCACCAGCAGCAGGATGGCGGCGCAGGCAAAGCCGAACAACGGCGACAGCAGCAGCGCGTAGCCGATTTCGGTGGCCTTGCCCCAATCCACGCCCGAGGTACCGTCACGGCCGCGCATCAGCGCATTGGCGATACCGACGCCGATGATCGAACCGATCAGCGTGTGCGAGCTGGAGGCCGGCAGGCCGAGATACCAGGTGCCGAGATTCCAGATGATCGCCGCGATCAGCAGCGCGAACACCATGGCAAAGCCGGCACCGCTGGAGACCTGCAGGATCAATTCCACCGGCAGCAGCGAAACGATGCCAAAAGCCACCGCGCCCGTGGAGAACAGCACGCCGAGGAAGTTGAAGAAGCCCGACCACATCACGGCGAATTCCGCCGGCAGCGAATGGGTATAGATGACGGTGGCGACCGCATTGGCGGTGTCATGGAAGCCGTTGACGAATTCGAAGCCAAGCGCGATCAGCAGCGCCACGAACAGCAGGAGGTAGGGCAGATAGCTGGTGACGCGGGTCCCGGTGGCATTGACGTCGACATAGATGCTGTAGGCGACGAACAGGAGGCCGGCGGCCAGGATCCCGAAAAACAGGATCATCGTCAGCGGGTTAAAACCCTTGTCGAGATTTGGCCGCGACGCCGGCTCAACAGCCGCGCCTCCGGAAATGGATTGATTGGCAGTGAAATCGGTCATGAAACGCCCCCGTTACAGGTTAAGAGGCGTTAATCTCTGCACCACGGATGCGAAGCCCGGATGACAGGCGCGACAATTTGTCTGTTACGGGTTGTGACAGTCCCGCGTCACCGATGCGGCCGGTATATGACAGGGGTCAGATCGCCGACGCGACCTTTTCGAGTCCGATCATGCGCGCCAGTGCACGGACTTCGCGCTTCTGATCCTCACGCAACTGGAACAACAACGGCATCGCAGCGGACTTGAGCTGCTGCACCTCGTCGCTATCGGGATCGATCGGCGGCGCGCCGGCTGACGGACTGGCCTGTTTGGTCTCGTGGATCCTGCGCGCCACGTTGCGCAGCGCCGCTTCGACGCCGGGCCAGTACGATTCCTGCGACGCCGTCAGATTTAGCCGGGTCTTGATCGCCGAAATCTGCGCATCGCTGAGCAGCGTATAGGTCTTCTGCACCGGCTTGGCAGCGGCCTTGGGCTTGGCGGTCGGCTGCGGCACCACGATCGGGGCAAGCACCGTCGAACCGGGCACTTCGATTGGACTGTCGGATGCAAAGGCCTGGCGCAACGGACTGCCGTCAACGCTCGGGACCTGCTGCGGATCGAGCGACGCCATCATGGCGCCGGCCAATGGCAACTTGTCTTTCTTGCCTTGCGTATTGGAAACCGGTCCGCGCGACACCGCGACCGAATTTTGCGCGGCACTGTCGTCATATGACAGCGACAGCGATGGGATGCTATCGCGACCGAGGATGCTCGCAACAGCCACGCCGGTCAGCAACAGGCAGCCCAGCACAAGAAGGGTCAGCGCACGCGTCAAGCCAGTCTCCGAAATTCAGGACTACCAGAGGTACCTGTCCTCACAAATGGAGATTAATTAAGGCCTAACCATACCAGAACGGTGCGATAATACTCAGAGACGTTCAGGCGGCGTTGGCGAGAACATAGGCTTCCTGGATATCGCTCACGATATCGGAAGCTTCCCACAGCGCATCCGGAGCGACCGATTGCATACTGATGGTCCAGTTTGCGCCCTTTCCGGCGCGGGGCGTGCTGACGATGTCGAACTGCACCTCGCGGCACAGCGGATGACGGCCGAAAGCTGCGGCCACGCGTGCCTTGATCTCCTCGATCGTGGCCGGCGTCTTCGCGAAATAGGCTTCGATATCCATGATGGCCCCTGAATCGGTTGATTCCCGATCGGGGCATTGTTGGTTCCACAGGATTTAATGAATGGTTAATTTTGCTGCGCCGCTGGCAGATTGATACCACCCCGGCCGGAGTGGGCTTAGCCCAGCAGTTGATCGAGCCGGTCCCGGAGCTGATCCTGATGGTACGGCTTGGCAAGCCGCGGCAGATCGAGCTGAGCGCCTTCGGGCAAATCCGCATAGCCGGTAGCGAGCAGGACCGGCAGCGACGGCCGCATTTCGCGGGAATAAGCCGCAAGCTCGATGCCCGTCATGCCGGGCATCATGTGATCGGTCATCATCAGATCGAGCGGCTCGTCGCTTTTCAGAATCTCCAGCGCATGCCGCCCCGAAGTCGCGGGGATCACGCGATGGCCGAGATCCTCCAGCATCTCCGTCGTCGACATCGCGATGAGAGGATCGTCATCGACAAACAGGATCACGGCAGAGCGCGCGGCGTGGCGCATGACATGGGCCGTATCGGCGGCCTCCGGCTTCCTGTCGGTGACCGGCAGCACGAGGGTCGCCGTCGTTCCCTTGCCGACGACGCTCGAGAGATCGAGCGTGCCGCCGAGCTGTACAGCCAGACCGTGCACCATGGACAGACCGAGACCAGTTCCCTTGCCAACAGGCTTGGTCGAGAAGAACGGCTCGATCGCCTTCTTCAACGTCTCCGGCGACATGCCGGCGCCGTTGTCGATGATCGACACCTTGAGATAGTCGCCGGGCTTCAGAATCGGGTCGCCCTTGCCGACCTTATGCTTCTTCACCTTGATATCGATGGAGCCGCCGTCCTGCATGGCGTCGCGCGCATTGATCGCGAGATTGAGGATGGCGAGTTCGAGCTGATTGGGATCGATCTGCGCCCGCGGCAGATTGTCGGGAATATCGAGACGCAGCGCCACGCGCGGCCCTAGCGAGCGCTCGAGCAGATCGCTCATGCCGCGGACCAGCGCACCGAGATCGACGGCCACGGCTTTCAGATCCTGCTGCCGCGCGAAGGCCAGTAGTCGCTGCGTCAGTGAGGCGCCGCGTTCGGCGCCCTGCATGGCACCATCGACCAGTCGTTTCAGGCGCGGATCATCCGGCATGCGCTTGCGCAGTAGATCGAGATTACCCATCACCGCCATCAGCAGATTGTTGAAGTCATGCGCCACGCCGCCGGTGAGCTGGCCGATGGTCTCCATCTTCTGCGCCTGGCGCAGTTGGTCCTGCGCCTTCTCGCGCGCCGCGACTTCCTTCATCAGGTCGTTGCTGCGTTCCTCGACGCGCTGTTCGAGCGTCGCCGTAAGCTCGGCAAGCGCAGACCGCTCCGCCGTCAACTGCTCCAGCAAGTTGTCGCGATCGATATCGGCGGACTTTCGCGCCGTGATATCGACGGAGACGCCGACGAGCGTTTTCGGCTTGCCGTCGGACCCACGGACCATGCGCGCACGCGTCTCGACCCAATGCACCGAGCCGTCCGGCCAGATATTGCGGTATTCGACATTGTAGTCCGCGCCGGCCATTAGCGTCGCATCGAGCGCCTGCTGGCGTTGCTCGCGATCATCGGGATGAACCGCGGCCTGCAACTCGCTGAACGTGAATGACTGATCCGGCCGGCGGCCGAAGCATGCCTTGGTCGTATCCGAGACCTCAAGCCGAAGTTCGGGCAGATGCAGTTCGAGCGTGCCGAGCCGTCCCGCATCGAGCGCCGTCTGCAGCAGCCCCTGACTGTCGCCGAGATCTTCGAGAATGGCACGCGTCTGATATTGACGCCGGCGCGCGCGGACGGCCGAACCGACGATCGAAATCAATGTGGTCGGGTGAAACGGGCGCTCGATGAACGTCACATTGCCGAGCAACTGTCCGAGCCGCGCGGCATCCGGGTTGCGCTCCGGTCCGCCGCCCTGACGCGTCAGCAGGATGATCGGGAAATCGGACCACGACGGCTGATCATGCAGCCAGTTGCCGAGGCCGCGCAGATCAACGGTCTTGATCGCCTCGTCAGCAATGACAGCCACGCCGGCGCCGCCCTTGATCTCGTCGAGCAGCGTCGGAAAATCCGCGCAGGGTTGCGCGTAAAAACCGGCCTCGCGGATTAATGCCGCAGCCACTGCAGAATCGCGCCCTGTGGGAGCAAGGATGACAGCGCGCTCGGAGGAACGCCCCGGTTTCACGCCGAGGATCCCTCAAGCAGAGAATTTTGACCGTTGTAAATGGGTACGCCACGCAACACGCCCTGGAATTCGCTGAGCGGCGCGCCGATCGTGAGGCCTCGCCCGTCGATCCGGTACTCGCGAATGGTCGACTCATGCGCACCGGTTCGCTTCTTGATCACGGACATCGCACGGCGAACGCTGCCGCTTGCTTCGAAGTAACGGAGCAGGATCACGGTATCGGCGAGATAGGTGACGTCCACCGGCGCCTTCATATCGCCGACGAGGCCGTGCTGCGCCACCGTCATGAAGGTCGCTGCGCCCCTGCGGTTGAGATATTGCAGCAGCTCATGCATGTGCAGGATCAGCGAGTTCTCTTCCGGCATCGAGGCCTGATAGCCATTGAGACTGTCGATCACGACGGTCTTGATGTTGTGCTCGTCAATCTGACGACGGACGCGATGCGCGAATTCACCGGGCGACAATTCGGCGGCATCGACCTGTTCGACAAACAGATGTCCGCTTTCCTGCATGGCAGGCAGATCGATTCCGATCCCCTTCATGCGATCGAACAGCAGTCCAAGCTCCTCGTCGAAGATAAACATTGCAGCCTTCTCGCCGCGCTTCACCGCTGCGACTACATTGACGATCGCAGTGAGTGATTTGCCCGTGCCCGCGGGCCCGAGAATCAATGTGCTCGAGCCTGTTTCGATGCCGCCGCCCAGCAATTGGTCGAGTTGCGCAATGCCGCTCGACTTGGTCTTGCGATCCATGCTGTTGCGGAATTCGGATGCGACCAGCCGAGGAAAAACGTTAAGGCCGCCTGTGGTGATGGTGGCATCGTGGTAGCCGCCGCGAAACTTGACACCGCGATATTTGATCACCCGCGCACGCCGACGCTCCGCGCCATAGGAGGGCGCCAGCTCTTCGAGCCGCAGCACGCCATGTGCGACGCTGTGCACTGTCTTGTCGGCCACTTCCGCTGTGAGGTCGTCGAGCAACATCACCGTCGTGCCGAATTTTGCGAAGTAATGCTTGATGGCCAGTATCTGGCGGCGATAACGCAACGAGCTCTGCGCCAGCAGCCGGATTTCCGACAGGCTGTCCAAGACGACCCTGCTCGGCTGGGTGCGTTCCACGGCCTCGAATATCTGCTTGGTGGTTTCGCCGAGTTCGAGGTCGGACGAATAAAGCAGGCTCTGTTGCTGATCCTCGTCAAGCAGACTTTCCGGCGGCAGGAGCTCGAAAACTTCAATGCTCTTGTCGAGGGTCCAGCCATGGGACGCTGCGCCATCGCGCAACTCACTATCCGTCTCGGATAGCGTGATGTAGAGACCCTTCTCTCCGATCCGCGCGCCCTCCAGCAAGAACTGCAACGCGACCGTGGTCTTGCCTGTCCCCGGCGCGCCTTCGACCAGAAAAATGTGACCTCGGGAGAATCCGCCGGAGAGGATATTATCCAATCCCCAGATGCCGGTCCTGGCTTTGTCGTCCTGCACGTGCGTCGAACTCATACTGCCCCCTGACGCGCGATAACCGGGGCAATATCAATCGGTTCCCTGTCCAGGACAAAAATTCTAAAAAGCGCGGTCGTCAACGTTTCTCAATGACCAGGCTCTGCACTGCCCGGCCGAAATAACCATCGATATCGGCGAGCTTCGATGCAGCAAGACCGGCGCCATCCGGCCCGATCCAGCTCTCCCCGTCCAGCAGGATCCAGTCGCCCACCGGCGGACGCGACAGGCTCACGGTGAGGTCGGCATTCAGGAAGGTCCAGTCGTCGAAACTCAGCACCGGCGACGAGCCGTTGCTGAAGTCGGCCGCGATCACCGCACGCATCACCTGCGAGAGGCCGGCGCCTTCGACGATCGGCCGGTTGGCCCGGTACCAGATCGCGCCCGGCCCCAGCGACAGGAAGCCGCCGCGCACGGCGCGAATGGTCATGCCGGTGACGAAGGGACTGCTGGCGTAACGTGGCTCCAGCAATCCACCCTGATCCGGCGGCGGCACCGTGACCGGCGGATCGGCGATCTCCGACGGAAGCGCCTGCGCCTCCGCCCTGATCTTCAGCACCGTCGCACGCACCACGACGGTGCCGTTCGCCATGAGACGAATGCCACACAGCTGGATCTTGCGGCCTTCCCGCAGCACCTCGGTCTCGAAAGTGAGCGGCGCCACCGGCACCGGCCGCAACAAGTCGATGGTGACACGCGTCACATGCATCGGGCTTGCGGTGGGCATCTGCTCGGCAAGCCATGTCACCAGCGCCGACGGCGCCGACCCGTGCTGCATGGTCTCGTTCCACGGACCCGCAGCATGCGGGCTGGTGACGACATGATTGCCGTCGACGCGATAGATGGCGTCCATCAGATCGGCCTTCTCAATGCAGGATCAGAGCGGCGGATCGATCGCTTCGTCATATTCCTTCTTGAAGCGCGCAACGAGCTCGGCCACCGGCACGACCTTCGACACGCTGCCGATGCCCTGGCCGCTGCCCCAGATCTCCTTCCAGGCCTTTGGCTTGGCACGCTCGCCACTGGCGTCGGTGCCAAAATTCATCTTGGTCGGATCGGACTCCGGCAGATTGTCCGGATCCATGCCGGCGGCGACGATGGACGGCTTCAGGTAGTTGCCATGAACGCCGGTGAAGAGATTCGAATAGACGATGTCTTCCGAGCCGGAGGCCGCGATCATGTCCTTGTAGCCCGGCACCGCGTTGGCTTCGGTGGTGGCGATGAAAGCCGAACCGATATAGGCGAAGTCGGCACCGAGGATACGCGCGGCGCGAATGGCGCGACCATTGGCGATGGCGCCCGACAGTGCGATCGGACCATCGAACCACTGCCGGGTCTCGGCGACGAACGCGAGCGGCGAAATCTCGCCAGCATGACCGCCGGCGCCTGCCGCAACGAGGATCAGGCCGTCAGCCCCCTTCTCCATCGCCTTGTGCGCGAAACGCTGATTGATGACGTCATGAAACACGATGCCACCCCAGGCATGGGCCGCCTGATTGAGTTCTTCACGCGCACCAAGCGAGGTGATCATCATCGGCACCTTATGCTTTTCGCAAAGCGCCATGTCCTGCTCGAGCCGGTTGTTGGACTTGTGCACGATCTGGTTGACCGCGAAGGGTGCGGAGAGCCGATCCGGATGCGCCTTGTCATGCGCAGCAAGTTCTTCCTTGATCCGGTGCAGCCATTCGTCGAGTAGCGCCGCCGGACGCGCATTCAGCGCGGGAAACGCGCCGACGATACCGGCCTTGCACTGCGCGATGACGAGATCCGGCACCGAAATGATGAATAGCGGCGAACCGATCACGGGCAGCGAAAGGCGGTTCTTGAACAAAGCCGGCATCGACATGGGAAATTCCTCGACTTCTTTTCTTGATTTGTGCGCGATCCTGCGCGCCTGCCCCCGGTCGATCCGGGTGCGGGCGGACGATGCCAGAAGCGTGGGGCGGATGGCAATTGCGCTGCGGGAGAAAAAAGCCGGGCTGAACGGCGTTCGTCCGGTACGCGGAATAATGGGGCACCACATTATCCAGGTGGCGCCCCATTATCGGGATGACTGATCGATTGTCGGCAAGCGCCCCATCAAGCGGGTTCTGACATCGTCACACGGTTCTTGACGCTGGGACGCTCGTTCATCCTTGCGTACCAGGCGTGGAGAGCCTCGTACTCCGCAGGCACCTCGAGCTGCACGAGACCGGCGAAGATCAAACCGCCAATTACCGTGATATCGGCCATCGAGAAAAACTCGCCGGCAATGAACGGCTGCTTTTTCAGCACCCCGTCAAAGTACGCCATCCCCCTGAGCGCCTTGTCGCGCTGGCGGAAACCCCACTCGGCATTTTGATAGATCTCGACGTGGGGTCCGAGCCCCGGTGTCGCGTGATGGAAATAGACACTAATGGCGTCGAGCAACTCCAGCTCGGCACGCTTGCTCATCATGTGGATCAAGCCCTTCTCGCGCGGCGTACTCCCGGTGAGCACGGGAGCGCCCTCAAGTCCGTCGAGATATTCGGTAATGGCCGTGCACTCGGCAATGAAAGTGCCGTCGTCGAGTTCGAGCACCGGCAGCGTGCCTGAATAGTTCTTGGCGAGGAATTCGGGCTTCTTGTGCTCGCCCTTCGTGAGATCGACCGACACAAAATTGATACGCGATCGGAGGTTCTTCTCGGCCACAGCGATCCGGACGCGCGCCGGGTAAGGCCCTGTGCTCCAATCGTGAATCGTCATCATCGGGAGCTTTGTCGCGTCGCCATTGTAGATCTGAGTATTCATTAGTTTATCCTACCTATCAGTTGGTAGGGTGATTTACGGCTTTGATTTACAGGCGTCAACGCCTATCTATCACTTGGTAGGCCGTAAACACGGGGTTGTGAGACCGGGATATGAGTTCGAATTCCAGAGAAGCCATCCTGGTGGCTGCGAAACTGACCGCGCAGGCCCATGGCTATAGCGGCCTGAATTTCCGTGATCTTGCGGCAGAGGTCGGCATCAAGGCTGCGAGCATCTACCACCACTTCCCGAGCAAAGCCGATCTCGGCGCCGCCGTTGCCAGGCGCTATTGGGAGGACTCGGCCGCCTATCTGGAGACGCTGCTGGCCGAATCCAAGGATCCGGCCGCCTGCCTCCGCCAATATCCCGGCACGTTCCGCAAGGCGCTGGAGAGCAGCAACCGCATGTGCCTGTGCAGCTTCATGGCCGCCGAGTATGACGACCTGCCGGAGCCGGTGAAGAAAGAGATCCGGACCTTCACCGATATCAACGTGGCATGGCTGAGCAAGGTTCTCGCCGCTGTGACCGCGCTGAGTCTTGATGAGAGCGAACCGCGTGCGCGCGCCATCTTCGCCGCCATCACCGGCGCTCAGCTGATGGCAAGAAGCCGCGCGGATGTCTCACTCTATGACGCGCTCATCGAGAGCTATCGCGCAGCGGGTCTGTTGCCGGCATAGACCTACTGGCAGAGCGCCTGGGTGACGTAATTTTCCGTCTTGCAGTCGCCCGGCTCCGGCGCGCGGCCGGGGATCATGGCCCTGGGCGAGCAGCTTTGCGCTGCGTCGGTGTCGAGACTCTTGCCGTCCTTGAAGCCCTTGCTCTGACACAGTTTGTCTGAGGCCGCCTTGCAGTCGGGTGCGCCATTGGCAGCGACCGGACAAGCCACCCGTCCCTTCACCACCGTGTTCAGCTTGGTCAGGCTGTCGGTGCCGAGCGACGGCATGGTGGGCAGCGACGGCAGCAGCGAGGTGGAATTCTTGAACAGCTTGCCGATCTCGTTGAACAGGCCGGGATTCTCGGGCGCCGGGGGCGGTGACGGCGGCGGCGCCTGTTCAGCCATCGGAGCCGGCGCGAAAGCCGCGGCAGGCGGGGGTGCGGCCGAGGGAGCCGGGACAACCTGAATCGTGATCGACTTCTGCGGAGCCGGCTGCTGCTGCATCGCCTGCGACCAGGCGCACATCGTAGCTGCGCCCACGGTCAGCACCGCGATCGCAGCGACGACGCAGTTGCGGGTTACCGGAGCCAACAGACGGGTCAAATCGAACATGATGCGGAACGTATCCCGGCACCTGCGCCGGGGGAAGCATCCAGATCTAGAACAGCCGGAATGCGATGATGAAGCCGAGCACCAGAACGCCGACGCCCAGCGCAACCCACAGACCCAGACGCTTCTCGATGGTCTCGCGAATCCAGACGCCGTAGCGGTTGAGCAGGATGGCGACGACATAGAAGCGCACGCCGCGGGCAACCACCGACAGCGCGATGAACATCCAGATATTATAGTTGGCGAAGCCTGACGTGATGGTGACAAGCTTGTAGGGGATCGGCGTCAACCCCTTCAGCAGGATGATCCATGCGCCATATTCGGCATAGCCGGCGCGGAATGCCTCAACCTTGTCGCCGTAGCCATAGAAATGAATGACCCATTGGCCAACGGAGTCATACAGCACCGCGCCGATGAGATATCCCACCACGCCGCCGAGCACTGAGGTAATGGTGCAAATGCCCGCATAGAGCCAGGCCTTCTGTGGCCGGGCCAGCGCCATCGGAATCAGCATCACATCCGGCGGCACCGGAAAGAACGAACTTTCCGCGAAGGACACGATGCCCAAAATCCAGAGGGCATAGGGCTTGTGGGCGGCGTCGATACACCAGTCATACATTCGTCTGAGCATGGTTCGCGATGAACCATCCTGACGCCGATTTGTCTATGGCTGGGCTGACACGCGCGAGACGAAAAGCTTAACTCAACTTGCGAAGGCGACGACCTTCGAGCGCGACAATTGGCCGCCGCGCAGCGCTTTGCTCGATGGATTTGGGCCGTTTCGGCGGTTTCGGGAGCTTTTCGGCGATACCGAGCATGTCTTCACGCCGGCTCATCTCGGCCCAGACCTGCTCAGGACGCACGCCCGCGGCCGCCCACAACACAGTCAAATTGTAGAGAAGATCGGCGCTTTCGCGGATCACGGCGTCCGGTTTGCGGTTGATCGCATCGATGACGACCTCGATGGCTTCTTCGGCGAGCTTCTTCGCCATCTTTTCCGGCCCCTGCTGATAAAGCCGGGCCGTTCGCGAGACCGAGGGATCGAGATCCTTGGCCGCGATCACCGCCTGATAAAGTCGGTCGAGCGAATCACTCATACAACTACACTATCCCAAAGCCGTGGCCGGCGCGTTAACGCCTGGCCTTCAAGTGTCTGCAACGACGTCAAAACGCCGGCCGCAAGCGCGACCGGCGTTTGATAGTTAAGTGACAGTTGCATGACGGAATAAGTTGTGACCGATCGCGAACTACCAGGTCATACGACGCGAATTATCATAACCATGGCCACCGCCATAGCCGCGATACGGCACGCCACCGTAATAGGCAGGACCGCCATCATAATAGGCTGGGCCACCACCGTAGTAGCCGTAGCCCGGGCCATTATCGTAGTAATAGTCGCGACGGCTCTGCGTGGCAGCGATTGCGCCAATGGTACCGACGATGGCGCCAAAGGCCGCAAGGCCGGCAGCATTGCCGCCACCGCGATAGTGGCGACGGCGCGCGCTGCTGAAATCGGTCGCATCGCTGGTGCCGTGAGTTGCAACAGCCTGGCTTGTGCTCTTGGCGACAGGTGCCGCAAATGCTCCGGTCGGCGCAATTGCCGAGATCGTCATGGCCGCGACGGTCGCCACGATGGCGGCGTGGCCGGTCTTATTAAACAATCTATTTCGTACGAACATCTCAATGTCCTCCGTGGTCGTCTGGCCCTATGGGCCTCTGTATAGCCAACCACTTCGGCCACTATGGGTTCCCCAACCCCAACGGCAGCTGAACGATCGGTGTCCAAATCGGGGCAGTCATCTCCCGTTCAGCCTTTTACGGTTAGAAACGACGCGCAAGATGTCGCACCATACCGCCATCAATCAGACATGCCCGGCGGGGTAACTGCCGGTCCGTCAGTCGTTAAGTATCTTGATGCCCAGAAACGCGACCAACATTTCCCGGCGGCATGTCCTCCTCTCGCTGAGTGCGCTGGGCTCCGTCGCTTTTTGCGCATCATCGGGACAGGCCGCCGACGACACCAGGGCGGCTGACGACAAGACACCGACCAATATGCAGTTTGCGCTCGATCGCGCGGTCGATGCGATTGCCGCCCCCTTCGTGCTGGCCGATGCCCGCGGCCTGTACCGGGCCGAGAACCTGAATGTAACCACCACCGTCGCCGCAGGATCGAAGGAGACCATCGCGCGGGTCGCCTCCGGTGCCTGCGACATGGCGCTGGCCGATCTCAATGCGTTGATCCGCTATCGCGGCGATTCCGATGCCGCGACGGTGAAAGCCGTCTTCGTACTACTCAACGTAGCACCCTATGCCATCGTCGCCCGCAAGAGCCGCGGCGTGATCTCGCTCGGCAGCCTTGAAGGAAAAGTGCTTGGGGTCGCTGATCGCGATCTCGCGATCCGGCTATGGCCGGCACTGGCCAAGCGAAACAACATCAAGCTTGCAGCCGTGAAGCTGGAGAGGATCAGCGCCGCGGTGCGCGAACCGATGCTCTCGGCCGGTCAGGTCGATGCGGTCACCGGCTTCTCCTATCTCTCGGCGGTCAACCTGCGCGACCGCGGCGTCCCCGCCGATGACCTGGCGGTGTTTCGTTTCGCCGAGTTCGGGTCTGCCGCCTATGGCCTCGCGCTGATCGTCAATCCGAAATTCGCTACCGCCAGACCCGAGGCCGTGAAAGCATTCATTCGCGCCGTCACCGCCGGGACGCAGTTGGCGATCCAGGATCCGGCCAAGGCGATCACCGACGTCATGACCCAGATGGAGAACGGTTCGCGCGACCTTGAACTGACGCGGCTCCACATTGCCATTACCGACAATATCCTGACCGACGACGTCCGCCGCGACGGGCTGGGTGGCATCGACGCCGCGCGCTTTGAGACGTCACTCAACGAGATCGCCGAAGATTTTACCTTCAAGAAGCGCCCCTCAGCCGCGGACATCTTCGATGACAGCTTCCTGCCGGGCTCGGTCGGCCGCAAGATGAACTGAAGAAGTTCAACTGAACAACTTTTCCCGAAGCTGTATTCGGCTGCCATCCCCGCCTAGACTATGCGCAATCGGTTATCCCGTTCGCGCTGCGCTGAGTGACCTCCCATGATCCGTCTTTACACCCGTGTGCTGGAGCTGCTCGGCAAGGAGAAGCGCCTCGGCTGGATCCTTGCGGGCGCCAATCTGCTGCTCGCCGGCGCGCAATTCGCCGAACCGGTGCTGTTCGGCCGGATCATCGACGTGCTCTCCGGCAATCTCTCGACGGCAGCGATGCAGACGGACAGCGCATCGCCCTGGCCGCTATTGGCGGCCTGGGTTGCGTTCGGCCTGTTCACCATCGTCTGCGGCGCGGTGGTGGCACTTCATGCGGATCGCCTCGCACATCGCCAGCGCCAGGCGGTGCTGACCGATTATTTCGAACACATCATGCAATTGCCGCTGACCTTCCACACCGGTACGCATTCAGGGCGCCTGATGAAAGTGATGCTGGCCGGCACCGATGCGCTGTGGCGTGTCTGGCTCGGCTTCTTCCGCGAACATTTCGCCTCCATCGTCTCGTTGTTCGTGCTGCTGCCGCTGTCGATCTATCTGAACTGGCGACTGGCCATCCTGCTCGTGATCCTGTGCGTCGTATTCACGGTGCTGACCACGATGGTCGTGCGCAAGACATCGGGCATGCAGAGCGACGTCGAGGAGCATTACGGCGACCTTTCCGCGCGTGCTTCCGATGCGCTGGGCAACGTCGCGCTGGTGCAGAGCTTCACGCGCATCGATGCCGAGGTGCAGGGCCTGCGCGGCGTCTCCAGCCAGTTGCTCGAAAAGCAAATGCCGGTGCTGTCGTGGTGGGCACTGGTCTCGGTGATGACGCGCGCCTCCACCACCATCACGGTGCTGGCGATCTTCACCGTCGGCATCGCGCTGCATCAGCAGGGTCTCACCACCGTCGGCGAGATCGTGATGTTCGTCAGTTTTGCGACGATGCTGATCCAGAAGCTCGAACAGGTGGTCTCCTTCATCAACACCATCTTCATGGAGGCGCCGCGGCTGCGCGATTTCATGAACGTCCTCGATGCCGTGCCTGCCGTGCGCGACCGTATCGACGCCATGGACCCCGGCCGGCTGCAGGGCATGGTCGAATTCAACGACGTGTCGTTCTCCTATGACGGCAAGCGGCCGGCCATCGCGGATCTGTCCTTCACGGCGCTGCCCGGCGAGACCATCGCGCTCGTCGGCGCCACCGGCGCGGGCAAATCCACCGCCATCGCACTGCTGCACCGGGCCTTCGACCCGCAATCCGGCATCATCTCGATCGACGGTATGGATGTCCGTGCACTCACCCTGTCGGGCCTGCGCCGGAACATCGGCGTCGTGTTCCAGGAGGCGCTGCTGTTCAATCGCTCCATCGCCGACAACCTGCGCGTCGGCAAACCGGACGCGACCGATGAAGAGCTGCGCATTGCCGCCGCACGCGCCCAGGCGCTCGATTTCATCGAGCGCAGCGATAACGGTTTCAACACAAATGCCGGCGAGCGCGGCCGCATGCTGTCCGGCGGCGAGCGGCAGCGGCTGTCGATCGCGCGCGCTTTGCTGAAGGACCCGCCGATCCTGATCCTCGACGAGGCCACCAGCGCGCTCGATGCCGTGACCGAGGCCAAGCTCAACGTCGCTCTCGATGAAGTGATGAAGGGCCGCACCACCTTCGTGATCGCGCACAGGCTGTCCACCATCCGCAACGCCACGCGCATCCTCGTATTTGAGAACGGCCGCGTGATCGAAGCGGGAACTTTCGATGAACTCGTGATGCAGGGCGGCTATTTCGCCAGTCTGGCCGCCGCCCAGTTCATGGTTCAGGAGGACGCACGCGCCAGCATGGCGCTGCCCGATGTTGCCGAACCCCTTTGATGTCTTTGGAGAACCGGTCGAAATTTGGCCCCTTTCATCACCGATTTAACCGGCTCGCCACTGTTCTGATGCTCTCGGCCGGTATAGGTTTGCAGCCGTCACCGCGTGACGGCAGACCGACATGAGAGCCCCGAACCTCAAATCCAAGAATTGCTGCGCGCGGTGCTGGAGCACTGCAGGCGGGCCGCAAAGGACCGGAATCGGATAGTGCAGTTTCACTTCGCATCGCGCCGCCTGCTATCACTCAACTGGTTCATTCTCACCGCGGCACTTGCGCTCGGCGTGACTGCGCCGCGCACGGCCAGTGCTGAAGCGCTTCTGCTCGTCGAAGCCGATACCGGCAAGGTCCTGCAGGCCGAGAACGCGACCTATCCGTGGCACCCCGCCTCCGTCACGAAGCTGATGACGACCTATGTCACGTTGCAGGCGGTGAAGCAGGGACGCATCAACCTCGACACGGTGGTGACAGTGTCGCCGATCGCCTCCGCGCAGTCGCCATCGAAGATGGGCTTCAAGGCCGGCACGCAGGTCACCATCGATAACGCGTTGAAGATGATGATGGTGAAGTCGGCCAACGACATGGCCGTCGTGCTCGCCGAAGGCGTCGGCGGCTCCGTCGACGGATTTTCCGCGATGATGAATGCCACGGCGCAGAAGCTCGGCATGACGCAAACCCACTATGTCAATCCGAACGGCCTGCCCGCGGACGAACAGGTGACCTCGGCGCGCGACCTCGCGATCCTTGCGCGTGCGATCATTCGCGACCTGCCGGAATACGAATATTTCGTCCATATTCCCGCGATCAAATTCGGCCGCCGCATCACGCCGAACTTCAACAAGCTGATCGGCCGCTATCCCGGCGCCGACGGCATGAAGACCGGTTTCATCTGCGCCTCCGGCTACAATCTCGTCGCCACCGCCACCCGTGGCAACAAGCGGCTGATCGCGGTGGTGCTCGGCGCCTCGTCCGGCCAGGCGCGCGCCGTCAAGGCAGCGCAGCTGCTGGAGCGCGGCTTCAACACCGGCACAGGCGGCCTGACCTGGCTGCAGCCGGCGCTCGGCACCGTGGATGCCCTCGCACCGATCGACGCCGCACCGCCCAACCTGCGCGACGAGATGTGCGGACCGAAACGCAAGCGCCCGGCCAGCGACGCCGATGATGAAGTCGTCGCCAGCAACGAAGCCAGCAGCCAGGCCATGTCGTTCTTCACCGCCGGTCTGCAGCCGCCAACGCTGCGCCCGGTCGACATGATCGCCGCAGCCGCCGCACCGGTCGAGCCGGTGATCGTTTATATTGGGCCTAAGAAGACCGGCGCTGACCTGATCGCCGCCAATGCGGTGGAAGAAGCCCGGCAGACGCCGAAGCCCAAGGGCAAGAAGGGCACCAAGACCGCCGCCAAGAAGCCGGACGCGGCAGCCGACAGCAAGGACGCCAAAACCGCAGCATCGGCCGAGGCGAAACCAGCCGCCAAGCCTGCGGCCAAACCGGCTGCAAAACAGGCAGCAGTGAAACCGGATGCAGCCGCGCCGAAACCGGCCGCTGCAGCTAAGCCAGCCGCCGCCAAGCCCGCGGCTGCCAAGCCTGCCACGGCGGCCACCGGCGCTCCGGCCACAACGCCGGCCAAGCCGAAGGCAGCGGCCAAACCCGCACCGAAAGCTACCACCGGCGAAGCCAAGCCGGCTGCGGCAGCTCCGCGCACTTAGACCTTCGTCGACAAGGCTCAACTATCATCGTTAACGCGGCCGGTTTCCGGCTGCGTCATGTTGCGCCGCGCCTTGCTATCAAGGGCAGCTTTGCTCAATACTTCGACGAAATAATCAAATCGAGGGGGAAGTGTCATGGAGCGCATCTGGCTCAAACAATATCCGGCAGGCGTGCCAGCCGACATCGACGTCAGCCTGTATCCGTCGCTGGTCGATCTGCTCGAAGAGAGCTTTGCCAAATTCCGCGATCGCAAAGCCTTCATCTGCATGGATAAGTCGATCACCTATCGTGAGCTCGACGAAATGTCCCTGGCGCTCGGCGCCTATCTGCAGAGCAAGGGCCTCGCCAAGGGCGCCCGTGTCGCGCTGATGATGCCGAACGTGCTGCAATATCCGATCGCCACCTCCGCGGTGCTGCGCGCCGGCTATGCCGTGGTCAACGTCAACCCGCTCTACACGCCGCGCGAGCTCGAGCATCAGCTCAAGGATTCCGGCGCCGAAGCCATCATCGTGCTGGAGAACTTCGCCTCTACCGTGCAGCAGGTGATCGCCAAGACCAATGTGAAGCACGTCATCCTTGGCAGCATGGGCGACATGCTCGGCTTCAAGGGCGTGATCGTCAATCTCGTGGTCAGGCGGGTAAAGAAAATGGTGCCGGCTTATGAATTGCCGGGCGCCGTCTGGTTCAACGATGCAGTCTCCGCCGGCCGCAGCATGAAGATGAAGAAGCCGGTGCTCGGGCCTGACGACGTCGCTTTCCTGCAATATACCGGCGGCACCACCGGCGTTTCCAAGGGCGCGACGCTGCGCCATCGCAACATCCTGGCCAATGTGCTGCAGAACGATGCCTGGCTGCAGCCGGCGCTGCGCAAGCCGCCGCATGTGGACCAGCTTTTCATCGTCTGTGCGCTGCCGCTCTATCATATCTTCGCACTGACGGCTTGCTTCCTGCTGGCCGTGCGCGCCGGCGGCGTCAACCTCCTGATCCCGAACCCGCGCGACATGCCGGGCTTCGTGAAGGAGCTGATGAAGTATCAGGTCAACAGCTTCCCGGCCGTCAACACGCTCTATAACGGCCTGCTGAATACGCCCGGTTTTGACCAGGTCGATTTCTCCAAGCTGAAGATTTCCAACGGCGGCGGCATGGCGGTGCAGAAGGCGGTGGCCGAGCGCTGGCTGAAGACGACCGGCTGCTTCGTCGCCGAAGGCTACGGACTGTCGGAAACCTCGCCGACGCTGACCTGCAACCCGGCCGATGTCGATCAGTTCAACGGCTCCATCGGCGTGCCGGTGCCATCGACCTACATCTCGATCCGCGACGACGACGGCAACGAAGTGCCGCTCGGCGAGCCCGGCGAGATTTGCGCCAAGGGTCCGCAGATCATGTCGGGCTACTGGAACCGGCCCGACGAGACCGCCAAGGTGATGACCGCGGACGGTTTCTTCCGCACCGGCGATATAGGCATCATGAGCCCCGATGGCTTCACCAAGATCGTTGATCGCAAGAAGGACATGGTGCTGGTTTCGGGCTTCAACGTCTATCCGAACGAGGTCGAGGACGTCATCGCCAGCCATCCCGGCGTGCTGGAATGCGCCGTGATCGGCGTGCCCGATCCGAAGACCACCGAGGCGGTGAAGGCCTTCGTCGTCAAGAAGGACCCGAACGTCACCGCCGAGGACATCATCAAATTCTGCGGCACCCAGCTCACCAATTACAAGGTGCCGAAACAGATCGAATTCCGCACCGCTTTGCCGAAGACCAATGTCGGCAAGATCCTGCGCCGCGAACTCCGCGACGAGAAGAAGCAGGCCTCAGCGGCCTGACACACTGCTATAGGGTGGGCCCGCTTTCGCATGGCCCACCCTATGGATTTCAGCATGACTGCAACGACTCCCGCCGACATCATCGCCTTCTGGACAGACGCCGGCTGGGACCGCTGGTACGCCAAGAACGACGATTTCGATGCCGAGATCACCCGCCGCTTTCGCGCGCTGTGGGATGAGGCCGTCGCAGGCAACCTTGCGTCATGGGAGGCCAGTGACGAGGGCACGCTCGCTTTGATCCTCGTGCTTGACCAGTTTCCCCGCAACATGTTCCGCAACGATGCGCGGGCCTTTTCCAGCGATCGCCTCGCTTGCGAGCTCACGATCAGGGCCGTCGCGCGCGGCGTCGATCAGCGCGTCGACCAGCAGATGCAGCAGTTCGTCTATATGCCGCTGATGCATTCGGAAGACCTCGTCGATCAGGAGCGCTGCTGCGCACTGTTTCGCGCCACCGGCGAGACCGACAATCTGAAATTCGCCGACGAGCACGCCGACATCATCCGGCGCTTCGGCCGTTTCCCCCACCGTAACCGGGTGCTGGGGCGCAACACCACTGCGGAGGAACAGGCGTTTCTGGATGCCGGCGGCTTCGGCGGGTAGAATTGGCCTCCGACCCTCTTCGTCATTGCGAGGAGCGAAGCGACGCGGCAATCCAGTCTTCCCTTGTTGCTTTCTGGATTGCTTCGCTACGCTCGCAATGACGAAGATGAGAAGCCCCTGCCTTGCCTTTGAGCGCCCCTCAATATTGCCCGCGTCATGCAGCCGGTCTAAACACACTCACCCTTACTTTCAGGAGAGATCGACGATGACCATTCAAGTTGGCGACAAGCTGCCCGAGTCCAAGCTCCGTGTCATGACCTCCGAAGGTCCGGCCGTGAAGACCACCGACGACATCTTCAAGGGCAAGAAAGTGGCGCTGTTCGCGGTGCCCGGCGCCTATACCGGCACCTGCCACAAAATGCATCTGCCGAGCATCTTCCTCAACGCCTATGCCATCAAGGACAAGGGCGTCGACACCATCGCGATCATCTCCGTCAACGATGTGTTCGTGATGAACGCCTGGAAGAAAGATACCGATCTGCGCGACGAAGCGGTGTTCCTCGCCGACGGCAATGCCGACTTCACCAAGGCGATCGGTATGGAGCTCGACGCATCGGGCAACGGCCTCGGCATCCGCTCGCATCGCTATTCGATGCTGGTGGAAGACGGCAACGTGACCAAGCTCAACCTCGAGCCGGCACCGGGCAAGGTCGAAGTCTCCGGCGGCGACACCCTGCTCGGCCAGCTGTGAGCTAAAGCCCTCTTACATCCCCTCTCCCCCAGCGCAGCGAAGCTGCGCGCCGCGGGAGAGGGTGGATCGAACACGCGAAGCGGGTTCGAGACGGGAGAGGGTTTGAGCGCGGGGATGCAGCCCCCTCTCCCGCCGTCGCTTCGCGAAGGCACCCTCCCCCACGAGGGGGGAGGGGAAAAGAGAGCCCGCTTCTACCGGCCCCGGTTCTCCGCCAGCCCATCCCGCGACAGCTGATCGGCACGCTCATTCTCCGCGTGGCCGGCATGGCCCTTGACCCAGTGCCAGCGCACATCATGGGTCTTCAGCGCGGCGTCGAGGCGCTGCCACAGGTCGACATTCTTCACCGGCTTCTTGTCCGACGTCTTCCAGCCGTTTTTCTTCCAGCCGTGAATCCAGCTCATGATGCCGTTGCGCAGATACTGGCTGTCGGTGTGCAGATCCACCGAACACGGCTTCTTCAGCGCTTCCAGCGCCGAGATCGCCGCCATCAGCTCCATGCGGTTGTTGGTGGTGTGCGCCTCGCCGCCCTTCAATTCCTTCTCGGCATCGCCGAAACGAAGGATCGCGCCCCAGCCGCCGGGACCGGGATTTCCCGAACAGGCGCCGTCGGTATAGATCGTCACAGGCGTCGCAGTGGTCACGCGGGCTGCCTCGCCACTTCGACGCCGTAGTCGGCCATCGACGTCACCGACTGGTGGAAGCGCAGCTTGCGGACATACTCGACCGGATCCTTCGGCTTCACGAAGGCGCCTTCCGGCACATTGAGGAAATCCACCAGACGCGTGAGCAAGAAACGGATCGACGCGCCGCGTGCCAGCAGCGGAAACGCCGCGCGCTCGGCACTGGTCAACGGACGCACCGCCTCATAGGCATTGAGGAAAGCGCGCGCCTTGGTGGCATTGAACGACAGATCCGGCTCGAAGCACCAGGCGTTCAGGCAGATCGCCACGTCGTAGGCCAGCATGTCATTGCAGGCGAACGGGAAGTCGATCAGGCCGGAGAGCTTGTCGCCAAGAAAGAACACGTTGTCCGGAAACAGATCCGCATGGATCACGCCTTCCGGCAGATCGGTTGGCCAATGCGCGGCAAGATAGTCGAGTTCGGTCTGCAGGAAAGCGCGCAGCCCGGGCTGAACCGTATCGGCACGCGGCGCCGCGAGGTCGAGCAAACCGCGCCAACCATCGACCGACAGATTGTTCTTGCGCACCAACGGGAAATCGCGCCCGGCGACATGCATCTTCGCCAGCGCTTCGCCGACACCGGCGCAATGCATCGCGTTGGGACGACGCGGCCACATGCCTTCGAGGAAGTTGATGATCGCGGCGGGCCGGCCGGCGAGCGATGCATAGACCGCACCGTCGCGATTCTTCTGCGGCTGCGGGCAATTCACGCCACGCGCGCAGAGATGCGCCATCAGACCGAGGAAGTAAGGCAGGTCATCCGCTTCGACGCGCTTCTCATAGAGCGTGAGGATATACGCGCCCTTGGAGGTGTGCATCAGGAAGTTGGAATTCTCGACGCCTTCGGCGATGCCCTTGTAGGAGAGCAATTCGCCGACATCGTAGCTCTTCAGGAAATCCGCGAGATCATCGGCGGCAACATCGGTATAGACCGCCATCGCGGTTACGCCGCGGCCTCGGGACGCAACGAACGCGGCAGCGGGAAGAATTCGTTTTCTTCAGCAGCCGACACCGTCTCCACATGCAGCTCATAACGCTGCGCGAAGGCATCCATGATTTCTTCGACGATCACTTCCGGCGCCGAGGCGCCCGCGGTGATGCCGAGGCTGGTGATGCCCTCGAACATGCTCCAGTCGAGATCGCTCGCGCGCTGTGCCAGCACCGAGACGCGACATCCCTCGCGCTCGGCCACTTCGCGCAGACGCTGCGAGTTCGACGAGTTCGGCGCACCGACAACGATCAGCGCATCGACCACCGGCGCCACCTTCTTCACGGCAAGCTGGCGGTTGGTGGTGGCGTAGCAGATGTCTTCCTTGTGCGGCCCGTTGATCGTGGGGAAGCGGCTCTTCAGCACTTCGACGATCTCGGCGGTGTCGTCGATCGACAGCGTCGTCTGGGTCACGAAAGCGAGATTGTTCGGATCCTTCGGCTGGAAGGTCTGGGCGTCTCCAGCGGTCTCGATGAGCTGCACAGCGCCAGGCGGCAGCTGGCCGACGGTGCCGACCACTTCCGGGTGATGCGAATGCCCGATCAGCAGGATCTCACGGCCGCGCTTGAAGTGGATCGCCGCCTCGCGGTGCACCTTGGTCACCAGCGGGCAGGTCGCGTCCAGCGAGAAGAAATTGCGCTGACGGGCATCCTCGGGAACCGATTTCGGCACGCCATGGGCGGAAAATACTACCGGCGCGGAGGTGTTGTCCGGGATTTCGGCGAGTTCCTCGACGAAAATCGCGCCCTTGGTCTTGAGGCTGTCCACCACATACTTGTTATGGACGATCTCATGCCGGACATAGACAGGCGCGCCATGGATGGCGAGTGCGCGTTCGACCGTATCGATCGCCCGGACGACGCCTGCGCAGAAGCCACGCGGCGAACAAAGAACGATTTTCAGGGACGGTTTGGTCGTCATATCGGGGCGATCCAGGGGCCTGGGCACCAAAATGGCAGGTGCGATGGGTCAGATTGGCAAAATTCAGCCAAAGAGCTTGTCTGAATAAGGACTTGGGGCCGGTTTGCGGCGCTGTCAAGGCCGAACTGCCGGGCATTGCGCGGTTGCCCTCTGACAGATTATATAGAGCCTTAATTCCCGTCATCACCGATGACCAGACGGCTTCGCCTCCGAAAGAGGTGGGCGAAGCGCAAAGGAGATGTGCCATGAGCAATGCCCCGCTGATGCCAAAGGCGACGGCCGTGTGGCTGGTCGACAATACGGCGCTGACCTTCGATCAGGTCGCCGATTTCACCAAGATGCACCCGCTCGAGATCCGCGCCATTGCCGACGGCGACGCCGCCCAGGGCATCAAGGGCATGGACCCGATTTCCAACGGGCAGCTGACCCGCGATGAGATCGAAAAGGGCGAGAAGGACAAGAATTATCGGCTCAAGCTCGAAGAGAGCAAGGTGATCCTGCCGCCAGCCGCCAAGAAGAAGGGCCCGCGCTACACCCCGGTGTCGCGCCGTCATGAGCGCCCGAGCGCGATCCTGTGGCTGGTGCGTAACCATGCCGAGCTGAAAGACAGCCAGATCATGCGGCTGGTCGGCACCACCAAGACCACCATCGCCTCGATCCGCGACCGCACCCACTGGAATGCTTCGACCCTGACCCCTATGGATCCGGTGACCCTCGGCCTGTGCTCGCAGATCGAACTCGATTTCGAGGTGCAGCGCGCGGCCAAGGAAAAGCCGACCGACCAGGCTTACGGCGGCGCGACCCTACTGCCGGCCTCGGAAACCACCCGCAAGGATGAGCTGGAGACCGCCGAGAGCGGCAGCGGCGACCTCAATGTCGACGCCGTGTTCGCCAAGCTGAAGGGCATCGGCGGCAGCAAGAAGCAGGACGACGACGAATAAGCGCCTGCGCTGCGCGCAGATGCGCGGCGGCAAGGACAGAATTGAAAACGCGGCGGTTCATCCCGCCGCGTTTTTTTTTGTTTCAGGTGATGCGCCGCCCGCTCACGCCAGCGGGCGACGGATGCTGACATTGATGCTGCCGTCATCGTCATATGCCACCAGCTTGCCGATGAAATTCGAGAACGACGTGGCGACTTCGATGAAGCAGCCCTGTCTGTCGATCATGTAAGCGAGGACGTCGTCGGCATTCTCCAGGTTCACGCCTGCATCAGCCAGTTCGCTGACGTCCGGGATGACCTCGTGATCGACGAAGTAGATCTTACCCTTCGCCTTACCCTTGTAGATTTCGACGATCGGATCGCCGCCGTGACTTTCCGCCACCGGATAGCAGAAGGCACGGAAGGCCTTGTCCCAGAGATCGGCATCGGCGAGGAACACGCGCAGGTCGTTGTATTCGAAGCCGGTGTCGAGACCGCGGAGGTAGCGCACCGAATCGAATGTCTCGACGCCATCGGCCAGCGGGCTGGCTGTGTCGAGATCGAAATAGAAGCCGTTATGCGCTTTCAGAAACGCCGTATAATCGGACGAGAATTCGATGCCCTGCTCCGCGGCAAAGGCCGCTATGGCTTTGTCCATCACCGGCTTGAATGTCATCGCATCGGGATAGTCTTCGAACCTGAACTCGTTCGCCATCATGTACTCCGCTTATGCGTTAGGGATTCCGCCTGAGCGGTGCCTTCCTTGGTGCTGCAGAGGTAAGGCAAGGTTCATGGCCGCGCCCGACGCATAATCTTCACTTTCCAAACGCCATCGAATCCTGCGACATCGCGCATGGACGGCAACGCATGGAGTGGCGACGATGGCATCTCTCTGGCTTGGTCTGATGCGCTTGCTGGCCGGCTTCCGCCGCGGCCTGCGCGATCCCGAATTTCGCGCGATCCTGTTCCTGCTGGCCATCGCCATGACCGGCGGCACGATCTTCTTCCGCATTGTCGAGCACTGGCGATGGATCGACGCCGCCTATTTCAGTGTGATGGCCCTGACCACGGTTGGCGACGCCACGCTGTCGCCGACCACGGCCATCGCCAAGATCTTCACGATGCTGTTCTCGATCTGTGGCATCGGACTGATGCTGGCGTTCCTGTCACGGCTCTCGACGTTCCGAGAGCGATATGATGACAGAAAGCGTGAGAAGTAATCCTCACGCCTTCTTCAGAAATTCCGTGCGCAGCACCAGGCCCTTGACCTTGTCGGTGCGGCCTTCGATCTCGTCTTCGTTGTCGGTGAGATGGATGTTCTTGATCACGGTGCCGCGCTTGAGCACGGTGGACGAGCCTTTCAGCTTGAGGTCCTTGATCAGCGTGACGGTATCGCCTTCGGCGAGCAGCGCGCCGTTCGAATCCCTGACCTTGATATCCATGATGCGTCCTTTGCGGGGGTGCCTGTCTTCCCCTTTCCCCGCGCAGCGAAGCTGCGCAAGGCGGGAGCTGGCGGACGAATTCGTCCGCCATGGTGGATCGAACACGCGAAGCGGGTTCGAGACGGGAGAGGGGGTGGTGCAAAACACGCCCCCTCTCCCGCCTTCGCTTCGCTCAGGCACCCTCTCCCACAAGGGGAGAGGGGAAGCAAGAAATACCAGGGATCAGAACTTGTAGGTGATGCCGGTGCCGACCAGCCATGGATCGAGCTTGACCTGACCGGTGATCGCCGCGCCGCTGGCCAGCGTGCCTTCCCAATCCGGGCGCATCCACATCTTCTTCACGTCGACGTTCCAGCCCCAATGCTTGTCGATCATGTAGTCGAAGCCGAACTGCAGCACCGGCGCCGCGGTGTCTTTCAGACGGCTGCTGGTTACGCCCACACCGCTCGCACTCTGGCTGAAGAACCAGGTGTAATTCACACCGGCGCCGATATAGGGCTTGAAGGCGCCGAACTGCGTGAAGTGATACTGGAAGGTCAGCGTCGGCGGCAGCAGCCACGCCTTGCCGACATCGAGGCCGGCGATGGCGCCGTCGCCGGTGACGTGGTGCTTGGTGACGCCAAGGATCAGTTCGGCTGCGAGGTTCGGCGTGAAGAAATATGAGATGTCGAGTTCGGGAACAACCTGATCGGAGGTCTTCAGGCTGGAGCCCGGCACCTGGTGAACCGTACCGCCATTCTCCGGAATGACGCCGAGCACACGCAGGCGGATCATCCAGGGATTCCACGCCTCGACCAACGGCGCCTTGGTGTACGGCGTCGCGGCCGGAAGATCGGCGGCCCCTGCCGTTGTCGCCATGCTGGTCATCGCCGTTGCCGCCATCAGCAACGACACGGTCGTCAGAATTCTCTTCATCGCGAAGTGCCCTGTCTTTCGATTCGTTCGGGGTGAACGATCTCACCCGATCAAATCCGAAAGACGCTCGCTGCGGCGCTCACACGTTGATCTCAATCAAAAGCAAACGACCGCACAGCGTCTCGCTGCGCGGTCGTTGCCTTTGGGAGACACAATTTTGCGGAATATCAATCGCCGGTGTTACGGCCGGTTCGGATTGTTCAGCATGTATTCGCCGAGATTGCGCTGCGCGCGGTCGGCACGATTGATGGCATTGCTGCGCTGAACGTCGCGGTCCTTGCGGCAGGCCGCATATTCCGGCGAGCCGACAACGACACCATTGGCGCGGCAGATCGCGTCATCGTCATCGCCAAGGCTCGACATCGGAACATCGGTGCGGCGCGCGCAGGCGCTGAGCAGCATTGCTGTCAGCGTCAGCGCGATGAGAGAGGTCGAGGTCAGTCGCATGCATGGTTCCTGTCACGTGAGTGACGCCGTGTTTAGCGCGAAATGCGGGATTTGTAAGGTCTGCTCAGACCCTGCCCTTCAGCGCCGCACCGATTTCGTCCAGTGACTTCGGATCCTCGATGGTCGCGGGCATGGTCCAGCTGTCACCGTCCGCGATCTTCTTGATGGTACCGCGCAGGATTTTGCCGGACCGCGTCTTCGGCAGGCGACCGACAGCGATGGCGAGCTTGAAGGCCGCGACGGGGCCGAGCTTGTCGCGCACCAGCGCGACCACTTCCTTCTCGATGTCAGCAACCGGCCGTGCAACGCCGGCCTTCAGCACAAGGAAGCCACAGGGCACCTCGCCCTTTATGGTATCCTTGATGCCCAGCACGGCGCATTCGGCGACGTCGGGATGCGAGGCCAGAATCTCTTCCATGCCGCCGGTCGAGAGCCTGTGGCCGGCGACATTGATGATGTCGTCGGTGCGGCCCATCACATAGACATAGCCGTCTTCATCCAGGTATCCGGCGTCGGACGTTTTGTAGTAGCCGGGGAATTCGTTGAAATAGGCTTCCTTGCAGCGCGCGTCCTGCTCCCACAATGTCGGCAGACAGGCCGGCGGCATCGGCAGCTTGATCACGATGGAGCCCATGGTGCCGGCGGGCAGCGGCTTCGATGCTTCATCGACGACCTCGATCTTGTAGCCGGGCATCGGCACCGTCGGCGAACCATGCTTCACCGGCAACTGGCCAAGGCCCACCGGATTGCCGGCGATGCACCAGCCGGTCTCGGTCTGCCACCAGTGATCGATCACCGGCACCTTCAGTTGTTTCTCGGCCCAGTCTACCGTCGGTGGATCGGCGCGCTCGCCGGCCAGGAACAGCGTGCGGAAATGCGAGAGATCATATTTGCGAATGAAACTGCCGTCCGGATCGTCCTTGCGGATGGCGCGGAAGGCGGTCGGCGCCGTGAAGAAAGCAACGGCCTTGTGTTCGGAGATGACACGCCAGAACGCGCCGGCATCGGGCGTGCCGACCGGCTTGCCCTCATACATGATTGAGGTCGCACCATGGAACAGCGGCGCATAAACGATGTAGCTATGGCCGACCACCCAGCCGATGTCGGAGCCGCACCACCAGACTTCGCCCGGCTTCACGCCGTAGAGATTCCACATCGACCATGCGAGCGCGACGGCATGACCGCCATTGTCGCGCACCACGCCCTTCGGTTTTCCGGTCGTGCCGGACGTATAGAGGATATAGAGCGGATCCGTCGCCAGCACCGGTACGCACTCCGCAGACTTCTTCGCCGCCATCGCCTTGCTGCGCAATTCGGCCCAGTCGTGATCGCGGCTGGCCACCAGATCGCAGCCATGCTGCGGCCGCTGCAGGATGATGCAGCCATCCGGCTTCGCACTGGCGAGCGTGATCGCTTCATCCAGCAGCGGCTTGTATTGCACGATGCGGCCGGGCTCGATGCCGCAGCTCGCCGACAGGATCAGTTTCGGCCGCGCATCGTCGATGCGTGTCGCGAGCTCCTTCGCCGCGAAACCGCCGAACACCACCGAATGTACCGCGCCGATGCGCGCACAGGCGAGCATGGCGACCACAGCCTCAGGCACCATCGGCATATAGAGGATGATGCGATCGCCCTTCCCGACGCCGTGATCCTGCAGGATGGCGCCGAGCACCTGCACCTCATGCAGCATCTCTGCATAGGTGAATTTCCGGACCTCACCCGTCAGCGGCGAGTCGTGGATCAGCGCGACCTGATCGGCGCGGCCACCGGCGACATGGCGATCCAGCGCGTTGTAGCAGGTATTGAGCACGCCGCCGACAAACCAGCGGCCGTAGAGACCCACAGACGGATCGAACACCTTCTTCGCTGGCGCAATCCAGTCGATCGCCTTCGCGGCTTCGCTCCAGAAACCTTCCGGATCAGACAGCGACTGCGCGTGGACATCGTGATAGCGGCTGGATGCGTTGGTCGTCATGGCGTCTCTCCCGCCCCGGCTTTACCGCCGGAGTTCATTGTCTCGTCATTGTCACGGGATGACAGGCTATTTCAAGGGTGCCTTTGGTTGTGGCTTGACCGACATCTCCACGCCGATCCGCTCGATCTCCTGCGCCAGCGCCTTGTAGTTGGCACGCGCCACCTCGAATTGCGGATCGAGCTTGATCGCAGCGCCAAAATCGCGGACGGCGCGCGGCCGATCACCTTTCTTGCGCCAGAGTTCGCCGCGCGCATTGAACAGAACGGCCTGCGTCGGATCGAGCCGCAGCGCCGCATCGTAATCGGCGATGGCACGATCGGTCTCATCCTTGCGGGTGTAGACGCCGGCGCGCGCAATCAACGCTTTCAGCCGGTCGGCCCGCTCGGTCTTTTCGTTGTTGATCAGCGTGCTGCAAACTGCGAGAATCTTCTCGTCATCACCTAACGCAACAGCTGCCACGCACAACGCGGAATCGACGGGCGCGGTGGCTGCGGGTTCGTTGACCGCCGGCCATGCCCTGTCGGGAGCCACGCAACATAATACGAGCAGGACGCCGATGACGCGCGGCACGCTGCCAACATATGAATTGCGAAAAGTCATTGTCTATCGCGTGCTCGCATCGGCGGATGGATGCAATCCGATCGCCGGCCTGCGCGCCGCCACCCGATATTTCTCAAGCTGCTTGCGATGTCGCAAAGCGATATCCAGCGTTGAATCGATCTGAACGGCTGCGTCGAAATCAGCCAGAGCGCGCGCAGGGTCGCCCTTGTCGCGCCAGGCGACGCCGCGATTGTTGTAGGCCATCGCCAGCTCCGGCTGAAGCTGCAGCGCCGTCGTGTAGTCGGTGATAGCACGGTCATACGCGCCGCTGAGACTGAAGGAGTTTCCGCGATTCACGAAGTAGCTCGCCTTCGGCTCCAGCCGGATCGCCGCGTCGAAATCCGCAATCGCGCGGCCATAGGCATTGTTGCGCGCATAGGACTGACCGCGCGCATCGTAATGTTCCGCACTCGGCTCCAGGCGAATGATGTCGCTCTGGTCGTCGATCACCAGATCGAAGCGCTTGACCTTGGCATAGGCGGCGGCCCGCTCAACGAGGCTTTGCACCCGATTGGGATCGAGGCGGACTGCCTCGGTGTAATCGCGAACGGCCAATCGATTTTCGTGCATCGATGCGAAGGTCGCGGCGCGGCTCGCAAATAATTGGGCCTCGTTCGGCCGCAGCCTAATCGCGCGGTCGAAGTCATCAAGCGCACGGTCAAACTTCTTGCCGGCCGCAAGCGCCTTGCCGCGGGCTTCGAGCGCTGCAGCCGAGAGGGGATCGAGCTGAACCGCCAGATCGCCATCCGCAACGGCGAGGTCGACCTGTTCCAGCCTGAGTTGCAGCCCGGCACGCACGATCAGGGCATGAACGCGGTCCGGCGATGCCGCCGTCGAGCCGATCACCAGGCCGCAGATGCCAAGCATCTGCTCAGGCGGCAAGGTGTCGTCATTCGCGCAGGTGGCAGCGGCCTCGGCCGCGCCCTGCGCCCGGACGGCCGCATGGGGCAGCGATGCTGCCGCGAGAGCGGCGCACAGAACCAACGTCCGAAACGAATGACCCATGAAAGCCCCAGCAAGCCAGCCGGACCACTCTACCTGATCAGCCCCCGCTCCCGATAGTAGCGCAACGCGCCGGGATGCAGCGGCACCGGGCTTTTGCTCACGGCGGTCGCCAGCCGGATCTCGTGGCCAGCGCGGTGGGCAATGGCGAGTTCGTCGAGGCCGCCGAACAGGCGCTTGGTCATCTGATAGACGAGGTCGTCGGACACCGCGCTGCTCGTGACCAGATAATTCATGACCGATGCGGTCCGCACGGGTTTGTCCTGGCTGATATACGTCCTGGCCGGAATGGTGTCCGGCTTGAACGGCGCGCCGATCTTTCTGACCATCGCGGGCGGCACCGGCACGATGACGATATCCGTGGCCTCGCTGAGTTCCTTGATCGATGTCACGCCGAGACCCGCAGACTGCAGCGTAGCATCGAGCTTCTTCTCGATCATCATGGTGGTGGATTCAGCAAAGGAGAAATACCTGATCTCGCCGAGATTCTCGTAGCGCAGCCCCGCAGCGCCCAGAATGGCGCGGGCGTTCAACTCGGTGCCCGACCTCCGCTCGCCGACCGAGAGGCTCCTGCCCTTGAGATCGCTCAGCGTCCTGATGCCGCTCTCCTTGGTGGCAACGATCTGGATGTAATTCGGATAGAGCGCGCCGATCACCCGCAACCGGTCCTGCTTGCCGTCGAAGCCCGCCGTGGCATTGCCGGCCCAGGCGTCCTTCAGGGCGTCGCCGAGCGCAAAACCCACTTGCCCGGTGCCTTGCTGCAGCCGCGAGAGATTCTCGACCGAACCGTCGGTTGTCTGCACCTGAACTTTCGCGCCGGGAATATCCGCATAGATCATCGCAATCGAGACGCCGAGCGGAAAATAGATGCCGGACGTATTGCCAGTCAGCAGCGTAATCGACGGCTCGGCGCGTGCCGCTGCGCTGCACATGACGACTACAGTCGTCATGGCCGCTATCAGACGCTTCCTCATACTCATTTTATTCCTGTCGTTCAGGCCGCGAAGGTGAACCGCAGCCCTCATGCGGTCAACGGCGTCGCAATAGCGAACGCCGTTGCCGCGACGAAAGTTTCACCGGTAAGCCCTTGCGCCAGCCGGGTAAAACGGCATGAATGCGCCGCACTCAGAATAATAAGGCCGGCAAAGCCGGCTGCGGGAAATATCCCGGGGGATGAAACATGGCTGACCAGAAATCAAACACGAGCGATGACACCGTTGCCATCTCCGACGAGGCTTTGGCAAAGGCTGAAGCCTTCATCGAAGCCGATGAAGGCGCAACAAATCGCCTGTTGGGCTGGGCCGGAACGATCTCCACCGGCATCGCCGTGGTGATGAGCCTGTTTCATCTCTATGCCGCCTACGCGATCGTGCCGACGCAGGAGTTGCGCTATGTCCACGTCGCCTTCACGCTGATCCTCAGCTTCCTGCTATTCCCCGTCGCAGCGCGCTTCCGCAATCGCGTGCGCTGGTGGGACATCGTGCCGGGCATCGTCGCCATCGGCACCATTGCCTATGCACTGTGGGGCGGCGACGATTTCACCGACCGCGCCACACTGCCGGATCATATGGACGTCATCGTCGGTATCGTCTTCATCGTGCTGCTGCTGGAAGCGACGCGCCGTACCACGGGCCTGATCATGCCGGTCGTGTCCGTTTTCTTCATTGCCTATGCGATGCTCGGTCCGCATCTGCCGGCGCCATGGACCCATCGCGGCTATGACCTGCCGCGTCTCGTCGGCCATCTCTTCATCACCCTGGAGGGCATCTTCGGCGTCGCGGTGGACGTGTCAGCCACGCTGATCATATTGTTCACGATCTATGGCGCCTTCCTGTCGATGTCCGGCGCCGGCAAATTCTTCATCGATTTCTCGCTATCATTGATGGGGAACAAGTCGAACGCCGCTGGCCGCACCGTGGTGCTGTCCTCGTTCCTGCTCGGCGGGCCTTCCGGCTCCGGCGTCGCTACCACGGTGATGATCGGCACCGTCGCCGCCCCGATGCTGGCCAAGGCCGGTTTCGAGAAGAACGCTGCCGGCGGCTTGCTGGCCGCGGGTGGGCTCGGCGCGATCCTGTCGCCGCCGGTGCTCGGCGCCGCCGCGTTCCTGATCGCCGAATTCCTCAAGATCAGCTATCTCGACGTGATCTGGATGGCGACCATCCCGACCTGTCTCTACTACCTGTCGCTGCTGATCATGGTGGAGATCGACGCGAAGCGGTTCGGCGCCCACAATGTCAATGTCAGGCCTGAGCTCAGCCTCGGCGTGATGATGAAGCGTTACGGGTTCCACTTCATCTCTCTGCTCGCCGTCGTCGTCTTCATGATCATCGGCTACTCGCCGTCACTGTCGGTGTTCTACGCCACGCTCGTCACCTTCGTGCTCAGTTTCCTGCGCAAGGATACCGCGCTGGTGCCGAAGAAACTGGTGAAGGCGCTGGCCGATGGCTCGATCGGCGCGCTCAATGCTGCGACGACCTGCGCCTGCGCCGGCATCGTGGTCGGCGTCGTCACGCTCACCGGCCTCGGCCTGAAATTCTCGTCGATCGTGATTTCCTATGCGGGCGGCAGCCTGCTGCTGACGGCGATCTATACGGCGCTGATCGTCTGGATCATCGGCCTCGCCGTGCCCGTGACCGCGTCCTACATCATCTGCGCGGTGATCGCAGCACCTGCGCTGATCAAGCTCGGCGTGCCCGATTACGCCGCCCACATGTTCATCTTCTATTACGCGGTGCTGTCGGAAGTCTCGCCACCCACCGCGCTGTCGCCCTTCGCGGCGGCGGCCATCACCGGCGGCGATCCCTACAAGACCACGCTGCAATCGTGGAAATACACGCTGCCGGCCTTCCTGGTGCCATTCGTCTTCGTCTGCGACCCGCAGGGCGTCGGCCTGCTGCTGAACATTCCGAAGGGCGGCTCGTGGGTGGACATCGTCGAGATCACCTTCAAGACCACGCTGGGACTGCTGGCACTCGCCGCCGTCGCGCAGAACTGGGCACTGCGACAAAATACACCGATCGAGCGCGGCCTGCTTCTGCTATCGGGATTGCTGCTGGTGTTCCCGAGCCTGATCGAGGCGATCATCGAATCGATCATCGGTCGCGACATCAGCTACACATTCGTGCCTGGCCTCATCATCGGCCTCGGCGTGCTGCTCTGGCAGGCAAGGACGAGGACGCAACCGGCGCCGGCATGACCAACGACAGAAACGAATAACGTCAAGTTATCGCATGACAGCGGACGCCGCAGATAAGCGGCGCCGCCGACTTCAGGGAGTGACGCGATGAGATGGACAGCTTTCAGACACAGGGCGTTCAGCCTTGCACTGCTCGGCATCGCCTGCGCGGCGACCGGCGCTTCTGCGGAAGACAAGACCATCGCCATTGCGACCGGTGGGACCGGCGGCATCTTCTATCCGCTCGGCGGCGGTCTCGCGAACCTGCTGTCGAAGAAACTGCCGCATACCCAGGCCACCGGCGAAGTCACCGGCGGCAGCGTCGACAATATCAAGCTGCTGGAAACCGGTCAGGCCGATCTCGGTTTCATGACCGGCGACGTCGCGTCCGATGCCGTGAAGGGCGAGAACAAGTTCAAGAAGCCCGTTCCGCTGCGCACCATCGTCGCCGTCTATTCCAGCCCGGTGCATGTGGTGACCATCGCCGGCACCGGCATCGAGAAATTCGCCGATCTTAAAGGCAAGCGCATTTCCGGCGGCGCGCCGGGCAGCGCCACCGAGGCGCAGACCTTCCGCCTGCTCGAAGCCGCGGGCCTCGACAAGGACAAGGACGTCAAGCGCGAACGTCTGTCGGTGGCGGAATCCGCGTCTGCGCTCAAGGATCGCAAGATTGACGCCTTCTTCTGGGGCGGCGGCGTGCCGACCGCCGCCGTCGTCGACCTTGCCGCAACGCCCGGCGTCACCATCAAGCTGATCGATATCGACTACCTGTTAGAGCCGATCGTGAAGAAATATGGCCAGATCTTCGCACCCAGCGTGATCAAGGCCGGCAGCTATCCGGGCCAGACCACCGACAGCCGTGGCTTCGCCGCCTGGAACCAGATCATGGCCACCGACAAAATGTCGGACGACACGGCCTATGCGATCACGAAGACGATCTTCGAGAACAAGGCCGATCTCGTCGCCGTCCATAAGGAGGCCGAGAACATCAATCTCGCCACGCAGACACCCGCGCAATCGCCGGCGCCCTACCACCCCGGCACGCTGAAATATCTCAAGGAAGTCGGCGCGGTGAAATAGTCACCGCGACATCACAGGAAAACCGGAGGAGAGGACAACCATGTTCAAGCGTTTCAGAAAGACATCGATTGCCGTGGCGCTGGTCGCCACTGCCGGCCTTGCAGGCGCGGCCATCGCGCAGCAAAAGACCATGGCGATCGGCACCGGCGGCACTGGCGGCGTGTACTATCCGCTCGGCGGCGCCATCGCCAATGTGCTGTCGAAGGCGCTGCCGAACACCCAGGCCACAGCGGAAGTCACCGGCGGGTCGGTCGATAACCTCAAGCTAATCGCCTCGGGCCAGAGTGAACTCGGCTTCAGCATGGCCGACGCCGCGCTCGACGCACTGAACGGCCAGGACAAATTCAAGAGCGGCAAGGTCCCGCTGCAGACCTTGCTCGTGGTCTATCCGAACCGCATGCATATCGTGACCATCGAAGGCGCCGGCATCGAGAAGATGTCGGATCTCAAGGGCAAGCGCGTCTCCACAGGCTCGCCGGGGGGCGCCACCGAAGTGATGGCGTTCCGCGTCATCGAGGCCGCCGGTCTCGACAAGGACAAGGACATGAAGCGCGAGCGTCTCGGCGTCGCCGAAAGCGTTAACGCCATCAAGGACCGCAAGATCGATGCGTTCTTCTGGGTCGGCGGCGTTCCCACCGCCGCCGTCACCGATCTCGCCGCCACACCCGGCATGAAGATCAAGTTCGTCGACCACGCCGACCTCGCCGCCAAGATGAACGAGAAATACGGCAAGCTGTATTCGCCTTCGACTATCAGCAAGAGCATCTATCCCGGCATGGACAAAGACAACGCCAATACCGAAGTCTGGAACATCATCGTCACCGGCAACAAGATGAGCGACGACGACGCCTACAACATCGTCAAGACGCTGGTGGAGAAGAAGGCCGACATCGTTGCCGTGCACAAGGAGGCCGAGAGCTTCTCGCTCGACAACCAGGTGCAGGAGCGCTCCCCGGTGCCGTTCCATCCCGGCGCGTTGAAGTACTTCAAGGAAAAGGGCATCGGGAAGTAAGACCAGCCCGCCACAAGACCAGACTTAAGGCCGCGATGCGAAAGCCTCGCGGCCTTTGTTTTTAAGTGGTTGATCGCGGACCTCCCCTTTGTCATCCCCGCCTAGGCGGAGACGACGGCGGCCACGCCGAATACCGCGGAACCGGCGTGCCTTCGCGCCGTTGCCTGCCGGGCACTGCCGTGCCGTGAGGACCACGCGTGCACGACGCCAACAGGATCAAACATCCGCTCGACGCACTGAACTTCTTTCTCGCCGATGTCCGCGATGGGCTCGGGCCTTATCTGGCGATCTATCTGCTGACGGTCCAGAAATGGGATGAAGCGTCCATCGGCATCGTGATGTCGGTCGCCGCCCTCGCCGGAATCGTCGCGCAGACCCCTGCCGGCGCCCTGATTGACAAGACCGCGGCCAAGCGCGCCATCGTCATTTTTGCCGCCGTCATCGTCACACTCGGCTCGATCGTGCTGCCGCTCTATCCCGGCTTCCTGTTCGTCGCGACGACGCAGGCGCTGACCGGTGTCGCCGCGGCCGTTTTCGCGCCGGCACTGGCGGCGATCACACTCGGCATTGTCGGCCCCAGAGCCTTTGCGCGCCGGATCGGCCGTAACGAGGCGTTCAACCATGCCGGCAATGCGACCGCAGCGACATTGGCCGGCATCTTCGCCTATGCCTTCGGGCCAATCGTCGTGTTCTGGCTGATGGCCGCGATGGCTGTGGCGAGCATCCCCGCGACGCTGGCGATCCCCGCTAATGCCATCGATCATCAGATGGCCCGCGGCCTCGGCGATCTCGACGAAACGCACGATCACGATGCCGCCGACCGGCCATCCGGCTTTCAGGTCCTGCTGACCTGCAAGCCGCTCCTGATATTTGCCGCCGCCACCGTGCTGTTTCATTTCTCCAATGCGGCGATGCTGCCGCTGGTCGGCCAGAAACTCGCACTGGTGAACAACGAGCTTGGCACCACGCTGATGTCGGTCTGCATCGTCGCGGCGCAAGTGGTGATGGTGCCGGTCGCCATGCTGGTCGGCCGCAAGGCCGATGTCTGGGGCCGCAAACCGATCTTCGCCTGCGCACTCGCTGTGCTGGCGCTGCGCGGCACGCTGTATCCGCTCTCTGATAATCCTTATTGGCTGGTCGGCGTGCAGACCCTCGACGGCATCGGCGCCGGAATCTTCGGCGCGATCTTCCCGCTTGTCGTCGCCGACCTCACTTACGGCACCGGCCACTTCAATATCAGCCAGGGCGCGATCGCCACCGCCGCGGGACTAGGGGGCGCTCTCAGCACGGCCATTGCCGGCATGATCGTCGTGAAGGCGGGCTACAGCGCGGCATTCCTGGCGCTGGCCGCTTTGGCGGGGATCGGCCTCATCCTGTTCATCGTCGCCATGCCGGAAACGCGACCTTCCGACGCACGTCATCAGCCGTTATTACCAAATGCTTAAGGATGGTATTGCATTGCGGTAGTAACTCGCAGTGCAGCATAGTACCATCCCCCCAGTACGTTCCCATGCATGTTGTCCATGGAAACGCCTGATCGGGAGAAGCTGAAAGGACCTGCCGGTTGCGCAGATGAGTCGCAGGAGCGGACCGTCTTCGGGTTCGTTGTACCAGCCGTGCCGGTTCCCACTTGATCCCGGCCTCCCGTCATTGTCTTAAACACCCATAATCAGATCGCGCGTCGCAGCCGCGCGGCCTGTCCGACATGCAAAAGGACTCTTCGAGATGTCATCATCGATCCGCTTCCCGTCCCGCCGCTCCGTGATCCTCGGCGGCGCGGCTGCCCTCGGCACCCTGCCGATCCTGTCGCGCCGCGCCAGCGCCGCAGAGTGGCCCACCAAGCCGGTGAAGTTCATCGTTCCGTTCGCGGCCGGCGGCACCACCGACATTCTGGCGCGCGTCGTCGCGCAGAAGATGTCCGAAGAGATGGGCCAGCAGTTCATCGTCGAGAACAAGGCCGGCGCCGGTGGCAACATCGCCGCTGATTTCGTCGCCAAGGCCGAAGGCGACGGCTACACCTTCCTGGTCGGCACGCCCGGCACCCACGCCATCAACAAGTTCGTGTTCAAGAACATGACCTATGATCCGGTGAAGGATCTGGCCTCGGTGATCGTGATCGCCAAGGTGCCGAACCTGTTCTCGGTGACCAATTCGCTGCCTGCCAAGAGCGTCAAGGAGTTCATCGAACTCGCCAAGGCCAAGCCGGACGAATATTTCTACGGCACGCCGGGCCTCGGTTCGACCGCGCATCTGTCAACCGAACTGTTCAAGTCGATGACCGGCGTGAAGCTGACCCACGTGCCCTACAAGGGCAGCGCCCCCGCGCTCACCGACCTGATCGGCGGCCGCGTCCATGTGATGATCGACAACCTGCCCGCCGCGCAGCCTTTCGCGGAGAGCAACCAGATCCGCGCACTCGCCGTCTCCACCAGCAAGCGCTGGGAGCCGATGAAGGACATTCCGACCATCGCGGAAGCCGGCGTGGACGGCTACGACGCCGCCTCCTGGTTCACCATCGCAGCCCCGGCGAAGACGCCGAAGGAGATCATCGCCAAGCTCAACGCCTCGACCGACAAGTTCATCAAGTCGGCCGACGGCACTGCCCGCCTGATCAAGCTCGGCGCCGATCCGACCGGCGGTTCGCCGGCCGATATGGATGCCTATGTGCAGTCCGAAATCGAGAAGTGGGGCAAGGTCGCCCAGTTCGCCGGCATCAAGCCGGAGTAAGGGCAGCGCGGGGTTGGCAGGGCGTTAGACGCGCCTGCCTGTCTTGCTTCGTTAAGCGTGAATAGATCGAAGGGCATGCGCATCCGCGTGTGCCCTTTTGTTTTGGGAGTGCGGTTGGCGCCTATTCCACACTCGTCATTCCCCGGCAAACCAATTGGTTTGCCTGAGGGCGTGCGTAAGCCCGGACGCGCAGAGTCCTCAATTGTCATTCCGGGATGCGCCGGCGCAGCCGGCTGGGGCGCAGGCCCGGAATCCATAAGCTCGATCGTGGGTATGAATTCCGGGCTCACGCAAGGGCGCGCCCCGGAATGACAGTGGAGGGAACGCACCCAAACATTTTTTCCTATCTCCCGTTGACACCATCCCAATCAGGTTTATATTCCCCTTCGTCCTGCCCCACCGAGAGGGGCGATCGCGATCGTCACGTTCGCGGGGTGGGATGCGGTGGACGCCGGAGATGCGGCGTCACGCGGTTCATGGGGGAACGTCTGTCTTCGGGCAGGACGGATCTGCGCCAGCACTGCCACTGGCAAGGAGACGGCCGACCTTCGGATGGAAAGATCCCTGGACAGTGTGACGGACGACCAAATCGAAACACGTTCGGCCAAGTGCTTTGCGGCTACCCTGTCCCTCCGCCCTGGGACATTAATTTTGGTGATGGGACCGTTCGCCATGGCAGATGTGCAAGCAACCGAAAAAACACCGCATGCGGAACGCCGGGCAATCGCTCGGCGCCTCCGAAAGTCCTGATGCACACTAACCTGCGGAAGACCGCATTCGCATCAGGCCCAAGGGTGCAACGGGCACCCGGCGTTCCGCACGCCCTCTTACAGGGGGCAGGGAATGCAAGAGACGACGGCGCCCCCGCGCCGCAAACAATGGGGGCGATGACGCATGTCTGAAGAGCAGTGGCTGTTGGACAGTTGAATCAGCGATAGCGCATAGGCGTTTGTAGGATCCCTCCCCCTTGCGGGGAGGGTCGGCCGAACGAGGCGATGCGTAGCATCGACGAAGTAGAGGCCGGGGTGGGGGTGCCCCACGTGAGAGCGCCGCTTGTGGCACCCCCACCCGACCGGCCAAGCGGCCGGCCACCCTCCCCGCAAGGGGGAGGGAAAAGGAAGACCGTCTACTCGAACTTCATATCGATGCAGCGCGACACGTCCGAGCCCAGCCCCGAGGGAATCGTGACACAGCCACGAATTTTCTGCTGGGTGTTGTCGCTGACCCACATGGCAAAACCACCATTGCCGAAGAACGAATTGGTGTTCGGCGGCTCGGTCTCCGTGGCATCGAAGGAATAGCTGGAGTCGGTGTCGAACACGCGCGGCTTCTTCACGCAGGCGCCGTCGCTCTGGACGTTGATGACTTCCTTGGCATCACGCGTCATCGATAGCGACACCGAGCACCGGAAATATTCCGAGGTCTTCGCATTGAACAGATAGGCATAAGAGCGGCAGGTCGCCGTACTCAGCTTGCCTGCGGCAAGCCCACGTCCGCAGGAGATGCGCTGGTTGTTGCTGAGCTTGAAATCATCCGCCGCAGCAAGACCGGGCGCCAATACCACCGCGCCAACAACCAAAAGACTTTTCACGATCGCTCGCATTGTCGAATCATCCCCATCGCCGCATTCATCGTGGACCGGCTTAGCCCGAAAGCGAAAGATAGTCGCCAGACCGCGCTTGCGAAATAACAAACTCTGTCGCGACCGCATGTCGTATTGACGGGCTGTCACCGTTCGTGATTTGTTCAAGACCACCGCGCAGCCGCGATGTACTTTCAAAAACACGTTTCGGAGAATTTGGGATGACCGCTCGAGCCTTTACGATGCTGTGCGCCGCCGCACTGATGACATCGGCCCTTGCCGGCCCTGCTCTGGCTCAGGCGCCGACGCCCTGGGTGCTCTCGCCCGACATGGGCTATGGCTACGACGCGTCAGGCAAGACCTTCGCGTACAAGATGGGCACCAACAATGCCAAATTCCTGCTGAAGGGCGCCAAGAAAGTGCCGAAGAACACACTCTTCTTTATCGGCGAGAACGGCCAGCTCTATATGCGCAGCGGTCCGTTCCTCGAAGATGATGGGAAGTTCAAGTTCGGCCCGGGCTAGTCCCGGTTTCGGACAGGATCATGCGCAACCGGACGGGTGCCGCATGACGGAGACATGACATTGCTCCCTTCGCCATGAAGCCCTCTCCCACCACGGTGGCAGAGGTGATACAGAGCGCTTCATCTTTTTACGAAAGCTGAAAGCACTCATGGCCAAGTCGCTGCCCGTCTCCCCCCTCGCCCCGACCGCTGTTCCCGAACTGCCCGCGATTGCAGGAGTGCGCCTCGCCACGGCCGCTGCCGGCATCCGCTATACCGGCCGCACCGATGTGCTGCTCGCGGTGATGGACAAGGGCACGACGGCCGCCGGCGTCTTCACCACGTCGAAGTGTCCGTCCGCTCCGGTGGAATGGTGCCGCGCCGTGCTGAAGGGCGGCAAGGCGCAGGCGCTCGTGGTCAATTCCGGCAATGCCAATGCCTTCACCGGCAAGACCGGCAAGGCATCGACCAAGCTGACCGGCGACATCGCGTCCAAGGCCGTCGGCTGCAAGCCGAACGAGATCTTCCTCGCCTCGACCGGCGTGATCGGCGAGCCGCTCGACGCCACCAAGTTCGACGGCGTTCTCGCCACGCTGGCCGATAGCGCGACGCCCGAGGGCTGGATGGACGCCGCCAAGGCGATCATGACCACCGACACCTTCCCGAAGGTCGCGACGGCCACCGTGAAACTCGGCAAGGCCAAAGTCACCATCAACGGCATCGCCAAGGGCTCGGGCATGATCGCACCGGACATGGCGACCATGCTGTCCTTCGTCTTCACCGACGCGCCGATCAGCGCGCCGGCCTTGCAGGCGCTGCTCAAGGCGGGCGTCGATGACACGTTCAATGCCGTGACGGTCGATGGCGACACTTCGACCTCCGACACCCTGATGATGTTCGCCACCGGTGCCGCGGCGGCCCAGGGCGCACCGAAGATCACCAAGGCCAGCGACGTCAGGCTAAAGCCATTCGTGAAGGCGCTGCAGACGCTGCTCGCCGACCTCGCCGAACAGGTCGCCCGTGACGGCGAAGGCGCCCGCAAGCTGATCGAAATCATCGTTGAAGGCGCAACCACCAAGGCCTCGGCCCGCAAGATCGCCATGTCGATCGCCAATTCGCCGCTGGTGAAGACTGCCGTTGCCGGTGAAGACGCCAATTGGGGACGCGTGGTGATGGCCGTCGGCAAGGCCGGCCAGCCGGCCAATCGCGACAAGCTGTCGATCTCGTTCAACGGCATCCGCGTCGCCAAGTCAGGCGCGCGCGACCCGTCCTATAACGAGGCCGAGGTCTCGAAGATGATGAAAGAGCAGAAAATCCAGATCAAGGTGGCGCTCGGCCTCGGCAAAGCGCGCGACCGCGTGCTGACCTGCGACCTCACCAAGGAATATATCGCCATCAACGGCGATTATCGGTCGTGAAGAGGATCGCCGCGGGCATCGGTCTGGCGGCGATCGTCTTTTCGACGGAGGCCTTGGCCAAGGACCTGCCGGTCGGGCGCATGCGACGCGCGACCGAGAGCAACAAGGAAGTGGGCATCGGCATTGGCGCACGCTGGAACAATGCCTGCAAGAGCGTCGGCATTCCGCAGGTTCAGCTCGACACCGCACCCGCTCATGGTTTCGTCTGCCTGCGCAGCGGCCTGGTCAAACCAAGCAATGTGTTGTTCGGTGGCGCCAAGCACTGCATGCCGATGGAAATCGAAGGCGTCGAGGTTGTGTATCGGTCCCGCCCGGGGTTCGACGGCACGGATACGCTCGGCTATACGCTGAGATTTCCGCGCGGTACGAAGCCATTGATTGTCGATATCCGCATCAAGCCCGCTGCAGGCATTGCGCGCAAGGACAATGACCCGACGTTCACGCGCCAGCCTCCGGGCGAGATTCCAAGCTGCGCGGCGCTAGTCTCTTGAAGTGAGATATATCCGATGAAAATGGTTCTCGTCGTCGCCTGCGCCCTGATCGACCCCGACGGCCGCGTGCTGATCGCGCAGCGGCCGGAAGGCAAGGCGCTGGCCGGCCTGTGGGAATTTCCCGGCGGCAAGCTGGAGCCCGGCGAACGGCCGGAAGCCGCGCTGATCCGCGAGCTCGATGAAGAACTCGGGATCACCGTGAAGGAAGCCTGCCTCGCGCCCCTGACCTTCGCCAGCCATGCCTATGAGGATTTTCACCTGTTGATGCCGCTCTATATCTGCCGGCGCTGGGAAGGCCTCGCGATCTCCAGGGAAGGTCAGAACCTCGCCTGGGTACGCCCCAACAAGCTGCGCGACTATCCGATGCCGGCCGCGGATATCCCGCTGATCCCGCATCTGATCGATCTGCTCTAGGGCTTCAGCCCCTTCACCGCGTCGGCGAGACTTGCTTTCGCCGAGCCCGGCTTCAATGGCTTCTGCTGGCTCTCATGCGGCGCCCAGCCGGACAGCCAGATGATGTCGAAGGTCGCGCGAATGCGGCCGTCGGGATCGGCAAAGCGCTCGCTGTAGATCTGCGCCATGCGCAGCAGCGTCGCGCGGCGCAGCGGCGCCCGGCGGCGCTCGACCAGCACATTGGTGGCGCCCATCCTGCGCAGATCCTGCATCAGACCGAAGGCACTGTCGTAGCGCACCACGACGCGATCCACATCGGTCACCGGCAGCGCAAATCCCGCCCGCTGCAGAAGCGCGCCGACATCGCGCAGATCGGCCATTGGTGCGACGCGCGGCGAGATGCCGCCTTCGCGTTCGGCTTCCGCCGCAGCGAAGCTCTGCCGCAGCTCGGTCAGCGTGTCGCCGCCAAGCATTGCGGCCAGCAGCAAGCCGTCAGGCTTCAGCGCGCGGCGGATCTGCGCCATCACGCCTGGCAGATCGTTAACGAAGTGCAGCCCGAGCCCGGAGATAACGAGATCGAGCGACGCCGGTGCGAGATTGAGACCATCGCTTTCGACATCGGGCACGTCGGCATGTGTGAGACGGCCGACACGCCCGGCCACACCATCGCGCAGACGGTTGCCCGGCGTCGCGACGTCAGCGGCATTGTCGAACTGGCGCAACACCGCCTGCAATCGCTCGTCCATGTCGGCGACGACACGATCCAGCAGGAAATTCTCGGCCCCCAGTCGCAACGCACGCGTCTGCCGCGCCCGCAACAGAGCGCGGTCGAACAGAATAGGTGCGGTATTGGAGGTCTGGGCCATGCGGCTTGGTACGCCGAAGACCAGGGATCTGGCAATCGCGCTTGAGATCGGCGCAGGAGGGCTCTAGCCTTCAACCTATGGACGCCGAGGCGACAGTGTCGTGGTCCCTCCCCGCGCAATTGCGCGGCGCGCTGAAGCTTTGCCGGTCTGCATGGACGCAAACCGCCCGTCTTGCGCTCGACGTCGCACTGCCGACGCTCTGCGTCGCCTGCCGGGAACCCGTCGCCGGCGAAGGCGTCTGCGCGGCTTGCTGGGGCAAGCTGTCCTTCATCGCGCCGCCGTTCTGCAGCCGGCTCGGCATCCCCTTCGTCTACGATCCCGGCCCGGGCATCCTGTCGATGCAGGCGATTGCCGATCCGCCGGCCTATCACCGCGCCCGCGCCGCCGTGCGCTATGACGATGTCGCCCGCACGCTGGTGCATCAGTTGAAATATCATGACCGGACAGACCTCGCGCCAATCATGGGTCGCTGGATGGCGCGTGCGGGGAAGGATTTGCTCGCGGATGCCGATATTCTGGTGCCGGTGCCGCTGCACTGGCGGCGCGGCTTCAGTCGGCGCTTCAACCAGTCCGGGGCGCTGGCCCAGGCAATCGGCCGGCAGAGCGGCGTTGCGATATCCCGCGACGCCTTGCGGCGAATACGCCCGACCGAGCACCAGATCGGCCTGTCGCGCACCGAGCGCGCCAGCAATGTCCAGGGCGCCTTCAATGTCCCGCCTGAACGCCGGGCTGAAATCCAGGGGCGCCGCGTCATTTTGGTCGACGACGTGCTGACCTCGGGTGCCACGACCGACGCCTGCGCACGGGCGCTGCTGCGCGCCAAGGCGGCCCAGGTCGATGTGCTGGTCTTTGCGCGGGTTGTGGAGGCCCACAAGGTCCCCATATAATCAGACACTTCCCTGCGAACCGGAGCACCAGATGGCCGCCGCGATTGAAATCTACACCCGCCCCGGCTGCGGCTATTGCAGCGCCGCGATCTCGCTGCTCCGGCGCAAGAAAGCTTCATTTACCCATTTCGACACCGCGACCGATCCGAAGCTGCGCCAGGAAATGTTCGACCGCACCTATCCCGGCGCCACCTTCCCGCAGATCTTCATCGATGGCACCCTGATCGGCGGCTGTGACGATCTCTATGCATTGGACCGCGAAGGCAAATTTGACGCCATGATCGCAGGCGAGAAGGCCACCTCATGAGCCAGACATCTCCGACGTCCGAGCCCCAGACCTTCACCGCCGCCATGGTGCAGATGCGCACCGGCCTGCTGCCGGAGCCGAGCCTCGAACAGGGCCGGCATCTGATCCGCGAAGCCGCGCTCGCCGGCGCCGACTATGTGCTCACGCCGGAAGTGAGCAACATGATGCAGCTCAATCGCACGGCGCTGTTCGAACATCTGCGCCCGGAGGAAGACGACCTCTCGCTGAAGGCCTATCGCGCGCTCGCCGCGGAGCTGAAGATCTACGTGCATATCGGATCGCTGGCCGTGCTGGCCAACCCCGAACGCGCCGCCAATCGCTCGTTCCTGATCGGACCGGACGGCAATGTCCTGGCGAGCTACGACAAGATCCACATGTTCGACATCGACCTGCCGAACGGCGAGAGCTATCGCGAATCCGCGAATTATCAGCCGGGCGAGACCGCCGTCATCTCGGATCTCCCCTGGGGCCGCATCGGTCTGACCATCTGCTACGACGTCCGCTTCCCGGCGCTGTACCGCGCATTGGCCGAAAGCGGCGCGTCTTTCCTCACCGTGCCCTCGGCGTTCACCCAGAAGACCGGCGAGGCCCATTGGCACACGCTGCTGCGCGCTCGCGCCATCGAGACCGGCTGCTTCGTCTTTGCGGCCGCGCAGGGCGGCGTACATGAGAACAAGCGTGCGACCTATGGTCACTCGCTGATCATTGACCCGTGGGGCGTGGTTCTGGCCGAAGCGACCGGCGTCGAGCCGGGCTTCATTCTGGCCAAGATCGATCCTGCGAAGGTGACGGAAGCGCGCAAGACCGTGCCGTCCCTGCAGCACGGCCGCCGTTTCAGCGTCAGCGATCCCAAATCGGGCCCAGACTATCTGCACCTTGTCCGGCAAGCGACATGATCCGTTACGACCTACGCTGCGAGAAGGGCCATGCTTTCGAAAGCTGGTTCCAGAGTTCCGGCGCCTATGACTCCCAGGTGAAGCGCAAGCTGGTGAATTGCCCGAATTGCGGATCGGTGAAGGTCGAAAAGGCCATTATGGCCCCGCGTATCGTGGGCAAGAGCAAGAATCGCCCGGCACCCGCCCCTGACGCCGGTTCCGAAACCACAGCCCCGCTGATGATGGCTCCGCAGGAAGCCGAACTGCGCGCCAAGCTGAAAGAACTGCGCGATCACGTTACCAAAAACGCGGACAATGTCGGTGAAAGCTTCCCGACCGAAGCTCGCAAGATGCATTATGGCGACATCGAACATCGTCCGATCTACGGCGAAGCGACGCCGGATGAAGCACGGTCGCTGATCGATGAAGGTATCGAGGTGACTCCGCTGCCTGTCCTGCCCAGCGATCGGAACTGAGCGCAACCTCCGCTCACCAGCAATCTTGTGCGCGTTTCGACTCATCCAAACTGCGCCGTCGGTACATGATTCCGAAAGCTTCCCACATACGGCAACTTTGTGGCGTTCGAGTCACAGGCGTGCACAATCGCTTTGTTAGCCCTTGAGACATGGCAAAACTCGCCTAACTTATAAGCAAGTGCCTGAATATGAGTCGCGCGATGCACTCAGATCGCATTGCGCGATTTCGGACCTGGATGTGTCCTGAAGGCTATAGTGCTGATGTTGAGTCGCGATCGGAAAGACGCGTTCCGTTACCACCTTAGGAGCATCGCGACCAACAGGACGGCCGACCAGCAAGGAGAGAGGGATCATGTACAACGATTCTCTGTTCAATGCGTTCGCTAGAAGTTACGAAGCCCGAAGTGAGACGGACATGTCGATGTCCGAGTATCTGGAATCCTGCAGAGGGGACCCGATGCGATATGCGAACGCGGCGGAACGCCTACTGGCGGCGATCGGCGAGCCTCAAATGATAGACACGGCCAAGGATCCACGCCTTGGCCGTATTTTTTTGAATCGTACCATCCGTAGCTATCCAGCCTTTGCCGGCTTTCACGGCATGGAAGATACGATCGAACGCATCGTCGCCTTCTTCCGCCACGCGGCGCAGGGTCTCGAAGAGCGCAAGCAGATTCTCTATCTGCTCGGCCCGGTCGGCGGCGGCAAATCATCGCTTGCCGAGCGCCTCAAGGCCTTGATGGAAGTCCATCCCATCTATGTGCTGAAAGCCGGCGACGAACTCTCTCCGGTTTATGAAAGCCCGCTCAGCCTGTTCGATCCCGACACGCTCGGCCCGATGATCGAAGAGAAATACGGCATTCCGCGCCGGCGGCTTACGGGTCTCATGAGTCCGTGGTGCTATAAGCGGCTCGAAGCTTTCGGCGGCGACATCTCGCAATTCCGCGTCGCCCGCATCCAGCCGTCGCGATTGCGCCAGATCGCCATCGCCAAGACCGAACCCGGTGACGAGAACAACCAGGACATCTCCTCGCTGGTCGGCAAGGTGGATATCCGCAAGCTCGAAATCTTCGCCCAGAACGATCCCGACGCCTACAGCTATTCCGGTGGCCTCAACCGCGCCAATCAGGGCGTGCTTGAATTCGTCGAAATGTTCAAGGCGCCAATCAAGATGCTGCATCCGCTTCTGACGGCGACGCAGGAAGGCAACTATATCGGCACCGAAAACATCGGCGCCATCCCGTTCACCGGCGTGATTCTCGCTCACTCCAACGAGTCCGAGTGGCAGAGTTTCAAGGCCAACAAGAACAATGAAGCCTTCATCGATCGTATCTGCGTCATCAAGGTGCCGTACTGCCTGCGCGTCACCGAAGAACAGAAGATCTATGAGAAGCTCATTCAGGGCTCCGAACTCGCCACCGCACCTTGCGCACCGGCGACGTTGGAAACCCTGGCACGCTTCTCCGTGATGTCGCGGCTGCGCAAGCACGAAAACTCGACCACCTTCGCCAAGATGCGGGTCTATGACGGCGAAAGCCTGAAAGAGTCGGATCCGAAGGCCCGCAGCGTTCAGGAATACAAGGACGCAGCCGGTGTTGATGAAGGCATGGACGGTGCCTCGACGCGCTTCGCGTTCAAAGTTCTGGCCGCAACCTACAATCACGACACGTCGGAGATTGGGGCGGATCCCGTCCACCTGATGTATACGCTGGAGCAGGCAATCCGCAGGGAGCAGATGCCTGATGAAGTCGAAAAACGTTATCTCGAATTCATCAAGGCCGAGCTGGTGCCGCGTTATGCGGAGTTCATCGGTCACGAAATCCAGAAAGCCTATCTGGAATCCTATTCGGACTACGGCCAGAACCTGTTCGATCGTTACGTCGACTATGCCGATGCCTGGATCGAGGATCAGGACTTCAAGGATCCTGACACCGGACAATTGCTCGATCGCGAATTGCTCAATCAGGAACTGAGCAAGATCGAAAAACCGGCCGGAATCGCCAACCCCAAGGACTTCCGCAACGAAGTCGTGAAGTTCTCGCTTCGCTCGCGAGCACAGAACGGTGGAAAGAATCCGACCTGGACGAGTTATGAGAAGATCAGGGAAGTCATCGAAAAGCGCATCTTCTCTCAAGTTGAAGATCTGCTTCCGGTGATCTCCTTCGGATCGAAGAAGGACGGCGAGACCGAGAAAAAGCATGACGACTTCGTCGCGCGGATGATCGTTCGCGGTTACACCGAGCGCCAGGTTCGCCGTCTCGTCGAATGGTATATGCGCGTGAAACAGGCCGGCTGACGCAAGGAGCCAACATAACGTGGCCATGCATATCGTCGATAGACGCCTGAACCCGAGCAGCAAGAGTCTTGAGAACCGCCAGCGGTTCTTGCGACGCGCGAAAGCTCTGGTTCAGGGAGCCGTCAAGAAAGCCTCCCAGGACCGCGACATCAAAGACGTCCTGGAAGGTGGCGAAGTGTCCATCCCGCTCGACGGGATGAACGAGCCCCGCTTTTATCGCGAAGGCGGCATTCGCGACCGGGTGTTGCCCGGCAACGTGAAATTCGTGGAAGGTGATTACCTTCAGCGGCCGCAATCGAAGAGCGGCAGATCGAACGATGCCGGTGAAGGCGACGGCGAGGATGCATTCCGGTTTGTGCTCAGCCGGGAGGAGTTCGTCGACATGTTCCTCGACGACCTGGAACTGCCGGATCTTTCCAAGCGCAAGCTGGCCGAAGTCGAAAACGAAGGCCTGCGCCGCGCCGGATATACGACGTCCGGTTCGCCTGCCAATATCTCGGTCAGCCGCACCGTACGCTTGGCCATGGCACGACGGGTTGCACTGCAGCGACCGCGACCCGAGGCCATTGCACAGTTGGAAGCTGAACTGGAGCATTGCAGTGACGAGCGCCGCCCCGAATTGCTGGCAGAGATCACGCGGCTGAAATCCAAGATGCGGCGGATTCCGTTCATCGATCCCATCGACATCCGCTATCGCCGCTTCGAGAACGTGCCGAAGCCGGTGGCGCAGGCGGTGATGTTCTGCCTGATGGACGTCTCCGGCTCGATGTCCGAGCACATGAAGGATCTCGCCAAGCGGTTCTACATGCTGCTCTATGTCTTCCTGACGCGTCGCTATCGCAAGGTCGAAATCGTCTTCATCCGTCACACCGACCGTGCCGAGGAAGTCGACGAGCAAACCTTCTTCCACGGCCCCGCGTCGGGCGGCACGCTGGTTTCCAGCGCACTGCAGGCCATGCATGAGATCGTGCAGTCACGCTATCGCCCCGCCGACTGGAATATCTATGCCGCACAGGCCTCGGACGGCGACAACTCCTATGCCGACGGGGATCTCTCCGGTCGCCTGCTCAAGGACATGATCCTGCCGGTGACGCAGTTCTTCGCCTATCTGGAAGTGGGCGAGAGCGGCAGCCACCCATTCGAAATGTCGGAATCCTCACTGTGGACGCTGTATCAGCGGCTGCGCGCGGAAGGTGCACCGCTGTCGATGCGCAAGGTCAACGACCGCAGCGAGATCTTTCCGGTGTTCCACGACCTGTTTCAACGTCGCCAGGCCAAGGAGAGGGTGGCTCCATGACAGACCGTCTCTACGAAGGCGCGGACTGGGACTTCACCACATTGCAGCGCATCCACGATGCCTGCGAGGAGATTGCCGAAAAGGAGCTCGGCCTCAACGTCTACCCGAACCAGATCGAGGTCATCACCGCCGAGCAGATGCTGGACGCTTACTCGTCCGTAGGCATGCCGCTGTATTACAAGCACTGGTCGTTCGGCAAACAATTCGCCCATCAGGAAGCGTCCTATCGCAAGGGCCTGATGGGTTTGGCCTATGAGATCGTTATTAACTCGTCGCCATGCATTTCCTACCTGATGGAGGAAAACACGGCGACGATGCAGACGCTGGTAATTGCCCACGCCGCTTTCGGCCATAATCACTTCTTCAAGAACAATTATTTGTTCAAGCAGTGGACCGACGCCGACGGCATTCTCGACTATCTCGATTTTGCCAAGGGCTATGTGGCGCAGTGCGAGGAAAAGCATGGTCGCGCAGCGGTGGAGCAGACACTCGACGCCGCGCACGCGCTGATGTCGCACGGCGTCGATCGCTATCCCGGTAAGAAATCGCTGGATTTGCGGGCCGAGGAAAAACGCGCCAAAGAGCGCCGCAATCACGAAGAAACTTCGTTCAACGATCTATGGCGCACGGTGCCGACGGGGCGGACAAAGAGTGCCTCACTGCTCAGCGCGGAACGTCGCCGTGCACTGCTCGGCCTGCCGCAGGAGAACCTGCTATATTTTCTGGAGAAATCCGCACCGCGCCTGAAGACTTGGCAGCGCGAACTCATCCGCATCGTTCGGCACATCTCGCAATACTTCTACCCGCAAGGTCAGACCAAGGTGATGAACGAAGGCACGGCCACTTACGTGCACTATCGCATCATGAGCCGGCTGCATCAGACCGGACAGATCTCGGACGGCAACTTCCTGGAATTCCTGCAATCGCACACCAATGTCGTGTTCCAGCCGAATTACGACGACCGGCGCTTCTCGGGCTTCAACCCCTATGCGCTCGGCTTCGCAATGATGCAGGACATCGAAAAAATCGTCACCGATCCGACCGACGAAGACCGCGCGTGGTTTCCCGATATCGCCGGCAAAGGCGATGCAATGGCGGTGCTGCGCGATATTTGGGCCAACTACCGCGACGAGAGCTTCGTCAGCCAGTTCCTGAGCCCACGACTGATGCGCCACATGCGGATGTTCCACCTGCATGACGACCCGGCCGTGTCGGAAGGCATCCGCGTCGACGCCATCCATGACGAGCGTGGCTATCGCCGCGTCCGACGTGTGCTGGCGCGTCAGTACGACGTCGGCCTGATCGATGCGAATATCGAAGTGGTGGACGTCGACCTCGCCGGCGATCGCCGGTTGATGCTGAAGCATTCGGTGCTCAATGGCGCCCTGCTTAATGAGCCCGATGCGAAGCGGGTGCTGCAGCATCTCGCCGATCTCTGGAGCTACGACGTCTCGCTTGCCGAGGTCGATGCCTCCGGCCTGGTGCTCAAGGAACATGTCGCCCATCCTCGCGTGATTGCTGCGGCCGCCTGATCGATCCCTCTCCGTTTCCTCCCGCAAACTCCCCTGCCCGGCTTGTCGCCGGGCGGGGACTTTCGCTCGGACGAAATATAGGGTAGGGGACTATCCTATGTCGCATCTCACCGCTAACAAGACCAAGCTGCTCGCCCGGGTCCGTCGGCTCGCCGGCCAAATGGCCGCCATCGAGAAGGCCATCACCGAAGACGCCGGCTGCGCCACGATTCTACATCAGGTCGCAGGCGTGCGCGGCTCCGTGAGCGGGCTGATGGATGAACTGATCGAGGACCATGTCCGCGAGCATGTCGCCCATCCCGGTCTCAGCGCCGACGACCGGGCGGCCGGCGCCGAAGAACTCGTCGCCGCTATCCGGCGTTACGCGAAATAAGGACCGGCAGTATGCGCCCCCACGACATCGACCACCTGTCCCACGAGCACATGTTTCTGGGCGACAATCACGACGAGAACACCCGCCGCACGCTGTGGGTGGTCGTCCTTACGGCGCTGATGATGGTCGGCGAGATCGTTGCCGGCACTGTCTTCAACTCGATGGCGCTGCTGGCTGACGGCTTCCACATGGCGACACATGCCGTGGCGCTCGCCATTGCTGCGGGCGCTTATGCCTATGCGCGCCGCAACGCGCATAACCGCCGCTTTACTTTCGGCACAGGCAAGGTCGGCGATCTCGCCGGCTTTGCCTCCGCATTGGTGCTGGCGATCATCGTCATCGGCATCGCCGTCGAATCCGTGCAGCGGCTATTCAATCCGTCCACAGTCGCCTTCGGCGAAGCCACGGTGATCGCCGTCATCGGCTTGATCGTGAATATCGCCAGTGCGTTTCTGCTGAGCGGCGGGCATCATCACGACGGTCATGACCACGACCATCACCACGACGCGCATCATCACGACAACAACATGCGCTCCGCCTTCATGCATGTGCTGGCCGATGCGCTGACCTCGGTGCTCGCCATCGCCGCGCTGCTAGCCGGCCGCTATCTGAACTGGGTTTGGCTCGATCCTGTGATGGGCATCGTCGGCGGCATCGTCATCGCCGCCTGGGCGTGGAATCTGCTGCGCGACACGGCGGCCGTGTTGCTCGACACGTCAGATCCGCATCTGGAACAGGAAATCCGCGATGAGGTCGAGCGCCCCGGCGACGCCCGCATATTCGACCTCCACGTGTGGCGCGTCGGCCCCAGTGCGCATGCCGCGATCGTCGGCTTTGCCGGCGGAGCCAGCACAGAGACGGTGCGGCAGCGCCTCGCGGCCGTGCATGAATTGCAGCACGTGACTGTGGAAGCGCGCTAGCGTCGGACGCACATCTCCCGCGTTACGAGCCATGCAGCGAAGCGGGTTGGCATTCGCAGCATGGCTGATTAACCTGACGTCATCATCGCCAGCCAAATGGCGGGGCGTGCCAATTGCGGCGCGCAAAAAACGTCTGGGACGGACATGCAAGGACAGATCGCGCCGGACACCTCAACGCCGGCCACCCGCCATGAAGTTCTCTACGGCGAACGCGTCGTCACCTGTTTCTCCGATCGCCCGTCGACCCTCGACGCCATGCTGCGCGCCGCAGTCGCGCGGAAGCCTGATGGCGTTGCGCTGGTGCTCGGCGAAAAACGCGTCACCTATGCGGAGCTCGACCGCGTCGCGGAGAATATCGCTCGCAATCTGATCGCCTCCAGCTTCAAAAGGGGCGAACGCATCGCGATGCTGCTCGGCAACTGCCTGGAATTCATCTTCTGCGCGCTCGGCGCCGTCCGCGCCGGCATGATTATCGTCCCGCTCAATACGCGGCAGCGCGCCCCCGAGATCGACTATGTGCTGCAGCAGTGCGGGGCTTCAGCGCTCGTCTATGACGCCGACTGCGAGGCCAACCTGCCCGCACCGCGCGCGGACTTGCGCAATCAGTGGGTGGTCGGCAGCGGCCGTGCGCCATCGTTTGCGGAGCTGACGAAAGATGCGCCTGCCGCTGCGCTTCCCGAACTCCATCAGGAAGACACCGCTTTTCTGCTCTATACGTCAGGCACCACAGGCAACCCGAAAGGCGCGATGCTCACCCATGCGAGCATCATCCATTCGCTGCTCAACTTCCAGCACGGCTATGGCCTGCACGACGGTGACGTCACCATGCTGGCGGTGCCAGCATCGCACGTCACCGGGCTTGTGGCATTGATCCTTGCGACCATCAATGTCGCCGGAACGACGGTCATCCTGCCGACCTTCAAGGCACCGGAGTTTCTCGCTGTCGCGGCACGCGAGCGCATGACCTACACACTAATGGTGCCCGCGATGTACAATCTCTGCCTGCTGCAGCCGGACTTCGAGACCCACGACCTCACGGCCTGGCGCATCGCCGGCTTCGGCGGGGCGCCGATGCCGGAAGCGACCATCACGCGCCTCGCGCAGGTGCTGCCTAAGCTTAATCTCTGCAATGCCTATGGCTCGACCGAAACCACCTCACCCGCGACGATGTTTCCGCCCGGCTCGCCCGTCAGCAAGATCAATTCGGTCGGACGCCCGGTAACCGGCGCACATATCATCATCGCTGATGACGATGGCCACGAGGTGCCGGCCGACCAGGACGGCGAATTGCTGATTGCCGGCGCAATGGTCGTACCGGGCTATTGGGACAATCCGGATGCGACTCGCACCGGCTTCGTCGGTGGCTATTGGCGCTCCGGCGATATCGGCCGCATGGACGCGGACGGCTATGTCTATGTGGTCGATCGCAAGAAGGACATGATCAATCGCGCCGGCTTCAAGATCTACTGCACCGAGGTCGAAAACGTGATGTCACATCATCCCGCCATCGTCGAAAGCGCAGTGGTGGGCAAACCGGATCCGGTGCTCGGCGAACGCGTACACGCCTTCGTCTACAGCCCCGATGGCGGCAACGAGGCCGACATCCGCAAATACTGCGCGGAGCGACTGTCCGACTACAAGGTGCCGGACACCATCACCTTCCTGAAGGAGCCGCTGCCGCGCAACGCCAATGGCAAGATCCTCAAGACCGAACTACGCAAGATGATGGCGAGCTGATCACCAAGCGGCGACAGCACCATCCGAGCGCGGGTCCGTCGCGCCTTCGAGCACGCCATTGGCGTGCAGCACGATGGCGCCGGCATGGCCCATGGTGCCGGTATAGCTGCCGAGCACCTCCACCACGTGACCGGCATCCCGAAGCTGCTGGATCAATGCGGGATCGAAGCGATCCTCCACCTTCAGCGTGACGCTCTCGTCGCCCCAGGTCTTGCCGAGCAGCCAGCGCGGCGCGGTCACGGCCTGCTGCAGCGGCATGTTGAACATGCCGTAGCGCGAGAACACCGCAGACTGTGTCTGCGGCTGACCTTCGCCGCCCATATTGCCATAAACCATGCGGCGACCGTCATCGAAGATCGCCATCGCCGGATTGAGCGTGTGGAATGGCTTGCGGTTCGGTTTCAGCGCATTCCAACCGCTCTCCTGCAGACGGAACGAGGCGCCACGATTCTGCCAACAGATCCCGGTGTCCGGCAGCACGACGCCGGAGCCGAACTCGAAATAGACCGACTGAATGAAGGACACCGAACGGCCCTGTCCGTCGATGACGCCGAGCCAGATGGTGTCACCGGGCTTGCGGATATGCGGCCAAGGAAGCGCGATTTTGCGATCGATATGACGCGCCAACTCGTCCAGCTTCGCGTCGTCGAGGAAGGATGCGGGATCCACCGTCATGTGATCGGGATCGCCGACATGCTCGTCGCGGACGATGAAAGCCTGCTTGGTCGCCTCGACGAGGCCGTGAATGTGATCGAAACCTTCGGCCTGGGTGACGCCGAGCCGATCGAACATCGCGAGGATCATCAGCGACGATAGACCCTGCGTCGGCGGCGCCATGTTGAACAGCTGCGCGCCGCGCACCGTGGTCGACAGCGGCGGACGCTCGGTGGCTTGATGGTTCTGCAGATCGGCCCCGGTGACGGGCGATGCGACCCTGGCGAGGTCAGCGGCGATCGTGTCGGCCAGCTTGCCGTTGTAGAAACTCTCGAAGCCCTCGGCGGCCAGATGCTTCAGCGTCGCGCCGAGCGCCGGCAGCTTCATAATATCGCCTTCGGCCGGCGCCTGCCCGTTCGGCATGAAAGTCCCGGCGAAATTCGGCTGGTCCTTCAGCTCCGCGAATTTCTCAGACGTCAGTTCGGACTGGCTGCGCGTGACGACGATGCCATTTTCGGCATAATAGATCGCACTTTCCAGCAGCCGCTCGCGCGCCATCGGCTTCTGCCAATGCTGCGAGACATCCAGCGCTTTCTGCCAGCCGGACACAGTCCCGGCGACGGTGTTGGCGGCGAGCGGTCCGCGGAACGGAATCGCCGAAGCGCCTTTCGACGCATAGTAAGCGAGATCCACCGCTGCGCCGGCGCGGCCGCAGGCATCCACCGTGATCGGCGCCTTACCGGGCTCGGCGATCAGCCAGAAGCCGTCACCGCCGATGCCGGTCATGTGCGGATAGACCACTGCGAGCGCCGCCGCTAAGGCGATCGCCGCTTCAACGGCGGTGCCGCCGTCCTTAAGGACGTCGAGGCCGGCCTGCGACGCCAAATGATGCGGCGAGGTCACCATGCCCCGTCGCGCGCGCGGTGTTTCAAGCATTCGTCGTCTCCAGAACTCGTGGCATGCCAGCTTTGTTTGGCGCAGTCGTAACGCGTCCAGCCGATGATTCAAGCCTTTCGGGCGACGATCTCGCCGTCCCGCGCAACCAGCCGGCCGTTCTTGTAGACCGCGCGGCGTCTTGGCAGATCGACCACGGCCTGCGGCACGTGCGGTGCATCAATGGCGACGAAGTCGGCCTTGGCGCCGACGCGGAGGCCGTGATCTTCCAGCCGCAGCGCTTTCGCACCACCGGCCGTGACGATGTCGAAGGCCAGCATCAAATCTTCGTCGGTGTTGAAGCCGGAGCGATAGCCGATCATCATGGCGCGGCCGAGCATGTCGCCGTCGCCATAGGGCCACCAGGAGTCCCGGATGTTATCGCAGCCACCGAACACGGTGACGCCGGCCGCGCGCAGCAGCTTCACCGGTGGAAACGGCCGCGCACCCGGCGCATTGGTCATGATGGCGACGCCGCTCACTGCCAGCAACTCGGCTGTTCGCTGCACGACATCAGGAGCGACATCGCCGAGCGAATAAGCGTGGCTGACGGCGACGTGGCCCTGCATGCCCAGCGCCTGCGTGCGCGAGCAAATCTGTTCTATCTCGAAAATGCCGAGCATCGAGGGATCGTGCAGATGGATATCGACATCAATGCCGCGGCGCTCGGCGATGCCGAACACCACATCGAGATGTTTCTCGACATCGCGGTCGAAGCCACCGGGATCGAGACCGCCGATCACGTTCGCGCCGAGATCGAAAGCAGCATCGAGCAGATCCGGCGTGCCCGGACTGCGCAGGATGCCGCTTTGCGGGAAGGCGACAAGCTGGATATCAATGAGGTCGCGATGCGCCTCGCGCACGGCGAGGATGGTCTCCAGCGATGTCAGGCCGACCGAGCCATCGACCATCACATGGCTGCGCATGCGCGTGCTGCCGTGACCGAGGCAAAGCTCAAGCTGGCTCTGCGCGCGCTCGGCCATCGGCGCGGCCTTGGCCATGTTGTCGGCCTGGATGGCGACGCGCTCCTGCACGTTGAAGCCGTTCGAATAAGGCACATGCGGCCGCCAGACGTCGCCGTAGAAACTGGTGTCGAGATGGATGTGACCTTCGACGAAGGACGGGATCACAAGCGTGCCGCCGAGATCGACGGTCTCTGCGGTTGTCGGTGCGGGATTACTACCGGATGTGACCGAGGTGATATGGCCGCCGCTGACGGCAATCGTATTGAGGCTGCCGTCGGCGAATTTCGCCCGCGTAAAAATTTTGTCGATGTCGCTCACGCCAACCTCTCGGACTGATCTTCTGCCGTGAGGTTACAGGAGGACGGCGCAGCATGCATCCGCATGCCGGCCGCTGCATGGCCGATACGCGGGTCAGCTTTCGCGCGCAGCCTTGATCAGATTATCGCGCAGCGTAGCAACGCCCTGCTGCATCTTCTTGAATTCGTCGGGCTCAAGGCCGGATGCCTTGACGAGATTCATGGTCAGCCCCTTCTCGCGCAGCCGCCGGCCTTCGTCGGTCAGGCTGATCACCACCTGCCGCTCGTCCCCGGGATCGCGCTGCCGGCGCAGATAGCCCATCGCTTCGAGCTTCTTCAGGATCGGCGTCAGCGTGTTGGACTCCAGAAACAGCTTTTCGCCGAGGCTGCCCACGGTCTGCCCGTCCTCCTCCCACAGCGCCACGATGGCGATGTACTGGGTGTAAGTCAGACCGAGCTTTTCGAGGATCGGCTTGTAGGCCCGGCCATAGGCCAGATTGGCCGAGTAGATCGAAAAGCAAAGGAAATCCGACAGTTTCGGCCCGGCCTGCTCGGATTTGACCGATTTTAGCTTGCTTGATGACATGTTCGCACTCCCGTCAGGACACGAGAACGTGACCTGTCGCATCCATATATATCGGGCGCGATTAAATCGGAAGAGTTGACAGAAGGATTGGAGCCGTTATTTGTATCGCACTCGATTACATCGAGCACGATACAACTAGGAGCTACAACCATGACCACGACCACCATTGAAAAGGTTCTCTACACCGCCCAGACCCACACCACCGGTGGCCGCGATGGCGCCTCGCGAAGCTCCGACGGCCGGCTCGACGTCAAGCTGTCGCCTCCCGGCTCGGCCGGCGCCGGCACCAATCCCGAGCAAATGTTCGCGGCAGGCTGGTCCGCCTGCTTCATCGGCGCCATCGGGCGCGCCGCCGGCAATCTGAAGGTCAAGCTGCCGGCCGACGTTGCCGTCGACACCGAAGTCGATCTCGGCACCACCGGCGGCGACTTCTTCCTGCAGGCTCGCCTCAATGTCAGCCTGCCCGGCCTCGCGCCGGACGTCGCGCGCCAGCTGGTCGATGCCGCGCATCAGATCTGCCCTTACTCGAAGGCAACGCGCGGCAACATCAATGTCGCGATCAACCTGATTTAGCCCTCGCGTCTCTCACAATTCCTCCGCGGACCGCCCACGGTCCGCGGATCATCGCACCGATAACGGCGCCCGCCTTGGTGACCCGCCGATTTCACTCGTGCGTTTTCTGGAGATCACCGTGACGCTCTTCATCCTCGCTTATACCGCCGGCCTGCTCACCATCGCATCGCCCTGCATCTTCCCGATCCTGCCGATCATTCTCGCCCGCGCGGACCAGCCGTTTCGCCGCAGCGGATTGCCCTTGCTGATCGGCCTCACACTGACTTTCGCGGTGGCCGCCAGTCTCGCCTCTGTCGCCGGCAACTGGGCGATCGAGGCCAATCGTTACGGCCGTAGCATCGCCCTCATCGTGATGACGCTATTCGGCCTGGCACTGCTGTTGCCGACTCTGGCCACGCGGCTGATGGCGCCGCTAGTACTACTCGGTGTGAAGTTGTCCGGTTGGGCCGGCCAGAATGATGCAAACGCAAACCGCACACCGGTCGCTTCGCTGCTGCTCGGCATAGCGACGGGCCTCGTCTGGGCACCCTGTGCCGGACCGGTGCTGGGCCTGATCCTCACCGGCGCCGCACTGCACGGGCCGGGAATCGATACCGTGTTGCTGCTGCTCGCTTACGGTCTTGGTGCGGCAACGTCACTCGCCGCAGGCATGCTACTGGGCGGACGTTTGCTCGCCAAGGCCCGCGAGCTGATGCCATGGAGCGACGGCGTGCGTCGCGCACTGGGTGGCGCAGTCGTGCTCGGCGCCATCGCAATCTGGGCCGGGCTGGATACGCGCCTGCTGACGCAACTATCTCTGCCGTCGACGACGGCGTTTGAAAGCAAGCTGATCGACACGCTGCAGCCCGCAGCATCCGCGCAGGCCGGGACGTCCATCGGCAATGCCACACCCCACGCGTCACTGTCGGGCCCGCTCGCATCGATCGTGGGCAGCAGGCAATGGCTCAACACGTCGCCGCTGAAGGCTGAGGACCTGCAGGGCAAGGTCGTGCTGGTGAATTTCTGGACCTATTCCTGCATCAACTGCCTGCGTGTGCTGCCGCATATCCGTGCCTGGGCCGACAAGTATCGCGATCAGGGCCTCGTCGTGATCGGCGTACACACGCCGGAATTCGCCTTCGAGAGGAACATCGGCAATGTCAGCACCGCAACAGCGAAGCTCGGCGTTGGCTATCCGGTCGCGATCGACAACGACTTCCGGGTCTGGCGCGCTTTCAGCAACAATGCTTGGCCTGCCCTCTACTTCGTCGGTGCCGATGGTCGCATCCGTCATCAGGCAATCGGCGAGGGCAACTATGCGACGTCGGAAAAGGTGATCCAGCAATTGCTCGCCGAGGCCGGCCACAAGCCAACCGACGACGCAGCAACCGTGACAGCCGAAGGCACGCAGGTTGCGGCGGACGAAGTCCAACTCCGGTCGTCGGAAACCTATCTCGGCTATGGACAGGCTACCGGCTTCACCTCACCGGGCGGCGCGCGTGAGGATGTGCCGAGCGTCTATCGCGGCATCGACATGCTACCGCTGAACCGCTGGACGCTGGGCGGCACATGGACCATCGGCCGCGAATATGCGCAGCTCGATGAGGCGTCCGGCCGTATCGCCTATTGTTTCCACGCCCGCGACCTGCATTTGGTGCTCGGCCCATCACGGGACGGCAAGCCGGTGCGCTTCCGCGTGACCATCGACGGCGCGGCGCCCGGTGTCAGCCACGGCACCGATACCGATGCGGAGGGGTATGGAACCGTGACGGATGCGAAGCTGTATCAATTGGTGCGGCAAGTTGGCGGCATCACCGACCGCACATTCCGAATCGAATTCCTCGATCCCGGCGTACGGGCCTATGCCTTCACCTTCGGTTGATGGCGACGACTATTGATAGGTCGCCACGATATCGGCGACGGCGCGCTCGAGTTGCTGCGCCGTCGCGCATTGGCGCACGACATTACAGAAGGTCGCGTAGCGCGGCATTTCGGAATCGCCGAAGCCCCAGCCCATCCGTCCTTCCGGATTGAGCCAGACCAGCCGCTTCGAACGCTCGCCGATGCGGCGCAAGATGTCGGCGCGCGGATCGAGATTGTTGCTGCGGGCATCGCCGAGCACAATGACCGTGGTCTGCGCCGTGATCGCGCTCATGAAACCCTTCTCGAAATCGACGAAGGAGCGACCATAGTCGGACGAGCCGTAGCCAACCGACGACATGATCTGCTTCATCGCCTCTTCAGGTTTGTTTTTCTCCAGGACTTCACTGACTTCGATCAGGTTGCCGGAAAAAGCGAAGGAGCGCACATCGGACACCACTTCATGCAGGCTGTGGATCAGCAGCAGGAAGAAGTCGGAGACCTGCGCAACCGAGCCCGAGACATCGCAAATAGCGACGATCTTCGGTTTGTCACGATGACGGCGCTTCCATGCCGTCATGAACGGCACGCCGCCCCATGCAGCATTGCGACGAATGGTGCGGCGGACATCGAGATGGCCACGGCGCTGCCGTTTGCGCGGCTTGCTGAAGCGCTCGCGCAGCCGCCGCGCGATCTGCCGGATCAGAACGCGCATCTGCGCGATCTGCCGCTGTTCCAGCCGCGCCATCGGCGCATTGCGCAGGATCTCATTGCGCAGCGCCTCTTTCTCCTCGCGGCCATAGAGCAGCAGCGCCTGCGCGACCATTTCGCTGACGGTCTCGCGCAGGCTGCGGAGCGCCGTTGCAAGCCGTTCTGCATCTGCTGGATTGCGGGTCGTGAGCGCATCGATGTCGTCGCGCAGTTGCGCGATCCCGAGCTGCTCGAGCACCCGGCTGGCAAACAGCCCCCGCTGGGTGAAGACACGGATGTCGGTCAGGCCGGCGGCATTCGATGCGTTTGAAAGCGCCGCGGCAATGGCGGCGCGGTCCTGCGCCAGCAGCATCTGCGCGAGCGAACCGAGTTCGGTCGAAGCCTGTACCGACGCGGTGCCTGCCGCGGCGTCGGTCCCGCTCTCGCTTGCCCCCTCGCCAGTCTCGTCGTCGTCATTTGCCGCGGACGGCGCGTCGAAATCAGGATGGGTGAAGAACGTATCGAAACAGGCAGCAAGCGCCGCTTTCTCTTCGCCGGACTTCGCCATGGTCAGCAGCAGCGCATCGCGCAGGATCGCGCGATCGGCGGGGCCCACTTCAGCGGCGGCACGCATCGCATCGATACTTTCGGCAGGCGAAATCCTGACACCGGCGCCCCGCGCCGCCCGAAAGAAGCGATGCAGCGTGTCGCGCATGGCTAACCGAACACGCCCTGCCGGTCGGCCTTGGCAACGAAGCCCGAGACCTGCGGCAGTGTCGCTTCGATATCGCCTTCGTATTTCAGCAGCACATTGAGCGTGTCTTTCACCATCTCGTGGCCGAGTTCGGACGCCCCGAGCAGCACCAGCACCTTGGCCCAGTCGATAGTCTCGCTGACCGACGGCAGCTTCTTCAGGTCCAGCGTGCGGACCTGATTGACGAAACCGACAAGCTGCTTGCGCAGCGTCGCGGACACGCCGGGCACGCGGGTTTCGACGATGCGCTCTTCGAGCTTGGGCTCGGGAAAGCCGATATGCAGATGCAGACAGCGGCGCTTCAGCGCGTCGCCAAGATCGCGCTCGCCGTTCGAGGTCAGGATCACGATCGGTGGTACGATGGCTACGACAGTGCCAAGCTCGGGGATCGTGACCTGGAAGTCGGACAGGATTTCGAGCAATAGCGATTCGAATTCGGCGTCGGACTTGTCGATCTCGTCGATCAGAAGCACGCAGCCCATCGGCTGTTCCAGAGCGCGCAGCAACGGACGCGGCTCGACGAACTCCTTGGAGAAGAACACGTCGCCGAAATCGTGCAACTGGTCGAGCGCCTTGGCGAGCGTATCGGCCCCGCCCAGCACTTCGCCGAGCTTGTCCTTCAGGATCTGGGTGTAGAGTAGCTGTTTGGCATATTTCCACTCGTACAGCGCCTTGGCCTCGTCGAGGCCCTCATAGCACTGCATGCGGATCATCTCGAGGCCGCGCGACGCAGCGATCGCCTTGGCGAGTTCGGTCTTGCCGACGCCGGCCGGACCTTCGACGAGGATCGGCTTCTCGATCTTCTCGGCGAGATAGACGGCGGTGGCGATCTGCCGGCTGGCGATATAGCCGGCGGAGGCCAGGCTGCGCTCAACGGCTTCGATCGATGCTGACGAACTGGTGTTCTCGGCCACGCGCTTCACTCCGGATTTCGCATACTGGAATAAGCCCCTTAAACAGGTTTTGGGCGCGCGCGCCCGGCTCATTCCCGCGTCCTGATTTGCTACGTGGTTCAGCCGGCGGCGTCCAGCGCCTCCGGCTCATCGCTCAGTTGCGGCGGCTGGGGGCCTGACAGTTGAGCGCCTTGCGGTACCCCGCGGCGCGGGCGTCGTCCTCGCTGCAAAACCAGCGATCCGGCTTCGGCTGGGTCGCGTAATTCTGGCATTGGGGAATGAGATAGACGCCAACATGGCCGGTAAACTTGGCCCGCCGGACCTGTTTCGCCCGGATATTGCAGCCCACCGGCATCGCGAGATCGGTGGGAAACAGCGCCGCGCGCAGCTCCTTGTCCTTGTCGCTCCGACAGGCCGAGCCGAGCAATGGGCTGTCGCTCGCCTTGCGGCGGAACTCCGCGGGCGTCACGAAGCACCCGCGCCACAGCCCTCGGCGCTTGTCCTTGGCAGCCGTCTCATCGGGTTTGAAGCTGGTCTTGGCGCTTGCCTTGTCCGACGGTTCGATGCTCACCGCATAGCCCGATTGGATCACCGCCTGATTGAGGCTACCCGTCTCGCCAACGACACTGCAGATACCGGCGCGACGGTTCTTGTAGATCTTGTCCTCGCCAAGGTCCTCACAGCGAACCTCGCGCTTGCCGATCAGCTTCACCAGTTGGTCCCTTGCTTCGACGCCGCAGCCCCAGTTGTCGGCATGTTCGTCGACACAGGGCTGATCCACCTCCGGCGCGTCCAGGCCGGCAAGCTTGTAGGCGACATTGCCGATCTGGATGGTGTCGCCGTCCTTGACGATGGCTTCGACCGCCGAGGCCGGGTTGGCGACAAGCAGCAGGAAGAACAGGGACAGGATGCGCATCAATCTGGTCTCGGGATCGGCACGGGGAGGGCTGCGATCAGTCCTATCGCAGCAGACGCGCCCACGAAAGAGACATCACGCGCAATGCGCCGTCACACCGCAACCAGCATCGCCACGCCGACGACAATCAGCGCGATCCCCGACAATTCGCGTGCCGAAAGGGGCTGCTTGAACGAATAATAGGCGACAGCCTGCGCGAACAGCACCTCGACCAGCGCCAGCGTCCGCACGTTGGCGGCGGCTGTAAGTGCAAAGGCCAGGAACCAGAATTGCGAGGCTACCGCACCCATGAAGCCGGCCAGCATCGATGGCTTCCACAAGCCGAGGATGTCGCTCAGAACCTTGGGTGCACGGGCCAGCAGATAGATGGTCAGGATCAAGGTCTGCACGAATAGTGCCCAGACCAGCGCATAGGACGCCGCCGTGACGAAACTGACACCGGGCACCGTGATGATGGCGCCGCGAAAGCCGACGGCCGACAGCGCAAAAGCCGCCGCCGCGACCAGCCCGAGGACGGTCGGCCGGATGCTGGCGATGTTGCGCGTAGCACCGGGCTGCAGCGCCGTGACGACGACTCCGATGGTCGCAATCAGGATCGCCGCGACCTTCAGCACCGTCAGATGATCGCCGAGAAAGACGAAACCGAAAATCGCGGTCTGGATCGCCTCGGTCTTGAGATAGGCCGTGGTCACCACAAAGGAGCGATCATTCATCGCTGCCAGCATGAGCCCTGTGGCAAAGATCTGGCTCAGCGCGCCGAGTAGCAGCCACGGCCAGAATTCGGCTGATGGCCATGGCACCTTGTCGCCCGTCGCCACGATGATCACCACGAAAAAGACGATCGAAAACGGGAAGCCGAACAGAAAACGGATGTTGGTGGCGCCCCAGGTCCCGAGCGGTCCGGTGAGCGAGCGCTGCATGGCATTGCGCGCCACCTGCCCCAGCGAGGCGATGATAGTGAAGGGGATCCAGAGCGAGGCGATGGTGAACATGAGGCAAGATGGTCCGCGAGCGATGGCGCGGAACCTGACTGCGTCACGCCGCAGGGTCAAGCGGCCTGCGCCCATGCCTGCGATGCGATCGCGACCGCCTCGGACGTGGCTTACCAGACCAAGCGCACGACGCCCTTGCCGGCATGGCTGCGGGTGAGGTTGGAGAACTCACCCTCATAGGTCGCCGCGACCGACAGCCCGCTTCCGAGCATGACCTCCGCACTCGCGCTGGTCAGCGCAGCATCGGGTGCCATCGCCGCGCCGTTCACGATGAAGCTCGCGCTAGGCAGCGACTGGAACGAGGCCTGCGCGACGCGATCGCGATTGAAGTCATGCGCCCATGCGGCGCGCCCACGCAGCGTGAGCAACGCCTGATCTAAAGCGAAGGATTTGTCGGTGCGGAGGCCAAGTTCGCTACGCGTGGCAGTGACGTTGCGTCCGGTGTAACTAAGCGCGAAATCATCGCCGCCGGAGACAAGCGTCTCTGCATAGGCTGGCAGGTCGATATTCGTAACCTGGCCCGCGGCATAAGGCGTCAAACCCACGCCGCCAAGCCACGGCAGCACGCTCCGATGGCCAGCTTCGGCGCGCGCCGAGAAAGCGTGCGCGGTGAAGTTCGCGCGCAGCCGGTCGACATCGACGATGGTCACTAGCCGTTCCGTAGTGACGTTCTGCCATCCGTAGGCGAGCGCAGCTGTGATATAAGCGGGGCCTTGGTGATGGCGGATGAAACCACCTATCTGGAACAGGTCCGAATGTCCTGAACCGAGATTATCCGACAAGCCGAAGCTGGTGCCGCCGCCAGCCACGGCGAAGCCGGCAAGCGTCTGTGGCGACAGCCAGGTATCGGCACCGACGGCAATGCCGCCGATCCGGCTACTGCTATTGTGCGAACCAACGACCGTATTGCCGTCGGTCGCCTGACCACCACCGAAGCCCGCAGCCCAGACGTTCCAGCGCGCTTCGAAGCTCACCGCCACAGGTGGCGCTTTGGTGATCGCACCGTAGGCGTCGCGCCAGGGCGTCGGTGAACGATCGGCCGCCGCGAAGGCATTCGAAGCTGTGTTCACGGTTGCGAGGCCGCGATTGGCAGCGAAGGGATCAGTCAGCACGCCCATGAACTGCGTCATGGCCTGCACGGTGTTCTGTTGCACGCCGGTCGAGAGTTCGCCCGACGATTGCGTCAGATCTTCCGGCGCCATCGCGCCGAGCGCATAGGCGATGCCGCCATGGCTGCCGAAATAGGCATTCAGCGACGAAGCGATATTGTTCTGATTGATGTTGAGACCGGTTAGCTTCAGATCAACATTGAGATAGACGTTTTGAGCATCGTAGCTCAGCGTCGTGATGAACGAGGGTGGCTCGTCACTGACGATATTTGGGCTGAACCTGCCTGCGATGCCGCCGCCTGGGGCATTCAAAATGGTGTAGCGTTCACGTACATAGGCCGCGGGATCGAAGCTGACGCGAACGCCAGCATTGTTGAGCGACGCGGTGCCTGTGACATTGGTCCGGTCCGCCGCCGAGCCAGATACCTCGACCATGTAGCTCGAAGCAGCGGCAAACGTCAGATTGCCTTGTACGGACAGCAGCCCGACCGAATTTCCGGGCGACAGCATGCCGCCATCTTGGATCTGTGTGGTGCTGACGATGCCGTTGCCGCCGAGCGTCGCTCCGCGTTCGACGCTCACCAGCGACGATGCGGCGATCGAGCCGTTGACGCTGAGCGTTCCGGCTTTGACGGCGGTGGCGCCCGTATAGCTATTGAGTCCGTCGAGGCGCGTAATGCCCAAGCCGCTCTGCGTGAATGAACCGCTGCCGGAGATGGCACCCGCCAATGTCAGCAGACCGTCGCGCTTCGCGACAAGTTCGCCATTGTTTATGACATTGCCGATGATCGATCCTGTGAAACCACCATCACCGATCTGCAGAATGCCCTGCGTGATCTCCGTACCACCGCTGTAAGTATTGTCTGCCGTCAGGACCGTCGTGCCGGTGCCGACATGCCGGAACATGCCGATTCCCGTGATCGTGCCACCGAATGTGTAGACATCGGAACGGAAAATCTGGAACGTGCCATTATTGATGACATCGCCAATGATAGAGCCCGCTGTGCTGCCAGTGCCGAGCTGCAGCATACCGGCAGAGATCAACGTGCCACCGCGGTAGGTGTTATCATTGCTAAACACTGTAAGGCCCGCCCCGACCTGGATGAAAGCGCCGGGACCGGAGATGACGTCATTATAGGAGAAATTATCGGATCGGTTGAATGCCAGAATACCATTGTTCGTGACGTTGCCGGACAGTGTGCCGGTGGTGCCGCCATTGCCGATCTGCAGCGTGCCGGCATTGATCGTCGTGCCGCCGCTGAAAGAGCTGATGCCTGCCAGAACCAACGTGCCCCAGCCATCCTTGGTCAAGGCGCCGGCGCCCGAGACGCTTCCTGTAGTCGTGAATGTCGTACCGAACAGCGTCTCGATTGTGCCGCTGCCGGAAAGCACAATACTTCGCACGGACGTGATATCGGCCAGCGTCAGCAGCGTGCCACCCGAGAGCGTCAGCGTGCCCGTGCCGAGATTGGCGTCCGCGAGAACTGCAACGGCGCCGCCGGAAACTGTCGTGCCGCCCGTGTAAGTATTCGCTCCAGACAACAGCAGCGTGCCGCTGCCGGATTTCACGAGGCTGCCGCCGACACCGGTGATGGTGCTTGCGATGACCGTATCGCTTGCCTGGTTGAGCGTCAGTTGTGCACTTGCAAGCGCAATCTCACCACCGAAGCCGATCAGCGAATGCGTCGTGGTATTGTAACCGTTGAGATCGAGCTTGCCGCCATAGATGATCACGTCACTGTCGTTGGGCAGTGCACCGGAAGCGCCAAGCTGCAGCGTGCCAGCTTCGAGTAGCATGCCGCCAGTCCAGCTGTTGGTATTGGCCAACATCAGAGTGCCGTCGCCGGCCTTGATCAAGCTGCCGGTGCCGGACACCGTACCGGTGAGCACCAGCGCCGTTGCGGCGTCGGTATCGATCTCGCCTATGCCGAGTAACGATACGTTCCGCGCTGAGGCGATGTTTGCAGTCGTATGCAAGATGCCGTTGTCGAAGGTGAGACCGCCGGTTGCAGCGCCGAGATTCGCATTCGACGAAATCTGCAGCGAGCCTCCGCTGATGGTCGTGCCGCCAGTATAGGTACTGGTGCCGGCGAGCACGAGCGTGCCGCCACCCGTCTTGTTCACACCACCAGCGCCTACAATCGGAGCCGAAATTGTCGCCGTCTCGCCGGACAGAACACGCAGCTCACCAATACCGTCCGAACCGCCCAGCGCGGTTGGCCGCAGTTCGCCAGTGCCTTGAACAAGGTTGTAGAGACCGCCGACGAATTGCAGTCCATAGAATTTCTGCGATCCATCTATCGTGACCGTGCCGCCCGGGCCATTGAAGACGCCATAAATGGATCCCCACTGGGTATTGGCAACGCCGGCCAAATCAAACCAATTGTTGTTGAGCGCATTCCAGGTTCCGCTGCCACCCGCGGTGCCGCTCGACGCATCATCCCAACGTTGAAGGATATCGGTGCCGTTGGGCGAAGCAATGAGATCGACCACATGCAGCCGCGAGCTGTCGATCGAATAGGTGACGGGAAACAGTCCCGAGATCGGGGGCGTCGTGCCGATGGTCAGTCCGGAGATTGACGAACCGCCGGTGTAGTTGATCATACGATAGTAACCGACCGCAGGCTCGCCCGTACCACTGATATTGAACGTCACGTCGTGGAGCGCAACATCGCCATTTGCAAAGACGCTCGCTGACGTCGTCGAGGCTGCGCCGTTCGAAAAATGGCCGAGGTTGAAATCAAAGGCGCTGCCGGCGAGCATCGACAGGTTGCCGTTCACCGTCAGACGACCCGTGCCGTCAGGCGCGAGCGTGCCATCATTGAGCACCGTGGTTGCTCCGACGGAGCCATTGCCGGTGAGGCGTCCGCCCGCATCGACATTAACCGTGCCGCCGAGTTGTCCGGTCACGCCAAGCGTTGCGCTCAGGATTTCCGTGGTGCCCGTGAAAGCAGCACTGCGGCCGGACAGGATCGTGGTGCCTGACAGCACATTGATCGCGCCATTGCCGGTGATGAGATTATTGAAGAGATAGTCGCCGCTCGTATGGTTGAAATTGAGCGTGCCGCTTTGTGCGAGTTCAACCGGGCCTGTCACAACACCAGGCGCCAGAGCCGCCGCCCCGGGCTCGGATCCGATACTCAACGCACCGCTGACACCAGAGGCGCCTACTTGAATCGTACGCGCTTTCGCAACGCCCCCATTACTCACCGTCAGCGCGCCGACGGACGCTGCGCCGATCTTCAGGGTCTGGGCATCGAGCGTCGACCCGATGCCATCGACCTTCACCGTGCCATGCGCGACATAAGACGCATCGTTGCCAATTGAAGCGGTGGCTGCAGTCACATGCATGCCATCAGCAATCAGCAACGAGCCGGTGCCGCGATAGCCGACGAACAGATTGGTATTGAGCCACGATGCGCCTGGGCCAGAGATGGTGACATTGGCATCGGTGCCGCTGTCATAGCCGACATAGCCATTGGCCGTCGTCAGTCTGGCGCCACCAGCAAAGGCCAGGCTGCCGGCATTGGCGCGCAAATCGCCGGCGAAGGATGCCGATATCCCCGAAAGCGTCCAGACGGCGTCGCCATTTTTTTCCAGCACCGAAAAGCCCCGATACTTCGTGCCCAATCCGGAGAGATCGAACGTCGCGTCCTGATTGCCACCCAACGCAAAGATATTGGGATTGCTCGCATCCGAGCCGACGACGACATCGCCTGTAATGTTCGCGCCGGACCATAACTCCAGCCTGTTGCCGCCGCCGGAGAACAGAATCGCCGCAGCGCGCGATCCGTCGACGTTTCGCCCGCCCTCGATCGTCCCAGCCGCAACGACCGTTATGCCGGCGCTCTGCCCAAGGATGGCGACTCCCGCCGCTCCATTCGCACCGGCGTGACCACTGCTTCCACTGCCGAGCTCCCAGCCGCCGCCGCCCGGGCCGGCGGGCCCAGCGGCCCCGGCATCGCCGCCCTGCACCAGTCCACCATTGTCGACGCGCACCGTCCCCGGGCTCACCACCACGACGCCGGTGCCGCCAGCACCACCAGTGCCGCCATTGCCACCATTGCCACCGGAAACGCCTTGGCCGCCCGATCCACCCGCCCCGCCGGTCCCGCCGGTCCCGCCGAACACCGAGGCGCCGCTTCCAATGACGGTCACGCGCGCCTTCTCGACGACAATGCCGGCGCCGCCATTGCCGCCATTGCCCCCACTGCCGCCATCGCCGCCGACGCCGCCGTCGGTCGCGGTGGTGATGCAGGGCGGCTGTCCGCCCGGGCAATAGTTACCGATACTATCCGGCGCGCCCGTGCCTCCATTGCCGCCGGCGCCACCCCAACCGCCCGAACCACCTTTGATAGCGGGAGCGAGCGTTTCCAGGGTTTGTCCGGATGCGTAGAGGCCTATTCCGCCGCCGCCGCCCCCACCCCCACCTCCACCGCCGCCGCCGTAGCCGGGGGCCATGAAGGTCCCGTAATACGCCACAACACCATCGCCACCATCGGCGGCGGCTCCGCCACTGCCACCTGCGCCGCCCGCAATGAACTGGTTGCCCGGAACGAACGACCCGCTGAATATCGCGCCGGTGCCGCCACCGCCGCCACCGCCGCCGCTGCCGCCGTCATGGCCCATTCCGTGAAACCAGTTGCTGCCATCTCCACCCTTGAGCCGCTGGGGACGCTTCCCGGGCGATCCCGCGCCTCCCTGGATTTGACCGCCCAGGAGTTGCGAGCCGTTGAAGCCCAGGTTTCCACCCTGGCCGCCGTCTCCCCCTCCACTGGCATGTGCACCACTGCCACCCTTGCCGCCATTGCCGATATAAGCGTTCTTCAGCGACTCGTTCTTGGCATTCCTGCCGCCACCGCCGCCGCCGCCGCCTCCATTGGCGGGGTCGATCACACCGCCTATTCCGCCCGCTTTGGGATTGCTGGATGCATGCGCTCCGCCATTTCCGCCGACGCCCGAAGCCTGCGCATGAACCGCTTGCGACGAGGCAATCGCCGCGACCATCAGCACCGGACCCGCAAGCGACAACAGCGACAGCATCATGGCTGTCGACGACATCAATGTGTTAGCACGGCGCGCGCCGGTGCCGCTGCTCGTACTCGAGCCGCTGCAGCACGCAGCGCTGACGACTGAAAATACCGGGAGCTTCACGATCGAACTCCAGCTCGCAGATCCACGCGAGCGAAGTTCCATGAGACACGCGATCGCATGACGAGTCGCAATCAAAGATCGCCGAATCGACCTATAGGTTCGACGAACGCCCTGCAGGTTTTTCGCGTGTTGAAACGTAGCAACACACAACGCGAAAAATACTCAACACACTGACGTCGCTAACGATTTGTTAAGTCGTGATCAGCACGCGATTGATAGCAATCGGCACGCGGAATGTGAGTCGCTAACGTGCTCACATTCACCTCGCTTGGTGTCGTTCAAACGCCAAGATGCGCGCGTAACTCAGCTCGGCCAGCCCGCGACACCGGCCAATGGTCTTCATAATCATGCAAGCGCAATTGCCATGCCCCGCTCGACCGGCGCACGACCTCGCGCACGAACTGATGATTGACGACGGCCGTACGATGAATGCGCACAAACCAGCCCGGCGGGATCAGGCCCAGCCACTGTGTCAGCGGCCTTGGATCGAGCACCATCGCGCCATCCACCAGCCACACCTCAGTATAGTCTTTCGACGAGCGCAGGCCGACGATTTCGGTCAATGGCGTGCCGAGAATGCCATGCGCGCGGCGTAGGTAGATCAGTGCGGGATACGCAGCCTGAGAATCTTCCCCACCAGAGGTGATCGGCGACCGGCCATAGCGCGCCGCCGCGATGAGGTCGGCACAACGAAACAGATCAGCAATTTCATCTGACCACCGGCGCGGCGCTGCGACCGCATCGAAACCGATGCAGGCGACGAGCCTACCGTCATGAAATACCGGCACGCTGAGTACGCTTTTGTTGTTCTGCCGGATAAACTCAGCGCGCAACGCACCGGCGCTGCGTGGCAGTGCCTCGATGTCATTGACCATCACAGCCTGCCCCAAGACCAGCCGTTGATGCAGCCAGCCGATCATGGTGACCGGCACATGCTGCAGATCCTGCACAAAGGATCCGACCCCACCGCGACTCCACTCATGGGTGTTGCGAAAGCGCAGATGGTCGGCGTCGTATTCGAACATCCATGCGCGATCTGCTTCGGCGTCCGCGCCTATGACTTGGAGTAACTCGGCAATCGCCGCATCAAGCGGCCGCGTCAGCAGCAACATCGCCGTGTCGAACACCCAGTCGGATTGCGACGCCGCAACACAATCATCGCGGCTAACGAATTCCCAAGGCTGGGCTGAATCGGATGACAACTGCAATGCTCGCGGTAGTGATCACAAGACCTACCCAACCATCTTACCTTCGGCAGCGTGTCAATCCCTGCAGAATGGCGACTATTCCATCGCGGCACCCGGGCATCCACACTGTGCGATGCGCCGCGATCTTGGGCAGTCTCCGGCGCCACAACCAGCATTGCAGCGTCCGCTTTTGGCGATACATTGAAGCAAAGCGCATTCGGAGACTGCCGGATCATGCTGCGATTTCTGCCTGTTGTCCTCGGTACCCTGACTTGTTGGGCAATGAGTTGGGTTGTTACCCCAGCACTCGCGCAAAATGCCCCGCGCGGCAGTGAGTGTCTGGCAATGGCCACACGGCCACCACTCGCAATTCCAGTCAGTTTGCGTCGGACTGCTGCGAAGGCCGATGAAGTCTCCATCACCTATGCCGGGCACTCCACCTATTACATCGACACACCCGGCGGCGTGACCATCGCCACCGACTATAACGGCATCTACAAGCTCGATCGCATCCCGGATGTGGTGACGATGAACCGGGCCCACAGCACCCATTACACGCTGTATCCCGACCCGCGCATCAAGACGGTATTGCATGGGTGGGGCGAGAGTGGACAGCCGGCGCAGATCCATGAGCGCATCGGCGACGTGCTGATCCGCAACGTCACGACGGACATCCGCCGCTACTATGGCGATGACGCCGGCGGCGAGATGGTGAAGGACGGCAATTCGATCTTCATCTTCGAGGTTGCCGGCCTGTGCATCGGCCATCTCGGCCATCTGCATCACAAGCTCGACGAGAGCCACTTCGCCGCGATCGGCCGGCTCGACATCGTGATGGTGCCGATCGATGGCAGCTACACAATGTCCCTCGACGGCGTATCCGAGATCACCAAGCGGCTGCGCGCCTCGGTGGTGCTGCCCATGCATCGCTTCATGACACCGCTCAGCGACTTCATGACAAAGATCGGAAAAGATTTCGAAATCGACCAGCGCAGCGCCCAAACGCTGACAATATCACTCAATGCGCTGCCCAAGGCACCGACGGTGATTATTCTCAACGGGGTTTGACGCGCCGGCGAGGCTGAAGCAGGCAGAAGCTGAAACGCTACACCTCTTCCGCGACCACCATATAGTTCACGTCCATATCGGACGACAGCGTCCAGCGGTCACCGAGCGGATTGTAGACCACGCCAGATTGTTCGGTGATTTCCAACTTGTTGCGCGACAGATGATGCGCGAGTTCGTCCGGCGTGACGAACTTGTCCCACTGATGGGTCCCACGTGGCAGCCAGCGCAGCACATATTCGGCGGCGACGATGCCGAGTGCAAAGCTCTTCCAGTTTCGGTTTAGCGTCGAGACCACCATCAGGCCACCGGGCTTCAGCATCGACGCGCAGCGATCGAGGAATGCGCCGACATCGACCACGTGTTCGATCACTTCCATCGCCAGCACGATGTCGAAGCGCTCACGCACGTCCATCTCCTCGACGGTGGTGCAACGATAATCGATCGACAGATGCCCTTTGTCTGCGTGCAACTTAGCGGCGGCGATATTGGTGGCGGAGGGATCGATACCGATCACCTGTGCGCCGAGCCGCGTGAACGGCTCACACAGCAAACCAGCCCCGCAACCGATATCGAGCATGCGCAAGCCACTCAGGCAATTGAGACTACGAACATTACGATCGAACTTGCGGCAGGCGGCGTCGCGAATATAGGTCAGGCGCAGCGGGTTGATCTTGTGCAGCGGCGCCATCTTGCCGCGCGGATCCCACCACTCCTCCGACAGCTTCGAGAATTTCGCGACTTCGCTGGCATCGACGGAGGATGCGGAAGCGTCGGAGAAGTTTGCTTGGATGGCCATTGTGGAGCCGTTGTCCTATCGCGCTGTGATGTGGCTGCGAAATGCGAGTGGTGACGCGATCATCTTGATGACCTCTTCATCGTCACCCATGTTCTCGATGGCGATGTCACCATAATTCAAGATGCGTCCCAGAATGCTCTGATTGACGCTGACGCTCGCAACCTTGTCGATACTGATCTCGAAAGTCTTGCGCGTGATGAAGCCTTCCTTGTGCACGACCCGCAGCGTGGTGACATCCGTCTCGGTCGTCCAGCGCTGGAACCAGCCCTTCATCGACCAGTACAGCGCCGCGAAGGCCACTACGGCCGAAGATGCCAGGCAGAGCAGAACAAGGGTTTCGTTGATCGCGTAACGCGTCAGGACCAGCAAAGCCGCGGAGACAATCCAGGCCGCGATGGCCGGGACATAGACCACCCAGTGCAAGTTGCTGGAATACAGCACCTTCTCGCCCGGCTGCAGGATATCGTCGATATAGCGCCCCATAAACCGTCCAAAATGCCCTGTCTCGGTGCGTTCTAAGGGACCAGAAGCCCGGGTTGCTTGCCCCCACCCTCGCCGCTATGTATACGCGCGTTTTCGCCCGCGTGCGTAGTGCGCGGTATCTTTACCCACTGTCGTCAGGGAATGCACCACTCGTCATGGGCCGGCTCGTAATGAAATTCGGCGGTACGTCCGTCGCCAACATCGACCGCATCCGCAACGTCGCGCAGCATGTCAAACGCGAGGTCGATGCCGGTCATGAGGTCGCAGTCGTGGTGTCGGCGATGTCGGGCAAAACCAACGAACTGGTGGCCTGGTGCACCGAAGTGTCGCCGATGCATGACGCCCGAGAATACGACGCCATCGTCGCGTCCGGTGAGCTCGTGACCGCCGGCCTGCTGGCGATCGCGCTGCAGACCATCGGCATCCAGGCGCGCTCCTGGCAGGGCTGGCAGATCCCGATCAAGACGTCGGACGCCCATGCCTCGGCCCGAATCGACGAGATCGACGGCGACAAGCTCATCAAGCGCTTCAAGGAGCGCAAGGAAGTGGCCGTCATCGCCGGATTCCAGGGCATCCATGCCGAAACCGGCCGCGTCACCACACTCGGCCGCGGCGGGTCCGATACCTCGGCAGTGGCAATTGCCGCCGCCGTCAAGGCTGACCGCTGCGACATCTATACCGACGTGGACGGCGTCTACACCACCGATCCGCGCGTCGTGCCAAAGGCACAACGCATGAACAAGGTGGCGTTTGAGGAAATGCTGGAACTAGCGTCGCAGGGCGCCAAGGTCCTGCAGGTCCGCTCCGTGGAACTCGGCATGACCCACAATATGCCGATTTTCGTGCGCTCAAGTTTCGACAAACCCGAAGACATCGACCCGCACGGCACCCCGCCGGGCACGCTGATCTGCAGCGAGGAGGAAATCATGGAAAGCCACGTCGTTACCGGAATCGCCTTTTCCAAGGACGAGGCCCAGATTTCCGTCCGCCAGATCGAGGACAAGCCGGGCGTCGCCGCCTCGATCTTCGTGCCATTGGCCGAAGCCAACATCAATGTGGACATGATCGTCCAGAACGTCTCCGAAGACGGCAAGACCACGGACCTGACCTTCACCGTCCCGGCCACCGACTATGCCCGTGCCAAAGAGACCATCACGGCGGCCAAGGCCAAAATCGGCTATGCCCGCATCGACAGCGCGACCGATGTCGCCAAGGTCTCGGTTATTGGATCTGGCATGCGCAGCCATGCCGGCGTCGCCGCGCAAGCCTTTGCCGCCCTTTCCGAGCGCCAGATCAATATTCGGGCAATCACCACGTCCGAGATCAAGTTCTCGGTCCTGATCGATACAGCCTATACGGAACTGGCGGTTCGCACCCTGCACACGCTGTATGGTCTCGACAAAGCGTAGAAAATTTTTCCTGAAACATCCGTTATTTTGATGTGAACGGTGTGCTTCTTGTCTGGCAGGTGTTTTGCTTGGCAAAACAAGCCTCAATTCGCTATACGGCCTGCATGGGCAGCCGTTGCGGCTGAGGGCGCCGTTTCGGACAATCTGATACGGTTCTGTCGCTGCGCCTCTTGTTGCGCGGCGGTGCAAATTCTATTGTTTTCTGAGGCTTAGCGTCGGCGCACGGCTTTTGTCAGGTGTCGGCCTCGTGGGGAGGGTGTCGGCACATGCGGAGCGCGTCGGGTGGCCCCCGAGTCTTGCTGAGACGGCTCCGCGAAGTGATGGCGGAGCAGGTCAGCGCTCAGGAACGCCTCGACAAGATCGTGGTGCTGATCGCCGCCAATATGGTGGCGGAAGTCTGCTCGACATACGTGCTGCGCGTCGACAATACACTCGAGCTCTACGCCACCGAAGGCCTCAACCGCGACGCCGTCCACCAGACCGTGCTGAGCTCCCATGAGGGCCTGGTCGGTCTGGTCGCCTCCGAAGCCACACCGCTCAATCTCAACGACGCGCAGAGCCATCCGGCGTTCTCGTTCCGCCCGGAGACCGGCGAAGAAATCTATCACTCGTTCCTCGGCGTGCCGATCCTGCGCGCCGGCAATACGCTCGGCGTGCTGGTAGTGCAGAACCGCGCCAAGCGCACTTATGTCGAGGAAGAAGTCGAGGCGCTGCAGACAACGGCGATGGTGCTCGCCGAGATGATCGCCTCCGGCGAACTTTCGGCGCTGGCGCAGCCGGGCGCCGAGCCCGCTGCGCGGCATTCCCTGCACAAGACCGGCGCTATCCTTTCCGATGGTATCGCGCTCGGACATGTAGTGCTGCACGAGCCGCGCGTCGTCATCACCAATTACATCGCCGAAGACCTGCCGAAGGAAATCAAACGGCTGGACACCGCGCTGACCAAGCTGCGGTCGGACCTCGACCGCATGCTGGAACGCGGCGACGTCGCCGACGGCGGCGAGCACCGCGATGTGCTTGAAGCCTATCGCATGTTCGCCAATGACCACGGCTGGTCGCACAAGCTGCACGAAGCGGTCGCCACCGGCCTCACTGCGGAAGCCGCCGTCGAACGCGTGCAGTCTGATACACGTGCGCGCATGCTGCGTTCCACCGATCCCTATCTGCGCGACCGGTTGCACGATCTTGAAGATCTCGGCCACCGCCTGATGCGGCAGCTGGTCGGCCAGGATCACGCGCCGTCGCGCGAACAGATGCCGGACAATGCGATCCTGATCGCACGCGCGATGGGCCCAGCCGCCCTCCTCGACTACGATCGCAAGAAGCTGCGTGGCCTGGTGCTGGAGGAAGGTACGGCCAATTCGCATGTCTCGATCGTGGCGCGCGCGCTCGGCATTCCCGCGATCGGCGAAGTCGCAAATGCGCCGGGCATTGCTGATCCAGGCGACGCCGTCATCGTCGATGGCACCTCGGGCTCGATCTATATTCGGCCCTCCGCCGAGATCGAATCCGCTTATGCCGAACGCGTGCGTTTCCGCGCGCGGAGACAGGCGCAGTATTCAGCGTTGCGCGACCTTCCCTGCGTCACCAAGGACGGCCAGAAGGTCGACCTGCTGATCAATGCCGGCCTGATCATCGACCTGCCGCATATCGACGATACCGGCTCGGCGGGCATCGGCCTGTTCCGCACCGAACTGCAATTCATGGTCGGGGAAAGCCTGCCCCGCTCCAGCGATCAGCTGGCGCTGTATCGTGCGGTGCTCGATGCTGCCGGCCCCAAGCCGGTGACGTTCCGTACCCTCGATATCGGCGGCGACAAGGCGCTCCCTTACATGGAGACCATCGTCGAGGAGAACCCGGCGCTGGGCTGGCGCGCGATCCGTCTTGGCCTCGATCGGCCTGGCCTGCTGCGCGGCCAGATCCGCGCATTGCTGCGCGCCGGCGGCGGCCGCGCGCTGCGCATCATGTTCCCGATGATTTCGGAAGTGGCCGAATTCGATCAGGCCAAGGCGATCATCGAACGCGAGCTGACTTATTTGCGCCAGCACGGTCATGCCCTACCCGAGCGAATCGATGTCGGCACCATGATCGAGGTGCCTGCGCTGGTCTATCAGCTCGACGAACTCCTGAAGAAGGTCGACTTCGTCTCGGTCGGCTCCAACGACCTGTTCCAGTTCCTGTTCGCTGTCGACCGCGGCAATGCCAAGGTGTCGGAACGCTTCGATACGCTGTCGGCGCCGATCCTGCGCGTACTGCGCGAGATCGTGCAAAAGGGCGACGCCGCCAAACGTCACGTCTCGCTGTGCGGCGAGATGGCCTCGCAACCGATCGGCGCTCTGGCGCTGATTGGCATGGGCTATCGCTCGCTGTCGCTGTCGGCCACCGCACACGGTCCCGTGAAGGCAATGATTCTCGACCTCGATGCCAAAAAGGCCGAGGCGCTGATGACACAACTGCTCGACGCCCCCTCGGGCAGCGTCTCGATTCGGCAAAAGCTCACCGAATTCGCTGAGGCCGAGGGACTGTCGTTGTAGCGAGGCTCTGCCCGTACGACGCGCTTCCCCTTTCCGCGATCTCCGAGATTCCACGATGTCCCTGCTGCCCGAAACCAAACTCGACGTACTCCTCGCACATCACGCCTCGCTCGAGGCACAACTGATGGGTCAGGTCAGCGCCGAGAATTATGTGAAGATGACGCGCGAGCTGTCCGAGCTCAATCCGCTGATCGACGCGGTGAAGACCTATCGCGGTGCGCTTGCAGAGCTCAAAGATATCGATGCGATGATCGCCGATACTTCGACCGATGCGGAGATGCGCGAGATGGCGCAGGCCGAGCGCCCGGCGCTGGAAGAACGCATCGAGGCGCTGGCGCAGGAAATCCGCGTGGCGCTGTTGCCGAAGGATGCGATGGACGAGCGCAACGTGGTGCTGGAAATCCGTGCCGGCACCGGCGGCGACGAGGCTTCACTCTTCGCCGGCGACCTGTACCGGATGTATGAGCGTTTTGCGGCACTGGCCGGCTGGAAGGTCGAGGTGATTTCGGCGTCCGAAGGCACCATGGGTGGCTACAAGGAAATCATCGCCGAGGTGAAGGGCCGCGGTGCTTTCGCCAAGTTGAAATTCGAATCCGGTGTACACCGCGTGCAGCGCGTGCCCGATACGGAAACTCAGGGGCGCATTCACACGTCGGCGGCAACGGTCGCTGTCATGCCCGAAGTCGAAGAAGTAGATATCGACATCAAGCAGGACGACCTGCGCATCGACACGATGCGCGCCCAGGGCGCCGGCGGCCAGCACGTCAACAAGACCGAATCAGCGATCCGCATCACGCATATCCCGACCGGCATCGTGGTGATGATGCAGGACAGCCGCTCGCAACATAAGAACCGCGCTTCGGCGATGAACATCCTGCGCTCGCGTATCTATGACGCCGAGCAGCAGCGTATCGATTCCGCCCGCTCGGCCGAGCGCAAGGAGAAGGTCGGCTCCGGTGACCGCTCGGAGCGCATCCGCACCTATAATTTCCCGCAGGGCCGCGTCACCGACCACCGCATCAATCTCACGCTCTACAAGCTGCCGCAGGTGATTGCCGGCGAAGCATTGGGCGAACTGGTCGATGCGCTGACGACAGAGCATCAGGCTGCACAACTCGCCGCCCAGGGCGACGCGGCGTGAGCGCCGGCGACATGTTCGCCGGACAGAGCGTCGAGAACGCACGACGCTCATTGACCAATCTGCTCCGCACCCACAGCATCGATTCCGCTGAACTCGACGCGCGCTTGCTGACAGGCGACGCGCTCGGACTCGATCTGACCGGGTTGATCTCGGCTGCGAATCGCATCTTGACGTCCAATGAAGCGGCCCAACTTGCCCGCTTCGCACAGCGCCGCATCGATGGCGAACCCGTGGCCCGTGTCCTAGGCACGAAAGAATTCTGGGGCCTGCCGCTGCAGCTATCGCCCGACACGCTGGTGCCCCGTCCCGATACGGAAACCCTCGTCGAGGCGGCGCTCGAACTTCTCGATGCGGCTGGTCCGCGCGACCGTCCGCTTGTGATCGCCGATCTCGGCACAGGCTCCGGCGCAATCCTGCTGGCGCTGCTTTCGGAGTTAACCAACGCCACCGGCATTGCGACCGACATCAATCTCGACGCCCTGCAAACGGCTCGCTCCAACGCTGCGCAACTCGGCTTGATCGAGCGCGCCCATTTCGCTGTCTGCGACTATGCCTCAGCCCTGGCCGGCGGCTTCGACCTGATCGTCTCCAATCCGCCCTATATTCCCTCGGCCGACATTGCCGACCTCGACATCGAGGTGCGCGACCACGACCCGCTCCGCGCCTTGGATGGTGGAAAAGACGGACTAAATGCCTATCGAACCATCGCCCCCGAAGCCGCCCGGTTGCTGGTGCCCGGCGGCCTCCTGGTGGTCGAGGTGGGCCACGACCAAAGCGACGATGTCGCCGGTCTGATGACGGTGTCCGGGTTGACCCTGCCGGGGCCGGCCAAAGCCGATCTGGGCGGCATTCGCAGGGCGGTATCGGGACAAAAAAAGCCCCGATAAAGCCTTCTTACGACAGAAAAAACCACTTGGAATATCCCCGGGGAGCGACTACCTTCCTGTCACAACATCGGTTCAGGGTTGGCTCGCCCCGTAGATTTACGGCAGGAAGCCAGAATTCTCGCTAGAGAGCCCGTCCGGGTGAAAGGTTCCAACAGGCAGGTTTGGTTGAGCGCGATGGCTGAGAGAGCTGCGCTGCTCGCGACCGCAAAGCGAACGAAAGCCTGATATTGCTCTTTAAACTTCACGCACAGAAGCCTGACCTTGTTTCGGCAGGTGGGTGATTTGGTCCGGCTGGCATGGTCAGCGGGCGGTTGGGGAACGCGTCTTTGTTGAACGCGAATGACGGCAAGATCGATGCAGCAAAGGTCTGCACGACGATTCGGGCGCTTCACGCGTCCGCATCCCGCAATGTACTGCGGCAATCATCTCTTTGAAACATAGCTCTGTGACACTCTGGATCGATAACTGAAGGCGACACATGCGAAACGGTCAGAACAACAACAACAAGCGGATGCGGAACAACAACAACCGCAACAACAATAATAATAACAACAATAACAATCGGCGCGGCCAGAACCCGATGACCCGGGTCTTCGAATCGAATGGCCCCGACATCAAGATCCGCGGTACCGCCTCCCACGTCGCAGAGAAATACGTCCAGCTCGCCCGCGATGCACGCAGCTCCGGCGATCCCGTTGCTGCCGAGAACTACTATCAGCACGCCGAGCACTATTTCCGCCTGATCGCCGCCGCGCAGGAGCAGTTCCGGCAGAATCAGCCGCAACCGCGCACCGAAAACGAGATGCCGCCTGAGGACAACGATGACGAGAGCGAGAGCTACTCGAACTTCGGTGCCGAGCCCGGTTTCGTGCCGGTACAACAGCAGCCCTTTGCGCAGCGCGAGCAGCCTCCGCAGCGTGAGGGTGGTCAGCCCTATCAGCAGCGTGGCGAACAGCCCTATCAGCCCCGCGAGAACAATAATCGCGAACACCGTCAGCAGAATCAGCCGCAGGGCCAGCCGCAATATCAGCCGCAACCGCAGCCGATGATGCCGGTCGGCGATGGTGTCGATCGTCTGCCTTCTTTCATCACGGGTGGTGCGCAGCCTCAGCCGGGTGCTGCTCCAGGCGGCTTCGAACAGAATGCTGGTGGAGAGCGCTTCCCGCCGCGTCGTCGCCGCCGTCCGCACGGTCCTCGCCCCGACGTTGCTGCAGCTGGCGCGCCGGCAGAAGCACCAAGCGACGATTTCAATCCGGGCAACTCATAAGCCCAGCCGCTCTCCGGCGAGAGAGCGCACATCACGAGGCTTAGATTGGCCGTGGCTCAAAAAGCCGCGGCCAATTCTTTTGCGCCTGGCAGATTGCTATTGCTGTCCATTCGCGCGTTGGTGACTGCAAGTAGCTTGGCCACAGTGTTGTGGCGGATCGCCACCGGATTGCGCTCATACCCGCCACGCTGGAAGAAGTTCGCCGTCGGCACCTGTTCGCGCATCGCCAGCGGCATGGTCACCATATCGAAGCCGTTGCCATCGCCAGTGAGATTCATCATCTCAAGCTCGGCTGCGCTGAGCGGGCGATCAAACCCACGGGCGCGGGCAAAATTCACTGACGTCAGTAGTTTGTGGACCTGCAATTGCGGGCCGATATCCATGTCTAGCACCAGCGCGTGCATGGCCCAGCCCTGCGGGGTCGTGCCAAGCTTCTCAAGAGCGCTCCAGTTTTGCGGAACAGTGCGCACAGTCGCCTGCATGCGCTTGAAGACCGCAATCTTGTGATCCATCGCCTTACGCTGCGGGCCCGAGAGCGTCGATGCCTTCTCGGTCAGAACTTTCAAAATCTGAGGCCCCTGTTCGGCAACGAGCGTCGTCGTATTGGCTGTGAGCAGCTGATTGTAGCCGATAGCGGTGGAGATCGCGCGAGACCCCGGACGTGACGGGTTCAGGCCCGACTGCATGTCATGGCCGCCATTGCCACCGGTCTCGAAGGAATAGACGCGTACCGCAATGTCGCGTGTCAGCCCGGCCTGCAGGGCGGCACGAGCATAAGCGCGCTTGAACTCCATCTCATTGGCAGGCCGCTGCGGCACGAACTGAAATTGCTCCCTCGCCGCCGCGAGGAAATCCGCCACCACCGGAAGATCCTTGCGGACGCGCGGATCGCTATCCTCGGGCTCCGGATTCACCGGACGTTTTGGTCCTTCATAAAGCGGCGCCTGTTCCAGCACATAGTCATTAAGCGTGATCTGCTGGCGGTCGCGGCGCTTGGCGTTGCGGATTTTTCGCTTCTCAGAGATTGCATCCCAATAGGCACCGGCCTCCTGATCGAAGGCCGCGCGCGCTTCCTGATATTCCGCAAGCTTGCGTCGGTATTCTGCGACGGCCTGCGGCGAGGCGCCCTGCGCCATCGCATTGGCAACGCCTGCCGGTAATTGGGCGGAATCCAGCGCATAACCGACCGGCATGAACAAAAATAACGCGAGCGGGACAGTGGCAGTAAAGGTGCGAATCAAATGAGACATGGGACCTGTCGAGATGTCAGCCGGCATAGCCGGCCATGCAGAGGAATGAGGCGGGACGCCGCCCCGCGCCCGTCCCAGGCGGGTCAAACATACCCCGCTTAAAATGACGTTGGATGAGTTTGGTGAACAATGTCTTTCCAAGGCCGGACGCTGCCTGCGCTGACACGTCGCGCCGGGGAGCAGAATCACTTCCAGGCGAAGACCGGCTGCTCCAGCTCAGCCACACGGGTGATGCGACCCGCAAGAACTTCGCTGAACTGATAGATCAGCGCGGCGGTCGGCGCGTGAATAAAGTGGCCGAAATGGCTGTAGCGGATCAGGCGCCGGTCGCTCTCGGGAATGGCAACGAAATCGAACGCCTGCGGCCGCGCGATCTGCGACAGCGCAATGCGATGAACCGAGGCGACCTCATCGGGGTTCGGCATCAATTGAACGCTGTCGTGCGCCCACATGACGACAGGCGTGATCAGATAGCCGGAGCGGGTCGGGTAATCGTCGAGGACACCGACGACATCGTCCGGCGTAAGCTGCAGACCGAGCTCCTCATGCAACTCGCGGATTGCCGCCTGCACGGGCGTCTCGCCGGGATCGCAGCGACCGCCAGGAGGTGCCCATTGATTACTGTGAGCGCGCAGACCGGACGCGCGTAACGTCAGCAACAGCGAGGTCTCCAATTCGGTCGCCGCTTCAACCATCACCAGGGCCACCGCCGCACGCTTCAGCCCCGAAGCGTACTGGCCCTCGTCGATCCGCGTGAATGCGGCTAGGCGATTCTCGATCATTGTTCGGGTGGCGGCATTGAACGGCAGGATCATCCGCGATTGATAGCACAGTCACGGACGATCCAACAAAGCCGGTAAATTCAGCGCATCAGGCCAGTTCAGATGCCGCGCGCTGCATGTTGTCAGACATATCACTGGTCACAGTGCTCTGCTCTTCGACGGCCGCTGCCGTCGAGGTCACGAACTCGTTAACATGTTCGATCGCCTGCTTGATCGAGACCAGTGCGCCAACCACGTCACCGGAGATACCGTTCAGGGCCTCGATTTCGCTGCTTATCTTGTCGGTCGCCTGCTTGGCCTGGTTGGCCAAATTCTTGACCTCCGCGGCCACCACCGCAAAGCCCCGCCCCGCCTCACCGGCGCGAGCCGATTCGATGGTCGCATTGAGGGCGAGCAGATTGATCTGGCCGGTGATGTCGCCGATGAGCCCAACGATGCCTCCCATGGCATGTGCAGCCGAGGTGAGCCGCTGCGCCTGGATGTCCGCCGTCTCCACCTGTTGCACCGCGGATTCTGCCGTCTGCCGGGACTTCACCATCGTCTCGGAGATTTCGCGGATCGATGCATTCATCTCTTCGCTGCCGGCAGCGACCGACTCGATCAAGGAACGAGCGCGCTCAGCTTTCAGGCGGGCCATGGCCTGCGCCGTAATATCGGCAGCGTATTTGACCACTTTGAACGGCCTGCCGTTGAGATCGAAAATCGGATTGTAGGATGCCTGGATCCAGATCTCCCGGCCCCCCTTTCCGATGCGTCTGTATTCCGCGGCCTGATAGGTCCCGCGATTGAGGCTCGCCCAGAATTCCACATAGGCCGCGCCAGATCGCTCTATCGGATCGACAAACATGCTGTGATGCCGGTCCCGGATTTCGTCGATCGTGTAACCGACCGTATCGAGGAAATTCTGGTTTGCCGTCAGGATGGTGCCATCCATGCGAAACTCGATGACCGCCTGCGACTTGCGAATAGCCGCCATCTGGCCGTTGCTATCAGCGGCCAGCAACTTTTGTTGGGTCACGTCGGTCGCGAATTTCACAACCTTGAACGGCTTGCCGGCATCATTGAGAATCGGATTATAGGTCGCGAGAATCCAGATTTCCTTGCCACCCTTGCCGACGCGCTTGTATTCGGCCGCCTGATACTCACCCCGGCCGAGCCGCGCCCAGAAGTCCCGGTAGGCTGCGCCATCGCGTTCACCGGCTTCCACGAACATGCTGTGATGCCGCCCCTGTATTTCGGACAGCGCGTAACCAAGCGTGTTCAGGAAATTCTCGTTTGCGGTAATGATAGTTCCGTCAAGATTGAATTCGATGACCGCCTGCGCACGGCTGATCGCGATCACTTTTCCGGAGGCTTCGAGGCTTTCGAGTTTCTGCGCCGTGATATCTGTAGCGAATTTGATGACTTTGAACGGCTTACCACTCTTGTCCATGATCGGGTTATAGGAGGCCTCGATCCAGATCTCCCTGCCGCCTTTGGCGACCCGCTTGAACTGCCCTGCCTGAAATTCACCCCTGTTAAGGTTACCCCAGAACTCCCGATAAGCGACACTCTCGTGTACGGCAGGCTCCACAAATATACTGTGGTGCTTGCCCTTGATCTCATCGAGCGTGTAGCCGAGCGCCTTGAGAAAATTCTCATTCGCTTTGATGATCGTGCCATCGAGATTGAATTCTATGATGGCCTGGGAGCGACTGATGGCGGTCGCTTGCGCCAACGCATTCTGCAAATCGGTCTTGCTCTGTCGGTTAAACATCTGTCGCTCCGTGGCCAAAACGGCCGTTGTCGTAAAATAGTCGACGAACGACGTCGCGCGGCGCGGCGCGTCGTTTCCTCAAATCAAAATAAACTGGAAGGTTCGAGCAGCTGACCTAGTCGACCAGCTGCTGATTGTGTGATCCCTCACGCCCCCAATAGGCCGCTACCTTTTCAGCCAGCTGGTTGTGGTTGTCATGCAGCTTGGCATTGCTGCTCGCAGCCGGTTGATCGGCCGTACCGGCCGTCAAGCTGCGTGCAGCAATCTGCTGAAAATACTCGAGCACAGCGATACGCAGGTTGGATGATAAATTTGGTGTTTCGCGCTTGCGCTCAATCTTCTCGATATAGTGCTCGATAGTGGTATTCTCCATGCGAACGATCGCTTGCAGGCTGGCCCAGAAGCTGTCTTCCAGGCTGACGCTAGTGCGTTTTTTCGAGACGACAACCGAGCGCTTGCGGTTAACGTTGGGGCGGTTCATTGCGGCTTCGTATCCCATTTTATCAGTCCTCTTCTGTTAAAGCTGGCATTGAAGTTCACGCGTTACTGATTCAGTTCACCAACACTGCGCCGTCACAGCGAATGCCGGATACCCACACATCGGCCTGTCCAATTCCGACGCCGAGACTTGCCAACGTTGCCGCCAGCAATTGATCGATTGAACTGGTTGCCCCGCTGATGATGCTGGTGACGAGTCCACCAAGACCCGGGATCGCCAAACCCAGTCCAAGAACACTGATGTTGAGGTCGCCAAGCAGACTGCCCGTCAGGGACGACGTGAAGTTTGTCGTGTTTACGGTCTTCTTCGTCTGCAACGTGATATCCGAATAGCTGAAATTGACGCTGACCGGCGTGGTGTTGCCCATGCCCGCATGGGCCTTTGCCGTCACAATTGGAATACCCAGGAGATTCACAAGCGGTGCCGGCCCTGGATTCGGCTTGGTCGCAACATTGTTGAGGTCGGCTACAGTGACGTTACCTATCCATGCATCGACAATGCCCGGCGTAACGCCAAGCGTGACGCTCGATGTATTGACGTTGGGATAGCCGCAACTGACCTTGTTCAGCGTCGCTGTGCCCGACGCGACCTCTACATAAACCGGTAGATTGACCAATGACGCCGAACCACTTCCGATCAACTGGATGGATAGCAGCACACGTGTCTGAGCTGTATGAACACTGACGCCCTGCGTGCCCACGGCAATCCAGCCGGATCCCTGTGGCCGTGCGCCAATGGTCGCCGTCAGCGACGCGCTGGCAATGCCCGGCAGGCCTAAATTGACGGATGTGGCGATCTGGTTGGTGCCGTTAGCGATTCCAGCTGTTGCCTGTAGCAAATCGTAAAGCGAGATGCTCACACCGTCTTTCGGCTTGACGCCCACGATCAGGTTCGCGTAGGGGCCCGCATCGATCAGCTTGCCAGGCGCAATCTTGGTCGTCACGGGTGCCGAAGCCTGCGATATCGTCGAGAGTGCGGTGGTCGCGGTGCCGCTACCATTGGTAGCCTGCTGCGCGCTCAGCGCTGCGGCAAGAACGTCCCCGATCTTGATGTTCGAATTCAGCAGCGTGTCATAAGTGACACCGGTCAGACCGACGCGCGTCGCCAGCGCCGAGAGGAAGGTGAAAGCATCGATGCGCGCGCCAAGAAGCGCATTGTAGTCCATGACTGACAGCGACAGGGTCGTGCCCAGCATTGATCCGAGAACACTATTCAACAAGCCGCCATTTAACGATGCCAATCGCGAACCGATCGAGAACGACGCGATGGCCGTCGTTGTTGCGGTCGCCGTTGTCTTGATGGTGAAATTGTTGCTGCCGGTAAAGAAATGGCTGAAGTAGAGGGGCGTCGCCGTCTGAAGACTGACCCGCGCCGCATTGGCTGTTCCAGTCGCTGGCGTGACAAAGCGGCTTTGCGCAGCGACGGCGGAATTGGTTGTGTAAGTTCCGAGTTCTACACCGACCAGAGCGCTGGCTGGATAGTTATTGCTGGTGACCGCCGCCTTTGCTGCGTTTGTCGCATTGCTTAAGTTGCTGGCCGCAACGATCGCGGCGAGATCCGTGGCAGCCTGCGTCTTGCGACGATCGGCGGCAATGGTCCCGATATCGACACCCAGTGCAGCACAACAAACGGCCAGGATCATGCCGCCCGCAGACATGATGGCAATATTTCCGCGCTGGTCGTTGCGAAACCTCTTGAGAAGTGCGCGCATCGATTCCATCGCTCAAAACCCTCCGTAGGGAATGGCGGCAGATCGCGAGACTTGCGATGGAGGCATCGGCACGAAAGGAAGTGAATAGATGAACATGGTCGACGCGTCGTAGTTGACCGTGACTACGAAGACGTTTGCGTTCGACGACGATGTCGCCGCATTGACGCTCAGCTTTGACGCATTGATCAGCGGATAAGTCGCGGCATTCGACGTGACATAGGTCGATGCGATCGAGCCACGTTCGGTCTCGGTCAGCCCGGCGACAGAGGAACGTGCTGCCTCGGCAGCAAGCTGCTGAACACCGTGAACGACTGCAAAATATGACCCGAAGACGACGATGCCGAAAACGATCGACAGGAAGACGGGAAGCAGCATCGCGAATTCGACTGCGGAAGAACCGCGTCGACACGATAGGAGTTTTTTCATGCTGGCATCGAATCTCAACATGCGCTGAGCTTCGCAAGACCGCGTGAAAACTACCTATACAACTTCTGCTACCACTTGGTGGGATCGATCATCTCCAATGCCTGCATTGTGTTGGATGATGGCATTGGATTTGATGAGGTGATCATGTTTTCTGATACGCGCGCTGATGAGAGAACTATATTCCGAAGAATTTAACGTGTAGTTCCTCTATTAGAATGCTGTGTTTCTTGCGAATACCCTCGCGCGCGCATAGCACGAGTTTGGGTATCGCCAGCTTTGGAAGATAATACTCATTGGCGGCCAAGAGCGACGCCGGGATCAGTGCCGTTGGCAGCAGGGTCAAACCGATGCCCGCCTTCGCAGCCTCGATCCGTGCATGATAGTCCGGGCTGGAAAATGCGATACGATAGATCATTCCCTTGCGCTCAAGCGCCTGAATCATGACGTTATGCACGATCTGCCCCGGCCAGGTCAGCAACGGAATGGGCGCGCCAGGGCTTAACGTAAAATCCCTGGATCGAACCCAAGTCAATTCATCGTCGCGTTGCGCGATGACATCGATGGCCGCATCCCCGGGCATATCGGAGATACTGAGGAACACGCCGACATCGACGTAGCCGTCGAGCATGCTTTTCGCGATCTCGGCCGAATTATCCGAATAGATGCAGACATTGCTCATCGCCGCCTTGCTCATCCCTTCCATTGCGCGTTGCGAATAGAAATTGGTCAGACCAAGCCGGATGGTCTGATCTTCGGGCGAAGCGCCACGCAGCAAGAGCAACTGGTCGTTCGCCTCCAAAATCTTCCTGGCCTGGATCAGAACGAGCTTTCCGAGTTCTGTCGTCGATGAGCCGTTGGCAGACTTCTGGAAGATACTGCCGCCGACCGCGTGCTCAATGCGCTTGATCTGCGAGCTGATGGCAGGCTGGCTCAGGCCGAGCAGCTTCGCGGCCTTGGTGATACTGCCGGCTTCGGAAATACCGACAACCGATCGCATGATTTCGGTTGGGATGCTCGAATGCTGGTACCGCCGATGCATAATACGTTGTCCTTTGAGATCGACGTCTTCTCCACGCAACGGAATTGTCCGCTTCGAGACCTCGCACCAAAGTCATCGGCCATCTACATCAATCTGGCCGAAACGTTTCTTAGGCTCGTCCAAATTGTAGACGCCACGGCATACACCATCCTTCAAGTTGTATCGGTGTCTTTTTACACATGCCAAGTACTTTCATGTGGAGACATGTGTGATTTCTGCCATTAGCAGTCTCAAGAGGGGGCGCGGGTAGAGCACTACCGTGATTACACGTATTTTTTTAAAGCCGCGAGATGTAAAGCATCGGGATAGCGCTTCACAGGCTGGAACTCACCAAACGCGATTCGCGGAAAAAACTGACGTACCTCAGTGAGTAGTTCAGCTGATTTTCAACCTAAGGTGATAAATCGCTTTAAGGTCTGATGGAGCGCGAGCGATATCCCGATGCCGGTGACGCCACCTGCAAGTTTGACCAGCGCATCCCGCGCCTCGCCGTGCCGGTCCGGCGTCAGATGTTGCAGCACCTCCAGCCCGACTGCCGCCCCCCCAACGAGCGTCAGGACAAGCCAGAGATGGCGGGGATAAGCGAGACCGAACAAAAGGCCCACGAGTGCGAATGCGCCGAAGCGCTCAAGGCTGACGCCGCCAAAATGCGGCCGCAAACCGATCGGTGACAGAGTCGCAAAAGCAATCAATGCAAGTGTAGTCCACGCGACAACAATGACGGTTTTCCGATACATCCAGCAGTCATATCCCATGCAACCGCAGGAGCGGCAATTTCTCACCTCTGACGGTTAATCGAACGCGCAGAGAACTACCACCGGCATTCCGACGCACTCCGCGGACAAAACCTCCCTCAGCGGGGGTTGCGGAGTTGCCAAGTGTCTAAACTGTCAGGTTTGATCTCGAACCGATCTTGCATCCGTGCATACATGGTTCCCGCGATGCGTGCGACCGGAAGATAGTGATCATAGTCCGTACGCAAGGTGACGGGGTCGACAACACCATCGCGAACCTGAATGCCCAGGACCTCTCCGACCAGTAGGTCGCGTTCTGCGCCAAAGTTCATCATTGTCACTTTTCGGCATTCCAGTGCCGCAGGCGCCTTCGCCAAATGCGGGACCGGCACATTGATGCCAGCCGTCATTGGGAGCTGCAGGGCATCCAGTTCACCGATGTCAGATGGAAAGCTGATCGAACAATCGACCATATCGTTGGCAAGGGCCTCATCCACCATATTGATAACAAACAACCCATTGGCGCGCACATTGCGGGTCGTGTCCTTGACCGACAGGTCGGGCCTGGCCTGCAGGCCGACCACTACCAGCGGCGGCTTTTCGGAGAACACATTGAAGAAAGAGAACGGCGCTGCATTGACCACGCCAGCCTCGGAAATGGTTGTGATCAACGCAATCGGTCGCGGGACAACGAGACCACAAAGCAACTTGTAGCGCTCCGGCGCGCTAAGCTTGGCGAAATCAAAGTGGATCGTCATCGCAGGTTTTGCCTCTTGTGCCGCACCTTGCCGCAACGAGGCAGGAGCTTATCCGATCTTGAACAGCCGGCTCGCATTACCGAACAGGACTTTCTGACGATCAGTGTCCGATAGCTTGGCCTTGTTGACCAGCCCTACCGGATCGGGGTCCCCCATGTCGAACGGGTAGTCCGAGCCCATCATAACGCGATCGAGGCCCACCGTCTTGATCAGGTTGTCGATCAGCTCCGCAGAGAAAACGCAGGTGTCAAACCAGAGCCGCCTAAGATAGGTCGACGGCGCATCTGCCGTGAGCCGGCGTACTTCCGGACGCACCTTCCAGGCGTGATCCAGTCGGGCTGCGTAGAATGGGTAGAAACCACCGCCATGAGCGATAACCACGTCGAGATCCGGATGCCGGTCTAAAATGCCACCCATGATGAAGTGGGCGATCGCAATCGTCTCTTCGATGGGCTGGCCGACGCTGTTGACCATGAAGAAATCGCCGAGCCGCTGGCCATGGGAGAAGCCCAGGGGATGCACGAACAGCGGTACGCGCAGATTGGTAAGCCGCGCATAGAGTGGATCGAAGGCGGCATGGGACAGTTCGAGGTTTTCGACGCGGGTATCGATCTGGAATCCGCGCAGGCCGAGCTGCTCGACTGCATGAACCGCCTCCTCCACCGCACGCCCGGGAAACCGCATCGGCAGCGTACCCATCCCGGCGAAATGTGCAGGATCCTGCGCCGCAAGCGCGGCAATGTCTTCGTTCTGCACGCGCGACAGCGCACATTGCAAATCTTCGTCGGCCCAGTAGTTCTGTTGCGCCGGTGCCGGCGCGATCACCTGAAAGTCGACGCCCATCTTCGCCATCATCTCGCGGCGCTTGGCGATGTCGAGCATCAAGCCCGGCAGCAGCTTGCCCTGCTCTGCATCAGTTTCGCGGCTCGCGGGCGACATGTCGCGGCGATAGGGATTGTCCATCGGATCGTAGTGCCCGGCCACCAGCGGCTCGACGCGCTTGCTGAGGGCATGGGTGTGCATATCGATGATGGGCATTCGGAATCTCTTTTTCCTAGTTCAGTTCGGCAGCGTCGGGGACGCGATGATGCCAGTCGGTCGCGCCCTGATAGGCGTGAGCGGCGCGCAGGATATCGGCCTCGGCATAGGGGCGGCCGACCAGCTGGAACGCGATCGGCAGACCTGCCGCATCGAAGCCGCACGGCACTGACGCTCCGGGTAGGCCGAGATAATTGATGCCGCGGGTGCAATGTGTGAGCTGGCCGATCACAGCAGCGACGTCGGCGGGGTTGCCTTCCGTGGTCGCCGCGATGGTCGGTACCGGAATCGAGATCGCCGGCAGAAGCGCGAGATCGGCGGATCCGATGCAGGACGCGATCCATTGCTGGGTGATCTGCGTACGCAGCGACAGCGCTTCCACATAACGGGTCGCCGGATAGAGCAGGCCAGGCTCGATGCGCGAGCGCACCTGATCGGCATAATCCTGCGGGCGGTCGATTAGCCAGCGGCGATGGATCGTCGCGGCCTCGACGCTCATGACGATCTGCATCAGCGCGTTGATCAAGGCCATATCCGGCGGTGAGGTCTCGACGACGGTGACGCCGAGCAACCGCAACGTCTTCACGGCTTCGTCGAGCGCAGTCGCCACATCCGGATGCAGGAGCTCGCGGTAGTACCCACCGGGAATTGCGATGCGCATCCCGGTCACACCCCTGTCGAGCGTCGCTTCATAGTCGCGATCCGCGATCACCGACAGCAGTCGCGCGGCATCCCGTGCGGTACGAGCCAGAGGTCCCGTGCAATCCAGTGAGGCAGATAGCGGCATCACACCATCGGTCGGAACCAGTCCCCAGGTCGGCTTCAGCCCGATCAGGCCGCACATCGCGCCGGGATGACGTAGTGAACCGCCGGTATCCGTCCCGAGCGAGCCGGTCACGAGGCGCGCGGCGATGGCGACGCCGGAACCAGAGGACGAGCCGCCCGGCACATGCCCAGGATTCCATGGGTTGCGTGCATGCCCCAGCGATTCGTTATAGCCCGTCGGACTCATCGCGAATTCAGCCAGCTGCAGCCGGCCGAGATCGAGCGCGCCGGCGGCGTCGAGCCGAGCGATCACCGTGGCTGTCACGTCGGCGCGAAAGTCCGCCCGGATTTTTGAGCCGCCACCGGACAGATCACCGGCGCGATAGAAGAGGTCTTTATGTGCAAGGGGCACGCCATGCAGTACTGGCAATGCCGCTCCCGATGCGCGCAACTTGTCGACGGCTTCGGCCGCGTTCAGCACCCGTTCGTCGTCAAGCCGCACCACGGCATTCAGTTTGCGGCCGATCAGATCGAGCCGTTCCAGCGCCACCGTTGTCGCCTTCACGGACGTAACTTCGCCTTTAGCGACAGCATCCGCGAGGGCGCAGAGATCAAGGGCTGCAATCGCGCTCTGCATCAGCGCTTGTCCATGCCAGCGAGCCACGCCTGATAGGCGTAGGGCGTCGAATCGAACGCCATGTCTTGAATAGCCGCAGTCGCGACGCGCGTGTTGTTTTCCACGACCAGCCCCGTCATGCGCGGTGTGCGTTCAGCGGCGCCAGGCGCCTTGTTCAATTCGGCGGCGACTTGACGCAATAGGTCTTCGCTCATGATCACCTCAATGCACGCCGAGGCGCTGGAATAGCACGTCAGTCTGCTCATTCATTTCCTGCGACGTGCCGTGATGCACGATCTGCCCGGTTTCCATAATGTAGACGCGATCGGCGACGGCCAGCGCGCTATAGAGATTCTGCTCGACCAGCAGGATCGACAGCCCTTCCTTTTTAAGATCGAGAATGATGCTTTCGAGGTGCTGCACCATCACCGGCGCGAGGCCTTCGGACGGCTCGTCCATTAGAACCAGTTCGGGGTCGATCATCAGCGCACGGCCCACAGCCAGCATGCCGCGCTCACCACCAGACAATTGGCCACCGCGGTGATAGCGGCGCTCAGCAAGCCGCGGGAAAATGCCGAATACGCGATCGAGCGTCCAGCCGTCCTTGGCGCGCGCGCTCTTCAGCATGGTCAGATGTTCGGTCACCGTCAGCGACGGAAACAGCCGCCGCCCCTGCGGCACGATCGCAATCTTGCGATTGGCGATATCATGGGGACGCAGACCAATAAGGCTATCGCTGCGCCAGGTAATCGTGCCCGAGCGCACCTGCGGCGGCGTCAGGCCCATGATCGAGCGAATGAAGGTGGTCTTGCCCATGCCATTGCGGCCGAGCAGCGCCACGATCTCGCCAGGGCGCACCTCAAGCGACGCACCGCGCACCACGACCGCGTCGCCGTAACCGCTGTGCAGATCCTTGACCTCAAGCATGACGCGGCTTCCCGAGATAGACTTCCTGAACCTGCTTGTTGCGGCGGATGCCTTCCGGCGGCTCCTCCACCAGCACGCGGCCTTCGAACATGCAGGTGACGTAGTCGACCAGACCGAGTGCCAGATCCATGTCGTGTTCGATCAGGATCACGGTGATCGCCGGATCGAGCGAACGGATCACCTCGGCAATCATCGAGCGCTCCGACGGCGACAGGCCGGCCGCGGGCTCATCCAGTAGCAACATGGTTGGCGTCGTCACCAGCGCAATCGCGATTTCGAGCTGACGCTGCTCGCCATAGGACATTTCCTTGACGATGATGTCCGCGCGTTCGGCGATCCGTGCGGCATTCAGCGCGGCCGCGATACGTGTAGCCTCACCCTCGTCCGCATCTGGCGAGCCGAACAGCGAAAACTTCTTCGGCTTCAATCCACGCAGCGCCAGCATCATGTTGTCCTGCACGCTCAGCGTGGGGAACAGGTTGGTGATCTGGAAGGTACGCGAGATGCCGAGCTGCGCACGCCGGTGTGGCGGCAGTCTGGACACGTCGTGTCCATTGAATGTGATCTTGCCGGAGGTCGGCGGATGCGCGCCGGCGATGGCATTGAACAATGTGGTCTTGCCGGCGCCATTGGGGCCGATGATGGCGCGGCGCTGGCCCCGCGGCACAATCAGGCTGACGCCATCGACCGCCCGCAAGGCATCGAAGGCCACTACCACATCTGTCAGCGTCAGGATCGGATCGGACACGAATAATTCCCAGTGAACGAGACGCGGCGACACGGCCGCGCCTCGATGTCAGCAATATTGAATCAGGTCTTCTTGATGCCCTGGAAGGTCCGCGAGTAAGGCGGCTGCTTCAGATAGGTCGCCGGATCGTACTTCCAGAATTGCGAGACATTCGGATAGGTCTCGATCGGCACGTTCCAGTATTTGCCATCGGCGCGCTTGACGACCTTGCGAATGTAGACGTCGTAGATCGGGTTGCCGTAGTCGTCGAACTTCACGGTCTTGCCGAGCGGCGAATTGTCGAGCTCGGTCTTGAGCACCGTATCAATGAAAGCCTCACGATCCTCGACCTTGCCGCCCATCTTCTTCAGCGCGGCATCGATCCACATCATGCCGGAATACATCGAGAAACCGTAGAGCGACGGGATCTTGCCGTACTTCGCCTCATAATCCTTCTCGAACTTTGCCGTGGTCGGGACGTCCGAACCTTCAGCGAAATGTGCCGCTGCGATGATGCCTTCGCATTCGGGGCCCATGGTGCGGATCACCGACTGGTCGGTGCCGTTCATCGCCATCAACAGCGGCGTCTTTTCCTTCAGACCGAACGACGCATATTGCTGGATCAGACGAGTCGAGTCCGCGCCGGTCTCCATCGCGAAGATCGCGTCGACCTTGAGATCGGCAAGCTGGCCGAGATAGGGGCTGAAGTCGGCAGTGTTCAGCGGATGCCAGAACTGCTGCACGATCTGCCCGCCCCCTTCGGTGAACACCTGGGCGAGACCGCCGCACTGTTCGTGGCCGAAGGTGTAATCCTGGCTGATGGTGGCGATCTTCTTGTAGCCCTGCTTCAGGGCCCAATCACCGAACGGATGGGTGAAGGCGCTGGCAGAATAGCCGGCGACGCGGATTACGTTCTTGATGCGGGCGCGCTGGGTGAGATCGTCAGCCGCGATAATCGGAATGAAGTAGGGCGTGCCGGTGCCCTTAACGTAGTTGGCGACAGCAAGGCCGGTATTGGCGAGCAGATTGCCGATCAGCATGTGGCAATTGCCCTGCTCGACCAGACGGCGCGCTTTCTGCAAAGCGGTGTCGGGATTCGACGCATCGTCCTCGATCACCAGCTCGACCTTGCGGCCGCCCATCTCGTTCTTCACCTGATCGAGATAGAACTGCACACCCTCGACCATTTCCTTGCCGCCCGAAGCGACAACGCCGGTCAGCGGCACCAGCAGACCGATCTTGATCGGGCCAGCCTGGGCCTGTGCGGAGCGCCACGGAGCGACGCCGACGCCCGCGGCAGCGACGGCCGCCGTAGTGTTCTTGAGAAATTGCCTGCGATCCATCTCGAAGTCCTTTCGTGAGCAACCCGATTGAAACGTGAAACCGACTTATCGCACCTTGCGCGAGGTGATCGCGCGCAGCTTGCCTATGATGCCCTCGGGGGCGAAGATCATGATGAGAACGAATGTGATGCCGAGAACCATCAGCCAGCGTTCGGTGTAGGAGCTGACGATGTTCTCCAGCACGATGATCGCCGCTGCCCCGACAAAGGCGCCGAACAACGTGCCGACACCGCCGGCGATCATCATCAACACGCCTTCCACCGATTGCGCGAGCGCGACGGTCGAAGGGCTGACGAAATTGTTGAACATCGCGTAGAGGCCCCCGGCGATACCGGCGAAGATGCCGGACACCGTGAAACCGATGAACAGATGCAGTGGCACATTGTAGCCGAGGCTGCGCATGCGGCTTTCACTGTCTCGGATGCCGCGCAGCGTCAGGCCGAACGGAGATCGCACGAACCGCCACATGGCAAAAGATACAATGACGGCGCCGGCCAGCACCGCCCAATAGAACGCGCTGTGGCTCATCAGGGCTGCCGGCCGCACATCGGCGCGCATGCCGTTCTCGCCCCCGGTGACCTGCGTCCAGCGCAAGCAGACGCCCCACACGATCATGCCGAGCGCCAGCGTCAGCAGCAGGAAGTAGACGCCGGAGGTGCGGACTGCGAGCAGCGCAAATACCGAGGCCACCGCGGTGGCCGCCAGCACACCAAGCGCGAAGCCCGCCCAGGGCGACAGACCGGCCTGGCCGGTCGCGTAGACGACGACATAGGTCGAGACACCGAAGATGGCACCATGCCCGAGGGAAGTCCGGCCGGCAAAACCGGCGAGAATGTCGATCGACATGGCAAGGACTCCGAAGATCAACACTTCGGTGGCGAGGCCGACCTGATAGCTCGACAGCACCATCGGCAGACAGGCCGCGACGATCACCACCAGCCCGGCGATGACGAGCGCACGGCTAGTCATGCCGGCGAGAACTGATGTTTTGGATACGGGCTGCATCATGTGGCACGTCCGAACAGGCCGAGCGGGCGGAATGCGAGCAACACCGCCATCGGGCCGAAGATCACGAAATAAGCGAGTTCGGGGAACATCACCTGGCCGAGCGTATTCAGAAGCCCGACCAGCAGGCTACCGACACCGACGCCGACGAGGCTGCCACGCCCGCCAATGATGACGACGGCGAGACTAAAGGTGAGGATTTCCGCGTCCGCTGAGGGATAGAGCGACAGGAACGCACCTCCCATCAGGCCGCCAAGGCCGGCCAGCGCCGAACCGAACAGGAAGGTGAAGAGGAAGACACGGCGGATATTCACGCCGGACGCTTCGACCATCTCGGCATCGTCCACGCCGGCGCGGATCAGCGCGCCGAGCCTTGTATGATTGAGCAGCACCCACAGGCCGATGAAGACGAAGATGCCCATCCCCAGCACAAACAACCGGTAGATCGGATAGAAGGTGCCGAACACCCGCGTGCCGCCGCGCAACATCTCCGGAATCGGCACCGTGAAACTGTCGCCGCCCCAGATCACCAGCGCGAGATCGTTGAGGAAAAAGGCAACGCCGAGCGTCAGCAGCACCTGCCGCAGCTCATTGCCGCGTACGAAGCGGAGCAATCCCTGATCAAGCACGAAGCCGATGGCCGCGATCGCCGCCATGGCGCCGATACCGCCGAGCACAAAGCTGCCGGTCTTCACCGCAACGCTATAGCCGATATAGCCGCCAAACAGATACAGCGCGCCATGCGCGAGATTGACGATGCGCAGCAGGCCGAAGATCAGCGTGAAGCCGCTTGCCACGACGAACAGCAACGCGGCGAAGGTCAGGCCGTTGAGGAGTTGAAAGAGACTCATGCCCTGCTGCTTGCCTGATCTATGCTTCTGGCGCTTTCGGTCCGACCGAAAGATACCAATCGAGAATCTGTTCGCCGGTCATGAAAGCCACGTCGGATTTCTTCTGGATGGTCTCGAAGACCCGGCGGAAGTGCTTCAGGCGATGCGGCGCGCCCATGATGTAGGGATGCACAACCAATGCCATGACCCGGGCCGAATTCTCGGAATCCTCGTAAATCTGCTCGAACTGGTCGATGGCCCGGTCGTAATATTCCGACGCTTTGTGATGCTGGATCAGCATCATCGCGACGTCATTGCATTCCTGCGTATAGGGCACGTTGACAATCGGTGTCGTCGTGGTCTTGAGCCATACGGGCTGATCGTCGAGTACCCAGTCGGCGACGTAGTCATAGCCTTCCTGTTTCAGCAGGTCCGGCGTTTCCCAGGTCTCGGTCAGACCCGGCCCGAGCCAACCGCGCGGCCGCTTGCCAGTGGCCTTCTCGATCACCTCGGCAGTCTTGCGGATATCCTCGCGTTCGTTCTCAACCTTCTGCATATTGCGCTGGGTGAAACCGTGACCCATGAATTCCCAGTTGCGCGCTTTGGCTGCCTCGACGATGGGCGGGTAAGCGGCGATTGCCGAGCCATTGATCGCCAGCGCGGCGGGGAGCTTGTAGTCGTCGAACACTTTCAGCATGCGCCAGAAGCCGACACGATTGCCGTATTCGTGCCAGGCCCAGTTCGGAACGTCTGGCGACGGCGAGCCGCCGGCCGGCGGTGTCAGCACCGTACGCGGCATCGGCTGCTTGGCGTCCCATTCCTCCACATTGACGATGATCCACACTGCCATGCGCTTGCCATTCGGCAGCTTCAGCGGTGGACGAGCGTCAATCGGCGAGTAGGAAATGCGTTCGGTCGGCAACATGATCAGGTCTCCGGCTTAACGATGGTAATGCCGAGCGACGGCAGGCCTTCGATCCGCGCGTCGATAACGTCGCCCGGAACGACGGGGCCCACGCCGGCAGGCGTGCCCGTATAGATGAGATCGCCCGGCTCGAGCTTCATCTGCTTCGACAGCTGCGCCACGATCTCCGGCACGCTCCAGATCATCTGGCCGATATCGCCGCGCTGCTTCTCGACGCCGTTCACCGACAGCGTGATCGCGCAATTGTTGAAATGCCGGGCATCGCGTGCTGGCGCAATTTCGCCACAAGGCGCGGACGCGTCGAAGCTTTTGCCCATTTCCCAAGGCAGTCGCATATCGCGGGCATCGCGCTGGCGGTCGCGACGGGTGAGGTCGATGCCAACGGCATAACCCCAGATGTGATCGAGCGCATCCTCCACCGCGATATCGCGGCCGCCGCGTCCGATGGCCAGCACCAGCTCAACCTCGAACTGGAAGTCTTCGGTGAACGCCGGATAAGGCACGCGCGCGCCGTCCGGCACCACGCTGTCGCGCGGCTTCTGGAAGAAGAACGGCGGATCGCGCTCGTCGGCTTCCTTCATCTCGCGGATGTGGTCGAGATAGTTGCGCCCCACGCAATAGACGCGGCGTACGGGGAAAAAGCCGCCACCCACGACCGGCACGCCGGTGAGGGGAATTGCGGGCAGCATCTGCTGGGACGTCACGCTCACTTGGTCACCTGGGTATTGTACCAGTCGAGGATCTGGGCACCATTCCAATGCACCACGCCTTCAAACTGGTTCACATAGTCATAGATCGCTTCGAGATACTTGATGCGGAACGGCTGACCCGAAATATACGGGTGGATCGCGATCGACATGATCTTCGGCCGCTCGGCGCTTTCAGCATAGAGGCGATCAAACTGATCCTTGGCACGGTTCAGGAGCTGCGTGCTCTCGTGATGTTGCACCATCATCATCGGGATGTCGTTCATCTCCACTGTGTAAGGCAGCGTTGTGAGCGGCCCCTTCTCGGTACGGATCACGGTCGGTTCATCGTCATAGACCCAGTCACCGATATATTTCACGCCGGCTTCGGCGAGGAATTCCGGGGTCTCCAGCGTCTGCGTAAGACCCGGCCCGAGCCAGCCCACCGGGCGCTTGCCGGTGAAGTTCTCAATCACATCCATCGAGCGGTTGATCATCGCTTTCTGGTCGGCCTCCTTGTGGATGGGCCCCTGCTCATAGGCATGGCCCATGAACTCCCAGCCGGCGTCCTTCGCCTGCTGAGCCACGCGTGGATAATCCTCGCAGACGCGCGCATTGATCGACAGCGTGGGCTTTATGCCGAGCTTCTTGTAGAGATCGAAGAAACGCCAGACACCGACACGCATCCCGTATTCGTGCCAACCCCAATTGGCGACATCGGGCAGCAGCGGAATGCCGGTCGGCGCCGGCAGCACCTGGCGCGCCATCGGCTTGGCAATATCCCAGACCTCGAGATTGACGATGGTCCAGACGATCATGCGGGCGTTGCCCGGCAATTTCAGCTTGGGACGATCGACGATGGCGGAGTAGTCGCAACGCTCGCGCGGCTGCATGGGACCGGTCATGGCTGGATGCCCTTCGAAAGTGGGAAATTGTATGGGATCATGCGGCGCGTCCTGCACCCTTGAGGCCATCGAGCTGCATCACGGCATCGGTATCCATCACGAAACCGAAGGCGGTGCGGATGCAGGCAAGGCCGGCGGCATGCAACTCTGGCCCGTCCATGCTGTCGACACAGTCCTCGACGACGATTACCGAGTAGTCGCGCACATTGGCAGCCGTCGTCGTCGCCAATACGCAGGAGTTAGTGTTCACGCCGGTGATGAGCAGTGTATTGACGCCGTGCGAACGCAACACGAAATCGAGATCGGTGCCCAAGAAGCAATCGTAGCGCTTCTTGGTGTTGACGATGAAGTCGCTGGGGTCGAGCAGCTCCGGCATCACGGTGCAACCGGGGCCGCCCATGATATTGTGCCTCATCACATTCTTGCGCGTTGCTTTTGGATCCTCGGCGCGGGTCCGCCAGAACGGGTTGGCGCGGATCTCGGCCTCGTCGCGATAGGACGTGACCTGGTGGATCACGGGAATGCCGACACTACGGCACCAGTCGAACAGCCGCTTATTGGCAGCGATCACCGTCTTCGCGACATCCCGCGTGGTCGGCATGGTCGCCACCGACATGTCCAGATGACCGCGATGCAGGTCGATCGCAACGACGGCAGCCTTGATTTGATTGACACCGAGATTCATGATCACACCAGCGGGTTGAATGAGGTCTTCAGCAACGCGCGCTGATCGATCTTGAATTTGTCGGCGAGCCAGTCGGCCAGCACTTCCTGACCAATCGTCGGATTGTCGTGCTGGCAATGTTCAGCGCCAGTCTCATCCGGCTCAAGCACGCGCAACGTCGCATCGACACCATTGGCAATGGCGTGGTCATAGGTCGAGCGCGCCGCGGTCACCGTGAGCACGTCGTGGCCGCCATGCAGCACGAGATACGGACACTTCATGTGCTCGAGATGACCCTTCAGCGTAAAGGGCTTCATCACCTCATGAGCTTCCTTCATGGTCTTGGCGCCAAATACCCAGCGGATATGCATCGCCAGACCGAAGTCGTCGCCCTTCTGGCCCCACATGTCATGCACCGACCAGACAGCCCCGTGCGAGATCACCGCCGCGAGGCGATGCTCGTAACAGCCGGCGCGCGCGGCGTAGTAACCGCCCATGCTGGAGCCGCAGACCGCGATGCGCGAGCTATCGACATCGGCGCGCTTTTCGAGCCAGTCGATACATTTGCCGACCGGCACTTCCGTATCGGCGCGGGTTGCAAGTCCGTGGCGGCGCAAGGTACCGCCCTGCCCGGGCAGATCGACCATCAGCACCGAGATGCCGCGCTGCAGGCAACCATGGGCCTGCATGAACCACATCTCGTCCTTGATGGAGTCGAGACCGCCCATGCAGATCAGCACCGGCAGCTTGTCTCCCGGAAATGGCGCACGGATGAAGTAGCCGCAGATCGGCTTGCCCGGCTCATAAGGGATTTCGACCACTTCGCCGGGCGGATTGAGATAGGAAATGAACTTATGCGAGCAGGCTTCCATCTTCTCGAAGGTCGGCAGCCGTCGCGGATCGGTCGGCTCGAGATGAAATTCGGCTTGGCGGTAATAATCGGCAGCCCGCAGGAAACAGTTCATCGCCGTGCGGATGTGGCCGAGCCTCTCTTGGGCCAAGCCGCGCTGCCAATTGGCATCCGCGATCACCATCCACTCTTTATGCCAGCTTTCGAGATCGCCCGGGATCATCCGCGAACCGGCCAGCATCACCTCGGACACGCTGCCCCCGCCTTCCTGGGTCTCACCGAGACCGCGGCGGAATTGATAGGCAAGCCAGGGATGCTCCGGCCAGTGATGCCAGCCAAACGGCTCATAGTGCGGGGTGCGATCCGCCGTGATCTCCTCGATGGCGTTTTCGCCGATCGACTTCCCTGCCGCCATGAGACGCGTACCGCCTGCTTCTTGTGAACGTGACCGCATCATTGCGGGTTCGGGTCACGAGTCAATCAGAATTACATACACTTTTCCCTATGCTCATCATTTCCGCGAATTGCCTCCCCTTTGTGCGCGATATTTATGCAGCAAAATAGCGCTTTCCTGTATGCTGAGTAGCAAAGACGGATCACACTCGGATTTAATTGTATTCACTTTGCTGCGGAGCACCACCGATGCCCGACTCATCCCCCTTGCCGCCGCCTGAAGCTGGCGGCCCCGGCCGCGCCGCTAACCGGTCGCTATCGGTGACGGATCAGATCCGCGACGCCATTCTGGATGGCACGGTCAGCGCAGGCGAACGGATCAACGAGGTCCGCTTCAGCAAGACGCTGGAGGTCTCGCGGACCCCCGTCCGGGCCGCCTTGCAGGCACTGGCCGGCGAAGGGCTGCTCGACTACGCCCCCAATCGCGGCTTCACCGTCCGTGAATTCCCGCTCTCGGCCATCGTCGATGCTTATGAAATTCGCGCATCGCTGGAAGGCGTGGCCGCACGCTTCGCCGCCGAACGTGGACTGAGCGCCGAGGAGCGCGCCATCATCGAGGAAAGCCTTGTCGCCGGCGACAAGCTGCTGGCGCGCGGTGAGTTCGCGGAAGGCGATCTCACCATCTATCGCGGTATCAATGGCGACTTCCACGACACCCTGCTGGGCGCCGCCCGTAACCGCATGCTGGCGGAGATGATCCGGATCTGCCACCACGTGCCGATGTCATCGAGCCGCAACATCGTCGCCTTCGAGCATCGCGACGTACGCCGGCGTCATGATGATCATCACCGGATCTACGACGCCATTTTGGCCCGCGAGCCCTGGCGCGCGGAGGTACTGATGCGCGAACACGTCTCCGGCGTGAAATCCTCGCTGGTCAAATCGCTGATCGAGCGCGGCGAGCAGGCCGATATCGTCAATGGTTCGGCGGCGGGATAGGCCACCGGCGGCGTATCGACATCGTCGCGATGGCGCAGCGTCTTAACCTATCATTCACCGAAGTTCGTAACGGCGCGTTGGCGGTCCCCCCGGTACAAAACTACGCATGGGGCAAAACGACGCAAAGTCCGGGGAACGGTCTGATGGCGCTGGCGGCCTTGCTGGCTTCGCCGCGCTGCGCCGTTTCCGATTTCAAGGCGGGCCGATCCAAGGCCTCATCCTGTGCGGCTGCCTGCTGATTACCGCCATCGCCATCGGCACGGCCTACATCACCGTCCATTTCAGAGACCGCGCCATCGAGAGCAAGAAGCGCGAACTGGACAACACGGTTCTGCTGGTCGCACGACACTTCGACCAGCAGTTCGGAGACCTGCAGGGCATCCAGAACGACGTCATCACCTATATGAAGTCGGCCAACATCCAGAACAGCGCCGCCTATCAGCATCTGATGTCGGGGATCGACGTCCACCGCATGCTACGCACCAAGCTCAGCAGCCTGCCCTATGTCGGCGGCATCAACCTGTTCGATTCCGAAGGCAAGCTGCTCAACTCGTCGGAAACCTGGCCGGTGCCTGCCATCGACATTGCCGACCGTCAGCATTTCCAGACGCTGCAGGCCGACAACGGGCCCGCGGTCGTATTGGCCGAACCCGTCATCAGCAGGGTGACTGGTGCATGGACCGCCGTGTTTTCGCGCAAGCTGATCGGACGCCACGGCGAATTCATGGGCATCATCAGCCGCGGCGTCGAGCCGGTTCACTTCGAGAGCTTCTTCGCATCCCTCGCGCTCGAAAAAGACGCCAAGATCTTGATGATCCACCGCAACGGCACCGTGCTTGCTCGCTATCCGCAGAACGAGACCGTTATCGGCCAGAACCTCAGCAACAGCTCAGTCTTCAAGGACCTCTGGTCGACGGGCGGAACCTCGACGGGGCACTATATCAGCCCCATCGACGGGGAAGACGAATTGGGCTCCGCAAGGCGCCTCGCGGCGGCTCCCGTGATGATCGTCGCGACCACCAGCATGCCCGCGGCCCTGCATGACTGGCGCGAGCAGACCAAATATCAAATCATCGGTGCGACACTTGCCGCATTGGTGATCCTGGCGACGCTGTTCCTGATCGTCCGGCAGCTGAACCGCCAGCACCGCTCGGCCGAACGGATGCTGGCGCAAAAATCGACACATCTCGATACTGCAATCAACAATATGACGCAGGGCCTGCTGTTGTTCGATGCCTATGGCCGGCTGGTCGTCTGCAATCAGCGCTTCATCGACATGTTCGGACTATCCGACAAGATCGTGAAGCCAGGTTGCTATTTCCGCGACCTCATCCAGCATCGCAAGGACAACGGAACCTTCATCGGCGATGTCGACGAGTACTGCACGTCGTTCTTGCGAAGCGTCGCTGAAGGCCCCGTCCACGATACGCTGCTGACCACGCCGGATGGTCGTTCGATCCAGATCCTCGTTCAGAGATCGGGGGACGGCGGCTGGGCCTCGACGCTCGAGGACATCACCGATCGCAAACGTTCGGAAGAGCGCATTGCCCATCTCGCGCATTACGACGCTCTGACAGATCTCCCCAATCGGGTGATGTTCCGTGAGCGCCTCGAAGCGGAAATCGCAACGCTCCATGACGGCGCGCGATTTGCGATTCTCTATATCGATATCGATGAATTCAAGAGCGTCAATGATACGCTCGGTCATGCGATCGGCGACGAACTGCTGAAAATCGTGGCCACGCGGCTGCGCAGCTGTGTCGGTAATGCGGGCTTTGTCGCGCGACTTGGCGGCGACGAATTCGCCATCGTGCATACGGGAATTGCCCGCCGCAGCGATGTCACTCATCTGGTGGTGCCGCTCTATGACGCCATCCGGCAGCCCTATGAATGCCTTGGTCACCAGATCACGACCGATGCCAGCATCGGAATCGCTGTAGCCCCCGATGACGGCTCCGATCTCGACGAATTGCTGAGACATGCCGACCTTGCAATGTATAGCGCCAAGGCCGCTGGACGGCGCACCTTTCGCTTCTTCGAGCCTGCCATGGATGAAGGCGCAAGGGCGCGGCGCGCGCTGGAGCAGGATCTGCGGAAGGCGCTCGCGGAAGACGGACTTGAGGTTCACTATCAACCCGTCGTCGATATCGCCAGCAACGAGATTATTGGTTGCGAAGCGTTGCTCCGCTGGCGGCATCCCGTTCGCGGCATGGTTTCACCGACAGAGTTCATTCCGATCGCCGAAGAAACCGGCCTGATTACCGAACTCGGCAATTGGGTATTGCGAACGGCATGCGCTGAGGCCGCCTCCTGGCCGGCGCCGATCAAGCTCGCTGTCAATGTATCGCCGATTCAATTCACGACGCAAACCCTGGCCTTGAATGTCACTCGAGCCCTCGTGGCAGCCAACTTGCCAGCTCACCGACTCGAACTTGAGGTCACCGAAACAGTGCTGATCCGCGATGACGAGATGGCGCTCGCGATCCTCCATCAGCTCCGCGGCATTGGTGTCGGGATTGCGCTGGACGATTTCGGGACCGGCTATTCGTCGCTCAGCTATCTGCAGCGATTCCCGTTCGACAAGGTCAAGATCGACCGCAGTTTCATCCGGGACATCGTGGCGCCCGGCGGATCATCATCGATCGTACAGGCGGTTGTAACCATCGCTGCCGCCCGCAACATGATCACCACGGCGGAGGGTGTTGAGACAGCCGATCAACTCGACGCACTGCGTATGCTCGGTTGTACCCAGATGCAGGGTTTTCTTTTCAGTGCCGCCAAGCCGTCACGAGAGATTCGCGCCATGCTCCAGAAGCGCGAGATCGCCGTCGCCTGACACCAGGAGGTCCGAAGTCGTCGCGAAAATGGCCTGTTTTGGATTAAACAGACAGAAAGCTGGCGATCCCGGCATGACTCGAACATGCGACCTACGGTTTAGGAAACCGTCGCTCTATCCGGCTGAGCTACGGGACCGCGATCCCGGTCAGGAACACCGGGCATGGACAGTTCCATACCAGAGCCGTTCGATCATCGCTACCCGTTGGCAGTTCAAATAGGACGGGGCCGGAACCGGCGACAGATGCCCTTAAAAGATCGGGACATCTATCGGAACGTCTCGGACCGCCCATCGTTGGCTGGTTGTCATAATAACGATGGAGAATCCCGCATGACAAAGATGAAACTTCTTGCTGCTGCTGCCGTGGTCTCTGGCTTGATCGCTACGCCAGTGATGGCAAAGGACCCGATGAATCGCCGGGCGCAGGCCACGCAGGAGTATCGCGCCAGTACAGTCGATAGCGGCTATCGTGATTCGGGCTTCTGGCCGGGTGACGTTGCGGCAGGCGTGGTTGGCGGCGCGGTCGGTGTCGCGGGGGCGGCTGTGGGCGCCGCCGGGGCCATCGCAACTGCGCCGTTCCGGAACAGCTACAATTCCTATGATGGCTACAATGGCGTCCCGCGCGATTCCTACGCACAGCGCATGGGCTTCGTGTGTCAGCCGGGAACTTGGTTCCGCGGCGAGGACGGCCGACGACACATCTGCCAGTAATACAACTGACATCAGAAAAAGGGCGGCCCCAAGGACCGCCCTTTTTCGTGTCTGTTATCGGATAGAGTTCCAAGCGCACGAAACGACGACACCGCTCCATCGGACGCAAGCCCATCGCTTCACGAACTACGTGTGGTCCCGTGTAGGTGATTGCGCGTCGAGTAGGAGCGCGATCCGAAAACTACTGTCAGAATGACTCAAAACTCTGAGGTCATCAATTTCGGTGATATGAGAGCAGCAACAGATCTCTCCCTGAAAACACTTCCACATCAGCGTTGTATCGCGAAATAACGCCGGTTTGCCTACCACATGACCGCACTGATGCAGTCATGCTGCACTTGCTCCAAAAGCGGGGAGAAGTAACACATCCGAGGTTGAAAAATGGCCCACAAATGGCGAGAATTGGGTTTGTTATCTACATCGGAACCTACGTGGCTCATTTGTCCGCATACAAGTCACTCATATTTGCGCTACTGACGACCGCATCACTCTCCGGTCTCGCGTTGATGTCTTCGCCTGCCCGTGCGCAATGGTGGACTGCCGCGCCTGCGGATTATGAAGATTGCGCCGAGCGCATCGAAAAATCGACGGCTTCGAAAGACGCCAAAGCTGTGGCGCTGTCGGATTGCGAAAGCAAGTTCGCGGGACGGCGCAAGCGCGGTGGCGGCTATACGTATCACGACTTCATGCAGAACCGCAGCTTCGATATCGCTGGCCCGAACCCAACCACGGCCGAACAGAAGGCGATCGACGAGCAGTACAAGATCTATCTGGACAATCAGCGTCGCAGCGTCATCGTCGCGGCCTTCGCTGAAAAGCAGCGCGAGGCGCAAACCCAGGCTGCGCTCGAAACGGACTTTCGGCAGACCGCGGAAACCCCAAGCGATGCGAAGCCTGTCGTGCTACCCAGGCCTCGGCCCAAAGTGCGCGCCAAGGAGCCGGACTGCGCGATCGAGCCGCTTGCCTGCGGATGGTCCAAATTGTCATCGGGGCTGAAAGACATCAAGGACGCGCTATTCGGCACGCCCGCGCCGGCCAAGACCAAGCGCACCTGAGACATAACAACCCCTCGAGTATTAATCCGTGATCACCATCGCCCAGAACATCCGGTAGGGCGACTTGGGATTGGCGACGTAAGCGACGCCGACCTTGCGTGCGCCGGACATGAGCAGGTTGTCGCGATGACCTGGGCTCTCTTCCCATTGCTTCAACGTTTCGGGAAATGTCAGGAAGCCCGCCGCGATATTCTCTGCTGCTTTGGATTTGCGGAGCTTCCCCACACGCGCGGAGAAAACACCGCCGACCTCGTGGCTGACCTTGCCACTGGATGACATCGCCTGCGCCTGAGCAAGCGCGACCGCGTTCAATTTACTGTCCAGCGTGACAGAGGAGAGCTTGTGCGCTCGGCGAAAGGCACTGATCTGGCTCGCATAATCCGCCGCTCTGCTTTCGACAATGGTTGCTACGATCAACGCACCACAGAGCACAAACAACCTCAGGGGGCGGTAGGTCATGACAATCGCTTCACGGATCAAATTCAATGACTATACCGACGACGTTGCGCAGACGATCGCGGCAGCGGGCTTGCGAGCATGCGCAGGCGCCTGCACTTCAGTCGCGCGTCGTTGCTCGGCAAGCCGGGCATCATAACCCGGCGACGGGGTGACCGTCGGAGGAACCACAAATGCAGGTGCGATTGCACCAATGCTTAGTATCGCCGCAACCACAGCGATAGCGGCGCAGGATTTCCGCTTCAAGACCTTCAAAAACAGGGTTCGCATCGATCGCTCCACCCAAGAAAACGGCCTGAAGCGCTAACGAACTTCAGGCCGGCTTCGTTCAGTACGAAAGCTTACTTCTTGGCCTTCTTGGCCTTTGCAGTCTTAGTCACCTTGGTAGCCTTCGTGGCAACCTTCTTCGCCTTGCGGCGACGATGACCGAGCGGAATGCCAAGCTTGATGGCTTTCTGACGCAGCGAACCACCGGTGCGCTTCATCTCCTTGGAAATCTTCTCGAGCGGGGTCTGGGCCTTCGAATGCGCCTTCAGGATCTTCACGTCTTCCTTGGTGTACTCGCGACGGACGAGTTTCTTTTTCGCTTTCTTGGCCATTGTAGCTCCGATTGTTAGTTGAATAATTCGACCGGCACACGCTTTGCCGATGATATGAAAGGATCAAACGCCCAGCCCGGCGCGAAGCGCGAACCACCGTCAAATCACGCGGCCTTCTATACTAAAGATGTCGCGAATGACATAGCCCCTGATGTCACATCATGATGTCTAGTATTGAACCAGCCGCACTCCTGCGAGCCTTCTTCACGACGCGAACTGCTACTCGTCTGCGAATAACGGGCTAAAAGACGCTTTACATCTCATTTACTGAGAATTCACCGACGCGTATCCGCAATTGATATTTAACGGATAATCATCGGCTTGATGCGAATGCAACGGATAATGGTACCATCGCATTGACCGGCAGACGCAATTGGAGCATTCGGATAGTTGAGTCCACCGATAGTAGCCGAAATGATTAGTAACATTCTCGTAATGATAGCGCCGAAGCCGGTCCAACACTCCCTTCAGCTCAATCAATTTCACGTTCACTGCGAATCTGATCTGGCGTGAGTGCGGGCGATCCCCTGCCTGACGTCTCTGCGTGCTTGATCAGTGTCATCACGCGCAGCGATAGCGGAGCCGTGATCTGATATTTCGCCGCCAGCTCAACGACGACACCCTGCAAATAGTCAATCTCGGTGCGTCGATCGCGCTGCAGATCTTCCCACATGGACGAGCGCGCATTTGCGTCGATCTTCATCGTCCGCCCGAGCAGCATATTGAACAGGCCGTCAGGTAGCCGCAGCAAATGCGGCGTTAGTCGCGCAGGGATCGGCGTCGCCGAGATGGGCTTGATACCGGCGACTTTCAGAACGGCCAGGCCTTCCGCCATTTGATCGGCGAATAACGAGCGCCACGCGCGCTGTGCAAGCTGCGACCGCAGCGGTATATCCGACAGCGCATTGAGCGCGTTGTTCAAATTGACCAGCAGCTTACCCCACTGGACACCGACGATATCGTCGCTCGCAAGGACGGCAAGATGCGGCACGGATAGCTTCGAAGCGGTATCGGCCCCATCGCGTTCGACGACGATGTTTCCGGACGTTGCGCGGTGAACATGACCATCGTCCTTTGCGATGACATTAAATGGCACCATTCCGCCGAGGATGCGGCGCCCGGGCAGAGCTGCGCGGAGGACCGCAACATTGCCGACGCCGTTCTGCAGGCTGACGACGATCGCGTCTTGCGCTGCATGATCCGCGATCAGCCCCGCCATCTCCGCCGTATCGCCGCTCTTGACCGCGACCAGAATGATCTTCGCCTCGCTCATGATGGCGGGGTCATCCGACAGCCGCAGCTGGCCGGGGGCGAGACGTTGATCAAGTCCCTCGAAGCTCGTCAGCCTCAGACCGTGCCCCTCGATGCTGTCCACGATGCGCCGCCGCGCCAGTATGGCGACGTCGCGGCCGGCTGCCGCCAGGATGCCGCCCACGAAACAGCCGATACTGCCGGCACCGGCGATACAAATGGGCCGCGTTTCGATCACGTCATCTCCCGTTCATCCAGCATCCGTTACTAGCAAAATGCCGCAGCGCTGCCTATCGGCGGAACCGACACGCCTTGTAGGCGTCATACCGCGCAGCTATGCTTTCGCCGGGCTGGCAGAACAGGAGATGATCATGGGTTTGCTCGACATTCTGAATGGCATGGCCAACGGGCCGCGTGGCCCCAGCGATCCCGACGACAAGAGCGGCGGCATGTCGCCGATGACGATGGCGATCCTCGCGCTGCTCGCCTACAAAGGCTACAAGCACTTCACTGGTAGCCAACCGGCGGCACAGGGGCACGCGCAAGAAATCCCGCCGCCGAATACAACGCAGGCCAGCGTGCAGGATGGTGGCCTCGGTGGTATGCTTGGCGGCCTCCTCGGCGGAAATTCTGGCACTGCAGCAGGCGGTGGCGGCCTCGGCGACCTTCTGAAGGGCCCGCTCGGCGGTCTGTTGGCGGGTGGAGCTGCCGGCAGCGTGCTTAGCGGTGGCCTCGGCGACCTGCTCAAGCAGTTCCAGCAGAACGGCCATGGCGACGCCGCGGATTCCTGGGTCAGTTCCGGCCCGAACAAGCAGATTTCACCTAACGATCTCGGCGCCGCACTTGGCGCGGATCAGATCGCGCAACTGACGTCGCGCACCGGCATGTCCCGCGAGCAGCTTCTCGCGGAGCTGAGCAACGAACTGCCCGATGCCGTTAATCAGTTCACACCGCATGGCCGGCTACCCACGGAAGACGAAGTTAAGTCCAGCTGGGTTTAACGCGCACTTGAAAGAGGGGATATTGCTATGATCTGGATTCTCGTTGTGGGCTTTGTCGCTGGCATTGTCGCCCGCCTTCTATCGCCAGGACCGAACAATCCCAGCGGCTTCATCCTGACCACTATCCTGGGTATTGCCGGCGCATTCCTGGCGACGTTCATCGGCCAGCAGATCGGCCATTACGGCCCGAACCAGGGTGCCGGCTTCATCACCGCCACGATCGGCGCGCTGGTGGTGCTGTTCATCTGGAACAGACTGGTCGCCCGCCGGATGATTTCCGATCCGGGCAATCGCTGACGTGCCAGCAATCGAGAATGAAAAAGCCTCGGGCATCACCCGAGGCTTTTTGCTGTTTGACGCAGGTTTCCGATCAGGCCAGCAGATGCATGCCGGCATCCATCCGCACCAATTCGCCCGTCATATTGCTCGATGGCGACGTGGCGAGGAAGCAGATCAGGGCGGCGACGTCCTCCGCGGTCGAGGCCACCTTCAGCGGAACTCGCGCGATTACGGCATCGCGAACTTTGGCAGCGCCGTCCGCACCGCGTCCCTTGGTGAACCATGGCGTATCGATATAGCCGGGGCAGACCGTATTGACGCGGATCAGCGGAGCCAATGCACGGCCGAGCGACAGCGTCATCGAATTCAGCGCGCCCTTGCTGGCGGCATAGGCGACTGACGAACCGCCGCCCGTGATACCGGCCATCGACGAGACATTGACGACGGCCGAAGCACGACCCGACGCCTTGGCGCCGGCTTCGAGCAAGGCACGCGCCGCACGCACCATCTGATAGGGCCCGATCGTGTTGACCGCGTAGATGCGCTGGAAATCTTCCGCGGAAAGGCCATCGAGATCGTGATGCGGCACATGCTTGGTCATGCCGGCATTGTTGATCAGCGCATCGAGCCGCCCCCAGTGCTGGGCGGCCGCGACGATGTTCTTGCAATCCTCGTCCTTCGATACGTCGCCTTGAACCACGATGACTTCGGTTGCACCCGCATCGTGGCACAGCTCGGCAGTGGCTTCGGCTTCCTTCTGACTCGACGAATAGTTGATGACAATACGGGCGCCGTCCTTGGCGAGAATGGCGGCGGTCGCAGCACCAAGCCCCGATGCCGACCCTGTAATCACGACGCACAAACCGTCACTTGCCATCTGCATTTCCTCTGCTTGTTCTGACGCTGATGCGATCTATCATAATGCGGTCGCGCTGGTATACAACGCGACACAAGTTCGCTTTGCGGAATTAAATTGCGTCGCACCAACACATCATGCCGCCACCGCAGGCCCCTCTGCGGCCAGCCCGCTTGTCTTCCTTCCACCTTTTCCGCATCATGAATGCAAGAAAAGTGGCAGCGCCCATGCCCGGCATTCCCTGCCGAATGAGATGCGCTAGCACACGGGGAACGCCTTGACGGACGCAGACAATATCGTTGCGGAAACCGCGGAACGTATTTTCGCCGATCTCGCTGACGCACAGACCATCAATCACGACAAGAACGGCAGCTGGAAAGCGCCGCTCTGGCAGGCACTGACAGATGCTGGCCTGCCGCTCTCATGGGTGCCTGAAGAGTGCGACGGCTCCGGCACCAGCATGGCCGAAGGTTTCAGCGTCCTCAGCGTCGCCGGTCGCGCCGGCGTTGCGGTGCCGCTCGCCGAGACCATGCTGGCGGGCTGGCTGCTCGCGCAAGCCCAGATCAAATCGCCCGAAGGCATGATGACCGTCGCGCCGGCAAGCCCGCGCGATCGCCTCACGCTCAACGCGGATGGTACAATCACCGGCCGCGCACGTGGCGTGCCGTTCGCGACGGATGCGAAATACATCGCCGTCGTCGCCTCCGGAATCGGCGGTGCCTCTATTGCGCTGGTGGACGCCAGCACCTGCCGCATCGAAGCCGGGCTCGGTCTGGCCGATGACCCATCCGACACAGTGCATTTCGACGCTGTGAAGCCGGTGACCCTTCAATCTGCACCATCGGGCTTCGATCAGAACGCGCTGTTGCTGATGGGCGCACTCGTGCGCAGCCAGCAGATTGCCGGTGCACTGGAAACCATGCTCAGCATCGGCGTGAACTATTCCGGCGAGCGCGTGGCGTTCGAGAAGAAGATCTCGAAATTCCAGGCGGTGCAGCACAATCTGGCGAAGCTCGCAGGCGAGACCTCGGCAGCCCTCGCCGCTGCCAGTTCCGCGGCTGACGCCTTCTCCAGCGGGGCACCGCTTGACGACGCGCTCTTCCTCGAGGCCGCCGCTGCAAAGATCCGTTGCTCCGAGGCCGCCGAAAAGGGCGCCGCCATCGCGCATCAGGTTCTTGGGGCCATCGGCTTCACGCAGGAGCACATCCTGCATCGCTACACGCTGCGCGCATTGGCATGGCGCGATGATTTCGGCAGCGAGAGCTACTGGGCGGTCGAGCTCGGCAAACTGGTCGCTGCGCGCGGTGCCGACGAGCTGTGGCCTCTGGTCGCTTCGCGCTGATCGAATACAAGTAACGAGATCTTTCACATGACCGCAGCCCTTCGTTTCGATCCGATCCGCCTTCCGCCCGAATGCGAGCAGTTGCGCAAGGAAGTCCGCGCGTTCCTCGCCGAGGAAATCGCCGCCGGCACTTTCGATCCGCACAAGCCCCAGCGCGAGGACTCGGACAATCCCGAATTCAGCAAACGCGTAGGTGAGCGCGGCTGGCTCGGCATGACCTGGCCCAAGAAATACGGCGGCCACGAGCGCTCGTTCCTCGAACGCTACGTCGTTACCGAGGAGATGCGCGTGGCCAACGCGCCGGTGCGCCGCTTTTTCGTCGCCGACCGCCAGAGCGGCCCGGTGCTGCTGAAATATGCGCCCGAACATATCAAGATGGACATCCTGCCGCGCATCTGCCGCGGCGAGGTCTGTTTCTCCATCGGCATGAGCGAACCGAATTCCGGCTCCGACCTGTTCGCCGCCAAGACCAAGGCCACCAAGACCGACGGCGGCTGGCTGATCAATGGCAGCAAGATCTGGACGACCTCGGCGCATATGGCCGACTACATGATCGCGATCTTCCGCACATCGGCCCCGACCAAGGAAAACCGCCGCCACGGGTTGACGCAGTTTCTGGTCAATATGAAGAAGCCGGGTATCACGGTGAACCCGATCGCGCAGATCACGGGCCAGTATGAATTCAACGAAGTCGTGTTCACCGATCACTTCGTGCCCGACGACCACATGCTCGGCGAGATCGACAGCGCCTGGAAGCAGGCCACCAGCGAGCTCGCCTATGAGCGATCCGGCCCCGAACGTTTCCTTGAAACCTATTACGTGCTGACCGAACTGGTCCGTGCTGTCGGACCGAAGCCGGACACTCGCAGCGCCGAAGGCATCGGCCGCCTCGTCGCACAGCTGCACACAATGCGCCGCATGTCGGTGTCGGTGGCCGGCATGCTGCAGGCCGGCAAGGAGCCGGTGGTGGAAGCGTCCATCGTCAAGGATATCGGCACAATCTGGGAGCAGCAGTTGCCCCATCGCGTACGCGAACTCGCAGCCTTCGTCGACGACAACGCCTCGAACCACGCCACGCTGGACGAAATGCTCGGCTTCGCCATCAAGACGGCACCGAAACTCACCATTCAGGGCGGCACCACCGAAGTCCTGCGCGGCATCATCGCGCGCGGACTTGGTCTGCGCTGAGGCTCGTCGTTCCGGGGCGCACGCGCATCTTTGCGCGCGCGAACCCGGAACCTAGAAGTGATTTGAACACATCCAGATTCCGGGTTCACACCCGGCAAGCGCCGGGCGCGCCCCGGAATGACGAGGAAACAAATGACCACCTACAAAGACATCGCCGTCGAGACCCGTGGCCACATTGCGATTATCGAGATCCGCAAGCCGCCGCTGAATTTCTTCGACATCATGTTGATCCAGCAGATCGCCAATGCGCTCGACGAGATCGACGCCAATCCCGAGATCCGCGCCACGGTTCTATGCGCGCAGGGCAAGGCATTCTGCGCCGGCGCCGATTTCAGCGACCCGAACCGCAAGGAGACCGAGGCAGCCGCCAAGAGCGGCGACCCCGCCGACAATCTTGGCTCCATCGGGCATCTTTATATGGAAGCCGTACGCATCTTCCGCGCCAAGAAGCCGATCGTCGCAGCCGTACAGGGCGCGGCCATTGGCGGTGGCCTCGGCCTCGCGGTGTCGGCCGATTTCCGCGTCGCCTGCCCGGAAACCCGCTTCGCCGCCAACTTCACCAAGCTCGGCTTCCATCCCGGCTTCGGCCTGACGGTCGCGCTCACCGAAGTGGTCGGCAAGAACAATGCGGAGTTGATGTTCTACACCAGCCGCCGTGTGGGCGGAGAGGAAGCCCTGAAGATGGGCCTCGCCAATGTGCTGGTGCCGCAGGCCGAGGTCCGCAACGCCGCCATCAAGCTCGCCGAGGAGATCGCCGAATGCTCGCCGCTCGGCCTGCTCTCGACCCGCGCCACCATGCGCAACGGCCTCGCCGACCGCGTCGCCAAGGCGACGGAGCACGAACTCGCCGAACAGACGCGCCTGCGTAAGACAGAAGATTTCAAGGAAGGCGTTGCGGCGACTGCCGAACGCCGGGTGCCGAACTTCAAGGGGCGCTAAGTCCCCGTCGGGGTTGTTTTTCAAACCTCACTTGGAAATGGCCGGGTTCGTCCGGCCATTTTTATGTCATGGGCACTCTAGTCTTTCCGCACTACCAACGCATCGACGATGGTGGTGCCCTCGCCCGCCGGATGCACCAGTACCGGATTGAGTTCGATCCCGGCAATCTCGCCCTTGAACTGAGCTGCGAGCTGCGAGAGCTGCGCAATCAGCTCCGCCGCCGCCGACACGTCGGCCTTCAGCGCGCCGCGAAAGCCGTTCAGCAACGGCGCGGCCTTGAGTGCGCCTAGCATGGAAGCAGCCTCAGCGGCACTCACGGGCGCCGGGCGATAGACCACGTCCTTGAACAATTCCGCCGTCACTCCACCAAGACCGACCATCACCATTGGCCCAAAGGTCTCGTCCAGTAGTGTGCCCACGATGATCTCGACACCCTTGCTAGCCATCGGCGAAACGAGCACGCCCTGCAGCGCGGCCTGCGGTCGGTGCTGCCGGGCGCTGGCGGTTAGCGCATCATAGGCAGCTGCGGCTTCATTCTTCGTGGCGATGTTGACCCTGACGCCGCCAACCTCACTCTTGTGCGGAATGTCGCGCGACTGGATTTTCATCACCAGCGGGAAGCCGATCTTGGCAATCGCTGCATCCAGCAATGATCTGTCGGTGACAAGAACCTCGCTTGGCAGCGCGACACCGGCAATCTGCAGCAGCGTCTTGCTGTCATACTCGGAGAGCGTCGGCGCGGTCAGATGCTCAGCCAGATCATTCTGCGCAGGTGCCGCTGTAGCAACCGGCTCTACAAGTTTGAATCTTGCGTGATCAACAAGTCGCCGCAACGCTACACTGACATGGGTGAGGCCGGACAAAACGACGACGCCGGACTCGGCGAGACCCATGCGCGCAAAGTTCGACGGCAGCGTATAAGACCAGAACACAATCGGTTTGTTCTGCGCGGCAATGACGGGCTTCAGCTCCGGCGTCTTGAACGGCATCCGCGTCTCGCTCGACAGCGAGATGACCACCAGGATTGCATCGACCTCGTCAGACCTGTCGAGCAATTCAATGGTCTTTTGCAGCCCGCCGCTGTGCACTGCCTGGGCCGTGATATCGATCGGATTGCACGGCGATCCGTAGGACGGGATCAGCCCGCGAATCGTCGCCTGAACGCCGTCCGACAATTCGGGCACCTGCAGCCCCTGCGCCGACACGGCATCAGCGCCCCAGATACCTGCGCCGCCCGAGACGGTGACGACAGCGACGCGGTCGCCCTTCGGCAGCGGCGATGTGGTCAGCACGGCCGCGATCGCCACTGCTTCGTCGAGATCGTTGGAGACGATGAAGCCATAGCGCGCGAACACCGCATCATAGGCCGCCGTCCAGCCCGCCATACTGGCGGTATGCGAGGCTGCTGCGCGCTCGCCAGCACCGGAGCGGCCGACCTTTACAACGATGACGGGTTTGCCGAGCTCCGCCGCCTTGCGGGCCGCGGCGAGAAATTTGTCGACGTCACGAATGCCCTCAATGAACAGCAGGATCACATCAGTCGCCGGATCCTGCACCATGTAATCGAAGAATTCGCCTGCACCGAGATCGGACTCGTTGCCGGTCGAGATCACGGTGCTGAGAGCAATGCCGAGCGCTTTGGCGCGGTTATAGATCGCAAAGCCGATGCCGCCGGATTGCGCGACGATACCGATCCGCTTCGTGGTAGCGACCAGCTGCAGCTGATCCGACTTTACATCAACGGTCGGGCTGAAGGTCGCGGCAATACCGGCAATCTGGTTGTAATATCCTTCGGCATTCGGCCCGGATATGCGCATTCCGGTGCGTTTCGCCAGCGTCGCAATAGCATCCTGCATGGCGATGGAATCGCCGCCTTCTTCGGCAAAGCCGGAGGAAATGATGATCGCATGCCTGACGCCGAGTTTCGCGCAGTCCTCAAGCGCGCCGAGCACGACGCGCGCGGGAATGATCACGACGGCGAGGTCGATCGGCTGCCCAATGGCTTCGATGGTCGGATAGCACGCGAGCCCATCGATATCCGGATAGTTCGGATTGACCGGATAGATCGCGCCGGAGAACTGGTTTTTGCGCAGAAAGGAGAGAAGCAGGCCCGGGATCTTCGTAACATCGCGGGAAGCGCCAATGATGGCGATGCTGGATGGATTGAAGAAAAAGTCCAGCGGATGCGGACGTGTCACAGTCATGGCGTTTCCCGTTTATTGTTGTTGCCGTAGCGTTTCCGAGCGAAGTGGATACCGGTTCGCATGAAGGAAACGCGTCAAACAGGAACTGATCGTGCGGCGATTGCCGCGATCACGCAACGACGCGAAACGTGACCCCGGCCAGCAGAAATGCATCCCCGGCGCAGGGACATCCGCGTGCCCGTGCGCTGCCGAGCACCTGTGCGACGTCGTTGACGCGAAAAGTGATCCCGGTCATCGCTTCGCTCTTGCCCTTCGCGAAGCGCAAACAGCCGTTCGTGAACGCAATCTGCGGATCGTCGTTGCGGGCCGAGGTCAGCGGCACACCGATGATATTGCTCCAGTGCTGCGCCAGATCGTAATGGTCCGGACTCTGCAGCTCGACCTCGGTCAGCGCGCGCGTGATGTCATGGCGGATCGCCTCCTGCCAGTCCGGACCGGCCGGCGGATACGGCCCGAAATCGTCGTCGCTGTCTTTGGTGTGATTGAACTCGATGAAGGCGGCTCGGCAATCGCGTGGATGCAATTGCACGCCGTGATAGGGCGGATGATCGATCACATTGGCGGTGCGCACGCCGATGTTGGCGGCGAAGCGCCCACGCTCGTCGGGATCCTCGCAGGACAGGATCACCATATAGCCGCCGCGCCCGCCGGATTTCTCCATGAACCGCCCAGCCGCCGTGCCCGGCTGCGTCGGCGCGACCACTTCGAGCAACGTCGCCTCAACGGGCATCAGTGCATTTTCAAGCCCGTATTTGCCTACATGAGGATCGCGGTAGCAGACATTGAGGCCAAGAATGGCCGCGATATCGCTCACCACTGGCTCCAGATGCGGAGCGACCAGACAAACTTGCCGCAACCGCATCTGGCTCATGGTCATTGCCCCTTGAAGACCGGCTTGCGCTTCTCGACGAAGGCCTTGGCGGCCTCCTTGTGATCGTCGGTATCGCTGCAGCGGGTGTGATGGATCGCCTCGCCGTCGAAACAGGCTTCGAGCGTCATCGTCTCGGCATTGTTGATGTTGGTCTTGATATAGCCGTAGGTGATGCTCGGGCCCTGGGCGAGTGACATTGCCAGGTCGCGCGCCGCCTTCTCCACCTCGGCGTCGTCGACAACCTTGGTCACCATGCCGAGCGCCAGCGCTTCCTGTGCGGAGAGCACCGGCGACATCAGATAGAGCTCACGTGCCTTGGCGCTGCCGAGCATCTTGGTCAGAAAATAGGTGCCGCCATAATCGCCGGAGAAGCCGACCTTGGCGAAGGCCGTGGTGATCTTCACCGAGCTTGCGGCGACGCGCAGATCGCAGGACAGCGCGATGGAGAGGCCAGCGCCCGCGGCAGCGCCGTCAAGCTGCGCCACCACCGGCTTCGCCATCTGGTGCAGAATGCGCGACACTTCCATGCCGCGGCGCAGGTTGGCGCGCTTGGCCTCGAACGGCAGCGGCGCGCGGCCAGCCGCCATCGACTTGACGTCGCCACCGACACAGAACGTGCCGCCGGCGCCCTTGATGAGCACGGCGCGGACGTCGTGATCTTCCTGCGCACGGCGGGCCGCCACGACCAGGCCCTGTGTCATCTCCGGATTGAGCGCATTGCGCCGATCCGGACGATTCATGGTGATGGTCAGAAGACCGTTGTCGAGGTCCTGCAGGACGATGTCGCTCATGATTGCGCTCCTTGTTGTTGTTCTTGACCGTCCGGCAAGCTTTGGACCCTGACGATTACTTCTTCACCAGCGGGCAGCGCGAGGCTTCCAGCGGCTGGAATGCCTGCTCTGCGGGCACGGTTGCCAGCAGCTTGTAGTCGTCCCAGCGGCCCTTGGATTCCGACGGCTTCTTCACCTCGAACAGGTACATGTCATGCACCATGCGGCCATCCTCGCGAATCCGGCCATTCTTGGCGAACATGTCGTTGATCGGCGTCTCCTTCATGAGCTTCATGACCGGAGCCGAGTCCGTGGTACCGGCGGCCTTCACGGCCTTGAGATAATGCATCACCGATGAATAGACGCCGGCCTGGGCCGATGTCGGTACGCGCTTGGTGCGCTCCTGGAAACGCTTGGTGAACGCGCGCGTCTCGTCATTGAGATCCCAGTAGAACGCTTCCGCCAGGATCAGGCCCTGGGCGGTATCGAGACCGACGCTGTCGATGTCGGAGATGAAGGCCAGCAGCGGCGACAGTTTCTGTCCGCCGCTCCGCGTCAGGCCGAACTCGGCCGCCTGCTTGATCGCGGTGATCGTATCACCGCCAGCATTGGCGAGGCCGACGACCTTGGCTTTCGAGCTCTGCGCCTGCAGCAGGAAGGACGAGAAGTCGGACGTATTCAGCGGATGCTTGACCGAGCCCAGCACCTTGCCGCCGGCCTTGGTGACGACGGCCGTGGTGTCTTTCTCGAGGTCCGCGCCGAATGCATAGTCGGCCGACAGGAAGAACCAGGTGTCGAGACCGTTTTTCACCGTGGCGAGACCGGTCACATTGGCCTGCGCGTAAGTGTCGAACACGTAATGCACCGTATAGGGGCCGCAGGCCTCGTTGCTGAGGCGGATTGAACCCGGGCCGTTGAAGATGATGATCTTGTTGCGCGCGCGCGCGATCTCACTCGCAGCCAGCGCGGTCGCCGATGCCGCAACGTCGATGATCGCCTCGACACCTTGATTGTCGAGCATGTCGCGCGCGATGTTGGCGGACAGATCGGCCTTGTTGAGATGGTCCGCAGCAATGATCTCGATCTTGCGGCCCAGCACTTCACCGCCGAAATCTTCCGCAGCCATCTTCGCAGCGGTCTCGCTGCCGACGCCGGTGATATCGGCATACAGGCCCGACATATCGAGAATTGCACCGAGCTTCAGCGGCTTGGTCTGCGCCATGGCACTTGTGGCCGCGAATGCCATTGCTGACGCCAGCAGACCTGAAATGATCTTCTTCAAAAGTCCCTCCCTCAGACGCGCCGTTGTTGTTCGTGCGCGGTGTTGTTGTTATCGCGATCATGCCGCAATGGAACAACAGCGGCAAGCGGCGGCGCTGCCAAGAATAGCTGCAAAGACATCAAGGTTTTCCGCAAAGCGGAATGGATTTCTGGCTATGATAGACGAGAGGTTGACCGGAGTTCGCAAGGTGGCGTGATGCGTGCCGCATCAGCAAAGTGTGACGTGTCGCGTGCCGCAACGCTGTTGCTGGCAGTGACAGCCTTTTCAACATCCGCGCAATCTGCGTCGGCGGCCTGCATGTTTGCCGCCCAGGGCGAAGGTCGTGTCGCCGACGTGATCGATGTCAGAACATTGCGTTTGAGCGACGGCAACGTGATCCGTCTGGCGGGGATCGAGCCGATCGCAAACTCATCAGGGCCGACGAATGATCTCTTCGCACTGGCCTCCGGCCGTGATGTCACCTTGTACGGCGAAAGCGACATGCCGGATCGCTACGGCCGACAACCGGCTTTTGTCTTCGTCGATCCCACTGCGCCGTCGCTCCAGGCGCAGCTTCTGGCACAGGGCGCCGCCCTCGCCTCTGGCGCGATTTCCGACAAGGCCTGTGCGGCGGAACTCGCCGCTGCAGAAGGCTTGGCCCGCCGGCTGAAGCGCGGAATCTGGGCTCAAACCAACGTCATAAAAAACGCGGAAAGTCCCGGCGATATCTTGGCCGATGTGGGGCGTTTCGGGGTGGTCGAGGGGCGGGTTCTGTCGGTTCGCCAGGCCGGGACGGTGACCTACGTCAATTTCGGGCGTCGCTGGACTGAGGACTTTGCGGTGACCGTTTCAAGGCGCATGATAGCCGCCTTCGAGACGACAGGAATTATGCTTAAGTCCCTGGAAAGACGACATATTCGCGTTCGGGGATGGATCGAGAGGCGCGGCGGGCCGCGGATCGAGGCGCTCGGGGTGTGGCAGATCGAAGTGGTCGGGGACAAGTAGGCCACTTGGGCAGCAAGATCGCTTGAGCGAAGATGATTTGGGCGAATGGGCTGTTTGGGCAGAGAGTGGACGACGTGACGGGTGTGGGACGGCAAACCAGCTTGAGCCGCCGCCTTTGGGCTGCGCCTGCCCTGCTGTGCGCCGCGCTCGCTCTATCGGCCTGCGGCGATGCCAGCCGGTTCGAGGCCGCCTCGTCGGTCAAGCCGACGGTGCCGGCCAAGCCGCCGAAGCCTGCCGTGGTGCAGACCCCGGCCGCCGAGAAAGAACACGAGCGCATCCTCGCATCCTATGGCGGCGCCTATGACGACCCGCGGCTGGAATCACTGATCACCAAGACCGTCGATCGGCTGGTCGCTGCCTCTGAGCGACCGGACCTCGCCTACAAGGTCACGATCCTCAATTCGGGCGCCGTCAACGCCTTTGCCCTGCCGACCGGACAACTCTATGTCACGCGCGGCCTGATCGCGCTGGCCAGCGATACATCCGAGATTTCATCGGTGCTGTCGCACGAGATGGCGCATGTGCTGGCCAAACACGCGTCCATCCGCGAGGAGCAGGCACGGCAGGCATCGATCGTCACGCGCGTCGTCACCGATATGGGCAGCGATCCCGATCTCACTGCGCTCGCGCTCGCCAAATCCAAACTGACAATGGCGAGCTTCTCGCGCGCGCAGGAGTTCGAAGCCGACGGCATCGGCGTAGGCATCTCGGCCCGCGCAAAGTTCGATCCCTATGGCGCGTCGCGCTTCCTCGCGGCGATGGAGCGTAACGCGGCGCTGAAGGCCAGCCGCACGCCGCTCGATCCCCGCGCGCAGGACTTCCTCTCGTCGCATCCGGCGACGCCCGAGCGCGTGCAGAATGCGCAGGCCAATGCGCGGCAATATTCTTCGCCGGACGGTGGCGAGCGCGATCGCGAGACCTATCTCACGGCCATCGACGGCATCGTCTATGGCGAGGACCCGAGCGAGGGCTTCGTGCGCGGCCGCCGCTTCCTGCATCCCAAGCTCGGCTTCACCTTCCAGGCGCCAGAGGCGTTCACCCTCGACAATACGGCGCAGGCAGTGATCGGCGTGCGCGAAGGCGGCAATCAGGCCATGCGCTTCGATGTGGTCCGCGTACCATCCGAACAGACGCTGAGCGACTATCTCAATTCCGGATGGATGGAGAATGTCGACAAAGCCACCACGGAAGAGCTGACCATCAACGGCTTCCCGGCAGCGTCCGCCATCGCGCGCGGCGACCAGTGGCAATTCCGCGTTTACGCGCTGCGCTTTGGCAGCGACGTCTACCGCTTCATCTTCGCTGCCAAGCAGAAGAGCACCGAGAGCGAACGGAACGCCCGCGACACCGTCAACTCGTTCCGCCGCCTGACCCTGGCCGAGATTCAGGCCGCCCGTCCGCTGCGCATCAAGGTGATCACCGTGCAGCCCGGAGACACCGTGGAGTCACTGTCGCATCGCATGAGCGGCGTCGATCGTCCACTGGAGCGCTTCCGCGTATTGAACGGGCTCGAGAACAATGCCAGCGTGAAAGCCCGCGACCGCGTCAAGGTCGTGGTGGATTGAGATCCACCCAAGTACTTGCTCATAGACAACAAAAAAGCCCGGCCTCTCGGCCGGGCTTTTCGTATTCAACTTGCGGGACGCTGCTTATGCAGCCTCGTCCGCGGCGGCGACATCATCGTCACCATCGCTGTCGGCCTCGTCAGCACCGGCTTCAGCGCCTGCCTCGGCCTTGGCGCCACGGCGCGGGCTCTTGGCGAGCTGGCCTTCGATCTCCTTGACCGCTTCGGTCTCGGTGACGTGCTGAACCACAGCGATTTCGCGCGACAGACGATCGAGAGCTGCTTCATACAGCTGACGTTCGCTGTAGGACTGCTCGGGCTGCGAGTCGGAGCGGAACAGATCGCGGACCACTTCGGCGATGGCAACGATATCGCCCGAGTTGATCTTCGCTTCGTATTCCTGTGCGCGGCGCGACCACATGGTGCGCTTGATGCGGGCACGGCCCTTCAGTGTCTCCAGCGCGCGCTTGACCAGCGCCGGCTCGGACAGCTTGCGCATGCCGACATTCGCGACCTTCGCGGTCGGAACGCGCAGGGTCATCTTGTCCTTCATGAAATTGATCACGAAGAGTTCAAGCCTGGCGCCTGCAATTTCCTGCTCTTCGATGGCGAGGATCTGGCCAACACCATGCGCCGGATAGACAACGAATTCGTTGGTCTTGAAGCCCTGACGCTGGGTCAGTGGCTTCTTCGGCTCTTCGACGCGCGGAGCCGCAGCGGGCGCCGGCTTGGCGGCAACCGGTTTGGCAACGACCGGCTTCGCAGCAACCTTGGCAACTTCCTTCGGCGCAGCAGCCTTCACAGCAGGAGCGGCGGCGGGAGCCTTCGCGGCCGGTTTCGGCGCAGCAGGCTTGGCGGCAGTGGTCTTCGAAGCAGCAGCCTTCGGGGCAGGTTTGGCAGTCTTGTTGGGCATTGCACTTCTTTTATTTTTGGAGGACTTTTCAGCCGCAGCCTTCGCGGCGGTCCGGGTGTCCTTGACAGGAGCCCGGGCACGGCCTTTGGTGACAGAATTCTTCGCAGCAGGACCCTTCACAACGCGGCTCGCCGCAGTTGTTTTCTTGGAAGCCTTCGGATCCAAAACCTTCGAAGCAGTAGCCTTCTTCGAAACAGCAGCCTTGGAAACACTCTTTTTACGCGTTTTCTGTGACACAGCCTGCGCGTGGAAACCGCCACGCCCCTGTTTGATGTTTAAACGGGAACCCGGCAGGGCCAAATCGAGCGGCACCACATGGTCCAGCTTCTTGAATTGTGCCTATTATAGCACATTTCCCGCAAAAATCAATGATTTATGCCCTGTCGCGGCGGCTCGGCGGCCGCTTCCGGGGCATAATCGGGGCTAGGGTAAATTTCGTGTGGCTGGGGGTATCGGGGTCACCCAATCAATTGCTTGATCGTTGTGACCGGGGAACTCAGTCGCCCTTGCCAGGCGCCGCCGAGAAATACTTCTCGTACTTGCCTTCCTGACCATCGAATTCCTTGGCTTCGGGCAGTTCGTCGATCTTCTGGGTGATGTTCGGCCACGTCTTGGCGTGTTCCAGATTGATCTGCAGCCACTTCTCGATATTGCCTTCGGTATCAGGCTTGATCGCGTCCGCCGGGCATTCGGGCTCGCAGACACCGCAATCAATGCATTCGTCCGGATGGATGACCAGCATGTTTTCACCCTCGTAGAAGCAGTCCACGGGACACACTTCGACGCAGTCGGTGTATTTACATTTGATGCAATTGTCGGTGACGACGTAAGTCATCCAGAACTCCGGAAACGATCGATATTCAGTGTTTGCGTAGCGCACCAACCCCGCTGCCGCAAGGGACGCGGCCGGCATGGGTCAGGGCATTTCGACCAAGGAAAAAGCCTGCCACGAAACCATCGTTGGACGCGGCATCTAGCCTAGATAGTTACTCCGGAAGGTGTTGCAAATCGGTATAGAGCACGCGCGCCGCAGTGGCATCGCCGCGCCGTTCCGAGAAGCCCTCGACCTTCATCACCCGCACGGTGCGATCCAGCGCCACCGTGAGCACGTCGCCGATCTTCACACCATGGCCCGGCGATTTCTCGCGCTCGCCATTGATGCGAACCTTGCCGCCTTCCACCAGCGCAACGGCACTGGTGCGGGCCTTTACCACCCGCGCGTGCCACAGCCATTTATCGAGACGCTGGCGCTCCAACCGACACACCACCAAATGGCGGCTCGGTGCCGCCTCACATGACCTGCATCAATCCTTGCGGCCGCTGAGCTGCTCCTTGAGCGCGGCGAGTTTCGCGAAGGGGGAGTTCGGATCGATCGGACGGTCCCGTTCGCGCGGTGCGGCCGATGTGGCGAATGGGCGGGTCGCGCCGCCGCGGTCGTTGCCACGGCCCTCACGGCCCTTGTCGCCGCCCTTGAAGGGGCCTTTGCCCTTGCCCTGGAAGCGTTCGCGCTCACGCGGCGGACGACCGGCATCGCCCGGCTTGTTGTTGTCGCGGTTACCGCGATTGCCACGGTTGTCGCGGTTCGGCGCACCTTCAGCGGAGACCGCGGCGGCCGGCGCGTCGCTGCGCGGACGGCGGAACTCGTTGTTATTGTTGCGATCGCGGCGGCCCTGGCCACCCCGATCGTTACCGTTGCGGTCATGCCGCTCGCGCTGCGCGCCGTCGGCCACGGCGCCTTCGGCGGGAGCCGACTGCGCAGCGCCCTGCGGGGCGTTGGTATTGCGATGATGACGGTTGCGGTCGTGGCGCGGCGGACGGCGTTCTTCCGAACGGCCACCCGGGCGCCAGACTTCGACCAGTTCGGGCTCGGCAGCGACGGCAGGAGCCGCAGCGGCGTCGCCCTCGGCAGGCGCAGCAGCATCAGCCACTGCAGCAGGTGCGGTCTCGGCAACAGTCCCGGTTTCGGCAACGGCCGCAGCGGGCTCTGGCTGCGCTTCGACGGAAGCCGTCTCTTCAACGGGTGCAGCTTCAGGCGCGGCGCTGGGCACCAGTGCGACTTCAGGCAACAGCGATGCCGACGGCACGGCTGCAGCTTCCACGGCCGGGGCCACTTCGGTCGCAACCTCGGCAGGTGCGACATCCGCAGCCGCGATCTCAGCCGTCTCGGCCGCCTCAGCGGCAGCCTCGACTGCAATGACATTGTCCTCACCGGGCTTGTCAGCCTCGGCAAGTCCCACCAGGGCGTCGGGCTGATCGCCGGTGTTGTCGTCCGCCTTGGCCTCGATCGGCGTCGTCGCAGCGACCGGCTTCGGCGGTGCCGGCGGCAATGGCGCCTTCTTCTCCATGCGATAGCCCAGGGCACGCAGGATCGAGGCGAAATCCTCGCCGGCCGAGCCGGTGAGCGAGGTCATCGCCTGCGTCACCACGAAGTGGCGCCCATCAAAGGCGCCGGCGGGCTTCTCGCCCGGCGAGGCTTCACGCCACGCGAGCGCGGGACGGATCAGATCGGCGAGACGTTCGAGAATATCGACGCGCACGGCGCGCTCGCCGCACTGGCGATAGCCAAGCACGCGATAGGCATCGCGATCGAGCAGCTTGTCGACAGGGAAGGATGTACGGCCCGAGCCTGCGAGATGCTGTGCGCTCGACAGTGCCGACATGTCGACATTGTCTTGCTTCAACGCCCAGAGCAGCGCCGCGAGCGAACGCCCAGCAGGCTTCAGCAGACCGGGAATATAAATGTGGTAGGCGCCAAAGCGCACGCCGTATTTGCGCAAGGTCGCGCGCGACGGCTGATCGAGATCCTTCATCTCGGTCGCGATCTTCTGCCGCTCCAGCACGCCCAGCGCTTCGGTGAGCTGGAAGGCGATGCCGCGCGCGATGCCGGTGATGTCTTCGGCCTTGGTCAGATCGAACAGTGGCCCGAGCAGCTTCTCGATATGCGTCTTCAGCCAGAGATCGAGGCGGGCCTGAACCGCATCGCGCGGCGCGCCGGAGAGGCGCTCATCAGCGATGATGCGGAGACGGGGATGCAGCACATCGTCGGCTGCAACCAGACGGGCCACCGCATCGCCGGTCCATCGCATGGTGCCGTCGGAGGCGAGCACAAACTGATCGTCCGGCGCGTTGCCGAGCTTCTCGGCGCGCGCGTCGATCTCGCCGGCCAGCGCCTTCAGCGCTGTGGCCTGCAAGGCCTTCGCATCCGAGCCAGCCTCGGCCGCATCGGGCAAAAATGTAAATCCGTCGAGACGGCCAATTACATGGCCCTCTACGATCACTTCGCCCGTCTTACCAATTTCAGTATTCAGCATCGTGTTTTCCCGCAAGCGGCGCATCAATACACTGGTACGACGATCAACGAAACGCTCAGTGAGCCTCTCATGAAGGGCATCTGACAGTTTATTTTCCAATTCGCGCGAAATTCCCTGCCAATGATCAGGATCTGAGAGCCAATCGGGACGATTTGCCACGAATGTCCAGGTCCGGATTTGCGCGATTCGGCCCGATAATGTGTCGATATCGCCATCGGTTCGGTCCGCTTGCGCGATTTGAGCGCCAAACCAGGCATCGGGGATGCGCCCACGCTGCATCAGGAAGTTGAAGATAGTGACTACCAGCTCTGCGTGTGCAGCGGGCGCGATGCGGCGGTAATCTGGAATCTGGCAGGCGTCCCACAGTTTCTCGACGGCGGCCTTGCCCTGCGCCATTTCGCGCACGTCGACGTCACGGACGGCATGATCGAGCACGCGCAGGTCTTCGGCGATCGGCGCACGGGTCAGCGCCTCGTGGCGCGGCACCTCCGCCAGCGACACCTGCAGCGACGCGATCGACGAGAAATCCAGCTTCGAATTGCGCCACTGCAGCACCTTCACCGGCTCGAAGATGTGGTTCTGCAGCTGATTGACGAGTTCGGGCTCGAACGGCTCGCAGCGGCCTGTGGTGCCGAAGGTACCGTTGCGCGTGGCGCGGCCGGCGCGGCCGGCGATCTGCGCGAATTCCGACGGCGTGAGGCGGCGGAATTGATAGCCGTCATATTTGCGATCACTGGCAAAGGCGACGTGGTCGACGTCGAGATTGAGGCCCATTCCGACCGCGTCGGTTGCCACTAAGTAGTCAACGTCACCGTTCTGGAACATCGCGACCTGCGCGTTGCGCGTGCGCGGCGACAGCGAGCCCAATACCACTGCAGCGCCGCCGTGCTGGCGCTTGATCAGTTCGGCGATGGCGTAAACTTCGTCGGCGGAAAACGCGACAATCGCTGTCCTGCGCGGCTGCCGCGTGATCTTGCGATCGCCGGCAAATTCCAGATGCGACAGCCGCGGCCGCGTCACGATGCTGGCGCCGGGCAGCAGCCGCTCGATGATCGGGCGCATGGTGGCGGCGCCGAGCAGCAGCGTTTCGTCGCGGCCGCGGCGATGCAGGATGCGATCGGTGAAGACGTGGCCGCGCTCCAGATCTGCCGCGATCTGGATTTCATCGACGGCCAGAAATGACACGTCGAGATCCCGCGGCATCGCCTCGACGGTGGAGACCCAGTAGCGCGGCTTGGCGGGCTTGATCTTCTCTTCGCCGGTGATCAGCGCCACGGCTTCGGGGCCGACGCGGTCCAAAATTTTATTATAGACCTCGCGCGCCAGCAGCCGCAGCGGCAGGCCGATGATGCCGGACGAATGCGCCAGCATGCGCTCGATGGCGAGGTGGGTCTTGCCGGTATTGGTGGGGCCGAGCACTGCGGTGACGCCGGCGCCGGGGGCCCTGCCGTTGGACAGCGTGGGCGGAGAAGACAAAAAGGCCATGTTTTTCAGATATTTCCGCGTCGCCGACTGTCAAGACCGAGACAGGTTACGACGCTTCAGAGCCGCGCTTTTTGATGGTTTGGAACGAGTCCGGAACGAAAGCGGCCCGAATCGGTGACTCGGCACCTCCATGGCCGCATCACCCCAACATCTCGCGCTGACATTCTCCGAGACTGACTAGATCAAGTTTGTGACAGCGCAACAAGGGCCGACAAATCCCCGAAGTTATGAACAGCGCACGGACTCCGAACCGGCTTTGAGTCAAGCCGGGATCCTGCGCAAATCCTGCGGCGCGTTTGCGACGATGCTGCGATGGCGCACTTTGTCTTGCGGCAATCCTGCGGCAGCGTCCCGTCTCGGTCCCTCATGGTGAGGAGCGCGGCTTCGCGCGTCTCGAACCATGGCTGGCGGGGCCGGAGCTTGCATCGATCCCGGGCGAATGGCTTTGCCATTCGCAGGAGACGCCCCGAAGACGGGGCTCCTCAGGATGAGGCCGGAGTGGGTTGCCTCCTTTGAACGTGTCCTCGCGCTCCGCTCGTTCGTCGACTCAGTTCGTCTTCGCCACGGCCTTGGCCGGCGCGGGGGTGGTGACGAATTCGGTGGCCTCCAGCATGGCGACGCCAAGCGGGGTCGGCACCACCATGCGATACGGCACCAGCACGCGGGTTCCGGCGATCGGCACCAGGGTCACTTCGATATTGCGCTGGGCGGCAAGATATTTGATGGCGGCGCGGTCGGGCACATAGCCGGCGATCGGCGTGAAATAGACGGCGCAGACGATGGCAGGCCCACGATAGCCCTTCTCGGCCTTCACGCTTTCCATGCGCTTGTAGTCGAGCTTGAGATCGTAGCGCATGCGGCCGTCGAAGATCGACGCGCCGGTGCGGCACGAATCCGGCGTCAGCAATTCGCCGGTGCCGCCGACGCGCATCAGCGAGCCGGTCATCGGATCGATCACGTTGCGGCGATGCGCATCGGTGATCGGAATCTTCTCGGGATCGAGCGGCGGCTCCGGCTCGATGGAGAACTCCTTCACATAGCCCGGCGTGATCAGCATCTTGATCGTTTCGGACTTCTTCGCGGAGGTGGTGACGGCCTGATAATTCGACGGCACCAGCGCGCCCGCGACCACCCGGCCGGTGGACTGGCCGGAGCCCGAGCCGCCGGCAAATGCCTTCAGCAGACCTGCGGTGCCGCCACTGGCGGTCGCGGAATACTGATCTTCATTGATGTCGATGGCCCACTGGCCCTTGCCCACCGCAATGCCGGCGAGGCTGGCTTCATATTTGGCCTCGAGCTTGCCGCCCGCCAACACCGCCTGCGCAGGGGCCTGAACCGGCACGGCGGCCGGGGCCTGGCCTTGAGCTTGGCCTTGCGTCTGGCTTTGGATCTGGCCTTGCGCCTGCGCCGAGGCGTCCACCGGCAAAACCGGCAGCATCAGGCCCGCAGCGACGGCGAAACGCGCGCCAAAGCCCGCAAATCGCACTCTTGCGGGCGCGGCGGTCCGCGGGGTGGTCACCGGTCGGGTCACAAAGCGGGGCGTGCGAAGGCTCACTTGCTGATATCACCTGGTCGGCGATCCCCGGCTCAAGGCGCAGGGCCGCATCGCTCAATTGGGCTGGAGCGACCTGTTTCCGGCCCGAATACGTCGTTTATATGATGGGAACCGCGTCGGATTCCATGTGGTTTCCGCCGGCAGGACGAGCTATACAGCCCCCGAAAGCGCAGGCTTTTGCCGGTTTTGCCGCGACTTTCGCTGGCCGGATATCTTGACGATCGCGGCCAAGCCCCCTATACGTCCGCCACTCCTGAAATGGACGTGATTTTTGACCCCCTGCCCGGCTTTGGGCTCTTCGCCTTTTAGCTGCGGGGATGACAGAGGATTTTCGCCATGTCTCGGCGCTGTGAACTGACACTGAAGGGCCCCCAGGTGGGCCACAAGGTGAGCCACTCGAACATCAAGACCAAGCGCCGGTTTCTGCCGAACCTGGTCAATGTGACCTTCCTGTCCGACGTGCTCGGCCGCGGCGTGCGCCTGCGCGTGTCGGCCAATGCCGTGAAGTCGGTCGACCACCGCGGTGGCTTCGATGCCTATCTGATCAAGGCCCGCGAGAGCGAGCTCTCCCAGAAGGCCGTGCTGCTCAAGCGCGCCATCGAAAAGAAGAAGGCCGAGACCGCAGCAGTCGCGGCCTGATCGCTTCGATCAGACTTTAAGTTTTTAAATACAGAACGGCCGGATCGCGAGATCCGGCCGTTTTTGCGTTTGGGATTAAACGACGCCAACTTGAGCCGACCTCGCACTTGCCTGTGGATGCGCAAGTAAGCATCCTGCGGTTGAACCGAGCTGGAGTATCGGACTGAATGGACATAGCGTCGGAATTTCATACGAAACTCCTGAGCCGTAAGAGAAGCGCTGAGGAATACCGCGTCTATCGAGCAGGTCTCGAATGGGATTTGACTGATCCGATTGTAATAGACGGCCCCGAAGATTTTAAATCCACACAAGGCTGGCGCGACAGGCTTACGCCATATCGCCATCAGGTCAGCAACCTCGTCACCTTTTGTCGACGACTGCCGGTCACTCTGCTTGCTGACGACGTCGGTTTAGGAAAAACAATTAGCGCCGGACTGATCGTCAGCGAACTGAAGGCGAGGTCTCGTCTATCAAGAATCTTGATCGTTTGCCCCAAGATACTGGCACAGCAATGGAAGGAGGAACTTGAGGCAAAATTTGATATCTTGGCGCAGATTGCAATTGGGAAAGAGCTTCTAGAAGAGCCTGCCGAAGAGACTATTGCGATCATTACTACCTACAACTCTGCGAGATTGTACCTCGAAAGAATTCCCGAGGATCGCTTTCAGATGCTGATCCTCGATGAAGCACACAAACTTCGCAATTTATATGGCACTAAGAAGCCGCCCGAAGTTGCCAAGCAATTTAGGAAGGCCCTAGACGCTCGGCGCTTTCGCTTTGTTCTGATGCTGACTGCAACGCCCATTCAAAATCGCCTGTGGGATCTTTACTCACTAGTGGACTTGCTGACCGTGGCCAGGGGGCACGACAACCCCTTCGGAAGCCCGGGCATGTTTGCCCGGCGCTTCATCGCGGATGATAGAGAAGATGCCCGCGAGCTAAAGCACGAGGCGCGTGAGGAATTTCGTTCGATCGTCTACGGCTATATGTCTCGGGTACGACGAGGAGACGCTCAACTCTATTTCCCGGACCGTAAAGTCTTGATGCATAAAGTTGATCCGACGTCAGCGGAACTTGAGCTCATCAAGACAATCGCCAAACCAATACAAAAGCTCAACAAGCTAACTCAGATCTCAATTTTACAGGCGCTTACAAGCAGCCCCGAAGCCTTGATGGCGCAATTACTAAATATGGCGCGCAAAGGCACTGTGCCGGCCGATTTGGCCGCCGCAGTGAAAAGCATTGTCACAACAATGCCTCCAACTGCCAAACTTCTAGGTCTCGGTGGCCTCATAGAAAAACTTAAAAAAGAAAGTCCAGCAGACTGGCGACTTGTGATCTTTACGATCCGCCGCGAGACGCAAACAACTATTCAGAATTTCCTTGAACAGAAGGGACTGACGGTCGGGATAATTAACGGAGACTCTGGAGAACGCAATCAAGAGACGATCAATCGGTTTCGCGCCGATCCACCGAGCTGCAGAGTCATCGTTTCAACCGAAGCGGGCTCTGAGGGCGTGAATCTTCAGGTCGCAAATGTACTCGTCAACTACGACTTGCCTTGGAATCCAATGATTGTGGAGCAACGAATAGGCCGTGTTCAGCGCCTAGCTTCCAATCATGCTTATGTGAGCATCTATAATGTTACGCTACGCGGCACCTTTGAAGAATATATCGTTGGACGCCTCATGGAAAAGCTCCAGATGGCCGCTCACGCAATTGGCGACGTCGAGGCACTACTTCACGGATCTGATATCGGAGAAGGCGATGACGACAATGGAGAAGGCTTTGAGGAGCAAATACTTAAATTGGTCCTCGCCGCGCTAGCAGGAAAAGACACCGATAAGGCAACGCGCCTTGCAGAAAAGAGCATTGAGGACGCCAAAGCCGAATTAGAACGCGAGGAGGCCGCGATCAGTGAAATGCTCGGCAGCATGGATGGTAGCGAGTACGTAGGGCCTCGATCTCCCAGCCTGCCTCCAACTCCCCACACAATGGGCGCCGAAGAGTTTACTCTAAAAGCACTCGATGTAGTCGGAGTTCGACTTACACCCCATCCAGCAGGATTGTTTCTCGCTGAGGAGAATGCGGGCCGCGAGTACATACGTTTTCAGGAACAGACAACGGCAAACCTGAAAAGCACATTTTATGGCCCAGGAGCGCCAGCGTTCCAACGTCTCGTTAGCAGGCTTGTAGCGTCGGGGGTGCATGACGTTGAAGATCTAGACATAGACCCGGCTAAAGCTTGCGACGACACCGCCTCCGCTTGGGCTGAAACATTCGGCGGAACAAAGACTTCTACCGAGATTGGAAGAATCACGCGCGTATTTAATGGAACCGCAGTGATCCGCGTTAGAGCGACTGTTGCTCACGATAGTTATGAACGATTGGTCGACGTCGCCTGCTTACACGAAGACGCGTATACTTCGAGGGGCCGCCCTGCGCTGGCGCCCTTGCCCCGATCTTTCGAGAATCCCAATGAACTCGGGCTATTGATAGAAAAATTACAAACCGCTGCTAGCGGCGACGAGCACATCTCAGAATTCTGTCGCTTTTACCTAGAGCGCCGCGAGCAAGAAACAAAATCGTCGAAAGACGAGCGCAAACGAAAGAAGCTGCAAGACGAATTTACCCCGCGACTAGAAATGATGCTGGTTGGCTTAGAGGGTAAGCTCCATAGAAAAATTGAGGTTAAGACAAGCTACAGATTTAACTCCGGACCGGATTACGAGAGTGAGATCACGATCACCCCACACAACAAGGTTGTGGCAGGAGCCCCTCAACTAGCTCTGTGTTCAAAATCAGGAAAAACCGTTCCGAATTCTTGCATATCGAAATGCGACGTAACCGGTGCTGAGGTCTTGAGCCACCTACTCGAACGATCCGAGGTCAGCGGTCGTATGGCGCTTCCAGAATTCATGGTGACATGCGGCGTAACAAATAAACGCATTTTAGCCGACGAGGCTGAAAAGTCGGCCATCTCCGGACAGTTCGTTCGCTCTGACCTCCTCAAGGTTTCCGCGCTCAGCGGGGTCAAAGCCGAACCAGAGCATTTTGAGGTATGCAACTTCACGAAGGACTATGTGTTGCGCGATGAGATCGCAAAGAGCGAGATATCGGGCCAAAACTACCGTGTCGATCAGAAGAAAATATCGGCCGTTTCAGGGAGAAGTGGGCACAGCACTGAGTTCGTTGTTTGCCACGAGACCCGACAGCCAATCACGCATGATGAATCTGAAAAATGCGAAGTAACCGGGTATGCTGTTAGACTAGGCGTGCTGGAACGATGCGAGGTTACAGGAAAGAAGGTTTTACCCATTGGCCTCGGCCGTTGTGACATTACCAGCAAACGAGCATTGAAACGCTTCTTAGTGAATAGCAGCATCTCGCAATGTCGGGTTCTAGAAGAAATTGCAGTCAGATCGGCCGCATCTAAATTTTGCGCGCCCAGCGAGGCAAAGATCTGCGTGTGGAGCGAACGAAAGACGCACCCCGACGATATTCGTGACTGCCAGCTAACCGGCTTACCAATCCATGTTGAGTATATTGACGAAGCTGGCCAGCCCCGCTTGAGGCCCCTCGCGGAAATTCTGGATGGTGTGCGGCGAAACGCCGAGGAAGCTCATGTATGGAGCAACGTTTCTGAGCGCGTTGCCAATGCCATTGGCGGCGGAAAGTGTATCATTGAGGCTGCAGTTCGTTCACCCAGCGGTCGACATCTAGCTGCTTGTTCGCAGGTCAAGACGATGATGGGGCTGCGCGTTCATCACGTGGGTGCCATCTTTGAGCTATCCACCAATTCTATCGTTGGACGCGTAAGTTCTGGAAAACGGAGTCGAAATAAGTGGATCGAAGTAGAACGCTAGATCCATCAAGGGTAACTCCGCTCCCCCCACAACGTCGCCTCATTTCCCCCGGGGAATGCAGCGCAGCGTGCATCGTTCTCAACCCGGTTGCCCCGCACGCGGCGCGCGCAACTCACGGCTCTTATCGCACTCAAAGAATCGCCTCAAAGCCCTTGTGGCGGATGACATCGAGCAGGACGAGCGTCGGTCCTTTCGGACTTTCCGTGCCGCGCTCGAGCCTGGAGACATAGCCGACTGTCAGCTTGAGGTAGCTTGCGAACACCGCCTGGCTGAGATTGGCCTGCTCGCGAAGGGCCTTGATGTCCTCGCCCATTAGTTCAGCCGGATCTGCAGGAGTGGCGGCACCGCCGAGGTGACGCATCATGATCTTGTCGCGGACACCGTCTGTCAGAACACCGCCGGCGTGCATGTCACGCGCCGTTTCCAGCAGCTCCAGGGTCAGGCGGGTGTTGCGCTTTGTCACGCGTGTTGTCCCGGCCTTTTTGCCGGCCGTCATCGCACGCTTTCTCGCGCCCTTTGTTAGTCGGGTTTTTTAGCTGTCGAGGTCATCGCGAACCTCTCGTCTGATAGAGATATCACGGGATTGGTGACATTGAGCAGATGGATCGCCCGTCTGTCATGAGCCCCCTCACCGCCGCGAAGACGCGGCGACCTCTCCCCGGCGGGGAGAGGTGCGGCACCGCCCTGATGTGCACGCGAAGCCCTTTCGAAAATGAAAGACGCGGCGATATCGGTACGAGGTGTCGGTCAACGAAGTGAGCGAGCGGTTTCGGTCCGGGTTGGTGCCGTCGCGGTCGTCATTTCCGTCCGCGGTGCCAGAACTCTCAGCTGATGCAGAGACGCCGTGGAGGTTGGCGCCGCCGACTGTTCCTGGACGTTCGCAGCTCCCAGCACGCGAACCTGCACCGCCGATATCGGCAAACCCGCCGATCCATAGGTCGGCAACTCCGCAGCGAAGCCGGCGCAGCCACCCGCAATCGAGATCACGGCCGCGACGGCGATCGAAAAGGTCATCTTCACTGTTAAGCTCCTCGTAGGATTGAACGAGGGAGCCTAGACTTCTTTTGCTGCATTGCACAGTTCAATACCGCATTGCAACATTGCAGTTTCCGCACATCGCGCCCCGGCCTCCCGAGCTTGCCCCGGCGCGACCTGAGGCGCTTTCCGAATATTCCGATCACAGACTGCGACGAAACGCTCATCATCGATCTGGTGGTCTCGGCACTCCCCTACGCCAAACGGACCATCGGTTCCTCATGTCGTGGAGCGCGCCGTTACCGAACGCCTTCGGCAGTTCGACGACATGGCATTTTGGGATCGGTTTCTGGCGCCGTTTCTCATGGCGGTTGGTGCTTTCGAGCGAATGTCATGTGTGCGACCCCGCCGGGAGAGGATGTCGTCTCGATCTCGTAGTCCTTCTCAAGACCCTCCACGCCATCCCACAGGCGCACGCCGCGGCCGAGCAGGATCGGAACCACCACGATGTGCATGTGATCGACGAGGCCGGCGGCAAGGAAGTCGCGGATCGTGGTGGGACCTCCGCCGATGCGCACGTCCTTGCCGGCCGCAGCCTCGCGGGCCGTCTCAAGGGCCTCGGCAGGCGAAGCGTCGATGAAGTGGAACACCGTGCCGCCCTCCATGTCGATCGATGCGCGCGGACGATGGGTGAGGACGAAGACCGGCGTATGGAACGGCGGGTTGGGACCCCACCAGCCTTTCCAGTCCGGATCCTCATGCCATGTGGGGGGACCGAACTTCCTGGCGCCCATGATCTCGGCGCCGATCCCGGGCGCGAACAGCCGCAGGAACGCGTCGTCGATGCCCGCTGTGCCACCGGGCTGGCCGAGCATCTGGCGACCCCACCGGGTCGCGAACATCCATTGATGCAGCCGCTCGCCGGCATGGCCGAACGGCGCGTCAAGGCTCTGGCCTTCGCCGGTGGCGAAACCGTCGAGCGAGACGGAGACATGTTGGACACGGGCGAGTGACATGGCTGGCCTTCCTTCCTGCCGTTGGTCGCGTTTTCTTAAACCGTTCCGGAAGCGACGGCGCTACTGGTTGATCTCGGGCTCGACGAGTTTCGTGAGCTTGCGCAGGGATTCCTGCCAGCCGAGATAGCAGGCCTCGGCCGGGATCACGTCGGGCACGCCCTGCTGCTCGATGTTCACCTCCGTGCCGACAGACACGGCCTTCAACGTCACCGTGACCTTCATCTCGCCCGGCAGGTTGGGATCATCGAAGCGGTCGGTGTAGACGAGACGCTCACCGGGAACGAGCTCCAGATAGGTCCCGCCAAAGGCGTGACTGCCGCCCGTGGTGAAGTTCCGGAATGACATCCTGTGATGGCCACCGACCTTCGCATCCAGCTCATGGACGGTGCATGTGAATCCGTAGGGTGGGAGCCAGCTCGCAATCGCGTCAGGTTCGAGGAACGCGCGGTAAAGCTTCTCGGGCTTGGTGGCAATAACGCGATGCAGACGGATCGTGCTGGGCATGGGCTTCTTCCTGTGGCTCGGTTACTTCGGTTGTCGTCCGGCGGGCAGCTTCCGCCGCCCGATACATCCATGACGAACGGGCCCGCCAAGCCCCGACATCTCAGCGGAATAAAAATCCTGACAGTCTCTATATCGCGCTGAAGGATGCGCCCGGCGCCGGGAGCCGGGAAATCGTCGCAGGGCTGGTGGTCGATCTCGACGCCAACGGCGATGTGGTGGGCTTCGCTATCGATCAGGCATCCGGCAAGCTCGACCTCACGCGAATCGAGACGTTCGCGCTGCCAGCGGTGAGCGCAGCAGAGTAAGCGCAAGGCCCCTCACCCGCGGACGTTGCGGTTTTTCACCAACGCTTTGCCAGCTCTCTTTGTCATCACTGACCTCGACCAAAAATCTCATTCGTGAGAGTGCTGATGTGCTGCTGCCAGTATAGCGCATCACCGCTTTTCCCGCACCAAATCGCCTCATTTCCTCCGGGAACGCAGTGCAGCGTGCACCGTTCTTAACCCGGTTGCGCCGCATGCGGCGCGTGGGACAGATGAGGAGATTTCGATGCAACAGATTTTGAAGAAGGCCGTGTTTTCGAAGGCCTTGCTTCCGCTGGCACTGGCGGGCGCGATTGGCGTCGCGGCGCCGGCTGTCGCCGCCGATGTCTATATGCGCCAGCCCGCGCCGCGCGCCGCCGTGGTGGTGCCATCCGGCCCGCTGACGCTGCAGGATGCGCTGGCGATCGCGTCGGGGATCGGCGTGGTGACGGTGCAGAACACCCATTTCGACGACAACGAATGGGAGATCGAGGGCCGCGATCAATACGGCAAGTGGATCCAGGTCGACATCGATGCGCGCACCGGCGAAGTGCGCCATGTGGAACGTTCGATTATCTGATCGGGTGGGAAGTGAGCAGGCGGCGCGCGATGAGCGCGCCGTTTGTTTTTGTGGGTGCTTTTGAGGCGCCGACGCGAATGGCTCCCCTCTCCCCTTGCGGGAGAGGGTGGCGCGTAGCGCCGGGAGAGGGGGCCGCGGGCGACGGAGTTTGTGGCTACCCCTCTCCCCGACCCTCTCCCGCAAGGGGAGAGGGGGCATGACCGACGGTGCGTCGTGACACTGGAGTAGCGTCAGCGCCTACCTCAATTTCAATCCCGTCGCGGCTTCCAGCTCTGCGATCGCCTGTGCACCTGATGTCACCTTGATCGTGGTCATGCCGAGTTCGCGCGCGGGCTTGAGGTTGACGCCGAGGTCGTCGAGATAGACGCAATGTTTCGGATCGACTGACAGTTTGTCGGTCATCATCGTGTAGATGCGCGGATCGGGCTTGCGCAGGCCGATCTTGGCGGATTCGATGACGTGATCGAACAGCACCATCACTTCGGCCACATAGAGCGCGCGGCCGTCGGTGGAGCCCATGGCATTGGCCGGCAGATTGTTGGTGATGCAGCCGGTCTTGAACGTCTGCTTGATACGGCGCAGCGCCTCGACCATGTCGGGGCGGATCTCGCCTTTCAGCAGCTTGACCACATCGCGGCCGGGCACTTCGGCGCCGAGCGCTTTGGACTCGGCGGCGAACAAAGCGTCGAAGGTTGGGAGATCGATTTCGGCGCGCTCGAATTTCGCCCAGGCATTCTCGAAATGGTTATCCGCATTGGTGCGGCGGATGATGTCCTTCGGCAGGCCATGGCTCTGCTCGTAATGCGCAAAGGCCTCGAAGGGCGAGGAGGTGATCACCCCGCCGAAATCAAAGATCACCGCAGAGATCATGTGTTTCCCTTGTTGTTGCTTCGTTGTCGTGCGTGGCCGCGCGCGAATCCCTACTCTTAAAGCGCGCCTCACACTCCGACGTCATACGCGGGCTTGACCCGCGTATCCATCTTTGGCTTCACACGCCGGGGCAAAGATGGATTGCCGGGTCAAGCCCGGCAATGACGTGGAGGGGTCGGTGCGTCGCTGAGAGTCCAGATGGACGACGGTGAAGCGAGATTGCCGGTGTCCGCAAAAAGTCAGGGTGACACCGTCACCCCGCGACGCGGGCCTCGCCTCCGAGCACGGGGCCGCGCGCGGAGCCGACGTCGCGGATCGGGGGCTGGCCGTAGAGCCGGGCATATTCGCGCGAGAATTGCGACGGGCTCTGATAGCCGACCGCATAGCCGGCGCTGCCGACATCGAGCCGCTCCACCAGCATCAGGCGGCGCGCCTCGTGCAAACGAAGCTGCTTCTGATACTGCATCGGCGTCATCGCGGTGACAGTCTTGAAATTGTGATGCAGCGACGATTCGCTCATGCCGACGCGGTCGGCGAGATCCTCGATGCGGAGCGGGCTGGCATAGTTGCTGCGCAGCCAGGAAATCGCCTTGGCGACCTTGTTGCTCGGGCTTTCGGCCAGCGCGATCTGCCGCAGACGCGCGCCGTAAGGGCCGACGAGCAGGCGATACAGCACCTCCTGCTCCAGCAGCGGCGCCATCACCGGAATGTCCTGCGGCCGGTCGAGCAGGCGGAGCAGCCGCAGCGTGGCGTCGAGCAGATCGGCGGAGGCCTTGGCGACGACGACGCCGCGCTCGGGGAGCTGCGGATGCGCGGGCGCATCGGCATGGCCGTTGCCGAACCGGCCGAGCACCTCCTTCAACAGTTGCGGATCGATCGCAAAGCCCATGCCGAGATGCGGCTGCGCTTCCGAGGCCTCGACGATGCAGGACGACATCGGCAGATCGAGCGACACCAGCACATAATCGCCGGCGGCATAGGTGTAGGTCTCGGTGCCCAGTTGCAGCCGCTTGGCGCCCTGCGCCACGAGGCCGAAACACGGCCACTGCGCGGTATGCACGAGCTGCGTCGGCTCGGTCTGCCGCTTCAGATAGAGGCTGGCGAGGCCGGTCGGATGGTCGCTGCCATTGGCGGCGTAACGGGCAATGATGTCGGCAATCTCACGAATCGTCTCGGTCACACGCAAACCCCTCAAGCGGCAGGCCTTTTATGCCGAGGTGTATCTAGGTGCAGTGCCGTGGCAGGGAAATGGCCGCGCCATCACTTTTGCAGGATCGTGCAAAACAGATGCAGGATCGCGCTAACGCCGACGCGGCTGCGTTTGCGATAACAGCGTCAGCCACAGAGCAGATCGGCGAGCCGCCCGCGGGCCTCGGATCTGCCAGGCCATACGGGTATCGGGTCGAACTCCCCGCCTTGCGCGTCCAGACTGTTGTCGGGGCGCGATCACGCCCGGATCGATTCCGCCTCAAAATCTACGCACACGACTGACGATCAAGACAGACATCATCCAGATCCAAGGACATGCCATGACAAGACTGGCAGGAAAAGTTGCGCTCGTGACCGGCGCCGCGGACGGCATCGGCGCGGGCATTGCGCGGCGCTTCGGCGCAGAAGGCGCGGCGGTGATCGTGCATCACGCGGACGATCCCCGCGGCGCGGCGCGCGTGGTCGCCGAAATCGTGTGGCGCGGCGGCCGCGCCATCGCCGTGCAGGGCGATATCGCCCGCTGGCCGGACGTGCGGCGGCTCTATGAGGAAATCGCGGCGACCTTCGGCCGGCTCGATATTCTCGTCAATAACGGCGCCTTCGCGCGCAGCGAAATAGAGGACGTGGTGTCCGAGGACGAGTTGCACCGGCAGCGCGAGCTGAAGGTGTTCGGCGCCATGCTGCTGTGCCAGGAGGCGGTGCGGATGTTCGGCGTCGCCGGCGGAAGTATCGTCAATCTCACCGCCCTCGACGGGATTCCGACAGCGCCCGCATCACTGCCGGACCCCGGCGCCGACGCCGCCATCGATGCCATGACGCGCGGGCTGTCGCGGGCCTATGGCACGCGCAATGTCCGCGTCAGCACCATCGCACCCGGGATGCTCGGCCCGGAGGAACCCGCCGCCATCGACGTGCTCGACGGCAGCGTGCGGAACCGGCAGTTCATCGCTTTGCCCGCTGCGCGCAACCACACAACCGAGGGCATCGCCGACATCGCCGTGGCGCTGACCTGCGACGACAGTGCTGATCGTTCCGGCCGCGACATCATGGTGGCCGGCGCCATGCGGTGACGTGGGAACCCGCTTTCCAGGTTCCCTCCCGACGTTTATGGGCGTGCCTGCGCGGCACGCCCATATTTCTTTTTGCGCATTCGCCGACCAAAGCGTCTCGATTTCTTTCACATCCTATTAACCGCCCGTCACAAAACGGCGAAACGAAACTGTTGATCACCGCGTAGCTGTCAAAGAATTACCGGTTCTGATGCTATGCGTCGGTGATTGTAACGCAGTCCTTTTTGATCGACGAAAGCCAATGCTGGCCCGTAATACATCCGAGACGACCCGCCGGATCTCCCCGCGCTGGCTGCTGGCCGCTGCGGCGATCGTCGTTGTCGGATTCACAGTCATCTGCGGCAGCGTGCTGATGAGCATGCGCCGCGGCGACGAGAAGCTGGCGCACCAGACGCTCGGCAACCTCGCCTCCAGCATCGATGCCGATGTCGCCCGCAATGTGGAACTTTACGATCTGTCGCTGCGCAACGTGGTCAGCAACATGACCTCGCCGGAACTGGTCGAGATTTCGCGGCCGATGCGGCAGTTGATCCTGTTCGACCACGCCGCCACCGCGCGCCATTTCGGCGCCATCCAGGTGATGGATGTCGCCGGCAATGTGACGCTGGATTCGTCGACGCTGGATCCGAAGCAGCAGAATTTCGCCGATGAGGAATTCTTCAAGGTGCACAAGCGCGATCCGCTGTTCGGCCTCTATATCTCCAAGCCGATGCTGCATCAGGGCAGCTACGGCATCGTACTGAGCCGCCGTATTGCGGCGCGCGACGGAACTCTCATCGGTGTCGTCTCCGGCTTCATCCGCTACACGTATTTCCACGAGATGGTCGATCGCCTGCAGCTCGAACCCAACGACGTCATCACGGTCCTGCGGCAGGATGGCGTCATCGTCATGCGTGCGCCGTTCGACATGGACGTGATCGGCCGCGACGTCAGCAAAATGCGCGGCGTGCAGAAGGCGCTGGCCTATTTCTCCGGCTCCTTTGTGGGGCGCGGCTCCAATGACGATATCGAGCGGCTGTTCGTCTGGCGTGAAGGCGCGCATCCCCTGATCGTGATGGTCGGCCGCTCCACCGACGTGATCTTCGGCCAATGGCGCAAGGATGCGCTGCAGATCGGCGGCGCCATGGCTGCCCTCGGCCTGATCGCCTGCGCGCTGATGCTGATCCTGGCGCGCGAGATGGGCAAGCGCGGCGAGATGGAAGACAGGATGGCACGCCTCGCCATGACCGACGGCCTCACCGGTCTCGCCAACCGACGTCATTTCGACGTGGTCATGGATAAGGAATGGCAGCGCGCCCAGCGTGTCCGCGCGCCGATCTCGCTGCTGATGATCGACGCCGACCACTTCAAGGTGTTCAACGACAATTTCGGCCATCAGGCCGGCGACCTCGTTCTGTGCGGGATCGCCTGGAGCATCGCCCGGCATGCCAAACGCGCCAGCGATTGCGCCGCGCGCTATGGCGGCGAGGAATTCGCCCTGATCCTGCCGGGCCTCTCGCTGGCCGACGCCATCGAACTCGGCGAACGAATCCGCGTCGAGGTGGGCCATCTCGAGCGCGACGGCATGACCACGACGACGATCAGCGTCGGTGCAGCGTGTCTCGTGCCGTCATCGCTAACCACGTCGAACGACCTGATCAGCAATGCCGACAGTGCGCTCTATGCCGCAAAAGCGCACGGTCGCAACCAGACATGGCCGGTCGCACCGCTGCAGAAAAGCCTTGCGGCGTAAGCAGATACCATTTGTACGGTTGTAATTAACCCGCGGTTCACCTGACTTCCTAACGCGTCTTCCACCCTTGCTCGGGTATTCCTATGCACGAGGGGTAGGAATTCATGCGGCTGCTGGGGAGGCGAATGACGAACGACGTGCGCGTTTCAGCGCCGGGCTCCGCCGAACATGGCGATGGGCGCTCGACGACACGTCGCGCGCCAGTGCGCTGGCTCGTGGTCGTTGGCGCCGTGCTGATCGTCACCATTGCCGCAGGCACGGCGATGACCGTGAACAATTTCCGTCAGCGCACGATCGACAATTCCAACCGCGAACTTGAAAACACCGTGCTGCTGCTCAGCCGGCATTTCGATCAGCAGTTCCAGGATCTGCAGCGCATCCAGAAGAGCCTCACGGCTCATCTTCTCGCCAATGGCGTGATGTCGGTCCACAGCTTTGCCAGCAGCATGTCGAGCTACGAATCCCACATGATGCTGAAGTCGAAGGTGGATGATGAATTCGTCAACGACATCACCGTTCTCGATGCCGAAGGCCGTCTGGTCAACTGGACAGGAGCCTGGCCCGGACCGGATCTGGTGCTGGCCGACCGTGAATATTTCCAGAAACTCAAATCGCAGACCTTCACCCAGGACGAAGAGATCGTGCAGCCCGTCCTGAGCCGCATCACCGGCCGGTGGAAGACGCTGTTCGCACGTCGCATTACAGGGCCCAAGGGCGAATTCTTCGGCATCGTGACGCGCAGCGTCGAACCGCAGCAATTCGAAAAATTCTTTGCCTCCGTCTCGCTCGGCGAGAACGGGACCATCGCGATGTTCCACCGCAATGGCACGTTGCTGGCGCGCTACCCGCAGACGCCCTCGTCGATCGGCAAGGTTTTCAATAGCGGCCCGCTGCTGCAACATCTGCGCTTCAGCGACGCGCCCGCAACCATCCGCACCGTCAGCCCCATCGACAATATCGATCGGCTCGGCTCGATCCGCCTGCTGCAAAACTTTCCGGTCGCGCTGGTCGCAACCACGACGGTCGAGGGCACACTGGCCAACTGGCGCGACCAGACCAAATTTCTCGTGACCCTCGCGACGCTGTCGGCCCTGATCCTGGCAGGCCTGCTTTATCTGATGATCCGTCACATCCAGCGGCAGAACCGTGCAGCACAGTTGCAGATGACGCTGGAGAAGAACCGCCTCGACACCGCCATCAACAACATGACACAGGGCCTGCTGCTGTTCGATGCGCAGGCGCGCGTGGTGGTCTGCAACCAGCGTTATCTCGACATGTACGGGCTATCGCGCGAGGTCATCACACCCGGCCGGCCGTTCCGTGACGTGATCGCGCATCGCAAGGAAACGGGCTCATTCGCTGGCAGCGTTGACGCCTATGTGGCGGAAGTGTTGCGCGACGTCGGACGGTCGCACATCCAGATCATGCAGACCGCCGATGGCCGCACCATCCAGATTTCGTCGCGGCCGGTGGCCGATGGCGGGTGGGTTGCGACCCATGAAGACATCACCGAGCGGCGCAATGCCGAGGAGAAGATCGCGCATCTGGCGCATTACGATGCGCTGACCGACCTGCCGAACCGCACGCTGTTCCGCAACGAGCTCGAACGCGAATTGAAGCGCGTCGCGCGCGGCGCGCAATGCGCGGTGCTCTATATCGACATCGACGAATTCAAGGGCATCAACGACTCGCTCGGCCATCCCGTCGGCGACGAACTGCTCAAGGGCATCGCGCTGCGGCTGCGCGGCTGCGTGCGCGGCTCCGACGTGGTGGCGCGGCTCGGCGGCGACGAATTCGCTATCGTGCAGACTGGCGTCGAGAGCCATGCCGACATCACAGATCTTGTCGGCCGCATCTATGATGCGATCCGCCAGCCATTCGATTGTCTCGGCCACAGCCTGCTCACCGACGCGTCGATCGGCATCGCGCTGGCGCCGCGCGACGGCGCAGACCTCGATACGCTGCTGAAGAACGCCGACCTTGCGATGTATGGCGCCAAAGCCGACGGCCGCCGCACGTTCCGTTTCTTCGAGCCCGAAATGGATGCGCGGGTGCAGGCCCGTCGCTCGCTGGAGCTTGAACTACGTCACGCCGCCGGCGATGGCGGCTTCGCTAAAGGCGGTTTCGAAGTCTATTATCAACCGCTGCTGACGCTGCGCGACGACACCATCGTGGGCTGCGAGGCTTTGTTGCGCTGGCGTCATCCCGAACGCGGCATGATCTCCCCGGCCGAGTTCATTCCGGTCGCCGAAGATATCGGCATCATCAATGAGCTCGGCGAATGGGTGATGAACACCGCCTGCGCCGAGGCTGCCAACTGGCCCGACGACATCCGGGTGGCGGTCAATGTCTCGCCGGTTCAATTCCGCTGCGCGTCACTGGCGCTGAAGGTGACCGCCGCCCTCGCCGCGTCCGGACTGCCGGCGCGGCGGCTGGAGCTCGAAATCACCGAGGCCGTGCTGATCCGCGACGACGAGACAGCACTGGAAATCCTGCACGGGCTGCGCGAGATCGGCGTGCGCATTGCGCTGGACGATTTCGGCACCGGCTATTCGAGCCTGAGCTATCTGCAGCGTTTCCCGTTCGACAAGATCAAGATCGACCGTTGTTTCGTGACCGATATCGCCGATGCACAGGGGTCGTCCTCGATCGTGCAAGCCGTGGTCAATATCGCGAGTTCGCGCAACATGACGACGACGGCCGAAGGTGTCGAGACGCCCCGGCAGAAGGAGCTGCTGCGCGCGCTCGGCTGCACCGAGATGCAGGGCTATCTGTTCAGCCCCGCCAAGCCCGCAGCAGAATTGCGGGATCTGTTGATCGCGCATCAGGCCAACAAGGCCGAGGCTGCGGCCTGACCGTTTATTCTACGAGCGTGAACTGCATCAGCAGGGTTCGCTGCAGCATCGAGAAATTGTCGTCCGAGATCAGCGTCAGCACTGTGTCGCCCTCCGGCGTCACATGGACATCGAGCCCTTCGAAATTGTCGATTTCGTAGCCGAGATCCGCATCGAAGATAGTGGGGCCGTCGATGACGGCGTCCGGCACGATCGATGCGAGGGGAATCCGGCGGATGCGGACGCCGGTGTCGCCGAACAGCGAGAACTTGCGTTCCAGCAGCAGCAGATCACCGGATGGCAGCAGCGCCGCATCGCTGATGTCATAATTTTTGGTGCGGCGAACCGAGAAATTCGCCGGTGCCTTGCCGCCGATGATCCAGGCCGCAATATTGCCGGCGCTGTCTAGCCCGCGCTCCGAGATCGCCAGCAGCATGCCGGCCAGCGGCGAAGACTTGAACCTGTCCTTGCGCACCACCACCAGCGCTTCGAGACTGCCATTGCTGGGCAGCTTGCGCATGCCCGGCGGCTGCGGGATCTGCTCGCCCCGGGCCCGCACGCCATCGCGGCCGAAGTCGAATTTCAGGATCTGATGCACGCGTTCGAGGCCGATATAGACCGTCGGTCCGTCCACCGCGATCGACTCCGTATCGTACCAGCCGCGCGCGGTGATCGGCCTGCCGTCGGCGCCCAGCATCGGCGCCGCCTCGACATCGACAATGCCGACCATGGTATCGCCGCTATAGGCGATCTTGCCGGTGAACCAGTTGCCCTTATCGCTGATGGCGATGAAACCCTCGCCCTTGTCGTCCAGGCGAAGACCGGAGATGCCGCCGAAGTCCTGGTAGCGCGACGTCAGGACCAATCCGCTGCGATATTGCAGCGACCCGAACCGTGTATGCGTGCGATCACGCGTATCGAAAGCCGGGATCGGCCGCGCTTCGATCTCGATCGACACCGGCGCACGGACCGATGGCGTTGCCGGCACCAGCACGGGCTGCGCACGGGCAAGCGACGGCAGCGCGGCTGCTGAAGCCGCGACTGCAAGAAAGTGACGACGGGTGAGATGAGCAGTCAAGCGATGGCCCCGGAGGATGGGTAGAGCAAAGCAAAACCCATCCTGTAAGCCTAATGCGTTCTGCGTCGCCGACCATGGGTCGGTGCCGGCCCTGCCGTTTCGCTGAACAATTCCGCCAGCTTCTCGGTAATGGCGCCGCCGAGTTCTTCGGCGTCGACGATGGTCACAGCGCGGCGATAGTAGCGCGTCACGTCATGGCCGATGCCGATGGCGATCAGTTCGACCGGCGAGCGGGTCTCGATCTCTTCGATGATGTGGCGCAGGTGGCGTTCCAGATAGTTGCCGGGATTGACCGACAATGTGCTGTCGTCCACCGGCGCGCCGTCGGAAATCATCATCAGGATCTTGCGCTGCTCGGGACGGCCGAGCAGGCGCTTGTGCGCCCAGTCGAGCGCCTCACCGTCGATGTTCTCCTTGAGCAGACCTTCGCGCATCATCAGACCGAGATTCTTGCGCGCGCGGCGCCACGGCGCATCGGCCGACTTGTAGATGATGTGGCGGAGATCGTTGAGGCGGCCCGGATTGGCGGGCTTGCCGGCGCCGAGCCACGCTTCACGCGACTGCCCGCCCTTCCAGGCGCGCGTCGTGAAGCCGAGGATTTCCACCTTGACGCCGCAACGCTCCAGCGTGCGCGCGAGAATGTCGGCGCAGGTCGCAGCGACCGTGATCGGGCGACCGCGCATCGAACCGGAATTGTCCAGCAGCAGCGTCACCACCGTATCGCGGAACGTCGCTTCCTTCTCATGCATGAAGGACAGCGGATGATGCGGGTCCGTCACCACGCGCGACAGGCGCGCAGGATCGAGAATACCTTCCTCGAGGTCGAAGTCCCAGGCGCGGTTCTGCTGCGCCATGAGCTTACGTTGAAGCCGATTGGCCAGACGCGCGACGACGCCCTGCAGGTGCGCGAGCTGTTTGTCGAGATAGGAGCGCAGCCGCTCGAGTTCGTCGTGATCGCAGAGGTCTTCGGCTGCGATGACCTCGTCGAATTTCGGCGCGAAGGCGTGATATTCCGGACCGCGCGGCTCGTTCGCGCCGCGCGAATTCGGACGCGTGGCTTCGCCGGGCGTTTCGTCGTCGCCCATCTCGCCGTCTTCGTCGAACGTGTCCGATGCAGAGGCCTGCGCGCTCTCCATCGAACTGTCAGACATTTCGTCGGACGACTGCTGCGCCTGATCGGCGCTCATTTCCTGGGAGGCGTCGCTCTCCGGCGAGCCTTCGGCGCCGGCCTGATCGTTCTCGCCCTGGCGCTCGTCGTCCTCGCTCTCCTCGTCATCCGGCTCGGCATTGCGATCGTCACCGAGCTCCAGCGCCGACAGCAGGTCATGGACGGCATCGCCGAACTTGGCCTGGTTCTCCGCGAACCGATCGAGCTGGTCGAGGCGATCGCTGATCTTGTCTTCGAGGACCGGCCGCCAGAGGTCGACCATCTTCTTCGCGGCAGCCGGCGGCGCCATGCCGGTCAGGCGCTCGCGCACCAGCATCGCCAGCGCATCGGCCAGCGGCGCATCGGCGCGGTCGGTGATTTCGTCGAACTTGCCGCGGTGGAAATGATCGTCGAGCATCGCCGTGAGGTTCTTCGCCACGCCGGCCATGCGGCGCGACCCGAGCGCTTCCACGCGGGCCTGTTCGACGGCTTCGAACACGCCGCGCGCCTGCGGATTACCCGGCATCAGCTTGCGGTGAACCTTGGGATCGTGACAGGCGAGTTTGAGTGCGATCGAATCCGCGTGGCCGCGCACGATGGCGGCGTCGCGCTTGCTCATTTTTCGCGCGGGTTCAGGAAGACGGGCTTTGCCCGGTGAGAGACCCGGCCGCTCGGCCGCGAAGGTCACTTCAAGCTCGGGCGCTTTGGCGATGGCGCGCAAACACGACGTCACCGCGCGCTTGAACGGCTCGGTCGGCGCTTCCTTAGAGCCGGGGCGGAATTTGTTGGTCGTCGTCGTGCTCATCGCCAGTCCCTACAGCGCCTTGGTAAACCAGTGGCGCGTCACGCCGCCTGGATAACCATCGATGGTGCCTAAAGCTTCATAGTCACAGGCGCGGTAGAAGTCTGGCGCCTGAAAACTCATCGTATCAACATAGGCACGCACCGCGCCGAAGTTTCGCGCTTGATCCTCGATCGATTCGATCAGCGCCTTGCCATGACCCTTGCCGCGAAACTGCTGATCGATCCAGAAGAGCTGAATGAACAGCACGGTCATCCAGACTTCGCCAACAATGCCGCCGACGACTTCTTTCTTGTCGCGCAAAGAGATGGCGAAGCTCTTGTGCTTCTGCTTCCCCATTTTCTCGACATTGTAGCGAAACAGGCCACCTTGAACCGCGCGCTTGGTTGCTCCAATCGTGCGCTCCACGGTAACCTTCGCCATCACATCAGCTCAGCGCCACATTCACCGAGCTTTCCGCCAGCTCTGCATTGAAGCAGCGCTGATAGAATTCGGCGACCAGCGGACGCTCGAGTTCGTCGCACTTGTTCAGGAAGGTCACGCGGAACGCGAAGCCGATATCGTTGAAGATGTCGGCATTTTCGGCCCAGGTGATCACCGTACGCGGGCTCATCACCGTCGACAGGTCGCCATTGGCGAAGGCGTTACGCGTGAGATCCGCGAGGCGCACCATCTTGTTGACGATGTCGCGGCCCTCGGGGTTCTGATAGTGCTTGGCCTTCGCCAGCACGATCTCGACTTCCTCGTCATGCGCCAGATAGTTCAGCGTAGTGACGATCGACCAGCGGTCCATCTGGCCCTGGTTGATCTGCTGGGTGCCGTGATAGAGGCCCGACGTGTCACCGAGACCGATCGTGTTCGCGGTCGCGAACAGGCGGAACGCCGGATGCGGCTTGATGACCTTGTTCTGGTCGAGCAGGGTCAGGCGGCCGGACACTTCCAGCACGCGCTGGATCACGAACATCACGTCCGGACGGCCGGCGTCGTATTCGTCGAACACCAGCGCGACATTGTGCTGCAGAGCCCACGGCAGAATGCCGTCACGGAATTCGGTGACCTGCTTGCCGTCCCGGACCACGATGGAGTCCTTGCCGACGAGGTCGATACGGCTGATGTGGCTGTCGAGATTGACGCGCACGCAGGGCCAGTTGAGGCGGGCAGCGACCTGCTCGATATGGGTCGATTTGCCGGTGCCGTGGAAGCCCGTGACCATCACGCGGCGGTTGCGCGAGAAACCGGCGAGAATGGCGAGCGTGGTGGCGCGATCGAACCGGTAATCGGGATCGGTGTCCGGCACATGCGGATCGGATTCGGAGAAGGCAGGCACTTCGAGGTCGGAATCGATGCCGAACAACTTGCGCACCGACACCATCTTGTCGGGAATGCCAATCAACGCGTCGGTCTTTTCTTGCAGTTTGGTCGAGGCGGCGGTCATCAATCCTCCGTGGTCCCGGATATCCCGAAACCAGTCTAGTAATGGCTGCGGATGGGGTGCTTTGTGGAACGTATCAGAGAGCCGCGGCTGGACAAAGCCCAGCCCTTCATCAAAGTTCCCGAATGTTATCATCGAGATAGGTTCTAACGGCAATTTTTGGAAGTCTGCCCTGCGAATCAGCCGATGCTCCGGGTCGATCAATTTGCAGCGGTATTTGGGGATCGAACGGCGCGGCCGGCCATTTCAATCATATATGCTGTCAGTTGGCTGAGGCACCCCGCGCTGGATCGGAATTTCGTGACGTCCTTCATCGATTCCCTGACCCATTTTGTCGCCGCGCATGCCTGGCTGGGCTACCTCACTATTTTCCTCGCTGCCTTGCTGGAAGCCGTGCCGGTGCTCGGAACATTCATCCCAGGCACCACGGTCATTCTGGCGCTGAGCGCCCTGATTCCGGCAGGCGACCTCGATCTCGTGGCGGTGCTGGCGGCCGCCGTGGCGGGCGCCGTGCTCGGCGACGGGAGCGCATTCTGGATCGGGCATGTCCGGCAACGACAACTGCTCGACGCGTGGCCGCTTTCGAATTATCCGGGCGTGGTGGCGCAGAGCGAGGCCTTCTTCCATCGCTTCGGCACGCTGGCCGTGTTCCTCGGCCGCTTCGTTCCGCCCATCCGCGCTTTCGTGCCGGTCACGGCCGGAGCATTGGGGACCGCACCGGCGAAATTCTATGCCGTAAACATCCCCGCAGCATTGCTCTGGGCGCCGGCGCACGTGTTACCCGGCGTGCTCGCAGTGTCGGTGCTGGACCGCTATGGCGGCATTGCCGGCCTCGAAGGCCAAGCCAAGCATTACTGGATTCAGGCCGTGATCGTGGCGGCCGTGCTGGCCGGTGCCGCCGTCTGGTGGTGGCATCGCCGCAAGCGCAACACAGCAATGGAAACGTCATAAAAAGGCGTTTCAACGTTGAAATATCTCTTTGATTTTTCAGAGTAAATGACGCCTCCTCGGCTTGACTTGCAGCCCCGATTGACTTGAAAAGCCTGCACCGGCAGTTTCGCCCGCCGTCCGTCCTTCCCATATCCAGTGAATGTCCGAACCCATGCGCAGCTATCTCGACTTTGAAAAGCCCGTTGCCGAGCTGGATTCCAAGATCGATGAATTGCGCACGCTGGCCGCCAGCGGCAGCGACATCGGTGAGGAGATCGTGCGCATCGAGGACAAGGCCGTCGCCGCGCTGCACGAGCTCTATGCGAACCTGACGCCGTGGCAGAAGACCCAGGTCGCGCGGCATCCGCAGCGCCCGCATTGCATGAATTACGTGGAAGCGCTGATCACCGAATTCACGCCGCTCGCCGGCGACCGCAAGTTCGGCGAGGATGAAGCGCTGGTGGCCGGCTTCGGCCGTTTCCGCGGCGAGAGCGTTTGCGTGCTCGGCCAGGAAAAGGGCAACACCACCGAGAGCCGCCTCAAGCATAATTTCGGCATGGCCCGCCCCGAAGGCTACCGCAAGGCAGTTCGCCTGATGGAGATGGCCGACCGTTTCAACATTCCCGTGCTGTCGCTGGTCGACACCGCCGGCGCCTATCCCGGCATCGGCGCGGAAGAGCGCGGCCAGGCTGAAGCCATCGCACGCTCCACCGATGCCTGCCTCGGCCTTGGCGTTGCCAATGTCGCTGTGATCATCGGCGAAGGCGGCTCGGGCGGCGCCATCGCCATTGCCACCGCCAACAAGGTGCTGATGCTGGAACACGCCATCTACAGCGTAATCTCGCCGGAAGCGGCATCGTCGATCCTGTGGCGCGACTCATCCAAGGCGCAGGAAGCCGCGACTAATATGAAGATCACCGCGCAGGATCTGCTGCGTTTCGGCGTGATCGATTCCATCCTGAAAGAGCCGCCGGGCGGCGCCCACCGCGACCCCGCCGCCATGATCGCCATCACCGGCGACGCCATCGCCCAGGCTTTCAACGACATGCGCGGCATGGACGCGGCGACTATTCGTCAGCAGCGCCGGCAGAAGTTTCTGGATATCGGCCGCAAGATTGGCTGAGCTGACGTTCTCTCACGCGTCCATCTGAGACCGCGCATTTCGGCGGATCACCTGCGGCGGCTGGCCATAGGCGCGCAGAAATGCGCGGCGCATGCGGTCACGATCGGCAAACCCCGTCTGCTGCGCGACGGTGTCGATGGGATGCCGGCTCTGCTCCATCATCAACCGCGCGGCCTCTAGCCGCAGATGCTCGACGGCCTTGGCGGGCGATTGGCCTGTCTCGGCGTGAAAGGCGCGGCTGAACTGCCGCGGGCTCAGGCTCGCAGCATCGGCGAGATCATTCACCGTCAGCGGCTTCTGCAGATTGTCGCGCGCGAAAGCGAGCGCCTTCTGAATACGGTCCGATTTCGGCGCCAGTTCAAGCAACGCCGAGAACTGCGACTGACCGCCCGCGCGACGGTGATACACGACCATCTTTTTCGCGATATTGCGTGCGACGTCCTCGCCGAGATCGGCCTCGACCATCGCCAGTGCGAGATCGATGCCCGCGGTCATGCCGGCCGAGGTCCAAACTGGACCGTCATTCACGAAGATGCGGTCTTCATCGACCTTCACTTTCGGAAATTGCTTCTGCATGTCGCGCGCATAGAACCAGTGCGTGGTCGCGCGCCGTTGATCGAGAATGCCAGCTTCGGCGAGCACGAAGGCGCCGATACAGATGGACGCAACACGCCGCGCATGTTTGGGCGCCTGTCGCACGAAATCGATCAGGCCGGGCGTCGCGGATTCGACCGTCAGACCGCCGGCAATGATCAGCGTGTCATAGGCATCAGCCGCATTGAACGGTTCGGTGGTCAAACTCATGCCCAGCGAGGTGCCGACCTGACCGCCCCGCTCCGACAACACATGCAGATCATAGGTGGGCGGATCGGTCAGCATATTGGCCAGTTCAAAGACCGACATCGCCGCAAGGCTGATGGGCGAGCACCCCGGGGAAACAACAAGGCCGATGCGCTGCATGTGTCCGCTCTCTCAGGACAAAACGTCCTAAAACGCCGCTTATATGACATTTAAGACGCGCCCGCGCAAGACTAGGTTTCCTGACACGGCCGCTGCGGCCGAGAGCATTCAGGAGAACGACAATGACGAATTCACATCAGGGCACGGCACTGATTACGGGCGCTTCCACGGGTATTGGCGCCGTCTACGCGGACCGGCTGGCCAAGCGCGGCTACGACCTCATTCTGGTGGCGCGGAACCAGGACCGCCTGGCGGCCCTCGCCAAGCGACTGACCAGCGAAACCGGACGATCGGTCCGCACACTGGCCGCCGATCTCGGCAACAAGGCCGATCTGGCAAAGGTCGAAGCCGCGCTGCGCGACGATGCGAGCATTACGATGCTGGTCAACAATGCCGGAGTCGGCGCGGTGGCGGCGTTGCTCAATGCCGATGTCGACAAAATGGAAGACATGATCACGCTGAACGTCACCGCACTGACACGGCTGACCTATGCCGCCGTGCCCGGCTTCGTCGCGCGCAACAAAGGCACGATCATCAACATCTCGTCGATCGTCGGTATCGGCGCAGAAATCCTCAACGGCGTCTACGGAGCCAGCAAGGCCTATGTGCTCAGCTTCAGCCATTCGCTGGTGCATGAACTCGCCGACAAGGGCATCCGCGTGCAGGCGGTGTTGCCGGGCGCAACGGCCACCGAATTCTGGGACATCGCGGGCTTCCCACACCAGAACATGGATCAGGCCACAGTGATGCGCGCTGACGACATGGTCGATGCTGCATTGGCCGGCCTCGACCAGGGTGAGCTCGTCACTATTCCGGGCCTGCAGGACGGCGCGAACTGGACCCGCTTCGAAGCAGATCGCCGCGCCCTCTCGACCAAATTCGGTCATGCGACGCCAGCGCCGCGCTATCGGGTGACCGTACCGGCATAGACGTTGTCGGCTCGGCCGGGGATTATCTGCCAAGCCCGGCAACTAAAACTCTGTCATGCCCGGGCTTGTCCCGGCCATGACAGCGTATGTGTTACAGGCAGCAAAAAGCCCGCCCTTTCGACAGAGGGCGGGCTTTTCGAGTCCAGAATTACTTCTTTGCCGGAGCCATCTTGCTGTCGGCCGGCTTGGGCGCGTCCTTGGCAGCAGGCGCGGCGGGTGCCGCCGGAGCAGGCGTTGCGGCGGCCTGATCGATACGCTCAACCTTCGCACCTTCACGCAGCTTGGTGACGTAGTCGGCCTGCGCCTTGCGCACGACATACTGTTCGATCTGCGGCTTCACCTGGTCGAATTCCGGCGCCTTGCGGTTGCGCTTTTCCTCGACCTTGATGATGTGCCAGCCGAACTGCGACTTCACGGGGTCCGAGATCTTGCCCGGCTCCAGCGCGAAGGCAACGGCGGAGAATTCCGGCACCATCTGGTCCTTGGTGAAGAAACCCAGATCGCCACCATCGGCCGCGCCCGGATCCTTCGACTTCTTCTTGGCGAGTTCGGCGAAATCGGCGCCCTTCTTCAGCTCGTCGGCGACCGTCTTGGCCTCGGCCTCGCTCTCCACCAGGATGTGGCGGGCATGGACTTCGGCTTCGCCGGTGATCTGCTTGGCCGCGTCCTCATAGACCTTCTTCATGTTGTCGTCGGTCAGGGCTTCCTTGCCCTCGACGGCCAACAGGTTGTCCATGAGCAGACGGTTACGGGCGAAGGCCAGCTTGGACTTAAAATCCTCACGATCGGCGATCTTCTTGTCCTCGGCCGCCTTGGCGACGATCTTCATGTCGATCAGGAACGACAGCACATTGTCCTTCCGGGTCGCGGGATCCATCTGGGCGAGGCTCGGGCCGAGCTCTTCCTCGGCAATGGTGACGTCGCTCTGGCGGATTTCCTGGCCGTTGACCTTGGCGAGGACCGGATTGGCATCCTGCGCGTAAACCGGGAAACTGGTGAGAAAGGCCACCGCAACGGCGCCGGTCAGGGCAGCCAGGGTGCGGCCCGGGCGCAGGCCCGGCGTCAGGGCGAGCGATACGAAGGTCATGGAAAATCCTTATCTCGGATAAGAGCCTGTTGGGGACGGCGGACACTCTCCCAAACGTACCGTCTTGGCAACGCGAAAACTCTGTCAAAATGATGAAATCCTTGAGAGGTTCGCGCCGTTGACAACCCCCCACACGGGCCATATCTCTCCCCGACCGGGCCGGTGGCGAAGGCGCGATTTCGGCCGCGCCGTGGTCATTGAACCCCTGATTGCCCTGCTCCCACTCATCTCCCGGGGTCTTGCTTTTTTGGCGCTCCGCACCGGGGTCCAGACAGCAATCCGCCACAGACTTTGGATATGACGAGGCTGGGCGACCGCTGCACCATTCCACGGCCTTCGGGCCGCATTGCTAAAGACAGGATTTCGTGATGATCGGCGCGCTCGCCCGCAAGTTCTTCGGCTCTGCCAACGACCGCCGCGTCAAGGGATATCAATCGCGTGTTGCCGCGATCAACGCGCTGGAACCTGAGGTCGCAGCGCTGTCGGACGATGCGCTCAAAGCGCGCACCGCCGAGTTCAAGGCACAACTCGAAGCCGGCAAGACTCTCGACGATCTCCTCGTTCCCGCTTTCGCCACCGTCCGCGAAGCCGCCAAGCGCACCCTCGGCCAGCGTCACTTCGACGTGCAGCTGATCGGCGGAATGGTGCTGCATGAGGGCGACATCGCCGAGATGAAGACGGGCGAAGGTAAGACGCTGGTCGCCACCCTCGCCGTCTATCTGAACGCGCTCGCCGGCCAGGGCGTGCATGTCGTCACCGTCAACGACTACCTCGCCAAGCGCGATAGCGGCTGGATGGGCCAAATCTACAGCTTCCTGGGCCTCACCACCGGCGTGATCGTTCACGGACTCGACGATGCCGAGCGCCAGGCGGCCTATGCCTGCGACATCACCTACGGCACCAACAACGAATACGGCTTCGACTATCTGCGCGACAACATGAAGTACCGGCTGGAGGACATGGTCCAGCGCAAGCACTTCTACGCCATCGTCGACGAAGTCGACTCGATCCTCATCGACGAAGCGCGTACGCCGCTGATCATCTCCGGCCCGCTCGACGACCGCTCGGAATTCTACAACACCATCGACACCTTCCTGCCCAAGCTCGAAAAAGTCATCGACTTCGAAGTCGACGAGAAGCAGCGCACCGTGACGCTGACCGAAGCAGGCATGGAGAAGATCGAAACCCTGCTGCGCGATGCCGGCCAGCTCAAGGGCGAGACGCTGTATGACGTCGAGAACGTCTCCGTCGTGCATCACATCAATCAGGCGCTGCGCGCCCACTCGCTGTTCAACCGCGACAAGGACTACATCGTCCGCGACGACGAGGTGATCATTATCGACGAGTTCACCGGCCGCATGATGCAGGGCCGCCGTTATTCGGAAGGCCTGCACCAGGCGCTGGAAGCCAAGGAACATGTGACGGTCCAGCCGGAAAACCAGACGCTGGCCTCGATCACGTTCCAGAACTACTTCCGCATGTACAAGAAACTGGCCGGCATGACCGGCACGGCGCTGACCGAAGCGGACGAACTGTTCGACATCTACAAGCTCGAAGTCGTCGAAGTGCCCACCAATGTCGGCATCGGCCGCATGGACGAGGACGACGAGGTCTATCGCACCCAGGACGAGAAGCACGCCGCCATCCTCGCCGAAATCGAGCGCGCCAATGCGCGGATGCAGCCGGTACTGGTCGGCACCGCGTCGATCGAAAAATCGGAAGTGCTTGGCGAGTATCTGCTCAAGAACGGCTACAAGCTGATCGACTTCACCAAGCCGAAGGCGATGGACAAGCTCTATGCGGCCGCGCGTTCCGGCAAGCCGGCGAAACTGTTCGCGGTGCTGAATGCGCGCTTCCACGAGCAGGAAGCCTATATCGTCGCCGAAGCCGGCGTCCCCGGCGCCATCACCATCGCCACCAACATGGCCGGCCGCGGCACCGACATCAAACTCGGCGGCTCGGTCGAGATGCGCGCGCAGATCGAAACGGCCGATATCGCCGACGAAGCCGAGAAGGTTGCCAAGATCGCCGAGATCAAGGCCGAGATCGAGCGGTTCCGCGAGATCGTGCTGAACGCCAAGGAAGTGGTCGAGATCGAACCCGCCAAGGGCAGCAAGCCGGCCAAGACCGTCGAGAAGCCCGGCGGCCTCTACATCATGGGCTCCGAGCGCCATGAGTCACGCCGCATCGACAACCAGCTCCGCGGCCGCTCCGGCCGTCAGGGCGACCCTGGCCGGTCCAAGTTCTTCCTGTCGCTGGAAGACGACCTGATGCGCATCTTCGGCTCGGATCGTCTGGATACGATGCTGACGCGCCTCGGCCTGAAGGAAGGCGAAGCGATCATCCATCCGTGGATCAACAAGGCGCTCGAGAAAGCCCAGCAGAAGGTCGAGGCGCGCAACTTCGACATCCGCAAGAACCTGCTGAAATACGACGACGTGCAGAACGACCAGCGCAAGGTGATCTTCGAACAGCGCGTCGACCTGATGCAGAACGATAGCGTCGCCGAGACCGTCAACGACATGCGCCGCGCTTTCGTCGAGGACCTCGTCACCAAACACGTGCCGGAAAACCAGTATGCCGAGCAGTGGGACGTGGTCGGCCTGAAGGAAGAGCTGAAGCGCGTGCTCGATCTCGATCTTCCGGTCGACGAATGGGCCAAGGAAGAAGGCATCGCCGACGAAGAACTGCTCAACCGTATCGAGCAGAAGGCCGACGAGCACATGGCCGCGAAGGTCGCCCAGTGGGGCCCCGACGTGATGCGTTACGTCGAGAAGACGATCCTGCTGCAGACGCTGGATCATCTGTGGCGCGAGCATCTGGTGATGCTCGACCATTTGCGTCAGGTCATCGGCCTGCGCGGCTACGGCCAGCGTGATCCGCTGCAGGAATACAAGGCGGAAGCCTTCAACCTGTTCGAGGCCATGATTTCCAATCTGCGCGAAGCCGTCACCGCGCAATTGATGCGCGTCGAAATCGTGCCGCCGGACGTGCAGCCCGAACTGCCTGTCATGGAAGCCCACAAGCTCGACTACAACACCGGCGAAGACGAAATGGCCTTCGCCAATGCGGCGCTGGCACCGATGGGCCAGCAGCAGCCCGCCGTCGCCCGCGATCCGAACAACCAGGACACCTGGGGCAAGGTCGGCCGCAACGAGGACTGCCCGTGCGGCTCCGGCAAGAAGTTCAAGCACTGCCACGGGCGGTATGCGTAAGCTGACCACCGGGTCGATCGCGAAGCCATCTGAAATCCCTCCCCGTTCGGGAGGGATTTTTCTTTGGGCTGTTGGTTCCACGCATTCACGCAGCCAAGCACTGCGCTGGACGCCGCTGACGACGATTGGACAACGCGTCGCAGAGGACTAGCCTGTTCCATCGTGCCGACACGAGCGGCCGCAGGAATGAGGGGGCGTGCCGATGATGTCCAATTCCGAAATGCTGATCCGCCTGATCTCCGCCGCGGCGCTCGGCAGTCTGATCGGTTTCGAGCGGGAGCGGCTGCTCTGGGCCGCGGGCATCCGCACGCATATGCTGGTCTGCGTCGGCTCCTGCCTGATCATGCTGGTCTCACAATACGGCTTCTCCAACATCCTGCTCACGCAATCCAATGTCGTGCTCGATCCATCGCGTATCGCAGCGCAGGTGGTGTCCGGCATCGGCTTTCTCGGTGCGGGATCGATCCTGGCGCGCGGCGAGATCGTCAAGGGACTGACCACGGCGGCAAGTATCTGGACGGTGGCAGCGATCGGGCTGGCGGTCGGCGGAGGATTGTATCTCGCGGCCGGCGCATCGACGGTGATCATCCTGATCATCCTCGTCGGTATCAAGCCGCTCGAGGAAGCCTATCGCTCGCGCAACCAGACCTGCATGCTGAAGGTGGAAGTCGAGAACAACGGCCTGACGCCGGAATTGCTGCGCGAGACATTGTCGCTGCGCGCCGGCCAGGTGAAGCGCTTCCTCGTGGAAAGCCGCGATCCCCAAGGCACCGACCAGCTCTCGATCCTGCTCAGCAAGGTGTCGTCACAGGATATCGCGAGCTATCCTTCGAAGCTGCAGGAGCTCGACGGCGTGCGTCAGGTGAGTATTGTCAAACGCGTCAGCGACCACGGCGCCAATCACACGTGAGCGATATGTCTGCAGGAAGAGCGACGCGCCTAGCGCATCGCCGAGAAGCGGTCCGTGAACGAATTCGCGGACACGACCGGGGCTGCGCCTGACAGCGCGGCTGTGCCGGTGCCGCCGCCGGAGGCTGGCGTGGATGGTTCGGCCGACAGCGTCGGCTTGAGCGGCGGGCGCGCGGTGGCCACGAGCGGTGCGGGTGCGGCGGCCGGCTTCGCTGCAGCTACAGAAGCAGGCGTCGCAGGAGCAGCCGACGGACCGGCCTTGCTGGCGACGGCCTTCGGCTTCGCGGCCGGTGTCGGCACGGGAGCCGCTGGCGCCGTAGTTGCGGTCGCGGTCGTTTCCGAGCCGCCAATGCCGACCTTCTTGGCGAGATTGCTGAAGAAACCGCCGTCCGACGAGGCCGACGCGACACGCGTGGAGGGCGCGGCGACGACGGGTTCTTCCGATGCTGCGAACAGCGACGCCGAATAGGAGGTTGTCGCCGCAGCGGTCGCCTTCGGCGGATTGACGTGCGGCGGGATGGTGCCCGGTGCGCGCGAATAGGCGGCGGTCTGCACACCCGGCGGCTCCGGATCCGACAGGCCGGTGGCGCCATCGGGCAGTTTGGAGGCGAAGACGCGGTTCATGCCGCCGTCGATATCGGGACGGCGCTGCGCGACCGGCGTGCCCTTGGCAACCAGTTCGGCAATCTTCGCATCATCCTGCGCCTGCTTGGCGCTGACGGCATCGGCGATCTCGGACGGAATCTGGTAGACTGGGCACTTGGCCGAGGCATTGAACACCAGCGGCTTGGTCGATCCTGCAGGTGCGGCCGGATCGAACACATACTTGTTCTCGCAGAACTCGACCTTCGGCTCCTGCCGCGTCACTTCGAAATGATCATAGCCCTGCTTGATCATCTTCCAGAACGGCATGTTCGGGTTGTTGCGATGCTTGGCCATGTTGACCGGCGTCATCTTGAACGGAAACGCCGCGAACTGGAACGAGCGCTGTCCGCCGAAGAAGGATTCACGGCCCAGCGAATAGATCTCGGCGATCTGTTCGTCGGTCATGGCGAAACAGCCCCGCGACGAGCAATCGCCATGCACCATCAGCTGCGAACCGGTGCGTCCCAGCGACTTGTCAAAGGCGTTGGGGAAACCGGTATTGAAGGAGAGATAGTAGGACGAGCGCGGATTCATCTGCGCCGGCGTGATCGAATAGAAACCTTCCGGTGCCTGGCGATCGCCTTCCTTGACCTTCGGGCCGAGATCGCCGGACCAGCGGCAGATCGGATAGGTCTTCAGCAGCGCAAACTGGCCGGAGCGATTCTGCTTCCAGACTTCGAGTTCGGCTTCCTGCTTGAACACACGGACCAGCATCGGCGACTGCAGGTCCATGTCCTTTTCAGTCATCTCGGCGACGAGCTTGGGCGGAACGGGCTGGTTCGCCTTGGCATTGCTGGCGAGCGACATGTCTTCGCCGTTGCAGCCGGCCAGCACCACGCCTGTCGCAAGTACGACCGACGTCAGCAGCGCGCGAACAAGCGAGCGATGTTTCAAAGCCAAGCTCCGCAGCCGACGGGACGTCGACACCCCAAGGAATAAAGACAAATGAGCCCTTATTCGTACGCAAATATTAGCCTTAAGGCCCCCTGCTCGCAAGGCAACTGGCCGTGAGCAGCAGGTTCCGTTCCGGCGATGGTCAACAGAGATTGAAGATCTCAGGCCGGGCGGAATTGCGGCGGTATCTGGCGGGAAGGCGAATTAAGCAGGCGGCGGCGGGTTATGCTTAATAGTTTGGCAGCGCTCTCGACCGTCATGGCCGGGCTTGTCCCGGCCACCCACGTCTTTGTTCACTCGCCGCCAAAGATGTGGATGCCCGGCACATCCAGCGAAGCTCGCTTCGCGCTGGCCGGACACGACGAACATTGGCAAGGGCGTGGACAATCTCGGAGTGCCTCAGGAGCCCCGGACCACGGTCTTCAAGTAGTTGTAAGCCTTGATGATTTCGATCAACCGGTCCTCGGTGGAGCGGTCGCCACCATTGGCGTCGGGGTGATGCTGCTTCACCAGCGCCTTGTACTGCGCCTTGACGTCGTCCAGCGTCGCGCTGGGGCCCAGACCCATAACCTGTAGCGCCTTGCGCTCGGCATTGAAGATCTTGCGGGTTTCTTCCTTGATCGGCTGCTGCGGCTTGCGGGCCCGGCCGCGCCCCATACCCATGCCGTTCATCTCGTTGAACATGGCAAACGGATCGATCGCGCCGTCGAGGTCGGGCTGCCCGGCCTTGGTTTTGTCCGCAGAGCCGTTGGCGCCCATCTTCCAGGTCGGACGATGGCCGGTCAGCGCGTCCTTCTGGTACTTGGCGACCGCGTCCGGGGCCATGCCCTGGAAGAAGTTGTAGCCCTGATTGTATTCGCGGACATGGTTCAGGCAGAAATGCCAGTATTCCTTGTCCTGCGCACGGCCCTTGGGCGCGCGGTGCGGACCCTTGTTCTTGCACTCGGGCCACTCGCACATAATAGCTTCTTCGCGCGCAGCGGCCTGCTGCTTCGCGCTCAGCTTGTTCGGCTTGATACGGATGCTGTCGAAGAATTTGGATGAGTCGATGGGCATGGCTGACTATGACAACGCAATGCAAAAAGCTTCAAGTCTTGACATTCCGATTACCTCATTCGGCGCCCTGCGCCGCACCAATATGGTCGCCACATCGTGATTGACCATGAGTGGGGCGAACCGCTAAGCCGGCCATCATGACCATGAAAGATAACATCACAAAGAAGCTGACAGAGGCTTTCGCGCCCCTCAGCCTCGACGTTTCAGATGAATCGCATCTGCATGCCGGTCACATGGGCCACCGCCCGGAGGGTGAAACCCACTTCAGGGTCAATATTGTGTCGGAGGCCTTCGAAGGGAAGAGCCGGATCGACCGCCATCGCATGATCAACGAACTGCTGGCGGCGGAACTTGCGGGAACGGTACATGCGCTGGCGCTGAAACCGCAGACGCCGAAGGAAGCGGGTTAGGTTTCGTCGCGGCACCCTACACCGTCATTCCGGGGCGCGAGCACCGCTTGGCGATCGCGCCCCGGAATCTCAGCATGGGAGTCTCCAACAGCGCCAAGCCATGTCCAGCTTCCGGGTTCGCGCGCACGAAGACGCGCCCCCGCCCCGGAATGACGAGTGTGGGCTGGTCCTACTTCTTCAGCGACGCGATCGCCTCGAGGACGTTCGGCTTCAGCCCGGCGCCGCCCGCATCCAGATGTTCGAAGATCTTCTTCCGCATGCGCGGATCCCAGAACTTCTTGATGTGCTCGGCAATGCCGGCCACGGCGTGATCGTGGCCCTGGCTGTTGAAGAAGTCGCCGATCTGGTTGGCCATATAGATCAGCCGGTCAGGCGACGTCGATGTGTGGGTGTCCATGCTCTTGCCCTGATGCATCCGCGGTGACGCCGTGCTGACGCACGCGATGCTGATGTGTGAAAACTTCGAACCCGTCGCTGCGCGCGATCGCGGCCAACGTAATGCCTGCGGCTTCCGCCATACGGATGGCCAGTGCGGTGGGGGCCGAGACCGACACCATGAGCGGCGCGCCGATGGCAGCCGTCTTCTGCACCATCTCGACAGAGACGCGGCTGGTGAGCAGGACCATGCCCTGCCCTGCATCGACCTTGGCCTGCGCCAGCGCGCCGGCCAGCTTGTCGAGCGCATTGTGACGGCCGACATCCTCACGCAACGCGACGATGCCGTCGGCCGGCGTCCAGAACGCCGCGGCGTGCACGGCGCGGGTCTGGATGTTGACCTTCTGCAGCGGCGACAGCGTCTCCATCGCCGCCATGATCTGGTCGAAGGAGAACACGCCGCCGGGCGCGACGATGGCCGCCGGCTTAACGGCTTCAGAAATCGAGTCGATGCCGCACAGACCGCAGCCCGTCGGCCCGGCGATCTGCCGGCGCCGCGCGCTGATGCTCTCGGCCTTCTCGCCTGCGAGCCACATCCGCAGCTCAACGCCATCGTCGAATTCAACGGCCTCAAAACTCTCGATCTCGTCGATCGAGGTGACTACGCCTTCGCTCAGGCTGAAGCCATAGGCGAAGTCGCGATAGTCCTGCGGCGTCCCCATCATGACGGCATAGGTACCGCCATTATAGGTGATCGCCAACGCGGTCTCTTCCGGCACCGCGCGCAGCCCCTCGCTGACGCCGGACTGGCGCCAGATCTTGCGGGGGACTGAGCGAACTGGCTCGTGCATCTTTGGTTTCCAGACCTACTCCGCGGCTTCCACGACAGGCATGGCGATCCGGCGCGACTGGCGAGCCTGCTCGTCATATTCCTTCTGCCACTCGGACGGACCGTTCGAGGGCGAGATCTGCACCGCGGTCACCTTGTATTCCGGGCAGTTGGTGGCCCAGTCCGAGAACTCGGTGGTGATGACGTTGGCCTGCGTGGTCGGGTGATGGAAGGTCGTATAGACCACGCCCGGCGCCATACGCTCGGTTAGCAGCGCACGCAACGTCGTCTCGCCGGCGCGGCTCTGCAGCTTCACCCAGTCGCCGTCGCGGATGCCACGCAGTTCGGCGTCATGCGGATGCAGCTCCAGACGATCCTCTTCATGCCAGACCACATTCTCGGTGCGCCGTGTCTGCGCGCCGACATTGTACTGGCTGAGAATACGGCCGGTGGTGAGCAGCAGCGGGAAGCGCGGCCCGGTACGCTCGTCGGTGGCGATGTATTCGGTGAGCATGAACTTGCCCTTGCCGCGCACGAAGCCGTCCATATGCATGATCGGCGTGCCCAGAGGCTGCTTCTCGTTACACGGCCACTGCACCGAACCAACCTCCTCCAGCTTCGCATAGGAGACGCCGGCGAAAGTCGGCGTCAGCGCCGCGATTTCGTCCATGATCTCCGAGGGGTGATTGTAGGACATCTCATAGCCGAGTGCCTTGGCGAATCCCAAGGTCACTTCCCAGTCCTCAAGACCATTTTTCGGCGACATCACCTTGCGGACGCGCTGGATGCGACGTTCGGCATTGGTGAAGGTGCCGTTCTTCTCCAGGAAGGTGGAGCCCGGGAAGAACACGTGGGCGTAGTTGGCGGTCTCGTTCAGGAACAGGTCGTGGACGATGACGCATTCCATCGCCGACAGCGCCGCGACCACATGCTTGGTGTTGGGGTCGGACTGCAGGATGTCTTCGCCCTGCACGTAGAGGCCCATGAAAGTGCCTTCGGTGGCGGCATCGAACATGTTGGGAATGCGCAGGCCCGGCTCACTGTTGAGCTTGACGTTCCACATCGCTTCGAACTGCTCGCGCACCGCATCGCCCGAGATGTGGCGATAGCCCGGCAGCTCGTGCGGGAACGAGCCCATGTCGCAAGAGCCCTGCACGTTGTTCTGGCCGCGCAGCGGATTCACGCCGACGCCGGGACGGCCGATATTGCCGGTCGCCATCGCGAGGTTCGCGATCGCGATTACGGTGGTCGAACCCTGGCTGTGCTCGGTGACGCCGAGACCGTAATAAATCGCACCGTTGCCACCGGTGGCGAACAAACGGGCGGCGGCGCGCAGCTCCTTCGGATCGACGCCGGTCATGATGGCAGTGGCTTCGGGGCTGTGGTTCGGCTGCGCGACGAAGGCGGCCCAGTCTTCGAACTCGCTCCAGTCACAGCGCTCGCGGATGAAGGTCTCGTCGGCGAGGCCTTCGGTGACGATGACATGCGCCAGCGCCGTGAGCACGGCGACGTTGGTACCGGGCATCAGGGGCAGATGGTGCTGTGCCTCGATATGGGCCGAGCGCACGATATCGGTTTGGCGCGGATCGACCACGATCAGCTTGGCTCCGGCGCGCAAACGCTTCTTCAGGCGCGACGCGAACACCGGATGGCCATCGGTCGGGTTCGCACCAATGATCATCACGACGTCGGTGTCTTCCACCGAGTCGAAATCCTGCGTGCCGGCCGAGGTGCCGAAGGTCGAGGACAGGCCGTAGCCGGTCGGCGAATGGCAGACGCGCGCGCAGGTATCGACGTTGTTGTTGCCGAAGCCGGCGCGGATCAGCTTCTGCACCACGAATACTTCTTCATTGGTGCAGCGCGACGAGGTGATGCCGCCAATAGAGTCTTTGCCGTGTGTGGCCTGGATGCCCTTGAACTTCTTGGCCGCGAAATTGAAGGCCTCATCCCATGACACTTCCTGCCATGGATCGCTGATCTTCTCGCGGATCATCGGATTGAGGATGCGCTCTTTGTGGTTCGCATAGCCCCAGGCGAAGCGGCCCTTGACGCAGGAATGGCCGCGATTGGCCTTGCCGTCCTTGTACGGCACCATGCGCACCAACTCTTCGCCGCGCATTTCCGCCTTGAAAGTACAGCCGACGCCGCAATAGGCGCAGGTGGTCACAGCCGAGTGCTCGGGCTGGCCGATCTCGATCACGGCCTTCTCTGTCAGCGTCGCGGTCGGGCAGGCCTGCACGCAGGCGCCGCAGGACACGCATTCCGAACCCAGGAAGCTCTCGCTCATACCCGGCGAGACCCGGCTCTCGAAACCGCGGCCGGAGATCGTCAGCGCGAAAGTGCCCTGAACTTCTTCACAGGCGCGAACGCAGCGCGAGCAGACGATGCACTTGGAGGGATCGTATGTGAAGTACGGATTCGACTCGTCCTTCGCCATCCAGTGATCGTTTTCGCAGGCTTCCGGCGAATTGTGATTGTGCTTCGGGCCAGACTTGGCGAACACATGGTTCTCGCCGTCATAACCGTAACGCACGTCGCGCAGGCCGACGGCGCCGGCCATGTCCTGCAATTCGCAATCGCCATTGGCGGCGCAGGTGAGACAGTCGAGCGGATGGTCGGAGATATAGAGCTCCATCACGCCCTTGCGCAGCGCCGCGAGCCGCGCATTCTGGGTATGAACCACGAGGCCTTCCATGGCCGGCGTGGTGCAGGAGGCCGGCGTGCCCGCGCGGCCTTCGATCTCGACGAGACAGAGACGACAGGAGCCGAAGGCATCCACCATGTCGGTGGCGCAGAGTTTCGGAATCTGCGTGCCCATCTCCATGGCGGCGCGCATGATCGAGGTGCCCTCGGGCACCGAGACACTCTGCCCGTCAATGGTCAGCGTGACCATCTTTTCGGACTTCGAACGCGGCGTACCAAAATCGATTTCGTGAACGAGCGACATGTGTTGCTCCTTTACTCTGCGGCCTGAAGGCGCGATGGCGCCGGGCCGAAATCTCCGGGGAAATGTTTCAGCGCACTCATCACCGGATACGGCGTGAAGCCGCCCAGCGCACAGAGCGAACCGAACTTCATGGTGTTGCTGAGGTCCTGCAGCACGGCGATGTTCTCGGCGACGCGTTCGCCGCGGCGGATCTTGTCGATGGTCTCAACGCCACGGGTGGAGCCGATGCGGCACGGCGTGCACTTGCCGCAGGATTCGATGGCGCAGAATTCCATCGCAAAGCGCGCCTGCTTCGACATATCGACGGTGTCGTCGAACACCACGATGCCGCCGTGGCCGATCAGGCCGTCACGCTTGGCGAAAGCCTCGTAGTCGAACGGCGTGTCGAACAATTCGCGCGGGAAGTAGGCACCGAGCGGACCGCCGACCTGCACCGCGCGGACCGGCTTGCCGGTGAAGGTGCCGCCGCCGATATCATCAATCAGCTCACCCAGCGTGATGCCGAAAGCGACTTCGAAGAGGCCGCCGAACTTGATGTTACCCGCGAGCTGGATCGGCATCGTACCGCGCGAGCGGCCCATGCCGTAATCCGCATAGGCCTTGGCGCCGTTGTCGAGGATGAACGGGATCGCCGCAAACGAGAGCACGTTGTTGATGACCGTCGGCTTGCCGAACAGGCCTTTATGCGCCGGCAGCGGCGGCTTGGCGCGGACGATGCCGCGACGGCCTTCGAGACTCTCCAGCAGTGAGGTCTCCTCGCCGCAGACATAGGCGCCGGCGCCGACGCGGACTTCGAGATCGAATGCGTGCGCCGAGCCGCGAATCTTGTCGCCGAGATAACCGGCGCGCTTGGCGGCAGCGATACCCTCATTCATCGCCTCGACGGCATGCGGATATTCCGAACGGATATAGATGTAGCCCTTGGTGGCGCCCACCGCGATGCCGGCAATGGTCATGCCTTCGATCACCACGAAGGGATCGCCTTCCATGATCATGCGGTCGGCGAAGGTGCCGCTGTCGCCCTCGTCCGCATTGCAGACGATGAATTTACGATCGGCTTTGGTATCGGCAACGGTCTTCCACTTGATACCGGTCGGGAAGCCAGCGCCACCGCGGCCACGCAGGCCGGATGTGGTGACGTCGGCAATGATGCCGGCGCTATCCAGCGTCAACGCGCGCGTGAGGCCCCTGTAGCCATCATGCGCGATGTAATCCTCGACCGACCGGGGATCGACGACGCCGCAGCGCACAAAGGTCAGACGCGTCTGCTTCTTGAGCCACGGAATCTCCTCCGCGACACCAAGACGCAGCGCGTGAGAGCCGTTTGCGACCATCGCATCGAGCACCGACGCAACGTCTTTCTCTTCGACCGCCCCGAAGGCGACACGGCCTTCCGGCGTCGCGACTTCGATCATCGGCTCCAGCCACAGCAATCCGCGCGAACCGGGGCGAATGATCTCGATTGCAAGCTTGCGCTTTTGAGCCTCCGCTTCGAAGGCACTGACGAGTTCATCGGCGCCGACGGAAACGGCGGCCGCATCGCGCGGAATGTAGATCTTCAGAGTTTTATCAGATGTCATCGCTGTGCCTCCGCGACCAGCGCATCGATGCGCTTCTCATCGAGGCGGCCAACCAGACGGCCATCGAGCATCGCCGATGGCGCCGTGGCGCAGAGCCCGAGGCAATAGATCGGCTCCAACGTAACACGCTGATCCGCCGTCGTGTTTCCAAACTTTACACCCAATTTCGCTTCCGCGCGCGCCGCAAGTGCATCGCCGCCAGCCGCCTGGCAAGCCTCAGCGCGGCAGATCTTCAGCACATGCTTGCCGGCCGGCTCGTGGCGGAAGTCATGGTAGAAAGTGAACACGCCATGGACCTCGGCGCGCGACAGGTTACGCGCCAGCGCGATCATCGGGATTGCCGGCTCCGGCACATAGCCGAAGGCTTCCTGCATCGCATGCAGAATCACGATCACGCCGCCTTCCACATGGGACAGGCTCTCGATGATCTCGGTGCCTCGGTCGGCACTCCAAGGCTCATAAGCATTCGGCTCGTAGGCTGCGTTCATCCCGGTACTCGATTGATCTTATGACTGGAAAACCAATCAAAATTGGAATCGATCCAAAGATCAATAAAGCTGTCTCATGCTGCGATACGGAAACGGTATCGACACCCGGCGAAATCGATGAATTTGAAATGGTTAGCTTGGTTGCAGCGCAGCAATTACAGCGCCCGAAACGAAGGTCTTACGCCTCCAGCGACGGCGCAACCTCCCGGGCGATCTGGACCAGAGTCGCCACCAGCGGGGTCATGGGATCGCGCTGGGGCACCACGAGGCCGACGCCATAATTCACCACAGGATCGACGATCGGGATCATACGGACCGAGTCATTGGCGGTCAGGCCCAGCGTCTCCGCCAGCTTGGCCGGCATCACGCTGGCCCAACGGCCGGTCTTCACATGGGTATAGAGCACGATGATAGAGTTCGACGTCAGCATCGGCATCGCTTCGGCGCCCACCGATTTCAGGGCACGATCGATGATGCGGCGATTCTGCATGTCGGGTGTCAGGAGACACAGCGGCACTTGGCCGACTTCGCTCCAGGTGACTTCCTTGCGATCACCGAACAGGCCGTCCGGCGAGGTCAGCAGCCGGTAGCTTTCCTTGTAGAGCGGGATCGAGCGGACTTTGCCCAGCGGTTCATTTTCGATGTAGGTCAGCCCCGCATCGACCTCAAGATTTTCCAGGAGGCCCAGCACCGCCGCCGAAGTGCAGGACATGATTTTAAAGCGTACATCGGGATGCCGCGCACGAAACGGCGTCGTCAGCGAGGCGACCATGCCGAGCACCGTGGGAATCGCAGCGATGCGGATCTCGCCGGACAGACTGTCCTTGAGACCGTTGATTTCCTGCTTCATCGCGCGAGCATCGCCGACGATGCGGCGTGCCCAATCGAGCGCGCGTTCGCCTTCCGGCGTAAACCCCTGGAAGCGCGAGCCGCGCTGCACCAGCATCACGCCGAGCATATCCTCGAGCTGCTTGAGGCTGGTCGACATGGTGGGCTGGGTGACGCCGCATGCTTCGGCGGCACGGCCGAAATGCCGTTCCTTCGCCAGCGACAACAGCAGTTCAAGTTTTTCGATCAAGGGACGCCCCGCTCCGACCACATCATTTTTGCCGAGGTGCGGCGCGACGATCGCGTATGTGGCCTTCGGTGTCCGCCCTCGGGGCAAAGCATATGGTGCGAAGCCGCCTTGCCGCAACCATCGCAGCAGGACAAGCAGAGATCAGCCCCGGCCAAGCTTCCCGCTTCAAGATAGAATCTGGTTGGGATCTTTGCGGCGGTCTGCTTCGTCGCGGGGTCCAAGGCCCCGGCGACGACAGCAAACGGCAAATACGATCAGCCAGAAGGCTGATCCGAGATCAACCCAGGCGGCTGATCTGCTCTTCGGTCACGACACGCTCGATGTTCTCGGACTTGCTCTTGATCCGGTAACGCGGGCGACCATCGGCTTCGATCGGAAGGCGAGAGGTGATGGTGTAGATGCTGCGTTCCTTGATGGTGGAACGGCCCTGCGGCCCCTGCAGCTGGTGGTGAACGTCCTCATTAATTGCGTAGTTATGCGCCATTATTCATACTCTCCACGATGAGCGGCTTTTAGCCACAACTTGCTCAAAAAGCAAGAAATCTCTAGCAATTTCGGCCAGATAGCTCGTCAGTCCTGATATGCAACGATGGGCAACAGGTCATAATTTGGATGCCTCTGCGACCAATTCCAGCTCATGCTGCCGATCTGGTCAGCAGCAATTCTGTCGTTTTAAGAGGGGGTTGGACTGATTCAAGGGCGTGCCGCCATGGCACAGTTCCCGCGCCCTTTCCGCGTTAGCAATAATCCTGGAATACCAGCCAGCCACTCGAAACTGGCCCCAAAAAAGCCGAAAAACCACCGGCAGGGCATTGCCGGTGGTTTCGGAGATTTACAGCAGAGTGCGCGAGTCTCCTCGAAGACTTAGGGCCGTCAAAAATTTGCCGGCTGCGCACGAAAATATTACATGAGCCAGAATGTTGAGCGCAATACCTGATTTGCTCAATCAAATATATTATTGGCCGCTATCGTTAGCGGGAAACATGATGTGGGCTGGCGCCAGCCCTGCCCGGGCCCGTTCGGCCATCTTGCGAAATGCGGTTTCGATATCACGCGCCAGACGCCGAGTGTCGAAGGCCGGCATGTTCAGACGATTGGCCGATAATTTCTCCCGGATCGACGACAACCGCTCGGGATTTTCCGCCAGCTCGATCGCCATACGCTCATAGTCATCTCGCTTCGCCGCAATCAACTCCGGCACACCCAGATTCTGCAGAAGACTCGCGGCAACCCGCCCTGCAAAGGTTTCTCCACGACACGTCAGCAACGGCAATCCAGCCCATAATGCGTCGCTCGCTGTGGTATGCGCATTGTACGGCAACGTATCGAGAAATAGATCCGCACAACGATGCCGCGCCAGGTGCTCGGCCGGCAGCATGCGCGCGGCAAACACCAGACGCGCGGGGTCGATGCCCCGCAATTCCGCTTCGCGGCGCAGATTCGCCACAGCCGCCGCGCTGTCCTCCAACAGCCAGAGAACGCTGCCGTCAACGGCTGAGAGGATCCGCATCCAGCTGTCGAAGACATCGGGCGTGATCTTGTAGGCATTGTTGAAGCAACAGAACACGAAGCCCTGCGCAGGCAAACCGACCTCCGCGCGCGCGAATGCACGTACCGATATCTCCCGGCGATCGTCATTGGCCTGATAGCAATTCGGCAGCCAAGCCACCTTCTCGCTATAGAATTGCCGGTGCTCGGGCGGCAGGACGTGCTGATCGGCGAGGATGTAATCCATGAAACCCGCGCCGAGCGTGCCTGGAAAGCCGAGATAATTGACCTGCACCGGCGCGGCCCTGCGCGCGAATATGCCGGTGCGCTGCTCGCCGAAATAGCCGTTGAGATTGACGAGAATGTCGATGCGATGCGCACGAAGGGCGTCCACCGCCTGCGGATCGCTCAATGTGGAGATATCGACGATCCCATCCACGGCGCCAGCGATGCGTCGCCTGATGTCGCTGCCGTCGTCATACCCGTTGTCGATGGCGAAAATCTCGAACGCGCTTTTGTCGTGCTGCTCCAGCACACCGACCAGCAGCAGCGAGGTCGCCTGCTGTCGAAATTCACCGGACAGATAGCCGACGCGAATTTTTGCATTCGGCCCGGTCGGGGAAGCGCGCAGCGGTGGAGCTTGCATGGGAAAACGCGAGGCGTTGGTCAGTTCGGCGCAGCGCTGCAGGCTGCGTTCCGAGGTGGCGACGCCCTGCCAACCGAATGGCTCGGCGGCCAGTTTGCCGGCTATGAGATCAGCCTCGATCTCCGCAATCAGCCCATTCGCGTCATGCCAGTCGCAGACCAGCATCTTCTGATGCAGCAAGTTGCCTTTCAGCAGTGGCATGTCCGGATTGAACTGGCGTGCGCGGCCATAGGCCTCCACCGCTTCTGCCGGCATCCGCATCTGGCCAAAGATGTAGCCGCGACCAAACCACGCTTCTGCCAGATCGGGCTGCAAGGCGAGTGCCGACTCGCAGGCTGCAAGCGCCTCGTCATAGCGCTTCAACTCGGCCAGCGACTTGCTCTTGTTGAAGAATGCTGCGGCATAGCGCGGGTGGAGCACCAGCGCGCGATCGAAATCAGCCAGCGCGGCGGGGTAGTCGCGCAGATCGTTCAGAACCGTGCCACGGTTATTCAGCGTTTCGGCATTGCCGGGATTGAGCGCCAGCGCTTCGGTAAAACGAAGTAGCGCCTCATCCGGCCGGCTCAGCGCCTTCAGCACCAGGCCGTAATTGTAGAACGTGGCATCCGATGTCGCATTGATGCGTAGAGCCGCCTTCAGATGCGGCTCGGCCTCCGCATGGCGCTTCAGCGCGACCAGCGCGATGGCGAGAATATTCAGCGCCGGGAAATGCTTCGGGTTCTTGCGCAAGAACTTGCTGAATCCGCGCTCGGCCTCCTGGAGGCGGCCCTGCTGGAAGGCGGCGAATGCACTTTGAAACAGTTCAGCTGGAGACGCCATGATTCTGCGGAGTTCGGGCTTTGCGGCTTGCATGGCCGAGGGCAACCCCGCCGGTATAGACGCCCGCCTCCGCTGCGTCGAGAACACCCGCTTGAGCGGACGAGGTCGGGCGAGGCTCCATAAAACCAAAAACCCCCGACAGTTTCCTGCCGGGGGTCTTTGTTTCAAAGACTGGTCGTCGTGAGACGATCAGAATTAGAAGGAGCGCAGGATCTGCACAGCGCCGTTGTAAGCGTTCTGATTGCCGACGGCGTAGCCACCAACCGGCGTCGCCTTGCCGGTCACAGCACCGGTAAAGGTACCACCGAGATTCTGCTCAAGACGGCTATAGGTGAACTGAGCCGACAGGGTCAGGTTCTGGACCGGGGTCCAGGCGGTACGGGTACCGATCTGGGTCAGGCCGAGGTCGAAATTGCCGCTCGAACCCACCAGCGAACCGTTGTTCGATCCGGTACCAGCCACTCGTGCCGGGCTGAAAGCAGCCGCGAGGAGCGCGTTACCGTCAGAGCCATAGGAGATGTGGCTGTAGTTACCGAACACCGAAGTACGCCAAGCCGGGGTCCAGTAGTGCTCATAGAACGCGCTGATTTCCCAGGCGTCGCTCTGAATAATCTGGCCACCGTTGGTGTAGACGCCGTCAAGCACGTAGCCGAAACCGATGGTGTTACCGGTGACCTTGGCATAACGACCGCCACCGTTGGTGTCGGTGGTGCCACCGAAGACATACTTGGCAGCGCCCTTGCCGTAGCTGGCTTCGAGCTTCAAGCTGTCGCCTGCGCCTGTGGGCAGGTTCTTGAACTCGACCGCACCGGTCACAGCGAAGCCGTAAGAATCGTCGGCGTGGCCGAGCGCCTCAGTACCGGTACCGCCAACAGCGGTGCTGTAGAAGGTCGGGGTGATGGTGTGCATCGCGGCGCCGAAGTGCAGCGTGCCCCAGGCCTGATCGAGGCGGATGTTGCCGACGATATCAGGAATGTGGTTACCGCCGTACGAGTTGCCGGTGAAGGTGTTCGACGCGACACCGTAGGCGCCGGCGGTGTTGGTGCCGAACGGACCAACGAACGGTGTGATGTTGTTGATGACACCAGCGTTGCGGTAGGGCGAAGCGTTCTCGATCGAGATCGTGCCCGACACGCCGTTACCGAACGAAGCGGTGTAAGCGAGCTGCGGGATACCGGTCGCGTTGTTCGAACCGGCATTGAAGCCCGACGAAATGTACGGCTTGGCGAGCGCCCACTGAGGATCAAACTGCGAAACGGCCTTACCGAAGGTGAAGCCTGCGAACTGGATGAACGCGTAGTCGACTTCGGTGTAACCACCAGCGATCGATTCACGATCCTGGAGGAAGTCGAACTGGATGTTCGCGTAGGTACGAACCACGCCGTATTCGGTCGCGGTGCGGGTGTCCGTCGTCAAGTTGACGCGCTCACGGGTCGAGTAATAGTTCTTCGTGAAAACGCCTGCGCCACCAGCGCCACCCTGCCAGAACGGAACGTCGTAGGTGCCGCCGTTGAAGGCAACGTCCAAACGGATCGCGCCGCCGATCTTGATGCAGGTATCAGTGCCCGGGATGTAGTAGAAGCCTGCGCCGTAGAGCGAGCAGATCTTCACGTATTCCACTGCCTTGGCCTTCACCGGAAGATCGGCTGCCTGAGCTCCGCCGATGGCGATCAGACCCGCCGCCGAGCCGAGGATAAGGCTCTTAATCATCGTCATGTTAAACCTCCAAGTTGTCCAAAAGGGAAGGTTCCGGATCTGCCAGACGCGAACGCCCGAAGATTTAGTCCCCCAAGTCCCCAAACTAACCGCTCAAATACTTCGCGCTTTCGGAAACACCCGCATAACGCGAGGCACTCAAGCGAACTACTTCAACGGGACGACTGAGGGTTTCCCCATCGCCGGAACTGAGAATGCCTGCGCAATTCTTAGAAGCAAAATACTTTATGAACTCAGGTAACTTTATCGCGATGCAGTGTGGTTTCCCGGCAACACACGAAATCGTGGTTTGCACGTCACAATTCACTGATACAATTATAGAATTCTGGGAAGTGTGGGACGATCGAATGGCCGGCGGGGCAGTGGTGACTATGCGTGGGGGATCTGCGGGCTGGAACGAAAATGAGCTTTCAATTTGGGTGACCGGCCAGAATCAGGAGATCATCCGACAGTTCATCTGGGACATCGCCTCGATCAACGTCCATCTTGAGGGAATCCGCCAGTTCTGGGCCAAGGAGCTTGGCATCAGCGGACCGCAATGGATGATCCTGATGGCCGTCAGCGACCTCGATCGCGGCAACGGCGTGCCGGTCAAGGATGTGTCCGCCATGCTCCACGTCGACCCCTCCTTCGTCACCACCCAATCCAAGATGCTCGAGAAGAATGGCTTCATACGGCGCGTCGCGTCCCGCGAGGATGCCCGCGTCGTACTGATGTCGCTGTCCGACAAGGCCAGCAAGAAGATCTCCGCGCTATCAACCCGCAGGGAGTCGCTCGGGGATTTCATTCTCAGCGATTTCGACGAGCAGGCCTTAAAGGAGATCGGACAGCACATGTCCCGGCTCAAGAGTCGCCTCGAAAAAGCGACACTGATGCTGGAAGTCGAGAGCTGACCATCGCCGGATGAGCCGCGGGTCAATCGACCGAGCCGCGCCCCTACTTCGTTCGTGAGTCCAGACGATCGACAATCCAGTCGAAAATGAACTCGTTGCCCACTGTCGGAATATCGATCTGGGCGGGCGGGGCCACCGTTTCCGACGCGCGGAAGATCTTCAGTTCGATGTCGAGGCCGTTTTGTTTCATGACGCGGCAACATTCCGTGACGTGATCGACATCGAGCCAGTCGCGCTCGCCCATCGCAACCAGGACCGGGCATTTGATATTGGCGGCAACGCTGCTGCTGTTAAAGCCCTCGATTTCACTCGGACAGCCCAGACCAGCCCGGCCTGAAATGCGGCTGGCAATAAACGCGCGCTCGTGAAGCTCCCAGATTCCGGCATCGCAAACAGCTGCTGCAAAGCGGTCGTCGAGATTGGCGCCGCGCGTCGCAAAGGCAGCTCCCAAGCCGTCTCCGAAGATCGCAATTCGCTCCTGATCGATATCGCTGCGGTCGGCCAGAAAATCGACCCAGCCGCTGATCGCCGTTTCGACCTCATACCGACAAGGCGATCCGACCATCTCCTGGCTATAGGATTGACCGGGCAAATCGACGAGCAACAGCGAGAGACCGCGGTCCAGCGCGTAGCTGGGCACCCTGTGCAGATGCTCTTCCTTGTAGTGGCCCTGCCCGACGACGCAGAGAACGACCGGCAGCGGCCGCGTCGCGCGCGGCGCAGGAACGAAGTATCCCTGCAACACACCGTCCCGCCACGGGATCTCGACGACCTCGCCGGCAGGCGTTGCATACTGCACGTAAAATCGGGCGCAATCCTGCATCAGTGCGATGGCGGCGCCTTGCCGCGGATCGCTGCAAGCGAGCATGACCTGAGCAGTGCGATAGTAGTTGGCTGCGCGCAGCCAATTGCTCAGCGCCGTCGGGATTCGGCCGCTGGCCAGCGCCTCCGCGGCGCGCTCACGGTTGATATCAGCCGCGCTATACCATTCACGATACCAGCTCTCGTCATCGCGCGGATTGATGCGCTCCGCCGCCAGGAAACATTCCGAAACGGTACTTCCGCCTTCCTGCGCCGCGCGCAGCACGCGCAAGAACTGCAGCGAAAAGTCTTCATGGCCAGGCCATTGCTGCCAGCCGCGGGCCTGCGACGACGGGATGGCCTTGGCAAAATCGATAATGGTCACATCCCTGGCCCTTGACGGAGATCACTTGGAAGTTCGACGAGAAGCATGGGTCTTACGCCCATTTGTGTACTGCCAGACACACTCGGGAGTCCGACTTTTCAGCAGTATTATCCGCGCTTTACGAGGGGGCAAGCATGATTATTATACCGGAGCTGCACTAATTGAATGCTGCAGCGCCAACGAATTCTGCATCCAGGCCGGATGCCGCGTAACTCGCGCGAAGGCTTGTTACGTCGGGACGATGGCCTGTGCATCGACCCAGATTTGCGCATCGCTTTCGCACACCGGATAGCGTCGCAAACCCCTGCTCGGCCAGCCCGGCGACATGCTGCCGTCTGCCAAATCGAACCAGGCCAGATGACGCGGACAGTGCAGCCGGCGATCGGCGACTCGGCCAAGGCTGAGATCTGCCTGCTCATGCGGACAGGCGCGCTCGCAGGCGTAGATCGTCTCACCATCCTGCACGATGAGAATACCGAAGCCAGCCACGTTGACGCAGACGATTATCTGTTCGGTCAGACGCTCGCGCGAACAGACAGCGACCCATCGGGCGGGATTGTCGTCATCCGCCAAGATAGGCCCGTCGGACATGCTCGTTCTCGATCAGCTCCGCTCCCGCGCCGGACAGCACGACACGGCCGGACTCCAGCAGATAGGCATGATCGCACATCTCGAGCGCGGCGAAGGCATTCTGCTCAACTAGCAAAACAGTCGTGCCGGCATCGCGGATCGCGCGGATGATCGCAAAGGTGCGCTCGACGATGTTGGGCGCGAGACCGAGCGAGGGTTCATCGAACATCACCAGGCGCGGGCGCGACATCAATGCACGGCCGATGGCCAGCATCTGCTGCTCGCCGCCGGACAGCGTGCCAGCCGCCTGCTTGCGGCGTTCGGCGAGGCGCGGAAACTCGCCATAAATGCGATCGCGGTCCACTGCGACTTCGCTCGTGTCCGAGCGCAGATAGGCGCCCATGTCGAGATTTTCGGCCACCGTCATATGCGGAAAAACGCGACGTCCTTCCGGACAATGTGCGATGCCCTTTGTGAGCACCCGCTGCGCGCCAATGCCGGTGATGTCTTCGCCGTCGAAATGCAGACTGCCGGAGCGCGATGGCACGAGGCCCGAGATCGCCCGCAACGTCGTGCTTTTGCCGGCGCCATTGGCGCCAATCAGCGCCACGAGCTGACCGGCCTTGACCGAAAGCGAAATGCCCTTGAGGGCAGAGATCTGGCCATAGGCGCAGACCATGTCACGGATCTCAAGCATGGACTGCGACCTCCTTGACCACATCCTTCGCGCTCTGACCGAGATAGGCTTCGATCACTGCGGGATTCTTGCGGATTTCGTCGGGCGGTCCTTCGGCGATGATGCGGCCGTAATTCAGCACCACGATCCGATCCGATACGCTCATCACCATCGGCATGTCGTGCTCGACCAAGAGGATCGTGACGCCACGATCCCGGATATTGCGGATCAGCTGTACGAAAGTATGCGTCTCCGACGCGTTCATGCCGGACACAGGCTCGTCCAGCAGCAGCATCTTCGGCTGCGCGGCGAGCGCCAGCGCGACACCAACGAGACGCTGCTCGCCGTAGGACAGCGAGCCCGCAAGATCGTTGGCGCGGGCTTCGAGGCCGATCCAGCGCACCAATTCGGCCGCGCGCGCGCGTTGGGCTTTCTCGGATGCGCGGGCGCGCGGCAGGCCGAGAATGGCTTCGGCAAGGCCAAGCTTGCCTTTAAGTTCGCCTTGGCGATGCAGGCCGATCAGGACGTTGTCGTAGACCGTGTCGTTGGGAAACACGCTGGTGCGCTGAAAGGTGCGGATCAGCCCGAGATCTGCGATTTCATGCGGTTTCTTGCCCTTGAGGTCCGCGCCGCAATAGTTCACCGCGCCCTTCGTGGGCGTGAGAAAGCCGGTCATGACGTTGAAGGCCGTGGTCTTGCCGGCACCGTTCGGCCCGATCAGGCTGACGATCTCGCCTTTGTCGACATGGAAATTCATGTCCGAGATTGCGACGAGGCCACCGAAATGGACCGCGACGTGTTCGATGCTGAGTACTGTCTCGGCCATCAGGCGCGCTCCTCGGCGGTACGTTCGGAGACGGCGATGGACGCCCGCCTGGTTCCGCCGGCCCGCGCTAAACCGAGTTTCGCGGCAAGCGACGGCACGATGCCGCGCGGCATGACGAACAGGATGACGATCAGCACCACGCCATAGGTGATCCACTGTGCCTCCGGCGGCATGATCGGCCGCAGGAACACAGGCAGCAGGCCAAAGATGACGCCGCCGACCACAGGCCCGGCCAGCGATCCCTTACCGCCCGACACCACCATGATCACCATGGTCACCGTCGAGATGAAAGCGAAGACGTCGGGATCGATGATGCGGATGTAATGCGCGTAAAGGCTTCCCGCCGCGCCGGCGATACCCGCAGAGATCACGGCTGCCAGTGTCAGCGTCTTTGTCACATCGATGCCGACGGCGACAGCCAGCGTCTCGTTCTCCATCAGCCCGCGCATGGCGCGGCCGTAATGGGAATGAACGAGACGCGAGATCAGGAAATACGAGATCGCGGCGACTGCGAGCACAAGATAGTAATTGTGAAACTTGGTCTTCAGCACGAGATAGCCAAGCCCTGGCAGCCCGATGGTGATCGACGGAATATTGGTCAACGCCAGCGGGCCTTGCGTCAGCTCGACCCAGTTCAGCGCCACCAGCCGCACAACTTCGGCGAACGAAATCGTTACGATGACGAAGTAAGCGCCGCGCACGCTGAAGGACAGGCGTCCGACCAGATAGCCACAGAAGCCCGAGATGATGATCGCCAGAAAGAAACCTGCAATCGGCGGCCACGGCACGTGGACGATGTGGAAATCACCGTAGATCGGCACATCGAATCCCAGCGATGTCAGCGCGCTGACATAGGCGCCGATGCCGAAGAAGGCGATATGGCCGAGGCTGAGCTGTCCAGTAAAGCCGAGCAGCAGATTGAGGCTCATGGCGCCGATGATGAAGATGCCGGTCGTAATCAGCGCGTTGAGCAGATACGGATCCGTCAGCCACATGGGCACGGAGGCAAAGAAGGCGAGACAGAGGAGAGTGACGATCTGTTTCATCCGACGCGCTCCGCCCGTGCAAACAATCCTGTCGGCTTGAAGATCAGCACCATGATGATGATCAGGAAGCCCATGGCATCGCGATAGCCCGACGAGATGTAGCCAGCACCGAGCTCTTCAGCGAGTGCGAGAATGAAGCCGCCGATGACAGCGCCGGTGATATTGCCGAGGCCGCCAAGAATGACGATGGCGAAGGCCTTCACCGCGGCGAGATCGCCCATTTGCGGGAACACGACATAGACCGGACCGAGCAATGCACCAGCGGCAGCCGCAAGGCTCGATCCGATGGCGAAAGTCGATGTGTAGATCAGGCTGACATTGACGCCCATCAGCGCCGCGGTGTCGGAGTCCTGGAAGGTCGCGCGCATCGCCTTGCCGAGTTTCGTGAGATTGATCAGCGAGTAGGCCAGTACGATCAGCAGCGCGGCGGCGAACAGCACGAACAGGCGAAGCCAGGACACGGACACAGGTCCGATCACCAGCGGCGCGTCAGGAAACGGATTGTCGATCGACTTGGCGACGCCACCCCAGATCCACAGCGCGCCGGACTGCATCGCGATCCAGGCACCGATCATCACCAGCATGGTGGTATCGATATCGGCGCCGCGCAGCGGCCGCAGCAGCGTGATCTCGATGACGGCGCCCAGCAGCCAGCCAGCGACGATCGCCACCGGCAGCGCCACGAAGAAATTCAGCCCGAGCTGATGCACGACAATGAACATCATATAGGCGCCGAATGTGTAGAGGATGCCGTGGGTGAAGTTCACCACGTTCATGATGCCGAAGATCAGCGTCAACCCGATGCCGAGCAGCGCATAGGTGCCGCCGAGCACAAGCATATTGACGAGGTGTTGCAGGAGCTGGTCCACGAGCGGCCCTAAAGGTTCGAGTAAGGTGCTAACCTCTCCCCGCCTAGCGAAGCTTTGCTTCGCCGGGCAGGGAGAGGTCGGAGCCGAGCGACAGCGAGGCTTCGGGTGAGAGGAGCCAGAGTTTCACTCGCAAGTGCCCCTCACCCCAGCCCTCTCCCCGCAAGAGCGGGGCGAGGGAGCTCACTGCCGGAGTTCGTCTGGATCACAGATCCTTCATCACGATCTTGCCGCCGGAGATCTCGACCAGATAGACATTCGGGAAGCTCTGGCCGCTCTCCGAACCGGCCGGGCCCGACTTCTTGAAGATGATGTCGCCATTCAAACCTTTGACGTCGATCTTCCAGAGCGCATCCTTGATCGCGGCCGGCTCGGCCTTGCCGGCCTTCTCGATGGCTGCCGCGATGGTGCGGATGCCATCATAGCCGCGGAAGCTCTCGGTGCAGCCGGCGAAATCGAAGCCGCGCTTCTTCCACTCGTTGATGAAATAGGTGGTGGCTTCCGGGTTGGGCGTCTTTTCCGGCATCCACGGCAAGAACGTCGTCAGATGCATGGTGTCGTTCGCGGCGGCACCGGCCTGCGCGATGATCTGATCGGGATTCTGCGAACCGCCGGTAGTGATGATCCGCTTCTTCAGGCCGAGTGCTGCGGCCTGCTTGAAGATCAAAGTGAGCTGGTCGACCGCAGCCGTGATGATCACGGTCTCGGAATCCGTTGCCTTGATCTTGGCGAGCTGGGCGCTCATGTCCTGCGCCGATTGGTCCATGGTCTCGACCAGACCGATGGTGATGCCTTTTTCCTTCATCATCTTGCTGAAGTCCTCAGCAGTGCCGCGGCCCCAGTCATTGTTGATCACAAGGAAGTCGACTTTCTTCAGCGCCAGCTTGTCGACGATGTTCTTGAACGCAGCCGCTTCCACGAAAGACGGCGGCGAGATACGGAATACGTAAGGATTGCCCGAGGTGGTGATCTTGCTCGCCGACGAGGTCTCGACCACCATCGCGGTTTCGTACTCGACCAGCTTCGGCATCACCGCGAGCGTGAGACTGGAGCCCCAGGCGCCCAGCATGACTGGCGTCTTGTCGCGGGTGATCAGCTTTTCGGCGACGGCAGCGGCTTCGGTCGGGTTGCTCTTGTTGTCCTCGATCACGAGTTCGATCTTCTTGCCGAGCAGGCCGCCCTTGGCGTTGATTTCGTCGGCGGCGATCTTGGCGCCGTTGACGACATAGGTGCCCGATGCGGCGAAGGCGCCGGTCAGGGGCTCATTGACGCCGATCTTGATGGTTTGCGCAGTGGCGGCGCTGCTCAGGAAAGCAATGGCCAGGGCGGCCGCCGAGGCGGCTTTGATGGTCCGTATCATGTGGTCCTCCAGTGTTACGCTGATGAAACTTGCGCAGTCCAAACCCCGCCGCTCGCATGTCCGCGCGAACGTCGATCTCTCACGCCGATCCTCCGCGCCCGGTGAGGCGGCGAACGACATTCGTCGCGCGCTCACGCAGGAGACCAAGGATCAGCGAAACACCATTCAGATCGGCTGCCGCTGACGGCGCCGATGTCACATCGCCCGACAGGCGGCGATCGAGATTGCCGGCGAATTCCGCGACCAGCCGCGCCGCGAGATCGCGCACCAGCCCGCTGCGACCGACCTGTGCCAGCATGCCGGTGAGGCTGTAGCCGATGGAAAGCTCCACACGCGTCGCCGCGCCGTCATCCTGCGGCACCAGCCGGTAACGGATTTCGCCTTGCGTGGTGGAGCGGCTGCGCTGGTCGCTGCCTATGCCGAGAATGCGGCCGGCGAGATCGGCCTCGTTGCGCTCAACGCGGGCGGCGCCGTTGAAGTTGGCCGAGATCGGCCCGATCTTGACGCGGATCGCGCCTTCGACACGCTCGGGTCTGGGCGTGCCGACCAGCGTGGCGCCCGGCAGGCACGAGGCGACGGCCGCGATGTCATCGAACAGTGCAAAGACTTTTGCAGGTGCATGCGCGACAGTGAATTGCTGCTCGAGCGTGGTCGATGGCGTGAAGTCTGGAATGTCCAGCGGTGCGACGGCGGCAGCCGGTTCGGATACAGCAGGCTGCGCGGGCATCAGCTTCTGGGAGCTGACACAGGCTTTGTGCCCTGACCCTGCCGGTCCCAGCACCTTGCGCCCGCCATCCGGCTCCGGCGCGATATCGCGCGCGCGGCGCTCGGTGATGACCGACTGCACGGCGCGGACAATGCCGACATAGCCGGTGCAGCGGCAGAGATTGCCTGACATGCCGATGCGGATCTGCTTCTCGTCGGCATCCGGCAGGCGCTTCACCAGATCGCGCGCCGAGACCAGCATGCCCGGCGTGCAGTAGCCGCATTGCAACGCGTGTTCGCGGGTAAAGGCCGCGCGCAGCTCCGTGGCAATCTCGTCATCATCAAGACCTTCGATGGTGGTGACATCGGCGCCATCGCATGCCACCGCATAAGTGATGCAGGAGCGCGTCGGTATGCCATCGACCAGGATAGTGCAGGCACCACAGACGCCATGTTCGCAGCCGAGATGCGTGCCGGTGAGATCGAGCGTGTCGCGCATCATGTCGGCGAGACTCGTACGTGGCTCGACGTCCCTCTTCACGGCGCGAGTGTTGACGGTGAGTTCGACCGAGTTCATGCCGCGGCCTCCGCAACAGCGCGGCGCAGAATGGTGACGTGAATATGCCGGTCGGCGGCATCGCTCATGCCGGCCTTCGACAGCAGGGTGTCGGCGACGCGCGCGTCGAAGCGCGATTTGAAATCGTTGGGGATACGCCCGCCGAACAGTTCTTCGGCATTGTCGACAATGATAGGCGCGGCCTCGACTGCGCCAATGACGACACGCGCGCGGCCCGCCTCGGGGTCGATCAGCACCGCACCGATGGCATGAGCAAACTCGCCGGTCTTGCGGCAGCTCTTCACATAGCCCCAGCGCGCGGAGCGAGACATCGCCGGCACGCGCACGGCTTCCAGCATCTCGCCGGGCTGCAGCACGCTTTCCAGCGCACCCAGCAGGAAATCCTTCATCGCAACACGCCGCGCTCCGCTTGCACTACGCAGCGACAGCGTCGCGCCAAGTGCGGCGAAAGTGGCGACCCAGTCCGCGGACGGATCGGCATGGCTGAGCGAACCACCGACGGTGCCGCGGTTGCGCACCGCGCGATAGGCGATGGCGGAGGCCACGCGTTGCATCGCGCCGCGGGTGACGTCGGGAATGCGGCCATCCTCGATATCGGCATGGGTGACGCAGGCGCCGATCACCAGCTCATCGCCGGCGACTTCCACATGCTTCAGCTCGGCGAGGCCGGTGATATCGACGATGGTGTCGGGAGCCACCAGACGCAGATTCAGCATCGGCCCGAGCGATTGGCCTCCGGCCATGATCTTGATCACGCCATCGCCAGCCATTGCGGCTAAGGCCGAGGCGACGTCGCGCGGGCGCTCATAGGCGAAAGGTGCCGGCTTCATGCGGCGGTCCTCTTCGCATCGCGCGCTGCGAGAATGCCCTGCAGCACGCGGCGCGGCGTGATCGGCGACTGCAGCATCTCGACGCCGAGACCGCGCAGCGCATCGTTCACCGCATTGCCGATCGCCGCCGGCGGCGCGATGGCCCCGCCTTCGCCGATGCCCTTGACGCCGAACTTGGTGTAAGGCGACGGCGTTTCCATGTGATCCAGCCATGGCGCCGGCACTTCGGTCGGGCCGGGCAGCAGATAATCGGCCAGCGTCGTATTCAGCGGCTGACCGGCGCGATCAAACGGCATCTCCTCATACAGCGCTGTGCCGATGCCCTGCGCGAGACCGCCATAGATCTGGCCGTCGACAATCATCGGATTGACCAGCACGCCGCCGTCCTCAACGATGACGTAGTCGAGAATTTCCACATCGCCCAAATCAGGATCGACGGCGACGGTGACCGCATGGGCGGCATAGCTGAACGTGCCGCTGTCACGCTGCGGCTTGTAACCGGAGGTCGCCTCCAATCCGCCCGGGTCGACATCGCCGGGCAGATCCTGCGGACGGCGATACCAGGTGTGCGCGATTTCCTTCAGCGTCACGCTGCCATTGGGCCCGCGGATTTCGCCGTCGACCAGCACGACATTGGCTTCATCGACCTGCAGCAGCTTGGCGCCGATCTTCTTGGCGCGCTCGCCGAGTTCGTGACACGCCGTCGCCACAGCGCCACCGGCCATCACCATGCAGCGCGAGCCCCAGGTGCCGGTCGAATAGGGCGTCATCGCCGTGTCGCCATGGACGACACGGATTTTTGCGACATCGACACCGAGCATCTCGAATGCGACCTGTGACAGCGTCGTCTCCAGACCCTGACCGTGCGAATGCACCCCGACCTTCAGTTCGAGTCCACCATCCGGCGTCAGTCGCGCGGTGGCCTGTTCATGGCCGGGCACCATGGGAATGCCCCAGCCGGAATAGACCGAGGTGCCATGTGCGGCTTGCTCGCAATAGATCGAGAGACCGACACCGATCAGCCGTCCGTCATCCTCGCCCTTGCGCTGCCGCGCACGGATGCCATCGATATCGATCTGCGCCACCGCGCGGCGCAGCGCCTCGGGATAATCGCCACTGTCGAAATGCTTCTTGGTGATGTTGTCGAACGGCATCTGCTCCGGCCGCACCAGATTGCGCAGCCGGACGTCGCCGGGCTCAAGCCCTGCTTCCGCCGCGACAAGATCGAGCATCAGCTCCAGCGCGAAACACACGCCGGTGCGGGCGACGCCGCGATAGGGCAGGATCGGACACTTGTTGGTGGCCACCGAATAGGTACGGCAGCGATAGGCCGGCATCTGATAGGGGCCGGGCAAAATGCTGACCACCTGCGCGGCTTCGAGACAGGCCGAGAACGGATAGGACGAATAGGCGCCGGAATCGACAGTAGCCTCGCAGTCGATGCCGCGCAGCGTGCCGTCGCGATCGGCATAGACGGTGATCTTGTAGTGGTGCTCGCGGCAGTTGGAACTGGCGACCAAATGCTCGCGGCGATCCTCGATCCAGCGCACCGGGAAGCCGCGCTTCATGGTGAGCCATGACAGACAGACTTCTTCCGGCAGCAAGATGCCCTTGTGACCGAAGCCGCCACCGACATCCGGCGAGACGATTCTGATCTGTCCTTGATCCATCTCAAGGCAATCGGACAACCCGTTGCGCACAATGTGCGGCATCTGACTGCCCGTATAGAGCGTGAGCTGATCGAGACGATGATCGAACGTGGCGATGACACCCCGACCTTCGAGCGGCGACATGCATTGCCGCGCGGTCGAGATTTCGCGCGTCACCTTGATCGGTGCGTCGAGAGCGCTGGAAATATCGAGTTCGAAGAAGCTTTCGAGAAAGACGTTGTCGCCCCAGTGCTCATGCACCAGCGGCGAGCCGGGCTCGCGAGCCTTGAGCATGTCATAGACGGCGGGTAGCTCTTCGAGATCGAGCGTGACGGAGGCCGCGATATCTTCAGCCTCGGCACGCGTCGGCGCGACGCATATAGCGACGAGTTCGCCGACCTGACGAATTTTGTCGGTGGCCAGAATGGGTTGATCGGACGGCTTGAAGCCGGCCAATCCCGTGATCGCGCGGATTGGCTTGATACCGACAAGATCGGCAGACGTGAACACCACGTCGCGATAGCGTTCCGGAATATGGATCGCCCGGATTCGCGCATGCGCTAGCGGACTGCGGACGAAAGCGACGTCCTGCAATCCCGCCAGCCGGATATCGCCGACGAATTGCCCGCGCCCGCGCATGAGGCGATCGTCCTCCTTGCGCGGTACGCGCGCGCCAACGCCCTGCTTTGAAACAGGGGCGGCGGGCGAGATATCTCGCTCATTGCGCATCGACGAACTCCCGGCGCCTTCCGGATTGACTAGCGAACTGGCTTGCAAAGCTCAGGCCGCAACGGCCTGAGGAAGGATCGGAGCGATCGGATCGAAGCGGGTGCCCGCGCGCAGGCAGAAGGCCGGCTGCAGCAGGCCGTTCGCAATCACGTCGGTGTTCTCGTTATCGCGCAGGACGTAACGGCCGGGTTTCTCGACGAGCACCGAAACGTCGGCATCCATGCCGACCTTGAGCGAGCCGATCTTGTCGGACAGGCCGATCATCTTGGCCGGGTTCGACGTCACCATCGGCACCACCTGTTCCAGCGTGAGACCGAGCGAAATCATCGAACTCATCGCCTGCACCAGGCTGAACTTGGCCTGGCCCTTGAACGGATGGTTCTCGTCATCCTCGTGCTCATCCGGCGTGCCGGCAGGCGCAGGCACCTCCGTGTTGTAACCGTGAATATCGGCGCCGAGCGTGTTCGGCACAATGCCGGCCGCAATCGCCTTCTTGGCCAGGCGATAGGAGAAGTGGCTGCCATGGCCGACATCGATCTTGAGGCCACGATCGATCGCCGCCTGGATCACCGGATGCACCTCGCCTTCGCGATTGACGAAGCCGCCAGGATGCCGCGTGAACGGATGGGCGAGCACGTCACCTTCCTTCAGCAGCGGAATCACGCGCTCCAGAATCGTATCGACGTCCTCGCCATTATTGCCTGACTCCGGCAGACCCCAGAGTTGGCCGAAATGCACGTAAACCGGCAATTCCGCGCGCTTGCCGATTTCGGCCGCCATTTCCATCACGCGAATGCCCCAGCGCGCGAAGCCGCCGATTTCCGCATGGGCCTTGATGCCGCGAACGAGATCGCGATTGGCCACCGCCGATTTCACGGTCGCGTCGATATCGACACCGTCCGGGCTGTAGAGGTTGGGATAGAAATGCCCTTCGAGACCGCCGACGAGATAGGCCGACAGAAACGCATAGACCCGCGATTTTGCGGGCTCGGCGATGAAGTGACGAAAGCCGGGCAGCGTCATGCAGGACGGGCCGCCCTGGTCGATCAGCGTGGTGACGCCGGATTGCACGCCGACCATGTCGGGCTGCATGCCGAAACGACCGCTGACATATTGAAAGACGTGCGCGTGGGTATCGATCAAGCCCGGCAGTACCAGCTTGCCGGTCACATCCACCACTTCCTTTGCGCTGGTCGGCAAAATATCGGACTGCACTGCGGCGATCTTGCCGTTGCGAATGGCAACATCCTTGATGCCGTCAACACCAGCAGCGGGATCGATAACACGACCACCGCGCAGCAGCAGGTCGAATGAGGCGGTAACGGACATGGCGGTCTCCTTGCGTTCCGGCGGACATTAGAGGTCCACCAAAATACGAAGCATACTTCGTATTTTACAAAAGCAAAGTCCGTGCCATAAACATTGCGATGCGGTAGTTTTTCAACGCGCTCGCACCATACGAGCCGTAGCCGACACAAGGAGAGACTGCGTTGCCCCAGGCCAAGCCGCGCCGTGACAAGCCCGTCCATAAGCCCTGGCCGCTGGCCCAGCGACCGGGATTTTTGATCAGACGGCTACACCAGATCCATGTCGCGCTGTTCCAGGAAGCCTGCAGTGCCTTCGAGATGACGCCACTCCAGTACAGCCTGCTGTCTGCATTGGCGGCGCGTGGAACCGCCGATCAAACCAGCTTAGCCGCTGATATTGCTCTGGATCGCACGACGACGACGGGCGCGCTGAAGCGACTCGAAGCACGCAGGCTGGTCGAGCGTCCGGTCAGCGACGACGACCGCCGCGCCCGCGTCTGCCGGCTCACACCGGCCGGTGCAGCCCTGCTCGACAAGATCGAAACCGCCGCACGCGAGGCGCACCGCGCCACGCTCGGCAACCTCACCAAAACGGAACAGACTGCGTTTATTGCCATGATGCAGCGCATTGTCGCAGCGAACAGCAGCCGCGACGGAGCCGCTGATCTATCGGATTGAAGGTCGCCGAGAGGGCTCTTCCCAGATTAGAACGACTATAAATTAATCAGCCTGACCGCCGAGCAGGCAGACAATTATTCAGGACCGCAGCATCAGCCGTTCATCAGGCGGTGCGATTTCGGTGACGAGATCGCGGATCAGCGCCTTTTTCGGCAGCGGCGCGAGCGTCGTCATTCCCTCTTTGAGCCGAACCGTGCAGGCGTAATCGACCTTGCCATCGATCAGCATCATGCATTCCTTGCACGCATTCGCATTGATGCAGGAGAAGCGAAACGCCAGCGAGGGATCCATGCCGCGCCTGATGGCACGCAAGCCATCGAGAATGGACTGGCCGTGCTCGAAGGGAATATCGAACGTGTCGTGATGCGGCGCTTCACCGAGTGCGCCGCGCTGAATGCTGAGTGTCGCTTTCATGCGGCGGCCTTTCCGGTGGTGGGCATCACTTTGCGCAGGGTCATGTCGCCATCCGACATCGACACGATCTGGTTGATGCTCCACGCATCATCCAGACCGAGATGATCGTCACGCTGATGCGCGCCGCGGCTTTCGGTACGCGCCAGCGCCGGTATGGCAACCGATTGCGCGACAGCGAGCATGTTGCGCAGATCGAGCCAGTCGGCCAGCACTGGATCGAAGCTTTCCGCTGACGCGAATGGCGTATCGCCGATATCGGCCTTCAATTGCGCGATGGCTGATATCGCCGCACGCAATTTCGCATCGGTGCGGAACGGACCGACATCGTCGGCCATCACGGCCTGCAGCTTCGCGATGACCGCTGCGGGATTTGGCGCATCACGTTTGCTGGCACTGCGCAGCAGATCGATGGTCGGCTTCGCCGCATCAGCAAACCACGTCGCAGTGCCCTGCTTGGCACGCTCGGCGGCGCTGCGTCCTGCCCGCGCGCCAAACACAAAGGCTTCGGTGATCGCATTACCCGACAGCCGATTGGCGCCATTGGCGCCGCCGACCGCCTCCCCGCAGGCATAGAGCCCGGGCACGCCGGTCGCCATCATCTCGTCCACGCGAACGCCGCCCATATGATAATGCGCGATCGGCGCAACCTCGACCGGGCGCTGCGCGAGATCGATGCCGTTTTCGGCGAGCCGGTCCACCACCGGCCCGAACGCCTTGCGGATTTCCGCCTCCGGCACATGCTGGAAGCTCAGATAGGCGCCGCCGGCGGGGCTGCCGCGGCCGGCTTCGACCTCCTTGGTAATCGCATAGGTGGCGAGATCACGCGTTAGCACATAGGTGCCGTCGCTGCGCTTGTCACGCGTTGCATAGTCCTCTTCGAATTCGCGCATCTCGGAATTAAGCAGCTTGCCGCCGAGCTTGTAGCGGAACGGGTCCCACATGATCGGATCCATGCCGACGAGGCGCGGCGCGAGATGGCCGATCGGGAAGAACTGCACGAACTCCATGTCGATCAGTTCGGCGCCGGCGCGTAGTGCCAGCGCATAGCCGTCGCCGCCCATATTCGACGACGCGCTGTTGCGGCGATAGAGACCGGTAAGCCCGCCTGTCGCGATCACCACGGCCTTCGCGGCCAGCGTCACCGCCTGCCCGGTCGGCAGATGCAGCGCCGTAGCGCCGCAGGCTTCGCCATCACGCAGCGCGATATCGACGATGGTGAGATCGCCGATGCGGCGAATGCCGCTGGCGCTGTTGAGTTGCGTACGCAGCGTCTTCGACACTGCGGGACCGGTGGAGAGAAAGTCCACATAGGCACAACGCGGCCGATCATGGCCCGGCGCCTGTGCCTGCTTGATATGGCCGTCCTCGCGCGCCCAGCCGACCTTCCAGGCATCCATCTCGCGCAATCGCTGCGGGCCATCTTCACACAACAACGCAGCGAGACGTTCGTCGCACAGCCCGCGGCCGGCCGCGAGCGTATCGGCAAAGTGATGTTCCCAGTGATCTGGTGTCTGCTCGCCCAAAGCGGCTGCGACCGTCATCTGCGCCATGACAGTGGCGCCGCCGCGCCCGATCAGGCTCCGATCGGCGAGAACGACCGACGCGCCGCCCTTCGCTGCTTCCAGCGCCGCATACATGCCGGCGCCGCCAGCGCCGATCACGAGAACATCGGCTTCGAGATGGGTGGGAACCGAAGTATTGGGAGAAGGTGATGTCATGGTCAGGCGAGTGTCTCTTCAAACAAAGGCGTTGTCAGCAACCGTCGCCGGGCCAGAACCATGCCACGCGGCGTCTCCCGTCGTCAGATCTCCGTGCGCAGGATCGCCCGCGCCAGTGTCTGTGCACGCGGAACGATGCTCTCGATGTCCAGCCACTCCAGGTCGGTATGGACATTGCCGCCGACCGGGCCAAGACCGCAGAGCGTCGGCGTGCCGACGCTGGCGGTGAAACCGGAATCTGCACAGCCGCCGGCAAATTCGCCGGTCAACGTGGTGAGGCCCGAGTCGACAGCGGCCGCCTGATAGGCTTCGAACATCGCCTTCGCCGCAGCGTCCTGCACCAGCGGCAGGAATTCGCCGTTGATATGCAGCTTTGCCGTCGTGCCCGGCACGGTCGACGTCGCAATAATCTTCTCGATGGCGCCCATGATGGTCGCGCGGTCCGCCGGATCGATGTAACGGAAATCGATCTCGCCTTCGGCATGCGGCGCCGTGGTGTTGACCGACTGTCCGCCGGACACCAGGCCGACATTCAGCGTGATGCCCTTGTCCATATCGGTCAGCGCATGAATCTGCACGATCTTGTGCGCGAGTTCGCCGATGGCACTGATGCCCACCGAGAAATTGTTGCCGGAATGCGCGGCCTTGCCGAATACCTCGAAGCGCATGAACACGCCGCCCTTGCGGCCCGTGGTGATATTGCCGGTCGGACGTCCCGGTTCCGAATTATAGACGGCGCGCGCCGCACGGCCCTCGCGCTCGATGATCGGCCGCGACGAGCGCGACGCGATCTCCTCATCGCCGGTGATCAGCAGCTTGATGGGGCACGGCGCAGCATCGAACTTCTTTAGCGCGGCGGCCACGAATACGTTGATGACGACGCCGGCCTTCATGTCGGCAACACCAGGCCCATGGGCCAGATTGCCTTTAATAGTGAAGGGGCGCTTGGCGACTTCGCCCTTGGGAAACACGGTATCGCGATGGCCCATCAGCAGGATCGGCTTTTCGTTGCTGCCGGGTTTGGTGATCAGCCCATGCACGGCATCGCCATAGACATCATGAGGCTCGCGCCAGGTTTCGATGCCGTATTCGGCGAAGTGCTGTTCGAAACGAGCGCCGACGGCATCGACACCTTCCTTGTCGAAGGAGCCGGAATCGATGTTCACGACGTCGCGCAGCAGGTCGATCATCGGCTGCTTCTGGGACGCGAGCCAGTCGATGATCTGGGTTTCGGTAGTGTTCAACATGAATTGTCCTTCGGTCACTCTTGAGCGCTTGCGTTGCGCGTTCTTACTTCGCCATCGCCACGACGGGCGACGCTACATTCGACCTGCGCATCATCATGCGCGCAATGGCTTCGCCGATCACCACCGTGGTGAAATGAGTGTTGGCGCGGCAATCCGACGGCATGATCGACGCATCGGCAATGCGCAGACCCTTGAGGCCCTTCACGGTGCCATCCGGATTGACCACGCCACCCGTATCCTTGAAGCCGGTCATGCGGCAGGTGCCGGCGGCGTGCTGGATATCGCCGGTGTCACGGCGCAGCACGGCTTCAAGCTCGCGCGTCGGCAACGCCGCCGCCTGCGGCAGCGTCATGTCGGTATCGGTGAGGCGGATCCAGTCCGCGATGCCGGCCAGCGCCGGCTGCGTGGTGATCACGGCAAGCCGCTTCACGGCATCGACCATCCGCAGCATGTCGCGGGGGTCTGCCAGCATGTTCTCCTCGACGATCGGGTCGATCGACGCATCGGTCGATGCGAGCTTCAGCGTGCCGCGTGAGAACGCATTGAACAGGCCGGCGCCGATGGCACCGGGATTGCCGATGCCACGGTGATTGAACGCGATCAGGATCATGTCGCGCTTGCCGCCCTCGGCCAAGCCCGACGAGTAAGTTACACAGCAATTGGTGTGGCGGGTGTCCCGATCCTTTGGCGCGACGGCATCCTGCAGCTTGAGGGTGGTGCGAAACAGCGGATGATCGAAGAAATTCCGGCCGACGGGCAGATCGCACTCGACAGCGATGCCCATGTCCTTCAGCTCGTCCGCCGGACCGATGCCCGAGCGCAGCAGGATCGCCGGGCTGTGGATCGAGCCACCGCATAGCACGATCTCGCGCGCGCTGATTTCCTGCGTGCCCTGCCCCTCGAAGTGCACGATCACACCGGTCGCCTGACCGTCCTTGATCACAACGCGGTCGACCAGCGCATGACCGCGGATTTCGAGATTGGCGCGGCCGCGCGCCGGTTCGAGATAGGCTTCATTGGTGGAGATGCGACGCAGATCGCGGCTGTTGATCGGATAGCAGGCGACGCCTTCGCCATCCGGTCCGTTGACGTCGTCGCACCACGCATAGCCCGACGCCAGCGCCGCATCGCGCAAGCCATTGTCGATCGGCCCCCATGTCTCCGGCGGCGCGCGATAGACCGGCAGCGGACCACCACGGCCATGGCCGGGCCTGTCGCCGAAGTCCAGATCATCCTCGATCACCGAGAATAGCGGCATGACGTCCCTGGCCGACCAGCCGGTGCACCCCAGCGATGCCCATTCGTCGAATGCAGCGGCGACACCGCGGATCGCGATCTGGCCGTTCATCATCGACGAGCCTCCGAGGCCCTTGCCGCGCCAGTAGAAGCGCTGATCCTGTCCGGCAACGCGACGCGAATGCAGCTGCGGCCACTGCCACTTTTCCTGGAATTCGCGCTGGTGAATGATCGGGATCGGGTTCGCTGTGGTGACTTCCCACGGCGCATCCGCCGCGCGCCAGTCGAGCCCGGCTTCCAGCAGCAGCACGCGCGTGGCGGGATTTTCGGAGAGCCTGGCAGCCACGGCAGCGCCGGCAGATCCACCGCCGACGACGATCACATCATACATAGTGCTTCATTTCTTTCTGCTGCGGCGCCCTACGCCGATCTTGTCCGGCCGAACACGTGCAAAATCCGTTCCCGCCATTATGCGCCCGGTGCACAGCAGACGCCAGCACGCGCGCTGCAGAGGCAACGCGCGGCAAAGGCATGGCGGTTGGAAAAATATGGCCACAAGTTGTGGCGGTGATGGATTGAACGGAAAGAGCCGCCTCAGAGGGGATCGCCAGGCTTCTTCGCCGGCGGATCCTCATCGAGAATCGCGCGCCATCCCGCACCTTCCAGATCCTCATACTGTCCGCTTTTCAGCGACCACATGAAGGCCCAGAGGCCGAGCAACCCAAGCGCGAGCGCCAGCGGCACGAGGACGACGAGGGACTGCATGGTTGGACCTATTTCAGCACGAGGCGGTTCTTCGACAGGAACATGCGCTGTCCGCCGGCCTCGCCTTCAAGCACCAGATCCCACAGTCCCGGCGCAAGTTCGGCGACCTTGCCGCGATGGACCACGCCCCCGGCCCCGATCAGCTCAACCGGCCGGTCCGCGCGACGATCGGCCGGCCGCTCCAGCCGCCCGGTGAAACTCAGCCCCGTGATCGGATTGCCGTGACGATCGCGCGCTTCGACACGGACCGCGGCATCACCTGCAGCATCGCGCTCGACATGCGCGCTGACCTTCCAGCCGCGACTGCTCTGGCCACGCGCGGCCTCGATCTCGTTGCCGTAAGCGAGGCTCGCTGTATAGGGACTATCCACTTCGACACCCGGCAGCGTCTCCAGCGCGAATTTCATCATGACGACATTGACGCCGATGATCATGCCGAAAAACAAAACCAGGCAGATCAGGACAAACCGGCCGGTGATCGGACGAGGTGCGGCAACGGCGGCGCTCATGCTGTTCTCCTTCACGGTGCAACGAAATGATCGGTCGCCGACGCCATGTCATCATGGGCGGCATCGGTGACACGCATCACGAGCGGGAGCGACTTCTCGGAATTGATTGCCGCGGGCGCCGTCACCAGTACGCGCAGCTCGGTGGTCTGGTCGCGGCCCAGCACAATCTCCGGCCGACCCGTAGACGCGGCATCCATGCCCACCACGTGCACCGTGGCATTTGCCAGCCCGTTGACGTCGAGCGTGACCACGCGGCCGGCGCCGCGCTTGTTTAAGAGGCGCACCGTATAGGCATTGCGGATCGAACCGTCGCTCAGGCGCACAGCGACCGGATTGCGATCGTGCAGCACGTTGATGTCGAGCAGCGAACGGTTCAGCAGCGCGTAGAGCATCACCGCACCGACAGCGACAATCATGCCGACATAGGCCACCGTACGCGGCCGGATAATACGATAAATCTCCGGCTTGCCCGCCTTGCGCCTGGCAATGTTGAGGTCGGTGTCGTAGCCGATCAGCCGGGTCGGCCGGCCGATCTTGCTCATCACGCCGTCGCAGGCGTCGATACACAACCCGCACTGGATGCAATCCATCTGCAAGCCATTGCGGATATCGATGCCGACCGGGCAGACGTTGACGCATTGATAGCAATCGATGCAGTCGCCTGCGGGTTGGCCGAGCGCGCGCAGCTCGGCCGCCTTCTTCAACGAGGTCCGCTGCTCACCGCGATCGGTCTTGTAGGTGACGTTGAGCGCCCATTCGTCGGTAAGGGCCGCCTGGATGCGAGGCCACGGGCACATATAGAGACAGACCTGCTCGCGCATCCAGCCCGCCAGGGTGTAGGTTGTCGCCGTCAGGATCGCGATCCAGATATAGGCCAGCGCCGGCGCCTGGAACGTCACGAGTTCCCTCACCAGCGTGGGCGCATCGTTGAAATAGAGCACCCAGGCGCCGCCGGTCCACCATGCGATCAACAGCCAGATCGAATGCTTCATCGTCAGTTCGACGACACGCTGCAGCGTGAGCCCTTCGGCCTCCTTCTTCATCCGCTCACGGCGGTCGCCTTCGATCAAACGCTCGACGGCAAAAAACAGGTCGGTCCAGACAGTCTGCGGACAGAGATAGCCGCACCAGACGCGACCACCGACGGCGTTCATCAGGAACAGCGTGAGGGCCGCAAGGATCAGTAGGCCGGTGAAGAAATAAACTTCCTGCGGCCACAGCTCGATGAAAAAGAAATAGAAGCGACTGTTCGGCAGGTCGACCAGCACCGCCTGATCGGGAGCACCGGGACCGCGGTTCCAACGCACGAAGGGCAGCAGATAATAGATGCCAAGGCAGACCGCCATCAGCGCCCATTTGACGTTGCGATACCTGCCGGAGACCTTCTGCGGATAGACCTTCTTCTGCTCCGCATAGAGCGGGCCGTAGTCGAATTCCTCGGGTGCAACGGGCTTGTTCATGGAGGTCACTCTCGTCTTTGGAATGACCCTAGACTTCGCCGGTGCGATGCAATTGATGTACGTCAAAGGCACGCGCGGGATTGGCCGCGCGCGCTATGACTTATTGTCCACCCCCCAGCGAATGGACATAGATCGTCAGTGCCTTGATGGTCGCCGGATCGAGACGGCCAATCCAGGCCGGCATCACGCCGTTGCGGCCATTGGTGATGGTCTCGACGATAGTCGCTTCGTCCGAACCGTAAAGCCAGATATTATCGGTCAGGTTCGGCGCCCCCATGTCGGGATTTCCCTTGCCGGCGTCGCCGTGACACGAGGCGCAGTTGTCGGCGAACAGCTTCTGGCCGACGTTGGCGTCGTAACCCTTGGCCGTCGGCAATCCGGACAGTGAGCGCACGTAGTTCGCAACCGTCTCGATCTCCGGCTTCTTCAACATACCGTCACGACCGAAAGCCAGCATCGATCCTTCATGCGATTCCGCATGGGCGGAACGCGCGCCGAACTGGATGGTCTTCTCGATCTGCTCCAGTGTGCCGCCCCACAGCCAGTCGTCATCGTTCAGATTGGGGAAGCCCTTGGCACCGGTCGCACCAGTGCCGTGACACGGCGCGCAATTGTCACCGAACACCACACGGCCTCTGGCGCGCCCCAGCGCCAGCAGAGCCGGATCCTTCTCGATTTCCGCGAGCGGTGCAGCGCCGAGCGCCGCCATCTTGCCTCCGCGGATCTTCTCAAGATTGGCGAGATCGACGGCGACATCCGCGCGTGACGAATAGCCTATGACGCCCGTCGCGTAGCTCTGCACCAGCGGCCATGACGGATACACGACCCAATAGCCGATCGCCCACACGATGGTGAGATAGAAGGTCATCACCCACCAGCGCGGCAGTGGCGTGTTGAGTTCCTTGATACCATCCCAGGAGTGACCTGTGGTGGTCTTGCCGGTGGCCTTGTCGAATTCACCTTCGTGATCGCTCATGATCTGATCAATCCTCTCGCAACGGCTGACGCGCAGCTGCGTCAAACATCGCCTTGTTGCGGGGCCACAATGCGTAGGTCAGAATTGCGATGAAGATTCCGACAAAGACCGGCGTCCAGAATGTGAGGACGAGGTTCGACGCGAAGTTCTCGACGGTCAGGATTGCGCGCATGCTTCCATCTCCTCAACGGAGGTTTGCTTTTTCGTTGTAGAGTTTGAAATCGACCAGCGTGCCCAGCATCTGCAGATAGGCGACCAATGCGTCCATCTCGGTGGGCAGCCCCGGCTTGCCGTCGAAGTTACGTGCCACCGATTTCGGGTAGCGCTTGAGCAGCGCGTCGGTATCGCCATTGTCGGGATCGGCCTGGGTCTTCAGGTCCGCCACCGCATTGGTGATCTGATCGTCCGTATAGGGAACGCCCACCGCGCGGTTGGTGCGCAGATGATCGGCGATGGTCTCGGTGCTGACAGGCGTCTCGGTCAGGAACTTGTAGGACGGCATCACCGATTGCGGCACGATGGCGCGCGGATTGCTCAGATGCGTGACGTGCCACTCATCGGAATACTTGGCACCGACGCGGGCCAGATCCGGCCCCGTGCGCTTCGAGCCCCACTGGAACGGATGGTCATACATGCTCTCCGCCGCGAGCGAATAGTGCCCATAGCGTTCGACCTCGTCACGCAGCGGCCGCACCATCTGCGAATGACAGAGATAGCAGCCCTCGCGGACATAGACGTTGCGCCCGGCGAGTTCGAGCGGTGTATAGGGCCGCATGCCCTCGACGGCCTCGATGGTGCTCTTGAGATAGAACAGTGGCGCGATCTCGACGATGCCACCGATGGCAATGACGAGAATGATGCCCACGATCAAGACGATCGAGTTCTTCTCGAAGATTTGGTGCCGACTCCAGAACGACATGATTGATCCTCACTCAGCCGGCTGCAACGTTGCGCCAGGGCTCGACAGCGCGCCCTCTTCCGCCTCGCCGACGCGCACGGTCATCCACAAATTCCAGGCCATGATCAGCGCACCGATCAGGAACAGCCCGCCGCCCGCTGCACGGATGATGTAGAACGGGTGCATCGCTTCGACGCTTTCGATGAAGGAATATTCGAGGAAGCCCAGCGACGTGTAGGCACGCCACATCAGACCCTGCAGGATGCCCGACACCCACATCGCGGAGATGTAGAGAACGATGCCGAGCGTCGCGATCCAGAAGTGCCACTCGACCAGCTTCAGGCTGTAGAGCTGTTTGCGATTCCACAGCCACGGCACCAGGCAGTAGAGCGCGCCAAAGGAGACGAAGCCGACCCAGCCAAGCGCACCGGAATGCACGTGGCCAATGGTCCAGTCGGTGTAGTGGCTGAGCGAATTGACGACCTTGATCGACATCAGCGGACCTTCGAAGGTCGCCATGCCGTAGAACGCCACTGACACCACCAGCATGCGCAGCACTGGATCGGTGCGCAGCTTGTCCCATGCGCCGGACAGCGTCATAAGGCCGTTGATCATGCCGCCCCAGGAGGGCATCCACAGCATGATCGAGAAGGTCATGCCGAGCGTCTGCGTCCAGTCGGGCAGCGCCGAATAGTGCAGGTGATGCGGACCGGCCCAGATATAGAGGAAGATGATCGCCCAGAAGTGCACGATCGACAGCCGATAGGAATAGACCGGTCGCTCGGCGCGCTTCGGAATGAAGTAATACATGATGGCGAGGAAGCCGGCGGTGAGGAAGAAGCCCACCGCGTTGTGGCCGTACCACCACTGGAACATGGCATCCTGCACGCCGGCCCAGGCGACATAGGACTTGGAGCCGAAGACCGAGACGGGCAGCGCAGGGTTATTGCCGAGATGCAGCACCGCGATGGTGATGATGAAGGCGAGATAGAACCAGTTGGCGACGAAGATATGCGGCTCCTTGCGCTTCACGAGCGTCATCAGGAATACCAGCAGATAAGTCACCCAGACGATGGTCAGCCAGAGATCGGCATACCATTCCGGTTCGGCATATTCCTTGGATTGCGTGACGCCGAGCAGATAGCCGGTGCCGGCAATGACGATGAAGAAATTATAGCCGAGCACGACGAACCACGGCGCAAGATCGCCAGCGAGCCGGCTACGGCAGGTCTTCTGCACCACGAAGAACGAGGTCGCGATCAGCACGTTGCCGCCAAAGGCAAACACCACCGCCGACGTATGCAGCGGCCGCAGCCGGCCGAACGAGGTCCAGGGCAGATTGAAGTTCAGGTCCGGCCACGCCAACTGCATGGCGATCAGCAGACCCACCGTGAAGCCGGCGATGCCCCAGAACACCGAGGCCGCAGCAGCGAACTTGATCGGTCCGAAATTGTAATTCGGCCGCCCGTCGATCTCCTGCGGTGGCAATGCGCCGCGCTCGAAATAACGATTGAGGATGACGAACACGGAGGCCAGGCTGGCGAAGCCGGCCAGCGTCACGTGGAAGGCATAGGCTGCATCTTCCGCCTTGGCCGCTGCGATGATGGAGAGAAATACGGTGGCCGCGAGGATCACGGTCAGACCGGCCTCTCCGATCGTCATCCACTTCACGCTGTCAGTCTGGTTCGTCATGATGATTCTTTCCCGAGCACGCACCCATCAATCACGGCGGCGCGCTCAGTGAATTGATTGAAATCAAAGTCGGGGGAAGCTCGCTTGCTGGCTGCGCGAGGCGTCAGGCGAGAGCGGGAGCCGCGACGGATTCGGTGTCCAGCAGCCGGATGCGGCCCGGCAGAATCTCGATCGCGCCGCGGCGTTCGAGCTTGGCCAGCGTCCGGCACACGGTCTCGACGGTGAGGCCGAGATGATCGGCGATATCGCGTCGGCTCATCGGCACCGGAAGCGGATCGACATCGCGGCCGAGCCGTGCCAGCCGGTCGCGCCAGCATGTCAGGAATACTATCAGTTTCTCTTCAGCCACGCGGCGGCCCAGCGAGAACATCTTGTCATGTGCGTCAACGATCTCGGCCGCCATCAGCGCGACGATCTCGTTCAACACGTAGGGCCGGTGACTGGCGAATTGCGCGAATTTCTCACGCGGGATTTCCCAGACCACTGCAGGACCGATTGCAGCGGCGGACACTTCATGATGCCCCTGCGTTGCAATCTCGAGGATGTCGCCCGGCAGCGCAAAACTTGTGATCTGGCGACGATTACCGCATTCGGTCCTGTAGATGCCGACCACACCCTCGACCACACTGAAGCATTTGCCAGCCGGCGCTCCCTGCGTGAACAGGACATCCTGCGAAGTATAGGGCACCCGCTCGCCCAAGGCCATCAACTGACGCAGATCGGCGGCGCCCAGATGAGACAGGAAGCCGCCCGGCTGCACAGCCGCATTCGCACAAGGTGCAGCGAACGACGATGCAGCCATCAGCTTTGTCATGCGCTCTCCGGGTTTCGTTGGCCTCGCGGAAGTGCGGGGCACTTTTGGATAACCGGATCAGCGCAGCACACATTGATACACATCAATCGCCTCTTACCTCTCCCCGCATCTTGCGCGGGGAGAGGTCGGGTCGCGCGCATCGCGCGTGATCCGGGTGAGGGGCGACGCACTGCAGTTGTCGCCTAACAAGACCTATCGAATCGAAGAAGCAGAGATGGCAGTGGCTGAGGTGCCACGCCCCTCACCCCACCCCTCTCCCCGCGCAGAGCGGGGAGAGGGAGCCGGTCGCGTCTGCCGCAACTATTCAACTCTAACGCGGCCGGATGAAACTAAAACATCTCGCTTTCGATGGCCGCAACCGTCCCGACATTGAGCAGATGCGCACCCCAGCCGCGTTTCGCCAGCACATGCGACAGCCCCGGCGACACCAGCAGCAACAGCGCAGTCATCATCAGCGGCACTACGCTGAGCCAGTCGATGCGCACCGGCGTGAGCTCTTCGGTGCTGCCGGCATAGTCGCCACGGCGACACCAGATATCGCGGCAAATGCATAGCAGATCGCGCCTGTCGCCGCCGCGCTGCGCCCTGCCGAGCAGCGCCTGCATGGCCTGATGGGTGACAACATCCTCGCGCGTCGCTGGTGCGACATCCGGCGTCTCGTCCAGCGAGATCCGCAGCAGCAGATCGACCAGATCAACGCCGGCCAGATAAGCCGCCATCGGCTCGACCAGCCGCGGATTGCAGTCGATATAGAATGGCCCGCTGTCGTCGTCCGGCATGATGAAGTCGATCGACAGCGCGCCGTGCCATGCGAGATGCCGACCGACGGTTGCGAGATCGTCGCGCACGCGATCACGCCGCACGCTGCGCTTGATGGCATCGCCACCGCCGGCACCCTCCATGATCTGCCGAGTGGCGTGAAAGCCGATCAGCTCACCGCGGGAGAACACGCCCTGCGCCTTCTCGGTCGCGCCGTTGACGCGGGCCTGCACCAGCACCTCGCCGGCAAAGCCGTTGCCGTCCTCAAGCTCTCTCATTGCCAGCGCGAGGTCGGCACCGTCACGCACCACCCAGACGCCGCGGCTCGCGGTGCCGATGGCCGTCTTGATGACGCAGGGAAAACGGACAGCGGCGCGGAGCGCAGCGGCGCCGGCGACGATCTGGGTCTCGGGTTGCGGCAATCCAAGCTCGCTCAAAACGCGGCTGAAGCCGGCCTTGCTATGCGCCGCCCGGTAGCTCGCGAAGGACGGCAAGGCCAGGCCGGCCAGCGGCCTCAGCCGCTCCTGCACTTTCGCGAACAGGAAGCCCTGTTCGTGGATTGGCAGTAGTACGTCATAGTCGCCCGTCGCCAGCAGGCCTTCGATGAACCGCAGGAAGCCCAGGGGATTTTCCCGCATTCCCGGGCAGCGGTGATACATGCGGACAAATCGCGAGAACCGCGCCAGCCCGGCAGCGGCGGGATCGCAGACATCCACCACATGGCCGGCGAGGCCGAGCACGGTGACAGCCTCCCGCGCGGAGGTGCTGGTGCCTTCCGACAGCAGGATCCGCAGCGGCTTAAAATTCGGGCGGCTCGTGGTCATGCTCAATCATGTCGCATTCTTGGGCCGCCGTCGCGCGTCCGGATGCCGCTCTGCACGGGCCGCAACACCTGCATGTCGCAGCGCTGATAGACATTAACCTGCTGAGAACGTAGGCATAGCGCACCTTTTCGAGGCTGCAAAAAGCGGCCGTCAGCCGCCTTGGGTGGAAACGCATATGGTCGATATTCCGGCCTCGACCTCGCATCTCGCGTCGCGTGACCACGTCCCTTCGGCGACGCGGACGCTGACGGCGATTTCCACTGCGCATTGGGTCAGCCACTTCCACATTTTCGTACTGCCAATGCTGTTCCCGTTCCTGAAGGACCGGCTCGGCGTCGGCTATATCGAACTCGGCTTCGCGCTCACTACGTTCGCTGTCGTCTCCGGCCTCACTCAGGCGCCGATCGGTTATCTCGTCGACCGCATCGGCGCACGCAAGATCCTGATTCTCGGCGTCATGCTCGGCGGCTGCGCGCTGATCGCTCTCGGCCTGTTGCTCAGCTATCCCGCGCTCATCGTCTGCGCCGCGCTGCTCGGCCTCGCCAACAGCGTCTATCACCCGGCCGACTACGCCATCCTCGCCGCGCATATGGACGAGTCGAAGATGGGCCGCGCATTTTCGATCCATACATTCGCAGGCTTCGTCGGCGGCGCAGTCGCGCCTCCCCTGATGGCGGCACTGCTGGTCGGTATCGGCGGCCAGGGCGCGCTGATCGTCGCGGGAGCCATCGGCGTGGCGATCGCACTGATGCTGATCGTGGTCGGCATTCCCGATGCCGGCGCGATGGCTGATGGCGATGACGCCAAGGGCGCCGAGTCGCCGAAGGTCAGCATGATGACCCCGGCGATTCTGATGCTGACGCTGTTCTTCACGCTGCTGTCGCTGTCGCAGAATGGCATCAACAGCTTTGGCATCGTCGCGCTGATGAACGGCTACAGCACATCGCTGTCATCGGCGAATATCGCCCTCACCGCTTTCCTCGCGGCCAGCGCCGTCGGCGTGCTTGCCGGCGGCTGGCTGGCCGATCGGACCAGACACCACAGCCGCGTCGCTGCCGTGTGTTTCACGATCAATGCCGCCATCATCTGTGCCATCGCAGCGTTCACGCTGCCGACGCCGGTGATCGTCGCGGCCATGACCACCGCGGGCTTCCTCGGCGGCGTGCTGACGCCGTCGCGCGACATGCTGGTGCGCGAGGCCGCCCCTCCCGGCGCCGCCGGCCGCGCCTTCGGCATCGTCTCCACCGGCTTCAATTTCGGCGGCATCATCAGCCCCATCCTGTTCGGCTGGTTCATGGATCACGCGCTGCCGCATTGGGTGTTCGGCGCCTCCGCCTGCTTCATGGCGGCGACGGTGCTGCTGGCGCTGGTGTCGGAGCGCAAGCGATAACGGGTTGTCGTCCCCGCCTGCGTGGGGACGGCGGGGAGCGGTTCTGTTATAGTCTCCGCCGCATGCTCACGGTTCGCCATCTCACCAAATCCTATCGTTCAGCCCAGGAACAGGTCGCCGTTCTGCGCGGTGTCGATCTCGACGTCGCCGCAGGCGAGAGCGTGGCGCTGACCGGCGAATCCGGCAGCGGCAAGAGCACGCTGTTACATCTGATCGCCGGCCTCGATGAAGCCGACAGCGGCGAGATCCAACTCGGCGACATCATCGTCACCGGCCTCCATGATTCCGCCCGCGCCGCCTTACGCCGCGATCGGCTCGGCCTCGTGTTCCAGCAGTTCAACCTGATCCCGTCGCTATCGGTCGCGGACAATCTGGCGTTTCAATCGCGCATCTCCGGCAAGCATGACGCAGCCTGGCAAAACGAACTCACTGAACGCCTCGGCCTCGGCGCGCTGCTCAAGCGCTATCCCGAACAACTCTCCGGCGGCCAGCAGCAACGCGTCGCCATCGGTCGTGCGCTGGCCTCGAAACCGCTGCTGCTGCTCGCCGACGAACCCACCGGCAATCTCGACGAAGACACCGCCGACGACGTTCTGAGGCTGGCGCGCGATCTCGTCGCCCGCACCGGCTGCGGCTTCCTGATGGTGACCCATAGCGAGCGTCTCGCGGCCACGCTGGATCGCCGCATCCATCTTCATGCCGGATTGATCGCGTGAGACGCGCGCTCTGGATCCTTGCGGTGCTACTCAGCCACTGGCGCCGGCATCCGATGCAGTTCGCGACACTCCTGATCGGCCTGATCGCCGCGACCGCATTATGGAGCGGCGTGCAGGCGCTCAACCAGCAGGCGCGCACCAGCTATGACCGCGCCGCCGCCGCCTTCGGCGGCACGCGCACGCCGATGCTGGTCGCGACCAATGGCGGCGCGTTTGCGCAACAGCTCTTTATCGAGCTCCGCCGCGCGGGCTGGCCGGTGTCCCCTGTGGTCGAAGGCCGGATCTCCATTGGCGGCCGCTCGGTGCGCCTGCTCGGCATCGAGCCGGTGACCATGCCTGTCGAAGCCAGCGCTGCGACGGAGATCGGCAGGACCGGCGCGCAGGCGTTTCTCACGCCGCCCGGTCAGGCGCTGATCGCGCCGGAAACGCTGGCCAGCCTCGGCCTTACTGAGGGTGCGACGCCTGCGCTCAACGACGGAGCCCTGCTGCCGCCGTTGAAATTGCAGCCGCAGCTCGCGCCCGGCGTGCTGGTGGTCGATATCGGCATCGCACAGAAACTGCTGAAGATGCCGGACCAGATTTCACGCCTGCTGATCGGCAGCGCCAAGGGTCCGCGTACATCGCTGGGGAGCGTCGCCGGCGATCGGTTGCGGTTGGTGCAGCCCGATGCGGAGACCGACCTCGAACGTCTCACCGATAGTTTCCATCTCAATCTCACCGCCTTCGGCCTGCTATCCTTCTTCGTCGGGCTGTTCATCGTCAATTCGGCCATCGGCCTCGGCTTCGAGCAACGACTGCCCATGCTGCGCACGCTGCGCGCCTGTGGCGTCTCGGCGCGGCAGCTCAACAGCGTGCTGGTGCTGGAGCTTGTCAGCATCGCGCTGATCGCCGGCGCCATCGGTCTCGTCTGCGGATACTTCATCGCAGCATCGCTGCTGCCCGATGTTGCGGCCAGCCTGCGCGGGCTCTATGGCGCGCAAATCCCGGGGCAACTTACACTGAAGCCCGAATGGTGGCTCGCGGGCCTCGCGATCTCCATCATTGGCGCCCTGCTGGCGGCGACATCGAGCCTGCTGAAAGCTGTCCGCCTCCCCTTGCTCACCACCGCACAGCCCTATGCCTGGCAACAGGCACAGCATCGCTGGCTGCGGCTGCAAGGCACGGGCGCATTGCTCGTGTTCATCGCTGCCGGGCTCGCGCTCTGGCTTGGCGATTCACTGATTGCTGGCTTTTTCGTGCTGGCGGCGCTCCTGCTCGGCGCTGCGCTCGCATTGCCGGTCATTCTTGGCATCGTCCTTGCCGGCGGTGAACGCAGCACGCGACGGCCACTCGTCACATGGTTCTGGGCCGACAGCCGGCTGCAACTCTCGGGCCTGTCGCTGGCGCTGATGGCGCTGCTGCTGGCGCTCGCCGTCAATGTCGGCGTCGGCACCATGGTGGAGAGTTTCAGCCGGACCTTTACGGGCTGGCTCGACGGGCGGCTGGCGTCCGAGATCTATCTGAACGCGGCCAGCGAGAAGCAGGCGAGCGAGATCAAGACCTGGCTGAAGACGCGCCCCGACGTGCAGGCTGTTCTGCCCGGCAGCCGCACCGACGTGCAGTTCAATGGTGCGCCGATCGAGCTTCTCGGCTTCGCCGATCACGCCACCTATCGCGATCAATGGCCGCTGCTGGATTCTACCAGCGACGCATGGGATCGCGTGCGCACCGGCGACGGCGCGCTCATCAGCGAACAACTCTCGCTGCGCATGAAGCTCAAACTCGGCGACCGTCTGGACGTGCCGACGCCGACCGGCACATGGCCGATGGAGATCGTTGCCGTGTATGCGGATTACGGCAATCCCAAAGGCCAGATCGGCGTGAACATCGATGCGCTGGTCAAACATTTCCCTGATATTTCGCAGACCCGCATGGGCCTGCGCGTGGCCCCCGCGGCCGTGCCCGCGCTGATCGACGCCATCCGCACGCGCTTCGGCCTTGATGGCCGCAGCGTGGCTGACCAGACAACGGTGAAAACGGAATCGCTTGCAATCTTCAACCGCACTTTCGCGGTGACTGCAGCGCTCAATGCCTTCACGCTCGGCGTCGCAGGCGTCGCCTTGCTCACCAGCCTGCTCACATTGAGCAATTCGCGTCTGCCGCAACTGGCGCCGCTCTGGGCCATCGGCATCACGCGCCGTCGGCTGGCCGGGATCGAGCTGTTGAAGACGCTGTCTGTTGCCTTGATTACCTCACTGCTGGCGCTGCCGCTCGGGCTGCTGGTGGCCTGGTGTCTTATTGCCGTCGTCAATGTGAAGGCCTTCGGCTGGCGACTTCCGTTCCATGTGTTTCCGCTGCAACTGGTCCAGTTGCTCGGCGTTGCCATGTTGGCCTCGCTGCTCGCAGCTCTGCTACCGATCTTGAAGCTGCTGCGCATGCAACCGGCCACACTGGTGAAAGTGTTCGCCAATGAGCGCTAGCCTCATCACGCGTCGCAGTTTGATCGGCGGCATCGCGCTGCTCGGGCTCGGCGGTTCACGCACATTCGCCCAGGGCTTTGCCGGCCTCGGCCGAGACGCCGAAGGTTTTGCGGCTGTCGTTCCGGGGCGTCCTCTCGCTTTTCCGGCCGATCACGGCCCGCATCCGGATTATCGCATCGAATGGTGGTACCTCACCGCTAATCTCACGGACGCATCGGGCAATGCCTATGGCGCGCAGTGGACGCTGTTTCGTCAGGCGATGGCGGCGGGCGCGCAAGGCGACGGCTGGGCAACGCCGCAGATCTGGATGGGCCATGCGGCGGTGACATCGGCAACCGCGCATCATACAGCCGAGAGTTTTGCCCGCGGTGGCGTCGGTCAGGCCGGTGTCACGACGACACCGTTCCGTGCATGGATCGATGCGTGGGAAATGCGCGGGCTTGAGAACTTCGACGACGTGTCGATTGCGCCGCTCGACGTGTCCGCTTCGTCAGCGGATTTCAGCTATCGGCTCCGGCTCACTGCGCAGCAACCGCTGGTGCTGCAGGGCGACAACGGCTTCAGCCGCAAATCCGAACGCGGACAGGCGTCTTATTACTACAGCCAGCCCTATTTCACCGCATCGGGCGTGCTGACCCTCGACGACAAGGAGATTGCCGTCACCGGCCGCGCCTGGATGGACAGGGAATATTCGAGCCAGCCGCTGGCTTCCGACCAGACGGGCTGGGACTGGTTCTCGCTGCATCTGCCCGATAATGCAAAGCTGATGCTGTTTCGTCTCAGGCAGAAAGATGGCGCGCATTATTTTGCCGGCAACTGGATCACGCCGGACGGAAAATCCGAACAGCTTGCCTCAGGCGCCATAGATATGACGCCGACAGTCATGACGGAGATCGCGGGCCGCAGGATCCCGACGTCATGGAAGGTATCGATCGCATCGCGCGGATTGCAGATCACGACCTCGCCGCTGAATGCCAGGAGCTGGATGACGACGAGCTTCCCATATTGGGAAGGGCCGGTGAGCTTCACCGGCAGCCACAGCGGCGTGGGTTATCTTGAGATGACGGGATATTAGGGGGCTATCTTCTTAACCTCTCCCCGCTCTGCGCGGGGAGAGGTCGAAATGCGAGCGGAGCGAGTATTTCGGGTGAGGGGCATGGCATTGAGCTTGCCCCACTTACCACACCCTCGGATCGCACCATCCGACCCGCGAATAAGAGCTTGTATTTTCCGCCATACCTCGCCCCTCACCCGGAGCCGTCGCTTCGCGCCGGCCCCGACCTCTCCCCGCAATGCGGGGAGAGGTTAAGGAAGATCAGCGCTTCGATTTTACTTCGTCAGCGGGCAGCCGCTCTCGGCCGCGGTCGGATAGGCCTTGTCGCCGGGCACCACGGCGAGCTGCTTGTAGTAATCCCATGGCTTCTTCGATTCCGACGGCTTCTTGACCTCGAACAGATAGAGGTCCTTCACCATGCGGCCATTGGCGAGCACCTTGCCGCCCTGGGCGAAGGCGTCATCGACCGGAAGTTCCTTCAGCTTCTTCGCGACAGCTTCGGAGTCCTTGGTGCCTGCCGCCTTGACTGCCTTCAGATAAGACAGCGTCGACGAATAGGTGCCGGCCTGGATCATGTTCGGCATGCGCTGGGTGCGCTTGAAGAAGCGATCGGCGAACTCACGCGATTTGTCGTCTCGATCCCAGTAGAACGACTCAGTCAGCACCAGACCCTGCGCCGCCTGCAGCCCGAGGCCATTCACTTCGGCCAGCGTGAGGAGGAGACCGGCGAGCTTCTGTCCGCCGGCGACGATGCCGAATTCAGCCGCCTGCTTCACGGCGTTGGTCGTGTCCAGGCCGGCATTGGCAAGGCCGATGACCTTGGCCTTGGACGCCTGAGCCTGCAGCAGGAACGACGAGAAGTCAGACGAGTTCAGCGGATGGCGAACGGCGCCGAGCACCTTGCCGCCCTTTGCCTTCACGATGTCGCCGGTGTCCTTCTCCAGCGAATAGCCGAAGGCATAGTCCGCCGTGAGAAAGAACCAAGTATCGCCGCCAGCTTCGGTCAGCGCGCCGCCGGTGCCAACACCCAAGGCGCGTGTATCGAACGACCAGTGGAAGCCATAAGGCGTGCAGGCATCGCCGGTGACGCGCGACGAGGCCGCACCGACCACGATGTCGATCTTCTTCTCCTGATTCGACAGTTCCTGAACCGCGAGAGCCACCGACGAGGTAGTCAATTCAGTGATCATGTCGACGCCTTCGACGTCATACCAGCGCCGCGCGATCGAGACGGCGAGGTCAGGCTTGTTCTGGTGATCCGCGGTGACCAGTTCGATCTTCTTGCCGAGCACCTCGCCGCCGAAATCCTCGATCGCCATCTTGGCGGCTTCGACCGAATATTTGCCGCCGTAATCGGCATAGACGCCGGACTGATCGTTGAGAATGCCGATCTTTACGCCTTGCGCCGAGGCCGGCGCGGCCAGGAAAAGACCGCACAGCGCAGCCGTCGACAACAGTCCGAATTTCATCAATGCCTCCCAGGTTTTCAATTTGGGCGCACGCTATGTGAGAAGCTCGGAACGAACCAGATAATCTTTCGACTTAGCCGAAATGTGCAGATCAGCTTTGCGTTAGTTCAAGATCACTCCCAACGACGATTGCTGCAACGCACGCGCGCGGTCACTGCATCCGCTTTTTCAGCGCAGCATCGATACAGGCGAGTTCCCGCTCGATCTCCGCGACCATCGAGACAGGATCGGTGTCGGAGATCAGGTGCATCTTCTCGTATGTCCCATCCTGAATGCTCTTCAGGATGGCCAGACGATCGTCCCGATAACCCTGCAGGCGCTCGAAATCGCCGCGCTCGGCATATTTCGCGATGAGTTTCTCGAAGACAGTGCTCATGGGTGGAGTTCCTTGGCATCAAAAGCGCGGGGACGAATGCCCCGCGCCGTGAACGGTCGGCGATCACAAACCGCGCAGCACCAACCGGTTGAGACGGCTCGCAAACGCGGCCGGGTCTTCTGGCAATTCGCCGTCGAGGATCTGCGCCTGCTCGAGCAGCAGGAACGCGATGTCGGACGCTTCGCCGCCCGCCGCCTTGTCGGCACCGGCGATCTTCGCCACCAGCGGATGGCGCAGATTGATCTCGAGGATCGGCTTGGTGACGCTGCCGCGATTCTGCATCGCCAGCATGCGCTCGAGCTCGCGATCCGGACCGGCGCCGCCAGCGACAAGGCACGACGCCGATGTGGTCAGGCGCGTCGAGACCTTCACGTCGGAGACGCGATCGCCGAGCGCGTCCTTGATCACGGCAATGGTCGCAGCCTCGTCGGTCTCGGTCTTCGGCTCGTCCTTGGTCGCGTCTTCATCAATGCGCGGGATCAGATCGAGATTGACCTCGCCCTGGCTCAGCGACTTCAGCGGCTTGCCATCGAAATCGAGCGGCGCCGAGCTCCAGAACGCATCGACCGCGTCGGTCAACAGCAGCACTTCGATGCCGCGTGACTTGGCGGCTTCCAGCTTCGGATTCGACTTCAGGCGATCGAGGCTGTCGCCGGCGAGATAATAGATTTCGGTCTGGTTCGGCTTCAGGTCGGCGACATAATCCTTCAGCGAACGCTTCTCGCCCGTGGTCGTCGTGAAGCGCGACAGCGCCAGCAGCTTCTCGCGACGCTCGAAATCCTCATAAATGCCTTCCTTGATCACCGGGCCGAAGGCGTCCCAGATCTTGGTGAAGGTCTCGGCATCCTTCTCGCTCAGCGTCTCCAGCTCGCCGATCACGCGGGTCGCCACGGCCTTCCTGATTTGCGCGAGCTGCGGATTGTTCTGCAACATCTCCCGGGAGAGGTTCAGCGGCAGATCCTCGGCATCGATGACGCCGCGGATGAAGCGCAGATAGGACGGCAACAGGTCCGCATCGTTGGTGATGAAGACGCGACGCACATAGAGCTTCACATGGCCCTTGCGGTTCGGCTCAAACAGGTCGAACGGCTTCTGCGACGGCGCGAACAGCAGCACCGCATAGGAATAGCGGCCCTCGGCACGGTAATGCAGCGTCATCGCCGGTTCGTCATAGGCATGCGCGATAGACTTGTAAGCCGCGCTGTAATCCTCCGGCGTCAGTTCGGACTTGGAGCGCTGCCACAGCGCGCTGGCCGAATTGATCTGGCGCGGCTCGGCATCGCCGTCCTTGAGCATGATCGGAAACTGGATGTTGTCCGAATAGGCGCCGACAATGCGCTCGATCTCGTAAGTTTCGAGATATTTCTTCGCGTCTTCTTTCAGATGCAGCACAATGGAGGTGCCGGTCGGCACGCTCATGCCGTCACTGACCTGGCCGATCTCGAAACCCGCACCGCCGGTCGAGGTCCAGGTGAAGGCGTCATGGGTGCCGGCGCGGTGGCTGGTGACGACGATCTTCTCGGCCACCATGAAGGCCGCATAGAAGCCGACGCCGAACTGGCCGATCAGATTCGAGCCGTCCTTGGCCTCGGTCAGCCGCGACAGAAACGACTTGGTCCCGGATCTCGCGATGGTCCCTAGGTTGTCGATCAGTTCCTGGCGATCCATGCCGATGCCGGTATCGACGATCGACAGCGTACCGGCCGCCTTGTCCGGAATGATGGTGATGTTGGGCGACTGGCCGTCGGGGATCAGCTGCGGATTGGCGATCGCCTCATAGCGCAGCTTGTCGCAGGCGTCGGACGCGTTGGAGACCAGTTCGCGCAGGAAGATATCGGTCTCGGAATACACCGAGTGAACCATCAGGTTCAGCAATTCGGCGACTTCGGCCTGGAACGGCTGGGAAACGGGTGCAGCGGTGTCAGTGGTCGTCATGAAAAGTGCCCGATACTGGTAAGGGAGAGATCACGCATATAGCGACGCGGATTTGCCGAGTCCATGGTGCGAACCGATGGTTTCCGCGCGAAAAGGCTGATCGGGAACTGAAACTCGCGACGCTACTTTGAAGCGGCGACCTGCGATGCGAGCAGAGCCGTGGTCGCATCGAGATCGACCAGCGGATGGACCTCGAACTGAGCCGGAATGATATCGGCCCATTCGTTGAGGATACGATGCAGCACGTCGTTACTCCCGACCTTGAACACCGCGACCACACCGCGGCCGACGCGGGGATAGATGTGCTGGCAGATGCCCGACGCCTGATACCCCGCCATCCACGGCCAGAAGCTCTGACGCGCGGCCGCCATGTCGGACGGACGATCGGCGCGCGGATTCGAGATCACCAGAAACAGCATCGCTGATCTCCTGTCGGCGCACTCAGAATGCGTCAGCCCTGCAGCGCACCGTGATAGGCGCTTTCCAGCATGGCCAGGCATTCACGCGCACGCGCCTGCGCGATGTCGTTCGCGGTCTGGGAGATTTCGCGGAGATCGCGGATCGCCAGATCGACGGCGCTCAGCAGATCGATTTCACACTCATCGGCCTGGGGGGCCGCTACACGCATGGGGAAAGGGATAACTACACTCACTGGCACGCCCGCTCTTCACGATTGCAACGCTCGAATCACTCGCGACTCATTTGGCCTGCGAATGGTTAAGCCAATCGGTAGGAAGCAACGGATCTGACGTAAAACTGTCGCGCCGCCGTCAATCCTGCCAGCTCACCGGCGGGATCAGACCGACGGACGGGTCATCGCCAGGGTCATCCGACGGCTGGATCGTGGGCGCTTCGTCCTGTTCGGGCGTCGCGTCGATAATCATGGCCGGCGACGGAAGCTGTGGAACGGCCATGCTCTGCTGCCCGCGCCGATAAGATTCGAATTCGAGCTGTTTGGCGAAATACCGGAACAGGTCAGCCGCGTATTTGCGCTGCTCGGGACTGGACGCCGACGCGATCTGGAAGATCAATTCGTCGGACAGTTCCGACGTGGTCGCACCGGTCAGGTCTTCGAGAACGCTCATCACAATGGCTCAGCCTATGAAGCTTTGAGCCTGCACGAGTGTGGTTGATATCGCGTTGTTCGTCAGAGCAATCGGGGGCGCGTGTATAAGCATCACTAATGACGCCCTAATTTGTACCGTTAGCGGGGCATCGAACGTCCTACGGATGCGGCCGCGCATGCCCAGACGCAATGAGATAGTGCCTATTGCGCACTCTTGCCGCTTATTCGTGCAAGTCGGCGGAACCCGGCACACGGAAAATTAAGCCACGATTAACCATGACCGGGCAATAACCGGGAGGTAACTGATTGCTGTCAACGGGGATACGACGATGGTCTTGGCAATGAACCGCAGCAGTCATTCTGCGCATGCCAATGCAACCGAAGAGAACGACGATAGCTCCGATATCTCCGCGCTGATCGGGCGGTTGACCGCCGAGGTCAACGAGATCGCCTGCGAGAAAACCCGGTCGATCCAGCACATCACCAACCAGATGAAGATGCTGGCGCTGAACGCGCTGATCGAAAGCTCGCGCGCGGGAGCGCAGGGCGCGGGCTTCGCCGTCGTCGCGCAGGAAGTGCGCAATGTCGGCCAGCAGGTCGAGACCATCGCGCGCGATCTGGAATCCCAGCTCACAGCCCGCACCGGCAGCCTGATGGCGTCGATCGAGAAGATGACCGAGCGCTCGCGCGGCGAACGCATGGTCGACCTGTCGCTGAATGCCATCGAGCTGATCGACCGCAATCTCTATGAGCGCACCTGCGACGTCCGCTGGTGGGCGACCGACTCCGCCGTCGTCGACTGCGCGGCCGCACCGAGCGACGCCACCGTCGCCCATGTATCGGAGCGGCTCGCCGTGATCCTCGGCGCCTACACCGTCTATCTCGATCTCTGGCTGTGCGACATGCAGGGCAATGTCATCGCCAGCGGCCGTGGCGATCGTTTCAATGTGACGGGCCAGAATATCGCCGGCACCGCCTGGTTTCGCGACGCCCGTACGCTGCGCTCCGGCGACGACTACACCGCGGGCGACGTCGAGCGCCAGCCGCTCCTGAACAATGCGCAGGTCGCGACCTATTGCGCCAGCGTGCGCGAAGGCGGCAAGGCCAATGGCCGCGCCATCGGCGTGCTCGCGATTCATTTCGACTGGGAAGCCCAGGCGCGCGCCATCGTCGAGGGCGTTCGCGTCGACGACGACAAGACGCGCGTACTGCTGGTGGATTCGAACCTGCGCGTCATCGCCTCGTCCGACGGCCAGGGCCTGCTCACCGAACGCATCCCGCTGGCCTTGAACGGCCGCCGCAGCGGCTTCTATCACGACCGTTCGGGCGGCCTCGTCGCCTTCCATGCCACACCGGGCTATGAGACTTACAAAGGTCTCGGCTGGTACGGCGTGATCATGCGCGGCGCCTAGCCGCACGATCTAGTCAATGACGACTTCGCTGCGATAATCTCCCCTACGCCATGAGCGGGAGACAGCGATGACCGACGTCACTTTCGAACCGGCAATTCCGGTTCTGCGCATCTATGACATTGCTAAAGCGAAGGAGTTCTATGTCGACTTCCTCGGCTTTGCGATCGACTGGGAACATCGTTACGAGCCGGACTCCCCGCTCTACATGCAGGTGTCGCGCGGCGGCGTGAAGCTGCATCTCAGCGAACACTATGGCGACGGCACGCCGGGCAGCGTGGTCTATATCCGCGGCAGCAATATCGCGGCTTTCGCAAAGGAGCTGCATGACAAGCGGGCCCGTTTCGCGCGCCCGAGTCCGACCGATACGGCCCCAAAGATCACCGACCCGTTCGGCAATGTGCTGCGCTTCGATGACGCGACCAACACGCACTGAGCCCGCCGCTTCAGCCATCGCTGCAACGAGAGAACTTACCCGTTCAACCAGTTCCGGATCTTCGCGAAGAACCCCGTGTCACGTCGCACGCTGACAGGCCCCACGGCAATTGGCCGCACGGGCTCGCCATCCACGACCGGCGCTGCCCTTGCTGCCGCCAGCGCCATGGGCCCGACCTGCGCGAGGAACGCATGTTCATGGCTGCGCGTCAGCCGCGCCAGCGCGGCGTCAAATGGCAGCCACGCGACTTCGCTGATATCCTTCATCAACTTGCGTGACGGCGCGGCCGCGGCCTCCATGTGCCAGAAATGCACGACCTTGGTCCGTTCACCGAGCGGATAGGCCAGGGCACCGAGATAGTCATGCACCGACGCGGCATGGCCGGTCTCTTCCAGCACCTCGCGCTCGGCTGCGTCGCGCGGCGTCTCGCCATTGTCGAGCTTGCCCTTCGGCAACACCCAGTCGCCGCGCTTGCGCAGGCAGACCACGGCGAACAGCGGCGTCTCGCCCCGCTGCACGACAATGCCTCCCGCCGCCATGATGATATCGCGCGCCATGATTGTCCTTAACCGCTAACGCACAAAGACGCCATCGAGGTCATCCTCGATATGAGCACGAATGATGGAATCGAAGTCCGGTTCCGCCTGGAAACCCAGCGCCAGCGCACGTTTGGTATCGAACATCGTGGGCCATCCGGCAACCATCGCCATCGTGGCGGGATCTGGCACATGCTTGATGCGTGTCACAACACTGTCACCTGCCACGCGGCGGAGCGCCGCGATCATGTCCGCGACCGATGCCCGCACGCCGGGCATCATCACCGTGCGGCGTGCGCCGAGCTTGGCGCTGTCGAGCGTCGCGCCATGAAGCAGGAATTCCGTCGTCGCGCGCGGACTGGCATGTGTCTGCCCGACGTCGTCGGTTACCGGCAGCACCGCCTCACGCCCGGCCAGCGGCTCGCGAATGATATTGGAGAAGAAACCCGACGCTGCCGCATTGGGCTTGCCCGGCCGCACGCAGATATTCGGCAGGCGAATGCCGATGCCGTCGAAGAAGCCGCGCCGCGTATAGTCCGCCAGCAGCAATTCGCAGATCGCCTTCTGCGTTCCGTAGCTCGACAGCGGCGTATGAAAGAAATCGTCGGTGATCGGCCCGTTATAGGGCGCGCCGAAGGTCGCGATGGACGAGGTGTAGACGATGCGAGGGCGATAACCACCCCCCATCGCGCGGATCGCCTCGAACAGATTGCGCGTGCCGTCGAGATTGACCGCGTAGCCCTTGTCGAAATTCTGTTCGGCTTCGCCGGAGACGACCGCAGCAAGATGGAAGATCAGGTCAGGCTTTGACGCCAGCAGTGCTGCGGGCGCATCCGGTTTTGCGAGATCGACCATGATGCTGCGCGCGCCAACCAGATCGCTGGGGATCGCATCGGCCATCGCAAGATCGCCGATTTCCCCACCGCCGACATGACCGTCCTTCAGCAGCCGCTCACACAGCTTGCGGCCGATCATGCCGGCCGCGCCAATCACCAGAACCTTCATTCCTTGATCTTCACTCTTTGGGCGCCGACAGCTTGTAGATCTCCAGCGCGTCGGCATCGGCGCCGCGCACCGCCTTGCCCATGCGGAAGATCTGCGCCGCGAGCGCAGCCATCGGCACCGGCGTCGATGTGTCCTGCGCCACGGCGACGACCGTATCGAGGTCCTTGAGCATCGTGTGGATGTGGCCGAGCGGCGGCGAGTGAATGCCCTGTGCCATGCGCGGCACGAACAGTTGCAGCGGGATCGAGTCTGCAAAACCACCCGCGAGTGCTTCCGGCAGGCGTTTGGCGTCGATACCGGCATTCACGGCAAGTCGCGTCGCTTCGGCCAGCACCGCCATGGCGCAGCCGACAATCACCTGGTTGCAGAGCTTGGTCATCTGCCCGGCGCCGGTCGGCCCCATATGCGTGAAGTTGCGCGCCATCGCCAGAATATAAGGCCTGATACGTTCGACATCGGCGGCGTCGCCGCCGGCCATGATCGCCAGCGTGGCTTCCTCCGCACCCTTGGTGCCGCCCGACACCGGCGCATCGATCCAGCCCATGCCGTTTGCGGCTTTCAATCGTGCCGCGATGGACTTGGTCTTGTCCGGATGAATCGAGGAGAAATCGACGACCAGCTTGCCATTGCCATCGCTGCCGGACAGGCCGTTGTCGCCAAACACCACTTCCTCTACCGCCGATGCATCGGTGAGGCACATGAAGATAATGCTCGCATGGGCGACGACATCACGTGGGCTGGCGGCGACTTTCGCACCGGCCTCTACCAGCGCAATGGCCTTGCCGGGCGAGCGATTCCAGACGGCCACATCGTAACCGGCGCCCAGCAACCGTTTGGTCATCGGCAGTCCCATCAGGCCGAGGCCAAGGTAACCGAGCTTCTCTTTGCCGCCCGCTGAATCCACCATTTTGACGCCGTTGTCCTTCTGCCGCCGAGCCACGCTGCTCGCATCTGCGAGCTATCTACGCTGCGTCCGCAGCCGCAGCAACGATGATATCAACGCCTGCGTAACTGCCAATTGTTGCGCCACAGCACGAATGAATGTTGGGCACGCACCTCGCTTGCCAGAATATTTGAAGCATGAAAGGCTTCAAGACAGTGAGGCTTTTCTTTTGGCCGGGTCTGGCCATCATCAAACGGAGTGAGCGGGCATGAAGCTGGGTTCTTCGAAGTGGCTGATGGCGGCGACTCTCGCGGCGGGGGCGCTGACGGGTGCGGCGCAGGCGCAGACGATTCCGACCATCAAGGTCGGCTGGACCATTCCGGCCGAAGAATCCAAATACTGGATGATGAAACGCCCGACCGAATTCACCAATCTCGGCAAGACCTACAATATCGAATGGACCCAGTTTCAGGGCACCTCGCCGATGACGCAGGCGCTCGCCGCCGGTGCGCTGGATTGCGCCACCCAGGGCGTGCTGTCGCTCGCCAACGGCGTCAACGGCGGCAACCTCAAGGCCTATATCGTCGCGCAGCACGTGTCGGAAAAGCCCGGCAGCTTCTCGGTCTACTGGGCCGTGAAGGATGACTCGCCGATCAAGACCATCGCCGACCTCAAGGGCAAGAATGTCGGCATTTCCGTCATCGGCGGCGGCACCTACGGTCCGTTCAAGATGCTGCTGAAGGGCGCCGGCGTCGATCCCGAGAAGGACGTCAAGCTGATCGAGATCGGCTTCGCAGCTTCCGAGGATGCGCTGCGCCAGGGCCGCGTCGACGCGATCAACATGAACCAGCCATTTGCCGCGCGCATGGAAGCTAAGGGCGGCACGCGCAAGCTGTTCTCGCTGAACGAAGCGATGCCGAACATCGTGCATATCCTTGAAGCCTGCCGCGCCGATTTCGTCGACAAGAATCCCGAACTCGCCAAGGCCTATGTCGCCGACATCACCCTTGGCATGAAGAAAGCGTTGGCCAACCGCGAGGAAACGCTGAAGGTCGTCAACGAAGTCATGAGGGCGCCGATCCCGGTACTGGAGACCTATCTGCTGAAGGACAACGACTTCGCCCGCGACCCGGGCGCAGCACCGAACTTCCCGGCCATGCAGAAGATGCTCGATATCTACACCGAGGCCGGCATGCTGCCGAAGATGGACGCGATGCAGTTCAAGCACCCGACCATCGTGGCGCCGATCCAGTAGAGCAAGACGCGACATCTCATTGTATGATGTCCTGAGGCCACGCCCACGGCGTGGCCTCACTGCATTGGACGACAAGACCAAGAAACGGAAAGATACGCCCCATGAAGAAATTGCGATCCCGCGTCACCACCGACGGCCTCGACCGTGCCCCGCACCGCGCTTTCATGCGCGCCATGGGCCTCGACGACGAGGCGATCGCAAAACCCATGATCGGCGTCGTGTCGATGAAGGGCGAGCAGACGCCCTGCAACATGACCCATGACTTTCAGGTCGACGCCGCCAAGACCGGTATTTCCGAAGCCGGCGGCACGCCGCGCGAGTTCTCGACCATCTCGGTCTCCGATGCCATCAGCATGAACCATGAGGGCATGAAGTTCTCGCTGCTGTCGCGCGAAATCATCGCCGACAGTATCGAAGCCGTGATGCACGGCCTCGCTTACGACGCACTGATCGGCTTCGGTGGCTGCGACAAGACGTTGCCCGGCGTCATCATGGGCATGGTCCGTTGCAATGTGCCGTCGATCTTCATCTATGGCGGCAGTTCGCTGCCGGGATTACACAAGGGCAAGACGCTGACTGCGCTGGATTCCTATGAAGCCGTCGGCGCCTTCATGACCGGCGACATCGACAAGCAGGAGCTGGAGGCCATCGAGCGCGCGTGCCTGCCAACCATCGGCGCCTGTGCGGGCCAGTTCACCGCCAATACGATGGCGATGGTCTCCGAGGCGCTGGGGATCACCATGCCCAATGTCTCGATGATCCCCGGCGTCTATGCCGAACGCGCGCAATTCGCCCGGCGCGCCGGACGTCTGGTCATGGACATGCTGCGCAAGAGCGGCCCGTTGCCGCGCGACATCGTCACCCGCAAATCGCTGGAGAACGGCGCGGCCATCGTCGCCGCCACCGGCGGCTCGACCAATGCCGCATTGCATCTGCCGGCCATCGCCAACGAGGCCGGTATCAAATTTACCATCGACGATGTCGGTGAAGTCTTCGCGCGCACGCCGCTGATCGGCAATCTGCGGCCGGGCGGCAAATATGTGGCCAAGGATGTCTACGATATCGGCGGTACGGCGGTCGTCATTCGTGCACTGGTCGAGAGCGGCCATATCGACGGTTCGTGCCTGACCATCACCGGCCGAACCATCGCGGAAGAATACGGCAACGCCAACAAGGCCGATGGCGAGATCATCTACTCCTCAGCAAAGCCGATCATGCCCGATGGCGGCGTCGCGGTGTTGAAGGGCAACCTGTCCCCCGATGGTGCGGTGATCAAGGTCGCCGGTCTGAAGAAGACGGTGTTCGAGGGCACGGCGCGCGTGTTCGAAGACGAAGAAAGCTGCGTCGCCGCGGTAAAGGACCAGAACTACAAGGAAGGCGACGTGCTCATCATCCGCAACGAAGGCCCGGTCGGCGGCCCCGGCATGCGCGAGATGCTCGGGGTCACCGCGCTCATCTACGGCCAGGGCATGGGCGAGAAGGTCGCGCTGATCACCGACGGCCGCTTCTCCGGCGCCACCCGCGGCATGTGCATCGGCTATGTCTCGCCGGAAGCCTATATCGGCGGCCCACTCGCGCTGGTGCGCGATGGTGACAAGATCCGCATCGACGCGCCGGCGCGGCGACTGGATCTGATGATCAGTGATGCCGAATTCGCCGCGCGCAAAGCGGCGTGGACCCAGCGTCCGCCGCGTCATCGGGCCGGTGCGCTGGCGAAATATGCCAAGCTCGTCGGACAGGCCCCCGGCGGCGCCGTCACGCATGATGGCGGCGCGGAATGGCCGTGGTTTGAGTGAGTAGTCCTGGCGCCGGCAGTGCGCTCCTTCTCCCCGCACTGCGCGGGGAGAAGGTCGGGATGAGGGGCAAGGTAACGGCCTATCATCTCGCATGGTCTATCGGGTCGGGATCGGTGCGAACCGTGAGTGCTATTGTGCGACGACTACAGCGCGCCGCCCCTCACCCGCCGCGAAGACGCGGCGACCTCTCCCCGTAAAGAACGGGGAGAGGTTAGAGCGCCGTCGCAGCCCTGAGCTCATCCGCCGTCGCGCGCTTCAGCCCGACTGCTTCGATCGCACGTTGCGCCGCCGCAACCAGATCCTGATTGCCTTTGGCGCGGCAGCCATCCGGCAGCAATTCGTTGTTCTCGAAGCCGACGCGGATATGGCCGCCCAGCAATGCGCCCGCGGTGACGCAGGCCGTCTCCTGCGCACCGAAGGCGCAGACACTCCAGTGTTCGAATGTTGGCGCACCGGGCGCGACGAACGGCAGCAGATCGGCCGGGTGCGACGTCTGCCCCGCCGTATAACGGCCGAGCACGAACAGCACCGGCAGCTTCTCGAACGGCACTAGCCCGCGCTTGCGAAACTCGGCCAGCCGCGCAGCATCCTGCGCATCGTAGAGAATGATTTGCGGTGTCGCGCGCTCGCGCTTCATCCAGCCGAGCAGATCGGCGAAGGCCTGCTCCTCGCTGGCATCGGGCACCAGTTCGCGCAGCGCCAGCGACGCCGCTTCCGGCTTCACCGCCTGCACCACCGCACGCTGCTGCGCCGGCGTGTATTTGCCAACTGCCTCGGAGGTGATCTGGATGACGAGCCTGTCGCCGACTGCGCTGCGGATCGCCGCGATGGCGTCCCGATAGGCCGCCGCATCGAGCAGGTGACTGCCGTCGGCGTTGCGCACATGGGCATGGATCATCGCCGCGCCTGCCTCGAGGCAATGCGCGGCCGTCACCGCCAACTCCGCCGGCGTCAGCGGCACGGCGGGATGGTCGGCCTTGACCTTGCGGCCGCCGTTGGGGGCGACCGCAATGGCAACGGGTGACATGATTTACGGAATCGCTGCGATGACGGCGATCTCGACCTTGATGGCGGGGTCGGCGAGCTTCGACTCGACGCAGGCGCGCGCTGGGCCAACTTCGGGCACCCAGGCATCCCACACCGTGTTCATGGCATCGCGGTCATTGATATTCGGCAGCCAGACGGTGGCGCTGAGGATGTTGTTCTTGTCGGTGCCGGCTTCCTTGAGGAGCGCATCGATCTTGTCGAGCACCTGCTTGGTCTGCGTCTTGACGTCGCCCGAATATTCATCGGGCACCTGGCCGGCCAGATAGACGGTGTTGCCATGGATGGAAGCCTGGCTGAGACGCTTGCCGGGACCGAGACGCTTGATCATGCAGAAGTCTTTCATTGAGTGTGGAACGGAGTGACCCGGGCGCGACCATCCCCGCTCGGAACTGGCCCGTCAAGCCCATGACGTCACACGGCACAAGTGGCCCCGCGTGGACCACGTCCACTATTCCGCGGCGCGGGCCCGCTTCACGGCATCGTCCATCAACGCCTTTGGCGCTGGCAGCCGCAACCGGCGGCCATGCTGCAGATAGAGCAGCGCGACACGCTTCGGATCTGACAGGTTCCAGATTTCGACCGCAGGCAGCCGCCCCACCAGCGTCACGGACGGTCGATGCGCGATGACATGGGACAGGATCGCGGACTTCGGCCCCTTTTTGAATTTCCGGCGCACTTTGCGCGCGGCATTCTCATTGGCCGCCTGCCAGCGGATCTTGGGTCCGCGGCGACGGTTCAGAAGCCATGAAAAGATTCGCAAAATGAATGGCATACGGCTTTTCTTTTTGCCCGGTTGCAGCGACGCTGGCGCGGTCGCGCACTCATTCTCTTAGAACGGATCATCGACAGGGGTAAAGCGGCGCGATCAAGGCGAAACGTCACGATGCCATAGAGAATGGAGCATTCTCTCGGGAATGACGCGTTCTCCTGGGGGAACGACGCGTTTCACGGGATATACGCGACCCTCGAATCAGGAATAGACCTGCGCCATGTCCGTTCCCGCCGGCGCCTCGCGTCAATCGAAAAATCAGCCAGACGTGTTCCAGACCTCGGACGCATTGTCCGTGCTGCATTCGGTGTTCGGCCTGCCGGGTTTTCGCGGTGCCCAGGAAGATATTGTCCGCCACGTGACCGATGGCGGCAATTGCCTGGTGCTGATGCCGACCGGCGGCGGCAAGTCCCTATGTTATCAGTTGCCATCCTTGCTACGCGCGGGCTGCGGTATCGTCGTGTCGCCCTTGATTGCGCTGATGCGCGACCAGGTGGCCGGCCTGCTGGAAGCCGGCGTCAAGGCGGCGGTGCTGAATTCCACCCTGTCTTGGGACGAAGCCAACGAGGTCGAGCGGCAATTGCTCGCCGGAGAACTCGACCTTCTCTACGTCGCCCCTGAACGTCTGGTCACGCCGCGGTGCCTGTCGATGCTCGGCCGCGCCAGGATCGCCCTGTTCGCCATCGATGAAGCGCATTGCGTCGCGCAATGGGGCCACGATTTCCGGCCCGAATATATCGGCCTCTCGGTCATCGCCGAACGGTTCCCGAACATTCCGCGCATTGCGCTGACGGCCACCGCCGACGATCTGACCCGGCAGGAGATCGTGCAACGTCTCCGCCTGGAAGACGCGCCGAATTTCGTGGCGAGCTTCGACCGGCCCAACATTAAGTATGAGATCGTCGACAAGACCAACGCGCAGAAGCAGTTGCAGGCTTTCATCAGCGACCGGCATTCCGGTGAGGCCGGCGTGGTCTATTGCCTGTCGCGTGCCAAGGTCGAGGACACCGCGGCGGCCCTGAACAAGGCCGGCATCCTCGCGCTGCCCTATCACGCCGGGCTCGACGCACGCCTGCGTGAGACCAATCAGGATCGCTTCATCAATGAAGACGGCGTGGTGATCGTCGCCACCGTCGCCTTCGGCATGGGCATCGACAAGCCCGACGTGCGCTTCGTCTGCCATCTCGATCTGCCGAAGAGCATCGAGGCCTATTATCAGGAAACCGGCCGCGCCGGCCGCGACGGCAAGCCGTCGAATGCGTGGATGGCCTATGGTCTTTCCGACATCGTGCAGCAGCGCCGCATGATCGACGAGTCCACCGGATCGGAGACATTCAAGCGCGTCTCCATCGGCAAGCTCGATGCGCTGGTCGGCCTCGCCGAAACCGTCGATTGCCGCCGCACCCGACTGCTGGGTTATTTCGGCGAAGAGGCGACCGGCACGCGCTGCGGCAATTGCGACAATTGCCTCTCGCCGCCGAAAGTCTGGAACGGCAGCGTTGCCGCGCAGAAGCTGTTATCCTGCGCCTATCGCACCGGACAGAAATTCGGCGCCATGCATCTGGTGGACGTGCTGATCGGCCGCCTCACCGACAAGGTCAAGCAATTCGGCCATGACAAGCTGTCGGTATTCGGGATCGGCGGCGAACTCACCGAGAAACAATGGCGCGCCGTGATGCGGCAACTGGTGGCGCGCGGCTTTCTCTATGCGGATGCAGATAGTTTCAATGCGCTGAAGCTCACCGAAGAAGCGCGCGGCGTTCTCAAGGGCGAGATCGAGCTGATGTTCCGCGAGGAAACCGGCGGTACCGGCCGCGCCCCGCGCAGCAAATCCCGCCGCGGCGACCTTGCGGCACCGCGCAGCGACAACGCCAATCCCGATCTGCTCGCTGTGCTGCGCGCCTGGCGCTCGGAAGTCGCGAAGAAGCGCAACGTCCCGGCCTATGTCGTGCTGCACGACGCCACCATCGATGGCATCGCCAGCGAACATCCCACCACGCTCGACCAGCTCCGCGAAATCCCGGGGATCGGCGACAAGAAGCTGGAGCATTACGGCGCGGAGATCCTCGCTTTGGTGAATGCGACTCCGGGGCGATAGCGGCGATCGACGCCACCGATGTCTATCGCGCGGGCTTGTAGCCCTTGATGACGGACTCCGACTTCTTCAGGGCCGCCACAAGTTCTGCCCCGGTCATCAATGCAGTCGTCTGGCTGGACTTGATGGCGCCGCCCGCTGCAATCGCGACGGCGATGGCCGCCATGCTCTCGATATCCGGCACATCGGCGATCAGCATCACGTCATATTCGCCCAGGCAATACCAACCACCGATCAATTGTCCTCCGACGGCCTCCGTCGTCTGCCGTCCAACGGATTCAACGCGGTTCTGCGGATTCTTCATTTGCGCGGCCCATGATTCTGGCGTGTAGGCAGCCTGATACATATAGAGCGGCATGTTCGACCTCCGTCAGCCGGGATTGTCCTGACCTTTCACCGGGAGAAGAGCGCGAGCTTCGCCATTTTCACGGCACGGCCTAACTCTATTCGCGCGATGATACCGGCAGCGATCTGCATGGTGGCGCCGATTGCCCAGCTCAAACAGATGATGCCAGCCGTCCTGGGGCGCACGGTTTCACCCAGAATGATACTGGAGACTGACGTGATCGCCGTCACCGATGTGATGAAGGTACCGGCCGCAGTGAGCAGCTCCACCATATCCGCACTGTTGCCCAGCCCGCGCCATAGCGGCAGATGCATGCGGTAATCGGCAGGAACCTGGGGCAGATCGATTCCAAGATAGAAGCCGGTAGCCCCGTAAATGATCATGGCGAACACGACTTCACCCGAGCCAATGACCTCGATGAAGCGGCCAACCTCGGCAACGAACAGCCCGCAGGCAGCCCCAACCAAAGCGAGTCCGGTCCGTTCGAGAATGTGCGCCAACCTGCTGAGGGTCGAGCGGGTGTGCCACGATGCGCTGGGCTTGATGATCATGTGATCCTCGTCTGCCCATGAGCCCTTCGAGGAGGAGTTTTGAAGGCCGCCCTCCGCAATAACAAGCAGGAGTGCTTACCTAAATCGAGTGGGGTGGCGGTACCTGCTTCGGTGACGTGGAAACACACACTCGCATTCTCGCGGCGCTTGTGCGTCCGAGTTTTGCGCATTCCTTCCCACCCTCAATCAAGAGGGCGTGCGGAACGCCGGGTGCCCGTTGCACCCTTGGGCCTGATGCGAATGCGGTCTTCCGCAATCTGGAGTGCATCAGGACTTTCGGAGGCGCCGAGCAAGTGCCCGACGTTCCGCCTGCGGTGTTTTTTCGGTTGCTTGCACTTTGCCTCGACGAACGCTCCGATCGCGAATTAAAGTCCCAAGGCGATGGGAAGGGAGCCTCAAGCGAGTAAGCCGAACGCGTTTTGACTTGGTCGTCCGTCACACTGTCCAGGGGTCTTTCCATCCCAAGGTCGGCCGTCTCCTTGCCAGTGGCAGTGCTGACGCAGATCCGTCCTGCCCGAAGACAGACGTCCCCCATAAACCGCGTAACGCCGCATCTCCGGCGTCCACCGCATCCAGCCCCGCGAACGTGACGATCGCGCTCGCCCCTCTCATCGGAGCCGGACAGAGGAGATAATAATCCTTATAGGTATATTGTCAACAAAGAATAGGAAAAAATGTTGGGGGCTGTCTGCCGCCCATGCTGTCATTCCCCGGCAAACCAATTGGTTTGCCTGAGGGCGGGACCGACGCCGCAGGCGACGGGACCGAGCCTCAGCCACTCCACTTGGAGTGGCGGGGAATCTCGACATGGGAGTCTCCGTAGAGCCAAACACTCCGGGATTCCGGGTTCACACCGATCCGCTACGCGGCTCGATGTGCCCCGGAATGACGAGAGTCAGTGAACACATCGAGCTTCCCCGGAATGACAGCGTGGGGCCAGACGCTTCGGACTTTGTCCGCCATTGCACGGCATCGAACAATACGTGTGACGCAAATACCGCCAAAGGCGCCAAAACCGCCGCATTCGTAAGTATCCGGCTACGCGACGAAACAAATCTCCGCTTCCACGAAACAATTTTCTACACGGACGCCATCGGCTGGAAACCGGCTGGGATTACACCTCCATGCAACAAGTAGCCGCGTAGACGGCAGGAGGCCGCCATGAACCACTCGATCCACAGCGCAGACCGCAGCACGCATCTGAAGATCGTCGTTGTCGCCCTGGTTGCCGGCATCGCGGTTGCAGGTTTCGGCATTGCCGCCCGCACGGGCACCAGCGACGGCACCCAGACGGCTCGAGTCATCAAGGCCGGTCAGCCGACCGCCCTCACCAGTTCGAACACGACGGCGGTTCGCTGATTGTCGCATCAGGACACCGGACCGGTTTGAGCGTGATGCGCTGGTGATGCCGGCGCACCGCGCATTTCAACCTTGGCACCCTCGACAGTCCCTCTACCCTGCCATAGTAAATCCTTGAGCGCATCGACGCGCCCGAAGATGCAGGACAGACCTTTGACTGTGACAGATGTGGCGCCGGGTGCAGGCGAAGCCAACAGCACCATTCGTCAAGCTTCCGCGACGAGCCCCAAGACCGCAAACCAAACCGCAACCGACGCGATCATCAATTCCTATGCCGGCCGATCGATGCCTATCGATCATCTGCGGACCTTCGTCACGCCCGAGATGAATTTCGCGACGCGCACCATCAAGGCGGGCGCACCGGTGCGGCGGCTGACTTACGGCAAGCGCACACTGCCGGACTTTCCGATCGTCTCCACCGCCGGCACCTTCGACATCTACGACTATGTCTCGCGCAACCGCGTCGCCGGACTTCTGGTGATGAAGAATGACGAGGTCCTGCTCGAACATTATGACCTCGGCATCAACGCCGCCACGCGCTGGCTGTCGATGTCGATGGCGAAATCCTTCAGCACCACGCTGGTGGGCGCCGCCATCCAGGACGGCTATATCCAGAGCGTCGACGACCAGCTGACCAGGTATCTTCCCGAATTCTCCGGCACCGCCTATGAGGGCGTCAGCGTGAAGGCGCTGATGCAGATGACGTCGGGCCTGCGCTGGAGCGACGACCAGACCGATGCGAATTCCGAGCGCCGCAAGATGCTCGCATTGCAGGTCGGGCAGGGGCCCGGTGCCGTCATGCGCTACATGGCTGAGCGCCCGCGCGCCGCGGCGCCTGGCACGCAATGGACCTATTCGACCGGCGATACCCATGTCGTCGGCGCGCTGGTGAAGGCCGCCACCGGCAAATGGCTGAGCGATTATCTCTCGGAGAAGATCTGGTTCAGACTCGGCATGGAGGCCGATGGCGCCTGGTGGCTGGAAGCGCCCGGCGGGCTGGAAGTCGCCGGCAGCGGCCTGTTCGCCACCCTGCGCGACTATGCCCGGTTCGGCCGGTTCATTCTCGATGACGGCGTGATCGATGGCACCCGCGTGCTGCCGGAAGGCTGGGTCCGCGAGGCCGGGGCATCACGCCTGATCAACGGCCAGCGCGTCGATTACGGCTATATGTGGTGGATCGTGCCGGCGCCCGACGGCACGCTCGATGACGGCGCCTTCGTCGCGCGCGGCATCTTCGGCCAGATGCTGTACATCAATCCGAAACAGCGCGTGATCTGCGTCGTGCTGAGCGCGCGCTCGAAGCCGACGACGCTGAACGCACCGATTCTGGACAATGATTTCTTCAATGCGCTGGTGAAGGCGCTGAAGTGAGGCGCTGGCTTCTTAACCTCTCCCCGCTTGCGGGGAGAGGTCGAAGCCTGAGCGCAGCGAAGGCTTTGGGTGAGGGGGAGTCTCCGCAAGCTCAGAGCGAATGGATAGTCCCCCTCACCCGACTTCCACGCGCTTCGCGCGTTCCAGTCGACCTCTCCCCGCAGGCGGGGAGAGGTTAAGAGCCGCTCGCTTGTTCTACCCCACTTTGCTCCGCTTCGCCTGTGCCGCGACGCTCAGCTCGGGCCAGTCTTGCGCGATGGCCTCGATCAGCCAGTTGCGATAGCGGCGGATCAGCGGCGCATCCCAGCGGTCGGCGCGGGTGATGAAGTAATAGATGCCGTCGGAATAAGGCTGAAAGCTCGCATTGCCTTTTCCGATCTCGACCAGGCGGCCGGATTCCAGCTCATGCGCAACCACCATATGGTTGGACAGCGCAACACCGCGGCCGTGGATCGCGGCGTCCAGCGTCATGTGGCCCTGCCACAGGCGAGGACCGCCGAGGTCGAGCTCGTCATAGATGCCGTGCGCCGCCAGCCAGTGCGCCCAGCTGTCGAAATCCTCTTCATGCAGCAGGCGCTGGCTCAGCAGATCGCGCGGCGTCTCGATCGCCGGCATTGAGGCCAGGTAGGCCGGGCTGGCCACCGCGACGATCGGCACCTGCGCCGCCTCGATGCAGCGCAGGCCGGGGGCGAGCTGCAGCGGATTGCCATAGACCGACTCGAAGCGGATATCGATATCCGTCTCGTGCGAGGCGAAATCCGGCCGGCGATCGGTGGGGCGCAGCTCGATATCGACGTCGCGATTGGCCTTCTCGAACAATCCGATCTTGCGCGACATCCAGTGCAGCGCGAAGCCCGGCGCGCACCAGATCAGCAGGCGATGATTGTCACCGCGCCGCATCAGGTCGATGGTGGCATCGGCGATGGCATCCATCGCCGCCGCAATATGCCGGTGATAACGCACGCCGTCATCGGTCAGCGAGATGCTCGATGAGGTCCGGTCGATCAACTTGGTGCCGGTCCATGATTCCAGCGTGCGCAGATGCCGGCTGATCACCGCGTGATCACGCCCGAGGCTCTGCGCTGCGCGGCGCACGCCGCCGAGCCGTGCCACCGCATCGAAGGCACGCAGCGCCTCGAAAGGCGGGATCGACTTGCGTGACGGCGGGTTCAGCGCCGGGGCCGGCGCAGCTCCGGAATCGTCCATCACGACAGGATTGGGGCCAGGACTGGAGACCGGCTTCATCATCCATCCACATTCGGTTGGCGGCACGACCGCCAGGCGGATCGTCCCAACGAGACAAGCATTCAGCGAAGCAAGAGACATGCCGGCGTGCACAGAGGCAAGTCGGCAGGGCTGCGGCAAGATGGCAGCCTAGCACGGTGCGCCCGGTGCACCACCATGCCCCTCATTGGCATCTTCCGGGTCATCTTGATGGCGTTACCCTCGTGAGGTCTAACGATGGCTCATCGCGCGCGGCGCGGCAGCCGCGGCATGGGGATCACGACACTGACCGATCTGTTTCAGCGACCACGCTACCGCGACCCGCTCAATCCCGGCGGCCCCCTGTTGCCGCGCTCCGGCTGGAGCCGGGCGCCGATGCATCGCTGGACCTTCCAGCACATCCGCGAGATGACGCCGACCGCGCAGGTTTGGCGCGGACCGGGCCCGGTGATGCCGATGCGCGAGAATTTCCAGGCGCTCGATACGGTTGCTTTCAGCTTTGACGGCCGCGATCTGAGTTTCGAGAGCTTTCTGACGGACAACGCTACCGACGGCATGCTGGTGCTGCACCGTGGCGCCATCGTCTATGAGCGCTACTTCAACGATATGAAGCCGCACAGCCAACACCTGTCGATGTCGATGGCCAAATCGATGGTCGGCATGGTGGCCGGCATTCTCACCGACCGTGGCGTGCTCGATCCCAAGGCGCCGGTGACGCACTATCTGCCCGAGCTCGCGCGCACCGCCTATAGCGGCGCGAGTGTGCAGCACGTACTCGACATGACCACCGGCGTGGTGTTCGACGAATCCTACACCACGCCCGGCTCGCATATGGTCAAGCTCGGCTATGCCTGCGGCTGGCGTGTCAACGACCAGCCGGACTACCCGCGCACCATGTGGGAGCTGATCCTGACGTTGACCGAACAGGACCGCCCCCACGGCGCGCTGTTCCAGTATCGCTCCATCGAGACCGACGTGCTCGGCTTCATCCTCGAACGTGCCACCGCAACTTCGCTCTCCGAATTGGTCAGCCGCGAATTATGGGCGCCGATGGGCGCGCAGGAGGACGGCTATTTCACCGTCGATCACGGCGGCTTCGCGCTGGCCGATGGCGGCTTCTGCGCAAGCCTGCGTGACTATGGCCGCTTCGCGCAGATGACCATCAATGGCGGGCGGTCCGGCGAACGCCAGGTCATTCCAGAAGCGTGGATCGACGCGACCCGCAATGACGCCAATCCCGAACTGTTCCAGGGCTTCTTCCGCGAAACGCTGCCGGAGGGCGCCTATCATAACAAATGGTGGATCGAAGACCCAAAAGGCCGCGCCATGCTGGCACGGGGCATCTTTGGGCAATTGATCTATATCGATCCGGAGTCCGAATTCGCCTTCGTCAAACTCTCGACCTGGCCCGAGGTCACCAGCGTGCCGCGCGCCCGCGAGGCCGTCGCCGCCGCGCATGCGATCCGCGATGCGCTCATACGATAACCGAAAGGCAGCGTGATGGGCCGCTTCCTGCTCGGACGTCTGCTGCAGGCGGTGCCGACACTGATCATCGTATCGGCAGCGATCTTTTTTGCCATGCGGCTGATCCCCGGCGATCCTGCTTCCGTCATGCTCGGCGATCTCGCGACGCCCGAGCAGGTCGAGGCGCTGCGTAGGGAGATGGGTCTGTCCGGCGCGCTGCCGTCGCAATATCTGACCTGGCTCGGCCATATTTTTTCCGGCGACTTCGGCAAGTCGATCTCATCCGGCGAACACGTACTGCCGCTGATGCTCGATCGCTTCGCGGTGTCCGCGACCATCGTCGTCACAGCCGTGGTGTTTGCCGCGCTCATCGCGGTGCCGGCCGGCATGTTCGCGGCATGGCGGCAGGGCACCTTCGCCGACTACGGCACCGTGGCACTCTCGACGCTATTGTTGTCGATCCCGAGCTTCTGGCTCGGCCTGATGATCCTGCTGGTATTCGGCATGTGGCTCGAATGGTTTCCCGTCATCGGCTACGTGTCGCTGAGCGAGAATTTCCGCCAGGGCGTGCTGTTCATCTTCATGCCGGTGCTGACGCTGATCATGGTCGAACTCGGCCCGATCGTGCGCATGGCGCGCGCCTCCACCATTGAGGTGTCGCGGCTCGAATACATCACCCATGCCCGCGCCAAGGGCCTGTCCGAATCCGAGGTGATGTGGCGCCATGCGTTCCGTAATGCGTTTGCGCCGACCTGGACATTGATCGGCCTGATCCTCGGCGGGTTGCTCGGCGGCATCGCCATCACCGAGACGGTATTCACCATCCCCGGCCTCGGCCGCCTGCTGGTCGAGGCGATCTATGCGCGCGACTATCCGGTGGTGCAGGGCTGCATCCTGTTCATCAGCGTCATCTATATCATCGTCAATCTGGTCGTCGACATGCTGTATCCGTTGTTCGATCCGAAGATCGCGCAATGATGCGGTATCTCCCACGCCTCGCGCGCGGCCGCGCCAATCTCCTGATCGGCGGCGGCCTCGTCCTGCTGCTGGCCTTGCTCGCGATCTTCGGCCCCATGCTGGCGCCCTATGATCCGCTCAAGCTCAACCTGCGCGCCGTGCTGAAAGCACCTTCCGCATCGCATCTGTTCGGCGCCGACGAATTCGGCCGTGACGTGCTGAGCCGCCTGATCTATGGCGCACGCACCACCGGCTGGATCGCGCTCGCCACCGTTGCCATCGCCGTCTCGCTCGGCCTCTTGTTCGGCATCGTCGCCGGCTTCCTGCGCGGCTGGACCGACAGGATACTCATGATCCTCAACGACTCGCTGCTGGCCTTTCCCGGCCTGTTGCTTGCGCTGTTCATTATGGCGATCTCGGGCGCGAGCCGCGAGGCGCTGATCCTGGCACTCAGCGTCGCCTATATGCCCGCCGTGGTGCGCGTCGCACGCGCCAGCGTGCTGTCGGTGCGCGAACGCGAATACATCGAGGCATCGCGGGTGATGGGCAATTCGGAACTCGTGACCATGGTGCGCCATGTGCTGCCGAACTGCATGGCACCGATCACGGTACTGGCCACCACGATGTTCGGCTGGGTGATCCTCTCCGAAAGCGCGCTAAGCTTCCTCGGCCTCGGCGTACCGCCACCGGCGCCGAGCTGGGGCAACATGCTGGCCTCGGGCCGGCCTTTCATCACGCAGGCGCCGTATTTGCTCATTTTGCCGGGCCTGTGCATCTCGCTGACGCTGCTCGGCATCAACATGCTGGGCGACGCGCTGCGCGACTGGCTCGACCCGAAGATGCAGGCCTGATGCGATGACGATGACACACGATCCATCGCAGCCCGTCATTGCCGCCGAGCATCTGACCGTGACCGTCGGCCCCGACGGCAACAAGCTCGTCGACGATGCCAGCTTCTCCATCATGCCCGGCAGCATGCTGGCGCTGGTCGGCGAATCCGGCTCCGGTAAAACCATGGCGGCACGCGCGGTGCTCGGCCTGTTGCCGACACCGCTGATCGCCGCACCGGGCAGCAGCATCAGGTTCCGCCACACCGAGCTGGTCGGCATCGCGCCGCCGGCCCTGCGCAAAATCCGCGGCGCCCATATCGGGATGGTGTTCCAGGAGCCGATGGTATCGCTCAATCCGTCGATGACCATCGGCCGCCAGATGGCCGAGGGCCTCGCGCTGCATCATCGCCGGCTGTCGCGCGGCGAGATCCGCGAGCGCTGCCTCACGATGCTGAAGCGCGTCAGCATTCCCAACCCCGTCCATTGCCTCGGCGCCTATCCGCATGAATTTTCCGGCGGCATGCGCCAGCGCATCATGCTGGCCTCGGTGATGCTGCTGAAGCCGGACCTGCTGATCGCAGACGAGCCGACCACGGCACTCGACACGCTGGTGCAGCGCGACGTGCTCGATCTGATGGTGGAACTGACGCAGGAGAACGGCACCGCGGTGCTACTGATCAGCCACGACCTCGGCATGGTTTCGCATTATGTGCGCGATGTCGCCGTGATGCTGAAGGGCCGGATCGTCGAACAGGGTCGCAGCCTCGACGTGCTGTCGTCGCCGCAGCACGACTATACTCAGCGTCTCGTCGACGCGCTGCCGCGACGAAGCGCCGGCGGCTTACGCAGCGCCCGCACGATCAAACCGCTGGTCGAATTGCGCGATGTGGTGATCGACTATGCGGGACGCCCGCGCCTGTTCGGCCGCACGGAGGCCAAGCGCGCCGTCGACGGCGTCGATCTCACCATCGGCGAGGGCGAGACGCTGGCGCTGGTCGGCGGTTCCGGCTCCGGCAAGACCACGCTTGGCCGCGCCACCGTCGGCCTGATCACACCGACCTCCGGCAGCATCGCCTTCCGCGGCGGCCAGATCATGACCTGGCGCGGCCGCGCGGCGCGGCTGCAGCGCGAGGAAATGCAGATAATCTTCCAGGATCCGTATTCCTCGCTCGATCCGCGCCAACGCATCGGCGACATCGTCGGCGAACCACTGCGCCTCGACACCACAATGGATGGCAAGGCGCGCGAACTCCGCGTGCGTGAGGTGCTCGATGAAGTGGGCCTGTCCCAGGACTTCCTGCGCCGGCTGCCGCATCAGCTCTCCGGCGGCCAGCGCCAGCGCGTGGCCATCGCCCGCGCCATCGCACGGCGCCCGGCCTTCGTGGTCGCCGACGAGCCGGTGTCGGCACTCGACATGACCGTGCAGAAGCAGATCCTGAAACTGATCCGCGAGTTGCAGGAGCGCTATGGGTTTGCGTGTCTGTTCGTCTCGCATGATCTCGGTGCCGTCGAGCAGGTCGCCGACCGTGTCGCCGTCATGCAGAACGGAAAGATTGTCGAGGTCGGCAGCCGGGACGATATTTTCGACCGGCCGCAGCATGACTATACGAAGCGGTTGCTGAATGCAGCGATGCTGCTGGATCGGAGGTTTGAGGGAGCGGTGGCGGCAACAGCCGTCTAGCGCCGATTTCTCAGGCCGTCATCGCGGGCAGCGCGAAGAGCTTCGCTAGACAACCCGCGTATCCATCTTTGCCCCACACGCCACTCTCGTCGCCTGAAAGATAGATTGCCGGGTCAAGCCCGGCAATGACGTGGGGAGAGGTCGGTGCACACCATCTCCAAGCGCTCCTCCCACTTCTCCAAGTATCCCCACGAAAAAACCCGGAGCCGTCGCTGGCTCCGGGTCTTCGAGTCTGCCGTAACGCTGCGGGCGATTACGGCTTTTTCCACACGCCCCAGGCGCGCGGTTTTTCGAGCGGCCACGACTCGTAATTCACGAGCTTCGGCGAGACCGCCTCGATCACGGGATAGTAGTAAAGCCCGAGGATGGGCACTTCCTCCGCCATTTTGGCATGGAGCTGCTTGAGGATGGCCTTGCGCTCCTCGAAACCCGTCGCGTTTAGCGCCTTGAGATAGAGCGCCTGCGCTTCGGCATCATCCCATTGCGACGTCGGCGCCTTGGCCTTGTTGCCGATGATGGTGCCATACATCAGCATCGGATCGGCGCGGGAGGAATAGCCGAAGGACTGCAGCTGGAACTTGCCGCTCATCCAGTTCTCGAGCTGCGCCGCCCAGTCGATCACGTCGAGCTGCACGTTGAAGCCGGCGGCGTTGAGCATGGCCTGCACCACAACGGCATTTTCATACATGCCGATATAGCGCTTGTTGGTCTGCATCTTGATCGGCTCGCCCTTGTAGCCGGCCTCCTTCAGCAGCTTCCTGGCGGCTTCCGGATCGTATTTCGGCCATGCCTGGAACGACTTGTCGAAATAGGCCGAGGATTCTGCGACGCCCGAGGGATTGAATTCGGTGAGCCCCATCAACTTGGTCTCGGCCATCTCCTTGAAGTCGATCGCATGTGCCAGCGCCCGGCGGATCTTGACGTTCGACATCAAGGGGTCAGTGGTCTGGATCAAGATCGCCGACAGTGACAGGCCCGGCGCGGTCTTTACGACAGCGCCGCGCTTTCTCATTTCCTCGATGCGCGAGACCTGCAGATAGGTAACGATATCGACCTGTCCGGCGAGCAGCGCAGTTTCCGCCGCGGTCTTGTCGGGGATGACGACGAAACGCACCTCGTCGAAATAACTGGTCCGATCGCCGCCGAAACCGTCGCGTTTCTGCTTCGACGGGACATAGTCCGCGAACCGCTCCAGCGAGACATATTGCTCCTTGCGCCATTCCTTCAGCCTGAACGAGCCGGAACCGATCGCCGCCCCCGCGATCCAATTGCCGTCAGCGTCGACATTTTTCGGGCTGGCGATCCAGAAATTGCAGACGATGTCGGCGAGCCGCACCAGAAACAGCGTGTTCGGCTTGTCGAGCGTGAAGACCACGGTGCCGTCGTCCGGTGCTTCCACCGACTCGACCTTCATGCCGCGCGACCCGTCGAAGCTTGCGGCGCAGACCCATGGCGCACCGGACTTCGGGGCCGCCATGCGGCGGTCCCACAGCCACTTGACGTCGGCGGCCTTCACCTTGTCGCCGTTGTGATAGACCATACCGTCGCGGAGCTTGAAGCTGTAGGTCTTGCCGTCCGGCGACACGTCCCAGCTCTCGGCCGCCGCGGGGCCGATGGTCATGTCGTTCCTGTGCGCGACAAGCTGTTCATAGATGTGATTGAGGACGTGGTCGGTGAGATTGTCGCTGCGCGAGGCGTCGAGGGTGCGGATATCGGCGGTCATCACGATCCGCATTGTGCCGCCGCGGATCGGCTCCTCGGCGGCGGCAGCGCTTGCGAATGTGAAAGCCGCGACAATGGCGGCGAAGGCAGATATCATCCTCATGCGGCTCTCCAAATCACGTTGCAATTATTTATAATCCGAAATGCCGGGCGGTCTCGTCGAGCGCGCGCTTGAGCTTGTCGATGAGTTCGTCGATCTCGGCATGGGTGATCACTAGCGACGGGCTGAGCACGATGGACTGGCCGACGGCGCGGACGATCAGGCCCTGATTATAAGAGGCTTCGCGGCAAAAGATGCCGGCGCCGTCCTCGGCCGTGAAGATCTCACGGGTGTCCTTGTCCTTGACCAGTTGCAGCGCCGCCAGCGTACCTATGCCGCGTACCTCGCCGACCACCGGATGCTGTTCGAACTGCGCCAGCGCCTGATGCAGATAGGGGCCGATGTCGTTACGAACGCGGTCGACCAGGCCTTCGCGTTCAATGATGTCGATGTTGGCGAGCGCCACCGCGCAGGCGACGGGATGGCCCGAATAGGTATAGCCGTGGGCGAGCAACCCGCCGGCGCCGATGGTCTCGAACACCCGCTTGTTCATCGCCACCGCGGCGATCGGCAGATAGCCGGAGGACAGGCCCTTGGCCAGCGTCATCAGGTCCGGCGTGACGCCGTAAGTTTGCGCGCCGAACCATTCGCCGGTGCGGCCGAAACCGCAGATCACTTCATCCGCAATCAGCAGCACATCGTATTTGCCGCAGATGCGCTGAATTTCCGGCCAGTAGGTCGATGGCGGATCGATCACGCCGCCGGCGCCCTGCACGGGTTCGCCGATAAAGGCCGCAACATTGTCCGGCCCGAGTTCGAGAATCTTCTGCTCGAGCGCCTGTGCGGCCTGCAGCCCGAATTCCTCCTTGGTCAGCTCGCCGCCGAACATGTACCAGTGCGGATGCTGGATATGCGCGAAGCCGGGCAGCGTGCCGCCGTCCATGGCGTGCATGTGCGGCATTCCGCACAGGCTCACGGCTGCCAGCGTGCTGCCGTGATAGGCCATGGTGCGGCTGATGAAGGTGCGCTTTGCCGGCTTGCCCTGCAGCTTCCAGAAATAGCGCACCATGCGGACGATAGTGTCATTGGCCTCGGAGCCGGATGAGGTAAACAGGAAGTGGTCGAGACCGTCCGGCGTGAGCTGCGAAAGCTTGTGCGCGAGCTCCGTCATCGCCGGCGTCGTCGACTGGAAATGGTTGCTGTAGAATGGCAGTTCGGTCATTTGCCGGGTAGCGGCATCGACCAGTTCCTGCCGGCCATAGCCGACATTGACGCACCACAACCCGGCCATCCCGTCGAGGAATCTGCGCCCGTCACTGTCCCAGATCTGACAGCCTTCGCCCCGCACCACGACACGAGTCTTGCCGCTGGTGATCACGGCGGGATCGGTGAAGGAATGGACGTGATGCGCGCCATCGAGCGCCTGCAAATCGCCGGTTGTTCTTGTTGTATCGAGCATGTTTTTCTCCGACGACGCCGGGCAGCCACGACAGGGCCAGCGTCAACGAAGGGATCATCGAATTGCCCAGGCGATTGCGGGAGATGCCAAACAGGGGGTCGGTGGTGCGCGCTGCGCACCGTGGCCGGCCAATGCGCGGAGCAAGCTGCTAGGTGTGATGCGCGAAATCCGCCGGCGTTAGCTCGATCGGCTGGCCATGCGGCGTGCGATCGGCGGCGTGGTCCCAGGCATCGCGATAGCGATGCAGCGCATCCGCCGTCGTCACGCCCTTCTCGGCGATCAGGTTTTCCAGCGTCGCCAGCCAGTGCCGGTAATAGGTCTCGCCGGTGTCGGCATCGCCGCCCGCCTGGGCGCGCTTGATCTCGGCAGCCAGCGCCGCAGCCCATTCCATCCAGGTGAACACGCCGCGCTCATGCAGCGTCACGGCCATGGCAAAGGCCTGGGCCTCCCACGGCTCGCGAAACACCGGACCCTCGGCGTCACAGGGGATGCTCGGGATTTCGGCCGTCGCACGCGTTGCAGCTTGAGTATTGGTCGTCATCACACCGGCTCCAGACATCAGGCGAATCCTACACCGACGTGCGCCTCACGCAAATGTCGCTGCGTGACGCGCATGGCAGGTGTCTAATTCCTGACCTGCGAGAAAAACTCCAACATAAAGCGCGATATGCGGCGCGTTGCCCCGTCTGCAGGCTCACACTGCACAATCTGCGATCTTGCTCCGCTGAATAATTTTGGCGTACCCGTCGCTGCACTCGATCCCGTGAATAAAAGGTAGACTTAAGATGGAAAAGCCAAGCCTCATCCTGACCGGAGGACGCGTGTTCTGTGGTCTCAACGAGGGCTTTGTCGAAGCCATCGCGATCGCATCGGGACGCGTGCTGGCGACCGGTTCGGCCGAGATAATCGCCGAGCTTGCCGGGCCGGATACGCGCATCATCGAACTCGCCGGCCGCACCGCCATCCCGGGCCTGAACGATGCGCATATGCATCTGCTGCCGCTCGGCCTGACCATGACCGAGATCAATTTGCGGCCGGAGACCGGCGCCAACAGCATCGGCGAGATCCTGCGCCGCGTCGCCGAGAAGGCGAAGACCGCCAAGCCCGGCGAATGGATCAATGGCCGCGGCTACGACCATTACGAGCTCGCGGAAAAGCGTCACCCCACCGCGGAAGAGCTCGATCAGGTCGCGCCGAACAATCCGGTCTATCTCAAGCGCACCTGCGGCCATGTCGCTGTGATCAACACGCAGGCGATGCGCGCGGCCGGCATCGGCCATAACACGCCGCAGCCCGATGGCGGCATGATCGAACGCCGCGACAACAAGCTCACTGGCCTGCTCGCCGAACGCGCGCTACGCCTGATTGTCGATGCCGCGCCGAAGCCCAGCGCCGAACGTTTGCGCGATGCGATTGACCGCGCCAGCCGGTTCATGCTCGAGCAAGGCTTCACCAGCGTGATGGATGCCGCGGTCGGCATGGCCGCGGGCATGGATGAGATCGATGCCTACGAGCATCTTGCGAAATCGAACACGCTGCCGATCCGCACCTGGGTCTGTATCTACGGCAACACCGACGGCATCGGCGATCAGGCCCATGCTGCAGGTTATCGCTTCGGCCGCGAGGTCGGCATGCTGCGCTATGGCGCGATGAAAGTGTTCGGTGACGGTAGCGCCGGCGGCCTCACCGCCGCGATGTCGGAGCCCTATCTCGTGGGCGATCCCGAGAACCGCGGCATCTTCTGCTACACCGACAAGGAAATGCACGACTATCTCGCGCATTATCACAGCCTCGGTTACCAGCTCGCGATCCACGCCATCGGCGATGCCGCCATCGAACAGGTGCTGTCAGGCATCGAGAAAGCCTCGACGGCGGAGAACCCTATCCTCGGCCGCCGCCATCGCATCGAGCATTGCGGCTTCCTGAGCGACAGCCAGATCGCACGCATGGGCGCCGCGGGCATCGACCCGGTGCCGCAGCCGGTCTTCATGTATGAATTCGGCGATCTCTACATCACCAATCTCGGCCAGGCGCGCACTGATGTCGCCTATCCCATGCGCAAGTGGTTCGACGCCGGCCTGCATCCGGCGGCGAGTTCGGACGCGCCGGTGTCCACCACCGATCCGTTCAAGAACCTGTTCACGATGACCACGCGCATGTCCAACCGTCATACATTGCTGGGCGAAGGACAGAAGCTGTCGATGGCGGAAGCGATCCACGCCTACACCTATTTCGGCGCCTATACGCAATTCGCCGAAGATCGCATGGGCCGTCTGGTGCCGGGCCAGCTCGCGGATATCGCCGTGCTCAGCCACGACGTCTTCACCTGCGCGCCCGAGGAAGTCGAGAAAGACACTCGCTGCGATCTCACCATTCTCGGTGGCGACGTCGTCTTCGACAGGCTGGGTCAGGTCGCGGTCGCGGCGGAATAGAGAGCGCAAGACGCGGCGATATGCGGTCAATGCCCGCTGTTCAGTCGTATCGCAGCAAAGATCTGTTTGACGGAGGCCCTTGCCGTAAGGGCGCCGCTTCGTCTGTGCATAAAGGTACCGTCGCCAGATGACGTGGCGACGGCTGCCGATTCAAAAACGACACAGTGCCTCAGCGGACACGCTTGCGACAGGAGGCACCTGTTCCGCTGACCGCTGCACGGCATTGGTCGATCGTGTCATAACTACAATCAGTGCCCCGCGACTGTGATTTGGCGCACCACACCCTCCCCTTGGCTTCGCTCTGCGTGGTGACGAATACCATGCTCGCGCTCGCCACGATCGTGGAAACAAGCAGGGACAATAAGAAACGCTTCTTCAGGTTCTGCATCGCATCCTCCTTTTCAATCGTCGGAATAATGGATGACGCCATTGCATCACGATATCGGGTGTTGACCTGATCCGAGCCGCGGAATCACCCCTGCGATCACAGCGAAAGATCGTGATGCGCTGGAATGGCTATCGCAGCCGCAACGGTGCAATCGTATCGCTCACCTGCAATAGCGATGCGATACCGGGTGGGATCTTCCGCTCGATGTGCGGACCCAGCAACGACCATGGCGCCAGTAATACCGGTTATGCCAATGCCGCCTGTGACTCCCCACGGCCGCTCCGGTGGCAGCACCAATAGCCGCACCGCGTCGGCCGCCGACGGCGCCGCCAATGATGGCACCGGACACAGCGCCGCGTCCTGCTGCGCTTTGGGCAAGCGCATCCGCCAGCGGAACCACTGCAGACAGCGCGAGTAGAACGAGCAAGGCTGAGATCCTTCGCATGCGTAACTCCCTGACAATTGATGCTGTGGCCCCCGCACGCGTTCCGATTTGAAATGCACATCCAGAACCATGGCTATCGGGGAAAACCCTTGGTCGGTGCACATGACGCGCCATCGCATGTGTCAGCGCCTTACTAATTATTCACTGGGACACGCGGCTCTTCCGAATTATTGGAGCGCGATGCGATACTTTTTCCATATCCTGGACGGGCCGAAAGTTTTTCCAGATGAGGTCGGAAGCCGCCTTTCAAATCCGAAGCTTGCGTTCACGCAAGCGCGCGCCCTTGCTACGGAATTGAGCAAGGCCGGCGCGCTTTGCAGGTCCCATCTGGTGTTCGTTCTCGACGAGAACGGCAACCGGATCTTCAGATGCCGAGCCAACTGACGGCTTCGCATATGGCTGCCGTCGCATATGCGGATCGGGACGTCGCCGAAGAAGTTGCCGAGTATCAGGGTAAAGCCCGATACCCGCTCAGGTGCTTTCCCCTATATCTCCCGTCGCGTCTCAGTTTTTCCGGGCTATCCTGCACCACGTCGTCATTTACGGGGTTCGGTCGTGCGGGCCAGAATCTTCAGATTTGCAAAGATCCTGATGGCGTTTTTCGGCATCGCGCTGATGACGATCTTCGCTGTCCGCATCTACGATTCGCAGCGCGGACTGCCACTCGAGACATGGCATACCTACGTTCCGCATGAGCTCCATGCGAGCAAGCTGGATACTGCCGACTGGGCGCAATACATGGCGGCTGAGGCGGAGCTTTTCGACGAAGTCCAGCGCGAGGTATCGCAGAAACTCGATGCGACAGAACGTGTGCCACCCAATCGGTATTTCGAAGGCAGCCCGGTCTATCCCCCGCATTTCGTGCAGGATTTCAACCGCTCCTTTGTGCTGGAGCCGAAGGGGAAGCCGATCGGGGCGGTCGTGCTTCTTCATGGCCTGACGGATTCTCCCTATAGCCAGCGCCATATTGCGCGCTTCTACCGCGATCAAGGCTTCCTGGCGATCGTGCCCAGGCTGCCGGCACATGGCACGGTTCCGGCCGCACTGACCGATATCGCGTGGGAAGACTGGATGGCCGCCACGCGGCTCGCGGTGCGGGAAGTGAAGAAGCGGATGGATTCGCCTGTGCCGCTGCATCTGGTGGGATTTTCCAATGGCGGCGCGCTGGCCATCATGTATGCGCTGGATGCCATCGACGACGAAAAGCTATCGCGGCCCGACCGCCTGATATTGATCTCGCCGATGGTTGGCATCACCAGTTTTGCACGGTTTGCCGGCCTCGCGGGATTTCCGGCAATTCTGCCCGCCTTCGCCAAGGCCGCATGGCTCGATGTCGTTCCGGAGTTCAATCCCTTCAAGTACAATTCATTTCCGGTGAACGGCGCGCGTCAATCGCATCTTCTGACCAGGGCTCTGCAACGGAGGCTCGCGCGCTATGCGAGCGAAGGCAGACTGAGCCGGTTTCCACCCATCCTGACATTCCAGTCGCTGATGGATTTCACCGTTAGCACGCGGGCCATCGTCTCCGATCTCTATGCCCATCTGCCGGCCAATGGGAGCGAACTCGTTCTGTTCGACGTCAACCGCACCGCCCGATTTGGCCCTCTGCTGCGCACCAGCACCGACACCGCGCTGGCGCGCATTGTACCCGCCGGCCCGCGGCGCTACCGCCTCGCCGTCATTACCAATTCCGGTGACAATAATGACGACGTGATCGAGCGTGTGACCGAGGCCGGCACTGTCGACGAGCATTCCCGCCCGCTCGGCCTGAACTATCCACGGGGCTTCTATTCGCTGTCGCATGTGGCGCTGCCATTTCCGGTCAGCGATTCTCTCTATGGGGCGGAGCCGGACAAGTCCGAGGATTTTGGCGAGAACCTCGGTACCCTGGCGCCGCGCGGCGAACGCAATGTGCTGATCGCCAGCCTCGACTCGCTGATGCGGGCGTCATCAAACCCGTTCTTCCCCTATATGGTCGGCCGGATCGGTGAGAGCATTCTCACCCCCGCAAAGACCGCTCAACCTGCCCGATAAAGCGATGACCGATGATAAATGCCGACTATCGAAGAACGAGATTGGATATGCCCAGTGCCAGATTCAATCCGATCTGGCCCTCGACAGAGAGCGGCTGCAGCGTGATCGTACGGCGTGATCCGCCGACGAGGACATTGGCACCAAGGCCCAGGCCGACGGCAACATTTCCGCTTGCCCCGACATAGCTGCCTCTCAACGTACCGCGGCCGATATTACTGTTTCGCGCAAAGACCCCCCAGAACAGCGTTCCCCCGCGCGTTACGCCGACATCGAGGCCAACCCGCCTGATCGTGCCCCTGTAACTATATTGCCGCGCAGCCACGGTCGACAGGAAGACACATTGCATCTCCTGGCGTGAGCCTAGAACCAGCCCGACTCTCGGACCGGTGCTGCATGTCAGTCCGCCGACGCGGAAAAGCTGTTGCGCGTGAGCCGGTACGGATAACATCTGCGGGATCAGGAAGGCGCATGCCACCGTCAATATGCGAATACTGAACATCTGCTTCCCTCTCGGAGCCGCGACAAAATAACCAAGCTTCTGCCGGACGAGGCTAGCCGTCAGCACGCAATAGTTAATCGGGAAAAACCCTGAAGAGGTCATGATGAGTACCCGGATTGCCGGGGAACATTGATCTGGATTCAGGTACGCGCAGCAACGCGTGTCCCCGCGGAAAATTCCAGGTCATGCGCAGAGGCCGGAGCGCCACAACTACGGCTGCTTTTCCTCGCTTTTGGTCAAATCCGGAAACTTTAAAATTCGGTAAGAAAGTGGCGGCGCCGATGGACAAACGCCATCTTCAGCTCAGGCGACCGCTCCTGAAACTTCCCAGATATCGCGGGCCCGGATGGCCGGCCGCAAGAGCGCAGTCGTCGTTGTCTCTGAAGAGAATGGTCGGGTGATGTTTGGATCAATCAAGGCGTTCATCTCGCGTGCGATGGAAGACGCCAATCAACGGAAAAACGTCGAGCAGAGAGAGCTTCTCATCGTGACCGCGGCATTGCTCATCCGCGTTGCCACCGTCCATAGCGAGCTATCGAATATCAGGCGCGCCAGATTGCATGCTATTTTCAAATCGCATTATGGGCTCGATGACACGGCTACGGCTCAGCTTCTCGCTTATGCAGATACAGTCGCCCGTAGCGCGGTCGATCTTTATCGCTTTACCCGGCAACTCAACGAGTTGCTCGATGACGATGGACGTCGACGGATCGTTCAACTGATGTGGGAGATCGTTTACGCGGATCAGCGGGTCAACGAATTTGAAGAGAATCTGATCTGGCGTGCGGCAGACCTTCTGGGTGTATCGTCCCGGCAGCGTGTCGAACTTCGACAGCACGTCGTCGCTCGCATAAGGAACTTGGCGACGGTGTCAGCCTGACGACGCGATAAGTGCATCCTAGAGATGCCGATCTTCGGCATGCTCACTGGGCCAACAGTGCCGCTCCGAGAGCCACCGTCAACGCGAGCAGTGAAATTCCAGCTACATGCCATTGGCGAAGCGTGCCTTCCGCTTGCTCGATGGTCCGGCCCCAGGCTGGAGCGATCTTCACGCACCGGTCCAGAACCACGACTATGTCCCCCTCGGGAATATGAGGCAGCCGTCGCACCCAGCGCCACAGCACTGCGGCCAGTATGGCCCCCAACAAAACTGGAAACAGGGCTTTCCATAGCAGTTCGGGCGCCAGAGGATTGGGCAACATTCCTTCGGGAACTGCGAGGAATAGCGCCCATGGTACGATGAGCGACGCTACGGCGGTCGACAGCCATGGCCAGAACAGGCCCGGCGCCGCTGTCGCCTCGTATTCCGTTGATGCCGTCGTCACCAGGCCTCGGACGAACTGCAGCATGAGCAGCGTCGTACCGACAGCGGACAGCGTTGCAACCGTGTTGGCGGCCCCGTCTCCGAGCGGTCCATCGACCACGATTTTTGCCAGCGCACCGCCCGTCAGCGGAAGGCCGCCAAGGCCGACTGCGATGATCGCCACAGGGAGAAGGATGGGCAGCAGATATCGGCGACCGGTCGCCGCGATCACACCGACGGAGAGAAACAGCGCACCTTTGACCAGAACGTGGTTCGCAGAATAGAAGATCGCCGCCAGTGCAGCGCGACCATCTCCGGCGATCATGCCCATACCGATGACGGCCACGATGAATCCCATCTGACTGACGCTGGAATAGGCCAGCACAACCTTGGGCCTGCGTTGCGTCATTCCAATCACCACCCCGTAAAGCGCCGCGAACAAGCCTGCAGCCGCGAGTAACGTCCCTGCATGGGGCAATGCTGTATCGAGGGGGAGAAAGCGGATCATTCCAAGGATGCTTGCCTTGACGGCTGCGCCACTCAGCACTGCGGCTGCCGGCGCCGGCGCTGCCGCATAGGCCCGTGGCATCCAGACATGAAACGGAACAAGGCCTGCCTTCATGCCAAAGCCTGCGATCAACAGGCCGATGATCAGGTCGCGGTGCGGCGACGTCGGGAGTGCGGCAGCGGCATCGCCGATTAACAGCCCATCGCCGGGAATATCCGACGCGAGCAGCACGAAGGCGATGAGCAGCAGTGTCTCCGCCAGCAATCCAAGGCCGATATAGAGCGCGCCGGCACGCCACGCATCGGCTGTTTCGTGCTGGATGATGAGGCCACAGGCGCCAAGCGTCAGCATCGCCAAAAACAAATAGAAACCTACCATGTCGGCAGCGAGAAAGACGCCGATGCAACCCGTCAGTGCGGTGAGCCAGCACACGGCGAACCGCCCGCGGTTCGGCCTGCCCTGCAGATATGGCGATGCGTAGGCCCCGGCCATGATCCACAGCAGCGCAGCGACGCCGAGCAGCAGCGCCCCGCGGAGATCAAGAGCGAAAGTCAAATGCAGACGGGCGGGGCCGACGACAAGCGGGGAATCGTCGGAGACAAGGAGCACGGCCACAAATGCAGGAATCGGAGCAAACGCCAGATACGAAGGCATTCGCAGCAATGCCATTGGCCAGAGGCAGACCAGCAGCATCCCGAGCGGAAAGAGCAAGGCGAAAGCCAGCAAGGGATAAGCCTCTATCATCGCAGCCAAGCCATCGGTGCCTCCGGACGACCAACTTGCAATACATCGATCGGGCCGAGCGCCACGAGCCCCAGCAACACCGAGAGTAATGCCAGCCCCAGCGCCGCCACTTCCTGATACTTCGGCACGGCGGCGTGCAGTGTCAGCGGCGCGCTTGGTGGGTCCATCGCCCGCGACAGCACGATGAAGATATATGCGCTCGTGAGCAGCCCGCCTGCGACGATCACGATTGCCCACCACCACTGCGCCGTTGCGATTGTCGCCTCCAGCAACAGCCACTTTGCCAGAAAGCCACCCGTTGGCGGCAACCCGATGAGGCATAGGCCACCGAGGCCGAAGGCAAACATCGTCATGGGAAGTGCGCGCGCGATCCCGCCAAGTTCCGAGATCTGATCATGTCCAAGCGCGGCATAGACAAGTCCGGCAGCCATGAACATGGCTGCTTTGGCGGTGGCGTGCGAGATGGCCTGGAGCATGCCGCCCGTCAGGGCATCGCCATACTGGAGATGCAACGGGTCGGCAGCGAGCGGAAACATCAGAAACAGATAACCGATCTGCGCGACCGTCGAATAGGCGATCAGCAATTTGAGCCGTCGCTGGCGTAGCGCAACGACATTGCCGCATATGATCGCCGACGCCCCCAGTGCCCCAATGAGTTGGCCGCCGGCCACGTTCAGCAGTCCCGGCATGGCGTCGAACCAGAGCCGCACGATGAGAAAGAACGATCCCTTCACCACGACGGCTGACAGAACCGCGCTGGCCGCCGCCGGTGCGCCGGCATGCGCCGGGGGAAGCCAGAGATGCAGCGGAAAGAGCGCGGTCTTGGCGAACAGCCCCACCGTCATCAGCGTCGCGGCAGCGAGCGTCGCCGGCTCGATCTGCACGCGTTGCGACATCAGGACGATGTCGAGGGTCCCATAGCTGCCATACAGCAAGGCCGTTCCGACCAGGTAGAGGATCGAGCCCAGCAGCGCGAAGAGCAGATACCGCAATGCCGCCTGCAAGGTCTCTGCGCGGCCATCGATACAGACCAGCGGCACCGCAGCGAAGGTCAGCAGCTCAAGCGCAACATATAGCGTGAACAGATCGCCGCCGAGAAAGATCATGTTCATCGCGCCCGAGATCGCCATGAGCATGACCCAGAATACCATCGGCGCGCGGGTTTCAGCGGACGCTGCGCGACTGTCGAAATTCGCATGCGCAAACACGCCGATGAGACAGATCACGATGGCCATGGCCACCATCATCGCGACTGAAAGTCCGTCGGCGCGCAGCGTGATGCCGAGCGGGGGCTTCCAATTACCCACAACGTAGCTCAGCGACGTTTCGCTTTGCCATATTTTCAGGAAGACGATGCATGCCACGCAGAGGCCTGCGGGCAACAGGAACGCAGCAATCCTTTCGGCGTACCGTCCGCCAAGGACAAACGACAGCAAGATGCCAACAACCGGCAATACGATGGCCAGAACAAGAAGCGCCCCGTCGGCAGTTGTCGCCTCAAGCGCGGTTGCAGCCGGCATCAGGATTTTTCCTCGCCGGTTCCAGATCTGTCGGAACGGATCGAGGCCCGGCCGGTCTCATCGCCAAGACGCTGCACCAGCGCGATGGCCATGGCCGTCGCCGCGAAGGCGACGACAATCGCGGTGATCACCATCGCCTGAGGGACCGGGTCACCGCCGAGCCCGGCCGCTGCCCCCCGCCTGGCGATCACACCGAACAGCAGAAACACACCACTCCCAAGCAAATTGAATGCAAGGATCTTGCGTAGCGGTTCGGGATTCGTGATGAACCCGTACAGTCCGATGCCCACCAGCGCTGCGCCACACAAGCCGAACAGCGTTGCCGCGTTCATTGCTGTGGTGCCCGTACCGGCGGTCCTGCGGCCAGCATGCCAAGCGCCACAGCGATCGACAGCGTGAGAGCGGCTTCCACGGCGACAATCAGCGGTTTGGCGTAGCCCGCCGGGTAAGCCAGAAATGCGTCGGCAAATACCCATCCAGCAAGGCCAATGACAAGGAACAGCACCGGTCCGGTGACGAGCAGACCACGTAGCCAGAGCCGACCGATCGCAGGGGCCCGCTGTAATCCCGCGACAATGACAAGGAGCCACATCGCGGCCAGCACCGTGCCGCCCTGAAAGGCGCCGCCAGGGCCCTTCGCTCCGACCCAGCACATATAGATTCCGAACACGATGCCCACCGGCGGCAAAAGCTGAGCCAGAAAGATCAGCGTGGGATCGGGCCGTGCGTAAACCTGCAAACCTGGCGTTCCACCCCAGGCATGATCTGACGCCAGCGACCAGACCCCGAGCAAAGCGAGCAGCAGGACCACCTTTTCGAGCAGCGTGTCGAGTGCCCGAAACACGAACAGCACGCCGGCAACGGGGTTGCCGAGACCACTCGGCGGCAGGTTTTCCATCACGGTGGGCGCGAGTGTCGGAATAGCCTCCGGCGGATGGAGGATGGCAATGGCAAGACCCGCGACGATCAACGCGCACAATGCACAGGTGGCAAGGCGCGCCGGCCGCGAAATCCGCGGACCATGGACATTCACGGAGCGGGAACGCGCGACGGCGCCGAGCAGCAACAAGCCGGTCATGCCGCCGCCGATCGCGGCCTCTGTCAGCGCCACGTCAACGGCGTGGAGCCGGACCCATGCCATGGACAGAAGCAGCCCATAGACGACGAACATGACAACTGCAGCGAATGCCGTGCGCACAAGGATGGCTGAAGCACCGATCGTCAAGATCAGCGCAACGAGAGCAATATCGAAGACGGAGGCGATGCTCATCCGTCTGCTCCGTGGTGGCGTACCGCACCGGCGATCAATTGGGTGACGACCGCCCCGGACAGCTGGACGAGCAGCCAGACGATCACCAATTTGACCGCGAACAGCAGGCTACTCGTCTGCGGCAGCAAGCCCAGAACGATCAGGCCAAGACCGAGATTATCAACCTTGGTCAGCGCGTGCAGACGCGTCAGCGTATCTGGGAAACGCAACAGACCCACCGTGCCCGCAAGGAAGAACAGCGCTCCTGCGGAGACCGCGCAAATGGTCAGGATATCCATGACGAGGCTCATGCGCCCCTCACTCCCCTCTGGCCTCGGATGACGCGCCGGACGCGTCTCTGACGAATGCGACGGCCGCAAACGCCGCGAACAGCGCGAGCATCACAGCAACATCCATGACAGGCGGCGTCTCGGTTGCGACCGCGAGCAGAAGGAGGATGGCGACTCCTCCCGTGCCCAGCAGTTGGACGGCCATCAGGCGGTCCACATCGGCCGATCGCCGAAGAATGGCGAACAGGCCCAGCGCCACCGTCAGCAGCACAAAGACCGAAGCACCCAACAGCAGGCTAGGCATCGGATCTTGCGCCTCCGAGCGCCCGCATGCACAGAGTTTCCTCCATCGACAATTGTTCGACGACGGGCTGCGTCACATCGAGGCAATGAATGGCCAGGCTGCCGTCAATCGAGGTCCCGCACGGAAGCGTGCCCGGCATCAGGCTCATGATCGCGCAAAACGTATTTCGCTTCCTGCCCGGCGGCTGCTGCGCCCGGTAGGTGACGAAGCCTGGCTGCAGCGGCAGTCGTGGGTGAAGCGCCCGCAGCGCAACGTCCGCTCCCGCGACAATCGACTGACGGAGGAAGTGCAGGACGAATCCGGCAAACTTGACCGGACGGAAGCCCCATTGTTCGGCAGGCAGCAGCTTGAGGCTTGCCCAAGTCGCTGCGGCAGCTGCAATCAGACCGGGGCCCACATCGCCGGGATCTCCGCGCGTCAGCGCCAGCCAGAAGCCGAAGAAACCGATAGCGCGGATCACGGCACTGCCGATGGCATCCGACCACCTCGCCGGACTCGCCTCGCCAATATTGCCGGCCTTGATCAAATTCATTGAAGCCACCCTAACGACTGCTGTCCGAGCTCCGCTTTGATTTCTGCTTGCTCTTCGTGTTGTAAACGGGTTGCTGCGGCTCCTCGACGACGATCGGGTGCTGCGGAATCTTCAGACGATCGATGCGCACATCGTCCCGCAAAGCATCCCGGTCCATCCGGTCGCCGCGCTCGACGGAGTCGCGTGGCTCCGCACTGGCGGCGAACGCCGTACAGATGAAGAGAATAGCGGTACCTGCTGCCACAATCGAATTCCGCATGATCGCCTCTTGTGTCCTGATCGCTAAAACGCGAAGTCGAGCCGTGGGCCGATCAGCCAGTCTCTATAGTGACGCAGCGCCACGTTTGAGTTTCGCGCCTCGTAGATGACGTTCGTGGTGAGCGATACGTTGCTGGCGATGTTGTATTTCAGGCCGAGAGACGCCGAATAGATCTGGTCCTGCCGGTCGCGGTTCAAGCCGTCTGTAAACCAGAACGCTTCGATGAAAGGCGTGCTGACGATCGACCATTTCGAATTCAGCTCGACCTCGATGCCAAGCAGCGCATCGGCACGCCAGCGCCTGGCCTCAGCGAGATCGGAGAAACGATAAGTGAGCTGGAGGAGCGGCGAGAGCGTGACATTGTCGATGCTGAAATCGCGCGCGATAGCGCCGGTGACATCGTGGGAGGTGAAGGCGAGATCGCGAAACACGCCGTCGTAGTCATATCTGTTTTCGTAGGTGGCGCTTATTCTCCAGCCATACAGATTCTTCGTCAGCCGCGCGCCCAGACGCGCAATGGCGGCATTGCCGTCGTGTTCTCTGGAAAATGCTTCGAACTGAGCACGTGCAAAAATACGGTAGGACAGGTCCGGCGCAAGTTTGCCGTCCAGCCGCAAGCTCACATCGGGCTCATAGTAAAAATCCCCCCGCCGGTCGTCGCGCGAAAACAGGGCATTGGCCGTGTAGGTGGGCGATAGGGATCCAACAACGCTCCATGTCGGGCTCATCGACGTGTACTCGACCTTTCTGAGCTCGGTCAGATCTATGTCGGCAGCTACTGCCCCGCTGGCATAAAGGAAGCTTGTTGCTGCCAGGACAATTCTGGATCCACGCATTGCACACTCCCCAGACAATTACTCTCCGTCGGTCGATGGTGCTGGTTTCGGTATTAACAGTCCCACGATCTCGCTCCCCCGAGCAGAGAATGGTCGATTGCGTTAGTAATCCACGGCATCGCGGATGATCGGGCAGGTCATACAGTGACCACCACCACGGCCACGACCGAGTTCGGCGCCGACGATCGTAATCACCTCGATGCCTTCCTTGCGGAGCAACGTGTTGGTGTAAGTGTTGCGGTCGTAGGCGTAGACGACACCTGGCGATGCGCAAACGAGATTGGCGCCGCTATCCCATTGGGTCCGTTCGCGCTGGTAATCACTGCCACCGGCTTCGACCACGCGGAGCTTCTTGAGACCCAATGCTTCCTCGACAACGCCGACAAACGACTTCTTCTCGGCATGCAACTCGACACCGCTCGGATGATCGCTCGGGCGATAGGAATAGGTACGTGTCTGGTTCATAAAGTCAGGCGCGAGCAGCACGCAGTCGCGGTCGGCGAATGTGAAAACAGTATCGAGATGCATCGCCGCGCGGATCTTGGGCATTGCCGCAACGATGACGCGCTCCGCGGCCTTCTTTTTAAAGAGGGTCGCGGCAAGTTGGCTGATCGCTTGGCGTGAGGTGCGTTCGCTCATGCCGATCAGCACGACCCCCTTGCCGATGGGCATCACATCGCCGCCTTCCAGCGTAGCCAGTCCATGGTCCTCTGTCGGGTCGCCCCACCAGACATTGACGTTGCCGGAAAAATCGGGATGAAACTTGTAGATCGCTGTGGTGAGGATCGTTTCCTCGTGTCGCGCCGGCCAGTACAGCGCGTTGAGAGTGACACCGCCATAGATCCAGCAGGTCGTGTCGCGCGTATAGAGCGTGTTCGGCAGTGGCGGGAGAAGGTATTCAGTCGCCCCCGCGGCCTCCTTCACCATCCTGAGTGCCGCGCCCCCATGTGCTTCGGGAAAGTCATGGGTCGACAGGCCACCGATCAGCGTTTCCGCGAGCTTTCGGTTGTCCAGCCCGGACAGGTAGCTTTTGAGCTCGTCGATGAAGCCAAGGCCAACCTGGTTCGGCACGACCTGATTGTCGAGGATCCAGGCCTTGCCCTCCGGGACTGCCAGCGTCTCGGCGAGCAGGTTATGCATCTCAACGACATCGACGCCGCGGTCCCGCATTTTGGTGACGAAATCGAAGTGGTCGCGCTTCGCATTGTCAACCCAGAGCACATCGTCGAACAGCAACTGATCGCAGTTGGACGGGGTCAGGCGTGTATGGGCAAGACCCGGGGCACAGACCAGGACCTTGCGCAGCTGGCCAACTTCAGAGTGCACACCAAACGGGACTTTTTTTGCGCTGGCCATCATGAACTCCCATCGATTTCCTAGATGCTGATATAGCCGGTGGCGAGACCGTGGATGCCGACTACGCATCCGACGACAGCGACGCCGAACAGGACCCATTCTGCCGGAGTGAAGAGCTGCTTGTTGAGCTCCCTCCGCGTGATGAAATACAGGATCGTGCCGGGCGCATAGATGATGAAGCCAAGCAGCAGAAATTTCATACCGCCGGCGAACAGAAGGAAGATCGTGTAGGCAGTCGCCAGGACAGCGATGATCGTGTCCTTCCGAAGATCGCTTGGATCGGTCTCGTAAGTCTCCTTGCGGTAGACCAGCATCAACGCGAACGCCGCCGAGAGGAAATACGGAATCAGCGACAGGTGGCTGCACAGCGAGAGAGCGAAGGTAAAGGCATCGTCGGAAAACAACGTCGCGATGAGAACAGCCTGAACGAGCAATGTGCTCATCAGGAGCGCCATTGACGGAACCTGATTTGCGTTTTCACGTGCCAGGAAGGCCGGCATGTCTTGCCTCTTCGCCGCAACCGACAGCACTTCGGCGGCCATCAGGGTCCAGGCAAGATAGGCCCCGAGCACCGAGATAATCACGCCGATGCCGATGAAGATCGCACCCCAATGACCAACGGCCGCTTCGAGCACGCCGCCAACTGAGGGTTGACGCAGTTGCGCCAGTTCTTCGCGGGGGAGGATGCCGTATGCTAGAATGGACACCGACGCGAACAAGGCCAACACGGCCAAAAATCCCGTCACAGTCGCAATACCGACGTCCTCGCGCCGTTGCGCGAAGCGGGAGTAGTTGCTGGCGCCTTCGATGCCGAGAAACACGAAGACCGTTACCAGCATCGTCGCCTTGATCTGCGCGAAGAGATTTCCGTAGTCCCCGCTTGCACCGCCCCAGAGGTTTCCGACGAACACATCCGGTTTGAAGAAGAAGATCGACAGGACGACGAACAACAGCAGCGGAATGAGTTTGGCAATCGTCACGATCTTGTTGATCGCTGCCGCCTCCTTGACGCCGCGCAGCACAAGGAAATGGAACGCCCAGACACCGACCGACGATAGTGCGATGGCAGTGACCGTATTGCCCTGACCGAGCGCGGGGAACAGCGCGCCGAGCGTCGACTTGATCAAAATCCAGTAGGATACGTTGCCGACGCAAGCACTGGCCCAGTAGCCAAAGGCGGAGAAGAAGCCGACATAGGGCCCGAACCCCTCCCGCGCATAGGCGTAGACGCCCGCATCGAGATCCGGCTTGCGGTTGGCCAATGTCTGAAACACAAATCCCAGCATCAGCATGCCGGCACCAGCGACGGCCCACGCTATCAGCGCACCATAGATGCCGGTGGCCTGCGCAAAATTTCGCGGTATCGAAAACACGCCGGCGCCGACCATCCCGCCGACCACCATGGCCGTGAGCGTCCAAAGCGGCAATTTCTGGTCGCCTGCATTGCTCATGGCCAAAGCACTCCCATGTGCAGAAGCGGTCGGCCTGCAGCAAATGGGACATGCAGGCGACCACCTGCGACCGGGGTCTGCAAGATGCGGCGACGGGATTGAGGAAAGTTTGGCCACGAAGAGCGTGCGCACCGATTGTGTTGCGCAGCCTCACAAGGCGGGCGCAGGAGCCACGCCGGTGCGCGCAAGGCGCGGGCAGATGTAAACAACATCAGGTCCTGCACCGGCGTCCCCTTCCAACATCAACTACTGGAAAGAAGAGCACATTCGGGACGCACCACGATATCGGGTGATGCCCTAGGTTGAAGACCGGGAGTTACCCTAAGTGCCGAAGCGTCCGGCGTGAAACAGATACGATCTGACTATGCTTGCGCCGATCGGAGCGGCCCCGGCGCCCTCTCTTTTCCCCCGAACCATGCCACATACAATGTGGGCAGAAAGATCAGAGTGAGAACCGTCGCAACCAACAGCCCACCCATGATCGCAAAGGCCATCGGGCCCCAGAACACCGTCGGAGCGATCGGTATCATGCCGAGCACGGTCGACACGGCCGTCAGCATGATCGGGCGAAAACGAGAACTCGAGGCATCCAGCGCGGCGTCCCACACGCTTTTCCCTTCATCGCGTTCGGCGTCGATCTGACCGATCAGGATCACCGCATTTTTCGTGATCATGCCGAGCAGTGCGAGAATCCCCAGAATCGCGACGAAACCGAGCGGACGGCCCGACAGCAGAAGGGCGGCGACCACGCCGATGAGCCCAAGGGGCGCGACGCTCAGGACGAGAAACAGCCGCTGAAAGCTCTGGAGCTGGATCATGAGGACCGTAAACATGATCAGTAGCATCACCGGCACAACGGCGATGACCGACGCTTGCGATTTCTGACTTTCTTCGACCGTGCCCCCAACCACGATCCTGTAGGATGCTGGAATGGTCTTCGACAACGCGGCAACGGCCGGCGTCAGCGAGTTGACGACGGATTCCGGAATTGCACCGGCAGTGATATCCGTCTGCACCGTGAGGGTCGGGACACGATCACGCCGCCAGATCAGGGGATATTCCTGCTCGTATTCGAAAGTTGCAAACTGGCTGAGCGAAACCGTCTGCCCGCCTGGCAGCGGAACTTGCAAATTGCGCAAGTTGGGCAACGAGACGCGCTGGTCATCGACCGCGCGCGCAACGATATCGATCAAATAGATATCATCGCGAACCTGGGTGACCGTGGTGCCTGAGATGACCGTATTCAGCACGCCTGCCAGGGCTTGAGAACTCAGCCCGAGCAACCGGGCCTTGTCCTGATTGACCCGAATACGTACCTGCCTTGCCGGCTCGATCCAGTCGAAATTGACGCCATTCGCCTTGGGATTGGCGGCGATGACTTGCGCAAGCTTGAACGCAATTTCGCGCACCATGCCTGCGTCAGGACCACTGACGCGATATTGGACGGGCCAGCCCACCGGCGGCCCAAGCTCAAGAGGCGAGACCCGTGTAATCGCATTGGGAAAATCATCGGCCAGAAGCGTCTCCAGCTTTGCGCGGATACGTTCACGCGCTGCGACATCCTTTGCGACGACCACCGACTGGGTAAAAAAATCATTGGGCAGCTGAACATTGAGCGGAAGGTAGAACCGGATGGCACCGCGGCCCACATAGGTGCTCCAGCGCGCAACGTCCGGGTCGCCCTTCAGGGCGGCATCGAATTTCTGTGCGGCTGTCTGGCTGGCATAGATGGATGCATTCTGCGGCAGGCTGATATCGACGAGCAATTCCGGACGATCGGACGACGGAAAGAATTGCCGGGGGATGAACGGGAGAAGAAGAAACGAGCCGACGAAAAGAACCAGCGAGAGCGCGATGGTCAGCCATTTCGCCCGCATGGCGAATATCAGGAAGCCGCGATACCACCTGAAAACCCTGCCGGGGGCGTCTGTCTTGCGTTCCTTCGGCGGCTTGAGGATGACAACGCCCATCAGCGGCGCGAAGATCACGGCAACGAACCATGAGACGATCAGCGCGATACTGACAACGGCAAAGAGGGAGAACGTGTATTCTCCCGCAGAACTCGCGGCAAAGCCGACAGGCACGAAGCCCGCGATGGTCACCAGTGTTCCCGCCAGCATGGCGAACGCGTAGGTGCGAAAGGCAAAGCTGGCAGCCTGAACCTTGTCGTCGCCTTCAGCCAGCCGGTTCAGGGTGGCATCCGTGGTGGTCATTGCATCATCGACGAGGAGCGCGAGCGCGATAATGAGCGCGCCGAGCGATATGCGCTGCATGTCGATTCCGGCAAGCTTCATGATCGGGAACACGATGGCGAGTGTCAGCGGTATGGACAGCGCAATGATCAGGCCCGGGCGCACGCCAAGGCTGATAAAACTCACCACGAGAATGATGGCAATTGCCTGCAGCAATGACATCATGAATTCGGAGATAGCGCTCTCGACCGTGACAGCCTGGTCGGCAATGAGCTTCGGTTCAATGCCAATCGGCAGATCCGCCGTGATCGCAGCCATCGCCCGCTTGAGACTCTTGCCGAGCGCGAGAATGTCTCCACCGTCCCGCATCGAGATGGCCAGGCCGATGGCCGGCTCGCCATTGACGCGAAACAAAGGCTGCGGCGGATCGGAATAGCCGCGCGTAATCCGGGCGATGTCGCTCAAGCGGATCATGCGGCCGCCGGCGACAAAATTGATGTCAGCGACATCCTGCTCGGACTGAAATGCACCCGATACCCGAAGCGATAGTGTCTCGTCGCCCGTTTGAATCGTGCCAGCCGGCCTTATGATATTTTGCGTCTGGAGAGCGGACAGCAGTGCGGTGCGGTCGATGCCAAGGCTTGCCAGTTCCTTCATCGAAAATTCAACGAAGATCCGCTCGTCCTGAGCTCCCAGCAACTCGATCTTCGATACGTCGGGGACTAGGAGAAGCTTCGAGCGGACGTCTTCCACATAGTCGCGAAGCGCGCGGTGCGTGAAACCGTCGCTCGTGAAGCCATAGATAATTCCGAACGTATCGCCGAAATCATCGTTAAACCCGGGTCCGACCACCCCTGCCGGCAGCGTATGGCGGATGTCACCAATGTTCTTGCGGACCTGATACCAGGTGTCGGAGACTTGTTTGGCGTTCGCGTTCCCCTGCAGGTTGACGAAGATTGTGGTGACGCCTGCCCGCGTGAAACTGCGCAGGAAGTCCAGATGCGGTGTTTCCTGCAGCTTGCGCTCGAGCCGCTCGGTGACCTGTTTGACGGTCTCCTCAACCGTTGCTCCGGGCCATGCCGCCTGAACGATCATCGTCTTGATGATGAATGACGGGTCCTCGCTGCGACCGAGGCGCAAGTAGGACAGGACACCGAAGATAACGGCAACAATCATGACATAAACCACCAGGGAACGGTGCTTAAGTGCCCATTCCGAGAGGTTGAAGCCGGTCATTGCTCTGACCCAAGAAGACGTATTTTCTGGCCGGGGTGCAGCGCCTGCACACCCGCGGTCACGATGACCTCCCCCGTGTCGAGTCCCTGAGACACCACGACCTGCGCTTGCTCGAAGCGCAAGACGTCCACGTTTCGGATCGAAACCGTGCGACTCGCGGGATCGACAATCCAGACTGCGGGCTGTTGATTGGCCCTCGTCAATGCCGATGCCGGGATCTCGATCATGGGGACGGCATCCATTTCCATGCGCCCCACGACGGTCGCGCCAAGCCGCATGGCCGCCGGCGGATCCGTCAGGCCAACCTTGATTTCAAAGGTGCGCGTGACGGGATCGGCCTGGGCGCCGACCTCACGGACACGACCGTGAGCCGTCACCGCGGGATCGTCGGTCAGGCTGACGGTTATTTGCGGATCGCTCGGTGCCGATCGAAAAAATTGAGCCGGTACGTCAAAGACTGCGTCGCGGCCATCTTGCCGCGCCAGCCTGAGAATCATTTGCCCGGCCTGAACAACTTCTCCGGCGCCAGGTCCGACAGCGGTTATGACGCCCGGTGCATCTACCTTCAGCTCGGTAAAGCTCACCAGATCATGTGCCGTCTTGAGCTGGGCCTCGGCGGCATCGACCTGCGATTGAGCGGTTTGTTGCGCCTGCGTTGCCTGGTCGTAGTTGACGCGGGTGGTCCAGCCCTGTGCAAGCAGTGTCTGCTGACGATCGAAATGGTTGCGTGCCTGGGTCAGTTGCCCCTGCGCGGCCGCGACTGCCGCCTGGGCCTGGCGCAACGTGTTCAACTCATTCTGAGATTCAAGCCGCCCGATGACCTGACCGGGCTGCACCCAATCTCCGGTCTTCCCGTTGTTTTCGATCAGCCGACCCGAGATACGAAATGCCAGCGCCACCTCGTCTTCCGCTTCGATACGGCCGGTGAATGAAAGCGGCGCGCCCGCAATGCTCTTCGCAACAGTGACCGTACGCACGGGCCGCACGACAGGAGCGGCTTCATCAGACTCTCTGCCGCACGCCGTCAGCAGAAACGCCGGCACAATTGTTAGAATAATTATAATCGTCCGATATCGTGTAACTCGACATAGGTAGGCATGACGCGCATACGCAGGCATGAAGAAACCCTCGCTGAGCAAAATTGCACACCAGATTCGCTGACCACCTCGCAAAAGCAGATAGCTGGCTTTTGCCTGCGTGATCGCCTGCCCGCCAATTCTTCTATGACTCAAACTATTCTGGGGGTGCGGATATCTACCCGGTATCGGGGAAACTACTGATCGCACCAACGATTCTCTGACGCGCTGCTGGACGCTCTCAAACCGTAGCGGGATTCATGCGCCCTGTTGAAGACGACAAGGTTCCTTGTGCAAAGCAAACGCGGCAATTAACTGAAATTACTTCTATTGTTACTTCGTATATTTCGAGACTGAGTACAGTCAGTCGCACATTGGACGATCTGGCGACATCTTACTTGACGCCGATTCAATCAAGGGTATTTAGTAAGGATAACTTCGCGCAAGAGAACGATGGCATTTAACCTTAGTGGTTACTCGCCACTCGATCCAAGATGCATCGGACTACATGATGGCCCACAAGGCTCACGTAGACGACTCGTGTCGAATTCACGTTCGGGAAAAGATCGTGGTTCACGACACTTTCAACGGCACCGCTAGTGCACGAACAAAATCGAAACTTGGCAAATCAGGCCTTGGTATCCAGCTTTTGGCGCTGCAAGAAGATATGCAGCAGCGGATTGCATCAGACCTTCACGATTCGACTTGCCAGCATCTGCTGGCCGCAAGTTTGAATATGATGCGAATGAGGTGCGCCGTTGCTGGCATCGGCAGCGCCATAAAAATTTGTGATGAGATCGACGCGTCGATCTGTGAGGCTCTTAGGGAAATCAGGGCTTTCACCTACCTCCTGCATCCCCAGAATTTGCTCGACGGCGGATTGAAGTCGGCGATCGAGGAGTTTGTGGTGGGGCTTTCATCGCGGACATCGCTGGAAACGCGTCTCAAGATCGATGCTGCGGTCGATACATTGCCTAACGAAACGCAGCGCTCATTGCTGAGAGTTATCCAGGAAGCCCTCGCGAACGTCTTCAGGCACGCGAAAGCGACGCAGGTGACTATCTCGATCAAGGCCACAGACATCAACGTCACGCTTCGGATCAGCGATAACGGCTGCGGAATGCCGATTTCTCAGGCGAGAGATCGCCATAAGGCAGTGCCGCTTGGTGTTGGAATTCCGGCCATGAGAACGAGACTGGATCAGATGGGAGGCACATTTGAGATCCACTCGTCATCCACAGCGGCATGGAGCGGGACCACAGTGTACGCGACTATTCCACGAGCCATCTCGCGCAAAGGAAACAAACCAGCGGGTATCCACCAGGGCGACCGAGGATCGACGAAGATCCGACCGTCGCATGGCTAAAGGTCAGCTAACGGATTCAACAATCTGACGCTCAGCGAGGGCAACGAACTCCAGGGGCTGGATCTTCTCGATGAAAGTATTTTGCCGCCTGTAAGGAAATGACATCGGAGTACCGAGGACCATGAAGCAGATTATGATAGCCGATGATCATGACGCGGTGCGGGCTGGAATTCGTGCAATACTGGAACGACGTCCCGGATGGGAGGTCGTTGGCGAGGCTCGCGATGGTAAAGAAGCCGTTGCTTGCGCCATCGAGAAGCAGCCGGATGTCGCTATCGTTGATTACTCGATGCCATTCATGACCGGCCTCGAAGTTGCGAGGCGGATGAAGGAGTACAAACTTCCAACAGAGGTGCTTATCTTCACGATGCACGACTCGATCGCGCTTGAGCTACAGGCATCTCAAGTTGGCGTTCGCGCATTCCTGCGAAAATCCGATGCCAACAGAATGCTCCTGGCAGCCGTTGAATCACTGATGCATCACAGATCGTTTCATGCCGGCGAGACTTGCGGCACAATGGTCGGATCATCCGACGGAAATATTGGCACAAGCCGATCGCTTTCGCCGCGCGAGAAGACAATCGTTAAACTGGTTGCCGAGGGTTACAGCAACAAGCGTGTAAGCGAGACTTTGAATTTGAGTATCAAGACGACCGAGACCCACCGAGCTGCGGCGATGCGCAAGCTCAACGTAAAATCGACTGCAGGTCTGGTTCGGTACGCCGTACGAAACAATCTAGTAGAAGCGTGATTGCGCAAACATGGTCGACGGCCTTCACGGATTTGGCAGCCGTGACGCATATCATTCGAGGCGGTCGTTCTAGCGAGCTGCTTTCGTCAATTGGATATGGCCAGTGGTTCCAACGAATGGGAACGGCACTGTGAAGCAGATCTTGATTGCAGACGATCATGAAGTCGTGCGATCCGGATTGCGCGCGATCGTCGAAAGCCGTGCGGACTGGGCTGTGAGCGGCGAAGCGAGCGATGGCAGGGCTGCGGTCGCCATGATCAGGGAGTTGAAGCCCGATATAGCAATTGTCGACTATTCCATGCCCGTCCTGAATGGTCTGGAGGTGAGCCGTCAGATCAAGTTGCATTACCCGCGGACGGAGGTGCTCATCCTGACAATGCACGAAAGCAATGAAATCCTCACCGAATCCCTCCTGGCAGGGGTACGAGGCTTCTTGTTAAAGTCAGATGCGCGACATCATCTCATTGCAGCGATCGACGCATTACTCAATCACCGGCCTTACTTCACCGGTGTGGTCGTGGAAAAATTGCTTCACGACTACCTGGCCAGCAAGAAGGACAAATCGAAAGTCCTGCTGTCGTTACGCGAGCAAAACGTCGTTCAGCTGATCGCCGAAGGACACACCAACAAGTCCGTCAGCACGGTACTGAATCTCAGCGTGAAAACTGTCGAAGCCCACCGCGCATCCGCCATGCGCAAACTTGGAGTTTCCTCCACTGCCGAACTGGTCCGGTATGCAATTCGCATGAAACTGATTGGACCCTAGCTGCCATAGGAAATGTGGGGGACCATGCCTGAGCCGAGAGTGGATCAAGCCATCCTAGCCAAGGACGTTCGAAGTGGGGATCTTCCGACGGCAGGAGCGAATGCCGGCCGGCGGCTGACCCTCGGGGGAGCACTCGTTATTCTGGGTGTTGCCAGCGGCATCTTCCTCGCATGGCGCGCGTCGTCCAGCCTTCTCATCATATTTGCGGCGATCCTGCTTGCATCGCTTCTCGATGCCTGCGCTCGGTCGCTTGGTCGATACATTCCGATCGCGCGCGCGTGGCGGCTAGCCATCGTGATCGTCATCCTGACTGCAGTGGTCGTGCTGGGGACAATATGGGGGATTGGAAAAATCCCCGAGCAGGCCCGGATCCTGATGCGCGTCATGGACGCTCAACTGGATATCCTGCAACAACGTCTGCTGGCTTTTGGCGTGGATCTGTTCGGCCCGGACGGAGGGCGCGACTTCTCCCGTTGGTTTCCCGATCACGACAAGCTCTTTGGCCACGCTCAATCGGCCGTCGGGACTGCCTCGAGCTTTCTTGCCAATACGCTCGTCATCATATTTCTTGGCCTTCTCTTTTCGCTCGATCCGCAGGCCTATCGCGACGGCGTCGTATTGTTGGTCAAGCCCTCCTCGCGCGAGCGCATGCGTTCTGTTCTGGATGAAATGGGCGCCGTGCTGCGCTCATGGCTCATGGGACAACTGATCCGGATCGTCCTGATGACCGCCTGCGTGTGGCTGGCGCTCTATTTGCTCGGGCTTCCAAGCGCCTTTCTGCTCGGCCTGCAGGCCGGCCTGTCGAACTTCGTGCCTTATCTCGGGCCGATATTGGCCAGTATCCCCGTGGGATTGGTGGCAATGCCGCTTGGTCCCTCGATGGTGATCTGGGCCATCGGGATTTACACCGTTATTCAATCCATCGAGGGCTATGTGATCGGCCCGCTCATTCAGCGGCGCGCGGTGGAACTGCCCCCCGCATGGACGCTGGTCGCCATCGTCCTGCTCGGCTCTCTGTTCGGCGTTCTGGGAATTGCGCTTGCGATGCCGCTATTCGCGATCGGGCGCGTCGCCGTTCTTCGACTCTATGTGGAGGACTGCCTGGGAGATAACCTGAACGACGGTCCTGACCTTAGGTAGAGGCGGGAAACTCCGACTAGATGGAAATATTGCCCATCGCAAGATTGTAGAGGCCAGCGGCAGCTGCCACGACGATCGCTCCGAACAAGATTCCCTCGGGAGACGCAAAGACCGTTGCTTTCTGTTCCCGCCGCGCGATCACGAACAGGATCGTGACCGGCGCATAGAGAAGCGCCGAAAGCAGCAGGAAGGTGGGACCGCCTGCGTAAATCATCACAGCCGCGTAAATCGTGGCAAGCGCACCGCGCGCCCAGTCGATGGCGCGGCTACGCGGCTCTGTCTGATATGTTTCCCCGGTCCATGCGAGTTTAAGTCCGTATGCAGCGACGAACAGATAGGGGATGAGCGTCATTGAACTCGTCATCTTCAATGCCAGCGTGAAGGCATATTCAGCAAAATAGGTGACGAGCAGGAAAAGCTGAATAAGGCAGTTGGTAAGCCACAGCGCCCCTGCGGGTACCTTGTTGACGTTCTCGCGCGTGAGGAAGCGCGGCATCGTGCCATTGACAGCCGCGGAATGGAGAACCTCGGCGGCAAGCAATGACCAGGACAGATAGTTTCCAAGCACGGAGATCAGCAGGCCGATGCTGATGAATACCTTGCCCCAAGGCCCAACGATCGCTTCCAATACGCCCGCCATCGACGGCGTCGCGAGCGCGCTCAGCTCTGGGCGGAGCAGAATTCCATAGGACAGCATGGTGACCAGGACAAGCAAAGCGAGCACACCGAGAAAACCCAGAACCGTCGCGATCCCAACATCATTGCGGTCCCTTGCATAGCGCGAGTAGACGCTTGCTCCTTCGATTCCCACGAACACGAATACGGTGACGAGCATCGTGTTGCGAACCTGGCTCGACACACTGGCAAAGCTCGGCTCCTCACCGCCCCAGAAATTGAGCGCGAAGACGTCGGCCTTGAACGCAAAAGCGGCAACGACGATGAAAAGGAGTATCGGTATCATCTTCGCGAATGTCGCAATCGTATTGAGTGCGGCAGCTTCCTTGATGCCCCGGAGGATAAGGAAGTGAACGCTCCAGAGCAGCAACGAAGCGCCCACGATCGCAACGGGCGTGGTGCCATCGCCAAACACCGGAAAGAACTGCCCCAATGTCGCTTTGATCAGCACAAGACACGCAACATCGGCAAGGCAGCATCCGATCCAGTAACCGGCCGCAGATGCAAAGCCGGCATAGTCGCCGAAGCCAGCTTCAGCATAGGCGAAAATGCCCGTATCGAGATCGGGCCGACGCCGGGACAGCGTCTGAAAGACAAAAGCGAGCATCAGCATTCCGGTGCCGGCGATGCACCAGGCAATCAGGGCGCCGAGACCGCCCGTGGCGCGACCGAATGCCGATGGCAAAGCAAAGATCCCGGAGCCGACCATCGAGCCGACCACGAGCGCAATCAACGCGCCGCGCGAGAGCTTCTGATCGGATGAATTGGATGATGTTCCCATTTTTCTATTGAACCTGACGCTCGAAGACGATCGGTCGAATGAAGAAGGACCAACATTGGCGCAGCAATAGGAAGGCACCGTTTCCGGGTCCCTCCGAGATCGTTCCGGCTATCCGTTTGCACCTTCTGCAGTCGACAACACGGTGTCGTCCTCATCGAGCAGAACAGCCGCCCTGGAAAGCCGGTCAAAGAGTTTTCTGCGAGCTGCAACGGGTGGCCAGGCGTAAAGAAAGATTTCCGAAGGCTTCCAGATCGCAACCCAGCCCAGAATAAGAAAGCTCTCTGACAGAACCCTTGAAAACGGTCCCTCCGTCATTCGCTGAGCGAAGACCCAGCCGAGCAAGAGGCAAATGAAAAGGATCACCATTCCGACGACGAGTGACAGCCGGCCGGTCTTGAACAACTCGCTCAGTTCACGTGAGACGGCCTGGCTTCGAAGGCCAAAATAGTATCTGACCGCGGCTGCGATATCGGATACATGCGTTTTCCGCAGTTCGTCAGGCGGCAGATAGATGACGATTTCAATTGGGACACGGTCGGAAAACTCCAGCGCGCGATCAACGATATAATCCTCAGCCTGTAGCGCGAGATCAGTCTCGCGGAACGGAGACGGATCGAGCGTATCGAAGAGCTGCGATACCTTGCGAAGCTTCATTTCTATTCGCCCGACTTGTGCCCCTTCGGTCGAACGGTTTCTCATAGCCTTTCTCGATCGTCTTCGAGCAACACAGCGTGCTGGCGCGGCGGTCGCAGGGAATGTCCGACGAGCCGAGAAATCCCAGCAGATCATTGACGCTGCCACCAGTACAATCAGGTGTTTCCCCTAGGGCGAGATGCAGGATCCAGATTAGGGAACGCCGATTGCGCCCGCGTTTGTTGCGTCAAGCAACGCCTCAGCCAGACCGGAAACAAATTGATACCTGCGAACTCATCGGGAAATCCCCTAGGTCCCCTAAGGTGATCATCCGATATCGCATCGGCTCGCAGAAGCCTAGGCTAGCTTTTTCACGGAGGACGCGACGTTTGGAATTCGCGGCAATAGACGGGATTACGACTGGATCTTCGATGAGTGAACTGGATCTGCCACCGGGTCGGCATACTGAAGACCTTCACTTCAGAACGAGAAGCATCGTCCTCAGGCAGCTACCCTTTCTTGCCATTCTCGCGCTTGCAATTGCGGGCGTGGCCTATACGAATTTTTCAGGCAAACCACTCATTGGCTACTGGGAGTTCCTTGCCCTCGCAATTGGCGTTGTAAGCGTCGTAACCGAATGGACCGAGCGCGACGACAGGCAGGCTCGGGTTCGACTGGTATGGACGCAAGCGCTTCACTGGATCGCGGTTTGTTACGATGAACATCATGCTGCTGGCAGGCGTTCAACAGCTTCTGCCTGCGCCTGCGACGAGTCTCGTGCTTTTGATGTTGCTAGCGCTTGGCACTTTTCTCGCCGGCCTGAACCTTATGTCGCTGCAAATGGGCTTTCTCGGCCTCTCAATGGCTCTGGCAGTTCCCGCGATCTCCTGGATCAAGCAATCGGCGCTCTTTCTGATTTTGGTTGTGGTCTTCGTGATCGGCCTTGCCATGGCTTTCTGGTCGCTCCGGACGGATACGCGTCGATCTGAGCGAACGGCGTCTTCACGGCCCGCCTCGCCAGGCGATCCGGTTGCCGATCACGCAGACACATCGGACGAAGATACATCGGACATCGAAGCGGCCCGCCGGCGCCTTGGGCTAAGCGACGATTAGCGGATCCGACAAACCAGGAAGCTGCGTTAGGCCGCATGGAGATGCGCGGCTTTCTCATTTAAGAGTCTCCGTTCGGAGCGATCCTCAACAGGAGATATCATGAAGCGCTTTATTGCTGCGGCAGGTTCAGGGATGATTTTCTTGTGCGCTGCGTTCTCCGCGACTGCAGACCCTCGCGACTCCGTCGAGCGTGGTCAAAGGCTGGATTCTGAAGCAATTCGGGACGATGTCCGCACCAACCGTCTGAAGACACCAGCGTCCCCGCTCAACATAGAACAACCGCGACAACCTCAAGGACAGACACTGCACCGCAGAGGGCGACCACGCTTGCACGCCATGCCGCGACCTCCGAGCGAGCGACAATTGCGGCTGCGCCGGCAACAAAAATCAGTCGAGTGATAGGATTAAAATAGCGGTTTCCAAGGCAGGCGCCCACGATCCTGCATCGCGTGATCTCGTTGGCCTGGTTTCACGGGACTATCAAGCTAGCGGGCACCACCACTAGCGTAACGTCAGCGTCGCTATTCCCGCGGCAAGGCTCACACCGATCTGGCGCTCAAGCGACAGTGGCTGGAGCATCACGGTCCTGCGAGATCCCCCGATCAGAACATTCGCGCCCAGACCCGGGCCAAACGCAACGCTGCCACTCGCGCCGACGTAATTTCCACGGAGCGTACCCCGGCCGACCTGTGAGTTCCGGGCGAAGACCCGCCAGACCAGCGCGCTCGACGGAGTCACCCCGAGATCCAGGCCGATGCGGCGCACCGTTCCCTCATAGATGTACTGCCGTGACGCATTTCGTATCCTGAACACGCATCGCAGCGTCTGACGCGAGCCGATAATTAGGCCAATCCGGGGATTGCTCATACATGTCAGCGTTCCTGCCCTGAATGCGGCAGAGAAAGCCGGCAGCGATGAAACGCAGAGCAAAAGGGATGCGCCGAAAAGTCCAAGCAGGGCCTTCTTGATCATGGGAGCCTCCACTTTCTGCGCGAGAATATGGCAGTGGCTATTCAGCGCCGCAAGATCGCCACGTCAGGCACAACTCACAAGCTGACTCGATTTCGATTCGAATAGTTACGACGCGATGCGGCTCGGCGCGCTTTCCTGGTCGAGCCATTTCTGCCGACGATTGCGAGTGATAGCATTACGCGATCGATGATCTGGCGGTCGTATCCTCCGCCGCATCCGCTCGGTCACTCGCGCCCGCCAGCACATCGATCCGCTCCGGCTCAAGCAAGCAAAGCTGCTCACCCGGCCCGGCCGCAAGCCTGTGAATATAGAAGCGCGTGCAGGCCACATCAGCAGCGGCCATGACCGGTGACGGAGCCGAAATGACCTTCAACGAACCAAAGGTGCCGATCCAGTCGATATGGCGATGCCCGTGCATGACGACGGCCCGATCAGCAAAGGCCTTCAGCCGACGTACAAACCAGCTGCCGTTGATCACCGCCGTGCCGATGCGTTCAGCGAACGCAGTCACTGGCATCGGATACTCCATCAGGTGATGGTGCAATCCGATTATCCAACGCGCTTTCGGGAACTGAGCGATAAAGGCCTCCAGCCGGCGGGTCTGCTCGATCGAGACGAGGCCAAGTGCATTGGTGAAGGAGAAATGTGTTTCAGCATTGGAATTGAGCAGCGCTATGCCGAGTCCATTCTCCTCCAGAGGCGGAACCACCATCGGATACAAATCATCGAAGACCCCACGCAACCGGGCTGCGCGCTGCAGGCCACCGAGGTCCGCGAAGTCGGCCATCTGACGGCGATACGGCGCCAACGCGTCGGTCAGTGTCGTTGTATGACCTTTCGCGTCTTTCACAACAAAAGTACGATCGCCCTGAATGGCAGCGATGGTCGAAAGCGTGCGGACCTGTCTCAACCGTTTGCCCGGACTGAACGGGAGATCCAGCCGTGCCGGATTCGCCCGGTCCACGATATTGATGTCGTGATTTCCGGGCAGCACGAAGGTGCGCGCGACGAGGTCCGGATAGTGTGACAGGACGTCCAGAAACTCCGCCCATTCGGTCGCCCGTCCGGCATCGGTCATATCGCCGCTGATCAGTACATGGTCGAGCGGATCAACGGCGTGAATGGCGGCCAGCCGCGCCAGCACTTGCTCAAGACGCTCATTCCCCTGCGGCCCGGCGCGCCCGCTTTCAATGCGGAAACCGTATCGTTCGCCGACCACATGGAGATCCGACAAATGAGCCACGCGCCAGATCCTGGCATGCGCCGGCGCTGCATCGAACGCGACAATATCCACCGGCTGCGCCATACGGGCATCGGCCAGGCCCCAGACAAGCGATGCGCCGGCAAGGTAGCCGCATATCAGGACTGCGGCATTTGCCAGCGTCGGAATGATCAAACGATGAGGAACACCAAAATCTTCGAGGCTTCCTGTCCAGCGCGAGGCTGGCCACGCCCACATCGCAACCGCTACAGCGCAGATGGAGATGGCGATTCCTGCCGCGGCCGAATTCACCGCGCGCAAGCGCGCTCTTCCACGCACGGTCAGATGTCTCCCCAGCATCTTCTCCGTCAGATGCTGCAAGCCCTCGCGGCCGAGAACATATCCAGGCTGGATGGCAAGCGCGTTAAGAGACCAGAAGTTGACCTCGGCGAACCGAAACAGAGGCTTCCAGCCGATCCACCCCAGCGCGACAATCCCGATTGCCACCAGCAGCGCGCCGATCTCGGTCAGGACGAGAACCTTGTCCGACAGAGTTGAGAGCCAGGCAGAAGCAACCAATGCCGCGAGACCCAACGACACCGCCGGCAGTAACAACGATACTGTCCAGGCAAACAGGAGCTTCGGCAGACTGACTTCAACAAGCAGGCTCCCGGCCATCGAGAGCAGAGTTCGCTGTTCAGGGCTGGCGGCATCGTCCTCGATATCGCCCCTACGCGGGTCGATCGTTTCCCTGTTCCACTCCTTCGTTGGCTCGTCGTCTCCCGCATCCCCTCTCTTCATGGCACCGCCTCTTGTGAACAGGCACAATCCTGTCACGAGAGTAACGCTATCATATCTTCGACGACATCCGCACGCGTCAGGGTTTGACCCGATGCAACATCACCGCTCGCATGATGTAATTACCGAAGCATGGCGAGAGATGAGCGCGGCAAATAGAGACAGGTCACTGAAAATATCACTCAATTTCTCGAACATGTTGCGGCATGCAGATCTAATTAGGCGGTTCAAGACTTCTGAAAATTGAGACAGCGAGGCATACCCATATCGAGCGCATCTTCCCGTTCTGATTGACGGACTGCGCCTTTGGTAATATCCATTCGCCCCGTGCGATATCAAAAATCAGGCTGATAAAAAGCCGGAACGGAGTCCCATGGACTCGCAATCGATCGCAACACAGGCTGAACGGCCTGATGTCCCGACTGGGCAATCGACCTGGTCGGAGACTGTTCAAGGGCTGGCGCCTGAAACCCATCGCCGCTTCACAACAGCTTTCATGGGTGAACTATCATTCGCGACCGCCATTTGCGCGCCCATGCACGTCCGCGCCTCACCGTTGATCTTGCGATGCCGTCGCCATTCGGAGTCGCTACGATTATCGGCTCTGCCGTGCAATTCCGGTGCCTCCTTATATCCCTGACGTTCCTTTTCTATTCTTGAAAGGAGAAGTTCTATGGAAGCGATGGATCGGCGAAACCTCTTGCAGGGCCTTCTGTTCAGCGCGGTCGCCACGGGGCTTGGCACGAGCGTCTTTCTGACGACTGCCAAGGCCGCGCCAATCCCGCTGCAGAAAGACCTTGCCAACAAGTTGGAGCCCCTCACCGAAAACGCCCAGGTGGTTGTGGCGGGCCGGCCGCCACGCAGGGTCCTTCACCACCCGCATCGATCGTGGCGACGTCGTCGCCGTGTGTGTTGGTGGCGCCATGGTCGCCGCGTCTGCGCTTGGCGCTGATGGTGTGAAGCGCATGCGCGGTGACACGGGCGGCCTCAAATCATAGCGCAAAAGCAGCGCAGGAGCGGGAGGACAAGATGACGACGTATGGCAATAGTTCCTCGGTAAGCGTCAGCGGCTTGTCTTCACCGCCGTTCTGGATATGCGTACTGCTTGGCATCGTTCTGATTTTGGCCGGGCTCCTGATCCTCGGCGACGTCGTTCTCGCCACTGTCATCAGCACGCTGTTCATCGGCTGGACGGCCATTGCCGCTGGCGTGTTCGAAATGATCCATGCGTTCTGGACCAAGGGATGGGGAGGATTTCTGTGGCAGATCCTGCTCGCCATTCTCTACATCGCATTCGGCATCGTTCTGGTGCAACAGCCCGTCGCCAGCGCAATCATCCTCACCTATGTCCTCGGTATATTGCTGCTGGTTTCCGGCGTCATTCGCGCGCTGCTCGGATTTAGCCGCTGGAGCAAAGGGGGCTGGATCATGCTGGCTTCAGGACTGTTCGGCGTTCTGGCAGGTCTGGTTATTCTGACAGGTTTTCCCAGGACAGGCCTGTGGGTCCTCGGCTCTCTGCTGGCCGTCGACATGATCTCTCACGGTCTGGCGTGGCTCGCTTACGCATGGCAGCTGAGAACCAAGGCAGCATAGCCGCAGAAGGAACCATCAACGACGCAGACCACGTGGCGGAATAGAAATCTCTTAGTCAGGAGGATTGGAAATGTCAGATCTCGTTGCGATCATCTATCCATCCGAGGCAAAAGCCGAAGAGGTGCGGCAGCGTCTGTTCAAGCTGCAGAAGGAATATCTGATCACGATCAGCGATGCCGTTATCGCGGTGAAAACCGAAGCCGGCCCCGTGAAGCTGAACCAGCTGATGAATACCACCATGGCCGGCGCGGCCTCCGGCAGCTTCTGGGGATTATTGATCGGCGTGCTGTTCCTGAATCCCCTTCTCGGCGTAGCACTGGGCGCCGCATCCGGTGCATTGGGCGGCGCACTGACGGATTACGGCATCAATGACGACTTCATGAAGGAGCTATCGGCAAACCTTCAGCCGGGAAATGCGGCGCTGTTCGTTCTCATCAAGAGCATCACTGCAGACAAGGTGCTCAAGGAAATCCAGGACGCCGGCGGCACTGTGCTGAAGACGTCCCTGGACGATGCCAAGGAGCAGGCGCTCAGGAACGCGCTCGCCAAGGCCACAACCGAGCCCCAGGCTCAAGCACCAGCGGCATCCACGACCACGGCATCCAAGCCCGCTGCCTGAGTTTGCGGGACTGGCATGGGTACAACAGAAGCGTCCGGCGTAGATATCTGCGCCAATTGCTCTTGTGCGTATCATCGCCGCGAATAACGAAGTCCGCCTGATCTTGCGCAGATCAAGCGGACTGTTGAATTTGCGTTTGAGGTGTCGTTGTCAGGCCGGCGACCTACTCCACCTTACCCATCTCTTTGAGCACTTCATTCGCGGCCTTGAACGCATCGAGGCCGGCCGGGATACCGCAATAGACCGTGGCGTGCAGCAACACTTCCTTGATCTCGTCGACCGTGACGCCATTGGTGATTGCGCCGCGCGTGTGCAGCTTGATTTCCGGCGCGCGGTTCAGCGCCGTCAGCATTGCGAGGTTCAACATGCTGCGGGTCTTGCGATCGAGGCCCGGACGATTCCAGGCGTAGCCCCAGCACCATTCGGTGGTGATGTGCTGGAACGACATCATGAAATCATTGGTCGACTGCATCGACTTGTCGACATAGGCCGCGCCCAGCACTTCGCGCCGTGCGGCAAGACCGATGTCGAACATTCCGCCAAGGGTGATCGTCTGATCGTAGCTCATATTTTCTTCCTTCTATTTGCGATTGCCAGGGTTTGACGTCGTTCGCCCGTCTGCCTCGATCATATGCCGAGATAGGCCGCGCGAACGGCAGGATTTTCATTCAATTCTGCAGACGCGCCCTGCAGTGCGATGCGACCGCTTTCCAGCACATAGCCGCGTGTCGCGACGTCGAGCGCCAGTCCGACATTCTGCTCCACCAGCAGGATCGACGTTCCACGGCTGTGGATCTTGGTGAAGGCATCGTGCATCTCTTCGACGACCTTCGGCGCCAGACCGTGGCTCGGCTCATCGAGCAGCAGCAGCTTTGGCTGCAGCATCAGCGCGCGCCCGACAGCGACCATCTGCTGTTCGCCACCAGAAAGCGTGCCTGCCAGTTGACCGCGCCGCTCGCGCAAACGCGGGAACAGCTCGAAGATGCCTTCCATACGCGACGACAGATCCTTGGCATGCCGCGCCGTAAAGGCGCCGAGCATCAGGTTTTCTTCCACCATCATATCCGTAAACACATGGCGCCCTTCGGGAACATGCGCGATGCCCAGCGTGGGGATGTCATGCGAGGCACGGCTTGACAGATCATTGCCGGCAAAACGCAACGTGCCGGTGACATGCGGCACCAGGCGCGAGATCGCGCGCAGGATCGTGCTCTTGCCGGCGGTATTGGCGCCGATGATGCAGACGAACTCGCCTTCGAACATCTGCAGATCGATGCCGTGCAGGACTTCGATCTCGCCGTAACCGGCATTGAGACCCTTGATCTCGAGCAATGGCTGAGACGCACTCATTTGTGGGCCTCCATCGAACGGCCGAGATAGGCTTCCACCACCACCGGATCGTTCGCAACCTGCTCCGGCGTACCATCGGCTAGAAGGCGGCCGAAGTTCAGCACCAGGATGCGATCGCAGATCGTCATGATTGCGCGCATATGATGCTCGACAACCAGCAGCGTGATGCCGTCGTCGCGCAGCGAGCGGATCAGATCCATGATCTCGTGCATCTCGACCGGATTGAGTGCGGCCATCACCTCATCGAGTAGCAGCACTTTGGGGCCAGTGCACAATGCGCGTGCCAGTTCGACGCGCGCACGCTCGGGAAACGAGAGATTGCCGGCAAGCTTGTGAGCAACGGATTTGAGCCCGACGCGGTCGAGGCAGATCAATGCCTCCTTGCGCGCGGTCTCCACATCGTGGCGCAACAGGCCCGCGGTGAGCACGTTGTCGAGCACCGAACTTTCGGCAAACAGCGCCACGTTCTGGAACGTCTTGGTCATGCCAAGCGCCGCGACCTTGTGCGGCTTCTGGCCGACCACACTGGTGCCGTCGAGTTGAATGGAGCCGCTGTCCGGGCGAATGAGGCCGACCAGTGTACTGAAGAACGTCGTCTTGCCGGCGCCATTCGGGCCGATCAGGCCGACGATCTGACCCTTCGGCACCGAGAACGTCACGTCTGACAGCGCCTGAAGGCCGCCGAAACGACGCGAGATGCCACGCACATCGAGAATGGTCATGAGCGTGCCTTCTTCGAGAAGCGTGCCATCAACGAGTCGAACACCGTGATAAAGCCCCGTGGACGCCACAGAATGACGGCGATCAGGATGACGCCAAAGATCAGTTGCGACAGGCCCGCCGCGCCCGACGAGAATAGATCGTTCATCAGCTCCTCCACGGGGATGATGAACAATGCGCCGAGGATCGGACCGATCGCCGTACCGACGCCGCCCAGAATGGCGATCAACGCGACGCGAATGGAGATGGAGGCGGCGCTGAACACCGTATCCGGATCGAAGAACACCGCGACCTGCGCATAGAGCGTGCCCAGCATGGCCATCAGCACGCCCGAGATAACAGCGGTCTGCAGCTTCACCTTGGTGGTGTCGATGCCGATCACTTCCGCAGCAGCCGGATTTTCCTTGATGGCGCGTAGCCGATAGCCCATCGCGCTGCGCCGGATCGCCTCAAAAATGAAGGTCACAACGATCAAAGCGATGAGCGCGATATAGGCATGCGGCAATAGCTGCTTGAAGGAATAGGCAGCGATGCTGGGCGGCACGAACGGCACCGACAGACCGACCGGCCCGCCTGTGAGCGACGACCAGACATTGGCGATGACGCGCATCACTTCGCCGAACGCCAGTGTGGCCAAGGCGAAGTAATGCCCCTGCAGTCGCATGGTCGGAACGGCAATGATCAGCGCGGCGATGCCACCGAGGAGGCCGCCCGCGAACATGCCGATCCACGGGCTGATGCCGAATTTCAGCACCAGGATGGTGGATGTATAGGCGCCGATGCCGAAGAAGGCCGCATGGCCGAGCGATGTCTGATTGGCCAGACCGCCGATGATGTTCCAGACCTGTGCCATCGCCGCGAATAGCAGCGTAAAGGTGAGCACGCGGATCCAGTATCCGGTCGGGCTGAGCAGCAGCGGCAACACAGCCGCAATGGCGATCACAGCCAGAATCGCGATCCAGCGTTTCATCGGGATGCTCCCACAAGGCCTTGCGGCCTTACCGCGAGCACGAAAATAAAGACGATGAACAGAATGAGGTTCTGCAACTGGATCGGGAAAAACAGCGACGACAATGCCTGAATGACGCCCACAGCCAATCCGCCGACCACCGCTCCCGCAACGCTGCCGAGACCGCCGAGCACAACGACGGTGAACATCAGCACGACGAACTGGCCACCGACCCCGGGGAATACGGTGACGTAAGGCAGGATCACCGCGCCGCCGAAGGCCGTGAGGCCGACGCCAAGCGCGAATGCGATCTTGTACATCAATGCCGTATCGATCCCCATCAACTGTGCAGCCATGGGATTCTGCGCAGTGGCACGCATGGCGCGGCCGAACCAGCTCGTGCGCATGAACCACCACAGGGCAAGGCCGCAAGCCAGCGACATGCCGAAGGCGATCAGATACGGCACGCTGATGAACAGCGCGCCGAGCGACAGCGACATGGTCTGGTAGGACGTGGTCACCGAACGAAACTGCGAGCCGAACAGCAACAGCGATCCGTTCTCGATGACGATCAAGAGTCCGACGGTGAGGAAGATCTGCGCTACCGACGGTGCCTTCAACACGCGCGCAATCAACTGCCCCTGCACCAGCCAGCCGATGCCGAACGCCACCGCGAAGGACAGCGGCGCGGCCAGCACCGGATCAAGGCCGAGATAGGCCCAGGCGAACCAGGACACGAACATGCCGATCATCAGGAATTCCGCCTGCGCGAAATTCACGATGCCCATGACACCATAGACCAGCGTCAGGCCGATGGAGATGACGGCGTAAACGCCACCAACCAACAACCCGTCGATTATTGCTTGTAGAAATGACACTGCGATCTTTCTTCAGTTCGTCAGGACTTCCAGACCGCCGTGCCCTTGGCGACATCCTTCGGCCAGACCGTGACGAGCTCCTTGTTGCGCCATTGCGCCATGACGGGAACCGACAGGATATTGAGGCCAGTGCTGTCGAATTCGACGGCGCCGCCGGTCATCGCCTTGGTCCAGCCGCCGGTGAACTTCGCGCCGCGCAGCGCCATGGTGACGTCCTCGGCCTTGGCCGACTTCGCCTTCTCGATCGCCTGCACCAGCACGTCGAGCGCGACGGCGTGTTCCAGCGCCTCATGCACCATGAAATAGCCGAAGCGCTTGCGGAAACGCTCGGTGAGATCCGGCGCGAGATCGTAATTGGCTGGCGCGATCGAGAGCACATTCTCCGCGAATTCGCCGAGGCCTTTCTCGAAATCCGGAATAACATAGCCGGCCGCGCCACCGATGGCCGGAATCGTGATGCGCTGCTGGCGCATGGTGCGGATCAGCAGCAGGCTGTCATTGAGATAGGACACCGGGAAGACGGCCTGGGCACCGGACGCACGCAGCTTGTTGATCAACGGCGTGGTGTCGGTGATTCCCAGCGGATAGGCATCGTCCATCGCGATGTCGATATTGGCTGCCTTGGCAGCGGCACGAAGGCCAGCCGCCTGCGCAGTGCCATAGGCGGTGTCTTCATACATGATCGCGATCTTGTCGATCCTGGCGCCGGATGCTTGCGCAATCGCCAGCGTGTAGTCGAGCTGCGCCTTGCCGAGCGCAGAGGCCTTAGCGACGATCTGGAAGATGTTCTTGAAGCCGCGACCGGTGATCTGGTCGGCGAAAGACATCGTGAGCAGCGGAATGTCACGGCGTTCCGTGACTTCCGAAATCGCAATGGTCAGCGATGATGCGAATGCGCCGAGGATCGCCGTCACCTCGTTCTGGGTGATGAGGCGCTGCGCGACGGTGCCCGCGGTGGTCGGTGTCGAGGTCGCGTCCGCCACGATCAGATTGATCTTGGCACCGCCGAGCGCCTTGATGCCGCCGGCTGCGTTGATCTCGTCGGCCACCAATTCGATGCCGTTGCGCGAATTGATGCCGAACTGCGCATTGGCACCCGACAGCGGCATGATCACGCCGATATTGACCGGCTTCGCCTGCGCACGGGCGGGCGACAGCACCATCGGGCTGGCCAGCAGAGACGCGGTTCCGGCGAGCAGCGAACGTCGGCTCAGGCCACCACGATGGGAGGTTGTCTTGGACATGGGCGTTTTCTCCGAATGCAGAACGGCCTTTGCGGCTTCATCGCCAATTCGACATAAAACAGACGAGCGGTCAAGCTGCTTGACAGATTGTCTGATAGGCGGTCAACTTGACGCATGGCAAAGATCGAATCGGAACTGAATGTCTCGCGGGAATCGACCAGCCTGCGACTGCTGGTTGAAAACCGACTACGCTCTGCAATCGGTAGCGGGCTGTTCAAGCCTGGCCAGCGGCTGATCGAGCGTGAACTGTGCGAGCAGGTCGGCGTCGGCCGCACCTCGATCCGCGAGGCGCTCCGGCAACTGGAGGCAGAGGGCCTCGTCACCACGATCCCGCATCGCGGCCCCATCGTCAGCACCATCAGCGTCGAGGAAGCCGAGCAGCTCTATGATTTGCGCGCGCTGCTAGAGGGCTATGCCGGCCGTGAATGTGCACGGCTGCGCGATCCGGTGATCATCGAACGATTGCGCAAACAGTTCGTCCAGATGGGCGCGGTAGCCGGTCAGGAAGACCGCAGCGACCTGTTGGCCGCCAAGACTGAATTCTATGCTGCGCTGCTCGAAGGCTGCGGCAATGTTTTCGTCGAACGCTTTCTGAAGATGCTGCTGAACCGCGTCACGGTGCTGCGCATGACGTCGATGACCCAGTCCAATCGCATCGGCCGCAGTCTTGCCGAAATCGAGACCATCCTTGTCGCGATCGAGGCCGGCGACGAAGATGGCGCCGAGCAGGCTTGCGTCCAGCACATCAAGAATGCCGCCGCGATAGCGCTGGAAGCGTTGCGGCGCGACAATCCCTGACCAGCGCGATCACCTGCCGCGCCAGATATCGACTAAAATAAGAACTTGAAGAGGAACGCCCGTGTCGAATTCAGCCGCCATCAATCCGCCCGCCAAGATCGCAGTAATCGGCCTCGGCAATATGGGACGCCCCATGGCCGCATGCATTGCGCGCGCAGGCTATCAGGTGGTTGGCTTCGATACATTCGCCGAAGCGCGCGCCAAATATGCCGAGGCCGGCGGCACGTCAGTTGCGACAGTCGATGAAGCCGTCAAGGACGCAGCCGCCGTCATCACGCTATTGCCCGACGGCAAGATCGTGCGCGCGGCCGTGGAAGGCCTCAAGGCGAAGCTCGCGCCGGGCACGGTGGTGATCGACATGAGCTCCTCCGCTCCGATGGGCACGCGCGCGCTCGGCGAAGAACTGATCGCAGCGGGTCTCGCTTTCATCGACGCGCCGGTGTCGGGCGGCGTGAAACGCGCCGTCGACGGCACGCTGGCGATCATGGCCGGCGGCGACGGCAAGACCATCGATCGCGCCGATCCCGTGCTGAATGCCATGGGCAAGTCGGTGTTCCGCACCGGTCCGCTCGGCTCCGGTCACGCCGCCAAGGCATTGAACAACTACGTCTCGGCAGCAGGCCTCGCCGCTGCCGCCGAAGCCGTTGCCATCGGTGGAAAGTTCGGCATCGATCCGAATGTCCTCGTCGACGTGTTGAATGCCTCCACCGGACGCAACAATTCGACCGAAAACAAGCTCAAGCAGTTCATCATTCCCGAGAAATACACATCGGGATTTGGGCTGGCCTTGATGGCGAAAGATATCCGCACCGCCGACGAGCTCGCACACCAGATCGGCGTCAGCGCGCCGCTGGCAGACGAAGTCGCCGCATTGTGGGATGCTGCACTGGAGAAACTCGGACCGTCGGCCGACCATGTCGAGATTGGCCGCTATCTCACTGCCAGGAAGTAGGTAACGTTGGGCATGGGCCTGATCGACGAGCTTCGCAATCGACTTGCGGTCGCGATTGCCGCGCCGGAGGTGCAGTCTTTTGCGCGCGGACTGGATCTTGAAATTCAGTTTGGGATCGATGAGGCCGCCGTCGCGATCGCTTGTCGCAACAACCAGCCGGTTGTCAGTATACCCAGCAATGCGCCGGATATCGCGCTATCTGGACCAGCCACAGCATGGCTGAAGGTGCTGGCGCCCTGCCCGCCGCCGACCTATCATTCATTTTCATCGATCCAGCTGCGCAACACCAGCTTCACCGTGAGCGGCGATGCGCTGGTCATTGCGCAGGCCCGCGCATTTCTAGAAGCCGTGTTTGCGAATCTGACGGTGCCGGCCGCGCATGCGGTCGAAGTCGATCTCACGCGCCTTGAGGGCCGCTATCACCGCGTGCACAGCGCCGGCGGGCAGATTGCCGAAATCTATTCAGAGGCCACGGGCACCGGCAGGCCAGTGCTGTGCCTCCACACGGCCGGAGCGGATACGCGGCAGTTTCACGGCGTGATGTGCGATCCCGAACTCGGGCGCGACTGGCGCCTGATCGGCTTCGACATGCCGCATCATGGCCGCTCCATGCCACCTATCGGTTGGGACGGCAGCATCTATCAGCTCGATCAGCCAACCTATCTGGACTGGTGCGCGAGCTTCATCGAACAGGCGATCGGCGAACCCGTTGTGGTGATGGGCTGCTCAATGGGCGCCGGCATCGCCATGGCGCTCGCCGCAGAGCGACCTGATCTCGTGAAAGCCGTGATCGCGCTCGAAGCGCCCTTGCGCCCACGCGGCCGTCGGAACGACTATCTCACGCATGCAGGCGTCAATGGCGGCTGGCATTCGGCAGCCTATGTGCGCGGATTGATGAGCCCGTCCAGCCCCACTGAGGATCGCCGACGCGCTGCCTGGATCTATTCGCAGGGTGCGCCGGGCATCTATGACGGCGATCTGGCTTTCTATTCGGACGAGTTCGACGGCGAGCAGACCGCCAAGCTCATCGATGGCCACAAGATCCCCGTACATCTCCTGATCGGTCACTACGACTTCTCCGCCACCGTGAGCGATGCCTACGCGCTCGCCGAATGGATCGAGGGCGCCGTGGTGACAGAGATGCCGGAGCTCGGGCATTTTCCGATGACGGAGAACGCGCCAAAAATGCTGGACTATCTGCGTCCCGTTTTCCAGGCACTGCGGAGTTTGCCGCTTTGACTGCGCGGAAATCAATCCGGAGGTTGCAGCCCCGGTGACGCCACCCAATTTTCGACCTTCGCGTAAAAACGAAACTGCTGTGCTTTCTTAAGCAACTCGTCTCTCTTCGGGCCGGGCTCCAAGGCGTCAGCTCGCTCAGCGCAATTTTTCGCCATTCGCGCGTAGTCACTGGGTGTCATATGCGAATCCCCCGATTCGGCGTTGGCATACTACCAATCTAAATCTGGGCGAAAATTAGTTCTGAAGATCAATCTCAAGCCGGTGCGATATCTGAGTATTCACAGACACGGCTACATCGACGTTTTTTGTGCCACCATAACGGTCGGATCGGCTAGGCTCGGTACGACGATCAATCGCTTCACGGCGCCTGCTTTGTAGGCCTGCAAGAACGTTGCGTAGTCCTTGAACGATACGCAACCGTTCGAATCTCCCTTTGGTCCCATCAGGTAGCTGTGCGTAAGCAATCCGGCGCGGCCAAACAGATCACCTTGACCCACCGGCTTCATTCGCAATGCTTCAACGCCGTGAAACGGCTTCTCTCGCTTGCTCAGTTCATATATCTGCGGCGGCGTCGCACCTCGATCATGGACGTGGACTTGCGTTGGATCGTCCATCAGTTCGCCAAGTCCGGAGTGAGCCTCGAGCCGCGTTCCGTCGGGCATGTAAACGGTGCGCGCGGAAATATCGTAAAGCGCCGTTCGCGTTTCCGCCAACGTTGGAGGTGCACTGTCCTTTCCGTCACCGGAGATTCCACCCTCGGGTGACGCAGATGCCAAAACAGTTTCAGACGGCTGTAGCATCGCGAAGACTTTTTTAAGTGCTGCGCTTACGTTGGACAAAGGATCAGACGGTGTTGACGCTTGATCGGGCAGAGACACAGCAATCAAATTGGCCGCCGACGGCCGGACTCTCGGTAGCGGCACTTTTCCATTCGCCGCCGAGATTCCGAGCGAGCTGTCGGCGGGAAGCACTGGCGGCGATCGCATTGCTTGCGCGAGCTGCGACTTAGCCCGCTGAACTTCTAATTCGACATTAGAAGCCGACACTTCAAAATCAAACGCTTGCGGAAAACGCTGAACGAACGAGACGTCGTCGAGCTGGGGACCACTTGGATTTTTGGCCTTAAAGAAGCTCACTACCTTTTGAGGCTCTCGAACATACGCGCATAACGTCAGGGCCGCAGCGAAGGCTCCGACAGACGCAGCAGCGATAACAATTCGAGATCTACGCAATTGATGCCCCGGACGCGACGCAAAAAGGCTACCCAATAATTCAAGCTTAAATCAAGCCAACCAGCCTGACGTATTAGGCCATTTTGGCCTTGCCAGACTTTGCGCCATTCAAGAATGGGCCGCCTTCCAGAGCGTGAGGTTCCTTTCAAATCCCAGCCTTCCGATACAGGCTCCTTAAAAACCTAGCCATCGACGCAGACGTCATCCTGTTACCGCGCGGCGAGCGGAAGGTCGACGGCCGGCTCGCAAATGGATCAGATGGTTAGGAGGGGGTGCTGGCGGAGAGAGTGGGATTCGAACCCACGGTACGGTTTCCCGCACACACGCTTTCCAAGCGTGCGCCTTAAGCCACTCGGCCATCTCTCCGGCGCGCCTTCTCATGACGGGCCGGAGCGAGATTTGCAAGGGACCGCCGGCTCGGCCTGGCGGTTTTTCTCAAATTATTGAAGGATATAGGGAATTCCGGGGAGCCTTGGCGCCACCTGCCCGTCCTGGCGAGCGGCGAATCGGCTTGCGATGCGTCGGCACAGCAATCCCCGCGCTAGCGCGCCGCGGGGGGACCTCCCCATTTCGCCTGGGCGGCGCCGCGGCTCAGTGGAACCGGCTACCGACCCCAGCGCCCAGCGATTGGACCGGCCAGAGTACGGCCGGCTCAACCGGCAGCGTTTCCACCGGCGTCTTGTCATTGGCGACATGGGCCTGCTGAAGCGCCTCGACGAAATCGGCGAACCAGTCCTGAATGGTGCCGGCGCGCAGCTTCGCCATCATGGCTTCCCAGCGCATCCGGCGCTCCAGCAACGGCATCGAAAATGCGGTCGCGATGGTGCGCGCCATGCCGTCCACATCATGCGGATTGACCAGCAAGGCCGTATCGAGCTCGTTGGCGGCGCCGGCATATTTCGACAGCACCAGCACACCGGGATCGACCGGGTTCTGCGCAGCGACATATTCCTTGGCGACCAGATTCATGCCGTCATGCAGCGGCGTAACGAGGCCGACCTGCGCGGTGCGATAGAGGCCAGCGAGCACGGTCTGGCTGAAGCCCTTGTTGAGATAGCGGATCGGCGTCCAGTCAACTTCGCCGTGACGCCCGTTAATATCGCTCACCAGCTTCGCAAGCTGGTTCTGCAGATCGCCATAGGCCTCGATCGTGCCGCGCGACAGCGTCGCGATCTGCAACAGCGAGACCGAGCGCTTGAGCTGCGGCTGCCGCGTCAGCATGCGATCGAACGCATCGAGACGATTGACGAGCCCCTTGGAGTAATCGACGCGATCGACGCCGATGGCGAGTTTCTCGCCGTTCAGGCTGCGGCGCAGCCGCGACACATCCGGATGCGACGCCGCCTTGGCAGCATGCGCAGCAAACTTCGCGGGATCGATGCCGATCGGAAATACCGCACAGCGCGACACGCCGTAACGCGACATCACCACACCACCCGTCGTGTCCAGGCCGAGTTCGCCATCGACATAAGACAGGAAGTTGTCGCGATCACCTTCGGTCTGGAAGCCGATTAGATCGTAAGCGAGCATTGCCTCGACCAGTTCGCGATGATGCGGCACGCCGCCAAAAATATCGCGCGCCGGCCACGGCGTATGCAGGAAAAAGCCGAGCGGATGCGTCACGCCAAGCGCACGCAATTCTGCGCCAAGCGCAAGGAAATGGTAATCCTGAATCCAGAACGCGGTATCGGGCTTGCGGAACCGCAGCAGCGCGCGCGCGAAGAACGAATTCACTTCACGATACGACTGATAATCATCGTGCGACGTGCAGATCAGGTCGGTACGGGAATGCAGTGCAGGCCAAAGCGCCGAATTAGCGAAGCCTTCGTAATAGCCACCGTAATGCGCCGCAGGCAGATCGAGCATCGCCAGCGCACCGGCGCCCAGCGCCTCAATTTCGGCAAACGGTTCCTTCTGCGCGCCATCGCGCACGCGGCCGCTGGAACCCACCCAAATCGCGCCAGATTTCTCCACCACGGGCAGCAAGGCTGCTGCCAGACCGCCGGTCATCGGCTCATTCGCCGAAGCGCGCGATACTCGGTTTGAGACTACGACGAGATTCACAGGGTCCCCTCCTGATTGCACACACTGATAAACGTCCGTTCATCAATATGGTTCCTCGTCACCATTCGACCCAATTGAAACCAAATTCGGGCACGCGACGATGGAACTCACCTTTCAGTGAGTTCCATCTGCATCGGTATCAAGACATGAGATGAATCACTTCGATTTCGCTGCATCGTCGATCAGCAAGCGCGCGAGCCATGCGCGCACATCGCGCGGCTCGTCGAAGTGCCCCGATACGCCTTGCGCACGGCGACCGACGGAGAATGCGAGACCATTCATGCCGGGCATGATCGCAAATACCGATTCATCGGTGACATCATCGCCGATGAAGATCGGACGGCGCCCGCTGAATGGCTCATGCGTCATCAATTCGATCACGCCCGTCGCCTTGGTCACACCAGCCGGCTTGATCTCGCAAACAGCCTTGCCGGGCAGCACTTCGATCGGCGCATTCGGCAGATCCGCACGGATCGCTGAGACTGCATCATAGATCGCCTTCTCGGCATGCGGCGCGAGACGATAATGCAGCGCGAGCGCATAGCCCTTGTCCTCGAGCAGAATGCCCGGGCTCAACTTTGCAATGGCAGCAAGGCGACGCTTCAATTCCTTGTCCATCGGCGGCGCGCCTGACGCGACCGATTCATTCTCTGCCGATAGTCGCATTTCAGCGCCGTGGCCGCCGACCGCCGGGAATTGCATCGGCGCGAAAATCAGATCGATGTCGTTGATCGAGCGACCTGAGACAAGCGCCATGGCGCCATTCGTGCGCTGCAGCAGTTTGCCCATGGACGTCGCCAGATCCGGCGGCACCCACACTTCACGCGGCGTCGGCGCCAGATCGAGCAGCGTACCGTCGATATCGAGCAGCAGCGCACATTCGCTAAGCCGCGGCAATTCCGCACCCGGATACAGTACCTCTTCGGAATGCGGCGCATCGTCGACAGGAATTTCGATAATTTTCTGAGACATGTTCATGAAGTTACTCCACCACGGCCAGCGGCCGTGCAACTGATTCAAGCGGCTGGCGTTCCGCCGCGATGGCATAGCGCCAGCCGACAATCGCAGCCACGATCATCAGAACAGCGCCAAACAGGTAGCCGGCAAACACGCTATTGCGCGACCCGGTATCGATCAGCACGCCAAACAGCGCCGGGCCGGCAACGCCGCCGATCCCGGTGCCGATCGCGTAGAAGACAGCGATCGCTAATGCGCGCACCTCGATCGGGAACGTCTCACTGACGGTGAGATAGGCCGCACTCGCCGCCGGCGACGCAAAGAAGAAGATGATCATCCAGGCGATGGTCTGGGTCTGTGCACTCAACACATCGATCGAGAACAGATAGCCGGAGATCGCAAGCAAGATGCCCGACATGCCATAGGTAACCGCAATCATGACGCGACGCCCAAGCGTATCGAACAGCCGGCCGAGCAGCAGCGGTCCAAGAAAATTGCCTGCGGCAAACGGCAGGATATACCAGCCGACATGGTTGGACGGGATACCGAAGAAATCCGTCAGTACCAGCGCATAGGTGAAGAAGATCGCGTTGTAGAAAAACGCCTGCGACGCCATCAGCACGAGTCCGACCAGCGACCGCTGCCGATACAGCACGAACAGTGTCTGCGCGACTTCCTTCAGCGGCGTATGATCGCGCATCGTCAGCCTGATCTTCGGCAGCGCGGCCAGAACCGACGGCTTGGCCTTCTGATGCGCGGAGATTTCGATCTCAGCCACGATCTCTTCGGCGCGCTGCGGCTGACCGTGGATCATCAGCCATCGCGGGCTTTCCGGAATCCACATCCGCATGAACAGCACGATGAGACCCAGAATAGCACCGGTGAAATAGGCCAGCCGCCAGCCATAGGCTTGCGAAATCACTGCGGGGTCCAGCAAAACGATGGCGCAAACGGCGCCCATTGCAGCGCCCAGCCAGAAACTTCCGTTGATCACCAGATCGGTCCAGCCGCGATAGCGCGCCGGCACCAGCTCCTGAATCGTCGAATTGATCGCGGTATATTCGCCGCCAATGCCGGCGCCCGTCAGGAAGCGAAACGCGGCATAGCTGGCAAGATTCCATGACAGCGCTGTCGCGGCAGTCGCCGTGAGATAAAGCGCGAGCGTAATGAAGAACAGTTTCTTCCGGCCGATGCGGTCCGTCAGCCAGCCGAAGCCCAGCGCGCCGATCACAGCGCCTGCAAGATAAGCGCTGTTGGCAAAGCCGACATCGAGGTTCGAAAACTTCAACGCAGGATCTTCCTTCAGCGCGCCGGATAGCGCCCCCGCCAGGGTCACCTCAAGGCCGTCGAGTATCCATGTGATACCGAGCGCCAGGACAACCCGTGTGTGAAAGCCACTCCAGCGCAGCGCATCCAGGCGCGCGGGAATATCGGTTTCGATGATACGATCCGAGTCAGAAGCTGACGTCTGGCTCGGCATCGGCGAAGCCGCGATATCCGCGCTGCTCAGATAAGCCATGCCGCCTTGCTCCTGAGCATTTGCTCGCTACCCCACGGACAAGCGGAAATCGACATCAACGCGAAAAGCCCGAAACCTTGCGGTGACGGGTCATTCAGCGCCAGAGGGTTACATTCTCCGCGAAACAACCCACGAAGAACGCGTTGGTTCCCATTTTATGCGGGGGGAATTGGGACCTAGAGCGAAACGGCGTAATGCTCGTATTCGCCGCGTACCAGCTCGATATGGGCGCGCATCGCCGCCGCGGCGCCATTGCGATCGCCGCGCATGATGGCGACGACGACGCGGTCGTGCTCAGCCTGCGACTTGGCAAGACGGCCGAGATTGCGAAATTGTGCGCGCCGGAACGGCTGCACCCGAACCCGGGTCGCAAGCGTGATCTCGGCGATATATTCGTTCTGCGAGCCCGCATAGATCGCGTTGTGAAAACGCTCGTTCACTTCGTGGAAGCGATCCGGATTGCCGTCATAGCTCAGCACCCGCAGCTCTTCGTGGATGGCCTCCAGCCCGTGACGTTGCACGGCCGGCATCCGCTCGGCCGCGAGGCCGGCACATATCGCTTCGAGCTCGGCCATCGCCTCGAACATGCCGGTGAGGCGATCGATCGACGGCTGCGCCACGACGGCGCCGCGATGCGCGCGCGAGTCGACAAGGCCGCTGGCCGTGAGCTGGCGCAACGCTTCACGAACGGGCGTGCGCGAGACATTGAAACGTTGTGCCAGATCGGTTTCGTCGAGTGAGGTACCGGGGGGCAGCACGCCGCGCACGATCTCGTCGGCCAGTTGCAGGCGGAGTTCTTCGGCGCGCGTCATCTTGCCGGTGATAGTCCCGGCACGGTCAACCCGGCTGACCGGCCCGGCGATGCCCGCCTTGCGGCGCGACTTCCCCGGCTGGATCAGCATGTCGTCGAAACTCATCCCTTGGCGCCCTGCGATTCGTCGATCAGGCTGACAGACGCCGCCACGATTCGCCAGCCTTCCGGAAAGCGGATCCACGTCTGCATCTGTCGACCGACCTTACCCGGAGCCGTGTCGCGATAAAATAGCGTCGAGGCAACCGCAGTGTCGCGGCCATAGGCGGAAATCACCGTGCGCGCAGTGCGGCGCATCAATCCGACCGGCGAGCGTGCACCGCGAAAGGCCTGGATCTCGTCATAACCGTAGAGGTTTTCGCCCATGCCGTAACGGAGCGTCCGCGGATCGTTGCGAAACAACTCGCCAAGCACCGCCGTGTCGTTGGTCGTTAGTGCCTTCTCATAACGTGCGAAGGCGGCGCCCACTTCGGCGATGACGTCCGGCAGATCGATTTCCATGTCAGAACCCTTTTGCGGGGGGCGCGGCAACGACGCCGGCCCGCTCCAAAGCATAAGCGACGCGCAGCGCGATGTCTTCCCGCCACGGCGCCGCAATGATCTGCACACCGATCGGCATCGGATCGAGCGGCACGGGGACGGCGACCACGGGCAGACCGATGAAAGAGATCGGCTGGGTATGGATGCCGATATTGGCCCGCACTAGCAGTTCGACGCCGTCGAGCACGAAAGTCGCCTGCCCCAGTTTCGGCGCGATGCAAGGCGTCGCCGGCGCGATGATCACGTCGACGTCCTTGAACAATTCGAGCGCCTTCGCGCGGTACCAGCGACGGAATTTCTGCGCGCGATCAACCAGCGGCGCCGGCACCATGGCGCCGGCCAGCAACCGGTCTCGCACCGCCGGGTCGAAGTCATTGGGCCGTGTCCGCAGACGGTCCAGATGCAGCGAGGCGCCTTCAACGGTCGAGATGACGTAGGCCGCCGAACGCGCGCGGGCGACCTCGGGCAGCTCGATGTCGCGTGTGACGCCGAGCGCCTTCGTGACACGCGCAACCGCCTCCTGGGCCTCCGGAAACAGGTTCTTGCGAAAGTATCCGCCGGCCGCAGCGATGCGGAGAGAGCCGATATCCTGTCCGAGCAGCGCCGTCACCGACTCGATGGCGCGGGTTGAACACGCCGCATCCTCGGCATCGGGTCCCTGCATGGCATCGTAGGACAGCGCGAGGTCCTCGACCGATCGTGCGAACGGGCCGAGATGATCGAAGCTCGCGACAAACGGAAACGAGCGCGCCCGCGACAGCCGGCCGTAAGTCGGCTTCAGGCCGAAGATACCGCAAAACGACGACGGCACGCGGATTGAACCGTTGGTGTCCGACCCCAAGGCAAGCGGCACGAGACTGCCGCCGACTGCGCCGCCGGAACCGCCCGACGAGCCGCCAGTCATCCGGGTCACGTCATGCGGATTCCGCGACGGGCCGTCATGAATATTCTCGCCCGTAAAATCATAGGCGTATTCGCCCATATTGAGCGCGCCGACCAATACGGCGCCTGCGGCTTCCATGCGTTCGACCAGTGTCGCATCGCGGGTCGAAGCTGGACGATCACGGTTGATTTTGGAGCCGGCGCGGGTCGGCAAGCCGGTGACATCGAACAGGTTCTTCACCGCAAACGGCACGCCTGCAAGCGGCCCTACGCTTTGACCCGCAGCAATAGCGGCATCCAGCGCCTTGGCCGTGGCGCGCGCGCGATCGGCGGTGACATCGGTGAATGCGTTCAGGACCGGATTGTGCTGCGCGATCCGCGCGAGCGCAGCTTCGGTGACAGCGAGCGCCGAGATCTTCTTCGCGGCAACCGCCTGGGCGATGTCGGAGGCCGGGCGCCAGTCGCCTTCGGGTGTGATGACAAGATCAAGCTGCATAGATGCTCGCCGGCTCGGTTTCATCTGGCAGCGCAAATTCGTCGACCATTTTGGCCATTTTCAGCGTCACCGCGAGATTGGCACGGACGGATGGCTTCCACGCGTCTTCAATCGGCAGTCCCAACTCCCCGGCGACAGCGTCGATATAGTCATCAAGCGGTTCGGCCACGGTCCCTCTCTCGATCATTCGTATCAGTGAACCGGCAGCGGCGGATGCGGGATCGCCGACAGCAGTTCCTTCGTATAAGCATCTTGCGGCGCATCCAGCACGGCCTCGGTCAGGCCCTGCTCGACGATCCGCCCCGTGCGCATCACGATGACACGATCGCACAGCAAACGCACCACATTCAAATCGTGCGACACGAACAAATAGCTCATTCCCATCGACTGTTTCAGGTCCTGCAACAGGTTCAGCACCACCGCCTGCACGGAGACGTCGAGCGCGGCGGTCGGCTCGTCCAGGATGATCAGCTTCGGCTGCAGCGCGACGGCCCGGGCAATGCCGACACGCGCCTTCTGGCCACCGGACATCTGGTGCGGAAAGCGATCGAGCAATTCGAGCGGCAGCCCCACCTGTCGCGCGAGGTCTTCACATTTTGCACGTAATGCATCGCCGCCCTTGATGTCGCCAAGCTGCATGATCGGGTCGGCGATGGCACGCGCCGCCGTGAAGCGCGGATTGAGACTGTCGGTCGGATCCTGGAACACCATCTGGATGCTCTTGCGCAGCGGCAAGCGCGCAAAGGAATTCGGCGCCATCTCGCCGATCTCGTCGCCATCGAACGAGATACGCCCCGAGGTCTTGTCGATCAGCCGCATCACCATCATCGACGTCGTGGACTTGCCGCAACCGGATTCGCCGACAAGACCGACGCTCTCGCCGTGGCCAACCGTAAAGCTGATGCCATCGACAGCACGAAACTTGTCCGGCTCGGTCGGCGGCTTGCGCGAGAACAGTTTTGCCAGAGAGGCGGTTGCGCCCTGGCGGACATATTCCTTGACCAGATTTTCGACGGTGAGAAGGGGCCTCTGCTCCCTCTCCCCGCTTGCGGGGAGAGGGTCGGGGAGAGGGGGAGTCAGAGATTCACTCGCCGGCTCCCCCTCTCCCGACGCGCTGCGCGCGTCGACCTCTCCCCGCGAGCGGGGAGAGGTAAGAAGAGCCTGCACCGGCATTGCCGCGCGTTCTTCGGCCGGCAGCAGATCGCGCAGCGAGACGCCAAGCCGCGGCGTCGCCTGCATCAATTTCTTCGTATAGGCGTGTTTCGGATTGGCGAAGATATCGGCCGACAGCGCCGTCTCGACCACCCTGCCCTTTTCCATCACCACGACACGGTCGCAATAGGCAGCGGCCAGGCCGAGATCATGGGTGATCAGGATCGTCGACATGCCGCGGCTCTTGGTGAGCTCGACGACCAGATCCATTACCGCCTTCTGCGTCGTGACGTCGAGGCCCGTGGTCGGCTCGTCAGCGATCAGGAGCTGTGGATTGCAGGCCAGCGCCAATGCGATCACCACGCGCTGGCACATGCCGCCCGAGAGTTCGAACGGATAGGCGTGATAGCGCTCGCGCGGGCGTGCGATCTTGACCTGCTCCAGCGCCTCGATGGCTTTCTCCGCACGGTCTGCGCTACCAGCCTGCGCATGTTGCCGCAGCACGTCCTCGATCTGGTCGCCGACCTTCCGGATTGGATTCAGTGCCGCCCGCGGGTTCTGAAAGATCATCGAGATTTCGCGGCCACGCAGGTCGCGCATCTGGTTCTCGGTTGCGCCCTTGATGTCGACGCCGGAGAACATCACCGAGCCTTCGGCGATCTTGCCGGCCCGGTCGAGAATGCGCATCACCGCATAGGACGTCACCGACTTGCCCGAGCCGGACTCGCCGACGATGCCGAGTGTTTCGCCCTTGGCCACGGAAATATTGACGTGCTGCACGGCCTTGACGATGCCGCGCCGCGTGGCGAATTCGACAGTGAGGTCGCTGACGTCGAGAAGCGGTTGAGCTGTCATGTCCGGGCCCTCAGGTGCGTCGCTGCGGATCGACGATGTCGCGCAGACCGTCGCCCAGCAGGTTGAAGCAGAACACCGCGATCATCAGCGCCAGACCGGGAAACAATGCGATCCACCATTCGCCCGACACCATGAAGGATGCGCCTTCGGCGACCATGATGCCCCATTCTGCGGTCGGCGGACGGACACCGAGACCGATGAAGGAGAGGCCCGCCGCATTGAGGATCGCGTAACCCATGGTCAGCGACATCTGCACGATCATGATCGGCATGATGTTGGGCAGGATATGCACCAGCAGGATGCGCATCTCGCTATTGCCCGACAGCCGGGCCGCCTGCACAAAGCCGGCCTCGCGGCGGACATTGGCCTCGGCGCGAGCGACACGCGCATAAAGCGGGAAATTCACGATCGCCGTCGCAATGATGATGTTCTGCACGGTGTTGCCCAGCGCCGCGACGATACCCATGGCGAGCACGAACAGCGGAAACGCCATGATCGTATCGGCGATGCGGCCGACGATGCGATCGGTCCAGCCGCCGAAATAGCCCGAGGCGATGCCGGCGAGGCCGCCCATGGCGAACACCAGGATGACCGAGGCAATCGCGATGAAGAAATCAAGCCGGGTCGCGACGATGACGCGGCTGAAAATATCGCGCCCGAGCTGATCGGTCCCGAACCAGTGCGCCACAGACGGCGCCTTCAGCGCCTGCGCCGTATCGCTGGCGAGCGGATCGTAAGGCACGATATAGGGACCGAACAGCGCTGCGAACACGATCAGCACCAGCAGGCCGAATGCAAACGCCGTGACGCGATTCTCGCCTAGAATGTAGCGCGTATGCTGCAGCGTCGCTGCAAGGCCGGATGTGCGTTTTGCGGGCGCAGGCTGCGGCGCGGGAACGGCTTCGGAATCGACAGGCGTGACAGCGTTCATGGTTGACACCTCACCCTTCCAGCCGCACGCGTGGATCTATCACGCCGTAGAGAATGTCGATGATCAGATTGATCAGCACATACATGACGGCCATCGTCAGCACGAAGCCCTGCACCGGCGCGAAATCCGACGAGATCAGCGCTTCGACCGCGTAAGAGCCGATGCCCGGCCAGGCGAAGACTTTCTCGACCAGCACATTGGCGCCGAGCAGAAACGAGAACGTCATCGACAGCGTGGTGATGACCGGCAGCATGGCGTTACGAAAGGCATAAGTGACGATCACGGCGCGTGGCGACAGACCGCTTGCGCGGGCCGTTCGCACGAAGTCCGATGACAGGATCGCGAGCATCGACGCGCGCGTCATGCGCGCGATCGGCGCGAGTGAAAAGATCGCCAGCGTCGCCGTCGGCAGGATCAATTGGTTGAAGGCGGACCTGAAGGCCTCCCAGTCACGCGCGACGAGACTGTCGATCAGATAGAAGCCGGTTACATTGGGCGGCGTCGATGCGAACACGTCGAGCCTTCCGAGCGGAGCCGGCGACCAGCCCAGTCTGAAATAGAAGACATAGACCAGCACTAGGCCGGTGAAGAACACCGGCAGCGATACGCCGGCCGTCGTCGTCACCCGGCAGAGATGATCGATCCACGAGCCCGGCCGGGTGGCGGCGAGAATGCCAAGCGGAATGGCGATCATGACCGAGACCAGCAGACCCAGCAGCGTCAGCTCCGCCGAGGCCGGCAGGCGATTGCGAATTTCAGTCGCTACCGGTTGGCCGGTCGTCAGCGAGTTGCCGAAATCGCCTTTGGCCAGATCCGCCGTGTAGCGGAAGAACTGCTCGATCAGCGGCTTGTCGAGGCCGAGCTTCTTGCGGATTTCCTCGATCGCCTGTTTGTCCGCCGACGGTCCCGCGAAATAGGCCGCGGGATCGCCGGGCAGCGCGCGCGTCAACAGGAATGTGACGATGACGACCCCGATCAAGCTCGGGATCGCGAACATCAGTCGCTTGCCGATCAGGGTCAGCATAGAACGCTCCGTTGCTTTTGCCCCCTCTCCCCCGGGCGCAGCGCAGCTGCGGCTGGCGGGAGAGGGGGCCTGAGCGAAGCGAAGGCGGGAGAGGGGGCGCCACGATCGCAAGAGCCCCCTCTCCCGTCTCGAACCCGCTTCGCGTGTTCGATCCACCCTCTCCCGCCTGCGCAGCTTCGCTGCTTGAGGGAGAGGGGAAGCAAGAGAGTGCGCGTTGCAACGGCGATCATCACATCACGCCTTCACGAGCGCGCGATAATCGAGCCGGCGATGGAACCAGTACTGGTAGCCCGAGATGTTCTTCTGCATCGCCACGTTGACATAGGGCTGATACAGCGGAATCCGTGGCACATCATTGAAAGCGAGATCGACGAAGCCTTTCACGTCCGCATCATAGGCTGCCTTGTCGCCGGTTGCGGCGGCGGTGCGCGCACCGTTGATGAGCTTGTCCATCTCGGGCGACCTGTAGCTCATGGTGTTAAACACCGAATTGTCCCCGTGATAGCACCAGTAGAAGAAGTATTCGGGGTAATCGAGCCAGCCGGAGAACACGTTGGTGTAGAGCGGCATCTCCTTCTTGTTCAGCTCGGTGCGCCAGTTGGCGCCGGGGATCTTGTTGATGGTCGTCTTGATGCCGATCTGGCCGAGGCTTTCCTGCACCAGCACACATAGCGGCTCGTTGACGACGGCAAAGCCGAGATCGAATGAGATCGTGGTCTCGAAGCCGTTGGGATAGCCGGCCTCCGCGAGCAGTGCCTTCGCCTTGGCCATGTCGGTATTGTATTTATGCGGCTGCGGCCACGCGACTTCGGTCGGCTTGTCGGCTGATGCGCCGTACATTGGATTGGCGAGACCGAACAACACGGCATCGACGATCTTCTGATAGGGCAACGCATAGGCCACGGCCTGACGCACCTTCGGATTGTCGAAGGGCGGCTTGGTGACGTTCATACCGATATACTGGATGCCGTTGGAGAACGGCAGCGACACGACATTCATCTTGCCGTTGGCCTTGATCTCCTGGAAATCCTTGTAGGGCAGTTCATAAGACATATCGGCATCGCCGCGCTCCAGCAGCGCACGCCGGTTGCCGGCCTGCGGCACCATGCGCCAGATCACGCGCTTGATCTTCGGCATCGGGCCACTGACCCAGTCGTCATTGCGTTCGAGCACAACTTCGGTACCCGCGGTCCACTTGGTCACCTTGTAGGCTCCGCCACCTGCCGTCTGCATCTTGGTGTATTCGAGCCCCCACGGATCCTTCTCTGTGGCGTTCTTCTTCACCAGCTCGGAATTGATCACGCAGGGCACGATGACCGCGAGATCCGGAATCGTCAGGCGATCCTTGGTGGCGAAATCGACGCGCACGGTGTGATCGTCGACAATGACGAACTGCTCGGGCTTCTTCAGCGATCCGGCGCTCATCTGGAAGGTCGGAAAACCGCCGACGCTGACCGAACGATCCAGCGACCACTTGACGTCCTTCGCCGTCACCGGCGTGCCGTCGTGAAACTTCGCGTTCTTGCGCAGCTTGAAGGTCGCCGACATGTCGCTGATGGTCATGTCCTCGGCGAGTTCGGGCTTGAACTTGTCGCGGTCGTAATAGGGCACGCCGCCGGGGCCGGCCTTCATCTCGTGGCCGATCAGGCGGTCGTAGCAATTCCAGGACACTTCATAGCCGGGCACATTGGTGCCCACGCCATGGATATCGAGGTTGTTGGGGCCGCTTTCGGAGACGATCAGCAGGGTTTCGGATCGGGCGTCTGCCTTGGCGGACGAAAAGATCGCCGGGCCGGAGACCATGGCGCCGGCCGCGGCGCCTGTGGCGGTTTTCAGAAAATCACGACGCTTCATTCTGGCTCTCCCCAAGGGCGCGAGTGGATCGGCTTGGGAACAGACATCGCAAACTTCGTGCCAGAGCTTAACGAACACCTAATGCGCGCCTAGGCATCTGATAAACCTTGCATTTCCGCAACGCCTGCGACGGTCAGCATCGCCAGAGACTCAGTCACGTTGCATACAAAGATATTGATATGCATAAAATTTAGACCACCCCGCGTGCCTGCCCGGTCATTACTCGCCCGATTCCGGCTTGACATAAACGGCTCACGTCTCCTTATTGCGAATAGTTCGCATTAGCATTCGCATCAGATCAGTAACGTTGGGGAATGGCGTGAGTTTAAGGTTGTGGGCATCGATCACGGGGGCAGCATGCCTCTCGTCAGTCTGGGTTGGAGACGCGAAGGCCCAGGAGGGACAAACGCTGTCGGAAATCGTGGTCAGTGCCGAGCGGCAGAAGGAAGCTGACGCCTTCCAGTCCACCACCCTGCTCACCGGTGAGGCCCTGCAGCGCACGACCTCGGCCTCCATCGCCGACTTGCTGGCAACCCAGCCGGGCGTTGCGGCATCGACCTTCGCGCCGGGCGCGAGCCGGCCGAATATCCGCGGCCTCGACGACTATCGTGTTCGCATTCAGGAGAACGGCATCGGCAGCCAGGACGCGTCGGATTTCAGCCAGGACCATCAGGTCCCGGTCGATCCACTCTCCGCCGACAAGATCGAGGTGATCCGCGGTCCAGCGACACTGCGCTACGGCAATCAGGCCATCGGCGGCGTCGTCAATGCCAGCAACAATCGTATTCCGGAAAATCTCGTGCCGGACAATTTCAGCGCGCGCATCAAGGGTGGCGGCTCCTCGGTGGATAGCAGCATCGACGGCGCAGCCAGCATCGATGCATCAGGCAATAATGTCGCCATTCACGTCGACGCCTTCGGCCGCAGCGCCGGCGATTACAGAATTCCCGGCAGCGGCGTGCAGGCCAATACGAGGCTACGCTCGGAAGGCCAGTCGGTCGGCGGCTCCTACATCTTCGACGGCGGCTATATCGGCACCGCGATCCAGCACATCACCAGCCTGTATCATATCCCCGGCATCGCCGAATCCGCGTCGCGGACTCGCATCGATCTCGAACAGACCAAGGTGACCAGCAAGGGCGAATGGCGCGCGCCCACCGACGGCATCGCCGCGATCCGCTATACGTTCGGTGTCAGCGACTACAAGCATGGCGAGCTCGGCATCGGCGGCAATGGCGTCGACGGCCTGCAGAACACCATCACCAACAAGGAAATCGAAGGCCGCTTCGAACTGGACCACGCCGCGGTCGCAACACCGCTCGGCGCATTGACCGGAAGCTGGGGCGTACAGGCCAGCAACCGCAAGCTCGGCACCGCGGGCCTGCTCGGCGGGCTGCTCGCTCCCACCAATACGGACACAGTCGCGGGCTTCGTGTTCGAGCAATTGCAGCTCTCGGACACTCTCAAATTCCAGGCGGCCGGCCGCATCGAACATCTTTCCGTATCCGGCATGGCGCCGATCTTCCCCAGCAATTTCCTGCCACCGCCCGACACATTCTCCGAGACCGCAGCGACGCGCGATTTCACCCCGAAGAGCTTCAGCTTCGGACTGCTGAAATCACTTCCCTGGGACATGGTTGCCAATTTGAGCGTACAGCGTGCGCAGCGCGCGCCTGCCGCGCCGGAGCTTTATTCGCGCGGCTCCGACGGCGCATCCGGCACTTTCGTCATCGGCAATCCGGATCTGAAAATCGAAACCGCAGAATCGATCGAAGTCGGCCTCAAGCGCAGCAACGGCCAGCTTCGTTTCGAGGCCAGCCTCTACTACACGCGCTATCTTGATTTCATCTTCAAGCAGGTGACCGGCAACTTCTGCACCGACACTTTCGCAAGCTGCGGCGCGACCGGCCCACTGCTGCAAGTGGCCTACGGTCAACGAGATGCGAACTTCCGCGGCGCCGAGCTGATGGCACAACTCGACGTGACGCCGCTCAGCGACGGCATGCTCGGAATCGACACCCAATTCGACGTGGTCCGCGCGACCTTCGCCGATGGCAGCAATGTTCCGCGCATCGCACCGATGCGCGTGGGCGGCGGCGTCTGGTGGCGCAGCGCCGAATGGTATGCGCGCCTGGGCGTGCTCCACGCGTTCACACAGAATGATATTGCACTCAATGAAACTTCGACGGCCGGCTACAATCTGCTGAAGGCTGAGGTGAGCTATACCCACACATTCGCGAAGGTCGACGGCGGCCTGCGCGACATCACCTTTGGCGTCACCGGCGACAATCTGCTCGACGAACAGGTCCGCAACCACATCTCCTTCAAGAAGGCGGAGGTGTTGCAGCCCGGACGCGGCGTGCGGCTCTTCACGAGTATGAGATTTTGAGCCCAATGACCTTGGAATCGCTCCAGTTTGGGCCTCAACTCGGCCTCCAGAGGGCGACATCGTTCACATGCGAAGGTATTCTTCGCCATCATCTCCCATTGCAAACTTCGACCGACGGAATGCAGCCCCTATGACAAGATCCTGGTCTCCCATCGCAACTGTATTCCTGGCGGTTGGCGGAACGGCGGCGGTTCCGCAGTTTGCCGTAGCTGCGACCACGGAAGCGTTGCTTCCGCATAATCTGTCCCCATGGGGCATGTTCATGAATGCCGACATCGTGGTGAAGGCCGTGATGATCGGGCTTGCCATCGCCTCGCTGGTGACCTGGACGGTCTGGCTCGCAAAGACCATCGAACTCAACCGCGAAACGCGGTCCGCCAAACGGCGGCTCGATATACTGGAAAGCGACACGACGCTAGCCCAGGTCGAGCGCGATAGCGCCAATGCCCGCGATCCCGTGGCCCAGCTCATTCATTCGGCCGTGCGCGAGACTGCCCTCTCCCATGGACTGTTCGATGACGGCTTCAAGGAGCGCATTGCGCTTCGGCTTGAGCGCGTCGAACAGGCGATGTCGCGCCGGATTTCCCGCGGCATCGGCGTGGTCGCAACGATTGGTGCGACTGCACCCTTTGTCGGCCTGTTTGGAACCGTCTGGGGCATCATGAACGCCTTCATCGGCATTTCGGAAACCAAGACCACCAACCTCGCCGTCGTCGCGCCGGGCATCGCAGAAGCCTTGCTCGCGACAGCACTCGGTCTTGTCGCAGCCATTCCGGCCGTGGTGATCTATAACCAGCTCGTTCGTAACATCACGACCTACCGAGCGCTGCTCGGCGATGCCTCCGCACAGGTCATGCTGCTGATGAGCCGCGATCACGGCCGTCGCGGAATGCCGATCTCGCGGGCGGCGGAATAGATCATGGCTGCAAGATTAGGTGGACGCTCAGGCGGCGGTGACGACCTCGAGGTCAACCACGAAATCAATGTGACGCCTTTCATCGACGTGATGCTGGTTCTGCTGATCATCTTCATGGTGGCGGCGCCGCTTGCAACGGTCGATCTCGGTGTCGATCTGCCGGCAAGCGCCGTAGAACCGCAGCCGCGTCCCGACAAGCCGGTCTTCGTCACCGTCAAGCCGGACCTGACGATCGCCGTGGGCGAAGACATCATCCCGCGCGATACGCTGAGCGGCACGCTGGATGCTGCGACCAAGAACAACAAGGACGAGCGCATCTTCCTGCGCGCGGACAAGGTCGTGAGCTATGGCGATCTGATGGAAGTGATGAACCTGCTGCGCAATGCAGGCTATCTCAAGATCGCGCTGGTCGGCCTCGACGGACGAACCTCTGCGCCATGAACGTCTTTGCGCTACATGCGCCGACCGACAGCGTCGGTCTTCGCTGGACCGGGTCGGCGATCGCTATCGTCGCGATCCATGCCAGCCTGATCGCCGCAGGCATCTGGTGGTACCATCAACCGAACCCGCCGGGCGTTACGATGCCGACCATCATGATCGACATGGCGCCGGCCACCGCCGCGCCTGAAACGCAGCCGCTGGATATCGCGCCCGGCCCCGAGATGCAGAAAGCGGAAGCGCCGTCCGAGCCACCGCCCGAACCGGTTCAGCAGAAGCAGGTGGAAGAACAGATCCCGCCGACGCCATTGATGGAGAAACCGGTCGTCGAAGCGCCGCCCGAGCAGAAGACCGAGCCGACGCCTCCCCCGCCCGAGCCCGCCAAGATCATTCCCGATCCGCCAAAGCCGGTGCCGGAAAAGCCCAAGCCAAAGCCGATACGCGCCGAGGTCAAGAAGAAGCCCAACGATACGCCGGCAGCGCCGCAGACCACTGCAGCACCGCGCGCAGAACGCATCGCGCCTGCGGCATCGGCTGCAGCGGCCGGTGCCTCGAGGGCAGCATCTGCGTCTTACAATCAGCTCGTTCAATCACACTTGCAACGCTTCAAGCAATTTCCCCAGAGTGCACGCACCGGTCAGTCAGGCACGGCAGTCGTCAGAATCGCCTTTACACTCGATCGCAGCGGTCGCGTGCTGTCTTCTCACCTCCTGGGATCGTCGGGAAATCAAGCGCTCGATGCCGAAACGCTCGCCATGGTTCGTCGCGCGCAGCCATTCCCGGCATTTCCGCCGGAGAAGACCGGCGGTACGGAGGCGTTCAATGTTCCCTTGAGATACGATCTTCGTTAGCGACTAACGAAGGTCATGACGCCGCGACCGGGCAGATATCACTGCACGGGATTAGCGCGCTCGAACTGGCGCAGCAATTTGTTGCCGCGCTCTGCTGCAGCATCGAGGGCCTCCTGCGCAGGTTTCTTGCCGCTGAAGGCCTGTTCCAACTCATCCTCGATGGCGTCGCGGATCAGCGTGAACGAGCCGAGGCGCAATCCCTTCGAATTTTCCGTCGGCGCCTTGAGCGTGATCTGTTCGATGGATTTCACGGTGCCGGGGTTGCGGTCGTAAAAACCCTGCTGGCGCGTGAGTTCATAAGCGGCGCGTGTGATCGGCAGGTAACCCGTCTTCTGATGCCAGGTCGCCTGCACTTCAGGCTGCGAAAGAAACGCAAAGAACTTCGCGACGCCCTTATATTCTTCGCGCGGGCGATCGCGCAGCACCCAGAGCGTTGCGCCGCCGATGATCGAATTCTGTGGCGCCGCCGTGACATCCGGCCAATACGGCATCATGCCATAGCCGACCTCGAATTTCGCATTGGCGAGAATGTCGGCGCGGGTGCCTGACGAGCCCAGAAAAATCCCGCATTCGCTCTTCTGAAAGCGTGGCTCAGCCGCTGTCGCACGGCCGCTGTAGTCGAAGACCTTGGTCTTCTGCCATTCGGCAAGTTGCGTAATATGCCTCACCATCAGCGGATTGTTGAAGGTGAGCACGGCGTCCAATCCACCAAGGCCGTTGGACTTGGTCGCCACCGGAATGTTGTGGAATGCCGAGAAGTTCTCGACATTGATCCATGACGGCCAGGCCATCGTGAAGCCGCAAACCGCGCCTGCCGTCCGCAATCGCTTGGCAGCTGCGCCGAGTTCCGGCCAGGTCCGCGGCGGCTCGTCCGGATTGAGTCCGGCGGCACGGAACAGATCCTTGTTGTAGTAAAGGATCGGCGTCGACGCATTGAATGGGAAGGACAGCATGTTGCCGGCCATGTCGGTGTAGTAGCCCGTAATGGCTGGCAGATAGGCTGACGGATTGAACGCCTCCGCCTGATCGCGCATCAGCTCATAGACGGGATAGGTTGCGCCTTTGGCGGCCATCATGGTGGCCGTCGCGATTTCGTTGACCTGGACGATGGCCGGCTGGGTCCGGGACCGGAAGGCAAAGATCGACGCCGTGACGGTCTCGGTATAGTTGCCCTTGTAGACCGGAACGATGCGGTAGCCCGTCTGCGTGGCGTTGAAATCCGCGGCCAGCTTTTCAACGTGCCGGCCGAGTTCTCCGGACATCGCGTGCCACCACTGAATGTCGGTGGCGCGTGCGGGCGTCGCCGTCTGGCTGACTGTCACCACGAGCGCGAGATATCCGAGCGCCACCTTCAACTTCATTTCATTCTGCCCTTACAACGCCGTCGGCTGCCGGCCTGCTGTGCTAATCATTCTTGTTGGGAGGCCAAAGCTTCCGCCGCCCAATAAAATAATGATTCCATTATAGTTTTGATCGAAATCGCCCCGCACGGTGGCGTTCACCGGACGCGATCTGCCGCAGCACTCTGTTGCGACTTCGCGGCGTTCGGTTCAATCGGGACTGCGCCAGTTCAACCAGTTGTTGCAGGTTAATAGCCAGCACCGCCTGTATTTGCTACATTGAACTGTCTCGCAACCTCAACGAAACTCTTTCAGACTATAAAGATCGAGTTGCCGGGTTGCGACGCACGGCTGTCTCACCGATTGAACCTTTCGCAAGGCCGAATGACACACCTGTGGTGACGAGCCCGCACAACGGAGTTTCTGAAGGACAGGACGAGCTGGCGGCGCGAGGCCGGACCGGCCTCGTCGCGGCTGTCCGTGCGATTCCGATCCGCTGGCGCATTTTGTCCATCGCAGCCCTGAACTCGGCGGTCGTCCTCGTCCTGGCGGGATTGATCTGGAGCGGCTCGCGGGTGCTGTCCTCGGCCTGGGACGATGTGCGCCAGGTCCGGCAGTCCGATCAGGTTCTGGCCCTGCTCGAGAGCGAGACAGGCCGGCTGCAGAACCTGATCCATCGCTATATCAATCAGCCCAGCCCCGAACTGTTCGCCGAAATCCTGCTGCTCCGCGAGGCTGTACTCGGCACGTTGAACACCCGTGCCTCGACCGATCCGATGCTGTCCGGCTCCGTTGCTGAGCTCGAGCGCGTCACCGAGCGCTTCCTTAGCGGCTTCGGTGAATTGCGGACGCTTCAAACCACCATTGCCAAGACCTACGAAGAACAGGTGCTTGGGCCTGCCAAGGACATGGCGGGACTGTACTCCATCATCGAGGGCGCCACCGGCCAGCGCGACGCGCTGATCTGGCCGGCACTCGGCAAGTCGCGTGAGGCATTCACCGCGATGCTGGTCGCCGCCAACGCCTATTATCTGTCGCTGGCATCCGCCTCGGCCGAAGATGCACGCCGCAACACCGAGACGATCGAGCGTACTATCCCGGTCATGACCGACCTCGCCGACAATGATCTGCAGCGTATTGCGTTGCAGCGGCTCAAGGGACGCTCAGTTGCCCTCCGCCAGGGGCTCGCAAAACTGTCCGAACAACTCTCCAGCCGCACGGACCTGCTGCGCAATTCGATCGATGCCAGCCAGGCCGACACGATTGCTGCGATCGATGGCCTGTCCGTCAAGATGCGCCAGCGCGAGCAGTCCGCGCAGGCCACTTTCGACCGCACGCTGACGGCGATCTCCCGCAATGTCATGGTCATCGCCACGGGCTTTCTTGGGCTGATCATCACCGCAGGCATCATCATCGCGCTGAGCATCCGCCTGCCGCTGCAGCAGATCATGGCCTCGATGCGCGCAATCACCTCCGGCGACTATGATCGCAAGGTTCAGGGCACCGCCGCCAAGGACGAGGTTGGCGCCATGGCCCGCGCGGTCGAGGTGTTCCGTGAGAACGCCGTCGCCAAGCGCGAAGCCGAAAACGAGCTGCGCGCGTCGAAGGAGAAGGCCGAGAGCGCCTTGCTCGAACTAAATGCCGCACAGCAGAATTTGATCGACGCCGAACGGCTGGCCGCACTTGGCGGTCTGGTCGCCGGCGTGGCCCACGAGGTCAATAATCCGATCGGCATCAGCCTCACCGTGGCATCAAGCTTCGCGCGGCGCTCGGAAATGTTCGAGGCCGAACTGCGCTCCAATGCCCCGCTGCGGCGCTCGCAACTGGAAGAATTCGTCAAGACGTCACGCGATGCGGCGCAGCAACTGGTCGCCAACCTGCATCGCGCCGGCGAGCTTATTCAGTCCTTCAAACAGGTCGCCGTCGATCGGTCCCACGCCGAACGGCGGCAATTCAGCCTCTCCGAGGCCACCGATCAGATCATCGCCAGTCTGCGCCCCGTCCTGAAGAAGGCTCCGATCACACTGACGGTCGACGTGCCGGACGGGCTGATGATCGATGGCTATCCCGGGTCCTACGGCCAGATCCTGACCAATCTGTTCCTGAATGCGGCCAATCACGCGTTCCCGGACGGCAAGCCCGGCGCCATCGCCATCACCGCCAAGCCGCGCGGCACCGACGATATTGAGATCAGCTTCTCCGACAACGGCGCGGGCATGAGCCCGGACGTCCAGCGACAGGCTTTCGACCCGTTTTTCACCACCCGCCGCAACGAAGGCGGCACCGGCCTTGGCCTCCACATCGTGTACAATCTGGTGACCCAGCAGCTGGGTGGCCGGATGATGCTGGAGTCAAGACTGGGACAAGGCACGACATTTCGCATTATCATGCCGCGGGCCGCCACTGGCGCCGCCGGATCATTTGACGGGACTACGCAATGGCCGACCAGGACGATGTCCTCTACTTGATTGAAGACTCCGGTGATGTCCCGGAAGAATCCAATAACCGAAAATGGAAGATCGCGGTCATCGACGATGACCAGGCCGTGCATGAGGGCACGCGCTTCGCGCTGAGCGATTACACCCTGAACGGCCAGTCGCTGGAAATCCTGTCGGCCTATTCCGCTGCCGAAGGCCAGGCCCTGATGCGCGAGCATACGGATATCGCAGCCGTACTGCTCGACGTCATCATGGAGACGGATGCGGCCGGCCTCGAACTGGTCGAGTTCATCCGCAACGAGCTGCACAACGAAACCGTCCGCATCATCCTGCGTACCGGCCAGCCCGGCCAGGCGCCGGAGCGCCGCGTCATCGTCGACTATGACATCAACGATTACAAGGCGAAGACCGAACTGACCGCCGACAAGCTGTTCACCTCGCTGACGGCCGCGCTGCGCAGCTATCAGCAACTCGAACGCATGGTGCAGACACGGCGCGGCCTCGAAATCATCATCGACGCCGCCTCGACGCTCTATGATTTCAAGTCGATGCAGCGGCTTGCCGAAGGCGTGCTGACGCAGATCGCCTCGCTGCTGAATGTCGATTGCGCCGGCATTCTGGTGCTGCGCGATGGCGGCGTTGTCGGCGACGACTATGCCGTCCTCGCCGGATCAGGCTGTTACAGCCGCTTCATGGGTACCGCCACCGCACAGTCGCTCGATCCGGACCTGCGCCAGATGGTCGAAGATGCCTTCAAGCGCCGCAAGCACGACTTCGCCGACCATCGGACGGCGCTCTATATTCGCACCGGCAGCGGCCGTGAGGTTGTCGTGCTGCTGCAGGCGGAGCGGCAATTGTCGGAGACAGACCGTTCTCTGGTTGAGATCTTCGGCAGCCGGCTGTCGATCGCCTTCGACAACGTGATCCTCTATCAGCAACTGCACGAGGCCAATACGCAGTTGGAAGACCGCGTGGCGCAGCGTACCCGCGCCCTGATGCAGGCCAATCGCCGGCTTTCCGCGCAGTGGCTGCGGCTGCAGCGCGCCAACGGCTTCAAGAACGAGATTCTGGGTACCGTCGCCCATGACCTGAAGAATCCACTCGGCGTGATCCTCGGCCGCACCGAGATGCTGACCGAGCTGATATCCGCGGGATCGCCGAAGGAAAACATCTCCGCGCAGGTCGATCACATTCGTGACGCCACCAAGCGACTGACCTCGATGGTCGATCACCTGATCTCGGACGCCATGGCGGACGCCTTCGATATCACCATCCGCCGTGAGCCGGTCGATCTGGCGACGCTGGTCCGGGACGTCGCTGAAGCGAATCGGCCGTCTGCGGTGAACAAGCAGCAGGACCTCTCCGTCTCGGCGCCGGATCACCACGATCTCACCATGTGCGATGCCGACCGGATGCGCGAAGCGATCGACAATCTCGTCAGCAACGCCATCAAATACAGCCCGATCGGCGGCAAGATCGCGCTGCTCATCACAGGCGATGCCGATTATGTCCGCATCAGCATCAGCGACGAAGGTCCCGGCCTGTCGCCGGAGGATCTCGACCGCCTGTTTGGTCGTTTCCAGCGGCTTTCAGCCAAGCCAACCGGTGGTGAAAGTTCAACCGGCCTCGGCCTGTCGATCGTCAAACGCATCATCGACATGCATGGCGGCGAGGTGAATGCACATAGCCCCGGCCAGGGCGCCACCTTCACCATCCTGCTGCCAGCCACCAGTGAGGGCCTGTCATGAGCCAGAGCCCGCATATCGTCGTCGTCGACGACGAAGCACCCGCCCGCGAGATGGTGGGCGACTATCTCAAGATGCACGGCTTTGCCGTGACCTTGTGCGACGGCGGCAAGAGCCTGCGCAGCGAGATCGAGACCAAGGTGCCGGATCTCGTGGTGCTCGACCTCAACATGCCCGAGGAAGACGGGCTCTCGATCATCCGTGACCTCAAGAGCCGCATCAACGTGCCGGTGATCATGCTCACCGCCACCGCAAGCCCGATCGACCGTGTCGTCGGCCTCGAACTCGGCGCCGACGATTACATCGCCAAGCCCTGCGAACTCCGCGAATTGATGGCGCGCATCCGCTCGGTCTTGCGCCGAAGCACGCCGGTGAAAGGCGCAGCAGCAGATGCAACGCCTGCCAAGGAGAACAAGGACCATCTCGTGCGCTTCGGCACGAAATGGCTCGACCTGGAAGCGCAGGCCTTGCGTGACGACGAAGGCAACGAACATCCGCTGACAGCTTCTGAATTTGGCCTGCTCAAGGTATTCGCCGCGAATCCGAAGCGCGTGCTTTCGCGCGAACGGTTGCTCGAACTGGCCAATGCTCGCGACGCCGAGGCTTTCGACCGGGCGGTCGACCTGCGGATCATGCGAATCCGCCGCAAAATCGAGCCCGATCCGACGAAACCCGCCGTGATCCGTACAATTCGCGGCGGGGGCTATTTGTTCTCCCCGGTGGGCGACAAGGCCTGAGCCCCTTTTGGAATCTATCTCGTTCAATTTACACGCATTTCACCTCTGAATGTTTCGTCGCTAACCCTGCGACGAAACAATTCTCCGGTTCCATGAAACCATTTTCCGCTTTTGAAGCAGACGCCCTGAAACTTGGGCTCCTTAACAATCCTCCCAACGAAGCCGCAACGCGGTCTCTTACGGGAGTTAGTCATGCAGAACGTCATCGCCCTCAATGCCGCCGGTCAGCAGGGTATCATTACGGCCCGCGCCACCTCGGATGAGATGCTGCTGGAGAATATCGCCAGCGGCGACCGGACGGCGATGCACACGCTTTATGCCCGGCACAATGTGCGGGTCTATCGCTTCGTTCTCCGCATGCTGCGCGACACGTCGGCGGCGGAAGATCTGGTCAGTCAGGTATTCCTCGACGTGTGGCGGACCGCCAGCCAGTTCGAAGGCCGCTCGCAGGTCTCCACCTGGCTGTTGTCGATCGCACGCTTCAAGGCACTGACCGCGCTGCGCCAGCGTAAATATGAAGACATCGACCAGGACGATGTCATGGAAATCGCCGACCAGGCCGATACACCTGAGGCATCGCTCGATCGCAGCCGCACCAGCGCCATTCTTCGCGCATGTGTCGCCAAGCTGTCGCCGGCGCATCGCGAGATCGTCAACCTCGTCTACTATCATGAGAAGTCAGTGGAAGAGGTCGCCGGCCTGATCGGCATCCCCGCGTCGACGGTGAAGACCCGCATGTTCTACGCCCGCAAGCAGCTCGCCGATCTCCTGAAGACCGCCGGCATCGACAGTATCGCAGCGTAATCTGCCGCGTTCCTTTTGCTCCAACGTTCCAGACGTCAGTTCGCGTAAACCTCCCCACCTCCAGCGACCCGGACGGGATGCCCCCTTCCGGGTCGTATTCTGTTTGGAGCTACGGCTTTGTCATCGTCGGCGGACGCACGAACTTCCGCATCGACCTGCGCAATACATCTGACAAAATTGGACAAATTGTCTACGAGTCCAACGGCGAACGCCAATGTGGGCAGATGGACAGCCTTTTCAAGACGTTGCCGAATCCGGGCGGCCAACTAACAAAGACCTCGCGCAGTTTCGCCCGCGCGCTCTGCATGATAGAACACGACCAGACTACACATGGACGGATGCAAATGTTCGAAGGCTTTGACCCTGTCATACTAGCCCGAGCGCAATTTGCGTTCACGATGTCATTTCACATCATCTTTCCCGCGTTCTCCATCGGGCTAGCGAGCTATCTCGCGGTGCTCGAAGCGCTCTGGCTGTGGACCGGACGCGAGGTCTTCCTCAACCTGTTCAATTACTGGCTCAAGATCTTCGCCGTGGCCTTCGGCATGGGCGTGGTCTCGGGCATCGTGATGTCCTACCAGTTCGGCACCAATTGGTCGGCCTTCTCCGACAAAGCGGGACCGATCATCGGCCCGCTGATGGCCTATGAAGTCCTCACCGCCTTCTTCCTTGAGGCTGGCTTTCTCGGCGTCATGCTGTTCGGACTGAAGCGCGTCGGTCCAAGGCTGCATTTCTTCGCTACGCTGATGGTCGCGATCGGCACGCTGTTTTCGGCCTTCTGGATTCTCTCCGCGAATTCCTGGATGCAGACGCCGGCCGGCTACAGCATCAATGCTGCCGGCCAGTTCGTTGCCGCCGACTGGTGGAAGGTGATCTTCAATCCGTCCTTCCCGTATCGTCTCGTGCACATGGTGCTGGCGGCCTATCTCACAACGGCTTTCGTGGTCGGCGCGGTTGGCGCCTGGCATCTGCTCAAGGATACGCGCCTGCCCGGCCCGCGCGTGATGTTCTCCATGGCGATGTGGATGGCGACACTGGTCGCCCCGCTGCAGATTCTTGCCGGCGATCAGCACGGCCTCAACACGCTTGAGCACCAGCCAACCAAGATCATGGCCATGGAAGGCCATTTCGAGAGCCATCCCCATGGCGCGCCGCTGATCCTGTTCGGTCTCCCGAGCCAGGCCGAAGGCAAAGTGAACTACGCCATCGAGATACCCAAGCTCGGATCGCTGATCCTGAAGCATGACCTCAATGCGCCGATGGCCGGGCTCGATACTGTTCCGCGCGAAAACTGGCCGCCGGTGCCGGTGACCTTCTGGTCGTTCCGCATCATGGTCGGCATCGGCTTTCTGATGCTGGGGCTGGGACTGCTGAGCCTCTTCATGCGCTTCCGCGGCAAGTTCTATGAGTCGCGCTTGCTTCACAGCTTTGCGCTCGCGATGGGCCCGGCCGGCTTCATCGCCGTGCTAGCCGGCTGGGTGACAACCGAAACGGGGCGGCAACCGTTCACGGTGTTCGGTCTGCTGCGGACAAGTGATTCGGTTTCACCGCTGGCGGCGCCAGCCGTTGCGTCGTCGCTGATCGCCTTCGCCATTGTCTATTTCCTGGTCTTCGCCGCGGGCACGATCTATCTGCTCCGGCTCATGGCCGCGCCGCCGCATCATGATGAGCAAGGCCCGGCCGGCAACGTGCCGAGTCGTGCGGCGGGCATTACCCCGGCCGTGGGTGCAACCGCATCGGGGCACGTGTCATGATCGATATCGCGGTCGTCTGGGCCTTCATCATCGCCTTTGCCGTCTTCGTCTATGTCGTGATGGACGGCTTCGATCTCGGCCTCGGCATGCTGTTTCCACTCTTCCCGAAGAAGGAAGACCGTGACGTCATGATGAACTCGGTCGCCCCGGTCTGGGACGGCAACGAGACCTGGCTGGTGCTCGGCGGCGGAGGGCTGATGGCGGCGTTTCCGCTGGCCTATGCGGTGCTGATGCCGGCGCTCTATACGCCGATGATTGTGATGCTGCTCGGCCTCGTGTTTCGCGGCGTCGCTTTCGAATTCCGCTGGCGCACCACGCGCGAGCGAAATCTGTGGGACATTGCCTTTGCGGGCGGATCGCTGATGGCCACACTGGCGCAGGGTGTGGCGCTCGGCGCGATCCTGCAAGGCATCGTCGTCAATGGTCGCCACTATGGCGGCGGCTGGTGGGACTGGCTGACACCGTTCAGCGTCCTGACCGGACTCGCACTGATGGCAGGTTACGGCCTGCTCGGCGCCACCTGGCTGGTGTTGAAGACCGAAGGCGCGTTGCGCGATCAGGCCTATCGGCTGAGTTGGTGGCTTCTATTCGCCATGCTCGCCGCCATCGGTCTCGTCAGCATCGCGACGCCATTTCTGGATGCCGAATATGCGCGGCGCTGGTTCGCCTGGCCGAACATCATCCTGACGGCGCCGGTGCCGATTGCAGTTGCTGCCATCACGGCGCTCTTGATGCGAAGCCTCGCGGCCAAACAGGATTACCGGCCGTTCTTCCTGTCGCTGGCGCTGTTCGCATTGTCCTATGCCGGATTGGGCATCAGCATGTGGCCCTATATCGTGCCGCGCAGCATCACCATCTGGCAGGCCGCGTCGCCCGACAATAGCCTGCATTTCATGAGCTACGGCGTCGCCGTGCTGGTTCCCATCATCCTCGGTTACACCGCCTGGGCCTATTACGTGTTTCGCGGCAAGGTTCGCGCTGGCGCGGGCTATCACTGATGACACCTGCGTCGCAGCAAAAGGCCGTCCCTTCAGACAAGCGCCCGCTGATACAGCGCCTATTGTGGTTTGTTGCGCTGTGGCTGGGCGGCGTCGCCAGTGTGACCCTCGTCAGCTACGTGCTGCGACTGTGGATTGCACCGAAATAGACGCGGTGACCTTTAATCAAATCGTCACCCGCAGACGGCAAATATGCCGGCGACTCACGACGTCCGCGCGCGGACCGTCCCCATGCCCGCTGATTTCATGGTTCCCGTGATTTGGCTGGGATGATACAGAATATCGGACGCGAAACCGGAGATGCCTGCGATGATCAACATCCGCCGCCTGCTTGGCTTTCAGCTCGTCGCCGCAGCCAGCCTGATGTTGTCGATCACGCAAGGCCTCGCCCAGCAACCGCGCCCGGATGTCGGCGACGAGCCCGGGCTGATTGCCGACGACTCCGTTCAGCTTGAACCGGAATTCCAGAAGCAGATGGTGCTGTACCGCACCACCGAGGCACCGGGCACCATCATCATCGCGACCTCAGAGCGCCATCTCTATGTGGTGCAGGGCAATGGTCGCGCGCTGCGTTACGGCATCGGCGTCGGCCGCGACGGCTTCCAGTGGCAGGGCCTCTTGAAAATCTCGCGCAAGGCGGAATGGCCGGACTGGACGCCGCCGCCGGAAATGATCGCGCGTCAGCCCTATCTGCCGCGCTTTATGGCCGGCGGCCCCGGCAATCCGCTCGGCGCCCGCGCGCTCTATCTCGGCGCCACCGTCTATCGCATCCACGGCACCAACCGGCCCGACACCATCGGCACCGCCGTATCGTCCGGCTGCTTCCGGCTGGTCAATGCCGATGTCGCCGACCTCTATGAGAGGATCCCGGTGGGCACCAAGGTCATCGTACGGCAGAAGCCTGAAATCTGATCTGCGCCTCGCCGCACAGCTCTTCGATCCAGTTTTTCTCTGACATATTTTTCTCTGAATACGGGGCGGACGTCGCATGGGGATGAAGCGGACTTTCACGACCGGGCTGGCCATCGGCCTGGTGGTTGCCACTGCAGTGGCTGCGGCTGCGATCACCTATGAGCGCTACGACACCAAGACGCTGAAGCGCACCGTCAAGCGTGACGCTGTACTCTGCGGCGTCAATACCGGCCTGCCCGGCTTCTCGTCCCCGGATGCGCAAGGCACCTGGGCCGGCTTCGACGTCGACTTCTGCCGGGCCGTCGCCGCTGCGATCTTCAACGATCCGAAGAAGGTGACCTTCGTTCCGCTCGACGCGTCGGATCGCTTCAAGGAGCTGCAGAGCCGCAAGGTCGATATTCTGTCGCGCAACTCCACCTGGAGCATGTCGCGCGAAACCAATTACGATCTCTATTTCCCCGCCGTATCCTATTATGACGGCCAGGGCTTCATGGTGCCGAAGTCTCGCAAGATCGATTCCGCGCTGGAGCTCGATGGCAGCAAGGTCTGCGTCCAGGACGGCACCACGACCGTGCTGAACCTCGCCGACTACTTCCGCAGCAACAACATCAAATATACCGAAGTGAAATTTCCGAAGCTGGACGAAGTCCTCAAGGCCTATAATTCCGGCCAGTGCGACACCTTCACGGCGGATGCGTCGCAGCTCTATGCGCTGCGCCTGACCATGAGCAAGCCCGACGATCACCTGATCCTGCCCGACGTCATCTCCAAGGAGCCGCTGGCCCCCGTGGTGCGCCAGCGTGACGACGACTGGATGATGATCGTGAAGTGGACGCTCTATGCCATGATCAATGCCGAAGAGCTTGGCATCACCTCGAAGAACATCGACGAAGCGCTGAAGTCCAAGAAGCCCGACGTGATGCGTCTGGTCGGCACCGAAGGTGCTTACGGCGAAGACCTCAGCCTCTCGAAGGACTGGGCCGCCCGCATCATCCGCCATGTCGGCAATTACGGCGAAGTCTATGACCGCAATATCGGCGAAGGCTCGAAGCTGAAGATTCCGCGCGGGTTGAACCAGATCTGGAGCGCCGGTGGCATTCAATACGCCCCGCCGATCAGGTAGGGCTAACGACCCTCCGTCATAGCTAAACGCCGTCATGGCCGGGCTTGTCCCGGCCATCCACGTCTTCCCTAGCAAGACCCCAAGACGTGGATACCCGGGACAAGCCCGGGCATGACGAGTTTCAGCTAGTCCGTCCGAGCTCTCGTCGCCCGCACTCAATAATTCTTCAGCCGCGCCAGTTGGTCCGCGTGATAATTGCTGTCCCCCAGCAATTCCTGGCAGACCCGCGCGCGCTTCATGAAGAAGCCGATGTCGAACTGGTCGGTCATGCCCATGCCGCCATGCATCTGCACGCCTTCCTGCACAGCCAGCGTCGCCGTGGTGCCGGCCTTGGCCTTGGCGACGGCAATCGCGGCCGGCGCCGTCGGTGCGCCGTCGTCGATCAGCTGCAGCGCCTTCAGCACGGCCGCGCGCGTGACTTCGATCTCGGTATAGAGATGCGCCGCGCGGTGCTGCAGCGCCTGGAATTCACCGATCAGTTTGCCGAACTGCTTGCGCTCCTTGAGATAGGTCACTGTGCGGCCGAACACTTCGTCTGACAGGCCGACCATTTCGGCGGCGACGGCCCCGCGGCCGATATTCAGCACGCTGTCCAACAATGCCCCGCCCTGATCGACATCGCCGAGCACGCTGTCGGCGGTAACCTCGACATTGTCGAACGTGATCCGCGCTGCATTGTGCGAATCCACCATCGCGGTGCGCTCGAGCGCGATACCCTTGGCCTTCGGATCGACCAGAAACAGCGTGAGGCCGTCGCGCTCACCCGGCGCACCCGCGCTGCGCGCCGCGACGATCAGGAGATCGGCGGTGTGGCCATCGACGACAAAGGCCTTCGCGCCATTCAGCTTGAAACCATTGCCGGAGCGCGCGGCCTTCATCGCTGTCTGCAGCGGGCGATGCTTCGCGCCTTCATCGATGGCCAGCGCCGCCAGCAGCGCGCCACTGGCGATCTTCGGCAGATATTCCGACTTCTGCGCGTCGCTGCCCCGATTCAGCGCCGAGACGCCCAGCACAGCCGTGGAGAAGAATGGCGACGGCATCAGTGTGCGGCCAATCTCTTCCATCACGACGCCGGCTTCGACGGCGCCAAGCCCGCTGCCGCCGAACGCTTCCGGCACCAGCAATCCAGCAAATCCCATCTCGGAAAACGCGCGCCAGTAGTCGCGCGAGAACCCGGTCGCATCCTTGGCATCGCGCAGCTGCCGGAAATGACTGACCGGCGCCTTGTCGCCGATAAAGCCGCGGACGCTGTCGCGCAGCATGGTCTGTTCTTCGTTGAGGAGGAGAGGCATGGGTGTGATCCAATGATGAGGCGGCCTGGCGACCAAATTGATCCTAGCTCAGTCTTCATGGTGAGGAGGCGCGAAGCGCCGTCTCGAACCATGAGATGGAGTGCACCACCATCCTTCGAGACGCGGCCTTCGGCCACTCCTCAGGATGAGGGCAGAGTGAAATTCACGCCCCCGGCAAATCCAGAATGCGCTTGGCGACAATCCCCAGCATCACCTCGCTGGTGCCGCCTTCGATCGAATTCGCCTTGGTACGCAGCCACGCACGCGGACGTGCGCCTTCATGCGAGCGCTGGCTTTCCCATTCCAGTGCATCGATGCCGCCTGCCGACATCAGGATTTCATGGCGGCGCTTGTTGAGTTCGGTGCCGTAATATTTCATCGCCGACGAAAACGCTGGATGCGCCTGACCGGCTTTCGCCAGATCGACCGCGCGCTCGGCCGCACAGGCCAATGCGGCCTCGTCGACTTCGAAACTTGCGATTTGCCCGCGCAGCATCGCATCGTCGAGGCGGCCCTGTTCGTCCGCCCCGATGGAGTCGGCAGCGACCTGGCCAAGCGGCCGGCCAGCACCGCGCTCGCCCATGCCGGAGATCATCGCGCGCTCGTGCTGCAACAGGTATTTTGCCACGTCCCAGCCGCGATCGACGGTGCCGAGCACATGCGACTTCGGCACGCGGACGCTATCGAAGAAAGTTTCGCAGAAGGGCGACTTGCCAGAGATCAAAAGGATCGGCTTGGTCGAGACACCCTTCGACGCCATGTCGAACAGGATGAAGCTGATGCCGTCATGCTTCTTGCCGGACGCGTCGGTGCGCACCAGGCAGAAGATCCAGTCGGCATAGTTCGCGTAAGACGTCCAGATCTTCTGACCGGTGATGAGATAGTCATCGCCGTCGCTCTCGGCGCGCGTCTGTAGCGAGGCGAGATCGGACCCGGCATTGGGTTCGGAGTAGCCCTGACACCAGCGGATCAGACCCGCCGCGATCTTCGGCAGATGCTCCTGCTTCTGGGCGTCGGTGCCATATTTCAACAGCGCCGGCCCGAGCATTGAAATGCCGAACGACACCAGCGGCAGACGGGCCGAGATCGCTGCCATTTCCTGGCGCAGGATCTTCGTCCGTTCACCGTCGAGGCCGCCGCCGCCATATTCCTTTGGCCAATGCGGCACGGTCCAGCCCTTGTCGCGCATCCGTTCGAACCAGATCCGCTGCGGCTCGGATGAATATTTCGCGTTACGTCCGCCCCAGAATGTATCCTCGTCCGAACTCATCGGCTTGCGCATCTCCGGCGGGCAATTGGCATCAAGCCAGGCGCGCGTCTCGCTGCGAAATTGATCGAGATCCGACATCAGCGTTTCCATCCATTTTGTGCGCGGGATGCCAAGCATCCGCAATGTTGTTGGGCGAAGCTTACTCGCCACTTCGTGGAATTCAATGGCCTGCTGCAAAGCGGAAGTAGTCAGGCTTGCCATTCCGGTGTATCGCCAGAGAACAACGAGCAAAAACACACGAGGAAACAACATGCGTCTCAAGTGGCTTTCGCCTGGCGAAATGTCTCCCGACCAGAAATCCATCTATGACGAGTCGATCGCCAGCAAGCGCGGACGCCCGCCGGAGCCGATGATGGCCTGGCTCGCCAGCCCGAACATGGCCCGGCACGCGACCCGCCTCGGCGCGTTTCTGCGCTACGACACCACGCTGACACCCGCGCATGCCGAGCTGGCGATCCTCGTCACCGCGCGGCACTGGACCGCGCATTTCGAATGGTATGCGCACAAGAAGATGGCGCTCGACGGCGGCCTCGATCCCGCCATCATCGAAGATATCAAGAACCGTCGCACGCCGAGTTTCAGCGAGAAGAAGGCGCGGGTGATCTATGACGTCGCCAAGTCGCTGCATGAGGCGCAGGGCCTGTCCAAGCCGCTCTATGACGAAGCCACCGAGACGCTGGGCGCCCAGGGCCTCGTCGAGATCATCGGCCTGTGCGGCTACTACACCATGGTCTCGATGACGCTGAACACCTACGAGTTCGGCCTGCCGGACGGGCTGGTCTCGGAACTTGCGTAGGCGATGCCCCTATGGGTAAAGCGCCGCGAGACCCATCAATCCAATTCCCGGAAACGATGGGTTTCGCGAAGACGCTCTACCGATCCTTCGATCCCGTGACTAGATCGTCTTGAGCATCACGCAACTCAGGAGCTCCCACATGCCCGACCCAACCCCGCCAATCCCCGCAGGCACGCGGATCGGGCATGTTCATCTGAAGGTTGCCGATCTGGATCGCGCGCTCGGTTTTTACCGCGATGTGCTCGGCTTCCAGGTCAAGCAGCGCTATGGCGATCAGGCTGTCTTCATCGCCGCCGGCGATTACCATCACCACATCGGCCTGAACACCTGGGAGAGCAAAGGCGGCCAGCCGCCGGCGCCCGGCACCACAGGTCTTTTCCATACCGCGATCCTGTATCCCACCCGCGCCGCATTGGCCGACGCGCTGCACCGCGTGCTCTCGGCCGGCATACAGCTTGACGGCGCCAGCGACCACGGCGTCAGCGAGGCGCTGTATCTGCGCGACCCCGACCAGAACGGCGTCGAGCTGTACTGGGATCGGCCGGAGGCGGAGTGGCCACGGAATGGCGATGGCGGGATTGCGATGTTTACGAAGCGGCTGGATGTTGAGGAGCTGCTGAAGCAGCGGGACGTTTGAGCTCTGTCCTCATCCTGAGGAGCCGCGCCCCTTCGCACGGCGTCTCGAAGGATGTGCCAAGCAGCTCATGGTTCGAGACGGCGCTACGCGCCTCCTCACCATGAGGTTAGAGCTTTGCTCTTCCGCCCCCGCACCATGATCAACAGTGCCGCGGCCACCTGCAACGCCATGCAGACATAAAACGGCACGGCGTAACTGCCCGAAAGATCGCGCAGCCAGCCGACGATGCCCGGACCGAAAGCGTAAGTGACCTGCGTCGCCGCCGTGATCAGGCTGACCAGCACCCCGAACGACCGCGCAGCAAATTCGCGCTGCACGATCAGCGCCGGCAGCGTGATCAGATTGCCAACAGAAAAGCCAAACAACGCGCAGGCGAAGAACACCAGCGCTTCGTTGCGCGAATTGATAATTATCGCAAGCGCCGTTGCCTGGCTGAGAAACGATAGCGCCGATGCCAGTCGCTGATTGAGCCGATCGATCACTGTCGCGAACAAGACGCGGCCAACCACCGCCATCAGCGTCAGCAGCGATACCGCGGCCGCCGCGCGCTCGCGGCCGATCACCGGATCGAGAAACGAGATCAGGTGAACGATGAAACCAACCTGCGCAAATAATCCGAACGCAAAAGCAATGGTGAGCGTCAGGAACGCCACGTCGCGCATCGCCTCCGCGCGAATGCGTGTCGACGATGGCGCGCTGGCCGTAGCGGCAACACCGTCCGGTGTGGCGGATGCTGCGCGATGCGGCGGATGGCCGACGAAGATAATGATCACCGGGACGAGCAGCACAAGCATCGCGATCGCTGCTGCGATAGTCGCGCCGCCAAAGCCGAAGGCATTGCTCGCCGCGACCAGTAAAGGCACGCCGACGATGCCGCCGAAACTCGCGCCATTCAGCGCAAGGCTGATGGCCATACCGCGCTTCTTGTCGAACCACAGACCGAGCGTGTTGGTGATGGCGCCCAGACTTGTGCCGGCCCACCCGAATGCGAGCAGCACATTCACCGCATAGAGCTGCCAGGGCGACGTGATCTGTCCGAGCAGGATGGTGGCAAACGCCATCACGCCGACGCCGGCCAGCAAACAGTTACGCGGCCCGAGCGCGCGCATCGCTTCGCTTACGAATGCGACCAGCAATGCGCCGACGAGATAGAAGAAGGTCGTGGCCGTTGCGATGGTCGAGGCCGGCCAGCCATGCACGCGCTGAAGTTCCGCGAGATAGACGCTCTGGCCATAGAAACCGAGCGCCCAGCCGAATGTCGCGAGCAGGAAACAAACACCGACGATACGCCAGCCGTCGTAACGAGCGGATGTCTCGTCATTTAACTCGGGCTTCTTCGGCCCAGTCGGAGTCGCGTCCATTCCGGATCTGCTTTCATTACGTTTCGTCCATCATGCTGCTCTGCGACAACACGCCGCGCTGATGTACCACCGTGATTAGAATTAACCACCCGTTTTACGGGCCAAACCGCTTTTGGATTAACTTCACAATCAAGCCATTCAAATCTTCACACCCTTGGCAGCTGCATTCGGCAGCGCCATATGGTATCGTATTGGATATGGAGGATTTTGAACCGTGAATGCGCTCGCCGAAGTGACTGAACAGACCGACCGTTCGCTCCTGATCGTGGAGGACGACAAGCCGTTTCTGGAGCGTCTTTCGCGTGCGATGGAAACGCGCGGCTTCACGGTCACGTCCTGCGACTCCGTTTCCGAAGGTCTCGCCCAGATCAGCAAATCAGCGCCCGCTTTTGCCGTAGTCGATCTTCGTCTCGGTGACGGCAACGGCCTCGATGTCGTGTCGGCGCTGAAGCAGCAGCGTCCCGATGCGCGCGCCATCGTGCTCACCGGCTATGGCAACATCGCCACCGCCGTGACCGCAGTGAAGATGGGCGCTGTCGACTATCTGTCGAAGCCGGCCGACGCCGACGATGTCGTTGCAGCGCTGCTCGCGATCGACAATGACAAGTCCGAACTGCCGAACAACCCGATGTCGGCCGACCGCGTGCGCTGGGAACACATCCAGCGCATCTATGAAATGTGCAATCGCAACGTCTCGGAGACCGCACGTCGTCTGAACATGCATCGCCGTACGCTGCAGCGCATTCTCGCCAAGCGCGCGCCGCGCTGAGCCTTCTTTAAAAGCTAGATTTCGTTCGGCCAGGCTGCATGACCTTGAGGGTCGTGCAGCCTGTTCAGTCTGTGCGCCGCGGTCATCGCGAAGCGCAGCATCATGCCCTTGCGCGTCGGCGCCGGCAGCCGGTGCTCCGGTGCATCGCAATGAACATGCGCGCCATAGGCATCCGCCACGATCAGGCCTGTGTCGGCAGGAAAAATCTCGCAGGGGAGATCCTGCGTGAAGGCAAAGAACAGCCGGTCGCAATGCGCGCGATACTCGGGCCATTTCTGATCCGCCCGCAGATCCTCGATCGATGACTTGATCTCGACGATCCAGACATCCCCGCGCTCGTTCAGCGCGACCAGATCCGCACGCCGTCCGGACGGCAATGATAGTTCGCTGACGCATGAGAATCCCAGCGACCGCAGCAGCCTTGTGGTTCCGCGCGCAATGGCCAACGCCGTCTCCGACTGGCGGCGATCGAAAATCAGCGCGGGGGTGTGAACGGCATTCGATTCCATGGCGACAAACTTAGCCGATTTCGGCGGGGCCGCCCATCACGTCTCCCGCCGGTCTGCCGCTCGCATGTCGCAAGCCGGACGCAAGTTTTCCGCGAGCGGCGGCGGGCGAGTTCTTCCATCGCTGCAGCCCGGATTACGGAGACATCCCATGAACTTAGCCCATATCGGCCGCGTCATCCTGATCGCCGCTGCCGCAACTTTGCCGCAGGCGATTTTCGCCGGTTCCGCGCAGGCAAAGCCGACCGTCGAAGTCGCCTTCGTGCTCGACACCACCGGTTCCATGAGCGGGCTGATCGAAGGCGCCAAACGTAAGATCTGGTCGATCGCAACCACGATCCTCGACAGCAATCCCGACGCCGACATCCGTATGGGTCTCGTCGCCTATCGCGACATCGGCGACGACTACGTGACCAAGACCTTCGACCTCACCACCGACATCCAGGACCTCTATGGCAACCTGCTGCAGGTCCGGGCGAAGGGTGGCGGCGACTGGCCGGAAAGCGTCAACGAGGCGCTCGATGTCGCCGTCAACAAGCTGCAATGGACCAAGGGCAACGATGTCAGGCGTATCGTCTTCCTGGTCGGTGACGCACCGCCGCATATGGATTATCAGCAGGACACGAAATACACGACCACGCTCGAAGTCGCGAAGCAGAAGGACATCATCGTCAACGCTGTTCTGGCAGGCGCTGCCCGCGATACGGAGAAGGTCTGGCGCGACGTTGCCCAACGCGGCGACGGCCGTTTCATCGCAATCCCGCAAGATGGCGGCCAGATCGTCATCATCCAGACCCCCTATGACGAAGAAATCATCATCCTGCAGAACGACATCAACAAGACGGTGATCCCCTACGGCCCGCGCGCGCTGCAGAAGCACACCGAGAACAAGACCCGGCAGCTCTCGGAAGTCGCAGCGGCGGCGCCCGCCTCGGCAACGGATATGGCGAGCTACATCAACAAGCGCGCGAAAGTGTCGTCGGAAGCCGTCACCGGCGGCGGCGACCTCGTCAGCGACGTGTCCGCCGGCAAGCAGAAGCTCGACAGCGTGAAGGAGGATGAATTGCCCGAGGCCATTCGCAAATTGTCGCCGCAGCAGCGCGCCGATGAACTCGGCAAGCAGATGAAGGATCGCAAGGCGCTGAACGACAAGCTGACAGCGCTGGTGGCCAAGCGCGATGCATACCTCATGACCCAGCGCGACAAGGCGCCGGCCAAGGCATCGTCCTTCGACCGCGAGGTGGAGGCGACGCTGAAGGTGCAGTTGAAGAAGTAGAACGCGGTCGTCCTTCCCCTCCCCTCTCCCCCAGCGCAGCGAAGCTGCGCGCCGTGGGAGAGGGCGCCTGAGCGAAGCGAAGGCGGGAGAGGGCCTTGAGCGAGCGCCCCCTCTCCCGTCTCGAACCGCTCTGCGGTTCGATCCACCCTCTCCCACCCGTCGCGGCTGCGCCGCGCCCGGGGAGAGGGGAAGAAAGAAAGCCGCCCAAATTCCCCCTTTTCTCGCCCGCAAAAATCAGCATTGTGGCGCGATGACAGATGAAACCGAACATAAAGCCCAGGCCGGCGGCACCATCATTCCGGTGACCCTGTTTCAACAGAACTGCATGTTGCTGTGGGATGAGGCCACGCGGCAGGCCGTGGTGATCGATCCCGGCGGCGACGTGCCGCTGATCCTGGACGCCATTGCCAAGGCGAATGTGAAGGTCGAACAGATCTGGCTGACCCACGGCCATATCGACCATGTCGGCGGCGCCGACGAGCTGCGCGAAACGCTGAAGGTCGAAATCATCGGCCCGCATGTCGCCGATACGTTCCTGCTCGAACATGTCGAGGACAGCGGCGCGAAGTACGGCATGACGTGCACCCGCAACTTCATGCCTGACCGCTGGCTCAATGAAGGCGACACCGTCAGCGTCGGCGGCCTGACTTTCGACATCTTGCACTGCCCCGGTCATTCGCCTGGGAGCGTCGTGTATTACAGCAAGGCGATGAAATTCGCCCATGTCGGCGACGTGCTATTCGCAGGCTCCATCGGGCGGACCGATTTCCCCGGCGGCAGCCATGAGACATTGATCAATTCGATTACGACCAAGCTGATCCCGCTCGGCGACGGTGTCGGCTTCATCTGCGGTCATGGCCCGGGCTCCAGCATCGGCCAGGAGCGCATGACCAACCCGTTCCTCACCGGCGAGGCATAATCCCGCCATGAGCGACGACAGGGCTTCCGGGGAACAAGGAGCGCTTTCCAAGCACATCCTGCCGAGCTCCGGGACGATGATCGGCGTCTGCGCGACGCTGATCGGACTGGTCAAGATCATGGAGCCGCAGATCGGCCCCAGCCGGGTCGATGAATATTCGGCCATCGCCTCGCTGTTCTTCCTCGCCAGCGCGGTCGCGTCCTACACATCGATGCGGAAGTCGCAAAACCGCCAACTCAGCGAGCGCTGCGAGTCGATTGCCGATCAGTGCTTTCTGGGAGGCCTCGTCGCGATCACGGTAATCATCCTGTTTTTCGCCTACGAAGTCATCTAGCCAGATTAGTCGGCTCGAGCGGGATCGGCCCAGTCTTCGATCTGCGATGCCGCAATGGTGCGCTTGGGTTGATATGGATTGAGTGTGCCGGCTGTAGCGGTCCAGCCTTTGGCCAGGATTTCCCGGGCGAACAGTTTTGCATCGATTTCGGATTTGAAGGTCCTGGTCGTACGCACACCGTTTGTCGCACGAGTGTCGGACTTCACGGATTTGTCGGGGCCAAACGCCACGTACCAGATATCGGGCTTCGTCATCATGGTGTAGTAACGCGAATTGTGACGAAAAGTTGCATCTCGTGTGGCATGCCCGAGCTTGGCAGGCCTTACCTCTTGGTCGTATGCCGCGGCTCGACAATATCCGATACCAGGCCGAGCTTCTCCAGCAGGCGGATCGTCAGATAGGTGGTATCGAACTCCCACCAGCGATGACCGTGGCGCGCGGAGCGCTGATCGGCGTGATGGTTGTTATGCCAGCCCTCGCCATGGGCGAGGTAGCCAATGAACAGATTGTTGCGGCTGTCCTCATCGGTCGCGTAGTTGCGATAGCCCCAGATGTGGGTGACCGAGTTGACCGCCCAGGTCTGATGCCAGACGAAGACGGTTCGCACGAAGACCGCCCAGATAACGATGCTCAAAGCGAACTGCACCGCCTCGGCCCATGAGCCGCCCCACAGCAGTTTGCCGGCCAGGCCCGCAAAGAAGAAGACGTTGATCTGGATGAGCAGGATCTTCAGCTGCCAGAAATTACGTTCCAGCGCGACATAGAACGGATCGCGCAGGACATCCTTGGCATATCGTTCATAGATGCCGAGGCGGGACAGGTCCGGGTTCTTCACCAGCAGCCAGCCCATATGGCCCCAGAAGAAGCTGGCAAGCGGGCTGTGTGGGTCCGGCTGCTCGTCGGACTTCTCGTGATGACGGCGATGGATGGCAACCCAGCGCGCCGGCGTATCCTCGGCACAGCAGATCGCCACGACAACGAGAGCGTGCTCCAGCCATTTCGGGCACTTGAAACCGCGATGCGTCAGCAACCGGTGATAACCGATATTGATGCCGATGAGGCCGAACAACCGCGCTGCGATGATCGCCACGATCACCGCTGTCCAGTTGAAGAACATCGGCATCAGCGCGAGCAGTGCGAGTGCGTGAAAGGTGGCGATGGTGAGCGTGTTGAGCCAGTCGATGCGATAGGGCTGCACGCCGTCCGGCAAAGCGAGACCTGTCTCGGTACGATCGGCAAGGGGAATGTCCAGTGCGATGGCAGGGGCGATCTGATCGCGATTGCTGGTGGCCATCGTTCTCCGCATCCGGGCGATTGATCGCCGCGTGGTGCTCGTGTGATTCCCCGGCACTTCTCTACGCGAGAACATCGGCGCTGACTACAGATACGCCGCAGGCCATAGATGGAACAAAACAGGCCGCCTGAAGGCGGCCTGTTCGAAAAGTCATTTATTGATCGGCTTAATCGATCACTTCGACAATGCGATGGGTGCGCGGCTCGACGAGAACCGTGCGACCATTGACCACGGTGTAGCGGTATTCACGGGCGGAATTGTATTCTGCCGGAACCTCGTAATAGGTCACACCGCTCTCAGGCAGTACGGCACCGACACGAACTTCGTTGCTATAGGTGTAGGATGGGCGACGCTGTTCCACGACATAGCTGCGGAACCGCGGACGATCGTCGACACCGAGCACGCCGGCTACGCCGCCGACAACACCACCGATGGTGCCGCCTACGATAGCGCCCACAGGACCAGCTGCGCGCTCGCCATCGCGCGCACCACGCTCAATGCCTCCGGGGACACCCTGAGCCTGAGCAACGGCGGGAAGAGCCATCATGGCGACGATGGCAGCGGTTCCAAGAAGACGGCGGATCATGATGATCTCCAGTTTTGATTGATCGGTATTGCGCCGATACAAGCTCGCGGCCGCACAATGGTTCCGGCGATTGAACTGTTAGAACCTGCGCACCGAGGCTGAAATATCTGGGGAGATATGGAACCGGAGGGCTACGCCTTTTATTCTGACGCGTTTTCTAGACGCGAACCGGTATCTACTTCGCTTGAAAACGCTTTAGCTCGTGACCATCGCGCGGATGCGTCGCAGGAAATGATCGAGGTCGAACGGCTTGGTAATCATCTCCATCCCAGGCAGCAGAAAGCCCTTCGCCATAACGACGCTTTCGGAATAACCGGTGATGAACAGGATCTTCAAGTCCGGCCGCGCCTCGCGCGCTTGATCGGCAAGCTGACGGCCGTTCATGCCGGGCAGCCCGATATCGGTGACCAGCAGATCGATATTCGGTGTCTCGCGCAGGACCCGCAAGCCCGACGGACCATCAACTGCCTCGAGCACGCGATAGCCTTCGTCCTTCAACATATCGACGATGACAGAGCGCACCACCGGCTCATCCTCGACCACCAGCAGGGTTTCGCCTGCGGCCACATGCTGATCGCCCTTCAGCGGGGCCGCATCCTGTGCGGCAGTGTCTCCCTCATGGCGCGGCAGATACAGTTTCACGGTCGTCCCAATATCGAGCCTGCTGTCGATGCTGACATGTCCGTTGGATTGACGCGCGAAGCCGTAGATCATCGATAGGCCGAGGCCCGTGCCCTGCCCGATCGGCTTTGTCGTGAAGAACGGATCGAAAGCGCGCGCCACGACCTCCGGGCTCATGCCGGTTCCGCTGTCGCTGACGCTGATACAGATATAGTCGCCGGGAGTCAGCGCCGGCGCATTGGCATTGATGGCATCGACGCGCACGTTCTGTGTCGCGATCTTCAAGTGCCCGCCATCAGGCATCGCGTCGCGCGCATTGATCGCCAGATTGAGCAACGCGCTCTCCAACTGGTTTGGATCGCACAGCGTGCACCATAGATCAGACGCCGCCACGATATCGAGATCCAGCGTCTCGCCAATGGTCCGGCGCAACAGATCCTCCAGCGAGACGATCAGCATATTGGCATCGACGCTTTTCGGAATCAGCGGTTGCCGCCGCGCGAAGGCCAGCAACCGGTGCGTCAGCGCCGCCGCACGATTGGCCGAGGTCATCGCAGCGTCGATATAGCGCGCGATATTGTCGGTGCGACCCTGACCGAGCCGTGTCTGCATCAAGTCGAGCGAGCCGACGATGCCGGTGAGCAGGTTGTTGAAGTCATGCGCGATGCCGCCGGTGAGCTGACCGACAGCCTCCATCTTCTGCGACTGCCGCAACGCTTCTTCTGTGTTTTTAAGGCGCTCGGCAGCAGCCTTCTCGGCAGTGACATCGCGCGCCACGCAATAGATCTGGTTCTGATCCGGCACCGCCGTCCAGGATAGCCAGCGATAGGAGCCATCCTTGTGGCGAAGGCGATTCTCGAAGCGGATCGTCGGCTCGCCGGCAGCAAGCTTATCAACCTCGGCCATTGTCCTGGCCTGATCCTCGGGATGCTCGAGCCAGCGCGAGGTCTTGTTGAGCAGCTCGGCCTCGCTCCAGCCGAGCGTGCGCGTCCAGGCCGGATTGACAGTGCGCCAGACGCCATCATGGTCGGCGACCATCAGGAGATCCTGCGATACGCTCCAGATCCGGTCGCGCTCACGCGTCTTGTCACGCACGCGCTGTTCCAGCGTCTCATTGAGGTCTGCAAGCTTTGCCGCGAGCTGACGCGCCTCATCCTCGCTCTTGCGCAGCGCCTGCTCTGCCAGCACCTGATCGGTGACGTCGGTATGCGCACCGACCAGCCGCAGCGGCTTTCCCGCGTCGTCGCGCTCGATATAGGATCGCACTGAAATCCAGCGGGTCTGGCCATCGCTCGGGCGAATGATGCGATACTGCACAGTGTAGTCGCGCACGCCGCTTTTCACCGCGTCGCGAAACTTCTGCTCCGTCGCCTCGCGATCCTCGGGATGGATGCGACGCACCCAATCTTCGTGCGACTCGTTGGCCGCTTCCGGCGGCAAACCATGAACGATCAGATATTCGGGCGATCGACGATTGCGGAAGCCGGTACGCAGATCGACTTCGAGACCGCCGATCTGGCCGATCTGCTGCACGCGCGCGAGCTCTGCTTCTCGCTCGCGCAAGACAATGGTCGCTTCATGATCCCGAGTGACATCGCGGCAAACCACCAGCACACCGCCGACGCCATCATCCAGATCGAGCGGACTGTAGCTGTAGGTCCAATAGCTGTGTTCGAGCTTGCCATTGCGCGTCATGGGGATCAGCTGGTTTTCATGCCAGGTGGCACCGCCGCCACTCATCACCTGCGCGATCTGCGGGCCGATGATGGGCCAGATTTCGTGCCAGAATTCACGGCCGCGCGCGCCCAGCCCTGCGTGATGCTGTTGTGCATCCATGGTCAGCGCATAGGCGTCATTATAGAACTGGATGAGGTCCGGTCCCCACCAGATGAACATCGGGTGGTTGGTATTCAGGACGATCCGGATCGCGGTGCGCAGACTCTGCGGCCAGGTATCCGGGGCTCCGATCGGATGCGATGCCCAATCGTAAGCACGCATCAACGCCCCCATCTCGCCTCCACCGGCGAGAAAGTCGGGCGAATTCGGTCGATGGGCATCCAACATGCGCGGGCAATCGGTACGCAAGACCAGTCTGACGTATCTTGAGAACTTAGCGCCCTGTCAGACCTGGCGCAAATCGGCGCCGATCACGCCTGTTACTTGTCAGGGTGACTTGATGAGACCGGCAGCCGTGAGGGCACGAGTAATGGCACCGTTGATATCGATAGACCGCCGTCCCGCGGGATCGCGGCGCGCGGCGCCTCGATCGCCTGACGTGCGCGGCTTTTGCGTCACCAATGAGACAACAGCATCCGCCGGCGCCGCGGGTTCCACGGCTGCAGCTTCGACATTGCGCGGTGCAAGCTGCCGGGTAAGGCCGAAGAACTGCGCGATATGATAGGAGGATGAGATGCCGGCTTCGAGCAGGAAGGCACCGGCGGCACCATAGGGCTCGTCCTGTCCGGCAATCGCCAGCGGCGTGCCATGCGCCATGTCTGTGATCGTGAAGGATTCCACGACGGTTTCACCGTCCTTGTTCCACCACACCTCACGCGGATAGCCATCGACATCCACTGCCGACATCGGCGCTGGCGGCAGGCCGTGAAGGTCGAGCCACTGCTTGACGATTTCGCCGGCATTTGCCGGATTCACGGTGCGATCGGCACTGCCGTGCCAGACTGATACTTTCGGCCACTCACCGGTATGCGGCGATGCCTTGCGCACGAGATTGCCGAGATCGTTCGCGGCACGCGGCGCCGCGCGATACATACCGCTCAGCGCCTCCTGCATGGTGGTAGCGATACCGTAAGGCAGGCCCGCAATGATGGCGCCGGCCGCAAACACGTCAGGATAGGTTGCGAGCATCACCGACGTCATCGCGCCGCCGGCCGACAGACCCGTAACGAAGATACGCTTGCGGTCCACATCGTGGTCCACGGCCATCTGCTCGATCATCTCACGGATCGAGAGCGCTTCGCCGCTATCGCGCGCGATGTCATCGGCATTGAACCAGTTGAAGCAGGTGTTGCCGTTATTGGACGACTTCTGTTCGGGCATCAGCAGCGCGAAACCATAGCGCTCGGCCAGAGCAGACCAGCCGGTGCCGTTGTCATAGCCCGCAGCGCTCTGGGTGCATCCGTGCAGCACGACGACCAATGCCGGATTTGCTGCCAGCGTGGCGGGCACGTAACTGAACATACGGAGGTCGCCGGGATTGCTGCCGAAACCCGTTGATTCGCTGATCGGACTCAAACCTGCCGATGCACGGCCGCGCGCCAACCCCTGCAACGTATTGATTCCGGGCGGTTTCGGGAGATTGCGGAGGAAATCGATATTATCGGCAAGAGACACGGCAGCTCCTAGGTCGTCAGGCTTATACAACAGTACCGACGACATATGGTTGCTGCACTGCAAAATAAAACAAATACGGTTTCAATATACCTATCAACGAAACGAGAGGCGCCACGGACGCTTCCGAAATTACCTATATTGCAAAGGAAGCCCCGCAGGGCCGGCCATAACATGGCCACGCCATACGGGGCGAGTCGGGGAGAGATGACGAGTTATTGTTTCATCTCGTTCTTCATCATCTTGTCTTTCTTCATGCCGTCCTTGTGCATGGAATCCTTCTTCGCGCTATTTTTCGACATTCCCTGGGTGCCCGTGGCCTTGGTCTCGCCTTCCTTCGCCGTCGTGCCGGTGCCCATCTTGGTCGAATCCTGGCCGGACGGGCCGGTCGCCTGGGCAAAGGCTGCGAACGGAGTAGCGCCGATGGCCGTGGCGCAGATCGCAACAAGAATGGTTTTCCGCATGGTCAGCTCCTGTTGAGTGAACGGCCTTCAACGCGACGTGGTTCGAAACGTTCCTGTTCCGTCGGCCGTCAATTACCGGTTCCGCACACGGTTTCGCGATTGACGTCACACCAGACCGACGATGTGCAAAAGCACACCCGCGCCTGCACAAGCCAACAGGATCTGCAGCAAACCAATCCTCAGATAGAAGACCCCAAGCAGCGCCGCGACCGACAGCGCGACAGCCCATCCATTGACGCTCTGCAGAACCGGCATGTCGAAGCTGAGTCCGAGCGTGCGAACAGGTTTCACCTCCCGAAACATCGTGTGGATGGCGAACCATATCGCCAGGTTGAGGATGACGCCGACCACTGCGGCGGTAATCGCCGCCAGCGCGGCGCTCAGCGCACGGTTGCCACGAAGAGTTTCGACGAACGGCGCCCCGAGGAAAATCCAGAGAAAGCACGGCGCAAAGGTCACCCAGGTCGCGAGCAATCCACCAAGCGTGCCCGCCAGCAGCGGCGGCAACATCCCCGGTGCGCGGAAAGCAGCCATGAAGCCCACGAATTGCAGCACCACGATCAACGGACCAGGCGTGGTTTCGGCCATGCCAAGGCCATCGAGCATCTCGCCCGGCTTCAGCCATGCGTAGTGATCGACGGCCTGCTGCGCGACATAAGCGAGAACCGCATAGGCACCGCCAAAGGTGACCATCGCCATCTTGGAGAAGAAAACGGCAATCTGGCTGAACACGTCATTGCTGCCGAACGCCACGAGCAGCACAGCGACGGGCGTGAGCCACAGCACCAGCCAGACGACCGCAACGGTGAGCGACTGCCGTACGCTCGGCCGGGCATGGAGAGGAAGTTGATCTCCGAGCAAACTATCAGCATCACCGCCGCCTGATGAGCCGTGGCCCACACTTACCGTGAAGGCGGGCAGACCGGCCCGACCGCCGAGAAAGCCAATTGCTGCCGCACCGAAAACGATCACCGGGAACGGCACGTCGAGAAAGAAGATCGCGAGGAAGGCGATGGCCGCCAGCGCGCGCATCACATCGTTCTTCAGCGCGCGACTACCGACCCGCACCACCGCCTGCAGCACGATCGCGAGCACTGCGGCCTTCAAACCGAAGAACAGCGCCGCGACGATGCCGACATTGCCGAACACAGCGTAAATCCAGCTCAGCACCATGATGCAGATTGCACCGGGAAGGATGAACAGCCCGCCGGCCATCAGCCCGCCGGCGGTCCGGTGCATCAGCCAGCCGATATAGGTGGCGAGCTGCTGCGCCTCCGGGCCCGGCAATAGCATGCAATAGTTCAGCGCATGCAGAAAACGGCTTTCCGACACCCAGCGCTTCTCGTCGACCAGGATGCGATGCATCACCGCGATCTGCCCGGCCGGACCGCCGAAGGAAAGCAACGCGATCCGGAGCCACACCGAAAATGCCTCCGAGAAGGAAACGCCGTGGGTCTGCGGCTCGGGAATGGCCGGTGGTGTGACCGAAGTTGCTTCCGCCATCTCAAGCTTTCGTCTTTGCTGTCGGCCAGTTGTGGGTTTCGGTGCTGGCATCTCGGCACCAGCGATAGAACGCATCGTACAAATTCAGTCCAGCCTCAAGCTGTTCGAGATCGTCGGCATACATCCGCGACAGGCCGAGTGACGCCGCCAGCAGGCCCGGCGCTTCCGGGGCGAGATCGAGCCGTGCTGTATCCGCTGCGCGGACAATGGTAGCCAGCCGCAGCAACGGCGGCGTGGTGAGGCCGAATTCCTCGATCATCACATCGAAGGTACAGAGCTCGCCGCGATGGCTCCAGAACACGCCTTCGATATCGAAGGGCGCAGCATCGAATTTCTCGCCGACTGCCGACACTTCCGACGGCGCAACGAACATGAACAGCGCCGCCGGATCGATGAAACGCCGGATCAGCCAGGGACAGGCAATGCGGTCGATCTTTGGCCGTTCGCGCGTCACCCACAAAGTGCGGCCCTGCGGGTTTTGTGGCGGCAACTTGCCGGTGGGAACGCGCGGCAGGCTCGCACTCTCCCATGCGAGATACCCGCCTTCCAGAACCTCTGCCGGGATACCAGCATCGCGCAACAGCGCGGCAACGCCGTGACTGAGCTTGAGACCTTTCTGGCAGATCACCATGGCGGACCGACCGCGCAGCGCCGCGGCCCAGCCATTCACGTCGCCAAATGGCCGCCGGACCGAACCTGGCAGGAGAAACGGCGACAGGGCGAAATCCTCGTCGGTGCGAACATCGACGAGCGCGGGACATTTCGGCGTCCCGATCAGGCGAACGAGTTTTTCAACGGAAATGCTGTTAATCGATGACATGGCGCGTCCTTGCAGGAATGCGGGACGCGATACTTGGGCATGTCGCCTCGTGGGGAGATCGCTTTGTCCCCATGCCCCAATATCAAGCCATCGCGATTGACCTGTCAAGGCGCGTGCTGGACGATCAAACGCCGTGCTGGAATTCTATACGTTGCCCGCGCGGCGCATCCATAGCAGAAAGCCCGCACAGGCGGCGACCGACAACACGCACAATGCGAAGCTTGCGAGCAGCGCGATGACTGCCGATGCCTCGGATTGCACCGCGAAATAGACCGCGCCGATCGCAGCAACGCCGGCTGCATTGGCGATTTGTGTCGTGGTGCCGTACATGCCCGAGCCAGCTCCCGCGCTCGACGTTTGTACGGTTGACAGCACGCCACTGGACAGCGGCGCCATGACCAGACCCTGGCCGTAACCGAACACGGCAAGCGGTACCGCCAGCAGCGATGCAGATGACGCATTCACGGCCAGCACCGTTGCAGCCAGCGCGGCGAGACCGATGACCTGCACCACGCAGCCCTCGATCAGCACCAGCGTGCCACGATGGCGTGACCGCATGCCGCTGTGACGGGATGCGACAACGAAGGCCAGCGCCAGCGGTACGAAAATAAAACCGGCCCGCAGCGGCGGCATGTGCAGCGTATTCTGCATGAACAATGTCATCACCAGGTAAAATGACAGATTGGCGAAGAAGAAAAAGAACACCGCGCACAGCCCGCGCATGAAAGCAGCATCCGCGAGCAACGCCAGATCGATCAGCGGCATGCCACCACGCAGCGCGACACGGCGCTCCAGCCTGACGAAGCCGACGATCACTGCCGCACCCATAGCCATCGCCAGCCATACAGACGGCGCCCAGTGCAATTCGTGCCCGAACAGCAGCGGGCCGATCAGACCGAGCAACCCGGCGAACAGCACCAGCGCACCCCGTATATCCAGCCGCGTGCCTGGACGGCGAGGAACGGATGGCATCAGCCGCCACGCCGCCGCGATGATGACAAGCCCCACCGGTACATTGACGAAGAACACCGCACGCCAGCCGAGGCCTGCAAGATCCATCGTCACCAGCAGGCCACCGAGCAGAAAGCCCGCGGCGCCGGCAAGGCCAAGCACGATGCCGTAAACAGCGAAGGCGCGGGCGCGGGCTTCATCCACAAACAGCACATGGATGGTGGCCAGCACCTGCGGCACCATCAGCGCTGCAGTGGCGCCCTGCGCCAGCCGCGCCAGAATCAGCTCCGGTCCGGATTGCGCGAGCCCGCACCACAGTGACGTCAGGGTGAAGCCAAGCACGCCGGCGAGAAAGGTGTTCCTAGTGCCGTAGATATCACCGAGCCGACCACCGGTGATCACCAGCGTCGCATATCCGATCAGATAGACCGCAATCACAGCCTCGATCTGCGCCGCGCTGGCACGAAGCTCGACCGCGATGGTTGGGATCGCGACATTGACGATGAAGGCATCGACCCCAAACATGAACTGCGCCGCAACGACGATCGCCAGCACCCACCAGCGGCGCACGGAGTCGACAGGATTGGCAACGATCTGGTGCATGGAGCGCCTCGTTCAACGGTTCGGCCTGAAGCAGCCGCCCACTTTGATCCCAGCTTCCAGTCATCGCGTCGATTACCTCGGAGGTAGCTTTATTCAATTGAACTCTCCCGTCGGAATTGGTGGCGCGCTGACCGCAGGCCCGGCTTCGCAGGTCGATCTCCCCGTCCAAGTCACACCGAATTTGCATTCCTCGTGCAGGAAGATGCCGCCTGTGGCCCGATTGCTGCATGGCGAGACGATTGCATATGCCGGCCCTTCCGGTTTCGAGGCCTCTTCGATGTATGACTACGACATGATCGTGATCGGCTCCGGTCCCTCTGGCCGGCGCGCAGCCGTCCAGTTCGCCAAGCTCGGTAAATCCGTGCTGGTGGTGGAGAAGGGCCGGCGGGTCGGCGGCGTCTCGGTCCATACCGGCACCATTCCATCGAAGACGCTGCGCGAGACCGTGCTCAACCTGTCCGGCTGGCGCGAGCGCGGCTTCTACGGCCGTTCCTATCGGGTGAAACAGGACATCGACGCCCACGACCTGATCGTGCGGCTGCAGAAGACACTCGACCACGAAGTGGAGGTGCTGGAGCATCAGTTCAGCCGCAATGCCGTGAAGACGGCGCTCGGCGAGGCACGTTTCACCGGACCGCACCAGATCGAGATCGCCAACGAGAAGAACGAGATCAAGAATGTCTCCGCCGGCCATATCCTGATTGCCTGCGGCACCCGCCCGTTCCGGCCGGATTATGTCCCGTTCGACAACAAGACAGTGTTCGACAGCGACCAGATCATCGACCTGCCGAAACTGCCGCGCAGCCTCGCGGTGATCGGCGCCGGCGTGATCGGCGTCGAATATGCCACCATCTTCAGCGCGCTCGATGTCGCCGTGACCCTGATCGAGCCGCGGCCGACCTTTCTCGATTTCATCGACAAGGAGCTGATCGACGAATTCATGCATGAGCTGCGCGACCGCAATGTCGCGCTACGGCTCGGCTCCAAGGTCAATGCGATCGAGCACGCACCGACCGGGCACATCGTGACCAAACTCGCAGACGGCCGCAACGTAACCTCGGAAATGCTGCTGTTCGCCGCCGGCCGCGTCGGCGCCACCGACCGGCTGAATCTCGAGGCCGCCGGTATCACGGTCGATCACCGCGGCCGAATCAATGTCGATCCCGTCACGCTGCAGACCAGCGTGCCGCATATCTATGCCGCTGGCGATGTCATCGGCTTTCCCTCGCTGGCCTCCACATCCATGGAGCAGGGCCGCGTTGCCGCCTGCCACGCGCTCGGCATCGATCCGCTGGCACCGCCGGAGTTCTTCCCCTACGGCATCTATTCGGTGCCGGAGATTTCCACGACCGGGCTCACCGAAGAGGAAGTCCGCCAGAAGGGCATCCCCTATGAGGTCGGCGTCGCGCGCTTTCGCGAGACCTCGCGCGGCCATATCATGGGCCTGGATAGCGGCATGATGAAGATGATCTTCTCGACCAAGACCCGCCGCCTGCTCGGCGTGCATATCCTTGGCGAAGGCGCCACCGAGCTGATCCATATCGGTCAGGCCGTGCTCAATCTCAAAGGCACGATCGACTATTTCATCCAGAACACGTTCAACTATCCGACGCTGGCGGAGGCCTACAAGATCGCCGGGCTGGATGCATGGAATCGGATGACGGCGCGGTAGCGCAGAAGCGCCATGGTCACATAGATTTTGGCCACATGGATTCATCGCCTGACGTCCCGCGTGGCATGCCCAAGTCCTAGCCGCGCTTGCCGCCGATCGATATGAACGCCATGAGACATGGCTCCGGCAACGGATTGCGCCAGCGATGGCGTGTTCCGTTCTGCACGACGCAGTCGCCCTGACGTAAATGGACTTTCTGTCCATCGTCCAATTCCAGCGTCATCTCGCCGCGAACCACGACTCCGTAATCGATCGTATCCGACGTGTGCATGCCTGGCGCATCGCGCTCGAAATGATCCCCCATGCCCGGGACCTTGTCCGACAACTCGCGCAGCCCGCTTTCCATTGTGACGCCGGGCGGCGGCTTCCAGCCTTCGGAGCGTCTGGGCGGATAGGAGATCAGCCGAAACATCGTACCGCCCGGGCCGGGAAACGCTTTCGTTCCCTTGAGCATCGGATCCGCCTCCAGGCCGGTGAGCTGCGGCACGCCCTCGGTCATATAGAGTTCGTAGAATGTCAGGCCGGGATTGGCATCGATCTCCACGACCTTGGACGTGACATCGAAGGACTTGAACACCGACTTGCCGGCTTCATCGCGGCCGGTCACGACCCGCTTGGGCGATGGCAGCTCGCTCGCATCTTTCGCATCCGAGCTTTGCGGCAGCGCGGCCAAAGCGCCGCCACCGACGATGACCGACAGCGCCTGAAGCAGTTGGCGCCGATCGCTGCCTGCAAATCGTTCAGTACCCTGCGCGGCATTCAGAGACCCAGCATTCGAAGGCTTAGGCTTCTGACGTGACAACCACCGCCATGAGAACTTGCTCATCTGCATTCTCCATCGCGCTTTATCGTCAGCACATCGCTGTGCTGCGAGGCTGATCAAGCCGACATGACGTAGGGGATGCTGCCGATAATGGCGGCAAGCTGGAATGCGTTCGACAGCATGCCGCCCCAATGCATCCGTCGGAGCCGGCGCACGGCCTCGGCATCACCGGCGTCTCGTGCGCTCATCTGACTATCCATCCGCCGCAAGAACCAGCCCCGCGCCCAGATCGCAAAAGCCGCGATTAAGCCGATGCCGATGGTGAAAACCAGTCGACCAGCCAGTGCAAAGGCCGTTGTCGCGATGACACCGGCGATAGCGACCATCAGGAAATAGGAACGGAACAGGCCCCGCAGCAGCTGTGTCACTTCCGGGATATCCAGCCTCACCAGCAGAAAGGCCGGTGACGACAGCAGAAAGAAGCCCATCGAGAAAATCAGAAGGACCATAGAGGCCAAGGCGACGGCATCGGGCGTCATGCAATTACCCTTCTATCTGTCCGGGCAACAACCTTTCCATCAACTTCCGATACCAATATCCCCGTCTGCTTCTTTAGCACTATTGGGCTTTGGTCGAATCTGGAGAGATATCTCTTCTCCAACAGAACAGCGCCTATCCGAAGGACCTCACACCGGCGAGCCCACCCACCCCCAACATCCGTTGCGATCAGTTCAGCTTGACGACTTCCACACGCCGGTTCTTGGCGCGGCCGTCATCCTGGTCATTCGATGCTGCAGGTGCGAGCATGCCGACACCGGCTGCGCGCAGGCGCTTGCCGTCTGCACGGAAGCTCGTAGTGAGCGCTGCGACCACCGACTCGGCGCGGCGGCGCGACAGATCGAGATTGTAGTCATAGGCGCCCTGATTATCGGTATGGCCAACGATCAGCACGGCGAGCTTCGGATCCGACGACAGCAGACCTGCAATCTCCTGCAGGGTCGGCGATGATTCCGGCTTCAGGTCGGCCTTGCCTGTATCGAAGAATATTCCGTAAAGGGCAACGCGGCCGGTAGAGCCGATGGTCTTCGCCATCTCGTCGGCCTTTACCACCACCATCTTCTGCTCACGCGGCTTCGGCTCGACGATATGCACGACGGCCACGGTGCGTTCGTTGAAGGCCTTGCAGTAGAGATCGTCCTTCACGAGATAAGTCTGCACGGTGACATAGGCTTCGCCGCCAGCTTGCGGGATCTTGGCAGCGAAGAAGCGCTGATCGTCGAGATGAGACGCCATGGCGCATTTGCCATTGGAGAAATCACCGTCTTTCAACTGCGCCTCAGTGACGAAATACATCAGCAGGCTCATATCGCCGCCGCCGCCCGCAGCCGAGCGCGTCGGATCGCCGCCGCAGTCATCGGTCTTGCAGCTATAGAGCACCTCGCCGCCGGCTGCCTTGACCACATCCTGATAGTTCCGCAGCACTTCGAGCGGCGAGCGGTTGGCCGGCAGCAGATAGGTGATGCGCGTGCGTGCGCCTTCCACTTCAAGCAGCTTGTTCGGCTTGTAGACCTGATTGTTCATCCGATCGCGATCGCTATCACTCGTCTTTTCGAGCTTCGACAGCGGGATGGTGAAGTCAGTGAAGGCGAGACGCTCATAGCTGATGATGAAGGAGCCGTCGTAACGCTTCAGCAGCGCACTATCCCGGGCACCGGGAATATCCTTGTTGGGAATCGTCGCATCGGCCTGTGCCGCACACGCACCGAACAGAACCAACAAGCCAACCGTCAGAATGCGTCCGAGCATGAGTCATGCGTCCCCGTTTCAGGAGCGCACACGATGACGATTTGGGACATGTAAACAAGAGGACTAAAGCGCAGCGAATGGCCGCGCAGCCATGTAGCCATGTCCGGTTTTCATTGAACCGGACGATGCTGCGCGGCGACCAATCTCGTTAAGTCCAAACGGGTTTTAGCCCCACGGACCGCGCGGACGCGACTGACCGCTGTTCCACGGGCCAGTTGCTTGAGGCGCGGATCGCGTCGATACCTGCGACTGAGCACCCATCTGCCCCGCAAGCTGCTGCAGCGCTGCGATTCGATTTTGCGTCGCCGGATGCGTGGTGAACAGATTGTCCATGGCACGCCCCGACAGCGGATTGATGATGAACATATGGGCGGTCGCCGGCGCACGCTCGGCATCCTCGTTGGGAATCTGATGCGCGGCGTTGTCGATCTTGGCCAGTGCCGAGGCAAGCCACATGGGCTGGCCGCAGATCCGCGCGCCCATCTCGTCGGCAGCATATTCGCGCGTCCGGCTGATCGCCATCTGCACCAGCATGGCGGCGAGCGGCGCCAGGATCATCAGCGCTATCTGGCCGATCATGCCCGGGCCATTATTGTTGCGGTTGCCGCCGAAGAACATGCCGAACTGCGCGATCATCGAGATCGCACCGGCGATGGTGGCGGTGATGGTCATCAGCAGCGTGTCGTGATGCTTGATATGCGCGAGCTCATGCGCCACCACGCCGGCGAGTTCCTCGCGCGTGAGCTGCTGCATCAGACCGGTGGTCACGGCAACGGCGGCGTTCTCCGGATTCCGGCCGGTCGCAAAGGCGTTCGGCTGCGGATTGTCCATGATGTAGATCTTGGGCATCGGCAGGCCGGCATTCTGGGCGAGTTCGCCGACCATGCGATACAAGTCCGGCGCGTTGCTGATATCGACCGGCTGGGCGCCGTGCATCGACAGCACCGCGCGGTCCGAATTCCAGTAGGCGAACATGTTCATGCCGGCGGCGACCACCAGTGCGATCATCGCACCCGACGCGCCGCCCATGAGATAGCCGACACCCATGAACAGGGCGGTCATGCCAGCCAGCAGAATCGCGGTTTTGAAGTAGCTCATTGGTCCTCCTGCCCGCCTGCGGAAAACGCTGCGGTGCAGGCATCAAATGGTGATCCGCCCGATCGTTCCGCAAGACGGCATTGTGCGGCAGCGCGTCGCGGCCATGCAGCGGACTGCATTGAATGCCGCGACATGTGGCCATAGGCTGCGCGCAACGAAAACATTAAAAAACATTACAAAGAGGAAACACTATGGCTCGCGTGAAGTTCGGCGCCTTTCTCGCACCGCATCATCCGATCGGCGAACATCCGATGCTGCAGTTCCGGCGGGACCTCGATCTCGTCGAGCAGCTCGATGCGCTCGGCTACGATGAATTCTGGTGCGGCGAGCATCATTCGTCGGGCTGGGAGATGATCGCCTCGCCGGAAATGTTCCTCGCCGCGGCAGGCGAACGTACCAAGCGCATTCGCCTGGGGACCGGCGTGATCTCGCTGCCCTATCATCATCCCTACAATGTCGCGCAGCGCATGGTGCAGCTCGACCATATGACCGGCGGCCGCGCCATTTTCGGTTCCGGCCCCGGGGCTCTCGCTTCCGACGCGCATACACTCGGCATCGACCCGATGACCCAGCGCGATCGCCAGGACGAAGCCATCGCCATCATCCGCCGTCTGTTCAACGGTGAGCGCGTCACCGCGAAGAGCGACTGGTTCACCATGAACGACGCCGCGCTGCAGATCCTGCCTCTGCAGGAGGAGATGCCCCTCGTGGTTGCGTCGCAGATCTCGCCGTCGGGGATGACGCTGGCCGGCAAATACGGCATCGGCATCATCTCGCTCGGCTCGATGTCGACGCAGGGATTGATGGCACTGCCGACGCAATGGGGCTTTGCGGAGGACGCAGCCAAGAAGCACGGCACCACGGTGGATCGCGCCAACTGGCGCGTGCTGCTGTCCTGGCACATCGCCGAGACGCGCGAACAGGCCGCGCGCGAGGCCGGCCCCGGCCTGATGCGCTGGCACAACGAATACAATGTCGGCACGCTGCAGCGGCCGGGCCTCCAGCCCTTCACCTCGCCCGAGGACGCAGTGGAAAAGACGGCGGGCGGCGAGAATGCGGCCTCGACCATCGGCACGCCGGATGACCTCATCAAGACCATCAAGAACCTGATGCAGGTTTCCGGCGGTGTCGGTACCATCATCGGCTTCGTGCATGACTGGGCCAATCCGGAAAACACGAGGCGCAGCTGGGACATGGTGGCGCGCTATGTAGTGCCAGAGATCAACGGCTACATCGCATCACTGCGCAAGTCGCAGCAATTCGTGATCGAGAATCGCGAGGTGTTCGAGCGCGCGGGGCAGGCCGTGATGGCCAAGATCATGGCCAACGAGAAAGCAGCTGCGGCATTGCCGCTGACGGGGCCGGGACGCGTGGCGATTCCACTCGTCAATGCACCGGATCTGCAGAAGAAGGGTTAGTAGAATTCCGTCATGCGCGGGCTTGTCCCGCGTATCCACGTCTTAAACCACCAGGCAAAGACGTAGATGGCCGGGACACGCCCGGCCATGACGGAGAATGTGGCACTCACTTCCCGTAATAATCCTGCGCCGTTTCCCACGCCGCCGTCTGCAGCATCTTCGCAGTCGCTTCATCGAGACCCGCGAGATACGGATTGCCCACCGGCGAGCGGCCCGTCAGCGCGGCGAAGACCACGCAGGACGCAAGGTATGTGCCTGCCATGCTCGGATGACGCCTGTCGGGCTGGTACAGATTGAGCTCGGGCTGCTTCGCGCGCACCCTCGCAAATGCCAGACCTGCCGGAATCACCAAGGCATTGTTATCATTACCGGCGACCGTATAGGCCTCGGCCAGTTGCTGCGTCATCTCCGGCTTGTCTTCATAGGCCCAGGACATGAAGAAGACCGGTTTCGCGCCATGCGCCCTGACGATGTCCGCATCCTTTTTCGCATATTCAGTAAAGACCGACTTCAGCTTGGGATGGATCGGGCACTGGCTGCAATCCATCATGATCGCAGCATCGAACAGCCGCTCCCGCTTATTGAAGATGATGTTGTTATTATCATCGAAGGAATAGGACGCGATGGCGTTGGGGCGGAAATAACTCTCGACATCGTGCCATTCGAAGCCGGAGCCGCCGATGGTCACCGAGGTCGCCTGATAGCTCGTCCTGTTGGCGGGGTCGGCAGCGCGCACCATCCCCAGCACGTGGCTGTGCATGCTGTTGTTGAAATAGAAGAAGCTGTTGCCGATGAAGATCTCGGTCTTGGGGAAATCGGGTCCCAGCGACGTGACCTTGGGTTTGGTCTGCGCTTGCGCCGCAACGGGCACATTGGCCATGGCAGCAAGGGTCGCCACGGCGACAAGCAAGACTCGCAAAGTTCTGGACAATGGAATGTCTCCCGGTTCTTATTATGTGCGGATATGCGTATCGATAGCATAGGTCGGTGCGGATTGCGCCGGCCTCGATCGCGGGAGGCAGACAGCGCCATGCCCCATGAGCTCGATTCCCATGACCTCGATCCCCTGATCCTTGATCTCCTGGAATGGATCGCGCGCGAACCCAGATCCTATGCCGACGTGCTCGATTCATGGCGGACGTCGTGCCCGCGACTGACGGTGTGGGAAGACTGCATCGACCGTGGATTTACCACGCGCATGCACGTCGCCGGGCATGGCTCCGTCGTTCAAGTGACGACCGCAGGTTTGTCCTTCCTGCAACAGCATGGCCGCGTCACGCCAAAGAGGTCAGCCTTGACCACCGCAACTAGTCCAGCGGCATCGTAAGCTGCGCGCCTTCATCAGCCACAAACACTGCGATCAGCTCGGCCGGCTCCGTAGTGCTCGCATTGGCCGAGACGAGATGCGTCGAGCCCGGCGGCTCGAAGAATGACTGCCCAACCTTGAAGGTTTCGACCGGCCCGCCGCCGAGCTGCGAGCGAATCTCTCCCTTGGTGATGTAGGCTATCACCGTGCCGGAATGACGATGCGGCGCGCTGAAGCCGCCGGGGCCATAGGACACGCGCACAATGGTCACGCGCTTTCCCGGCACATTCGGCAGCGCATGCGACGTGATCAGTTCCACCGCATCGCCGGGATTGGCGCTGGAGCCAGCGTTGACGGCGCAAAGCGGCGCCAGAACAATCGACAAGGCGTCCATTGTCGCCGGAAGTGCTTTGCCAAGGGCAATCGCACACATCAGTCCTGCGGCAACGGCAACAGACACATAGCGGGCTTCAGGCAGCCGCGGCGCGATCGCATCGCATGTGATGGACATTCTTTGCTCCCTGCCCATCAGCCGTTGTCCTGGCCGAACGCCTTGCGCATCGCGACATAGCCCTGCTGCTGCTGGCTCCAGTTACGACCGCCGGTGACACCGCCATCGACCACCAGATCGTTGCCGTTGACGAAAGAGGATTCATCGCTGGCGAGGAACACCGCGGCATGGGCGATATCGTCCGGCAGGCCGGCACGCGGGATCGGCTGTGCAGCCTTGAATGCCTCGCGCATCAGCGCCGGCGTCTGCTCGGCTGCTTCCACCGATAGTCCCAGCGCCTTGCCGAAGATTCCGGTCGCAATGGCGCCTGGCGAGATGCTGTTGACGCGCACGCCGCTCTCACCGAGCTCCATCGCCACGCATTTGGTCAGATGGATGACCGCGGCCTTGGCGGCGCCGTAGACCACCGAGGACGAGTAGCCGGCGAGCCGGCCGGCAATACTGCCATTGTTGATGATGCTGCCCGAGCCCTGCTTCTTCATATGCGGGGCGGCATGTTTCATGCCGAGCATGACGCTGCGTACGAGTGTCGCCATCGCCGTATCGAAACGATCGACGTCGAGGCCTTCGATACCACCGGTTTGCGCCGGACCGCCGGCATTGTTGAACAGGCAATCGATGCGGCCGAATTTCTCGACCGCGTGACCGATCAGTGCACTCATCTGCGCTTCATCGGTAACGTCGGTCTGACGGAAACTGCAATTTGCGCCGAGCTTCAAAGCAAGCGCATGGCCTTCCGACGCACGACGCCCGGCAATCATAACTTTCGCACCCTGCGCGATGAAGATTTCCGCCGTACGGTATCCGATGCCGCTCGTTGCACCGGTGATGACTGCAACCTTGTTGTCGAGACGCCCCATATCGTTCCCCCGTTTGTTTTTATGGCCGGCATTTGACGCCCCGAACCTGCGCCCGCGCAAGGCGTATTTTGAGTCAGCGCGACTCGCAGCCCGCTGAATTTGCAGATGAAGCGGCGCACTTTCCAAGCCACAACCGTCGGAGAGTCCCGAGAATTACGATTAAGGAAGTTCTAAGACGCATCTGCGTATCGTGCAGCATTGTACCGCCATCCAAGCATGGCTCGCGATTGCTGGAGACCTTTTCCGTGAAGCTGCTCAATAACCTGCCGATTTCCGCCAAGCTCGGGCTTCTCGTCACCGTCACTCTGATCGGTCTCTGCCTCGCCGGCGTGCAGGCGACGCGCCTCGTCAGCGCCGAGATGCGCAGCTCTCGCATGGAGCAGGTTCTCGCCATCGTCGAAACGGCTCGTAACATGGCGCTCGGTCTGCAGAAGCAGGTGACAGCCGGCGAGTTGACAAAGGATGCTGCAATCCAGGAATTCGTCAAGCGCGCCCGCACGATGACTTATGACAAGGGCAACGGCTACGTCTTCTCCTATGACATGAACGGCATCGCGCTGGTGACGCCGGATCCGAAACAGTTCGGCACCAACCGGCTGGACGTCCCGACCAACGGCCGTGCGCTGACCCGCGAGTTGCGCGACGGCGTCGCCGCCAAGGGCGATGTCACGCTGTATTACGAATACATGAAGCCGGGCACGACCGAATTGATCCGCAAGTTCTCCTATGCGGTTGCCGTGCCCGACTGGAATCTGTTCGTCGGCACCGGCGCCTATCTCGACGACCTCGATACCAAGATGACGCCGATCATCTGGTCACTGGCAACAGCGATCCTCGGTATCGCTGTTGTTGCCGGTCTGATCGCTTGGTTCATCGCCCGCAGTATCACGAGGCCGCTGAGCCAGCTCGGCACCCGCATGCGGGATCTTGCTGACGGCAAGCTGGAAGCCGAGATCCCCGGCGCCGGCCGTCGCGACGAGATCGGTGCGATGGCTACGACGGTGCAGGTGTTCAAGGACAACGCGATCCGCATGCACGGCCTCGAGCAGGAAGAGGTAGCCGTCCAGCAGCGCGTCGCCGCCGAACGCAAGTCGGCGATGAACAGCCTTGCCGATGGCTTCGAGCAAAGCGTCAACGGCGTCGTGAAATCGGTTGCGACGTCCGCGGCCGGAATGCAGGCCACCGCATCGTCCATGACCAACACCGCAAGCGAAACCACCGATCGCGTCGCCAGCGTCAGCATGGCGTCCGAGAAGGCGCTGAACAACGTGCAGACCGTTGCCGCTGCAGCGGAAGAACTGACCGCTTCCGTCGAGGAAATCTCGCGGCAGGTCGCGCAATCGACCGAGATCGCGCGGCAGGCCGTCGGCGAAGCAGACCGAACCAACGCAACGGTTCAGCTCCTGTCCGGCGCAGCCGAGAAGATCGGCGTTGTGGTGCAGCTGATCGACACGATTGCAGCACAGACCAACCTCCTGGCGCTCAATGCCACCATCGAGGCTGCCCGCGCGGGTGAAGCTGGGCGTGGCTTCGCGGTTGTCGCCTCGGAAGTGAAGGCCCTGGCAACCCAGACAGCCAAGGCGACGGAGGAAATCTCGGCGCAGGTTGCCAGCATGCAATCGACGACCGGAGATGCCGTCTCGGCAATCGGCAATATCAGTGCGACCATCGAGAAGATGAGCGAGATTTCGATGGCGATTTCATCAGCTGTCGAGGAGCAAGGCGCTGCGACCCGCGAAATCGCCCGCAACATTCAGGCCGCAGCCACGGGCTCCAGCGAAATCGCCACCAATATCGGCAGCGTCAACGCAGCAGCCTCCGCCACGGGACAAGCGGCCGGCCAGGTGCTCAGCGGCGCGCGCGAGCTCGACGGGCAGGCCAGCATGCTGCAATCGGCGGTGACGGACTTCCTGACCAAGGTTCGCGCGGCCTAAATCAGGCGACCGACTGAAGCTTCGATCGATATGGGCCGTTCCGCTTATAGCGCGGGGCGGCCCGATGTCTTTTTGGCATTGCTTGCCAGCGTGGTCAGAGCTGCTTCATCCGCAACGGGACGCTGCATAGCCGCCAGCAGCGGCGCGTCGACATATTGCCGGATGCCGTTGTGATCCATCACGAAGAGCGGCCGGGTGTTCTTCATGTTGACGTCCTCGACCATCGCCATGCGACGGTTGTCGAGCATGAACCAGCGGCCATCGAGACGGGCGGCCGCAACAGCGTGGTCTTCCTGGCGCAGCGTATCGCGCAGGATCACAACGCGCAGATCCTCGGCCGCGACGCCGGCGGCACGTAATGCGGTGAACTTGGCGATGGCATAGTCCTCGCAATCGCCGGCACCAATGGCGAACAGTGCCAGCGGCGAGCGCCAGACATCCGTTGCGCCATAGAGCACAAGATCATCACCGGGCCGAACCGCCAGATTGATAGCGCGATTGACCTCACCCATACGGGCGCGACCGTCGCGGGCGCTGGCATCGCCAACGATATCCAGAAACTTCGCGGCCTCAGGCGAGCAGCGGACGGGTGTCTCGGCACAAAGCTCGACGGCAAGCTGCTCGTCGTCCTGCTCGCGTTCCACCCCGCGCCATTTGGCTTTGAGCTCGCCTTCCGGCAGCGCCGATGTGGCAAGGCCAAACGGCTCCGCAGGCCGTTCGACTGCGTCGATCGCCTGGTCAGGAAAGGCCGTTCCGGCCAGGAGATCAGCGGGTGCCGCGAAAATCGCCAGCCCCAAGGCCAGCACAGACGCGCAGCGCACCCGCGCAAAAGCAGAAGTCCACATCATAGACGCCCCGTCTGTCCGGGCATCGGCAAGCAGGGCTGCTCGCACGTGACCGGATCATTTGTGGGGCCATCTTGAGGCGGCTAATTTTCGACGAGATTAAAAGGGGTTAGCCGGGTCGGCGAAGTTCGCGGACAGGCTGAAGGGGGGCTAACCGGCTTGACGACAATTTTATCGAAATGGCCGAAAGGCTCGTACGAGAGGGATTATATTACCTCACGCATTCGTTCCAGCGACGTCGATTTCCGGAACCGGGAACACAGCCCGAACTCGGAACATCGTTAACGAAAATTCACTATATGGATCAGTGGTATCCGGATGATTTCACAAAGCGGGCGATAACTTGAAAAAGTGATGCGCAGACGTCCACTATCGCATTGCACCCCGCGGTGGTATGCATGGCTCGCAAATTAGCTAATTAATAACCATAACCATGCGCGGTAGAAATTGAACTACGCGGGTCCATTCGATTTTTCGCAATCTGGCGATGCTCCGGCCGAACCAACGGCTGGCGGCGGCAGTATTGGCCATACGTTTTCCGCTCATACGGCCGGTTCCGCGATTGTCGTGCAGGATGCCAACCTGCTGTTCTCCGGCGACTACAAGCGCTCCGGCGTCGATCTCGTGCTGTCCAAGGACGGGCACGAACACGTCGTCTCCGACTATTTCAAGGGTTCGCTGCGCGCAGCTCTGTCGTCGCCCGATGGCGCGCAACTGTCCGGCGACCTCGTCACCGCCCTTGTTGGTGAAGTGCAGGTCGCGCAGCTCGGCGGCGGCGCCACTGCCGCCGCGCAAGTCATTGGTACTGTTAGCAAGCTAGCCGGTAGCGCGACTGCGATCCGCAATGGCGTCTCCGTGATGCTCAATGTCGGCGATCAGGTGCAGAAGGGCGACGTGGTCCAGGCTGGCGCAGACTCATCGCTGACCATGACTTTCATCGATGGCACCGTGTTTGGCCTCTCGGCCAATGCACGCATGGTGCTGAACGAGATGGTCTACGATCCCCAGGGATCGGCGAACTCATCCTTGCTCAGCCTCGTGCAGGGCACGATCACTTTCGTTGCCGGCGAAACCGCCAAGCATGGCAACATGCGCGTCGATACGCCCGTTGCCACCATGGGCATTCGCGGCACCGCCGTGCTGGTCGAAATCGGTTTCGAGGTGCCCGGACAGGGCGGCGCACCGCCGGTGAAATTCCAGGTTCTGGTCGAGCCCAACGGCGTGACCGGCTCTTATGTGCTGTATAGCAAGACCAGCGGCCAGGCGATCGGCACCGTCAATGCGGCCGGTCAGGTCACCAGCGTGCTCGGCAATGGCGATACATCCACAGGCATCGCCGATCCGCTGACGCCGATCGCACGGGCGATCATTGAGCAAACGCTGCAGACCTATTTCCCGAACTACGTTCCGAACGCCAATCCGCGCAGCAACGGATCCGGCGGCGGATCCGCGCCTGGCGATCCCAATTCGGGCACCAGTCCCGATCCTTTGAAATTCATTCTTCCGGATTATCTGCCTAACCAGCCATATACTGTCCCGATCAAGCTGCAGGGCGATGGTTCCACTACTCCACCGATTGATGTCACCTTCACGCGCTTCAACACCGCGCCGATCGTCACCGTCGCTCCGGTTGTCGTGATGCTGCCGGTCGACAAGACCAGCTTTGAAATCAAGGATCAGGTCCAGATCACCGATCCGGATAGCGGCGACGTTGCGACACCCTATGTACCGGGCACCGCGCATATCATTTCGGCGAGCGGTCCGAGCGGCACACCCACGTCGCTTGACCTCAAATCGCTGGTCACCGTCGATCCACAAACCGGTCATGTCAGTTACGATCCGGCAGCGTTCAAGTTCCTCGCCGCAGGACAGAAGGCCGTCTACACCATCGGCTTCGACAGCCAGTCCGGGCCGGACACGACCCATGAGACGCTGACCTTCACGGTCGATGGCTCCAATGATGCGCCGGTCGTTGCATCTGCGCTGACAGCCGCCGCAACGCAGAGCACTGCCGCCCAGAGCTTCGATTTGCTCGCCGGCGCGTCCGACGCCGATCTCGGCGAAACCGCGACGTTGACCGTGAGTGGTGTGAAATTTTCACTGAACAATGGTGCGCCGACCAACACGCATGTCGGCGTGACGCTCAACGGCACCACGCTGGAAATCGCTCCGAACGCGTTTGCCTATCTCGGCGAAGGCCAGACCGCGACCCTCAGGGTCACCTATAATATCATCGATGCGCATGGCGCGAGCGTGGCGCAGACCGAGACGATTACGATCACGGGCGTCAACGACGCGCCGGTGATCACCGGCTCGTCGATCGCGGTCGTCCTCGGCGGCGTTACGGTGCTGAGCGATACAAGCTTCACGGTCAGCGATCCCGACGGAACGACCGACTTCACTTTCACGGTGAGCAACGTCACTGGCGGCACATTCGAAGTGTGGGACGGCTCCGCATGGGTGCCGGCGACGAATTCCGTGTTTCAGCTCCTAAGTGTAACCAACGAGACGGGCTCCTCCGAGACCTCCTACGCCTTCACGAGCGACCAACTCGCCCAACATCATGTCCGTTTCGTCAGTGACGGCAGCACGAGTCAGCCTACTTTCACCGTGCAGGTCGACGATGGCAGCAGCCACAACAATCTCAGTGCCCTCTATGAGGGCACGGTCGCGCCCAGTGAAAACCATGCGCCGGTTGTCGAGGGTGATGTCGCGCTCACGGCCATCGCGGAAGACCACTGTCTGGTCATCACAGAAGCGCAGCTGCTGGCAAATGCCACGGATGCCGACGGCCAGACGCTGCACGTGACCGGCCTTGAAATTGCGAACGGCTGCGGAACGCTCACCGCAAACGAAGACGGCACCTGGACCTTCACGCCTGCGGCCAATTTCAACGGACCGGTGTCGTTTACGTATCGGATCTCCGACGGCGTGACGTCGGTTGATGGCCATGCGGAGCTTGCCGTCACGCCGGTCAATGATTTGCCCAGCGGCAAGGTCACGATCTCCGGAACATTCCAAGAAGGCGCGACGATCACCGCCCAGACTGGCAGCGTGGCCGATGTCGATGGACTGGGGACGTTTCACTACCAATGGTATCGCTCGAGCCCCGGCTCCAATGCACCCGTCGCGATTTCGCAGGCCACAGATAGCAGCTACGTCCTCACTGCCGCAGATGTCGGCGTGACCGTCTATGTTATCGTCAGCTACACCGACGGCGGTGGAACCGCCGAGATGGTTGGCAGTGGCCCAACCGATGTGATCCTGGCTGCGCCGCCGCCCTACGGAGCGTCCAACTATTGGACTGGCGCCGTCAACAGTGACTGGAACACGCCGGGCAACTGGTCCCTCGGAATCGTCCCGACGGCAGACGAGATCGTCTACATCAATACGGGGACAGTTACCTTCAATCTCAACGGCCTGCTGGAAATCGCCGGGCTTCACATCGGTGCCCAGGCCGAGCTCGATTTGACCGGCACCGGAACGCTGAATGTCACCGGCACACTGGTGAACGACGGCGATATCCAGCTCGCACCGGGCACGACGCTCGAAGTCCACGGCGTCGTGCAAAACACCGGCACGCTGCTGGTCGATGATCACACGGCCGGCGCAACCCTGCTGATCCATGGCACGGTCACGCTCGATGGCGAAGGCACCGTGACGCTCGACGGAAGCGCCGACCGGATCACCGGCGACTCGCTCAGCTCGAAACTCATCAATGCCGACAACACAATCAACGGCTATGGCAAGCTCGGCGACGGCAAGCTCAGCATCGTCAATCAATGCGACGGCAAGATCATCGCATCCGACTGCTCGCACGCACTGATTATCGACACCGGCAAGGGCAGCCTGATCAACTTTGGTTTGATCGCGTCGATGGCCACCGGCGGTCTCGAAATCAAAGGCGATCTGGTCAATTACGGGACCATCGAAGCCTATGCCGGCCTGTTCGAGATCGGCGGCAATGTCACCGGCCACGGCACCGCGAAAATCAGCGGCGGCAATCTCGAATTCGGCGGCTGGTCGGATGCCAATGTGACATTCTCCGGCGTCAGCAGCGACGAATTGATCCTCGACCGTGGCTCTCACTTTGTCGGCACGGTATCCGGTCTGTCCTATGGCGACACGATCGACCTGAAGGGCATCTCGCCCTGGCAGCTCTGGTTCGACCAGCACGACGGCGTCGTCGATGTGCATTACGGCTGGGGCAAGAACGACTATTTCACGCTGACCGATCCAGGCGTGCTGAAACATCTCGACATCGACTCCGACCATCACGGTGGCACCGAGATGACCTGGAGCAATGACGCGCCCGACATCAATACGTCGTCGGCTGAGCTTTCCAAGCTCCACGGCGGCTATTTCAAGATTTCCGATGTGTCCGTGTGGGACAAAGATTGGTCCAGCGGTGAGAACTATAAGCTGGACATCAACGGCACTGTGGTGAAGTCGGGATCACTCTCGTCTATTGATCATTATCTCGAAGATGGTTTCACCTTCAAACCAACCAGTTCGGAAACGCCTCAAGCGACCGTTGCCGTCACCGTCACTGACGGATTCGGCGCTAGCGAACATGTCAATTTCATCTTCAATACAGCACCTCTCCAGTCCAATACGCAGGTGTCACTGAACGGCACGACCGGAAATGACGTTATCTTCGCAACGGTCAACAAAGATACGCTGACGGGTGGCCATGGCTCGGATCAATTCGTCTTCGGGTCGCATAGTGGATCGATCGATAGGGATATCGTCACGGACTTCGAGGTCGGCACCGACAAGATCGTGCTCGACCACATTCGTGGTGTGCCCAATCTTTCAGGCCCCTTCGGCGATTTGAAGCTGACCCTTTGGGAGCTGTCTGGCGGAATCGAGCAGAAGGGAACCAATACCCTGATCCATCTCGATGGCGGTGACACGCTGCAACTCAATAACGTGCACATGTCCCAGCTGCACGCCAGCGACTTCATCGTCCACCCCTATTCCAACGTGGCGTAACGCGGCACCGTTAACCGTCCCGCGGACAGCACCTGCACAAGTCGCCTGACTGATGGCATAATGGCTGTCAGATCGGGGCTTGGGGTGGCGCTTGGTGCCTGACGAGCGACCGTCCGCATGATCCGCAAAGGTTTGACGATGCAGCGTGGCCTGTCACGAACCTCCAGCCTGCCGGCGCGGACCGAGCTCGGCGATGCCTTGCGGGCCTGCCGCGGCGCCTTTCTGGGCGTCGGGCTGATGAGTTGCATGATTAATATCCTGTATCTGACCGGCTCGTTCTTCATGCTCGAGGTCTATGACCGCGTGCTGCCGAGCCGCAGCGTGCCGACCCTCGTCGGTCTCATCATCCTGGCCGGCGGACTCTACGTGGCCCAAGGTATTCTCGACCTGCTGCGCGGTCGCATTCTGGTGCGGATCGGCAGTTCGCTCGACGAGGCGCTGAGCCCCCGCGTGTTCCAGACCGTCGTGAGGCTTCCGCTCATCGCCGGCGGGCACAACGAAGGCCTGCAGCCGCTGCGCGACCTCGACAACGTTCGCTCGTTCCTCTCCGGCATGGGACCGAGCGCGCTGTTCGACCTGCCCTGGCTGCCGCTCTATCTGGCGATCTGTTTTGCGTTTCATCCGATGATCGGCGTTACCGCGCTGGTCGGCGCAGTTCTGCTGGTGGGCCTGACGATCCTCACGGAAATCATGACCCGCGAACCAGCGCGCGAGGCCAACGGACTTGCCGCTCGTCGCAGCGGCATCGCTTCAGCTAGCCGGCGCAATGCCGAAGTCGTCGTCGCGATGGGCATGGCCGGACGTCTGACGCAACGCTGGCGCGAGGCCAACGAGACCTATCTGGCCGGCAACCAGCGCACCAGCGATGTGGCCGGCGGTCTCGGTGCCATCGCCAAGGTCATGCGCATGATCCTGCAATCGGCGGTGCTCGGCGTCGGTGCCTATCTCGTGATCAATCAGGAAGCCACCGCCGGCATCATCATCGCGGGCTCGATCCTCAGCGCCCGCGCGCTGGCGCCGGTCGATCTGGCGATCGCGCACTGGAAGGGTTTTGTCACCGCCCGGCAGAGCTGGCATCGGCTCAACGGGCTTCTATACGCGTTGCCGGATCAGGCGGCTGTTACTCAGCTGCAGAACCCGTCGCAGAAACTGACGATCGAAGGCGTCAGCATAGCACCGCCGGGTGAGCAGAAGATCACGGTCAGCGACATCACGTTTGCACTCGCGGCCGGCAACGGCCTCGGCATCATCGGACCGTCGGGCTCCGGCAAGTCATCGCTGCTGCGCGCACTGGTCGGCGTCTGGAAGCCGGTGCGCGGTCATGTCCGGCTCGACGCCGCGGCGCTCGACCAATGGGCGCCGGACGATCTCGGCCGCCATATCGGCTATTTGCCTCAGGATGTCGAACTGTTCGCAGGCTCCATTGCCGACAATATCTGCCGTTTCGATCCCGACGCGAAGGATGACGACATCATCACTGCGGCAAGGCAGGCCGGCGTCCATGACCTCATCGTCGGCATGCGCGAAGGCTATGATACGCAGGTCGGCGATCACGGCGGCGTTCTGTCCGCCGGTCAGGCGCAACGCATCGCGCTGGCGCGCGCACTGTATGGCGATCCGTTCCTGATCGTTCTGGACGAACCGAATTCCAATCTCGATACCGAAGGCGATGAAGCGCTGACCAAGGCCGTGCGTGCGGCCCGTACGCGCGGCGCCATCGTCATCGTGGTTGCACACCGGCCGATCGGCATCGAAGGCGTCGACATGCTGCTGGTGCTGAAGGACGGTCGCATGCAAGCCTTCGGACCGAAGGAGACCGTGCTGGGTCAGGTGCTGCAGCGCCCAGCACCACAGCCGATCAAGATCGTCGCCGACGGCGGAGTAGCCAAGCCATGAGTGCGCCGCTCACAGGATCGCGCCGCTCGATCCGAATCCACCTCATTATCGGCCTCGTCGTTGTGCTCGTGCTCGCGGGCGGTTTGGGCGGCTGGGCATCGACGGCGCAGATCTCCGGCGCCCTGATCGCGCCCGGCTCGGTAGTTGTCGATTCCAACGTCAAGAAAGTCCAGCACCCGACCGGCGGCGTCGTCGGCGAAGTGCGCGCCCGCGACGGCGACCTGGTAAAGGCCGGCGATGTCGTCGTGCGCCTGGACGATACCGTCACCAAAGCCGGCCTTGCCATCGTCACCAAGAACCTCAACGGATTGTGGGCCCGTGCGGCGCGGCTGGAAGCCGAGCAGCGCGGCGTCGATCGTATTACGTTTCCACCGCAGCTTATCGAACAGATCGCAGATGACGACGTGAAGAACGTCATCGCCAGCGAAACGAAGCTGTTCAATGTGCGTTCGACCGGCCGCGTTGGCCAGAAGCAGCAGCTCCGCGAGCGCATCGCGCAGCTCAACGAGGAGATCGCCGGCCTCACCGCGCAGGAGACTGCCAAGACGCGCGAAATCGCGCTCGTGGAAAAGGAATTGGTCGGCGTCCGCGGATTGTTCGATCAACAGCTGGTGCAGATCTCGCGCCTGACCGTGCTGGAACGCGACGCCGCGCGCCTCGCCGGCGAACGCGCACAGTTCATCGCCGCCCGCGCCCAGGCCAAGGGCAAAATCACCGAGATCGAGCTGCAGATTTTCCAGATCGACAAGGACCTGGTCAGCGAAGTCTCCAAGGATCTGCGCGAGACCAATGACAAGATCGGCGAATTCGTCGAACGCAAGGTCACTGCGGAGGACCAGCTGCGGCGCATCGACATCCGCGCACCGCAGGACGGCATGGTGCTGCAATCCAGCGTGCACACGATCGGCGGCGTCATCACCGCGGGCGACGCCATTATGCTGATCGTGCCGCAGACCGACAATCTGTCAGTGGAAGCCCGGGTCAATCCACAGGACATCGACAAGCTGCAGATCGGCCAGAAGACGCTGCTGCGACTCTCTGCCTTCAACCAGCGCACCACGCCTGAGCTCAACGGCGCCGTCAGCCGCGTCTCGCCGGATACGACGACGGATCAGCGCACCGGGCAAAGCTATTACACGATCCGGATTTCGATGCCGGCGTCGGAAGTCGCCAAGCTCGGCGATGTGCGCCTGATCCCCGGCATGCCCGTCGAAGCCTTCGTGCAGACCGGCGACCGCACCATGCTGTCCTATCTCGCCAAGCCGCTGAGCGATCAGTTGATGCGCGCCTTCCGCGAGAAATGACCCGCCAGCCATGAAGCGCATGCGGCGAGTGATACGGCTGGCGCGGCGGTTCGGTTGGGCACGTGCATTCTGTCTTGTCTTGCTGCTGGGCCTCGCGCTGCTACGCATCGCTGACCCGCCCGCCATCGAGGAATTGCGGCTGCGCGTCTTCGATACCTATCAAGTGATCCAGCCACGGGTGAAGACGGCGAAGCCCGTTACCATCGTGGATATCGACGAGAAGAGCCTCGCAAAACATGGCCAGTGGCCGTGGCCGCGCACGCGTATCGCCGAACTTGTCACCAGGTTGAACCAGCTCGGCGCCGTCGTGACCGGCTTCGACATCGTATTCCCCGAACCGGACCGGCTGAATCCTGCGCTGGCGGCGGAGAGTTTTACAGGGCTCGATGACGAAACGCGTATCCGGCTGAAAGCATTACCCAGCAACGATCAGGTGCTGGCCGACGCCATCCGGCGCGGGCGCGTGGTGCTTGGCGAGTCCGGCCTGCCCTATGTCGTTTCGGAACTCGACAAGTCTCTGCCCCTGACGGGATTGGCCATGCTCGGCGGCGATCCACAGCCATTCATGTTGGCGTTTCCCGGACTGATCCGGAATATCGACCTGCTGGAAAAGGCAGCCATGGGACGCGGCCTGTTCACCATCAGTCAGGAGCGCGACGGTCTCGTGCGCCGCGTGCCCGTGATGATGCAGGCGCAAGGCATAGTCATGCCGTCGCTGAGCTTCGAGATGCTGCGCGCCGTCACCGGCACCGACACGATCCTGATCAAATCCGACCGCGCCGGCATCAAGAGCATTGCGGTCAAGGGTCTGGAGATTCCCACCGACAGCGAAGGACGGATCTGGGTGCATTTCGCCAAGCGCGATCCCAGTATCTATGTGTCGGCGTCCGACGTGCTCGATGGCACGGTGCAACCCGGCATGATCGCACGGCATCTGGTGCTGATCGGCACCTCGGCGGTCGGCTTGCTCGACACCAAAACGACACCGCTCGACGCAGTGATTCCCGGCGTCGAGGTTCATGCGCAGGTGCTGGAGAGTGCGCTCACGAAGACCGTGCTGTCGCAACCCGCCTATACGCGTGGCGCCGAACTGTGCATTGCGATCATTCTCGGCATTATCGTGATCTGTCTGGCCCCGATGTTCGGGCCGGTTACTCTGGTCATCATGGGCGCAGTATTCGCAGGACTGCTCGCCGGCACGTCTTGGTATTTCTACACGCAGCACCGTCTGCTGATCGACTTCACCTATCCGCTGCTTTCGACCACGCTGATCTATCTCACGCTCATCTTCAGCAATTTCGTGCGCGAGCAGGCGCAGCGCCGCCGCATCCGTTCGGCCTTCAGCCAGTATCTGTCGCCAGCCCTGGTCGCGCAGCTCGCGCAATCGCCGGAGAAGCTGGTGCTCGGCGGCGAGGAGCGCGAGATGACCATCATGTTCTCCGATGTGCGCGGCTTCACCACGATCTCGGAATCCTACAAGCACGATCCGCACGGCCTGACCACGCTGATGAACCGCTTCCTGACGCCGCTGACCAATGCGATCCTCGATCGCAAGGGCACCATCGACAAATATATGGGCGACGCTGTCATGGCGTTCTGGAACGCGCCGCTCGATGACGACCAGCACCAGATCAATGCCTGCCACGCCGCGCTCGACATGCTGGATCGCATCGATGCCCTGAACAAGCTGCGCGAAGACGAGGCCACGCAAGGCGGCCACGTCTATATCCCGATCAACGTCGGCATCGGCCTCAATACCGGCATCTGCGTCGTCGGCAATATGGGATCGGACTTGCGCTTCGACTATTCGGTGCTCGGCGACAGCGTCAATCTGGCTTCGCGCCTCGAAGGCCAGTCCAAGGAATACGGCTTCCCAATCATCGTCGGCTCGAAGACCGCGCTCGCCGTCAAAGACAAGTTCGCCATTCTTGAACTCGACTTCATCATGGTGAAGGGCAAGAAAGAACCGGAAGTGATCTACGCCATCGCCGGACGTGAGGACGTAACGCATTCGGAGCGCTTCCAGACGCTGCGCAACCTGACCATCGAAATGCTCGCCTGCTATCGTAGTCGCGACTGGGACGGCGCATTGTACGCCGTCGAGCGCGGCCGCAATTCCGATGTCGCGAATGCGCTCGAGAAGCTCTACGATCTCTATGAGAAGCGCATCCGCGCCTATCGGGAGACCCCGCCACCAGCGGACTGGAACGGCTCGTTTGCATTGCTGACGAAGTAATCCCACGTAGGGCACAATAGCAAAGCGTATTGCGCCAGCGGGCGGTGGGTTACGCTGCGCTAACCGACCCTACAATCTACGGATCAGATCTCGCGCAGTGCCCGCATGCTGGGCACGCTGACTTCGGCGAGCTTCAGATTGTCTTCGTTCTGGTCGATCGCCACATATTGCCCGTCCCAATAGGTCAGCGCGGTGTGCGGGACCGAGGTGATGACATCGCGGACGCGGCCGATGACGATGGCGTGGGAGTGGCGCTCGATGACTTCCTCGACGTCGCAGTCGATTGCGGCAAGGCTGCCGGCCAGCAGCGGCACGCCGGTTGCCCGGGTAACCCATTGCGCGCTAACGAAACGTTCTGCGCCCTTCAATCCGCCCTTGCCCGAAAATCGCTCGGCCACATCGAGCTGATCAGCCGACAAAATGTTGACACCGAAGGTGCCGTAGCGCTGCAGCAGCGGCCATGACGACGACTCCCTGTTGACGCTGACGATCAGTGTGGGTGGATCGACCGACAGCGACGAGACCGACGTCACCGTCATGCCGGTGATGTCCTTGCCACGCCCGACGGTGATCACGCTGACGCCGCCGGCCAGCACTCGCATGGCGCCACGGAATTCTTGCGAAGAGACCCCGCGATCAGAGGAAATCTCGCGATCGACGGTGATGTTACGAACGACGGAATTCATGGCAGCCTCGCAGGTCACAATAGTCTCACAAGCCAGTGGCGTCGGCTCCCGGGCCGAGCAGATTGCGCAGGATCGAACCTTCCAGCGCCGCAAGATCTGCCGAGCCGCGCTGCCGCGGCCGGGCGATATCGACATTGATATCGTGCGCGATGCGGCCGTCTTCAATCACAAGCACGCGATCTGCCAGCGCCACGGCCTCGGACACGTCATGCGTCACGAGAATCGAGGTGAAGGTCTGATCATGCCACACGCGACCGAGCAACTGCTGCATCGAAATACGCGTCAGCGCATCGAGTGCGCCGAGCGGCTCGTCGAGCGCCAGCACACGCGGATGGCTGACCAGTGCCCGCGCCAACGCGACACGCTGCTTCTGGCCGCCAGACAACACGGACGGCCATTGATCGCGCTTCTCGGCGAGGCCGACTTCCGTCAATGCACTTTCAGCGCGTGCCTTGGCATCGGCCGATGTCCGGTCGGTCCCCAGGCCCACTTCCACATTCGAGAGCACACTGGCCCATGGCAGCAGGCGCGGTTCCTGGAACATCACGCGGATGTCCTCCGGGCGGGTTTCCTCACCAAAGCTGATCGTACCGGCAGTCGGCTCGTCGAGGCCTGCGATCAAGCGGAGCAGCGTGCTCTTGCCGCAGCCGCTCTGGCCGACAATGGCGACGAACTGGCCGGCAGGAATATGCAGATCGACGCCGCGCAGCACTTCATTGCTGCCGAAGGATTTGCGGAGACCACGAATGGTCAGCGACAGTCCACGGGACTTCTGCTCGGACGGACGCCGCGCCTGCGTGGCGCGGGCCTGTTCGAAATCGACGGGCGCATCGATGACCTGAGCATCGGCATGGCTGAGGCGAAGAGACTGTTGCACGGTCATTTCAAATTCTCGCTTCCGAATTTCGCTCAATGTTTCTGAAAAGCCGGGTGCCAGGACAATGTCAGTCGTTCCAGCGCGCGCGAGGCGCTGTCGGCGACCTTACCTAGCAGCGCATAGATCAGGATGCTGAGCACCACGACGTCGATCTGCATAAATTCACGCGCCTGCATCGCCATGTAGCCAAGGCCCGACGAGGCCGCGATGGTTTCGGCCACGATCAGCGTCAGCCACATGATGCCGAGCGCAAAGCGCACGCCGACGAAGATCGATGGCAGCGCGCCCGGAAAGATCACGCGGCGGAACAGTTCGCTGTTGCGCATGCCGTAGATGCGGCCCATCTCGATCAGCTGCGGATCGACCGTGCGAATGCCGTGCAGCGTGTTGAGATAGATCGGGAAGAATACGCCAAGCGCAACCAGGAACAGCTTGGCCGACTCATCGATGCCGAACCACAGGATGACCAGCGGGATCAGCGCCAGATGGGGCACGTTGCGCACCATCTGCAGCGTCGTGTCGGTGAGCTTGCTGCTGAGCTGGGACAGACCGTTGGCCAGACCGAAGGCAAAGCCGATGCTGCCGCCGATTAGGAAACCGACGGACGCACGCCAGAACGACACCCAGATATTCTGAGCGAGTTCGCCCGAGAGCAACAGCTTCCAGCCAGCCAAGGCAACATCGGTCGGTGCCGGCATCACCCGCGCCGGCACGTAGCCGGTCACGCACGCGGCCTGCCACATGAGCAGGATGACCAGTGGCACGATCCATTGGGTCAGGCCATCGATGCGTGGCAGGCGAAAGCTGCGAACGCGGGGAAGGATTTCAACAATGCTCATGATGGGTGCCTGTCGGAATTACGAGGCGCTCTGCGCGCGATGCTCATTGGCAACGATTTCACCGACCGGGCCGGTGCGCGTGCGTAGCGATGTGACGTTGTCGTGCTGTTGCAGCGACAGCAGCGGAAAGACGAGCTCGGCGAAGCGATAGGCCTCCTCGAGATGCGGATAGCCGGACATGATGAATGTATCGACGCCGACGTCCTGATATTCCTTGATGCGCGCCGCCACCGTCTGCGCATCGCCAACCAGCGCCGTACCGGCTCCACCACGTACGAGGCCAACACCGGCCCAGAGGTTCGGGCTGATTTCGAGCTTGTCGCGGCGACCGCCATGCAGCTGCATCATGCGCTGCTGACCGACGGAGTCCTGCCGCGCCAATGTCTTCTGCGCGTTGGCAATGACGTCGTCGGTGACATATTGAATGAGTTCGTCGGCGGCCTTCCAGGCCGCCTCGTTGGTCTCGCGCACGACCACATGAAGACGGATGCCGAAAGACAGCTTGCGGCCGCGCTTTTCGGCAGCAGCCTTGACGCGCGCAACCTTCTCGGCGACCAGCGCGGGCGGTTCGCCCCAGGTGAGATACTTGTCGACAGTGTCCACCGCGACATCGATGCCGGCATCCGACGAGCCGCCGAAATACAGCGGTGGGCGCGGCGACTGCACCGGCGGGAAGATCAGGCGACCGTCTTCAATCTGGATATGCTTGCCCTGGACATTGACGGTCTTGCCGGCCAGCAGGTCGTTATAGACGTTGAGGAATTCGCGTGTGACGGCATAGCGCTCGTCATGCGGCAGGAAAATGCCGTCGCCCTTGTTCTCGACCGGATCGCCGCCGGTCACGACATTGATCAGGAGGCGACCGTTGGTGACGCGGTCCAGCGTTGCGGTCATGCGCGCGGCGACGCTCGGCGATTGCAGGCCCGGCCGGACGGCCACGAGATAGCGAAGCTGTTCGGTCCACGGGGCCACAGCGGATGCGACCACCCATGAATCCTCGCAGCTGCGCCCCGTAGGCAGCAGCACGCCGAAATAGCCCAGCTGATCGGCGGCCTGCGCGATCTGACGGAGATATTTGAAGTCGATGTCGCGCGCACCATGGGTCGATGCCAAATAGCGTCCATCGCCGTGGGTCGGCAGGAACCATAGAACATTGGCTTTGGATGGATTGCTCATCGGTGACGTCTCTCTCGCATCGGGCGACCATTGCGGCACCGCGAGAGGATGGTGTCATGACATAAGTCTGTCGAGTGGCCTGGGAAAATAGCGACGCGCGCACTGTGACTTACATCAATGACGAGGCGTTCCTTTCAAACTTCCGGGCATATGCAGCGCATTTTTCTCCACCAATCCTGCATCCCGCAGCGATCACAACCGCGTGGGTCGGAATGCAAGAGCCCGACCGGCGATCAGCGCGACTGAGTGGAGAATTTCATGCTGAGATCGCGGCGCGTGCCACTCAGATTGTTTTTCTCAAAGGCTCGTCATGAGAATGATCGTGCACGCCCTTATTGAGCAATCTGGCGCTTTCGCCGCCGTCATTGACGCTTTGTTAATGACGTCAGCACCGCTACCGGTCCAAATCGTGCGGCATTTACACAACTACCCGCGTTTTGCGAACCGATTTAACCAAATCGACAAGGCGTTTTGCGAGGCTCGGCCACCATGCAGAACGCATCCGCCCCAGGCTCGTCGGCCTCTCCAATAGACAGCGACCGCCCGACCGCAACCTCTTCGACCGAGGCTGCTACCGGATTCGTGGATAGCGATGCCGCACGCGAATTGGAGATGCTGCGCGAGATCGTACGCATGCTGCCGGCCTCCGTCACTGTGCAAGACGATCAGGGCGACTTTCTGCTGGTAAATGACGCCGCGGCAATCCAGTTCAATGCATCGGCAGACCAGTTCAACAGACCCGATCCGCAGTCGGATTTTCTGGTGCAGGCACTGACGCATCGACGCAAGACTGCACTCGACCTGCTGCAGTCCGGCCGCTCCGCGGTGTTCGAGGAACGCGTCAATTCCGAACGCGACCGGCGCGTGTTCCTGACCACGCATCGCCCGGTGCGTATCGGTGACCGCAGCGTGATACTGTCCAGCGCCACCGATGTGAGCCGGCAGAAGGAGATGGAAGAAGAGCTGTTTCGCCGCGCCTATTACGACGAGCTGACCGATCTGCCGACGCGGCGCGTGATCGAGAAACATGTCGGCGACATCATTGGCCATTCCGGCGAGACATCACATTTCGCGCTGGCCTTCCTCGACATCGACAATTTCAAGCACATCAACGACTATTACGGTCACAGCGTCGGTGATGCGCTGCTGGTGCAGTTCGCCAAGCGACTGGCGCTCGACCTGCGCGGCACCGACATGCTGTCGCGGATTTCCGGTGACGAATTCCTGCTGCTGCTGAACCCGATCCAGAGCCAGCAGGAGGTCGCCGAATATCTGGAGCTGCTGGTGCAGCGGCTGCGCGCTCCGTTTTTCATCGACGGCTCCGAAGTATTCGCCTCTGCATCGATCGGTGTCAGCCTCTATCCCGAACACGGCCGCAACTATGACGCGCTGCATCAGAACGCCGATATCGCGATGTATCGCGTGAAGAATGAGACCAAGGGCGCTGCGGTGTTCTTCGACTCCAGCATGGAGAGCGAGGCGCTGACCCGCATGGCCACCGAACAGTCATTGCGGCTGGCGATTCTCGACAAGCGGTTCTGCTGCGCGTTTCAGCCGAAGGTCGATATCCGCAGCCAGGAGATCAAGGGTATCGAGGCCCTGGTGCGCTTGCGTAACGACGATGGCGTGATCCAGGCGCCCAGCACCTTCATCAATCTGGCGGTCGAACTCGGCCTGATTGATGAGCTCACCCATCTGGTGCTCGCCGAGATCATGAAGTCGATCGACCTGATCGACGAGACCTTCGGCGCCACCGCCAGTATCAGCATCAACGTCGCCGCCAAACAGGCTGGCAATCCGGAATTCATGCGCACCTTTGCCAGGGCGATCGAGGAGACCGGCTGCCCGACGCGCTTCATGGTCGAAGTGACCGAAGACGCATTCGTCGCCAAGACGCATTTCCAGGACGACATCCTGCCGATGTTCCGCGCGCTTGGCGTCGGTATCTCCATCGACGATTTCGGCGTCGGCTATTCGTCGTTGTCGGCGCTGGCGGATATCACCGCCGACGAAATCAAGATCGACCGATCCTTCATTACGGACATCCACAAGCGCCCGCGCAGCCAAGGCATTCTCCGCGCCATCGAGTCGCTCAGCGAGGCGCTGGGCATGACCGTGATCGCCGAAGGCGTCGAGACCTTCGAAGAACTGGCCTATCTTCAGGCCGCGACCAAGATCCGCTATGCGCAGGGCTATTATTTCTCCAAGCCGATTTTTCTGGAAGAACTGCAGCCACAGGCACGCACCAGTAGCGACCTGCGCGGTGCATCATCGGCTCGTCCGGCAGCAGATGCCCGCCCCGCCTATTCCCGCTCCGGCGGCCGGGGTTATTGAGGCACCGCCCTCTCCCCGTCATTGTCATCCCGTAACCACATCCCATCTGTTAAGGGACTGAAAACCGCGCGCTACGCATCACCAGAGAGCCCCCATGCCCGTCGTCCCGCTGTTTCTGAATATCCTCTGGATCGTGTTCGGCGGATTGGGAATGGCAGTCGGCTGGCTAATCGCGGCCGTTGTGATGGCCATCACCATCATCGGCCTGCCCTGGGCCCGCGCCGCCTTCAATATCGCCGCCTATACGCTGCTGCCGTTCGGCCAGCGCGCCGTTGACCGCGAGGCCGTCACCGGCCGCGGCGACATTGGCACCGGCGTTTTCGGCCTCCTCGGCAACATCATCTGGCTGGTGCTGGCAGGCTGGTGGCTGGCGATCGGCCATCTCCTGGCGGCGCTGGCCCTGGCGATTACCATCGTCGGCATCCCCTTTGCCTGGGCACATCTGAAGCTCGCCGGCATCGCACTCTGGCCGATCGGCAAGGTCATCGTACCGGCCTAACGCGCATTGCGTTGAACGAATTCAAATTTTCTCGTTGAGACTGCGCCGCGCATACGCGTGATTAACTATTTCGCTCAATGGTGAAACGAGGTGGGCCTCGGGCGCCGGAGTGATTATGCGTAAACTTCCTTTTTTGATCGTTGCAGGTTCTTTCACGGCGGTTGTCGCCGCGGGCGCTGGCGCCTGGCATTTCTTCGGGCCCGCCGGCGCTCAGACCAGTGCGAAAGCCGATAAAGGCGAGCTCACCACCGCCTCGATCGACACGCGCGTGCCGAAGTCGAATTCGACCGCACCGGCCGAGCCGGCGCCGCGCGTGCAGGCTGTCGCAGCCGCACCGGCTGCCATGCCCGTGGCTCCCGCGGTGGAAAAGCGCCCGGCCATCGCCAAGCCCGTCTGCAACAATCCGAACGCGCTCGGCGTGTCACGCACCGTGCAGATCGACACCACCGGCGGCCCCGGCCTCGGCATGTCGCAATATCGCGACTATGACTTCCTGCAGCCCGGCGAAGTCGTGCTGACCTTCGACGACGGCCCGTGGCCGGTGACCACGCCTGCCGTGCTGGCTGCGCTCAGCGCGCAATGCGTGCAGGCCGTGTTCTTCCCGATCGGCAAACATGCCACCTGGCATCCCGCAGTGTTGAAGCAGGTGATCGCGGCCGGCCATTCGGTTGGCACCCATACCTGGTCGCACCAGAATCTGGCCAGCAAGACCCCACAGGAAGCCAAGGACGAGATCGAGCGCGGCATCAGCGCCATCACCCTGATGGCCGGGCAGCCGCTGTCGCCCTTCTTCCGTTTCCCGCAATTGCGCCAGAATGCGGAGCTCAAGGCCTATCTCGCCGAGCGCAACATCGCCGCCTTCTCCATCGACATCGATTCCGAGGACTTCCGCATCCACAATGCCGGCAAGCTGGTTGCCTCGGTGATGGAAAAGCTGAAGAAGAAGGGCAAAGGCATCATCCTGATGCATGACCTGCACAAGTGGTCCGCCGCCGCGGTGCCGGACTTGCTCGCTCAGCTCAAGGCCGGCGGCTACAAGGTCGTGCATATCCGCGCCAAGGACACGCTGCCGACGATCGCAAGCTACGACGCCGCCATCGCCGCCGAGCTGCAGCCGGTGAAAACCAGCAATGCGCGCCCGATTTCCAACGTGATCCAGACGGTCGACTAGCACCTGATCCACTCGGGTTGAACCCAATCGAGGCCGGGGCGGCACCGCTGCCCCGGCCTTTTTGTGTTTCGTGGCGAGGCCCGCGGCGAAACAAAACGATCCCCGGACGAAACCATTTTCCGCACCGACGCAGACCGCCCGAAACCGGGCATGGTTATCCATCTGTCCAACGAAGCGGCACACAGCGCCGCCCAACAGGGACAGTCACATGCGCATCATCGGTTTCATCCTTGCCTTCTCGTTCGCCTTTGCCGGTCCGTCATTCTCTGGCACCGCGATGAACGACCTGCCGGGTATCGGCACCTTTTCCTACAACGGCGCGCAGATTGCCCCTGATACGGCGACCGCGAAATTCGCCTATCTGACGCTCACGCGTCGCGCCTGATCGCACCCCTCCCCTCCGATATCCCCAGACACAGAAAGCCATCACCATGACCTCATTCAGCGCACATCTGATCGGACACACCCTCAAGGCCGCCACTGTCGGCGCAATCCTGATGCTGTCGGCGACGGCGAGCCATGCCCAGTCGGCGAGCCCTTTTGCCGGCTTTGACGGATCGTGGAGCGGCAGCGGCACCGTGTCGCTGTCGGATGGCTCCTCCGAACAAATTCGCTGCCGCGCCACCTACAACGTCGTCGGCGGTACCGCGCTGAAACAGTCCCTCCGCTGCGCCAGCGACAGCTACAAGTTCGAACTCAGCAGCGATGTGAAGAGCCAGGGTAATCAGGTGACCGGCACCTGGGGCGAAGCCAGCCGCAATATCTTCGGCAATCTGCAGGGCAGCGCCGGCGGTGGCCAGATCGATGTCTTCGTCGAGGCCGCCGGCTTCGCCGCCAACCTGACGCTGACGACCAAGGGCAACAAGCAGCTGGTCTCGATCAGCTCCAAGGGTCAGATCCGCGACGTCTCGATCAATATGATCCGGAGCTGAGGCAGAACCTATGCGGCTTGATGCTGTCGACCCACAGCATCAAGCCCACTGCCTGACACGAGTGTTTTGATGCCCGGTTGCCGCCTGCGCCTGATCACGCGAAGCAGTGGGTTTTCAATTGTGAGATGCACGATGATGCCCGCGCCGCCGGCTATGGCGACATAACACAGCATCATCATTGTCGATGCTTCGGGCGTCGGCAGCTGAAGCCATCGCTCATTACCTGTTTTCATGACGTCGAAAACGATCGGATGCGTGAGATAGATGGCGTAGGACGCATTGCCGATCAGAATAAGCGGCTGCCAGGTTATGGCACCGCCGGCATATTCGACAAACAGCGCACTGGCGACAATCACGACCGGCGCGGCTGCGGCGAGCGCCATATAGACCGACGGCGTGACGCTGTTTGCCCATAGCGGTCCCACGAATTGGGACCCATAGCAGAGTGTGACGAGTGCGGCGCCGATCCAGACAATGGAGCGTTGTGGTGCAGCGGGAGCAAAAACCTGCAACGCATAGAAGATCGCGATCCCGGCGATGAAGAACTTCGTATAGTCGAAGGACAGATAGTGGCAGGCAGCCGCCATGCAGACGGCGGCCGCGGCATAGTTCAACGCCACCAGGCATCCGACAACGATCAGCGGCGCCAGACGGCGGCTGATCACAAGCGCGGCTGCGAAGATCAGATAAAAATACACCTCGTAGTTCAGCGACCAACCGACATTCAGGATCGGATATTTGTCACCGATCGGCGCGAACATCAGGCTACGGCCGACATAGGCCCAGAGCGGCTCGGACGAACGGCCATCCAACGGCTTTGCCCATGTCTCTGCCTCAAGCAGCGCAGATCCGAACATCACGACAAGAAGCACGGCTGTGCACAGCCAATAGAGCGGTGCGATCCGCTCCAGGCGCTTAGCGAGAAAATCGTCATCACCCTTCCGGGTGATGAAACACATGATGAAGCCGGAGATGACGAAGAAGGTGGAGACCCCGAAGAATTCGGTGTGCCAATCGCCCGCGAACTTGTAGCCGGTGTGGAAGAACACCACACCAAGGGCAGCTACGCCGCGCAACACCTGCAGATTTGACAGCATGGGGCTCCCTCGACCGCCCGTCGCGGTCGGGGGCAAACCTCTGGCAGAGACGAGAGTTCCGCCGATCCGGAACTCTTGCGGGACAAAGAAGGCGGCGAGGTGACGCCAGCGGTCAGAAGCCGTAAAGCCGCGCCGGGTTGTCGACCAGGATTGTCTTGCGAATGGCGGCGTCGGGCGCCCACATCGCGAGCTGGTTCAGCAGGCGGCCATCGTCGATCTGATGGAGCGGCGTGACGTCCGTCGGCTTCTTGCCGGGCGGTGTCACCGAATCCGGATGCGGCCAGTCGGTGCCCCAGATGATCCGCTCCGGATTGGCCGCGATCAGCGCCTTCGCCAGCGGTGCGACGTCCGGGTAATCCGGCCCTTGCGTCGAAGCGCGGTAGGCGCCGGAAATCTTCACATAGGCCTTGCCGGCTTTGACGAGGTCGAGCAGGTCCGCAAAGCCCGGCTGATCCAGCCCGAGCTTGGCTTCCGCGCCGCCGAAATGATCGAATACCAGCGGCATCGGCGCACTGGCAACAACCTCCTTGATCGCAGATACCAATGGCAGATTGGTGAACATCTGGATGTGCCAGCCGCGCGTCTTCATGCGCTCGATCGCAGCCAGCAGACGCTGCTTGCCGATGGCGGGGTCGCTCACGCCGCTGGTCGCAAGATTGATCCGCATGCCGCGAATGCCCGCGGCCGTCATGGCGTCGAGCTCGCTCTCCGGTGTCTTGTCATCGATGACAGCAACGCCGCGCGCGTCGCTGCCGCGCGCCTTCATGCCGAACAGGGTCGCCGAATTATCAGTACCGTAGATGCTGGGCGTGACGATCACCACGCGCTTGACGCCGAGTGCCTTGTGCAGCGCCGCCATTTCCTCCGGCGACGCCAGTTCCGGCGTGTAGACGCGGCCTGCAAAAAACGGGAATTTTTCGGGATCGCCATGAATATGAGTGTGACAGTCGCAGGCGTCTGCAGGCACCTGGAAATTCACCGGCGTCGCCGGCTGCGCGGCCTTGCCAACCGCAAATCTATTGCTGAGCACGACCGCTCCCGCGATTGAAGAGAGCAGAACACCGCGTCTTGTGAACATTGGTTCCTCCCTGATGTCGTGACGCCATTTTGGGCCGGCGTTCACTTGATTGAGGCCAACGTGATCGTTTCGCGATCCATGTCAAGTGTGCTTCCACATGCTGCAAAGCGAAGACGACGGGGATCGCGCTCCTGCTGCACAGCCCGATGCCAAATTGGCTGTGCAGCAGCTCGCTCGCAGTCATGTCACGGTTTGCGGACGGTCACGCGCAGGAACGTCGCCTTCACCGATGTCGTCGAAGGATCGGAGCTTCTGTTCTGGCTCTCGAAGAGCTTTACAAGCTCGCCCTTCAAGGTGTCGGCGCGACCGTCTTTTTCAGCCGCATCGAAGGCATTCATGGTCGGGCCGTAATATGCCTTGAACTGGTCGACGAACTTTGCCGGCGGTCCGGCAAAGTTGAATTCGTAGGAGTCACGAGCGAATGAGATATTTGGCTTCGGAATGCCGGCCGAGGTGAAGCGCTCGACAACATTGTCCTCGAGCCCCCAGGTCATGGGACTTACGAACCCTTCCGGCGGAGGAGGCGAGTAGGATGAGCTGATCTTGAGAATCTGCGCCACCAGAGTGGGATCGTTCGGGATCCAGTTTCCCATCACAATCCGGCCGCCCGGCCGCGTGACGCGAACCATTTCCCTGGCAACATCCGATGGCCGGGGCGCGAACATCGCGCCAAAGATGCTGACAACGAGATCGAAACTGTCGTCCTTGATATCTTTCAGATTCGACGCATCGCCTTCCTGAAAACGACACGTAAGCCCTTCCGCCATCGCGCGCCTGTTGCCAGCCTCCACCAGATTGCGTGCAATATCGACGCCCGTGACATTTGCCCCGGCTTTTGCTGCTGGAAGCGCTGTCGTGCCATCTCCGCATCCAAGATCGAGCACATCACTTCCGCGCGTGATCCCTATCGACGCGACAAGCGCTTCGCCGCTGGCACGCATCGTCTCAGCGATACGGGTGAAATCACCTTTCTCCCAAAGAGCCTGGTTGGGATTCATAGGACATCCTCCAATGTTCGACATGGGAACGGCCGGCGCCTGGGTCGGTTCGCAGAACGGCGCCTGGGTAGCCGGAGTTATGTCACTCGGCTCCTGTTCTAGGTTCAGCATTCACGATCGGACGTCCCGCTGCCAAACACAGCGTGATTGAGCAAATGGACGAGGTTCCGGGACAATCACGGGGGGCGCAACCTGGTCCCCTCGCCCCCTCGAAATACCCCACACACCCGCGGCGCGAGCGCTTCTGCGCATCCCGCCCCGATCCGAACGTGCGACCGTCGCCCGAAAGAGGGCACGCGCACTCCAACCGAGCCATTTTCGCCGAATCCGGCCCCGGCCAGCCGTTGCCGCCGCCCGGCCAATCGGCTAAATGGACGCTCAAGCACCCGTAGCTCAGCTGGATAGAGCGTTGCCCTCCGAAGGCAAAGGTCACACGTTCGAATCGTGTCGGGTGCGCCAGATCTTGCCGCGCCGCGCTAGGCGGCCTTTGCGGGGTCAAGCCCAACGGATTGCGCCTCAGAGCTTTGCCTCCGTTAAGCCGTTCGACCATCAGCACGCAGCGTCTCGTCGATGACATAATCGACCATCGCGTCCTGCAGATGATATTTGCGAACATGCTCGCGCAGATCCAGTGCCATCTGGCGCAGATGCGGCTTGTCGCTCAGTCCGCGCTCGATCACGGCCGACAGACTGCCCGGGGTTACGTCGTACAACAGAACATGCTCGTGTTCTCGAACGGGCGCGTGACGCTCGACCGTCGGATAGTTGAGAACCGGCACCGTCAGGCATTGCGCCGCCTCGGCGGTTCGATAGCACTCCCAGCTATAGCCCGACGGCGACCAGGCCAGCCATGCGCTGGAAAGCCGCCGCAGGAACTCGTCATGCGGTAGCCTCTCATGCGGAATATCGACCTTGAGACCCTTGCTTCTCAACGCCTCGAGTTCTGAAAGACCGACACGGCGCACCCACGAATTTTCCGCAACCTCGCCAACGAAAAACACGTCAGATGTCTTTTCCGGAGGTTCGCTATCGGTATCGACCCTTGTTGCAGGAAGCGAAATGGGGCGGATCTTCGCCAGACGTTCGTTCCAGCGCCGATTGCGCCGTATGCGCCGCGTCGGAAGTGCCGGATGGGCCGAGTGGCAGAGAATGTGCCACCGATCGACGGGAAGCTCGCGTTTAAAAGCCGCGGTAGCCTTGTCGAGCAGAAAAAAGTTATGCGAGCCGACGATGAAGGCGTCGTTCATATCCAGAACGGCGATCGGCACGGGAGGCTTCACGAATCGTAGCCAGGAGACGCCGAACACTCTTGTCATCGCGGAGAGCGGGCGAAGCGGCTGCCGGAAGAAAGCGCGTAGCCAGTAGCGCGGATGCCACGCCGGGCGTAGTGGCATATAGACGATGATCAGGTTGTATTTCCCGCGTCGCGCCTCACGCATCGCTTTGATGAATCGCCAGGGCGTGCAGTCGGCAAAGCCTTTCGCCGCTCGCCCGCGAGGGATCGGACGTTCCCCCGTCCAAAGCACATCCGTCTCTTCGGGATAGATATCCTTGCAGTAGTGCCAGGAGCCCAATTCGAGGATTCTCGGTCTGGTCCTATTTGGGCTTTCTGCCGTCGCACTCACCGATGGAATTCCTTAACAGACGAGGCCAGATCACGGGAGTTGCAATAGAACGGGTATCACCATCACGGATTGATGCGCGACACGACATGAATGCAACAAAAAAGCGCGTCTGACGAGGGCGAAGAAGGCTGCAACATGCCCGTCTGCAAGCGTTTTTGGCGAGCTGGCCTCAAGGCGCCTTTTAGCCTCTCCCAAAGCCGCCTGCGATCCGACACCCTTCATCCGCTTGCTGCACCGGCTGCAGTATCTACAACACTCGGCGGGGACCGCTGCTCAACCTGTTGAAGGTCGGCGGGCATTCCAATTTTCGCTTTCCGCACCGCGACCGCTGACGCGGCAGGATCAGTCGATGAGCGACCCCCGCGCCACCACCCATATTCCATGTCTTCAACTGGGTGCACCACGCGCTGCAGCCACATCCTCTACAGGACATGATGAAGCATGACATCCTGAGCGCGCGGCGGACTGGATCCATACCTGGTTGGTCATGAAGCTGATCGCATATCAGGGTGGACAAGGCCGAGCGTCGGCACGTCAGATAACCGAACTGTCGGAGCTGAAGGACAGGCGCCAACAAGACAATCAATGTCGAGCGAATGCCAAAGGCAGAGCCCATGCCGCAATGCGGCGGGAGCACCATGCCGGTCCTCTTTCAAATCGATCCACTCCAACGACCTTGGTGACAGAAGGTCGTCAACAAGGGACTCGTTTTGAATGGATCGAATTTGACAATTCGCAACGTGACTCAGTCGGCAGTGCCTTGTGGCTCGGGCGGCTCCTGATCAGGCGCATCACCAAGCGCCTTTCCCCGGGCGAGACTCCGTTCTTCCTGCACCCTGATATTATGCATCAGAGCTGTGAGGCGACGGCCGGTGATGGGCTGACCATCACCCTGGGTAACGCCCTGCGCAGCAAGGCCCGCAGCAATCTCGGTCCACGTCGCGCCGTCTTCACGGTGCATCCGTTCCAGTTCCCGAAGGTTCTTTCGAATAATTTCAGTCGCGCCAGATTTGATCTTGCCGATCGGCGAATCCTGCCGTTCGGCTTTCAACAATTTCACGTAATCGCGAAGGCTTTTGAGATCGATATCCATGGCCACGGCAATAGTGTCGGTTTCTTAAAACGCCACTTCATCAACCGATGAATAGCCCCTATCGATCTATTATCAAGATTTACGGCATTTAACTCAATGCGCGGATTTACCGATTTGATCTGATAGACTTTGGAGTGAGGCAGCTCGACTCATCTATATTTTTACGAATCAATTTCAATATTCTTTGGGTCGACTTTAATTTGATTGTCGCGCATCTCATTGATCGTGCGTGCGCCATTCTCCATTATTCGATCAAATCGCCACCCCGTGACGATCGTGAGATGGGCGGCTAGCATCTCGCGACCACACGAAGACCACACCGATAACTACACAACTCCTATGCGCTCTTGTGCACGACATATCGGTGCGGACGGCACCCCATCATCGTTCGAACAATCTGCATCGTCGTGCGATGAAGATCGACCGTCGGTTGATCGTTTGCGCACACATCTATCTCGACGGCTTCGCGCAAGCTTCGCTTGTTACGCCGCTCTTACGATTTGATTGCCACTGCAGACAGTCATGACCAATGCAAAGATCAGCATGACGATGTCCAAGAAACCGTCGGATTCACAGTCGACCGCTGTGGAAAACGGCAGCCTGTTTCGTGAGCAATCACCGAATTCACACTCCACGCCAAAACCTCATATCGCTGCTGCCGCTGCGATCGACGAGCTTCTGGCCAGCGAAGCGCGGGCGAATATGCAACGCGCTCGCATTTCCACCCGCGAAGAGCCGATCAAGGCAAAGGTGCGCTTCACTGTGCCGCCCGCCCGTATTGTCGCAAGACCGTTACAATCGCCGGCATGGAAAGCTCCATTCTTCTCCCTGGCGATGGTCGTCGGCCTGTCAACGCTCGTTTCCGCTGGCGCGATTGCCTATCTGCTCCTGCGGCCGATGACATCTTCAGCCGTATCTGATGCGGATCTTCGCAGCATTCGCGATTCCGTCGCGCAGCTACGACGGCAAGTTGCGGAGATGACCGGCGATGTGGCGAGCAGTCGCGCTGCCGCTGAAGCTGCCCGTACGCAGGCCGCCGAACAGGCGAGCCGCGCACAAGATCGCGCCGACCGCGAACAAACCGCTCTGGCTGCGAAATTTGCACGCATTGCCGATGAGAAAGCGCAAGCGGTACAGGTCGCAGCCACGCTGACGAATACTGCCGATATCACCGGCACGGTGCAGCCTCAGGCGCAACGGCCAGCAAATACGTCACGCGAAGTTATTCCCGGCTGGCACGTGCGCCGCGCCTATGATGGCGTCGCAGTGCTCGAGGGGAAGACCGGCGTGATTGAGGTCGTGCCGGGGCAGGATGTCCCTGCTCTCGGGCGGATCCAGGAAATCAAGAACGAAAACAACCGCTGGCAGGTTCTGACCAGCAGAGGCGTCATCCTTTCAGGTCGCTGAATTGATGCCTCGATCTGACTGATCGATACTAACGGCCACGCACAGGCAGGATGCTCGTGACACGCTGGATGACTACCAAGGACGACGCCGACAAGATCGGCAACTTCGGATTCGTATCGAGCGATCCGAGCGCCCTATATGGCACGCTCTTGAGAGCGGATATCAGTATTGGCCGATGCCGACTGATATCGGACCCACGCAATCGCATGTTGCTGCCCCGCACATGACGAACAGACTCTCGCTCCATATGCCCGCGCACGACAATCAATGCGTTTTGCCGTGTGGTACTGCACTGGTTCAAACCGGTGAAGTGGCGATTGCATCTGTGACGACACGCTGTGAGATAGTTCGATGCAAAAAGAGGCCGACTAAATCGTCGCCCTTCATGAATTATCCACTTGTTAGTTTGCTTCAACTGCATGGTTTGCATGCACGACTCTTTGCAAATTTGTGCACCTCGACTACTTGATGATGCGGTATCATCTTGATGACCAGTATGCCGATTCGCGTGTGTGACAACTCGGGCAAGTTCAGCCGATCAAAGCGCCAGATATCGACGATACGGCACGCGATCGGCCACCTCCCCCGTTTTGACATTAGCGTTGGTTCGGTTCTGCCACCGACCGTGCACGACCATGAGATGTCATGTCGTGTTCACATAGCGAGAGGGAGCTCTCTGAAACTACGGATGAATGCAAGCCGGAGAATGTGAGCTGACCGCATCACAGCATTGGGTATCCCGTAAAAAGCGACCGGGCCTCCCATTTGCAAGTCAACGAATCGCTCAAAGGCCCATCCATCCGCTCAAGTAACTGTTGTGTTGCGTCTTCAAGACAAAAATGGGGCGAGTGCGCCTAATTCGACCCCATAACGATATCAAGGCGAACACGCAGGGGATTAAAATGTTTGTTGTAATCGATGACCGAGAGGGCGTCACACAAGGCTATGCGGCCGGGTTTGATCGCGAAGGGGTTGTATCGATTGGCTTCACTTCTACAGACTTTCGCGATTGGCTGGAATGTGCCGTTGGTAATGATTTAACTGTCATTCGGGCCTTTCTGCTGGGCGATTGTCCGGATCGGACGAGCATCCCATCCAGTATCCGCAACAGGTCACGGGCGCCGATTATTGCGCTCAACAGCCTGAAGCACCTCAAGCAGACCATTGAGTTATTCGAAGCTGGCGTCGATGACGTCGTTCACGCACCGGTCCACGTCCGCGAGATCATGGCACGAACGGCAGTTATTCGCCGCCGCACCATCGATCAGCATGAACCGGCACAAACGAGCGTAATTCGTGTCTTTCTCGATGGCCGCGACCCGGAGGTTGCCGGTCGCACTTTGATTCTGCCACGACGCGAACTACGCATTCTCGAACACCTGGTCGGGCATCAGGGCAAATGGCTGACGAAGACCCAGCTCTTCAACGCCATCTACGGTCTGTTCGATGCCAGCTTCGATGAGAATGTGATCGAAAGCCATGTGAGCAAGCTGCGCAAGAAGCTACGCGATCATCTCGGCTTCGACCCGATCGAATCGAAGCGTTATATGGGTTACCGGCTGGACGATCTGAAGTCTCGTCCCGCTCACGAAGCGCCTATTTCAAAGGCGAACTAAGGCTCACGCCTTACGCGCAAGAGGACGCCGACTACGGCGTTGGCGTCCACCGCCTCCTCGAACTGCTGTGCAAGACACAGAGCTTCTCGCGCAACACGAAGTACCACACATCCACCACGCTAGATCATCGAGTATCACCGTACCACAGCGATGACCACTCGCTGTAGTCTCAGCGGCGAATCTGATCCTTCGACACATAGTTGAAATCCTGCACCAGGACTTCCTGCAGCGCGTCCGTCTGCAGACGCTTGTTGACCTGCGCGCGCACCGTCTGTGCGAATTGTGTGAGGTCGTAACGACCGAGATTCTTGAAATCGAGCTTCTGGTCGCCATAGATCATACGGAATGCTTCATCGACGACGAACGGCTCCGGCGGCACCGGCAGCTGACGCAGGACTTTGGCGTTAGCGGTGAAGACGAGTTGGGTGACGATATAGCCCTGAACGCTGCCGTCAGCGATCATCGGCACATTGATCACCTTGACCTTTTCATAAACCAGACCTTCAGGTTGGTCCTGCTTCGCGGGCAATGCGGCCGCAGTCTCCTTCCAGTAGGAGATCCCGAAACTGGTACCCACAGTGACGAGGCAGGCCCAAATGCCCGTGATCAGCAGCTTCATCATTTGCGCTTGCCTGCGATCGCCAGGGAATAGGTGCCGTCCGATTCAACCTCCTGGATCGAACGCGCGATGATGGCCGAGACCTCACGCACCGCATCGAGATGGATCTGTAACGCCGCTTGATTACGAATCAGGCTGGCGCGCAACAGTGTGAGTTGCGGCGCGACACGCGGATCGTTCTTGATGTCCTGAGTCAGCCGCATCGCGCGAGTCAGCTCGAGCAGACCACGGTTCTTGCGCTGGCTGAAGCCGTCGAAATCCACTACGGCGCGAACCTCAAGCTTCTCCGTCTCTTCGTCGATGGTTGCTTTCAACCGATCAATCGCGGTCAGCGCGCTACTTTGGGTGCCGAGCCATTGGCCAGGCGTATCGTCCCCCTCGCCGAAAATGGGGGCCTCCTGCACAGCCGATTCAGGAAGGTCGGTCTCAGGCAAGGCCAGAGCCTGCGCCTCGACGGGGATGACTGAGGTCTGCTGTTCGATCTGTTCCATGTCGATCTCTACTGTCATGGCCGGATTCGGCCGTTAGCCTTCGGAAGTTGGAGCCGATGTCGGGCGCGATTTGGCCAGTTGCTTGGCGATGCCGACGCCGTTGCCCTTGGCCATTTCATTGCCGATCTGCTCGGCGAGCATCGAACGCCAGACATTGCCGGCGGTACCCTTGCCGAATACGTCCTCCGCATCCTTCGGCAGCATCGTTTCCACGAACATCTGCAGCACGAAGGCTTCGAACTTGCGGTAAACCGGGTTGCTTCCCTCAGCCTTCCGGATGATCGGCGTTGACACTATCTCTCCGCCGCTGACGGGGGCAGACTTCGCGCTCTGGGCGGCCTGCCCTGCGGCAAACTCGTCGGCGACCGCAGATGCGAAGTTCGCATCGCCCGCCGGCGCCATACGCTCGAGCCTCGTTGCCGCGACACGTTGAGCGGCCGGATCCGCCGCCTTCATGACATCCGCAATTAGATCGTTCGATACCGGGGCGACTGTCATGTCACGCCCTGCATAGTTGTGAGAGCTTTCATCGGCCTATCCTCCCTCGATCGAGCGCCGCACGGCCTTGTCGATTTCGTCGTCCAGAACCCGCTTTTCGTCGGCCCGAACCGTGCGTCCGACCGCCGACTTCACCATTTTCAGCGCATGCTTCAGCTTGCGGCCTTCATCGCGTGCATGCACCGCCAGTCTTTCCTTGGCCTTGGCCACGACGCCTTGTTCGATGCTCGCGGCGCGCAAACTCTGGCTCGCCGTCTGCACGGCGAGGTCCGGAAGTTTGCTCTCGTCATTGAAACCTTCGAGAATGACGCGCTGCTTTTCCTCGAGCTGGTTTTCTCGTGCCTGGCATTCCATCAGCTGCCACTCGGCAATCCGATGCAGCCTGGCCTGCACGGCGGCGATACGGCGGATCTTGCGGTCGCGCTTCTGCATGGCTCGTCACCCGGACAGCCAGGACGCGAAGGCGATGCTGAATTGCAGCACCATTTCGCGGCCCGTGAGATAGAGCAGCAGTAGACCGCCAGTGAGTACAAATGGAATCGAGATAAAGTAGACGGGAATGCTTGGCGTCAGTTTATTGGCGAGACCGACCGCGAAATTGACGATGACAGCATAGATAACGAAGGGACTGGCGACCCGGAGCGCCAGCGTAAAGGCCATGGAGAGATGATCTACGAGTTGCGTTAGCCCGCCCTCGGCGCTGATCCCGGTTGCCGGCAACCAGATCTGATAGGACCCGACTAGGCCGCGCAACAATTCCCAATGCTGGTCGGTTACAAAGAAGACCACCGTCGCAGTCAGCGTGATCAGCGGCACCAGCGCCGGCACATGCTCGCCATCGTCGGCGACACCAGGGAGGGTCAGACCGATCCCCGACGCGACGAATGTGGCCATCGTTTCCAGCGCAGCGAAGAACATGCGTGCAGTGAGTCCAATGACCAGGCCCACCATCAGCTCGGACATGATCAGGCGGAGGAGATCCGGCGCCGTCGCCGCTTCCACAGCCGGGCGAACCGTGGACTCCAGCAGGGGCGTGAGCATCAGAGTGACGCTGATAGCGAGGAACAACCGGATCTGCGTCGGGATATTGACGCGGGAATAGCCCGGCGCCACCATCATGCAAGTCCCGATGCGGCAAAAGATCAGGAACGTGGCCAGGATGGAGACCGAGCTGCTTGCGATCAAGATACAGCTCCGAGCGACATCACCTCGGCCCCCCGCGCGATTTCCACATGCGACAGCACCGGCAGCGTGGGGAACATGCGCTCGGTGATCATGCGAACATAAGGACGGACGTCAGGCGGCGCGACCAGCACCGCAGTGTCGCCATTGGCCGCCGCCTTACGGACCGCAACCGACACGTCATCCGCAAATTGCTCGACCAGCCGCGGATCGGCGTCGAATTCCACGATCTCACCCTTGCCGTCGCGCTTGATGCTCTGATGGAAGGCGAGGTCCCAGCGATTACCGAGGCGGAGCACCTTGAGCACGCCGTTGTCGGCGAAATCACCGCAGATCTGCTGCGCAATGCGCATCCGCACATGCTCGGCCACATGCTCGGAACGACGCACATGCGGCGCGATCTCGGCGATGGCTTCCAGAATGAGATGCAGATTGCGGATCGAGATCCGCTCGGCGAGCAGTAGCTTGAACACCGCCTGCAGCCCGGAATAGGAAATCTGCGATGGCACCATATCCTCTATCAGCCGCTTGTATTCGGGATCGAGCCGATCGATCAGTGCCCGGGTGTCCTTATAGGTAAGGAGCTGGGCCAGATTGTTGCGGACGACCTCGCTGAGATGCGTGAGCAGCACCGAGATATTGTCAGCGATCTTGAATCCGTCCTGTTTGACTTCATCAATAAACGTCTCCGGAACCCACATCGCCTTCATGCCGAAAGCGGGTTCGATCGTCTCGTCGCCCGGAACATCGGGCTTCCGATCGCCGTCAAACAACACGAGGGACTCGCCGATACGTAGTTCGTGATGGGCCACGACGGTGCCGTAGATCTTGATACGATATGACTTCGGCCCGATGGAGAGGTCATCGGTCAGCTTGATCTCGGGAATGACGAAGCCATATTGGGCAGCGAAACGCCGCCGAACCTTGGCCACGCGGTGCGCCAGTTCGCCATGGGCATTCAGCATCTGAATCGCAAGCTGGCTACCGACGCAGAGCTCGACATCGGAGGTCTTGAGCAATTCCTTGACGGAATCCCTGTTCTCGATCTGCGCTTTTTCCTGAACCTGCGCGATGCGCGCCTGCTCCACCTTCGCGCGGGCGGCCTGCTGGCGCGGCAGCGTAAAGCTCATGAAGGCCATGGCGCTGCCAAGCAGCGCGAAGGGCAGGAATGGAAGTCCGGGCAGCAGACCGAGCGCGAACATCATCATCGCGGCAACTGACTGGGCGCGCGGATACTTTCCGAGCTGCTTCAGCACCATCTGCTCGGCAGAGCCGCGGGTACCGCCCTTGGAGACGAGCAGACCGGCCGAGAGCGACACAATCAGTGCGGGGATCTGCGAGACCAGGCCGTCACCGACCGAGAGTTTGGTAAAAACATCAGCGGCGCGTGACAGCTCCATGCCATGATGAGTGACGCCGATGATGATGCCGCCAAAGATGTTGATGGCGGTGATAATCAGGCCGGCAATCGCGTCGCCGCGCACGAATTTCGAGGCACCGTCCATGGCGCCGAAGAACGAGCTCTCTTCCTCCAGCTCGTGGCGCCGACGCTGCGCTTCCTTGTCATCGATCAGACCAGCCGACAGGTCGGCGTCGATCGCCATCTGCTTGCCGGGAATGGCGTCAAGCGAAAATCGGGCGCCGACTTCGGCGATACGCGTCGCACCTTTGGTGATCACCACGAAATTCACGGTGACGAGAATCGCAAAGATAATGAGGCCGATGACGAAGTCGCCACCCATCACGAATTTGGCGAAACCGGCGACAACATAGCCGGCGGCGTGCTCTCCCTCACCGCCATGCGACAGGATCACGCGCGTGGTCGCCACGTTCAGCGCCAATCGCAGGATGGTGGCGATCAGCAGCACGGTGGGAAATGCCGAGAAATCCAGTGGCCGCTGAATCCACAGCGACACCATCAGGATCAGCGCGGACAACGCGATCGAGAAGGCCAGGCCGAGGTCGATCAGGATCGTCGGAACCGGCAGCACCAGCATCACCAGAATGGTGACGATGCCGAATGCAAAGGCGACGTCCGTGCCGGCCCGCCGTTCGGCCGGCAGGGCTGAAATCATTACGTCGGCCATGGCAAGTCTCGCGCGAATATCATGGCCGCACTGTGCAGCGCCGACCTTGCGTGAAGATGGTGAAGACGGTGGCGGCTAGAAGCCGCGTTCGATCCGGCCGTAGAGCACTTCGGTGAAGGCAAAGATGTGGGCTCCCATGAAGGAGCCGGTGACGGCGACCACGATTAACATCACCACGATCTTGGGGATGAAGGTCAGCGTCATTTCCTGTACCTGAGTCAGCGCCTGCAGGAGGGCAATGACGATGCCGACGAACATCGCGGAACCAACCGCCGGGCCGGCGGCAACGATGATGGTCCAGATCGCCTGTTGGGCGATATCGAGGGCGTCGCGCTCGTTCATGGCTCAGCTAATGGTAATGCCGGGCCCGAGCTGGACCTTCGTACCGTTTTCGAGCGTCGCAACTGCACCGCCCTGGATGATATAGACTTCCTTGATCTTGCCGGTCGTGCTCGTTCCGCTTTCATCCGTGAACGAAGCGGTGCGGCCGATCAACCCTTCTGCCTGGGTAATCGCGCTGGTCGACAGCAGCGTATCGAGCTTTGCATTGGTCTGAACCGCCTGCTCGACGGACGACAGCTGTGCAAGCTGGCTCATATATTCGGTTGAATCGGTCGGATTGGTGGGATCCTGGTTGCGCATCTGCGCGATCAGAAGCTGCAGGAAGCCGTTGTAGTCGATCATGTTGGTCGACGACGTCGACGTCGTCGTACTTGTGGTGGATTTCGCGGTATCTACGCCGTTGACGATCATCTCGCTCTCCCTGGGTTAGGCCACGACCGGCAGCAGCATGTCGGCGCCGCTCAGGATCGCCTGTTCGACTTCGAACAGAGCCCGGATCTTCCGCAACGCCTCGTAATAACGTTTAGCCTCGACGAGCTCCTCGATCGCATCGAGGCCCTGCAACAATTCCTTGTTATCGGCCGCCGCGTAGATCGCGCAGCGCTGATGTCCAAAGACCGCACGCGCCTGTTCGATATCGCTCGGGCTCATCAACATCAGTTGCACGACGAAATAGAGCTGCCTAAGCGGCGTTGTCGCATCGGCGACCTGCATGACCTGGCTTTCTAGCAGGAAAGTCACGTCGTTGATCAGCTCCAGTGTCACCTTGCGGTCGACCCGCAAAACTGCGCCGTTAATATAGATTTTCTCGCCCGATCGCAGCGATATGCACATTGGCTTCTTCATGCCAGCGAATCCCGGATGACGATATTGATCGCAACGAGATCGCTCACGTCCGACAACTGCCCTTCCCGGAGGCGCTCGGCTTCCTTGATGACCCAGAGACCAATCGAAATCAGTTGCGCTCGCAACTGCTCCGGCAGGCCGTTTCGCGGATTCGACAGATCTTGTATGAAGAAGGTCCAGAGATTACGAATATAGAGTAGGGCATCAGTTTCTTCGGATGAAGCAAGCGCTCCGCTCTGGATTTTCTGAAGTAGTTTAATTCCGTGATTGAGCGCTTGTTGTTCCCTGGATCGCGCCTCGCGGCCGCTATCCTCGATTTCCGCGTCGTAACCTGCCAATGTCATTTCAATCGATAACCTGTTGCTTCATAGATCAGCCCACCTATCAGAGATAATTGAGGATGCTGAGGTTCTGAATTTGCGCGGTCAGCGCATGCGACATCTCCAACTGATTTTTCAGAGAGTTGACCCGGACGGATGCCTCTTCCGGATCGACCACTTCCATCGCGTTGATCTGCTTGTTGACGATGTCGGTCTGCACCTTGAGACGACTGGTTGCATTTGTCGTCTGTTCCTGCGCGGTGCCGAGGCGTGCACCGACACTCGCGAGGTCGGACACCGAACCGCCGACCAGCAGCAGCGCCTTGTCTGTAACGGCCTGGAACGCGCTCTGATTCAGAGTTTCCAGACCAAGCCCGCTGAGCATCGTGTAGGCCATCGCCAGGTTCCGGAATGCCTTGTCATTGGCGCTGGCGGAGGAATCGACGGTTTGTGTCGTAGAGATGCGACTGCGCATGACCTGATCGGATGCCGAAGACCAGTTCGTTCCCCAGGCCGGATCGTCGAATTCGGTCGCAAACGCATTGTCGAGGAAGTTATTCATGGCGGCGGGGGTGATATTTACGGCAGCCACGTCACCGGGCGGAAAACCAAAAGCGGCAGTAAAGGCCGCATCGATTGCCGTCTTGCTGGCCGAACCGGTCTGATAAGGCGTCATCGGCTGTTGCGCCGTGTTGATGCCGGCGAACAGATATTGCCCGTCCATCGAAACATTGAGCGTCGTAAGAAGCGACTGGAGGTTCGACGCCGCCGGCTGGGCGATGATGACGCCGCCATTTGCCGAATTTCGCGCCGCCAGCAGATCCTTCTGGAAGGACTGTGCCGTCTCGATCAATTGCGAAACACGCTCCTGCGTGACGTCCAGGCGGGCGCTCACGAGTGCATTGGTATCGACGATTTTCTCCATATCGAGAAGCTCCGCACGCAGGGTCACGTCGCGACCCGTGAGTGCACCAAGACTCCCCCCGACGTCAGCGAGTCTTCCTGTCGTCGCCTCCTTGGTGGCCTTTGAGATCGCCACCTGGCTTTTCGACGCGGAGATGCGCAGGGTGGTCGAGATCGAGTTCGATGAAATGAAATTTGTAGCCATATCGATTACCCCACCGCCATCAGAAGTTCTTTCAGCATGTCGTCGATCGTTGAGATCAGTTTCGACGATGCCGAGAAAGTGCGTTCGACCTGCAACATGAAGGTCATCTCATCATCCATGTTGACGCCATTGACGTTCGACAACGCATCGGCGCTGCGCTCCAGGAGCGTCTGGCTATAGGTGGCGTCGTCGCCGACGCTCTTGCGTTGCGATTCCAGCCAACTCACCGAGGAGCCGGCAAAGTCGATGAGGCTGCCGCTAGGCTTGCCGAGCGCGGCCGGATCATAGGTTCGGGATGCCGCCATGCCATCGACGAGGCCCTGAATGCGGGCGAAGAAACCCGCCTCACCGCCGGCATTGTAGACATAATTGACGCCATTGATCCCACCATCGCGGATCAGGCTCGGATTGCCGCCAAGGGCCTGATCGACCAGGGCCGTCACCTTGATCGTCCCGGCGAGCCCGGTATTGATCACGCCCGTGGTCGGCATTCCGGGTCCACCGGCATAGGTGAAGAGGCCGGTTTGGTCTGGTCCAGCGGCAGCACTCTGATCCTTCTCGGCAAAAATCTCGATCACGGCGCGCGCAACTTCGTCGAGCTGATTCTGATAGGTCACCATCTTGTCGTCGCGAAGCGTCGCGAGACCAGCGAGCTTGCCGGAGCCGATCGGCATGATCGCGTTAGCGCCGGTAACGGGAACGCCATCGACGACCACAGCGTTACCCGTTGTGGCGGCCGTGTAGGAATTTGTCGGAGCGAAGGTTACGGAGCGAGCGGTACGCTCGAACAACGTGACCCCGGAATCCGTATAGACAACCATGTCATTGTTTGCGCGGGTGGCAAACGTGATCCCAACCTCCTGGGACAGCTTCGACAGGATACTATCGCGCGTATCAAGGTAGTCGGTGACGTCGGAGCCGGAGATCGTTCCCTTGATGATCGCCGTATTAACCGTCTCGAATTGCGCCAGAAGCTGATTGATATTCCCGACCGACGTCGCCATTTCGGCGTCGGCATCCGCGCGGACAGTCTGCACGGTGTTGGTCGAATCGTTCAGCGATGCGGCAACATTTTTGGCCGCCGTGACGGCAGAATTCGCGAACGTTACGTTATCCGGCGCCGATGCATATTGCTGCAGGGCGCTTTTCAGCTTGGCCAATTGCGCCGCGGCAGACTGATCGAGCTCGGGGTCGTCGATGGTGACAGCCGCAACCTTCTGCAGACCGTTGTAAAGGGCATCCTGCTGTGCGGTGTTCGATACCGCCTTGACGACATTGTTGAACAGACCGGCGCTGGCGGCCCGCTGAATACCACTGACATAGACACCGCTGCCCGGCTGGGAAACGATCAGAGCATTCTTGCGGGAGTAGCCGTCCTGGTGCAGGCCGGCGACGTTGCGCGAGATGACGGAAGACTGGACGCCCGACGCCATAAGCGACGAGCGGGCCGAATTGAGTGCGACCGTAAGTGACATTGGAGACTCCCGTCAGTGATCCGCGCTGTGTGCTAGCGCTTCAGGTTGACGAGTACGTCGAGCAGGTCAGCGCCGGTCTGGAACACCTTGGAATTCGCGGTGTAGCCACGCTGCGACTCGATCATCGCCGTGAGCTCGTTGGCCAGATCGACGTTGGATGCTTCGAGCGCTTCCGGCTTGATGGTACCGAGACCGCTATTGCCCGCGAAATCGACCTGGATGTTGCCGGAGTTGGTGCTGATCGAATAGACATTCCCGACTTCGGGCGAGAGATTGTCGGGACTCGGTACCGTCGCCAGCGGGATCTTGTAGCTCGCGATTCGCGTGCCGTCGTCGAAGATCGAATACATGGTGCCGTCTGAGCTCACCTCCACACGGTCGAGCGCGCTCGGCGCGTTGCCGTTGGTCGTGGCCTTGAACTGGAACTCGTCCGCGACCTGCGTCATACTCGACATATCGAAAGTGACGGGCGAGCCGCCCGGGATTGTGAAGGCCATCGAGGTCGGGCTCGCGGCAGCGAGGCGGCCCTTGCCTGTGGCACTGACGTCGAAGGTAAATGTCTGGGTGGTGCCCAGCTGCGACCCGGCTGCATAGGGGAAGCCGCCGCCTGCTGCCGCGCCTGCGCTGTTGTAGATCTGCACATCCCATGTATTGGCGGCTGTCTTGAACATGTACATGTCAAGTTTCACCGCATTTCCAATATTATCGTAGGTGATGACCGACGTTTTCGACGTAAAGTTCGGCGGTCCGGCGCTGATCGCAGCATTGGAATCCAGGTTGGCGCTACTGATGCCTGCCTGGGTCGTCGGATTTCCCAGCAAGGACTGCTGCGCGATGTTTACGACCTCGAGATTGCCGAGGCCGTTGGCAACGACGTTCGGCTGGGCGCCATTCTTGATGTTGTAGCCCATCAGATAGTAGCCACCGGTATTGTAGAGATTCCCCTGGCCATCCGGAACGAAAGAGCCAGCGCGCGTGAGGTAAGGCGTGCCTCCTGCGTCGCTGACAACAAAGAATCCGTTGCCCTGGATCGCCAAATCGGTCGCGGACGTCGTGTAATTCATCGTACCGGGATCAGAGATCGCGTAACGAACCTGCGTCTCGACACTACCGGAATTGTAGTTTCCGGTTCCGCTGCGAAGGATCAGAGAGGAGAATTCCGTCGAGGCGCGCTTGTAGCCCGTGGTATTCACGTTCGCGATATTGTCAGCGACCGTCGCCAGTTTGTTCGACTGCGCGTTCATGCCGGAGCCGCCTGTGCGCATCACCCCATACAGACTCATCGATTATCCTCCGTTTCACGTGTGAAGTATTAGAGTTGAAGTTGCTTGCGCGAGGCTGGCGGTTATCCACAGGGTCATCGTGACGCAGTGCGCTCGGCGCAAAAATCTCGGGCCTTGCTCGTCCACGACCCAAATCCGCTCGCGACAAGGCTGCCGATAACACTGCAGATGTAGCGTTTTTGGCCGACAATATTGGTCGGCCCAGCATTGTAGCGCGCGACAGCCATCGTCCAGTTTCCCTCGCGCTCACGCAGGTCTTTCAGAAATCGTGCGGCGTAGTCGACATTGCGCGCGGGATCGAACATCGCCTCTACACTTGGAAATTTTTCCCCGTGATAGCGATGATTGATCTGCATGCAGCCGAGATCGACCAGCTTGGCGCCCCTGCTCTTCTCCTCGGCGAAACGCGCAACGGCATTGCGCAGATCGGTGGCGAGCACCGTCCGGCCATCGACATTGAGCGCATAGGGATTCAGCACACCCTTGCGCCCGGTCTCGCTGAGACCGACCGCAAAGAGAACGCCGAGTGGCACATTGTGGCGGCGTGCCGCGCGCGCCATCTCCCGTTCGCACGGCCCCTCGGCTCGAGCGTCCGTTACAGCGCTAGATATAAACAGTGCTGCTGCGAACCCGATTACTATTCTGATCCTGCTGCCGCTCCGACGACCTTGGCGATTGCTCATGATCCTGCCTGTTATGCCGTGCGCCGCTCTGCGCATCGCCGGACGACCGGCCCGAAGAACCACCGTCCGCCTGCGATCCGCCTGACGACGGCAGCGAAGAACGTTGATCGGACGGCGCTTGTTGTTGCTGTTGCTGCTGACCGTTGTTCAGATTTGCGTCGGGGGTGCGGGTATGATCGATCGCCGCGATGTCGAACGTGTAGCCAGCCGACTGCATGGCGTCGGTGAGCGCACCGCGCTCCTGCCGCAGCATCTGCGTGGTTTCGTAGCGATCCGCAGTGAGATGAATCTCCACGGAATCGCCGGCAAGCCGCATCTTCACCGTGACAGAGCCGAGATTGGGCGGATCGAGTTCGAGCGTCATCATGCGCACCGGCCGGCTATCCGCAGCTTTGTTCGTTTCGAGCCCCGGCGCGTCAGCCACGCGAGCCCCTTCAGGTGATGCGACGGTCACCAGATCAGTAGCCATCCGATCGACGATCTTCTGCAGCGTCGTCACCTGTTGCACGGGTTCGAAATGCGTCTCTTGCTCACGGACGACCGCCTTCGCAACCGGAAGCGGCTTGGTATCCGTCGTCTCGACCGCCAACGTAAATCGTTGCGTGGTGGCCGCATCGGCGTCAGGCACGTCGGCTGTTGCGGCGTGAATGAGCTTTGTGGGATCGCGCGGAGCATCATCTGCCTTCACGTCCGATACCGAAATGCGAGACGCCGCCTTGTCATCACTTGGCAAAGGTGAGTGTGCGTGATCGAGTTTGGCCATTACCGCGCTAAGCGCGGGATCCGGTCCGCGCCAGGGTGCAGATTTTGTCGCGCTCTCCTCGCCCCTCGTGGCCTTTGAATCGTCATCATCGGATTGGTCGTCACTGACGTTAGGTTTTTGCGCGACCTCACCCGTCAATTCCGCAAGAACGGATGCCGCGTCGAGCACCGGCTTTGCGTCAACGATTTTCGCGTCATCGGCTGCCTTGGCGACATGCGGCGTGACTGTTTTGGACTCCTTTGAGATCAGGCGGAGCTGCTCGCGAAAGTGATCGGCCTTCTCCTTGCCGTCCTTGGCATGGGCACCGCCGTTCAATCCGCCTTTCGTCCCAGCCTTTCCGGCCGCTGTCTGGCGAAGCGCTGCCATCAGGAGATCGGCATTGTTCATCGGGTTCTCTCCTTTAATTGTTCCTGCGACGCATCGAGCAGCTTTTGCGCGCGGTCGACGGCGGCGAGAGAGCGGCTGAAATCAATGCGCGGCCGCATGGCCGTCTTCACTTCGCTGCTTCCGTCGCTCTTGGCCTTTGCCTCCGGCAGTGCCTTTCGAACATTCAGTCCAATGGCAAGCGCCGCGGTTTGCAGTTCGACGTCACGTTCGGACAGTTTTGCCTTGTCGATCTGCTCAAGCTCGGCGATTGCCGTACTGTGTGCCGATGTGGCGACGCGTGCCGCGGCGCGATACAGGCGCGCGCGGACGCGCTCGACGCTATCGTCATCGGACAATGCAAATACACGGTCGGCGGCAAGCACGGTCATTTCAGTCTTGCCGCGAACCAATGCCGTTCTTGCAATCAGAAGATAGAGTGCCCGCTGGCTCGCCCGATCGAGATGATCGAGCACGGCGACAAGACGCGGGAAACGATCGGGGCGCTGCACGAAGCTGAAGCGTGCCACAGAGAGCGCAAAGCGCTGACGGAAATTGCCCGCATAAATGGAATGCCGATATCGGCGAAAGTAGCGCACCGCGAGGGCTTCGAACTTGTCGAAGTCGTCGTCCTGTCCGACGATGAAAATCTCCCGACGCAGTGCCGCTTCCTCGACCAGCGTGCCCGGCATCATCAGCCGCACCTCGTCAAGCAATGCGATCGCGACCTTCAGGTCGTCCTGTGCAACCAGTGCCGATTGCACCAGCGCGATCTCGGCACCGAGTGCCGCAGGCAGGCTACGTGGCTTGATATTGGCGAGCTTCGACTTCGCTTCGTCCGTGCGCCCTTCGACATAAGCGATGGCGCCATCGACAATAGCCTCGTCAATATTCAGCACGTTGCGGGAGCGGAGGCTCGCAACCACTTGCGGCGACCCACCACTCAAGAGGAAGGTGACAGCTGCGCGCGAATTGCGTGGTTCCTTCCAGACGGTAGCATCGGCTTTCAGAAAATTCTCACCCAGGCGCTTCAGCAGGGCGGGTTGGGAATTGTGAGCGTCGAGATCGCCGCGCGCGATCTGATCTTGCAGCATCTGCAATGAACGAACCATCTGATACGGCTCGCGCATTTGTTCGTCGGCCGGCTGCGCATGTGCGCTGCCAAGACAGGCTAGAAGCGTTGCTGCAATTATCCTGGCGCTGGTCATAGCACGGGAGCACGGATCAGAAGCTCGATCCGCCGGTTCTGCGCGGCAAGCGGGTCGTTCTGAATTTTCGGCCGGCGGTCCGCATAGCCCTCGATGCGCTCGACCCGCCCGGCGTCGAGGCCGCCGCGCACCAGCATGTGATACGCCATATGCGCACGCGCGGTCGAAAGCCGCCAATTGTCATATTCCGACGTGCGATAGACACGGCTATCGGTGTGACCACGCACGATGACCTGGCCGCGGTTCTGCGCAATCATCGGCGTGATCTTGTCGAGCGCACGAACGAGACCGGGCGTGGGCTCGGCCGAGCCGTTGGCAAACATTCCGTAGTTCACGTCGTCCGTCAGATTGATCAGAAGTCCTTCGGGGGTTTCCCTCACTTCGGCCACCGGACGCGCCGGTCCAATGGCGGCCAGCGCCGCCGAAATTGCGGCCTGGAGCTTGGCGGCGTCCATCGGTTGGGCTTTTTCTTGCTGGGCGGGCGCCTTGTCAGGCTGCGCCGAGGATTTGTCAGCCGGCGCTGCAGTCTTGTCTGCCTGCGCCGGTTGCGGACGACCCGCTGCCGGATTGGACTTGTCGCCATCGTCGGCAAACAACCCGGCGGGCTTCGGTGCCTCCTGCTTGTCGGATTTCGCGGGAGTTGAATTCGATCCGGACATCTCTTGCCCCGGGGTGCCGGTGGCATCAGGTTTGGCGTCGAGCGGGCGCTGCTCCTGGCCCTCGCTTGCAACAGCAACATCTTCGCCGAATGGTAGGCTGCCGGCGTCCTTACGTCCCGACAGCTTCTTCTCGAGCGACGAGATCGACGCCATCGGCCAGTTGATCGGGTCGAACGGATCACGATAGGCCTCTCCGCCCTTCAGCCCTTCTTTGCGATTTGGATCGAGCGCCGCGCTGCTCTGCCCCGGACGCGGCGGACCGCCGGCAATCTCCGACAGCACCGCATAAGGATCGCGAAACAACGTCGCCTCGCCATAGCGTGGCTGCGGGGGCTGCGGACGCGCGAGCGAATCCGTCGGCTGACCTGGCTCCGGATGCGGCCACTTGCTCTCGCCTTCCACGGCCTTGCCGGGGTCAACCCGCCGGGCATCGTTGATGCCTTTACGATCCGGTGTCGAGTCCGTCAGCTTGATTGGATTGAAATAGGTGGCCACGCTTTCGCGCGTTTCCTGATTGGTGGCATTGATCAGCCACATCACCAGGAAGAATGCCATCATCGCCGTCATGAAGTCGGCGTAAGCGATTTTCCAGACACTGTTCTTGGTCTCGCCGCTCTCAAGCGAACTGCGACGGCGGATAATTACTATTTCTGGCGGAAGCGGATCGGCCATCTCAGCTTTGGACCGCCATTTTCAAGCGCTCGGTCCATATCTTGAGCTGAGTCTCAAGCACGATCTGGTCGACGACAATCGACGCTTCTGTTTCGGGGCCGGCACGCAACTCCGATGCAATGGCGCGGACGCCGAGCTTGCTGCGGATCAATTCGAGCAAGTCCGATGGACCGGTAATGCGCAGGACCGGGCGGCGGCTATCGGTTGTGATCGACGACAAATGCTCGATGAACGCAGTGACGGCCTGTTTCTGTACGGCGTTACTGATGAGCGGCTCGAGAAGCCGCGCGGCTACGCCAGCGATTCGTCCCTGCAACTGGTCGCCCATTTCGGCGATATCGCCGGCGAGCTTGGCCGCAGTCTCGTTGAGCAGTTGCTGCCGTTCTTCGGCGGCCTGTGCCGCAAGTGCCTGCTTCTCCTGCTCAATGCGCCGTTCGAACTCGGCGAGTGCACTCGCATAGCCTTCGGCGCGACCGCGCTCATAGCCATCATCCTCCTGCACGAGAGGCGGCTTTGGCTGCATCTGCGGCTGCGGTTGAAACGACGGTTGCTGCTTTGCCTTCTGCAGAAGCGGCTGATGCTGCGGCTGCACGCTGGAGTGATGCAGATGGTCGAACGGAACGACGCGGCTGCGTGTTTTCGGCGGCTCCGGTCGATCGAAATCGGCGATCAGACGTGCGACTTGCTCTGCGCTCATACCGCTTCCTCTTGCCTGATCCATTGTTTCAGAATCGCTGCCGCCTGCTTCTCATCAAGCTGGATAATCTGTTCCAACCGCTTCTGCGGCGTATTCTGCATACTGCTCGAGACGTCCTGAATGAGGTTGGGCGGAGCCTCGCCTCCTGACAGAGCCGCGGTCGCCATCGTGCTGCCGCCACTGAGGAGTGCATTCGTCTCCGCCTGGAACTGCGTTGTCTCGTCCGTTTTCGCGCTGGCCAGGATCGTATTGATCGCCGGGCGCAGACCGAACCAGATCAGCATGCCGGCCACGGCTAGAATGGTGATGGCACTCACGAGACTGCCCGCTTGGCGCATCATCACCTCTGTGAAGGTGATCGACGGCACCGGCGCGAGATCGCGCGCACCTTCCATGAATTCGACCGCCGAAACCTGAATCTGGTCGCCGCGCGGGCGATCGATGCCAGCTGCGGTCGCAGCAATCTGCGAGATCTCCGCGACTTTGGCTTCGATCGCAGCATCGCTCACCTTGTCGCCAAGGCTCGCAATGAGGCGCGGCCGGTTGACCAGAACGGCGAGAAACATCTTGTTCACCACAAAACCATCACTCGTAGTCGTCACCGTCTTCGACGACACTTCGTAATTGGTGATGTCTTCGCGGCGCTGCTTCTCGTCATTCTGATTCTTGGCGCCGGTCGCATTGACCTGCTGATCTGGCAGGTTCTGCTGAACGGTTGTCGGTTGCTGCCGATCGAGGCTCTGCGACGTTTCCTTCTCTCGCACAGCGCGTACGGAGCGCTGCACCCGCGAATCCGGATCGTAGACCGTCTCATTGGTCTGTTTCTTGTCGGTCGACAGCTGGGTCGCAACGCTGACCTCGAAGTTATCGAGCCCCAGATAGGGTGTCAGTGCCCGGCTCACATTCTCCTGGATCGAGCGGCTGACAACCTTCTGCAAATTGGCCATCGTAGTCGGCGTTGCCCCGACGCTGCCGCTGCCGTCGTCGTCCGAAAGCAGCGAACCGTCACTGTCGAGCACGGTGACCTTATCCGCGGTCATTCCCGGCACAGCCGCGGCTACGAGATGACGCACCGAACGTGCCGTGCGTGCATCCGCCGGACCATCGGTTCGCAATACGACCGAAGCCGATGGCGGCGACTGCTCACGCCGGAATGAGCCACGCGCAGGCATCACGATATGGACGCGGGCTGCCTTGACACCTTTGAGAACCTGGATCGTCCGCGCAATCTCGCCCTCGAGCGCACGCACGCGCGTGATTTCCTGCATGAACGACGTCAGGCCGAGCGAGCCAATCTTGTCGAACAGCTCATAACCGCCGCCGGTGGTGCTGGGCAGGCCCTTGTCGGCCAGCAGCGTACGCGCCTGCGCGGTCTGTCCGGGACGAACGTAGACGGTATCGCCCGCCGTATTCAGATCGAAAGCGATATTCGCGTCGCGCAGCACCGAGCTGACACGCGTCACGTCCTCGCGGCTAAGACCCGAATAGAGAACATTGTATTCCGGTCGGCTTATGTAGTACGCGCCGCCGCCAACGCCGCCAAACACAGCGAGGCCAACCACCGCGAGCAGAATGAGACGCTTCGTACCCAGCTCAAGCAGATTGTTCCAGAGCTTCTGTGCGTGCTCGCGATTGACCATAAATACCCCTGCCCACTTCCGAATCGATCATCGATTGTGAAGCTTGTCCGAGGGTTACGGAGAGCTGGAAAGCGAAATGGCCGCGACCTATGACGGTCGCGGCCATTCCCATTCACGATTCGAGAGCGATTAGCCGCGGAACAGCGACAGGATGCTCTGGCTGCCGGCGTTGGCAATCGACAGCGCCTGGATGCCCAGCTGCTGCTGCGTCTGCAAGGCCTGGAGGCGAGTCGATTCGGCGTTCATGTCGGCGTCGACGAGCTGGCCGATACCGCGATCGAGCGAGTCAGTCAGGGTCTTCACGAAGTCCTGCTGCAGACCGATGCGGTTCTTGATGGCGCCGAGATTGGTGGCGGCATCGGTGATCTTGCTCAGCGCTTTGTCTGTACCAGAGATGTAAGTCTCGAGCGCAGTCAGATCGGAGGCGCTATCGGTGAACTTCGAAATGTCCAGATTAGCGACGCTGAAGGTAGTCCAGCCACCATTCTTGTAGACGTCGTAGGTCTGGTCGAGAACGCCCTTTTGGGACGCCACGTTAGCCGTAGCCGCTGGCTGCGCCGTGACGGTACCGCCGGTCGCGCCGCCATTGGTGTTGGTGGTGGCGATCGCGGTCGTGCTGCCGTTCTTGATCTCGAGCGTCTTGCCATCGGCATTGACACCAACAGTAAGGCCTTGGATGCCCAAGCCGTTAAGTGCCTTGGCGACGTCCTGAATCGTGGAAGTCTGCGACACGTTGATCGTGGTCGTCGTGGCAGTTCCACCAGCAGGCGTGACGGCGAAAGCGATCGTGCCAGTGGTCGTCGGCGGAACGGCCGCCGCGTCACCAACGGTGGCCGGATCGAAAACGAGGGTCGTCGTCGTGGCGGCAGCGTGAGCCGTGATGTAGGCCGCGTCCAGCGTTGTATCGTAGAGCTTGATGGCGTCGAGGTCGATGGTGAGCGTGTCCACCGAAACGACACCGCCGGCGCGGGAGAAGGACGACACGACCGACTTGGTTGAGTTGTAGGTGGGGTCCTGCGAGTCGACCGAGATCCAGTTTTCACCGTTGAACACGGCCGAGTCGGCGGTGTTCTTCAGCTGCTTCTGCAGTTCGGTGATTTCGCTCTGGATCTTGGCGCGGTCAACACCCGGGGTACGGGCAGCAACCAGTTTTTCCTTGATCGACGAGACGACGTCGACCGTGCCTTCGAGGCCGGTATACATCGTGTCGATGGTCGCAGCGCCGAGACCGAGAGCGTCCTGCACGGCGCCCAGAGCCTGAACGTCCGAACGCATCGTGGTAGCGATCGACCAGTAAGCGGCGTTGTCCGACGCGGTCGCCACGCGATAGCCGGTCGAGATGCGGTTCATCGTGGTGGAGAGGTTGGCATCGACCGAGCGCAGAGTCTGCAGCGCGGTCATGGCCTGGGAGTTGGTCATCAAGCTAGACATCGTATGTCCCTTTAATTTGATTGATTTGCTGGGGACATACCGGACTTTCACCGGTACGAGAGGGCGGCATCATGCCTTTGGAATGTCGATATCTGATCGACCCAACCTGTCGTGAATTGCAAGCTAGCCGCCAAACCTTACCCAAAGCTGAAGGGAGCGGCCGCTCGTATAGTTAACAGCGATCATTTGATTCGTCACTTACCTTGTGATGAATCAAATGATCTAGAGAAACGACTTCACAAGACCAACTGCGAGCAAATTCCAGCCGTCGATCAATACGAAGAATAGTACCTTGAACGGTAGCGCGAATACCGTGGGCGGCATCATCATCATGCCCATCGACATCGTTAGTGTTGCAACGATCATGTCGATCACCAGAAATGGCATGACGACAAGAAATCCGATCTCGAATGCGCGGCGAAGCTCCGACACCATGAAAGCCGGAATGATGATTCGCAGATCGATCCGCTGACCTTCGAGTTTGATCTTCATACTTTCGGCAGCAAGGTTCTCGAAGGTTTGCAGATCCTTTTCACGTACGTGCTGCAGCATGAAATCCCGAAACGGATCTGTGACACGCGAATAGGCTTCCTGCTCTGTGATCTCATTCTTCATCAGGGGCTGAAGGCCGTTCTGCCACGCGCGATCGAAGGTCGGTGCCATCACATAGAATGTGAGGAACAGCGCAAGGCTGATCATCACGATATTGGCCGGCGTGGTTTGCAGGCCAAGCCCTGTGCGCAGGAATGAGAGTGCGACGACGAAGCGCGTGAAGCTCGTCACCATGATGAGCAGGCCCGGCGCCAGTGACAGCACCGTCAGCAGCGCGACCATCTGGATGATTCGGCCGCTCGCACTACCCTCGCCCTGCGGAAGCAAGGTCGACAGATCCGGAACCTGCGCCACTGCAGCCGTCGGCAGAAGCACCAGGAGCAGGATCGGAATGATACGCTTCATTGCACCACCAGCGTCTCGATAATCAACTCACGAACCCTGCCGCTCGAACGCGTAAGCGCGCGCTCATTCAGGTCTTCGCGCAGATATTGCAGGCCGCGGGCACCCTCGATCTGCGCGGGTGTGAGCGTGCGCAGATAGGCTGCAACATCCTCACCGATGCGAGCGACCACGATGCTCGCCTCCTCCTCGGTCAACTTATCGGTTACGATCGATGCCTCCATGCGGATCCAGGCATTTGGCGGCGCCGCCAGATTGGTCACGACCGGCGTGATCTTGCGCAGACGATCATTGGCATTGAAGGCCGACGAGATCGGTTTCTCTGGGACTTCCTTCTGGCTTTCACTGATGCGCTGGAACGTCGACATCAGATGCAGGCTTGCCAGCGCTCCAGCCCCGACCGAGAGCGCCGTGACAAGCAGCAGGGCGCCAAACCACTGCATGAATCCCGGGCGCTGGCCTGCATTCGCTGTGTTATCGGCCATGATCGATTCCCATCAGAACGGCGCGACCTGGTCGTAGACCTGTTGACCCCAGTTCGGCTGCTGCACTTCCATGGACCGGCCGCGCCCGCCATACGAAATGCGGGCTTCGGCGATCTTCTCATAGGCGATGGTGTTGTTGCGGCTGATATCGATCGGACGCACGATGCCACCGACATTGACGATGCGCATTTCGTAATTGACGCGCATCTCCTGCGAGCCGCTAACCAGGAGATTTCCGTTCGGCAACACATCGACAACGACTGCGGCCACCGAGAAGCGCACTTCTTCATTGCGGTCGATCTTGCCAGCGCCCTTGTTCGATGATTGGGATTTGACGTTGGTGTCGAAATTTCCGGCCGATAGCCATTTGGCAATATTGGCCGAATAGTCGGACTCCACCTTGATCTGCGAGTCCCGCGACCGATCCGTCTTGTTGTCGAGAATCGCCTTGTCGTTCATCAGAATATTCACGGTCAGAAGATCGCCGACCCGCGTTGCCCGCGAATCACGATAGAGGTCCTTGCGGTCATTCCAGATCGAGTGAGGGCCCGCGCTACGATACGCGCGCCGCTCGATCGGAATTGCGCGCGCATCAACCTGCATACCGTTGCCGATCGGCGACATGTAGGGCGCCTGGCCAACCTCGGCGAGATTACTGGCGCAACCGGTCAGGCACGACAGTGCGACCGGAATCAGAATCACTCTCAACCACATCATTTCTTGGCTTTCCCGTCGTCGGTGCGACGCATCCCGGCAAGCGTGTCAGCGAGATGTGCGCCACGTGCCGGTTCCATTTCATTGAGGATCGCGCTGGCAACGCGAACGCGCAGCTTGGCGAGAACAGCAGCTGCCGTGTCATCAGCCATGCTGGCAATCTGCTGCGCCGCAGCTTCCGGATTCATGCGCGAGTAGATTTCGACGACGTTATCTTCCGCCTTTTTGAGGAATTCTTCGCGCAACTTCAGCCATTCCTCATATTCGGCACGCTTGGCCTCAAGTTCGGCAATGCGCAGCTTCAGCTTGGATTCCGTCGCTTCCAGCTCTTTCTGCTGCCACGCCACCCGGGCATCGAGTGCCTGGTCTGCGATATTGCTGCAAAAGCGCGCGACGTCGGATTCCTGGGAGTTCGCGGCTGCGCTATCCTTTTTGTCGATTGCGCCCGTGATCAGCGCCGAATCGGCTGGCGGACGCACCACCGGGTCCTGCTTGTTTGCAGCCGGGCGGGGGCGCGCAACTTGCGGCGTCTTTGCAAATTCACCAAGGTTCAGCGGCTTTGAGAGCTTCTGCTCGGGTTCGGCCGATGCTTGTGTGGACAGCACCATACCGACCAGCATGAGAAACTTGATCGATCGATTTGCGACGCGCGCCATTCGTGTTCTCGTGATTCAGCTAAGCGAGCGTTGCACGCTTTGGCTTGCGTGACGCTGACCCGCGCCTTACTGGATGACGAGTTCCGCCTGAAGCGCACCGGCCGCCTTGATCGCCTGCAAGATCGCGATGATCCCCTGCGGCTTCAGCCCGATCTGATTGAGACCACGCACCAGACGCTGCAAATCGGCGCCGCGCAGAATCGCGATTTTGGCGCCTGGCTCGTTAGCTTCGATGAAGGTCTGCGGCACCACCACGGTCTCGCCACGACGGGCAAACGGCGACGGTTGCGACACGATCGGCGCTTCGGTGATTCGCACCGACAGATTTCCGTGGGTGACCGCTACCGTCGAAATCTGTACATTCCGGCCGATGACCACCGTTCCCGTGCGTTCGTCGACCACCACTCGCGCCGGCGAATCCGGCTCGACCAGCAGCTCCTCGATTTCGGCGATAAACCGCACCGGCGCGGTCGAGCGTGGGCGCGACAGCACGATGGTGCGATAATCGCGCTCGAAGGCCACGACCTTCTGGTAACGGCCGCTGCTATGTGCGTTGATCGTGTCCATGATACGCGTTGCGGTGACGAAATCCGGATTCTTTAGCTCAAGAATGAGCGATTCCATCTCGCTGAAGCGGCCCTTAACCTCTCGTTCGATCAGCGCACCATTTGGGATGCGGCCAGCCGTGGCCACACCCTGGCTGAGCGTTTGTGCGGCGCCTTCGACGTTGTAGCCGCCAACGGCGATAGCGCCTTGCGCGACGGCATAGGTTTCACCATCAGCGCCGCGCAATTGTGTCATCACCAGCGTTCCGCCAAGCAAGGATGACGCGTCGCCCAGCGACGAGATCGCGACGTCGATTCGCGAACCACCTGCGACGAACGGCGGCAGGTCGGCCGTCACAACGACGGCGGCCACGTTGCGCGTACGCAACGAGGTGCCACGGATATTGATGCCCATATTGTCGAGCATCGATTGCAACGATTGTTCGGTGAACGGCGCGTTGCGCAACGTGTCACCGGTACCCTTGAGGCCGATCACAAGGCCATAGCCGAGGATTTGGTTCTCCCGCACGCCCTTGAGATTGGCGATGTCCTTCACACGCACAGCGGCATCTGCCGCCGAGATCGAAAGCGAAAGCAGGAGACCGCAAAGGAGACGCAGCATCATCCGTTCTGAATCCGTACTGATCCGTCCTGCTGGACGATGCCCCGAATCGTAACGCCGGTATCGAGGTTGCGAAGCTGCACCATCATGCCGGCACTGCCGGACTGCAGGGATGTTGCATAGGTGACGATAATGAGCCCATCATCCTCGACGAGCACCTTCACCACAGCCCCGCGGGTGACGGCCTTCAGATCTTCGAGACCGTTGATCGGAATCAGGTGCCCCGCCAACAGTGTACGACGCGCAATGCGGCCAACGAGGGACGCACGGTCGTTGATGAATGCACTTGCGCCCTGAATATTGGGCGCAAAATTGCGATCCATGATCATTTCATCCCTGATGACGTCACCGGGATAGATCGCCGTGGCCGGCACGGGATAGCGGACGGCATCTTCCGCAGCATTTGCGACGCCTGCGATGCCGGCCGCGAGCACGAAGCTCGCGAGCCAGCGGGTGACGATGGTGACTGCGCGCATCAGGCCGAGATCCCGTTCTGTGGATTACCGCATGCCCTTCGAAATGGTCGATGCCATCTCGTCAGCCGCCTGGATGACCTTGGAATTCATTTCATAAGAACGCTGCGCCGATATCAGCTCAGTGATTTCCTTCACCGGATCGACGTTCGAACTCTCGAGATAGTGTTGATGCAGCTTGCCGTAGCCAATGTCGCCTGCGAAGCCCACAACGGGCACGCCGGATGAAACCGTCTCGCGATAGAGATTTCCGCCGAGTGGGTCCAGACCGGCTTCATTGGAGAAGTTCGCGAGCGAGAGTTGCCCGAGCTGAACGGGCGCAACGGTCCCGTCGACCTTCGCGAAGACTTGGCCGGACTCGTTGACAGTGACATCCACGGCATTCTGCGGGACAATGATCGCAGGCGTCACCAGATAGCCGTCCGGCGTCACCAGCTGGCGGTTTTCATTCAGGTTGAATGCACCGGCGCGTGTGTAGAGCGTCTCACCACTCGGACCGGCGATCTGGAACCAGCCGCGGCCATTAATGGCCATGTCATAAGTGTTGCCAGTCTGCGCCATGGCGCCCTGCAGATGCAGCTTGCGCACGGCAGCCGAACGCACGCCGAGACCGAGCTTTGCGCCTTCAGGTACTGCGCCCTCACCGCTTCGGTTGGGAACGCCCTGCGCGCGGTCGATCTGATAGAACAGATCGGTGAATTCCGCGCGGGATCGCTTGTACGAGGTCGTATTGATATTCGCGATATTATTCGCGATCACTTCGACATTAAGCTGCTGCGCGCCCATACCGGTGGCAGCAATGGCCAGAGCTCTCATGATTAAACCTCAAATCGCCATTCGGCTGACTTCTTGATACGCCTGAACGACCTTGTCGCGGACGGCGACAGCCATCTGCAATGACCGTTCGGCAGACATGACCGCCTCGACCACCTTCTGTGCGGAGAGCTTGCCGTGGATGGACTGGATTGACGCGGCTTCGCCGGCCTTGATCGAACCGATGGCATCGGCTGCGACCTGTTCGAGGACGTTGTTGAAACCGACGGTGGCCGCACCAGGTTGCACCGCGGGTGTCGCGGAATTGATGACTTCGCTGGTTTTGGCGAGCTCACCAGCACTGCTGATGACTGAGGATACCGCTTCAAGCATGGTTAGCTCCTCAAGAGATCGATGGTCATCGACACCATGGATCTCACTTGTTTGATGACCTGTAGGTTGGCCTCGAAGGACCGGTTGGTTTCCCGCATGTCGCCCATTTCAATCAACGAGTTCACATTGGGCAGCTTCACGTAACCGGTTGGATCGGCAGCCGGGTGGCCTGGCTCATAGTCCACGCGGAACGGCGCCTGATCGGTTCCGACATCCTTCACCTTGACCATGCGCACACCAGCGGCACGGTCCATCTCGGCTGTGAAGGTCGTGGTCTTGCGGCGATACGGATCCGAGCCTGGCGTGCGGCCGGTTGAATTGGCGTTAGCAAGGTTCTCCGACACGACGCGCAAGCGGGTCGACTGCGCTTCGAGGCCGGAACTTGCGATCTGAACAGATGCTTGTAACGGATCAATCATCGTCATTTCCCTCAGGTCTTCATGCTTGTCATGAACATGCGATGAAACGATTTGACGATCGCCGTATTCAGTGAATAGTCGCGATTGATATCGCCAGCCTTCAGCATCTCCTGCTCAAGGCTGACAGAGTTGCCGGAGTGCACGGTTTCCCAGCTCTTCTCCTTGCGCATGCCCTGGGCCTCAACTGAAGAACCGGTCGTGATATGCGCCGGTGACGTCACCGTCACGGGCACGACCTTCGATTCAATAATCTTGTTGAACGGCTCGATGTCCTGCGCGCGATAGCCCGGCGTGTTCGCATTGGCGACATTCGCCGAGATTGCGGACTGCCGCAGCGACAGCCATCGCTCATGCGATGAGGCAACATCGAAGAGATAGACGGGTCCCACTTATCCCCCAGGCAAACATGATTCCTTGATCATGGTTTACAAATGGAAACTTGTCCGAGGCTGGAGATGCGCATCACGACATGCGCGGAGCGCTTACGCGTTCGTCTTCTGCTTTCGCGAATGCAGGAAGTAGATGATTTCCGCGACAGGGCGGAAAAACTCCGACGGAATCATCTTGTCGATGTATGCGACATCATACATCGAGCGCGCCAGCATCTTGTCTTCCACCACCGGAACACCATTCTTCTCTGCGATTTCCCTGATCTTCAGCGCGATCAGGTCCTGCCCCTTTGCAAGCACCGTCGGCGCAGCGTCTTCGCCCTGCTTGTACTTCAGCGCAATCGCGTAATGCGTGGGGTTCGCGATCACCAGCGTGGCGCGCGGAACGGCCGCCAACATCGACTTGCGAGCGCGATCGCGTGCCAACGAACGCAACCGTGATTTGACGATCGGATCGCCTTCAGCCTGCTTGAACTCGTCCTTGATCTCCTGCTTCGTCATGCGCAGTTCGCGGCGCCAATGGAAGCGTGCCCAGACGAGATCGAGCGATACCAGGACAATGGTCGCAATGCTGATGGCGGAGACGAGCCGCATCGCGGTAGTCAGCACTAATTCCGGAACGGCCGCCGGATCGCTAAACAATGCATTCACGGCCACGGCCTCCTCAGCCCGCAGGACGATCATCACGACCAGACTGATAGCAACGAACTTGAAGACCGACTTTCCGAATTCCACACGTCCCTGCGCGCCGAAGATTCTGCCCCAACCTTTCGCTATTGAGATGCGCGAGGCTTCCGGCTGGATGCGATCGAACACAATTCGCGGTGCGTTCTGCAGGAAAGATGACGCCAGCCCGGCCAGCATCAGGACGATAACAATCGGAATAACCAGTCCCGCCGCACTCATACCGACCGCGGTGAGCAACTCAATAGCATCCGTTCCATTACGGATGCGGATGCCCGACGGATCGTCGATCAATCGGGCTAAAGTGAATGTCAGTTTTCTGACGTTGTCGGTGGTCAGAAAGCTTTGAATAATCAGCAGTGCGAGCATAGAGGCGAAAATCGGCGCTTCGCGCGAGACCGGGATTTGGCCCTTCTCGACGGAATCACGAACCTTCTTCTCTGTCGCCTCTTCGGTTTTACTGTCCTTATCGGGTTCGTCAGACACAATGCTCTATCTTCAGGTGAATACCGGCTGATCTTCTTGATCGGGGTTGAGTTCAATTTCGCCGCGTCCGGCCATATCGAGCGCAAGATCGGTAATGGCGCGCCGGGCATCCAGGATCTCGCGCTGATTGGCGGGGATACCGTTTGCCAGTTCGTGATCCACCAGACGACGGGTGCGTGAGGCGAGCGACGACAGAATGAGCTCGCGGAATGTCGTATCCGATCCCTTGAGCGCCATCACCACACGGTCCGTCGGCACCTGATCGAAGATCAGCATGCGTGCCTTGGCGGTCAGGTTCACGATGTCGTCGAAGGTAAACAGCATGCCCTTCAGAATCTCGGCCGACTTCGGCCGCGATTCGGTGAGGTTCTTCAGCGATTCCTCCATCTGCGTCCGCTCCATCTTGTTGATGATGTCAGCCATGCGCGGATAGGTGTCGGATGCCAGGTTCCGAGCGAAGTTGATCATGAAGTCTTCGTGCATCGTTTTCTCGATAATGCCCATGGCATCCTCGACAACCGGCTTGAGGCTAAGCATGCGCCGCATCAGGTCGTGCCGGATATCCGGCGGAAGATGACTCATCACGCGGGCAGCACATGCCGGCTTCACCCGCGAGAGAATGAGTGCAGCGGTTTGCGGATGCTCCTTGAGAAGATAGTTGGCGAGCAGGCTTTCCGAGACGAGAGAGATACGCTCCCAAACTGACTTGGTCTTGTTGCCCAGAACTTCGGAAATGATGTCAGTAATCTGTTCCGGCGGCAGCACGCCGTTGAGCAGCTTCTCCAGCTCACCGACAGTGCCGAAGATATTCGGACCTTCCGAGAAATTCTGAGCGAATTCCTCGATGATCGCCTCGAGCTCAGGCCCCGAGATGGGCTTGAGCTCAGCGGCAGCGCGCGTGACCAGTTTGATCTCTTCGGGATCGAACTCCCGAAGCAGGCCGCCCGAGAGCTCACGCCCCATGGCCAGCAAAAGAGCTGCCGCTTTCTCGGTACCACCCAGCGGTTTGATGCTGGTGCCGGCGCGCTTAGCAGGTGCATTGAATGCCATTAGAAATATCTCTTTGGGAAAATCTCTTTAAGCGTCCGGATCCCCGGCCGCTCCTCCGACGATTTCCGTCAGCGATACACCGAAACGCGAATTTTCGTCTTCCACGACCACGACCGCACCGCGCGCAACGATGCGTCCGTTGACGACGACTTCGACAGGCTCGCCCACACGGTGATCGAGCGGAATCACTGCGCCACGGCCAAGCTTCATCAGATCCGCGACCGGCATGGTGGCTGAGCCGAGCAGCACCTGCACGGTGACCGGGATGCGCAGGATAGGTTCAAGATTTGTCAGCCGGCTGGTTTCCTCGGCAGCGCGAGCCGCGAGATCTGCCAGTTTGCCGAACGACGCGCCGTCAGCCTTGAGCGGGTCGCTAGCTGTAGCGGTCGCTGCGCTTACTGGATCGATATCGAATGGTTGCTTCATATCCCCTGCCTTCTTGAAAACTCAGATCTTGGCCTAAGCCGGATTTTGTGCCGCAGTGCGAGTATCGATTTCCGCGATAGCCTTGCGCGCCTCATCTATTTTGTCGCCAAGCGCCTGAACCATTTGCCGTCCGTCCGAACTGAATTCGCGCACCATCAGCACCATGTCGTCCACCGTCTCATTGGTCTTGCCGACCACCGCGGTAAACTCTCCCTGATGCGCGCGCAACTTCACAAGCTCACGATGCATCTTGGTAACGCGGATGCTCGTGAAAAGCAGGGCTGCAAAAAGGATGATGTCAACGAGCGAGGATACCATCGATAAATTCCCGTTTTTGGTCGGCCGATTCCTTGACCTGCAGTGAATAGACGCCATTCATCTGGCCGAGCTGGCACCAGAACAGGCGTTGATCATTGCATTCGAGGCGAACCATCGTGTCCGGCGTGGCGTTAAGCTTGAGCACCTGGCCGACGTGAAATTTCGCGACCTCGCCGAGAGTAAACTGTCGCTCTTCGAGAACCGCCTTCAGAACGACTTCAGTCCGTTTGATCTCGCTGTGCAACTGACGGCTCCAGTTCGGATCGGTGGATGCCGACTCACCGGATACGATCTGCGACAGCGACTGCCGGATCGGATTAAGCGCTGCGTGCGGAATGACGATGAACATCTCGCCGCCGCGATCGAGACCCTGCAGCAGGATCTTCGCACACACGGCCATGTTGTTGAGGCGACCGATCGCAAGATAGTCCATGCGCGTCTCGACACGTTCCAGGTTGAACGCCACGTCGGAAGCGCGGTCGAATGACGCCTGCAACGCCTTGCCAAAGCGCTCGAACAGCGATTGCGCGACATGCAACTCCACATTCGAAAATACCCGCGGCATGTCCAGCGGCGGCTCCGCACCGTCGGCGCCGAACAGGAGCTCGATCATCGTGTAGACGAAATCGCGATCAAACCCGATCAGGATACGGGCGTCCCATGCTTGTGCATAGAAAACCGCGGCAATGGCTTCGCCCTCATAGCGATCGAGGATATCGGAGAGGCGATCACTGCCCACGCTGCTTAGCGAGAAATACGACTGCGAGGGCGACATGGATCGCAGGCTTTCGGCACAAAGATTCGTCATCTGGTCGAAAATCACATGCAGCATCGGCATGCGTTCGACGGAAATTCCGGCAGCCCCTAAAAGTTGATCTGATCCTTGATCTACGCGGCCTGACTTTACTTCTGACATCAGGCCCGTGCTCCCGCTTTCGCCGAGGATTCAGCAGGTGCCGCCTTCGCGGGACCGCCGGAGATGGTTTCGCTTTCGACGACATCAATCGACGGGCGTTCACCGGGGCCGATCATCTTGCGGCCGTGTTCGATCGCGATCTGCGGCAGGGCCCCGTTCATGAAGGCGAGCAGTGACTGCTTGACGATTACATACATCCGCGCGCGCTGCTCGCGCACCAGCTTGATCTTGTGGGCCAGCGGCGCGACAAGACCGTAGGACAAGAAGATGCCGGCGAATGTGCCGACCAGAGCTGCGCCGATGAAGCCGCCGAGCAATTTCGGGGATTGGTCGAGAGCGCCCATCGCCTTGATGACGCCGAGTACCGCGGCGACGATACCGAGCGCCGGCAGTCCTTCGGCCACCATCATCAGCGAGCCATATGGTTTCATCTTGCTGCGAATGATGGTTTCGATTTCCTCGTCCATCAGCGCTTCGATCTCATGCGGCCGCGCGCTGCCCATGATGATCAGGCGGAAGTAGTCGCAGATGAAGTGCAGAAGCGGCTCATTGGCGAGAACGGTCGGGAAGGCGGTGAATATTTCTGACGATGATGGATCGTCGATATGAGCTTCCACCTCGTTGCGACCCTTGTTTCGTACCTCGCGCATCAGAGAATGCAGAAGCCCGAGCAGATCGAGGTAATGGCGTTGCTTCGGCACTGCGACCGTCAATGCCTGCACGGTGGCGCGGCCGGTGTCGACCACGGTTTTCCAGGGATTCGCAATGACATAGGTGCCCAGCGACATCCCCATGATGATGACGAACTCCCAGGGCTGCCATATCACGCTGAGATGCCCGCCCATCGCGGTGAAGCCGCCGATCAGACTGGCGAGTGTGATAATGACGCCAAAGAGAATGCTCAAGCGCACCGCTCCAAATTGAGGATACGTTTCACTTAGGCAACGATGCTTGCACGAGGCTGACATCGGCCTGCGCCGGCCAGCCCCGCGCAAGCTTGTGCGGGGAGTTTGAGGCCAGTCTCGCCGCATGCGCCCGCAGACTGGGAACCCACTGCCGATGGTCTCGACAATCGCAAGCTACCAGTTGATCTCCAAGAATATCGTCAAATCGTTGCAGCAGACGATGGAGAAGCCGGACGTGTCGAAGGACACAGAATACTACCTGTCACACATCCGCGATGTGAATACGATCGACGAATTCATCGGCGACTATCGGTTGTTCAGCTATGCCATGAAGGCGTACGGGTTGAGCGACATGACCTATGCCAAGGCGTTCATGCGCAAGGTTCTTACGGAAGGTGTTGCCAGCTCGACCACATTCGCCAACAAGCTTTCCGACGCCCGCTACCGCGAATTCGCCACCGCATTCGACTTCGCCAAGCTGGGTGACCAGGCGACGAGCACGACCGCCGCACAGGTCGGCACCGTCGAGAAATACGTCCGGCAGCAACTCGAGGAAGACGCCGGATCGCAAAATGAAGGCGTTCGTCTGGCACTCTATTTCGAGCGCAAGGCGCCCAAGATCACCAGCATCTATCAGATTCTCGCTGATCCGGCGTTGATCAAGGTCGCCCAGATCGCGCTTGGCATCTCACCGATGACCTCGATGGCGGATGTCGACAAACAGGCGAATATGCTCAGCGCGAAAGTCGACATCGCGGATTTCCAGACACCCGAAAAGCTGCAGACGTTCCTGCAGCGTTTTTCGGTGATGTGGGAGATGGAGAACGGAACGTCCATCGCCCAATCGGCTTCAAGCACCCTTATCGCGCAGCCGCTCGAAATGGGCCTCAGCACGGACGTGCTGACCACCCTGCAGAACCTGAAAATCGGACGATAAAATGCAATCAGCGCTCTATGTCAGCCTCTCGGCCCAGGTCTCGCTTGAGAAGCGACTCGAAACCATTGCCAACAACATGGCCAATATGAAAACCGCCGCGTTCCGTGCCGACGCGGTGAAGTTCGAGACTGCAATGTCGCGCGCAGCAACGCAGGCGGTCGCGTTCTCCTCGCCCGGCGAAAACTTCATCTCGCGCAAGGAAGGCGCTATTACCCAGACCGGCAATACCCTGGACGTGGCGGTCACCGGGAATAGCATGGCCGCGTACCCCGGCGGCCCCGATCCCGGCCACACGACGTGGATGGCGTTTGCTGGGCCGAACGGCACCGTCTATACGCGCGATGGCCGCATGCAGATCGACATCAACGGGCAGCTTCAGACCCTCACCGGCTATCCAATCCTCGATTCTGGCGGCACGCCGATCATCGTCGATCCCGATGCTGGCCCGCTAACGATTGTGCGCGATGGCACCATTTCGCAGGGTCGCATCCAGGTCGGTCAGCTCGGCCTGTTCGATATCGCCCCGGACGCAAAGCTGGAACGATTCGGAACGTCGGGCGTGATTCCGAGCAAACCGGCGACCACCGCGCTCGATTTTGTCACGGTCGGCTTTCAGCAAGGCTATGTGGAAGGATCGAATGTCGATCCTCTGACAGAACTCACGCAGATGATGACCGCACAGCGCACCTTCCAGAGCGTCAGCTCATTGATCGACAATTCCGAAAGTACCATGCAGAACGCCATTCGCACGCTGGGCGATCCAAAAGCCTGATGCCTGATGTGACCGGCGGGAGAGCTCGATGAACGCGCTTGAAAAACTCGAATCGACCATCGCAACCCTGCGCCGGGACGTGCCCACGGTTCGTGTCGGTGGCATGGTGTCCGAGGTGACGCCGACGCATTTTCGCGTCTCCGGCCTGTCGCGCTATGTCAGGCTCGGTGAATTGATCGGACTGGAAATCGACAAGCAGGTTCATCTCGGTGAGGTCGTGCGGATCGATACTGACGGCGTAACGGCCAAACCGTTCGATTCCCACTTTGCTGCCGGCCTCGGCGTTCCCGCCTTCCGAATGCCTCCCAAGACGCTGTCTCCACATCCGGCCTGGAAAGGTCGCGTCATCAATGCCCTTGGTGAGCCACTGGATGGCGCCGGCGACATGCCGGTCGGCGAGCGCGAGATGCAAACGGATGCCAATCCCCCACCGGCGATGAGCCGCTCCCGCGTGAGCAAGCCGCTCCGCACCGGCGTCCGCGTCGTGGATCTCTTCACACCGCTCTGTATCGGCCAGCGCATCGGTATTTTCGCTGGTTCCGGCGTCGGCAAGACCACCCTTCTTTCGATGCTGGCACGCAGCGCCGGCTTCGACACGGTAGTCACTGCACTGGTCGGCGAGCGTGGACGAGAAGTACGTGAATTTCTCGAAGAATCGCTGGTCCATCACAAGACCCGCGCGATCACAGTCGTCTCGACGAGCGACGAAAGCCCGATGATGCGTCGACTGGCGCCGAAGACGGCGATGACCATCGCCGAATATTTCCGCGATCGCGGCGAATCGGTGCTGTTGATCGTCGATTCGGTAACGCGCTTCGCCCACGCATCCCGTGAAGTCGCGCTCGCTACCGGCGAGCCGGCGATCGCACGCGGCTATGCGCCGAGCGTCTTCAGCGAACTTCCGCGTCTGCTGGAGCGTTCGGGACCGGGCCTCGAAGGCCAAGGCTCCATTACGGGCGTGTTTGCCGTGCTGGTCGATGGTGACGATCACAACGAACCTGTGGCGGATACGGTGCGTGGTACACTGGACGGGCACATCATGCTCGACCGCGACGTCGCCGATCAGGGCCGCTATCCGGCCGTCAATGTGCTGTCATCGGTGTCGCGCCTCGGCCAGCATGTGTGGTCGCCGGAGGAAGCTAATCTGGTGCGTAAGCTGCGCGCCATGATCGCCCGCTTTGAGGACACCCGCGACCTTCGCCTGATGGGCGGCTATCAGCCCGGCCGCGACAGTGAACTCGATCAGGCCGTCCAGCTCGTGCCCAAGATCTACGACGTGCTGCAACAGCACCCGACCGACCCGTCCTGCGCCGAGCCGTTCCAGGAATTGCTCAGCGTGATCAAGACCGCAATCGGGTAACTGCGCTCCCGCGTTCTAGACACCCGGGATCGTATCGAGATTGGCTGCCGCAACGATCGCACCGGATCGCACAAGGCGCAGCGACTTCTGAATGTCGTCGTGAAAATATCGATCCTCGTCGAGATGGGCGACGTCTGCCCGGATCCGTGCGCGAACGTTTTCCAGACGATCGCTGGACTTGAGCGGCGCATGGAAATCACAGCCTTGCGCGCCCGCCAGCAGCTCGATGGCAATGACGGCCATCGCATTCTCGATCATCGGCAACAGCCGGCGCGCCGCATGGGCAGCCATCGAGACATGATCCTCCTGATTGGCCGATGTCGGAATCGAATCGACGCTGGCCGGATAAGCCCGCTGCTTGTTCTCAGATACCAGCGCCGCGGCCGTCACTTGCGCGATCATGAAGCCGGAATTAAGCCCCGGCTTCGGTGTCAGGAACGCGGGCACACCGGATAACACCGGATCCACCAGCATGGCGATCCGGCGCTCTGAGATCGATCCGATCTCACAGATCGCAAGCGCCATCATATCCGCCGCAAAGGCAACCGGCGCTGCATGGAAATTGCCACCGGAGATCGCGATATCGTCCTCGGCAAAGACCAGAGGATTGTCAGAGACGCCATTCGCTTCGGTGAGAAGTGTGGTGGCCACCTGTCGCAAAAGGTCCAGCGCGGCGCCCATCACCTGCGGCTGACAGCGGAGGCAATAAGGATCCTGAACACGGACGTCGCCGGTGCGGTGCGACTCGCGAATCGCGCTGCCGGCGAGAAGTTCCTTCAATGCCTGGGCCGAAGCGATCTGCCCTTCATGTTTGCGCAGTTGATGGATGCGTGGATCGAACGGCGTATCCGAGCCACGCGCGGCATCGGTGGACAAGGCACCACTGACGAGTGCTGTCTTGAAAAGAATTTCAGCCTCGAACAATCCCGCAAGTGCATAGGCCGTCGAGAACTGCGTGCCATTCAGCAGTGCCAGTCCCTCCTTGGCCTGCAGCTCGATCGGCTGCAGACCCGCACTGGCGAGCGCCTCCGTCGACGGCAGTCGCCCGGACGTCGTCAGCGCCTCGCCGACGCCGATCATGACCGACGCCATATGCGCGAGCGGGGCCAGATCGCCGGAAGCACCGACTGATCCCTGCGCGGGCACGATGGGCGTGATGTCATCCGCAATCATGGCGCTGAGCAACTGGACCGTCTCCATGCGGACGCCGGAGAAACCCTGTGCCAGGCTCGCAAGCTTGAGGCACATCATCAGCCGCACCACCGGCGCTGGCGCTGGATCGCCGACGCCCACGCAATGTGACAGCACGATGTTTTTCTGGAGGGCCGTGATGCTTTCGGCTTCTATGCCGACATGTGCAAGCTTTCCGAAGCCTGTATTGATGCCATAGACGGGTTCGCCCTTGGCGACGATCCGGGCAACTGCCGCAACACTGGCATTGATGCGGGGAATACAGCTCTCATCGAGAACTGGTACTGCCCCCCGATAGATCGACCGCCAGTCCGCCAGCGTCACCGTACCCGGTGTGAATCGCATCGTCATTAAAGTGTCTCCAGGCCATCCGTAGATGGCCCAAGGCAACACATTCAACGCTGCGCTTCAATGTTTGCGCGCAACAGAAAGGCCAGCCTTGCGGCTGGCCTTTCAGCTGATCGACAGTCAGATCGTGCGCTGCGACGTGCGACGCAGCGTCACGTTTGCCTTATGGCTTCCAGCCGCCGCCCGGCAGATTGCCGTGATAGGGCGTGTTGCGGCAGTGGCCCCAAGGACCGCGCCAGTAACCGGGAGGGCAGCCGTTCCCCATTACGGGAGCTTCCTGATAGTAGCCGCCCGGGAGTGGGCCGTAATAAGGTGTATAGCGGCAGCCACCATAGGGACCCCGCCAGCCGTTCGGACCGCAACCACCCGCAACCGGGATCACGTGCGCTTCGACAGCGATGCTCTGGCCCATCATCGGCGCAGCACTTGCCTGCGTCGAGACGATGAACATGGCGACGAGACATGCCGCCATCATGTGCAGAATTTTGGTCATTCTATTCCTCTCGATGAGTTGAAGATCACTCGGCCCCGACGAAAGCGTCTTCGCCTTGCCGCGCGATGCGCAACCCGAAGATGCATTGGTCTTCATTCTGCTTAGAGGCACCAGATACCATTGGCAATTCCGTTCTATCAATGCACCGGCACAACCCGTTCGGTTAGTTATCCGCCCGTTAAGAACGGCGAACGGAGCTCCCGCGCGAAGTACTTCATCAGTGTAGTTCCCTTTAAACGAAGATGCAGCGACGTGTTGGAGCTATTCCAGAGACCGGAACCCGGCATCCGATCCCGCTGCGATCGAAGTGCTGCGACACGAGCGACTTCAATTGCCGCAAGGCCTTTGCATGATAGCTGAGTTGCGTGGAGCTCGGTTCTCGCGCTACCACGGGCCGCCGCGCAATCGCTTGATGAAAGACACCCGTGCTACCCTGGAAACTGATCGATACGACCGAAGTCCCCGGCGGCGGCGTGCCGCTGCGCCTGATGCAGCGCGGGCAAGAGTTCACCATCAAGCTCGGCCAGAACGAGTTAATGAGCAGTCGGCTGTTCGGCTCCGAGGAAGCGCTGGCGACACTCACCTGCTTTCGCCTCAAGGATATGAAGGCGCCGCGGCTTTTGATCGGCGGCTATGGCATGGGCTTTACATTGCGCGCTGCGCTAAAGGTGCTCGGCCCGAAGGCGAAGATCACCGTGGTCGAACTGGTGCCCGCGATCGTCGCCTGGGCGCGTGGCCCAATGGCCGAGCTGTCTGGCGACAGCCTGAGTGATGAGCGCGTGGAGATTGTCGAGGGCGATGTCGTTAAAGCGATCGCTGGTGCACGCGGCAAATATGATGCGATCCTGCTCGACGTCGATAACGGGCCCGAAGGCCTGACGCGAAAATCGAACGATGCGCTCTATGACCTGAAAGGGTTGCGCGCGGCCCAGGCCGCGCTCAGTCCGGGCGGCGTACTAGCCGTCTGGTCGTCATTTCCATATGACAAATTCACGGAGCTCCTCGGCAAGGCAGGCTTCAACGCCGAGGAAATCAAGATCCGCGCCACCGGCACACGCGGTGGCGCCCGTCATGTCATCTGGCTGGCGACGAAGCCAAAAACATAGCCGTCGCCGCCACGAAGATGGGTTTTAATAGGCAACCGAACGCCGACTGCGGCGCGGTTCACTATAGGGCTGCGGGCTGAACGCCAGACGCGGATTGACGATGCAGTCGACGCCGCGACCCGATGCGGTGGCCTGGCACGCTTCATAGCTCGGATAGGAGCAATCGGTCCCAAAAGCCTGCGATTGGATGCAATAGGGATAGGCCGGGGCGGCAGCTGCAGGGCTGGAAGCCATGGCCGAAACACCACCAACAGCCAACACGGCCAGCATCAGATTGCGCATCACGTCTTCTCCTCCGCGGCAGCGGTCCTGTGACATCCCCAGAAAGCAACAGAGCCTGCGGATGAACGTTCCCGCAAGCTCCGGTACATCCCGGTCTTGTGATCACGCGCTTATACTGGCGGAATCACAAGGGTTAGACACCATAGTGCCGCATGGGTTCATTCGACCTTAAGGCCCGCAGCCTTGACCACTTTCTCCCACTTCTCGGTCTCCGCGACGATCATCTTACCGAAGGCTTCCGGCGGTCCGATCAGCGGTTCGCCGCCGAGATCGATCAGCTTGGCCTTGACGGCCGGATCCGCCAGCACCGCATTAACGTCCGCGTTGAGCTTGGCGATAATCTCCGGCGGCGTCTTCTTCGGCGCACCCATGCCGAACAGAGCGCTGGCCTCATACCCCGGCACGGTTTCCGCGACGGTCGGCACATCGGGCAACAGCGACGACTTCTCGGTGGTCGTCACCGCCAGCGCACGAAGGCTGCCCGAGCGGATATGCTGGATGATTGACGGCATATTGTCGAAGATCACCTGGACCTGACCGCCGAGCATGTCGGTGATCGCCGGCGCAGCACCGCGATAGGGCACATGCTGCATCTTGGCGCCTGACAGCATCATGAACATCTCACCGGACAGATGCACCGAGGTGCCGTTGCCCGACGACGCCATGTTCACCTTGCCCGGATTGGCCTTCACATAGGCGATGAATTCCCCGACGGTCTTCGCCGTGATGTCCTTGTTGACGGTCATCACATTGGCGGTGCGATGGAAGGCGGCGACAGGCGCGATATCACGCACGAAATTGAAGCTCAGCTTCCCATAAAGCGTGGCGTTGATGTAGTTCGCCGGATTGACCAGCAGGATCGTGTAGCCGTCGGGTTCTGCATTCACGACAGATTCGGTGCCGATATTGTTGCCCGCGCCCGGCTTGTTTTCGACGACGAATTGCTGACCGGTTCGCTCGGATAGCTTCTGCCCGATCAGGCGAGCCAGAATATCGGTTGCACCGCCAGCAGGATAGCCGACGACAAAGCGAACCGGCCGCGTCGGATAATCCACGGCCAGCGCCGAGCTGACCGGAACGAGAGCGGTTGCAGTAAAAGCAGAAAAGCCAAGCGCAATCAGACCGATCGCGGCACGACGTGACGTCATATTTTATTCCCTCCGGCTGCCGCAACTTTGCGCGCGGTCAGCGTGTGTTGAATTGACAACGGCCGTATCTACCAAACAATTCAACTATCGGCCAGTGCGACACTACTGCGGCACCAGCCCAAAGAAACGTCAAGGCAACGCCAAGGACCATTTCATGTCCCTCACCGTCACGGCCCTCGATCATCTCGTCCTGAATGTCACTGACGTCCAACGCTCAGCCACCTGGTATCAACGCGTCCTGGGCATGGAGGTGAAGGTGTTCGATCCCGGTCCGGGCAAGTTGCCGCGCACATCGGTGAGTTTTGGCGTGCAAAAGATCAATCTGCGGCCGATCGGCGCCGATAAGGTCGAGTGGTTCACGGCGGATCATGAGATGGCCGGCAGTGACGACCTCTGTTTTCTCACTGCATCACCGCCCGACGCCGTAGTTGCGCATCTCGGCGCTTGCGATGTTGCTATCGAGGAAGGCCCGGTGGCCAAACAGGGAGCGCGCGGCACCTTGCGCTCGGTCTATTGCCGGGATCCCGATGGCAGCCTGATTGAAATTTCGTCTTACGAAATAGGCTGATCCTGCACGCGTTGCGGTTTGCGCACCGCCGCCGCTGATGGCACAACATCTTCCGTAAAAACAAGAATAAGAAAGCCGCACCCGCGTAAGCGGTCGCTCCGGCGGCTTTCGACGGAGGATGCATGCCCCACCCCGTGACGAATCCCGCCATGATTCCCGGTTCGATCGGCCCGTTCGACGGCATGGACGTGCCGTGGCTGCTGCGCATGCACGCCGAGACGCGTCGCGATCGCCCTTTCATCATCTGGTCGCCATTCGATGCGCCGGCGCGGCCATGGACCTATGGCGAATTTCACGAGCGCGTCGGGGCACTTTCCGCAGGCCTTGCCCAACGCGGCATCGTCCAGGGCGACTATGTGCTGATCCATCTCGACAACTGCGTCGAGATGCTGCTGGCCTGGTTCGCCTGCGTCGAACTCGGCGCCATCGCCGTCACCACGAATACCCGCTCGTCGGCTGCGGAGATCGAATATTTCGCCGATCATTGCGGCGCCGTCGCCGCCATCACCCAGCCATCCTATGCCGAGCTCGTCGTCGCCAATTGCCGCAAACTGCGCTGGATCGCGGTGACGTCGCACAACACCGGCGCGTCGGCCGACGGCCATGCGGTGGGCAAGGCTGAGCGGTTCGAATCCCTGTTCGCTGACAGCGCCGATCGTCCGCGACGCCCGGTCGACCCTTGGGCGCATTGTAGCGTCCAGTATACGTCAGGCACCACATCGCGGCCCAAAGCGGTGCTGTGGACCCATGCCAATGCGCTGTGGGGCGGCAAGGTGAATGCTGCGCATCAGGACCTCCATGCGTTCGATACTCATATGACTTATCTGCCGCTGTTTCATACCAATGCGCTGGCCTATTCGATGCTGTCGACGTTGTGGGTCGGTGCCTCCCTCGTGCTTCAGCCGCGTTTTTCCGCGCGCCGGTTCTGGAACGTAGCGCTCGAACATCGCGCGACCTGGCTGTCGACGATCCCGTTCTGCATGAAGGCGCTGCTCGAGCACGACGTGCCGAAGCATCATCACTTCCGTCTGTGGGGAGCCTCGTTCTGCGATCCGCCGGCCTTCGCCAAATTCGGCGTCAAGATTATCGGCTGGTGGGGCATGACCGAGACCATCACCCACGGCATTATTGGCGAGGTCGACCAGCCCAATACGCCGATGGCCATCGGCCGCGCCGCAACCGAATATGGCATCCGCGTCACCAATGACGACGGCACGCCGACCGCCGTGGGCGAGACCGGCAATCTCACGATCAAGGGCATTCCCGGCCTGTCGCTGTTCAAGGAGTATCTGCACAACGAAGCTGCGACCTCAGACAGTTTCGACACCAACGGCCTCTTCATCACTGGCGACCGCGTCACGCTACTCGAGCGCGGCTATATCAAGTTTGGTGACCGTGCGAAGGACATGCTGAAAGTTGGCGGCGAGAACGTTGCCGCGTCCGAGATCGAGCAAGTCGTCATCACGGTGCCCGGCGTTCGCGAGGCGGCCGTCGTCGGCAAGAAACATCCGATGCTGGATGAAGTGCCGGTGGTTTTCATCATCCCGCATGCCGGCGTGGCGCAGGCGCCACCCGCGCTGCATGACAATGTCATGGCGGCCTGCAAGAGCGGGCTGGCGGATTTCAAAGTGCCCCGCGAAATCCATTTCGTGGACGAGATGCCACGTTCAACTCTCGAGAAAGTCGCCAAGGCCGAGTTGCGCAAGCTGCTGGCCTGAGGCGAACGGCGCTTACGCGCCGAGCGCCACCGGGCGGAACACCTGCAGCAATTGCTGGTCGATCTTGTCGCCCATCTGCTCCATGATCTCGAATGCCTTGGCATGCGTGAAGGCCATGCGATAGGCGCGCCGCTCCACCAGAGCCGCATGGATGTCGACGATGGTCATCAGGCGCACGATGTCGCTGATCTGGTCGCCGGCCAGCGCATCGGGGTAGCCACTGCCATCTAGGAATTCGTGGTGATGCAGCACCACGTCGAGCATCTCGCGCGGAAAGCTGCCCTGCGCCACCAGCGCTTCGAAGCCGAGACGCGGATGTTTGCGCATCTCGAGCGTCTCGTCCTCGGTGAGCTTGCCCGGCTTGTCCAGAATCGACACCGGGATAAACGCCTTGCCCACGTCGTGCACGAGAGCTGCGCGCGTGAGACGGCGCTGATCTTCGTCGCGCATGCCGAGATGCTGCGCAAAGGCCACCGCGAACCCCGTCACGAACAGGCAGTGACGATAGCTGTGATTGTGATGACGGCCGACGGCGGCCAGCCATTCGCGCAGCGATGTGCGCTTGATGGCCTTCAGAATCTGGTTCTCGGCCTGCATCACGTCGTTGAAGGTGAGCGGAACGCCAGCGGGCAGCTTCTCGAAGATCTTGACCATTACCGCATGCGCCGCCTCGACACCGCGATTCAGCGCCTTGCCGCGGGCGGAGAAGTCCTCGTCATGCGGGTTCGGAAACGCGGCGCGGATACGCTGCATGATGCCACGTGCATCGAACGGCCGCGCGATCGTATCGGTGGCGCCGAGCGCCCAGGCCTGCATGGATCCGTGATGCAGCGAGTCGGCCAGCACGAACAGGCGCGGTATCGCTTCATAGGATTTGTGGCGCAGTTTGTTGCGCACGCGCTGCACGGCCTCTGCCGAGCGCAGATTGATATCGACCACGATACCCGACAGCTCGCTCGGCGGCGTCTCCGGAATGGCTGACGTTGGGACAACATCGACTTCGCCGACCTTCTGCAGGATATCGACGAGTTCGCTGCTGTGATCGCTGCGGTCCGATGCCAGAAGCAGTCGGCGGCGCGCCGGCGATTGGTTGACTGAAGCGGTCATATGCCCTCGATCTATTGCGGCGAACGGGCCGCAAGCAGGACATACATACCTTGGAACAGGGTTCTTGAAGCTTAATGGGTATTGTTAATGCTTCCTGATCGCCCCCCGGAAGGTTTCATTCCGGCGGATAGCACTATCAGTCGGTTAGGGCTTTCGCGAAAACTTTAAGCAATGCCGCCTTGCGCCGGAATCCGATCCGGAAAACAATCGCGCCATGAAGACCATCAGGTTCATCCTCGGCGTCGCGACCGCCCTCGCCGTCACGGTTCCAGCCCACGGGCAGCCCGCCGGGACGAGGCCCGATCTGCCATTCACGGCAACCCTTTCGAACGCCACCCCGCTGGCTTTTGGGATGGCGGCGGATGACGCCGCCCGTATCTTGGGCACCCCGCTAACCTATGTCAGCGGCCGACCGGGCGATGAGATCTATCTGGCGATCCGCACCTTCGGCGGCAGCGGCTTCTTCGACCGCCGCGACCGCCTCTATCTCCAGTTTCGCAAGGGACGCCTGACCGGCTGGAAGGGCGACTGGGGCCGGCATTGGATGTGGCAGTAGCCGCTTTGTGAGTAGACCCGTGCTGTCGCCCGCGCCAAACAGACCTCACCCCTTAACAACGATATGGAATACCTCGTGGGACAAGACATCACGCTGACTGCATCTGACGGCTTCAAACTCGGCGCCTACCGCACCCAGCCTGAGGGCAAGCCCAAGGGCGCCGTGGTGGTGATCCAGGAGATCTTCGGCGTAAACGACCACATCCGCACGGTCTGCGATCGCTTCGCTGTGCAAGGCTATGTGGCGGTGGCGCCGTCGATCTTCGATCGCACCGAACCCAACTTCCAGTCCGGTTATTCGCCCGAGGAAATCGCCATCGCGCGCAAGTTCGTTGCTAATCCGGATTGGCCCGCGATGCTGCGCGATACCCAGGCCGCCATCGATTCAGTTGGAGATATCGGCAATGTCGGCATCATCGGCTTTTGCCTCGGCGGCAGCGTTGCCTTCGCCGCCGCCACGAAGCTGACCGGCCTCAGCGCCGCCATTGGCTATTACGGCGGCGCCGTGGTGCGCTTTGCCGACGACAAGCCGACCGTCCCGACGCAGCTGCATTTCGGCGAAAAGGATCACGGCATTCCGCTGTCGGACGTCGAGACCATCCGCGCCAAGCGGCCGGATGTGGAGATCTTCGTCTATGACGGTGCCGAACACGGCTTCAATTGCGATCAGCGCGCCAGCTACAACAAAGCCAGCGCGGATGTTGCGAGAGAACGGAGCCTCGCGTTCCTCGCGAAGCATCTGAAGTAAGCCGCCGCCCTCTCCACGTCATTGCCGGGCTTGACCCGGCAATCCACCTTTGCGGCACCAACAGGCGCTTGGGCAAAGCTGAATACCCGGGTCAAGCCCGGGTATGACGACTGAGAGGGAGCAGCCTCGATCTTTCCCTGCCAGTCGGGAGAGATTGGAACATCACTCGCCCTTCACGCCCGCTGTCTTTGCCACCGTCGCCCAGCGATCGAAATCGCGGCGCAGGCTCTTCTCGAAAGATTCGGGGCTGTCTCCGACCGGAACGAGATTGACCGCCTGCAGGCCGGCGGTCCCCTCCGGCGAATTGATGATGCGACCGAGCTCGGCCGACAGTTTGCTCACAATGTCCTTCGGCGTCGCTGCTGGCACGAAGACGCCGACCCAGCCTTCAGCCTCGAAACCGGGATAGCCGAGTTCGGCCATGGTCTGCACGTTCGGCAGCTTGGGCTTGCGTTTCTCGCCGCCCACCGCGAGCGGACGGATCTTGCCGGCTTCGAGCTGCGGACCGGCCGTGGTGAAGTCGAGGAAGGCCGCCGTGACCTGATTGCCGAGCAAGTCGTTCAAGAGCGGCGCGGCGCCACGATACGGCACATGGGTCATATCAATGCCGGTGTTCTTCTTCAGAAGCTCGCCATAAAGATGCGACGTCGTGGCATTGCCAAAAGTGCCGTACGGATATTTTCCGGGACTGGATTTGGCAAGATCGACCAGTTCCTTCACCGACTTCATCGGCTGCGCTTCGGGCACGACGAGCACGATCGGCGAGATCGCGACCTGCGTGACGGGCGCGAGATCCTTGAACGCATCGTAGGGCAATTTCGACATCAGGCTCGGCGCCTGGATGATCTGCGTGATTGCGATCAGCACCGTGTAGCCATCGCCAGGAGCCTTGGCAGCGAAATCGTTGCCGATCACGCCACCGGCGCCCGGCTTGTTCTCGACGGTGACGGTCTGTTTCCAGGATTCTTGCAGCTTCTGCGCAAGTAGGCGCGCCGCGACATCGGTCGCACCGCCGGGCGCATAGGGTACGACGAAAGTGATGCGCCTATCGGGATAGGATTGCGCGGTCTGCGCAAATGCTTGCGAAGACAGCGCCGCTCCCAGCGCCACGATGGCTGCCAGAGTGACGCCGCGCATCACGTTGACCGACGGACTGGTCTTCATCTCTTCTCCCCCTGATATCCATATGTGCCGACATGGCGGCGCATTTTCAGCGAGTTGGCCTCGCTTGATCATTGCTACAGGGCGGGAGACGATTCTGATACAGAGCAACGCGTATCCTGACGCCAATGCGCCGATACATCGCAGCCAATTTCATCGCGGGAAAGCGCGTCTATTCCGTGAAGCGGAGAAAATCGCGTGTGAGGTGATGACCGCGATCGATGCGTGCGATCAGAACCAGCGCTCGCTGACCAGCACCGTATCACCGGGATTGATCGGCGTGCCCAATGGCACCACGGCGCGGTACGAGCCCTCGACGGTGGTATGGGTCAGCGTGACTTCATCACGCTTGGCGCGGGGCGAGAAGCCGCCGGCAATGGCGATCGCGCTCTCGACGCTCATATTGGGCACGTAGGGATACTGCCCAGGAGCGGCAACTTCACCGAGGATGAAGAACGGACGGTAGGCTTCGATTTCGACAGCCACCGACGGCTCGCGAATGAAGCCATTGCGCAGGCGGCCGGTGATGCTCGCAGCCAGGGCAGCGGGCGTCATGCCGCGCGCCGGCACGCGGCCGATCAGCGGCATGGTGATCGCGCCACCGGCATCGATGGCGTAGGAATTGGTGAGACCTTCCTGGCCGTAAACCACGACGCGCAGCTTGTCGCCGGCATCGAGCTTGTACTGCGCATCATAGGTCGAGACCGGGGGAGCATAAGCAACCGGCACTGCTGCCGGCCCGTAACCCGGGCGGCCATAAGCTAGCGTGTCGAGATCGGCAGCCGGCGCGACCACTGCGACAGGGCCGGGTCTGCGCATGCAACCGGACAGAGCCAGCGCGGCAACCGCGACAATCATGGGCAGACGAAACGCGCGGGCAAACGACACTGGACTCATCCCTCATAGAGACAGCTTCGGTTTTGGCCTCTTATGGTTAAAATTCCGTTGTCGTCGCCGTCCACCAGGCAGCGAGAAGCCCGCCCTCGGGAATATCCGAAAGCGGGCTTTTGACGTTGTTTATCTACACTTAGCCGTAGTCAGCTCAGGCCGTGACGCCGACCCCGATCGGGCACGACACGCCGGTGCCGCCGAGACCGCAATAGCCGCCGGGATTCTTCGCCAGATACTGCTGGTGATAGTCCTCGGCGAAGTAGAACTTCCCGGCCGGCGCGATCTCGGTGGTGATGGTGCCGAGGCCCTTCGCCGACAGTGCCTTCTGATACGCCGCCTTCGACGCTGCGACGGCATCGCGCTGTGCATCGCTGAAGGTGTAGATCGCGGAACGATACTGCGAGCCGATGTCGTTGCCCTGACGCATGCCCTGGGTCGGATCGTGGCTCTCCCAGAACGTCTTCAGCAACTGCTCGTAAGAAATCTTCTTCGGATCGAACGCCACCAGCACCGCTTCGGTGTGACCGGTACGGCCCGAGCAGGTCTCTTCATAGGTCGGGTTCGGCGTGAAGCCGCCGGCATAGCCGACCGCGGTCGTATAGATGCCGTCGCCGAGCTCCCAGAACTTGCGCTCAGCACCCCAGAAGCAACCGAGCCCGAACACCGCCCGCTCAACTCCTTCTGGATAGGGCGGCTGGATGTTACTGCCATTGACGAAGTGATGCTTGGTAGTGGGGATCGGCGTATCGCGACCGGGCAGTGCTTCGGCGGCGGTCGGCAATGCAGCGGTCTTGCGCATGAACAGCATGGATCATCTCCCGGCGCGCTCGCGAACGAAGTGGACTCCGGTTCGCTGGACGAACGCGCAGATCTGGGGGCCAACAGCACCCGCGAGGCAGAACCGGATTCACTCCTGCCGCGCGGCGTATCTCAGGTGGCAATATAGGTATCTACGAGGGAAACGGCAGGTGTGTTACGTCGTCGAGCGCCGTTCAATTCCGCGAATAGCCGATCAACGGCTTGCTTGGCCGAAACAACAGCATCAGCACGATGCCGAGCACGCCCATGACGGCCCAGGCCGGCTGGTTGAGCAGCAATTTGAGAAGCCCGCTGAGGAACGGCGCATTGGCATCGACCATCGCCTGGAAGGAACGCTGGCTGGCCTGGTTGATGTCGTTCCAGAACTCCCCGAGCCGGGTCAGCCGCAGCGCTTGATCGGCAATCGAGCGCGCCCCATCATAGACTAGGAACACGAACCCACCGGCCAGCAATAACAGCCCTATCAGGCGGAAAAACCCGCGGATCATCCGAATCCCCTCATCGCTCTCACCCCCGGCAATACCGGGCAAACCCGAGAAATTCAACCTCATCAGCAACTTAACCGCCACTCTGCGGCTGTTTTTCGTCTAAAGGCGCAGCCGGAAGGCGTTGACGGTGGAAATCGGGCACTCTATAAGGAGCGCCAATGGCGGTGGGCGCAATCCCGCCGCCGCTGTTCTTTGAGCGGCGCGCCCCGTGAGTTTCGAAACGCGTGAGCTTTGCCGCTCCGGGGATAGCATTTTCAGGAACACCCCGGAAACAGATCAGCGTTGGCCGCAGTCGAGCGGCAGACGTCAATCAGCCCGGCGCCCGAGACGGGACGCTGCTGAAGGATAGTGAGATATGGCCAATACGACCTCCGCCAAGAAGGCGACGCGCAAGATTGCCCGCCGCACCATCGTCAACAAGTCCCGCCGCACCCAGATGCGCGGTGCAGTCCGCACCGTCGAGGCGGCGATCAAGAGCGGCGACCGCGAAGCGGCGCTGAAGGCGATGAAGCTCGCCGAGCCCGAACTGATGAAGGCTGCTCAGCGCAACCTCGTTCACAAGAATCTCGCAAGCCGCAAGGTCTCGCGTCTCGTCCATCAGATCGCGAAGCTCGCGCAGTAATCTGACGACAACATTCTTTCCAAAAAGCCCGGCTGCACGCCGGGCTTTTTTTATGCCGCAATGCGTTCGCGCTATCGCGTCACAAATTCTGATGAAGCGCAAAGACCGCCGCGCGCTTGCGCGATGCGCGTCTCGTCATGTCTCTTCAACGGCACAGCCGGAACGCACAACGCATCACACCGAGTGCCAATCCGCGTTATCGCTTGCGTCAGCGTGATTCTGAAAAAGCAACAGCGCCACACCGCCAGCGCGAGTCCGATGTCTAGGGTTACCCTGACTCAACGCACAGAAAAAAACGCGCGGCTCTAATCACTTATCGGCATAGCGAAGCGGACCAGTTTGAAAACGCGGACTCCGCCCCTTCATTCGTAAATGAATTATGAATTTCTTTTTTCGCTGGATCGAATCTGCAACGGCACTGTCACATTACGATTCAGCGCGTTGATTCAAAACCTTGACGCATCGTCAAAAAAATCACGACGTGTTCCGGGCTGCGCAAGTGAGGCTTTTGCGGGGCACCTGAAAAATGATTCCGTTGCGAGAAACCGGGCGTGCTGTATTTCTTTAATCACTCGCGGCGCCCGCGGTTCTTCAGATCAGAGCGATTTAAGAACCAGGACGGACCTTAGGATCAGCGACGGTCTTCAGGTTAGCGACACCTTCCAAGCTTTGATCGGATCGCAGCCCATAGCAATATGGGAAGGGTTGTTCTGTGTCGAAATTTCTCGGGTATCCATTCGGATGCTTTGAAAAGAAATGCGCACCGGCCAATCGCAACCAGCAAAGCTGACGGTGCGGAAGTAAGCGGGCAGGCGAGCGGGCAAGACGACGATACGGGAATACGACTGAACGAGTTTCGATGTTCAGCGTTGCGGACTGACTTTGAACCACATGTGAACTGACATCTTGCCGCGAGCGACCGCGGTGAGCGGGGGAGGCTTTATGCGCAAATCGACCACGACAGCATTCCAGCGACCGCGATCTGCGTCTCGTTCAGATACGGCGACCCACACCTCCGCCCACGTTCCCGACAGACCCTCCAGTACGCGCTGACCTCGCGACGAGGTCCTCTTCGACATCACTGATCTGACCTCGGCCGGATGGCCGTTGGCGGAGCTGTGCCCGAAGACGACGCGTCACACGAGGTCGCACCGCGTCTCCATACGCGGACATTCATCGGCAGCGTTGTGCCGGACACTCACTCTATCTGAAAAGTTCTCTGACAATGGCTAATATGGAACAGGATCACTGGTCTCGCGTGAAAGGTCGGCTGCGGTCGACGGTTGGCGAAGACGTTTACTCCAGCTGGTTCGCGCGGATGGATCTCGAAAGCGTGCAGGACGACAGCGTCCATCTTTCGGTACCCACCCGATTCCTGAAGAGCTGGATCCAGGCCCACTATGCCGAGCGCGTGCTAAACGCCTGGCAGGCCGAGATGCCGCAGGTTCACCGCGTCGACCTCACCGTGCGCTCCGCAATGCGCAACGTGGCGCCCGCCAACAAGGAAGCCGCAGCGCCGACCGAAGCGCGCCGCACCGAGACGTTCAACAACCGTCCCGCGCCCGAACTCCGCGCCACGGCCACCGCGCCGGTGTCCGCAAGCCATGAAGCACTCGGCGGCTCGCCGCTCGATCCGCGCCTGACTTTTGCGAGCTTCGTGCTCGGCCGCGCCAACACGCTGGCCCATGCTGCCGCGCGTCAGGTCGCCGAAGGTCGCCGCGGCGATCCGGTGATGTTCAACCCGCTTTACATCCATGCCGGCGTCGGCCTCGGCAAAACCCATCTGTTGCAGGCCGTGACCTGGGCTGGCAATTCCGGCCCCGACCGCAAGGTGCTGTATCTCACCGCCGAGAAGTTCATGTACGGCTTCGTCGCTGCGCTGAAGACGCAGACGGCGCTCGCCTTCAAGGAAGCGCTGCGCGGCATCGACGTGCTGGTGATCGACGACATGCAGTTCCTGCAGGGCAAGACCACGCAGGCCGAATTCTGTCACACACTGAACGCGCTGATCGATGCCGGCCGCCAGGTGGTGATCGCCGCCGATCGTCCGCCGTCGGATCTGGAAAGCCTTGACGAACGCGTGCGTTCACGCCTCGCCGGCGGTCTCGTCGTCGAAATGAGCTCGCTCGGCGAAGAGCTGCGCCTGGGCATCCTGAAGTCGCGCGTTGCCGCGGCCCGTGCACATCATGCCTCGTTCGACGTACCGGAACCGGTGCTGGACTATCTGGCCCGCACCATCACCCACAATGGCCGCGATCTCGAAGGCGCAATCAACCGCCTGCTGGCGCATTCGAAGCTGAACGCCACGCCGGTGACGCTGGAAATGGCCGAACGCGAAGTGCGCGACCTGATCCGTCCGCAGGAGCCGAAGCGGATCAAGATCGAGGACATCCAGCGTGTCGTCGCGCGCCAGTACAACGTCAGCCGGTCCGACCTCCTGTCGTCGCGCCGCACCGCCAATGTCGTTCGCCCCCGTCAGGTTGCGATGTATCTGGCCAAGACCCTGACGCTGCGCTCGCTGCCGGAAATCGGCCGCCGCTTCGGTGGCCGCGATCACACCACCGTTCTGCATGCCGTACGCAAGATCGAGGCGCTGGTCGGCAAGGACGTGGCCCTGCAGGATGAGGTCGAAACGCTGAAGCGCCAACTGCAGGAGTAAAAGCGTCCCCGCCCCCGACGCGCCAAAGCGTGCGCCGGGGCAGGACGAGGGTGTTAACCGTCAAAACATTGGGGGCCGGAAGCGCATCTCTCTTGCGCTTCCCGGCCATCCACGCCACCTTGCGGTCCCCCGCGGGATTGAGCAAAATCCACTTGATCGAGCTTGCGGGTGTCATCGCCGCGGCGCCCATTCGGGCCGCCAGGCATTTCCACACGACACCGGATTGAATCGGGCGGGTTTTGTTATGAAGGTCACCGTCGAACGCGCGCAACTCCTGAAGTCGCTGAGCCACGTGCATCGCGTGGTCGAGCGCCGCAACACGATTCCGATCCTGGGAAACGTGCTGATCCGCGCCGAAAATGCCCGGCTGTCGCTAAAGGCCACGGACCTCGACCTTGAAGTCACGGAAACCCTGGCCGCCGAAGTCGGCACCGCCGGTTCCACCACCGTGCCCGCGCATATGTTTTACGACATCGTCCGCAAACTGCCGGATGGCTCGCAGATTGTGCTCGAAGCCGATGGCGATCGCTCGGTGATGGCGATCCGCGCCGGCCGTTCGCGCTTCACGCTGCAGACGCTGCCGGAGAATGATTTCCCGGATCTCGCCGCCGGCGAAATGACGCACTCGTTTGCGCTGCCCGCCTCCGACGTCAAGCGCCTGATCGACCGCACGCAGTTTGCGATCTCCACCGAAGAGACCCGCTATTATCTCAACGGCATCTATCTCCACGCCGCCGGCACCGCGACCGCGGCAACCCTGCGTGCCGTCGCCACCGACGGTCATCGTCTGGCACAGATCGACCTCAAGCTGCCCAAGGGCGCCGACGGCATGCCGGGCGTCATCGTGCCGCGCAAGACGGTCGGTGAAGTGCAGCGCCTGATCGAGGATCTGGAAGCCGAGATCACCATCGAGCTGTCGCAGGGCAAGATCCGCTTCACGCTCGGCAATGTGGTTCTGACCTCGAAACTGATCGACGGCACCTTCCCCGACTATGGCCGCGTGATCCCGCAGAACAACGACAAGGAACTGGTGATCGACAAGAAGGATTTCGAGAATGCGGTCGACCGCGTCTCGACAATCTCCAGCGAGCGCGGCCGCGCCGTGAAACTCGCGCTGTCGGCGGGCAAGCTGGTGCTGTCGGTTACAAATCCGGATTCCGGCAGCGCGACGGAAGAGCTCGAGGTCGAATACGCCTCCGACGCGCTCGATATCGGTTTCAACTCGCGCTATCTGCTCGACATCGCTGCCCAGATCGAAGGCGAAGTCGCCGTGCTGCGCCTCGCCGATCCCGGTTCGCCGACGCTGGTACAGGACAAGGACGCCAAGGGCGCCCTGTATGTGCTGATGCCGATGCGGGTGTGAGTTCCTTCAGGTGCCGTCCCCGCGAAAGCGAGGACCCATAGCCTCCGAAGAACTAGTTGCAGCCAGGTAGCCACGACTCTGCCGTTTTATGCCGGCCGTGGTCATGGATCCCCGCCCCGCATGCGCCTTCGGCGCACTAGGCGGGGATGACAACGGAGATTGGCGCAGCGCGTTGCGACGACTTTAGCTGAGTCCCATATTCACGAATGACCGCCTCCCGCATCCATCGCCTGTCGCTCACCAATTTCCGCAGCTATCGCGCGGCGTCGCTGGAGACATCGGCGGACATGGTCGCCCTCGTCGGTCCGAACGGCGCCGGCAAGACCAATTGTATCGAAGCGATCTCGTTTCTGTCGCCCGGCCGCGGCCTGCGCCGCGCGACGCTCGAAGACGTTGCGAATAACGAAGGCGACGGTTCCTGGGCTGTGTCGGCGACTGTCGAGGGTGAGGTTGGTCTCGCCACACTCGGCACCGGCATCGATGCCCCCGCGGCAGAAGGTGCGTCCACCAGCCGTCGCTGTCGTATCGACCGCGAGCCTGTCGGTTCTGCCGCAGCGTTCGGCGATCACCTCCGCATGGTGTGGCTGACGCCAGCCATGGACCAGTTGTTCATGGGCGCCGCCTCCGAACGCCGGCGCTTCTTCGACCGCCTCGTGCTGGCCATCGACAAGGATCACTCCGGTCGCGTCTCCGCACTCGAGCGTAGCCTGCGTTCGCGTAACCGCTTGCTCGAAGACCGGAACAGCGACGCCCACTGGCTCGATGCCATCGAGCGGGAGACAGCCGAACTCGCGGTTGCCGTCGCCGCGACGCGCGGCCAGACTGCAATGCGGCTCGGAGAGATGCTGCGCGTGCGCGGCGAAGCCTCGGCCTTTCCATCCGCACTCATCATGCTCGACGGCTGGATGGAGAATGCGCTGGTCAATGAACCGGCCACGGCGGTCGAAGATCGTTATCGCCAGATCTTGCGCGATGGTCGCCCGCGTGATGCCGCCGCCGGCCGCACGCTCGACGGCCCGCATCTCACCGATCTGCAGGTGATCTATGCGCCGAAAAACATGCCGGCACGCGATGCCTCCACCGGCGAACAGAAGGCCCTGTTGATCGGGCTCATCCTCGCCCACGCCACGCTGGTCGCCGAGATGACCGGCATCACGCCGCTCCTGTTACTTGACGAAGTCGTCGCCCATCTCGACCCTGATCGGCGCAAGTCGCTGTTCGGCGAACTCTCGAAATTGGGCGCCCAGGTCTGGATGACCGGCGCCGATCCTGTTGCTTTCGCAGAAATCGGCCCATCCGGCGAGATTTTCGACGTCGCCAATGGGCATATCGCGCGGCGCCAGCCGGCCGGTTGAACCAAAGCAACACCTCCTACAACTCACTCTAAGTGCCCCGCGCAAATAATGTCGCTGCCCTTGTGGGCAGCGCTTTTGCATGCACGCAAGCAAACGCCGGAGGCTTTCAGTGATGTTTTCAAGCAAGCGCGGGATACAGCTCCCGGCCAGACACTGCCTGTTGGCCCTGCTCGTCAGCACCGCCATCGCCGGCGGCTCGCTGGCCTGCCGTGCGGAAGACGGCCTGGTGGATGTGAGAACGCTGCCGCATATCGAAGGCGCGATGGCCCGGCCTGAAGCCACCAAATACCCCAATCTCAGCGCCAGCTATTTCGGCGCAGGCAGCGTCGCAGACACCATTGCCAATACCGGAAAATTACTCGCAGCCGATGGCTGGATCGCCTACACGCCGCCACTCGAGGGATCAGATCGCAGCCGCTGGTACAAGAAGGGTGCGCAGAGCGTGTCAGCATCCTTCATGACTGACGGCAGCCGAACGGATCGGTCGGGCGTCAGCTACAGCTCGCAGCGCCTGGAAGTGAACCTGCCTTTCCCCGATCGCGCGACCGATATCGTCTATGACGAACGGCGGCCGTATCTTGGATGCACGACGGCTGAAACGGTCGATGCAACGCTGGCTTTCTTTCAGAAAGAACTCGCTGCTTTGGGCTGGTCGCCGCTGTCCGCGAGTGCTGCGGAGACCCGTTGGCCAGACGCGAAGATCGACGAGACGAGCGCGAATGGCGTGCGTGTCTATTTTACCCGCGACGGTAACACGCGACAATTGCCGGTGATGCTGAGCTTACAGCGGAGCGCCGATAACAAGACCAGCGTCGAAATTCGCGTCGCGCCCTTCGCTCTCCCGCAAGATCTCGCTGCGGGTCCTGAATCCGCAGGCTTGCCGCGGCCGGAACGCATCAAATCTGCCGGAACCACCGGCAGCGCAGATTCCGTCAAGCGCGAAGCACATGCGCTGATCCCGGCCGAGCTCGGCCCCGTGCTCGCCTTCTATCGCCGCGAACTCGGCAAGAAGGGCTGGATCGAACAGAGCAAGGACACCGTCGTTACCACCGATCGCGCCTCGCTCGCATTCACCTCGCCGGAAGAGACGGCAACGCTGCGGATCGGTCGCAAATACGATCTGACCACCGTGCAGATCGACGTACAAATTCTGCCATCTGTGATCGCGGCGCGCGCGAAGGCCAAAAAGGAAGCAGACGACCGCTTTATCAAGGATGCACTCGCGTTCGGGCAAGCAGCTATTGCCGAGGCGGATGCGAAACGTGCTGCAGCGCAAACCGCACGCGGGCCGGAAACTGCGTTGCGCGCGATGGACGGTTCGAGCACACCGATTCCCGTCCCCGACACCACCAGCGAGATCGACTTCGACGGCGCCGATGGCAGGCTCGCATTCACGAGCTCCTCGAGTGTCAGCGCGCTGGCGGATTTTTACCGCAGCGGAATGAAAGCGCTCGGCTGGAAGAGCACGCCGTCGGTCATCAACAATCCCAATATGGTGGTGTTGAATTTCAGCAAGGCCAAGCAAAGCATCTCGCTGACGGCGATGCAGATGGGCCCGAAGGTCAATGTCACGGCGACAGGCTCGGGCCTGAGGGGCGCGCCTGTCGCACCCGTTGCCGGCAACACGACCACGGGCAACGCCAAGAGCGCCGAACAGGTTCTCGAGTCCGATGGCGACACCGATTATCCCACACCGAAACAGCGGACGTTGCGATCGCTGGGTACTTCAGGGCTGCCAGGCGGCGCGCCGTTCAGACATGAGTTGAGTGCATCTGTGCCTGCGGGACTGGACTCGGTTCTGGCGTTCTACCGACGCGAACTCACGCAGCGACAGTGGCAGGAAGACACGAAGAACGCGGTCATCAAACCCGACAGCGCCATGCTGGCCTTCAAGGCGCCCGATGGTCCCGCCACGCTGAAACTGGAACGCCGCAACGACGAGACCACGGTCAGTCTAGTGGTGCGCCATCCCGCAGAAGCGACGAAGGCGGGCATCCTGCCTGCACTGGGCAAGGTTCGGCTGCTGTTCGGCAATATGGGTGACGCGGAAGTGTCGGTCAGCGTCAATAACAAGACGATCAAGGTCGCGCCCGGCGTGGGCGGACCGCAAAATCCGAACGGGCCGACGATGGAACTGCCGCCCGGCGCCTACAAGGTCACGATCAAGGCCGCGGGCAAGCCCGCACATGACAGTACGATCAAGGTGGCGGCCAACGACAGCTGGGGCCTGATGGTTGGCCCTGACGGTCGGGATATCCTCCCGCTCCAGCTCTACTGAGGACAAAGCGTGCAAGCGCGTCAGCGCGCGCGTCCGCCACTGCATTGGGCCATGAGAAATCGTCTGTTGTAGACCACGTTCGACAGCATAAATATCTGGCCATGCTGGTATTTTTGGCCATTCATCTGTCGCGGATCGCGCGCGCATTCGGAAACGAAATGCGGTCGCTTCCGATTCCCGGACCGCGCATGATCGATGAGGCCGAATGCATCTGTTCGGTGCTGCTGGCGATCGTCTTGTCGCACGCCATCGGCGCGGAGAATGTCGGCTGGGCCGCATTCTCCGGATACATGGTAATGCGCTCGCACGTCGCCGAAAGTTTTACGCGCGGCATCCTTCGCGTGATTGGGACGCTCGCTGGCGCAGGACTCGCACTTGCTGCTGCGCCTTTACTGCTGCGCCAGCCGGTGTCGCTGAGTCTCGGTCTTCTGATCGGCGGCAGCATCACCCTCTATTTCGCTATCGTCGGCCACCGCGCCTATGCCTGGCTGTTCACCGGGCTCACTTTCCTGATGGTGCTGATCGAAGGCATGGAACATGCGCGGGAGCCGATCCTGCGCTTTGCCTCCACGCGCGTGCTCGAAGTGCTGGCCGGTACCACCGCCTGCGTCATCGTCAGTGCGATCTCGACCTGGACAGTGCGGCGCGCGCTACCGAATCCGGACAACAATCTGCGCGCCAAGCCGGTCGACCAGCCGACGCGGCAATGGCACGCCACGGTGGCGCGTCACGCCTTGGTCGGCGGCATTGCATTGGCGCTGATCCCGTGGGCCTGGCTCTGGCTCGGCATCCCCTCGCTCAGCCAATCCAGCATCACGATCTTCGCGGTCATGCTGGTACCGGCCGCGTCGCTAGCGGAAGGCATGCTCAGCCCGGTCTCGTCGCGCATGATGAACCGTCTGATAGGCTGTCTCGCCGGTGGCTTGCTCGCCAGCGCGATCCTGCTGGTCAGCCGCCATTCGCCGGTCGTGATGACCATCGGGCTCGCGCTCGGCGTCATGATCGGCCGTCACATCGAAAATGGCCCGCCCTCCATGAGTTATGCGGGCCTGCAATTCACTTTGGCCTTCCTCGTGGTGCTGGTGCCTGACAACTACGCCAATGCCGCCCTGGAGCCCGGCTATGACCGCCTGTTCGGCATTCTGTTCGGGATGGCGTTACTGGAGCCGGTGGTGCTCATCGCGCATCTGATCGCCCGGCGCAGCCTCAAGACGAATGCCGACAAACCGGTTGCGGGACTGGCTGACAAATAGCCTTCGGAATGCACGCAAGCCGGGCATTTTCGACGCCCGGAACAGGCGCGAAATCGGACTGCTAAAACGACCTCAAATCGTCTTGAAATGGTGCCAAAAAATCCTATTTATTCAATAACTTGCTGCGCGTTACTTTGCGCTAGGCGCAATGCGCCTTTCATGGCACAAATAGAGCGATTCAAGCGCCGTTTTCCGCGCTGATTCGGCACACCTTCGAAGGCCCCTACATGACTGAACCAGCCCGGCAACCCATCGCCGACACTGAGCATGCCATTCCCATCGAATACGGTGCGGAATCGATCCGGGTCCTGAAGGGACTCGACGCCGTCCGTAAGCGGCCGGGCATGTATATCGGCGATACCGACGACGGTTCGGGCCTGCATCACATGGTCTACGAAGTCGTCGATAACGCGATCGACGAGGCGTTGGCCGGTCATGCCAGCGCCGTCGAAGTCATTCTGAATGCCGATGGTTCGGTGACGGTGCGCGACGACGGTCGCGGCATCCCCGTCGACATCCACAAGGGCGAAGGCATCTCGGCAGCCGAGGTCATCATGACCCAGCTCCACGCCGGCGGAAAATTCGACCAGAACTCCTACAAGGTGTCCGGCGGTCTGCACGGCGTCGGCGTCTCTGTCGTGAATGCACTGTCGAGCAAGTTGATCCTTCGCGTCTGGCGCAACGACAAAGAGCACCGCATCGAATTCGCCCATGGCGACGCGGTGGCGCCGCTCTCGGTGGTCGGCGATGCCAATGGCAGGCGCGGCACCGAAGTGACGTTCTATGCCTCGGCGGAAACCTTCACGACACTCGAATATGATTTCGCGACGCTTGAACATCGTCTGCGCGAACTCGCCTTCCTGAATTCCGGTGTCAACATCAGATTGTCGGATCTGCGTCATCCGGTCGAGAAGACCGAGAACATGATGTATGAGGGCGGCGTCGAGGAATTCGTCAAATATCTCGACCGCAACAAGAAGGCGATGGTGCCGACGCCGATCGTAATGCGCGCCGAACAGGGCGGCATATCAGTCGAAGTCGCGATGTGGTGGAACGACAGCTACCACGAGAACGTCCTCTGCTTTACCAACAACATCCCGCAGCGCGATGGCGGCACCCATCTCGCCGGCTTTCGCGGCGCGCTGACGCGCCAGGTCAATGGCTATGCCGAAGTTGTCGCCAAGAAGGAAAAGATCGCGCTGACCGGCGACGATTGCCGCGAAGGCCTCACTGCCGTGCTGTCAGTGAAAGTGCCCGATCCGAAATTCTCGTCGCAGACCAAGGACAAACTCGTATCCTCGGAAGTGCGCCCGGTGGTCGAGAATATTCTCAACGAAGCCCTCGCCTCGTGGTTTGAGGAACATCCGACCGAAGCCAAGATCATCGTCAGCAAAGTGATCGAAGCCGGCGCCGCCCGCGAAGCCGCCCGCAAGGCCCGCGAGCTGACCCGGCGCAAGGGCGCGCTGGATATCGCCTCCCTGCCCGGCAAGCTGGCTGACTGTCAGGAGCGCGATCCCGCCAAGTCCGAACTGTTCATCGTCGAGGGTGACTCGGCAGGCGGCTCTGCGAAACAGGGCCGCAACCGCGAATTCCAGGCCGTGCTGCCGCTGCGCGGCAAGATCCTCAATGTCGAGCGCGCGCGCTTCGACAAGATGCTCGGCTCCGAACAGATCGGCACGCTGATCACGGCGCTCGGCACCGGCATCGGCCGCGACGACTTCGACCTGTCGAAACTGCGTTATCACAAGATCATCCTGATGACGGACGCGGATGTCGACGGCGCGCATATCCGCACGCTGCTGCTGACGTTCTTCTTCCGCCAGATGCCGACGCTAATCGAAGGCGGCTATCTCTACATCGCGCAGCCGCCGCTCTACAAAGTGACGCGCGGCAAGTCCGAGCAGTACCTCAAGGACGAGCGGGCGCTGGAAGACTACCTGATCGAGACCGGTCTCGACGACTGCATCTTCAAGCTCGCTTCGGGCGAGGATCGCACAGGCCGCGATCTGCTGGCGCTGGTGGAAGATGCCCGCATCATCCGCGGCACGCTCAACAATCTGCATTCGCGCTATAATCGCAAAGTCGTCGAGCAGGCTGCAATCGCTGGCGTGCTCAATCCGCGGGTCACCGCTGATCTCGCCACCGCCAATGCCGCTGCCGACTACATCGCCAAGCGGCTGGACGCGCTGGCCGACGAAGTCGAGCGTGGCTGGATCGGTGAATTCCGCGAAGGCCAGGGCTTCTTCTTCGAACGCACGATTCGCGGTGTGAAGGACGTCTCCTTCATCGACGACGCCCTGCTCGGCTCCGCCGATGCGCGCAAGCTCGACGAATATGCCAGCAGCCTGCAGGAAGCCTATCCGAAATCCGGTGTCCTGCGCCGCAAGGACATCGAATTCCCGATCCACGGCCCTGTCAGTCTGTTCGAGGCTGTCACCGACGCCGGCCGCAAGGGCGTGGCCCTGCAGCGCTACAAAGGTCTGGGCGAGATGAATCCCGGCCAGCTCTGGGAAACCACGCTCGACACCAATGAGCGCTCGCTGCTGCAGGTCCGGGTCAAGGAAGTCGACGAGGCCGACGACATTTTCACCAAGCTGATGGGTGATGTGGTCGAACCGCGCCGCGAATTCATTCAGGACAATTCGCTCAGCGCGAATGTGGACGTGTAAGCAGACCGCTCTCCAGAGATAAAACTGAAAAGCCCGCCATTCTGGCGGGCCTTTTGCGTTTATCCTACTTCTTCACCAGCGGGCAGCGCGACTGCGCCAACGGCTGGAAGGCCTGATCTGCCGGGATCGTGGCGAGCAGCTTGTAGTAATCCCACGGCGCCTTGGACTCGGTCGGCTTCTTCACCTCGAACAGATACATGTCGTGGACCATACGACCGTCTTCGCGGATCTTGCCATTCTTGTAGAACACGTCATTGATGGGCAGTTCGCGCATCTTCTTCATCACCTCTTCGGTGCTATCGGTGCCGGCGGCCTGAACGGCTTTCAGATAATGCAGCACCGATGAATAGGTGCCGGTCTGCAGCATGTTCGGCATGGCGTTCACTTTCTCGTAGAAGCGCTTCGACCACTTCCGCGTCTCGTCGTTCATGTCCCAATACGACGCCTCGGTGATCGTCAGCCCCTGAGCCTCTTTCAATCCGAGACCGTGAACGTCGTTGATAAATCCCGCCAGCGCCGAGAGCTTCTGGCCGCCTGCCGTCAAGCCGAACTCTGCCGCCTGCTTGATCGAATTGATGGTGTCGCCGCCGGCATTGGCGAGAGCCACAACCTTGGCCTTGGACGACTGCGCCTGCAGCAGGACGGAGGCGAAGTCCGCGGTCCCGACCGGGTGTTTCGTCGCACCGGCGACCTTGCCGCCCGAAGCCTTGACGACATCGCCGGTGTCCTTCTCGAGGCCTTGACCGAACGCATAGTCCGCCGTCACGAAATACCAGGTATCGAAACCCTGGCTGACTAGCGCCTTACCTGTGCTGTTCGCGATCGCGAATGTGTCATAGGCCCAATGAACCACATAGGGTCCACACACCTCGTTCGTGATCCGGGTCGATCCCGGCGAGCTCAGCGTGATGATCTTCTTCTTCTCCTTGGCGATCTCGAGCACGGCCAAGGCAGGCGATGATGACGCAACGTCGAGAATGGCATCGACCTTGTCGGTATCGAACCATTTCCGTGCAGCGTTGGCGGCAATGTCCGGCTTGTTCTGGTGATCTGCGAATACGACTTCGACCGGCATGCCGAGGACCTTGCCGCCGAAATCCTCCACCGCCATCTGCGCCGCAGTCACGGCACCCTTGCCGGTAATGTCGGCATAGACGCCCGACATATCCTCGATCGCGCCGACACGGACGACGCCATCCGAGACCTGTGCGTTCTGCGCCAAAGCAGAGGCGGTGCAAAGAAAAACGCTGACAATCGCCGTCGTAAAGCACGCACCCAGTTCAGATCGTCTCATATCATCCACCCTTTTACGTTTTTGATTTTTCAATACGCCTGCGACGCGCGATCTCTCCAAAGACCTATCGCATCGTCACTTCTCGTTTCCTCTGTTCGCAAACGCAGCCAGGCCACGCTTGGCATCCGCACTCGTGAACGTGCGCTGACCGAGCGCGGCCTCCACGCGAAATGCTTCTGCGAGCGGCAGGTCCTGAAGCGTCAGCGCCGCTTCCTTGATGGTCTGGATGGCGATCGGACTCAGTGCCGCGATCTTGGCTGCCATCTCATAGGCCAGCGGTTCGACTTGATCGGAATCGACAACCCGGTTGACGACGCCTTTGGCAAGCATGTCATCCGCGGAAAAGCGCTCAGCCGTCAGCATGATCTCCATGGCATGCGCGTAGCCGATCTGCCGGACCAGGCGCACGAGCGTGCCTCCCGCCGGCACGAAGCCGTGCTTCGGTTCGGGCAGTTGAAAGACAGCGTCGCGTGCCGCAATCCGGATATCCGTCGCCAGCATGATCTCGAACCCGCCGCCCATGCACATGCCGCGAATGGCGCTGATGACCGGCTTATAGAATCCGGGAAACTTGATGTGGGCCGGATCCCAGGCAGAGATGTCGATTGTGTCCGCCGCGAGTGCAGGAATAGACTCCCGAAGGTCAGCACCGACGCAGAAGGCGCGATCGCCCGCACCGGTCAGCACCACGGCCCGGATCTCATCGTCATCCTTGATGGCGTGGAATGTCCGGCCGAGGTCATCATACATGGCGAGCGTCAGCGCATTCATCTTGTCCGGCCGGTTGATCCGGACCGTTGCGACGTGACTGTCCTTGGTGAAATCAATCGCCATCAGATCGCTCCCGACGCCTTGAGACGCGCCAGTTCGGTCGCCGTGACATCCGCCAACCGGGAGAGAACCTCTGCATTGTCCTCGCCAGGCAGCGGCGCTTTTTCGAACGACATCTGCCCCGCACCGGATAGCTTGATCGGCAGACCGAACATGCCGATCAGCTTTCCTGCGATCGGAACGTCGACGATCATGTTGCGTGCGGCGATATGCGGATCTTCGACCACCTCGGCGATGGTCTTGATGGCGCTGAGCGGGATCTTGTCACCCGCCATCTCCTCGAGTTCGGCCTTGGTGTAGTTCGCGAACCAGCGTTCCAGCAGCGGCTTGACCTTGGTCTCTGCCACCGCGTGGTCGAACCGCTTCTCCATCGTATCGATGGCAGGATCTTTGGCCTGTTCCGGCTCGCCGAACAGCATGCAGGTAATCGCCCAGAACTTGTCGGTGTAGCCGCCGAAGAAAACGTAGCCGTCCTTGCAAGGAAACTGGCCATAGGGCCGAACGAACGGATGATCGTTACCCAGTGGCGAGGCGACCTCTTTCTGCGCGGTGTAACGGACCACCGCGTTCTCGGTCAGCGTCAGCACGGAATCCTGCTGGGAGACATCGACCACCTGGCCGACGCCGGTCTTCTCCGCCTCTCGCAATGCTGCAAGCGTTCCGATAGCCGCATAGAGGGAAGCGGCGAGGTCGCCGATGATGGTGCCGACGCGAACGGGCGGCATGTCGGCATAGCCATTCATCGACCACAGTCCGCCGGCCGCCTGCCCCGTATTGTCATAGGCCGGCTTGGATGAATTGGGTCCGGTGCGGCCGAAGCCGCTAATCGCGGTGTAGACGAGCCTGGGATTGATCTCGCGCAGCACCTCGTAGCTGAGGCCAAGCTTGTCCATCGTGCCGGGGCGGAAGTTCTCGACGAGAATGTCGGCCTTCTGCACCAGCTTCTTCAGCAGGGCTTTGCCATCATCGGATTTGAGATTGAGCGTGATACCCCTCTTGTTGCGGTTGAACTGTGTGAAGAACGCGCTGAGTTGCTCATCGTCGTTGCCGACGAAGGGTGGAAAGGTCCGCGCATAATCCGGCTCTCCGGGATGCTCCACCTTGATCACGGTGGCACCCAGGTCTGCGAACAACATCGAGCAGAATGGACCTGCGACAACACGCGTGATGTCAAGCACCGTCACGCCCTTGAGAGGACCGTTGCGCTCCTTGAGCCCACCTATCTTTTCTGCTGTGTTCACATCATCCTCCCAGTCCATACGAATATCCGCCGACAACATCGGCACGCATGGTTTTCGTACAAGAGCATGAGTATCGAAGATACATTTTCATACCCGCCGGCCGTGCAGGCGTGACGCCTGCACGAAGTTGCGTTGCACAAAGTGGCGTTAGAACGCCTCCACTTTTTCCGAACGCAGCTTCTCGAGAACTTCCTTGGCGCGATCAACACGCACGTCGTGATTGGCGGCGAGCGCGGCGGCGACCTTTTCGATCTCGTCGCCGGTGGCACCGGCGACGATGGCAATGTTGCGCGCATGCAGTGCCATGTGCCCTTTCTGGATGCCTTCGGTGGCCAGCGCACGAAGCGCGCCCATGTTCTGCGCCAGACCGACGGCAACGGCGACTTCCGCCAGCTCCTGCGCACTCTGCACGCCAAGTATCTTCAGGGCCGCTCGCGCGGCGGGATGGGTCTTGGTGGCACCGCCGACGAGGCCGAGCGCCATCGGCATCTCAATGGTGCCGACGAGATTGCCCTTGCCATCGATTTCCCAATTGGTGAGCGAGGTGTAGCGGCCGGAGCGCGAGGCCCAGACATGGGCGCCGGCCTCGATGGCGCGCCAGTCATTGCCGGTCGCGACCACGACGGGATCGATACCGTTCATAATGCCCTTGTTGTGGGTCGCAGCGCGGTAGGGATCGACGATTGCAAACGCGCAGGCCTCGACGATGCCGCGGGCGATCCGCTCGCCATCATATTCCTCGGTCTTCAACGCCTCCGGCGTCACTGACACCATTGCGCGGGCGATGCGCAGATCGGCATAGTTCGACAGAATGCGCAGACGCACGGTTCCGCCTGTGATCTTCTCGATCAGCGGCGCGACCGTCTCCGCCATCGTGTTGACGGTGTTGGCGCCCATGGCATCGCGCACGTCGACGATGAGATGCACGGCCATCATCGGCCCTACCGATGTGTTTTCGAACACATGCACCTCGACGTCGCGGCAGCCGCCGCCGAGCGAGATCAGCACCTTGTCTTTGGTATTGGCCGCCTCAAGGATGGCATCGCGCTCGCGTAGCACGCGCGCACGGGCGCCGTGCACGTCGGCGACACCCAGCACCTGCACCTGCGCACGCATGATCGGCGCGGAGCTTGAGGTCTGGAAACCGCCGCATTTGCGAACGATGCGCGCCATATAGGACGCCGCGGCCACCACCGACGGCTCCTCGACCGCCATCGGAATCAGGTAATCACGGCCGTTCACGGTGAAATTGGTGGCGATACCCACCGGCAGTTCGAAAGTGCCGATGACATTCTCGATCATGCCATTGGCGAGTTCGAGCGGCAGCGCGCCGGGGCCGAAGGCCGCGCGCTCGGTATCACCGAGCGAGGTCGCGTCGATCACACGGCCCAGCCTTTCGGCAGGCGCGAGATTACGCAGATTTTCCAAACGCGAATTGATCTTTCCGGGCTGTTCGCCCGACTTCGAACCGGCCATTGCGGCGCCTCCCACACAGGGTCTTCTGTTGGCGGCACGTTAGGCATCCGCGGATGAGGTCCGAAAGAGACAGTTTTGAAATATTGTCCTAGACTGTACCCATTGCGATATGACCTCTCTATTCGCGGATGCAGTATTCTTCCGTGCAAATGGAGCGCAGACCAGGTCCATCTGCGCGAAGACATGAGACTGGACGATTGAATTCAATCTTGTCGCTCGAGAAAGGTACGGTTCTGATGGACCGTCCAGCACTGCACCTGGAGGCATTGCTTGACTGCTTCTCGTGAGCCGTCCGACCGCAGCACAACGCTGGCCGAGACTTTGGCCGGCCGGTTGCGTGTGCAAATCCTCTCCGGCGCATTGCCGGAAGGCAACCGCCTGCCCTCGATCAGAAAGGCCGCCGGGGAATTTGGCGTGTCGAAGAACACCGTTGTCGAAGCCTATGACCGGCTGGTGCTTGGCAATCTCGTCGCAGCAAAGGCAGGCTCCGGTTTCGTGGTCATCTATCGCGGCGATGATGGCGGGCGACCGAAACACGTGAGCGAAGCCGTCGACATCGCATCGCTGCTAAGTGCCCAGCTCTCGCAGAATTTCGAGATCCGCGTCGGCGACGGACGGCCGCCGGCGTCGTGGACGGAGCAATCGGAGATTAAGCGCCATCTGAGCGGGACCGGACGGATCCTGCCGGCCGCCGCTGATGCCTATGGCTCCGCGCTCGGATTCCTGCCGCTCCGACAACAGATTGCATTGCGGCTGCAAGCCCAACAAATCGCGGCGAAGGAAGACGGGCTTCTACTCACATTCGGAGCCAATCACGCGCTCGACCTGATCATCCGCGCGATGCTGTCGCCTGGCGATGCGGTGCTGGTGGACGAGCCCGGCTATTATCCTCTGTTCGCCAAGCTCACGCTGGCGCAGGTTCGCATCGTGGGCGTTCGCCGCCTGGCGGATGGGCCGGATGTCGACGACCTCGCCGCAAAGATCCAGTCGGAGCGGCCGAAGCTGTTTTTCACGCAGTCGCTTGGCCACAATCCGACTGGAGGATCGATCACGCTGCCCGTGGCGCATGCGGTGCTTCAGACGGCGATGCGATCGAACCTCGTGATCGTCGAGGACGACCCGTTTGCCGATCTGCCGATGGCGGTGAACAGCCGGCTGGCGACGCTCGATCAGTTGAACAATGTGATCTCGATCGGAACCTTTTCGAAGACGCTGTCGGCGAGCCTGCGATCGGGCTTCATCGCGGCCCGCAGCGACCGCATCGCGACGCTGGCCGAATTGAAGATGCTTACCACCGTTAACAGTTCAGGCCATGTGGAGCGACTGCTGCACCGGCTGCTCGCGGACGGCCACTATGAACGGCACCTGAAGCGGCTGGGACAGCGGAGTGAAGCCGCCATGGGCCAGGTGCGCGCCAATCTCGTGCGCGGCGGACATCCGCTCTATGCCGACGCACGCACGGGCTATTACCTGTATCTGCTGCTGCCGGACGGAATCGACGACATGGCGCTGGCGCGCGAAGGCGCGAAGGACAGCATCTTCATCGCGCCGGGAAGCCTGTTCTGCCTCGACAAGAACAGTCGGCTGGCGCGGGCGATCAGAATCAATGTGTCGCGGGCGGACAATCCAAAATTCTACGAATTTCTGCTGCGCCGGCTGCAATAGACGCCGCGACGCCTTCAGGTCGCTTCCTCGGTATAGGGCGCCAGCACATCCAGCAGATCCCGGCCCCGCGCCGGGGTCGGCTCCACCAGCGCGCGGTTGGCGACCGAATCCAGATGCGAATGCATCAGCGACATCGCCTTGTTGGCATCGCCCTCCTGAAGCGCCTCGATGATCGCGATATGCTCGCTGATGCCGCATTCCGACGAATGCGGGCGACTGAACAGCGACAGTGTCAGACAGCAGCGATAGGCGATCTCGCTGACATAGCGGACCAGCACCGGACTGTTGGTCATCGACGCCAGCATGATGTGAAATTCAGTCGCCAAGCGAATGGACACGGCGTTCGGCCCGTCATGCGCCTCGCGCTCCGCCTCGACATGCGCCTTGAGGCGCGCGATCTGACTGCTGCTGAGCTTGCCGGCGATCTTGCGGACGATCAGCCGTTCGAGATCCATCCGAATGTCGAAGATGTCGCGCGCGTCCTGCCAGCTCGGCGTCACGACTACAGCGATGCGGTTACGTCGCAGCTCCACAAGCCCCTCGGACGCCAGTTGCCCGAGTGCATAGCGCGCAATGGTGCGGCTAACGCCGAAGCGCTCACCCAAGGAGTCCTCGGGAAGCTTGGCGCCGGGTTCCAGAGCCTGCTCGATGATCGCCCGCCGCAGCGCGCGGCAGATCACCCCAACCTTGTCTTTTGAATTCGGCGCTTCTGGCATTCAGATCGAACCTGTCGCGATTTGGGCATTCCGGGCCGTGCCCGAAGTGCATGCAATCGAGGAGAGTGACTGCCCAATAATTCCTCAGGGAATGGCGAGCGAACGTAAAATGACAACGTTTCGCTCCCGACTCAAGTGGCACCCCAATTGCATGCACTTATCGCCATGACAAGTATGCAAGAAAATGGACCCACCGAGGGCCAGCGCAGACCGGTCGCCGTTGAGCTGTCCGCTACCTCAGTAACGTTCGGCCGCGGCCCGACCGCCACGCCGGCGCTTGCCGAGACCAACCTTATCATCCCCGACGGCGAATTCCTCGCCCTTGTCGGCCCCTCCGGCTGCGGCAAGTCGACGATCCTCAAGCTCGTCAGCAATCTGCTCCGCCCCACCACCGGCGTCGTCATCGTCGGCGGGCGTGAGGTCGCTGCCAAGGCGCTGCGAATCGGCATGGCGTTCCAGAACCCGACCATGCTGCCCTGGTTGACCATCGAGCGGAACATCATGTTGCCGCTCAAGATCGTGGAGCCGTTCCGGTCGGAGTATCGACAGAAGCGCAAAGGCGAATTTCGCGACAAGGCGCATGCATTGCTGGCCCAGGTCGGCCTCAAGGATTTCGGCAACAAATATCCCTGGCAGCTGTCCGGCGGCATGCTGCAGCGGGCAAATCTCTGCCGCGCGCTGATTCATGAGCCGCGCATGTTGCTGCTCGACGAGCCGTTCGGCGCGCTCGACCAGTTCACCAAGGAAGAACTCTGGTCGATTCTGCAGAGCCTCTGGCTGCAACACAAGCCGACGGTGCTGCTGGTTACGCATGACCTCCGCGAAGCCGGCTTCCTGGCCAGCCGCATCTGCGTGATGAGCGCACGACCGGGCCGCATCCTCGACGACAGCCCGGTGGACTTCCCGCGCCCGCGCACCATCCCCATGACTTTCGAGCCTGATTTCGTCGCACTCAATCAGCGCCTGCGTGAACTCATCGTCAACGCCCGGAGCAACGCTCCCGAAGCGCAGGAGGCATAGGTCATGAGTGTAGGCCTGCGTCAAAAACTCTGGTCGTTCGGATTGATCGTCATCTTCTTCGCCGCATGGCAGTTATTTTGCGCCATGTCGGGCGTGTCGGATCTGGTTCTTCCGCGTCCGACGGAAATCATTGCGACGCTGATCGCGCGCTTCCCGATCCTGTGGCCGCATATTCTACAGACCCTCGGCACGACCATGGCCGGCTTCGTCCTTGGCGTCGGCCTCGGCGTGGTGCTGGGCGCGGTCATCGGCGTCTCGAAAGTCGCCTATGACACCGCTTATCCTCTGCTGGTTGGCTTTTCGTCGATTCCAAAGGTCGCCGTCGTGCCGATCTTCGTATTGTGGTTCGGCTCGGGCTCGGTGCCTGCGATTCTTACCGCGCTATCGATCTGCTTCTTCCCCATCGTCGTCAATATCGCGACCGGTCTCGCCACCACCGAACCGGAGCTGGAAGACGTACTGAAGGCACTCGGCGCCAGCAAGATGGACATTCTCTGGAATGTTGGCCTGCCGCGCACCATGCCGTTCTTCTTTGCCTCGCTGAAAGTCGCGGTCAGCTACGCCTTTGTCGGTGCCGTTCTGGCCGAGACCGTCGCGTCGAATCGCGGCATCGGCAATGTGATGATGAGCGCATCGTCGAACTTCAACGTCCCGCTGGTGTTCGCCTGCCTGTTCATTCTCGCGATCCTTGGCGTGGCGCTCTACGTCATTTTCTCTCTGATCGAGGCGCGTGTGACCGGCTGGGCCACGCGCAAGAACGATCTCGTTGCGACCTAATCCACCCATATCAACCAGGAGAACGTCATGTTGAAGAGATTGACCGCCCTCGCAGTCGGCAGCGTCCTGCTCACAGGCTCCGCCTTCGCTCAGGAGACGACCATCAAGTTCACGCTGGGCTGGAAAACCCAGGGCAGTGACGCGGCGTTCTTCTATGCCAAGGACAAGGGCTACTTCAAGGAAGAGGGCCTGAACGTTGTCATCGATCAAGGCGAAGGCTCGGGCGCGACCGTGACCCGTATCATGTCCGGCGCCTGGGATGCCGGCTTCGGCGACGTCAATGCCATCATCCAGAACTCGTCGACGCGCCCTGCGGACGCGCCCGTGATGGTCTATATGATGTGGAACCAACCTCCCTTCTCGATCGTCACCAAGAACACTAGCGGCATCAAGACGATCAAGGATTTCGAAGGACACACGCTGGGCGGCGCGCAGGGCACGCCGACGACCCGTCTGTTGCCCGTCTTCATCCAGAAGAACGGCCTCGCGGCCGACAAGATCAACGTGACGAACATGGCTCCCAATCTGCAGGAGCCGATGCTGATCAAGGGCGACATCGACGCCGCGCTGGTGTTCAACATTACCAGCTATTTCAATCTCGTCCTGAACCGCCAGGATCCCGAGAAGGATTATAAGTGGTTCTCATTCGGTGAATTCGGCCTCGACCTGTATTCCAACGGCGTGATGGTGTCACAGAAGCTGCTGGCATCGAACCCGAAGGCCGTTGCTGGTCTGGTCCGCGCGATCAACAAGGCCAACATCGCCGTCGCCAAGGATCAGAACGCCGGCATGGCGTCGGTCGTCGCCTTCGACAACCTGGTCGATGTCCCCGTCGAGAAGCGCCGCCTGCAATATTCCTTCGACAAGCTGATGGTCTCGCCCGAGATGAAAGAGATCGGCGTCGGCGATATCAAGGATGACCGCATGACCCGCGCCATCGGCATGGTCGTCGAAGGTTACGACCTGAAGCGCACGCCGACCCCGAAGGAAGTATTCTCGCGCGAATTCCTGCCGGCACGCGGGGATCGCGAACTGGTCTATACGGCGAACTAAGGCTTGCACGCGGATGAACCGGATCCTGTCTGCGACGAATATTTTCACCGGCACAGATCGAGGCCTCGTGCCTCACGCCAGCATCCACCATGCGGATGGTCTGATCACGAGCGTCTCGGCCGGCGCGCATATTTCGCCGCAGACAAATCACCTGATCATCCCCGCACTGGTCAACGCCCACGACCATGCCCGGCCGTCCATGACATCCTTCGGCGCATCGAACATGCCGCTAGAATCGTGGATCGTCCGCTCGGCCTTCGGCACTCCGCCCGATCCCTATCTCGTCGCCGCCGTCTCGCTCGCCCGTTCAGCGCGTGCAGGCTGCGGCGGCGCGATGGTCCATTATACCCGGCCGAGCGGCAAAATGCCGATTCTCGATGAGTCGATCGCAATCGCAAAGGCCGCAAGCGATGTCGGTATCCGGCTGGCCTTCGCGCTGGCCGTACGCGACCAGAATCCAATCGTCTATGGCGATAGCGCCGACGTGCTTGCCGCATTGCCCGAAGACGACCGCAGCACGATTCAGGACATGTTCGTTCGTCCGAGCCCGACACCATCGGAATATCTCGACCGCGTCGAAGCCATTCATGCCGCCATCGTCGGTCCGATGATCGATGTGCAATACGGTCCGGCCGGCGTCCAGTGGTGCTCGCCTGTACTGCTCGAAGCCATTGCTGAGCGCTCCGCGACGACCGGCCGGCGCGTGCACATGCATCTGCTCGAGACCATCTATCAGCGGCAATGGGCCGACCGCACTTTTCCGAGCGGCATTGTGCGCTACCTGAAAGATATCGGCCTGCTATCCAACCGCCTGACACTGGCCCATTGCATCCATGCCCGGCCGGACGAACTCGATATGATCGCCGAGTCCGGCGCGACCATCGTGACGAATTTCAGCTCCAATCTTCATCTGCATTCAGGCCTCGCTCCGATTGCCGATGCGCATCGCCGCGGCTGCCCCATTGCCGTGGGTATCGATGGCGTCGCGCTCGACGAAGACGAAGACGCGATCCGCGAAATGCGCCTCGTGCAGATGGCGCATGACGGCCTCGGCTTCGACCGCACATGGAGCCGTGCGGAGTTTCTCACGCTCGCCGTCCGCAACGGCCGGAAGTCGATCGGCGCACCGGGCTCGGGCATGCTCGCCGCCGGAGAAGCCGCTGATTTCATTGTTCTCGATATCGGCCAACTCGACCGCGATGCCATCATGCCGGTCGATCCGATCGACATGCTGTTTGCCCGCGGCAACAGCAGCTGCATTCGCGATGTCGTGGTCGACGGGCGTACCATCAGCCGCGATGGCAAGCCGACCGGCGTCGACCTGGAGGCCATGGAGACCGAGTTGCGCGGGTTCTATCGCAAGAGCGTGCCCCAGTTCAAGGCTTTCGAACGCGCCTGGGCACCGTTCGAGAGCGCTGTGTCACACTGGTTCCGGCAACAGGGGTGTTGCTAGCTCACCAGACCTTCAGCGGCTTCAGTTCACCTGACGTTTTTCCAGCTTTCGTGCCAGCGTGCGGCGATGCATGCCGAGGCGGCGCGCCGTCTCCGAAATGTTGAAATCGCTCTCCACCAGCGTCTGGTGGATGCGTTCCCATTCCAGCGTCTTGATCGAGGTCGGACGTTCCGTGAGCGCCACTTGCACGTCGCCGGTCGCCTTCTGGAACGCTTCCTCGATATCGTCGGTGTTCGAAGGCTTGGCGAGGTAATGACACGCGCCGAGCTTGATCGCCTCCACCGCCGTGGCAATGCTGGCATAGCCGGTGAGCACTACGATCAGCATCTCAGGGCTCAGCGCATGCAACGCCTCGACACAAGCCAGGCCCGAGGCTCCGCCGAGCTTGAGATCGACCACCGCATAGCCCGGCACCTTGTCGCCGAGCACCTCGGTCAAGGTCTCGAAGCCCTCGGAATGCAGCACGGTGTAACCGCGACGCTCGAACGATCGCTTCAGCGTGCGCGCGAAACCCTCGTCATCCTCGACAATGATCAGCAGACGTTCATCCGACATGTTTGCGCGCTCCAATCGCGAGGGCGGATAGTGGTAGCGACAACATCACGAGGGCACCGCCCACAGGACGATTCTCCGCCACCACTGCGCCGCCCAGCTTGCGGACGGCATTGACCACCAGAAACAGACCGAGCCCGCGCCCGGACTGGCCCTTGCTTGAATTATAGGGATTGCCGAAATTCGCCAGCATCTCCTTGGCGAAACCCGGCCCCATGTCGCTGACCTTCAGCACCAGCGAATCGCCATCGCGCTCGATAGCGAGGCGCACCCAGAGCGGCGATACCTCGTTGGCGTTATCGAGCACGTTGAAGATCATCTGTTTCAACGCCGAGTCCGACACGATCGGCATGTCCTCGCCGAACCGATTCTCATAGACCAGCGTGTTGATCGAGCGGGCGCCGCGCCAGTCCTCGACCAGTTCGCCGAAGAAGCCGTTGACGGTCGTCACAACCGGCGCCTCGCCGCGCATATCGCCGGCCGACATGAGAATGCCGGTGACGATCGACTTGCAGCGCTGCACATCGGCCTGCATCTCGCTGATCTCTTCCATCAGCTCCGGGTTGCCTGCAAGTTCCGGCATCCGGCGCCAGTCACTGAGGATCACCGACAGCGATGCCAGCGGCGTACCGAGTTCATGCGCGGCACCAGAGGCGAGCAGGCCCATGCGCACGATATGATCTTCCTCCGCGGCCTGCTGACGCAGCGCTGCCAGACCCTCGTCGCGCTCGCGCAAGTTTTCTGCAATGCGCGTCATGAAAACGACGATCAGCGCCGCGTCGAGTACGAAGCAGATCAACATACCGATGATGTGCAACTGGAACAGATCGTTGCGCAGCGCGTCCGGCAGATTGAGGGGGCGATGAAATACAATCAGCCCGGCGAAGCACAGACAGGCAACAACAACAACGACCCAGGTCGAGCGACCGTTCAGCAACATCGCCCCGAGCGTAACCTGCAGGAGATAGAGCGATATGAATGGATTTGTGGCACCGCCACTCAGATAAAGCTGGGCGGTCAGCGCCGCGACGTCGAGCAGCAAAAGCAGGAGCAGTTCGCGGTCACGCGCGTCGGTCTGCTGGCGCAGCCACTCCTGGCTGATGACGTTCAGGAATACTGAGCCGCACAGGACCATGACCATGGCCATCAGCGGTAGCGAAATGCCCATCACCAGATGCACGAAGCCGATGGTCAGGACCTGCCCGACCACTGCGATCCAGCGCAACTGGATCAGCAGATTGATGTTCTTGATATTGGTGGTCTCGTCGAGCGGCAGAGCCGTGACCGCAACGGGTGTGGTGACACCCGTCGCGTCGACTGGTGACGCGGCAACCGCACTGACGCCAGTGACGTCTGGTGCGCCCACCTTGCTCTCTGCTCCCAAACCCGGCATCTCGCCCCGTCAGCTTGATCGGCCAGCCTCAATCGGACCGGCGCATCATCCAAGACGTCATACGCGAGGTAGTGATTTTTTCCGAATCCGCCACTCGTCGCGAACGACGAACAGGGCACCGCCGGCCAGCATCAAACCGAGGCCGAACCAGGTGATGGCATAGACCACATGGTTGTTCGGGAAGACGATCACGGTCAGGCCACCATGGGGCTGACCCGGTGCGTCCAGCGCGGCATTGGAATCGATGAAATAGGGGGCGACGGCGCCGAGCGTCTGGCTGGCGGCAATCGCTTCGACGTCGCGGGAATACCAGCGCTGGGCAGCGGGATCATTTGAGCGCAGGAACCCGCCCTTCGGTTCGGTGACGCGCAACAGGCCCGTCACTAACACCGACGTCGCGGGCGCCGCGAATGCGCCGGCTTTGCGCTCGTCGGGGCTGACGAAGCCCCGATTCACCAGCACAGTGTATCCGGCCTCGGCGCGCAGCGGCGTCAGCACCCAGAAACCGGCGCCGAGATCCGAGACAGCCTGCACCAGAGTATCGGCGCCCGGCACAAACCGCCCGGTGACGCTGACGCGACGATATTCATCGTCATTGCGATTGATCGCAGGCCACGCCGCAGGCCCGGGTGCAGCTTCGGGCGCGGCGTGGCTGCGCTGATCGACACGTGCGATCAGATCCAGTTTCCAGGCGCGGCGTTCGACCTGCCAGATGCCCAGCGCGGTCAATCCCGCGATACCGAGCAGTGCCAGCAGGCCCAGCACCGTGAGGGTTGTCGCGCTACGGGGCGACCGCCCGGATTCCATTTTCGATTCAGACGACTCCTGTCTGGCCGGGCGGCCTACGACGATCCCGTCGTTGGCGCGCGCCGTGGCCATCAGGGCATATTCCTCATGTCATGAACCGGCATCATGTTGACGTTGAGGTGGTACATCACCCAGAGCGAACCGCTCAGCGCAATCACGACGATGATGATCGTGAAGATCAGCGCCATCATGGTCCAGCCGGCATCCGACGTCGTGTTCATGTGCAGGAAGTAGACCATGTGAACCATGATCTGCACCACAGCGAACGCAACGACGATCGCGATGGTCCAGTTCTTGTTCTCGATCGCGCCCGTCATCACCAGCCAGAATGGAATGGCGGTAAGGATGACCGAGAGGACGAAGCCAGTCATATACGACTTGAACGAACCATGGTCGCGGCCGTCATCGTGGCCGTGGTCATCGTGACCATGTCCGTGCGCGGCATGTGCATCGGCGCTCATCGCAGCACTCCCAGCAGATAAACAAAGGTGAAGACGCCGATCCAGACGACGTCGAGGAAATGCCAGAACATGCTCAGGCACATCAGCCGCCGCTGGTTCGCCTCGATCAGGCCGAAACGGGCGACCTGCACCATCAGCGTCACCAGCCAGATGATACCGAAGGTGACGTGCAGGCCGTGGGTGCCTACCAGCGTGAAGAAGGACGACAGGAAGGCGCTCCGCCAGGGGCCAGCACCTTCGTGGATCATGTGATGGAACTCATAGAGTTCGATGCAGAGGAACGCGAGGCCGAACAGACCGGTGATGCCGAGCCACATTTGGGTCGACTTCACTCTGCCCTTCATCATTTCCAGCATCGCGAAGCCGTAGGTGATCGACGAGAACAGCAGCATCGCGGTGTTAAGCGCGACGAGCTTGAGGTCGAACAAATCCTTCGGCCCGGGGCCCGCAGCATAGCTGCCGCCGAGTACGCCGAAGGTGGCGAACAGCATCGCGAAGATGAGGCAATCGCTCATCAGGTAGAGCCAGAAGCCCAGCATGGTGCTGGAACCGGCCGGATGATCGTGTTCGTCGACGACGTAGAAGACCGGGACTTCAGTGCCGTTTATCGTTTGGGTCGGTACGTTCATGACGCGGCCTGTACTGCGAGAAGTTTCGTACGCTCGCCTTCGGTACGGATGACGTCCTCCACCGGGATGTGGAAGTCACGGTTGTAGTTGAAGGTGTGGAAGATCGCGACGCCGACGATGGCAATGAAGCTCAGGGCCGCGAGCCACCACATGTACCAGATCAGGGCGAAGCCCATCGCCGTGGCCAAGATCGAGAGGATCACGCCGGTGCCGGTGTTCTTCGGCATATGGATCGGCCTGAAGCCCTCCAGCGGACGCGTATAACCGCGACGCTTCATGTCCCACCACGAGTCATTGTCGTGAATGACCGGGGTGAAAGCGAAGTTGTAATCCGGCGGCGGCGACGACGTTGCCCATTCCAGCGTGCGCCCGTTCCAGGGATCGCCCGTGGTATCGCGCAGCTTCTCGCGATTCCAGATGCTGACGGCGATCTGGACGAGGAAAGCACCGATGCCGATCGCGATCAGAACTGCACCGAAGGCGGCGATGACGAACCAGATCTGCAGCGACGGATCGTCGAAGGTGCGCAAGCGGCGGGTGACGCCCATCAGACCAAGCACATAGAGCGGCATGAAGGCGAAGTAGAAGCCGAGGACCCAGCCCCAGAACGAGACCTTGCCCCAGAACTGATCGAGCTTGAAACCGAAGGCCTTCGGGAACCAGAAGTTGATGGCCGCAAAGATGCCGAACACCACGCCGCCGATGATGACGTTGTGGAAGTGAGCGATCAGGAACAGGCTATTATGCAGCACGAAGTCGGCCGGCGGCACCGCAAGCAGCACGCCGGTCATGCCGCCGATCACGAAGGTCAGCATGAAGGCGATGGTCCACATCATCGGCAATTCGAACCGGATGCGGCCGCGATACATCGTAAACAGCCAGTTGAATATCTTCGCGCCCGTGGGGATCGAGATGATCATGGTCGTGATTCCAAAGAAGGAATTCACGCTGGCGCCCGAGCCCATGGTGAAGAAGTGATGCAGCCAGACCAGATAGGACAAGATCGTGATGACCAGCGTGGCGTAGACCATCGAGGTGTAGCCAAACAGCTTCTTGCCCGAGAAGGTCGAGGTCACTTCCGAGAACACGCCGAACAGCGGCAGGATCAGGATGTAAACCTCCGGATGGCCCCAGATCCAGATTAGGTTCACATACATCATCGGGTTGCCGCCGAGATCGTTCGTGAAGAAGTTGGTGCCGACATAGCGATCCAGCGACAGCAGCGCGAGAACGGCGGTCAGGATCGGGAAGGACGCCACGATCAGGACGTTGGTGCAGAGCGAAGTCCAGGTGAAGATCGGCATCTTCATCATGGTCATGCCGGGCGCACGCATCTTCACAATGGTCGCGATCAGGTTGATGCCCGATAGCGTCGTGCCGACACCGGCAACCTGCAGCGCCCAGATATAATAGTCGACGCCGACATCCGGACTGTAGCCGAGATTCGACAGCGGCGGATAAGCCAGCCAGCCGGTCTTGGCGAATTCACCGACGAACAGCGACATCATGACGAGGATGGCGCCACCGGTGGTCATCCAGAAGCTGAAATTGTTCAGGAACGGGAACGACACGTCGCGTGCTCCGATCTGCAGCGGCACGATGTAGTTCATCAGACCGGTGACCAGCGGCATCGCCACGAAGAAGATCATGATCACGCCATGCGCCGTGAACACCTGATCGTAGTGATGGGCGGGCAGAAAGCCGTCGGAGCCGTTGAAGGCCATGGCCTGCTGGGCGCGCATCATGATCGCGTCGGCGAAACCGCGCAGCAGCATGACGATGCCCAGCACCATATACATGATGCCGATCTTCTTGTGGTCCACGCTGGTGAACCACTCCTTCCAGAGATAACCCCAGAGCTTGAAATAGGTCAGCGCAGCGAGCAGCACGATGCCGCCGAGCGCGACCATCGCGAAAGTCGCGACCAGGATCGGTTCATGATAGGGGAACGACTCGAGCGTCAGGCGGCCGAAGATGAACTTCGCAAGCCCGGTATTTGCCACTACGGCTGTATCAGACATTTAGATCGACCCGATCAGGTGTTGGAAGCGCGCCGCTCGGCAGGCGGCGGCGCAGGCGTGAAATTGAATGGCGCGGGGGCGGCACCCGGGCGCGCGAGACCAGCACCGGTGACCGGCGTCGGGTCAAGTGGAGTCGTCGTCGAGCGGTGATCGGCTGCTTCGCGTGCGGCCTCGGCGAGGGTGCAGACGCTGGCGACGTAGTTCTTGGTCGAGCTGGAGCCGTCAAGCATCGAAATATTGTATTTCAGCGGCAGGATGTTGCGGGCGCTGGCGAGGCCGAGGCCACCCTTCGCGTCCATCGCCATCATCTCACTCATGCACATCTTGCCGGGCTGGGCGCACATGTTGAGGATCGCCTTGTAGAGGTCAGGCGCGACTTCCTTATAGAGACGAACCGGCACATTCTCGCTGGGCTTTTCGAGATCCAGATAGGCCTCGCGGCTCAGCGTCTCGCTGCTCGCCTTAACCTTGGCGATCCAGGCATCGAAGCCGGCCTGGTCGACGCCATGGAACTTGAAGCGCATGCCGGAGAAGCCGGCGCCGCTATAGTTCGCCGAGAAGCCGTCATAAACGCCGGCCTTATTGATGACCGCGTGCAGCTTGGTTTCCATGCCGGGCATCGCATAGATCTGGCCGGCGAGCGCGGGGATATAGAAGGAGTTCATCACCGACGAGGCAGTGATCTTGAAGCGCACTGGACGATCCACAGGCGCAGCCAGTTCATTGACCGTAGCGATGCCATATTCCGGGTAGAAGAACAGCCACTTCCAGTCGAGCGCGACGACTTCCACCTGCAGCGGCTCATTGAGGCTCGCAGCATTGCCGGGCGCAATCCGGTCCAGCCGGCGATACGGGTCTAACAGATGCGTGCTGGACCAGGTCACGGCGCCGAGACAGATGATGATGAGGAGGGGCATCGACCAGATGACGAGCTCGAGATGGGTCGAGTGATCCCAGTCCGGCTCGTATTTCGCGTCAGCATTCGACTGCCGGTACTTCCAGGCGAAGAACACGATCAGGGCCATCACCGGCACGATGATCAGCAGCATCAACACCGTGGAAATGACCACGAGATCGCGTTGCTGCACTGCGATGTCACCCGCAGGATTCATCACGACGAAATTGCATCCGCCCAGCAAGGCAACCAAGGGCAGCAAAAGGAGTATCCGTAGGCGGCTCAAGGTGTTACCCATTCGATAATGTCCGTTCGCGCGCACGGTTAGGCGTATTTGCTGCAGGGCAACATTGGACAATTTGTCCAATGGTCCGAAGACACGGTTCGCGACAAATCGTCAACCTCGCGTCGCCCTTTGGCGTCGATTGCATGACCTTCAACACACCACCGACGGATAGAAAATATGGCGCAGACGTCATCGACGATTGAACGGGACGCACGCCTTCTGCACGCGGATGGCCACGGAGCGGTTAACCCGGGCGAGATCGCCATTGGCGTCATCATCGGCCGGACCTCCGAGTTCTTTGACTTCTTCGTCTATGCGATCGCTTCGGTGCTGGTATTTCCGAAGCTCGTCTTCCCCTATCTCGATCCGCTGACCGGCACTCTATATTCCTTTGCGATCTTTTCGCTGGCATTCATCGCCCGCCCGATCGGCACGATGATCTTCACAGCTATCGATCGCAGCCAGGGCAAAGGCGCCAAGCTGACCATCGCGCTGTTCCTGCTCGGCGTTGCCACCGTCGCCATCGCCTTCCTGCCCGGTCACGAATCCATCGGCGTCGCATCGGCCTGGCTGCTGGCTGCTGCACGTATCGGCCAGGGCATTTCCTGGGGCGGCACCTGGGACGGTCTTGCTTCGCTGCTGGCGCTGAATGCGCCGGAAGGCAAGAAGGGCTGGTACGCCATGATCCCGCAGCTCGGCGCCCCGATCGGCCTTCTGGTAGCGAGCGCGCTGTTCGCCTTCTTCGTCGACACCCTGTCCGCTGACGACTTCCTCGACTGGGGCTGGCGCTATCCGTTCTTCGTTGCTTTCGCCATCAATGTCGTCGCCCTGTTCGCCCGCCTGCGCATGGTGGTGACGCCGGGCTACACCGAACTCTTCGAAGCCCGCGAACTCGAGCCGTCCTCGATCACCGAGACGATCGCCCAGCAGGGCCGCACCGTGGTGATCGGCGCCTTCGCACCGCTGGCGAGCTTCGCACTGTTCCACATGGTCACAGTATTCCCGCTCTCATGGGTGTTCCTGTTCACCCGCGAAGCACCCGGCCGCTTCCTGATCGTCGAATGTATCGGCGCCGTGTTCGGCATCATCGCCATGATCGTGTCAGGCTATGTCGCCGACAAGGTCGGCCGCCGCACACTGCTGACCGGTTCGGCGATTGCCATCGCCGTGTTCAGCGGCTTCGCACCGCAGATGCTGGACGGCGGCATTGTCGGCGAACTCGCCTTCATGGTGACCGGCTTCATCCTGCTCGGCCTGTCGCTCGGTCAATCTTCGGGCTCGGTCGCATCGAGCTTCTCGAAGCGCTTCCGCTACACTGGTTCGGCGCTTACCACCGACCTTGCCTGGCTGTTCGGCGCCGGCTTCGCACCATTCGTGGCGCTGGTGATGTCGAGCCGCTTCGGCCTGTCCTCGTCCGGCGTGTATCTGCTGTCGGGCGCAGTTGTGACCCTGCTTGCGATCTCGATCAACCGGCAGTTCGCCAGCCGCGACGCCTCGGCGATCCAGCCGTAAGCAACACCGCCGCTAAAGAAAGGGCCCCGGTTCTGAGCAGAACCGGGGCCCTTTCTTTTTGTTCTGACTCGTTTCCCTGACGCGAACCGGCATCTATTTCGCTAATGCGACAGTGGCACATCATCCTGATGCAGGATGCGTTCGGCGGCGCCCTGCAGATCGTCATACTGGCCTGATTTCAGCGACCACAGGAACGCCGCGAGGCCGCACAGGCCAAGCCCGATGGCGATCGGAATCAGATAGAAATAGTCTGTCATTCCGCCGGCTCCATTCTGACTGACATTCGCGGCGTTGATGCGCTTGCGCCCTGAGACTTGTCGGACTTGCCGCGGCCACGCAGCCGCAGCGCATTGGCGACAACCACGATGGACGAGCCGGACATCGCGATGGCTGCAACCAGCGGCGTGACATAGCCCATGATCGCGATCGGCACCGCAATGAGATTGTAGCCGACTGCCAGCGCGAGATTCTGCCGCACGAGATGCCCTGCCTCGCGCGAGACCGCGATTGCCTGAGACACGGCCGACAGATCCTCGCGCAGGAAGACGAGATCTGCGGCGTTGCGCCCGACATCGGCGGCCGATGCCGGAGCCATCGACGCATGCGCGGCCATCAGCGCCGGCGTGTCATTGAGACCGTCGCCGACCATCAGGACCTTCTTGCCGGCGGACGCCAGCTCTGCCACATGCGCCGCCTTGCCGCCCGGCAGCACGCCGGCGAAATATGGCACGCCTATGCCTGCAGCGAGTGTCCGCACCGGCGTCTCGCGATCGCCCGAGACAACCTCGACAGCCAGTCCGTCGCGCTTCAGGTCGCCGACCGTTTCAGCCGCGCCCGCACGCAACCGATCCTCGAAGCGGAAATCCGCCACGCATTGTCCATCGCGCGACAACACGACGGAAGAGCCATCGAGATCCATACCGCTGGTATCGGTGAGGGCCCATTCCGGCCGCCCGAGGCGCAGCACGCTGCCGCCGAGACGCGCTTCCATGCCGCAGCCCGGATGTTCGGAGACATCATCGAGCTCAATCGGAGTCGTCGTTGTTGAAACGGCAGCAGCGAGTGCACGCGAATAGGGATGACGTGAATGCGCGGCGATCGCGCCGGCCAACGCCAGGGTCGCAGGATCGACGTTGTCCGAATTGACGACGCGGGCATTGCCAAGCGTCAGTGTGCCAGTCTTGTCGAACACCACCGTATCGATCTCGGCGAGACGCTCAAGCGCCCCGCCATCCTTGATCATGATGCCGCTCTCAAACAGCCACCGCGCAGCAACCACCTGCACCATCGGCACAGCTAAGCCAAGCGCACAGGGACAGGTGATGATCAGCACCGCGACGGCAATAGTGATCGCGCGATGAACGTCGCCGGACACGATGAGCCAGCCAACCAGCGTGATGGCCGCGGTAAGATGCACCACCGGCGCATAGAGCCCGGCCGCACGATCGGCGATGCGGCGATAGACCGAACGGCCCTGCTCTGCGGCTTCCATCATCCGCAGCATTTCCGCGAGGAACGACTCGTTGGCCGAGGCTGTCGCCGTGATGATCAGAGGCCCTGTGAGATTCAGCGTACCCGCGCGCAGCACTGAACCCGGCAGAGCCGGCTGCGGCACGCTCTCACCGGTGACCAGCGAGACGTCGAGTTCCGACAGACCCTTGGTCACCTGCGAATCGACCGGCACGCGCTCGCCGGCAGCGAGCATGATGGTCATACCCGGCGTGATTTCGCCGACCGGCAGATAGGTCTGCGCACCGTCACTCTGCAGAACCAACGCGCCCCGCGCCGCCAGGCGTGCGAGCCCCTTCACCGCGACACGCGCGCGCTCACGCATCATGTGATCGAGGGTGCGGCCGATCAGTAGAAAGAACAGCAGTGTCACGGAGGCATCGAAATAAGCATGCGGCCCATGGATCGCGGTTTCGTACAGGCTCATGCCGAAGGCCAGCAACACGCCGAGCGAGATTGGCACATCCATATTGGTGCGACCGTGACGCAGTGCCTGCCAGGCCGAGCGAAAGAATACCCGGCCGGAATAAATCAGCGTCGGCAGCGCGATCAGCGCAGAGATACCGTGGAACAGATCGCGCGTCGCGGGCTCGGCACCAGACCACACCGAGACCGACAGCAGCATGATATTGCTGGCTGCAAAGCCCGACACCGCCAGCGCACGGATCAGTTCCGACAGCGTCGTATCCGTAGCATCGCCATCGACCTCGAACAGATGCGCTTCATAGCCAACATTGCGTAGCGTTTCGATGAAAGGCGGCGGTGCGGCATCGGCGCGCCATTTGATGGTGACGCGCTTCGTGGAGAGATTAACCCGTGCCCATGTCACGCCATCGAGCGCACCAAGCGCTTGTTCGACCGTGCGAATACAGGCGCCGCAATGAACGTCCGGCACCGAGAGATCGGTCTGCCTCAAACCGCCGGCAATGGTACGGCTGACCAGCAGGACTTCGCGCGGATCCGGCGCCGCCAGTATGGCCAACTCTGCTCCTGAGCCACAGCAACTCATCGGAGACCTCGTTTCTCACTTTGCGCATGATCCTTTCGGAAAGCCGGTTCCCACTTTTCCGGATCATGCTTTAGCCAGTCACCTCGACACCCGGCTTCATCGCCACATAGGCGTGCCATGTCCCGTGACCGAGCACGGGAAACACGACGATCATACCGAGCAGGCCGGTCATGACATTGATCAAGAACAAAGCCAGCGCGATTCCCGCCCAGGTCAGCATGACCGGTAGATTGGCCCAGACCATCCCCATGCTGGTGCCCATGGCGGTGAGCGCATCGACGCGTTCGTTGAGCAGCATGGGAATGGCGAACACGCTGATCGCAAAGGAGAATGCCGCAAAGATGCCGCCGACCGCAGTGCCGGCGATCAGCATCGCCCAGCCGACGGGTGTGGTGAACAGCATGGAAGCGACGCCATCGAGGCCGGGAAACGGGTTCATGCCGAAAAACAGCGCGTAGATGATCACCGCGGCGCGGATCCAGACCAGCATCAGCGAGCACAACAAAAGGCCCGCGAACAGCAGCTGCCCGCCCGACTTCGGCCGGACGAGAATCATCTGCAACAGCGAGACACGCTCATGGGCGGCGATCCGGCGACTCTTCTCATAGAGTCCGATGGCGAGTACCGGCCCGACCACCATGAAGCCGGCAAAGGCCGGAAACAGGATGTAGTCCCAGCCGAAGGCGAACAACCCGCCGACCAGGACGACCGAGACCGCGAAAACCAGCACGCCATAGCTGAGGCTCACCGACGGGATAATTGTCAGATCGCGCCAGCCGGCTTTGAGCCAGTCAAAGGCGACGGATGGCGCAACATGGCGATTCCACGACACCGAGGGCGGCAGCGGAGGGGCAACGGCTGGAAGAGTCATCTTCGACCTCGCAATCTCAACGACGCGGCGTGCATGACGAGGATGCCGCACTGAATTTGCCGGCTTCCGCGGCACTGGTGCCGCGCTTGACGTGATCGATACAGTCGGGCTGCGACGAGAACGCCACATAGACCATGTGCGCATTGGCCATCAGCACCAACAGCAGAGCGGCAGCAATCGCCATCCAGACCCAGACCTTCGCGTTGACGTGCTTCATCGCTGCTACATTCATGGCCCGGCAGCCCTGAGGTTGACGAGATAGAGCGCGAGGATCTTGCGATCGAGCGCCGACAGTCGCGAATCCCAGCTCGGCATATGACCTTGCCGGCCACCCCAGACAGTCGTGAAGACCGACTGGGCGTCACCGCTATAGATCCAGAAATTGTCACGCAGGTTCGGCGCACCGAGTTCGATATTGCCGGTCGCGTTCTCGCCATGGCAGGCGACGCAATTGTCGGTGAACACCACCTTGCCGCTGGCGAGCTTCCCGGGCGCGATCGCCTTGGCCACCGCGGGATTCGACAGGCTTCGAACATAGTCGACAACATCGTCGATCTGCTCGCGCTTCAGCATCCCGTCGCGGCCGAAGGCCGGCATCTGCGACGTCCGCGAATCCTTGTGCGGCGAATTGATGCCAACGCGGATCGTCTCGGCGATCGCATCGGGCGTACCGCCCCAGAGAAAGGCCTGCGACACCAGCGTTGGAAAGCCGTCGCCGCCCTCGGCGGTGCGGCCATGACAGGCCGCGCAATTATCCCCGAACAAAGTCGCGCCGGTCTGCCGCACGATCTTCATCAACTTCGGATCGGCCTGGATAGCCTCGAAGCTTTCGGTCTCGATCAGCTTGCTCCACTTGGCGCGGTCCGAGGCCGCGTCCTTGATCTGCTCGGCCACGATGTTGCGCTGGTCGATCCCTAGCAGACCCTTGGTATAGGTCACGCCCAGCGGCCATGCCGGCATCAGGATCCAGTACACAACCGAATACAGAAACGTGGCCCACAGAAAGAAGACCACCGCACGCGGCACCGGCGTGTTCAGTTCCTTGATGCCATTCCATTCGTGACCGGTGGTGAGATAGCCGGAGACGGGATCGCGTTCCTCTACTGCCATCGCTTCGCCTCGTATGGCTTGTCCTCAACGGAAGGATCGAGGATCGACTGCGCCGCAGAGTCGAACGACTTTTTGTTCTTCGGCCAATAGGCATAGACCACCACGCCGATCGACATGGCGATCAGATAGAACAGCCCGAAGGACTTCGCGAACCAGACAGTGGCCTCGTGCTCCATCGTCACTCTCCCGCCGCAGCCGTTTTAGCCTTGTGGGCCGCATCAGTCAGCTTGCCCAAGATCTGCAAGTAAGCGACCAGCGCATCCATCTCGGTGGGCTCGCCGGGCTGGCCATCGAAGGCGCGCACATTGGTCGCCTCACCATAGCGCTTGGTGACGCCTTCGGCGAAGGACGTATCGGGCGAGGTCTGGCCATAGGCATCGTTGGATGCGTTGGCGATCATCTCATCCGTATAAGGCACGCCGACCTTGCGCAGCGCGGCCAGATGCAGGCCGAGATCGTCGATCCGCGCCTTCGCCCGCGTGAGATAGGCATAAGGCGGCATCACGGATTCCGGCACCACGTCGCGTGGGTTGATCAGATGCTTAACGTGCCATTCGTCGGAATATTTGCCGCCGAGACGCGCGATATCCGGTCCGGTACGCTTCGAGCCCCACAGCATCGGATGGTCGTATTTGGATTCGACCGCGAGCGAATATGGCCCATAACGCTCCACTTCGTCGCGCAATGTGCGGATCATCTGCGAATGACAGGCGTAGCAGCCCTCGCGGATGTAGATGTTGCGGCCGGCGATTTCGAGCGGCGTATAGACGCGCATATCCGGTGCATCTTCCACCGTCTGATGGATCGTGAACAGCGGCACGATCTCGATGAGGCCGCCGATGCTAGCGGCAATGATGATGCCGATGGCAAGACTCATCGTCTTGCGTTCGAGCTTGTAATGCAGGCCGAACAAACCCATCGTCATTCTCCAGGCTGCAGCGCAGGCACGCCAGCGGGCTGTGCCGCCGGACGATCTGCGGCGCGTTCATCGGCCGGCTGATCAGCAGTGCGGATAGTCATGACGATGTTGTAGAGACCGATCACCGCACCAGCGAAGAAGAAGAACCCGCCGACCGCGCGCGCGACGTAATAGGGCTTCATCGCGATCACTGTCTCGATAAAGGAATAAGACAGCGTGCCGCTGCTGTTATAGGTGCGCCACATCAAGCCCTGGATGATACCTGAATTCCACATGGCGAAGACGTATGTGAAGAGGCCGGCGACAGCGAGCCAGAAGTGCCATTCGACAAGCGCGGGCGAATACATCCGCTCGCGCTTCCACAGCCACGGCACCGACGCATAGATCGAGCCGAAGGTGATCATGGCCACCCAACCGAGTGCGCCGGCATGGACGTGGCCGACGGTCCAGTCGGTGTAATGCGACAGTGAATTCACCGAGCGGATCGCCATGAACGATCCCTCGAACGTGGTGAGACCGTAGAACACCGCAGCCACCATCATGAAACGCAACGTCGCATCGTCGCGCACCTTGTACCAAGCGCCGTTCAGCGTCAGCAGGGCATTGCCGGCGGAGCCCCAGGACGGAATCAGCAGCATCAGCGAGAAAGTCATGCCGAGCGTCTGCACCCATTGCGGCAGCGCTGTGTAATGCAGGTGATGGGAGCCCACCCACATATACATGAAGGTGATGCCCCAGAACGAGATGATCGACATCCGGTAGGAATAGATCGGCCGACCCGCGCGCACCGGCAGATAGTAATACATCATGCCGAGGAAGCCGGAGGTGAGAAAGAAAGCGACGGCGTTGTGGCCGTACCACCATTGGGTCATCGCATCCTGCACGCCGGAAAAGGCCGAATAGCTCTTGGCGTGACCGAACGAGACCGGCATCGCCAGATTATTGACGGTATGCAGAATCGCCACCACCAGGATGAAGGCCATGTAGTACCAGTTGGCGACGTAGATATGCGGCTCCTTCCGCCGCGCCAGCGTCCGCATATAGATGACGAAATAGACGATCCAGACGATTTCCAGCAGGAGGTCGGCATACCATTCCGGCTCGGCATATTCCTTCGACTGGGTGACGCCCATGAAGTAGCCGGTGGCGGCGAGCACGCAGAACAGATTGTAGCCGAGCAACACGAACCACGGGCTGATCTGATCGGGCAACCGCGCGCGCGAAGTCCGCTGCAGCACATAGAGCGAGGTGCCAATCAGCCCATTGCCGCCGAAGCCGAAGATCACTGCGCTGGTATGCGCGGGGCGGATGCGGCCGAAGCTCGACCAGCCGGCATCGAACGTCAGATTGGGAAACACCAGCTGCCAGGCAACCCAGTCGCCGATGAACATGCCGATGACGGCCCAGATCATCGCCAGAATGATCGCCAATTTGGTAGGGTCATCGTAATACAGCGCGAGCCGGGCCTCGTCCGGCTCTGGCTCGTAATAGACATAAATGACACCGAAGATGCCGGCGATCCCCGCCAGCATGACAATCGCACCATGGACGCCGAGCGGGTCCTGGCGGCCGGCGATCGCCATCGCGAGGCCGCAAATCGTGAGAGCCAGCAGGATGATGAGCGCGAGCTGCCGCTCCGATTTGGTCAATTGCGCGATCATCCGGTCATCCCCTGCTCGTCTCGCGGCGGCTCGTCAGACAGGACGCGCAGCGCCCGATCGGCACAGAGCATCCTCACACCATCGAGAGTAGCTCACTCCGCCGCCACAGCGATTGACTTAGGTCAAGCCCGCGAACGGATTCCGACCGGGATCAATCGCAATTTTTGATACTTACAACCAATGTCGCGCAACCGAACCTGGCGCGTCTCTTCTACAGGCGCAGACAGGATGCCAGCGCCTGCTAGTCCTTCACGTCGTAGCGATAGGATTTCGAGACGATCTGCCAGCCATCGGCCAGCTTCATCGCGATCAGGTAGTCGGTGAAGTAACGCGGCGGCAGCTGGCAACGCACCTTGATGAAGGCCGTCTTGTCGTCGGAGCGATCGATGGTGACAATGAGGTCATCGCGGGTCTTGCCATCGACCTTGCCCGAGGTCCGCGTACGAACCATGGCCATCCAGTTCGGCATGGTCAGCACTTTCAGCTCGCCATTCTCGACCCAGCGCAGGTCCGCGGTCGGATGAAAGATCGCGCCAAGCTTGTCGGCATCAGCCTCGTAGAGGCCGTCGAAATAATGCTGGATCACCGCTTCAACGGTCGAACGATCATAAGCCAACTTAGTCCCCCACCCACAATCAGACTGGAACCCTTATAACACAGAAGCGATGACGGCCATACTATACCGTTGCATGGGTGGTCCGGCCTTAGATCACTTGCTGTCACCCAGCATCTTTCGAAAACGCTCGATCTCCTGCGGCACGAAATGCGCAAGATAGGCCGGCGCCATTTCGGCATCTGCGGCGGGCATCGAGCCGAGATCATCGAGGCGCTTCTGATAATCGGGATTGGCAACGGCAGCGCGCATCGCGGCATTGAGCTTCCAGATGATCGGCGCAGGCGTGCCCTTCGGCGCGAACAGCGCATACCAGCCGGATATTTCAAATTGCGGCAACCCCGCCTCGCTGGCGGTCGGAACGTCAGGCAGATGCGGCAGCCGCGTTCTGGATGCCAGCGCAATCGCGCGAATGAGACCGCTCTGGATGGCCGGCGTCACAGAGGCCGAGGAATCGCAGATGCCATCGATCTGCCCACCTATCAGATCATTCAGGGCCGGACCGCCGCCGCGATAGCCGACCAGCGTGACATCGATGCCCGCAGCCTGAACGAAAGCCTTGCAGAACAGATAGTTCTGCGAGCCCACACCGGAGTGGCCGATATTGAGACGGCCGGGATTCTGTTTCGCATGCGCGATGAATTGCGCGAGATTGTCGGCCGGAAAATTGCGCCGGATGGCAACCATAGCCGAACTCTTGTTGAACATGCCGATGCCTGCAAAATCCGACGGCGCGAATTTCACATCAGGCGTGAACAGGTAGACCGCAGTATTGGTGCCGCTATTGCCCTGCACGATGGTGTAGCCGTCAGGCGGGGCCTGCGCGATGCGAGCCAGCGCCACGGCCCCGCCCGCACCGCCGATATTTTCGATCACGATGGGCTGACCGAGATGCCGGCTCATCTGTTCGGCAATCAGCCGTGCATTGACATCGGAACTGCCGCCGGCAGCGAATGGCACAACGAGCGTGATGGGACGGGTGGGATAATCCTGCGCGGATGCGCACAGCGGCGCGATCAGCACCAGACAGAGCGGAGCAAGCCTGAACCAAGCCATCCCAAATCCTCCCTGACCAGGTCTTGTCTAAGTAGATCTTTGCCTGATTTTTCCGTGATCTTAGGGAGTATCCGGCGCCGGATGCAAAGACATGTTATGCTGCAGAGCGGCGTAACCGACGGCGTGCGGCGCCGTCCCTTGACGTCTACGGAGGTCCTATGACCATCTCCATGGTTCACCCAACGATCGACACCAAGAGCCTGCTGGCCGGCGCACAATTCGCCGACGCCTTCAGTATCACGACCAAAACGACGGACCTGACCGCCCGCGACGCCGCCACCCGCATGCTCAGCCACTCTCCGCCCTGGGTGGACGCCCTGATGCGGCTGCGGGATCTGATCGTTGCGCCCTTCGGGCTGAAGACGGCGCACTCTGCGCGTCACGCCAATGTCGACAAGGTCGGCTTTTTCCCTGTGCTCAGCGAGACGCCGCAGCGTCTGATCGCGGGATTCAATGACAATCATCTCGATTTTCGCGTCGTGGTCGATGTCGCAGCGGACGGTACCGGCCAGCGCGTTACGGCAACGACTGTCGTGCTGATGCATAACTGGCTCGGACGCATCTACCTGTCGGTCATCAAGCCATTTCACCGGATGGTGGTCCGTTCCATGTTGCGGCAGGTCACGCGCTGAATTTGCGGTGGCGGCCGTGGGGAACCTGGGTCATCGCAGCCCGTTAGCCCATATGCCATTTACAGAGATTGATCCGCAGAACGAGGAGCTGAAAGTCACGCTGGCGCACGCGTTTGACGCCGCTTGGCAGCCCTTTGTGACGCATGAAGGCGAGTCCGCGGACACGCCCGAGAACCGCCGCCGCCTTGCCGCGCGGATTGTCGCCGTGGCGCGGTCAGGACAGATCGATGAAAAGGCGCTCAGCGAGGCCGGATTGATTTACCTCCGCGTACTCGCCGAGGCGGCGCGGCTTTCCGCCCGCATTCGTGACGTCGCATCTCCCGATCTGGCGCCCCAAGCTGACGACCAACGAAACCAGTCGTTCGGCCCGGAGACGGTCGCTGCGATGTCCACAGCGCTGGATCGCTGCCTCGATGAATTGCCGCTGCGGATTTCATCTGACGCCGTGCAGTTGCTCTCGAGCAGTATTCTCGATGAAGCATCGCGCGGGGAGCGCGACCCGGAAAAGCTGCAGCTCCGCGCCTTGGCACTGCTCAAGTCGCGTCAGTAGGCTCCTTGCTCACCGGATCCGTCTCGGCCCATTCGGCGACGCAACGTTCGAGATCCTTCAAATTCTGTCGCATCTGTTCCAGCGAAAAGCCGATCGCAAAGAAGCGCTCAGCCACATCGCCGGGTAATCCGCGCGTTAGCCCCTCTTGCCGAAGCGCACCGACCTCTCCTGCATAAGCCTGTAGTGCGGTCTGCACCGGCCAGATCGCCGGCGCGCCGGTGCCGCTGCGCAGTGCTACGGCGGTCGAATGCAGAAACGTCGTCATCGCATCGCTGACCCGCGACAGAGGACCCGCCAGCCTGACCTGCAATGCGGATGGCAACGGCACCACCGTGGACCGCCCGATCATGACCAGGTCATGCCGCAGCCGCAGCGTCGTACGCAGCAAGGGACCTGTATCGGGTCCGCGGGACAAATGCGCGGCACGCTCCCGTTCGGCTTCGGCTCCGATCGCATTCAGATTGGTGAGCGCATGGCCGATGCCGTCCTGCAACCGGTGCAGTGCCTCATTGTCGCGCCCGCGCGTCAATGACGCCAACAGCTCGGTCAACGCCGTCGCGATCAGATCGAGCGCCTCGGCCGAACTGGCGCGGACCTGACTATGCGCCCGCGACGGCAGCACGAGGAACGACACTAACAAGCCGGTGATCGCACCCACGGTCACTTCGAGCACACGGTCGATGGCAGATTCCAGCGGCGTGTTGTGGTTCATCATCGGCAGCAGCAGCACGATGATGGCCGTCACGGTCGCGACATTGAGGCTCGGATTGATCGCCGCGATGAAGGCCAGTGGCGCCACGGAGAGCACAAGCACCGCGAGCAGCGCACCTTCATTGGAATGCGGGATCAGGATCGCAACCGCGCCGCCATAGATGGCGCCGCCGATCGTGCCGACCAGATAATCACGTGTTGCCTTCAGCGACCGCCCGACACTCATCTGGGTGACAATGATCGCCGTCAGCACAGCCCACAGCGGCAGTTTCAGCCCGACGGTCAGGGCTATGATCAGCGCAGCAAGCGCCGCTGTGGTCACTCGGACGCCGAGGCCGAGTTCGACCTTTCGCGCCCAGAAGAAGGCAACCACCCGTTTCAGGAAGCCGAGAATTCGCTTCGATGCGGACATGTCAGAATTGATCCCTGAAACGGATTTTGACGAACCAGTTTCAGCATGGCTGATCCACGCGTCGCCATGGCCGCTTGAAACGCCGATTTGGTCCGCCTAAGGCTATTTCAACAAGAGTGAGGAAACACAATGGCTAACGAGACTGCAACGCTTGCCGCTTATGTCGCGGACCTGAAATTCGATGACATTCCGCAGGACGTGCTGGAACGCGCCAAGGTCCTTACCCTCGATTATCTCGGCAGCACCATCCGTGCCCGCAGCGAGGCCGAATCCACCCCCTCACTGCTGAAGATGCTGGAAGCCCTGTCGCTGGACGGTAAGGGCGACTCCACCGTATTTGGTGACAGCAAGACTTGGACGCCGGCCGTGGCCGCCCTGCTCAACGGCGCGCTCGGCCACTCGCTCGATTTCGACGACACCCATGCCGATTCCTCACTGCATCCGAGCGCCCCCGTCGTTCCCGCCGCCTTCGCCGTCGGCGAAATGGTCGGCGCCTCCGGCAAGCAGGTGCTGACGGCTATCGTCGCCGGCTATGAAGTCTGCTGCCGGCTCGGCAACGCCCTCGATCCGACCTCGCATTACGCCAAGGGTTTCCACCCAACCGCCACAGCCGGCACCTATGGCGCTGCAGCTGCGGCCGGCAAGTTGTTCGGGCTCTCGAAGGATCAACTGATTTCAGCCTTCGGCGTGTCGGGCAGCCAAGCGGCGGGTTCGCTGCAGTTCCTCGTCAACGGCGCCTGGAACAAGCGCTACCAGGTCGGCGCGGCCGCCATGAACGGCGTGATCGCCGCGACTTTAGCGCGCAACGACTTCATTGGCGCGACCGAATCCGTCGAGGGCAAGCATGGCCTGCTGGTTGGCTATAGCGATAACTCGCATCCGGAGAAGGCCGTGGCCGATCTCGGCTCGGTCTACGAGACCATGAAGATCGGCATCAAGCCCTATCCGAGCTGCCGCTACACGCATGCGGCGATCGACGCATTGGTGGCGATGCGGCGCGAGCACAATCTGACGCCCGAGCAGATCAAGCGCGTCGAGATCGGCCTCCATCGCAACGGCATCACGCTGACGGGCGACGCCGCCACCAAGCGTCATCCGACCTCCATCGTTGGCGGCCAGTTCTCGATGTTCTTTACCGGCGCGCTGGCGCTCGATCAGGGCAGCTTCGGCTGGGACGACTACAAGCGCCTCGGCGACAGCGCGATCAATACGCTGGCCGACCGCTTCGACGTGGTTCAGGACGAACGCCTGGAAGGCAAGCGTCATCCGTTCGGCGCACGCGTCAGCATCCACACCGAAGATGGCGTGCATGAGCGCATCTATGCCGATCCGTCGGGCGAGCCGACATCGTTTCCCGATGCCGTGGCGATGCAGCAGAAATTCCTGCAGCTCGCGCGCCCCGTGCTGAACAATCGCGCCGAGAAATTCGCGGATGCGATCCTCTCGCTCGAGACTTTCGACCGCGTGGCGACGGCGACGGCGCTGGGACGGTAACGGACATCAAGCGCCGTCGATGATGATGAAATCGGCCTCGGCGTATTTTTGCCGGATGGATCTGGCGGTTTCGTATTCCGGGCTACGGTAGCAGGCGGTTGCGGTCGCGTGGTCGGCGAATTCCACCACCACATTGCGATCGCGGGCGTCGCCTTCCATGGTTTCGAAGGCGCCGCCGCGCACGATGAACCGTGCGCCGAACTTGTCGAACGCCGGCTTGGCCGCAGCGAGATATTCCGGATAACGGCCCTCGTCGCGCACCGAGACGCGGACAATCCAGTAGGCTTTCGACATCATGGCTCTCCAGTTTTGATGTGATCGTTGTGACGCGCTCTGCGTCGCGTCGTCGTTGCCACGGCGGGTCACCGCATCAATGCCGGCGCGGGTCACGCCGATATCGCGCAATTCGTAATCGCTCATGGAGCGTAGTTCGTCACGCGCCTGTTGCCGCTCGCGCAGGCATCGCCAGCCGTGACGCAGGGCCGCGACGGCGGCGATCGCGACCGAACGCAACATCCGGCCGCGCTCAGCATGGACACGCCGGATGATGGATCGCTTCAGCGCAGTCCATTGCAGCGGCGTCAGGCGACGGACGTCGTGCGCATACGTTTCGCGTTTGTCGTCGATCATGTCCGCCCCTTTCCGCTGATGGGTGCCGTTGGCCATGCGGGTTTACCCGGCGCATTTCATCCCATAAAATGAATAATCAAGATCATTTCGATCTCATGGAGAGATGTATGGATCTGTCCGAGCTGCGCATCTTCCGCGCCGTTGTGCGCGAAGGCGGTGTGACGCGCGCCGCGGAACGGTTGCACCGCGTGCAGTCCAACGTGACGACGCGGGTGCGTCAGCTCGAGGACGATCTCGGCACGGCGTTGTTCGTGCGCGAAGGCAAGCGCCTGCATCTGACGCCCGCGGGCCAAACGCTCCTCGGCTATGCCGACCGGCTGCTGGCGCTGGCCGACGAGGCCCGCGACGCGGTGCAGGACCCACGGCCGCGCGGCGTCTTCCGCCTTGGCGCCATGGAGAGCACCGCGGCGGTGCGCTTGCCCGGACCGCTCAATGAATTTCACCGCCGCTATCCCGACGTGCAACTCGAAATGCGCATCGGCAATCCGGAGACCCTCGCGAAAGGCATCCTTGCCGGTGATCTCGACGCCGCCTTCGTGGCCGAGCCGATTGCCGCGGCGCCGTTCGACCGCATGCATGCGTTCGACGAGGAGCCGGTGATCGTGTCGTCGCCACGCCATCCGCCGATCGGGCGCAAGGACAGCGCGCCGCGCTCGGTACTGGTGTTCGAGAACGGCTGCCCGCATCGCAAGCGGCTGGAAGACTGGTATGCAAAGCGCGGCGAGATGCCCGAGCGCACCATCGAACTCGGCTCCTATCACGCCATGCTCGGCTGCGTAGTCGCGGGTATGGGCATCGCGCTGCTGCCGGAAAGCGTGCTGTCGACATTCCCGGAAGGCAAGCGGCTCACCGTGCATCGCCTGCCGAGCGGCGAGAATCACGCCGAGACGGTGCTGATCTGGCGCAGGGGCGCGGCTTCGCCGAACGTCCAGGCAATGCAACAGGTGCTGCTGGACGAACGAACGACCCGCGGCCCTGCAGCTAAGCGCAAGGCATCAAGCGTTAACGCACCGCACAATGTGAAGTAGATTTACAACCGCATTCTCCCGTGGCTAACGTCACGCCAATAAAAAGCAAACAGGAGGAGACCTTTATGTTGCGCGTTACAGCGATTGCAGCCGGATTCGTTATCGGCGTTGCGGCTCTTACGACAATCCAGCCTGCCATGAGCCAGTCTGACGGCTGGGTCACGCTGGTCGACAGCACCAAGATGGGCGACTGGGACAAGGTTGGCGACGCCAACTGGGAGATGAAGGACGGGGCACTCGCCGCCGACAAGCTGCTCTCCGGCAAGGATCTCGCTTATCTCGTCAGCAAGACGCCCTACAAGGATTTCCAGATCAAGGCCGAGTTCTGGACCGATGCCGAAGCCAATAGCGGCATCTTCATCCGCTGCGATAACCCGAAGGTGATCGATGGCAAGACCTGCTACGAGGTCAACATCTTCGACAAGCGGCCCGACCCGTCCTACGGCACCGGCGCCATCGTCGATGTGGCCAAGGTCAATCCGATGCCCAAGGCGGCGGACAAGTGGAACACCTATGAGATCACGGCGAAAGGTCCGAAGCTCACGGTCATCCTGAACGGCGAAAAGACCGTCGATGTCGAGGACACCAAGCACGCCGCCGGCCCGATCGCCCTGCAGTACGGCTCAGGCGTGGTGAAATTCCGCAAGGTCCAGATCAAGCCCCTGTAAGCACAGCCATTCCTCAGTCCGGACGGAGCGATCCATCCGGGCTGAGGCCCTTTTACCCGCCCCGCCAAATGCTGTTATGATGGCCCCAACCCCACGGAGCCCTCATGAGCTGGCAACCATCAGAAGATCCGATCCTCGGCGACGCGCAGACCTGCGACGCGCTGGAGCTCGTGATCGTGCCGCGCACCCGCGATCTCGGCGACGGCTTCCTCGTCCGCCGCGCCCTCCCCCATGGCAAGCGCCAGATGGTCGGCCCGTTCATTTTCTTCGACCATTTCGGCCCGATGCAGTTCATCTCCGGCAAGGGCATGGACGTGCGGCCGCATCCGCATATCGGCCTGGCCACGGTGACCTATCTGTTCGACGGCGCGATCATGCATCGCGACAGCGAAGGCAATGTCCGCGAGATTCAACCGGGCGCCATGAACCTGATGACCGCCGGAAAGGGCATCGCCCATTCCGAGCGCACTCCAGACGTGCAACGCCGCGACGGCCAGAAGATGCTGGGCCTGCAGAGCTGGATCGCGCTGCCCAAGGGCTCCGAGGAAATCGCGCCGTCGTTCCAGCATTATGCCGCGGACAGCCTGCCGACCATCACCGATACCGGCTTCACCGCACGCGTGATCGCCGGCAAGGCGTTTGGCAAAGCGTCGCCGGTGTCGATGGTGTCGCCATGGTTCTATGCAGAAGTGGCCGTCGAGGCCGGCACAAGCGTGCCGCTCGATCCCGACCATGAGGAACGCGCAGTCTATGTGGTCGATGGCGAGGTAGAGATCGCCGGCGACCGCCATGAGGGGCCGCAACTGCTGATCTTCCGGCCCGGCGACGCGATCACCATCAAGGCGACGCGCAAGACCCGCATGATGTTCCTCGGCGGCGACGCGTTGGAAGGGCCGAGGCATCTGTGGTGGAATTTCGTGTCCTCCAGCAAGGAACGCATCGAGCAGGCGAAAGAGGACTGGAAGACCGGCCGCTTCGCCCATGTGCCCAACGAACACGAATTCATCCCGCTGCCGGAATAGGCCCACTCCTTCATCACGCCGCCGCCGGCCAGACGCCGGACGACTCTGCTTTCGAAAGACCCTGACATGACCACAATGGCCACCAGCGACCTGCCCCTCCCCAAGATCGGTCGCGGCAAGGTGCGCGATATCTATTCCGTCGGCGACGACCGCGTGCTGCTGCTGACCACCGACCGCATCAGCGCCTTTGACGTGGTCATGAACGAAACCATCCCGATGAAGGGCGCGGTGCTGACCCAGATCAGCGCCTGGTGGTTCAACCAGCTTGGCAGCGTGGTCCCGCATCACATGATCTCGGCGGATGCCGACGAGATCATCGGGCAGGTGCCGGCGCTCGCAGGTCACCGGGCCGCTTTGGCCGGTCGCGCCATGCTGTGCCGCCGCACCACCGTCTTCCCGATCGAGTGCGTGATCCGCGGCTACATTTCGGGTTCGGCCTGGAAGGAATATGCCGCGTCAGGCACGCTGGCCGGTGAGAAGCTCGATGCCGGGCTGCTCGAAAGCCAGAAATTCGCCGAGCCGGTGTTCAGCCCGGCCACCAAGGCCGAGACCGGCCATGACGAGAACATTACCATCGCCCGGATGCGCGAGATTATCGGCGAGGAGGATGCCTTCACGCTCGAGAGCATGACTCGCGCCGTCTACACCCAGGGTGAAGAGATCGCCCGCGAGGCAGGCATCATCATCGGCGACACCAAGTTCGAATTCGGCAGGGAAGGCAGTGGCCGCATCATCCTGATCGACGAGGTGATGACCCCCGACAGCTCCCGCTTCTGGGCCGCCGACGTCTATAGACCGGGCCAGCCGCAGCCGAGCTTCGACAAGCAGCCGCTGCGCGACTATCTCGACATCGAGCGCCGCGCCGGCCGCTGGAACGGTGAAGCCCCGCCGCCGCCGCTGCCCCCTGAGGTGATCGACGCCACCAGCAAGCGCTATTTGGAGGCCTATCGCCGCCTGACCGGCACGGAGCTGGTCATCAACTAACAAACTGACCGTCTTTCCGCGGACTGTCATAAAAATAGTCTTGTCCGTACATCTCACCGTCGTCTACCAGAGACGGCGGCGGTTGCGCCTGTCGCGCAGCGCTCCTACAGGTTCGCGCGTGACATACTTCCGGCCCGCACTCCTCATCGCCCGTCATTGCGAAAGTAGCCGCCCATGACTGACACCCTTGTCAGCCCGGGCGTGTTGCGCGCCTGGCGCAATGACGTGTTCGGCGGCCTGATCGCCAGCGTCCTCACCATCAGCTTCGGCCTGTCCTATTCGGTGCTGATCTTCACCGGGCCGCTGGCCTCGCTGCTGCCCTACGGCATTGCCGCGACCTTCATCTCTGCAAGCGTCATAGCCGCCGTGATCGCCCTTGGCAGTTCGTTCCCCTTCGCGGTCGCCGGCCCCGAGAGCTCGACCGCAGCCGTCACCGCCATCCTGGCGGCGGCTCTGGTCGAGCACATCGTTACGGCCGATGCACCGTCTGCCTTGCTTGGCCCGGTGCTCATCACCCTATCCTCGGCCACGATCATCACCGGCATTGTGCTGTGCGGCTTCGGCGTTACCCGCATGGGACGCGCTATCCGCTATGTGCCCTATCCGGTGATCGGCGGATTTTTGGGAGCCACCGCCTGCCTGATCGTCACCGGCGCCATTCAGGTGATCACCGGCTACAAGCTGCAATGGACGAACCTGGCAAAACTCGCCAATCCGATGATTTTCTACGAGTTGCTGGCCGCGGCAGCCGTGGCACTGACCATCTATGCGACTTGGCATCGGTCCCGTAAGCCACTAGGCCTGCCGATGATTCTCATCGGGAGCGTCATAGCGGCTCATCTAGTTTTCAAGATCGCCGGTGTGTCCGTGATCGAGGCACAGGCTATGGGCTGGACCTTCGCATCGCCGCCCAAGGCCAACCTGACCTTACCCTGGGCCTTCTTCAGCGACGGCTATCCATGGCAGGCGCTGCCCGGACTCATCGGCAATTTCATCGCTGTGATCTTCGTGACGGCCGTGAGTACCCTGTTCAATACGACGGGCCTCGAAGTCGCCGCACATCGGGAAGCCGATATCGAACGCGAGCTCAATGCGACCGGGGCGGCCAATATCCTGGCCGGGGTACTGGGAGGCTATGCCGGCTGCATCTCGATCAGCCGTTCGCTCCTGAATCGCAACAGCGGTGCCACGGGGCGGCTTTCGGGCCTCACCGTCGCCGCGGCAGCCGCGCTGATGCTCGTCGTCGACCCCGCGCTGCTGGCCTATATGCCGCGCTTCGTGCTCGGCGGCCTGCTGCTGTATCTCGGCCTCGAGCAGCTCCATCGCTGGATCGTCGACTCCCGCAAGCGGCTGTCGCTGCTCGACTACCTGTCCCTGCTGGCAATCATCATCATTATTCTCACATGGGGGTTCGTGGCCGGCGTGCTGATCGGCATCGTGATCGGCTGCGCCACCTTTGCGCTCAGCGTATCGCGGGTATCCTCGATCAAATACGGTTTCGATGGCTCCGAATATCGCAGTTCGCTCGATCGATCACTTGAGGATCAGCGTACGCTGGCGGCGCATGGCCGCGAAATCCAGGGCCTTAACCTGCAGAGCTATTTGTTCTTCGGCTCGGCCAACCGGCTCTATCTGCATGTCAAGGCGCTGCTGCGCCGTCATCCCGAGTGCCACTATCTCGTCTTCGACTTCAAGCTGGTGACGGGCATCGATTCGTCGGCCGCCCACAGCTTCGCCCAGATCAAGCGCATCGCCGAAGGCCACGGCACCACGCTGGTGCTCGCCAATCTTCATCCCTCAGCCAATCGCAATTTGCGCGCCAGCCTGTTCATCGATGACGCCGTCAAGGTCATGGGCGAACTCGATCACGCGCTGGAGTGGTGCGAGAACGAGGTGATCGCGCGGCATCGTGGACTCGCGGAAGAAGAAGCCAACTTGCGCGACTGGTTCACCAAGATCCTGCGCACCACCGACGATTCCGAAGAACTGATGCGACGCTGCCAGCGCGTCGAGGTCGTTGCCGGCGAGATCATCGTTCAGGCTGGCGACGCTGCCGATTCCATGCACTTCATTCTGGACGGCCGACTCGGCATCATGGTGCCGGCGGGCGATGGCAAGCTGACGCGGGTGCGCAGCCTCGGGCGTTATACGACAGTGGGCGAAATGGGCCTTGTCGCCTATGCACCGCGCAGCGCCACTATCCAGGCAGAGATCGCCAGCGTGCTGTATCTGCTGCGCGCCGACGCCTTCGAGGACATCAAGCAGAACCATCCGGCATTGAGCCAGAAACTGCTGACTTATTTCGTGTCTGTGATGGCGGAGAGGCTGGCTTTTGCGAGCCGGATGATCGCGGTGCTGCGAAGGTAAGAATAGCCGACACAGCGCATCTGAAACGGACGTCGCGATCGTCTACGAGTTGGAGCCGCCGACACCGACGGCCGAATTGGCAGGTTTCGTTGCCTTGCGGCTGGCGCGCCAGTTCTCCCACCTTTGGACAACGACAAAAAAGGTCGGAACGAACAGGACGGCAAGGCAGGTCGAGGCGAGCATGCCCGAGAATACGGTGATGCCGATCGACTTGCGGGCGTTGGCGCCGGCGCCGGTCGCGAGCACCAGCGGCAGCACGCCGAGAATGAAGGCGAAGGACGTCATCAGGATCGGCCTGAATCGCGCACGTGCGGCTGCGACCGCCGACTCCAGTAGTGGTTTGCGATCATGCACGTGCAGTTCGATCGCCACCTCAACGATCAGGATCGCGTTCTTCGCTGACAGCGCGATCAAAAGGATAATGCCGATCTGGGTGTAGAGATTGTTCTCGATCCGCAGCGCGGTGAGCACCGCCATCGGGCCAAGCAGTGACAGCGGCACGGCCAGGATCACCGAAATCGGCGCGTACCAGCTTTCATACTGTCCGGCGAGCACCAGATAGACGAGCAGCAGCGCAAGACCGAATACATAATAGAGCTGATTGCCGACAATCTTTTCCTGATACGACATCGCCGTCCACTCGAATCCCGTTCCCGGAGGCAAAGTCTTCGCTGCGATCTGCTCCATCAATGCCATGGACTGCCCGGAACTGTAGCCCTGTGCTGGCAGGCCGATCACCGTCGCCGTCGGATAGAGATTATAGAGACTGATCAGCGACGGACCCACGGCGGGCGTAATCTTCGCCACGGTGCCAAGCGGAACCATGTTGCCCTGCTGGTTGCGGACCATCAGGTTCTCGATGTCCCGGGCAGTCAGCCGGAATTTGGCATCTGCTTGTGTGTAGACCTGAAAGGTGCGGCCAAACTTGTTGAACTGGTTGACGAAGGACGAGCCCAGATAGGACGACAGGGTTGAGAACACCTGATCCGTCGTGACATGCAGGGTCTGGGTCTTGATACGGTCGATCTCGATATCGAATTGCGGCACCATTGAGCGGAACGGCGAACTGACGCGCTGCAAAGCACTCTGCGTCTGTGCATTCGCCACGATCGCGCCGGTGATCGCCTGCAGCTTGTTATAATCGGCGTTGCCATCGCGCAGTTCGATCTGCATGGCGAAGCCCGCCGCATTGCCGATGCCCTGAATGGGCGGCGGCGGGATCACCAGAATACGCGCCTCTGGAATCACCGACAGGCTCTCGTTCAATCCAACGAACAGCGAACGAAGATCCTGCCCCGGTCCGCGCTCGCTCCATTCTTTCAGGATCAGATAGGCGACACCGGCATTGGCCAGGCTGGAGCTGCTGTCGAGCGCGGAGATGCCGGCGATGGTAACCACCTGTTCCACCGCTGGCGTCTTCGCGGCCAATTCACTGACCCGATCGAGTACACGCTGAGTCCGATCCAGCGCGGCACCATCGGGCAACTGGACTGCGACCAGCAGATAGCCTTGATCCTCGATCGGGATGAAGCCGGTGGGAATCCGGGATAGGCCGTAACCGCCAATACTGATCAGGATCAATGCCAGGACAACCGAGAGATTGCTGTGCGCGACCATGCGACCGATCAGAGCGGCATAGCCCCGTTCGAGCCGGTCGTAGACCCTGTTGAACCCACGATAGAAAAAATTGCGCTTCTCCGGCGGCACCGGGCGGCGCAGCCACAATGCGCATTGTGTCGGCTTCAGTGTGGCCGCATTGACGGCGCTGAGCAGCGCCGTGGCCGCGATGACCAGTGCAAATTGCGCATACATGCGCCCCGTCAGCCCGGGCAGGAATGCCGCCGGCAGGAACACCGAAATCAGCACCAGCGTGATGCCGATGATCGGGGCGAACAGCTTGTCCATCGCGCTGATCGCCGCGTCATGGCCGGACATGCCCTGCTCCATATTGTATGCCGCGCCTTCGACGACCACGATGGCGTCATCGACGACGATGCCGATCGCCAGAACGATGGCGAACAGGGTCGACAGATTGATCGTGAAACCGAGCGCCGCCATCGCCGCAAAGGCACCGATGATCGTCACCGGCACCGTCGTCGCCGGCACCAGCATCGCGCGCCAGTCCTGCAGGAAGATCAGGATGACCACCAGCACGAGAAGGCCAGCCTCGATAAGGGTCTTGTAGACCTCGTTGATCGATGCCTGAACGAATTTCGTGGTGTCGAAGGGCGCGTCGTATTTGATGTCGTCGGGAAATTGCGTGGCCAGCGCCGCCATCTTCTTCTCGACAGCCTTCTCCACCTCGAGCGCATTGGCGCCTGGCGACTGGAATACGCCGATGCCGACGGCCGGCTTCTGGTTGAGCGAGAAGATCTGGCTGTAAGTCTGCGCACCCAATTCGACGCGTCCGACGTCACGGACTCGCGTGACATCGCCATTGTCGCCGGTCTTGACGATGATGTCCTCGAATTCACTGGGATCATCCAGCCGCCCGTTGATATTCAGTGTGTACTGGAAGGCCTGCCCCGCGGGCGTCGGCGGCATGCCGATCTGCCCCGCAGAAACCTGCTGGCTCTGCTGCTGGATGGACTGGATGATATCCTGCGGCATCAGCCCGCGCACTTGCAGCTTGCTCGGATCCAGCCATATCCGCATCGAATACTGGCCGGCGCCGAACACCGTCACATTGCCGACCCCCGACAGACGCGACAACTCGTCCCGGATGTTGATCGTGGCGTAATTGCTCAGAAACAGGCTGTCATAGGTCGCCTTTGGCGACGTCAGTGTCACGAACAACAGGATCGCCGTCGATTTCTTCTGAACGGTCACGCCCTGATTCTGCACGGCGGTCGGCAGCGACGACAGCGCGCTCGATACGCGGTTCTGCACCAGCACCTGCGCAAAATTCAAATCGGTACCGATCTTGAACGTGACCGTAAGTGAATAGGTACCATCGGCTGCGCTGTAGGACTGCATATAGAGCATGTCCTCGACGCCATTCACCTGCTGCTCGATCGGCAGCGCCACCGTGTCCACGATGGTCTTGGCGCTGGCGCCGGGATAGCGCGTCGTCACCTGGACGGTCGGCGGCACCACATCGGGATATTGTGCGACAGCGAGGCCATAGAGCGAGACGCCGCCGATCAGGATCATCAGCAACGCGATGACATTGGACAGGACCGGCCGCTCGATGAAGAACTTCGAAATCATGGCCTGTCCTATTTGGTCGGGGTCGGCGCTTCGATCTTTCTCAGTTGCGGATCGACCTTCTGCCCCGGAATGGCACGCAGCAGGCCTGCAATGACGACGCGATCGTCCGGCTTCAGACCGCTTTCGATGACGCGAAGCTCACCTTCCAGCGGGCCGGTGACGACCTTGCGCTGATCGATGACATTGTCGCCATTCACGACCAGCACATAACGCCCGGCCTGATCGCTGCCGAGCGATACATCCGGCACCAGCAGGGCGTTGTTCTGCTGGTCGATAGGCACGCGCACGCGAACATAAAAACCCGGCAACAGGATGCGATCCGGATTTGGCAGAACACCTCGCACCGGCAGCGTACCCGTCGACTGGTTGATGGTCGGCGAGATGTAGTCGATCTGGCCCTTGTGCGGAAAACCAGTCTCGGTCTGCAGTCCGATCTCGATCGGCAGCTGCCTGAGATCGTTCACCGTCAGCCCGCGTCGCCGGGCTTCATCCCGGATGCGCAGAACGTCCTGTTCGTTGACGTTGAAATTCACATAAATCGGATCGAGCTGCACGATCGTCGCAAGCTGGGTCGGCGACGCCACACCGACCAGTTCGCCAACCGACACCAGATGTGCGCTGACGATGCCGTCAAACGGCGCAATGACATTCGTATAGCCGTAATTGACGGCCGCGATCTTGGTGTTGACTTGCGCCTGCTGCAGATTGGCTTGTGAATTTTCGCGTGTCGCCGTCGACTGCTCGAGCGTTGACTGCGCAACAACCTGGCGGGACACGAGGTCCGACTGGCGTTTGAAATCCGCTTCCGCCTGCTTTGCAGACGCCTGCGCACCGGCTTCCGCAGCCTGCGCCTGTTCCAGCTTCAACTGGTATGTCTCAGGCTCGATCGTGAACAGCGTGGTGCCTTGCTTGACGAAGGAGCCGTCCTGATAGTTGATCGACTGCAGAACGCCCTGAACGCGCGCCACGAGATCGACATTCTTGATCGGTGCTGTATTGCCTGTCGCTTCGAGAAAGCGCGTGATGCCGCGCTGCACAGGAACCGCCACCTCAACTTTCGGCGGCGGTGGCGGCACGAAAGTGTTTTGCTCGCAGGCACTTAAAAAGAGACTCGCCAGCGCGATGCTTGAAACACGCATGACCGTGACATGCTGCAGGTGCTCAATGCGGGTTTTCGGTCCAGATGAACAGGCGCGCACAAATCGCATTGTCCTGCCTCAATCAAAAGACTCTCAAAAAAGCCTTGGCCAAAAACGACAGCCGCCCGCATCAATAGCAACAATCCACTTGTAGTGAAACCGAAACCGTAAAATGATGTCGGACCGAAGTTGTTTTGCGAATGCCTTTCAGAACTCACGCTTCTTGAAGATTTTACGCAGTTGCCCTGACTAACCGGGCGGTAGCAACGAGGATTTCAGCGATGAATTTCATGTTCGGCTTGGCCGCGCGATATCGCGTATCGATGGCTACTATCATTCTAATCGCAATCGCGAGCCCCACCTTTGCGCAAGCGCCGAGCCAGGCGCAGCGTGACGCGATCAAGACGCAGTGTCGCTCGGATTACATCGCGCATTGCTCAAGCGTTCCTCCTGGTGGAGAAGCCTCGCTGCAATGCCTGCAAAAGAATATGGCTAGTCTTTCTGCGGGATGTGCGGGCGCGGTGCGCGCAGTTCAGGCGCCAACTGCGGCACCGAAGGCCACCGCGCCAACGCCTGCTGCAGCGCCCAAGACAGAAGCAACACCACCGGCTACCAAGCCCACACCCGCCACTGCCGCACCAAAGGCGGCAGTGAAAAGCACAGCCCCGCCACCTGCTGCGGCAGCCACAACCGCTGCGCCTGCCGCCGCCGCTCCTGCAGCCATCGTGCTGCGGCCGATGCGGCCACGCGAAGAATTGCTCGTGATGAGATCAGCATGCGGTGGCGACATCAGATCGCTCTGCGGCGGCGTAGCGCCGGGTGGCGGCCGCATCGTGCAGTGCCTGGCCAGCAACAGCGCATCGCTTTCGCCGGCTTGCACCAGCGTCCTTGCGCCATTCGCTCAACGATGATTGAGGCTACGCGACAACGATGACCGACCGCGTCCGCTACTCTCCACGAAAGGCAAGGATCAGCTGTATCAATCGGACAGACAGAATGACGTAACAGAGCGACATGATGATCTGAAGCGCCACGTGCCATTCCAACTTTGCGAGCTTGTAGAGGCCATCGAGGAAATTCAACAGCAACAGAACGATTCCGAACAGCATGACACCGCGGCCGACAAGACCGTGGCGCAAATATCCAAACAGGACGATCAGGGGCTCATTGCTCGACACATGCGCCCCGGCCGAGATGATCAAAGTGCCGATCACCATCTTTTCGACGTGACTGAATATTTCCTTTGAAGCGGGCTCGATATGTCGACCGTGAAAAGTAAGCCACCTGGTTCTGAAATCCGACATGCTTTCTCCTGTTGAGATCAACACCGGGCGAAATCATCACATCGCATGTTTCTGGTCGGCAAGGATTTGTATTTACGAGATTGAATAAAAGTTCTGTCGGATCGAGACGCAAGGCGGCGTCGCAAGATTTCTCATTGACCACTCAGCCTTTGCGTCTCCTGCGAACTACTCTTTGCGCGTGAAGCCACTTCTCATTTGATCGTTCTTAATTCCGCCTACTGAAGCCCACGAACCTTTCTTCGTTTGTTTTGCCAACCAACACAGCCGGGAGATCACCATGCGTACTTTCTTAATGATGGTTGCAGCCGTTCTCGCATTCGGCACGACGATGACGTTTGAAGCCACCGACGCCAACGCCGTCGTCTGCGCACGCGGCGTTTACCGTGCCGGCTGCGCCGGCTATCGTGGCGCCGCGGTGGTGCGCCGCCCGGTGGCGGTCGCGTGCCGCACCGTCTGGGTCAACGGCGTACGCGTACGTCGCTGCTACTGAGCGACGCTGGCTCGGCAATTGGCACTGCCAGCCCAAATGCAAATGCCCGGCACATCTAGCGAAGCTTGCTTCGCGCTGGCCGGGCATGACGCATAATGAATTTTTAATTGGGTCGGAGGTGACGCCTCAGATTCCCGACATCATGATGTATTTGATCTCGACATATTCTTCCATGCCGTGATGCGAGCCTTCGCGGCCGAGGCCCGATTCCTTCACGCCGCCGAATGGTGCGACTTCAGTGGTGATCAGGCCGGTATTGACGCCGACCATGCCGGACTCCAGCGCTTCCGCAACACGCCAGACACGGCCGAGATCACGCGAATAGAAGTACGATGCCAGACCGAACGGCGAGGCGTTGCACATGGCGATGACGTCGGCTTCGTCCTTGAAACGGAACACCGGCGCCAGCGGGCCGAAGGTTTCTTCCTGCGAGACCAGCGCATCCGACTTCACATTGGCGAGCACCGTCGGCTCGAAGAACGTACCACCGAGCGCATGGCGCTTGCCGCCGGTGACGATCCTTGCGCCGCCCTTCACGGCATCAGCGATGTGACGCTCGACTTTCTCGATCGCCTTTTCGTTGATCAGCGGGCCTTGGGTGATGCCTTGCTCGGTGCCGTCGCCGACCTTCATGGCCGCAACCTTCTTCGCCAGCTTCTCGACGAACTGATCGTAGATGGCGTCCTGAGCGTAGAGGCGATTGGCGCAGACACAGGTCTGGCCCATGTTGCGATACTTCGACACGATCGCGCCCTCGACGGCGGCGTCGATGTCGGCATCGTCGAACACCACGAAGGGCGCATTGCCGCCGAGTTCAAGGCCGAGCTTCTTCACACCGACCGAAGCCTGCCTGTAGAGGATCTTGCCGACATTGGTGGAGCCGGTGAAGCCGACGAAGCGCACCGCAGGATGTTCGCAGAGCACGAGGCCGATCGCCGATGCGTCGCCGGTGATGATGTTCAGCACACCCTTCGGCACGCCGGCACGCTCGGCGAGTTCAGCCAGCGCGAGCGCCGACAGCGGCGTCTCGTTGGCAGGCTTGATCACCACGGTGCAACCGGCGGCCAGCGCCGGTGACACCTTGCGGGTGATCATCGAGTTCGGGAAATTCCACGGCGTGATGGCGCCGCAAACGCCGATCGGCTGCTTGATCGCCAACAGGCGTGCATCGGCACGCTGGGTCGGGATGGTCTCGCCATAGACGCGGCGGGCTTCCTCAGCGAAGAATTCGATATAGGCGGCGCCGATATCGACCTCGCCCAGCGCTTCGGCCAGCGGCTTGCCCTGCTCGGTGGTCAGGATCAGCGCGAGATCCTCGCGGTTGGCGATGATCAGCTCGAACCACTTGCGAAGGATGTTGGAGCGCTGCTTGGCGGTGAACTTGGCCCAGGCCGGAAACGCCTTTTCGGCGGCCTCGACAGCCTGCGTCGTTTCCTTGGCGCCCATATTGGGCACCTTGGCAATTTCAATCTCATTGACCGGATTGGTCACCGAGGTCTCGCCGGTGCCGACCCAGGCGCCGTCGATGTAGCACTTGTCGCGCAGCAGCGAGGGGTCCTTGAGGCGGTCGCGCAGCGAGGGGGCGGTGGACTGGCGTGCGGCTGAGGTCGGTGACATGGGCGGTTCTCCTGCGGAAAGTGTCGCGAACGTATAGCCGCGGACTTGTAGAGGAGTATAGGCCCGAAAGCGCCCCTTGGCGGCGAATGGCAGCTATCGCCCGCAGGGGGTATTTAACGCCCGAATTCAACAGTCGCAGAGCGCCGCAAGCCCGATCAGGCCGCGCCGCGCATATAGGTCTCGCGCCGATCGATCATGCGCTCGAAAGCGATGCGGGCGTTCGCACGGGTGGTCGTGGAGAAGGTGCGGTATTCCAGCTCCGGCAGCATCGCTGCGTCGCTGCGACCGAACCAGGAAATAAACGATTTGGGCGGGGCCGAAATCTTCGCCAGCGCCTGCGCCAGATTTTCAGCCGCATCGAAAGCGAACAGGGCGCCGGTCTGCGCCACGCGAACTTCGAAAATTCCTGGACCGATCGGGGCCTCGATGCTCTCGCCACGGGAAGCGCGGGGATAATGTTTCCAGTCGGTCCAGTTCGCGATCATCGTCGGTCTCCGCAGCTGACACGCTGCACGTGTTACTCATGGTCTTACGGATTAGTGTCGGAAGGCGCTTTGACGTTCACGTCATTTTTTGAACACAGCTGCGCCAATTTCGTTCCAAGGCGCGATCGAACTCGCTCCCATGCCCGATATGGTTCCCCTCAGATGCTAAAACCAGCGCAAATGTAATCACATCCGCGAGACCGACGACCTCGCGCCCAAGTTGAATGTCCACGCCGGAAATCGGTAAGATCAAAGAAAATCGGAGAGGAAACGGATGTCAGTTCAAGTCGAGATTGACCGGATTCTGCAGCAAGCCAGCGAAACAGGTGCGATTCCCGGTGCCGTGGCGATGGCTGCGACGCGGAACGAGATCATTTACCAAGGGGCGTTCGGCAAGCGCGACGCATCCAAGGATACCACCATCACACCGGACAGCGTGTTCTGGATCGCTTCCATGACCAAGGCGATTACCGCTGCCGCAGCAATGCAACTGGTGGAGCGGGAAAAATTGACGCTGGATGCACCCCTTACGACCGTACTGCCGGATCTTGTGGAAACACAGGTGCTGGATGGCTTCGACAGTGAGGGCACGCCAAGGCTGCGTCCACCGCGCCAACCGATCACCTTGCGGAATCTGCTGACCCACACCGCCGGTTTCTGCTACGACATGTGGAACGGCGACATGGTGCGCTATCTTGAGACGACCGGCATTCCGCCGTTTCGCTCCGGGCTGAACGCCGCCATGAAGGTGCCGATCATGCGCGATCCCGGCACGCGCTGGGAATACGGCACCAATATCGACTTCGTGGGCAAGGTCGTCGAGGCCGTTAGCGGCAAACGCCTTGACGCCTATTTCCAGAACCATTTGCTGGCGCCGCTTGGGATGACCGACACCGCCTTTGTGATTGGCGGCGACCAGCGCAAGCGCCTTGTTGCCATGCACAGCCGCGGCGCCGACGGCGCGCTGACCCCGATCCCATTCGAGATCAAACAGGATCCGGAATTCTTTGCCGGTGGCGGGGGGCTCTATGGCACCGCCCCCGACTACATCAAGTTTACGCAAATGATGCTGAATAACGGGACCGGCAACGGCAATGGGATATTAAAGCCAGAGACCGTCGCGCTGATGAGCCAAAACCACATCGGCGAACTCAACATGACGCCGATGACTTCAGCAGTGCCGACCGCCAGTAACAATGTCGACTTCCTTCCGGGCATCGACAAGAAATACGGCCTCAGCTTCATGATCAACACGGCGCAGTCAGCCGAAGGCCGCAGCGCCGGCAGCCTCGCCTGGGCCGGCCTCGCCAACACCTACTACTGGATAGATCCAGCCCGAGATATCACCGGCGTCATCATGATGCAGGTGCTGCCGTTTGCGGATTCGACTTGTTTAAAGGTGTTTTCGGATTTCGAACGCGCCGTTTATGCGGAGCTGCATGCGAAGAAGGCGGCGTGAGAGCCGCGATGCGCTGATCTCTCACCACGTCATGGCCGGGCTTGACCCGGCCATCCACGACTTTCCTCTCTTGCCAAGACGTGGATGCCCGGCACATCTAGCGAAGCTCGCTTCGCGCTGGCCGGGCATGACGACAGAGAAGAAAACCCAAGAAATGCAGTCTTAAACCGGCAACCCGTTCTTACCGGCCAGGTCCTTCAGCGACACCTGCGGACGCGCGCCGATATGCTGGATGACTTCAGCGGCGGCCATCGCGCCGAGCTTGCCGGCATTTTCATAGCCGGCGTTGCGCACCAGACCGAACAGGAAGCCCGCCGCGAACAAATCGCCGGCGCCGGTGGTATCGACGAGCTTCTCGATTTTGTGTGCAGGCACTGCAACGACGCCATCGCTCGATGTCACGACACAGCCCTTCTCGCTGCGGGTGACGACGCCGAGCTTGATGTCCTGGCCGAGCTGCTTGAGCGCCGCATCGAAATCCGTGGTTTCGTAAAGCGAGGTCAGTTCGGCCTCGTTCGCGAAGATGAGATCGACGGTGCCCGAACGCATCAGGTCGAGAAACTCGGCGCGATAACGACCAACGCAGAACGCGTCCGACAGCGTCAATGCGACCTGACGCTTGGCGTCATGGGCGATCTTCGAGGCCTTCACGAAGGCTTCCTTGGCGCTGGCGGGATCCCACAAATAACCTTCGAGATAGACGATCGACGAGGCCGCGACCGCAGCGGCGTCAATATCGTCGGGCGTTAGATCCTGCGCAGCACCGAGATAGGTGTTCATGGTGCGCTCGCCATCGGGCGTCACCAGGATGTAGGAACAGCCGGTGGCCGGACCGCCGGTGGCGGGTTTGGTGTCGAACGCAACGCCGGCCGCACGGATGTCGTGGGTATAGAGCGTGCCGATCTGGTCATCCTTGACCTTGCCGACATAGGCCGCGCGGGCGCCGAGGCTGGCGAGGCCGACGATGGTATTGGCGGCCGAACCGCCGGACATTTCGGTGGCAGGGCCCATCGCCTTGTAAATCGCGGTGGCGCGGGCTTCGTCGATCAGCGACATACCGCCCTTGGTCATCTCATGCGCGGCGAGAAACTTGTCGTCGGCCTGCACCAGCACATCGAAAATCGCGTTGCCGATTCCGAGCACGTCATATTTTGCTGAGGTCATTAAGAATATCCCGTTGCGGCAATTGCGATGAGGCTGAAAATCCGTTTCAACTCGTCTCGCGGTCGCCCAAGTTGAGCCGTCGGTAAAGGCCGGTTTGATGGCTGCAGCGACTATCACGTTCTGCCCCGCGCCAGCAAGGACAGCCCCTTACGATGGTTCTATGATCCGTTCCATCCTGACCGTTTCCACGGGCACTTTGGCGTCGCGATTGCTGGGCTTTGCCCGCGACGCAATGGTGGCTGCGCTGCTCGGTGCAGGCCCGATCGCGGATGCTTTTCTGGTCGCATTTCAGCTCGTCAATGTAATCCGGCGGCTGCTCACCGAGGGCGCGCTGAACGCCGCGCTGATTCCGGCCTGGCTGCGCATCCAGACGACGCAGGGCGCTGTCGCAGCCACAGCTTTTGCGGGTCGTGTGCTCGGCACCATCAGCGTTGCGCTGATGGTCGCGACGATCCTGATCGGCTTTGCGATGCCGCTCGTGATCGCGCTGCTTGCCCCGGGTTTCGTCGGCCAACCGACGCTGCAACTCGCCGTCGACAATGCGCGATTGATGCTGCCCTATCTGGCCTTTGCCGGCCCCGTCACTGTCATGATGGGACTGCTGAACGCGCAACAACGCTTCGCGGTGACCGCATTTTCGCCGCTGCTCTTCAACATCGCCCTGATCGCCGTCATGGCCCTACTGCTAGTGTGGCGGCAAGAGCCAGACACTGCCGCTATGGCCATGGCGGCCACGGTGGGCATTGCCGGGCTACTACAATTGCTGATGCTGATCTTGCGGAAATCTGGCGGCAATCTTGCGGCGCCTTTGCGGCTGTCGCTCGATGGCGAGATGCGCGGCTTCTTCCGCAAGGCGCTGCCCGGCATGGTCGCCAATTCCGGGCCGCAGCTTCTCATCGTCACCGGCGCGATCATCGCATCGACGACTCCGGCGGCGGTATCGTGGCTATATTTCGCCAACCGCCTGATTGAACTGCCGCTCGGCATCGTCGGCACGGCCATGGGCACTGTGCTGGTCCCCGCATTGACGCGCGCCGTCCGATCAGACGATCAAGCCGCCATCGCGCAGGCGGAATCGCGCGGGTTTGAACTCGCGATCGGTCTCGCATTGCCGGCTACGCTCGGACTGATGATATTGAGTCATCTCATCGTGCAGTGTCTGTTTCAACACGGCGCGTTCGGCGCGAGCGACACGGTCTCGACTGCAAGTGCGCTGATATGGTTGGCGCTGGGCTTGCCCGCTCAAGTGCTTGTGAAAGCTCTGTCGCCCGCCTTCTTCGCCCGCGAGGACACGACGACGCCGCTGCTGGCGACGCTCGTCGGTTTGGTAATCGCAATCATCTTCGCACTGGTTTTGAATAGGCCATTCGGTACGAGCGGCATCGCGGCGGCGATCGCTCTGGCGGCGTGGAGCAGCGCGACTTTTTTGATCGTCCGGAGCGCAGCAGCTTTCGGCTTCTCACCCGACCATGATGCAAGACGCCGGCTGCCGATCATCGTCCTGTCCTCGCTGGGCATGGGCGGCCTGCTATGGCTCGCCGCGCATATTGCCTTGCCCTGGACGGCGCAGGCCCACGGCCTGGTACGAGCGAGCCTGCTCGGCCTCCTGATCGTTGGCGGGCTGGCAATCTACGCCGCGTTACTGACGCTGACGGGGGCCGTGCGCTGGGCCGAGGTCCGCGGCGCCCTCAAGCGATCACCGGCGGCCGGCTAGGGCAGATTGGCAATGGACGCCGCCCGGCGCCTATGGCAAGTCACGCCCCTTGCCCGCATTCCACCACGGGCGCACAGGAACTTGGTTATGGCTTTTACTCAACGGGTCTTTTCGGGCGTCCAGCCGACGGGCAATCTGCACCTCGGTAACTATCTCGGCGCGATCGTGAATTTCGTCAAACTGCAGGAGACGCATAATTGCATCTACTGCGTGGTCGATATGCATGCCGTCACCGTGCCGATCTCCGTCTGGGGCGGACCCGATGAATTGCGCCGCAACACCCGTGAAGTGACCGCCGCCTTCATCGCCTCGGGCATAGATCCAAAGAAGCAGATCATCTTCAACCAGAGCCAGGTGTCCGGCCATGCAGAGCTGGCCTGGATCTTCAACTGCGTCGCCCGCCTCGGCTGGCTGAACCGCATGACCCAGTTCAAGGAAAAGGCCGGCAAGGATCGCGAAAACGCGTCCGTGGGTCTCTATGATTATCCGGTGCTGATGGCTGCGGACATTTTGCTGTATCGCGCCACGCATGTGCCTGTCGGTGAAGACCAGAAGCAGCATCTCGAACTGTGCCGCGATATCTCGCAGAAGTTCAACAACGACTTCTCCGAGTCCATCGCAGCGCAGGGCCATGACGGCCCTTACTTCCCGATGCCGGAGCCTGTCATCACCGGACCGGCGACTCGGGTGATGAGCCTGCGTGACGGCACCAAGAAGATGTCGAAGTCGGACGCGTCGGACAATTCGCGCATCAACCTCACGGATGATGCGGACACCATCGCGCAGAAGATCCGCAAGGCGAAGACTGATCCGGAACCGTTGCCGTCGGAAGAGAAGGGCCTTGAGCCGCGTCCCGAGGCCGACAATCTCGTCGGCATCTATGCGGCGCTATCCAACCGGTCGAAGGCTGACATTCTCACAGAGTTCGGCGGCGCGCAGTTTTCGGGCTTCAAATCGAGCCTCGTCGATCTCGCTGTCGAAAAACTGTCACCTATCGCCGGCGAGATGAAGCGGCTGACGACATCCGATCTGACCTATGTCGATCAGGTTCTGGCCGATGGCGGCGAGCGTGCCGGCGTTATTGCCGCCGAAACCATCAAGTCCGTGAAGGACATCATCGGCTTCGTCCACAAGCGGTAATTTTCGCTATCGCATTCCTTTTCTCTGCCACAATCGACGCGACGCAAGCCATCCTTGCGTCGCGCTTGTCGAACGCCGCTGCGCCGTGGCAGCATGATGCGATTGCCAAGCCGCTCACATTCCGGCGCATCAGATGCGCCACAGCATCGGGACATGCATGAGCACCCAGCGACGTAGTTATGAAAGCGGCCACAAGCCGAAATGCCTCGTGGTCGTCGATGACAGCGAGGAATGGGACCGCGCAGTGTATTACGCCAGCCGCTGGGCCATTCGTGTCGGTGGCGGCGTGGTAATGCTGCGCATCATCGACACTGAAGATCGCAACCAGCAATGGCTGGGCGTTGCCGATGTCATGAAGGCCGAAGCGGAAGAAGGTGCCAATGCCGCGCTGGACCGCGCCTCGGGCCGCGCCAATGGCATCGCCGCCATCACCCCTGAACGCGTGATCCGCGAGGGTGATCCCACCGAGCAAATCCTCGACGTAATCGACAAGGACGTCGACATTTCCATGCTGGTGCTGGCTGCATCGGCCGGCGCGGAAGGCCCCGGCCCGATCGTCACCATGATGGCCAAGCTGGTCGGCTCGTTTCCGGTGCCGGTCGTTATCGTGTCGGGCGCCCTGAGCGACCTCGACATCGACGCCCTGTCGTAACCACCCTTTCGGACGGCTAAGGGACTGCGAAATAGGCCGAATTCGGCGATTTTGCGCCTTGATCGTGCGTTTTTCGTCGCCATCTGCTAGGGGATACTCACGCGCCGGCCTTGAACCGGCGACGCAGGAGAGACCGATGTTCATCCAGACCGAAGCTACCCCCAATCCCGCCACGCTGAAGTTCATTCCCGGCCGCGACGTGCTCGACAGCGGCACCATGGAATTCACCTCACCGGAAGCCGCAACGCGTTCGCCGCTGGCCGAAAAACTGTTCGCCGTGAAGGGCGTCACGTCAGTGTTCTACGGCTCCGACTTCGTCACCGTAACCAAGGACGACAGCGACTGGCAGCACCTCAAGCCGGCGATCCTCGGCGCCATCATGGAGCACTACATGTCCGGCGCGCCGCTCATGGCCGACGGCAGCGTGAGCGGCGACGTGATCTCCGACGACGAGGCCGAATTCTTCAACGAGGAAGACGCCGAGACAGTCGATACGATCAAGGACCTGATCGAGACTCGCGTGCGCCCGGCCGTGGCCAATGACGGCGGCGACATTACTTTCCGCGGCTTCAAGGACGGCATCGTTTATCTGAACATGAAGGGGTCGTGCGCCGGCTGCCCGTCATCGACAGCGACCCTGCAGCACGGTATACAGAACCTGCTGAAGCACTTCGTGCCGGACGTTGTCGAAGTCCGCCCGATGTAAGTTCGGTCGCACCGCGACACATAAAAATGCCCGGGACAATCCCGGGCATTTTCGTTTCTGGAACCAGCCTTCGTTTAGCGGCCGATACTTGCGGCTTCTTCTGCGGCCCGCTGCATGCTCGATGACATTTCGTTCGTCACCGTGCTCTGCTCTTCGACGGCGGCCGCCGTTGCGGTGACATATTCGCTGACGTTCTGGATCTCCTGCTTGATCGCGCTCAGCGCGTCGACCACATCGCTCGAAATGCCATTGAGGCTGCCGATCTCGCTGGCGATCTTATCGGTCGCCTGCTTGGCCTGGTTGGCCAGATTTTTCACCTCCGATGCAACGACCGCAAAGCCACGACCGGCTTCACCGGCACGCGCCGATTCGATGGTGGCATTCAGCGCCAACAAGTTGATTTGCCCGGTGATGTTGCCGATCAGCTCGACGATCCCGCTCATCGCCTGCGCTGCCGTGCTGAGACGCTGCGCTTGATCGTCCGCCAACTCGACCTTGCCCACCGCAGACATCGCCGTGGTCTTTGATTTCATCATGGCCTCAGAGATTTCGCGCACCGACGCGTTCAGTTCCTCAGCGCCAGCGGCGACCGATTCCATCATCGCGCGGACGCGTTCGCTCTTCATGCGCGCGATCACCTGCGCCGTGGTGTCGGTGGCATACTTCACGACCTTGTAGGGCCTGCCATTGAGGTCGAGAATCGGATTGTACGAAGCCTGTATCCAGACTTGTTTGCCGCCCTTACCGATCCGCTGGTACTCCGCCGCCTGGTAGTTACCCCGCTTGAGCGCCGCCCAGAATTCGCGATAGTCGGCACCGTCGCGCTCACTCGGCACAACGAACATGCTGTGGTGCTTGCCCTGTATTTCCGAGAGCGCGTAACCGAGCACGCCCAGAAAATTCTCATTGGCGCTGAGAACGATGCCATCCATGCTAAATTCGATCACGGCCTGCGACTTGCCGATGGCCTCGATCTGACCTGAGAAATTCGCCGTGCGCAGCTTCTGATCGGTAACGTCTGACGCGAACTTGACTACCTTGATTGGCCGGCCTGTCTCATCAAGGATTGGATTGTAGGTCGCGAGAATCCAGACCTCTTTGCCGTTCTTGCCGATCCGCTTGTATTCGGCGGCCTGATATTCACCACGATTGAGGCTGGCCCAGAATTCGCGATAGGCCGCGCCGTCGCGAGTTGCAGAATCGACAAACATGCTGTGATGTTTGCCTTCGATTTCCGCGAGATTGTAACCCATGACATTCAAGAACAAGTCATTGGCCGTGACAATCGTCCCATCGAGCTTGAACTCGATGACAGCCTGCGAACGACTGATGGCTGCGATCTTGCCGGCATCGTCCATACTGCGGGTTTTCACTGCAGTTGTATCCATGGCAAACTTGACGATTTTCAGGGGCTTGCCATCATTCCCAAGGATCGGGTTGTAGGAACCCTGGATCCAGACCTCCTTGCCACCTTTGCCGAGACGCTTGAACTCGCCGGCCTGGTACTCGCCGCGATTGAGGTTATTCCAGAACGCGCGATATTCCGCGCTGCTCTTCATTTCCGGCGTCACGAACATGCTGTGGTTCTTGCCGACGATTTCTTCCAGCGTATATCCAAGGGCGGACAGGAAGTTTGGATTGGCTCCGAGGATCGTGCCGTCAGCGCTGAACTCGATCACGGCTTGCGATTTTTTGATCGCTGCCGCCAGGGCCCGCCCCTCGCGCGCCTCTGAACTGCTCAACCAATGCAGCATCGGATCGCCTCCCATAAATATAATCGTATCCAAAAAATTAGACGAATAATTTCAGCCCGCATGAAAGCCACACGCATCCGCGAAATGTCGCTTCCAAACGGTATGCTTATCTCATCGATCTCCGAAGAATTTATTAAGTGAAGCTTTTAACCAGAGTGAAACTGAAGCTGTTCCACGAGCCCATTTCGCTCACGGGAACTTTCGTGGTCTCGCTATCGTATCTTGTGAAATATCTTTATGAGAAAGCGAGTAGTGGATGCACGCCAAAGCTGCCGCCCCTCTCCGGCAGCAAAGCGAATCACAGCACCATTGCGCGTGGAGCGATATTCTGCGAGTGGCAGGCGCAAACCCTCGCAAGCCGTGGTAGCGTCTCTTTTATGTTGATCCTTGCCATTGATACCGCCCTCGATGCCTGCGCCGCAGCCATCCTCGACACCCGCACCAGCAAGCTCATTGCGCATGAGTCCATGCCGATGAAGCGCGGTCATGCCGAGGCGCTGATGCCGTTGCTCGGGCGCGTCATGGCGGGCTCCGGCATCGCCTTCGCTGACCTCGACCGCATTGCCGTCACCACTGGCCCCGGCAGCTTCACCGGGCTGCGCGTCGGCCTGGCGGCGGCGCGCGGCATTGGCCTGGCGGCGAGCAAGCCCGTGGTCGGCATCACCACGCTGACGGCCTATGCAGCCCCTGTCGTCAGCGAGAACATGGATGCGCCTGTCATCGCCGCCATCGATGCGCGGCATGACCATGTCTATTTCCAGGTCGTCAGCGGTAACGGCACCTCGCTGGTGCGGCCGGGCGTCATCCCCATCGACGAGGCCCTTGAGGCCGTGCAGTTCGGCGCACCGTATCTGGTCGGCAATGCCGCAGAGATCCTGGCCACGCGTTGGCCGTCCGATGCGCCGGCGCCGTTGCACGTCGACATGCAACCCGCTCCCGAAATCTCATGGGTGGCATGGCTTGGCGCCGCGGTGAATCCGGAAACCGCGCTGGCGCGTCCCTACTATCTGCGCGCCCCTGATGCCAAGCCGCAAAGCAGCCTGATGCAGCAGGCCGCACTAGCCGCATCATGATGCCGGCCTGGTTGCTGCGCCTGTTCAGCCGCGGCAACGCGGTGGTCGAGCCCGCGACATTGCGCGACGCGCGACAACTTGCGCAGTTGCATGCCGCGTCCTTCCATCGCGGTTGGGGTGCCGGGGAGTTCGAACAGATGCTGCGCGAACAAAACACCCTCGTGCATCGGCTGAAACTGCGCGGCCACCTCATCGGCTTCGCGGTCTCGCGAATCGCGGCCGACGAAGCCGAGATTCTCTCCATCGCCGTATCGGCCGGTTATCGCGGCCGCGGCCTGTCGCGCGATCTATTTCTCACCCATCTCGGTCATCTGGCCGGTCGCGGCGTGCGTACCGTGTTCCTCGAAGTCGAGGAAAATAATCTACCGGCGCGGCGGCTTTACGACAGAACCGGCTTCGCAGTCGCGGGACGCCGGGAACGTTACTACAAGGAAGCGGATGGAGCGGAATTGAATGCGCTGGTGATGCGGCGCGACTTGTCCTGACGCCTGCGGAGTGGCAAAAGAAGCTACGATGGGACTCGGATCATGACTGCACTGAAATCATCTGCGATGAAGTCTGCTGGTATCGAGGCGCGCTGCGCCGCGACCGGCATGCGCATGACGGAACAGCGCCGCGTGATTGCGCGCGTTCTGGCGGAAGCCGACGATCATCCCGATGTCGAGGAACTGTATCGCCGCTGCGTTGCGGTGGATGACAAGATCTCGATCTCGACGGTGTATCGCACGGTGAAGCTGTTCGAAGACGCCGGCATCATCGAGCGTCACGATTTTCGCGAAGGCCGCGCGCGCTACGAGACGATGCGTGACAGCCATCACGACCATCTGATCAACTTGCGTGACGGGACCGTCATCGAATTCACGTCTGAAGAGATCGAGAAATTGCAGGCTGAAGTCGCCGCGAAGCTCGGTTACAAGCTGGTCGATCACCGGCTGGAGCTGTACTGCGTGCCGCTCGACGAGGACAAAACCACCAAGTGAGCGAATCAACCAAGTGAGTTCAGTTTCTTCGCGCTTCGATCTCGTCATCTTCGATTGTGACGGCGTGCTCGTCGACAGTGAGTCCCTCGCTTGCGTCGTCCACGCGGATGTCCTGACCCAGTTCGGTTATCCCATCACCGCCGATCAGGTGCATGAGCGTTTCCTCGGCCGGTCCGCGCGCGAGGCGCGCCTGGAAGTCGAGACCGAGCTCGGCCACGTGCTGCCCGATGACTACACCGCGACGCTGAAAGCCACGATCGACGAGGTGTTCGGCGCGAAGCTGCAGCCGATCCCGCATATCGCCGAGACACTCGCAATATTGTCACAGCCGGTTTGCGTAGCGTCCTCGGGCACACCGACACGCATTCGCAGCAGCCTCACTACGACCGGGCTGCTCGATCGTTTCGATCCGCATCTGTTTTCCGCTCTGCAGGTCGAGCGCGGCAAGCCGCAGCCCGATCTGTTTCTGTTTGCCGCCGCGCAAATGAATGCCGCACCCGAGCGCTGCGTGGTGATCGAGGACAGCATTCCCGGCGTTACGGCGGGCGTCGCCGCCGGCATGACCGTGTTCGGCTATCACGGCGGCGGCCATTGCAGCCCAGCCACCGCGGCAGCCCTGACGGCCGCTGGAGCCCATCTCGTATTCGACGATATGCGGCAGCTCCCTAGCCTGGTGGTCAGGGGCGCACTGGCTGGCGAGCCCATCGGCCTCGCCTAAGCCATTGCGAGCACTTATATTTTGCAGAAATGCTGGATTTTCCGAGCGTTAGCCTATAATTGAGCGCTGCGCAGCAAGCGCATTTCCAGCCCATTACAGGTTCCATGACCGCGCCGCGTAAGCTGCATATCAAATCCTACGGCTGCCAGATGAACGTCTACGATGCCCAGCGCATGGTGGACACGCTGGCGCCGGAAGGCTTCGTCGAGACGGCCAATGTCGACGACGCGGATCTGGTGATCCTCAACACCTGCCACATCCGCGAGAAGGCGTCCGAGAAGGTCTATTCGGAGCTCGGCAAGCTGCGCGTCGCCAAGGCGGAAGCCGCGCAGGCCGGACGCAAGATGAACGTGGTCGTCGCCGGCTGCGTCGCGCAGGCCGAAGGCAACGAAATCATTCGCCGCGCCCCCGTTGTCGATGTCGTGGTCGGGCCGCAGAGCTATCACAACCTGCCTGCGCTGCTGAAGCAGGCGAAAGCCGGTGGCCGCGCGCTGGACACCGAATTTCCGGTCGAGGACAAGTTCGGCTTCCTGCCGCCGCCGAAGCCGGCAGCGATTCGCGCCCGCGGCATTTCCTCCTTCGTCACCGTGCAGGAGGGCTGCGACAAGTTCTGCACCTTCTGCGTGGTGCCCTACACCCGCGGCTCCGAAGTCTCGCGCCCCGTGGCGAAGATCATCGATGACGTGCAGCGGCTCACCGACAACGGTGTGCGCGAGATCACGCTGATCGGGCAGAACGTCAACGGCTATCACGGCGAGGGTCCCGACGGCCGCCCGTGGGCACTGGGCACGCTGCTCTATCGCCTCGCAAAAATTCCCGGCATCGCCCGGCTGCGCTATTCCACCAGCCATCCCCGCGACGTCGAGGACACGCTGATATCGGCGCATCGCGATTTGCCGGAGCTGATGCCGTTCGTGCATCTGCCGGTGCAGTCGGGTTCCGACCGCATTCTGGCGGCCATGAACCGGAAACATACAGCCGAAGATTATCGCCGCGTCATCGACCGTTTTCGCGACGCGCGGCAAGACATTGCTTTTACTTCTGATTTCATCGTGGGCTTTCCCGGCGAGACCGAGGAAGATTTTGCAGCCACGCTCGCGCTCGTCACACAAATCGGATACGCTGGCGCTTATTCGTTCAAGTATTCGCCGCGTCCGGGAACGCCGGCCGCGGATTTGCAGGAGACGGTGTCACAGGCTGACATGGACGAGCGATTGGTGAGGCTTCAGAACCTGATCGACAGCCAGCAATCGGCCTTCAACGCGGCCACGATTGGACGCACTGTGGATGTGCTGTTCGAACGCAAGGCGCGCAATCCCGGCCAGATCGTCGGCCGCACCGCTTACCTGCAGCCGGCCCATGTGATGGCCTCTGACGACATCATCGGCCAGGTGCTTCCGGTCACCATTGAGAGCCTCGAGCGCTACAGCCTGCTCGGCAGCCTCGCATCACCTCCAGTTGCTAGTTCTCCAGTACCACCAGTGTTGCAGCCAGTCCGTTCTCACACCGTCACGGGAGCCTGAATTCTTGGCCAAAAGCGCATCGGATTCGTCTACGCTCGCTGTTCGCAAACTCGATACTCCACCGCAGGCCGAGACGCAGGTCGTCATCGACTTTGATGACAACCGGGCGGCCTCTTCGCTGGTCGGGCCTTATGGCCAGAACCTCGCGATCATCGAACGCCGGCTGAATGTCGTCGTCGATTCCCGCGGCAACCACATCACCCTCACCGGCACCCGCGACGCCTGCGACGCCGCCCGCCGTGTGCTCGAAACGCTCTATGCGCAGGCAGTGCAGGGCCATGACCTTGCCCCCGGCGATGTCGAAGGCACGATCCGCGCGACGCTGGCGCAAGGCACGCTGTTTCCGTTCGATCCCAAGGGGTCGAAAGCAGCCGCCTCGAACTTCGACACCATCAATCTGCGCAAGCGCCCGGTGCGTGCCCGCACCGCGACGCAGGACGCCTATATCCGCGCGCTGAGAAGCAACGAGCTGGTTTTCGGCATCGGCCCCGCCGGTACCGGCAAGACCTGGCTTGCGGTTGCGCAGGCGGCGATGCTGTTCGAGCGCAAGGAAGTCGATCGCATCATCCTGTCGCGTCCGGCGGTGGAAGCCGGCGAAAGGCTCGGCTTCCTGCCCGGTGACATGCGCGAGAAGGTCGATCCGTATCTGCGCCCGATATATGACGCACTCTATGACCTGATGGACGGGCGCATTGTCGAGCGCGCGTTGCAGACCGGCGAAATCGAAATCGCGCCGCTTGCGTTCATGCGCGGTCGCACGCTGACCAATGCCGCAATCATTCTCGACGAAGCGCAGAACACCACCTCAATGCAGATGAAGATGTTTCTGACGCGTCTGGGCGAGAACAGCCGCATGATCATCACCGGAGACCCCTCGCAGGTCGACTTGCCCAACGGCCAGACCTCGGGTCTCGCCGAGGCCGCGCGTCTGCTCGACGGCGTGCAAGGCATCTCGCAGGTGAAATTCACCGGCGAAGACGTGGTCCGCCACGAACTCGTGGCCCGCATCGTCGCCGCCTACGAAGGAACGCCGCAGAAGGCGGTCGCTACAAAGACCTGATGACACACTCATACGCTGACGGCGGACCCGGAATCGGGTCCGTTCGCGAAAGAAGTTCGATACCGATGCCGACCTATTCATCTCCCGCGACAGAGGTTCTTGTTGTCACCGATTGCTGGTCTGCGGAGGCCGATGCCGACGCCGTGATTCACCGCGCCATCGAAGCCGCCGCCGCCATGGTCGATACCGATACGGCCGACGCCGAACTCGCCATCATGCTCACCGACGACGCCGGCATTCGCACGCTGAACCAGAACTGGCGTGGCATCGACAAGCCGACCAACGTGCTGTCATTCCCGGCGCTGCAGCCGCCCGAAGGCGCGGACGAGCCCGATGACATGCCGCGCATGCTCGGCGACATCGCTATTGCCTACGAGACCACGCGCCGCGAGGCTGACGAAGAAGAGAAGAGCTTCGCCAACCATCTCAGCCATCTCGCCATTCACGGCTTCTTGCATCTGGTCGGTTACGATCATGAGAAGGACGACGAAGCAGAAGAGATGGAAGCGCTGGAGCGCGAGATCCTGGCAACGCTCGGGATCCCGGACCCCTATGCAGATCAGGATCGGGTGACCTGAGATGCCGGACGGCGACACTAGAAGCGATCATTCGAAGACCTCAAGCAATCTGCCTGCGGTGGTTCACGATGGCGAAGTCATGCGCCCGACGTCGGAGACCTGGCTGACCCGCGCGATCCGCTCGCTGTTCGGCTGGAAGCCGGGCTCGGTGCGTGCCGACCTGCAAGTCGTGCTCGACGCCTCCGCGCCGGACGAGACCGGCTTCTCCACCATCGAGCGCACGATGTTGCGCAATATTTTGGGGCTCAACGAGCGCCGCATCGCCGACGTCATGGTGCATCGCGCCGATATTATCGCGGTGAAGCAGGATATCTCGCTCGGCGAATTGATGGGCCTGTTCGAGAGCGCGGCGCATTCGCGCTTGGTCGTATTCAACGAAACCCTCGACGATCCCGTCGGCATCGTTCATATCCGCGACCTGCTGGCATACATGACCGTAAAGGCGCGCAACGTCGTGCCGTCGACGGCCAAGAAGAAGAAAGTGTTTCCCGCAGGCCTCGACCTGCGTTCGGTCGATCTGGCGCAGACCGTCGTTGACACCGGCATCATCCGCAAGCTGCTCTACGTGCCGCCATCGATGCGCGCCATCGATCTGCTCGCGCAAATGCAGGCAGCACGCATCCATCTCGCACTCGTTGTCGACGAATATGGCGGCACCGACGGCCTCGTCTCTATCGAGGACATCGTCGAGCAGATCGTCGGCGAGATCGATGACGAACACGACAGCGACGAGCCGCCATCCATTGTCAGGCAGGGCGACAGCTTCATCGCCGATGCACGCGCCAGCCTCGATGACGTGCGCGCCATGATCGGCGAAGAATTCGAGACCGGCGAAGACGGCGAGGAAGTCGAGACACTCGGCGGCTATCTCGTCACCCATGTCGGACGGCTGCCCGTGCGCGGCGAAGTGATTTCCGGCCCTGGTAATTTCGAGATCGAAGTGCTCGATGCCGATCCGCGCCGCGTCAAGCGATTACGCGTCGGCCCCCGCAAGGAGCGGCCTGCGCCGCGCACCCGCGAACCGCGCCGCCGCGATGCACCGCCGGACGCCGGCGCGGCACCGTCCAATGATAATGTGAATACGCCTCCGCCAGGCGACAGCGCGGGAACGCCGTGACATCACGCAGCCTGCGCTCGGTCGCACTCAGCATCATTCTCGCTTGGAGTTGGAAGCGCGCAGGCATCGCGCTGCTGGCCGGCGCGGTATCGTCGCTGGCGATGGCGCCGTTCAACGCCTGGCCGGTGCTGTTCATCACGTTCCCCGTCGTCGTCTGGCTGATCGATGGCGCTGCCGCCGGCAAGATGCGCGGCATTCCCGCGGCCGCCATGGCGGGCTGGTGGTTCGGCTTCGGTTATTTCGTGCCGGGCCTGTACTGGATCGGCTACGCTTTCCTCGTCGACGCGCAGACCTTCGCATGGCTGTTGCCCGCCGCGATCTGCGGCCTGCCCGCCTATCTCGCGCTGTTCACCGCGATCGGTTTCGCGCTAGCGCGCTTGCTCTGGACCAAGGACGCCAGCCGCATCTTCGCGCTCGCGGCGAGTCTCACGATCGGCGAATGGCTGCGCGGCCACGTGCTGACGGGCTTTCCCTGGAATGCGTTCGGCTATGCACTCACCGAACCGCTCGCGCTGGCGCAGAGCGCATCGCTGGTCGGCCTCTGGGGATTGACATTTATCACTGTAGCGATCTTTGCATCGCCTGCGGTTCTGATCGACGGACGCTCGCGCACGCAGCGGCCGTGGCTAGCGCCGGCGCTTGCGCTGGTGCTGCTCGTCGTGATGGGCACCTATGGCATGGCCCGGCTATCGCGCACCCCGACGCAGCTCGTCGCCAATGTGAAGCTGCGCATCATGCAGCCGAATCTGTCGCAGGACACGCGCTTCAACTATTCCGCCAAGGCGGATGTCATGAGCAGATATCTTGCGCTGTCGGACCGCGCGACCGGTCCGCAGAATTCAGGCGTCGGCGCAGCCAGCATCCTGATCTGGCCGGAATCCGCATTCCCGTTCTTCCTGTCGCGCGAACCCGATGCGATGGCGCAGATCGCCAATCTGCTGCCGAAGGGCACCGTGCTGGTCACCGGCGCGGTGCGCCCGCCGGATGCGCCGCTCGGCGCGCGCATCACGCAGGCCTATAATTCCATTTACGTGATCGACCATGACGGCAGCATCCTGTCGACCTACGACAAACTTCATCTGGTGCCGTTCGGCGAGTATCTGCCGTTCCAGAGCTTCATGGAGAAGATCGGCTTCCAGCAATTGACCAAAGTCCATGGCGGCTTCATTCCCGGCTCCCGTCGCAAGCCGATGGATATTCCCGGTGCGCCGCGCATGCTGCCGCTGATCTGCTACGAGGCGGTTTTCCCGGACGATATCACCACGCGCAACGATCGGCCGGGCTGGATTGTCAATCTCACCAATGATGGCTGGTTCGGCATTTCCACCGGCCCCTACCAGCACCTCCAGCAGAGCCGCGTCCGCGCCATCGAGGAAGGCCTGCCGCTGGTTCGCGCCGCGAACACCGGCATTTCCGTCGTGGTCGACCCTGTCGGCCGCCTGATCGCGCGGCTCGATCTCGGTGTCGAAGGCGTGCTGGATTCGGGATTACCAGCGGCCATTTCGCCGACGGTCTACTCGAAAATCGGCGATATTCCCGCCGCGATGTTTGTCGCGCTCGCGATCATTTTCGCCGTTCGGCGGCGTACGCCGGTACGCCACTAGCTTGATACTTGAAGCATTTGATATAGCTTGCAAGCTAGCTTTCGCCGCCTACCGAACAACCCTCTCGATGTGATTGCTTTTTAAGCTAGCTTTGTAAGCTTTATTTCTCACCTATTGAGAAATAAAGGTGCAGTGGCTTAAATTTTCCGCTTAGGAAAATTTGCGCGGTTGTTATAATCCACTAGGATACCTTTGGTTACAACCGAAGCCGCCCTAAATGACGGATTGCCACGCATGATCCGTCTCCCTTGATGTGATCCAGGAGTAATTGAGATGTCGACGAAAGCGCCCAATCCTGTTGACAAATATGTCGGCAGCCGTGTGCGCATGCGGCGCATTATGCTCGGCATGAGTCAGGAAAAGCTGGGCGAAGCCCTCGGTCTGACGTTTCAGCAAGTTCAGAAATACGAGAAGGGCACCAACCGCGTCGGCGCCAGCCGGCTGCAGCAGATTTCGGAAATCCTGCAGGTCCCCGTCTCGTTCCTGTTCGAAGGCGGCCCCGGCGCGATCCATAACGGCGAAGGCTTCGCTGAAGCGTCCTCGCCTGCCTATGTCTCCGACTTCCTCGCCACCTCCGAAGGCCTCGCTCTGACCCGCGCCTTCACGCGCATCACCGATGCCAAGCTCCGCCGCAGCATCGTCGACCTGGTCGAACAGATCGCTTCGCGCGAAGCCCCGGATCAGCGCTAAAATCACGGTAGTTTCAACGGAAATTCGTCATCGCGCCTGATGGCGCCGATGGCGTTTCGGCTGTATCACTCGCGCGCGATGACCACAGCCAATTCCAATCATAACGATCACGATGCCCCCGCTGATGCGGGTGCGTCCACGCCTGCCGAGAGCGGTCATTACACCGGCTCGTTCTTCGGACGCCGCAAAGGCCACAAGCTGCGCGACCATCAGGCCGATCTGATGGCGACGCTGCTGCCGGCGCTCACCGTCGACATCGCACATCCGGCACCTGACGATATTCGCACGCTGTTCGGCACTGATGTCGAGACCGTGCGTCTGGAGATCGGCTTCGGCGGCGGCGAGCATCTGGTCGCGGAAGCGCTGGCGCATCCCGACATCGGCTTCATCGGCTGCGAGCCCTATATCAACGGCATGGCGAAGATTCTGACGCAGATCGAGGCGCAGAACATCGGCAATATCCGCCTCGTCGCCGGCGACGCCGCTGAACTTCTCACATGGGCACCGGCCCAATCGCTGTCACGCATCGACCTGATCCATCCGGATCCGTGGCCGAAGAAGCGTCACTGGAAGCGCCGCTTCGTACAGGACGCAACACTGGCTGCGATGGCGCGCGTGCTGAAGCCGTTAGGCGAATTTCGTTTCGTGCATGACATTCCGGATTACGTCGCGTGGACACTCTGGCATGTGTCGCGATCGCCGGATTTCATCTGGACCGCAGAGCGCGCCGATGACTGGCGCCTGCCATGGCCGAACTACACCATGACGCGCTACGGCCGCAAAGCCACGCGCGAGGGCCGCATCGCGGCCTATCTCATCTTCAAGCTGATCTCGTAAGATAAGCGGCGAGCGTAAGCGCTTCGCCTCACAGCATGTTCGGAAGCACACGATCCGGCGGCTTGTGATTGTCGAGGAAGGCACGGATGTTGATGATGACTTTCTCGCCCATCTCGACACGGCCTTCGATCGTCGCCGAGCCCATATGCGGCAACAATACCACCTTGCCGGCGCGCGCGAGCCGCACCAGCTTCGGACTCACCGCGGGCTCATGTTCGAACACGTCGAGCGCGGCACCGGCAATGTCGCCCGACTCGATCAGCTTGATCATCGTCTCTTCGTCGATCACCTCGCCGCGCGCGGTGTTGACGATATAGGCGTCCTTGCGGATCAGCTTGAGACGGCGTGCTGACAACAGGTGGAACGTCGCCGGCGTATGCGGACAGTTCACCGAGATGATGTCCATGCGCGCCAGCATCTGGTCGAGCGAATCCCAATAGGTCGCACCGAGTTCTTCGGCGATCTTCGGGGCGACGGGTTTACGGTTGTGATAGTGGATCTGTAGCCCGAAAGCGCGGGCGCGGCGCGCGACGGCCTGGCCGATGCGGCCCATGCCGATGATACCGAGCCGCTTGCCGCCAAGCCGCTTGCCCAGCATCCAGGTCGGCGACCAGCCCTGCCAGTCCTTGCCTTCGGTCAGGATCGAGGCACCTTCGATCAGCCGGCGCGGCACTGCGAGGATCATCGACATGGTCATGTCGGCGGTGTCTTCAGTGAGCACCTTCGGCGTGTTGGTGACGGTGATACCGCGGGCATGGGCCGCGACGACATCGATATTGTCGACGCCGTTGCCAAAATTGGCGATCAGCCGGAGCTTGCAGTCGGGGTGCTCGAGCAGCTCTTTGGTAATTTCGTCGGTGACGGTCGGCACCAGCACATCGGCGGTGCGGGTCGCTTCAGCGAGTTGCTCGGGCGTCAGAGGCGTGTCGTCGAGATTGATGTGCGCATCGAACAGTTCGCGCATGCGGGTCTCGATCGAGTCCGGCAGCTTGCGCGTGACGATGACGAGAGGCTTTTTCTTGACCGACATGTCCTGCTCACTCGCGCTTTGGCTAATCCGTTCAGTCCGCATTAACCCGGTTGTTCGAAACTGCCGCAGCCGCGAATTCACCGTTTCCTCGGGTTCCCCGACACCCTTTTTGGTGCCTTGGCCTTCGGTCCTCTCTAGCAGAAGACCAAGCCAAAACAAGAACCCAACAGGCGCGTGCGGCGCGGCGGCACTTGCGTTCTTTGGATTGGGTTGAGGTGGGGTTGATGGCGTTCCGGCGATTTGCGTGTGCGATGTTGGCGATGGGTACTCTGATCGCGGCAGCAATCGATCCGGCTCTCGCTGCCAAGGACACGCCGCTGGGCGCCAGCGGCCTGCCGGTGCCGCGCTACGTCAGCCTCAAGTCGGATCACGTTAATGTCCGCGCCGGCCCCACCAAGGACAACGATGTCGCCTGGGTCTATACTCGCTCCGGCCTGCCGGTAGAGATCACCGCCGAATACGAGAACTGGCGCCGCGTTCGTGATTCCGAGGGCGCCGAGGGCTGGGTCTATCACTCGCTGCTGTCCGGCCGCCGCACCGCAGTCGTGACCATGAAATCCAAGGACGAACTCGCCTCGATCTACGACAATCCGGATGCGACCAGCGCCGTCGCAGCGCGGTTACAGGCGGGTGTCGTGGCGCAGGTAAAGCGCTGCAACAATGGCTGGTGCCGGGTGATCGGCAACGGCTTTGATGGCTGGATCGAACAGCAACGGCTATGGGGCGTCTACGCCGACGAGAAGGTGAACTGAGCACACCCCGCATCGGGAGCCTGGCCTGCGCCGGTGCAGTGGTCGCCATGGCAGCGCTGCCATGGTCCGGCCCGGCTCGTGCGCAATCCGCCACTGAAACGTGCTTGGCTGTGGATCAGCGGCTGTCTGGTGATGCGACCCTTCGGCGCACCGTGGCTGCGCTCAAAACCGGTGGCCCGCTCAAGGTCGTCGCCATGGGCTCGTCCTCGACGCTCGGCCTGTGGCAATCCGACCCCGCCAAAACCTATCCCGGCATGCTGCAGAGCGAGCTGCAACACCTGAAGCCGGGACTGCGGCTGGAGGTCATCAATAGTGGGCGGAACGCCGACACGATCCCGGGCAATATCGCCCGCTTCGACCGCGATGTGCTGGCGCATCGCCCGGATCTCGTGATTTGGCAGATCGGCACCAATGACATGACCTGGCTGCAAAGCGCTGACAGCCTGACCGGCAGGATCGTCGAGGGCATCCGCCTGCTGAAGGCTGACGGCGCCGACGTGATCCTGATGGATCAGCAATACGCGCCGGTCATTCTCGCATCGCAATATTCCAAGATGCAGGCGAGCATAGCTGACGCCGCCCGGCAGGAACGCGTACCGCTGTTCTCACGCTTCGAGCTGATGCGCCGTGCAGTAGACGCAGGGCTCTCCATGGGAGCGCTGACGGCCTGGGACGGACTACACAATTCCGCAGCCGGCTACGAATGCACCGGCCGCTCCCTTGCCCGCGCGATCGTGGCGACGGCTGGAGCTGGCGAGCAAACGCCGCCGAAAACGGTTCGGCGGCGCAAATAACTTCAGAATTTGGATAAAGCCGTTAGCGCTTTTTGCGCAGACGAACGACCATGTCGATGCGGCTGATCTCGAAGCCCTCGGGGACTTCCGGCATCTTGGTCAGCACGAGGTTCTGGTCCGGAATATCGACCAGCTCGTGGTTGTTCTCGAGATAGTAGTGGTGATGCGAGGTCACATTGGTATCGAAATAGGTCTTCGTACCATCGACGCTGACCTGACGAAGCAGGCCGGAATCCGTGAGCTGATTGAGCGTGTTGTAAACGGTCGCCAGCGACACCGGCACCTTGGCGAGAGTCGCTTCCTCGTACAGCATTTCCGCAGTGAGATGACGCGCGCCCTTGCCGAACAGCAGCCAGCCCAGCGCCATGCGTTGACGGGTGGGTCGCAGACCGACCGACTGCAGCATCTCGTTGACGTCATGCCACGGGCAACCAGTCAAAGCCGGCTGACGGCCGTGATTGATTTCCGCAACTGCAGCTGCGTCATCCAGAACTGAAACGCTGTCGCTCATATCCACGTCAGTAATCCTGCCGTTCACACTCAAAAAGAACACTGAATTAGCCTTCTATTATAGAAAGGCGGGGCCTCAGATGCAAGGTTTTCGCAACTAGGAGCCATGCATCAGAAGGGATGCTTCCGCAGTGCATCGCAATATGGTCAATAACCCGCCAAAAGCAGGCGATCCGCCGCTTTGCCGCCCCATAAGCCTATGATAGAGAGCGCCCAACCGGGGCAAGTTCCCGTGTCATTTGGAACAATTCTATATGTGGCGACTCCACCCGGGGTAGCCACCACCATCGATGGACCCAGAAAGCCGGCATGATCCAGGAACAACGCAACAGCTACGCATATGAAGACCTGCTGGCCTGCGGCCGCGGCGAGCTGTTCGGACCCGGCAATGCGCAATTGCCGCTGCCGCCGATGCTGATGTTCGACCGCATCACCGAGATCACGGCTGATGGCGGCGAATTCGGCAAGGGTCTCGTGCGCGCTGAACTCGACGTCAATTCGGACCTCTGGTTCTTTGCCTGCCACTTCAAGGGCGATCCGGTCATGCCGGGCTGCCTCGGCCTGGACGCCATGTGGCAGATGGTCGGGTTCTTTCTGGGCTGGTCGGGCGGCATCGGCCCCGGACGTGCGCTCGGGCTCAGCGAGCTGAAGTTTTCCGGCCAGGTTCTCCCGAACGTCAAAAAGGTCGTGTACACCATCGATATCAAGCGCGTGATGCGTTCAAAATTGTGGTTGGGGATTGCCGACGGCTCGCTTTCGGCCGATGGCGAGATTATCTATCGCGCCAAGGACCTGAAGGTCGGCCTGTTCAAGCAGGAAGCACCTGCCGCATTGCAGCCGGGAACGTGATCTACCGGGTGCCATTCAACGGCGGTCTCCGAGGGGGCGACCGCCAGTTCCACAACAACGTAATTCAAAGGGCGAGGCGATCATGAGGCGGGTTGTCGTCACGGGGATGGGCATTGTCTCATCTATCGGAAACAACACTCAGGAAGTGCTTGCGAGCCTCCATGAGGCAAAGTCGGGCATCACGCGCGCCGACAAATACGCAGAGCTCGGTTTCCGTTCGCAGGTGCAGGGCGCACCGACCATCAATCCGGCCGATGTGATCGACCGCCGCGCGATGCGCTTCCTCGGCGAAGGCGCCGCATGGAATCACATCGCCATGGAACAGGCGATCCAGGACTCCGGCCTCGAAGAGTCGGATATCTCGAACGAGCGCACCGGCATCATCATGGGCTCGGGCGGACCTTCCGCACGCACCATCGTCGAAGCCGCGGACATCACGCGAACGAAGGGTCCGAAGCGCGTTGGTCCGTTCGCGGTGCCGAAGGCGATGTCCTCGACGGCATCCGCCACGCTCGCGACCTGGTTCAAGATCAAGGGCGTGAACTATTCGATCTCCTCCGCCTGCGCGACCTCGAATCACTGCATCGGCAATGCCTATGAGATGATCCAGTGGGGCAAGCAGGACGTCGTATTCGCCGGCGGCTGCGAGGAGCTCGACTGGTCGCTCTCGGTGCTGTTCGACGCCATGGGCGCAATGTCCTCGAAGTATAACGACACCCCTTCGACGGCCTCGCGTCCCTATGACGTCAGCCGTGACGGTTTCGTCATCGCCGGCGGCGCAGGCGTGGTCGTGGTCGAAGAACTCGAGCATGCGAAAGCACGCGGCGCCAAGATCTATGGCGAAATCATCGGCTACGGCGCCACCTCGGACGGTTACGACATGGTCGCTCCATCCGGCGAAGGCGCAGAGCGTTGCATGAAGATGGCGCTGGCCACCACCGGCGGCATCAAGATCGACTACATCAACCCGCATGCGACCTCGACGCCAGCCGGCGACCCGCCGGAAATGCAGGCGATCCGCAACGTGTTCGGCACTGGCGAGAAATGCCCGCCAATCTCGGCGACCAAGGCCCTCACCGGCCACTCGCTCGGCGCCACCGGCGTGCAGGAAGCAATCTACTCGCTGCTGATGATGCAGAACGGGTTTATCTGCGAGAGCGGCAACATCACCGAACTCGATCCAGTGTTCGCCGACATGCCGATCGTGCGCAAGCGCATCGACAATGTGAAGGTCGGCACCGTGCTGTCGAACTCCTTCGGCTTCGGCGGCACCAACGCCACGCTGGTCTTCAAGCGGATGGACGCATAACGCGATGCCATCACTGATGCAGGGCAAGCGCGGATTGATCATGGGCGTCGCCAATGATCATTCGATCGCGTGGGGAATCGCCAAGGCCCTGCATGCGCAGGGTGCCGAACTGGCTTTCACCTATCAAGGCGATGCGCTTGGCAAGCGCGTCAAGCCGCTGGCGGAATCGCTCAATGCGGATCTGATCCTGCCCTGCGACGTCGAGGACATCGCCAGCGTCGATGCTACGTTCTCTGCGACCAAGGAGAAATGGGGCAGCCTGGATTTCCTGGTCCACGCCATCGGTTTCTCCGACAAGAACGAACTCAAGGGCCGCTACGCCGACACCACGCGTGCGAACTTCTCGCGCACCATGGTGATCTCCTGCTTCTCCTTCACCGAAATCGCCAAGCGCGCGTCGGAAATCATGAAGCCCGGCAGCGCCATGATCACGCTAACTTTTGGCGGATCGACCCGCGTGATGCCGAACTACAATGTCATGGGCGTTGCCAAGGCCGCTCTCGAAGCCTCGGTGCGTTATCTCGCATCTGACTTTGGCCGCCAGGGCATTCGCGTCAACGCTGTGTCGGCTGGCCCGGTACGTACACTGGCCGGCTCGGGCATCGGCGATTCCCGCGCGATGTTCGCATTCCAGCAGAAACATTCGCCGCTCGGCCGTGGCGTAACACTGGAAGAACTCGGCGGCACTGCGCTGTATCTGCTGTCGGATCTTTCCGGCGGCGTGACCGGCGAAACGCATTTCGTCGACTCCGGCTACAACATCATCTCGATGCCGCATCCGGATGCGTTGAAGGCAGAGGCAGGCGAGTAATTCGCCTTACGTCTTTTCCCCCGACGCAAATTCCATCGCACGCTGGAAGGCCGGACGGGCGCTGCAACGATCGAGATAGCGCTCGAACGCCGGGCGCGACGGCACCATCTTGAAATTGCGCACGGCAAAGTTCAGTCCTGAACCGATGGCGATATCGGCGGCAGAGAATTGCGCGCCGAGAATCCATGGGCCTTCATCAAGCGCGGCTTCGAGCACATCGAACACGCGCTGCGCATCACCCCAGCCCGCGGCCACCGGATTCAGCTCCATCTTGGTCGCGATCTGTGCGATCGCCGGTTCGATACAGCCCGGCGCAAAGAACAGCCAATAGAGATATTTCGCGCGATGAGAATCGCCGAGCGGGGGCGCCAGCTTCGCCTCGGGGTAGCGTTCCGCCACATAAGCGCAGATTGCCGCAGCCTCGGCCATAGTGGCGTCGCCATCCTGCAGAGCCGGCACCTTGCCCATCGGATTGACGGCGAGGAATTCCAGCGTGCGCTGCGCACCGGTGGAGATATCGGTCAGCACGCGCTCATAGGCGACGCCGGTTTCCTCCATCAGCCAAAGCGCCGTGAATGAGCGCGAGCGCGGCGACCAGTAGAGTTTCATCATCTGGAGATCCTCCGGAGAAACATTTTGCCATTTGTGCGGGGATTCGGAGAAAGCTGCAAGACGCAGAGCGCTCAGACTCTTTGAAACTCTCATCGCCGCGAAAGCGGGATCCAGTAACCGGCAGTGTCAGTGATGACAGTTGAGTATGACGCGGCGCGACAAGAAAAAGCCCCCGCGACATAGTCGCAGGGGCTTTCATATTCACGATGGCGGGCCGAGGTTACTCAGCCGCCTGCAGTATCGGCTTCTCGACAAGATCGAAACGATCCACGTTCATCACCTTCACCCAAGCCTTGACGAAGTCCTTCACGAACTTCTGCTTGGCGTCAGCGCTTGCATAGACCTCCGCGAAGGCACGCAGCTGCGAGTGCGAACCGAAGACCAGATCGGCGCGTGTACCGGTCCACTTGACTTCGCCGCTCTTGCGATCACGTCCCTCGTACACGTTGTTCGAGCCATCGATCGCTTTCCACTCCGTGCTCATGTCGAGCAGGTTGATGAAGAAGTCGTTGGTCAACGTCTCCGGTGTCTTGGTGAAGACACCGCGCACAGACTGCCCGGAATTCGCACCGAGTACCCGCAAGCCGCCGACGAGAACCGTCATTTCCGGAGCGGTCAGCGTCAGCAACTGCGCGCGATCCACCAAGGATACTTCGGCCGGTACGGCAGACGTGCCCTTGAGGTAGTTACGGAAGCCGTCCGCGACCGGTTCCATCACCTCGAAGGATTCCACATCGGTTTGCGCCTGCGAGGCGTCGCCGCGCCCCGGAGAGAACGGAACGGTTACATCCAGGCCAGCATCCTTCGCGGCTTTCTCGACCGCCGCGCTGCCGCCGAGGACGATCAGGTCGGCAAGCGAAACCTGCTTGTCACCGGATTGCGCCGCGTTGAACTCCTTCCGGATTCCATCGAGCACCTGCAACACCTTGGCTAGCTGAGCCGGCTGGTTAACCTCCCAGTCCTTCTGAGGGGCCAGACGGATGCGCGCGCCGTTGGCACCGCCACGCTTGTCGCCGCCACGGAAGGTGGAGGCCGAAGCCCAGGCCGTGCTGACCAATTCGGACACGGTCAGACCCGATGCCAGCAGCTTGGCCTTGAGCGCAGAGACGTCGGTGTCGTCGATCACCGGATAGTCAACCGCAGGGATCGGATCCTGCCAGATCAACTCTTCCTTGGGCACTTCCGGACCGAGATAACGCACGCGCGGACCCATGTCGCGATGAGTCAGCTTGAACCAGGCCCGAGCAAAAGCTTCAGCGAAGGCCTGCGGATTCTGCAGGAAGCGGCGTGAGATTTTCTCATAGGCCGGGTCCAGACGCAGGGACAGATCCGTCGTGAGCATGGTCGGCTTGTGCTTCTTCGATGGATCATGCGCGTCGGGGATCACTTCCTCGGCGTCCTTGGCCTCCCACTGGATGGCCCCACCGGGGCTGCGGGTCTGCACCCATTCATACTTGAACAGGTTCTCGAAGAAGAAGTTGCTCCACTGCGCCGGCGTCTGCGTCCAGGTGACCTCAATGCCGCTACCAACGGCGTCTGCACCGGATCCAGTACCGTAGTTGCTCTTCCAGCCCAGGCCCTGCGCTTCCAGGCCGGCAGCTTCAGGCTCGGGACCCTTGTGGGACTCAGGCGCAGCGCCATGGGTCTTACCGAAGGTGTGACCGCCGGCGATCAGCGCCACGGTTTCCTCGTCGTTCATCGCCATGCGCTTGAAGGTCTCGCGGATGAAGCTGGCGGCCGCTACCGGATCGCCGCTGGCACCCGGACCTTCCGGATTCACGTAGATCAGGCCCATTTCCGTGGCACTGAGCGGAGCTTCGAACTTGTCGAGCGACCGGTGGGACAGCCACGTGGATTCGGGACCCCAATTCACGTCCTGATCAGGCTCCCAGACGTCGGCACGACCGGCCGCGAAACCGAAGGTGCGAAAACCCATGGTCTCCAGCGCCACGTTGCCGGTCAGGATCAGCAGGTCGGCCCACGAGATCTTGTTGCCGTATTTCTGCTTGATCGGCCACAGGAGGCGGCGTGACTTGTCGATGTTGACGTTGTCCGGCCAGGAATTGAGCGGAGCAAAACGCTGCTGACCGCGACCGCCACCGCCACGGCCATCGCTGAGCCGATAGGTACCAGCGGCGTGCCACGACATGCGGATGAACTGCGGACCGTAATGTCCGAAATCAGCCGGCCACCAGTCCTGCGAATCGGTCATCAGCTTGCGCAGGTCGTTTTTCAACGCCTCGTAATCAAGCTTCTTGAATTCCTCGGCGTAGTTAAACGCATCGCCCATCGGATCGGACAGCGACGAGTGCTGGTGGAGAATCGACAGGTCTAGCTTGTTCGGCCACCAGTCACGATTGGCCCGGGCAGCGGGGGCATGCGCAACGGGGCACTTGCCGGCGCCATTCTCATTCGTCGTGTCCATCAGTCTCTCCTTCTGGCTGTTTGGAATATGAGCCGTCCCAGGCAACACCGACACACCGGATCGCCTTCAAAAACCCGCTCAAATTTTCCAAAAGCTGTCTAATTTCAATTGTCTGCCGAATTCCTCGGCGAGCTTGGCGCTCACCCTAATTGGATTTCGTGACGAGAGATTGGAAGAATTCTTAGATCAGGTCCAGTCGAATTGTCTTCTCCCTTCGATCAGTTTATCTGATGATCCATGATCACGCTCCGCCAGCTCCGCTATCTCGCCGCGCTCGCCAAACACGGCCATTTCGGCCGCGCGGCCGAGGCCTGCAACGTCACCCAGCCTGCGCTGTCGATGCAGATACGCGATCTCGAACGGACGTTGGGCGTCAAGGTGGTGGAGCGCCGACCCGGCGAGGTAATGCTAACCGATGTCGGGCGCGAAGTGGCGCGGCGCGGCGAGGACGTGCTGGCGGCCTCGCGCGACCTGGTGGACTTTGCGCGGCATCGCGGCGGACTCCTGACTGGGCGGCTGACGCTCGGCGTGATCCCGTCGCTGGCGCCGTATCTGCTGCCGCGGATCCTGCCGGTGCTACAGAAACAGTTTCCGGAATTGCGGCTGGAGCTGCGCGAGACGCAAACCAGGCAACTGGTCGACGATATCAAGTCAGGCGCACTCGATGCCGCGATGCTGGCGCTGCCGCTTGGCGAGCCTGAGATCGATACGGCCAAATTGTTCGACGATCTGTTCCTGCTCGCGGTGCCGGCAGACGATCCCCGCCCGGCCGACAAACGCATCAAGGCGATGGAGATCGACCAGAGCCGACTGATCCTGCTGGAGGACGGCCACTGCCTGCGCGATCAGGCGCTGGCCTTCTGCGCCACCGCAGCGCGCGGCCATCAGTCCGGCGGCAACGGCATGGCCTTCGCTGCGTCCAGCCTCTCCACGGTGATGCAGATGGTCGCCAGCGGCTATGGCGTGACATTGATCCCGCAGATCGCCGCCGATGTCGAACAACGCGACCAGCGCGTCAAATTCCTGCGGTTGGAGAATCCGCAGCCCGGCCGCACCATCGGCCTCGCCTTTCGCCGGACGTCTCCGCGCAAGGCGGACTTCGCCGCATTGGGCGATGTGGTGAAGGACAGCGTTATCGGCTGATCGTGATGGACCGCAAAAGAAAACGCACCGGCGCGGCTGCGCCGATGCGTCTCCGGACAAGCGAAGCGATCGCGCCTAGCTCTTCTGCTTGGCGATGACTTTGTCCTTGATGCCGTCATAGGTCTTCTCGGGCACGATCTTCTTCTGCACGAGTTCGTCCTTGCCCTTATACGGACGGCCTTTGACGATGGCCGCCGAATAGGCCTTGCCGATGCCGGGCAGAGCCTCGAGCGCCTCGACACTCGCCGAGTTGAGATCAAGCAATTCAGCCTTCGGTGCCGGAGCCATCTTCGATTCGCTGGCAGGCGCCATCTTGGATGTGGCGGCCGGAGCCATCTTGCCGGCGGGAGCAGCAGGCTGCGGCGACTGCGCCATCGACGGCGCGGATGCGAGCAGACCCAGAGTGAGAGCGGCAGCGGTCAAAGTAGCAAATTTGAAATGGCGCATCGTGGTGTCCCTCCAAGGACGGTTAAGTAACGCCATCAAGCTAGCTGCGGATTCATGGCGCCGCCATGGCGCGAAAATGAACCGCAGATAAAAGCTGAAGTTTATTTTGGTAGTTAAGCCGGCTTGCTCATGAGGAGGATTGCGCTCAGGACCCTGCCTGCAGCGCCTTGTCGATCTCGACTTTCAGCACGCGCTCGTAATTTTCCTGCGTGATGCCACCGACCATCTTGTAGGCGATGCGGCCGTCGCGGCCGACGATGAAGGTTTCGGGCACGCCATAGACACCCCATTCGATCGCGGCGCGGCCGTTGCCGTCGACGCCAACGATGCCGAACGGATTGCCGTAACGACCGAGAAAGCGGCGCGCGTTGTCCGGTGCGTCTTTGTAGTTGATGCCGACCAGTTGCAGCCGTTTGTCCTTGCCGAGTTCTGTCAGCAGCGGTGCCTCCTCGTGGCACGGCACGCACCACGACGCCCAGACATTGACGAGACTGACCTTGCCCTTAAAGGCCGCGGGATCGAGGCCCGGCACCGGCGCGCCGCTATCGGTGAGGCCATCCAGCGCGGGCAACGCCGTCTGCGGGGCGGCGCGGCCGATCAATGCCGAGGGCAGTTTCGCAGGGTCGGCTCCGAGCCGAAACCAGAACAGCCCTGCGAGCGCGGCAAAGATCAGCAGAGGCAGTGCCAGCACCCAGCGGCGCTTTGGAGTGGCTTGCGTGGTCATGTGAGATCCGTCGCGCCACGACCCGAGCGCCGCGCCACGCCGGAGGATTCCAACTCATGCAGCCGTGCGCGGACGCGGCGGTGATCGATGGCGATCCACACGATGAGGATCAGCACCACCGCTGCGACCAGCGCGTAGGACGTGACGATAAAAGATGCGTAGGGACCAAGCGCCATCACGGGAGTGCCACCGGCTTTGAGGCCTGCAGCATCTGCAGCGCACGCAGGCGGCGCCGCAGGATCTCGTTACGCATGGCCGCGAGATGCAGCGTGATGAACAGCAGTGAGAATGCCACCGCCATTACCAGCAGGGGAATCAGAAACGATTTGTCGAGCGACGAGCCGCCCATCTTCATCACCGACGCCGGCTGATGCAGCGTATTCCACCAATCGACCGAGAACTTGATGATCGGAATATTGATGGCGCCGACCAAGGTCAGCACCGCCGCGGCGCGCGCCGCCCGCGATGGGTCTTCAACGGCACGCCACAGCGCGATCAGGCCGAGATACATCAGAAACAGAATGAGCACCGAAGTCAGTCGGGCGTCCCATTCCCAATAGGTACCCCACATCGGCCGGCCCCACAGCGAACCCGTGACCAATGCGAGAAAGGTGAAGGCCGCGCCGATCGGTGCTGCGGATTTGGCGGCGACGTCGGCGAGCGGATGCCGCCACACCAGCGTGCCCAGCGATGCCACGCTCATGACGCCCCAGACGAACATCGACAGCCAGGCATTGGGCACATGGATGAACATGATCTTGACGGTGGCGCCCTGCTGATAGTCATCGGGGGCCATGGCCGACTGATACAAGCCGATCGCAAGCAGAATGCCCGTCGCCATCGCCAGCCACGGCAGGATGCGGGTGGCGAGCGACAGGAACCGGGTTGGATTGGCGAGTTCGGTCAGCGTCATGACATTTCCAATAGTCGCGGCCCTGTCCGCGATCAATGCAACTTATTCTCGTTCAACACGGCTCGCGACGAGTTGACCCAGGTCAATCCAGTGTCTCAGCCTGTCGTGATCCATCCAACTGTCTCAATCCAGTCCATGCCGCAGGCTCGCCGCCGCCGCGAAAGGCCCGATCACGAGGCTCGCCAGCGATAGCGCGCAGAGGATCGAGAATGGCGTCGAGAATGACAACTGTCCGGCGATGGCCGCATTGGAGGCCGCAACGCCGAAAATCAGCACCGGTATCGATAACGGCAACACCAGCACCGCCAGCAAGAGCCCTCCGCGCTGCAGGGTCACCGCCAGCGCGGCCCCGATCATGCCGGTGAAGGTCAGCGCCGGCGTGCCCGCCAACAGCGTCAGGGCGACCGCCAGCGTCGCCGGTCCGTCGAGATTGAGCAGCAGCCCCAACACTGGCGTCGCGACGATCAGCGGCACGCCCGCGGCCAGCCAGTGTGCAAGAGCCTTGGCGGCGCAGGCGAGTTCCAGTGGCGTCCGGCTCATCAGAATGAGATCCAGCGAGCCATCGTCGTGATCGGCGGTAAACAACCGGTCCAGCGTCAGCAGGCTCGCGAGCAGCGCCCCGAGCCATAGAATCGCCGGCCCCAGTCGTGCCAGCAGCGCTAGATCCGGCCCCAGCGCGAAAGGCATCAGCACGACAACCGTCAGAAAGAACAGCACACCGATCAGCGCCCCGCCGCCGACCCGGACGGCAATGCGGATGTCGCGTCGAATCAACGCGCCAAGGGCAGTCACACCTCACCCCCGATGCGCAACTCCCGGGCGGGAATGCCGAGCGGGCCATGGGTTGCAGCGATGACCAGTCCGCCCGATGCGAGATGATCTGTCATCAGCCCAGCAAACACTCGCTGGCTGGCGAGATCCAGCGCTGCGGTCGGCTCGTCGAGCAGCCAGATCGGACGGCGGACGGCCAGCAGACGCGCAATTGACAGCCGGCGGCGCTGGCCGGCTGACAAGAAACCCGCGGGCAATGCTGCGGCATGGGAGAGGCCTACTGCTGCAATGCACGTGGCTGGATCGGCCGGCCTGCCACCGAGGAAGTCGGCCCAGAAGGTCAGGTTTTCCATCACCGTCAAAGCCGATTTCATGGCGTCGCGGTGGCCCAGGTAATGGGCCTGTTCGGCAACGGTCATTTCGCCGTCGCCGCCCTCGAGAGCGATGGAGCCCTCGGCCGGCGCCAGCAGGCCTGCGATCAACCGCAGCAATGAGGTTTTGCCTGCCCCGTTAGGGCCAATGACCGCCACGGCCGTGCCTGCTGTGGCATCGAAATCGAGCCCGGCGAAGACTTCGCGGCCACCCCGCAGGCATCTCAAATTGCGCCCCGAGAGCCGCATCTTAACCCTTCCATGACCATCTGATTTGGTCCAGAGGTCGCCGCGGCGTTGTTGCATCATTTCGCAGGGCTGCAAACGATTGTCGATATGGCAGCGGTTCTAGAAAGATTCTATAAGTCGGAACTTGATGCAGCACACAATCGGCGCCTGCAAGCAAACCGGCCTTCTACGCCGACGGTGTCTCGATACCCCTTTCCGGGTATCGGTCAACTGAATTGGGACCCCTTCACATGACCTCGCTCGACAGTTTCAAGTGCCAAAAAACCCTCAAGGTGGGCGCTAAAACTTACGTGTACTACAGCCTGCCGCTCGCTGAGAAAAATGGTCTGACAGGCATTTCGAAGCTGCCGTATTCGATGAAGGTCCTGCTGGAAAACCTGCTGCGCAACGAGGACGGCCGCAGCGTCAAGAAGGAAGACATCGTTGCTTTCTCGAAATGGCTGAAGAAGCGCAAGCTTGAGCACGAAATCTCGTTCCGCCCTGCGCGCGTGCTGATGCAGGACTTCACCGGCGTCCCGGCGGTGGTCGATCTCGCTGCCATGCGTAATGCGATGCAGGCGCTGAAGGGCGATCCCAAGAAGATCAACCCGCTGGTCCCGGTCGATCTGGTCATCGACCACTCGGTGATCGTGAACTTCTTCGGTGACAACAAGGCGTTCGGCAAGAACGTCGCCGAAGAGTACAAGCAGAACAAGGAGCGCTACGAGTTCCTGAAGTGGGGCCAGAGCGCGTTCTCGAATTTCTCCGTCGTGCCGCCCGGCACCGGCATCTGCCACCAGGTCAATCTCGAATATCTCGCCCAGACCGTCTGGACGAAGAAGCAGAAGATGACGGTCGGCAAGAAGACCGGCACCTTCGAGGTCGCCTATCCGGACACGCTGGTCGGCACCGACTCGCATACCACCATGGTCAACGGCCTCGCCGTGCTCGGCTGGGGCGTCGGCGGCATCGAGGCGGAAGCCGCGATGCTAGGCCAGCCGCAGTCGATGCTGCTGCCCGACGTGGTCGGCTTCAAGCTGTCGGGCGCACTCAAGGAAGGCGTCACCGCCACCGACCTCGTGCTCACCGTCACCCAGATGCTGCGCAAGCAGGGCGTCGTCGGCAAGTTCGTGGAATTCTACGGCCCCGGCCTCGACGCCATGTCGGTCGCTGACAAGGCGACAATCGGAAATATGGCGCCGGAATATGGCGCGACCTGCGGCTTCTTCCCGGTCGATGCCGCCACCATCGACTATCTGAAAACTTCGGGCCGCAAATCGGCGCGTGTCGCACTGGTTGCCGCTTATGCCAAGGCGCAGGGCCTGTACCGCACCGCCAAGTCGCCCGATCCGGTGTTCACCGAAACGCTGAAGCTCGATCTCGGCGACGTCGTACCCTCGATGGCCGGCCCGAAGCGTCCGGAAGGCCGCGTCGCACTGCCCGCCATCGCCGAAGGCTTCTCTGCCGCGCTAACCACCGAATACAAGAAGCCGGATAACCACAACGCGCGCTTCCCCGTCGAGGGCAAGAACTTCGATGTCGGCCATGGCGACGTGGTGATCGCTGCCATCACCTCCTGCACCAACACCTCGAATCCGAGCGTGCTGATCGCCGCCGGCCTGCTGGCACGTAACGCCGTGGCCAAGGGCCTCAAGACCAAGCCGTGGGTGAAGACCTCGCTGGCGCCGGGCTCGCAGGTCGTCGCTGAATATCTCGCCAATTCCGGCTTGCAGCTCGACCTCGACAAGATCGGCTTCAACCTCGTCGGCTTCGGCTGCACCACCTGTATCGGCAATTCCGGCCCGCTGCCGCCGGAGATTTCGAAGTCGATCAACGACAACGGCATCGTTGCCGCAGCGGTTCTTTCGGGCAACCGTAACTTCGAGGGTCGCGTCTCGCCGGACGTGCAGGCAAACTATCTCGCCTCGCCGCCGCTGGTCGTCGCGCACGCACTTGCCGGTACGGTGACCAAGAATCTCGCGATCGAGCCGATCGGCGAAGGTAAAGATGGCAAGCCGGTGTTCCTGAAAGACATCTGGCCGACCACGAAGGATATCAACGCCTTCATCAAGAAGTACGTGACGTCGACGATCTTCAAGAAGAAGTACGCAAACGTGTTCGACGGCGACGCCAACTGGCGCAAGATCAAGACGGTCGAGAGCGAGACCTACAAGTGGAACATGGGTTCGACCTATGTGCAGAACCCACCCTACTTCGAAGGCATGAAGAAGGAACCGGAGCCGACCACCGACATCATCGATGCGCGCATCCTGGCTCTGTTCGGCGACAAGATCACTACCGACCACATCTCGCCTGCCGGTTCGATCAAGCTCACCTCACCCGCGGGCAAGTATCTGTCGGAGCACCAGGTGCGCCCGGCCGACTTCAACCAGTACGGCACGCGCCGCGGCAACCACGAAGTGATGATGCGCGGCACCTTTGCCAATATCCGCATCAAGAACTTCATGATGCAGGGTGCTGACGGCAACGTACCGGAAGGCGGCATGACCAAGCACTGGCCCGATGGCGAAGCGATGTCGATCTACGACGCCGCGATGAAGTACCAGGCCGAACAAGTGCCGCTGGTCGTGTTCGGCGGTGCCGAATACGGCAACGGTTCGTCGCGCGACTGGGCTGCAAAGGGCACCCGTCTGCTCGGCGTTCGCGCCGTGATTACCGAAAGCTTCGAACGTATTCATCGATCCAATCTGGTCGGCATGGGCATTCTGCCGCTAACCTTCGAGAACGGCTCATCGTGGAAGAAACTCGGCCTCAAGGGCGACGAGAAGGTCACGATCCGCGGCCTGACCGGCGACATCAAGCCGCGCCAGCAGATGGTGGCGGAAATCGTGTCGGCCGATGGCTCACTCCACAAGGAGACGCTGCTCTGCCGCATCGATACGCTGGACGAGCTCGAATATTACCGCAATGGCGGCATCCTGCATTACGTGCTGCGTCAGCTTGCAGCCTGACGCCCATACGTGGTGTGACGTAGTGCCTCACCGCGAAGTGAGTGGCTAGTGAACAGAAGGCGGCCTATGAAGGGCCGCCTTCTGGCGTTTGAGGGCATGAACGTGTTAGCGACACCAATGTGCGACACCGTCTGTTATGTGTCTCACCTCGAGCGTGGCAAAACCTCATGAAATCCTTTGGTGGCATATCGCAGTGGACTGGCGCGCTCAGCGTGTGCGCCGCCATTGCAGCAAGCGGTAACGCGCTGGCCCAGCCTAGGGCCGTGGTGGAGCTGTTTACCTCGCAAGGTTGCTCGTCCTGCCCGCCTGCAGACAAGATCATCGGCGACCTCGCCCAAGACCCGTCCGTGATCGCATTGAGCATGCCGATCGACTACTGGGACTACCTGGGCTGGAAGGACACGCTGGCCGACTCGCGTTTCAGCGCGCGGCAGAAGGCCTATTCACAGATGCGCGGCGATCGTGACGTCTACACGCCGCAAGTCGTCGTCAACGGCGCCACTCAAGTGATCGGCAGCGATGCCGATCGTATCCAGGGCGCGATCAGCGAAACCAAGAAAGGCACCGTGATGACGGTGCCGGTGTCGATGTCCGTCTCTGGCAAACACGTCAACGTGTCCGTTGCCGCATCGAGCAATGCGCCCGATACAGCGCATGGCGAAGTCTGGATCTGTTCCGTGTCGAAGGCAGTGCCGATCACGGTCGGTCGCGGCGAGAATCGCGGCAAGCAACTGACCTACTACAATGTCGTCCGGAACTGGCTGAAGGTCGGTGACTGGACCGGCAACGCCGCCAACTGGACGCTGCCGCTGGAGAACATCTCCAGGGATGGTGTCGATGCCGCCGTCGTTTATGTGCAAGACGGCACGCGCGACAAGCCCGGCGCGATGCGCGGCGCGGCCTATACGTCGCTACAGTAAGTCTTCCGATTGATAACTTCGGTAGCTGCTGCGCTTACGCGCGGCATGCCTGCATCATTGTGAGCCCTCGGCGAAAACTGGATTCCTTCGTCGCTTCGCCTATCGCAATGACGCTTGATGGTCTCGCAAAAGCATCCACCAAAAAGAAAAGGACCAACTTGCGTTGGCCCAGTGGGGATTAACTTCCTGCGCAGGGTCCGATCCCAACGACCGCGGGGGGCTGGGGGCTGAGGAATCCGAGACCGGAAGAACCGGACCCGACGCAGTATCTTCTTGTCGCAATCCAGAAGGGCGCCCGATGGGCCAAAATTTGGCGGCAATAAGATTCACCTGACGTTCCCGTGACGGGAAATTTCTACCATCAGCCCTGCGGATCGGCCCTTGCAGAGGACCGCGGTCGGCGCGATCATGTCGACGATATGACAGGAGGCGCTGCATGAATGTGATTCCGGGAGATACTGAGCCCACCGAGAATCGCGCGGCGACGGGCTCTGCCGCCGCCGCGCCCGTCGTCAGCTTCAATCGCCTTGAGCTCAGCCGCATCCTCAACCTGTACGGCCGTATGGTCTCCGACGGTGAGTGGCGCGATTACGCCATCGACTTTCTGCGCGACCGCGCGGTGTTCTCGGTGTTCCGCCGCTCGTCGGAAGTGCCGCTCTATCGCATCGAGAAAGATCCGCGACTGGCGCGCAAGCAGGGCATGTATAGCGTGATTTCGGCCAGCGGCATGATTCTGCGCCGCGGCCAGGAACTCGACCGCGTGCTCCTGGTGATCGATCGCAAGCTGGCGGTGGTGTAATCGATTCGCAGAGCGTCAGGGCAGCGTGCGGGCGCCGTCGCCAAGTGCGAGCTGCATCGAAACGGTATCAAGCCAGCGATCGAACTTGAACCCGACATCGGTATGCACCCCAACCATCTGAAATCCGGCATTGCGATGAACCGCGATGGAGCCAGCATTCGCGCTGTCACCGATCACGGCGACCATCTGGCGGTAGCCGCGGCTCTCGCATTCGGCGATCAACCGCGCGAGAAGTTTGCCGCCAACGCCTCGCCGTTGGGCTTTCGGATCGAGATAAATCGAATTCTCGACGGTAAAGCGATAAGCCGGTCGCGGGCGATGCGCGCTGGCATAGGCATAGCCGACAACCCGGCCTTCCAGCACAGCCGCGAGATACGGATAGCCCCCGCTCACCATCCCCTCGAAACGTCGCGTCATCTCGGCCAAATCTGGCGGGATCAGTTCGAACGTGGCCGTGCCGAACTGCACCGCCTCGGCATAGATCGCGGTGATCGCGGGCAGATCTGCCGCCGTGGCGGGCCTGATTTCAATATCGGACATGGCGCTGAGACTATTTTTGCTCCACCCAAAAGAAAAGCCCCGGCCTTTCGGTCGGGGCTAAGATCTTCTCTATGCTCTGAGCTTATTCGCGCTGTCCGAGCAGCTGCAGCAGCAGCGTGAACAGGTTGATGAAGTTCAAGTAGAGCGACAGGGCACCGGTGATCGCCGCGCGCTCGGCGATATCGCCGCCCTGCGAGGCGTAACCGTAGATGTAGTCGTTCTTCAACCGCTGGGTATCGTAGGCAGTGAGGCCCGCGAAGATCAGCACGCCGACGACCGACACGATGAACTGCAGCATCGACGAAGCGACGAAGATGTTCACGACGCTCGCGATGATGATGCCGAACAGGCCCATCAGCAGGAACGAGCCCATGCCCGTCATGTCACGCTTGGTGGTGTAGCCGTAAAGGCTCAGCGCACCGAACGAGGCAGCGGTAATGAAGAACACCCGCACGATCGATGTGTGCGTGTACACCAGGAAGATCGACGACAGCGAGATGCCCATCAGAGCCGCGAAGGCCCAGAACAGCAGTTGCGCGGTGGCCGGCTTCAGCCGGTTGATGCCGAACGAGATGGCGAACACCATGACCAGAGGCGCCAGGATGAACACCCACTTCAGCGGGCTCACGAACATCGCATAGCCGAACGGCGTCAGGTAGGAGCTGCCGATCCGGGCAGCAGCGCCCGACGGATCGGTCGTGACAGCCGCCATGTACACGCCGAGAGCAGCCAGGCCGGTGATGGCCAGACCGATCGTCATGTAGTTGTAGATGCGCAGCATGTAGGAGCGCAGTCCGGCGTCCACGGCAGCGGCATCGCGCGCGCCGGCCCGGCCGAAGGGGGAAGCATAGTTACGGTCTAGATCCGACATGGTCGAAACCTCGATGTTGTCCGGCTGATCGCAAAGGGTTCGCGTCGCCGGTTCGAATTATATCCCAGATATCTGCGCTTCCTGACACTAAACTCGATTTCATAAAAAATCGATGTCATCTGCGCTCGATGCCTGACCCATAGGGTATGTGGTAAACTAACACATTCGCTGCAAGCTTCCACGCGTGGCGGAATGTCGCTCCGATTTGCATTGAGGCAACCGGGTAAACTTTCAGCCTGACGCAAGCTTGGCGATTTCTCAGTCATTTTGCACGAATCAGCCCGTGCAAAGGCTGCTTCGTGTCAAAACAGGTCACAAATTCCGTAACACGGTGGCAGGCTTCTGGTTCAAGGCTACCAACGTACCCACCAGGCCCAAACCCACTGTGACAATTAGCGCCGCCAGCACGACGCCAGCCGCGCTGCCAGCCTGCCAGACAAAGCTCAGCGTCATCAGGCGCGTGACGATCAGCCACGCCGCCACCGAGCCGGCGATGACCCCAAACACCGCCGTGGCCAGGCCGATCATCAGATATTCGAGGGCATAGGCACCCAAAAGCCGCGCACGCGTTGCGCCGAGGGTCTTGAGAATCACGGCGTCATAGACGCGATGCCGGTGACCGGCGGCCAGCGCGCCACCGAGCACGAGGATGGCCGAGAGCAGCGTCACCGCGCTAGTACCGCGGATCGCCAGCACGAGATTTGTAACAACCGATCCCACAGTGTCGAGCGCTTCCCGGACCCGCACGGTGGTGATCATCGGGAATGCGTCGGCCACCGCCTTGACCAGACCGGCGTCCTGGGACGGATCGGACTTCGGTTCGGTCAGCGTGGCAATATGGGTATGCGGCGCACCGCGGAAGGTATTGGGCGAGAACACCAGGACGAAATTGATGCCGAGGCTCTGCCAGTCGACGGACCGCATATTGCCTATCCTGGCGGTGATATCGCGGCCGAGCACGTTGACGGTGACCTCGTCGCCCAGTTTGAGCCCGAGCCCGTCGGCCAGCTTCTTCTCGAACGACACCAGTGGCGGGCCGCTATAGTCGGGCGCCCACCATTCGCCCTCGACCAGCTTGGAGCCACGCGGAACCTCGTTGGTGTAACTGAGGCCGCGGTCGCTCTGCAGTACCCATTCGGCATCGGATGACGGCTTGAGGTCTTCTGCCTTGACGCCGCGCGCGGCGACGATCCGGCCGCGCAGCATCGGCACATCCTCGACGGTCGACTGCGGCTGCTTCTCCCTGAGAAACGCGCTGAAGCGGTCGGCCTCGGTGGAGGGAATGTCGATGAAATAGAACGACGGCGCCTTCTCCGGCAGCGCTGCCATGAACTGCCGGCGCAGATTGCCGTCGATCTGGGTGACGGTCACCAGCACGGTCAGGCCGAGCCCGAGCGACATCACCACCGACGGCGTCAGCGCGCCCGGCCGGTAGATATTGGCAATAGCCAGCCGCAGCATGGTCATGCTCGGCCGCGGTAATTTGCGCGCAAAAGCCATCAATGCGCCGGCGATACCGCGCAGCAAGGCGAAAACGACCATCGACGACACCACAAATACGGCAGCGACGCGTTTGTCGTAAGCGAGCCCGACCACCACCGCGATCAGCACCCCGACCACGAGTGCCATCCAGAGTATGTAGCGCAACTTCGGCCGGTGAGATTCCGTCAATGCCGCATCACGAAACAGCGCCGCAACCGGCACGTCGTGTACGCGCGCCAAGGGCCATAGGCCGAAGGCCAGCGCCGTCAGCAGCCCGTACAGCAACGACAATGCCAGCTCACCGAGATGAAGCGCCGGCACCACCGGCAGCGGCAGCAGCTTGCCGAACAGGCCGACAATGGCAAACGGCAAGGACGCACCGACCACCATACCGATCAGCGAGCCGATCACCGCCAGCACCAGTACCTGGGTGAGGTAGATCGCGAATACGTCGCGGCCGGTCGCGCCAAGCGCTTTCAACGACGCGATGACATCGCGGCGGCGATCGATATGGCTCTTCACGGCATTGGCGACGCCGACGCCGCCGACCAGCAGGGACGCGAGGCCGACCAATGTCAGGAACTGGGTGAATCGCGTGATGGTACGCTCAAGCTGCGGCGACGCGTTGTCGCGCGAACGGATTTCCCAGCCGGCTTGCGGCAATTGGGCACGCGCATCGTCAGCCAGCGCCTTGGCAGCACGATCGCCGGAAACGGTGTCCGGCAGGCGAACACGATAGATCCAGCGCACCAGACTGCCGGGCTGCAGAAGCTTGGTGGCGCGCAGAGCGTCCTCGCTGGTGAGGAAACGCGGCGCGAACCCGACACCGCCAGCGAGTTTGTCGGGCTCCGCTGAAATTTCGCTGCGAAGCTCGAACGTCGCATTACCGACCGTGAGGCGGTCACCAACCTTGAGGCCTAGCCGGGCCATCAATGTCGTATCCGTCGCGGCGCCATAGGCCCCGTCACGTTCGGCGAGCAGATCGCTCATCGGCATGTCCGGCGCCAGGGTCGCCTTGCCGAGCAAGGGATAGCTGCCATCGACGGCCTTGATCTCAACAAGCGCAAGATTGCCGTCCGGCGCGCGCGCCATGCCGCGCAGCGTTGCGGCAACCGACACCGCACCGCGTGCGCGCAAGAAGGCGAGTTCTTCCGGCTTGGCCTCACGCTGCATCAGCGAGAATGCCACGTCGCCGCCGAGCAGCGTACGGCCTTCGCGCGCCACGCCCTCGCCCAAACTTGCCGCGACCGAACCGACGCCTGCGATGGCCATGACGCCCAGCGCGATGCAGGCGATGAAAACGTAGAAGCCGCGCAGGCCGCTGCGCAGCTCGCGGAAAGCGTAACGCAACGCCAGCGACGGGCCTCGGCTGTTAGGAATGGTCTCGGTGATGGTCATCGGATCAGGCCGTCTCGACCCAGTTGCGCTCGGTGGCGGGCCCATCGATCCGGCCGGAACGTAATCGCACCACGCGGTCGCAGCGATGCGCCAGCGTATTGTCGTGAGTCACCAGCACCAGCGTCATGCCGCGCTGCGCGTGCTGCGCGAACAAGAGATCGACGATCTGGCCGCCGGTGGATTCGTCGAGATTGCCGGTCGGCTCGTCGGCGACCAGGATCGCAGGATCCGGCGCCAATGCGCGCGCCAGCGCGACGCGCTGCTGCTCGCCACCGGAAAGCTGGGTCGGATAGTGATGCAGACGGGCGCCAAGGCCGACCGCTTCCAGCTCGCGCGCCGCACGGCCGGCTGGGTCGGGATGACCTGCCAGCTCCAGCGGTACCGCGACATTCTCCAGCGCCGTCATGGTCGGGATCAGGTGAAAGGACTGGAAGACGATGCCGACATGACGGCCGCGAAACCGCGCCAATCCGTCCTCATCGAGATCATTGAAAGAGGTGCCATTGACCACCACCTGACCGGAGTCAGGACGCTCCAGCCCCGCCATCACCATCAGCAGCGTGGACTTGCCGGAGCCCGACGGGCCAATCAGCCCGATCGCTTCACCCGATCCGACGCGCAGGCTGATATCCTTGAGGATATGCACCCGCGCGGCGCCGGTGCCGAGCGAGAGGTTGATGTTCGAGATTGAAATGGTGTCCGGCGAAACGCCGGCCGATGATGAGGCTTCAATGAAAGTATCCATGCGAGCTTCATATGGCACTTCGTTTGCGGCGGTCGAGGGGCTGCTGCGCACGTTTATGTGGCTGGTCGTCGCCGGGCTGACGGTCGCACTTCCGATCCCCACCGCCACGGCGCAGACGGTCGCCACCGGCACGGCCAAGCCCGTCAAACTGGTCGTGCTGGGAGACTCCCTGAGCGCAGGTTATGGCCTGCCGGCGGCAGCCGCGTTTCCGGTCCGGCTACAAAAGGCCCTGAAGGACAAGGGGATAGAGGTCGAGATGATCAATGCCGGTGTATCCGGGGATACCACCTCGGGCGGCCTCGGGCGGCTCGACTGGTCGGTGCCCGAGGGGACGCAGGGCGTGATCGTCGAACTCGGCGCCAACGACGCGCTGCGCGGCACCGATCCGAAGGTCCCGCGTGCGGCACTCACCGAGATTCTGACGCGGCTGAAGGCCCGCAACATCGCCGTGCTTCTCTGCGGCATGGTGGCACCGCCGAACTACGGCGCCGACTATGCGGAAAAGTTCAATTCGATCTATCCGGATCTCGCCAAGCAATTTGGCGTGCCGCTCTATTCGTTCTTTCTCGAAGGCGTCGCCGGGGACAGCAAGCTCAACCAGGCCGACGCGATGCATCCGACAGCGGAGGGCGTCGACATCGTCGTGAAAAACATCCTGCCCAGCGTCGAGGCATTTGTCGGCACTATCGCTGGGCAACGCAGTTGAGAAACAGGCAGCCTCAACCTTCATGACGGTTTTTCACGGAACCTTCATGCACCGAGCGCGGCATCTGCTTCGCAGAGTCACAGAAGTCGGGTAAAAAAAGACATCGGTGATTCGTCACCGGCTCGTTTGTTCGGGCATGATTTTCGCCGAGGGGTGCGGGCGTGCGTAAGCACACCGTAGTCAGCACCTTTCGGCGAAAATCGCGCCCCGGCAAAGAGGAGCTGACTATGCCGCGTTTGTTCGCCGGACTGGAGATACCAGCCGAGATCGGCCAGACATTGGCCAATTTGCGTGGCGGCCTGCCAGGCGCACGCTGGATCGATCCCGAAAATTATCATGTCACGCTTCGCTTCATCGGCGATATCGATGGCGTTTCCGCCAACGAAATCGCCGATCTGATGTCACGCGTGGAGCGCAGACCCTTCGAGGTCGCGGTGCGTGGCCTTTCGAGCTTCGGCGGCAAGAAACCCCGCGCTGTCGTCGCTGCGGTCGAGCCGAGCCGTCCGCTGCTTGAACTGCAATCCGAACTGGAACGGCTGGTGCGCCGCTGCGGGCTCGAGCCCGAGGGCCGCAAATTCACGCCGCATGTCACGCTGGCCCGACTGCGCGATTCCTGCGACCGCGACGTCGCCGACTATCTTTCGGTGCGCGGCTACTTCCCGACGAAGATCTTCACCGCCTCGCGCTTCGTGCTGTTCTCCTCGCGGGCATCCACGGGCGGCGGCCCTTATCTGGTCGAGGATTCCTACGCGCTCTGCGCATGAGCGCATATCCGCTTCGACCAATTCGCATCTTGCATTTTCCGGGCGCATGGGGCCGTTAGGGGCCCATGTCGTCCAGCCCTCCTCAATCCTTCCGCGAACAATATCAAGCCCTCGTTGCCTCCGGCGCCATCGAGGCTGACCCGGCGCAGGCCGGCGCCGTCGAGGCCATCGCGGCGCTCGATGCTGCGCTGTCCACCTATAAGCCACCGCGCAAGCAGGGCTTCTTCGGACGCCTGTTCGGCGACAAGGATATGCAACCGCCGCGCGGTCTCTACGTCCATGGCGAGGTCGGCCGCGGCAAGACCATGCTGATGGACCTGTTCTTCGAAGCCAGCGCGGTCACGCATAAGCGTCGCGCCCATTTCCATGAGTTCATGGCCGACACCCATGAGCGCATCTATAATTTTCGCCAGAAAATCGCGAGCGGCGAGCTCCCCGACGGCGATGTCATCGCGCTGACGGCGAATTCGATCTTCGACGAAGCCTGGCTCCTCTGCTTCGACGAATTTCACGTCACCGACATCGCCGATGCGATGATCCTCGGCCGACTGTTCGCACGGCTGTTCGAACTCGGCACCGTCGTCTTCGCGACGTCCAATGTCGAACCCGTCAATCTTTACAAAGGCGGCCTCAACCGCGCGCTGTTTTTGCCGTTCATCAAACAGATCGAAGATCATATGGAAGTGCGCAAACTGGATTCGCGCACAGACTATCGATTGGAAAAGCTGGCCGGCGTAAAGAGCTGGCTGGTGCCGGACGATGATGTAGCAAAGGCCGCGCTCGACAAGGCCTGGGCAAAGCTCACGGGCGGCGCACCGGCAAGGTCGCGTGATATCTCGATCAAGGGTCGCAAGCTGCGTGTTCCCCTGGAAGCACAGGGCGTGGCCCGGTTTTCATTTGGCGACCTCTGCGAGAAGCCGCTTGGCGCATCAGACTATCTGAAACTGGCGCACGACTATCACACGCTGTTCATCGAACATATTCCGATGATGGACTACGGCGACCGCAACGCCGCCAAACGCTTCATCGCGCTGATCGACACGCTCTATGACAATGCCGTGAAGCTGATGGCCTCAGCCGCCGGCGAACCGCACGCGCTGTATCAGGCCAGCGAAGGTTTCGAGGCAATGGAATTCGCGCGGACCGCGTCGCGGCTGTTCGAGATGGGTTCAGAAACATATCTGGCCCTGCCCCACGGCCGCAGCGATTCCACCGCGTCAGGCGCCACCACGGGCCTGGTCGAAACCTGACGCGCGCGATCAGATCGATATCAAAGCGGAATCGGTACTTTTGCGAGCGATTCCAATTTCCAGTTCACTCATAATAATTTGCATTGCAGGCCGGCGCTCGACAATTGGGCAGGCCCCGACTTGAACGGTGTCCGCGAAAGGGATAACCAGCCTGTCAGCATTTCCTGCTCCCTCCCTACCCCTTCGGGCTTAAAGGATAGATTTCCCATGGCGCGTAACAAAATCGCATTGATTGGTTCTGGTCAGATCGGCGGAACACTTGCTCACCTCGTCGGCCTGAAAGAACTCGGCGACGTCGTGATGTTCGACATTGCGGAAGGTGTGCCGCAGGGCAAATCGCTCGATCTCGCGCAGTCCTCACCGGTCGACGGCTTCGACGCCAAGTTGACCGGCGCCAACTCCTATGAGGCGATCGAAGGTTCGGACGTCATCATCGTCACCGCCGGCGTGCCGCGCAAGCCGGGCATGAGCCGCGACGACTTGCTCTCGATCAACCTCAAGGTGATGGAGCAGGTTGGCGCAGGCATCAAGAAGTACGCCCCGAACGCCTTCGTCATCTGCATCACCAACCCGCTCGACGCGATGGTGTGGGCGCTGCAGAAGGCCTGCGGCCTTCCAGCAAACAAGGTCGTCGGCATGGCCGGCGTGCTGGACTCGGCGCGCTTTCGCTACTTCCTGGCCGATGAATTCAATGTGTCGGTCGAAGACGTCACCGCTTTCGTGCTCGGCGGCCACGGCGACACCATGGTTCCGCTGGTCAAGTATTCGACCGTTGCCGGCATCCCGCTGCCCGACCTCGTGAAGATGGGCTGGACCTCGCAGGCCCGCATCGACGAAATCGTCGACCGTACCCGCAACGGCGGCGCCGAGATCGTCAACCTGCTGAAGACCGGTTCGGCCTTCTACGCTCCGGCCGCCTCGGCCATCGCGATGGCCGAGAGCTACCTCAAGGACAAGAAGCGCGTTCTGCCCTGCGCCGTGCACCTGAACGGCGAATACGGCGTTAAGGACATGTATGTCGGCGTTCCCGTTGTCATCGGCGCGAAGGGTGTCGAGCGCATCGTCGAGATCGAACTCCTCGGCAAGGACAAGGAAGGCTTCGACAAGTCGGTGGCTTCGGTGGTCGGCCTGATGGACGCCTGCAAGAAGATCGCACCCGATCTGCTCAGCTAAGATCACGCTCACTTCACCGGCACCCTCTGGGTGCCGGTTTTGCATTTGACGACGTTGGCAAACACTGCAACGAACCCCTCAGCCAATTCGTCCGTCACGCGGAATTATCGTCGGCTTTGACTTGCAGCATGCTTGGTATACGGTATGCCAGTTCAAAGAAAACGACGTGAATTCCAAGTTCACCATCCGGGGTTCGGGAGCAACTTATGAATATCCATGAATATCAGGCGAAGGCCGTGCTGAAGGAATTCGGCGTGCCCGTTTCCAAGGGCGTGCCCATCCTCAAGGCCGAGGAAGCGGAAGCTGCCGCCAAGCAGCTCGGCGGTCCGTTGTGGGTGGTGAAGAGCCAGATCCACGCCGGCGGCCGCGGCAAGGGCAAGTTCAAGGAAGCATCGGCCGGCGACAAGGGCGGCGTCCGCCTCGCCAAGTCGATCGACGAGACCAAGCAATTCGTCAAGGAAATGCTCGGCGCGACCCTCGTCACCGAACAGACCGGCCCGGCCGGCAAGCAGGTCAACCGGATCTATCTGGAAGACGGCTCGGACATCGAGAAGGAGTTCTATCTCTCCCTCCTCGTCGACCGTGAGACCTCGCGCGTTGCTTTCGTGGTTTCCACCGAAGGCGGCATGAACATCGAGGAAGTCGCGCACAACACCCCGGACAAGATCGTGACCTTTTCGGTCGATCCGGCCACCGGCGTGATGGGCCACCACGGCCGCACCGTGGCTCAGGCGCTGGGCCTCAAGGGCGATCTCGCCAAGCAGGCCGAGAAGCTGGTGTCGCAGCTCTACACCGCATTCATCGCCAAGGACATGGACATGCTGGAGATCAATCCGCTGATCATCTCCAAGCAGGGCGAACTGAAGTGCCTCGATGCCAAGATGTCGTTCGACTCGAACGCGTTGTATCGTCACCCGGAAATCGTCGCGCTGCGCGACACGACCGAAGAAGACGCCAAGGAAATCGAGGCGTCGAAATATGACCTCGCTTACATCGCGCTCGACGGCACCATCGGCTGCATGGTCAACGGCGCCGGCCTCGCAATGGCCACGCTCGACATCATCAAGCTCTATGGCGAAAGCCCGGCCAACTTCCTCGACGTCGGTGGCGGCGCTTCCGAGGAGAAGGTGACTGCAGCGTTCAAGATCATCACTGCCGATCCGAACGTGAAGGGCATCCTGGTCAACATCTTCGGCGGCATCATGAAATGCGATGTCATCGCTGCCGGCGTTGTCGCCGCAGTGAAGGCTGTCGGCCTCCAGGTGCCACTGGTTGTCCGCCTCGAAGGTACCAATGTCGAGGAAGGCAAGAAGATCATCCGTGAATCCGGTCTCAACGTTCTGCCCGCCGACGATCTCGACGACGCCGCTCAGAAGATCGTCAACGCCGTGAAGGGAAAGTAAGCCGATGTCCGTCCTGATCGACAAGAACACCAAGGTCATCTGCCAGGGCTTTACCGGCAAGAACGGCACCTTCCACTCCGAACAGGCGATTGCCTACGGCACCAAGATGGTCGGCGGCACTTCGCCGGGCAAAGGCGGCTCGACGCATATCGGCCTGCCGGTGTTCGACACCGTGGCCGAAGCCCGCGACAAGACCGGCGCCGATGCATCCGTGATCTATGTGCCGCCGCCGGGCGCAGCCGATGCGATCTGCGAAGCCATCGACGCGGAGATTCCGCTGATCGTCTGCATCACCGAAGGCATTCCGGTGCTCGACATGGTGCGCGTCAAGCGTTCGCTGTCCGGCTCCAAGTCGCGCCTGATCGGACCGAACTGCCCGGGCGTCGTCACCGCTGGTGAGTCGAAGATCGGCATCATGCCGGCCAACATCTTCAAGCCCGGCAGCGTCGGCATCCTGTCGCGCTCCGGCACACTGACCTATGAAGCCGTGTTCCAGACCACCCAGGCCGGCCTCGGCCAGAGCTCGGCAGTCGGCATCGGCGGCGACCCGGTCAAGGGCACCGAGTTCATCGACGTGCTCGAGATGTTCCTGGCCGACCCCAAGACCACCTCGATCATCATGATCGGCGAAATCGGTGGTTCGGCGGAAGAGGACGCGGCACAGTTCATCAAGGACGAAGCCAAGCGCGGCCGCAAGAAACCGATGGTCGGCTTCATCGGCGGCGTCACCGCACCTCCCGGCCGTCGCATGGGCCATGCCGGCGCCATCGTCTCGGGCGGCAAGGGCGACGCCCAGTCGAAGATCGCGGCCATGGAAGCCGCCGGCATCCGCGTCTCGCCGTCGCCGGCCCGCCTCGGCACCACGCTGGTTGATGTGCTGAAGGGCTAAGCTGAGCTCGGCAGAGTTGAGAAAAGAAAGGCCCGCTCGCGAGAGCGGGCCTTTTGTTTTGACACTCTGACTGGATCGCCCCGTCCAAGTGCGCGCCCGGCCGGGCGAGGACACTGGAGTTCTACGCCGCCTGCGCCTGCTTCTCGCCAACCAGCGGCAAACCTTCCTCGATTGGATACTTCGTATCGCGCGACCATTCGTTCCACGAACCAAAATACATCCGGACATCAGCCACGCCGGCGTTCTTTAGCGCGAGAAACGTGTTCGACGCGCGTGCGCCCTTGAAGCAGTAAAGATAGACAGTGGTCGACGGCGTGATCCCGACAGTCGCGCATTCGGCGAGGATCTCGTTCTTCGACTTGAAGCGCGGGCCTTCCGATGTCGGCTTCATCATGCGGTACCACTCGATCCAGACGGCGCCGGGAATGCGGCCCATGCGCGGGCAGAAATCCTTGCCATAGGGCGACGAGCTTTCGCCGATCCATTCATCGACATCGCGTACGTCGAGGATGGCGATCGACGGATTGCCGAGCGCGCCCTGCATGGTGCCCGCATCGATCAGGATCGAACCGGCTTCCGGCTTGATGACGAAGGATGCTGCCGTCGGCGTCGGAACATCCGTGGTGGTCGGCAGGCCCTTCATGGTCCAGGCTTCAAAGCCGCCATGCAGGACCTTGATCTTGGGATAGCCGAGAAACTCCAGCAGGAAGTAGCCGCGGCAGGATTGGCCGAAGCCCGAATTCATCGACTGTTCGTAGATCACCGCAGTCTCGCTGCCGGACAGGCCGGCTCCGCCGAAGGCCGCAGCGAACTTCTTCTTCAACTCGTCCATACCTTCGGGCGTCGAGGTGGCGAGGAACGTAAAGATCTCATGGAGATTGACGGCGCCGGGGATATGCCCGGCCGCATAGGCGTCGGGATTGCGCGTGTCGATGATGACACAAGGTTCTGACTTCATGAACGTGACGAGGTCGTCTGCGGAAATGAGAACTTCAGCCATTGAAAGCCTCCTCTGTGTTGAACCGTCGTTGTTGATTCGTTTGTGCTGGATCGCCTGTCGTTTCGCCGTGACTTAAGTCAATTCGCTTTCCGTTCGCGTGATCGGGATCATTTGCATGATCGGGATCACGCCCCGCCCTGGTCTCCCTGATATTCGCGCGCATTGTCTGCGAGCATTTTTCTGAGCTGCTTGGTGGCGGGGGTGACGATCGCCACGAAATAGGCTTCGCGCAGTCGGCGCTGGGCGCGGTGCGATTTGAGATAGCCGCGCGCGCCACAATGCAGCATCGCTGCATGGGCTGCGGCGACGGCGGCGTCGCCGGCGCGCAGACGCAGTTCGACGACGCTGCGCCAATAGGCATTGCTCGTGTCAAAGGGTGTGGCGGCGAGCATCATCGTCTCGGCTTCCATCTTCGCCAGCAGACCCGCGAAATCCTCGGACTGCTGCGGCAGGAAGCAATTGACGTGGGCGAGCGACGGCTTGACGCTCTCCATGATAGCAACGCAATCGCGCACCAGCCCGAGCCCCATGCCCATCTGCATCAGGATGAACCCCGCGCGAATTCTCTTCACGAAAGGCATCGCCGGTGCCGCGAGCACCTGACCGTCTGGAATGAAGACATCGCGGAATTGCACGGCGTAGGTGCCGGTGCCATCCATCGCGAGGAACGGCTTGCACGGCGTCAGCGAGAGATTCTCGTCGGCGCAGTCGGCGAGGAACATCACCTTCTCGCCGGAGCCGTCATCGAGTTCAAAGATGGTGCCGAACATATGGTCGGGGCCAAGATTCGATACCCATGGCAGAGCACCGCGCACGATGTAACCGCCGTTGGTGCGGCGACCTTTCAGCTTGAGCTTCTCGATGCCAAAGAAGCTCTTCATCGGATTGGACAGGCCGGTGCCGCCGAGCAGCTTGCCGCTCGCGGCATCGCTCAGATACTTCGCCTTCAGTGCGGCATTGTCGGAGTTGAGGATGTACCAGACCAGCGTGTTCTGGCACCACGCCATGAAGGCCGTGGAGCCGCAGGTCTCGCCGATGGTGGTGATGCCCGCGATCGTCTCGCCGAGATCCGCGTGTGCCGACCAGGCACCAACACCGCCGAGATGACGTAGCGCCCGATCCGGATAGATCGTGCCTTCATCTATCTCCAAAGCGATCGGTGAAAGATCGGTGCGCGCGACGGCAGCTATTCGTTCGACGAGCGACGGTGTGTCGCCGGCCCCTTCAATATCGTCAGATTTCCGCAGCACTGCCGTCGTGGTCATGTCGATCTCCGTCACGCGCAAGGAAGAGAGACCGCGGCCGCATCGCTGCGGCCGCGCTAACTCACATTCAGGCAGAGACTTCGAGATTGACCGGGCGCGTAAACGTGTTGGCGACGGGCGACCACTTCTTGACGTGGGTGATCAGCGCATCGATCTCGGCCTGTGCGATGCCTTCGCATTCCATATCGACCTTGATGCGCACATCGGTGAAACCGACCGGCTTCTCGCTGATGTCGCCGGTGCCCCAGACGGCAGTGATGTTGAGATCGCCTTCGAGCTGCAGTTCGAGTTTGTTGACGGTCCAACCACGATGCACGGCATTTGCGTGCAGACCGACGGCGATGCAGGAGCCAAGCGCCGCCAATGACGCCTCTGACGGATTCGGCGCAGTGTCGTCGCCGAGCAGCGCCGGCGGCTCATCGACGATGTAAGGCGGCAGGTTGCGGATGTAGTTGGCGTGGCGGAACTTGCCCTCGGCCACCGTTTTGCACTTCAGCGTCTTGATGACATTGGGATTGGCTTTGCCGTTGGCGATCAGCTGTTCGAGTCCGCCTTTGTCGATCGGCGCGAGGCAGCCGGTCAGGGCGGTTTTGGCGGCAACAGCAGTCATTGGGTTTCTCCCTTGGAAGAATGGATAGATACAGAACGTTCTGTAGCTTTGCAGAAACCGTGCCAGCGTCGGTCGATGCGAAAATCAACGCGGGATCAGCGAGTTACGCAATTGACGCGAAATGGGGCAGACGCTGAACTGCCGCTTAGCGCGGCAAATACGTATCTACCCGCTCGAATATTGGTCAGGAACCGATGATCGCTTGCGCCGCGCGCGCGCCATGACATATGACAGGGCATGACTGATGCGATGCCGCAGGCTGTCGAGAGCAATGTTCCGCAGGTGACGCCGCGTGAGCGGCTGATGGACGCGGCGACAAGGCTGTTCTGCAAGAATGGCATCAATGCCACCGGCATAGACGCCATCGTCAGCGAGGCCGGTACGGCCAAAACCACCCTCTACAAAAACTTCAAATCCAAGGACGACCTGGTCGACGCCGTGCTCAGGGCGGAGAGCGAGACCTGGCGCGGCTGGTTCATTGCCGCCGTGGAACGCGCCAGAACTCCGCGTGAAAAACTGGATTCGATTTTCCCCGCGCTGAAGGGCTGGTTTGCCGAAGAGACCTATTATGGCTGTGTTTTCATCAATGCAGTCGGCGAGCACGCCAAGGACGAGACCCGGCTGCGCGACATCACGATCCGGCACAAATCATTCATTCTCAAGCACATCTCCGGACTGGCCGAGGCCGCCGGCGCCAAGAAGCCGGACTTTCTCGCGCACCAGATCGGCCTCTTGATGGACGGCGCCATCGTCGCCGCCATGGTGACCCGCGATCCGACCGTGGCAGACGCCGCCGGCATGGCCGCCAATGCCCTGCTCGACGAGGCTTGCGGGCCGCCCAAAATCCGCCGCACCCGGCGCGCCGGACTGCAAGGAGGCGCTGCCGCTTTGGCTAAGGAAGACCTCAGTGTCGTCGACTGAAATCAGCGGACAAAATCTCGCGCACAAAGAATTGACGAAATATTCAGTTCTTCGTGCTTTTCAGGGCGCACATTCGGATTAAATAGGGTAGAAGCTCGCTCGACTTTAGGATGGTCCGGCAACCGGATCAGCCCTCGCTAAAATTTCCGCGCGATACCAAATCAGGACGCCATCATGTCTCGCCAGGACGCGAACGCCGCCTTTGCACTCTCTTCATTTCTGCAAGGCGCAAACGCCACTTACATCGACGAACTCTATGCCCGTTACGAAAAGGACCCCTCCTCAGTTGACGCCGAGTGGCAGGAGTTCTTCAAGAGCCTGAAGGACTCGCCCGCCGACGTTCAAAAGAACGCCGAAGGCCCGTCCTGGGAGAAGGCCAACTGGCCGCTGACGCCCAAGGACGACCTAACCTCCGCCATGGACGGCAACTGGGCCGAGGTCGAGAAGGTGATGGGCGCCAAGCTCGCCGCCAAGACCGCCCAGCCCGGTGCAGCCGCCCCGACCGGCGACATCAATCAGGCGACCCGCGATTCGGTACGCGCCTTGATGCTGATCCGCGCCTTCCGCATGCGCGGCCATTTCCACGCCAATCTCGATCCGCTGGGCATCGAAGGCCAGAAGGATCACGAGGAGCTCGATCCGCGCTCCTACGGCTTCACCGATGCCGACTACGACCGCAAGATCTTCCTCGATAACGTCATCGGCCTCGAATACGGCACGCTGCGCGAGATCGTTGCGATCCTGCAGCGCACCTACTGCCAGACCCTCGGCGTCGAGTTCATGCACATTTCCAACCGCGCGCAGAAGGCGTGGATCCAGGAACGTATCGAAGGCCCGGACAAGGAAATCAGCTTCACGCCGGAAGGCCGCCGCGCCATCCTCCAGAAGCTGGTCGAAGCCGACGGCTTCGAGAAGTTTTGCGACGTCAAGTTCACCGGTACCAAGCGCTTCGGCCTCGACGGCGGCGAATCACTGATCCCGGCGCTGGAACAGATCATCAAGCGCGGCGGCAGCCTCGGTGTCCGTGACATCGTCGTCGGCATGCCACATCGCGGTCGCCTCAATGTGTTGACCCAGGTGATGGGCAAGCCGCACCGCGCGCTGTTCCATGAATTCAAGGGCGGCTCGGCCAATCCGGACGAGGTCGAAGGCTCGGGTGACGTCAAGTATCACCTCGGCGCCTCGTCGGATCGCGAGTTCGATAACAACAACATTCATCTGTCGCTGACGGCGAACCCGTCGCATCTTGAAATCGTCGATCCCGTGGTGCTCGGAAAGGTCCGCGCCAAGCAGGACCAGAATGGTGATCCGCCGGACCAGCGTATTTCCGTGCTGCCGCTGCTGATGCATGGCGATGCGGCCTTCGCAGGTCAGGGTGTGGTTGCTGAATGCTTCGCGCTGTCGGACCTGAAGGGTTATCGCACCGGCGGTTCGATCCACTTCATCGTCAACAACCAGATCGGCTTCACCACCTATCCGCGCTACTCCCGTTCGTCGCCCTATCCGTCCGATGTCGCGAAGATGATCGATGCTCCGATCTTCCATGTGAACGGTGACGATCCGGAAGCGGTGGTATTCGCCGCCAAGATCGCGATCGAGTTCCGGCAGAAGTTCCACAAGCCTGTCGTCATCGACATGTTCTGCTATCGCCGCCACGGCCATAACGAAGGCGACGAGCCGGCGTTCACCCAGCCGGTGATGTACAAGAAGATCGGCGCGCATCAGTCGACGCTGGATATCTACGCCAAGCGCATCATCGCCGATGGCGTGATGACCGAGGGCGAAGTCGATAAGGCGAAGGCCGACTGGCGCGCCCGTCTCGATGCCGAACTCGAAGCCGGCGCCGGCTACAAGCCGAACAAGGCTGACTGGCTCGACGGCAAGTGGGCCGGCTTCAAATATGCCGACCAGGAGGAAGATCCCCGTCGCGGCGTGACCGGCGTCGACGTCAAGACGCTGAAAGAGATCGGCGCCAAGATCACCAAGGTGCCCGATGGTTTCCGCGTTCATCGCACGGTGCAACGTTTCCTCGATACCCGCGCCAAGGCGATCGATAGTGGCGAAGGCATCGACTGGGCGACGGGCGAGGCGCTGGCATTCTGTACCCTGATGGAAGAAGGCCACCATGTCCGGCTGTCCGGCCAGGACTCGGAGCGCGGCACCTTCTCGCAGCGCCATTCGGTGCTGTTCGACCAGGAAGACGAAAGCCGCTACACGCCGTTCAACCACCTCAAGCCCGACCAGGGTCACTACGAGGTCATCAACTCGCTGCTGTCCGAAGAAGCCGTGCTCGGATTCGAATACGGCTACTCGCTGGCCGAGCCGAAGGCGCTGACCATCTGGGAAGCGCAGTTCGGCGACTTCGCCAACGGCGCACAGGTGCTGTTCGACCAGTTCATCTCCTCGGGTGAACGCAAGTGGCTGCGTATGTCGGGCCTCGTCTGCCTGCTGCCGCATGGCTATGAAGGCCAGGGCCCGGAGCATTCCTCCGCACGCCTTGAGCGTTTCCTCCAGATGTGCGCCGAAGACAACATGCAGGTGGTCTATCCGACTACTCCGGCCAACTACTTCCACATGCTGCGTCGTCAGTTGAAGCGTGAGATTCGCAAGCCGCTGATCGTCATGACGCCGAAGTCGCTGCTGCGCCACAAGCGTGCGGTGTCGAAGCTGAGCGAACTCGGTGCCGACACATCGTTCCATCGCGTGTTGTTCGACGATGCGGAGAAGCTGCCGGACGAGAAGATCAAGCTCACCGCCGACAACAAGATCCGTCGCGTCGTGCTGTGCTCCGGCAAGGTCTATTATGACCTCTACGAGGAGCGCGAGAAGCGCGGCATCGACGACGTCTACCTGATGCGCATCGAGCAGCTCTATCCGGTGCCGCTGAAGACGCTGGTGCAGGAGTTGACCCGCTTCAAGGGTGCGGAATTCGTCTGGTGTCAGGAAGAGCCGCGCAACATGGGCGGCTGGCACTTCATCGAACCGTATCTTGAATGGGTGCTCAACCAGATCAACGCCACCCACAAGCGTCCGCGTTATGCCGGCCGCGCTGCTTCGGCAGCGACCGCCACCGGCCTGATGTCCAAGCATCTCGCCCAGCTCAAGGCCTTCCTCGACGAAGCGCTCGGCTAAGCCTCCATTCTGTTGGCGAATGCCCCGCACCCGCGGGGCGTTCGCATATCCCCATTGATTTCAAGTTCAGGCAGGAATGACCGAGCGGGTCGCCACGCCACAAGAGGAAATAGACAATGACTGAAATTCGCGTTCCCACGCTCGGCGAATCCGTGACGGAAGCCACCATCGGCCGCTGGTTCAAGAAGGCCGGCGATGCCGTCGCCGTTGACGAGCCGTTGGTCGAACTCGAGACCGACAAGGTCACCATCGAAGTCCCGGCGCCCTCCGCCGGCGTCCTCGGCGAGATCGTTGCCAAGGACGGCGAGACCGTTGCCGTCGGCGCACTGCTCGGCCAGATCACCGATGGTGCCGGCGGCGCCAAGCCAGCCGCAGCTCCCGCGAAGCCCGCTGCCCCGGCTCCGGCCGCTGCACCTGCCGCTGCTGCGCCTGCTCCCGCTCAGAAGTCCGCCCCCGTCGATGCGCCGCTGGCGCCGTCAGTCCGCAAGATCTCGGTCGAGAGCGGCATCGATGCCGCCACCGTCCCCGGCTCGGGCAAGGATGGCCGCGTGACCAAGGGCGACATGCTCGCTGCGATCGAAAAGGCTGCGTCGGCACCCACGCCGATCAATCAGTCTGCCGCCGCCGTGCAGGTACGTGCGCCGTCACCCGCTGACGATGCTGCCCGCGAAGAGCGCGTGAAAATGACGCGCCTGCGTCAGACCATCGCGCGCCGCCTCAAGGACGTGCAGAACACCGCCGCGATGCTGACGACTTTCAACGAGGTCGACATGACCAACGTGATGGCGCTGCGCTCGCAGTACAAGGATGTGTTCGAGAAGAAGCACGGCACCAAGCTCGGCTTCATGGGCTTCTTCACCAAGGCCTGCGTGCAGGCGCTGAAGGATATTCCGGCCGTGAATGCCGAGATCGATGGCTCCGACCTGATCTACAAGAACTACTATCACGTCGGCGTTGCCGTCGGCACTGACAAGGGCCTCGTCGTTCCCGTGGTGCGCGACTGCGATACCAAGTCGATCTCCGACATCGAAAAGACCATTGCGGATTTCGGCAAGCGCGCCCGTGACGGCCAGCTCAAGATCGACGAAATGCAGGGTGGCACCTTCACCATCACCAATGGCGGCATCTACGGTTCGCTGATGTCGACGCCGATCCTGAACGCACCGCAGTCGGCCATCCTCGGCATGCACAAGATCCAGGAACGTCCGGTCGTGGTCGGCGGCAAGATCGAGATCCGCCCGATGATGTATCTGGCGGTATCCTACGATCACCGCGTGATCGACGGCAAGGAAGCCGTGACCTTCCTCGTCCGCGTCAAGGAAAGCCTGGAAGATCCGGCCCGTCTCGTTCTGGATCTCTAACCCGAGGTCGCCATGGCGTTCGGACCGAACCCTCCGCCAATTCAGGCCCACCTTTGCGTCAAGGGTGGGCTTGAAGCCATTACCTTCTATGAGAAGGCGCTTGGCGCGAAGTGTTCGTTCCACGCAATAGCCGACGATGGCAAGCGGATCATGCACGCCAATCTCGAAATGTTCGGCAGCGAAGTTATGCTGCATGACGAATTTCCCGAGTTTGGTGGCCACATCCTGTCGCCGCAGACCCGCGGCGGCGCCGGCATGACGATCAATATCAATCTGCCCAAGCCTGAAGATGTCGACGCCGCGATCGCCCGCGCGGAAACATCGGGAGCAGAAGTCGTGATGGCGCCTCAGGATGTTTTCTGGGGGGCCCGCTACGGCACCATTCGCGATCCGTTCGGACACATCTGGTCCTTCAACGCCGCACTCACCGGGAGCGACGCATGAGCGACAACGTCGTGATCATTACCGGCGGAAGCCGCGGCATCGGTCGTTCCACCGCGCTGCTGGCGGCCTCACGTGGCTTCAAGGTCGTCGTCGGCTATGCCAGCAACGAAGCCGCCGCCAACGAGGTCGTTTCGAAGATCGAAGCGACCAACGGCAAGGCCATTGCGGTGAAATGCGATGTCGGCTCCGAGGCTGACATTCTTGCGCTGTTCAAGGCAGCGGACGCCTTTGGTCCTCTCGGCGCCCTGGTCAACAATGCCGGCATTGTCGGCCCTTCCATCCGCGTTGATCAGATGACTGCCGAACGCATCGCCAACATGATGACGGTGAATGTCACCGGAAGCATTCTCTGCGCCCGCGAAGCCGTGAAACGGATGTCGACCAAGCATGGCGGCAAGGGTGGCGTCATCGTCAATCTGTCATCGGTAGCCGCCAAACTGGGCGCGCCGAACACCTATGTCGACTATGCCGCGTCGAAAGGCGCGATCGACTCCTTCACCATCGGATTGGGACACGAAGTCGCAGCCGAAGGGATTCGCGTTGCCGGCATTCGGCCCGGTTTGATCGATACTGATATCCACGCATCAGGCGGCGAGCCGGATCGCGCGCATCGTCTTTCCGTCAACGTCCCGATGAAGCGCGTCGGTACTGCGGATGAAGTTGCCAATGCCATCGTCTGGTTACTGTCGGACGAGGCTTCCTACGTCACATCCACCATTCTCGACGTGTCCGGTGGCCGCTGAGGCCCTGACGCCCCATATCATCTGAAGACAATACAGGACTGCATCATGGCTTCTTACGACCTCGTTGTTATCGGCACCGGACCCGGTGGTTATGTCTGTGCGATTCGCGCCGCGCAGCTCGGCATGAAGGTCGCCGTCGTCGAGAAGAACAGCACGCTGGGCGGCACCTGCCTGAACATCGGCTGCATGCCCTCGAAGGCTTTGCTCTATTCGTCAGAGCTTTTTGAGGAAGCCGGCCACTCCTTCGCCAAGATGGGCATCAAGGTGTCCGCCCCGACGCTCGATCTTCCCGCGCTGATGAACTTCAAGCAGCAGGGCATCGACGGCAACGTCAAGGGCGTCGAATTCCTGATGAAGAAGAACAAGATCGATGTCGTGATGGGCACCGGCCGTGTGCTCGGCACCGGCAAGGTCGAAGTCATAGGCGCTGACGGCAAGGCCCAGACGCTGGAGACAAAGAACATCGTCATCGCTACCGGCTCTGACGTTGCGAAGCTGAAGGGCATCGAGATCGACGAGAAGCGCATCGTTTCGTCGACCGGCGCGCTGTCGCTCGACAAGGTGCCGGAAAAGATGATCGTGGTCGGCGCCGGCGTGATCGGCCTCGAACTCGGCTCGGTGTGGCGCCGCCTCGGCGCCGAAGTCACCGTGGTGGAATTCCTCGATCGTATCCTGCCCGGCATGGATGGCGAAGTCGCCAAGCAGTTCCAACGCATGCTCGAGAAGCAGGGCATGACCTTCAAGCTCGGTGCCAAGGTCACCGGTGTCGATACGTCGGGCAAGAAGCTGAAGGCGCAGATCGAGCCAGCCGCGGGCGGCGCTGCCGAGTCCATCGAAGCCGATGTGATTCTCGTGGCGATCGGACGCGTGGCTTACACCGAAGCACTTGGCCTCAAGGAAGCTGGCGTCGAACTCGACGAGCGCGGCCGCGTCAAGATCGACCATCACTTCTCAAGCAATGTGAAGGGCGTCTACGCTATCGGCGACGTCGTCGCGGGCCCGATGCTGGCGCACAAGGCGGAAGACGAAGGCGTTGCCTGCGCCGAGATTCTTGCAGGTCAGGCTGGTCATGTGAACTATGACGTAATCCCGGGCGTCGTCTACACCACGCCGGAAGTCGCCGCCGTCGGCAAGACCGAGGAGGAGCTCAAGGCTGCCGGTATCGCTTACAATGTCGGCAAGTTCCCGTTCACGGCCAATGGCCGCTCCAAGGTCAACCAGACCACCGATGGTTTCGTGAAGATTCTCGCAGATGCGAAGACCGATCGCGTGCTCGGCGTGCATATGATCGGCCGCGAAGTCGGCGAAATGATCCACGAGGCCTGCGTGCTGATGGAATTCGGCGGTTCCGCCGAAGATCTGGCCCGCACCTGCCATGCCCATCCGACCCGCTCCGAGGCGGTGAAGGAAGCTGCATTTGCAGTAGCCAAGCGCGCTATCCATATGTGAGTCACGGCCGGCGCGACGCCGGCTGGGAGACAAACGCCATGATGCGACGCGTGCTGCAGCCGCTATGGTTCTTCCTGGCCTTGATCTTCCTGATCGAGGCGTGGCTGTGGGATCATCTCGAACCGGTCGTCGCACGCATCGTTGCAGCGATTCCGCTGCGCGCATTCAAGGAATGGCTGGCCGCGCGGATCGCGCGGCTGTCGCCGATGTTGACGCTGGCCGTGTTTGTTATTCCGGCGATCCTGCTGTTTCCGTTGAAGCTGGCCGGCGCCTGGCTGCTCATGCATCAGTATTGGATCAGCGCTTTCGCGCTCATCGTGTTCAGCAAGTTTCTCGGCGTCGGCGTCGCCGCGTTCATCTTCGATGTGACGCGGCCGAAGCTGCTGCAGATGAACTGGTTTCGGAAGCTCTACGAATTCGTTCTCGACATCCGCCGCCGGGCTGGCGAATTGGTCGCGCCTGTGACTGCAAGAATCAAGGCGGCGATGGCGGTGTTCCGCTCCAATTCATCATCGCGTTGGATGCGGCTGGTACAACGGCTGCGTCATCGGGCGCATTCGGCGCGGTAGACCGAACGGGAGAGCAACTTGGCTGAACTGGCACGCATCCAAACTCCCCTTCTCGATATTGCTTATGAACATAGCGGACCGAATGACGGCCTACCCGTCCTGCTGATGCATGGTTTTCCCTATGACATCAGAGGCTATGACGACGCGGTCGACATCATCAACGCCGCTGGCTTCCGCACCATCGTGCCCTATCTGCGTGGCTATGGGCCAACGCGGTTTCTTTCCAGCGCGACCATCCGCTCGGGGCAACAGGCTGCGCTCGGACAGGATCTGCTGGAGCTGATGAACGCGCTGCGTATCGGCAAGGCTGTTGTCGCAGGCTATGACTGGGGCGGGCGCGCGGCCTGCGTCGTCTCCGCGCTATGGCCCGAACGCGTACACGGTCTCGTCAGTTGCACCGGCTACAACATCCAGGACCTGACGAATGCGGCGCGGCCGTCCGCTCCCGAGCAGGAAGCGCGACAGTGGTATCAGTATTATTTCCATACCGAACGCGGCCGCAACGGCCTGATCCAGAACCGCGACGCACTAGCCAAACTGCTCTGGAAGATGTGGTCGCCGAGCTGGGCGTTCGACGACGCGACATTCGAGCGCTCGGCATCGGCCTTCGACAACGATGACTTCGTCGATGTGGTCGTGCACTCTTATATGCACCGTACCGGCAGCGTCGCCGGCGATCCGAATTATGCTTTTCTGGAGACCCAGCTTGCGGCGCAGCCGAAGATCGATGTCCCGACTATCGTTCTGCACGGCGCTGACGATGGTATTGGACCCGTAAGGAATTCCGAGAATCACGGCCAGTATTTTACGGGCCCTTACGAGCGCCGCGTCATCGCGGGCGTTGGCCACAATGTACCGCAGGAAGCGCCCAAGGCCTTTTCCGAAGCGGTCCTGCAGCTATGCCGGACCGCTTCGGCTTAAGTCGTTACATGAGATGAACCGCATGCGGCGCGAACAGGCCGATCGCGGTAAAGGCGACGCCGGCAATTGCCAGTGCACCTGATACCCAGGCCAGCGCGATCATGCCGGTGATGATCGTGGCCGACGCCAGCACAATGCCGATCTGGAATGCGGCGGAGGCCACTTCATAGTGATGATAACGCGCCATTGCGAGGTCGCGCGCGTGCTCGGCTTCCTTGGCACGGGCGGCGAGTTGTTCGGAGCCTTCGCCAGTCTCCGGCTCGGAGCGGTAACGATCCGCGGTCTTCTTCCAGTCGTCGATCTGCTTGGACAGTGCGGCCTTGGCGGCATCGTCACCCATCAGGCCGAGGCTGAGCCTGGCCTGGTCCGATGTCGCCTGAACGACGGTGCGGCGGATGCTTTTGGCCTGGAAGAACGCCCAGAGGTTGGATGCCTCGACGTTCTTGCTGATGGATTCGGTTTGCGCGCCCTTGCCGAGGGTTTCCGAGAACGCCAGAAACAGCGCGATCACGGCAATCAGCAGTGCAATATTCTTGTTCGAGCCGGACGCATGCTCGGCATGCTCCGCGTGCTCCATACTTTCGTGCGCACCCATCGTAATCCCCTCCGGTTGGTCGATGTGTCGATTTGACCGAACCGCGGCGACTTCGCAAGGGGCAGCTCATGACACTTCTACTACAGCTGGGGTTTGCCTGGCCCTACGCTCGCGGGTGTGCGGTCTTGTAGACCTCGAACAACCGCTCGGTGTCGATGCCGGTATAGATCTGTGTGGTCGACAGCGAGGCGTGGCCGAGCAATTCCTGGATCGCGCGGAGGTCACCACCGCGAGTCAGCAGATGGGTGGCAAAGGAATGGCGCAGCGCGTGCGGCGTGGCGCTGTCGGGCAGGCCGAGCGCGCCGCGCATCCGCTCCATGGTCAACTGGATGATCCGGGGACTGAGCGGGCCGCCCCGCGCACCGACAAACATCGGTCCTTCGGCAGGCAGCGGGTGCGGACACTGCGCCGCATAGTCGGCGATGAGCTCCAGCACATTCTGCAACACGGGTACCATGCGGGTCTTGTTGCCTTTGCCATTGACGATCAGTACGTCACCGGCACCGGGTGCCGGCACATCGCGGCGCGACAGACCAAGGGCTTCGGAGATACGCAAGCCCGAACCATACAGCAATGCCATGACTGCGGCGTCGCGCGCCCAGATCCACGGATCGCGATTTTCGCCCGCGCGCTCATCCGCATCGGCGAGGCGCTTGGCCGAGACCATCTGCAACGGTTTCGGCAGGCTCTTGCCGATTTTCGGCGCGCGAATCGCGGACAACGCACCGACATTGCCCTTGCCTTCGCGCTCTAGAAAACGACCGAATGACCGTAGACCGGCCAGCGCGCGCATCAGCGAGCGGCCGCCGATATCATCGCCGCGCCGCGCCGCCATGAAGGCACGGACATCGCTGGTCTCCAGCTTGGCGAAACGCGGCAGCGAGACGAGCGCGCCCCAGTGTTCGGCGAGAAATGTCAGAAACTGCCGGACGTCGCGCGCATAGGCTTCGAGCGTCTTTGGCGACAGCCGCCGCTCGGCGCGGAGATGTGACAGCCACCGCGTCATCTGCAGCGAGACGTCGGCATCCGCACAGATGAGGTCGATCGGCGCCGGCCCACCTGATTTGGCTTCGGCTGGTTTCTTGTCGGAAAGCTTGGCCATCGGGATGCCTTGCAGTTCGCGGTACGCGAACGGGCGGAGATTATCACACCCTGCTCGTTTCACTTTGGTGAACCGCCGGCATCGTCAATCCGGGAACCGCTTCAGGGGCTCCGCGACACCGGCCGGGAGGCCTGTTCGCGCTGCATTCATGGCCATGGCCAGGAAGGTGTAATAGCCATTGATCCCGAGCAGATCGATGACGCCCTGCTCGCCGAATTTGGCGACGGCCTTGTTCCAGGTCGGATCACTCACGCGTTTGGTGCGCTGGATTTCGATCGACATGTCGTAGGCGGCCTCTTCGTCCTCGGCCATGCCAACAGGACGCCGGCCATCGGCAATCGCATCGGCGATGTCGTTGCGCAGGCCGGCCTTGATCGCGATGTCATGATGCGCAACCCACTCATATTGCTGGGTCCATTCGCGTGCGGTGATCAGGATGATCATTTCGCTGAGCCGCGGCGCCAGTACGCTCTTGAACCTGAGATGATCGCCCATCGCCTTGGCGCGCAGCATCACTTCCGGGCTGCGAATCAGCGGCACGAAGGGGCCACGGACCTCGTAGCCCCGGCCGCCGGCGAACTCCTCGGCGGCTCTCTTCTGCGCTTCGGTGTATTTGTCGGCCGGGATCGGCGGCATCCGGTCCTGCGCCAGGGCAGGTATCACGACGGCGGAAAACATAACGAATGAGGCGATTGCCCCGGCGAGCCTGTGGCCCATGAAGGGTCTCCCTTTGGCTTATTGTTTTTGTTTCATTGTCGCGGCGGCCCATCGGTCATAAGACCGGGCCACACGGCCGGCACTGGTCCGGCCCGCAACGCGAGCTTAGGTTAGCGGATACCCCATTTCGAGTCTGATTCCGCCGATGGACGAAGCTGCGCGCACCAAAACATCGTCTGGCGTCGTTGACGTGCTGGTGCCGGTCGCGCTGAACCAGGCTTATTCCTATCGCGTGCCTCGTGGCCTCGATCTGCAGCCCGGCGATGTCGTCAGCGTGCCACTCGGCGCCCGCGAGGTGATCGGCGTGGTCTGGGCAGAAAATGCCAATCCCGACCCCCGCCTGCACAACCGCCTGAAAGAGGTTGGCGAAAAATTCGATGTCCCCCCGCTGAAGCAGGAATTGCGCAGCCTGGTCGACTGGGTGGCGAATTACACTCTGTCCGCACGCGGCATGGTCATGAAGATGACGCTGCGGATGGGCGAGCATCTCGGCCCAGAGCGAGTGCGCATGGGCGTCCGCCTGGTCGGCGAAGTGCCCAAGCGCATGACCTCGGCACGCGCACGGCTGATTGAGATCCTGTCGGACGGCCTGCTGCACGCGAAATCCGAAGCCGCCAAGGAAGCCGGCGTCAGCGCCGGCGTGATCGACGGCCTCGTCGATGAGGGCACGCTTGCGATTGAAGCCATACCCCGCGCGCTGCCGCCGCCGGCGCCTGATCCCACCTTCGCCGAACCGGACTTTTCAGACGATCAGGCCGTCGCGGCCGAAGCGATGCGGACCTTCGCCGCCAAGGGGGATTTTCACGCCGCCCTGCTCGACGGTGTCACCGGCTCCGGCAAGACCGAGGTGTATTTCGAGGCGGTTGCCGAGGTGATCAAGCGCGGCGAACAGGTGCTGATCCTGATGCCCGAAATAGCGCTGACGGGGCAATTCCTCGAGCGCTTCTCAAAACGCTTCGGCGTGCGGCCGCTGGAGTGGCATTCCGAACTGACACCGCGCACCCGCGCCCGCAACTGGGCGTCGATCGCCAATGGCGAGGCCCATGTCATCGTCGGCGCCCGCTCGGCACTGTTTCTGCCCTATGCGAAACTCGGCCTGATCATCGTCGATGAAGAGCATGACCAAGCCTACAAGCAGGACGAAGGCGCGCATTACCACGCCCGTGACATGGCGGTGGTGCGCGCATCGATTGCGAAAATCCCCATCGTGCTCGCTTCTGCCACGCCATCGGTCGAGTCCGAGGTCAACGCGCGCAAGGGACGCTATCAGCGCATCGCGCTGCCTTCGCGCTTTGGCGGCCAGCACATGCCGCATATCGAAGCCATCGACCTGCGCCGCGAAGGGCCGATGCGCGGCCGCTTCATCGCACCGCGCCTCGCCGAGAAAATCCAGATCGCCATCGAGCGCAAGGAACAGGCGCTGCTGTTCCTCAATCGCCGCGGCTATGCGCCGCTGACGTTATGCCGCGGCTGCGGACACCGGTTTGCCTGCACCATCTGCGATGCCTGGCTGGTCGATCATCGCTTTCGCCAGCGGCTTGTCTGTCACCACTGCGGCTTCTCGATGCATCGTCCGCATCAATGCCCGCATTGCCAGGCCGAGGAATCGCTGGTGGCTGTCGGCCCGGGCGTCGAGCGCTTGCAGGAGGAAGCGGCGAGCCTGTTTCCGGATGCACGCACCATGGTGCTGTCGAGCGACCTTATTACGTCGATCGATGCGATGCGCACGGAACTGGCCGAAATCGCCGAAGGCCGTGTCGATGTCATCATCGGCACGCAACTCGTGGCCAAGGGTCATAACTTCCCGCGGCTCAATCTGGTCGGCGTCATCGACGCCGATCTGGGCCTCGGTAATGGCGATCCGCGCGCCGCGGAGCGCACCTATCAGATGCTCAATCAGGTCATCGGCCGCGCCGGACGTGAACAGGGCCGCGGCGTCGGCTATCTGCAGACCCATCAGCCGGAACATCCGGTGATGAAGGCGTTGATCGCAAACGATCGCGAAGCGTTTTATGCCAGCGAGATCGAGGCGCGCGAGCGCGCGGGCTATCCGCCCTTCGGACGGCTGGCGAGCCTGATCATCTCAGGCGGCGACCGGCCAACCACGGAGGGCTACGCGCGCAAGCTCGCCGCCGTGGCGCCGATCGACGAGCGCATCATGGTGCTCGGCCCCGCCGAAGCACCGCTCGCCGTGATCAAAGGTCGCTATCGCTTCCGACTGCTGGTGAAGTCGGCGCGCAATGTCGACCTGTCGCACTATCTCCGCGACTGGCTGGCGCACGGCCCAAAGCCTACAGGCAACCTAAAGCTCGAAGTCGATGTCGATCCGCAGAGCTTTCTTTGAGCTTCGTCATTCCGGAAGGCTCACTCTTGTGAGCGAACCTGGAATGACGGTGTGAATTGACAACGCAAAAACAGAAAAAGCCTGCTGTCTTTTGATGACAGCAGGCTCTTTTACTCAACGCTTACTCTACTCAATACACACACAACGCTACTGAACTTGGAAGATCAGGGACGCGACGCGTTTGTCTTGCTTACATGACTTCCGCAACGACACGGCCGACACCACGACCGGTCAGACCGATCGCGCTCGCTGCGCCCTTGGACAGGTCGAGCACCCGGCCACGGATGAACGGGCCGCGATCGTTGACGGTGACGACAACGCTGCGACCGCCGTGGGTGACGCGGAGCTTGGTGCCGAACGGCAGCGAACGATGCGCGGCGGTCATCGCATTCTGATTGAAGCGCTGACCCGACGCAGTGCGGCTGCCGGACTCATTGCCGTAATAGGACGCAACACCCGAGAAGCTGCGGCCGCCGGTCGAAGGCGCGATCGACGCATTGGCATCGAACAGCGACGGCGAAGCCTTGGCGACGTAATGGTGCTTGTGGTGATGGCGATGGTGCCGGGATTTGGCCGAAGCCTCAGAAACCGTTCCCCCGAGAACAAGAGCGGCAGTCATGACAGCGATTGCCGTACGCGGCCGGGCGATAGCGCCCAGCGTCGATTTTCCGTAACGCAGCATAAGTTGTTGTCCCTCAGACAGTATTGCCACAAATGTGGCAAGTGGACCCCCGTCCCAATTTCATTGGCTGAGCGTTTGACGACGTAATGAGGCGTAAAATAGGCAACGCAATCGTTCCATCACCAGATGAAATATCTTGTGATGGAACAGAACATGCCTAATGAGCCGATTTAATGAATTTTTAACTATTAAATATACTGCATATTACATAACTATACTGAATAGCTAAGTGATCGCCGTGCATGGATAGCATTCGATAAGTAAATGTTAAGCAGTCCGAAACGGTGACATAAACGCGCACGCCGCGCTGCCCCGCGATTTCAATTGCCGACTCACCGTACTCGACGTTGCGTGATTCAAAAGAATCGGCACCGTGTACCGTCATGCGGAATAAGAAATTCCGCCTCGGAGATGGACGATGAAACACTCCGTCAGCGACCCGATTGGCGCGTCACATCTCCCTGAAATGATTCTTTGCGAGGGCCTGCGACAAGGCATCATCAAACGCTTTCGTCGCGTTGCACCAGCGCGCGGGCTATGTTAGCAAAGCCGCGATTTGAACGGGTCACGACATTTTGTTGCGACCTAAAAATCGAAGTCCCGCTTGAATTCCAAGGACTTGGATCGCTAGGCGCCACATTCAGGCGATAGTTATTCCCTTGCGAGTTTGACAGCCTGAAGAGCGCAATTCGTGGCAACACAAGATCCGTCGGTTTCGGGAATGTCCGGTCGTTATGCAACGGCTCTGTTTGAGCTGGCGCGTGACGAAAAGTCCGTCGATGCGGTGAAGGCCGATCTCGACAAATTCGCAGCGATGCTGGCCGACAGCGCCGACTTGGCGCGACTGGTTCGCAGCCCGGTGTTCTCTGCCGAGATTCAGGGCAAGGCCCTCGCTTCGGTTCTGGAGAAAGCCGGAATTACCGGCATCATCGCCAACTTCCTCAAGGTCCTCACCGCCAACCGCCGCCTCTTCGCCATTGGTGACGTGGCGCGCGGCTTCAATGCGCTGGTCGCCAAGTTTAAGGGCGAAGCTACGGCTGACGTCACCGTCGCCGAGCCGCTCAGTGACAAGAATCTCGACGCTCTCAAGACCGCGCTGAAGTCAGTGACGGGCAAGGACGTCGCGCTCAACGTGAAAGTCGATCCGTCCATCATCGGCGGGCTTGTCGTCAAGCTCGGCAGCCGCATGGTGGACAGCTCGCTTCGCACCAAACTCAACTCGATCAAGCACTCGATGAAAGAGGCAGGCTGATGGACATCCGCGCCGCAGAAATTTCCGCGATCCTCAAAGACCAGATCAAGAATTTCGGCCAGGAAGCTGAAGTTTCTGAAGTCGGACAGGTGTTGTCCGTCGGCGACGGCATTGCCCGCGTCTACGGCCTCGACAACGTCCAGGCCGGCGAAATGGTCGAATTCGAGAACGGCACCCGCGGTATGGCGCTGAACCTCGAAACCGACAACGTCGGCGTCGTTATTTTCGGCGCTGACCGCGAAATTAAGGAAGGCCAGACTGTTAAGCGCACCCGTTCGATCGTGGACGCGCCGGTTGGTAAGGGTCTGCTCGGCCGCGTGGTCGACGCGCTCGGCAATCCGATCGATGGCAAGGGTCCGATCCAGGCCGACAAGCGTATGCGCGTCGACGTCAAGGCACCGGGCATCATTCCGCGCAAGTCGGTCAACGAGCCGATGGCAACCGGCCTGAAGTCGGTCGACGCTCTGATCCCGGTCGGCCGTGGCCAGCGCGAGCTGATCATCGGTGACCGTCAGACCGGCAAGACCGCAATCGCGCTCGACACCATTCTGAACCAGAAGTCGCTGAACGTTGCTGGCGCTCCCGAGAGCCAGAAGCTGTACTGCGTGTACGTCGCCGTTGGTCAGAAGCGTTCGACCGTCGCCCAATTCGTGAAGGTGCTCGAAGAGCAGGGCGCGATGGAATACTCCGTCGTCGTCGCCGCGACCGCTTCAGATCCGGCTCCGATGCAGTACATCGCGCCGTTCACCGGCTGCACGATCGGCGAATTCTTCCGCGACAACGGCATGCACGCCGTCATCATCTATGACGATCTTTCGAAGCAGGCCGTTGCTTACCGCCAGATGTCGCTGCTGCTGCGCCGTCCGCCAGGCCGCGAAGCCTATCCGGGCGACGTGTTCTATCTTCACTCGCGTCTGCTCGAACGCGCTGCGAAGCTCAATGATTCCCAGGGCAATGGTTCGCTGACGGCGCTGCCGGTCATCGAAACCCAGGCCAACGACGTGTCCGCCTACATTCCGACCAACGTGATTTCGATCACTGACGGTCAGATCTTCCTTGAAACCGACCTGTTCTTCCAGGGCATCCGTCCTGCCGTGAACGTCGGTCTGTCCGTGTCGCGCGTCGGCTCCGCCGCGCAGACCAAGGCGATGAAGAAGGTCGCCGGCAAGATCAAGGGTGAGCTCGCGCAGTACCGCGAAATGGCGGCCTTTGCGCAGTTCGGCTCCGACCTCGACGCGTCGACCCAGCGCCTGCTGAACCGCGGCGCGCGTCTGACCGAACTCCTGAAGCAGCCGCAGTTCTCGCCGCTGAAGATGGAAGAGCAGGTTTGCGTGATCTGGGCCGGCACCAACGGCTATCTCGACACTCTGCCGATCGCCAAGGTTCGGGGCTTCGAAGACGGTCTTCTGTCGCTGCTGCGCGGCAAGAACGTTGAGATCCTCAACGCGATCCGCGACAGCCGCGATCTCAAGGATGACGTCGCCGCCCAGCTCAAGGCCGTCGTCGAAGGCTTCGCGAAGACCTACGCTGCTTAATACTGTCAATGAATGGCCGGCTCCTGCCGGCCATTCGCGTTGATGTCCGGCACGAGGTCGGGCGTTTCGAACGAGAGGTTCGCGATCGGCCAAACGGCCAGATCGCCGGGGTGGACTGAGAATGGCCTCACTTAAAGACATGCGCGTCCGCATCGCCTCGACCAAGGCGACGCAGAAGATCACCAAGGCGATGCAGATGGTCGCAGCGTCGAAGCTGCGTCGTGCGCAGACCGCTGCCGAAGCTGCACGTCCTTACGCCGAGAAGATGGATACCGTGATCGCCAGCATTGCCGGCGCTACAACGGCAGGCTCCGGCCCGGCGCTGCTCGTCGGCACCGGCAAGGATCAGGTTCATCTGCTGCTGGTCTGCACCGGCGAGCGTGGCCTGTGCGGCGCTTTCAATTCCTCGATCGTCCGTCTGGCGCGCGAACGCGCACTGGCGCTGATGAACCAAGGCAAGACGGTCAAATTCTTCTGCGTCGGCCGCAAGGGCTACGAGCAATTGCGCCGTAACTTCGACAAGCAGATCGTCGGTCATCTCGAACTGCGTTCGGTGCGTCAGCTCGGCTTCGTCAATGCCAACGACATCGCCAAGAAGGTTCTCGAACTCTTCAGCACTGGCGAATTCGACGTCTGCACGCTGTTCTATTCCCGCTTCAAGTCGGTGATCGCGCAAATCCCGACCGCCCAGCAGATCATTCCCTTGGTGGTCGAGGCGCCTAAAGCCGATGCCGGCCCAACGCCGAGCTACGACTACGAGCCGGCCGAAGATGAGATCCTCGACGGCCTGCTGCCGCGCAATCTTGCGGTGCAGATCTTCCGCGCTCTGCTCGAGAACAACGCTTCGTTCTATGGCGCGCAGATGAGCTCGATGGACAACGCTACGCGCAACGCCGGCGACATGATCCGCAAGCAGACATTGATCTACAACCGCACCCGCCAGGCGATGATTACGAAGGAGCTGATCGAAATCATCTCCGGCGCCGAGGCGATCTAACAACAACCTTCCGGCCTCATGGGCCGCCGTTCAAGTTTCGGACTTCCGAGTCCTTGAAGTTTATGGAGAAGTTTTCATGGCCGCATCCGCCAACCAGACCGGACGTATCACCCAGGTCATCGGCGCCGTCGTCGACGTGCAGTTCGAAGGCTACCTGCCCGCAATTCTGAACGCGATCGAAACCAAGAACGGTGGCAACCGCCTGGTTCTCGAAGTCGCCCAGCATCTCGGCGAATCGACGGTCCGCACCATCGCGATGGACACCACCGAAGGTCTGGTCCGCGGTCAGGAAGTCACCGACACTGGCTCGCCGATCCAGGTTCCCGTTGGCGTCGGCACCCTCGGCCGTATCATGAACGTGATCGGCGAGCCGATCGATGAAGGCGGTCCGATCGCTTCGGAAGGCAACCGCGCTATCCATCAGGAAGCGCCGATGTATACTGAGCAGTCCACCGAGGCTGAAATTCTCGTCACCGGCATCAAGGTCGTCGATCTGCTCGCGCCTTACGCCAAGGGCGGCAAGATCGGCCTGTTCGGCGGCGCCGGCGTCGGCAAGACGGTTCTCATTCAGGAACTGATCAATAACGTCGCGAAGGCGCACGGCGGCAACTCGGTGTTCGCCGGCGTCGGCGAGCGTACCCGCGAAGGTAACGATCTCTATCACGAGTTCATCGAGTCCAAGGTGAACGCCGATCCGCACAATCCGGATCCGGCCGTGAAGTCGAAGTGCGCTCTCGTGTTCGGCCAGATGAACGAGCCTCCGGGCGCCCGCATGCGCGTTGCTCTGTCCGGTCTGACCGTCGCCGAGCACTTCCGCGATCAGGGCCAGGACGTGCTGTTCTTTATCGACAACATCTTCCGCTTCACCCAGGCAGGTTCGGAAGTGTCGGCGCTGCTCGGCCGCATTCCTTCGGCGGTGGGTTATCAGCCAACGCTCGCGACCGACATGGGCGCGCTGCAGGAGCGTATCACCACCACGCATAAGGGTTCGATCACCTCGGTGCAGGCCATCTACGTTCCGGCTGACGACTTGACCGATCCGGCGCCTGCTACCTCGTTCGCCCATTTGGACGCGACGACCGTGCTCAACCGTGCGATTTCGGAAAAGGGCATCTACCCCGCAGTGGATCCGCTCGACTCCACCTCGCGCATGCTGTCCCCGCTGATCGTCGGCCAGGAGCACTACGAGACCGCGCGTATGGTTCAGCAGGTGCTGCAGAAGTACAAGTCGCTGCAGGACATCATCGCCATTCTCGGCATGGACGAACTGTCGGAAGAGGACAAGCTGGCCGTGGCCCGCGCCCGCAAGATCGAGCGCTTCCTGTCGCAGCCGTTCTTCGTCGCTGAAATCTTCACGGGTTCGCCGGGCAAGTTCGTCGAGCTCGCCGATACCATCAAGGGTTTCCGCGCGATCTGCGAAGGCAAGTACGATCATCTGCCGGAAGCCGCCTTCTACATGGTCGGTGCGATCGAAGAAGCCGTCGAGAAGGGCAAGAAGCTGGCTGCGGAAGCGGCATAAAGTTCTTACCCTCCCCCCGCGCGAAGCAAAGCTTCGCTAGGCGGGGAGGGTCGGCGCATTTGCGCCGGGGTGGGGTGCCACAAGCGCCTTCACCCATGGTTACCCCCCTCCCCAACCCTCCCCCGCAAGGGGGGAGGGAGCAGTCAGCGGATAACGACATGGCCACGTTCCACTTCGATCTCGTCTCACCGGAAAAGCTCGCTTTCACGGGTGAAGTCGAGCAGGTCGATATTCCCGGCGCCGAGGGCGATGTCGGTGTGATGGCCGGCCACGCGCCTGTGGTGGTCGCGTTGCGTCCGGGCATCATGACTGTCACCACCGGTGGCAAGCATGAGAAGATCATTGTGCTCGGCGGCCTTGCCGAAGTCTCGGACAAGGGCTTGACGGTTCTTGCTGACGTCGCGACGTCGATCGCCGAGCTTGACCGCGAAGCTTTCGCCAAGGACATCGCGGAGATGGAAGAGAAGCTGGCCGAGAAGGAGGGCTCCGCTCTGGACCGTGCCATCGAGCGCCTCGACCACTTCAAGGTCATCCAGCAGCACATCACCTCGACGGCGATGCACTAAGCGCTATAGCCCGGGTAGCGCTTCGTTTCGTCAGGGCTTCGCCTCAGACAAATTTCGCAAAACTCTCGGCCACGGCGCGATAGACCTCCCGCCGGAACGGCACCACGAGATCCGCGACGCGATCCAGCCGCTCCCAGCGCCAGGCGTCGAATTCAGCCGGCTGACCGTTGCGCGGCGTCAGCGGATCGACTTCGGCATCATCCCCAGTGAATTTCAGCGCAAACCACTTCTGCCGCTGCCCGCGGAACTGCGCAAAGCGATGGCTGGGGTTCTCGAACGGGATGAAGTCGTAGGTCATCCAGCCGGTCTCGCCGAGATAGTCGGCATGGCTGACGCCAGTCTCTTCCCATAATTCGCGCATCACGGCGACGCGAGGATCTTCGTCGGGATCGATACCACCCTGAGGCATCTGCCATTCCAGGCCCGGCAGGACGATCTCTGGCCCGTCATCCTTGAAACGGCGGCCGATCAGAACTTTGCCGTCGGCATTGAACAGTGCGACGCCCACATTGGGGCGATAGGGCCGGTTGTCCGTCATTCCGGCGCTAGCCGTCCGCCAGACCGGCGAATTCCTTCACCACCCGCTCATAGACGGGGCGCTTGAACGGCACGATCAGCTCCGGAAGGTTCTTCATTGGCTCCCAGCGCCAATTAATGAACTCGGCCTTGTGGCCACCAGGTGGATGCGTGACGTTGATTTCCTTGTCATCGCCGGTGAAGCGTACGGCGAACCATTTCTGCCGCTGGCCACGATAGCGACCCTTCCAGGCCCGCCCGGCCACCGTGCGGGGAATGTCATAGATCAACCAGTCTGGCACTTCGCCGAGCTTCTCGACCGATTGGACGCTGGTTTCTTCGTAGAGCTCGCGCTTTGCGGCCTCCCAGGTGTCCTCACCGGGATCGACGCCGCCCTGCGGCATCTGCCAGACATGCATATCATCGACGTGCTCGATACCGCCGGCACGTCGGCCGATAAAGACGAGCCCTTGCGGGTTGATCAGCATCATTCCGACGCAAGTTCGATAGGGCAGGTCTTCGTAGCGCGCCATTCCGTCAATGCCTCTCGCGTCCGTTCGAGCACTCTTTACGCAGCGATTCGACCTTGCTGAATCGCAGCGATTCGGCCGTGCCGAATTCACCCTAGCCCAAAGACGCTAGCTTGATTTTGATTTCAGCATCGCGGTTGTCAATGGCACCAGCATGACCCCGCGGCTTTCAAGGGTTTTCGCCCAGGCGCTGATACGTTCGATCGAGATCGGCAGCGCCGAAGCGACGCCGACAGCCACACCCCGCTCCTTGGCCAGCCCCTCGAGCCGCGCCAGCGCCTTGTCGATGTCTGCGGAGGTCGGGACCGCGTCGATGGCAACATCGGAGCGTGCGAAGGGCATGCCCTGCCCTTCGGCGGCTGCGGCGGCAACGCTGCGCGGCGTCGAGCCATCGTCGAACAACGCAAGCCCGCGCTTGCTGGCCTCGCGTGCAATCGGCTGCATGGCCGTATCCGTGGCGATGAAGCGCGCGCCCATGAAATTGGCCACGCCGACATAGCCCTGGAAGCGGCTCATATGCCACATCATGCGATCGAGGTTCTGCTCGGCCGTAGCCGAGGACAACAGCGTCTGCGGGCCGGGATCGTTGTCGGGATAGTCGAACGGCTCCATCGGCAGCTGCAGCAGCACCTCGTGGCGCTGCGCACGGGCGCGTTCGACCAGTTTGCCGGGATCCGAACCATAGGGCGTGAAGCCGAGCGTCACGGCCGGCGGCAGCTTCATGATAGCATCGGTGGTCTTGGCCGCGCCGACGCCGAGGCCGCCGATCACGATGGAAATGCTCGGCGTCTTCATCGCCCTGGCGCGCTCGGCTTCGGAGCCGGCGGCATAGACCGTGACCGGCTTCAGCGCGCCGATGGCGATCGGCACCATGCCGTGGCGGGATTTCTCCAGCAGTTTCTGATCGATCCCCGTCATGACCGGCGGCGACACATCGGCCGCAGCGTTGTCCGACCCCTCGCTCGACACCACGACATCCTTACGGGCGCCGCTGGAGCCGTCGATGATGGTAATGGTCTTCTGGCCGGGAACCTCGGGTGCCTTGGCCGTCTCGGGCGTACCGTGCTTGACCTCGACCGGCGGCTTGGCGGCGACCTTCTGATCATCAGTCGCGGCAGGCGCCTTGATCGCTACGCGCGCTACCGGCTCGCCGCCCATCGGGTTGTTATTGAAGATGGCAACACCGAGAAAACCGAGCAGCAGCAAGGCGAGGATCGTGGCAAGCGCCTGCGTTCCGGAAAAAGGCAGCCGGAACCGCCGCTTACGCGTCGATTTTTGTCCAAGCGGGGCGCTCAGATCGTCCGCCGACACTGCCATGGATCTCCCGAATCAGCCGACCGGACAATAACACGCCCGGTCGCGGCCACGGCACCCGGAAGGGCGCGGGATCACCTGGAAGGATTGCAACAAAAAGGGCGACCCGAAGGCCGCCCTTTCCGCAGAATTGATGCGTATTCGCCGATCAGTTCGGCTTGGCGGCCGCCTTATCGTCTGCTGGCTTGTCCGCAGCAGCAGCGGCTCCCGGCGGCGGCGTGATGATTGCGTTCGACGTCACCTTGATGCCATGGAGCAAATCGGCAGCGGCCTTCAGCGCCTTGTCATTCTTGGCATCCGGCGGCACATAGGACTGCGAACCGGTCTTCTCGTCGCCATCGTTCTTCAGATGGCCACGGAGCGAAGCCTCGCCCTTGATGTCGCGGGACTTCAGCTCATCCGGCACGTCCTGCACGATTTCGATGTCCGGGACGATACCCTTGGCCTGGATCGACTTGCCCGACGGCGTGAAGTAACGCGCCGTGGTCAGACGCAGCGCACCGTTGCCGGAGCCCAGCGGGATGATGGTCTGCACCGAGCCCTTACCGAACGAGCGCGTACCGATCGTGGTCGCACGCTTGTGATCCTGCAGCGCGCCGGCGACGATTTCCGATGCCGAAGCCGAACCGCCATTGATCAGCACGACCACCGGCTTGCCCTTGGTCAGATCGCCTGCATGCGCCGTGCGGCGCTGGGTTTCTTCAGCGTTACGACCGCGGGTCGAGACGATCTCGCCACGCTCGAGGAACGCGTCGGAAACGGTGACGGCTTCTTCAAGCAGACCGCCCGGATTGTTGCGGAGGTCGATGATGTAACCCTTGACCTTGTCAGCACCGATCGCCGCGGTCTGAGCCGCGATCTCGCGCTTCAGGCCTTCGGTGGTCTGCTCGTTGAAGGTCGTGATGCGGATGTAAGCGATATCGTCGCTTTCAACGCGAGCACGCACCGAGCGAACACGGATGTTGTCGCGCACGAGAGTGACGTCGAGCGGATTGTCCTGACCCTTGCGGATGATCTTCAGCTTGATCTTGGTGTTGACCGGGCCACGCATCTTCTCGACGGCCTGGTTCAGGGTGAGACCCTGCACGGCTTCTTCATCGAGGCTGGTGATGATGTCGTTGGCCATGATACCGGCCTTCGATGCCGGGGTATCGTCGATCGGTGACACCACCTTGATCAGGCCGTCTTCCATAGTGACTTCAATGCCGAGGCCACCGAACTCACCGCGGGTCTGCACCTGCATGTCGCGGAAGCTCTTGGCGTCCATGTAGCTGGAATGTGGATCGAGGCCGGTGAGCATGCCGGAGATCGCCGACTCGACCAGCTTGCTGTCGTCGGGTTTCTCGACATAGTCGCTGCGGACGCGCTCAAACACGTCGCCGAACAGGTTGAGTTGACGATAGGTATCCGAGGTCGCTGCGCGGGCACTGGTGCCCATGAACACGGCGCGTGGCTGAGTCACGAAGAGCGTCAAGGCGGCGCCAGTGGCAGCACTCAGCAGAATTATGGAAGTCTTGCGCATCATCCGCGAACCTTTTCGCCTTCGTTAGCGGCCCACCATGGGCCTGGATCAATGGGAGTCCCGTCTTTCCGGAACTCGATATAAAGCACAGGCTGGCTGGCATTGGCCGCAAGGACGGATGCTACCCGGGATGTTGATCCCATGACAGCGATCGGTTCCCCGGTAAGGACGAACTGACCAATGTTCACCGAAATACGCTCCATCCCGGCGATCAAGACATGATACCCGCCCCCAGCGTTGAGGATCAAGAGTTGTCCATAGCTACGGAACGGACCGGAATAAACAACCCAGCCGTCACACGGTGTTGTGACCTGCGCACCCGCCCGTGCGGCCAGTGACATGCCCTTTTCGACGCCACCGACACCGTCGGAACCGCCAAAATTGCGAATTTTAACCCCGTTGACCGGAAGTGCGAGCATGCCCTTTGCCGAAGCAAAGGCGATCGCCGGACTGAGCCTGCCGGGATCCTTGAAGGCACCGATATTCGGCTTGCCGTTGCTGAGCGCCGCCGGCGTGCCCTGCAGATTGGCTGTGGCCGCTGCCTTCGCCGCCGCCTTGGAATCCTGCTCCATCTTCGCGATCAGGCCCTGCAGACTGTCAACCTGACGGGACAATGTCAGCGCACGCGCGGCTTCCGCTTCCATGTCCTTTTCCGCAGCCGACTGCTGCTTCTGGCGCTCCTCGGTAAAGGACGCGAGGCGCGTCTGTTCTTCCTTCAGCTTGTCGCGATCGCCGGCAAGCCGATCGCGCTCCGTCGAGATCGCCTTGCGCAAATTCACGAGTTCGCTGAGGTCAGCCACCAGTTGCTCGGCGCGCGCGCGCATCTCGGGCACAACGGAGCCGAGCAACATCGCGGTGCGGAGCGACTTCAGCGCATCTTCGGGACGCACCAGCAAAGCCGGCGGCGCACGGCGGCCGGCGCGCTGCAAGGCGGACAACACTTCGACGATTTCGCCGCGGCGCGATTCCAGCGTGCCGCGGATCTTCTGCTCGCGCGCATCCAGCGGCCGCAATCGTACTTCGGCATCGTCGATCCGGGTTTCGACGCTGCGGACGCGGGCGGCAATATCGATGAGCTGCTGACTGAGCTTGCCGCGATCCTGTCCGATCGCCGCAATATCGGCTTTCAATTTCGCCTGCAGCTCCGCAGCGCTCTTCTGCTGCGCGCGGACCGCTTCAAGCTCCTGCTCGCGTTGACGAATGATATCGGGTGACGGCGCATTCGCTTGCTGGATCGGCGCAGCGGTTTGCGCACGGACTGACGTCGTCATCAAACCTGCAAGAGACGCTGATACCAGCATCATGGATAACGACGATGCGTTCGACATCCCGCGGCGAACGGCGTCGTGTTCAGATGGAATGGACCGCGGTGACAGCATCGTGGTTTCGACAGCGCCTTCTTTCAAACGCGATACGCTCAATATAGTGAGCTAAACGCGGTGATACGGGTGGCCAGCTAAAATTGTAGCTGCCCGGTAAATCTGTTCCAGAAGCATGACGCGAACCATTTGATGCGGCCAGGTCGCCGAGCCGAATGCAATGCTCAGTTTGGCTTTGCGCCGCAATTCGGGCGAAAGTCCGTCCGCCCCGCCGATGACAAAAACATTATGCGGCACCGATTCGTCCCGCCACTGCCCGATATGGCGAGCGAAACTGGCACTGTCGACGCTGCTGCCACGCTCGTCGAGCGCTACTAATACAGCCTTTTCCGGAATCAGCGCCGAAATCGCCGCTGCTTCCTCATTGATCCGGGTCGCCGCATCGCGTGCGCGGCTTTCCGAAATTTCATGAATCGCAAGGCCGCGAAAACCGAGCTTGCGGCCAATATCGTCGAAGCGATCACGGTACCGTTCCGCGAGCTCGCGTTCCGGACCCTGCTTGAGCTTGCCGATGGAGATCACAAGAAGATGCATCAGCACAGACTAGCACGCGTCGCGCCGTTGCCGAATGGCCGCTGGCTCAAACAGCCTTCAGGTCGATCCGCGGTTCATCCGACGGACTCTGCGTCCACAGACGTTCCAGATTGTAGAATTCGCGAACTTCAGGCCGGAAGACATGCAGGATGACTTCGCCGGTATCGATCAGCACCCAATCGCAATTGGACAGGCCTTCGACATGCAGCTTCTTCTGACCGGCTTCCTTGAGACCTTTGGCGACATTTTCGGCCACCGCGCCGACATGGCGGTTTGACCGGCCGGTGGTCACGACCATGTAATCGGAGAAAGCCGACTTGCCACGCAGGTCGATGGTCACCGTTTCCTCGGCCTTCATGTCGTCAAGGCGGGCGAGAACGAGATTGAGCGTTTCGGTCGCGCTATCGCGCACTGCCGCAGCAGATTTCTTCGCCTTGGGCGAAGCAATCTTCTTCGGAATGACAGCCTTCGGTGCAGCTTTTGCCGCAGCAGGTGTCTTAGCTGCAGCCTTCGGCTTTGCGGTTTTGGTTGCGGCAGCCTTTTTAGGCGCGGCAGCCTTCTTTACCGAAGCGGACTTCTTGGGTGGGACAACCTTGGACGAGGCTTTCTTGGCACCCGTCTTGGACAATACAGAAGTGGCCAGAGGACCATTCCTTTCACTGTATTGGGACGCCGAATCCGACGCCCGGTGAGATCAAGTATGCATGTGGGAATGCCGGATTCAATATTCCAGCGCCCGCCCTATAGCACTTATCGGGCGAGTGTTGTGGAATTACGTCTTCCAGCTGCCATCCGGGTTCCGCAGCCGGGTGGAGGACAGATTCAGCTTCAAACCGGTCAAAAATACCCATGCGGGGGGCTTCAGGTCGGCCAATGACCCAGCGTCCTGCTCCGGTATCCGGTAACGGCCGAGGGCCTGGGCGGCGGTCGATGCCAGTCCCTGGAAGCTCTGCGGCGGTCGGTCGATGACCGCAAAGGGCACCTCTCCCGCAATCACCTGCCAGCTCTCCCAGCGGTGAAACTGGGCGAGATTGTCGGCACCCATGATCCAGACAAATCGTGCTTGCGAACATCGACGTCGGAGGTAGCTGATGGTGTCGACGGTATAGCGCGTACCGATGACACTCTCGAGACAGGTGATATCGATGCGCGGATGATCGGCCGTCGCCTTCGCAGCAGCCGCGCGCTCGGCGAGATCGTGCAGATTGCGTTGATCCTTCAGCGGATTGCCCGGCGACACCAGCCACCAGACGCGATCCAGCTGCAGCCGTTTCATCGCGAACAGGCTGATAGCCCGATGCGCGGCATGCGGCGGATTGAACGATCCGCCAAGCAGACCGATCCGCATGCCGGGACTATGTGGCGGTATGCCCTGCGCCGGCGGGACTGAATGCAAATCCAATTCAGTCTCCACGCGCCGAAACGCACATCATCACGGCCTGGTCTGTCCGGTGCCGTGAATGCGATATTTGAAACTGGTGAGCTGCTCGGCACCGACCGGGCCGCGCGCATGGAATTTGCCGGTGGCGATTCCGATTTCTGCACCGAAGCCGAATTCACCGCCGTCGGCAAACTGCGTCGAGGCGTTATGCAGCACGATCGCCGAATCCACTTCGTTGAGAAACTTCGTGGCCACCGCGACGTCCTCGGTCACGATCGCATCGGTGTGATGCGAACCGTGATCGCGAATATGCGCAAGCGCATCATCGACACCATCGACGACCCTGGCCGAAATGATCGCGTCTTCGTATTCGGTGTCCCAATCCTCGTCCGTTGCAGGCTTGACGCGCGCATCGGCCTGCTGCACGGCGGCGTCACCGCGCACCTCGCAGCCGGCGTCGATCAACATTTCCACCAAAGGCTTGAGATGCGTGCCCGCCACCGCGCGGTCAATCAGCAGCGTTTCGGTCGCGCCGCAGACGCCGGGACGGCGCATCTTCGCGTTCAGCACGATCGACTTCGCCATATCGAGCCTCGCGGCGTGATCGACATAGACGTGATTGACGCCTTCGAGATGCGCGAATACCGGGACCCGCGCTTCGGCCTCGACACGCGCGACCAGGCTCTTGCCGCCGCGTGGCACGATCACATCGACGCCGTCATTGAGGCCGGTGAGCAGCAAGCCAACCGCCGCACGATCGCGCGTCGGCACGAGCGTAATCGCGGCTTCCGGCAGACCGGCTTCACGCAGGCCCTGCACCAGACATTCATGAATTGCACGGCACGAGCGGAAACTGTCCGAGCCGCCGCGCAAGATCACGGCATTGCCGGACTTCAGGCACAGCACGCCGGCATCCGCCGCAACATTCGGACGGCTCTCGAAAATCACCGCAACGACGCCGAGCGGCACGCGCACGCGTTCGATGGTCATGCCATTCGGCCGCTGCCAGCTTTCGGTGACGGCGCCGACGGGATCAGCGATGTCATGAATCACACGAATGCCGTCGGCCATCGCATGCACGCGCGCCTCGGTCAGGGTCAGCCGATCGATAAAGGCCGATGTGGCGCCATTGGCGCGCACCTCGGCGACATCCTCGGCATTGGCCGCCAGAATCGCCGGCGCACCGGCACGGATCGCGCGCTCCATGGCCGCAAGCGCCCGGTTCTTTTGCTCCGTTGGAGCCACCGCCAACGCACGCGCAGCCGCACGGGCGCTCCGGGCGAGGTCGTTCATCAGGACAGGCAAATCTGCCGATCCGTCGATGGCTTTCAGCGAGGCGGTCATAAGGGGCTCAAATTAGCGGAATAGGACTGTTCATCCCAAAATAGGGACTCATGGGAGCAAGGTCAAAGCGTGTTCGCTACCACCCGGCAGCAGTGCGCTCGCGGATCGATTGCGCCACGAGCTGGATGCCGCGGTAAAGCGCGCGACCGGCCGGCGACAGGTCACGCCCCACGCGACGGATCAGATACAGATCGCGCTCGATGACCGGATCGAGCAGCCTGCGGAAGGTCAGCACGGGGTGGTCCGTCGCCGGCAACGCCAGACCTGGCAATGGCGCCACGCCGACGCCGGCCTCGACCATGGCGAGCAGGGTCGCCGGGTGTTCGGCCTCATGCAGCGGGTTGCTACGCCCCAGTTCCTGCAGACCGCGTTCCATTTCCAACCGGATCCCGGTGCCGGTCGCCATTGCGATCATGCCTGCAGCGACGCCGTCCATCCAGTTCACGGTGCTTTGTGACGCCAGCTGATGATCCCGCCGCATCACCAGCGCAAAACGATCTGTCAGCAGCTTTGTGGCATCGAGATCGGCATCCTCACCCGGCACATTGGCAATACCGAGTTCAGCATCACCGCTGCGCAGCCCGGCAATGATCTGATGCCGCGACACTTCCTTGAGCGTCACGCTCACCATGGGATATTCGCGCTGGAAGTTCGCCAACACCACCGGCATCAGACGCAACGCCACCGACGGCACGCAGGCGACCGTAACATGGCCGCGGCGATGCTCGCGCAGATCGCGTAAATCCTGAATTTGGTGATCGAGATCCGCCATCAGGCGTTGGATCCCCGGCAGGAATTCGGCACCGACCTTGCTGAGCTGGACGCTGCGCGTCGTCCGGTCCAGCAGCCGGACCTGCAGCTCGTCCTCGAGCTGGCGAACGGCCTGGCTGAGGGCGGACTGGGAAACGCCAAGTTTCCGCGCAGCCCGGCTGAAGCTGCCAGCCTGAACCACCTCGGCGAAGGCACGGAGTTGCCGGAGGTCAATATTCATAAGCATCACAGATAAATATATCTGTTTTTCCCGACTTGTTAATGAAATTAACGGGTGCAAGAATTTTATGCGAAAACGCGCAGCGGCTAAAAACTATGCAGCGCACCATCTGACATCGGCAATGGCGGCGAGGGACAGAGGCATGATCGACAGGCGCAACCTACTCAAATATTCGCTCATCGGCGCCGCAGCGGCCCCGTTTGCTGGCCTGGGAGGCCCGGCCTTTGCCGCCGGCCGCAAGGTGCTGGTGTCGGAAGCCATCCGGCTCGGCATGTATGCCTCGCTCTATGTCGCAACCGACAAAGGCTTGTTCACCAAGCACGGCCTCGACACCGACCTGTCGACCGCGGGCGGCATCGCCCTGCCGGTGCCGATCCTGCTGTCCGGCCGCGGCCAGATCGGCGTCACCAGCCCTGGCATGTCGGTCAACGCCACGCGTGAAGGCGGCAAGATCAAGAATATCGCCAAGATCGTCGGCGGCGTGTCGATGTGGGGAATGACCCGCCCGGACACCAAGATCACCACCATCGATGATCTGCGCGGCAAGACCATCGCGACGCTGAAATTCCCGTCCTCGACGATCCAGGTCCCAACCTATGCCATGAAGACGGTCGGCAAGTTCGACCCCAAGGAAGCCGGCGTCACCTTCCTGGAATTGCCACCGGGCGCCCAGGCTGCAGCCGTCAAGGATGGCCGTGCCGACATCGCCACCGCATTCGAATGGGACATCAGCATCGGCGCCGAACAGTTTGGCCTCGTACCGTCGCTATCATTTGCCGATCTGCTTGGTCCGCTGTGTTTCACGACGGCCATGGCCACCGAAGACGTGATCGCCTCCAACCCGGAGGCGGTGCAAGGCTTCTGTAACGCCATCGCCGAGGCGCAGAAGATGATGCACGAGAACAATGCGGTCTTCACCGAGGTCGCAGAGAAGTACTTTCCGAAAGTCTCGCCCTCGGTCGTCGGAAATGCGACGAAGAATTTCTTTGGCAGCAAGACGGCGATTCCGAAAAACCCCACCATCTCCGCCGAGGAATGGGATCGCGCGATGTTGCTGGAACAAGGCGGCGGCGCAGTCTCAACGACGCTTCCCTATGCACAAATGGTCGACAATCGCTTCGCCGAGAAAGCGACCAAAGAATTCGGATTGGCGTGATGTCGGTCTCAACCAGCTTTCCGCCTGAACGGCGCTACGTCACCTTGCCCGCACGCCCCGAGCCGTTGCGGCTCGCGGTCGAGGAGACCGCAGTCATCGTGGTCGACATGCAGAACGCCTACGCGTCGCCGAACGGCTATCTGGATCTCGCGGGCTTCGACGTGACCGGCGCCAAGGCAGCGATCATGGCCGTCAAGGAGACGCTGGAGGTCGCGCGCGAGGCCGGCGTCACTGTGATCTATTTCCAGAACGGCTGGGACGCCGACTATGTCGAGGCCGGCGGTCCGGGATCCCCGAACTGGCACAAATCGAACGCACTCAAGACCATGCGCGCGCGCCCGGAATTGCAAGGCAGCCTACTCGCCAAGGGTGGCTGGGACTATGCGCTCGTCGATGAACTCCAGCCGCAGCCCGGCGACATCGTGGTACCGAAGCCGCGCTACAGCGGCTTCTTCAACAGCCAGTTCGACAGCATCCTGCGCGCGCGCGGCATCCGCAATCTCGTCTTCTGCGGAGTTGCCACCAATGTTTGCGTGGAATCGACCCTGCGCGACGGCTTCCATCTCGAATATTTCGGCGTGATGCTCGAAGACGCCACGCATCAGGCCGGCCCCGACTACGTCCAGAAGGCGGCTGTCTTCAACATCGAAACCTTCTTCGGCTGGGTTTCCAGCACGGCCGATTTCCGCCGCGCATTCGCGCAGACTGAAACCTCCACGAAAGCCTGAGGATCCCATGACAGATCGCGCGATTATTCCGCCCGGCACTCATCCGCCGCTCGCACCTTACTCGCCCGGCATGATGGCCGACGGCGTGATCTATGTGTCCGGCACGCTGGCCTTCGACAAGAACAACGACGTCGTTCATGTCGGCGATGCGGCGGCGCAGACCCGGCACATCCTTGAGACGATCAAGAGCGTGCTGACTGCCGCAGGCGCCACGATGGCCGATGTCACCTTCAACTCCATCTTCGTAACCGATTGGGCCAATTACGGCGCCGTCAATAAGGTCTATGCCGAATACTTCCCCGGCGAGAAGCCGGCTCGCTACTGCATCCAGTGCGGACTGGTGAAACCGGATTGCCTCGTCGAGATCGCGTCGATCGCACACAAGCGAGCTTGATGTGACGACCATCGAAGCCACCCAAGCCAATGTCGCGCGGCGGCTGATGCCGCCGGTCCTGCGGATCGCGCTGCTGCAAGTGGCACTGCTAGCTCTGTTACTTGCTGCCTGGGAAATTGCGATTAGCTTCAAATGGATCGCGGTCTATCTCTACGGACGGCCAAGCGGCATCTTCGCCAAGGCCTCTATTCTGATCGCCAACGGAGAACTCCTGCGCGATGCTGCGCTGACTGCCTGGGAAGCCATCGCCGGATTCCTGATCGGCACTATTGCCGGCAGCGCCGTCGGGCTGCTGCTCTGGCTGTTTCCCACCAGCGCGGCGGTGCTGCGCCCCTATCTCATCGCGCTCAACGGCTTGCCGAAGATCGCACTCGCACCCTTGATTATCGTGTGGTTCGGAATCGGCATCTCGTCGAAGATCGCCATCGCCGCCATCATTACCTTCATCGTCGCGGTGATCACCGCGCAACAGGGCGCCAAGGAAGTCGATAGCGACCTGATCAAGTTGATGCGCTCGCTCGGTGCCAGCCGATGGAAGACCTGGCGTACTGTCGTCATTCCGGGCGCCATGCCGTGGATCGTGTCCGCCTTCCGTCTCAATGTCGGCTTCGCGCTGATCGGCGCAGTCGTCGGCGAATACATCGCCTCGAAAGAGGGCCTCGGCTACATGATCTATTATGCCGGCGTGCTCTACGATTTGAACGCCGTGTGGGTCGGCATCGCCGCGCTCATGGCCGTGGCGCTACTGATGTACGGCGCGATCGACATTCTCGAACGCCGCCTGCGCTTCTGACTTTCCATCGCTCGAACCCGCAAGACAACCCATGCCCTATGCAAGCGGCGGTGACGCCGACATCTATTACGAAACTCATGGACACGGAACGGCGATCCTCATGTCGGCCGGCATGGGCGGCAGCGGATCGTTCTGGACGCCACAGGTCGCAACACTCGCGCAGCGCCACCAGGTCATCCTCTACGACCACGTCGGCACCGGCCGCAGCGCTGATAACACCGCGCCGCCACGATCAATCTCGGGCATGGCCAACGACATCGCGCATGTGCTCGACCATGCCGGTGTCAGCAATGCACATGTAGTGGGCCATGCCATCGGCGGCATCGTCGGAATTGAACTTGCCCTGCGCGACCCCGCGCGCTTGCGCAGCCTGGTGGTGGTGAACGGCTGGGGTCGCGCCGATCCGTTCCTGCGGCGCTGTTTTGAAGTGCGCAAACAGATCCTGAATCAGTCCGGCCCGAAAGCCTATGTGCGTGCGCAGCCGCTGTTTCTCTATCCGCCGCGATGGATTTCCGACAATGCCGCGCAGCTTGACGCGGAAGAAGAGCGCATCCTCGCACACTTCCCGACAGCGGCGACGATGAACGCACGGATCGACATGTTTCTCGCCTTCGACCCCGGCGACGCTCTCGCGACCATTGCAACGCCGACACTGCTGGCCTCATCGCGAGACGACAGTCTGGTGCCGGCCTATCTCTCGCAACAACTGGCTGCCGCCATTCCGGGCGCGCGCATGCGCGAAGTGGAATGGGGCGCCCATGCCTTCACCGCCGTGATACCCGATGTTTTCAATAACATGCTGCTCGGCTTCTGCAGCGAGGTGGACGCATGAACGCTATGACGCAACTCGCAACACCGACCTCGACCACATCCGCCGTACTCAAGGCCGAACAGGTCGGCGCATCATTCGGAAGCGGCAAGCAATATGTCGAAGCCATCCGCGACGTCAGCTTCGAGCTGCGGCAGGGCGAGACGCTGGCGATCGTCGGCCCGTCCGGCTGCGGCAAGTCCACATTGTTCAATGTCATTGCCGGTTTGCTGAAACCGACGCGCGGCCATGTCGAGGTCGCAGGCATTCGCGTCGACGACGCCGCAGGACATGTCGGCTATATGCTCCAGAAGGATCTGCTGCTGCCGTGGCGTTCCGTCATCGACAATGTGATGCTCGGCTTGGAAGTGCGCGGTGCGCCGCGACAGACGTCGCGCGACATCGCCATGAAATTGATCCGCGCCTACGGCCTGGCCGGTTTCGAGAACGCCAAGCCCGCAACCTTGTCAGGCGGCATGCGCCAGCGCGTGGCCATCATGCGCACGCTGGCCTTCGACCCGCAGGTGATCCTGCTGGATGAGCCGTTCTCGGCGCTGGATTTCCAGACCCGCCTGCTGCTGCAGGCCGACGTGTCACGCATCATCGCCGAAAACGGCAAGAGCGCCATTCTGGTCACCCATGACATCGGCGAAGCCATCGCCATGGCCGACCGCGTTCTGGTGCTGAGCGCACGTCCGGCGACCGTGCGGGCGCTGCATGTCATCGATCTGCCCAAAGCAGGCCGCGATCCCGTGGCGCTGCGCACCGACGCTGCCTTCCAGGCTTATTTCGCCAAGATCTGGGCCGACCTGGAAATGCCGGCCACCGCCGCGTAAGGCACCAAAGCTGCGACTGACTGCTGCGACTGAAACGGATGGCGCCGGAGCGCAATTGGTGCCGCAAACAGGACTCGAACCTGTGACCCCGTCATTACGAATGACGTGCTCTACCAACTGAGCTATTGCGGCGAACCAAGCGGCGATTCGGCTTTTCGGCCGAAAACGCTGGGGCATCTGATATCGCCCGTGGCGTTGCTTTGCAAGAAGCGGCGGCTAATCTCGCGACCGAAAAGCGCAACGAACCACCCACTGAAACCGGCCATTTGGGCCTGAATCGGGGCTGTTATCCGCCCCAGCGCCGTAGAAACCCGCGCCAACCGCCCTGTTGCTGGCCTGCATTCAGCTCGGCGAATTCATCGCGATAATCGTCTGCCTCGTCCACGCCGGGATCGTCCGGGGGCCTGACGATGGGAATGACGGCTGGAATGGCGACAGCGGGCTTAGCGGCGCTGGCGATATCGGTGCGATCACGGAACAGCGGTGGCGGCGCGGGGGCCGGTTTCGGGAGCGGCGGCGGCGCCTCGGCGGGCTCGAGCGTGGCAGCGGCCACCGGTTCGGGCTGTGCTGGTACTTCAGGTTCCGCCGCGAGATCCTGAACCGGCGCGACAGGCGTGATCTCGGCTGGCACGGGCACCACGGGTTTTGGCATCGCGGGCGGCGGAGCCAGCACGGTTTCGCGCAAAATCTCGGTCTCAATCGTCGAGGCCCTGTCCGACGGCAGCGCGGCCAGCGGCGTCTGCCACTGGAACGCATCAATTCGGCCGGTGACCGGCGACACCGGCCGCCAGCGATCGGACACATAGCCGTCGGCGGTCCAGACCGGATCATGCAACGCTCGCACGGCACGCAATGTCCAGGCGCGGGCGCGGCCGCTGTCGCCATGTTCGGTACGTTCGATTTCCGCCATCAGCATCGCAACGCGCTGGGTGGAATCGGTCGTGAACGGCGCCAGTGCTTCGCGGGCGCGTGTGAATTCGGCGGCATCGATGGCCGCTCGGGCAATCGCCAGCGCGCCTTCGATATGGCCTGGCGCTTTCGACGCCAGCGTCTCGACACGCACCAGCCGCTGCCGCGCGGAATCGCCGAGCTTCACATGGGCATAGGCGTCGGCGAGATCCGGATGCGGCTGCGCCAGCCACGCTGTCTCGATGATCTTCATTGCCCGACGGGTCTGATGCGCCTCGCTCTGGAATCGGCTGGCGAGAACGGCGGCCGGCACCAAAGTTGGCGCAAGCTTGATCGCCTCGGTCACGCTGTCGCGGGACAGATCGCGATCTTGTGTCTCAAGCTCCAGCGCACGCGCGGTGAGCAGCACGCCGCGCTGCCGACGAAACGCCGCGCGATCGATCAGGCCAGAGGCAAAATTGTTGTCGAGGATTTTCAGCGCGCCGGTCCAATCGCTCTGCGCGCAGCGGAAGCCAAGAACGGCTTGCGACGCCCATGTCGATGCCGGCGATAATTTAAGCGCTTCTTCGGCAATCGTCACGGCGGCGACGGGATCGTCGCTGCGCTGCGCTTGGATGAACAGACCGCGCAGACCCAGCAGCCGCGTATCGCCACGCTCAGCCATCGCCTGAAACGCACGATGCGCACCGGCGCGGTCGCCATCGAGCTGGGCGGACTGGGCATGCAGCAACAGAGCGAGCGGATCGTCAGTCGTCAAACGTTTGGCGATATCGGCATGACGCCGCGCGGCGTGGCCATCGCCCTGCCCGATCGCCAGCAGACCATGGGTGATGGCCTGACGCCCGCGCGCCTGACGCTTTTCATGGCGACGACGGCGCATTCGCTTCGGCGCGCCCCACAAACCACGCAGGAGCGACCAGGCGAACACCACCGCGACGATTGTCAGGCCGAGCACCAGCACAAACACCGGCACCGACGGCGAAGCGCGCCAGACGCCCCAGGATATCACGACATCGCCGGGCTGATCGGCGACCCAGGCGGCGCCAGCGGCCGCAAGTGCTATCAACACAAGAAACAGAATAATGCGGAACATCGGATTCCTATGGCGCTGGTTTGGAAAGCGCCGCCATCGCGTCGGCTGCGAATTGACGTGAAGCCGCCAGCGCTGCATCGCGCATATCGACTCTATCGAGCCAGGGCTGAACCACGGCACGATCCGCTGGCGACAGCGTCAGCAACTCGCGCCTGGCCGTGGCGATATCGTTGCTGCGCGCAGCCGCAGACGCGCGTGACACAGCGCCGCTGTTGCTACCCGCGCCGACAGCATCGGTGCGCTCGATGCGCACCAGCTTGGCCGCGCCGGCCTGCAGACGATCCATGAAACCTGCGCCTACCGCAGGCGTGTCCGCCGGCGCGGGTGTGAGCTTCGGTAACACTGCAAGCAGTTCACGGCTGAGTGCGACTGCGTTTGGTACGCCCGTCATTGCAAACGCATCGAGCGGCTTCAGCTGATTGGCATTGCCGGCAAGCGGTTTGACCGCCGCAAGCGCCGTCGCAAAGGGCTCACCCTGGCGCACCGACGTATCGAGCAACGATGCCACAACGACACGGCGCAAGACCGTGTCATCGAAAGGTTTGGTATTCTGTTGGGCGGCCGAAGACTTCAACTCGTCGGCTGCACGTTCGATCTGCCCGAGCCGCTCATTGATCGGCCCGAGATCGACCACACCGGTCGCGGTGCGCGGCGCGGATTTGAGTTGATTGATGTCGGCGACGACACGATCCGATTGCGCCTTCGCGGCAGTGAGATCGCCGCGCAATCCCACGATGGATTTCTCAAGCGTATCGATCCGCGTTGCCAGACCCGTATCCGGCGCAGCAAGCGGGCGCGCTTCGATCTGTGCAACGCGAGAGGTCAGCGCATCGACATCTGCCTTGTCGCTCGAAGCAATGCCGCTCAGGCCGAACCATGCGATCCCGGCGACAAACGCACCGGCAACCGCGCCAACGGCGGCGGGAACCAAGACAGGTGCACGCGCAGGCGAGACGGGCGCCTGCTTTTCAGCCCCAGCCTCCGCGGCGGGTTCGGACGGCGGCATGTCCGACGGCGCGGTATCGATGGACTCCGATGCTGTTTCCGGTAGCGCAGGCTCCGCTGCAGCCGGACGCTCGGTGACCTCGGCAGCCGTCAATTCGATGGTTGGCGGCGGCCGCTTGGGCCGACCGGCATCCGGAGACGATCCTGTATCGCTATCGTCGGCCATCGCGTCGGTTCCCTCGTGGCATGCCCGATCCCTACCGGGATTTGGTCACAGCAGTCTTAACGCGATAATGGCGCGATGGCACGTTCCAGCGCAGCGAACAGGGCATTTTCGTCCGGAGTCTGCGCCACCACGACCTGGGTAGCCCCGGCATCATGCGCAATCGTGCCGACCGCAGCTGAAAGGCAATAGTGTGGAACTGCGAGGGCAGCGATCTCGACGCCCGACAAGCCCACCGCCTGGAAGAATGCCCGCGCGCTCCGCCGCGAATAATGCAGCACGGCCTCGATTCTGCCGGCCACGAAGGCCGCAGCAACATCATTCGGCAGATCGGCCACCGGCATCATCCGGTAGGTGGTTTGTGTCACCACCGTGAAACCACGCGCACCGAGTTCGCCAGCGAGATCCCGCGCAAGATCGGCGCCGGCCAGATAAAGGAGCGGGCGGGTCTTGTTCAGCAGCTTGCTCTTGCTGCTCTCCGTCAATAGGTCCCGCAGCGCCGCAGCATCACCTTCGGCGGACACGACCTTGGCAAAGCCGAGATCGCGCGCGGCCTCTGCGGTCCGGTCGCCGACCGCGAACAGCGGCAGGTGAAGCAGGGTTGCCTGCACCGGCTGATCGGCGAGTGCGCGTAGCGCATTGGAGGACGTCACGATCACCGCGCCGAAATCCGCATCCGAATCGATGGACAGCATCACCTTTTCGAAGCGCAGCATCGGCGCCGCCAGCACCTCAAAGCCCCGCGCGCGCAAGGCGGCGGCGGTGCTGGTAGTGTCCGGCTGCGGGCGAGTGACGAGAATAGCCATATCTGAGGTCCGGTTTCGGGGGTCTCGCATGCCACGCAGGGCATCGAGTGATTGCACCTTGCAACCCCGCAATGCTACGCCGGGGACAGGAAAAGCCCGGATTTGGCTGATTTAGCAAGGACCGATAGTGACCACCGACCAACCGATGCTGGTGCTGGGAATCGAGACGACCTGCGATGAGACCGCGGCCGCCGTCATCGAACGCCAGCCCGACGGCAGCGGCAAGATCCTGTCCAATATCGTCCATTCGCAGATCGGTGACCACGCGCCCTATGGCGGCGTGGTGCCCGAGATCGCCGCGCGCGCCCATATCGACCTGCTCGACGGCATCGTCGGCCGCGCCATGAAGGACGCCGACGTCAATTTCGCGCAACTGAGCGGTGTGGCCGCAGCCGCCGGACCCGGCCTGATTGGCGGCGTCATTGTTGGTCTCACCACCGCAAAAGCCATAGCCATGGTGCATGACACCCCGCTGGTGGCCGTGAACCATCTCGAAGCCCATGCGCTGACGCCGCGGCTGACCACTTCCTTGGCGTTTCCGTATTGCCTGTTTCTCGTTTCCGGCGGTCATACCCAGATCGTCGCGGTGCTCGGCGTCGGCCACTACGTCCGGCTCGGCACCACCGTCGATGACGCCATGGGCGAAGCCTTCGACAAGGTCGCCAAGATGCTCGGCCTGCCCTATCCCGGCGGTCCGCAAGTGGAGCGGGCTGCTGCCGGTGGCGATCCCAAGCGCTTTGCGTTTCCGCGGCCGATGCTTGGCCGGCCCGATGCGAATTTTTCGCTGTCAGGTCTCAAGACTGCGGTACGCAACGAGGCCAGCCGGCTCATTCCTTTGGAAGAGCAGGACATCGCGGATCTCTGCGCCAGCTTCCAGGCGGCGGCGCTGGAATCGACGGCGGATCGATTGAGCGTCGGCCTCAGATTGTTCGAAGACCAATTCGGCCCGCCGCATGCACTGGTCGCGGCAGGGGGTGTCGCCTCCAACCAGGCGATCCGCGGTGCGCTGCAGGCCGTCGCCGCAAAAGCGCAGACCACGCTGATCATCCCGCCGCCGGCACTGTGCACCGACAACGGCGCGATGATCGCCTGGGCCGGCGCAGAGCGCCTTGCGCTGGGACTCACCGACACGATGGAAGCACCGCCCCGCGCGCGCTGGCTGCTCGACGCTGACGCCAACGCGCCGGCAGGCCATTCCAAATCCCGCGCGGCTTACTGACGGGAACATCATGGCCGACTTAAACTCTGTGGCGGTGATCGGCGCTGGTGCTTACGGCACGGCGCTGGCCGATGTCGCGGCGCGCGCCGGCCGCGAGGTCGTGCTCTATGCACGCTCGACTGCAGCCGCCGAACTGATGCAGGTATCGCGCGCCAATCCGAGATTGCCCGGCGCTGCCATCGATGACTCTGTCTTCGTCACCGCCGATCTTTCGCTGTCAGCGCGCGCCGATATCATTCTGCTCGCCGTCCCGTCGCAACAGTTGCGCGAGGCATTGACGGCGCTCGCGCCGCTATTGCCGGCAGGCGTTCCGGTGGTCGCCTGCGCCAAGGGCATCGAGCGCGGCAGTCACAAATTCATGACGGAAGTCATCGCCGACGTCGCACCGCATGCGATCCCTGCCATTCTGTCGGGACCGAATTTCGCCGACGATGTCGCAGCGGGCCTGCCCACAGCAGTGACACTCGCCTGCGCCGACGAAGATATCGCTGTCGCGCTCGTGCAGGCCCTGGGTTCGGCGACGTTCCGTCCCTATCACTCCACCGATGTGCGCGGCGTCGAGATCGGCGGTGCGGCGAAGAACGTACTGGCAATTGCGGCGGGTATCGTCGCCGGCAAGCAGCTCGGCGCGTCGGCCCTTGCAGCACTCACGACGCGCGGCTTCAGCGAATTACTGCGACTAGGCATCGCATGTGGCGCGCGCACCGAGACGCTGTCGGGACTGTCAGGTCTTGGCGATCTGATCTTGAGCTGTTCGAGCGCGCAATCGCGTAATTTTTCGCTCGGCGTTGCATTGGGCCGCGGTGAACAGCCGGCGCCTGGCAAACTTGCCGAAGGTGAGTTCACGGCGCCGGTGCTGATCGAGCTTGCGACATCGAAGGGCGTCGATATGCCGGTGGCAAAGGCCGTGGCGGCAATTCTGGCCGGCCAGGCAACCATCGATCAGGCAATCGATGGCCTGCTGACGCGGCCGTTCAAGGCAGAAGGTTAGAGGCAAGATGAAATACTGGCTGGTGAAATCGGAGCCATCTGTATGGTCATGGGATCAACAGGTCGCCAAGGGCAAAAAGGGCGAAGCCTGGACCGGCGTGCGCAACCACAGCGCCAAGCTCAACATGATGGCCATGAAGAAAGGCGATCGCGCCTTCTTCTATCATTCCAACGAAGGCAAGGAAGTTGTCGGGATCGTCGAGATCGTGAAAGAGCATTATCCCGACCCGACCGATGAATCCGGCAAGTTCGTCTGCGTCGACATTGCCGCCGACAAGCCTTTGAAGACGCCGGTGACGCTCGTTGCCGTGAAGGCCGAGCCAAAGCTCGGCGAGATGGCGCTGCTGAAACTGTCGCGGCTCTCGGTGCAGCCGGTGACCGCGGAGGAGTGGAAGCTCGTCTGCAAAATGGGCGGATTGTGAGCGCCAACGGCGCGGCCAATCTTGCAATCACTGATCCCGTAGCTTTCATCCGCGCCAATACGCGCCTGCGACCGGTGCCACTGGTGCCGAACATTGTGCTGCACACAGCCGACGAGGCCGTACCGCTGTGGAGCAAGACTGAGGAAGAACTCGGCGAAGCCGGACTGCCGCCACCGTTCTGGGCCTTCGCCTGGGCCGGCGGACAGGCACTGGCGCGCTTTGTTCTCGATCATCCCGGGCATGTTGCTGAAAAGACCATCATCGATCTCGCATCAGGATCGGGGCTTGTGGCCATCGCCGCGATGAAAGCAGGGGCAAGCAGCGTCTTCGCCTATGACATCGACGCCTTTGCGCGCACGGCCATCGCACTGAACGCGGCTGAAAATGGCGTTACGATCAATGCTCGCGGTGACGATCTGCTCGGCGGCTCATCTGTCCCGCCCGCACAAACGATTCTGGCAGGCGATATTTTCTATGAACGCGACACCGCCGAGCGCGCCTTTGCATTTCTTTCAGCGCAAGCGGCGCGCGGTGCAACGGTCCTGATCGGCGACCCCGGCCGCAGCTATCTGCCGAAAGACAAATTGCGCAAGCTCGCGGAATACAGAGTGCCCGTGACGCGCGATCTTGAAGATGCAGAGATCAAGAACACGGCAGTGTGGACGCTGGCCTAACTACCCCGCCTCAGCCACCACCTGCGCCAGAAGCTGCTCGCGCTTCGATTGCGAGCGATAGCCCGTTTGCGTCGCGGCGATGCGAGCGAGGACACCGTCCTCGAAGGCCGTAACGATGGTGTCGTGCACATAGCTCTTGCGGCAAATCGCCGCCGTGTTCTGCAACTCGTCTGCCGCCGACCGCACGGCTTCGAGCACCTGCTTCCTGCGTCCGCGCTCACTGGCTGCCGGCTCTATCCGTGACAGGGTTTCAGCCACCGTCGCCGACGCCATCAGAGTGCGGAAATCCTTCAGTGAAATCTTGATGCCGGCGATATCGCGCAGGAAGGCGTTCACTGCTGCCGTGTTGACCTTGTGAATGCGGCCAGCATTGTCGCGATACTGGAACAGGCGTTTGCCCGGCACATCGTGCAGGATACCAATCGCGCGGACGAGCTTCGACGCATAGGACTCCTTGCGCACTGCCTTGCCGCCCTTGGCCTTGAAGGTGAGCACGATGCAATCGTCTTCGAGCTGCACGTTCGACTTCATCAGCGTTGTAGCGCCGCGGGTGCCCGACAGCTTCATATAGCTCTCATTGCCGGCACGGATCGCGGTGCGCGTGACCAGTTCGATGACAGCGGCGAGCGCGAACTCACGCGTCGGCTCGTCGCCTGCCAGAAGCGCCGAGACGTTGCGGCGGATCTTCGGCAGTGCCGCCACCAGCTTCGCCAGCCGATGCGCCTTGCGTTGCTCGCGGACTTTCTCCCAATCCGAGTGATAGCGGTATTGCAGGCGGCCGGCCGCGTCGCGGCCTACGGCCTGCAAATGCGACGTAGGATCAGCGGCATAGCGGACCTCGGCATAGGCCGGGGGCACTGCCATGGAGTTCAGCCGCTTGATCGTCCCGATATGCTTGATCGGGGTGCCGTTGGCCCTGACGAAGGAATAAGATTTTCCGCGCTTGAGCCGGCGGATCGTCAGCTCAGACTGATCTCCGAGCTTCAGGCCCATTTCACGGGCCAAAACCTCCACACTCGCGGGGCTTGGCTTGGCCATACGGGCTGGCCGCGCGACGGAACGGGCGGAAACGGCCCGGGAAGGCGCGAAATTCTGCTGTTCCATCATAGTGTTATCTGCCTCGTCGGCCCTGTGTCTCTGCTAATGCCGTTTATTGATTTTTGGTTCCGGGCCGCTTGGCCGTCCCTGCGAGGGCGATTTAGGGGCTTCCCGCAACTATTGCGAGTCCACAGGCACGCAATTTCGGTTACTGGTTACCGTTTAGCGCCTGAATTGGCTTTATGATGAAGTTTCCAGGCCGTCAAAACGCGAACGTGATTGGGGCTGCGACCTTGCGGACCGACCAAAGGCCTAGTCCGGCCCCGCTTGTCCAGCTATCTCGCGCCGGCGCATATTGCGCGCAACGAGAACCGGCTGGCGGCGAATTCGCGCAGCGGTCGCACGGTGGTGGAGGGGACGATGTCCGACAAGATTTACGACGTACCGGCTGAGTGGACGACGCGCGCCTTCGTCGATGACGCAAAATACAACGAGATGTATGCGCGCTCGATCAGCGATTCCAACGGCTTCTGGGCCGAGCAGGCCAAGCGCCTCAACTGGAGCCACGCCCCCACCAAGATCGAAAACACGTCCTTTGCCCCAGGCAAGATCTCGATCAAGTGGTTTGAGGATGGCGTATTGAACGCCGCCTATAACTGCATCGACCGCCATCTACCGAAGCGCGCCAACCAGACCGCGATCATCTGGGAAGGCGACGACCCCTCGCAGTCGAAGCACATCAGCTATCAGGAACTGCACGACGAAGTCTGCAAGATGGCCAACGTGTTGCGCAACCGCAATGTCGGCAAAGGCGACCGCGTCACCATCTATCTGCCGATGATTCCGGAAGCCGCCTACGCGATGCTGGCCTGCGCGCGCATCGGCGCGGTCCATTCGGTGGTCTTCGCCGGCTTCTCGCCGGACTCGCTGGCGCAGCGCATCACTGACTGCCAGTCGAAGATCATCATCACCGCCGATGAAGGCCTGCGCGGCGGCAAGAAAGTGCCGCTAAAGAACAATGTCGATGCGGCCGTCGCGAAAGCCGGCGGCGTCGACTGGGTCGTCGTGGTCAAGCACACCGGCACACCGGTGAACATGGATCCGGCCCGTGACTTCTGGTACCGCGAAGCCGCCGAAGTCGTCACCACCGAATGCCCCTGCGAGCCGATGAATGCGGAAGATCCGCTGTTCATCCTTTATACGTCGGGCTCCACCGGCCAGCCCAAGGGCGTGCTGCACACCACCGGCGGCTATCTGCTGTTCGCCTCGATGACGCATCAATATGTGTTCGACTATCACGAGGGTGACATCTACTGGTGCACCGCCGACGTCGGCTGGGTGACCGGTCACAGCTACATTCTCTATGGGCCGCTGGCCAACGGCGCGACCACGCTGATGTTCGAAGGCGTGCCGAACTATCCGTCGATGTCGCGCTTCTGGGAAGTCATCGACAAGCATCAGGTCAACATCTTCTACACCGCGCCAACCGCGATCCGCGCGCTGATGCAGGCCGGCGACGAGCCGGTGAAGAAAACCTCGCGCAAGAGCCTGCGATTGCTCGGCTCGGTCGGCGAGCCGATCAATCCGGAAGCCTGGGAGTGGTACTATCACGTGGTCGGCGAGGCGCGTGCGCCGATCGTCGACACCTGGTGGCAGACCGAGACCGGCGGCATTCTCATCACGCCTCTGCCCGGCGCGACGAAACTGAAGCCGGGTTCGGCGACGCGGCCGTTCTTTGGTGTCGTCCCCGAGATCGTCGATGCCGATGGCAAGGTGCTGGAGGGCGAAACCTCGGGCAATCTCTGCATCGCCAAGTCATGGCCTGGCCAGATGCGGACGGTCTATGGCGATCACGCCCGTTTCGAACAGACCTATTTCTCGACCTACAAGAACAAGTACTTCACCGGCGACGGCTGCCGCCGCGATGCCGACGGTTATTACTGGATCACCGGCCGCGTCGACGACGTCATCAATGTCTCCGGCCACCGCATGGGCACCGCGGAAGTGGAATCGTCGCTGGTCGCACATGAGAAAGTGTCCGAGGCCGCCGTGGTCGGCTATCCGCACGACATCAAGGGCCAGGGCATCTACGCTTATGTCACGCTGATGAACGGCGTCGAGCCGACGGAAGAGCTCCGCAAGGAGCTGGTGGCCTGGGTTCGCAAGGACATCGGCCCGATCGCCTCGCCGGACCTGATCCAGTTCGCACCGGGCCTGCCAAAGACCCGCTCCGGCAAGATCATGCGCCGCATCCTGCGCAAGATCGCCGAAGACGAACCGTCATCTCTGGGTGATACATCGACACTGGCCGATCCCGCCGTGGTCACCGACCTCGTCGAGCATCGGCAGAACAAGAAGCCGGGGGCGTAACCGCTCGCCCAATCTGTCGGCAAACACGGAGTGATGTGGTGGATCGTCGGTCATTCGTGTTGGGAAGTGCTGCAGTTGTTGCGGGCGGAGCCTCCGCCCGTGCGCAACATGCCGGTCATCCCGCATTGCCTGCGGCACCATCGTCGAAAGAGCCCTACGCCAAATTGCAAGGCGGCGTACCGCATCACATGACGCCCGAGCAGGAGGCGCAGCGCGTCACAGAGAGTCCGGCGCCGAAAGGGCCGCAAGGAAAGTGGATATCGCGTGCGGCACTGCCGTTGCCGCGCAGCGAGATGGCCTGGGCGACATCATGGGCCGATCGTATGCATATCGTAGGCGGCTACGGCGAAGGCCGTGTCGACCGCCCCTATCACCATGTCTACGATCCCGCTTCAGATCAGTGGCTCGACGCAGCGCCCCTGCCGCGCGGCGCCAACCATGTCTCGGTCGCTGCCGATGCCGGCCGCGTCTATGCGCTCGGCGGCTTCATGCAGCAGAACCGCGGCTCGAACCAGAACGCCTATGCCTATGATGTCGCTGCCAATCGCTGGGATACGATCGCGCCGTTGCCGAGACCGCGCGGTGCCGGCGCTGCGGTCGCGCTGAACGGCAAGATCCATCTGATCGGCGGCGCGTCGGAACCGGCGGCTGAGCGCGCCAGTGTCAGTTGGCACGAAGTCTATGATCCCAAGACCGACAAATGGGAGACCCGCAAGGCACTGCCCGGTGCGCGCGACCATGTCGGCTGCGTCGCCACGCGCGGCGTGATCCATGTGATCGGCGGGCGTTTCAATACGTTCGAGTACAATACCGATCTGCACCATGTGTATCTGCCCGAGCGCGACACATGGGAGCTGCGCGCCGCACTGCCGACGACCCGTTCGGGCCATGGCCTTGTCGTGTATCGCGACCGGCTGTTTGCCATGGGCGGAGAATCCGGCGTGGTGCAGAACGGCCAGCTCACCCAGGGCAAGGTGTACGGACAGATGGAAAGCTACGATCCGGCCTCCGACACCTGGCAGAGCCACGCGCCGATGCTGACCCCGCGCCATGCGGTCGGCGCCACAGTTATTGGTGACTGGATCTATGTGGCCGGTGGCGGCGCTGTCCTCGGCGGCGCGGTACAATCCGCCGTCCATGAGGCCTTTACGCTGGCCTAGTGACCTCCAACGCATTGCATCTGGCTGGCCTCACGCGATTGTCAGGGCCGGATGGCCACCCCCGGCCAATTTAGAGCGAGTGTTGTTTTCCGGGCATTTACTTTGTTCAGTGGATTTCCTCTTTAGGCGCTCGTTGGCGCACTCCCCCGCGCTGGCAGAGACCGGTTGTTTACGCGACTGGTTGAGAATTTCCCGTGTGCAATTGTTTTCGTCGCCTTGAGAGGCGGCACGACCTCGTCGGCCGCTACCGGCCGGGCCGAACTGGAGAGATCGATGTCCCTGAAAATTGCTAGTGCGCTGGCAGCCACCGTTGTCATTGGCGCCCTGATGTCCCCTGCCGCGCAGGCAGCGCCCAATGTGGTCGGCTTCCACGGCGACTATGCCCCCGGCACCATCGTCGTGAAGACCAATGAGCGTAAGCTGTATCTCGTGCTCGAACAGGGTCAGGCCGTGCGCTATCCCGTCGGTGTCGGCAAGCCCGGCAAACAGTGGGCCGGCGCCACCAAGATCGACGGCAAGTACCGCCAGCCGGCCTGGGCTCCGCCCGCCGACGTCAAGCGTGACAATCCGAATATCCCCGATGTGATTGCGGGCGGTTCGCCAGCTAATCCGATGGGCGTTGCTGCGATGACCCTCGCCGGCGGCGAATATGCCATCCACGGCACCAACCGCCCCAATTCGATCGGCGGCTATGTCTCTTACGGTTGCGTCCGCATGTACAACGAAGACATCACCGACCTCTATTCGCGCGTCTCGGTCGGCACGCCGGTGATCGTCACCCAGCGCTGATCGCTGGCAGCTTCGCTATTCTGAAAAGCCGCGCATGATGCGCGGCTTTTTGTTTTGCTGATCTCATCGGCTATCGCACCAGCCGCTACGATGACCGCCACCATACGGGCGCGCGTGCCCTGCGTTGAGCATTGCTGCAGACACGTTGGGCGTTTGCCTGGTCGCGACATCGGCGACCACGCGGCCGGGATATTTGTCAGGTCCGATATTGTAGATCGTGAGACTTCCCTCGCGGAGCAACTTGGTCAGTGCAGCCGTCGCGGTTTCTGCTTTCTGAATCTCGCGCGCGCATTGCCCCTTCAGCTCCGGCGCATCGATGCCACGCAAACGAATGCGCACGCTGACGTCTTCACCCGACCCAAGATGCACGCGCGCGCCAAAAGTATCGCCGTCGATGGCATAGCGCATCTCGATCGAGTAGCGCGCCTCAGCATTGCCGGCGCGCCTGACGATCGCCTCGGAATCGCGGGCCGCCTCGGTCTGATCCGCGCCGGGCAGGAACGGCAGCCAACGCTTCACCGGCAGCATGGTGCCGGCGGCCAGGCCAAGCACGAATACCCACGGCATCGCCGCGGACATGCGGGATCGCCACGGCGACGCACGGTGAATGCGCGATGCTGGGGTCATCGTCCTGCGATAATGTGAGTCGAAACAACCAGCCAGAAGAATCTGGCTCAGTGATCCGAAGAGTTAGAAGTCGGACGCAATGCCCTTACGCTCCCAGTCGCCAAAGCGCGTGGGCTCCGGGCCTTCAGGTCCCTGGAACTCTTTCGCTTTCGCCGCAGTATGTGCTGCTGCAGCTGCAGCCCGACGTTCTTCTGCCTCGGCCAGCGCGCGCTGCGCGGCGGGCGTCAAAACTTTCTTCGGTACCGGCTCAGGCTCCGGCAAAGACGTTGCGGACTCGGAAGGAATGTCGTTCATCTCAGGTTTCCTGCTGAACCGGCAAGGGCGGCACGCGTTACATAAATCAATGTCGAACAGTTGCCGTTCGACTGTGAGCATATAAGGGCGATTCTTACATTTGGCATATTCGCATGCGACAGAATCGCTCCCATCCAGTGGCCGCATGCTGAGCCTGCCCGCGCCATTGCCCGCCCTCCGTCGTGATGTTTTCGCATGTCGCAAGTAAGATACGCACCGCCAACCGAGGTCCCCGGCCTCGCCGCGCGACGGATTGCGGCGGATATTCTCGACGGCGTATTGCACAAGCATCGGACCCTCGACGACCAGCTCGAAGGCGCCGCGGCCCATCCCGGCCTGAAAACGCTATCCGACCGCGACCGCGCGCTGATGCGACGTCTGGTTGCGACGATCCTACGCCGGCTCGGTACGCTCGGGCATATTCTCTCCCGCCTGCTCGACCGCGGTGTCCCCACCGATGCCCCGCGTGCGCAGAGCGCGCTCCTGATCGGTGCTGCCCAGATCCTCTGGATGGATGTGCCGGATCACGCCGCCGTCGACCTCTCGGTCCGCATGGTGCAATCCGACCGTAAGGCCGCGAAATATGCAGGGCTGGTCAATGCCGTGTTGCGACGCTGCGCCCGTGAAGGCCAGCCGCTGATCGACGAAGTTGCCGCCCAGACTCTCGACATCCCGCCCTGGCTGATGGCGCGCTGGACGGCCCATTACGGCGGGACGGCAGCCAAGGAAATGGCCGTGGCGCTGAGCCATGAGCCGTCACTCGATCTCACCGTCAAATCCGAAGCCGATGCCTGGGCCACGCGCCTGCACGGCGAAGTGCTTCCAACCGGTTCCGTCCGAACCCTGCTGCAGGGCTCGGTGACCATGTTGCCCGGTTTCGATGACGGCCAGTGGTGGGTGCAGGATGCCGCGGCGGCACTGCCGGCACGACTGTTCGGCGACCTCAAGGGCAAACGCATCGTCGATCTCTGCGCCGCGCCGGGCGGCAAGACTGCGCAATTGGTCCAGGGCGGCGCACAGGTCACTGCTATCGACCGCTCGCCGAACCGTGTGGCGCGGCTGCGCGAAAATCTGGCGCGGCTGTCGCTCGAGGCCGAAACCGTCGTCGTCGACGGCACCGAATATCCCGGCGAGGGTTTTGACGGCGTGTTGCTGGATGCGCCCTGCTCCTCTACCGGCACGATCCGGCGGCACCCCGATGTCGCCTGGCTGAAGCAGGACTCCGACATCGTCATGCTGACCGCGCTGCAACGGCGCCTGCTGCAGAAGGCCGCCTCCATCCTGAAGCCCGGCGGAACCCTGGTCTATTGCACCTGTTCGCTGGAGCCAGAAGAAGGCGAACAAGCCATCGCCGACCTGCTGGCCAAGGATTCCAGCATGCGCCGCGCCCCGGCCGACGCCAGTGAAGTTGCCGGCCTGGCCGAGATCGTCACCCCCGAGGGCGATCTGCGCACTCTGCCGAGCCATCTGCCCCATGCCGACCCCCGGCTTGGCGGGCTCGACGGCTTCTATGCGGCGCGACTCATTAAATCCTGATATTCACAGAGTAATCTCCCGATTCGCGAGGCTTCCACAGGGGGCTTCCTTGTACTGTGTGCGGATCGCGTTTCCGGCTAAAAGGATTCGCAACAACCCTTTCTCTTCCAGTTCAAGGCGCGCGTGGTCGCACATCGCAGACGTATCTCGGGGCTGATCCTCGGCCGCTTCGCGCGGAGCGCGATGTCACGCGCGTCTGGCGGATCGGCAGCGCTGGCCCGGCTCTGGCCCGGACGCACCGATCGCCTGATCATCGCTCCGCATGACCTGCGCACCACCGACGCCACCCGCGCCGCCGAAATCTATGCCGGGCGCTTCGTCTTCGCCGGCAAGATCGTCACCTGCCACGGTCGCTCGATCTTCGATCTGGAGCCGCCATCGGAAGACTGGGAAGTCTCGCTGCTCGGCTTTGGCTGGCTGAGGCATCTGCGCGCCGCCGACACTGCCATCACCCGCGCCAATGCGCGCTCGCTGATCGACGACTGGATGTCGAATACGTCGCGCAAGCGCCCGGTCGGACGCCGCGCCGACGTCATCGCTCGCCGTGTGATCTCGCTGCTATCGCAGGCACCGCTGGTACTCGGCGATACCGACGGCAAATTCTATCGCCGCTATCTGCGCTCGCTCAGCCGCGAGATTCGCTCGCTACGCTACGCACTGTCGCATGCACCCGACGGCGTACCGAAGCTGCAGGTGGTCATTGCTCTGTGCTACGCATCGCTGTGCCTCGCCAATCAAGCGCGCCACATCCGTACCGCCACACGCAAACTCTCCGACGAAATGCAGCGCCAGATCCTGCCCGATGGCGGACATATCTCGCGCAACCCCGGCGCGCTGATCGAATTGCTGATCGATCTGCTGCCGCTGCGGCAGACTTTTGCCGCCCGTAACATCGCGCCACCGCCGGCGCTACTGAATGCGATCGATCGCATGATGCCGATGCTGCGATTCTTCCGTCATGGCGACGGCTCGTTCGCACTGTTCAACGGTATGAGCAATGCGCCATCGCATCTGCTGGCAACGCTGCTGGCCTATGACGACACGCATGGCGTGCCGATGGCGCATATGCCGCATACCGGCTTCCAGCGTCTCGAAGCCGGCCAGATGACCGTGATCATCGATACCGGCCCGCCGCCGCCTCCGAGCGTCAGTCATGACGCGCATGCCGGCACGTTGTCGTTCGAACTGTCGTCCGGCCCGAGCCGCATCGTCATCAATTGCGGCATGCCGTCGACCGGGCGCGACAACTGGCGCGCTTTCGCGCGCGGCACGCCCGCGCATTCGACGATGACCTATCACAACACCTCGTCGTGCCAGTTCGTCGAACGCAGCGCGATGAAGAAGTTTCTGCAGGGCGCCCCGATCGTCAACGGCCCGCATGTGGTGGAGAGCTATCGCGAGATCACCTCGAACGGCACCATCCTGACCACCGCGCATGACGGCTATCACCCACGCTTCGGTGTCACGCATCGGCGCGTGCTGATGATCTCCGAGGACGGGTCGAAACTTGAGGGCGAGGACATCGTTGCGGCCGCGCCCGGCGCGCGGCTCAAAGGCAGCAATACCGACTACGCCCTGCGCTTCCACCTGCATCCCTCGGTGAAAGCCAGCCGGCTCAGCGACGCCCGCGGCGTCATGCTGGTATTGCCGAACCGCGACGTCTGGACCTTCGAGGCACTCGACGACAAGGTCGAACTTGAGGACAGCGTGTTTCTGGCGGGCAATGACGGACCGCGCCGGACGGCCCAGATCGTGATCCACCAGAACGCCCAGCAGACCTCCAGCATCCGCTGGAGTTTTGCCCGCTCGGCCTCCTCGCCGTCGCAGACCACGGCCCGCCGCAACGCCCGCCGCGAGCCGGAATTGCCGTTGTAAATCAGGCCTTCACGACGAAATTGCTGGCATGCAAGCCCTTGCAGTTTCTTGCACCGCGAAACCATGCTACGCGGCGTCCTTCTCCCACGGGATACGCATCATGACCGACCATCCGCGCAAGGTTACTCGCGCTCTATTGTCCGTTTCCGATAAGTCCGGGCTGATCGAATTCGCGCGGGCGCTGTCCGCTCACGGCATCGACCTCGTTTCCACCGGCGGTACCGCCAAGGCGATCGCTGCGGCGGGCCTGAAGGTCTCGGACGTGTCCGACCTCACCGGCTTCCCGGAAATGATGGATGGCCGGGTCAAGACGCTGCATCCAAAGGTCCATGGCGGCCTGCTCGCGATCCGCGACAATGCCGAACACGCCAAGGCGATGAAGGATCACGGAATTTCGCAGATCGATCTGCTCGTCGTGAACCTCTACCCGTTCGAGGAGACCGTCGCGAAGAACGCCTCCTATGAGGATTGTATCGAGAATATCGACATCGGCGGTCCGGCAATGATCCGCGCAGCCTCCAAGAACCATGACGACGTCACCGTCGTCGTCGAGCCCTCCGATTATCAGTCGGTGCTCGATGAACTCGCGACCAACAAGGGCGCGACCACGCTGACGCTGCGCCGTCGTCTGGCAGCCAAGGCCTATGCGCGCACCGCAGCTTATGATGCTGCGATCTCGAACTGGTTCGCGGATCAGTTGAAGATCACCGCACCGGATTTCCGTGCCGTCGGCGGCAAACTGGTCGAAGCGCTGCGTTACGGCGAGAACCCGCACCAGACCGCTGCATTCTATCGCACACCCGAACTCCGCCCCGGCGTATCCTCGGCGCGGCAGGTACAGGGCAAGCAACTGTCCTACAACAATATCAACGACACCGATGCGGCCTATGAATGCATCGCCGAGTTCGATCCGAAGCGCACCGCGGCCTGTGTCATCGTCAAGCACGCCAATCCCTGCGGCGTCGCCGAAGGCAGCAGCCTGGTTGAGGCCTATCGCAAGGCACTGGCCTGCGATTCCACCTCGGCGTTCGGCGGCATCGTTGCGCTGAACAAGACGCTCGATGCAGACACCGCGCGCGTCATCACCGAGATCTTCACCGAGGTCATCGTGGCACCTGACGCCACCGAGGAAGCCATCGCCATCGTCGCCGCGAAGAAGACCTTGCGCCTGCTCTTGGCCGGCGGATTGCCGGATCCGCGCGCGCCGGGCTTCACGGCCAAGACCGTGGCTGGCGGCATGCTGATCCAGAGCCGCGACAATGCTGTTGTCGACGACATGTTGCTGAAGGCCGTGACTAAGCGTCAGCCGACCGACGCCGAACTGCGCGATCTCAAATTCGCGTTTCGCGTAGCCAAGCACATCAAGTCGAATACCATCGTCTATGCCAAGGACCTCGCCACTGTCGGTATCGGCGCCGGCCAGATGAGCCGCATCGATTCCGCACGCATCGCCGCCCGTAAGGCGCAAGATGCGGCCGCTGAGATGAAGCTCGCACAGCCGATGACCAAGGGATCGGTGGTCGCGTCAGACGCATTCTTCCCGTTCGCGGACGGCTTGCTCGTTGCCATCGAGGCCGGAGCCACTGCGGTGATCCAGCCCGGCGGTTCGGTGCGCGACGATGAAGTGATCAAGGCGGCGGATGACGCCGGAATCGCCATGGTGTTCACCGGCGTCCGCCACTTCAAGCACTGAGACTTTCGAGGCTCAAGCTTCCCGCACCCGCGCGAGCAGACCGAGGCCACCGACAAAGAACAGCACCAGCACCGCCATGCCAGCCTTCTGGCTGGCGGTGACCGCGGTGACGAGGCCGATCAGCAACGGCCCCATAAAGGACGTCACCTTTCCGGTCAGCGCGAACAGACCGAAGAACTGCGCGATGCGATCTTGCGGTGCCAACCGGATCAACAGCGTGCGCGATGCCGCCTGCAGCGGACCGCCCGCCATGCCGATCAGGCAACCCAGCGCGAGATAGGCCTTCTCCGCAGGCGCCGCGAACAGGCCGCCACCCGGCACCGGCGGCGCGACCTTGATGAAGAAGATGGTTTCGCGATCAATCAGCAGGATCGCAATGATCGAGGTCAGCAGCAGCAGGATGCTGCCAGTGATCACACGCTTCGGTCCGAACGCATCGTCGAGCTTGCCGCCGACGAAGGCGCCGAACGTTCCGGCGATGGCCAGGATGATACCGAACGTGCCGATCTGAATCGTATTCCAACCGAACGTGCCGGCCGCATAGATGCCACCGAAAGCAAACAGCGACACCAGCCCGTCCGTGTAGATCATGTTGGCAATCAGGAATGCCATCATCGAGCGATGCTTCGGCAGATCACTTAGCGTGTGCCTGAGATCGGTCAGACCTGCACGCACGGCGTGATCGGGCGAAACCTTTGCAGGAAAATCCGGCGTCAGCAGAAACATCGGCAGCACGAAGACGACGAACCACAGGCCCGACAGCGGCGCCGAAATGCGATCGCCCTGGAACGTCGCGGGGTCGAGACCGAGGATCGGGACCAGGCCGAAAAGCGTGCGCCCGGTGGTGGGGTTCGCGGCCATGAAGCCGAGCACGATGATCAGGCTGAGAATGCCGCCGACATAGCCGAGCGCCCAGCCCGAACCGGACAGGCGGCCGATTTTATCCGGCGGCACCAACGTCGGCATCATCGCATTGTTGAACACGGTGGCAAATTCCACGCCGATGGTCGCCAAGCCATAGGCAATCAGCAGCGGCAGGATGATAGCGGGATCGCCGGGCTTGCCGATCCACATGATGCAGGCGCCGATCACGAAGATCGCACCGAAGCTTGCGATCCAAGGCTTGCGGCGGCCGCTCGCGTCGGCAATCGCGCCAAGCATCGGCGATGCCAGCGCGATGACCAACCCGGCCGCAGCGGTGGCGAAGCCCCACAGCGATTGCCCGGTGGCGGCGTCGGATGCCACGCGCGTGGCGAAATAGGGCGCGAAAACGAAGGTTGTGATGAGACTGAAGTAAGGCTGGGCCGCCCAGTCGAAAAACATCCAGCTGATCACCGCAGAGCGCGGTGGATAGGTCTTTGGCGCCGCTGTCACAGAGGCTGATGAAGCGGCGGCGACCGCCATGCGTGGTATCCCCCGCGAATCACAGAGTGTTGTCTCGTACGTTTCACAAGCCATATAGCATTCGAGACGGCGATGCGATCATGTCCGCTGTCAGCCGGAGTGATCGATGGTACCGTTTGCTTTCCTGCGTTGTACGTGCGTCGCAGCACTCGCATTTATACTCGTCGTCCCGGCATCGACAAACGCGCAGCAGGCGCGTGACCTCTATACCCCCGCACCGTCAGGCACGCTCAAACCCATCGCGGCCAAGCATGGCATGGTCGTCGCCCAGGAGAAGATCTCCGCCAAGGTCGGTGCGGATGTCATGGCGCGCAGTGGCAATGCGATCGATGCGGCTGTTGCGAGCGGTTTCGCCATGGCTGTCACCTATCCCCGCGCCGGTAATATCGGCGGCGGCGGTTTCATGGTGATCCACACAGCCTCCGGCGAAGACGTCACCATCGACTATCGCGAGACCGCGCCGGCCGCGGCCACCCGCACCATGTTTCTCGGCAGCGACGGCAAACCGGACACCGCGAAATCCCGCGATTCCGCTTTGGGCATCGGCATCCCCGGCACGGTCGCAGGGCTGGCGCTGGCGCTGGAAAAATATGGCTCGGGCAAGTTCACGCTGTCGGATCTGTTACAGCCCGCGATTGCGCTGGCCCGCGACGGCTTCATCCTGACTGACGATGGCGCAGATACGCTGCCGGATTGGCACAGACGCCTGGCGCGCTGGCCCGCGACGAAGAAGATCTTTTCGCGTGACGACGGCACCTCGCTGCGCGAGGGCGACCGGTTGATCCAGACAGACCTCGCAACAACGCTCACGGCGATTGCCGCGCAGGGACCCCGCGGCTTCTATGAAGGCCCCGTCGCCGAGAAGCTGGTCAGCAGCATCAATGCGGCAGGCGGCATTTTCACGGCAGACGACCTCAAGATCTATCAGCCCGTGGTTCGCACGCCGGTCCGCGGCAGCTATCGCGGCTACGACATCATCTCAATGCCGCTGCCGTCATCCGGCGGAACGGTGCTGCTGGAGACACTGAATATTCTCGAAGGCTTTCCGCTGGGCGAGATGCGGCAGGCCTCCGCACCGTCGCTGCATCTGCTGGTCGAAGCCATGAAGCGTGCTTATGCGGATCGCGCGCGCTATCTGGGCGATCCCGCTTTTGTCAACGCGCCGATCACGACGCTGACTTCGAAGGACTACGCTACCGGGCAGCGCGCCTCGATCGATCCCAACAAGGCAACGCCGTGGACCGATGCCCTCTCGGCCGTACCGCCGCGCGAAGGACAGAATACGACCCACTATTCGGTGGTCGACAGCGCCGGCAATGCGGTGAGCAACACTTACACGCTGAACTTCAGTTATGGTGTTGGCCTGATCGCCGACGGCACCGGCGTATTGCTCAACAACGAGCTCGATGACTTTACCGCCGCACCTGGCGCGTCCAATGCCTATGGACTTGTCGGCTTCGAAGCCAACCTGCCCGGTCCCGGCAAGCGCCCGTTGTCATCGATGTCACCTACCATCGTGCTGAAGGACGGCAAGCCGGTACTCGTCACCGGTTCGCCCGGCGGCAGCCGCATCATCTCGACGGTGCTGCAGGTGATCGTCAATGTGATCGACTACAGGATGAACATTATGTCGGCCGTGGCCGCGCCGCGCCTGCATCACCAGTGGCTGCCCGATGAAGTCCGCATCGAACGCGGCTTTAGCGAAGAGACTCTCAACGCACTGCGTGCCATGGGCCACAAGGTGGTCGAGCCGATGGGCCAGACTTCGGCCAATTCTATTCTGGTGACGCCAGACGGCTTGCTTGGTGCCCCTGATCCGCGTACGCGTGGCGCTGAGGCATCTGGGTACTGACGTCCAATGACATATCCGGTGCCCCCAGGGGCGCGCGGGTGAGCGCCCCCCGAACCAAGATGACAAACGGGGGAAATAACCATGAGCGGCAACCGACCAACCGATCCCGGCGCCATTGAGCGCGCGGAAATCGAAGACACCAGCCTTCTGGCCTTCTATCGCGATATGAATCCACCGGAGCGCCGCACGTTCTGGGCCTGCGCCACAGGCTGGGCACTCGATGGCATGGATTTCATGATCTATCCGCTGGTGATCGGCACCATCATCGTGATGTGGAAGGTCGATCCCGGTACTGCCGGCCTCGCTGGCACCGTGACACTTCTTGCCTCCGCGATCGGTGGCTGGCTCGGCGGCTATCTTGCCGACCGGATCGGCCGCGTCCGCACGCTGCAGCTAACGATCCTGTGGTTCTCGTTCTTCTCGCTGATCTGTGCCTTCGTGCAGAATTTCGATCAGCTGCTGGTGGCGCGTGCACTGCTCGGCATTGGCTTTGGCGGTGAATGGGCCGCAGGCGCTGTGCTGATGGGCGAGGCCATCCGCCCGCAATATCGCGGCCGCGCAGTCGGTTCTGTACAGTCCGGCTGGGCGATCGGCTGGGGCCTCGCCGTGCTCTCCCAAGCGGTTTTGTTCTCATGGCTTCCACCAGAGACGGCGTGGCGCTGGATGTTCGCCATCGGCGCACTGCCGGCTTTGCTGGTGCTGTATCTGCGCCGCTACGTCGAAGAACCGGTCATCGCCGCGGAGACCCGCGCCAAGCAGAACGCCAGCGGCGATCGGCCCAAGCTCAGCGAAATCTTTGCCGGCCCGATGCTGAAGACCACGATCCTTGCGTCGCTCGCTGCGACCGGTTGCCAGGGTGGCTATTACGCCATCACCTTCTGGGTGCCGCGCTTCCTCACCACCGAGCGCAAGCTGTCGATCGTCTCATCGACCGGCTATCTCTCGGCGCTGATCGTCGGCTCCTTCATCGGCTATCTCGTCGGCGCCTGGCTCGCCGACCGCATCGGTCGCCGCAACCTGTTCCTGACCTTCTCGCTCGGCGCCATCGCAGTCATCCTGATCTACACACAGGTGACGCTCACCAACGAAGTGCTGTGGATCCTCGGCTTCCCGCTCGGCTTCTTTGCGTCGGGCTACTTCTCCGGCATGGGCGCGTTCCTCACGGAGCTCTATCCAACACGTCTGCGCGGATCGGGCCAGGGCTTCTGCTACAATTTCGGCCGTGGCATCGGCGCTCTGTTCCCGTTCCTGGTCGGCGCTCTGTCCAACACCACCAGCCTCGGCAATGCCATCGCGATCTTCGCAGTGCTGGCTTACGGCCTGTTCTTCCTCGCAGCCTATGCGTTGCCCGAAACCCGCGGACGTATTCTCTATGCAGACGCCTGATTCATCCCCCAGCGAACCCCGGGCTTGCCCGGGGCCGCAACCGAGCCAGCGCAGCGCGACACGGTTCACCGTGCGGCGTGGTGCGGTTGATACGCATGCCCATGTGATCGGTCTGCCGCCGGACTATCCGTTCGTCGCCGGGCGGAGTTACACGCCGCCGGAGGCCACGGCGGCATCTTATCTATCGATGCTCGATGCGACCGGCATGACTTACGGCGTGCTAACGCAAGTCAGCGTGCATGGCACCGACAACCGCCTGCTGGTGAACGCGCTCACCGCCAATCGCCAGCGGTTGCGTGGCATCGCGGTGATCGGGCTGGATTGCCCCGAGAAGGAGAAGGTGGCGCTGAAAGAAGCCGGCGTCGTCGGCCTTCGGCTCAACGTGCTTTATGGCGGCGGGATGGGTTTCGCGCAGCTTGAGGACTACGCGTCGCTCTGCCGCGAGATGGGCTGGCATCTGCAATTCCTGATCGATGCCAAGGATATTCCGGCTCTCGCCTCACGCTTTGCGAAACTGCCGGTGCCATTCCTCGTTGACCACATGGGACACTTCCCGACCTCACGCGGCATCAACGATCCGGGCTTCGACGCTCTGGTCGGCCTCGTGCGCGACGGCGCATGGGTTCGACTGTCCGGCGCGTATCGCACCAGCATTCAGGGTGGGCCGCCCTATAGCGATACGATTCCCTTCGCCCAGAAGCTGGTCGCCGCCAATCCCGACCGTTGCGTCTGGGGCTCCGACTGGCCGCATGTGGCGAACTGGGATGTGATGATGGGCGTAAGCGATCTGCTCGACCTGCTTGCAGAGTGGGTGCCGGATGAGACGATGCGCAATCGTATCCTCACGAACAATCCGCAGAAGCTGTTCGGCTTCCCCGCGGTCTAGCGTCCCACCGAATACGGCCCGCCCTTCTCCAGCGCGCGCTGATAGGCGGGCCGCGCGTGGATCTTCGCGAGCCACGCCATCGCCTTGGGATGTCCTTGCTCCAGCCCGGCGCGCGCGGAGGCCGCTTCGAGTGGGAAGCTCATCTGGATATCGGCGGCGGTGAACTCGCTGCCCGCGAACCATTCGCTCTTCGACAGTTCGCCTTCCCAGAACGCCATGTGCTGTTTGAGTTGCGGATCGACCAGCGTGTTCAGCGCTTTCGCGGCGATGGCATTGACCACCGGGCGCATCAGCAGCGGCGCGCGCTTCGGCAGCATCAGGAAGATCAGCTTCAACAGCAGCGGCGGCATCGCCGACCCCTCGGCGTAGTGCAGCCAATAGGTGAAGCGCAGGCGCTCCGGTGTGTTGTCAGGCGGAATCAGCCGGCCGTTGCCGTAGGTTTTGACGAGATATTCGACGATCGCGCCGGACTCGGCGATCGTGTTGCCGTTGTCGGTAATGACCGGCGACTTGCCGAGCGGATGAATCGCCCGCAGCTCCGGCGGAGCCAGCATGTTGGGCTGCCGGTTGTATCTGATGATCTCATAGGGAGTGCCGAGCTCTTCGAGCAGCCACAGCACGCGCTGGGAGCGCGAGTTATTCAGGTGATGGACAGTGAGCATGGCGATCCTTTGCGAGCTGGCGCACTTAATTATCGCCCGGGTAATATTGACAGATATATTATCCGGGTATAATTAGCATCGATCTTGATGATGAGACGGGCTTATTCCCATGACTGAAATGAGTGTTCCTCCGTTTAGCGCCTTTGCCGGTCCGAAGCTGCTGGCTTCTGGGCCATTGGCCGAGGTCGCGATCGCGATCAAGATCGCGACCGGCGCAATCGCCGATCCGATCGTCATTGTCGACAACGCCACCGGCAAGTCACTCGATATCGATTTGCGCGGCAGCCATCGCGAGGTCGTCGCCCGCCTGCCCCAGCTATCCGCGGTCGAGCCCCACGTCGAGGCGTCGACCGAGCCCCGTGGCCGTGGCCGGCCGAAGCTTGGCGTTGTCGCCCGCGAGGTAACGCTGTTGCCGCGCCATTGGGAGTGGCTTAGCGCACAGCCGGGCGGTGCCTCAGTCGCGCTACGCAAGCTGGTAGAAAATGCCCGCCGCGCGAGTGGCGACAGGGATCGTCAACGCGCCGCGCGCGATGCGGCCTATCACTTCATGTCGACCATGGCCGGAGATCGGCCGGGCTTTGAGGAAGCGTCGCGCGCGCTGTTTGCCGGCGATCAACGGCGCTTCACCGAACTCATCGCGAACTGGCCAGTCGATATCCGCGATCACATCGTAATACTCGCATTTCGTGATCAGGCCGCCGCCCCACCGGCCTGATCACCCGGCCCCATCGACCACCACAACACCGTGCGCATCAACGCGCGCTAACGGACCGTTATGTCTTCGTGCCAACCGAGAACCCGCTATGTCTGAGCCTTTGCCGATGACACCGCGTCCTTTGTGGAGGACGTTTCTCACCTTCCTTGCACCGATGATGCTGAGCAATATTCTGCAATCGCTGTTCGGCACCATCAACAGCATCTATGTCGGCCAGATGATCGGCGTCGATGCGCTCGCGGCGGCATCGGTGTTCTTTCCGGTAATGTTCTTCTTCATCTCCTTCGTCGTGGGGTTGGGAGCGGGCGCGTCGGTGCTGATTGGCCAGGCCTGGGGCGCGGGCGAGCGCCACAAGGTAAAGGCGGTGGCCGGCACGACCCTCGCTGTCGCCCTTCTGCTAGCGGTCATCATCGCAGTGTTCGGCGCCCTATTGAGCCGACCAATGATGGTTGCGCTTGCGACACCGGCGGATATTCTCGACCAGGCCAGCGCCTATGCCCGGATCATGATGCTGGCGATGCCGGCGACCTTCATCTTCATTCTGATGACATCGATGATGCGCGGCGTCGGCGACACCGTGACGCCGCTATGGGCGCTGGCACTGTCCACATTCATAGGCCTCACCGTCACACCGGCGCTGATCCAGGGCTGGTTCGGCCTGCCGCGACTTGGCGTGGCCAGCGCTGCCTGCGCCGCGGCCGCGTCGAGCGCGTTCACGCTGCTCTGGCTCGCCATGTACCTGCGCCGCAAGAAACACGCGCTCGCGCCCGACGCGGAGTTCCTGCGCAGAATACGGCTTGACCCCGCGCTGCTGCGCAAGGTGTTGCGGATCGGTATCCCTTCCGCGATCGGCATGGCCGTAATGTCGGTCGCCGAACTTGTGCTGCTCGGCCTCGTCAACGGCTTCGGCTCCAACGCGACCGCCGCTTATGGCGCGGTCAACCAGATTTTGAGCTATGTACAGTTTCCCGCCATTTCGATCTCGATTACGGCCTCGATCTTCGGCGCGCAGGCCATCGGCCGCGGCCAGGCCGACCAGCTCGGCGCCATCGTCCGCACCGGATTGCTGATGAACCTCGTCCTGACCGGCGGACTGGTGGCGATCGCCTACCTGTTCTCCCGCACCCTCATGAGCTTTTTCATCGTCGATCCGGCGGTCCTCGAACTCGCACAGCGGTCGCTTCACATTGTACTGTGGAGTTCGATCCTGTTCGGCATGGCCACAACATTCTCCGGAATTTGCGTGCCAGCGGAACGGTATTTGCACCATTGGCGCTTCTGGTTTTCGCCATCGTTGCCATCGAGGTGCCCTCGGCCGTCATCCTCAGCCGCACTATCGGTCTCGATGGCGTCTGGGCCGCCTACCCCATCACCTTCTGCGCCATGTTTGTTCTGCAGATGAGCTATTACATGCTGGTGTGGCGCAAACGGACCGTACAGCGTCTGATCTGACACTGTGCGCCGTCAAGCCATAGCATTACGGTCATCATAAAAGATGTGGACGCATCGCACGTGCTGCGCCACACTGCACCCAATAAAAATTCGGGAGACCGCCTTGACCAAGACGTCGCCACAATTCCTGTTCGATTTCGGCAGCCCCAACGCCTATCTCAGCCATCTGGCGATCCCGGCGATCGAAGCGCGCACCGGCGTGACATTCGAATACGTCCCGGTCCTGCTGGGGGGCATCTTCAAGGCGACCAATAATCGCTCGCCGGCGGAGACCTATGCCGGCGTCAAGAACAAACGTGAATTTCATCAAATCGAGACCGAGCGGTTCGTGAAGCGCTTCAGCGTCAAGCCCTACACGATGAATCCGTTCTTCCCGGTCAACACGCTGAACCTGATGCGCGTCGCCATCGCGGCACAGTTTGACGGCGTGTTCGAGAAATACGTCGACGCCGCGTTCCATCATATGTGGGGCGAGCCAAAGAAGATGGATGACCCCGAAGTGGCCATAAAAGCACTCACCGACTCCGGTCTCGATGGCGCAAGATTGTTCGCACGCGGACAGGAGCCGGAGGTGAAGGCGGTACTGGTGGCCAATACACAGACCGCTGTCGAGCGCGGCGCGTTCGGCTCACCGACCTTCTTCGTCGGCGATGAGATGTTCTTCGGCAAGGAGCAGTTGCGCGAGGTCGAGGAATTGATTACCGGCGCCGGCAAATAGCGGAGAGCACATCATGCAGAAGCGCAACGCGACTGTCGCGGTCATCGGCGCCGGTGATTTTATCGGCTCGGAGATCGCCAAGAAATTCGCCGCCGAAGGTTTCACGGTGTTCGCTGGGCGCCGTAACGGCGACAAGCTGGCGCCTTTGGTGGCAGAGATCGAGGCTATGGGCGGCACGATCGTGGCGCGCTCGCTCGATGCCCGCAAGGAAGACGAGATCGCCGCCTTCCTCAATGACGCCGATGCGCACGCGCCATTGGAGGTCTGCATCTTCAATGTCGGCGCCAACGTCAATTTCCCAATTTTGGAGACAACCGAGCGGGTGTTTCGCAAGGTCTGGGAGATGGCCTGCTATTCCGGTTTCCTGGCCGGGCGCGAAGCTGCACGGCTGATGATGCCGCGCGGCCAGGGCAACATCTTCTTCACAGGCGCCACCGCGAGCTTGCGTGGCGGCAGTGGTTTTGCCGCTTTTGCATCGGCCAAATTCGGGTTGCGTGCAGTAGCTCAGGCGATGGCCCGCGAGCTCGGCCCGAAAAACATCCATGTTGCCCATTTGATTATCGACAGCGGCGTCGACACCGCCTGGGTGCGCGAACGCCGCGAGCAGATGTGGGGCAAGGAGGCGCTCAACAATCCCGATTTGTTGATGCCGCCTGCGTCGGTCGCCCAGTCATACTGGCAGCTCTATCAGCAGCCGCGTAGCGCCTGGACGTTTGAACTGGAGATTCGCCCGTTCGGGGAGAAGTGGTAGCGAGCACCTTCTCGCAGCCGTCATTGCAGGTAGCTCTTGCGACGAAGCAATCCAGCCCTGCATCGACAAGGAACTGGATTGCTTCGCTTCGCTCGCAATGACGGGCTACTGTTTGACAGCTTCACGTTCCAATCCAACATGGACTCATCCCAATGCGTATTCTCGTGGTCGGCGCCGGTGCCATCGGCGGCTATTTCGGCGGCAGGCTGTTACAGGCCGGCAATGACATCACTTTCCTGGTTCGCCCGAAGCGCGCCGGTGAGCTGGCAAGCGCCGGCCTTGTCATCAAGAGCCCGCACGGCGACGTGACCCTGAAGAATCCGCCGACGGTGCAGGCAGATGCGATCAAGGAGAAATTCGATGTCGTGCTGCTGAGCTGCAAGGCCTTCGACCTCGACGACGCCATCGCGTCCTTTGCACCCGCGGTTGGGCCGAACACGGCGATCATTCCGCTGCTCAACGGCATGAAGCATCTCGACGTACTGGAGAAGAAGTTCGGCGCCGAGAACGTCATGGGCGGCCAATGCCAGATCGCAGCGACGCTCAACGAGGCGCGCGAGGTCGTCCAGATGGCGCCAATGCAGGTGCTCAGCTTCGGCGAACGCAAGGGCGGCAGTTCAGATCGCGTGAAGGCGATCGCTGCGATCATGGCGACCGGCAACTTTGGAGGCGCGGCCTCCGAGAATATCATGCAGGATATGTGGGAGAAGTGGGTGTTCCTGGCGACGATTGCCGGCTCGACCAGCGCGATGCGCGGCGCTGTCGGTGACATCGTCGCGGCACCTGGCGGCCGAGACTTCATCCTCGGCGTGCGGGATGAGATGAGTGGCGTCGCCAAGGCCAACGGCTTCGCACCGCGGGCAGCCTTCCTCGAACGCACCGAGGGCATGCTGACAGCAGAAGGTTCGAAGATGACCGCCTCGATGTATCGCGACATCCTCAACAAGGCGCAGATCGAGGCCGACCAGATCGTCGGCGATGTCATCGCCCGCGCCGATGCCGCCAAGGTTGCCGTGCCGCGACTGCGGATGATCTATACGCATCTCAAGGCGTATGAGCATCAGCGGGTAGCGTAAGCATCGCAACGTAGCCCGGATCAGGCCAATCGCAATCCGGGCTACGGATTTCCCCTCATAGATGCGCCAGATAATGCGCCAGCGCAGTGATCTCTTCTTCACTGAGCGAATAGGCAACCTCAGCCATCGCTGCCATGCCCCCACCGGCGCGGACGCCGGACTTGTAATCGCGCAGCGCCTTGACGAGATAGTCCTCGCGCTGTCCGGCGATACGCGACACCGCCTTCGTGCCACCATAACTTTCCGTGTGACATGACGCGCAGCGACGGCCGACCGCCGCTTGCGCGCCCTTGGCCGACAGATCCGGATTGTCATCGGGCTTTTTGCCCTCCGGCGGCTTCAGCGAAGCGAAATAGGCGCCGAGATTACGGATGTCGTTGTTGTCGATCTGCTCCAAGATCGGCTGCATCTGTTCGTTCTTGCGGGTGCCTGAACGAAAGAACACCAGCTGCCACTGGATAAACAGATCCGGCTGTGCGGCGAGCGAAGGGATGTTCTCCATTTGCGAGATGCCGTTTTCGCCGTGACAGCCGCTGCAGAGCTCGGCTTTCTCCTTGCCCGCGGCGATATCGGCGGCATCAGCCGGACTGGACCCAGAACCAAGAACTAGAAAGACAAGAACAGCTGCGATTGCAGAACGATGCATGAGCCACATTCCCATTCCAGAATACATGAGGCTGGAGCTGCGGATGACGCAACTCCAGCCTCACGCAATTCGCGACTTACTTCGCGTAGCTGATGCGATAGATTGCGCCTGCCCAATCGTCGGCAATCAGCAGCGATCCATCCTTGGCCAGAACAATATCGGCAGGACGGCCGAGATAACCCTGGTCACCCTCGATCCAGCCGGAGGCGAAGATCTCCTGCTTGGCGTTCTTGCCATCCGGCCCGGCGATCACACGCTTGATACGTGCGCCCTGATACTTGTGCCGGTTCCACGAGCCATGCTCCGCAATGAAGATGTTGTTCTTGTATTCGGCAGGAAACATGCTGCCGGTATAGAACTTCATCCCCAACGGAGCGACATGGGCGCCGAGATTCAACACCGGCGGCGTGAATTCCGAACACTTGTGACCCATGGCGAATTTCGGATCCGGCATGTTGCCTTGATGGCAATGCGGATAGCCGAAATGCTCGCCAAGCTTCGAGATCATGTTGAGTTTGTCGCTCGGCATATCGTCGCTGATCCAGTCGCGCGCATTTTCGGTGAACCAGTATTTGCCGGTGCGGGGATCGACGTCGCCGCCCACCGAGTTGCGCACGCCCAGCGCAACGATTTCGGCATTGCCGGTCTTGGGATCGACACGGCGGATCTGCGAGAGGCTGGTCGGCGGAATGCCGATGTTGAAGGGAGGTCCGAACGGAACGTAGAACCAGCCGTCCTTGTCCGGCGCGAGATACTTCCAGCCATGTGCCGCGAATGACGGCATGTCGTCGTAGACCACCTTGCCGTCACCGAGCTTGTCGATATTTGCCTCGGCATTCTCGTATTTGATCAGCTTGTTGATATCGATCACATAGAGCGCACCGTCCTGGAAGGCGATGCCCGTCGGCATCTTCATGCCCTTGATGACGGTCTTGACCTCTTTCTTGCCGCCCTTGTCGGTGATCGCATAGACGTTGCCGAGGCCGAACGAGCCGACAAAGAGCGTGCCTTTATCGCCCCAGGCCATCTGCCGCGCCGCCAGCACGCCGGATGCATAGACCTCGATCTTGAATCCCGGCGGCAGCTTGATCTTCTTCATCATGGCTGCGAGTTCGGCATCGGACGCACCGGTCGGCGGGCCCGACGGCGGCGCCAGCCCCTTCTGTGCCTCGGTCTCGTCACCGAGGAACCAGTCGTCCGGCGGATTGGTCCAGAATTCCTTGGTATCGGATTTGTAGCTCTTGAGCTTCTGCTGTGCGCTCGCTTGATTGAGCGAGGCCATGCCGATCGCCGTAGCGAGGATGGCGGCGCACGCAACAACGGATCGACCAGTCATCGATTTCATCGCGTCACTCCCTGTGCAGCTTGTTGCGGCTGCTATGTCTTATTGAACGTTCGAGACGAACTTTATTGGTCTGTGATTTTCTCAGACAGTGAGATGCTAGCACAAATGTCGCAGGTGAAAAGCGCAACTAACGCTCGCGCAAATGAAAGACGTCGCCATCACGACGACATCTTGAAAAAAATTTTGAAAGTTAGTTCCAGTAGCCTGATGCAATTGGTGCATCGCACCGCATCATCGCGCGATCACTGCTACGTTTTTTAAAGGCTGCCCTTGGTGAGATAGCGCCAGGCCACAGCCAGCAAAATCAACCCGATGAAGATCAACGCGACCGGCAGCTTCTTCTTTTCGCGCGGGGGCGGTGGCGTGTTGGGCTTGATCCGGCGAAAGGGCGTGACATTGTTATTGTTGTCGTCGGGCATTGGTCTTGATCTCGAAGCCGTCTTGATGATGGGCGCGATGCCGGTGCCGCCCATGCGGGAATAATAGCTGCGGTAGACAGTCTGGATGGTGGCTTCGGCCGCGGCTGGCTCGGATTGTTTGCCACGCGCCAGCAGCGCGAGATAGCCCGCATAGAATGTCTGGGCTTCCTGCGGCAGCGCGTCGAGGCTTTTCAGCTTCGCCATCATCACCCAGGTCGCAAAATCCGCCCGCGCCTCGTCATTGGCACGCTTGGCAATTTCCAGGTTGGAATCAGTGGTCGACGGCATCGTCAGTCTCGTACCCGCTTCGCCCGTGGATTGTCTGCCCAACGCCCGATGATTTCAAGCGATGCGGGGCGGATCTACGTGCCTGCGGATCACAAACGACAAGGCCGCCGGACGGCGGCCTGTGATCGATAAAACTGATGCCAAAAAACCAGGAAAATTCTGGAGCGGGCGAAGGGATTCGAACCCTCGACCCCGACCTTGGCAAGGTCGTGCTCTACCACTGAGCTACACCCGCATCCGAGAAGACAGGCGGCGATTGCTCGCCGCCGACGCGCAGACCTATGCCAAATGCCGGTGGCGAATGCAACAGTTAGACTGCAACTCGGATCGCGGCGAGTTAATCGCGATTTATGGCCCTTTGAGCCCGATTCGGCCCGGAAAACGGTTCAAAACAGTCAAATGTCGCTTCTCGGGTCGAATCGACCCCTGCCGGACCTATTTCACCGGATTGCAAATTACTGTCACGGACGCCATTTAATCGCTCAGGCCATGCTAGAAGCAGCCAAATTTTTCAGACATCGAGCGAGGTTCACGTGACCATCATGGATCAGGGCGGCGCACAGACGCCGCAGGCAGGTTCGACGCCGCAGGCAGCAACCGCTCTCATCAAGGACACGACCACCCGCACCTTCGTGCAGGACGTCATCGAGGAATCCAAGCGCCAGCCGGTCCTGATCGACTTCTGGGCGCCTTGGTGTGGTCCATGCCGCCAGCTGACTCCTGTCATCGAAAAAGCCGTGACCGCCGCCAAGGGCAAGGTGAAGCTGGTCAAGATGAACATCGACGAGAATCCGGAGATTCCCGGCCAGATGGGCATCCAGTCGATCCCCGCCGTGATCGCCTTCGTCAACGGCCAGCCGGCCGATGGCTTCATGGGTGCGGTTCCGGAGAGTCAGGTCAATGCGTTCATAGACAAGCTGACAGCCGGCATGCCCGGCGCCGAGCCCACGGCAGCAGAACTGCTTCAGGAAGCCGAAGCGATTCTGGCTGAAGGCGATCCGGCCACCGCCGCTTCGATCTATGGCGAGGTGATTGCCGCCGATGCCGGCAATATCGCCGCCATTGCTGGCCTTGCCCGCTGTTACGTCGAGACCGGCGCCATCGAGCAGGCCAAGCAGACCCTTGAGCTCGTCCCGGTCGCGAAGCGTGAGGACGCTGCGGTCAAGGCCGTGCAGGCCAAGATCGATCTGGTCGAACAGGCCAGTGCGCTCGGTCCGGTCACCGAACTGGAACAGAAGGTCGCCGCGAATCCGCTCGACCATCAGGCCCGCTTCGACCTTGCGATCGCGCTCAATGGCGCCAATCAGCGCAGTGAGGCCACGGGTCACCTGCTTGAAATCGTCAAGCGTGATCGCAAATGGGATGACGACGGCGCCCGCAAGCAATTGATCCAGTTCTTCGACGCTTGGGGACCAACGGATGAGGCCACCGTTGACGGCCGCAGGCGGTTATCGACTATCCTGTTCTCGTAATTCTTCTCGTGTGACGAATCGGAACCGGACATGCCCATCAATGCCGACTATCGCGGGCCTGCCGAACTTCCCGAGGTGATCCCGGTCTTTCCGTTGCCGGGCGCGCTGCTCCTGCCGCGTGGCCAGATGCCGCTGAACATTTTCGAACAGCGTTATCTGGCGATGATCGACGATTCGCTTCGCGACGGGCACCGGCTGATTGGCATGATCCAGCCCGATGCGGCGCATTCGCCGGATGAGGCCAAGCCGGCACTGTTCAAAGTCGGCTGTGTCGGGCGCATCACCCAGCTCGCCGAATCCGGTGACGGCCGCTACATCCTCGAACTGACCGGCGTTTCCCGTTTCGAAGTGGTGCGGGAACTCTCGGTGCTGACGGCGTACCGGCAGTGCAAGGTCGACTACTTCCCCTTCATCGACGATTTCACCGCACGCAAGGGCGAAGACGATGTCGACCGGGCCGCGCTGCTCGCGGTGCTCACCGACTTCCTCAAGGCCAACAACCTGAAAGTGGATTGGGAAGGCATCGACAAGGCGCCCAACGAGGCCCTGGTGAACGCGCTGGCGATGATGTCGCCCTATGGTCCGCCCGAGAAACAGGCGATGCTCGAAGCGCCCGATCTCAAGACCCGCGCCGAGATCCTGATCGCTGTCACTGAAATGGATCTGGCCAAGAAGCGCACCAGCGGCGACCCACCGCTGCAGTAATTCTGATAAATAACCATGATCAACGACCGCATCACCGGAGCGCACTCATGACCACACCGCCAATCGAGCGCGCCGAAAGCACCGTCGACGCCAAGCTGCTCGAGATTCTGGTGTGCCCGCTGACCAAGGGCCAACTCGAATTCGATGCCGCCCGCCAGGAGCTGATCTCGCGCCAGGCCAAGCTTGCTTATCCGATCCGCGATGGCATTCCGATCATGCTCCCGGAAGAAGCGCGGAAGATCGACTGAATTTCTGATGTGGCGGCTCATGCCGGCGCAAATCTCAAGGCGACGATTCCCGCGACGATGAGGGCGACCCCGCCGCCGCGCAGCAGACTCATCGATTCGCCAAACAGCACGCTTCCGAACAGGACCGTCCCGGCTGCGCCGATCCCGACCCATACCGCGTAGGCGGACCCCACCGGCAAAACCTCCAGAACCCGGCCGAGCAGATAGACGAACGCGGCGAGGAAAATCAGCGACAGGATGGTCCAGCCCGGTCGGGTGTAACCCGTGGCATATTTCATCGAAATCGCCCACCCCACATCCAGAAGCCCGGCCACGATCAGTAGCAGCCATGCGACGCCCTGGCTCATGGCTGCCTCATGCTGCGATCTTGAGAAGATGTGCGTCGCGCTCAGCGAGGAATGCACGCAACCGGTCGGCGTAGTCGGCCGTGACAGCGTTCGCTACACTCGGACGCCTGCGTAACGCTGCGCGCCATGCCCGAACCTTGGGTATTTGGGCGAAGACTTCCGTGTCAGCGATGGTATCGAACACATCGAAATAGCGGAAGATTGGCGCGTAAACCGCATCGACCATACTGAAGTGCTGCCCCGCGAAAAACGGCGCTGCGGTTAGCACCTTCTCGATGCGACCGAATTTGCCGGCCAACATCTTCCGCTTCGCTTCATAGCTGTTCGCTTCGGTGGCCGTCTCAAATCCCCACAGATCCGCGAGGATCGACGAGCCGAACTCGATCCAGCCACGGTGCCCGGCTCGTTCGAGCGGATCGGAAGGGTGAAGCTGCACGCCTGTCTGCGTCTCTTCGATGTATTCGCAGATCACCGCACTTTCGAAGAGCACGGCAGTGTCGTTGCCGTCGCGTCGCACAAGCAGAAGCGGAACCTTGCCCAGCGGGGAGATCGCGTAAAACCAGTCCGGCTTGTGCGCGAGATCGATATAGCGCCGCTCGAAACAGACACCCTTTTCGGCAAGCACGATGGCCGCTCGCTGCACGTAAGGGCAGAGATGATGGCTGACCAGCGTCAGTGCTGGTGCGTCTGGTTGATCCACGGTCATGCGCTCACCTTTATTCTCTCGGCGCGCATGGTCTGCTGCACGGCGGGTCGCGCTTCGACGCGAGCCATGAAGTCGCGCAGACACGGAAAGTTGGACAGATCCACCTTTGCTAAGTTGGACCACCCAACGATCGTGAACAGATAGGCGTCGGCCACCGTGAAGCCTTCTCCGAGCAGGAACGGCCTGCCCGCTGCCAGATGGCGCTCGACCGACGCCAGCCGCTCTGCGATCTTTACGCGTGCAACATCTGCCGCCTGTGCGCCATATTCGGGGTGAAACAGCCACGGGCTGAACATCTTGTGGAGTTCGGTGGCAATGAAATTGAGCCAGGATTGCAGCTCGACACGCTGCGGTGTGCCGGCAGGCGGCGCCAACCTGCTCTCGGGTTTGAGGTCCGCAAGGTATTGAACGATCGCGGTGCCCTCGGTCAGCACTGTGCCGTCATCGAGCGCCAGCGCTGGCACATAGCCATTCGGGTTCACCGCCGAATAGTCGCTGCCCGCCTCGGTGACGTGGGGCGACTTCCGGATATCCACCCGCACGATTTCAAGCGGGATACCCGCCTCGTTCGCAACAATGTGCGGCGAGAGCGAACAGGTACCGGTGGCGTAATAGAGTTTCATGGTTGGATCTTTCGTTGCATCCGTCGTGGGGCCGCTATCGCACCAGCAAGGTAGCGCCCGCGAAAACGCAAGTCCCATTGGCATTTCGCCAGCGACGCTTGCGTGACTGCAAGCAGCCACACTGCTATCTTCGTCGGCATGGATGATTGGAACGAACTTCGGCTGGCGCTCGCCATCCAACGCGCGGGCGGTCTGACAGCGGCGGCAATAGCACTCGGCGTGGATCACTCCACGGCCTTCCGCCGCCTGAAAGCGTTGGAGGACAAGGTTGGCGTGCGCCTATTCGAACGACTTCCAGGCGGCGTCTACCAAGCGACGGAGGCCGGTGCGCGGATGGCTGCCGGCGCGGAGCGCATGGAGGACGAGGCGCTGGCGCTTGATCGCGATATATCCGGTCGCGATCATCGTTTGTCCGGCCGCCTGACGGTCACGTCGTCCGAAACGCTGGCCTATAGCCGGCTGACGCCGCTTCTCGCCGCGTTCCAGCAGACTCACCCTGGCATTGTCGTGGAGCTGGTGATCGACAACCGCGTGCTGAGTCTTTCGCGCCGCGAAGCCGACATCGCATTGCGCCCTATCCGTCCGAAAGAAGGCGATCTTTGGGGACGCAGACTGTCGGCCATCGCATGGGCACTGTACGCCGCCCCTGCCTATCTCGAGGCAATTGGCGGCCCGTTATCGAATCCATCCGAGATCGATCGCCATTCCCTGATCGGCTGGGAGGAGACAACATCAGGCATCGGGGCTGCCGACTGGCTGTCACGCGCCGCGCCATCGAACGCCTTCGTCTATCGGACAAACAGTCTGGTCAATCAGCTCGTCGCAGCGAAAGCCGGCATCGGGCTCGCGCTGATGCCGTGCTATCTCGCAGATCACGACGCCGGGGTGGCAAGAGCACTATCTGAGCCCCTCAAGGAACTCGAGGGTGAACTCTGGATCGTGACTCATGCAGATTTGAAGAATACGGCGCGCGTCAGGGCCTTCTTCGATCTCGTCGGCGAAGGATTGATCCGCGAGCGCCCGCTGTTCGAAGGCGAGAAGAAGCAGAAATCTTCCACGTTGAGCGGCGTGACCGCATGACGTGCTGACTACAGTGCCTCGCCCTTCAAAAGCCGCGGCACTTCCCCCGACAATCCCGCAGCCTGCTTGATGAAAGCGCCTTTCAGCGGCGGCAGCCGATCGACGATGCCGAGACCGATGTCGCGGATGCTGCGCACGAATGGCAGATCGTTCGAGAACAGGACGTTCAGCACATTGGTCGCGACACCCATCGTCATGGTGTCGAAGCGGCGCCAGCGCTGGTAGCGCTCAAGCACATCGCTCTGGCCGAAATCCATGCCGAGTCGTGCAGCATCGACGATGGTCTCTGCCAATGCCGCGACGTCCTTGAGACCCATATTGAGTCCCTGCCCCGCGATCGGATGGATCACATGTGCGGCGTCGCCGATCAGCGCCAACCGTTCGCCGATGAAGGAGCGCGCGACGAAGTAGCCGAGCGGAAAGGCCCGCGGCTTGTCGAGCGCTTTGACCTCGCCGAGGTGCAGGCCGAACCGCTGCTCGAGCTCGGCATGGAATTCATCATCTGGCAAAGCGACGATGCGCGCGGCTTCCGCGCGCTTCTCGGTCCACACCAGCGACGAACGCTTGCCAGTCAAAGGCAGAATTGCAAACGGCCCGGCGGGCAGGAAGTGTTCTTCGGCACGTCCGTCATGATCGCGCTCATGGCCGACAGTGACGACGATACCGGACTGGTCATAATCCCAGCCATGGGTCGCGATGCCCGCACGCTCGCGCAGCTTCGAGCGCGCGCCATCGGCAGCGACAAGAAGAGCTGCCTCGATCACGCTGCCATCCCCGAGCGTGACGCTGACACCGTCGGCCCGTGAATCGAATGTCGTCACCGCGGTCGCACGCAGGTCGACGCCCGCCGCTTCGGCGCGGATCACGAGTTCGTCGATCAGCCGGCGATTTTCGACCATATGTGCGAACGGCTCGCCCGGCTCCACATGGCCGCCGAAGGTCAGGAAGGTCGGACGGGTGGCGTCTTCCAGCTTGGAATCGGTGACGACCATGTCGAGAATCGGCTGGCTTTCGGCAGCCACAGCATCCCAGACACCGAGAGCATCAAACAGCCGCCGACAGGCAGCAACGATGGCCGTGGCGCGCGGATCGCGGCTCGGCCGGTTCGCCAGCGCGGGATCGGCGACAATGATCGGCAGATCGGGGCCAAGCCCCTGCCGCAACGCCAAAGCCAGCGCCAGTCCGGCAAACGCTCCGCCGCCGATGACAATGCCTCGTTGTGCCGCCATGATATCCGTTCTCGCTGTTGCCACGCGCTTATAGCTGGGCGAAACAGGATCGCGAAACAAGGGTGGCAATGGGACCGGGGCCTGCGCGGCCAAGGTCTTGGTAAACCTCCCTTAATATTGCCGCTGAGCGAAAGATGCCGACATGTCCAAGAGCCTGATCGATCTGATCGATATCCTCGATCTCGAGACCATCGAGGTGAACATGTTCCGCGGGCGCAGCCCGAAAACGCGCTGGCAGCGGGTGTTCGGCGGCCAGGTGATCGGCCAGGCCATGGTGGCTTCGTGCCGCACCGTCGAAGGCCGCATGCCGCATTCGCTGCATTGTTATTTCATTCTGCCCGGCGACCCGCAGATTCCGATCGTCTACGAGGTCGAGCGCCTGCGCGACGGCAAGAGCTATTCGACCCGGCGTGTCACCGCGATCCAGCACGGCCATGCGATCTTCTCGATGATGGTGTCGTTCCACGCCGAGGAGGAGGACTCGTTCAACCACCAGGATCCGATGCCGGACGTGCCGCCGCCGGACAAGCTCACTGCGGAAGAGCTGTCGAAACATCCGATCATCGAGAAGATGCCCGATTTCATCCGCCGCTATTACGAGTCCGATCGCCCGATCGAGCTGCGTCCGGTGGAATTCCAGCGTTATGCTGGCGAGAAGATTCCGGAGGGGCGGATTAATTTCTGGATTCGTACCGCCGCGAAGCTGCCGGACGATCCGGCGCTCCATATGTGCGCGCTGGCCTATGCGTCGGACTTTTCGCTGCTCGATTCCATCATGGCCCGCTATGGCCGCACTTTGTTCGACGGTCAGGCGATGGCGGCCAGTCTCGATCACGCCATGTGGTTTCACCGCCCGTTCCGCGCCGACGAATGGCTGCTCTACAGTCAGGATTCGCCGAGCGCCCAGAACGGTCGCGGCCTCGCGCGCGGCCTGATCTTCAAGCCCGACGGCACGCTGGTGGCGACCGTGGCGCAGGAAGGCTCAGTGCGCGAGCGCCGCGAGAAGCCGGCGACGTAAGTTGCTCCGCTTCCAGCCATGAATCCCGCTTCGCCGTCTTGGCGTGCAAACGGCCCGCCCCGAAGGCAGGTCGCCGCCCAATTTCCACGCGCCATGCCAACGGGGATGGCATAAAGCTGTCTGATTGCGTAAGCAGGGTCGTACACCGCCCCCGAAGAGGAATCCTGCATGAAGCTCGTGGTCGCGATCATCAAACCCTTCAAGCTCGATGAAGTGCGTCAGGCTCTGACGGCCATCGGCGTTCACGGCATGACGGTGACCGAAGTGAAGGGCTATGGCCGGCAGAAGGGCCATACCGAGATGTATCGCGGCGCCGAGTATATTGTGAACTTCCTGCCCAAACTGCGCCTCGAAATCGCTGTGGCGTCCGACCTCGCGGCCAAGGCGGTCGAGGTCATCTCCACCGGAGCCCGGACCGGCCAGATCGGCGACGGCAAGATCTTCGTGACCCCGATCGACCACGCCCTGCGTATCCGCACCGGCGAGACCGACAGCGACGCGCTTTAGGCAATAAGCCAGCGCCCACTGGGCTTTCAGCCAGAACTGCTCTCACAGTCCGCTCGAATACGCCTGAAGGGCTCTACGGTCTTGCCCGGTTGAACCATGTCAATTCCACGCGCGCCAGTTGGAAGGCCTGCAGATTAGACAATTTCGAGTTTTTTGCCTCGGATTGACGTATTTGGGCACCTCTGGGCTGCCCGCCGTCTAAGCAGGAATATGTCGAGAGCCTGTCATGCTTCCATTTTGGGCAGGATTGGCTAGAGTTTGGGCGCGACCGAATAGCGCACTCTGTCTCATCACGTGAGAAACGCGAAAAGCTGGGGATTCATAAACCGTTAGAGAATTCCGCCGATCTGGCACGGCATTTGATTCTATCTGGTCTGGCTGTGCCCGCGTAGTGAACTTCTCCGCGTGGTGAACCTCAGTCGAGATCGCCCGGTCGGTTTTCGGTCGGGCCCAAGCGGGGATAGGACCCATGAAAATTGTTATGGCGATCATCAAGCCATTCAAGCTTGAGGAAGTCCGTGATGCCCTGACCGCCATTGGCGTTCATGGTTTGACGGTGACGGAAGTCAAAGGATATGGCCGACAGAAGGGCCATACGGAAATTTATCGCGGCGCTGAATATGCGGTGAGCTTCCTGCCCAAGATCAAGATCGAGGTGGCTGTCGCTTCCGATCAGGTCGACAAGACCATCGAAGCCATCACCACCGCCGCCAAGACCGGCCAGATTGGCGACGGCAAGATCTTCGTCATCAACCTCGACCACGCGGTTCGCATCCGCACCGGCGAGGCCGATGCTGCAGCCCTCTAAGTCGAATTCCTCGGATTTCGCGCTCACCCATTCTTCAATCAGGAGTCAAACACAATGACGTTTAAGCGTCCCTCTGGCGCGGGATTGGCGGCACTCGCCGTTGGCCTGTTCGCCGCAACTGCGGCTTACGCCGATCCGACGGTCAACAAGGGCGATAACGCCTGGATGATGACCTCGACGGTGCTGGTTCTGTTGATGACCGTCCCGGGCCTCGCCCTGTTCTACGGCGGCCTCGTTCGCTCCAAGAACATGCTCTCTGTGTTGATGCAGGTCCTCTACACCGCTTGCATCGTGATGGTGATCTGGGCTCTCTACGGCTACAGCATCACGTTCACTGGCGGTTCGGCCTATATCGGTGGTTTCTCGAAGGCGTTCCTCGCCGGCGTGACGCCTGACTCGATGGCTGCTTCGTTCACCGCAGACGCCAACATCTCGGAACTCGTCTACTTCTGCTTCCAGATGACCTTTGCCGCCATTACCCCCGGCCTGATCGTCGGCGCCTTCGCAGAACGCACCAAGTTCGCCGCGATTGCACTGTTCATCCCGCTCTGGGTGACGTTGATCTACTTCCCGATCGCGCACATGGTCTGGTACTGGGCTGGTCCGGACGCCATCGTTGCAGCCGCCAAGGCTGTTGCAGCTGCGGCTCCCGATGCGAAGGCTGCGGCTCAGGCCAAGCTTGACGAAGTCATGGCCGATGCCGGCCAGGTGTTCCTGTGGGGCGCTCTCGACTTCGCTGGCGGCACCGTCGTTCACATCAACGCCGGCATTGCTGGCCTCGTGGGCTGCCTGATCATCGGCAAGCGCACCGGCTACGGCAAGGAGCTGATGGCTCCGCACTCGCTGACCATGACCATGATCGGCGCGTCCCTGCTGTGGGTTGGCTGGTTCGGCTTCAACGTCGGTTCGAACCTCGAAGCCTCGGGCACTGCCGCTCTCGCAATGACCAACACCTTCCTCGCAACTGCGGTTGCGGCGATGGCCTGGATGTTCGCGGAGTGGATGACCAAGGGTCACCCGTCGCTGCTCGGCGCAGCATCGGGCGCGGTTGCCGGCCTCGTCGCCGTCACCCCGGCTTGCGGCTTCTCGGGCCCGATGGGCGCGATGGTTCTCGGTCTGGTCGCAGGCGTCGTCTGCCTGTTCTTCTGCACCGTCGTGAAGAACTCGCTTGGCTATGACGACTCGCTCGATGTGTTCGGCGTCCATTGCGTCGGCGGCATCATCGGCGCGCTCGGCACCGGCATCCTGGTCAACCCGGCCCTCGGCGGCACGGGCGTCATGGACTACGTCGCCGGCAAGATCGGCGACTACGACATGGTCACCCAGATGATCGCGCAGTGTAAGGCTGTCGCGACCACGCTGGTGTGGTCGGGCGTCGGTTCGGCGATCCTGTTCAAGGTCGTCGACGTGATCGTCGGTCTCCGCGTCAATGTTGAAGTCGAGCGCGAAGGCCTCGACGTCACCGAGCACACCGAACGCGCCTACAACATGTAAGCGTTACGAGCCATCCCGGATCATCGGTCCGGGATGCTCACAAAGGGATCGGTTGGGGCACTACCCGGCAATGTCCCAACCGTCGAAGGGCTCCAGCGCAAGCTGGGGCCTTTCACTTTTTGGGGTGCCATTCTGATCCCCGCGTAGGCCTGGACGGCCGCTAAACGCGTGATAGCAAGGCCGGCCCCTCGATGGTTAATCGCGTCTTAACCTCGCCGTATCTATGGTGGTTTGATCCCATTTCGGCCGATCTCATGGGGCGATCGGCTGCCTTGAAAGTACTGGCGTTTTCCTGATGGCACTCACCGCTCCTCCTTCCGCGGCGCAAGGCGCTGGCAGCCGGACCTCGGCTGGGCCCGATGGCGAGCGCTCGCCGTTTGCGCGACTGACGGAATTGCTGGCGCCATATCAGCCCGGCCAACCGCTGATCACACTGTCATTGGGCGAACCGCAGCACCCGGTGCCGGATTTCGTCGGACCGGTCCTCGCCAAACACACCGCCGATTTCGGCCGCTATCCGATCGCCAAGGGCATTGAGCCGTTCCGCCGCGCCGCCGCTACGTGGATGGGTACGCGCTTCAATCTCCCGCGCGCCCTCGATCCGGAAACCGAAGTGCTGGTGCTGAACGGCAGCCGTGAAGGCCTGTTCTTCGCCGCGATCACGGCCGCGCGCTTTGTCGGCCCGCGCAAAGGTACGCCGGCGATCCTGCTACCAAATCCGTTCTATCCAGCCTACGGCGCCGGTGCGCGCGCCGCGGGTTGCGAGCCGATCTTCATGCCAACCACAGTGGCCAACGGCTTCCTTCCCGATCTCGACGCACTCGATAAGGCGACGCTGGCACGCACGGTGGCGATGTACGTCGCATCGCCGGCTAACCCGCAAGGCGCCGTCGCGACACCCGCTTACTTCAAGAAGCTGCACGACCTCGCGCTGCGCTACGGTTTCATCGTGCTATCAGACGAATGCTATTCGGAAATCTACACGCAGGCCGCGCCCGGCAGCATGCTGGCGTCAGCCGGACCTGACTACACCAATGTCGTTGCGTTTCAGTCGCTGTCAAAGCGCTCGAATCTGCCTGGCATGCGCGTCGGCTTCGTCGCCGGCGACAAGAAATTCCTGAGCGCGTTTCACGAATTGCGCAATGTGGCCGCGCCGCAGGTCCCGGTGCCGCTGCAGCAGGTCGCGGTTGCCGCTTATAGCGACGAAGCACATGTGGAAGAGAATCGCAGGCTCTACCGCCTGAAGTTCGATCTTGCGGATCAGATTCTCGGCAATCGCTACGGCTACAAGCGCCCGGCTGGCGGCTTCTGTCTGTGGCTCGATGTCTCCGCATATGGCGGCGACGAAGAGGCAGCCGTGAGACTGTATCGCGATGGCGGCGTGCGCGTGGTGCCCGGAAGTTATCTGGCGCGCCCGCAGGCCGACGGCAGCAATCCCGGCGCCGGCTATATTCGTTTGGCCATGGTGCAGGACAGTGAAACGACAGCCGAGGCTTTGCATCGGCTGGTGAAGATTTTGAATTGAAGATCCTGGATTGATGCAGGGCGCATGAGCACTCCGGTATGAGCACCACGATCGAACGCGTCATTCCTCTCGTCGGCCATCTGCCCGCGTCGATTCGCGAGATGCTGGGACGACGGCTGCGTGAACTGGCGGGCTTTGGCCTGGTCTGCGCCGCAGCTGTCGCGGCGGCAGCGATGATGACGTGGTCCGTACAGGACCCGAGCCTGAGCCATGCCACCTCGCGTGCGATCCGCAATGTCGCCGGTTATCCCGGCGCGATCGGTGCCGATCTGCTGATGCAGATCCTCGGCCTCGGCGCGATCATGATGATTCTCACCATCGCTGTCTGGGGCTGGCGGATGATGACGCATCGGCATTTCGACCGCGAAGCGCTGCGTATCGGTTGCTGGGTCCTTTGCACCATCATCGCATCAGGCTTTGCCAGCTGCTGGCAGCATGGCGGATCGTGGCCCCTGCCGACCGGCGTCGGCGGCGTGGTCGGCGACGCGCTGTTTCGCGCGCCCGCGGTCGTATTCGGCCCTGTCGGTTTCATCTATCGATTCGTCCTCGGCTTTATTCTCTGCGCGGCGATGATCGTGACTTTCTTGATCGCCTGTGGCTATGGCGCGCAAGCGAAGGAAGAATTCGCCGAGATCGATATCGAGGAAGATGACGAGCCGTTCGAGGAAGATGAAACGCGCGATCGCGGCTCGATCTCGGTCTCGCTTGGCTGGGCGGCGCATGCCGTGATGAGCGCGAAGGCGCGTCTCGGCCGTTTCCTCTCGTTGGTCTATGGCAAGATGGTTGCAAGCGAGCCCAAGGCGCGCGCGGCATCCTTCGAGCGTCAGGAACCCAATCTCGGCGGTCGTCGTAACAGCCCGTCAATTGCGCCGCGCGACGAAGACGAGAGCGATCACGACGAGGACGAAGAGCACGACTACGAGGAAGAAGAAGAGGAAGAGGAGCCCGCCCCGAAGGCGCGCAAGAAATCCTCGGCCAAGGAGCCGGTGCGCAAATCCAACGGCAAGTTCGAACTGCCCTCCGTCGGCATGCTCACCGCGCCGAAGGCCGCGGATCGCAAGCCGCTCAGCAAGGCCGAACTTGAAGCCAATTCGCGGGCGCTGGAAGGCGTGCTGCAGGACTTCGGCGTGCGCGGTGAAATCGTCAAAGCCAATCCCGGCCCCGTCGTCACGCTGTACGAACTCGAACCTGCACCGGGCATCAAGTCGTCGCGCGTGATCGGCCTTGCCGACGATATCGCGCGCTCCATGAGCGCGCTGTCCGCCCGCGTCGCCGTCGTCCCCGGTCGCAATGCCATCGGCATCGAGCTGCCGAACGCCCATCGCGAAAACGTCTACTTGCGCGAACTGCTGACCGTGCAGGACACCAATGACGGCAGCATCAAGCTCCCGCTCTGCCTCGGCAAGAATATCGGCGGCGAGTCCATCATCATCGATCTTGCGCGCACCCCGCATATGCTGATCGCCGGTACCACCGGTTCGGGCAAATCAGTCGCGATCAACACCATGATCCTCAGCCTGGTCTACCGGCTGCGGCCGGATCAGTGTCGCCTGATCATGGTCGATCCGAAGATGCTCGAACTCTCCGTCTATGACGGCATCCCGCATCTGCTGACGCCCGTCGTGACCGATCCGAAGAAGGCCGTGGTCGCGCTGAAATGGGCCGTGCGCGAGATGGAAGAGCGCTACAAGCGCATGGCCAAGCTGGGCGTGCGCAATATCGACGGCTACAATGCGCGTCTCGTCGAAGCCAAGGCCAAGGGCGAGGAGCTCTCGCGCACCGTTCACACCGGCTTCGACAAGGAAACCGGCAAGGCGATCTACGAGGAAGAGAAACTCGATCTCGCGCCGCTGCCCTATATCGTCATCATTGTCGACGAAATGGCCGACCTGATGATGGTCGCCGGCAAGGACATCGAAGGCCTGGTGCAGCGTCTCGCGCAGATGGCACGCGCCGCCGGTCTCCACGTCGTCCTCGCGACGCAGCGTCCGTCGGTGGACGTCATCACCGGCACGATCAAGGCCAACTTCCCGACGCGCATTTCCTTCCAGGTCACATCGAAGATCGACAGCCGCACCATCCTGGGCGAGATGGGCGCCGAGCAACTGCTCGGCCGCGGCGACATGCTCTATATGGCTGGCGGCGGTCGCATCTCGCGCGTACACGGTCCTTTCGTGTCGGACGAGGAAGTCGAGAAGGTGGTGCGCCACCTGAAGACGCAGGGCGAGCCCGAATATCTCGAGGCGGTCACCGCCGAAGAACCGGAAGAGGGCGAGGACGGCGCGGTATTCGATTCGACGGGCATGGGCGCCGATGGCGGTGGTGGCGATCTGTTCCAGCAAGCCGTTGCCATCGTGAAGCGCGACCGGAAGGCATCGACCAGCTACATCCAGCGCCGGCTGCAGATCGGTTACAATCGCGCAGCGTCGCTGATCGAGCGCATGGAAAACGAAGGCATCGTCGGTCAGCCCAACCATGCCGGTAAACGCGAGATTCTGATCGAAGAAGAAGAAAGCGGGTTCTGAGAGTTTGACCCTGCCAATGGACAATCCCGCTTTCGAGTCGCGAAATCGCCACAGCTCCGGGTTAGCGCCTGCGCTGGCGGCGTCAGCCGCGGCGGGGGCGCAAGAGACCACCGGCCGGACCGCAAAACCGGTACCCATTCTGACGCAAAGCGCGGTAAAATGCGCCGAACCCGCCGAGCAGGACGACGCCTTGATGAGACGCCCGACCCATCACGCCGCAGACCGGTCTTTCCTGCGCATCGGCGCAGCCGGCCTCGTCGCGGCGTTTGTCGCCGCCATTGTGGCGCCCTCGGCCTATGCCCAGTCAATCCCATTGCCGCGACCTGCACCGCAAGCGCGCAGCAATAGCAGTTTCCAGATGTCGGCCTCCGAGCCCCAGGCTGTTCGGCCGCCAGTTGCAATCGCACCCAAGACATCGGCGACGACATCCACGCCACCGAATCCAATCATTCCGGATCCGCGCCGCAACGTTCCCGCCAGCATTTTCATGAGCTTCGACGCCAATCAGAAGGCGCAGGCAAGCAAGGTCAGCAGCTATCTGTCATCGCTCAGCAATCTGAGCGGTAACTTTGTTCAGGTGGGGCCAGACGGCAGCCGCACCACCGGTGACTTCTTCATCCAGAAGCCCGGCAAGGTTCGTTTCGAATATGATGCGCCGACGACCATCGCCATGGTGTCCGACGGCCAGTCGCTCGCCGTCCGCGATTCCAAGCTGGCAACCCAGGACATCTACCCGCTGTCGCAGACACCGTTGCGCTATCTGCTGTCCGATCGCATCGATCTGATGAAGGACACCAATGTGGTCGCCGTCAGTGCTGACGACCTCTATACGTCGGTGACCATTGAGGAAAAGAACGCGCTGGTCGGCACCTCGCGCCTGATGCTGATGGTCGGCACTAAGGATGGACAGCTCAAGCAGTGGACCGTCACCGACCCGCAGGGCTATGACACCACGGTCGCGATCTACAATCTCGATACCGCGAAAAAGCCCGATCCGGGGCTGTTCAAGATCGACTTCACCAAGTATCCCACCAGCGGCGCGAATTAGTTTTCGCTGCAGGTGATGCCCTCATGATGAGCAGGCGCGCTTGCGCCGTCTCACCATCGGATTTCCATGCGTTTTTCCCTGACCACCTGGAATATCAATTCGGTGCGATTGCGCATCGACCTTGTCGCCAAGTTTCTCGAAGAGATGCAGCCGGATGTGCTGTGTCTGCAGGAAACCAAGTGCCCGGACGATGCCTTTCCGCTCAAGCGCTTCAAACAGCTCGGCTATGACCATGTCGTGCTGAACGGGCAGAAGGGCTATCACGGCGTCGCCATCGTCTCGAAACTTCCATTCGAGAGCAGCGACATCCGCGTGTTCTGCAACAATCTGGACTCACGCCACATCTCGGTATCGTTCGGCGAAAAGGCCGGCATGGCCGTGCCGCTGATCGTGCATGATTTCTATGTGCCTGCCGGCGGCGACGTTCCGGATCCGGACGTGAATGCGAAGTTCGCGCACAAGCTCTCGTTCCTCGACGAGATGAAGACCTGCGAGCCGCTGCATCCGCGCGGCGATGCGCGTCATATCCTGGTCGGCGATCTCAATGTGGCACCGCATGAGAATGACGTGTGGTCGCACAAGCAGATGCTGAAAATCGTGTCGCATACGCCGATCGAGTGCGAAAAGCTGCTCGCCGTGCAGAGCGAGGGCAACTGGATCGACGTCGCGCGCGAACGCATTCCGCTGTCGGAAAAGATCTACACGTGGTGGAGCTACCGCGCCGCCGACTGGGCGGTGTCGAATCGCGGCCGCCGCCTCGATCACATCTGGGTGTCGTCCGCACTGAAGGATTCGATCCGCGACTTCACCGTCACGTCAGATGCACGCGGCTGGGAGCGGCCATCGGACCACGTACCGGTCACGACGGTGCTGGAGCTTTGATACCAGTTACTGGCTGAGCTTGGCGCCGATCAGCGTCACATCGCTGGCGAGTTGGCTGACGCGAGTCGCCATGTCGTCACGCAGACGGCGAGCGGCTGCGGGATCGCTGTCGAGCACGCGCTGAAACAGGCTGCGCGTGATCCGGATCGTGCTGGAATATTCCGTGGCGACCGCCGTCGATGGCCGCTGCATCGCTACCAGCAGTGCAAGTTCGCCCATCAATGTGCCGGGCCCCGCGATCACTTCATGATCGCTGCCGTCGTCGAGGCTGATGCGGAATGCGCCGGTCTGAACGACATAGCCGCAATCGGCATCGTCACCCTGCCGAAACAACACCGAGCCCCGCGCAAATTCCTGCTGCTCGGAGCCGATCGCGATCACGCGCAAAGCGGCGATACCCAACAGGCGCAATGTCGGGACGCGCTCAAGCAGGGCTACATCATCATCGATCGACATGCAGAACCGTGTGATCGGGACGCGCGAAGGAGGATACCGAACAGCTAATGGCGAATCGGCTCCCCAATCGTATCACGGCACCAACTTGTAGCCACCGGCTTCCGTCACCAGGATTTCAGGATTGGCGGCGTCCTTCTCGATCTTCTGACGCAACCGATAGATGTGCGTTTCCAGCGTGTGCGTGGTGACGCCGGAATTGTAGCCCCAGACTTCCTGCAGCAACGTCTCGCGAGACACCGGCAACTGGCCGGCGCGATACAGGAAGCGCAGGATCGCGGTTTCCTTCTCGGTCAGGCGAACCTTCTTGGCATTGGCGCCGGTGAGCATCTTGGAGCCGGGCCGGAAACTATAGGGACCGACGGTGAAGACGGCATCTTCGCTGGCTTCGTGCTGACGGAGCTGCGCGCGAATACGCGCCAGCAGTACGGCGAAGCGGAACGGCTTGGCGACGTAATCATTGGCGCCGGATTCAAGACCGAGAATGGTGTCGGAATCGGTGTCATGACCGGTCAGCATGATGATCGGCGCCTTGAAGCCACCCTTGCGCAGGCTGCGCACGACTTCGCGTCCATCCGTGTCGGGCAGGCCAACATCCATCAGCACCAGATCGGGGGAATTGGCCTTGGCGGCAGTAGCGCCCTTGGCGCCGGTGTCGACAGCGGAGGCCTCGAACTCTTCGTGCAGCGACAGCTGCTCGACCAGCGCCTCGCGCAAATCAGTATCGTCATCCACGATCAAGATCTTGCGGGCATTGGGCATTGCGACAATCCTTTGAACGGCTGCGGCGAAGCGTTGTTCGCCGCGCTGAAACAGTGGGCCAGAAATCGTGACAGGCTTCGCCGTTAACGCATATTCTAGCGCAAAATCAGCGACATTCCCGGCGAATGTACTGCTGCAGCGCGAAATAGAACATTTGCGGTAAATAGCAAGGCGGAGTTCGCGATTCGGATGGGAAGTCTCGTTATTTCAGACACTTATCGAACAAGCTTGCGTGATCGACCGCTAACTATGGTTCACATTCGCGCGTCAGCCGGAGACAGACTCCGTGGATGGCTGACGACCGACCACACAACCATACCCGTCGCGCTCGGCCGCGGCGGAATCAAGGCGAACAAACGCGAAGGCGACGGCGGAACGCCGCGTGGGACGTTTCGCCCCATCCGGCTGTGGTGGCGGGCCGACCGCAATCCACGTCCGCGTAGTTTTCTGCCGATCCGCCCTATCACACTGATGGATGGCTGGTGCGAGGATCCGTCTGATCGGCACTACAATCGACCGGTCCGGCTCGATCGTGGAAGTGACGGCGACCGACTGGCCCGCGAGGATCATCTCTACGATTTCATCATCGAGATCGACCAGAACACCCGACCACGGATCGCAGGGCGAGGCAGTGCAGTGTTCCTGCATCTGGCCCGCCCGAAATTCGCGCCGACCGCGGGCTGTGTGGCGATGACCAAGCCGGCCATGCTGCGGCTGCTAGCCCGGATCGGACCGAAGACGCGCATCGTCATTGGGTAGATCTGGTGCAGACTCCGTCTTCAAATTTTTCAGGCGAGGCGTGAAGATCTGACCGGGGATGAGAACGCCCCGGCCAGACCGATCGGTTACTCCGGCTTCTTATGCGAATCGTTATGCGGCGGGGCCTTCGGTCTCGCCGGCGGATGAGGAGCCGGACGGGGCGCCGGATGAGTTGCAACCGGATGCGATGCTGGCCGCACGGCGGCAACATGCGGCGGGGCCGGCGGTTTCGCGATAGCAGCCATCCTGGGCGCCGCCGGGTGCGGGGCGACAGGCGGCCTGATAGCAGGTGGCTTGGCGACCGCGTTCAGCGGTTTCGGCGCGACTGCACCATTGGTCGTCGCATGTGCGACGGCCGTCGGTGGCCCCTTGTTCTCAGGCGTTGCGTTCGCAACCGGCCTGTTTGCTGGCGGTTTGGCACCGGTCGCAGGAAGTGCCGCGGGCACGAGCGTCGCCGCCGGCCGTGCGGCGGCCGGCCCGACTTCCCGCGCTGCCACGACGCCCTTGCCGGTGAACTCACCGGGCTTGGACGTTGCCGCGATCGCCGGATGCCCATGATTTTCGGACGCGCGCAGCGCTCTGTTGGTGCTCGCGATATGTTCGTGCTGGGTTTGTACGGCCGTCGCCGCGATGTGCGGTTGGTGCGCGACGGCCTGCTCCTGCGGCGTCGGCTGCGCGGTTGTGCCGCCCGTGCCGCCATTAAAACTGACCCTTGTGATGTTGGTCGTATTGTTGACGATGGTCTGGTTGTAGACATTCGTCACCGCGACACCGCCGAAATTGTTGACGGTCCGATTGTAGGCGAACACGCCGTTATTCCAGCGACCGCCACCATAACCGACGCCGCTATAGCCGTAGCCGTAATCGACGCCGCCATAGAAGCCGACATGGGTTCCCCAATAGCCGGCGTTCCAACCGTAATAGCCATCGTGCCAGCCCCAAAAGCCCGGCGTCCACAACAGGCCGACCTGAGGCGGCTCGACCCAGGTGCCGGGCACCCAGTAGTAACCGTCCGGACCATAGGCCCAGAAGCCGGGCGTCCAGATATAGCCGGGCGCGGGAATGGCGGGCTGCTCGTAGACCGGCAGTTCCGGTGGAGCAATCGTGATGCTGATGATCTGCGCCATGGCAACGACCGGCATGGTGAACACGACCAGCGCGGCCAGAAGCCAGGTAACGGAGCGAAAGTGTCGCATGTCTGTCCCTCTCGCGGGGCGGGGATCCTGCGTCCGGACACAGTCGAGACGGAATAGTGCGACATTATGGCGCACCTTCCGGCGTGCGGTCGGGAACTTTTCAGTTCAGGCAAAGCGCCAACGGCCCATTAACGGAAGTGAAGAGAAGAACTACCGTTTCCCGAAGATCGCCGAGCCGACGCGCACATGAGTCGCGCCAAACTGGATGGCGATGGCGAAGTCGGCACTCATGCCCATCGACAACCCGGTCAATCCGTTACGTGCAGCGATCTTCGCTGTCAGCGCGAAATGCGGTGCTGGCGCATCGTCAACCGGCGGAATACACATCAGTCCGGAAATCGTCAGCCCGTAGGTATCGCGACAGCGGGCCAGGAAATCATCAGCCTCGCTCGGCGCGATACCGGCCTTTTGCGGCTCCTCACCGGTGTTGAGCTGTACGAAGAGCTGCGGCGTCCGCTGCTGCGCCTTCATCTCCTTGCTTAACGCTTCGCAAATGCTCGGTCGATCGACCGAGTGAATCGCATCGAACAAGGCGACCGCTTCCTTGGCCTTGTTGGACTGCAAAGGCCCTATCAAATGCAACGCAATCGCGGGTTGAGTGGCGATTAACGCCGGCCATTTGGATTTTGCCTCCTGGACGCGATTTTCGCCGAACACACGCTGACCGGACTGGATCACGGGCGCAATTGCGTCAGCCTCGAACGTCTTCGACACCGCGATCAACGTCACAGAACTGCGGTCCCGCCGCGCTTCGTTACATGCGCGGAAGATATCGTACTCGACCGAAGCGAGTCCGTCGGTTGGTAAAGAAGACGTTACGCCCGACGACTCTTGCACGGATTTATTTTCAACCAAGGCGCGAACTTTCTTGAGATCCATTGCAGTTTAACGAATCCGGGAAAGGCTTTTTGAAGGCTTTGGAGTACCTATGTCCGCGGGGCTTAGGGATCGAAGATGTCACGCATCGGTATTAACCGCAATAAAGCGAGGCTCAGGGGAGCTCTCGGCATTCGCGCTCGACTGGTCCTGTTGGCCCTCATTCTGGTCGGGCCATTAATGGCGGAGCGAATTCGCTCACTCGATGCGACGCGTACCCACCAGATCGCGACGGCCGCGCGTGATTTCGCTGGCGTCGCCCAGCACAGCGCCGATGCACAGCGCGAAGTCTTCGCCTCGATCGAGGCCGTGCTGAAATCATCCGCCTACATCTATACGTCGGCCGCTCAGGTGAATCGGAGCTGCGCCATCATGCGGGCGAGCCTCCGCGGCGATATGCCGTGGCTGCGCAGCCTGACAGTGGCCGGTGCGGATGGCATCGCCATGTGCTCGACCTGGCCGGAAGTCATCGAGCAGAGATTCGATTTCAGCGATCGCCCCTATTTCAAGAAAGCGATTGCGACCGGTGAGTTTGTCGTCAGCGATTATCTGTTCAGCCGCTTGACGAACCAGCCGACCGTGATGGCGGCCTATCTCGCACCGGGCCTGACTAAGGACGACGATGCCGTGGTACTGGCGGCGGTGAATCTCGACTGGATGTCGAAGATCATGGGCAATCTCGGCGACCGGCCCGGTGTCACGACACTGCTGGTCGATCATGCCGGCACCGTGCTTGCAGCGCCGCCGACAAACGCCAGCGCGATTGGTCGGCCGATGGAAGACCTTGCTCTATTGCCGATGATCGAAGCGCATCTGCGCAATACGGATAAGCAGACCGGTTCGCTGTCATTCAGCGCCAGTGACGGTTCACAGCGCACCGTATCATTCGCGACAATCCCCGGTACCGGCGCGCAATTGATCGTCAGCATCGACGAGGCCCGAGTCTCGGCGGTTGCCGATCGCGAGATCCGCACCGCCTATTTGCAGCTCGCCTTCGTTTGCCTGTTCGTTCTGCTTGGCGCGCTGGTGGTTGCGGAGCGACTGATCATCAAGCCGATCCAGATGATGGAGACCATGGCGCAGCGCTTCGGTCGCGGCGACTGGTCGGCCCGCGTAGCGCGGAACAAGCTGCCGGCCGAGTTCGTACCGCTGGCACGCGCATTTTACGGCATGGCGGCGCAGTTGCGTGGTCGCGAACGCGAATTGCGCGCCAGCAACGAGCAGCTCACGGTGCTTGCCTCCATCGACATGCTGTCTGGCCTTGCCAATCGGCGCGGCTTCCAGAGCCGCCTCGATTTCGAATGGCTGAAGGCCCAGCAATCCGGCGACCATCTGACGCTGCTGATGATCGACGTCGATCACTTCAAACTCTTCAACGACACCTATGGCCATCCCGAAGGCGATGCTTGCCTGGCGCGCGTCGGCGAAGCTCTCTCCAGCCTGGCCGATCGCTGCTCGGGCTTTGCCGGACGCTATGGCGGCGAGGAATTCTGCCTGCTGCTGCCGGGCACCGAGGTCGCCCGCGGCATCCAGATCGGCGAAATAGTACGCGCGGCAATCTGGAACCTGGCGGTCTCCCATGCCACCAGCGCACATCAGCGGGTCACGGTCAGTGTCGGCGTGGCCTCGACGATGCCAGCTACGCTGGAGACGGCGAACGATTTGATCGAGGCAGCCGATGCCTCGCTCTACGCCGCCAAACGGCGTGGCCGCAACACCGTGGTGGAGCACGGCTTTGTGCGGGCATATGGCACGGCCGTGTCGCTGGCGGGGTGAGACTACGGGCCCGCCCCTGGTCCCGTTTCTTGTCTTAAACCATTGACCTAACGCAGCCTTTTATGGCCTAGTCCCCGGCCTCAAGCGCGAATTCAGCCCGAGCAAGCACCGGTTTGCGACCTCGTTCGCGCGTCCATGATCTGAGAAGCGCTCGAACCGGCCGGCGGATTTCAAAAACACCATGAGCAACGAACGTTACAACGCCCGCGAGACCGAACCGCGCTGGCAGCGCGTCTGGGACGACAAGGCGATCTTCGCCACCAAGAACGACGATCCGCGCGAGAAGTATTACGTACTCGAGATGTTCCCCTATCCGTCGGGGCGCATCCATATGGGCCATGTCCGCAACTATACGATGGGCGACGTGGTTGCGCGCTTCCAGCGCGCGCAGGGCAAGAACGTGCTGCATCCGATGGGCTGGGATGCGTTCGGCCTGCCCGCCGAGAACGCCGCGATCGAGCGCAAAGTCGCTCCGAAGGCGTGGACCTATGAGAACATCGCGTCGATGAAAAAGCAGCTGCAGACCATGGGTTTGTCGCTGGACTGGTCGCGCGAATTCGCAACCTGCGACCCTACCTACTACAAGCATCAGCAGAAGATGTTTCTCGATTTCATGCGGGCAGGTTTGGCCGAGCGCAAGAAGTCCAAGGTGAACTGGGATCCGGTCGACCATACCGTGCTGGCCAATGAGCAGGTGATCGACGGCCGCGGCTGGCGCTCAGGGGCGCTGGTGGAGCAGCGCGAGCTGACCCAGTGGTTCTTCAAGATCAGTAAATATTCCGACGAGCTGCTGTCTGCCCTGGATACGCTGGATCGCTGGCCCGACAAGGTGCGCCTAATGCAGCGCAACTGGATCGGCAAGTCGGAAGGTCTGCATTTCCAGTTCGGACTGATCGGCGCACCCGCGGGATTCGACAAACTGCCGGTGTTCACGACACGCCCGGACACGATGTATGGCCCGACTTTCGCTGCGATCTCGCCGGATCATCCGCTGGCGAAAGCGCTGGCAGAAAAAGACCCCAACGTTGTCGCCTTCATCGAGGAATGCCATCGCATGGGCACCTCGCAGGCCGAGATCGACACAGCCGAGAAGCTCGGCTTTGACACCGGCATCAAGGTCACGCATCCCGCCGACGCGTCATGGACACTGCCACTCTATATCGCAAACTTCGTGCTGATGGATTACGGCACCGGCGCCATCATCGGCTGCCCCGCACACGATCAGCGCGACCTGGATTTTGCGCGCAAGTACGACCTGCCGGTGCTCGACGTGTTCGTGCCCGTCGGTAGCGATGAGCGCGTTGGTAACATCGCTTTCGCTCCGGCGAAAAGTGAGACTGTGCAGTATGTCCGTTGGGTGGGTGCACCCGGTGTGATGACCTGCGAAGAAGCGATGAAGAAGTCGCTCGAGATTTTCGAGAAGGACGGCTGGGGCAAGCGCGAGATCAATTTCCGCCTGCGCGACTGGGGCATCTCACGTCAGCGCTATTGGGGTTGCCCGATCCCGATCATCCACTGCCCGAGCTGCGATATCGTGCCGGTGCCGGACAAGGATCTGCCGGTCGTGCTGCCGGAGGACGTTTCCTTCGACAAGCCGGGCAATGCGCTCGATCATCATCCGACGTGGAAGCATGTGAAGTGCCCGAACTGCGGCGCGGATGCGCGGCGCGAAACCGATACCATGGACACCTTCGTGGATTCGTCCTGGTACTTCACGCGCTTCACGGATCCATGGAACACGTCGGCACCCACGACGACCGCCGTTGCCAATCGAATGATGCCTGTCGATCAGTATATCGGCGGCGTCGAGCACGCGATCCTGCATCTGCTGTACAGCCGCTTCTTCACCCGCGCCATGAAGGCCACCGGCCACGTCAATTTCGACGAGCCGTTTGCCGGCATGTTCACGCAAGGCATGGTGGTGCACGAGACCTACAAGAAACAGGACGGCACCTTCGCCTCACCGGCCGAGATCAACATCGAGATCGGCGGTAACGGCCAACGCGCTACGCTGATCGCCACTGGCGAAGACATCACCATCGGCCCGATCGAAAAGATGTCGAAGTCGAAGCGCAACACAGTCGACCCCGACGACATCATGGGCACCTACGGCGCCGATACCGCCCGTTGGTTCATGCTGTCGGATTCGCCGCCCGACCGCGACGTCATCTGGAGCGAAGAAGGCGTCAAAGGCGCTTCGCGCTTCGTGCAGCGTCTGTGGCGGCAGATCAACGAATCAGCCGCGCACGGCAAATCGGCGCCGGCAGCCCGGCCGGCTGAATTCGGCCCCGATGCCTTGGCGATCCGCAAGGCGGCCCATGGCGCGCTCAGCAAGGTCTCGACCGAGATCGAAAAGCTGCATTTCAATGTCTGCCTCGCCCATATCCGCGAATTTTCCAATGTGCTGGGCGAAGCTTTAGCGAAGCCGGGAACTCTGGCCCCGGACGTCTGCTGGGCGCTGCACGAGGCCTCGGTCATTCTTGTTCAACTGTTTGCGCCGATGATGCCGCATCTGGCCGAGGAATGCTGGGGCGTACTGGGGCAACCGGGCATGATCTCGGAAGCCCGTTGGCCGCAAATCGAGCCCAATCTGCTGGTTGAAGACACCATGACCCTGCCGGTACAGGTCAACGGCAAGAAGCGCGGAGAAGTCACAGTGGCCCGGGAAGCGACGAACCCGGAAATTGAGGCTGCCGCTCTGGCGCTCGATGCTGTAAAACAAGCTCTCGACGGCAAACCCGTCAAGAAGGTCATCGTCGTCGCCCAGAGGATCGTGAATGTTGTCGGCTAAATCCCGTATTGCCGCCCGGCTCATGGTCGTCGCCACCCTGGCGGCGCTGACGGCCGGCTGCTTCCAGCCGATGTATGCCGAGCGTGGCGACGGTAAACCCGGCCTGCGCGAGAAGCTGCAGGGCGTCGAGGTTCCGCCGCTAGACTATCCCAACGCGTCGCCGCAAGCCCGTGTCGGCGTGAATATCCGCAATGCACTGATGTTCAAGATGTACGGCAGCGCTACCGGCCTGCCGCCGACCTATCAGCTGAAGATCCGTTTCAACCCAAGCCGGACCTCGCTGATCGTCGACCCGAATACCGCGCTGCCGACCAGCGAAAATTACGGTATCGACGCGACCTATGGCCTGATCGAGATCGCCACCGGAAAGCAGGTCCTGACCGGCAGCACCTTCTCCCGCGTCACCTATGACATCCCCGGTCAGCTGCAGCGCTTCGCCCGTGCCCGCGCCTATCGCGACGCCGAGGACCGCGCGGCGGGTGAGATCGCTGACAACATCAATACCCGTCTGGCGTCGTTCTTCTACGCCGGCACCTAAGCCTGTCGCGTGGTCGCGCTTCGCGGAAAAGATATCGACACGTTCCTGGCCAGGCCGGATGCCGGCCGGCCCATTATCCTGCTCTACGGAGCTGACGCTGGACTCGTTCGCGAACGCGCCGACGCGCTGATGAAATCCGCGGTCGACGATCCCAATGATCCATTTTCGCTGGTTCGCATGGACGGCGATGATTTGGCCGCCGAGCCATCGCGTCTCGTAGAAGAAGCCATGACGGTGCCGCTGTTCGGCGGTCGTCGCGCGATCCGTGTGCGCGCAGGCTCGAAGAATTTTTCCAGCGGCGTCGACACGCTCGCTGACTCCGATATCAAGGATTGCCGCATCGTCATCGAGGCTGGTGAGCTTCGGCCGGAATCGCCATTGCGGAAAGTCTGCGAGAAGGCCAGGACCGCGGTGGCCATCGCCTGTTACCCCGACACCGAGCGCGATCTCGCAAAGCTTATCGATGAAGAGCTCCGCGTCTCCAATCTCCGCATGGCGCCGGATGCACGCGCCACACTGATGTCGCTGCTCGGCGGCGATCGGCAGGCATCGCGTAACGAGCTCCGCAAGCTCACGCTCTATGCGCATGGTACCGGCGAAGTCACGCTCGACGACGTGATGGCCGTCGTCGCCGACGCGTCCGAGCTGAAGATCGATCCAATTGTCGACGGCGCCTTTGCCGGGAATCCCGCCGCGGTGGAAGTCGAGTTCAACAAGGCGATGATCGCCGGAACTTATCCGGGCATGATCATGATGGCCGCGCAGCGCCAGGCCGCATTGCTGCACAAAGCCAGCCTGCTGGTGGAGGCTGGTAGTTCGGCATCAGCTGCCGTGGAAAGCGGATTTCCGCGGCTGCATTTTTCCCGCAAGGGAACGGTGGAAGCAGCGCTGCGAAATTTCTCGGCGCAGCGGCTGGTCAACATCATCGAGCAGCTTGCCATCGCTGCTCTCGACGTGCGCAAGCAAAACGCCCTCGGCGCGGTGATCGCACAGAGGGCGTTGATGTCGATTGCCGTGAATGCAAGACGGCGTGGTTAGCTCTCCGAATCCAGCCGCTTCAGAATTTCGTCGAGCTGATCGAGATCACGGTACTTGATGATCACGGTCCCGCCGGGATCACGGTGATCCACCGACACTTTCAGCCCGAGCACGTCGCTGACCCGCTTTTCCAGCGCGATCGTGTCGGCATCCTTCGCCGCCTTGGGAGACGACGTGCGCGGCTTCTGCGGCGCGCGTTCCGGCACGCCCTCTTCGTGCGCGAGTGCTTCGGTCTGACGAACGTTCAGTCCCTCGGCGATGATCCGCTTCGCAGCGCCCGATGCGTCCGGCAGGTTGATCAATGCGCGGGCGTGACCGTTGGAGAGCTGCCCCGATGCGATCAGGCCCTGCACGTCTTCCGGCAGCTTGGTGAGGCGCATCATGTTGGCGACATGGCTGCGGCTCTTGCCGACGATTTTCGCGATCTCGTCCTGGCTGTGTTTGTAGGTCTCGGCGAGCGCGTGATAGCCCTGCGCCTCTTCCATCGCATTGAGATCTTCGCGCTGGACGTTCTCGATGATCGCGATTTCCATCGCGGCCGAATCCGTCACATCGAGCGGCACGATCGGCACTTCATGCAGACCGGCGATCTGCGACGCACGCCAACGGCGCTCGCCGGCGATGATCTCGAAGCGATCGTTGCTACCCTTCACCGGCCGCACCACGATCGGCTGGATCACGCCATGCTGCTTGATCGAAGCGGCGAGTTCGGCGAGCTCAGCATCGGCAAAAGCCCGACGCGGGTTGCGCGGATTGGCCTTGAGAAATTCAATAGGCACCTTGCGCTGGTTGCGCGAAGGACGCTCGACATGCGCGGCCTCACCGCCGACATCGCCGATCAGACTCGCAAGACCGCGGCCCAGCCGCGAACGCGCTTCATCAGCCATCGCCAATCCCTTCGAACTCATCGCGCCACTCCGTACTCAAACTTGAAATTCGGTTACAGGCTGGGCAAAGGCGCACTTGCGCCGCGCCTGCCATTATCGTTTGCGATCCGCTGTGGTGGGCACGCTGTGCTTTGCCCACCCTACTTGCTCAGTGAGCGGTGCGCAGGTCGCGCTCGCGCTGGATCACTTCGGTCGCGAGCCGCAGATAGGCTTCAGAGCCCGAGCACTTCAGGTCATAGACCAGCACCGGCTTGCCGTAGGACGGCGCTTCCGAAATGCGGACGTTGCGCGGAATCATGGTCTCGTAGACCTTGCTGCCCATGAATTCGCGTACGTCGGCAACGACCTGGTTTGACAGGTTGTTGCGCGAGTCGAACATGGTCAGCACGATGCCATGGATCGACAGGTTCGGATTCAGCGTCGAGCGTACCTGCTCCACGGTCTGCAACAATTGAGACAAACCTTCGAGCGCGAAGAACTCACACTGCAGCGGAACGAGAATCGCATCCGACGCGGCCATGGCATTGACGGTGAGAAGGTTGAGCGATGGCGGGCAATCGATCAGCACGTAAGTATAGTCGGAGCCTGGCGAGACATTGTTGTTCAATTCGCCGATCGCATCGCGCAGCCGGAAGGCGCGGTCGCGGGCCGAACCGAGTTCAAGCTCAAGGCCCGACAGATCCATGGTCGAGGCGGCTATGTGCAGACGCGGCACGGCGGTGACGACGACCGCATCGCGCAGTGGTGCTTCGCCGATCAGAACGTCATAGGTCGAGCAGTTGCGATTGCGACGATCGATGCCGAGACCGGTAGATGCATTGCCCTGCGGATCGAGATCGACGATCAACACGCGCTCGCCGATCGCGGCGAGTGCGGTGCCGAGATTAATCGCAGTCGTCGTCTTGCCGACGCCGCCCTTCTGGTTGGCCAGCGCCAGGATGCGCGGATGGCCAGGCACCGCATTTGACGTATGCTCTTGATATTGCTGATCAATTACGGTCATTGGTGTGGCCATCTTGGTTTGCGGACGGGGTCAGTCGCTCGATCCGGTCGAGTTCGACGATCCAGCCTTGTCCGCCGGTCAGGCTGGCATGCAGGCGCGGGCTTATATTCCAATATCTAGTAGCTTCGGTCAATTCCGATTCTACATCTTGACCCTTGAGAAATAAGGCTTTTGTACCCGGCTTCATCAGAGGCTCGGCGAAACCGATGACGATATGTAACGAGGCAACGGCACGCGCGGTGATGCAATCGACATGCTCGGGAAATCTATCCACATTATCCCCGATGTCAGCCAGATGAATTGTGCCTGGGGCTTGCGTCACACGTAACGCTTCGCGCAGGAACGCCGCCTTCTTGGCGTTTCGCTCGACGAGATGGACATGCCCACCTGAGACGTCACCCATGGCACAGGCCAGAACCACGCCTGGAAAACCTCCGCCGCTGCCGAAGTCCAGCCAGATCTTTGCATCCGGCGCGAGGTTCAGAAGCTGCAGCGAATCCGAGATATGGCGCGTCCAGAGATTTGGAAGCGTGGCCGGCGAAATCAGATTTGTCTTGGCCTGCCACTGCAGCAACAGGTCGACATAGCGATCGAGCCTGTCTTCCGTTTCACGTGAAACAGGTGTCAGCCGCAAGGCCGCAGCCTTATCGGCATCGAGCCGGGGAGCGGGAGCCGCTTGCTGGGATCGTTGCGCCATTGGATTGTCTGAAAAGCTGTTGGGACCCATCCATACTCTGAGTCCATTACAGCCGCTATCAAATTGCCGGATTGAGGTGACGAATCCGGGCGGGAATTGTCGATGAATGAGCGACCGACTTATCAGGATGCCCTTCGACGCACCGGCCTGCTCCGCATCCTCGAGCCATTCGACCCGCATGTGATCGGCACGCTGCCGCTCGGCGTCGCCCGGCCCGACAGTGACATCGATATCGTCTGTTGCACCGCCGACCTGTCCGCGGCTGTTGAACTTGTCTGGAAGCACTTCGGAGAGTCCGAAAGCTTTGCCATCTATCAATGGTCGGCCAAAGGCCGACCGGTGATCGCGACATTCGAAGCGTATGGATGGCCGTTCGAGATCTTTGTCAGCTCGACTCCCGTACAGGATCAAGCTGGCTGGTGGCACTTCGAAGTCGAGAAGCGACTGCTGACCCTGGGCGGACCCGCCTTCCACACCGACATCTGCGCGTTACGGGCCGGAGGAGCAAGACAGAGCCTGCCTTTGCGCGTGCGCTCAAGCTTGAAGGCGATCCTTACGCCGTCCTGTACGACCTGTTCAGCACCTCTGATAACCAGCTGAATGCCGTCCTGAGGGCGCAAGGGTTTGCAGTATAGAGGATTCAGGACAGTGAGTTGACCAGGATCAATGCGAGCAGGACGAGTCCGGCCTCCAATGAATCATCGTTGGAGGCAGATGACCATGAGTGTGATCGTACGGCTTTTCCTGATGCTGGCAGCACCCATCACCGCGCTGTTCGTCTCGCGTGACGCACTCAATTTCGACGTGGTCCAGACGATCGTCGCCGTGGTTCTCTTTACAGTGGCCGTCGCAGCTATTGCCTTCTGGCCCCGTCGGCCAGCGAAGCCACCTTCAACGGAGCCGCGTTGATTTCGGCTTCCTGTTTCACGTGAAACAACCAACTAGGCCAAAGCAGCCTTCGGCTTGCGTGCTTCGCGGCGGAGATAGGCCGCGAGAATGGCCAATGCGGCCGGAGTCATACCATCCAGACGTCCCGCCTGCCCCACCGTGTGTGGAAGCGCGGCCTTGAGCTTGGCCCGGGCCTCATTGGACAGTCCGGGGACCGCATCATAGTCGACATCCACCAGCGAGAGACCCTCGTCACGGCGAAAAGCCTCCACATCCGCGGTCTGACGCTTCAGATAGACATCATATTTGGCATCGATCTCGATATGGGTGCCGATCGCTGGGTCAATGGCCGATAATTCTGGCCAGATCCGGGTCACGGTGGCCCATTCGGTCTCTGGGTAGGAGAGGAGATCGAAGGCAGAGCGGCGCTGACCGTCATGATTAAGCGCCAGACCGTGCTTAGCGGCCCCGTTAGGAGTGATCGACAGCGCCTGGGTCAGGGCCTTACCAGCGGCGAGGGCTTCCATCTTGGCGCCATGCCGGGCCGAACGAGCGCTGCCGACACATCCCAGGCTGATACCCTTGTCAGTCAGACGCTGATCGGCGTTGTCGGCACGCAGCGTGAGACGATATTCGGCCCGCGAAGTGAACATCCGATAGGGCTCGGTAATTCCGCGGGTGACCAGATCGTCAATCATCACGCCGAGATAACCGTCAGCCCGGTCGAACACGGTCAACTGGCTCCCACTCGCAGCCAGGGCCGCATTCAGACCGGCGACCAGACCCTGGGCGGCGGCCTCTTCGTATCCTGTGGTGCCATTGATCTGCCCGGCCAGAAACAGGCCGGAGACGCGCTTGGTCTGCAGCGTCGGATCGAGTTCGCGGGGATCGACGTGGTCATATTCGATCGCATAACCGGGGCGGACCATTCGGACCCGCTCGAGACCGGGGATCGAGGCCAGGATCGCAACCTGAACCTCCTCGGGCAGTGAGGTAGAGATGCCGTTGGGATAGACCGTGGAGTCATCAAGGCCTTCCGGCTCCAGGAAGATCTGGTGGCCATCACGATCGCCAAAACGGACGATCTTGTCCTCGATGGACGGGCAATAGCGCGGCCCTGAGCTCTTGATCTGGCCGGAATACATCGGCGAGCGATGCACATTGGCCCGGATCACCTCATGGGTGGCCGGTGTGGTGCGCGTGATGCCGCACTGAATCTGCGGATTGGTGATCCGCTCGGTCATGACCGAGAACGGCTCCGGCGGATCGTCGGCGAACTGCATCTCTACCCCCGCCCAGTCGATGGTGGTCCCATCGAGCCGCGGTGGCGTACCGGTCTTGAGCCGTCCGAGGGTAAAACCGACGCGCTCGAACGCCTTGGACAGGCCGAGTGCGGGAGCTTCATCGATCCGGCCAGCGGGCCAGTTCTTCTCGCCGAGATGGATCAGGCCGCGCAGAAAGGTCCCAGTGGTGATGACCACCGATCCGGCGGAGAGTTCGCGGCCGTCGGCCAGACGGATGCCGGTGACTCGACCATTGGCCGTGAGCAGATCGTCGGCTTCGCCCTCGATCACGCTCAGATTCTCGGTCGCCACGATCGCCGCCTGCATCGCTGCAGCGTAAAGCTTGCGGTCCGCCTGGGTGCGCGGGCCGCGGACGGCCGGGCCCTTCTTGCGATTGAGCATGCGGAACTGGATGCCGCCGGCATCGGCCACGCGTCCCATCAATCCGTCCAGCGCATCGACTTCGCGAACCAGATGACCCTTGCCCAGACCACCGATGGCGGGGTTGCAGGACATCGCGCCAATAGTCGCGAACTGGTGCGTGACCAGTGCCGTCTGCGCGCCCATGCGCGCAGCACCAGCCGCGGCCTCGCAGCCGGCATGGCCTCCCCCGATTACGATGACGTCAAACTTGTCCTGCATGGCCGCAGCTTCTAGCGCGGGCGCCGCCGGGATTGAAGAGAAATCCACAGGCAGTGTTTCACGTGAAACAACGGATGTCCTCTGAAGAGGATCTGAGAGGCAGGACTGTTTCACGTGAAACACCATCTGCTTTAGCCGTCATTGCGTGGCGCACGCCCGCAACGAAGCAGTCTTGTCCTTTTGAGACGGGTAAAATCTCTTTAACCGAGAGGCTCGCTTCTTAGATGATCTCACATTCATTTCATTAAATAATGAACAAAGAAATATTACTTACCTATACAAAAGTCCCGGAAGATGCTATCGAGGATATCCTCTACATCGACACGTCCCAGCAATCGTCCCAATTGCTGCGCTGCAGCACGCATATCTTCGGCAACGAATTCTTCGCCTTGCTCAGCCGATGCTGCAGCGTGCTGCAACAAATCCGATGTGCTGCGCAGCAAAAGACGCTGCCGCTCCCGGGTAATCAGCCCGGCCTCGCCGCTCCCGAAGTACCGACCGGCAAAATCGACAAGCAGGGCCAACAGTTGTGCGAGGCCATCACCGCGTTCCGCAGAAATTGCGATCAACAGGTCAGGCCCGGCCGACGCAGTCTGGACCAGATCGACCTTGTTCTGGACCACCCAGACCGGCGTTTCAGATTCCGCCAGCCATTGTTCTGGATTGGATACCTCCGCGCTGGAGTCAACCAGCCATAGCACCAGATCCGCCTCGGCCGCCCGAGCCCGCGCCCGGCGCACACCCTCCTCCTCTACCGGATCGGCCGTCTCGCGAATGCCGGCGGTGTCGATGATCGTTACCGGATAACCGTCGAGGTCGAGCTGCACCTCGATAACGTCCCGGGTGGTGCCGGCATGCGGTGATACGATTGCGACATCGCGCCGGGCGAGCTGATTCATCAGCGTCGATTTACCGACATTGGGCTGGCCGGCGATCGCCACCACCAGACCGTCACGCAACCGCTCGCTTCGACTCTGCGCCGCCAGCACCTCCTCGATCTCCCGATGCAGCGCCGATGCTTTCGCCAGAGCCGGCGCCAGCAATTCGGCGGATACATCGCCCTCGTCGGAAAAATCGATGCCGACTTCGACCAGGGCCAGCGCCTCGATGATCTGCTGTCGCCAGTTGCGCGCCTTGTCGCCGAGCAGTCCCTTGAGTTGCCGCAGCGCCTGACGCCGCTGCCGGTCAGTGTCCGCGTGAATCAGATCGTCGAGGCCTTCCGCCTCGGTCAGGTCGAGCTTGCCGTTCTCGAACGCGCGGCGCGTGAATTCGCCGGGCTCCGCCGGCCGTAAGTCGTCGATGGCGCCCAGGGCCTCAAACAAAGAAGCCAATACCGCGCGCCCGCCATGAATATGAAATTCGGCAACGTCCTCGCCGGTCGCGCTCGCTGGCCCCGGAAACCACAGCGCCACCGCATCGTCGATCGGGCCGAGCCGGTCATCCGAGAGGAGAACATGGGTGGCCATCCGCGGCGCCGGCAGCTTCCTTGCCAGACGCGTCAGCGCCTCACCTGCCTGAGGACCTGACACGCGGACAATCGCAATCGCTGTCGGCGGGCGGCCGGAGGACAAAGCGTAGATCGTCTGGTCGCGTGGATGCATCGCCTATTTGCCGATGGGGGCGATGCGATGCAATGGGGATTCTGAACCCAGAATCCCGAGATGTTTAAGACAATCCGTGATTCCGGGTCTGTGCATCAGGCGTCTTCGCCGACCTCCGTACATCCCGGAATGACGGTCAACGGCCAGTACAAAGAACCGACACAAAAAAGCGCCGCTGCTTTCGCAACGGCGCGTTTTGCAGTCCTGCAGCTGTTCGCTCGAACAGCCCCGAAACTTACGTATTCATCGAATCGAAGAATTCCGAGTTGTTCTTCGTGTTGCGGAGCTTGTCGAGCAGGAAGTCGATAGCGTCCATCGTACCCATCGGATTGAGGATCCGGCGGAGCACATACATCTTCTTGAGCAGCTGTGGATCCGTGATGAGCTCTTCCTTGCGGGTACCCGAGCGCGAGATATCGATCGCCGGGAAGGTCCGCTTGTCCGAGACCTTGCGGTCCAGGATGAGTTCCGAGTTACCGGTGCCCTTGAATTCTTCAAAGATGACTTCGTCCATGCGGCTGCCGGTATCGACCAGCGCGGTGGCGATGATGGTCAGCGAACCACCTTCTTCCACATTACGGGCCGCACCGAAGAAGCGCTTCGGACGCTGCAGAGCATTGGCGTCGACACCGCCGGTCAGCACCTTGCCGGATGACGGCACCACGGTGTTGTAAGCACGGCCAAGACGGGTGATCGAATCCAGCAGGATGACCACGTCGCGGCCATGTTCGACCAGGCGCTTGGCCTTCTCGATCACCATTTCGGCGACCTGAACGTGACGCACCGCCGGTTCGTCGAAGGTCGAGGAGACGACCTCACCCTTCACCGAACGCTGCATGTCGGTGACTTCTTCCGGACGTTCGTCGATCAGAAGAACGATCAGATAGCATTCCGGGTGGTTGGCGGTGATCGAATGCGCGATGTTCTGCATCAGCACGGTCTTACCCGTACGCGGCGGCGCGACGATCAGTGCGCGTTGACCCTTACCGATCGGCGCGACGATGTCGATGACACGCGCCGAGAGATCGCGGCGGGTCGAATCTTCCAGCTCGAGGCGGAAGCGCTGGTCCGGAAACAGCGGGGTGAGGTTGTCGAAATTGACCTTGTGCTTCGACTTCTCGGGATCTTCGAAGTTGAGCGTATTGACCTTGAGCAAAGCGAAATAACGTTCGCCTTCCTTCGGGCTGCGGATATGGCCTTCGACCGTATCGCCAGTGCGCAAGCCGAAGCGGCGGATCTGCGAGGGCGAGACGTAGATATCGTCCGGGCCAGGCAGGTAATTCGCATCAGGCGACCGCAAGAAGCCGAAGCCGTCGGAGAGAACCTCGACGACACCTTCGCCGATGATGTCGGTTTCCTTGATCGCCAGCTGCTTCAAGCTCGCGAACATCAGCTCCTGCTTGCGCATGGTGCTGGCATTTTCGACCCCGAGCTCTTCCGCAAACGAGACAAGCTCGGCTGGCGTCTTGGCCTTGAGGTCCTGGAGTTTCATTTCCCGCATTGGGAGGGATCCTGTGGAAAGTCGGGGAGGGAGCGCGAGGTAGCCAAGACGGATGCGGACGCTGGAAAAGATCAGGAAAGTCCGCAGGTCTCTGGCCAGGAAGTCTTGAGCGAGGAAGGTGCTGAAGGAGCTTCAAACCTGATGCGGTGGCCGGTTCAAAAGGCGAAACCGGTACAAACCACATCCGCCTGCGTGGGGTGGGATAACGCGAATATAGAAAATCGCAGGGTGTCGCGCAAGGAGCCGAAACGGCGGTTGTGATGACAAATTTGGCCTAGAACGGCTTCACGATCACCAAAATGACGATCAGGATCATCAAAATTGTCGGTACCTCGTTGATAATTCGATAAAATTTCGAAGTCCGCGTATTTTTGTTCTGAGCAAAATCACGCACCCGGGCACTCAGGAAGCCATGAACGCCAGACATCAGCAGCACCAGCGTCAGTTTGGCGTGAAACCAGCCCGAGCTGAACCAGTGACCGGCCCAGGCGAGATACAGGCCGAGGATCCAGGTGACAATCATCGCCGGATTGATGATCGCCTTGAGCAGGCGACGCTCCATCACCTTAAAGGTTTCGGATTGCTTCGAGCCGATCTCCGCATCGCAGTGATAGACGAACAGTCGCGGCAGATAGAGCATGCCCGCCATCCAGGAGATGACGGCGATCACATGCAACGCCTTGGCCCATTCATACATTCGAAAGTTCTTTCCAGCATCACTGCGTCACACCGCACGTGCAGACACCGGAACATTTCACCGGAAAGCCGCGTTGCAGGACGCGCCGATACAGAGCGGATCACCGCACTATCCGCAAGCCATCCTTCTCTTAAATAATATTTATAGAATCTTAGGTTTGAGTCTAAGTGACAGTGGATTTCAGCCGCCCAAAACAATCCCGGAACTGTCCCACGCTTATGCACATGGCCACGTGATTTCTCCAAAGCGGCCTGCATGCAAGTTCGATATGCAGCGCAAAGGCTTACCGTCGCCGTGCACTGGATTATCCCAAGACAAACCCGGATAACCCCATTATCATTCAGAGCAGCCTCAGAGCTTTTCCTCTTCATGAGCCCTGTGAAGAAAAAACCGAGTTATCCCGGGCCCGCTGAGGTGATGGTCGATTTCCCGGAAAAGCTCCACAGAGATTCACAGGACATACACGATCATGGTGCCAACCACCGGCAGCTATTTTCATCTTCATCTGGTCTCCGATTCGACCGGTGAGACGTTGATCACGGTGGCCCGCGCCGTCGCGGCGCAATATGCCAACGTCACCCCGGTCGAACATGTCTACCCACTTGTCCGCAGCCAAAAGCAACTCGATCGTGTGCTTTCCGAAATCGAGGAAGCGCCGGGCATTGTTCTCTTCACGCTGCTGGAAAAAGATCTCGTCGGCCGGTTGGAAGCCAAGTGCCAGGAGATCAACAGCCCGAGCCTGTCGATCATCGGGCCAGTGATGCAGCTCTTTCAGGCTTATCTTGGTGCATCGACCACCGGCCGCGTCGGTGCGCAGCACACGCTCAACGCCGAATATTTCAAGCGTATCGACGCGCTGAATTATTCGATGATGCATGACGACGGCCAGCATGTGGAAGGCCTCGAAGAAGCGGACGTGGTTCTGGTCGGCGTTTCGCGCACATCGAAGACACCAACATCGATCTATCTTGCCAATCGTGGTGTGCGCACGGCCAATGTGCCGCTCGTCCCCGGCATCCCCATTCCCCATCAGCTTGAGACGTTGAAAAATCCGCTGGTGGTCAGCCTGCATGCGACGCCGGAGCGCTTGATTCAGATTCGCCAGAACCGGCTTCTCAGCATTGGTAGCGATACGGCCAATGACGATTATATCGATCGCCAGTCGGTCACGGACGAAGTCACCTATGCGCGCAAGCTTAGCGCCAAATACGGCTGGGCTTTGTTGGAAGTGACACGTCGCTCCATCGAGGAAACCGCGGCAGCCATCATGAAACTGCTGGCCGATCGCCAGCGTCAGAGGATGTCCGAATGACCATTTGGCGTGGCGTGCAACCACTGATCCTGGCGTCGCAGAGTTTGGCGCGTCGTGAGTTGCTGGCGAATGCTGGCATTACGTTTGATGCGATGCCGGCGGATATCGACGAGCGCGGCATCCAGCAGAAATCCGGGTTGAAGGCGCCGGGCGAGATCGCAGCCTTGCTCGCCGAGCGGAAGGCGGCCTTTATCTCGCTGCGTCATCCCGGCCGCTATGTTCTTGGCGCCGATCAAATCCTGGCGCTCGGGGATCGGATGTTCAGCAAACCCGCCGGACGCGAACAGGCGGCCGAACAACTTGCGATCCTCGCCGGTCGGACCCACGAATTGCATTCAGCGCTTGCCGTCGTTTGCGATGGTGCGACGTTGTTCTCCAATGTCTCCGTGGCGCATATGACCATGCGCAAGCTGGATGATGCGGCGATCAATGCCTATCTGGACGCTGCGGGCGACAAGGTGACGACGAGTGTCGGCGCCTATCAGCTCGAAGGTCTGGGTGTGCATCTGTTCGAGCTGATTGAAGGCGATCACTTTACCATTCTCGGCCTGCCGCTGTTGCCGCTGTTGAGTTTCCTGCGGGGCGAAGAGATGATCGCGATCTGATTTTTATGAGGAATTGATGCGCGTATTGGGGCTGACCGGTTCGATCGGAATGGGGAAATCCACCACGGCGAAGTTGTTCATGGAAGCCGGCGTGCCGGTCTATGACGCCGACGCCACCGTGCACATGATCTATGAGGGCGAAGCTGCACCGCTGATCGAGGCGGCGTTTCCCGGAACCACCGTGAATGGCAAGGTCGATCGCGCGAAGCTATCGCCGCTGGTGGTGCACGATGCCGCCGCGATGAAGAGGCTCGAGCAGATCGTGCATCCGCTGCTCGGCGCCTATCACAGAAAATTCCTGGACGATGCAGAGAAGTCGGGTGTGCCGGTGGTAGTGGTCGATGTGCCCCTGCTCTATGAAACCGGCGGAGAAAAGCGGGTCGATGCGGTAGTCGTCGTGTCCACCAATCCCGAGCAGCAGCGCGAGCGCATCCTGGCGCGCGAGGGTATGACGGCCGAGAAACTCGACGCCATTCTGGCGCGGCAGCTGCCTGACGCCGAAAAGCGCAAGCGCGCCGACTTCGTGGTGGATACATCGAACGGATTGGATCCCGTGCGGGAGCAGATCCGTGAAATTCTCGCCGAGGCTGTTAAGATGCCGCAACGGCGACCGTAACCGCCCCCTGATTCGACAACCGGCTTATTGCGATGCGCGAAATCGTCATGGATACCGAAACAACCGGCCTCGATCCCCTCCGGGGCGATCGGCTGGTGGAAATCGGTTGCCTCGAAATTTTCAACCGGATGCCGACCGGCCAGACCTTCCATGTCTACGTCAATCCCGAGCGTGACATGCCTCAGGAAGCATTCAACGTGCACGGGCTGTCGGCCGAGTTCCTGTCAACCAAGCCGCTGTTTCACGAAGTGGTCGACGACTTCATGGCCTTCATCGGCGATTCGCCGCTGGTGATTCATAACGGCATGTTCGACCTCGGCTTCATCAATGCCGAACTCGATCGCATCAAGCGCCCGCCGGTGCCGCGCGAGCGTCTCGTTGACACGCTGCTGCTGGCGCGTCGCAAGCATCCCGGTGTGTCGAACAAGCTCGACGATCTCTGCGCCCGCTATGCGATCGACAATTCCCGCCGCACCAAGCACGGCGCGCTGCTCGACTCCGAATTGCTGGCGGAAGTCTATATCGACCTCATTGGCGCCCGGCAGTCGCAACTTATCCTGGCGGACGAAGCGCCCGCGCAGCGCACCGGCAGCATCAATGACGCACCGCGCCGCCAGCGCGAGATCGCACTTGCGCCGCGCGTGACCGAAGCCGATCGCGCCGAGCACCGCGCCTTTGTCGCAACGATGGGCGAGAAGGCAATCTGGAACGAATTTCTGGGAACGCCGTCGTAAAACGACAATGGCCGGGACAAGCCCGGCCATGAGGTAAGCTTATTGTTTGGAGCACCCGAACTTAGTTTGCTGGACCAGCGTCGGCTTGAGCCTGACGTTCCAGGTTCTGCCGGTACAGACCGACGAAATCCACGGGATCGAGCATCAGCGGCGGGAAGCCGCCATCGCGCACAGCGGTGGCGATGATTTCGCGCGCGAACGGGAACAGCAGGCGCGGGCATTCGATCATAACCAGCGGGTGCAGGTTTTCCTGCGGCACGTTGACGATGCGGAATACGCCGGCATAGGCCAGTTCGAACGAGAACAGCACCGAGCCGGCGTTCTCGGCCTTGCCCTCGACCGACAGCGTCACTTCATATTCGCTCTCGGAGAGATTGTTGGCGCCGACATTGATCTGGATATTGATGTTCGGCTGCTGGGCCTGCGGTGCCAGCGAGGCTGGGGCGTTCGGGTTTTCGAACGACAGGTCCTTGGTGTACTGCGCCAGTACATTAAGCTGAGGGGGGGACTGCTCCGGAGGGGTGCCGTTGCCGTTTGCCATCGAAAATTCTCCTGAAGCGCTGCCGGGCGGGTGGAACCGGTTCGTCGCGGGCGTCCGCACGAACGGTCGAATGAGGTGATCGCGGCGAGTGGCTATCATAGGCCTAAGGCACTCGACAAGGATGCCCCGCCGCAACCTGGACGCTAGAAAATCGCCGGTTTGACCCACCGCTTGGGCATCCAGGTGCAAAACCGGTCATATTCGCCCCGAATTCACGTTAAATGACTGAAAGTGCGGGTTTTCCTCGTTCGATCCGATTTCCTCTGACAGACAAACGCGCTAGAATTTATCGAAACGGTTGCGGTCGAAGCTGCCGGTGCGAAGGCCGCTTTGCCGCAGCCGGACACGATGGCGCGCCATTGGCTGGGCTTAGTTTCATGTCTACATGGAGCAGGTTCGCCCATGACGCGATCTCCCGACCTGCGGGAGCCGATTTCAGCACCGCGATGGGCGGCATAGTCTTCCGCCGGGCATGCCCGGCACCGATCAGAAAGCAATAAGACGTGGACATTTACACCATCATCTTCCTGGCACTGGCGGTCTTCATTTTCATCCGCCTGCGCAACGTGCTCGGACAGCGCACCGGCGAGGAGCGTCCGCCCTTCGACCGCGCCGCGCGTGATGCTCTGCCGCCCGAAGGCAATGTCGTGCCGATGCCCGGCGGTCCGATCGATCAGGCTGCGCCGGCACCGGCCGCCGACGTCTCTCCCGCCGAGCGCTGGAAGGGCATCACCGAACCGGGCACGCCGCTCGCCGCCGGTCTCGATGCCATCGTCGACCAGGATTCGTCGTTCGATCCGCGCCATTTCATCACCGGCGCCAAGGGCGCCTATGAGATGATCGTGTTGGCCTTTGCCAATGGCGATCGTCGGTCGCTGAAGGATCTGCTGTCATCGGAAGTGTTCGACTCGTTCGACGCCGTCATCAAGGACCGCGAGAAGAACGAGCAGAAGACCGAGACCCGTTTCGTCTCCATCGACAAGGCCGAACTCGTCGGCGCCGAAGTGCGCGATCGCGCGGCACAGCTCACCGTACGTTTCGTGTCGCAGATGATTTCGGTGACGCGCGACAAGACCGGCGCTGTGGTCGACGGCAATGCCGACAAGGTCAGCGACATCACCGACGTCTGGACCTTTGCCCGCGACATCACTTCGCGCGATCCGAATTGGAAGCTGGTTGGCACCGGCAGCGTGCAATAACGCTGCCAGGCTCGGCCGGCTTGCCGCGCTGTGCGTGATTGCTGCTGCGTTGGTCCCTGTCTCTGCAGACGCACGGGTCCGGCGTCACGCCAAGCACGTCAAGAATGATCCTGCACAATTTGTGTATGTGCCGCGGCACAATCCGCCGCGGGAATGGCCGTTCGAATTCACAGGCAGCCAATATGCGCCGGTGAATTGGACCGATATTGGCGGCTGGAGCGAGGACGATCACCTCCTCGCCTTCCAGGCGTTTCGCACCAGCTGCAAGCCGATTGTTGCTCAACGCAACCCACCAACTGATTCGAAGGCGCTTGGCACCACGCTCCGCGATCCCTGCCGGGCTGCGAGAACTGCCGAGATTTCCGATGGTGCCAAGGCGCGCGCCTTCTTCGAAGACCATTTTCTGCCGCTGCGTATCTCACGGCTCGGCGAGCCTGAAGGTTTCGTCACCGGCTACTATGAGCCGGTGATCGACGGTTCGCGCACGAAGACTGACGTTTACACCGTGCCGGTCTATCGCCGCCCGTCGAATCTGTTTGTGCGCGGCTATCGCCAGTCATCCGCAAGCATGCCAAATGGCGGCGATGTGTTCCGCAAGATTGGCCGTCGCAAACTCGTGCCTTATTATGATCGTGGTGAGATCGAAGACGGCGCCATCGCCGGGCGCGGGCTTGAAATCGTCTGGCTGAAGAGCCAGACCGATTTGCTGTTCACGCAGATCCAGGGCTCGGCGCGCGTCCGCCTCGAAGACGGCGGCACGGTGCGGATCAATTACGATGCGCATAATGGCTATCGCTATACGCCGGTCGGTCGCGTGCTGATTGATCGTGGCATCATTCCGCGCGAGCAGATGTCGATGCAGCGTATCCGGCAATATATGGAAGAGAACCCGGATGCCGCGAGCGAACTGCGTCGGCAGAATCGCTCTTATGTCTTCTTTCGCGAAGTGCAGCTCTCCGACAAGGACGAAGCCGTCGGTGCGCAAGGCGTGCCGCTGACGCCGGGCCGATCCATCGCCGTCGACAAGTCGCTGCATGTCTATGGCACACCGTTCTTCATCGAAGGCGATCTGCCGGTCGACTCGGATACGGCAAAGACGCCGTTCCGTCGCCTGATGGTAGCGCAGGACACCGGCTCGGCCATTGTCGGCCCGGCCCGTGCCGATCTGTATTTTGGGGCCGGCGCAGAAGCTGGCCGAGTCGCCGGCCGGATGCGCCATCCTGCGCGCTTTGTTATGCTGGTGCCGAAGAGTCTCGATCCCTCTGTGCGCGGCCATCACATGCCGCTGCCCGATGCGCGGCCGTCTGAGACAATCGCAAAGATGTTCCCGCAGACCGAGCCGAAGCCGGTCGAAGCATCGAAGGTCGAAAATTTCGCGATCGATAACAAGGCTGCAGCAAGGCCCGATACGTCCAGATCTGATACATCGGTCGCGTCGAAGCCCGCGGCGCCAGCCGTGACAATGACGACGCCATTGCCAGTTGCAAAACCAGCTGCGGCTGCAGTCGCACCCGCTCCGGCATCCCCGCCAGCCGCGGCTACGACAGTGCCATTGCCGGAGGCACGGCCTGCGGTCGCGCCTCAAGTCGCAGCCGAGGCGAAGTCGCAGAAAAAACCCGAAGTAAAACCTGAAGTGAAGCGGGAAGTTAAACCGAAACGTGCCAAAGCCAGGCACCGCGTGTATCGTCGCGTAGCGAAGCAGCCGCAGTCCCTCTTCCGTTTCCCCTGGCAATGAAGCGTTCACGTCCACCGCAACTCATCGATCCCGTGGCGCCGCGCCGTCGCCGCGTGCTGAGCGAAGAGGAGCGCGCGCTGTGGGAACTGGTCGCCAAACAGGTCAAGCCGCTGCGCAAAAAGCGTGTGGTGAAGCCGAAGCCTGAGGAAGACGGGCCAACGCTTGTGAAAGTCGCGGCGCCCAGGACGATGACCTCGGCACCGCCGGCAGTCCTCAAAACCGCAAAGCCTGCGCCGCCGCCGGTGCCGCCTCTGGCGCCGCTCGGCCGTCGCGAGCGTTCGCAGCTCTCGCGCGGTCGCAAGGACATCGACGCGCGGATCGATCTGCACGGAATGACACAGACGCGCGCGCATCACGCGCTGTCGGCATTCCTGCATCGCGCCAGCCATGACGGCATGACTTTCGTGCTGGTTATCACCGGCAAGGGCCGCACGACCGGCCCGGAATCCGAGCGCGGCGTCCTGCGCCGCCAAGTGCCGCTCTGGCTGGGACTGCCGGAGTTTCGGTCGCTGGTGGTGGGATTCGAGGAAGCGCATATCGGGCACGGCGGCGCCGGTGCGCTGTATGTGCGGATCAGGCGGGCGCGTTCTTAACCTCTCCCCGCAAGAGCGGGGCGAGGGAGCGAGAGGTCGGTGCTTCGTCTCACAAAATAAACCGGCTCAGATCCGAATTCTTCGCCAGATCCCCCACATGCTTCTGCACATAGGCGGCATCTATTCTGATGGTCTCGCCGTTGCGATCGGGCGCAGCGAAGGAAATCTCGTCGAGCACCCTCTCCATCACCGTCTGCAAACGTCGTGCGCCGATATTCTCGACGGTTGAATTCACGGCAACGGCGACATCGGCCAGTGCATCGATGGCATCGTCGGCGAATTCGAGCGTCACGCCTTCGGTCTGCAATAGTGCCACATACTGCTTGATCAGTGACGCTTCCGGCTCGGTGAGGATACGGCGCATGTCATCACGGGTCAGCGCATTGAGCTCGACGCGGATCGGCAGGCGGCCCTGCAATTCCGGCAAGAGATCGCTCGGCTTGGCGATATGGAATGCACCGGATGCGATGAACAGGATGTGGTCGGTCTTCACCGCGCCATGCTTGGTGGAGACGGTGGTGCCTTCGATCAGCGGCAGCAGGTCGCGCTGAACGCCTTCGCGGGAGACTTCGCCGCCGCTGCGGCCGTCGCGCACGCAGATCTTGTCGATCTCGTCGAGAAACACGATGCCGTTGTTCTCGACCACTGAAATCGCTTCCTGCACGAGTGCGTCGCTGTCGAGCAGCTTATCGGCTTCCTCATTCACCAGCGGCTCATGTGCGTCTTCCACGCGAAGGCGGCGTGTCTTGGTGCCCTTGCCCATCTTGCCGAAGATATCGCCAATCGAGATCGCGCCCATCTGCGCGCCGGGCATGCCCGGGATTTCGAACATCGAGGGGCCGCCGGAGGACTGAACCTCGATCTCGATCTCCTTATCGTTGAGCTCGCCGGTGCGGAGCTTCTTGCGGAACGACTCTTTCGTTGCTGCGCTTGCGGTGGCGCCGACCAGCGCATCGACCACGCGATCCTCGGCGGCGAGCTGAGCTCGCGCCTGGACGTCCTTGCGCTTGCGCTCGCGGGTTAGCGAGATCGCGACCTCGACGAGGTCCCTGATGATCTGCTCGACATCACGGCCGACATAGCCGACCTCGGTGAACTTGGTGGCTTCGACCTTGATGAAAGGCGCGCCGGCGAGCTTCGCCAGCCGCCGTGCGATCTCGGTCTTGCCGACGCCGGTGGGGCCGATCATCAGGATGTTCTTTGGCAGCACTTCCTCGCGGAGCGATCCGGTCAGTTGCAGGCGCCGCCAACGATTGCGTAGCGCGATCGATACCGCGCGCTTGGCGTCGTGCTGGCCGACGATGAACCGGTCGAGTTCGCTTACGATTTCGCGGGGAGAAAAGTCGGTCATGTCACTCTACGTAAGTTGAGAAGGGCGTGGGGACAAGCGGATCAGATAATGGGTGGCCCGGCCTGCCAGGTTCGGATCGCTTCGAATGGATGAATCAGCATGATCACGTTCAAAGTGAGATTGTCGCGAATGTGCAGGCCGACCAGAATCTCGAACAGAAGCGCGATCGCGACGGTCGCGGCGACCGGCAGCTTCCGCGCCAAGATGAAGCCCGTGATCATCGACAGTGTGTCAGCCAGCGAATTGACGATGCTGTCGCCGAAATAATCCAGCGACATCGTTCCGGCGCGATAGCGCTCGATGATCCAGCTCGAATTTTCCAGCAGCTCCCAGCCGCCTTCAATGAGCATGGCGACGATCAGCCGCGCGATCCAGGACAGTCGTGGAAACAGCAGCCAGGTGGCGGCGTAAAACAGGAAGCCATGGATGATGTGGGAGAAGGTGTACCAGTCGGTGAGGTGCTGTGAATTCTCCGAACTCAGCACCACGCCATGCCAGAGCTTCACATAGCCGCACGCGCAGATCGGCAACCGGCCCATCGCATAGAGAAGTGTCGCCTGCAGGGCGAGCAGGCCGAGTGCGATGACGACGCCCTGCTTGACCGAGAGGTCGCTGCCGGACGACGCGCGGGTATTGTGACCCGCGACGGTCATGCCTCCAGCATTTCCAGCGTCACGTTCCGGTTGGTGTAGACGCAGATATCGGCGGCGATATCCAGTGATTTGCGCACGATGGTCTCGGCATCCTGGTCGGTGTCGACCAGCGCCCGCGCTGCCGCCAGCGCGTAATTGCCGCCAGAGCCGATGGCCATCACGCCGGCTTCCGGCTCCAGCACGTCGCCGGTGCCGGTCAGCACCAGCGAGACGTCCTTGTCCGCGACGATCATCATGGCTTCCAGCCGGCGCAGATACCGGTCGGTGCGCCAGTCCTTGGCGAGTTCGACGGCCGCCCGGGTCAATTGGCCGGGATACTGCTCCAGTTTGGCTTCGAGACGCTCGAACAGCGTGAAGGCGTCCGCCGTGGCGCCGGCAAAGCCGCCGATCACGTCGCCCTTGCCCAGTTTACGGACCTTTTTGGCGTTGGATTTGATGACCGTCTGGCCGATCGAGACCTGGCCGTCGCCGCCGATCACGACTTTACCGCCCTTGCGGACGGTCAGGATGGTGGTGCCGTGCCAGACCGGAGACGATCCGTCATGGGAGGCCGAATAGGATGCGTTCATGGAAACCCTCTTGAGCGCCTGATCTAGGCACGGATACCGGCCGTTGCAAATCCGGCGACGAAGCATAGGCCAGCGGCCGATGCGCGCGGATTCCGGTCACCATAGGGGCAAAGATCGGTCCGGAATCGGCTCTCCCGCGGTAGCGAAGGTGTCATCTCCCTGTTAAAAGGGCGCGTTTTCAGCAGGCGGAGAGGCGTTTTCATGCGCACGGCGACGATCAGGCGCAAGACCAAGGAAACCGATATCGAGGTCTCCGTGAACCTCGACGGTACCGGCGTATCCAAATCGACCACCGGAATCGGCTTCTTCGACCATATGCTCGATCTGCTCGCCCGCCATTCCCGCATCGACGTCACTGTGAAGGCGGTCGGCGACCTCCATGTCGATTTCCATCATACGGTGGAGGATGTCGGCATCGCGCTTGGCCAGGCGGTCAAGCAGGCACTTGGCGACATGGCCGGGATCACGCGCTATGCCTCGGTCTATATGCCGATGGACGAGACCCTGACCCGGGTGGCGCTGGATATTTCCGGCCGGCCGGTGCTGGTGTTCAAATCGACTTTCCCGACCCACAAGATCGGCGAATTCGACACCGAACTGGTGCGCGAGTGGTTCAACGCCTTTGCCGGCAATGCGGGCGTGACTTTGCACGTCGAAACCCTATATGGCGAGAACAGCCATCACATTGCCGAATCCTGCTTCAAGGGTCTGGCGCGGGCACTGCGGACGGGTGTTGCGATCGATCCGCGCAATGCCGGCGAAGTGCCATCCACCAAGGGTCAGCTCGGCGGCTGATCGGCCTCTATGGTTTCGGGCGGAGTTTGCCATGCCGGTCTACACAGTTCATGCGCCTCGCGGTGCCGGCCCTGAGCCGTTTGCGGCAACGGACAAGTTCGAGTTCGTGCGCGATGGATTCCATTTCTGGGCGTTCGTCGCCGGCCTCATCTGGCTGATCTATCATCGGCTGTGGTGGGCACTGCTCGGCTATGTCGTGCTGTCGATCGCCGGCGAAGTCGCGCTGTCGATGTTGAAGGTCGATCTCGGCGCCCGTTTCGTCGTGATGCTGCTGTTCGCGCTGCTGATGGGCTTCGAGGCCGCCAGCCTGCGCCGCTGGACGCTGTCGCGCGGCAAGTGGCGTCAGCTTGATGTGGTCGTCGCCGATAACAAGGATGCCGCCGAGCGTCGCTTCTTCGATCGCTGGACCGCGCAGCACAACGCAGTCAACGATCAGTGGGCGAGCGATCGCGGCGGTCCGCCGCCGACCCGTCACGTTCCCAGCCAGTCTTTCTCACGTCCGCCGTCTCCGGCGCAAAACGACATCATCGGGTTATTCCCGCAACCGGGAGTGACACGGTGAGCGTTGCCATTATCGATTACGGCTCCGGCAACCTGCACTCCGCAGCGAAAGCGTTCGAGCGCGCCGCGCGCAGCATGGATGTGCCGGAGAAAATCATCGTCACGCGCGATCCCGAAGCGGTGTTCCGCGCCGATCGCATCGTGCTGCCCGGCGTCGGCGCCTTTGCGGATTGCCGCAAGGGACTGGATTCGCTGGACGGCATGGTCGAGGCGATGACCGAAGCGGTGCGCGACAAGGCTCGACCTTTTTTCGGCATCTGCGTCGGCATGCAGCTGATGGCGACCAAGGGCAAGGAGCACGTCACGACCGACGGGCTGGGTTGGATCGCCGGCGATGTCGAGAAGATCCAGCCGCGCGAAGAGAATCTGAAGATCCCGCATATGGGCTGGAATACGCTCGATATGGTGCGTGAGCACGCCGTGCTGGAGCGCCTGCCGCTCGGCCCGAAGGGTCGACACGCCTATTTCGTGCACTCCTATCACCTGAACGCGGTCAACGAGGCCGATGTGCTGGCACGCGCCGACTACGGCGGTCCTATCACTGCCATCGTCGGCAAGGACACCGCGATCGGTACGCAATTTCATCCCGAAAAGAGCCAGCGTTTCGGGCTGGCTCTGATTTCGAACTTTCTGAAGTGGAAGCCGTGATTCTCTTTCCCGCCATCGATCTGAAAAACGGCCAGTGCGTTCGCCTTGAGCAGGGCGACATGGCGCGCGCCACTGTGTTCAACCTCGATCCCGCAGCACAGGCGCGCGACTTCGAGACCCAAGGCTTCGAATATCTTCATGTCGTCGATCTCGATGGCGCCTTTGCCGGCAAGCCGGTGAATGCGCAGGCTGTGGAGTCGATGCTGAAGGTCATCAAGATGCCGGTGCAGCTCGGCGGCGGCATTCGCGATCTCAAGACGGTGGAAGCCTGGCTTTCCAAAGGTATCACCCGCGTCATCATCGGCACGGCTGCGGTGCGCGATCCCGCGCTCGTGAAGGAAGCCGCGAAGAAATTCCCTGGCAAGGTGGCCGTCGGCCTCGATGCCCGCGACGGCAAGGTTGCCGTCGAAGGCTGGGCTGAGACCTCGACCGTCACTGCGCTGGAAATCGCGCTGCGTTTTGAAGATGCTGGCGTCGCCGCCATCATCTTCACCGATATCGCGCGCGACGGTCTGCTCAAGGGTATCAATTGGGATGCGACGATTGCGCTGGCAGATTCGATTTCAATTCCGGTGATCGCCTCGGGCGGTCTCGCCTCCATCGATGATATCAAGGCCATGCTTGAGCCACGTGCTGCGAAGCTCGAAGGCGCGATCTCCGGCCGTGCGCTGTATGACGGGCGGATTGATCCGGCCGAGGCGCTGAAACTCATCAAGCAGGCGGCATAAGGACCGAGCCATGTTCAAAGTCCGCGTCATCCCCTGCCTCGACGTCAAGGATGGACGCGTGGTGAAGGGCATCAACTTCGTCGACCTGCGCGATGCCGGCGATCCCGTCGAGGCTGCGATCGCTTATGATGCGGCTGGCGCCGATGAACTCACTTTCCTCGACATTAACGCCACCCACGAAAACCGCGGTACCATGATGGATGTGGTGCGTCGCACCGCTGAAGCCTGCTTCATGCCGCTCACGGTCGGCGGTGGGGTGCGTACGGTGGACGATATCAAGACGCTGCTGCGCGCCGGTGCCGACAAGGTCTCGATCAATTCGGCCGCGGTGGCCAATCGCCAGTTCGTCAAGGAAGCCGCCGAGAAGTTCGGCGATCAGTGCATCGTGGTGGCGATCGACGCCAAACGGTCCGGCTCGCGCTGGGAGATCTTTACCCATGGCGGCCGCAAGTCGACTGGCATCGATGCGATCGAGTTTGCCCAGGAAGTCGTGTCATTGGGCGCGGGTGAAATCCTGCTCACCTCGATGGATCGCGACGGCACCCGCTCCGGCTTCGATATCGAACTGACCCGGGCCATCGCCGACAGCGTCGGCGTACCGGTGATCGCTTCGGGCGGCGTCGGCAATCTCGATCATCTGGTCGAAGGTATCAGGAGCGGCCACGCCACCGCGGTGCTGGCGGCCTCGATTTTTCACTTCGGGGAATTTACCATTCGCGAGGCCAAGGAGCATATGGTCCGGGCCGGACTGCCGATGCGGCTCGACCCCTAGGTCAATCTCTGGCAGGAGTCTGCGCTGCCCAGCCAACAAGGCGCCGAAATGGCTTTTACGCTTCACGATCTCGCCGACACCATCGACGCCCGCGCGGCGGCGGGTGGCGACGCGTCTTATACCCGCAAGCTGCTCGACAAGGGCGCGGAGCATTGCGCCAAGAAATTCGGCGAGGAAGCGGTCGAAACCGTGATCGCGGCGGTCGAGAACGATCGCACCAATCTGATCAATGAAAGTGCCGACCTGCTGTTTCATCTGCTGGTGCTGCTGAAAGCGCGCGGCGTAACGATTCAGGAGGTCGAGGCGGCGCTCGGTCAGCGCACGTCCCAATCCGGACTGCAAGAGAAAGCGTCGCGCAAGAGCGAGTAACAGCGTCGATCACAACGGGGACCGCTTCATGGATATGCGGGCAGACCAACAATACAATCCCTATCGGAATTTCTCGCGCGAGCAGTGGGCCAAGCTGCGCGACGATACGCCGATGACGCTGGAGGCCGGCGAGATCGCCGCCCTGCGTTCGATGTATGATCGCCTCGACCTGCGCGAGGTCGAAGAGATTTACCTGCCGCTGTCCCGCCTGCTCTCGATCTATGTCACGGCGACGCAACGTCTGTATTACGCGCAGCGCAGGTTCCTCGGCATCGAGGATCGCAAGATGCCCTATATCATCGGCGTCGCCGGGTCGGTGGCGGTCGGCAAGTCGACTACCGCCCGCGTGCTGCAGGCACTGCTCGCAAGATGGTCGCCGCGGCCCAAGGTCGATCTCGTCACCACCGACGGCTTTCTCTATCCGAACGCGGTGCTCGAGCGCGAAGGCATCATGCAGAAGAAGGGCTTCCCCGAAAGCTACGATCTGCCGACGCTGCTACAGTTTCTCAGTGACATCAAAGCCGGCCGCAATGCCGTCCGCGCGCCTGTGTATTCGCATCTCACTTACGACGTGGTCCCAAACAAGTGGGTCGAGGTCGATCAGCCCGACATCCTGATCGTCGAAGGCGTCAACGTGCTACAGACCGGGCGTCTGCCGCGCGACGGCAAGGCCGTGCCTGTAGTCTCCGACTTCTTCGACTTCTCCGTCTATATCGATGCCGACGAACCGGTGCTGCGCGACTGGTACGTGCGCCGCTTCCTGGCGCTGCGCGACACCGCATTCCACGATCCGCGATCCTACTTCAATCGCTACGCATTGCTGTCGGATGAAGAAGCGACGGCGACGGCGCTGGCGATCTGGGAGCGCACCAACCTCGCCAATCTCGAAGACAACATCCTGCCAACGCGACCGCGTGCGACGCTTATCCTCAAAAAGGGCGCGGATCACGTGGTGGAAAACGTCGCGCTGCGCCGCCTCTAAGCGATTACGCCGCGTGGCGTGAGGCGTCCGTGCTGAAATGCTCGATATAGCGTGCGCCGATCGACGTCACCGGCATCACGATCAGGACGTCGGTGGTGCCGAACTGATGATCGATCACGGCGCCGTCGCCGATCATGGCGCCGATCCGTAGATAGCCTTTGATCAGTGGCGGTAGCGCACGAAGCGCCGCCTTGGTGTCGATGGCATCCGCGGCCATCCGGTTCATCTCGACATAGCGCGACGGATGCGCGCGGGCGCGCCAGGCCTCGGGGGCACGCGCATTGTGGTGCAGGAACGACAGCGGCAGCGCGAGGCGATCCGGATCGGTGCCTTCAAAGCTGGCGCAGCCGATCATGACGTCGAACTTGTTCTGCCGCACGTAGCTCCAGATGCCCTGCCACAGCAATTCGACGGTGCGCTTGTTGCGGTAGCGCGGCAGCACGCAGGAGCGACCGAGTTCGAGAAACCGCAGACCGGCATGGCGCTCGATCATCCCCGACAGATCGAATTCGCTATCGGTATAGAAGCCGCCATTCTGCATGGCAGCCTCATGGCGTAGCAGGCGATAGGTGCCGACCACCGGCTGCTTGCCGGACAGTGTGGGCTTGGCATCGTGATCGACGACGAGAAGGTGATCGCAGATCTTGTCGAATGCATCCTTGTCGCGGCGTGCCAGCATAGTGGCGGCGTCGGCGATCGCGGTGCCGTTCTTGTAGAATACCTTGTAGCGCAGACGCTGCGCGCGCTTCACGTCGCGCTTGTCCTGCGCGAGGCGAACTTCGAGCGGACCCATCCGGCCCAGCGAACTCGTGGCGACGGGAATACCGTTGGCCGGATCGAGATGCAGCGGCGGCTTGAACCAGGTGATCGCCGTCTGCGCGGCGGCGCTCATGTTCTGGGGCCGCAACATCTGCATGAAACCCTGCTTCGGTCGCACCAGTTCGTTGCCGTGCATGGCCATCCCCAACTCAATCGCCTTGTGCCGCAGGCATCACGCGAATCATCGATGCGGCTTATCCGCACCAGACATCACGGGCGCTCAACAGCCGTGTGACGGGCGTGTTGCGGGGGTGTGACAGCGAAGGTGGAGCTGCTAGGCGGCGACGTGCCGAGTCTTGGCGAGTCCCTTGAGGGCTTCGGCGAGCTTGTCGCGGTCCAGCGGCTTCATTAGGAAGCCGTCCATGCCGGCCTCGAAACAGGCATAGCGATCTTCGACCAGTGCGTTCGCTGTGAGGGCCAGGATCGGCGTCCGCCTGACGCGTTGACCGGCCTCGCGCGCGCGAATGCGTTTGGTGGTCTCGATGCCGTCGAGCTTCGGCATCTGGATATCCATCAGGACGAGATCATAGGGCGTGCCTGCGGAGTCGGAGGCGAGCCAGGATTCCAGTGCCTCTTCGCCATTGGTGGTCACGACGGGCTTGTGGCCCAGCCGCGTCAGCAACGAGCGCATCAGTAGCGCGTTGATCTCGTTGTCTTCGGCGACTAGGATCGAGAGGCTGGGTGCCATCGCCGCCGTCGGTTCCGATGTGGCCGGATCACGATCCAACGGATCATCGGCGGCGATTGTCGGTGAGTCCGTCTGCAATGTCAGACGCGCGGCGAGCGAGGTCGCACGCAGTGGCTTCACCAGATAGCCGGTGAACGCACTCGGTGTTGTAGGCTGCAGCTCATGACGCATCGCCGGCGTGAACAGTACGATCCGTCGCAGCGCGTGCGGAATTGCAGCGTTCGCAAGCTGCTCGGCAGCGTCAGCACCAAGAGCGCGATCGATCATGACGGCATGCCACGACCGTTCGGGTAGCAGGGCTTGCGCGACGGCAATATCGGACACGGTGCAAGTCTGTGCCCCCCAGCGCCCGAGCCGCAGGGCCGTCAGTGAGGCTTCGATGGTCTGCGGCGCCACCAGCATCACCGAAAGGCCGGTAAGATCGGGTGCCATGAAAGTCGCGGTGCCGCTGTCAGATACGGCGAGCGGGATCGATACTTCGAATGTCGAGCCGGCACCGAGCGTGCTCTGTAGCGTGATGCGGCCGTTCATGCGCTTGACGATACGCTCGCTGATGCTGAGGCCAAGACCCGTTCCGCCATAGTGGCGCGCGGTACCCTCGTCTGCCTGTTCGAATTCGCGGAAGATGCGCTGCTGCGCATCCGGCGCGATGCCGATGCCGGTGTCGCGCACCAGGAAAGAGATTTCGTTCGGCCAGATGCCGGGCTCAACGATCAGCGCCACGCCGCCGGTCGCCGTGAACTTGATGGCATTGCCGGCGAGATTGAGCAGCACCTGGCGCAGGCGCGCCGCATCGCCCATCACTGTTAGCGGCAGTCGCTCGTCGACATAGGCCGCGATTTCGAGATTGCGGGCCTGCGCACGCGGCGCCAGCAATTCGGTGATGTCCTCGATCAATCCGGCTAGTGCAAAGGGGCGATGTTCCAGATCGATCTTGCCGGCCTCAATCTTGGAGTAATCCAGCAGCTCCTCGATCAGCGACAGGAGCGCCTCGCCGGAGGTCTTCACGGCCTTGGCGTAAGTGGTCTGTTCGGGTGTCAGCGGCGTATCGAGCAGCAAGCCGCTCATGCCGAGAATGCCGTTCAGCGGCGTGCGGATTTCATGCGACGCCATCGCGAGGAACCGCGATTTGGCGCGGTTGGCGGCATTGGCATGGTCGCGCGCTTCACCGAGGGCGCGCTCGGTCTGGGTGCGGTCGGTGACATCGCGGCCGACGCATTGCAACTCGGCGGGCTGGCCCGCATCGATCCGCACCAGACCTTCGCGCCAGGCGATCCAGCGCGGACCGGTCGCCGTGGCGATCTTCTGATCGTGCATGCTGGTGCCGTTGGGCTCGTTGGCGATATCGCCCTGCTCCAGCAGCGTGAGTTCGAAACGGCTGCCGATCAATGCTTCGCGTGATTGTTCCGCCAGCGCACAATAGGCATCGTTGACGAAGGTGATGCAGCCTTCGCTGTTGCGGATTACGATCAGGTCGCCTTGCGCTTCGAACAGGCTGCGCGCGCGCTCTTCGGCTTCCTTCAATTCCCAGTTCCGGTCGACCAAGGCTTCATTATGCGCAGCCAGTTTGCGCATCCGTTTGCCCATGAAGCGCATGCGGATGCTCATGGTGGCCAGGGCGACGCAGGCCAGCGCGAACAGGAAGCTGGCGCCGATCGCAAAAGCGTGCGGGTCGTAACCTGAGTCTTTCGAGGTCGAACCTGAGATGAAACCATAGGCGCCACCGAAGGCAGCCGAGAACATCACGAAGGAGCGGATGACAAAAGCAAGCCACGGAAAACGGCGCGCGAAGCGGCGGAAGTAGACCTTGATCCGGAAGACACCTTTCGCCACAGATCAGCACTCCGGCTTGTCACATCATGGCTCGCGATTGCACGCGAATACAGGCCGCGATCAGGCGATCGCAGATATCAGAAACAATGCGGGTATGTTGTTGCCAAGTGCTTGCGCGGTGGCAGTTTTGAATTTGCCCGCGCAGACATGGTTGATGAAGCGTTAATGCGCGGCCTAGAGGCTGGCCGCTGCCATCCGCGCCGGGCTGCGGCTGTGGGCACTGACGATCAGCGCAGCGGCATCACGCGCCGTGAAGCTGCGAGACTTCACGAAGATCCGGTGGTCGGCGTCACCTTCCTCCGACAGATAGATGACGGGTTCCGAACTCGCGGATGTGTCGGCAATGCGGATGAAGCGCGTCGCAGCAGTGACGGGACAAGCATCCGGTTCCGCGGCATCGACATCATCAAGTACGACGAAGTCGGCGGTGTCAGCACTATCGACGATTTGCACACGGACGGTCGCCTGAAAGGGATCGCTGGTGAAGCTGACATGCGATTGCGCCTGCCAGGGCATGGTGGCGATCTGGACGCTGGTCTCACCGGTGGAGATGCAGGGATGCGTGCCGGCTACGAGATCGCCGCGGGCGAGAAAGGCTGCCAGCGCCAGGGGAATCGTCGAGGCTAAAATCTTGAAACGCAGCATGACACGGTACTCGCCCTGGCCCCGTAACGCGGGGTTATGGTGAGCAGAGCGTAAACAAAACTCGTTACTATCGCGTTGACGTCCACATCAGGGGCGTTGCCGGAAATTCACGCCGCGCGGCGAACGTCCTCCGCCAGCGCGCGATAAGACAACGCCTCGGCCAGATGCAGCCGCCCGATTTTCTCGGCGCCGTCGAGATCCGCCAGCGTCCGCGCCACGCGCAGTACGCGGTGATAACCGCGCGCGGTCAGTCGCATCGTTTCGGCGGCATCGCGCAACAATATCAGCCCCTGCGCATCCGGCTGCGCAACCGTTTCCAACACAGAGGCGGGCGCGGAGGCATTGGTATGTGTGCCCGGCAATCCCGCCGCCGCATAGCGCATGGTCTGCAGATCGCGCGCGGCGGCGACACGCGCCGCGACTTCGGCGGAACCTTCCGACGGTGGCGGCAGAATGAGATCCGCCGCGGTCACCGCCGGGACTTCGATGCGCAGATCGATGCGATCCATCAAGGGGCCCGAGATGCGCGCCTGATAATCCGAGGTGCAGCGATCGATGCGGCCACGCTTGCAGGAGAAGCCCGGCTCGAAAGCGTGACCGCAGCGGCATGGATTCATCGCAGCAACAAGCATGAATCGCGCGGGATAGGTGACGCGGTGATTGGCGCGCGAGACCGCCACCTCGCCATTCTCAAGCGGCGCGCGCAGCGAATCCAGCACGCGCGGATCGAACTCCGGCAGTTCGTCGAGAAACAGCACGCCTTGATGCGCCAGCGAAATCTCGCCCGGCCGCGCGCGCAACCCGCCGCCGGTGAGTGCGGCCATGCTGGCGGAATGATGCGGTGCGCGGAACGGCCGGCGTGAGGTGAGCGCACCGTCCTTGATCTCGCCGGCCACCGACGCGATCATTGAGACTTCGAGGAGTTCCGCCGGCGATAGCGGCGGCAGGATCGATGGCAGCCGTGCCGCCAGCATGGATTTGCCGGAACCTGGCGATCCCGCCATCAATAGATGGTGGCCGCCGGCGGCAGCGATCTCCAGCGCGCGTTTGGCGCTTTCCTGTCCCTTGATGTCGCGCAGATCCACCAGTGTTTCCTCACGCGCATGTATCTTCGGCTGCGGCCGCGACAGAACCTGCGTGCCCTTGAAGTGATTGGCGATCTGGATCAGCGACGTCGCGGCAATGATCTGAATATCGGGACTGGCCCAGGCCGCCTCTGCCCCGCAAGCCGCCGGACAGATCAATCCCTCGTCGCGCGCATTGGCGCCGATGGCAGCCGGCAGCACGCCGGCGACCGGAGCGAGCGAGCCATCGAGACCGAGTTCGCCGAGCACGGTGAAGCCCGTCAATGCATCCGGCGGAATCGCGCCGATCGCGGCCATCAATCCCAGCGCGATCGGCAGATCGTAATGGCTGCCTTCCTTGGGTAAGTCAGCGGGCGCGAGATTGACGATGATCCGCCGTGCCGGCAGCGCCAGACCCGAGGCGACCAGCGCGGCACGGACCCGTTCGCGCGCTTCGGACACCGCCTTGTCGGGCAGGCCGACGATCAGGAAATTCGGCAGGCCGGGCACGACCTGAACCTGCACGTCGACCGCGCGGGCCTCGATCCCCTCAAAGGCTACGGTGGAAACCCGTTGAACCATGCCGCCCTCATTCGAGATGAGAGCGTAACCTAAGGTTGCTTCTACTTCAAGAACAATCAGTGAACGAAATGTAGCGGTAAAGTATGCCGGTTTTGGCTGAAGTAGGCCATTGGCGTAGAAAATCTTAAACACGTCATGCAAAGCATCCTATGAGCTTCGAGACGAAGACTGGGTGCCCGCAGATGTCAGATCGCTTGTCGATGCCGCCAGACGCTCCGGATGACGCCGACCTGATCGCTGCGCTGAAGGCGCAGATCGAAGTCCAGCAGGCCATCATCGATCAACAGGCTGCTTCGCTGGCGCATAGCCGGAAGATATTCGATCGCTCCTCGGCGGCAGCGCGAATCGGCGTCTGGGAATGCGACCTCTCCGATGAATCGCTGGTCTGGACCGATGTTGTCTATGACATCTTCGATCTACCGCGTGGCTCGACGCCGATTCGCGAGGAGGCGCTCGCCTGTTATCCCGAAGAATCCGTCAGGGAACTGACGAAGCGGCGCAGCAAGGCCATCGAGGATCGCACGGGCTTCAGTCTCGATGCGGAGATCATCACCTTCAAGGGCAACCGGCGCTGGATCAGGATCACGGCCACTGTCGAGTCGGTCGACGGCGTTGCCGTCCGCATCTTCGGCATGAAGCAAGACATCACCGAAGAGAAAATTCTGGCGGATCGCAATCGCTATCTTGCCGAATTCGATACGCTGACCGGCCTCGCCAATCGCAGCCAGTTTCAAACCAAGCTGTCGCTGTTCGATGCGGCGTCGGCCATCAAGGTGAAGCCGTTCGGCGCGCTGCTGTTGATCGATCTCGATGAATTCAAGCCGGTCAATGACTGTTTCGGCCACGCAGCGGGCGATGCCTGCCTGACCGTCGTTGCAAATCGAATTCGCAACATCTGTGCCGGTGCGGAACTGGTCGCACGACTCGGCGGTGACGAATTCGCGGTTCTGCTGGGGCCTCACGCGGAATTCGAGGAAGCCTCGGAGACGGCGCGTGCGATCGTCACGCAGTTGGGACTGCCGATTGATCATCGCGGACAACAGTTACGGGTTGGCGCATCGGTCGGCATCGCGCTGGCCGATAACTGCACGTCATCGCAATTGGCAGCCATGGCCGATTCGGCGCTCTATGCGGCGAAGGATGCCGGACGTGGCACGTTCCGGATCTACAAACGCGGCGCGGAGAGACGTCCGAGGGACGCCTCATCCGCGGCGTGAGGATAAATTGATGCGGAATTCCTGCGGCGGTCACTGTCTCAAGATCGCCGCAGGAAAGTCGCAGGATTTCCGCTAGAGATTCATCACCATCGGCTCGGCGATATAGCGGAAGCCGTCGCCCGATTTGACCACATGGCCATAACCCGGCCAGGCAAAGTGATAGGACATCACGGCGGTCTTGTTGGCTGCGAGCATGTCGAGCATCTTCACCCGCGTCGCTGCCGCCATCTTCGGATCGGAGTCATAGGCGAACTCCATGCGCGGCTTCTCCAGCAACAGCACCTGATGATGGGTGAGGTCGCCGAGGAACGCGAAGGACTTTCCGTCCGATTGGATCATGAACATGTGGTGGCCGAACGTATGGCCCGGCGCATGCATGGCGGTAACGCCGGGCAGGAACTCCTGGCCGTCCTTGAAGAACACCAGGCGATCCTTCACCGGCAGCAGGTTCTTGCGCGCATGGACGATGAAGTCCTTGAGCGGCGAACCGAGCTTGCCTTCGTCGGTCCAGAACTTGAAGTCTTCCTCGCTGAGATAGATCTGCGCGTTGGGAAATAGCGCCTTGTCATTGGCATCGACGATGCCGCCGATATGATCGATATGGGCGTGCGAGCACACCACGGCATCGATATCGCCGGGCTTGATACCGGCTTCGGCCATACTTTTCTGCAGGCGACCCGTGGTGTTGCCGAACAGTTGCGACGTGCCCATGCCGGTGTCGAACAGGATCAGTCTGTCGCCCATGTTGATGATCGGCGCGTTCTGTTCGAGCACGACATTGCTGCTGCTGAGGAAATTATCCGTCAGCATCTTCTGCACGTCTTCCTTGGGTACGCCGACGAATGTGCCGGAGGGATCGCCGAGCGGCAAAGGTCCGTCGGAGACAACGGTGACTTCCGCGCTGCCTAACATGAAACGGTGGAAGTAGGGCGCCTGTGTGCCGAGCTTTGGTGCCTTGGCCGATGCGCTGCCGATGAGGCCGGGAGCGAGAAGATTTGCGCCCAAACCAGCGCCGAGCGAGAGCAGGGACCTTCGCGAAACTTCTGAAGTCATGCGTTTCTCCACTGATATGCTTTTGCTTGCCGCCACATGTAGCGGGCCGCTCGATTGGTCGAGCGTGCATCGGCATGCTGCGCTTGCCGTCCATGACTGGCAAGCAAAAGCAGCAGGCGGAGAATTGCGACAAATGGAATTCAAACTGCTGCGTCAAGTATTGACGCAGCGCAGCGAGTGACGCGAGCGGAGTTTACTTCCGCTTCGCTTCGATCACGTCCCAGACCCGCGCCGCGACATCCGGTCCGCCAAGCTTGGCGATGGCGCGAATGCCCGTGGGCGACGTCACGTTGATCTCGGTGAGATTGCCATCGATCACGTCGATGCCGACGAACAGCAGACCGAGATCACGCAGTGCCGGTCCGACACGTTCGCAGATTTCGCGCTCACGCGGCGAGAGTTCGGTGGCCTTGGCGGCGCCGCCACGCACCATGTTGGAGCGCAAATCGTCTTCAGCCGGCACGCGGTTCACGGCACCCGCGAATTCGCCGTCGATCAGGATGATGCGCTTGTCACCATGCTTCACTTCGGGGAGGAAGCGCTGGATGACCCACTGCTCCTTGAAGGTCACGGAGAACAGATCGTAGAGCGAACCGAAATTCATGTCCTGCGGCAGCACGCGAAACACCGCTGCGCCGCCATGGCCGTGCAGCGGCTTCATCACCACGGCGCCATGCTCGGCACGAAATGCATTGATCTCGTCCTTGTCGCGCGAGATCAGCGTCGGCGGCATCAGATCCGAGAAGCCCATCACAAAGATCTTCTCCGGCGCGTTGCGCACCGAGGCTGGATCATTGACAACCAGCGTCTTCGGATGGATGCGCTCCAGAAGATGCGTCGAGGTGATGTAAGCGAGATCAAATGGCGGGTCCTGGCGCAGCAGCACCACGTCGAAGGATTCCATGGTGGTGCGGGTGGGCTCACCGAGGGTGAAGTAATCGCCTTCGACGTCGCGCACCGACAGCGATTGCACCGGCGCCACCACGTCATTGCCGCGCAGCGAGAGCTTGTCCGGCGTATAATAGGACAGTCTGTGGCCACGCTTCTGGGCTTCCAGCAGCATCGCGAAGGTCGAATCGCCCTTGTGATTGATGCGCGCGATGGGGTCCATCTGGACGGCGACGTTCAAGGTCATGCTGGGGTCCGGAATTGTGGTCGGGAAAGCGAAAACTCAGGTACTGGCGTCGAATGCCGCTAACAGATGGCGTGGCAAATGTCTTGGCGCAATCAGCACGACGTCGAAACGCAGGTCGAATTCCGCATGTTCGGGATGCGTCATCAGCCAGCCTTGGGCGGCATCCATGATCCGGGCCTGCTGGCGGGGCGTCACCGCATAGGCGGCCTCGTCCAGGCTGGCGCGGGCCTTCACTTCGATAAAGGCGATCAGGCTGCGCTTCCTGGCAACGATGTCGATCTCGCCATGGGGCGTGCGAAAGCGGCGTGCGAGGATGCGGTAGCCCTTGGCCAGCAGCAAAGCGGCAGCGCAGCTTTCGGCGGAGAGGCCGGTATTGAACGCGGCGACGCGCTCCGGCGCAGCCGGCTTGGCTGCGGGCTTCGGGGCGGAGACTTTGTCAGTCTTCGCCATCGCCTGAGTCCCTGTGAATCTCCTTGGCCAGTTCCAGCGCGCGGGCATAGACGGCGCGGCGCGGCCGGCCGGACAGTTCGACCGCATGCGCCACCGCATCCTTGACGCTGTCGCGCTGCAACGAGCTGCGCAGCAGGGCATCGAGATCGTCCTCGGTCATGGCCTGCGCATCCGCAGCCGGTGGCCCGATGACGAGCACGAATTCACCGCGGGTCTCCAGCCCATCGGCCCCCTTGGCCAGATCGACAATGGGTCCACGATTGATCTCTTCATGCATCTTGGTGAGTTCGCGGCAGATCGCCGCATCGCGGTTGCCCATGATGTCCGCGAGATCGGCCAGCGTATCCTGCACGCGGTTGCCGGAGTCGAACATCACCAGCGTGGCATCGATGGCAGCCAGCTCGGTCAGGCGGGATCGCCGCGCCATCTGCCGCGACGGTAAAAAGCCCTCGAAGAAAAAGCGATCGGTCGGCAGGGCAGAGACGGCCAGCGCGGCCAGCACCGAGGATGGCCCCGGCAGTGAAATCACATTGAAGCCTGCTGCGGTCACTTCCCGCACCAGCTTGAAGCCGGGGTCGGAAATCAGTGGCGTGCCGGCATCCGACACCAGCGCGATGGACGCGCCCTGCGACAGCTTTTCAAGAATTTTTGGCCGTGCCTGTTCGGCATTGTGCTCATGATATTGCTTGAGTGTGCCGGTGATCCCGTAGCGCTCGGTCAGGCGGCGGGTGATGCGGGTGTCTTCGCAGGCGATGATGTCGACCCCCGCCAGGGTCTCCAGCGCGCGCAGTGTGATGTCGCCAAGATTGCCGATCGGCGTGGCTACGAGATGCAGCCCCGGAACAGCTTTCGGTGCCATGAGCAGATGGCCGGAGACCGTGAAGGTCCGGGCCGATGGTGCCGCGGCGTCAGCAGTCGATGAGGAGAGGGGTGTTGCGCGCATGGCGACAATGTAGAGCGAATTGCGCCAAAGGGGGACAGCCGTTTTTTCGGCGTTTGGCCATGGTTCATTCCCGTCGTGCTAATCCGGCCGCGGTGACGGGGTATGCCAGACATAAAGCTTTTGTTTTGGTTAACTTATTGCCGACAATATGTCTGAATCCGCGCCTCACACTATATAGTGGGTGACGAGGCGGGCCGATCTGATACGGCCGAAAGAAGAGAAGTGATGGCGGATCCGTTCGACCCCAAATCCGGGACCAAGGGCGCGACGTCGGGCGCAACACGGCGGACGGCTGTCGGCCTGCTGCTGGGCGCGCCGCTGCTCGGGGCCTGCGCGGGTGTGCAATCGACGCTGACCAATGCGTTTGGCACCGGACCGACGGCGCCGTCGGGACCGCCTGCCGGACCGGCGCAGCAGTCGCAAGCCATCGGCACCGGGGGCACGAAAGTCGGACTGATCCTGCCGCTGTCGGCTTCCGGCAATGCTGGCGTCGCCGCGCAGTCGATGAAGAACGCCGCCGAAATGGCGCTCACCGAATTCCAGAATCCCAGCATTCAACTCCTGATCAAGGACGACAATGGCAGCGCGCAGGGCGCGCAGCAGGCCGCCCAGCAGGCGCTCGACGAAGGATCCGAAATCATTCTCGGACCGTTGTTTGCGCTGTCAGTGCCGGCCACCGCGCAGCTCACGCGCGCGCGCAACGTGCCGGTGATCGCGTTCTCGACCGATTCCAGCGTCGCCGGCCGTGGTGTCTATTTGCTCAGCTTCCTGCCCGAGTCCGACGTCAATCGCATCGTCGATTACGCCGCGGGCACGGGCAAACGCTCCTTTGCGGCGATGCTGCCCGAGAACGCCTATGGCAATGTGGTCGAAGTTGCGTTCAAGCAGGCCGTCGCGCGCAAGGGTGGCCGCGTCGTCGCTTTTGAGCGCTATGGTGCTGACCGCTCCAGCGCAGCACGCAACATCGCCGCATCGCTCACCGGCGCCGACGCGTTGTTCATTGCTGACGATGGCGACGCGGTTGTGGCAACGGCCGATGCATTGACCGCGGCCGGTGCCAATCTGCGCAATGTGCAATTGCTCGGCACGGGCCTGTGGGACAATCCGCGCGTCTTCAACAGCGCCGCGCTGCAGGGCGGGCTCTATGCCGCGCCGGATCCCGCAGGGTTTCGTGCATTTGCCGGCCGTTATCGCGCGAAATATGGCGGCGATCCCGTGCGTACAGCGACGCTTGCTTACGATGCGGTGGCGCTGGTCGCCGCTTTGGCGCGCACCCAGGGCGGACAGCGCTTCGCACCTGAAACGCTCACCAATCCATCAGGCTTTGCCGGCATCGATGGCCTGTTCCGGTTCCGCAGCGATGGCGGTAACGATCGCGGCCTCGCCGTGATGAAGGTCGCGTCGGGTGGTGGTCAGGCCGTGGCGGGCTCGCCAAAGAGCTTCGGGGCTTAGCGCCTACGCCGCCAGATCTGCCACAACAGCATCGAGCACAGGGAAGCCCTCCTGCGTCACGCGCAGGCGACCGTTCTGTTCCACGACGATGGCGCCTTCCTCGCGCAGGATCTGGATACGTTTCTCGTCCAGCGCGCGGCCGGATAGCATCTGATAGCGTGCGGGATCGATGCCTTCGGCAAGGCGCAGGCCCATCAGCAGATATTCGTCGGCGCGTTCTTCGCTATTGAGCAACTCATCCGATGTGACACCGTGGCCGTTGTCTTCCACGCGCATTACCCAGGCTTCCGGCCGCTTTTCGGTGGCGATGGCATGTCTGACACCGTCGATGTCAAGGCGGCCATGGGCGCCAGGCCCGATGCCGGCATATTCCTGGCCGCGCCAATAGACGAGATTGTGTTTGCACTCCGCGCCGGGGCGGGCATGATTTGAAATCTCGTAGAACGGCAGGCCCTGCTGCGCGCAGACCTCCTGCGTCACGTCATAAAGCGTACGCGCGAGGCCCTCGTCGGGTGTCTTGAGTTTGCCGGCGGCGTGCAATCCGAAGAACGGCGTGCCTTCCTCGATGGTCAGCTGATACAGTGACAGATGTTCGGCGGCTTCCGAGATCGCGAGCTTGAGTTCGTCGGTCCACATCTGCGGGGTCTGGTCGGGGCGCGCATAGATCAGATCGAACGAATATCGATCGAACGCGCTGCGCGCGATGGCCACGGCATCGAGTGCCTCGCGCGCCGTATGCAAACGTCCGAGCGACTTCAGCGACGCATCGTCGAGTGCCTGTACGCCAAGTGACACGCGGTTGACGCCGGCCTCGCGATAGCCGCGAAAGCGCGTCGCTTCGACGGAGGTCGGGTTGGCTTCGAGTGATACTTCGACGTCGGAGGCGACGTTCCAGTATTTACCGATCGAATCGAGAATAGCGCCGACGGTTTGTGGCTGCATCAGCGACGGCGTACCGCCGCCGAGAAAGATCGACGTCACCGTACGGCCGGGCGTGCGGGCAGCCGTGGTTTCGATCTCCCGTGCGAAGGCCCGCGCGAAACGTACTTCGTCGACGGCGTGATGACGGACGTGGCTGTTGAAGTCGCAATACGGGCACTTCGACAGGCAGAACGGCCAGTGCACATAGACGCCGAAAGCGTCCTGCTGTGCGTCAGCGGGATTCAAGGCAGATCTCCGCGAGTTTCACGAATGCCCTGGCGCGATGCGACAGGCCTTCGCCGAGTGGCGGCAACCCGTGCTTCTCGACCGCGGTCATTTCGCCATAGGTGCGGGTGTGACCATCGGGCAGGAATGTCGGATCGTAGCCGAAGCCGGCAGTGCCGCGTGGTGGCCAGACCAGCGTGCCATGGGCGTGCGCTTCGACTTCCTCGAGATGACCGTCGGGCCACGCCACGCAGAGTGCCGAGACGAAATGCGCGGTGCGCTTGTCAGGCGAGGTCGCGCCGCGCTCCTGCAACAGGCGTTCGATCCGCGTCATCGCGCCGGTGAAGTCCTTGGACTCGCCGGCCCAGCGCGCCGAGAAGATGCCGGGTGCGCCGTCGAGGGCATCGACGACGAGGCCTGAATCATCCGCGAAGGCCGGCAATTGCGCGACATTGGCCGCGGCAATCGCCTTGATGGCGGCATTGGCCTTGAAGGTGTCGCCGGTCTCGTCGGGCTCGGCGAGGTCGAGTTCGCCGGCCGATACTGCTTCGATGCCATAGGGCGCCAGGAGATCGCGCATCTCGGCAAGCTTGCCGGGATTGTGGGTGGCGATGACGAGCTTCCCAGTGATTCGACGATGCATGATGCGAGTCTACGCCTGCTTGATGACTTGCGGAATCACGCGATGGCCATTTTCTGGAGTTCAACCAGACGTCCGACGCCCTTTTGCGCCAGTGCCATCAACTTCAGGAACTCGTCCTGCGTGAACGGCGTTTTTTCGGCGGTGCCCTGCACCTCGATGATGCGGCCGTCGCCGGTCATCACGAAATTGGCGTCGGTGTCGGCTTCGGAATCTTCGGCATAATCGAGATCGAGCACCGGGGTGCCCTGATAGATGCCGCAGGAAATCGCCGCGATATTGTCGCGCAGCACGTTGCCGCCGCCGTTCTTGAACATGTTGCGGTTCTTCATCCACGAGATGCAATCGGCCAGCGCAACCCATGCGCCGGTGATCGACGCCGTGCGGGTGCCGCCATCGGCCTGGATCACGTCGCAGTCGATGGTGATCTGGCGTTCGCCGAGCGCTTCGAGGTCGACGGCAGCGCGCAGCGAGCGGCCGATCAGGCGCTGGATCTCGACGGTGCGGCCGCCCTGCTTGCCGGATGCGGCTTCGCGGCGGGTGCGTTCCAGCGTGGCGCGGGGCAGCATGCCGTATTCGGCGGTGACCCAGCCGCGGCCCTGGCCCTTGAGCCATGGCGGCAGGCGCTCTTCCAGCGTGGCGGTCACCAGCACATGAGTGTCGCCGAATTTCACCATGCAGGAACCTTCGGCATATTTGACCACGCCGCGTTCCAGCGACACGGCACGCAGTTCATCGGGCGCACGACGGCTTGGCCGCATGAGAAAATCCTTCCAAATGTCCAGAGAAAGCCTGTTCGCGGTGCTTTTAGGGGGCACGGAGCGTAGCGGCAAGGGCAGGGCAGGTTCCACAACCGCAATGGTGCTTGTATCCGGGGGCTCGGGGCGACAGATTAGGTTCTCAAGGAGTACCCTGTGGCCCACCACGATCCGATCGGCCTGATTTCGCCGCATGCCGGGCTCGCCCAGCTCAATGAGCGATCGCGTGAGATCTTCCGGCAGATCGTCGAGAGCTATCTCGCCACCGGCGAACCTGTCGGTTCGCGCAACATTTCGCGCCTGATCACGGTTCCGCTGTCGCCGGCCTCGGTCCGCAACGTCATGTCGGACCTAGAGCAGCTCGGCCTCATCTATGCGCCGCATACCTCTGCAGGACGGCTGCCGACCGAACTCGGACTGCGGTTTTTTGTCGATGCCTTGATGCAGGTCGGTGACCTCACCGAGCCGGAGCGGCAATCGATCCAGCAGCAACTGTCTTCTGTGGGGCGCTCGCAGACGGTGGAGGCGGCGCTCGGCGAGGCGCTGACGCAGCTGTCCGGACTTACCCGCGCGGCGGCGGTGGTTCTGACCGCCAAGTCCAATGTGCGGCTGAAACACATCGAATTCGTCCGTTTAGAGCCCGAAAAGGCGCTGGTCGTGCTGGTTGCCGAGGATGGCCAGGTCGAAAACCGCGTGCTGACCCTGCCGCCGGGCGTGCCGTCGTCGGCGCTGAACGAGGCGTCGAACTTCCTCAATGCCCGGATTCGCGGCCGCACGCTGGCTGAGGCCCGGCTGGAGCTGGAGACGGCGCTGACCCAGAACCAGATCGAGCTCGATCAGTTGACCCAGAAGGTCATTGCCGCCGGCATTGCCAGCTGGTCGGGTGGCGAGAAGGACGATCGGCAGCTGATCGTGCGTGGCCAGGCCAATCTGCTCGAGGATCTCCATGCGCTGGAGGATCTTGAACGCGTTCGCCTCCTGTTCGACGATCTCGAAGCCAAGCGCGAGGTGATCGACCTTCTCGGCAGGGCGGAGACGGCCGAAGGTGTCCGCATCTTCATCGGCTCGGAAAACAAGCTGTTCTCGCTGTCCGGCTCGTCCACGATCATTGCGCCCTACAGCGATGGCGCCGGCCATATTGTCGGCGTTCTCGGTGTCATCGGGCCGACCCGGCTGAACTATGCGCGGGTGATCCCGATGGTAGATTACGCGGCGCGCATCGTCAGCCGCATGCTCGGGGGCTGACAGATCGGCCGAATCCGGCCGGTTGTGCTTGATTTTCGGCGCTCAAACCCCGATATCCCGCTCAGCAATCCCACCATTTTGGCGTGTTTTTGAGAAGGCAGCGTGATGACTGATTCCAATGGGCAGAACGACAATCAGGACAAGACGGCAGCGGCCGCCGATCCGGTGGTCTCCAAGCCCTACATCATGCCGGACGATCCGGAACCGAATTCGGTCGAGGCCCTGACCAAGGAAGCAGCGGAATCGCGCGACAAGATGCTGCGCACGCTGGCGGAGATGGAAAACCTGCGGAAGCGGACCCAGAAGGAAGTCGCGGACGGCCGCACCTATGCGATCGCCAATTTCGCGCGCGAAGTGCTCGATATCGCCGACAGCCTGCAGCGTGCGCTGGACGCCGTGCCTGCCGACACCAAGGCCGCGGCCGATCCGGGCCTGAAGGCGCTCCTCGAAGGTGTCGAGCTTACCGAGCGTTCGCTGCTCAACACGCTGGAAAAGAACGGCGTGAAGAAGTTCGATCCGTCGGGCGAGAAGTTCGATCCGAATTTCCAGCAGGCGATGTACGAAGTGCCCGATGCTTCCGTGCCTGCGGGCACCGTCGTTCAGGTCGTGCAGGCCGGTTATACCATCGGCGAGCGCGTGCTGCGCCCGGCGCTGGTCGGCGTGTCGAAGGGCGGCGCCAAGGCTGCACCTGTAGCGTCGGAATAAAGCTGTGTAGTAGGAGCTGGATCGTCCGGTCAAGCCGGGCGATGACAGCGAGAGTTAAGCCGCCAGCTCGCCCGACTGGATCCGCTTCACGCCGGCCTTGTTCATGTCGGCCCAAGCCTTGGCCAGCGAGCCCTGCGTGTCGATGCCGCGGCAGGCATCTTCGATCACATAGACATCGAAACCTGCTTTTCGCGCATCAAGGGCGGACCACGCGACACAGAAATCTGTGGCGAGACCGGCGATGAACACGCGCTGCAATTTGCGGGCTTTCAGATAGGCGGCGAGACCGGTGGTGGTCTTCCCGTCGGCCTCGGTGAAGGCCGAATAGCTGTCGACGTCCTTGTTGAAGCCCTTGCGCAGGATCAGCTCGGTATGCGGGATGGCGAGATCCTTCGAGAGCGCAGCCCCTTCAGTGCCCTGCACGCAGTGATCCGGCCACAGCACCTGCTTGCCGTATTTCACATCGGTGGTCTCAAACGGCTTCTTGCCGCTGTGGCTGGACGCGAAGGAGATATGGCCGGGCGTGTGCCAGTCCTGCGTCATCACCACGTCGGCGAATTTCTTCGCGATGGCGTTGATGACCGGCACGACCTTATCGCCGTCCTTCACCGCAAGGCTGCCACCGGGCAGGAAGCAGTTCTGCACGTCAATCACCAGCAGGACGGATGTGCGGTCGAGGCTAACCTTGCCGGCGGCGGACAGTGTTTTGGGAGCTAGGCTGGTCATGGCCATGGTTCCAAGCCCTCCGAGAATTTGACGTCTGTTGAGCATCGCGAAATTCCCCGTACCGAATTGGCCCAGCAAATCAGGTCACGTGGAGATCGTAAAGCGGGCCGTGAGGACGGCCGTGCGTTCTTTAGCGCGGCTCGATACCGTCGCGCACGGCGCGGAAGCGCGGAAACGCCTTGGCCCAATCGTCACGTGGGGCGCTTGCGATAATGCGCATGGTGACCTTGCCGCCGCCGAAGCGCAGCCACTGCACAACGCTGACCGGCGTGTTGTTCTTGCCGCTGACGGCGTCGATACGGGTCTCCCAGCCTGCCATGCCGTCGATCCGTTGCGGCTCCGACATGGTGATGCGGCCTTCGCGCAGGCCGGGAATCGTGCCCGCGGCCTGCTGGGCAAAGCGGCCGCGATCTTCAGCCTTTTCCGGCGCGGAGGCCAGGCTGCCGATCACCACAAAAGGACTCGTTTCGATGCTGTTCTCGTCGCTCGAGTCGGCCAGCAATAGCGCGGCACCCGGCGCCAGCGTGCGGACGGTCTTGAAGTCGCTCATTTCCGAGACCTTGAACGGCATCAGACCGAGTTGCTCTGCCAGCGGGACTTCCTTGCGGACCACGGCGGATGAGAGCATCTGGCGCACCGCGTCGTCGGTGTAGATTTTCTGGGCGTTTTCCGGGACCTGCACGGCGACATAGCCGGAGAAGGTCCCGCCGCCGACGATCATCGAATAGCGCCTGACATTGCCGGTCGCGTCCTTGGCGTTCTCGATCGTGTAGAAGGCCTTTCCGGCCGTGGTCTCGATGCTCTCGGGCTTCGCGGCCATACCAGCCGGATTGGCCTTGAACGCGATCTCAACCTCGTTGAAGGCGGCGGCTGGTAGCTCGGTCATGAGCACCTTAACGCCCTGATCGGAGGTCTCGAAGCCGACAAAGGTCTTTGCCGGGGCGAGGCCGACCAGCGGGGCCAGACCCACGCGGACCCCCGGCGGGAAAATCGGATCGGCCGCCAAAGCGGGACGGTGGGCGACCGAAATGGCCGTCAGCATGGTCAAGGCGAACAGGGGCGCAGCATGTTTCATGAAAAATCTACTGGGTTTGCATTGAGGCTGTTCGATGGTGCGGGGCTCCGGCCTTGGTCGCCGCGCGCCCGGTCGGAAAGGGCTTTCACGGTTGCCCTGTTCCGCCAACAGATCAAGCCATAAATCCGTTCCCGGCGCCGTCCGCGCCCATCCGTCGCGTATTGGCGAAACAACCGCCAAGGGTCTGTTTCACCAAATATTAATTTCGCGCATCGGTCGTGTTTTCATGGGTCTGGAGTGTGCCAGATGCCTTGCGGCCACCACCCCCCCTCCTATATGAGGCCTACCGTCGCAATATCGCGAATAGTTGATGTTTGGGGGTTGGGAGCGGGGTGCCGTCAGGGCCCAGCCAACCTGCCGCAGAAAAAGGATATGAGAGCATGGGAAAGGTCATCGGTATCGACCTCGGTACGACGAATTCCTGCGTCGCCGTCATGGATGGCAAAACGCCGAAGGTCATCGAGAACGCGGAAGGCATGCGGACCACGCCGTCCATCGTGGCTTTTACCGATGATGGCGAGCGCCTCGTCGGCCAGCCGGCCAAGCGCCAGGCAGTTACCAATCCCGAGCGCACCATTTTCGCGGTGAAGCGCCTGATCGGCCGCCGCTATGACGATCCGACCGTCGAGAAGGACAAGAAGCTCGTCCCCTACAAGATTGCCAAAGGTGGCAATGGCGACGCCTGGGTCGAAGTCGACGGTAAAACCTATTCGCCCTCGCAGATCTCCGCCTTCACGCTGCAGAAGATGAAGGAGACCGCGGAGGCTCATCTCGGCCAGAAGGTCGAGCAGGCCGTCATCACCGTGCCCGCTTACTTCAACGACGCCCAGCGTCAGGCCACCAAGGATGCCGGCAAGATCGCTGGCCTCGAAGTGCTGCGCATCATCAACGAGCCGACTGCGGCTGCGCTCGCTTACGGCCTCGACAAGTCGAAGTCCGGCACCATCGCGGTGTATGACCTCGGCGGCGGCACCTTCGACGTCTCGATCCTTGAGATCGGCGACGGCGTGTTCGAAGTGAAGTCCACCAACGGCGACACGTTCCTCGGCGGTGAAGACTTCGACATGCGTCTGGTCGGCTACCTCGCCGACGAGTTCAAGAAAGAGCAGGGCATCGACCTGCGCAACGACAAGCTGGCTCTGCAGCGCCTGAAGGAAGCTGCTGAAAAAGCGAAGATCGAGCTGTCGTCGACGACCCAGACCGAAATCAACCTGCCGTTCATCACGGCGGATGCCTCCGGTCCGAAGCATCTGACGTTGAAGCTGACCCGCGCCAAGTTCGAAGCGCTGGTCGACGATCTCGTGCAGAAGACCATCGAGCCTTGCCGCAAGGCGCTCAAGGATGCCGGCCTCACCGCCGGTGAAATCGGCGAAGTGGTTCTGGTCGGCGGCATGATCCGCATGCCGAAGATCCAGGAAGTCGTGAAGCAGTTCTTCGGCAAGGAGCCCCACAAGGGCGTCAACCCGGACGAAGTCGTGGCCATCGGCGCCGCCATTCAGGCCGGCGTGCTGCAGGGCGACGTGAAGGACGTGCTGCTGCTCGACGTGACCCCGCTGTCGCTGGGCATCGAGACGCTGGGTGGCGTGTTCACCCGGATCATCGAGCGCAACACAACGATCCCGACCAAGAAGAGCCAGGTATTCTCGACGGCCGAGGACAACCAGAACGCCGTCACCATCCGGGTCTTCCAGGGTGAGCGCGAAATGGCGGCCGACAACAAGCCGCTCGGCCAGTTCGACCTGATGGGCATTCCGCCCGCTCCGCGCGGCATGCCGCAGGTCGAGGTGACCTTCGACATCGACGCCAACGGCATCGTCAACGTGTCGGCGAAGGACAAGGCGACCAACAAGGAACAGCAGATCCGGATTCAGGCATCCGGCGGTCTGTCCGAGTCCGACATCCAGAAGATGGTCAAGGACGCCGAAGCCAACGCTGCCGAGGACAAGAAGCGTCGTGAGGCTGTCGATGCCAAGAACCACGGCGATGCCCTCGTGCATTCGACCGAGAAGGCTCTCGGCGAGCATGGCGATAAGGTCGGTGAGACCGAGCGCCGCGCCATCGAGGATGCCATGAGCGACCTGAAGGAAGCTCTGAAGGGTGATGATGCCGAGGCGATCAAGGCCAAGACCAACACGCTGGCGCAAGCTTCGATGAAGCTCGGCGAAGCGATGTACACCCAGCAGGCCGAGGCTGACGCCAAGCGCGACGCCGAGAAGGATGACGTGGTCGACGCCGAGTTCACGGAAGTCGACGACGACAAGCCGAAGAAGTCGGCCTGATAGGCGAGCGGAACGATGACCCTCATCCTGAGTAGCGCGGTGCGCGTCTCGAAGGATGAGGGTTGTTTTTTTGTTAGGCCGGCCTTGTTAGGCAAGTTTTGTTAGTGCGGGAGTAGCATCTTGATCGATGCGTTCTTCTGGGATGCTCCTCGGGATGAGGACCAATTTCGGGCGGATCTGACTGATGTCCACCAAGCAATGTTATTACGAGACGTTGGAAGTCGAGCGCGGCGCGAATGATGCGACCCTGAAGACGTCGTTTCGCAAGCTTGCGATGAAATGGCATCCGGACAAGAATCCAGGCGATGCCGCCGCTGAAGTGAAGTTCAAAGAAATTGCCGAGGCCTACGACGTTCTCAAGGACGGCGACAAGCGCGCGGCCTATGACCGTTATGGCCATGCGGCCTTCGAACAGGGCAATGGTGGCGGCGGTGGTCCGGGCTTTGGATCCGGCTTCGCCTCCTCCTTCTCCGACATTTTCGAAGACCTGTTCGGCATGGCCGGACAGCGCGGCGGTGGCCGCAGCGGCGGCCGCGAGCGCGGGGCAGATCTTCGCTACAACATGGAAATCACGCTGGAGGAGGCTTACTCCGGCAAGACCGCACAGATCGAGATTCCGGTCGCGGTGACCTGCGAAGCCTGCTCCGGCACCGGCGCCAAGGCAGGAACCAAGCCGAAGGCCTGTTCGACCTGCGGCGGTGCCGGCCGCGTCCGTCAGGCCCAGGGCTTCTTCACGCTGGAAAGGACCTGCCCGAGCTGTCAGGGCCGGGGTCAGATGATCGAGGATCCGTGCCCGAGCTGCTCCGGCGCCGGCCGCGTCGAGCGCGAGCGCACGCTCTCGGTCAACATTCCGGCGGGCGTCGAGGACGGCACCCGCATTCGTCTTGCCAATGAAGGCGAAGCCGGCGCGCGCGGTGGTCCGTCGGGCGATCTCTATATTTTCCTGTCGCTGGCCTCGCACGACTTCTTCCAGCGCGATGGCGCGGACCTGCATTGCCGCGTGCCGATCTCGATGGTGACCGCGGCGCTGGGCGGTGAATTCGAAGTGCCGACCATCGAAGGCGGACGCAACAAGGTCAAGGTTCCCTCGGGCACCCAGTCCGGGCGCCGCTTTCGCGTTTCGTCGAAGGGCATGCCGGTGCTGCGCTCGCGCCAGACCGGCGACATGTATGTCCAGGTCGTCGTGGAAACGCCGCAGAACCTGACGAAAAAGCAGCAGGAGCTGCTGGCCGAATTCGAGAAACTATCTTCGGGTGCAACGCAACCTGAAGCCGCGGGTTTCTTCACTAAGGTCAAGGACTTCTTCGGAACGCGGACAAGCTCCTGACGTTGGAAGCTTGACCGTTTCTATTGTTGCCTATACCTCTTTATGACGAAATTCTGACGTTCCGCACGTTCCGCGGTCTGCCTGGAAGCGACATGCCTCTGCACTCGTCCGCGCGTACGTTGAAGAAGCCGCTCCGTCTCGACGACGAGGTTCGCTTCCTCCGTTCATGGATCGATAAGCCGCTGCATATGGGTGCCGTGATGCCGTCGGGCAAAGCTCTTGCCCGCACGATGGCGCAATATGTCGATAATGACGCGACCGGTCCGGTCATCGAACTTGGACCCGGCACCGGCGCGATCACCTCTGCGCTCGTCGCGCATGGGGTGGACCAGAAGCGTCTGGTGCTCGTCGAATTCAATCCCACCTTTTGCGCACTGCTGCGTGAGCGCTACCCACAGGCGACGATCGTTCAGGGCGACGCCTACACATTGCGCGATACCCTGTGGGATGTGCTGAAAGAGCCCGCCTCCGCCGTCGTCTCCGGCCTGCCGCTGGTCACCAAGCCGATGCTGACGCGCCTCAAGCTGATCCGCGATGCCTTCGCGGCGATGTCGCCGAACGCGCCCTTCGTGCAGTTCACCTATTCGGTGGCGCCGCCGATCCCCAAATCGCTGCCCGGCGTGTCCACAGAGGCCTCCGAGCGGATCTGGATGAACCTTCCGCCGGCGCGCGTCTGGGTGTATCGCAAACGCTAGTGCCGGCCGCGATCGCGCGGTGGCTTCGCCCCGACGATCGGAATCATGGCTGCGATCAAGATCCTCGTTATTCCAGGCTCGCTGCGCACAGGGTCGCTGAATGCGAAACTCGCGGCTGTCGCCATTGACGCGCTGGTTCGCGCCGATGTCGATGCCACCAGGATTTCGCTCGGCGACTTTCCGCTGCCGATCTATGACGGCGACCTCGAGAGCAATTCCGGCGTACCGAAACATGCGCTCGATCTGAAGCGTATGATATCGGCGCATCATGGTGTGCTGATCGTGACGCCTGAATACAACGCGTCGCTGCCGCCGCTGGTGAAGAATACGATCGACTGGATCTCGCGCGTGGAAGATACGCATGAGAGCAAGGGCCAGGTGTTTCGCGAGCGGCCGTTTGCGATTGCGGCGGCTTCGAATGGGCGGCTTGGCGGTGCGCGCTGTTTGCAGGCCTTGCGGCTGGTGCTGTCGGCGTGTCGCGCGATGGTGATCCCGAACCAGCTCACGCTGGCGTTCGCCGGTGAGGCCTATGACGATATGGACCGGCTGAAACACGCCGCCGACAAGGATGCGATGACGGCGATGGTGCGCCAGCTTATCGATGTCGCGCAGCAGATGAAGTGAGACGAGATGACGTTGCAGACCATTGATCCCCGCGACCGCCTGATCGTCGCGCTCGATTTGCCGGATGTTGACGCTGCCGAAGCGATGATCGCGCGGCTCGGCGACAGCGTGACTTTCTACAAGATCGGCTATCAGCTCGGCTATGCTGGTGGTCTGCCGCTGGTGCGCAAGCTCGCCGATACCGGAAAGAAGGTGTTCGCCGATCTGAAGATGCACGACATCGGCAACACCGTCGCGCGCGGCGTGGAAAGCGTGGCGAAGCTCGGCGCGACCTTTCTCACCGTGCATGGCTATCCGCAGACCATGCAGGCGGCGGCCAATGCCAGCAAGGGCTCCGGCCTGAAGATCCTCGCGGTGACAGTACTGACCTCGTACGACAACGAGGATCTGAAGGCCGCGGGCTATCAACTCGGTGTCAGCGATCTCGTCGCCGCGCGCGCGCAGCAGGCGCAGGCGCTCGGTATCGATGGCCTCGTCTGCTCGCCGGAAGAGGCGGCGAACCTGCGCAAGCATATCAAGCCTGAGATGTGTCTGGTCACGCCCGGTGTGCGCCCTGCGGGCAGTGACGTGGGCGATCAGAAGCGGATCATGACCCCGGCACGCGCGATTGCCGAAGGTTCGGACTATCTGGTGGTCGGCCGTCCGGTAATGGAAGCTGCTGATCCGAAGGCTGCGGCCGAGGCGATCGTCGCCGAAATTACGCAGGCACTGGCGAACAAGTAAGAACGGGACAGGGAGAGAGACAGATGGCCAAGGCTTACTGGATTGCACGCGTCGACGTGCACAATATGGACGGCTACAAGCAATACGTGGCCGAGAACGGCCCGGTCTTCAATAAATTCGGGGCCAAATTCCTGGTGCGCGGTGGTCAGTTCGAGGCCAAGGAAGGCACGTCGCGCTCGCGCAATGTTGTGCTCGAATTCAAGGACTACGCGACCGCGCTAGCCTGTTACAATTCGCCGGAATACCAGCGGTTGGTCGCGATGCGCAGCCCGCACGGCGAGAGCGATCTCGTGATCATCGAGGGGTATGACGGTCCGCAGCCTTGAGCGGCAGGGCCTTAAGCATGTGTTTGATCTGATTGGTATCTAAGGACTTTAGGTACCGTGGGCGTGTTGCCGCCGTGGCAACGCGCCGCTATACCGCCTTGAGATACTGAGGATCGTTCAATGTCCGATATGAGACTGATCGTTGCTGGCGCCGGCGGCCGAATGGGCCGCGCGCTGATCCGCACCATCTCCGAAACCCCCGGCGCTGTCGTTTCCGGTGCGCTCGAGGCGCCCGGCTCGGAGCTGCTCGGACAGGATGCCGGCGTGCTCGCCGGCCTGCCCGAGAACGGCGTCAAACTCTCGGCCGACCTCTGGACGCTGTCGAAGGATGCCGATGGTATCCTTGATTTCACGGTGCCTGCGGCGACCATCGCCAATGTTGCGATCGCAGCCCAGCGCGGCCTCGTTCACGTGATCGGCACCACCGGCCTGTCGTCGTCGGACAACGCGGTGATCAAGAGCGTGACCGGTCAGGCCATCGTCGTGCAGTCGGGTAATATGAGCCTCGGCGTCAATCTGCTCGCCGCGCTGGTGAAGCGCGTTGCGCAGTCGCTCGATGACGGCTTCGACATCGAAGTGCTGGAGATGCATCACAAGGCCAAGATCGACGCGCCCTCGGGCACGGCTTTCATGCTGGGTCAGGCTGCTGCCGAGGGTCGCAAGATTCCGCTCGAGCAACATTCGGCGCGTGGCCGCGACGGGCTCACCGGCGCGCGCAAAACCGGCGATATCGGCTTTGCCTCGTTGCGCGGCGGTACTGTCGCTGGCGATCATACGGTGATCTTCGCCGGTCCCCATGAACGCATCGAGCTGTCGCACAAGGCCGAGGATCGCATGATCTTCGCCCATGGTGCGCTGAAGGCGGCGATGTGGGCGCATGGAAAAAAGCCAGGTTTGTACTCGATGGCTGACGTGCTCGGCCTTGGTGAAATGTAAGAAGAACGAAACGGAATTCTCGATGAACGAACGTCTTCTCGTCCTCGTCCGTCATGGACAGAGCGAATGGAATCTGAAGAACCTTTTCACCGGCTGGAAAGATCCTGATCTCACCGAGAAGGGCGTCGCAGAGGCCAAGGAAGCCGGCCGCAAGCTGAAGGCGCAGGGTCTGACCTTCGATGTCGCGTTCACCTCGGCGCTGACCCGCGCGCAGCACACGCTCAATCTCGCACTGGAAGAGATGGGCCAGACCGGCCTGCCGATCACGAAACATCTGGCGCTGAACGAGCGCGATTACGGTGATCTCTCCGGCCTCAATAAGGACGACGCCCGCGCCAAATGGGGCGAGGAGCAGGTCCATGTCTGGCGTCGTTCCTATGACGTGCCGCCGCCCGGTGGCGAGAGCCTGAAGGATACGCTGGCGCGCACGCTGCCGTATTTCGTGCAGGAAATCCTGCCCTGCGTGCTGCGCGGCGAACGCACGCTGGTAGCGGCCCACGGCAATTCGCTGCGTGCCCTGATCATGGTGCTGGAGAAGCTGACGCCGGAAGGCATTCTGGCGCGGGAGCTCGCGACCGGCGTGCCGGTGATCTATCGGCTCAATGCCGATGCGACGGTGGCGTCGAAACTCGATCTGGCGGGTTGATCGACGCGCTCGGTTGCGTGGCGCGGCTAGCGCGCCATCGCAGCCGACACGAAATCCGAGATCGCATCGAGAAAGACGTCCGGCTTCTGCAATTGCGGGACATGCGCGCAGCCCGGAAGCAGGATCAGCCGTGCATCAGGTAGTCCGGCAGCAAGCTCTCTGGACATCGGTGGTGGCGTCGCTTCATCGTGCTCGCCGACCAGTACCAGCACCGGCACTTTGACGGTCCCGATCTCAGGCCGGAGGTCCAGCGTCGCCAGGGACTCGCAGGCACTCTGAAACACGCCGGGATCCGTGCGCAAAAAGGCCTCGCGGCGATCGCGCATCAGCTCCGGGTTCTGTTCCTGAAATTCAGCGGCGAACAAGCGTCGCATCGCGACATCGGTAACCGCCGGCAATCCCTTGGTCGATGCTGCCGTCGCCATGTTGCGGAACGCCTCGCGGCCGGATTCGGAAAACGCTGCGCCGCAATCGGCGAGAACCAGACGGCCTGCAATGCCGGGATGGCGGATCGCCATCTGCAAGGCAACGAAACCGCCATAGCCGTTACCGAGCACGATCGTGTCCGCGCCGTCGCCGCAGTCCCTGACGGCCTCCGCCACGCGGTCCGCTACGGCCGCCAGTCCGCCGCTTACGGCGTCTGATCCCCCAAAACCCGGCAATTCGGGAACGATGACACGGTGGGTCTTGGCCAGCGACGGCACGATGCTGTCGAAGCTTGCCCGGTCAGACAGCAGCGAGTGAAGCAGCACGATGGCCGGTCCTTCGCCGAATTGCGCTGCATTGACGGTGCCGTTTGCCAAGCGCCGATCTGCCATTTTTGCCTCTCCCGTCAAAAGCTTGCAGCCCGCAGCCTGATCGGCTGTCGCATCCGCCTGTCCTGTTGTGTCCCGGACCGGACCCTAAAAGCAAGGCCTCGATCGCGCAAATCTGACTTGACGTGATATTTCACGAGATGCATCTTTGTCGGAGAATCAGAGGAAATATCCGTGCTTCTTCGAGATAATGTCTACAATAGCCTCAGGTCTGATATCCTGATGTGTCGCTTTCTGCCAGGCGATGATATGCGGGAGCAGGAGCTTGCGGAGCGCTATGCGGTCAGCCGCCAGCCCGTACGTGAGGCTTTGCTGCGGTTGGAGCGCGAGCATCTCGTGACGGTGCAGCCGCGCCAGGGTTATCGGGTCAATCCGATCTCGATCTCGGACGCCCGGGACCTGTTGCGGTTTCGCTATGCGGTCGAGCCGGCCTGTGTGTCGGAAGCGATCGAGCACGCCTCGGACAACATCCTGCGCGGATTGGACCAGTACAGGTCGTTCGACGGCTCGGCGGAAGATTTCATCGATTATAACCGCGCCTTCCACATCGCGCTGGCACAGGCGTCCGGCAACCGGCGCATGGCGTCGGCCGCGCGCGATCTGATCGAACAGGCCGACCGGCTAGTGCGCGTCAGCATCGCCAACGTCAAGGGCCGCGATCACATGCAGCTCGTGGGCGAGCACGTCAGCCTGATCGACGCCATGCAGCGCCGCGACCAGCGCGGCGCTGCGCGCATCATCAAGGCTCACATCGAGAAAACAGAAAAGCGCGTGCTGCCTGCCTTGGCGCGTAACGCGATCATCGTCGAAGGGAGAGATCTATGAACATTCCAACAAAAACAGGCTCCATCGATGTCGAGATCCACGGCAATTTCGTCGATGGCCGCGAAATCGAAGCCGGCAACGGCGAGATGATCGATGTGCGGAACCCGGCTACGGGCGACGTCATCGCGCGAATCCCCAATTCGACCACGGCCGATATCGATCATGCGATGAAGAGCGCGCGTGCGGCGTTCGAAGGACGCGCCTGGGGTGGCATGGATACACGTGCCCGTGCGCGCCTGATCAATAAGCTCGCCGATGCGTTCGAGGCCAACCTAGACACGCTGTATCGGCTGGAAACGTTGAACAACGGCCGTCCAGTCAACGAGACACGTGCGCAGCTCGCGCGCCTCCCGGACTTCTTCCGCTACTTCGCGGGCGTCGCCCTGGCGCGGCGCGATTCCGTCATTCCGGTTGAAGGCGCGTATCTCAACTATACGCTGCGCACGCCGATCGGGATCGTGGCGAACTGTACGCCGTTCAATCATCCGCTGATGATCCTGTGCAAGTCGCTGGCTGCCGTTCTGGCCACCGGTTGCGTCACCGTCGTCAAGCCGTCGGAATATACGCCCCTGACCACGTTGAAGCTCGCGCAGATCTTCACCGAAGCCGGCCTGCCGCCGGGCGTATTTAATATCGTGCTCGGCTACGGCCCGAGCGCCGGCAAGATGCTGTCCGAACACCCTGACATCAACAAGCTGGTGCTGACCGGTGGCACTGAAGCGGGGCGCATCGCCGGATCATCCGCGGCGAAAGTGTTCGCGCATCAGACCATGGAGCTCGGCGGCAAGACGCCTGTCATGGTGTTCGACGATTTCGAAGTCGATCAGGCAGTGAACTACGCTGCCTTCGGTGCCTTCATCGGTGCTGGCCAGACTTGCGTCTGCGCTTCCAGGCATATCGTGCAGGCCTCGATCTACGACGAGTTCGTCGCGAAGCTACAGGCCAAGACGAAGTCTATCCGTATCGGCGATCCGTTCGATCCCAACACGCAGCTCGGCCCGGTCATCTCGGCGCGCCAGCGTGACCGCGTGCTGTCCTATGCGCGTTTTGGCCACGAGGATGGCGCCCGGCTGGTTGCTGGTGGCGTTGCGGCAAAGATAGCCGGTCACGAAAACGGGTTCTTTGTGGAGCCCACGGTATTCGCCGATGTTCGGTCGGACATGCGCATCTTTCAGGAAGAGGTGTTCGGTCCGTTCACATCTGTCACGCCGTTCAAGGACGAGGCCGATGCGTTGCGTCTGGCCAATGATTCTCCGTTCGGCTTGGCCGCGGCGATCCGCACCCGTGACGTCGCTCGCGCGCATCGCGTGGCCGGCCGCGTCAAGGCGGGCATCGTCTGGATCAATGATCATCATCGCCTCGATCCAGCATCGCCCTGGGGCGGCGTGGACGACAGTGGCATCGGCCGTGAATGCGGCACCGAAAGCTTCGATGATCACTTCAACACCAAGAGCGTGATGGTGGCGACGGGCGATGACCCGTTCGACTGGTATCGCGACACGGCGGGGCAGAAGCGACTGAACTAGAGCAAAGCGATCGCCAACAGATCCCCCACAGAGGGACGGCGCTAATCGATATGGAAACAAACAGGGAGAGACGACGATGCCGACATCAGTAAATGCGGGCGGCCGGTTGGACCGGCTGCCGATCGGACCGTTCCACTACCGCATCATGACGTTGATCGGGATTGGAATGTTCTTCGATGGCTTTGACATCTATATCGCAGGAACAGTGCTCGGCGTGACGCTCAAGAGCGGCTTCTCAACACTCGCCGAGAATGCGCTGTTCATTTCGGCGACGTTCTTCGGAATGATGCTCGGCTCGTTCGGCACCGGCTTTCTCGGCGATCGCTACGGCCGTCGGTTCTCCTACCAGTTCAATCTGCTGTTGTTCGGCGTGGCATCGCTTGCGGCGGCATTCGCACCAAACATGACCATCCTGATCCTGTGCCGCTTCGTGATGGGCCTCGGACTCGGTGCCGAAAACGTGGTCGGCTACTCGACGATGACCGAGTTCGTTCCCGCGCGTTCGCGCGGCAAGTATCTGGGGCTGATGGCCGTCTGCGTCGTCAGTGGCCTGCCGGTGGCGCTACTGGTGGCCTCGTTCGTGGTGCCGATGTTCGGATGGCGCGCCATGTTCGTGCTTGGCGGCATCGGTGCGCTAGTGGTCTGGTACATGCGCAAGAACCTGCCGGAGTCGCCGCGCTGGCTCGAGGCCGTCGGCCGCCGCGAGGAGGCAGAGGCGCTCATGCAGAAGATCGAGAGCGAGGCCGCCCAAGGCAAGCCGCTGCCGCCGGTGACCACGGTCCCGACCGTGCAGGCGTCCGGCCAGCTGTCGTCGCTATTCGCGCCCCCACTGCTGTCGCGTATGATCGTCGGTTCGATCTGCCTGATCACCATCAACACATTGCTGTATGGCTTCGTGACCTGGCTGCCGGTGTTCTTCATCAAACAGGGATTGAGTGTCGCCACGTCGTTCAGTTACTCGCTACTGATGGCGCTGGGTGCTCCGGTCGGCTCGGCCATCGGCGCGCTGACGGCCGACCGTTGGGGCCGCAAGCCGACCATCATCGGTTCGTCGCTGATCGCGGTGGTGTTGGGCATCATCTATCCGATGATTTCCGATCCGCTTCTGCTGCCAGCGGTCGGTTTCGCGCTCACGATCCCGATCTATGTGCTGGTTGCGTTGCTGTTCGGCATCTATATCCCCGAACTGTTCCCCACCGAAGTGCGCTTGCGGGCGTCGGGGATCGTCAACACGCTGGGGCGCGGCGCAACCATCGTGACGCCGTTCTTGGTGGTGACCCTGTTCGAGGCGCGCGGCGTTGCGGGCGTAATGGCGCTGATGATCGGATTGCTGGTGCTGCAGATCATCACGGTGTGGGCGTTCGGCATTGAGCCACGGAACCGCAGCCTTGAAGAAATGAAGACCGACGAATCCTCAGCGCCCGTGCTGAAGGAAGCGTCTTAGTCGTTCAGTCCAATGGGCCGCAGGAAACTGCGGCCCATTGCTGCTAATTCGCTCCCACCTGTCCGGCTTCCCAGCCGATCATGGCCTGCTTCCGTGTAATGCCCCAATGATAACCCGTCAGCGCGCCGGATTTACCGAGCGCGCGATGGCACGGCACCACGAAGGAAATCGGGTTCTTGCCCACGGCCGCGCCGACGGCGCGTGAGGCCTTCGGGTTGTCGATCTTGCAGGCGATATCCGAATAGCTGACCGCACGACCCATCGGGATCTTCAGCAGCGTTTCCCAGACGCGGACTTCGAAATCCGTCCCGATCAACACCACCCGCAGCGGCTGGTCCGGGCGCCACAGCTTGCTGTCGAAGATGCGCTGCGCCAGTCCGGCCGTGCCGGGAGTGTCCTCAATCAATGTGGCCGCCGGCCAGCGCCGGCTCATGTCGGCGAAAGCGCGCTGTTCGTCGCCCGGATCGGAGAAAGCGAGACCCGCAAGGCCGCGGTCGCTGGCGATCACGATCGCGGTGCCGAACGGTGAGGGATGGAAGCCGTAGCGCAACTCCATGCCGGCGCCGCCGGTTTTCCATTCTCCGGGTGACATCGCTTCATGGGTTACGAAGAGATCGTGCAGCCGGCCCGGGCCGGAAAGGCCTGAGTCGAGCGCGGCGTCGAGGACGCTGGCGGAATCGCGCAGCAGGTGCTTGGCGTGGTCGAGCGTCAGCGCCTGCATGAACGCTTTCGGTGTCAGTCCCGCCCAGCGGCGGAACAGGTGATGCAACTCGTCCGGCGTCACGCTCGCGGCATCCGCCACGGCCTCGATGTTCGGCTGGTCCCGCCACTGCGAGTGCATGAAGCCGATGGCGCGGCGTACGGAATCGTAATCGCGCAGGGCCGCGTCGCGCTGGCCCGGCTTGATCGGGCGATGCTCAGTCATCGCTAGGTCTCTGGCAAGATTCATCATGATATCGATGTAGGCCTGCCCCGGCGCGCAAACCACCCGATTCCCGATTGGTCATCAGCTCACCGGATTATAGGTCTGGCCGCGTTTGGCGGCCTGGAGCGCTTCCATCAAGGCTTTGATGAAGCTTGCCTTTTCCTCCGCGCCGAGGAACCGTGCGATCGACACCCGACGGCCGCGCGACACCAGAAAAAGCTGCTCGATGCCGAATTCGGCGTGGCACACCTGATCGATCTGCACCCAGAGTGGATTGAATGCCCATTCCACGACGTCGCCTGATGGGCTGACCCGGCGCACACGGATTTCCGACGGCGTGACCGTGATCTCTTCGGTGGCCCTGGCGCGTCTGTCGTAGACCTTGAAGGCGATATAGATCGCCAGCAGGTCGAGGCCGAAAAAGCCGAGCACCGGCCAGGCGCCCATCAGCAGGAAGGCCATCCCCGCGCCGAACGAGACCATGCTGATGAAACCCATGAGCACGAGGAAGCCCTTGCGACCCAGCGCGTGATGCGGACGCAGCAGCGCGCTGAACAGCATCGGTTCCGGCGGGACGTCAAAGTCGTTGCCTGATGTCATGGTCCCTCAGTATATCCCTTTGATGCCGAAAATCACCCGCAAGCTCCCCGCCAGCACGAAATCCAGTCCTGCAAAGAAGGTTGTAGCGAAAGCGGTGAAGGCGCCTGCGAAGAAGATCGCCAAGCCGAAGCCCAAGTTGAAACCTTGGACCAAAGCCCAGGTCCATGAAGCCTTCTCGCGCTTCCGCAAGGCCAATCCCGAGCCCAAGGGAGAGCTCGAACATCTCAATCCCTACACATTGCTGGTCGCAGTGGTGTTGTCCGCGCAGGCGACTGACGCCGGCGTCAACAAGGCGACGCGCGCGCTGTTTCCCATCGCCGATACGCCGCAGAAAATGATTGATCTCGGCGAAGAGGCGGTGCGGGAGTATATCAAGACCATCGGCCTCTATCGCACCAAGGCGAAGAATGTTATCGCGCTGTCGGAAAAACTGATCCGCGAATTCGGCGGCGTCGTGCCGCGCACCCGCACCGAAATCGAGTCGTTACCGGGGGCGGGGCGCAAGACAGCCAATGTTGTGCTCAACATGGCGTTTGGCGAGCACACGATGGCTGTGGACACCCATGTCTTCCGCGTCGGCAATCGCACCAATATGGCGCCGGGCAACAACGTACTGGACGTCGAACTCGAATTAGAGCGCGTGATCCCGCACGAGTTCATGCTGCATGCCCATCATTGGCTGATCCTGCACGGCCGCTATACGTGTCTCGCGCGCAAGCCGCGCTGCGAGGTGTGTCTGATCAACGATCTGTGCCAGTGGCCGGAGAAGACGGTGGTCTAGGCGACCGGCATCTTCGTTACGCAACCCGGCTCGATCAGCTCCGGTCGCGGCCCGCTCAATCGCTTGTGCATATGGACCATAAAGGTCATGCCGAACAGCGGTGTGGCCAGGTTGACGATCGGGATCGAGACGAAGGCTGCGATGAATAGCCCGGCGGTGAACACCGTCGCCGCATGCTGCTTGCGCATCGCCTTGGCGTCCGCCGGCGAGCGGAACCGCATGGCGGCCAGTTCGAAATATTCGCGACCGAGCAGCCAGGCTGTGGCGATGAAGAAGACAACGAAACCAATGCCGGCGAAGAACACGAAGGGCAGCGCGACCAGATAGACCGCGATGGTCAGCAGCGCGGTCTTGCCGCCCTCGGTGATGGCGAGCCCGAACGGCAATGCGACGCCGACCCGCTCGGCGGGATAGTGCTCGCGCTCGACAATATCGGCGACATCATCGACGAACACGCTGGCGACCAGTGACGTAATCGCCGGCATCAGAAAGATTGCGCCGGCGACGACGCCGAGACCTGCGGCAATCGACAAGATCCAGGACAGCACATTGATCATCATGTGGTAGTCCGACCCGATCGTACTTTCGGCCCAGACGCCGCCCGAGGTGGCAGCCCAGTTCAACAGCCGCTGCATGGCGACCGCCAATACGGTGATTAAAACCAGGGCAAGTCCGATCGACTTCCACAGGATGCTGCGCATCGGTGGTGAAAGAATTTGCGATAGCGCCTTGGCGGCAGCGACAAGCATCCGATTTTCTCCTTGCAATCACGAAGACGTAACCCTTGCGAAGTTGTCAGACAAGTGCAGCGCAGCATCGACTTCTTCACTGGACGGATAAATAGAAAGAGGTAGTCTCAAGAAAAACAATCATCAGGGAGGACGACGTCTTGATCACCAAGGGTACCCGTGCGCTTGCTTTCGCCACTGCCGCTTCCGGCTTATTTCTGACCGCAGCGCCCGCCTTCGCGCAGCAAAGCATCACCGTCTGGTTCAGCAAGGGGTTTTATAAATCCGAAGATGAATCGCTGCTGGCGGCGATCAAGAAGTTCGAAGATAAAACCAAGATCAAAGTCGAACTCTCGCAATATGCCATTCAGGACATGATCCCGAAGACCGTGGCCGCGCTGGATTCCGGCACGCCGCCAGATGTCGCCTATGCCGACACCTACGATGTGCAGGCATCCGGCAAATGGGCCTTCGAAGGCAAGCTGGAAGATATCACCGACATCCTAAAGCCGATGATGGATAAATTCGCGCCGAACACGGTCGAGACGGCCTATCTGATGAACGGCCAGACCAAGAAGAAGGCGTATTACGGCTTTCCGCTGAAGCAGCAGTCGATGCATGTGGAGATCTGGAGCGATCTGCTCGAGCAGGCCGGCTTCAAGGTCAGCGATATTCCCAAGGACTGGAAGGGTTATTGGTCGTTCTGGTGCGACAAGGTCCAGCCGGCCTATCGCAAGGCGTCAGGCAGCCGTGCCTATGGTGTCGGCCAGCCGATGGGCGTGGAGTCCACGGACTCGCTGCAGTCATTCTACACCTTCATGGATGCCTATAACGTCAAGCTGGTGGACGACGATGGCAAGCTTCTGGTGGACGACGCCAAGGTCAAGGAAGGCCTGATCGGCGCACTCAGGGACTATACCGACACCTATATCAAGGGCTGTACGCCGCCATCCTCTACGACGTGGAAGGACCCCGACAACAATGTCGCCTTCCACAACAAGAGCATCATCATGACCCACAACTTCACGATTTCGATCGCGGCGAAGTGGTTCGAGGATTCGCAGAACCAGACGCTGACGCCGGAGCAGCGCGCGGCCGGCAAGAAGGCCTATGAGGAAACCATAGTCACTGCATCGTTCCCGCTGAAGCCGGACGGCACGCCGATCAAGTATCGCTCCGATGTGAAGACGGGGATGATCTTCTCGCAGTCGAAGAACAAGGCGGGCGCCAAGGAATTCGTCAAGTTCCTGATGGAAGAAGAAAACCTTGGCCCCTATGTCGAAGGTGCGCTGGGTCGCTGGTTCCCGGTGACCAAGGCCGGACAGGCAAGCCCGTTCTGGCAGGCCGACAAGCATCGCAAGGCAGTCTATACCCAGTTCACGGGTGGCACCTCGTCGTTCGATTTCGTGAAGAATTACAAGTTCACGATCCTCAATAACGAGAACGTCTGGGCCAAGGCGATGAACCGCGTGGTCAGCGAGAAGGTGCCGGTCGAGAAGGCCGTCGATGAGTTGATCGCCCGCATCAAGGAAATCGCGGGTTAGTCCGAGACAAAGCCGGCCGCCCCTCGCGGCCGGCTTTTGCAATGGTGTACAGCATGGCCACGATCACCTATCCCGCTCCCGCCGATACGCTGCCACGCCGGCCATGGTCGGCCCGCCTCACGACGCCGCAGGTCTGGGGCGTCGTGATGATCGCGCCCTATCTGCTCGTGTTCGCCGCCTTCGTGGTCTATCCGATCGGTTATGGCTTGTGGTTGGCGCGGCACCCGGCGAGTTACGTCGCGCTCTATAACGATCCGGTATTCGCGCGCGCCGTCGTCAACACGCTGATCTTCCTGATTATCGGCATCAATCTCAAAATGCTGGTGGCGCTGTTCCTGTCCGGATTCTTCGTGCAGTCGCGCACCTGGATACGTTGGCTGTCGGTGCTGTTCATCCTGCCTTGGGCCGTGCCGTCGATCCCGACCATCCTGTCGGTCCGCTTCATGTTCAATCCCGAATGGGGCGTGATCAATAACCTGATCTTCAAGTTCACCGGCGAGGATGGGCCCAACTGGCTGAATGACCCTGCCATGGGCCTGACGCTGGCGATTCTGGTGCACATCTGGAAGTCGCTGCCGTTCTGGACGCTGATCCTGATGACAGGGCGTCTGGCGATCTCGACGGACATGTTCGAGGCCGCCGATGTCGACGGCGCCAGCTGGTGGCAGAAATTCCGCTTCATCACTTGGCCATCGATGCAGACGCTGTATCTCACCTGCACGCTGCTTTCGATGATCTGGACGCTCGGCGACTTCAACAGCGTCTATCTGTTGACCGGAGGCGGGCCAGCCGATCTCACTCATGTTCTGTCTACATTGGGGATTCGCTATCTCCGCCTCGATCAGCTCGACATGTCGATGGCATCGATCGTTTGCGCGATGCCGCTTGTGCTGCCGCTGGTCTATTTCATGATGAAACGGCTCTCTCGATGAAGAGGTTCACCCGATGAGAGTGCCAACGCTACGAGAGGTCGGCACCGAAGCGCGGCTGTTGTTGATTGGCATTCCCGTGCTGATCTGGACGCTGATTCCGATCTATCACATGTTCCTGTTCGCGATCTCGCCGAAGCAGGATGCGTTCGCGGGCAAGCTGTGGCCCGATCATCCGACGCTGAACAATTTCAGAATCGTGTTCAATCAGCAGCACTATTTCCTGCGCGATTTTTGGGCGCAGTTCCTGAACTCGGTCGTCATTGCGGTGGCGGTCGGTGCGCTGACGCTGGTGATTGCGACATCGGCGGCCTTTGCGATCAGTCGTCTGCGCGTCCGCGGCGGTCGAACGGTGATGAACATGGCGCTGTTCACCTATTTCATTCCCGCGGCATTCCTCGCGGTACCGATGTATCGCACCATGGGCAATTACGGTCTGCTCAACAATCACTGGTCGCTGATCCTGGCGATGGTGACCATTGCTTCGCCCTATGCGATCTGGGTGCTCAAGCAGGCGTCAGACAAGCTGCCGCTCGAGCTCGACGAAGCCGCCATCATGGACGGCGCAACGCCGCTGCAACTGTTTCGCATGGTCTATGTGCCGCTGATGTTGCCATCGCTGGTCGCGATCGGGACCTATGCGCTGCTGCTCGCCTGGAACGAATATCTCTACGCCTTCCTCCTGCTGTCCAAGGATACCGAGATCACGCTACCCGTCGCGCTCGGCAACTTTCTGGCCGCTGATGACTCGCCCTGGGAATTGCTGATGACCACGGGCTTTATTTACGCGCTACCACCAGCCGCAGTGTATTACGCCTTTCGGCGCTACATGGTCGGCGGACTCACAGCGGGCGCGGTCAAGTCTTGAAGTGGCGGATCAGGCGATAAGCCTGATCCGAGGCCTGCTCACGTCTTCGTCAGCCACTTCCGCTTCCGTGTCAGTCGTCTCAGGAATGAGCGTCGGCGTGCCGAAGACGTCCGGAAATGGATCGAAAGTGCCCGCCACCTCCCGGAGCGGCTTTTGTTTGTCGGCCCAATGCAATGCCGTGTAGTCGAATCCGAGTTCAATGGTCGGCTTCACTACTTCGAAATAGGGCGAGATATCGAAATCCCTGGGCATATACAGCGATGAATCGCGGATGTGCAGAATCTCGCGACGGGCCTGGCGGCTACCGGCGCGGGTGATTTTCGGCAGAATCGGATAGCGCACGGCATCGAAAGCCTGCGCGATCAATGCCGAGCAGATGATCTTGGTGGGATCGCCGGAGCCGAAAGCGATCATGCGCCGCCGCCAGCGCTGGGGTATTGGCAGCGGGATCAGGAAGCGCATCAGGTCGAGAATGTTCTTGGTGTCGTAACCAAAGCCAATCCGGTTGATGGCGTAGCGACACACAGTGGTGCGGTCCTCGTAGGACAGACCGACCGGGCGGCACAGGCGGGTGTGGAACGGATAATATTTCGACAGCGGTGCCGAGGTGACACCTTCGCCGATATTGGCCTCGATCAGCACATGCGGCTCGCCGTTCGGCTCTGCAGCACCATCGATTGGGCCGACATAGAGCGCGGCATGCGACCAGGTCGATTGCGTGAGATATTTGATGATGCCGGAGACGCGGTTGTTGCCTTCGACCAGCAGCACGTCACCTTCCTCGATGATACCGCGCAGGCGTTCGGGGTCGCTCGGCGTGAATGGCTCGTAGCCGGGCAGCTCCTTCTGCAGATATTTCGCGATCAGTTTCCCGACCGTATCGAGCATGAGGCCCATGATCGTGACTCCCCCAGCGCGGTTCATGTCGACCGCTTTCCCTGGCTCCATCATGGTCGAGAGCCATTGCAATTTGGTTCATGCCCGCGCGGCGCTGGTGACGATTCATTCACCACGACGGTTGCCGCACACCCTCGAATACGGCAAGGTTCGCGAGACGTTCTCATGCATCATAAAATTTCGGAAACCATGTCATGACGATTTCACGCCGAGATTTCCTGTCGGCGTCCGCAGCATTGACACTTGTGCCGCTGTTCGGCGCAAGGACATTGGCCGCGTCGCTGCCGCGGGATGCTGACATTGTCGTGATTGGCGCGGGCGCTGCGGGCATCGCTGCGGCGCGTCGTATCCAGGCGGCCAATCGCAAGGTGATCGTGGTCGAGGCCTCCAGCCGGATTGGCGGACGGTGCATGACAGACGCGACAAGTTTCGACGCCCCGTTCGATCGCGGCGCGCGCTGGCTGCACACGCCGGAAACCAACGCAGTGGTGAAGCTTGCCTGGCCGGTGGGAATTGATGTCGCGCCATCGCCGCCGAGCCAGAAGCTGCGTATCGGCCGTCGCAATGCCCGCGCCGGCGAGACCGAGGAATTGCTCGCTGCGGTCGTGCGGGCCAATCGCGCCATCGACGAAGCAGCGCGCCGTGCCGACATCTCCTGCGCCGCGGCGCTGCCGAAGGACCTCGGGGACTGGGCGGGCACGATCGATTTCGTGCTCGGGGCCTATGCGACCGGCAAGGACCTCAAGGATCTCTCGACGCTGGATCTCTCGCGCGCGCAGGATCGCGCCATCGATGTTGCCACGCGCCAGGGGCTCGGGGCGTTGATGGGCAAGCTCGGCGAGGCCGTTCCGGTGGCGCTGTCGACCCCTGCGACGCGCGTGACCTGGAGCGGACGCGACATCGGCGTTGAGACGGCGTCAGGGCGCATTGCGGCGCGGGCGGTGATCATCACCGCATCAAGCAATGTGTTGTCGTCGGGGGCGATCAAGTTCACGCCGGAACTGCCAAAACGGCAGCTCGACGCGGCGGCAAAACTCAGCCTCGGCAGCTATGACCGTATCGCGTTACAGTTTAGTGGCAATCCGCTCGGGCTTGGTCGCGATGAGCTGATGGTCGAGCAAAGCACGAGCACACGTACGGGTGCGCTGTTTGCGAATATTGGCGGGTCATCGCTGTGTACCGTCGATGTCGCGGGCGCATTCGGCCGCGACCTTGCAACTCAGGGCGAGGCCGCGATGGTGGCTTTCGCCGTTGAATGGCTGACGAAGCTGTTCGGCTCCGATATCAAACCGGCGATCAAGCGTTCTGCAACGACGCGCTGGGATACGATGCCATTCGTGCTCGGAGCCATGTCGGGGGCCGCACCGGGTGGTCAGGCCTCGCGCCGCGTGTTGGCTGAGCCTATGGGCAATCTGTTCCTTGCCGGCGAAGCCACGCACGAAACATTGTGGGGCACGGTCGATGGCGCATGGGAAAGCGGCGAGCGCGCAGCAGAGGCGGCGCTCAAGAAGATCGGCGCAATGAAAGAGCCGGGACCAGACAAGCCGGTGCGGACGAAGCAGCGGCGGCAGCGGTCGAGCGGAGCGGGGTTGGAGTAGCCGCGACGTGAGGCTGCTATTGGCGCTACACCGGTAGCGCCAGCTGCATCAGATCTTTGGCCACGATGATCTTGCCGGAAAAATTCTTTCGCACGCCCGAGATCCAGTCCTCGTCGGTGACTTCGGGATCGTCGCCCGGCACGAAGTGGCTGAGCACCAGCACCTTCACGCCAGCCGCGGCGGCGATGCGGCCGACATCCTCGGTGGTGGTGTGGCTTTCCATCAAATGCTTTTTCAGCGTTGCGCCGTTCTTCGTCTTGATCACCAGCCGGTCAACAGCGGGCATGTAAAGTGCCTCATGCACCAGCACGTCCGCTCCCTTGGCGAACTCTGCTAGCCTCGGGTTGTAAGCGGTGTCGCTGGAGAACACGATGACGCCGTCGGGCGTCTCGAATTTGTAGGCGAAGCTGTCGACGATCGGCGGATGCGGAGTGCGAAACGCTGTCACCTTGACGTCGGCGGTCTGCAGCACCACGCCATCCTCGGTGATATCCTTGGCAACGAGCAACGGCCGCGGATCGGGGCGGCCTTCATCTTCGATGCGGGTATCAACGTCGAATTTGTTCAACTCCCAGTAAGTCCGGGTCATTGCCTCGATGCCCTTGGGACCAAACGAGTGGATCGGCGTCGAGAGGCCTGCGGCCCAAGCATTGTAGAACAAGTTGCCGTATTCCAGATTGTGATCGGAATGGTGGTGGCTGATGAAGATATACTTCACCGAGGGAAGCGGCACGCCGGCATTGACCAGTTGCCGGCTGACGCCCATGCCGCAATCGATCACGAATGGCGTTTCGTTGACCACAACGAGGTTGGCGGGATTGGATGCACCGACGCCGACGCGTGGGCCGCCCTTGGTGCCGAGAAATATGATCCTAGTGCGCAGTTTTGCCGGCGTCTGCGCCAGCGCGGGGCGCGCCGCGAGGACCATGGCGCCGGCAGCGGCAAACTTCAGCATGTCGCGGCGATCGATCATGGTCTTCTCCCGTTGTTCTTGAATTGGAGAGACCCTAGCGCCGCGGCGGCTGGCGCCGCAAGTCACGCAAGCGTCAGTGAAATATCCCGTCGAACAGCGGCAGGCTGATCAGCGCCGAGACGGCGATCAGCGCGTAGCAGATTTTGCGGAAGAGCTCATCGCTGGCCTTGCCGAACAGTTTCGAGCCGATCCACAAGCCGAGGCCGAACAGGGGACCGGTGACTACCGCGAGCCCAAGGATGGCCGTGTTCCACAATCCGCCAATCGTATAGCTGATGATGATCAAGACGTCTGCGACCGCGAAATACAGGATGATATTTGCGCGGGTGACGGCAGCGACTGCCGCGTCTCGCAGCCAATACATCACTATGGGCGGGCCGCCGAGTTGCGCCAAGCCACCGAAAAAGCCGGCGACGCCGCCGACGCCGACCGTCACCGGTACGGTCGGCTTACCAGGATAGCGCCAGCCGGAGATCAGTAGCGTCAGCATCGTAACGATCAGTGCGACGATGCCCCAGCGAACAGTCAGCGGATCGGCCCAGGCCAAGGCCATCGTGCCAAGCGGCACGCCAATAAGTGCGCCCAGCGAAATGATGCTGACGTCGCGCCTGTCGGCTCGTCTTGCGGCGTTCGGGATCAGCGTCAACGTGGTCGAGAAGTCGATCAGCAGCAGCAAGGGCGACGCGACCTGCGCGCCCGCCACGCTTGAGGCGAGCGGCATGAAGATCAGCGCCGAACCGAAGCCTGAAAACCCGCGGGCCAGTCCGGCGATGAAGGCGGTGACGGTGATAAAAACGAGCGACGTGGTCGAATACTGGACCAGGCCGAGTGATTCCATCATGCGCGTAACGTGCCGCCCGTCTTCTTCGTTACTTCCGCCACGATCTTCGCTGCCACCGCATCGATTTCCTGATCGGTCAGGGTCTTCTCGCGCGGCTGGATCGTGACAGCGATGGCCACGGACTTCTTGTCGTCGTCGATGCCCTTGCCTTCATAGACGTCGAACACCGTCACATCGGTGACCAGCTTCTTGTCCACGCCGGCTGCCGCGCGGAGGATGTCACCGGACCTGACCTTGCGATCGACGATGAAAGCGAAGTCGCGTGACACAGGCTGGAACGCCGAGAGCTCCAAAGTCGGTTTGGCGCGGGTCGCCTTCTGCTTGGCGTCGGGAATGCGATCGAGGATCACTTCGAAAGCCATCAACGGGCCGTCGGCACCGAGTGCCTCAAGCGTGCGCGGGTGCAGCTCGCCGAAATGGCCGAGGACGTTCTGCGGTCCGATCTGGATCGTACCCGAACGGCCGGGATGCAGCCAGTTCGCGCCACCGGCCACGATCTGCAGCGCCTGCATCGGCGCGCCGGCAGCTGCGAGAACTGCAAAGGCATCGGCCTTGGCGTCGAGCGCGTTCGCAGCGCTGGCGCCTGACCAGTGACGGCCGTTGCCAGCCGACGAGGCGAGACCACGCCGCACGCCGGATGCAGCCATGAACTGATCCTGCGGGCGATCGCCGCGGAAGATCTGGCCGACTTCGAACAGCGCTAGGTCGGACGAACCGCGATGCGCATTGGCCTGAGCGGCTGCGATCAGTCCGGGCAACAGGCTCGGCCGCATGTCGGAGAGGTCGGAGGCGATCGGGTTGGCCAGCGCCAGTTCCGGCGCGCCGCCGCCGAACACCTCGGCATGCGGCTTCGAGATGAACGACCATGTCACGGCCTCGACGAGGCCGCGCGCGGCCAGTCCACGCTTGGCGCGGCGGGTGCGCTGCTGGATCTGCGTCAGTACCGGCTTGCGCGGGGCATCGCCGCGCGGGAACGGCGTCATCGGCACCTTGTCGACGCCGAAGATGCGCATGACTTCTTCGACGATGTCAGCCTTGCCGGTCACGTCGCTACGCCATGACGGCACTGCGACCTTCACCACGGGGCCGCTGCCGGCCACCATGAAGCCGAGATGCGTCAGGATGCGTCGCATCTCCGGGAATGGCACGTCGATGGCGGCGAGGCGCTTCACTTCGGCAATCGGGAAGTCGATGATACGGTCGTCGCCGTAGGGCTTGCCAACGACGATGCTCTCCGACGGTGCGCCGCCGCACAGTTCCATCACCAGCTTGGTTGCCAGTTCGAGACCGGGCACCATGAAGACCGGATCGACACCGCGCTCGAACCGATAACGCGCGTCGGAATTGATCCCGAGCCTGCGGCCGGTCTGCGCGATATTGATCTCGTTCCACAGCGCGGATTCGATCAGTACATCGGTGGTGTCTTCCGAACAGCCGGAGGCTTCGCCGCCCATGATGCCGGCGAGCGATTCCACGCCGTTGTCATCGGCGATAACGCAGGCCTTGCTGTCGAGTGTGTAGGTCTTGCCGTCGAGCGCGAGCAGCGTCTCGCCGTCACGTGCGCGGCGGACAACGATGTCACCCTTTACCTTGGACGCATCGAACACATGCAGCGGACGGGCGCGGTCGAAGGTCAGGAAGTTGGTGATGTCGACCAGTGCATTGATTGGGCGCAGGCCGATGGAGGTCAGCTTCTTCTGCAGCCATTCCGGCGACGGGCCGTTCTTGACACCGCGCACGAGACGCAGAGCGAAGCCCGGGCACAGCTTTGCATCTTCGACGGTGACTTTCACCGGGCAGGGGAATTCGCCCTTGATCGGCTTGATGCCGGGATTCTTGAACACGCCCATGTCGGCGGCGGCGAGATCCCTGGCGATGCCGGACACGCCGGTGCAGTCCTGACGATTGGGCGTCAGATTGATCTCGATGACGGGATCACCGAGCTTGGCCCAATCGGGATAGATCGCGCCGACGGGCGCATCGGCGGGCAGTTCGATGATGCCGTCGATCGCGTCAGGGAGTCCGAGTTCACCCGCCGAGCACAACATGCCCTGGCTTTCGACGCCGCGGATATTGCCGAGACCGATTGTGAAATCCTTGCCCGGGATGAACGTGCCGGGCCTGGCGAGAACCGTCTTCAGCCCTGCGCGCGCGTTCGGCGCGCCGCAGACGATCTGCAGCAGCTTGTCATCGCCGGCATTGACGGTACAGACGCGCAGGCGGTCGGCATTGGGATGCTGCACGGCTGTGACGATCTCGGCGATCGTGAACGGCTTCAGCAGCTTCGCCTTATCGTCGATATGTTCGACCTCGAGCCCGATCATGGTGAGCTTGTCGGTCAGCGTCTCGAGCGACTCGTCGGTCTCGAGATGATCCTTCAGCCAGGAGAGGGAGAATTTCACGTGCTCAGTCCTCCGGCCAGCGTCGGTACTTCAAGCGGCTTGAAGCCGTAGTGATTGAGCCAACGCACGTCGCCTTCGAACAGCTGACGCAGGTCGGCCATGCCGTATTTCAGCATCGCGATACGATCGATGCCCATGCCCCAGGCGAAGCCCTGATACACATCGGGATCGATGCCGCAGGCGCGTAGCACATTCGGATGCACCATGCCGCAGCCGAGAATCTCGAGCCAGTCTTCGCCTTCGCCGAAGCGGATCTCGTTCTTGTCGCGGCGGCACTGGATATCGACTTCCAGCGACGGCTCCGTGAACGGGAAGAACGACGGACGGAAGCGCATATTGACGTTATCGACTTCGAAGAAAGCCTTGCAGAATTCGTGCAGGATCCATTTGAGGTGGCCGAGATGCGAACCCTTGTCGATGACGAGACCTTCGACCTGATGGAACATCGGCGTGTGAGTCTGGTCAGAGTCGCTGCGATAGGTGCGGCCCGGACAGATCACGCGGATCGGCGGCTGCTGGCTCAGCATGGTGCGCACCTGAACCGGTGATGTATGCGTGCGCAGCAGCAGGCGCGAGCCGTCTTCCTTCGGATTGAAGTAGAAGGTGTCGTGCATCTCGCGGGCGGGATGGCCCTCGGGGAAATTCAGCTTGGTGAAATTGTAGTCGTCCGTCTCGATATCCGGACCTTCGGCGACGGCGAAGCCCATGTCGGCGAAGATCGTCGTCAATTCGTCCCAGGTCTGGCTGAGCGGATGAATGCGGCCGAGTTCAGTGGGGCCATCGCGCAGCGGCAGCGTCACGTCGATGGTCTCGGAAGCGAGACGTGCATCGAGGGCTGCGGATTTCAACACATCGCGGCGCGCGGTCAGCGCTTGCGTGACGGTGTCCTTGGCCAGGTTGATGGCCGCGCCTTCGGTCTTGCGTTCTTCTGGCGTCATCTTGCCGAGAGTCGACAACAGCGCGGAGATCGAACCCTTCTTGCCGAGCGCGCCGACGCGCACGGCTTCCAGGGCGGCTTCGTCGGAGGCATTGGCAATATCGGCCAGAATAGTCTGTTGGAGCGTCGTCAGATCGGACATCAGCAACCTCGATGAGAGAGGCGGGCGCCTCTTGCTGTCTGCGCGTCCGACGGAAGGCCGGGCACCAGCTTCTACAGCACGGGTATCACAGGGATTAAGACGTCAATGGCCGGGACAGGAGCGCGTGAACGCTTCTGCCCGGCCATGACAATGTCGATGAATACGCGGAGTGGAGAGCTCAGGCCGCCAGTGCGGCCTTTGCTGGCTTAGGCTGCGAGTGCAGCTTTGGCCTTCTCAGCAATCGCGTTGAACGCCGCCGGCTCGTTGATCGCGAGATCCGAGAGCACCTTGCGGTCGACCGTCACGCCGGACTTGGCGAGACCGTTGATAAACACGCTGTAGGTCATGCCGAGCGGACGGACGGCAGCGTTGAGACGCTGGATCCAGAGCGCGCGGAACGTACGCTTCTTGCGCTTGCGATCGCGGAACGCATATTGGCCGGCCTTGTCGACGGCGGCCTTTGCGGCGCGAATGGTGTTCTTGCGGCGACCGCGGAAACCCTTGGCGGCCTTGTAGACTTTCTTATGCTTGGCGTGAGCCGTCACACCGCGTTTTACGCGAGCCATGACTGATCTCCTTCATCTGAAATAACAAAAGGGGTGATATCCGCCGCAATGAAGCGGCGTAAGGGCGATCAGGCGTTTGGCAGAAAGTACTGCTTGATGTTGTCGCCGTCGGTCTTGAACAGCACGCGGGTGCCGCGGAGCTGACGAATCTGCTTCTTCGTCCGCTTGATCATACCGTGGCGCTTACCGGCATGGGCGGCCATAACCTTACCCGTTCCGGTGACTTTAAAGCGCTTTTTAGCGCCCGACTTGGTCTTCAGCTTGGGCATTTGGCTCTCCTATGGCCACGCAGAAAGCGCCCCGAAAGGCGTTGCGTCGGCTAAAATGCTCGTTAGAGCGTTGAAAATGCTCAACTAACCGCCGTTTGCGGGAAGTCAGCACAGTCGTCGACACGGCAGCCCTTAATCAGCCGGGCGACGAAGGTTGCGCTTATGGCAGAGGAATGCTCCGATGGCAACGATTAACGCGGCTCAACACTCTGTTTAGCGCATGGCTTCAGACTGGTCCGACGCGCCCCGGATGCCTATGTGATCCGGACCAGAGAAACAGAGGGACGACGACAATGGCCCGGAATGCACGTGCCGCCGCAAGGGCGGTTGCCATCCAGCAAGATGCTGCTGCTCAGACCGCCACCCGCTGGATGTTCGCAGCCGCTGGCCTCGCCGCGGCTCTCGCGCTGGCCGGTGCACTCGCCCTCATTTCGGGCTGAGCCGCCCAGCTCCGAACGATCTCAGAATACGCCCAAAGAAAAAGGCCCGCCAGAAATCTGACGGGCCGAAATTCCTGATTACCAACCTCGTTAAGGTCAGTCGGCGCTGTGATCAGCGCGGTGCGAGCACCATCACCACCTGACGACCTTCGAAGCGCGCGTCCTGCTCCACCTTGGCGTATTCGGCGACGTCTGCTTTGACCTTGTCGAGCAGCTTGGTACCGATTTCCTGGTGCGCCATTTCGCGGCCACGATAGCGCAAGGTGATTTTGACCTTGTCGCCTTCTTCGAAGAAGCGCTGCATCGCGCGCATTTTCACGTCGTAGTCATGATCATCGATCATCGGGCGGAGCTTGATCTCCTTGATTTCGACGATCTTCTGCTTCTTACGGGCCTCGGCGGCCTTCTTCTGCGCCGAATACTTGAACTTCCCGTAGTCCATGATCTTGCAGACGGGGGGGCTCACATTCGGCGAAATCTCGACCAGATCCATACCGGCTTCCATCGCCATCTTGATCGCAGCAATGGTTTCCACGGTGCCGTGGTTGAGGCCGGTCTGATCAATCAGCTGGATCTGCAGATTGCGAATTTCATCGTTGGTGCGCGGCCCGTCTTTGGTTGCGGCGGGCGGGGCTCTGTTGGGACGGCGAATGGGTAACTCTCCAATGTTGTTTAGGAAGGCCGCAGTGTGAAGGAATAAGGCGTTTGGAGCAAGCAAACTCACGCAACGCAGCGTCAATCACTCAAATACGAGGCAATTTCGTCACGCGAAAGGCCATAGGCGTCGTACACCGCTTACCTTGCTCAAATAGAGTTCCCCGGCCCGTTCTGCAAGCCGTGGTTGATAGGAGCGCAACGCGGCATCGAGGTGGACGTTCCCTGGGATGATATGGACGCTGAGGGATCGACGTTGACGATCCCGACCTGCTCAATCAAACAGCAATCGGCATTTCAGGGTCGAACAAGGATGGTTTGATGAGCACAACGGTATCGACCGACCCCGCTTTCATCACGGCAGGTACAGGCAGTAGCCGCCGCCAGATCGCGATGCGGGTCCGCGACGGCGCTGCTCCGGGCCTGTTCTGGATGAGTGGCTTCAAATCCGACATGCAGGGCGGCAAGGCGGTGGCGCTCGATGCCTGGGCCGCCGACCATGGCCGGGCCTGTGTACGTTTCGATTATTCCGGCCACGGCGAATCCGGCGGCGATTTCGTCGATGGCACCATCGGCCAATGGCTGGAGGATAGCCTCGCGGCGTTTGATGCGGCCTGCCAGGGTCCGCAGGTGGTGATCGGCTCGTCGATGGGCGGCTGGATGGCACTCCTGCTGGCGCGCGCGCTGGCCCGACGCGGCAAAGTGGGGCGCGCGACGCTGAAGGGTCTGGTGCTGATCGCGCCGGCGCCGGATTTCACCGAAGAGCTGATGTGGAAAGGCTTCTCGCCGGAAATCCGCGCGGAGATCGAGACCACCGGTCAATGGCTGCGCCCGTCGGAATATGGCGAGCCCTATCCGATCACGCGGCGGTTGATCGAAGAGGGGCGCAATCACCTGCTGCTCGGCAGCGCGATTGATGTCGGTTGCCCCGTGCGGATTTTGCAAGGCAGGCAGGACCCCGACGTGCCTTGGCAGCACGCTTTCCGCCTGGCCGAACGGCTGCCGAGCGAGGATGTGGTGCTGACCATGATCCAGGACGGCGACCATCGGCTGTCACGCCCGCAGGATATTGCACGACTATTGTCGGCTGTGGCGGAGTTTTGATTGCATCACCCGCACCGTTGAATAGGCTCGCCTGAAAAGAGCGATCAATCAGCGGGAGGATTCGGATGGACGCTACGGCACTCTTGCGCGCATTTTGCGATGCCGTTGAACAGCGTGACGGCCAGAGCTTCGCTACGCTGTTCACCGAGGACGGCGTCTATCACGACGTCTTCTATGGCGCATTCGAAGGCCGCGTGAAAATCGCCGACATGGTCGACGACTGGTTCTATCGGACCGCGGAAGATTTTCGTTGGGACATGCACACGCCCGTCAGCGACGGCACCACGCTCTATGCGCGCTATACATTCAGTTATCGCTCGAAACTCCCGGAGGCCAATGGCGGCCGCGCGATGTTCGAAGGCGTTGCGATCATGACGCTGCGTGACGGCAAGATCGTGAGCTATCATGAAGTGGCCAATACGGCGCCGGCCTTCGTCGATTTGCATTTCGCGCCGGAGCGCATCGCCAAGATCGTCGCCAAGCAGGGTGAAGCGCTCAAAGCGCGACCGGAGATGGCGCGACACCTGACGAACTGAGCGCAAGCTGCCATTCGTCGTTCACGCTCCCATCCTTTTCAGCGTCGCCGAGTTGCGTGGCGAGCGCAGCAAATTCGTCTGCGGGCATTAGTTGCGACAGCGCCCATATCGCTGCCCCGCGCACCACAGGACTTTCATCGCCCAGCAGCCGCTGCGCATCGCTTACCAGTGATAGGTCGTTCGAATTGCCGATGGCGATCAGCACATTGCGAATGAAGCGGTTACGGCCAATGCGCTTCACGGGTGACTTCGTAAAGAACGCGCGGAAAGCCGCATCGTCGAGCTTCGCGAGTTCGGCCAGCGACGGGGCACGCAACTCATCGCGTGCGGCGAGTTTGATCTCGCGGCCCTCCTGAGCGAATTTGTTCCATGGGCAGGCGGCGAGGCAATCGTCGCAGCCATAGATGCGATTGCCCATGGGCTTGCGGAATTCGCGCGGGATCGGGCCCTTGTTCTCGATCGTGAGATAGGAAATGCAGCGCCGCGCATCGAGTTTGTAAGGCGCCGGAAAGGCCGATGTCGGGCAGCTGTCGAGGCAGGCCTGGCACGAGCCGCAGTGATCGATGGTGCGCGCATCGCGCGGCAGTTCGAGCGTGGTGAAGATCGCGCCGAGAAACAGCCATGAGCCGAATTCGCGCGACACGAGATTGGTATGCTTGCCCTGCCAGCCCAATCCTGCGGCGCCGGCGAGCGGCTTTTCCATCACGGCAGCCGTATCGACAAACACTTTCACATCGCCGCCGGCTTGCGCGATCAGCCATCGCGCCAGCAGCTTCAGGCGCTTCTTGATGAGGTCATGATAATCGTCGCCGCGGGCATAGACCGAGATCGCGGCGTGCGAGCGTTGCTTGAGGATCTCGAGCGGATTCTCGTCGGGTCCGTAATTGACGCCGAGCATGATGACGGAGCGAACGTCCTGCCACATCACCTTGGGGTCGGCGCGGCGGTCGGGATTGTCGGCAAGCCACTCCATGTCACCATGGGCGCCGGCGTTGAGAAATTCCTGTAGCCGTTCGCGTACGCTGGCGATGGCGTCCGGATCGGTGATCCCGATTGAATCGAAGCCCAGCGCCTTCGCCTCGCGCGTCAGCCTATCCTTGAGATCGGCGGGAAGCGTGGCGATCACATCGTCAGCGGGTGGGCTCAGAAATCGAGATCCACATAGGTCCGCGATGCTGGCACGCCCGCCAGCCACTCGCTCAGCAGCGGTCGGAACGACGGACGGGATTTCACCCGCGCGTACCACGCCTTCGCCGCGTCGTCCTCGCTCCATGGAACATCGCCCAGATAGTCGATCGCCGACAGATGAGCTGCCGCGACCAGATCCGCATAAGTCAGTCGGTCACCGGCCAGAAAATTGCGTGTCCGCGCCAGCCAGCCGATATAGGCCAGATGATAGCGCACATTTGCGGTGGCTGCGCGAATCACATCCATCGCCGGGGCGCCGCCGCCGACCTCTTCGCTCATGAAGCGCTTGTAGATGCGTTCGGTGACCAGTGGGCCGGACGCTTCCTCGAAGAATTTCTCGTTGAACCACGCCATCAGCCGGCGCACTTCGATGCGTTCCGCCATCGCGACAGGTAGCAGGCGGCGATCGCCCATCTCCGGTCCATGGGTCTCGTCGATATATTCGGCGATGATCCCGGCGCCAGGAATGGGCGGGAAACCATCGGTGAGCAGCACAGGCGTAGTTCCCGCAGGATTGAGCGCCAGAAATGCCTCGCGCCGATCCCACGGCCGCTCGTCCACCAGTGTGAGGTCGAGTCCGTATTCGCCGAGTACGAGACGAATGAAGCGGGAATGCGGACAGAACGAGTGATGGTAAAGCGTGTACATGCGGGCCTTGATAGTTATGCGGTCGTTAAGAAAGCGTCTCGGTTGCGTCGGTGGTAAAAGTGTCACGCAGCGCGCGCCAAACTAGCGAAGCTTGGCTCTGAGGCAACCCGCGAATGTGATGGTATTTGCGATTGCAGCAATGAAGGGAATAGGCGAGAAGAACCCGGCTTTTTCAGGCCCACACTGACGAAGGACAGATAAGCAGATGATGTCTGATGCGATAAGGGCGGTGATTCTCGGCATTGTCGAGGGTGTCACCGAGTTCCTGCCAGTTTCCTCAACGGGGCATCTGCTGCTCGCGGAACGCTTCTTCGATCTGGGCGAGGACAATTTCTGGAAGAGCTTCGCCGTGCTGATCCAGCTCGGCGCCATTCTGGCGATCCTTGCACTTTACTTCGGCAAGTTGTGGCATATCGCGCTGAACCTGTTCAAAGGCGACGCTGCGGCGCGCCGTTTCGTGATCGGCGTACTGATCGCGTTCCTGCCTGCTGCCATCATCGGCGCCGCTGCCGGCGGCTATGTCAAAAGCTATTTGTTCAATCCGTGGGTCGTGTGTTTCTCGCTGATCGTTGGCGGCGCGATCCTGCTCTGGGTCGATCAGCTCGATCTTGAGCCTGTGCATCACGATGCCACGACGTTCCCGTTGCCGATGTATCTCAAGATCGGTCTGGCGCAGTGCGTGGCGATGATTCCCGGCGTGTCGCGCTCCGGCGCGACCATCGTCGGCGCTATGCTGCTCGGTGCTGAAAAGCGCGCAGCGGCGGAGTTCTCGTTCTTCCTGGCGATCCCGACCATGGTCGGTGCCTTCGTCTACGATCTCTACAAGAGCCGGGCCGATCTCTCGGTAGATCACGGCGTGATCATCGTTATCGGTTTCGTGGTGTCGTTCATCACCGCGATCATCGTGGTGAAAAGCTTTCTCGGCTACGTGACCCGCCACGGCTTCGCGTTGTTCGCATGGTGGCGCGTGATCGTCGGTACGCTCGGCCTGATCGCGCTGGCGCTGGGCTACTGAATTTTGCCAAACATCCTGCTGTCATCCCCGCCGCGCACGCCCTCGGCGTGCCAGGCGGGGACGATATCGTCAGTTTATGCCGTTATGTGCGAACTGACCGGTGGCTCGGAAGCGCCAGAGATATTGTGGCGCAATCGCTTCTAGCGAATCAGCGGCAATACCCAGGCCATCCAGCGTCAGACCAGCGATCTTGGCGGCTTCCGACACCACATTGTCGACACCAAGCATGGCGACCTGATCCGGCGTCAGTTTGAAGTCGCCCGGGGCGAATTGCAGGAAATAGGACTGTAGCTTGGCGATGGCCGTCGGCACCGGCAGCGTCATGCGCTTGCGCTCGATGGTCGCGAGGATGATGTCGATGATTTCACTCATCGTCAGCACTTCCGGACCGCCGAGTTCATAGGTGGCGCCCGGCTTGGTCTTGCCGTCGACGGCATCGGCCGCAGCCTGGGCGACATCGCCCACATAGACCGGCTGCATCTTGGTCGTGGCGCCGAACACCGGCATCACTGGGGCCATCCGGGCGAGATTGGCAAATCGATTGGTGAACTGATCCTCGGGGCCGAACACGATCGATGGGCGCAGGATGGTCGCGGAAGGCACAGCCGCCAGCACGGCCTGCTCGCCGGCTGCCTTGGCACGGGCATAGGCCGATTCGGAATCGGCATCGGCGCCGATGGCTGAAAATTGCACCATCCGCGCGCCGATCTCGGCGGCGGCCTGCGCCACCGCGCCGGCGCCCCGCGCCTGCACGGCATCAAAGGTCTGCGCGCCGCTTTCGGTCAGGATACCCACCAGATTGACGACGATGCTGGCGTCGCGCATCGCGGCCTTGATCGAGGCGGGGTGGCGCAAATTGGCCTGAACGATATTGATCTGTCCGACACGGCCAAGCGGTTGCAGATGGCCGGCCAGTTCCGGCCGACGCACGGCGACCCTGATCCGGTATTCGCGCTTGGCCAGCGCGCGGACCACATGGCGTCCCACGAAGCCGGATCCGCCGAAAACCGTAACGAGGGTGTCGATGGGGGCAGCCATGGATCAGTTCCTTGAGTCAGTCATGCAAGGGCAAAACGGGGGAATTTAGACCAATTCGCGATACGCCAACGCGCGAGGCCTGTACAGCGGATTTGGAATTGAACGAAGCAATTTGACAAGCGCGTAACGGCCCCCTACTAACCGCGCCACGTGCCTCGCACGTGCCCAGGTGGCGGAATTGGTAGACGCGCTGGCTTCAGGTGCCAGTGGCTTAACGGCCGTGAAGGTTCGAGTCCTTTCCTGGGCACCACGGTGCTCCTAAGTCTCTGATATTCAGAGCAATTCAATGAATTTGACAGTTTGAGGCTGCGCGGTCAATGCGTGCGGGCGCGGAGGTGTTTCTGCCTTGCCGCCGCCGCGAAGCGCGCGCCAACCGCGAGCAGACATTGCACCCTGTTTCTAACGGGCCATCGCCTGATCATAGGCCGCGACAGAAGCCTGTGCGGTCGCCTTCACTTCGATAGCGCTCATTCCGGGCCGATACAGGCTGCTGCCAAGACCGAAGGCCTGTATGCCGGCGGCGACATAGTCCGCGAAATTCCGATCGGAAACACCACCAACAGCCCCGATCACGACATCCCTGGGCAGAACCGCGCGAATGGCGGCGATGCCGGACGGGCCGAGGATCGATGCCGGAAAGAATTTCAGGGCGGATGCGCCGGCGCGGAGCGCGAGGAAAGCTTCGGTCGGCGAGAACACGCCGGGCATCGTGACCATGCCGCGGCTCACCGCCATCGCCAGCACATCGACATCGACATTCGGGCTCACCATCAGACGCCCGCCGACATCGGCGACGCGGGCGCAGTCATTCGCGGTGAGGACGGTGCCGGCGCCGATCAGGGTGTCGTTGCCAAATCGTTTGCAGATCCGTGCGATGGATTCGAACGGATCGGGCGAGTTCAGCGGCACTTCGATCAGCTCGAAGCCGGTATCGATCAACGTCTCGACGATGCTCTCCACCTCGTCGGGCTGCACGCCGCGCAGGATGGCGACGAGCGGACGCTTCACGGAGGGCCAACGGATTGGCTGGTTCATGTGAACTGAGCTCCCCACAGATGGATTGCGGCCTTGGTCAGGCCGTGTTGCGACGCGCGTTCGGCATCAACGATGGCGACCTCGAAGCCGGCAGCTGCAAGCGCCGACGCATAGAGATCCTTGAGCGCGCCGGCGCCGATCAGGCGTACCGGATGCCGCGTGCCATAGCGCGATCCGGCATCGGCGATTTCCGTGCCGATCAGGAGGCCCGACAGGCGCGCCGCGCCGTCGGTCTGTTGCTGGAAGCCGAGCAGTTGCGCCGCGCGCAGGCTGAAGAGCGAGGCGGTGAGGCCCGTCGGCGCATCGAGCGCGCATTGCAGGCCATCGCGGAACGCGTCATTCGCGGCGGGCGACGGTGCGTCGTGATCCACCGCGTGTTTCAGGATGCTGTGTTGAGTGATGACCGAAAAGAGCTCGCCGGTCATATAGGTCGTGAATGACACCACGCTGCCGGACTCGATCCATACCCATTTGCTGTGGGTGCCGGGAATGCAGACCAGACCGGTGAAGCCGGGCTCGGTCACGCCGAGCAGTTGCGTCTCCTCACCCCGCATGACATCGGGCACCGCGGCGTCGGCCTGGGCAATACCGGGCAGGATACGCACGTCGCCTTGCGTGTCGACACGCTGCGCACCGTCGTGCAAGGCGTCGAGGCGTGTCGGTGTGTGCAGATAGGGCGCCTCGATCCAGCCCTGTCGTGCGCCGGCCATACCGCAGATCAACACGGGCAGGTTCTGCATTCCGCCAAGTTTGGCAAGATGATCAGCGAGCACCGGAGCGAAGCCTGCGGCCGCGCAATGCAGCATGCCTTCAGGCCCGCGCGTCTCCGCAAGCACGCTGCCATCGGCGGTCATCAACCAGCCTCGAAAGCTGCTGGTGCCCCAATCGACCGCGACGAAAGCCGGTTTGTCTGCTGTCACGTTTTGCTCTGGCTTGTCATGGCACGAATTTGTGCCGAGCATAGCCGAAAGCTTCACTCTTGGAAGGCTGTTCGCGGCGGTCGGGCTACAGCATTTAGCACCGCCCCTCTTCGCTCAAGAGTAATTCTCACACAGCATCGGCTCGGAATCGGTGGGTTGGATCGCGCGCACGGGCGCTTGCGTCAGATGCGGCGTGCCTCCGCGGCTAGCAACAGCGCGAAATGCATCCAGGATCGCCATCGCCATGTCTGGGTGATGCGTCTCGACGGTGCTGTCCAACCAGTCAGGAAGGTCACGCTGGTTCGAGAGAGCGCAATGCCATTCACCTTCGTCATAAGCGAGCCGACGCAGTTGCCACCGCGGCAGTTCGATCGCGATCAGGGCAAGCGCGGCATCGGTCCAGGCGCCGGCAGCGACCAGGCGATCGAGGCGCTGGGCCTCCGCTGTGCGGCGCATTGCCGGCAGGCGCTTGCAGGCGGCGAGGCAGATCGCGGTGAAACTCGTAGCGTCAAGCGGAGCCGTTTCGGAGGGCGCATCGGAAAGGGGCGTTCGCTGAATCGAGATGAACGACATGACGGGTCTCCATGAACAGCGCGATCTTCGGAAGACCGCATCATGCAATATCCGTAGTCCGTCATTTGAATACGAGGCAGCTTCGGGCACGAAGATATAAAGGCTGCATAAGCACCCGAGGACTAACGGCGCACGCGCATGCGCTCCCCTGCGTCTTTATGAGATTCCTATAAGTTCGCTGCTGGCCTCATCTCGAAAACCTACGTCCTGAATGGCACCTGATCGTGCATCGGGCGCGCGAGCCGTTTGCTCCGTGTCGCCGCAGTCATTGCATCAGGAGCATTCCATGCTGGACGTCGTCATGCTGGCCCTCGGGCTCGGCTTTTTCATTCTCACCCTGGGCTACGCCTATGCCTGCGAGCGGCTGTGAGGAGCGCATCATGATTTTCGATTACACGCTCGCCGGCTTCGTGTCCGCGGCATTGCTGATCTACCTCACTTACGCGCTGCTGCGACCCGAGCGGTTCTGAGCGCGCGCACCTCAAAAGGTCAACTGACATGACAATGATTGGCTGGATTCAAATTGCTCTGTACTGCGCGGTGGTTCTCGCGCTGGTGAAGCCGCTCGGCGGCTACATGACATCAGTCTTCAACGGCGAGCGTACGTTCCTCTCTCCGATTCTGCGGCCGGTCGAAGCCGGTCTGTACTGGATCGGTGGCGTCGACGAGAAACGTGAGCAGCAATGGCTGACCTATACGGTTGCCATGCTGCTGTTTCATGTGGTTGGCTTCCTCGGTCTCTACGCGATCATGCGGCTGCAGGCCGTGCTGCCGTTCAATCCTGCCGGGCAGTCCGCGGTCGCCGAAGATCTCTCCTTCAACACCGCGATCTCCTTCATCACCAACACCAACTGGCAGAACTACGGCGGCGAAAGCACCATGTCGTATCTGACCCAGATGCTGGGTCTGACGGTACATAACTTCCTGTCGGCGGCGGCCGGCATCGCATTGGCCGTGGCACTGATCCGCGGCTTCGCACGGTCGTCGATGCGCACCATCGGTAATTTCTGGGTCGATATTACCCGTTGCACGCTCTATGTGCTGCTGCCGATCTGCATCGTCTACACGCTGTTCCTGGTCTGGCAGGGCATGCCGCAGACGCTCGGCGCCTATGTCGATGCGACGACGCTTGAAGGTGCGAAGCAGACCATCGCGGTTGGCCCCGTTGCGTCGCAGGTTGCCATCAAGATGCTCGGCACCAATGGCGGCGGCTTCTTCAACGCCAATGCGGCGCATCCGTTCGAGAACCCGACGGCGCTGTCGAACTTCATCCAGATGATCTCGATCTTCGCGCTGGGTGCGGCGATGACCAATGTGTTCGGCCGCATGGTCGGCAACCCCAGGCAAGGCTGGGCGATTCTGGCCGTGATGGGTGTGCTGTTCATTACCGGCGTTGCCGTCACCTATGGCGCCGAAGCCTCGGGCACCACAGGCCTGAATGCACTCGGCCTCACCGGCGGCAATATGGAAGGCAAGGAGCTGCGCTTCGGCATCGTCGCCTCCAGCCTGTTCGCGGTCATCACCACGGCGGCGTCCTGCGGTGCGGTCAATGCGATGCATGACTCGTTTACAGCGATTGGCGGCATGATTCCGCTGATCAATATGCAGCTCGGCGAGATCATCGTTGGCGGCGTCGGTGCCGGTCTCTATGGCATGCTGCTGTTCGTCGTACTGGCGATCTTCGTCGCTGGTCTGATGGTCGGTCGCACACCGGAATATGTCGGCAAGAAGATCGAGGCGCGCGAAGTAAAGATGGCGATGCTTGCCATTCTCGTCCTGCCGCTGATGTATCTCGGTTGGACCGCGGTGGCGGTGGTGCTGCCCTCGGCCGTGGCCTCCATGGCCAATGCTGGGCCGCATGGCTTCACCGAAGTGCTCTACGCCTTCACCTCAGCCACCGGCAATAACGGCTCGGCCTTCGGCGGGCTCACCGGCAACACCTTCTTTTACAACCTCACACTGGCGAGTTCGATGTTCGTCGGTCGCTTCTTCATGATCGTGCCCGCCATGGCGCTGGCCGGATCATTGGCCGCGAAGAAGTCGATTCCGGCTTCGGCCGGTACCTTGCCGACCACCGGCGGATTGTTCGTCGGCCTCGTCATCGGCGTGATCCTGATCATCGGCGGTCTCACCTTCTTCCCGGCACTCGCGCTCGGGCCGATCGTCGAGCACCTCGCGATGACCGCCAGCACCCTGTTCTGATCGGATTTGGAGTTATGTCCATGGAAACGTTGAAACTGCAGAAGCGGGTGCCGGTCTCGGCCATGCTCGATTCGGAAATTGTCATCCCAGCCATCGGCTCGGCTTTCAAAAAGCTTGATCCGCGGCTGATGATCAAGAATCCCGTGATGTTCGTGGTCGAGGTCGTCGCCGCACTCACCACGGTGATCTTCATCAAGAACGTCATCACCGGCGGAAGCGATCTGGGATTTGCGTTCCAGATCATCCTCTGGCTCTGGTTCACGGTGCTGTTCGCCAACTTTGCCGAAGCCGTCGCCGAAGGGCGCGGCAAGGCGCAGGCGGAATCGCTGAAGAAGACCCGCACCGAAAGCCAGGCCAAGCTGCTCACCGGCAGCGACAGCGGCGACAAGAGCTACCGCATGGTCTCGGGCACCAGCCTGAAGGTCGGCGATGTCGTGCTGGTGGAAGCCGGCGACAACATCCCGTCCGACGGTGAAGTGATCGAAGGCGTGGCTTCAGTTAATGAGGCGGCGATCACCGGCGAGTCTGCACCTGTCATTCGTGAATCCGGCGGCGATCGCTCGGCGGTGACCGGCGGCACGCAGGTGCTGTCCGACTGGATTCGCGTCCGCATCACCGCGGCGCAAGGCTCGACTTTTATCGACCGCATGATCAAGCTGGTCGAAGGCGCCGAGCGGCAGAAGACACCGAACGAGATCGCACTGAACATCCTGCTGGTCGGCCTCACCATCATTTTCGTCTTCGCCACGGTGACGATCCCGAGCTATGCGGCTTATGCTGGTGGTTCGATCTCGGTGGTGGTGTTGGTGGCTTTGTTCGTGACCCTGATCCCGACCACCATCGGCGCGCTGTTGTCGGCGATCGGCATTGCCGGCATGGATCGTCTGGTGCGCTTCAACGTGCTGGCGATGTCCGGTCGTGCGGTGGAAGCTGCCGGCGACGTCGATACGCTGCTGCTCGACAAGACCGGCACCATCACGCTCGGCAATCGTCAGGCGACAGCCTTCCGTCCGGTGCGCGGCGTGACCGAACAGGAACTCGCCGATGCGGCGCAGCTTGCATCGCTCGCGGACGAAACCCCGGAAGGCCGCTCCATCGTCGTGCTGGTCAAGGAGAAATACGGCATCCGCGGCCGCGACATGGCCGAACTGTCAGCGACTTTCGTGCCGTTCACCGCACAGACCCGAATGAGCGGTGTCGATGCCGGTGGCTCGTCGGTCCGCAAGGGAGCGGTGGATTCGATACTCGCTTACGTCAACGGTGGCGCGTCGTTCGCCGTGGCGTCCGGCAACACCGTGCGTGCGATGCAGCCGGCCGCGATGTCGTCGGACACGGCACGTGAAATCCAGGCGATCTCCGACGAGATTGCAAAGGGCGGCGGCACCCCGTTGGCGGTTGCGCGCGATGGCAAGCTGCTCGGCGTCATCCATCTGAAGGATATCGTCAAGGGCGGCATCCGTGAGCGTTTCGCCGAACTGCGCCGCATGGGCATCCGCACCATCATGATCACCGGCGACAATCCGATGACCGCTGCAGCCATCGCAGCCGAAGCCGGCGTCGATGATTTCCTGGCGCAGGCGACACCCGAGGACAAGCTGCAGCTTATCCGCGACGAGCAGGCCAAGGGCAAGTTGGTGGCGATGTGCGGCGACGGCACCAACGACGCGCCGGCACTGGCGCAGGCCGATGTGGGCGTCGCGATGAACACCGGCACGCAGGCGGCGCGCGAGGCGGGCAACATGGTCGATCTGGACTCCAATCCGACCAAGCTCATCGAGGTCGTCGAAATCGGCAAGCAGCTCCTGATGACGCGAGGTGCGCTGACCACGTTCTCGATCGCCAATGACGTGGCGAAATACTTCGCCATTATCCCGGCGATCTTCCTCGCCTTCTATCCGCAGCTTGAAGCGCTTAACATCATGAAGCTGGCGAGCCCGCAGAGCGCCATCCTGTCGGCCATCATCTTCAACGCGATCATCATCATTGCGCTGATCCCGCTCGCCCTGAAAGGCGTCGCCTATCGCCCGATCGGCGCCGGCGCACTGCTCGGCCGCAACCTACTGATCTACGGCCTCGGCGGCATCATCGTTCCGTTCATCGGCATCAAGGCGATTGACCTCGTCGTCACCGCCCTGCACCTGGTTTGAGGAGCTACATTATGTTGAGAGAAATTCGCCCAGCCATCGTTCTGCTGCTCGGCCTCACGGCCATCACCGGTCTCGGCTACCCGCTCGCGATGACGGGCGTCGCTGAAGCGATCATGCCGAACCAGGCGCAAGGCAGCCTCATCGAACGGGACGGCAAGGTTGTCGGCTCGTCCCTGATCGGTCAGGAATTCAAGGGTGAGGAATACTTCCACGGCCGCCCGTCGGCGACCCTGGGTCCCGACCCGCAGGATTCCACAAAGACGGTGCCGCAGCCTTACAATGCCATCAACTCGATGGGCTCCAATCTCGGCCCGACCAGCAAGGCGCTGATCGACCGCGTGAAGGAGGACGTCGAGAAACTGAAGGCAGAGAACCCGTCGATGCCGGTGCCGATCGATCTCGTGACCACCTCGGGCAGCGGTCTCGACCCGAACATTTCGCCGGAGGGTGCGCTGTTTCAGGTGCCTCGCGTCGCCAAGGCGCGCAAGCTGCCGGAGGACCGCGTTCGCCAGCTGGTGACAGATAAGGTCGAAGGCCGCCTCGGCGGTCTGCTAGGCGAACCACGCGTTAACGTTCTTGCCTTGAATCTCGCGCTGGACGCCGCACTGAAGTAGGCCGTCTAGGCCGCAGCCGTAGCGGAGACTATATTGCCTTATGGCAAATCAGCGCCGCGATCCCGATCAACGACCTTCGCCTGAAGCCTTGCTGGAAACAGCGAGGCGCGAGGAAGGTGCGGCCGGGCGGTTGAAGATTTTTGTCGGCGCCGCTCCCGGCGTCGGCAAGACTTACGAGATGCTGCAAAGCGCCCATGCCAGGCGCAAGGCGGGTGTCGATGTGGTGGTCGGTGTCGTCGAGACTCACGGCCGCGCGGAGACCGAGGCGCTGCTCACGGGTCTTGAAGTCATTCCCCGGCGCCGGATCGATCACAAGGGTCAGGTCCTCGAGGAGATGGACCTCGATGCGCTGATCGCGCGGCGCCCGCAGATCGCATTGGTCGATGAACTCGCCCATACCAATGCGCCCGGCAGCCGGCATCCAAAACGTTATCTCGACGTCGCGGAATTATTGGCCGCAGGGATCGACGTCTACACGGCAGTCAATATCCAGCACATCGAAAGCCTGAATGATGTGGTCGCCCAGATCACCCATGTGCGGGTGCGCGAGACCGTGCCGGATTCGGTGTTCGATCGTGCCGACGCCATCGAGCTGATCGACCTCACCCCGGACGATCTGATCCAGCGCCTGAAGGAAGGCAAGGTCTACGTTCCCAAACAGGCCGAGCGTGCGCTGGAACATTATTTCTCGCCCGGCAATCTCACGGCGTTGCGCGAGCTGGCGTTGCGCCGCACGGCCGACCGGGTCGATGAGCAATTGCTCACGCATATGCAGGCCAATGCCATTGCCGGCCCGTGGGCTGCCGGCGAACGCATTCTGGTCTGTATCAGTGAGGACCCGCGCTCAGCCGGGCTGGTGCGCTACACCAAGCGTCTCGCGGATCGGCTTCACGCGCCGTGGACGGCGGTCAGCATCGAGACGCGACGCAGCCTTCAACTCACCGAAGAACAGCGCGACCGGCTGGCCGATACGCTGCGGCTTGCCGAGGCACTTGGCGCCGACGCGCTGACGATTCCGGGCGCAGGCCGGCGCATCGCCGACGATCTGCTCGGTTATGCCCATGCCAACAACGTTACCCAGATTGTGATTGGCAAGGCATCACGGTCGTGGTGGTTCGAGCTGGTGCGCGGTTCGGTGGTGCATGATCTCGTGCGGCGCGCCGGCAATATCAGTGTGCATGTGATCGCCGGCGATGCGTTGCCAACGGAGCCGGCTGCGAAACGTGCGCAGATGACCGATCGCGTCGAGCCGTTCGATGCAAAGCCCTATATTGCGGCGCTGGCAGTCGTGGCGCTGGCTCTTGGGGCCGCAACGCTGCTGCGTCCGATCTTCGGGATCGAGAATGTCGATCTGATGTTTCTCACCGCCGTGGTCGGCGTCGCCGTGCGCTTTGGTCTCTGGCCATCGCTGCTGGCGAGCGTCGTGGCATCGCTGAGCTATAATTTTTTCTTCCTGCCACCGGTCTATACGCTTACCATCACCGATCCGACCAATGTGGCGGCCTTCTTCTTCTTCATGCTGATCGCCATTCTCGTGTCCAATGTCGCGGCGCGGGTGCGCACCCAGGCCGTCTCGGCCTTTGGCCGTGTGCGCACAACCGAGTCGCTCTATGCGTTCAGCCGCAAACTCGCGGGTACGGCGGCGCTTGACGACGTGCTGTGGGCGAGCGCGTATCAGATCGCATTGATGCTGAAGGTGCGGGTTGTGTTGCTGTTGCCGGAGCAGGGTGTGATCACCGTCAAGGCCGGATATCCGCCTGAGGACGAATTGGACAAGGCGGATCTGGCCGCTGCCAACTGGGCCTGGAGCAATGATCGCCCCGCCGGTCGTGGCTCTGAAACATTGCCCGGTGCGAAGCGGCTGTTTCTGCCGATGCGGACCGGTCGTGGACCGATCGGTGTGATCGGCATCGACGATGATCGCACGGGGCCATTGCTGACACCCGACCAGCGCCGGTTGCTGGATGCGCTTGTGGATCAGAGCGCACTCGCCATCGAGCGCGTACAGCTCGTCGAAGACATGGACCGCGCCGAGCGCAACGTCGAATCTGACCGGCTGCGTCAGGCTCTGCTGACCTCGATCTCGCATGATCTGAAGACGCCGCTGGCCTCCGTGCTCGGTGCGGCTTCCACGCTGCGCGATCTATCGTCGAAGCTCAGCGAGGCCGAGAAGGCCGATCTGCTCGGCACGGTGATCGACGAATCCGAGCGGCTGAACCGTTTCATCGCTAATCTGCTGGATATGACCAAACTGGAGTCCGGTGCCGTGGTGCCGAATGCAACGCTGCAGGATCTCGCGGAGATCGTCGGCAGCGCGCTGCGCCGGGCCGGCAAGATCCTCAGCAGGCATCGCGTCGCGCTCGATCTGGCGCCAAACCTGCCCATGCTGGAGCTCGATGCGGTCCTGTTCGAGCAGGTGCTGTTCAATTTGCTTGATAATGCCGCGAAATATGCCCCGGATGACACCACCATCACGATCAGGGCCATACGCGATGCGGACTCAGTCTCGCTGCAGGTGACGGACGAGGGGGCAGGCATTCCACCCGCCGATCTCGAGCAGGTGTTCGATAAATTCTATCGCGCCAACAAGGGCGATCACGTTCGGGCGGGCACCGGCCTCGGCCTTGCGATCTCCCGGGGCTTTGTTGAGGCAATGCATGGCACCATTTCGGCCACCAATCGCGCCGACCGATCAGGCGCCGTGCTGACCATCCGCCTTCCCATCCCGCCGGCCTCTGAAGCTCTGGACACCGCCGCATGAACACCGCCGCCATCAAGGTCCTGGTTATCGATGATGAGCCGCCGATCCGCAAATTGCTGCGCATGGGCCTCAGCACCCAGGGCTATGACATCCTTGAGGCCAGCAACGGCAAGATCGCGCTGGAGAAACTGGCGGAGAAACCGGCCGTGATCATCCTTGATCTCGGCCTGCCGGACATCCAGGGCCACGATCTGCTGCAGATGATTCGTGCCCGCGATGACAGCGTGCCGATCGTGGTGCTGTCGAGCCGCGGGGACGAGGCTGGCAAGGTACAGGCGCTCGATCTCGGTGCCGACGACTATCTCACCAAGCCGTTCGGCATGGATGAGTTACTTGCGCGCATGCGGGCTGCGCTCAGGCATCAGCTACAGGTTCATGGCGAGCGGCCGGTATTCCGCTCCGGGGAATTGTCGGTCGATCTGGTGCGCCGCATCGTCAAGGTGGGTGACCGTGAGGTGAAACTGTCACCAAAGGAATATGAGTTGCTGCGGGTCCTGGTGCAGCATGCCGGCAAGGTGCTGACCCATCGGTTTCTGCTGAAGGAATTGTGGGACGAGCTCACCGACGCGCAATATCTGCGCGTTTATGTCCGCCAGCTGCGTCAAAAGATCGAGCTCGATCCGGAGCGCCCGCAATTCGTCCTGACCGAAACGGGTATCGGCTACCGGCTGCGCGCCGGAGAATAGCTAACGACAAAGCCGTCAAACAGCAGGTTATTTGGTCTGCCGGGCGACCGATGCCGGTGCGTTGTAGTCCAGCAGCCGGATCGCCTCGTCGGCGGCGTCCACCATCTCCGACATCAGCTTGCGCGTTCGCTCGAAATCCGCAGCCGACATGCTGCGAAACAGCATATCGTTCACCGGACGCTGAACGGGTGCCAATTCATTGAGCAGCGCGCGCGCTTTCGGCGTGATGGTCAGAATGACACGGCGGCGATCTTCCTCATCGGTCTCTTTTTCAACAAGGCCGTTTGATACCAGCTTGTTGATCTCGATTGTAATGAACGCGCCGCTGAAGTGCAGATGCTCGGCGACCTGATTGACGCCGATCTTCTCATCCGTGCCGCTCAAATGAGCAATGGCGATCAGCACAGTGTATTGCGTGCCGGACAGGCCGATCACTGCGCCGAGTTGCCCGCGCACAGCCTGAAGCCGCGCCGAAAACGCCAATGTGTCATGGACAAATTGACGGAAAGCCCGATCCGATCCGTCGACCATCAATTGTGGCCGCGAAATCGTCGGTTCTACCTTCATTTTACGTGATTTGCTCTTAATCGCCATCAGGTCCCCGCACACCTATGAGTCGTATAGCGGCGGCGTTACGCACAAACAAGTTGGAACCAGTGCGTTTTGATAGCAGGCCAGCCATGCTTGACAGCGCGCACTTTCGTTCGATAATATAGCTTTGTTATAAAGCTAATGCGCGTCGTTCAGGTTTCGCGATCAGGAGATGACCATGGGCGCCACTGCGGACGTGGATCCTCGCGCCTTCCGACAGGCGCTCGGACAGTTTGCCACCGGCGTCGCCGTGATCACGGCCGAAGCGGCCGATGGCCAGGCGATCGGCTTGACCATGAGTTCGTTCAACTCGGTCTCGGTGGACCCACCGCTGATCCTGTTCTCGATCGACCGCAAGGCCTTCAGCCTCAAGGCGATGACCGAGGCCAAGGGTTATGCCGTGAACATCCTCGGCCGCGACCAAGAGCATCTGTCGAACAAGTTCGCCAGGGCGCTCGGCGACAAGTGGGCGGCGGTCGAGCATACGCTGGGCCATGAGGCGGCGCCCCTGATCGCCGGCGCGCTCGCACACTTCGAATGTGCGCCATACGCGCAATATGACGGCGGGGACCATGTGATCTTCGTCGGCCGGGTGGTGAAGTTCAGCGCCTATCCGGCCAACGAGCCGTTGGTCTTCTTCCGTGGGGCCTATCGCAGCCTTGCAAGCACCGAGCGCAGCCCGGAATGGCCGCTGCCGATGCACTACTGAAATAACGCACCTGAAAATGCTATCCATGACTGAAAGTGATCGAGGCAACCCATGATCAAGACCGGCGAACAGCATATCGCGAGCCTGCGCGATGGCCGTGAAATCTATCTCGATGGCGAGCTGGTGGATGACGTGACCACCCATCCGGCGTTCCGGGGTGCGGTGGCCTCGATTGGGCGGATGTTCGATTTCCAGAGCGCGCCGGAAAATCGCGAGCTGATGACTTTCGAGACCGAGACTGGCACCCGAGCCAACCGGATCTGGGAATTGCCCGGCAGCTATGATGCGCTGGTCAATCGCCGCCGTGGCCTGGAGGCCTGGACCGAGCTGCATGCCGGCTTTATGGGCCGCGCGCCGGATCACGTCGCTTCCTGCATCGCCGGCATGTATATGGGCGTCGAGGTATTCGAGGCCTACGACAAGGATCGCGCGAAGGCGCTGGCGGATTACTATCGCTACGCCCGCGACAACGATCTTTACCTCACTTATGTGATCATCAACCCGCAGGCCGACCGCTCCAAGAGCGCGGCCGAGCAGGCCGATCCGTTCCTGTCGGCGGGCGTAGTGTCGCGCGATGCCGAGGGCCTGACGATCCGTGGCGCCAAGATGTTGGCCACCGGCGGCATCATGGCGAACGAGGTGTTCGTCACCTGTATCCAGCCGCTGCAGCCCGGCGACGAGAAATATGCGGTGTCTTTCGCGGTTCCGATGAACACCAAGGGTCTGAAGGTCCTGTCGCGCAAGTCTTATGAAGCCGCGTCGCCATCCGTGTTCGACAATCCGCTGTCGAGCCGCTTCGATGAAAACGATGCCGTGCTGTATTTCGACGACGTGAAGGTGCCTTGGGATCGCGTGTTCATCGTCGATGACATCGCGATGTGCCAGAAGCAGTTCCACGCGACCCCGGCGCATGTGTATCAGAACTATCAGGCCATGATCCGGCTCTCGGTGAAGCTGCGTTTCCTGATCGGGATTGCGCACCGGACCGCCGAGACCAATGGTATCGCCGGCTTCCCGCAGGTCAGGGAAATGCTAGGCCAGCTCGCAGCCGAAGTGTCGATGGTCGAAGCCTTCGTCGTCGCGATGGAGACCAAGGGCACGCAGCGCGGCGCCTATTACGTGCCGGACCGGGCGATGCTGTATTCGGCACAGGTCCTCACCCAGCAGCTCTATTCCAAGGTCATCAACACGCTGCGCGAGCTCGCCGGCGGCGGCATGATCATGCTGCCGTCCTCGGTGAAGGATTTTGCCAATCCGGAATTGGCGCGTCTGATCGGCAAGACCCAGCAGTCCCCCGCGGCCAGCGCGACCGAGAAGGTCAAGTTTTACAAGCTGGCCTGGGACGCGGTCGGCTCCGAATTCGCCTCGCGTCACTCGCAATACGAGATGTTTTTCGCCGGCGCGACCTTCGTCACCAAGGGCCATGCCTTCCGCACCTATGATTGGATGAGGTCGGCGGCGTTGCTCGACAAGATGCTGTCCAGCTATGACCTTGCCGATGAAGTCTCCACCTCAACGGCGCCGGCTGCCTCGCCGCGCGCTGTCGCTTGATCTGTCCCCTCAGGAACACTGACCATGGCCATCAATAAACTTCACGATGAATTCCGCACCGTCGATATGTCTTCGGGATGGGAGACGCCCGCGGGCTATCCGGCAGGCATCCAGCAGAAGATCCTGTCGGGGGCGCTCGACGAAGTGAACAAGCGTGGCAGCCGCACCCGCCTGCTGCGCTTCGAGCCGGGAGTCTACACCACCGAGCCGTTCGTGCACGAATATTGGGAAGAAGTGTTCCTGTTCACCGGCGACCTGATCGTCGGCAATGACAAGCAGGGCAATGGCGGCGAGTCCTTCAAGCCGAATACCTACGCCTGCCGTCCGCCCGGCGCCTATCACGGTCCGTTCAAGTCGGTCGGCGGCTGCGTGTTGATGGAAATCCACTATTTCGACCCGGCCTGAGCCGTTTCGCGTCTCCTCCTGATGGCGGCGCGCTTTCTTCGTGGCGCGACTGCTGCTTCTTCGGAAGGTTTTTCCTCGGCCGGCGTGGCCGTCTTCGGTTTGACCCGAAGTCGCAAACGTCCGGTCGAGCCCTCTCCGACCTCGAATGTCTCCATTTTGCGCACCAGGTCGCTCAGCTTCTTGAAGCCGTAGGTGCGAACGTCGAAGTCAGACACGGTGTTCGGAAGTTGTTCTCCGACTCGGTCCAGATTGACCCAGCCGTCTTCGTTGCTCAGTTGGGATACCACTTTTTCCAGAATGGGAACTGCGGCAGCGGGGCTTTGCAAGGCTGCCGGCTTTGACGGTTGCTCCGTGCTTGCCGTCGCGCGCTCGGATCTCAGGTTCTCCGTATAGATGAAACGTCGGCACGCCTGCCGAAAACTCTCGGGTGTTTTCCGCGTGCCGAAGCCATAGACGTCAGCGCCCTGCTCGCGCAGCCGTGAGGCGAGACGTGTGAAGTCGCTATCGGAGGACACCAGGCAAAAGCCGTCGAACCGCCCGCTATGCAGCAGGTCCATCGCGTCGATCACCAGCGCGATGTCGGACGAGTTCTTGCCCTTAGTGTAGGCGAACTGCTGATAAGGATCGATGGCGTGCTTTTGCAGGATGTCGGCCCAGGATCTGAGCTGCGGACTTGAGAAGTCGCCGTAGATCCGGCGAACGCTGGCTTCGCCGAATTTGGAGATTTCCTCGAACAAGCCGCCAGCAATCTGCGGGGACGTGTTGTCGGCATCGATCAGGACCGCGAAACGGGGCAAACGCTGCTGTGCGACGTTCATCTGCAACCTCTGCCCGCTGGATGAATGGCTCTCTCAGTCTGTCAGTTTTTTGCTGCAGGCGAAACATCCCTGGGGGAGCGTATCTCTCGTCAGCCCGGCCATTGCGCGGTAAAGTCACCCAAATCCCGCGAATCGCGGGCGCTGAAAGAGGCAATTGAGACCATGACCATCCGCCTGCATCGCGGCGATCTGCCGGATTTGAGCCGCTACACCGATTCGGTTGCGATCGACACCGAGACCATGGGTCTCAATCCGCATCGCGACCGGCTATGCGTGGTGCAGCTCTCGCCCGGCGATGGAAGTGCCGATGTCGTGCAGATCCCGATGGGCCACACGGACGCGCCGAACCTGAAGAAGCTGCTCGGCGATCCCAAGGTGACGAAGATCTTTCACTTTGCGCGGTTCGATCTCGCCGCTCTCTACAATGCGCTCGGCGTCATGCCTGAGCCGGTCTATTGCACCAAGATCGCTTCCCGCCTGTGCCGCACCTATACCGACAGGCATGGTCTCAAGGATCTGGTCCGCGAAGTCCTCGGCGTCGATCTGTCGAAGCAGCAGCAGTCGAGCGACTGGGGCAGCCAGACACTCAGCGAGGCGCAGCTGTCCTACGCCGCGTCGGACGTGCTGCATCTGCATGGGCTGCGCGAGCGCCTCAACGTCATGCTGGCGCGCGAAGGACGCACCGAGTTGGCGCAGGCTTGTTTCGACTTCCTTCCGACCCAGGCCAAACTCGACCTCTCGGGCTGGGAAAACGAGGACATTTTCGCTCATTCGTGACTAGCCTGCGGCGAAGTGACTTTCTGAAACAGTTCAGGGTCCCTCCCGCCGCGTTTCGGTCATACTCCTCGTTCTGGTGGGGCGGGGCTGCAAACCGGTGCATTTCAGCGTAGACTGGCGCCGGTTTGGCAGGCCTTTCGGTGTGGCCCTTTTCGGCATGGCCCGTTGGAGCGACGGTGAGTTCAGTTCAGATTCCCAGCTATCAGGCGGGCATGGATGCGCGGTTCAGGGCCGCAGCACGCCACAGCCGTCTGGTGCGTCTGCTGCGGATTGCTGTCCCTGCCGTTGTGATCCTGTCGATGGCGGCGATTGTCGGCGTGTCGATCTTCAATCCGTTCCGGATCCTCGCCAAATTGCCGCTCGATATGGGCAATCTGGTCGTTTCGGGGACCAAGATCACCATGGAGACGCCGCATCTGGCCGGTTTCTCGCCGGACGGACGGCCCTATGAGTTATGGGCCAAGGCCGCGACGCAGGATCTGACAGATCCCGACAATGTCGAACTAACGACCTTGCGCGCCAAGGTGATGATGGAAGACAAGTCGACGATGACGATGGATGCCCGCACCGGGAAGTTCAATTCGAAATCGCAGATGCTCTATCTGTATCAGGATATTTTCCTGCAAACGACGACCGGCTACGAAGCCAAGCTGACACAGGCGAACATTGATATTGCCAATGGCACGGTCACGTCGGACGAACCGGTCGATGTCAAACTTCTTAACGGCACTTTGCTCGGGCAACGGATGCGCATCACGGAACACGGTGAGCTGGTTCGGTTCGAGGGCGGTGTGTCGATGAACCTGAAGATGGACCCGCCTTCGCCGGATGCTTCGGCTCAGCCTGAGACCGCGGCAGAGCCCGAAGTCGCGCCGGAGCCCGCGAAACCGCGGGCCGCCAACGGCAAGCGCGCCAACGCGAAATGAATGTGATGATTTTTCCCGTCAGTAATGTCCGATTCTGCGGGGTGACCGGCGCTGCGATCGCCGTGCTCCTGCTGGCTTTGACAGCCGATGCACATGCGCAGAGCGCGGTGCAGGGTGTGCCGAATGCCATGCAGGGCTTCTCGCAGAATCGCGATCAGCCCATTCAGATCGAGGCCGCATCGCTGGAAATGCGTGACAAGAAAAAGGAAGCGACCTTCGCAGGCGATGTAAAGGTCGTGCAGGGCGACACCACGATGAAATCGAAGACTCTCGTGGTCTTCTATGACGGCGGTGGCTCCGCGAACGAGCCGGCGGCCAAGGCTGCGCCCAAGGCACCGATCAAGGCTGCGCAGCCGGGCCCGGGTGGCTCGTCGGCGATCAAGCGACTTGAAGCGCGCGGCGGGGTCATCGTCACCCAGAAAGACCAGGTTGTCACCGGCGAGACGGCGGTGTTCGACACCCGAACCAATCTCGTCACTATGCAGGGCAATGTTGTGCTCACCCAGGGCAAGAATGTGCTGCGCGGCGATCGTCTGACCGTGGATATGACCACGGGCACCTCACGCGTCGAATCCAACAGCGGCAGGGTCCAGGGCATGTTCGAGTCGTCCGGCCAGAAGGGTGGCGGTGGCCCGACCTCGATCATACCCGGGCCTGGAGGCGGAAAACCCAAGTAACTCGAAGGGTTTATCGATAGGGGCGAGCCGGATCCGGTTGAATCTGGCTGCGTAACCCGTTATCGCCATTGTTTTAATCGACATGGAAGGCTTGGCGTTCGGCTGGGCAAGGGACATCTAGTTCGCCATGCTGTTCCCAGTGATCGAACATGCCGCGACTTGGCGCGGATGACGTTTAGAGGCTGATCGAAGCGCGAATGGTTGATTTCCTCGGCATGTTCCGTCGGCGCGCTCCAAAACGCGGTCCGCAGGGTTTTGCGCGGTCGCCGGTCGACATCACGGCGCTCGGCGACAGCATGGGCGACATGCTGGGCAATCCCAGCCGTGAGGCGCCGCCACTGGCGCGCACCGCCCCGGCCGATACGCCCCAGGTTCCGCAGGCCCGGGGTGAGGCGCCGCGTGCCCCACAGCCTGCACCGGCCCGCCGTCCGGACAAGGCGCCGCCGCGGCCCCGGACCAACGGCGCCGCCGCACCAAAAGCTGCCCCGCGTGCGGGCTATCTGGCCGTCCATAATGTGAAAAAGAGCTTCGGCTCACGCCAGGTCACCCGCGGCGTCAGCATTTATGTCCGTCGTGGTGAGGCCGTCGGCCTGCTCGGACCGAACGGTGCCGGCAAGACCACGGTGTTCTACATGATCACCGGCCTGATCAAGCCCGACAGCGGCGCCATTGAGCTTGACGGCCACGACGTCACCCAGCTGCCGATGTATCAACGTGCGCGCCTCGGCATCGGCTATCTGCCGCAGGAAGCCTCGATTTTTCGCGGCCTCACGGTCGAGCAGAACATCCGTGCGGTGCTGGAGGTCGTCGAGCCCAGCCGCAAGAAGCGCGAGCGCGAGCTCGACGGGCTGCTCGAAGAGTTCAACATCCAGAGACTGCGCAAGTCGCCGTCGATCGCGCTGTCCGGTGGTGAGCGCCGCCGCGTTGAAATTGCGCGCGCGCTGGCGACGCGGCCGAATTACATGCTGCTCGACGAGCCCTTTGCCGGCATCGACCCGATTGCGGTGGGGGATATTCAGGACTTGGTCCGTCACTTGACCAATCGCGGCATCGGCGTGCTCATCACCGACCACAACGTGCGCGAAACGCTGGGGCTGACAGACCGCGCCTACATCGTCTATGCTGGTGAAATCCTGACGGAGGGATCTCCTGAGGAGATCGTGGCTGACCCGGACGTGCGTCGCCTTTACCTTGGCGAGGAATTCCGCCTCTAGACCAAATTTACAATTCGTCAAGCCGTGTACATCAGGCCGGGAAAGAGATAAGCAAGAAACGGACCAACTTGTGGATCGGTTTTTGCCTCCATGGCGCTGACGCAGAGACTAGAGTTCCGGCAATCCCAGTCGCTGGTGATGACGCCGCAGCTGATGCAGGCCATCAAGCTGCTGCAGCTGTCGAATCTCGATCTCGCAACCTTTGTCGAAGATGAACTGGAGCGCAATCCGCTGCTGGAGCGCGCCAGCGACGGTCCTGAGCCGCCGGTGGCTGGCGAGGCCAGCCCCGAGCGCAGCGAGTTTTCGAGCCAGGATGAGGCGGGCTATGCCTCCGGCCACGACGATGGCGGCGACCATTCCGATTTTTCCGATCGTTCAGGCGGCGACAGCTTCGATGCGCCGGCGCCCGACGAGTGGATGAACCGCGAACTCGGCACCCGCGCCGAGATCGAACAGACCCTGGACACCGGGCTGGATAACGTCTTTTCCGAAGAGCCGGCCGAAGCCGCCGCACGCAACGCACAAGACGCTGCTCCGACCGCCTATACCGAATGGGGCGGCGGCGCCTCCAACGACGACAGCTACAATCTCGAGGCCTTCGTTGCCGCGGAAGTGACGCTCGGCAGCCATCTCGCCGAACAGCTCTCGGTGGCGTTCTCGTCGCCCGCGCAGCGCATGATCGGTCAGTATCTGATCGATCTCGTCGATGAGGCCGGCTACCTGCCGCAAGATCTCGGCGACGTGCATGAGCGGCTGGGTGCCTCTGTTGACGATGTCCAAAGCGTTCTCGGTGCGTTGCAGAAATTCGATCCGCCGGGTGTCTGCGCGCGCAGTCTCAGCGAATGTCTCGCAATCCAGTTGCGTGAACAGAACCGTTACGACCCCGCGATGCAGGCATTGGTCGAGCATCTCGATCTCCTGGCCAAGCGCGACATCGGCAATCTCAGAAAAATCTGCGGCGTCGACGACGAAGATCTGACCGACATGATCGGCGAGATTCGCAGGCTCGATCCGAAGCCCGGTCTGAAGTTTGGCTCGGCGCGAACACAGACGGTAGTACCTGATGTCTATGTGCGGCCGGGTCCTGATGGTGGCTGGCATGTTGAGTTGAACAGCGACACGCTGCCGCGCGTTCTCGTGAACCAGGTTTATTATTCCGAATTGTCGAAAACGATCCGCAAGGATGGCGACAAGTCGTACTTCACGGATTGTCTACAGAATGCGACCTGGCTGGTGCGTGCGCTCGATCAGCGCGCGCGTACTATCCTGAAGGTTGCGACCGAGATCGTCCGGCAACAGGATGGCTTCTTCACGCAGGGTGTTGCGCATCTTCGGCCGCTGAATCTCAAGGCGGTTGCTGATGCCATTCAAATGCATGAATCGACGGTGTCGCGCGTTACCGCCAATAAATACATGGCGACAAATCGCGGCAGCTTTGAATTGAAATACTTCTTTACGGCATCGATAGCGTCGGCTGATGGTGGCGAAGCGCATTCGGCTGAAGCGGTGCGACATCACATCAAGCAATTGATTGATGGAGAAAGTCCTTCTCTTATTCTTTCGGACGACACGATCGTGGAACGCTTGCGCGAAGCCGGAATTGATATCGCGCGCCGTACCGTTGCCAAATACCGTGAAGCCATGCGTATCCCGTCTTCAGTTCAGCGCCGGCGCGACAAGCAGAGTATGCTCGGCAATGCACTCACGGCACCCGCCACTCCGTCCGATAGGGCACCCGACCGATCCCGCGACACTGCACCAGCTTGATTGCACTCCCGTGGAAACGGGATACTGTCGGTTCAAGGCAGAAGAATCGAGGCATCAGCATGACCCTTCGTATCTCGGGAAAAAGCATCAATGTCGGAGACGCTTTGCGAGGCCGCGTGAGCGAGCGGACCGATGAGGTCCTTCGCAAGTATTTCGATGGCAACTATTCCGGTCACATCACGCTCAGCAAAGACGGCTTCGGCTTCCGCACCGATTGTGCGTTGCATCTCGATTCCGGAATTACGCTCGAAGCGGACTCCAATGCAGCGGATGCTTACGCCAGCGCCGATCAGGCGCTGCTTCAGATCGAGAAACGTTTGCGTCGCTACAAGAGCCGGCTGAAGGATCGTTCCGCGCGCAAGACGCATGCTGAAAATCAGGCGATGGCCGAACTCACGGCCCCGACTTTGGACGCGCCGAGCTACATTCTTGAGGCGCCCGATCATGAGGGCGATGCCGACAGTGGCTACGATCCGGTCATCATTGCCGAATCGACTAGGTCGCTGAAGCGGTTCTCGGTGAGCGAAGCTGTCATGGAACTTGATTTCACCGGCGCGGCCGTCGTGCTATTCCTGCATGGCAGTACCGGTCGGGTGAATATCGTGTACCGCCGAGGCGACGGTAACGTGGGTTGGGTCGATCCACCGGTGGTTAAACCGTCCTGACGGCATTGACGCCCAAACGGCCCCTCCCTATGGTCCGCCGCCTTTGACAGGGTTATACCGGTCAATGGATTTCGCATGGGGGGTTCCGGTGCTAGAGTACGTCCGGGCGTTCGCGCCCGGCGCGTTTTCCATCACAGGGAACGATGTCCCTTTCCAGTCTTTCTTGACGCTGCCGGTTTTGGTTCTAACTACCCGCTGACGGTCAAACATCCTCGGAACGGTCAATGACGATTACCGATCTGGTCGCGCCCGAGGCGATAATCCCGGCGTTGAAGGTCAACAGCAAGAAGCAGGCGCTGCAGGAGCTCGCTGCGCGCGCTTCCGCGCTCACCGGTCAGAACGACCGCGCCATTTTCGAGGTGCTGTTGCAGCGTGAGAAGCTCGGTACGACGGCCGTGGGCTATGGCGTTGCCATTCCGCATGGCAAGTTGCCGAAGCTCGACAAGCTGTTCGGCCTGTTTGCGCGCCTCGATCGTCCGATCGATTTCGAGGCTATGGACGGCCAGCCGGTCGATCTGGTGTTTCTGTTGCTGGCGCCGGAAGGTGCGGGCGCCGATCATCTGAAGGCGCTGGCACGGATCGCACGTCTGCTGCGCGATCAGGACGTCGCCAAAAAGCTGCGTGCCTCCCGTGACGCTCAGGCGATCTATTCGGTGCTCGCTTTGCCGCCAGCGACAGCCGCCTAACTATCTTACCCCCGCAGCTTACGCTGGAATCGCCCGGTTGGACCGGGCGATTCTCCTATTCCGAACCAGATCCCTGCTTGCGCGGAGATGGAAGGCTGGTTGGCCTTGCCAGTTTACGCCGCGAACTCCTTGGCCGAGATTGGAGCGAGCGACTCGTTGCGCACCGCCTGCCGCGCGGTGATCGATGCGAGCTCGTTCATGGCTGCAGAGGCAGCTTCGGCCTGCGTTTCGGCACGGATCGATTCTGCTTCATCCGCTGCAGCAACTGCGCGCGATGATGCTGCCATCCGCAGTGCGGTCTGGATCTCGTTGGAATCCGCGCCGCTCTTGAGCAGCAGCAACGTCAGCAGCGCCTTGACGTCGGAATTCATCGCGTCTGCGCTCTGCTTCATGCGTCGCACGGCCGCTGACGTTTCAGGAACGTTGACGGCGGTTACGGGACGAAGCTTGGCGACGTTGCTGCCTGAAGTTTCTATGCCCTGCATGCGCATCGGATTGGCATATTCTTCCGCCATCATTACCCGCGATGCGGCAGCAAGCTGCAGAGCATTGTGAATCTCCGGCGAACCGGTGCCGGTCTTCAGCAACAGCAAAGTGAGGAGAGCTTTGACGTCCGAGTTCATCGCGGCAGTGTTTTGCATTGTGTTCCTCGCTTGTGAGTGACTGAGCTAGTTGAAACGTCGTCCGAACAGCTTTTCGAAGAAGGTTGGTTGTGGCGGCTCAGGGTGAGTGATTTCGGCGACGAGTTTGGGTGACTTGGAGCGCCGGACGTCACGCTTCACCCGCAGCTTTGACAGCAGCATGGTCGGCCCAGGCATGGCCGCGGGCTCGGCGAAGGTCGTGAGCGTGCCGTCCTCGAGGCTGCCGCGGATCAGGATTGGTGAGAGAAATATGGGATCTGCGAGTGCAGCAGCCGTCGCAAGGCGCGCGTTATTTAGAGTGCCGAGGCTCTGAACGGCCTCGATACTCCATTGCCCGAGCGGCAAGCGGTCTGACTTGGTCACGAAAGGCGGGCTGCTGTCGGGTGCGATGATGGGAGGGACGGTGCCGTCGGCGCGCATCAAGAATACGGTGGCAGCTGCGCAGCCCGGTGCAAAGACGAGGATCGCGAAACAGGCTGCGATCACCGGCCGACTATCAAAATCCCAGGAGCCGGTCCGGGAAACTGCCTCTGATTTCGGAGCGGTGATCGTTGCACCGAAGCTCCGTAGCAAGTCTTCGACTTGAACTATCTGGGTTTGTGTCGATCCATTCATGGCGACCTCGAATCTCAACATGACCAGATTTTCTCAAGTCATGGTGAATGCGTGGTCACCATTTTCTTCTGTGAAACGGCAGCAAAGATCAGGTGCAATGATGCCATCGCGTCGGATATCCAGATTGCGATTGATAGGGGGATCAGTTTTTCAAATGGCGCAGCGGATGAGGTCGCGTGCGGATCGATTGCGTCCGATGATGTGCTCACGATATTGACGACGGGTTAAATAGATACCGTGTCATGCAAGCCGAGCGCCTGCGCGTGATGATCGTCGTTTGGACGCTGGGATACTCGACATTGGGATACGCGGCTGTCACCGCGTATCCTGACGTCTGCATGCTGGCCAGTTCGCGTTAGTGAACGCTGACGGTCTGCAATTCCTGGCTCCATGCATTCGCGATCGCCGCTTCACGGCTGTCGGTGAGCATGATCGGCGTGCCGTCGGCGGCGTGCAGCGCGAACAGCTGCAATCCGGGCGCAATCTCCGGCGCCTGCGGGAACAGTCCCGGCACGTCTTCCGAGCGAACCGGCTTCACATAGGCGATCATACCTTCGCCCAGATGCGCCAATGCTTCGGTGGTGACGGCGGCATTTTCATTGATCGTAACAACTTCAGTCATCGTCTCGACTCCTTCTATGAGATCAAGCGGTCGAGTCCGCTACTCGTTCCATACTCAAGATGCATGACCTGATCGAAAACCGGAAACCAGTTTGTCGCATCATGCATTATTCGTGTTCATTGATAGCGATTGTCTTAATGACCCTTTCAGGCTCAGGCCTGGCCAGATCAATTGACAACAGCCCGTTCTTCAGATCCGCACCCAGCACAAGCATCCCCTCTGCCAGCACGAAGGTGCGCTGGAAGTGGCGCGCGGCGATGCCGCGATGGATGTATTGCCGGGTCTTGTCGTCCTGCTGGCGGCCCCGGATCACGAGCTGGTTTTCCTCGGTGGTCACATCGAGCTGATCGCGGGTGAAACCTGCGACCGCCAGCGTGATCCGCAGGCGTTCGGGTTGACCGTTGTTACGGTCGCACCGCTCGATGTTGTAAGGAGGATAACCGTCGGCACCTTTGACGACGCGATCGAGCGCACGCTCAATCTCGTCGAATCCCAAAAGGAACGGACTAGATAACGAAGGAACACGAGACATACCTACAAAGCCCTCTCGAAGCGACTTTGAGGGGCCCTTACGGCACCCCTGGCCAATCGGCACTCTGCCAACCGGTCAATCCACAATATGGGCATGCCAAAGCCCGGTTCAAGCACCTCTAAATTGCCGGGAAACCGTTACTAAGGCCTTGAAACCGATCAGATATCGATCCGATTGCGGCCATCGACGCTGAACAGGTGCAGTTTGTCGCGGGGAGCCGTGGCGCGGATCGAAGCACCGATGGCCGGGGCATCCTGGCCGGGGATACGCACGATGACCTCGCCCTCGGGCAGCTCGCCCGGAGTGGCGCTGACGGCCTTCTCGGCCCGCGCACGGGTGCCATAGACGAAGGTTTCCGCGCCGACCCGTTCGATGGCCTCGACCGTCAGGTTCAGCGTGATGCCGCCGTCAGTTGCGGCCGCGCCGGAAATCGTAAGGTCTTCCGGCCGGACGCCCAGGATACCGGCGTCGGCGGCGCTGCGGCTGTCGCCGGCGAACTGCGCACGGATCTCATTGCCGCCCAGCTTGATCAGGTTCATCGGTGGCGCGCCGATGAAGGAGGCGACGAAAGTGGTCGCCGGCTTGCGGTAGATATCGAGCGGACTGCCGATCTGCTCGACCTGGCCACCATTCATCACCACCAGAATATCCGCCAGCGTCATCGCCTCCAACTGATCGTGGGTGACGTAGATCGACGTTGTCTTGAGGCGACGTTGCAGCTTGCGGATTTCGACACGCATGGCGACGCGCAGCTTGGCATCGAGATTGGACAGTGGTTCGTCGAACAGGAACACTTTCGGCTGGCGGACGATGGCGCGCCCCATGGCGACGCGCTGGCGCTGGCCGCCGGACAATTGTCTGGGCTTGCGATCGAGCATGCCGGCGAGTTCGAGTGTCTGAGCGGCTTCGCGTACGCGCGTATCGATCTCGGGCTTCGGCATGCCCCTGTTGCGCAGGCCGTAAGCCATGTTGTTATAGACGCTCATATGCGGATAGAGCGCGTAGTTCTGGAACACCATGGCGATGTCGCGATCGGCCGGCTCGATCTCGTTGACGACACGGCCGCCAATATCGACCTCGCCGGAGGTGACGGTCTCAAGGCCGGCAACCATGCGCAGCAAGGTCGACTTGCCGCAGCCGCTTGGCCCGACGAGCACACAGAACTGGCCGTCGCCGATTTCGAACTCGATGCCTTTGATGGCCTCGAAGCCGCCGGGATAGGTCTTACGGACGTTGCGCAGCGAAACATTGGCCATCTGAATTTACTTCTCCGTCTCGACCAGGCCGCGCACGAACAGCCGCTGCATGAACACCACCACGGCGACAGGAGGCACCATCGCAAGAATCGCCGTCGCCATCGCGAGCTGCCATTCGGCGAGTTCATCCGTCGTCGTCAGCATCTTCTTGATGCCGGTGACGATGGTCTGCATGGATTCCTGCGTCGTGATCAGCAGCGGCCACAGATACTGGTTCCAGCCATAGATGAACTGGATCACGAACAGCGCTGCCATTGTGGTGACCGACAGCGGCAGCAACGTATCCTTGAAAAAGCGAAAGGGGCCGGCGCCGTCGATGCGCGAGGCTTCGAGCAGTTCATCGGGGATGGTCATGAAGAACTGGCGAAACAGCAGCGTGCCGGTGGCCGATGCGATCAGCGGTAGGATCAGACCGGCATAGGTGTCGAGCATCTTCAGATCGGCGATCACCTTGTAGGTCGGATAGATACGGACCTCGACCGGCAGCATCAGCGTCACGAAGATGATCCAGAACGCCGTCTGGCGGAACGGAAAACGGAAATACACCACGGCATAGGCGGAGAGGATCGAGATCACGATCTTGCCGAGCGCGATGCCCATTGCCATGACGAACGAGTTCATCAGCATATGGCCGACCGGCTCGCGGCTGGCGCGCGATCCGCCGACGAAGATCGCCCGGTAGTAGTTCTCCAGCGTATGACTGCCCGGCAGCATCGGCATGTTGCCGTTGACCACCGTTGCTGCGTCATGGGTCGAGGCGATCAGCGCGACATAGACCGGGAAGACGACGATGAACACGCCGAAAGTCAGGATCGCGTAAGCGAGGATGTCGTTCCAGCGGCGGTGCTCGACCATCAGTATTGCACCTTGCGCTCGACGTAGCGAAACTGGATCGCCGTGAGCGCGATCACGATCACCATCAGGATCACCGACTGCGCTGCCGATCCGCCGAGGTCGCCGCCGAGCCTGCCGTCGGCATAGACCTTGTAGACCATGGTGGTCGTCGCCCCGGCCGGCCCGCCGCCGGTGACCGCGTCGATGATGCCGAAAGTGTCGAAGAAGACGTAGACGACGTTGACGACCAGCAGGAAGAACGTGGTCGGCGACAGCAACGGGAACGTGATCGTCCAGAATCTCCGATACGGCCCGGCGCCATCAATCGCCCCGGCCTCGAGTACGCTGCGCGGGATCGCCTGCAGGCCGGCCAGGAAGAACAGGAAATTATAGGCGATCTGCTTCCACACCGCGGCCATGACGACGAGCGCCATGGCGTGGTTGCCGTTCAACATCGGATTCCAGTTGAAGCCCATCATGCGCAGCGGTCGTGCCATGGTGCCGAGGGAGGGATGGAAGATGAACAGCCACAGCACGCCAGCGACGGCCGGCGCCACCGCATAGGGCCAGATCATCATGACCTTGAAGGTCGGTGCCGCTTTCAGATTCTTGTCGGCCTGGGTGGCGAACAACAATGCGATCGACAGCGAGAGCGCCGCGACCAGCGACGAGAACACCACGGTCGTCGCCATTGCCTTGTAGTATTCCGGCTGGGCCAGTAGCGCCTGATAGTTCTCCAGCCCGATGAATTCCGAGTTCAGGCCGAACGCGTCCTCGCGTAAAAACGATTGCCAGACAGCCTGGCTGGCCGGCCAGTAGAAAAACACCAGGGTGATGACCAGCTGCGGCACGAGCAACAAATATGGCAGCAGCTTACCCTTGAAGACCGCGGACTTTTCCATGCAGTTCGTCGTGCCCCAGAAAGCAGCCTCATTCTGCTCATGTCATCGCCCGTCCAAGCGCGCAATTGCGCGCGAGGCCGGGCAACGACAGCGTCCGCTTGAATACTACTTCGCAGTCTTTTCGAAGGTCCGCAACATGGCGTTGCCACGGCTCACGGCGGTGTCGAGTGCCTGTTGTGCCGTCTTCTGGCCACCCAGCGCAGCCTCGATCTCTTCGGACCAGATGTCTCGCAACTGCACCATGTTGCCGAACCGCAGGCCGCGCGAATTTTCGGTCGGCTCCTTGTTGGTCAGCTCCTTCAGCGGGGTCTGCAGGATCGGGTTCTTGTCATAGAAGCCGTCGGCCTTGGTCTTTTCATAAGCGGCCTTGGTGATCGGCAGATAACCGGACTCCTGATGCAGCTTGGCCTGCCGATCTGTGTCGGACAGGAAGCTGAAGAATTTTGCGATGCCCTTGTTTTCCTCAGGCTTCTTGCCGCCCATCACCCATAGCGAAGCGCCGCCGATGATCGAGTTCTGCGGCGCGCCGGCAGCTTCGGGGTAGTAAGGCATCGGCACCGAGGTAAAGGCGAATTTGGCGGTACCCTTCGCTGTCGCATAATAGCCGGACGAGGTCATGAAGAGCGGGCATTCGCCGGAGCCGAAGCGACTCTCGCTGGCATTGGCGCGACCGGAATAATCGTAGGTCTTGTCCTTCTGCAATTCGATCAGCGTCTGCAGATGTTTGACATGCAGTGGCGAGTTGAATTTCAGTTCGGTGTCGAAGCCGTCGAGTCCATTCGCCTTGGTACCGATCGGCACGTTGTGCCATGCCGAGAACTGCTCGATATTGGCCCAGGTCGCCCAGGCATTGGAGAAACCGCAGGTCGCATAGCCGGCCGCCTTGAGCTTCTTGGCGCCCTCGAACACTTCGGGCCAGGTCTTGGGAATTTCGGCAATATTGGCCTTCTTCAGCGCATCCAGATTGACCCACATCACCATCGACGATGAGTTGAAGGGAAACGACAGCATCTCGCCCTTCGATGTCGAGTAGTAACCGGTGATCGCGGGCAGATAGTTGTTTGGATCGAACGGCTCGCCCGCATCCTTCATCAGCTGGTAGACAGGTTTGACGGCGCCCTTGGCGCTCATCATGGTCGCGGTACCGACCTCGAAGACCTGTAGGATGTGCGGTGCGGTGCCGGCGCGGAATGCTGCGATGCCGGCATTCATGGTGTCGGGATAGCTGCCCTTGAAGGTCGGGACCACCTTGTAGTCCGGTTGGCTGGCATTGAAGTCAGCCGCGAGCTTGTTGACGATGTCGTTGTTGCCGCCGGTCATCGCGTGCCACCACTGGATCTCGGTCACCGCTTGCGCGGGCGAAGCGAGCGCCAGCGTGCATGCGAACAGAGTGGCGAGTGCGAATTGGGGGCGGATCATCCAGTTTCTCCCGTTAGCCGTCATCGTCTCGCTGCAACAAAGCTGCGCCGGATGACGTACATGCGACATTTTGACAGCGCGGATGCTAGGCGGGAAATGGCGGCGTTGGGAAGCCGCAAAAAGTCGAAGACGAACGGGGCTGCGGATCGCGCAGCCCCGTGTTGTTCTTATCGCTTGCGCTCGGAGCCGCTCACGGTTCCTTTGGCGACCAGCTCCTTGATCTCATCACCGGAGTAGCCGAACTCGGTGAGGATCTCGTTGAAGTGCTCGTTGAACTTCGGCGGCACGTGGCGCAGGCTCGCTTTGGTGCGGTCGAAGCGGACCGGCGAGGCGACGCCCTTGTACCAGTCCTTCTCGATGATATCGCCGCGATGCTTCGTGTGGGCATTGGCGAGCGCCTTGTCGATCGACTGTACCGGACCGGCGGGGAGGCCGGCGCCAAGCAGACGCTCGCACAGCGGCGCGCTGTCGTGATCCTTCAGGATCGCTTCCAGTTCGGCCCGCAGCGCATCGCGATTCTGTACGCGGTCACGGTTGCGTGCGAAGCGCACGTCCGTGCCGAGTTCCGGCTTGCCAAGTTCGCGGCACAGCTTGCGGAAGGTGCCGTCATTGCCGACGCCCATGAAGATGTTGCCGTCGCGAGCAGCGAACACGGCATAGGGCACCAGGTTCGGATGCTCGTTGCCGGTCAGTGCCGGCGGCTTGCCACCGTTGTAGAAATAGTTCGCGGTATGCGGGTGCATGATCGCGAGACCGGTTTCGTACAATGTCGCCTCGACGAATTGACCGAGACCCGATTTGGCGCGCTCGGCGAGCGCCATCAGGATGCCGACGCAGGCATAGAGACCGGTCGCCATGTCGACAAGCGCGACGCCGATGCGGGTCGGGCCGCTTTCCTGTGAGCCGGTCGATGCCATCAGGCCGACCATCGACTGGATGATCGCGTCATAGCCGGGGTGGCCGCCATGCGGGCCATCGCCGCCGAAGCCGGAGATGCGGCAATGGATCAGCTGCGGGAATTTCTCGCGCAGGAAATCGTTGCCGATGCCCCATTTGTCGAGCGTGCCGGGCTTGAAGTTTTCGATCATCACGTCGGCGTTTTCGAGCATCCGCATCAGCACTGTACGACCACCCTCGGAGGCGAGGTCGAGACCGATCGAGCGCTTGTTGCGGTTGGTGCCGATGAAATAGGCCGCGTCGTCGTCGTGGAAGGGGGGGCCCCAGTCGCGAGTCTCGTCGCCGGCCGGCGGCTCGACCTTGACGACGTCAGCGCCGTGGTCGGCCAGGATCTGGGTGCAATAGGGTCCGCCAAGAACGCGCGACAGATCGATCACGCGCAGGCCGGCAATCGCGCCGGGAGCTATGGGCAAGCTCATTCAATCAGCCTTCTCTCAAGTGTCGTTGGGATATTTTTATGCCAGAGAGCATGTAAGGGCTGTCAGAGCTAGCGGGCTTCCGGCTGGTCAGCAATGGCCTTGTCCGGGCAGCGGCTATGGCCAGAGCGAGGGTATGGCGCAACCGCCAGACGAACGCGAACGGGCTCGGCCGATGGCCGAGCCCGTTCGTATCGAGAGTTAATTCGTTTGCGCCGCTGTGACTCAGACGATCACGGTGCGGACGTCGATATTGCCGCGTGTGGCGTTGGAATACGGGCAGACCTGATGCGCTTTCTCGACCAGCGCTTCGGCTTCCGCGCGCGGCAGGCCCGGCAAGGAGACCGCGAGTTCGACATCGAGGCCGAAACCACCGGCCGAACGCGGGCCGATGCCCACGGTGGAAGTGACCGTCACATCGGCGGGTACCTTCGGGCCGCCCTGCGAGCCCACGAACTTCATCGCGCCGATGAAACAGGCAGCATAGCCGGCCGCGAACAGCTGCTCGGGATTATTGCCGGCGCCGCCTGCGCCGCCGAGTTCCTTCGGCGTGGTGAGTTTGACGTCGAGCGCGCCATCAAGCGTAGCGGCGTGGCCATCGCGGCCGCCGGTTGCCTTGGCGCTGGTCTTGTAGAGCACGTTGACAGACATGGTTGGTCTCCTCGTTGTTTGTGTCTTGTCCCGTTATAATTGCGCACAATTAGATTGTGCACAATACATAAAATGCGCGACGCAATCGAATTGTGCTCAACTGATCGTGAAGGGGTTGGGGTCTGGCGTCAGCTGTGGCCAAATAAGCTCCGGAGATAATCATGGCCAAGAAACCCGCACCTGTTCCGCTGCTGCAGCTCGATAACCAGCTCTGCTTTGCCGTCTATTCGACCGGCCACGCGTTCAACCGCGTCTACAAGCCGCTGCTGGAGCGGCTGAAGCTGACCTATCCGCAATATCTGGCGATGCTGGTGCTGTGGGAGCACGACAATGTGCCGGTCAAGGACATCGGCGAGCGACTGTTTCTCGATTCCGGCACGCTGACGCCGCTGTTGAAGCGCCTGGAAGCCGCTGGCCTGATCAAGCGCACCCGCAGCGCAGAGGACGAGCGGCAGATGCTGATCGCATTGACGGCGCAAGGTCAGGCGCTGCGTGAAAAAGCCAAGGCCGTGCCGCAGGGAATTCTCGCGGCGTCAGCCTGCACGGTCGGTGAAATGGCCGCGATGAAAAATGAACTCGTGGCGCTACGTGATCGGCTGAACGCAGCGCTCGGGGATTAGCGCGGTCAATCTCTACGAGAATGGGTTGGTGCGGCTTGCCGAGCCGAAGCTCGCGAAGCGAGCGAAGGATGGTGGAGCCAGGCGGGATCGAACCGCCGACCTCTTGCATGCCATGCAAGCGCTCTCCCAGCTGAGCTATGGCCCCAATACCTGCGACGCACTGGGTGGGGCGTCGCGCGGCAAACCAAGATCACATATCAGGAGTGATCTCAAGTCTCTTCTGAGCTTAACTTTCTTCGTCGCCTGAGACGTCGCCGATGATGTCGGTCACGTCCTCATCGCCTTCTTCTTCGTCGGCAATGAAGGTCGAATCATCGTCTTCATCGTCATCGATGGTGTCATCGACTTCGATATCGTCCTCGGATTCCAGCACGGCAGCCTTCTTGCCGGTATTCTCCTCGGCGTCGGCTTCCTCCAGCGAGACCAATTCTTCGCTCTCGGCGGCTTCCGGAGTTTCCGCGGCGGCAGATGCTGCAGCTGCGCGTGCGGCTGCATCCGCGCGGGTCCGCGGCGGCGCAATCGGCGCAATCGGCACAACCTCGCCCGTATAAGGCGAAATCACCGGGCTCTTGTTGAGGTCGTAGAACTTCTTGCCCGTCGTGGGGCAAATGCGTTTGGTTCCGAGATCGGATTTGGCCACGTGAAGGGTCCTGGGGATTTTTTGAAAAACGGTGCTTCACTTGGCTAGTTGACGCGCCCCTGTCAATAGCGGTTTGCGTGAGAATGACCGCTGCGTGACGCAGCGTGGCTCATATGCTACGAGCCGCCTGCGCGAAGGAACACAATCTTGACCCAATCAGACACAGCCGCCGCCCAGCCGACCCCGCTGACAGCGCGAAAATCCGGCGCCCTGCGCGGTAGCGCCCGCGTGCCCGGTGACAAGTCGATCTCGCACCGGGCCCTCATTCTGGGTGCCCTGGCGGTCGGCGAGACCCGAATCACGGGGCTGCTGGAGGGTGAGGACGTCCTGAATACCGCCAAATCGATGCAGGCGCTGGGCGCCAGCGTCGAACGAACCGGCGATTTTGCGTGGAAGGTCAACGGCGTCGGCGTTGCCGGCTTCGCCGCGCCCAAGGCGCCGCTGGATTTTGGCAATTCGGGTACCGGGTGCCGGCTGGTGATGGGGGCTGTCGCAGGCTGCCCGATCGAGGCGACATTCGATGGCGATGCGTCGCTGCGCAGCCGGCCGATGCGCCGGATCGTTGATCCGCTGGAATTGATGGGCGCCAAAGTCACCGCGAGCCAGGACGGCGGGCGTCTACCGCTGACGCTCAAAGGCGCGCGTGATCCGCTGCCGATCGTCTATCGTACCCAGGTAGCCTCCGCCCAGATCAAGTCGGCCGTGCTGCTGGCCGGCCTGTCGGCCCCTGGCACCACCACGGTCATCGAGACCGAGGCCAGCCGGGATCACACCGAGCTGATGCTCAAGCATTTTGGCGCCGAGATTACTTCCGAAAAAGAAGGCGCGCACGGCCGCAAGATCACGCTCACCGGTCAGCCCGAATTGAAGGGTGCCGATGTCGTGGTGCCGGCAGATCCGTCCTCCGCAGCATTCCCGATGGTTGCGGCATTGATCGTGCCGGGCTCCGAGATCGTGCTCACCGATGTGATGACCAATCCGCTGCGCACCGGGCTGTTCACGACGTTGCGCGAGATGGGCGCATCCATCGAGGAAAGCGATATCCGCGGCGATGCCGGCGAACCGATGGCGCAGTTCCGGATCACTGCGTCGAAGCTGCACGGCGTCGAAGTGCCGCCGGAGCGCGCGCCGTCGATGATCGATGAATATCTGGTGCTGGCCGTGGCTGCGGCGTTTGCCGAAGGCACGACCATCATGCGCGGGCTGCAGGAGCTGCGCGTGAAGGAATCCGACCGTCTGGAAGCCACCGCGGCGATGCTGCGGGTCAACGGCGTCAATGTCGAAATCGTCGGCGATGACCTCATCGTGCACGGCAACGGCCGTGTTGCCGGTGGCGGCCTCGTCGCCACCCATATGGATCACCGCATCGCCATGTCGGCGCTGGCCATGGGCCTCGCTTCCGACAGACCGGTGACCATCGACGACACGACATTCATCGCCACCAGCTTCCCCGATTTCATCCCGATGATGCGTCGGCTGGGTGCTGATTTCTCCTGAGGTTGCCGGCGTGGATATTTCCGGAGACGGGTGCTAAGCCCGCGCAGGTCGCGCGAGCCTGACTCCCGATCCACCGCCATTCATCGTGACAAGACGAGCACGCGCAACGCATGATTATTGCTATCGACGGTCCCGCCGCATCCGGAAAAGGCACGCTGGGCAAACGGCTTGCGCACCATTACGGTTACCGGCACCTCGATACCGGCGTGATCTATCGCGCGGTCGCCAAGGCGATGCTCGATCTTGGCGCGGACCTGACCGATGAGGCGCAGGCCGTGGCTGTCGCCAGTGAGCTCGATCCCGAGAAATTCGGCAATCCGGCGCTGAAGACCCAGGAAGTCGGTGATGCGGCCTCTGTGGTCTCGGCCATCCCGCGGGTGCGGGAGGTCCTTTTGAACTTCCAGCGGCGTTTTGCCGAGGATCCGCCGGGTGCGGTGCTCGACGGCCGGGACATTGGAACCGTGATCTGCCCCCATGCCGACGTGAAGATCTTCGTCGTCGCCGATGCCAGGGTCCGCGCCCGCCGGCGCACCCTGGAGGCTCTCGGACGGGGCGAGGTGGCCGATGAGGCCGCCGTGCTGGCGGATATCATCAGGCGCGACGAACGCGACCAGAACCGCCTGATTGCGCCTCTGAAGCCGGCCACGGATGCATACTTGCTGGATAACTCCAATTTGGATATAGAAGGCGGCGTCCGGGCCGCCATCGACATTGTCGAGGCCGTCCGAGCGGGCCGGCAACGGGTCTGATTTTTCTTTCTTTCTGAAAGACCTCAGACAAAACCGTTGCCGTCATTGGAGGAAAGCCCGCTCCCGATCTCGAGCTGCGATACGCGCTTCAGGCTCCGGACACCATCAAGACCCTACCCACGTTTCGATCGTGAAGGCATGCTGCCGGCCCGTTCTTGCATCCTCCTGCAAGGCGGTCGTTAGAGGTTGCGGACCCCTGACACTTCACATTTGAGACGCCCATTAACCCGAACGGCCGGCGATACCCGCATCTGGAGAACAAATGGCTTCGACTGCTTCTTCGTATAATCCTTCCCGCGATGATTTCGCGGCAATGCTCGACGAGTCCTTCGCGGGCGGCAACCTTCAGGAAAGCTCTGTTATCAAGGGCATCGTGGTTGCGATTGAAAAGGACATGGCCGTCATCGACGTCGGCCTGAAGACTGAAGGCCGTGTGGCACTGCGCGAATTCGCCGGTCCCGGCCGTGACAGCGAACTCAAGGTCGGCGACGAAGTCGAAGTGTTCCTCGACCGGATCGAAAACGCACTGGGCGAAGCCGTTCTGTCGCGCGACAAGGCCCGCCGCGAAGAGAGCTGGGGCAAGCTCGAGAAGGCCTTCAACAACAACGAGAAGGTTCACGGCGTCATCTTCAACCAGGTCAAGGGTGGCTTCACCGTCGATCTCGACGGCGCAGTGGCCTTCCTGCCGCGTTCGCAGGTGGACATTCGTCCGATCCGCGACGTCGCCCCGCTGATGAACAACTCGCAGCCGTTCCAGATCCTCAAGATGGATCGCCGCCGCGGCAACATCGTCGTGTCGCGTCGCACGGTTCTCGAAGAGACCCGCGCCGAACAGCGTCAGGAACTGGTCCAGAACCTCGAAGAGGGTCAGGTCATCGATGGCGTCGTCAAGAACATCACCGATTACGGTGCGTTCGTTGACCTCGGCGGTATCGACGGCCTGCTGCACGTCACCGATATCGCGTGGCGCCGCGTCAACCATCCTACCGAAGTGCTCACCATCGGTCAGACGGTCAAGGTCAAGATCATCAAGATCAACCACGAGACCCACCGTATCTCGCTCGGCATGAAGCAGCTGCTCGACGATCCGTGGCAGGGCATCGAGGCGAAGTACCCGCTGAACGCACGCTTCTCGGGTCGCGTCACCAACATCACCGACTACGGCGCATTCGTCGAACTGGAGCCGGGCATCGAAGGCCTGATCCACGTGTCGGAGATGTCGTGGACCAAGAAGAACATGCACCCCGGCAAGATCGTTTCGACCTCGCAGGAAGTCGAAGTGCAGGTTCTCGAAGTCGACAGCGTCAAGCGCCGCATTTCGCTCGGTCTCAAGCAGACCATGCGCAATCCATGGGAAGTGTTCGTCGAGAAGTTCCCGGTCGGCTCGACCGTCGAAGGCGAAGTCAAGAACAAGACCGAGTTCGGTCTGTTCCTGGGTCTCGAAGGCGACGTGGACGGCATGGTCCATCTCTCCGACCTCGACTGGAAGCAGCCGGGCGAGCAGGTCATCGACAACTTCAAGAAGGGCGACATGGTCAAGGCCATCGTCCTCGACGTGGATGTCGAGAAGGAGCGCATCTCGCTCGGCGTCAAGCAGCTCGAAGGCGACCCCTTCGCAGAGCCGGGCGACGTCAAGAAGGGCGCTGTCGTGACTTGCGAAGTGATCGAAGTGAAGGAATCCGGCATCGACGTTCAGATCGCCGGCACCGACTTCACGACCTTCATCAAGCGTTCGGAACTGGCGCGTGAGCGTTCGGATCAGCGCGCTGAGCGTTTCGCCGTCGGCGAGAAGGTCGATGCCCGCGTGATCCAGTTCGACAAGAAGGCCCGCAAGGTCCAGGTGTCGATCAAGGCTCTCGAAGTGGCAGAAGAGAAGGAAGCCATCGCGCAGTACGGATCGTCGGATTCGGGCGCGACCCTCGGCGACATTCTCGGCAAGGCGCTCAAGCAGAGCACCGACAAGTAAGCGCGCAAGTAAGTTTCGACTCACTTGTTGCTACCAATTGGGGCCCCGGTTTCACCGGGGCCCTTTTTGCTGTTTCGACCATGTTTTCTTCATATTGCCTCGCAATTGATGTATTTGAGATACCTCAAGTAAACGCTGCCCGGACGACAGATGCAGCATCCGCCAGACGCAGCCCTCGCCGAGGGCTTAGGAGATTTCCGATGTCGCTTGATTCCGATGTGATCGTCGATCGCCGCAGGATACGTCGCAAGCTGACGTTCTGGCGCGTGGCAGCGGTGCTGGCCGCGGTCGCTGCTGTGGTCGTCGTCGGCGTCGTCGTGACACGGTCGGGGTCCGAGGCGCTGTCGTCGTCGGGGGCGATCGCGCGCATCAAGATCGAGGGCCTGATCCAGAGCAACAATGATCGCGTCGAGGCGCTGGAGCGGCTGGAGAAGTCATCCGCGGCAGCGGTGGTGGTACATATCAATTCGCCGGGCGGCACCACGGCTGGCTCCGAGCAGCTCTATGACGCGCTGATGCGCCTCAAGGCCAAGAAACCGATGGTCGTTGTCGTCGAGGGCCTGGCCGCATCGGGCGGCTACATCGCGGCACTCGCATCCGACCATATCGTTGCGCAGCAGAGCTCGCTGGTCGGCTCCATCGGTGTTCTGTTCCAGTTTCCCAATTTCACGGGGTTGATGAAGACCGTCGGTGTCGAGGTCGAGCAGGTCAAATCCTCGCCCCTGAAGGCGGCGCCCAATGGTTTCGAGCCGACCAGCCCGGAGGCGCGGGCAGCGCTGGAATCGCTGGTGAAGGACTCCTATGGCTGGTTCCGTGGGCTTGTGCAGAGCCGCCGCGCCATGGATGACGCGCAACTACAGAAAGTCGCCGATGGCCGTGTTTTTACGGGGCGCCAGGCCGTGGACCTCAAGCTGATTGATCAGCTTGGCGACGAGAAAGCCGCCGTGGCGTGGCTGGTAGCCGAGAAGAAGATCAAGAGCGATCTGCCGGTTCGCGACTTCAAGCTGACGCCTAAATTCAGCGATTTCACCTTCCTGCGCGCTGCTGCGACGATCACACTCGATGCAGTGGGTCTCAACGCGATCGCGCGGCAGGTCGAGCAGGCGGGCCTCGCGCAGGCCATGGACGGTTTCGGTCTCGATGGCATGCTGGCGCTGTGGCGGCCGGCCACCACCAACTAGGGAACTGCTCGTCCTGTTCTTTCCGCACTGCAAGGAAGGCTGCAACAACGGTTTCGGGCATTTGTCACGCATTTTCGAAGGTGCCCGAATTCATTTAGCGTCTTGACAGTTCAAGGCATTTTCACGGAAATGCATCCTCCCGTTCAGAGTCCAACGTCTCGATGATCAAATCCGAACTCGTTCAACGCATCGCTGAGCATAACCCGCACCTCTACCAGCGGGATGTTGAGAACATCGTGAATGCGATTCTCGATGAGATCGTGGCTGCACTGGCACGCGGTGACCGTGTCGAACTCCGCGGCTTCGGTGCATTCTCGGTGAAGCATCGCCCCGCCCGAGCAGGTCGCAATCCGCGGACTGGCGAGCATGTTCCGGTAGACCAGAAGAGTGTTCCGTTCTTCAAGACCGGCAAGGAAATGCGCGAGCGGCTCAACCGTGAGAATGGTGCGCCGGAAGCCAGCGCGGCGTCATAAAGAACTTTGAGGTAGCGCGCATTCGGGCCGACAGGTCTGAGCCAATTAGCGGCATGCGCGCCCGCATCGCCTTCGCGAGAGACGTTGATGCGCAAATTCTTCTCAGCCCTGGTGATCATCCCCCTCGCGATCGTCTTCGTCGTGTTCGCCGTCGCCAACCGTCATATGGTCACGGTCTCCTTCGATCCGTTCAACAGCAGCGATCCCGCGGTCGGTGCCACGTTGCCGCTATTCGTTGTGATCATCCTGTCGGCCATCCTAGGCGTCATCGCAGGGGGAATGGCGACCTGGTTCAGGCAAGGGCACTGGCGCCGCGCAGCACGTCAGCATGAGGCCGATATCAGGCGGGCCCGTGCAGAACTGGCCGATCTGCGCGCCCATACCGCGACCACGTCACGGAACGGTGTGCAGCGGCTTCCGGCGCCGGGTTCCTCCTATATGGTCGGTGAGCGAGACAAGTCCGGCGCGACGTTGTAGAACCCCGCGCATAGGCTTTTCCTGCCATTCCCGGTATTGCCAGCGGCCATTTGAAGCATGTCTCTGATCGTCAAAATTTGCGGCCTGTCCACTCCCGAGACGCTCGATGCGGCTCTGGTCGGCGGCGCGGATATGGTCGGCTTCGTGTTCTTTCCGCCGTCGCCGCGTCACGTCACGCTCGACGTTGCGCGGGCTTTGGGCAGGCAGGCGAAGGGCCGTGCCGTGAAGGTCGCACTGTCGGTCGATGCCGATGACGCGGATCTTGAAAACAGTATCGATGCCTTGAAGCCCGATATCCTGCAGCTCCATGGCAAGGAGAGTGTGGCGCGGGTGCGCGATATCAAACAGAAGTTCGGCCTTCCTGTGATGAAAGCGCTCGCTGTCGAGACCCGGGCCGATCTCGCTGCATTGCCCGGCTATGCCGCGGTCTGCGATCGCATCCTGTTCGATGCCAAGGCGCCGAAGGATGCAACGCGTCCGGGTGGTCTCGGCGCGGTCTTCGACTGGCATCTGCTCGAAGGCCTCGATCTGAAGCTGCCCTTCATGGTATCGGGCGGCCTCACTGCCGCCAATGTCGCCGAGGCCCTGCGCATCACGCGGGCAGGCGGTGTCGATATTTCGTCCGGCGTGGAAAGCGCGCCGGGCATCAAGGATCCCGACATGATCCGCGCTTTCATCCGCGCGGCGCGCACAACGGAAGAGTTGACGACCTGATGACTCAAGCCATTCCCAATTCCTATCGGTCCGGTCCCGACGACACCGGTCACTTCGGCATTTTCGGCGGCCGCTTTGTCGCCGAGACGCTGATGCCGCTGATTCTCGATCTGCAGAAGGCCTATGAGGACGCCAAAGCCGATCCCGCCTTCCGCAAGGAGATGGATGGTTATCTCAAGGCCTATGTCGGCCGCCCGTCGCCGCTCTATTTCGCGGAACGTCTCACCGAGCATCTCGGCGGCGCAAAAATCTATCTGAAGCGCGAGGAGCTGAATCATACCGGCTCGCACAAGGTGAACAACGTGCTCGGCCAGATCATGGTCGCGCGCCGCATGGGCAAGAAGCGCATCATTGCCGAGACCGGCGCCGGCCAGCATGGCGTGGCGACGGCGACGCTCTGCGCCCGCTTCGGTCTCGAATGCATCGTCTATATGGGTGCCGTGGACGTCGCGCGTCAGCAGCCCAATGTGATCCGCATGGAAATGCTCGGCGCCAAGGTGGTGCCGGTGCAGGTTGGTGCGCGCACGCTGAAGGATGCGATGAACGAGGCGCTACGCGACTGGGTCACCAATGTGCATAACACGTTCTATTGCATCGGCACCGTCGCCGGCCCGCATCCGTATCCGATGATGGTGCGCGACTTCCAGTCGATCATCGGCGAGGAAACTCGTGTGCAGATGCAGGAGATCGAAGGTCGCCTGCCGGATTCGCTGATCGCCTGCATAGGCGGCGGCTCCAATGCGATGGGGCTCTTCCATCCGTTTCTCGACGATCCATCGGTTGATATCTACGGCGTCGAAGCGGCGGGCCACGGGCTCACCAACCTGCACGCCGCATCGATTGCTGGCGGCCGTCCCGGCGTGCTGCATGGCAACCGTACCTATCTCTTGATGGATGAAGACGGCCAGATCCAGGAAGGCCATTCGATCTCCGCGGGCCTCGATTATCCTGGCATCGGCCCCGAACATTCGTGGCTGCATACGATCGGCCGCGTGAAGTATCTGTCGGCGACGGATGAAGAAGCGCTCACCGCATTTCAGTTGCTGTCGAAACTCGAAGGCATCATCCCGGCACTGGAGCCGGCGCATGCCCTCGCGAAGGTGAGCGAACTCGCGCCAACGCTGCCGAAGGATCACCTGATGGTCGTCAACCTCTCCGGCCGCGGCGACAAGGACGTCCCGCAGGTCGGCGATATCCTGAAGGGCAGGCAGTCGTGACCACCCGCATCGATACCCGTTTCGCCGAACTCAAGGCCGAAGGCCGCGCGGCATTCGTCACCTTCGTGATGGCCGGCGATCCCGATCCCGCCACCGCGCTCGAGATCGTCAAGGCGCTGCCGAAAGCCGGTGCCGATATCATCGAGATCGGCATGCCCTTCACCGATCCGATGGCCGACGGCCCGTCGATCCAGGCCGCGGGCCTGCGCGCGCTGCAGGCCGGCATGACGCTGCGCAAGACGCTGCAGCTCGTGCGCGACTTCCGCAGCTCCGACAACAAAACGCCCATCGTCCTGATGGGCTACTACAATCCGATCTATATTTACGGCGTCGATAAATTCCTGCCTGACGCCAAGGCCGCGGGCGTCGATGGTCTGATCATCGTCGATTTGCCACCGGAAGAAGACGCAGAGCTCTGCCTGCCGGCAATCAAAGCCGGATTGAATTTCATCCGTCTGGCCACGCCGACCACCGATGACAAGCGCCTCCCGGCGGTGCTCGCGAACACCTCGGGCTTCGTCTATTACGTCTCGGTCACCGGCATCACCGGGTCCGCCAGCGCGGATTCATCCGCCGTGAGCGCGGCCGTGGCACGGATCAAGCGCCATACCAAGCTGCCGGTCTGTGTCGGTTTCGGCATCCGGACGCCGGAAGCGGCGCATGACATCGCGCGGCATGCCAACGGCGCGGTGGTCGGAACGGCGCTGATCGATGCGCTGAAAGGCTCGCTGGATGCCGATGGCAAGGCCACGGTCAGGACTGTCAGCGCGGTCGCCGATCTGGCTGCGGCCCTCGCCCAGGGCGTTCATGGGGCCAAACAGGCTGCAGAATAAGCCACAATTGGCCTCCATCAACCGGGAACAATGGTTGCCGGGCTCCGTTCCGGCCGCCATATAGATATCAGAGCGACGCATCATCTCAGCGACGCGGAGACACATATGAACTGGCTCACCAACGTCGTCCGGCCCAAGATCCGCAGCATCCTCAAGCGCGATACGCCCGAGAACCTCTGGATCAAGTGCCCGGATACCGGACAGCTCGTGTTCTACAAGGACGTCGAGAGCAACCAGTTCGTCATTCCCGGCTCGAACTATCACATGCGCATGGGCGCCACCGCCCGCATGAAGTCGATCTTCGACAACGAGACCTGGTACGACGTCGCGCTGCCCGAAGTGATCGCCGATCCGCTGAAGTTTCGCGACGAGCGCAAATATGTCGACCGCATCAAGGATGCGCGCACCAAGACCGGCATGAACGACTCGGTCAAGGTCGGTTACGGCAAGATGGAAGGCTCCGGCGTCGTCGTTGCCGTACAGGATTTCGATTTCATGGGCGGCTCGCTCGGCATGGCTGCAGGTGAGGCGCTGGTGCGCGGGCTCGAGCTCGCCGTCGAGAAGAAGTCGCCCTTCATCGTGTTCGCCGCCTCCGGCGGCGCGCGGATGCAGGAGGGCATCCTGTCGCTGATGCAGCTGCCGCGCACCACCGTCGGCGTGCAGATGCTGCGCGAGGCCAAGCTGCCTTACATTGTCGTGCTCACCAACCCGACCACCGGCGGCGTCACTGCGTCCTATGCGATGCTGGGCGACGTGCAGATCGCCGAGCCCGGCGCGCTGATCGGCTTTGCCGGTGCGCGCGTGATCGAACAGACCATTCGCGAAAAGCTGCCGGAAGGTTTCCAGCGCGCCGAATATCTGCGTGACCACGGCATGATCGACATGGTCGTGCATCGCCACGATCTGAAGCCGACGCTGGCGCGCCTCTGTCGTCTGCTGACGAAGTCGCCGGCCATTGCGAGCCCGCCGCGCGCGGAGAGCATTCCGGCCGAGATCCTCGTGGCTCCTGACGCGGTGCCGGCCGCACACGCGTGAGCACCTCCGCGCCGCCATCGTCGCCCGAACTCGGCGAGATTCTGGCGCGGCTCTCGAAGCTGCATCCGAACGCCATAGATCTGTCGCTGGACCGCATGCGGCGGCTCATGGCGCAGCTCGGCAATCCCGAGCGCAAGCTGCCCCCGGTGATTCACGTTGCCGGCACCAACGGCAAGGGCTCGACCATCGCCTATCTGCGCGCGATCTGTGAAGCCGCAGGCCTGCGCGTCCACGTCTACACCTCGCCGCATCTCATCCGCATGAATGAGAGCATTCGCCTTGCCGGCACCTTGGTGAGCGACGACGCATTGCGTGATGCGTTCGCGCATGTTGAGTCGATTAACGCTGGCGCGCCGATCACGTTGTTCGAGGCCGAGACCGCCGTCGCGTTCGATCTGTTCGCGAAGCATCCCGCCGACGTCGTGCTGCTCGAAGTCGGTCTCGGCGGGCGGCTCGACGCGACCAATGTGATCGAAGCGCCTATCGCCTGCGTGCTGACCCCGATCGCCATCGACCACACGGATTTTCTGGGCGACACGCTCGCGAAGATCGCCGCCGAGAAAGCCGGCATCATCAAGCGCCGCGTGCCGGTCATCACGGCCGAGCAAGCGCCTGATGTAACTGATGTGATCGAACAGCAGGCGCGCAGGATGCATGCGCCGCTTGTGAGCGCCGGGCAGGAATGGCACGTCAATATCGAGCGCGGCCGCCTCGTGTATCAGGATGATCGCGGGTTGATGGATATTGCCGCGCCGCGGCTGTTCGGACGCCATCAGTTCGGCAATGCGGGTCTGGCGATTGCGACATTGCGCGCGCTGGATATCTTCAAGATCGATCCTGCCGCCTATGAAACCGGTGTCGCGCGCGCCGAATGGCCGGCGCGGATGCAGCGGCTGACATCGGGCAAGCTCGTCGCGGCGGCGCCCACCGATTCCGAAGTCTGGCTCGACGGCGGTCACAATGCCGATGGCGGGCGCGTCATTGCAGCCGCGCTCGGCGATCTCGAAGAGCGCGTGCCGCGGCCGCTGGTGGTGATCGCCGGCATGATGGCCAACAAGGATGCGACGGGCTTTCTGGCGAATTTCGCCGGCCAGACCCGCCATATCATCGCCGTGAAAATCCCCGGCCGCGACGGCGTCATGGCAGCGGATGCGTTGGCCGACGCCGCGCGGAGTCTCGGCATGCGCGTCGAGACAGCGCCGAGCGTCGCCGATGCGCTGCAATCCCTCACCCGGCTCGCCTATGAAGTGCCTCCGCGGATCCTGATTGCAGGCTCGCTCTATCTGGCCGGTCATGTACTTGCGGAGAACGGCACGCTCCCTGCATAGAACGGCATCGATACAAGTGATCTCTGATTGATCTTTGCTTGATTTTAGGGAGGTTCGATGCGCTTCGCTGCCATTGCCGATGTTCACGGCAACCACTTTGCCCTTGAGGCGGTTGTCGCCGATATCCGTACCCAAGGCATCACCGACATCGTCAATCTTGGTGATATGGCCAGCGGTGCGCTCGATGCGCGCCGTGCGGTGGACATCATGATGGGCCTCAATGCCACCAATGTCCGCGGCAATCATGATCGTTACATCACCGACTACAAGCTTGACGACATGTGGCCGTCCGATCGGCTGGCCCACAGCCAGCTAGAACCAGAGCAGATGGACTGGCTGCGCGCGCTGCCCTTCAGCACGATTTATCAGGGCGAGGTCTATCTCGTTCACGCGACACCCGATGACGACAACACCTACTGGATGGAAGCGGTGACCCCCGAAGGCATCGTGCATATGGCTGCGATCGAAGCCATCGAGGAGAAGGCGAAGGGTATCACGCAATCGCTGATTCTCTGCGCACACACCCACATCGCGCGTGCCGTCAGGCTTCGCGACGGTCGCATGATCGTCAATCCCGGCAGCGTCGGCGGCCCCGGCTATCGCGACGTCACGCCCTATCCGCACACGCTGGAAGTCGGCACGCCGGATGCCTGCTACGCAATTATCGAGAAGGCGGGCGAGCGATGGCAGGTGACGTTCCGTCAGGTGCCGTATGATCACGCCGCGATGGCCGAACTGGCGTTGGAGAACCAGCGACCCGAATGGGCGAGCGCGCTGGCGACCGGGTGGATTCGCTGATGTAAAGAAAAACGGTCGGCGTCGCTTCCCTCGCCCCGCTTGCGGGGAGAGGGTGGCGCGGACGAAGTCCGCGGCGGGTGGGGGGGAGCCAGCGAGTGAAACACTGGCTCCCCCTCACCTGCCTTCCACATGCTCCGCATGTGAAAGTCGACCTCTCCCCGCAAGCGGGGCGAGGTTAGGTACACAAAACAAAAACGGCCGGTGAAAATCACCGGCCGTAAATTCTCGAATAAAGCGCGCGATCAGACCGCGGCGCTGATCCACTGCTGCAGCTTTGCCTTCGGCGCGGCGCCGACCTGGCGCGAGGCCATTTCGCCGCCCTTGAAGATCATCAGCGTCGGGATCGACATCACGCCATACTTCGATGCGGTCTTCGGGTTCTCGTCGACGTTGAGCTTCAGGATGGTGACCTTTTCGCCCATGGCAGCGGAGATTTCGTCGAGCGCCGGCGCGATCATGCGGCAGGGACCGCACCACTCGGCCCAGAAATCGATCACGACCGGGCCGGTCGCCTTGAGCACTTCCGCTTCGAAATCGGCGTCTGTCACCTTGCCAACGGCCATGGTCGTATCCTCGTCCTGTTCAATGAAAGGCGCGCTGGAAGATTCGCGCGCTGGAATGATGCATCCAACCTATGAACGCCCCCTTGCCGGGTCAAGGTTGGTCACAGTGAGATGATGGCGGCCAGCTCCGCGTCCAGCGCAGCACCGGAAATCTCCATCATTTCAAGCGTTTCCGTCCAGAGCAGGGCGGCCCGGATCGGCCGGTCTGGGTATAACTTGGCGAGCACGCCGCGATACAGCGCCAGCTGCCGGATATAGGCCTTGGGCGCCTCGATCAGCTTGCGCGGCGGGTTGTGGTTGGTCTTGTAGTCGACGATCCGGATCTCGGTCTTGGTCAGAACCAGCCGGTCGATCTGGCCCGAGACGAGCACAGGCGATCCGTCCTTTCGCGTCAGTCGTCCGGCCACCGCCACCTCGGCGCGACTGCCGGGGGCAAACAGTTCCGCGAGGCGCGGATCGCCGATCAGCGACAGCACCTGCGTGGCCAGCGCCACCCGGTCGAGATCGGTCCAGTCATGGGCGTTGCGGGCGAGGAAATTCAGCGCGGTCTCGCGACGCTTCTCGGCGGTGATGTCGGGCAGCGATTGCAACAGGCGATGCACGAGGTTGCCGCGCTGCAAGGCCAGTTGGCGCAGCCGTTCGGATTCGCCCGAGCGCTGTCCGCGGCCGTCGTCATCGTCGTCGGCATCCGATGGCCGCAGCAGGCTTTCGCGGCGCGGCTGGTCGCCGACCTTGTCGCGCAGCCACGCCGGCAGCACGATAGGCGCCGCCGCGGCGACAGGCGTTGCAGTGCCCGGCGCGGGTACGACGTCTTCCACCCGCGTATAGCGTTTCACCACGCCGTCCGGCGGCGGCACGCTCTGCATCTGCAGCCCGGAATTCTCTAGGCCCTTCTGGATCAGGTCGTACCAGGACAGCGGCCGCACCTCGTTGCGGTTGCCGGGCATGCAGCCGCCAACGATCAGGCGATCGGCCGCGCGCGTCATCGCCACATAAAGCAGCCGGCGATATTCGTCCTCGGTATCGCGGATCATGTCGGCGCGCGCCGCCGCGACTGCTGGCGGATCGTCCGCCTTCTTGCCGGCCCAGACCACGACGCCCGGGCTGTTCGGTGCGGCGTTGCCCTGCGGGAGATGGATCAAATTGAGTCGCTGCGAATCCGCCGGCGACGATGTGGTATCGACCAGGAATACGACCGGCGCTTCCAGGCCTTTGGCGCCATGCACGGTCATCACGCGGACTTCGTCGCGGGTGATCTCCATGTCGCGCTTCACTTCCGTGTCGGCGGCGCGCAGCCAGGCGACGAAGCCCTGCAGCGAGGCCGGTGCCTTGCGCTCATAGCCCAGCGCGAGTTCGAGAAATTCGTCGAGCGCGTCATTGGCCTCATGGCCGAGCCGACGCAGAATGCGCGCGCGGCCGTGATCACCGCCGAGCAGCCAGGCATAGAACGCAAATGGCGTCTCGCTGGCAAAGCGCTTCTCGCAAGCGAGGAGCCGCTTGAAAGCGCCGCCGAGCTTGGGATCGCTCGCCGCCTTTTCGCCGAGCGCGTCGCGCAGCGATCCCGTGCGCTCATAGGCCAGCTTGAACAGGTCATCGTCATCGAGGCCGAATAGTGGGCTCTTCAATACGGTCGCCAATGCCAGGTCGTCTTGCGGTAGCAGCAGCGCGTCGGCCAGGTTCATCAGGTCGATGATGGCGATATGTTCGGTGAGCTTCAGCCGGTCGGCGCCGGCGACGGGAATGCCGGCATGTTTCAGCGCCTGGATGATCGCGTCGAAGGCCTTGCCGCGGCGGCGCACCAGCACCAGCATGTCGCCATAGCGCAGCGCGCGGCGTTTGCCGATCGGGCCGGTCTCCGTCTTTGCCGCGATCAGGTCCTTGATCTCGGTCTGGACACGGCGTGCGAGCTTCACTTCGGGGCTGGTCTCGGAGCGCTTGTCGAACGGCGCCTGCCAGCCTTCGATGCTGGGCCGGTCGTCGGGCTGCTCCAGCTCCCACAGATCGATCAGGCTGGGTCCGGCATCATCAAGCGTTTCATGAATGGGATAGCCGTTTTCGACAGCGTGGATGCTCCGGAAGATCGCTTCTTCGCGAAACACCTGATCGACCGATTGCAGAATGGCCGAGCCCGACCGGAACGAATGGCTGAACGCGATGGGATCGAACTTCATCCCGGCATCCTTGAACCGGCTCTGCAGCGCCTTGCGCCGCAGGTCGAATTCGCGCGGTGCGGCCCCCTGGAACGAAAAGATAGACTGCTTCTCGTCGCCCACCGCGAAGATCGTGCGCTTGAGGCCGTCGCGCGCGCCTTCGCCGGAGGTGAATTCCGAGATCAGATGGGTGATGATGTCCCACTGCCGCGGCGAGGTATCCTGCGCTTCGTCGATCAGCACGTGATCGACGCCGCGGTCGAGCTTGAAATGCACCCAGCTCGACGACACCCTGTCGAGCATCTCCAGCGTACGCGCAATCAGGTCGTCATAGTCCAGCAAGCCGCGTTCGTTCTTCTCCCGGCGATAGTTCTCCGCGACCTGGCTGGCGATCACCAGCAGCGACTGGGTGCGTTCGCGCATCGCGACGGCGCGGCGGCGCTCCAGCAGCGGGATCACACGATCGCCCTCGCGCTGTAGGGCCGCCAGCAGATCCGGTCGGCTGTCGGCGATCTTCTTGGTCGCCAGCGATTTGCGTAAGCTCTGGTCCTTGGTCAGGAACAGTTCGAAGTATTTCTCGACCTGTTCGGTGCCCGACAACGCCAAAGCCTCACGCAGCCGCGCTGCCTGATCGTTGTCGGTCTTGCTGCCGGTCTCGAAGATTTCGGCGGCGGGGATCCAGCGTTCGCGGGGCAGATGCGGCCCGTCGATAATCTCCAGCTCGACGCTCTCTCTGGTATCGCCGGCCGTCACGCCCAGCGTCGCCGACAGCTGCGCCATCGCGGCATCTGTTGAGCCGGCGCGCTCGATCCAGGCCAGGAACTGGTCACGGCTCAGGCTCGCCTCGCGCACCACGTCGCGGAACGTCACGTCGGCGGCCGAGGTCATGGCCGTTGTCAGCGCGCGGCCTTCGGCGCTGTCGAGCGCGGCCGCTGCATGCAGCAGCACCTGCAGGCTGGCGCGCTCCATCATCTCGTTCTGGTCGCGGTCATCGAGCACGCTGAATCGCGCCGGCACATTGGCCTCGAACGGAAACTGTTGCAGCAGCCGCGTACACAGCGCGTGGATCGTCTGGACTTTCAGGCCGCCCGGCGTCTCCAGCGCACTGGCGAACAATTCGCGCGCCCGCGACCGCAATCTGCTGTTCGACGCGGGAACGCCGGCATTTTTGATTTCCGCGTCGAGCGCGGTGTCGTCCAGCGTCACCCAATGGCCGAGCCGCGTGAAGACGCGCTCCGCCATATTCGCCGCTGCGGCCTTGGTGAAGGTGACGCAGAGGATCTTTTCGGGCGGCACACCGTCGAGCAGCAACCGGATCACGCGGTTGACCAGCACATAGGTCTTGCCGGAGCCGGCATTCGCCGAGACGAACACCGAGGAAGCCGGATCCGACGCGAGCTGCTGCTTGGCGCTCGCGGCGGGCGGGATATTGCGCGGGCCGCTCATGACTCGCCTCCCCCGCCGCCACCATTGGCCGACCACTCCTTGATCCGCGCCAGATCGTCATAACTGCCATAGCGGTTCGACCACATGGACAGGCTGAGCGACGTATAGGCGGCGGCTTCGTCCTCGAAGCTGCGGATCAGCGCTTCCAGCTTGGCGCGCGCTTCGATCGCGGCATCGTCGGGCAACTGCGGTTCGTCCTTGCGCTCGATCTTCAGTTCAAGCAACCGCTCTTCGCCGGGCGGATTGTTGCCGCTGAGCCGGACATAGACCAGTTCGCTGACCGACGATCCCGCGGCAATGCCGGCAAATCCACCCTCGCGCAGGATCGCGGCTTCCAGCGTGAGCTGCGGTGACAGGCCCATGCGGACCTGCTTGCCGGTGGGCGGCTGGCCGGTCTTGTAGTCGAGCAGGGCGAAAGTGCGGTCGCTGCGATGTTCGATACGGTCGGCACGCGCCGAGAGATGGAAGACGCGGCCGTGATCGAGTGGGATCTTGATCTCGCCGCGCACTTCCGCGTCGATGCTGGCGACATTGATGCGGCGGTCGATCTCCCAGGCGGAAAACCAGGATGCGATGCGCAGAAATCGCGGCCACCACAGCGCGCGCGCTTCCGGCCGCGTCATCAGGGGCGCAAAATGTGCTTGTCCGATCCGGCGTAGCGCGGTGGCGGGATCGTCAGGCAGCGCCTTGCTGTATTCCATGGTGAAGTCGCCGAGCGACGCATGGATCGCCGATCCCCGGTCGGCCGCAGACAGCGGCATGTCGACGGGATCGAGCGGCGCCAGGCCCAGAATATATTTGGCATAGATCGTATAGGGATCGCGCAGCCAGTCCTCGATGGCGGTGACCGAGAGTCTGAGCGGTCGCGCGTCCCGCGGCGGCCGTGGCTCCGGCTGGGCAATCGGCGTGACGGTCTCGGGTTTATCGAGCTCTTCGGCATAGCGAACATAGTGCTCGCCCGCGACCAGCGCCGCGTCCCAGCGGGTCTCGCCGGCAACAGCTTCGAGCCGGTGCAGAAAGCGCGACGCGACGGCCGGCGCGCCGCCAACTTTCGCGGCGTGGCTCAGGATGACGTCCTCGGTGCCGAGCAATTGCACGAAGTCATGCGCGGTGAGGCCGATACGGCGTTCCGGAAGATCGAGCCCGAGCTGATGTCGCATCGGGCGGCTCAGCCAGGGATCGATGCGCGGCGACGGCGGCCAGATGCCTTCGACGAGGCCGCCGAGGATCACGCGGTCCGATTGCGTCAGCCGCGCTTCGAGCTGGCCATAGATGCGCAAGCTGGCATTGGCGACTTCGGGCCGGCGCACGATGCGGTCAGCGAAGGCGGTCTGAAACACATCGGGATAATCGCGGAGCTGCATCATCAGCCCGCTCGGGCGGAGCTTATCCTCGCCGCCGCTCTCGGTCTCGACAGTCTCCATGACGACGAGATCTTCGAATGCCTTGGTCAGCGCCGTGCCCTCGCGCCCGGCCAGCGCGACATCGTTGCCCCTGTCGTCGCGCGACAGCAGCTTGATCGCCTCACGATGCCGTAAGGCAACTTCAGCGAAGTCGATCGGCCTGATGGGGTGGATGCCTTCCAGCGGCGCCAGCGCGGTGCGCAATCCGGCGATCAGTTCTTCCGCGCGGTCAAGACGGTCGTCGTCGAGTTTTGCGCGCGGCTCCGCGCCATGCAGCATCGACGCTTCGCGGCGGCGCAGCTTGCCGAGCTCGTCGCGGAAGCGCGTGAAGTCCTGCGCCAGTCCGGCGGTGCCGGGCGTCGGCCGCGTGCCGCGCAGCAGCGCGAGTTCGAGCGTCTCGATCGCGTCTTTCCAGGCGTTCGGCGCCGCGCCCAAACGAAACAGCGGATGTTTCAGCAGCGCCAGCAGTGTCGCCGGTTCGAGCTGCTCCGCTGCGGCCTCGGCGACGAGGCGCGCGAAGATGCCGGCCGAGGTCTCAGTCAGCGCATCGCCGCCGGAATCGTCGAAGACGAGATTCCAGCGGCCCAGCGCGGCCATCACCCGGCGCGCCAGTGCGCGGTCGGGCGTCACCAGTGCGGCGGATTTCTTCAGCTCGTGGGCCTCGCGCATGGCGATCGCGATGGCCAGCGCTTCCATTTCCGGATTCGCGGCGGCGATCACGGCAAGGTTCTGCATGCCGGCCGCGATTTTCTGTTCGACGGCCGGCTGAGCGAGACGCGTATGCCACTGCGCCGTGGCATTGGATGGCCGCATCGCCTCCGAGGCCAGCAATTCGCGGCCCTGCGGCGACGGCGTGCCGAACGTCATCACGTCGCGGCGCGTGATGCCGAAACGTTCCAGCAGCGCATGGAGCGCGAATTGCGGATGGTTCGATGCCGAGGATTCGGTCCGGCCGAGTGCATCCTTGGTGCCGCCGATGAGATTCCATGCGGTGTCGTCGAGGTCGGTATCGAGGCCCGGCAGCACGACGGCGCCATCAGGCAATTGCGCGACTTCGCGCAGGAATTTTGCGGTGGTCGGCATCGAGCCGGTCGAGCCGGCGGCAATGATCGGACCGCCTTTGTGCGCTTTCAGGCGCGCCGCTTCAGCCTCGATCAGCAGATCGCGGCGCACTGCAGGTTCGATCGCAGTGTGAGCTGCGAGAATGCCCGGCCAGACGTCCTTGGCGATGCTGAGAAACTGCAGCGTCAGTTGCCAGTATTGATCGAGCGCATCGGGCACCAACCCGTCCAGCGCGCTCCAGTCGACCTTGCGAGTCGCCATGTCGTCCATCAGCCGCGCAAGATCGTCGGCGAGAGCGAGCGTAGAGGCGGGGCCGCCGACCACGAGCGGCGTCTGTCCGGGATCGCCGGGTGCGAGTTGCTTCGCCCATGCGGCAATCAGTTGCGCCAGCAGAAGCCGGCGCTGCAATCCGTCGAGCGCGGGAGGTGCATCGAGCCTTTCGAGCGCCTCGGGCGAGGCCGCCTGTGCGAAGGCCAGTTCTTCTTCGTCGACATCTCCGAGCGGAACGATACGCGGCAGCAGCACGGCGTCGGTCCCGAGCACGTCGAGGAAGATCTCCTGCGCCATGCGTCCGGCGCGGCGTGTCGGCAGATACAGGGTGACTTCAGCCAGTTTCTCCGGCGCTCTGCGCGCAGAGAATTCTTCCACGAGATCACCGTCGACAAGCGCGGTGATCAGCGTGCGCAGGAACGGCGCAGAGGATGGAATGTTGAAGACGCGCATGAACACCCTGATTCGTGATCAGGGTGCATCATGGCATGGCTGGAAAGGCGACGGGAGTCGCAGGAAACTCAGGCGACGCTGGCGAGGAACGCGTCTTCCGCGGCGCGCACGGCGTCGGGCGTGCCGACATGCATCCAGACGCCTTCCATGCGCAGTCCGAACAGGCGCTCCTGCTCGTTGGCCTTATCGAACAGTTTGGTCAGCGAAAATTCACCGGATGGCGCATCCTTGAACAGCGCCGGTGACAGGATCGCGACACCGGCATAGACGAACGGCACCACCTGATTCTCCTTGCGGCGACGCAGCGCACCATCGGTGAGCATCGCGTAGTCGCCGCAGCCGGCATAGCCGATGCTGTTGGCGGTCGGCGCCATCAGCAGCAGGATGTCCATACGTGCGGGATCGAAGGCCTCCGCAAGACGCGCGAGATTCGGCTGCACGCCGTCGATCCACATCGTGTCGGCATTGAGATGATAGAACGGCTCGGAGCCGAGCAGCGGCAGCGCCTTCACCACGGCACCGCCAGTGCCGAGCACCTGATCGCGCTCATCGGAAATGGTGATCCTCGGTTCGGTGCGCGTCGCGACATGATCGATGATCTGGTCGGGCAGGTAATGCACATTGACGACGGCTTCGGTCACGCCAGCAGCGGCGAGCTTGTCGAGCACGTGATCCAGCAGCGGCTGTCCTGCAACAGGGACCAGCGGCTTCGGCAGATTATCGGTGAGCGGTCGCATGCGCAGGCCGAGGCCGGCGGCGAGAACCATTGCTTTGGTGGGTTTTACGGACATAGCGACATTGGCCTTGGTAGAATGATGGGCCTTGATGGAATCGTTCTTGAATTTTTGAGCTGAAATGATGGTAGCACGGCGGCGTGTCGCATGCATGAACCTATCGAGCCATAATGGGCCGAGATGACGCGGATGCGACAATTACACCCGCCTGCACAGTCACGTTTCTGCCTCCTGCGTCTCGGAACGTTTCGTCTTTTTCTTTTTGTCGTTTGGTTTGAGAAAATTCACACCAATCTGGTCGCCATTGACCCAGCCGAGTTCGCAGCGGCGATAGGCAAGTCCGGTTGATGAGAGCAGAAGGAAGAATTCTTTCAGGTTCAATCCTTCGACAGAACCATCGACGGTGAGCTTGGCGCCGGTCTCGGAAATATCTTCCATGATGCAGGAGCGACGCCAGGTGCCGTCGATGCCCATCATGTGCGCAGGAAAGCCGCGCTCGAAAACGACCCGATCTCCGGCACGCCGCTCCGTCATGACACGTCCCTTGTCCAGTACGCCAAGCCCCGCACGTGCAGGGCTCAAGCGCAGGATAGAGCGCGTGCGACTAATAAGTAGTTAAGGAAGTGTTAGAGCGTGAGTCGATCAGCGGGACCAACGGCTCCGTCATTGCGAGCCGGCAAAATTGCTCTTGCGATTTTGCCGAGCGAAGCAATCCAGAAGGCAACAAGCGAGGGCTGGATTGCTTCGTCGCAAGGGCTCCTCGCAATGACGACGCAGAGGTCGTGATTCGTCTCGGAAGGAGGGGCCTCTAACCGCGGGGCGGTGGTACATGCGCTGCATACCACTGCTGGAACGGCGCCAGCGTCGGATGCGCCAGCGAGCGGTTGAGATAGGTCCAGATCCGCGGTTGGTGCTTGAGATAATGCGGCTTGCCGTCGCGGCGGTTGAGCCGAGCAAATGTGCCAAGCAGTCGTGTATTCCGCTGTGCCGACATGATTGCATAGAGTTCGGCAAAAGCCGCGGCATCGAAAGCGGGATCGGTCGCGCGCCGCGCCTTGATATAGCGCGTCAGCATGGTCAGCTCCAGATGCTCGGGCACGTCGATACGCGCGTCCTGCAGCAGCGAGACGAGATCATAGGCGGCGGGGCCGAGCACCGTGTCCTGGAAATCGATTACGCCGACCTTATTGATGCCCTCGCGGTCACCGAGCCAGATGATATTCGGCGAATGGAAGTCGCGCAGTACCCAGGTCTTTGGCGCCGCAGCGGGTTTCGCCAGCAGCTCGCGCCACATCGTGACAAATTCAGTGCGTGCGTCATCTGCGAGCGGCGCGTCGCGGTCCGGCAGATACCATTCCGGCATCAGGCCGATCTCGACCAGCAATGCGTCGGTGTCGAAGACGGGAATGGCGTAATCGACATGCGGCGACAGCGGCAGCGTTTCCGGCAGCGACTTGCTGTGCAGCAGGGCCAGCATGTCGGTCGCGACCTGATAGCGCTCGGCGATCGGTGTCGGCGGCTCGCCGTCGGTCACCGGCGCTGTGCCGAAATCCTCGGTAATGAGAAAGCCCGCATCGAGATCGGCGTGATGAATCGCCGGCGCGGAGATCCCCTGCGCGCGTAGTCCGTTCGCAATGGCGACGAACGGTCTGACGTCCTCCGCCAGATGCACCGCCGCGCTGTAGGACTTGCCGTCATAGACCGGCGCACCATCCGGCCGCTTCGGCGCATTCATCAGGATGAAGACGTCATCACCGCGGATCAACCGCGCATAGGAGCGCGTCGACGCATCGCCGGCCATGCGCTGTCTGATAGCATCGAGATAGCGCGCCTCTTCGAGAAATTCACGCAGTGCTTTCAGGCGCAGAACGACCGATGCGGCCTTGCCGTGACCGGTGATCTCCGCAGCACGCGCCACGGAGCCCAGTGCCGGACGATGGCTGAGCGCAATATCGATACGATCCGGCGGCAGCGTACCATCGGCGCGCTCCGGCCATTCGATCAGCGCCACCACGTCGTCCGGCAACGGCGATAGGCCGATCTCCTCGAGTTCGCTCGCGTCGTTGATACGATAGAGATCGGCATGGATGAGAGGAAACGACGGCAGGTCATAGTTCTGCGCCAGCGTGAAGGTCGGGCTCGGCACTTCGAGTTCAGAATCGCTGGCGAGATAGCGGATCATCGCGCGTGCCGCGGCCGTCTTGCCGGCGCCGAGATCGCCCGAGAGGGTGATGACATCGCCGGGTCCGATCAGCAGAGCGAGGTCGGCCATCAATTGCGCAGTGGCGGTCTCATTTGCGAGCGCCAGCGAAAATGTGCAGGGCTCGTTTATGATGGGTTCGCTCATTCGGCAGCGTTGCGATGCGCGGTCTGGTCGATGGGGAAGTCGCAGCTGACGGTGGTGCCCTTGCCGACCGCGGAATCGACGCGGACCTTGCCGCCGTGCAGCTCGACGAAGGAGCGCACCAGCGACAGGCCGAGTCCTGCGCCGCGATGACGCGAGCCATTGGCGTGGCTCTCGAACCAGTCGAACACCTTGTCCTTCACCTCGGGCGGAATGCCCGGGCCGCGATCAGTGACGGTGAAGGTGATGGTATGCTCGGATCGTCGCGCGGTCAGCGTGATTGCGGCATCATGCGGTGAAAAGCCGACGGCATTGGCGAGCAGATTATACAGCACCTGCACGACGCGGCTTTCGTCGCCGGTAAAGCTGCCGATGGCAGGATCAACGTCGATCTGCAGTGCGATGCGGTCGCGCACCAGGCGATCCTGAATGCCTTCGGCCGCCGCAGAGATGGTCTTGCGGATATCGATCGGGCCGAGATTCAGCGTCATCGCGCCGGCATCGATGGTGGCGAGATCCAGGATGTTATTGATGATCGCCAGCAACGCGCCGGTCGAGGTGGTGATGTAATCGAGATATTCGGCCTGCTTCGGCATCAGCGGGCCGGTCACGGGATCGCTGAGCAGATGCGCGAAGCCGATGATGGTGGTCAGCGGCGAGCGCAGCTCGTAGGAGACGTGGTGGACGAAGTCGACCTTCATCTGGTCGGCGGTCTCGAGCGCCTCGTTGCGCTCGCGCAGCGCGCGCTCGACATTCTCGGCGTCCGAAATGTCCTGGAAGGTGAGCATGGTCGCGCCATCAGGCAGCGGCATGGTCATGCAGGCCAGCACACTGCCGTCCTTGCGCTCGAGCTTGAGCGGAACAGACTTGCGATTGTCGATCCCGGTAATCGCGCTGCGGATCGCCTGCCATGTCGGAGTGTCGTCGAACAATGGCCGGCACCAGGTCTCGACCATTTCGATATGCGGACGCTGCTCCAGCGCTTCGTCCGACAGCTTCCACATCTTGGCGAAAGCCGGATTGAACAGTTGCGCGCGGCCGTTGCTGCCAAACACCGCGACGGCCTCGGCAAGATTGTCGAGCGTCTCGCGCTGAACGCGGATCAGGCCATCGAAGCGCCGCGCCAGTTCGAGGCTCTCGGTCACATCGTCGAACAGATAGGTGACGCCGCCTTCGGGATTCGGCGTGGTGACGATCGAGAGCGCGCGGCCATCCGGCAGATACCAGACATCCTTATGAGCTTCGACGGCACGATAGGCTTCGTGCAGCTTGGCCTTCCAGGCGCGGAAGTCGGGCTGCTCCGGCAGTTTTCGCGCAGCACGGAGACGGTCGAGCACACTGGAATCGTCGGGATTGCCGTCGAGGAAGGTGCGGTCGAGATCCCACAGCCGGCGATAGGAGTCGTTGTAGAAGGCAAGGCGGCGCTGGCCGTCGAATACGGCGACGCCCGATGACAGCTGGTCGAGCGTGCGGCGATGCGCCTCGGCCATCCGCACCAAGGCGGCTGATAGCGCGGCAGCTTCGCTGGCGTCGATCGCCATGCCGGCGCTGCCGCTGGCGACCTTGGCGGCGTGGACGTCGAAGATGCGGCGCTCGCCGGAAATCACGATCGGCACGCGCGCGGCAAATGGCTGGTTGTCGTTCAGCGCACGCGCCAGGCTGCTGCGGTCGTCGCTGTCCAGCAGTTCCAGATTGCGACCGACCGCATCGCCCGTATCAGCCGCTTCAGTCGCACGCGCATAGGCGGCATTGACAAAGCTCAATCGGCCATCGGCATGCTTGGCCCAGATCGGCCATGGCGCGGCATTGGCGAAGCCGCGGAGAATCTCGGCTTCCTCGGCCAGTTCCTTGTGACGCAGCGAGACTTCGGCGAGCTCGCGGCGTAAACCGCTCAATTCGCGAATCCGGACAATGGCCTGACCGCCGATGGCGCGGCCCATCGCCTCGATGGCGCGGCCACTGGAGGTCGTCAGATTGAGCAGGAAACCTTCGCCGGCATCGAGCAGTGCGTCGACGGCATGATCCATCCGCAGCGCGGGTTCCGGCGGCAGCCATGTTCCGAACGCGAGAATGCGCTGCGGCTGATGCTGCTGCGGGTCCTGCGACATCATCAATGCGGTGTCGCCGGAGATATCGGGACGGGTTTCGCCTGCGGCCCAGGCGATCAGAACCTGCGGCTCAGTGAACAGCAAGGCGCGAAAGCGGTCGGATTCGACCTGCAGCGTATGCAGCTCCGCGCGCAGCTTCGCCTCGGTCTTGGCCGAGCGAATACGATTGTGCATCAACAGGATGGCGGAAACGACGGAGAAGCCGAGCACCGCTGTGGCGGTCGTCAGCGCGGCGATTTCCTGGCGATCGAGATCGAGCAGATTGGCGAGCGTCTGGGTAATGAAGGGTTCGTCAGCGGCCGACGCCGAGGAGGTGGCCAGAAGTGCAGACGCACTGATGCCGACAAGCCCGTCGCGCACCATAGAAGTGCACGACAGCAAGGTCCGACGCATCGCCGCGATCACGCCTGACATCATTCGCCCCAAACCGCACGTCTTCCCGACCAGCCCCTCCCGATCGCGAATCGTTCGACAATATCCGCTTCGGGAGTCGCCGGGTAAGAGTCCAGACCGTGAACGCAAAGTCCCCGGTTAAAAAATGCAGGCGGATTTGATTCAAATGCTGCACGATGTGACGAAATACGCGCTAGCGGCCGGTGGATCCGAAGCCACCGCTGCCGCGTTCGGTCTCGCTGAGCGCCGCGACTACCACAAGTTCCGCATGCGTGACCGGCGCGATCACCATCTGGGCGATTCGCTCACCGCGCTTGATCGTGAAATCCGCGGGGCCGTGATTGATCAGCAGCACGCCAATCTCGCCCCGGTAATCGGCGTCGATGGTGCCTGGTGAGTTCAGCACGGTGATGCCGTGCTTGGCGGCAAGGCCGGAGCGTGGGCGCACCTGCGCCTCATAGCCCGGCGGCAGCGCGATGGTCAGCGCGGTCGGCACCAGCGCATATTTGCCGCGGGCGAGAATCATCGGTTGGTCTTCGGGAACCGCGGCGAGCAGATCGAGGCCGGCAGCATGCGCGGTCTGATAGGCCGGTAGCGCGAGGCCAGCGCCATGCGGGAGCTGCTGGACGTCGACCTGAACGGGGATGGCAGCGCTCATGATTGGTCTTTCGTGGATTGCGTCCATTTATTTGATGTCGCCGCGTCGGCGATTCGCGCGACCAGGGTCGTCGCGACCTGTTCCTTGCTCATCGGCGCCCACGAATCAACGGCGATATCCGCGCTGTCCGTGCTGCGCGTCAGCAGATGCACGGTATTGTTGTCGCCACCCATGATGCCGGTGGCGGGCGATACGTCATTGGCGACGATCCAGTCGCAGCCCTTGCGCGCGATCTTGGCTTTGGCGTTGTCGATCAGGTGTTCGGTCTCGGCGGCGAAACCGATCACCAGGGGTGGACGATGTTCGGGGAGTTTTGAGATCGTCGCGAGGATATCGGGATTCTCCGTGAGCTGCAGCGGCGCCATCGCAGCGCCGGCGGTCTTCTTGAGCTTCTGGGCGCCCTCGTTGACGACGCGCCAATCGGCCACGGCCGCCGCGAAGATCGCGATGTCGACCGGCAATGCGGACTGGACCGCCGCGAGCATGTCGCGCGCGGATTCGACATGCGTCATCATCACGTCCGGCACCTCGTCGAGATCGACAGGACCCGAGACGAGAATGACGTCAGCGCCCGCGGCCCGTGCCGCCGCGGCAATCGCATAACCCTGCTTGCCGGACGAGCGATTGGCGATGTAGCGCACCGGATCAATCGGCTCATGCGTCGGGCCCGCAGTGATCAGCACGCGCTTGCCGGCCAGTGGCTTCGGCATGGGTGGCCGCAGGAATGTGTGAGCCGCAATCGCAATCTCCGTCGGTTCGGCCATGCGACCGACACCGGCTTCGTTGCGTTCGGCCATCTCGCCGGCATTCGGCCCGATCATCCTGATGCCGTCACGCTGCAACTGCGCGACATTGCGGCGCGTCGCGGCGTTATTCCACATCAGCGGATTCATCGCCGGCGCGATCAGGATCGGTTTGTCGGCCGCGAGTAGAATCGCAGAGGCCAGATCATCGGCAAGGCCATTGGCCATCTTCGCCATCAAGTCCGCCGTCGCAGGTGCCACAACAATGAGATCGCATTCACGCGCAAGGCGAATATGCCCGGCATCGAATTCGCTCTGTGGATCGAACAGGTCGGTATAGGCGCGCTCGTTGGACAGGGCGCTGGCGGCCAGCGGCGTGACGAATTGCTGCGCGGCGCGGGTCAGTACCACGCGGACATGGATCTGCCGCTCCTTCAGCCGGCGGATCAGATCGAGCGCTTTATAGGCCGCGATTCCGCCGCCGATGATCAGCGTGACGCGGAGCTGATCGCCGATGTATTTCAATGGCTTGGATGGGTTTTCCGGGTTTGGCGCGTCTTGCGGAAATCTTGCGTCAGTCTTGAGGCCGTCTTGCGACGCCTCACGCAAAATGACCCGCACCTCGTCCTCGACCGACCGTCCGTTGCGGGCAGCACGCAGTCGCAATTCGTCGCGAATGGCGTCGTCGAGCTTGCGGATCGTCAGGCTGGCCATGAGGCGTCTCGCGCTATTTTGACAGCAATGCTATCACAAAGTGCCAGCATTGCAATCACTCTAGCGGATCGACAGCAGTAGCCCAAGGAATGACAACGCGATCACCCAGACGCCAACCGTGCGCCAGCGGAGCTGCTTCGCGCGTGCCCGCGCGATGGCGGCGATGGTTGCGTCGTCGAGCCTGACGCCATCCCGGGTCATGGTCTCCAACTGTTCCAGCACCGTCAGCGCCCGTGTTGCCAGGGCCGGCAGACTGCTAGCGACCTTGCCGAGTTCGCCGGCGCCGGCGAGCGCACCCTGAATCTTGCCCAATGGGCCGAGATTGCGCTCGATCCATTCGCGGACAACGGGATCGGCGACCTTCCAGATGTCGAGCTTGGGATCGAAGCTTCGTGCGACACCTTCGACCACGACCATGGTCTTCTGTAGCAGGATCAATTCTGGCCGCGTGCGCATATCAAAGAGGCCGGTGACCTCAAGCAGCAGCGTCAGCAGCTTGGCCATCGAGATTTCTTCGGCCGTGCGATTGTGAATCGGCTCGCCGATGGCACGGATCGCCTGCGCGAAATTTTCTACTGAATGGTGACCGGGCACATAGCCGGCCTCGAAGTGGACTTCGGCGACGCGGCGATAGTTGCGGGTGATGAAGCCCAGCAGAATCTCCGCGAGGAAGCGGCGCTCCTTCAGACCGAGCCGGCCCATGATGCCGAAGTCGACGGCGACGAGGCGGCCGTCAGGATCGAGGAACAGATTGCCCGGATGCATGTCGGCATGGAAGAAGCCGTCACGCAGCGCATGGCGCAGGAAGCTCTGGATCACCTTGCGGCCAAGGTCCGGCAGATCGACATTGGATTCTTCCAGGCCCTTGTGATCGTTCAGCGCGATGCCGTCGATCCATTCCATCGTTAGCACATTGTGCGAGGTACGATCCCAGTCCACTTCCGGCACGCGGAAATCCGAATCGTTGCGGGTGTTCTCCGCCATCTCGGAGAGTGCTGCGGCTTCGAGCCGAAGATCCATCTCCATCGCCACCGAGCGCGACATGGTGGTGATGATCTCGATCAAGCGCAGGCGCCGCGCTTCGGAAAAATGCTCTTCGGCCTTGTGGGCGACGTAAGCGAAATCGCCGAGGTCGCGGCGGAATTGCGCGGCGACATTCGGGCGCAGCACTTTCACGGCGTAGACCTTGCGGACACCATCCTTGTCTATCTCGGCGCGATGCACCTGTGCGATCGAGGCGGCGGCGACCGGCGGACTGAAGCTCGCATAGAGCTGCGCCACAGGGCGTTCCAGCGAAGCGGCGACGACGCCTTCGGCTTCGGTCAGGGAGAACGGCGGCAACCGGTCCTGCAGGCTTTCGAGATCGCGCGCCATGGCGACGCCGACCACGTCGGGCCGCGTCGCGAGAAACTGGCCGAGCTTGAGATAGGCAGGTCCCAGCCGGGTCAGCGCGCGCGACAGCCGCGCGCCCGATTTCGCGCCGGGCCGCTCAATGAGCCGCGCCATGCGCAGAGCGAGCTGTCCCGGCGGCGGCACCAGCGAGGGATCGACGACGCCGAACACGCCTTCGCGCGCAAACACGAAACCGGCGCGGGCCAGCCGCGCCATATGATTGAGTGCCGAGATCACAAACGCCAGCCCGAATGCAGCGCGACGATGCCGCCCGAGAGGAGTTCATACTTCACGCGGGAGAAGCCGGCCTCGCGGATCATGTCGGCGAAAATTGGCGGCTTCGGAAACTTGCGGATCGATTCGACGAGATACTGATAGGATTCGGAATCGCCGGTGACGGCCTTGCCGAGCGGCGGGATCACCTTGAACGAGAACAGGTCATAGATCTTGTCGAGGCCCGGCACATCGACGGTCGAGAATTCGAGGCAGAGAAAACGGCTGCCCGGCTTCAGCACGCGATAGGCCTCAGCGAGCGCGCGGTCGATGCGCGGCACGTTACGGATGCCGAAGGCGATCGTATAGGCGTCATAGCTCTTGTCGGCGAATGGCAACTCTTCTGCATTGCCCTCGACGAAGGAGACCTGATGTTCGAGATGGTGGGTAATGGCGCGCTCGCGGCCGACATCGAGCATGCCGGTGTTGATGTCGCAGACCGTCGCCGAGAAGCCGAGGCCCGACGCCTTGGCAGCGCGGAAGGAAATGTCGCCGGTGCCACCGGCAACGTCCAGCAGGGCGAAAGGCGCGTCCGAGCGCGGCGGGTTGAGTGCGTTGATCATCACGTCCTTCCAGACGCGATGCATGCCGCCGGACATCAGATCGTTCATCAAGTCGTAGCGTCGGGCCACGCTGTGGAACACATCGTTCACCAGCGTCTGCTTGTCGCCCACGGGGACGTCCCTGAAGCCGAAATGGGTGGTTTCGCCCGGCTGATCCATCGTTTTCATCTCAAAAGCCTCATCGCGGCGGACCATAGCGCGCCTGCGGCAATGGGGCTATCACGTCAGCACCTCAAGGTGAATGACGTGAATCATGCCTGAATTACCCGAAGTCGAGACCGTCCGCCGCGGCCTGCAGCCGGCCATGGAGGGGTCGAAGATCACCCGTCTGGAGCTGCGGCGAAAAGACCTGCGTTTTCCGTTTCAGCCGGATTTTGCCGGGAGGTTGCAGGGCCGAATGATCACCAGTCTCGGCCGCCGCGCCAAATATCTGCTGGCGGATCTGGATTCCGGCGACGTGCTGCTGATGCATCTGGGCATGTCCGGTTCGTTCCGGGTGGTGTCCGATGCGCCCGCTGCTGTCGCAGGTGATGAAGAAAATGTGATGCCAGGCGCCTTCCATCATCCGCGCAGCGACGAGCGGGCCCATGATCACGTCGTCTTCCATATGTCGTCGGGTCCGTCGGTGATCTACAACGATCCGCGCCGTTTTGGTTTCATGAAGATCTTCGCGCGTAGCGAGATCGAGAACGAGCCGTTCCTGAAGGACATCGGGCCCGAGCCGCTGGGCAACGCCTTCGATGCGGCGATGCTGGCCGGCGCCACCGCAGGCAAGAAGACCAGCCTCAAGGCCGCGCTGCTGGATCAGCGCGTCGTCGCCGGCCTCGGCAACATCTATGTCTGTGAGGCGCTGTTTCGCTCGCATCTGTCGCCGCGGCGACTGGCCGCGACACTCGCGACCAAGAAGGGCGAGCCGACCGATCATTCCAAACGACTGGTCATCGCGATCCACGAGGTGCTGAACCAGGCGATCAAGGCCGGCGGCTCGTCGCTGCGCGATCATCGCCAGACCGACGGCGAGCTCGGTTATTTCCAGCATTCGTTTCAGGTCTATGACCGCGAAGGCGAACCGTGCCAGACCGATGGCTGCTCAGGCATCGTGAAACGTTTCGTGCAGAACGGGCGGTCGACCTTCTGGTGCCCGAAGTGTCAGAGGTGACACCGCGTCGGGCGGCCTTGCCGGCACGTCGTCGTTGAATATCGATCCTCACATGTCTTTCAATGCGGCAGCAGCGGCCTCTGCCACCCCCGCACGCGACGTCATCAGCGGCTGAATGCGCTGTCCGAAGTCTTCGACGCCCTGAACGAAATCGTCGAAGGTGAGCAACACGCCCTCGGTCCCCGGCACAGTGGCGACGTCGTCGAGCATGCGGGCGACATTGGCGAAAGAGCCGACGAAGGTCCCCATATTGATATTGACCGCTGATGTGGGGTCCGCCATCTGGCGGATGTTGGTGTCCTTGCCTGACTTGGTGTCGACGGCACCCTGTACGCCCAGCCAGGCGACCGCTTCGTGATCCACGCCGGCTTTGTAGTGCTCCCACTTTGCGAACGCGGCTTCATCGGTCTCGGCCGCGATCACCATGAACAGCACATAGGTCGTCACGTGCCGGCCGGTGTCATGCGTAGCCTCGGCCAGCCGTTCGGCGGCGGGTGCGAAATCGGTCGGGGAGTTGATGCCTTTGCCGAAGCAGAAATTGTAGTCGGCGTATTTTGCGGAGAAGGCCATTCCGGCGCCGCTCTGGCCGGCGCAAATGATCTTCATATCGGCTTGCGGCCGCGGGCTGACGCGGCAGTCCTCCATCTGGAAAAATTCACCTTTGCGATCCGAGGCGCCGGTCTGCCAAAGCTCGCGGAGGATCTCGACATATTCCGAAAGATATTCGTAACGGCGTGCGAAATATTCATCGCCCGGCCAAAGCCCCATCTGCGAATATTCGGGACGTTGCCAGCCGGTGATGAGATTGAGGCCGAAGCGGCCATGTGAAATCGAATCGATGGTCACAGCCATGCGTGCGGCAATCGCGGGAGGCATCACGAGCGTCGCTGCCGTGGCGAACAGTTTTATTCGCTTGGTCACTGCGGCCAACCCGGCCATCAAGGTGAAGGATTCCAGATTGTGATCCCAGAATTCGGTTTTCCCACCGAAGCCACGCAATTTGATCATCGAGAGCACAAAATCGAGTCCGTAATGTTCGGCCTTTAGCGTCACCTCCTTGTTGAGGTCGAAAGTCGGCATGTATTGCGGGGCATTTTCAGAGAGCAACCAGCCATTGTTCCCGATTGGAATGAATACGCCGACCTTCATCTCGCTCTCCTCTGTAACAGGGTGACGCCTCGGGACGTCGCGAACTGTTCTGCTTGCGATAAACCAAGCAACAACCGTGCCGATGCGTGCGCATCGCGCCGATCCCACCGTGAAGGCAACGTGGTTGCGCGCCCGGCATTTCCGGCCATGATCTGCTGCCAACACCGTATTGAGGACTCCCCATGACCGACGCATCGTCTCCCTCCATCCGCTTCAATGACGGCGCGTCCTATGAGCGGATGATGGGCGTCTGGAGTCGCAGCGCCGGCGAGGTCTTTCTGGATTGGGTGGCGCCAAAGCCGGGTCTTGCCTGGGTCGATGTCGGCTGCGGCAACGGCGCCTTCACGCAGCTGATCGCCGAGCGTCATGCGCCCTCGGTGATCGACGGCATCGATCCCTCGGAGCCGCAGCTTGCCTATGCGCGGACACGGCCGGGCGCCGCGATGGCGGCGTTTCATCTGGGCGACGCAATGGCACTGCCGTTTTCCGACAAGTCCTTCGATGTCGCCGTGATGGCGCTGGTGATCTTCTTCGTGCCGGAGCCGTCGAAGGGCGTTGCGGAGATGGTGCGTGTCGTGTCACCCGGCGGCACGGTGGCCGCCTATGCGTGGGATATGGATGGCGGCGGCTTTCCGCTGCAGCCGATCCTTGGTGAATTGCTGAAGATGGGCCAGATGCCGTCGCTTCCGCCGAGCGTGGATGCATCGCGCCTCGACGTGATGCAGTCGCTGTGGACCTCCGCCGGCCTGGTGGACGTCGAAACCCGCGTGATCGATGTCACCCGTGCCTTCACCGATTTCGACGACTTCTGGTCGGCCTCGTCTGCAGGGCCATCGGTGAAGGCAGCTCTGACGGCGATGACGCCGGAGGAGATTGTGCAGCTCAAATCGCGCGTCCGGACGGGACTTTCGGAGGATGCAACCGGCCGTATCACCTGCAGTGCCCGCGCCAATGCCATCAAGGGGCGGGTGCCCGGTTGAGGCAGAGCATCCTCCGGCCTCCCTGGCCTCAATCGCCGGGATTTTGCCGGTAATATTTCCTCAACTTGAAAGGGTATATAAGTAACGCAATAACCAAGGCGGGCGCAAATGCTGGCGTGGTTGGGTTTTCTATGGTGGTGGAAATGTACCGTAGAGGATGAACCTGTGTCCGTCGAAAAATTCCTCAAGCAGCGCGCCGTCAACGTCGTTGTCAGCGGGCAATATACGCTGTCGAACTGGCTGGATTCCGCAGGCAATCCGCGCAGCTTTGCCTGCCGGACCAGCCGCGTCTCGCCGTTCCGGATGATTGTCGATGTGCCGGTGGTCGGTCGGATCGGCGATCGCATCACGCCCTATTTCGGCGACTTCGGTCAGCTCGAAGGCCGCATCAGCGACACCATCTCCGGCAGCTTCCTGCTCGAACTCAACATGACGCCGCCGATGCGTCAGAAGCTCTCCGACAAGCTGACCTGGCTGGAGAAATTCCAGAAAGACCCCACGGTGCGGGAAGAGCGCAAGCAGGCGCGCCTCATTCCCGCGAGCCCGCATTCCATGCTCACCTTCGCTGACGGCAGCATGAAAAGCTGCTTTGTGATCGACATGTCGGTGTCCGGCGCTGCAGTCTCTGCCGATGTGCAGCCGGAGGTCGGCACGCCGCTCGCCGTCGGCGCCTGCGTCGGCCGCGTGGTGCGCCATCTCCAGGGCGGTTTCGCAGTGAAATTCGTCGAGCAGCAGAACCGCGAACAGCTCGAACGCCGGATCATCCGCGCCCCTGCCGCGCCGCCGCCGCGCGCAACGCCGTTCGCGGCGCAGATGGATGCGATGTACGAGGAAGTGGATTAGAGCATCGGACAGGCGGTTGCCTATGACAGCCAGTTCTCGACTTTCAGACCGCTCACCCGTTTGAATTCTTTCGCATTCGCAGTCACCAGCGTGGCATCGACGGCGCAAGCGTGAGCCGCGATCAGCAGGTCATTCGGGCCGATGGGGACGCCCTTCTTTTCAAGGTCGTGGCGAATGCGGGCGTATTCGGTGTCGGCCGGACTTTCCAGTGGCAGGATATCGAGCTCATTCAGCACCTGCTCTACGAGTTGCGTGAGCCGCGGTGAATTACGTTTGGCGCATCCGAACCGCAATTCGGCGGACGTAATGATGCTGACGCAAAGTCCCTCGGCGCCGAGTTTACGAATTCTCTTGGCTACACGACCCGCTGGATTTCGGATCAGATCCGAGACGACGTTTGTATCAAGCATGTAGCGTGGTGTGCTCACAGCTTGATGTCCCGTAGCGGGCGCAAGCCTGCATCGACGTCCGGAAATTCTTCCGTGAAGGGCTCCATCGTATCAAGCAATGCCAGCAGGCCGCGCTTGCGTACGGGCTCGATTACGAGCCTGTCGCCGTCGCGGTGCATGACGGCTTCGTTGCCCGGTAACTCGAATTCAACGGGAATGCGGACCGCCTGATTGCGACCGTTACGAAACAGCCTGACGTGACGGGAGTCGGTCATCGGCACCTCCGTGGCATATGCTTGAGCATAGGCCAAAAGAGAGCTAATTTCCAGCGAAAACTACTTCCGCACGCAGATCACACGCACCATCGCAGCCTTCGCATCGGCCGAGCTGCCGTTCGCGTTCACGCCATTCGCTTTCACGAAATTCAGCACGAGTTCCGCGGGCACCAGCGCCGCCAGCGGTGCCGCATTCGGCGGGCCGGCAACGAGCAGTGGCTTCAACTGCGCGAGGCCCGCAAATTTGCCGTCGCTGTCGATGGCGGCTGCGCCGGAAAAACCGAACCCCGGTGCGGGTGAGAGGGCCAGTTCGCTGCCGGTGCCGACCGGCGTGGTGGACGCCTTCACGCTGGTGACGGCTGCGCCGCCGCCCTGGTTTTGCGGATCGGCGATCCCTACGAGATCGAGATTGGGCTTCGCTGCGCCAGCGCCAAGCGACAGCGGCTTCAGCTCGCGCGCGCCATAGATGCGCAGCAATGCGAGATCGCGCACTTTATCTTCGGCGACTTTGTCGGCATTGCCGTAACCAGCGACGACAATGGACATGCAGCCATCGACGGCCTGGCGATCAGTGACGATGGCGCCGTCATCGCTCACCACGATGCCGCTGGCATATTCGACCTTCTTGCGGGGCGGCGGGCCCATGGCCTGCGAACCCGCGGGGAATGCGTTGAAGGCCGACGACATCGCGATCACCACTGGCTCCATCGTGCCTTCGGTAGCCTGATCATAGAAGATCGAGAGGATGCGGACTTCCGAGTCCTTGAACTGGCCGCGGATGTAGAACTTCTTCTGGTTCTGCAGGCCGGACAGCACGAAGAAATCCGGCTTGACGACCTGATAGTCGATCTTGCGGCCGGGCTCCTTGCGCTCGGCCTCGGCGAGTTTCGCGGTGGAGGGCGTGTCCTCCTTGCGGCGCGCCAGCGTGATCTGGACCGTGCCGGTGGGGGACGACCATTTGCTGCCGTTCGCGTCGGAGGCCTGCTGCGGCACCAGCTTGCCGGGAATGCCAAGCCGTGCGCCGGTCACCATGTCGGTGACCATTTTCCAGCCGACATTGTCCTGAAGTTTCCTCGCGGCCGCGCGCAGCAGATCGCGCTCCTGCGGGTTCAGAACGCCTGTCTGCTTGGCGCCGTTGTCCTTCTGGAACGTCTTGATCGCATTGACCATGCGATCCGAGACCTCGCCGGTAATGGCGCCGTTATACTGTCCGGTCCACGCCAGATCCGATTGAATGCCGAGCCGCTCGGCCTGCGCCATGGCATTGGCGGTGTCGGCAGGGGTCTGCAGCGCCGGGCGGATCGGTGTGGTGGTGACCGGCTTCGGCTTGATGCCTTGCACCGCGGGAGGCGTCGCCTGCACCTGTGCGTGAGCCGCAGAGGCTGCCACGATCATCAATGTTGCTGAAAGCATCGATCTCATGACATGTCCGGTCTTGAAGCTGGTGATTGATTTCGGTGGAATTAAGCACATCTCGTGGGTCGGTGACAGCGCGGGAAGGGTTCACGACAATGCGGGACCTGATCTGTGGCCTCATCCTGAGGAGGCGCTTCTTCAGCGCCGTCTCGAAGGATGAGCTGTTCATCTCATGGTTCGAGACGCGCGCAAGAAGCGCGCTCCTCACCATGAAGGTCGGAGTTTGGAGCGACTATTGCGATGCTGAATGCCGATGAACTCGAGCGCTATGCGCGCCATATCGTGTTGCGCGAGGTCGGCGGTCCCGGCCAGACCGCGCTGCAGGGCGCGAAAGTGCTTGTGATCGGCGCCGGCGGGCTCGGCGCACCGGCACTGATGTATCTCGCGGCCGCGGGCATCGGCACGCTCGGTGTGGTCGATGACGACACGGTGTCGCTGTCGAACCTGCAGCGGCAGGTCATTCACGCAACGCCGGATATCGGCGCATTGAAGACCGACAGCGCCGCAGCAAAAATCCATGCGCTCAATCCGCATGTCAGATTTATCGGCCATGCCGTCAGGCTCAATGCAGCTAATGCGATGACGCTGTTGTCGGGCTACGACATCGTGCTCGATGGTTCCGACAATTTCACCACGCGCTATCTGCTGTCGGATGCTTGCTATCTTGCAAAGAAGCCGTTGATCTCCGCGGCTCTCGGCACTTTCGATGCCTCGCTGACCACGATCCGTGCCCATGAGGCCAATGCATCGGGCGCATTGAACCCGACCTATCGCTGTCTGTTTTCCGAAGCGCCGCCGCCGGGCACTGTGCCGAGCTGCCAGGAAGCCGGCGTCATGGGTGCGCTGGCCGGTATGGTTGGCTCGATGATGGCGCTGGAAGCGATCCGCGAGATCGTGGGCTTTGGTGAAGGGCTGGTCGGGCGTCTGCTGATGATCGACGCCCGCAACATGCGCTTCGAGACGCTGCGTTACGGGCGCGATCCGGCGAATCCGCTGAACGGGGATGCACCGAGCATCAGGGATTTGAGCGCGTATTTGTGAGGCGCTTCTTGTCCCTCCCCACTGCGCTGCGCTTGGGGGAGGGAGGCCACTAGCGTCTTCGCGTCTCACGCCCGCTTCTTTTCACTGTCCATATGCGCGAGATGCTCGTCCGGATAACGGCCGCCGGCTGCCGCATCGGCCGGGATCGCCTCCGCCAGCGCCCTGAGATGCGCGGGCGTGAGTTTCACCTCCAGCGATCCCAGCGCTTCAGTGAGCCGATCCCGTCGCCGGGCGCCGACCACGGGCAGGATGTCGTGGCCCTGTGCGGCCACCCAGGCGATCGCGACCTGTGCGACCGAGGCGCCGATCTCGTTGGCGATGGCGCGGATTTTTTCAACCAGAGCCAGATTCTGATCGATATTCGCAGCGCTGAAGCGCGGGCTGTGGCTGCGATAGTCCTTTGCGTTCATCCCGCTCTTGGTGAAGTGGCCACCGATCAGGCCGCGCGAGAGCACACCGTAAGCCGTGATGCCGATGCCAAGTTCGCGGCAGGTCGGCAGGATGTCATCCTCGATACCGCGCGAGATCAGCGAATATTCGATCTGCAGGTCGGTGATGGGATGCACCTTGTGGGCACGGCGGATGGTCTCGGAGCCGACTTCGGAGAGGCCGATATGTTTGACGTAGCCGGCCTTGATCAGGTCGGCGATGGCGCCGACGGTGTCCTCGATGGGCACATTGGGGTCGAGCCGCGCGGGGCGGTAGATGTCGATGACCTCGACGCCGAGCCGCACCAGCGAATAGGCCACGAAATTCTTGATCGCTATCGGGCGGTTGTCGAAGCCCATGAAGGCACCGGCGGGATCGCGCATACCGCCGAATTTGACCGAAAGCTGCAGGCTGTCGCGGCTGCGGCCGCGCAGGGCTTCGGCGATCAGGAGTTCGTTGTGGCCCATGGCGTAGAAGTCACCGGTGTCGATCAGGGTGACGCCGGCCTCCAGCGCGGCGTGGATGGTGGCGATGCTTTCGCCTCGGTCGGCCGGGCCGTAGACATCCGACATGCCCATGCAGCCGAGGCCGAGCGCGGCCACTGTGGGGCCAGTCTTTCCGAGTTGAAGGTGGTTCATGGTGGTTCTCCCAGAAGGCGGCCGGACCGATCCTCCGCCGCTGCCGCCCCGATATGAGCCCGCTCCATTGATCCGATAAGCTGGACAATCCCGAAAGGCTTGTTCACTCTGTCGAACAATGAGCGATCTCGATCTGCGCGATCTGGCGGCCTTTCTGGCAGTGGCACGGACCCGGAATTTCCGGCGGGCGGCGGTGGAGACCCATGTGTCGGTGTCCAGCCTGAGTCAGCGGTTGCGCGACATGGAAGAGCGGCTTGGCGTTCGTTTGCTGCATCGCACAACGCGTAGTGTTGCGCTTACCGAGGCAGGAGAATTGCTGCAGCGCAAAATCGCTCCGGCCATGGGTGATGTCCATGCTGCGCTGCAGCAAGTTCGCGATTTCGGTGATGTGCCGTCTGGCCGACTGAGGATCAACGGTCCAGCACCAGCCATCGATATCGTGGTGGCGCCGATGGTTACGCCATTTTTGCAGCAATATCCGCAGGTTGAGCTTGAGATCGTTGCCGAGACGTCATTGATCGACATCGTCGCCAAGGGTTTCGACGCCGGCATTCGCTATGGCGAGGATCTCGCGCAGGACATGATCGCGGTCTCGCTGGGGCCGCCGCAACGCTTCGTGATGGTGGCTTCTTCGCAATATATTGCGCAGCATGGACGACCTATTGCACCGCAGCAATTGCTGCAGCATTGCTGCATCAGAACGCGTTTCGACAACGGTTCTATCCCGGAATGGGAGTTCGAAAAGGACGGCCAGGTGGTCCGGATACCGCCCCGGGGGCCTCTGCTGGCGAGCTATTCCCGGCTCGGGCTGGAAGCGGCACGGGATGGGCTCGGCTTTTACGCGGTGTTTGAGGGCTATGTGCGGGACGACCTCGCGACCGGGAGGTTGGTCAGCGTTCTGGAGGACTGGTTGCCGCCATTCCCGGGCCCGTTCCTGTATTATCCAAGCCGTCGGCAGCCACCGCCGGCTTTGGCGGCGTTCGTGAGTTTTGTGGCGGAGTGGCGCAAACGGGAGCGACGGGCAGCCGCCCCGGGGAACCCCAGCGGATCAGAGCGGCAGGGGGATCGCTGAGGCGGTCTCGCGGGTCTGCCAGAAGGTCAGCACGCGCTGTGCCGTGGCAGGCACCAGGCGCTCGAAATTCTGTCGGGCTTCCTCGACATCGGCGGCGGCAGGCGAACGGCCGGGGCCGAGACGTAGCGTCATCAGGGCGCGGACGGTGGCCCAGGAAATCCCGATCGATTTGCCGAGGATCAGCATCGGATCGTCGCGGTCGCCCTTGAGGAGCTGGTCGATGGTCCCGATCCGCACGCCCGACAGAGCGGCGAGGGCGGCGGCGGTTTCCTCATATTGATGGGCGCGGGCAAAGCGCAACAAAGCGCCTTCGTCCAGCTCGTCGGCCTGGTGGAGCTTGCGAATGGCACGCTGCGCGGTGGCGAAGTCGCGGGTGACGGCCAGATGCGTCGGCGTACCGGTGATGTCTTGCATCGCGCGGTTGATCGCGTTGCGCAGTTGGGGGGCGGCGGCATCGAACAGCCGGCGGCGAACCACCTCGACCGACTGCGCCAACAGGTGTTTGAGCTGTTCCGGCGCGAGATCGTCGCGTTGCCCGACCGTGACGGCGAGGGCGCCATCATCGCTGGCGCGGCGAATGAGGCCGGTATAGCCGAGCTGCGAGAAAGCCGCACCGGCGTTGCCGGCCACGCGGCGGATCACGTCGCGGTCGCCGCGGCGGACGATCACGTCGGTAATGCGCGGGGTCAGCGTCGAGCGATCGGAGATCGCCAGCAGATGCGACTGGCCCTGGGCCTTGGCGATGTCGACCAGTGTCGGTTCGTCGATCAAGGGTGAGCGGCGCAACAGCGGCCCGGCGATCAGGATCTCGTCATCGCGGACGAGCAAGGCCACCAGTTGCGGCGGTGCGTTGACGAGATCGGACAGCCGTTCGGCCAGCTCTGTGCGTGCTTCGACCTCGGTTTGTGGAACCAGACTCGTCAGAACGCCGTCGAACAGATCGACATGTGCCGGTTGAAAACGGGATGCGCCCCTTAGGAAAAGCTCGGAAATCTTACGCACCGCTTCGCCGCGCCGCTTGGGATCGCCATCTCTGACGATGTTCTCCAGCCCGGGAATGAGCGATTTCGCCTCAGCCATCAAAAAATACTCAACACCACCATACGGAAAGGCTGGGGCACCCTAGATGGGGTTGATGAAGGAACGGTTAGTCCGCAGGATTGGGCTACCGCGGGTTGCAGAAATATTGCGGGGCAGCCACTGCGGCCTTGCCGGGGCGCCCGAAAAGGGCTATATCGCCCACAACTTATTAGGTGTTCTCATACGATCGCGTTTGAGAGTGGGCCCCTCGGGACCCGCTCTTTTTTATTACCTGAACGGACCTTGGCCATAATCCGGCGGGGCTCGCCCGGGTCCAAAAGGGCCGAAAGCCCGACGCGATACACTTCTGCAGGCTGCACGCGCATTCAGACATCCTTCAACCGGAATACTTCGATCCTGGACATGACCGACCAAAACCCAGAAACCGTTGATACCGAGCTGCTTTCCGAGCCGCGCCTGGTGATCGAGCCGGGTGCTGCGGCGCGGGTATCGGCAGTCGCCACGCCCGTGCTTGAAAACCTCGGTTACCGGCTGGTGCGGATCAAAATTTCCGGCGAGCTCGGCTGCACCGTGCAGATCATGGCGGAGCGGCCGGATGGCACCATGCTGGTCGAGGACTGCGAGGCGATCTCACACGCGCTGTCGCCGGTGATGGACGTCGCCGATCCGATCCAGCGCGCCTATCGCCTCGAAATTTCCTCGCCCGGCATCGATCGTCCGCTGGTCCGACGCTCCGATTTCGAGCGCTATCATGGCTATCTGGTTAAGATCGAGATGGCTGTCGCCGTCGGCGGCCGCAAACGCTTCCGTGGCCTGCTCGGCGCTATCGAAGGCGATGTCGTCCTGATCGACCGCGAAGGCGCCCGCGACGGCGAGGACCCCATCACGCGGTTGCCGCTGGAAGATATCTCCAATGCCAGCCTGGTGTTGACCGACGAGCTGATCGCCGAGTCCATGCGCCGCGGCAAGCACGCCGAGCTTGATCTCAAGCGGGAGCTCGGTCTCGCGCCGCCGCCGGCACCGCATGCCAAGCGCAGCGATCCGAAAAAGAGCTTTGCGCCGAAGCCGAAACTCAAGGTCGCGAAAGCTGCCAAGAAGCCTTTGCCGAAGAATACCAAAGAACATCGTCTGGCCGCCGATCGTGCGCGCCGAGGCGAAATCGATCCCATCGAAGGAGAATGAGCTATGGCCGCTGTCAGCGCCAATAAACTCGAACTGCTGCAGATCGCCGACGCCGTCGCGCGCGAAAAATCGATCGACCGCAACATCGTCATCCAGGCGATGGAAGAGGCGATCGCGAAAGCGGCCCGCGCGCGTTACGGTTCCGAGACCGATGTGCATGCCGAGATTCATCCCAAGACCGGCCAGCTCTCTCTGACCCGCCACATGCTGGTGGTAGAGGACGTCGAGAATTCGTCTTTCCAGACCTCGCTGTTTGACGCGCAGCGCGCCAATCCGGGAGCGCAGATCGGCGACACCATCGCCGACACGCTTCCGCCGCTGGAATACGGCCGTATCGCCGCGCAGTCCGCCAAGCAGGTCATCGTGCAGAAGGTGCGCGAAGCCGAGCGTGACCGGCAGTACCAGGAATTCAAGGATCGCATCGGCGAGATCGTCAACGGCATCGTCAAGCGCGTCGAATACGGTTCAGTGATCGTCGATCTTGGCCGCAGCGAAGCCATCGTGCGCCGCGACGAGATGCTGCCGCGCGAAGTGTTCCGCAACGGCGACCGCGTTCGCGCCTATGTCTTTGATGTGCGCCGCGAAACACGCGGTCCGCAGATCTTCCTGTCGCGCACCCATCCGCAGTTCATGGCCAAGTTGTTCGCGCAGGAAGTGCCTGAAATCTATGACGGTATCGTTGAAATCAAGGCCGTGGCCCGCGATCCCGGTTCGCGTGCGAAAATTGGCGTGATCTCGCGCGACTCGTCGGTGGATCCGGTCGGCGCCTGCGTCGGTATGCGTGGTTCCCGCGTGCAGGCCGTGGTCAACGAGCTGCAGGGCGAGAAGATCGACATCATTCCATGGTCGCCGGATATCGCCACTTTCGTGGTGAACGCGCTGGCGCCGGCGGAAGTCTCGAAAGTCGTGATCGATGAAGATCGTGAGCGCATCGAGGTTGTCGTTCCCGACACGAATAACCAGCTATCCCTTGCGATCGGTCGTCGCGGCCAGAATGTGCGCCTGGCTTCGCAGCTGACCGGCTGGGATATCGACATCCTGACCGAGCAGGAAGAATCCGAACGTCGCCAGGCCGATTTCGAAAATTCCACGCGCGTCTTCATGGAAGCGCTGAACGTCGACGAAGTCGTCGGTCAGCTGCTCGCGTCGGAAGGTTTCACCTCGGTGGAAGAACTTTCGATGGTCGATGCCAAGGAATTGTCGGGCATCGAGGGCTTCGACGACGAAACAGCGGCTGAATTGCAGAGCCGTGCACGTGAATACCTTGAGCAGCTCGAAGCTGAACTCGAAGGCAAACGTAAGGAACTGGGTGTGGAAGACGCTTTGAAGGACGTTCCGGGCGTGACCCTCAAGATGATGGTCAAGTTCGGCGAAAACGACATCAAGACCGTCGAGGATCTTGCCGGCTGCGCCACTGACGATCTGGTGGGCTGGACCGAACGCAAGGAAGGCTCCGAGCCGACCAAGCACCCGGGCATTCTCGATGCCAGCGAAATTTCGCGTGAGGACGCCGAGCATCTGATCATGCAGGCCCGCGTCGTGGCCGGCTGGATCACCCAGGCCGATCTCGACAAGGGTGCGCCGCTCGACGCCACCGAAGAAGCGTAAGGACAATGCCACGCGCATGCTCGCCATTGCTGACCAAGCAGATCTGGATAACGGCCCCCGGAGCACCAAGCCCGGGACCGAGCGGATGTGCGTGGTCACGCGGAGCGTGCGCCCGATCGATGATCTGATCCGGTTCGTCGTCGCGCCCACGGGCGAGGCGATCCCGGATCTGAAGCGCAAGCTTCCCGGCCGCGGCCTCTGGGTCACGGCCTCCCGCAAGGCGGTGACCGAGGCGGCGAAGCGCAATCTTTTTGCCAAGGGCTTCAAGAAAGCGGTCAAGGCGTCGCCGACCCTGGCCGACGACACCGACAAGCTCATGGTGCGCGGCGTCATCGAGGCGCTGGCCATAACTGCCAAGGCCGGTCAGGTGGTTTCCGGCTTCACCAAGGTCGAAGACGCCCTGCGCCGCGGAACGGTCGGTGTTCTTCTCCACGCCTCCAACGGCGCCCCCGACGGAATCCGTAAACTGGACAGCGTTGCCCGGCAACGCGTGGAATTTGACGCGGAATCCGGCGACGACGCGCCGAAACTGCCGATCATTACGGTTTTAAGCTCCGATGAATTGGATTTGGCATTGGGGCGGTCAAATGTGATACATGCTGCCGTGCTTACGGGCCCGGCGGGCAAAACGTTCCTGTCGCGCAGCCAGACTCTGGTCCAATACCGGCTGGCTGACGACGACATCAACGCAAGCGCCAAAGCTTCGCTGACAACTGCTGCGCCGGAGACGGAGCCGCTGACGCCAACGATCTCGCTGATCGAAACTTCGACGACTGTGCGACCGCGCACAACGCAACAAGATTAGGACTGCTGAATGGTTGATACGAAAACGCCTGGTGACAAGACTCTGAGCGTTCCCAGCAAGACCTTGACGCTCAAGCCGCGCGTCGAGCAGGGCACTGTGCGCCAGAGCTTCAGCCATGGCCGCACCAAGCAGGTGGTGGTCGAGAAGCGCGGCAAGCGCCGTATGCCCGGCGATGCGCCCGCGGCTGCGCCTGTCGCCGCACCAGCAACTGCTGCTCCCGCACCTGTCGAGACTGCTGCACCAGCTCCCGTTGCTGCTGCGCCGGCTGCTCCCGCTGCAACTGCTGCGCCCGCGGCGCCGGTTGCGCGCGCTGCTGCGCCTGCACCGGCCGCACCGGCTTCCCGCACCGCTGCCCCTTCTCCCGCAGGACGCAGCTCCGCTCCGCCTCCCGCAGCGCCGCCGTCGCGCGCGCCGCAGCGCCCGCAGCCTCCGGCCCGTTCAGGTTCGGGCGTCGTGCTCCGTACCCTGACCGAAGAAGAGCGCAATGCCCGCGCCAGCGCGCTGGCCGATGCCCGCGTGCGCGAGCAGGAAGAGCGTCGCCTCGCCGAGATCGAGGCTGCCCGCCGCAACACCAAGGAATTCAAGGAACAGGAAGAGCGTGAAGCTGCCGAAGCCCGTCGCAAGGCCGAGGAAGAGCGTCACCGCCAGGAAGAAGAAACCAAGCGCCGCGCCGAAGTCGAGGCCAAGCGCCGTCAGGCTGAAGCCGATGCGAAGGCCGCCAAGCCGGCCACGACGACGGCCCGTCCCGGCGCCACCTCAACTACGCCTGCCCGTGCGCCCGGCGTCGCTGCCGACGGCACCGACGAGGATGAAGGTCCGCGCGTCATTCGCCGTGGTCCCGGCGGCGCCGCGCGCCCCGTGATCGCGCCGAAGCCCACTGCCAAGCCCGGTCCGCAGAAGGAGCGCGGCCGTCTCACCGTGGTCACCGCGCTGTCGGCCGGCGACGTCCGCGAGCGTTCGATCGCCTCGTTCCGTCGCCGCACCCAGCGTCTGAAGGGTCATCAGTCGAACGAGCCGAAGGAAAAGCTGGTTCGTGAAGTCACGATCCCGGAAGCGATCACGATTCAGGAACTCGCCAACCGTATGGCCGAGCGTGCCGTGGACGTGATCCGCCTGCTGATGAAGCAGGGCGCGATCCACAAGATCAACGACGTCATCGACGCCGACACCGCGCAGCTGGTGGCCGAGGAAATGGGCCACACCGTCAAGCGCGTTGCCGAATCGGACGTTGAAGAAGGTCTGTTCGACAAGGTTGACGATTCCACCGATACCGAGCCGCGTTCGCCGGTCGTGACCGTCATGGGCCACGTCGACCACGGCAAGACCTCGCTGCTCGATGCGTTGCGTCATGCCAATGTGGTGTCCGGCGAAGCCGGCGGCATCACGCAGCATATCGGCGCTTATCAGGTCACGTCGCCCGAGAGCGGCAAGAAGATCACCTTCATCGATACGCCAGGCCACGCTGCGTTCACCGCGATGCGTGCCCGCGGCGCCAAGGTCACGGATATCGTCATCCTTGTGGTGGCGGCCGATGACGGCGTCATGCCGCAGACCATCGAAGCCATCAACCACGCCAAGGCAGCCGGCGTGCCGATGATCGTGGCGATCAACAAGATCGACAAGCCTGATGCCAAGGCGGAGCGCGTGCGCACCGAACTGCTGCAGCATGACGTGCAGGTCGAATCCTTCGGCGGCGACGTGGTCGACGTCGAAGTGTCGGCGAAGAACAAGACCAACCTCGACAAGCTCCTGGAAATGATCGCGCTGCAGGCCGATATTCTCGACCTGAAGACCAATTCGGAACGTCCGGCGGAAGGTACCGTGATCGAAGCCAAGCTCGATCGTGGTCGTGGTCCGGTGGCGACCGTGCTGGTTCAGCGCGGCACCCTGAAGGTCGGCGACATCATCGTGGCCGGTGCCGAAATGGGCCGTGTCCGCGCGCTGATCTCCGATCAGGGTGAGACGTTGACCGCGGCAGGTCCGTCGGTGCCGGTCGAAGTGCTCGGTTTCAACGGTCCGCCGGAAGCTGGCGATCGTATGGCCGTGGTCGAGAACGAAGCCCGCGCCCGCGAAATCACCGGCTACCGCGCACATCAGAAGCGCGAGAAGTCCGCAGCCTCCACCAACGGCATGCGCGGCTCGCTCGAGCAGATGATGAGCCAGCTGAAGACCTCGGGTCGCAAGGACTTCCCGCTGATCATCAAGGCCGACGTGCAGGGTTCGCTCGAAGCCATTCTCGGCTCGCTCGAGAAGCTCGGCACCGACGAAGTCGCCGCGCGCATCCTGCATGCGGGCGTCGGCGGCATTTCGGAATCGGACGTCACGCTGGCGGAAGGCTTCAACGCCGCCATCATCGGCTTCTCGGTTCGTGCCAACAAGGAAGCCGCTGCTGCTGCCAAGCGCAACGGCATCGAAATCCGCTACTACAACATCATCTACGATCTCGTGGATGACGTGAAGAAAGCCATGTCCGGTCTGCTCGCGCCCACACTGCGCGAAACCATGCTGGGCAATGCGCAGATCCTCGAAGTGTTCAACATCTCGAAGGTCGGCAAGGTTGCGGGTTGCCGCGTCACCGACGGAACCGTGGAACGCGGCGCGAATGTGCGCCTGATCCGCGACAACGTCGTGGTGCACGAAGGCAAGCTGTCGACACTGAAGCGCTTCAAGGACGAAGTGAAGGAAGTGGCGTCAGGCCAGGAATGCGGCATGGCGTTCGAGAACTACGGCGACATGCGCGCCGGCGACGTGATCGAGTGTTACCGCGTAGAGACCATCCAGCGCTCCCTGTAAGTCCAAATCTTACAGAGAGACCGGATTTAAACGAGACGTCATGCCCGGCCTGCGCGAAGCTAGCTTCGCTAGATGGCCGGGCATCCACGTCTTTGAATTTCAAAAGAGCAGTCGTGGATGGTCGGGACAAACCCGGCCATGACGAATTTTGTTTTCGTAGGGAAACCGATGCCCAAGCATCACCAAAAATCTGCCGCGCCGGGCGGCTCGCAGCGTCAATTGCGCGTTGGCGAGCTGATGCGCCACGCGATTGCCGATATCCTGTCGCAGGGTGGGGTCCACGATCCCGTTCTGCAGACCACCATCATCACCGTGCCCGAGGTGAAGATGTCGCCCGATCTCAAGCTCGCCACCGTCTATGTGATGCCGCTCGGCGGCCAGAACACCGAACCGGTGCTGAAGGCGCTCGCGGCGAACAAGAGCTTCCTGCGAACCGAGGTCGCGTATCGCGTGAACCTGAAATACGCCCCCGATCTTCGCTTCCGCATCGATGAGCGCTTCGACGAAGCCGAGCGCATCGACAAACTTCTGCGCACGCCTGCCGTTGCGCGCGACCTCAAACCAGACTCGGACGAAAACGAATGACTGTGACGACTCCAGCCGCCGCCCTCGATTCACGCCTCGATGAAGCGGGCAATGGCGAGCCCACCCTCTCTCCGGCCGTGCAGCACGGCGACCACGGTCAGCAAGGTGACCGCGGCGGCAATGACCAGCGTCAGCATCAGGGCCATCGCGGCAATAACGATCCCCGCCATCAGGGCGGCAAGCAGCGTCAGCAGGGCCAGGTCCGGCGCGACAAGCGCGACGTTCATGGCTGGGTGATCCTCGACAAGCCGATCGGCATGACCTCGACCCAGGCCGTCGCGATCGCCAAGCGCCTGTTCCAGGCCAAGCGCGCCGGCCATGCCGGTACCCTCGATCCGTTGGCGTCCGGCGGTCTGCCGATCGCGCTCGGCGAAGCCACCAAGACGGTTCCGTTCGTGATGGACGGCCGCAAGCGCTATCGCTTCACGGTCGCCTGGGGCGAGGAACGCGATACCGACGACACTGAGGGCCGTGCGACCTTCACCAGCCCGAATAGGCCAACGGCCGACCAGATCAGGGCGCTGCTGCCGCAATTTACCGGCAATATCGAACAGACCCCGCCGCAATACTCGGCGATCAAGATCCAGGGCGAGCGCGCCTATGATCTCGCCCGCGACGGCGAGGTGGTGCCGCTGGTTCCCCGACCGGTTGTAATTCACGAATTAGTCCTGACAGAACAGCCAGATAGCGACCATGCCGTGTTCGAGGCCGAGTGCGGCAAGGGCACTTACGTGCGTGCGCTGGCCCGCGATATCGGCCGTTTACTCGGCTGCTACGGCCATATCAGTGCGCTCCGGCGTACCCTGGTCGGACCTTTCGCCGAAGCCGACATGATTCCGCTGGAACAGTTGGAGGCTTTGTGCGATAGAGCCGCGTCTGGCGAGGGTAGCCTCGCCGACGCGCTACTGCCCGTTGAGACCGCGCTGGACGACATCCCGGCACTGGCCGTCACACGGGCGGATGCGGCAAGGCTCCATCGGGGCCAAGCCGTTTTGTTGCGCGGACGGGATGCGCCCGATTGTAGCGGCACAGTTTATGTCACGGTGGCAGGGCGATTATTGGCCCTCGCTGAAGTTGGCAACGGCGAACTCATCCCCAAGCGCGTGTTTAACCTGACCGGACTGACCGCCAGTTCGGCCCGCAAAGAAAGTAACTGACGATGTCGATTACCGCAGAACGCAAAGCGGAAGTCATCAAGACCAATGCCAACAAGACCGGCGACACTGGTTCGCCGGAAGTCCAGGTTGCGATCCTCTCCGAGCGCATTGCCAACCTGACCGGACACTTCAAGACCCACACCAAGGACAACCATTCCCGCCGTGGTCTTTTGAAGCTCGTCTCCACGCGTCGTTCGCTGCTTGACTACATCAAGCGCAAGGACGAGGCGCGCTACAAGGCGCTGCTCGAGAAGCACAACATTCGCCGCTAAGCGAAATCACGCGCGCAAAAACCCTTTGCGCGCGTTTTTTGTAGCGGAAGCCATGTGTGGCTTTCGCGATAACGTTCAGAAGCAATCCGGCAACTGGACGATGACGGGCAAGGTGCCCGTCGCGCGGCGCGATCCTCCAAAGATCCCCGCGACCATCGGAAGGATGGACGCCATTCAGAATACCAGAGCCATGGCAGGATCGCCGGACGCTGATTTCGCGACATCGCGAACAGCTTCTTGCCGTCTTGCGCATGGCTTTTGTGTTTTGGACTTCAGTGTTTTTGGCCGTCACGTCCTCCGTGAACCCATGAAAGAAACCTAAGATGTTTAATGTTCACTCCGTCGAGATCGATTGGGGCGGTCGTCCGCTCAAGCTGGAAACCGGCAAGGTTGCCCGTCAGGCTGACGGCGCCGTCATCGCCACCTATGGCGAGACCGTCGTTATCGCCACCGTCGTCGCCGCGAAGACTGCCAAGGATGGCATCGACTTCCTGCCGCTGACCGTCGATTACATCGAGAAGACCTACGCAGCCGGCCGCATTCCCGGCGGCTACTTCAAGCGCGAAGGTCGTCCGACCGAGAAGGAGACGCTGGTCTCCCGCCTGATCGATCGTCCGATCCGCCCGCTGTTCGTCGATGGCTGGCGCAATGAAACCCAGATCGTCGTTACCGTGCTGTCGCACGACATGGAGAACGATCCGGACATTCTCGCGCTGGTAGCCACCTCGGCTGCCCTGACGATTTCCGGCGCCCCGTTCCAGGGCCCGATCGGTGCAGCCCGCGTCGGCTTCATCAATGATGAATACGTGCTCAACCCGACCCTCGACGAAATGGCCGACACCAATCTCGACCTCGTCGTCGCTGGCACCGGCGATGCCGTGCTGATGGTGGAATCGGAAGCCAAGGAGCTCAACGAAGACGTGATGCTCGGCGCCGTGATGTTCGGTCACCGCCACTTCCAGCCGGTCATCAAGGCGATCATCGAGCTCGCCGAGAAGGCCGCGAAGGAGCCGCGCGAGGTCAAGACCATCGACGACAGCGAAATCGAGAAGGAAATGCTCGGTCTCGTCGAAACCGAGCTGCGCGCTGCCTATGCGATCCCTGTGAAGCAGGATCGCTACGCTGCCGTCGGCGCCGTCAAGGCGAAGGCGATGGCGCACTACTTCCCGGAAGGTCAGGAGCCGAAATACGACAAGCTCCGCATCGCCGGCGTGTTCAAGGAACTGGAATCGAAGATCGTTCGCTGGAACATCCTCGACACCAAGAAGCGTATCGATGGCCGCGACCTGACCACGGTTCGTCCGATCGTCGCCGAAGTCGGCGTGCTGCCGCGCGCCCACGGTTCGGCGCTGTTCACCCGCGGTGAAACCCAGGCGCTGGTCGTGACCACGCTCGGCACCGGTGAAGACGAGCAGTACATCGACTCGCTGTCGGGAACCTACAAAGAGACGTTCCTGCTGCACTACAACTTCCCTCCCTACTCGGTCGGCGAGACCGGTCGTATGGGCGGTACCAAGCGTCGCGAAATCGGCCACGGCAAGCTCGCCTGGCGCGCGATCCATCCGGTTCTGCCGGGTCACCACGAATTCCCGTACACCGTACGTGTGGTGTCGGAGATCACCGAGTCCAACGGTTCGTCGTCGATGGCATCGGTCTGCGGTGCTTCGCTGGCGCTGATGGATGCGGGCGTTCCGATGAAGCGTCCGACGGCGGGTATCGCCATGGGCCTGATCCTCGAAGGCGCACGCTACGCAGTTCTGTCGGACATCCTGGGTGATGAAGATCACCTCGGCGACATGGACTTCAAGGTGGCTGGTACCGATACCGGCATTACCTCGCTGCAGATGGACATCAAGATCGCCGGTATCACCGAAGAGATCATGAAGGTCGCTCTGGGTCAGGCCAAGGAAGGTCGCATTCACATTCTCGGTGAGATGTCGAAGGCGCTCAACAACGCCCGTGCCGAGCTCGGCGAATACGCGCCGCGCATCGAGACCTTCAAGATCGCCACCGACAAGATCCGTGAAGTGATCGGCACCGGCGGCAAGGTGATCCGCGAGATCGTCGAAAAGACCGGCGCCAAGGTCAACATCGAAGACGACGGCACCGTGAAGGTGGCCTCATCCGATGGTGAGTCGATCAAGGCTGCGATCAAGTGGATCAAGTCGATCGCTTCGGATCCGGAGCTCAACGCGATCTATGAAGGCACCGTGGTCAAGGTCATGGAGTTCGGTGCATTCGTGAACTTCTTCGGCGCCAAGGACGGTCTGGTTCACATCAGCCAGCTCGCCGGCGGCCGCGTGCAGAAGACCTCCGACGTCGTCAAGGAAGGCGACAAGGTCAAGGTCAAGCTGCTCGGCTTCGACGATCGCGGCAAGACGCGTTTGTCGATGAAGGCTGTCGATCAGGAGACCGGCGAAGACCTCGAAGCCAAGCAGAAGGCCGCCGAAGGCGCGACTGCAGCGGAGTAATTTTCGCGACATAGTGAATGCGAAAGGGCGGCCGAAGGGCCGCCCTTTTTGTTTGTGGCGATGTTTCGCGAGGACCCCGAAATATCCTCCTCACGGCGCATGGCGCTTGGGGGAGGGAAAAGAGGAACACGTCTCTCCGACACGTGATGTGCTATGTCCCGCTGCGTCACAATGCCCGCATATGAAACTGGCAGTGATGCGTTGCGTATCTGTCCGACGACCCCGCAAATTTCTCAGGGAGAAGCCCCATGACGACCTCTGCATCGATGTCCCGACGCCATCTCATGCTCGCTGCGACCGGCATCGCTGCCGCGGCCGTCGCGCCCCGTCTTGCTTTCGCCCAGGCGGCTGCGCCGGCCACCCCTACTGCCGGCAATGCGCCATTCATCCTGCCGCCGCTGACCTATCCGGTCACGGCGTTTGAACCGCATATCGATGCCAAGACGATGGAGATCCATCACGACAGGCATCACGCCGCCTACGTTGCCAACATGAACAATTTTGCCAAGGATACCCCGGTGATCGGCGAGAAGCCGCTGGTCGAGGTGCTCGGCAATCTCAACAGCGTGCCTGAAGCGATCCGCACCGGGGTGCGCAACAATCTCGGCGGCCATGCCAACCACACCATGTTCTGGCAGATCATGGGCCCGAATGGCGGCAAGCCGGAAGGCGATGTGCTCGCGGCGATCGATCGCGACCTCGGCGGCCTCGAGAAATTCCAGACCGATTTCAACGCCGCCGGCGGCCGTCAGTTCGGTTCTGGCTGGGTGTTCGTGATCGTCGACAAGGACGGCAAGCTGTCGATCGAGACGCGTCCGAATCAGGACAATCCGATCATGGACGGCAAGCGCGCGCTGATGGGCAACGACGTCTGGGAGCACGCTTATTATCTGACCTACCAGAACCGTCGCGCTGATTATCTCAAGGCGTGGTGGAATACGGTCAACTGGACCAAGGTCGGCGAGCGCTATGCGGCGGCAAAGGCCGGCACGCTGGCGGTGTGATGTTTTCCTTCTCCCCGCTTGCGGGGAGAGGGTGGCGCGGACGAAGTCCGCGACGGGTGAGGGGGAGCTAACGAGTGAAACACTGGCTCCCCCTCACCCGGATTACTCGCTACGCTCGCAATCCGACCTCTCCCCGCAAGCGGGGCGAGGTTAAGTAAGAGCCGCTTCTACTTCCTCAGATCGCCTTCGTCCGCCGTGCTCTCCGCGAGCGTAGCCGGCTCGATGCCGTAGCGCTTGATCAGCGGCATCTGCGCCACCGCGAAGACCATGGTCAGCGGGATGACGCCGAACGCCTTGAAGGCTACCCAGAAATCCGTGCTCTGGGTGCGCCAGATCGCTTCGTTCAGAAGCGCCATGGCGAAGAAGAACAGCGCCCAGCGCTTCGTCAGCGCACGCCAGCCTTCGTGTGTGAGATTGAACATCTGGTCGAACATGATGGCGATGAAGGATCGGCCGAACAACAGGCCGCCGCCGAGGATCGCTGCGAACAGGCCATAGATGATGGTCGGCTTGACCTTGATGAAGGTCTCGTCATGCAGCACTAGCGTCAGCGTGCCGAACACCAGCACGATGACGGCGGTGACAAGCGCCATAATCGGCACATGCCTGACCACGACATAGGACGCGATCATCGCCGCGACGATCGCCACCATGAAAGCGCCTGTCGCGACGAACAGGTTGAACTTCGCATTGGCGACGAAAAACACGATCAGCGGGCCGAGCTCGGTGGCGAGCTTGAATAGCGGGTGCGGCTGCTTCTTGTCGATCACGTCAGTCATATCAGCTTTCAATTCCTGCAATCGCCTGCGCGAAATCCCTGGCGGTGAATGGCGCGAGATCGTCGATGCCTTCGCCGACGCCGATGAAATGCACCGGCAGTTTGTACTTTTCCGACAGTGCCACGAGGATGCCGCCGCGCGCGGTGCCGTCGAGCTTGGTCATCACAAGGCCGGTGACGCCAGCCGTACGATGAAACGCTTCGACTTGCGACAGCGCGTTTTGTCCCACTGTGGCATCGAGGACCAGCAGCACCGCATGGGGCGCCGAGGCATCGACCTTCTTGATGACGCGCACGACTTTCTCGAGCTCGACCATGAGTTCGGTCTTGTTCTGCAGGCGGCCGGCGGTGTCGATCAGCAGCACGTCGCGTTTGTCGTCGCGAGCCGCGGTGACGGCGGTGAAAGCGAGGCTCGCGGAATCCGAACCCTGCGCACCGGCGATGACCGGCACCTTGTTGCGCTCGCCCCAGACCTTGAGCTGCTCGATGGCTGCCGCGCGAAACGTATCGCCGGCGGCGAGCATGACCTTGCGGCCTTCGGCGGAGAAGGTGGACGCCAGTTTGCCGATGGTGGTGGTCTTGCCGGAACCGTTGACGCCGACCACGAGGATGACGAACGGCTTGTGGCTGGTATCGATCACCAGCGGCTTGGCCACCGCCGAGAGCACTTTCTCGACCTCGGTGGCCACGACGGTTTTGACCTCGTCGGCCGAGATCGCCTTGTCATAGCGGCCATGGCCGACGGCGGCGGAAATCCGCGCCGCCACTTCGGTACCCAGATCGGCGCGCAGCAGCACGTCCTCGATGTCCTCGAGCATGGCGCGGTCGAGCTTGCGCTTGGTCACGAGGTCGGCGACCGCGGTGCCGAGGGCGCTCGAGGTGCGCTTCAGCCCGCCGGAGAGCCGTCGCCACCAGCTCAGTTTTGGCGTTTCGGGAGTGTCGCTCATGTCGGGGGTGTGTTAGCCGTTTCGCGCCATGATTCAAAGTATGACCAGTGAAAGTGACGAAGACGTAAGCTTGGAGGCCGAGCCCCGGCTGGAACCCCGCACCGACGCGGTGGAGCTGACCGAGGCCGAGATTCTGGCGCGGGTGCTGCACCGTGACGGCTTGATGCTGGTAATCGACAAGCCCGCCGGCCTGCCGGTGCATCGTGGCCCCAAGGGCGGCGCCAATCTGGAAACTTCGTTCGAATTCCTGCGCTATGGCCTGCCGCGTGCGCCGGTTCTGGCGCATCGGCTGGACAGGGATACGTCGGGTTGCCTGGTGCTCGGCCGGCACCGCAAGGCGACAGCGTCGCTGGGCCTCCTGTTCAAGCACAGCCGTATCCGCAAAACCTATTGGGCGGTGGTCGAGGGCGGGCCTGCCGAAGATTCGGGCGTGATCGACATGCCGCTCGGGCGGCTCAATGCCGACCGGGGCTGGTGGATGAAGCCGGATCCCGAGGGGCTCAAGGCCGTCTCGAATTTCACCGTGCTCGGCCGCGGCGGCGGCATGAGCTGGCTGGCGCTCGAGCCGGTGACAGGTCGCACGCATCAGCTCCGCGTGCACTCTGCGTCATCCGGATTTCCGATTGTCGGCGACAATATCTACGGCAACGGGCCACGCTTCGGCGAGCCGACACTGCATCTACATGCCCGCGAGATCGTGATTCCGATTTCGCGCAACAAGGACCCGATTCGTGTCGTCGCACCGGCCCCGCCGCATCTGTATGAGCGGCTCAGGGCGTGTGGCTGGAACGGGGAGTAGGGCTTACGCGACCGAAGCGAACAGCTTCGGATCGAACGTGCCCTCATATTCAAACGCGGCCGGCCCTGTCATCAGCACGTGGTCGTCGCTCTCGCGCCATTCGATGGTGAGTTCTCCGCCGGGCAGCGTCATATGCACCGTTCGGTTGGTCCTGCGCAGGCGGGCGGCGGCCACGGCGGTTGCGCAGGCAGCCGATCCACAGGCCTTGGTGAGGCCGGCGCCGCGCTCCCAGGTCCGCATCACGACGTGATCGCGATCGACGATATGCGCCAGCGTGATATTGGCGCGGTCCGGGAAGATCGGGTGGTTTTCCAGCAGCGGCCCGAACTTTTCGAGATCATAGGCCTGGATGTCGTCCACCCAGAAGATCGCATGAGGGTTGCCCATCGAGACGACTGATGGGGTGTGCAGGATGGGCGCGTCGATCGGGCCGATCTGCAGCTCAATGCCGCGGGTGTCACGAAACTCCTCCGCCAGCGGAATGTCCTGCCAGCCGAACTTCGGCGTGCCCATGTCCACCGTGTAAAGGTCAGGCGCGGGGCCTTGCCAGCAATTGATCAGGCCGGCCTTGGTCTCGAATGTGAGTGCCGTCTTGTCGCCGCCGGCAAACGTCTGCCGCGCCACGCAGCGCATGCCGTTGCCGCAGGCGCCGGCCTCGGAGCCGTCATTGTTGTAGATCGAGACGAAGGCGTCGGTGCCGGCCAGCCGGGGCTTCTGCAGCACCATCAACTGGTCATAGGGCACGCCTTCGGGGGTGGCCACGGCCCGGGCGTCGGCAGGCGTGATACCGGATGCCGTATCGCGCAGGTCGATCACGACGATCTCGTTGCCGATGCCGTTCATCTTGGCGAAGGAATGGTTGGCCAGTGCGCTCATGTCGTGTCCCGTTATCCCTGCCTTATATGGCGAGGCTGGCCCGATTGACCAGTGCGGCTATTCTGTGTCGGTTGTTTTGAATGGCCCTGCGCAATTTGGGGAGGGGACGAAAGCTGCGGCTGCGTGTTACCATGATGCCGTATCGCGCATGATGCCGTATCGCGCATGTTGCCGGACGCTGCGCTGCAGGATGTCACTGGAGACCCTTCGAATGACCCGTTCTCGCCTGTCCCGCCTCGCCACTGCGGCGCTGATCCCGGCAGCCGCGCTGACGCTGAACGCCGCGGCCTGGGCACAATCTCCGCCTGCCACGCCGCCAGCGGCAAGCTCCCCGGCCACCCCGCCCGCGCCGGCGACACCAGCTCCGGCGGCAACGGCTCCAGCCACACCCGCTCCCGCCACACCGGAGACGCCGGCCCCCGCCGCGCCGGCAACGCCGCCCGCAGCGGCGCAGGCCCCTGCAACGCCACCCGCGCCTCAGGTCCAGGTTGCCGATCCGTTCGGCGAGGAAATCACGCTGTCGCCGAAGCAGATGGTGACGTTCGTCGGCAAGGCCAATTGGGATTCGGCCTTCGATACGCTGATGGATGCGTTCAAGCAGATCACCACCGTGCTCGACAAACAGGGTGTCAAATCATCCGGCAACCCAATGATCGTCTATACGACCACCGATGACACTGGCTTCACCTTCCTCGCGGAAATCCCGGTCGATCAGGAGGTGAAGAACCTGCCGAAAGCGATGAAGATGGGCCTGTCGCCGGATGGTAAGGCGCTGAAGTTCGTCCATCGCGGCTCCTACGACAATATGGACAACACCTATGAGGCGATCACCAATCACCTCGACGACAAGAAGTTAGAGGCGAAAGATACGTTCATCGAGGAATACATGACCGATCCCTTGAAGACGGCGGAAGACAAGCTGGTCATCAATGTCTATGTGCCGCTCAAGTAGTCGAGCCGTAGCTCGGTCATAGCCTCTGGTCATAAAGAAGCCTTGGACGGTCGCGAGAGAATGGGCATGACAAATCATTTCGCTCTCGCTTCGCTGGCCATTGCGCTCATCGCCACTCCTGCGCTCGCGCAGGTCAATCCACCGCCGGTGATTTCCGTCTCCGGCGAAGGCACCGTCTCGGTGCCGCCGGATCTTGCTGTCGTCGATGGCGGTGTCACGACTGATGCCAAGACGGCACGCGAGGCCGCCGAGGCCAACAATGCCGCGATGGCCAAGGTGCTGGCGGCCCTGAAGAGTGCCGGCATTGCCGAGAAGGACATGCAGACGTCGCGGCTGTCGCTATTTCCGCAATATGCGCAGCAGACCCGTCCCAATCCCAATCCTGGCCCCAACGTCATCTCGGGCTATCGCGCCAGCAACCGCGTCACCATCCGCGTACGCGACGTGACCAAGGTGGCCGGCACGATCGACGCGCTGGTGTCGTCGGGTGCCAATGAGGTTGGCGGCATCAATTTCATGGTGACCAAGGCGTCGCAACTTCTCGACGATGCGCGCAGCGACGCGATCGCGGATGCGCGGCGCAAGGCGGAGATTTACGCCAAGGCTGCCGGCGTCAAGCTCGGCGCGCCGATCAGCATTTCCGAGGACTCCGGCAGCGCGCCAGCGCCAATGATGTTGCGCAAGATGGGCGCCGATGTGGCATCGGCTCCGGTGGCGCAAGGCGAGGAAGTGCTGCGCGTGAATGTCAGCGTGAGCTGGGAAATCAAGCCGGCGCAGTGATGGTAGTGATGATCTAGCCATCACCGCTCCGTTGCCAATGTTTGTCATCCCCGGACTTGATCCGGGGATCCATCTTACGAAGGCGGCGGATGTGGAAGATGGATGGCCGGGTCATCTAGCGAAGCCGCGCTTCGCGCTTTGCCCGGCCATGACGTGGGGAGAGAGCGGTGATACTCGCTTCCACGTCCCGTTAAAAAATCTCCACCACCTGCCCCGGCTTCAGCGCCATAAACTTCTCGCTCGGCAATTCTGCCGCGCTGCATGCGGCAGCCAATCCTTTCACCGGTCCGTCAATCGCCTCATCGGTGAGCTGGAATGTGCTGTGATGGCTGGCCAGCGCCTGCTGCGCGCCGCAATCGCTCAGGGCCTTCACGGCGTCTTCCGGATTCATGTGCTGGTCCTTCATGAACCAGCGCGGCTCATAGGCACCGATCGGCAGGATCGCGAGTCTGATAGCACCATGGGCTTCGCGCACGCGGCGGAAGTGCAGGCCGTCGCCATAGCCGCTATCGCCGACGATGTAGATCTTGCCCGCCGGCGTCTCCAGCACGAAGCTCGCCCACAGCGACTTGTTGCGGTCGAACAGGCCGCGCGCCGTCCAGTGCCGCGTCGGCACCAGCGTCACGGCAAGGCCGTTGCCAAGCTCGACGCGATCTGTCCAGTCATAGGCCTCGGCTTTGATCGCGCTGTCGGCGCTCTTCATGGTGACGTCATTGCCGAGCGGCGTGATCACGCGCGGCGCAAATTTGGCCGATAGCTTCGACAGTGTTGGAAGATCCAGATGGTCATAGTGACCGTGTGATACCAGCACGACATCGATCTTCGGCAGCTTGTCGAAGGCGATGCCGGGTGCGGTGTGGCGCTTCGGGCCGGCGAATGAGAATGGCGAGACACGGTCGGACCACACCGGGTCGAACAGGATGTTGATTCCCGCGGTTTGGATCAGCCAGCTCGCGTGACCCACGTAACTAAAGCGAACGCCCGTACCCTCGACCTTGGCCGGCGGCGTATCGGCAAACTCGTTCTCGACCCAGTCGGGCCAGACCTCGCGCGTACGGCCGCCGCCGAATTGCCACCGCAGCACTTCGCCGAGCGACTTGGGCGGCACGCCGTCGGGATCGAAGAAGATCTTGCCGTCGAAGTGATCGGAGACGGGGCCGTCATAATTGGTCATGCGGGAAGCCCAGAAGGCCGACAGCCCAGCGGCTGCGGCGAGACCGCCCAGCGACGTCAGAAGGCGGCGGCGGGTGAGAATCATGGAGCTGGATCAAATCCGGTGGGACGACGGGCTGCGCCCAACGAGGCGCAGCCCGCATCACATGGAATTTGTCAGTGGATTCCGCAACCCGCGCCGATCCTTTGTTCGCTCAGTAGCCGACGGTGAACCGCTTGCGCGTATGCGCAGGCGTCTCGATCTCGTCGGCCATGGCGATGGCATAATCCTCAAAGGAAATGCTGCTGCCCTTGTCGTTAGCGAGCAGTTGATCGCCGCCAAGCCGGAATGTCCCGGTGCGCTCGCCCGGGATGAACAGGGCCGAGGGCGACAGGAAGGTCCAGTTGAGCTCCTTGTCGTGGCGCAGGATGTCGAGGAACAGGCCGCCCACCGCGGCCTCGGCCCGGTATTCCGCCGGAAATCCCGGGGTCTCGATCAGCTTCAGGCCGGGAGCGACTTCGAGGCTGCCGGCGCCGCCGACCACCAAATAGCGCGGAACGCCCGCCGCCTTCACGGCCGCGATCAGCTTGTGCGGGTCGCTGACGAGGAAATGGATCGCGCTGACGGCGACGTCGTGGCCCTTCAGGGCGGCAGTGAGACCGGCAACATCGTTGGCGTCGGCCTTCAGTGGCGTCACCCCGGCCAGAACAGGGGCTTTCTCCGGGTTGCGGGCGATGGCGGTGACGGTATGACCGCGGCGGGACAGTTCAGCGACAATTTGCGAGCCGGCGCGGCCGGTGGCGCCGATTAGGGCGATTTTCATTTGATATCTCCATGTAGTAACCAGTAGAAACTTGCTATTCATTTCGGCAGTAGCTGTGAAGAAGGCACTTTTGCGTTAGCTGGTTACCCCGAGGAGACCGCCGCCATGCAGACCGATATCGAAAGCGCCGCCCAGCGCTGGAAAGCCGGCAACGTCTATGCGAGCAGCTGCCCAACCCGGCTGGTTCTGGACCGGATCGCCGATAAATGGGCGGTTCTGGTGCTGGGCCTGCTCACGGACGGCCCCGTTCGCTTCAACCAGCTGCGGCGGCAGATCGAGGGAATCTCGCAGAAAATGCTGTCGCAGACCCTGAAAAGCCTGGAGCGCGATGGCCTGGTGAGCCGCAAGGCGATCCCCACCGTCCCGGTCACGGTCGAATATGCGATCACTCCGCTCGGACGAACCCTGTCGGATACCGTCGATGCGCTGCGGGTCTGGGCTGAAAACCATATGGGCCAGGTGCTTGAGGCACAGCAGCACTATGATGCCGGCGGAACCCGGAGCGCGGCCGCCTGACCAGGGGATCGCCCTGCAAACCTTGACTTATCGGGCTCCAGCACTGTAAATCCCGCCACTTCTCGAAAAGTTCTCTTTTCGACCCGCCGACCGGTCCTGGAGACCGGAGGTCAACGCCCGACAGCGCGATGCGCCCTCGGGCGCAAAAGTGTTTGGTTATTTGCCATCATGGGGATGGCACGAGCGGAAGCGACAATCGATGTTCGACAGTCTGTCGGAACGGCTTGGCGGAATTCTCGATCGGCTCACCGGGCGCGGTGCGCTGTCGGAGGCTGATGTCGATGCCGCCATGCGCGAAGTCCGCCGGGCGCTGCTCGAGGCCGACGTCTCGCTCGACGTGGTCCGCAGCTTCATTGATCGTGTCCGTGAACAGGCCATCGGCGCCACCGTCGTCAAGTCGGTCACCCCCGGCCAGATGGTCGTCAAGATCGTCCATGACGAGCTGGTCGCCACCCTCGGCACCGACGGTGAAGGCGGCATCGATCTGCAAGCCGTGCCACCCGTCGCCATCATGATGGTCGGTCTGCAGGGCTCCGGTAAGACCACCACCACTGCAAAACTCGCACGCCGTCTCACCCAGCGCGACAAGCGCAAGGTGCTGATGGCCTCGCTCGACGTCTATCGTCCGGCCGCCATGGAGCAGCTCGCGGTGCTCGGCCGCGATCTCGACATCCAGACGCTGCCAATCGTCGAAGGCCAGAAGCCCGCTGAGATCGCCAAGCGTGCGCTGTCGGCCGCCAAGCTTGGCGGCTACGACGTGGTTCTGCTCGACACCGCCGGTCGCACCACGCTCGACGAAGAGATGATGTCGGAAGCGATCGAGATCAAAGCGATCGCCAATCCGCATGAAGTACTGCTGGTGGCGGATGCATTGACCGGTCAGGACGCCGTCAATCTCGCGCGCTCCTTCAACGAACGCGTCGGCCTTACCGGCATCGCGCTCACGCGCGTCGACGGCGATGGCCGCGGTGGTGCTGCGCTGTCGATGCGCGCCGTCACCGGCAAGCCGATCAAGCTGATCGGTACCGGTGAGAAGACCGATGCGCTGGAAGACTTCCATCCGAGCCGCATCGCCGGCCGCATTCTCGGCATGGGCGATGTCGTCTCGCTGGTCGAGCGCGCCGCTGCGAATATCGATGCGGAAAAAGCTGCGCGCACGGCCGAGCGCATGCGCAAGGGTCAGTTCGATCTCACCGACATGCGTGAGCAGCTGATCCAGATGACCAATATGGGCGGTCTCTCCGGCCTGATGGGCATGATGCCCGGCATCGCCAAGATGAAGAACCAGATCGCCTCCGCCGGTCTCGATGACCGCGTAGTGAAGCGCCAGATCGCAGTCATCGATTCGATGACGCGTCAGGAGCGCAAGAATCCCGACCTTCTCAAGGCCAGCCGCAAGAAGCGTATCGCTGCCGGCGCCGGCCTCAAGGTCGAGGAAGTCAACAAGGTGCTGAAGATGCACCGGAACATGGCCGACATGATGAAGGCCATGGGCTCAGGCAAGCGCGGCCCGATGGCCGGCATCGCGCAGGCCATGGGCTTCGGCGGCGGTGGCATGCCGTCGCCCGAACAGATGAAGGCGATGGCCGAGAAGATGCCGGGCGGGATGCCGCAGGGTATGCCGTCATTGCCGAAAGATTTCCCGGGCCTGTCGGGCCTGGGCAAACCGACGCTGCCGGGACTCGGCGGCTTTCCCGGTCTCGGGAAAAAGAAATAACGCGATCCATTCAACTCACATTCAAATCGAACATACTTAGGAGAATCCCATGTCCGTCGTTATCCGCCTCGCTCGTGCAGGCACCAAGAAGCGCCCCGTCTATCACGTCGTCGTCGCCGACTCGCGTTTTCCCCGCGATGGCCGCTTCATCGAGCGTCTCGGCTATTTCAATCCGCTGCTCGCCAAGGACAACGAGCTGCGCTTGAAGCTCGACCTCGACAAGACCAAGGCCTGGATCGCCAAGGGCGCACAGCCGTCGGATCGCGTTGCTCGCTTCCTCGATGCCGCTGGCGTTCAGAAGCGCGAAGCCCGCAACAATCCCGAGAAGGCCGTGCCGCGCAAGGAGCGCAAGGCCAACGCTGAAGCCGCCGCCAAGAAGTAAGGCGGAATGACCTCCGCGCAAATCTGCGTCGCGCGCATCGGCGCGCCGCATGGTGTGCGCGGCCAGGTCCGGCTGTGGACCTTCACCGAAGATCCATTCGCCGTGTGCGACTACGGTCCGCTTGCCACCAAGGACGGCAAGCGGAGTTTCGAGGTCGATGATGTCCGCGAGGCCAAGGGTCATCTGGTCGCGACGCTGAAAGGCGTCGCCACCCGCGAAGACGCCGAGCGCCTCAATGGCGTCGAGCTCTATGTGGCGCGCGACGCGCTGCCCGACACCGAAGACGATGAATATTACCACGCCGACCTGATCGGCCTCGCTGCGGTCAATGCCGCGGGCGATGCGGTCGGCCGTGTCGTCGGCATCCATAATTTCGGTGCCGGCGACATCATAGAGATCGCGCCGCTGGAAGGCGCGACCATGCTGTTGCCGTTCACCAATGCGGTGGTGCCAACGGTCGATATCAAGGCCGGCAAGGTCGTGATCGAATTGCCCGGTGAGATCATCGGCGACGATCCCACCGCGGCGTAGGGTTTACGCTTTCAACGCCTCCGCTATCGTTGTTGCGAACGGCGTCGTCCGCCCGATCAGCTTACTCAGCGTATGGCTGTCATCGAACAGCGCGCCGTCGGCTGCCGCCGTGTTTGACGTCGCGATCAGATCCGCGAGTTCTTCCGGAAGGCCCGCATTGAGCATGATGGCCTTGAATTCGGCTTCCGGCGGACGAACGTATGGGACTGTTTTGTCACTCTGCTTTCGGTCGAATATCGGCTGTCGCCGCTGCGACAATCGGCCCTCGGCCCTCGGGCCGCTGGCCGGCCTGATCGACTGGGCTGAGCGCAGCTTCGCGGAGATCAAGGCCGCTCGCGCCGCCTTCGATGCCGGTGACACCAGCGAGCAGATGTCGGCGGCCTGACGCGGCGATCGCCGGGGTTTGACGCCTCGCGCCGGACGCGCGATGGAAGGCCATGACTTCCGATCCTTCATCCGCGCCATGGCGCGCGACGGTGCTGACGCTGTTTCCCGAGATGTTTCCGGGCCCGCTCGGCATCAGCCTTGCCGGCAAAGCGCTGGCTTCCGGCCTGTGGGCGCTGGAGGCACGGGATATCCGCGCCTCGGCCACAGACAAGCATCGCAGTGTCGATGATACGCCTGCCGGCGGCGGACCGGGCATGGTGCTGCGGGCTGACGTGCTGGGGGCGGCGATCGATGCGGCGGATGCGCAGGATCGCCCCAGGCTGGTGATGAGCCCGCGCGGTCGGCCATTGACCCAGGCGCGGGTGGCGGAGCTGGCGGCCGGGCCGGGGCCGCTGATCGTCTGTGGCCGTTTCGAGGGGATCGATCAGCGCGTCATCGACGCGCGAGGGCTCGAGGAAGTCTCGATCGGGGACTATGTGCTGTCCGGCGGCGAAATCGCCGCCATGACGCTGATTGATGCCTGCGTGCGGCTTCTGCCGGGGGTCATGGGTAAGTTGGCGTCTGGAACCGACGAGAGTTTCTCTGATGGGCTACTCGAATACCCGCAATATACCCGCCCGCAGACCTTCGAGGGGCGTCAAATCCCGGATGTCCTGATTTCGGGCGACCATGCGAAGGTTGCCAAATGGCGGCTGGCCGAGGCGGAGGCGCTTACCCAGGAGCGCCGGCCCGATTTATGGGCGGCTCGCCCGAAAGCCCCGGAATCGGGCAGAAAGCGAAAACCGCCAAAAATCACGACGGGCGAGTGACAGAGACGGGTGACAACGGCTTCGCTTTCCCGTATAGCAGCGCCAAATCCGTGCACTGGCAGGGTAAGAGTTTCGTGCGCAGCCCGCGCAACGTCTGGGCGCGCCGCCGATGGAGATTTTCGATGAACCTGATTCAGACGCTTGAAAAAGAGCAGTTCGACCGCCTTTCCGCCACCAAGTCGATCCCGGAATTCGGTCCCGGCGACACCCTCATCGTCAACGTGAAGGTTGTCGAAGGCGAGCGCTCCCGCGTGCAGGCCTATGAAGGCGTCTGCATCGGCCGCAACGGCGGTGGCATCAATGAGAGCTTCACCGTTCGCAAGATCTCCTACGGCGAGGGTGTCGAGCGCGTGTTCCCGCTGCTCTCCCCGATGATCGACTCGATCAAGGTTGTGCGTCGCGGCAAGGTGCGTCGCGCCAAGTTGTATTACCTGCGCGATCTGCGCGGCAAGTCGGCCCGCATCGTCGAGAAGAAGACCGAGCGTCCGGCCAAGGTCGCTGCTGCGGCTGCTGCCAAGTAATTTTCCGCACCATCGAATGTGCGAGGCGAAAAGCGCGGCGCAAGCCGCGCTTTTTTGTTACGTGAAGACTGCATACCTCCGTCGCATTGGCGTCGTGATCGCTGAGTGCTATATGACTGGAATGTTTCTAGACCTGCACCAGCACGCTTTGCGCATCGTCATCGACGATCATAGTCGGCTGCCCGGTCGCTTCTTCGGTCGCTTCACCACGTCGATCGTGGGCGCGCTTAGAAGCGCGTGAGCAATCTCACGCGTTTCTTTTCCCGTTTCTCAGTTGCGCGCTTTGCGCCGTCGATGCGGCGAATCATTTAGCAGCACGCAACTGGCCCACGTTTTCTTTTGAGGCCTGATCTCATGACTGACTCTGCAAAGCCGACCACCCTGTACGACAAGATCTGGAACGACCATTTGGTCGAGGAAGCCGCTGACGGCACCTGCCTGCTCTATATCGATCGCCATCTGGTGCACGAAGTGACGAGCCCGCAGGCGTTCGAAGGCCTGCGTGCCGCCGGCCGCCGTGTGCATGCGCCAGAGAAGACGCTCGCCGTCGTCGATCACAACGTGCCGACCACCGATCGCACCAAGCCCAATCCCGATCCGGAAAGCACCGAGCAGATCGCGACTTTGGCCGAGAACGTGCGTGAATTCGGCATCGAATATTACAACGAGTTCGACAAGCGTCAGGGCATCGTTCACGTCATCGGCCCCGAGCAGGGCTTTACGCTGCCGGGAACGACGATCGTTTGCGGCGACAGCCACACCTCGACGCACGGCGCATTCGGCGCGCTGGCGCATGGCATTGGCACGTCGGAAGTCGAGCACGTGCTGGCGACGCAGACGCTGATCCAGAAGAAGGCGAAGAACATGCGCGCTACCGTCGACGGCAAATTGCCCGACGGCGTCACCGGCAAGGACATCATCCTGGCCATCATCGGCGAAATCGGTACCGCCGGCGGCACCGGCTATGTGCTGGAATATGCCGGCGAGGCGATCCGCGCTCTGTCGATGGAAGGCCGCATGACGGTCTGCAACATGTCCATCGAGGGCGGCGCCCGTGCCGGCCTGATCGCGCCCGACGAGAAGGCCTATGAATTCCTGAAAGGTCGTCCAATGTCGCCGAAAGGCGAGATGTGGGAACAGGCCGTGCGCTACTGGGAGACGCTACGCTCCGACGAAGGCGCGCATTTCGATCATGAGATTCGTCTCGATGCTGCGAAGCTGCCGCCCATCGTCACCTGGGGCACCTCGCCCGAGGACGTCATCTCGATCTCCGGCAAGGTGCCGAACCCCGCCGACATCGCCGATGAAGCCAAGCGCCTCTCCAAGGAGCGCGCGCTGGCCTATATGGGTTTGACCGCGGGCACCAAGATCACCGACATCAAGCTGGATCGTGTGTTCATCGGCTCCTGCACCAATGGCCGCATCGAGGATTTGCGCGCCGCGGCCAAGGTCGTCGACGGCAAGACCGTCAACGGCCATGTCTCGGCGATGATCGTGCCGGGCTCGGGTCTGGTGAAGGAACAAGCGGAAGCTGAAGGCCTCGACAAGATCTTCCTGAAGGCCGGCTTCGAATGGCGCGAGCCGGGCTGCTCCATGTGCTTGGCGATGAACCCCGACAAGCTGGCGCCGGAAGAACGCTGCGCCGCCACCTCGAACCGCAACTTCGAGGGTCGTCAGGGCCATAAGGGCCGCACCCATCTGGTGTCGCCGGCGATGGCGGCTGCGGCTGCGATCGCGGGGCACTTCGTCGATATCCGCGAGTGGCATTAATTTAGCTGCACGGGGCGACGCATCCTCGGTAAGATCGACGGCCTGCTGATGCAGGTCGTCTTTCTATGAGCTTCGCAATTTGTCACGCATGCCTCGCGCACCCGTCAAACCGATCGCACTGACCAACACGACGGCCCGCCGCATCTGGTTGCGCGCGCAGCGGCTCGATACGCGGGCGCCGTTCGGTGATGGCGCGGAGGCCGTGAAGGCCGCGGTCCAGCATCTCGGCTATGTGCAGATCGACACCATCAATGTGATCGAGCGCAGTCACCATCACATCCTGTTCTCACGGATCCCGAACTACAAACGCGCCGATCTCAGGCAGGCGCAGACGCACGACAAGAGCGTGTTCGAATACTGGACCCATGCGCTGGCCTATGTGCCGACCGACGACATCGGCTTCTTCGTGCCGGACATGAAATATTATCGCCGTGAGGGCCACAGCTGGTTCGCGTCGGTGACACCGGCGGACAAGCGCAAGGTCATGCGGCTGGCCAGGGCCGGCCCGTTGTCGATTCGCGATATCGATGACGATGTGCTGCGCGAGAAGGATCACGAATGGGCCAGCCGCAAGCCGTCAAAGCGGGCGCTGCAGCTGGCGTTTTATGAGGGGCATCTCACGATCTCCGAACGGCAGGGCATGCTGAAGACCTACGATCTTCTGCTGCGGCATTTCGGCTGGGAGACGCTGCCGAAAGCCGCGAGTGCTACGGAGAAATTCGCCTATCTGCTGAACCGCGCGCTGCGGTCGCAGGGCATCGTCAGTCTGGACTCGATCTGCCATCTGGATGCACCGAGCAAGGCCGGCATACGCAAGCTGATCGAGGCCCGTGTGCGCAAGGGCGAGCTGATGGCCGTTACGCTTGATGGCGCCGGCAAGCAGGAGCACTGGACGACGCCCGTCGCGCTCGAAGACGGGAGCGAAGGCAAGGTGGGGTTGGTGCATGTGCTGTCACCGTTCGATCCCCTGGTGATCCAGCGCAAGCGCACGAATTTGTTCTTCGGCCACGACCATCGCTTCGAGGCCTATGTGCCGAAGGAAAAACGCCAGCTCGGCTACTTCGCACTGCCGGTGCTGGTGGATGATCAGATCGTTGCAGCGGTTGATCTCAAGACCGATCGGCAGAAGCGCAAATTGCTGATGCAGCAATGGAGCTGGGTCGGTGATGGTGCGAAGTCGAAAATGCAGCGCAAGGAATGGAAGCGCCGTATCGAGGAAGAGCTCGGGCGGTTCGAGGCGTTTCAGTTGGGGGAGTGAGCGACTAACACTCAGTTGTCATGACCGGGGAAAGCCCGGCCATGACGGAGTGTGTGGAGAGTCGCTTCAGTCAACCCGACCCATCTCACCAATAAATGTTGAAGCGATGGTGATGCCGCCGGTAGTGCCAGTGGCGGTGATGCCAGGGGCGATAACGGCAGATCTTGCGTGGGCCGTAATAGGTCGAGACGATCCGGCAGAAACGGCGCGGTTGGTAGTAGCGTGGCTCGTAATAATAGCTCGGCGCATAGCCGTAATAATGCGGCCGGAAATGGCGGCGATAGCCGTAATGGCGCGCGCCGTAGTAGCGTGTCGGCGCATAATAGGGGCGCCGGGCGATCAATGGCGCCGCGTATCGATAGCCGCCGCCATGGAATGCGGGGCCACGCCGGAAACCGCCGCCGACAAAGGCCGGGCCCGGACGGAAACCGCCTCCGCCACGGAATGCCGGCGCTGCGGCCCGGAAGCCTCCGCCGCCACCTCCACCCCGAAACGCCGGCATGCCGCCGCCACGAAATCCGCCGCCGCCTCCGCCATGAAAGGCGTGACCGCCGCCGCCACCGCCGCGGAAACCTCCTCCGCCACCGCCGCCGCGTCCACCGCGATGCTGGACCGGCATGAGCAGCGCGTCGCTAGCCTGTTTGGCTGCGGGTGCCGCGCCGGGATTGATCAGCGAGACCGCCCGTGCCGATGGCGTCAGCGATATCACCATCGCTGCGGCGGCAGCCACGCCGAGCGAGCGCGTCATGAATTGTCTGATCGCAAAACCTCGATCGGGATTCAGGACAGGTTGTCGATTCTGAACATCTCTCATCGGAAACATCCTCCCTCGATCGGCGCATGGGACATCGATCGCGCAAACCTGACAGTGCAGGTCCGCGTTTGCGCGAACGGTGCGTTTGCGCATGGTCGTGTCATGTGAATTGTCGCGCCTTGACCGAAAATTAAGGATGTCGATCTGAACGCGTCATGAATGACGCAGGCGGAAGCCGCGCGGCGCGCACAAAAAAACAGGCGCCGCAAAGGGCGCCTGTCAATGTCGTCTAGAGATCCTGGAATTTACCAGCGGCCGAAGCTGAAGCCGACGCTGAGCGGGCCGCCGAAACCGATGCCCGGGCCATAACCATAGGCGCCATAGGGACGATAGCCGCCGTAATAGCCGTAGGGCCGGTAGCCGTATCCGCCGTAGTAGGCAGGGCGATAGGCATACGGGCGCCCGTAATAGGCCGGGCCGTAATAGGAACGGTACGGGCGATAGCCGTATCCGTAGCCATAGCGCGGGCCGTAATAGCCGCGATATCCGTAGTGCCGGTGGCCGAAGTGATGATGGCGGTGGTGAAAGTGACGATGGCGCCGCTGCGCGCTGAAGTCCGTCGCCTTGGCCTTGTTGTCTGCCGCAGCCTTTTGAGGCGTCTGTGCGTCAGCCATTGCGGGGGCGCTGGTCAATGCGCCACCGAGTGAAAGTGTTGCAGCCAGCATGGCTGCGCCTACCCAGTTCTTCATGATTTTTCCTTGCCTCGATCGCTTTCCATCGATCGTCTTTCGTCGCCTTCACCCCATAACGCATATAGCTGCAATGATTTCCCGCGACAGACCGACGCGGTCAACATCTCGTCAAGAAAACAGGCGCGCTTGCGCACGCCTGTTTGGACTTTAGAGAGAGTCTCAGTAGCGCCAGCCGTGACGACGCACGTGATGCGGCCGGTGCCAGCCGTGATGGCGGCGGATGTGATGCGGACGATGCCAACCGTGGTGACGCCGCATGCCGTGATGCCCGCGATAGCCGCGATTGTGGTGATGACGATACTGCACCTCAGTCGTCAGCTTCTCACCGCCTTGCACGGACGATGCGATGCCCGGGCTGTTCAGCGAGACTGCATTTGCCTGCTGCGTCGGCGCTGCGACGAACAGCAATCCTGCGATGGCGGCGAGGCCGAAAAATTTCTTCACGTTCACGTGTTCTCTCCTGAGTCTGCTGCGTTCATGTCGAGATGCAGCTTCACGAATGGATCATCGCCCATGTGCATGACGCTAGGGCGCAGGAGGTGAACGCGATGTGAATATGCCCGGTGCGATATGTCGCAGGGTTTTGTGACGCATCGCTGGAACGAAAGTCAGCGCATGCGAACGCCATCTCCGCAGTTGCAAAGCCTCGGCCTGACGTTATTCAAAATCAAAGTATGAAGTGTCTACTCAGCCGCGGCGCCAGTAGCAGTTCATGCGCGGCACGATCACGGTGCCGCTCGGGCGATATTCCTGCACCAGATTGGCGGTGCAATCGCGGACGGCATTCGGGCCGGGATTGTAGCTGGGATAGACACCGCGTTCGTCCGGGGTGCGATAGATACGAACGCGCGGGCGCGCACGGCGGGGCTGAACGCTGTCGTCGGATTGGGCGACCTGCGTGGCCGTCTGCGCCTGTGCGGTGTTCGCCATCGGCAAGCCGCCGAGCGCAACCGCCAATCCCAGTGCCGCCATCATGATCCGCATTGTCACGCCCCAAACTGCCATAAGCATGATCCCGAAAAGTGGATGCCGGTTTTCGCCGACAAACGGGTTCGTTTGTCGAGAGATCATGCCTCAAAAGAATGCCGCAAAGTCTCCGATTGACGCCCGCCCGTCAACCGCCGGGACGGCCCTGTGCCGGCGCATTGCCATGTCATGGGAATTGGCTAGACAGGGAAACATGTGGCACCAGGCAAAAGCTCCCGATCTCGCGGAAATGGAAGACATGGCCCATGCCATGCTCGCCCTCCTGCCGGAGGATTTCCGCAAGCTCTGCGCGGGCGTGATCATCCGGGTCGACGATTTCCCGACGGATGAGGTGCTGGAGGAGATGCAGGCCGAGACCGAATTCGACCTGCTCGGCCTGTTCCAGGGTGTCGGCCTGCCGTTCCAGAGCCAGGACAATACCGGGCAGTTGCCCAACATGATCTGGCTATATCGCCGGCCGATCCTGGATTACTGGGCCGAACACGACGAAACCCTCGGCCATATCGTCCGCCACGTGCTGATCCACGAGATCGGCCACCATTTCGGCCTCTCGGACGCCGATATGGAGGCCATCGAGGCCGGCGTCGCCGATTAGCCCTGCATAGATCACCCTTGGACGGGCCGCCCGATCGGGCTAAAATGCCCGCTCAATCCGAGGATACGTTCATGGACAAGTTCACCACGCTGGAAGGCGTCGCGGCGCCGCTGAAGATCATCAATGTCGATACCGACATGATCATCCCGAAGCAGTATCTGAAGACCATCAAGCGTACCGGTCTCGGCAAGGGCCTGTTCTCGGAAGCGCGCTACCTGGATGACGGCAGCGAGAACCCGGATTTCGTGCTCAACAAGCCGGCCTATCGCAACGCCAAGATCATGGTGGCCGGCGATAATTTCGGCTGCGGCTCGTCGCGCGAACACGCGCCCTGGGCGCTGCTGGATTTCGGCATCCGCTGCGTGATTTCGACCTCGTTCGGCGACATTTTCTACAACAATTGCTTCAAGAACGGCGTGCTGCCGATCCGCGTCTCGCAGAAGGATCTCGACGCGTTGTTCGACGATGCCGAGCGCGGCGCCAATGCGACGATCACCATCGACCTGCCGAACCAGGAAATCCGCGGCCCTGATGGCGGCACGGTGAAGTTCGAGATCGATCCGTTCCGCAAGCATTGCCTGCTCAACGGTCTCGACGATATCGGCCTGACGATGGAGAAGAAGGCCTCCATCGACAGCTACGAAGAGAAGCTCAAGACCGCACGCGCCTGGGCCTGATCTCACTTCGGAAGGTGACGCGTGATTCCTGACGTCGTCACCTTTTGGGAGGGCCCACTCGATGCGCTGCGCCGGCTGTGCCTGAGATCGCAGGTCGAGGCCGGCCACCGCGTCACGCTCTACAGTTTTGCACCGATCACCGATCTGCCGGATGGCGTGAGCAATGCCGATGCAGAAGCCGTGTTGCCGCGGGCTTTCGCCGAGCGGCTGCGCCCATCAGCTCCCGATGGCGCGTGGGTTGGCTGGACCCCACTGCAGTTCAGCGATTTCTTTCGCATCCGGCTGATGGCCGAAGGTCTCGGCCTCTGGCTCGACGCGGATGTGCTGTTGCTGAAGCCGATCGAGATCGATTCCGCAAAACCCTATTTCGCCTGGGAGAAGCGACGTCAGCTCGGCAATTCGGTGCTGTATCTGCCGCCCGACGATCCGATCGTCGCGGCGTTCGAGGCGCTGATCAGGCAGGACGAGTTGACGCCAGACTGGATGTCATTGCGCCATCGCCTCGCTTTCGCATGGCGCAAATGGCGCGACAGGTCGAAGCGCGCGAGCGACGTCCGCGTCGCGATCTTCGGCCCGGCATCGCTGACGGCGCTGGCGAAGCGCCATGGCGCGCAGCATCACGCGCTGCCGCGGAAGTCGTATTATGCGGTTCATGCCGAGCCGAAGCTGTTCTTCGAGCCGTCGAATTTCAAAGTGCTACTCGATGATCCCGGGATTCTAGGCTTCCACATCTCGCCCAAGGGGCGCGGCAAAGACGCGCCGATGCCGGGGAGTTTTTATGCATGGGCGACGGAGTGGGTTGGCGCTCGTTAGTATCAGCCTTTGAATCTACAAATTTCGCGCAACGGCCCGCGGTATCCCTCCCCCTTGCGGGGAGGGTCGGCCGAACCTGACGATGCGAAGCATCGTTCAGGTGGAGGCCGGGGTGGGGGTGCCACACGTGAGAGCATCGCCTGTGGCACCCCCACCCGTCGCGCTGCTCGCTGCGCTCGCAACGCGCCACCCTCCCCGCAAGGGGGAGGGTGAAGAAGCGCGTCGTTGCTGACCGGTACTAGCCCCCCATCGCCGCAATCGCGTCCGAGATCGCGATCGTGCGCTTGGCCATGTCCGCATGCAGCCGCTCGACCATCTTGCCGTCGAGCTGAATCGCGCCGCGCTTGGCGTTTTCCGGCTGTTCGAAGGCGGCGATGATGCGGCGGGCCTGGGCGACTTCGTCGTCCGGCGGCGTGAAGACCTTGTTGCAGGCCTCGATCTGGCTCGGATGGATCAGCGTCTTGCCGTCGAAGCCGATGTCGCGGCCCTGTTCGGCTTCGGCGATGAAACCCTCGGTATCGCTGAAATTGCTGTAGGGACCATCGAGAATTTCGAGACCATGCAACCGCGTCGCCAGCACGCAATGGGTAATCATCGGCAGCATCGCCGCGCGGCCGGGCATCATGCGGATGCGGGTCTCGCGGGCGATATCGTTGGGGCCGAACACGAATCCGGCCAGGCGATTTTCGGAATCGCGCGAGGCGGCCGCGAGTTCTTCCGCGTGCAGGATGGCGCGCGAGGTCTCGATCATGGCCCAGACCTTGATCGACATGTCGGCGCCAATGTCACTCAGGCGATCGGCAACGGCTGAGAGATCCTCGACGCTGGAAATCTTCGGCACCAGGATGCCATCGGGCTTGGCCTTGCCGGCCATGGTCACGTCGTCGATCCACCACGGCGAATCCAGTGCATTGATGCGGATGATGACCTCGCGCTTGCCGAAGCCGCCGGCATTGAGCGTCTGCGCGATGGCGTCGCGCGCGGTTCCCTTGGCGTCCGGCGCCACGGCGTCTTCGAGATCCAGGATGATGCCGTCAGCGGCCACGGTACGGGCCTTTTCCAGCGCGCGGGGGTTCGAGCCGGGCATGAACAAATGGCTGCGGCGCGGACGGATCATGGCGTCATTTCCCTGTGATTATGGCCTGTTCGTTATTCAGGCATTCGCGATAACATTTCAGCCCGCCGCCCGGAAGGCTTGTTCGCGCTGGCGTCCTATGGTTATCCGTGGGGACCGTATGTTTGAGCGTGATCTCTCGACAAACGAACCCGTTTGTCGGCGAAAACCGGTATCCACTTTTCGGGATCATGCTCCGAACGAGGCAGACCATGACATCATTTCCGAAGCAGCTCATTGCCGGCTACCAGACCTTTACGTCGGAGCGATTGCCGACCGAGCAGTCGCGCTTCCGCGAATTATCGGAAAAGGGCCAATCGCCGGAAGTCATGGTGATCGGCTGCTGCGACTCGCGTGTGTCGCCGGAGGTCATCTTCGATGCTTCGCCCGGCGAACTGTTCGTGGTGCGCAACATCGCCAACCTGGTGCCGGTCTATCAGCCCGATGGCGGCGCCCATGGCGTTTCGGCAGCGCTGGAATATGCGGTGCAGGTGTTGAAGGTGAAGCACATCGTCATCCTCGGTCACGCGCAATGCGGCGGCATCCGCGCTTTCGTCGACAATGCGGCGCCGCTGTCGCCGGGTGACTTCATCGGCCGCTGGATGTCGATGTTCATCAAGCCCGACGAGAAGGTCGAGATCCGCGAGCACGAGGCGTTCCAGGATTTCGTCACCCGTATCGAAAAGGCCGCCGTGTTCCGCAGTCTGGAAAACCTGATGACGTTCCCGTTCGTGAGCAGCAAGGTCGAGAGCGGCGAGCTGGAATTGCACGGCGCTTACTTCGGCGTCGCTGTCGGCTCGCTGTCCGTGCTCGATCAGGCCGCGAAAGAGTTTCGGCCGGTGGCGTAAAACAAAAAAGCCGGATGCTGAGCATCCGGCTTTTGATTGCTGGAGATCGAAGGTCCGCTTACGCGGCCTTCTTCTTCGCCGTGATCAGCTTGCGGTTGATCAGGCATTCCGCAATCTGCACGGCGTTGAGCGCCGCGCCCTTGCGCAGGTTGTCCGACACGCACCAAAGAACCAGACCGTTATCGACCGTCGAATCCGTACGGATGCGGCTGATATAGGTGGCGTCTTCGCCGGCGGCCTCATAGGGTGTGACGTAGCCACCCGGCTCACGCTTGTCGATCACGAGGCAGCCTGGCGCATTACGCAGGATGTCGCGGGCTTCATCTTCCGAGATCGGATTCTCGAATTCGATGTTGACCGCTTCCGAGTGGCCGACGAACACCGGCACGCGCACGCAGGTCGCGGACATTTTGATTTTGGGATCAAGAATCTTCTTGGTCTCCATCATCATCTTCCACTCTTCCTTGGTGTAGCCGTCCTCCATGAACACGTCGATCTGCGGGATCACGTTGAAGGCGATACGCTTCGGGAATTTGTTATTGACCAGCTCAGAGTTGGTGTAGACGGCCTTGGTCTGCGAGAACAACTCGTCCATCGCATCCTTGCCTGCACCCGACACCGACTGATAGGTCGAGACGACAACGCGCTTGATCGTCGCCTTGTCATGCAGCGGCTTCAGCGCCACCACGAGCTGCGCAGTCGAGCAGTTCGGGTTTGCGATGATATTCTTCTTGGTGAAGCCATCGACGGCCGAGGCGTTCACTTCCGGTACGATCAGCGGCACGTCGGGGTCCATGCGCCAGGTCGACGAGTTGTCGATCACGACGGCGCCGGCTGCGCCGATCTTCGGCGACCATTCCTTGGACACGGCTCCGCCGGCCGACATCAGGCAGATGTCGACATCGCTGAAGTCATAGGTCGCGAGGTCTTTGCATTTCAGGGTTCTATCGCCGAAGGAAACCTCAACGCCCATGCTGCGGCGCGACGCGAGCGCCACGACCTCGTCAGCGGGGAATTTACGTTCATCCAGAATGCTGAGCATTTCACGCCCGACATTGCCGGTCGCTCCGACCAGCGCGACTTTGTAACCCATCGTTCACTCTCCGAAGAAATATGCTTCACCCCCACATACCGTGGAAAGGGAAGAGCCGCGCTTCTATGCGAGAAACGTCGCAAAGACAACGTCCTAAGCGTGTTTGCGTGTGTTGATGCGTTCAATTTTGGTTTCGCACCACCCAAAGTCGGCAGGTGTCCATCCGGCCCTGCAGAGCTTTGCCGACGAGTGCGGTGCCATCGCCGTGCGTCTGCTCGCCTATATGGGGGTGCTGGCACTGGTTGTCATGGCCGCGGTTACGGTTTTCGACGGACTGGAATTCGACCTCAGCAGCGAACCAGCCGCCAAGGCTGGCTGGAGTGTCGCTAGCCGTTCCCATCCCGCTTTTGCTGTCAGCCAGTTTGATTCATTAGGTAAAACAGCCTCTTACGAGATTTTGAGACACCCCGAAGGCGGCCGCAAGGATGTCTTGCGCTGGGCGTCGCCCGGGGAGCCCCCGGTGGCCGAGTTGGAATTGTATCGTCCTGGTGCCGAGGCTGACCGGGCAGGCCCGCCGGCAGCGGATATCGCGGGCCGCATGGACCCCGGCGGCGTCCGCGACGTGGTGGGCGAGGGCATTATCGACAGCAAATTCGGGCCGGTCGCCCTGATGGGCTTTTCCGACCGGCTGAAGGACAGCAAGCGCTGCCTCGGCTTCATGAAGACGCTGGAGGTGGCCAATCTCAGGATTTCCGGCTGGTCGTGCCAGGGCGACGGCCTGCCGGCGCGGCGGGCGGCCATTGCCTGCACGCTAAACCGGCTGGTGCTGCTCACCGCCGGCAATGAACCCCGACTGCAGGAGGCCTTTGCTCAGGCAGATTTGAAGCGGGCCGGCTGCATCAGCGGCGCGGCGCTGTCAGCGGCCTCGGCCGATTGGGTCACGGGTGCCCAGAACCCGCTGCTGCGCGGCAGCTTGTGACCTCTTCGTGATGGGTTGGACCAAGACCTTGGATTACATGCAACATTCGGCCACACCGCGCATTATATCGACGACTGTGGCCGGATAGACCTTGTGGCCGGATACCCCGGCCAGCTAAATTGACCGCAAATCGGATTTGCCGACTCGGCTTTTGAATGCCGATCTTCTGACTGCAATGAGGACCTGATGACCTTGAAATTCCCCGCCGCGAAAACTCTCGCCATGTTGTTCGCGACGGTTGCCGTCATCGCGACCGCCGTTGCCGTCTCGCCGGCCGATGCCGCCACCAAGAAGAAGGTTCGTGTTTCTGACCGTGACGCTGTTTATGGCGCGCGCGGCCCGAACGTGTCCTATCAGCAGGGCCGCACCCGCGTTTACGTGACGCGTCGCTCCTGGCTCGATGCCGGCGTCGAAGTGCTCCCGGGTGACCGCAAGTTCACCGACTATGCCTATCCGCCCGGTTACTCTTTCGCCCGCGACAACAACAACCGTCCGCTGGATCGCCAGCCGCTCAACTCGCAGTGGGATCTCGGCGGCTATCCCGAGCGCTTCCCGCTCTACTGAGCGCGGCGACATATCGATACGAAAATGCCCGGCTCAGCCGGGCATTTTTTGTTTGGGGCTATAAAACGAAGTAGCGCATCAATCTGAAATTGCTTTCACGAGCGATATTTCTTAAAAGTAGAATTGGGGCGGGGGAAGACATGGATTGGAAGCAATTTATTGCTAGCGTTGTGGGCGCTTTGGCGTGGCCGACGGCTGCTATTGTCATAGTTTATGTATTCAAGGAGCAGCTCAGGCACATCCTTTCGCAGATCAAGAAATTTGGCGCCGCGGGCGTCAACGTTGAACTTGCGCAAGAGGTGCAATTGGCTGAGCGAGCAAGCGAAGCCGTAAAGTTTGAGCGCGGAGATGTTGCAGAGAACGCCGCAGATATTGATCCCTCTCTCGTTAATTTGGCCCAAAACTTCCCTGAAGCAGCTTTGTTGCAATCGTTTAAGGGGTTGGAAGGGACGCTGCTGCGAATACGGCAGAAACTACCTGATGACAAACCACATCGAAATCTAAACGAGGTACTCAAGGCGCTAGCCGACGAGAGCTATATTTCGGCAAACGTAATTACACTGTTCCAAAGTTTGCGGCAGGCACGGAATACTGCTGCGCACGCCAAGGAAGATGCAAAGATGACCCCTGGAGAGGCAATCCAATTAATTGGTCAAATCAGCCTTCTCAAGAATTTGCTGGAGAATGTATCTGATGGAATGCCGCAAATCGGCAACCGAATATAGATCTTAATCCTTTCAGCCACCCTTTCGACTGCTAAAAACCGTCCGCTGGACCGCCAACGTCTTAACTCGCAGAGGGATTTCGGCGGCGATCCCGAGTGCTTCCCCCTCTACCGAGTGCAGCGACGTCCGAATGCGAAAATGCCCGGCTCAGCCGGGCATTTTCTGTTCGCGGGGACGACAGATTGAGAGGCTTGAGCCTTCGCGCGCTTAAGCGTGCAGCGCCTGCAATTCCTTCAGCAGTGCTTCGCCCATGCCGGATGTGCTCACCACGGTTGACCCTTCCGACTTGATATCGGCCGTGCGCAGACCCTTTGCCAGCACCGCGGCGATGGCCTGGTCGACCTTGTCGGCCAACTCACCCATGTCCAGCGAGTAACGCAGCGCCATGCCGAACGAGGCGATCATCGCCAGCGGATTGGCCATGCCCTTGCCGGCAATGTCCGGCGCCGAACCATGCACCGGCTCATACATTGCCTTGCGCTTTTTGGTCTTGGCATCGACTTCGCCGAGCGAGGCCGAGGGCAGCATGCCGAGCGAACCGGTCAGCATCGCCGCGATATCCGAGAGCATGTCGCCGAACAGGTTGTCGGTAACGATGACGTCGAACTGCTTCGGCCACTTCACGAGGTTCATGCCGCCGGAATCGGCGAGCTGATGCTCGAGCGTGACGTCCTTGTATTCGCGGCCATGCACCTGGGTGACAACCTCGTTCCAGAGCACGCCCGACTTCATGACGTTACGCTTCTCCATCGACGTCACTTTGTTCTGACGCTTGCGGGCTAGATCGAAAGCGACGCGGGCGATGCGCTCGATTTCATAGGTGTCGTAAACCTGCGTATCGACGGCACGCTTCTGGCCGTTGCCGAGATCGGTGATGGTCTTCGGTTCGCCGAAATAGACGCCGCCTGTGAGCTCGCGCACGATCATGATGTCGAGGCCCTCGACGACCTCACGCTTCAGGCTCGATGATTCCGCCAGCGCGGGATAGCACACGGCTGGGCGCAGATTGGCGAACAGGCCGAGATCCTTGCGCAGGCGCAGCAAGCCGGCCTCGGGGCGATGCTCATAGGGCACGCTGTCCCACTTCGGGCCGCCGACGGCGCCGAAGATGATGGCGTCGGCCGCATCCGCCTTGGCCATTGTGGCATCGGTGATAGGGAGCTTGTCGGCATCATAGGCGGCGCCGCCAACCAGGCCGTTCTCGATCGTGAATTTGGCGATGCCCTGGGCATCGATCCAGTCGATCAGGCGCTTCACCTCGGCCATCACTTCAGGGCCGATGCCGTCGCCGGGGAGAAGCAGCAATTTGTGCGTTGCCATATTCAAGTGCCCTTGCAATCCGTTACTGATTGCCGCGAGTGCTAAGACGTCATTGCAGGAATGGCAAGACAGTGTTGCCGAAGGGATGATTGCGGGTGCCGTGAAACCTGCGACATTGCTGACGCAGCGGAGATCCCCGTGACGTCATCTGTGCCTTCCCCGGCGCGCCCTAACCCGGCGTGGCTGATAGTCGTCCTGTCGCTCGCGCCGGCCATCGGGCTCGGCATCGGCCGCTTTGCCTATTCGCTAGTGTTGCCCGATATGCGCGACAGCCTGCAATGGTCCTATTCGGCGGCCGGCTTCATGAATACCGTCAACGCCGCGGGCTATCTCGCCGGCGCTCTGGTTGCGGCCGGGCTCGGCAGGCGCTTCGGTCTAATCGCGGTGATTCAGGGCGGTACGCTTGCTTGCATCCTGTCGCTCATCGTTTGCGGCGTCACCGTGGATTTTACGCTGCTCAGCATCGCGCGGCTGGTCACCGGTTTTGGCGCGGCGGTTTCGTTCGTGGCCGGCGGCGCGCTCGCCGCCACCATCGGCCTCGCTTATCCCGAACGCTCGTCCTATCTGCTCAGTCTGTTTTATGCCGGGCCAGGTATGGGCATCCTCCTGTCCGGCCTGATCGCGCCATTCGTGCTGCAGGGCTTCGGTCCGGGCTCCTGGTGGATCGTGTGGCTGGTCCTTGGTCTCGTATCGGTCGTCATCGGCCTGCCTCTATTGCGTCCGCGCGTTGATGCGTCCGATGACACGTCAACGGACGACAAGGTGCCGCTCGCGATCCGCCCGATGTGGATTTACCTCATTGCCTATTTCATGTTTGGCGCCGGTTATATCGCTTACATGACCTTCATGATTGCCTATGTGCGCGATGGCGGCGGCAGCGCTGTGGCCCAGAGTGCGTTCTGGTGTCTGATCGGCGTCAGCTCGTTCGCGTCGCCTTGGCTGTGGCGCGGCGTGCTCGCGCGTGGCCAGAGCGGCCGCGCCATGGCAATCATTCTCGGCACCAATGCGGTAGGCGCAGCGATGCCGCTGCTCGGGCATTCGCCTGTGGTGCTCGGCATCTCCGCCGCCATTTTCGGCGTTGCATTCTTCGCGGTGGTTGCGGCGACCACGGCCTTCGTGCGCTTCAACTATCCTCGCGCGGCATGGTCGAAGGCCATTGCAGCGGTGACGATCGTGTTCGGCATCGGCCAGACCTTGGGCCCGATCGCGGTGGGTGCTATCACGGATGCAACGGGTAGCCTCACCTCGGCGCTGGTGGTCTCGGCGGCAACGCTCGCGATTGGCGCTGCCATGTCGATGTTCCAGAAACCGATCAGCTCCCGCTGAAATCGTTATAGCCCTGGTCTTCCCAATAGCCGCCTTTGTAGTCGTTGGTGACTTCCATCGCGACGACGTATTTCGGATTCTTGAATCCGAGTTTGGTCGGTACGCGGATCTTCATCGGGAAACCATAGGCCCGCGGCAGAAGCTGGTTGTCGAATTTGAAGGTCATCTGCGTCTGCGCATGCATGGCCGTGGGCATATCGAGTGAGCTCGTATAGTCCTCGGCGCAGCGGAAATGGACCCACTTTGCATTGGTGTCCGCGCCGACCAGTTTCAGGAAGTCACGCAGCGGCGTACCCTGCCAGGAGCCGATGGCGCTCCAGCCTTCCACGCAGATATGGCGGGTGATCTGTGACACCTCGGGCAGTTTATGCAGTTCGTCCAGCGTCCATGACTTCTTGTCCTGGACGAGGCCGGAGACTTCGAGCTTCCACTCCTTGCCGTCCACATTCGGCGCGTCGTCCTCGGCATAGAAGGCATTGAACGGAAATGGACGCTTGATGTCTTTCTCGGAATAGGTTGGTGCCAGCGTGTTCGGATTGAAGATTCGGGCCTGCACCATGTCGTTGAACTTCGACATATGCGTCAGCAGGTTCTCGGCCGAGAGACTGTCGCTCACATCGCAGCCGGTGAGCAGCGTTAACGCGCCGAAGCTTGCACCCGACGCGATGAAACGGCGGCGCGACAGATCGGGCATCAGTTTGGTGGCATCCTTGACGAGGAGATTCTTGTCGACGCCGGGAATGATGAGGGAGCGGAGTTTCCTGATCATGGTCGTGTCCCTCAGCGTCCGATAATCATTGCACGCAGACTCTTCGGCACGATCAGGGCCAGAGCGACGTGGATGACGAGGAAGCCGACGATGGCCGCCATCATGAAGAAATGCACATAGCGGGCGGTGTCGTAGCCGCCGAACAGCGCAGTAAGATATTGCAACTGGACGGGCTTCCAGATTGCGAGGCCCGACAGGACGATCAGAATGCCGACCACGATAATCCCGGTATAGAGCAGCCTCTGCACCTGATTGTAGGTCGAGAGATCAGCGTGCGAGAGCTTGCCAGTCAGCGCAGCCTTGGTGTCGTCGAGCACACCTTTCGCCGAGATCGGCAGCAGCTTCTTGCGGAAGCGTCCGGTGACAATGCCAAGAGTGAGATAGACGAGGCCGTTGATCACCAGCAGCCACATCGCTGCGAGATGCCACATGATGCCGCCGCCGAGCCAGCCGCCGAGCGTGATCGACGATGAAAAGGTGAAATTGAACAGCGGCGAGGCGTTGTAGATCTGCCAGCCCGACATGATCATCAGCACGATCGCGACGGCATTGACCCAGTGCACGACGCGCACCCAGGCGGGCTGGATGACTTTGGTATTCGTAACCTTGGTTGCGGCGCGGTCGCCGGCGGCTGTGATGCTCGACATAGGCATATCCTGGGCTGAGCAGTGGTTCGATTGGTGCTCGGTCACGCGAGTTATTACCAGCTATACGGCATAACCGGTCGTTCGTTACGGCGGCTCCTGTAACAACCCCGGTCGGGCCGGCTCATATCGATCACAAAAAAGCGAGCCGGGTTGCCCCGGCTCGCTCCTTTTGCGCCCCTCGGTATCCTTGGGGGACGCGCGCATCCAGTGGGGACAAGTCAGGATGCGCGAACTTGTTGCGCAGAAGCCGGAGATCAGGCTTTCGGCATCAGGACAGTATCGATGACGTGAATCACGCCGTTCGACTGGTTGACGTCGGCGATGGTCACGGTCGAGGAACCGCCCTTGGCATCGACGATCATCACCTTGCCGCCCGAAGCCTTCACGGTCAGCTCTTCGCCTTCAACGGTCTTCAGCTTCTGGCCGTCCTTGAGGTCGGCGGCGTTCAGCTTGCCGGAGACCACATGGTAGGTCAGGATCTTGGTGAGGGTCGCCTTGCTCTCCGGCTTCACCAGCGTATCGACGGTACCGGCCGGCAGTTTGCCGAAGGCGGCGTTGGTCGGTGCGAACACCGTGAACGGGCCCTTGCTGGAGAGCGTATCGACCAGGCCGGCAGCCTTCACGGCGGCGACCAGCGTGGTGTGATCCTTCGAGTTGACGGCGTTCTCGACGATGTTCTTCGACGGATACATCGGCGCGCCGCCGACCATGACGGTTTTCTCGCCCGACATTTCGCTCTTCATCATCTTCTTGTCTTCGGCCTGTGCGGGGGCAAGCACGGCGCCAGTGATGGCGAGGGTGCTGAATGCGACGGCCGACAGAAGTGCAATGCGCTTGGACATGGATCGTCTCCCGAGTGATGTGAGTGACCAGCGATCTCGCTGGTGCGATGAACGGCATCAACCGCGGCAATCCCCTGGAGGCCAGATTGCGCCGTCGATGCCCGAGTTACGCGAGGCCTCGGGGGCCAGTTTCAGTCTATATTTTTTGGCGCCGTTGAAACTTTTGCGGGCGCATCTCGTTCGCGCGAGGCAATAACGAGTTCGATGCATCGCGTTTAATACAATCACGTGCGGAAACCGTGCCGGGATGACGCGCCCCAGGGGCCGATCCACCAGATATGGGGGCGATCCCCAGGGGGCATGCGTTGCCTAGATATGGCCATTCTTGCTAAGGAACGGGATTAATTGACGCGATCGTCAGGCAGCTGCACCGGTCGCTCCCGCACTCCTGCACCGCGTGACCTTGCCATGAACGCCAACCTGTTTTCTCGCCTGTTCGACAAACTCGACGATGCCTCGCGTCTCGCCATCGAGACGCCCGAGGGCAAGCACATCAGCTATGGCGACCTGATCGCGCTGGCGGGCCAGATGGCCAACGTGCTGGTGGCTCGCGGCGTCAAGCCGGGTGACCGTGTCGCGGCGCAGACCGAGAAGTCGGTGCCCGGTCTGGTGCTGTATCTGGCGACGGTGCGGGCCGGCGCGGTCTATCTGCCGCTCAACACCGCCTATACGCTGAACGAGCTCGATTACTTCATTACCGACGCCGAACCGTCGCTGGTGGTGTGCGATCCCTCCAAGGCGGAAGGCTTCGCCGCCATTGCGGCCAAGGTCGGTGCAAAGGTCGAGACGCTGGGCGCCGACGGCAAGGGTTCGCTGACCGATGCGGCAGCGAAAGAGAAGCCGGACTTCAGCACGGTCGAGCGCAAGAACGAGGATCTCGCCGCGATCCTCTATACCTCCGGCACCACCGGCCGCTCCAAGGGCGCGATGCTGAGCCACGACAATCTGGCGTCGAACTCGCTGAGCCTTGTTGAATACTGGCGTTTCACCAAGGACGATGTGCTGATCCACGCTCTGCCGATCTATCACACGCATGGTCTGTTCGTGGCGAGCAATGTGACGCTGTTTGCGCGCGCGTCGATGATCTTCCTGCCCAAGCTCGATCCGGAACTCATCATCAAGCTGATGGCCCGCGCCACCGTGCTGATGGGCGTGCCGACTTTCTACACGCGTATCCTGCAGTCGCCGAACCTGACGAAAGAGACTTGCAGCCACATGCGGCTGTTCATCTCCGGCTCCGCACCGCTGCTGGCCGATACGCATCGCGAATGGTTTGCGCGCACCGGCCACGCCGTGCTCGAGCGTTACGGTATGACCGAAACCAACATGAACACGTCGAACCCCTATGACGGCGAGCGCGTGCCTGGCGCTGTCGGCTTCCCGCTGCCCGGCGTGTCCGTACGCGTCACCGATCCGGAGACGGCCAAAGAACTCGCGCGCGACACCATCGGCATGATCGAGGTGAAAGGGCCGAATGTGTTCCAGGGCTATTGGCGGATGCCGGAGAAGACCAAGGCGGAGTTCCGCGACGACGGGTTCTTCATCACCGGCGACCTCGGCAAGATCGACGCCAAGGGCTATGTCCACATTCTCGGCCGCGGCAAGGATCTGGTGATCTCGGGCGGCTTCAATGTCTATCCGAAGGAAATCGAAAGCGAGATCGACGCCATGCCCGGCGTGATAGAAAGCGCCGTGATCGGCGTGCCGCATGCAGATTTCGGTGAGGGCGTCACCGCCGTGGTCGTGAGCGACAAGAAGACCGCGATCGACGAGGCCTCCGTGCTCAAGGCGCTGGATGGCCAGATCGCCAAGTTCAAGATGCCGAAGCGCGTGATCTTCGTCGACGATCTGCCGCGCAACACCATGGGCAAGGTGCAGAAGAACGTACTGCGCGATAGCTACAAGGATATCTACGCGAAGTAAGCCCCCGCACGGTCCCTCATGGTGAGGAGGCGCGCAGCGCCGTCTCGAACCATGAGATGCTGTGTGGCCATACCCTAGATCACATGCTCCGGCGCGAGTGCGCAGGCCGAATTCGGATCCATCTCGATCTGGATCGTCGCGTGCTCAATGCCGAAGTCACGCTTCAGGCGCGCGGCGACTTCCATCAGATAGGCATCACCAGGCGCGCCTGACGGGATCACCATGTGACAGGTCAGCGCCACTTCGGTGGTGCTCATGGGCCAGATATGCAGGTCGTGCACTTGCGCGACGCCGGGGCATTTCTCCAGATAGGTACGCACTGCAGCAGGATCGATGCCGCGCGGAACGGCGGCGAGCGACATCGCAGTGGAGTCGCGCAAGAGGCTCCAGGTGCCCCAGACGATCAGCACACAGATGACGAGGCTGGTCAGGGCGTCGATCCACAGCCAGCCGGTGAACATGATGACGATCGCGGCAATGACCACGCCAACCGAGACCGCAGCGTCGGCGACCATATGCAGATAGGCGCCGCGGATGTTGAGGTCGCTGTTGCGGCCCGAGGCAAACAGCCAGGCGGTCACGCCGTTGATGACGATGCCGATGGTCGCGACGATCATCACGGTGATCTCGGCTACCGGTTCGGGATTGAACAGTCTTAGCACGGCCTCCCAGGCGATGGCACCGACAGCAACCAGCAGGAACACGGCGTTGAAGAGCGCTGCGAGAATTGAGGACCCGCGCAAACCATAGGTGAAGCGCGGCGTCGGCGCGCGCTTCGACAGCACAGCTGCGGTCCATGCCGCGATCAGCCCGAGCACATCCGAGAGATTGTGCCCGGCATCGGCCACCAGCGCCATCGAGCCGCTGGCATAGCCATAGATCGCCTCGATGACGACGAAGACGGTATTGAGGCTGATGCCGACGGCAAAAGCCATGCCGAAATTAGCGGGCGCATGCACATGTCCGCCGGGACCGTGGGAATGACCGGCGTGATCGCCTTGCGCGTGGTCGTGGCCGGCATGGTCGTGTGTGTGACCGTGGTCGTCATGATCGTGATGTGAGTGCGCCATCGGTGTTCCGTCGTGTGGTCTGACGGCATCCATAGCAAGTTGTGATCCGGATACTATTACGGTTGTTGCTGCGCGTCGGCCGCCCCGATTTACGGGGTCATATTAGAGCGATGACAAACCGGCTACCGACGATGAATAGATAAATTCCAAACGCCATTTCCAGCGCGCGCTTCGACATCGCATGCGCCGCCTTCACGCCGAGCGGCGCCACCAGCAGGCTGGTCGGCATCACCAGCAGCGCGCCGATCAGCGAGACATAACCGATGGCGAACGGCAGCTGCAGCGCTGCGACATCGGGAAAGCGCGCAGCGGCCGGCCAGCCGGCATAGATGTAGCCGATGGCGCCGGGGATCGAGATCAGCACGGCGAGTGCTGAGGATGTCGCCACCGCCTGATGGATAGGCCGGCCATAAAAGGTCATCAGCAGGTTCGAGAACAATCCGCCGCCAATGCCCATCAGCGTGGAGAGAAGACCGACGAAGAAGCCGTAAATCTTCATCAGTGGGCCGTCGGGCAAGTCGTCGCCGAGCTTCCAGCCGTCGCGCGCGAGCAGCAGCCGTGCCGCCGCGGACCAGGCAACGGCAACAAAAACGATCTTGAACAGCCGCTCCGGCGCATAGCGGGCGGTGACACTGCCGATGATGACGCCGATCAGGATCGGCCACCACCACTTCCGCAGGATCTCCATATCTACGGCGCCGCGGGCCATATGGGCACGGAAGGACCGGATCGAGGTCGGGATGATAATCGCCAGCGAGGTGCCGATACAGAGCGGCATCCGTACTTCCAGAGGCACTCCGGCGATGCGGAAACACTCGTAAAATACGGGGACCAGGATGGCGCCTCCGCCTATCCCGAAGACACCTGCCAGGAAACCGGCCAGTGCGCCGACGGCAATAAGAAGCGCCGCCAGTTCGACAATCTCGGTTACATTGAGCCCAGCCATTCCCGCCCCGATTGCCATTTGCTATCGCATCATGAAGTTCTCATGAATCGCGCTTCACCAAGGCTGTCAGCAACAAGCCCGGCAACTGTCAATACCCGCAAATGCAAGGCTCATTTGAAGCTCTGAACGATTGTTCGGAGTATGTCATTTCGCGATTGCACTGGTTGTTTTGAGTTCGTAAATAGAATTGCTCTACGCGATCCCCAATCGGGCACCGTCTGCCCATTAACCTGTCAAAGTTGCTAAATGACCGCTCGGATCGAACGACCCCTTTCGCCGCATCTCCAAGTGTACCGCTGGACCCTGACGATGGCGCTGTCCATCGTGCATCGCGCTACCGGCGTCGCCCTGTATTTCGGCACCTTGCTTCTTGTCTGGTGGCTGATCGCCGCTGCGTCCGGCCCCGCGGCCTATGCACACGTGCAGGCCTTCACCGGCAGCATCATCGGTCGCCTGATCGCATTCGGCTACACGTGGGCGCTGATCCATCACGCCATGAGCGGCATCCGCCATCTGGTCTGGGATCTCGGTTACGGTTTCAAGCCATCCGAGCGTGAATGGCTCACCTGGGCCGCATTGATCGGCGGCATCGGCATCACCATCCTGCTCTGGATCATTGCCTACGCGATCGGAGGCGGACGATGAGCGGTTCCAACTCTCCGAAGTCGGTGCGCACGCCGCTCGGCCGCGTCCGTGGTCTCGGCTCCTCGCATTCGGGCACATCAGACTTCTGGCGTCAGCGCCTGACTGCAGTGGCCATGCTGCTTCTGCTGATCCCTGTGATCTTCATCGTGATGTCGGTTTTCAGAAGCAACCAGGCCGGCGTCGCGCAGGTCCTTGGTTCGCCGATCGTGGCTATCGTCATGCTGCTCTTCATCGTTGCCAGCATCTGGCACATGAAGATCGGCATGCAGGTCGTGATCGAAGACTATGTCCATGACGAGAAGATCAAGCTGATCTCGATCATTGGCAACAATTTCTTCTCTGCCGCTGTGGCGCTGGCATCGATCTACGCCATCCTTAAACTTTCATCCGGAGTGTAGCGCATGGCCGTCAACGGCACTGGCGCGAACGGCGTTGGCGGCCCCGCCACCAACGGCCACGCCTATCCCATCGAAGATCACACCTATGACGTCGTTGTCGTTGGCGCCGGCGGCGCCGGCCTGCGCGCGACCGTCGGCTGCGGCGAAGCTGGCCTGCGCACCGCCTGCATCACCAAGGTGTTTCCGACCCGCTCGCACACGGTTGCGGCGCAGGGCGGCATCTCCGCCTCGCTCGGCAACATGCACGAGGATAACTGGCGCTGGCACATGTACGACACCGTGAAGGGGTCGGACTGGCTCGGCGATCAGGACTCCATCGAATATATGGTGCGCAACGCGCCCGATGCCGTTTACGAGCTCGAACATTGGGGCGTGCCGTTCTCGCGCACCGAAGACGGCAAGATCTATCAGCGCCCATTCGGCGGCATGACCATGGATTACGGCAAGGGCCAGGCCCAGCGCACCTGCGCGGCCGCCGACCGTACCGGTCACGCCATGCTGCACACGATGTACGGCCAGGCCCTGCGTCACTCGGCCGAGTTCTTCATCGAATACTTCGCCATCGATCTGATCATGGACGATCAGAATGTCTGCCGCGGCGTCATTGCGCTCAAGCTCGACGACGGCACGCTGCATCGCTTCAAGGCGCAGACCGTCATTCTCGCCACCGGCGGCTACGGCCGCGCTTACGCCTCCTGCACTTCGGCGCATACCTGCACCGGTGACGGCGGCGGTATGGCGCTGCGGGCTGGTTTGCCGCTGCAGGACATGGAATTCGTTCAGTTCCATCCGACCGGCATTTACGGTTCGGGCTGTCTCGTTACCGAAGGCGCGCGCGGCGAAGGCGGTTATCTCGTCAATGCCGAAGGCGAGCGCTTCATGGAGCGTTACGCACCGTCGGCCAAGGATCTCGCTTCGCGCGACGTCGTTTCGCGCGCCATGACCATCGAAATCCGCGAAGGCCGCGGCGTCGGCAAGAAGAAGGATCACATCTTCCTTCATCTCGACCATCTCGATCCGAAGGTGCTGGCCGAACGTCTGCCGGGCATCTCCGACTCGGCGCGCATTTTCGCCGGTGTCGATGTCACCAAGGAGCCGATTCCGATCGTTCCGACGGTGCACTACAACATGGGCGGCATCCCGACCAACTATCACGGCGAAGTCGTCACCAAGAAGGACGGCGACGACAATGCGGTGGTGCAGGGTTTGATGGCTGTGGGCGAAGCCGCCTGCGTGTCGGTGCACGGCGCCAACCGTCTCGGCTCCAACTCGCTGATCGATCTCGTGGTGTTCGGCCGTGCGGCCGCGCTGCGCTGCGCTGAGAAGCTGACGCCGAATGCCAAGCAGCCCGACCTGCCGAAGGACTCGGCCGACCGCGCGCTTGGTCGTCTCGATCACTACCGCTATGCGAAGGGTGGCACTTCGACCGCGAAGATCCGCGAGAACATGCAGCATGTGATGCAGACCAACTGCGCCGTGTTCCGCACCGGCGAAGTGCTGAACGAAGGCAAGGAGTTGATCCACAAGGTGTATGGCGGTATCGGCGATATCGCCGTGTCTGACCGGTCGCTGGTGTGGAATTCGGATCTCATCGAGACCCTCGAATTCGACAACCTGATCACTCAGGCCATCGTCACCATGGACTCGGCTGCGAACCGCACCGAGAGCCGCGGCGCGCATGCGCGCGAGGACTTCTCGGATCGCGACGACAAGAACTGGATGAAGCACACGCTGGCGTGGATCGATGGGGGCGGCAAGACCACCATCGATTATCGCCCGGTGCACGACTACACGATGACCAACGACGTTCAGTACATCGTGCCCAAAGCGCGCGTGTACTAATGATGACAGCGAAGGCTTGAGAGAATGGCTGAGTTCGCACTTCCGAAGAATTCCAAGATCACCGGCGGCAAGGAATGGCCGAAGCCGGCCGGCGCCACGCAGACGCGCGAATTCCGCGTCTACCGCTGGAATCCGGATGACGGCAAGAACCCGTCGGTCGACACCTATCATATCGACACCAACGACTGCGGTCCGATGGTTCTCGATGGTCTGATCTGGATCAAGAACAACATCGATCCGACGCTGACCTTCCGGCGCTCTTGCCGCGAAGGCGTCTGCGGCTCCTGCGCCATGAACATCGATGGCCAGAACACGCTGGCCTGCACCCGCGCGATGGACGAAGTCGACGATGGCGCCATCAAGGTCAATCCGCTGCCGCATCAGCCCGTCGTGAAGGATCTGGTGCCGGATCTCACCAACTTCTACGCCCAGTATGCGTCGATCGAGCCGTGGCTGAAGACCACCACGCCGACCCCGCAGAAGGAATGGAAGCAGAGCCATTCGGACCGCGAGAAGCTCGACGGCCTCTACGAATGCATCCTGTGCGCCTGCTGCTCAACCTCGTGCCCGAGCTATTGGTGGAACAGCGACCGCTTCCTCGGTCCGGCTGCCCTCCTTCAGGCTACCCGCTGGGTCAAGGATTCGCGCGACGAAGCCACCGGCGAACGTCTCGACAATCTCGAGGATCCGTTCCGGCTCTATCGCTGCCACACCATCATGAACTGCGCCAAGGCGTGCCCGAAGGGCCTCAACCCCTCTGAAGCTATCGCCGAGCTGAAGATGAAGATGGTCGAGCGTCAGGTCTGACGTTTTAAGGATCCGGGTTTGCCGATTGTCTTTGGACAATAAAGTTCTTACTAAACAATAGAGTCCTTACGGCGCCATGACGAAAGTCGCGGCGCCGTAGCTCGTTCAGGGATAGAGCCAATTGTCGGCGCACAAATAGTCGTTTCTGCTCTTCGTCAGCCGCCCATCAAGGGCCGGTATTACGAACCGTAAGGGCCGCCTGCGGGTCGGGTAGCTTTTCCGAAACCGTATAAAATTGTTTGACCTTCTCATGATCCGTCAGGTTTGACGGCCGGTACCCGGCTCGTTGGCACGCACTGCGGCGGCTTGGACCGCTAAGGCGTGTTCGAATGCGTCGGTGTTACCCGGCGCGATGGTGAGTTCGACCCTGATCCCAATCATCGTATCGCCTCGCATCTACGGCCGACGGAAACCCGGCCCTATAACCGGGCCGGGTCCAGCGGCGGATTATGCCTTAGCCACGAACTCCTGCGTGGTGACGGCGTTGGCGTAAAATGGGGCGATCTCGGCGACGAAGTCGTCCTGCTGTTTGCGAGTATAGCCGGCTGACGCGTCGTAGATGACGTTGGTGTGGTAGCCGAGGTCGTGCGCGTTGCGCATCGAAGACTCGACGCACTGTCGCAGCGAGAAGCCGGCGAGGTAGATGTCGAAGATGCGGTTGTTGCGCAGGTAGCCGTCGAGCGTGGTTCCAACAAAAACGCTGCTGCCGCCGGCGCGCTCGCGAACGACATGCTCGCCCGCCGCCGGCTCGAAGCCGGGGAAGAAATCGGCCTGCTCGCCCAGGAACGCGCCATGGTCGCGCGTGATCTTGCGCAGGCCGTACTTGGCCTCGCCCAGCACCTTGAAGGTCGGCTCGAACTTCAGCGCTGCGTGGATCACGTGCAGGCCGCGACGGCGGGCCTCTTCGAGGATGATCTTCGAATTGGCGATAGCGGTGTCGACCTGCTCCCGGTCCTGAAACACCGGATAAATGCCGCCGGTCGGGGAGAGCCAGTCGTTGACATATTCGACCAGGATCAGCGCGCTCTTGGATGGGTCGGTCATGATATCACTCCTTGGAATTCTGGTTGTTAAGCCGCGATCATCGCGCCCTGCTGGCGCAGGTGATCGCGAAACAGGTCGGGATAGGTGTCGATCACGGCGTTCTGGACGCTGGATCGCTCGGCAAGTGCCGCGCGCCACGCCGTCACACGTGGCAGGCCAGCAAAGATCAGGTCCGCTACTTCCGGATCGGTGATCCCGAAATAGCGAAACAGCGGTGCGTAGACCGCATCGACCAGACCAAAGTCCGCCCCGGCGAAATAGGGGCCGTCGCCCAGTTCCGCCTCGATCTTGCTCAGCCGATCACGGAAGGCGGCCCGCTTCGCGTCGGCGGTCGCAATGTCCTTGGCGTGGAGGAACTGCCAGCCCTCCGTAAAGGTCTGGGTGGCGAATTCGATCCAGGCGCGATGCCGCGCACGCAGCAATGCATCGTCGGGGTACATCGCCGCGCCACCCTGCGTCTCGTTCAGATATTCGCAGATAACCACGCTTTCGAAGAGGATCGCATCCTCACCGTTCGGCTGGTGCACCTTCAGCACCGGCACCTTGCCGGTCGGCGACAGGGCCAGGAACCAGTCGGGCTTGGCTGATAGATCGACGTTGACCCGGTCGAACGCCACCCCCTTTTCGAGCAGGACGATCGCGGCACGCTGGACGAACGGGCACAGTGGGTGGCTGATGAGAGTAAGATCGGTGTCGGTCATGATGGTTTCTCCGATGGAGCCGGATGCAGCATCAGAGCGACTGACCACCCGAGACATCGAAGGTAGTGCCGTTGGCCCAGCCCATGTCATCGGACAGGATCGCTGCGACTGCGCCACCGATATCATCGGGTTGACCGGCGCGGCCGAGCGCGATCTTGCTCGCGACGAAGGCATTGGCCTGTTCGTCGTCGCGGACCCGGCCACCGCCGAAATCGGTGGCGATGGCGCCGGGCGCGATGGCGTTGACGCGGATCTGCCGCGCGCCGAGCTCGAGCGCCATGAACCGGGTCAGCGTCTGGAGCCCAGCTTTGGCCGCCGCATAAAGGCCGAAGCTGGCCATCGACGTGCGCGTGAAGCCCGTCGAGACGTTGAGGATGCGTCCGCCATCGGCGATGATCGGTAGCAATGCCTGCGTCAGGAACACCGGTCCGCGCAGGTGCATGTCGATCATCATATCGAACTGTTCCTCGCTTGCGTCAGCGACCTGCACGTGGACGACCGCACCGGCGTTGTTGACCAGATAGTCGAACCGGTCGCTGCCGAAGCGGCTCCGGAGCGTCTCGGCGAAGGATGCGGCGAAGGCCGGGAAGCTTGCTACCTTGGTGACGTCGAGCGCGAGCATCGCCGCTGTGCCGCCCAGCGCCTCGATCTCGCTTACCAGCGTCTGGGCTTCCGCGGCGCCCTGGCGATAGGTGCCGACGATGCCGACGCCGCGACGGGCGAGGTGCAGCGCCATGCTGCGACCGAGGCCGCGGCTGGCGCCGGTAATGAGTGCGATCTTCTGAGACATGGCTACATTCCTTGTGATTTGGATTTTCCGGACGGCGCGCCGCTTAGGCGTCACGTTCGCTGCCAGCCAGATAGGCGCTTGCTGTGTCCAAAGCCCCGCCTGATGCTCTCAATTACTTGCCTGATTGTCTCAGGCTCTTTGCGGACGTGAGGATTGATGTCATACTCCTTGGCATGACCGACAGCCTGAAGCCCCTTTGCGATCTCGCGCTCCGCCACGGGCGGACCGGAATGACCCTCACGCCCATCCCGCGCCTGGAAATCGGCGTCGGACAGGCGACCTCGGGCACGTCGCCATGTCTCTACCGTTCGATGATCTGCTTCATCCTGCAGGGATCGAAAGAGGTGGCCATCCACGACGAGTTGCTGCGCTATGACGCGTCTCAATATCTGGTCAGCGCACTCGATCTTCCCTTGAGCGGACAGATCCATGACGCTGACGACGGCAGTCCTTTTGTGGCGGTTTCGCTGGTCCTTGATCCGGCACTTCTCGCCGAGGTCGCATCGACGATGCCGGCGGTGCGCGACGCGGAATCGCCAGGCAGCGGCATCGCGATCAATCCGATGACGCCCCAGCTACGTGATACGCTGCTACGACTGCTGGCGTTGCTCGACACGCCGGCGGACATCCCGGCGCTCGCGCCGATGGCGGAGCGCGAATTGCTCTATCGTCTCCTGCAAGGCCCGCAGGGGCGACTGTTGCGCCACATCGCCCGCCCGGAAGGCGCGATCGGCGGCATCCGCCGCGCGGTTGAATGGATTCGCGACCGCGGCAACACGCGGCTGCGGATCGAGGCGCTATGCGAAGCCGCCGGCATGAGCCGCGCCAGCCTGCATCGCCACTTCGTCGCGCTGACTGGATTGAGCCCGATCCAGTATCAGAAGCAGATACGCCTTCAGGAAGCACGCCAGTTGCTGCTCGCCGGCGACCATAGTGCCTCCGACGTCGCCTATGCGGTCGGCTATGAAAGCGCCTCTCAGTTCAGCCGCGAGTATCTTCGGCAGTTCGGGGCTCCGCCCGTCCGCGACGTGCGCAAGCTCAGGCAGTCAATCGACAATCAAATGATCAATTAGACGGCTGTCAACTTCGATGCTGTTGACGCCAGGCTGTTCAAGGGATCCGGGGGGCATCGCCCAATGCGAGCCGTCGCGCTGGACTTCCCAAGTCACCATCCTCTCCGGAAAGCGTGAGGCGCAACGTCATGCCGATGGCACAGGACCCAATGATCGGGACGGACGAAGACGGCCGCCTACTAGGGCGTGTACTCATAAATCGAGGATCGTGAGCAAGCTCAACACATTTCGCTATCCGGCGGATTGCAGACTCAAACCTGACATCGCCTCAGGTCCCTTTGGTGCCAATAAGAGACATGCTCCCTTGGAGTTTCCGCGCAATTCGGTGTCTACTTGCAGGACATTTGGAGGACTGCATGTCGGCGCAGCAATATTCTCGTCGTAGGGCCGTTTCATCCCTGGTTGCTACACTCGCCTGTGCGATGGGCGGCCCCATCTTCGCAACCGCAGAACCAACATTCCCCGACGCGTCGCAAGACTGCACTGGTCCGATTTTCTCCACAACAGGTCCAAACGCCGAGCTTTACGGCGCAAAAGATGGCTATCCCCTTCCCGACATTGGGGAAGCGCGGAGGCAAGGCGGCCCTTGGGAGCCAAGACACCTTGTCGGTGCATTTACCCACATCGACCGAATCTATCCTACACGGCTCATCAAGCGATCTATGATGCCTTGGAAGTTCAAGTGCTCAAAGGCGGAAGTTTACTACAATTTTCAGGGAAGCAAGTTTTCTCCCCTCGACTACATGTCGCGCAATCCGGTTACTGGGCTGCTGATCGCCAAGGACGATCAGATTATCTTCGAGCGCTATCAGTACGCGCGAACTGATCAAGATCGGTTCGTGTCCCAGTCGATGGTCAAGTCAATAACCGGACTGTTGATCGGCATCGCTATCTCAGAGGGTGCGATTAAGTCGGTCGATGATACCCCTGAAATCTATGTGCCGGGCTTTGTAGGTACCGAGTACGGCAGGACACCAATCCGCGATCTGTTGCACATGTCTTCCGGCGTCGATTTCGGTGAAACGAGAGATGGAGGACGCGACCTTAATCGCCTGTGGAACGGCATGGGGATCGCGTTCCCGGAATGGAAGTTGGGCACTGTTAAGAGCGTCGTGCAATTCAATCATCGTATCGCCCCATCGGGAACGAGATTTTACTACGCCAGCATCGAAGCCGACGTGCTCGGCATGGTGCTTCAAGGTGCTGTCAACAAGTCAGCCTCCGATTATCTGCGCGAGAAAGTGTGGGAGCCTATCGGCGCGGAAGCCGATGCTAATTGGTTGATAGACGCAGAAGGATTTGAACTAGGGCACTTTGGCTTCAATGCCGTTCTGCGCGATTACGCCCGGCTTGGGCGCTTGCTGGCGCATGATGGCGCATGGGATGGCAAGCAAATCGCTCCGGCGCAATGGATGATTGATGCAACAACAGTCCGAGCCTCGGATCGCTATTTGCTGCCGGGCGCGGCGACGAAAGGATTTGGCTACGGTTATCTCTTGTGGCTGTTTCCCGGCGAGAGGCGACAGTTCGCGTTGTTAGGATACAAGGGCCAGTATATTTGCGTTGATCCGCCCTCTAAGATTGTCATGGTGCACACTGCAATTGAGGACCCGGTACATCGAGCCGAGCCATGGGCCCTATGGTCGGCACTGGTCGATCAGCTAGGCTGACAATAGCTCGCGGCAGACCCGGCATCGACCGCTGTTGGTTATTCGCGTCGCTTTTGACATGTCTGCGGAATGTCCGCTATCCGACTCATTTCGGACCTTCAAGTCGGCGTTGCAAATACTAAGATAGGCATGATTCAAGCTCCCGAACCGGGGCCTCGAATCATGAGATATGAACTCACGGACTTTGAGTGGGCTGTCCTCAGACACCGATCAGGACACCGGTCTGCGCAAGCAGGCCGGTGTTCTTTTTTGCTCACGATTTAAGCATATTGCCTCCTCGAACCCGATCCCTCGGAGCCGCGGCGCTATTTCTCGTTGAAAAGGGGACTCGCCAAGGTTGGCACGGGCTGTGCTAGCCTGTGCCTGATAATTGATCAGGGGGAGTTTTTCATGTTTCGTCAGCTGGGTTTGAGCGTCATGGCGGGTGCAGCGCTGCTGGCGTCTGCGCTATCTGCGAGCGCCGACACCGATGTCAAATTCGCGCTCGACTGGAAATTCGAAGGTCCGTCCGCGCCGTATTTCGTTGCGCTCGACAAGGGCTACTACAAGGCCGAAGGCCTCAACGTGACCATCGACTCCGGTCCAGGCTCGGTCGCCGGCATCGCGCGGGTCGCGGCGGGCACCTATCCGATCGGCTTCTTCGACATCAATTCGCTGGCGCGCTTCCGCGACCAGAATCCGGACAAGGACGTCAAGGGCGTCCTCATGGTTTATGACAAGCCGCCCTTCTCGATTGTCAGCATCGCGAAGTCCGGCATCAATGGGCCGAAGGACCTCGAAGGCAAGATCCTCGGCGCACCGGCGCCGGACGGCGCCTTCGCGCAGTGGAAGGCCTTCGTCAAAGAAAACAAGATCGACGACAGCAAGGTGAAGATCGAGAATGTCGGCTTCCCGGTACGCGAGCCGATGCTCGCCGACGGCAAAGTCGATGCGATCACCGGCTTCTCGTTCTCGTCCTACTTCAACCTGATGTCCAAGGGCATCGCCGAGAAGGACATCAAGGTGATGCTGATGTCGGACTACGGCATCGTGCTTTATGGCAACGCCATCATGGTGAACCCCGAATTCGCAAAGGCCAATCCGAAACTCGTCGCTGGCTTCGTGCGCGCAACTGTCAAAGGCATCATCGACACCATCAAGGACCCCGACACGGCCATCAAGTCGGTGATGAAGCGTAACGAGACCGCCGACGAGAAGATCGAGCTCGCTCGCCTCAAGATGTCGTTGAAGGATAACTTCGTGACACCGTGGGTGAAGGCCAATGGCGTCGGCGGCATCGACGAGAAGCGCATGACGGACGCTATCGATCAGATCGCCGTGACCTACGAGTTCAAGAATCCGAAGCCGAAGGCGGGGGATCTGTTCACGTCGGAATATCTGCCCCCGGCCGACGCACGCAAGTTCTAAGCGTCACGACAGAAGGCCAGGTCGTCGCGCATGGAAGCGTTCGTAGATATCGACGGCGTCACGCTGAAATACCGTGGCGCCTCGGGTGACATTGTCGCGCTTCAGGATGCGACGCTCAAAGTCCAGCGCGGCGAATTCGCCGCGGTGGTCGGCCCCTCCGGCTGCGGCAAGTCCACCTTGATGCGGCTCGTCACGGGCCTGCACAAGCCAACGGCCGGCACTATCGCCGTCGACGGCAAACAGGTGACGGGACCGGTCAAGATGGCCGGCATGGCGTTTCAAAACGCCAATATGCTGCCGTGGCGCAAGGTGATCGACAATGTCCTGCTGCCGCTCGAAATCGTTGAGCCGCATCGCTCGCAGTTTCGTTCCAAGAAAGTGGAGTTCCGCGCCAAGGCCGAGCAGCTTCTGGCTACCGTCGGTCTCGCCGGCTTCGGCGACCGCTATCCCTGGGAATTGTCCGGCGGCATGCAGCAGCGCGTGTCGCTGTGCCGCTCGCTGATCCACGAGCCGGCGCTGCTGATGCTCGACGAGCCCTTCGCCGCCCTCGATGCGTTCACGCGTGAGGAACTGTGGTGCGTGCTGCGCGATCTCTGGCAACGGCTGGGCTTCACGGTGATTCTGGTGACGCACGACCTGCGCGAAGCGGCGTTCCTCGCCGATAATATCTACGTCATGAGTGCGCGCCCCGGTCACATCGTCCAGATCAAGCCGGTCCCGTTCGCCCGTCCGCGCGATCTGCAGGTCACGTATGAGAAGGAGTTCGGCGATATTGTGATGGAGCTGCGCATGAAGATCGCACAGGTGCGCCAGTCATGAACCCGCGGACTCTCGAAAAGCTTTCGCCCTGGCTCTTCACCATTGCCATCTTCCTGGTCTGGGAGCTGGCCTGCATCGTCTTCAAGGTCAACACGTCGGTGCTGCAGCCGCCATCGGCCGCCTTTGCGGCGATGTTCAAACTTTGGCGTGTGTTTCTCTATCATTCCTGGGTCACGCTCTGGGTGACCATGGTCGGATTTGCTCTGGCCGTCGGCTTCGGCATCATTCTCGGGCTCGTTGTCGGCTGGTCGCGGGCGATCTATCGCGGGCTCTATCCGGTGATGATCGGCTTCAATACGATCCCGAAGGTCGCCATCGTCCCGCTGTTGATCCTGTGGTTCGGCATCGGCGAAGTGCCGGCAATCGTCACCGCCTTCCTGATCTCGTTCTTCCCTATCGTGGTCAATATCGCCACGGGTCTGGCGACAACCGAGCCGGAACTCGAGGACGTGTTGCGGGCCCTCGGCGCTGGCAAGCTCGACATTATGCTCAAGGTCGGCATTCCGCGTGCGCTGCCATATTTCTTTGGCTCGCTGAAGATTGCTATCACCCTGGCATTCGTCGGCACTGTTGTGTCGGAGACGCTCGGCGCCAATGCCGGGCTCGGCTACCTGATCGCGCTGGAGGGCGCCAGCTTCCGTATGGCGAATGTCTACGCCGCCTTGCTGCTGCTCGCTTTTGAAGGCGTGCTCATGTACGCGGTCTTCGCGGGGATCGAGCAACATTTCACCAAATGGGCCTTCCGGTCGCAAATGAGCGCGGCCGGCTAACGCCACAGGACCTCCTCCGCCCACGGCGGGTTCCCGCCCGCGGAGCGGTTGGTGAGACACCGCCCTTGCGCTAGACTGCAGGGAGTCGGGCAGGTGCTGTGAAGACCGAACACCAAAATTCGTTGAGAACGCTGCAATGGATGATGGCTGCATCGCTGGCCCTTCCGCTTGCACTGTTTCTGTTCGCGGCGGCGACGTCGTGGGTGTCGACCCGCGAGATCGCCGACCGCGAGATCGAGCGCGCGCTCGATGTGGCGCACGAACACGCTTTAAAGGTGTTTGAGACGATCGACCGCAGCCTGTCCGAAATGAACGAGATCGTACGCGGTAAATCCGACGACGAGCTGCGTGCGCAATCGGACCGGATGGCGGGCCGGCTAAAGCAACTCACCGATGCGCTGCCGCAGTTGAAGTCGGTCTGGGTGTTCGACAATAAAGGCCGCGCGCTGGTCAACAGTCTGGATCTGACGCTGCCGGATCTCGATTTCTCTGATCGCGATTATTACAGGGTCCATATCGCAGGTGATGCCGGCACGTTCATCGGTCAATCATTGTTGCCGCGGCCGCCCTATCAGGGGGCGCCGTTCTTTGGTGTGAGCCGCAGGCGGGTCTCGGCCGATGGCAGCTTCACCGGCGTGGTGCAGGCCTCTGTCTTTCCGGAATATTTCGATCGTTTCTATGCGCGCATCGGCCACGATGCCGGGAGCTTCTTTGCGCTTGGTCTCACCGATGGTTCGATACTGGCACGTTATCCGCAGCTCGATCGTGAGGTGCGTCTCGATCCCAAGGGGCCCGTGGGCCGCACCCTGTCGGCCCATCCTGCTGGAGGACTGGTCACGCTTGTCTCGCCCGGCGACAATGTCGAGCGCCGTATCGGCTATCAGCAGCTCGCCGGCTATCCGGTCTATGTCGCGGCAGGTCTTGAGACGTCAGCGATCCGTGCGCGCTGGCTGCGCACCATCAGCTATCATCTGATCTTCGGCGTTCCTGCGACGGCATTGCTGTTCCTGTTGCTGGCATTCGCGATCCGTCGCACCCGCCGGCTCAATTTCGAAGCGATGAAACGGCGTGAGGCCGAAGAAGCGCTGAAACATGGCCAGCGACTCGAAGCACTCGGCCAGTTGACTGGCGGCGTCGCCCATGACTTCAACAATTTGCTGACCGTGATCCGCTCGTCAGTCGACTTGCTGCAACGGCCCGATCTCTCGCCGGATCGTCGTGCCCGCTACATTGCAGCGATCTCCGAAACAGTGAATCGCGCCGCCAAGCTGACAGCGCAATTGCTGGCCTTTGCGCGGCGCCAGACGCTGAAGCCTGAAGTATTCGACGTCGGCCAATGCGTGCGTTCGGTGAGCGAGATTATCGGCACGCTGACGGGGGCGCCCATCGAAATTATGACCCATGTGCCCGATGAGGCGTTGTTTGTGGATGCCGATATCGGCCAGTTCGAAACCGCGTTGATCAACATTGCGGTTAACGCGCGCGATGCCATGGCGGGCGAGGGGCGGCTGACGATCGCCGTCAGCGCGGCAGAGCAAGTCCCCGTTGCGCTTGCCCTGAGGTCTGACGGCTATGTGGCGATCTCAGTATCCGACACCGGCAGCGGTATTCCTGCCGATCAGTTCGAGCACATCTTCGAGCCATTCTATACGACCAAGGAAGTCGGGCAGGGCACAGGCCTCGGACTTTCGCAGGTGTTCGGCTTTGCCAAACAATCCGGCGGTGAGGTCGTGGTCGCCAGCGAAGTCGGCAAGGGCAGCACTTTCACGCTTTATCTGCCGCGCGTCTCCGGCGACAGCATCGCGCCGGCGCTGTCGGCGAGCGAAGCGCCCGTCGTCGATGGCCATGGCATGTCGGTGCTGGTGGTGGAAGACAATCGCGACGTCGGGACTTTTGCGACCGATGCGCTGAGCGAGCTTGGCTACACCACGGTGTTGCGGCCGAACGCTCAGGAAGCGCTCGTCGAACTCGCCCGTCATGCCACGCACTATGACGTCGTGTTCTCCGATGTCGTGATGCCTGGAATGACCGGCATCGAACTGGCGCAGGAGATTCGAAAACTCTATCCGGATCTGCCGGTGGTGCTGACCTCCGGCTACAGTCATGTGCTGGCGCAGAACGGTACCTTCGGGTTCGAGCTGCTGCATAAGCCCTATTCGATCGAGCAATTGTCGCGGGTGCTCACCAAGGCCGGCACTTGGCGCAAGGCTCAGCGCGAGACTGTCTGAGCCGCTGGGAACTCCAAGGAACCTTTTGATTTCCTTGGCGTTATCGCGCCATGAGCAAACATTCAGTTAACGAAGCCAAGCCTGCATCCGACGCGTCCGATCTGAAGGGGCCGATTGTCGGGGTCGTTGGCGAGGACGGCAAGCATATCGAGCCGCCGCCGCCTGAAGTCGTGGAGCCCGATCCGGACCTGACGCCGGAAGAGGCCGAGCAGGCACGCAAGGACTATCTGCTGACGCGATTCTGGATCAGCGCGCGTGGCTTCTGGGGCAAGTCGGGCGACAGACTAGCCTGGGTGTTCTCGGTCGGGCTGCTGCTGCTCATCGTCGCCAATGTGGCGTTTCAATACGGCATCAATGTCTGGAACCGCGCGATCTTCGACGCCATCGAGAAACGCGATGCGGCCAGCGTGTTTCATCTCACCGGCGTGTTCTTTCCGCTCGCCATCGGCAGCGTGCTCCTTGGCGTCGCGCAGGTCTATGGCCGCATGGGCATCCAGCGTCGCTGGCGCGCATGGCTGACCAATTCTGTGGTGTCGCGCTGGCTCACCAGCGGCCGCTATTATCAGCTCAATCTCGTCGGCGGCGATCACCAGAATCCCGAATATCGGATCGCCGAGGATCTGCGCATCGCGACCGACTCGCCTGTCGACTTCGTCTCCGGCGTCATCGCGGCATTTCTCTCCGCCACCACTTTCATCGTCGTGCTGTGGACGATCGGTGGTGCGCTGACGCTGACTGTAGGCGGCAGTCTCATCACCATTCCCGGCTTCCTCGTCATTGCCGCGATCATCTATGCGGCCATTGCGTCCGGCTCGATCATGGTGATCGGCCGCCGCTTCGTGCAGATTTCCGAGGACAAAAACCAGGCCGAGGCCGAGTATCGTTATGCGCTCACTCGCGTGCGCGAGAACGGCGAGAGCATCGCGCTGCTCGGCGGCGAGGAAGAAGAGCGCGACGGGATCGACAAGACCTTCGGCAACGTCCTCAGGCAATGGGCGCGTCTCGCCGGACAGCATATGCGTACCACGTTGGTGTCGCAGGGCTCGAGCCTGATCGCGCCCGTCGTACCGCTGTTGCTGTGCGCGCCGAAGTTTCTCGACGGCAGCATGTCGCTCGGTCAGGTGATGCAGGCGGCGTCGGCCTTCACCATCGTGCAAAGCGCATTCGGCTGGCTGGTCGACAACTATCCGCGCCTTGCTGACTGGAACGCCTGCGCGCGCCGCATCGCCTCGCTGATGATGTCGCTGGACGGCCTCGAACGCGCCGAGCTCGGTGACGGTATCGGCCGTATCAAGCGTGGCGAAACGACGGATGAGACGATGCTGAGCCTGCATGATCTCTCCGTGACGCTCGACGACGGCACTGCCGTCGTCGGCGATGCCGAAGTGAAGATCGAGTCTGGTGAACGTCTGCTTGTCGCGGGCGAGTCCGGCACCGGCAAAAGCACGCTGGTGCGCGCCATTGCGGGCCTGTGGCCATGGGGTGGCGGCAGCGTCAATTTCCATCCGGACCGGCGGCTCTTCATGCTGCCGCAGAAGCCCTATGTGCCGTCAGGCACCTTGCGCCGCGCAGCCGCCTATCCCGCGGCGTCGGAGGACTGGACCGTCGAGCAGATCGGCGACGCTCTCGACAAGGTCGGGCTCGGTCATCTCAAGGAGAAGATCGAGGAGGATGCGCCGTGGGACCAGACGCTGTCCGGCGGCGAGAAGCAGCGTCTCGCTTTCGCACGGCTGTTTTTGCACCGCCCTGATATCATTGTGCTGGACGAAGCGACCTCGGCGCTGGACGCGAAGAGCCAGGACAAGATGATGGAGCTGCTCACCAAGGAGCTGCCCAACGCCACGGTGGTATCTGTCGCGCATCGCGTCGAGCTTGAAGCCTTCCACAGCCGCAAGATCGTACTGGAGCGCCGCAAGGGCGGCGCCAAGCTGGTCAGCGACATCGATCTCATCCCGCGCAAGGGTAAGCGCCGTCTGCTCGGCCGCTTCCTGCGCCAGCGCAAGCCGGCCAGGAGCGCGGCGTGACACCAGGCGCTATGAGGCGCTTGCTGCGTGTTTCAACTTAGAAGAAGTTGATCTTCAGCGCCGGCGACAGGAAGATCGCGATATTGGCGAAGAGGCCGCCGGCATAGGCGGCTGAGCGCAGCGACGATTTATCCGCGATGTACAGCAGCGCGTGCGCAATCCGAAACGCAAGATAGAGAGCGGCCAGCACGCTTACGGTCGTCGCCGATGCGCCAAAATTCAACGCTGCAACGACCGAGACTGCGTAGAACGGGAAGCTCTCGAAGGCATTCTGGTGCGCAGCATAGGCGCGGCGTTTGGCACCTGAGAGGTTCTCGGCGCTGTCGCGCGGTGCGCTGTTATCGCGCGATCCCGCTTTGGCATAACCAATAATGATCAGCGGCAGCAGTGCAGCAATCAGAATGCTCCAATAGGCGAACGGCATCGAAATCCCCCAGGTCAAATAGTATGGCCAAACTGCGTCTTGATGGGCGGTTCCTGTTCCGCTGTCAAACCCGCCTTCATCCGGCCCGTTGTCGCGGAACATCGCATCGATCGCGCCGTTGTTAGTTCAGCCCCAAGGGAGACAGATGATGGCCAATGACAATACCCGTGATATCGAACGCGCCTGGGAATTGATGAAGAAGATCGGTTTCGCCATGCTGGTGACGCATGATGGCGACAAGCTGCGAGCGCGCCCGATGGCCGCCTATGTGGATCGCGATGCGGATGCGGTCTACTTCCTCAGCGATGCGCGCAGACACAAGGATGATGAGATCAAGCGCAATCCGAACGTGAATCTCTCTTTCGCGGATGCGGGCGATCAGAAGTATGTCTCGGTGAGCGGTACTGCTGCCGTCTCGAACGATCGCGCCAAGATCAAGGAGCTGTTCACCACCTCCGCAAAGGCGTGGTGGGACAGCGCGGAAGATCCGAATATTCGTGTGCTGAAGTTCACGCCTGACGATGCCGAGTTCTGGGACTCGCCGGGCACTGTGATCAGCTATGTCAAGATGGCCGCTGCGGCTGTGACTGGTACGCGTCCGGACATCGGCACCAACCGTAAGGTCGCAATCTAGATGCCTAAAGACGATTCACCCGGCATCAATCCCGTCGAGGATCCGCCGATCAAGCCCGGTCAACCCTCCGAACCGCCGCAGGAGAGCCCGCCGGGCAATCCGCGGCCCGAGGTACCGCCGCCGGTGCGCGATCCCGGTGAGCCGTCGCGACCCGAAGAGTTACCTGGAGATGTGCCTGATGAGATGCCGGTGCCAAATCCTGATATCAATCCGGGTCAGCAGCCGCCTGCAGTGATGTAGCGAACTACAGATCGATGGCCTGAACGCGCAATGAACAAAGCGCGTTTGGGCCATTGTCGTGTCGAAAATAAAAACGAATTTGCATTTGCCTGTCGCCACATTCCGGCCCAATGCATATCAGTTGATCAATATGCCGATTTGTTCGGCCGACAAAAATCAGTTTGTTGAAGATCCTTATCCGGGGGCCCAAGGTCTATCATGACAAAACTTCGTCTCGTATTACTGGCCACGACGACGCTCGGCGTTGCGCATATCGCAGCGACCGCTGCTTATGCGTCGAGTGTCGATGCGCCGATCGTGCTCGCGCAGGCCGCACCTGCTGCGCCTGAAGGTGAGCCCAAGGCTCCCCCGAAGGCACCACCCAAGGCTCCGCCAGCTGCTGCGCCTCCCGCCGCTGCGCCGCCGGCCGCACGCCCTGCGCCGCCGCCGCCGCCACCGGCTCCCCCTGCTGCGCGTCCCGCGCCTCCGGCACCTCCTGCTGCGCCGCCGCCTGCGGCTGCACCTCCGCGCCCGGTACCGCCGCCACCCCCACCACCTGCGGCCGCTCCGCCGCCGCGCCCAGCTCCGCCGCCGGCTCCCGTCGCGCCTCCGGCCCCGCGCGCCGCACCTCCAGCGCCCACCGCTGCGCCTGTAGCTCCGTCAGCGCCAACGCCGCCCGCTGCGCGTCCCGAACGTCGCGAGCCCGGCGAAGGACGTCCTGAGCGCCGTGAACCCGGTGCAACGCCGCCGGCCGGCGCACGTCCCACGCCTGCAACGCCACCAGCCGCGGCGCCGGCGACACCGCCTGCCGCGCGTCCGGCACCTGCTGCTGCGCCGACACCGGCTCCAACACCGGCGACGCCGCCAGCGGCTGCGACTCCCCCTGCGGCAACGCCTCCTGCAGCAGCACCGGCGCCGTCGGCAGCTCCGGCTGCGCCGGGCACACCGCCTGCTGCGGGTGCGCCTCCGTCTGGTCGCCCCGGTGGCCCTGATGGCCGTGGTCCTGACGGACGAGGTTCGGATGGCCGCCGTGGTCCTCCTGGTGGTCCGGGCGCAGGCGCGCCCGGTGCACCCGGCACGCCGCCCAACGCTGCTGCGCCCGGTGTCGCGCCGAACGCTACGGCACCCGCCGCTGCGCCTCCCACGAGCACTGCTGCACCTCTCGTGGTCGCGCCCGGTGGCGGCAACATCAAGGTCGTGCAGCCGCCCGCCCCGACCGTGACGGCACCGATCCCTCAGGCGCCGCCGCCAGCAGTAGCGCTGACGCCGATCGCACCGGGCGCTGCCCCCCAAGGGCCGCGCAACATGGGCGATTTCCGCGGCCAGCGCAGCGAGCGCCAGGAAGGCGGCCGCACGATCATCACCGAGCCTGGACGCATCATCGTGCAGGATCCGAGCGGTCAATCGTTCATCCGCCACAACGAAGTCGATCGCTTCCGCTACGGCGCGCGTGACATCCGTACGGATCGGGTCGGCGGTGAGGATCGGACCATCGTGATCCGTCCCGACGGCTCGCAGATCATCACGGTGGTCGGCCGCGACGGCCAGCTGCTGCGACGTATCCGCAGGGATCGTGAGGGACGCGAGATCATCATCATCGATAACTCGTTCCGCGGTCCGCGTGGCCCCGGCGGTCCGGGTGGACTCGGCTTCTATGTCGATTTGCCGCCGCCGATGATCCGGATTCCGCAGAACCGTTACATCGTCGACTACGATCAGGCCTCGCCCGATCTGGTCTACGACACGCTGATCGCGCCTCCGGTGGATCGCATCGAGCGCCGCTATACGCTCGATGAAATCCGCTACAGCCCGATGGTGCGCCAGCGCATGCCGTCGATCGATCTGGACTCGATCAACTTTGAGCTAGGCTCGTGGGATATCCCGCCGGATCAGGCCTCGAAGCTGCAGGTGATCGCAGATGGTCTCAACCGGGCGATCTCGCGCAACCCACGAGCGGTGTTCCTCATCGAGGGTCACACCGATGCGGTCGGATCGGACGTCGACAATCTGTCGCTGTCGGATCGCCGTGCGCAGTCCGCGGCAGAATTGCTCACCCAGCAATTCCAGGTGCCGGCAGAAAACCTGACGTCGCAGGGTTATGGCGAGCAGTATCTGAAGATCCAGACCGACGGTCCGGAGCGCCAGAACCGCCGCGTCACGATTCGCAACATCACGCCGCTGTTGAACGGCGGTCAGGCCTCGCTGCCGCCACCGCCTCCAGGCACCGCGCCGCCGCGTCGCTGAGCGGTTTGATATGAAAGAAAATGGCCGGGAGTGATCCCGGCCATTTTTGTTTTGATAGTACGCTGCTGCCAATGGCTTCCATCCCTCAAGCGCAGCGTAGCTGCGCGTAGTTGGGAGGGTCGGCCGATAGGCCGGGGTGGGGTCTCTCCCACGGAAGGACGGAGTGTGTGGCAACACCCCACCCGTCACGATGCTCGCTGAACGCTCGCAGTCGTGCCACCCTCCCCCTAGCGTGGCTACGCCACGCTAGGGGGAGGGATAAGCGGAGCTCCGTTACTTCTTCACACCCAATCCCAACGCATCCGCCATCACGCGAAACACTTCCGTATTATCCATCGCGCCCTTCACGCGGTCGCTGCCGGGACCGGTGGCGGTGAGGATCACGTCCTCGCCGGAATGCACGCTGGCGCCCATCATTGCCGGCAGGTTGCCGAGCCGCAGCATGCTGCCGGGCGCATTCTTGTATTTCTCGTTGGCCTTGAAGGTACCGGGCTCGTCGCCCTTCTCGGTCGGATCGTTGGGGTTGTCGAGCTTCGGCCGCAGCGTCTCATAGTGGTCGGGCAGGCTGGCCGACATGATCGCGAGCCGCCGGCTGACATCGATGCGCGATGGATAGCCTTCGGCATCCGGCGCGGGGTAGTTCGGGAAGCCGGCCTTCTCATAGACGCCAAGCCGTTCGCGCAGGGGCAGGTTTGACTCCTTGCTCATGTCGTCATTGACGGTGCCGACGAGGCTGTTGGGATGGCTGTGGTCGGAGACGACGAGGATGAGCGTGTCGTCGCCGCGCTTGGCCGCCCAGTCGCGCGCCAGCTTCACGGCATTGTCGAGCATGATGACGTCATAGACGGCGCGGTCCATGTCGAGCAGATGGGCGTATTTGTCGATCAGGCCCGACTCGACCATCAGGAAGAAGCCGTTGTCGTTGCGCGACAGGATCTTGAGCGCGCCATGCACCTGCTCGGTCAAATCAGGCTGTTGCGGATATTTCTTCACGCCGCCGCCGCCGAGAAACTTGCGGTCCAGCACGCCGTCCATATTGCCGGGCGTGAAAAGTCCAAGCAGCTTGCGCGTCTCCGGCTTCTTGGCGAGGCCGTTCAGTTCGGGCGCCGTGGTCGCCACCGAATAACCGGCATCACGGAAGCGTGCGACATAGTCGACGTCATCCTTGCGCTTCGATGTCGCGGCCGCCTGCGGCAGGAAATTCGCTGCGCCGCCGCCCATCAATACGTCCGGTTTGGCCGCAAGGAACTGCGCGACGATCTCGTCATAGGCCGCGCGGCGGCGGGTATGCGCGATCATCGCGGCGGGCGTCGCGTCCTCGACCTCGGTATTGGTGACAATGCCGATCGCCAGATCGAGCTTGCGCTTCGCGAGGCTGGTGATGGTTTCGACCTGCGGATCGTCGAACACATTCGCGGTGCGATCCGCATAGACGCCCATCGCATTGGTTGCGGTCTTGTGGCCGGTGGCATAGGCGCTGGCCGAATTGGCGGAATCGGTGATGATGGAATCGGAGCCCGCCGTTGCCACCATCGCCATATGTGGCATGTCGTCCATCGCGAGCTTGCCGCGGCTCTTGCCTTCGGTGATGCCCTTCGAAAGAATTCTGGCGCCGACGCGGTGCGCCAGCGACATACCGTCGCCGATAAACAGGATCACATTCTTCGCCTTGCGCGGACCGGTATCGTAGACGTTCCACGTCACCGCGCGGCTGCGCACGCCGTCGCTGACTTCGATCTTGTAAGTCCCGGCTTTGTCGAGCGTCACGTCGCGCAGCAGCAAGGCGGACTGATCCTTGCCGTCTTCCTTCGCGATGTAGTCCGGGGATTTGCCGAACGCTGCGGTCTGATCGGCGCCGTTGATCGTCACCTTGATGTCGGCGGCCTGAACGAGTTCGGGAAACTCGACCTTGAAGTCGAATTTCGCGCCCGCGAGGATATCAGCGCGGTCGAGCGGATAGATCGTCTGCGCGCAGATTGGCGCGCTCATGAAAAAAGCCGCAAACGCGGCCAGCAACGACGTGTTTCTCATGGTGGACGTCCCGAGCGAGAGCCTGCGTGAGGCGATGTCCTTCCAATATAACGGCCGGATGACGTGACGACGACATCCGGCCGTTTGATCTTATAGTTCGAGCGTCTCCGCCGCGCCCTCAGCTCTTGTCGTTGTCGAGCTTCGGAATGTTTGAGCCTTCGCCAGCGCTCAGCAGGCCCGTCTTCGCATAGAGATCCAGCTTGGCGCGAGTATCGGTGATGTCGAGGTTGCGCATGGTGAGCTGGCCAATCCGGTCGGCTGGCGTAAACGGCGCATCCTCGACCTTCTCCATGCTCAGCCGCTCCGGCGCGTAGGTCAGGTTGGGGCTCTCGGTGTTCAGGATCGAGTAGTCATTGCCGCGGCGCAGTTCGAGCGTCACCTCGCCGGTGATCGCACGCGCGACCCAGCGCTGCGCCGTCTCGCGCAGCATCAAGGCCTGGGAATCGAACCAGCGTCCCTGATAAAGCAGCCGCCCGAGCCGCATGCCGCTGATGCGATACTGCTCGATGGTATCTTCGTTGTGGATGCCGGTGACAAGACGCTCATAGGCGATGTGCAGCAGCGCCATGCCCGGCGCTTCATAGATGCCGCGGCTCTTGGCCTCGATGATCCGGTTCTCGATCTGGTCACTCATGCCGAGGCCATGGCGGCCGCCGATGACATTGGCCTCGAGGAACAGCGCGACAGGATCGGTGAAGGTCTGGCCGTTCAGCGCAACGGGCTGGCCATCCACAAACCGCACCACGACCTTCTCAGCCTTGACGGCGCAGTCGTCGCGCCAGAACGGCACGCCCATGATCGGGTTGACGATCTTGATGCCGCTGTCGAGCTGTTCGAGATCCTTGGCCTCATGCGTGGCGCCGAGCAGATTGCTGTCCGTCGAATACGCCTTCTCGGCGCTCATCTTGTAAGCGAAGCCGTGGGCGGTCATGAAGGCCGACATTTCGGCGCGGCCGCCCAGTTCGTCGATGAACTGATCGTCGAGCCAGGGCTTGTAGATCTTCAGGTCCGGATTGGTCAGCAGTCCGTAGCGGTAGAACCGCTCGATATCGTTGCCCTTATAGGTCGAGCCGTCGCCCCAGATATTGACGCCGTCTTCCTTCATGGCCGAGACCAGCATCGTGCCGGTGACGGCGCGCCCGAGCGGCGTGGTGTTGAAATAGGCGATGCCGCCGGTCGAGACATGGAACGCGCCGGATTGAATCGCGGCAATGCCTTCGTGAACGAGTTGCGCGCGGCAATCGACGAGGCGCGCCTTCTCGGCGCCGAACTCCATCGCCTTGCGTGGAATCTCGTCGTAGTCAGCTTCGTCGGGCTGACCGAGATTGGCGGTGTAGGCGAAGACCTTGGCGCCCTTCTGCTTCATCCAGAGCAGCGCCGCTGACGTGTCGAGGCCGCCGGAGAAAGCGATGCCGACGTTTTTGCCCTTGGGCAGGCTCTTCAAGATCGTGGTCATGGAACGTCCAATCGGGGCAGTTTCTGCGGCCAGCGATAGCCCGGCCGGGCAAAGCACGTCAACGCGGCATCCGCTTGAGGCCGCTCAATCGTGGTGCTGCTCGGTGATCCGGTTGACGAAAGACGGCTTTGGCTGCCGCCCGATCATGCGCAGCCGCCAGCGATAGCCGGGCCAGGCGATCCTGGTCAGCCAGCGATCGACGTCCTCATCCGTCATCCGGGTCGAGGGCCAGCGGTAAATCCATCCGTGAATCAACCAGATAACCAGGAACGACACGAGGCCGGCGATGGTCACGTCGGTAAAGAAATGGCCGCCGAAAGCCATCCGCCAGCCCGAGGTGGCGATTCCGAAGACCGTCGCTGCCACATAGGCGTAGGGCCGCACCGAGGGCGGCGCGAGCGCGGCCGGAGCATAGGTCCAGAACGCCGTGGCGCCCTCGCCCGAGAAGAACGAGCAGTTGCGCCCGCATTGGCCGGTTGGATCCCACCACGCCTTGAACTCCCAGGGCCCGTTGAATTCCGTCACCATCACCGGCCGCGGCCGGCTCCAGAAGGTCTTGAAGGTGAAATTGGTCAGGACTCCGGCCGACATCAGCATGGTGAGGATCAGGAAGGCCATGGTGCGGCCCTTCACGAGCAGCGGCCGGTTGGGCCAGATCAGCTTCACGATCAGCGCGAGGATCGAGGGCGCGACAAAGGCCCATGCGATCCACATCGCCGCATCGCGGGCGAATTGCGCATAGGGCAGCGACGTCGTGGGGAAGCGTCTGGTCTCGGGATCGTAAAACAGTGCCGCGAGCTTGAGGTCGAGGTCGGGCCAGACTCCGAACATAATGGCAATGGCGGCAAACAGCCCAAGCGCGACGAGGAGTCCGGTCCGGTTCATGGCGGGCGGTTTAACCGAGGCAGGAGTTGAAGGAAAGGCAGTGCACTAGGGGCCGGCCGCGACATCGGGCTGCGGTGGTGCGCGCCGTGGCTGCCGCCAGGCGCCGGCATTGCGGCCCGCGATCACCCAGTAGATCAGTCCGGCAACGATACCCGCGCCGGTCATGACTTCGAGATGCCGACGTACAATGCCGTCGAAACTCATCGTGGCAGGGTCATAGGGGATCAGGCCGAGATAACAGGCGAGACCGACTGCCGCGCCGCCGAGTGCATAGACGATGACGCTGCGAATATAGAAAGCCTCGGTGATGAGGACGACGAGCATCGCCGGGATCAGCGCAAAGCCGCTGATGAAGATAAAGCCGAAGCCGAGCAGGATGTTGATCGTGTTCGGGTCGATGACGCCGGTATCGAGCGCGCTGAGTTCCGGAAACAGGATCGAGAACACCACGATGGCGCCGCCAATGAGACAGGCTGCGCAGAAGCCGAGAAAGATAACGAACAGGCGGCCGATCAGCGCCATCGTCAGTCCGTCATCGCCATCGCGCGCAAAGCCTGACGCTCACGCGCCGACAGTTTCTCGGTCTCCGACTTCAACTGGCCGCAGGCAGCGAGAATGTCGCGGCCGCGCGGCGTGCGCACCGGCGAGGAATAGCCGGCATTGAAGATATATTCGGAGAACTTCTCGATCTGGTCCCAGTCGGAACATTCGTAGCGCGTGCCGGGCCACGGATTGAACGGGATCAGATTGATCTTGGCATGGATGCCCTTGAGCATCTTGACCAGCAGCTTGGCGTCCTCGAGCGAGTCGTTGACGCCTTTCAGCATCACATATTCGAAAGTGATGCGCCGTGCGTTGGACGCGCCGGGATAATCGCGGCAGGCCTGCATCAGCTGTTCGAGGGGATATTTTTTGTTGAGCGGCACCAGCTCGTTGCGCAGCTCATCGCGTACTGCATGCAGCGAGATCGCCAGCATGACGCCGATCTCGTCGCCGGTGCGCTTGATGTTCGGCACCACGCCGGAGGTCGACAAAGTGATACGCCGTCGCGAAATGCCGATGCCTTCATTGTCCGACACGATCAGCAGCGCGTCGCGCACCGCATCGAAATTGTAGAGCGGCTCGCCCATGCCCATCATCACGATATTGGTGACGCGGCGGTTGCCGTCTGGCGTTTCCCTGTCGGCCCAGTCGTTGAGGCGGTCGCGGGCAACCATGATCTGGCCGACGATTTCGCCGGCCGTCAGGTTGCGGACCAGTCGCTGGGTACCGGTGTGGCAGAACGAGCAGTTCAGGGTGCAGCCGACCTGGGAGGAGACGCAGAGCGTGCCGCGGTCGGTTTCGGGGATATAGACGCACTCGACCTCATGGGCCTTCTCGCCGGCGGTACCTGAAGGCAGCCGCAGCAGCCATTTCCGGGTGCCGTCATTGGAGATCTGCTCGACCACGATCTCGGGCCGTGCCACCGTGAAATGCTTCTCGAGGTCTTCGCGCATGCCTTTGGAAATACTGGACATTTCGGCGAAGGTCTGGACGCCCCGGACATACATCCAGTGCCAGATCTGCTGCGTCCGCATCTTGCGCTGGGCCGGCGCCACGCCGATGGAACCGAGCTTTTCCGCGATTTCCGTGCGCGACAGGCCGATGAGGGACGGCTTGGCCAGCGGCACATAGGTCTCGGTGGCGATCTTCTCCAGCGGCATCTCGCCCGCGGGCAATGCGCGGGAAGCGTCGATGGCGGAGCTTGATACGGAAGCACTTGCCTCGGCTGAAACGGGGGTCATGGCGTTCGATCTATGATGTCGCGGGAAATCTGGCCTTAAACAGGCCGATCTCAAATAAGCTTTTCGCGCCCGAATGAAAAGGCGCGAAATGCGGCAATATTAACGGCGACAAGGATTTAGCCGGTGTTTGGCGGCAATTACCGCCGGCAATCCTGCGCCAGCCGGTCCAGCGCCTGGGCCAAGCCCTTCAGCGAAAACGTGTCGGTGGTCTCGGTGCCCTTGGCGGAGACGCCCTTCACGGTCACGTCGGCCGCCTTGCGCAGGGCTTCCACCATGCGCTCTTCTTCGGCGGCATTCTTGATCCAGAGCCCGTCGCCCTGCGTATACATCGCATAGCGCGCGCCGCCGACTTCCAGCGTGGACTCGGAGCCCGGCTTCAACTGATAGCCGATCATGATCGAGACTTCGTTGGTCACCTTCTCGGCCGGGCGGGTCGAGACGAAGGCGTAAGCGGGATCGCGCGGGCGGTTCGCCGGATTGGTCTTTGACGACGCCGGCTTGGCCAGCGCAAAGCAGACTTTCTTGCCGTTCGGTGTCGCGGTGTAGGCGCCCCACGAGCCGAACTGTCCGACCAGCGTGGGCTCGGCGCCACCCGCTGCAGCAGGCGCCGCGGCTGCTGGCTTTGCCGGTGTGGGCGCTGCCTTCGGTGCGGCGGCCTTGCCCTTCGATGCAGCGCTCTGCGCCTGCGCAAGATCGGAGATACCGACCATCGCTATACTCATCGACACAACTGTCAGGAATCGCCGCACGGACATCAAGTCTCGATCCTCTATCATTGTGACTGGAAGATGGCTCGCAACAAGACGGCTTTACCAAGACGATCTGGAATCGCTGACGTCACGATGTCTGCCATATCCGCAAATCGCTTTCTTGAAAAGGCAGACGCGACTCCCGCAAGGATAGCAGTCCTTGCCTTGCTGCGCGCTGACGGCGCAGGAGTCATCCTCAGTTTTCTGCTCAGTTTTTTGCACGCGCCGCACGCTGCGCTGCCCACTGCGCATCGCTCCACTGCAGCAGATCCTCTGCGCCAGATGCGCGCAGGTGTGCGCCCCCATCCTGCACCACCATCTCGCCATTGATATAGCCGGCCTGATCGGAAATCAGGAAGCTTGCGAGATTTGCGAGCTCGCTGTGTTCGCCGACGCGGCCGAGCGGGTTCTGCGCCGCAGGGCCGCTGTCGCGTCCCTCGGGCCGCAGCTGCCCGGTCGCACCCGTGGTGGGGAACGGGCCGGGCGCGATCGCGACGGTGCGGATGCCTCTGGGTCCCCACTCCACCGCGAGCGACTTCGTCATTGCAAGGATTCCAGATTTGGCCATCGCCGATGGCACCGTGAAGGCGCGCCCGGTGATCGTGGATGTCGAGAGGATGCTCAGCACGACGCCCTTGTGGTGTCCTGCGATCCAGCGCCGTCCGGCTTCAAGGGTGCAATACATGGCGCCGTGCAGCGTCGGTGCGAGGATCGCATCGGCGGCGCGGGCAGAGAGGTGCTCGCTCTGTGCGATGAAGGTGGCCGCGGCATTGTTGACGAGGACGTCGAGTGGCCCGTCGCGCCAGATTGTCTCCATCATCGCCTCGACCGCCGCTGCGTCACGAATGTCGCAGGTGAAGGTGCTGACCTTGGCGCTGAAGTCGGTACGCAGTTGTGCTGCAGTTTGTTCGAGCTGTTCAAGTCGGCGACCGCAGATGATGAGCTCGGCACCCAGCTCCGCAAAGCGGCGACTCATGGACGCACCGAGGCCGGAACCGCCGCCGGTGACCAGAATGCGCCTGTTGGCGAGCAGCGTTGTTTCGAACATGGGACGGTTCCTCGGTTGGCCGCGTGGCGGAATTACCTTTTCTCGAATCAGATTGTAGCGCGCCGTCAAATCCGGCATGACTCCCTTCAACTGTCTCAAGCCGAAGGTCAGATGATCAGATGAAAGCCATTCTCTGCTCGCAATTCTGCGAACCCGATGATCTCGTTCTCGCCGATATCGATGATCCCGTTGCCGGTGACGGTCAGGTCGTTATCGCCATCAAGGCGGCGGCGCTGAATTTCTTCGACATTCTGATGATCCAGGGCAAATACCAGATCAAGCCGCCGTTCCCGTTCTCGCCGGCTGCGGAAGTCGCTGGTGTGATCGAGAGCATCGGCAGCGGCGTGACCGGCTTCAAGGTTGGTGACCGTGTGGTTGCATCTGTGGGCCACAATGGCGCCCGTGAAAAGATCGCGGTGCCTGCGGCATCCGCCGTGAAGATTCCCGACAATCTCGATTTCGATCGCGCCGCCGGCGTGATCATCACTTACGGCACGGCGCTGCATGCGCTGGAAGACCGCGCCAGCCCGAAGCCCGGCGAGACGCTGGCCGTGCTCGGCGCCGCGGGCGGCACTGGGCTCGCGGCCTGCGAACTCGGCAAGCTCTTGGGTCTCAAGGTCATCGCCTGCGCATCGTCGGACGAGAAGCTGGAATTCGCCAAGAAGCACGGCGCGGATATTGGGCTGAACTACGCGACCGAAGATCTGAAGGAAGGTCTGAAGAAGCTGACGGACGGCAAGGGTGTCGACATCATCTTCGATCCGGTGGGCGGCAAATATGCCGAAGCCTCGCTGCGCGCTATCGCTTGGGAAGGCCGCTTCCTGGTGATCGGCTTCGCCGCCGGCGACATTCCGAAGATGCCGCTTAATCTCGCGCTGCTGAAAGGCTGCGACATCCGCGGCGTGTTCTGGGGCGCCTGGGTACGGCAGAATCCCGAGAAGAACCGCGCCAATCTGGAAAAGCTGGTGAAGTGGGCCGCCGAAGGGAAGATCTCATCCCATGTCGACAGGACTTTCCCGTTAGCCAAGACAGCCGATGCGTTGAAGGTACTGGCGGGCCGTCAGGCCATGGGCAAAGTGATCCTTCATCCATAAAGCTGAATGAGGCGGACGCGGATTACGCGTCCGTTTCACCCTTCGCCAATCCACGTGCGATGGCCGCTCTGGCGGCTTCGCGGTGGTCCTCGTTGATGTGGCTCGCCACCATGCGCAAGGCGGTGGCCAGCACCGCGGCATCATCAGTGAATCCCAGAACGGGCAGCATGTCCGGCACGAAATCGAATGGCAGCACGAAATAGGCGATGGCGCCGAGCAGCGCCGCCTGGACATGGCGCGGTGTCTGCCGGTCGAAGGCGCAGTAGTAAGCCGCCAGCAAGTCTTCGGCGAAAGGCAGCTTGACCGCCAGTCGCTTGAGCTTGTGCCAGAACTGCTTGCGTACGCTTTCGCGGTCTTTGGCCAGTTCATCGGCTGGCTCGAAGCCCACGCTGTGGTCGGTTGCCATCGGCAATGTCCTCACGGCTGCAGTTTGCAGCCTTTCCGGTAAATGGTGATCCGGCTCCGGCGTCGCAACATTCAGCAACGCTCAGGAGTGGCCGAGTTGCCCGGCGATGGTATTCATGGCCCTGGCCAGATCGACGTCGCGCTTGGTGACGCCATCGGCGTCGTGGGTGGACAGTACTACCTCCACTGTCTTGTAAACATTGCGCCATTCCGGATGGTGGCCGCTCTTCTCGGCGACCAGAGCGACCCGCGCCATGAAACCGAAGGCCTCGTTGAAATCCTTGAACGTAAAGGTCCGGGCGATGGCATCGCGCCCGGAAACCTCGCTCCAGCCCGAGAGCTCCTTGAGCGCCGCCTTGCGGGCCTCGGCCGAGAGTCGTTCCACCATGCCAACCTCCTGCTTCACTTGAACTTTACTCTAACGCCCGGTGACACAGTTGGGATCCATGCCACAATAAGGCAGCAAATGCCGCGCATGCAGGAAAGTAACCAATCGCGCCGGTAACCATGCTGCCGGTGGAACGGCGCGTCGACCCGAAACTTTGCTACATTGTCGCTCGAACCCATTTGGCGCAGATGAATTTGAAGCGATTGTTTTCCAGATCCATGGCAGACGGTCCCGATGTTATCGGGCCGATAGGGCCGCCGTCACCGCGGTCGATCCGGCGCAAGATGACGCTGATTACGCTGGCCGGGACTCTGGCGATCGTTGCTGCCGTGGCTGGCGCTTACTACTTCGCCATGAAGCCGGTACCGCTGCGGATCGCCGTCGGTCCGCCGAACAGCGACGACGTCAAGGTGGTGCAGGCGCTGGTGCAATCGTTCTCGCGCGATCACTATACAGTCCGGCTGCGACCGATCCTCACCGAAGGAGCCACCGCCAGCGCCAAGGCGCTCGCGGATGGCAAGGCCGATCTCGCGATCATCCGCGGCGATCTCGAAGTGCCAAAGAATGCGCGCGCCGTCGCCACGCTGCGCAAGAACGTTGCTGTGATCTGGGTGCCGCCGGCCGCCAAGGGCAAGAAATCCGGGCCGAAGATCACCAAATTCTCGCAGCTCGCCGGACGCCGCGTCGGCGTGATCGGCAAGACGCAGGCCAACGTCAACCTGCTGAACATCATCCTGCGGCAATATGGCGTCGATCCGGCCAAGGTCACCATCGTGCAGTTCTCGACCACCGAAGTGGCTGAGGCCGTGAAGGACCAGAAGGTCGATGCGTTCATCGCGGCAGGTCCGGTGAACAGCAAGATCACCAATGATGCGATCCAGGCTTCGAGCCGCGATGGCACGCCGACCTTCCTCGCGATCGATTCCGCAGAAGCCATCGCGCAGAATTTCCCGATGTATGAATCATCGGAAATTCCTGCAGGCGCATTCGGCGGCGCGCCGGCGCGGCCGGACGACGACGTCAAGACCATCAGCTTTTCGCATCACATCGTGGCACGGCAGAGCCTGTCTGATGTGACCATCGCCGCCTTCACGCGGCAGCTGTTTGCGATCCGTCAGCAGATCATCAACGACTTCCCGCTGGCGGCGAAGATCGAGACGCCGGATACCGATAAGGATGCGGTGATCCCCGTGCATCCCGGCGCGGCCGCCTATGTGGATGGTGAAGAAAAGACCTTCCTCGATCGCTATAGCGATTACATCTGGTGGAGCCTGATGGGGCTCTCGGCGATGGGCTCGATCGGCGCCTGGTTCGCGAGCTATCTGAAGAAGGATGAGCGCAACGTGAATGTGTCAGAGCGCGATCGTCTGCTCGACATGATTGCCGCCGCGCGCAAGAGCGAGTCCCTCGAAGAGCTCGATACGATGCAGGCGGAAGCCGACGATATTCTGCGTCATACGCTGAATTGCTACGAGCATGGTGCCATTGAGGAAGGCACGCTGACAGCCTTCAATATTGCGCTCGAGCAATTCCACAACGCCGTCGCCGACCGCAAGGCGCTGATCGGCATGATCCCGCCGGAGCCGATGAATCCGCCGGAGCAATTGCGTCAGCCGCCGCGGCCGCTGGCGGTCTAGAGTCTTTCGTTTTGACGCGTTTTCTTCACGCGAACCGGGACCACTTCGCTTGAAAACGCTTTAGCGCTTGAGATAGCGCCAGCCGATCACGACGCCGCTCGCCGAGACGATGGTGCCGAGAATCGACAGCAGCCACACCACGATGTCCCAGGCCGGGCGATACATCAACAACAGCTGAAAATCGAAACTGTGCAGCGCATTGAACAGCCAGCGATAGGTACGCCGGCTTGAGTCGACGCGGCCGAGAATGTCGCCGGTGACCGGGCTGATGTGAAACCAGGTTTGCGCGTCGTCATCGAATTTGGCGCGTAACACCGGCAATTCGCGGTCATTGTGGTGCGCGTACCAATAAGCGTCGTATTTTCCGAGGGTTATCTGGCGTTCGAGGCGCGAATCCGGAAGCAGTTTTGTTGCGGCGTTCCAGAGGCGGTCTTGCGGCAGTCTTGCGATTTCGCCGCTTGTCGGATTGATCGCCATCTTCGTGCCGTCGCGCTTCGCGACGATCATCAGCGGCATGCCGTCGATCCATACGAAGCGCGCTTCGACCGCGGCCTTGTCCGCCGGTGCGCGAATGGCCGCAGGGATATCAGGCGCGTCGTGGCCGGCATAGCGTTGCAATACCTCACGTGGCGTATTGCGGTCGGCAAAAACGCGGCCGGGATCAAGCGACAGCCAGCCCGAGAACATCCAGGTCAGCACGAACAGCCCGGCGATCAGTCCGGTGACGTGATGCCATGCCATCCAGCCGCGATAGGGCGTGATGTTGCCACTCGCATAGCGTCGCTTGAGGCGCACGCGCAGAATGCCGATCCAGATTCCGGTAACGCCGACGATCAAACAGATGCCGGAGATCCACAGCACCACGAGTCGCCACAGCGGACCGTCCTTGCGCAACACGGTCGGATAGATCCAGTGCGGGATCGAGCCGAGCCAGTTCCAGACGCGCTCGGTGCGGTTGGTATCGAGTGCGATCTCGCCGGAGCGCGAGGAGACGTAAAGCTTGGTGCCGGCATCGTCGCCGAGTGTGATCAGATACAATGGTCGCAGCGGATCGTAACGCGCGGTGACACTCCATTGGTCGCGATCGACAATCTCTTCGAGCTGCGGTGATCGGCTTGCGGGATGATGCTGCGCGACTGCAAGTGCCTGCAGTTCGTTGATCTCGGTGATGGTACGGCCATCGACGGCGGAGATGGTTTGCCGTTTGCCGTCCCAGCCAGTCAGCCGATATACCGGCTCGTCGGCAATCATGTTCAATCGCAATTCGCGCGGATAGCGCGTGGCACCGGCAGCCTTCATCGCCTCGTCGGGAGAGAGCGCCACTTTCTCCCAGACGATATCGGGCAATGCCGCCAGCCGCTCTTTATCGGAGAGGCCGGGAAACGCGACATACATCATCACCACGCCCGAGATGAACCACATCGCGAAGAAGAGACAGGTGACGATACCGATCCAGCGGTGGCCGATATACAGCCACCGCCGGAGTGTGCGTGTCAGCTTGCGTGACAAGTTCAGAATTTCACGTTGACAGCGAGTTGGGCGGTGCGTGGCATGCCGAGCATCCACTGATTGTCGCTGTAGCTCGACGTCGCGTAGATCTTGTCGAACAGGTTGTAAACGCGCAGCGACACCGTGGTGTTGACGTCCGGCTTCCATTGCAGGCCGGCATTCACAACTGTGTAGCTCGGCATTTCCAGCGTATTCGCGTTGTCTGCATAGGTCTTGCCGACAATCTGCACGCCGGCATTGGCCGACCAGTTTGGCGCAAAGCCCCATGTTGCCCAGATATTGGAGACGTTCTGCGGGACATTGATCGGGACGTTGCCGGCAAAATTCACGCCGCTGGCCTGCAGGAAGTCGTCATACTTTGCGCGCAGGAGCGCGGTGTTGGCATCGATGCGCCAGCCGTATTCGAGCACGAGACCGATCGAGGCCTCGACACCGCGCGATGACTGCTGGCCGACCTGCTGAACCGCTCCGCCGCTACCGGGAACGACGGCCAGCAGATTGTTCTTCACGATCTCATAGGCAGCGAGCGTCCACTCGCCGCGGCCGCCCCAGAACGACTGCTTGACGCCGATCTCGGCCTGTTTGCCGGTCGCGAGGTCAAACTTCGCATTGGCGTTACTCGCCGAGATCAAGCCGCCGATGGTATCGACCGCCGTCGAATACTGGCCATAGAAAGCAAGGTTCTGAATCGGCGTATAGACGACGCCGGCGCGCCACGAGGTCGCCGAATAGTCCCGGGTGTAGCTGTTGGCGGGGGTGCGATAGTCGGTTCGTTCGACGGTCGGTTGGTCCTGGCGGACGCCGGCGATCAGCGACAATTGTTCGGTGACGGCCAGTCGGTTCTCGGCGAAGAATGCGTACTGATTGGCGACGCTCTTGAAGCCGGGAATCGTCGGGTCCGGGCTGCTGAACAGGCCGGGATCGAAATTATACGGATTGACCGATGAGGACCCGCTAAACGGCGAATTGTTGGTGTGCTTGAAGTCGATGCGGTTAACGTCGAAGCCCGCCACGAAGGTGTTGACCATGCCGAACAGATGGCCCTCGAAGGTGGCGTCCATGCGGTCGCCGATCTGCTGCTGCTGGTGGAAGATCTCGAGATAATCGCCGCGATCGATCAGGCCGGTGCCGGAATTGAAGCCGTAGATCTCGACCTCCTTCCAGTGGCGCTTCGCATACATGTAATAGAGCGTGTTGCGCAGGGTGATGCCGTCGGCCACCTGCCACTCGGTCTTCACCTGGCTCCAACTGTCCTGATAGCGGATGTTGCTGTCGCTGACATTGTAGTTCTTGAAGCGGATCGCCTCATTGAGCTGGCCGTTAATCAGCGGCGTGCCGAAATATTTTGATGGATGGCGGTCGCCATAGTCGGTGGAGAGCGTCCAGGTGATGTCCTCGGTCTGCTTGATCTGCACGGCGGCGTGCAGCGCGATGTTCGAGGTGTTGTCGCGATCGACCCAACCATCGGACGCGTTGCCGGTGACGGCGATACGATAGGCGACGTCCTTGCTGACCGGGCCGCCGCTATCGAGAGCGATGCGGCGCGTCATGTTGCTGTCCAGAGAGATTTCGGCCTGGTTGCGTGGCACCCAGAGCGGCAGTTTCGAAATCACGTTGATAGCGCCGCCGATGGCGCCTTCGCCATACATGACGGAGGCGGGGCCGCGCAGCACTTCGATCTTCTCGGCGGTCCAGGTGTCGAAGGGGAAGTTCACCGTGCCGGAGCCGACATAGAGGCGTGTGCCGTCATAGAGCGAGGTGACTGAGCCGCTGCCGGCGAAGCCGCGGGTGCTGAAAGCAATGCCACCATTGCCGGGTTCGCCAATGGCCGTAAAGCCGGTGGCATTCTGCGTGACGGCATCGACGACGTTCTGCTGGCCGCGTTCGGCCATGGTTTCTGCCGAGATCACTTCGACGCTGGCCGGCGTCTGCAGGCGCGTGAGGCCGAGGCGGCTGCCGGTGGATGTAGTGCCTGTGAGGTTGAGCGTCGGCGCTGCGAAGACAGCGCCTGTCGGCGTGGCAACCGGCGCGCCGGTATTGGCAGCGACATTGCGCTGCTGCCGCGAGCGCGCAGCGCGCGATGCATTGCCGTTCGTGGCGCGGCGTGCGCGCTGAGGCGTCGCTGACGGCTGAACGACAACAGGATCGAGCGTCTGGCTCGACTGTGAGGTTTGCGACCAGCTTTCGCTCGGACACAACAAGCAGGAGAGGGCAACAGAATAAAGAAAGGGAGCATGTCGCTTCAATGCGACGGGAGAAACGGAGGTCATGAACAGGACTCGCGGTTACGTGGCACGTCACCGCAAACCAAGTCGCCCCGCCGCTTTCAAACAGGCAGTGTGACTTCCACCAGGACACCCCGCCCAATGTGCTCGCGTGTGACCACGACTGGCGGCAGGTCTCCTGGCTCGCGGGTCACTGCCTGTCGCCGCCTTCCCAGGTGAACACCCAGTGGCTCTTGGCGCAGGCTCGCCGCTTACAGTTGCGGGGGCAGCCGCGGAATCGGGGGATCCCCCTCACCGCATTCCCTTTTGATCCCCGAAGGGAACCGTCGCGTTCACGTTAAGGTGAAATTTCCAAATGTGTCAATCAAGCTGCCAATCATTCGCAGCTTGCTTTGGCGGGTGTTGATATTGCGCATCACCTGTCATCGCAGCGTCAAGCGATCTGCCTAGAGCCACTGGTGCCAGAGCCAGGATCAGGAGTTCGCCATGGCGCTACATATTTCCCGTCGTCGCTTCCTCGCGCACTCAGCCGCAGCAGGCGCAAGCTTCCTGGCGATGCCTTACCTCAGCCGTGCGGCGGATCGTCCGGTGGTGTCGCATGGCGTGCAGTCCGGCGATGTCGGGACGAGCAGTGGCATGATCTGGTCGCGCGCCGATCGTCCGGCGCAGATGATGGTGGAAGTCGCCACCACCGAATCCTTCAGCAATGCGCGCGCCTTGCCGCCGATTGCAGCGCTGCCCGAGAGCGATTTCACGGCGAAGCTGCTGCTCGATAATCTGCCGGCCGGGCAGGACATCTTCTACCGCGTCAAATTCCGCGATCTCTCGCATACCGACATCGTCGGCGAGCCCGTGATCGGCCGCTTCCGCACCGCGCCGGCGGATCGCCGCGATGTGTCCTTTGTCTGGGGCGGCGATGTCGCCGGCCAGGGCTGGGGTATCAATGCTGACGATGGCGGCATGGTCACCTTCGCCACCATGCGAAAGCACAACCCGGATTTCCTGATCCATTCCGGCGATACGATCTACGCCGATGGTCCGATCCTGCCTGAAACGAAACTGCCTGACGGCGCGATCTGGAAGAACACCATCACGGTGCCGGAGAAGGCGAAGGTCGCCGAAACGCTCGATGAATTCCGCGCCGCGCACAAATACAATCTACTCGACGACAATGTCCGCGCATTCAATGCGCAGGTGCCGATCTTCGGCCAGTGGGACGATCACGAGGTCACCAACAACTGGTCGCTCTCGAAGCAGTTGCCGTCGTCTTACAAGGAGCGCGACATCACGCTACTGGCTGCGCGCGGCGCGCGTGCCTTTCACGAGATGTATCCGATCTCGGTCAATCTGACCGAACACGGCCGGGTCTATCGCACGCTCAATTACGGCCCGCATCTCGATGTCTTCATGCTGGACGAGCGCAGCTATCGCGGGCCCAACGGCCCGAATCTGCAGGAGAGCTATGGTCCGGATGCGTATTTCATCGGCCCGGAGCAGATGGCCTGGCTGAAGCGCGCCCTGATGGCGTCGAAGGCGACCTGGAAGGTCATCGCCTCCGACATGCCGATCGGCCTCGTCGTCTATGACAACGCTGCCGACAAAACCGGGTCTGAGGCCATTGCGCAGGGCGACGGGCCAGTGCGGGGCCGCGAGCTGGAAATTGCCGATATTCTGCGCTTCATCAAATCGGCCGGTATCCGCAACACGGTCTGGCTGACCGCCGACGTGCATTACACGGCGGCGCATTACTACAATCCGGAGAAGGCCCAGTTCCAGGATTTCGAGCCGTTCTGGGAGTTCGTTTCCGGGCCGTTCCACGCCGGAACCTTCGGCCCGGCGGCGCTCGACAATACCTTCGGTCCCGAGGTCCGTTTCGTGAAGGCGCCGGGGCCCGATAAGCAGAATTTGCCCCCGTCGGCCGGCATGCAGTTCTTCGGTCACGTCAAAATCGACGGCCAAAGCGGCCAAATGACCGTTACGCTCCGGGATCGGGCCGATATGGCCCTTTGGGCCACGGTTCTGGACCCGAAATTGGGCTAACCATTTGGCAGATTCGCATTGTTTTTCGGCGATTTCCCCCTATATTGCGCCGCAACGCGTCCGAGTACCCGGCCCCTTCTGGCCGGGTTTGCTTTTGGAGGGATTGCCCCAGCGCGTTTTCAGACGAGGCAGTTATCGAACGCGCTCGAGCGCAAGGCATAAGCCTTTTGTTGTCGAGCATGTCTTGTTGAACCCGCTCAAGGGCACCCAGACCGTAACCAGAAGAAGACCTATGAACCTTCGCAACATTGCTATCATCGCCCACGTTGACCACGGCAAAACCACTCTCGTGGACAAGCTGCTGCAGCAGTCGGGCACGTATCGCGACAATCAGCGCGTCCAGGAACGCGCGATGGATTCGAACGACATCGAAAAAGAGCGCGGCATCACCATTCTCGCCAAGTGCACCTCGGTGCTGTGGGATGAAGTCCAAATCAACATCGTCGACACCCCGGGCCACGCTGACTTCGGCGGCGAAGTCGAACGCATCCTGTCGATGGTCGATGGCGTGATCGTGCTCGTCGACGCTGCTGAAGGCCCGATGCCGCAGACCAAGTTCGTGGTCGGCAAGGCGCTGAAGCTCGGCCTCAAGCCGATCGTCGCGATCAACAAGGTCGACCGTCAGGACGCCCGCATCACCGAAGTCGTCAACGAAGTGTTCGACCTGTTCGCAGCGCTCGACGCCACCGACGACCAGCTCGATTTCCCGATTCTGTACGGATCGGGCCGCAACGGCTGGATGGCCGACAGCCCGGACGCGTCGCATGATGTCGGCATGAAGCCGCTGTTCGATCTCGTCATCAAGCATGTCGCGCCGCCGGTGGTTGAAGAAGGTGCGTTCCGCATGCTCGGAACCATCCTGGAAGCCAACCCCTATCTCGGTCGCATCATCACCGGTCGCATCTCGGCTGGTTCGGTGAAGCCGAACCAGGCCGTCAAGGTGCTGTCGCGTGACGGCAAGGTCGTCGAAACCGGCCGTATCACCAAGATCCTGGCCTTCCGCGGCCTTGAGCGCCAGCCGGTGGAACTCGCCGAAGCTGGCGACATCGTTGCCATCGCCGGCCTGCCGAAGGGCACTGTTGCCGATACCTTCTGCGATCCGTCGGTTGAAATTCCGATCCAGGCGCAGCCGATCGATCCGCCGACCGTGTCGATGTCCTTCATCGTCAACAACTCGCCGCTCGCCGGCACCGAAGGCGACAAGGTCACCAGCCGCCTGATCCGCGATCGCCTGTTGCGCGAAGCCGAAGGCAATGTCGCGCTCAAGGTCGTCGAATCCGCCGACCGTGACGCGATGGAAGTGTCGGGCCGCGGCGAATTGCAGCTCGCGATCCTGATCGAGAACATGCGCCGCGAAGGCTTCGAACTGTCGGTGTCGCGTCCGCGCGTGGTTCTCACCAAGGACGAGAACGGCAACACGCTGGAGCCGGTCGAGGAAGTCGTCATCGACGTGGATGAGGAATTCTCCGGCGTGGTCGTTCAGAAGATGAGCGAACGCAAGGCCGAGATGATCGAGATGCGTCCGTCGGGCGGCAACCGTCTGCGTCTGGTGTTCTACGCGCCGACCCGCGGCCTGATTGGCTATCAGGGCGAACTCATGACCGATACCAAGGGTACCGCGATCATGAACCGCCTGTTCCACGACTACCTGCCCTATAAGGGCGAGATCGCCGGCCGCCGTAATGGCGTGCTGATCTCCAACGACCAGGGCGAAGCGGTTGCCTACGCCATGTTCAAGCTGGAAGATCGCGGCCCGATGATGATCGAGCCCGGTTGGAAGGTCTACAAGGGCATGATCATCGGCGAGCACACCCGTGAGAACGATCTCGAACTCAACGTTCTCAAGGGCAAGCAGCTCTCCAACATCCGCACTACCTCGAAGGATGAAGCGGTGCGTTTGACGCCGCCGATCCGCATGACCCTTGAAAAGGCGCTGGCCTATATCGAGAGCGACGAGCTGGTCGAGATCACCCCGAAGTCGATCCGCCTGCGCAAGAAGCATCTCGATGCCAACGACCGCAAGCGCGCCGAAAAGACCAAGGAAGTGATCGCGTAAGCGCATTCTTTAGTGGATTACGAAATGCCCGGCGAGAGCCGGGCATTTTTGTTTGGTGCGATGCCTTCACTCCGCCCCTCGTGGTGAGGAGGCGCGCAGCGCCGTCTCGAACCATGAGTTGGTGTCGCGCCGACGCTTGTGGCCATCCTTCGAGACGCCGCTGCGCGGCTCCTCAGGATGAGGGCGGAGTCAATTTGCCGGCGCTCCCACCTGCTTCAACGGATCCGCCTTCGCAAACGCCTCCATCGCCTCGCAGGTGGCGACGATGCGATTGATGGTTGGAATACCTGCAATCTCGATCTTCAGCACCTTCATGGTTGCGGTGATGCTGAGCAGACAGATGTCGGCGATGGTCACCTCGTCGCCATGACAGAAGCGGCCGGTGGCGGGCTCGCTGGCGAGGCGCTTCTCCACGGCGACGAGGCCCGTGGTGAACCAGTGCACCAGCCAGGCGCGAACTGCGGCATCGTCAAAGCCGGCGGTGATGGCGAGATATTTCCGCACACGCGGCGTAATGAGCGGGTGGGTGTCGGCGGCCAGCATCGCGGCGATCGAACGCACCCGGGCGCGGCCGTGTGGATCGCTCGGCAGCAGCGGCGGGGTCGGATGGATCTCGTCGAGGAATTCCAGGATCGCCAGCGACTGCGTTAGCGGCAGGTGGCCGGGCTCGATCAGGGCCGGAATCGCGCCGAGCGGATTGATCTTGAGGAACGCGTCGCCGCGCTGCTCGCCCTTGTCGAGGTCGATCACGCGCTCGTGCGCTTCCAATCCCTTCAGGTTGAGCGCCACGCGGACGCGATAGGTCGCGGACGTCCGCCAGAAGCCGTAGAGTTCGAAATCGTGTGGGGCTGTCATGCATCTTCTCCGAGGGCAGCGGTGGCTTGAATAATTCAAGCAAGCCTTTATCCCGTTGTCACCCGTTTCCCATCCGCTGTGAATACCGACGCGATGACCAGACTGCCTTCCGAAGTAGATGTCGCCATCATCGGAGCCGGCGCTGCCGGCCTCGGCGCCGCGCGTATGCTGGAAGGTTCCGGGCTCTCCGTGATCGTGCTGGAAGCGCGCGACCGGATCGGCGGCCGCGCCCATACGATCATGGCGACCCCCGGCATTCCGTTCGATCTGGGCTGTGAATGGCTGCACTCCGCCGACAAGAATGACTTCGTCAGCATCGCGAAAGAGCTCGGCTTCGCCGTCGACAAGTCGCGCCCGCCGTGGCGCGATCAGGCCTATGATGCCGCCTTCTCGAAGGCGAAGCGCGATGAGTTCTTCGCCGCGATCGACGCGTTCTATGAGCGCGCCGAGGAGGCCGCGGAAAACGAGATCGATGCGCCTGCTGCGACTTGCCTCGAACCCGGCAATCCGTGGAATCCGATGATCGATGCGGTCTCGACCTATATCAACGGTTTCGAGCTCAAGGATGTGTCGCTGCACGACATGGATGCCTATGAGGACACGGACATCAACTGGCGCCTGCCCGATGGCTACGGCGCGCTGATCGCAGCCTATGGCGCGCCATGTTCGGTGGCGCTGAATACCGAAGTGACCCTCATCGATCATTCCGGTGCGCGTATCCGCATCGAGACGTCGCGCGGCACGCTCGGCGCGGCGAAAGTGATCGTCTGCGTGCCGACCAATCTCATCGCCAATGAAAATATCCGCTTCACGCCGCCGTTGCCCGGCAAGGTCGAGGCCGCCGCCGGCCTGCCGCTCGGCGCGGACAACAAGGTGATGCTGGCGCTCGCCGATGCGGAGAAGTGGCCGTCCGATATCGGGTTGCGCGGCGCCGCCATGCGCACCGGTGTCGGCAGCTTTCATCTGCGCCCGTCCGGCCGCCCCTGCATCGCCGGCTTCTTCGGGGGCAGTTTCGCACGCGAACTGGAAGACGCCGGTGAGGGCGCGCTCGCTGCGCAAAGCATCGACGAGATCGTGGCGCTGCTCGGCTCAGACATCCGCAGCAAGCTCACGCCGCTCGCGGAATCCCGCTGGGGACATGATCGCTTCGCGCAAGGCGCCTATTCGGCGGCGAAGCCCGGCCATGCCGATGCCCGCGCGGTCCTCGCGGCGCCGGTGGATGGCAGGCTGTTCTTTGCCGGCGAAGCGACATCGCCGAATTTCTTCTCGACGGCGCATGGGGCGCGGGAGAGTGGAGAGCGGGCGGCGAAGGAAGTGCTGGCCACAGGCAACCAGAGCAAAGCGTAGGCGCTCGCTTACTCCATCACCCTCGCCCTCATCGCCGCATCCGGCACGATACACGCCTCGGTCTTTCCGAAGATGCGATAGCGGTTCGTTGCGATCAGGCTGTAGACCGGATTGCGCAGCGCCTTCGGCACGGCGAACAGCACGCGCACCCATTGCCAGCCGGGCAGGGTCGACAGCACCGTCAGCGCCGCATCGGATCTGACATAAGCCACGCCGCCATGGATCACCGCATTGGTGTCGGGATCGGCGGGATCGATGCCGAAATGGCGGGCGAGGCGGCTGCCATAGTCGGACTGGATCGGGGTGAAGTGGAAGCGATGATCAGTGTCGCGTTTGGCGACGAACTGGATCCAGCGCGAGCAGAAGATACAGACGCCGTCATAGAGGATGACGTCGTCGTCGGGCCAGGGCTCGGTCACTGCGGTGTCCATTCCGGTTGCGCAGGTTTTCGCGTCATCGCTTCCTCGCCGTGATGGCCTTCAAAGCCTTGTCCAGCGCAGCACCATAGATGTCGTCACCGCCGTCGCTTTCCGCAAGCCAGTGGCCCTCGCTTCGAAAATTGGGCAGTTCGTAGGCATCGACCTTGTCGCCGCCCTTGCGGAATGCATCCGCCAGTTGGCGTGACAAGGCCGGCGAAAAATAGCTGTCATTGCGCGCGACGAGCCAGATCACAGGAACGTGCGCCGTCTTGCCGAAGGTTGCGGCAGCGGCGATCAGGCGCTGCGGCGCGCAGACGTCATTCGGCCGGTCATTGGCATGGCCGCCGCGTCCGGGGGCAAAGGCAATGATCGCTCTGACGCCTTGCGGATTGGCGCCGGCCATGGCGAGCGCGCCCCAGCCGCCCGCGGAATGGCCGACGACGATCGTGCCGTCGCTGCGAATGAAGGGTTGTTTGCGAATGTCAGTCATCGCTGCGGCGATACTATCCGCCGTGGCGCGGCCGGCGCCGAGATAGTCGGCATTGTCGCAGCCGCCCTGGTCTTCGAGATAACGCCCGCCGGTTAAGCCATGGCCGGGGCGCTCGGGCACCAGCACGGCGTAGCCACGCCCAACGAACCAGGAGGCCAGTGCGCGATATTCCGGTTGCGGCATCTGCGCGCGGCGCAGCGCATTCTGTGTGGTGGCATGCGCGATGACAGCGAGCGGGAACGGGCCATTGCCGGGTGGGCGGAATAGCACCGCGCGGGAACTGGTATTTGGATCGGGCGACGCTACCGTCCAGACCTGCCGGCGATGCGGCGCTTCTTCCGGGGCCTGCGCGCCTGATGTCTGGGCTGTGGCAGTAGCGGCGCTTCCGAGCAATGCAGCCAGCAGGCAAAGCGCTTGGACGTGTTTCATGAGCGCTCAGGGACTTTCGTGCGGACGCAATGCCTGTCGAACTCTACACGCCGCGAATCACATTGATGCAGTTGTGCACATCGATACGCGTGTGCAACTGCGACGCGACTCGCGCGATACGTGCCAGCAGTGGAAAACATGGCGTTCGGCGCGCATTGGATGCACCTCTGTCCTTTTTCGATACAACTCTTTCGGTAAACTGATGCTGAAAATCCACACGTTAACCGATAATTAACGATGGACCTTGAAGAGCGCCCGCCGACTTGCTTTGATCCCCTCATGAGCACAACCCTGATCGAGGTTCGGCCGGCCAAAGCTGCGGATGCAGCCGCGGTGGCGTCCACCCATGACGAAGCCTGGCGCGCGGCCTATCAAGGCCTCATCCCGGGCCCCGAATTGGAAAAGCTGATCAACCGCCGCGGTCCCGGCTGGTGGGATTCGGCGATCCGCAAGGGCAGCCGCGTCAGCGTTTTGTGCTTCGGTGACAAGGTCGCCGGCTACGCCAATTACGGTCGCAACCGCGCCCGCAGCCTGCAGTTCGAAGGCGAGATCTACGAACTTTACCTGCGTCCGGAATTCCAGGGCCTCGGCTTCGGCCGCCGGCTGTTCGCCTCCGCCAAGCGCGATCTCGTGCAGAGCGGGCTGAAGAGCATGGTGATCTGGGCGCTGTCGGACAATGAGGGCGCCACGGAGTTCTACCGCGCCCTGGGTGGCCGCATGGTCGCCCGTTCCTCGGAGCGTTTCGGCGCAAAATCGCTCGATAAAGTGGCATTCGCCTGGACGAATTAAGCCATTAAGCCGGTTCATGATTTTCTGGTCTCGCAGGCGTTGAATCCGGGCTCCCGCTCGGCTACGCCTGTCGCAACCTGTCCTATGAAATCTGGAGTGTTTGATGCGTCTTGACGCAATCCCGCTCGGCGCCAAGGCGCCGCATGAAGTGAACGTCGTGATCGAGGTCCAGGTGGGCGGCGAGCCCATCAAATATGAGATGGACAAGGAATCCGGCGCACTGTTCGTCGATCGCTTCCTCTACACCCCGATGCGCTACCCGGGGAATTACGGTTTCATCCCGCACACTTTGTCCGGCGACGGCGATCCCTGTGACGTGCTGATTGCCAACACCCGAGCCATCGTGCCGGGCGCGGTGATGAGCGTGCGTCCCGTCGGCGTGCTGTTGATGGAAGACGAAGGCGGCCTCGATGAGAAGATCATCGCCGTGCCGACCTCGAAGCTGACCCAGCGCTACGACAAGGTGAAGAACTACAGCGATCTGCCTGAGATCACGCTGCAGCAGATCCAGCACTTCTTTGAGCACTACAAGGATCTCGAGCCCGGCAAGTGGGTCAAGGTGGTGCGCTGGGGCGATGCCGCCGACGCGCAGCGCCTGATCCTCGAAGGGGTCGAGCGCGCCAAATCTGCAAAAGAATCGGCCGCCAAGACCAAGTAACAGAGACCGGCGTAGCAGAAGGGGACTTCCGATGCGCCGATGGATCAAACTGCTCCGAACGGCCGCGCTGATCGTCATCGCGGCCGTTTTGCTGCTCGCGGGCATCGTTCTCGTCAAGACGTTCAGCGGGGGATCACGGCAGCTTCAGGTGACCGCCGCGGCAAAGGCGCCGGTTGATGAGCAGGCGGCCGCAGAGCGCCTTGCAGAGGCGATCCGCTTTCCGACCATCTCCAATTTCCTCAATCCCGATCAGGCCGCCGAACCACTGCGTGCGATGCAGGCGCATCTGGTGGCGAGCTTCCCGGCCTTCCATGCGGCGGCGAAGCGCGAACTCGTCGGCAACTACAGTCTGCTCTACACATGGGAAGGCAGCGATCCTGCCTTGAAGCCGATTGCGCTGCTGGCGCATCAGGATGTCGTGCCCGTCGCACCGGGCACCGAGAAAGACTGGCAGCAACCGCCGTTCAAGGGCGTCGTCGCCGATGGCTTCATCTGGGGCCGTGGCTCCTGGGACGACAAGGGCAATCTGTATTCAATCCTCGAGGCCGCCGAGGTGATGGCGAAGCAGGGTTTCCGCCCCAAGCGCACCATCTATTTCGCCTTCGGCCATGACGAAGAAGTCTCCGGCACCCGCGGCGCAAGGGCGATCGCGGCGCTGCTGACGTCGCGTGGCGTCAAGCTCGACTTCGTGCTCGATGAAGGCCTTTTGATCACCGAGGGCATTCTCAAGGGGCTCGACAAGCCGATGGCGCTGATCGGCGTCGCCGAGAAAGGCTATGCGACGCTGGTGCTGACCGCGCATGGCACGCCCGGTCACTCGTCGATGCCGCCGCGCGAGACTGCCATCGGCATGATGAGCGCGGCGCTGACGCAGCTCGAAAACAAGCGCCTGCCGATGCAGATCCGTGGCACCGTCGGCGAGATGTTCGACACCATCGCGCCGGAAATGAGCGGCTTCAACCGCGTGGTACTGTCCAATCTGTGGCTGTTCAAGCCGCTGTTGCTGCGCGAATTCGAGAAGAGCGGTCCGACCGAGGCAACGGTGCGCACGACCACGGCGCTGACGATCTTCAAGGCCGGCGAGCAGGACAATGTGCTGCCGGGCAATGCGGAGGCCACGGTGAATTTCCGGCTGTTGCCCGGCGATACGCAAGCTAGCGTCACCGAACACGTGCGCAGCGCGGTCAGCAACGACAGGATTTCCATCGCGCCGTTCCCCGGCAATACCGATCCGCCCCCGGTGACCGGGACCGCGAGTCCTTCTTATCGCGCGCTCAATCAGACCATTCGCGAGATTTTCCCGGATGCGCTGGTGGCACCGGGCCTGATGGTCGCGGCAACGGATTCGCGGCACTATACGAATGTGACGGACAACATCTTCCGCTTCTCGCCGGTGCGCGCGACGTCGGAAGACCTCAAGCGTTTTCACGGCACCAACGAACGGCTGAGCGTCGCGAATTACGCAGACATGATCCGGTTCTATCGACGGTTGATCGAGAATACGGCGAAGTAAGAGTTCTGCGTCGACCCCTCAGCCGTCATTGCGAGCGCAGCGAAGCAATCCAGAAAGCCAAGAACTGGATTGCTTCGTCGCAAGGCTCCTCGCAATGACGTGGATGGGCCGGAGCGAGCGCTTTAAACCGCGGGCGCCGCCAGCTTGTGGATCGCACATGCCGCGCGCAGCGTGTTCACCAGCAGGCAGGCGACTGTCATCTGACCTACGCCGCCGGGCACCGGCGTAATCGCGCCGGCGGTCTTCAGCGCTTCCTGATAGGCGACGTCGCCGACGAGGCGCGTCTTGCCCTCTGCGCCGGGCAGGCGATTGATGCCGACATCGATCACGGTCGCGCCGGGCTTGATCCAGTCGCCGCGCACCATTTCAGGGCGGCCGACAGCCGCATAGACCAGATCCGCCTGCGCGCAGAGCTTGGCGAGATCGCGCGACTTCGAATGCGCGATGGTCACGGTGGCGTTTTCGTTGAGCAGCAATTGCACCAAGGGACGGCCGACCAGATTGGAGCGGCCGATCACGATGGCATTCATACCTTCGAGTGATTTGTGCACGCTCTTGGTCAGGATGATGCAGCCGAGCGGCGTGCAGGGCGACAGTGCAGGCATGCCGCTGGCAAGGCGTCCGGCATTGGTCGGGTGGAGGCCATCGACGTCCTTGGCGGGATCGATGGCATTGACGACGGCGTCGGTATCGAGACCCTTGGGCAGCGGCAGTTGCACGAGGATGCCGTGCACGGTCGGATCGGCATTCAGCTTCTGCACCAGCGCGATCAGATCGGCCTGTGCGACGTCAGCGGGCAGCTTGTGTTCGAAGGAGGCCATGCCGGCTTCCTGGGTCTGCTTGTGCTTGCTACGCACATAGACCTCGCTGGCGGGATCGCTGCCGACCAGTACCACGGCGAGGCCGGGCGTCACGGCATGTTCGGCTTTGACGCGCGCGACTTCGGCGGCGACGCGGCCGCGCAATTCGGCGGCAATGATCTTTCCATCGATGATGCTGGCGGTCATGTGTCGGTCCTGTCGTCTGTGTCGTCGGGCGTTGCTGCAGTGATCCTGCGCAGCATCGCGCCCAGTTTCGTCGGGTCGCCGTCGACCGCGATCTGCTTCACGCGCGACGTGGTGCCAGACAGCACGCGCACATCGCGCTTCGGCACGCCGAGCCGCTTGGCAAGCAGTTCGGTCACGGCGCGGTTGGCTTCGCCGCCCTCGGCGATGGCGCGCACCCGCACCTTCACCACCGAACGGCCATTGGCCATCGTCTCGATCCCGTCGATATCGTCTCGGCCACCCCGCGGCGTCACGCGAACGGCGATGCTGACACCGTCAGTCGCGTAGCGCCAGGGATCTGCCACGAACCCGGCGGCCGATCAGAAGACGCTGGGATAGATGTAGTAGGTGATCACCCGCTGCAGGAACATGATGATCAGGATCAGAATGATCGGCGAGATATCGAGGCCGCCGAGGCTCGGCAGCATCCTGCGGATCGGCGCCAGCACGGGCTCGGTGATCCGGAACAGGAATTCGGCGATCGCGGAGACGAACTGGTTGCGGGTGTTGACGACGTTGAAGGCGATCAGCCAGGACAGGATCGCCGAGGCGATCAGCAGCCAGACATAGAGATCGAGAATGATCAGCACGATATCGAGAACGGCGCGCATGGCGGGGATGGCTCGCGGGTTAGGTCGCGGATTCGACTGTCCGCTAAATATCGGTTCAGCCCCCCTCAAACAAGGGAAGTTCCGGGCGAAAAGTGCCGGAAAACCGCGCTTTTGCGACGTTCTTGACTTGCCGTTAACGGGGATTGTAAATGGCGCCGATTGCTAATCGGATCGCATGGGCGACCCGGTTCGTATCGGGGCCATAGCTCAGCTGGGAGAGCGCGTCGTTCGCAATGACGAGGTCGGCGGTTCGATCCCGCCTGGCTCCACCATCCTTCGCTCGCTTCGCGAGCTACGGCTAGGCAAGCCATCCTCCAGATCATCGGACGCGAAACGAGCGAAGGATGTCGCGTCGAAGCCCGCAGGGCGGAGACGGACTGCCAATATTCAAAACCTGTCCCCAGCGCCGCATGACCGCGCCAGATCCCGTCACACCCGTCTCAACTGCAACCTTGCCACCGCCCCCGCGATGAAGCCGCGCGGAAAAAGCCGCAGCAGCAGCGGCACGATCTTGATGCCGAGGCCGGGGAAAACTGTGCGCTTGTTGGCCATCAGGCCCTGATAGCCCAGCAGGGCGACGTCAGCCGCCGAGACATTGAGGATCGCCGAATCGAGGCCCGGCGTGAATCCGGCGCGCGCCTGGAATTCCGACGGCACCGGCCCGGGGCACAATGCAGTCACGCGCACACCCTTGGAGCCGAGCTCCTGGCGCAGTGCTTCGGTGAAGGATAGCACATAGGCCTTGCTGGCGTAGTACACAGCCATTCCGGGACCCGGCAAAAAACCCGCGATCGAGCTGAGATTGAGAATGCCGCCCTTGTTGCGGATCAGGCTCTCGGAAAAGCGCAGCGACAGATCCGTCAGTGCGCGCACATTGACCTCAAGCATGCCGAGTTGCCTGTCGCGGTCCATCTCGATGGCGCGGCCGAACATGCCGAAGCCGGCATTGTTGACCACATACTCAACTTCGACATCGGCGGCAGCGAGGGCAGCCGCGATCTGGTCGCAGGCGTCGCGCTGTTCGAGATCGCAGGGAATGATGATGGGCGCAGCACCGCCCGCAGCAGTGATTTCAGCCGCCAGCGCATTCAGGCGCTCGGCACGGCGTGCAACCAGAGCGACGCGATGCTTGTTCGCAGCGAAGATGCGCGCGAATTCGGCGCCAATTCCGGCCGAGGCTCCGGTTATCAACGTCACGCGCTCAGTCACAATAAGGTACTCTTGAAATACGTGAGGACGATTTGCATGCATCTACAGGCGTAATAGGGATACCCGTGATGTGCAAGTCGGAATGACCACCGGAATACCGCAGGCCTTCAGTTCCCGAATGCGTAGCAGTGGCATGAATTATCGGGGACCGCGCATTAAACTTTGGTTATGCGTCGTGGTGCCGTCATTTGCCGGTCAGGCTGCGCCTGCTCAGACAGTCGTATCCGTTGTGGCCGTACCGCCCGCCACGCGTCGTTTGAGCTCCATCCGGTCACGTGATGAAACTGCGAGCAGGTCGGCTGCGCGCCAGACCACATTTTCCTCGAACTCACTGACGCGGCCGTCAGCATAGACCAGCTGCCACATCATCTCGACGAGACGGACACGACCAGGCTCGTCGACCACGCGCATGATGACGCTCGTAAAGTGATAGAGATCGACGGCCTCGCCTTCGACGAGGGTGGCAGCCGAGATGAGCCTGTCAGCCGTGCCCGGATCGAGCTCGAAACGCGACTCGATCAGGCTGTGCAACTTGGCTCTCTCGATAGCTGAGGGCTCCCCGTCCAGTGAGATGACGTGAAGCATCAATGCCGTAGCGGCAAGACGGAAGCCGGTATCGTCGAATGCCTGATTTCCGTGCGCATCGGGAGACACCACGTCGGCAATGAATTGGCGCAGTTTTTCCAGCATTATTCTTTGAACCAGATGATCGCGAGGCCCGCCATGCGGCGAAAGCGCTCGTGCTTTGTGGCGCGAAAATGGAACGCATGCAATGCGGCCGGGTTCCCGAAGCACTGATGACAGTTAAGTAACAATTGAGACGATCGGTAGTTTATGGGATCTCGTGTCACGGAATCTCATAGACCACGATCTTGTCGGCGATGCCGCGCAAGGCGGCGTGCTTCTGGATCGGCGTGATTTCGGCCTTCCGCAGAATAGCTTCCACGGCCAGCGCCGATATCACCGGGCTGGTGACATGGATCGCCTGCGAGGTTGACAGGCCCTGCACCCTGGCAGCGATATTGACGGTCTGGCCAAAGTAATCCTGCCGCTCGTTCAGCATCACAGCGAGGCAGGGTCCCTCATGGATGCCGATTTTGACCACGAGGTCCTTGGTGCCGCGCTCCTCGTTCAATCGCTCCATCGCGGCGCGCATGCGCAGACCTGCGGCCAGCGCCTGTTCGGGCCGCGTAAAGGTCGCCATGACGGCATCCCCGATGGTCTTCACGACGGCTCCCGCTTCCGACGCAATGATCTCCAGCAGTGCGTGGAAATGCGCACGTACCAGATCGAAGGCTGCGAGATCGCCGACGCGCTCATACAAGGCGGTCGAGCCCTTGAGGTCGGTGAACAGGAAGGTCAGCGAGGTAATCTTCAGGCGCTGATCGATATTGAGGTTGTCGGCCTTGTAGACATCGCGAAAGGTCTGGTTGGTGAGTATCCGCTTGGCCGTGAGGAACGGCTTGCGCTTGCCGATCAGGTGATGGAGGCCCTCGGCCGCGACAAATACCGACGGCAGCACGCGCACCTCGGTCTGGTTTTCGAGAGACAACCGCAGGGGGCCGGGTTGCAGCGTGATGGTGCCGGTCGGTGTGTGCTGCCGGTTGTAGATCAGCGACAAATGCTGTCGTTCCTTGGTCGGCTCACCCTGCACATCGATGAACTGCGCGGCATGGGTTACCGGCTCGAACACGATGACGAACTCCGACGGCAGGTGCAGCGACATCACCGCTTTTTCATGTGCCGGCAATTCCATTGCGTCCAGTGTCACTTCATCGGTGAGTGACGCAAACGATTCCTGATTGAGATCGACGCCTGAGCTCCAGAACACCTGCTTGAAGTATTCCCAGAGCGGCAGCGTATTGGGGTCGTGTGCAGCGATGTGCCTGACGCGCGGTGCGACCGTGAACGCCACCTCGACCTGCTCGTCAACCGACGCTTCATAGCCGCAGGCGCAGAGCCCGCAATGGTAGTCGTCATGGCGCAGCGATTTCAGCGTGCTGTGGGCGTCGAGGACGCCGCTGCAGCCCGGGCACAACACATTCCAGGTCAGGTCGAACAGGCCGAGGCGGGAGGCATGCAGGAAGCCGGAAATGACGCGCTCTTCGTTCAGGCCGCGGCGTGCCGCAAAATCCAGCACGTTGATACGATTGAGTTCGTGGTCCGCGCCGTCGCGGATCAGTTGTGCAATGGCATCGGCTACGGCCGGATCGGTCGCCTGGTTCAATGTCGCGAATAGTGCCTGAACATCACTCATGGCATCAGTTTAGGCCAAATAGTCGCTACGTCCAAGACAGGGCTTTGCCGCAGCGCTTCAACTTGTCGTTCCGCCTAAGTGCCATGAGCGCGCGCGGGGGCGGGGAAGACGTGAGGAGAGGGCGTGCTGAAATAACGTCAACGCCGCTCAATGCGGAACATTGGCGAGCGATCCGGTTGTGTCGTCACCACGCCGATAGGCATGACGGGGGCTTTATCCGGCAGCTCGACGCGGAACGCGCCGATGATTTTCGCCAGCGCCAACGTGGCCTCGACAAGCGCGAAATGCGCGCCGATGCAGACCCGGGCACCGACGCCGAAAGGCAGATAGGCGAAGCGGTCCGGCGGTGTCGCGCCGGGCATGAAACGGGACGGCATGAAGGCGTTGGGCTCGTGCCACAATTTCTCGTGCCGATGCAGTAGCCAGGGCGCGATCAGGATCACGTCCTTGCTGGCGACGGACTGGCCAGCCAGACGATCAGGGCCCGCGGCGGCGCGTGCGATCAGGAAGGCGGGCGGATAGAGCCGCATGGTCTCATCGATCACCGCGCGGGTGAACTTCAGATGCTCCATGTCGAATGTGCCGCTCGCGCTGGCGGCACGGGCTTCGGCCGCGACCTGCTCCTGGGTCGCCGGATCGAGCGTCAGCATATACAGCGCCCAGAATAGCGCCGTTGCCGTCGTCTCATGGCCAGCGAGGATCATCGTCGCCACCTGATCGCCGAGCTGCCCATCGGTGAAGGATGCGCCGGTTTCCGGATCGCGCGCGGCCACCATCAGGTCGAACAGATCGCGCGGCGCATCGTCGTTCTTGCCGGCGGCGCGACGTGCGGTCATCAGCTCGCCGACGAATCTCGTCCAGCGTCTGCGGAAGAAGGCGCGCGAGATATCCTGCGGCGTCGGCCAACCCAGCGGCAGCAGCAGATCGAGGAAATGCGGCCGTGCCAGGTTCATGCCGTATTCCATCACGAAGTCGCGCAGCTTCGCGCCATGTTCGGCCATGCCGAACGAGAACATGGTGCGGCCTGCGATTTCCAGCGTCATTCGCTGCATGATCTCGCGCAGATTGACCGGCTTGCCCTCGGCGCGCTGTAAATCGGCGAGCGTATCGTCGACGGCCGAGATCATGTGCGGCACCAAAGTCGTCACCGCGCGCGGCGTGAAAGCCGGCGCCAGGGTGCGGCGCTGGTGTTTCCAGGTGCGGCCTTCGGCGAGCAGCAGGCCCTCGCCGAGCATCGGCCGCAGCACGCGGAATGCAGCGGGCGTGCGGGTATAGTTCTCGTAATTGTCCACCAGAACATGGCGGATCGCATCGGGGTCGTTGAGGATGAAGCTGGCATGGCCGAAGAAGCGGCCGTTGATGATGTCATCTTCATAGGCGCGCTGGCCCCAGGTCTCGATAGCGCTGCGGCGCATCGCCGACATACGCCCCAGCGCACCCATGTTCTCGGGCGCACGTGGCGGGCTCGGCGGCACCAGGGGCGCTCGCGCAGCGGAGAAATTGTAGACCTCGGCAATGCTCACGATGGGCCTCGCAATTGATCCAGGGACCGGAGCGTCTCGTCATTATAGCAGGCGTCCATCCGCGCGCCATGGAGGCGTCGATGGAAAGCGTGGCCGCAACGTACGCATCGACCAATATTGCGGTCCAGCGGGCGCATCCCTCGGAACGATACTCACGCATGCACATTAGGGAGGCAGTGGCTCCATATCGGACCGGCCTGAGGATTTAAAATGATCGATACCGTTGTCGTCCAACCCGCCGTAAGCGTCGACGAACCGCAAACCTCCGGCGTATCGTGGGCTGCGGTTGCAGCCGGTGCCGTGGTTTCGCTCGCACTGACGCTCGTCCTGATTGCCTTTGGCACAGGTCTCGGTCTGTCTGTCGTGTCTCCGTGGGCAAGTTCCGGCGCCTCCGCGACCACGTTCAAGATCACGACCGGTATCTACCTGATCGTCATCGCGATGATCTCGTCATCGCTCGGTGGTTATATTGCCGGCCGTCTGCGGTCGCGCTGGATCGGCGTGCATTCGGACGAAGTCTACTTTCGTGACACCGCGCATGGATTCCTAGCCTGGTCGTTCGCGACGGTTTTGGGAACGATCCTGCTGGCATCTCCAGCAACCTCTTTGCTGAGCGGAGCCGCGTCGGGTGTTGCTGCCGGTGCAACCGCTGCTGCAGCCCAGTCAGGTCCGAGCGATGGCTACCTGGATTCGCTGCTGCGTCCGACGACGCCGTCGGCCGATGGCACCAGTGCGGAAGCGCGTGGTGAACTGTCACGTGTGATGGCTGCCAGTTTCCGTGGTGGAGAGCTCAAGCCTACCGACCGCAGCTACGTCAACAAGGTTGTCGCCAGCCGCACCGGTCTGAGCGAGGCAGATGCCGACAAGCGCGTCACTGAAGTCATCAACGATGCGAAGACCGCGGTAGATGCCGCACGCAAGGCCGCGATGCAGCTCGCATTCTGGCTCACGGCGTCGCTGCTGATCGGCGCCTTCTCCGCCAGCCTTGCCGCGACGGAAGGTGGCGGGCTTCGTGACGGGACCTGGAAGAAGCGTCGTTAACCCCAATCAAAGGAGACAACCATGCCCATTCTTCTGTGGCTACTCGGAATCCCGCTTCCCCTCATCATCCTGGTACTGTTGCTGCGATAACGGAATAACGAAGGAGCCCCGCACATGGCGGGGCTCTTTGCGATTTCGAACAATGCCTCATGCGATCTGACCGGAGACGCGCAGGGAAGTCAGCAAAGCGGTTATATACAAGGCCAGACCGCTGAGGCGCGCGAGTTGGCGTGATCTACTCGGTGAATTCCGCCACCGTGATCCGGTTTTCCGACGCCGGCCAGGCGCGCGCCACGATCCGCTCCTGATTGAAGAGCGCTGCCACCGGACGTCCGATGTCCGTGGCCGGAAGGCGGATAGTCGAGAGCGAATCCGTGGGCACGCCGGCTTTCACGTCGGTCGGCTCCTTGCCGTCGAGCAGCACGACATCGCGCGGTAATCCAAAATAGCCACGGACGCGCGACATCGACACCACTGCACCGGCATTGGCATCGGTGGGTCCCAGCGGCCGGCCGGCGCGCAGATGCACGACGTCGGACGAGCGGGGGAATGGCGAGCGATAGGAATGCGTGATCGGCGCTCCGGCCGATGTCAGGACGATCTCGACAGGCCAGGTCGGATCGACCTGAACCGGACCCCAGCGGCCATCGGCGGATGTGCGGGCCGAATGGAGCGCTGTCCCGATCCGCTCGCCCGTGTCCGGCGCCACGCGGTACACCTCGACCAGGGCATCCGCGACCGGCCGGTTGGTGGGCACGCCGCCGGGCGTGCCGGTGACGAGACCGCTGATTTTCACCTCAATTTCCGGCGCGATATCGATCCGCACGGGCTCGCGGCCGACGATAAATTTGTAGATCTCGCGGAAGGCACGGTGGTGAAAGCCGGTTTCGCGATGATCGATGGCGCCGAGGACGAGATTGGTGGCGCCGCGCAGCGCCGGACCATCGGCGGTGACGCCGGTGGCCACGCCCGGCTTGCCGAGCAGGCGACCGTCGGCCTGCGCATATTTGTCGATGCCATCGCTGCGGAGGGTGAGGAAGGCGGTGCCTTCGGTCACCTCAGGGCCCTCGCCGGGATTGAGGCTCTTGAGGAACGGGCTGCGGCCATTGAATTCGCTGCCGGGGCTATCGGTCCCGTCGAACACGCCGTGATTGGGGGTGCCGCACAGGACGGCGTGGCTGACATCGGCGCTGCCGCCATTCTTGATGTAATTGCGCACCGCATTGCCGCCGCGCGAATTGGCGACCAGCGCCACTTTCGCAGCGCCAGTGCGCTTTTTCAGTTCCGCGATGGCTTCGCCGAGTTCGCGGCGCTGGCCTTCGGTGGAGGAGCGGCCCTGCTGCGCCACAGCATCGTCGGAACGCGCCAGCGGATCGGTGAAATTGAGCGCCATCAGCCGGTTGCGCGGGACGCCATTGGTTTCCATGCGCCAGATCTGCGTCATCCAGAGCGCCGCGTGGTCGCCATTGCCGTGGACGAACAGGATCGGGGGAATGTCGGAACCCGCAGTCGTGCCGGGGCCGGTCTGTGCTGCGGCCTCGAAACGGAGCGCGTGGGCAGCCAGCGGCAGCATCGCTGCGCCCGTGAGTATGGTCCGTCGCGACAGCGCCATGGTTGGTCTCCCTCTATCTGCGCACATCCGACGCCTGCCACTGTGATAGCGGAGCAGGCACTGGACAGACAACGCGTTTCGCAGGCATCAACTTGATGTGCCCGCGGGGAATCAGACCCGCATGGCCCTGCAGTCGCTATCTGCAGCAGACGACGGGACGATGATGGCCGAAGCAGCGAAACCAGTGGTTCTTCCCTCCGACGGCATTGCCGCCCCGCTGCGGTTTGCGGTGTTCCGGCGGATCTGGCTAGCCAGCCTGTTGTCCAATCTCGGCCTGATGATCCAGAGCGTGGGCGCCGCCTGGGCGATGACGCAGATGACCGCGTCGGCCGACAAGGTGGCGTTGGTACAGACCGCCCTGATGCTGCCGATCATGCTGATCTCGATGCCGGCGGGCGCCGTGGCCGACATGTATGACCGCCGTGTCGTGTCGCTGGCTTCGCTGGTGCTGTCGCTGGTCGGCGCCTGCGTACTGACCATGCTGGACTGGACCGGTCACATCACGCCGAACATCCTGCTCGCCTTCTGCTTCATCATCGGCAGCGGCATGGCGCTGTTCGGACCGGCCTGGCAATCCTCCGTGGGCGAGCAGGTGCCGCCGGAGGTACTGCCATCCGCCGTGGCGCTGAACGGCATCAGTTACAATATCGCGCGCAGTTTCGGCCCGGCGATCGGCGGCATCGTGGTCGCCACCGCCGGTGCCGTCGCAGCCTTCGCGGCCAATGCGGTGCTGTACATCCCGTTGTTGGTGGTGCTGTTCCTGTGGCGTCGCAAGGTCGATGTTTCCAGGCTGCCGCGTGAGCGGCTGAGCCGGGCCATCGTGTCCGGCGTGCGTTACATTGCTAATTCGCCGTCGATCAAGATCGTGCTGACGCGCACGCTGATCACCGGCATCTGCGGTGGTTCGGTCTCGGCGCTGATGCCGCTGGTTGCGCGCGACCTGCTGCATGGCGGCGCGCAGACCTACGGAATCATGCTCGGTGCCTTCGGCATGGGTGCGGTGATCGGCGCAATGAATATTGGGCATGTCCGCAAGCATCTGAGCGGCGAAAGTTCGATCCGGGCCTGTGCGCTGATCATGGGCGTCGCGATTGCCGTCGTCGCGGTCAGCAGCGAGCCGGTAATCACGGCGGCGGCGCTGGTGGTGGCCGGCTCGGTCTGGATGCTGGCGGTCGCGCTGTTCAATATCGGCGTACAGCTCTCGGCGCCGCGCTGGGTTGCCGGACGTTCGCTCGCCGCCTTTCAGGCTGCGATTGCCGGCGGCATCGCGATTGGCAGTTGGGGCTGGGGGCATCTCACAGACATGGTCGGCGTCGAAGCGGCATTGCTGGTGTCGGGCGGAGCGATGTTTCTCTCGCCGCTGTTTGGCCTGTTCCTACGGATGCCGCCGACCGGCGCGCGCGACGAGGATGCGGAGCGTCTTGAAGATCCGGAAGTGCAGCTGCAATTGACCGCGCGCAGTGGTCCGCTGGTGGTGGAGATCGAATATCGCGTCGACCAGGAAAGTGCGCGGGCGTTCCACGGCGTGATGCAGGACGTGCAGCTCTCGCGCCAGCGCAACGGCGCCTATGGGTGGTCCATCGCGCGCGATATCGCCGATCCCGAATTGTGGACCGAACGCTACCATTGCCCGACCTGGCTCGATTTCCTGCGCCAGCGTAATCGTTCGACGCAGTCCGAGCGCGCTTTGTATCAGCGCGCGGCGGACTATCATCTGGGGCCGGATCCGGTTCGCGTGCGTCGCATGCTGGAGCGGCCGTTCGGTTCGGTGCGCTGGAAGGACGATACGCCCGATCGCGCAGCGACCGAGGTGCTTCCTGTCGCGACGCCGGCCGGCAGCAGCGGTTAGAGCTTCTTATCTTGACGCGTTTTCCTGACGCGAACCGGTGCTCACTTCGCTCGAAAACGCTAGTCGCGCTATTGATTATTCTCGGCGAGAACTTTCGCGCAGGCCTTGCTGAGCTTCGAACGGTTTTCCTTGAGGCAGCTGAGCACGACCATGTCACCATCGTTCATCTTGGCGCGGCAGAAGCGCGAGACGTCGCGTGAACAGGCCGACTGATTGGCCGATGTGTTGCTGCCCTGCGCGAAAGCGGACGTCGCGATCAGCAGGAACGGGATGATCAAAAGTCGGGTCATGAAATGGGCCTCCCTAAAAATTGGCTATCTGACTCTATGGCGCGCAACGAAGTACGCGGGAATGGCGCAATGATGGCGAGCGTTCGGCGCCAAGTTTACGGATTGCGCGTTACGTCATTCAGGCGAAGCATCGCTGCTTAACTTCGTGATCCCGAAATCACGAGATCGTCGCGATGGATCATTTCGGCGCGGCCGCTGATCCCAAGAATAATCATCACGTCCGGAGATGAGCGGCCTTTGATCTTCTCAGCATTGTCTGCGTCATAAGCCACGAGGCCGCGGCCAATTTCGTGCGTGTCCGGTCCACGCACGATAACGGCGTCGCCGCGTGCGAAGTCACCTTCCACCTTGATGACGCCGGCAGGCAGCAGACTCTTGCCGGCACGGAGTGCGGCGACAGCACCTGCATCAATAGTCAGCGTGCCTTTCGGTTCCAGCGATCCCGCAATCCAGCGTTTGCGCGCAGTGACGGGATTTGCAGGAGTCAGGAACCAGGTACACAGGCCGCCATCGGCGATCTTCTGCAGTGGATGCTCGACCTTGCCGGACGCGATGATCATATGCGTGCCCGCGGTGGTCGCGATCTTGGCAGCTTCGATCTTGGTGTACATGCCGCCGCGCGACAATTCGCTCTCGGCAGCGCCCGCCATGCCTTCGATCTCGGCAGTGACGCTGTCGACGATGGGAATCAACTTCGCATCGGGATTGGCGCCGGGTGGTGCAGTGTAGAGCCCGTCGATATCCGACAGCAGCACCAGCAGATCGGCGGATGCCATGGTCGCGACGCGCGCCGCGAGGCGATCATTGTCGCCATAGCGGATCTCGTTGGTCGCCACCGTGTCGTTCTCGTTGATGACCGGCACCGCGCGCCATTCCAGCAGTTTGCCGATGGTCGAGCGCGCATTGAGGTAACGACGACGTTCCTCGGTGTCCTGCAGCGTCACGAGAATCTGTCCGGCGCCGATGCCGTGATGGCCCAGTACTTCCGACCAGATGCGCGCCAGCGCGATCTGCCCGACGGCAGCGGCGGCCTGGCTCTCTTCGAGCTTCAGCGGACCGCGTGGCAATTTGAGGCGGCTGCGGCCGAGCGCGATCGAGCCTGATGAGACCACGAGGACGTCGCGACCGTCCGCATGCAGCTTGGCGATATCGGCGGCCAACGCCGCAAGCCATTTGGCCCTGACTTCGCCGGCCGCGGAATCGATCAGCAGCGACGAGCCAACCTTGACGACGATACGGCGAAAGTTCTTCAGCTCGGGGCGCGACATGATGTGGGCTTTGGCAGGACGTGTGATGCTTGGACGGACGTGAGAGGCAGATCAGCTCGTCGCCGGCGCCCATGGCGCAGACTGCGCTGCGCTCTTGGCCTTGTCCGACACCGGCGCCTCGCCGATCACTGCAACGAGCGCACGCAATGCGTCCGGCACGCCTTCGCCCGTTGCGCCCGAGATCAGCAGCGGCGTCTGCTTCGCAGCGCGCTTCAACCGGTCCTTCTGCTTCTTCAACTCGTCCGGCTCGACCGCATCGATCTTGTTGAGCGCGACGATCTCGACCTTGTTGGCAAGATCGCCCTCATAGGCATCGAGTTCGGCGCGGACGGTTTTGTAGGCCTTGCCCGCATGTTCGCAGGTCGCATCGATCAGATGCAACAGCACGCGGCAACGCTCGACGTGGCCGAGGAAGCGATCGCCGAGGCCGGCGCCTTCATGCGCGCCCTCAATCAGGCCGGGAATGTCGGCCAGCACGAATTCGCGCGCATCGACATCAACGACGCCGAGCTGCGGATGCAGCGTCGTGAACGGATAGTCCGCGATCTTCGGCCGCGCAGCGCTGACCTTGGACAGGAAAGTGGACTTGCCGGCATTGGGCAATCCGACGAGGCCCGCATCCGCGATCAGTTTCAGCCGCAGCCAGATCCAGCGCTCTTCGCCGGGCTGGCCGGGATTGGCATTGCGCGGGGCGCGATTGGTCGATGACTTGAAATGCGCATTGCCGAAGCCGCCATTGCCGCCTTCGGCCAGCACATAGGTCTCGCCGAGCTTGGTGAAGTCGTGGATCAGCGTCTCGCGATCCTCATCGATGATCTGCGTGCCGACCGGAACTTTGAGCGTGATCGGCTTGCCATTGGCGCCATGGCGGTCCTTGCCCATACCATTGGTGCCGCGCGGCGCCTTGAAGTGCTGCTGGTAGCGATAGTCGATCAGCGTGTTGAGGCCGTCGACCACTTCGATGATGACATCGCCGCCGCGGCCGCCGTTGCCGCCGGAGGGACCGCCGAACTCGATATACTTCTCGCGGCGAAAGGCCACGCAGCCGTTTCCGCCGTCGCCGGAGCGAATGTAAACCTTGGCTTCATCGAGGAATTTCATAGCGTATCCGTATCGCAGGGGGGTGGTCGCGGCAACCACTTCGTCGCCGGAGCATCGTGAAAAGCCCTTATTTGGGGGCCTTGCTGCGCATCAGGTGACGTCCTAAACGACTCATCTTGCCGTTAACCAAGCGTGCGCATTCCGCGACTTTCCTACAGGCTCATATAGGCATGTTTGCGACCATTTCGACCGCAGCCGACAATCGTGCCGCCCGGCTGGCCGGTATCGGCCTGATGCTCCTGGGCATCAGCATGTTCTCCTGCGGCGATGCGATCGGCAAATTCCTCGTCGGCACCTATTCGGTCGGGCAATTGATGCTGCTGCGGGCCTGCGCAGCGCTGGCGCTGCTGGCGCCGTCGATCTGGCGGCATCGTGCGGACTTCCTGCAGCTCGATCGGCCGGGTCTGCAGCTCATTCGCGTGGTGCTGTCGACACTGGAAGTCGCGGCGTTCTTCTGGGCGGCGGCCTATCTGCCGCTGGCGGATGTCATCACCTATTATTTGGCCTGTCCGATCTTCGTCACCGCGGGCTCCGCGATATTTCTCCGCGAATCTGTCGGCTGGCGGCGTTGGAGCGCGATCTTCGTCGGCTTCTGCGGTGTACTGATCGCGCTGCAGCCGTCGGCGCAGACGGTGACATGGCCGGCGCTGATCGCGCTCGGCGGCAGCCTGTCCTTCGCCGCGCTGATGCTCATCACCCGCTCGTTGCGTTCCGCGCCGGACGTCGTGCTCGCGACGACCCAGTTTATCGGCACGTTTACTTTCGGCGCGGTCTTCACGGCGTTCGGATGGGTGACGCCCGATCTGCGCGATCTCGGCCTGTTCTTTCTGGCGGGCGTTGTCTCGGTCTGCGCGCTGCTCTGCGTCAATCGCTCGTTGAAGCTGGCGCCGGCGAGCACTGTGGTGCCGTATCAGTATTCGATGATCATCTGGGCGGTGATCTTCGGCTATCTCGTGTTCGGCGAATTGCCGTCGTGGGCCACGCTGATCGGTGCAGCGGTCATCATCGCAGCAGGGCTCTATATCTTCCTGCGCGAGCAGCAGCTCGGAAAGATCGCCGACGAAGTACCGCCAGCGGTGTGATGCTTCTTTTCCCCCAGCGCAGCGAAGCTGCGCGCCGTGGGAGAGGGTGGATCGAACACGCGAAGCGGGTTCGAGACGCGAGAGGGAGAGCCATGGAACGAGAGCCTGTCCCCTCTCCCGCCTAGCGAAGCTTCGCTTCGCGCAGGGGAGAGGGGAAGTAAGAGTCGTTCACCGTCGCGTCGACGTTCCCCAGTTCTTCAGCGAACTCCACACGCCCCTTGTCAGCTTGAAGCAGTCGACCGGTGTTGACGAGCCGATCGCTTCGAAGCGGTGCAGTTGAACACCGCTCCACTGGAAGCCGCACTTCTCCAGGATGTTGCGCGACGACGGATTGGCGACGCGCGCACCGGAGATCAGGTGATCGATATCGAATTCGTCGAATGCGTAATCGATCGCGGCACGTGCGGCCTCGGTCGCAAAACCCTGGCCCCAGTGATCGACGCCGAGCCAGTAGCCGAGCTCGGGCGATTCGGCTTCGCGCCAGTCGATTCCGACCACGCCGATGGGACGACGATCGAGTTCGATCAGGAACACGCTGTCGCTTGCCGTGCCGCTCAGCGAATTGACGAAATCGACTGCGTGATCCTGCTGATACGGGAAGGGCAGGCGACGCGTCATCTCGGCGATGCGGCGATCATTGGCGAGAAGCGCGATGGCTTTTACGTCCGCGAGTGTCGGCTTGCGCAAGGCCAGCCGTTCGGTCTCGAGGACGCAGCCTCTGGTTTCTCTCAACGTCGGCGTCGGAATATCCTGCAACATCTCGGGCTCCTGTGTGCGCCCCGAAGCGACGCACCAAACGAAAAGGGGAGGCCGGTTTCCCGCCTCCCCTGGAGCCCAATTTTGGCGCTCCGCCGGTTCAACAGGACCCGGCGGACTCCAATGTGTCCACCGTTTATTCGGCCGCGGCTTCAGTAATCGGGAGTACCGATACGAAAGTGCGGCCGTTCGATTTGGCGCGAAACTCCACGTGGCCTTCGACTTTGGCGAACAGGGTATGGTCTGTGCCCATGCCGACATTAAGGCCGGGGTGCCAGGTCGTGCCGCGCTGACGCGCAATGATGTTGCCGGGAATCACGCGTTCGCCGCCGAACGCCTTCACGCCGAGGCGCTTGCCAGCCGAATCGCGGCCGTTGCGCGATGAACCGCCTGCTTTTTTATGAGCCATAGCCCGTCTCCGATCTCGATAAGTTCTAGATCAATTCCTTGAAGGAATTGTCTCACAGATTGTCAACTTTTCGCAGCGGCTTATTCCGCGGCGGGCTTTTTCTTCGCAGCCGGCTTCTTGGCTGCAGCAGGCTTGGCGGCGGCTGCCTTCGGAGCAGCGGCCTTCTTCGCCGGCGCCTTCTTGGCAGGAGCTTCGTCGCCATCAACCGGAGCGGCCACGACCGGCTTCTCACGCTTCGGGCGAGGTCCGATCGTCGGCGCCTTGCCGTCGGCCAGGATCTCGGTGATGCGGATCATCGTGAGTTCGTCACGGTAGCCACGCTTGCGCTTCGAATTCTTGCGGCGGCGCTTCTTGAAAGAGATGACCTTGGGGCCGCGCTTGTGGTCGAGCACTTCGGCCGCAACCGACGCACCAGCCACTAGGGGGAGGCCGAGCACAGGCGTATCACCGCCCAGCACGAGAACTTCACCAAGCTGCACGATCGTTCCGACATCGCCGGCGATCTTGCCAATCTCGAGCACATCATCCGGAACGACGCGGTATTGCCGGCCGCCGGTTTTGATGACTGCGAACATCGTTATATTCCTTCGTGTTCGATCCCATCCTCGGATCAGATCCGGGACGGCTTCTTGTTCAGTCGATAAGGGTTCACCGCGACTTCTAGGAAATCGCGAATTTCTGCGTTTTCTGGCCGACGTTGCGACCCCACGCAAAAACAATCGGCGCCAAGCAAAGCTTGCGCCGAAGCGTGCTTTATAGAGGGTGAAGGCGGAGAGTCAAGGAAAGACGGGCGAAAAGCGAGCCAAAAACAGAGTCTTGGCGAATGGTTCGGTGCCTGCGATCGAGCGTACCATTTAACCTGCCGCCCCGTTTTTCGGGCACCTGCCTTTAGTCGTCATGCCCGGGCAGCGCGAAGCGAGCTTCGCTAGATGACCCGGGCATCCATCTTCGGACGGAATGGCGGAAAGGTTGATGGCCGGGTCAGGTCCGGCCATGACTGAGTTTTGTTCTCCAAATCAGAGGCTTAGCCTCTCGGTCGCCCTCACGACGCCAGGCTGTGCATTTCCTTGATCAGGTCGGACTTGCCCTCAAAGCCGATGCCCGGGAGTTCCGGCATGGTGATGTGGCCATCAATCACCTTCACGCCATCCGGGAACCCGCCATAGGGCTGGAACAGGTCCGGATAGGACTCGTTGCCGCCGAGGCCGAGACCGGCCGCGATGTTCAGCGACATCTGGTGGCCGCCATGGGGGATGCAGCGGCGCCAGGACCAGCCGTAGCTCTTCAGCATTTCGAGCGTGCGGAGATATTCGACGAGGCCGTAAGACAGCGCGCAGTCGAATTGCAGCCAGTCGCGGTCCGAGCGCATGCCGCCATAGCGGATCAGGTTGCGCGCATCCTGCATCGAGAACAGGTTTTCGCCGGTGGCCATCGGGCCGGGATAATGCTCGGCGAGCTTTGCCTGCAGCTCGTAATCGAGCGGATCGCCGGCTTCCTCGTACCAGAACAGGTCGTATTCGCGCAGTGCCTTGGCGTAGGCGACGGCCGTGTCGAGATCGAAGCGGCCATTGGCGTCGACAGCGAGTTTAGCCCCTGCTGGAAGCAGTTTCAGCACATGCTCGATGCGCTTGCAGTCATCGGCCAGCGGCGCGCCGCCGATCTTCATCTTCACGACATTGTAGCCGCGATCGAGATAGCCCTTCATTTCCGAGGCGAGGCCTTCGAGACCCTTGCCGGGATAATAGTAACCGCCCGCGGCATAGACGAAGACCTTCGGGTCAGCGGTGGTGCCATAGCGTTCGGCGAGCAAACGGAACAGTGGCTTGCCCGCGATCTTGGCGACCGCATCCCACGCCGCCATGTCGATGGTGCCGATCGCGACTGAGCGCTCGCCGTGGCCGCCCGGCTTCTCGTTGGTAAACATGGTGGCCCACACCTTGTGCGGGTCGATATTGTTGCCCGAGGCGTCGATCAGGCTGTCGGGCTTGGCTTCTAAAATGCGCGGCGCGAAGCGCTCGCGGATCAGGCCGCCCTGACCGTAGCGGCCGTTGGAGTTGAAGCCGTAGCCGATCACGGGTTTGCCGTCGCGGATCACGTCGGTGACCACGGCGACCAGGCTCAGGGTCATTTTACTGAAGTCGATGAAGGCGTTAGCGATGGGGGAGGCGATCGGAGCGGTGCGCTCCCGGATGTCGATGATGCGCATGAGGCGCTCCTGCGGCTGGGGTGAGACGGGCTTGCGGAGAGGCATACGCCTCTCTTAGCCATCTCTGAAATGGTCATTTTTCATCAGAGCAGTTCCGAGATAAGATGGCTGGTGCCATCCCGGACGTCCCATGCAAAGCTTCGATCCAATTTCACTCCGCCTGTTCATCGCTGTCTGCGAGGAGCGCAATATCGCCAATGCCGCAAAGCGCGAGGCCATCGTGCCCTCAGCGGTGAGCAAGCGTATCAGTCAGATGGAGCAAGAAGCTGGCGTCCAGTTGCTTGAGCGCGGCCGACGCGGTGTCACGGTGACGGCGGCCGGTGAAGCGCTGTGGCGTTACGCACGCGAGTCGCTGCAACTGCTCGACCGGATGCAGGCCGAACTCGGCGCTTTCGCCGATGGTGTGCAGGGCCATGTGCGGGTGTTCGCCTCGAAATCGGCGGTGGCCCAGGTGCTGCCGGAAGATATCAGCCTGTTCGCCAAGCGCTATCGCGACGTGCGCGTCAGTCTGGAAGAGCGCGAGATCTGGGAGGTCGTCCGCGGAGTCGAGGAAGGGCGCGCCGATATCGGCGTCTGCTGGGATGCGGTTGACCTGCGCGGCCTCAAGACGTTTCCCTATCACCGCGATCATCTCGCGGTGGTGGTGCACCCCGATCATCCGCTTGCGAAACGCACGTCAGTGTCGTTCGAGGATACGATCGACTTCGAGCATGTCGATATCGTCGCGCGGAGCATCATGCAAACCATGCAGCGAAGCGTCGCGGCTGCGGCCGGCAAGCAGATGCGCTACCGCATTCAGGTTTCCACCGTGGATGCCGCCTATCGCATTGTCGCGGCGCAACTGGCCGTCGCGATCATTCCGCAGGAAGAAGCGTCCACGATCCAGCAGACGCTGGGGCTGAAGGTCATCCCGCTCAGCAATGACTGGGCGAAGCGGCAATTCGTCGTCGCCGTGCGCGACAAGGGCCTGAGTCGGCCGGCGCAATTGCTGCTGGAAAGCCTGAAGGAAAGCGCGAGCGAATGAGCATTCGCCACAGTGCAGTGTCGTGCGTGATCTTGAAGATGAATCACGCAGTCGATCTCGCGGAGCTAGCCGACTTGCTCGGTCGTTGCGCCGGCTAGCGGCTCACGCGGGCATCGGCAACGGCACGCTGAAACAACGCTGTCATCGCGTCCGAGATGCCCTGGGTCGGGCTGACCTCAAAATAGAAGCCTGGCGAAGCGCAGCTCTGCATATTGCTGGCGATCTGGCTGTTGGGTGAAGGTCCGTAAGGACCAGCGTTGAATGGTGCGATCCAGCTATTGTACCAGGCATTGGTCGGAAGTGCGAGGTAGGTCGTGTAAAGCACGGCAATCTTGATGCCGCGATTCTTCAACGTGGTGCAAAGCGCTGGATTGATCGGCGACTGGCATCGTCCACCAGTCGTCGGTTTCAGGCAGTTGCCGGGATTGTATTCGTCAGCCACGCCATCGGATACGAAGAAGAGATATTTGAGCGGTGCACCGGCTGTACCGGCTCCGGGGGCGCTGATGGCGGTGTTGATCGCCGGGAATATAGCGCTGTAGCCGGTGTCCTGATCGTTGTTGTCGTTCTGGCCGTTCACCGTCATCAAGTCGATGTTTCCGGCCGCCGTCTTCGCACTTGAGAGGCCGGACGACAATGTGAACAGGGCTCTCAAACCGGACGTCGAGGCGGCCGCGCCGAAGTCGTAGATCGCCATGCGGAACTGGTTGGAATAGGTCTGCGTACTGGCCGCGGTATCCATCAACTTCTGGGTGGCCGTACGCAGCACGTCGATGCGCGTGATCACGCCAAGTGTCTTGGCGAGTTTGTAGTAGTTGTTGCTGTTGTTGAGGTCGTGGCAGGCAAAGGCGCAGCTGTCCGACGTATTCTTGACCATCAGAGCCACGTCGGCCGGTGTTGCGCCGACGCCCATGGATGGCGAATTGTCGAGCAGCAGATAGAAATCGATGTAATTCGGCATCGTCGCCGTCGCGACAGAACTGCCGGTAACGGTCATTTTGGAAAAGCCCATGACGGATGTGAGACTGGTCGACACATCCGCCGAGAATTGCATAGTGGCCGTCACGACGCCGTTGGCGCGATTGACGGTCGCTGTCGTGCTGGTCAGCGTGAAGCCGGTCCTGCCTGATGTGTTGCCCTTGAAAATATTGATTGCGTCGACGTCGCCCCCGGGGACGGGGCCGTCCGCTGCCATCGAACCTGCGGTAATGAATGCAGCAGACTTCTGCACGATGGAGCCGACGCTCGCAGTATCAAGGGCGGCTTGCAGTTGGGATCTGATCTGTAGTGCACGCGTATAATCGACCGCGGCGCCCACCATGGAAATAAGGGGGATGCATGTGATCGCGAATATGATCGCGACATTGCCGCGTCGGTCGCAGCGAAAACGATCAATTAGCCTGAGGAACGATAGCCCGAGGAATGACTTCAGCATGAATACGCACCCGTATGAATGCGGAGATAATTACCTGAGCTGATAAATTTACTGTTAGGTCGATCGCAGAAAGGTAGTGGCTTGGGTTGCTGCCCTGTTGGTTAGTTAAGGATGTTCTACCGGTTTCATTGAAACCGGCTCGCGGGACCGACGCAAAAGGGGAGCGGTACGATCATCCCGGCGGGGCGATGAAACAAACCGGCTCCCGGGGCATTGTCATGCGGTTCTAGTCTGGCAGGGGCAATATGGCTGAAGACACAATGACGACCGTAGGCATCGGCAATCACGGTGCCAAGCGGCTGCCGTCCGTTGATGTGGACACGTTCAACATCGAGCTGAAGGACGACAACGGCTTTCTCGGTGACCGCGCCAGCAAGGGCGCTTTTCAGCGCATACTGGATGATCTCAGAAAGCCATTGAAGAAAAACGGCGACGATCCGCTCGGCAAAAAGGCTGCCAACGAGATCAGTAAATCCAGCCTCGACGAAATCCTGCTTGGCGACGATGTGGCCGCGGCTGCACTCGTCCATGGTGCGATCGAAGAATTCGCGCGGGAGCTGGCTTACGTCACGCAGCGCTTCTTCAAGACGAAGGCCTGGGCAGATACGGAATGCATCGTGGTCGGCGGCGGTTTCCGCCAGAGTCGTGTCGGGGAACTTGTTATTGCGCGCACGGACATCATCCTCAAGGCCGAGGATCTCAAGGTTGCGTTGGTGCCGATCCGGTTTCATCCAGATGAAGCCGGCCTGATCGGTTGCCTGCATCTGGCGCCGTCATGGATTTTCGAAGGTTACGACAGCATTCTTGCGGTCGACATCGGCGGCTCCAACATCCGTTGCGGTGTGGTCGAAACCGCATGGAAGAAATCGAAGGATCTCTCCAAGGCCTCGGTGTGGAAATCCGATCTCTGGAGACATGCCGATGACGAGCCGACGCGTGAAGGCGCCGTCAAACGGCTGGTGAAGATGCTGAAGGATCTGATCTCCGCCGCCGACAACGAAGGCCTCAAGCTGGCGCCGTTCATCGGCATCTCGTGCCCGGGGGTGATCAACGAAGACGGCACCATCGCGAAGGGAGCGCAGAATCTTCCGGGTAATTGGGAAAGCAGCAAGTTCAACCTGCCGGCCTTGCTCGCCGAAGGCATTCCCACAATCGGGGATCACGATACTGCGGTGCTCATGCACAACGACGGCGTTGTCCAAGGCCTCAGTGAAGTCCCTTTTATGCAGGACTTCGAACGATGGGGCGTGCTGACGATCGGAACGGGGCTGGGCAATGCTCGCTTCACCAACCGCAAGAAAGAGAAGGACGACAAGAAAGCGAAGAAAGACAAGGATTGAGCAGGACCGTTGAGCGTCCCGTTGCCGCCTCGGCCAATGGCCGAGTGCATGCATCCGTCGGCGAATCATCCTGGCGCCGCCATGGCTCGTCATGCCGCGCGTCCAACCATAGCGTGCGTTGCCGCTGCGAATCTGCAACGAAAAGGCTGGCTTCCTAGTCTACGCGCTAGCTAGAGCCAGCTTTTGCGGCTCTGCGGGCAATTGGGTGCGGATTTTCCGCTCTGCCCGTCTTGTCTGGCCCGCCATCCTCGCCTAGAACTCCGCGCAACCACCCACGGGCGACCGTGGGTCTTGGCGCCTTGGAGAGGTGGCAGAGTGGTTGATTGTACCGCACTCGAAATGCGGCATGGGTGCAAGCCCATCGGGGGTTCGAATCCCCCCCTCTCCGCCAACCAGATAAAAATCGCAATGAAATCAATGGGTCATTGGAAGTAAGAGGCTTTTGCTTCCCGTTTGGTGCACACGGGTAGTACGCATGGCTCTATCTATGTCTTGTGCGCCTCGCAATGCCGTTATTGAGCGTCAAGCTTACGAAACATCACAAGGGCATCAACATAGTCGCCAGTCGGAAGCCGAAAAGCCTCAGGCAGCCGCCCGACAATCGCGAAGCCGAGCGTGGTCCAGAGTTTCACCGCACGTATATTGTTGCTGACGACACAGTTGAATTGCATCGCGCGAAATCCGGAGCTTCTGGCATAGTCGAGCGAGTGTAGGCACATATTGCGCGCCACACCGCCGCCTTGCGCGCTCGCCAGCGTCATGTAGCCGCAATTGGCCACGTGGCTGCCACCACCGTCCTGGTTGGCGCGCACATAATAAGATCCCACGATCTGACCTTGGCGCACGGCAACGAAGGTTCGTTTATCCGGACCGTGCCAGTAGGACAAAGCATCGTCCTTCGTCATCAGGGGGTCCAGGGCGTAGGTCGTGCCTGCACGAATGGTCGGCTCGATGACCGACCAGATGTCTGCCCGGTCTGCCGGCTCAGCCGGGCGAATGATCAGGTCGTCGGAGTGCATGACCATAACAAGTGCCGCCTAAGCCAGACTGAATATACGCCGACCTTCGCCGGCATCTTGCCCGTGGGATTGACCGATTATTCTGCGGCGTTCCTCGGACGGGTTGGTATTGAAGGCGGCCTTGAACGCCTTGCTGAGATGCGAACCGTCGACGAAGCCGGTTTCGGCGGCGATTGCGGCCAGCGATAGGTCGGTCTTCAACATCCACCGTGCATGTTTCAGGCGCAGCCGCAGATATGTCGCCTGCGGCGACTGTCCAGTTTCCTCTTTGAAAAGGCGCTCCAGTTGCCGCGTGCTCAGACTGACCTTGCCGGCCAGTCGCGCGACAGACAGCGGCGCTGATAGGTTCTGCTCCATCATTAGCAGCGCGCGCGAAATCCGTCCGTCGGTCTCGGCAAATTCGGTCGGCGGCGCCGATTGAGCCGAAGATCCGGGTTTCATGCGATCGATCAACATGATGTGGAGCGCCTTCTGCGCGCTCGACAGGCCCATGCGTTGTTCCACGATATGGGCGGCGAGGTAGGCAACGCCCATGCCGCCCGAACAGGTGATGCGGTTGCCGTCGATGACGAAGAGCTGGTCGGCCACCGGGAGTGTCTCGCCGAATTCCTCCAGGAAATCGCGATAGTGGTACCAACTGATGCAGCACTTTTTCTGGTTGAGAAGGCCTAGACGCCACAGCACGAAACTGCCGGTGCAGACGCCGATCAGATCGACCTTGGTGTTCGCAGCCTCCAGCAGATAGCGCTTGATCTTGTCATCGATCTGCGGGCCCTGATGCAGCAGGCCACCCACGACGACGACATAATCGAGCTCGCGCGGATCGAGGAACCGGGAATTCGGATACATCAGCAGACCGCAACTCGAACGGATCGGCTCGTCGGTGTCGGCCATGATGTGCCACTGGCAGCGGATCGGCCGACTGTTGTCGCCTTCGTCGGCGGCGAGACGCAGCACGTCCACGAAGCTGGCCAACGCAGTCAGCGTGAAATTCTTGGTCAGAATGAAGCCAACGCGCAGCGGACGGACCTTTGGTTGCATCACCCCTGCCTTCGCATTCACCATATGGTCGAATGGCAATCCGGGTGATCGCCGCGAGACGATGCTCCAAAACGGACCCATGTCGCATCATTACATACCTCCAGCGCGCCGGGGCAGGCATTTGCGACGGACTGATCCTAAAAATACATTGCCGCGCGCGCAAGGGCGGCGAAGCGTCTCGCCTGGTGCGCGACGTTCGGGGCGTCGGCTGGGAACCGAGAAGCCCCAGATTGTTGCGGCCAGATCAGGTCGGCCGGTGCGGCGCAGGAGGGTCAGCCGGCGGACGGCGGCTCTTCTGGCGTCGCGAACTGCGCTTCGCGGCCGATCGCAGCAAGAAATGCGTCGAGTGCACCGACCGACAGCGATGTCGTGCGGCTGTTGATGACGGGGTGGCAATTGATGCGCTCCGCCGATCGTAAGCGCGCATCGATGACGGGAGTGACCGCCTGATTGGCATCGTTGTAGAGCGCCAGGATCGAGACCGATCCCGGTTCGATCCCAAGCAATTCCTTCAGGGCTTCCGCGCTTCCAAATGACAGCCCGCCCTTGGCGCCGATCGTCTTTGCCAGCGACTTCAGGTGAACGGTCGCGGCTTCGTCGGTGACGAACAGGAAGAACCGCTTCTTGCCGTCGCGGAGGAACAGGTTCTTGGTGTGAATGCCGGGAATGTCGCCGCGTAGCGCACGCGACTCTTCCACCGTATGCACGGGCGGGTGTTCGAACGTCTCCACCACGATCGACTTGTCTTTGAGATACTGAAGAATCTCGTCGCTGCGTTCGATGCTCATCCTGCGTGTCCTTGATCGTCGAGGGCGGGACTGCGTGCGCCCGGGGCATGCCGTCCTGTCTACATGGCAGCGATCCGTGTCGCATGGATACGTCGCGAATTCGAGACCCTGGCGAGCGAAGCCGGGCGGCTTGTCGCAAATCTACGTGTTTCGTGTCGGGGCTTTGCAAACCTGCGGCGTTCCGATGTCGCTCTGATCCAACATGATTGGCGGGCTGATGCTGGCAGCGAAGCGGCAGCGAGTTGTAGGCTCCATCCAATCACAACGTGGACAGCCATGCAGAAATTTTCAGCGCTTTCATTACTACGGGCAGGGCTGACCGGTCATGCCGGTTGGCAGCGACAGTGGCGTTCGCCTGAACCGAAACCGGGCTATGACGTCATCATCGTCGGTGGTGGTGGCCACGGACTTGCAACGGCCTACTACCTGGCCAGCCGCTACGGCGTCAAAAACGTTGCCGTTCTCGAAAAGGGCTGGATCGGCGGCGGCAATACCGGCCGGAACACCACGATCATTCGCTCGAACTATCTGTTCGACGAAAGCGCCGGGATCTACGAGCACGCCCTCAAACTGTGGGAAGGGCTATCGCAGGAACTGAACTACAATGTGATGTATTCACCACGCGGCGTCTTGATGCTGGCGCACAACATTCACGATGTGCAGAGCTTCAAGCGACACGTTCATGCCAACCGTCTCAACGGCATCGACAATGAATGGCTGTCGCCGGAGGAATGCAAAGAATTCTGTCCGCCGCTGAACGTCGGTGGGTCCATGCGCTATCCGATCCTCGGCGGCGCGCTGCAGCGCCGCGGTGGCACGGCGCGGCACGACGCTGTGGCCTGGGGCTATGCCCGCGCTGCCGACGCGCTCGGCGTGGATATCATCGAGAATTGCGAAGTCACTGGCATCCGCCGCGCGCCGACCGGCGAGGTGGTGGGCGTCGATACAACGCGCGGCAGCATCAATGCGAAGCGCATCGGCGTCGTCGCGGCCGGCAATACCAGCACGGTGATGAACATGGCCGGCGTGCGTCTGCCGCTGGAAAGCTTCCCGCTGCAGGCGCTGGTCAGCGAGCCGGTCAAGCCGATCTTCCCCTGCGTGGTGATGTCGAACACGATCCACGCCTATATCTCGCAGTCGGACAAAGGCGAGATGGTGATTGGGGCGGGAACGGACGTCTACACGTCCTATACGCAGCGTGGCGGCCTGCACATCGTCAATCATACGCTGGATGCGATCTGCGAACTGGTGCCGGCGTTCCGGCGCCTGCGCATGCTGCGCAACTGGGGCGGCATCGTCGACGTCACGCCGGATCGTTCGCCGATCGTGGCGAAGACGCCGGTATCCGGGCTGTACGTCAATTGCGGCTGGGGTACCGGCGGCTTCAAGGCGACGCCGGGATCGGGCGAGGTGTTCGCCAGTACGATCGCCAAGGATGAGCCGAACAAGATCAATGCGCCGTTCACCATCGAGCGATTCCGCGATGGTGCCGTGATCGACGAAGCGGCTGCGGCCGCCGTGGCGCATTGATAGCGGGGAAAACGAGATGCTCTTGATCAATTGCCCCTATTGCGGGCCGCGCCCGGAGGCCGAATTCGCCAATGGCGGGCAGGCGCATATCGCCCGCCCGGCCGACCCGATGAGCCTCACTGACGACGAGTGGGCCGCCTATCTCTATATGCGCGACAATACCAAGGGGCTGCATCACGAGCGTTGGCGGCACGCCAATGGCTGCGGCCGTTTCTTCAATGCCAGCCGCGACACGACCACGGACGTCATCAAGCGCACCTATCGCATGGGCGAGCGCCCCGAAGCCGAACATCAGGGTGCCAAGCCATGACGGGTACGTATCGCGTGCGGCGCGGTGACGTCGCTGAAAGCCGCAACGCAGTTCATTTCACGTTCGACGGAAAGTCGTATCAGGGTTTGACCGGCGACACGCTCGCCTCCGCGTTGATCGCCAATGGCGTGCATTTGGTCGGGCGTTCGTTCAAGTATCATCGGCCGCGCGGCTTCGTCTCGGCGGGCTCGGAAGAGCCGAATGCGCTGGTCGGTGTCGGCGCGACCCAGTCGCGCTATACACCGAACCTGCTCGCGACCCAGGTCGAGATCTATGACGGGCTGGTGGCCGAAAGCCAGAATCGCTGGCCGTCGCTCGAGACCGATGCCGGCTTCCTCAACGAATATTTCTCGGCCTTCCTGCCGGCGGGTTTCTACTACAAGACCTTCATGTGGCCGCGCACGGCCTGGAAGAAGCTCTATGAGCCGGTAATCCGGCGGATGGCGGGTCTCGGCAAAGCGCCAGCCGAGCCGGATGCCGATCGCTATACGCAGGTGTTTGCGCATTGCGACGTGCTGATCGTCGGCGCCGGACCTGCGGGTCTTGCCGCAGCGCTCGAAGCCAGCAACAGCGATGCCACCGTGATCCTGTGCGACGAGCAGGCAGAGATGGGCGGCTCGCTGCTGTCTGATCGTTCGGCATCGATCGACGGCATGCAGGCCGCCGACTGGGCGCGTGCGGCGCTCGATGAATTGCGCAAGCGCCCCAACGTGAAGCTGATGTCGCGTACGACGGCGTTCGGCTGGTACCCGCACAATTTTGTCGGTCTCAACGAGCGCGTCACCGACCACCTCAGCAATCCCGCGACGAACCAGCCGCGTGAGCGGCTCTGGCAGGTCAGGGCTAAGGAAGTCGTGCTGGCCGCCGGCGCGATCGAGCGGCCGCTCGTCTTCACCGACAATGACCGGCCGGGCATCATGCTGGCCGGTGCTGCCCGGACCTATGTGAATCGGTACGGCGTGGTGCCGGGCAAGCAGGTGGTCGTATTCACCGCCTGCGACAGCGCCTATCGCGCGGCGCTGGACCTCAAGGCAGCCGGTGCCAGGATCCAGGTGATCGTGGATCTGCGCAAGAGCGTGTCGGGCTATTGGGTCGACAAGGCACGCGCCGAAGGCATCAAGGTTCGCTCCGACAGCATCGTTCGCGGCACGTCGGGCTGGCTGCGGGTAAAGTCGGCGCAGATCTCCAACGCGCAAGGCGGCGATGCCGAGACGGTGGCTTGCGATCTTATCCTGATGTCCGGCGGGTTCACGCCGTCGGTGCATCTGTTCTCGCAGAGCCGCGGCAAGCTCAGCTACAGCGAAGAGCTGCGGGCCTATGTGCCTGGCGAGTCTGTCGAGCGTGAGCGGTCGGTCGGGGCGTGCAAGGGACTGTTCGCGCTCGAAAGCGCCATCGAAAGCGGTGCCAAGGGTGGTCGGGACGCTGCGGCCAAGGCCGGCTTCTCCCCGCGCGGCGAGCGCAGCTATACGGTCTCCACGCAGTCGGTGGGTGCCGATGCGTTCATCGGCTCCGTGATGGCCGATCATCAGGCGGAGAAACGCGCCTGGGTCGATTTCCAGAACGACGTGACGGCCAAGGATGTCCGGCTCGCGACCCGCGAAGGGTTTCGGTCGATCGAACACGTCAAGCGCTATACGACCACCGGCATGGCCACCGACCAGGGCAAGCTGTCCAACATGAACGCCCTCGGTGTCGTGTCGAAGCAGATCGATGTCGCGGTGCCGAAGGTCGGCCTGACCACGTTCCGGCCGCCTTATACGCCGACGACCTTCGGATCCTTTGCCGGCCAATCGCGTGGTGATCTGTTCGATCCCGTGCGCAAGACCAGCATCCATCCATGGGCCGAAGCCCAGGGCGCACGGTTCGAGGATGTCGGCGTCTGGAAGCGCGCCTGGTATTTCCCGCAGGTGGGCGAGGACATGAATGCCGCCGTCGCGCGCGAATGCAAGGCGACGCGCGAGTCGGTCGGCATCTTCGATGCCTCAACGCTTGGCAAGATTGAGATCGTCGGCAAGGACGCTGCCGAATTCATGAATCGCATGTACACCAATGCCTGGACCAAGCTCGAGCCCGGTCGGCTGCGCTATGGCGTGATGCTGCGCGAAGACGGCTTCATCATGGATGACGGCGTCGTCGGCCGCATGGCGACGGATCGTTTCCACGTTACCACGACGACCGGCGGTGCGGCCCGCGTGCTGTCCATGATGGAGGACTACCTCCAGACCGAATGGCCGGACCTCGAAGTGTGGCTCACCTCGACTACCGAGCAGTGGTCGGTCATTGCCTTGCAGGGACCGAATGCGCGCAAGGTGCTGGAGCCGCTGGTCGAGGGCATCGATTTGTCGGCCGATGCCATGCCGCATATGAGCGTCCGGGAAGGACGTATCTGCGGCGTGCCGACGCGGCTATTCCGGGTGTCGTTCACTGGCGAACTGGGCTTCGAGGTCAACGTCCCCGCCGGCTATGGCCGGGCGGTCTGGGAAGCGATTTTCGCGGCGGGCAAGCCTTACGGGATCACGCCCTACGGTACCGAGACCATGCACGTGCTGCGCGCGGAGAAGGGCTACATTATTGTCGGTCAGGAAACCGACGGCACGGTGACGCCCGATGACGCCGGCCTCGGCTGGGCTGTCGGCAAGGCGAAGCGGGATTTCGTCGGCAAGCGCTCGCTGTCGCGGCCGGCGCTGGTCAGGGAAGACCGCAAGCAACTGGTCGGGTTGCTGACGACGGATCCCAAGGTGGTTCTCGAAGAGGGCGCCCAGATCGTGCTTGATCCGACCCATCCGATCCCGGTGCCGATGATCGGACATGTCACCTCCGCCTACTGGAGCGCGACGCTGAACCGCTCGATCGCGCTGGCACTCGTTCGCGGCGGTCGCTCGCGGATGGGTGAGGAGCTCTCGATCCCGATGCCGGACGGCGTGATCAAAGCGAAAGTCGTCGACTCGATATTGTTCGATCCGAAGGGGGAACGTTTGAATGCTTAGTCCTGCGATCATGCGTTCGAACGCGTTGTCCCCAATGCAGTCATCCGGCACCACTGCTGCGTTCGCCACGACGCTCTCGATTCTTCCCGATGCGGCGAAGCTGGTGTTTCGCGGCAAGACCGAGGCGATCGAGGCTGCCGGGGCGCATTTTGGCGTCAAACCGAGCCTTGAGGCTTGCCGCTTCGCGGCGGTCGGCGGCCGGTCGGTCTATTGGTTGGGGCCGGACGAATGGCTGTTCCAGGCGGTGAACGAGGATCCGATCGAAGTCTTCGGCGGGATGTCGGTAGCGCTGCAGGCGCAGGCCTGCTCGCTGGTCGATGTCAGTCATCGTTCGGATGGCATCGCGGTTGCAGGTCCGACGGCGGCGCTGGTGCTGAACCATGGCTGTCCGCTGGATCTGTCCCTCAAGGCGTTCCCGGTCGGGATGTGCACGCGCACGGTGCTGGGCAAGACATCACTTCTGCTGTCACGTTCTGAAGAGCACGTGTTCCACGTGGATGTATGGCGTTCGTTTGCGCCCTATGTCTGGCAATTCCTCGACGAAGCGCGAAGCCTGTCCTAGCAGCCCGGCTGCGCCCTGGAGACCGCGCGATGATTGGAACGTTCGATCTCTTCAAGATAGGCATCGGGCCGTCGTCGTCGCATACGATGGGACCGATGAAGGCCGCGGCGCTGTTTGCCAGCCAGCTTGCGGAGCGTGGTCTGCTGAAGGATCTCGCGCGCGTGAAGGTCGAGCTGTTCGGCTCGCTGGCCTGGACCGGCCGCGGTCATGGCACCGACAAGGCGGTCGTTCTCGGGCTTGCCGGCAAGTTTCCGGAAACGATCGATCCAGAAGAAGCGGAGACGCTGGTCGATGGCGCCCGCGCGGCGGGCACGCTGCGGGTTGCCGAGCGGCGCAACATTCCGTTCGACTTCGCCAATGACATCATCTTCGACGGTGTGACCGAGCCGCCAAACCATCCGAATACGCTGGCGCTCTCCGCCTTCGATGCGGCCGGTCATGTCCTTCACGATGAACGCTGGTGCTCCGTCGGCGGCGGCTTTGTCGTTCCGGAAGCGCAGGTCGGCGTCGTCGGCATTGTCGAGGACGTTCCCGTCCCGCATCTTTTCAGGTCGGGCAGGCAGCTGCTTGAGATCGGTGCGAAAACCGGTCTGTCGATTGCGCAGATTGTCATGGCCAACGAGATGTCGTCGCTCCCGGCGGACGAGATCGAGCAACGGCTCGATCGCATCATCCAGGTGATGATGGACTGCATCGATCGCGGCATGACCAAAGAGGGGCAGCTGCCGGGCGGACTGAACGTCAAGCGCCGCGCGCCCTCACTGCATCGGCGCCTTGTCGCCGCTGCAAGTTCGAACAGCCGCACCCAGCATGAGGTGATGGATTGGGTCAGCCTGTATGCGATCGCGGTCAACGAGGAGAATGCGGCCGGCAGTAAGGTGGTGACGGCACCGACCAACGGCGCGGCGGGCATCATCCCGGCCACGCTTCGCTATTTCCGCGACCATTGCCGCGAGGCGTCACCGGAAAACATGCGCGTGTTCCTACTGACTGCCGCGGCTATCGGCGCGCTGTTTAAAATGAATGCGTCGATTTCCGGCGCGGAAGTCGGCTGCCAGGGCGAGGTCGGCTCGGCCTGCTCGATGGCAGCGGCGGGGCTGGCGGCGGTGCTCGGCGGCACCAATGAGCAGATCGAGAACGCGGCCGAGATCGGCATGGAGCATCACCTCGGCATGACCTGCGATCCGATCGGCGGGTTGGTGCAGGTGCCATGCATTGAGCGCAACGCCTTTGGTGCCGTGAAGGCGATCAATGCGGCCTCGCTCGCGTTGCAGGGCGACGGCACCCATGTGGTGCCGCTCGACAAGGTGATCGCGACGATGCGCGAGACCGGGCGCGACATGCAATCGAAATACAAGGAGACTTCACTGGGAGGTCTCGCTGTCAATCTGGCAGAATGTTGAGGGAAGACCATGACCCAAGCCGAACGCGAGGCATTCTTCACAGCCGATCTCGCCCAAGCAGATCCGACCATCTCGTCGTCGCTGGCCGGAGAACTCGGCAGGCAGCGTGACGAGATCGAACTGATCGCATCCGAGAACATCGTATCGCGTGCAGTGCTGCAGGCGCAGGGCTCGGTGCTGACCAACAAATATGCCGAAGGCTATCCCGGCCGGCGCTACTATGGCGGCTGTCGCTTCGCCGACGAAGTCGAGGAGGTGGCGATCGAGCGCGCCAAGACGCTGTTCGGCTGCGGCTATGCCAATGTGCAGCCGAATTCCGGGAGCCAGGCCAACCAAGCGGTGTTCATGGCGCTGATGAAGCCCGGCGACACCTTCATGGGCCTCGATCTTGCGGCGGGCGGTCATCTCACCCATGGCGCCAAACCGAACATGTCGGGCAAGTGGTTCAACGTCGTCAGCTATGGCGTTCGCCGCGACGACTGCATCATCGATATGGAGCAGCTCGAGAAACTGGCAGTGGAGCACAAGCCGAAGGTGATCGTCGCCGGCGGCTCGGCCTATTCGCGGTTCTGGGATTTTGCCGCGTTCCGCCGCATCGCGGATGCGGTCGGAGCCCATCTGTTCGTCGATATGGCGCATTTCGCTGGTCTCGTCGCCGGCGGCGCTCATCCGTCGCCGTTCCCGCATGCGCATGTGGTGACCTCGACCACCCACAAGACGCTACGCGGACCGCGCGGCGGACTGATCCTGACCAATGACGAGGACATCGCCAAGAAGATCAATTCGGCGATTTTTCCGGGACTGCAGGGCGGGCCGCTGATGCATGTCATCGCCGCCAAGGCCGTGTCGTTCGGCGAAGCGCTGCAACCCTCGTTCGGTCAATATGCGGCTGACGTCGTCGCCAATGCGCGCGCGTTGGCGGACACGCTCTCAAAGGCCGGCTATCCGATCGTCACCGGTGGCACCGACAATCACCTGATGCTGGTCGATGTCCGGCCAAAGAACCTGAACGGCAAGCTCGCCGAGGCGGCGCTTGGGCGGGCGAACATCACCTGCAACAAGAACGGTATCCCGTTCGATCCGGAGAAGCCGACCATCACGTCGGGCATCCGGCTCGGCTCGCCGGCCGCGACGTCGCGCGGTTTTGGCGTCGGTGAATTCGAAGAAGTCGGCAAGCTCATTGCCGCCGTCCTGGATGCGAATTCCAGCGCGCCGGACCAGGGAGCGCCGGAGGTCGAGGCAAAGGTACGTGGCCGCGTCGCCGAGCTGGTTGCGTCGTTCCCGATCTATCGGTCCTGATCAGGCCGCTTGATGGAGCGTGTCGGAGAGGGGCTGCTGGCGGACGGGATATTCATCCAAGGGCTGAATGTTCACGCGCGCCAGCGCCGTGCGTGTCACCGTCCACAAGCCGCAGGCGCCGATCACGGCGATCTTCGAAGGTGTCGGCAAAAGGCTGACGCGACACTGCGCCGACAGGCATCGTCGGATCGCGTGATGCGGGCGTCTGCGGATCCCGTTGCGCGGCAGTCACACCAACATGTTTTCAGCCCATGGCGATCGCAGCCGCGCGATCGATCCACCACCGAGACAAGCAAGATGGTGAAGAAGAACTGGATCTTGACCTTCTATTGCCAGGATCGCCCGCGCATCGTGTCGACCGTCACGACGGCGATTTCCGATGTCGATAGCAACATCCTGGAAAGCGCGCAATTCTGGGACAGGACGACCAACCGCCTGTTCATGCGTATTGCTTTCGAGACGCCGGATGTGATCAGTCGAAAGACACTGGAATCGGTGCTCAATCCGGTATTGTCTCGATTCGAGATGAACGCCGTTCTGGTCGATGCAGCGTCTCGTCCCCGGGTGATCATCATGGTCTCCAAGTCGGACCATTGTCTCGAGCAGCTGCTGTATCAGGTCAAAGTCGGCTGGCTGAAAGCCGAGGTCGTCGCGATCGTGTCAAACCACCGCGATTGCGAAGCGATCGCTGTGAAGGCAGGGATCCCGTACTATCACTGGCTCGTCAGCAACGAGACCAAGCCGGAGCAGGAGCGGCAACTCTACGAGCTGTATCTGAGAGAAGGCGCCGATCTGGTCATTCTTGCACGTTACATGCAGATACTGTCGGACGATCTGTCTAGCAAGCTCTATGGTCATGTCATCAACATCCACCATTCCTTCCTGCCGAGCTTCAAGGGCGCGCGGCCCTATCACCAGGCCCACGACAGGGGTGTCAAGATCATCGGCGCTACCGCGCATTACGCGACGCCGGATCTCGATGAGGGCCCGATCATCGAACAGGAGACCGAACGGGTGACGCACGCGTCGTCCTCGGACGATCTTGTCGCCGTTGGGCGCGACATCGAGTCGCGAGTTTTGGCGCGCGCGGTGCGGCTTCATTTCGAGCGTCGTGTCCTTTTGAATGGACGCAAGACGGTGGTGTTCTAGCGCCGGCAATGCGACGACGAATGCTCGTTTGAAAAGCATCGACAGGCCAAGATTTAATCTTCGCGATGAATTTTGCAGCGCAGCGAAATCATTGTGTTTGCTGCGCAAAATAGCCCCGACGAGCAGTCGGCGCGCCAACCAAGTACAGGCAGTCGATATTCGGTAGTTATGACGCAATTCTACAAGCAACAGCGCGCGTGCATCCTATCTGCCGTATTCCCGGACCACTAGCGTTGCAGGCTGGATCAACCTGGAAGGATCAGCGATGGGGACGATTAGCAAGCGTGGTTTGGCCGCATTGGCCGTTGCGAGTGTGTTGCCACTGGCCTTTGGTAGCTTCAGCGCGGCCTTCGCCAAGGACAAGGTGAAGATCGCCTTCGTGGGTCCGCTGACCGGCGCTATTTCGCCTCACGGTATTGGCGGACGCAACTCGGCCGAACTGGCCGTGAAGCTGATGAATGCCGAGCCCAACACCAAATATGAGTACGAGCTCGTCGTGCTTGACGACGAATGCAAGCCCAACGTGGGCGTGCAGGTCGTCACCAAGATCGCGTCCGATCGTTCGATCATTGCCGCGATCCCGCATTACTGTTCCGCCACCGCGATTGCCACCGTCGATATCTTCAATCGCTTCAAGATGCCGATGGTCGTGTGGGCGGCAGTGCTGCCCGAAATTACCTATGCCAAGAAATATCCCGAAGTGCACCGCGTCAGCGGCATCCTGATCGGCCAGAACCGCATCGGCGCGCAGTTCATGAAGGCACGCGGTTACAAGAAGTTCGTGTCCTTCGCCGACTCCACCGACTACGGCAAGTCGATGAACAAGTACTTCACCCAGTTCACGCTCGAGAACGGTAATGAAATCCTGGGCAGCTTCTCGGTCCCGCCGGATCAGCAGGATCTGTCGGCCGAGCTGACCAAGATCAAGGAGCTCAATCCGGAGGTCATCTATTTTGGTGGCCTGACACCGCTCGGCGCACGCCTCCGCACGCAGATGGCCAAGTTCGGCATCAACGCGCAGTTGGAGGGCAATTCCGGCATCATGGGCGATGCCTTCGTCAACGCCGCTGGTCCGGAGCTCGCCGAAGGCACGCTGACCTTCTTCGACAGCCCGCCGCTGTCCAAGATGCCGGGCGGCAAGATGTTCTCGGATGCCTACAAGGCTGCCGGCTATTCCGAACCGCCGGAAGCTTATGGACCGTTCGCCTATGTCGCCACCCGTCTGGTCATGGAGACCATCGAGAAGGTCGGGCCGGATCGCGCCAAGGTCACCACCGACCTTGGCGATGTGAAGGACCGTCCATCCATCGTCGGTCCGGTCACCTTCGACGACCATGGTCAGAACATCACGCCGCTGACCACGAGTTATGTCGTCCAGGACGGCAAGTGGGTGGTCTGGGAAGAAAGCGAATACGTGTCCGGCAAGCGCAAGCTCAAGAACCTGCCGTAAGCGCGGATCGTCGGGACATCCCATGGGTATGATCGGTCAACACCTGCTGAACGGCTTGATGCAAGGAACGATCTATGGCCTCGTCGCCATGGGGTTCACCATCTTCTTCGGCGTCATGAACGTGATCAAGTTCTCGCACGGGGACGTGCTCACGCTCGGCGCCTTCGGAGGCCTCGTCGCCGTCTGGGCGGCGAATGCGCTGGGACTGTCGGTGCCGCTGCAGTTCATTGTCGCGCTGTGCGTGGCAATGGCACTGACCGCGGTGGTCGGCGCCGGCATCTCGCATTTCCTCATCATGCCGCTGCGCAATGCGCCGCCGCTTAATATGCTGCTGATGACGATGATGGTCGGTACGGCCATCCGTGAAGCCATCCGGCTGTTCTTTCCGAACGGCACCAATCCGCAGCGCTTTCCGGAACTGCTGCCGGCCGGTGGTTTCAATATCGGTCCGTCGTTCTTTCGCACCGACGCGATTATTCTGATCATTGCCGGCGCCGCCTCGATCGGCGCCGTTTACTGGATTATCAACCACTCCAAATTCGGCCTCGCGATGCGGGCGGTGGCCGAAGATACCGAAACGGCACGTGTGATGGGGATCAATTTCGGTCGCATCATCCCGCTGACCTTTGCATTGGGCTCCATCACCGCAGGCTTCGCCGGCATGATCTATGCGCTGTATTACAGCGAGATCAATTACAGCATGGGCCTGCTGTTGGCCGTAATCGGCTTCACGGCTGCGATCGTGGGCGGTCTCGGCAATATCTGGGGCGCGATCATCGGCGGCTATCTGTTCGCAGGGCTGCAGACTTTCGTCGTTGCCGCGATGCCGTCGATGAGCGACTACAAGAACGTGTTCGCTTTCGTGCTGATCATCGTCCTCATCACCTGGCGACCGACCGGGCTTCTCGCCGAACGCGGGAGCGAGCGGGTATGACGCCGACCTCTCGGACGCTTGTACGGGTGCCGGTGTGGCCGCTGTTTGTTGCTGTGGCCTTCGCTGCAGTGGCGCTCACGGCGCTGGTCCTGATCGAAAACCAGAAATTGCTGGGCGTCGCATTGGCGATCACGGCTGCGGTCTGCTTCTGCGCCGCTCGGTTCGGAGGCGTCGCCGCGACGGAAGTCGCCGCTTCGGAAAATCCCTGGCTGCTGCGTGGCCTGATAACGGTGGCCTCGCTCGCTGTCATCTTCGTGCTGCGCGACGACAATTTCGGCCTGCTGATGCTGGCAACGGTGCTGATCTACGCGACGATCTGCCTCGGCCTCACTGTGCAGATGGGCTATGCTGGCCTGACCAACTTTGCAGCCGCAGCTTTCGCCGGCACCGGCGGATATACCGCAGCGATGCTGGGACAGCAGGGCGGTCTACCCGATGCGCTGGTTTTGGTCTGCGGCGGCTTGGTCGCGGTCTTCATCGGCTCGCTGCTCATCCTCCCGGTGCTGCGCACCCGCGGACATTACGGCGCACTGACGACCATGGCGTTCGGCGTGATGTTCAACGTCTTTCTCGATGCGAATGACTTCTTTGGCGGTCCGCAGGGCCTGAAGCTTCCCGGCATCAATCTGTTCGGCTGGGACTTCACCAATGACATCCACATCTTCGGCCTCGTGCTGTCGTCCTATGTGAACTATGTGATCCTGACCGGTATTCTGACGGCGCTGGCGATGATCTTTGTCGGACTGCTGGACCGCTCATGGGTCGGTGTCTGGTTCGATGTGGTGCGCCTCGATGAGACCGCAGCATCCGTTTTCGGACTAAAGATAGCTTACTGGAAAGTGCTGGCATTCACGATAGGCAACTTCCTGGCCGGCCTGATGGGGGCGGTCTATGCGAAAATGACGGGGTTCATCGCGCCGGCGAATTTCACATTCGGCGACTCGCTGGTGATGGTGTCCATCGTGATCCTGGGCGGCATCGGCAATCGTTGGGGCGTTCTGCCAGCGGCGTTGATCGTCGTCCTGCTGCCCGAGAAGCTTCAATTCATCCAGGAATACCGGCTCATCTTCTACGCCGTCCTGGTCATCGCGATTCTGACCATGCGTCCGGACGGCCTCGTGGCGCGCCGGGTCCGGAAACTGCATACAGAGGCAAGCGCATGACGAGCTTGTCTAACGACGTGCTGCTCGAGAGCCGCGGCTTGACGGTCCGTTTCGGCGGCCTGTTCGCACTTAATGAGCTGAACATCGACGTCCGCAATGGCGAAGTGCTCGGACTGATCGGGCCGAACGGCTCCGGTAAGACCACGTTCCTCAATGTGATCAGCGGCGTCTATTCCGCAAGTGCAGGCAAGATCTTGCTGGGTGACATCGACATCACCCGCGAGAAGGCTCACAACATCTCGTCTTATGGCCTGTCGCGCACGTTCCAACGATCGCGCCTATGCCTGTCGCTGTCGGTGTTCGACAATATTGCGCTGGGTGCGCAGCGAACGCTGAACAATGGCCTTTGGCACAATATCGTGCAGCGGAAATCATTCGCCGCGGAAGCGCAGAAAATCGCGGATGAAGCCCGCGAGCTGCTGCATGTCTTCAATCCCGCGCTGCCGGACAAGCTGTTCGATCCGGCGATCTCGCTCGGCATGATCGATCGGCGCAGGGTTGAGATCTGCCGCGCATTGATAGGCAAGCCAAAGCTTGTGCTGCTCGATGAACCGTCTGCCGGCATGACCCATGACGAGACGGATCAGGTGGTGGATGAAATCCTCGGCATCCGCAAATCGCTTGGCGGGCTCACGATCATCATTGTTGAGCACGAGATGGGCTTGATCGAACGCGTCACCGATCGCTGTGTCGTGCTGAACTACGGCAAGAAGATCTGCGAAGGCAAATTCCGTGATGTCGCGGCTGATCCTGTGGTCCGCGAAGCCTATCTGGGGCAAGCATGAGCGGTCATCTCACAGTCGAGAACATCTTCACCGCCTATGATCGGGCCGACGTGCTGTCCGGCATTTCCATCGACGTGCAGCCGGGCAAGATCACCTGTATCCTCGGTTCCAATGGTGCCGGCAAGTCGACGCTGATCCGCTCAATCCTGCGACTGACGCCGCCGCGCGCCGGCTCGATCGCTTTCGAAGGCAAGACGCTCGATCAGATGGCGACCCACGAGATCGTCGGTCTCGGGATTGCCTGCATTCCCGAAGGGCGCCGGATCTTCGCGAAGATGACGGTCGAAGAGAATCTTCGGGTTGGCGCCTATCTCGTCAATGCGGAGAAGACGGTCAAAGCGCGCCTTGGCAAGGTGTATGAGGTGTTCCCGCGCCTGAAAGAGCGCGCCAAGCAGCTTGCCGGCACCATGTCCGGCGGCGAACAGGCGATGGTGTCGATCGGCCGCGGAATGATGACGGATCCCAAGCTTCTGATCATCGACGAGCCATCGCTGGGCCTGTCTCCGCTATTCGTGCAGGAGAACTTCAACATCGTGCGCCGGTTGAACGAAACCGGTGTGACGGTCCTCCTGGTCGAGCAGAACGTCAACCAGACCCTCGCCATCGCCCACTACGGCTATGTGCTGTCGCAAGGCAAGATCATCGTCCAGGGCGACTCCGAGATGCTGGCAAAGAACGAGGAAGTCCAAAGCGCCTACTTCGGTGGGGCGCACTGATCAGAAAGAACGTCGCGCTAGCTGATATGGCTGCCGCATCATAACGAAAAGTCAGACTATCATCTGAAAGGAAACGTCATGTCCTCAACCATCCATGAAAGCGCCATCGTCGTCGATGGATTGATCATCTCGGATTTCGGGCGCCCGGTCTTCGAGGACATGCGCAAGGGCGGATTGACAGCCGCCAACTGCACCTGCTGCGTCTGGGAAGGCTTCGAAGCCACCATGCGCAATGTGGTCAAGTGGAAGCGCTGGTTCGCAGACAACGACGACATCCTCAAGCAAGTTTACACCACCGCTGACATCCTGAAGGCCAAAGAGGAAGGCAAGACCGGCATCATCCTGGGTTGGCAGAACGTCACCGGTATCGAGGATCAGATCGGCTATCTCGGCCTGTTCAAGGAGCTCGGCGTCGGCATCATCCAGATGGCCTATAACACGCAGAACCTGGTCGGCACCGGCTGCTACGAGTCCAAGGACGGTGGCCTGTCCGACTTCGGCCGCGAGGTTGTCGCCGAGATGAACCGTCTCGGCATCCTCTGCGACCTGTCGCATGTCGGATCGAAGACCAGCGAAGACGTCATCCTCGCCTCCAAGCAGCCGGTTGCCTATTCGCACTGCCTGCCAGCCGGTTTGAAGGAGCATCCGCGCAACAAGTCCGACGAGCAGCTGCGCTTCATCGTCGATCACGGCGGCTTTGTGGGCGTCACCATGTTCCCGCCTTTCCTGAAGCGCGGTCCGGCATCGACTGTGGACGATTATGTCGAGGCAATAGAATACGTCATCGATATCTGCGGCGAAAACAGCGTCGGTATCGGCACCGACTTCACGCAGGGCTATGGCCAGGAATTCTTCGACTGGATCACCCATGACAAGGGATATGGCCGCCGCCTCACCAATTTCGGCGACGTCATCAATCCCGAAGGCATCAAGACCATAGGCGAATGGCCGAACCTTACCGCCGCCATGGAAAAGCGCGGCTGGAAAGCCTCACGCATCGAGGCCGTCATTGGCAAGAATTGGGTCAATCTCCTGAAGACCGTCTGGGGGGCCTGAGATGGGGAAGCCGCAGGTTGACATCAATGTCGATGACCAGACCGGGCGCTGGTCGGTCGATGCGACCAATATGATCTTGGTGCCGCAGCATTTCTATATGAACAACCACTTCGCCATCGAGGCGGCGGTGGGAGCTGCGGAGCTGGAGCGCATTCTGCGGCCGGCCGGCCATCGCTCGGCCTATTACTGGTGCGAGAAGGAAGCCGAATTCCACGGCATGTCCGGCGTCGATGTGTTCCGTCACTATATGCGCCGCATCACGCAGCGCGGATGGGGCCAATTTGATGTGCTCGACGTGTCGCCGGAAGCAGGGACGGCGACAGTGCGCTTGCGAAATTCGGCAATGGTTGATGGCGAGCGCCGCAACAGTGGCCGCAAGGTGTGTTACATGTTTGCGTCTTGGCTCGAAGGCTCGCTCGAATATGTTGCCGCAAGTGCCGGTCGTGAGGTCAGGTTGCGGGCGCAGGAGGTCTACTGCGAGGCTGAAGGCGCTCACGATCATTGTCTGTTCAAGGTCGAGCCGGCTTAATTTACGCTGGGGACCTCTAACGATAGGACGCGCCTAGACAGGTTTCCGAATAAAGATGTGGTCGGCCGTGCCACTTCGCTTCAGCTTGGCGCCGAGTGACGGATCGACCAACTGAATGGCAGAAGCAATCTTGCCCTCTGTCTCATCCTCTGACGTGTATTCCAGCGCATGTAAATCGTGCCTGGCGCGTCGGCGCTTGAGCGTGCTGAAGCAGTTCGGCCGCAGACGTTCCGATACGTCGGTCATCAGTGTCCACGCATAGTCCTCGATCTGGAGAACGGACCTGACTTCGTCGTCCCAGCCGCAGAGCACAATCTCCATCTGCGAAAATCCGCCATCGTCGGCGGCAAACGCTGCTGCTGCTGCTTCCACCGACTCGGCGACGTCCGTCGTGCTGCCTGCAAGGATGTCCCTGATCACGACTGTGATTAGCCCGCGGCCGCCGGCGACGCCTTTCATGACGAGGTGAGCTTCCGGAGCCTGATGGCGTTCGAACCTGCGCCCCAACTGCATTTGTTCAGCGAATTTTTCCAATGGATGATCATCATTGTTACAGGCATGAGCGAGGATCGTGCTGTCGATGCGCGGCTTCACATCATCTTTTCGCCAGTAGGTGTCCGGCAGCCAGGCGGTTTCGATTTCCCGCTGCGCATTTGTGAGCGCCCATGCCTGATCCAGCAGGAAGGACTCCGGCAGATTGGGGTGGCTGCAGGTGAGGCGCCGCCAGATGTCGAGCAGCGCTTCGGCGCGCTCGGTCTGATGGAAGAACAGCGCGCCAGTATTCATTACCCCATTCGGGCGACGGTTGACTGCGAAGTCACAGCCCAGCGCCTGCGGGAGCAGTGGAAGATTGGCGAGCCGCGCCTGAGCGTCGATCCAGAACACCGGGCGGCATGCCTGGCTCCACTGCTCGATGATGAAATCGACTTTCGACGTGCCTTGCCAGGCCTTGCTGCAGTTCGGTGATATCTGCGTTACGACGTGATCGAGGCCCAACCGCTTCAGATCTGCAGTAAGGCCGGCATCCTCGCCCTGAATGTCTGAACTCTCGAATGACGAGATGAAAAGCGTATCCTGCTTTCGATATAATCCGGTCGGCACCGTGAGCGGCTTGACGCCGCCCCACCACACCTGATGCGGCGCGTCCGCGCCCTCGGCGCCGAGTGACCCGTGTGCGTGTAATTTCGACTTCAGGCCGTCGAAGGCTGGGCTCTCGCCAACGAGCAAAATGACGATTGCATTCTCGTGCAGGGATTCGATCAGCGCCTGAACGCGCACAGCGTGCGTCGCTTCGAACACAATGACCGCAGCGCCAGGCTGAGATACGGCACTAACGCCATCCCAGTCGACAATGCCATGGCACCGGCTCGTTACCTGACGCAAGCGTGCAAGTTGAAGCGCGCCCAGTCGCGGCGGGCGCGCATGCTGCCGGAGGATATCGTCCAAGCTGTCGTTCATCGCCGCCTGTCTCGTTCGTTTGAATGCTTTGACTGATACGAACGAGTCGACGTCGTCAGGCGGATATCTCTGCGATGCGTAGCGCAATATGCTTCTATATGTTTCAGGTCGGTGCGATTTGTTTCTACTGTGTGTATCTTCATTGCGCGTGCGCATTGAATGCACGCGGTCAATGTTCTGAAACAAAAAAGATCGCGATGCGCCGCAGATGAGCGCCGCATGCAAGCGTTTTTTCTTTTTCCGACGACGCAGTCCGCTATTTTCAAATTGCGATTCGGCAAGAATTTCCCAGTGAAGGTGTGACGTTGCCCACTGCCGGATCCATCGCTGCAAAGTTGCCGGCATCGGTCTTCGATTGCTGAGTGATGTCGTATCGCTGCAGGTGTTGTCGTTGTGTGCGTAAGAATTCTTTGCATCACTCGCCGCAGTCGATGCGATTTCTCGAGATGCTTTGATGAGTCGTTCCCATCAGGCCCGACGTGGCCGCAACAGCCAGTGTAGAAATTTCTGCCTAGTTCCAGGCAGCTTTTTCCCATCAAGTGTTTGTAAAATAAGAAAAATTCATCGCCTGATCGTCGCGCGTCACCCGTTCAAGAGTGAGAGGTCGACCAGAACGGCCGTTTGTCGGCGGAGAAATGGGAGAAGGGCATGACGTACGCGCTCCAGATTGCAGACGCTGTCGAAACAATGCCGGTGCAGCTTGAAGCTGCGGAGGATTCTCTGATGCTCGACGCGTGCGAGCCAGCGGGCGATAGTGACGAAGAGCTGCTGGACAGATTAGCCGCAAATGACGAGATGGCATTCAGATGTCTTGTCGAGCGTCATATCGATCGTGCGTTTGGCGTTGCGCTTCGGCTTCTGGGCAGTCGCGCCGATGCCGAGGATGTGGTGCAGGACACGATGCTGAAGGTCTGGACGCATCGCGGGCAATGGGAGCAGGGCCGCGCAAAATTCTCGACGTGGCTCTACCGGGTTGTCACCAATCGCTGCATCGACCTGCATCGTCGGCCGCGCACCGACAATGTCGATGCCGTGCCGGAGCCAGCCGACGTCAAGCCCGATGCGTTCAGCACGATGCAGCGTGATGAAGTGGCGAAATTGCTGGAGACGGCGATGCAGCGTCTGCCTGAGCAGCAACGTGTCGCGGTGATCCTATCCTACCATGAAAACATGAGCAACGGCGACATCGCCGAAGTCATGAACACGACTGTGTCCGCGGTCGAGTCGCTGCTCAAGCGCGGGCGGCAGCAGCTGCGCGAAATTCTGCGCCGCCATGAGCCAGACATCCTGCACTCGTTAAGCGATTGCTAACTATAAATTATCAGCCCCGAAATAAACCGCGCCTGAATTGTGAGGGCCATTCCGTTTAGCGAATGGACGGGGGCTGGCCTGCGTCCAGAGGTCCCCGATCGGTCCGCATCCGCGGCCACATTCAAGGAGCAATTTAATGCCCGTTATTTCAACCAACACCGCGGCCAATTCTGCAGTCCGTTACCTGAATATCAACTCGTCGCAGATGTCGAGCTCACTCTCAAAGCTGTCGAGCGGCTCGAAGATCACCCAGGCATCCGACGACGCCGCCGGTCTCGCGATTTCGACGCGCATTTCATCCGACGTCACCACGCTGCAGCAGGCCGCAACCAACGCCTCACAGGCGACCTCGATCCTGCAGACAGCGGATGGCGGCGCCTCGAACATCAGCGACATTCTCTCGCGTATGAAGTCGCTGGCATCGCAGTCCTCCTCGGCGACGGTGACCGACAGTAGTCGCGCCTATCTCAATTCGGAATTTACCGCATTGAGCGATCAGATTGACAGTATCGCGACCGGCACGCGCTATAGCGGGCAGAGCCTGCTGGATGGTACCAGCGCATTCGCCGCGGGCGCTTCCGTTCTGGTTGGCTCGACGTCGGCCGATACGATCACCGTGAAACTCGACGATCTCACCTCTGCCACGTTGGGTGTCGATACGCTCGATGTCAGCACGCAGGCCGGCGCCACTGCAGCCATCGACGCGCTCGACACTGCCATCGATACGGTCTCCGCCGCCCGCGCGACGATCGGTGCGCAGGAATCGCGCTTCAATTTCAGCGCCAGCTCGATCTCGACGCAGTCCCAGAACCTGCAGGCCGCTAATTCCGCGATCACCGACGTCGACATCGCAGCCGAGCAGGCCAAGCTGTCGTCTTCGCAGGTCAAGGTACAGGCTGCGGTCGCCGCAGAATCGTCGGCGAACCAGATGCCGCAATATCTGCTGAAGCTGCTCGGCTAAGCCGCAGCAATCGCGAGCCGGCGGCAACGCCGGCTCGCACTCTCGTGCAGGAAAGTAAGGTGGCATGGCGACGGTGACGAGTTCGACTTCCGCGGCAGCAACCGCGGCCTTGGCGACGACCACCTCCGGCACGAAGACGACGACCAGCGTCGATTGGGACGCCTTGATCGAGGCGCAGGTTGCCACCAAGACGGCAGCCGCGACCACGATCCAGACCAGTATCACCGCGAATGAGGCCAAGATCTCGGCCTATCAGCAGTTGCAGACGCTGCTTACGACGCTGACGACCGACACGACCTCGCTCTCCAAGTCGATCGTCAATTCACTGTCGTCGAGTGCTTATGGAGCGCGATCGGCGACCATTACATCCACTGGCGACGTCAGCGCCAGTTCTGCCGTCTCGATGGCCATCAGCAACGGCGCGGCGACCGGCGATCACACGCTCACGGTGACCCAGATCGCCACAGCCCACAAGGTGATCGGCACCGCAGTTGCAGACAAGAGTGCCGATCTCGGTCTGGCCGGCACTTTCTCGATCGGCCTGGAAGGCGGCACAAGTGCCGATATCTCGGCCACCAGCGGGATGACGCTGGAGGATCTCGTCGATACGATCAACGCACAGACGTCCACGACGAACGTCCAGGCCTCGATCATCCAGATCTCGAGCAATCAGTACGAGATGATCCTGTCTGCAACCAAGGACAATGCGGATATCATCACCAGTGTCATGTCGGGTGACGATGTGCTCACGACCCTGGGCGTGACAGATAGTTCCGGCGCGTTCACCGACGTGCTGCAGGAATCGCAACCCGCAATTTTCAGCGTCGACGGCATTACGCTGACGCGCGACACCAATAACATCACCGACGTACTGAGCGGCGTCTCCTTTGGTCTGCTGCAAAGCACGCCATCGGGATCGACAGTCAAGATCAGCATCGATGTCGATACAAGTTCGATCCAGACTGCATTGCAGCAATTCGTCACGTCCTACAACGCTGTGCGCGACTACGTAACGACGCAGCAGACGCTGTCGTCGAGTGGAACCGCAGACACGAGTGCGGTGCTGTTTGGCGACGGCACCATGCGTAGCGTCACGACGCAGATGGAGCAGGTCCTGAACTCCATCGTGGGCGATCTGTCGATGAGCGCTCTCGGCCTGTCGTTCTCGGACACGAACGATCTTGTGCTCGATACGAGCACGCTCGCCACAACCCTGGCCGACAATATTGACGGTGTCATCGCGCTCCTCGCCACCAAGACCACGAGTTCGTCGGCGGCGCTCGCGGTTGTCAATACAAGTTCATCGCCGCCATCGTCCTTTGTGATGGATATTGCGGTCGATAGCTCCGGTGCATTGTCGGTCTCGGTGGGGGGAGACAGTTCGCTGTTTACCGTGTCTGGCCGAACGATCATCGGAAAGGCCGGCACGATCTATTCCGGCATGGCCTTCAGCTACAGCAGTACGTCATCGGCATCGGTGACCATCACGTCGACCATCGGGATTGCGGCGCAGATCAACGCGATCGCGAGTGCCTCATCGAACAAGACCAGCGGTTCACTGCAGGATCTGATTACCAATTTGCAATCCCAGGACGACCGGATGCAGCAGCAGATCGATGACATCAACGAGCGCGCCGCGATCTATCGTACAATGCTGACCACCCAATACGCCAAATATCAGTCGGCGATCTCGTCGGCCAATTCCACCTTGGATTATCTGTCCGCCCTTCTCAACGCGTCGAGTGATTAGTCATGCATCATCAAGCGAATTTTCAGGCCGCCCAGGCCTATCGACAGGCGGCGGTCGCGGTGCCGCCGTTGCGGGCGGTGGTCATGATGATCGATGGGGCGATTACGGCATTGCAGAAATCGGTGACGGCGTCCGAGGAGAAGAAATTCGAGGAGAGCCACGATCTGATGATCCGGGCGACTGCCATCCTGCGCGGGCTGAGCCATAACCTGAATTTCGATCGCGGAGGCGAGGTCGCGGAGGGCCTGCACACCACTTATCATACGCTGATCATGGCCTGCCTGCGGTCGTTCGGGCAGCCGAACGCGGCGCAGTGCTATGGCCGGATCATTGCGAGCCTGACCGAGCTTCGTGACGCCTGGATTGTCGTCGCCCGGAGTGCCGCGAAGCCCGCCTGATCAGATCGACACCGGCGGGCACGGTGAATTCATTGCACCTGCAGAGTTTAGGATCGTTCGATGTCTTTTTGTGGTTGAAAAGTCGGGGCAGCATTGCCTCGCGGCCCGGTCTGCCTTAGGACGCTGGCGTGCCAGTCCGAGCGAGGGCTGACATGCAGCGTACGATCAGGTGCGTGCCGGGCGAGTTTCCAGAATGGACATTCCCGAGTTTGAAGACCTGTTGGGTCGGCACGGTGAAGACGTGTCAACCTGGCCAGATAACCGGCGGGACGCCGCGCTCGCACTGCTGCGGACGTCGGAACAGGCGCGTGCGGCGATGGCCGAGGCGCAATTGCTGCGCCGTGCCCTGCCGTCGGGCGTCGTGCGCGCGCCGGATGGCCTGGTAGACCGGATCATGCAGAAGGCCCGGCAATCCGATGTGGTTCCCGCGAAGCCGGCAAGCAAGCCTGACAGCAAGTAGCTGACGCTTCCGTTACGGTCGCTCTAATCCCGCCAGTGCCGCGGACAATCCCGTGCGCGACTGCCTCCCGTTTCGGCCTTCTACAAAACCTCCCTCGGCCGTCCCAGCGGGCAATTTTTGCCGCGCCTGAGCGCCAATAGCTCGCGCCAAAAAATTTCAGAAAACCCCCGCGGCACAGCGCTTTCTTGTAACGGGGCGCGATGGCTCGCGGGCAGGAGCGGCCTGCAAAGAATCTTTGCCTGAACGGCCGAGACCACCCGTTTCAATAAGGAACGGACTTCACGAGCACTCTTCTCACTGACGCAATTCCGCAGCGCTGCGCGCGCGGATATCGCCGGAGCGCGCCATGACTGTAGCTGCAACGACGTCAACCACGACCACGACAGCCTCGACGGCGTCGTCTTCGTCGGTGACCTCTGCCATTACGTCGCAGCAATTTCTGAACCTGCTGGTGACCGAGTTGCAGAACCAGAATCCGCTCGACCCAACCAATTCGACCGACTTCATCAATCAGCTCACGTCCTACGCCAATTTCGATCAGCAGCAGACGCTGAACAGCAATATGGGCACGCTGGTGTCGTCGCTCAACAGCCTGCTCACACTGAATTCGTCGAACTATATCGGCCAGACTGTTACCGCGAAAACCGACACCGGCACGCTGAAAGATGGCCAGATCTCGTTTGGCTATTCGCTCGAGTCCGCCGCCTCCGATGTCACGCTGAGCGTCAAGGATTCATCCGGCAACACGGTGTGGACCGGCAGTGGAACCACGATCTCGGGCACCAACAGCTTCACCTGGGACGGCACGGCGACGGACGGCACCCAGCTGACCGACGGCGGCCAGTACACGCTCAACGTCTCGGCCACCGATAGCACTGGTCAGTCTGTCTACGGCTACACGACCGTCACCGGAAAGGTGACCTCGATCGACAACTCGTCCGGCACCCCGATGCTCAATATCGGGAGCACGTCCGTGAGCACCAGCAACGTCATCGGCGTCACTTCCTGAGTTTACTTTGGAGTACTGATTATGAGTCTATCCGGCGCGCTGTCTTCAGCCATCTCCGCTCTTAACGCCCAGAGCTCGGCTCTGGCGATGATTTCCGACAATATCGCAAACTCATCGACGGTCGGCTACAAGACAAACTCGGCATCGTTCGAGTCGCTGGTGACGGGTTCGTCCAGCGCATCGGCCTATTCGTCCGGCGGCGTGACGACGCTCTCGAAGTCCAATATCACGACGCAGGGCCTGCTGACGACAACATCGACCTCTACCAATATCGCGATCCAGGGCAACGGCTTCTTTCCGGTAACGACGTCGCTGACCGGCGGCTCGACGCTCTACACGCGCAACGGCGGGTTTACGACGGATTCCGACGGCTATCTCGTCAATAACGGTGCCTATCTTCTGGGTTGGCGCACCGATGCGGCCGGCAATGTGATTGGCAGCGCCAGCAGCGGAAATCTCACGACAATCGATACGAGTGTGGCGCAGACCAGCGGCAGCGCGACGGCGACCACCACCTTCTCGGCCAATTTGCCGGCGGACGCCGCGGTCGGCGATACGTTCACCACGTCGATGTCGGTCTACGATTCGCTGGGAGCGTCGAGCTCGATCCAGGTCACCTGGGCTAAGACTGCGGACAATACCTGGAGTGCGAGCTTCGGCCAGCCGACATTGTCGTCGGATTCGACGACGACAACCGCGGCAACCCCGACCAGCACCGTGTCGGTTTCTTTCAATACCGACGGTTCGCTGGCCAGCACCAATCCCAGTCCGGCAACGCTGGCGATCACTGGTTGGACCACAGGGGCGGCGGACAGCAACATTACGCTCAACCTCGGCACCGTAGGCGGCACCGATGGGCTGACGCAATATGCCTCCGGCCTATCTACTCCTGCTGTGAACATCACCCGCATCGAGTCCGACGGTCTCGCATTCGGTAAACTGAGCAACATCTCGGTTGGCGAAAACGGCATCGTCAATGCCACCTACTCGAACGGTCAGACCATTGCGATCTACAAGATCCCGGTGGCGACATTTGCCGCTGCCGATCAGTTGGAAGCCCAGAGCAACGGGCTGTATTCGGCAACGGCAGAATCGGGAACGGCTGCGTTGCAGGAATCCGGCACCAACGGCGCCGGCACCATTTTTGGCAGTGAGCTGGAATCCAGCACCACCGATACCAACGAGCAGTTCAGCAGCATGATCTCCGCGCAGCAGGCCTATTCGGCCGCGTCGCAGGTGATCACCGCCGTCAACAAGATGTTCGATACCCTGATCTCGAGCATGAGATGACCGCGATGGTGGCCGAGGCAGACGATGACGCGCTAATGCGGCGACTTGACCGGTTGCTGGCCGCCGCGCAGCGGATCGATCGTGGCGATCGGCGCATGATCCTGGCGCTGCAAGGCGATCTCAGGACGCTGCGTACCACTTTGCAGCAGCGCCGTGACGCGTTGGCGCAGAAACTCAACATCGCCGGCGCGCGTAGCAAAGCGGCGACGGCATATTCCCGGATAGCCTCGCTCGGGCGGCACGCCACGGCAGCCGCGCCCCATCCATCGATCACGGAGTGACCATATGATGACCCGAAGCCCGCCGCTGCAGCCCGCGAGCGCCGATGACGGATCCCGCCTCGAGGATCTGGTCGAGCTGATCGAACGCCTGATCGACGTCGTCGCCGAAGAGAATATCGCTCTGGCGATGGGGCTGCCGGCCTCGCAGTCGCAGCACACGGCGATCAAGTTGGAGCTTTCGGAGCTGTTCGAGGCCTGGGTCAAGGAAGTAGGTCGCAAGAACATGTTGCTTGGCACTTCCGATCGCCAGTTGCAGGGGCGGGTACTCACCCGGCTCGAACAGCTCAGCGTCGCGATGGACGAGAATGTTACCCGCCTGCGCGCCGCGATCGAGGCCAGCCAGCGCCGCATCGACGCCGTGATGGCCGCGATTCGGGAGCAGATATCCGACAGCGCGCCCTACGGCGCCAATGGTCGCATCAGTGCGCAGTCGGCATCCTACGCACGCAACGTGCGAATCTAAACCAAGCCATAATATGAGGTCGCCATCGTGTCGCTGGAGATAGCCCGCAGCATCGCCGTCAGTAGCCTGATGGCCAGTCAGGTCCAGATCAGCGTCGCCTCGTCGAATATTTCGAATGCTGACACCACCGGCTACACGGTCAAGACCGCCAATCAGGTCGCGACCACCAGTGGCGGCGCCGGGACCGGCGTGTCGATCACCGGGATCACCAGCAGCGTCGACAAATTGCTGTTCAAGTCCCTGATCTCCGCAACCTCGGAAGTCGGCGCAGCCAACACCAACAACGACTATCTCAACCGGCTGCAGGCACTGTATGGCAGCACGACCAGTGCAGAAGACACCGGAACTTCGATCGCGAACACGCTGGCATCGCTGGAATCCGCCATATCGTCGCTCGCCGGCACGACCAGCAGTGCCTCGCTGCAAGCCAATGTGGTGAGTACGCTTGATAGCCTCGCATCGCAACTGCGCGAGACGTCCTCGGGAATTCAGCAACTGCGCGGCACTGCCGATGCCGCGATTTCCTCCGATGTCGATCAGGTCAATGCCAGCCTGCAGGCCATCGCCAGTTTGAACGCCCAGATCAAACAGGCGGCGGCTGCTGGCCAATCGACGGGCGATCTCGAGGATCAGCGCAATGTCGCGCTGCAGACCGTCGCGTCGAAGATGAATGTCAGCTATTTCATTTCATCGACGGGGGATATGCAGGTTTATACGGCGTCAGGCCAGACGCTCGTGGACAACAGTGCGCATCTGCTTAGCTTCACGGCGGCATCATCCGTGACGGCCAATGCCAGCTACTCGGCCGGTTCGTCCAGCGGGCTCAGCGGCATTTCCGTCAACGGCGTCGATGTCACTACGCAGATCACATCTGGCGAAATCGGCTCTTTGCTCAGCCTGCGCGATAGCGTCTTGCCCGCAGCGCAGTCGCAGCTCGACCAGCTTGCCAATACGCTGGCAGACACCCTGAATGCCGCAAGCAATCAGGGCACGTCGTTGCCGCCGCCAACAACGCTGACCGGCACCACGACGGTCACGGCGGCGACTGCGCTGGATGCGACCGGTACGGTCCGCATTGCTGTTGCCGACCAGTCGGGAAGTCTGGTGGCCTATGCCGATCTCGATCTGTCGACCTATGCGACGGTGGGCGACCTGGTCTCGGCCATCAACGGCATTTCCGGCCTCAGCGCATCGATCAATGCCAGCGGGAAGGTGGTGATCGCCAGTTCCAGCAGCAGCAACGGGGTCGCCATCAATGAGATGACGAGCGCCGTCGGCAGCAGCGGAATCGGCCTGTCCGACTATCTCGGCCTCAATGACCTCGTGACCGGAACCGGGGCATCCAACATCGCCGTGCGCAGCGACATCCTGGCCAATTCAGGTTTGTTCGCCGTCTCGATCCTCGATGCATCGGCAACGCTGACGACGGGCACCAAGGTAATCACCGCCGGCGTGACCGACGTGGTCGATGCGATCTACGCGGCACTCACGGATTCCCGTACCTTTGGCGCGTCAGGTGGGCTCGGGTCATCGACCGGTTCGTTTGCGGACTACGCGGCCACGGTCATCGCCAATGTCGCGTCGAAGGCAACGCTCGCGGCCACGACCTATACATCAAAGTCGACGGCACAATCGTCATTTGCCAATGCGCTGGCGTCGCAGTCGGGCGTCAATCTCGACGAAGAAACCGCAAAGATCAGCACATTGCAGAATCAGTATACGGCCGCGTCGCAGCTCATGCAGGTCATCAACGAGATGTTCTCATCGCTGCTGACCGCCGTGCAGAGCGCGAGCTGACGGGAGCCGACTTGATGCAGATGCGCGTTGCCACCTTTGCGATCAACGACCAGATGATCGCGTCTGCTTTGCGCACGCAAAGCACCATGGCCAATCAGCAGATCCAGGAGGCTTCGGGGCTGATCTCGTCGGATTTTGGCGGGTTGGGGTCATCGGCGCAGCAGGTGCTCAATCTTCAGGTCTCAGTCACCCGGGCGCAGTCCTATATCGATGCCGCCACACAGACCAACAGCAAGATCCAGGTGATGTACTCGGCCGTCAATTCGGTGTCCGATCTGGTGACACAGTTCCGCACTCTGCTGACGGGTGCATCGAGCGCTTCGAGCACGGATGCGGCCAGCGTCACGGAGAGCGCCAAGAACATGCTGGAGCAGATGGCGTCACTACTCAACACGCAATATAATGGCGGCTATCTGTTCGGCGGTTCTGCCACCAAAACCGCGCCGGTGGATATATCGAGTGCGACCTATGCCGCGGCATCGTCGCCGTCCACCGCAGACACGAGCTATTATCAGGGCGACAGTCAGCTCGGCGCTGTACGCGTCTCGGACAACCAGACGGTCTCTTACGGCGTCACGGCGGACAATACCGCTTTCGAGCAGATCATGCGGGCCATGAATCTGGTAGCGAGCAATTCGCCGCTTTCGACCGACACGCTCAATGAGGCGCTCGATCTGGCGGTCGATTCCATCGACAAGCTTGGTGTGGTGCAGACGCGGATATCCAACGCATCGGCCTCAATCGAGCGGGCCAGTGCCTACCAGACCGAGTATCAATCCTATGCCAAGACGCTCGGCAGCGATCTCACCAGTGTCGACGTTGCAGCGGTCACCGCCAAACAGTCGACCTATCAGGCCCAGCTTACGGCATCCTATGCCGCGATTGCCAAGGTTCAGAGCCTGAACCTGGCGAGCTATCTGCGATGATTTGGACGCGAGCGCGACCCTAAATGCGTCTTTCTAAGTTATCCTGTCCCAGCGCGTCGAGTTGGCCCGAAATCTTCTGATGAAGACCGATATGCCGTTGGCCGATGTTGCACAGGCTTGTGGCTTTGCCGATCAAAGCCACTTCACCCGCATCTTTTCCGCTGCGACCGGATTGCCGCGGGGCTTGGCGCCGCGCGACTGGCAATGCAGGTTCCTCAGCGATTTGCTGAAGAAGGCCCACCGATGTCGGGCAGGGTGGTGAAGCCACGCATCAGGGTCCTTTCGGCCTCCGCGATGGCGGCGAGGTGGATGTCGCCGACGAGGCTTGTGCGCCAATCAGTGCCCGTATCAGCGGGAAGTGGTGCACGGGTCAGCAGCGACTGCAGACGCTCAATCACAATGAACCGACAGAGCCCGATCCTCAAGAAAGCCCCCACGTTCGTTGTGCGATATGGCAAGCGCCGCAAGCACTGTCCGGTTGTTGATTTCAAGCTTCTGATAGATGTGATGGAGATGTTGCTTGATGGTGCCGTCAGCAATATTCAGCCGCCGCCCAATTTCCTTGTTCGACAACCCTTCAGAGACCAGGCGCATGATCTGACGCTCGCGCTCTGTCAGCACCGCCAGAACACTCTCCGTGATCGCGATACTCTTCTGTTCGGAAGGTATAACGTGATTGACCGCGGGAAGCGGCAATAGCCTTTGGCCAGTCGCGATCTCACGCAGGGACTGCATCAGGGTTTCGAGCGGCATGTCCTTCAGGATGACACCGTAGGCGCCAGCAGCGGCCGATAAAGCCAGTTGGCGATCTTCAACGACAGCGGTGAAAAAGACGATCCGCGTTGAAAGCCCCTCGGAGTTGGCGATGGCAACGATTTCCAGCCCGGTCAGGCCCGGCATTTCGATGTCTATAATGGCGATGTCCGGCGTTAAATTTCGAATCGCTTCGATACAGCTCGGGCCAGTGCTGCAGCACGCGACAATCTTGAAGCCGTTTTGCGCTTCAAGCACGCTCGTCAAACCTTGCAGAACCACAGGATGGCGGTCTGCGATCACGACACTGGTGCAACGCATGGGCGGTCCTCAGCCTAGCCCCCCAAAACTTAAACTCCACGCGACCCCGGATATTCCCTTCTTAGCCTAATTTTCTGGAGGCTCAAATTCGTTACGCTACATCGCAACGCAACAAAGAAAACACGTAACAACTTTGGGTGGACGTATCTGAAATTGTCACTCAAGGATAGACGTCCCGTATGACGAAGCACGCACTCCCTCTGCGAAGTTTGCGGTGAATCCCCCGTTTACTATTATGAACGACATCCCTCAGTACCGGCCCATCGCCTATAACTAAAGGTATATAGGGAGATCGAGAATTCGCATCTAACATTCATAAAATCGTCGCAAACGAGAAGGGAGGCGTCTTCAATTCGACGACGAAATGCTTCTAAAAAGACAGAGTTTCTTGCCGACTGAAAATATTCCAATGCCAAAATTTCTGCCGAAGAAGCGGGGCTTAACCGCCGACAGATCACCAAGAATGAGCTGAATTTCAAGCGCTCAGTTTTTTTTTAAATCAGTTGCGTATGGTTGGGAGGGTCGCGATGCGGAGGCAACAATCTTTTTTTACAATTCTCGTTGGGAAAAATACTTTACTCAGAGAAGGTCTTGCCAGGATTTTACGCTCAGCAAATTTTCGTATCCTAGCCTCAGTATCAAGCGTGGATGATTTGCTCCCGGGTCAACCGCAAGCACACCAGCCTCTGCTTCTTATTGCTCACACCGGCGATGATTTTGACGCCGCGATTGAACAAATCGAACTTTTCAGGGACTACCATCCGGGCGGGCGCATTGCGATCGTGGCCGATCATTATCGAATGGACGAACTGGCTTCTGCGTTTCGGGCAGGTGCCAACGGCTACTTTGTCAACGTTATGACCTGCGATGTATTCATAAAGTCCATCGAACTGATAATGATGGGTGAAACGATCTTTCCTCCAGCATTTCTATCATCTGTTCTTGCTCCCGAAGGCAGTCACCCAGGCGAGACGGGGTCGCGTGACCAAAACAAGACGCAGGCGATTCTTATCGCTACAGAAGATATGACCACGCCGCAGCTTTCTCCGCGGGAAAAATCAATTTTGCACTGCCTGATTGAAGGCGCCTCCAACAAAAGCATCGCGCGGACGATCCATATCGCCGAAGCAACTGTAAAAGTCCACGTCAAGGCGATCCTTCGCAAGCTCCGTGTCCAGAATCGGACACAGGCAGCGATTTGGGGGATGAACAACGGATCACTGGCAGAACCGGCAAACAGCAACTCTCCGCCTTTAGCTGGCGATTCGAATGGTCGGCTTTCAAATCCCGTTGCGATGATCTCCGAGATCAAGAAAAACGAGACGCCAGTGCCACTGGGTGTGATCAACCACGAGCCAAATCATATTGAGGTCTCGCGCATCGACGGTCTGATCCGTAAGGGCATCAACGGAAAGATCTGTGGCGCGGCACGAGTCGGCAAATAGTCAGCGATTGTTGGCGTAGGCGAGCAAGTCGCGCCGACCGGTGGTCGTCGGAGCGTGGCGCTCGCGCCGGTGAACGATCGAACATGGATACGTGAGGCGCTGACGATCGCGCGTGCTCTTGCGACGCGCTTCAATAAATCACTCCACCGATCTTGGGCAACGGTTAGTGCGATGTCGCTCGCGCGCGTGAGGGATGCCGGGCGTCAGTTTCTAACAGGCTTTCTGAAAAGCCGGCTCGTTGCGCTGTTGTCGTCATTCCAAGCGTAGCGATGTCAATCGGGCCTCGCGATATCGTGCGCCAGCGATGCAGCCGAAGTCCGGTTCGGTCTGTCTCGTCCCATCATGCACCACTGCGAGCTGCAGCTTTGCCGCTGCAATACAGTGCTCGCGTGCAATCCAACTATCATTCCGACATCTCATGCAAACGCACGAAGACGCGCGGATAGTCAGCGTCTAGTTTTCTCGTCAATGGCATTCCGGTTTGGCCATCAGCACCAGGCCGGGCTGTCGCGTTGATATGATGAACGATTGCGCGCTTCAGTAACACAGGAGGATAATATGAAGGCTGTCATTCAATGCGGCGGAAAGGGAATGCGCTTGCGTCCGCATACATCCATCTTGCCGAAACCGCTTATGCCGATCGGATCGCGGCCCGTCCTCGAGCTCCTGCTCAAATGGCTCAGGCGAAATGGCATCAGAGAAGTCTTCATCACGACTGGATATCTGGGCCACCTTATTCGCAGTGTTTGCGGCGACGGCAATCAGTGGAACATGCAGATCGTTTACACGCAGGAAGTGGAACCGCTTGGAACGATGGGCCCGCTGTCGCTTTTGCGAGAACAACTCGACACGCCGTTTCTGGTCCTCAACGGCGACGTGCTCACGGACCTGAATCTCAGTCAGTTCGTGAGCTGTCATCGCCGACACCAAGGTCCCCTCACCATCGCCACCGCCACACGTCCTACCAAGATGGACTTTGGCGTGATCGACGAGACGGGCGGTTGCGTCACCGGATTCCGTGAGAAGCCCGAACTGTCGCATCTGGTGAGTATGGGCATCTACTGCATGGATCCCTCGGTGCTGGACCGCATTCCGTCAGGTGTTCCATTCGGCTTCGACGATCTGATGGCCCAGATGCTGGAAGAGGAAATACCCGTGAACGTATTCAAGCACAACGGCATGTGGCTCGACATCGGGCGGGTGGACGACTTCCTCAAGGCTCAGGATATTGCATGGGACGAGCAGTCGCCCCCGGCATTCGTGGCAACCGTCGCGGCCTGACGAAGACGCTGCATGTCACGGCTGCTGCTCGTGCAATCTCAAACGTATCGTCGAATCCGGGATTGGAGATGAACACATGTTATTGGTATCAGAGCCAGTCCTGGGTCCGGACGAGCAAACAGCCCTAGCCTCTGTCATCGAGAGCGGCTGGGTTACGATGGGAGACCGGGTCCGGGAATTCGAACAAGCGTTTGCTCATCTTCATGAGGCCGAGGATTCAATCGCCGTCGGCTCGTGCACGGCAGCCCTCCACCTCATCCTGCACGCGCTCGGCATTGGGCCGGGCGACGAAGTTCTCGTTCCATCGCTGACCTTCGTCGCCACGGCCAATAGCGTTCTCTATGTGGGAGCGCGCCCCGTTTTCGTCGATATCGATTCGGCCGAGATTCCGTTGATGTCGCTGGATGATGCTGAAGCCAAATGCACATCGAGAACAAAAGCGATTATTCTCGTCCATTTCGCCGGTTACCTCGCGCATCGCGACACTTGGCAGTCTTTCGCTCGTCGCAAGGGCCTGCTCCTGATCGAGGATGCAGCTCATGCGCCCGGACTGCCCGCAGTTGGGACCTATGGCGAGGCGGCAGCATTCAGCTTTTACGGCAACAAGAACATGACGACCGCCGAGGGCGGCGCCATTATCGCCCGCAGCCGCGCTTTGAGGGAAACCATCAAGCGAGCACGGTCCCATGGCATGACAAGCAGCACGCGACAGCGCCTCACCAGTCGTCGTCCCGACTACGACGTTACGATCCTCGGATTCAACTATCGTATGGACGATTTGCGCGCTGCCGTTGGCCTTGCCCAACTCAAGAAACTTCCGGAATGGAATGACACCAGGCGACGCCTGTCACTGTGCTATCGTCAGTTGATGGCGGAGCATTGCCCAGCGGTGATGATACCATTCGCGAATCCTTGGCCATCGGCGCACCATCTGATGCCGGTCGTCCTGCCGACGGCAACCGATCGGCAGCCTGTGATCGATCGGCTACGCAAGCGCGGCATACAGACTACGATTCACTATCCCGCCGTCCACCACCTGACATTCTACAGAGAACTCTATCCCGATACATTCTTGCCGCGCACCGAGGAGTTTGCCCAACGGGAGCTCACGCTGCCGCTGCACCCCCGGATGAACCCGGCCGACGTGGAACAGGTAGTGAATTCTCTTGCCGCCGCACTTGGCACGGAGTTTCCATTAGGGGCAATCGCGTAGCCATGCGCGGGGCAGCGAACCAGCTCCTGGCGTCAACTCCTGTTACGCAGGTGGGCTTGCGGCGCGCCCTTGATATTCTGTTTGCCGGTGCTGCGACAGCCTCTCTCGCTCCTCTCTTCCTGATCGTAGCACTTGCTATCTGGATCGAAGGCGGAAGGCCGATTTTGTTCTCGCAACTTCGTCTCGGGCAAAATGGACGACCATTCCGTATGTACAAATTTCGCAAGTTCAGGCCGGATTGCGACCGGTATGGATGTCCGCTCACAATGGAGGGAGACGGCCGCCTGACTAGGATTGGCCGCATCCTTGCCGCGAGCAAGCTGGACGAGTTACCGCAACTCTGGAACGTTTTGCGTGGCGACATGGCGCTCGTGGGACCGCGGCCTGAATCGCTTGCATTCTTCGACTGCTTTCACGGTGGGTTCGAGAAGCTTCTCGACCACAAGCCCGGTCTTGTTGGTCCGTGCCAGGTCATGTTTCGACATGAAAGCAAGCTCTATCCCGCTGACGTTGCGGCTGTGGATTTCTATCGACAAGTTCTGTTCCCGACCAAAGCGAAAATCGATCTCGCTTATTTCCCGCGCCGAACACTGGCTTCTGATCTCGGCTGGATTGTTCGTGCGGCCTGGGCAATCGCGGTGGGATCGTGGACCGAATACACGCGGAAGAATCAATCGAAAGAATCTAAGCAACAAACCGGACATTGACGGCCATGAATTACCTTGGTGCCAGAATTCTCGTCACGGGAGCCGACGGTTTCATTGGCTCGCACCTGACCGAAGCGCTTGTTTCGGCAGGGGCCAACGTTACCGCTCTTGCCCAGTACAATTCCTTCGATAGCCATGGTTGGCTGGATGACCTTCCGGATTCGACCCGAAAGAAAGTCAACCTGGTTCGCGGCGACATCCGCGATGCGGCTTTCGTCGGTCGTCTCGTACCCGGCCACGAAATCGTCTTTCATCTCGCGGCACTGATCGCGATCCCCTATTCCTACGTCGCTGCGCAATCCTATGTCGAAACAAACGTGCTCGGCACCTTGAATGTGCTCGAGGCCGCGCGGCAGTGCGGCACCGAGCGGGTCATTCACACGTCGACCAGCGAGGTCTACGGCACAGCCATAACAATGCCGATCGATGAAACTCATCCGCTGCAGGGACAATCGCCGTATTCCGCTTCCAAAATAGCCGCGGACATGATGGCAGGGGCTTTTGCGAAATCGTTCGGCGTACCAGTCGTCATCCTCAGGCCATTCAATACGTTTGGGCCACGACAGAGCGAAAGGGCGATCATCGCTGCCATCATACGGCAAGCGCTAGATCCTTCCTGCCCCGCGATCATGATCGGAGATGCAACAACCGTACGTGACCTTACATTCGTTGCAGATACCGCGGCCGCGTTCATGGCTGCCGGACTGGCCGAGGGCATCGAATACGGCCAGCCATATAACGCAGGTAGTCAGCGGGCGATCATGATCCGCGACCTGATTGATGTCATCGTCGATCTTACTTCCAGCGAAAAGCCTGTGCTTCAGGATGAGAAGCGTCTGCGACCGACAAATTCGGAAGTGCGCGCGTTGCTCGCTGATTGCACCCGCTTCGTCCATGCAACGGGATGGTCACCGCAGGTCACGCTGCGGGAAGGGTTGGAGCGGACAGTTGACTGGTGGCGTCATCGCCTATCGGGAAAGCAAGTCCGGCGGCAAAGGGATTTCATCACATGATGGCCCGGCTAAGTTATGCCCGAGCTCTCCTGTGCTGTGGCGCCCTTGTCTTGCTCGCTTCCTCAAGACCCGCCTCAACGGAATCGCTCGGAAACGCCCAATTCCTCCCGGCGCCGGCCATGGATTTGCCTGGCTATCTCGCGCCAGTCGTCGATGCGTCCCTAGGTACGACCTTGGTTCGTGTGACCACGCCTGAAAGTCCGATGGGAAACGGCATGGTTTGCAAGCGTTCCTATTGCACCCATCGCTATTCGAGTGCGCAGGCGTGGAACGCCGACCAGAGCCTGCTTTTGATTGTCAACGGATGCAATGGACTGTGCTTTCTTGATGGGCACACCTATGCTCCACTGTTCCGGCGACAGCGCGGGGGTGAATGCGAATGGCATCCGCAAGATCCAGAGCTCATGATTTGTGTCGCCGGGCGCCGCATTTCGCGATGGTCGCCGCGAAGCAACGCCGAAGATGTAATTCTTGAGACGGAAGTATATCGGGAGCTTCAATTCGGCCCGTACAAAGGCAATCCCTCATGGGACGGCAACCGTATCGTGGTGCGCGCCATCGGCCAGCAGGGCACGCTTGTCGCATTTGCGATGGATCTTTCGGATCGCCGGAAATTTCCTGATATTGAGCTGGCGCGAATTCCCGGCAAAAACAGCTATTGCGGAATCTCGCCGCTGGGCAAGTACATATTCTGCCAGCAGTCTCTCATTGACTTCACAGATCAAGCATTTGTCTTCAGCATTGAGGGTGATCTCCTGCAGAGCTGGACAGAGCATCACCGGCCCGGCCACGGCGACATGACCGTCGATGCCGGCGGTGATGAAGTTTATGTCGGCATCAGTAAGTCGGCGCCCGACAAGTATCAGGTCATCAAACGGAGACTCCAAGACGGACAGGTCACGGCGCTCGCTCCCTATGGAGAAGCTCAGCATGCATCGATGCGAGCGATACGCCGTCCCGGCTGGGTCTTCATGAGTTATGCCGGCGCCGCGCTCGCTCCCGCCGGCGGCAAGAAAGTGGCACCGTTCGCTCAGGAAGTTATCGCACTTAAAATCGATGGCAGTGGCGAATTTCGACGTATCGCGCATACGCGCAATGCTCCGTATGACTATTGGAGCGAAACGCATGGCTCACCTTCTCCTGATGGATCGCAAGTCATCTGGTCGAGCAACTGGGGGCAACGAGGCGGGCCGGTATTTGATTTTGTTTCCCGCATCGACTGGGCTGATCGAGACAGCGGAAACGACTTAGCGCAAGGAGATCGTCATGAAGGGCAACAGGCGCAGTAAGACTTTCGGCTATGTCTCCATCGGCTTCTGGGCAGGAATCGTTGTCTTGGCGGGCAGCGACGCTTGCCTCGGAGCTCAATACAGCCTCGCGCCGGGCGATACTGTCGAGGTGTCGGTCGGTGGAGCGCCTGAACAGCGCAATAGAGCTCAGATCCAGATTGACGGCACCATTGCTCTTCCCGGGGTCGGTACGGTGCCGGTTGCAGGTCTGACCCCGTCGGAACTTCAGACCCGCATGGAGACGCTGCTGCAGTCCAGGATTCTGCGTCAGCGCTCACCGGATGGGCGCGAGCAGGCGCTCGTCATCAAGCCTGGGGACGTGATCACGAGCGTCGTGGAATATCGACCGATCTACGTCACAGGCGACGTTCTCACGCCCGGACAGCTGGTGTATCGCGCGTCCATGACTGTACGCCAAGCCGTTGCAGTCGCCGGTGGCTTTAGCCTGTTGCGTTCTCGCGGTCAGGTCGGTGCTATCGATCCGGCGGATCTGTTGCGCGATTACCAATCTTTGTCGACCGAGTACATCAAAGAGTATATCCACGTGATCCGCACCAATGCGGAACTCCAGGGCAATGACAGCTTCGATCAGAAGATACCCAGCGAAGTATCTTTGCCGGTCTCCGTCATCGAGTCGATCATGCAATCCGAGTCGGCGTCGCTAAAGACCGCGCAAATCGACTATCGTAAGGAACGAAGCTTTCTAGAGGATGCAGTCAAACAATCGGAGGCTCAGCTCGTAACCCTCAGGAAGCAGCAGGACGGTGAGGAAAAGGGTGTTCAGGCCGATGAGGATGAGCTGGATCGGGTAGCCAAGTTGTTTGGCGCAGGATCATTGCCAAGCCCCCGTGTTACGGAAAGCCGACGCGCTCTTCTGTTGTCGTCGACAAGGCGTCTTCAGACGATGGTCGAAGTCATGCGGCTGCAACGTCAGCGCGACGACTTCGTGCGCCAGATCGAGCGGGTCGCCAATCTGCGAACCATCAATCTGTTGCGCGAGTTGAAGGATTCAACCGTTCGCATGGCGGACTTGCGGGTTAAATTGCAGGCGTTGAGTCAAAAATTGCAGCCTGTCGGCGGTGCGGGAGCACTACCTGTCGGAACCAGCGATCTCCGAGCAGAGGTAACGATCGCACGAAAGGTCGGCCAGCAGTGGAACAGGATCGTCGCATCAGTTGATTTCGATGTAGAGCCGGGAGATGTGGTCGAAGTTGCGCTGCGCCCTTCGGGAGTAGCCAGCGCATCTAACTGAGCCATTGGCACAAGCGGGGGTACCCACAAAGGATACCGCGCTTACGACCTCTGGCCGGACGCCTGCACAAAACTGCGCGCTGAGGCGCGCATCGCTTTTCCAGCCGACATTTCCTCCATGTCATTCAGACCGCTAGAGGCCCCACGAATAGTAGACTGCCTCAGCCAAATGTGCAGTCGGATTACCCCAACTTGAACATTTACATGGCTCATCGAAATTGGAATGCTTTCCCTCCGATCAATCCTTGTCATTCGATTGAAGTAGTAGGCGAAGGGAATGACGACATGTTGAATTTGAACCAGAGTGCCACATTGCCCGGCGCAATTGCATCGCTTCATCCCTGCAGGGAATCCATCTTCAACATTTCGAATCGTGCTCCCGCTATCCGGCCAGACGCTGACCCAGGCAAGAAGCCCGACCTTGGCGAGCAACGTGACGTCCTACACGCGGTTTTGGCGCGTATTGGCTGCGGGCAAGTTCTGCTCAAGCGTGGCTGTGTGCTTGACGTGAGTGCAATCGGACGTGCGATATTGGAACGCGAATGCAACCTCACCACCAGCCCTGAAACGCTCTACAGCGCCGTCAAGCAGCTGGTGAACCGCGCGGGAGCCCAAATTCCCGTTGGCTCGACATCATGGCTCGCGACTTCCTTCAAGGAGGGCGTCACCAGCCTTGTAAGCCAGATGGTCAATGTTTGGACGGATGAAACCAGCACCATCATTCTGCTCGATCTCGACGCTCATCCGGAGCCGACGCCCCAAGCGCTCCGGTGTTTGTTCGGCTTCACAGCCGCGGAAACCCAGCTTGCAGTCGAATTGGCGCGCGGCCATAATTTGCTTGATATTGCTCGCGCCCGACGGCTGAGCCGGACGACGATCCGCTCACATCTGGCCTCCCTGTTCGTCAAGACACAGACACGGCGGCAGGCGGAGCTGGTTGCATTACTCGGGCGTGTCGCCGTCCTGCCTTCTCCCGGTAATTGAGTCTGACGATAGGCACCCAGGCGAGCCTCCTTGTTCATCCGGGCACAAACACAGCGGCAAGTGAAACGGGTCGCCGACAGGCCTGCTTTGCTCCGACGTTTGAACTGATTCTGGATCTGACGACACGACGCTTCAGCTTGCGTGCATGATGCCAAACGCGCTTCGGAGTAATCCTCTTGGTGTCGATGTCTCAATTCTTCAGGATCGCCGAATACTTCCGACGCGGCCGTCATTCGAACGAATGAAGACACTTTGTGATCGCCTCGTAAGCTCACATCGTCCGCTCATACGCGAGGACATCGAAATTCATCTGTAGCCGATTCTCCGGATCGACTGGGCTGCATTCCGATTGCGACCGAAAGGATTAGCATGACGTTGCATGTGCTTTGTGTGGGAGGCGAGGATCATGCCCTACGGATCCCATTTCTGGCAGCTTTGCGCAGTCGTGGCTTTCGGGTGAGCGCTGCCGGTACTGGCGCCGCACTCCCGTTCTCAAATAGCGGCATCGAGTATCATCGCTATGACTTCAATAGATTCGGTGCACGGGTTGCTGACCGCCTAGCTGTCGGCCAGCTCTCACAGCTTGTGCGTGGCATTCGACCGGACGTTGTTCAAACGTTCGATACCAAACCAAATCTGCTTGCTCCTCTTGCGGTGAGAGGCGCAGTCCCCATTGTGCGCACCATCAACGGAATGGGTTGGGTATTCTCCTCGGCACAGCTGAAAGCTCTTGCATTCAGGCCAGCTTACCTAGCGCTGCAGCGGTTGGCCGCCTGCTGGACCTCGGCAACGGTATTTCAAAACAAGGAGGATGGCGACTTTTTCCGCCGCTATCGTCTGCTTGGCAGCAGCCCCGCTGTACTGATCGGAAGTTCGGGAATCGATGTCGATGCTTTCGACACAGCGCGGGCTCAGGCGCCGTCCACCGCACAACTTCGTACAGAACTCGGACTCGGTGACGACGAAGTCGTCATGACTGTGAGCCGACTGACCGTACAAAAGGGCATACCCACGCTTCTGGATGCGGCGGCGATTGTCCGCGAAGCGCGGCCCCGCGTTCGTTTCTTGCTTGTCGGTCCAAGGGAGAGCGAAGGTCCTTTTGCCGTGGATCAGGCTTTGATTGATCGATACGCACCACACGTAATCGCTCTCGGTGCGCGATCCGACGTTCCTGCGCTTCTCGGAATCGCGAATGTCTTTGCCTTCCCGACGGAGTATCGGGAAGGAATCCCCCGTGTTCTGCTGGAAGCAGGATTGGCGGGTGTGCCTATTGTCGCCACGCGTATGCCAGGCTGCGGCGATGTTGTGGTGGAGAACTGCAATGGCCATTTGGTGCCGCCCCGGGACCCGCGTGCGCTCGCCGCAGCCATTCTCGATCTTCTCCAGGATCCTGCCCGCGCAAAGAGCATGGGACAGCGCTCGATCGCGCTCGTGCGCCGTGAGTTCGACCTGAACGTCGTGGCTGACCGCTACGCCGATCTTTACAGGAAGCTGATTTTCACCGGGAGGCGAAGCGAAGATCCGGCTGCTTTGTCTCGCGACGCCCATGAAGATCGAAGGGTTAGCCAGCACAGCGGGAAATCATCATGATCGCCAATGCGCTTCTTTCTTTTGGCATCGTGCTTACGACAGCTTCACAGCTGCGCCTTCCCGGAATTCCGCTGGGTGTTGGCGAGGTCTGTCTTGTCCTGTGGCTAGCCTTCGTCTCATTGCGAGTCATCGTTACCGGCCAGATTTACAACGCGACAGCTTTGCTCCGAATCGGTGCGTTTTGGGCCTGTCTTGCACTCGCCCTTAGCATAGGGACATGCGTGGCCTATCTGAGCCAGGAGCTGGACCTTCCTACGATGTTGCACGACACCTTCGCGTATCTGTTGGTGGCAGCTTTGACCTGCCTCATCGTCGCAACGATGGAAGCCGACGCTGCCCTACGTCAAACCCAATGGTTCCTGCTCGCTTTCTGGAACATCGCACTGGTCCTTCAGATCGCTGCGGGCTGGTCCATCATCAGCCTGCCGTCGGTCGATCCATGGTATTGGGATCGATTTCGAGGCTGGGCGGAGAATCCCAATCAGATCGCTCTCTATTGCGCCGTTTTGACGCCGCTGTCTCTCAGCCTTGCCCTATCGGCCAAAGGGTTTGGCCGCATCGCGGCATCATTCAGTTGCCTGCTAACCTTCGCCGTCGGGCGCCTGACCAAAAGCGATACATTTCTTGTTGCGATGGTGATTGCCACCGCGATCTTTTCTTTGCTGCGTTTGCGCAGTTGGCTGACCTCGCCACAGCACAGACTAAATTTCCGGTCGGTGGTCGCGGTTCTGGTCATCGCCGCCGCCGTCCCGCTGGCGCTCGCATTAGCACCGTATGCCGTTGCGACCGCCGATGAGTTTGAAGGTCTGGCAATCAGTCTGGCCAAGGACCGTGGCGGCGAGGCAACGAAGCGCACCGCGTCCCTGCGACTGCAACTCTGGGAAGATGCACTCCGTCGAGGGCTGGAAACCGGATCGCTCGGGCTGGGGCCAGGCCCGCATCTCGAGAAGCCGAACGTCGCCAATAACAAGGCGCTTCCAACTCCTTTCGAAGCCCATAGCACACTGCTGGATATATTTACGCAAGGTGGCCTGCTCGCTGTGATTGCCGTTTGCGGCCTCTTCGCAGGCACGTTCATGCTTATGTTCCGCGCGAAGCTCGATGCCCTGGCAGCATTGTTCGCTGCGCTGGCCGTTTTCAGCATCAGCCATTTCATCTTGCGTCATCCCATCGTGTGGTTCGCGTTTGCTCTCAGCCTGATCCTCGGATCGGCGCGCCCGCCGTCGCCGCACACGCGTATCGGAAGCTAGATCATGTGTGGAATCGCCGGAATTCTTCAGATGCCACAAGCTTCCCGATCCGCCGATCTGGATGCGATCGGCCGAATGACGAATCGTTTGCACCATCGCGGACCCGATGCCCACGGTTCGTGGTGCGATCGTGACGCCGGGATTGCATTCGGGCATCGTCGGCTCTCCATCGTTGACCTCACCGACGCGGGGCGACAACCGATGCTTTCCGAGAGCGGCCGATTCGTCGTCACATTCAATGGTGAGATCTACAATCATCCGTCGTTGCGACAGGAGCTTCAACGCCTCGGCCAGAACTTCATCGGCAGCAGCGATACCGAGGTCTTGCTCGCGATGATCGAGAGATGGGGATTCGAGGCTGCCCTGGCGCGCTGCAACGGCATGTTCGCAATCGGCCTCTGGGATCGGCAGACCCGTACGCTCCATCTGGCCCGCGATCGAATGGGAAAGAAGCCCCTATACGTCGCCAGAACGAGAAATGCCGTTGTCTTTGCTTCAGAGTTGAAGGCGATCGACGCGTTCCCCGATTTCGTTGCGGAGGTCAATCCGCGCGGGGTCGCTGAGTTTCTCGCCCGCGGCTGGCTACCGGATGAACATTGTATATGGAAAGATGTCTTCAAACTTCCGCCCGGCAACATTCTATCTTTCGGCGCCGATGAACTTCGGGCATCTCGGGATGCTGCAGCGCTTCGGGCAAAGGCGCGCATTTGGTGGTCGCTGACCGACATCGCAAAGCACGGCCGAAGAAACCCCGTTTCCGCTGACGATGGCGAGCTCGTGTCGCATCTTGATGGCCTACTTCGCGAGGCTGTCGGTGAGCGCATGGTTGCCGACGTGCCAATCGGGCTGTTCCTGTCCGGCGGCATCGACAGTTCAACTGTCGTCGCCCTGATGCAATCCCAATCCACCCGGCCCGTCCGCACGTTCACTATCGGTTTCGGCGAGCCCGCCTTCGACGAAGCGGCCAGTGCCGCGGCCGTGGCTCGTCACCTCGGCACGGACCACACGGAGCTACGTCTCACTCCCTCGGAGGCCATGGATGTCATTCCCGAACTGCCCCGTATTTGGGATGAGCCGTTCGCCGACGAATCGCAGATTCCGACCCTGCTGCTATCTCGCCTCGCCCGCCGGGATGTAACTGTTGTCCTCTCCGGTGACGGCGGAGACGAATGTTTTGCTGGATATTCCAGGCATCTTTTGACCGCCCGTCTAGCTCCCCTCCTTAACTCCAATCGAGCACTTCGGCGAACGGCGGCAATGGGTGTGTCATTGCTCGCCCGCGGTTTGCGGGAAGACATCGCTGACGCGTTGCCTCTTCCTGGCCGCCTACGACGGATGATCGGAAGTGACCGGGTCAACCGCCTTGCACAACTGTTTGCAGGCAATGACGCCGACGACATGTACCGGAAAGTTATGCGGCTTTCCGAGCTGCAATTGACCCCGGAGCAGGTAACCGATTCGGCTAAGGTGCCGCCGCTGAACGATCTTCTATCCGACTTCATTGTGCGGGACATGATCGGTTATCTCCCCGGCGACATTCTGGTGAAGCTCGATCGCGCCAGCATGGCGACAGGCCTGGAAGCGCGCTGTCCAATTCTCGACCATCGCGTCGTGGAATTCTCCTGGCGGCTGCCGAACACGGCCAAGGTGCGCGACGGACAGGGCAAGTGGATCTTGCGGCAGGTTCTCAGCCGTTACTTGCCGCGCCACTTGATAGATCGACCCAAGCAGGGCTTCGACGTGCCTGTCGGCGCCTGGTTGAAAGGCCCCCTGCGCTCATGGGCTGCAGACCTGCTCTCCGAATCACGCCTTAACCGCCAGAATTTGCTGGACGTACAACGGGTCCAGAGCTGCTGGCAGGATCATCTGAGTGGCAATCGCGATCACTCGCGAATGCTATGGGCCGTCCTGATGTTGCAATCATGGCTAGGAATGATGGTTGAACAGAGTACGTGCCGATCGACAGATACCCTCGAGCCCGCACAGTAGAGGAGCGAGCTATGGAAGCGTTAGTAGGAAGACGTATTCGATCCCTGCAGGCTCTTTCGCCGGATATGGCAGAGGACGAACTTGGGCGGCGCCTGACGGAACAATCCCTGGCTTCAAATGACGGTCTCCAGTCTTTGAATCGCGTGCTGGATAGCGTGCGGAAGTACAGGCGGCTTGTCGTCAGGATGATTGTCGTCGGCGCCTTGCTAGCTGGAGTAGCCGGCCTTCTTATGTCTCCTTCTTATCTGGCGACGGCACAACTTGCTGTTGACGTCCGACAGTCCGGCGCAGTCGATGCCTTGAATGCCGGTGGCGCATCCGCAGCACCTACACCGGCCGCCGAGGAATCCACCATCGACACACATGTCACGGTGCTGCTTTCCGACGCCTATCTGCGGAGACTCCTTCCAACGCTCCGCGCTCTCGAAGATGCGAGGCACGGTGCTGAAACGGGGTCACGAACGTGGATGCAAAGCTTGCGCACGCTCTTTGGTCGTACATGGTCAGCAACCAAGGAGCTGCTACTTGGCAAGAACCACGAGCCCGATGACGGGTCGGCTCTCGCTGCTCTAAAGCGCAGCTTGAAGGTTGGTCAGGAGCGGCGCTCCAGAATCATCGCCGTTACTTCTATGGCCGCCAATCCGCAACGAGCGGCGGAAATCGCCAATACGGTGGCACAATCGTATGTCGACGAGGTCGCGCGTCAGAAGCAAAGCGATGTGGAGTATGCTTTGAGCTCCCTTGCGACACAATCATCCAAAGTTCAGCGTGACCTTGCAAAGGCGGAGGAGGAACTAAAAGCCTCCCGTCTTGGCCTGCCCTCTCCCTCACGGGACGCCGCGCTGGAGTGGCAGGTCACCACGCTGGCGCAACAGTTTGAAACGCTTCTGCGGCGGCGGCAGGAGCTCACCGCAAAAGGTCTGACCGCGCAATCAGACGTCAGTATTCTCGCCACGGCCACACCGCCAGAACGACCGACCTCATTACACCCGCTACTTATGATTCCTCCTGCGGCAATTATCTTCGCTCTGCTGGCTTGTGTTCTCGCAGTCGTATTGAATCACTTCGATCGGACCCTGCACACGGAAGCCGACGCCGCTGAAGCTCTGCGTATTCCATGCGCCGGACTGATACCTTCGATTCCACTGGAGCCAGGCAAGCAGCCGCATTATGTTTTGGAGGAGCCTGCGAGCCACTATGCCAGAGCAATCCGCTCCATTCTGGTATCCATACTGGCCTCCGACCCGGCAACCCCACGATCGCAGCGTGTTGTCCTCGTCAGCTCCAGCATCGGTGGGGAAGGCAAGACCACACTTGCATGGAGCCTTGGTCTTTACGCTGCCCGGCTCGGGTGGCGCACTCTACTCCTTGACTTTGGCCAATTCACTCGTCGACCGAGTGGCGAGAGCGCCAACTTACTCAGTGTACTGGCGTATGGCCGTCCACTTGCAGACGCGATCGAACATATCCATGAGTCCGGAATTGACTACCTGCCCGCCACATCGTTTGGGGGACATCGGCTTCGGATTCTCGCCGACCCCAAGATTCCTTCGTTGCTCCGACAGCTGAGCGACACCTATGATTTCGTGATCATCGACGGACCTTCGCTGCTGGAAGCCCCGGAAGCAAGACTTCTGGCGAGTTGGGCTGACCACGTTTTGCTCGCCATTCACTCTGGAAGCACCGATCGTGAGGCGGCGCAGACTGCGCTGCATCAACTTGTTCGGACAGAACATCTCAACCCTGCCCAGAACACGAGATTCTCGTCGGTCTTAACTCGTGTCGAGCCGCTACAGCAGGACCAGTTCGGTGAGCGCGCACAGCAGCTGGTCAAGAGGACTTGGGGCGCACTCTGCCGGCGGTCGAAGAGAGCAATCACGTGGCGAACGTGGCGCGGAGACGCAATCGAGCTGAAACGCTCCGGATCACCCAAACTGAACCCCCGCAATTGGTTGAGAAGCGATTGAGGGCAGCATGATTATCGAGACCTTCGGTCCACCAGGCGCTGGCAAAACAACCTTTAGTCGGGCACTCGCTCAACGCCTGCGTGACCGCGGGTATGAGGTCGACCTCGTACTTACGTTGCCGCATCTATCCAATCATCTTCTGAACTTTGGTGGATTTCTTCCAGCGCTGCAGCGCGTCACTCTCGCGATCTTCGCCACCATCGCAATCTTGTGCCGTCCTATCGCAAATGCCCGAGGGTTGCGTCTAGCGAAAGAGTTGCTCCGACTAATGCCACCCAATAATCCCGTTTGGAGGATCAGGCTTAGCCAATACGTCGTCCGATTCTCCTGCGTGTGGAGAGATTCGCACAAGTCAGATCGCATCGTCTTGTTCGACCAGGGCTTTGTGCAGATCGTTTGCACCTTGGCCCTGTTTAGCCGAGCAGACGAGAAGACGATCGCTCGTGCAATCGGCATGAGGACACAATCCGATCTGCTGATCCGGTTTGATGCTCCGAAGGAGCTGTTGGAAAAGCGCCTCCATGAGCGAGTACACCAAAAAACCTACATGGAGAAATGGTTCGAGCCTGACGTAGCGACCTTTCTCAAGGCAAAGCCGATTACTGACTACGTTGGCTCATTACTCGCGGCCGAGCATCAACGGGTGATCTGCATCAACTCGCTTGATCCCGGCCTGATGTCCAGGGCTCTCGACCGTATCGAAGAAGAGGTCTCGAGTAAGTTCAGGCCCAACGGAGCGGTCAGCTCGTCACCCGACCCAGGGGAGGAAAGTTTTGAACCTTATGCCGAGAAGTTCACGCCACCCCTGCCGACGCCCGAGACAATCGGAGCTTTCACAGCTCCGGCTCAACCCGAGCTCGCTCGGCGCATGGCCAGCGCAAGTCTGTGGGCGTTCGTTATCTATGTTGGCGGCGCCGGGCTGACGTGCGTGGCTCAACTTGTCATTGCCCGTACGATAGGAGCGACGAGTTACGGTATCTATTCATACGTCTTGGCCTGGACGACCCTTCTCTCTTACATCGCGGGACTCGGGTTCAACACGGTTCTGCTACGATATGTGCCGGCCTATAGCGCGACCGGAAAGTGGCCATTGGCGCGCGGGGTCATTCAATTTGCATTCGGACGATCATTGTTGGTTGGGATGTTGATTGCGATCTGCGGAGTCGCCACCGCACTATTCCTGTCGGAGACGCTTCATCGGGAGCTGACTATCAGTCTGGCGGTTGGCATGGCGACCGTCCCATTGGTCGCGCTTTACGTTCTCGGTTCCGCTACGGTACGCGCGCTGGGTGGCGTCATTTCGGCAATTGCGCCCGAACGCTTCGTTCGGGATGGCCTTATGGTCGCGCTGCTTCTGCTTGCCGTGGCACTCAACGTCACGCCAATCGATGCGACAACGGTTTTGATCGCTTTGATGGCAAGCTCTGCCGTCACAGCGGCCATCGTCGGACTGAGCATGCGGAAGCTTTGGCCGCCACAACTACGCTCGGCGGTGCCGGCTTATGCACCTCGCGACTGGTGGCATCTCGCCTGTCCTGTCATGATCCTGATTGGAGTTGAGGTTCTCATGAGCCGCGCCGGCGTGATTATCCTCGGCTGGACCGGCGATGCCCACGAGGCCGGCATCTTTGCACTGGGGTTGAATTTAGCTCTTTTTCTTGTTCTCCCCCGGATGGCAGTAGGGACTTTCTTTTCACCAAACGTCTCGAAGCTTCACGCGCATCGGAATGAGGCAGCGCTTCAGAGTCTGTTTGCCCGAGCGACTGTTCTGTCGCTGGCGGGGACAGTCGTGCTGGCACTTCCACTTTTGTTGCTGACGGTACCGTTACTCCGCTTCTTTGGCGAGGAATTCGTTGCGACAGCTCCGGTCGCCCAAATTCTCGTCGTTGGACAGATCTTTGCCGCTGCCACTGGTCCCCAGCAAAATCTTCTGACCATGACAGGGCACGAGCGGGCAGCAGCCGCAATCACGGCGATCGGAGCCGTCATGAACGTCGTCGCTTGTGCGATCGGCATTGCTTTCTTTGGCGTGATGGGTGCCGCCGTTGCGACGGCCGTGACGAATGTAGCCTGGAACATGGCAATGGCGATCTACATCTACAAACGCGTGAACATGACGGCCGGCCTGCTCTTTGCCTTTGTAGAGTTTCGTCGGCCCGCCGCCGCTGAATAGCGCGGTAATTGGATAGAGGCCGGAAAATTGGTGCAGCCCTATCATTCACTCGAAGGACGTCAATAGCCGACGTGTGGCCTACGATCTCCATCCCGCAACGGTGAGTACCGTCATGCAACTTCAGAGATTTCCCGATGGATCCTTGGCGAAACGCGCGAAAACGTTCGCTGGCGGGCGCGCACTTTCCGGAGATTCAAGCGAGCCTGCACAAGCCCTCTGGATGAAACCTCCCGAATTGCCCCTCGACCTGGGCGGGCCTGTCGATCGCCCGTTCAATCGTATGGGCGTCGAATTTGCCGGCGTGCCCGCGATCACGCATCTGGATGCGGTGGCAAAGAGATTTCCGAACAACGTAGCCATCAGCGATGACACCCGCCAAATCACATATTCGGATTTTCTGATCAGAGTTTTGACGCTGGCCCAGGCGATTGCAGCGGTGGCTCCCGAGGGGCGGGCCGTCGGCCTGTTGTTGCGCCACTCGATCTGGCATCCGATCGCCATGCTTGCATGTATGGCCGCAGGGCGCCCCCTGGTGCCGCTCAATCCGCGCGATCCGGACCAGCGACTTGCCCACATCGTTGCAAATGCACAGATTTCTGTACTGATCGGCCAGGGGGACAGTAGCTCAACCAAATGGATCGACGAAGACGGCCTGCGTTGGATCGATATTACGCACGCGAACGAACTTTTCGATGACGCCCCATCGCTTGAGCCGATCTCGGTGGATGCACCTGCCCTTGTGCTCTACACCTCGGGTAGTACCGGACAGCCAAAGGGTGTTGTGAATAGCCAGCGCAGCTTGCTCCAGCGCGTCCAGCAATATGCGGATGCATGCCACATAGACGCCACTGACGTCTTCATGCCTCTGAGCGGCCCTACGACCATTGCGGGCACCAGAGAGATGCTCACGGCCTTGCTGACCGGCGCAAGATTGCATATGGCGGATGTCGAGGCCCTTGGCCTTCGCGGCGTGTTGCGTCAGATCCGATCGGAGCAGATAACGATCACCTACATCGTTCCCGCTCTTCTGCGGGCAGTGATTACCGCGAGCGAAACCGGTGATTTCGAGTCGCTCCGGGTTGTCCGTATCGGCGGCGAGAAGGTGCTGTGGACGGATGTCGCGCTCGTCCGAAAGGTCGTGAAGCCCTCCTGCTTCATTCAGATCAGCTATTCGTCGACCGAAACCACCGGCACGCAGTGGTTTCTTCCCGACGACTGCAAGGAAAGTGATTTCAGCATACCCCCGGTTGGCTATTTGCTTCCCGGAATGTCGTTTGCCGTCGTCGACGACAACGGAGTGCCTGTGCCCACCGGCGAGGTCGGAGAGCTGATCATCAAGAGCATGCATGTGCTGCTTGGTTACTGGGAGAACGGTCAGGTGCTCCCTGCATTACCGGATCCAGATGACGACCGTTGCCGCATCTTCCCGACAGGCGACCTTGTTACTGTCGATGCGCACGGATTGATGCAGATGCTGGGACGAAAGGGGCGTCAGCTCAAAATCAATGGACGGCGTGTCGAACCGGCTGAACTCGAGGTCGTCGTACGCAGAATTCCCTATGTGAGCGACGCCGTCGCCATCGTCACCGATTCAAGCGAGCTGGTTATTTTTGCATCGCGAGGTGTCGAGGCCAAAGCAACATTCACGACTGATGTTCGGGACGTCATCAGGCAGACGCTTCCGACCGCATTGCATCCCACCAGATTGCATGAAATCGCAGAGCTTCCGCGGCTCGCCGGCGGAAAGATAGACGTCGCGAAACTCAAGGTGCTGGATACCGAGAGCCGAAGAGGTCCAGCCTCACCTCAGCCCCCAGGGGCGGGTGAAGTGAAGCAAGCCGAAAAAATAGTGGCGCAGGTATGGACGCGGATCCTAGGTACGACCGACGTTGCCAGCCGCTGGGACGAGGCAGGTGGCGATTCCCTCAAGCTTCTGCGATGCGTGATGGAGCTGGAAGAGCTGGTCGGCCAAGAGCTCAACATGGAAGCTTTCACGGTGGACATGAGCGCAGCCGATATGATTCAGATCGTCGCTGCAGGTGGCCGATCGCAGCGGCAACAAGCCGCCGGGGAATTCCTGCCTCATCTGGTGATGTTGCCAGGCTCGATAGGTTACGGTCCGAGTCTGGCGGCGTTCGGGGCGCAGCTGAGCAAGACGGCTCATGTGATCCCGATCCGCTACCCGGATCTGACGTCTGCCCTGACCGGATGCGGCTCGGTCGACCACATGGCGACGTTGGCTCTGGAACAGATTAACGCCGTTCATCCTCGCGGCGACATACGTCTGATCGGCTATTCGCTGGGTGGCGGCGTCGCATTTGAAGTGGCAGCCCGGCTGATTGCGGAAGGCCGGTCGGTGAAATTTTTGGGCATTCTGGATACGAATATCGGCCCCCGCAGGAGTGACTATCGGGAGACCCTGTCACGTACGCTGCAACGAGTTAGATCACACCGGGTTACGATGTACCGAATGCTGTGTCGCGCTATCGCAAAATGTGTTGCTCGACTCCACTGGGAGGTGAAGTTCTGTCGAATTCTCGATGCGAGGATCTGGACGCGTTTGGCCGGCACCCGCTTCATGCTCAAGTTGGAGCTTGAGGAGATTCTCCGGATGCAGGAATTCGGCCGCTGGGTGGCGAGTGCCAAATCTCGCTTGCCAATTACCGGAACGCTATTCCTTTGCAACCGGCGAGGGTCACCAGCACACCTCGGATGGGACTCTCTGTTTGCAAAACTGGAGGTAATTCCGATTGCTGGCGGCCATCTCGATCTCGTGATCGACCCGCATTTGACCGTCAACCGACCGGTCATCGAACGAGCGATCACGTCGTCCTGTTCCTGATCTTCGACCAACAGATCCAACAGATTGGAACGAGGCGATGCTGATCGCAAAGGCCCCTTTGGATCAAGGTCGCAAGTAGCTCCAGCCTCGCTCTTGCAGCTCCATGATCCGTACCACTCCGGATTTGGTGACCTTGGCCTGCGGGATGAGAGGAATATCTTTCGCCTCAGCTTTTGCCATGTTCTCGCGGGTGTTCCCGCATGCTGAAAAGGTCAGCTGTGGCATGGTTTCGCTCATGGATTTGATGCGCGCTTTGACGGGAGAAGTGTCATCTCGCAGCATATGCAGTCCGGGTCCAAAAACGACCACTTCGATCCCCACCTTTTGACCGATCTCGCTGTAGTGCTGAGCTACATTGCTGACATTATTGAGAGCGAGATTGATTGTCGCGGGGTCATTGACGTCAACCTGTACAACGAGCCGATGGGGCTGCATTCGGATGGCGGCAGTGGTCACCTTGGCGTTGGCGTTCATTTTGGCAGAAGTCTTGGCAGACGTATTGATTTCTACAGCGCCGCTGGTTTGGGTGCTCAGCATCAAGATACTCCCAACGGCGGCCATGCTGGCGAAGACGACGAGTGATCTGTTCATGTTGTTTCCTTGAGTGTGCTGGGAGTGCGGGCTCAAGTGTGCGCGATAGCGTAATCGCGCGCGAACAGGCGGGTCAAGAATGGTTCAGACAATGCAGGCGTGATCTACTTAATTGCCGCGATTGGTGCGCCTACCTCGTTGTGACTACTTCCATTGCTACATCGACAAACGGCCGATGAAGGCTGTGTCATCAAAATGGACACACATAAAAGCTCACCTGAGTTGTCACGATGTGGTCACAGGCAGTTGAGGTAGCATCGCATTGGCTACCGCGATCCAAAGCTGTTGAGGGCTCCCGCGCAACAAGCAGAACCGCTGCGCGTGCCTCGTCTGCAGTAGGAGCTTGCATTCTGTGGGTCCTCATTGGGGCTGCGGAGGATGGGCTATGCGGTGAAAGCCAATTCCGCGCGCAGGCCTCCGAATCTTCTCAAACACGGGAGCGGAACAGGGCTGAAGCCCTTGCACCTGTGCTTGTCGCGCCCCCCCGAGCAGAACTCAATGCGGCCCAGTCGACGGCTGAAGCGACCAGCACCACGCTAAGACAGGCGCTTGATCAAGAGCGAGCTAGGGCAGACGCCCTTGCGGGTGAACTTGCGACCCTCCGGGCGGAACTCGAGACGGCGCGGGTGGCAGGCAAGGAATCTGCCCAGGCCATCGAGGTAGGGATCAGGCAAACGCAAGCGCTCGAACACGAGCGAGACAAAACAATCGACCTTATGCGTGAGCTTGCCTTCCTTCGGACCGAACTCGACGCGGCGCGGATCGTAATTTCGAAAGCTGTGCAAGCCACCGAGGCAGAGATCGAGCAAGAGCAGGCGCTCGAACAGCAGGAGCGGTGGAAGGCAGACGCGCCCGCCCATGACCATGCTTCCCTTCGGGCGGAACTCGATACGGTGCGGATCGCAGCTTCGGACGCCGCAAAAGCCACCGCGGCAGAGATCGAGCAAAAGCAGGCGCTCGAACAGCAGCTCAAACAGCAGCAAGACGGGACGGAAGCCCTCAAGCGTGAATTGATCTCTCTCCGGACCGAACTCGACGCGGCGCGTGCCGCGACGCCGGAGGCTGCGCGGATCGTCGAGGCTGCGAAGGTCGAACAAGAGCGCGCATCTGCAAAGGAGCGCAGCCGGACCGAGGCAGTCGCCCGCGAGCTCTCCTCGGCGCGTCAGCAGATCGAGGAGCATGCCAGCCGTCTCGCGGCGGCACACGCTGAGGTGCTTCGGGCGACGGAGGCCAGCAACACCACGGCAGCAGAGCAGAAGCGAGCTCTTGCCAGCGAGCGCGAGCGTGCTGACGCACTTGTACAGGAGCTTGCTCTTGTTAAGAACCAACTGGAGGCTCGAAACCAGCAGCTTGCTGCCGTGAGTGCTTCTCAGACTCTCGCTTCGCGCCAACCCGCCCCTACTGGCCGGAACGAAGACGCGGCGGAGCCCCGTGCGAAGACGACCGAGGGAAAGAGCGCCTTGCCGCAGTGGGCTTCCACTCAGGCCGTCGCTTCATATGCGGAACGATCGTCCGTGTTGGAAACGCCACCGCAAGCACGGTCGACCGCTCGCGAAGCCGTACCAAGTGTGGAGTCGAAAGTCCCCGTGGCATCAGAGGCAACCGTGCTGGCGAGTGTCGCTCCCTATTCTGTGGCGGACGAACAGAGACTGCTTGTTCGGGCGAACGCATTGCTCCGGCAAGCTGACATCAGCGGAGCGCGCCCATTGCTTGAACACGCTCTTGGACATGGTAGCGCGCGAGCCGCCTTTATGCTCGCGGAGACCTACGACGCCCGCGTGCTGAAATCGTGGAGCGCACGTGGGGTCCTCGGTGATTCCAGAAAGGCACTCGAACTGTATGAAAAGGCACAGGCGGGCGGCATTGAGGATGCGAAGGCGAGGATTGAGTCGCTGAAATAGCAGCCAGCTCGTGACGCGTAGATGGTCATTCCGAGAATGGAGACTCGCATGTCGCTCATCAAGTTCTCATTTGCTATGGCATTAGCGGCGTTCGGGCTGCAACTGGCTGCCAATGCCCAATCTCTCCCGACGCGCGAGACGCAGGCTATGGCGGCGGTGAAAAGGACCGAAACGGCCGCGAAAGAGCGCATCAATGCATGGACTGTCGGCCTCGCCGGCGGGCTCATTGAAGGGGCTCCGCTTCGTCTCGCGGCAGAGATTGCTCGCGTCGTAAACGAGGAGGATAAGCTTCACGTCCTCCCGATCGTGACGCGCGGAGCAACGGAAAACGTCAATTCGCTGCTGTATCTTAGAGGCGTTGATGCGGCGATCATCAACACGGATGCTCTTGAGGAATATAAAGCTCAAGTTCCGTCTATCGAACGGCGCATCGTTTACGTTCTGAACCTCTTTCCGTCCGAACTGCACATATTCGTCCGCCCGGAGATCCGGTCGCTCGAAGAGCTCAAGGGAAAAAAGGTCAATTTCAATACGCAAGGTACGGCAGCCGCCTATTCCGGTCCGCTGATCTTCAGTCGGCTGGGACTAAACGTGGAAAAAATGTTCATTCCGCACCAGGTCGCATTGGAGCAAATGAAGCGCGGAGAAATCGCGGCCGTTGTGTTTGTGACGTCAAAGCCCGTCGACGCCTTTCTGAAGGGACGCTGGGATCCCGGATTTAAGTTCCTCCCCGTCGAATACGGCGCCAAATTTGAGGACTACTATCTTCCATCGTCTATCGATGCGGCGGACTATCCGAGTCTGGTGCCGAAAGGTGAGCGGATAGCGACGATTGCAGTCCCCACCATTCTTGCGGCCTATAACTGGCCACAACAGTCTGACCGATACCGGCGCGTGGCGCGCCTTGTCGATCACCTGTTTGGTCGCTTCGACCGGTTGCAGTCCCCTGGTTTCGATCCGAAATGGAAAGAGGTCAATCTGCGGGCCAGCGTGCCGAGCCTCGGCCGGTTTAAGCCGGCGCAGGAATGGCTTGATCTTCCGCAAGCCGTAACAGCGGGACGGTCCCCATGAAGGACACGGGTACTCTCGGTCTGGCTGTGCTCTTGGTTATGAGCCAGACTGTGTGTGCTCAAACCGGTGGCGCCATAGATCGCCTGAAGACCTGCTCACAGTTTGAAGGCATGGAGCGCTTGAAGTGCGTCGATGAGCTGTTGGGGGAGATGACCGAAACCCACGCTACCACGCCGTCTCCAAGTCCGAACTGGATCATCAGCGAGACCACCTCTCCGGTGGATTATCAGCCGCAGATTGAGGCGCTGATGACAGCGCGCACAGCATCGCAAAATGCTGCCTCCGCGTTCGCCATCCATTGTCGCGCCCATCGCACGGAGTTGATAATTTCCACAACGGGATCCTGGAAGCCGGTCCCGGATGGCGAGGTGAAGGTCGCGCACCGGATCAACGAAGAGCCAGTTGTTGAACAGCGCTGGCGGGCGTTAGAAACGGGGAAAGGTCTTGCCTTTCCAGGCGACGTTGTTCGCTTGCTCCGCTCAATGCCGGATGGTGGCCAGCTTCTCGTTAAAGTCCACGTTGGGAAAGGTCCACCATATGAAAGTACGTTTCAATTGGTCGGCTTGAATGCCGTCCGACGCAAGATGGCGACGGCATGCAACTGGCCCGCGCCCTGACCGACGCGCGTACGAGTGCAGGACAACGCGACCAGTTCCCTCACCTCCGTTGCGAAGATACCAGCCCGACATATCTGTCGCCTCGCCGCATGCGCAGCTGCCTTCGCACCCGCTCGTTCATCCAACGCTCCAACATCTGCAATGTCTAGGCGTTGCGGCAACGATGGTTGTGCTGAACCAAGCCGCCGGCGATGCCTCGGCAAGTCGCGACGCCGGTTGGCCGCCTTAGTCCTCCCGCATGCCACGCCGTATCGCATCGGTCATCGGTTGCATGAGATAGGCAAGAACGGTGCGTTCACCAGTCGCGATCAGGACGTCGGCCATCATGCCGGGTTTGAGCTTCTCGCGAATTTTGTCGGGAAATTTCGTCACTTGCACTGAAACTTTGACTTCGTAGTAAGGCTGGTGCGTGGCTTCGTCGCGAAGCGCATCGGCTGCCACCGAAAGAACTTCGCCGATGGCGATCGGCGTCGAGCGAGCCTTGAACGAGGGAAGCCGCACTTCTGTGGGCATGCCGATTTGTACGTGATTGACGTCGAGAGAGGATATTTTCGCGGCAACCACGAGGACGTCGTTGTCCGGCACGATCTCCATCAAGACGTCGCCCGGCTTGATCACCGCGCCGACCGTGTGGACTTTCAGATTGACGATACGTCCGGAGCGAGATGCGCGAACGTCCATCCGACCGAGAACGTCTGCGGCCATGCGCAGCTTCTCGCGCGCGTCAGCGAGCTGAGCGCGGGTGTCGGCAAGCTTACCGGTGGCTTCCTCCAGAACTTTCTGCCCGACCTGATTGATCTGTAACCGTGCTTCGTCGATGATCCGTCCGAAGCGCGCGATGTCGGCGTCGTATGAACCAATTCGGCCCTCAAGGTCGGATTTGGAACGCTCCAGAGTCGCAATCCGCGCGAACGGAACGATCCCCTGGTCGGCGAGCGGCTTGAGCTTGGTATATTCCTGCGCCATGCTGTCGAACTGTGCGCGTGCAGCCTTGCTTTGCGCAGCGTTTCCCTGGATCTGGCGCTGCGCCTGTCCGATCTTTTCTTCAAGGATCGAAACCTCGATCTTTCGCGCGACGCGGCGTTCCTCGAACCGCCGCTTCTGGTCGCCCATGGCACGCTGCGCAGAGGGATCGGAGGCCTTCTGCGTCAGTTCGGATGGAAACGTGATCGTATCGGCCCCATCGGCTTCCGCAAGCAGACGCGCCTCTTCCGCGATTGCCGAATACACGGCCGAACGCGCCATCTCCTCCCGCGCCCGGTCCTGTGTTGGATCGAGTCGCAACAGCACCTGTCCCTGTTCGACATGCGCGTCGCCCCTCACCATCAGGCTTTGGACGATGCCACCTTCCAGGTGCTGAACGGACTTACGGTCGCTCTCGACGACGATCGAGCCTGCAGCCACGACGGCACCATCGATGGAGGCCAGGCCAGCCCAACCACCAAACACTACGAAGGTCAGGAACACGATACCAAAGCCGCGTCTCGCCGGAGTGCGCCAATCGCCCGATGGATCGCCATTTGCGTTCCCGGCGTCTCGATTCGGGAATATCGACAGCCATACCTTTGATAGCCAGATCAGCAACTGCGCCTTGATCTCCACAAATCGTTGCAAGACATCAGGCCTGCGAAACGCGTGGCCACCATCGCTCAAACGTCTGAGGAGTCGCGCCAGTTCGTCCTGAGCAGCAATCTCTGCTCGCAATTTGGGAATCTTCATCATTGCCTCGTGACATGGACAGGCCGAACCGAACTTGGGAACGGCGCGTGGCGCGAGGCCCCATCAACTCGGTGGCTTTCTGTTGCGATCCGCGGTTCGCGGCGCATGGGCGCAACGGTCTCACCAAGAAGCAAGGGAAGAAGCTCTTCGCGCGTACCCGCGCGCCCGATGCGTCCGTCATGCATGAAAACAATCTTGTCGACCAATGAAAGGAGATTTGGTCTGTGATTGATGATCACGATCGTTACACGCTGTTGACGGAGCATTTGGATGGCATCAGCCAGAGCACGATCGCCGTCACCGTCCAGATTGGCGTTCGGTTCATCGAGCACGACAAAGACGGGCCTGCCAAAAAGTGCGCGGGCCAACCCGATGCGTTGTCGCTGGCCGCCGGAAAGACCCGCCCCGTTTTCCCCGATGACAGTGTCGTAGCCCTGCGGCAGCCGCTGGATCATGGCATGCGCCGAAGCCAGCTGCGCCGCCTCGACAACCTGTTCATCCAACGCGCCGTCACGAAAGCGAGCGATGTTGTCGCGGACGGTCCCGGCGAATAATTCAACATCCTGCGGCAAGTAACCGAAACTTTGTCCAAGGAAACTGGCCTCGAAATGCCGGATGTCATTTCCATCGACGCGTACGCAACCGTGTGCGGCTGGCCAGGCTCCAACCAGCGCGCGCGCTAGGGAAGATTTGCCGGAACCGGACGCACCGACGATCGCAACAACTTCGCCAGGTGACAGCCGGAAACTGACATCGGAAATCGCCGCCAGCTGCGATCCCGGTACCATAACGGTCAAAGCCTCGACGGAGATGTTGCCGACCGGGGGCGGCAATCGCGTCGGTTGTCTTTCCGTCGCCCGCGTCCGCAGAGCCTCGTCGAGGCGGGAAAAAGACGTCCGCGCCGACACGAACGCTCTCCATTGCGCGACAGCCGCCTCTACCGGTGCGAGCGCGCGCCCCATGATCAAGGAGGCAGCGAAGAGAACGCCTCCCGAGATCTCCTGATGAATTGCCAGGTAAGCCCCGACGCCCATAATCGCCACCTGAATCGCCATCCGCAGAAATTTCGAGATTGCGAGCAGCGTTCCGCCGCGTTCTCCGGCCTTGGCGCTTTCAACGAGCGCCTGTCCATGCGTGGCGCCCCAGGCGGCGCGTATGGCAGGCCCCATTCCGAGACCACGGATCGCTTCCGCGTTACGAAGCGAGGACGTCAATCGGTCCAGAGCGTGGAGATTCTTGAACGAAGCCGCCATCAGCGGCGCTTTGGTGGCGCGCTCATTGAGAAAGGCGAGCGCAAGGATGACCAGCGCGCCTGTCAGAGCAACCATGCCGATCGATGGATGAAGCAGAAAACACATGCCGAGAAAAATCGGAGTCCAGGGTGCGTCCATCAGAGACGTGATCACGCCGCCGGATAGAACGTCGCGCAATGTGTCGACGTCGCGCAACAGCTGAACATGATGCGAGCTTCCTGTGCGCACTGCCTGTGCGAGAGCCGTTTCGAAAGCTTCTCCTGACAGCAAATGGTCGAAGCGAATTCCGGTTTGCACGAGAACACGGCTACGAAAGTGCTCGAGTGCTGCGTAACTGATGAAAAGCGCGAGCGCGATCAGCGAAAGCAGCAACAGCGTCATCGCGTTTCGGCTCGTCAGCACGCGATCGTAGATCTGCATCGTATAAAGCGGCGAAACGAACACCAAGAGATTTATGAAGATAGACAGCCCGCCAGCGGCAAGCAGGCCTGGACGTATCTGGCGGAAAGCGTCCGCAAGCGCGGGCGGTCTTGCTGAAGTATACATGTGTGCATCCAGGCCGCCCGGATCGGACGGCGCTAACGTTAGAGAAGCCATATGCGAAGAAGCGAGCGCGAATTGGCTCGTACGCAACACATCCCGCACTGCGCGAGACGGCATTCCTCTCGCGACCATACTGGCCGCGATGATCCCCAAATGGGGGGCCATGAAGGCCCCCCAAGTCGCTTTCATATGCGCGGATCACCGCGCATATGTCGTTCTTTGTCGCAGACTCAGTTCTGCGGGTTTACCAGTGCCACGAATGGTGATCCACGTGATGGTTGTTGTGGAGGCTGGCGAGGTCCAGATGCGGCGCCAGAGTTGCGTCGGTGACGTCGCTCGAAGCCGTATCCGTTGCAGCCGTCGCTGCTGCGGTTGCAGCGGGCGAAGCGGATGCGTGCTGATGATGACCACCCCAGGAAGATTTGTTCCCATCCGTGAGATGAGAGAAGTCCAGCCTGTGATGGTGGTTGTGCCCGGAGTTGCCGACGTCGGTGGCCGGAGCCGTCGTCGTCGGCTCGGTGGTCGTAGGCGCAGTCGAGGTGTCGACAACGCTGCTGGAAGCGGTATCCGCTGCAACGCTCACGGACGCGGTTGCCGCGGATCCGTGGTGATGGTGTCCACCTCCGGATGAGGTGCTTCCATCGGTCAGCTGGGAGAAGTCCAGCTTGTGATGGTGGTTATGCCCGGAGTGGCCGGCGTTGGTGGTCGGCGCCGTCGTCGTTGGCTCGGTGGTCGTGGGCGCAGTCGAGGTGTCGACCGACGCTGTGTCGGTAACGCTGCTGGAAGCGGTATCCGTTGCAGTGCTCACGGACGCGTTTGCCGCGGATCCGTGGTGATGGTGTCCACCTCCGGAACCGGACGATGTGCTTCCATCTGTCGACTGGGAGGAGTCAGCCTTGTGATGGTGGTTGTGCCCGGAGCCGCTGGTATCGGTGGTCGGCGCCGTCGTCGTTGGCTGAGAGGCCGTGGGCGTCGTCGAAGAATCGCTCGAAGACGTCGTATCCGTCGAGGTGCCGCTATGCGACGTATCGACCGGCGTCGTCGGGTTGCTGCTCGACGTGTCAACCGGAGTCGTGCTTCCAGTCGACGTCGAATCCGTCGTCGTGCTCGTATTGTGCTGCAGGAATACGTTCTGGAGCGCTTGCGAGTTTTCCAGCGCCACGTCTCCGTTCTGCGATCCCCAGGCGTAGGCGTAGTCGAAAGCCGGATTGGGAACGACAGATGCCCAATGGTCGAGCATTTGCTGTTCCTGCGCGGCGGTCGGCATCACATAGTGACCACCCTGATCGGTGACCCAGTTACCGCCGCCGAATGTCTGAAATACCGGGACGATGCTGGCCTCCGGAATTCCAGCGGCTTTGGCGGCAGCGACAGCCTTGTCAATCATGCTGTAGTCGACTGTCGAGCTATCCGACCGCACCGGATACGGATCGATTCCGAAGAGGTCGATATGGGTGTTCTCCGGGGTGTACGTATTCGCGAAGCTGGGATTATCCGAAGATCCCATGTTCATCATGGTGATGAACGTCTTCGCACCCGGAACGTTGGCGTGAATCCAATCGGACTCAGCCTTCAGGTTTGCAGCGGTCACGAGGGTATTCCACTGCCCCGTGGGATCTGGCTCGTCCTTAAGGAAGAAACCGTAGACGTTGGGATTACCGATGTAAGGTTTCACAGCGTCGATGAAGCTCTGGGTGACGCCGTCACCCTGATCGAGCCAGACGAGGCCCTTCACGCCTGCCGGCAAAGCGTTCACTTGCTCCACCGACGAAACGTCGGCAAGATTGAAGCCTGCTTGAGCTGGGGTGAAGTTACCTTGTGCGTCGATGTTGTCGCCTGATGCGTAGTGTAATGTTGCCAATACCGTTCCCCTGTATTGTAGTACGTTGACGAGGCCCCCAAGAATCTTCGTAAAAGTAAATGCAGGTATGTAACTACAGTTCTGCGTTAGCTTTGATCGAAGCGCCCATGGATTAACGTTTGTTTACGTTTGAGGCGGGAGTTTGTCGCAGCACCGGACGAAACAGTGAGTTTATTGTGCTAAAACTTGGAGGCTGGTATCAGAGAAGTGTTAGCACGGTGCGTAACGATTCAATCTGTTCGCAGCGGTACTTTTCGATAGTCCCGATGCGGTGAAGGAACTACACAAGCGCGCATAAGTATCGCTGAGAGAAATGATACTCGGTGACGCGCGTTTCGCTTTCCTCTGCTGCAGTTGCACTCGTGACGACGACAGCAAGCTTCTCTCCGACCTCGGGTGCCCATTTCGGGCGTTGCACTTCGGAAAGCCCGTAATGTCGGTGTGGCGCGATCTCACTCTTTCGACGCAAAATGCGTGCGCCGGTGCCGGGTCACATCAATGCCGCGGCAGAACCTGGCTCCGTAGCTGCACTTCATGCGCTCGAGCAGCTTGATCAATCTGCCGGCGTGGCTGTGCTACAAATGTCATGATGCCGATTGTACAAGCTCAGGCATCAGCTGTTTTGAGCCATCAAGAAACACCCTCACTGCGTCGTTGACGATGTCGTCCAGTCGCTCCGGTGTCGGCGTGTCGTAGACGAAACGCCGGATGGCCATATAGAAGATGCGGCCGTGCAAACCCCAGAACATTTCGACTTCGCGCTCCGACAGCGGGACCTGATCGCTTGAAGGCAGCTTCAACTCGTGACGAAGTTCGCAACAGGCGGGCTCGATGATTTGTTCGCGGACGATCTGAAGATACCGTTTGGTGATGTCGAACGATTTCATCCCGGAGAAGACGAAGATTCTCACCCAGTTGTATTCGAAGACCTGCTCGACATATTCGAGATAGAAGCGCGACAGCCGGGCCTGCAGCGACAGCGTGCGATCCTGGATCAGGCCGGCCCAGGACGGCGACCAGCGGCTGAGATAGATCTCTTCATAGACGCGTTCGATCAGCGCCTCTTTGCTCGGGAAGTGGCGATAGATTGCCGAATGGGTGATGCCCATGCGTTTCGCCAGTTCGCGCGTCTGCCCGCCGAAGCCGTGTTCCGCGAAAAATTTCACGGCTTCATCGACGATGAAGCGCTCGCGCTCCGCCGCGCGCATGTTGCGACGCGGTGGCCTTTCGACTGATTTGATGGGCTTTTTTGCCATTTTTTCTTCGCGTTGCGGGAGTTCTGAATAGCTCAATTCGAAAAAGAGACCAAATGGTCATTTTAAGTTGACCCGGGGAAATCGACGTGTTCTAGATTTCCGACCAAATGGTCACAACTGGACGTCCGCGAGACGTTTAGGGAGAAGACGTTGAAGGCGAGGGCGTTCAACTATGTGAGGGCTTCCACGGTGGTGGAGGCTTTGAAAGCGTTCGAGGAAGCCGGCGACGATGCGAGTTACATCGCAGGTGGCCAGAGCCTCGTGCCGGCGCTTGCCTTGCGGTTGCAGGCGCCGCAATTGCTGATCGACATCGCGCATATCTCGACGCTTCGTGGTGTCGACCTGCAGGGTGACTGGTTGCGCATCGGCGCGCTCACCCGCCATCACGAAGTGCTGACCGATCCGTTGATCCGCCGGCACGCGCCGCTCTACAGCGAAGCCGCGCCGCATGTGGCGCATCCGGCTATACGAAACAAAGGCACCCTCGGCGGCAGTATCTCTCATGCCGATCCTGCGTCGGAATTCCCGGCGATGACGTTGGCGCTGGGCGCCGAGCTCGAAATTGCTAGCCGCGACGGCGTACGCCGCGTGCCGGCCGACGATTTCTTCCTCGATCTGTTTCAGACAGCGATCGAACCGGGCGAGCTTCTTGTCGCGATTCATGTGCCGGTGGTTCAGCCCAATCATCGCTGGGCCTTTCATGAGCTTGCGCGTCGGCGTGGCGACTTTGCGTTGGTCGGCTGCGGTGTTCTCGCCGAATTCGTCGATGACGTCGTCAAACAGGTGCGTATTGCGTTCTTCTCCGTCGGCAGCACGCCGCTGCGCGCCCGGCAGGCCGAGGACAGTCTGGTCGGCAAGAGGCTGGATCAGGCCGCGATCGCTGCGGCGCAGGCCGTCGTTGGCGACGATCTCGATCCGCCTGAAGACGAGCACGCGCCGCCTGCCATGAAGCGCCATCTTGCGCGCGTTCTTCTCGGTCGACTGCTGGGCGAGATCGGGAGGCAGGGCGCATGAGCGATCTCGTCAATGTCACCATGACGGTGAATGGCGCTGAGGTGTCGCGCAGCATCGCGCCGCGCATCACGCTAGCGGATTTCCTGCGCCAGACGCTGGAACTGACCGGCACCCATACCGGCTGCGAGATGGGCGTTTGCGGCGCCTGTCTGGTTATTCTGGATGGCCGCGTCGTACATTCTTGTCTGACCTTCGCGGTGCAGGCGAGCGGGGCGGCCATCGAGACGGTAGAAGGTCTCAATGATCGGGCGGTGATTGCGGACATCCAGGAGGCGTTCCATCAGCGTAACGCCCTGCAATGTGGCTTCTGTACGCCCGGCATGTTGATGACAGCCCACGCCCTGTTGTCGCAGCCAGGTGTGCCGTCGCGTGAGGACATTCGCGACGCACTGTCGGGCAATTACTGTCGTTGCACCGGTTATGAGGCAATCGTCGATGCGATCGAGAAGGTCGCGCGCGATCGTCATGCGGGCGCGAATGCTTCGGCTCCCGAGGAGGTTGGCGCATGAGCGTGCTGACTCCACTCGATCGTCCGAATTCCTATATCGGCCGCTCGGTGCCGCGCCCGAACGCCAAGCGGCTGCTCGCCGGCCGCGGCCGTTACGTCACCGATATCACTCTGCCGCGCATGCTGCATGTCGCCTATGTGCGCAGTCCTTATGCGCACGCCCGCATCGTCTCGATTGATGCGACGACGGCGCGCGAGATGCCCGGCGTGCGACTGGTGGCTACCGGCGAGGATCTCGCAAAACTGTGCGCGCCATGGATCGGCACCATGGATCACTTCAAGGGCATGAAGTCACCGCCGCAGCTGCCGTTGCCGATCGACAAGGTCGTATGGTCCGGCCAGGCGGTTGTCGCGGTCGTGGCCGATGCGCGCGCACTGGCTGAAGATGCAGCGGAGGCGGTGTATATCGAGTTCGATGAACTGCCCGCCGTTGTCGATATCGACGCTGCGCGCGCACCGGATGCGCCGGTGATTTCACCGGAACTCGGCAGCAATCTCTGTTTCCATGGCAAGATCGATACCGGTGGTGTCGAGGATGTCTTCGCCGGCGCCGCGCATGTGGTGGAGGAGGAGTTTCACTTCGGCCGCCACACGGCGGTCACCATGGAGCCGCGCGCGATCATCGCTGATTACGATGCCAGCGAGGGGCAATTGACGGTGCATCATGCGACGCAGACGCCGTATCAGTTCCAGGACATCTATGCCCGCCACTACGGCCTCCCTGAATCCCGCGTCCGCGTGATCGCACCGGATATCGGCGGTTCGTTCGGCATGAAGCTGCACATGTATCACGAGGACATGGCGGTGGTCGGGCTCAGCATGATGCTGGGCCGCCCAGTCAAATATGTCGCCGACCGTATTGAATCCTTTGTGTCGGACATCCATGCGCGCGATCACCGCGTCCGCGCGCGCATGGCGGCGGATATCGACGGTAATATCCTGGCGATGGATGTGGAGGATGTCACCGGCATCGGCGCGTTCTCGGCCTATCCGCGCACCAGTGTGGTCGAAGGCAATCAGGTCTATCGCCTGATGGGCGCGCCTTACACGTTCAGGAATTACCGGGCTGATCTCCAAGTGGTATTCCAGAACAAGGTGCAGATGAGCCAGTACCGCGCCGTCGGTCATCCGGTGGCCTGCACCGTCACCGAGCGTCTGGTGGACATGATCGCCGACAAGACCGCGCAGGATGTGTTCGACATCCGCAGCCGCAACTTGATCCCCGACGATGCCTATCCCTGCACGTCGCCGACCGGCTATCAGTTCGAAGCACTGTCGCATCATGCCTGTCTCGCCAAGCTGAAGGAGATGATGAATTACGACCGGCTGCGCGCCGAGCAGGTGGAACTGCGGACCAAAGGCATTCATCGCGGCATCGGCATTGCCACCTTTGTGGAAATCACCAATCCCGGTCCGGCCTTCTATGGCGTCGGCGGTGCGCGCATCTCGTCGCAGGATGGCGCCATCATCAAGATCACGCCGTCGGGGGATGTCCATTGCTCGATTTCAGTGACCGAACTCGGGCAGGGCACCGAGACCATCATCGGGCAGATCGTCGCCGAACATCTCGGTGTCGATAGCAATCGCATCAAGGTGATGACAGGTGATACGGACACTACCCCACATGGCGGCGCGACCTACGCCTGTCGCGGCGCCGGCATTGGCGGCGAGACGGCGCTGCAAGCGACGAAAAAGCTAAAAGCCAATGTTCTCGCGGTGGCTGCGGCGATCCTGCAGGACGAACCGGAGAAGCTCGATATTCATAGTGGCTGGATCGTAGATGTCGCGACCGCCCAGCAGCGTATCGAACTCTCCGAGATCGCGCGCATCGCTTACTTCCGTTCCGATACACTGCCGCCCGGCACCCAAGCGCAGCTGTCCGTCGCGCACCACTATGCGCCGCAGGGCTATCCCTTCGCCTTCACCAATGGCGTTCAGGCCTGCCATCTCGAACTCGATGTCGAGACAGGTCTGGTCAAGATACTCAAGCTATGGGTCGTCGAAGATTGCGGCCGGGTCATCAATCCGCTGCTGGTCGACGAGCAGATCCGCGGCGGCGTCGTGCAGGGCCTTGGCGCGGCGTTCTTCGAGGAATGCGTCTACGGAGACAACGGCCAGCTCACCAATGGCTCGCTCGCCGACTATCTCGTGCCGATGGCGGTGGAGATGCCGGACATCGAAATCGGACATGTCGAGACGCCGACGCTGGATACCCAGCTCGGCGCCAAGGGTGTCGGCGAGGCCGGCACGGCTGCGGCATCGGCAGCAGCACTTAATGCGATGAATGATGCGATGAAGCCATTCGGAGGCACGCTCGCGCAGGTGCCAATGACACCTGCACGAATACTCAAGGCGCTTGGACACATCTGACTCATAAAAGAAATCAAACGGAGGACATCATGACGAAGGACATTCGAGACACCAAACGCAATCATATTTCGCGCCGCCACGTGCTGGCCGCGCTCGGCACCGGCGCGAGCGTCGTCGCCATGCCGTGGATCGCACGCGCTGCCGATGACACGATCCGCATCGGCTTTCCGACACCGCTGACCGGCCCGTTCGCGGCGGAAGCCAAGGATCAGGTCAAGAGCGCAGAGCTCGCCGTCAAGCAGTTCAACGACAAGGGCGGCGTTAACGGTCGCAAGATCGAGCTGCTGGTGCGCGATGACAAGCTCAATGGCGGCGAGGCGGCAACGCGCACGCTTGAGCTCATCGAAAAAGACAAGGTCCATGCGATCGTCGGATCGCTGTCCAGCGCGGTGCAGCTCGCGGTCAATGAAGTGACGCGTGCCCGCGGCGTGCTCTATGTCTCCATCAGCCAGTCCGACACCATCAATGAGGTCAAGGACTTCAGCAAATACACCTTCCATGAAGCTCTCAACCCAACCATGACCGCAGGTGCCGTGGCGCGCCATGCGTTCAAGAAGGGCACCAAGGTCGCGCATCTCGTGGCCGACTATGCCTATGGCCATGAAATGCTGCGCGGCTTCAAGCGTGCGCAGGCCGCAATCGGCGCCGAGACCGTTGGCGAGATCATGCACCCGTTCGGTGCTGCGGATTACTCGACTTTCATGCCGCGTCTGCGCTCGATGCGTCCGGATATCCTGTGCATCAGCAATTTCGGCCGCGACCAGGCCAATTCGATCAAGCAGGCGGTGGATTTCGGCCTCAAGCAGCAGGCCAAGATCGTCGTGCCAGTGTTGCTGCATAACCAGCGGCTGGCGGTGAGCCCGGAAGTGTTCGAAGGTGTCGTTGGCGGTTCAAATTACTATTGGGGCCTTGAGAGCCAGTTGCCGAGCGCAAAGGCGTTCAACGACGCCTATCGCGCGGCCAATGGCGGCGCGATCCCGACCGACTACGGCGCCTATGGCTATACCGGCGTCTCGTCGCTGCTGCAGGCGATGCAGGTGGCTGGCGGTACCGACACCGACAAGGTGATCGCGGCGCTGGAAGGCCTGAAATACGATGTCGCCAAGGGCCCGCAATATTATCGCAAATGTGATCACCAGTCGGTCCAGTCGGTCCTCGTGCTCGAGTCCAAAAAGAAGGCCGATATGAAGGGCGACAGCGATCTGTTCAGCATCGTGGCCAATGAGCCGGCTTCGGAAAACGTGCTGCGCAGCTGCACTGAACTCGGCTTCCCGGCCTAACGAAGGCATTCGTCGTCCATGGATACAGAACTCATTCTGATGCAACTCTTCTCCGGAGTTGCCCTCGGTGCGATCCTCGTGATCACCGCGCTCGGCTTGTCGATCATTTTCGGCATGCTCGGTGTGGTGAACTTCGCGCATGGCGCGCTGTTCATGGTCGGCGCCTATGCCGGGCTATGGGTCGCCTCATTGACCGGCAGTTTCTGGTGGGGGCTGCTCGTTGCCCCCATCATGATCGGCGTGTTCGGGATGGCAATCGAATATGTCCTGATACGTCCGCTTTACGGCCGTTCGATCGACGATCCGCTTCTGCTCACCTTCGGTCTCAGCTACGTGCTGGTGGAAGGCGTGCGGATCGTATTCGGCAGTGACGGCATTCCATTCCCGACGCCGTCATCACTGACCGGGGTGGTCGATCTCGGCGTCGGTTTCTTTCCGATCTACCGCATCTTCGTCGTCGGCGTCGTCTTCCTGGTCGTGGTGCTGCTGTGGATGGGGCTGGAGAAGACCAAATTCGGCCTGATCGTGCGCGCCGGCGCGCGCGATCCGACCATGATGAAGGTGCTCGGCGTCGATATCAGCAAGGTCTGGTTGCTGGTGTTCGGGCTCGGTGTCGGTCTCGCCTCGCTCGGCGGCGTGCTGTCCGGGCCGATGCGGTCAGTTAATCCGGAAATGGGCGCCTTGGTGCTGGCCGAAGCCTTCGTCGTGACTGTCATCGGCGGCCTCGGCTCGCTGGTCGGCTCGATCATCGCGGGTCTTCTGGTCGGCGTCGTGATCAGCATGACCGCGCTGTTCGCACCGGAAATGGCGACCATCGTGATGTTCGCATTGATGGCCATCGTTCTTCTGATCCGGCCGCAGGGCCTGTTCGGCAAACTCGCGTAACGGAGCGGACCATGACATCACCGGCGCTCGCCGTTTCTCCTTCCGCCAGTGCGCGAAAGCCTGCGCGCTTCAAATCGCTCGTGACCAAATATCGCGTCCCGCTGTCGATCCTCGCGCTATGCCTGCTGCCGTGGCTGCTGCCGTCCAAGGCGCTGGCGGTGAACGTCCTGATCTACGGCACGGTCGCCGTCGGCTATAATCTGCTATTCGGCTATACCGGTTTGCTGTCGTTCGGCCACGCGGCCTTTGTCGGCACCGGGGCGTACATCACCGGCATCGCCATCGGCCAGTTCGGTGTGCCCTGGTATCTCGCGGTGCTGATGGGTGTTATTGGCGGTGCGCTGCTGGCCTTCGTCATGGGCGCGCTGTCCACGCGCACGCGCGGCATCTACTTCTCGATGGTGACGCTCGCGCTCGCGCAGCTGGTCTATTACGTGGCGCTCCAGACACCGTCCTGGACAGGTGGTGAGAACGGACTGCGCGGTTTCACTGTCAACAAGATCAATCTGTTCGGATTCGAGATCAATTTTCTCGACCCGGTCAACAAATACTACGTGCTGATGGTATTCGCAGCGCTAGCGCTGTGGCTCGTCTCGCGCATTCTCAACTCGCCATTCGGCGCAGCTATCGAGGCGATCCGCGAGAACGAACGTCGTGCGCGGACCTGCGGCTACAATGTCGAGCGCACCAAGCTGTTGTCATTTACCCTGTCAGGCACGATCTGCGCCCTTGGCGGCACTATGTCGGCGCTGCATCTGGCCTTCGTGCCACTGGATTCGCTGCACTACCTGTCCTCCGGGATGATCGTGATGATGACGCTGCTCGGCGGCGCCAGCAGCTTCTTCGGGCCGTTCATCGGCGCGCTGGTGTTCCTAGTGATGGAAGACGTGTTCTCGCTGTGGACGTCGCACTGGCAGATCATCGTCGGATCCATCTTCGTGCTGTTCGTGCTGTTCCTGCCCAAGGGCATCTGGGGCACATTTCTCACAAGGGTCATGCGATGAACGCGCCGCTTCTCGCCGTCAACGATATCGGAGTGAGGTTCGGCGGCTTCGTCGCGCTGCAAGGCGTGACGACGGAGTTCCGGCCGGGTCGCGTCACCTCTATCATTGGCCCTAATGGCGCCGGCAAGAGTACGTTCTTCAATGTGCTGTCCGGCGTGCTTACCCCCTCCAGCGGATCGATCCGCTTCAAGGGGGACGATCTCAAGGGCACGAAGCAGCACGAATTCGTGCATCGCGGCATCGCGCGCTCCTATCAGATCACCAACATCTTTCCCGATCTGAGCGTCCACGAGAACGTTCGTGTCGCCGCGCAGGCCAGTCGCTCGCGCTACAATATCTGGACCAACCGGAACAAGTTCACAGAGCTTGATGCCAAAGCCGATGCGGCGCTGGAGGCTGTCGGTCTGGTCACCAAGCGCGACGAGACCGCCAAGTTTCTAGCCCATGGCCAGCAGCGTGCGTTGGAGATTGCCATCGCGCTGATCTCCAATCCGGAAGTGCTGTTGCTGGACGAGCCGACCGCCGGCATGGGTCCGGAAGAGACCAAGGAAATGGTGGCGCTGCTGGAGAAGCTGGCGGCGGAACGCACCATCCTCCTGGTTGAACACAAGATGAAGATGATCCTCGGCCTCAGCGACCGGATTCTGGTGCTGCACCATGGCCGGCTGATCGCTGATGGCACGCCGCACGACATTCAGACGGACCCCGAGGTTCGTCGCGTCTATCTGGGACAGAACGATGGCTATGCTTGAAACCAAAGACCTGAACGCCTGGTACGGCGCCAGCCATACGCTGCATGGGGTCTCGATCTCGGTGGCGCAGGGCGAAGTCGTCGCGCTGGTCGGCCGTAACGGCGCCGGCAAGACCACCACGATCCGTTCGGTCATGGGGTTGATGTCGAAAACCACGGGCGGCATGACATTCGACGGTAACGACCTGACGTCGATGCCCGCCCATGATCGTTTCAGGCTCGGCCTTGCCTATGTGCCCGAAGAGCGCCGGATCATTCCGGGACTCACGGTGCGCGAAAATCTCCAGCTTGGTCTCGTTGCCAACCGCGGGAAGATCGACGAGCGCGAAGCCATCGAGGAAATCGCAGAGAGCTTCCCGCGCCTCAAGGAGCGCCTCGATCAGGAAGGCGTCACCATGTCCGGCGGCGAGCAGCAAATGCTCGCCATCGCCCGCGCCACCATCGCCAAACCCAAGATGATCCTGCTGGACGAGCCCTCGGAAGGCATCATGCCGGTGCTGGTCGAAGAGATGGGCGTTCTGTTCCGCAAGCTGCGCGATCAGGGCGTCACGCTGCTGCTGGTCGAGCAAAATGTGGAATGGGCGCTGCGCCTTGCTGATCGCGCGATCATCATGGACCAGGGCGAGGTCGTTTACGAGAGCAGCTCGGCGGCATTGCTTGCCGACAAGGAAATCCAGGAACGTTATTGCGCGGTCTGACGCGCATGCTTGCAGACAGGTCACTCCCATGCAGATGAAAGACAGCCAAACCCTTCCGGCCTCGCGCGACAAGGTTTGGGCCGCGCTCAACGATCCCGCTGTGCTGAAGCAGTGTATTCCCGGCTGTCAGGTGCTGGATATGACGTCACCGACCGAGATGACGGCAACGGTCGTGATCAAGGTGGGCCCGGTGAAAGCGACCTTCGGGGGCAAGGTGACGCTGAGTGATCTCGACCCGCCAAACGGCTACAGGATCATGGGTGAAGGCTCCGGCGGTGTCGCCGGTTTCGCCAAAGGCGGCGCAGCAATCAGGCTCGATGCGGTGAGCGACAGTGAAACGATCCTGTACTATGAGGTCGATTCCCAGATCGGCGGCAAGCTGGCGCAGCTCGGTGGGCGCTTGATCGACTCCACAGCCAAGAAGCTGGCGGGTGAGTTCTTCACCAAATTCGGCGCGGTCGTTTCCGCAATCTGAGCGCAGCGGCTGTGACCTATTGCACGATGAACTGGTTGCGCGCCTCGCGCACCTTGGCGACGATATAGCGGCGCACTTCGCGGACCCGGCTCGTATCATGCGTGTCAGGATGTGACACCAGCCAGTAGCTTCGCGTAAAGCGACTGGCCGGCAGAATGCGCTTCAACTCGGGATAAAGCTGCGCCGCGTAGTCGTGCAGGATGCCGACGCCGTGGCCCGCACGAACTGCTTCAAGCTGGCCGACCACGCTGCCGCATTCGAAGCGGCGGGTGATCAGTTCGCTGAAGGTCGATGCATAGTCCAGCGCGCGGCTGTAGATGATATCGTAGATGTAAGTGATCAGCAGGTGGTCGGCGAGATCGCCGGGCTCGCGGATCGGCGTCGACCGAGCCAGATAGTCCTCAGACGCGTAGACGCTGAGCGTGTAGTCGGTGAGCTTGGTGCAGATCAGCTTGCCTTCGTCGGGCCGCTCCAGCGTCACCACGATATCGGCCTCGCGCTTGGCAAGCGAAAAGGTGCGCGGCAGCGCCACGAGCTGGACGATGAGATCCGGATTGGCTGCGGCAAAGCCGCCAAGCTTGTCAGCCAGAAAATAATTGCCGAGCCCGTCCGGCGCGCCGATCCGTACCGTGCCGGCCACCTTGTCGGCGGCCGATGTGAGCTGCGATCCGACCTTGAGCAGTTCGGATTCGGCGCGCTCTGCCGCTGCGAGAAGGGCAACCCCTGATGGTGTCAGCGACGAGCCCGTTGTCTGCCGGTTCAGCAGCTTTGTCTTCAGGTCTTTTTCGAGGGCGGTGAGCTGGCGCGCCACTGTTGCATGGTTGAGTTTCAGCCGCTTGGCGGCACCCAGAATCTGGCCGGTACGGGCGACTTCCAGAAAAATCCGAACTTTGTCCCAATCCATCGTTGGACTCTATTTGCTGCACATCGAAGCCGCAATACTTCGCGTTGTCCGGGCCGGGGAAGCGGCGCAAGACCGCCGGAGCATCAAAGGAGAGTTCGATGGCTTCGGAAATCAAGCACTATATCGGCGGACAGGAGGTGGCAGGTCGCAGCGGCCGGACGTCGCCGGTTTTCAACCCTGCGACGGGAGAGCAGACCGCTCAGGTGGGCCTCGCCAGCACGTCCGAAGTGGGTGCCGCGGTTGCTGCCGCACTCGCGGCAGCAGAGAGCTGGGCCGATACGCCGTCGCTGCGTCGTGCCCGTATTCTCAATAAATTCCTGCGCATCTGTGAAGATCGCATCGACGATCTCGCGGCTGTGATCACCTCCGAACACGGCAAGACCCTGTCGGACGCCAAGGGCGAAATCCAGCGCGGCCTCGAAGTGGTCGAATTCGCGGTGGGTGCTCCGCAGCTGCTGAAGGGCGAAGTCAGCGAGAATGTCGGCACGCGCGTCGACAGCTACGGCGTACGTCAGGCGCTTGGTGTCGTGGCCGGCATCACGCCGTTCAACTTCCCGGTCATGGTGCCGATGTGGATGTTCCCGGTGGCGCTGGCCTGCGGCAACACCTTCGTGCTGAAGCCCTCGGAGCGTGATCCGTCGGCATCGCTTCTGATTGCTGAATGGCTGGCCGAAGCCGGTCTGCCAGCCGGCGTGTTCAACGTCGTACATGGCGACAAGGAAGCCGTCGATGCGCTACTGCATCATCCTGATGTTGCAGCGATCAGCTTCGTCGGATCGACCCCGATCGCGCGCTACATCTATTCGACCGCGACGAGCACCGGCAAGCGTTGCCAGGCACTCGGCGGCGCCAAGAACCACATGGTGGTGATGCCGGATGCCGACATCGACCAGGCCGTCGATGCGTTGATGGGTGCCGCCTATGGCTCAGCTGGCGAGCGCTGCATGGCGATTTCGGTCGCGGTGCCGGTCGGCGAGAAGATGGCGGATGCCTTGATCTCCAAGCTGGAGCCAAAGATTCGTGCGCTCAAGGTCGGATCTGGCTTCAATGCTGAATCTGAAATGGGCCCGCTGGTGACCCAGCAGCATCTCGACAAGGTGCGCGGCTATGTGGATTCCGGCGTCGAACAGGGCGCCAAGCTGGTCGTCGATGGTCGGGACTTCCGGTCCAACGAAGGCGGCTACTTCATCGGCGGTTCGCTGTTTGATCACGTGACGCCGGACATGAAGATCTACAAGGAAGAGATCTTCGGGCCGGTGCTCGCGGTGGTGCGTACGCCGGACTATGCGACGGCAGCGCGCATGATCAACGACAACGAATACGGCAACGGCACGGCCATCTTCACGCAAAACGGCGACGTCGCGCGTGAATTCGCTCATCGCATCCGCGTCGGCATGGTCGGCATCAATGTGCCGATCCCGGTGCCCGTGGCGTTCCATTCCTTCGGTGGATGGAAGGCCTCGCTGTTCGGCGATCACTCGATGCACGGACCGGAAGGCGTTCGCTTCTATACCCGCCTCAAGACCGTCACCAGCCGCTGGCCAACGAGCATTGCGCAAGGTCCGGAATTCGTGATGCCGACAATGAAGTAAGGTCGGAGCGTGGGGCGCGCGACTAACGCGTGCTCCACGAGCCTGCCGGTCTATTCCGCGCCCTTAGGCCGCGGCCGTCACACGCCAGATCACGTCGCCCACATCGTCGGCCACCAGCAACGCGCCGTCCGGGGTGAGTGTGACGCCGACGGGGCGTCCATAGGACACCTTCTCGTCCGGTGCGAGGAAGCCCGACAGGATATCCCGCGGCGGTCCGGACGGCTTGCCGTTCACGAACGGGATGAAGACGACCTTGTAGCCGCTGAGCGTGCTGCGATTCCACGACCCGTGCTGGCCGATAACCATGCCGTCCGGAAATCCCGGCAGCGTGCCGGCGGGCAGCCAGCAGAGGCCGAGCGAGGCGGTATGGCCGCCCAATGCATAGTCGGGCGTGATCGCGGTGGCGACCAGCGCTGGATCCTGCGGCACGCGGTCGTCGACTGTCTTGCCCCAGTAGCAATAGGGCCAGCCGTAGAAGCCGCCGTCACGCACCGAGGTCAGGTAATCCGGCGGCGTCTCGTCGCCGAGGCCGTCGCGCTCATTGACCACGGTCCATAGCGCGCCGGTCGTCGGCTCCCAAGCGAGGCCGACGGGGTTGCGCAAGCCGGCGCCGAAGATGCGGCTCTTGCCCGTCGCAATATCGAGCTCATAGACAGCGGCGCGGCCTTCTTCGACCTCCATGCCGCCTTCGGCGATGTTGCTCAGCGAACCGACGCCGATATACAGCTTGCTGCCATCGGGGCTCGGCAGGATGCTCCGCGTCCAGTGGCCGCCCGACTTGAAATTGGTGAGTTTCTTGCCCGGCGCGGTGATGCTGTCAGCGCCCGCCACATAAGGGAAGGCCACCACGCCATCGACATTGCCGACATAGAACGTGTCGTTCAGCAGCGCCATGCCAAACGGCTGGTTCAGTCCCTCCATGAAGGTCTGGCTGGTCTCGGCGACGCCATCGCCATCCCGGTCGCGCAGCAGCGTGATGCGGTTGGCGCTGACGCCGAGCGCCGCGGCCCGCCGCATCGTGGCCTGCATCGCATAGCCGAACATGTTACGGACGGGACCGGCAACCTGCGTCGCCTCGGCGATCAGAACGTCGCCATTGGGCAGCACGTTGATCCAGCGCGGATGTTTCAGGCCGGAGGCAAAGGCATTGACCTTGAGCCCGGGCGCGACAACTGGCTTCTGTCCCGCGGCCCAGCCCTGAGCGGTCGGCATCTTCAGCGTGGGGATGGCGCCTTGCGGCTTGGCCTCTGGCACAACGGGCGCGCTGCCCCAGGCGGGCGCGTGTGTATTGCCCTGCAGGCGGCGCCACTGCAGCGCCGCGCCGCCGATGACCGCAACGACGCGCGCAAAAACTCCAGACAAACTCATGTCATTCCCCCATGTAAGTGCGCGCACACTATCCGACACCTACGCGGGTTAAAACCGCCGCGTGACGGCGTGCAGGGCATGCGAGCCCGTCATTCATGGGGGATCGGCGCCATGACGACCGGGGCGGTGCGGGCGGCTATGGCGCCGCGATGGCCTGGTTGATGCAGGCGGCTAGTTCGTCGACTTCGAACGGCTTGTTGAGGACGCAGGGCGTGCTGCCCAGTCGCGCGCGCACTTTCTCTTCGGAATTGGCCGTGATGAAAATGACCGGCGTCTGGTTCTTGTCCGAGCGCATGCGCTCATAGAGGTCGATGCCGGTGAGGCCCGGCATTTCGACGTCGGTCACTACGCATGACGTAGCGAGCACCGACGGCGATGTCAGAAACGCTTCGGCGGATTCGAAGCTGAGGACGATAAAGCCCAGCGATCGCAGCAGGCTTTCAAGCGCGCGGCGAACCGACGAGGAATCGTCGATGATGGCAATGGCATGTTCAGAGTTCAACGCAATCTCCACACGGCGGCTTTGACAGCGACCCCAGTGTTGAGCCGTTTCGCCCAGAATATTGTCAAATAACGCCGTGCAGCGAAATCATACTGAGGTTTATCGGGAGGTACCGGGAGCTGGTTTCATGCCGATTGCCTCGGCCATGCGCACCAGGGAGGCGAAGGATTTTGCGTCCATCTTCTTCATCATCTTGCCGCGATGGATCTTAACCGTAATTTCGCTGAGGTTCAGCTTTGCGGCGATCTGCTTGTTCAGCAACCCCGCGGTGGCAAATTCCATCACCTCGCGTTCCCGCGCACTCAAAGTGCCGAAACGCTCCTTGATATCGGCCAGTCCATCGCGCTCTTGCCGCGCCTTGCGGTCGCGCTCCACGGCGCCCGCGACGGCATCGAGCATTTCCTGATCGCGAAACGGCTTGGCGAGAAAATCGACGGCTCCGGCCTTCATGGCGCGCACCGTCATCGGCACATCGGCATGGCCGGTCATGAAGACGATGGGCGTATTGCCGCCGAGATCGGCCAGGCGCTTCTGGAAATCAAGGCCGCTGACGATCGGCAGCCGAATATCGAGGACAAGGCAGCTGGCCCTGGTGAGAATGTCGCTCTCGAGAAGCTCGACCGCCGAGGAGGCGAAGCTGACTTCATATCCGACCGAGCGCAGCAGACTGCCAACCGCAGTGCGGATGGCGGCTTCGTCGTCCACGACGACGACCAAAGGTGCTTCTGCGTCGTTAGGCAAGGTTGCCGGATCCTTCTGCGGTGGCCGTCGGTATCACGAAATGGAAGGTGGTTCCACCACTCTCGTTTCGTTCCGCCCAGATGCGTCCGTGATGCCACTCGATGATGGATCGGGAGATCGAGAGGCCGATGCCCATTCCCTCGGCCTTTGTCGTGAAGAACGGCGCGAACAGGCGTTGCATATGGTCGTCCGGGATACCTGATCCTGAATCGCGCACCGAGACGAGAATTCCCCGCGTCGCATCGAGTGCCGACCACACCCTCAGCTCCTTCGTCGCACTCGCCTTCATGGCGTGGACGGCGTTGTTGACGAGATTCATCAGCACCTGCTGAAGCTGCACCTCGTCGCCCACGATGGTGGGCAGATCGGGTGTCAGGTCGAGGACTGCTGAAATCTGGTGCTGTGCCAGATCGCGCTGAACCATCGCCAGTACCTGCGTGACGATAGCGTTGACGTCGACCTGGCCGCGCGCCAACTCGCCCTTCACGGCGAGCGACCTCAGCCGGTGAATGATGTCGCCGGCCCTGCGGCCCTCCTGCACGACTTCCTTGAGGCAGGCCGTGGTCTCGCCGAGATCGGGCCGCTCCCGCGACAGCCAGCGCAAGGCGGCCTCCGCATTGGTCACCACGGCGGCAAGCGGCTGGTTGACCTCATGGCCGATCGATGCCGTCAGGGCCCCCAATGTCGCGATGCGCGAGACGCGGGTGAGTTCTGCGATGCTCTGCTGGAGCGCTTGCTCGGCTGCGATCTTGGCGGTGACATCGAGCGAATTGATCAGGACGGAGCGAGACCGATCGGTGGGGAAGGTTGCCGTGACGATGGTCGTGCGCAACTCGCCGTTGACGGCACGGATGGCCGCTTCAATCGTGAATGAGCTTTCTCCCGCAAGAAATGCGAGCAGGATTTCGCGAAAGGCGACCAAAGTCTCCGGCTCAAGTGCCGCATCCCAGGACTGCCGAACGTTCTTCTGGTCGAGATCGCCGATCAATTGCTTCGCGGCGTCATTTGCGTCGAGGGTCCGGACGAGAAACAGGCAATGTTTGAGGAAGCCCTCATTGGCGATGAGATAGTCGCGCAATCGGGGAATGCCTTGTTGCAGGATCGGCGCGCAGGCATTGGCCGCTTCCGTGAAGTCCTGCTCCCAGATGGCAACACTCGTGCCCTGAAAGATGTTGCGATAGCGCTCTTCGCTCCGCCGAAGCCTTGCGTCCGACATCCTGATCTGGACGCAGAGCACGGCGGCGATGGCAATGGCGAGCGCGCTGACGGCGCCGCGCAGCATTGCTCCCTCATTGGGGTCGTTCGCGTGGCCGATCAGATAGCCGAGGATTGTCAGGCCGATGCAGCCCAGAGCGATCAGGATGATGCCCGTGACATTGGTGAAACGGAGCGCCATCAGCAGCACGACGATATAAAGCGCCGCGACGGCGATCTCGAACGTGCTGAAGGCGTCGAACGCGAAAATACCCGCAGCAAGGATAGCTGTCGCAATGGCCATGGGCAGCTGTGAGGGGCGGTGCACCCGATCAGAATTGGTCATTTGAGCCGCAAAATAGGAAGCAGGGCGTGCGTCCTGCAGGGAATGGTGAAGTCGTCCGAAGTCTGTGGCGTCTCGCCCGAAATAAACCTTGGTATAGGGCGGGATTACCTTCGTTTCTTGAATCTCTATTCTCGTAGAATGGTTAGCGCGGCCGGAATCTCTCATCCTTGGATCGTCGAAGTCATCGCGATGTCGATGGCATTCACCACCCAAAGGAGACCGATATGCTGCTCGATTCACAGTCCCAGAATTCTGACTCGTTTGCCGGTGTATTGTCTGACGCAAGTTCTACGACGGTCGCCCAGCTCCTGCTAGATGCACGGCAGGCGATTGGATCGGATGTCGGTGCGGCTCTTCGCTGCATCAGGCAGGCTGCATCGCTGCTCGAGGCGCCCTCCCAACCGTCGCCCGTCAGCCCCGCGAGGGGCGGCCTCGCACGCTGGCAGGCGGAGCGGATCAAGCGCCACATTGATTCAAATCTGGATGAGGCGATCCAAGTATCGGATCTCGCGAGTCTCGCTCGCCTGAGTTGCGGTTACTTCTCAAATGCGTTCAAGACCACCTTTGGCCAGTCTCCCCATGCCTATATCGTCTCCCGCCGTCTGACGCGTGCGATGGAGCTGATGACATCCACCAGCAAGTCACTCTGCGAGATCGCCATCGATTGTGGCTTCTCCGATCAGGCCCATATGTGCCGCCAGTTTCGCCGCGCGACCGGGGCCAGCCCCAACGTCTGGCGCCGCGACAACATGATGATGTCCGCACTCGCAACACAGCAGTGATGCTCCTCGGGGAGTATCCAGAAGCGGGCCACGGACGCTTGCATGATCGCCCCGCCTTTGACGAATAGTTCGCATCAATGCTCCACCCCAAAATATCTCGCTATCTCAACCACTATGAAAGGATCGCTCAAATGTCTGCGCGCAACACGATGATGAAATCGGCCCGGCGGTGGCTCTTAGTGCCCGCATCCGTGGCTTTCGTGATGTTGACCTCCATGGCGGAGAGCTCGGCGGCGTCCGACAAGGCCTATCGCTGGATCGGAGATCCCCGGCTCTCCACCGACATCAGCGCAGCCCGCCGTGTACAGCAGCGACGTGTCCATGCTCCCGCCCGCGTGACGGTTCCTTCCGTTGCTCCGCCGGTGCGGCCGATGGATTCCTATGCGAGTGCGCCGACAAGCTATGGCTACGGCATCGGCGACAACTCCCGAAACCAGACGTGGTGAAGCGAGGCGCCCAGCCAGGCCCGGTCGATCCTCGAAGCATGGTGGTCCGTGCACCCCGGGTTGCAGAAATGCCCGGTGGTCCCGCGGCCCTGAATGGATAGGTTCCTCCTCGAACATGGTTCAGCGACATTTCGGGGCCTTCCGACGAGCCTGAGACATCGCTGCATCGATGCAAGAGGAAGAATGACGATGTCGTCACAGGTTAAAGTCGCTGCGGTCCATGCTGCGCCGGTATTTCTCGATCGCGCGGCCACCACGGCGAAGGCGATTTCGATCATTCGCGAGGCTGCGGCCGCGGGTGCGCAGCTGATAGCATTTCCTGAAACTTATATCCCGGCGTTTCCGGTCTGGGCGGCACTATGGGCGCCAATCGAGAATCACGATCTGTTCGTGACGATGGCCGAACAGTCGGTCTCGATTACAGGTCCGGAAATGGCCGCCTTGCGCAACGAGGCGCGGGCGCTTGGCGTGACGGTTTCGATGGGCATCAGCGAAAGCTCGCCGGTCAGCGTCGGCCTGATCTGGAACAGCAATGTCCTGATCGGGCCCGACGGCAGTATTCTCAATCATCACCGCAAGCTGGTGCCGACGTTCTATGAGAAGCTGGTCTGGGCTGCCGGCGATGGCGCGGGCCTCCGTGTCGCCGATACGCCCGTGGGTCGTGTCGGCAATCTCATCTGTGGCGAGAACACCAATCCGCTGGCCCGCTATACACTGATGGCGCAGGCCGAGCAGATTCACATTTCGAGCTGGCCGCCGATGTGGCCGACGCGCCGCCCGAGCAGCGGCGGCAATTTCAACAATGTCGCAGCCAATCGCATTCGCGCCAGCGCGCATTCGTTCGAGGCCAAGGCCTTCGGCATCGTCACCGCCGGCTATATGGACAAGGCGATGCGCGACTTCCTGATAGCGCGGGATCCCGACGTGGTCGATGTGATCGATCGCACGCAGCGGGCCGCCAGCTTCTTCGTCGACCCGACCGGCGAAGTGCTCGGCGACATGCTGCAGGACGAGGAGGGCATCGCCTATGCCGAATTCGACCTGCGGCGCTGCATCGAGCCGAAGCAGTTCCACGACGTGGTCGGCTATTACAATCGTTTCGACGTGTTCGATCTGACCATCAATCGCAAGCGCCTCGTACCGGCAACCTTCGTCGACAAGATCGACGACGAAGGGGTCGCGTTTGAGCCGGCCGAACGCGCGGTTTAGCGCTTCGACTGGTTCAGAACCGCATGCGGCATCATCACATGGATGCCCTTGTCGAGATTGACCAGCTGGGTGACGCGGACATCGGCCGCAAGACTGCAGAGCATATAGGCATCGTCGGGCGTCAGCGTTGTGCGTGCGACGATCATGCTAACCATCCGGCGGAGCGCGATACGCGCGGCTTCGTCGAGATCGGGATCGAAGGCCATCGAGATGAGGTGATCCTTCGTCTCGGCATAAGGTGCCTCCAACTGCGTATTCTTGACGAGATCGATCTTGAATGTGCCGGTGAGGCCGGTCTCGACGGCGGTCACACAGACTTCGCCATCACCCTGCACGGCGTGACCGTCACCGCAGGAGAACAGGCCACCCTCGGCCCAGACAGGAAGATAGAGAACGCAGCCTGCGCCGAGCTCCCTGTTGTCGATATTGCCGCCAAAATGCGAGGGCATGGTCGTGCTGACCCGGCCAACCGCAGGTTTCGGCGCGGTACCCATCACACCGAAGAACGGTTGCGCCTTTAGCGTGATGCCCCATGGGGTCTTTACCGCGCCGCTGGCACGATCAAGTCCGATATGGACGCGGCGGAAATAGTCGAAGTCGTCGGGCAGCGTGCCCATGCCGGGCTTGAAGAGCGTGTAGCCCCAGTCATCCGCGAGCTGGACATCAAGGATCTCGACACGCAATGCGTCACCCGGTTGGGCGCCGCGCACGGCGATAGGCCCGGTGAGGATATGCGGCCCGAGTTCTGGCGTGACGGCATCCAGGATGGCGACAAGTTCGGGGCGGATGGTCATGCCCGCTTCTGTCGGGAGGTTCTCGCGCGTGCCGCTGACGCTTGTGATCGTGACCGTCTCGCCGGGATCGATGGCGGCGATCGGCTTCAGCGTGGCGTCGAAATAACCCCAATGAACGGTCGTCGGGCTCGGAAGCAGTGTCTGCGTCATGGAATGTCCTGTGTTCAGCCGCCGGCGGCAAAACTGTCGCTGCGCACGGCCCAGCCGGTGACGCGCGCCTCGATCAGCGAGAACACAATATACAAGCCGACGCCCAATGCAGCCAGAATGAACAGGCCGGCGAACACCAGCGGCACATCGAAGCTGGACGACGCGATCATCATCAGATTGCCGATGCCGCGATTGGAGGCCACGGTCTCCGAAATCACCGTGCCGACGAAAGCCAGCGTCGCAGCCACCTTCAGGGAGGCGAAGAAGTACGGCATGGTGCGCGGCAGGCCCACATTCCACAGAATTTCCAGCTTGGTCGCGCGCAGCGTCTTCATGACGTCCTGCAATTCGGGCTCTGTCGCCGCAAGGCCGGTGGCGACGTTCACGACGATCGGGAAGATGCACATGATCATCGCGGTGAGGATCGCCGGCACGGTGCCCGCGCCGAACCACAGTACGAAGATCGGCACCACCGCGACTTTCGGGATCGACGAGAATCCCACCAGCATCGGATAGGCGACGTCATAGGCCAGCTTCGACGAGCCGATCAGCATGCCCAAGAGAATGCCGATCGCGATGCCGAAGCCGAACCCAACCATGGTTGTGTACAGCGTCTGCAGCGCATGCGGCCAGATCGCGGGGAAGCGCGTCCAGAGCGTCGCAAGCACCTGGCTCGGCCGCGGCAGCACGATGTCCGAGACATGGAACATCAGGCACAACAATTCCCACAGTACGAAGAAGCCGATGATGCAGGCGGTGGACATGACCTGGCGGCGGACGCGTTCGCTCATGACACGATCTCCTGAACGGCGCGAGCCGCGACGATGCGCTGGCGCAGGCGCTGGGTCAGCGTGACGAAATCCGGCTCGAACGACACGTCGATGGTGCGCGGCCGCGCGAACGGCACCGCGCTGTCATCGACGATGCGGCCGGGCCGCGCCTGCATCACGCAGATGCGCGACGCCAGATAGGCGGCTTCCTTGAGGTCGTGGGTGACCAGCAGCACCGTCGGCCGCTTTTCGATCCAGAGATTTTGCATGATCTCCCACAATTCCTCGCGGGTGAACTGATCGAGCGCGCCGAACGGCTCGTCCAGCAGCAGCAGCGTGGGATCATGGATCAGCGCGCGGCACAGCGAGGCACGCTGCTGCATGCCGCCGGAGAGCTGCCAGGGAAACTTGTCGCCGAAGCCGCCGAGGCCGACCTGCGTCAGAGAGGCCTCGACGCGGTCGCGATATTCGTTCTTGCGCTTGGCGCTGAAGCTTTCCTTGAACGGCGGCACGATCTTCAGTGGCAGCATGACATTGTCGCGGATATTCAGCCACGGCAGCAGCGTGGGGTTCTGGAACGCCATGCCGATCCGTGCCGCGCCCGCGCCGATTTCGCGGCCGGCAACGAACACGTTGCCCTGGGTCGCATTCAGCGTGCCGGCCACCAGTTTCAGAATCGTCGACTTGCCGCAGCCGGACGGACCGACCAGGGCGACGAATTCGCCCTTGTCTATGCGTAGCGACGTCTCGGCCAGCGCGGTCACGGCGTTCTTCGCCGTGCCGAAGGTGACGAGCACCTTTTCGAGCTCGATCACATTGTCCACAGCGCGGGGCTTTGGGTGGGCGAGCGGTGCGTTCATCGGGTCAGGCTTTCTGCACGGAGGTGATCGCGGCCATGGTCGAGTCGGTGTTGGCCGGCATCGCCGGCGGCATCTGCTGGATCGCATGCACCGATTGCCCGGTGCCGCGGGCTTCCTCTTGCAAGATCCGGTCCTTCATCACGAAGCGGCCGCGCACGATGGTATGGATCGGCAGTGCCGAGGCCTTGCGGCCATGCCACGGCGAAATCTTCGCGCGCGACTGGATCATCGCGTCGTCGACGGTCCATTCGCGCTTGAGGTCGACGATGGCGATATCGGCATCGGACCCCACCGTCAGCGTACCCTTGCGTGGATACAGGCCCCAGATTTTGGCGGGGCTCTCGGCGCTCCAGCGCACGTAGTCGTTGATGGTGGCGCGGCCCTTGTTGATCTCGGTCAGCATCAGCGGCATCTGGGTCTCGACGCCGGGAAAGCCGCAGTCGACCGTCCAGATGTCCCGCCGGGTCTTCTCGTCCGGTGCATGTGGCGCATGGTCGGTGGCGATCATGTCGATCGTGCCATCCATCAGCGCGTTCCACAGCGGCTGCTGGTTGGGCTTCTCGCGCACCGGCGGATTGACGCGCACGACGCCGCCGAATTTTTCGTAATCGGTCTCCGACAGCAGCAGATACTGCGGGCAGGTCTCGCCGGTAATGTCGACGCCCCGCGCCTTGGCTTCGGCCAGCGGCTGCAATTCGGCAGCGGAGGAAATGTGCAGCACGTGGATGCGCGCACCGGTCCATTCGGCGAGGATCGCCGCGCGAGCGACGGCCTCGACGGCGACGACGGCGGGCCGTGCTGCCAGATGCGCGATCGGCTCGATGCGTCCGCTGGCACGCAGCCGCGCTTCGCGGCGCTCCATGATGGAATTGGTCTCGGCATGCAGCGAGATGCGCTTGCCGGTCGGGGCCACCACTTCGAAGGCTTCGAGCATCGCGCCGGTGGTCGGCGAGGGGATGCGGCCGAAAGTGTTGCCCATATAGAGCTTGAAGCCGATCACGCCGCCATCGATCAGCGCGTCGACATGTTCGATGCTGTCTTCGCCCAGCACCGCATAGAGCCCGTAGTCGACATAGGCTTTTGAGGAGGCGATCCTGTGCTTGTCGGCCAGTGCTTCCGCATTGTTGATGGTGGGCAGCGTGTTGGGCATGTCGAACACGGTGGTGACACCGCCAAAGGCCGCCGCGGCAGTGCCGCTGGCAAAGTCTTCCTTCTGCGGATAGCCGGGATCGCGGAAATGCACGTGCACGTCGATGGCGCCGGGCAGAATATGAAGGCCCGTGGCGTCGAGTATCTGCGTCGCCGGCGGCATCGCCTCCGGCGCGCCGATAGCGTGGATCACGCCGTCCTTGATGGCGATGCTGGCTTTGTAGCTTGCATCGGGCGATACGATGGTGCCGCCATTGATGACCAGATCGACCTTGTCGCTCATGTTAGCCCCCTCGCTCACAGCATGGCCCAACCGCCATCGACCGGCAGGTCGACGCCGGTAATCTGGCGCGAGACGTCGCTGGCCAGAAACAGACAGGCATTGGCGACGTCGGCATCGACGGTGACGCGGCGCAGCGCGTAGTCCATGGCGTGACGCTCGGCGGCTTCCTGTTCGGTGATGCCGAGCTTCAGCGCCATGTCGCGGCAGACCTTGTCGCGAAAGCGCGGGCCATCGACCATGCCAGGCGCCACGCAATTGACGTTGATGTTGTGCGGGCCGACCTCGAGCGCGAAGCTCTTGGTGATGCCGCGCAGACCCCATTTCGAGGCCGAGTAGGCCATCCGGCCGGCGCGGCCGCGCATGCCGAAGGTGCCGCCAACATTGACGATCTTGCCGTAGCGCTGATCGATCATGGTCGGCAACGCCGCGCGCATGGAGTGGAAGCAACCGTTCATGTTGAGCGTGACGATCTCGTCGAACTCCTCCGGCGTGGTCTGCACCCCCGTTTTGCCGATCGGGCCGGAGCCGCCGGCGACATTGACAAGAATGTCGATGCGCCCGCCGAACGCCGCCTTGGTTTTCTCCGCCGCGGCCTCGCATTGCTCGGACTTCGTGAGATCGCAGGGAATGACGATCACCTCGCCGCCCTTGGCTTTCACCTCGGCGGCAACCGGCTCAATCGCCGAGGTATCGCGGCCCAGCAGCGCCAGTTTGCAGCCTTGTTCGGCAAAGGCGAGGGTGATGGAGGCGCCCATACCCTTGGCGGGGCCGGTGATCATGGCGACGCGGTTTTCGAGGGAGAGTTTCATGGTGTTATCTTTCTTGGGTCGTTTGCTCTGGCCCCTCCACGTCATTGCAAGGAGCGAAGGCGACGCGGCAATCCAGAAGCCACGAGCGGAAGAAGACTGGATTGTTTCGCCCAACGAATTGGCTTCGCCAATTCGCCAGGGCTCGCAATGACGGTTGAGAGGCGATGATGCTGAGGGGCCGGTTCGTCGTTACATCGCGGCCTTGATGGCCGTTGGGCGATCGGCCAGCGGCGGCATGAAGCTGCGGTCGAATACGTCGCCGACCTTCGGCGTGCGTGGCAGCTCCTTGGCGCCGACGAGGATATCGATCGCCTTGCTCATGCGTGCGTCGTTGATGTCGCCATGGCCGATCTTTGAAATTTCCGGCGAAGTCATTTCGTCGGACAGCGTGGCTTCCAGGCGCGCGCGTTCGATCTCCGGCTTGATCAGCGGTTCGCGCTTCTGCACGGCCTCGATGGCGGCTTTCGGATCGGCCATGGCATCCTTGACGCCACGGTTGAGCGCCTTGAGGAAGCCTTTCACGGCGTCGGGGTTTTCCTTGGCAAACTTGCGCGAGACGATGATGGCGTTGGAATACAGATCCATGCCGTAGTCGCCGAACTTGATGAAGCGAATCTCTTTTTTAGGATCGATGCCGATCAGCCTGGCGCTGAAGCGGATGGTGGTGATGTAGCCGAACACGCCGTCGACCTGATCCTTCATCAGCATCTGTTCGCGCAGGTTCGGCTGCATGTTGGTAACCTCGACCTTGGTGCAGTCGATCTTGGTCGCCGCGCAGAGCGCCGGGAATAGCTTCAGCGCGCCGTCATTGGCCGCACCGCCCAGCTTTCGTCCGACGAAATCAGCGGGGGTCTTGATTGGGCTGTCGGCTTTCACGGCCACGGTGAAAGGCGGGCGGTTGTACATCTGGTAGACGCCGATCGGCGCTTCGTCCGGCTTCCTGGCGGCAAGTTCGATCAGCGCATTGATGTCGCCGAACCCCATGTCATAGGCCCCGTTGGCAACCTGCGGCACCGCCGCACCAGAGCCGTTACCCTGGTCGAAACTGACATCGAGGCCTTCCGCTTTGAAGTAGCCGCGATCCTGCGCCAGGAAGAACATGCCTTGCGGACCTTCATACTTCCAGTTCAGGACCATCTTGATCCTGGTGTCGGCCTGCGCGGCGACAAACGATCCGGCCGTCACGATCAGTGTCAGGGCAAGCGTCTGCAATCCACGAAATGCATGGCGTCCGGTCATCGGTGTGTTCCTGTTGAGAAGAGTGACACGATCGGCCGGTGGGGTGTTTCTGCCTGCGGCCGCCCTCAGGAGCAAAGTTAAACCCATCCGAGTGAACTTATCTGCTGCTATCTTTTTGCTTAAGCGGTGCAAAAAAGGCCTCACTTGGAGCTGTCCAGATAACGCGTTGTTCGGGCCGGCGCTTGCAGAACCGTGAGGCGGAGGTGCGTCAGCAGCATCCGCAAAAGCTTGCGGCAATCACGCCGTCGAGCGCAGCGAGGGCCCCAGCCAGGTTCTGGCCAGAGGGCATGCCGGCGCGCATCTGCGCCAGAATCTCCTGCCGCGCGGCCGTGAAGTCGATCCCGGTGACATGCCCATCGCGCACGATCGTGTGGCCTGCGACGATCACCTCCCGGATATGGCGCGCGGTTGCCCGCGAGAACAGCAGATTGATCGGGTCGAGATCGCTGCGCAGCGCGTCGTCGTTGAGGGCGTTCCAGTCCAGCAGCAGCATGTCCGCATCGGCGCAGTCCCGCAGGCCGCCGTCGCTGGCGATATTGGTGACGGCGAAACGGCCGTTGCTTACGCTCTCATGCAGCGCCCGGTGGCGGGTCACGACTTGATCGAAACCGCTGCCGGCATGGAGCAGATGTGACAATCGGAGCTCGCGCAGTGCATCGTTGTCGTCGTCGAATGCTTTGCCGTCGATGCCGAGGGCGATCCGGCATCCGGCGGTCCACATCCGGGTCATGGGAGCCAGACCCGAATGCAGATGCAGGTTGGAGCTGGTATTGACCGAAATGACGACGCCCCGTTCGGCCAGGAGTTCGAGTTCATCGGGCCGGGCCCAGACGCAATGTGCCAGCGTCAGCCGCGGGGACAGCAGACCGATCTCGTCCAGCATGCGGACTACGCCGCCAGGATAATTGGCGTCGCACCACTGGCGTTGATACTTGGTCTCGAGCAGATGCATGTGGACACGGCGGCCGGTGCGTGCCGAGGCGTCGGCGGTCACCTGCAACAGCGCGTCGCTGCACCACTGCACGCCATTGGGACCATATTGCACATCGAATGTCGGGCCATCGGCGGCGGAGACAATCTCGTCCACTAGCGTCATGTAATCGCGCGGTGACAGCGGCGGACGCGTGAAGCGCTGCGCGATCTCCGCCCGAACGTCCGGCGGCAGCGCTGCCAGCACAGGTTCCGAGGGACCGTAGACCAAAGGATTGCGATCTCTCATTGCCACGGCGAGGCCGGCGCGCACGCCGACATCGCGTGCCGCGCGCGATACCTCGGCCAGTTCGGTCGGCAGATCAGTGAAGCCCTGCACGCGGGTGTAATGGTTCATGACGATACCGGCACCGCCCAGCGCGCTGCTGGCGAACGCGACGCAGGCCGCTACATAGGGATCGACCGCAGGAAACAATGCGAGATAGTGGATCCAGGACTCCAGCGGCTTGGCGTCGGCGCCGATGGAGCTGGTGCGGACCGCGCGGCCGTGGTCGTGGGCATTGACCAAGGCGGGCAGCGCCATGATCGGCTCTGCTGCTTCAGTTGTCAGCGCGATCGACTGGATCTTGCCGTCGTGCAGCGCGATCACCTGTGCGCCGGGCATCGGCCCGTCCGGGCCAAGCGCATGAGCGCAGGTGATGCGACGCGGCGCGGCGGTGGAGCGAGCCGTTGTCATTACGGCGCGATGGTCGGGGGAATTCGGTCGGGCTTGGCCGGCAGGAACGTATTGTTGAACACGTCGTCGGGCCTCGGCGTGCGCGGCAGTTCGAACGAGGTGACGATGGTGGAGATCGCTGAAGTCAGGCGCTTCTGATCGAGCTCGCCGAGGCCCAGATCCCCGACCTCTGGCGTGTTGATGAAGTTGTTGTAAACGTAGGTCAGGCGCCGCTTCTCGATATCCTTCTTGATCAGCGGTTCCTCGGTGGCGAGCAGGTCGATGGCGGCGTCCGGTGCCTGGACGGTTTCCTTGATCGAGCGGTTAATGGCGCGCAGCAGACCTTTCACCGCCTCCGGATGTTCCTTCAGCAGCTTTTGCGACACCATTACGCCATTGGAATAGAGGTCGAGGCCGGCGTCAGAATAAAAATTCCAGCGGAAGTCCTTGTCGGGATCGACCTTGAGCGACACCAGGTTGAGATAGCTGGTGGCCGCGAACACCGCGATTGAATCCACCTGGCCCTGCAGCAGCATTTGTTCCTGCAAGGCCGGCGAAACCTGCAGAATGCTGATCTTGCTGTAATCGATACCGTTCTGCTTGGCGAGCAGCGGCAGTAGTTTCAGCGACGCACTGCCGGAAGGCGAGGCAAGCTTGGATCCCTCGAGATTCTTGAGAGTTTTGATCGGTCCATCCGCCTTGCTGAGCAGCGCGAACGGCGTCTTGTTATAGATCATGTAGACCATCACCGGTGCATCGTCCGGCTTGGTGGCGGCGTTCTGAATGATGGCGTTGATATCGCCGAAGCCGGCATCATAAGCGCCCGACATGATCCGCGTAACGGTCGCCGCCGAGCCTTCGCCCTGATCGATCGTCACGTCGAGATTTTCATCTTTGAAGTACCCTTTGGCCTTCGCCCAGTAGTACCACGCATGCAGACCCTGGATTTTCCAGTCGAGGGTAAACTTGATCTTGGTTGGCCCGGCAGCCTGGGCAAGAGTGAACGTTCCTGCGGCTACGCCCAAGGCTAATACGAGCGTCAGTAATCCACGAAGTGCCCGGCGTTCGGTCATCGATGCTTTCCTGTTGCGAAACGTGACATGATTGGTCGGTGGGCGACGTCGCTCTCGCGACTATCTTCCTGTGTGAATCAGGATAGACCTATTCGAGTGGTCACATCTGCTGCTATCTTTTCCAGTGACCGGTGTGAAAAAGGCATCACTTGAGAGGCGAGGGCAATGAGGCATCTGCGGTTGCTGACCCATGTGGTCGAAGTGGCCCGCACCGGCTCGATCCGCCGCGCCGCGGAACTGCTCAACTTGACGCCTTCCGCGATGAACCGGCGCATTCAGGACCTCGAAGCCGAAATCGGCACGCCTTTGTTCGAGCGCCGGCCACGGGGCGTGAAGCTGACTACTGCCGGCGAAATGTTCGTGCGCTACGCGCGCAGCCAGATTGCCGATGCCGACCGGATGAGATCGCAGGTCGAGGATCTCAGAGGTCTGCGGCGCGGTCCGATCCAGATCGCCTGCAGCCAGGCGCTGGCGCTGGATTTTCTGGCGCTGCGCGTCGCTGCGTTCCAGAAGAAGCATCCGAAAGTGGTGTTCGACCTCAAGGTGATGGATCACGAGCGCGCGCTGGCCGCGCTGGCGGCTTACGACGTCGATCTCGCTCTGGTGCATCGTCCGGCGATGTGGCCGTCACTGCGCGTCATCGCCAGCCTTCCCCAGCGTCTTGTGGTGATCACCCGCTCGGATCATCCGCTGGCAGCCAAGAAGATGCTGCGCCTCTCCGATTGTGTCGATTATCCCGCAGCCCTGCCGGATCGGACTTTGAGTGGCCGCCAGATTCTCGATGAGGTCACGACCCGGCGCGATCTGCGCCTCAACATGCTCGCGGAGTCAAACTCCTTCGAGATGCTGCGCGGGCTGGTGTTCCGCTGCAACATGATCTCTTTCCAGATCGAGATCGGAGCCCCCACCGGGAACCTCGGAATGGGGCTGGTCGGCCGCCCGATCGATACCCGCGATGTGCCCACCGCCGATCTGGTGCTGTGCCAGCTGCGCGGTCGCACGCTACCGGTAGCCGCGGCGACTTTCGCGGAAATCCTGATGAAGAGCCTGAGCGAGATGCGGGCAGGCACTTAGCTCTTTTGCGGTGCAAAATATCCTTCCTTGAGCGGGCCGGATGCCTTATTGGCAGGCCTCAATCCCTGTCTCGTGAGCCCGTAGTTCCCATGATCCGCCTCGACAATATCAGCAAGCAGAACGGTCATCAGATCGTCTTCATCGAAGCCGCCGGCGCGCTGCTGAAGGGTGAGAAGATCGGTCTGGTCGGGCCCAACGGTTCCGGCAAGACGACCCTGTTCCGCATGGTCACCGGCCGCGAACTGCCCGACGAGGGGCAAGTGGTGGTCGAGCGCGGCGTCACCATCGGCTATTTCAGCCAGGATGTCGGTGAAATGGCGGGCCATAGCGCCGTCGCCGAGGTGATGGAGGGCGCCGGCCCCGTCAGCGTGGTCGCGACCGAGCTGAAGGAACTGGAAACGGCCATGGCCGATCCGGACCAGGCCGACAATATGGACACAATCATCGAGCGCTACGGTGAGGTCCAGGCCCGCTTCGAGGAACTCGATGGTTACGCGCTGGAAGGTCGTGCCCGCGAAGTGCTCTCCGGTCTGTCGTTCACGCAGGAAATGATGGACGGCGACGTCGGCAAGCTGTCCGGCGGCTGGAAGATGCGCGTCGCGCTGGCACGTATTCTGTTGATGCGCCCCGATGTGATGCTGCTCGACGAACCCTCGAACCATCTCGATCTCGAAAGCCTGATCTGGCTCGAAGGGTTCCTGAAGGGCTACGAGGGCGCGCTACTCATGACCTCGCATGACCGCGAATTCATGAACCGCATCGTCACCAAGATCATGGAGATCGATGCGGGCTCGCTGACGTCCTATTCCGGCGATTACGAATTCTACGAAGCGCAGCGCGCCATGAACGAGAAGCAGCAGCAGGCGCAGTTCGAGCGCCAGCAGGCGATGCTGGCCAAGGAGATCAAGTTCATCGAGCGTTTCAAGGCCCGCGCCTCGCATGCCGCGCAGGTGCAGAGCCGCGTCAAGAAGCTCGACAAGATCGAGCGCGTCGAGCCGCCGAAACGCCGCGAGGTCGTGTCGTTCGATTTCCTGCCGGCGCCGCGCTCGGGCGAAGACGTCGTCAGCCTGAAGAACATCCACAAGGCCTATGGCAGCCGCACCATCTATGAAGGGCTGGACTTCTCGGTGCGTCGCAAGGAACGCTGGGCCGTCATGGGTATCAACGGCGCCGGCAAGTCGACGCTGTTGAAGCTGGTCACCGGTTCGACCGAACCGGACAACGGCAACGTCACCATCGGCGGCAGCGTCAAGCTCGGTTACTTCGCGCAGCACGCGATGGATCTGCTGGATGGCGAGCGCACGATCTTCCAGAATCTCGAAGACTCATTCCCGCAGGCCGGGCAGGGTACGCTGCGTGCGCTCGCCGGCTGCTTCGGCTTCTCCGGTGACGATGTCGAGAAGCGCTGCCGCGTGTTGTCAGGCGGCGAGAAGGCGCGTCTGGTGATGGCCAAGATGCTGTTCGATCCGCCGAATTTCCTGGTGCTTGACGAGCCGACCAACCATCTGGACATGGCCACCAAGGAAATGCTGATCAAGGCGCTCGGCGATTACGAAGGCACCATGCTGTTCGTGTCGCATGACCGCCACTTCCTCGCGGCGCTGTCGAACCGCGTGCTCGAACTGACCCCGGACGGCATCCAGCAATATGGCGGCGGCTATACTGAATATGTCGAACGTACCGGCCAGGAAGCGCCGGGTTTGCATCCGAATTAAGCGCGCCTGTTTCCTTCGCCCCGCACGCGGGAGAGGTTAAGCAAGTTCAGCCCGTCAGCGCGGACACCGAGACGCCGCGCTTCACCACGCTGCGCATCGCGAAGCTTGAATGCAGCCGCGCCACGCCGGGCATCCGCGAGAGGTGCTGCTTGTGGATGCGCTCATAGTCTTCCATGTCGCGCGCCTGCACATGGACGAGATAGTCGTCATTGCCCGACATCAGGTAGCACGACACGACATCCGGGCATTTGGCGATCTCGCGCTCGAAGGCGGACAGCGCATCCTCGCTCTGCTTGTCGAGCGTGATGTGGACGTGGACCGTCATCATGTAGCCGAGCTCGGATGCGTCGATCTCGGCGGCATAGCCTTTGATCACGCCCTTCTTTTCCAGGGCCGTGAGACGCCGGGTACAGGCGGTGGGTGACAGGCCGACTTTCTCTGCCAGTGCCATCTGGCTGATCCGGGCATCCCGGACAACCTCGCGAAGGATCTTCCGGTCGGTCGAATCGAGGTCGCTTGCCATGGTTCTCGCCAAAGTTTTGCAGGATTTCTCTACAGGGACGTAAATTTACGCCGATAATCACCATTTATGACCGTAGCAGCGGCCGGAATCGCCGTAAAGCGCCATGCGGAAGGTGAGATACTGCCGTTGCGATCATTCGTGGCGGGGGATGTGATGCTGGCACCTTGGACAGGCGGAACGGGCACGCGGCATGCGAGCGCGGTGTTGACCATCGACCTTGAAGCTATCTCACGCAATTACCGGCTATTGGCCGAGCGGGTCGGCCCTGGCGTCACCTGTTCCGGCGTGGTCAAGGCCGATGCCTATGGCCTCGGCGCCGATCGCGTCGCGCCGGCACTCTATCGGGCCGGCTGCCGCGCCTTCTTCGTCGCGCATCTCGACGAGGGGGTGGACCTGCAGACGCATCTGCCCGACGACGTTGCGATCTATGTGCTCAACGGTCTGCCCTCAGGCGGCGAACGCGACTGCGCCGAAGCCGGCATCATCCCGGTGCTCAATTCGCGCGAACAGCTTCAGGCTTGGTCCGATCAGGCGCGGCAACGCGGCCGGATTCTGCCAGCGGCCGTTCAGGTCGATAGCGGCATGTCGCGGTTGGGGATGTCGCCACGCGAAATCGCCGACCTCGCCGGCAAGGACACCTCAGTTCTCGATATCCAGGTGGTGATGAGTCATCTCGCTTGCGCCGATACGCCGGAGCATCCGGCCAATGCGCATCAGCTTGCGGCGTTTCAGGCGCTTGCGAAGCGCTTTCCCGGCGCGCGAAAATCCTTCGCCAATTCCTCAGGCATTTTCCTTGGCCGCGAGTACCATCACGACCTCGTCCGCCCTGGTGCTGCGCTCTACGGTCTCAATCCCAATCCCGCGCAATGCAATCCGATGCTGCCGGTGCTGCGGCTCACCGCGCAGGTGATCCAGACGCGCGAGGTCGCAGCCGATGCCCATGTCGGCTATGGCTGGACTTTCCGGGCGACGAAGCCGACGCGGTTGGCGACATTGGCCATTGGTTACGCCGACGGATTGCAGCGCGCCTTCGGCAATGGCGGCGCGGTCTATTTCCGCGGGCGGAGGCTGGCGGTTGCCGGGCGCGTCTCGATGGACTCGCTGACCGTCGATCTCGGCGATCTGCCGCCCGGCATGTTGGCACGGGGCTCGCAAGTGGAGATCATCGGTGGGCATCAGTCGCTCGATGCGCTGGCCGCAACCGCGGGCACGATTGGCTACGAAATGCTGACCTCGCTGGGTCAGCGCTATGAGAGAATTTACTCGGATGAGATCGATGTGCGGTGGACCGCCCGGTCTGGAGGCACGGTGCGATGAAGGTTCTGGTTCTTGGCGCGGGCGTGATCGGTGTCACCACGTCCTATTATCTGGCCAAGGCAGGCCACGAGGTGACGGTGATCGACCGGCAGCCCGGCGCCGCGCTGGAGACCTCGTTCGGCAATGCCGGCGAAGTCTCGCCCGGCTACGCCTCGCCCTGGGCCGGCCCCGGCGTGCCGAAGAAGGCGCTCGGCTGGATCATGGACAAATACGGTCCCCTGGTGGTGCGACCGCAGGCCGATCCGCATCAGTGGCGCTGGATGCTGCAGATGCTGCGCAACTGCTCCAGCGCGCGTTACGCGTTGAACAAGTCGCGCATGGTCGGCATTGCCGAATACAGCCGCGATTGCTTGCGTGCGCTGCGCGCGGAGACCGGCATCACCTATGACGATCGCAGCCAGGGCACGCTGCAACTGTTCCGCAAGCAGTCGCAGCTCGATGCGACCGGCGGCGATATCGATGTGCTCAAGCAATATGGCGTGCCGTATGAGGTACTCGATCGTGCCGGTTGCGTGAAATATGAACCGGGCCTCGCCGGCGTGCAGGATCTGTTCGTCGGTGGTTTGCGCCTGCCCGAGGACGAGACCGGCGATTGCCATCTGTTCACGCAGCGGCTGGAAAAGATCGCAGCCGGGCTCGGCGTCAAGTTCATCTACGAGACGACCATCAAGTCGGTGGATGTGACGGGTGGCCGCGTCGCGCAGGTGACGACCGACAAGGGTGTCTTCACCGCGGATAGTTACGTGATGGCGCTCGGCAGCTTCTCGCCGCTGTTGTTGCGCCCGCTTGGCATCGATGCGCCGGTCTATCCGGTAAAGGGCTATTCGCTCACGGTTCCGATCACCGACGAGAGCGTCGCGCCGCAGTCGACCATCATGGACGAAAGCTACAAAGTGGCAATCACACGCCTTGGTGACCGCATCCGCGTCGGCGGCACCGCCGAAGTCGGCAATTATCACCCGGTGCCGACTGCGCCGCGCAGGATGCCGCTCGACAAGTCGGTGACCGACCTGTTTCCGACCGCCGGCGATCTCTCGCGCTCGACCTTCTGGAGCGGCCTGCGCCCGATGACACCGGATGGTCCGCCCATCGTCGGCCCGACGCATCTGGGTAATCTGCATCTCAATACGGGCCATGGCACGCTCGGCTGGACCATGGCTTGCGGCACCGCCCGCGTGCTGTCCGACCAGATCTCCGGCAAGGCACCGGAGCTGGACGTGAAGGATCTGGCGATCAGCCGCTATAACTGAAGCAACGCTCTTTCTTAACCGCTCCCCGCGCAGGGCGGTGAGAGGGAGCTTACCTCAGCAGTCTCCGGCTTTCGCATTGCGACGGTTCTAGCCGCATGCGTGCCATGCTTCCGGCCGCGCCCATTTACATCCCCGTCATTTCCGTTTTCAGTTGCTGAAAACAATCGGGGGAAACATGAGCGGTCAAACTGCGTCGACGCATCGCGCGTCGGCTGACGCCATTGAGGCTGATTACATCATCGTCGGTGCCGGCTCCGCCGGTTGCGTGCTGGCCAATCGCCTCTCAGCCTCGGGCAAATATTCGGTGCTGCTGCTGGAAGCCGGGCCGAAGGATCGCAATATCTGGATTCACATTCCGCTCGGTTACGGCAAGCTGTTCAAGGAAAAGACCGTCAACTGGATGTACCAGACCGAGCCCGAACCGGGCCTCGATGGACGCTCGGTCTTCCAACCGCGAGGCAAGGTGCTCGGCGGCTCCAGCTCTATCAACGGTCTGCTCTATGTGCGCGGCCAGCATGAGGACTACGATCGCTGGCGCCAGCTCGGGAATACCGGCTGGGGCTATGACGACGTGCTGCCCTATTTCAAGAAGGCGGAAAATCAGACGCGTGGGCCGAGCGAGTATCACGGCGTTGGCGGCCCGCTGCCGGTGTCGGACTCGCGCTGCCCCGATCCGCTGTCGGAAGCTTTCATCGCTGCAGCTGCCGAGACGGGCATTCCGGTGAATAATGACTTCAACGGCGCGAGGCAGGAAGGCGCCGGCTGGTTCCAGACCACGACGAAGGGCGGCCGCCGCGCCTCGACAGCGCGGGCCTATCTGCGCCCGGCACAGAAGCAGGGCAAGGTCCGCGTCGAAACCGAAGCGCTGGCCCAGCGTATCCTGTTCGAAGGCAAGCGCGCGGTGGGCATCGAATTCAAGCAGCATGGCGTGGTGCGCAAGGCGCGCGCCCGCAAGGAAGTGCTGGTGTCGAGTGGCGCCTATAATTCACCGCAACTGCTGCAGCTCTCCGGCGTCGGTCCCGCCGATCTGCTCAAGGAACACGGCATCGAGGTCCTTCTTGATGCCCCCGGCGTCGGCAGTGATCTGCAGGATCACATGCAGGTCCGCATGGTGATGGAATGCCCGCAGAAGATCACGCTCAATGACTTCGTCAATCATCCCGTTCGCCGGGCGATGATGGGTCTGCAGTATGCCGCGTTCCGCACCGGTCCGCTGACCTATGCTGCCGGCACCACCGGGGCCTTCTTCAAGACCGATCCGCGCATGGCGTCTCCGGATATCCAGATCCACTTCCTGCCGTTCTCCACCGACAAGATGGGCGAGAAACTGCATCCGTTTTCCGGCTTCTCGGCGTCGGTCTGTCAGCTGCGCCCGGAAAGCCGCGGCTCGCTGCGCATCAAGAGCGCTGATCCCTCGGTGCCGCCGGCGATCCGCATCAACTATCTGGCGACCGAAACGGATCGTACGGCGAATGTCGAAGGCCTGAAAATCCTGCGTAAGATGCTGAACGCGCCGGCGATGAAGCCATTCGTGACCAAGGAGGTCGAGCCTGGTCCGGGCACGGTGACCGACGAGCAATGGCTCGCTTATTGCCGCCAGCGCGGCAGCACGGTCTATCATCCGACTTCGACGTGCCGGATGGGCAATGATGCGAAAGCGGTGGTCGATCAGCGCCTGCGCGTGCGTGGGCTGGAAGGTCTGCGCGTGATCGATGCATCGATCATGCCGGACCTGATGTCGGGTAACACCAACGCGCCGGTGATCATGATCGCCGAGAAGGCGTCGGATATGATCCTAGAGGATGCGCGGTAGCTCCAGTTGCGAGCTCCAGCGCTACAGTTCGTCGGACATCCGATAGGCGGCTGTCTGGCCGCGGAACTGGCCGGGCGTCATGTTGGTCGCCCGGCGGAAGGCGCGGGTAAAATTGGCTTGAGATGAAAAGCCCGCGGTATAGGCGACATCGACGATTGGTCGATACAGATCCGCCAGCATTTGTTTCGCCAGTGTCAGCCGCCGTTCGCTGACGAACTGATGCGGTGTGAGACCGGTTCGGACCTTGAACACCCGCGCGAAATGCGCCGGGCTGAGACAGGCCGTGCGGGCCATATCGGCGACCGCGAATTCGCGCGAGATGTTGGCGTCAACGAATTCGATTACCCGCGCCAGCCGCCGTTGATCCAATGGCTTGTCGGACGACGGTGGCCGCTTCAGCGGAATCGCGTTCGCCGCATATTTGTGAACGAGATGTGCGGACAATGCACTGCTGAGTGTTTCAATCAGCAGTCGGCCGGCGGAGGTCTCCGTATTCAGCTCCTGCAGGATCAGCTCGGCGACCTGTTCGATGAATGGATCATGATCGACGCTCTCATAGCGCAAGGTCATACGTGATGGATCGATTTCCAGATCCTGCAGAAGCGTGTCCTCAAAGGGCTGGCCGGGAAGATAGATGTGCAGGCAGTCCGCGACCGGTTCGGAGACGTTGATATATTCTTCGCGAATGCCGGCGGGGCAGAGCCAGATGGTGCCGCGATGGCCCGACGTCCGTTGCCGCATACCGCCGCCCTGACGCTCCACGACCGAGTTGCCGCGCAGGAACATGGCAATCTCGGTATCTCGTGGCAGCACCGAGGGTAGATCGCCGGCCCGATGGCTCCAGCGCTCCGCGAGCAGATGGGGCCAATTCCGGTCCTGAGACCCATCGATGAGATGTCCGGTGACATACTTTTCCGCGCCGTGGCCTGCAATCGTCATAGCCAACCCCCACTCGCTGAAATGATCGTCGCTTAACATTCAATTCCTGTGCCATGGGCGCGGGGCGGAACCCGCCGCGTGGTCAGCAGGATTTGCAAACAGAACAGCAGGCTCGGAAAAGCCAACAGCCCGTCAGCTCAGCATGCTCGGCATCGACCCAGATCGGTAGCCAGCGGAGGCCAGCTTGACCCAGATAACCGTAATTGGTGCATGCCCCCATGATTGCCCCGACACCTGCTCCATGATCACGACGGTCGAAGATGGCCGTGCCGTGTCCGTGCGGGGCAATCCGGATCACCCGTTCACGCAAGGTCGGCTCTGCGTGAAGGTCAACGATTATCAGGAGCGCGTCTATAGCGACCAGCGCATTCTCTATCCGATGCGGCGCTCGGGGCCGAAGGGCAGTGGCCAGTTTACGCGCATCTCATGGGGTGCCGCGCTGTCCGAGATCGCCGGCAAATGGAAGACGATCATCGCTGAGGACGGCGCCAAGGCGATCCTGCCGTGCAGCTATCTTGGCACCCAGGGCATCATCAACGGCCTCAATGTCGGCGATCCCCTGTTCAACAAGCTCGGCGCCACGGTGGCCGAACGTACGTTCTGCGATTCCGGCGCCTGTACTGCCTATCTGATGACGATAGGCCATACGCCGGGTACCGATCCGGAGAGCTTCGTCCATTCCAAATACATCATCCTCTGGGCCTGCAACACGCTCAGCACCAACTTGCATCACTGGCCTTATATCAAGCAGGCGATGAAGAACGGCGCCAAGCTTGTGGTCATCGATCCCGTGCGGACGCGGACCGCGCAGCAGGCGGACTGGCACATCGCTATAAGGCCGGGGACAGACGCGGCGCTGGCGCTGGGCCTCATCCACGTCATCACCACCGAGGGGCTGATCGATCGCGATTACGTCGACAACTATTCGATCGGCTATGACGAGCTGGCCGAACGTGCCGCGATTTACACGCCCGACTACGTGTCTGGAATCACCGGGATCGCGGCGGACGACATCCGCACGCTGGCGCGTGAATATGCCACCACGCCGCCCGCGGTAATCCGCATCGGCGTCGCCGTCGAGCGACATGCCGGCGGAGGCCAAACCGTGCGCGCGATCTCATGTCTGCCCGCGCTGATCGGTGCCTGGCGTCACGTCGGCGGCGGTCTGCTGCAGCTGCCGATCTGGGCGTTTCCGGTGAAATGGGACGTGCTGATGCGCCCGGACCTACAAGGAGAGGATCTGCGCATCGTGAATCTGTGGCAACTCGGCCCGGTGCTCACCGGCGAGCTTGGTTTCGATCCACCGATCAAGTCGCTGTGCGTCTACAATGCCAATCCGATGGCCATGGTCACAGAGCAGGGCAAGATCGAGGCTGGCCTGGCGCGTGAGGATCTGTTTACCGTCGTCAGCGAACACTTCATGACCGACACCGCGCGCTTTGCCGATATCGTGTTGCCGGCGACGACGCAGCTCGAACAGAAGGATCTAATGTTCTCGTGGGGGCATCTTTATCTGTCCTACAACAACCAGGCGATCGAACCCCTCGGCGAAGCCGTATCGAACACTGAGCTGTTTCGCAGGCTCGCCGCCGCCATGGGCATCGACGATCCGTCGTTCTTCCGCAGCGATGACGAGATGATTGCGGATTCGATGGACTGGACCAGTCCCGTGCTGGAAAACATCACCATCGAGCAATTGAAGCAAACCGGCTATGCGCGCTTGAAAGTCGAGGGATCCGATACTTACGCGCCACATCGCGAAGGCAATTTTTTCACGCCGTCAGGCAAATGCGAATTCAAATCCTCGATCGCCGCCGGCGGCAATTTCGTCGTGCCGCTGTTCCGGCAGGGCTATGGTGGCCAACAGTCCGGCGAGCCGGTCGATCCGTTGCCGTCCTATATTCCACCACGAGAATCGCCGCAGACCAATCCCGAGCTGGCGAAGAGATATCCGCTCAGCCTGATCTCGCCGAAGAGCCACGCATTCTTGAATTCCAATTTCGGCAATATGCCGAAGCAGCTCCATCATGCCGGCGAGCAGGCCGTACTACTGCATCCCGACGATGCTGCAGTACGTGGCATCGAAGCGGGCGCGCCGATCCGTGTCTATAACGATCGCGGCTCGTTCGAGGCGCTCGTCACCATCTCGGCGGATGTGAAGCCCGGCGTGGTGGTGGCACCGAGCGGCTATTGGCAACGCTCGACCCGCAAGAGTGCAACGGTGCATGCGCTGACTTCGCCGGCGATGGCCGATCTCGGACGTGCGCCGACCTTCTCCGACATCCTGGTGCAGGTATCGACGGCGTAAGAAGGCGGGCTATCCCGCCTTCTTCACCCACACCTTGTTGTCGTGAAACGCCGCGCCGCCATAGGGCGCGACGGCTTCGCCTGCTGTCAGCATATTGATGCCATGACCGCCGATATGCGCCTTGTTGGGGTGCACCGATTCCGCAATCAGCACGCCGCGCCGCAGGCCCTCGAAGATACGCGCGGTCAGGGTCGTCTCGCCGCGCGTGTTGCCGAGTGTCACGGCATCGCCATCGGCAATGCCGAGCCTCGCCGCGTCGACGGGGTGCATCATCACACTGGGTGCACCCTCGCGGGCCTGCGATGATGGCGTCTCGTTGAACGAGGTGTTGAGGAAGCTGCGCGACGGGCTCGTGGCCAGACGAAACGGATGCGCCTCATCGACCTGTTCGATCACCGCCCAGTGGTCGGGGAACGACGGCATCTCGTCCCACGCCCCCATCAGCCCGGCATTGGGCATCGGCACTGTCGACCAGTCCGCCTTGAAGTGGAACTTGCCGTCGGCATGGGCGAAACCGTCGAGATAATGCGAGGTGCGGAAATCCGGCTGGATGTCGCGCCATTTGTCGGCCTCCAGCCCTTCGATGCCACCGCGACCGCTGACTTGCAGCGTCTCGTCGATGATGTCGCGCGGATGCATGTCGAAAGCGCGGTGTTTCGCGCCGAGGCGGGTGGCGATGCCCTGCAGAACGTCGTGGTTCGAGCGGCATTCTTCCGGTGCGTCGATCAGCTTGGCACCGACCGAGATGTGCTGGTTGCCGCCGGCGTAATAGAGATCGTCGTGCTCCATGAACATGGTCGCCGGCAGCACGATATCGGCCATCATGGCGGTCTCGGTCATGAACTGCTCATGCACCGCGACGAACAGGTCTTCGCGGGCAAAGCCCTGCCGTACCAAGGCCTGTTCCGGCGCCACCGTCATCGGATTGGTGTTCTGGATCAGCATCGCCTTCACTGGCGGGCCGTTGTGCAAGGCTTCCGCGTCACCGGTCAGAATGCGGCCGATCTTCGACTGATCAAGACGCCGAACGCTCTCGTCGAGCACGTCGAGGCCCTCGATCAGCGTCTTGTCGAATTTCCAGATTGCGGCATTGTTGAAGAAAGCGCCGCCACCTTCATATTGCCAGGCGCCGGTAACGGTGGGCACGCACAGCGCTGCATGCATCTGCGCGGCTCCGTTGCGGCTGCGGGTGAAGCCGTAGCCGAGGCGGAAATAGCTGCGCTTGGTCTCGCCGACCAGGCGCGCGAAGGCTTCGATTTCCGCAGCGGGTACGCCGCAAATGTCTGACGCCCATTCCGGCGTTCGCGAAGCAAGATGCGCCTCGAACTCCGGCGAGGCATCGGTGTATTTGGCGAGATAGTCGCGATCAGCTAGGCCGTCGCGGAACAGCACATGCATGACGCCGGCGGCGAAGGCGCCGTCTGTACCTGGCCGCAGCAGGATCTTGATATCGGCCTGCTTCATGGTGTCGTTGTCGTAGATGTCGACAACCGCCAGCTTGGTGCCGCGTTCTTTCCGCGCGCGCGAGACGTGGGTCATCACATTGACCTGCGTCGAGACGGGGTTGGTACCCCAGATCACGATCAGGTCCGACTTCGCCATCTCGCGCGGATCGACGCCGGCGACCTTGCCGGTGCCGGCGGCAAAGCCGGCCCAGGCAATGGTTGCGCAGATCGTCGAGTAAAAGCGCGAATATTTCTTCACATTGGCGAGGCGGTTGATGCCGTCGCGCATCACCAGGCCCATGGTGCCGGCATAGTAATAGGGAAACACCGACTCCGCGCCAAAGTCGCGCTCGGCCTCGTTGAACCTCAAAGCGATCTCGTCGAGCGCCTCGTCCCAGCTGATGCGGGTGAAATGGCCGGAGCCCTTCGGGCCGGTGCGGCGCATCGGATACATCAGCCGTTCGGGATGATGGATGCGCTCGGCATAGCGCGCGACCTTCGCGCAGACCACGCCGGCGGTATAGCTTTGCTCCTTGGAGCCGCGGACCCGGCCGATGCTGTTCCCGCCGATCACCTCGATGTCGAGGGCGCAGGCGGAGGGGCAATCATGCGGGCAGGTGGAGTGCTTGATGTCGATCTTGGCTTGAACGTTCATGCAGCCAAGCTAGCCAAAAGTTTACTGGAGGAAAAGCCGCGGTTTTACGCATCCCGCCCGACAACCGGGCAGGCTTCCAGTCCGTAGTCCTCTCGGCTATTTGCCCAAGGCGTCGCGTTGGGCGATCAGCCGGTCCAGCTCCTCATTCTGCTGAGCCAGCCGATCCGCGGTGCGCTCCTCGTTGCTCTCGCCGGAAGCCGCGGTGGCCTGCTCGATCAACTGCCGGATATTGTCGCGAAGGATGGCGATGCGATCGTCGAGCTCGGCGGCTGATAGGGTGGAATCCATGGGGCGATACTCCTGACCCGCTACGGGCCCATACACAGCCTATAGCGCGCCAGAAGTGCTTTCTATTGAATAATCCGCAGACTAGCCTGCGCCAAGCACCGGGTAGTCGGTGTAGCCAGCCACATCGCCGCCGTAAAACGTCGCCCGGTTATAAGGCGTAAAGGGCGCCTTGCGCTTGATACGCTCCGGCAGATCCGGATTGGCGATGAACGGGCGGCCGAAGGCGATAATATCGACATTGCCGGAAGCGACGGCCTCCTCGGCGGAGGTGCCGTCGAAGCCGCCGGCCGTGACCAGCACGCCGCTCCACATCGGCCGGAACAGCTCATAGGCTTTAGGCACATTGTTATGAAACACTTCCGCGCGGCCGACGCCGCTGGTGCGCGGCTCGACGAAATGGAGGTAGGCGAGGCCGAGCTTGTCGAGCTCACGGACCACATAGCTGTAGAGCGGCATCGGATTGGTTTCGCCGGAGTCATTCGAGACACCATAAGGCGACAGGCGGACGGCGACACGATCCGTGCTCCAGGCGTCGATGACGGCATTGGTCACTTCGAGCAGCAGGCGAGCGCGGTTCTCGATTGAGCCACCATATTGGTCGGTACGCTGATTGCTGCGGGTCTGCAGAAATTGTTCGAGCAGATAGCCGTTGGCGCCGTGCACCTCGACGCCGTCGAAGCCGGCTTCCCTGGCGTTGCGCGTGGCCTGCCGGTAGGCGTCGATGATGCCGGGAATCTCGCTGGTCTCCAGGGCGCGGGGTGTTTCGTAAGATACCGTCTCGCCTGAAGCCGTCCGCGTGGTAGCGTCGATCGCAATGGCTGACGGTGCCACCGGAAGCCCACCGCCGGGCTGGAATGAGGAATGTGAGGCACGGCCCACATGCCAGAGCTGCAGGAAGATGATGCCGCCTTTGGCATGCACGGCGTCAGTGACCTGACGCCAGCCGGCGATCTGCTCCTTCGTATAGATGCCCGGTGTGTTCGGGTTGCCCTGGCCTTCCTGCATCACCTGCGAGGCCTCGGCGATGATCAGTCCGCCTTCGGTCGCACGCTGCGCGTAATATTCGGCGTTGAGGGTCCAGGCCGCGAGCGTTGTCTTCTCGGCCCGCATGCGCGTCAGCGGCGCCATCGCAACCCGGTGGCTGAGTTGATACGGGCCAACTTGCAGCGGCTGGAACAGGGAAGAAGAGGTCATCGGCGCTCCATTCAAAATATCAATCGGGCGATAGCCTTGGTGAACAGGTGTCGCGGCATTCGTATCGTTCAATACAGCGCAGGGGTCGGTCAATCAAAGTTGATGGCATCTATTCGCTGTATTACAGCCTTTAATGCTACGAGGCGGAATTAGGTTGGGCCATATGGGCCCTGACGACGAAGGACGGATCGCGATGGCGAAGAAGCAGGTTCAGGGCGTCGAAAACTACAAAGGTGCCGCCGCAGGTTGGGGCGCGTTGAAAGCAGTGGCCGACGCTGTGCGCGGACAGTTGGCGGTGGTCAACGAAACGCATGGCCTCCTGACGATGAACCAGCCGCACGGCTTCGATTGCCCGGGCTGCGCCTGGCCTGATCCAAAGCATACATCGTCCTTCGAATTCTGCGAGAACGGTGCCAAGGCGGTGTCGTGGGAAGCAACGGCCAAGCGCACGACGCCGGAATTCTTTGCGGCCCATACGGTGAGTGAACTCTGGGACTGGCATGATCACGACCTCGAAAATGAGGGACGCCTCACCCATCCGATGGCCTATGACCGGGCCAGCGACAAGTATCTTCCGATCTCATGGGAAGATGCGATGGCGCGGATCGGTGCCGGCTTGCGCGCTTTGCCCGATCCGAACATGGCCGAATTCTACACGTCGGGCCGTTGCTCTAACGAAGCAGCGTTCATGTATCAGTTGTTCGTGCGCGAGTTCGGCACCAACAATTTCCCCGATTGCTCGAACATGTGCCACGAGGCCACCAGCGTGGGCCTTCCGGAATCCATTGGCGTCGGCAAGGGCACGGTGACGCTCGAGGATTTCGATCATGCGGATGCGGTGTTCTGTATCGGGCACAATCCCGGCACCAATCATCCGCGCATGCTGACGACCTTGCGCGAATGCTCCAAGCGCGGTGCTGCCATCGTTTCAATCAATCCGCTGCGCGAGCGCGGGCTGGAACGATTCACATCCCCGCAGCATCCAGCGGAAATGCTGACGTTGAGCTCTACGCAGATCTCGTCGACCTATTACCAGGTCAAGGTCGGCGGCGACATTGCCGTGCTGAAGGGCATAATGAAGACCGTCGTGGCGCTCGACGCCGCGAGCCTTGCCGAAGGCGGCCCCGGCGTGCTTGACCGCGCCTTCATCGCCGAACATACCAACGGCATCGAGGCGCTGCTCGCCGATCTCGACGCGACCTCATGGGAGGCCATCGAGAAATCGTCTGGCCTGCCGCGCGCCGATATCGAAAACCTCGGCAACATCTACGCCGCGGCCAAGAGCGTCATCATCAATTACGGCATGGGCATCACCCAGCATCGCCACGGCACCGGCAACGTGCAGCAGATCGCCAATCTCCTGATGCTGCGCGGAAATATCGGCCGTCCCGGCGCCGGGATCTCGCCGCTGCGCGGGCACTCCAACGTACAGGGCGATCGCACCGTGGGGATCACCGAAGTACCCAACGCTGCGCTGCTCGACGGCATCGAACGCACCTTCAACTTCAAGCCGCCGACTGCGCATGGTCATGACGCCGTCGCGTCGGTGAAGGCGATCCGCGATGGACGTTCGAAGGCGTTGATCTGTCTTGGCGGCAATCTCGCGGTCGCGATGTCCGATCCCGAGGAGACCTATCCGGCGATGCGCAGCCTCGATCTCATGGTGCATATCGCCACCAAGCTCAATCGCTCGCATCTTCTGATCGCGAAGGAGTCGATCATCCTGCCATGCCTTGGCCGCACCGAGATCGACGTGCAGGCGACGGGTCCGCAACTGGTGACGGTGGAAGATTCGATGTCGATGGTGCACGCCTCGCGCGGCGGCTTGAAGCCGGCGTCCGAGCATCTGAAGTCCGAGACTGCGATCGTTGCCGATATGGCCATCGCGACTTTGCCGAATACCAAGGTGAAGTGGCTGGACTACGTCGCCGACTACAGCAAGGTCCGCGACGCCATCGAGTCGGTCTTTCCGGCCTTCGAGGACTACAATGCGCGGATCAAGAAGCCGGGTGGCTTCCGGCTGCGCAACGCCGCCTCGGAACGGGAATGGCTGACGCCGAGCAAGAAGGCGCAGTTCCTGGTCTTCTCCGGCCTCTATGAGGACGGCCCCGCCGAGACCGCGTTGACGCTGACCACACTGCGCAGCCACGACCAGTACAACACCACGATCTACGGTATGAACGATCGCTATCGCGGCATCACCGGGCGGCGCGATGTGGTGTTCGTCAACGAGCAGGACCTCGCCCGCCGCGGGCTCAGCCACGGTGATCTGATCGACATCGTGCTGGACCGTCCAGACAGCGCACCGCGCGCACTGCGTCGGGTGACGGCGGTGGCTTACAACATCCCGCAAGGATCGGTAGCGGCCTATTATCCCGAGGCCAATGTGCTCGTGTCGCTCGACCAGCACGATTTGAAGTCGGGAACGCCGGCTTACAAATCGATCCCGATCCGCATCGAGGCATCTGCAGCTTAAGCTGCACCGCAGCATTGAGAGAGCATGACCGCCACGGCTTTCGTGGCGGTTGATGCGCGCCGTGTTTCCGCGTAGGCGAGCGCCATGACCAGTGCCGCCGACTCTTCTGCCTTCAAGCGCGTTGCCATCGATCCGCCCGTGAGCGTAGCGCTCGTGGCCGCGATGCTCATTCTGACCTGCGGGCATGTACTGTCCAACATGCTGCGCACCACGCCTGCGGTCGCGATCGATGTGATGTCGACCGATCTCGGCGTCACGCCGCAGACGCTGGCCGCGCTGACTTCCGCCTATCATTTTTTCTTCGCGCTCCTGCAGATTCCGGTCGGCGTCGCGCTGGATCGCTACAGCATCCGTACGGTGTCGCTCGTACTGTTCGCCGGTACGGTTTGCGGCGCGGCGATTGCGGCGCTGTCGACCGGGCCGCTCTCGTTCTTCGTGTCGCAGGCAACGATCGGCATGGCGACGTCGGGCATGCTGATGTGCCCGATGACACTCGCGGCCAAGCGGCTGACACCAGCGCAGTTCGGTCTGTGGTCCGGCATCATTCTGTCATTCGGCAATGCGGGGCTGCTGTTGTCGGCCAGTCCGCTTGCTTACGTCGTCGAGCGCTGGGGATGGCGCGCCGGATTCTGGATTGCCGCCGCAGCGGCGATTGTCGTGGCGATGCTGATCGCGGTCATGGTGCCGGCATCGCGTCCCGAAGGCCAGCCGCGCGCGCTTCTGGGCGAGATGGTTTCGGTTCTGCAACTCGGTGTGTCACGTGCTGTGCGCGGTATCGTGATCCTTGCTTTCGTGTCACTTGCGGTTCAGCTTGTGTTGCGTGGCCTTTGGGCCGGCCCTTGGCTGATGAATATCAAGGGACTGTCGCGGATTGAGGCCGGCAATGTGCTGGCGTTGTTTACGGTGGCGCTGGTGATCGGACCGGCGCTGTCGGGCCTGCTCGATCGCAAGCTGGGTCATCGCCGCATGCTGCTGTTTGCGGTCCATTTGTGCGCCGCCGCGTTGCTACTCGTGATGGCGCTCGGTGCACCGGGCTATCCGTTGGCCACGCTTTTCGGCCTGCCAGTGATGCCCGTGGCAGTCGATACCGGCCTGCTTGTGGTCGTCGGCCTTCTCGTCGCGATGCAGCCGCTCGTCTATGCGATGATCCGCCAGGTCGTCGCTGCCGAGAATATTGGCAAAGCGCTCTCTGCAGCAAACCTGTCATTCTTCCTCGGCACCGCCGTGATGCAATCGGCTACCAGTCCGATTGCCGCCGCCTGGGGATTGCCCGCAGTTTTAATCTCAATGGCGGTATTCCTGACCCTATGCACCCTCGTCTTCTTCGTGTTGACGCGTCCCGCAGCGCAGCGCGGGGCTGCATAACAGGTTCATGATGATTGCGACGGCAAGTTGCTGGAATTGCCGTGAGTCCTGTGGTCTGATGCGCAGAGTGACGCGATCAAGACGTCGCGCGCGGTCTCGCATTGCGGGGCGCCTCACACAGGGAGGACGTGACTTGCCGTTTTTCGTCAGGGGAACCGATACGTCAGGGACTGTTTCACTCCGCCGCGACAACGCGGCCGGAGCTGTCAAGAAGGCCAGGGAGCTGCTCGATGACGGCAGCTGGGATGTTGAGATCACCGGTCCGGATGGACTTCCGCATCCGATTGCCGAATTCGAGGCGATGTATTCCATCGGCGCGACGACTGCGGTGCATGCGACATAGCTGACAGGCAAGGGATGCAGTGACGGCGACCGATCTTGTTCTGCATCACTATCCGCGTTCGCCGTTTGCCGAGAAAGTGCGCGTCGCCTTCGGATTGAAGGGCCTGCATTGGCAGTCAGTGATCCAGCCGCGGATCGCGCCGAAGCCAGAGCTCGTGGCGCTCACCGGAGGCTATCGCCGCGTTCCGGTGCTGCAGGTCGGGGCCGACATCTATTGCGATACGCGCCGCATTCTTGCGGAGCTTGAGCGGCGTTTTCCCGAGACGACGCTTTATCCGACGGGCACGCGCGGTCAGGCCGATATCATCGCGGCCTGGGCCGATTGCGCGCTCTTTGCCAATGCTCTTGGACTGGTCTTCGGCCTGAACGGCGATCGTTTTCCGCCAGAGCTCCATGCCGATCGCGCGAGTTTCACGTCAGGCAAGTTCGATGGCTGGGACAGCGTGAAGATGCGTGAGCAGATTCCTGCGCTCCGCAACCGGTTTCGCATTCATCTAGCCTGGCTCAGCGATTGGCTTGCGCATGGCGACGCATTCCTGCTCGGCAACGCGCCATCACTTGCTGACATCGCCGTCTACCATCCGCTCTGGTACGCGCGCCGCAATCTCGGTGAGAGCGAAGGTCTTGCCGAGCATCCGCGCGTTCTCGCGTGGATGGACCGGGTTGCCGCGCTGGGGCACGGAATGGTTGAGGAGCTGTCGCCCGAGCAGGCGCTGGACATAGCGCGGCTCTGTCAGCCTATGGCGACATCTGCTTCTCCTCATAACGATATTGCAGATGATCAAGGTCTGCCGTTTAAGGAAGGCGTAATGGTATCGGTCATGCCGACCGATTGGGGTTTCGATCCCGTCATCGGTGCGTTTGTTTCTGCGGGTCATGACAGCATCGCTTTGCGGCGTGAGGATCCCGATCTCGGCGCGACGGTTGTACACTTCCCGCGTGCAGGCTTTGCGATTGCGCGACTGTGAAAGCCCCGTCACGGATGCATGGCCCTCATTCGCGATTTCCATGCGCCGCAATTTGACGCAGCTGCGCAAACGCGGCTAAGTCCGAAAAACGCTGCCCGACTGCGATATGCAGACTCCCAATCTGTAACGCAGTGTTCGACACTCCAGCGCCCAGTAACAGAACAAGAAAGCGCGCCGCTTCAGCGTCGTTGCGCATCGGAGGATATGACATGACCATGACCCGCCGCACATTTGGACTTGGTGCCTCTGCCGTTCTGGCGGGGCCGATCGCCGCGCCGTTCATTCGCAGCGCAGGCGCTGCCGAGCCGGCGATCCGCATCGGCATGGTCAATTCGATGAGCGGCGGTCTTGCGGCTTACGCGCAGGAAGGCCAGCCGGCTTTCGAATACATCATCAAGAAGATCAATGCCGAAGGCGGCATCAAGAGCAAGGGCGGCGCCAGGATCGAGCTGGTGCTGGCGGACGATACCAGCCAGCCGGCGCGGACCGCTGCCGAAGCGCGGCGCCTGATCACCGAGGAAAAGGTGCAGCTTCTGACCGGCACCATTCTCAGCGCACAGATGCTGGCGCTGACGCCGGTGGTCGACGAAGCCAAGATTCCGACGCTGTCGGTCTGGGCTGGTGGGTCGCAGTCGAACTATATGTTCACGCTGGGTTATCCCTATGATCGCGGCTATGCGCAGACCATGCATGACTTCGTCATCTCATTGCGCGATGATTTCAAGTTTCCGATCAAGACTGCCGTCATGGCCTATTCGAATTACGAGGCCGGCCAGCAGTCGAACAAATTCCTGGTCGAGAAGCTGAAGGCCAGCGGCATCCAGATCATCGGCGAAGCCGCGCTCGATATTCGTGCGCAGGACCAGACGGCGGCCATGGTTCGTATCCGCTCGCTCAAGCCGGACGTCGTTGTCGGCCTCGTGACGCCGCGCGACGGCATCCTGCTGCATCAGGCGCGTTACAATCTGAACTATCACGGCAGCATCTTCTGCGGTGGCACCGGCGGCTACTCGGATCTGTCGCTCTGGAAGGATCTCGGCCCCGAGATCGGCAAGGCCGTGCTGACGAAGAACCTGTTCGGCATGACCGGCTTCAGCGCGGGCGCCAAGATCGAGTCGATGCAGAAGATCGTCTCGGAATTGCGCGATGTCGCCAAGCTCGAAAAAATCGGCCAGGGCGCGGTGCAATACGCCCAGGCGGCGCGCGTGCTGCAGCAGGTGCTCGAGAATGCCAAGTCGCTGCAGAGCGATGCATTGCTCGAGGCGCTGAAGAACGTCAACATTCCGGCAGGCGATCCGAACCTCTACATTGCCAAGCCGAAGGGCCTCCAATTCGCGGAAGACCGTCTGCTCAAGGATGGCTCTGCGATGTTCATCCAATGGACTCCCGAGCAGGATCAGCAGGTCGTATTCCCGAAGGAATTCGCCCAGGTGCCGCCGCGGCCGAAGTCCTGATCGGTCCTGCACTGAGGCTCGGCGCAACATAAAGAGTGGACGGCTGTGGCATTTCTGGAAGTCTCCAACATCACCAGGCGGTTCGGCGGGCTGGTCGCGCTCAACGCGGTGAGCTTCGACGTCGAGAAAGGCGAAATTCTCGGCATCATTGGCCCGAACGGTGCCGGCAAGACCACTTTGTTCGGTGTGATCTCCGGCTTCATTCCGCCGACTGCGGGCGACGTCGTTTATGACGGTGAAAGCATTATCGGGGTGTCGCCGGATCGGCTGGTGCGCCGTGGATTGATGCGCTCGTTCCAGATCGTCCAGTCCTTTGCCGACATGACGGCGCTCGACGTCGTCACGACCGCAGCGTTGACGCGCCGGCCGATGCGCGAGGCCATCGACTATGCGGCGCAGGCGCTGCTGCGTGTCGGCCTTGGCGGCAAGGAGCACAAGACGCCGGCGACACTGTCGCTGCAGGACAAGAAGCTGCTGGAACTGGCGAAGTGCATCGCTACCGATCCGCGCTGCATTCTGCTCGACGAGGTGATGGCCGGCTTGACCATGGCCGAGACCGCCGCGCCGATCGCGATCATCGAGGAGCTCAACAAGCAGGGTGTCACCATCGTGATGGTGGAGCATGTGATGCCGGTCATCATGCGGCTGGCGCAGCGTATGGTGGTTATCAATTTCGGCGAGAAGATCGCGCAGGGCACGCCCGACGAGATCCTTCGGGATCAGCGCGTCGTGGATGCCTATTTCGGAGATCATCTCGATGCTTGAGATCGATAATCTGGTTGCAGGCTACGGTGGTGTGCCGGTGCTGCGCGACATCAACGCCAAGATCGCTGCGGGCGAGATCGTCGGTCTGCTCGGCGCCAACAATGCCGGCAAGACCACGCTGATCAATGCGCTGTCCGGCATGGTCAAGCCGATATCCGGCCGGATTCTGTTTCTGGGCGAGGACATCAGCAAATTGACGCCGCAGGCGCGTGTCGAGCTCGGCATCGTGCAGGTGCCGGAAGGCCGTCTGGTGTTTCCGGAAATGAGCATCCGCGAAAACCTTCTGCTTGGCGGCATCAATGCGCACGCGCGCAAGCATCGTCCGCAACAGATGGAAAAAGTCATCGGGTTGTTTCCGCGGCTCGGCGAGCGGCTGACGCAGAGTGCCGGGTCACTGTCAGGCGGTGAGCAGCAGATGCTGGCCATCGGCCGCGGGCTGATGGCGGAAGCCAAGCTCCTGATGCTCGATGAGCCCTCGCTCGGTCTGTCGCCGCTGTTCGTGCAGTATATTTTCGAGATCATCGACAAGTTGCATGCCGATGGGCTGACCATCCTGCTGGTGGAGCAGAATCTGAATTTGACGTTGCGCCACGCCAAGCGCTGCTACGTGCTGGAGCGCGGGCAGGTGGCGGTCGAGGGCGATGCGGAGACCGTGAAAAACGATCCGCGCACCCGCAGCGCCTATCTTGGTCTGTGATCGGAGAGTGATGTGACCGAACTTTATCAGGCTCTCGCCCAAGGCCTTCTGATCGGCGCCACCTATGGCTTGCTGGCGCTGGGCATGGGGCTTGTCTACGGCGTGTCGGGCGTCGTCAATTTCTCGCATGGCGATTTCATCTCGCTCGGCATGTTCATGTGCCTCGCGCTGTACTCCGCCTTCGCCATGGACCCCTATGTGTCGATCATCATCACGGTGCCGCTGATGACCGCCATTGGCGCACTGGTCTACATCTTCCTGATACGGCCGATGGTCGGACATCAGTTCCTGATGGTGGTGCAGCTTACGCTCGGTCTGAGCCTGGTGCTGCAGAACGGCATCCTGATGGTGTTCGGCGGCGAGCCGGCACGTACGCCCTCCTTCGTCGAATCCAAGCTGATCATTCTCGGTGACGTGGTGCTACGGGTGCCGCATATCGTGGCTTTCGTCGTCTCCTTCGCGCTGGCGATCGGCCTTTACATCATGCTGCGCTCGACCGATTTCGGCCGCTCGATCCGTGCCGTGCACCAGAATGCCCATGCCGCGGCCCTGATGGGCATCAATGTCGGCCGCGTCCAGGTGCTCACTTTCGCGCTCGGCATCGGCATTCTCGCATTGGCTGCCGCACTGCTGCTGCCGGGCACTCCGATCCAGCCGACCCAGGGTCTGCGCTACACCGTGATCACGCTGCTGGTCGTTGTGCTCGGTGGCATGACCAATTTCGTCGGCATCATGCTCGGCGGCCTGATCATCGGCATCGCCGAAGCTTTCGGCACGATCTATCTCGACGGCCCGATCGGCTTGCTGCTGCCATATATCATCTTCGTGGCGATCATGCTGTTTCTCCCGAAGGGCCTGACCTGGAGCTCGGCACGATGAGAGACGAATTCTACAAGACGCTCGCATCGCCGATCTGGTGGGGCGCGCTGGTCATCGCCGCCATCATGCCGTTCGTGCTGTCGAGCTATTACGTCCACATTCTCACGCTGGCGCTGGTCTATGTGGCACTGGCTTCGTCGTGGAACATCGTCGGCGGCATGGCCGGGCAGATCTCGCTGGCGCACAGCCTGTTTATCGGCATCGGATCGATGTTCTCGGCCGCGCTGTTGCTCAAGCTCGGCATCAATATGTGGCTGGGTCTCGTGATCTCGGCGGTGATCTCCGGAATCCTGGGCGCCGTGATTGCCTGGATCGATTTCCGCTTTCAGCTCGGCCATCTCTCTTTCGTGCTAATCACGCTGGCTTTCGCGGAAATGGGCAGCATCGTTGTCGAGGGCTGGGACTTCCTCGGCGGCGCGTCCGGGCTGCTGCTGCCGAAGGACACGGGTAATTTCCTGGCGTTCCAGTTTGGCGGCGGTCACGGTGCGTTCTGGATGATGCTGGGGCTGGCGGCGATCTGCGTGCTGGTCAATGTTGCGATCCTCAATTCGCCGCTTGGCTATTATCTGCGCACCATCCGCGACAACGAAAAGGCGGCACAGGCGATTGGCGTCAACATCCTGCGCTACAAGATCACCGCGATGGTGATCTCGGCGATGCTCGCCTCCGTCGTTGGTACCGCCTATGTGCGCTATCTCACTTTTGCCGATCCCTATCTGCTGATCTCGCCCGTCATCACCATCGAGATCGTGCTGTTTGCAACCGTCGGCGGGCTCGGCCGCGCCTATGGCCCCGCGCTTGGCGCATTGCTGCTGGTGCCACTTGGTGAAATCCTGCGCGGCAAGCTCGGCAGCACGCTGCCCGGCCTGCATTATTTCATCTACGGCATCGTGGTGATCTCGGTGATTTTGGTGACGCCGCGCGGGCTGTTGCCGCTGTTTGAACGACTCTGGGCGCGTTGGCGCGGCCCTGCGGTTGCCGGCAAGCCCTAAGCGGCTCGGGAGCTGGCGGCGCTGGAACTTCGGTCATCCGTTGGCTGATGCCGTTTCCAACGCTAGTCTCTCGCCGCGGTGGAGCATTGGCTCTGCCGGTTGGGAGCTGAAATCATGCGCTTCGACGCTATCATCATCGGCGCTGGGCAGGCCGGACCTTCACTCGCGGGTCGGCTCACATCCGCAGGCATGTCGGTCGCGATCGTCGAACGTCATCTGTTTGGTGGCACCTGCGTCAATACCGGCTGCAAACCGACCAAGACGCTGGTCGCCTCCGCCTATGCTGCGCATCTTGCGCGCCGCGGCAGCGACTATGGCGTGATGATTGACGCGCCCGTGCGGATCGATATGGCTCGCGTGAAGGCGAGGGCAGACGAGGTGATCCGCGACTCGCGCAATGGCGTCGAAAGCTGGTTGCGCGGCATGGACAAATGCACGGTCATCAACGGCCATGCGCGCTTCGAATCTGCGGATACGATCCGCGTCGGCGATGAGTTGCTGACGGCTCGGCGGATCTTCCTGAATGTCGGTGGGCGGGCCGTCGTGCCGGATATGCCGGGGATCAACGACGTCACCTATCTGACCAATACAGGCATCCTGCAGTTCGACCGGGTACCGAAACATCTGGTGGTCATCGGCGGCAGTTATATTGGGCTCGAATTTGCGCAGATGTATCGCCGCTTCGGCGCCGAAGTGACGGTGGTTGAGAAAGGCGCGCATCTGGTCTCGCGCGAGGATGTGGAGATTTCAGAGGCGATCCGCGATATCCTGCTCGCCGAGGGCATCCATATCCGAACCAATGCCGAATGCATCACCTTCAAGCCACATCCCGATGGCGTGACTGTCGGTGTCGACTGCACCGAAGGCGCGCCGGAGATCATCGGCAGTGATGTTTTGCTCGCCGTCGGGCGACGGCCGAATACCGACGATCTCGGTCTCGACAAGGCTGGCGTCGCTGTGGACGCGCGGGGCTATATCAAGGTCGATGACGGTCTCGCTACCAATGTGCCGGGCATTTTTGCGATGGGCGATTGCAACGGTCGCGGCGCCTTTACGCATACGGCTTACAACGATTTCGAGATCATCGCCGCCAATCTGCTCGATGGCGCAAGCCGCCGCGTCAGCGATCGGCTTCCCGGCTATGCGCTGTTCATCGATCCGCCGCTTGGCCGCGTCGGCATGACGCTGACTCAGGCAAAGGCCACAGGAAAGAAATTGCTGATCGGCAACCGGCCGATGACCCATGTGGGCCGTGCCGTCGAGAAGGGCGAGACCGCGGGCATGATGCAGGTTGTGGTCGATGCTGAAACGAAGAAGATTTTGGGAGCCGCCATCCTCGGTACCGGAGGCGACGAGGCGATCCATGGCATCCTCGACATCATGAATGCCGGCGCCGACTATACCCAGTTGCAATGGGCGGTGCCGATCCATCCGACAGTGTCGGAACTGATCCCGACACTGCTCAACGAGATGAAGTGACCGCTCAGGCGGTCTGGAACTTGAGCACGGCCATCAGCGTCAACAACGTGGTTGCGCAGGATGCAGACACAATCGCCATATTGATCAGATTACGGGCTGCCATTGTCACGACTGCAGAAGCGGGGTGAGCCACATCGGGCGCAGCATTTTTCTTGCGCGGAGCCGGTTTCTTCTTTGCTGCCATGATGATCCCCAAAGAGAGGGGTCAGACCGTTGACCGGCCTGACCCTGACGCCTTCCCTGCCGAGGTGTGTCCCTCGATCATGACGCGACCATCGCATGAATGACCGGTGAACTGCTTAACGCGAGTGGTAAATCGAATCTGACCGGATTCGATGGTTTATGAATTTCCTCGTTCTAGATTGTTCGCCCGCCATCGACCGGCAGGATCACGCCGGTGAGGAACTCGGATTCCTCGCCTGCCAGATACACGCAGGCATTGGCGATATCCGAGGGGCGCGACATGCGGCCGAGCGGGATCGTCCCGATGAATTTGGCGCGGTTCTCCGGTGTATCCGGCACGCCCATGAAGGATTCCAGTAGCGCGGTTTCGCCGATCACCGGCGCGATGCAATTGACGCGGATGCCATCGGGCGCCAGTTCCACGGCCATCGATTTCGACATCAGGTTCACCGCGCCTTTGGTGGCGTTGTACCAGGTCAGGCCCGGACGCGGCCGGACGCCGGCTGTCGAGCCGATATTGATGATGCGACCGCTCTTCTGCTTCTTCATCACCGGCACACAGGCATTGGTCATCAGGAAGATCGATTTCACATTGATGTCGAACGCCTTGTCGAATTCTTCTTCGGTCACTTCGAGCAAGGGCTTGTTGCGAAAGGTCCAACCGGCATTGTTGACGACGACGTCGAGCTTGCCGAATTTTTCGACCGCGAGCTTCACCGAGGCATCAACATCCGCCTTGCTGGTGACGCTGCCGCCGAGGGCGATTGCGCTGTCGCCGATCTCGGCCGCAACCTTCTTCGCGCCATCGGCATTCAGATCGAGGATGACGACCTTGGCGCCTTCGCGCGCGTAAGATCGTGCGATCTCGGCGCCGAAACCCGATGCGCCGCCGGTGACGATGGTGGATAGGCCTTGAAGTCGCATGTTGTTTTCTCCCGGATTTTGCGCCTTGGCTGGCGCTTGACGATCAAGGTTAGAGCCGATGGTGGCGGCTGTGAAGGCGCTACGGCGAATGGCTGCTAAAGGAAGCGTGGCTTTTACAGGAAGCGTCTTGCGTTGACTTCTTCGAGATCGAGGCCTTCCTCGATGGCGTGCAGCACGCTGTCGTGGATTTCACCCTCACGGTGCATCTTCAGAAGCTCTGCACGGCCGGCTTCGATGGCGGCCAGCACGGTCGTGTAATGGTCGATGCGGTGCGGCGATAGTGCCTCGGCCTCTTCGGCATAGCGCGCTGCGGCGCCCTTGCGATAGGTATATTGCTCGAACAGGCGCGGATGGCGATGTGTGCCGTCATCATTGCGTGACGCCTTCTCGATAGCTGAAAATTGCGCGGCCGCAACGCGCGCGCGCGCCTGCGCCTCGCTGAGTTTGGAGTGATGCGGTGTGCGGACATTGTCAGTTTTGATGAGACGGCGCACGATCGGTGCCAGCGTCGAGCCCTGGACAAGGACCGTCACCAAGATGACTGCGAAGGTGATCGCCAGGATGACGTCACGGCCGGGAAATTCCTCCGGCAATGATAATGCGGCAGCGAGGCTCACCACGCCGCGCAAACCGGCCCAGCTCATGATGAACGGCACCGTCCATGGCGGAGCGGGGTCGCGGGCGCGCAGCTTCGGCATCAGCATGCGCGGCAGATAGGTGCCCGGAAACATCCAGGCGAAGCGCGCGAGGATCACTGCTGCGATGACAGCAGCCGTCACCGGCAACAGCGCCACCACGGCGTCATAGCCGCCGAGGCGATACAGCACGCCGCGCAGCGACAGCCCGATCAGGATAAACACCAGAGATTCCAGCACGAACACGACGACGCTCCACGCTGCGGTGGCCCGGGTGCGCGTCGCAGCGCCGAAGAACTCGTGCTGCTTCCATCCGAGGATCATGCCGCAGGCGACGGTGGACAGCACGCCGGAGACGTGGAGCTTTTCCGCGGCGATATAGGAGATCCAGGCGACCAGGAAGGTCCATGCAATCGCAAGGTCGATTTCCTTGATGCGCTTGATCACCAGGATGGCGGCGAAGGCGAAGACGATGCCAACAAGCAGGCCGCCGATCGCGACCGAGAAGAAACTCACGGTGGCCGCAGTGGCGCTGAACGAGCCGGTCAGCGCTGCCGCGATGGCGAAGCGCAGCAGCACCAGGCCCGATGCGTCGTTGACGAGGCTTTCGCCCTCCAGCAGCACGATGATGCGCGGCGGAAGCGGCACGCTCTGCAGCACGGCCTTGGCCGCCACCGAATCCGGCGGCGAGACGATGGCGCCGAGCGCAAAACAGGCAGCCCAGGGCAGCGACGGCATCACCAGATGCGCAACCACGCCGACCACGAGGGTGGTGAAGAAGACAGCGCCGACGGCGAGCTGCAGGATGATGCGAAGATCGGCGCGGAAATCCCGCCAGGAGGTGAACCAGGCGCTCGACATCAGCAGCGGCGGCAGAAACAGCACGAGCACCAGCTCGGGGTCGATTTCGACATCCGGGGTGCCCGGGATCAGTGCGAAGCCGATGCCGCCGAGGATCAGTGCAGCCGCGCGCGGGAGCTGAAAACGCCGCGCGATCATGTCGAGCAAAACGATGACAGCCATCAGCAGCAGGATAATTTCGAAGCGGGAAACGGCGGTCATGAGGGCCTGTCGAGATGCGAGAAAAACGGTCGGACGTCGATTCGGGCCAATGCCGTGATCTGATGTCTGTCATCTATCTTGCAAATGTCGCACGGGCTGTACAGCGGGCCAGTGATTTTGCAGCAGGCCAGCACGAAAAAGGGCGACCCGACGGGCCGCCCTTCGATGCCTTAATTATGCGCTTCAGACTACTCTGCGCTGCTGACCAGTCGCAGCGACACCCTATGCTCCATCATGCTGCGATAGGTGGCCACATAATCGAGAGCCATGCGCCGGGCGGTGAAGCGGGTTTCGAACTGCTTGCGGATCGCTGTACGGTCCATGCCGGCGAGACGACCCACCGCGGCAACTGCACTGGTCTCGTCCTCGACGATGAAGCCGGTGAGGGCCTCGTCGATGATCTCCGGCACCGAGCCGCGATTATAGGCGATGACCGGCGTGCCGCAGGCCATGGATTCGATCATCACCAGGCCAAACGGCTCCGGCCAGTCGATCGGCAGCAACAGACCATAGGCGCCGCTGAGGAATTCCGGCTTCTCGCGGTCGCTGATCTCGCCGATATATTCGACCAGCGGATTATCCATCAGTGGGCGAACGACCTGCTCGTAATAGTCCTCATCCGCGCGGTCGATCTTGGCCGCGATTTTCAGCGGGATGCCGGCGCGGATGGCGATCTTGATCGCGCGGTCGACGCCCTTCTCGGGCGCAATACGCCCGAGCACGGCGAGGTAGCTCGGCGTGATCGGTTGCGGCGTCAGCAGCTTCTCGGGAAGGCCGTGATAGATCGTACGCACGAAATTCGCCTGCGGTACCGGGCGCCGCTGCGCGTTCGAAATCGAAACAACGGGAATCTTGGAGAAAGTCGTGAAGGTCGGCTGATGTTCCGGCAGATCCAGACGGCCGTGCAGCGTCGTGAGAAATGGTGTGGGTTGGCGGGAGAATAGCGAGAACGGATAGTAATCGAGATGGAAATGCAGAACGTCGAATTCGTCGTCGTCACATTTCTGTCTTACGCGTTCAAGCATCTCCATATGGAGTGCGTTGGGATCGCGGACAGAGCCGTCGAGCCGCAGCGCCTTCGGCCATCCGGCGTCGAGCTTGCCTGACGTTTGAGAGTCGCCGCTGGCGAACAGCGTAACATCATGCCCCTGCGCCACCAGCTCTTCGGTCAACCAGTGGACGACGCGTTCCGTGCCTCCATAGAGCTTCGGCGGAACGGCTTCTGTCAGCGGAGCAACTTGCGCGATGCGCATTTTACATATCTCCCATGTTGGAAGTGATGAACAACTTCAGCGACGACGTGTCGGTACCGGTATGCCTGAAGCTGGAACGTTCTCGCATCTGCGAGGTTCCTATGTGATCTGCGTAGTTCGTCCACACTGTGGTCTTGCTGATGCCATCACGTTCAACCACGGTTTCCGGAGTGTTAATGCTGCCCGAATGTTGCGCCGAGATGGCGAGAGCGTGGGAAATTCGGGATGGCATCATCTCCATCAGCGGGCGGGGACGCTGTCCGTCGAGATTCTTGTTCTTATTCAACGGGTTTTGACAATCACATGGACAGTCTTTCCGGATATGCGTATCGCCCTTTCGCTTTCGTGATGCGCTACATCAGGATGCGTTCTGCATCGCATCTGATCATCCTGATATCCGTGCTTGCAGCCGTCGCCTGTTCGGTGGGCACGCAGTACGGAATTAAATTTTTAGTCGATGGCCTCTCATCGGGGCCTTCGGGAGCCGGTAATACCGTCTGGATCGCATTTGGCGTTCTGATCTCGCTGATCACGGCAGACATGTTCCTGTGGCGCGTGGCCAGCTGGACCGCGAGCTACACATTCGTTGGTGTCACCGGCGATCTCAGGCGCGATATCTTTCGCCATCTGACCGGACACGCACCGAGCTACTTCTCGGATCGGCTGCCCGGCATGCTGACCAGCCGTATCACGGCAACATCCAACGCGGTCTTCACGGTCGAAAACATGTTTGTCTGGAACGTCTTGCCGCCCTGCGTCGCGACATTCGCGGCTATCCTGCTGATTGGAACCGTCAGCCTGCCGATGGCGGCGGGACTGACGGTCGTGGCGGGCGCGGTCGTCGTGATGATGTTCAAGATGGCCGCGGCCGGCAAGAAACTGCATGACGACTTCGCCAGCAAGGCGGCCGCCGTCGATGGCGAAATGGTCGATGTCATCAACAATATGCCGCTGGTCCGCGCATTTTGCGGATTGAGCTTTGAGCATGATCGTTTCGATGAAACGGTCGATCGCGAGCTGAACGCCCGTGGTCGCAGCCTGCGCTATCTCGAGCGTCTGCGCCTGACGCATGCGGCCATCACGGTCGCGCTGACGATCGGGCTGCTCGCCTGGGCGATCATGCTGTGGCAGCGAGGCGGCGCCAGCACCGGCGACGTCGTTCTGATCTGTACGCTCGGTCTCTCGATCCTGCATGCGACGCGAGATCTTGCGGTAGCGCTCGTAGATGTCACGCAACATGTTGCGCGCCTGTCCGAGGCGCTGTCCACATTGCTGGTACCGCATGAGCTCAGCGACCATCCCGAAGCCGAGCCGCTGGTGAAGTCAGGTGCAGCGATCGCCTTCAACAATATCTCGTTCCGTTATCCCGGCGGTCTGCAGGTGTTCGACAAGTTCACGTTGCGACTCAATGCCGGCCAGCGCGTTGGCCTTGTCGGCCAGTCCGGCGGCGGCAAGTCGAGCCTGTTTGTATTGCTGCAGCGCTTCTATGACGTGCAGGATGGTAGCATCACCATCGATGGCCAGGATATTTCACGCGTGACCCAGCACAGCCTGCGTCACGCAATCTCCGTGGTACCGCAGGACATCTCATTGTTCCATCGCTCCATCATGGAGAACATCCGGTATGGACGTCCTGAGGCGACGGATGACGAGGTACTGCGTGCCGCTATTTCGGCGCGTTGCGACTTTGTTGAGACGCTGCCGGAAGGTCTTCACACCATGGTCGGGGACCGCGGCGTCAAACTGTCCGGCGGGCAACGTCAACGCATCGCCATTGCACGCGCCTTCCTGAAGGACGCGCCCATTCTGCTGCTGGATGAGGCAACGGCGGCCCTCGACAGTGAATCGGAAGAGGCGATCCGTGAGGCGCTGGCGCGTCTGATGCGTGGTCGCACGGTAATCGCGATCGCGCATCGCCTCGCGACGCTGCGCAATTTCGATCGCGTGGTCATGCTGCAGAGCGGCAAGATCATTGAGGACGGCAAACCTGATCATCTGATGCAGGGCGAGGGGCCGTATCGGGAACTCGTCACACAGGAAATGAGCCGTCTCGCGCAGCACGCAGCCTGACGACTCAGTTATCCTCTCCAGGCGCTGCGTTTATCTTCGTGCCTGTCTTCACCTTACAACCGGCCGAGGTCATCCATGCCCATCGAAGCCGCCGCGACCAAGTTGAACGCTATCGCCGATCAAAAGGCGGTCGAGTCGCCGTTCTACATTCCGATGACGGGTCCTGCTTCGCGCCCGCGACGTGCGCTCAAGCACGACGATACGTTTGTGGTGCTCGACAGTCATGGTGACATTGGCGCGTCCGCGGGCGGGCCGGATGGCCTGTTCAATGCCGATACGCGTTATCTCGCGCGGCTGGAGCTGGCGCTGAACGACGTGCAGCCGTTGTTGCTCGGTTCGAATCTGCGCGATGACAACTCGTCGCTGACCGTCGATCTGACCAATCCGGATATCTATCGCAACGGCCGCCTCGTGCTGCAGAAAGATATGCTGCACATCGTGCGCACGTTCTTCCTGTTGCGTGGTGCGGCTTATCAGCGGATCGGTCTGCAAAATCACGGCGAACACCGTGCGAGTTTCGATCTGACGCTGTCATTCGACAATGACTTTGCCGATCTGTTCGAGGTGCGTGGCGAAAAGCGCAAGCATCGCGGCATCGCCACCAGTCGCCTGGTCGGGCCCAGTGACGTTGCGCTGGAATATACCGGCCTCGACGGTAAGCCGCTCAGCACGATGGTGCATTTCGATCCGCGCCCGACGCGGCTGGCGGCCAATACCGCGACCTACCACTTCGAGCTGAAGCCGCAGCAAACGACGTCACTGTTCGTTGCTGTCAGTTGCAACGCCGAGGTCGGCCACAAGCCTGTACCGTTCTTTCGTGGCTTGCTCGCGCATCGCCGCGAGATGCGCAATTTCAGCAAGGGTGCGGCGACGGTCGAGACCTCGAACGATATTTTCAACGAGGTGCTCTGCCAGGCGATGGCCGATCTCAGTATCCTGATGACGAATACGCCGCAGGGCCGTTACCCTTACGCCGGTATTCCCTGGTATTCGACGACATTCGGTCGCGATGGCCTGATCACGGCGCTGCAACTGTTGTGGATCGATCCGCGCGTGGCGCGCGGCGTGCTGAAACGGCTTGCGGCATTTCAGGCGAAGTCGGTCGATCCGCTTGCGGATGCCGAGCCCGGCAAGATTCTGCACGAAATGCGCGGCGGCGAGATGGCTGCGCTCCGCGAAGTCCCGTTCGCGCAATATTACGGCAGCGTCGACTCCACGCCGCTCTTTGTGATGCTCGCAGGGATGTATGTCGAGCGCACCGGCGATGATGAAACCCTGCACGAGCTGTGGCCGGCCGTTGAGGCCGCCCTCGGATGGATCGATGGTCCCGGCGACCCCGACAAGGATGGCTTCGTCGAATATCAGCGCGCCACCGAACAGGGACTGCAGAACCAGGGCTGGAAAGATTCGTATGACGCCATCTTTCATGCCGATGGAAAGCTCGCTGAGGGCAATATCGCACTGGCGGAGGTGCAAGGCTATGTCTTCGCCGCCAAGCATCTGGCGTCGCGTCTCGCATTGCGCACAGGCCTGCCCGACAGGGCCCGGCAGCTCGAGGCCGAAGCGGAGCAACTTGCTGCGCGGTTCGAGGAAGCATTCTGGTGCGAGGAACTCGGCACCTATGCGCTTGCGCTCGACGGCAAGAAGATGCCTTGCGCGGTTCGTGCCTCCAATGCGGGACAGTTGCTGTTTACAGGCATCGTCCGTGAAGACCGTGCGCGCATGGTCGCTGCCGACCTAATGCGTCCGCATTTCTTCACCGGCTGGGGCATTCGCACCATTGCGCGCGGCGAGGCGCGCTACAATCCCATGTCCTATCATGACGGCTCGATCTGGCCGCACGACAATGCGCTGATCACACTCGGTCTGGCGCGCTATGGCCTGAAGCATTCGGTCGAGGCCGTCTTCAAGGGCCTGTTCGACACCGCGGCCTATATGGACTTGCGACGATTGCCGGAATTGTTCTGCGGCTTCCAGCGCGAAAAACGCCGCGGCCCGACCTTGTATCCGGTGGCCTGCGCGCCGCAGGCCTGGGCTAGCGCTACGCCGTATACCCTGCTCGAGGCAGCACTAGGAATCGAATTCGATGTTGCGCGCGGGGAAATTCGTTTCCGCAATCCGCGGCTGCCCGCTTTCCTGCAATACGTCATTTTGCGTGATCTTCGGCTCGGCGAATCCAGCGTCGATCTCTGCCTGCGCAAACACGAGAACGATGTGTCGCTGGAAGTGCTGCGAACCCGCGGTCAGATCCAGGTATCGATCGTATTGACGCATTGACGCGTCGCCTGGCGCTGGGGTCGTGCCCATCAGCGAAACGCGTGAGTGAGGGAGTTTCCATGCCTGCAATTCGTATCGTTGCCGGATTGGCTGTCGCGTTGGCGTTGAACGCCGTGGCCGTGTGCCAGGCGGCGGATGCGCCTGTGCCTCCGCCCGCGACGTCAGAGAAATCCACCCCTGAAGCGCAGCCGTCCGTGCCGTCGCCCGCACCGGATGCGGCTGCGGTGCAGCCGGCAGCGCCACCGGTCGCGTCCACGCCTCCTGCGCCTGTCGCCAAGCCGCCATCGGTTACGGTGATCGACGCTTTCGATGCCAAGGGCATTCTCGGCCGCGACGTGCGCAGTCCCGGAAGCGAGAATATGGGACGCATTGCCGACGTGATCGTCGATCGCGCGGGCCAGGTGCGCGGCGCGGTCATCGACTTCGGCGGTTTCCTCGGGGTCGGCTCGCGCAAGATCGTGGTCGATTGGGGTGCGCTGCATTTCTGGAACGTGGCCGACAAGACCGCCAGCATCACGCTCGATCTTACACGCGAGCAGGTGCGTGCTGCGCCGGAATACAAGGACGACCAGCCCATCGTCGTGCTCGGCGCGTCCGGCACACTGACGCCGCTGAGGTTTCCGCCTCTTACCATGCAGGAGCGCTAATTGGCGGTTCACGCGACCACACGCGCAGCTGATCTCTCCCGCCGCGATGATGTCGCGGCGGCGGTGCCTGAGGTCGCCTGCGCGCCGGGGATTGCGCCGGAGTCCGAGCCGGGCCCGCAGGAGCCGCAGCGGAGTCCTGAGCCATCGAAGCAGAGCCTGCGCGGGCTCGACTGGTTCATCTTCTTTCTCGCCGACGTGCAGACAGGATTCGGCCCGTTCGTTGCGGTCTATCTCACCACGCAGAAATGGACACAGGTCGAGATCGGCTTCGTGCTGTCGATCGGGGGCATCGTCGCGCTGCTCGGCCAAATTCCGGGTGGCGCGATCATCGATGCGGCGCGCTCGACGCGGCTGGTCGCCGGTGCCGCGGTCGCGACCATCGGCGGCTGTGCGCTAGCTTACGCGGCGCTGCCGGTGTTTCCCGTCATTGTCGCGGCAGCGACGTTGCATGCGATGGCGAGCTGCGTGCTCGGCCCTGCGATCGCCGCTATCAGCCTGGGGCTGGTCGGGCCGCTGCGGATCGGCGAACGGCTGGGGCGCAATGCGCGCTTCGCCTCGCTCGGCAATGGCGTCGCTGCCGCCGTCATGGGCACTTGCGGCTATCTGCTGTCCAGCCGGTCGGTGTTCATCGTCACCTTCCTGCTGGCGCTGCCGGTGCTCTATGCGCTGTCCCGGATTCGACCTCAGGAGATCAACCCTGCGCAGGCCCATGGTGCCAGCACCAAAGAGGCCGAGAGCAAAAAGCCGATCCGTTTTCGCGATCTGGTGCGGCAGAAGCCGCTGTTGATTTTTGCCTGCGCTGTGCTGCTGCTGCAGCTTGCCAATGCCGCGATGCTGCCTTTGATGGCGGGCGTCGTCACGACGCGCTCGGCCGACTGGGCACCGGCGCTGATCGCCTTCTGCATCGTGGTCCCGCAGGCCATCGTCGCGGCGACCTCACCGACGGTCGGCCGAAAGGCGCAGCAATGGGGCCGTCGGCCGCTGCTGCTGATCGCTTTCGCCGCGCTCGTGATCCGCGGATTGCTATTCGCCGTGGTCACCGATCCGTTTGCACTGGTCGCCGTGCAGGTCTTCGACGGCGTCACTGCTGCCGTGTTCAGCGTGATGATCCCGCTGATCGTCGCCGACATCGCCTTTGGCAGCGGTCGCTTCAGTCTCGCGCAAGGCATTGTCGGCACCGCCACCGGCATCGGCGCGTCACTCAGCACGGTGACCGCCGGCTTCGTCGCCGACAAGCTCGGCGCGCCGGTTGCCTTTGTCGGTCTGGCCTGCGTCGCCGGGCTTGGTCTGTTGCTGATCTGGCTGGTGATGCCGGAAACTCGCCGCGACCACGGCGAGGTTGAGAACGGACCTTAGGGCGCGACGCTCTCACCGAGGAAGTTGACCGCGGCCGTGACACCGCCCTTGCCGTGCGGAATGCCGAGCGCCTGCAATCCCATCTCGATCACGCCGAGCGTTCCGAGAATCATGGGCGCGTTGACATGGCCCATATGGGCGATGCGGAATGCTTTTCCGTGCAGGTCGCCGATGCCGACGCCGAGAATGACGCCGCATTTGTCGCGGCAGTAATCGAGCAGCGGCGTCGGGTTGTCCATCCGCACCGTCGTGACCGTGTTGCCGCGTTCTTTCGGCTCGATGATATTGAAGCTCAGCACGCCGCCATCGGCCCATACGGCAACGGCGCGGCGCACGGCTTCCGCCAGCAATCGATGACGCTGGAACACGTTAACCAGCGTCTCGTCGAAAAGCATGTCGATGGCCTGACGCTGCGCGAACATCAGGTGCACCGGCGCGGTGCCCGAATGTTTTCGGTAGTGCTCGTCGCCGTCGCGCTCGGTCCAGTCCCAATAGGGTGTGCGCAGATTGGCAGTCTTGTGGATTTCGCGCGCACGATCATTCGCCGCGACGTAGCCGAGGCCGGGCGGTGTCATCAGGCCTTTCTGCGAGCCGGACATGGCGACATCGATGCCCCATGCATCCATCTCGAACGGCATGCAGCCGAGCGATGCGACGGTGTCGACCATGAACAATGCGGGATGGCCGGCGGCCTTGATGGCCTTGCCGATGGCTTCAATGTCGTTGAACGCGCCTGACGCCGTGTCGATCTGCACTGCAAGCACAGCCTTGATCTCATGCTTGGTGTCTTGTCGCAACGTCGCTTCAACCTCGGCAGGACGAATGGCGCGATTCCAGTCGCCCTTCAGGCTCTGCACGTCGACGCCCATGGCGCGCGCCGCGTGGCCCCAGCCGACCGCGAAACGCCCGCTTTCCAGCACCAGGATCTTGTCGCCGCGCGACAGCACATTGGTGAGCGTCGCTTCCCAGGCACCATGCCCGTTGGCGATATACATATAGGTGTTGCCCTTGGTGGCGAACAACGTGCCGATATCGCGCAGCAGCCCGAATGTGAGCTGCACCATTTCCTTGGAGTAGATATCCAGCGGCGGACGATGCATCGCCCGCAATACTTCGTCTGGCATCGTGGTGGGGCCGGGGATGGCGAGAAATTCACGACCTGCACGAACGACCATTTTCAATCCTTGTTGGTATTTTTGGCCATGGTGCCATGGCGCAGCGCGAAATCAAAGCGCGTGTGAGGTGGTTTGAATTTCACCGCTTAGTGAGTCAGCGCATCACGCCCGATCACATTCGCGATGGCCTGGAAGATCTGGTCCTTGATCTCGGTCGCCGCCGGGCTCGGGATCGTCTCGGGAGGGCCGTCGTGTTTGGCGCAGGCCACCACGAGCCGCAGGATCCAGACTTCGCCATCGGTGTAGTACAGGTCACCGCCGCCATTGTGGCCGGCGACGGTTGGCCCGATTCCTGTGACCTGATATTTGGCCTCGACCATGCCGGCCTTTTCGAGGTCGCCTGCGAGTACCGCGCGCTCCGCGTCGATATCGGCAGCGATATGATGCGTGATCGCGCCGGTGTATTTGCTGATCCCGACGCTGCGATCGAAAGTCGCATCGCCGAGCCAGACCGGGCGATCTTCCTGCCCCTTGTCGAGTACCTTCCAGAGCCGGATGTGGTGGCGATGATCAGCGCTGTTGCCGACCGGCTTCTCGAAAGCGAGATCCTCGCGACGGCCGAGGTAAACCAGCGGGCTCACCGGTGCTTCGCGATAGGGGCGGTCGAGCAAGACGCTGCCGACAATCTCGAGGGACGAGCGTAAAGTTACGGGATCGGCGGGATACCATCCGGCAGCATGCATCGCGCACAGCACGTCCTTCTTGTCGCCGATCAGGCCGACATTGATGGGATCGCCCGGGATGCCCTGCGCGGTCATGGTCGTCATCGGCAATCCGGCAAGGCTCTTCTGGTGCTCGTAATGGGTCCATAGTTCGGGGAGCAACAGATAGGCGATGCCGCCATAGATGATCAAAGCGAGCAGCGTCAGTCGCGCCGCCCGGAATGTCCGGCTGCGGCGTTGTTTTTGCGCAATGACATCCGTCTGCAGGTCAGCCACGGTTCCGCTCGATCGAATCTGAGCGGGGAACCTGCCACGTCAGCGCCACGATGTCATCGTCGGGTCTCGCGGCAGCCGGCGGCTTCGGCCTCTTCTTTAGAGCAAAACCAGCGTGTTCCCTTGCTGATCCGCATGCTGATCTTGGCATACCAGCGGCTTTCGGGCGTGTGATAGATGCAGACGCCGGCCCGGTTGACGTTGCCCTTGATCCGGCAGGTTGGCGACGGCGCCACGTGGCCGGATGCCGAGGCCAGCAGGATCGGCAAGGCATCCTCCGGAGGCTTGATCGAGCCAAGAATGGTGGTTTTCTTGTTGCGTACGCGCCAGTCCCAGGGCGCAAAGAACGCGCCGGCCCAAAGTCCGGCCTTGGCCTCACGTGCGGCTTTCTCGTCGGCATCATAGGCATGCGAGAAGCGCACATAGGAGAGCGCCCAGCCGCTCTTCACCATCCATTGGCTGATGTCCTCGCCGTCAACCTCACATTTGGCAACCGAGCGACCGAAGCGATCGGTCCGTAGCACGTGGCAGGTCCAGCTCTTGTCGCCGACATGTTCAACAAGCGCTTCATGTGCCGCGACGCCGCAGGTCCAGCGCTCGCCGGCGGCATTCAGGCACAACTGATCGAGGCCGGGCGAGTCCATGCCGGCGAGCCGGATGCGGGTCGCGCCAATGGTCATCTGGTCGCCGTCGCGGATCTTCGGCACGCCGGTCAGGTCGGCGGCCTGTGCCAGTGCGGGAATGCAAAGCATCGCGATAAAAAGAGAGAAGGTGCGGAACATGCGCATCGAACCGTTTGATTGCAAAATCATGACGACAATCCGGAGACAGTGCGGGCATTTCGCCGCCCATGCCAGCGCGGTCGCTCCTTCATACCTTCAACTTCGCGCGATGAACTATGCGGCATGGCCGTTCATCATTCTCCGCCGCGCCAGCGCGAGACCCATCAGCACGAAGGCTGAGGTCACTTCGGGACCGCCGACGAGAATCCGTGTTGGCGTTTTCATCTTGTTCCATTCATAGGCCTTGAACGGACCCTTGCGGCCGCCTTCGCCTGTTGCCGTGATGATGCAGCGCAGCGCAGGTGCGAAATGCGCGAGCTCGCCGCCGAGATGTCCAAGCGCGATCAGTGCGAGTGCCGCATCGAAAGTATTCATCTCGCGCGCAATCAATTCGTCCTGCACATAAGCGAGCACACGCAGGCGAATGAAGTCGAACGTGCCGTCGGTATCGATGGCCTGTTGTGTTGCGGCTGGTAGCTCACGGAAAGCCGCATAGCAGCGGCCGAAATAGGCGATGTAGAGTTCTGGCAGATAATAGATGTGCGATTTTGGATCAGCGAAGGCGCCGGATGCCACGAGGCGGCGCTGGAAGCCGATGATCCGCTGCATCGTTTCCAGACGTGTCGGTGTCTCCATGACTTTCCAGCGAACCAGATTTCGGAATGACACTTCGAGCACGTCGAGATTGAGCGTCGGATCGAGGTCGTTGCCATAGGGCCGCTCGCCCGCGAGATTGTCGATCCAGGTGACGATGGCGCCGTCATAGTCGATGTGATCGTTGATCGGCACGGTGACCATCGGCTCGTTGCTGCCGTTGCCGACCTGATAACCGGCATAGAAGTCGAGCAGGGGTTGATCGAGGATCGGATCGGTGGAGCCGGCCTGTGTGGCGGCGGAGAACGAGCAGGCGGTGGTGTCGCAGTCCGGCACATAGATGCCGAAGCCGAGATCCTGCTTGATCTGCGCGAACAGCCGGCTGAAGCGCGGATGCGGCGGCGGCGCCAGCGCGGTGATGACGTTCACGCGCGTCCCGTCATGCGAGCGGACTTCCTCGCGGCTGGTGACCAGGCAGAATTCAACCATCGCATCGATGGCGCGGTGCGAGGATGTCGTCTGGTCCGGCGACGGCAGTCCGGTTTCGCCGAAGCTGAGCAGCGCCTCGGTGAAGAACGCGTCGTAATAGGCAGAGCGATGCCGGATCTGCACCGGCTCCCACATGGGTTCGGCAATTCCGGTCCATGGCGGATTGATGAGTTTTCCGGCCGGCGAGCGGGCGATGAAGATACGCGCGAGAGTGAACAGCAGCGTCGAGTTCTTGTAGCCGCGCGAATTCAGGCCCGTCAGAGCCATCAGGAAATCGCGGCCATGCATGTCGGGATCGCCGATCAGGTTGAATGCCGCGTAGGTGGGGATGAAGCCGTTGCGGTCGAACGAGCGCAGCAGATGCGCGCCGCAGGCCTTGATGACATTGTCGATCTCGCCCAGCGACGGTGCCTGCGCTGATGCCGTCACCGGCTTCGGCTCTGGATGGCTCAATGTGACCGTGTCGAGCAGCTCGGCGATGGGCTGGCCGATGGCTTCCCAATCGGGGCTCGCGTCGTCGCGCGCCGCTCTCAGGGCCTGCTGTATGGCTTTGAACCGGGCAGGGTCGCGCAACTCGGGCAGGCCGGCGCGACAGAGCAATGGACGGAGCGCAGGATTGCCGAGCGCAGTTTTGTAGAACTTGACGATATGGGCGTCGCCGCCGGTGTGCTTGTGAAATAGGGGATCGCAGAGGTCGTAAAGCGACGGGCCGACCTTGCTCGCTGTCAGCGCGCGGTATGCGGCGCCGGCAAAATAAGTCACACCCATGAGGTTTCTTTCAGTGCCGCCCCCTGCGCACGCCTCGAAAACCGCCCGCCGCTGCTGCGGCGCAATCGCTTCCCGACACCTGCAAGCCTTTGAAAAATTGCACGAATCGGTCTGAATTACAATTGCGTGAAGCGCAAGCCCGTTCAAGACCTTAGCCTGGTCAGTCAGTAACCCTGTCTTAAATCCCGGCCTTTACCGGTTGCCCGGGTGGGCTCGACGGGTTAACAACCAGTTTGCTGCGATGCCGCAAATTGAGCGCATTTAATACTCATTGGTTTGGCATCCCTTCAAACCTATTTCGACGTTCGCGCGACCCACGGTTGCGCCTGAACGATGAGCAGGAATGACGTTATGAACGTACGGCAGTTTCGCGTATCCCGTCGCTCGATCACTGTGGCCGCAGCTTTTGTCGGCTTGGTGTCGCTGGTGCTTGGCGCCAATGCCGCGCTGAACAAGCGCTCGCTGGAAGCCGCACAGGCCGAGACGGTGACCGGGACGATCAATCCCGTGACGAAGGCGTCGCGCATCGCGCTGGTGATCGGCAACGGTCATTACCCCGACGCCGGCGCGCCGCTGAGCCAGCCGATCAATGATGCGCGTGCCATGACGAGCGCACTCCGCCGCGACGGTTTCGACGTCGATGTGGTGGAAGACGCGACCCGCGATGACATGACCCGCGCTGTCGAGCGCCTGAAGGCCAAGATCAAGCCTGAAACCGTCGTGATGCTGTATTTCGGTGGCTATGGCGTCCAAGTTGGCCGCCAGAGCTACATGATCCCGGTCGATGCTGCGATCTGGAAAGAGCGTGACATCCGCCGCGATGGCATGAGCGTCGAGTCTGTTCTCGATATCATGAAGGAGCAGGGTGCCCAGGCCAAACTGGTCGTGCTGGATGCGTCCCGCCGCAATCCCTATGAGCGTCGCTTCCGCGGTTACTCCCGTGGTCTCGCGCCGATCGATGTTCCTGAGAATGCGCTGATCCTGACCTCGGCGACGCCGGGCAAAGTTGCCGACGATGTGGATGGTCAGAACAGCCTGCTCGCAACCGAATTGCTGAAGAACATGAAGGCCAAGCCGGCGAGTGCCGAGTCCGTCTTCACCAACACCCGCGTTGCGGTTACCCGCGCGACCGCCGGTGAGCAGGTTCCTGCCGTGTCGTCGTCGCTGGTTGAGGACATCCTGCTCGGCGATAGCGCAACGGCCAAAGCCGGCAGCTAAGCTTTCCCATCGCGTTTACTTGTTAGCGTCTGCGCTGGCCATCACCGGACGAACCGGGTCGCCTTCGCGCAACAAGGCGCCCGCCCGCGCGACGATCACATCGCCATCGCTCAAACCTTCGCGTACCTCCACGCGCCCGCCTGACATGAGCCCGATCTCGACGCGCCGCGTCTCGATACGCTGCCGCCGCACCACCTGCACGACGGTGCCGCCGGCACTATAGAGAACAGCGGTCAGTGGCACTGCAACGCCGCAGCTTTCGCCAGTCTTGATGATGGCACGCGCGTAGGAATTGCTCATCAGCCGCCGGGCCGAGGTGATCGAGACCACGACCTGGCCGAGCTGACTGTTGGGCTCCACGGTGGAGGCGACGCGTTTCACTTTACCGTCCAGCTCTCCAGCGCCGATCACCTTGACCTTGACCGGCTGATCGACTTTCAGCTTCGGCAGGTCGCGCGTCGGTACCTGGCCGATGAATTCGAATTCGCTCCGCGCGATGATGCTGAAAAGAGCCTCGCCCTTGGCCGATGCGAGTGATCCGACCACGGCGGACGAGGCGCTGACCAATCCTGCGACCGTGGCCTGAACTTGAAGTGATCCGCCTTCCGGTGGCGTCAGGCGTGCGAGAATCTGGCCCGCGGTGACGTTCTCGCCGGCATCGACCATGACCTCTGCGACTTTGAGGCCCGGACGATCGGGACGGATCGAGACTTCCTCGCGCGGGATCAGGATGCCGGAGACTTCGACCGTGGCGGAGAAGCAGGACTTTGCGGCGGTCAGCACGGTCACTGCTGCACCCTTCGGGGCATCAGCAGGATCGTCGGCGGCCAGAGCCGGCTGTGTGAACACGCATAGCGACAACGCGACCAGCAGTCTGGCCCATGTGGTGGTTCGCTTGGAAGATGCGACGGACGGGGTCATTGCATGTGCCTATTTGTGCGGGACGGCGGGTGGTTGACCGTTTTGCGGATCTTCCTCGCCGCTCGACGCCAGCAGCTTGCGCCCAAAGCGCCATGCCAATTGTCCGACATCGTCCATCATCATGAACATCGCCGGCACGAACAGCAGCGACAGCGCCGTCGAGAAGATCAGCCCGCCAATGATAGCAAGCGCCATCGGCGAGCGGAATTCGCCGCCGGCGCCGAAGGCCAGTGCAGACGGCATCATGCCAGCTACCATGGCAACGGTGGTCATCACGATTGGCCGCGCGCGCTTCATGCCGGCATCGATGATCGCGACCTCTCGCGGCTTGCCCTCGCGAATGGCTTCCACTGCAAATTCCACCAGCATGATGGCGTTCTTGGTGACGATGCCCATCAGCATCAGGATGCCGATCCAGACAGGCGTCGTGAGTTGCTTTCCGGTCAACAGCAGCGCCAGGATCGCGCCGCCGATGGATAGGGGCAGTGAGAACAGGATGGTGATCGGCTGCAGGAAAGTGCCGAACAGCAGCACCAGTACGGCATAGACCATCATCAGGCCTGCCGAGATCGCGGTGGCGAAACCATCCGCGAGTTCGTTCAGGCTTTCGGCGTCGCCCGACTGCTTGACGCTCACATTCTTCGGCAGGCTCTTCATGACCGGCAGTTCGTAGATCTTCTTCAGGGCATCGCCGAGTGCGGCGGTGCCCACGAGATCCGCGGCCACGGTGGCCTGACGTTCTCTGTCGTAGCGGTTGATGCTGGTCGGTCCCTGGTCGAGCTTGATGTCGGCAACGACGGATAGCGGCACGCCGCCGCGGCCGCCGCCAAGCGGTACCCGCAACTGTTCGAGGATCTGGAAGTCGGCGCGTGCCGTGTCTTCGAGCTGCACGCGGATCGGCACCAGGCGGTCGCCGGCATCGAATTTCGCCAGAGCGGGACCAACGTCGCCGATGGTGGCGACGCGGATGGTCTCCGACAGACTCTCGGTGGAGACGCCGAGCCGCGCCGCCAGATCGGCGCGCGGCTGCACGCGCAGCTCAGGACGATCCAGCGAAGTTTCCGAGATCACGTTGGAGATCAGCGGAATGCGCTTCATCTGCGTCGCCAGTTCGCTGGCGACATTGGCGACGATATTGCTGTCGGTGCCGGTCACCACCAGCGAGATGGCGCGCAGCCCGTTTTCGTCGAGGAACCAGTAGCGAATATCCGGAACGCTTTCGAGTTCCTTGCTGATATCGAGTTCGAGCAGGCGCTGTGTATGTGCGCTGTCGCGTTCGCTCTTTGGGGTGTAGTTGATGATCAGAGCTGCGCGCCGCACTTCATAGGTGCCGGGCGGAACGTGACCGCCATCGACGAACACGCTCTTCACCTCAGGTCGCTTGCGGAGCCGTGCGACGATGTCTTCTGTGACTTTCTCGGTGTAAGCGAGCTGCGATCCCGGTGGCAATTCCATCGCCATGAGCGAGCGCGCCGTGTCCTGGGCCGGCAGGAAGCCCTGCGGCAGCAGCTGGATGCTCCAGATCGACAGTGCGAAGACGGCGAGACCGAACAGAACCGTCACGTAGTAGCGTTTCACCGACAGGGTCACGAGCTTGTTGTAAGCCTGCAGGATGCGCCCGGGCGGCGGGTCGTTGTGCTTGTGATCTTTCAGGAAGTACGCGGCCAGCACAGGCGTGACGAAGCGTGCCGCCAATAGTGAGAAGAATACCTGTACCGACACGGTGATGCCGAACTGCTTGAAGAATTGTCCGGCGATGCCGGACATGAAGCTGGCCGGGACAAAGATCGCGATAATGGTGAGGCTGATGGCGATCACGGCGAGACCGATTTCGTCGGCCGCTTCCAGCGCGGCGCGATAGGGCGACTTGCCCATCCGCATATGCCGCACGATGTTCTCGATCTCGACGATGGCGTCATCGACGAGAATGCCCGTCGAGAGCGTGATGGCGAGGAAGCTCACGAGGTTGAGCGAGAAGCCGAGCAGGTCCATCGCCCAGAAGGCGGGGAAGATCGATAGCGGCAGCGAGATCGCGGCAATGACCGTGGCGCGCAGATCGCGCAGGAAGAAGAACACCACAATGACGGCAAGCGCCGCGCCCTCGAACAGTGTCGAGATCGCGGCTTCGTAATTTCCCTTAGTGAAGTCCACCGACGTATCGATCAGTTTCAGGTCGACGTCGGGATAGGACGCCTTCAGCGCATCGATGCGTTTCTGCACGGCCGCAGCGACAACCACGTCACTGGCGCCCTTGGAGCGCTTGATGCCCAGCGCCACCACAGGTTCGCCGTTGAAGCGCGCAAAGGTGCGGCGGTCGGCGATGGTATCGGTGACCGTCCCGAGATCTTCGAGCCGCACCTCGCCGCCGGACGGCAGGCTGATCATGGTGCCGGCGAGTTCATTCAGCGTCTTCGCGCCCGCCAGCGTCCGGATCGCCTGATCGTTCTTGCCGATTTCGGCGCGGCCGCCGGCGAGGTCCACATTGGTGCCGCGCAGGCGCCTGGACACATCGACGGCAGTAAGGCCTGCGGCCTGCAACCGATCGGGATCGAGCGACACCAGAATCTCACGCTCGACGCCGCCGATGCGCTCGACCTGCGCGACGTTGCGCACGCCCTGCAACGCGCGCTTGACCACGTCATCGACGAACCACGACAGTTGCTCCGGCGTCTTGCCCGGTGAGATCGCCGCATAGGTCACGATCGGCAGGCCGATGACGTCGACGCGCTGGATCAGCGGTTCGTTGACATTCTGGGGGAGGTTGGCGCGCACGCGCGTCACGGCGTCCTTGACGTCGTTCAGCGCGCGGTCGGTATTGGTTTCCAGCGCGAATTGCACCGTCGTGACCGACAGGCCGTCAGTGATCGACGACGAGATGTGCCGGACACCTTCGACGCCGGAGACGCCGTCCTCGATGGTCTTGGTGACCTGCGCTTCAAGTTCCGCGGGTGCCGCGCCGAATTGCGAGACGGCGACCGAGATCACCGGAATGTCTGCACTCGGTAGCCGCGTGATCGCCAGCTTGGTGAAGCTGATCCAGCCGAGTACCAGAAGAATGATCGAGAAGACGATGGACGGAAGCGGATGGCGGATCGACCATGCCGAGATATTCATTGCCATTAACGCACCCGCGATCGATCGAGGTCATCGGCGAATATGGTCTGGACCTTGTCGCCGTCATGAAGTGATGTGCCGGCATCGGCGACGACGATGTCGCCCACCTCGACGCCTTCAAGAATTTCCGTCGACGTATCGGACACCAGCCCGACTTTTACCCGTCGGGTCTCGATGGTGTTGCCCTTCACGAGCTGCACCATGAAGTGTTCGATCGCCGAGCGCGGGATCGCGACGCCGCAGCTGCGCTTGGCGTCGATGCTGGCGCGGGCGAAGACACCGACCTTGAGCGACGGGTTGCTGGCCAGCGACAGCCGGACATGGCCCAGCTGCGTCACGCGGTCGATCTGTGGCGACACCAGCCGCACCTTGCCGAAGATATCGGGTTGATCGTCGCGGCTGATCCGCGCCGTGACGCCGGGGTTGAGCTTGAGGATGTGGATGCTCGGCACTTCTGCATCGAGCTCGAGCTCGTTGTTGATGGCGATCCTGAACATCGGCCCGGCCTGCGGCGAGGCCGGTGCGCCGACGATGGTGTTCACGGAGGTAATCAGACCTGCCGCGGGGGCGCGCAGCGTCACAGGATTCGGGCGTGCATTGCCTGCTGTCGGCGGCGGTATCAGCCGGGCCAGTTCCTGATTCTCGGTGACGCTGTCGCCTTCGCGGACCAGCACTTCGGAGACCTTTGAACCTTCGGTCTCGACGCCGACAACGGCCTCGCGGCGCGGAACCACGAATCCAGTGACCCGCACGAGATCGGAGAAGCAGGCATTGGTGGCTTTGGCGACGATCACCATGGCGCCATTCGGCGAGGCGGAGCCGGCGGGTGCGGGTTCAGCGGCGAAGCCGATAGAGGTGGTTGCGACCATGGTGGCCGCCAGCGACAGACATGCGAGAGAGGGGGAGAAGCAGGCAAAAGCCTTCATTGCGAGATCGATCCACTTGGTATTACGGAGCACCAGGGGCATTCGATCGGTGCGGCGGCAGGTCGGGGCAATCTATACAGGATATCCGCGATCACCACAGCAAACAGCGTCCCGCGTGGCGCGGAACGCTGTGGTGCGGCAATCCGCAGCAAGCTCAGAGGTACCACCGAGCTCTATTGGGATGCGGTGGTCTTGTTCGCCATATTCACCACCTGAACGCGTCGGTTGGACGGGTCAGTTGGCGCAACGCCGGCCTTCGGCTTGCCCTTGCCATAGCCGACGGTGACGAGGTCGGCGCCGGCGATGCCGTATTTGTCCGTCAGATAGCGCTTGATGGCGTCGGCGCGGCGCTCGGACAGGTCCTGGTTGTATTCTTCGCCGCCGACGGCGTCGGTATGGCCGGCGACCACGAAGGTCGCGCCTTTGAGATCTTCGCTGCTCAGGGCCTTGCCGAGGGCCTGCACCGAGGACAGCGACTTCTTGCTGATATTCGCCGAGTTGTAGTCGAAGGTAATTTCCAGATCGATCGCCGGCTTGGTCTGGGCGACGGCGGCGATCTGCTCGCGCTCGCCGATCGACAGCGACCGCGTGCTGCGATTGCGAAGGGAGTCGACGAACTTGCCTTCGGCGGCATTGACGGCCGGCTCGGCCGGCGGCGTCATCGACAGACCGCGGGTCAGCGGCTTCTTTGGTGCCAGCGCGCGCAGGATCTGGTCGGAGGTCACTTCCTCAGCCGCTGCGGCGATGCCTGCGGTCAGCGACAAGGCGACGCTGATCATGGCGATCGTGCGAAGTGCCTTGAAGCCGGGGCGTGCGGATGTGTTCGGCATGGGTGCATCCTTCATTTAGTCGCGCGAAACGCGCTTGAATCAAATCCAGCAAAATCTGGTGCCGGATCGCTTCAGGATGGCTTCCGGCTTGCCATCAATAGTGTCCGCTCGCGCGCCGCAGGTTCAAACCGGGCTTGCGACTTTCTTACGATTTTCTTGCGATTTTCCCGCGAAATTCCGGTGACCTCTGGGGATCACCGGATGCCGTGCTATTGCACGCCGTTCTATCGAACGCCGTAGCCGGCAAATTCCTTGACGATGTCCGGGTCCATGGCCTTGGCATTGGTGATGTCGAGATCGCCTTCCGCCGTCTGGCCAAGGCGATGTTTGGCGAGGCCGCGGCCATAGAGCGATGAGGTCAGCTGCGGATTGATCTTCAGCGCAGCGTCGAAATCCGCAATCGCGTTCTTGCTCTGGCCGTTCTTGAGGTTGACCAGGCCGCGGCTGTCCAGCGCATCGACAAAATTCGGGCGCAGGCGCAGGGCTTCATTGCAGTCCTTGAGCGCGGCGGCGAGGTCACCGGTCACGGTGCGTGCCCAGCAACGATTGTTGTAGGCCTCGACATCCTTGGGATTCAGTTTGATCGTGGCGTCGAAATCCTTGATCGCAGCGGAATAGGCGCCCTTGCTGGCATAGACTTGGCCGCGGCGATACAGCGCGCCGGCGTCCTCCGGATTGTCGGTCAGCTTGACGTTCAGCGATTTGACGGTCGGATCCTCCGCCAGCGCCAGCAGGATCTTGTTTTCGTCGCGAGGAACTTCGGCGGCGACGGCAGGGGCAGGAGTCGGTGCCGCGGTCGGCGCAGGCGCTGCTGCTGGAGCCGCCGGCGTGGGTGCAGCGGGCACAGGTGCTGCAGGTGCGGCGACGACTTCCGGCTTGGCCACAGGAGAGGGGCGCGGTGTCGCAGCCGGCGCCGGATCGGCCGGTTTGGCTTCTGCCACAGCGGCCGAGGCCGGGCGCGTTCCCGCTATGAAAGAGAAGTCTTCTGCCAGCGACGACGAAATCCACGGCACCTGCTCGCTGCGCGACGCGCGGGTGACGTTGACGCGGGTCCGGTTCAGCGTCTGCTCGGCAGTGAGATCTGGAACCCGGATTTCCTTCAGCAATTCGCTGACAAACAACCCGTGATCGCCGCCGCCATCGCTGACCACCGAGCTCAGCGCCGCCGAATACATCACAAGCGTGCCGCTCGGTGCGATCACCGGAGCGAGCCCGGCGGAGAAGCTGCGGAACCGGCGTTCGAACGGATTGCGGCGGGATGCGTCCAAAAGCGCAATCTTGACGCCGGCGCCGCGGCCGTTGATCTCGCCCAGCACGGTCTCGAGGCTGAAGCCGTCGCGGCGCACGTCGGGCTCGGTCCAGATCTGGGCATCGACCGGGATCATGTAACTCTGGCGCGCGGACTGGATGCCGAAGCCGCTGAAGAACACCAGGGCGACCGAGCCCGGCTTCACCTTGCCGTAGAATTTGTCGAGCGCCCGGCGCATGCCGTCGCCGCCGAGATTTTCCCCGGTATCGACCTCAAATCCATCACGCTTCAATTCGGCGGCGACGTCGCGGGCGTCGTTGATGGGCTCCTTGAGTGGAGCCTCGGCGTCCGGATATTTCGCATTGCCGATCACCAGTGCGATCCGGTGGGTCCGATCTTCTGCGGCGGAGGCCTGCCAGATGGGCGTGGCAGCAAACGTCAGGAGAGCGATCAGAGCAATGCGCATTTTCATAATGAAACCGGTCCAGACTTGAGGGCGCTGTCCAAGCTGTGGCTTGCGCCGCAGCGACACTAATCCACGCCATTCCCATTATCAAACCGGCGTGATCGCGGCTGTCAACGTGCAGTGCGGGCGGCAGCTATCGCGTCAATTCACCACGCGTCCGGCGTTGTCGCTGCAGTCCCGGTTCCCGGTCATTCCGGTGGTTGGAACGGTTTGACCTTCCCCGGCAGCAATGGCTTGTTGCGCATAACAACGATCGGGAATGGGACGGGACGAATGAGCGTGACTTACGAAATCTATGCGATCCGCTACGCCACGATGACGCCGCGGACGCCGCAGATGAATTATCTCGCACCCGATCCCCATGAGACCGCGGCGGCCGATCTCGATTATTTCATCTGGCTGATCCGCGGCGGCGGCCGCGACATTCTTGTCGATACCGGCTTCAACGAGGTCGCCGCGAAAGAACGCAGCCGCAAGCTCACGATCAATCCGATCGATGCGCTGGCCGATTTCGGCGTTCGCGCGGCGGACATCCGCGACGTCATTGTCACGCATCTGCATTACGATCATGCCGGCAATCTCGATCGTCTCCCCAATGCCAGGTTCCATCTGCAGGACCGCGAGATGAGCTACGCGACGGGCCGCTGCATGTGCAACGGGCTGCTGCGGCATCCGTTCTCGGCGGAAGACGTCACGCTGATGGTGCGACACGTGTTCAATGAGCGCGTCACGTTCCACAATGGCGATGGCGAGGTTGCGCCGGGCGTCACACTGCACCGCGTTGGCGGCCATTCCGACGGTCTGCAGATCGTACGCGTGCAAACCGCGCGCGGCCCGGTGGTGTTGGCCTCGGACGCCTCGCATTACTACGGCAACATGCAGCGCCGCAGCCCGTTTCCGATCGTCTACAATATCGGCGACATGTGCGACGGCTGGACCACCTGCGAGCGCCTTGCGGGCCATCCCGACCGCATCATTCCCGGCCATGATCCGCTGGTGCGCGAGCTCTATCCGCGCGTCGAGGGCAGCAAGGCCGATGCCTATGCGCTGCACGAGATGCCATCGCGCTCCTTTGTGAAAGACTAATCTCTCAATAGGCGCCGGCCTTTTGCCCATGCCGCGTCTGCACGAGGTCGAGGCTACGCTCGATCTTGCCGAGTGCGGCGGCGAAGTCCTTGCGCTCCTGCGCCGTCAGGCATGACAGGATGTCGCGCTCTTTGCTTAGCAGGCGCGGGATCAGCTCTTCATAGAGCGCGGTGCCTTTTGCGGAGAGACGCAATTCGAAGGCGCGGCGGTCGTCTTCGTTTTCAACCCGTTCGATGAGTTCGCGGTCCAGCAGGGCCGTCACCGCCCGGCTGATGGTGGATTTGTGGGTGCGCGTGCATTGCGAAATGAACTGCGCGCTGCAGGCGTCGTCGCGAAAGCCCAGCGTGGCGATGACGCGCCATTCCGGAATGTCGAGCCCGTAGCGCACCTGATATTCGTCCGAGAGCGCGGCGCTGACCTCCGCGGCCAGCCGGTTGAGCCGGAACGGAACGAACTGAAACAGGTCGAATTTTGCCACGGAGCCACCAATTCTGCTGTTGACGCCGCCACGGGTCCGGCGTTTAGATGGTTGCAAATGAGACTATCTTAGAGGGAGTGCGATCCGTTGGCCAGACCAGCGTTGATCCGAAAATACATCCGGTTGCAGGGCAGGGGCTGAGCCATGGCGCAACATGTCCGCCAGTTTGCCTATCGCCGCCATGCCGATCAGGCGCGGTCAGCTGCCGCTGCGGCGCATCATCCTGTGGTGATTGTTGGTGCTGGCCCTGTCGGCCTGTCGCTGGCCATCGATCTGGCGCAGCGCGGCCAGCGCGTGGTGCTGCTCGACGACGCCGATCGCATCGGCGACGGCTCGCGCGCCATCTGTTTCTCCAAACGCTCGCTCGAATATTGGGACCGTCTCGGTGTCGCCCATCGCATGATCGACAAGGGCGTGGTGTGGAAGGTCGGCAAGATCTTTCTCGGACCGGACATGCTCTACCAGTTCGATCTGCTGCCCGAGACCGGCCACAAGATGCCGGCCTTCATCAACCTGCAGCAATATTACGCCGAGTCCTTTCTGGTCGATCGCGTGCATCAATTGCCGGAGATCGATCTGCGCTGGCGCAACAGGGTCATCGCGCTGGCGCAGCACAACGATCACGCGGAACTCACCATCGAGACGCCCGATGGGCCTTACACGCTGCGCGCCGACTATGTCGTTGCCTGCGATGGGGCTCGCTCCGGGCTGCGCGGCATGGTCGGCGCGGACTTTTCCGGCGAGGTGTTCGAGGATCAGTTCCTGATCGCCGACGTCAAGATGACCGCGGAATTCCCGACCGAGCGCTGGTTCTGGTTCGATCCGCCATTCCATTCCGGCCAATCCGCACTGCTGCATCGTCAGCCCGACGATGTCTGGCGTATCGATCTGCAGCTCGGGCCGGATGCAGACCCCGCCGAGGAGCGGCGGCCGGAGAAGGTGCGTCCGCGCATCGCGCGCATGCTCGGCCACGATGATTTCGATTTCGAGTGGATCTCGGTCTACAAGTTCCAGTGCCGTCGCATGCAGCGCTTCCTGCATGAGCGCGTGATCTTCGCCGGCGATGCCGCGCATCAGGTGTCGCCCTTCGGCGCGCGGGGCGCCAATTCCGGCCTCGAAGATGCCGAGAACATCGCCTGGAAGCTCGCACTGGTGCTGGCCGGCAATGCGCCGGCGTCGCTGCTGGCAAGCTATGACGCCGAGCGGGGCCCGGCCGCGGACGAGAATATCCGTGCCTCGACCCATGCGACGGATTTCATCGCCCCGCATTCGAAGCAGGAGCAGCGCATGCGGCAGGCAATACTGTCGCTCGCCAGGGAGGCTGATTTCGCCAAGCGGATGATCAATGGCGGCCGGCTGTCCGTGCCGTCGGTCTATCAGACGCCGCTGTCGACCGCCGATAGCGATGACTGGTCGGTCGGTCCGCGACTGGGCGCGCATATGCCGGACGCACCGCTCGTCAGCGATGATGGCGCGCATGTGTTTCTCTCGGAATGTTTCGCCGGAGCCGGCCGCGGTTTCACCGTATTGCAGTCGGACGGTCAGGCGATCGAACTGCCCGAGGGCGTGGCGCGTCTGGTCGTCGGCGACGATGCGGCGCTGCGCGACGAGACCGGGCTGTTCAAGGCACGCTACGGCGCCGATCCGGGTGCCGCCTATCTGCTGCGGCCCGATGGTTATGTCGCGGCGCGTTTCCGGCATCCAACGCCGCAGGCGATCAAGGCCGCGGTCGCGCGTGCCAGCGGGAGGCCGTCATGACGGCACTGTCGACGGCGTCCAACTTCGTCAGTCCGGACGACGCCTATCGTGCGATTGTCGAGGCGCATCGCGGATTGAGTGATGAACAAAGCGCAGCGCTCGATACGGCGCTGGTGCTGATCCTCGCCAATCATATCGGCGATGCCGCCGTGCTCGGTGACGCGATTGCGCTGGCGAAGCGACGGTTGCCTGTCGCCATACGAACTGACTGACGTAAAGATCAAAGGAATAGATAGATGACCAAGGGTTTCGCATCCACGACCGACATGACCGAGAAGAAGGTCACCTTCTCGGAGATCGGCACCGATCTCTATGCCTTTACGGCTGAAGGCGATCCGAACTCGGCGGTCATCGTCGGCGATGACGGTTGCATCGTGTTCGACGCGCAGGCGACGCCGGCGATGGCCAACAAGGTGATCGAGCGGGTGCGGACGGTCACCGACAAGCCGATCAAATATGTCGTGCTGTCGCATTATCATGCGGTGCGTGTGCTCGGCGCGTCCGCCTACAAGGCGCAGGGCGTGGTCGCGTCGCAGGAAACCTATCGGCTGGTGGAGGAGCGCGGCCAGCAGGACTGGGATTCCGAATTCGGCCGTTTCCCGCGTCTGTTCCAGGATGCCGAGAGCATTCCCGGCCTGACCTGGCCGACGCTCACTTTCGAGGGCGAGATGTCGATCTTCCTCGGCAAGCGCGAGGTGCGCCTGATGCAGCTCGGCGCCGGCCATACGTCGGGCGATATCGTCGCCTGGGTGCCGGATGCCGAGGTGATGTTCTCCGGCGATCTCATCGAATATCATTCGGCCTGCTACTGCGGCGATGCGCTGCTGCGCGAATGGCCGTCGACGCTGAACGAGATTCGTGCGTTCAACCCGAAGGCGATTGCGCCGGGCCGCGGCGATGCACTGAAAGGGCTGGAGACGACCCGCGAGGCGATCGCGATGACGCGTGACTTCGTGATGTCGCTCTATGGCGCGGCGGAGCTGTCAGTCGCCAAGGGGCGCAGCCTGAAGGAGACCATGGCGGCGACCCGCGACGTCATGGACAAGAAGTTTTCGAGCTTTGCGATCTACGAACACTGCCTGCCGTTCAATGTATCCCGCGCCTTCGATGAAGCTTCGGGAATCGACGACCCCGTGATCTGGACCGACAAGCGCGACCGCGAAATGTGGGCCGCGCTGCAAGGGTAATGTAGTAGATTCGTCATTGCGAGCGAAGCGAAGCAATCCAGAAGGTCACAAAGGAAGACTGGATTGCTTCGTCGCAAGCGCTCCTCGCAATGACGGTAGGAAAAGGAGGATGAGATGAACATCACCACCAATCCCGATCTGATCAGCCGCAACACCGTCAATGTCACGCCGGGCTACATGTCCGGCTTTGGCAATTCATTCGAGACCGAAGCGCTGCCGGGCGCGTTGCCCATTGGCCGCAACTCGCCGCAGCGTGCGGCCTATGGGCTCTATGCCGAACAGCTCTCCGGTTCGCCCTTCACCGCGCCACGCGGCACCAATGAGCGGTCCTGGCTCTATCGCATCCGCCCATCGGTGAAACATTCGGGCCGCTTCGAGAAGGCAGATAGCAAGCTGTGGCGCACCGCGCCGTGCCACGAGAACGATCTGCCGATCGCGCAATTGCGCTGGGATCCAGCGCCGATCCCGAAGGAGGATATGACCTTCCTGCAGGGCGTGCAGACCATGACCACGGCCGGCGATGCCGGCACCCAGGCCGGCATGGCGGCGCATGTCTATCTGATCACGAAGTCGATGGTCGATCAGCATTTCTACAATGCCGATGGCGAGATGATGTTCGTGCTGCAGCAGGGCAACTTGTTGTTCGTCACCGAATTCGGCCGCATCGATGCCGAGCCAGGCGAGATCGTGGTGATCCCACGCGGCGTCAAGTTCCGCGTCGAACTCACGGGCGGCGCGGCGCGCGGCTATCTCTGCGAGAATTATGGCGGCGCCTTCACGCTGCCCGAGCGCGGACCGATCGGCGCCAATTGCCTCGCCAATGCGCGTGACTTCCTGACGCCGGTGGCCGCCTATGAGGACAAGGACACGCCGACCGAGCTCTATGTGAAATGGGGCGGCTTGCTGTTTGTCACCACGCTGCCGCATTCACCCATCGATGTCGTCGCCTGGCACGGCAACTACGCGCCGTATAAATACGACCTGCGGACTTTCTCGCCGGTGGGCGCCATCGGCTTCGATCATCCGGATCCGTCGATCTTCACGGTGCTGACCTCGCCATCGGAAACCGCCGGCACTGCGAATATCGATTTCGTGATCTTCCCAGAGCGCTGGGCGGTGGCGGAAAACACCTTCCGGCCGCCGTGGTATCACATGAACATCATGTCGGAATTCATGGGTCTCATTTACGGCGTCTATGACGCCAAGCCGCAGGGCTTCACGCCGGGCGGCATCAGCCTGCACAACATGATGCTGCCGCATGGGCCAGACCGCGAGGCTTTCGATCACGCCAGCAATGGCGAGTTGAAGCCCGTGAAGCTCACCGGCACCATGGCCTTCATGTTCGAGACCCGCTACCCGCAGCGCGTTACGGAACACGCGGCCACGACGGCGACGCTGCAGAGCGATTATGCGGATTGCTGGAAGGGCCTGGAGAAGCGCTTCGATCCGAACAAGCGCTAGGTGCTCACGTTATCGCTCCCAGGGCGGCACATCCTTGATGCGCGCGACATGCGTTGCGATGTCTTCAGGGCTCTTTGAGAGATGTACGCGCTTGTCGGACGCCGGGCGCTTGGCTACGGACAAACCTGGCCGCCATTCGGTGGCGGGGCGGATCGGTCGCGGTGTAAAACCCCCGCCGCAATTTGGGCAGACATTGAAGAGTTTGCTCTCCACGCAGTCCGCGCAGAACGTGCATTCAAAAGTGCAGATGAATGCATCGCGTGCCGCGGGCGGCAGATCCTTGTCGCAATATTCACAGTTTGGCCGCAGCGCCAGTGCCATCGTTCTCTCCCAATCGGTTCGTTGCGCCGATCTTGGCAGAACCGCGATGGTTCGTGAACTGTCAGGCGGCCTGACGCTGGAAGGCGGGTGCTACGACGCTGCGTCCGTGCGCGGGATGTTGAGCCGCCGCGCCCAGGCGATACCCTTTGCGCTCAGGCGAGGGCTGATTTCAGCGGCAGTTTCGATGTTTCCTTCAACCGGTCAAGCACGATCGACGAGCGCACATGCGCCACGCTCTGATGCGGCATCAGCACATTGTTGACGAGGTCGGACAGTCCCTTGAGATCGCGCAGCACGGCCTTGAGCACGTAGTCGGCATCGCCGGTGAGTGAGTAAGCCTCCTGCACCTCGTCGACCCGCTGCACCAGCGTGCGGAACTTCTTGGCATTGTCCGGCGAGTGGGTGGCCAGTTGCACCTGGATGAAGGCGATCACGTTGAAGCCGAGCGCGTCCGATGACAGATCGGCGTGATAGCCGGAGATCACTTTCTCCTCCTCGAGCCGCATCCGGCGCCGCGAGCATTGCGAGGCGGACAGGCCGACGGCATCGGCGAGCTGCTGGTTGGTCAGTCGGCCGTCATCCTGCAAGGCAGCCAGCATCTTGAGATCGAAGGCGTCTACCGGGATCATGCGTCAAAAGCCTTTTTCATGCGTGAACCGTGCATGAATGTCGCATATTTCATCCGAATTTGCATGCACCTTGCGTCGCAAACGACCGACACTCCAGGCAAGCGATAATGCAAATCAGCTTCGGGAGATCACCATGGGTCCGTTTCCGCACGACGCGCCGGCTGCCATCATCTCGGCACATAATCCGATGGGCACCGACGGCTTCGAATTCGTCGAATACGCGCATCCGAACCCCGCGGAGCTGCATGCGCTGTTCAAGCTGATGGGCTACGCGCCCGTCGCAAGGCACAAGACCAAGAACATTACGGTGTACCGCCAGGGCGATATCAACTACCTCGTCAATGAGGAGCCCGGCACCCACGGCTTCAATTTCGTCGCCGCGCACGGTCCCTGCGCGCCGTCGATGGCGTTCCGAGTCGTCGATGCGCAGGCGGCCTATGACCGCGCGATCTTGCTCGGTGCCGAGCCGGCGGATGCAATCGCAGCGCAGAAGACGCTCGACGTGCCGGCCATCAAGGGCATCGGCGGCAGCCTGCTCTATTTCGTCGATCGCTACGGCGCCAAGGGCTCAGCCTATGACCATGAATTCACATCGCTGGGCGCCAAGAATCCGCGTCCTGAGGGCGCCGGCCTGTTCTATCTCGATCACCTCACCCACAACGTCCATCGCGGCCGCATGGATGTCTGGACCGGCTTCTATGAGAAGCTGTTTAATTTCCGCCAGATCCGTTTCTTCGACATCGAGGGCCGCGCCTCGGGCCTGTTCTCGCGCGCGCTGACCAGTCCGGATGGCAAGATCCGAATTCCGATCAACGAGGATGCCGGCGATGCCGGCCAGATCGAGGAATATCTCAACACCTATCACGGCGAGGGCATCCAGCACATCGCCTGCGGTGTGACGGATATCTACACGACCATCGAGAAGCTGCGCGCCGATGGCCTGCCCTTCATGCCGGCGCCGCCTGTGACCTATTTCGAGAAGATCGATGCGCGGCTGCCCAAGCATGGCGAGGACGTGCCGCGCCTGCAGAAGAACGGCATCCTAATCGACGGTGAAGGCGTGGTCGCAGGCGGCGAGACCAAGGTGCTGCTGCAGATCTTCTCGGCCAATGCGATCGGACCCATTTTCTTCGAATTCATCCAGCGCAAGGGCGATGACGGATTCGGCGAGGGCAATTTCAAGGCGCTGTTCGAGTCGATCGAAGAAGATCAGATCAGGCGCGGCGTGCTGCACGTCGGCGATAAGACGGCGGCGTAGTTCTTTCTTCTCCCTCCCTCAAGCGGCGAAGCCGCGCAGTGGGGAGGGTGGCGCGGCTGCGTGCGTTCAGCGAGCAGACGTGACGGGTGGGGTGCCACGCGCCCTGACGTCACGTGGGGCACCCCCACCCGACCGGCCTACGGCCGGCCACCCTCCCCACAAGGGGGAGGGATTAAGAGAAGCGGAGCTCCTTAGGCGAGTATGAGCTTTCTCAACTCGCCCACTCCTTCACCGCATCACCGAGCTCCACCTTCACCGCCGGCCGTGCTGCCGACGGCGTGCGCGAGAACCGCGGCGCGGGCGCCGGCTGTGTCGCGCCCTCGTGCTGGATGAACACTTCGCGCGCCACCATATGCGGATGTTTCGTGGCTTCCGACATGGTCAGCACCGGCGCGAAGCACACGTCGGTGCCTTCCATGATTTTTGACCACTCGTCGCGGCTTTTGGTCTTGAACACCGCGGTGAGCTTGTCCTTCACCGCGGCCCAGTTTGTCGGGTCCATGTGATTGTCGTAGCAGGCCTCCGAAAGCCCGGCGAGTTCGCGCAGCTCGGCATAGAATTGCGGCTCGATGGATCCGATCGAGATGAAGTTACCGCAGCTGCATTCATAGACGCCGTAGAAATGCGCGCCGCCATCGAGCATGTTGCTCTCGCGACTTTCCTTCCAGCGGCCGGCAGCCGTCATGTCGAAGAACATGGTGATCAAGGATGCTGCGCCGTCGCACATGGCCGCGTCCACCACCTGCCCCTGGCCGGAGCGGCTGGCTTCCAGCATGGCGGCGAGCATGCCCATCACGAGATACATTGAGCCGCCGCCGAAATCGCCCACCAGATTCAATGGTGGCACGGGCTTGTCGGCGCCGCCGATCGCAGCGAGGGCCCCGGTGATCGAGATGTAATTGATGTCATGGCCGGCGGCCTGCGCCAGCGGGCCATGCTGGCCCCAGCCGGTCATGCGGCCATAGACCAGTCTCTTGTTGCGGCCGAGGACGACATCCGGCCCGAGGCCGAGGCGTTCCATCACGCCGGGGCGATAGCCTTCCACCAGCGCATCGGCGCTATCCAGCAGCGACAGCACCTGCGTAATGGCGGCCTTGTCCTTGAGATCGACCTCGATGACCTTGCGGCCGCGTGACGCGGCGCCCTTCGGCATCTGCTTCGGGCGCACCAGCGTGATCACCTCGGCGCCCATATCGGCGAGCAGCATGCAGGCGAACGGACCGGGGCCGATGCCCGCGAATTCGACGACGCGTGTGCCCTTGAGCGGGCCGGTGGCCTTGGTCTGTGGTCGCGACGACGCGAGGGTGGTGTCCTGCACTTGTGTTTCCCATGCTTGATCTTGGCCGTCGATGGGACGGACCGATTTGCCGGAAACTGTCTATGCTGGTGGTGACAAGGGCAAGAAGCTTTTGGCCGCAATCCTGCATGCGGCCATGCTGCGGCACTGCACAAAAATGCGCGCGATTTCTCGCGGGCATTTTGCTGTTCAGTAGATTTTGCCGTTTGATGGAATGTCAGCCCGCCGCTTCCACCGCGCGCTGTGCCATCACCTTGATGAGATTGGCGCGATATTCCGCCGAGCCGTGGATGTCACCCATCAACCCATCGGCTGAGATCTTCACGCCATCCAGCGCTCCCGCCGACCAGTTGGCTTTCAGTGCAGCCTCGATCGCCGGCACGCGCATAACGCCGCTCTGCGATGCGCCGGTGGCAGCGACACGAACTTCGCCGGATTTAGTCTGGGCGACGAAAACGGCGGTCAACGCGAAGCGTGACGCCGGGTGGCGCATCTTGGCGTAGCCGGCCTTGGCCGGAATGGGGAACGACACGGATGTGATGATCTCGTCCTCTTCCAGCGCCGTCGAGAACAGGCCCTGGAAGAAATCGTCGCCTTTGATCTCGCGTTTGTTGGTCTTGATGGTGGCATTCAGCGCCAGCACGGCGGCGGGATAATCGGCGGCGGGATCGTTATTGGCAATCGAGCCGCCGATGGTGCCGCGATAGCGCACGGCGGGATCACCGAGCACCGACGTCAGATGCACGATGGCGGGAATCGCCTTCTTGGCCGCGGGGCTCTGCGTGATGTCGTAATAGGTCGTCGCCGCTTTGATGATCAGCGCGTCGGATGTTGCCTCGATGCCAATCAAGTCCTTGATCTTGGCGAGGTCGATGACATCCGAGGGTGCTGCAAGACGCTGCTTCATCACGGGGATCAGCGTGTGGCCGCCGGCGAGATATTTGGCCTCCGGATGTTTGGCGAACAGGGCCGCGGCTTCATCGATGCTGGCGGGGCGGTGATAAGTGGTCTCATACATCGTATTGCTTCCTTATCTTTTGGTCGTGTTTTCTTGACGCGAACCGGCTTCCACTTCGCTTGAAAACACTCCGCTTATTCCGCTGCCTGCTGCAATTGCAGCGCTTCCCAGACACGGCCGGGCGTTGCCGGCATCTCGATCTTGTTGTGGCCGAGCGCGTCCGTAATGGCGTTGATCACAGCGGGTGACGAGCCGATCGCGCCAGCCTCGCCGCAGCCTTTCACGCCGAGCGGATTGCCCGGACAGAGCGTCGTGGTGTGCGAGACCCGGAACGACGGCACGTCGTCGGCGCGGGGCATGGCGTAATCCATGAACGACGCCGTCACCGGCTGGCCGTTGTCGTCATAGATAGCGCTTTCGAGCATCGCCTGGCCGATGCCCTGGGCGAGGCCGCCATGGACCTGGCCCTCGACGATCATCGGATTGATCAGCCGGCCGAAGTCATCCACGGCCACGAAGTCGACAATGTCGGTCTTGCCGGTCCCGGGATCGATCTCGACCTCGCAGATATAGGCCCCGGCCGGGAAGGTGAAGTTGGTGGGGTCGTAGAACGCGCCTTCCTTCAGGCCGGGCTCCATGCCATCCGGCAGGTTGTGTGCGGTATAGGCCGCGAGTGCGACCATCGGAAGCGCGATCGCCTTGTCGGTGCCGGCCACCTTGAACTCGCCATTCTCGATGACGATGTCGCCTTCGGAGGCTTCGAGCAGATGCGCGGCGATCTTCTTCGCCTTGGCTTCCACTTTCTCCATCGCCTTGAAGATCGCGGACATGCCGACCGCCGCCGAGCGCGAGCCATAGGTGCCCATGCCGAACTGCACTTTATCAGTGTCGCCATGGACGATCTGGACCTGATCGACGGAGATGCCAAGCCTGTCAGCAACGAGTTGCGCGAAGGTCGTCTCGTGGCCCTGGCCGTGGCTGTGCGATCCCGTCAGCACTTCGATGGTGCCGACCGGATTGACGCGAACTTCCGCGGATTCCCAGAGGCCGACGCCGGCGCCGAGCGAGCCGACCGCCTTGGACGGCGCGATACCGCAGGCCTCAATGTAGCAGGAGAAGCCGAGGCCGCGCAGTTTGCCGGCGGCTTTCGCCTTGGCCTTCCGCGCCGGGAAGCCGGCATAATCGATCGCCTTCAGCGCTGCGTCGAGCGAGGCGCCGAAGTCGCCGATGTCATAGGCCATGATGACAGGCGTCTGATGCGGAAACTGGGTCACAAAGTTGAGGCGGCGCAGTTCGGCTGGATCGACCTTCAACTGCCGCGCCGATGTCTCCACCAGCCGCTCCACCAGATAGCTCGCTTCCGGGCGTCCGGCGCCGCGATAGGCGTCGACCGGTGTGGTGTTGGTATAGACGCCCATCACTTCGGCATAGATGGTCGGGATATTGTACTGGCCCGACAGCAGCGTGGCGTAGAGATAGGTCGGCACCGAGGACGAGAACAGCGACATATACGCGCCGAAATTGGCGTGGGTCTTCACTCGCAGGCCCAGGATCTTGTTGTTGGCATCGAATGCCATCTCGGCATGGGACATGTGATCGCGGCCATGCGCGTCGGTGAGGAAGGCTTCCGTGCGGTCGCCGGTCCATTTCACCGGGCGGCGCACTTTCTTCGACGCCCACAGCGCGACCATTTCCTCGGGATAGATGAAGATCTTCGATCCGAAGCCGCCGCCGACATCGGGGGCGATCACGCGCAGCTTGTGCTCCTGCGCAACATTGTAGAACGCCGACAGGACGAGCCGCGCCACATGTGGATTCTGCGATGTCGTATGGAGCGTGAAGTGCTCTTCTGCGTCGTCATATTCCGCGACGGCTGCGCGCGGCTCCATCGCGTTCGGCACCAGCCGGTTATTGGTCAGGTCCAGCGAGACCACATTGGCTGCCTTGCTGAAGGCGTCATTGGTCTGCTTCTCGTCGCCGATCGCCCAGTCATAGACCACATTGCCCGGCGCTTCCGGATGCAGTTGCGGTGCGCCTGAGGCGAGCGCTGCGGTCATGCTGCTGACGGCAGGAAGTTCTTCATAAGTCACGACCACGGCCTCAGCCGCATCCTTCGCCTGGTTCTTGGTCTCGGCGATCACAACCGCCACGGCCTGTCCGACAAAGCGCACGGTGTCCGGGGCCATTGCCGGCCATGCGCCCATCTTCATGGGTGTGCCGTCCTTGGAGGACACCGCCCAGCCGCAGATCAGATTGCCGATCTTGTCGTCCACCAATTGCTGTGCTGTCAGCACATCGACCACGCCCGGCATATCCTTTGCCGCGGAAGCGTCGATGCCTTTGACCTTGGCATGGGCATGCGGGCTGCGGATGAAATGCGCGTGGGTGAGGCCGACGATCTTGACGTCGTCGACATAGCGGCCGCGGCCGGTGATGAAACGCTTGTCTTCCTTGCGCGCAACGCGTGCGCCGATGCCTTCAACGCCCATCTCATGGGTCTCCCTGCCGGAGTTTTTGATTGTCCGCGCTTTCCATCGAAAGGCGCGGTTGGCTCAGCTCAGATCAATGCGCCGCGGCTCATTCAGCCGCTTGCGCAACCTTCATGCGTCCGGCGGCGTCGAGCACCGATTTGACGATGTTGTGGTAGCCGGTGCAGCGGCAGATATTGCCTTCGAGCTCGTGGCGCACTGTCTCTTCATCGAGATCGCCCGCGTGGCGATTCACGATGTCGATCGCCGACATGATCATGCCCGGCGTGCAGTAGCCGCATTGCAGGCCGTGATTGTCGCGGAACGCCGCCTGCATCGGATGCAGCTGGTCGCCCTTGGCAATGCCTTCAATGGTGGTGACATTGGCGCCGTCGATCTGACCGACCAGCGTGGTGCAGGATTTCACGGCCTTGCCGTCGATATGGACGATGCAGGCGCCGCACTGGCTGGTATCGCAGCCCACATGGGTCCCGGTCAGGTTGAGATTTTCGCGGAGCAGGTGGACGAGAAGGGTTCTGTCTTCGACCGTGGCAGAGACAGATTTGCCATTGACCGTCAGTTTCACTGTGGACACGCAGACCTCCCGGTATTTTTTAATTATTCCAATTAGAAGCGCGGTCCGGAAAGTTTGCAACTGGGAATTTGGTGGAGTGGTTCTTCCCCTCTCCCCCAGCGCGGCGAAGCCGCGCGCCGCGGGAGAGGGTGGATCGACCGCGCAAGCGGTCGAGACGGGAGAGGGTGCCAGGAGCACTGTGCGTTGCTGTTACCCCTCTCCCGCCTTCGCTTCGCTCAGGCACCCTCTCCCGCAAGGGGAGAGGGGAAGTAAGCAACGCGCGTATCCCTCCTGCAAATTTGTGCCTTCATATCCGCAGGCCGCAATGCTCTAGTCGCGGCGCAATAAATGCCGCAAGCGATTGCGGACAATAACAATTCCGCGACGAGGAGTTTTCGGGAGTGATCGACAAGCGCGTAGCCAGCGCGGCCGAGGCCGTGGCTGGGGTGAAGGACGGGGCAGTCGTCCTGGTGGCCGGGTTCGGTACTGTCGGCATTGCCGATGATCTGCTGGAGGCGCTGCACGAGCAGGGTGCGACCAATCTCACCATCGTCCACAACAATGCCGGCAATGGCGATACTGGTTTGGCCCGGCTGATCAATTCCGGCCGCGTAGCCAAGGTGATCTGTTCTTATCCGCGCTCCGGCGACTACAGCGCTTTCCTGAATGCCTATCGTGCCAAGACGCTGGAACTCGAACTGGTGCCGCAGGGCATCATCAGCGAGCGCATGCATGCCCATGCCGCGGGGCTCGGCGGCTTCTTCTCGCCGGTCACGGCGCATACGAAACTTGCCGAGGGCAAGGAGACCCGCGAGATCGACGGCGTGCTGTATGTGTTCGAGAAGCCGCTGAAGGGCGACATTGCACTGCTGCGCGCCAAGAAGGCGGATCGCTGGGGCAACCTCGTCTATGACCAGTCGGCGCGCAACTTCAATCCGATCATGGCTATGGCTGCCGATCTCAGCGTCGTGCAGGTCAATGAAATGGTCGAACTCGGCAGTCTCGATCCGGAAGCGGTGGTGACGCCGAGCATTTTCATCGATCGTGTGGTGGTAGTGGGAGCAAAGGCATGACGTCGTCTGACAAGACCGCAACATACAAGCCGCTCAATCGCGACCAGATGGCCTGGCGCGCCGCGCAGGACCTGCAGGAAGGCGCCTATGTCAATCTCGGCATCGGCATGCCGACGCGAGCGGCGAGCTATGTGCCCGATGGGCGCGAGGTGATCTTCCACAGCGAGAACGGCATTCTCGGTCTCGGTCCGAAGCCGGAGCCGGGCACGGAAGACGAGAACCTGATCGATGCCGGCAAGAACTACACGACGCTGATCAAAGGTGGGGTGTTCATGCATCACGCCGACGCGTTCCTGATGATCCGCGGCAAGCATCTCGATGTCAGCCTGCTCGGCGCCTTTGAAGTCTCGGAAGCCGGCGATCTCGCCAACTGGACCACGGAAGATCCGTCTTTTCCGCCCGGTGTCGGCGGCGCGATGGATCTTGCGGTCGGCGCCAAGGAAATCCGCGTCATCATGGATCATACCGACAAGGCCGGTAAGCCGCGTATCCTCAAGAAGTGCCGGCTGCCGCTCACGGCACCGGGCTGCGTCAAGCGCATCTACACCAATCTGGCGGTCATTGACGTCACGGAGCAGGGCCTGTTCGTGCGCGAGATGGTCGAGGGCATGACTCTGGAGCAGTTGCAGGCGCTCACCGAGCCCAAGCTGCAGCTCGCCAACAACTGGCAGTCGCTCACCCCGCCCGCGATGGCGGCGTAGTTGGCTCGTCATTCCGGGACAGGACGGACCGCGTAGCGGGCCGGCATGGGCCCGGAATCTTGAGCTGCTTTGCACAACATGTCGAGATTCCGGGTTCGGTCCCGCCGCCTACAGCGTCGGCCCGCCCCGGAATGACAGTCCCGTTCGCCTGCCGCGCAACCTCCAGAAGTTCCGGTATCCGTTTACTCGTCCTTAGCCAATGTGCCGTAGGTTTGGGCATCGGCTTTGCGCGCGCTTGCGCGCGATGACCGGGATGTTGGGAGTGATGAACGGGGGCCCCACGTGGCAACGACGACGCTTGTCCGGAAGAAGCCGGCTTCTTTTAAGTTTCCTGCCCTCAGGTTCCGCGCCAAGGTGACGCTGGGCTTTGCGGCCGTGCTCGCCATATCCGCGCTCAGCATGGTGCTCGCTTATGTCGGCTTCGAACGCATCTCGGCCGGCGTGGTGTCGTATCGCACCAGCGTTGCGGAGTCCGGTCTGGCCCGCAATATCGACCGCGAACTGACCTCCTATCAGGCGCTGACGCGCTATTACGTCCTCACCAGCAATGAAGCGGACGCCAAGGCAGCGAAGGCTGCGGAAACAAGTCTGAAGGACGCCATCGACCAGTCGATGAAAGTGACCAAGGACTCCGCGCGGCTCGACAAGATCACCAAACTGTCCCGCGAATTCATTACGTTCACCAAGGTGTTCGCCGACATCCTCACCGTCAAGGGACAGAACGACGCCATCGCCTCGACCCAGTTGTCGCGCACCAGCCTGATGCTGCGTAACAAGATCGATGATCTCGGCGACACCGCGACCATGGCCGGCCTTGCTTCCGTGCAGGATCAGGTCAAGGAAATCACCACCCAGTTCATCACCGCGACCTCGCTCGTGAACACCTATATCGGCAAGGCCGAGGACAAGACCTCGAATGCCGCAACAGCCCGCATCAAGTTCCTGCAGAACTCGTTTGCGACGATCTATGCCAATGACGACAAGATCAACAACAAGGTGAAGGAGATCACCGCGGAGACGAAGCTCTACGCTGATGCTTTCGTCAAGTTCGTTGAGAACACCAAGAAGGTCGACGGTCTCGTTCAGGAAATGTCGGAGACGGCGGGAGCGATCACCAAGCTGTCGACGGCGATGAAGGGGGATCTGCTGTCCGATCAGCAGCGTCTCGAAACCGAATCCGACACCACGATCCACGACACCGAGCGCCAGGTGATGGTGCTGGGCGTTGGCGGCTTCATCGTCGGTGCCATCCTTGCGCTGCTGCTGGGCCGTAGCATTGCCGGTCCGATGATTGCGATGTGCGCAGCGATGCGCAAGCTCGCAGCCGGCGACTTCGAAGTGGTGCTGCCGGGTCTTGGCCGCCGCGACGAACTCGGCGACATGGCGTCCGCCGTGGAAGAGTTCAAGGTACAGGCCATCGCGAAGGCCGAGCGGGATGCCGCGACTCAGGAAGAGCAAAGCCGCGAGGCCGGTGCGGCGCGCCGTGCCGAACTCATCCGCTTTGCCGACGATTTCGAGGCCGCCGTGGGCGCGATCGTCTCGAATGTGTCGGCATCGGCAGGGCAGCTGGAAACCGCAGCGGGCACGCTGACGCGCACCGCCGAGACTACCGAGGGATTGTCGAGCCGCGTCGCCGGCGCATCGGATCAGGCCTCCTCGAACATGCAGTCGGTCGCGACCGCGACCGAAGAACTCTCGCTGTCGGTCAACGAAATCGGCCGTCAGGTGCAGACCTCCAGCAAGATCGCAGACAGCGCCGTCGTGCAGGCGCAGCAGACCGATGCCCGCATCGGCGAATTGTCGCGCGCAGCGCAGCGCATCGGCGACGTCGTCGATCTCATCACGGCGATTGCGGAACAGACCAACCTTCTGGCGCTGAATGCGACCATTGAGGCCGCACGGGCCGGCGATGCCGGCCGCGGCTTCGCGGTCGTGGCGTCCGAAGTGAAGTCACTGGCCAGCCAGACTGCAAAGGCGACCGAGGAAATCTCGACCCAGATCGCGGGCATGCAGAGCGCGACGCAGGAATCGGTGTCGGCGATCAAGCAGATCGGCAGCACCATCGGCGAGATTTCCGGCATTGCCTCGGAGATCGCCAGCGCCGTCGAGCAGCAGGGCGCTGCCACGCGCGAAATCGCACAGAACGTCCAGCGGGTTGCCCACGGCACCCAGCAGGTCGCCGGCGATATCGTCGACGTCAACCGCGGCGCGACCGAAACCGGCGCGGCGTCGGCTCAGGTGCTGAATTCGGCACAGACCCTGTCGAGCGAGAGTGCGCGGCTACGTGCCGAGCTCGATCGGTTCATGGGGAATATCCGCGCGGCGTAAGTTTCGCGTCGCTGCCCGCAACTATAACTCCGTCATGCCCGGGCTTGTCCCGGGCATCCACGTCTTTGCCGCAAAGCAAGACGTAGATGGCCGGGACAAGCCCGGCCATGACGGCGTATTATTTTGCGTCTGCCATATAGGCCCGCCATCCGCCAAACGACGAGATGTCCCGCGCGCCTTCCGTCGCCTTGGCTTCCACTAGAAAGCCCTTGACGCTCGATCCGTCGGACAATGTCAGTGTGCCGATCGACATCGGCTGCGGAAGCGACGCAACGAATTTGCCGAAAGCCTCTGCCGACAGCGCCCAGACTTCGACGGCGATTTCCGCGCCCGTACCCTCCGCGACGCGCAGCAGGCCGGGCTTCGCCGGCGTCGTGCCGTTGAGCGCATAGAATTTGTAGTCCGGCGCCGTCGTCGTGGCTTTCAGCAGGCGACCGTTCAGCGCCTGCAACTCGCCGTTCAGCGCCATGCCGGAGAGATGCGCGCCGACCACCGCGATTGCGATTTCGCCTTCGGCCAGCTCAGTGGACAGCGGCGCGAGCGTCGGCTGGGGTAGAGCCCTGGCGCCAACCGGCAATTTGGTGTCGGCATGAAACACCCGGCCGATGCTGGCGAGCAGCGCGTCATCGCCGCCCGGCGCCAGCAAAGTGATGCCGAACGGGATGCCGTCGGCACGCATGGCGGCGGGGATGGCGAGGCCGCAGAGGTCGAGCAGGTTGACGAAGTTGGTGTAGGTGCCGAGCCGCGAATTGAGCTCGATGGGATTGGCGAGCACCTGCGCCGTCGTATAGGCGGTCGGCGCGGTCGGCAGCACCAGCGCGTCGATAGCAGTGAAAGCCTGCTCAGCGACACGCTTCAGCTCCTGCAGCTTGTACAAAGCCGCAAACGTATCGGTCGCGCTCTGGCGTGCACCGGCGATGGTGATCTCGCGCGTCACGGGATGGATTGCGTCCGGCGCAGACGCCAGCAGATCGCGGATCACCAGCAGGCGCTCGGCGACCCATGGTCCGTCGTAAAGCAGCCGCGCGGTTTCATAGAACGGCTCAAGGTCGAACTCGACCAGCGTCGCGCCGAGCGAGGTCCAGCGCTTCAGCGCGTCCGCATAGGCTTTCTCCGAGGCCTTGTCGCCGAAGAAGATCAACTGGCCATTGCGCGGCACGCCGAGCTTGAGGTCCTTCGGAAACGCGGTGAGCGAACCCGGTACCCGCTTGCGCGAATAGGGATCATGGGCGTCATAGCCGCCCATCACATCGAGCGCGGCAACAGCATCGTCCACCGTGAGTGTGAAGATCGAGACGCAATCCAGCGTGCGGCAGGCCGGCACCACGCCGGCGGTCGGGATCAGGCCGAGGCTGGGCTTGAGGCCCACGATATTGTTGAGCATGGCGGGCACGCGGCCAGAGCCGGCGGTGTCGGTGCCGAGCGTCAGCGGCACGAGTCCCGCGGACACGGCAACGGCAGAGCCGGAGCTCGATCCGCCCGGCACGAGATCGTCGCGGATCGCATTCTTGGGAATGCCATAGGGTGAGCGCACGCCGACCAGACCTGTCGCGAACTGGTCGAGATTGGTCTTGCCGATGACGATCGCGCCAGCGGCACGCAGCCGCGCCACGGCGCTGGCATCGCGCGTTGCGTTATAGGCGAAAGCGGGACAGGCGGCGGTAGTCGGCAAACCGGCGACGTCGATATTGTCCTTCACGCCGACCGGCACGCCATAGAGCGGCAGCGTGGCGGGATCCTTCGCAGCAAGCGCCTCGGCTTCGGCAATCGCCTCGGCCTCAACGCGGAGCGTGATGAAGATCGCCGTGTCGCCGCGGTCGCGGATGCGCTGATAGCTTCGGGCGACTGTCTGTGCGGGCGTCACGGTGCCGGCGCGATGCGCGGCAACGATGGCGGCGATCGTTTCGGGAACGGACTCACTCACGATGCGAACCTGCTGCGGATGGCACGGGTGTGCCACCCGCAGGTTGAGACGATGTTATTCAGCAGGCACGGCAAGTGGCGGCTCCGATTGCGGGACAGAAGACAGGCTGGTTGCGCCGAACTTGTCCGCGGCAAAGAGCCCGGCTGCAACAAGAGCATAAGCGAGAGCGACGCCGGGCGTCACCCCCAATCCGCCGCCGATCCCGATCGCCTCGCCATGCATGAAGCCGAAATAGGTCAGGACCGCGCCGGCCAGAGCGAAGGCCGATGCATTGATAAATTTGCGCTCGATGACGAACACCGCGATGGCGCCGAGCACGAGGCCGACCAGGATCGAGCCGCCGCCCATGACTTCGAGGCCGTGGAACAGCACGCCGTTCTGGCCCATCTTGGCGATGAATTCGGGCGAATGGATCGCGCCGAAATTCATGCCGGCGGCACCGAGTGCGCCCGACAGCAGCACCGTGGCCCAGGCCGCAAGATGCGGCGTGAGTGCGAGGGCAATCGCCGGAGCATGTTCGCGCGGCGTGGTCTCGAACGCCTGCGCACAGATCAGCATGCCGATATAGAGCAGGATCGGTGAGATCGCGACCACGGGGATAACGGCCAGCATCAGTGAGATGACGCCGAACCAGGAAAGTACGATCACCATCAGGCCGGTCGCCGCCGAATAGCCGATCCGGCCACCCATCGCCTTCCAGCCGGGATGGCCGATATAGACCGCGTTGATGAAGGGGTTGCCCATCAGGCAGCCGATCAGCGAGACGACGCCGTCGGCGGTCAGCACGCGGGTGGTCGGATATTCGTCGCCGGCAGCTTCCGCGCTTTCGACATTGTCCATCGCCTCGACCAGATCGTAGATGCCATAGGGAATGGCGGTGACCAGGATGATGCCGAGGAACTGGAATCCTGAGAACACGTGATCGAAAGCCGGGAGTGGCACCGAGAAGCCGAAATTGGTGAAGGCCGCCTTGACGCCGGCGACGCTGACGCCGCCGATTCCGACGCCAAACAGATTGGAGCCCCAGGCGATCACCATGCCGACGCCGATCGCGACGAGGCCTGCCGGAATCCCCTTGGGATATTTATAGCCGCCGAACCAGCTCAGCATGATGATGGCAAAACATGTGAGGCCGATCACCGGCGTCATGAACATTTCCAGCGCCGGACGCATCGCGATAAAGGCGATGGAAACGCCGGCCAGCGTGCCCAAGAGCGCGGCGCGCGGTGTCACCTTGCGGATCCAGGGCGCGATGAAGCCGCCGATCATCAGGATGAAGCTCTGGAAGAACACCCAGACGAGGCCGGCTTCCCAGCCCTTGATGGGATCGCCTGTGGTGATCGAGATCGGCAGCATGATCACGAAGGTGACGATGAACATATGCGGCACGCTGATGCCCGAGGGCAGCGCGCAGACGTCGCTGCGGCCGGTCTTCTGCGCCAGTTTGTAGGCAAGCCAGGCGTAGTACATCGTGGACAGGCACATCATCAGGCCCATGGCCGGCAGGATGCGGCCGAACACGATGTTGTCAGGCATTTTCAGGACGAAGCGCAGCAGGCCGGTCAGCACCAGCATGTTGACGAGGATATTGGTGCCGAAGCCGAAAAACGCATTCCAGTCGCCCGGTGTCCATAGAGCGGGCTTGAAGTCGGATTTGCCGGCAGAATCTTTAGAAAACGTCCCCGCGGTCGTGCTCATCGTGATGCTCCTGCTGCAAGTTTGTTGGAAGTCTCCGGTGCATTTTCAGAAAGTGTCATTGCTTCAAGGATTGCGGCGGATGAGGCGACCCAGCCGAAGATGCCGCCCTGGGCCTTGATCATCTTCAAGCCCATCTCGTGGAATTCAGGAAAGTAGGACGCGCAGCCGTCAGAAATGACGATGCAGCGATAGCCGCGGTCATTGGCCTCGCGCACGGTGGTGTTGACGCAGACCTCCGTGGTGACACCGCAGACCAGCAGCGTGTCGATGTCGCGCGCCTTGAGATCGGCGCCGAGCGTCGTGGCGTAGAATGCGCCCTTGCCGGGCTTGTCGATGACGATCTCGCCCTCGACAGGATAGAGTGCGGGAATGATGTCGTGACCGGCCTCGCCGCGAATGAGGATGCGTCCCATCGGACCGGGATCGCCGATCCGCAGGCTCGGCGCGCCGCGTTCGATCTTGGCGGGCGGTGCGTCGGAGAGATCAGGCAGGTGCCCCTCACGGGTGTGCACCACCATCATCCCGGTTTCGCGCGCGGCTTTCAGCACCGCAGCGATCGGGGCGACGGCGCTGGCGAGTTGCGACACGTCGTTGCCGAGTGTCTCGCCGAAGCCGCCGGGCTCCATGAAATCGCGCTGCATGTCGATGATGACGAGCGCTGTCGTGCCCCAGTCGACCGCGATCGGGCCGGGTTCTGCAAGGACCGTCGTTGTATGCAGTGAGTCCGCCATTGCCGTGTACTCCCCGAGGCATGGATGTCTCAGAGGTTAACAAAGCAAGCAGCGTGCCATTGTGTACAACTGCGACGATGGAATAGTTCAGGAGATTATATTTAAATAAATCAGATGGTTATTTCAGAATAGCTTTGCGGCCTAAATGTCGTTCGCAGGCCGGACGCTGGTTAATTGCTTAGTTTATAGCCGAGGCTGATAGATCGGCAGCGATCGCGCGTCATTGCAGCCCGAGGGCCGCAATGACGTGGCGTGCGTGACCTCAATCCCAGCCGTCGCCTTTGATGCCTGGATTCGCATAGACGATGCCGCCATCCACCGCGATGGTGGCGCCGACGACGTAATCGCCGGCGCGCGAAGCGAGATAGATCGCGGCGCCTGCCATGTCCTCGTCGGTCCCGATCCGGCCGGCGGGGACGCGGGTCGCCACTTCATCGGCATTGTCGCGTGCAGCCTTGTTCATGTCCGACTGAAACGGGCCCGGCGCGATGGCCGTGACGACGACGTGATCCTGGATCAGTTTGACGGCCATCCGCCGCGTCAGGTGGATCAGGCCGGATTTGCTCGCCGCATAGGAATAGGTCTCCATCGGATTGACGAAGATGCCGTCGATGGACGCGATGTTGATAACCTTGGCCGGCTTGTCCGCGCTGGCTGCTGCACGCAGCGGCCCGGCCAGTGCCTTGGTCAGAAAGAACGGCGTCTTGACGTTCAGCGTCATCACCTTGTCCCAGCCGCTCTCCGGAAATTCATCGAAGTCCGCGCCCCAGGCGGCGCCCGCATTGTTGACGAGAATGTCGAGCTTGGGTTCGCGCTTCTTGATTTCGGCAGCCAGCATCTCGATGCCGGCCATGGTCGAGATGTCGATCGGCAGTGCGATGCATTCACCGGCATACTGCGCTGAGAGTTCTTTCGCGGTGGCTTCGCACGGCCCGGCCTTGCGCGCGGTGATGTAGACCTTCGCCGCGCCCTGGCTGAGAAATCCTGCCGCGATCATCTTGCCGATGCCGCGCGAGCCGCCGGTGACGAGTGCAATGCGGCCATCGAGCGAAAACAGATTGGTGAACATGACGCCTCCCGTTTGTTTTATCGTTGGGCCGATTGTGTGCGGCGGCGGGCAAGGGGAGTCAACAAGCGCTGCTGCAGTTGACCCAGATCAAGGCCGGAACCGGCGGCCGGCGTAGGCTTCTCGCGTTGGTTCGTCCAGCAAACGGACCTCAACCCAATGGGAGAGTGTCATGAGAGCTCATCAAATTATGACCCGCAAGCTCGTCACCGTGTCGCCGGACGCGTCGATCAGCGAAGCTGCGCGGCTGATGATCGATTATCACGTTAGCGGATTGCCTGTGGTGGATGCGGCCGGCAAGCTGGTTGGCATTGTGACCGAGCGGGACTTCCTGCGTCGGCACGAGGTCGGCACGCAGCGCAGGCGTCCGCGCTGGCTCGAATTCGTGCGTGGCCCCAGCCTGCAGGCCATCGATTATGTCCGCGAAGCCGGCCGCAAGGTGCACGAGATCATGACCCGCGAGGTCCGCACGGTAACGGAGGAGACCGGTCTGGCCGATATCGTCGACGTGATGGAGAAGTATCACATCAAGCGCGTGCCGGTGGTGCAGGGCGACAAGCTCGTGGGTATCGTCAGCCGGCAGAATTTCGTCGAAGCCATCGCCGATCTCATGCACGATGTCTCCGATGTCGGGTCGAGTGATGCGTTGATCCGCCGCCGCATCGTCGCTGTGCTCAGGCATAACGAATGGACACCATTCGGCCTCGACGTCCGGGTGAAGGATGGCGTCGTGGACATCGACGGCTTCATCACGGACGAGAATGTCCGTCGGGCGATTGTCGTGGCTGCTGAAAATGTAGCTGGCGTAACCCGCGTCAACGAGCATCTGTGCTGGGTCGATCCGATGTCGGGCGTGTATTTTCCGCCGGATGCCGATCTGCCGCTAAAGCCGGTCTGATCCGGCGCGGGACGCAAGACTCCAGCAAGGCTGCAGTTCGCCTGCAGCGGGCCAGGCTATCCGACGTCGCCGCGCTGGAAGCCGTTCCACATCGCGGTGGCCGCGCCGGAGGTCAGCACCGGCAGATAGCGGGTGTCCTGATAGTTGCCGTTCAGCGAGACCCGCGGCAGCGCTGTGAGCTGCGAGAAGTTGTCCGAGGCGATCACGCCGGGGCGCGTCGTCACGGCTGTCTCGAAGCCGGCGCTTTTCGCCAGTGCGAATTCCCGTGAGCCCGCGGCGCAGCGGTCGCCATAGGGATAGGCAAGATGCACGGCCGGGCGCTGCAGAACGTTTTCGATATCGGTGCGGCTGGCTGACAGCTCATGCACGACCATCGCTTCGCTCTGTTTGGCGAGATTGCAGTGGCTTACGGTATGCGCGCCGATTGTCACCAGTGGATCGGCGGCGAAAGGTTTGAGTTCGTCCCACGACATGCACAGTTCGCGGCTGACCGCGTCTTCGTCGATGCCATGCGCGGCGCAGAGCGCGCTGACCTCGCGGCGGATATCCGCTTCTTCCGGCAATCCGCGCAGCCAGCCATGCAGGCGGTCGAACGCCATGTCCTTGCCGGCGAGAGTCGATGTGTCCAGGCGCACCATCTGTCCGTCGATCGGGGCCTCGATCGCATCGGCTCTGGTAACGACACGCTCCAGCGCCACCCACCATAGCCGACCTGTGCCGGAGGCGAAGTCGCTGGTGACATAGACCGTGAAGGGCGCGTCGAAATCCCGCATCGCGGGCAATGCATGGTCGCGGTTGTCGCGATAGCCGTCGTCGCAGGTGAAACAGGCGAAGCGGCGCGAGAAATCCCGTTCCGTCAACCGCCGCTGCACTTCATCGGGCGTCACGATATCGACGTCGGTCGCGCGCAGATAAGCGAGGGTGGCGCGCAGGAAATCGGGTGTGATCTCGAGGTGACGGTTGGGCTGGAACGAACCGGCATGCGCAGGGCGCACATGGTGCAGCATGAAAATGGTGCCCACGCCGCCGAAGATCGGTCGCAACACGCGGTGGGCGCCACTGAAATACAGCGCATCCAGGCCGGCACGAATAATCGTGTTGCGAATCTGCTTCATCGTATGACCGAGCAATTGATGCTACCCACGGAAATGATCAGAAACGATTGAACAAAGCGTTATTCGAATACCCGCGGCGACGCCAGAGGTTTGCCTTGATTTCAATTTGACAGTCCCGCAAGGGTTTGTTTTCTCTCTGTTTCCAGACCCGCAGGACGTCGAATGCACGGATTTTACAGGTGGAGTGCCAAATGGTGGCCCGGGCTCATCCCGCTTGCCATCCTTTGGGTGGTTGCTGCCTGGGTTAGCACGATTCCGCTTGAAACGGATTTAACGGCGCGCAGCACTGCGGCGCTGAAAAACACGATCCTCGACAAGAGCCAGATCACGGTTGCCGGCCGTGACGTAGCGTTTTCTGCCGAAGCGTTTTCGGAAGATGGTCGCCGCAGCGCGGTCTCGTCGGTCGAGGCCACGCCTGGCGTTCGCCTGGTCAATGACGAAACCCGTCTCGTCGCGGAAGCCAAGCCGTTCGTCTGGGTCGCGGAGCGCGACAATGTCCGCGTCACGCTGTGGGGGACCGCGCCATTGCCGGCCAGCAAGGCGCGCATCGTGGAAGCGGCCCGCGCCGCACTCAGCGGAACCGAGGTCTCCGACCGCATGGGTCTGAAGCGCGGCGCGCCGCCGCGGTTTGATGCCGCAGCTGTGCTGTTGCTCGATCAGGTTGCCAAGCTGAAGGAAGGCAAGGCGGTGATTTCGGATACCAATATCAGCCTCTCCGGCATGGCGCGCGATCTCGGTGGCCGCGAAGCCATTGCGGCGGCGCTGAAGAATCTGCCGGAAGGCTTCACGGTCGCAGCCAATGACGTCAAGGCGCCGCCCTATGTGTTCCAGGCCAACAAGGACCCGGTGACGAATACGCTGACGCTGAGCGGCTATGTCCCGGACAACACCATTCACGCCGCGCTTGCGTCGGCTGCCGGACGCAAGTTCGGCAATGAGAAGGTCGTCGACAACCTCAAGGCCAGCATCGGCGCGCCCGGTGGTTTTGCCGCCGCGGTGACGACGGCACTGGGTGCGCTGTCGCGGCTGTCGACGGGGACCCTGGTGGTGTCCGACCGCGAGGTGAAGCTGTCAGGGGACGCACTCTACGAAGTCGCCGCCGACCAGATACGCGCAAGCCTGGCGCGCGAACTCCCGCAGGGGTGGCAGGCCAAAGCCGAAGTCTCGGTGAAGCCCGCAGCGGCACCGGTCGATGCCAGCGTGTGCCAGCAGCTCTTCGCGCAGAATCTGACCAAGGGTCGCATCCGGTTCGAGCCCTCCAGCGCCAGCATCAATGTGGATTCCGCCGGCTTGCTCGATCGCCTCGTGGAAATCGCCATGCGCTGCCCCAATGTCCGGGTCGAGATCGCCGGTCACACCGACGGCGATGGCGACGCAGCGTTCAATCAGTCGCTGTCGGAAAAGCGCGCGCTCGCCGTCGAAGAATATCTCGTGAAGGCAGGCCTGCCGGCGGACCGTTTCTCGACCATCGGCTACGGCAGCACCCAACCCATCGCCACCAACGATACCGACGAAGGCAAGCTGCAGAATCGCCGGATCGAATTCGTCGTGAGGCAAGCGCCATGACCTATCTTGCGATGTTTCACTGGGGCTGGCTGCTCGGGGCGTTCCTGATCGGCTTCTGCATGGGCTGGATCGCCGTGGTCTATCGCGGGCGTTCGGTGTCGCGGGTCTGGATCCAGCGCCTGTCGGTGATCGCCGCGGTCATCGTCGGCATCGCGATTGCCAAAGTCGTGCCCGGCCGCTTTGGCTACTGGCTCGATCTCGGCCTCGCATTGTTCGGCTTCTATCTCGTCGGCTGCGCCATCGGATCATGGCTGCGCGACATCGTGGTGGTCAGGCAGCAGGCCCGCGCGACCTGAGGTCTGTGGTGCATGCCGCTGCCGTCTTTTTTATCAACGTCTCGCCGCCAAATCGGCGGCATGAGGTCACGAAAGCCTCATTGTCACGTGAGACGCGTCAGGACGTTGGCATTTTGCCGCAGCGAATGCGCCCGAGAGGCTGGTGGTTTGTTAGGGCTGACCTAATATACTGATGTGGCTTGTTTTTATTCACAGCCGGCGAATTCCACTTTGCCGCAAAACGCGCTACGACGGTTGTGCCGGAGACAACTGATGTGGCGGTTCCGCCGAGGCTAGTCTGACTTCCTGGTCCAGATCTCTCTGGTCAGGGGATCGCATTCGAGGTTGAGATGCTGGAAGCAATACGCAGGGCGATCTCGTTTCTGCGCGAGAAGCAAATCCTGCACAAGCTCGGTGTCTTGATCAGCGTCGCGGTGATCGGCATCGCCTGCTACATGCTGTATCACAAGCTGCGCAACATCGACGCTGCCGCCGTTTTCCGGGCGATGACGGAGACCGAGCCGCGGCTGATCATGCTGTCGGCGCTGTCGGTTGCCGCCGGCTATTTCACGTTGACATTCTACGACTGGTTTGCGGTGCGCACGATCGGTCGCCGCGACGTGCCGTACCGGATCAACGCGCTGGCGGCCTTCACCAGCTATTCGATCGGCCACAATGTCGGCGCCAGCGTCTTCACCGGCGGCGCGGTGCGCTATCGCATCTATTCGGCCTGGGATCTCAGCGCCGTCGATGTCGCCAAGATCGTCTTTCTCGCCGGCCTGACCTTCTGGCTCGGCAATCTCGCGGTGCTCGGCATGGGCATCGCCTATCACCCGGAGGCGGCCAGCGCGATCAACCAGGTGCCGCCATGGATGAACCGCATCCTGGCCTATATCATCCTCGCCGGCCTCGTCGGCTATGTGGTCTGGGTCTGGATGAAGCCGCGCAGCGTCGGCCGCGGCCCATGGTCGGTGGTACTGCCGGGCGGCCCGCTCACCTTGCTGCAGATTACCATCGGCATCATCGATCTCGGCTTCTGTGCGTTGGCGATGTACATGCTGGTGCCCGCCGAGCCTGACGTCGGTTTCGTCGTGGTGGCGGTGGTGTTCGTCTCGGCCACCTTGCTGGGTTTCGCCAGCCATTCGCCCGGCGGTCTTGGCGTGTTCGACGCCGCCATGCTGGTCGGCCTCGAAATGATGGATCAGGAAAAGCTGCTGGCTGGCATGCTGTTGTTCAGGGTGCTTTATTACCTCGCGCCGTTCTTTATATCAGTCATGTTACTGACGCTTCGCGAGCTTATTATCGGTTCGCGATCGAAGAAGCTGCAGGCGGTCGCGGCGGACGCCAAGCCCGGCGTCGGCCACCCGCTCAAGGAACATGGCCGCTCCGGCGCCTGACATACGTTCGCATTCGCAGCAGGAAGAGATCCGGTTCAGATGGCCATTGAAGCTTCTCCATCGACCATGTTTTCGCCGTGGCCGGACCGGCTGCGGCATTCGGCGATCATCCTGCTGGCCGCCGGCCTGGCGCTGGCCGCACTGGTGTTTTTCGGCGAGCTGTCGCCTGTTCGCGCGGGCATCGTGTTCGTCTGTATCGCCGGCGCGGCGCTGGTGCCGTGGCGGCTGCATGATGTGGTGACGGCGCGCGACGAGGCGCTGGCCGCCAATCCTGTCGAGGCACCCGCGGTGCGCGCCATCATTGCCGGCATTCCCGATCCCGCCGTGCTGCTCGACCGTGCCGGCCGCGTCATCCATCTCAATCCCGCAGCGGCGCAGCTCGCGCCGGCACTCCGCAAGAACGAACTCGCTCAATTCGCGCTGCGCTCGCCGGAGATCATCACCGCCTTGCGCGAGTCCATCGCCACCACCGAGCCGCGCCGTGCGACTTATCTCGATCATGTTCCGGTCGATCGCTGGATGGAACTGATGATCACACCGGTGCCGGTTCCGACCGCCTTTGGCGGCACCGACACCTGTATGCTGATGACGTTCCACGACCAGACGCCGCTGCGCCGTGTCGAGGAAATGCGTGCCGACTTCGTCGCCAATGCCAGCCACGAGCTGCGCACGCCGCTGGCGGCGCTGTCCGGCTTCATTGACACGTTGCAGGGACCGGCCAAGGACGACGCCAAGGCGCGCGAGCGCTTTCTCGGCATCATGCATGCGCAGGCGACCCGCATGGCGCGGCTGATCGACGATCTGCTGTCGCTGTCGCGCGTCGAACTCTCGGCGCATGTGCGGCCGGATACGCTGGTCGATATTCTCCCCATCATCCGCCAAGTCGGCGACGGGCTGGAGCCGCTGGCCAACGAGCGCAACGTCAGGATCGAAATGGCGCTGCCGGAGACGCCGGTGTCCATCGCTGGCGATCGCGAGGAATTGCTTCGGCTGTTTGAGAACCTGATCGAGAACGCGCTGAAATACGGCGCATCCGGTGGCAAGGTGGACGTATCGTTGACCACGGAGTCGACCTCGGAGGGTGTGCCGGAAATCCGCGTCGCCGTGCGGGACTATGGCCCGGGCATCGCCCCCGAGCATCTGCCGCGCCTGACCGAGCGTTTCTACCGGGTCGATGTCGGCGACAGCCGCGCACAGGGCGGTACGGGCCTCGGCCTCTCGCTGGTGAAACACATCCTGAACCGGCATCGCGGCCGGCTGCTGATCGAAAGCGTGCCGAAGAATGGCGCGACTTTTACCGCCGCCTTTCCGCAGGTGAAGACGCCGCCGGCCCCTCCTACCTCCGCCGCGTCCTGACGCCTTAAACTCCCTTCGTTCTCCTGCGCCCGTCGGGGCCGCCCTCGGGCGGTCGGGCAGCGATGCGCTTCGCTCAGACAGTCAAAAAACCGTGGTGCGGCATTGCGTCCGATCACCCTCAATATCGTGCCCGCCCCTGTCATACGCGCGCATGCGCGCGAAGCCGGATTCCGTCTGCTGAAACATATTGTTAACCCCTGTGACGGCGGATTTTGACGGCCTGGCATGACCCTCATGGCAGGGCATTTTCGCTGTCATTTGCACGGTAAAATTATCCGCGGAGGCAGAAAAACAAAGCATTTACAGATGCTTGGTGCCGTCATCCAAGTGTCACTGAACTATCATAAAAGCACAATCGACCACCCCTAAACGGGCGGCGTGAGCACAACTGGCGCATCCGGCGCGGTCGCTCACGAGATTGGAGACATCCCATGAAATTCCTCAAAGCGATCGTCGCTGCCGGCCTTGTTGCCGCCTCGACCTCGGCATTTGCCGCCGACATCACGGGTGCCGGCGCAACCTTCCCGTTCCCGGTCTATTCGAAGTGGGCCGACGCCTACAAGAAAGAGACCGGCAATGGTTTGAACTACCAGTCGATTGGTTCGGGCGCCGGCATCAAGCAGATCCAGGCCAAGACCGTGACCTTCGGCGCCACCGACGCGCCGCTCAAGGCTGAGCAGCTCGAGAAGGACGGCCTGGTTCAGTGGCCGATGGTGATGGGCGCGATCGTTCCCGTCGTGAATCTCGAAGGCATTGCCTCGGGCGAGCTGGTTCTCTCCGGCGAAGTGCTCGGCGACATCTATCTCGGCAAGGTTACCAAGTGGGACGACGCTGCCATCGCCAAGCTGAACCCGAAGCTGAAGCTGCCGTCGGCTGCCATCACTGTCGTTCGTCGTTCGGACGGTTCGGGCACCACCTTCAACTTCACCGACTATCTGTCCAAGGCCTCGGCTGACTGGAAGACCAAGGTCGGCACCGGTACCGCCGTCGAGTGGCCAGTTGGCGTTGGCGCCAAGGGCAACGAAGGCGTCGCTGGCAACGTCGGCCAGACCAAGAATGCCATCGGTTATGTTGAATATGCTTACGCCAAGCAGAACAAGCTGACCTATACCGGCATGGTCAACAAGGCTGGCAAGACCGTCCAGCCGACCGTCGCCGCTTTCCAGGCTGCTGCGTCGAATGCCGATTGGGCCAAGGCTCCTGGCTACTACGTCATCCTCACCGACCAGCCGGGCGAAACCTCGTGGCCGATCACTGCCGCGACCTTCATCCTGATGCACAAGACCCCGACCGACAAGGCGGCCTCGGCTGAAGCGATCAAGTTCTTCAAGTGGTCGTTCGAGAAGGGCGCCAAGATGGCTGAAGAGCTCGACTACATTCCGATGCCGGAACCCGTCGTCAAGCTGATCGAAAAGACCTGGTCGGCTGACATCAAGAGCTGATCTGGTGTGTGGGCGGAGGAGAGGGGCATCTCTCCTCCGTTTGCTGCAGGGCTGAATTTCTTTCTTCTTCTCTTCTTCTCTTCTGACTTCGCGCCCTGACAAGCCCCTCCAGGGCAATGCGTTTTGGGGTATTGTAACAATTACAGGGGACTGGCGTGGCAGACATGGCCGTACAGAGCTCTTCGATGGACGCTGCCGGACCTTATGATCGTGCGAAGGCTTTGAATGCCTTCAAGACCGGCGACCAGGCGTTTTATTGGATCACCCGCATCTCGGCGCTGTCCGTTTTGTTTATCCTCGGCGGCATCATTCTGTCGCTCATCGTTGGTGCGTGGCCGGCGCTCCGCGAATTCGGCTTCTCGTTCCTGACGACGCAGCGCTGGGCACCGTCGGCTGATCCGCCGGTGCTGGGAGCGCTCGGCCCGATCTACGGCACGCTGATCACCTCGGTGATCGCGATGGCTATCGCCATTCCGGTCGGCATCGGCATCGCGATCTTCCTCACCGAACTGTGCCCGAACTGGCTGCGCCGCCCGATCGGCATGGCGGTCGAGCTTCTCGCCGGTATTCCCTCGATCATCTACGGCATGTGGGGCTTCTTCGTGCTCGGCCCGTTCCTGGCCAACCACGTGCAGCCGTTCATGATCAGCGCCTTCGAAGGCGTCCCGGTCCTCGGCGTGATTTTCGCCGGCCCGCCGTCCTATCTCTCGCTGTTCAACGCGTCGCTGATCCTCGCCATCATGGTGCTGCCCTTCATTACCTCGATCTCGGTCGACGTGTTCAAGACGGTGCCGCCGGTGCTCAAGGAAGCCGCTTACGGCGTCGGCTGCACCACCTGGGAGGTCGTCCGCAACGTCGTCATCCCCTATACCCGCGTTGGTGTGATCGGTGGCGTCATGCTGGCGCTCGGCCGTGCGCTCGGTGAAACGATGGCGGTGACCTTCATCATCGGCAACTCGTTCCGCATCACAGGCTCGATCTTCGGCCCGGGCACCACGATCTCGGCGGCGATCGCCAGCGAGTTCGCGGAGAGCGACGGTCTGCATCAATCGGGTCTGATCCTGCTCGGTCTCCTGCTGTTCGTGCTGACATTCTTCGTGCTCTCGGCAGCGCGTCTGATGCTGCTGCGTCTGGAAAAGAAGGCGGGCAACTAATATGAACCCGATTTACGCTTCACGCCGCCGCAACGACATGATCATCCGTGGGCTCTGCATGGGTGCCGCTCTCTTTGGCGTCACCTGGCTCGCGCTGATCCTGTTCACGCTGTTCTACAACGGTATCGCCGGCATCAGCCTGCAGATCTTCACCCAGAACACGCCGCCGCCCGGCTCCATGGAAGGCGGCCTGCTCAATGCCATCGTCGGTTCGATCATCATGACCGTCATCGGCGTCGGCATCGGCGCGCCGCTCGGCCTGTTTGCCGGCACCTATCTCGCGGAATACGGCAAGCACGACAAACTCACCTCGGTGATCCGCTTCATCAACGACGTGTTGCTGTCGGCCCCGTCCATCATCATCGGCCTGTTCGTTTATGGTGCAGTGGTGGTTCCGATGGGCGGCTTCTCGGCTCTCGCCGGTTCGCTTGCGCTCGCCGTGATCGTGATCCCCGTCGTGGTTCGCACCACTGAAGATATGCTTGGTCTCGTGCCGAACCCGCTGCGTGAAGCGGCCTCGGCGCTCGGCCTGCCGCGCTCCCTGGTCATCAAGCGGATTGCTTATCGTGCAGCCCGCGCCGGTCTCATCACCGGCGTGCTGCTGGCGACCGCGCGTGTCGCCGGTGAAACGGCGCCGCTGCTGTTCACCGCGCTGAGCAACCAGTTCTTCAGCCTCGATCTCACCAAGACGATGGCCAACCTGCCGGTGACCATCAACAACTTCGTGCAGAGCCCCTACGAGTACTGGAAGCAGCTCGCCTGGAGCGGTGCCCTGATCATCACCTTGACCGTACTTGCCCTTAACATTGGCGCGCGCATTCTCGGCGCCGAGAGGACAGCAAAATGAGTGAGCTTTCTGTGTCGTCTGGCGTTCCTTCCGTCTCGATGCCGCCGCCGTCGGCCCTGCAGGGCGAGACCCGTCCCAAGGTCACCGTGCGCGACCTGAACTTCTACTATGGCGAACACCACGCCCTGAAGAAGATCAACCTGACGCTGATGGCGAACCGCGTAACCGCATTCATCGGCCCGTCGGGCTGCGGCAAGTCCACACTGCTGCGCATCTTCAACCGCATGTATGATCTGTATCCCGGCCAGCGCGCCGAAGGTCAGCTCATGCTCGACAACCAGAACATTCTGGATCCGAAGCTGGACCTCAACCTGCTGCGCGCCCGCGTCGGCATGGTGTTCCAGAAGCCGACTCCGTTCCCGATGACGATTTACGAAAACATCGCCTTCGGTATCCGCCTCTACGAAAAGATCTCCAAGTCGGAGATGGACATCCGCGTCGAGAGGGCGCTGCGCGGCGGTGCACTCTGGAACGAAGTCAAGGACAAGCTCAACGCGTCGGGTCTCAGCCTGTCGGGCGGTCAGCAGCAGCGCCTGTGCATCGCGCGCACCATCGCGGTGCGGCCGGAAGTGATCCTGTTCGACGAGCCGTGCTCGGCGCTGGATCCGATCTCGACCGCGAAGATCGAGGAGCTGATCGACGAGTTGAAGGATCAGTATACGATCGCGATCGTGACCCATAACATGCAGCAGGCTGCCCGCGTCTCCGACAGCACGGCCTTCATGTATCTCGGCGAGTTGATCGAGTTCGATCAGACCAACAAGATCTTCACGTCGCCGACCGATCGCCGCACCCAGGATTACATCACCGGCCGCTTCGGCTGACGCGACACATTCGCGGGAGGAATTTGAGATGGCTTTTGAACACACCACCAAGGCTTTCGACGACGATCTGCAGGAGCTGACCCGTCTCGTTGCCGAGATGGGTGGCCTCGCGGAACGGCAGATCGTCGAATCCGTCGATGCGCTGATCCGCCGGGACGTCGCGCTCGGTGCGCGCGTCGTCGCCACTGACTCCGAGATCGACCAGTTGCAGCGCACGATCGAAGAGCGCGCCGTGCTGACCATCGCCAAGCGCCAGCCAATGGCTGTCGATTTGCGCGAGATCGTCGGCGCGCTGCGCGTCGCCACTGATCTGGAACGCATCGGCGATCTCTCCAAGAACATCGGCAAGCGCGTCAATGCACTCGACAGCGACTTCCATCCGCTGAAGCTGATCCGCGGCCTCGAGCACATGACCGACCTCGTGACCACCCAGGTCAAGGCCGTGCTCGACGCCTATGCCGCACATGATCTGCCCGCTGCGATGACGGTGTGGAAGGGCGACGAGGAAATCGACGCGATCTGCACCTCGCTGTTCCGCGAACTCCTGACCTATATGATGGAAGACCCGCGTAACATTTCGTTCTGTATCCACCTGATGTTCTGCGCCAAGAACATCGAGCGGATCGGTGACCATGCCACCAATATTGCGGAAACCGTGTTCTACATGATCGAGGGCCAGCAAATCCTCGACAAGCGCCCGAAGGGCGACATGACCACATTCGCGAACACGCCGACGGTCTGAAGCATGATCCGGAAAAGTGGAAGCCAGTCTTCCGCAAGGATCATGATTTAAAGACTTGTCGGACGTCACTGAGGGTATTGATCAAGATGGCTGTGAATGCACGCATTCTGGTTGTGGAAGATGAAGAGGCACTAACGACGCTGCTTCGCTACAACCTCGACGCCGAAGGCTATGATGTTGAAACCGTCGCTCGCGGCGACGATGCCGACACCCGCTTGAAGGAGCGGGTGCCGGATCTCGTGGTGCTCGACTGGATGCTGCCGGGCCTGTCCGGCATCGAACTGTGCCGCCGCTTGCGCGCACGGCCCGAAACCAAGGCATTGCCGATCATCATGCTGACGGCGCGCGGCGAAGAGAGCGAGCGCGTTCGCGGTCTCGCCACCGGTGCCGACGACTACATCGTCAAGCCGTTCTCGGTGCCGGAGCTCCTGGCCCGCGTGAAGGGCCTGCTCCGTCGTGCAGCTCCCGAGCGTCTCGCCACCGTCCTGGCGTTTGGCGACATCGAACTCGACCGCGACAAGCGCCGCGTCGTGCGGTCCAGCCGTCCGATCGATCTCGGTCCGACCGAATATCGCCTGCTGGAGTTCTTCCTGGAACATCCGGGCCGCGTGTTCAGCCGCGAGCAGTTGCTCGACAGCGTCTGGGGCCGCGACATCTATATCGACGAGCGCACCGTCGACGTGCATATCGGCCGCCTGCGCAAGCTGCTCAATCCCGCTGGCGAGCCCGATCCAATCCGCACCGTGCGCGGTGCCGGCTACGCGCTGGACGACCGGTTCGACAAGGCGGCGGAGTAGGTATCTTCCTTCTCCCCCGCAAGCGGGGCGAGGTTAGAAGCCCCCAAGCAAAAAATGCCCGGCTCATCGCCGGGCATTTTCATTTGGTTTAGATGCTTTCCAGCTCAGCGCGTCGGCTTCGGCACTGCGCGGCGGCGGTCGCTTGCCGGCTGATAAGCGATGCGCGAGTGATGCGCGCAATAGGGGGCGCCGGCCAGGGCCTTGCCGCCGCAGAAATAGAAGTCCGCGCTCGACGGATCGCCGATCGGCCAATGGCAGGTGGCTTCGTTGAGTTCGACCAGCGACAGGCGCTGGCTGATCGGCACGATGTTGTCATAGGCGATCGGGTCGGGCTCGGCCTCGATCTCGTAATTATGGGCCAGCGCGGTATTGCCGCGTGCCATCGGGCGGGCAACGCGTACCATCTGCTGCGCCGGGCGCGCCTTGCGCTGCCGCGGAGCTGCCGAGGAGGGGCTCTTGGCACGGCCGGACAGGCCAAGGCGGTGAACCTTGCCGATCACGGCATTGCGGGTCACGTTACCGAGTTCCGCAGCGATCTGGCTGGCGGAAAGGCCGCCTTCCCAGAGTTTCTTCAACTGTTCGACGCGATCGTCGGTCCATGTCATTACCGTCATCGCCGTTTTCCCTTCGTGAGCGCCGGCCTGACCGGGCAGCGCTGCGAGTTGAGACTTCAAAAATCCCTGCGGTCAGAATCCTTTAGCGCTCACCGGGCGCGAATTTCGCGTCCGGCTGTTACGCCGCACTGGATGTGTCAAAAGGATCTACCGCCGCACGAGATGTCGTATCCGACGAGGCAAAAGCTACAATATGCCGTGACTCGCGCGCAAGAGTCGGGCATGCCGCGTCCACATGCTTCTGCAAATAAAGCTGCAAAATCGGCTTTTTCTGCGACTCCGTGTGACTCGAAAGCCGCAGTGCGCGGTTGACAGTCTTCACAGCACACATAGAATAATGCCCACGTGCCGCCCGAGAAGGGCGGCACGTTTCGTTTCTAGGGTCCGTTGTTCGATTTCGCACAGTTGTCATCGACGCGGCCGCAGTCTTTTCGATCGGATCGGTTATGACCAGCAACGCAACGTCTTCGCCCCTCTCTCAGGCTCACTTGCTGCCTGTTTTCGCGCGTGCGGATGTCGCTTTCGAGCGCGGTGAAGGCGCGTGGCTGATTGGAACCGATGGCGAGCGCTATCTCGATTTCACCAGCGGCGTTGCCGTGAACGCACTTGGCCATGCGCACCCACATATGGTTGCCGCATTGCAGGAGCAGGCCACCAAGCTCTGGCATATGTCGAACCTGTTCAAGAGCCCGGACGGCGAGCGCCTCGCCGCGCGGCTGTGCGAACAAAGCTTTGCCGACTTCGTGTTCTTCGCCAATTCGGGTGCGGAAGCGATGGAATGCGCGATCAAGGTGACCCGCCACTATCATTTCTCCAAGGGCCATCCCGAGCGCACGCGCATCATCACCTTTGAAGGCGCGTTCCATGGCCGCACCCTCGGCACGCTCGCGGCGACCGGCGCTGCCAAATATCTCGAAGGCTACGGCACGCCGCTCGACGGCTTCGATCAGTTGCCGCTCGGCGATATCGAAGCCGTTAAGAAGGCGATCGGTCCGAACACCGCCGGCATTCTCATCGAGCCGCTGCAGGGTGAGGGTGGCGTGCGTGCGCCGAGCAACGCGTTCTTCGGCGCGCTGCGCGAACTCTGCGACAAGAACGGCATCCTGCTGATCTTCGACGAAGTGCAGACCGGCATGGGCCGCACCGGCGAGTTGTTTGCCTATCAGCGCATCGGCGTGACGCCGGATGTCATGTCGCTGGCCAAAGCGCTCGGCGGCGGCTTTCCGATCGGTGCGTGCCTCGTCACGGCGGAAGCGGCCGAAGGCATGGCGCCCGGCTCCCATGGTTCGACCTTCGGTGGCAATCCGCTGGCGGTCGCTGCCGCGAATTCCGTGCTCGATATCATGCTGAAGCCCGGCTTCTTCGATCATGTGAAGAAGATGTCGCTGCTGCTGAAACAGAAACTCGCGGGCGTGGTCGACGGCCATCCTGACGTGCTCAGCGAAGTGCGCGGCGAAGGTCTGCTGATCGGCCTCAAGGCTGTCGTGCCGGCCGGCGATCTCGTGGCCGCATTGCGTGACGCCAAGCTGCTGACGGTTGGCGCCGGCGACAATGTCGTGCGCTTCCTGCCGCCGCTGATCGTCAGCGAGTCCGAGATCGAGCAGGCCGTGCAGCGGCTGGAACAGGCCTGCGTGGCCCTCGGTTCATCTGCCAAGACGCAGGGAGCCGCGTGATGAGCACGTCACCGCGGCACTTCCTCGATCTCACGGCCGTGCCGGCCAGTGAGTTGCGCAATATCATGAACGCGGCTGCCGCCATGAAGGCGAAGCTGAAGGGGCGGGATGGCACGAATGCCGAGCCCGATCGTCCGCTCAAGAACAAGACGCTGGCGATGATCTTCGAAAAGCCCTCGACGCGCACCCGCGTGTCGTTCGAGGTCGGCATGCGCCAGCTCGGCGGCGAAGTCGTGATGCTCACCGGCGCTGAAATGCAGCTCGGTCGCGGCGAGACCATTGCCGACACCGCGCGCGTGCTGTCGCGCTTCGTCGACATCATCATGATCCGCATCCTCAATCATGACTCGCTGATGGAGCTCGCGGAGAATGCGACGGTGCCGGTCATCAATGGCCTGACGCGCTTCTCCCATCCCTGCCAGGTGATGGCGGATGTCATGACCTATGAGGAACATCGCGGCCCGATCAAGGGACGCACCGTGGCGTGGACCGGCGACGACAACAATGTGCTGATGTCCTGGGCTCATGCGGCCGAGCGCTTCCAGTTCAAGCTTAATATCGCGACGCCGCCGCAGCTGTCGCCGAAGAAGCCGTTCAAGGACTGGGTCAAGGCGGCAAACGCGCCGATCACTTTCAGCGACGATCCCGATGCGATGGTGAAGGGCGTCGATTGCGTCGTCACCGACACCTGGGTGTCGATGGGCGACAAGGACGGCGAGACGCGCCACAACCTGCTCAAGCCCTATCAGGTCAATGCGCGCCTGATGTCGCTGGCCAAGCCCGATGCGCTGTTCATGCATTGCCTGCCGGCGCATCGCGGCGAGGAGGTCACCGACGAGGTCATCGACGGTCCGCAGTCGGTGGTGTTCGACGAGGCCGAAAACCGTCTGCATGCACAGAAGGGCATTCTGGCCTGGTGCCTCAACGCGGTGGCGTGAGGCGCGATCAGCGATCGAGTTCTGTCGCGGCCAGCTCGGCCACCTGAAAGTCGATGCTCGCCGGATCGTCGTCGCCGAGGAACCATGCGGCCGAGAGGCCGGTCCATGCCAGGACCCATTGCAGCAAGCGATGGCGATCGAGTTTGGCCGCGTCGCTGACGACTTCGACACGCCGCTGGAAACGGCCTGGCAAGGTCGAGACCGGGCGCGTGGGATCCGAGAGATCCGGGTTGGTGAAAATGTTGGCGAAGTCGAAGCCGCGCTCGCCGATGATATGCTTCGGATCGATGGCAAGCCAACCACGCTCCCCGAAGTCCAGCACATTGTCATGGTGGAGGTCGCCGTGCAGCACGGTCACCTCGCGCGGGTCGTCCAGCAAAGCGTTGGCCGTTTCGGAACAGCGACGTAACAGGCCGCCATGGGTCGCTGCGGCCGGCGCGAGTTCGCGGAACCAATGCTGCAGCGGTACCAGCGGAGGCGGCGATTTTTGCCTTGGCCGGTGCAACCGCGCCGCCACGGCGCACAGGATGCGCGAGGCTTCGTCGTCCTGTCCACCACGCGTCATGTCGGAGAGCGAGGCCGGGCCTTGCGCGCGTTCCATCAGCAATGCGTCGTCATGGCGGGCCAGAACCCGTGCGGCGCCGTCGCCGTCCCACCATTCCAGTACCGCGCTGCCGGCGCGTTCGTCCTCGCCCTTGGCCAGTTTCAGCATCGCCGGCTGGCCCCGATGCAGGACTGGCAGCAAATATCCAGCGTGGGAGGTAATGGGCGTGCCGTCCGGGACGAGGTGCCATCGCCTAAGGTAGGTTTCAAACATCGTTCGCTTATACTTGGTAGATATTTCATCCGAGCGGGGGCAAATCGTCGCCGGATGCCTTGTATTCGTTCGGACATTTGCCCCTTTGCGGGGTTTCGATTTCAGCTCCTCGCCCTTACATAGAGCGCCATGACCCCATCAAATCCAAATCTCCAGCCCGACGCCCCCATCCGCGCGCCGTCCTCCGTTCCGGTTGATGACGCGGTGCTGCCCTTCGAGGTGGCGCCGCTCGACCTGCGCGGGCGGCTGACGCGACTTGGCCCGGCACTCGATGAACTGCTCGCCAAACATGATTATCCCGCGCCGGTGGCCAAGCTGCTCGGCGAGGCCATCGTGCTGACCACACTGCTCGGATCGTCGCTGAAATTCGACGGCCGCTTCATCCTGCAGACCCAGACCGATGGTCCGGTGTCGCTGATGATCGTCGACTTCCGCGCGCCGGATAAAATGCGCGCCTATGCGCGGTTCGATGCCGAGCGCCTTTTGCCCGGTCTCGGCACCGCGGCGCTGCTCGGCAAGGGCCATCTGGCGATGACCGTCGACCAGGGGGCGGATATGAGCCGCTATCAGGGGCTCGTCGCGTTGAACGGCGGCACGCTTGAAGATGCCGCGCATGAATACTTCCTGCGCTCCGAACAGATTCCGACCAAGGTGCGCCTCGCCGTCGGCGAAGAATGGCGCAGCGGCGAGGAAGGCGGCCCGACACATCGCTGGCGCGCCGGCGGCATGCTGCTGCAGTTCCTGCCGAAGGCGCCGGAGCGCGTGCAGCGCGACCTCCATGCCGGCGATGCGCCGGAGGGCGCGGAGGTGGATGCTGTGCCGGAAGATGACGCCTGGGTCGAGGGCCAGTCGCTGATTGGCACCGTCGAGGATGTCGAGCTGATCGATCCGGATCTGTCCGGCGAGCGGCTGCTATATCGCCTGTTTCACGAGCGCGGCGTCCGCGTCTTCGCGTCATCGCCGCTGCGCGCGGAGTGTTCCTGTTCGCGCGATGCCGTGTCCGGCATGCTGAAGAGCTTCGAGCCGCAGGACCGCGCCGACATGGTCAAGGACGACAAGGTCGTCGTGACCTGCGAGTTCTGTTCGTCGGTGTACGAGTTCACACCGCAGGAAGCGGGCGTGGAATAGGTTTTTCCCACCGTCATTCCGGGGCGTGCGTCGCCGGCGCAGCCGGCAGAGCGCGAACCCGGAATGACGGTGTGGGGCCGCAAGACAGCACCCAAACATTTTTTCCTATCCTCCGTTGACAACATCCCCATCAGGTTTATATTCCCCTCGTCCTGCCCCACCGAGAGGGGCGATCGCGATCGTCACGTTCGCGGGGTGGGATGCGGTGGACGCCGGAGATGCGGCGTCACGCGGTTCATGGGGAACGTCTGTCTTCGGGCAGGACGGATCTGCGCCAGCACTGCCACTGGCAGGGAGACGGCCGACCTTCGGATGGAATGACCCTCTGAACAGTGTGACGGACGACCAAGTCAAAACGCGTTCGGCCTAGTCGCTTGAGGCTCCCTTCCCATCGCCTTGGGACTTTAATTCGCGATCGGAGCGTTCGTCGAGGCAAAGTGCAAGCAACCGAAAAACACCGCATGCGGAACGCTGGGCAATCGCTCGGCGCCTCCGAAAGTCCTGATGCACTCTAGATTGCGGAAGACCGCATCGCATCAGGCCCAAGGGTGCAACGGGCACCCGGCGTTCCGCACGCCCTCTCACAGGGGGCAGGGAATGCAAAAGACGACGGCGCCCCCGCGCCGCAAACAATGGGGGCGATGACGCATGTCTGAAGAACAGTGGCTGTTTGACATTCGAAGAAGCTGAGACGCGCAGGCGGTCGCGATATCCCTCCCTCAAGCGGCGAAGCCGCGCAGTGGGGAGGATCGGCCGATAGGCCGGGGTGGGGTATCTCCGCACACTCCGAGCTTGTTGCGCCACCCCCACCCGACCGGCCTTTGGCCGGCCACCCATGGCGGACGAACCGTCCGCCAGACCCCACGCAAGCGCGGGGGAGGGAAAAGAACGAGCCTCAGCCGCTAATTCAGCACGCGCTTTCCGTCCGGTCCGTCCAGCGAAAACAGCGGCACGTCGATCTCGAACGGCTCGCCGGTATCGGTCACCATCTGATAGGTGCCTTCCATGAAGCCGGACGTTGTCGGCAGCGGCACGCGCGATGTGTATTCGAAACGTTCGCCGGGGCCGAGCACGGGCTGCTCGCCGACGACGCCTTCGCCGCGCACTTCCTGCATGCGGCCGGATGCATCGGTGATGATCCAGTGCCGGGTCTTCAACTGCACGGTCTCTTTGCCGGCATTGGTGATGACGACCGTATAGGACCAGAAGAACTGTCGCTTCTCCTGCGACGAGCTTTCAGGCATGAAATTCGGTTCGACGGTGACTTCGATCTGTCGTGTGATGGCGCGGTACATGGCGGTGTCATCGTTCAAAATGCGTCGCAAGCATAGCGAAAAACACGTTACCGGCCAAATCCAGGGAAAATCGGCGTGGAGTGCTGCGCGGAACGGCGGCAACCCATCGCGGTTTCAACATAGTTACCCCATAATCGATCCCTGATTTGGCTATGACGTGACGGATCGCCCCATGCAGATGGCCTGCGTGGTGTGGGGCGGTCGATTTTCATCATGCGACGATTTCCGTTGAGCGGTGCTGAATGACCTCTGTTGCCGACCCGATTGCCGGCCATCCCCACGCAGATGCGTCCTCCCACGTGTCCGCGTCGCGCGCCTCGACGCGTGCCGATGCCGTGTCGTTTCCCGTCGCAGGCACCGAACGCGAATTGCGCCTCGATCTGTTTCGCGGGCTGGCGCTGTGGCTGATCTTCATCGATCACCTGCCGCCGAATATCCTGACCTGGCTGACGATCCGTAATTACGGTTTCAGCGACGCCACCGAGATCTTCATCTTCATCTCCGGCTATACCGCCGCTTTCGTCTATGGCCGCGCGATGCAGGAGCAGGGCACGCTGGTTGCCAGCGCGCGCATCTTCAAGCGGGTCTGGCAGATCTATGTCGCCCACGTCTTCCTGTTCACGATCTTCCTCGCGGAAATCTCCTATGTTGCGACGCGGTTCGAGAACCCGCTTTATTCCGAGGAAATGGGGATTCTCGATTTTCTCAAACAGCCTGACGTGACCATCGTTCAGGCGCTGTTGCTGAAATTTCGCCCGGTGAACATGGACGTGTTGCCGCTCTATATCGTCCTCATGCTGTTCCTGCCGCCGATCCTCTGGCTGATGCGCCGCCGCGCCGATCTCACGCTGGCGCTGTCGGTCGGTCTTTATGCGCTGACCTGGGAATTCGACCTGCATCTGACGGCCTATCCGAATGGCGTCTGGGCCTTCAATCCGTTCGCCTGGCAATTGCTGTTCGTGTTCGGTGCCTGGTGCGCGCTGGGCGGCGCCGTCAGGATGTCGCGGATACTGTCATCCAACATCACGCTCTGGCTCTGCGTGGCCTATCTTCTGGCGGCGTTCTGGGTGACGCTGACCTGGTACATTCCGCAGATCCACCATCTGCTGCCGAAGGTCATCGAGCAGTGGATGTATCCCATCAACAAGACCGATCTCGACGTGCTGCGCTTCGCCCACTTCCTGGCGCTGGCGGCGCTCACAGTCCGTTTCCTGCCCAAGGAGTGGCCGGGGCTGAAATCGGTCTGGCTGCGGCCGATGGTGCTGTGCGGCCAGCACTCGCTCGAAATCTTCTGTATCGGGGTGTTCCTGGCCTTTGCCGGCCATTTCGTGCTGGCTGAGGTCGCCGGCGGAGCCGGCATGCATGCCTTGATCAGCTTCCTCGGCATAGTTGTTATGTCAACCGCCGCCTGGGTGTTTTCGTGGTACAAGGGCGTCACTGTCAAAGGCGGATCCCGCGCCAAACGATCCGACGCGGATCTCGCAGGAGGGGAAGCATGAAGGCCGTTCTGCGGCTCACGATGCTGGCTGGCCTGCTGGTGGCGGCTCCTGTCCGGGCCGAACCGCCCGCGCATACCTGTGAGGTTCCCGCCTACCTCCTGACCTCCGAAAGCACCCTGCCCAAGGTCGAGGCGGCGGCAAAACCGGGCGGAAAGCTCGATATTCTGGTCATTGGCAGCCGATCCTCGGTGATCGGGGTCTCCGACCATTCCGCGGCCTATCCGAACCGCCTGCAGGCCTATCTGAAGGAGAAGCTACCGGGCGTCGAGGTGAACGTGGCACTGGAGCTGCAGGTCAAGAAGACCGCCGAGGAAATGGCCCCGACCCTGGAACAGCTGGTGACGGACAAGAAGCCGAACCTGGTGATCTGGCAGACCGGAACCGTGGATGCCATGAAGCAGGCCGACGCCGACGACTTCCGGAACGCCCTGGATGAGGGCGTTGCCGCCATGCAAAAGGCCGGAACTGACGTCATTTTAATGAATCTGCAGTACAGTCCGCGCACGGAGACGATGATTTCCGGCTCCGCCTACCTAGATAATATGCGTGTGGTGGCGCAGCAGCACGACGTCCCGCTGTTCGACCGTTTCGCCATCATGCGGCACTGGAATGAGAGCGGTGATTTTGACCTGTTCAGCGCGTCGCCCGGCATGGAGCTGGCGAAGCGGGTGCATGATTGTCTTGGCCGGGCGCTTTCGACCTTTGTCGTCGATGCGGCCAAGATCAAAGCAGCGGATTTGAGGATTCAGCGTTAATGAGTTTCGTCGGCCATTTGTCTCGCTTTGCTGTCGTCGCTGCCTTTGCTGCTTCCACGACCTTCGCGCTCCCGATCTCATCGTCCGTCGCTCACGCGGAAGCGGCGCAGGCCGCCCCGGCCGACGGCAAGGGCGCCGACCAGGGCGTTGCGGCGAATGATCCCGCGGACGCCGCGAAGAGGGGCGTCGCTGCGAAAGCCATCGACAGGGTCAAGGAAGTCGCAAAGACCGCGACCGATATCTTGAGCCGCGTCCCCTGCCGTACACCGAAAGGCGGCATGAAGGCGATGGGCGCGCTGCCGCATGTGGCCAGCAAGCTCGTGGCCGGCAAGCCCGTGGTCATCGTTGCGTTCGGCTCGTCCTCTACCGAAGGCTACGGTTCGACGGCGCCCGAATTCACCTATCCGAACCGCCTTGCAGCGCAGCTGCATCGTGCTTACCCGTCGGCCAACATCACCGTGCTCAACCGCGGCAAGGGCGGCGAAGATGCGCCGGAAATGATGGCGCGGCTGCAGAGCGAAGTGATCAATTCGAAGCCTGATCTCGTGATCTGGCAGGTCGGCACCAATGCGGTGCTGCGCAATCTCGATCCCGGCGAAACCGGCAAGATGGTGGAAGACGGCGTCGCCCGCATTCAGGCAGCCGGCGCCGATCTGGTGCTGGTCGATCCGCAATATTCGCCGCTGGTGAATACGCGGCCGGAAGGCACCAGCAAGATGGTTTCGCTGCTGCACAAGGTGGCCGAACTGCGCAAGGTCGGCATCTTCCCGCGCTTCGAAGTGATGAAGGAATGGCACGAAGGCCAGCAGATGTCGTTCGACAGCTTCGTCATTGCCGACGGCCTGCATATGAACGACTGGGGCTATGCCTGCTTCGCGCAGTTGCTTGGCGACAACATCATCAAGTCGGTCGGCCAGGTGAAGCTCGGCATCAACGAGCCGCAGATTCAGCAGGCGCAGAAGCCGCTGTAAGTTCGAAGAGGGGCGAATGCCTCTCAGCCGTCATTGCGAGCCCGCGAAATTCGCCTTCGGCGATTTTCGCGGAGCGAAGCAATCCAGTCTTGCTTGAAAGAAAGTCTGGATTGCTTCGTCGCAAGTGCTCCTCGCAATGACGATGGAGAGATTGGCTACGCCTTCGCCAGTGCCGCTTCGAGATCCTCGATCAGATCGTCACGATGCTCGAGGCCGGCCGAGAAGCGGATGAAGCCTTCCGTGATCCCGAGTTCAAGCCGTGCTTCGAGCGGCAGACGCTGATGCGTCGTCGTCGCTGGATGCGTGACGAGGCTCTTTGCATCGCCGAGATTGTTCGAGATACGAGCCACTTTCAGCTCGTTGAGGACGCGGAACGCCGCTGCCTTGCCGCCCTTCACCTCGAAGCCGATCAGCGTCGATCCCGCACGCATCTGCTTCTTCACCGTTGCCGCCTGCGGATGATCCTCGCGGCCCGGATAGATCAGCCGCGAAATCTTCGGATGCTGGGCCAGCACGTCTGCGATGGCAGCCGCGGTCTGCGTCTGCCGTTCGACACGGATCGCCAGCGTCTCCAGTCCCTTCACCAGCGTCCACGCATTGAACGGTGAGATCGAGGGGCCGGTCTGGCGCAGATAGTTGTGAATATGCTCGTCGATGAAGTCCTTCGACGACAGGATGATGCCGCCGAGGCAGCGGCCCTGTCCGTCGATATGCTTGGTCGCCGAATACACGACGACATCTGCACCGAGCGCGAGCGGGCTCTGCCAGAGCGGCGTCGCGAACACGTTATCGACAATCAGTCGCGCACCGCCGGCATGGGCGATGTCAGCGATGGCTGATACGTCGAGCACGTCGAGCGTCGGATTGGTCGGACTTTCCAGGAACAGCGACTTGGTGTTCGGGCGCATTGCCTTCTGCCACTGGTCGAGGTCGAGGCCGTCGACGAGGGTGAACTCGATGCCATAGCGCGGCAGCAGCTCTTCGATGACGTAGCGACAGGAGCCGAACAGTGCCTTGGCGGCGACGACGTGATCGCCCATGCGCAGCGGCGCGAGAATGGCGGTGGTCACGGCGGCCATGCCGGTGGCCGTCGAGCGTGCGGCCTCCGCACCTTCGAGGTCGATCATGCGGCTCTCGAACATCGACGTATTCGGATTCGAAAAGCGCGAATAGATGAAACCGGGATCTTCGCCCTTGAACCGCGCCTCGCAGGCTTCAGCGGTCTCGTAGATGAAGCCCTGCGTGAGGAAGAGGGCTTCGGACGTCTCGTTGAATTGCGAGCGCAGCGCGCCCGAATGAACGAGCCGGGTTTCGGGGCGATAGGACTTCGTAGACATGTGACCTCCAACGTACCCGCGTAATACGGGCACAAAAAACCGGCCTGGACGGACGTCCTCAGGCCGGGATCGCATGCTGGAAGGACATGTGTCCCCGGCCTGTTTAGCGACTTATTTTACGTGGCTGCAAGCCGGCCGGCTCAAATCACCACGGGATAACGATGTGCATATTCCCGCTTGCCCTTTTCGTCAAGGCGGGGCTGAGATAACCGATAAAGTCGCTATTTTTCAGTGTATTCTCGCTGAAGGACGACCGAAGGACGAGACCTGTGCCGTTTACGCTTGCCCCCGATGCCGATGGAATTCTGCCCGACCGCATGATTGCTGCGATGGCCGATGCCGGCCTGATCCTGCCGGAATATCCCTTCGTCGAGAGCCAGATTCAGCCCGCCAGCCTGGATCTGCGGCTTGGCTCCATCGCCTATCGCGTGCGCGCCAGCTTCCTGCCGGGGCCGAATTCGACGGTCGCCGAACGCATCGACGAGTTGAAGCTGCACGAGATCGACCTGTCGGACGGTGCGGTGCTCGAAACCAACTGCGTCTACATCGTGCCGTTGATCGAGAGCCTGGCGCTGCCGCCGAACATCTTCGCGGCCGCCAATCCGAAGAGCTCCACGGGGCGCCTCGACGTGTTCACGCGGGTGATCGCTGATGGCACCAGGCGGTTCGATGTGATCGGTGCGGGCTATCACGGGCCGCTTTATGCCGAGATCAGCCCGAAGACATTCCCGGTATTGCTGCGCGAAGGCTCGCGCCTGTCGCAGGTCCGTTTCCGTGTCGGCGATGCCGTGCTCGATACGGAAGCGCTGGAAGAGCTTCACGCGCAAGAGCCGCTGGTCGACAGCGACACGGCCGATCTCAACAATGGCCTCGCACTGTCGGTCGATCTGTCGGGCGAGAACGCCTCGGGCTTCGTCGGCTACCGCGCCAAGCGTCATACCGGCGTGGTCGATATCGATCGTCGCGGTGGCTACAGCGTCAATGAATTCTGGGAGCCGATCTCGGCGCGCAAGGACGGCGCGCTGATCCTCGATCCCGGCGAGTTCTACATTCTCGCCTCCAAGGAAGCCGTGCAGGTGCCGCCGGACTACGCCGCCGAAATGGTGCCGTTCGATCCGCTGGTCGGCGAATTCCGCGTCCACTATGCCGGCTTCTTCGATCCCGGTTTCGGTCATGATGGCGCCGGCGGCAAGGGCTCGCGCGCCGTGCTGGAAGTGCGCTCGCGCGAAGTTCCGTTCATTCTCGAACACGGCCAGATCGTTGGTCGTCTCGTCTATGAGCGTATGCTGGATCGTCCGGATGCCCTCTACGGCCAGCGCATCGGTTCGAATTATCAGGGCCAGAGCCTGAAGCTGTCGAAGCACTTCAAGGTCTGACACGCACCGCCGGTCATCGTGGCCGAGAAAGAAAAAAGGCCCGCATTGCTGCGGGCCTAAGTTTTTTCTGGAGACGAAGTAGACGATAGATCGTCAGGCTTACTGAACGAAGCCTGCGCCGAAGTTGCCCAGATTGAAGCGATAGTTCAGGCCGGCCTTGATCGTGTGCTCGTCGTTCTTGAAACCGCCAACGGCGAGGGTCGGCGTGATGAAGTTGACGTTGCCGAAGTCGTAATACTGGTACTCGACCTTGCCCGACCAGTTCTGGGTGAACAGGTATTCGAGACCGCCGCCAACCGTGTAGCCATCGCGGCCGCCGTCGCCGGCAAAGCCGTTGGTGAAGCGCGAGTCAGCCCATGCGTAACCGCCCTTCACGTAGAGCAGTGCTGGACCCCAAGTGTAACCAACACGACCGGTGACCGAACCGAGGCCGCGATTGTCGAAGTTGCTGCTGGTGGAGAGGAAGCTGTAATTGGCTTCGAGACCGAACACCCAGTTCGGCGCGAACTGGTAGTCGTAACCACCCTGCACACCGCCCATGAACGTGCCGTCATTGCTGCCGCCGAGCAGGTTGTTGTCGTTGCCCGGGAACGCGCCGCCGATGTGACCGCCGATGTAGAAACCGGTCCAGTTGTAGATCGGAGCAGCCGGAGCATAGGCCGGAGCCTTGGTGTAAGGGCGCGCAGCCAGGTCAGCAGCGGACGCCGGAGCGGCCAAAGCGACGAGGGCCAGAGCAGCGGTAGACAGTAGAAGCTTCTTCATCAGGTGTTCCTTCTCAATCCCGACGGGGGATGACGAAAGGCAACCTAGACTATTACGCAGTGATTGCTGTCACACGCGTGCAACAGCGCTTCAAACGAAAAAGGCAGCTTTGGCGACCGCGTCGCGCTTAAGACACAGCATTGCCCAAATTGATTCAGGAACTTTTCACGATGTGCGATTTTGCTTTAATCACGTTCGGATTGAGGCGCTGGAACACGACAACCGTTGATCAGCCACGGTAACGCAGCGCTTCAACCAGCGCCGCGAATGCAGATGTCGGCTGTCGGCGGCTCGGATAATAAAGGTGATAACCCGAGAACGGTTGGCACCAATCGTCAAGCACTTGAACAAGCCGGCCTGAGGCAATGTGATCGCGCACGCGATCCTCCGGCAAATAGGCCAGCCCCAGTCCGTTCAGCACCGCCTTGTGGCGCAGCGACATGTTGTTGAACACGATCTGGCCATCGACGCGCACTTTCAAGGCGCGCCCGCGCTTCTCGAACTCCCACGCATAGAGGCCGCCCATGGTCGGCAGACGGATATTGATGCAGTCATGCGCGGTGAGGTCCTGCGGGCGTTTCGGCAGCGGTCGTTTGGCGAAATAGGACGGTGCGCCGACCACGACCATGCGAAAGTCCGGCCCGATACGGACGGCGATCATGTCTTTTGCGACCTGTTCGCCCAGGCGAACGCCCGCGTCGTAGCGTTCCGCAACGATATCGATGAGGCCGTAATCGACGACGAGTTCGGCCTTGATGTCGGGATAGCGCGGCAGCAGCTTGGCAAGCGCAGGCCAGATGATCGTTTCGGCGGAATGCTCACCGGTGGTGATGCGGATGGTGCCGGCCGGCTTCTCGCGCAGCTCCGTGACCGCCGCGAGTTCGGCGTCGATCTCTTCCAGCTTCGGACCGATGGTCCGGATCAGGCGTTCGCCAGCCTCGGTTGGTGCCACGCTGCGGGTCGTTCGGGTGAGGAGCCGCAGTCCAAGCCGCTCCTCAAGACCGCGAATGGTGTGGCTGAGCGCGGATTGCGAGACGCCGAGTTTGGCGGCTGCACGCGTGAAGCTCGCCTCCTTCGCGACGGCGAAGAAAGCGAGGAGGTCGTCGATTGTCTGGCGGGCCATTCATGAATCCGGCTGATAAGTGCGTGCAGATTATATCATCTAGTCTCATGGGCGCTCGATCTCCAGATGTCGCAGGTCGGCGGCAACATCCCACCAGTACGGGAGCCGCTCATTGGCCGGATGGCACAGGAGATTTGACATGAAGACACGCATACTCGGACGCAATGGACTGGACGTCTCGGCCATCGGGCTCGGCTGTATGGGGATGAGTTTCGGCTATGGGCCTCCGGCCGACACAACGGAAATGACCGCACTGATCCGCGCGGCGGTCGAACGCGGGGTCACGTTCTTCGACACCGCCGAAGTTTATGGTCCGTTCACCAATGAAGAACTCGTCGGCGCGGCGCTCGCGCCGGTTCGCGATCAGGTCGTCATCGCCACCAAATTTGGCTTCAGGCTCGATCCCGTGACCGGTCAGCAGATTGGTCTCGACAGCCGACCCGCGCATATTCGCGAGGTCGCCGAAGCATCGCTCACGCGGTTGAAGATCGATGCCATTGATCTGTTCTACCAGCACCGCGTCGATCCCGACGTGCCGATCGAGGATGTTGCCGGCGCGGTGAAGGACCTGATCACTGAGGGCAAGGTCAAGCATTTCGGCCTGTCCGAGCCGGGCGTGACGACAATTCGCCGCGCCCATGCCGTGCAGCCGATTACTGCGATCCAGAGCGAGTATTCGTTATGGACGCGCAGTCCCGAAAAGGAAGTGCTGCCGACGCTCGAAGAACTCGGGATTGGCTTCGTGCCCTACAGCCCGCTCGGCAAGGGCTTTCTCACGGGCGCCATGAACGAGAGCACGACGCTCGACAGCGGAGACTTCCGCAATATCCTCCCGCGCTTCACGCCCGAAGCGCGCAAGGCCAATCAGTCGCTGGTCGATCTGCTCGGCGAAATCGCCGGACGGAAGCAGGCGACGCCGGCCCAGATCGCGCTGGCGTGGCTGCTGGCCCAGAAGCCGTGGATCGTGCCGATCCCGGGCACCACGAAACTGCATCGGCTTGAGGAAAATCTCGGTGCAGCAGACGTTGAGCTGACAGCCGACGATCTGCGGGATATCGAGAGCGCTGCTGCGAAGATCACCGTTCAGGGCAACCGATATCCGGACAGGTTGGAAGCGATGACGGGGCGATAGCCCGAAAGTCACGGCTGCTTAGATCTCGCGCCGCTGCCACAGTGCCGTGAGGCCTTCGCGATAGGTCGGAAATGCGAGCTTCACGCCGAGCTCGCGTTTCAGCCGCGCATTCGAGATGCGGTTGTTGCTGGCATAGAAGCTGCGCGCCATCAGGCTCATCTCGGCGGTTGCGAAGTCCTGCTCGGGCGGCGGCGCGATTCCCATCAGCGCTGCGGCGAATGTCACGACGTCCTGCGGCGGCGCCGGCTCGTCGTCGCACAGATTCCAGATGCCGATCTGCGGATATTCGAATGCAGCCGCGATGGCAGCCGCGATGTCATCCACATGAATGCGATTGAACACCTGGCCCGGTTTGACGATGCGATGGGCCTTGCCGGCTTTGAGATTTTCCAGCGCATTGCGGCCAGGGCCGTAGATGCCAGCGATGCGCAGAATTGTCGTGCGATCGCCGGCCAGAGCGCGCCAGCGCTCTTCGGCATCGATGCGTGCCCTGCGCCGACCCTCGCCGGAGACCGGGGCGGTTTCGTCGATCCAGGCGCCCTGATGATCGCCGTAAACCCCGACGCTGGAGAGATAGACAATGCGCTGGATGCCGCTGGCCGCGATCACAGAGCCGAAGGTCAGCAGCACGGGATCGCCATCTGCGCCGGGCGGGACCGAGACGAGCAGCGTATCGGCGCTCGCTAGGCGATCACCGATGCCGGGATCGGTGACATCCGGGTTGAAGACCAGCGTCTCGATATCCCGAGCAGCCGACTTGCCGGCCGTGCGGATGGTGCCGGCAATCCCGGTGAATTGACCGCCATGCTGGGCGATGAACCGGTTTGCGCTGTAGCCGAGCCCGAAGACGAAAAGACGCACGTTCATTCCATTTCTGCATGAATTCGGGCGCGCCGGCCCATTTCAAGGTCATCATTCGGGCTGCAGAGCGCGTCGGTCAAGTGCGCGACACCGTCATCTTTTGTGCTACTGCTCTGCTACGAGACCGGCGCGAATGCCGGCAGATTTGGGAAGGACAAGGCGATGGCCACCACGCTGGCAGCAGACGCATATGCGCCGCGCTACATCAAACTGAATGCGCGCGACAACGTCGCCATCATCGTCAATGATTTCGGCCTGCCCGCGGGCACCATGATGACCGGCGGCCTGGAGCTGCGTAACTTCGTGCCGCAGGGGCACAAGGTGGCGCTGGAAGATATCGCAAAGGATGCGCCGATCATCCGCTACGGCGAGATCATCGGCTATGCACTGGATATGATTTCGGCCGGCGAATGGGTCGAGGAGGCGCGCATCCACATGCCCGATGCGCCGGATCTCGATAGCCTTGAGATTGCCAATGCCGTTCCGCAACCCCAGCCGCCGCTGAAGGACTACACATTCGAAGGTTTTCGCAATCGCGACGGCTCCGTCGGCGTGAAGAATATTCTCGCCATCAGCACCTCGGTGCAATGCGTCGCCGGCACGCTCGAATTCGCGCTGAAGCGGATCAAGGCGGAATTGCTGCCGCGCTATCCGAATGTCGATGACGTCGTCGCTGTCACCCACGGCTATGGCTGTGGTGTCGCGATCAATGCGCCGGATGCCTATATCCCGATCCGCACACTGCAGAACATCGCGCGCAATCCGAATTTCGGCGGCGAGGTGATGGTGGTCGGCCTTGGCTGCGAGAAGCTCGCACCGGAGCGTTTGCTGCCGAAGGACGATCCCGGCAGCATGATGCGCCTTCAGGATGAGAGCAATCAGAGCTTTGGCGACATGGTGGATACGATCATCACCATGGCCGAGGCGCGGCTGAAAATCCTGAACCAGCGCAAGCGTGAGACCTGCCCGGCCTCCGATCTCGTAATCGGCCTGCAATGCGGCGGCAGCGACGCGTTTTCCGGCGTGACCGCCAATCCGGCGCTCGGCTTCGCCAGTGATCTGCTGGTGCGCGCCGGCGCAACGGTGATGTTCTCCGAAGTCACCGAAGTCCGTGACGCCATCGAATTGTTGACACGCCGTGCCGTCAACGAGGATGTCGGCCGCGCCCTGATACGTGAGATGGACTGGTACGACTCCTATCTGGCACGCGGCGGCGCCGATCGCAGCGCCAATACGACGCCCGGCAACAAGAAGGGCGGCCTCGCCAATATCGTCGAAAAGTCATTGGGCTCGATCGTCAAGTCCGGTTCGAGCGCGATCAGCGGCGTCATTGGTCCGGGCGAACGCGCGACGACGAAGGGACTGCTGTTTGCAGCAACGCCGGCGAGCGATTTCGTCTGCGGCACGCTGCAACTCGCCGCTGGCATGCAGATACAGATCTTCACCACGGGACGTGGCACGCCCTATGGGCTGGCGCAGGCGCCGGTCATCAAAGTCTCGACGCGCACCGAACTGGCGAAACGCTGGTCGGACCTCATCGATTTCGACGCCGGCCGCATTGCGTCAGGCGAGATGACCATCGAGGAAGCCGGCTGGGAGCTGTTCCAGCTGATCCTCGACGTCGCCAGCGGCCGCAAGCAGGTCTGGGCCGACAAATGGGGCCTGCACAACGATCTGGTACTGTTCAACCCCGCGCCGGTGACGTGAAGAATTTCAAGTGGGATAGGCGTAGTAATAAAAACTCGTCATGCCCGGCCTCGTGCCGGGCATCCACGTCTCGGCCATAAACTCTGGAAAATGTGGATGGCCGGGACATCAAGTGAAGCCCTCGCTTCGCGCTGCCCGGCCATGACGGAGCTTCGTCAGGTCTCTGGTATCACTTCAACGCTGCCGCCTTCGCGCCCGATGACGTCACGCGCCAGATCGTATTGCCGACATCGTCGGCTACCAGCAATGCGCCCTTGCTGTCGATGCGCACGCCCACCGGGCGTCCCTGCGCTTCACCGCTGTCACTGAGGAAGCCGGTGAGCACGTCCTGCGGCTTGCCCGAGGGCTTGCCGTCGGTGAAGGGCACGAAGATCACCTTGTAGCCGCTTTGCGGGCGTCGATTCCACGAGCCGTGCTGGCCGATGAAAGCGCCGTTCTTCATGCTGGCGGGGAAGAGATCGCCGGTGTTGAAGGTCAGGCCGAGCGACGCGGTATGCGCGCCGAGCGCGTAGTCCGGCGCGATGGCTTTGGCCACCATATCAGGGCGCGGCGGCTGCACGCGGACGTCCACGTGTTGGCCGTAATAGCTGTAGGGCCAACCATAGAAACCGCCATCCTTCACCGAGGTCATATAGTCCGGCACGAGGTCGCTGCCGATCTCGTCGCGCTCGTTGACGGTGACCCAGAGCGCGCCGCTCTGCGGCTGCCACGACGGGCCGTTGGGGTTGCGCAGACCGGATGCGAAGACGCGTGAGGCGCCGGTCGCGCGGTCGATCTCGATCACCGCGGCGCGGTCCTTCTCGGCGTCCATGCCGTTCTCACCGACATTGCTGTTGGAGCCGACGGTTGCATAGAGTTTCGTGCCGTCGGGGCTCGCTGTGAGATCCTTGGTCCAGTGGTGATTGATCGGGCCGCCGGGCAGGTCAGCGACCTTCACGGCTGGCGTCGTGATCCTGGTATCATTGGTCCTGTAGGGAAACTTCACCACAGCATCGGCATTGGCGACAAAGAATTCATCGCCCACCAGCACCATGCCGAAGGGTGAGTTGAGCCCTTCGAGAAACGCTGTCCTGGTCTCGGCGACACCGTCGCCATCCGCGTCGCGCAACAGCGAAATACGATTTGCCGTCGGCGTACCCGCGCCGGCATGGCTCATCACCAGTTTCATTACCCAGCCCTTGATGCCCTTGCCGTCTTCCGGCTTCGGCGGCGCATTGCTTTCTGCCACCAGCACGTCGCCGTTGGGCAACACATAGACTGTGCGTGGATGATCGAGCCCGCGCGCAAAAGCGTTGACCGTCATGCCGTCCGCAGCCTTCGGCTTGGCACCCTCTGGCCAGCCGACCGCCTTCGAGACATTGACCGTCGGGATCAGCGACTTGTTGGGCTCGACAAGCTTCGGCGACGGTCCGAAATCCTCGCCTGACGCGATGGTGGATTGTTCGTTGCATCCGGCCAGTGGCAGCGCCAGAGCGACGAGGCAGGCCGAAAGCAGGAATTTCTGGCGCATGGAATGTCCTTGTGGCTGAGAACATAAAATGCGCGCGATGCAGGAACGTTCGACCTCCCTGCATGAATTTCATGTGAAGCCGGGGTGATGCGCGGCTATGGTCCTTCCCAATAATCAGGAAGAAACGATGACCGGACCGACAAATACGAGCGACGAAGGCACATGGACGCGCTGGCGCAGCGTTGCCGATCTCTATCACGCCTATTTCACCGGCCTGATCCTGACCACGGTCACGCGCCGCGGCACGGCAGACGCCGCCGAGTTCATGTTTCGGATCTTCCGCCGGCAGCAGCAGGAGCGCTTTCTGCCGGGACTCGTGAAGCTCGGTCTGTCCGGCCTGCCACCCGCGGTCGCTGCGGCCCAGTATCACTATCTCTCGAACTGGATCGGCGGCGTGTCGGTCGAGTACATGGTTGAGAGCGACCGCAAGGCCTGGATTCGCTATCCGCCGCCGCGCTGGATCTGGCGCGGCACCGCGATCTGCGGCGTGCCCGGTGAAGTCTCCCGCGCGATGCTGCGCGGCTGGCACGCCAACAATGGCGTTTCGCTCGGCAATCCCCGCATGGGTTTCGTCTGTACCAAGCAGAGCGTCGATGGCCAGGATGGGCTCGAAGGCTATTACTGCGAATACGACCATGATTTGGATATCGATCAGCGTCTGGTGTTCGCGCGCCATCTGGAAGCGCCGCTGTTCGATCCCGCCAAGGCACCCGCGTTGCCGGTGGATAGCTGGCCAAAAGCCCGGCTGGAGAAGGCCTATCGCAACTACGCCATGGAATATGTACGGACCGCAGCGCCTGTGGCGGTTCAACTATTCGGCCCGGTCGATGCCGACTATTTGCTGCATCTCACCGGCAAGCTGATCGGCATGCAGTATTTCGACGAGGTCTCTGCCGGCTTCGGCTTGCAGCGCGGCGACGCCAGGGCCTTTGCGGAATTCCTCGGCGTTCTGTTCGCAGCGCAGGACGACGTCGTGGAGATCAGCAAGTCTGAGGGCCAGTTCGAGATCCGGCAGCAGAGCTGGAAACTGATGGATGGCGTCGCCGACAACAATGCCGCCTGCGCGAGGGCCTTGCAGGGGTTGGTCGAGGGCCTCGCCGCCGGATGCGGTCGCAATATACCCATCGCGATGACGCCGGCACGAGGTGGTGCGCTGCCGTTCATCTGGTCGATCGGCTAGCGCCTCGACCCCTTGATACTGCAGTGCAAATCGAGCATCCCCCATGCGTGCGTCGCGCATGGCATTGTCCGTGATCGGTGCTAGGAACGGGGTGTCCGGCAGGCAAGACCGGAAGCTCAGGGAGAATGCATGTCCGACGCTGTCGTCGCCGAACCCCGATTGGTCGATGCCGACAAGCAGCCGCTTCCGAGCCTGAAGGCGCCGGCCAAAAACGCCCTGCTGGATCATCCCATTCTGCCGACCATCCTGCGGCTGGCCTGGCCCAATGTCGTTGCGCTGACGGCAGGCGCCGTCGTCGTTATTTTCGAGACCACCTATGTCGGCCGGCTCGGCACCGAAGCATTGGCGGCGATGGCGCTGGTGTTTCCCTTCGTGATGCTGACCATGACCATGTCCGGCGGCGCCATGGGCGGTGGCGTGTCCTCGGCCATCGCACGCGCGCTCGGCGCCGGCGACCGCGCGCGCGCCGATACGCTGGCGGGCCACGCGCTGCTGATCGCCATCTGCTTCGGCCTCACCTTCACGGTCGGCATGCTGACCTTCGGCTCCTTGCTGCTGCAACTGCTTGGTGGCCGCGGCAATGTGCTGAGCCAGGCGCAGGGCTACATCACCGTCTTCTTCGCTGGTGGCGTGATCCCGTGGCTGCTGAATACCTTCGCGGCGATCCTGCGCGGCACCGGCAACATGAAGATGCCCTCCGCCATGCAGATGGCGGGGGCCGCCTTGCAGGTGGTTCTCGGTGGCGTGCTGGGCCTCGGCTTCGGTCCGATCCCGCAATTCGGCATGCCCGGCGTCGCGGCGGGCACGCTGATTGCGTTCACGATCGGCACAGGCGTCATGGGCTGGTATGTCTTTTCCGGTCGTGCGCGAGTCCGGCCTCAGATCAAGGGCTTCCGCATTCAGCGCGGGATGTTCTTCGATATTCTGAAAGTGGGTGCCATCGCCTGTTTCAATCCGCTACAGGGCGTTCTGACTCTCCTGATTTTCACCCATATGCTGGCGCAATACGGCACCGCGGTGCTGGCCGGCTACGGCATCGGTGCGCGGCTCGAATTCATGCTGAGCACGCTGGCTTTCGCGGTGGGTATCGCCTCGGTGCCGATTGTCGGCATGGCAATCGGCGCTGGCCGCATCGCGCGTGCGCGCCGCGTGACCTGGACTGGCAGCGTGATCGCCTTCGGTGTTGTCGGTCTGCTCGGCACACTGATCGCGATCTTCCCCGATGCCTGGGTCAATATGTTCACCAATGATGCCGGTGTGCGTGCGGCAAGCCGGACCTATCTGGCCACCTGTGCGCCAATGTATGCCTTTCTGGGGCTGTCCACGGTGGCCTATTTTGCCTCGCAGGGCGCCGCCAAGGTACTCGGCCCGGTGCTAGCGCAAACCGCGCGGCTGGTCTTCGTCAGCGTTGGAGGCTGGTGGCTGCTGTCGATCGATGCCTCGGCCACAAGCTTTTTCTGGCTCGCGGCGGCGTCCATGGTGCTGCTCGGCGTGCTGTCGGCGCTCAGCGTACTGCTGACGTCGTGGGGACCGAAGGCTGGCCCCGTGCCCGAGATTCGGCCGGAGCTCGTCTGAGCAGTTTCTAGCCGACGCGCGTCGCAGTAAATTCCACATCGCGCCGCCACGTCGCGCCGTCGTCATGCGAGGTCTCGCCGCGCCATAGAAACGAGCGCGGCGTGATCTGCGAGAAGCTCCAGCGGATCGGGCGTCCGTCATTGTCGCGGCCGAGTTGGATGATGTCGTCGCCCTGCTTGCGGCCGGTCATGGTGAGGAAATTCTGCATCACCGGATCGGTCCACTGTATCTGCCACGCATCGATGCGCGGATCGTAGATCCGCAGCGTGCTTCCATACGAGTAGGCATTCGCTGCGGCGTCGCCGTCGCGCAACTGGCCGCGCGGCGGCACGATCCAGACATCCTGGATGGCGCGGCCTTCCAGCACCCAGCCGAAATGCCATTCACCCTTGCGCCGTCGCTCTTTGCCGTCCGGCATATACCTGACCACATCGAGATCCCAGGCGCCGATCAGCCAGCCATAGAGATCCATCTGGCCGATGCGATCCGGGGCAGCACCGTCCGCTGCGAGCGCATCGAGAAACGATGCAGTCATCGCGCCACTTTCCCGAATTGGGTCTGCATCGCTGCAAGGCCCAGATCCATCTGGCTGCTCATATAAGGCGCGATTTCATTCGGCAGCACGTCGGCCGTCCAGACAAACCGGCAGCGGGCGGGTCCATCGGCAAACACCTGCGCTGACGCGCTGTGCTGGCTGATACGTTCGCTGACGATGGCATAGACGAGGCGCTGCCGGTCGTGGTCGCAGGTGACCAGTATTTCGCGTGCGACGGACCCATTGGCGAACGTCACGATACGCGCGTCGCCGTCCAGCTTTGTGTCAGTGACGAAGCCCGGCACCAGCCTTGTGTGCAGCGCGCCGAAGTCGGCCAGTGCGGACCAGACATCGTCTGCCGATGCGCCGAGGAAAATCTCTTTGTGAATCGATGCCATGCTGTGCCTCCCGGTTGATCAGGACGGCAAGTTACTCAGTGCACGGCCAGCCGTTCTTGGAAAATCTTGCGGTCGCCGCGGGAAGCCTGTCGAAATGCGCGGGGCGAGACGCCGGCAGCGCGATGGAAGCTGCGCACGAAATTCGAGAGATCGCCGAATCCGACATCGAAGGCGATGTCGGTGATGGCGCGGTCTTTCTCGACCAACAGGTTTGCGGCCCGCCGCAGCCGCGCGCGCACCAGATACTGGTGCGGTGTCACGCCGAGCACATTCCTGAACAGGCGCAGGAAATGAAACGGACTCAATCCGGCCTGACGGGCGGCCGCATCGAGATCGATCTCCTCGCTGGCATGGGCGTCGATCCACAGCGCGGCCTCGACCGCGCGCCGGCGATCCCGTGCATTGCCGTTCACACGCCTGCGCGGCTCGCCCGAGACGACGTCGACAAAACGCGCCGCAAAAGCATGACCGATCTCATCGAGCCCGAGATCGCTGTGCGCTTCTGCGCTGGCCTGCGCGAGCTCGCCCAGCACCATCAATTCGGCGCGTGGCGCGATGGCGCCCTGCTGCCAGATGTCCCTGGCGTCGCCGACGGTGTCGATCAGCTCAGGCGCGAAGGAGAATGAAAGGCACTCGTCGCCAGAGCCATGATGCTCGTGATGGCAGGTATATTCGTCGCCGGGGTGCCCGATCAGCAGCGCGCCGGCGATGAGTTCGTGCGATTGCCCGCGGCAGCGACAGCCGAAACTGCCCTTGCGAACATAGGAGAGCGAATGGCCGGCGTGCTGTTCGGAAAACGGCTGGTCGTCCGGCCCCGCCGTACAGCGATAGTCCGTGACGGTGATCGCGTTGCTCTGGAACAGTGTTGTTGCCTGCATAGGCTGAATTTAGCCCTGTGGGCGCGGTGGGGCAACCGACAGCAGGGCGTCGAACAGGGTGGTCGTCCGGCCCGCCAGCGCGCCCTCGATCGAGAGCAGCCGCGACTTGGTGATGATGCCGCCATTGCCGGCAAAGCCGCTGGTCTGGCCCGCAACGGCCAGTGCACGGTGGCATGGCACGAGGATCGCAAACGGATTGCGCGCGATGGCTTGCCCGACCGAATAGACCGCACCGCTGGCGCCGAGCTTTGCTGCGATCTCCGCATGGGTGCGGGTTTCGCCACGCGGGATCATCCGGATCGCCTCATAGACGCGGCAATTGAACAGCGGCAGGCCATGCATGTCGACGGGGATATCGCCGAGGTCGACGGCTTGGCCGCGCAGCAGCGCAACGATGCCCTCGATGGCGTAGTCGACATCGGCCGGCGGCCGGAATTCGCGCGCATCGGGAAATTGCTGCAGCAGGCGGCGCCGGGTCTCGATCTCGCGCGCTTCCGGCAACTGCACGCCAACAATGCCGGCGTCGCCCCATGCGATACCGCATCGGCCCACCGACGTGTCGAAGGTTGTGTATCCGTGCCCAGCCATCCCGAAGGGATGTTAGCAGGCGAATTGAAGCCGTCATCTGGAATCTTTGAGCGGTGACCTTTCGGAGGGCGCGGCCGGGTGTGCGGCGCAAGGAACTGTAACCAGCTGCCATCAATCCGCTTGGCGGATCGGCCGGTCTCGGCTAGATCAGATGGCGCGACGATGCGGGCGTAGTTCAATGGTAGAACGGCAGCTTCCCAAGCTGCATACGAGGGTTCGATTCCCTCCGTCCGCTCCAGCCCCCTCATTCATTCCAGATGATCGATGCCGCATGGCGATTGAACGGTTTGGCATTTCCGCCGTTCTTCAAAGGCGCCCGTTGCTGTTCGCACAACACAAGGTTCTTGCATGACGTTTCCCCTCTCAGCTGCAACCGCCGGCAATGTCCCCGGCGTTGTCGCCTCCAGCGTCTATGCCAATGGCCGCCGTGTTGCGGATATCCCCGTCGAGGAGGCGGGCGTCTGGGCGCAGAAGCCGGGCCATGTCGTCTGGATCGGACTGTTTGAACCGTCCCTTGAACTGCTCGAGAAACTACGTGCGCAATTCGATCTGCATCCGCTCGCCATCGAGGACGCGCTGAAGTCGCATCAGCATCCCAAGGTGGAGCAATATGGCGAAGCGCTCTTCATCGTCGCGCGAACGGCGCAACTGGTCGATCGGACTGTTGCTTTCGGCGAGACGCATATCTTCTTGGGTAAAGGCTACGTCGTGTCCGTGCGCCATGGCGCCTCGACGTCCTATGCGTCTGTCCGCGAGCGGTGCGAGGCTTGCCCGACCAACCTGACGCACGGCGAAGACTACATCCTCTACGCAATTCTCGATTTCATCGTCGACAACTATCGCCCTGTCATCGAATCCATCCTGTCCGAGATCGATGAACTCGAGGATGGCGTTCTGCACCGCATGCTGACGCGGGCCGAATTCGAGCGGCTCTACAAGCTGCGCCGCGAGCTGCTGCGGCTGCGTCGCGCGGTCGGGCCGCTGGTCGATGTCTGTCACCGACTCGAACATATCGATATTCTGTTCATCGACGATGACATGAAACCTCTGTTCCGCGATGTGCTGGATCACGTCAAACGCGCGGAAGAAGATATCGACTCGCTGCGGGAAGTGCTGGCTTTTGCCTTTGAGGCCAGCTTGATGTCAGGGCAGTCGCAGCAGACCGAGATTACCCGCAGGCTTGCGGCCTGGGCCGCGATCCTGGCGGTGCCGACGGCGATTGCCGGAATCTACGGCATGAATTTCGAACACATGCCGGAGCTGAAATGGGCTTACGGCTACTACGTCGTGCTGGGCGGCATCGCCGCGATCTGCGGTTACCTGTACACCCGCTTCAAGCGCAACGGATGGCTGTGATCGACGAAGCGATCACCCCACCGCCTTCGCCGCCGATCGTCCCGCCGTCCGACCCGTGAACAGACAGCCGCCGAGAAACGTGCCTTCCAGTGAGCGATAGCCGTGCATGCCGCCGCCGCCGAAGCCGGCGGCTTCGCCGACCGCGTAGAGGCCGGGCATGATCTGACCGTTGCTGCCGAATACGCGCGAGTCCAGATCGGTCTCGAAACCGCCCAGCGTCTTGCGCGTCAGGATGTTGAGCCGCACGGCGATCAGCGGGCCCTGTGCGGGATCGAGAATGCGATGTGGCTTCGCCGTACGGATCAGGCGGTCGCCGATATATTTGCGCGCATTGTGGATGTTCATTACCTGCGCATCCTTGACGTAAGGATTGGCCATGGTGCGGTCACGCGCCTCGATCTGCGTCCGGATCTCGTCGAGCTTCAGCAGATTGTCGCCGGTAAGCGCATTCATGGCGCTGACGAGATCATCGAGATTGTCGCGCACCACGAAGTCGATGCCGTGATCCTTGAAGGCTTCGACAGGCGCCGGCGCACTCTTGTTGGTGGCGCGGCGCGCGGTCATCAGCCAGCTCTTGCCGGTGAGATCGGGATTCTGCTCGGAGCCCGAGAGCGCAAACTCTTTCTTGATGATCGCCTGCGTCAGCACGAACCATGAATAATCATAGCCGGTGGACTGGATGTATTGCAGTTGGCCGAGCGTGTCGGAGCCGGGAAACAGCGGCGCCGGCAGCCGCTTGCCGGTGGCGTCGAACCACATCGACGACGGGCCGGGCAGAATGCGTATGCCGTGTTTCGGCCAGATCGGATTCCAGTTCTCGATGCCCTCGACATAATGCCACATGCGGTCGCGATTGATCAGCCGCGCACCCGCTGTTTCCGTGATGCCCATCATGCGACCGTCGACATGGGCGGGCACGCCGGAGATCATGCGCTTCGGCGGTTCGCCGAGACGCTTTGGCCAGTTCTGGCGCACCAGATCATGATTTCCGCCGATGCCGCCGGAGGCGACGATCACGGCTTGCGCACGCAGCGAGAAGTCGCCGATCACGTTGCGCGAACTGCTTTCGCCGCGCTCGGTGTTGGATGGTTCGAGAATCGCGCCGCTCACGCCGTCGACAGTTCCGTTGGTGACGCTGAGCGCATCGACGCGATGGCGGAACCTGAAGCTCAGCCGGCCCTTCTTCTGTGCCTCGCGCGCACGCTGCTCGAACGGTTCGACGATGCCCGGTCCGGTGCCCCAGGTGACATGAAAGCGCGGAACCGAATTGCCGTGGCCCATCGCGTCATAGCCGCCGCGCTCGGCCCAGCCGACCACGGGAAACACGCGGTGGCCCATGGCGCGCAGCCAGTCGCGTTTCTCGCCGGCGGCGAAAGCGACATAGGCTTCGGCCCAGCGCCGTGGCCAGAGGTCTTCATCGCGATCGAAGCCGGCCGTGCCCTGCCAGTCCTGCATCGCCAGGTCATAGGAGTCTTTGATGCCGAGGCGTCGTTGTTCCGGCGAGTCGACGAAGAACAAACCGCCGAACGACCAGAACGCCTGGCCGCCGAGATTCTGCTCGCCTTCCTGATCGACCACGACAACGCGCTTGCCGGCATCGGCAATTTCCGTAGCCGCGACAAGGCCCGCGAGTCCGCCGCCGACGACGATGACATCCGCATCAACGGCCATACTGTTTCCCCCATTTTGTTAATGGAGATTGAAGTCGGCGCGGGAACTTTGGTCAACGGAAATTGCGCGCGAAGGGCGGCGCTGTTTCAGATTGATACCGCGACGGAACGAGGTGCATCCCGCGCGCAACACTCGATTTGAATCGCATTGGAAGCGTCATGCTCGTCTGGACAAAGCCACGATCTGGCAACACGCTGACGATGCCCTGCATCACCAGGGCGCTCAGATTCGGGATCGACAGGTTTTGGGGCTGGACATGAAGTTCGTTACGGGTTTGCTGGCGGCGGTCTTGCTGTTCGCGGGCGTCGGGGCAAGTCACGCGGTGGTTCGGATCGCGGATGATCGTGGCGGACGGATCGGAACCTATGTCGACAGATATCAGGGATTGCGCACTTCCGGCGAAACCGTGATCATCGATGGCCTGTGCGCCTCGGCCTGCACGATCGTGCTCGGCGCGGTTCCGCGTGACCGGATCTGCGTCACCTCCAATGCCAATCTCGGCTTTCATGCGGCCTGGGACATGGGCGCCAATGGTCGCGCGGTGACCAACCCGGAAGCCACCCAGATGTTGTATTCGATGTATCCGACGCAGATCCGGCGCTGGATCTCCAAACGCGGCGGACTGAAGACGCAGATGATCTTCCTGCGCGGCCGCCAGCTGATGGGCATGTACAAGCCCTGTTACATGGATGCCCACGCCTCCAGCGCGCGCTAGAGCGTTTTCGAGCGAAGTGGATGCCGGTTCGCGTCAAGAAAACGCGTCAGAACAAAAAGCTAAAGGCCGATCTGGTTTTTATTCCATCAGCATGACGTGATGCCCTGCGGCGCCGGGAGCGCTTGCCCGCGCCGTCATCTCAGCCTATCTGGAACCTGGATGGCGGGCTCTTGAATGATCTCGGGCCTTGGCCGTTCTGAGATCGTCTGATGGTGCAGCCTTTATTGACGCCTAAGAGCCCGATGCCCGCGTCCGAGCCGCCGTCACGGCTTGCGTCGGTCATTGTCGCATCGGCCGCTGCGTTCGCAGCGCTCCTTCTGGTGGGTGCAATCGGGCTGTGGGCACATTACGGCACGGCCGTATTTTTCGAGATGATCAAGACCGGCATCGCCGCCTGCATGTGATCGGCTGCCAAAGGGCAATTCAGGGAACATTCCATGACTGATCGAACCACCCGGCCGCTGGTCATTATTGCTGCCTTCGCCGGCAGCCTCGCGGCGGGATTGCTGGTCGTGCTGTGGCTGACGGGCGGTTTCCGCAATGTCGCCGCACCGGCCTCGATCGGCGGTCCGTTCCAGCTCACCGATCAGTCCGGCCAGACCGTCACCGAGCAGAGCCTGAAGGGCAAGCCGACGCTGGTCTTCTTCGGCTTCACCCATTGCCCGGACATCTGCCCGACCTCGCTGTTCGAAATGTCGGAAGTGCTGCGCGCGATGGGCAAGGACGCCGATCGTATCAATACCTATTTCGTCTCGGTCGATCCCGAGCGCGATACGGCACCGATCATGAAGGAATATCTGTCGAGCTTCGATCCGCATCTGAAGGGTTTGACCGGTACGCCTGATGCGGTGGCGAAGGTGATTTCCGGCTACCGCGTCTATGCCAAGAAGGTGCCGACCAAGGACGGTGACTATACGATGGATCACACCGCGCTGATCTATCTGATGGACCGCGACGGCAATTTCGTCGCGCCGTTCAACCTCAAGCGCAAGCCGGAAGAAGCGGCCACGGATCTCAAGCGCTATCTCTGAGGTCGCCTGCGGTTCGCTGCCATCGTGCCGGTCCGATGTACGAGACCGTGCTCGGTCTTTTCCCAGTGATGGCGCCGGGTCCAGAATTGCCACAGCGCGCGCCAGGTCGCGATCGAGAGACATCCCCAATAAATCGGCGTCAGGGCCAGGATCCAGCCGTCGCGCAGACGGCCGCGGCGCATCAGGCCGGTGAGGCCCAGGATGCAGGTCGCGATGAAGCCGCAGGCGATGGCCAGCACGTGCAGTGACGACAGCCGGTCGCCAAGCAGCAGGGTGCTATCGGCAAGCAGCAGGCAGGCGATAAGTTTGACGACCAGCACCGTAAAAGCCAGCGACGTCAGGATATTGCCGCCGAAGACGATGTTGAGTGCGAGGAATCCCCGCGCACCGGCTTCGTTCCACAGTTTTCGGGGATCGCGCATATGCACGGCCCAGGTCTGCATCCATCCTTTTAAGTACCGTCCATGGACGTCCGCTTATATCTGTGGTCGTCCAAATTTGCCAAGCAATAACAATAGGTTATTACTCTGCTGATGTTTGCTGCCGTCCCGACTTGTTCGCTCTGAGCTGGTGAACTTGTTGCGATGGTGTTGCGATGGATTGGAAGGATGTCTCACTTGAAAGACGTAACACGCACGGGCCCTCGTCGAACTGTGCTGACCCACCGGACTGTCGACGCGCTGAAACCCGCATCGGAAGCGTACCGGGTCTCGGATGTCCGCTGCCCCGGCCTCGGCGTGCGGGTAGCTTCATCTGGTGCGAAGGGTTGGGAAGCTGCTTATCGGATTAGGGGAACGTCGACCGTAAAGAGGAAGGCTCTTGGAGCCTTCCCTGCTGTCAGCCTTGAGGAAGCACGAGCTCGTGCCGCCGCCCTTACCAGCGCCGCGCAACTTGGTAAGGACTTGCTCGCCCAGGAAGCCGAGGAAAGAGCGGAGCAGGCATCCCGCACTACCGTTGGAAATCTTATCGAGGAGTATATCAAGAGGGCCTGTGGAAAGTTGCGAACGCGACACGAGATTCGCCTGCGGTTGAAACGTGCTCTGGTCAGCTTGGCTGAACAGCCCGCCGAGGACATCAAGCGACGAGATCTTCGCCGACTTTTGGACGCCGTCTCCGATCGGGGAGCGCCTCGCGAGGCTGAGAAACAAAGGCAATCGATCGGGGCAATGTTCAACTGGGCGACGTCACAGGATATTGTACCTGAGAGCCCTATCCGTGGTCTTAAGGCCTACAGTTCGGGCGAAGCCAGAGACCGCCTTTTGTCTCCGGAAGAGATTCAAATCTTTTGGAATTGGCTTGAGGCGTCTGATCTCACTGATGACATGGCTGATGCCCTTCGGCTTCAGCTCTGTCTGGGTGCGCGGATTGGCGAAACAGCGGGCATGCGAGCCGAAGAATTGAATCAAGTGGAATGGCTCTGGACACTCCCTTCGGCTCGATCAAAGAACAAAAAGCTGCGTGTCACCCCAATCATTGGCGTCGCTAAGGAAATTTTGAGTAAGCGCCTGCGTTTGTCGAAAGATGGTCCGCTTTTTGTCAATGAGACCGGAGCGGCGCTTCGCTCAAATGACGTCGGGTCGGCAATCGTCACCAGGAGAAAGCAAATTCCCCTCGATCATTTTGTGTCTCATGACTTGAGAAGAACCGTTGCAACCCAACTTATCGATATTGGCATCAACTATGACATCGTAGCTGCAGTACTCGGTCACGAGCCAGGGGATAAAAACACGCGAACATTGGTGAAACATTATGTCAGATCTGATCTGATCCCTCAAAAGCGCGTTGCTTTGGAAGCCTGGGACAGCCGGTTGACGGGGATTATCAAAGGGTCCGAACAATCAAGCAACGTTTTTACTCTGGCTCAGGTGTCGCGCGCAGGGTGAAAGCCAACGACTTTGCGACAATGGGGAAGGTGTCACTGCAGTGCCACTCTCTTCGAAGCGCCATGTGCGAGTTCGAATCCTCCCGCCCCAGCCAAGCAGTCCGGGCATTCGGCCAGAACGCCCGACCCGCCGAGAAAGGCCCGCATTCTGCGGGCTTTCGCGCATTCGGCAAAGTCTCTGGCTGGCGCAATAGACCCCGCGCACCCACAAAATCGCGAAAGTCTCCGGCCGACAGTTTGAAAATTACATTTTGCGGAGACAGCGATGGGAGACTCGGTTCGATCGCCACTGCGCCCGACCTTAGCACTCAATTTCGGCGCAACCTCTGGCCTTCGAAGGCACAGATCGAGAGCCTTTCGCCAAATACTGCCGCCCGATCGAAGCAGAGTTCGAATCCCACTATCTCCGCCAATTTATTATAAGTATCTGACATATATGTTCATTTCACGTCCGTTGATTCGGCGTCCCCAACTTGGTCCCCGGCCATGTAAAATCTGCTCGCGGGGGATATCGTGACGCGCCCCCTTCGCCCCTCGCTTATCCCGCCCGGATCATGGCCACGACGAATGCGCGCTGAGTTGGCTGCTGGGTACGTAGGCGAAAGTACAGTCGAGGGCTTTTTGAAGCGTGTGGGCAAGGAGTACCCTTGGCCTCGGGTAAAAGAGGGCCGACGACAGCTTTGGCTAGTCGACGATCTTGATCGAGCAATCGGCGCCGGACCTGACAAAGACTTTTCCGATGTTGAATTCTGATGGCGACGCCAGCTCTGCTGGACGGTTCCTACAGTGAGTGCCTCGTCAGCGTCCTGATTTGGTCAGCGCTTGTTTCCGCTTGCGATCGGTTGAGTGCGTTTCCAGAAGCTCATCGACTTCCTTAACGCTGAAAGATTTCTCGGAGCCGTCAGCGAGGCGGGCCAACGCTCGCTTCGCAATGCGGGCGTCTCTCGCATCCTCGCTTCTTGAGGCCAGCAGAGCCAATTCCTTTCTCGATTTGATAGCTGCCTTATTTCTGGCACTAGGCACAATCGTCCTCCTGTTTCATCATGATAGTATGACGAATCAGAATCGATCCGCCCGCTTTCTGAATAAGAGTTTCCTGGCGGTGCGATTTGAACAGAAGCTATCATCTTCGCTCTGGCGGGACGGCAACGCAGGTTTCGTCAGGCTCATAACTTGGAGGACATAGGTTCAATCCCATCCCCGCAATCAACGGAAGAGTGAAAATGGCGCCCTTTGGGGCGGCCATTTTACTTTATCTGGTCTCCACCGGCCATCAAATCGCACTGAACTGGAAGCACCTTGAGCTTTGAACCAAGCTTGGGCAGGCCTTTGGTGCGTACCTGGTTTGCGCAATATGGCAGTTCGAATCCTCCCATCCCTTCAAGCGATTTCCCTTAACTTTCGGGAAGCTGTGCTCGCAGCGTCGAAACGAGTCGCCGCCCGCGCCTCTTGCTTTTAGGCATATCGCTGACGTTTCTAGACTTCCTCAGGGCTTCTTCCCGATCATGATCTTCCCGCGCCGCGCGCTTATCGCCAGTTCTTTTGCATCGCATTCATAACGGTGTTGCTCTTGTTTGTTTTGCAGTACTCTGTGACAACCTTAGCGTTCCGTTTGACGTACCGCAGATCCAACTCGTTGAGGTTCTTGGTTGCGCTGAAATAACCGCTCATCCACCAGCCCACCAGCGCTTGGCGTTCCGCATCCATCTTCAAAAATTGCCCGCAAGTGACCTGCGAAAGGTCGATCGTAACCTGCGCGTTGGCCGGCAAAAGTCCGACGCTCATTAACACGACCAAACATGACACAATGAGCCTATACATACTCTCACCGTCCTTGGTTATGATTGCTATCGGCTTATCGACTGCTGAAGTCCCGACATAACTGTTTGGCTTGGATGGGAAGCGCACCAAGACTTTAGGTTCGCGACATTCCTGGTATATGCATCCAGGTCCACGTAGACATAGCCGGACTTCTGATTGAACCAGCCACTCATCCATGCCGAGACGACAGCTGAGTCTGAGGCTGACAGCGCCATGTACTGCGCGCAGCTAACGCGGGCCATGTCCACGGTTACTTGAGCGTGCGTCGTTGATGACAAAAGTATACCGACGAGGGGAAAGTAGGCCAGCTTCCTCATGATGGGCTCCTTGATGCGAGCACTTTCGCGGGTTCGCCGGGCCAAGTGTTGATCTACCTCAATAGTCGGCGCAACATTTCATATGCAAATGAGCCATCGGCCCGACCGGATATCGATGGAGAAGTATTATGTTCAGATCAGAAGCATTAGTTCTGCTTGGGTTATCGATCGCGTCTTCTGCATATGGCATGACACCGACGCCCGTCCCTCGACCAGACGCTATGGTGCACGAGATCGCGGTCGGATGCGGCCCCGGCCGAACGCGAATAGACGGTATATGCGTAGCGCGGACGACGGTCCGCCAAACTCGGCGCGCGGTTCGCAGATGTGTGCGATGGCAGGCCGGCGTCTGCGCTGCCTACCAGTAAGACCCTCGACCCGCGTATTACGACCGCGAAGGGATTCGCTGCGTCACAAGCATGGGCCACAGACTGCCCTTGCAATGGGCGTTTGCGGCGTGCAGACGCGTGGTTCTCATCTGCGCAACTGCTTGGAAGTCGCGTGTGGGATACCCGGTTGCTCGCGGGTTTGCGGCCGACGACTTCATAGTAAGACGCTCATTTGAGGTCAGGTCGGCGCAACCGGACGCCCTTTTCGCGAGAAAATGCGGTGGTCAACCAGAGCTTTGCTGCGCCGTGTGGACCAAAAATGACTTACATTTGGTATGTCACATTTGAAGTGCCAAAGAGCGGCACATTGGTACGCCGGCGAAATCCCCGACTAAGCAAGATCTTCAAAACCGAGGCGGAAGCGAAGGCGTTTGCGCGACAGAAGTTTGACGCAGGGCTGATCGTGACCGCAGGCACTATCAATCCTTATCGTCCGCGAGCGGCAATTCCGTCGGACAAGATTTCTATATGGTTTGAAGCGAGCCACGCGATCGATCAGTCAGAGAACGACACGCCGACCTAGAACCCCGGTCGAATGCCCCGTGCTATTGGGGCCTTCAGTCCTGCGACCCGATAGGCAGTCCAGTCCTGCGGACTGCGTCTGGTTGGTAGTCAGAACCCCAGCTTAACGGCAGGATGAGCCGCAGTGCAAAATCATCCGGCAGTAGTAAATTCTCTTGAGTGTTGCCATTCTGGCACGCGTCATCCAATCCGCGACGCCTATGTTGCTCAAATAGTGACCCATTCTTCTCAAGAAGTGAGGATGCAGATCATGAAAAGGCACTTGCTAGCTACTATTGGACTAGTTGGGATGTCAGTACCGGCTATTGCTGCTGATCTTCCTGTTCGAGCATACAAAGCACCACCTGTTGTCGCGGCCGCCGTTTATGACTGGACAGGTTTCTATATCGGCATAAATGGCGGCTGGGGATCTAGTCGCAACTGCTGGGGTATTGTCCCATTGGCTGGTGCAACGATCGCAGACGGCTGTGCCGACCGCTCGGGAGGGGTTTTTGGTGGTCAGGTCGGTTATCGTTGGCAGTCTGGACAATTTGTCTTCGGCCTCGAAGGTCAAGGCGATTGGGCGGATCTCACGGGATCCAGCGTTAGTACACTCAACCCTGTCTATTCGACGGGCGTCAAAGTGGATGCGCTTGGCCTCATCACGGGCCAGATTGGTTATGCTTGGAATGCCTCCCTATTTTACCTGAAAGGCGGCGCTGCGACCGCAAGAAGCCGCCTGGACGTATGGAATACGGCGAGCGGCATCAACGTGGCGTCGGCTAGCGCAACTCGATGGGGCGGCGTCGTTGGTATCGGATGGGAATATGGCTTCGCGCCAAACTGGTCCTTCGGTATCGAATACGATCGTCTCTTCATGGGGGATGCAAATAACTCGTTCTCGGTGCCCAATCCCATTCTAGCCGGTGCAGCTAACCGGATTGGACAAGACGTCGATCTAGTCACGCTACGCATAAATTATCGCTTCGGCGGCCCGGGTAGTGTGGTTGCCAAGTACTGACTAGTCGACGCATCAACGCGTGAAGGACCGGCCACTGTCCGGCCCTTCACAGCAGTGAATTTGCGACAATGAGTTACATAGCGTTTACTTGCGACAGACCTGCGCGCACCATTGCAAATGGTGGAATCGCGGATGCGTAGGGAAACGGACCCCGGCGACTTCGATTTCCGCTGGGCCAAGTGTAAGATTTTTTACTTGGCTTGAAGCAAGTCATGGGACTGGACAGTCAGATGAGAACGGCGCTGCGACTTAGCGGGGATAAAACGGCGGCTGGAGAGCCGCCGTTTCTTCAATCGAGCTTACCGACACACCTGCACTAAGCCATCCGACGCAACATAAAGCGCGCCAGGAGTACAATAAGGACCGCTAGCAGGGCCTTCCTGGTAAGCCGCCCGGGCAGAGAGAGGACCACCGTAGTATCCGGTACCTACGGAAGGACCGCTGCCCCCTCCCCAAGGCTGATTGGCGGCAACGGCTGCTGCTGTGCCAACGGCGGCAACACCGACTCCCGCGCGCACAACACCTCCGCCATACCCGTATGCAGCCCGCCGGTTTTGTCGGCGCGCAACTCCAGCGACGCTTACGGGCGTCAGTGGCCGACCAACCCTTGCCTCCGCCTTATCGACTAAGAGCGATACGCCGCGTTGCTCAGACCAGCTGAATGAGAACAAGGCGGCACACACAAAGGTCGCGATCGCAACCGAAGCCTTAATCAGATTTGCCTGCTTCATGGGTTTCTCCATCACCGCTGCCCGCCCCATGATGAAGCACAATCCTCGCCCGGGAAAATTGCTTGATCTAGATCAACGTAATCTCCGCTGCAAAATTAAGGATTGAAGAGGGGACGAGCACAACGGAGGAAGAAGGCATGAGAACGACTCTGCGAACAATGGTTATTGCTGCTGCAAGCCTGGCTTCTGCGACGCTGCTGTCGCCGGGCTGGACTGAGCAAAGTGGCTTATCACTGACAGTTAGTCAGGCGGAGGCACAGACCCGCGTCTACATCAGGAGAGGTTATCTCGGAAGCCACTACTACACTGCGGCCGGGCTGCCTTGGTACGCCGTGAGGGCCTACCATTATGATGGGCCATGGAGCGGCCCCGGATTCAGCTATGCGAGCTGGAGCGACTACGCTGCGCGCAATGGTATCGGCTGTACGCCGGGCACTGCGATCAAGGGCGGCGATGGCATTATGTATAATTGCCAGTAAAGCCGAGGTTGCTGGACTGGGTGAGATCATCCACTCAGTCGAGCAAACTTGCGCTTCGGGGACGGTTTGGCCGCGCGTTGCGGACTCTCACAATTATGGATCCTCTATGCCTGCCAACCATCAGTAAAACATCCCGCGTATAGATTGTCCTTGCTGAGCAGGTTCTAGGTCGGCTGTTATGTCCGGCAGGCGTGCAGGGGTCAAACCCGAGCGTCAGGAATGCCATTGTGGTGACGTAGGTGCAGGGTGCGCCGGGCCGGACGCCCGCCGACCGGAGCCGATCAAGTCTCGGCGCAGATGCCGATCACATCGCGGCCGATCTCTCGCCGAACAACCGAGCGAGCTTGCCGAAGCTGATCGGCCGGAAATAGCCCACGTGCAGCAGCATGCATCTCGCTCGCCGACAGCGCGCTGTCCGGCTCGATCAGACGGTGCGTGGAATGTGCAATGCGTCTTGACCTACAGGCCTTCGTCGCCCGTCTTACGCCCGCAGCCGCGAACGCTCCGTATGTCTGCATTCTCGATTCCGGTGTCGATCATGGCCATCCGCTTCTGACCACAGTTGCCGCTGAAGCGGACATGCACAGCTACAAGCCAGCCTGGGGCAAGAACGACTGGCAAGATCACGGCACCCCAATGGCTGCCCTCGCCGCATTCGGCGATCTCACCGACGCCTTTACGGGTGAGGGTCCTGTTTCGACGACGCACCGGCTTGAGTCTGTTAAAATCGTCCAACAGGCTGATCCGCACGACCCCGAGCTGTATGGCGCGGTAACACAAGAGAGCGCTTATCGCGTCGAGGTCATACCCGAGCGTCAGCGCGTGTTCTGCATGGCAGTGACCGCCACCGATAGCCGGGATCGGGGCAAGCCATCGTCATGGTCCGCAGCCGTGGACTCTCTTGCACGCGGCGATGACGATGCCAGCGGGCGTCTCATCATCCTGTCAGGCGGTAACACCGATGCGGAAAACCGCCATCTGTATCCGACTTCAAACATGACTGACGGCATCCACGATCCAGCGCAATCCTGGAACGCCTTGACCGTGGGAGGCTACACCACAAAGGCCCAGATTGACGCGACTAAGTATCCCGGCTGGACGCCCCTCGCCGCTAGCGGCGATCTCTCACCGTCCAGCTGCACGTCAATGACCTGGGGGAAATGGCCCATTAAGCCAGACCTGGTGATGGAAGCCGGGAATATGGGTCGCAATCCGGAATTCCAAGACCCCGATTACATCGACCCTAGCTTGCAGCTCATCAGTGCCAGCAAAAACCGTTCTATCGGGCGTTCTCTTACAAGCTTCGGAGATACAAGTGCGGCCACGGCGCTCGCTTCACGCTTCGCCGCTATGGTCTGGGCAAAATATCCCGATCTAACGCCTGAGACGGTTCGCGCTCTGATGGTGCACTCAGCGGACTGGACGCCTGAAATGCTGGCGTCCTCAACCGAGAATGGCCAAATCGATTTGAGGAATCTGGTCCGCTGTTACGGACACGGCGTTCCAAACATGCGGAAACTTCTATCCAGCCTCGATAATTCCCTGACGCTGATTGTTCAAAGCAGCCTTCAGCCGTTCTTCAAAGACGAGGAAGACCAGCAAAAGCGCGTGAAAACGCGAGAGATGCGGTTACACGCACTGCCCTGGCCCACAGAAGAACTAGCAGCCCTCGAGAACACCGAAGTCGTCATGCGCGTGACGCTGTCTTACTTCGTTGAACCGAGCCCGGGAGCCCGCGGCTGGACGCCTAAATATGGCTATCAGTCTCACGGCTTACGATTTGCCGTTCGAAAGCCGCTCGAAGCCGTGCCCGCGTTCGCACAGCGGATCAACCGGGCGGCGCGCGAAGAAGATTATGAAGCTGCTGGTCTCGGTGATCCGGGCTGGCGGTTTGGCTATGCCAACCGTTCATTCACTTCTATCGGGTCGCTGCATTGCGATACATGGCGAGGCCGCGCGGTCGATCTGGCCTCCCGTGGGCACATCGCGATTTACCCGACCATGGGTTGGTGGAACAAACGGCCTCAGCTCGATGGCTGGAAAAAGTCAGCCAGATACTCGCTCGTTGTCACCATCGAGACGCCGAACGTGGAGACGGATATTTATACTCCCGTCGCCACCAAGATCGGCGTCCCGATCGAGATCGAGGTCTAAGATCATCGCGAGAATGAAATTCTCAACCTTCTCGCTCTTTCCTTGAAGGCTTCTTTCCCGCCTTCAAGAATTTCGCTTACGCGTTCCCGCACATCTGCCTCTTCCAATCCCCCACCATTATAGGAGATGGGGGGAAGCCCATCCGCCGTATGGCTCCCGCTTCTGGCGATAATAATTTGGTCAGCATTCGCGTTGATCACAAGATTGGCATTGTGAGTGACCATAATCACTTGCCGTCGCAGTTTGGCATCTTCAAACAGCGGAACCAATTCGTCGAAAATTGATTTCGGATCGAGGTTTTCCTCGGGCTGGTCAATGATCAGTGGGCAAACCTCGTTCTGATCGAGCGCCAGGTACAGCAGCAAAACGACAATGCCTCTCGTTCCAGGCGATAGCTTTCTGATATCGACGCCATCATAAAGTATGCCGTAGCGGATTGTGATGTGGTCAGTACCATAGAGCCATTGCGCAAACCGGCGCGTCCAGGCTCGATAGTGTTCAGGATCTGCCGCTTTGGACATGGGCGCATTCGCCAGCAGAGTTTCCTCGTACTCATCACGAAACCCTTGCATCGCAGTAGCCACGTCTTCGGCGCTTCCGGTTTCCCAAACAGGCCTGAGCACAGCGCCCGAAATTTTAGCAAGTGATCCGATGCCTTTGAACGGACCACCGCGCAAATCAAACAGCTCGTCTTCACCACGGTTGGCCCATTTCTCATGGTCGGCCACCCGGGTTACCGAGAACGATAATTTGGCGAGGCTGCCGGCAGCACCGGTCAACCGGGACATCAGTGGGGAATAGAGTTCGTTGAGAATCACCTCTTCCGCCAAAATGGCATCGAACACGCGCCCATAACCAGCTTCGCGCTCGGCCACCAAAGTTTTCGCGCGAGCCTTGGCTCCTTCTGAATCGCTTATCCGCTCGTTCAGACTTTCAAGAATAATAGTTTCTTCGCTTATCTTCTTCGTTATAGCCGCCAGACGCTTCAACGTCTCCGTATCTGCGGCCACCAGCCTTTGAAGCCGTTGCTTCTCCGCTTCCAGGAGCGCCAATGGCTGCCGGGCAAGATCAGCATCTGCCAAAATAAAGGAGGCGTCGCTATCTGCCGGTTCTCTTGGTTTCACTCCTCTCCAACCGTTGGCGATTCTTTCCGCTTCCTTCAGCTTCGCTTGAATGACGGCATCCACATCGCCGGAAAATTCAAGGAGGAATGGCTTCCAGCTGTCATCATCGAAACCCAGGTTTTGATTGCGGCTCTTCATGCTCCGCAGAGAACTCGGCGCCTCATTCGTTCGAAAGTTGCCGACCTCATTGTTAATGCCCGTAAGAGCCTGCTGACGATTGACCCAGACCCGTAAGTTTTGCTGAGCTTTGATTGCAGCAGCCTCTATCACCTGCAAGCGATCAGCGTGCTTGCTTGGCGCTTTCGGCATTAAGGATTTCTTGTCTGCATTATATTGGGCCAGCAGCTTCTTCTTATCTGCCGCCTGGCGTTTCAGGCTGGCGAGCTGCCGGTTTTTCTCCAATTCAATGCCGATTTGATCCGACACGTCCTGAAGCGCATCCTCTTCGTCCGATCTAGCCTCACGGAAAATGCTAGATTTAAGCTCTCGCAACTCTTCGAAATCGTAGGCTCCATCACGCTCGATCTCAGAATGTGCCTCAAAGATGACGCGCTCAATCTCCCGCACTAATTCGGGCATGCCGTCAATTCCGCAGATTTTCTCGACAAACTGCTGTGACAGATACCTGGCGCGCGGAAATACATCCGACGATTGATCAATCGGGTCGGCAAGAACGCGGGGCTCCGTTTGCCTGCCATCGAGCCACCTAAGCTCAACCGAGGTCTCGCCTAAATGCTCCCTCGCACGTTCGAGAAACGACGGTCGCTCCTCGGACTCGTCATATGCGTCGCATCCGGCAGCGATCATGTCCGCTAGAGCAGTTTTACCTGAGCCTCTCGCGCCAATGATTGCGACAAACCCAGGGTTTAGCTGGATGTGAGGCGTCAACGCCCATTCACCTTCCGTTATAATCACATCAGAGATCACCTGGGACGGGGCTGCCCATGAAGGAGCGGCATCACCGACAAATGCACGGGCGGGATCTATGCAAGCCTGCTTCAGAGTATCGAAGCGTGGCAGTCCCTTGATCCAGCAGAACCTGTCATTGTCTGGCTTGGCGACTTTTGAAAGTTCGTGAGCGTCACATCCCCACAGGCATGGCTTCAACGATCCATACCTCTGCCGGATCGCCTCGCCCGACTGCTTCCCGCGCCCGAGCCAGAATTCCCTCTGCTTGGGGCTACTCGCAAATATAGCGTGAGCGCCCTTTTCGATCTCTTCTCGCACAATCGCGTCGGCCGCTTCTTGCACGCCAGACGTTCCGTCAGCACCACCAGCGACGGCAATCAAGATATTTTCTTTTGCCCAGCCTATGGCTTCGTGTTGCTCCAACAGTTCTTTCTGCGAAATCTTGAACTGATTGACGCCTACTGCCAGTGCCTCGGCATCAAGCTTGACCTTCGGGTCGTGCTTTCGCCCCAGCCGGATCAGATCAGCGCGGGTACACGCAAACTCGTCTTCGTGCGCACTGAATTTGAGACGACCGAGAAACCGTTCCAGTTCTTCGATGTGATTTTCGGCGTCCGGATTCACGAGCAGGTGAATATTGACCTGATTTCCCTTTTTGGTGCCAACGTCGAGCCGCAACTCGACATTTGGAAAAACGACCTCACAGTCTTTCAGGCGGCCATCCCTGTCTTTCGCGGCACGAAGCAATTTGTACGTCTCGATTGAGCAATAGTCGGTCAGCCCTATCGCCCTGATCGGCGGCTGTGCTGACTCTAACGCGGATAAAAAGGCATCCCAAGCTCCAGCCCCGGTGTATCCGTCGTTGAGGATCGTGCCCGGAGCGTGAATGTGCGGCTCCCAGCGATGCCACTCCGATCCGCGCTTGACCATTGAAACACTGCCCACTGACACAGACGATTCCCCTGATTGGCTCTTTTGATACTTATAGGCCGGTCGCCGGGCACATTCCATCGGCCAAAGGCACGAACCTGACGCTACCGCTTGGTGTGTTTTTATGGAAATGTCCCGCTCTACGCTTCCAGTTCGCTTGCGTCTTGCATTTCTTTGAGCTGGTTGCCAAAGCGATCAGCGCTATCGATGATGATCGTCTCGGGGCGGCCTATTTGCAGATAGCTAATGACACTCGAATTCGCTACTGCCAGCTCCAGGTACCTGTTCATATCGCTTCGGGCCAGACCTCGACCTTCAAGATTGTCGATCAAATGGGCGAACGGATCATCGACGCGCCCGTTGATAGCCATGTTCCCTTCCAAGTGAATTTCTCGATAAGCAGCGTCGTCGATCAGCCCTTTGCTCTCCAATAAACGCAAAAAGTCCGTCAGAAGCTGCATCCGCAGCATTCCTGAAATGATTTCCGTCCAGGTGATCGCCTGATCGTAGCTTTTTAACGCAGCGGGAATATATTCTGCGACGCGATATACCAGTCTTGCTGTAAACAACGCCGCATCCTGGGCGAGTAGCGGAAAGACCGACGATAGGACGGTTCTAGCCCCAAGCTGGATGAAGCCGTTCGCCGTTGTCGCGTGATTGCGGTCAGCAGCATGTGTGTCGCATGCGCTGAGCACGACGATCGGCGGCATATTCTCGATCTTTCCACGAAGCCTCCATACATCTAGGTTTGTATCTCCGAGATGAAGCATCGCGGGTTCGTCTTGCGAATGGCTTCCGTGGCCATCGAAGATCACCATGGGACCGCTATACGCGTTGAAAGCGTCGACAAGCTCGCTCTCCGACGCGACATCAACGAACTTTACCGACAGCTTCCCGCGCCACCGCGGCTCAAAGGTTTCAAACGCGAGCCTGAAAAGACGCCGGATAGGATCATCTGGGCTTAGCGCCGAAATGACGAGAATCTCTTTAAAACTTTCTGACGTCAGGTGGACAATCGGGCGCGCGGCTAGCTGATCGACAAAAAGATTGCCGGGTGTAACCGGAATACGGGTGCAGTCTTTCCTCAGGAATAGCGGCAGCCCATCAAGATCGATCCACTCAAGATGCGCATCTGAAACGACACGAATTCCACTTTCGCTCTGCCGGATCAATTCGTGAAACTCTCGTGGCACCGAAGCGGATATGCGGTCCTGAACGGCACGAAATGCAAGCAGACGTTTACGGCTTGTCGCCTGCCCACTTCTGTAGTGTTCAGCAAAACTCCTTACTGTACCTAAGGTCCGATTGATTTCATTCGGAAGCCTCACGCAGGCCGAAAGATCAGACGAGCACAGCGCTGCCATTAAATCTGTGTTGAGCATCCATTCCGCACCTCGCAGTGCCATGATTGTATTGGGCGAGGCTTCTATCTTGCCGTCGTCGTCTCTCAATATGTGGCCTACCAGTGCGTCTTTTTGCGCGTCGGTGCGGACGGTAAATCCATAACCGGTCTGATTCTTCAAGAGTTGCCGCGTATTTAGATATTTGCGTTTTTCCTCTGCGGTTAGGAACGGTGGCGCGGGGATATCGAAAAATTTTGGATAGATTGCAGGCGCAAATAGATTCAGGTCCGGCGGACGACGATAGATCCGCTGAACGTCTCGCTTACCGACCGCGCGGCGTTCGGCAAACACCGAGTTCGTTGTTTTGACAATCTGCTCGACATACGGATCGATTTCGTCGCCGATTTTATCAAAACGTCCGGCGACCATGTCTTCGTAGCCAGCCACTGTCAAAGCCACGAGATTCGGAAGTATCGAATTGTGTCCTCCGACCTGATACTCTAGCCGCTTGTCCGGCAGAGGCTTCCATGACCTTATCGCGGCTTTGGCTTCTTCAATTGCGCCAGGCTCTAAATGCGCCTGCAACGCGTCGCACTGCGCCAAAAACTTTTCCCGAAGTGCCGCTAAACCGATTTCGTCTAAATCACCGCCGCTCTTAGCAACCATTACTGGCCGAATTGGGCACGACTTGAGCCACTCCTCGTAATCGTCAATTTTTTCAGACGGCGGCAAGACGATCACAGTAAATGGTGCCCACACAGGGTGTGGCATAGATCTTATGGCGCGCGGTGACTGACCGTACCAGTTGATCGGCGAAGTGCCCGACATACGCCGTGCGAGCATGATTTCGCGTCCATCATCGCTCCATTCGAAAATATCGGTCGGCAATACGGCTGCCGCTCTGATCGCCCAGCTCATATTGCAAAGGCTCAGGGCAAAACCCTGCAGTGGTGTCGCTTCGTGAGGATCACCGTCAGGAACGACGATCATGAAATAAATGCGCGGATCAAATTTCATGTGCGAGCACTGCGGCCAGAAGGTTACGACTGCGTCGATACTACGACCTTAGGTTAAGCGCTGATCGAGTGGAAGAAAATCCTTTTCAGGAGCGCTGTCGCCCGTCGGCCGTCAAGACCAAGCCCATGAATGCGCGGAAACGCAACGGCCGCGTCGTCGCTACGTTCCGGCCCGCTCCTCACGCTGCTTTACGGTCCTGACCGTCGATCCTCGCTCATTGCCGCATGGTTAGTAGGTTGCACGCGCAGCCCAAGTCATGAGAAAGACGAATAATAACAGCCGATGTGTTTATGAAAGCGTGACCGCTCCGATCATTGCCGAACTCGAGAAGGCATGGCGACTGCCGTTCGGGCGCCTGTGATCCAATTTCCTCGATGCTTTGTGTGCGGAGCAAAGCGAGAGGAATGAGAATGTCGGTCCCGAACGAACGTCTAACAGATGCGCGTCGCGTCCATCTCAACTTGCATTGTATGTTCCATAACATTCGGTCAGCGAAAAACCGCACGCTCGCAGCTGATGTTCACCATCCCGTCGATCCCGCTGAGGATCAGTACGCTGTTTCGGGCCCAGAACGGCCGCCTCATCAGGTGCGCGCGCCTAGAACCAGCGGTTGCCAAGGCTCGTCTTTGCCGGGCTGCGCTTATCTGACACTACTCGCGGCCGATCCGCGCCGCTGCTGTCGCTCATCTCTTCGAACGGCATTCATTCTGCGGCGACACCACGAAGTGACTTAAGTGAAAAATCGCCTTTCGGGCGTCGCCTGCGGAACAGGCGTGTAGCCACGGACTTTGCTTAGTACAGTAGTGGCCTGTGTGTCCCCACCGGAGGTGGGTAAGCGTGACGTACGCAAACAGCTGCTCGTGCGGCTTGAAGACGTATTGGAGTTAAGCTAATTGTGCCGGCGGTTCAGTGATCTGCGCTGGCTCATCGAGCTCCGTCATATGTCCGCCGGCAATATTCATTACGCGCCATCCGGCGTGACGTGCTTCAGACATTCTCGTGTCGAATGATACGCTGGCATAATCCAGCGCCCGAATATAGACATCACACTCAATTCACGATTGTCGACGATGGCGGGATTCGTCTTCTTGCGTCGCGCCAATCTGACCATGCACCGCCGAAAGTCATGGATTAGAGTACAAATCCTTCATCAGAACACTCAGAATCCATACGGCCTCGGTCAGGCAGACAATCAGCAATACCGCCAACAGCAATTTTGCTCGCACTCATCTTCTCCCAAAGTCACCAGCGGTCCGATGGATGTCTTTATGTATTCGTCGAGCTGAATCAGCGAACGACTAGATTTGATATTATTTCAATATCTTTCCCGTCACATCAAACTGTGACAGGAACGCCCAGAGGTCGTTGATCTCGCTTTCTTTCTTGATGCCTGGAAACGTCATCTTTGTACCCGGTATCTTCACCCTTGGATCCTTGATGAAGTCCTTGAAGTTTGCCTCGTCCCAAATGATGCCGGAGTTCTTGTTTGCGTCGGAATAAGAGTAGCCATCGACACTGCCGGATTTTCGACCGTTCAGTCCATTAAGCTCAGGTCCAACTTTGTTTTTTGCGTTCTCACCGATCGCGTGACACGCAAGGCATTTCTTAAAAGATGATGATCCCGCTGCGACGTCCTGCGTTAAGGCCAACCGCGGCGCCGCAAATGAAAACAGCAGGATGAGCGATCCGAAAATCAATCTCATAATAGTTTGCCTCGATAAGTTCATGCGGGGATGCTGGCTTCTCACGAAAAGCAAACATCTGTGAGGTCGATGCCAACCAGAAGATTTTTGGTTGGAACGCCATCCACTCTTGAGAATGCACGCCTTTTAGCTGGAAAGCGTATGCCGTTCGCCTCGGCATAGTCGCTGACATAATGCGCTGCCGGAAGCCCTCCAGCCACGTCTACCTTGTAGTCGTGCCGCCGCACCAAGAGATCATCTCCAATATAAAAGACCTGAGACTCGCAATGGGTTGCGAGCGCGCCGGGAAATCGAACGTTAAGTCGCCGCCAGACTTCACCATCTACATGCAAAGCTGACATTTCATTCACCTCGACCCCGTCCATCGCCAGCAGGAAAGGCATGGTGAGATAATTCCAAAGAGCGTATCCGTTGAAGTAAGCTCGCTGAAGAACATCCCAGGGCGAATGGATCGTTTGACCTCTGAAAGAATCTCTTGGATTCTCTCTTTCGGAAATGGTGCTGCCGTCTACATTCTCAATGGCAATCCGATCGGGCGTATATGCCGTTCGAACTCCCGAGGCACCAAAAGGTGAGAGCGATGCCCGCTGATTGTGAAGCTCAACCGTCATCACTCGCGGCGTTTCGTCTTGACTAATACGTTTCATTTTCCAAAGTGACCCGCGTGTAACAATCGTAGCCTGAACGCGCCGAAGCGCCGACCACCTATCCCACCCTCCGTGAGCTGAAATCACGTCTGCCAACAGACTGTTCATGTCATCTCTCACAATGGTTCATGGGCTGGCGATCCCAAGGCCCCTCGAGCGTAGCGAGGCGCGACCTTGTTGCTGGATAGGCCTCCAAACAAATTTTGTCGGGCTGCCTCGTACGCAGTCCAGTCGGCGAGATTTGAAAGAGACGGAATAGTCACGAGTTCACCTTGGTCAAATCCGGCCAACGCCGCATCAACCGTATCCTCGGCCGTCATGACGATCTCCGCGGGAAGGTGTTCAACGGGGGTGCCTGCCAGTTCCCAGAATCTCGTAGCGGTCGCGCCCGGAAGCACGGCCTGGACCCTCACGCCTTTATCCGAAAGCTCATGATGCAACGACTGGCTGAAAGCGAGTACGAATGCCTTAGTGCCCCCGTATACGCCGTTCAAACGCTCGGGGTTGAGTGCAACTATGGATGATATGTTGATAATTGTTCCCCCTCCCTGTTCGACAAGCCTCGGCGCAATCGCGTATGTGAGACGTGTCAGGGCATTCACGTTGAGTGATATCATTTCGGCGGTTTTCTCAACGTTTGACGACAGGAGAGGTCCTGTTGCGCCAATCCCAGCATTATTGACGAGCAAGCGAACATTTCGATCTGATCGCAGCCATTGTTCCACTTTTCCAAGGTCGTATGAATCGCTCAGATCGGCTTGGAGGACGTGAACTAATCGTCCGGTTTCACTTGATAATCTCGTTGCTTGTTTCTCTAGAAAATCCCCGCGCCGTGCGACCAAGACAAGATTATAGCCTCGCCTAGCCAGCTTATCGGCGTAGATCGCGCCGATGCCCGATGATGCTCCGGTAATCAAAGCAGCGCAGCTATCTGAATTCATGCTCTACTCCTTGCTTGCAGGCCGCGAGCAGCAATTGCGAGTGGCCATTCTCAGCACGCAACGCGCCACATATTCGCGCGGAAATCTATTAAAGTTCGTTGCGGAATTTCCGTTCGCACGAAGTTAGACTGTTGAAATCGCTAGCAACGTAGATCGTCGTGCTAAGAAGGCGATGGCCTGTTTAGCCGTAATCAAAGGCGCCACTCGACGCTTTGACATGGCGGGAAGGCCGAGGTGGCGTTGACCTTCTCGTGATGCTTGAGAAAAAACCGCCCGCTAGACAAACGGATCGCGTGAGGAGGGGGTGTAGGTGCGCGACCTAGACGCGTGGGCAATTTGGAACGATTTGACGAAGGATCGACTACAAGTCCCAGTGCAAAGGAAGAGCCGCCCGGCGCGCCGTCCCACGCGCTCGGTAAGCAGAGCCGTCACCTATGCTCGCAAAATCGCACATTGAGATGCGAGATAGGCAGCGTCGCTGCCCGAATTGGTCGAGCGCGACCGGCGAATTACAACATTGATCGCGCAGAAACCGAACAAGCACATGAGTCGCCAAGTGTCTAGTTTATGGTCAGGGCGCGCGACACATAGTAGATGGACATCAGCCCAATCAATGTCAGAAGGCATGCTAGAACGATGTCGGTCCTCACGCTAACGGTCGATCTATCGGTGTCGACATCAATATCTCTCGAGGTACGAACAAATCGGATAATGGCCAGCACAAAAATAATCGTTCCCATCGCGATCGATGCGATCCCGGCGAGGTCTCCTATAATATAGCCGTCATGCGACCCAATTTGCGCTAATGGCGTAGGATTCTCTTGGATGAAGAGAAATTCATAACGTGCGAGCAGAAAACCAAAAGCCATAACGGCAATGGCTGTTCGCACCCAAGCGAGGAATGTTCGCTCGTTCGCCGCATGCTCGCGAAAATTCTTGATCATCGCTCGGCTTGGCCTTTCCAGATGGTGCTAACTAACTGCGGCGTTGTGGAGGGCGCCCGTTGCTGGTCTGCTCTCGGAGGCGCATCTCAGTCTCGTGCGTTGCTCCGATTGTCGTAACGTCGAAATGAACTCCGATCCTAATCGTCGTCGCTGTCCTTACGGACAAGGAGAATGGGGGGCTCGTCGTAACCTTTTCGATTGCTGAAAAACAGTAGTGCCATCAGACCAAAGCCAACGGCTAGTGAGACAATCACGCCAAAGGCCATTGCCACGTAAGCCGATGTCGGAACTTCGGCATCTTTTCCAAGCGTCCAGCCGAGGTAGGCAACGAATACAGTGACTGCCAGGAGGACCATTAAGGTCGTAAGTACTGCCCACGATCCGATACCGATACGCTGCTTCTCCGAAGCTGCGGCCCGTTTATCTGCTGCGCCCATGCGGCTACACACCTTCATAAACGAGTCTTGTAAACAGCGTCGGCGAGATCACGAAGCCTCCCCACGCCGGGTCGAATGTTTCCGTCGGCCTGGCTTGAACCACCTCGTCTAAAGATAGCGACTGTCTCTTGAGTTTAGAGATGCGGTCGCGGACAGTCACGAGCATGTCGCGATAACTTTGCAATTCAGAGCGGTTGCTGACCGGGTAGCCGTGCCCAGGAATGACGATTGTCGAATTGGTAGTTACTGCAAGGTTTTCCTCGGCCGCCATGATCATTCCGTCGATGCTGCCCCCTGTAGAGTAATCAATGAACGGATAAACTCCGTTCCAGAACGTATCTGCGACATGCAGAACATCGGCCTCGGAGAAGCAGACCGAGATGTCGCTGTCAGTATGAGCGCGCGCATAAGGTTTAAGAGCTAGAGTCGAGCAATTAGTCGACAACGTGAACTCGCTCGTCAGCGTCACGGACGGAATGGCGCCAGGAGCAAGTGGAGTAAAGTTGAAATCCCAGTCTTCGACGCGCTGCATCGCAAGTAGGTGCTTCCTCGTGTTTTCATGCGCGTAGATCTGCGCGCCCTCGTGATGAATCCACTCATTCCCATCGGCATGGTCAAAGTGCCAGTGGGTGTTGATGAGGTGTGAAATGGGGCTTTTGCTTAAGCTAGCGAGCGCTTCCAAAATGCGGGGCTTTGAGGCCGTAATGCCGGCATCTACCAGAAGCGTTCCGTCAGATCCGATAAGGACCGCTATGTTGCCGCCCGATCCTTCAAGGACACTGATATCTCTACGCAATGGATGAACGATGATCGGCGTCCTGACAGCTTCCTCGCGTATTTGATCGACGATGTTCCTTGCTTTGGCATAAGCCTGTCGCGGATTGATCCAGCCACCATCAGCCGAGAAAGTGGCCGATGCAGCGCAGCATAAGCAGAGGCCTTGTGGAGAGATTTGCGAATCCTGGCGCTCCATCGAATGCCCTCGTTGCGTAAATCGTCGAAATACTCTCCACCACATTAGGATGGGGATCTTTCAACTGATTTCAGTCTCTTGCCATGTTTTATATGTTTGACCGTTTCTTCCCTGTCCAAGAGGCGATCTCCCCTGCGGAGAGCTTGGGCATTGCTTAGTGCGATAAGAATGAAACGAGTGCCGAAGCGACTTCGTCTGGGCGGTCCTCGAGCTGGAGATGGTCACCGGACGTCGTTCCGCCTGTGACGACGACGGCCCAGCGTTTCCAGACTTCAACTGGATCAGGACGGCCTGCAGAGCCCGCCGAACTTGGCCATAAGACAAGGACTGGGCAGTCAAGCTTCCGATCCATCTCACGATCCGCCTGATCGTGAGCAAGATCCTCATTCAATGCGGCGCGATAATCTTCACAGATCGCATGCTGCACCGCCGGATCGCGGAAGGCGGAGCGATAGGCATCTCGTGCGGATGTCTCGATAATGTCGCCTTCTTCGGCATTCATGAGCGCAAATGCTTTATCAAGGAACGCATCCGCAGCGCCAGCGAGCATTCGTTCTGGCAAATCTGCCTCTTGAGCCAGAAGAAACCAGTGATAGCTCTTGCTGGCGTAGCGATAGTCGACTGCCTGCATCGCATCCAGGGTCGGTATGACGGCCAGCGAGGCGAAGCGCGTCACGACGCCGGGCTGATCCAGCACCAGACGGTAGCCGACCCTGGCGCCACGGTCGTGGCCTGCAAGTGCGAAGCGTTCATGCCCAAGCGACAGCATGAGTTGGTTCAGCGCCTCGCCGGCACGGCGCTTGGTCCAACGGGGCCTCATGTTATGAGGCCGGCTTGCACCGTACCCCGGCAGATCCGGGATAACTACCGTATGACTGCTGGCCAGCGAGGGTGCGACCTTTCTCCACGCGATGTGTGTCTCAGGATATCCGTGAAGCAGTAGAAGTGGTGGCCCGCTGCCACCGATCACGCCCGAAAAATGAACGCCGCCAGCGTTCATATCCAAAGTAGCAAAGCCCGGAAAAAACGGCGGATCGGACTTGTCGCCGGAGATTTTCTCCACAATTGCAGCCTCTGATTCACTTCCAAAGTGAGTGTGCCGTCTGGGCCGAGACAATGTGTCAGGGTTGGAAGACGGGCAGCGTGTTGTCGCTTAGATCTGGCAGCCCGCTACTACCTCGCCTCAGAAGTAGCTAGTCCGGCGACCGCCGCGAGAGCCGCGGCCATTGTGTGGACCGCGGCCTGCGCGTTGGAACCGCCGTCGTGCCGCGCGACGAGCCACATCGGATCGTTGTAGGAGAGCCACGTCGTTCCGTCTTCATCTTGCCAAACCAGCGCCTTGAGCGGAAGGTCGATACCCATCGTTTGGATCAGTTGCATAACGGGTGTGCCGCCTTTGGGGCTTCCGAAAATAACTAGGTGGGTTGGCCGTAGATGCATATCGACAGTTGCGGCGGCCGCCCCGTGATCGATGCGCGACATAACTTTCATATTCATAGCGCCGATTGCGTGGTCAAGTCGCTCTAATGTCTCGGAAACGGTGAAAGAGCTGCGGATCGTAATCACTCCTTGTGCCGCCATGGTCGTCGTTCCTGCTTGTAAGAGTACGCAAATGGCAAAGATCAGGACCAAGATCGTTCGCCGGTGGTAGGTCTTGAGAGAATTGCTCATCGAGTAAGACTCCGTTGATCTTCTCAGTTATCGATGAGGCCTTGGCGCGAATTCTGGCTCAGGTATAAATCCATCGCGATTGGGCATCTTGATGTTCGGGAGGCTGTGCTTGTCGAGCTTCCCGTTTGCCGGTAGTACACCGTTCAGGCTTAGGATGTAGGCGGCGACCGCGTATGTATCGTCGGTGCTAAGGGAGCCTGGCGCCTGATATGGCATGGCGCGATGAATATAATCGAAGAGTGTCGTCGCGTACGGCCAGAAGCTCCCGACAGTTTTTAGCGGCGTATTTGAAGCTAGAGATCCTTGTCCGCCGAACAGCCGATCTTTGATGCCGTCATTGCCTTTCACCCCATGGCATGCCGAGCAATTGTCCTCGTACACCAATTTTCCACGCGTGACCGATCCGGTGCCGTCTGGCAAGCCTTTGCCATCCGGGCGCACATCGATATCCCACAGGCTTATCTCGTCCGGCGTGGCATGGCGACCGAAGTCGAATGCGGTCACGGGCGTTGCGAGGAGCGCAACGAGCAGCCCTTGCACCGTAATTACCCTAAGCGAGAACATTGCGAACCCTCCCGGCGGCGTCGATGCTCCAGGTTTGCTGGGCATTGTAGTGAAACAAGGCATTCGTCCCCATGGCAGCAATAAGAGTTTTGCGGTCCGGCTGTATGTTCCCCTTCACGTCCGTGGAACGGCTGACGATCTTGGTGGGCTTGCCGTCCCAAACCCAATCCATTTGGAAACGAGATTGAGCTCTAGGCAGCAAAGGTTCGTTCAGCTGCGCCGGTCTCCAGCTTTGAGCGCCATCTGTACTGATTTCAACTCGGCCGATCTTACCAAGGCCGCTCCACGCCAATCCGGTTATGCGATTATAACCGGGGGTGATCTTCATCATCCCAGAAGGCGACGTGATAACGGAGTTGGTCTCCATTCGCAGTTGAAACTGCCGCGCTTTCCCATCTGCCAGCAACTGGGTGTATCGCGCAGTTTCCCAGCGGGTCATCCAGGGTTGGTCGCCAAATTCTAGGCGCCGAAGCCATTTGATATTCAGATTTCCCTCGAAGCCTGGCATCACAAGTCGAATAGGGAAGCCGTGGGCCGGCCTCAACGGCTCTCCATTTTGCCCGTACGCAACAAAGGCCTCCTCCATGATTTCGTCCGTCAAAGGAATGCTTCGCGCGACCGCAGCGGCGTCGCCGCCTTCGGCAAGCATCCACGTTGACTTAGGGTCCTTGCCAACGAGGTCAATTAGAAACTTAAGCGGGACACCGGTCCATTCGTTCGTGCTCACCAAGCCGTGGGTATTCTGAACGGTGAGATTCTCATCCGCGGCCTTCCAATTCTCCCAGCCATTTCCAGTGCACTCGATAAAAACCGTGCGGGACAGCGAAGGCATCGCTTTCAATTCGTCGACGGTCAGAACAAGCTGATCACGGGTCATGCCGTGCAAGAGTAGGCGGTGACGGGCAGGATCGATGTCTGGAACGCCGGAATGACTTCGCTCATAGTGGAGATCCGACGGCGTTAGTGTACCCATCAGTTGTCCTAATGGGGCCTTTGAGTTTATGGCATCGCTCGGATCGACGTTCCGCATCCCGGGACCGGCTTCGGGAATGCGGGCAATCTTCACGTACTGTGATCGTTCGCTGTGTCCGCTCAAATCCGCCCCAGGCTCGCGTGTTGGCACATCGGCAAGGGTATCGGGCAGCGCGTGAGTTGTTACGAGGGCTCCTCCGAGACCAGCGGCATTCGTCAGAAATCGCCTCCTCGAGGTCGGCCCGTTGCGCGAGGAAAGCAGATCACTTTTCGAAGACATTTTTCGCTCCTAAAGCTGCTTGCGTTGGATCTGTATGAGGGAGGGATTCGTCGAAACCTCTGAACGGAAAAGTGAAACCGACAGCAACGCCGCTACGGCTTCTACGGCCGCGAAAATGGCAAATGCGAGCTCGAAGCCGAACCGGAGCAAAGCTCCAAAGATCAGACTTCCCACACCAAAACCGACAAACAGCATGAAGACGTTGAGGCCCATTGCCTGCGCTGCCCGCTTCCCTGCGAACGATGTGACGATCCCGCCGAACAACGGCTGCGTCATGTCGTAGCCCAACGATAAGATCATCGCGATGATTGGGGCAAACCAGACAGGGAAGTCGAGCATCAGAATTGCTGCGGCGAGGGAGCCCAAGAGGAGCCCTACCGGTATCAGCGGTGCACGCCCCCAACGATCCGCGGCTGATCCGATCAATGACCCGAAGAGAAATCCCGGAATACCATATCCGAGAAGTGCCAATCCAATAGCGGCGGTGTCGAGGTTATATCGTTGCTGCAGAAAGACGCCGAGCCAGGTGAATACGCCCGCGTGGAATGTAGAGTTCAAGAATACATAGGCATAGGTTCGCCTACTGCGCGGCGTCACTAGAAGCAATCTATAGCTGGAGAGAAGTTGCCTGATCCCGATCTTTGCTGATTGCGCTGCGGATGCCATGACCACCCGCAGCGGCAGCAGTACAAGGACAAGTAGCGCCCCGGCGAGAGCCGTAGCTACGAAGAGCCCTTTCCAGCCAATTGACGGCAAGATCAGCGCCCCAAGTGGCGATCCGAACGCCATACCTCCAGCCATTGCACTAAACAGCCAACCAAGCGGACGCCCGCGCTTTTCATAAGGGTAAAGCCGGCCCACAAGCGCGAGGGCGAGCGGCACAACGCCGCTTGCCCCGATTCCTGTGAGAAGACGCCATAGGACTAGCTGTTCGACAGAATCGGCTGTCGCCGTTAGCAATGTGAGTGCGGCAAAGAACACCAATGATAACAGCATCACCTTGTGGATGCCGATCCTGTCAGCAAAAATTCCGTAGGCCAGTGTCGAGATGCCGTAAGGGATTAAGTACGCGGGAATCATAACACCCGCGTGTTCCACACTGACGCCAAACTCATGGGCGAGTGTTGGTAGAATAGGAGCAACCATATAGGCTTGAAAAAATATGACAAACGTCGCGGCTGAAAGTACAGCTAGGAGATGCTCGCGTCGGCGTTCATCCAACGTATTTTGCATCTCGGTCGAAGACGCCAGCGTCATGGTAAATCTGCCGCGCATGTCTTGCACCACCTACATCGATCTCAAGAACGGGCGAGAACCTCCTAAGTGAAATTCTCGTTTATGTCCGACAACCACACATTCGCACAGCGCTCGAAGCCGCTTCTTCCAAAATGAAAGCAAGATTCATAAAAGGCACGTATCTGACGAAAGGATGAGGGAGGCTCTCGCGATGTTGCGTAATAGCTAGATCTAACTTCGCGACTGGCCTATTGAACTCGAAGCTGCCAGTTTTGGAGCTCGTTTTTGAGTTACTGCTGATCGCCGCCATCGTGCTGGCGTGTCGCCGGTCAGGCGTTTGAACACGGTTGAAAAGTGCGCTTGAGCCTGGAAGCCGACGCTAAGGGCGATCTGTGCTAGAGGCGTGTCGGTAGTACAAAGCAAGGTTCTTGCTGCCTCAATTCTCTTTTGAAGAATGTAATCATGCGGGCGGTATCCCGTGGCTGCGCGAAATTGTGCTGCAAAATGCATGCGAGAGAGACCAGCAAGTTTGGCTAGCTCGGAAAGGCTTGAGCCGCGCTCAAGGTTCGCTGCCACATATTCCTCGACACGCTTTAGTCGCCATTTTGGCAAAGCGTTGATAGCCGAAAGTTCTGGCGCAGGTCTCGTTAGGTGAACCAAAAGAGTCTGCCCTATGCTTCTTGTATACGGTCCATAACCAACGCAACCGCTCTGAATTAACGCGCGACCAAGCAGTTCGGCGAAGGTGTCACGAATAATAAGATCGGGCAGGTCTCGTATAGGCGATGGCAAACGAACGATCGCATCTCGACGAACTCGCTGATAGCAGCCGCTCAAAATGTGGAAATGCACAAAATCGCATGGCTCTTCGAACACGGCGGAGACGGCCTGAAGCGGCCGAGTGACAAAAACAGATCCGATATGCATAACGCCGTTGAAGATTGTCTTTGAATTGCTCGTCAGCTCAACGCGGGAAGTCTTCATTGCGATGCTGATGACATATCTGTCTGAAGATAAAGCAGAGTGTTGTTTCCGCGCGCCGTCTCCGCTGCAGATCCACCTGGATGCCAGAATGTCTGTGTCCCTATTCGCCATGAGCGCGGGTGAAGGAAGGCAGTGCCAGCTGGATTCTTCGCTGAGCCGACGTGTGCTCCGTTTACAGCGAGCGCTTGTTTGCGGAAATAGCGGCAGCTGTTCAGGGACGTTTACGATGAACTGAGGGAGAGGAGCAGTCATGGCCATCCTTTGCAACCGAAGCCTGGCTTCGATTTGGTCCGAACGAACTGGTGCCTAAGCGCGACCAAGTAGGACATTAGAATGGGCAAAGCGCATTCGCTCGTTATCCGAAATTAGCATTTGTTAAATCTTGAAAATGCCTCGCGATAAAGTAGCCCCGCACTGCACAAACAGGCCGGAGGGTAAGGATGTTGGTTGCAGCAGTGTGCGCCGTTGCGAGCGAGCCGGCCTCAGAGAATCTGCGACCGAGTGCTCCAAACTAACGCACAGGCTATCGGCAAGCTCGCCGTGTGCAATCTTCTCCAAGGTGAATGCTCGGAAGCGCATAATGGCTGGGCCCATTCAGTCAAGAATGGTCATTGGAGGTAGAGGTGCTTAGCGGAAAGGGCGCGTGGCGCATCTCGGCTAGCAATCTTAAACAGAAGTAACCCAGAGATCGGATGAAATGCGGCCGGCGACGGTCAAAGACGAAAATGTGCCAGGCGGGCGAAAGATGCCGCTCAAGTCAATGCGTATCGTAGCAACCATTCGTGATTGCGCTTTGCACTCTGTCTATAACAGTAGGGGAGACGACCGTGAATCTATTGACGGTATTAGAGATGCCAACCCCAATCGATCGTGTCGTGCTCCACGAAATTACCCATAGAATCAACAATGAGTTCGCATCTGCGATTCAGGTCGTATCGTTAGCCTCGGCGAGATCGTCCAATGACGGGATAAAACGCGCTTTGAATGAAGTCGTAGAAATCTTGCACAGTTTTGCGAGAGTTCACCATTTACTCCAGATGCCCGCCTCTGAGGGAGACGTCGACGTTGGCCAGTATCTTCGGAAGCTCTGTGAGGCAATCAGTAAATCAAAGTTAGAGAGCAAGGATATAGAGCTGATACTTATGGAAGGCTCACTCCACTTGCCGGCAGATCGCTGTTGGATACTGGGCATGATTGTCGCGGAACTCATCACAAACTCGTCGAGGCACGCCTTCAATGGCCGCGGCGGAGTTATTCGCGTTGAATGCCAGAAAATCGGACGGGCGGCACGCTGTATCGTTGTTGATGATGGATCAAATATGGAGAGTGAGGTCAATCCCGGATCCGGGCTTCGCATCGTTGACGCGCTCGCTCGTTCGCTTGGTGCCTACTTCAATTTCAATCGCAGTGAGGATGGAAGTCAAGCTGTTCTAGTGTTCGAGATATGAAAACTGGTACCGAGCTATCGCGATGATGCTCGATGTAGCAGACATTCGGCGCAGACGAGCTCATCTGTAGCGGTGTGCAAGTTCGTTGATGCAGGTCGAAGTTCGGACGACGGTAAGCGTGAGGAGCATTTAATGTCATTTTATGTTGAAGCGCAGTTAGGAAGAGCGAGGGATCCTGATTTCTTTCGGCTTCTCGAAGTCAGCTTTGAACGGGTTGTTGGCAGGCCACTTGTCGAGAATGGGCGTAATGCGGCGTGGCTTTACAATCAAGCGCCCTTTGCCGTTCTTGCGCATGATGATCAGCTAGATCCGGTCTTCATTTATGCGAACCGAGTTGCACAGGCGTGTTTCGAGTATTCGTGGGAAGAGTTTATCGGACTCCCATCGCGCCTGTCAGCAGAGGAGACGAACCGAGAAGAGCGGAAACGAATAATGCATGCGGTATCTCGCAGTGGTGTCATAACCAACTATAGCGGCGTGCGCATTTCGAAAAGCGGGAGGCGATTTTGTATCGAGAATGGCACCGTATGGCAGCTGGTAGACGAGAAGGGCCGCGGCCAGGGCCAAGCGGCAATATTCACCCGATGGCACGATATCCGTAAGAGGTGAATGAAGCCGTCGCGCCTTGCGAAGTTCTAGCGTGAGCCGGGCGCTGGAAAACTGATGACCGTGCGGCGTGCAATGTTAGTCGCGGATCCGAAATAAGTTATGGGAAACTTCGATGAAGATCGTCATTAGAACGCAACAGAAGGCAACCGACTAACATTGTAACCTCTCGTGATATGCACTCATGTTCCTCCCAGTGAGTGTAACTCTGAGGTGGCGGATCTGTTACCCGCCACCTCCTTTTCTCGATATCGCGAATACGCTAATCGCGGAGCCGTAGAGCTGACCCTCTGGTGTCGACGTGATACGTGGTTTTCACGGTTCGATTTCAGGAGTATCGACGGTCCTCAAAGTTCTGGCGTATGTTCGGTGCATGTTGAAGACTATAACTTCGTCGCTGGTTCGAGTAAGTGGTGGTCCGGCCCACAGTCACAACGTCAGTGCTGGAAATCCGTCGTTAGATTGATGCATACTCAGTAGCGTTCTAGGAGGAGCACGCGGTCAACCGTTGGCGGGGGGGGCGGGTTCGACTAAAGCCGAAGTAAGGTAGGTGATCTGGGATTGCGGGAACTATCATTCTCCGGGAGTTCTTCACTCCGATGGCGACCGACCGCCGTAGATTCGTTTTACGTCGCAGTAGATCGTTGCTCGAGATACTCGCAAGTAAGCCGCAATAACCTCGACGGATCTCCGTATCTCTAAACACCCGGCTTCTTCGAGCTTCAGCAATAAGCGTCTCCTTTCTATCGCCTTTAAGGCTATCGGTGGAGTGGCAAGCTGTGCGGCGTATTGGTCTATTCGCACTCGGATTGAGGCGGCGCCAGTTGGGCGACCTGGCGGATTGCCGGGGTTTTGCTCGATCCTCACGAATTGCTCAATTACACGTTGTAAACCCGCAAAATGCACAAGATTCACGTTCAAGCAAAGCGCCGCGACGTATTCTCCGTTCGAGTTCTTTATGCGAATGATTGTGCTCTTAGTTCCACGGCCATCGACGAACGAACTGGCGTAGTTTGCAACGACTTGCGGACATTCGGGGTCGGCCAATCGAGCTAATGTCATCTGCGTCGCGGACTCGCCTACGTCTTGAGCAGAAAAATCGTTGTGAATCGCTAAGATCGCCATCTGGGGATGCGTAAGGTCACGCAAAACTACTTCGCAAAACGGCGCAAACGTCTCACCGAGGCCTTTCGCAATCGGCTTCAACTGATCGATAATCTGGTCCATTTCATCGCGCGGCCGTTCATTCGATTTCGATGGCCGAGGTCTTTTCACCATGCGTAAAAGCTTTGTAATAGCGACGCGGGCTGTTCGGAAGAATGCAACTTCGCTGACATTGGCTCAATGCCGTTCGCCTCTCTTTTCTAAAATCGCACGATTTTCTGCGCTTTTCTTATTGTCCAGTCCCTATACAATATGTCGATTATTGACGCGAACGATTGGGATTGTGCCGACGTTGATCTGATGACGTCGCAAGAGTCGATCGTGAAGATGGGGCAAGCAAAAGAGCGGGGCCCGATCGAACATTTAAGTCAGCGCGGGTGACGTTACTGGGGCATCCTATGGATGGTCTCGTTCGAACGCCGGCTCAGAAAAGAAGGCACTGATCAAACAAGTGAGATTTGATTGGGCGAGCTAGAGGTTCGCCGATGGAGCGCACCGTACCTGATCATCTTACCGCAGACTTACGGTGATCGACTGAGCAAAAACGATGACTGATCAAGAAGTTACGTTCGGGCCTTTCAGGCTGTCGGCTTCGCGAAGACTACTGGAGAAAGAAGGTGTTCCGGTTGAGCTCGGTGCGCGCGCTTTCGATATCCTCACTGTCCTAGTCGAACGCGCCGGTGAAGTTGTTGGCAAACGCGACCTAATCGACCGTGTATGGCCACACATCACCATCGACGACATAAATCTCCGTGTGCAGGTCGCGGGGCTTCGTCGAGCTTTGGGCGAGGGGAAGGCTGGTGCTCGGTTCGTGGCCACTGTTGCGGGGCAGGGCTATTGCTTCGTTGCGCCGGTGTCTCGTTCGAATGCGTTGAGCGCCGCCGCAGGAAAATATGCGGAATCCCTAGGTGTTCAAAAACTGCCAACCCGTTTGGCCAGAATGGTGGGGCGCGACGGCGCGATCCGCCAAGTATCGGATAAGCTATCCACTCACCGCTTCGTTACGATCGTTGGCACGGGAGGAATAGGAAAGACAACCGTCGCAGTCTCGGCGGGACACACGCTTCTGGACGACTTTGCAGCGGGAGTTTTTTTCGTCGATCTCGGTCCTGTAAACGACCCTCTTTTGGTTGCCAACACGATAGCATCGAGCGTCGGTCTGGCAGTTCGATTGCCAGACCCGACGCTTGGGCTTGTAAATTTTCTACGAGACAGGCGCATTCTTTTGATCATTGATAGTTGCGAGCACTTGATCAAGGAAGTAGCGGCTATAGCCGAACGGATTTTTGCAAATGCACCGAAGGTGCATATCCTGGCAACAAGCCGAGAATCTCTGCGAGTCGAAGGGGAGCACGTATACCCGCTTCCGGCTTTAGATAGCCCGCCGGAAAACTCCCGTTTAACAGCGGCGCAGGCGCTAGAGTATCCGGCGGTCCGGGTATTTGTGGAGCGGGCAGCCGCGGGTCGTCAGCGTTTTGAGTTAAGTGACGCCGATGCTTCATTAATTGGCGAAATTTGCCGGCGACTCGACGGAATCGCTCTCGCGATCGAACTTGCAGCCAGCCGCGTCGACGCTTATGGCATTAAGCAAACTGTGACGTTGTTGCACGATCGCTTCACATTGCTCGGGGGAGGCAAACGCACTGCGCTCCCGCGGCATCAAACGTTGAGCGCTACGCTGGATTGGAGCTACGATCTCCTGTCGGAACAGGAGCGCCGGGTTCTTCGTAGGCTCTCGGTTTTCGCTGGCATTTTCACGCTCGACGCTGCCCGCTACGTGACTACGGGGGCGGATCTTGAAAATGGTCAAGTGATTGCAGTGGTTGCGAGTTTAATCCAAAAATCCCTTGTTGCGACGGACGGCGGCGCCAAGGTGTCGCGCTATCGATTGCTTGACACCACCAGAACTTACGCCGCAGGAAAGCTTGTTGAGAGCGGCGAGCTGGAACAAGTCAAGAACCGCCATGCCGATTACTACCAGCATGTTTTTCGGCGAATCTATCTTTCTTTCTTGGCATCCAACGAGGTCGAGAGTTTCTCGTTGTACGTAGAGCATATAGACAATGTTCGCGCGGGTTTAGAATGGAGTTTCTCCGAGCGAGGTAATACGCGGACGGGTATTGCGCTCGCTGCGGCATCCGCACGTCTTTTTCTCGAGCTATCTTTGTTGACGGAATGCCATCGGTGGGCAGCGCGCGCACTCGCTGCGTTTGATGCAGCGGATCGCGCAAGCCTTGACGAGATGGAGCTGCAGTCGGCCGTCGGCCTGTCACTGATGTTTACTAGGGGCAATAGCGAGGAGGCGCGCAATTCGCTCTTGAGAGGGTTGGAACTCGCCGAGCAACGCGGAGATCTCCGCAATCAGGTCCGCGTTCTGGAGAAGCTTCATATTTTCCATCAGAGAATTGGCAACTGCCGCGAGGCCTTCGCCCTTGCACAACGAAGTAAAGATGTTGCGCAAGGCTTGGGCGATGTCTCGAGTATCGCACTTGCAAACTGGGCGCTCGGCCTTTCCAACTACTTCGCGGGAAACATTATCGATGCCGAAGAAAATTGGCGCTTCGCTCCGGTGCAACGAGAGAGCTGGGCAGCGTCCAGCCGGAGCTCCGATTTCGATCACGATACACACGCGCGCACGCGTTGCGGTCTAGGGGCCGTGCTTTGGATGCGGGGCTTTCCGGATCAAGCCGTGAAAATCGTGAGAGATACCGTTGTGGAAGGGAGTACTCTGCGAGACCCTTCGACGTCTTGCATTTGCCTAATTCTGACAAGCTTCACCTTACTGCGGATCGGCAACTGCATAGAAGCGGAGAAAATGATCAAGCGGCTAATCGCTCACGCAAAGAAACATTCTCTGGCGCCCTTTGAAGCGATAGGCACTGGCTTAAGTGGCGCTCTATTGATCGACACGGATGAAGCCGAAGCAGGCGTTGCCGTACTTTCAACTGCTATCGAGACTCTGAGTTCCGGCCGGCATGAGTTGCACATTCCAGCCTTCCTGGGAGCGTTGGCTGAGGGTCTAGCAAAAATAGGCCGATTTGACGAATCGTTGGCTCGGCTTGAGGAGGCCTTAGCTCGAATAGAGAAGAACGGTCAGTCGCTTTTTCATTCTGAATTTCTTCGGCTAAAGGGAACCATCCTCGTAGCGTCAGGTCGATCGGAGTTGTGCCAAGCAGAGAATCTCTTTCTGCACGCACTAGAAATCGCAGAACGACAGTCTGCGTTAGGTTGGGGATTGCGAGCGGCAATAAGTGCTGCCCAATTGCGAGTTAGTCAGCATCGCACCAAAGAAGCCCTGCAGATACTTGCGCCAATCTATGAGCGCTACACGGAGGGCTTCGAAAGCGATGACCTGAAGAAGGGCGCGGAGGTCATGAGCCGGCTACGCCAGTTTGAGCAGCTCTGAGGAATATGGGTCATGGTGTTGACCGTCGATCGCGAATTGTAACGAGGGGAGAGGCGATGGTAGCCGTTCGATATATATTGGCTATTAGTCTAGCGATTTATGGCAGTTCCATCGCGTTAGCCGACAGCATCTCCCGCGAAATCCTCATAGGCCAAACACTCCCTTATAGTGGACCGCTATCCGGCTATGGCGTCATCGGGCAGGTCCACGAAGCCTACTTTTCAAAAATAAATGCTGAAGGGGGCATCAATGGGCGAAAGATAAAACTGATCAGTTTGGACGACGCCTACTCTCCCTCGAAAACTGTCGAGCAGACCCGCAAACTTGTAGAGCAGAGCGGGGTTCTTCTGATGTTTAACTCGCTGGGCACGGCGACCAACAGTGCCGTTCATCGCTATCTGAACGCCAGGCGAATTCCTCAGCTTTTTATCATCAGCGGAGCGACAAAGTGGGCTGACCCAAGAAATTTTCCATGGACTATGTCAGGAATGCTCGCGTACGAGACTGAAGCTGCCATCTATGCAAAGCACGTCCTACAACATATCCCTCGCGCGCGGATAGCGATCCTGTCGCAAAATGACGACTTCGGTCGGGATTATGTGTCTGGTTTTAAGCGGGCCTTGGGAAATGAACGCGCGGCTATGATTGTCGCGGAAGCCAGCTATGAAACGAGCGCGCCCACAATCAGCTCTCAGTTAGCGACATTGAAGGCATCTGGTGCGAATGTGCTTTTAGGCGCAACGCTCGGGAAGTTCACCTCGCAGATGATAAGGGGGGTCGCGGACATCAGTTGGAAGCCAGACGCATTCTTCGTTCCGGCACCGGCATCCTCGATCTCCTTTCTGGAGCCTGCAGGTTTAGAGAATGCGATCGGATTGATTTCATCCAGTAATCAAAAAGATACCATCGACCCGCAGTGGAGTGGTGATGCAGGTGTCATTGAGTTTTTCTCCTTTATGAGAAAATACCTCCCTGGCGCGGACTTAAACAACTCTAACTACTCCGCCGCTTATACCTATGCAGGTCTCATGGTGAGCGTTTTGCGGGCGTGCGGTGACGATCTCAGTCGCGAAAACATCATGCGCCAGTCCTTGTCGCTTCGAGACGTGTCGCTGCCGCTTTTATTGCCCGGGATAACGGTGTCGACTGCTCCGGACGATTATTTGCCATTCCAGCAATCGCGGTTGCGACGCTTCAGCGGCAAAAGCTGGGTCGGGTTTGGAGAGATACAAGATGATCGGTAGTCGGCGTCCGTCCGCCGGATATTAGCATGTAAGGTGCTTGACGTCGCCGTGCCGACGAACGGGCGAAAAATGCATCACTCATGCAGCAACGACGCTTCGAGCGAAAAAAGAAAACAGTTGTGGAAGCTTCTGGCCGAATGAGGTCGAATTCTGCAACTCCAGAACCCTCGCGCACGCAAGCTGTCATTCTTCGATGCTAGTCGATTGCCTTACAACGCTTAGAGTAACCGATAGCACGTCGATTTCTTAGAATTGCTATGACACGCGATGCCCCCGTGAATCTGAAGTTCCTATCGTGTACTGAAGGCTATTGATTGGCCAGGATAGCACTGCGACTCCTTTGCAGTAGTCGCAATACCCAGAAGAGCCCTTTCATTCTAAGACAAAGTGCCCGTGCTGCTCTGGATGGTCCTTTGAGGGGATGGTCGAAGACAAATCCGGCGGGCCTCGATGATCCCTTGAGAGTAGTTAGAGCATCAGTCTCAGATGCTGCCACATGGAACGCGAAGGAATTCAAGGCATCTGGTGATACAGGGTGGCTGCGTCACTACGAACGTCTGCAGGCCAAAACTCAAACGTTCTGAGAGTGCGGTCAGAAATGGCTGATCAATGGCCACTTATGTTGGCGTGCAATTCCGCAAAGTCTCGATCATTGAAAAGAAACGTCCCTCCGGTGAGGATACTTGTATGTCAACCGGAAAGCACGAGACCACTCGTTTCAAAGCGTTGAGGTACGAGCGGCATAGCTGGGAAGTCCGGTGAGACGTCAGCCAGACGCGTCAGCGCGACTCATGGAGATGCAAATGAAAGTCAGTCAACCCAAGCTCGCTGTGTCAGGCTCAATTCGCCGTCGGCTGCTGCTCGGTCTCTCAGGAGCAGTTGCAGTTGCTGCGCTGCCGCCAACTGCAGAAGCAAGACCGCCGGACCTATCGCCGGCGGCGCTCCCCGCGTATCCCGTTGTACATTATCAAAAAAAGAACATCGACGGGGTCAATATCTTCTACCGCGAAGCCGGCCCCAAGAACGGGCAGGTGGTGCTGCTACTTCATGGCTTTCCAACTTCATCGCACATGTTTCGCAATCTTATCCCTGCTCTCGCCGATCGCTATCATGTGATTGCGCCGGATTATCCCGGCTACGGACAGAGTGACATGCCGAGCCGCACCAACTTCTCCTACACCTTCGATCGTTTTGCTGAACTCGTTGGTGGCCTAGTCTCCGAGCTCGGTGTTGAGCGCTACGCGATGTACGTGATGGATTACGGGGCTCCGGTAGGGTGGCGCTTGGCGCTTAAAAACCCCGAAAGCATTTCCGGTCTGATCGTTCAGAATGGGAATGCCTACGAAGAGGGATTGCAGGAATTCTGGGATCCGATCAAAAAGTACTGGGTGGACGGTTCTGACGCGAGCCGTCAGGCGTTAATGAGTTTGGTGACGCTGGAGACGACCAAATTTCAATACACCGATGGAATGTCTGACGTGAGCCGAATTGCACCGGATAATTGGGTTTATGATCAGGCGCTCCTCGATCGGCCGGGCAACAGCGACGTCCAAATGGACATGTTCTACGATTACAGGACAAATCTGCCGCTTTATCCAAAGGTGCAGACGTATTTCCGAAAGCACAAACCGCCGACGCTGCTTGTCTGGGGTAAAAACGACAAGATATTTCCTGCGGCGGGCGCTTATCCCTATAAGCGAGACCTTCCTCAAACTGAGTTTCATCTAATAGATAGCGGGCATTTTGCATTAGAGGACAGATTTGAAGAGATGGTGCCGTTAATCCGAGGGTTTCTCGATCGCAATCTCAAATGAGGCTGACTGTGTTGAAATGTGATGCGCCGAATCGCTGGGGCGTAACGCCGTCGATTAGACGCGGGATAAGTGGCGTTGCATGAGGAAAATCACGTCGCGAAGGCGATGGAGTTTACCAATTGAAGCACTTGTAGATCCGTGCGGGTGTCAAATGTCGCGTAAATGTCCAACTGAAGTGCCGTGAACCATGTGCAACTCAATGGACGCGGATGAACGCGTACGCGCGAAAAGTGGCCGAACTTAAACTCTAAGGAGATAAACATGGCCGTGTCCTCCATCGCTGGAATCAAAATTCCGGACTCGAAGCTCGCGATTGAAGCGACAGAGCTTATTCGCGATACTGAATCGGACCTGCTCTATCACCATTCACGACGAACGTTCTTATTTGGCACGCTCCATGGGCAAATTCGCGGCCTGAAGGTGGACCATGAGCTGCTTTACATAGGTACCATGTTTCACGATCTAGGCTTGGTAGAGGGGCACAGACACCTGGATTTACGATTTGAAGTCGACGGTGCCAATGCAGCCCGAGACTTTCTCTCCGCACGTGCTGTGCCTGAAGATGCTATACGCCGGGTGTGGTCGTCCATCGCTTTGCATACCACGCATGGGATACCCGAATTTATGGAGCCGGAGATTGCGCTCGTGGCGGCCGGCGTGGAGACGGACATAGATGGGAGAGGCCTCAACCTACTTGATCCAGCCATCGTTAAGGAGGTTGTCGCGGCGCATCCACGGATCGACTTCAAACGTCAGGCCTTCAAGGCATTTACAGACGGATCAAAGGACCGGCCGGAAACGGCATTCGGCACCATCACTTCCGACGTGCTCTCGCACTTTTCGCCCGGCTTTAAGCGAAAGGACTTCGTCGAACTTGTGATGAGCAATGATTGGCCGGACTGATCACGCTTGTAGCGATCATTCGACCGTAACGATCAAGGTTTCACCGGTGTTCCGAAAGCCAAATTACTCTTTGTCGGCGCTGTCTGTCGTATTCTCGAGTTCATGACGATTGCTGACAGCGCACGCCTGCGTTTTGGCAGCAGACTCCGATTGCGTATCATGTCGTCGGGCCGGCGCACGAGCCTGCCCCTTAGCAGATTGCAACTCGATATCGCGACGCTCTCATTCAAGCTCGTTCATTAAACTCATGTTGGATTAAAGTGTGAGAGGGATTCTTAACCGCGCGCCAGACGATCCAGCAATGATCTCGCGGTCGTAAGGTCAGCACTCTCGAAGCCTTCGGTGAATCGGGCAAACACCGGTGCCAATAGTTCCGAAGCCTCTTCAGGATGCCCTTGTATCAATCGCATTTCAGCGAAGCTTTTCGCAGTTCGAAGTTCCCACGCAAGAGCGTGTTGGAGGCCGGACAATTCGAGGGATTTCTCAAAAAGCTTCTCCGCCTGCGATAAGTTCGAATGCTGCGGCAACATCAATATGGTGCCGTGGATGCGCAGAAGTTCCGGCAATACGAATTTCTGGCCATTAGCCTCGACTCGGGCTATCGCATTCTCGACCGCATCGAGCGCACTGCCCCCCTGTCCAATCTTAGCGAAGCCCTCTGCTAGACTGCCAAGAAAAGCCGGATGGTGCAGTTCATAGCGATCAGCCTGAAGCGCGTCGAGAGCGCTGAGCATGAGTTGGACACCATGTTCGATGTTGCCATGATGGATGTCTAATGCACCTTTCAAGCCGATGCCAACGGCACGATGGGGACCGAGCGAATGCTCGTCGTCATGCGCAATGAGGCGCTCAATCACACCCCGCGCCTTAGGGACGTCTCCAATTCTAACGAACATGAATCCCGCAAATACTAAGGCGGTGCTAAATGTTACGGGATGCTCTTCGTCCATTTGTCCCTTAATTGTCTCCTGGGCGATTTCCATTGCCTGATCGGGAAACCCGCGAAACCATCGGGTCGCAGCTAGCGCGCATTGAATTCGCGTCTCCATGTAGCTGTCGAATCCGAAGTATCTGGATTTGGCGCGTAGAGTGGCGGGCTTCTCAAGCAGGGCTTCACAACGTTTCTCCGCTGAAAGGTGGTCTCCGACAAAGTAATGAGATAATCCAAGCATCCAGTCCGCCATCGCGATCGGTGCCGGATCGCCCACCCCACGGGCAATAACCTCATTGCGGCTTGCCAATTCGATCGACTTTCCAAAGTCTCCCGTTCCGATATAGAAATTATGAAGCCCGCGCAGAAGCCGCATCTGCCAATAAGGGTCATTGAGCTCTTGTGCGAGTTGCAAAGCCCTTGATAATGCTAACCGGGCCTCTGTCCGATAACCGCCTGTGAGCATTAGCGATGACCCCAGCGCTCCTTGCAGCTCCATCTCTTGACGCGTTCCCCTCTCTTTCGGGCCGATTGCCGCAAGTGCCCGTTCTGCCAGGCGATGACATTCAGCCAGCAGCGATAGTTCAGACAGGAATGGTGTCACTAGGACGGCTAGAGATATTCCAATAGCGATATCGTCGCGTGACGAGAGACTCCATTCGAGAGCAACACGCGCATTCCCAAGCAACTCCGATCGTCGCCCGATGTCCTTAGACGATGCCAAGGAATCCATATCGCTCAGCGCGAAAATATTATGATAATAGTTCGCGTGGCGTCGCATGACGATATCTAGTTCGCCAAATTCTCTCAGTTTGAGTGCACCATGAGCTCGCGTGGTATCAAGCAGCCGGTATCGTGTTGTTGTATCCGCGGCATCGACCTCAACGAGTGACTTTCCCACCAGACCGGCGACAGCCATAAAAACGTCGGCTTCGTCATACTCGTTGCCGCTAACTGCACATGCTGCATCGACCGTAAAGGTGCCAACGAAAACCGAAAGCCCACGAAGAACCGAGCGCTCATGAACTGACAGCAAATTGTAGCTCCAGTCGAGTGTCGCTCTCAATGTTTGATGGCGCGGCACGGCCGTGCGGGAGCCCTCCCAGATCAGGTCGAAAAGATCGGTGAGGAGCAGTAGCGTCCCTTCAATCCCGTAGGCCCTAGCACGGCCGGCCGCGAGCTGGATGGCAAGAGGGATTCCGTCGAGTCGACGGCAAATTTCTCCGACCAAGGGTGCTTCCGCGTCGCTTAGTTCGAGGATGTCGCCATTAGCGATTGCACGCTCCACGAATAGCTGAACTGCGGGATAGCGAAGCGCTTCCATAGCCGTCAGCTCAGCATCTTGAGGCGGGCTAGCCAGAGGTAAAATCAAATCGATCTTTTCACCTTCAACACGTAGCGATTCTCGGCTCGTTGTTAGTATGTGTACGTGCGGTGCTTCTACAAAAATGCGTTCAGCCAACGTCGCGACGCTCTCGATAACGTGCTCGCAACTATCGATGATCAGGAGCGCGCGCTTTCCTCTAAGGTGGGAGATGAGGCTTGCGGTTAGATCCGCAGACTGAGGAGAAATACCGAGCGTCAGAGCAACGGCGCCGGGTACCAGAAGTGGTTCGTTAAGAAGTCCGAGATCAAAGAAAAACACAACGCCGGCGAATTCGTCATGCAGCTCGTGTCCCACCGACACTGCAATTGTAGTCTTCCCAATACCACCTGGGCCGACAATGCTAACAAATCGCTCGAATTTTATTCGAGCTGCTATGTCAAGAACGGTTTGTTCGCGTCCGACCATACGCGTCAGGGGAGGAGGCAGATTGGGATGCAGAATGGGGGCATCTTCTGACGATCCCACGCTGTTCAGGCGGGAGACAGGCGCCACAAAGCAATAACCTTGCCCCGGCACTGTGGTTATATATCTGGCCTCTAGTTCTCCTTGGCCTAAAGCCCTGCGCAGGGCGGCCATTTGGACACGAATATTGGCCTCATCGATCGCCATATTTGACCAGACACGCGACACTAGCTCCGTTTTGGTGACGACTTTGCCTGGCTCCTCGACCAGAACGATAAGAATGTCGAGAGCCCGGCTGCTGAGTAGAAGCGGTTCGCCTGCTCGCTCTAAGAGCCGCCTGCGCGAGTACAGCCGAAATGGACCAAACGAAATGACTTCGTCCGGCGTCGCGCCGGATTTCTCTCGATCTTCTAGCTGACCCCGATTTGTGGATACGCCAGACATATCGCCCTCGACGGTACCATCCTACGCGACTGGGACCCGTTGGTAGATTGTCCAACACATAGTTCGCCAAGGAAAGCATCGTTTACCGTCACGAGTGAGCTCCGCCCACCTACGATCCGCTCCGGCGATTCGTGCAGGACACCAATGGGCGCAGATCGCAACGTTCCGGCCAGGAACGGCTGCGAAGCGCTGCCTCACCTAGGGGCCGGCTCAGTCTCGAAGACGGCTATCGACAAAAGAGTGCCGGCCGATCAGATCCGCCGGCTTTCAGAAACCGGTAGATTCTCACGCTATCATGGCAACTTCCATGGTCATTCGTGACGGGCAATCAACTGTCAAAGGGAGCGATAAGCGGGTCACCGGGTCCATACCGTTCATGATGTGCATTGATTCCATGAAAGGCTAGTTCTTGAGGCCAAGCGCTCACACATAAGGCGCCGACGGTAGTCACCCAGGAGTAACCTACGTATCGGTGTCCCGACGACGGGACGTCGGACGGGGCCGCAACGCATCGAGCGCGTCGCCATTGCGCCGTCCCCAGTCGTAGAGCAATTCAATCGGCTCGACGAAGCGTTGTCCGAGCGCAGTCAGGCCGTAGTCGACGGCGGGCGGGACGGTCGCCTGCGCGTTGCGGTCGATTAGGCCGCTCGTCTCCATGTCGCGTAGCGTCTGCGTCAGCATCTTTCGCGAAATGCCGGGAATGCTCCGGTGAAGCACGCCGGCGCGGCATCGCCCGCCGTGCCGCGCGTGAAGGACATGCAGGACCATGCTCGTCCACTTGGTCGCGAAAAGGTCGAGAACACGCCGTGGCGCGCAATCTTCGCGCCAGCCGTCATTCGTGTTGTCATTCAAGGCGGGTACCTTTCGGTGCCTATGTCCCCATTGAGTGCGCTCTGGACGCGACTTCGGGGCATCGCTACGTGTCCGTCTCATATAGGCAAAGGATACGGAAATGACACGCTCGGCTCTCGTCGTCGGTGCAAGCGGAATTGTGGGAAGCGCAACGATATCGGCGCTGCTCCAGGATGGCTGGGAGGTTGCGGCGCTGGCGCGACGGCCGCCGGCAAGCGCCGGGGTGATCCCCGTTGCCGCCGACCTCCAGGATCCGAAAGCCCTCCGGGCGGCATTAGGCGATCTGAGCCCGAGCCACGTCTTCTTCGCAAGCTGGGTACGCCAACCGACAGAAGCAGAGAACATCCGGGTGAATAGCGCGATGGTGCGCAACGTGCTTGACGCCTTGCGCCCCAAGCGATCGCTTCGGCACTTCGCGTTGGTGACGGGATTGAAACACTATCTCGGACCGTTCGAGGCCTATGGCAAGGGGAGCCTCCCACAGACCCCGTTTCGCGAGGACCAACCCCGCCTGGATATCGCCAACTTCTACTACGCTCAGGAAGACGAGGTGTTCACTGCAGCCGAGCGCGATGGCTTCACATGGTCGGTTCATCGTCCGCACACGATCATCGGCAAGGCCGTCGGCAACGCCATGAACATGGGAACGACGCTAGCGGTGTATGCCACCATCTGCCGCGCGACCGGCCGGCCCTTTTACTTTCCGGGCTCCCAGGTTCAGTGGGAGAGCCTGACCGACATGACGGATGCAAGGCTGCTGGCGCGTCATCTCGTCTGGGCGTCGACGACACCTGCGGCGCAGAACCAGGCTTTCAACGTCGCGAACGGAGACGTCTTCAGATGGAAATGGATGTGGGGGCGGATCGCCGATTGGTTCGGAGTCGCTGCGGCTCCGTTCGAGGGCACCGTCAAGCCGCTTGAGCAGAAGATGGCGGCCGATGCCGAAGTTTGGAGCAGGATCGCGTCCGAACACGGCCTTGCCGAAAGCGATCTCGCTCGCCTGATATCGCCATGGCATACCGACGCCGATCTGGGTCGCCCGATCGAGGTCCTCACAGATATGTCCAAGAGTAGGGAATTAGGCTTCACCACCTATCAGGCGACCGATAAGGCATTCCTCCATTTGTTCGCTGAACTCCGGGCAGATCGTCTCATCCCATAGAAGGCATTTCTTTGTCGCACCTAAGTGAGGAGACTTTACCATCTAAGCGGCGTAGCCAAAATTGTATTGGTGACCCAGGGCGATTTTAGACCCCGCAGCAAGTGCGCAGGTCCAGAAGCGTCTCTCATCGAAGACTGTAAGGATGTCGGCATGTCGGACCGCCGGCAGCCTGTGATATCCCGCGCGAAGAATTCGCGGCACGCGGCGTGGCTCGTGCCCGGCGCGCTGACCGTTGCGACCGGTCTATCCAGCGTCATTCTGCTGTCAATGTCGCTCCGGGCATTGCCAATGGGGACGGCCTATGCGGTCTGGACGGGCATTGGCGCTGCCGGTACTGCGGTCTTGGGTATCGTGCTGCTCGACGGTTCCGCCTCGCCGACGCGGCTGCTGTGTATCACGCTCATTCTGGCGGGTGTGATCGGGCTGAAATGGGTGTCGGAGGCTTGAGGATGTGCGCGAATTCACAACGACGTCGAGCTCGGTTATCGGCGACGGTGTTGATGAGCGGCCGCGAAGGCTAGGCGGCTCGCAACCTCTACGGATCGCCTGCTTGCCAACGATCCATCTCGCATCGTTGTGCCGCCGAGTAATTGATGCGTTGCCGCCTTCTCATGCCCGCACTCAATCTTTGCAAGAAGATTAGACTGTTGCGCCGACCAATTGAGCCCATCGCACAAAGCGGACATCACCGATGTGGGGGATCACTCGGCGTCAACCGGATGGAAATAGCGTCAACTCGGTCAACCGTGACTTTAAGATTGTAAAACTGGGCAGAGTCCGGGCTGCGGCGGTTGCGCCCCCCCGTCTTTAGAAGGACCCTGCATCTTAGGGCGATGGCGGGTGTTTAGCAGGAGGGCGTCCCTATTAAGGCTATTAACCGTCACTGATTGGCTGATCAACTGGAGCAAACCCGGGCTGCGGCGGCATCGCATGTACCCCCACCCCAGAAAGGACCCTTTATTCTGAGGGATACATGCGCTGCGACTGCTAAGCCGGTCTTCGGATTGGGCGTAGCCTACTCGGTGAAGACTTGGGTTGACGCGGACGCCTCGCAGCGTGCGCGTTTTCTGTCACTGGCGGACCGCTGACCTTTGGGGCGCGAGCTTCTTGGCTCCGTCTCGTTCGTAACGTTTTACCAACATCGTGCCAGCTTCGGTCGCGGTCCAGTTCAACAACGATGGTCCGTTTGGAAGGGAGGAGTGGCATGAGGCCAGCCCGTTCCGGATCAGGGCGTAAAGTTCAGGATCGGCCCTCTCGCTGGCACTTAAGAAATAAGGAACGCCTGTAATACTGCGGAGGACGTCCCACTGCCGCGTGTTCATGTTCGTCGCGAATTCGATCTGCTTGTTGGTCGGTGTTGTCATTCTATGTCCATGGTGTCTCAGCTTTTGGAGACTGCCTGGACGCGAGAAACCCCTGATTTATAAGGGCGCGTCCTAGCAGTCCTAGCACTTCTCTATTTTTAAGAAGTTATGTCATTATCATCGAACAGCCTCTTCTCTTGCGGGCGTTGATGGCGCGGTGTGTCTGAAAATGCCTGGACTGCATGGACTGCCTAGACATGCATCACGCGACATGCCTCGCCACTTAGAACGGCACTTCATCATTGTTGGCCGCTGTCTCTGGCCAATCGACTTGCTGGCCGAGCAATTTCTCAAAGTCTGCTCTCGCTTGCGCAAGGCTCGCAAAGCAATACCGATACGGTCTGATCGACTTGCCCTCTTCAGGCTTGTCCGCCGGCCTTCGCCTCCGTGCGCCGAGCTTCTGCAATCGCTCCCCAAATTGCGAGTTGTTCTGGCGCCGGCGTTCTCCGATCTGCGAGGAGACTTTCACATAGTCTTGAAACAGTACCGCCGTTGATACCTCGGTTAGCCATTCGCCGCTTTCGCTCGTTGTCATTCCCTCCCACAACCGTCCAAACCAATAGCTGTCGACGGAGTCCAGTGATCGAAGTTTTTGATCAAGCAGCGCTTTTGTCCTGGGGATCTTGCGTAGATTGACGCTGTTCAAATCGAACCGCTGCAAGTCGAACAGCAGCCGCTGTCGTCCGCCGGCTTTCAGCTCCTCATGCATCTCGCCAAAGTATGCACCGTTCTGTGCGCAGCGCGGGTGAACGTCGAGCACACAGAATCGGCGCTCGTCCATGCCGGCAGGAACTACCCACCCCTCGTTGGAGGTCATCACGCAGCGCACGTAATTCGCCATCCGAAGTGGGTCGACGCCTTTCGCCTCGATCATTTGATGCTCAGATGTAATCAAGCCTTTAAGCCGGCCCTCCGCAGACTTATCACCGGCCCACACTGCCTCATCCGCCTGCAGAAGGAGGCAATTGGCCATGTGACCATTGAACTGGCCCGTAACGTACCGACCTTCGTCGATCTGAACGTAATGCTCCCCGATCAAAGATCCAAAAACCTCGCCGAGCTTGCTCTTGCCGGTGCCCATCTGTCCTCGCAGGACGAGCGCTGTTCCCGATTTTTCTCGGGGCTTTTGTATGATCTGGGCGAACCATCCGAAGACGTATGCGTAGAGCGATTGATCCCCTTGGCAGATGTTATTGAGAATGTGATCTTTAAAAACGCCGTAGCGACCCTCCTCGGAGGGCGTCACCGAGAAGCCGCGCCAAAGATTGAAGTGATGTGCGCGGCCAGGCGCCCCATCTGGATTAGGCCAAAACTCAACCCCTTCGTATTGACGCCGCAGCGGATGGTTCAGCCAGGCAGTTCCCAAGGGAGCGGATCGGCTGTTGCCTGACGCATCAACGATCTGCATGCGGCGGTTGGCATACCAAGCCTTATGGGCTTCCAGCGACCTGATCTGTATGGGAGCTTCCGGATCATCGATCACGACAACTGCTTTGCTGCCCCACATGGTCAGTGCGTGTTTCTGATTGATCTCCTCGATCTCTGAAGGAACGTCGCTGCCCTCAGGTGGATCGATTTCGCCGACGATAAGATTGGCGAGTTGATCATAGGTGTAGGCCGGCCGATGGGCCGTATCTTTCTCCATTGGGTACTCTGATTTTGATATGCCGGTTTTGCCACGCGAACGGGCCCTCAAGAGGCCTCGTCGCTATGACAGCGATTGTCTCGTGGGAGACAGGCTATTCGGCGGGCGACCGTAAGTGCGCCACAAAGGCTGTGATCGACGCCGCTGGTACGCGCGTGCAGCGACCGATTTTTACGGTTTCCAACTGCTTGGTCCGGATCAGCTCATAGATGGTGCTGCGCCCAACGCGCAGCTCGTCGGCGGCTTCGATGACAGTTCGCAGGAGTCTTGGTGGGCGGATGCTCTCGTTCGTGCTGGTCATTGTCCCTCTGTGTCCGTAATTCGATGGCAAGGTGCGCCAACGGGTGAACCGCTAGCAGAGAAGAAAAAACGGCCAAGACCCCCCGTTCTATTGCGCGAAAGTTAGCGCTGTGCCCCAGCGCTAACTTCAATAGACAAGTGGTTGCCGACGAGCTCTCGATTGGCGCAAAAAAACCGTCAAGTGCGTGCGAATCACCGATCTCCAAGTCAGATTGGTCGGGCAGACTTTCGAGAATCGTGGCGCCGGCCTGAGCGGGAACGTGATCGCACTCTTACTAGCCAGTCCTCTGTTCGTGCCTCACTGGCCCAATGCGCCGGTGCTGCATGAACGAAGGTGCATAGAGGTGGACGAATAGGCAATGAACCCGATCACAAAACGAGGGTTGCGCCTGCGCCGCAAAGACTTCTTAAACTTGCGCTTTGCGCGACTTTGATAGTTGCACGACGTTAGCGCCGGTTTTCGTCTCGCACCAACGTGACCACGCATCCATTAGGTCTCGTCGCTATCGAGAGCGTCGCTTCGTCGATACGTCTGCTCAGACTTGTCGCCGATGATATGGGCCCGGGCGGCTCTCCCTACATGGCGATAGAATAATGTTAGGGCGCGAGCGGCAATGCTTAGAGCTCATCGATAGCAAGTTGCCCTAACAAGCGCAGTTGCCCGGCATGAAGAGCCTTACCATTCGAGCTTGTTGCGATGGCGTTGCGATGGCTCCATCAGGCCAGGAATGGGTGGACGCAAACGACTGATAATGCGAAGGAAATAATGGCTTGACTGAGGGTGCATCCAGCCTTTCATCCAGCGTGAGCGTTGTCGCAGCCACGCGCCGAACGCGATCGGTGCTTCCTCAAGCGTGACCGATGGAATGGTGACCGAGCGATAGCCCAGCCGCGCCAGGCGGATCCCGAGGTCGGCATCTTCCGTGACGTTATAGGCGTCCCAGCCGCCGATGCGGCGCAAGGTGTCCGTGCGGAAATGATTGGAGGTGCCGCCAAGCGGCAGTGGCATGCCCAATGCGACCAGCCCGGGCAGGAAGACCGCGAACAGCCCGGCATATTCGACTGCCGCCATGCGCGACAGCAGGCTGTGCGTCAGATTGTCGAAATGCAGCCCAGCCTGAACGCAGGCGACGTCGTCGTTGTGCTGGCGAAACATGCCGAGCGCGGCGCGCAATTGGCCGGGGTCGGGATCGTCTTCGGCATCGAACACGGTCAGAAAGCTGCCGCGCACGAAGGGAAGTGCAACATTCAGCGCCTTCGGCTTGGTTTTCGGACCCGTCGCCTGTGCGATCAGGACTTGAACCTGCGGCCCCGGCCGGGCTCTGGCAACGGCGGCGCGGGTCCGCAGATCGTCGGGCTCGAGCACCAGAATGATGTCGAGTTTTTCGGAGGGATAGTCGAGCCTTTGCAGGTATCGCAACAGACCCGGAACGGACGTTTCCTCGCGATAGAGCGCGACGACCACTGAGTAGATCGGCAGTTGATCGTCGCGCAGCGGCGGAAACCGTTGCTCCGGCTGCGGCGGAACCAGCACGCAAGTCAGCCTGAGAAGCGAAAAGGCGAGAAACCAGATCGCCGCCAGGCCGCCGATCAGATCCATCGCCAGCGTCGGATACAGAAGCGCGAGAACCGCGCATACCAGCAGCAGAATCGCTGGCTGCAATCCTCTGCGCCAACCGATGATCGACTTGGCCGACATGGCAGGTCGCGTCTGCAGCAGGCCTTCGGCGGCGATATCCGAAAGCGCGTCGCCGGTTTGCTCGGTCAGATATTGATGCAGGTGACGCCGCGTGGTCAGCCGAATGCGCGCGATAAGTGATGGATATGTGGCGGAGAAGCGCGTCAGGCGTCGTGCTGTAAAGGCACGCGGCGTGACGATCCAGTTGAGTGTGTCACCCTCCTGAACGGGTAGGATGCCGAACTCTGCGATCTCCGGAAGATCGGCATCCGCCAGGGGGCAGTGAGCGCGCCCGACTGTCGAGAGATCGTCGAAGTCGATGCTGAGGTGGCGGGCCAGATGCGCGACATACTTTTCCTCGCTGATGACGCCCCATTGGATCAGGACCTGATCGGCGCCCAGATTGAGCTCGCGGCTCCGGCGCTCCGCGGCGTGCAGCAGCGGGACCGGGAGTATGCCGCGCAGGCAGTCGAGTTCGCTGGCTGGTTCCGCGCGCCGGTCCGACCCGTCTCGCTCCGGCATGGGGAAGGAGGTCATCCTGCCGATCGGCAGAGGAGGAGAGCGTAGCGCGGCCGGCTGGCGCGAAACGCGCGGCCGATGACCCCGGGAAGATTGCTGCACCCCCATGCAACGCCCTCACACCACAAACGCTACTCGCGTCTTACGCCGGATGGTCTATAAGACCGCGATCCGGAAGCACCCTATGCAACCACAGATGGTTAATTCCCGCAACCAAATACCGCTAATGAAGTGTCGCGCAACTGCGCTGACCCTTGGCGCTTTGCTGGCCGCATGGATGTCGCTGTTTTCGGCCGCACCGGCTTTGGCGCAGACGTCGGCTCCGGCTGTGAGCCAGCCCGGTCCGCAGGCCGTGCCGGGCTTCTGGGATCCGCGTCGCCGTCCGGACCGGCCGGACCTGTCGCGCATCACCGTGATCCGCTTCCTGACCGAGACCGACTACCCGCCGTTCAACTTCACCGGCCCCGACGGCAATCCGGCGGGCTTCAACGTCGATCTCGCACGTCTTCTCTGCGAGGAGATCAAGGTCACCTGCACGGTGCAGATGCGCCGCTTCGAGACGTTGCTCGATGCCATTTCCAGCAACCGGGGCGACGCGATCATCGCCTCCATGGCGGTGACCCCGCAGATTCGCGCCCGCGTCGATTTCACCGATCCCTATTACCGTGCGCCGGCGCGCTTCGTGGCCCGCAAGAATGCGGTGATGCCGGAGATCCGCCCGGAATATCTCGAAGGCAAGAAGGTCGGCGTGATCGCGGGCTCGACCCATGAGGCCTATCTGAAGGCGATGTTCACCGATGCGGTGCTGGTGCCTTTTCCAAGCGACGATGCGCTACGCCAGGCGCTGAAACGCAGCGAGGTCGATTTCATCTTCGGCGATGCGATCTCGTTCGCCTTCTGGATCAATGGCAGCGATTCCGCCGATTGTTGCGCCTTCAGCGGCGGGCCCTTCATCGAAAGCCGCTTTTTCGGTGAGGGCATCGGCATCGCCGTCCGCAAAGGCAACGACACGCTGCGCCAGGCGCTGAACTGGGCCCTGTTCCGGGTCTGGGAGAAAGGCCGCTACACCGATTTGTGGCTGCGTTATTTCTCGGTCAGCCCGTTCTGAATTTTCTCATCCCGCGGTTTGGCATTTCGGTGCGGAGCCGCTAGGTTCCGCGGCCCGGAGGCCCAAAACACGATGTCCACGCTAGACCCCACCATGAGCCCGAGCGAGCTGCGCACGCTCGCCGAGACTTCCAACGCCTGGCCGTTCGAGCAGGCGAAGGCGCTGGTGGCGCGTCTGAAGAAAACGCCGAAAGACGAAGTGCTGTTCGAGACCGGCTACGGTCCGTCGGGCCTGCCGCATATCGGCACTTTCGGCGAGGTCGCGCGCACGACCATGGTGCGCCATGCCTTTCGCGTACTCACCGAGGACAAGATCAAGACCCGGCTGATTGCCTTCTCCGACGACATGGACGGTCTGCGCAAGGTGCCGGACAATGTGCCGAACAAGGACATGCTGGCATCGCATCTCGGCAAGCCGCTGACGCGGGTGCCGGATCCGTTCTCGAACGAATATCCCTCCTTCGGCGCGGCCAACAATGCACGGCTGCGCGTCTTCCTGGATCAGTTCGGCTTCGACTACGAATTCGCTTCGTCGACCGACTACTACACATCCGGCCGGTTCGACGCGACGCTGCTGAAGATGCTCGCAGTCTATGACAAGGTCATGGACATCATCCTGCCGACCCTGGGCCCGGATCGCCGTGCGACCTATTCACCGTTCCTGCCGATCAGCAAGGTGACGGGCGTCGTGTTGCAGGTGCCGATGATCCGGCGCGACGTGGCTGCCGGCACCGTCACCTATGTCGATCCTGACACCAACGAAGAAGTCACGACGCCGGTCACCGGCGGCAATGTGAAGTGCCAGTGGAAGGCCGACTGGGCGATGCGCTGGGCGGCGCTCGGCATCGACTATGAAATGGCCGGCAAGGATCTCATCGATTCCGTAAAGCTGTCGGGCAAGATCTGCGCGGCGCTTGGCGGCACGCCGCCGGAAGGCTTCAACTATGAGCTCTTCCTCGACGACAAGGGCGGCAAGATCTCCAAGTCGAAGGGCAACGGCCTGACCATCGACGAATGGCTGCGCTACGCGTCGCCGGAGTCATTGTCGCTGTTCATGTATCGCGAACCGAAGGCGGCCAAGCGGCTGTTCTTCGACGTGATTCCGCGCAATGTCGACGAGTACCAGCAGTTCGTCGAAGGCTATGCGAAGCAGGATCCCAAGCAGCGGCTGTCCAATCCGGCTTGGCACATTCACGCTGGCGCCCCGCCGGTGGCGGATATGCCGGTCACGTTCCAACTCCTGCTGACGCTGGTGTCGTCGTCGAACGCCGAGAATGCCGAAACCCTGTGGGGCTTCATCCGGCGTTATCGGCCGGGCGTCTCCGCGGCGACGCATCCGCGGCTCGACGCGATGGTCGGCTATGCCATCAACTACTATCGGGACTTCGTGGCGCCGACCAAGACGTTCCGCGAGCCCACTGATGTCGAGCGCGTGGCGCTGCAGGATCTGCGCGATGCGCTCTCGCAACTGCCGGCGGAGGCCACGCCGGAAGACATCCAGAACGCGGTCTATGAGATCGGCCGCCGCGAGCCGTTCCTTGATCACAAGAAGCTTGCCAAGGATGGCCGGCCCGGCGTCTCGCTCGACTGGTTCAACATGCTGTACCAAGTGCTGCTCGGCCAGGAGAAGGGCCCGCGCTTCGGGTCCTTCGTCGCGGTCTATGGCGTGCAGAATGCGATCAACATGATCGACGGCGCGCTGGCGCGCTCGGCCTGAGGGTCACGCCCTGCGAAACGTCAAAGGCGCGCTTCCTGACGGAGCGCGCCTTTTTCTTGATGCCTACTTCGACGCTGCCGCCGGCGTGACAGGCTCCGGCATTGCCGACGAGTGGTGATGCGCGATCAGCCATTTCTTGTCGCGGTAGACATAAACATAGCTGTAGCGGGCCTTGACGATTTGCGTATCGCTGGGGGACTTGCCGGACAGCGTGAAGGTGTAGGTGCCGACGTCGGATGCCATATTGCAGCCGATCTTGATGGTGCGCGTGTCGATCTTGCCTTGCGGGTGCTTCTTCAGAAAATCCACGAAGTAGCTCTGGATCGACGCGCTGTCGGTGCGCGGCGTGTTCGACACCGTCGGCAGCAGCACCGCGTCCGAGGCGTAATTGGCGGTGACCTTGGCGGGGTCGAGCGTTGCGAGCGAGGCATTCCAGCGGTCGAATAGCGCTTCGATCTGCTTTGTCGTGACGACCGCGCAGGTCATGGGCTTCGCATGTGCGAGAGAACCTGCGCTAACGAGGGCCAGCGCGATCGCGCCGGCAACGATTGTTCTGGTTTTCATGGCGCCACCGAAGGTTGCGAGTTTCGGATAGGGAACTCGCATAGATCATTCGGTGGCCGGACGCCAGTCCAGAGTGTGTTCGGTTACTGGCTCGCCCAGACGATGCGCGCGATCCAGGCGATGTCGGCGGCCGGAAAGCTGCGATCGACATGGTTCGGATTGAGCGACTGCAGTTCGATGATCTTCGTGGTTCGGCGCTTCAATTCCTTCGCCATCACCTCGCCGTCCTTGGTCTTGACCACGACGCGGTCGCCCTTGCGGATCTGCGCTTCCGGCGAGACGACGATGATGTCGCCGTCGCGATAAGCGGGCTTCATCGAGTCGCCGGAGATCTTCAGCGCATAAGCGTGCTCGTCATTCACCGACGGCAGGCCCACTTCGTCCCAGCCCTTGCTGCCGGCGGGAAAACCCGCGTCGTCGAAGTAACCGCCATGGCCGGCCTGTGCGAAGCCGAGCAGCGGCACCGACTGCACGATGCGCTTGGTGCCTTCGATCAGCGTGACGAAGCTGTCGATGGTCACGCCGGTTGCGGTCAGCGCCTTCGAGACCGACTCCGTCGACGGCCAGCGTTCGCGGCCGTCATTGGTGATGCGCTTGGACTTGTTGAAGGTCGTGGCGTCGAGCCCCGCTTTCTTCGCAAGGCCGGAGGGTGACATGCCGTTGCGCTCTGCGAGGCGGTCGAGGGCGTTCCAGATCTGGGCGTGCGAGAGCATCATCGGTTTCGGTCCCTTGGCCCGGATTTCTGCGGGGCGGTGAATCGTGGCGAAATCTAGGAATTATTGCCGTGAATGCACGGATTTCGCAACAGGCATTTGAAAAAAATGTGCAGCCTTGAAGTGGAGGGGGGGCGCCGATACGGTCGACTGTCGGCTCCAGCCATCGAATCCCGCGACTGGGCGTCCACACCACATCGAAAACAGCTGATTCAACCAAATTGGAAGTCTGGGCGGTTGCGCACCATCTATAAAATCTGTCCGGCCTCGAGCTGGCGCGAGGCCGAGCGCCAGGGCATCTATCGCGGCAGCGCCGACGATGCCCGGGACGGCTTCATCCACTTCTCGACCGTGGCACAGCTCGCCGAGACGCTCCGGAAGTACTATTTCGGCCAGACCGGCCTGTTTCTGGTCGCTGTGGACGCAGACGCACTCGGTGACGACCTGCGCTGGGAGTCATCCCGCGGTGGCGATCTGTTCCCGCATCTCTACGGCGAACTCGATCTCGGCGCCGTCACGGCCGTCCTGGATCTGCGTGCGCGCTCCGACGGCAACCACGACATTCCGGAGCTCAAATCGTGATCCGCGCTTTCGATGCCTTTTTCCTGCCGATGCTGCGCATGCTCGACGCCGAAGACGCGCACGGCCTCGCGATCCGTGGGTTGCGCATGCTGCCTTACGCCCGCCCGCGGCCGGATGATCCAAAACTCGCGGTCCGTGCATTTGGTCTGAACTTCCCCAATCCGGTGGGGATCGCCGCCGGCTTCGACAAGAATGCCGAGGTGCCGGACGCGCTGCTCCGTCTCGGCTTCGGCTTCGCCGAGATCGGCTCGGTGACGCCGAAGCCGCAATCCGGCAACCCACGCCCGCGCATCTTTCGGCTGGAGCGTGACGAGGCGGTCATCAACCGGCTCGGATTCAACAATGATGGTGCGGAGGTCGTGCTGCGTCGGCTGGCTGCACGTGCGCAGAATGGCGGTATCGTCGGCGTCAATGTCGGTGCCAACAAGGATTCGCCCGATCGCACGCAGGATTATGTGCGGCTGATCGAGACCTTTGCGCCGGTGGCGAGCTATTTCACCGTCAACGTGTCATCGCCGAACACGCCGGGCCTGCGCAATCTGCAGCAGGCCGCCGAACTCGACGATCTGCTGGCGCGGGTGATCGATGCGCGTGAGCGCGTTCGCAAGAATGCGGGAGATTCTCCGGTGTTGCTGAAGATCGCGCCCGATCTCAGCCTCGCCGACCTCGACGATGTCGTCCATGTCGCGCGCTCGCGCGGCGTCGATGGCATGATCGTCGCGAACACCACGATCGGCCGTCCCTCGACCTTGCGCGAACAGGTACGCTCGAAAGAGCAGGGCGGATTGTCCGGGCGGCCCTTGTTCAGGCTGTCTACCCGCATGGTGGCGGAGACCTTCGTGCGTGTCGAAGGTGCATTTCCGCTGATCGGCGCCGGCGGCATCGACAGCGGCGGTGCGGCGCTCACCAAGATTCGCGCGGGTGCGAGCCTGATCCAGCTCTATTCGGCGCTGGTCTATAAAGGCGTCGGCCTTGTCGACAGCATCAAGGCTGACCTGTCCTCGACGCTGCTGCGCACCGGCCGTGATTCACTGTCGGAAATCGTCGGCGCCGATGCGGCGACGATCACAGCGGAAGACTGGCCGGCGTAAGCCAGGCCTGCTGCGGAAACGACTGTCGCAGCAGGGCTGGATGACGCAGCGCTTGCAAAGCGCCGCGCGACAGCATGAACACCAGAAACGCGAGCCATAGTCCGGTATTGCCAAGGCTGGCCAGTGCGAACCATGCGGCGATGTAAATCGCTAACGCCAGCAGCATCAGGTTGCGCATGTCGCGCGCCCACGATGCGCCGATATAGATGCCGTCATAGGCGTAAGCGAGGACGCCACAGGCGGGCGCCATCGCTGCCAGCAGCATGTAATTCCGCGCAGCGAGCCGAACTTCGGGGCTGGTGGTGATGAAATCGATCAGCGCGCCGCCGAACAGCACGAATAGCAACGTGACAGCGATGCCGAATGCCGTGCTCCAGATCAGGACGAGCTTTACGGCCCGGGAAAACTGCTTGCGGTCGCGAGCGCCGGTGCCCTGACCGCAGAGTTGCTCGGCGGCGGTGGCGATGCCGTCGAGGAAGAACGAGCCGATCATGACGAAGTTGTTGAGCACTGCATTGGCAGCCAGGGTCAGGTCGCCTGCACGGGCGCCCTGCGCCGTGAAGAAGAGAAATGCAGCAATCAGTGCTGCCGTACGGATCATGATGTCGCGATTGACTGCGAACAACCGTAGTAGCCGGATGCGGTCGAACAGGACCGCGCGCGGCACATCGATGCGACCGCCAAGGATTTTCCATACGGCGATGAGGCCGGCGAGGAAGCCCGCGGTTTCCGCGATCACCGTGGCCAGTGCTGCGCCGCTGACGCCAAAGTCGAATTGCAGGACCAGCAGGGAGGTGAGTGCCATGTTGGCGAGATTGATGCCGACCTGCAGTGCCAGAGCGATCCCGGTGCGCGCCTGGCCGACCAGCCAGCCGAGAATGACATAGTTGCCGAGCATCAGCGGCGCGGACCAGAGTCGGATGAAGAAATACTGGCGTGCGGCGGATGTGACGGCGTCGCTGCCGCCCATGATGCTGAACACCAGCGCCGCCAGCGGTGTCCGCAAGATAATCAGCGTCAGCCCGATCGCCGCTCCGAGCATCAACGCGCGCAGCAGGATAGCGCGCACCTCGATCCGGTCACCGGCGCCAAGCGCCTGTGCGGTGAAGGCAACCGTCGCCATGCGCAGAAATCCGAACAGCCAGAAAATGCAGTCGAATGCCACGGAGGCCAAAGCCACACCGCCGAGCAGGTGCGGGTCGCCAAGCCTGCCGATTGCCGCGGTCGAGACGATGCCGATCAGAGGCGTCGTCAGATTGGCCAGCATGGCCGGGCCGGCAATGGCAAAGACGCGCCTGTTGGTGACGGACAATCCCGACGACATCAATGCAGCCTGAAGCGGATGATGCGCGTCTCAGCGGCCGCGGGGGGCGCTGAACAGCCGCATGATCAGCCAGATCGGCACGACGATCACGGCGCCGAGCAGGAAGTAGCGCCAGAGGCCATTGATGGCATCGAAGCCGAGGTCATAGACCCACTGGAACAGGCGGCGGATGCTGGTGACGATGTTCCACGGATCGAAGCCGATGGCGGCGAGAACGACGCCGACCAGGATCGACAGCAGGATCAGCCGGCCGAGTACCGCCAGCGGTGAACCGCCGAGGAAGCGCGCCAGGCCGTCATTGTTGGCCGGCAAGTCCCGGGTCTCATTTGGCTGCATCATGGTCTCCTGCGCGCAAATCGCGCGCTGATCATAGGTGGTCCCACGCAAATGGGGAACCCGGCCCGTTCGTCAAGTATGGACCGTCAAGGCGTCGCAGGCTCGGGCGGCGCAATTGTGGTCTCCGCCTGCAGCATGCGCTCCAGCGTCTCCAGCCGGTCGGCCTCACGTGGCGGCTTGTCCCAGCGCAGCCGGCTGATGCGGGGAAACCGCATTGCGACCCCCGACTTGTGCCGGGGCGAGCGCGCCAGCCCTTCAAAGGCAACTTCCAGCACCAGCCCCTTGTCAGGTTCGTGGGTGACGTGGCGGACCGGGCCGAACTTCTCGGTGGTATTGCGGCGAACGAAGCGGTCGATTTGCAGCAGTTCCTCGTCGGTGAAGCCGAAATAGGCCTTGCCGACCGGCACCAGCTGGTCGCCGCTCTCGCCGGCGGTCCAGACGCCGAAGGTGTAGTCCGAATAATAGGACGAGCGCTTGCCGTGGCCGCGTTGCGCATACATCAGCACCGCGTCGATGATGTGCGGATCGCGCTTCCACTTCCACCACTGGCCTTTCGGTCGGCCCGGGAGATAGGCAGAATCGCGCCGCTTCAGCATCACGCCTTCGACGGCATCGGCATCTTCGCCGGCTCCGGCACTGACAGGATCGGCACGCGCGGCGGTGAGGGCATCCCATGTTGCGAACGGGATCTGGTCGGACAGATCGATCCTGTCGTCGTCGAGCTCCGCGATGAATCTTTCCAGTTTGGTTCGTCGCTGTTCGAATGGCAGTTCGCGCAAATCCGTCTCGCCATCGCCAAGCAGGTCATAGGCGCGCAGATGAATGGGATATTCCTTCATCAGCTTCGGCGTCACGCTTTTCCGGTTCAGCCGTTGTTGCAGCACGTTGAACGACTGCACGCGCCCCTCGCGCAGGACCAGCAACTCGCCATCGATCGCGCCGGGCAGCCGCAGCGATGGCGTCAGGTCCGGGAAGCTTCCGGTGATGTCCTCGCCGGTTCGCGAATAGAGCCGCGTGACGATCCTGTCGTCATCGCCTTTGCCGCTGACCGCCTGAATCCGGATGCCATCCCATTTCCACTCCGCGACGAAATCGGACGCGTCGAGATTGGCGAAGTCGGACTCCTCGATGGCATGTGCCAGCATCACCGGGCGGAACGGCGCCGGATCGCGATTGACCGGCTTCTCCGCGCGACCTTCGAGCCAGGCGAACAATTCGCCATAGGGCGACGCAAGGCCGGGCCAGATCAGCTCGACGTCATGCGGGTCCTTGTCGCCGAGCGCCGCGGCGGCGGTCTTGGCCAGCCGCGCCGAAACGCCAATCCGCATCGCGCCGGTGACGAGCTTCAGCAGAGCCCAGCGCCCGGTCTCGTCGAGCTCATCGAGCCAGCGGGTGAGTTGTGCGGGGAGTTCCGCTTTGCCGAGCGTGCGGAGTGTGGTGACGACTTCGGTGAGTGTCGGCGGTGGCGGGTTGTTGTGCGCGATGTCCTGGGCCTTCGGCCACATCAGCGCAACCGTCTCAGAGAGATCGCCGACATAATCGTATGAAAGCTCAAACAGCACCGGGTCGGTGCGCGATGCGATCAGATCGCGGATCAATCCTGCCTTCGCATGTTTGAACGACAGCGCGCCGGTCAGCGCTGCTAGCGCATAGCCGCGGTCGGGATCGGGCACTTCGCGGAAATAGCCCGTGATCAGCCGCAGCTTGTTGTTGCGGCCGGGTTCATAGGCCAGGCGATCGAGCAGTTCGGCGAAGCGGTTCATGCCTCGACGCTTTCGCCGGGCGGAAGTGTCTCTTCCTCCTCCTCGTCGCCATAGCCGATCAGCGCAAGAGGCCGCGCAGTCAGGCCTTGGCTCTGGCACCAATGCACCAGCGCGTCTTCCTGGCCATGCGTGACCCAGATTTCGCCGGCGCCGGTCGCGCCGATTGTTGCGATCAAGCCGTCCCAATCGGCGTGATCCGAAATGACCAGCGGCAGTTCGACGCCGCGTTGCCGCGCACGGGCGCGCACGCGCATCCAGCCGGACGCGAAGGCGGTGACTGGATCGGGAAAGCGCCGCGTCCACACGTCCGATGTGGCCGACGGCGGCGCCAGCGTGATGGTGCCGGCGAGATCGGCTTTCCTGACGCCTTTCACCGGGCGTAATTCGCCGAGATCGATGCCGCGGCTCTGATAGTAGTGCGTGATCTTCTCCATTGCGCCATGCAGATAGATCGGCGCGTCGTAACCGGCTTGACGGATTAGCTTGATGACCCGCTGTGCCTTTCCCAGCGAATAGGCGCCGACCAGATGCGCGCGCTCCGGAAACAGCGCGACCGAGGCCAGCAGCTTCTTTACTTCGTCGGCAGCATCGCCATGACGAAACACCGGCAGACCGAACGTGGCTTCGGTGATGAACACGTCGCAGGGCACCACCTCGAACGGCGTGCAGGTCGGATCATGGGCGTCCTTGTAGTCGCCGGACGCGACGATGCAGATATCCTTGCAGGTCACTGCCATCTGCGCGGAGCCGAGTACATGGCCGGCGGGATGGCAGGAGACCGTGACCTCGCCGAGCTTGATCGTCTCGCCATAAGCAATGGCCTGCGTGCTGCCGGCGAAATTGTCGCCATAGCGCAGCCGCATCATGTCGAGGGTCTCTTGCGTGGCCAGCACTGCGCCATGACCGGGGCGGGCATGGTCGGAATGGCCGTGGGTGATAACGGCGCGCTCGACCGGTCTGACCGGGTCGATATGGAAGCCGCCCGGTTTGCAGCAAAGGCCGGCGGGAACCGGGATAAGGATGTCTTGCGGACGCATCTCGGTTATATAGGTCCGCCTTGGGTTGGTTCGAGTCATCCTGCGAACGCCCCGCCCTCCGATCGGTTCCCACCATGCCCGCGCGCTTGTTCATGTCATCCGGCGATATGAACGCCGACCGGCGTTTCGACTATGCGCGCGACCTGCAGGTACAGGGCGATCTGGTGGCGGCGGCCGATCTGTTTGAGCAGGCCACTGATCTGGCGCCGGGCTTTGCCACCGCATGGTTCGTGCTCGGGGAGATTCGGGAGCAGCTGGGTGACACCGCCGGCGCCATCGCCGCGTTTCGCCGCGCGCAGGCCAGCGATCCCGGTGATCGCAACGGTGCCGGTCTGCGGTTGATGCGGCTCGGCGCTGACGATCTCTCGGCCATGCCGGCGACCTATGTGACGGCGCTGTTCGATCAATACGCGCCCAAGTTCGACGCCGCTCTGGTCGATACGCTCGGTTATCGCGGACCAGCGGTCCTGTTGGGCGCCGTGCGTGCCGCATGCGCTGCGACGGATAGGGCGATGCTCTTCCCTCGCGCCATCGATCTCGGTTGCGGCACCGGGCTGGCGGCCGGCGCTTTTGCCGCCTGCACCCGTGCCATCATCGGCATCGACCTGTCGCCGCGCATGATCGAGCGCGCTCATGCCACCGGGCTTTACGCCGAGCTTGAAGTGGCCGAGATCGTCGAGGGTCTGTGCCGCCGGTCAGATAGCAGTGTCGAGCTGGTCATCGCAGCCGACGTGTTGATCTATCTGCACGACCTTGCGCCGGTTTTGCGAGAAGCTACGCGCGTGCTCCTTCCAGACGGGCTGCTCGCCTTCACGGCCGAGACCCATGACGGCGACGGTGTCGCTCTTGGCGCGGGCTTGCGTTATGCGCAGAGCGAAGATCATCTGCGCGGCCTGATCGCAGCTGCCGGCCTGGCGCTCATTCATCTTGAACACGTTTCGTCTCGCACGGAACGCGGCGTTGCCGCGCCAGGACTGGTGGCCGTCGCGATCAAACGTCGGCTTTAACGCCGTCGGGGTCAGCTAGGGCAAGTTTGCTGGCGCAATCCAGAAACGAAGCGAAAAGACGGTCGCTTCGTTGCAAGGGCTCCTTGCAATGACGGCCGGGCAATAACGTCTGTGAGCGCCAAGCGTCCTACCAATAAAAACCCCGGCCGCGAGGCCGGGGTTTTGCGTTTCAGCGATGTCACCAGGATCAGTACTTCGCAACGACCGGGCTGTTGAAGTGATAGTTCAGCCCGGTGCGGAAGATGTGTTCGGAGACGTTGGTCGTGATGGTCGTGGTGTTGATCAGGTTCGAGGTCGAACCAAGGTCGACATAGAGATATTCCGTCTTCGAGGTCCAGCTCGGGCCGAACAGGCCGAGCAGGGTGAACGGCGTCTCGATACCGGCGCCCGCGGTCCAGCCGCTCCGGGTGGTCGAAGCATTGAGCTGCACGACGCCGTCTTCGCTGGCCTTGGTCTTCACGCCGCCATAGGCGTAACCGCCGGTGGCATAGAACAGCGTCGAACCGACCGAGTAGCCGAGACGGCCGCGTACGGTGCCAAACCAGGGCAGCTTGGCGTCGAACGGGACGTCGCCCAGGCCAATGGCCGTCTTGTTGTCGCGCTGGCTGGAGGCCTGGATGTCGGTTTCCAGACCGTAGACCCAGTTCACCATCTGCCAGTTGTAACCCAGCTGTACGCCGCCATTGATGCCATCGGGAGCGAGGTTGAAAGCATCGTAGGAAGGTAAGTCACCAAGGCCGTCACCGGCTTTGGAGACCGAGGTGCGGTCGCGTCCGATGCCCGAGCCGACATTGCCGCCGAGATACCAGCCGGTCCAGTTCGCTGCGGGCGCTGGCACATAGGTGCTGTTGTTGCCGCCAATGCGATAGTTCAGGCCGACGCGAAACAGATTCTCGCGCAGTTCAGTGGTGGTGGTCTGCGGAAACGTGCCGAGCACCATCACCTGATCGGTCTTGTTGCCGAGGTTGAGATAGAGGTACTCGATCTTGCCGGTCCAGTTGCCGCCGAGAGATGCCTCGACGCCGCTGCCAACGGTCCAGCCGCCCTGGACGCGGCTCGTAGCCAGGGCAGGAAAGCCCAGGGAGGTGGTGGTGGTGGTGACGTTGCCATAGGCATAGCCGCCGGTCACATAGCTGAGCACCGGACCCGTTGCCAGACCGACGCGGCCGCGCACCGTGCCGAACCAGTCGATTTTCTGGCTGTAGGTGTCCTGCGGCGCCAGCGGAAAGGCGCCGTTGTTCAGCAACGGATAGCTGTCCTTCAACTCGCCGCCCTGGATGTCGGCTTCGACGCCGTAGACCAGCGGGCCGAACATGGAGCCGGTCTGCCAGTTGTAGCCGATCTGGCCGCCGCCGAATCCGCCGGCGGGCTGCAGATAGGTCGAGGTGGCTGAGCCGGGAGTGACGGGGTCGTTGTTTTGCAGCCGATCCCGGCCGACGCCGTAGCCCGCGTTCACGCCCATGTAGAAGCCGGTCCAGTCATAAACCGCTGTTACCGGCACCTTGTAGTAGGGGGCCTTCGCGGCCATGTCGGCGGCTTGCGCACCGGCGGTCAGTGCGAGCAGTGCCGCGGCGGTGAGGCGAAGGGTTTTCATGATGGGATCCAGTTCAGGTTTCTGGCCGAACTATGAAGGGGTAACAGAATGCTGTCTGCAGCCGTGCGACCAAGAAATTGCGGTATTTGGATATTGGGTTCCTTGTGGTTAATTTTCTCGGAACAGCGTTGTTCATGACGCAAACAAAAACCCCGGCCGCGAGGCCGGGGTTTTCGATTTTAGAGGATGTCGCTGAGATCAGTACTTCGCAACAACCGGGCTGTTGAAGTGATAGTTCAGGCCGGTGCGGAAGATGTGCTCGGTAACCTTGCTCTCGCTGACGACGCCAGGAAGGATCGTGGTCGAAGCCGAGCCGAGGTCGACATAGAGATATTCGGTCTTCGAGGTCCAGTTCGGTCCGAACAGGCCGAGCAGCTTGAACGGGGTCTCGATGCCGGCGCCGGCGGTCCAGCCACTCTTGGTGGTCGAAGCGTTGGCAACTTCGACGCCCAGTGCGTTGATCTTGGTCTTCACGCCGCCGTAGGCGTAACCGCCGGTGGCGTAGAACAGGGTCGAACCGACCGAGTAGCCGAGGCGGCCACGAACCGTGCCGAACCAAGGCAGCTTCTGATCGTAGCTGACGAGGCCGAGGGCGACGGCGGTCTTGTTGTCACGCTGGCTGGAAGCCTGGATGTCGGCTTCGAGACCATAAACCCAGTTCGATGCCTGCCAGTTGTAACCGATCTGGGCACCGCCGTTGATGCCGTCCGGAGCAAGGTTGAACTGCTCGGGAACCGGGGTGAGGCCGGTAAGCGTGGTGCGATCGCGACCGGTGCCGGAACCAATGTTGCCGCCGAGATACCAGCCGGTCCAGTTCGCCGCAGCGACCGGGGTGTACACGCTGTTGCCGCCGATGCGGTAGTTCAGACCGACGCGGAACAGGTTTTCACGCAGTTCGGTGTTGGTGAGCTGGGTGGGGGTAGCGAACGCATCAGAGCGGTTGCCGAGGTTCAGGTAGAGATATTCGATCTTGCCGGTCCAGTTGCCGCCGAGCGCTGCTTCCACGCCGCTGCCGATGGTCCAGCCGGTCGCCATGCGGCTGTCCGAGAACGCCGTCACGGCGCCTTCGGTGATCGTGGTCTTGACGTTGCCGTAAGCGAAACCGCCGGTGAAGTAGCTCAGGACCGGACCGGTTGCGAGACCGACGCGGCCACGAACGGTGCCGAACCAATCCGACTTCTGACCGTAGACGGTCTGCAGCGGGCCAACCACATTGGCGCCACCGCCGGTGAGGCCCGAACCCTGGATGTCGGCTTCGAGGCCGTAAACGATCGGGCCGAGCAGCGAGTCGCCCTGCCAGTTATAGCCGATCTGGCCGCCGCCGAAGCCGCCCTGCGGCGTGAGATACAGCGAGTCGCCGGTGTAGCTGTGGGTGACGCGGTCGCGGCCGATGCCGACGCCGGCGTTCACGCCGATGTAGAAGCCGGTCCAGTTATAGACCGAGACGAGGGGCGCCTTGTAATAAGGGGCCTTGACGGCCAGATCGGCAGCCTGCGCGCTCACAGCGGTTCCGAGCAGCGCGGCGCTCGCAAGAAGAATACGTTTCATGGTCGACCCCAATTCAGATTTGAACCGTTAGAATAGGGGAGTCGGGTCATATTGGCTGTATCCGGACGGCCACACTGTCCGACATTGCAACCGCTGCGGCGCCGGCCGAAAAAAGCCGGTTAAATAAACGTTTAGATGCTCTTGGCGCATTGCGTATTTCGTCACGTTTGGGGGCGCTGAGACCTGTCGATAGCCAACCCACGGAAAACATGAGGCAACCTGTGAGGGATTGCCAAGCCTGTCGCGCCCGCAGAGGATAAGGGCAAGCCCGTACAGCCGCGATCAACGCCGCGACGGGTCACAAAAACACGCCCGCACAAGCGGGTCTCAGGGAGAAAACACCAGATGTCTTCGCGCCACAGGTCCGTCTTCAGGACCGCGACACTCGCTACAGTTGTCTCCGTACTGGCCCATTCGGCCTTTGCGGCGGACAAGAAATACGACCCCGGTGCCAGCGATACCGAGATCAAGCTCGGTCAGACCATCCCCTATAGCGGCGCCGGTTCCCTGTATGGCGTGATCGGCCGGACACAGGCCGCCTATTTCCAGATGCTGAATGAAAAGGGCGGCATCAACGGCCGCAAGATCAATTTCATGTCGCTGGACGATGCCTACAGCGCGCCGAAGGCCGTCGAGGCCACCCGCCGGCTCGCGGAGCAGGACGAGGTGCTGGCGCTGTTCGGCTCGCTGGGCACTGCGCCGCAGTCGGCGGTGCAGAAGTTTCTCAACAGCAAGAAGATCCCGCAGCTGTTGCTCAACACCGGCGCCTCGCGCTGGAATAACCCGAAAGAGTTCAAGTGGACCACGCCGGGCCTGCCGATCTATTCGACCGAGGGCCGGATTATCGCGCGCTACCTGATGCAGGCCAAGCCGAACGCCAAGGTCGCGATCCTTTACCAGAACGACGAGTTCGGAAAGGACTTCATGAATTCTTTCAAGGAGATTCTGGCCGAAGCGGGCGGCTCCGCGAAGGTGATCGCCGAGGCGTCTTATGACCTCACCGATCCGACCATCGATTCCCAACTGATCAATCTGGCGAAATCGGGCGCCGACACTTTCTTCAACATCTCCACCGGCAAGGCGACGTCGCAGTCGATCCGCAAGGTCGCGGAGCTCGGCTGGAAGCCGCTGCATCTCTTGGTATCGACCTCGAGCGGCCGCTCCATCATCAACGCCGCCGGCGCCGAGAATGCCAAGGGCATCGTGGCGATGACCTACACCAAGGAAGTCGGCAGCGAGAAGTGGAAGGACGATCCGGACGTCATCGCCTTCCAGGAGCTGCGCAAGAAGTATCTGCCGAACGTCGATCCCGATAACACCATCGCATTCCAGGGCTACTCGCAGGGCGTGACCATGGCGGAGATCCTGCGCCGCTGCGGCGACGATCTCACCCGCGAGAATGTGCTCAAGCACGCCACCAATCTGGAAGGCTACCGCGCACCGGTGTTCCTGCCGGGTATCACCTATGGCTTCACGCCGACCGACTACACCACCATCAAGGCGCTCTATGTGGGCACATTCAACGGCACCGACTGGGATCTGTCGGACAAGCCGGTGAGCCAGTAAGCGCGTATCTTAAAATAACGACCATCCCCGGCGGATAGGCCGGGGATGGAGACGACCAATCGGACTCGCAAAGAGCCGTATCAAAAATCATCAGGGAGAAAACGCCATGAACAAGGGACTGTTTGCGTCTGCGGCGCGGGTCGCCGTCGTCGTGTTGCCACTGACTGTGACGGCCGCTATCGCCGCCGACAAGAAATACGATCCAGGCGCCAGCGACACTGAAATCAAGATCGGACAAACCATTCCGCATAGCGGACCCGGTTCGCTCTATGGCGTGCTGGGCCGTGTCGGTGAAGCCTATTTTCAGAGCTTGAACGAGAAAGGCGGCATCAACGGCCGCAAGATCAAGTTTCTGACGATGGACGATTCCTACAGCGCACCGAAGGCGGTCGAGGCCACGCGCCGTCTTGTTGAGCAGGAAGAAGTCCTAGCTCTGTACGGCTCGCTCGGCACAGCGCCGCAGACGGCCGTGCACAAATATCTCAATTCCAAGGGCGTACCGCAGCTGCTGCTCAACACCGGCGCATCGAAGTGGAACGATCCGAAGAACAACAAATGGACAATGGCCGGCCTGCCGCTCTATCCGACCGAGGCGCGTATTCTCGCCAAATATGCCGTCAGCATGAATCCGAATGCGAAAGTCGGAATCCTCTATCAGAACGATGATTTCGGCCGGGATTTCCTGGGGCCGTTCAAGGATGAACTCGCGAAAGCCGGCGGCACCGCGAAGGTGATCGCCGAGGTGACCTACGATCTCACCGATCCCACGATCGACTCGCAGCTGATCAATCTCGCCAAATCCGGCGCCGATGTCTTCTATAACATCACCACCGGCAAGGCGACGTCGCAATCGATTCGCAAGGTGGTCGAGCTCGGCTGGAAGCCGCTGCAGTTGTTGTCCGCGGGCTCCACCGGCCGATCGATCCTGGAGGCGGCAGGGTTGGAGAATGCCAAGGGCATCGTCTCGATTGCCTATGGCAAGGATATTGGTTCGCCGCTCTATGCCAAGGATCCCGACATCGTGGCGTTCGAAGCTTTGCGCGCGAAATATCTGCCCACGGTCTCTGCCGATAATTCGATCGCCTTCTTCGGCTATGGTCAGGCCGTGTCCATGGCAGAGATTTTGCGCCGCTGCGGCGACGAGCTCACCCACGAGAACGTGCTGAAACAGGCTATCGGCCTAAACGGCTTCCGCGCTCCGCAAATGTTGCCGGGGGTGAGCTACAGCTATACCAATGACGCCTATGTTCCGATGGCGACGCTGTACACCCAGCGGTTCGACGGCAAGGACTGGATCATCTCCGACAAGTCGGTGACGCAATAAGACCACAGGTCTCTCCATGTCATTGCGAGCCCCGGCGAAAATTGCGCAGCCAATTTCGTTTGGGCGGAGCAATCCAGTCCTCTCTTGCTGTTCTCTGGATTGCTTCGTCGCAAGGGCTTAGGGGAAAGTTGCACGGCAACTTTCCTTGACCTCGCAATGACGGCTGAGAGTGCCTAGTTCTAACGCGTGCCGCCCCGTAAATCCGTCGCCAAACCCGACCTGTTGCCCGATCACTTCCTGCGCTGGTTCGCCATGCGCGGCTGGTCGCCGCGCGAACATCAATTGGCGCTGCTGCAGAAGGCGCGCGACGATCGCTCGGCGCTGCTGATCGCGCCGACCGGCGCAGGCAAGACGCTGGCCGGCTTCCTGCCGACGCTGGTGGAACTGTCTAACCTCTCCCCGCTTGCGGGGAGAGGTCGGCTTGAGAGCGCAGCGAACAAGTCGGGTGAGGGGGAGCGCATAATTGAAACTCCCGAGTTCGCCGAAGCTCCCCCTCACCCGTCGCGGACTGCGTCCGCGCCACCCTCTCCCCGCAAGCGGGGCGAGGGGAAAAACGCCCTTGTCTCCACCGGCCGCGGCGTTCAGCGCACCGGTGGCCTGCACACGCTCTACATTTCCCCGCTCAAAGCTCTCGCCGTCGACATCGCGCGCAACCTGGAAACACCGATCGCGGAGATGATGCTGCCGATCAAGGTCGAGACCCGCACCGGCGACACGCCGGTGTCGCGCCGCGCGCGGCAGCGGCGTTATCCGCCGGACATCCTGCTGACCACGCCGGAACAGCTGGCCTTGCTGTTGTCGTCCGACGACGCGCCGTTTCTGTTCTCGTCACTCAAGCGCGTCGTGCTCGACGAGTTGCATGCGCTGGTGACGTCGAAGCGCGGGGATCTACTGTCGCTCGGCCTTGCGCGCCTCTGGAAGCTCGCGCCCGACATGCGCGCCATCGGCTTGTCGGCAACGGTTGCCGAGCCTGAATCACTGGCACGCTTTCTGGTGCCGCAGCCTGTTGGTGAAAGCGTCTCGGCCGATATCGTCGTCGCCGGCGGCGCGGCCGAGCCGGTGGTCGAGATGCTCGACACCAGGGAACGTCTGCCCTGGGCCGGCCACTCCGCGCGCCATGCGCTTGGCGAAATCTACGATCTCATCAAGGCCAACAAGACGACGCTGGTCTTCGTCAACACCCGTAGTCAGGCCGAGATGCTGTTCCAGGATCTCTGGCGCATGAATGACGACGGTCTCGCCATCGCGCTCCATCATGGCTCTCTTGACGTCGCGCAGCGCCGCAAGGTCGAGGACGCGATGTCGGCCGGGAAACTACGCGGTGTGGTCTGTACCTCGTCGCTCGATCTCGGCGTCGACTGGGGCGATGTCGATCTCGTCATCAATGTCGGCGCCCCCAAGGGGGCATCGCGGCTGATGCAGCGCATTGGCCGCGCCAATCACCGCATCGACGAAGCTTCGCGCGCCGTGTTGGTTCCGGCCAATCGTTTTGAGGTGCTGGAATGTCGCGTCGCCATCGATGCCGTTGCCGAAAATGCACAGGATACTCCGCCGTTGCGGACTGGCTCGCTCGACGTGCTGGCGCAGCACGTGCTCGGCTGCGCCTGCGGCGCACCGTTTCGCGCGGACGATCTCTATGACGAAGTGCGCTCGGCGGCGCCCTATGCCGAACTGTCGCGTGTCGACTTCGACGATACCGTGGAGTTCGTGGCGTCCGGCGGCTATGCGCTGAAAATCTATGAGCGTTTCGCCCGTATCAAGCAGGACGCCTCGGGCAAATGGCGCGTCACCAATCCCAAGGTGCGCCAGATGTATCGCATGAATGTCGGCACCATCGTCGAGGACACGATGCTGAAGGTGCGGCTGGTGCGCGGAGGCAGCGGAAAAGCCAAAAAGGGTGTCACTGGTGCGCTGGCGCGCGGGGGACGCATGCTCGGTCAGATCGAGGAATATTTCATCGAAGGCCTCGTGGTCGGCGACACCTTCGTCTTCGGCGGAGAAGTCGTCCGCTATGAATCCCTGGTCGAGGATCAGGTCGATGTCTCGCGCGCCCATGACAAGGACGCGAAAGTGCCGTCCTATATGGGCGGCAAGTTTCCGCTCTCGACCTACCTCGCGGAACGCGTGCGCAAACTGCTGGACGATGAGCGCGCCTGGAAAGGCCTGCCCGACCAGGTGCGCGAATGGTTGTTGCTGCAGGCCCATGTCTCGCATGTGCCTGGTACGCGCGAACTGATGGTTGAGACCTTTCCGCGCGCCGACAAGCATTATCTCGTCTGCTATCCGTTCGAAGGCCGCCTCGCGCATCAAACATTGGGCATGCTGTTGACGCGCCGTCTTGAACGCGCCCGCGCGCGGCCGCTGGGTTTTGTCGCCAACGAATATGCGCTGGCCATATGGGGCCTCGGCGACACGTCGCACATGATCAGGCAGGACAGGCTTGATCTCGCCGCTTTGTTCGATCCCGACATGCTCGGCGACGATCTCGAAGCCTGGCTCGCGGAATCGGCGCTGATGAAGCGGACGTTCCGCACCTGCGCGGTGATCTCGGGGCTGATCCATACGCGTTTCACCGGCGAGGAGAAATCGCGCCGTCAGGTGCTGTTCTCCACCGACCTGATCTACGACGTTTTGCGCAAGCATCAACCCGATCACGTGCTGTTGCGCGCCGCGCGGGCCGATGCTGCGACGGGATTGCTGGACATTCGGCGATTGAGCGACATGCTGACGCGCATCCAGGGCCGTATCATTCACCGGGAACTCGATCGCGTGTCGCCGCTGGCGGTGCCGGTGATGCTGGAAATCGGCCGTGAAGCGGTATACGGCGAAGCGTCGGACGAGCTCCTGGCGGAAGCCGCCGAGGAACTCGTGAAAGAGGCCTCTGGACAGTAGGATGGGTAGAGCGAAGCGAAACCCATGCTGCAGTTCCGCGCTATTGATGGGTTTCGCAACTGCTCTACCCATCCTACAAAAGAACCATGCACGCCGATTCGATCATCACCGCCGATATGAGCACCGTCAGCATCGCCGGCGTCACGTTGGCTGCGGACCTGTCGGGCGCCTTGTATTGGGAAGAGCAGAAACTTCTCGTGGTGTCCGACCTGCATCTCGAAAAGGGCTCGAGCTATGCCAATCGCGGGGTGCTGCTGCCGCCCTACGATACGATCGCAACACTCGGTCGCCTCGGTGCGGTGATCGCGCGTCACGATCCGCGCATTGTGATTGCGCTCGGCGACAGTTTCCACGACCTTGACGCCCATGAGCGGTTGTCCCCGGCCAATCGCGAGGTGCTGTCCGCATTGCAGATGCGCCGTGACTGGATCTGGATATCAGGCAATCACGATCCCGCATTGCCGCCGGATCTCGGCGGCACCGTCGCGGAAGAAGTCGCCATCGGCCCGATCACCTTTCGTCATGAGCCGACCGGTGCTGCAGGCGAGATTGCCGGTCATTTGCATCCGAAGGCGCGCGTCAGCACGCGCGGTCGCGCGGTCGAACGGCGTTGCTTTGCGAGCGACGGCGCCCGCGCGGTGATGCCGGCCTTCGGCGCCTATACCGGCGGGCTCAACATCCGCGATGCGGCATTCGCGCGGATCTTCCAGACCCTTGGCTTTGTTGCCCATGTGCTCGGCGACCGGCGTATGCACGCCATTGCTGCCTCGCGCTGCTGCTAGAGCAACATTTCATACATCGTCGTTCTACCCGTCCAGGAGAAGGCGAACCTGCGGGATTTCCAGGATGGCAGTCTCCTTTGCGGGCTGGCTGTTGACGAGATGGTCGATAAGATCCTCAGTCGTCGAGCTTCGGGTCAGCATCAGGCAGGTCGCATTGTCGGCGCGCGTTGCGTGCCAAACGCCGGCGCGCATGCAGATTCCGACGCCGGGAGACAAACGATAAGCTCGGAGGGTCGACAGGTCCGGCGTCTGGTTTGCGTCACTCAAGCAAAGGATTTGAACGATCTCTTTCGTGAGAGGCACGACCGCCTGCTGGGTCATGTGATGGACTTCGAGCTTTGAGACAAGCGGATTGTTGTCACGATACTCGACCCACAAGACCTCGGTGTTGCCTCCCGTGCCGGGATCAAAGAAGTGTTCGTGCCAGAAATCGCTCGCCGGGCTTCGAAAACCGACCGCGTCTTTTTTGAGTGGATCGGTTTTGCCGAGCACCCACCCGAAGGGCTCGAACGATGTGGGACTCAGAGCCTCGACAGTAACAGCGTTGGATGTCGGCATGGAGGGCTCCTGAGGCTCCCGTCCGAAGCATGGCTTCATGGCCCTGCAAACCGACGAGTATTAAAAGAAAGAGCGGCCTTACGCCGCCTTCGCCTGCACGCTATCGCAGAACGCGGCGAGGTGGTCGGCAAGCCGCAGCGTTGCCGGGCTCGCGTCGGGCGCGGCCATCAGCGTCACTTCAGTCTGGTCGATCGGCGCGAAGCCTTCCTTCGCTGTCAGAATGCGATGATCGGCCTGGATAGCCATGTCGGACAGGATGCTGAGGCCAAGTCCGGCGGCGACCGCGGCCTGGATGCCGGCGAGGCCGGAGCTCGTATAGGCCATATGCCAGCTGCGGCCTGCCGCCTCGATGGCATGGATCGCGCGGGTCCGGTAAAGGCAGCCGGCGGGAAAGCCGATCAACGGGACCGACCGGATGGCGGGGTCGATCGGATGCGCCTTGCTCGTGACCCAATGGATCCGCTCGGGCCACACCGCAATGCCACCTTTCTCACCGGCGGCGCGCTTGAACAGTGCCAGGTCGAGTTCGCCGCGTTCGAGATCGCGGCGCAAATACGTGCTTTGGTCGGCGCGCACGTCGAGCCGCAAGCCGGGCCGCGACCGCGAAAAATTCGCCAGCAATTCGGTCAGGCGATAGGCCGCGAAATCCTCGGGGATGCCGAGCCTGACAGCGCCTTCATTGGTCGGGCGCGCCAGTACGTCGCGAGCTTCCTCCGCCAGCGCCAGCAGTCGTCGCGCATAGGACAGCAGCCGCTCGCCGGCTTCGGTCGGGGTCACGTCCTTGCCGGCGCGGTTCAGCAGCGGCTGGCCGATATCCTCTTCCAGTCGCTTGATTTGCTGGCTGACGGTGGATTGGGTGCGGTGAACGCGCTCGCCGGCGCGGGTAAAGCCGCGGGCATCGACCACCGAGACGAAGCTGCGCAGGAGTTCGAGATCCAGCATCGGCTGTCCATTCGTTTTTCAACTGACAACAAGTATATCATTTAATTTCCAAATGAGAAGGCGGGCGCATAGACCGGTGGCAAAGGAGATTTCCGATGTCCCTCGCGCCGTCAGTCGCGGTTCCTCGTGCCGCCTTCAATCCGCTGCCGATCTATATCGGCATCTTCTGTCTGCTTTGGAGTTTCTCCTTCGTCGCAGGGAAGATCGCCGTCACCGATTGCCCGCCGCTCATTTTGCTCGCCGCGCGGTTCTCGCTCGCTGGTGTTCTGATCCTTGGCATTTCCGCCCTGCGCCGCGGTGCCTGGTCGCTGTCCTGGCGCGATGTTGCGGCTTACGCCGTCATCGGTCTGGCCAATAACGCGCTGTATCTCGGCCTCGGCTATACCGGCCTGCAAACCATCTCCGCCGGTCTCGGTGGCCTGGTCGTCAGCGCAAACCCGGTGTTTACGGCTGTGTTCGCAGCACTGTTGCTGAAGGAGCCGCTCACCGGACGCAAGGTCGCCGGGCTCTTGCTCGGCATCGCCGGCGTCGCCTCGATCGTCTGGCACCGCATATCGGTGGGCACCGACAGCGCGCAGGGCATCGTATTCACGCTGGCGTCGCTCGCGTCCATCGTGACCGGGACGATCCTGTTCAAGCTGCTGGCTCCGAAGGGCAGCCTGTGGCTCGGCAACGGCGTGCAGAATCTTGTGGCCGGCGTGGTGCTGATCCCGGTGGCGCTCACGTTTTCCGATATTGGCGCGATCGTGCCGAGTGCGCGATTGATCGCTTCGTTTGCATTCCTGACATTGGGCGGTTCTATCCTCGGTTATCTACTGTGGTTTCATCTCCTGAAGACCTGCGGCGCCACTGCTGCCAGCGCCTATCACTTCCTGATGCCGCCCCTCGGCATGCTGTTCGCCTGGATGGTGCTCGGCGAGCATGTCGAAAGTCGTGATCTTCTGGGGATCGTCCCGGTCGCCCTCGGTATCTATCTCGTCACCAGACCGGCCGCTTCACCAGCCCCCCTGCGACAGGAGTAGTTCATGTCTCTCACCATCACTTTGATTGGCGGACCCACCGCGCTGATTGAATTCGACGGCTTCCGGCTGCTCACCGATCCGACGTTCGATCATCCGGGCGCCTACAAGCTGCCGCATGTCACGCTGGAAAAACTCGTCGGTCCCGCGATCTCCGCCGCGCAAGTCGGCGCGGTTGATGCGGTGTTGCTCAGTCACGATCAGCACTCCGACAACCTTGATAACTCCGGGCGCGATTTCCTGCGCCACGCGCCGCGCGTACTGACAACCATTGCGGGCGCCAAGCGCCTCGGTGGGGATGTCGAGGGTCTCGCGCCATGGGACAGCACCGAACTTACAGGCAAGGATGGTCACTCGCTGACGATCACCGCGACGCCCGCGCGTCATGGCCCGGCCGGCATCGAGCCGCTGTCGGGCGATGTCATCGGATTCGTGCTGAGCTCGAACGCGCCAGGGAGCAGGCCGATCTACATTACAGGCGACACCGTCTGGTTCGATGGTGTCGCCGAGGTCGCGCGGCGTTTTTCGGCCGGCGTGGTGCTGCCCTTCGCCGGCGCGGCGCAAACCCGCGGGCCATTCCACCTCACCATGGACACCAACGACACGATCGAGACGGCGCGCGCATTTCCCGATGCGACGATTGTGCCGGTGCACACCGACGGATGGGCGCATTTCAAACAGACCGCCGGCGATCTGCGTGCATCTTTCGACACGCTCGGCTTCGGTGCCCGTCTGCGTATCCTCGAACCGGGTGTGCGGACCTTGATCTAGCCCATTGCCAGTCCCTGCTTCGGAACGTTAGCTGCGACGGCACGTTGCCGAGCGGTGAGATGGCAGGGATCAGATGTCGGACCAGTCCAGCGAGAAGAAGCCTGATGATCAGGAGGGAGAAGCTGCTGGTCCGAAAGGTTTTCTGAAACGGCTTGGTCCTGGTCTGATCACCGGCGCTTCCGACGACGATCCGTCCGGCATCGGCACCTATAGCCAGGCCGGGGCGCAGCTCGGCTACGGCATCGGCTGGACCATGCTGTTGACCTTTCCGCTGATGGTCGCAATCCAGGAGATTTCCGGACGCGTCGGCAGCGTGACCGGTCGTGGCATTTCCGGAAATGTCTGCCGGCACTATCCGGCATCGCTGCTGCATCTCATCGTGTCGCTGCTGTTCATCGCCAACACGATCAACATCGCGGCCGATCTCGGCGCCATGGCCGATGCCACCAAGCTGCTCGTCGGCGGTCACGGCATCATCTATGTCGTTCTGTTCGGCGCGCTCTCGGTGGGCGCGCAGATTTTCTTCGATTACAAGCGCTATGTCTCGGTGCTGAAGTGGCTGACGCTCTGCCTGTTCTCCTATGTCGCCGCGCTTGCGGTCGTGAAGGTCGACTGGAGCGCGGCTCTCACAGGCATCCTGCTGCCGCAAATCACCTGGAGCGGCTCGTATCTCACCACCATAGTCGCCATTCTCGGGACGACGATTTCGCCATATCTGTTCTTCTGGCAGGCCTCGCAGGAGGCGGAGGACGAACGTATCGATCCCGCCAAAGCTCCGTTGATCGAGAGGCCGATTGGTGCCGCGATGGAGTTTTCGCGCATTCGGGCCGACACGATCGTCGGCATGGCATTTTCGAACCTGATCGCGCTGTCGATCATCATCACGGCTGCGGCCACGCTCAATGCCTCCGGCAAGACGGATATCGAGACCTCGGCGCAGGCGGCTGAAGCCTTGCGTCCGATCGCCGGAGTATTCGCAGAGTGGATATTTGCGCTGGGCATCGTCGGCACGGGTCTGCTGGCGATCCCGGTACTCGCAGGCTCAACTGCCTATGCTGTGGGCGAAGGTCAGCGCTGGCTGGTCGGACTCGATCGCAAGCCACGCGAGGCTGTGGCGTTCTACTCGGTGCTGGCGCTGTCCGCGGCGATCGGGATCGCGCTGAATTTCACCTCGATCAACCCGATCTCGGCGCTGTACTGGAGCGCCGTCATCAACGGCGTTCTGGCAGTGCCGGTGATGGTGTTGCTGATGGTGATGTCGCGCCGCAAGGATGTAATGGGCGATTTTGTGATCAAGGGGCCGTTGCACTGGCTCGGTTGGCTGTCGACTGCAGCAATGGCCATCAGCGTGGTGGCGATGGTGGTGGGGATATTTTTGTAGCGCGCAAAATCCTCAACCGTCATTGCGAGGAGCGAAGCGACGCGGCAATCCAGAAGGCCACAAGCGAAGGAAGACTGGATTGCTTCGTCGCAAGGGCTCCTCGCAATGACGGCGGTGAGAGTAGAGTTCAATCCCGCCGGAACACGATCGACGCGGCCCAGCCGGACATCAGCGCCATCGCGGCGGTGAGCAGTCCGTAGATGAAACCGTGATTGCGCGCGGCATTGGCGACGAACTGCTCGAAGCCGACCTTGACGATATCGAACGCCGTCTCCGCTTTCGAGATCAGCGCACCGTCGGCGAACAATTTGATCTCGACATCATAGGTTCCGATGGGGACTTCGGCGGGCAGCGGAATGCTGGTTCGGAACAGCGTCGGTGTCAGGAATGTCACCGCTGAGGTCTCCTCGCGATACAGTCCGTGTTCCTTGCGCAGTCGCACAAAGGCGCTCCGGAACGGGTCTGTGGCCACGACGTCCGCATAGTCGGTGCCGACGCGCTGGGTCAGCAGGACGTTATTGATTCCGAGCTGCTGGCGGCGCTGTACGTCGGCAGGCGCTATGGCGTCCATAGGACGGTTGGAAAACACGGCGAGATAGGACGGCACCTGCAGGAATTGGCGCGAATCCGTGTTGATCCAGATGCCGAAGCGGCGCTCCTTGCGCCGGGTCATGAGGTCGGTGCGCGGTCCGTTGACGGTGACGACGAGATTGTAGTTGTTGCGGCCGGGCGGTGTCTTGTCGTCTTTCTCGACAGCGCCGAACAGCACCAGTTCCTCGCCGGCATAATTCGGCGTCACGGTCACGCGATGGTTCGACACCGAAACGATCAGTTGCTCGGCGCGGGCCGGGGCGAGCATTCCGATGCCGAGTGCGGCGATGATCGGGAGCGCGCGTATCATGGAGCGACGCCTCCGGTATCGCGGATCGTGAACAGATCCGCGGGGCGAACGACCAGTTCCACCGCGAAGCGGACGCCGACCGCCAGGATCAGCAGGCCCAGCAGCAGGCGCAAATGCTCGCCGCGAATCTTCTGCCCGGCGCGGGCGCCGAATTGTGCGCCGGTGACGCCGCCGACCATCAGGATGAGGGCCAGCACCGCATCGACCAGATGATTGGTGATGGCGTGCAGCAATGTCGCGATCACCATGGTGACCAGCGTCAGCACCATGGATGTGCCGATGACCGTCGAAGTCGGAATGCGCAGCCAGTAGATCAGGATCGGGATCAGGATAAAGCTGCCGCCGATGCCCATCACGGCGCCGATGAAGCCGATCAGGAGACCGACGGCGATCACCGGGATCACGGAGAGATAGATCTTGGAGCGCTTGAACCGCATCTTGAGCGGCAGGCCGTGAACCCAGCTATGGCTGCCGGACCGGCGCAAGTTCACGGGATCACCGCGCCGGATGCGCAGCAGCGCGCGCAGGCCCTCCCAGAACATCAAGCTGCCGACGGCGGTGAGCAGGATCACATAGGACAGCGAGATGGTGAGGTCGAGCTGGCCGAGATTGCGCAGCTGCGTGAAGGCCCACACCCCGAGCGCCGTGCCGACCACGCCGCCGGTCAGAAGCACACTCGCAAGCGCGGGATCGATGGCGCGGCGTCGCCAGTAGGACAGCGCGCCGGAGAAAGACGAGGCTGCAATGTGGCTTGCAACTGACGCGACCGACACCGCGGGGGCGATGCCGACGAAAATCAGCAGCGGTGTCATCAGGAAGCCGCCGCCGATCCCGAACATGCCGGAGACGAAGCCGACTGCAGCGCCCATCGCCAGGATGAGCAACACATTGATCGGAATGTCGGCGATCGGGAGATACAGTTGCACGCGCGTTCGCTTCGGAATTCTGGCCCTGAGTTGGGCCGAAACCGCTCATGGCGTGGTTCTGGAGGCGGCGCGGATTGCGAGCCGCGTCCTCGTCTTAGACGATATCGTCCGTTGATGGGATTAAAGAATTCGGTAAAGGCGCGGTTTTCCGCCTCTACCGATGATACACCTTTCAAGGTGGTAAATTTTGTTGGGCCAGGCGCAGGCCAGCGGCGTCACGACTTCCTGGCCGGATCGGTGACGAGGTTCATGGCGGCGGCCTCGCTGGTGCCGAGCCAGCGGATTTTCTCGGTGGCTGACATCGCCTCGACGACCGACGAGGCGACGCCCATCTTGGTCATGTAGTTCAGCACATAGCCCATGGTGCGCTGCGCCGATGCGGTGGGGTCAGCGCCCGGCTTGGGAGATACAAAGCGGTGGACGCCCAGCCGTGAGCCCTCGACGCCGATGCGGGCCTTGCCGCCCGCATAGGTCATCACGCAGGCGCTGGCGCAGTAGGACGGTTTGATCCGGCCGGCCGAATCCACCGTGCCCACGGCGGTGGTCAGCCCGCGCGCACGGATGATCTCGCCCATGATGATGGCCTGGCCGACATTTCCGCCTGGAGACGACAGCAGCACGGTATCGCCGGGCGCGAGTTTGGCTTCATCGAGCTTTTCGCGAAACCAGCTCGCAGTGGCCGGGCCGATCTCGCCCGTGATCGCCAGCGCCGGGCGGCCGCGGCCCGAATTGTCCGGATCGAGATTGGCGACCTCCGAAGACGCCATGCTCGGCGAGACATAGAGGTCTTTCCAATAGGCCCAGGCCTCCGGTTTGGAGAGCTCCTGATAGGCCTGCGCGCCGATGCCGCCGAATATCACGACCGCGAATGCGACCGAGGGCCAGTTGAACCATTTGCTGTGCGGTGCCTCGGGCGGCGGGGGCTGCGGTGGGGCAGACGGCTCGGCGGGACGTGCGGCCCAGGGGTTGACCGTAGGAATCCTTGATCGGCGTTCCGCGTCCCCCGATGTGTCGTCATTCCGAAAAGACAAATCAATTTCCTCGTCGTTCAGTCGGGCTCGGCGCACACTTCACTGTGCCAAGTCTGCTGAAGGTTTGTTGAGGAAATAAGACCGCCGGTTCGATCCGGCGGCCAGAAAAATCTGTCTTAGCGCGCAGCTCGCTTGCCCATCGATGCTTTCGCCCCGACCTGTGCCGGCGCGGCATCCCAGCCGCCCGCGGGAGTGGCCACGTTAATGGCGTCATCGGGTTGGCCTTCCGGTGCGAAAGTCTGGACCGCCAGCCTGGCGGCGGCCAGCGACTGTGGGTCGAGACGCTTGGCGATGTCATCGCGCTTGCGGCCGGCATCGACGTCGCCCTGGGAGGCGGCGAGGCTGAACCACTTGAAGCTCTCGGTGAGGTTCTGTTCGACGCCGATGCCGCGGGCATAGAGGATGCCGAGATTGAACTGGCTGTCGGCCACGCCGCGATCGGCAGCCTTGCGGAACCAGTACGACGCGCTCTTGTAGTTGGCGCCCTTGGTGCCGCCATCGGCATCGAGCACAGCGAGATTGTGCATCGCCTTGGCGTTACCACGGTCGGCGGCGAGCACGTAATAGCGGCGGGCGACGTCGAGATCCTTCTTCGCGCCGAGGCCCTTCTCGAACAGCGCGCCTAGGCGGAACATGGCCGGCACGACATTGGCCTGCGCCGCGCGGTCATACCACTTGGCGGCTTCGTCGTAGTTCTGCGCTACGCCCTTGCCCTCGGCATAGCGGACGCCGATTTCGAACGCGGCAGAGGCGTCGCCCTTGAGCGCCGCGTTGCGCAGCGCGGTGCTGCCGATGGTCTCGGGCAGGCGCTCGCCGGCGGGGATCGAGGCTGTGGTGATCTTCTGGCCGCTCGACGGCAGCACCGGCCCGGCGGCACTGGCCTGCGGTGCGGCAATGCTGCCGGTCACGTCGGGCGACACATACGGCACGGGCGTGGCCTGTGGCACTGGCTGCGGCGCAGGCTCGACGGCGGCGGGTGGCGGTGCGATCAGCGATTGCTTGCCGATCGGGGTGGGCGATGTCATCGACGGCGCGGCCGGCACGGGAGCAGCGGGCTTGGTCAGGACCTCGGCCGGCTCGGGCGCGTTCAGCTGCAGCGGCGGTGCCGAGTGAATATTCTCGGCCACCGGCGCCGGCGAGCCACTGTCCAGCAGCGTCATCGCCATCTTGAACGAGCCGAGCACGATCACGACCACGCTGGCGCCGACCAGCAGCGAGCGGATCTTCGAGCCGATCGTGGAGGATGACTTTTCGCTGTCGGCGAGCTGCGGCCCGGGTCTGGTGGCCTTCGATTTGTCGGTCCTGGATTTGTCAGACCTGGACTTGTCGTTGCCGGTTGCGGCGGCAGCCTGTGCGGCGCGGCGCGCGGCAGCAATGAAACTCGACGCGGTGGCCTGTTCGGGGGCATCGACGGCGATTTCGCTGATCGCGTCTTCCGACGCGGCGATGCGTTCGGATGGCGATGCGCCGCGGCCCTGCGGACGCGTGCCGGGTTCGAGCGGATGATCCGGTGGCAGGGCCGGGTCAACCATCGGGCGCGGCGACGGACGCTCGGTAGCGGATGCAGACTGCGCGACCGGCTTTGGCGCGGGCGGTGGATCGAGAATGTCGCTGATCGCCTTCGGCATCGGGAAGGCCGATGCCGGTTCGTGCGAGATCGCAGTTGCCGCGAAGTCGCGCGGCGCGGCATCGAAGTGAACCTGCGGCGGACGCACCTCGACCTGCGACGGCGCAGCCTGTGGCTTCACCGGATTGGGCATCTGCGGGCGCGTCGGAGCCGGCACCGAAACATCTGGTGCAGTCGCCGGGCGCGAGGTCGGAGCGGGTGTTGCAACGGGCGCGGATTGCTTGGCGGGCGCGGCGCTGACCGCGCGCAGATCGCCTTCGATCCTTGCGAGGCGATCGACCACATGGCCGAGCGTGGAGTGCACGACTTCCAGCGAATCCTGCGTGTGACGGTCGGTTTCCGACTGGCTGAAGCGCATGTCGGACAATTCGCGCTTGATCGTGTCGACCAGCCCGGGATCGACCGATGGCGTCTTGCTGCGGGGATTGTCCAGCGCGGCGAACATCGATTGCTGGCGTTCGAGATGGCGCAGGATGTCCTGCAGCCCGTCCTCGACGCGGCCGAGATTGTTGCCGCGCGTATCGGTGATGCTCTCCATCCGCTCGAGCAGATAGGAGACGCGCTGTTCGAGATGCGCGAAGGCCGACGACGAGTCATTGCCCACCGGCATATGGTCGAGACGCTCGGACAACGTCCGCAATGCGGTTTCCAGATGATCCGAGCTGGCCATGACAGCCGGGCGCTCGCGATTTTCCAGCGCTGCCGTCAGCGTCATGATGCGCGCCTCAAGCGCGGCAAAGGAATCGCTGTTGTCGGCGCGTGCAAGCTGATCGACCTTCGACGACAGCGTCTGCAGGTCGTCGCTGAGACGGCCGAGCGCTTCGTTGGAGGCGACGTTGGAAACGATGGCACGCAGCGCGGCGATCGCGCCCTGCAGCTGTTCCATGGTGCCGGGATCGTTGCTCGAACGCACGATCAAGTCGATCTTGCCGCCGAGATTACGGATCGCCTCGTCGAAGCCGGCGAGCTGTTCGGCCGGCGTCAGCGTAGTCAGCGTCTTGTGGATGTCGGCGAGGGCGCGTTCGAGATTGGCCAGCACGTCGCCGTCGATGCCGCTGTGGCGGTTGTCATCGATGCGGCGGCCGAGTTCACGGATCTCGTTCTCGATTGATTCAATCGCGCGGCGCGGCATCGCTTCGGTGATGACGTTGCGGATGTCGGCGAGCTCGCCGCGGAAAGCCGCGATCGACTGCTCGATATTGTTGTCCGGGCGCTGCAGCGCATCGATCTTTGTGGTGATCTGGAACAGCTGCCGTTCCAAACCAGACATATCCGGCATGAAGCTCTGCGGCGGCGCGGCGGGCTGCGCATAAGGCGGCTGTACGAAGGACGGCGCAATTGGCGGCGCGCTGCGCGGGGCCATCCGCGGCGTGCCGTCGAGTTCGCCCTGACGGGCGGCGATCTCGGCGATGGCGAAGTCCAGCGAGAACGGATCGATCGGCGGCGAGGCGCTATAGACCTGATTGGCGGCACGCTCGACCATATCGATGCGCGGCTGTTGCGGCGGCGCGGGGCGATATGCGGGCTCGCTGATCTGCGATAAACGCGCGTCAAGCCGCGAGATCGCATCATTGAGCTGGCGCGCGACGCCGGGCTCGCTGCTGCGTTGTGCAGGCTTCGAGAACAATTCGATCTGCCGGGCAATGGCATCGAGCCGCTCGTGGATTTCGACGACATCGGCAGCGTCGCGCTGCGGCAGCGCTGCACGCGGGGTAAGGGGGCGTTCCTGGTCGCGAGGGCGTGCATTGGGCGAGTTGTAGCGCGGGGGAGCTTCGCCGATGGTCGAGTTCAGCCAGTCGCCGAGCGACATGCCGGCACGGCGCGCCGCAGCTTCGGCCCGCTCGCGAACCGATGGCTCAATCCCGTCAACACTCCACGATACGCGCGAATTCATGCTTTGGTCCGGTTCCGAGCTTGACGCCCACCAGCGCCTGCAGCCTCCCCCGCGCGTCCCATTGTGAAGACAATCGTAACGTGCGCGGGTCGTCTGCCTCTGATCCGGACTTTTCAGGGTTAGGGTAAATAACGGGTTAAGGATCGGGCTCGGCCAGCCTTAAAAGTTAACTCGCTGATACACTTGCGCCGATTTGCAGGTAGGATCGGATGTCCCTGGCTTTGGCGTCAGCGCGTAAACAGCGCACTCAAATCGTCGACATCCAGTTCGGTGATGGCGCTGTGGCGCGGGTCCATCACCGCCGACTGGCCGATATAGGCCCAATAGAGAAACTCGGCGCGGGGCAGCGCCCGCTGGCTTTCGACCCCGGCTTCGATCAGCCATTTCGCCATATAGCCAACGCGTCGGGCATCCACCGACGCGACCATTTTGGCGACGTCTGTGTCGGTCGAGGCCATGGCGCGGATGGCACGGTCCAGGCTGCGATCTTCGTTGAAAGCGAGCTTCATCAGGTGGGTCAGACGTGCGGCGCCAGCGACCGAGGCGTCGATCCCCTCGATCACCTGATCGGTCGTCCGCTCCTGCCAGCGCTGCAGAAGCTGTAGTCGAAATTCAGATATGTCTTTGAAGTGCCAATAGAAACTTCCGCGCGACACATTCAGGCCAGTGGCCAGCGCACCGACCTTCAGCGCGTCGGCGCCCTGCCGCGCGAGGATCCTCAGCCCGTGGTCGAGCCAGGCCGAGCGCGTCAGGCGGTCTTTGGTCAGTTGGTCATCCATTCCCCGACCATACACATGTGTATTGACGAAATCCACGCTCTGGCGTTAACGTCCATGCAGAAGTGTATGGAGCGGCACTGGCCGAACAGTGCCCGATGCGGGAGGGAGAGCCGATGAGCGTGAGCGGCCTCGATAGATGGTACAGCTTCATGCGGTCTCATGATCGGGCGATGCTGTGGGACCTGCTGCATCCGGACGCCGTGTTCGAAAGCCCGGTCGTGCATGCGCCGCAGCGGGGCCGTGAGATCGTGTTCAAGTATCTGACGACTGCAGAGAAAGTGCTGGGTGGCCCCGGCTTCGCTTACAAAGGCGAATGGCGCAGCGACAACGGCGCGGTGCTCGAATTCGAGAACAAGATCGAGGGCATCAAAATCAATGGCGTCGACATGATCTCCTTCGCCGATGATGGCCGCATTACCCACTTCAAGGTGATGGTCAGGCCGCTCAAGGCCATCAACCTGTTGCACAGGCTGATGGGCGAGGAATTGGCGCGGCAATGAGCCGCCAGCTGCCTGCTTCATCTCCGATAACAATTGCGTAAATCTGACACGGCGGCGCCGTATCATCCGATCAATTGAATTCAAACCGAGAGAATTCCATGCCCAGCTACAAAGCCCCGCTCGAAGACGTCGGCTTCCTGCTCAACGACGTGTTTCAGTTCGATCGCTACAACAATCTGCCCGGCTTTGCTGACGCGTCAGCCGATGTACGCGAAGCGATTCTGGGCGAAGCCGCCAAGCTCAGCGAAGAAGTGCTGCAGCCGCTGAATCGCGTCGGCGATCTCGAAGGCTGCAAGCGCAACGATGATGGCAGCGTGACCACGCCGAAAGGCTTCAAGGAAGCCTACAAGCAGGTCGCCGAAGGCGGCTGGCTCGGCCTCTCGGCTCCCGCTGAATTCGGCGGCCAGGGCCTGCCGGTGACGCTGTCGCAGACCGTCGCCGAATTTCAGATCTCCGCCAATATGGCGTTCTCGATGTATGGCGGCCTGACCATGGGCGCGACCGCAGCACTCATCGTGCACGGCAAGCCCGAGCAGAAGGCGATGTTCCTGCCGAAGATGGTCGCCGGTGAATGGACCGGCACCATGAACCTCACCGAGCCGCATTGCGGCACGGATCTGGGTCTGCTGCGCACCAAGGCCGCGCCGCAGGCGGACGGTAGCTACAAGATTTCCGGTACCAAGATTTTCATCTCGGCCGGTGAGCACGATCTTGCCGACAACATCATTCATCTGGTGTTGGCCCGCATCGAGGGCGCACCAGCCGGCATCAAGGGCGTGTCGCTGTTCGTCGTGCCGAAGTTCCTGGTCAATGCCGATGGATCGATCGGCGCACGCAACGGCGTGATGTGCGGCTCGATCGAGCACAAGATGGGCATCCACGGCAATTCCACCTGCGTGATGAATTACGACGGCGCCACCGGCTGGCTGATCGGTGAAGAGAACAAGGGCATGCAGGGCATGTTCGTGATGATGAACGAAGCCCGTCTCGGCGTTGCCGTGCAGGGCCTTGCGCAGTCGGAAGTCGCCTATCAGAACGCGGTCGCCTATGCGAAGGACCGTTTGCAGGGCCGTTCGCTCACGGGGCCGAAGTCGCCGGACAAGCCGGCCGATTCGATCATGGTGCATCCGGACGTGCGCCGCACGCTGCTCACCATCCGCGCCTTCAACGAAGCCGCCCGTGCCATGGTGGTGTGGACCGCACTGAAGAGCGACGTCGCGCATCGCTCGGACGATCCGAAGGAGCGTCAGGCTGCCGACGATCACATGGGCCTGATGACGCCCGTGCTGAAGGGCGTGCTCACCGATGGCGGTTTTGCCAACGCGGTCTCAGCGCAGCAGATGTTCGGTGGTCATGGCTATATCGCCGAATGGGGCATGGAGCAGTTCGTGCGCGACGCGCGTATTGCCATGATCTATGAAGGCGCCAACGGCATCCAGGCACTCGATCTGGTCGGCCGCAAGCTGCCGCGCGATGGCGGCCGTGCCGCGATGGCGTTCTTCGGCGAGGTCGGCGCATTTGCGAAGGAGCATGGCGCTGACGAAGCCATGAAGCCTTACATTGATCCGCTCTCGAATGCGCTCGGTCATCTGCAGCAGGCGACCATGTGGCTGATGAACAACGCCATGATGAAGCCCGACAACGCCGGTGCCGGCGCCACCGATTACATGCAGCTGTTCGGCCTCACGGCCTTCGCCTATATGTGGGCGAAGATGGCCAAGGTGGCGCAGGACAAGATTGCCACTGATGGCGCGACACCCTATCTGACGACCAAGCTGGTCACCGGCCGCTTCTTCATGGAGCGGATGTTGCCCGAAACCGCACTCCATCTCGCCCGCATCCAGACCGGAAGCGCGACGACGATGGAGCTTCCTACGGAAGCGTTCTAGTCACTATATGCGCCGTCATGCCCGGCCTTGTGCCGGGCATCCACGCCTTGGCGGCGCGCGAGAGAAGACGTGGATGGCCGGGACATCTAGCGAAGCCGCGCTTCGCGCTTTTGCCCCGGCCATGACGGCGTTTTAGAAATTTGAACAACACGACCACTCTGAGGGAGACACCATGCCCGAGGCATATATCTACGATCACGTTCGCACGCCGCGCGGCCGCGGCAAGGCTGATGGCTCGCTGCATGAGGTGACCGCGCTGGCGCTCGCCACTGCACCGCTGAAGGCGCTCAAGGAGCGCAACAACCTGCAGCCGGGCACCATCGATGACGTCATCCTCGGCGTGGTCGACCCGGTCGGCGAAGCCGGTGGCGACATCGCACGCATGGCTGCGCTGTCGGCCGGCTACGGCAATGACGTGCCGGGCATCCAGATCAACCGCTTCTGCGCCTCAGGCCTCGACGCCGTGAACTTCGCCGCGGCGCAGATCATGTCGGGCCAGCACGACATGACCATTGGCGGCGGTGCCGAGAGCATGAGCCGCGTCGGCATTGGTGCCGCCGGTGGCGCGTGGCCCGTCGATCCGTCGATCGCCGTGCCTGCTTATTTCATGCCCCAGGGCGTCTCGGCCGATCTGATCGCAACCAAATACGGTTTCTCCCGCGACGACGTCGATGCCTATTCGGTGCAGAGCCAGCAGCGCACTGCCAAGGCCTGGGATGAAGGCCGCTTCAAGAACTCGGTCATTCCGGTGAAGGACATCAACGGCCTCACCATTCTGGCCAAGGACGAGCATATGCGTCCGTCCACGACGATGCAGTCACTGGCCGCGCTGCAGCCGTCCTTCGTGACGATGGCGCAGATGGGCGGCTTCGATGCCGTGGCGATCCAGTCGCATCCGGAAATCGAAGGCGTCAACTACGTCCATCACGCCGGCAACTCGTCGGGTATCGTCGATGGCGCTGGCGCCGTGCTCCTCGGCAGCGAGGCGGCCGGCAAGAAGGCGGGCTTGAAGCCGCGCGCGAAGATTCGCGCCTTTGCCAATATCGGCTCCGAGCCGGCGATGATGCTCACCGGTCCGGTGGACGTCACCAAGAAGGTGCTGGAGCGTTCCGGCATGAAGCTGTCGGACATCGATCTGTTCGAGCTCAACGAAGCCTTCGCCTCGGTGGTGCTGCGCTTTATCCAGGCTTTCGATATCGACAATGAGAAAATCAATGTCTGCGGCGGCGCCATCGCCATGGGCCATCCGCTCGGCGCCACCGGCGCGATGATCCTCGGCACCGTGCTGGACGAACTCGAGCGCACCAACAAATCGACGGCCCTCGTCACCCTCTGCATCGGCGGCGGCATGGGCACCGCCACCATCATCGAACGCGTGTAAGGAGTGGCCAACATGACCTTCAAGAACTTCAAGGTTGAGACCGACGCCGACGGCATCGCGCTCGTCACCTGGGACATCTCCGGCCGTTCGATGAATGTGCTCGACGTAGCGACCATCGAGGAACTCGGGGCCATCGTCGATCAGACCACTGCGGATGCCGCCGTGAAGGGCGTTGTCATCACCTCCGGCAAGGAAGCTTTCTCGGCCGGTGCCGATCTGTCGATGCTCGAAGGCATGGGCAAGGTGTTTGCCGAGACCAGGGCTGCCAAGGGCGAGGAAGCCGCGCAGCAGATGCTGTTCGACGAGAGCCGGAAGCTGTCGCTGACGCTGCGCAAGATCGAGACCTCCGGCAAGCCATGGGTCGCGGCCATCAATGGCCTCGCGCTCGGCGGCGCGTTCGAACTGACGCTGGCCTGTCACTATCGCGTCGCGGCTGAAAATCCGAAGACGCGTCTGGGCCTGCCCGAAATCAAGGTCGGCCTGTTCCCCGGCGGCGGCGGCACCCAGCGCCTCGCGCGCATGCTGCAGCCGCAAGACACCATGCAGATGCTGCTGAAGGGCGAAGCGATCAATCTCGTCAAGGCGAAGGCGATGGGCATCGTCGGCGCGGTGGTGCCATCAGCCGATCTCATCTCGGCCGCGAAGGAGTGGATCAAGGCTGGCGGCAAACCCGTGGCGCCCTGGGACGAGAAGGGTTTCAAGCTGCCCGGCGGCCCCGTCTATTCCAAGCAGGGCATGATGATGTTCCCCGCTGGCAACGCGATCTATCGCCGCGAGACCTTCGACAATTATCCGGCGGCCCGCGCCATCATGCAGTGCGTCTATGAAGGCCTGCAGTTGCCGATGGATGCGGCGCTCCGCGTCGAGTCCCGTCAGTTCGCGCATATCCTGCAGACCAAGGAAGCGGCGGCGATGATCCGCAGCCTGTTCCTGTCGATGCAGGAGCTCAACAAGGGTGCGCGTCGTCCGCAGAACGTGCCGCCGACCAAGGTCAAGAAGCTCGCCGTCATCGGCGCCGGCTTCATGGGTGCGAGCGTGGGCTTCGTCTCCGCACGCGGCGGCATGGACGTCGTGCTGATCGACCGCGATCAGGCCAGCGCCGACAAGGGCCTCGGTCATTGCATCGCAGCCATCGATGGCCTGATCGCCAAGGGCCGCGCCAAGGAGGCCGACAAGACCGCTTTGATGGCGAAGATCACTGCAACCGCTAACTTCGACGTCATCAAGGACTGCGATCTCGTCATCGAGGCCGTGTTTGAGGATCGCGCCGTGAAGGCCGAGATCTACAAGAAGGTGCAGCCGTTGCTGAAGGAAGGCGCGATCATCGCGTCGAACACCTCGACGCTGCCGATCAACTCGCTGGCCGAAGAGTTCGCGGACCAGTCCAAGTTCATCGGCATCCACTTCTTCTCGCCGGTCGAGAAGATGATGCTGGTGGAGATCATTGTCGGCAAGAACACCGGCGATGTCGCGCTCGCCACCGCTCTCGACTACGTTCGCGTCATCGGCAAGACGCCCATTGTCGTCAATGACTCCCGCGGCTTCTTCGCCAATCGCTGCGTGCTGCGTTTTACGGCCGAGGGCCTGGAAATGCTGCTCGAAGGCGTGCCGCCGGCGATGATCGAGAACACCGCCAAGATGGCCGGCATGCCGGTCGGGCCGCTGTCGCTGTCGGACGAGATTGCGCTCGACCTCGTGCTGAAGATCATGAAGGCCACCGAAGCCGATCTGGGTTCGCAGGCCGTCGATCAGGCGCAGAAGAAGCTGATCGTCGAGATGGTGGAGAAGCAGGAGCGCTTCGGTCGCAAGAACGGCAAGGGCTTCTACGAGTATCCGCCGAAGGGCAAGGGCTCGAAAGCGCTCTGGAAGGGCATCGCGCCGTTGCTGCCGAAACCGGTCGATCCCGATACGCTCGATGTCGAGGAGCTGAAACAGCGCTTCCTGGTCGTGCAGGCGGTGGAAGCCGCGCGCACCGTCGAGGATCACGTGATCGTCGATCCGCGCGAAGCCGATGTCGGCTCGATCCTCGGCTTCGGCTTCGCGCCGTTCACCGGCGGTACACTGAGCTATATCGACTTCATGGGCACCAAGAAGTTTGTCGAGCTCTGCCACAAGCTTGAAGCCAAATACGGCTCCCGCTTCACGCCGCCGAAGCTGCTCGAAGAAATGGCCGCCAAGGGCGAGACGTTCTACGGCCGCTTTCCGCCGAAGAAGCTCGCGGCGGCGTAGGTCTTCCCCTCGCCCCCGGACGCGGCGCAGCCGCGGCTGGTGGGAGAGGGTGGATCGACCGCGTAGCGAAGCTTCGCTTCGCGCGGGCGGTCGAGACGGGAGAGGGGGCTCTTCGCTCGGAGCAAGAGCCCTCTCCCGCCTTCGCTCCGCTCAGGCACCCTCTCCCGCGGCGCGCAGCTTCGCTGCGCTGGGGGAGAGGGGAAGCAGCAAACAAAAAAGGGCCGGATCATTGATCCGGCCCTTTCGTATTTCAGCGCGATGCCAGCAGCTTACGCTGCCTTCATCAGGCCTTCCTTCTCCAGCGCGGCCTGCACTTGTGGACGGGCAGCGACGCGGTCCTTGTAGGTCATCAGGTTCTTGAACTCGGAGAGGTCGATGCTCATCCGGTCGGCCCATTTCAGCATGACGAACAGATAGCCATCGGCGACGCTGAAATCCTTGCCCAGCAGGTAATCCTTACCTGCGAGCTGGCCATCGAGATATTTGAACTTGCCCATCAGGCGGGTCTTGAAGAAGCCCTTCACTTCGTCATCGAACACCGGCTGGAACAGCGGGCTGAAGTTCTTGTGCAGCTCGCCATTGATGAAGCCAAGATACTCCTGCAACTGACGGCGCGCATCGCTGCCATTGGCCGGCGCCAGATTTTTGGCAGCGGCCTGGTCGGCGATGTACTGCACGATAACCGGACCTTCGGTCACGAGCGCACCGCTGTCGAGGCCGAGGGCTGGCACTTGGCCCTTGGGGTTGATGGCGAGATAGTCGTCGCCATTTTCCAGCTTCTTGGCTTTGAGGTCGACCTTCACGAGATCGTAAGGCAGGCCAGCTTCGAGAAGTGCGATATGAGGCGAGAGCGAACAGGCGCCTGGCGAATAATACAGCTTCATCGAAAATTCCTCCCTGAGGACATTGGTTTAACCACGCGGGTGACTAAATGCATATGCATGAAAGAGTCAAGATTGATGCAGCTGCATCAAGTGGGCTAGGGTGCCGCCACCATTTGGACTGAGCCATGAAACGTAAACCTTCCACCGAGGCGACGGCCGCCTGGATCCGCCTGATGCGAATCCAGAGCCGGGTGCTGGACGGCGTCGAGCAAGACCTCAAGCGCGCCGGTTTTCCGCCGCTCGCATGGTACGACGCGTTGGCCGAGTTGTCGCGCTCGCCGACCGGCGAGATGCGCCCGGTCGAGCTCGAAAAGCAGATGCTGATACCGCAATATTCGACATCGCGGCTGATTGATCGTCTGGTCGACGAAGGCTTGGCTGCACGCCGCGAATGCAAGATGGACAAGCGCGGCCTGTTCGTCGAGATCACGGCGGCCGGGCGCGAGTTGCACAAGAAGATGGGCTGCGCCTATTCAACGGCAATCGAGAAACATGTCGGCTCGAAACTGTCCGACGCAGATGCAGCAAAACTGTGCGGCCTGCTCGACCGGCTCGGCTGCGCGTGCCAAGAAGCGGCATCGACAGTGACATCGCCGGCCGCCAGAGACGCCGCGCCGGCGCGATGAACCTTAAATTTTTGCCTGCGTTCGCGACCCGCACGGGCCGCGGGCGTTCCCGACACCGCGCGCAACAGATTGCAGCGCCTTTCATTCGGAATTTCCATGGCGCGTGACCAAATCGATATGACGCCGCTGCAGTCGCGCGACGAACTCGTGGCGTGGCTGGCGGCGGGCGTGAAGCCACCCTCGGAATTCCGCATCGGCACCGAACACGAGAAGACGCCGTTTACGCTGAACGGTCACAATCCCGTGCCTTACGAAGGCCCGCGCGGCATCGGCGCGGTGCTTGACGGTATGAAGCATCTGCTCGGCTGGGAGCCGATCATGGAAGCCGGCAATATCATCGGCCTCTATGACGTCACCGGCGGCGGCGCAATCTCGCTCGAGCCCGGCGGCCAGTTTGAATTGTCGGGCGCGCCGGTGGAGACAGTGCACCAGACGCAGTCCGAATTGATGGCGCATCTTGCGCAGGTGCGCGAAGTGGCGACGCCGCTCGGCATCGGCTTTCTGGGTCTCGGTCTTACGCCCTCCTGGTCACGCGCGCAGATTCCGGTGATGCCCAAGGGGCGCTACAAGATCATGACCAACTACATGCCCAAAGTGGGCCAGTACGGTCTGGACATGATGTACCGGACCTGCACGGTGCAGACCAATCTCGACTTCTCCTCGGAAGCGGACATGGTCAAGAAGCTGCGCGTTTCCGTTGCGCTGCAGCCGATCGCGACCGCCTTGTTCGCCAATTCACCATTCACTGAAGGCAAGCCGAACGGCTTCCTGTCGTTCCGGTCCGAAGTCTGGCGCGACACCGACAATGCCCGCTCCGGCATGATCCCGTGGGCGTTCGAAGACGGCATGGGCTTCGAGCGCTGGGTCGATTACGCGCTGGATGTTCCGATGTATTTCGTCAAGCGCGGCGACACTTACATCGACGTGTCGGGCTCGTCGTTCCGCGATTTCTTTGCGGGCAAGAACGAGAAGATACCCGGCGAGCGTCCCACTCTCTCGGACTGGGCCAATCATCTTTCGACGATTTTCCCGGAAGTCCGCCTGAAGCGTTATCTCGAAATGCGCGGCGCCGATGGCGTGCCGTCGGATCGTTTGCCGGCACTGTCGGCGTTCTGGGTCGGATTGCTTTATGACGACAGCGCCCTCAATGCGGCCTGGGATATCGTCAAGAACTGGACTGCGGCTGAGCGACAGGCGCTGCGCGACGATGTGCCGAAGTTGGGCTTCAAGGCGAAGATCAAGGATCGGTATCTGTTCGAAATCGCCAAAGAGTGTCTGTTGCTCGCCCATGGCGGCCTGCGCCGGCGCGGCAAGCTCGACGCGCACGGCCGCGATGAGTCCCACCATCTGGAGGCACTCGATCGGATCCTGGATTCCGGAAAGACTCCGGCCGAGCAGATGCTCGACAGGTTCCATGGCGCCTGGGGTGGCTCGGTGGCGCCCGCCTATAAGGAATACTGCTTCTAGATCAGCGGCTTGGCGAAGCTGAAAATCCGTTCATCAGCGGTACAGGTGACCGGCGTTCCAATGGCGTCCTTCTTACGCCGTTTGCAAACCGCTGAAAGTCATCCTGCATGCCGAGGAACCTGTTCAGAGCGTGTCTGACAGCCCTCGCCATGCTGTTGCTCGCAGCCGTTACGCCTGCTCAGGCGCAAACCAATTTCGATCGTCCCGGCGGTGATTATTCGCGCTCGGTCTCACTGTCCGGCGATCCGGCCGAATGCGCGCTGATCTGCGAGCGCGACAAGAAGTGCCGTGCCTGGAGCTTCAACTATCCGAGCGACAATTCCGAAAACGCAGTGTGCTGGCTGAAAGACAAGGTGCCGCCGCGGGTCGAGAGCTATTGCTGCGTCTCCGGCGTGCGTGGCGCCGGCGTCATCGAGCCGCGCACGGGTCCGGTGGAAACCTCGACAGATCGTTTTGGCGGTGACTATCGTTCGTTCGAGATCAAGAACGACGACAAGGCCGAACACGGCGATGCCTGCCGCGATGCCTGCCAGGGCGACAATAAATGCCGCGCCTGGACCTTTGCGCGGCCCGGTTATGCCGGCAAGAATGCGCGCTGCTTCCTGAAGAACGACATCAAGCCGCCGCGGCGAAAACCGGGTTTCATCTCGGGCGTTGTGAGGTAGCATTCCAGCAATAAAGGGAGTTGAGCCATGACGCGTCTCCTGCACGCACTGACATGCGCTGGATTACTGATTGCTGTTACGACGGTCGCCGCCGTCGCCCATCACGGTTGGGGCAGCTACGACGCTGCCAATCCGGTCACCGTGAACGGTCCTGTCGAAAACAGCAAATTCGAGAACCCGCACGCGACGATCGTGATCAAGGGGTCCGACAAGGCCTGGACCGTCACTCTTGCGCCGACCTCCCGCATGACGGCGCGCGGGGCGTCTGCCGATATCGTGGCTGTTGGCAAGACCGTCTCGGCCTTCGGCTATCCATCCACCGTCGACAAGGACGAGATGCGCGCCGAACGCATCACCGTGGACGGCAAGACCTACGAATTGCGATAGCGCCGGCTCATGACTGAGGGCGCACCCGCGATCTTCATGGCGATGGAAGCGTCCGCAATTGGCGCTGCGATCCGGCAATCGCGCTGGCTCTATATGTCCGCCAATATCGGTCACATCGTCGCGCTGATGTTCTTCGCCGGTGCCATTGCGGTGATGGATGTCCGGCTCGCGGGCGGGTTAGCTGCAACGGCGCCTGGTCCGCTGCTGCGCAGGGCGCGCCGTTTTGCCATTGCCGGATTTCTCGGCCTCGTGCTCACCGGCGGCATTCTGTTTACCGCCGAAGCGAGTCATGTCGTGCTGAACCGCGTGTTTCAGATCAAGGCGGCTCTGATCGCGCTGGGCTTGCTCAATGTCGTCTGGGTTGAGGCGATCATCATGCCCAGGATCGCAGCGTTGCCGCCGCTGTCACCGATGCCTGCGGGTGCGCGGCAAGGCGCTCTGGCATCAATGGCCATCTGGTTCGCGGTTGCCATATGCGGCCGTGCGATTGCTTACTTCTGAGCTGCTGTCGCGGCGCTCAATGTACCCCGGTGAAGAACCGCGCCATGCGGAAGCCCGATAGCCAGTTGGTGACCGGCTGGCTGCGCATGCCGAGATCCCATGAGCCGACAATGGCATCGACGCGGCCGACGAGGTTATCCATCGGCAGCAGGCCGACACCACCTTGCGACACCGGTACGCGGCTGTCGGCGGAGTTGTCGCGGTTGTCGCCCATCACGAACAGGTGGTCAGGGGGAATGACGACTTCCGGCGTGTTGTCGAGGCGGCCGTTGTCACGCAGCTTGAAGATCGGATGCGACACGCCGCCGGGCAGGGTTTCGACATAACGATGCGCTGGTTCGGAGCCGCCGCTATCGTCTTCCGCGGCACCGATGCCGTCGGCCTTCACCGACGTCGCGACGCCATTGAGCCAGACCTGACCGCCGCGCAGTTCGACGCGGTCGCCGGGCAGGCCGATCACACGCTTGACCCAGACCTGGGAGCGGTCACCGGGCCAGCGAAACACCACGACATCGCCGCGCTTCGGCGTGGTCGCGAAGACGCGGCCGGTCTCGGGAAGGGAGACATGGATCGGTAGCGAGGCTGTTGAGTAGCCGTAGGGAAACTTTGTCGCCAGCAATGCATCGCCGATCAGCAGCGTCGGCTCCATGGAGGCCGACGGCACATAGAACGGTTCGGCGAGCGCGCCCTTGGCGACGAATACGATGCCGACGATCGCGACGATCTGTGCCAGCTGGCCGGACCAGCGCTTTGCAGTCGATGCGACGGTTGTGGTTTCCGTATCCGTGGTCACTGGCCCGTTCCTCCGATGGTCACCTTGTCCATGCGCAGCGTTGGCTGGCCGACGCCGACCGGCACGCCCTGGCCGTGCTTGCCGCAAGTTCCGATGCCGTCATCGAGCGCGAGATCGTTGCCAATCATGCTGATGCGATGCAGGTCGGTCGGACCGTTGCCGATCATCATTGCGCCCTTGAGTGGGGCGCCGATCTTGCCGTTCTCGATCTTGTAGGCCTCGGTGCACTGAAACACGTATTTGCCGGAGGTTATGTCGACCTGGCCGCCGCCGAAGTTCACCGCATAGATGCCGTTCTTCACCGAGGCGAGGATTTCCGCGGGATCGCGCTGGCCGGCCAGCATGTAAGTGTTGGTCATGCGCGGCATCGGCACATGGGCATAGCCTTGACGGCGTCCGTTGCCGGTTGGCTTCATGCCCATCAGGCGCGCGTTCTGGCGGTCCTGCATGTAACCGACCAGGATGCCGTCCTCGATCAGCGTTGTGCGATTGGTCGGCGTGCCTTCGTCGTCGATCGACAGCGAGCCGCGGCGTGACGAGATCGTGCCGTCATCGACGACAGTCACACCCTTGGCGGCAACCTGCTGACCCATCAGACCGGCGAAAGCCGAGGTCTGCTTGCGGTTGAAATCGCCTTCGAGTCCGTGGCCGACGGCTTCATGCAGCATTACGCCGGGCCAGCCGGGGCCGAGCACCACATCCATTTCGCCGGCAGGGGCCGGGATCGATTCGAGATTCACCAGCGCCTCGCGCAGCGCGCCGTCGGCTGCCGTGCGCCACGACCCGCTCTCGATGAAGCGCGCATAGCCCTCGCGGCCGCCATAGCCCTTCGAGCCGCTTTCCTGCCGATCGCCCTGACCGGCCACGACGGAAATGTTCACGCGCACCAGCGGACGGATGTCGCGATAGCTCTCGCCGTCCGGGCGCAGGATTTCGACCACCTGCCAGGTGGCGCCGAGGGAGACCGAGACCTGGCGGACGCGCGGGTCCTTGTCGCGGACATAGGCGTCGATCTCGGCCAGCAGCTTGACCTTGGCCTCGAAGCCCGGCGCGTCCAGCGGATTGTCGTCACTATAGAGCCGCACATTGGTATGCGAGGGCGCTGCGGCAAAGGTACCGGCATAGCCGCCACGGACCGCATTGACCGCATCGGCCGCACGGATCAGCGCCGGGATCGAGACGTCGGAGGAATGTGCATAGCCGACCGCATCGTCCTTGACGGCGCGAAGGCCAAAACCCTGCGCGGTGTCGTAGGTCGCCTGCTTCAGCCGGCCGTTGTCGAAACCGAGCGCCTCGGACTGGCTGTATTCGAGAAACAGCTCGCCATCGTCAGCTCCCTGTAGCCCCCGCATGAGCTCGCGGCGAACTTCGTCGCGGTCCAGATTGGCGCGGTCGATCAGGGAGGTGGTGGCTGGGCTGGTCATGCAGGCTCCAATGTCAGCGGCGCGGCCCCGGCGCCAGGCGCGGGGCCACGATTTCAATTTGTAGCGACAACCCGGGGATGGGTCGCCTTACAATGGCGTAACCTGCGGCGAAACAGGCGATTCAAACCAAGATAGGTGCTGTTTTGACAAAAAGGGAGGCCTACACATCGCCGGGGCGAGATCCTCTGGGGGCAACCGTGCCAGCCATGATGTGGCTACCTTGGAGCTATTACAAACTGCGCTCCGATGCGCCTCAGGCTGCGGTGCGGTAGACCTCCGAGCACCATCCTGTGTGAACGGTATTCCTTGCAGGACTAATCTCTTCTGGCAATTATCGCTTTTCATGGCCTCACGAACCAAATCCGCATTCCTGCAAGTCCATTCCATCATCGGCCTGGCGATCTCGCTGATCCTCGGCCTGATCGGGCTGACCGGCGCCATGCTGAGCTTCGAGGACGAAATCGTCGCTGCGTTGAACCGCGATGTGACGAAAGTCGATCCGCGGCCTGCACCTGTGCTCGGACCTGATGAGTTGGTGGCGCGGGTTCAGGCGGTGCCGGGGGCGGGCAAGGTTGGCCTCATCGTCTTTTCGAGCGAACCGGGTATCGCCGTACGTATGCGCTTTGCCCGCAGCGAGACTGGGGAACGCTCGTCGGTCTATGTCGATCCCTATGACGGCCGCGTCGTCTCGGCGATGCAGGGGGAGGGCTTCTTTGCGACGCTGCGCAACCTGCATCGCTTTCTGCTGCTGCCCGGTAACGGTAATGGCTATGGCCGTCTGATCACCGGCGTCGCCGTGCTCGGCCTGTTCGTGTTGCTGATCTCCGGGATGGTATTACGCTGGCCGCGCCGTGTCCGCAGCATCAAGGCCTGGATCAAGCCGAATCTGGCGATGCCCGGCCGTCCGTTTCACAGGTCGCTCCACAGCGTCGTCGGCACATGGCTGTTACCGGTCTATCTGGTGACCATTCTCACTGGCCTCTGGTGGTCGTTCGACTGGTACAAGGCCAGCGCGACCTGGCTTCTGTCGAGCAAGCCCGCTGCGAGTGCGCCGGCCATGCGCGCAGCAAAGGGGGGCGCCAAAGCAGCTGCCGCTGATGCGCCTGCGACTCCGTCTCTCGATAAGGTCTGGTCGACGTTTCTGGTTGATCAGGGCAGCCGCTATGCGATGGCGATCATGCAGCTGCCGAACGGACCGGGCAGTGTCGTGCGTATCCGCTCGGTGGCAAAGGATGCGTCATTCGAGGAAGCGCGCGACGATTTCCGCATCGATGGCGTGACCGGCCGCATGGTGTCGGCAGAGCTCTACAACGACAAGACATTCGGTGAGCGCATTCTGGCTGCGGTGCTGCACATCCACACCGGTGCGTTCCTGGGACTGCCCGGTCGCATCATGTTTTTGCTGGCCGCGGCCCTGATGCCGCTGTTCACCGTGACCGGCTTCATCCTGTATTTCTCGCGCCGCCGCCTGCGTGCGGCATCGAAGCCTGGGCGCCGTCATGCGGTCGGGCTGGTGCCCGGCGAGTAAGTCGCTCCATTTCTGGATTAAGGATGAGTCAGGGGCGCTGCGCTCTCGTCGGAGCCGGATGAGGTCGTGGATCGGGCCTGCATCGCAGAGAAATGCGCCTGCGACCATCGGAACAGTTCCTCGAAGACCGGCCTGAGCGCTCTCGCCGATTCCGTGATTTCATATTCCACCCTCGGAGGTATCTCGGCGAAGACCGTGCGCTTGACGAGTCCGTTGGACTCGAGATCGCGTAGTTGTGTCGTCAGCATGTGTTGCGTCACATTCGGAATCGCGCGCTGCAGTTCTCCGAACCGGTGTTTGCTCTGGACCAGTTGCCAGAGGATCTCACATTTCCATTTGCCGGTAATCATCCCCAGCGCCCGATGAAAATCTTCTACGTCCCGTCCCTGCTGACATTCGGGGAGCGCGATATCGCCTGTTTTTCCATTAGTCATGTTTTTCATACTATCTCAGAAAAAGCATTCTACTTGTCTTTTTCATCTTACTGCCGAAATTTGTGCTTCGAAAGCGCGCCGTGGATCTGAAGCAGACTTTGCCGTCAGCCGCGTCGCCGAAACCGTTTTGACCATCTTCGGAGCTGCTTATGTCATCGTCTTCCGTCACCTCGTCAGCACCGCGGCGCTGGACCTCCATCAGTCTCTGGGCCGTCAGGGGCTTGCTCGCTCTTGCGTTCGCCGCTGCGGGGACTGCCAAGCTTTACGGCGTGCCGATGCTCGTCGAGGAGTTCGAACATATCGGTCTTGGGCAATGGTTCCGCTATCTGACCGGCACGCTCGAAATCCTCGGAGCGGTCCTGATCATCATTCCGTCAACGGTCGCGTTTGGCGCGGCCCTCCTGTGCTGCATCATGATCGGTGCGATTTTCACGCATGTATTTGTCATTGGCGGTTCGCCGATTCCGGCGATCGTGCTGCTCGCATTGAGCGTTATCGTGGCTTACGCCAAGCGCAGCATGATCCTCAGGTAGCGAGCGCTCGTCGCTCTCATCCCGCCATCCACGGATTGCCGTTGGAAAAAGCCGAACGTTTCAGCGTGCTCGAGTGCAAGTGATGATTTCAATGCGGAGTTATAGCGGCAAGGCTTTGGTCACGGCGGCGTTCGGTCTGGCGTTTGCGGCACCGTTATTCGTCACTTTGGCTTTGACGGACGCAGGGTCCGCCATTTCAAAGCCGTGGGCGCCGGAGACGAAGCCTGCGGCGGCCAAGGCACATCGTCTCGTACTGCAGATCAACACTGACGACCCGACCGTCATGAGAGCGCTGATTTCGACGTCGTTGAACCTGCCGAAACACTACCGGGAGACGAAGCAGGACTTCTCGATCGAAATCGTCGCTTACAACGCCGGTATTCATATGTTTCGAGTGGATACGTCGCCGGTCAAGGAACTGCTGAAGGTCGTGCAGGGTCTCACTCCTGACATTCGCTTCGTGGTCTGCGAAGCGACCAAGCTCGGCATGGAGCGCAGCGAGGGCCATCCGATTTCGTTTATCGACAATGTCCAGATGGTTCCGAGCGGGCCTGGACGGATCATCGAGCTGCAGGAAGCGGGTTGGTCCTATATCCGATCCTGAGCGGCACACTTCGCTACCCTATTTGATGCCCATCGGAGGCTCGACCGTGACAACACCGCACAGCGGACGGGCTATTGCTCGCTCGCCAATCTCGCGACGTACGCTGCTCAAAGGGGCACTCGCCACGACGGCCGCATTGGCGGCGGGGGGCACTGCCGCGGATGCGCGGCCTGACGGGCCGCCGCCCTTTGGCACCACCCGGCATCAGTTCACTGTCATCCGAGGAGCGCGGCCGATCCCGTCCGTTGCGGTGCCTCGCCTTGTTGGCAAGCCGGTTGATCTGACCGCGTTTCCAGGAAAGGTCGTTCTGGTCAATTTCTGGGCGACATGGTGCCCGGCCTGCAAGACCGAGTTGCCGATCCTTGATCGACTGCAGGATATCGAGACACGCGCAAATCTGCAGGTGATCGCGATTGCCACCGATCGCGCGGACGTCGCTTCGTTCGTGCGCAACCTGAAGCTGAGGCATCTCGATGTCGGTATCGACCCTGGTGGACTGGTCGCGCGTGCCGGCGAGGTTGCTGCTCCGGATACTCCGTTCAGCCTCTATGCGATGCCTATCTCATATCTGATCGGGACGACGGGGCAGGTCGAGGGATATCTTGCAGGGGAGGCCGACTGGACATCTGGAGATGCCCGGCGATTGCTGGACTATTACAGGGGGCGTGGTTCCGGCTAATGCTGCCGGGTTCAAAGCCTATGGCAGCTTGTCGTAACCCTCGCCGATGCCGTTGAGGCTGAGCGGGAAGCCGATGCCTTCTTCGGGCGTTTCGAAGATGATGAAGGTGGCAGTCTTGGCGGTGCGGAGCTGGGCGAGCAGCTTGTCGTCCATCACGACTTCGGCAACGCAGCCATTGGGCAGGCAGCGCACGAAGCCGGCGCGGCCGACGTCCTGATTGTCAAGCTTGAGGCCGAGGCCGGACGGCAACAGCACGCCGAGCGGCGCCACCACGCGCATCAGCTTGCTCTTCTGGTCGGCAGTCTTCAACACGATCACCGTCAGGCCGGCATTGGAGCGGTCTTCCGCCACCACGCTCTGGATCAGGGCACATTGTTCGGCCTGGGCACCGGGCGGGGTATCGCAGCGGATCTGCCAGTCGCCATGAACCGAGCGCACCGCACCCTGGGCGCTGGCGGTAGCCGGGACGGCGGCGATCGCCGCCAGGGCGAGACAACCGAGCGCCAGCCGGCGCCAGCCTGCGATCCCGCGGGCCGGGCGGTTCAGGGTCGATTTATACTGCAACTTCGAGTGCCCCATCCGGGTCGATTCCTTAGGCGGTGACGTGGTGGTCGTAGTCCAGGGCAGCACGCTTGACGCTGTCTGTCCGGAGGATTTTTCCAGACCACGGAATGATACGGCAATGACGGCGCCTTGAAGGCATCCACGGAGCCACGAAAGCGCTCGCAGGCGCGAATCAGCATCCTGCCGATCGCCTGATCTGTGCCTACATCGGACAATTCCGCTGTCAAGCGCCGTTCGGCTGCCGCACGCCTGTTTATGCCTGATTTCATGCAGCAATTGCGACCTTCGTTCAATACCGCCGAATGCATTACGGGATGCGCCACTCCTGCATTGCGACAGACCGCGAATTATGGTTTGAGAGGCTAGATTTCGACGCATTCTAACAACTGCCTCCAGGCCAATCACTTGGGCGTTTTGGCAAATTGGCAGGGTGCGGATCGGGCGGCATAATTCGGCGACAGGCCGAAATGCGACAGTAAATATGGGAGCGCGAGCGGCATGAGGATGTCGAGGGGCCAGATTGGCCGCCGGTTGCTGGGGTTAGCAGTTGTTGGGGCCGGGCTTGCTTTTGGCGGTGCTGCATTCGCAGAGGTGATGGGCCAGCCCGCGCCGTGGGAATTCAAGCTGCAGGAAGCCGCCACGCCGGTGATGGAGAACATCACCTGGTTTCATAATTTCCTGCTCTGGCTGATCACCGCCATCACACTGTTCGTGCTTGTACTTCTCGTCATCGTGGTGATGAAGTTCAACTCCAAGGCCAACCCGGTCGCTTCCAAGACCACGCACAATACGCTGATCGAAGTGGCGTGGACCATCATCCCGGTTCTGATCCTGGTCGCAGTGGCGGTGCCGTCGTTCCGTCTGCTGTTCCTGGAACTCGATATTCCGAAAGCCGACCTGACCATCAAGGCAACCGGCAAGCAGTGGTTCTGGACCTACAGCTATCCCGACAACGGCCCGTTCGAATTCGACTCGCTGATGGCTACCGACAAGCAGCCGCGCCTGCTCGCCGTCGATAACGAAGTCGTCGTTCCCGTGAACAAGGTCGTGCGCGTGCAGACGACCGCCGCGGACGTCATCCATTCCTTCGCGATCCCGTCCTTCGGCATCAAGATCGACGCCGTTCCAGGCCGTCTGAACGAGACTTGGTTCAAGGCCACCAAGACCGGCATGTTCTACGGCCAGTGCTCGGAACTGTGCGGCAAGGATCACGCGTTCATGCCGATCGCGATCCGCGTCGTCAGCGATCAGGAATTCACCGCATGGGTCGAGACCGCGAAGAAGAAGTTCGCGTCCAATCCGGCGAATTCCTATGCTTCGGCCGGAACTGCTGTGGCGCAGTAAGCGGTTGGCGGAGCCGCGAGGCTCCGCACGCACTGTAAGAAATTAGGGCGAGGGGACCGCAAGGTCCAAAGACTGCCAGAAGAAGACAAAGCAGGATTTGAAAATGGCAACGACCGCGGCAACACCGGCTCACGACGATCACGCCCACGACGATCATGCACATGCGCATCCGACGGGGTGGCGGCGCTACGTCTATTCGACGAACCATAAGGACATCGGCACGATGTACCTTATCTTCGCGATCGTGGCGGGCGTCATCGGCGGCATTATGTCGATCCTGATCCGCATCGAGTTGATGTATCCGGGCGTCCAGATCTTCCACGAAAGCCACACCTACAACGTCTTCGTCACCTCGCACGGCCTGATCATGATCTTCTTCATGGTGATGCCCGCGATGATCGGCGGTTTCGGCAACTGGATGGTGCCGCTGATGATCGGCGCGCCGGACATGGCGTTCCCACGTATGAACAACGTGTCGTTCTGGCTGCTGCCGGCCGCCTTCGCGCTGCTCATCATCTCGACCTTTGTGGAGGGCGAGCCCGGCGCCAACGGCGTCGGCGCCGGCTGGACCATGTATGCGCCGCTCTCGACATCGGGCCATCCGGGTCCCGCCGTCGACTTCGCGATTCTGGCACTGCATATCGCCGGTGCGTCGTCGATCCTCGGTGCCATCAACTTCATCACCACCATCTTCAACATGCGCGCGCCGGGCATGACCCTGCACAAGATGCCGCTGTTCGTGTGGTCGATCCTGGTGACCGTGTTCCTGCTGCTGCTGTCGCTGCCGGTTCTGGCGGGCGCCATCACCATGCTGCTAACGGACCGTAACTTCGGCACCACGTTCTTTGCCGCGGACGGCGGCGGCGATCCGATCCTGTTCCAGCATCTGTTCTGGTTCTTCGGTCACCCCGAAGTGTACATCCTGATCCTGCCTGGCTTCGGCATGATCTCGCAGATCATCTCGACCTTCTCGAAGAAGCCGGTGTTCGGCTATCTCGGCATGGCCTATGCGATGGTCGCCATCGGCGGCATCGGCTTCGTCGTCTGGGCGCACCACATGTACACCGTCGGCATGTCGTCGGCGACGCAGGCCTACTTCGTCGCCGCCACCATGGTCATCGCGGTGCCGACCGGCGTGAAGATCTTCTCCTGGATCGCCACGATGTGGGGCGGTTCCATCGAGTTCAAGGCGCCGATGCTGTGGGCCGTGGGCTTCATCTTCCTGTTCACCCTCGGCGGCGTCACCGGCGTCGTGCTGGCCAATGCCGGCGTCGATCGCGTGCTGCAGGACACCTACTATGTGGTCGCGCACTTCCACTACGTGCTGTCGCTGGGCGCCGTGTTCGCCATCTTCGCCGGCTGGTATTACTGGTTCCCGAAGATGTTCGGCTACATGTATTCGGAAACCATCGCCAAGGCGCATTTCTGGGTCACCTTCATTGGCGTGAATCTGGTGTTCTTCCCGCAGCACTTCCTGGGTCTGTCGGGCATGCCGCGCCGCTATGTCGACTATCCGGATGCCTTCGCCGGCTGGAACCTGGTGTCGTCGATCGGCTCCTACATCTCCGGCTTTGCCGTGCTGATCTTCATCTACGGTGTGATCGAAGCTTTCGTCCGCAAGGAACAGGCTGCGAACAATCCGTGGGGTTCGGGCGCGACCACGCTGGAATGGACCCTGAGCTCGCCACCGCCGTTCCATCAGTTCGAAGTGCTGCCGCGCGTTCAGTAAGTGGTTTTCGTGCGACGCTCTTGGGTGCCGCACCGAGTTAATGCCTCCGCCGAACTCGTAAGGGTTTCGGCGGAGTGCTCGTAACAAAAGTGAGAATGATCTTGTCCGTCCTCGACCACCATACCATCGACCTGTCTGCCCCCCGCATCTCCGAAGCGGGTGTTGCCGACTACATCGCGCTGCTCAAGCCGCGGGTGATGTCGCTGGTCGTGTTCACGGCGATGGTCGGTTATTTCCTGGCGCCGGGCGATCATCACCCGGTGCTGGCGATCACCTCGATCCTCTGTATCGCTGTCGGCGGCGGCGCCTCCGGCGCGCTGAACATGTGGTACGAGGCCGATATCGACGCGCTTATGTCGCGCACCGCCAACCGCCCGATCCCGCGCGGTCGCATCACCCGGCCGGAAGCACTGACCTTCGGTCTGGTGCTGGCCTTCTTCTCGGTGATGACGCTCGGCATCCTCGTCAACTGGCTCGCCGGCGCGCTGCTCGCTTTCACCATCTTCTTCTATGTCGTGATCTACACCATCGCTCTGAAGCGCTGGACCGCGCAGAACATCGTCATCGGCGGTGCGGCCGGCGCGCTGCCGCCGGTCGTCGCCTGGGCTGCGGCGTCAGGAACGCTCTCGATGGAGCCGGTCCTGCTGTTCCTGATCATCTTCTTCTGGACCCCGCCGCATTTCTGGGCGCTGGCCCTGTTCCGCAACGACGATTACACCCGCGCCGGTGTGCCGATGCTGCCGGTGGTCGCCGGTCCCGATGCGACCCGGTTGCAGATCCTGCTTTACACCGTGGTGCTGGTCGCGACTGCGGTAGCCCCGTGGCCGCTTGGCTATTTCTCGGCCGTCTACGGCGCGGCGTCGCTGATCCTCGGCGCCGGCATGATGTATCTCGCCGTGCAGGTCTATCGTCTGCGCGAAGGCATGCCTGCCAATCGCGCGACGCGCAAGCTGTTTGCTTTCTCGATCATCTATCTGTTCGCGCTGTTTGCCATTCTGTTGCTCGAGGTGGTCGTGAAGGCCATCCTCCCGATGGTCTGGTAGAGGGGCGCATGATCCGATGGACAACGAGCACAAGCCTGAACAGCCAGACGGCATCGTCCTCACCGAGGCCCAGAAGAAGAGCCGGCGCGAACGGTCGCTTGCCATTGCCTGGGCGCTCGGCATTCTCGTCGTACTGTTCTTTGCCGTCACCATGGTCAAAGGACCGGCCGTTCTCATCCGGCCCATGTAATGACAAAAGCTGAGTGACATGACCGATCAGCCGCAGAACATCAAAGCCTCCAAGCCGCGCCTCGGTCGCGATGCGACGGTGGCTGCGGCTTGCGGTCTGCTGGTGGCCTTCATGGTCGGCGCGTCCTACGCCGCCGTGCCACTGTATAACTGGTTCTGCCGCGCCACCGGCTTCAACGGCACCACGATGGTGGCGAGTTCGGCACCCGGGACGGGCCCGATCGCACGCAAGATCGCCGTGCGCTTTGATGCCAATGTGTCGGGCGGCCTGCCATGGAAATTCGTCCCGGAGCAGAGCGAGATCGAGGTCAAGATCGGCGAGGTTGTGACCGTGTTCTACACCGTGACCAATCAGTCCGCCCGCACCACCTCTGCACAGGCTGCCTATAATGTGGCGCCGCTGACGGTGGGTGCGTATTTCCAGAAGATCAATTGCTTCTGCTTCACCGACCAGACCCTGGCGCCCGGTGAGAAGCGCGAAATGCCCGTCGTATTCTATGTCGATCCTGCGCTGGCCGCGGATAGCGAGAATGACGGACTGAAGTCGATCACACTGTCCTACACGTTCTACCCCCTGCGCGATCCGGCGCCGAAGCCGCTGGCGGCGACGGAGACTGACAAGCGCAAGGGAAACCTCTGAGATACGGGTAACCTTCAGGAGAAATCCTGGAGCGTTCCAAGTTATAAAATTGAGAGAACTCGCACCGGCTTCAACCGGCGCAGCTGACGGAGAGAACCGCAATGGCTACGGCGCAAGCAAAGCACCACGACTATCACCTCGTCGATCCCTCGCCGTGGCCGGCGGTAGGCTCGCTGTTCGCCTTCATCATGGCGGTCGGCGCGGTCAGCTGGATGCATCACATGTATGCCGCGGCGCCCATCGTGTTTGGCGTCGGCACCATCGGCGTGCTCTACGTGTTCGCAAGCTGGTGGACCGACGTGGTCCGCGAAGCACAGTATAAGGGCGACCACACCCGCGTGGTGCAGATCAGCCACCGTTACGGCATGATCCTGTTCATCGCTTCGGAAGTGATGTTCTTCGTCGCCTGGTTCTGGGCCTACTTCAATTCGTCGCTGTTCCCCGGCGATCCCGTTCACGCCACCCGCGAGGCGCTGTTCGGTGGCGTCTGGCCGCCGAAGGGCATCCAGACCTTCGACCCCTGGCACCTGCCGCTGCTCAACACGCTGATCCTGCTGACCTCGGGCACGACCGTCACCTGGGCGCACCACGCGCTGCTAGAAGGCGATCGCAAGGCCGTCAAGTATGCGCTGATCCTCACCGTGCTGCTCGGCGCAGCCTTCTCCTGCGTGCAGGCGTTCGAATATGCCCACGCCGCTTTCGGCTTCAAGGGCAACATCTACGGTGCGACCTTCTTCATGGCGACCGGCTTCCACGGTTTCCACGTGCTGGTCGGCACCATCTTCCTCTTGGTCTGCCTGTTCCGCGTCTATGCCGGTCACTTTACGCCGAAGCAGCATCTCGGGTTCGAATTCGCCGCCTGGTACTGGCACTTCGTGGACGTGGTCTGGCTGTTCCTGTTCGTCACGATCTATGTCTGGGGCTATGGCGGCCCTATCGTCGGCGCAGCCGCGCACTGATCGCATTCGGGTGCTACAAGAGGGCGGCCGCAGGGCCGCCCTTTTTTGTTTGGCGCTTGCGCCGTGAAAGAATTCGACTCGATGCCCGATCAACTCGCTGCTCCCGTCACGCTCGGCCAGACCGTCATTCGCGGCATGACCTGCAAATGCCCACGTTGCGGCGCGGGCAAGCTCTATGCGGGCTTCATCAATCTGGCGCCGCGCTGTGAGCGTTGCGAACTGGACTATGCTTTCATCGACACCGGCGATGGTCCTGCGATCTTCATCATCATGATCGCAGGGGCCATCGTTGTCGGTTGCGCGCTGGTGGTGGAGGTCAAGTATCAGCCGCCATTCTGGCTGCATGCCGCGCTGTGGCTGCCGCTGATTCTCGCGACCACGCTGCTGCCATTGCGCTCAATGAAGTCGCTGCTGATCGCCCTGCAATTCCACCACAAGGCCTCCGAAGGCCAACTCATCGATCGCACGCCGAAATGAACACAGTTGCAGCGCGCCAGCGCAGTATCACCGGTCTCGGCATCGTCACGCTCATCATCGTTGGCGTGCTTCTCAGCCTCGGATTCTGGCAGCTGCAGCGCCGCACCGAGAAACACGCGTTGATCGCTGCACTCACGGAGCGCCTTGCAGGTGCGCCCGGCACATTGCCCGCGCCGGCCACATGGAGCGCGCTGACCCCGGCGAAGGACGAATTCCGCCGAGTCAGCTTCTCGGCCACCTACAAACCCGTGCCGGACGGCATGGTTTACAGCTCCGGCTCCGGCGTGCGGCCCGATGTGCCGGGTCCGGTGACCTGGGCTTTTCTGCCGGCGCAGCTGGCATCCGGCGAGACTGTCGTGATCAATGCGGGCTTCGTGCAGAACACGATGCAGGATCGCGCCCAGCAGGACCGCGCCGTGCAGAAGCTCGTCACCGGAGCGCCGGTGACCATGACCGGCTATCTGCGTTTTCCCGAAACAGCGGGTACGCTGACGCCCCATGACGACGTCAACAAGCGTCTGTGGTTCAACCGCGACCAGCGTGCCATGGCGCAGGCGCTCGGCTGGGGCGCTGTGGCCCCGTTCTATGTCGATCTGGAAAGTCCCGTGCCGGCCAACGTCATTCCGAAGCCCGGTCCGCTCGAAATCCATCTCAAGGATGACCACATGCAATATGCCATCACATGGTTTGGCCTCGCGGCCGCCGTGGTGATTGCTTTCGGAGCGTGGATCAAGGGGCAGCGGGCTGTTTGAGCCAGCTCCGGAGGAAATCGTGGAGAAGAGCCGGGACATCATTTTGGCCGCCGAAGGAAAGCGAATTCTGGAGCATCATCTGGCTCTTGGGCCCCAAAAAGCGGTGAGCTACCTGCCGATCAACACGATTGAAAACGTCCTTCACCTGACCGTGCCAATCTACCGTTCCCTTATCGCGGATGGCGGACATCAGAGTCTTCTATTCGCTGATGGAGAATGCTGTATCGGCTCCGGAGCCATCTACGCTTACAGTCCGGATGACCTTGGTGCCGTCCTGTTTGAGAGCCGGCCAATCCTTGCTTCGAACGATTGGCCAACTTCCCAAATTGAATTTCTGAAGCGAGTAGCTGCCCTATGGGTTGAGCCAGGAAGCCCGATCCTGCCGGTCATCCGGAGGGCGTTCGGCGAAACTTAACGCTCGGGTGCCTGGTTCGTCGGACCGCCCCATTGGCGGTTTCCCCACTCGGCGAAACCCATTATGGTGCCCTCAGACTTAGCTGCCAGCGAAGTTTTAACCCCATTATTATCAAAGGCTTGGCGGTTTCCGCGCCTTTGGAGGACGCCTTGACGACCTATATCTCGACGCGGGGAGAGGCCCCGAAACTCGGTTTTTGCGATGTCATGCTGACCGGGCTTGCCCGCGACGGCGGCCTCTACATTCCCGAGGTCTGGCCCCAGTTGTCAGCCGAGACCATCGCGTCGCTGTTCGGCCGGCCCTATTGGGAAGTCGCCGTCGAGGTGCTCCGGCCGTTCGTGGCCGGCGAGATTTCCGACGAGGATCTCGGGCGCATGGCCAATGAGGCCTATGCCACCTTCCGCCATCCCGCCGTGGTGCCGCTCGACCAGACCGCGTCGAACCAGTTCGTGCTCGAGCTGTTTCACGGCCCGACGCTGGCGTTCAAGGACGTCGCCATGCAGCTCATCGCGCGGCTGATGGATCACGTCCTCGCCAAGCGCAATCAGCGTACCACGATCGTGGTCGCGACCTCCGGGGACACCGGTGGCGCTGCCGTCGATGCCTTCGCCGGTCGCGACAATGTCGATCTCGTCGTACTGTTCCCAAACGGCCGTATTTCCGACGTGCAGCGTCGCATGATGACCACGACCGGCGCGTCGAACGTCCATGCGCTCGCCGTCGAGGGCCATTTCGACGATTGCCAGGCGATCGTGAAGGGTCTGTTCAATCATCACAAGTTTCGTGACGCCGTGTCGCTGTCGGGTGTGAACTCGATCAACTGGGCGCGTATCGTTGCGCAGGTGGTTTACTACTTCACCTCGGCAGTCGCCGTCGGTGCGCCTGCACGCAGCGTTGATTTCACGGTACCTACCGGCAATTTCGGCGACATCTTTGCGGGTTATGTGGCCAAGCGCATGGGTCTGCCGGTGCGCAAGCTGCGCGTCGCTGCCAACGTCAACGACATCCTCGATCGCACGCTCAAGACCGGCATCTACGAGGTGCGTGAGGTGCACGCCTCGTCGTCCCCGTCGATGGACATTCAGGTGTCGTCGAATTTCGAACGTCTGCTGTTCGAAGCCTCCGGCCGCGATGCTGCGCTGGTGCGTGGCCTGATGGATTCGCTGAAGCAGTCTGGTCGTTTCGTGCTGCCCGAGAAAGTGCTGACCGCGATCCGTGCCGATTTCGAATCCGGCCGCGCCGACGAGGACGAGACATCGGCTGCGATCCGGACCGCATGGCGCGAAACCGGCGATCTGATCGATCCGCATACCGCCGTGGCATTGGCCGTCGCCGATCGTGACACCACCGAGATGCATGTGCCCAATGTCGTGCTGTCGACAGCGCATGCAGCGAAATTCCCTGATGCGGTGGAAGCGGCGTGCGGCGTGCGGCCGGCATTGCCGGTCTATCTGGAAGGGCTGATGACGAAGCCCGAGCATATTAAGGTCATGAAGAATGACCAAAGCGATATTGAGCAGTTCGTGCTGTCGGTCAGCCGTGCTGCGAAGCAAGGAGTATCCTGATGACCGTCGAAGTTACCAAACTGCCTTCGGGCCTAACGGTTATCACCGATACCATGCCGCATCTGGAAACCGCAGCGCTCGGCGTCTGGACCGGCGTCGGTGGCCGCGATGAGAAGCCCAACGAGCACGGCATCTCGCATCTGCTTGAGCACATGGCGTTCAAGGGCACCAAGAAGCGTTCGTCGCGCGAGATCGTCGAGGAGATCGAGGCGGTTGGCGGCGATCTCAATGCCGCGACCTCGACCGAAACCACAGCCTATTACGCCCGCGTGATGAAGGCCGATGTGCCGCTCGCGCTCGACGTGCTCTCCGACATTCTCGCCAATCCGACATTCGTGCCGGATGAGCTGGAGCGCGAGAAGAGCGTGATCGTGCAGGAGATCGGCGCGGCGCAGGATACGCCGGACGATGTCGTGTTCGAACACCTCAACGAGCTCTGCTATCCCGACCAGCCGATGGGCCGTTCGCTTCTGGGCACCGCCAAGACGCTGAAAGGTTTCGACCGCGACATGCTGCAGAGCTACCTGTCCACGCATTATCGCGGGCCGGACATGGTGGTAGCTGCAGCCGGCGCCGTGAATCATCGCCAGGTCGTGCATGAAGCCGCTGATCGCTTTTCCAGCTTCGAAGGCACGGCTGCGCCGAAGCCGCAGCCGGCGATGTTCGGCAAGGGCGGCTCGCGTGTGGTCAATCGCGATCTTGAACAGGCGCATCTGACGCTGGCGCTGGAAGGCTTGCCGCAATCGGACCTGTCGCTGTTCAGCCTGCAGGTCTTTACGAACATTCTCGGCGGCGGCATGTCCTCGCGGCTGTTCCAGGAAGTGCGTGAGAAGCGCGGCCTCTGCTATTCGATCTACACCTTCCACGCGCCCTATACCGACACCGGCTTCTTCGGCCTCTATACCGGCACCGATCCCACCGATGCGCCGGAGATGATGGAAGTCATCGTCGATGTCATCAACGAGTCGGTGGAGACATTGACCGAAGCCGAAATCGCGCGCGCCAAGGCGCAGATGAAGGCCGGTCTGCTCATGGCGCTGGAGAGCTGCAGCTCGCGCGCCGAGCAATTGGCGCGGCACATGCTGGCCTATGGCCGTCCGCTCACCGTGGAAGAGCTCGTCCAGCGCATCGATGATGTCAGCGTGGAATCGACCCGCAACGTCGCCCGTGGCCTGCTGACGCGCAGCCGCCCGGCCGTGGCGGCGCTCGGCAGCGGCCGGGGGCTGGACACGGCAGTGGCTTTTGCGGAAGGATTGACCCGCGCCAAGGACAAGAGCCTGCTCCACTAGGCAGGTGAGGTCCGAGGCATCAGGGAGCGAGCCTATGGCCCTGTTTCGTTTGCCATCAAGCATGCCGGCGGCGCTGGCGCCGCGCGGCTACGGCGTTGCATTGCGCGCGCCCGTGATGAGCGATTTTCCGCAATGGGCCGATCTGCGTGAGCTGAGCCGGGGTTATCTCACGCCGTGGGAGCCGATCTGGCCGTCAGACGACCTGACGCGCTCCGGCTTTCGCCGCCGGCTGCGCCGCTATGCCGACGATGCGTCTGCCGATCGCGCCTATCCGTTTCTGGTGTTTCGCGAGTCCGATGGCACGCTGCTGGGCGGCGTGACGCTCGCCAATGTGCGCCGGGGCATCGTCCAGGCCGGCACCATCGGCTACTGGGTCGGCCAGCCCTATACCGGGCAGGGCGTCATGACCGCGGCGCTGCGGGTGCTATTGCCGACCTTGTTTGGCGAGTTGAACCTGCACCGCATCGAGGCGGCCTGCATTCCCAGCAACCTGCCGTCGGTGCGGGTGCTGGAGAAGTGTGGCTTCTCGCGCGAGGGGCTGGCGCGGCGTTATCTCTGCATCAATGGCATCTGGCAGGATCACCTGCTTTACGGCATGCTGCATGAGGACTTCCGCGGGTAGTCGTGCTGCAACGCGATGTCCGGATGTGGCGCAATGGCGCATCTGTCCTCTCTCAAGCGCCTTGTTTAAGTGCCTTGGGTTCGCCGCCATTGCGCTGTTATAAGGCCCTGCGCACGCCTTGGGCGGGGCAGCGCAAACGACTGAATTTCCGGGGATATCTTCACAATGCGCAACATTCGTTCGATGCCGATCAGCGGCCGCACCGGCGCGCTCCGCGGCCTGCTGGTGATCACTGCAGCAAGCCTGACGCTGGCCGGTTGCGGCGGCGGCAGCATGTTCGGCGGCGGTTCGCCGAGCAGCAGCGGCGGCGGCAGTCCGTCGATGACCGATCGCTTCACCCAGTTGTTCTCGGGCAAGTCCACCGAGGTCGGCGCGCCGCAGTCGCCGCAGACCGACGAGAACGATCTGACCTGCCCGAGCGTCAGCATCCGGCCGGGTGCCTCGACCTATGCGGTCGGCGCTGCGGGCAAGCCTGCGGTCGGCAACGATCTGGCTTTCCAGGCCACCATCACCCGGACAGCGCGCTCCTGCGATCTCAATGGCGGTCAGATCTCGGTCAAGATCGGCATCCAGGGCCGCGTCATCGTCGGGCCGGCCGGCGCGCCAGCAGTGGTCGATGTGCCGCTGCGTGTCGCCGTGGTGCAGGAGGGCGTGACGCCGAAGACCATCGCCACCAAGGTGTTCCAGACCAATGTGCAGATCGGCAGCGAGACCAGCGTGCCGTTCAGCCTGGTCGGTGAGGATCTTGTTTATCCCGTGCCCACAGGCACTGCAGGCGATTCCTACATCTTCTATATCGGCTTCGATCCGCAGGCCCTGAAATCGCAGGCACCCGCACGCAAGCGGCGCTAAGGGGGTATCCGAGCCAACAAAAAAGCCGGCGCGATGATCTCGCGCCGGCTTTTTTAGTTTGACGTCTTTCGCTTAGTTCAGCTTGGAGCGAACTTCGCCGATACCCTTGGCGATCAGGTCGTCGGCTACCGAGCCCTTTACGGACTGCGACAGTACCGAGGCTGCCGCATTCACTGCGGCTTCGGCTGCGGCTGCGCGAACGTCTGCGATAGCCTGGGCTTCCGCCATCGCGATCTTGCCCTCTGCGCTCTTGGTGCGGCGAGCGACAAAATCTTCCATCTTGGTCTTGGCTTCGGCGGCGATGCGCTCGGCCTCTTCCTTGGCGGAAGTAATGATGTCCTGCGCTTCGCGCTCGGCCGCTGCATGACGCTTCTTGTAGTCTGCGAGCAGCGCGGCGGCTTCATCACGCAGGCGACGGGCGTCGTCGAGTTCCTGCTTGATGCGGACGCTGCGGTGGTCGAGCGCCGTCAGGATGGTGCGGTGAATACCGAACCAGCCGAAAACCGCCATCAGAAGGACAAAAGCGACGGCGACCCAGAATTCAGCTTGAAGTCCGAACATCCGTTTATCCTTTCAGCGACGCGTCGAGCGCGGCGTTGACGGCGCCTGCATCCGGGTTGATGCCCGTCAGGCGTTCGACGATCGCCGAGGCCGTGTCCGCAGCAATGCTGCGCACATTGCCCATCGCCGTTGCGCGGGTGGTGGCGATGGTCTGCTCCGCTGCAGCAAGCTTGGTGGCAAGGCTCTCTTCGAGCTTCGCCTTCGCCTGCTCCTGTTCCGCATTGAGCTTCTCACGAACTTCGGTCGCCATCGCCTGCGCCTTGGCGCGGGCATTGGCGAGTTCGGTTTCGTAAGCCTTCAATGCAGCGTCGGAATCGCCCTTGAGCTTGGCGGCTTCGTTCAGGTCCGTATCGAGAACCTGCTGACGGGCCGCAAGCACGCCGCCGACGCGGGGCAGCGCCAGACGCGACACGATCAGATAGAGCAAGCCGAACGCGATCGCGAACGACACCAGCTGTGAAGCGAAGGTGTTGCTCTCGAACGGCGGAAACGACGCCTTGTGACCACCGTCTGCCGCAGTGTGTGCGGCAGTCCCGTGATCGGCGCCCTTGGATTTGCCCTGACCTTCAGCCACAGCAGTCTCCTTATCGATCGGAAGCGCTCCAGGACGGAGCGGCAACCGGATCCGTTTTCAGCTTAGACGGCGAACAGCAGCAGCAGCGCGATCAGCAGCGAGAAGATGCCGAGCGCTTCGGTCACGGCGAAGCCGAAGATCAGGTTAGCGAACTGGCCCTGGGAAGCCGACGGGTTGCGGAGCGCACCGTTGAGGAACTGGCTGAAGATCATGCCGACGCCGATGCCAGCGCCACCCATGCCGAGACAAGCAATGCCGGCGCCGATGTACTTCGCTGCGATGGGATCCATAGTAAAACTCCTTCTTGGGATAGGGGATTAAGACAGTTGAGGGGTGGAATTCCGCCAGAACACTAAAACGCGGTTAGTGGCCCGGATGAAGTGCGTCGTTGAGATAGATGCAGGTCAGGATCGTGAACACATAGGCCTGCAGGAAGGCGACCAGCAGTTCCAGTGCGGTCAGCGCCGTGGTCATGGCCAGCGGCAGCACCGAACCGAAAATGCCGAGTGCGCCGAGTGCGCTCAGCGAGGTCACGAAGCCGGCAAAAACCTTCAGCGTGATGTGGCCGGCCAGCATGTTGGCGAACAGACGAACCGAATGCGACACCGGGCGGGACAGGAACGAGATCACCTCGATCACCGTAACCAGCGGCAGGATGTAAATCGGAATACCGTGCGGCACGAACAGCTTGAAGAAGCCGAGACCGTTTTTGTAGAGGCCGTAGAGCAGCACGGTCAGGAACACCATCAATGCCAGCGCGACGGCGACGATCAGATGGCTGGTGACGGTGAAGGTATAGGGGATGATGCCGATCAGATTCGCCGTCAGGATGAACATGAACAGCGAGAACACGAACGGGAAGAACTTCATGCCTTCTTCGCCGATGCTACTGCGCACCGTATTCGAGACGAATTCGAAGGACAGCTCGGCGACCGACTGGAAACGGCTCGGGATCAGCGCACGTCCGGCGCTGCCGCCGATCATCAGCAGCGACACGACGGCGACGGCGCCGAACATATAGGCCGATGAGTTGGTGAAGGCGATTTCCTGATTGCCGATATGGCCCAGGGTGAAGATCTTGTGGATCTCAAATTGATGGATCGGATCGGCCATCCACGTCGGTCTTTCAATTCGGCCGGAACGTCCGGCGTTTCCTTGCCGGACAGCCGGCACTCAAATGCTGCGCCAACGACGCAGAGGTCTTGGGCGCGAATTTCTTATTCCGCTTTTTTCCCGACACCAGCCGAGCGCATCACGTTCATCACGCCGGCGACGAAACCGAGCAGCATGAGAACGATCAGCCCCCACGGCGATGTCGACAGCAAACGATCGAAGCCCCAGCCCAGAATCGTTCCGACGACGACGCCCGCGACCAGTTCCGAAGAAAGACGGAGACCCACCGCCATGGCCGATGCCCTGGACTGCGCGTTTCCGCTTCCAGTTTCGGATTGGTCAGTCTGAAGTTTGCGCTCATCCTGAAGTTTGGACAGACGCTGATTCAGACTTCCGAGCCTTGCGGAAAGCGCAGCCTCATCGGGAGACGATTTGCCATCGTTTCTGCGTTCACTGTCATCGTCCCGTGTGCCGTTCGTCATGCTTGCGACACTCGAAATAACGCTGCAAATGCTGGAAATAACGCCCCATCACCCTTCAAAGCCGGGCGGACCATACTTAGCGCATCTTGCCAAGTCAAGATTCGCTGATCGCTTGTTAGCGCCTTGATTCACTTGATTTTATTGGCAAAATTCGAATCCCGCTGTGCGGGATCGCCGCAGTGCAAGAGTGACTTTCGAGGTGATCTATCTTGCACGGCGCAGGGCGCTCTGTTGGAGTACCGCAGAGTTTGAAAACGCCCCTGCCGGAGCCCGGAATGTCTCAAGAGATCGACTACTATTTTTCGCTGCCATCGCCCTGGGCCTATATCGGCCACACGCTCTTTCGCGATCTCGTAAGTACTTATGATCTCAAGGTGAATCATAAACCGGTATTTCTCGGCGATCTGTTTTCGGAAACCGGCGGCCTCCCGCTCGGCAAGCGTCATCCGGTGCGGCAGCGCTACCGAATGCTTGAATTGCAGCGCTGGCGCGACAAACGCGGTCTCGATTTTCATCTGCAGCCGAAGAACTGGCCATTTGATGGCCGACTCGCCGATGGTCTGGTGATCGCGGCGCTCGAGGCCGGACACGATCCGGACCCGTTCCTGCGCCGCGCGTTTCCTGCGGTCTGGGAAGGTCAGCTCAATCTCGGCGACACGGCCGTGCTGACCAGGCTGGCGGATGATTCGGGGCTGCCGGGCGCGAAACTGCTAGAGCGCGCGGCGTCCAGCGATGTGGCTGCGATATACGAACAGAACCGTCAGGAAGCGATTGCGGCTGACGTGTTCGGCTCGCCGGCCTATGTGCTCAACGGTGAAGTATTTTGGGGCCAGGACCGGCTCGAATTGCTGGCTGATGCGTTGAAGACGAAGCGAGCGCCTTTCAAATCTCAAATCTGAGCACATCTGAGAGTAAAGGCAGCTATCGCCCCGAACTCGCAACGCGGAGCATCTCCATGAAGAATGCTGTGGTGCGTTTTGCCTCCCCCGGACAGTCCATGCGGTACGCTGCGTGGGTTGGCGCGGTGCTGATGGCCGGGATCGTCAGTGCGTCTGCGCAGGCCCTCCCGGACATCGAGAATGGCCGTTATTCGCTGTCGCCGATCGCTGAAGGCGTCATTCGCCTGGATACCCGCACCGGCACGGTTTCGACATGCACGGATAAGGGATCCGGCTGGGCCTGCTATGTTTTGCCGGATGAACGTGCCGCGCTCGATACCGAGATAGGGCGGCTGCAGAAGGACAACGACAGACTGAAGGCGGAGCTTGCGGAGCGCGGTCCAGCCGTCGCCGGCAAGACCGATGAAGCGCTCCCGAAGCAGGATTCGCTAAAGCCCGGGAAGTCAGGGAGTGCGGATGGCGAGAGGAAGATCGAGATTCCGCTGCCGAGCGAACGCGACGTCTATCGGGTGATGGCCTTTGTCGAAAATGCGTGGCGACGCCTTGTCGACATGGCCAGCCGCATCCAGCGCGATTCCAGCGGGAAAATCTGAGCGCTGCGAGTTTCGCGTCGGATGGCAGTGCTTACATAGTTGACTGGTAGGATGCGCAGCGCCTCTGCGGCGATATTGAGAGAATAATTCGGTACTAGCAGAGAGGAGCCAAATCGTACGTTTTTGGACTTAAGGGAGCACTTTGATGCCGAGATTTTATTTTGATCTCGTCGATGGGACGACCGTGCCCGACGCTTCCGGGCAGATTTTGCGCAATGAATTGCTGGCCGCTGAGGTCGCCGACAAGCTCGCGGGCGATATTTACAAGATCAGGCCCGAGCTCCGCGGCAAGCACTTCGCCATTTCCGTCCGCAACGAGGAAGGCGATGAAATTCACCGCGCAGACGTGGTTAGCTCCGACGATTAACGTAGTGCGCAGCTCCTATTTGCGGTCGAGCCCGATATCGTCGCCGTCGCCATGAATGGCGTCGCGGTCGGCTTGATCGGTGTTGTCTGCGTCCTTGATGACAGCTTTCTCCTGCGCGCGCTGTTCGTCCTTGCGTGGCCCCGGCCCCGGAATGTCCCTTGATGTCTTAGGCTTCATGGCGTTTTCCCTCGTCCGTCCTAATTGAAGGGGGAACGCCATCTCGGCGTTTTGGTTCATCAGTCAAGGTGGAATTGGCCAAGAGGGGACTTCATGACATCTGCCAGATCCGTTACGCGCAGCGCGCCGTCTTCAGTTCGTGTCGAGACCGTGATGTCGTCACTGCTGACTGTGCAGACATCCGGTGCCGGCTTCATCGATATCACCCGCGAGGTCGGCAAATTCCTGAGCGAGATCGAGGCCCGAGAAGGTGCGTTGACGCTGTTCGTCCGCCATACCTCCGCATCGCTCACCATCCAGGAAAACGCCGATCCTTCCGTGCTGGTCGATCTCATGACAACGCTCGATCGTCTTGCGCCTCAGGATTTTAACTGGACGCACGATACGGAGGGTCCCGACGATATGCCGGCGCATGTTCGTACCATGCTGACCGCAACCTCGCTGCACATCCCCGTTCTGTCAGGCAAGCTCGCGCTTGGAACCTGGCAGGGGATCTATCTGATCGAACACCGCGCCCGCCCGCATCGCCGCGAGGTGGTGCTGCAGTTCGTCGGCGCGACCTGACGCTCGCAGATCTGCTGAAACAAAAAAAGGCCGCGGATTGCTCCGCGGCCGGTTTGTTGTCGTCGTGTCCGCCGACAGCCAGGCTGCCGGCTTGGTGAGATTAGTTCGCGCTGATATCGACGTCCTTGGTCTCCGGCAGGAAGAAGAAGCCGACGACCACGGTGATTGCCGCGAAGATGATCGGGTACCACAAGCCGGCATAGATATCGCCGGTCGAGGCCACGATGGCGAAGGCAGTCGCCGGGAGAAGTCCGCCGAACCAGCCGTTGCCGATGTGATAGGGCAGCGACATCGAGGTGTAGCGGATCTTGGTCGGGAACAGTTCGACCAGCATTGCCGCGATCGGCCCGTAGACCATGGTTACGAACAGCACCAGGACGAACAGCAGTCCGATCACCGCCGCGACCTGCGGACGGAAGATATCGAACGGATGCGCCATCTTCACGATCTGCGCGTCGCCCGCCTTGGGATAGCCCGCCGCCTGAACCGCTGCGAGAACCTGCGGGTTCGACGCTGCAGCCGCGGTGTAGGGCACGTCCTTGCCGTTGACGACGACCTTCACGCCCGAGCCCGCTGCACCGTAGGCGGTCGAGTACTTGACCGACGACTGGGCCAGATAGGCGCGGGCCGTATCGCAAGGCGTGGAGAACACGCGGGTGCCGACCGGGTTGAACAGATCGCCGCACAGCGCGGGATCTGAAACGACTTCCACCTTCACGGTCTCGATCGCCTTTTCCAGAGTCGGGTTGGCGTTGGTGGTGATCATCCGGAAGATCGGGAAGAAGGTCAGCGCTGCGATCAGGCAGCCTGCCAGAATGATCGGCTTGCGGCCGATCTTGTCGGACAGGGCGCCCCAGAACACGAAGAAGCCGGTGCCGAGCAGCAGCGACCACGCGATCAGGAGATTCGCGGTGTAACCGTCGACCTTGAGGATCGATTGCATGAAGAACAGCGCGTAGAACTGGCCGGTGTACCAGACCACGCCCTGGCCCATCACGCCGCCGAACAGTGCGATCAGCACGATCTTGGCGTTGCTCCAGTTGCCGAAGGCTTCGGTGAGCGGAGCCTTGGAGCCCTTGCCCTCGTCCTTCATCTTCTGGAACACGGGCGATTCATTCAGGCGCAGACGGATCCAGACCGAGATGCCGAGCAGAACCACCGAGACCAGGAACGGAATGCGCCAGCCCCAGGCGGCGAATTCAGGCTCACCCAGCGCCGACCGCGTGAACAGGATCACGAGTAGCGACAGGAACAGGCCGAGCGTGGCCGTGGTCTGAATGAACGACGTGTAGTAGCCGCGCTTGCCGGCCGGCGAGTGTTCCGCCACATAAGTTGCCGCGCCGCCATATTCGCCGCCGAGCGCAAGGCCCTGCAGCAGGCGCAGGCCGATCAGGATGATCGGAGCCGCGATGCCGATGGTCGCTGCGTTAGGCAGGATGCCGACGATGAAGGTCGACAGGCCCATGATGAGGATGGTGACGAGGAACGTATACTTGCGGCCGACGATGTCGCCGACGCGTCCGAACACGATGGCGCCAAACGGACGAACGATGAAGCCCGCGGCGAAGGCCAGCAGCGCGAAGATGTCGCGCGTGGCCTGATTGAACATCGGCAGCTTGGTGGCGGGATCGATCACGCCGAAGAACTGCGCGCCGATGATGCCGGCCAGCGAGCCGAACAGGTAGAAGTCATACCATTCGAAAACGGTGCCGAGCGATGACGCGAAGATGACGAAGCGTTCGTCCTTCGTCATCCCCTGGGCTTTCGCCGATGTTGCTGCGATGGTGGACATGTTTGAATCGCTCCCCAAATCCGTTGCAAAATTTATTGTGGCTTCTCGCTCGCTGCGCCGAACTTCTGTCGGCTCATTGCAGAGAACTTCGATGCAAAAGGTAGCATTGCGGGGAAATGCGACCCAATACGACTTTAGGCCGTGCGCAAGGGGCTGCGCGCAGACGTCGCAGTGGTGGAAAACGTCCTTCCGGACGTGCGCGCGCATATGAAATATTGCATCGCACAATGGCCGGCGTTCACCAATTTACCGCGTGGCAGCATTGGACGCTTGCAAGACGTTGTCGCGCGGGGGACACTTGTGGCGAAATGCGCTTTTGCGCGTCGTCTCAACGCGGTCGCTGGTTCGCCGCAAGATTTTTGCATGGATTTTGATGACCGTTATCGCTCCCTCGCGCCTCATTATTGCCGACGATCATCCGTTGTTCCGCGGTGCATTGCGGCAGGCGGTCAGCAGTGTGCTGCCGACGACCACGGTCGATGAAGCCGGTACGTTCGAGGATCTGACCAAACTGCTGGAACAGGATTCCGACGTCGATCTGATCCTGCTCGATCTGTCGATGCCCGGGATATCAGGATTCTCGGGACTGATTTACCTCCGAGCACAGTATCCCGCGATTCCGGTGGTTATCGTCTCCGCCAGCGATGACGTGGGTACGATCCGCCAATCGCTGGACTTTGGCGCGTCAGGCTTCATTCCAAAACGCTTCGGGGTCGATACGCTGCGCGATGCCATCGTGCGCGTGATGGATGGCGACGTCTGGGTTCCACCGGACGTCGACATGTCCGCAGCAGCCGATCCGGAAATGAGCAAACTGCGCGATCGGCTGGTGACGCTGACGCCGCAGCAGGTCCGCGTGCTGATGATGCTGTCGCAGGGTCTGCTCAACAAGCAGATCGCCTATGAGCTTGGCGTGTCCGAGGCGACCATCAAGGCGCATGTCTCGGCGATCCTGCAGAAGCTCGGCGTCGAGAGCCGCACCCAGGCTGTCATCGCCGCCGCAAAGATCGCTGGCGGCCAGTGGCGCCAGGGCGAGCAGACGCCGCAATAATCGGATTATTCCGCCGCGATCATCTGCTGCGTGCGCCATTGCCCGAGCAGCGCGCGCAGCGACGCCGGTTTGACCGGCTTGTTCAGCACGGCGATCTTCTCCTGCCGTGCAGCCGACTGCACATGCGGGCTGCGGTCGGCAGTAATCAGAATCGCCGGGATTTCCTTGCCGAAGCGGGTGCGGATTTCCCGGATCGCGGCGACGCCGTTGCCGCGGTCGAGATGGTAATCGACCAGCAAGCCCGTGAGCCGTCGGCCTGAGGCCTGGATTTCGGCAATCGCATTCATCGCAGCTTCCGGATCAGGGACGGCGACGACCTCGGCTCCCCAGGCCTGCAGCAGCGTCTTCATGCCATCGAGAATCGCCATGTCGTTCTCGATACAGACAACGAGCGTGCCCGACATCGGTGACTTCGACAGAGGCGTCGCGCTGGTGACCGCGGTGGTGTGATTGATCGCCTTGGCGACGGGCACCGTCACCGAGAAGAACGAGCCGCCGCTGCGATTGGAATCCAGCGCGATGCCGTGATTGAGCACATGGGCGAGGCGCTTGACGATCGACAGGCCGAGCCCGAGGCCACGCGCTATCCGTGCGCCCTGTTCGAGCCGGTGAAATTCCTTGAAGATCTCGCCACGTTTGAGGATCGGAATGCCGACGCCGGTATCGTAGATGCCGATCTGCAAGGCCTTGCCGCGGCGCCGGCAGCCGACCAGGACGCGGCCGTGCGGTGTGTATTTGATCGCGTTTGAGATCAGGTTCTGCAGAAGGCGCCGTAGCATCAGGCGATCGGATTCGACGGGCAGTGAGCACGGCACGAATGTAAGCTTGACGCCGCGGGCGTGCGCGATCGGTGCATATTCGATCTCGAGTGAACGCATCAGGTCGCCGATGCGGAAACTCGAAATCGCGGGACTCATGGCGCCGGCATCGAGGCGTGAGATGTCGAGCAGGGCGCCGAGGATTTCCTCGATGGCCTCCAGCGAGTCGTCGATATTCTCGACCAGCCGCGCGTCCTCGCCGCCGCTCTTTCGCTCGACCAGGCTGGTGACATAGAGCCGTGCGGCATTGAGCGGCTGTAGAATGTCGTGGCTGGCAGCGGCCAGAAAGCGGGTCTTGGAGATGTTGGCATCTTCCGCAGTGCTCTTGGCGAGCGCCAGTTCGGAATTCAGCCGTGTCAGCTCCTCGGTGCGGTCGCGGACGCGTTTTTCCAGCGTGGCATTGGCGCGCTCCAGCGCCTCTGCTGCCTCGAAGCTGGGTGTGACGTCGGAGAAGGTCAGCACAAGCCCGCCATCGGGCATTTTATTGGTACGTACTTCGATGACGATCTGGCGGTCCTGAAGACGTTCAAGATAAGGCTCGCCCTCGGTGGTGTAGGCAGCCAGCCGTGCCTGTGTCAGCGTTTCGTTGTCGCCGTAAGGCGATGCGCTCTGGATGCCGATGAATTCCAGAATCTCCCGGAGCGGAATGCCGATCTGCACGATCTGCGGCGGCAGGCCGAGCAGTTCGCCGAACTGCCGGTTTGACACGATCAGCTGCAGGTCGGGGTTGAAGACGGCGATGCCCTGGCGGACGTGGTTGAGCGCGGTCTGCAGGATCTCGCGATTGAAATGCAGCGCCGCATGCGAATCGTCGAGCAGCTTCAAGGCCGCTTTGGCCGACACCGTGCGCTTGCGCAGCAGCAGCGACATCACCACGCGGGACGAGGCTGCGCCAATCGATGACGCGATCAGATATTCTGCGTGCTGCAGCAGTTCGAAATCCGCAGGCGCGGCTGGATCGAGATCGACACGGCGACGCGTGGCGAAAGCATCGAAGGATTCGCGCGCGCGGTCCGGGCCGAGATATTGGGTCACGGTGCTGAGAATGTCCTGCACCGTCACCGTGGTCCGCCAGCGCCGGAATGCCGGTGTGATCGGCGCCAGTGTGTTCGGCACGAAGACGTCAGCCTGCAGCCGTTCGATCGACGACGGCGCCCGCATCAGCGACAGCACGATATAGGTCAGGATATTGAGCGACAGGCTCCAGAGCGTGCCGTGCAGCAGCGGTGGCAATTCCGTGCCGAGCAGGTCCTGTGGCCGCAGCGCCTCGATGCCGAACGGGCCGTGCTGCAGGAACAGGACGCCTGCGGTACTGCCTTCAAGGAAGCTCGGGATGAACAGCGTATAGGCCCAGACGATGAAGCCGACCACCATGCCGCCCATGGCGCCACGGGCAGTCGCGCGCCGCCAGATCAGCCCGCCAAAGAAAGCCGGAGCGAGTTGCGCGATGGCGGCAAATGACAGCAGGCCGATGGCGGCCAGTTGCGTATTGCCGAGTGCGCGGAAATAGAAATAGGCCATCACCATGATGGCGAAGATCGAAAACCGCCTTGCCTTGAGCAGGAAGTTGCCGAAGTCGGTCTGCTCATTCTGCGTCTGCGGTCCGCGCCGCAAGACCAGTGGCAACACGATATCGTTGGACACCATGATGGCCAGCGCAACGCATTCGACGATCACCATCGCGGTGGCAGCCGACAAGCCGCCGATGAACACCGCCATGCTGAGCGCGCTGGAGCCAGCTTCGATCGGCAGCGCCAGCACATACATGTCGCTGTCGACGGCGCCAAACGGAAAGGTCACGAGGCCCGCCAGGGCGATCGGAATGACGAACAGGTTGATGGCGATCAGATAGGTGGGAAACAGCCAGCGCGCACGGCTCACTTCGGAGTCGCTGGAATTCTCGACGACGCTGACGTGGAACTGCCGGGGCAGCAACATGATGGCACAGAACGACAGCAGCACCATCGTGAGGAAATTGCCGAACGACGGCACATAGTTGATGGCGCGCATCGCCTCCGGTGTCTTCATCGCGCGCTCGACCAGCTCCGAGGGGCCGAACATCCAGAATGTCACGAAGGCGCCGGCGATGATGAACACCACCAGCTTGACGATGGATTCGGTAGCCACGGCGAGCATCAAGCCGTGCTGATGCTCGGTCGCATTGGTCTGCCTTGTGCCGAACAGCACGGCGAACATCGCCATTGCGAGAGTCACGACCAGTGCCATGTCGCCGACGATGGGAACGCCGGCAATGGCCTTGTCCTCGCCGAGGATCGTTTCCAACGACGACGCGACGGCTTTCAGCTGCAGCGCAATGTACGGAACCGAGCCGATGATGGCGATCACGGCCACGGTAGCGGCGACGGCCTGGCTCTTGCCGTAGCGCGCGGCGATGAAGTCGGCGATCGAGGTGATGTTCTGGGTCTTGGCGAGGTGGATCACACGCCGCAGCACGGGCGAGAAGAAGGCAAAGAACAGGATCGGGCCGACATAGATCGCGAGGAAATCCACGCTGGTCCGGCTGGCCACGCCGACCGAGCCGAAGAACGTCCATGACGTGCAATAGATCGCCAGCGACAGCGGATAGATGACGGCCTTGGCACGGCCGCTCTGGAACAGCGCGATCCGGTCGCCATAGCTGGCGACGCAAAACAGAAATCCGATGTAGCAGAGGGCGGCAACAATCACGCCCCAGTCGTGCAGCATCGTGCGTGCTCCCTTTGGCGGGCTGAAGCCCGTCCGTCAGGCGAAAATCTAGCCGGTTGCGCCGGTGTAGGCGACAGGGATCTGGCCGGACGCCGGGGAATGCCGGATCGTCGTTAAATCCAGCGCGGGCCGAAAAAGGCGATCAGGATAATGAACAGCCACGCGGTCACGCCGGCCAGCAGAGCGAGGCGGTAATCGAACGTGCCGACCGTGAGATAGCAGATGCCGAGAAAAGCGAGATAGGCCGGAATGGTCTTCGCGCCGGCCATGCAGGCTTCCCGGAAGCCTGCGCTGTCGCCTTTTGCGCCGACGATGAGGAGCGCAATGATCGCAAAGGTCGGAAACAACGGCAGAATGCCGGGCAGCGTGTTGCCCCGTTTGGACAACCAGGCAATCAGGGCGGTGAGGAGCCCGCCGAGAATACCTTTCCAGATGATGTCCAAGGGATGTCCTTCAGGTGAGCCGCAGCAAGCTCCGCCCTCATCCTGAGGAGCGGCCACTTGGCCGCGTCTCGAAGGATGGCGGGAAGCGCCGGTGCGCATCATCTCATGGTTCGAGACGCGCGCAAGGGCGCGCTCCTCACCATGAGGGGCGGAGCATGCTGTTACTCCGCTGCCAGCGCCTTGGTGCGCAGTGGCAGGCCGAGTTCATCCCACACCTGCAGCAGCGATTCCGCGAGGTGATCGATCAGCACGTCGTCGTGATAGGGCGACGGCGTGATGCGGAGGCGCTCGGCGCCCTTGGCGACGGTCGGGTAGTTGATAGGCTGGATGTAGATGCCGTGATCTTCGAGCAGCAGATCGCAGGCCTTCTTGCAAAGTTCGGCATCGCCGACGAACACCGGCACGATATGGGTGTCGGTGGACATCACCGGAATGCCGGCCGCGGTGAGGATCGCCTTGACCCGCGCGGCGCGGTCCTGATGACGCTCACGCTCCCAGCTTGAGCTCTTCAGGTGTTTGATCGCTGCGGTCGCGGCCGAGCAGATCGCCGGCGGGAGCGCGGTGGTGAAGATAAAGCCCGGCGCATAGGAGCGCACGGCATCCACAATGTCCTTGTTTGCTGCGATATAGCCGCCGAGGCAGCCATAGGCCTTGGCCAGCGTGCCTTCCAGTACGTCGATGCGGTGCATCACGCCGTCGCGCTCGGCGATGCCGCCGCCGCGTGGGCCATACATGCCGACCGCATGGACTTCATCGACATAGGTCATCGCGCCGTAACGTTCGGCGAGATCGCAGATCGCAGCCAGCGGCGCGACGTCGCCATCCATCGAATACAGACTCTCGCAGGCGATCAGCTTCGGACGCGCGGGATCTGCAGCCTTTAGCAGTTCCTCGAGATGCGCGACGTCGTTGTGACGGAACACGACGCGGTCGCAGCCGGCCTGCCGGATGCCTTCGATCATCGAGTTATGATTCAGTGCGTCGGACAGGATCAGGCAATTCGGCATCAGCTTGGCGAGCGTGGAAATGCCGGTCTGGTTCGAGACATAGCCAGAGGTGAACAGCAGTGCGGCCTGCTTGCCGTGGAGGTCCGCGAGTTCTTCCTCGAGCTGCACCAGCGGATGGTGGGTGCCTGCGATATTGCGGGTCCCGCCGGCACCGGTGCCGACGCGGGTCGCGGTCTCGACCATGGCGCCAACCACTTTGGGGTGCTGGCCCATGCCGAGATAATCGTTGGAGCACCAGATCACGACATTCCGCGGACCTTGCGGCGTGTGCCAGACCGCATGCGGGAACCGACCGGCAATGCGCTCGAGGTCGGCGAAGACACGATAGCGGCGCTCGTCATGCAAACGATTGAGCGCGTCACTGAAGAACTTGCTGTAATCCATCGCAAAAGACCCAAAAACGAAACCCGAACCCAGCGTCAGGTGCGTTTTAGAGCTTTTCCAGCTTGGCTGTCGAGGCGCAATTGGTCAATTTGACCAAGCGCCGCAGCTTTTGATGTGCATCAAGAGCCTGAGGTCGTTCACGAATTTTTGCTGCGCTGCAGGTTACGCCGATTTGAACCGCAGCATGCCATCGGCGCCCATTGTCGAGGTCAGCCGCTTCTGCGCCAGCATGTGATTGACGTGGGCGATCAATTCGCCGGCGGCAAATCCGGTCTGGTGGGCATCCAGCTTGTGCTTGTGAAACACCACCGGCACCAGCTGGGCGGACGTCTTGCCGGCATCCTTGCACGCTGCGGCGATCATCTGGCAGCGCTCTTCATGATGATCGGCGAGCTGCTTGATGCGGATCTTGAGGCCGTGAAAGGGCACGCCGTGACCGGGGAGCACGAGCACGTCGTCGGGCAGTGTATCAGCGAGACGTTTCAGTGAATGCAGATAGGAGCCGAGCGAATTCTCGTCGGGCTCATGGGCCCAGACGCTGACATTCGGCGAGATCTTGCTCAGCACCTGATCGGCCGACAGGAACAGTTTATCGGCCTCGCAATACAGCATCACCTGATCCGGCGAATGGCCGGCGCCGGTGAGCACGCGGAAGGTGCGCGTGCCGATCACGAGATCGTCGCCGTCGGACAACCGGCGATAGGCGGCTGGCAGCGGCACCGTCTTCTTCAGATATTCCTGGCCGCGGCCGAGCAATTGCTCGGTGATATCTGCATCCATGCCGTGGCGATGGAAGAACTGCCGCATATTGACGATGCGCTCTTCGGTGCGGCGGTGCTGGTGATAGACGCCCTGCAGATATTCGACTTGCGACATATAGAACGGGCAGTTGAACCGCTGCACCATCCAACCGGCCTGGCCGACATGATCGGGATGCGCGTGGGTGACGATCACCTTGCTGATCGGTTTGCCCTTCAGCGGACCTTCGAACAGTTTCGTCCATGCAGCGATGGTCGCGTCGTTGCCGATGCCGGTATCCACCATGGCCCAGCCATCGCCGTCGGCGAGCAGATAGATGTTCACATGGTTGAGGCGAAACGGCAGGTCGAGCCGGATCCAGAGAACGCCCGGAGCAATTTCGACCACCTGATCGGTCCCGGGATGGTTCTCCCAGGGATAGCGGAGGTCATCGGCTGGCTTTGTGCTGGCGTCTGTTTTCGAATGCATCGGTTCTGTCACAATGTCCTTTTCATCCGGCTTAGCGGGCCAAGGACCCCTGCGCCAGCACAAATTCGGCTGGTGCAGGGCATGGGTTTATGCGCTGGCGCGCATATCGGCCTGTGCTGAAGCGGTAACCGGCGGAGTCGGCGTGCTCTTTCCGCTCACGTCGTCGAGCCGCGAGGTCATGCCGAGCCGGTCCAGCAGGTTGGCGTCGCGGTCGGTCTGGGGGTTTTTCGTGGTCAGCAGTACGTCACCGATGAAGATCGAATTGGCGCCGGCGACAAAGCACAGCGCCTGCAATTCATCGGTCATATATTGCCGTCCGGCGGAAAGCCGCACCACGCTCTTCGGCATCATGATACGCGCCACGGCAATCATGCGGACCAGCGCGATCGGATCCGGGCGCTCGGCGGTGTCGTTGACCGGCACGCCCTTCACTTCGTTCCACATATTGATCGGCACGCTGTCCGGATGATGCGGCAGGTTGGCCAGCAGCATCAGCATGCCCAGACGATCCTCGACCTGCTCGCCCATGCCGATGATACCGCCGCAGCAGACCTTGAGGCCGGCATGACGCGCCCGCGCCAATGTCTCGATGCGGTCTTCCATCGTACGCGTGGTGATGATCTTGCCGTAGAATTCCGGCGAGGTATCGACATTGTGATTGTAGAAGTCGAGCCCGGCGTCCTGCAGGCGCTTGGCCTGATCTTCCGTGAGCATGCCCAGCGTCGCGCAGGTCTCGAGGCCGAGATCCTTCACCGCGCTGACCATGTCGCAGACGCGGTCGAGATCCTTGTCCTTGGGATTGCGCCAGGCCGCGGCCATGCAGAAGCGGCTCGCACCGGCATCCTTGGCGCGCTGCGCCGTGGCAACCACGGCGTCGCGATCCATCAGCTTGGTCGCCTTGACGTCAGTGTTGTAGTGCGCGCTTTGCGAGCAATAACCGCAGTCTTCCGCGCAGCCGCCGGTCTTGATGCTGAGCAGGCTCGCGGTCTCGACGTGATTCGGATCGAAATTGCTGCGGTGGGTGCTCTGCGCCTGAAAAATCAGGTCCGCAAACGGCAAATCATAGAGTGCCTGGGCTTCATGGCGCTGCCAGTCGTGGCGCAGTTCGGTCGATGTCCATGCAGAGGGAGTTGGGGGCATTCACGCAATCCTTACATTCTGCGCAGCCACCGGTCATGGGCTGCTGTGAAAGCAGTCCATGATTTTGAGGGTTGGAGCAATGACGCTGGCCGGGTGCAGCCATGCGCTGGATCGCCGCTCCTATGCCGCGCGGATGCTCGACAGGAATTCGTCGATTTCACCGCGAAGAACGTCGGCCTCGCGGCGCAGTTCGCCCGAGGCGCCGAGCACGTCGTTGGCAGCCGTGCCGGCCTGCGTCGATGCATCGCTGACACCGACGATGTTGCTTGACACTTCGCTGGTGCCGCCCGCGGCATGCTGGATGTTGCGCGCGATCTCGCGCGTTGCTGCACCTTGCTGTTCGACGGCGGTAGCGATGGCAGCACTCACATGATTGATCTCGGCGATGGTCTGCCCGATGTTGCGGATCGCTCCGACGGCGGTGGACGTCACCTGCTGCATCGACACGATCTGCGTGCGAATCTCGTCGGTGGCCTTTGCGGTCTGATCGGCAAGGCTCTTCACCTCGGAGGCCACCACGGCGAAGCCGCGGCCTGCATCGCCCGCGCGCGCTGCTTCGATGGTCGCGTTGAGCGCCAGGAGGTTGGTCTGCGAGGCGATGGTCTGGATCAGATCGATCACCACGCTGATGCGGTTGGCGTTGTCGGCCAAGCCCTGCATCGTCGCATCGGTTTCGCCGGCCTCGTTGACGGCCTTTGCGGCGATTTCGGTTGAGGTTACGACCTGTCGGCTGATCTCGTTGATCGATGACGACAGTTGCTCGGTCCCGGCCGACACCGTCTGGACGTTTACCGAGGTTTCCTCTGCGGCCGACGCGACGGCGCTGACCAGCGCGCTGGAACGATCGGCAGTAGCCGTCATGCTCTGCGCGGTCGATTGCATGGAATCGGCCGAGCTCTGCAGCTTCTCCAAAGCGGTGCGCACCTTGCTCTCGAAGTCGACGATGCGGGCTTCGATACGCGACGTGCGTTCGCCCTTGGCGATGCGGTCCTGATCCTGTTCCGCGCTGAGCGTGCGGGCGTTGATCATGCTGTCGCGGAACACTTCGAGCGTGCCCGCCATCGCGGCGATTTCGTCCTGCTGGCGGCTTCGGGCGATCTCGGTGTCGAGATCTCCGCTGGACAGCCGCTGCATCGCGCGCTGCAATTGCGCGAGCCGGCGCAGGATGCTGCGGCCGACATAGAGCCAGACGAACAATGCCGATCCGATCAGCGTCAGCGCGCCGAGGCCGAGCATCACCTGCGTCGCCAGCGTGATTGTCGTCTGCGCCTGTGTCGTGGCGGCGTCGGTTTCGCTGCGTACCTTGTCGACCAGTTGCTTGACGCTCATGCCGAGGCCGACATTGAGCTTGCGCGTCTCGTCGAGAATGAGTTCGCCATATTCGACGGTGTCCATCTCTTTCTGGCGCACCTTGAAGACGCTGTTCTTGCCGTTACCGATCGCCAGCAGCTGCAAGGCGGCTTCCTTGAGTTCTTTGGTCCCCTTGATGCCGACGAGAGCATCGAGATTGGATTTGACGCGGGTCTGGGCGGCCTTGAAGTTGTCTTCGATCGGAGAGAGCGCTTCCGACGAGCCGGCAGACAGTGCGGCCATCAGATCGGACGAGATCAGGTTGGTGCTGGCGACGACTTCGCCGACCTGCACGATGACGCGCGCAGCTTCGCCCGAATCTTCGGCCGAGAAGACTGTTGCCCGCAGCGTGTCGTTCATCACGTTCTGGGCGTCGGTGGCGGCTGGCTCCGACATCTTGACGAAGTTTGCTGCAGCGGCGCGCAGGGAGTCGTATTGCTTCTGATGCTGGGCGACGGCGTCGAGGCGTTCCTGGGTGGCAGCGCCAAGGCTGCGAATCGTGTCTTCAATGTTCTTGACGGTATCGGCCAGGGCGGCGACCACGGCCTTGTCGGCGCCGAGCTTGGCGATGGTGTCGAGCTTCTCGACTGCAATCTTGTGCGTATCGCGCATGCGCTGCGAGCGTTCCTTCAGAACGTCGGGGCTGCTCGATGCCAGCAGCATCGGGCCCTGGCTGGCAAGGCTCTCGCTGGCGGTGGCCAGTTGAAGGCTGGCGGTCAGTTTCGGAATGTCCCGGCCGTTCAGGTCCGTCATCATGCCGCCGAGCTGACCGAGAATCATGCCGGCACCGGCACTGATCAGGATTGCCATGCCCGCGATAACAGCAAAGGCGGCGAACAGGCTGCCGCGGATGCCCCAACGGGGCCGCGAGAAACGAAACCGTCCGAATTTTCCGATGAACGACGTCAGTGCCATTGATTCCCCCCGCGTCCACCGTCCTGGTGGCGGATCGCGTAGAGAGTATGTAGGTACCGGGTTAATATTCGGGTAAATCGGCAACCTTTGGCTGTCGCGGGGCTTGCGAGGTTACCAAAGGGTAAAACGAAAAAAGGCCGGCGTTTCCGCCGGCCTTTCCGTAGTTAAGAGCCTGAAATCAGGCGCGAAGCTCAGTACTTCGCAACAACCGGGCCACCCCAGTTGAAGCGGTAGTTCAGGCCGGCCTTGACGGTGTGCTCGTCGTTGCGGGACGACAAGCCGACGATGCCAGCGGGCGACGGAGCAGCGAAGGTGGTCTTGCCGAAGTCGTAGTACTGGTACTCAACCTTGCCCGACCAGTTCTGGGTGAACAGGTATTCGAGGCCGGCGCCGACGGTGTAACCGTCATGCTTGGTGCCAGCTGCGAAGGCAACCGGAACGGCGCCAACGGTCGTGACCAGCGATTCGCTGTAGTCGGAGTAAGCGTAGCCGCCCTTCACGTAGAGCAGTGCCGGACCCCAGGTGTAACCGATGCGACCGGTGACCGAGGCGAGGCCCTTCTGGTTCAGGTTGTAGGTGACGCCAGCCGGAACGAAAGCGACATTGGTGTTGTTCGAACCAACCCAGCTGTACTGACCTTCGATGCCGAACACCCAGTTCGGAGCGAACTGGTAGTCATAGCCGATCTGCACACCGCCGAGGAAACGGCCGTCCGAATTGTCGGAAGTGCCGCCGAAGCCGTTCGAACCATTGAACGCGCCGCCGACGTGACCGCCGATGTAGAAACCGGTCCAGTTGTAGATCGGAGCGGCAACGTAAGCCGGAGCCTTGGTGTAGGGACGAGCAGCCAGGTCAGCGGCCATTGCCGGAATCGAGGCGCCCAGGGCGATCAGGGCAACGGTGCCCATCAGGAAGTTCTTCATTTTCTTCTTCTCCAGAAAACCATTTTAGAGCGAGAGCGCGTTCGCTCCGTCTATGGCGTGGACTTAGACAGCTTTTGCGTAAAATGCTGTCACCCATTCGCCACAGCAATCGACAACCCGACACGATCCGGATTGGCGCAACGGCATGCTTATCGACGCCTTAATAAAAGCTGAAAGATGCCTTAATTTACAGAGGTTTGGCGGACCAGCGTACCTGCTCGCGCTAACCCGAAGCAGTTTGGTTTTGCTCTAGATCGATTTATTGTGATCGGCAAAGCCACAGCGCTTTATCTGCATCGCCTGCAACCTCCCACATCACGTTTTGGAACGTCTCAAAAGCGCTGTGCGAATGCCGGCTGCGTGATGACACCGACCGGTCTGTTATGGGAAACAAAAAACGCGCGACCCGTTAGATGTTTGCGTGGTGCCGGTCGGCGCCTCCGGGAATGGAATCGCGTTGCATGCAGGTTGAGCGGATTTTACGTGAATACGGCCACTTCCTTCGGCCGATGAGTGAGGCGCCACGCGACGGTCAGCGAATCCTTGGCCACTCTGCCCAGGCCGGTGCCCAAGGCGGCCACCTCATTTCCTGCTACTGGGAACTGCACCCTCAAGGTCTGATCGGGCCGAACTGGGTGGAGGAGCGCGATAGCCCCATCGGTTATATCGACCGCTATTTCGATGGCTGGATCAGGCCCCGCGAATTCAGGCTGCTTGATTCGGTCGCCATCAACCGGTTGCTCGTCGCTTACATCGACGATGCGCGCGCCGCAGATAACCGCGAGGCGCTCAAAATGCTTGAAGCAGGAGACGGTTAGAGCATGATCCCGAAAAGAGGATGCCGATTTTCGCCGACAAACGAGTTCGTTTGTCGAGAGATCATGCTTCAAATGAAGAAAAATGCTCCGGCCGCCTTGGGAAGAGCCGATGGAAGATGACGGGAAATGGCTCAGGCCGGGAGCTTTGCAGCAAACCCGGCCCTGAGCGCCCGTCCGCAGGTCTAGAAGGCCTTGTCGGCTTCCGGGCGGTGCTTGTTCTTCGGCGTGAAGCCGGAGCGCTTGGCTTCACGCGCATTGCGCACCCAGACCTCGCGGTTCGGATGCAGGCCGGCGCCGCGGGTGGCGGGCACGGCGCTGGTGCGGGCGCGATGCAGCAGGCGCGTATCGGCCTCGCCGCAGTTCGGATGGATGCCGCCATTGTCCGCGACCACCTTCTCCCATGCCGCCTTGCGCTTGGCATAGATGGCGGGGTCCTGCAGCTGCGTGCAGTTGAGTTCGTTGAGATTGAGATCGGCGATGATCTCGTCGCCGTCCTCGATCAGCCCGATGGCACCACCGAGTGCGGCTTCCGGCCCGACATGGCCGATGACCAGACCCACCGAGCCGCCGGAGAAGCGCGCATCGGTCATGAGACCAACCACGATATTGCGCTCGCGGCACAGCGTGGTGATACGCGAGGTCGGGTCGAGCATTTCCGGCATGCCGGGCGCGCCCACGGGGCCGTCGTAGCGCACGATCACCATGTCGTGGTTCTGGAATTTTTCCGGATGCTGGTCGAGCGCCTGCAGCAGGCCGCGCTCGCCTTCGAACACGCGCGCGGTGCCGCGGAAGCGATTGTCCTCGAGTCCGCCTTCGACGCCGGCGAGCTTGAGAATGGCGGAGAATTCCGGCGACAGGTTGCCGCCGAGCACGCGCAACCCGCCGGTCGGCTTGTAGGGCTTCGCGACAGTATAGACGACACGGCCGTCGGCCGGCTTGGTCTCGAGGCGTTTAATCTGCTCGGCCAGCGTTTCGCCGGTGCAGGTCAGCACGTCGCCATTGATCAGGCCGGCATCCATCAGCTCGCGCACGATCACCTGCACGCCGCCGACCGCATCGATATCGACCATCGAATATTTGCCATAGGGCCGGGCGTCGGTGAGGACCGGCACGATATATTGCGAAAGGTAGTTGAACTCCGCCGGCGTCATGACTTCCTTCCAGAAGTCGGCGAAGCCCGCGGCGCGCGCGATTTCCGGCGCATGCAGCGTCACATTGGTCGAGCCACCGATCGCCAGCGACACGATCATCGCGTTGCGGATCGAGTCGCGGCTGACGATGTCGCGCGGCTTGATGCCCTTGGCGATCATGTTGGCGAGATAGCTGACCAGCTGCTCCGGGAATTCCTTGACGCGACGCGGATCGTCCGATGGTGGCGCCACCATGTGCAGCGGCTGCATGCCGACCACGCCGATGAAAGTCTGCATGGTGTTGTAGGTGAAGATGCCGCCGCAAGAGCCATAGCCCGGGCAGGCATGGCAGGCGATGCGGTGGCGATATTCGGCATCCGGATTGCCGGCGACCTGATAGGCGCTGACGATGTCGAGCTTCTCGCCCGTCTCCGGATCGGTGCCGGGATGGATCGCGCCGTCCGACATGATGATCGACGGCTCGTTATGTTCGAGCAGCGCGGCCAGCGCGCCGACGGGCGGCTTGTCGCAGGCGACCACGGCGATGGTGCCGAGCAGGCCGGTGGCACTCAGATGTTCCGACAGCGCGTCGTTGGTCACTTCGCGGCCGATCAGCGAATAGCGCATTTCGCGCGTGCCGTTGCGGATGCCGTCCGAAGTGGCGATGGTGTATTCCGGCTGCACGAGGCGATAGGGCAGCTGGCCTTCGCCACGACCAATGCGCTTCTTCAGGCTCTCATGGATCGCGTCCACCTTGGACATCACGCCCATATAGCACTGGCTGTCGCCCTTGGTGCCGACCACGCCCACCGACGGCTCATGAATGAGCGTCTCGTCCGTGCCGAGTATGCGCGCAATGCCGATGGTCTGCGCGGAGCGGCCGGGATGGTTGTCGATGGTGACGACGGGCGACTTGGACACGACGAATTCCTTCCTGACGGCGTTCTTGATCTGCGAGGCTTGAATGCACCGCCGCCGGCGCTCGGCATTGGCGCATGTCAGACCCTGCGGTCAGGGCAGGGTCCGTCCACGATCCAATTTAGGATCGGTCTAGCCAGTGCATAACCCCCGAAGATCGCAAACACAATCGGATTGCCCCTCCGCTGGAACAAGGCTGCCTTGTCGCCGTCCGGTGCCGCAAAGCAACAAAATTCCGGGTGCATTTACGCGATCAGGCTATTTCTGCATGGTTTTGACAAACCAATGGGATAATCGCTTCCTGCGCCGTCACAGCGGATCGCGTCGATACGGAGTTCGAGATTGAGCGTTGCCTTCACCAAGGAAGAGAGTGCCGAAACGGCTGCGGAAACCCTGCTGCCCGACCGCCCGATCTCGCCTCATCCGAACCTTGTGACGGAGGCAGGTTTGCAGGCGCTGGAGACGCAGCTCCAGCAGGCCCGCGAGGCCCATGACGCGGCGAGCGCCATCGACGACGTGAACGAGCGGCGACGTCAGGCGGCGATTCCGCTGCGGGACATGCGCTATTTCGCGGCCCGCGTTCGCACGGCCCAGCTCGTCCCGGCCCCGACATCGACGGATACCGTCGCCTTTGGCAGCACGGTGACTTTCAGCCGCAACGACGGGCGTGTGCAGACCTATCGGATCGTGGGCGAGGACGAAGCGGATCCCAAGGCCGGTTCGATTTCCTTCGTGTCCCCGGTGGCGAAATCGCTGATGGGCAAGGCCGTCGGTGACATCGTCGGCGCGGGCGCCCAGGAGCTCGAGATCATATCAATCAAATAGAGGACGCCGTCGCGGCGGCGGCTTCGCGTCTGATGTCAGTCGCGAAGCCGGTACTCGATCGCAGCGCCGTCACGCCAGCGCGTCAGATTCCCGCACTGGACTCCAGCCGCTCGTTGAGCTTCTGATCGACGACCTCGACCGTGCGATCGATATTTGCATTGGTCATGCCGAGCTGATGCGAAATCAGCTTCACCAGAAGATCGACCCGCTCGATAAACGGCGCGCCAGCAGCAACTGCGCGCGCCGCCGATGACGGCTTGAGCAGGCTCTCCGCTGCCTTGGCATATTTGGCGAACGGGACCTGATCTTCAGGATCGGCGCCGAGACGCCGTGCAACGGCATCGACATGCTCGTAGATCGACTGCGACACTTTCAGGTCGCCGTGAACGGCCTCGCGGATCGACTGCGGCTCTTCGGGCGTGATGCAGCGATAGTTGCCCGTGAGTAGCATCGACCATTTCGCCAGCGGCACGAACAGCGAGTCGAATACTTTCAGCTTCACCGGCACGTCCTGGCCGTCGAGCTTCACGGCGTCGATGTCGGCTTCGAGTTCGCGCAGCAGCTTGTTGTGAGTCGAATCGGCAAAGGCCGATGCCTTGAAATTCGTTGGCAGGCCGACGTGAAGCACATTCGCCGCTTCTTCCGGCGGCCGGAAGGCCTGCGGATCGGGCGAGCACAGCGTCACCAGTCCCGGGTCGAAGCGTTCCCACACCTGGGCATTGGTATAGGCCTCTTCGAGTTTCATGTCGGCCAGCCCCGGAATGCGCTTGAGATAGGGCAGCGGCGGCATGTTCATGATCGACAGGCAAGGCAGCTTCGCCGCGGCGATCTTGATCATCAGAACGCGAATCGTGTGGTTGGTGTATTGCGGCTCCTGCATCGCAAGACCGACCAGATCGTAGCGCGACAGGTCGACCTGATCCGGCGAGGTCGCATCCAGTTTGCCTGGCAGGTCGCGTGAGAAGATGGCGCGGTGGGTCGGTTCGTCGCGCAGTTTGATGCGCACTTCAGTACCATCGCGATTGATGAGTTCGGCGGTCTTCTTCCGGCAGACGAGGGTCACGTTATGACCCGCCATCAAGAGCTTCGTCGCCAGCAACGAGCCGTAGGAAGCTCCGAGAATCAGAATATTCCGCGCCATGGTGTTTCGTCCCTCACGTGATGTGTGCGCCAGATCCGAACGGTCCGGCATTTTTAGTTTGCGCGGACACTACTGCACTGCCGCGCTGCGATCCAGATGGCGTGAGCCGATACGTGCAGAGCTGGAAGCGATTTGCTTTTCCAATGCGCCAATCTGTCCCGCCTATCGTCGTGGCGAATGAGGGAGCGATCGGCTACCGTCATAAAAAACAACGGAGGGAAACATGTCTGCGATCATCAATCGTCGTCACTTCATTGCTGCCGGGTCGGCAGCTGCCGCCATGCCGTTCGTCGCGCGCGATGTTTCGGCGCAAGCCGCCTGGCCATCGCGGCAGATCCGCATGATTTGTAGCTATCCAGCCGGCGGGCAGACCGATCTGCTCGCTCGCGCCTTCGGTGAATATATATCCAAACAGGTCGGACAGACTGTCGTCATCGAAAACAAGGCCGGCGCATCCGGCGCCATTGGCACAGCGGAAGTCGCGCGCGCCGAGCCAGACGGTCACACGATTCTCTGCTCCATCTCGACCACCTATGTAATGAACCGGGTGATGCTGAAGACGCCCGGCTACGACATGGACAAGGACCTGACGCTGGTCAGCGTCATTCCCGGCGCCGGATTGCCGTTGGTCGCCAGTCCAAAATCCGGCGTCAAGACGCTGGAGGACTTCGTCGCCTTCGCGCGCAAGAACGACAAGGTGAACTTCGGCACCTATAGCGTCGGCTCGGCGCCGCATATGACGATCAACGAACTCAACAAGCAGTATGGCCTCAAGATCGAGCCGATCCATTATCGCGGCGAAGCGCCGATGTGGACGGGACTGGCGGAAGGCTCGATCGATTTTGCGATGGGCAGCTACACTGCGTCACAAAGTGTGCTGCAGAGCGACCGCGGCGTGCCATTCGCCGTGCATTCGAAGAAGGTCGACGCCATCCCGAATGTGAAAACGCTGCCCGAGCAAGGCGCGACGTCGAAGTTCTTCACTGTGAGCGGCTTCACGGGCTGGGCCGTGCCCAAGGCGACGCCGCAGCCGATTGTCGATCGGTTGTCGCAGCTTTGCGTCGCCGCCAACAGCGATCCGAAAGTGAAGGAAGTGCTGAAGACCTTCGTGCTCGAACCGGCGCTCGGCTTCAAGGAGACCAATGCGCTGTATCAGAAGGAGCTGCCGGTCTGGATCGAGGCGGCGCAGGCACTCGGTCTGCAGCCGGTCTGACCGCCAGCTGGATTGAATTAACGTTCGTCATTGCGAGGAGCGAAGCGACGCGGCAATCCAGTTCTTGCCTTCAAGAACAAAAAGACTGGATTGCTTCGTCGCAAGGGCTCCTCGCAATGACGACGCGAATATCTAGCCTTTTCTTTAGATGTATTACGCTCGTACCGAAAACCGGCTCATCGCGCTGAGCGCTTGCACGCGCGGTTCGACATCGCGCATATAGATCGTCTTGCGCAGGAATTCGATTTCGCTCGCTTCTTTGCTTTCTTCGACATCGATGTACCAGGACTTCGGCCGGCCGTCGGAGCCGTCGCTCCAGCGATAGCCGCGTCGCTTCAGCTCGTCCTTGAGATCGAAGGGCGACTGCTCTGCCCAGACCCGCATGGTTTTCTTCCGGGCGCGTTCCAGAAGAACCGCCAGTGCCGGCGCACCGAGATCGGGCAATTCGAATGCAAGAATCTCGAGCAGCGCATGGCAGTCGTCGATCGCCCGGTGGGCCTGATGGAAGAAGCCTGCGCCGGCGAGCAGATAGCCGAGGCGCGATCCGTCGAAGCCGTGTTTGCGCCAGTCCACTTCCGTGGCCGAACAGCCCCAAGCCTTGTGCTGGAACACCGGCCAGTAGCGCTCGGAAAACTTGCGGTCGAAGCCTGCATTATGCGCGATGACGATGACGGCGTCGTCGGCGAAGGCGGCGACGGCATCGGGATCGATGCGGTGGCCCGCAACGATCTCATCCGTGATCCCCGTCAGCTCGGTGATCTCCGGCGGGATCGGCCGCGACGGCTCGTTGAATGCGGTGAAGATATCCGCGACGCGCGTGATGCTGCCGTCTGGCAGATAGTCGAACTTGATCATCGCAAGTTCGATGACTTCGTCGCGCACCTGATCGAGACCCGTGGTCTCGACGTCGAGGAGAATGCCGGAGCGGGTCGGCTGGCCATTGGCCGGCGCGAATTCGGTGCGCGGGATCAGCCGGCGGAGGACGCGGTAGTCGGTCGATCTGGCGAGCGTGTCCGCCATGGCGGCGAGGCTGGGATCATCCTGCAGGCTAAGATCGTCTTGGAGCATCTGATTCCGGGCAGTTCTTCAGGCGCAGCGTCGTTCAGCCATGACTACGGTGTTCGCTGAATCGGGGCAACCTGCCTGCCGGCGATAGACACAGCTGTGTGGCGCTGGGGCGTTGATTCGGCGCCGATTATACCTTGCGATCCAGCGAGGCGAGCGCCTCATTCAGCACGGAACGCAGGCGGTCGGCGTCGGCCGGCCGCACGGCGGAGGGGTCCAGATAGAAATCCAGCCCCGGCATGCGTTCGACGACGATATCGGTTTGCACCGGCCTGTCGTCGATGATGCTGTCCACCGCATAGGGCACGACCTCGCGGCTGATGCCCTTCATGGTGATCGGCGGCAGCGGATGCGAGGTGATGATGTCGCTCACCAGCGCGAAGGTTTCATAGCTGATGGCGATGCCGCCAGGTTCTGCGATCGACTGCAGACGTGCGGCGAGGTTCGCTTCCGCGCCGATGATCGTATAGTCCATGCGATCGGCGCTGCCGAAATTGCCGACATTGCAATAGCCGGAATTGATGCCGATGCGAGCCTTGAACGGCTCCTCGATGCCTTCGGTGCGCCACTTCGCATTCAACTCGATCAGCCTGCGCTGCATCCGCCACGCCATGCGCAGGCAGTCCTGCGCATCCTGACGGTCGCCCTTGGTCTCCGGATCGCCGAAGAAGATCAGCATCGCATCTCCGATGAACTTGTCGATGGTGCCGCCATATTCGTGGGCGATGGCCGACATCTCCGTGAAATACTCGTTGAGCAGATGCGTGATCAGCTCCGGCTGCAGCCGCTCAGTCGTGGCCGTGAAATTCTGGATGTCGGAGAAGAAGATCGTCAGCTTCTTGCGCTCGGTATGTATCGTGACATCCTTCTGACCGCTGAAGATGCTCTTGTAGACCTGCGGCGAGATATAGCGGGAGATCTTCATGGACAGCGTGGCGAGGAAATCGTTATTGGCTTCCAGCTCCTGATTCATGCCTGCGATGCGCCGTGACTGACGGCGTTGCAGCGTCAGGAACGAGACGCCGCTGATCGCGGCGAGTGCGAAATAAGCCAGCAGGAATTTGAACGAGAACAGGTTCGCCGCGATCGGCTGGGTAATGATGACTTCCTGAATGCCGCGGACATCGCCCACCTTCCAGTCCTTCTTCGGACTTTCCGGATGGCTGTTGTGGCAACTGACGCAGGCCGGGCCCATCAGCACGGGTGCCACGATGCGGACGGTGTCGCTGAACAGCGACGCCTTGGTATCGATGATCTTCTGCTCAGAATTGTCGCGCAGGCTGCGCAGCGACGTCTTCTCGAAATCGTCGAGCTGGTGCGGCGCGCGGTTCTGGAACGGATAATCCGACACGAAGCGGTAGTTGATATTCTCCTGCTGCGCCCCGATCACCCGGCCGAGTTCGAGGGACAGCGTCGCCGGAATCGGGATCGCGCCGGGCACGCTTTCGTAATTGTGAACCACCTGCGTGGTGCCCTGATGGGCCAGCACGCGCCCGACCACATTGGTTGCGTAATAACCACGCACGCTGGTGATCACGGAGTTCAGGTCGTTGGCCTGCCGGCGCAAGGCGGCGTCAACCAGATTGGTCAGATCGAGCCACACGGCTACAGGCAGCAGAAGCAGCAGCGCGGCGACGGCGAGGCCGGGCGCAAATACGCGCGAGCGTCGGCGGGTGACATCAGGCTGATCCATGAAGATAGGTTCCTGGATTTCTGGCTGTTGAGCGCAATGAGCGTGCAGCGGCGCGGCCGCCTCCGTCTCATAGCGCCGGTATGGTTATAATATCGTGCCTGGGTTGTGCCAATTTTCTAATAGTGGATGAAATTGCACCGGCCGCCCGCCAATTTTGGCAGACGTGCATGCCGCCTGCGCACCTTGACTTCACGGGTCGCTTGGCCAATCTCGCGGTCAGAAAAACACTTCAAAACTCTTGGGAGAAGATCATGGCCGACGCCTATATTATCGACGCAGTCCGCACGCCCCGTGGCATCGGCAAAGTGGGCAAGGGCAAGCTCGCCGAACAGCATCCGCAGCATCTCGCCGCCACCGTGCTCAAGGCGATTGCCGAGCGCAACAAACTCAACACCGCAGACGTCGACGACGTGATCTGGTCGACCTCGACCCAGCGCGGCAAGCAGGGCGGCGATCTCGGCCGCATGGCCGCGCTCGATGCCGGCTATGACATCAAGGCGTCCGGCACCACGCTGGATCGTTTCTGCGGCGGCGGCATCACTGCGGTGAATTTCGCGGCGGCGCAGATCATGTCGGGCATGGAAGACGTCGTCATCGCCGGCGGCACCGAGATGATGTCGCTGACCGGTGCGATGGCCGCCGAAGATATGGCCGCCGGCAAGGCGCCGCTCGGCATGGGCTCGGGCAACAAGCGGCTCGCCAAGCTGCATCCGCAGTCGCATCAGGGCATTTGTGGCGACGCGATCGCCTCGATGGAGGGCATCAGCCGCGAGGCGCTCGATGCGCTCGGGCTGGAAAGCCAGCGCCGCGCAGCCATCGCCATCAAGGAAGGCCGTTTCGACAAGAGCATTGTCCCGGTCAAGGATGACGAGGGCAATATCGTGCTCGCCAAGGACGAATATCCCCGTCCGGAAACCACTGCCGAAGGTCTCGCCGGTCTGAAGCCGGCTTTCGCTGCGATGGCCGATCACCCTCTTGATGAAAGCGGCATGACCTTCCGCAAGCAGATCAACCAGAAATATCCGGACCTCAAGATCGAGCATTTCCACCACGCCGGCAATTCATCGGGCGTGGTCGATGGTGCCGCAGCCTTGCTGCTGACCTCGAAGTCCTATGCTGACAAGCATGGCCTGAAGCCGCGCGCGCGCATCGTGGCCATGGCCAATATCGGTGACGACCCGACCCTGATGCTGAATGCGCCGGTGCCGGCCGCGAAGAAGGTGCTGGCAAAGGCCGGTCTCAAGAAGGAAGACATCGATCTGTGGGAGATCAATGAAGCCTTCGCCGTGGTCGCCGAGAAGTTCATCCGCGATCTCGATCTCGATCGCAGCAAGGTCAACGTCAATGGCGGCTCGATCGCGCTGGGTCATCCGATCGGCGCCACCGGCGCGATCCTGATAGGCACTGTTCTCGACGAACTCGAGCGCCGCAACCTGAAGCGCGGCCTGGTCACCATGTGCGCCGCCGGCGGCATGGCACCGGCGATCATCATCGAGCGCGTGTAAGCGTTTGCTTCTAACCTCTCCCCGCTCTTTGCGGGGAGAGGTCGACCGGCAAAGCCGGTCGGGTGAGGGGCTATCACTTCAGACACAGCACACGCGGACTCGCGGGTCGGAAAATTTCTCGACCCGCGAGTCCGCGTGTGTTGAAGCGTCAAACCCCGCCCCTCACCCCAACCCTCTCCCCGCAAAGGGCGAGTAGAGGGAGCGCGCCGGCGCCTGGAGCGAAGCTTACGGCGACCTTACTCGTTCGACGGCCACGCCATCGGGAACGACAGCGGCGAGATTTCCGTCAGCTTGCGGCCCGCCCAGTCGAGACCGGGCGTGCGCTCCTCGGCGCGTATCTGCGCCTCATGCACACGCAGCGCCGCGGCTGGATAATCGAACGTCTGCACCACGCCGTCCTTCACCACCTGCCGGCCATCGACATAGACGTGACGCACCGCGCGTTCCGCCGCCGCATAGATCATGCTGCGGATCGGATCGCGATGCGGCTGCATCATCGGATGGGTGACGTCGACCATCACAAAATCGGCCTTGCAGCCAGCTTCGAGCCTGCCGATATCGTTGCGGCCGAGCGCCTTGGCGCCGACGGTGGTGGCCGCCTCGAACAGCATGGTCGAGTTCAGGCCGCGCGGATGCCCGGCCATCAGCCGCGAGGTCATCGTCACGTTGCGCATCTCCTCGATCATGTTGTGCGGATAGGTGTCGGTGCCGATCGCCACCGAAATGCCGGCCGCGCCATAGCGGCCGACATCGCGCAGCGCAATGCCGCGCCGCATGAATACGGTCGGGCAATGCGCCACTGTCGTTCCGGTCTCGGCCAGCAGCGCGAGGTCGCGCTTGGTGTGCCACGGCGTCAGCGGATGGTCGTCGACGAAGATGGAGTGACCGACCAGCGAGGTCGGGCCGAGCACGCCGAGTTCGCCGAGCCACTGGATCGGCGTCACGCCATGGCGGCGGACGATCTCGTGGAATTCCGACACCGATTGTGCGGCATGAGTCTGCCACGGAATGCCGCGGCGTTTCGCTTCGGCATAACTGTCTTTCATCAGTTGCGGCGTGCAGGTGTCGATCTGCGCCGGATACATCATGCCGGACAGACGGCCGGACGGATGGCTCTCGGCGGCATCGATGAGCGCGAAAGCCTGCAGCATGCCGTCTTCGCCGGCCTTCTCGTTCCATTCGTAATCGACGAGCGTGCCATTCGGCGTGAACCAGCGCGCCGAGCGGAACCCCGGAGCGATATAGACGCGCAGGCCGCTTTGTCCGGCGAGATCGAGCCATTGCGGATGCGGCATCGATAGATCGACCACCGTGGTGACGCCGGACAGCAGCAGTTCGGAATACGCAACGCGCACGCAGTCCGGCACGCCTTCCGGATCGGACCGCAGGATCGGCATGTATTCGTAAAGCGACGAATTATACAGGCCGGGCGAGCCGATCTCGTCGAGAAAGCCCTTGTTGAGCGGTTCGCTGGACGGATGCGAGTGGATATCGACGAGGCCCGGCATCACCATGAAGCCGCGTCCGTCGATGGTCGTGACCGCTTCGCCCCGATAGTCGCGGCCGGCAAACACGATCTGGCCGCCGTCGAAAGCGACATCGCCGCCGGTGACATAGGTGTGGCTGTTCTTTGCGGCGTCCCAGGCGACGACATAGTCCGCGTTGCGGATGACGGTGATGGCCATACTGATCCTTTTGATGGAAGGCGAGGAACCGTAAGCGCAAGCGACCAGTCGGTGCAAGATCGAGAGGTGAGCAGACCCGCCTGTCTATTTGGCAGGGGCAACCCGTCTGTTCGGCTCGTGCAAATGACGATAAGAAGACGCGTTGATCTGCAAAGTCCTGAAGAGAGCCTGAACTGATGCAATACAGACATGATGGCCTTTACGCTTCCCGCCGTTCGCCGGTCATGGCGCGCAATGTGGTGGCGGCGTCGCAGCCGCTGGCAACGCAGGCCGGGTTGCGCATGCTGGAGCGCGGCGGCAATGCGCTGGATGCGGCGCTCGCGGCAGCGATCACGCTGACCGTGGTCGAGCCGACCGGCAACGGCATCGGATCGGACGCCTATTGCATCCTCTGGGATGGCAAGGAGCTGCACGGCCTCAACGCCTCGGGCCGGTCGCCGGCGGGATGGACGCCGGAGCGATTTGCAAATCACAAGACATTCCCGCATCGCGGGTGGGAGAGCGTCACCGTGCCCGGCGCCGTCTCGGCCTGGGTCGACCTGTCCGAACGCTTCGGCAAGCTGCCATTCGCTGACTTGTTCGAGCCTGCGATCTCCTATGCGGAGAATGGCTTCCACGTCTCGCCCGTGATCGCCGAACTCTGGCGCCGCGGTGCGGAGGAGTTGAAGAACCAGCCGGGCTTTGCCGAGGCCTTCATGCCGAACGGTCGTGCGCCTGCGGTGGGTGAACTCTTCAAGGCACCGGGCCATGCCTATTCACTCAAGCTGATCGCCGAGACCAAAGGCGAAGCCTTCTATCGCGGCGAACTCGCCCAGCGCATCGCTGCCTTTGCGCGCGAACATGGCGCTGTGCTCGACGAGGCCGACATGGCCGCGCATCGCAATGACTGGTGCGGCACCATCCATCAGGATTTCGGCGACGCATCGCTGCACGAAATCCCGCCGAACGGGCAGGGCATCGCGGCGCTGATGGCGCTGGGCATCATGCGGGCCTATGGCACCGACGGTCTCGTGCTCGACAGCGGCGATGCCTTCCATCTGCAGATCGAAGCCACAAAACTCGCTTTCGCCGACGTTTACGCCTACGCCGCCGATCTCGATTACATGCGCGACGTCACTGTCGCGCATCTGCTCAATCCCACCTATCTCGCCTCGCGCGCAAAGCTGATCGATCGCAGCCGTGCGCAGGATTTTGGCGCCGGCGCCCCCAAGACCGGCGGCACGGTATGTCTGTCCACCGGCGATGCCAGCGGCATGATGGTGTCCTATATCCAGTCGAATTATTCCGGCTTCGGCTCCGGCGTGGTCGTGCCCGGCACCGGCATCAGCCTGCAGAATCGCGGCTTCGGTTTCGTCCTGACCGATGGTCATCCCAATCAGGTCGGCCCGCGCAAGCGGCCGTTCCAGACCATCATTCCCGGCTTCGTGATGCAGGGCAAAGAGCCGCTGATGGCCTTCGGCCTGATGGGCGGCCCGATGCAGGCACAGGGCCATCTGCAGATCATGCTGCGCATGCAGCTCTGGGGGCAGGATCCGCAGACGGCGGCGGATGCGCCGCGCTGGCGCTATGTCGCTGGGTTGAAAGTGGCGATCGAAACCGCGGTGCCGGACAATGTCGCGGCAGATCTCGCCAGTCGCGGCCATGTCATCGAGCGCGAACCGCCGGACTCCGCCTTCGGTTTCGGCGGCGCGCAGCTCGTGCGCAAAATCGATGGCGGCTATGTCGCCGGCTCGGACCCGCGCAAGGATGGCCTGGCTGCGGGATTCTGAAGCCCGGGGGCACTATCGTAGGATGTGTAGAGCGCAGCGAAACGCATCTCTTTTGCACACGACATTGATGGGTTTCGCGAAGGCGCTCTACCCATCCTACCGCTAATCCGCCCTACATGCCTCAGCCCAGTCCCGCCGCCTTCGCGACGGTGTAGGTGATCAGGCCCGCCACATAGGAACGACAGTGCGGTGGCCAGGCTCCATTTGCCAACGCCAGGCCGATCGCATCCGGCGCCGACTTTGACCTATTCTAGCAGTTGACCTGTTGCCATTCTCTCTTTGGATCACGAAGAAGCTGTAAAGCGGGCTGCTTAGGCTTGCTGAATAGCTGGGGCAATTCGTGATCGAACACCTATAACGTTCCGGGCGTCACGCTGTTCGATGCGGCGCTTCACTATGACCTTGCCGGACTTGGACCGCAGTTCAAGGGCTTCAAGTTCCAGCTCAATGCCAGCAACCTGTTCGACAAGACCTATGTGCGGCTGTGTCAGGATTCCGGCTGCTATTACGGCATGCGGCGCGATGTGATCGCGACGCTGCGTTACCGATGGTGATGCAGCGGCACAGGATGAACTTCAAATCACGGTGTCGGTGCGAAGGATGCCACGCTGGCCGGGCTACCCCAGCCCGGCCGCCTTCGCGACGGTGTAGGTGATCAGGCTCGCCACATAGGCCACCGCGAACATGTAGAGGAACGTCACCACCATCCACTTGGTGCTGCCGGTCTCGCGGCGGATCACGGCCAGCGTCGAGGCGCATTGCGGGGCGAAGATGAACCAGGCCAGGAACGACAGGGCCGTCGCGAAGCTCCATTTGCTGGCCAGCGCCTGGCCGATAGCGTCCGCCGCTTCCTTGCCGCCTTCGATCGCATAGACGGTGCCGAGCGCGCCGACCGCGACCTCACGCGCCGCCATGCCGGGGATCAGCGCTACCGCGATCTGCCAGTTGAAGCCGAGCGGCGCGAAGAACGGCTCCAGGAATTTTCCGATCATCGCGGCCAGGCTGTAATTGATCGCCGGCCCTTCAGCGCCGGCCGGTGCCTGTGGGAACGAGGCCAGGAACCAGATCAGGATCATCATCGACAGGATGGTTGTGCCGGCGCGCTGCAGGAACATCTTGGCGCGGGTATAGACGCCAATGGCAATGCTCTTGAGGCGCGGCAGCTTGTAGTCCGGCAATTCCAGCATGAATGGCGCTGGTTGATAGTCGCGCCACATGAAGAACTTGATGACGAAGGATGCCGCCAGCGCGCTGCCGATGCCGGCGATATAGAGCCCGAACATCACCAGACCCTGCAGATTGATCCAGCCCCAGACGGTCTCGGCCGGAATGAAGGCGGAGATGATCAGCGTATAGACCGGGATGCGCGCCGAACAGGTCATCAGCGGCGCGATCAGGATGGTGGTCAGGCGGTCGCGGCGGTTGTCGATCACACGCGTCGCCATGATGCCGGGGATGGCGCAGGCGAAGCTCGACAGCAGCGGGATGAAGGCGCGGCCATGCAGGCCGGCACCGCCCATGATGCGGTCCATCAGGAACGCCGCGCGCGCCATGTAGCCGAAATCTTCCAGCAGCAGGATGAACAGGAAGATGATGATGATCTGCGGCAGGAACACGAGCACGCTGCCGACGCCGGCGATCAACCCGTTCTGCAGGAAGCTCTGCAAGATGCCTTCGGGCAGCACCTGCGCCACCAGCGTGCCCAGCGCGCCGAATGAATCCGACAGCAGCTCCATCAGCGGCTGCGCCCAGGAGAACACCGCCTGGAACATCACGAACAGAATGAGCGCGAGAATCGCGAGACCGGCGACCGGATGCAGCACCACGGCATCGACGCGCGTGGTCAGCGTGTCCGGCTTGCTCGGCATCGTCACGGTTTCGCGGATGATGCGGTCGGCCTCGCGCTGCAGCGCCTTCATCTCGGACAGGCCGAGCGGCTTCCAGCCATCGCCTGTGGTAACTGCCGGCATGTTGGCGGCGAATTCGTCGGTGCGCTTGCGTAATTCCTCAACGCCGGCCTTCTTCACCGCGATCGAGGTGATGACAGGCACGCCGAGTGCCGCTGACATCGCATCGACATCGATGCTGACGCCGCGGCGCTGCGCGATGTCGAACATGTTGAGCACCACCAGCAGCGGACGGCCGGTACGTTTGAGTTCCAGGATCAGCCGCAGCGTGAGGCGCAGATTGGTGGCGTCGGCAATGCACAGGACCAGATCGGGCGCGGCTTCGCCGGGGCGCTTGCCGAGCACGACGTCGCGGGTAATCTCTTCGTCCGGGCTGCGGCCGCGCAGCGAATAGGTGCCGGGCAGGTCGAGCAGCGTGACCTGACGGCCGGCCGGCGTCACGAAGGCGCCTGCCTTGCGCTCGACGGTGACGCCCGCATAGTTGGCCACCTTCTGGCGGCTGCCGGTGAGTGCGTTGAACAGCGATGTCTTGCCGCTATTGGGGGCTCCCACCAGCGCGAGATGAAAGCGCTCGGTGGTCACGTCTGTATGGGTCATTTCACAACAACTGCCATGGCCTCGCGCCGGCGAACGGCGATCGTAATATTGTCGACGCGCACCGCGATCGGATCGCGCTGGATGGCGCCCTGATGCAGGATCTCGACGCGCGCACCTTCGGTGAAGCCCATTTCCAGCAGATGCCGTTCGAGCTCGTGGCCGCTCTCGGCGGCGCCTGCAATATCGGGCTGCAACGCCACGATGGTTCCGATGAATCCGCGCGGCGCATTGCCGAGGCGCAATTCGTGTATGGATGTTTCGGATGCAGTCTGGTGGACGGTCATGCCGGACCTTGTCGAGCAGCGTCCTGACAAGGTCAAGACAAACGCACGTATGTTATTAGAATGATTATAAAGAGGCGCTCCGACACCGCTTACGATGCGCCCGCGGACTGCTCGTTCACCACCCGCTGCTGAATCTTCACCAGTTCTGCATAGATGCCGCCTTGGGCGATCAGTTCGTCGTTGGAGCCCTGCTCGGCGACGACGCCTTCTTTCAGCACGATGATCTTGTCGGCGTCGCGAATGGTCGAGAGCCGATGCGCGATCATGATGACGGTGCGGCCCTGCATCAGCCGGCGCAGCGCCTCGATCACAAGCGCCTCGGATTCCGGATCGAGCGCAGCGGTCGGCTCGTCGAGGATCATGATCGGGCTGTTGCGCACCACCGCACGCGCGATGCCGATGCGCTGACGCTGGCCGCCAGACAGCGTGTCGCCGCGCTCGCCGACCATGGAGTCGTAACCATGCGGCATGCGCGTGATGAACTCGTCGGCATTGGCGATCTTGGCGGCTGCAACGATCTCCTCGTCAGTTGCACCAGGGCGGCCATAAGCGATGTTCTCGCGGATCGTGCCGCGGAACAGCACCGTCTCCTGCAGCACGAAGCCGACCTGGGCGCGCAGGGCGGAGAGTTTGTAGTCGGTGACATCGACGCCATCGATCAGCACGCGGCCCGATGTTGCGTCGTAGAAGCGCGGGATCAGGCTCAGCACCGTGGATTTGCCGGAGCCGGTCGGCCCGACCACGCCGACGATCTGGCCAGGTTCGATATGGAGCGAAACGTCGCGGAGCACGCTGGCCTCTTCACTATAAGAGAAGGCGACGTTCTCAAAGGTGATGGCGCCCTTGGCGCGACCGGGATCGACCGCACCCGGTTTTTCCACGATGACATCGTCGGCGGCCAGGATGTTCTGGATCCGCTCCAGCGCCACGGTGGTCTGCGCGATCGCGCTGGTCATGCTGGCGAGGTCCTTCACCGGTTTGAAGAACTGCGCGAGATAAGCGAGGTACACGGTGAGCGCGCCAGCCGTCATGGTGCCAGCGACAATCAGCGAGGTCCCCTTCCACAGCACGATGGCGGTGCAGAACGCCACCACGATGCTGACCACGGGCGAGAGCAGCGATTTCACCTGACGCGCCTTCATGGCGGCCTCGACGGTGGCATGGCTGGCGGCTTCCAGCCGCGCCAGTTCGAGATCCTGCCTGCCGAAGGCCGTGACTGCGCGCACCTGGCCGAGGCCCTGCTGGACCACGGCAACGATCTCGCTCTGCCGTTGCCGCACCGTGCGCGTCACGTCCTTCACGGCGCGCTTGAAATGGAACACGAAGACGATCAGGAACGGCGTGATGCCGAGCGCGATCAGCGTAAAATCCCAGTCGAGCCAGAACATCAGCCCGATCATGAAGACGATGGTGATGAGATCGAGCAGGATATCCAGCGTCGACGATGAAGCGAAGTTTTGCAGCGTTGTGACGTCTGTGGTGATCGTGGACATCAGCGCGCCGGTCTTGGCCTTGTCATAATAGCGCAGCGATAGCCGATGCAGATGCGCATAGATGCGGATGCGCAGGTCGTTGGCCACCCACTGGCCGACCGATGTCGAATAGTAGTTGTCGATGTAGGTGGCGATCGCGCCGATCACGGCGATGACCAGGGTGGCGATGCCCGCGAACAATGCGACGCCGAGCGTGTGGCGGCCGATGCCGTAGTCATGGGCCCAGTCCAGCCAGGCGGGCAGGTGATGACTGCCCAGCGCGTCATCGAGCACCAGTTTGAGCGGCCAGGGCGCGGCCAGGCTCATGGCGATCTCGACCAGCATGGCGAGGAAGACGATGATCAGCCAGCCGCGATAGGGCCGGAGCATCTCGAGTACCAGACGAGTCATCGAACATTGTCTCCAGCAACACGGCCAGGCCGGGAATCATGAGCAGTCCGGGCGGCCGCAGTATATAGCCGCCGTCGGTTAGCGGGTCTTAACTGTAGTCGGGTACAGATGCATTTTTGCTGACAGCCCGCGCATGGTGGCATGCGGGCAGGAGCGTCAGTTAATTTGGCAGGGCTGCGCAGGACCGAACATGAACGTGCGATCCGTTGCTTTCCCGTTCTGGGGCAGGGTGCTTCTGCTGGCCGGCATCCTCGGTCTGGTGCTGGGCGGCGGCCTTCTGACCTGGCGCTACATCGAGCGTCCGACCGTGCTCAAGCTGGCGGTCGGGTCGATCGATGGCGAAGCCGGCAAGACGGCATCGATCATCGCCAGCCATTTCGCCACCAGGAAGTCGCCGATCCGGTTGGATTTCGAGACCTTCGGCAACGCCGTCGATGCGGGTAAGGCATTCTCCTCCGGCAAGGTCGATCTCGCTGTCGTCCGGGCCGATGTCGGCGATCTCTCCGAGGCGCGCGCCGTTGCCGTCATGGCCAAGGCGGTCGTCATGCTGATCGCGCCTCCCGGTTCGAAAATCACCAGCGTCGAAGGCCTGCGCGGCCGCACCGTCGGTGTGGTGGGCGGCGAGGTCAATCGTAGACTGGTCGATGCGCTCACCAAGCAATACGACCTGACGAGCGCGAGGGTCACATTCAAGAATCTTGAGGTCAGCGATACCCGGCGCGCGGTGGAAGCCAAAGAAGTCGGCGCCCTGCTGGTGGTGATTCCGCTGACCGAGAAGTATCTGTCCCTGGTGCGCGGTCTGTTCAAAACCGGTGCGCCGGTGCTGATCCCGATCGATGCCGCCGGCGCCATTGCCGATGCCAATGGCGCCTATGAAAGCTTCGACATTCCGAAAGGGTCGCTGCGCGGTGCGCCGCCCGTCCCGGATGATGACGTGACCACGCTTCGGGTCAGTTACTATCTGGTCGCGAACAAGAAGCTCCATTCCAGCCTGATCGCGCGTCTGACCGAAATGGTGATCGCGGCGCGCCGCGATCTGATCGCCGGGCAACCGCAATTGGCCGGTATCGCGGCTGCCGACACCGATCCCGATGCCTTTATCCCCATTCATCCGGGCGCTGCTGCCTACTACAACGGTACCGAGCAGAGCTTCATGGATAAATACGGCGACGACATCTATCTCGCCCCCATGATCCTTGGCGCCCTTGCCTCTGTGCTGGCTGCCGCCTGGAAATTCCTCGGCATCCGGCCGCCCGACCACCGGGAGGCGACGCTCAACGCACTTTATGCATTGCCCCGCCGGATCCGGGCGGCGGCGGACGATGCGGAACTGTGCGCGATCGAGCAGGAGGTCGACGACCTTCTCAGCGCGCAGCTGGCGAAGACCATGCGCAATGATGAAGATGCACTTGAAATGGCGACGCTGGTCTCTTCGGCGCAGCGTCTCGACAATCTCATCCATCATCGCCGTTCGGCGCTGGCGCGCGCCCCATTTTCTGCGGCGCCGCATTCAAGTATAGAGTCGGAGACATAGTTCCAGGCCATGAAGTTTTGCAGCACCACCAGCCGTTTGCGGGCACCCTTATTTCTCGCGAGAGGTCAGTCATGACGCATAACCTGCTCGTGTTTCCGGATGACACCGCGCAGTGCATCATTGATCCGATCAGGGCTGCAAAGCGCAGCCTGAATATCCGGATGTTCCTGTTCACCGATCCGACGCTGCTGCATGAGGTGATCGCGGCGAAGCGGCGCGGCGTCAAAGTGCGCGTCATGCTCAATCCGGCACGGCGCAATGGCGAGAGCGAGAATAACGAAACCGCCGCGGCGCTGGCTGCTGCCGGGGTCGAGGTTCGTGACAGCAATCCGGCCTTCGCGCTGACCCATCAGAAGTCGATGGTGATCGATCATGAGTGGGGCTTCGTCGAGTCGCTGAACTGGGAGACCCGCGATCTCACCGAAACGCGCGACTACGCGGTGACCACGACCAAGAAGCTCGAAATTTCCGAGATGGTGGATTGCTTCGAGGCCGACTGGGCGAAGCAGGATTTCGTACCGAACCCGGACTCGCAACTGATCTGGTGCCCGAACAATGGCCGCGAGCGGATCGGCGCTTTCATCGATTCCGCGCGGGACACGCTCTGGATCCAGAACGAGCGTTATCAGGACACGGACATCATCGAGCGGCTGGTTCGCGCGGTGCTGCGCGGCGTTCAGGTCCACATCATGGCGCGGCAGCCGCACAAGCTGAAGAAGAACAAGCTGATCGAGGGGATCGGCGGCTTGCGCATCATGCATGACGTCGGCGCCAAGGTGCACCGGCTCAATGATATGAAGCTGCACGGCAAGATGCTGTTGGCCGACGAGGAACGTGCTATCGTCGGTTCGATCAATCTCACGCCGGGCAGTTTTGACGATCGCCGCGAACTGGCCATTGAGACCGATGCGCACCATGTTGTGAAGCGTCTCGTCGAGACCTCGCATCACGACTGGAAACATTCGCGCAAGCTCGACCTCTCCGACGAGGCGGTGCAGGCGGACCTGGAAAAACACGGCATCCGGCAGTAGCGCGTTGTCGCTCAGCGCCGATCCGGCCGCGGCGATTGCCGGGCTCTGGGCTGCACAGGTTTCCTTTCCGCGCGGCGAGCATATTCCGTGGCCAGGTTCAGCAGTCGTTCGCGAACCACGGGGTCATCAATCTCCCGCGCCAGCTTTTCGCAGCGCTCGGCCTGCTCTCTGAAATATGCGGCTTCGCTAGGCAACTTTGTCGTTTTCCATGGGCAGTGCGGGGCGCAGGAACATCGCCGAGAGCTGATCCTTGATTTCCAGGACACGCGGCGATGTCATACCCGGGCGAATGCAGAGCAGCGCTTTGATGGTCGGAAGCTCCGGCAAGTAATAGTCCCTGGCCCAGACCAGTCCCGGCGGAATGATCCGGCTGGGAACAGCCGTCAGTCCGATGCCGGCTTCGACGGCGGCTTTCTTCGCGCTGTAGTCCTGACTGCTGAAGGCAATCCGATAGGAAAGGCCATGCCGCGTGAGCGTATGAATCATCCAGTCGTCATTGGTCCAGGTGACGATTGGGATCGGTGCGCCGGGGCTGAGCACGAATGATTTCGAGCGAACCCATGCCAGCCGATCCTCGGATTCATCGACAATGAGCGGAGCCAGATCGGGACTGATTTCTCCCCGCTGGAAAAAACACCCGACGTCGATATGGCCGTCGATCAATGCTGTCGCAATCTCGGTGGACATTCCGGCATGGATATGGATGTCATTGAGGTTGCTCAGGCTCTGCTCGGCGACGAAGCGCTGCGCGAGGACAACGCTCAGGCCCAAACGAAGCCGGTCGACATGATTATCGGCTCCGCCGAGCGCAAGCACCTGATCGTTGGCCTCGATGATCTTGCGCGCCTGCGCAAGCACCAGCTTGCCGAGATCGGTCGGACAACTTCCGTTTGGCGTCTTGCTGAACAGCGAACCGCCAACAAGTTGTTCGAGGCGCTTGATCTGCGAACTCACCGCGGGCTGACTCAACCCCAATTGCTCCGCAGCCTTGGTCAAGCTACCTGTTTCTGAAATGGCAACGACGGTCCGAACAATTTCAATCGGAATATTGAGATGCCGCTTGTGCATTTGAATATCCAGCCTCGCAATTGCGCCATGAGTCGGACCAAGTGGTGTCGCGATTCTCTACCAATCATATAGGCGTAATCACTCTTGGTTATATATTTGATTTGGATGGCATTTCCGGAATTTATGGCGTCATCAAAATCGGTGTGTGGCGGCTATCTACCGAATTCGATGATGACCACACGCGCCGCCGCATCGGACTCAATCGCGACAGGTGCTGATCCTTGTTCCACAAGCAGCCCATCATGCGCCGACAGGCTGTCGACGGTCGATGCCGACTGTACGGTCGCAGTGCCATGCTCAACGAACAGAAACGCTTGTGCAGAAACTATAAAATCCTGACGTTTCATGACGTTGATGCGTCTCACATGCTGTGAGACGATCCCGCGCCTGCTCATCACATTCAAATCTGTAATGGGGCCGTCGATCAGTAACGCTGACGTTTGCTGATCGCCCGGGAAGGAATGGATCGTACTGCGATCAATGCGCACAGATGCGCTGCCGTGGACATTGAGGTCGATGCCGGCGCCATCGATGACCAGAAGTGTACGATCAATCCCGGGAAATGACGAGAACGGTCCGTCGCTCGTCACCTGCGCCATACTGACGCGCCAGTCGAAATCGTCCAGCTTTGCATTCGCCGGGAAGATCGCGATCTCCGTGGTTGATCCCAGCCCGTTCTTCCAGGGCATCATCTTGTAGTTCGCGGCGCGCAGGATCTGCATGCGCCGCACTCAGCCCTTGGCGTGCAGCGATGGCAGATTGAGGTGATGTTCCTCTGCGCAATCGATGGCTTCCTCATAGCCTGCATCGGCGTGACGCATCACGCCGGTGGCCGGATCGTTCCACAACACGCGTTCGAGGCGCTTTGCGGCTTCCGGCGTGCCGTCGGCGACGATAACCATGCCCGAATGCTGCGAGAAGCCCATGCCGACGCCGCCGCCGTGATGTAGCGACACCCATGTTGCGCCAGATGCGCAGTTGAGCAGCGCATTGAGCAGCGGCCAGTCGGAGACGGCATCAGAGCCGTCCTTCATCGCTTCGGTCTCGCGGTTCGGGCTTGCGACCGAACCGGAGTCGAGATGATCGCGGCCGATCACGATCGGCGCCTTCAGCTCACCCGAAGCCACCATCTCGTTGAAGGCGAGGCCGAGGCGATGGCGATCGCCGAGGCCGACCCAGCAGATCCGCGCCGGCAGGCCCTGGAACTGGATGCGCTCGCGCGCCATGTCGAGCCAGTTCACCAGCGCCTTGTTGTGTCCGAGGATCTCCTTCACCTTGGCGTCGGTCTTGTAGATGTCCTCGGGATCGCCGGACAAAGCCGCCCAGCGGAACGGGCCGATGCCGCGGCAGAACAGGGGACGGATGTAAGCGGGGACGAAGCCGGGGAAGTCGAATGCGTTGTCGACGCCTTCTTCCTTGGCCATCTGGCGGATGTTGTTGCCGTAATCGACCGTCGGCACGCCCATCTTGTGGAAGTCGAGCATCGCGCGGACGTGCTCGCTCATGGATTTGCGCGAGGCCTTCTCGACGGCCTGCGGATCGCTGGCGCGCTTGGCTTCCCATTCGGAAAGCGTCCAGCCTTTCGGGAGATAGCCGTTGACCGGATCATGCGCCGAGGTCTGGTCGGTGACGATGTCCGGTCTGACGCCGCGGCGGACCAGTTCAGGGAAGATGTCAGCCGCATTGCCGAGCACGCCGACAGAGATCGGCTTCTTCTCCTTGTTGGCCTTCTCGATGATCGCCAATGCGTCGTCGAGATCCTTCGCCTGCACGTCGAGATAGCGACTCTTCAGCCGCATCTCGATGCGGCTTGGCTGACACTCGACCGCCAGGCACGACGCGCCGGCCATGGTCGCCGCCAGCGTCTGCGCGCCGCCCATGCCGCCGAGGCCGGCGGTGAGGATCCAGCGGCCGGAGAGGTCGCCATTGTAATGCTGCCGTCCGGCCTCCACGAAGGTCTCATAGGTGCCCTGTACGATGCCCTGCGAGCCGATATAGATCCACGAGCCGGCCGTCATCTGGCCGTACATCATCAAGCCCTTGCGATCGAGCTCGTTGAAGTGCTCCCAGGTGGCCCAGCGCGGCACGAGATTGGAATTGGCGATCAGCACGCGCGGCGCATCCGCATGCGTCTTGAATACGCCGACCGGCTTGCCGGATTGCACCAGAAGCGTCTCGTCAGTGTTGAGCTCGCGCAGCGACTTCGCGATCTGATCGAAAGCTTCCCAATTGCGCGCGGCGCGGCCGATGCCGCCATAGACGACGAGCTCGTTGGGATTCTCGGCCACTTCCGGATCGAGATTGTTCATCAGCATGCGCAGCGGCGCTTCGGTGAGCCAATCCTTCGCGGAAAGCTCGGTGCCGCGCGGGCTGCGCACGATACGGCTGTTCTTGCTGCGATCCATGATGTCGATCCTTATTTGGATGTCGCGGAGGTCCGGCCGTGCCAGACGCGGGCGTGAAGCGGATTGAAGCCGACGCGGTAGACCAGCTCGGCGGGTTGTTCGATGTCCCAGATGGCGAGGTCGCAGGCCTTGCCGGCTTCCAGCGTGCCGACTTCGCTCAGCTTGCCGAGTGCCCGTGCGCCTTCGCGTGTCACGCCGAGGAGGCATTCATCAACGGTCATACGAAACAGTGTCGCGCCCATATTCATGGTCAGCAGCAGCGAGGTCAGCGGCGAGGTGCCGGGATTGCTGTCGGTGGCCAGCGCGAGATGCGTGCCATGCCTGCGAAACAGCGCGATCGGCGGAGCCTGGGTTTCGCGCAGGGTGTAGTAAGCACCCGGCAATACCACGGCGACGGTGCCGGCCTTGGTCAGCGCGACGACGCCGTCTTCGTCCGTATGTTCGAGATGGTCGGCCGACAGCGCGTTATGCTCGGCGGCGAGTTTAGCACCGTGAAGGTTGGACAGTTGGTCGGCATGCAGTTTCACGGGCAGGCCGAGTTTCTTGGCGGCGTCGAACACCCGCGCCGTCTGCTCTGGCGAAAACGCGATGCCTTCGCAGAACGCGTCGACGGCGTCGGCGAGTTTCAGCTCGGCAATCGCCGGCAGCATTTCGGCGATGACCGTGTCGATATAGGCGTCCTTGTCGCCACCCGCTTCCGGCGGCATCGCATGCGCGCCGAGAAACGATGTTACGACGGAGACGTCGCGCGCACGGCCGAGCTGCCGCGCCGCTGTGAGGCAGCGGATCTCGGTCTCCTTGTCGAGCCCATAACCCGACTTGATCTCGATGGTCGTGACGCCTTCGGCGAGCAGATGATCGAGCCGCTTCAATCCGCTGGCGACGAGCTGCGCCTCGCTGGCCGCACGCGTCGCCTTCATGCTCGAGGCGATGCCGCCGCCGGCGCGCGCGATGTCCTCATAGCTCGCGCCCTTGAGCCGCATCGCGAATTCACTGGCGCGGTTGCCGCCATAGATCAGATGGGTATGGCAATCGACGAGGCCGGGCGTGATCCAGCGGCCCTCGCAATCGATCCGTGTCTTGGCGTCGGCATCCGGCGGCAGGTCTGACGCAGGACCAGCGTAAGCAATCCGGCCATCCTTTGTTGCGATGCAGCCATCCTCCAGGATCCCGAGGCCGGGCTGGCCGGGCGCCATGGTGGCAAGGCGTGCATTGGTCCAGATGGTATCGAAGGTCATGACGGACTGCCGTAAATTCGGGACGTCGTATGTCTATACATAATCAGCGGCCTCGCTTATTGTCGAGCGTCTTTTGAATGCAACAGGCAATCGCTATGGGCACGCAACGTGCTGCAAAAAGGCTGTTCTTCGCACATGCGCTGCTGCCGTCAGGCTGGGCGCGCGACGTCGTTGTCTCAATCGAGAATGGCACCATCACGGCCGTTGCCGCGAATTCGAGCAGCCTTGACGCGGAAATCATCAGCGGTGTGGCGCTGCCGGGACTGCCCAATCTGCACAGCCATGCGTTCCAGCGCGGCATGGCTGGCCTCACCGAAATCCGCGGCGCCACGCAGGACAGTTTCTGGACCTGGCGGCAATTGATGTATCGCTTCATCGATACGCTGACGCCGGATGACGTCGAAGTCATCGCGGCTTTCGCCTATGCCGAGATGCTGGAAGCCGGTTTTACCTCAGTCGCGGAATTCCACTATCTGCATCACGACGAGACCGGCGCGCCCTATGCGAATCTCGCGGAGATGGGTACGCGCATCGCTGCGGCATCCGGCGAGACCGGCATCGGTCTGACGCTGCTGCCGTCTTTTTATAACTTCAGTGGCTTCGGCGGCGCGCCGTCAATTCACGGTCAGCGCCGTTTCGTCAATGATCCCGCGCGCTTTCTGGCGCTGCTGGAGAAATCCCGCGCCGCCATCGCGCCTCTCGATGATGCCGCCATCGGCATCGCGCCGCATTCATTGCGTGCGATCACGCCGGAGACGTTGAATGACGTTCTCAAGGCGGTGCCCGATGGACCGATCCATATCCACGTGGCGGAGCAAACGAAGGAAGTCGACGACTGTATCGCCTGGTCCGGTCAGCGCCCGGTGGCGTGGTTGCTGGATCATATGCCGGTCGACAGGCGTTGGGTGCTGATCCACGCGACCCATATGGCCGATGCAGAAACCGCCGGTGTCGCGAAAGCAGGTGCCGTCATCGGCCTGTGCCCGCTCACCGAAGCGAGCCTCGGCGACGGCATTTTCGAAGGCCCGCGCTTCATCGATGCCGGCGGTGTGTTCGGCGTTGGCAGCGATTCCAATATCGAGATTACGGCGCCGGGCGAGTTGAAGCAGCTCGAGTACAGCCAGCGTCTCGCCTATCGCGTCCGCAACGCCGTCGCGCGCCATGAAGGCGAGTCCACCGGCCGTGCGCTCTATGAACATGCGCTGGTCGGCGGCACGCAGGCCTCGGGCCGCAATATCGGTGCACTTGCGGTCGGCAAGCGTGCGGACATCGTCGTGCTGGACACCGCGCATCCCGATCTCTGTGCCGTCACCGGTGACCGCTGGCTCGATGCCATGACCTTTGTTGCCGGCAAGTCGGCGATCTCCGACGTCTTTGTCGGAGGCAGGCAGGTCGTCAACGGCGGTCGCCACATCAAGCGCGCATCCATCACCGAACGCTATCGGCGTGTCGTGCAGCGGCTGGCGACACTCTGATGGCGACAGCGCGCGTGTCAAAGTCGGCAAATGGAAAAGCGCAGGCCGCGCCGCAGGCGCTGTATCAGCGCATCCGCGCCGATCTCGAAGAGAAGATCCTCTCCGGCCGCTGGCCGCCCGGCTATCGCATTCCGTTCGAGCATGAACTGGTCGAGAGCTATAACTGTTCGCGGATGACTGTGAACAAGGTGCTGTCAGGTCTCGCAGCTGCTGGTGTCATCGAGCGCAAGCGCCGCGTCGGCAGTTTTGTCGCCAAGCCGCTGGTGCAGTCCGCGGTGCTGCATATTCCGGATATCCAGGCCGAAATCGCCAAGCGCGGCGAGGCCTATGCTTATGAGTTGCTCACGCGCAAACGGCGCAAGGCGACCAAGGACGATCTCGAACGTCTGGGCATCGACAAGAGTTGCGATGTATTGGTGTTGAGCTGTCGGCACATCGCCAAGGGCAGGCCTTTCGCGCTGGAAGAGCGCCTGATCAATCTCGACGTGGTGCCGCCCGCGTCTGAAATCGATTTCACGCGCGTGCCGCCCGGTACCTGGCTGCTCGGTCACGTGCCGTGGAATGAGGCTGAGCACCGGATTACGGCATCACTGGCAGACGATATAGCGCTGAAAGCATTGACGCTGAAGAAGCCGGCCGCCTGTCTCGTTGTCGAGCGCCGCACGTGGCGCAAGAACAAGATCATCACATCGGTGCGCGTCACCTATCCGAACGATCTGTATCAGCTCACCGCGCGCTTCACGCCGACGGGGCTGCGATCATGAGGACGATATGAATCATCTGCCGCAGGCCGTCTGCGGAAATTGACTCTGGCAATCCGCCATGTTGCCATGCAGTATCATTCTAAATCTGGCTGAGGAGAGTGCGTTATGAAGTTGATTGGAGTTTCCGTCGCCGCCATGCTCGCGGCTCTCGTTGCGACCCCGGCTGCGGCGCAGACCAAGGTCACCATCGCCATTTCCGGCTGGACGGGTTTTGCGCCGCTGACGCTGGCGAAGGAAGCTGGCATCTTCGCCAAGAACGGTCTCGACGTCACCATCAAGAAGGTGCCGCAGGCCAGCCGCCATCTCGCCATCGCATCGGGCGATGTGCAATGCGCCGCCACCACGGTCGAGACCTGGGTGGTGTGGAATGCCAATGGCGTCGCCACCACGCAGCTGTTCCAGCTCGATAAGTCCTATGGCGCCGACGGCATGGCCGTGCGCGCCGGCACCGCATCGATCAAGGACCTGAAGGGCAAGACCGTTGCCGCATCAGCACCAGGCACCGCGCCCTATTTCACGCTCGCCTGGTTCCTGAAGAAGAACGGCCTCAGCGTGAAGGATGTCTCCGTGGTCAATATGGAGCCGGGTCCGGCAGCGCAGGCGTTCATCGCCGGCCAGAACGATGCGGCCATGACCTATGAGCCGTATCTGTCGGCCGTGCGTGAGAAGCCGGAAGCCGGCAAGATCATCGCCACCACGCTCGACTATCCGATGATCATGGACACCTTCGGCTGCACGCCGAAATTCATCGCCGATAACGAAGGTGCCGTGAAGGCGCTGGCCAAGAGCTATTTCGAGGCCGTTGCGATGATCGGCGCCGAGAAGGACAAGTCCTACGAGATCATGGGCGCCGACGTGAAGCAGACCGGCGAGAAGTTCGGCGCCTCCGCGCAGTATCTGCGCTGGCAGGATCAGGAGGCGAACAAGAAGTTCTTCGCCGGCGAGCACCAGGCGTTCTCGAAGGAAGCTGCCGAGCTGCTGCTCGAAATCGGCGTTATCAAGGAAATTCCGGATCTGACGAAACTCGCTGATCCGCGCTTCATTCAGTAAATCTCCGCCGTCGCTTCGGTCATTGCGAGGAGCGAAGCGACGCGGCAATCCAGCTCTTACTTAAGGAAGACTGGATTGCTTCGTCGCAAGAGCTCCTCGCAATGACGATCATGAGCATCGAATACGCAGCATGAAACCACTCGCCCCCATTTCATCCACCGCGCGCGTGGTGCTCGGCATATCGTTCTTTGTGCTGTTCGTGGCTGCGTGGTCCTATGCGACCTTTGGCGGCTTCGTCTCCAAGACCTTCCTCGCCAATCCATGGACCATGCTGCAGGATGGCTGGCTGCTGCTGACCAAGCACGGCTTCCTGCATGACATCGGCATGACCATCTGGCGCGTGATCGGCGGCTTCGTGCTGGCGGCGCTGTTCGCGGTGCCGATCGGCATCCTGATGGGCGCCTACAAGCCGATCGAAGCCTTTCTCGAACCCTTCGTGTCCTTTGCGCGCTATCTGCCGGCCTCGGCCTTCATCCCCTTGCTGATCCTGTGGGCTGGTATCGGCGAATTGCAGAAGCTGCTGGTGATTTTTATCGGCTCGGTGTTCCAGCTCATTCTCATGGTCGCTGTCAGTGTTGGCAGTGTGCGCCGGGATCTCGTCGAGGCGTCGCTGACGCTCGGCGCGCGCGATGCCGGGGTGCTCAAGCGCGTTCTCATCCCGTCCGCCGCGCCTGAGATCGCGGAAATCCTGCGCCTCGTCCTCGGCTGGGCCTGGACCTATGTCATCGTCGCCGAACTGATCGGCTCGTCCTCGGGCATCGGCCACATGATCATCGACAGCCAGGCGCTGCTGGCCACCGGCCAGATCATCTTCGGCATCATTGTCATCGGCATCATCGGTTTGATTTCGGACTATGCGTTCAAGGCTGCGAACCGGCGCTTGTTTCCGTGGAGCATCATTTGAGCAAGCTCGTCATCGACAACGTCTCGCGGATTTTCCCCGCCGTCCGCGGCGGCACGCCGACGCGTGCGCTGGAGCCGACCAATCTTTCCGTCGCGGATAATGACTTCGTCACGATCCTCGGCCCGTCAGGCTGCGGCAAGTCCACTTTGCTGCGCATGGTCGCCGGGCTGGATACGCCGACCACCGGCCGCATCCTGCTCGACGGCAAGGCGATCACCGGTCCTGGAGCCGATCGCGGCATGGTGTTCCAGTCCTACACGCTGTTTCCCTGGCTCACGGTGTCGGAGAATATTTCCTTCGGCCTGCGCGAGCGCGGTGTGTCCCAACGTGAGCGCAACGACATCGCCAAACAGTGGCTGGAGAAAGTCGGACTCACCAGTTTCGCCAATCATTTCCCGAAGCAACTCTCAGGCGGCATGCAGCAGCGCACGGCCATTGCACGCGCGCTCGCCAACGATCCGAAAATCCTGCTGCTCGACGAGCCGTTCGGCGCGCTCGACAACCAGACCCGCGCCCTGATGCAGGAATTGCTGCTCGGCATCTGGGAGCGCGAGCGCAAGACAGTGATCTTCGTCACCCACGATATCGAGGAAGCGGTGTTCCTCGCGTCGCGCACCGTGGTGATGTCGGCGCGTCCCGGTCGCATCAAGGCCGATATCGCGGTCGATTTACCGCATCCGCGGCACTACACCATCAAGACCAGCCCGGCCTTTTCCGATCTCAAAGCGCGGCTCACGGAAGAAATCCGTGTCGAGGCAGTGCTCGCGGCTGAGGCCCACTGAGATTCTCAGGCCGCATCAGCGGCGTCAGGATACCGCTTAAGTAGCGCGCGATCTATCGAAGGTTGCATCGTTGCTTGCGTGCCCTGCTCTGGCTGCGTGGTTTTATCCGAACCTTAAGTACGTTCGCGGCCGCCGGGAACTCGGGCGCCGCGCAAAACAATTTGGCGACGTCTCGCACATACGATTGCACCACCGCGGCTGAAAGCCGGTGATCGGGTCATTTCAACGACGGTCCGATGGTTTGAGCAAAGTAATTGCGAGTTGCGTTTATGACGTTGGTGCATGTCGACCAGAGTGATGCGGCCAGGACGCTCCTCGCCGGGCTGGAGCAGGCCATCGATGCTGTCGTGATGATCGACAGCAAGAATAGCGTGACCCATTTCAACGCCGCCGCCGAACGGTTGTGGGGCTATGAGCGCGATGAAGTGCTCGGGCGAAATATCAGCTTTCTGGTGCCGATGGCCATCAGGTCGCAGCACGACGGATACATCGCCGCGAACCGCGCGACCGGCGTCAATCGCATTGTCGGTCACAGCCGCGAGGTGAAAATCGAACGCAAGGACGGCAGCGAGATCTGGGGATCGTTGTCGATGTCGCGGGTCGAGGTGAATGGCGAGATCACCTATATGGGCTTCGTCCGCGATGTGACGGAGGAGGCGAAGCGCAGGGACGAAATTATCCCGCTGGCTCTCGTGGTCGACAAGACGAAACGCGCTATCTACATTGCGGGTCGCGACGCACGGATCTGCTATGTGAATGGCGCTTTCACCGGCATGTTCGGCTACTCACTGGATGAGGCGACGGGACTGATCCCCGAAGAATTCCTCGTCGGCGCATATACCAGCCAGGCGACGCTCGCATATCTGGACCGGCAGATCAGAACGGAAGGTTCTGCTGAAGACGAAATTCTCCTTTACGACAAAGCCGGCAACGAGGTCTGGGTCTCGGTTGCCTTGAATGCGATTCATGGCGCGGATGGAAAAATCCAGCACCTCGTCGCATTGATGACCGATATCACCGAGAGCAAGCAGCTTCAGTCGCTGCAGCATCACATCCTCGAAGCGCTGGCCGATGAGCAGCCGCTGCTCGACGTGATGGACAATCTTTGCCGGAAGGTGGAGCAGATCGCGCCCGATGTCGTCTGTTCGGTGCTACATGTCGATTCCGCGGGATTGCTGCATCCTTTGGGAGGGCCAAGCCTCCCGGCAGGTTATGCGCAGGCGCTGGACGGCATTGCCATCGGACCGGATGTCGGGTCTTGCGGGACCGCTGCCTTTCGCGGCGAGCCTGTTCTGGTCACCGATATCGAAAACGATCCTCTCTGGCTGCCATACAACAGCGCGCCGCTGGCTTCCGGTCTGAAGGCCTGCTGGTCGATGCCGATCAAGACCAGGGATGGGCGCGTCATCGGCACGTTCGCATTCTATTTCAGGGAATGTCGCAGACCCAGCCGCTTGCATCACGGCATCGTCGATGCCTGTGTTCATCTCGCCGCGGTCGCCATCGAGCGGGAGGAAGCGCGCAACGAAATCTCGCGGCTTGCCTATTTCGATGCGCTCACCGGTCTGCCGAACCGGACCCATATGCGCCAGTTGATGGAGCGCGCCGTCGCGGAATGCTCCGCAGATGCGCAGATGGCGCTGATATTTCTTGACCTGGATCACTTCAAGGACGTCAACGATACGCTGGGGCATGCTGTCGGCGATGACTTGCTGGTCGCCGTCACACAGCGGCTTCATCAGCACATCCGACCGGGCGATATCCTCAGTCGTCAGGGCGGCGATGAATTCATCATCCTGATGCCGAACTGTGTCACGGCCGATGCCTCGCGCATCGCGGGCCGTCTCACCGAGGCACTGTCGGTTCCGTTGCAGCTCGGCGGCCATCAGGTGCCGATTTCTGCCAGCGCCGGCATCAGCATGTTTCCGGACAATGCCCGCGATCTCGATAGTCTGCTGAAATATGCCGATGCGGCGATGTACAAGGCCAAGCAGGCCGGCCGCTCCACGCATCGGTTTTTCAGCAACGACATGGACCGCGTGAATGAGGAGCGCCTTCGTCTCAGCGCCGCTTTGCGCCACGCGCTTGCACAAGGCGGCCTGCGGTTGCACTACCAGCCGCAGATCCGCGCAGGGAGCGGCGATCTGTACGGTGTCGAGGCATTGGCGCGCTGGCATGATCCCGTATTGGGCGATGTGTCACCGGCCAAGTTCATTCCGCTCGCGGAGGAATGCGGCCTCATCGAGCAGATCGGTGTCTGGTCGCTGCGCGAGGCGTGCAGGCAGATTGCGGCGTGGCAAAAGGCAGGGCTCGATGTGCCTTGCGTCTCGGTCAACCTGTCGCCGATCAATTTTCTGAATCCGGGATTGCCGGCGTTGATCTCCGACATCATCGCGGAAAACGGGCTGGCGCCGAACAGGCTGATGCTCGAAGTCACCGAGGGCGCGGTGATGAGCGAACACACGACCGCGATCGAGATCATGATGCAGATCCGCGCGGCTGGCATCGGATTGTCGATGGATGATTTCGGCACGGGCTATTCGAGCTTGAGCCGCCTGGCGCATTTGCCGGTGCGCGAGCTGAAGATCGATCGCAGCTTCATGCGCGGTATCGAGACTGAGGTCTGTGCTCTGGCAATCACCACCGCCATCGTGTGCGTCGGGCAGAGCCTCAACATGACGGTCGTGGCCGAAGGCGTCGAAACCGAAGAACAGCGCAGGATTCTCGCCGGGCTGGGCTGCGACGTCATTCAGGGGTTCCTGTATTCGCCTGCACTGTCCGCATTCGATCTCGAAGCCTGGCTGGTGGCCCGCCATGCCGAACGCTGGGCGGCGCTGGTTGACGAGCGCCGCGCCGAAGCTGCGCAAGAGGAAATGTGGCCGGGTGCGCTCGCGGCCATGTAATCTCGAGAAATTGACGACCGTCGTTAACGCGTTGTTAACGACATCCGGTATTCCGGCCCCTCAAGATGAGATCGAACGAACTTCTTAGCTACTGGAGTTCGAATACACTCGTACCAGCGAATGACATTGCCGCTGTAACGAAGACAGTTGTCGTCGTGCTCACGCGGCTCCTGTGATCGAAGGTCGTTTCATGTCTGCAAGTCCTGTCGGCCAGCCCAGCGAAGAGGCGAAGGCGCTGTTCTCTGCATTCGAACAGGCGGTCGATGCTGTCGTGATCACCGGGATCGACAACGAGATCAGGCATTTCAATGCTGCTGCCGAGCGGATGTGGGGATATCACCGCGACGAAGTTGTCGGCCGGCAGGTCAGCTTCCTCGTTCCCCTCGACGTGCGCGAACATCTCGATGGAGTGATTGCGGCAAAGTCTGCCATGGATCCGCAAGTAGCGGTCAAGGGCCGCCGCGAGTTCAGGATCAGCCGCAAGGACGGGAGCGAGGCCTGGGGCGCGTTCTCGATCTCACGCGTCGATTACGCCGGCAAGACGCTCTACATCAACTTCATCCGCGACGTGACGGACGATGTCCGTGACCGCGAACAAAATGCGCTGATGGCACTGGTTGCCGAAAAGACCGACCGCGTCGTGATGGTCTCCAAACGCGACATGACCATCGTCTATGTCAACGACGCTTTCACGGAGCTGTTCGGATACACGCTTGCGGAAGCGATGGGCAAACACCCGCGGGATTTGCTGACCGGAGAATATACCGACAACGAAACGCTGGAGCGGTTTCACGCGCAGATCGATGCCGAAGGACACGGGCAAGAGGATATCCTTGTCTATGACAAGGACGGTCACGAGATCTGGATCTCAAGCACGGTCAACGCAGGCCGCAACAAAGCCGGCGAGGTCGAGCATCTGGTCGCGGTGCTCGACGACATCACCGAGAGCAAGCAGATCCATTCGCTGCAGCATCATGTGCTGGAAAATCTCGCCAATGACATGCCAGTCATGGATGTGATCGGCGATCTCTGCCACCGCGTCGAAGCCATCGCGCCCGATATCGTCCCGTCGGTGCTGCATGTGGACGCGGACGGCCGGCTCCATCCACTCGGCGGCCCCAGTCTCCCGCCGGCCTTCGCGCCCATTATTGACGGTATTGCCATCGGTCCCGATGTCGGGTCCTGCGGCGCGGCAGCCTTTCTCGGCCACGCGGTGCTGGCCACCGATATCGCCACCGATCCGCGGTGGCAGCTTTATAGCAGCCTGCCGTTGGAGGCCGGCCTGCGCGCCTGCTGGTCGACGCCGATCAAGGCGCGGGACGGCCGCGTCATCGGCGCCTTTGCCTTCTATTTCCGCGAGACACGGGGCCCGACGCGCTGGCACCAGACCATCGTCGATGCCTGTGTGCATCTGTGCGCACTGGCCATTGAACGGCACGAGGCCCGCAGCGAAATCGCGCGTCTGGCCTATTTCGATGCGCTGACCGGCCTGCCGAACCGCGCGCAACTGCGCCAGATCCTGACGGGGCTGATCGACAAGAGCAAGCCGAGGGACCGCATTGCGGTGATGTTCCTCGATATCGATCACTTCAAGGACGTCAACGACACGCTCGGTCATTCCATTGGCGACGAGTTGCTGGTCAAGGTCACGCAACGACTGTGCAGGCAAATCCGGCCGGCCGATACGCTGAGCCGGCAGGGCGGCGACGAATTCGTCATTGTGCTGCCGAATTGCGATGTTGAAGGCGCCGCCTTGATCGCCAGCCGCCTGCTCGAGACACTGCTGCCGCCCATGCAGCTTGGCGCCAAGCTGGTGCCGGTATCGGCCAGCATCGGCGTCAGCATCTATCCCGACAATGCCGGCGATATCGATGGTCTGCTCAAACATGCCGATGCGGCGATGTATCAGGCCAAGCAGGCCGGCCGCTCGACCTATCGCTTCTTCAGTGCGGAGATGAACCGCGTCAGCGAGGAGCGACTCGCCTTCAGTACGGCGCTGCGCAATGCCATCGTGCAGGATGCGCTGCGGCTTCACTATCAGCCGCAGGTTCGCGCTGACGGTCGCCTTTACGGTGTCGAGGCGCTGGCTCGCTGGTCAGATCCGGTGCTCGGCGAAGTGCCGCCATCGAAATTCATTCCGCTCGCGGAAGAATACGGACTGATCGAGCTGATCGGCACATGGTCGCTGCGCGAAGCCTGCCGGCAGGTCGCGGCTTGGCGCAGAAATGGCGTCGACGTGCCCAGCGTCTCGGTCAATCTGTCGCCGATCAATTTCCAGAATGGCGATCTCGCCACGCTGGTCGGCGAAGTGATCGCCGAAAACGGTCTGTCGCCGGACATGCTGATGCTGGAGGTCACCGAAGGCGTGGTGATGAGCGAGCATTCGACCGCCGTCGAGACCATGGAGAAAATTCGCAAATCCGGCGTGCAGCTGTCGATGGATGATTTCGGTACCGGCTATTCCAGCCTCAGCCGTCTCGCGCATCTGCCGATTCGTGAATTGAAGATCGATCGCAGCTTCATGCGCGGCCTTGAAAGCGAGGCGAGCGCGCTGGCGATTACGCGCGCCATCATACGCGTTGGCCAGAGCCTCGACATGATCGTGGTCGCCGAAGGCGTCGAGACCGACGGGCAGCGCCGGATTCTCACCGAACTCGGCTGCGACGTTATCCAGGGCTTCGTCTATTCGCCTGCGCTGCCGGTGCCGGATTTCGAACTCTGGCTCGCTGGTCACGAAACGTCGCGTGCCGCCATTGCCCTGAGTGAGATGCGGCGTCAGGCGCATCCGGAGCGGACGCTGGGCGTCGTCCCGTCCGTCAGACGGATCCCGTAGTCGCTATCTCTTGTCGAGCATCTCGCGCACCTTGTTGCCGAGGGCCGCTTGTGTAATCGGCTTCTGCAGCAAGGAGACGCCGGGATCGAGCCGGCCCTGATGCACGATGGCGTTGCGCGAATAGCCGGTCATGAACAGCACTTTCAGCTTCGGCTGCCGCTTCTGCATCTCGTCGGCCAGCAGTCGCCCGTTCATGCCGGGCATCACGATATCGGTCAGCAGCAGGTCGAACGGTTCGGGATCTTCGGTGAAGTCGGCCAGCGCTGCGTCGGCATTGCCGGCCTCGCGGACCTGATAGTTGAGACCTTCCAGCGTCTCGACCAGGTAGGACCGCACATCCGGATCGTCTTCCACGATCATCACAGTCTCGTTGCCCTTGCTGCCGACGATGTGCCTCTCGATCTCGCTTGCTTGCTCCGCATGCTGTCTGCTGCGCGGCAGATAGACCTTGATGGTCGTACCTTCGCCGACCTCGCTATAGATCTTCACATGGCCGCCGGATTGCTTGACGAAGCCGTAGACCTGGCTCAGGCCGAGACCGGTGCCCTGTCCGGGCTCCTTGGTGGTGAAGAACGGGTCGAAGGCGCGCTCCTGCACGTCCTTGGGCATGCCCGGGCCGGTATCCGTCACCGAGATCAGGACATACTGCCCGATGACCACATCGGAATGCTGCAGGGCGTAGATCTCGTCGATGAAGGCGTTGCTGGTTTCGATCGTCAGTTTGCCGATCTTCAGATGGTCTTGGCCGGCCATGGCGTCGCGTGCATTGACCACGAGATTGAGGATGGCGGCTTCCATCTGGCTCGGATCGACCTCGACCTGCCACAGCCCGGCGCCGCCGACGATTTCGAGATCGATATTCTCGCTCAACGTGCGCTGGAAGAAGTCCGACATGCCGTGGAGCAATCCGTTGACATTGATGGTCTTCGGGTCGAGCGGCTGCTTGCGTGCGAAGGCAAGCAGGCGCTGGGTCAGCACCACGGCGCGTTGCGCGCCGCCGGCCGCGCTGGCAATGACGCGCTTGAGGCGATCACGTGACGATTCCGTCCAGGTCGAGATGCTGTGCTCGGCGATTTCGAGATTGCCGATGATGATGGTCAGCAGATTGTTGAAGTCATGGGCAACACCGCCGGTGAGATGGCCGATCGCTTCCATCTTCTGCGTATGGCGCAGCATGTCCTCGGCCTCGCGCCGGTGCCGGCCTTCCTCGATCAGCGCCAGTTCGGTTTCGCGCAACTGTGCGGGCGAGGGGATCGCCAGTAGCCGCGGCAGCAGCGGCCAGAGAATCGCAGCGGTGACGACCGAGGCGATGGCGGTGATCGCCTTGAGGATTCCTTCGGCGCCATAGGCCGGAACCCACAGCGTGTAGATCGACATCACATGGGTCAGGCCGCAGGCCATGATGAAGAGCGCGAAGGCCCAGAAGATCCAGCCGAACTCCACATCGCGGCGCTTCCAGACGAAGATTGTGAGTACGACGGGGATCGAGAAATAGGCCGCGGCGATCAGCGCATCCGAGCCGACATGAAGCCAGATCAGGCCGGGGTCCCACAGCAGACAAATGCCGTGCGGCGCAAACATGGAACTATCGAGAAAGTTCTGGAGTGATGCCCACATCGCGTGCCCCCGCCGATAGCTGGTATCTAGCAACCGAGGGTGACCGGGCGGTGTGGAGGCGTCAAGCGTGAGCGCAATTGCGAACGGGGCTTATCAGACGCCGAATGCGCTGCGAGAATTGGCAAATTCGGTGAGGGCGCCGATGATCTGGTGCTGCCGATAGGGTTTGGCAATGAAGCGGCCGCCATCGGGCAGGTCGCGTTCGCCTATCCTGAAGTGGCCTGATGTTGCGATGATGCGAATGGGCGGCCAGCGATTGGCGACCGCATGGGCGAGCTTGAGCCCGTTCATCGAGCCGGGCATGTCGATATCGGTAAAGATGATGCGGATATCGTTGCGCGCTTCGAGCACGCGGATCGCAGCGTCTGCATCCGGCGCCTCGATCACCCGGAAACCGGCTTCCTCGATCATCTCGACCGCAAACATGCGCAGCAGTACATCGTCCTCGACGACCAGGACGGTGGCGGGGAGGGCGGCGTCGTTTACGGCAGCGTCTTGGGCCATGGGATTTGAACCTTGATCGCCGGTTCCATGGGCCACAGGGCCGGGATGGTTCGGGTCGAAAGCATCAGTCAGTCTAAACGTGATCAATCGAATACGAATATAGGTCGCGTAAAAACTGTTTTGGTTCGCATGTCTTTGCTAAGCGAGCTGATCGCGCTTTCGTTCCGCCGTGTGCGAAAAAAAATCCGTGAAGATGACGAAAATCCGCGGCGCCGTCAGGTCAGTCGTTCTTGCGCCCGGCATCGGTGCGGTCGCGGACCGTCTTGAACACACCATGTGCCGTGGCGACCACGTGATCGTTCACACTGACCTCGGTGCTCATGAAGATCAGGCTCTTGGTGGCACGTACGACCTTCGGCCGGGAGATCATCAGGTCGCCGATCCGCGCGGCATCGACGAAATAAGTATCCATCTGGACCGTGGCGAGCGCCTCGACCCCCGCAGCCTCGCGCGCCGCCATGCCGCAGCTCCGGTCGGCGAGCGTCATCACTGCCCCGCCCTGAACCACGCCGCGGCGGTTGCGGTGCTTGTCCTGGCCAAGAATGGCGAATTCATTGATGCCATCGACGACCCGGTGCCACATCGGGCCGACGAAATGGATGAACCCGTCATCGTCCATGATGCTCCAGCCGGCGGCTTCGAGTTCAGCATAGGCCGCGTCAGTCGCCGCATCAGTCATGGATTTTCCTTCTTGCGAGATATCGATGGGCTGGAGGGAGTGAGTGCTAGGTCATACAAAAGCGGGGGGCGGGTGGATAGGACGTCGCGGCGTGGGGGCGCGTCGCAATCTGCATGGCTCGTCGCTCGTTGTTCTGGGGCGCTGTCCTCCCCCATTGTCATTCCGGGGCGCGGCCGGCACTTGCCGGACGCGAACCCGGAATCCCAGAGTGTTTTGCGCTGTCTGGAGATTCCCATGCTGGGATTCCGGGTTCGGTCCCGTCGCCTCCGGCGTCGGTCCCGCCCCGGAATGACGAGCTTGGGGCGGCAAGACAGCGCCCAAACATTTTTTCCTATCTCCCGTTGACAACATCCCTGTATGGACTATATTCCCCTTCGTCCTGCCCCACCGAGAGGGGCGATCGCGATCGTCACGTTCGCGGGGCAGGGTGCGGTGGACGCCGGAGATGCGGCGTCACGCGGTTTGGGGGTGACGTCTGTCTTCGGGCAGGACGGATCTGCGCCAGCACTGCCACTGGCAAGGAGACGGCCGACCTTGGGATGGAAAGACTCCTGGACAGTGTGACGGACGACCAAGTCAAAACGCGTTCGGCCTATTCGCTTGAGGCACCCTTCCCATCGCCTTGGGACATTAATTCGCGATCGGAGCGTTCGTCGAGGCAACGCGCAAGCAACCGAAAAAACACCGCAGGCGGAACGCCGGGCACTTGCTCGGCGCCTCCGAAAGTCCTGATGCACTCTCAATTGCGGAAGACCGCATTCGCATCAGGCCCACGGGTGCAACGGGCACCCGGCGTTCCGCACGCCCTCTCACAAGGGGGCGGGAATGCAGGAGACGACGGCGCCCCCGCGCCGCAAACAATGGGGGTGATGACGCATGTCTGAAGAGCAGTGGCTGTTTGAAATTCTGGGTTTGCGATGGCGCGACGGCGCCAGAAATATCCCTCCCCCGCGCGAAGCGAAGCTTCGCTAGGTGGGGAGGGTCGGCCGATAGGCCGGGGTGGGGGTGCCACAAGCGACGCCCTCACGTGGGGCACCCCACCCGTCACGTTTGTTCGCTTCGCTCTCAAACGCGCCACCCCTCCCCGCTCGCTACGCTCGGGGGAGGGGAAAGGAAGCCCTACACCTTCACCATCCGCTTGCCCCGGTTCTCACCGGCCAGCAGACCGATCAGGGCCTGCGGCGTGTTCTCCAGCCCGTCGATGACGTCTTCCTGGACCTTGAGCTTGCCTGCGGCGACCCAGGACTGCAGATCGGCCAAAGCCTTTTCGCGCTGGTTCATATAGTCCATCACGATGAAGCCCTGCATGATCAGCCGCTTCACCACGATGAGACCGGGCACGCCGCGCGGGCCGGTCGCCGAGGGCGCGCCGTCATATTGCGAGATGGCGCCGCAGCAGGCGATGCGGCCGTTGAGATTCATTTGTGCGAGACAGGCCTCGAGAATGTCGCCGCCGACATTGTCGAAATACACGTCGATGCCACCCGGCGCCGCCGCCTTCAGCGCCTTGAACACCGCGCCGTCCTTGTAGTCCACCGCGGCATCGAAGCCGAGTTCTTTGGTCAGCCAGTCGCATTTGTCCTTGCCGCCGGCGATGCCGATCACACGGCAGCCCTTGATCTTGGCGATCTGGCCGACGATGGAGCCGACCGAACCGGCCGCCGCCGAGACGACGACGGTCTCGCCTGCCTTGGGCTTGCCGACGTCCAGCAGGCCGAAATAAGCTGTAAGTCCGGCGATGCCATAGACGCTGAGCAGATGCGTCATCGGCTCCATTGATGGCATCTTGTTGAGATGCTTGGCCGGCACCGCCGCGTAATTCTGCCAGCCGGTGTCGCCGAACACGATGTCACCGGGCTTCAGCGCAGGCGACTTCGAGGACACGACTTCGGCAATGCCGCCGCCCGCCATCACCGTGTTGACCTCGACGGCAGCGCGATAGGTCGCGCCATGCATCCATGCGCGATTGGCGGCATCGAGCGAGATGTAACGCACGCGCAGCAGCGCCTCGCCGTCCTTCGGCTCGGGAATCGGGCCCTTTGATAGTTTGAAATGCTCGGGCCCCAATTTTCCTGTGGGCTTTTCGACGAGCAGCACCTGATGATTGACGGTGTCGGTCATGGCCGTTGTCTCCCTGTTTCTTCCTTTGTCGAAACTTGTTGCAGTCGCCGCGTACAAAACAATCAGGCTGCACAGTTTTTGTAGTTGGCGATGACGCTATGCGGCAGCGCGGCATTCCACAACGGCTATTTGCCGCCTGATGATACCGAAACGGTACGCGGCTGACGAAGCTTGTTGCGCGCTCTGATCAATATGACAGACTGTCGCAGTTGGGAATGTGTAACGGGGGTCGGTATGTCGAACAGGTTTACGCAATACATTCTGATCGCGATGGCGCTTGGCATCGTGATGGGCTCGCTGGTTTTCAACTATTTGCCCGATAGCCGTGGCGAGATCGCGGCCGACGTCAATCTGATCGCCATGTTGTTTTTGCGCCTGATCAAGATGATCATCGCGCCCCTGGTCTTCGCCACTTTGGTCGGCGGCATCGCCCATATGGGCTCGGGCTCCAAGCTCGGCCGCATCTTCGCCAAGACCATGGGCTGGTTCGTCAGCGCCTCCTTCATCTCGCTGCTGCTCGGCCTCGTGATGGTCAACCTGTTGCAGCCCGGCGCGAATTTCCCGGGAACGCTGCCGGCTGCGGGGCAATCGACGGGCCTGCCGGTGTCGGCTTTCTCCATTGAAAAATTCCTCACCCATCTGATCCCGACCTCCATCGCGGACGCGATGGCGCAGAACGAGATCCTGCAGATCGTGATCTTTGCCGTGTTCTTCGCAGTTGCGATGGGCGCCATGCCGGAACGCTCCAAGCCGATGCTGCAACTGATCGATGACCTCGGTCACATCATGCTGAAGGTCACCGGCTATGTGATGCTGTTCGCGCCGCTCGCGGTGTGGGCGGCGATCATGGCGACGGTGTCCAAGAATGGCTTGGGCGTGTTGTGGAAGTTGATCGTCTTCATGGGCGGCTTCTACCTGTCGCTGGCGATTCTGTGGGGTATCCTCGTGGTGGTCGGCTTCATCGTTATCGGCCCGCGCTACAGCCATCTGCTGCGGCTGATCCGCGAACCCTTGATGATTGCGTTTTCCACGGCAAGTTCGGAAGCCGCGTATCCGAAGACGCTGGAAGGCCTCAACCGCTTCGGCGCCTCGTCGCGCATCTCCAGTTTCGTGTTGCCGCTGGGCTATTCGTTCAATCTCGACGGCACGATGATGTACTGCACCTTCGCCAGCATCTTCATCGCGCAGACCTATCACATCGAGATGTCGCTCGGAACGCAGCTCGCGATGCTGGCGACGCTGATGATCACCTCGAAGGGCGTGGCCGGCGTGCCGCGCGCCTCGCTGGTGGTGATCGCGTCGACGCTCAGCCAGTTTAATATTCCCGAAGCGGGCCTGTTGATGATCATGGGTATCGATACGTTCCTCGATATGGGCCGCAGCGCCACCAATGTGATCGGCAATTCGCTGGCCACGGCGGTGGTTGCTAAATGGGAAGGCGAACTCGCGCCCGAACATGAGCTCGGTCCCGACGATGTGGTGCCTGGCGACATGATTCCCGGAGAAATCCCCGCCCTCGGACATGGTTGAGGTGCGTGATGCGCTACTATCTGACCGGTTCGATCACCGGGCTTCTGGCAGCTTTGCTGCTGGCGACGAGTGCGCAGGCGCAAGCGCCCGCGGAAGGGCTTAGCCCGACGCTGGCGGCGATCAAGAAGGCGCATGTGGTCAAGCTCGGCTACCGCGAGAGCTCGCCGCCATTCTCGTTTCTCGACCAGGCCGGCCGGCCGATCGGCTACAGTCTCGAACTCTGCGAGGCCATCGTCGAGGATATCGGCATCGAGGTCGACGATCCCCAGCTCAAGATCGAATATGTAAAAGTAACGTCGGACGATCGCATTCCCGCCGTGGTCGACGGCAAGATCGATCTCGAATGCGGCTCGACCACGGCCAATGCCGAACGGCGCAAGCAGGTCGCGTTCTCGCCGCTGATGTTCGTCGCCGGCACCAAGCTGATGGTGCCGAAAACCACCACGGGTACCGCGCCGACCGACTTCAAGGGCAAGACCATCGTCGTCACCAAAGGCACCACCAACGAACAGGCGATGCATGCGGTCGACAAGAAGTTCAATCTCGGCCTCAACATCGTGGTCTCGCCCGATCACGAGCAGAGCTACCAGATGCTGGTCGACGGCAAGGCCGATGCCTTCGCGACCGACGATATCCTGCTGTCGGGCCTGATCGCGCGGCACAAGTCGCAGGACAGATTTCGCGTCGTCGGCGATTACCTGTCCTATGATCCCTACGGCATCATGTTCCGCAAGGGTGAGCCGCAGCTTGCGGCTGTCGTTGAGCGTGCGTTTCGACGGCTAGGTTCAAACCGCGACCTGATCCCGCTCTACAACAAATGGTTCGTCGCGCGCCTGCCGACCGGCGAGCGCATGGGTGTCTCGATCTCGCCGCAGCTGGAAGAGAGCTTCAAGGTGCTGGACGATTCAGCGGGCGGGACGAATTAGCCACACACTGTCATTCCGGGGCGCGGGCAGCGCCAGCTGCACGCGAACCCGGAATCCCGGTGTGTTTGGCTCTCCGGAGACTCCCATGTCGAGATTCCGGGTTCGCGTCCGGCAAGTGCCGGCCACGCCCCGGAATGACGAGTGTGGAACTTTAAAAAAACTGTAGATCCTGCGCCTTGTCGCCGCGCAGCACCGTGGCATATTCGATCGCCGCGAACAGTCCGCCCGCCACATAGATCTTGCGCGGCACGGCGCGCGCCAGTTGCTGGCTGAGGCGCACAGCGTCTTCCATGGCATTGGCCACATGAATGCGCGCCGCCGGATGAGCCTTGCGCGCCGCAGCGCCGACCACGCGCGCGTCGGCGCCCTTGTGATAAGCGCGGGTGCACACGATCGTATCGAAGACGGGCGCGAGATGCTTGGCGATATCATCGACGTTCTTGTCGCCGGAGACGCCGAGCACCAGCAACCAGTTGTCGTCGCCATGGATGGCGCGAAGGCTCTTCAGGGCCTGTGCGACGCCATCGGGCGTATGGCCGACATCGATGACGGTCAGGGGATCGCGCTGAACGATTTCGAGCCGTCCTGGCCATCTGGTATCGCGCAGCCCGGTCCGGACCGCGAGATCGATGGCGCTGGTGGTCGCATCCGGATGCATGCGCTGCATCCAGAGAATGAACAGCGCAGCCGCAATGGCAGCATTGTTGAGCTGGAACTCGCCGGCCAGCATGAGTTCGAGCGCGCGCAGATCGAATGCGCCCAGCCGGCAGTTGAAGGCCTGGGCCTTGGCCGATGCAAAGACGTTGCTGATCGTGATCTCGTCGCCGATATGCAGGCCGGTGACGTTGCGGTTGCGATTGTACTCGGCGAGATTGCCGCGCATGGGCAGGCAGTTCTCACCGTAGACGACGGTGCCGCCCGAGATACAGGCATCGCTCTTGTCGCAGGCGATCAGCTCCAGCGAGTTGCCGAGCAGGTTGACGTGTTCGAGATCGACCGAGGTGACGCAGGTGATGTCGGCGCCGACCAGCCGAACCGGATCGTAGCGTCCGCCGATGCCCGCCTCGAACACGGCGAATTCGCATTCGGTCTCCTGGAAATACAGGCAGGCCAGTGCGAACTGCGCCTCGAATGCGCCAAAGACCTCATCCAGTGTGTGCTGCTTGAGATCGGCGATGGCGGTGGCGACACGCAGGACGAGGGCTTCCAGCAACTCGTCATCGACGGGTACGCCGTCGACCTGGAAGCGCTCGTTGAAGCGATAGAGATGCGGCGAGGTGAACAGCCCGGTCCGCAGGCCGAAGGCGCGGCCGATGCTGGCGCAGAATGCCGCCGTGCTGCCTTTGCCGTTCGAGCCGGCGACGACGACGGAATGTTTGCGCAGCCTGATACGGTCGATGGACAGCGCGTCGAGCAGCATCGCCAGCCGGGCGAGGCATAGGCCGTCGCCATATTTGGGCAGGTTAAACATCGAGCAGGCCGATCGCCGTGAATGTATGCCGCCAGATGCGCAGGATCAGATCCTCGCGGCCGCTGTCTTCGAGAAAGCGGATCGACGGATTGGCATTGACCTCGATCACGCGCAAGGCGGCAGCATCTCCGTCGATATCCGTAAACAGGTCGACCGCGCCAGCGCGCAGGCCGAGCGCCTTGGCGGCCTGCAGCGCCATCGCAAAGGCAACAGTTTCGTTGCCCGGCGCCGCAAAGCTCATGCTGCCGCCTGCACTGCGATTCATCCGGCCGGGAATCGCGCGCCGCTCGCCGTATGGCAGCACGCGATCGAGGGAGGTGTCGTCGGGACCTGTGGCGGCCGACGAAATCCCGTGGCGGTCCAGCGCGGACGTCTCCGCGGCGATCAATTGCCTGAGCGTCGCCTTGCCGTCGCCGGTCACAAAGGGCGACGTCTTCTGCGCGCAATACACGACCTCGTCGTCGAGGATGAAGACGCGATACTCTTGGCCGGTATAGATGCGCTGCATCAGGATCGCGTCATAATACTGCGCGACCTGCTTGAGATAGGCCATGAGCGCGTCGCCGCCCACGACAATCTCCGCAAAGTCGCCGCGCGATCCCATCAGCGGCTTGATGAAGGCCCGGTCGCCGAGTTCGGCGAAATGCCAGACGGCGTCGGCATGTTCGTGGCCGGGCGGGCGATGGGCGCGATAACGCTCATGCAGGAAGAAGTATTTCCCGCCCAAAGTCGGGACGCCGGCGCGCTCCATCAGCACATTGGCGAAATACTTGTCATTCGCCAGCGTCGCAGCCGTGGCGTTGTTCTGCGGAAAGAACGAGCCGCGTCCGGCGCCGAAGGATGCGCTCCGGCCATTGCGGCCGACGGTGAAGATCAGGCCCGTTCCGCCATCCACCTCGGCGAATTCCAGCCCGAACTGGCGGCAAGCGTATTCGGCATAGATCGACTGGTCGGGATAGGATGGGGGCTTTCCGGCCCGGATGTCGCGAAGGGATGTCATCAAGGACCAGGCCGACGATTGAACGAAAAGCCGCCTGCGACGACTTTAACGAGGTGGCCGGAAACTACCGGATCGGGATCACGCGATCCAGCCGGATACCATTAACGGTGTCCGGCAAGAAACTGAACGAAACCTCCCATATCGGGTAATTTAATGTTGCGGCCAGATGGGCTGCTGCTGCATGGGTAACCTGCTTTGGAAATTAATCGACCGCCTCCCTCAGTCCGCAATTGCACTTCATGGCTACTTTGACTAATTGTCATTCGCAGCTGCGAGAACCAAAATTAGCCAATAGCCGCAATGGTTTCTCGGCATCGTGACGCGGCAAACAATGGACTTGTTCTAAAAAAGCCCGCACTGGAAAATCAAATCTCATGAGCGCCTTTCACAGAGAGAAAGTTCTTTCTGTCCAGCATTGGACCGATACACTTTTCAGCTTCAAAGCCACCCGCGACACCTCCTTCCGCTTTCAGAACGGCCAGTTCGCCATGATCGGCCTCGAGGTCGATGGCAAGCCGCTGCTGCGCGCCTATTCGATGGCCAGCGCGAACCACGAAGAAGAGCTGGAATTCTTCAGCATCAAGGTGCCGGATGGTCCGCTGACCTCGCGCCTGCAGAAGATCAAGGAAGGCGACACCATCCTGGTCGGCCGTAAGGCCGTCGGCACGCTGATCACCGACAATCTTTTGCCCGGTAAACGCCTGCTGATGCTCTCCACCGGCACCGGCCTCGCGCCGTTCGCCAGCCTGATCAAGGACCCGGACGTCTATGAGCGCTACGAGCATGTGGTGCTCGTGCATGGCTGCCGTCAGGTTTCCGAACTCGCTTACGGCGAGCGCCTGGTCGCCAAGCTGGCCGAGGACGAGCTGTTCGGCGAACTGATGAAGGACAAGTTCACCTATTACCCGACGGTCACTCGCGAGCCGTTCCGCAACCGCGGCCGGATCACGGACCTGATCGCGTCGTCGCAGCTGTTCAACGACATCGGCCAGGGCCCGCTTTCGATCGAGACCGACCGCATCATGCTGTGCGGCAGCCCGAGCATGCTCGAAGATCTCAAGATCATGTTCGAAGAGCGCGATTTCATCGAAGGCAGCGGCTCGAAGCCGGGCCACTTCGTGATCGAGAAGGCGTTCGTCGAGCGCTAAGGCAGCCCGAGACCATCAAAATTCACTGCACTGCAAAACCCGCGCTCCGGCGCGGGTTTTGTCGTCTGGGTCCCTCGCTTTTTGCAACGATTCATTGAGCGTGGCCCGATAGATTGGGCATTCTGGCGCGATGCTCTGCGGCAACGCGCTTGTGATGTTTGCATCATCGGGTCTGTGTAACGCTAGCGCCATTCATGTCAGGCAGGATTTTTATGGAAACGTTGATGCTTCCCCTCTCGCCGCGCTTCATCGTTTTGACGATCTGCGGCGCCGCCACCTTGCTGCTGGTCGGCATAGGCATTCACGATCCCAAGGTCATCCCTCTCGTTGTCATCCCGGTCATCGTCTTCGGCGGCCTGACCGTGCTTGGCATTCACGACGTGCTCCAGAAGGACCACGCGGTTCTGCGCAACTATCCGATCTCGGCGCATATCCGCTTCCTGCTCGAAGAAATCCGTCCGGAGATGCGGCAGTATTTCTTCGAGAGCGAAAAGGATGGCATGCCGTTCAGCCGCGACACCCGCGCGGTGGTCTATCAGCGTGCCAAGATGGTGCTCGACAAACGTCCCTTCGGCACCCAGAAGAATGTCTACGAAGAGGGCTATGAGTGGATGCACCATTCGGTCGCGCCGCGGCCGCATGCGACTGAGCAGTTCCGCATCACCATCGGCGGCCCGGATTGCCTCAAGCCTTATTCGGCTTCGGTACTGAACATCTCGGCTATGAGCTTTGGTGCACTCAGCCCCAATGCGATCCGCGCGCTGAATGCTGGCGCCAAGCGTGGTGAATTCGCGCATGACACTGGAGAAGGCGGCGTCAGTCCGTATCATCAGGAGAACGGCGGCGACCTGATCTGGGAGGTCGGCTCCGGCTATTTTGGTTGCCGCACGCGTGATGGCAACTTCGATCCCGACGCCTTCGCGAAGCTTGCCGTCAACGATCAGATCAAGATGGTCGAGCTCAAGATCAGCCAGGGCGCAAAGCCGGGCCACGGTGGCGTGTTGCCGGCGGCAAAAGTGTCGGAAGAAATCTCGCGCATCCGCGGCGTCGCCATGGGTGAGGACTGTATCTCGCCGGCCTATCATAAGGCGTTTTCAACACCGATCGAGATGATGGAGTTCATCGACAAGATGCGCCGTCTATCCGGCGGTAAGCCCGCCGGCTTCAAGCTGTGCATCGGTCATCCCTGGGAATTCCTCGCGATCTGCAAGGCGATGCTGCAGACCGGCATCTATCCGGATTTCATCGTGATCGATGGCAATGAAGGCGGCACGGGCGCGGCGCCGCTGGAGTTCATGGATCATCTGGGCATGCCGATGCGCGAGGGCGTCAACTTCGTGCACAATGCGCTGATCGGCATCGGCGCGCGTGACCGCATCAAGATTGGCGCCTCCGGCAAGATCGCGACGGCCTTCGATATCGCCCGCGCGATGGCGCTCGGCGCGGACTGGTGCAATTCGGCGCGCGGCTTCATGTTCGCACTGGGCTGCATCCAGTCACTGAGCTGCCACACCGATCGTTGCCCAACCGGCGTCACGACGCAGGACCCCACGCGCAACCGCGCGCTGGCCGTGCCACAGAAGACCGATCGCGTTTACAACTATCACGAGGCGACGTTGCATGCGCTGGCTGAGCTGATTGCGGCGGCCGGGCTCGCTCATCCGCAGGATATTCGCCCGATCCATTTCTCGCATCGCGCCTCCAGCACCGACGTCCTGTCTTTCACGCGGATGTATCCGGCGCTGCGCCACAACGAGCTGGTCGATGGCACCGGCGACAAGCGCTTTCGCGATGCATGGGAAATGGCGCAAGCGGGCTCGTTCCTGCCAGCAGCTCTGGAACGTTCGGCCTAGATCTCTCCTCCGTCATTGCGAAAAGCGAGCGACGCGGCAATCCAGTCTTTACCTACTACCAAGGAAGACTGGATTGCTTCGCTGCGCTCGCAATGACGGCGCAGCAGGTCCGAGATCAGAACTCGCCGTGCAATCGGCCTGAGAAGATCGAGACCGGCCCGCGATCCTTGTTATAGGCAGGGTTCGCAATCAGCTGGTAGTCGGCCGTGAGGGTGAAGTTCTTGTCGATGGCATAGGCATAATAGGTTTCGAGGATGCGCTCGGTGCCGTAATTTAGCCGTCCGTCGCCGATCAGCAATCCGTTGCCGCCAGCGGCGAGGAAGTCGCGATGCGCAGCGGACAGGCCGTTGATCGCGCCTCCAAGGCCGATCGTGTCATTGGCGCGACCCCAATGGCTGCCCTTAATCGACACGCCGGCAGAGACGCTGCGGTCGATATCGGTGAAGGACAGGATCTCGTTCTGGCCATCGTTCCAGCTGACGCGCCCGAAGATGCCGACGTCGGTGGCAACCTGCTGCTCACCGTTGACGTAGAAACCGTATTTGTCGCTGGCGCGGCGGATCGAGGACATCACGTCGTTGATATCCAGCGTGGGATCATTGGTCTCGATCGCCAGTGCGCCGCGATAGCTGCCGGTATTGCCGCGATTGATGAAGGCACCGACGCGCAACTTGCCGGGCTGGTCGAAGATCTGGTGACGCTCCTCGAATTCGACGACCGCGCCGCCAGTCTTGAACGTCAGGACGTCGTTGTTAGGCTGTGCCGGCACCTGAAACAGGCCGGCTCGGATCGCCCAGTCCTTGCGGTTCAGTTCAACGATGGCGCCGCGGGTGAAGCCCGGCAGGTCGGCTGGAAAGTCGTAAGCGGCCGATGACCACATTGCCCAGTTCATGAAGTCGGCGCGCGGATCCTTGGCGTAGGAATTGCCATCGAAGAAATCACCCACCGCGAAGCGTCCGACCGTGAGCGTGATGCGGTCGATGTCGCGCTTGCCTGCCAATTGATTGGCGGCGTCGGGGACGTCTTCCTGCTCGCCGCCCAGGCCAAGCGTCTGGCGGAAGTAATAGCGCTGCATCCGAAAGCGCGGAAACGGCGCGCCGCCCTTTTGCGCCTCGCCATTGGGGAAGCCGGCGAGGCCGAGCGTGGAGTTGAGGCCGAAGCCCTGCGCCAGCTCGGGATTGAGATAGAGCTCACCGCCCTGCCACAGTCGCCAGCCGAGGAACGCCGTCGTCGTAAAGGTCTCGCGCCCTTGGCCGCCGCCAGGAAGGCTGTTGGTGCCTTCATAGGGCGAGCGAATCCGCGGATAGGCGGATGCGATGAAAGTGGTCTGGGCGTGAACGTTCCAGTCTGTCGATTCCGGCAGCACAGTCTTGCCGGTGATGGGAGCTGACGGCAACCATGGCGGCGTGTCCCACAGCCGATAATTCAAGCCGACTTTGACGGTGTGAATATTCGGATCAACGCTCACATTCGGCAGTCCGGCATTGCCGAGGTCATAGGTCTGCCGCATCAAATCGAGATAGGCGTATTCGGCCTTCGCGGTCCAGTTGCCACCAACGGCAAATTCGACGCCTGCGCCCGCGGTCCAGCCGAAATGATCGCGACTCGCGGAGGCGATGAGATCGCCGTCGGCATTGTTGAGATTGAGTTTGGTGCGTCCCCACGCTACGCCGCCGGTGACGTAAGGCATCAGCGCGCCGAAGGCGTAGCCGATGCGGCCGCGTGCGGTTGCAAAATAGTCGAAGGTCGTATGGAAAGGCGCCGGCATCAACCGCGCTGCGTCCTGCGGACTGCTGAACGTGGCGTCGGCCTCGAAGCCCAGCACGACGTTGTTGCTGAGCTGCCTGTTGTAGCCGATCTGGTAGCCGCCGATCAGGCCAGTCGGCGAAGGCGGCAGGAAAACGCCCTGCGCGGGCAGCGGATTGCTGCCGGGACCAAAGCTGCCGCCGCCATAGCCGATGTGACCGCCGAGATAAAACCCGGTCCAGTCGTAAACCAGGCGGGGCGCTTTCAGCGCCATGCCGGGCGAAATATCGGCCGCGATCGCAGAGCCATCGAACGCCAATGCGCCCAGCGCAAAACCGGCCAAAACGCGCTTCACGACAATGCTCGTGATCGGTCGGGGTACTTCATGCGGCCGTCGTTTCTCGCTTTAGGTCGCCGCCGATCATGCGACGAACCGTTTGATATTCCACAAAAATAGTCGATTCGCCCATAACGTTGGGGGTATCGAGGGTCGTCGTGAGACAAAACGAAACAGAATGAGCAACCCGTCGACTCCACGACTATAATTGCAACTAATTCGCAATAGCAAGAAGCAACTGGAGAAGCATGTTTCAGTGGCAGCCGATCATGACGGTTGGATAACAGCAGCTGGCCGGCACGGCTCGAAAGGCATTTGGCGAGCGCAAAAAAATGACCCGCTCGGGGGGACAACCGAGCGGGTCTGGTGCGACACGGGGTGGATGAGGCGCCCGTGTCGGACGCAAATCCACGTCAGTCGATCAAGAGATTAGTAGTTGCAGGTCCGGACGCGGCCGACATAGTTGCCGTAGCCGTCATACTGGCGGACCCAACCGCAGCGATATCCGTAACCGTAGTAGCCGTTATTGGCGGCAATGGCGCTACCGACGACTGCGGCGCCGACAACACCGGCAGCGATGCCGAAGCCGATGCCCGGGCCCTTGGCCTGAGCCTGCTGGGACGATGCCATGGTGCCGGCAGCAGTGAGAGCAACGAGAGCGAAAGCGGCAATCTTGGACTTGATCGACATGGGATAACTCCATCCTGTTGAAGTGCAGCCATCGTGGCCTGCATGCCAATCAGTCGGAGCCCAAACGGATCGGGTTCGAGACCCGGTCGAACTATTTGGTTTCAGGCAAATTCTTTTGGTTTCAGGATTGTGTCGTCATCCGCGCGGAATATGTCGTCGCGTGAATCGCGCAATCCGCGGTTAACCACATCTCACGCGCCGGCATCCGGTTCGCGATCAAACGCTGTCACGTCGAAGCGATGCATGTCCGCGAGCAATTCGCAGAATGCTTTTGCGCCGTGCGCCAGCAGCTTCTCGCCCTTGTCGGCTGATGCCTGCGTGGCATCGCCGATGGCGCCGCTGGGATGGAGGTCTTCGGCCTGCCACGCGAATGGCGCGGGCCGGTTTGCGGACAGCCAGCGATAGTTCTTTTCCATCGCAATCGCCGACGATGCGTAATTTGCGATCTTGTCGTTCCGCACATGCTGCGGATAGCGCGCCAGCATGATCGATGTTTCCACGGCGCCGCCATGAATCCCGTGACGCAATTCGTCGTCCGAGAACAATCCATCCGGTGTGCCGAAGCGGTTCCATCCGGTAGTGGCGACCAGCATGCCGTATTCGGCGCGCAGGTCCTGCGCCGCGAGCGTCATTGCTGCACTGTTGCCGCCGTGGCTAGTGACGATCACGAGTTTCTGAACGCCGGCGCGCGCGACGCTTTCGCCGATCGCAGTCCAGGTCTGCAATGCGATCTCTGTCGGCAGAGTCAGCGTACCGGGAAAGGCGAGGTGCTCGGTTGAAATGCCCACAGGTTGAAGCGGCAGGAACGTCGCCGGAATATCGGCAGGCAGCAGGCGCTGGACCTCTGCAAGATAAGCCTCCGCAATCATGATGTCCGTGCCGAGAGGCAGATGCGGTCCGTGCTGCTCGGTCGCGGCGAGCGGCAGCACTGCAATCCAGGAGGCCGGATCGCTCTGGGCGATGTCGGGCCAGTGAATGGCAGTCCAGTCGCGGGGCGGCATGTTGGCAGTCATCGAGGTGCGTTTCTTTGGTCAATTTTGCAGGGTAGTCTGGCAGCAGATTGCTTCCTATCATGGGCCATAACGGTCGACGGAGTCCAATATGAGCCCGATATCCCTGCTGCGCGCGTTAACCATTGGCGCACTGGCCGTAATGGCCGCGCAGTCGCCCGCCACAGCGGAAACCAGGCTCGACAAGGTCAGTTTCGGCACCAACTGGGTGGCCGAGGCTGAACATGGCGGCTTCTTCCAGGCGGTCGCGGACGGCACCTACAAGAATTACGGCCTCGACGTCACCATCGTGCCGGGCGGCCCGAACGTGAACAACCGCATCCTGTTGATCTCGGGCAAGCTCGACTTCTTCATGAGCGCGAACACGCTGCAATCCTTCGATGCCGTCGCCAATAATGTGCCGGTGGTCGCTGTCGCCGCGATCTTCCAGAAGGACCCGCAGGTCTTTCTGGCGCATCCCAATCCCAAGGTGACCAAGCTCGAAGACCTCAAGCCGATGACGCTGCTGATCTCGAAAGAGGGCGTCGCCGGCTATTTCCAATGGATGCGATCCGAGCTTGGCTTCAGCGCGTCCAAGGTCAAGCCTTACACCTACAATGCGCAGCCCTTCATCGTCGACAAGAACAGCGCGATGCAGGGCTATGTCACGTCCGAGCCGTTCGTGGTCGAGAAGCAGGCCAATTTCAAGCCGACCGTGATGCTGCTCGCGGATTACGGTTTCGATGGCTATTCGACATTGATCGAAACGCGCCGCGAATGGGTCGACAGGAAGCCGGACCTTGTCCAGCGTTTCGTCGATGCCTCGATGATTGGCTGGTACAACTATCTCTATGGCGACAACAAAGCCGCTAATGAGGTCATCAAGAAGCTCAACCCGGAAATGACCGATGACCTGCTGGCCTATTCCATCGCCAAGATGAAGGAATACGGCATCGTCGACTCAGGTGACACGCTGAAAGACGGTATCGGCGCCATGAGCGAAGCGCGTGTTGCCAGCTTCTTCGACAAGATGTCACGCGCAGGCGTGGTCAAGCGCGACATCGACTATCGCAAGGCCTATACGCTACAGTTCATCAACAAGGGTGTCGGTCTCGATCTCCGGCCGAAGAAGTAGCCCGGCAGATGGTCGAACCTGCCTTGTCGTCGAGCGATGCCCCCACCGCCGTCCGCCTGCGCGGCGTCGCGAAGGTCTATGACAACGGCACCGTGGCGCTGGGGCCGCTTGATCTCGATATCCGCAAGGGCGAATTCGTCTCGCTGTTGGGCTCGTCCGGCTGCGGAAAATCTACTGCATTACGTCTGATAGCCGGCCTGATCGCGCCGTCAGCGGGCACTTTAGATGTCGCTGCGCAGAGCAGCGGTCACGCCATTGGCTTCGTGTTCCAGGAGCCGACGCTGATGCCATGGAGCACGATCCGGGAGAATGTGCGACTGCCGCTGAAGCTGGCACATATGCCGGATGCGCAGTCGACGGTGCGGGTGGATGAGGTGCTCGCACAGGTCGGTCTCGCGGACTTTGCCGAAGCCTATCCGCGCGAATTGTCGGGTGGCATGAAGATGCGGGCGTCGCTGGCCCGCGCGCTGGTGACCGAGCCGGATATCCTGCTGATGGACGAGCCGTTTGCGGCGCTCGACGAGATCACGCGCTTCCGGCTCAACAACGACCTGCTGGCGCTATGGCGCGAACTCGGCAAGACCGTCATCTTCGTCACCCATTCGGTGTTCGAGTCGGTCTATCTGTCTCAGCGCGTTGTGGTGATGACCTCGCGACCTGGTCGCGTCAGCGCCGAATGCCGTATCGAATCCGCCGAACCGCGCGACGACGCGTTTCGCACCTCGATGGCTTATGCCGGCTATTGCCGCGATGTTTCGCAAGCACTGATGGCGGCCAGTGACGCGGCATTCAACGAGACAAAGGCGCGGGCATGAAAGGGCTGGAGCCACTGCCCACAGTCGATCGCGGTTCGGTCGTGCCGGGCAGCGATATGCAATGGCAGCGCATCGTCTGGCCGGTGGTCGTGTTTGTCGCTGGAATCGTTTTGTGGGATCTCGTCGTCCGGATCGGCGAAATCCCGCCCTACCTGTTGCCAGGTCCCGTGCTCGTCTTTCAGACACTGATCGCCGACTGGTCGGTCCTGTCTGAATCGCTCGGCGTGACATTGCTGACAGCGCTGGAGGGCTTCATCGCCGCGGCCATCGGTGGCATCGCGCTGGCGCTGTTGTTCAACCAGTCCAAATGGCTGGAATATTCGCTGCTGCCCTATGCCATCGTGCTGCAGGTGACGCCCGTCATCGCCATCGCGCCGCTGATGCTGATCTATCTGCCGCAGCAGACGGCCGTTGTTGTCTGCGCCTGGATCGTGGCGTTCTTCCCGGTGCTGGCCAATACGACGCTGGGCCTCAATTCGGTGGATCGCAATCTGGCCGGTCTGTTTCAGCTCTATCGCGCATCGCGCTGGCAGGTGCTGCGCTATCTGAAGCTTCCGGCAGCGCTGCCATTCATTCTTGGCGGATTGCGCATTGCGGGCGGATTGTCGCTGATCGGCGCGGTGGCGGCGGAAATCGCTGCAGGTGCGGCGGGTGCTGGTTCAGGCCTCGCCTATCGCATTTCGGAATCCAGCTATCGCCTCAATATTCCCCGAATGTTCGCTGCGTTATTGTTGCTGTCCGTTGCGGGGATTGTGATTTATATGCTGCTCGCGCTGGTATCCCACGGATTGTTGCGGCGCTGGCATGAGAGTGCACTGCGAAAGGAAAAATAATGGGGACGGGAATCTCTTCGGACAAGATCGACCTGCTGATCTACGGACCGACGAAGCCGCTGATCAATAACGGTTTCTCGGATCAGTTCGTATTGCATAAATATGAAACCCAGCACGATCTCGAACGGCTGCCGGCGGGTGTCGCCGAGAAAATCCGCGGTATCGCCGTGACTGGCCTGGTGCCAACCAACAGCGCCGTGCTGGCGAAATATCCCAAGGTCGAGATCGTCTCCTCGTTCGGCGTTGGTTACGATCACATTGATGCGAAATATGCCGCCGAGAACAACATCCTCGTTACCAACACGCCGGATGTGCTGACCGAGGAAGTCGCCGATACGGCGCTCGGCCTGTTCATCGCCACTGCCCGCGAATTCATCAAAGCGGATAAATATGTCCGTTCGGGCCTGTGGCTGACACAGCCTTATCCGCTCACGGTCGGCTCGCTGCGCGACCGCAAGGTCGGCATGGTCGGCATGGGCCGCATCGGTCAGGCCATCGCGCGCCGTCTCGACGCCTCGCTGGTACCGGTGGTCTATCACTCGCGGAACCCCGCGGCTGGCGTCTCGCACAAGCACTATCCGAACCTGATCGAGATGGCGAAGGCGGTGGATACGCTGATCGTCATTACGCCGGGCGGGCCGTCGACGGCTAATCTCGTCAATGCGGAAGTCATGCAGGCGCTCGGTCCGCGCGGCATCATCATCAATATCGCGCGCGGTTCGGTCATCGATGAACCTGCACTGATTGCGGCGCTCAAATCGGGCACCATTCTGGCCGCGGGCCTCGACGTGTTCGCGCAGGAACCGAAAGTGCCGGACGAGCTGAAGTCGATGCAGAACGTCGTGCTGCTGCCGCATGTCGGCTCGGCGTCGGTGGTGACGCGCAACGCGATGGATCAGCTTGTGGTCGACAACCTCAAGCTCTGGTTCGCGGGCAAGGCGCCGACGACACCGATTGCGGAAACACCGATAAAGGGACGCTGATCGTGAGACTCGCGTCGGTGCGCTGTCGATATTTTGCGCTGGCAGTTGCCGGCGTGATGCTTGTCGGCGCACCGGCGCGAGCGCAGGATGCTGCCACCCTTCGAAAAAACATGATCGGGCAGTGGGAGCTCTCCACCACCGAACGCAGCAAGACCTGCGTGGTGACGCTGAAGAACGACACGTCGCCACAGGGGCTGAAGCTCGAACTTGAACCGGATTGCGCGAAGGCGTTGCCTTTCACCAAGGATATCGCAGCCTGGAACATCAAGGGGCTCGATATCGTCCGGCTGCAGAATCCGACGGGCGAAACGGTGATCGACTTCACCGAAGTCGAGAGCGGCATCTTCGAAGGCATTCGTACCGGCGAGGGCGTCTATATCCTGCAGAATCTCGCTGCAGCCCGCTCGCTGACCAAGTCGATGGACCAGATGATCGGCGACTGGTCCATGGTGCGCGGCAGCGGCCGCGTGGTCTGCGGTTTGACGCTGACCAATACCGAGACGACCCAGGATAATTTCGCCGTCTTCCTGAAGCCGCGCTGTGAACCCCTGGTGGCGAATTTCAATCCCAAACAGTGGCGCCTCGAACGGGGCGAATTGCTGATGATGTCGGCATCGGGCGAGACTTGGCATTTCGAAGCCGACGACAACGCTCAGTGGCGCCGCGTGCCGGATAGTGCCGACCCGCTCATCCTGCTGCGGCAGTAGGAGGTCGCTCCGCGCCCGCTTTTGTCGTCCCCGCGAAGGCGGGGAGGTGGATTCACACTCGAAGTGCAACAGCTGTCGAGCAAAGAGCTCGGCGGGGGTATGCCAGTCAAGGCACTTTCGGGGTGTGCTGTTGTAAGCCAGCACGGCATCGGCAAGATCCTGGGAGGTGAGCGTAGCTAGATCTGTCTTGCGCGGAATCCGGCGGCGCATGCGACCGATGGCATTCTCGACGCCACCTTTCTGCCAAGGGGCGTAGGGATCGCAGAAAAACGTCTGGATACCGAGTGCATGCAGGTCTGTGTGGCAGGCGAACTCGGTGCCGTTGTCGAAGGTAATGCTCTGTCGCAGTTCGGGCGGCAGCGGCGCCAGCAGTCGGGTAATCGTTTGCACGACCGGACGGGCGGCCTTGCCGGATAGACGCACGGCGATCATCAGACGGGATAATCGCTCATGCAAGGTGAGGATGGCCTGCCCGTAGCGCGCGAACATCATCAGATCACCCTCCCAATGGCCGGCGGTGGCGCGGTCCAGGACCTCCTTTGGTCGGTCGGCGATCGGCACCCGGCCCTCTATATGCAGCGCTGACGACCCGCCCTTGCGACCACGGAAGCCTCGCTTGCTCTTGCCGCGCGGCAGATATCGTCGCCAGCTGTAATCCTTGGTGCGCGCGATCTGAGCGTGGATGAAGCGGTAGATACTCTCCGGCGAGATCACCTTGCGGCCATGCTGTAAGGCGAGCACCCCGCAGACCTGTTCTGGGGACCAGCCACGCTGAAGTCCGTCCAGAACCTGAGTGCGGAGCCCAACATCGCGGTCCAACCGAGCGCCCTTCCAGCGCCGCGCCGTTGTCTGGCCCTGCGCGTAAGCGGGTTTGTAGCCGACCTGCACGCCGGCATTGCGCTTCAGCTCCCGGGAGACAGTCGATGGCGCGCGATCCAGAGCTGCCGCGATTTGCCGGATCGAGCGCCCTTCGGCGTAAAGCTGGGCAATCCTGTAGCGGTCATCCAGCGATAGCTGGGCGTAGGTTCCGTCCATCGCAACACCCTAATCTGGTGTTGCACTTCGTTTGAGAACTCAGGGGACCCATAACCACGGCATACGCAATTGTAACGGCGAGCCACGACGACAGCACTCCAAATGACGCCGAGGCGTGTATGGGTCCCCGCTTTTGCGGGGACGACGAGGAGAGGTGGCTGCCCGGACAGCGCTCTGCGCAACAATCCGTCCGGTCTAAATCAGCCTCTTCGAACCTATTTCCGCTGCGCGTTACCAAGATGAATTGGTTCAAACCCGATTGGAGGGTGAGATGAAATTTTTCGCCTTGGCTTTTTCGTGCCTTTTATTCTTCTCAATGCCCGCCAACGCAAATGACGCAGACACCTTTAATGTAATGGTAGCATTGGCGAAAAAGGGAGATGCAGAGGCGCAATACCATGTGGGCATGATGTACAATAATGGCATTGGCACGCAACAGGATCGTAGGCAGGCCTTTGAGTGGTTTCAAAAATCAGCTGCGTCGAACGACCCGTTGGGAGCCTACAAGCTTGGTTGTTACCATGACGGGCAAGGCGCAGGCATCGTGGAGTCTGACACGGATCAAGCTTTAAAATACAAGCTTGTTTCTGCCGAAGCCGGCTACGCGCTTGCCCAGCACGATGTCGCGAATCTGTATGACAAGCGAGGAAATTCGGAAGAAGCGCTCAAGTGGTGGAAGAGGGCGGGTGATCAGGGATATCCCGGTGCCCTCTTTGGTTTGTCCCGTTTGTATTCCGCCGGAAAAGGAGCGCCAAAGGATCTGTCTTTGTCATATGCGTATTTCAAACTTTCGAAGCTGGCGCCCGCGAAAAATGTGAATGAGATGGCTGCACTGTTGTCCGAACAAGAACTCAAGAACGCAGAAAAACTGGTGTCCGAATGGAAGCCGCGGACAACTGCTTTAACACTCAAGGCAAAGAGCGGCATTCGAGCAGCAGAAGAATACGTCAAAACCATCAAAAACTAAGTGTTCTGATTGGCCTTAGATCAGCTTCAGCCCCTTAAGGCTGGCATGGCCGTGCTTGCCGACGATGATGTGATCATGTACCGCGATGCCGAGCGGCGCGGCGACATCGATCACCGCCTTGGTCATCTGCACATCGGCCTGCGACGGTGTCGGGTCGCCGGAAGGATGATTGTGCACCATGATGATGGCCGTCGCTGACAGTTCGAGCGCGCGCTTCACGACCTCACGCGGATAGACCGGTGTGTGATCGACGGTGCCGACCTGCTGGACCTCGTCCGAGATCAACTGGTTGCGCTTGTCCAGGAACAGAATGCGGAACTGCTCCTTGTCGGCGAAGGCCATGGCCGTGCGGCAATAGTCGATCACCGTGGCCCATGACGACAATGCGGTGCGCTGTTTCAATTGCCCCTTGGCAACGCGGCTGGTGGCAGCAGCGATCAGTTTGATCTCGGTGATGGCGGCTTCGCCGAGGCCGCCGATTTCGCGCAGCCGCGTGTCCGGGGCATGCACGGTTTCGGCAAAGGAGCCGAACTTGGTGATCAGCGATTTCGCCAGCGGCTTCACATCCCTGCGCGGCAGCGCACGGAACAGCACCATTTCCAGCAGCTCGTAGTCGCTCAGCGCATCGGCGCCGACGCTGCGAAAGCGCTCACGCAGTCGCTCCCGATGGCCATGATAATGCGGCGCTTCGGCAAGACCCGGCGGCGCAGTCGGATCGATGGGGCTGACGGGCATGTGGCGCAAACGCTCGCATGGACATTATCCGCGAGCATGCCGTGCCCGGCTGCATTTGCAACCAGAAAGTGTTCGATGTCGTGTGGCGATTTGAAGTTTAGGCGGCGGGCGTCGGCGGCTGTTCGATATGCCGCTTGGACAGCGTGAAAATCTCGACGCCGGTCGCCGTCACGCCGACCGTGTGCTCGAACTGCGCCGACAGCGACCGGTCGCGGGTCACGGCGGTCCAGCCGTCGGACAGAACCTTCACATGTGGCTTGCCGAGATTAATCATCGGCTCGATGGTGAAGAACATGCCGGGGCGCAAGGTCACGCCTTCGCCGGGGCGGCCGACATGGATGATATTCGGCTCGTCATGGAACATGCGGCCGAGGCCATGGCCGCAAAAATCGCGCACCACGCTCATCTGCTGCGGTTCGACGAAGCTCTGGATCGCATGGCCGATGTCGCCGGTGGTATTGCCCGGCTTGACCACGGCGATGCCGCGCATCAGCGATTCATAGGTGACCTCGACCAGTCGCTCCGCCTTGCGGGCGAGTTCGCCGACGCCATACATGCGGCTGGAATCGCCATACCAGCCCTCGACGATGAAGGTGACGTCGACATTGACAATGTCGCCTTCCTTCAGCGCGCGGTCGCCGGGCATGCCGTGGCAGACCACGTGATTGATCGACGTGCAGGTCGAATAGCGATAACCGCGATACATCAGCGTGGCCGGAAAGGCGCCATGGCTGAAGGCGAATTCGCGGACGAAGTCGTCGATCGCCGAGGTCAGCACGCCCGGCTTCACCAGATCGGTCAGCTCGTCGAGACACTGCGACACCAGCGCGCCGGCCTTGCGCATGCCAGCAAAAGCGGCGGGACCATGCAGCTTGATCTGACCGGTTTTGCGCTGGGAGGTTTCGGAGGCTTCGACGTAGCTCATCAGGTGATCTTGCCAGGCAGGATGCGACGGGAATGTGCGATTTGAGGCCCCAATTTAATGGCTGGGGCGGTCAGCGCAAGCCAAAGCAGCCCCTCCAGGACCTCATCGCTCGGTCCCACCCCAGCCATATTCATGGCTGAATCGGCACTCGGCCGGCCAAAACGATGCTGCCGTGGTCGATCTGGCATGTATAGGCGATGGCTTCGACGCCTGCGGTGCAGGCTTTGTCGAAGGCGCGGCCATAGGCCGGGTCGATATCCCGCGCCAGCGCAAAAGCCGTGGATGAGCCGATCTGGACCACGAACAGCATCATGGCCCGGGCGCCTGTGGCAACCATGGCGGCCAGTTCGTCGAGATGGCGGGCGCCGCGCGCGGTGACGGAATCCGGGAATTCCGCCAATCCCGGCTGGCGCATCATGTGGACGTTCTTGATCTCGACATAGCAGGGCGACCGTGACGGGTGTTCCAGCAGGAAATCCACCCGCGACGCAGCGCCGTATTTCACCTCACGGCGGATGGTGTCGTAGCCGGCGAGTTCGGGGATCGCGTTGGCGGCGAGGGCCTCCGCGACAATGGCATTGGGGTGCATTGTATTGACGCCGACCAGTTCCGGGCCATTGCCGAAATCGGCTTCGATCAGCTCCCATGAAAAAGGCAGCTTGCGGGTCTTGCTCGGCGACTTCGACAGCCAGACCCGCGCGCCCGGCGCCTGCAGGCCGAGCATCGCGCCGGGATTGGCGACATGGGCGGTGATCATGCTGCCATCGGCGAGCTCGACATCGGCAAGGAAGCGCTTGTAGCGCCGCAGCAGCGTCGCCGGAACCAGATCGGCCTGTAGCTTCATCGGAACTACTCCGGACCGGATGCGACTTCGACAATGGTTTCGACCGGTAGTGCACCGCCACGGATCTTCAGCTCGCGGACCGGATAGGGCACGCGGATGCCCTCACGCTTGAAGGCATCCCACAGTCCCAGCATCACCTCGCTCTTCACGGCATCCATGCCGTCGGGCGAGTCGATCCAGAAGGTCAGCGAGAATTTCATGCCGGCTTCGGCGAATTCAGTGAGGATGCAGTTCGGCGTCTTGGCCGTATTGGCCCGTGGCGATGCCGTTGCGACGTCGATAGCCAGCTTGCAGACGACGCGCGGATCCGCATCGTAATTGGCGCTGAAATTGACCTTCACCAGCGTGTCCTTGTCCGTATAAGTCCAGTTCACCACCTTCTGGGTAATGAGGTCCTCGTTGGGGATCAGGAACTCGCGGCCGTCGCCCGCGGCGACCGAGATGTAGCGCGTATTCATCGCACTGATGCGGCCGGAGCTGTCCCCGATGGTGACGAGATCGCCGGGTTTCACCGATTTGTCCGCCAGCAGGATCACGCCGCTGATGAAATTGGCGACGATTTTCTGCAGGCCGAAACCGATACCGACACCGACTGCACCGGAGAACACGGCGAGCGCCGAGAGGTTGATGCCGACCGCACCCATGACGAGAGCGACGGCGAACACCATCAAGAGCAGACGCACTAGCTTGATCAGCAGGACCTGGATCGAGGGCGTGAGGTCATGGGATTGCCTGATGCGTCCTTCGAGAAAATTGCTGGCGATGTTCGAGAGCCATAGCGCTACCGCGAGCAAGACGCCGAGCTTGATCAAGAGTAGCGGGGTCAACCGGAGGCCGCCGAGGTCGATCCCGTTCGCATCCAGCATGGTGATGGTCGGCTGCAACTGGCCGACAATGCTGAGGGCCGCCACGAACCAGGCCGAGATCGACACCAGCCGGACTAGGAATTCGTTACGGATCACGCTGGTGACAAGCCGGATCACTAGCCACGCGAGTGCAAGCTTCGCGGCCACTGACAGCAAATAGCTGCGGCTGGGCCATGTCACGCTCAGCATGATCACGCGGTCGAGGGTCATCAGGATCGCAAAGGCCGCAGTGGCCGCGCTGCCGACGAGAATGCGCATGAACATGCGCAGCGGCGCCGGCCAGCCCATCGCCAGCGAGGTCATATCGACCCGCGAGCGGATTGCGGCCCCGATGGCGAAGGCAATGCCGCCGCCGGCCATCATAAGTCCGAGCTGCAAATAGAACCACGGCGAGGTTACCTCGGCGCCGAACGATCGTGCGGTTGCCAGCACGAATTCGTGGGTGTCGGTCAGGTCAAGCATCGCGCAGCTCTCGTTGTCGTGAATGTATCGTGTGGTGTGGAATCATCGCTGGACGGCGCATTTGATTCGGATGGGCAGAGATTCACACAAGCACCACGTCGACGCCATCGAGCGGAGCTTCTGCCTTGGGCAATTCCCGAGAAATATACCTGCAAATAGGTATCACGCAGAAAACGTTTGGCGTCTCGGGATGACGACGATAAGCATGGATTTACAAGTATTTCCGGCCTCGGAGCCTCATGGCGTCACTTGATTCCGTCAGCATTGCCATCCTTCTCGGCGCAGTTCTGGTTATGGCCGGCATCCTGTCCAGCCTGCTTGCGCTTCGCTTCGGCGCGCCATTGCTGCTGTTCTTCCTGTTTATCGGCATGGTGGCCGGCGAAGCGGGCCCCGGCGGACTGCGGTTTGACGACGTCCATACAACCTATGTGGTGGGCTCGGTTGCACTCGCGCTGATCCTGTTCGACGGTGGGTTGAAGACACGATTTCAGGCCATTCGCGCGGTGCTGGCCCCGTCGATGGTGCTGGCCACGATTGGCGTGTTGTTGACGGCGTTGATCACGGCGCCAGTCGCCAAATATGCCCTCGACCTGAACTGGACCCAGGCGCTGCTGACCGGCGCGGTAGTGGCTTCCACCGACGCCGCGGCTGTCTTTCTGCTGGTCCACGCGCAAGGCCTGCGCCTCAGACCGCGGGTTGGCGCGACACTCGAAGTTGAGTCCGGAACGAACGATCCGTTCGCCGTCTTTCTGACCCTGACGCTGGTCAAGCTTCTGTCGCTGGGCGACGCCTCTGCCGGTCACGTGGCAATGGAATTTGTTCAGGAAGCCGTGCTGGGCACCCTGATCGGCGTCGTCGGTGGCCGGTTGGTTGTCCTGGCCATGAATCGCGTGGCGTTGCCGCAGGGGCTGCATGCGCCCTTCGTCTGCACCGCGGCTCTGGTGATCTTCGGGCTGGCTCAGATCGCTCACGCCTCAGGCTTTCTGGCGGTCTATCTTGCCGGCATCATCATCGGCAATCGTCCGACGCGGGCGCATAATTCCGTGGTGACGTTCCTCGACGCTGCGACGTGGCTGGCGCAGATCGTGATGTTCGTCATGCTCGGTCTTCTGGTGTCGCCGGAGCGGCTGGTGGGCAGCATCATTCCGGCGGTCGGCGTTGCCCTGGTTCTGATGTTCGTGGCGCGCCCGGTCGCGGTCTTCCTGTGTTTGCAGCCTTTCCGCTTCAACTGGCGTGAAAAGATGTTCGTTTCGTGGGTCGGCCTGCGCGGTGCCGTCGCAATCTTCCTTGCCTCGATCCCGATGCTGGTTGGTCTGCCCAAGGCGTCGCTGTATTTCGACGTCGCTTTCGTGGTCGTGATCATCTCGCTGTTGTTTCAGGGATGGACGCTGGCTTTTGCCGCCCGGAAGCTGCATGTGGCTCTGCCGCGCACCGACAGGGGGCCGCGCCGTATCGAACTCGATTTGCCAGGTCAGCTCGAACAGCAACTGGTCGGCTATGCCGTGCGCCCGAAGAGCCTCTACCTGAAGCGCAATCTCATTCCGTCGTGGTCGAAGCCGACGCTGGTCATTCGCGATGAGCGCATCCTGACGCCGGCGGAGGCCGAGCCTGTTACGGCCGGCGATTACATCTATCTGCTGGCGCCGCCGGAAAAGGCCGAGGCGCTGGATCGCTTCTTTGTCGACATGCCGCCGAGCACGGCGCCGGACCCGCATCTGCTTGGTGATTTCATGGTGTCTGGCGAAATCACTCTCGGCGATCTTGCGGCGATCTACGGCATCGCCGTCGATCCAGCCCAGGCATCGCTGACGCTGGCGGATTATTTCGATATCCATCTCGATCATGCGCCGACCGTTGGCGCCGCCTTGCCGATCGACAGCATCGACCTTGTCGCGCGCAGTCTTGGTGGCGGACGCGTCAATGTGGTTGGCCTGCGTCTGCCCGAAGATGAAGACCCCGCGCCGCCAAAGCTGACACGCAGGCAAGCCCTCAAGGCGAAACTGAAGCGAGGCTGGACCACGCTGTCCGGCGCCTGATTGGCTCAGGCTGCCGGGATGATACGCGGCAGGATCTCGGTGCCACCGAAGGCCGCGACACGGCCGCGCTTCAGCATCACTACCTGCGTCGCCAGTTGCCGCATTTCGTCGGCATCGTGACTGACGAAGACCATCGGCACATCGCCTGCATCGCGCAGCCGCTTGAGGTAGGGAAGGATCTCCGCCTTCCGCTCCTCGTCGAGCGCCCCCATCGGTTCGTCGAGCAGTAGCAGCCTCGGTTGAGATAGCAGCGCACGTCCCAGCGCCACGCGTTGACGTTCACCGCCCGAGAGGCCGCCGGGACGACGATCGAGCAGATGTCCGATATCAAGCATCTCTGTAATGCGCGTTTCCTCAGCAGAATCGCGTGTCAGGCGGTTCATCCGGCGTCCGTAGTCGAGGTTCTGCGCGACGCTCAGATGCGGGAACAGTCGCGCATCCTGAAACACATAGCCGATTCGGCGCCGATGCGGCGGAACGTGGACGCGCGCGCTGCCGTCATAGAGCACGTCGCCATCCACGGCGATGATGCCGCGATCCGGCTGCACGAGGCCGGCGATCATGCTGACCAGCGAGGTCTTGCCCGCACCTGAGGAGCCGAACAGGCCCGTCACGCGGCCTTCGCTGGTGAAGGCGACGTCGACCGAAAACTCGCCGAGTTGTTTGAACACGTCAACGCGCAGCACGATCAGTTTCCATGCAGCCGTTGCGTCGCGCGGCGCGCGAACCATTCCGAAGCGATAAGCGCCAGTACGGCGATTCCGATGGAGATCATCACCAGACGTGAAGCTGCCGCGTCACCGTCGGGCGTCTGGATCAACGAGTAGATCGCGGAGGAAATCGTCTGGGTCTCGCCGGGAATGTTTGAGACGAAAGTAATGGTGGCGCCGAATTCGCCGATGGCCTTGGCAAAGCCGAGGACCATGCCGGCCAGGACGCCGGGCAGCGCCAGCGGCAGGGTCACCGTTGCAAATACTTTCCACGGCGATGCGCCGAGCGTGCTCGATGCCTGTTCGAGCCGCCGGTCAACCGCCTCAATCGAGAGCCGGATCGGCCGCACCAGCAGAGGGAACGACATCACGCCGCATGCAAGCGCGGCACCCGTCCAGCGAAAGGCGAAGACGATGCCGAGATGTTCGGCGAGCCAGGCGCCGAGAAGGCCGCGTTTGCCGAGCAGCAGCAGCAGCAGATAGCCGGTGACGACGGGCGGCAGCACCAGCGGCAGATAGATTATGGCGTCGATGATCGGCTTGCCCCAGAAGTCACGCCGCGCGAGTAGCCAGGCGACGCCGATTCCAATCGGCGTCGAGATCAATGTCGCGATCACGGCGACCCTGACTGAAAGCAGGATCGCCGTCCATTCTTCAGGAGAGATGTCGGACACGTGTCAGGACGTCGGCTTGACCAGGAAAGTGAAGCCGTACTTCTCGAGAACCGTCTTTGCGGTCGATGACCTCAGGAAGGTCAGGTAGTCGGCGGCTTCGCTCTTGGCGGTGGTGGTCGCAGCTATCGGATAGATGATCGCAGGATGCGAGTCCGACGGGAAGGTGCCAATGATCTTCACGCCCGGATCGATCTTGGCATCGGTCGCATAGACGATGCCAAGCGGAGCTTCACCGCGTGAGACCAGCGTCAGCGCAGCGCGCACGCTCTCGGCCATGGCGAATTTCGACTCGGCGGCGGTCCAGCTGCCGAGCTTCTCAAGCGCGGCCTTTGCGTATTTGCCGACCGGGACCGACTTCACATCGCCGGTGGCGATCTTGCCGTCGCCGGCGAGCTTGGCGAGATCGAAGCCTTGACCGATGGTGACGTTGTCGAGCTTGGCGTCCTTTGCGGCGATCAGCACGATGCTGTTGCCGAGGAGGTCGGTGCGCGTGGCGACGTTGATGTTCTTTTTGCCGATGGCGTAGTCCATCCAGTCGGTGTCGGCGGAGACGAAGACGTCGGCCGGCGCGCCCTGTTCGATCTGCTTGGCGAGCGCCGAGCTTGCAGCATAGCTGGCGGTAATCTTCACGCCGGTCTTGGCAGTGTAGGCGGCATCGAGCTCGTCGAGCGCGTTCTTCATCGACGCTGCGGCGAACACGGTGAGGGTTTTGTCCTGCGCATGGGCAGGCGTGAAGGTCGATCCGAGCAGGATCGAGAACGCAGCGAAAAGTCCGGCAAAACGGTTCATGTGGCGCTCCATGCGTGAGCGCAGCGCAAAGTGCGCGCAACTCAGGCGTTGGTTGGGTGGGACATGCGACAGGCGGAAGCGCCGTTCCGGCAATCCCGAGGACTTACGGTCCGCAGGGGATATCGCTGGGGAATAATATCAGGCTGGCCAAGGGGGTAAAGGCCCTTGGGCGCGGAGGCCTCTAAGGCTGCCGTCACTCGGACGGCAGCACGGCCAAGCTGATGGTGTTTTCAGTCACGCCGCTGACCTGGATCACGAACGGACCTGCAGCAAGATCGTACTTTATGGTCTTGCGGATGCCGGTGCAGTCGGTCGCGCCGCTGAACTCCATCGGCTTCAGGATCTCACCATCCTGCACCACGTCGACCCACGCCGCCGACGACAGGCTGATGGTGTATGTGCCAGCCTTTGGCGCCTTCTGGAAGCGCGCAAAGCCTGCAAATGTGCCGTCTTTCGGCCTTCGCTCTGGGGACGTCGGCAGCTTCGCCTCAGCGGGTGTCTTCAAATCAAGGATCGCTGCGGCGGGAATTGCGAGGTCGGCGCCAGAGGCAATCTTGAGGCGATCCTGCGCCGTCAGTGCAGCGCGCTCCTTGTCGATCGGCCACTTGAATTTGTCACAGCCGCTTGGCTCGGCAGCCCATGCAGGCGCCGAACCGAGCAGTGTGAGCGCGACAATCAGACGCGCATACATAATCAATCCACCGCGATCATGACGTCGGAGGCTTTCACCACGACGATGCATTTGCCGCCGGCCTTGAGCGCCAGATCGTCAACGGCTTCGTTGGTGATTGACGAGGTCACTACCTGGCCGCCGCCGATGTCGACGCGGACATGCGACGTGGTCGCGCCCTTGGTGACTTCGAGGACAGTACCCTTGATCTGGTTGCGTGCACTGATGCGCATGTTGGATCTCGCCGATTGGGCCGGGCAGCTGACAGCCGCGGCTGATATGGAAGGAGTGCGGGAGGGGCGCCCGTTGTTGATCGTCGGCTTACGGCACAACGATGGCGTGTTCTAACCCGGTTTCACGACAATGCGATAGCCAATCGGCCGATCACGGTGCCGTCAGAACCTGTCGGCACGCAGCCGGCATTTCTGCGAGCGTCATCGGTGGCTTCGGCTTGGGCGGAACCGGCGGCGGTTTTGGATGCAGCACGACATCGCTGAACCAGTAAGCCAGATCGCCGGCGCTGCAGCCCTCGGAATCAGTCGGCGGTGGCTGGGATTCGCATTCGGCACTGCCGACCGGGCATTTGATGCGGACATGGAAGTGATAATCATGGCCGTACATCGGCCGCACCTTCGACAGCCAGCTGCGGTCGCCTTTGGCCTCGCGGCACAGCGCCTTCTTGATGGCGGCGTTGACGAAGATGCGCTCCACACTGGGCTCCACCGCCGCGGCGCGGATCACCGGCAGATGGGACGGCGTCCAGGTGGTCGGATCGATGTCGAGCCGGTCGTGCCGCACCATCATCACCGCCGACATCTCCTCGCGCTCGTTGCGCGAGAGCTGGCGGTTCGGCATCGGCGTCAACCAGATATCGGCATCAAGCCCGACCTGATGGCTGGCATGGCCTGTGATCATCGGGCCGCCGCGCGGCTGCGACATGTCGCCGACCAGGATGCCCGGCCAGCCGGCGTTCTTGTTAGCCTTGACCGATAGCCGCTCCAGCAGCTCGACCAGTTGCGGATGCGCCCAGTTGCGATTGCGCGATAGCCGCATCACCTGCCAGGTCGGCCCGTTGATCGGCAGCGCTTCGGCGCCTGCGATGCAGCCCTTGGCGTAGAAGCCGACCACGCGCACCGGCGATTTCGTCGGCAGCACCTTGCGGCCGAATAGTTCTTTGGCGCCGATGGCCGGGTCGTTCGGATTGGCCAGCGGCGGCAGCGGTTTCAGATCGACGCTGCCTTTGGTTTGCGCCAACGCCAGCGGCGTTGAAGCAATGACGGCGGGCAGGACTATGAGGCTGAGAATCAGGCGAAGGCTCATCCTGCGACTATAGCTGAAGCTGTCGATGAGGTGAGTGACCTGCGGCACGCACGATTTTAACGCGTGGGTAACCACGTCTGACGCTGGCGCTTTTTTTTGCGTTTGGGTTTGCCGGTCCTCCTGCTGCCACCGGCTCAGTCGTTTTATCAGCGTTTCGAGCCGCTTGCGTCTCTCACTTGGCGGGGATGATCGCGCGTGACCCGGTAACGTCCAGACATGGGTAACCATACGCCCACGGTTTTTGCCTGTTGTGAAGGCATGGGATGTGTACAGGCGCGCAGTTCAGACGGTAATCGGTTGCTGTGAACCGGCATTGATACCGTTTTTTCAGACACTTCTTGCACATATTGTCACACGCGCGTTGCGAGTGGATCATTGATGCCGAAGTTCCGGCCTGAAGCGAAAAAGAAAGCGAAAGCCGGACTGGCGTCTCGGATCACCCGGCCGAGCCGGGCGATCGCGGCTGCGCCGAAACTGGCGCCGAAAAAGGGTCTTGTCAGCGGTCCCATTCGCGAGATCGTGCGCCAGCGTGCCCAGGCCGAGGCGGCGATCGCGGAAGCCCGTAAATCCCACGAGCGTCTGCGCGAGGCGATCGACATCCTGCCGCAAGGCATCGTGTTTCTCGATTCCGACGGGCGCTACATCCTCTGGAACAAAAAGTACGCGGAAATCTACAACCGCAGCTCGGATCAGTTCGTGCCGGGTGCGCGTCTGCAGGACACGATCCGCGTCGGTGTCGAGCGCGGCGACTATCCTGAAGCCATCGGCCGCGAGGACGAATGGATCGCAGAACGCGTCGCCAAACTGTTCCATCCCGGCGAGCGCCACGAGCAGGTTCTGGCTGATGGTCGCGTCATCCTGATCGAAGAGCGGCTCACCGAAGACGGCGGTGTCATCGGTCTGCGCGTCGACATTACCGAGCTGAAACAGCGCGAGGCGTCGTTCCGCCTGCTGTTCGAGAGCAATCCGGTGCCGATGATCGTCTGCGCACTCGATGACGAACGCATCCTCAGCGTCAACGACGCTGCGATCGAACATTACGGTTACACGCGTCCGGAATTCGAGAAGCTCACCATCCGCCAGTTGCAGGCCTTCGAGGCCGCCCCGCCCTGGGTCGGCGATCACGCCAATGACGAGCAGGCCGCGCGAACCTGGAAACACGTCAAGGCCGACGGCTCGCTGATCGATCTGGCGATCTATTCGCGGCACCTCGTCTACAACGAGGAGCCAGCCGTGATGCTGGCGCTGATGGATATCACGGAGCGCAAGCGTGCCGAGATGCGGCTGGCTTTCATGTCGCATCATGATGGCCTCACCGGCCTGCCGAATCGCAACCTGCTGCGTCAGCGTCTCGACGAGGTCCTCGCACATACGCGGCGCACCGGCGAGAAGGTCGCGGTGCTGTTTCTCGGCCTCGACAACTTCAAGGGCGTCAACGACACGCTCGGCCATGGTATCGGCGACAAGCTGTTGCGCGGCGTGGCGCGGCGGCTGCGCTCGTCGTTGCGCGAGGAAGACGCGTTGGCGCGGCTGAACTCCGACGAGTTCGCCATCATCCAGACCGGCATCAACCGTCCCGAGGATGTCGTGCTGCTGGCCCGCCGGCTGCTCGACGCCGTCGGTGAGACCTATCTGCTCGACGGTCATTCGGTGGTCATCGGCGCCAGCATCGGCATCGCGATGGCGCCGAGCGACGGCGACGAATCCGAGCGACTGTTGAAGAACGCCGATATGGCGCTGTCGCGCGCCAAGAACGACTCCCGCGGCACCTTCAGCTTCTTCGAGTCCGGCATGGACGCTCGCGCGCAGGCCCGTCGCAAGATCGAAATCGATCTGCGCTCCGCGATTCAGGACGATCAGCTACGGCCATTCTACCAGCCGCTGATCGATCTCAAGACCGGCCGCATCACCGGCTGCGAGGCGCTGGTGCGCTGGCCGCATGCGGAGCGCGGCATGATTTCGCCGGCGGATTTCATCCCCGTTGCGGAAGACACCGGCCTGATCAATGCGCTCGGCACGCAGATTCTGCGCCGTGCCTGCAACGAGGCTGCGCGCTGGCCCGATGAAGTGCGCGTCGCAGTCAATCTGTCGCCGCTGCAGTTCCGCGTTGGCAATCTGCTCTCGGTGGTGATGGATGCGCTGAAGCATTCGGGACTGCCGCCGCGGCGGCTTGAACTGGAGATCACCGAGACGCTGCTGCTGGAAAAGAGCAATCAGGTGCTGGCGACCCTGCACGCGCTGCGCGCGCTCGGCGTGCGCATCTCGATGGACGATTTCGGAACCGGCTATTCGTCGCTGAGCTATCTCAGAAGCTTTCCGTTCGACAAGATCAAGATCGACCAGTCCTTCGTGCGCGATCTCGGCTCCAATCGCGATGCGCAGGCCATCGTGCGCTCGATCATCAGCCTCGGCATGGGCCTCGGTGTCACCATCACGGCGGAAGGCGTCGAGACAGAATCCGAACTCGCCTGCCTGCGCAGCGAAGGCTGCCATGAAGGGCAGGGCTTCCTGTTCAGCCGGGCGCGGCCGAATGAGGAGATTGTCGAGCTGCTGCGCGCTCAGGCCATTGCTGCGCCGGATGCGGAACTGTCCGTCCGCGCGCAGGTCGCATAAGGCACGCGCCGATCTCCGCTTCGGCGAGGGCGCGGACGACCCTTCATCCCGTTTCCCATTGCGAGAATGGAGCGCCGGGAGGCGCCAGGGGTTTGCGAGACCCCTTGAGGCTGGCCTTGCGAGGGCCGGCCCGCACGTCAGCACCGGCGGGATTGCGAGTCCCGCAGGGAAGACGCGCGCGTTACGACATCGGTGGGGGTGCGAAGCCGGCCGAGCGAACGCTGCGCCTCCCGGCGCTCCACCAGCAGCTGCCCGGATGACCCGGGCGCCGCTGCAGTCTGATCGATGCTGTGTGTCATGAGCACGCAGCAAGCGAGCAGGCTGGAATCGAGATAACTCAATGTAGGACTAAAGTCAAGATCAGTTTAAGCTCGGAGGGATGCCGAAAAATCCCTAGTTGGAAATCTTCGCTTTCGAGCGCTTCACGATATTTTCCATCCGCGCAGAATCCTTGGCGATAACAGCTCCGAACTGATCGGGCTTGTCCGCGATCACGGTCAAACCAAGGCCTTCCAGGCGAGCCGAAACAGTTGAATCTCGCAACGCCTCCACGATCGATGTGTTGAGCTTCTCAATCACGTCCTTGGGGGTCGCCGATGGAGCGACAAAGCCGTACCAGTTGCCCGCGAGGAGATCGGGATAGCCTGCCTGCGGTGACGTCGGCACATTGGGCAGCTGTTTGCTTGGTTCAGGCGCGGTCACGACGATGGGCCTCAGCGCTCCGCTTTGTACCTGCTGGACCGTGTTCGACAGATTATCGCACATCATGGACACTTGACCACCGATGACATCCTGAAGTGCCGGAGCTGCGCCCTGATACGGGATGTGGACGGCATCGATGCCTTCGAGCACCTTCAGCGTCTCGCCGCACAGATGGCTCGTGCTGCCGATACCGGCTGACGCAAATGTCAGCTTGCCCGGCTCGGCCTTGGCCAGCGCCACCAGTTCCTTCAGCGAGTTCGCCTTGACCGACGGATTGACGACCAGGATGTTCGGCGTCGAAGCGCCATTGGTGATGGGCGCGAAATCCTTTTCGGAATTATAGGCGGGCTTTTCATAGATCCACGGATTGATCGCCATCATGCCGGTTGTCGCGAGCAGAATCGTATAGCCATCCGCCGGCGAAGCGGCGACGCGAGCCGCCCCGATCGAGCCGTTGGCGCCGCCGCGGTTCTCGATGATCACGGTGACGCCGAGCGACTTCGACATCAGCGGAGCCACTAGTCGTGGAATCGCGTCCGCCGTGCTTCCAGCCGGATAAGGGACCACGATCGTGATCATTTTTTCCGGAAAGCCGGCCGCTGCCGCGCCGGGCACGCCCAAGGCGACAGGCGCTACCAGCGCCGCCAAAAGAAACGTCGTCCACTTCATCCGTAAATCCTTGCTTGGCATTCTGAAACTCCTGCATGACATCTTGGGAACCATGGTGTTGGCTCCTCCAGGCTTACTGGCGCTTCCACTGCCGCGGTTCTTATCCAGCCGAGTGACCGGTTGCCGTCGACATCGTCTCAGAGAGAGTTGCTGATCACCCCGGGCGGTGCTCAGCCACATGCAACGCACCGGCCCGCTCAAGCGAGTCGAGCATCGCGATCCGGCGCAATAGCGCTCGTGCCTTTTCCGGATCGGCGGCTGCTGCGCGAATGTCGTCGCGGAAACGCGCACGATCGGCTTCGTCTTTCGCTTCGAGGTTCTTCTTGTTGCGGATGGTGTCGCCCTGAATGGCCTGCATCGTGACCGTCCGGCGCTGCAGATCGTAATCGGCAAGAATGCTCTCATCAGCCGTGCCGTTGATGACCGGACCCAGCTTCGCGGTCAGGTTCAATGCATCATGAATGCCGCCATTCATGCCCATGCCGCCGAGCGGGTTGTTGATATGGGCGGCGTCACCGGCCAGGAATGTGCGGCCTTTCTGGAAGTTCGCGGCCACGCGCTGGTGCACACGATAGAGCGTGGTGTGGAAGATGCGGGCCTCCAGCTCTGCGGGAACGATCCGCCGGATCGACGCCGTCACATAGGCTTCGGACAGTGCTTCCTCATCGGATGTTTCCGCGGCCACCGGCATCATCACGCGCCATGCGCCGAGGATACGCAGAAGGAAGTACCAGCGTTCGGGATCGGCGACATAGCTGACCGACGAGACGCCCGGCCGAAGCGCGGTGAAATCGACCGGTGTCGTCATCACCAGGAAACGCTCGGGCCAGGTGAAGCCCTCGAATTCCATATCCTGGCCGCGGCGGACGATGCTGTTCGCACCATCGGCGCCGATCAGCCAGGCGCATTCATGCGGGGTGTCGTGGCCGTTGGCCGTGACCACCACCTTGACGGTATCGCTGGTCTGCTCGACCGATTTAACCTCGCTGCCGAACGCGATCGAGAACAGCGGATTGCCGGACAGGGCGTCCAGAATGATGCGTGTGAGCTTGAACTGTTCGGCTTGCAGGCGGAACGGATGCCGCACCAGATCGGAGATCGCCGCGAAATCGAATGTGCCGAGCACACCGTCCTCGGACGAACTGTACTGGACCGTCGGTGCCTTCAGCCCCTGTGCAATCAACGTGCTGGCGAAACCGAGATCGTCGAGCATGTCCAGCGTGGGCGGATGGAACGTCGATGCGCGCGACTCGCTGCTCAGCGCGTCGTTTTTCTCGAGCACCAGAACCGGAATGTTCTGTCGCACCAGATCTGCGGCAGCCACCATGCCGACCGGCCCTGCACCGGCGATGATGACGGGAAGCTTCGCATTACTCATTCTATCAAGACCTCTTGCGGGGATTTCAGGGAGCGTCGGCTCTGATCGGCGGCCCCTCCAAGAGGCTGCCGTCTCTGTGGCTCTCAGGCGGGATCGTAGTAGTGCATTTCGAGAAGCAGGCAGCCGCCCTCGGATTTGAACGGACCATGCCACGCGCCTGGCGGTCTGACGGCGTAGGTGTAGCCGGCGAACGGCGTGCCGCCTTGCCCGTTCTCGTCATTGCCAACGATCAGGTCGCCGGAGACGAGAAAGACTTCTTCCCAGTGGTCGTGAACGATCTGCTGTGTGGTGAAGAGACCCGGAGGGAACTTCAGCAATCGCGTCCGGCTGCCGCGTTTGTTCGCGGTATCGAGCGATCCGGACAGGATCTTCTCCAGCGCGCCCGACGCGGGATCGTAGCCCTCGGGCAATTGCCAGCCGCTCTCCATGTCGAGCGTGTGGAATTCGTCATGCAATTTGTTGACTGCCACTGATGTGCTCCTTGAAGTTGATGACCGAAGCACCTGTGCGGGGCACCGCGCTGCAGTCTGCATGTCTTGAGACCGTTGCCGGGGCGTGACCTCGCCAGAGGTGCCGCCCGCCATGACTTTTGTCATCCGCGGGGAGATTGTTGCCTTGTGCTTAGGCGTGCAAACAATTTAATCTGCGGACATCTTGCGTTTTTGGAATGAACTATGCGCCGCAGAATACCGAGCCTCGGCGCGCTGATGGCGTTCAGCGCGGCTGCCAAGCACCTCAGCGTCACGCGTGCCGCCAGCGAACTCGCGCTGACCGAAAGTGCGGTGTCGCGCCAGATTGCGCAGCTGGAGACGCAGCTCGGCGTGAAACTGTTTCATCGGATCAAGAAACGCATCACGTTGACGCGGGCAGGGGCGGCCTACAGCACCCGCGTAGCGCAGACGATCGAGCGGATCGAGCGCGATGCGCTCGAGATCATGGGCTATGAGGCCGACGGCATGGTTCTGGACGTCGCGGCGCTGCCCACTGTCGGCGCCCAGTGGCTCATTCCGCGCCTGCCGGACTTCTATGCGCGCCATCCCGGCGTTGCCGTCAATGTGAGTGCGCGCAACACGCGCTTCTTCTTCAGCGAGACCGCGCTCGATGGCGCGCTGTACTTCGGCGAACCAGACTGGCCGGGCACGCAGGCCGACTATCTGTTCGATGAAATTCTTCTGCCGGTCGGATCGCCGACGCTGATCGGCAGGCGCGGCGAATTGCCGCCGAGCGAGGTCGCCGAGCTGCGGCTTCTGCATCTGGTCACACGCGCCGATGCATGGCGTCGCTGGTTCGATGCTGCGGAGCTCGGCGGCACGAATGTGATCCGCGGGCCGCGTTTCGATATCCAGTCTACTTTGATCAGCGCGGCAAGCTCCGGTCTTGGTGTTGCCCTGCTTCCCGAATTCCTGATTTCCGACCAACTCAGGTCGGGCAAATTGAAGGTGTTGTCGAGCCTGACCCTGAAAAGCGTCGGCTCGTACTATTTCGCCTGCCCGGAGGAGAAAGCCGGGAATCCTTTGCTGCAGGCATTCCGGGCGTGGTTGCTGTCGCAAGCCCAGGCGTCTGCGCATCCGGGCTCCTCGCCAGGAGCTTTGCAAAAAGAGACTGGTCGCCTCGCGGATCGACGCAGCGCAACGATAGCAAGCGGCAAAGGATGATGATTGTGGGCTCTACCGCGTACGATCGTTGAGCCCAGTCACAGGTCTCCGGTCTGAACCGCGGCGTCTACCGGCAGCACGCGCTTTTGGACGATACCGGCGCGCAGCATGCACTGGCTTCCTTCTGCGCCTCCAGCCAGCGGTCGCGTGGCTTGCAACTCGCCGGACGCGGGGCAAGCGCTACCGTGAGATTGCCACCCTCCAAGCGCGGTGTATCCGCGCAGTGTAGTTGCATCGGCGCGACGCCATCGCTCACTTCGAAGGTCAGCCGCGCATTGGCATCGAGAGCGACATGGTCGGAGACTTTCCGGATGATGGCGGCGAATTTAGCCGCCGTCATATGGGTCCGGCCACTTTCGACGATGTCCCACAGCTGCACGAAGATCTCCGACCACGCTTCGGGATTGCCGCCGCAATCAAGTGCGGAAAAGGCGCCCGCCTTGACTTCGGTGATGTGGTAGCCCGCCTGAATGCTGTGACCGCTATAGGTGAACACCAAGGGCAATGCCGGTGCCGCGTCGCAGGCGGCGAGGAGCGCTCCGATGCTGATGTCGTCGGCGGCGATCTGCGGCGAAGGCGGAATTTCCGGCTTGGCAAGGTCCAGCATCGATGTTACTCCATGATTCGATATTTTTAGGATTATTGAAATATGGAAGAACGTCAAGCCCTGTCGGCTTTCGCAGCGCTGTCCCAGGAGACACGGCTTCGCATCGTGCGCCTGCTCGTGCAGGCCGGTCCCGCGGGGATGCCGGCCGGCGCCGTCGCGGAGGCGGCAGGCGTGTCGGCCTCGAATGTGTCCTTCCATCTGAAGGAGCTGACCCAGGCTGGCCTTGCCAGCGCGAAGCGGGAGGCCCGCTCGATTGTCTACACCGCCGATTACGACGCGCTGTCGGGCCTCATCCAGTTCCTGATGCGGGATTGCTGCGCGGGTCATCCCGACATCTGTATGCCGGCCACGGCGTCCGCATGCACCTCTGACAGCAAGGAGCTGTCACGTGCCTGATAGCGTCGACGTCATCATCTATCACAACCCTGATTGCGGTACCTCGCGCAACACGCTGGCCATGATCCGCAATGCCGGCATCGAGCCACACATCATCGAGTATCTGAAGACACCGCCGTCGCGGATCCTGCTCGTTCAATTGCTCGCGCGCGCCGGCCTGTCGGTGCGCGACGTCCTGCGTGAGAAGGGAACGCCTTATGCCGAGCTGGGCCTCTCCGACACCAGTCTGACCGACGCGCAGTTGCTCGACGCCATCGAAGCCCATCCGGTTCTGATGAACCGCCCGATCGTGGTCTCGGCGCTCGGTGTGAGGCTCTGCCGGCCATCTGAAGCGGTTCTGGACATCATGCCCACTCCACAGCTTGGAGTGTTCTCGAAAGAGGATGGCGACCGGGTCGTGGATGCGAGCGGCCAGCGGATCGCAGGACAACGTCATGACCAGTGAGGCCATCGGCAGGCCGGTTTCCGCTCCAGCCATGGGTTTGTTCGAACGCTATCTCACGATCTGGGTCGGTCTCTGCATCGTCGTCGGCATTCTGCTGGGCCGATGGATGCCGGCCGTTTTCCATGCGCTGGGCGCGGCGGAGATTGCACAGGTCAATCTGCCGGTGGCTGTCCTCGTCTGGCTGATGATCATTCCCATGCTGCTCAAGGTGGATCTCGGAGCGCTCGGTCACGTTGGCGCACACTGGCGCGGCATTGCCGCGACCGTCGGAATCAACTGGCTGGTGAAGCCGTTCTCGATGGCGCTTCTCGCCTGGCTGTTTATCGGCCATCTGTTCAGGCCTTATCTGCCCGCGGACCAGATCGATAGCTATACGGCCGGTCTGATTCTGCTTGCCGCGGCGCCTTGTACGGCGATGGTGTTTGTCTGGTCGAATCTGGCCGATGGCGAGCCGAACTTCACACTTGGACAGGTCGCGCTCAACGACACCATCATGGTGGTTGCCTTCGCTCCGATCGTCGGCCTTCTGCTCGGACTATCATCGATCATCGTGCCTTGGGGCACGTTGCTGTTGTCCGTCCTGCTCTACATCATCGTGCCTGTGGCGATCGCGCAGCTCTGGCGACGCGCGTTGCTGGCGAGGGGAGGCGAGGCGGCGCTATCGCAAGCGCTGTCACTGCTTGGCCCGGTATCGCTGATCGCGCTCCTATTGACCCTGGTGCTGTTGTTCGGCCTGCAGGGCGAGCAGATCACCCGGCAACCGATGGTCATTGCGCTGCTCGCCGTCCCTATCCTGATCCAGGTCTATTTCAATGCCGGTCTCGCCTACTGGCTCAACCGCCGCCTCGGCGTCGCCTGGTGCGTGGCCGGCCCCTCCGCCCTGATCGGCGCATCGAACTTCTTCGAGCTCGCGGTGGCCGCGGCGATCGCACTGTTCGGTTTTCAATCGGGCGCGGCACTGGCAACGGTCGTCGGCGTTCTGATCGAGGTGCCGGTGATGCTCTCCGTGGTTCACATCGTGAAGGCGACACGGGACTGGTACGAACGGGGAGCTGTGAACTGAGGTGGCAGTCGTTCGTTGGCAAGTCGTATCCGCGCTCGGTACGACGCAGACACTGGCATGGGCGTCCAGCTACTATGTTCCGGCCGTGTTCGCGGATCCTATTTGCGACGACCTGCATCTGTCCAGGACGTGGTTCTTCGCCATGTTCTCCGTGGCGTTGCTGGTGTCGGGTTTGCTCGGTCCGCTCGCCGGCCGCATGATCGACCGCAGCGGTGGCCGGGACGTCCTTGTCGCCACCAATCTGATGTTTGCGGCGGGGCTGGCCTTGCTTGCGGTTGCAACGGGGCCGATCACGCTGGCCCTGGCCTGGCTGGTCATCGGCGCCGGCATGGGTTTCGGCCTGTATGAGGCCGCGTTCGCGACGGTTGCGGGATTGTGGGGACGACAGGCCCGCAGTGCGATCACCGGCATCACCCTGTTCGCCGGTTTTGCGAGCACCATCGGCTGGCCGCTCAGTGCCGCGATGATCGATGCCTTCGGCTGGCGCGGCGCCTGCTTCGCATGGGCCGCGTTGCACATCGTCATCGGTCTGCCGCTCAACCGCTTTCTCGTTCCGAAGGCGCCGCCGCATGCGCATCTGGATGAGCCTGCCGTCCCCACATCAGGCATTCCATGGGCGATGATCGTTCTGGCGGGCGTCTTTGGTGCGACCTGGTTTGTCACCACCGCCTTTGCCGCGCATATGCCGCGCCTGCTGGAAGCGCTCGGTGCCACCCCGGCGCAGGCCGTGCTCGCCGGGGCTTTGATGGGGCCTGCGCAAGTCGCGGCCCGGATCGGGGAATTCGGTCTGCTACGACATGCGTCGGCGATGATATCCGCGCGCTTGGCCGCGGGCCTGCATCCCGTCGGCGCCGGATTGCTGATCCTGTTCGGAGCGCCCGTCGCGCTGCCATTCGCCCTTCTGCACGGTGCCGGAAATGGCCTGTTCACGATCGCGCGCGGAACGCTTCCGCTGGCGATGTTTGGCGCCGTCGGATACGGCATGCGAACCGGCTGGCTGGCCGCGCCGGCGCGCATTCTGCAGGGGGCAGCGCCGCTGCTGTTCGGCCTTGTGTTGGATCACGGTGGCCCGCGCGTCGCGCTGGCGCTCACAGGCGGGCTTACGTCGCTCGCATTCCTGGCGCTGTTTTGGCTAAGGACCCCAGCGGCGAAGCCGGCAACGAGTGCCATCGTTTAAATGCGATGAAAACTAACGTGTCGCCCGGCCAGGCGTGCAATTGCGCGCCAGGCCGGGCGACGGCCGTTGTTGCTGATGCGAAAGACCCTCAGTCCTTCTTCACATACTGGCAGCCGCCGTCCTTCATCGGACGGAACACCTGATCGCCGGGGACCTCCGCGAGCACCTTGTAGTAATCCCACGGCGCCTTGGATTCTTCCGGCTTCTTGACCTCGAGCAGGAACATGCTGTGCACCATGCGGCCGTCCTCGCGTAGGACGCCGTTATCGGTGAAGGCGTCGCGCACCGGCATCTCGCGCATCTTCGCCAGCACCGGCTTGGTGGCGCGGGTACCTGCGGCCTGCACGGATTTGAGATAGTGCAGCGTGGCGCTGTAGGTCGCGGCCTGGTTCATGGTCGGCATGCGCTTCATCTTGTCGAAGAACTTCTTTCCGAAGGCGCGGGTGCGATCGTTGAGATCCCAGTAATAGGCCTCGGTGATGATCAGCCCCTGCGCCATCTTCAGGCCGAGCGAGTGGATGTCGGAGATGAACATCACGATGCCTGCGAGCTTCTGGCCGCCGGCGACGATTCCGAATTCCGACGCCTGCTTGATGGTGTTGATGGTGTCGCCACCGCCATTGGCCATGCCGATGATCTTGGCCTTGGACGATTGTGCCTGCAGCAGGAAGGACGAGAAGTCCGCCGTGTTCAGCGGATGCTTGGCGCTGCCGACCACCTTGCCGCCCGCGGCGCGCACCACGTCGCCGGTGTCACGTTCGATGGAATGGCCGAACAGATAGTCCGCTGTGATGAAGTACCAGGAATCGCCGCCCTGCTTGACGATGGCGCTGCCGACGGTGTGGGCGTTGCCATAGGTGTCGTAGGTCCAGTGCGCGGTATAGGGCGAGCACGACTTGCCGGTGATGTCCGACGACGCGGCGTCGGTGACGATCATGATCTTTTCGAACTGCTTCGACATTTCCATGCCGGCCAGCGCAGTGGCCGATGTCGGCATGTCGATGATCATGTCGACATTCTCGGCCTCATACCATTTGCGCGAGATGGTGGCGGCGACGTCGGCCTTGTTCAACGCATCGGCGGTGACCAGCTCGATCGGCTTGTCGAACATCTTGCCGCCGAATTCCTCGATGGCGATCTTCGCTGCCTCGACATTGCCCTGGCCGCCGATGTCGGCATAGACCGAGGCGAAGTCGGCGAGCACGCCGATCTTGAGCGGAAGCGTGTTGGCCTGCTGGGCCAGTGCGGAAGCGCCAAAAAGCAGCGAAACAGCAAACGCCGTAGCCGCAACCGTGCGGTGCGCGATCATTCAATCCTCCCCAAATTTTCATACGCGCCGTTTTCGGCGTCGTGGCGGCAGCATGAGGGGCGAAGGGCGGGGAGGCAAGGGCGGCGTGGGGGATGTTTGGTCGCAGAAATCTGCCGCATTGCGGCGGGCGGAAAATTAGACCGGCGGAAACCGTTCATTCGCGGCGCTATTCGTTCTCGGGCGACAGCCAGTTGTCGCCGCGTTCATCCAGCCTGAGATGACCTCGCTGAAGGCCTGCGCTTGCGGAGATGATAGGTCAGCGCCAGTCCGACGCAGTGACTCAGAGCTTGTTCCGGCACGGGATCATCGACGTGCAGCACGATGCTGCGGTTGCCTTCGAAGCTTAGCTCCGTTGGGTACAATTCACGAAAGGTCGCGACCAAATCGGTCTGGCAGTGAAAGTACACCGCGTACTGCGCTGTGGCCCCCATGCGATCAAGCCGGATGGTACTGCCGCTTTTCGTCTCGCTTGTCAGATAGCTGGGCTGATTCCACTTGAGGGTCTCCTGCAGCGGACCAACGCCCTCGATGCCAGCTGCGGTCCCGAAGATCAGTTGCCGGAGGACCATGAGCCGCGCCTTGAAGGGCGGCGGGTAACGGTCGAATGCCGCTTTGACGGCCGGATCGGAAAAACCGGAGGGGTGTTGCTGGGCCGCTTTGCTCAACTTCCGCATCGCTGCCACGTGGTGCCCCTCCTGTCAGAGCTGCAAGTGATATGCCCTCAGCTATCCACCTTCAGCGCGGCAATAAAGGCTTCCTGCGGGATGTCGACCTTGCCGAACTGCCGCATCTTCTTCTTGCCTTCCTTCTGCTTCTCCAGAAGTTTGCGCTTGCGGCTGATATCGCCGCCATAGCACTTCGCGGTCACGTCCTTGCGTAGCGCGCGGACGGTTTCGCGGGCAATCACCTTGCCGCCGATCGCCGCCTGGATCGGAATGACGAACATGTGCGGCGGAATCAGCTCTTTCATCTTCTCGACCATGGCGCGGCCGCGGCCTTCGGCGCGGGTGCGATGCACGAGCATCGACAGCGCATCGACCGGCTCGGCGTTGACCAGGATCTGCATCTTGACGAGATCGGCGGCCTTGTAGTCGGTCAGATGATAGTCGAACGAGGCGTAGCCCTTCGAGATCGATTTCAGGCGATCATAGAAGTCGAACACCACCTCGTTGAGCGGCAGCTCGTATTTCACCATCGCGCGGGCGCCGACGTAAGTAAGTTCTTTCTGATTGCCGCGGCGTTCCTGACAGAGCTTCAGCACGCTGCCAAGATATTCATCGGGCGTCAGGATCGTGGCTTCGATCCACGGCTCCTGGATCTCGGCGATCTTCACCACGTCCGGCATGTCGATCGGATTATGGATCTCGATCTCCTCGCCATCGGTGAGATGCATCTTGTAGATCACGCTCGGCGCGGTCGCGATCAGGTTGAGATCGAACTCGCGGCTCAGGCGCTCCTGGATGATTTCCAGATGCAGCAGACCGAGAAAGCCGCAGCGGAAGCCGAAGCCCAGCGCAGCCGAGGTTTCCATTTCGAACGAGAACGACGCGTCGTTCAGCCGCAGCTTGCCCATGGCGGCGCGCAGCGTCTCGAAGTCGTCGGCATCGACCGGGAACAACCCGCAGAACACCACCGGGATGGCGGGCTTGAAGCCCGGCAGCATCTCGGTGACCGGCTTGCGGTCGTCGGTGATGGTGTCGCCAACGCGGGTATCCGCGACTTCCTTGATGGCGGCCGTAATGAAGCCGATCTCGCCGGGGCCGAGTTCGTCCACATTGACCATCTTCGGCGTGAAGTAGCCGACGCGCTCGACATCATAGGCGGCATTGGTGCCCATCATGCGGACGCGCTGGCCCTTCTTCATGACGCCGTCGACGACGCGGATGAGGACGACGACGCCGAGATAGACGTCGTACCAGCTATCGACCAGCAGCGCCTTTAGCGTGGCCTCGCGGTCGCCCTTCGGTGGCGGCAGCCGGTGCACGATGGCTTCCAGAACGTCAGGCACGCCCAGCCCCGTTTTTGCCGAGATCATCAACGCGTCCGAGGCGTCGATACCGATGACGTCCTCGATCTGCTTCTTCACCTGCTCGGGTTCTGCCGCGGGCAGATCGACCTTGTTGAGGATCGGCACGATTTCGAGATTGGCGTCGAGTGCGTGATAGACGTTGGCGAGCGTCTGCGCTTCCACGCCCTGCGAGGCGTCGACCACCAGCAGCGCGCCTTCGCAGGCCGCCAGCGAGCGCGAGACCTCGTAGGCGAAGTCGACGTGGCCGGGCGTGTCCATCAGGTTGAAGATGTAATCCTTGCCGTCCTTGGCCTTGTAATGCAGGCGGACGGTCTGCGCCTTGATGGTGATGCCGCGCTCGCGCTCGATATCCATCGAATCGAGCACCTGCTCCTTCATCTCGCGCGCCTGCAACCCGCCGGTGATCTGGATCAGGCGATCGGCCAGCGTCGATTTGCCATGGTCGATATGGGCGACGATGGAGAAGTTGCGAACGTTCGAAATCGGGGAGGTTGTCATGCGCGCGGGATAGCATTCAGGCCCCGATGCGGCAACCTTAATGCGGGTTTCGGCCTGATTCCCGGCCCTGTTTCCGTCACGGCATCCTGATTTTACTCCGGCCCGAAACACGCTAGGCAGGGGCCCATGAGTACAATCGCTTCCTCTACCCCCGCCAAACGCCGGGGCTTGCTGTCGATCGGCCGCCGCGGCGCTGCGCGGCTCGTTGCCTGGGCGTGTGATCCGCAATTGAGCGTCCTGCTGGTGCTCGGCTTCACGATCGCCCATGTGGTGCTGTGGACCGCGATCCTGACCCAGGTAAAGGCGGCGCAGGACATCCATTTCGACGTCTCCGAGGGCTATGCCTGGGGGCAGAAGTTCCTGATGGGCTACGGCAAGCATCCGCCGCTGTCGGGCTGGATCTCGGGCGTCTGGTTCAGATTTTTCCCGCCGGTGGACTGGGCGACCTATCTGCTCGCCATGGTCACGGTCGGCATCGGAATGATCCTTTGCTGGGCGATTGCGCTGCGCGTGGTCGATCGCCGCCGTGCCTTTTTCGTGCTGCTGATGGTCGCGATCTATCCGATCTTCAATTTCAAGGGCTTCAAATACAATCCGGACCTGCTGCAGCTGGTAACTTTGCCGCTGGTGGTGCTGGCCTATTTGCACGCGTTCGAGAAGCGCTCGATTCGCTCGGGCTTCCTGCTTGGCCTCGCCGCTGCGCTGGCGCTGATGACCAAATACTGGGTGGTGACGATGATCGGCGCCATCGGTCTGGCCGCGCTGATCCATCCGCAGCGGATGCTGTTCCTGCGCTCGCCGGCACCATGGATCGCCATCGCGACGATGGCGGCGGCGATGATTCCGCATCTCGACTGGGTGCGGCAGGTGGAATACGCGCCGTTTCGTTACGCCGGCAATACCTATGCGATCTCGTCACGCTGGGAGAGTTTGCAGCTGGCGTGGGGCTATGTTGGCCACAATATCGCGCTGCTGCTGTTGCCGCTGGGTCTGGCCGCTGCGGTGCTGGCCTGGAGCCCGCGCTGGTGGGTGTCGGTGGCGCGCGATCCCCGCGCATTCGTCAAGCGGCCGTGGTCACTGACGACCAATCCCGGTGTCCGCAGGGACCAGGCCCTGAATATCTGGCTAATCCAGGCCATTGTCGCCGTCGGGCCGCCGATCGGCGCGTTGTTGTTCGACGTTTATATCAAGACCGATTGGGGTATCTCGCTGTTCTTCCTGGTGCCGCTGGCGGTCATTGCGATCCCGGCGCTGAAGATGCCGCGGGTCGCGCTGGTACTGCTCGCCGCGATCTGGCTGGTGCTGTCGCTGGTCACGCTCGCCGCCGCACCGCAGATCGCCATCGCGTCACTGCCGCGCGATGCCAACGGCAATTTCGCTCACATCTCCTACTCGCAACTCGCGCGCGAACTCACCGAAGTCTGGCACAAGCGCTTCCACACGCGCTGGAGCGAGGTCGTGGGCTTCGTCGATGTTGCCGAGCAGATGACGTTCTACAGTCCCGATCATCCGCTGCCGCTGACGCCTTACGAGCCGTGGCCGTCAGGCGTGACGTCGATGGCCGAAGCGAAGCGTAACGGCTTCATCGGAATCTGCATGGTCGGTGACTGGAAATTCGATCGCTGCGAAGCGTGGATGAAGGACAATCTCCCGAATGCCGAACGTATCGTGATGTCGACGCGACGCTTCTTCAAGGGCAATGTCGGCACGACCACGCGGTGGAATGTCTATGTGGTGGCGCCTGGCGCAATGAAATAGCCGTTCGCTGACGAAGCAGCTTTCGGCGAACCGCTACTCTTCGCCGAACTTGTTGGTCACAAGCTCGGTGATCGCATCCAGCGCCGCTTGAGCTTCGGCGCCTTTGGCAGTGACCGTGATGCTGGTCCCGGGTCCGGCGGACAGCATCATCAGGCCCATGATGGATGTACCGCCAACGGTCTCGCCGTTGCGTGTCACCGTGATGTCGGCATTGAAGCGTTCGACCATCTGCACGAATTTGGCAGAGGCGCGCGCATGAAGGCCACGCTTGTTGGTAATCGGAATCTCGCGGGAGACGCTGCCGGACACCGTCGTATCGTCTGGGCTGTCGCTCATTTGCCGGCGAGAACGCGGCTGGCGATGGTGACGTATTTGCGGCCGGCTTCCTGCGCCATGGCGATCGCATCGGGCAGCGTGCGCTCTTCGCGCACCTTTGCGAGCTTCACCAGCATGGGCAGGTTGATACCGGCGAGAACCTCGACCTTCGGCCGGCTCATGCAGGAGATCGCCAGATTCGATGGCGTGCCGCCGAACATATCAGTGAGGATGGCAACACCATCGCCGCTGTCGACGCGATTGACCGCTTCGATAATGTCGCTGCGACACAAATCGGAATCGTCTTCGGCGCCGATCGTCACGGCTTCAATTTGTTTTTGCGGACCCATTACGTGCTCAAGCGCCGCCTTAAACTCGTCGGCAAGGCGCCCATGGGTCACAAGTACTAGACCAATCATCGGAAACTCCTCGTGGGTGCTTTTGGTGCACCGCACGAAAGGGCCACTTTGACCATCCAGAGCCCCTATGCAAGAGGGCTCTTCGCGAATCTCCCTTAAATTGCACGGATGCGGCGGGAAGTAGCGCGGGTCTATTCGGTGGCGATAGTGGGACTAATATGGTTACCAATTCCCTTCGAGCAATCGTCCAAAGGTCGCACCGCGGCTAAACCATCGTTTGTAATAAGCGCGGCTACGACCAATGGTAGTGGTGAAAAGCCTGTCCCGACCGGGATTCGGGGCAATTCAACGCCCTCCAGTGTGGTTTTGAGCGCTTCCGGCTCTGGCAGGCGCGCAGCGTCGGTGGCGGCGAGATCGACCACCAGCCCGACGATGGCACCGGTAGCGCAGTCCAGACGCCGGATTCCGAGCCCCCTGACCTCAAGCAGCCCAACCAGTTCGGGCGCCGGCCGTACCCACAGTTTTCCATCCCTGACATCCAGATGCACCCGGTCGTCGCCGACCAGCATGGCCTCGGGAAGCTGTCCGCTCTGAGCGGCGAGGATCAGGTCGAATACCAGCCGCGATTTTCCGGAACCGGACGGCCCCCGGATCAGGACCGCGCGCTCATCGACCAGTACGGCGGAGGCATGGATGCTTTTGCCATCCGCGCTCATGTGGCCGGCAACCGTACCACGAAGCGCGCACCGAGCACCGGGATCTCGCCGTCGGCATTGGCCGGGCCGATGCGGTTCTCCGCCCAGATCGTACCGCTATGGGCTTCGACGATCTGCTTGGAAATCGACAGGCCCAGACCGGAATTCTGGCCAAAGCCCTGATGCGGGCGGTCGGTGTAAAAGCGTTCGAAGATCCGTTCGAGTGCATCCAGTCCGATGCCGGGGCCGTCGTCATCGACGACGATCTCGATCTTGCCTTTCAGGCGACGGCAGACGATCCGCACCTTGCCGCCCGGCGTCGAGAATGACTGCGCATTGGTGACGAGATTGGTGATGACCTGACCGAGGCGGGAATCGTGGCCCGGCACTGAAAAGGCGTCGGTGGCAGCGCCTTCGAAGCGGACTTCAACGCCGACGTCATGACCGAGCTTGGTTTCGTTGGCGACCGAGGTCAGCGTGGTCAGCAACCGTCGGACATCGACGGGCGCCGTGTCGTTGCGCTGGAGTTCGGCATCGAGACGGCTGGCGTCGGAAATATCCGAGATCAACCGGTCAAGCCGCCGCACGTCGTGTTCGATCACCGCGAGCAGGCGGCCGCGGCTGTTGTCGTTCTTTGCCAGCGGGAGTGTTTCCACGGCGGAGCGCAGCGAGGTCAAAGGATTCTTGAGCTCGTGGGAGACGTCGGCCGCGAACATCTCGATCGCCTCGATGCGGTTATAAAGCGCATCGGTCATGTCGCGTAGCGCTCCGGAGAGATGGCCGATCTCGTCGCGGCGGCGTGTGAAATCCGGGATCTCGACACGGGTGCGGATGCGGCGACGAACGCGTTCGGCGCTGTCGGCAAGACGTCGCACCGGACCTGCAATGGTCGATGCCAGCAGCAGCGACAGCACGATCATCACCACGGCCGCGACCGCAAAGACTTTCAGAATCGCCAGACGTTCGGCGGTCACCATCTGATCGATGTCGTCGCCCTGGGTCGACAGCATCAGCGAACCATGGACGGCGCGGAAGCGCTGCACTGGCACGGCGACCGAGACGATGACTTCGCCCCGTTCGTTGATGCGCACCATGCTGCTCTTCAGACCGTCGAGCGACTGTTGCACTTCCTGATAGCCGTTGCCGTTTTCCGGACCAAGTTCGCGATACAGCGGAAGGTCGCCGCGATTGAGCCAGGTTCGGACCGCGATCATTGTGCGTTCGGCAAAGCCGGGCTTTTCGGTGGTCGGGGGCGGCAGTTCGAAACGCAGCACATCACCGCGACCATAAAGGCTGCGGCTGTCGAGGATCAGCACGCCATCGCGGTCGTAAATGCGCGCACGAGTCTTGGTCGGGGAGATCAGCCGCCGCAGCACCGGCGCGACGCGCTCGGGATTGATCGGAAAATCAAGGCCGGAGAGTTCGTCCGGCACGCCATAGGTTTCGCCGGGCTTGAGATCCAGCAAGCGGTCGGGATCGATCGTGATCGTATTGGTTTCGACGGTGGCCGAAGCGGCAATGGCGCTGGCGATGATTTCGGCCTGTACCAGCAGGCTCTGCGCGCGTGCGTCGATCAGGCCGGCGCGAAACTGCGAGAGATAGAGAATGCTGGCGACCAGCGCGCAGAGGCCGGCGAGGTTGAGCGAGACGATGCGGCGCGTCAGGCTCGAAAAGGTCAGCGCAACGAAGAACTGCCGGGCACGGCGCAGCCAGTCGAGCGGGCGCTGCCAGCCGCGACGGGTGCGATCGGCATCGCCGCCTGTCGCATTCGGCGACGTGCCGTTGGCGTCCAGGCTTTCATCAGGCTGCGTACGATCCAGCAATGCCAAAACTGCCCGGTTGTTGTCGATATCTGCGATACGTCACGCGGCGCTCATTGTTGCGTGTGCGGATGCGCATTCTAGCGCAGCACGGCTGAGCCGTCAGGCCCCCAGCCGTGCCGCGGGAACCCTTACAGATCAGGTTTCCTTGAAGCGATAACCGACGCCATACAGTGTCTCGATCATCTCGAAGTCGTCGTCGACGACCTTGAACTTCTTGCGCAGCCGCTTGATGTGGCTGTCGATGGTGCGATCGTCCACATAGACCTGATCGTCATAGGCGGCATCCATCAGCGCGTTGCGGCTCTTCACCACGCCGGGGCGCGTCGCCAGCGCCTGCAGGATCAGGAACTCGGTGACGGTCAACGTGACCGGCTCGTTCTTCCAGGTGCAGGTGTGACGTTCCGGATCCATCCGCAGCAAACCGCGATCGAGCGCCTTGGCGTCGGTCTCCTTCGGAGCGGCAGTCGGGTCCTTCGGCGCGGCGCGGCGCAGCACGGCCTTGACGCGCTCGACCAGCAGACGCTGCGAGAACGGTTTGCGGATAAAATCGTCGGCGCCCATTTTCAGGCCGAACAGCTCGTCGATCTCCTCGTCCTTCGACGTCAGGAAGATCACCGGCAGATCGGACTTCTGGCGCAGACGGCGCAGTGTCTCCATGCCGTCCATGCGAGGCATCTTGATATCGAGGATTGCGAGGTCCGGCTGGCTCGTGCGGAAGCCATCGAGTGCGGAAGCACCATCCGTATAGGTCATGATGCGGTAGCCCTCGGCTTCCAGCGCGATCGATACGGATGTGAGAATGTTACGGTCGTCGTCGACCAGTGCGATAGTTGGCATGAGCCTGCTTTCCGAAGCGGGATGGGCTATCCGGCAGAATTCAACAATCCGCCGTATGAGGTGGCCTTAAGAACACAGTCAACGAGCAATGCAAGCTGGGCTGAAGTGTGGCCGAGTTCCCTGAACGCTTGAATGACGCGTGGGTTCCGTAGATGTATAGACCTCCCGGGGAAGAAGAAATAGCCACTTTTTGCAATGAAATACGGGATTTAACCATGCAGCCGACCCCTGATTTCGACCCCTCGCGCGTCACCCGGTCGCTGTTGCGGCGCAGTCGGCAGGGGGCGCTGGCTACCCTGGCCGTCGGTTCCGGCGATCCTTATTGTGCGCTGGCCAATGTCGCCAGCCACCCGGACGGGTCGCCGATTCTCCTGATTTCCCGGCTGGCGCTTCATACCCGCAATATTCTGGCCGATGCCCGCGTCTCGCTGATGCTGGACGAGCGAGCGCCGGGGGACCCCCTGGAGGGCTCACGCATCATGCTCGGAGGTATCGCGCAGGAGGCCAGCGACAGCGAAAAATCGCTGCTGCGTCGGCGCTATCTCAGCGTCCATCCATCCGCGCAAGTCTTTGTGGATTTTAAGGACTTTTCGTTCTTCCGGATCAAGCCGAAGAGTGCCCATCTGGTGGCCGGCTTTGGCCGCATTAACGACCTGAAGCCACAGCAATTCCTGACCGATCTCACCGATGCCGAAGGCATGCTCGAAGCCGAGGAGGGCGCCGTTGCTCATATGAACGCCGATCATCTCGATGCGCTTAATCTCTATGCAACGAAGCTTCTCCACGCAGACGCAGGCGACTGGCGGTGCACCGGATGCGATCCGGATGGCATGGACCTGCAGAACGGCGCGACGGTGATCCGGCTGGACTTTCCGCGGCGGATTGTCACTCCGGGTGCATTGCGGCAAGTCCTGAAGGAACTCGCAGAGCAGGCCCGCGCTTTGAAGAATTGAGCGGTATCAAGTGCCGTGCTGGAATAAACCAAATATGCGGACAGCAGCTTGGCATTTCACATCTTCGTCACTATTAGATCGCCGGGTTACGGCCTCGGTGGTTATAATGACGGCTACCGCTGCTGACGTGCGATTGAAGACAGTTGCACAGGTCGGATATGCGGACTCAAGGAGGAATATTCCGTGCAAGAGACGGGCGTACGCAACGGTGCCTATGGTGCCGACAAATTCGGACTGAAAAATCTCAAAGCGGTGAACTGGAATCTCGGCGCGCCGCAGCTTTACGAATATTCGCTGCGTAACGGCGAAGCCGAATTGTCGTCCGATGGCGCGCTCTGTGCTGACACGGGTGAATTCACCGGCCGCAGCCCAAAGGACAAGTTCACCGTCAAGGACGCTTCCACCGAACAGATGTGGTGGGCTGGCAATCAGGCGATCACGCCGGAGCAGTTCGAAGCGCTCTATATCGATTTCAAGAAGCACGCCGAAGGCATGACCCTGTTCGCGCAGGACCTTTATGGCGGCGCCGATCCGAGTTTTCAGATCAAGACCCGCGTGTTCACCGAACTCGCATGGCATTCGCTGTTCATCCGCACGCTGCTGATCCGTCCGGAAGCCGCTGCGTTGAAGGACTTCGTGCCTGAACTCACCATCATCGACCTGCCGAGCTTCAAGGCCGATCCCAAACGTCACGGCTGCCGCTCGGAAAACGTCGTGGCAATCGATTTCGCCCGCAAGATCGTCCTGATCGGCGGGTCTTATTATGCCGGCGAAATGAAGAAGTCGGTCTTCACCACGTTGAACTACTATCTGCCCGCCAAGGGCGTGCTGCCGATGCATTGCTCGGCCAATGTCGGCCCCGACGGCGACAGCGCGATCTTCTTCGGCCTCTCCGGCACCGGCAAGACCACGCTCTCGGCCGATCCAAAGCGCACGCTGATCGGCGATGACGAGCATGGCTGGGGCAAGGACGGTATCTTCAATTTCGAAGGCGGCTGCTACGCCAAGACCATCAAACTTTCGGAAGAAGCCGAGCCCGCGATCTATGCGGCATCGAAGCGCTTCGGTGCGGTGCTGGAAAACGTCGTGCTCGACGCCAATACCCGCCTGCCGGATTTCGATGACGGCTCGAAGACCGAGAACACCCGTTCGGCCTATCCGCTCGACTTCATCCCGAATGCCTCGCGCACCGGCCGCGCGCCGCAGCCGAAGAATGTGGTGATGCTCGCCGCCGACGCGTTCGGCGTGCTGCCGCCGATCGCCAAGCTGACTCCGGCGCAGGCGATGTATCACTTCTTGTCCGGCTACACCGCCAAGGTCGCCGGCACCGAGCGCGGCCTCGGCAACGATCCGGAGCCGGAATTCTCGACCTGCTTCGGCTCGCCCTTCCTGCCGCTCGATCCCTCGGTCTATGGCAACATGCTGCGTGACCTGATCGCCAAGCACAATGTCGACTGCTGGCTGGTCAATACCGGCTGGACCGGTGGCAAGTATGGCGTCGGTTCGCGCATGCCGATCAAGGTGACCCGCGCGCTGCTGACTGCGGCGCTGAACGGCTCGCTGCGCAACGTGGAATTCCGCACCGACAAGTATTTCGGCTTCGCAGTCCCGACCGCGCTGGATGGCGTGCCGTCGGAGATCCTCAATCCGGTGAACACCTGGAAGGACAAGGACGAGTTCGATGCCACCGCGCGCAAGCTGGTCGGTATGTTCCAGAAGAACTTCGCCAAGTTCGAAGCGCAGGTCGATGCGGATGTCCGTGCCGCCGCGCCGGATGTGAAGCTGGCAGCTGAGTAATTCGCTGTAGCGATTATGAATGCGAAAGGGCGGCCGTAAGGCCGCCTTTTTCATGTCAGGCAGAACCTATCAGTCATTATGCCTGGCCATGACGAAACCGTTAGTCGGAATGCGATGCACGACCAGCTAGAACGCGAAGGCTGGATTGCTTCGTCGCAAGGGTTCCTCGCAATGACGGCTGACAGGCAAGGACACTTCAAATGAAAAACGTCATGCTCACCTGGCCGTTCTGGGCGCTGCTGTCCGCGGGTTTTGCGGCGCTCACGGCGATCTTCGCCAAGGTCGGCATCGAGAACGTCAATTCCGATTTTGCCACTTTCATCCGCACCATCGTTATCCTGCTGGCCGCGGGCATGATGGTCTATGTCACCGGCAACTGGCAGTCGCCGTCCAATGTATCAGCGAAGACGTGGGTGTTTCTGGTGCTGTCTGGTTTCGCGACCGGAGCATCGTGGATCTGCTACTTCCGCGCGCTGAAGCTTGGCAATGCCGCACAGGTCGCGCCGATCGACAAGCTCAGCGTCGTGTTTGTGGCGGTGTTCGCCGTGCTGTTTCTCGGCGAGAAATTGTCGCTGCCGAACTGGCTCGGCGTCATCCTGATCGCCTGCGGCGCGGTGCTCGTTGCGTATCGCGCGTGAGCACCGTCGCGCTTACGTTGCCTTTCGTGCCTGCAGACTCGGTGTGCCCGGCAGATCGCCAGCAACCGGCACGCCCCAGATATCATCGGCATATTCGCGGATGGTGCGGTCTGACGAGAACCAGCCCATCCTGGCGGTGTTGAGGATCGCGGCGCGACTCCAGGCTGAGCCGGCCCTCCATCGCGTGTCGATGCCGCGCTGGGCTTCGTAATAGGAGTCAAAGTCAGCACTCACGACGTAATGGTCGAGATGGCGCAGTGCGTGGCCCACTGACGCGTAGCGGCCAGGATCGTCCGGCGAGAACGCGCCGGTCTCGATGGCCTGGATGGCGCGGCCGAGATTGGGCGATTTGTTGATGACGTCGGAGGCGTCGAGGCCCTTGGCACGGCGCTCGACAACTTCCGCAGCAGTCATGCCGAAGATCGCGATATTCTCCGGGCCGACATTGTCGCGGATTTCGATATTGGCGCCGTCCAGCGTGCCGATGGTCAGCGCGCCGTTCAGCGAGAGCTTCATATTACCGGTGCCGGAGGCTTCCATGCCGGCGGTGGAGATCTGTTCGGAGAGATCGGCCGCAGGAATGATGACTTCCGCCAGACTGACATTGTAGTCCGGCAGGAACGCGACCTTCAGCTTGCCGCCGATCGTGGTGTCGTTGTTCACGACCTCGGCGACGTCATTGATGAGGCGGATGATCAGCTTGGCGTAGCGATAGCTCGCCGCTGCCTTGCCGGCAAAGATCTTGACGCGCGGCACCCAGTCCTTGCCCGGCTCGTCCTTGATCGCCTGATACAGCGCGACTGTTTCAATGAGGTTGAGCAGCTGTCGCTTGTATTCGTGGATGCGCTTTATCTGCACGTCGAACAGCGCCGAGGGATCGGCCTGAACGCCGAGCTTCTCGCCAATCACGCGCGCGAGCGCGAGTTTGTTGTGATGTTTGACCTTGCGGAATTCCTGCTGGAACGCGGCGTCGCCGGCAAAAGCCTCGAGCTTGATGAGCCGGGTGGGATCGTCGAGCACGGCTTCGCCGCAGGTGGCGCGCAACAGGTCGGTGAGCTTCGGATTGGCCAGCATCAGCCAGCGGCGGAAAGTAATGCCGTTGGTCTTGTTGGTGATGCGGCCGGGATAGAGCTGGTTGAGATCGTGGAACACGGTCTCCTTCATCAGCTCCGAATGCATCGCCGAAACGCCGTTGATGCGGTGCGAGCCGATGAAAGCGAGATTGCCCATGCGCACGCGGCGACCTGACGTCTCGTCGATGATCGAGACCGAAGCGCGATAGGCGGTGTCGCCGGGGCGCGTCGCATCGGCGCGGTCGAGATGCGCTTCATTGATGCGGTAGATGATTTCGAGATGCCGCGGCAGCAGACGCTGGAACAGTTCGACCGGCCAGGTCTCCAGCGCTTCGGGCAGCAGTGTGTGGTTGGTGTAGGACAAGGTCGCGTTGGTGATCTGCCAGGCGGCATCCCAGCGCATATTGTGCTGATCGACCAGGATGCGCATCAGCTCGGCGATGGCCAGGCTCGGATGCGTGTCGTTCATCTGCACCGCCGCCTTGTTGGCGAGGCCACGCAGATTGCCGTCGGAATGGAGGTGACGCTTCACCAGATCCTGCAGCGAGGCGGAGACGAAGAAGTATTCCTGGCGCAGACGCAATTCGCGGCCGGCGGCGCTCTCGTCGTTCGGATAGAGGAATTTGCAGATCGCTTCGGCGCGCGCCTGCTCGGCGCTGGCGCTGACATAGTCGCCGGTGTTGAAGACGTCGAGCCGCAGCGGATCCGGCGCGCGCGCCGACCACAGCCGCAGCGCGTTCACATGTTGGCCGCGCCAGCCGACGATGGGCGTGTCATAGGCAACGGCCTCGACGGTCTCGCCGGGATGCCAGATGACCTGCTTGCGGCCCTTGCCGTCCTCGACGGTCTCGATGCTGCCACCGAAATAGACGTTATACGTGACTTCCCGCCGCGGTAGTTCCCACGGATTGCCAAAGCCGAGCCACTCGTCGGGATATTCCTGCTGCACGCCGTGCGAGATGACCTGACGGAACAGGCCGAAGTTGTAGCGGATGCCGTAGCCAAAAGCTGGAATGCCGAGCGTTGCCATGCTCTCCATGAAGCAAGCGGCGAGGCGGCCGAGGCCGCCATTGCCGAGCGCTGCATCCGGCTCGCATTTGCGGAGTTCGTCGAGGCCGACACCAAGATCGCCGAGCGCGGCTTCGAACAGCGGCAGCAGGCCCATATTGTTCAGCGCATCGGTGAACAGGCGGCCGATCAGGAATTCCAGCGAGAGATAATAGACCCGCTTGCGGCCGGCGTCGTAGCTCTCTTTGTCCGAGCTCAGCCAGCGATGCACCATGCGGTCGCGCAGCGTCAGGGCGGCAGCCTTGTACCAATCGTGCTTGGTGGCGAATGCGGCTTCCTTGCCGATTGCCAGCCTCAATTTGACGAGAATAGCGCTCTTGATGTCGGCAAGCGCCAGTTCATCGACAGCCGTATTCTCGGGCTGGAATTTTGCTGGGACTGATAGATCTGACAAACCGGCCATCCTGAGCTGTGTCACTGACCAAAATCATACGCGCATTTGGCTGCTCCCGGAACCCGTGGGGGTGGCGAGCTTTTGCCATGGAGCTGCCCGGGATTTGGGCAGGCACGCGAGAACCGAATTTATAAAAATTGGAACAAATTAAGAACAAATTAGTAAGCTATTGATATTCCGAGGTGATTCGTTTCCTTCGCCTACAATATCTATGGTCTGTTCAAGCTCGCGAGGACTAGATGTCCACCATTGCCTTCGATCAGTTTGCTCTCACCCGCATAGCCGACTTTGCGCGGTCGCTGTCGCGGCTGCATTTGATGGCGCGCCGGCATCCGATCGATGACGATCAGATCGATCGCGAGTTCAACACCGTTTGCCTCTCGGTCTGGGGCTATACGACGGACGACATCAGCGATGACCTGTTCTCACTGGAAGATCACGCCTGGCTCGATCAGCTCGACGAGGCGCATGCGCGGATTTTCGCCGCGGAACAGGGCTACGACCTCGTCGACGACCACGGCATGCTGACGGACTGGTGGGGCTATTGCTGGATGATTCTCGCCGAGAAGCGCGGATTGCTGACGCCGGAGAATCGCGCTGCGGCGCGTGCCGAGATCGAAGAGAAGTATCTCTCGGCGCCGAACGTGATCGGCGTCATCGTCGGTCGATGATCTACTGAAGCTCGGCGCGCTTGGCACGGGCCGTTGGCGCGCTCTTCGGCACGACGGTCGTAGCAGCAGCCGGCGCTGCATCACGCGCGGCTTCGGACATGGGCGCTTCGTCGGTGATCATTTCTGCAGAGACCGGTGCCACCTTCATCTCGCCGAGCCGGGCACGGACATCCGAGGTCAGGCCGGGATAATTCGCCACCGGCGTGAATTCCGCGGTCTGGGTGTTGCCGGTACGGACGCCCGAGAAAGCGACGAGACCGTTGGTCGTCGCGATCACATCGCCGGGACGCAGCGATGTATCGAGCGTCAGATCGACCGGCGCGAGGCCGGAGGGATCGCGGCCGTTGCAGGTGCAGTCGGCCTTCAGCGCCTTGCGATAGGCGAAGGCGTTTTCCAGATCGTTGTAACGCTCACCGGTGCTCGATGATGCGTTCTCGATGCTGCTGCCGAACAGGACCTTGGTGGTCGCCGCCGGGCAGAATGCCTGGCACATCTGCGCCGGGCTCATGCCGCGACCTAGCGGAAAATACTTGCCGTCGCAGGTGCGCACGCAGAAGGCGGGACCGGAGCCGCCGATAGATGCGCTGCGCTGGGGCGGCGGCGCTTCGGCCGGCGTGTTGAGGCCGAACGGATCGGAGAAGAAATTGCTCTCCGGCGCGGGCGCGCCGCGGCGCTGTTGCTGTTTCTGCGGCTGGCCGCCGCCGAACAGGAAGTCGAAGAAATTTTGCGCAGATGCCATCTGCGGGGTCAGTGCGACGAGACTCATCGCCGTCAGCAGCACCAGGGGACGCACGACACGCGAGGATGTTCGATTGTGACGCAACGCCAGCTCCGCGACCGCATGTCAGTGCCCGAGCGAAAACGCTCCGGTGCGGTGTCATGTTAGGGCGTCATGGTAAATGAATGGTAACCAGCGCGGCGCGCTAGATGAAAAACACCCATGTCATCACCAGGAAGACCGGGATCAGCACCGCACCCGACCACAGGATGTAACCGAAGAAGCTTGGCATTTTTATGCCCGCGTCGCGGGCAATGGCATAGACCATGAAATTCGGCGCGTTGCCGATATAGGTGTTGGCGCCCATGAACACTGCGCCTGCTGAAATCGCCGCCAGCGTCGCCGCGCCCGATGCCATCAATGTCTTGGCGTCACCGCCGGTGAGTTCGAAGAACACCAGATAGGTTGGCGCATTGTCGAGGAACGACGACAGGATGCCGGTCAGCCAGAAATAAGCGGCATTGTTCGGCGTACCGTCGGCATGGCTGACGAGCGCCACCAGCGGCGCAAACGGGCCATTGGCACCAGCCTGCAGCATGGCCATGACCGGCACGATGCAGATGAAAATGCCGGCGAACAGCAGTGCGACTTCCTCGATCGGCCCCCATTTGAAATCGTTCGCCTTGCGATGCTCGGTCTTGGTCAGCCACAGCGACGCAAATGTCACCAGCACGAAGATCACGTCGCGCAGCAGATCCTGCAATGCAAGCGGCGTGCCGAGCACGGTGAACGTGATGCCGGGCTTCCAGCTCGCGCTCATCAGGATAGCGCCGATGATCACGACCAGCAGCAGCAGGTTGATCTTGCCGTGCAAATGCAACGGCGAATCCGGCGTCGGGTCTTTCTTCCTGGGAAAGTTGCCTTCGCGATGATGCAAATAGACATCGAGCACCATGAAGATCGCCAGCACGATGCCGGCCGCGAACAGCGTTTCCGGAAAAATGTGCACCGTGGTCCAGAAGAAATCGACGCCGCGGAGGAAGCCGAGAAACAGCGGTGGGTCGCCGAGCGGTGAGAGCGAGCCGCCGATATTCGAGACGAGGAAGATGAAGAACACCACCACGTGGACGTTAGTGCGACGATCGTCATTGGCGCGGATCAGCGGCCGGATCAGGATCATCGACGCACCGGTGGTACCGACAACGCTGGCGATCAGCGTGCCGAAGCCCAGCAGCGCCGTATTGGTGAACACGCTGTCATGCAGGTTGCCCTCGACATAGATTCCGCCGGCCACGGTGAACAGCGCCAGCAGCAGCAGAATGAACGGCAGATATTCGAGCAGCACGGTGTGGGAGAGCGTGTGCACCACGGTCGTTGCATCAGTCACGAAGAACAGCGGCACGATGACCAACGCGGCCCAGAACGCGGCGAACTTGCCGTAATGGTGCTCCCACAGGTGATGATAGAGCACCGGTCCGGTGGCGATGCACAGCAGGATGCCGGCAAATGGTAATGCCCACAGCAGCGACAGCCTGGTGCCATCGAGGCCGCCCTCGGCTGCATGCGCCATGTCGGGCGCAAGCGTGACAATGAGGAGCAGAGCAGCGAGGGCGATGAAGCGAAGCAAAAGGTGACCTTTCACTGCATCCTCGCGCGCTTTGCGCGTGAACGGAGCCGATGAAGGGTCAACCCTTCAGAAATTCGCCGGCCTTGTAAAGCGAGCGAAACGCCACGCCGGCCTTGGCGAAGGTCTCGGCTGCGCCTTCGTCGCGGTCCACCATGGTGAAGACCAGCACGACTTCGCCGCCGGCCTCGCGCACGGCTTCGAGCGCCTTCACGGCAGAGCCACCAGTGGTGGTGACGTCCTCGACAATGACGATGCGCTTACCCTCCAGCGTCTCGCCCTTGGCGAGGCCTTCGACGGCGAGGCGCGCGCCATGTTCCTTCGGCTTCTTGCGGACGAAGAAGGCCGCGATCGGATGGTTCTTCAGCCAGGACAGCTGCGCCAGCGCGCCGGCCAGCGGCACGGCGCCCATCTCAAGCCCGCCAACATAATCGAGATTGTCGTCGCGCAGCGCGTCGTAGGTCAGCTCGGCCAGCAGCGCCGCGCCTTCCGGGTGGCACATCGTGGGTTTCAGGTTGAAATAGAAATTGCTCTTGCGGCCCGAAGCCAGCGTGATCTCACCATAACCGAACGAACGGTCGCGGATGATCTCGAACAGGCGGGCGCGGGCGGCTGATTTGGTCAATGGCATGTCTCTGTTGAAACGGTCTCTGTGCTGAACCGGGCGCAATCTATCGGCGCTTTCCGGCACATTCCAGACTGGCACGGGCCTCGTCAACACTCTCGGGCCGTTTTACCGCCCGTTGGGACGATGCTACAGACCGGGCAATAAGATCAGGCAAGACCGGAAGAGGAATCGCATGACTATCGAGCTGCACACCTGGAATACGCCGAACGGCCGCAAGATCTCCGTCGCGCTGGAGGAAATGGAGCTGCCTTACAAGGTTTTCCCGGTGCATATCGGCAAGGGCGAGCAGATGAAGCCCGAATTCCTGAAAATCAGCCCGAACAACAAGATCCCGGCTATCGTCGATCCCGAAGGGCCGGATGGCAAGCCGGTCAGCGTGTTCGAATCCGGCGCCATTCTGCTCTATCTCGGCGAAAAGACCGGTAAATTTCTGCCGAAGTCTCTCGGTGAGCGGATTCCGGTGCTGGAATGGCTGATGTGGCAGATGGGGGGCTTCGGTCCGATGCCCGGCCAGGTGCATCACTTCATCGCGCTGGAGGACGAAACCCAGCGCGTCTATGGGCTGAAGCGCTATTCGGACGAGACCCGCCGGCTCTACGGCGTACTGGATCGTCGCCTGGCCGACCATGAATTCGTTGCCGGCGCGCTGTCGGTGGCTGATTTCGCCATCCTCGGCTGGGCCTGGCGCCACGAACGCCACAAGGTGTCTTTCGCCGATTTCCCGAATGTCGGCCGCTGGTACGATGCGTTGATGGCGCGGCCCGGCGTGAAGCGGGGCATGGAGGCGAAGCTGGATTGAGGGAAGCTCCCTCTCCCCGCTCTGCGCGGGGAGAGGGTAGGGGTGAGGGGCATGGCGCTGACGTCACAACGTCCGTGCTACTCGCGTATTGCTCAACGCGTGGTTCGACTTTCCGATCCGATAGACTGTTAGTGAGGCTGGCACGGTGCCCTGCCCCTCACCCGCGCGCAAAGCTGCGCGCGACCTCTCCCCGCAAAGAGCGGGGCGAGGTTAGGAAGATCACGCCTTCCGCGTTTCCAGCGCCATCCGCACGGCGAGGCCGGCGAGCACCGTGCCCATCAGCCAGCGCTGCAGCTTGAGCCAGGTCGGTCGCTCGCCGAGAAACAGCGCGATCGATCCGGCGCCGAGCGCGATCAGCCCGTTGACGCCGACGCTGATGATGGTCTGCGTCGATCCGAGCACCAGCGACTGTGTCAGCACGCTGCCGGCCGTGGGATCGATGAACTGTGGCAGCAGCGCCAGATACAGCATCGCGATCTTTGGATTGAGCAGATTGGTGACGAAGCCCATGACGAACAGCTTGCGCGGGCTGTCGATGGCCAGCTTCTTGACCTGGAACGGCGAGCGTCCGTTCGGCTTCAGCGCCTGCCAGGCCAGCCACAGCAGATAGGCCGCGCCGGCGAGCCTCAGCGCGTCATAGGCGTAAGGGACTGCGAACAGCAGCGCGGTGATGCCGAAGGCCGCGCACAGCATGTAGAAGATGAAGCCCAGTGCCACACCGCCGAGCGACACCATGCCGGCTGCCGGGCCCTGTGTGATCGAGCGCGAGATCAGATAGATCATGTTCGGTCCCGGCGTCAGCACCATGCCGAGCGAGACGAGAGCGAAACCGAGCAGGGATGTGAGATGGGGCATGGGACCATTCGCTGGCTGGGAATGGTCGTTGTTTAGCCCATGGGATGGCGTCGAACCATTTCAGATTCGGCATCGCAGATAGTCGAAATCCATCTGCGGCGCCGATTTGGGCGGTAAAACTAGTGCGCCTCTTCCCAATTATCCGCCGCGCGCGCATCGACCTGCAGTGGCACCGACAGCAGCACCGCCGGGAACGGTGCGTCCTGCATGGTGTGCTGCACGATCGGCAGCGTCGCCGCGACTTCGTCGTCGGGGACTTCGAAGATCAGTTCGTCATGCACCTGCAGCAGCATCTTCGCTGACAGCTTCTTCTCCGCCAGCGCATCTTCCATCCGCGTCATGGCGCGGCGGATGATATCGGCCGCGGTGCCCTGCAGGCGGGCATTGATGGCGGCGCGTTCGTTGAAGGCGCGGATCGAGGCGTTGCTTGCCTTGATGTCCGGGTAGTGGCACTTGCGGCCGAACAGGGTCTGCACATAGCCGTGCTCCCGGCAGAAATCGCGCGTCTGATCCATGTAAGCGCGGATGCCAGGGAAGCGTTCGAAGTACTTCTTGATATAGGCGCCGGCTTCCTCGCGGGGGATGCTGAGCTGGTTGGCGAGGCCGAAGGCCGAAATGCCGTAGATGATGCCGAAATTGATCGCCTTGGCGCGGCGGCGGATTTCCGCCGGCATGTCCTTGACCGGCACGCCGAACATTTCCGAAGCCGTCATGGCGTGAATGTCGAGCCCGTCCTGGAAGGCCTGTTTCAGCACGGGGATATCGGCGATCTCTGCCAGCAGTCGCAATTCGATCTGCGAGTAGTCGGCCGACACCAGCTTGTGTCCATCAGCGGCGATGAAGGCACGGCGAATCTTGCGGCCATCCTCGGTACGAACAGGGATGTTCTGCAGGTTCGGCTCGTTGGACGATAGGCGGCCCGTGGTGGTTGCCGCCAGTGCGTAGGTGGTGTGAACGCGATGGGTCTGCGGATGCACGTAATTCGGCAGCGCGTCGGTATAGGTCGAACGTAGTTTCGATACCTGACGCCAGTCGAGTATCTTGCGCGGGAATTCGTGGCCTTGTTCGGCGAGGTCATCGAGCACCTGCGCGGAAGTCGACCACGCGCCGGTCTTGGTCTTGCTGCCGCCCGGCAGACCCATCTTGCCGAACAGGATATCGCCTAATTGCTTGGGACTGCCGATATTGACCTCTTCGCCGGCAATCTCGCGGATTTCGGCTTCGATGCGCGCAGCGGTCTGCGCGAAGTCGGCCGAGAGTTTCGACAGCACCTGACGGTCGATGGAGATGCCGCGGCGCTCCATGCGGGCGAGCACGGAGATCAGCGGCCGCTCCAACGTCTCATAGACGGTGGTCATGCGCTCGGCCGCAAGGCGCGGCTTCAGCACATTCCACAGCCGCAGCAGCACGTCGGCGTCTTCGGCGGCATAGGCCGTGGCGCGGTCGATCTTGACCTGTTCGAACGTCAGCTTGCCCTTACCGGAGCCGATCAGTTCGCCAAAGGTCAACATGGCATGGCCGAGCCAGATCTCGGCGAGCGCATCGAGGCCATGGGCGTTGCGCCCGGCGTCGAGCGCATAGGACATCAGTTGCACGTCGTCATGATTGCGCAGCGTGATGCCGTGTTGTGCGAGCAGCACCGCGGTAAACTTGATGTTGAAGCCGATCTTCAGCAGGCCCGCGGATTCCAGCACCGGTTTCAGCGCTTCAAGCGCATCGGCAGCCTTGATCTGGTCGGGCTCGAGATCGGCGGCGAACAGGCCTGCGCCATCGCCGGATTGGCGATGGGCCAGCGGCACATAGCAGGCATCATTCGGACCGAGCGACAGCGCGATGCCGACCATGTCGGCCTGCATCGGATCGATCGACGACGCCTTGCATTCGAACGCGACGTGACCGGTATCGACAATCCTGGCGATCCACGTGTTGAGCTCGGCGAGCGTGCGCACGGACCGGTAGTTGTCGCGCTTCACCGGCATCTTGCGCGCGGCTTCGGCGCGGGCCTTGGCCAGCGAGATCGGGGTGAGCACGTCCTTGCTGCCGGGACCGGTCGCATGGGCGCTACCGCTCACTGGGCCGGTTGCGCCTGTTTTGCTTTTCGCAGTGGATGTAGATTCGGTGTTCCCGAACAGATCGCCGCCTGCTCTATGAGCGGAGGGCGCGGAGCTGCTCTTCGTTGCGCTGTCGGCATCCACATCCGCCGGATCGATCTCGGCATATTCGGCAACGCGTCGGGTCAGTGTCGAGAATTCCATCGCCTTCAGGAACGCGATCAGCTTGCGTGCGTCGGGCTCATGCACCGCGAGGTCATCGAGCGGCACGTCGAGCGCCACCTTGTCGTCGAGCAGCACGAGCTGCCGCGAGATGCGCGCCTTCTCGGCGTGCTCGATCAGCGACTCACGGCGCTTCGGCTGCTTGATCTCGCCAGCGCGGTTCAGCAGCGTTTCAAGATCGCCATATTCGGTGATCAGTTGCGCAGCGGTCTTGATGCCGATGCCGGGGACACCCGGCACGTTGTCGACGCTGTCGCCGGCCAGCGCCTGCACTTCGACGACCTTGTTCGGCGGCACACCGAATTTCTCAATCACCTCGGCAATGCCGAGGCGACGATCCTTCATGGTGTCGTACATGGTGACTTGCTCGGTCACGAGCTGCATCAGATCCTTGTCCGACGACACGATGGTGGCGGTCGCGCCGCGTTCACCGGCTTCGCGGACATAGGTCGCAATCAGATCGTCGGCCTCGAAGCCTGATTGTTCGATGCTCGGCAGGTCGAAGGCGCGGACGGCGTCGCGGATCAGCGCGAATTGCGGGATCAGGTCGTCCGGCGCCGGCGGCCGGTGCGCCTTGTATTCGGGATACAACTTGTTGCGGAAGGTCACTTCCGACTTGTCGAAGATGATCGCCAGATGCGTCGGCCGGTTGTCCGGCGGCATGTCGCGGATCAGCTTCCACAGCATGTTGCAGAAGCCCAGCACCGCATTGACCTGCAGCCCGTCGGATTTGCGGTTCAGCGGCGGCAGTGCGTGATAGGCGCGGAAAATATAGGACGAGCCGTCGACCAGAAAGACATGGTCACCCTTCGCGAGGGCCTTGACGGTGGCGGGCTTGGCGGCGGTTGTTTCTGAGGTTTTCGGCATGGCCGCAACTTAAGGATTTTCGCCGGAAATGACAGTCTGTCAGCCAGTCATCCCGCCGGTTTTTGTGATGCCGCCCGGCTTGCGCCGCGCCCTGTTCCATGTGCCCTTGCGCCGGTTATTGCCAATCGAAGGACCATTCATGCCCGAGCTCGCCGAACTGATGGACAAGATGAAGGGCGTGGAGGCCGAGATCGAGGCCGAGCTGACCCGCCGGCGGGAAGAGCTGCGCTTCCGTTTCGAGCGGCGCAAGATCGTGTTCGAGCAGGATATCGAGAAGCTGCAGCGCGCCATCAAGGTGGGCGCGTCGAAATACCTCTTCAGCGCCAATCCGCTGATCGTGTTGTCCGCTCCGGTGATCTATTCGCTGATCATCCCCTTCGTACTGATCGATCTCTGGGTCATGGCCTATCAGGCGATCTGCTTTCCGATCTACGGTATCCCCAAGGTGCGGCGGCGCGACTATCTGGTGTTCGACCGGCATCACCTCGCTTACCTCAACATCATCGAAAAGGTGAACTGCGCCTATTGCTCATACTGTAACGGCGTGGCCGCCTTCGTGCGCGAAGTTGCCGCCCGCACCGAAGTCTATTGGTGCCCGATCAAGCATGCGCGCCGCGTGCTCGGCCCGCATCCGCATTATGTCGGATTTGCGGATTTCGGCGACGCGGAAGGTTTCCGCGCCAAGATTGAGGGCATGAAGGACGGCGTGAAGCTCGATGACGGAAGGTCGCCGACGGCGGTGTAAGTTCTACTCCGCCGCCTGCAGCGTCGCGCTTTTCTTTTTCGGCGCAATCCAGAACGCGGCCGGGCGCTCGAACAGGAAGTTCGCACGGACCATCAGCGCGAGCCTCCAGATCACCAGCGCGCCGATGACGCCGCAGAGTGTCACCAGCAGCGAGATCGTGCCGATGTCGAACGGGCTGAATTTCAGCAACAGCGCGCGGGATGTCGCCATCGGCAGGAAGAAGGCGAGATAGATCACGATGGAATGCTCGCCGAAGAAGCGGATGAAGCCGAGCCACTGCATCTTCGCTAGCAGCGTGCCCATCACGATGATCGCGACCGCGCCGGCAAAGCCGAGCATCAGCGAGATCACTGGCCATTCGCTGCAGCCGTCATAGACGAGAGCGGCATTGACCAGCGCCCAGGCCGCAAGGCCGACCAGCGCCATCACTGGTTTGGCCCGTGCGCGATCGGACAGCGCGAAGACCTGCGTCGCGAACAGGTAGCCCGAATAGAAATAGACGAAGCGCGAGCAGAACTCGTCGATCATCGTCCAGCCGGTGCTGATATGCGCCATCTCCAGTGCGGCGGCGATGCCCCAGATCAGCAGCGGCGGCACGCGCCGCGCCAGCTTGGTGACGATGAAGAACGCCGGCAGCATATAGATAAACCACAGCGTACCGAACGGCTCGATATAGGAGATCAGATAGAGATTGGCGACATAGGCCCAGCCGTGTTCGGCAGCAAAGCCGGGCGCCTTGAAGCCGAACTGGATGGTCACCCAGAGTACGTAGAAATACAGGAAGTGGACGACCTTGCGGTCGAGATAGGTCCGCCAGTCGCGGTCGATGACGACAGCCAGAAATAGCCCGGAGATCAGGAAGAAGTCCGGCATCCGGAACGGCTTGGCGAAGGCCACCAGCAGATGCATGTAGCCGGTCTGGCCGGCTGCCAGTTCGACACCCAGCACCGAGTGCATCATCACCACCATGATGATGCAGATACCCTTGGCGTAATCGACCCAGTCGATTCGCTCTGTCCCTGACAGCGCCGCGCGATCGGCGACGGCGAATGTGCCGCTGGTGGTCATCGGTATCCCCTGTTCGGCGCTTCTTTTGGCGGGATCATGAGACGAGATCGGTTTCAATTGCCTTTCTCTAAACCCCAAATATGCCCCGCAAATGGTCGCGGCAGGGCGAGTTTGGCGGGGTGGTTAACGCAGGTTAAGGAATGTGGGATGGTCCGCCGCTCCGCTGCCGCGTATGACAGCCGGGACCATTACAGAGCCTGATTTGACCCGAACCTTCGATACACCCCTGCCCATCGATGCTGTGCTCGATGAGCTGTCAGGCGCGCTGGACGCCGGCAACGCCGCGGTGCTGGTGGCGCCGCCGGGCGCCGGCAAGACCACGCGCGTGCCGCTGGCTTTGCTCGATGCGCCGTGGCTGAAGGGCAAAAAGATCATCATGCTGGAGCCGCGGCGCATCGCAGCCCGCGCCAGCGCCGAGCGTATGGCGAAAACGCTGGGCGAGCGCGTCGGCGAGACCGTCGGCTATCGCGTCCGCTTCGGCTCCAAGATCTCGCGCAACACCCGGATCGAAGTAGTCACCGAAGGCATCTTCTCGCGGCAGATCCTCGACGATCCCGAGTTGAGGAATATCGGCGCGGTGCTGTTCGACGAATTTCACGAACGCTCGCTGGATGCCGATATGGGACTCGCGCTGGCGCGCGATGCGCAGACCGGATTGCGTGAGGACCTACGCATCCTGGTGATGTCGGCGACCATCGACGGTGTGCGCATCGCGAAGCTGCTTGGCGATGCACCGGTCATCGCCAGCGAGGGGCGCGCTTATCCGGTGGAGACACGCTATCTTGGCCGCAAGCCAGATATCCAGCTCGAGCGGCAGATGGCCGACGCCATCGCGACCGCCTTGCGTGCCGATCCCGGCTCGGTGTTGGCGTTCCTGCCGGGCGCTGCAGAGATCCGCCGCACGCAGAATTTTCTCGCCGAGCGCGTACAGGATGCATCCATCGAGATCGTCCCTTTATTCGGTGCACTCGATGCCGGCGTGCAGGACCGTGCCATCCAGCCCGCGCCCAAGGGGCGGCGCAAGGTCGTGCTGGCGACCTCGATTGCCGAGACCTCGCTGACCATCGAAGGCGTGCGCATCGTGGTGGATTCCGGCGTCGCGCGCGTGCCGCGCTATGAGCCGGACATCGGACTGACGCGGCTGGAAACCGTGCGTGCCTCGCGCGCCGCCGTCGATCAGCGCCGCGGCCGCGCCGGCCGGACCGAGCCCGGCATCTGCTACCGGCTATGGGACGAGCCGCAGACCGCCTCATTGCCGGCCTACACACAGCCGGAAATTCTCAGCGCGGATCTGTCCACGCTGGTGCTCGATCTCGCGCAATGGGGCGTCAGCGATCCCGCGCAACTGACCTTCCTCGATCCGCCGCCCGCGCCGGCGCTGAAGGAAGCGCGCGGCCTGCTCGGCGAGCTCGGCGCGCTCGATGGTGATGGCCGTATTACCGAGGAAGGCCATGCGCTGCGCGCGCTGGCGCTCCCGCCGCGGCTGGCGCGCATGATCGTGGATTCGGCGCGCTTCGGCTATGGCGAGGAGGCTGCCGAGATCGCTGCGGTCCTTACTGAACGTGGCCTTGGTGGCGACAGCGTCGATCTCGATGTCAGACTCGATCAGTTCCGCCGCGATCGCTCGCAGCGCGCTGGCAGCGCCCGGCAGCTCGCGGAGCGCTGGGCGTCGCAGGTTGAAAAATCCTCTTCTGCCCAAGAGAACGAGGAGCTTTCCACCGGCACCATGCTTGCTTTCGCTTTCCCGGACCGTGTGGCCAAGAACCGCGGTAATGGCAGTTTCGTGCTGGCCAATGGTCGAGGGGCGTCGATCGAACAAAGCGCCGCGCTTGCGCGCGCGCCATATATCGCCGTGGCGGAGCTCACCGGCACGGCGGCCAATGGCCGTATCCTGCTGGCAGCGCCGATCGCGCAGGCCGATATCGAAACGCGCTTCGCCGATCAGATCGAGAATACCGACGATGTCAGTTTCGATCGGGCGTCGATGTCGCTGCGCGGGCGCCGCAAGCGTGTGCTGCATGCGATCACGTTGTCGGAAGCACCGTTCACGCTGAAACCGTCTGAAGACACCGCGCGTGTCTTCGCCGACGGTCTGGTTGCCGCGGGCATCGACCGCTTGCCCTGGTCGAAGGCGCTGCAGCAGTGGCGCGGCCGCGTGATGTTCCTGCGTGCGTCGGAAGGCGACGCATGGCCCGATCTGTCCGACACCGCGCTCGCTACGACGCGCGAGAGCTGGCTGATGCCGGCGCTGTTCGACAAGATCTCCTTGAGGGATTTTTCGGCGGGCGATCTGTCCGATGCCGTGATGGGCCTGCTGCCTTGGGATCTGCGCGCGCGGCTCGATAAGGAAGCGCCGACGCATTTCGAGGCGCCGACGGGGACGGTACTGGCGATCGATTACGAAGCCGAGCAGGGGCCGACCATTGCCGTCCGTCTGCAGGAATTGTTCGGGCTCAACACCCATCCGTCGGTCGCCAAGGGCAAGGTGCCGCTGGTGCTGGAATTGCTGTCGCCGGCGCAGCGGCCGGTGCAGGTGACGCGCGATCTACCGGGCTTCTGGCGGGGCAGCTACCTCGACGTGCGCTCGGACCTGCGCGGCCGCTATCCGCGACATCCCTGGCCGGAAGATCCCGCCAATGCGCTGCCGACGCGCCGCGTGAAGCCGCGCGGGACGTGATCATCAGGCAAAGTGCCGCTCATTAACGCTTCGCTCATCCTTTTCGCGAAAATAGCAGTCTGTAAGACCGTCCTGAACGGACGGTGGTGAGCCCGTGTGATGAACTCGCGGTTCCCCTGATTGCGTTCAGTGAGGTTGCGTATGCGTAGTATCATGTTCTTCGCGGCGATCCTGATCGGTCTGGGCACCGTGATGGCGCAGATGGCCGACAAGATGACGGCGACGACGCCGGCCATGGCGAAGGCGTCATCCCCTGCAGCCACCACACAGGGCAATGCAAAGGCCGGTGTCCGTAGCCTGTCGATTGCGCGCGATGCGCGCGGTCACTTCCAGACTGAGGGGAGCATCGAGGGCCAGCGCATCGGCTTCATGGTCGATACTGGCGCATCTGTCATCGCATTGAATGAAAAGTCGGCGGCACGATTTGGCCTGCGTCCCTCGCGTGCCGATTATAACGCCACGGTGACAACGGCGAACGGAACGCTGAAGGCTGCGCGCACGCGAATCGCTGTCGTGCAGGTCGGTGAGCTGACCGTGCGTGATGTCGATGCGATGGTGCTGCCCGATGAGGCACTGTCCGAGAATCTGCTCGGCCTGTCGTTTCTCTCGAAGTTGAAACGCTTCGAATATGCAAATGGCCGGATGGTACTCGAACAGTAGTACCTCATATCCCCACTGCATTTACGCCGCAGCCCAATTCTAAACAAACTCGCATCCTTGAATGCCCATGCGCCTTCCCACGGGCGTGCGCAAAGGCTAAGCCTGCGCATTCAAGACTGATCCCAATTGATGCGAGGTCCTGCGATGTTTCCGAAGCCGAAGCCCTTGCTCGTGCCGAATACCTACGCTTACGAATCCGAGCCGATGGTAAAGGCCACGGGTTTTCGCGAATATGACGCGCGCTGGCTGTTCGGCAAGGAAATCAACCTGATGGGCATTCAGGCGCTGGGCATGGGGCTCGGTGCGCTGATTGCAGAACTCGGCCAGAAACAGGAAATCGTCACCGGACACGATTTCCGTGGCTACTCCGCCTCGATCAAATACGCGCTGATGACGGGCCTGATGGCCGCCGGCTGCAAGGTCCATGATATCGGCCTCGCGGTAACGCCGATGGCCTATTTCGCGCAGTTCGATCTCGATGTGCCCTGTGTCGCCATGGTGACGGCCTCGCATAACGACAATGGCTGGACCGGTGTGAAGATGGGCGCCAGCAAGCCGCTGACCTTCGGTCCGGACGAGATGACCCGGCTGAAGGAAATCGTGCTCAATGCCGAATTCAAGAACAAGGCTGGCGGCTCCTACCAATTCCATGAGAATTATCCGGCGCGTTATATCGCCGATCTCACCAATCGCCCGAAGCTGAAGCGCAAGCTGAAGGTCGTCGTGGCTTGCGGGAACGGCACTGCCGGCGCTTTCGCACCACAAGTGATGGAAGCGATCGGCTGCGAGGTGATCCCGCTCGATACCGAGCTCGATCACACCTTCCCGAAATACAATCCGAATCCGGAAGACATGGAGATGCTGCATGCGATCCGTGATGCGGTGCTCGAACACAAGGCCGATGTCGGTCTCGGTTTTGACGGTGACGGCGATCGCTGCGGCGTCGTCGACAACACCGGTGAGGAAATCTTCGCCGACAAGGTCGGCGTGATGCTCGCGCGCGATATGTCCGCGGTTCACAAGGATGCGACCTTCGTGGTCGACGTGAAATCGACCGGACTGTTCGTGACGGATCCGGTGCTGCAGAAGCAGAATGCCAAGACGACCTATTGGAAGACCGGCCATTCCTATATGAAGCGCCGCACCAATGAGCTGAAGGCGCTCGCTGGCTTCGAGAAATCCGGTCACTTCTTCTTCAATGCGCCGGTGGGCCGTGGCTATGACGACGGCCTCGTCTCGGCGATTGCGATCTGCGAAATGATGGACCGCGCGCCGGGCAAGACCATGGCCGATCTCAAGGACGCGCTGCCGAAGACCTGGTCGTCGCCGACCATGTCGCCGCATTGTGCCGACGAGACCAAATATGGCGTCGTCGCTGCGGTGGTGAAGCATTTCGAGGATGCGCAGAAGAAGGGCGACAAAGTCGCAGGACAATCGATCCGCGATCTCGTCACGGTCAACGGCGTGCGCGTCACCTGCGAGGACGGCAGCTGGGGTCTTGTGCGGGCGTCATCAAATAAGCCGGAGCTGGTGGTCGTGGTCGAAAGCCCGGTCTCCGAAGCGCGGATGCACGACATGTTCGAAGCCATGAATGTGGTGCTGCGGACGCATCCGGAAGTCGGCGCGTATAACCAGACGATCTAATTTCTGCTGTTATCGCCGGGTCAAGCCGGGCGATAACAGTTAGTGGAAGATCGTGCAGAGCTACAGTCGGGCTGCCTGATCCGCCGCAATCATCTCCGACATCTCCCTTGCCGCTTGCGTCACATAGCGCTCCTTGTGGCGCAGCTGGATGAAGCGCCGTGTCGGCAGCGAGGCCTTGATGGCGATGAGATCGCCGCTGCCGATCAAGGCGGCGGCAACCAGGCGTGAGATGATGCTCGCACCAGCGCCAGCCACGACGGCCGCGCAGACGGCTTCGTTCGATGGCAGCTCCATGGCAACGCGAATGTGGTCAGGCGCGATGCCTGATTGGTCCAGCACCGATTGCGCGATGGCGCGCGTGCCGGAGCCGGCTTCACGCAGCACCCATTGCGTCTCGGCGAACTGAGCTGGCGCGATGGTGCGTTGTCGCGCCCATGGATGCGATTGACCGACCACCAGCACGAGTTCGTCGTCGCCCACGGGCTGGGTCGCGAGCGCCGGGTCGTCAACCGCGCCTTCGACGATGCCGAGATCGACTTCGCCATCGCGCACCCAGTCGGCCACCTGTTCGGTATTTCCGATGCGGAGGCTGAGGTCGATGCCAGGGAAATGCTGGCGATAGCGCGCCATGATGGGTGGTAGAAAATAGTTGCCGACGGTCTGGCTCGCGGCCAGCGCAAGGGAGCCGCGCGTCATGCCGGCCATATCGGTGAGGACGGTCGTCGCGGCGGCAGCGCGTGCCAGCACGGCCCGGGCTTCGATCAGAAAGGCGCGGCCAATCTCGGTCAATTCGATGCGGCGGCCGACGCGGTGAAACAGCTGCGTCGCATAGCGCGTTTCCAGCGCCGCAATGGCGGCGCTGGTGGCAGATTGGGTGAGATGCAGACTCTCGGCAGCCCGCGTCATGTGCTCGTGTTCGGCGACGGCGACGAATATCCGGAGCTGTTCGAGCGTCATGGCATCTCCGTCAGGTCGTCAGTTTCACCAGTACAAGGCTGAAGCCGGCAATGAACAGGAAGGCTGCAGCACCCAGCAGCAGCGGGCGCAGGCCCTTGGCGCGCAGCTTCTGGATATTGGTTTCCAGCCCCATTGCGGCGAGCGCCATGGTCAGCAGGAAGGTCGTGATCGGAATGATCAGGCTCATAGCTGCATGCGGCACGTCAACGAGGCTATTCAGGATCACCATCGCCACGAAGCCGAAGGCGAACCACGGCATCGGCACCTTGGCGCTGCCGAATTCCGCGCCGATGGCGCGTGCGCGCCGTGTCGCCAGCAGGCCAAGTGTGATCACCACCGGTGCCAGCATCATCACGCGCGCGAGTTTCGCGACGGTGCCGAATTCGCCGGCGTCGCGGCTCTGCTGGAAGGTGGCCGCGACCACCTGCGCGATCTCGTGGATCGATGCGCCAGCCCAGAGCCCGAAATGATGTGGGTCGAGCTGCAGCACGCTACCGAGTAGCGGATAGACGAACATGGCGATCGAGCCAAAGATGGTGACGCAGGCGACCGCGTAGGCGACATCTTCATCGGGCGCGCGGGTCACGGTGTTGGTTGCGATCACGGCGGACGCGCCGCAAATTGATGTGCCGGCGGCGATCAGTTCGACCAGTCTGCGGTCGATACCCATCGCGCGGCCAAGCCATGTGGTGAAGATGAAGGTTGCAACGAGCGTCGCCGCGATCACCGCAAAGCCGATGCCGCCAACTTCCAGCAACTGCGCCGCGGTGAGCTGCAGGCCGAGCAGGATGATGGCGAAGCGCAGGATGCTGCGCATGGAGAAACTGATGCCGGCTTTGGCCGCAGCCGGCGTGCCGGATGTGTTCTGGATCGCGATACCGATGCCGATGGCCAGGATCATCGGACTGGCGACGCCGACATAGGAGGTTTCACGCAAAGCGAATGCGACGCCAGCGATTGCGGCCGTGAGCGCCAATCCGGGGAGAAGCGGGAGGTTGCGAGCAGTGCGGTTGGCATCTTGGGCAAGAACGGTCATGGGCCAAACTCCGGTTTGGCCACATCCTCATGCCGTTTGATCAATAAATCTAATTGATCATTATTGTTGATTCAATCGGAGTATATGATTGATCTGTTTCGGCGTCGTCGCCCGGTCCGATAGGGCGACGACAGCGCGGTATTTCTCAAGCAGCCGGCATCGGTGGCACCGGCAGTGCCGTGACCGACTTGATCTTCTCCATGGCGAAGCGGGAGGTGACGTTCTTCAAGGCCACGGCACTGATCAGCTTCTTGTAGAAGATGTCGTAGCTCTGCATGTCGGCCACGACCACGCGCAGCATGTAGTCGACGTCGCCGGCCATCCGGTAGAATTCCATGACTTCGGGCATGGCGCTGACGGCATCGGCGAATTTCTTCAGCCAGGCGTCGGAATGGTCGCCGCTCTCCACCGAGACAAACACCGAGATACCCAGGCCGATCTTGTTTTGATCGACCAGGGCAACCCGGCGGAGGATCACGCCATCGGCCTCGAGGCGCTGGATGCGCTTCCAGCACGGTGTCGACGAAAGCCCGACGCGGTCGCCGATCTCGGCCACCGACAGCGAGGCGTCTTCCTGCAGGACGGTCAGGATCTTGCGATCGATCGCATCGAGGCGGCGGGTGGATTCAAGGGGCTGGTCGGCGACATCGGTCATGGGAAGAACTTTGTTCTAATTATGGGGTCGAGTAACCTCATATATAGAACATTCTTCCAAGGCAAGCCCTGTACCGCCTCAGCTAAGGGCGCCGACCCGGGATTCCCTCAAAAGCTGTTCGACTTCAGCACGTTGCGGGCAGGCGAAAGCACCGCCATAGCGGGTGCATTTCAGGGCCGCGGCGGCGGAGGCGAAGCGCAGCGCCTCCGGTACCGACTTGCCGCCCGCGAATTCCAGCGCGAAGGCGCCATGGAAAATGTCGCCGGCGCCGAGGGTGTCCACGGTGTGAACGGGGAAGGCCGGGGTTTCCTTGGGATGTCCGTGCTCGTCGAGCCACAGGGTACCGCGCGGGCCGCGGGTGACGGCGAGGAAAGACGAGGTCAGCGTCGCCATCTTCTGCAGTGCCTTGAGATTGTCGGTGATGCCGGCGGTCGATTGCAGCGCATCGTCCGAAAAGATCAGGTGCGAGGAGGCGGTCAGCAGGCCCTCGCGCTGCGACAGCGTGCTGTCGATGTCGACGACGACGGGAATGCCGCGATGGCGTGCCTCGATGCACAACTCGGTGGCAAAGCCGGCGCAGCGGCTCTCGACCAGAATGGCGTTGCAGTCCTTCAAGAGCAGGTCGTGGTCGGGCAGCTTCACTTTCCAGAGTTCGGGATCGCGGAAGGTGACGATGGTGCGCTCGCCCGACGGGTCGATCATGACGGCCGAGATCGGCGTCACCAGGCCCGGCATATGCACCAGATGCGCGGAGTCGATGCCTTCCTTGGCAAGATCGTCGAACAGAAACTGGTCGGCGGTCTCGTTCTTGTCGCCCATCGGCCCGGTCATCGACGCCCGACCGCCTAGCCGGCTGACGCCGATGGCGGCGTTGAGCGCATTGCCGCCGATGATCTGGGCGAAACGTTGGGAGGGGAATTTCTGGCCACGCCCCGGGACGGCTTCGACGGCAAAGGTCAGGTCGCGAACCGGCAGGCCGATACACAAGACGTGGACAGGCTTGGCACTCATGAAGGATTCCCCGTGTGGTCAGGCTTGGTCGGGATGCAGCCAGCGACCGAGCAGATGATGCGCGATGGCGAATGGGTGCGGCCCCGCGAGCCCGTCCGGGTGTTCGCGTTTCCACATCAGCATCGCCTCGTCACGGTCAAACCACCGGGCGTCCTCAAGTTCCATCTTGTCGACGGTAATCTCGTCGCTGATGGCGCGCGCCGAACAGCCGATCATCAGGGATGACGGGTAGGGCCAGGGCTGCGTCATGTAATAGGTGACGTCGGTACAGCGGATGCCGGATTCCTCGAAGATCTCGCGCTTCACCGCGTCCTCGATGGTCTCGGCCGCTTCGACGAAACCGGCAAGGCACGAATACATGCCCGGAGCGAACTGCTTCTGGCGGCCGAGCAGGCACTTGTCGCCCTTCTCCACCAGCATGATGACGACAGGATCGGTACGCGGGAAATGCTCGGTCTTGCAGCTCGGGCAAACGCGCTTCCAGCCGCCTTCGGCCATCGACGACTTGGTGCCGCAATTGGCGCAAAACCCATGGCGCTGATGCCAGGAGACGAGCGACTTGGCCTGTGCAACCGCCGAAAGCTGCTCCGGCGGCACCATACCCTGCATGGCCATGCCGCGGAGTTCGCTGACGACGACATCGTCGCGGGTCAGCAGCTTTTCCACTGCGGGTGCGCCGATGCCCATGCCGAATACGGCATCGCCATCACGCAAGCCGAGAAAGACGGTGCCGGGATTGGCGCCGAATTTCAGCGCCTCGTCGATGGTCAGCAGCGCGCGCTGGGCATCGCCATCCTTCTTCATGACCAGCGAGTCGCGGTAGATCACATAAGCGCGCGAGGAGCTTTTGCCCTCCAGCGCGAACAGTTTCTCGTCGCTGAAGCGCAGGTGGGCGGCGCGATCGAGCGTGTTGGAGACGAAGGCCGGATGGCCGAGCGGAAACATGGTGCTTGTCATGATGGTCAACCGAGCCAGATCTTGCGGCGGAGTTCTGAGATGAAGCGCTGCACTTCTGCCGCGTCATGGGCGAGTGGTGGCATCACGCCCCAGATCGGCCGCGGCCAGGCGGCATCGGTCTTGCGGCGCGCGATGATATGGACGTGCAGCTGCGGCACCATGTTGCCGAGCGCCGCGACATTGAGCTTGTCGCATTTGGTGATTTCTTTGAGTGCGCGGCCGACGCGGTTGATCTCGGTCATCAACTGGCCCTGGGCGACCTCGTCGAGATCGATGATCTCGGTCGTGTCGGCGCGGCGCGGCACCAGCATCAGCCAGGGGTAGTGCGCGTCCTTCACCACCAGCACGCGGCTGAGGGGGAGGTCGCCGATGTCGATGGTGTCTTGTTGCAGCTGCTCGTGCAGCGACCAGGAGGAGGGAGCGGCCATTCTGACTCTCGATTAAGGCGTACAGCGTCGCAGGAAGCGGCTGCGCAGACAACTCCCGTCATGGCCGGTTTTGCGCGTCTGGACCACGTTTTCTTGCGACTTTCCTGCGCAAAACTTGCGGCGGACTTGCGACACGCGCCGCGCTTGCTTTCCGACCATTTTGGCCCCAAATAAGCACCGGGAGATTGGCGGTGGACGAGCCACTCGCCAATCGGGTCAGGTCCGGAAGGAAGCAGCCCTAACGAGATCCGGATCGGGTCGCTCGTCAGTCTCCTACTTGTTTTATCGAGCAAATTCAGCGTCCTGCACATGGGTCGTTAGCTCGGTGGGCGCCTTGTTCGATGAGTGAGGCAGCATCGAAGGCCGGAACCTGTGTCCCGTTCCGCCTATGATGCGCCAGATGTTCCGCAAGCCGGCTTTACGAGACAACACATTGCGGATTCCTCGATGACCGACGCTGGCACGTCCCCTCCTGATGATCACCAGAGCGGTTTCGATATGGGCGTTGCCCCGGCGCCTGCTGCCGCCACGCCCTATCGCGTGCTCGCGCGTAAATACCGCCCCGGCAGTTTCGACGATCTGATCGGCCAGGACGCGCTGGTCCGCACCGTTTCCAACGCGTTCGAGACCGGCCGCATTCCGCAGGCCTGGATCCTTACCGGTGTCCGCGGTGTCGGCAAGACAACGACGGCGCGTATTCTGGCGCGCGCGCTAAATTATGAAATGGCCGATGGCTCGGTCAAAGGGCCGACCATCCACATGCCAACGCCGGGCATTCACTGCCAGGCGATCATGGAAAGCCGGCATATCGACATTCTCGAAATGGACGCCGCGAGCCACACCGGCGTCGACGATGTCCGCCAGATCAACGACAGCGTGCGCTATGCGCCCTCCAGCGCGCGCTACAAGGTCTACATCATCGACGAAGTCCACATGCTGTCGACCGCCGCCTTCAACGCGTTCCTGAAGACGCTGGAAGAGCCGCCGGAACACGCCAAGTTCGTGTTCGCCACCACCGAAATCCGCAAGGTGCCGGTGACGGTGCTGTCGCGCTGTCAGCGCTTCGACCTGCGCCGCGTCGATGCCGACGTGCTGATGTCGCATCTGTCGAACATCGCGGGCAAAGAGAATGTCGAGGTCGAGCCGGAAGCGCTGGGCATCATCGCCCGCGCCGCCGAAGGCTCAGTGCGCGATTCGCTGTCGCTGTTCGATCAGGCCATTGCGCATGCCGCGGGCACCGTGCGCGCCGATGCCGTCCGGCAGATGCTCGGCCTTGCTGACCGCACCCGCGTGATCGACTTGTTCGATTCGCTGGCGCGCGGTGACATCGCCAGTGCATTTAAGGAATTTCGCGAACAATACGACGTCGGCGCTGATCCGATTGTGGTGCTGAGCGATCTTGCCGAATTCGTCAATTTCGTTACCCGCGTGAAGATCGTGCCGGCAACCGCCGACAATGTCGCGTTTGGAGAGACCGAACGTCTGCGCGCGCGCGATTTCGCCTCGAAGCTGTCGATGCGGGTGCTGTCGCGGATGTGGCAGATGCTGCTCAAGGGCATCACCGAGGTGCAGGGCGCGACGCGTCCCGCCGCCGCCGCAGAGATGGTGCTGGTGCGCATCGCTTACGTTGCCGATCTGCCGACGCCGGATGAAGCGATCCGGATGCTCGACCAGAATGGCGGGACGTCGCCGATGATCCCAACGAATGGTGGAGGCCGTGTCGCGCCATCGTCCGCTCCGTCGGCATCTTTGCCGTCAGCGCAGATGCCGTCCGCCATGCCGACGATGTCAGCGAGTGCGTCGCGTGGTCCGACCATGCAGCGCGGCGGCGCGGAACCATCGCCGCGGCCGCAAGTCGGCATGGCAGATGTACCGCCCGCAGCGGTGCTGAAGATTTCCACCTTCCCTGAACTTGTCGCACTGGCCGGCGAGAAACGCGACCTGATGGTGCGCGGGGCGCTCGAAGCCGATGTGCGCCTGATCAAGATCGAAGACGGGCGGCTTGAGCTGGCGATGGAGCGCACCGCGTCGCGCACGCTGATCAACGATCTGTCGCGGAAGCTCGAACAGTGGACCGGCCGGCGTTGGGCCGTGATCGTGTCCAACGAGCAGGGACAGCCGACGCTGCGCGATCAGCAGCTCGAGCAGAAAAACGAACGCCAGCGCGCGGCGGAAGCCGATCCGCGGGTCAAGGAAGTGCTGGCGCGGTTTCCGCGTGCGAAGGTCGAGGTTCGTGTCATCGCCCCTGAGCCGCCGGACTTCAACGGCAGCGATAGCGACCTGATCAGCGATGACGCGACCGACGGTCTCAACGACGACGATTAATCGAACTGCGAAGGAAAACTCATGGCTGATTTTCTCGGCATGATGAAACAGGCAGCGCAGCTGCAATCGAAGATGAAGGCGATGCAGGACGAGCTCGACCATGTCGAGGTCGAAGGCATTTCCGGCGGTGGTCTCGTGTCGGTCCGCATGACCGCGAAGACCGAGGTGAAGGCCGTGAAGATCGACCCGTCGCTGGTCAAAGCCGATGAAGTCGAGATTCTGGAAGACCTACTGGTGACTGCATTGGGCGATGCGCGCCGGAAGGCGGAAGCCGCGATGCAGGAGAAGATGCAGGCGCTGACCGGCGGCCTCGGTCTGCCACCGGGGATGGGCCTCACCTGAGATGGCATCCACGGCTGGCCCGGAAATCGAGCGCCTGATTCAACTGCTGGCGCGGCTGCCCGGGCTTGGCCCGCGCTCGGCCCGGCGTGCTGCGTTGCATCTGATCAAGAAGCGCGAGGCGCTGATGACGCCGCTGGCCGGTGCCTTGCAGGTCGCGATCGACCGTATTCAGGTCTGCAAGGTCTGCAGCAATATCGACACGCAGAATCCCTGCACCATCTGCACGGACCCGCGCCGTGATCCCTCAACCATCGTGGTGGTCGCCGATGTCGCGGACTTGTGGGCGCTCGAACGCGCCCATGCGACGACGGGCAAATATCATGTATTGGGTGCAACGCTGTCGCCGCTCGACGGCGTCGGCCCGCAGGATCTGACCATCGACGCGCTGGTGTCACGTGCGCATGATTCAGAGGTGAGCGAAATCATCCTGGCGCTGAATGCGACGGTTGATGGGCAGACCACGGCACATTACATCACCGACCTCCTGCAGGAAGCCAATGTGAAGGTGACGCGGCTGGCGCATGGCGTGCCGGTTGGTGGTGAACTCGATTATCTCGACGAAGGCACGCTGTCGGCAGCAATGCGACAGCGGACGCTGTTTTAAGACTGGAAGAGCATTGATGACACGATATGACTTGAAGGCTTTGCCGACCTGGGCCGCTGCGATTTGTGCGGCCGGCCTGTTTGCTACGGCTGCCAGAGGCGCGACCGAAACGCCGGCTCCGCCAGCCGCACCGGTGGCACCGAAGACTATGAAGATCGGCGATGTGCTGACCGGGCAGCTCAACGCCATGCGCAGCCGCGATGCCAAGGGCAAGCGCACCAATGTGTATCAAGTGGTCAGCGAGCCGCGTCGGCTGCCGGCGCCTGCAGGGCTGTGCAATCTTGAGACCGGACCTGAGACGTTCGAGATCGTCGTGGCCAATGACGCGCAGGCCACGCAGCTGAAGAAACTTGTCGGCAAGGAAGTGGCGCTCAAGGTTGCTGAAGTCACCTGCGCCGAGCAGGCCGGGCAGATGAGTGAAGCGCTCGTGACGAAATGGAGCGTGGTGACGAAGCCGAACTGAGTTCGCTTCGGTTAAACCCGCACCGGCCCCAGCATCTCGAAATGCGCGCGGCGCTGCAGCCAGATCAGCAGGATCAGGCTCGGTACCGCGACCACCACGCTGATGACGAAGAACATCGGCCATCCCGTCGCCTGCGCAACGTAACCTGCGCCTGCCGAGAGATAGGTGCGCCCGACCGCGGCGAGCGCCGTGAGCAGCGCATATTGCGTGGCTGTGTGCAGCGGGTTTTTGCACAGCGCCGAAAGGTAGGCGACGAAGATCACCGTGCCGATGGCACTTGTGAAGTTCTCGACCGAGATGGCCAGTGCCAGCGCCCATTGATTGACGCCGACGATGGCGAGCCATGAGAAGGCGAGATTGGACAGCGCCTGCAACACAGCGCCGATCCACAGGCTCGCCGCCAGTGAATAGCGCCGCGCGACAAAACCTCCAGCGAAGCCGCCGATCAGCGTGGCGGCAAGGCCGACGCCTTTGACGATGGCGGCGTAGTCGTTGCGGGTGAAGCCGAGATCGATCACGAACGGCGCCGTCATGGTGCCGGAAAATGCGTCGGTGAATTTGAACAGCACCACGAACGCCAGCGCGGCCCAGGCGTCCTTGCGGGCCAGAAACTCGGAGAACGCGCCGATTGCAGCCTGCAGCACGCGCGTGAAGGCGCTGTCGCCGCGCGTGGCGGCTTCGGCCTGCGCGGATTGCTCGGGCTCGGTGGCCGCAAGCGCTGTGACCGTGCCGATCAGCACCATCGCAGCCATCGCCACATAGCCCCACATCCATGCGGTGGAGCGCGCGATGCCGGTGCTCTCGAAGGCGCTGACCAGAAACAGCACGCCGGCGGTGGAGATCAGCATGCCGATGCGATAGGCCGCGACATAGGACGCCATGCCGGCCGCCTGTTCGCTCTCCGGCAGGCTCTCCACACGAAACGCATCGACGACAATGTCCTGCGTCGATGACATCGCAGCGACCAGCAGCGCACCAAGGGCGACGAACAGTGGCGAGCGGGCGGGGTCGGTCAGTGCAAGGAGCAGGATCGCGCCGATAAGCAACAGTTGCGAGAACACCAGCCAGCCACGGCGGCGGCCGAATTGCCGCGTGAAGAACGGCACATGCAGCGCATCGACCAGCGGCGCCCAAAGGAATTTCAGCGTGTAGGGCGTGCCGACGAGGGCGAACAACCCGATGGTACCGAGATCGACGCCGGATTCGCGCATCCACACCAGCAGGGTCGAGCCGGACAGCGCGAGCGGCAGGCCCGACGACAGGCCAAGCAGCAGCACGATCAGGACTCGCGGCTGCAGGTAAACCGCCATGCTCTCGCGCCAGGTGGCGCGGGGCTTCAGGGCGTGGGCGGCTTCGGACGAGTCAGGCGCGTTGGTCATGGGGAAGGGTTAGCAGATTCGGGAGGAAGCGGCCTGTGGCCTATTCCCCTGCCTGAATCTTGCGCGGCAGCGGCGCGAACATGTCGGGGGCGGCGGTCTTCGCGATGACCGGGGCTACCTCGGCCGCCGGCTCGCTCTTGCTGAAATCCAGTTCCTCGATGCGGCCGGCGCGCTTCTCGATCTTATCGGCGGAGATCAGGATCTGGCGGACGTCCTCATTGGCCTGCCCGAAATGCGTCTGCAGCTTCATCACGCGATCGCGCAACCGGGTGAGGTCGTCGCCCAGATTCAGTACCTCGGTGCGGATCTGGTCGGCGGCGTCGCGCATCCGCGCGTCCTTCAGGATTTGCTGCATCACCTGGATAGCCAGCATCAGCAGCGAGGGGGAAACCAGCACGACGCGGGCGCGATAGGCCTTTTGGATGATGTCGTCGAAGCCGTCATGGATTTCCGCATAGACGGACTCCGATGGCACGAACATCAGCGCGGTGTCCTGCGTCTCGCCGGCCACCAGATACTTCTCGGCGATGTCGGTGACATGTTTCATCACGTCCGCGCGCAAGCGCTGCGCTGCGTATTTCTTCTCGTCATCGCTGCGCGCGTCATGCAGCGCCGTGACGGCTTCCAAAGGGAATTTTGCGTCGATGCACAGCGGGCGCTGGTCCGGCAGGAAGATCACGCAATCCGGCCTCTTACCCGACGACAGCGTGTGCTGGAACGCATAGGCGCCGCTCGGCATGCCGTCCTTCACGATACTTTCCATCCGCGCCTGACCGAAGGCGCCGCGTGACTGCTTGTTGGCGAGCACGTCGCGGAGCGTCGTCACCTGCGAGGTAAGGTCGGTGAGGTTCTTGTGGGCGTTGTCGATGATGCCCAGGCGCTCATGCAGCGCGCTCAGGCTTTCCATCGTGTTGCGCGTGGTCTGTTCCATGGACTGGCCGACGCGATGGGTCACGGAGTCCAGTCGCTCGGACACCGCGCGCGCCATGTCGGCCTGACGGCCTGCCAAGGCCTGGCCCATGGCGTCGACGCGGCCGGTGGCCTCGTTCTGCGCCTTCAGCACTTCGCTGAGGCGTTCTTCCAGTTCGTCGGCGCGGATCGCCTGGGCCATGGCCATGGCGGCGCCGCGGCTACCGGAGCGAGCGATGATGATGGCGATGGTGAGCAGCAAACCCAGCGCCAGAGCACTGAAGCCCATCAATGCCACGCCGGCGGTGACCGGCATGTCGCCGATCATGAAAAGAATCTCGTTCATCCCATCCTTGTAGCCGATTCGGTCGACCGCGCGAACGAAGAGGGAACGTTTGTGGTTAATGAAAGATGAATTTTCCTGGTTAACCCAAGCCTAAGAAATGTGGTTAAGCGGACCTTAACCGGCATGGTTAACCGCGCCTCAATTTTCATGGTTGGCGGGGAGTTAACGTCCTTCAAAGTCCAGCTTTTCCAGCGGATTGACCCGGACCGGCGCGCAGATTAAATCGCCGCCATGGCCATTCGTGAAATCATTATCCTGCCCGACAAACAGTTGCGGCTGATCTCCAAACCAGTCGAGAAGGTGACGTCAGAGGTGCGCAAGCTCGCCGACGACATGTTCGAGACGATGTATGACGCACCCGGGATCGGGCTGGCGGCGATCCAGATCGCGGTTCCGCTGCGGCTGATCACCATGGACATCGCCAAGAAGGACGATGAGGAGGACGGCAAGAAGCCGCGTGTCTTTATCAATCCGGAGGTCATCTCGGCCTCGGAAGAGCTCTCGGTCTATGAGGAAGGCTGCCTGTCGATTCCCGAATATTACGAGGAAGTGGAACGCCCGGCGACAGTGCGGATCCGTTATATGGACCTCGACGGCAAGACCATCGAGGAAGAGGCCTCAGGCCTGTTCGCGACCTGCATTCAGCACGAGATCGACCATCTCAATGGCGTGCTGTTCGTCGATTACCTGTCCAAGCTGAAGCGCGACCGCGTGCTGAAGAAGTTCACCAAGCTCGCCAAGCGCGCGGAGTAGGTTTCTCCGCTCGACGCTGCAACAGATCGGCTCCGACCTATGTCGCTTCGTTTGATCTTCATGGGCACGCCGGATTTCGCGGTGCCGACGCTGCTCGAACTCGTGGCCCATGGCCATGAGATCGTGGCGGTCTATACCCGCGAAGCAAAGCCCGCGGGCCGTGGCATGAAGCTGCAGCCGACGCCCGTGGCGCGCGAGGCGGAACGGCTCGGCATTCCCGTGTTCACGCCGAAGACGCTGCGGACGCCGGAAGCCGAAGCCGAGTTCCGGTCGCATGAGGCCGAGGCTGCGGTCGTCGTCGCCTACGGCATGATCCTGCCGCAGAACATTCTCGATGTGCCGCCCTTAGGTTGCTTCAACCTGCACGGCTCGCTACTGCCGCGCTGGCGCGGCGCGGCGCCGATCAATCGTGCCATCATGGAGGGCGACGCCGAGAGCGGCGTCATGGTGATGAAGATGGATATCGGCCTCGACACCGGCGATGTCGCCATGGCCGAGCGCCTGGCGATCACCGATGCGATGACGGCGCTGGACCTGCACGATGCGCAGGCGCCGCTTGGTGCCGACTTGATGGTGCGGGCCATGGGTGCGCTGGAAAGGGGACGGCTGAGCCTGACCCCGCAGAGCGCAGACGGCGTCACCTACGCGGCCAAGATCGACAAGACCGAGGCCAAGATCGACTGGTCGAAGCCGGCGCGCGACGTGCTTCGGCATTGTCATGGCCTGTCGCCGTTTCCCGGCGCGTGGTGCGAAGTGCCGATCGAGGGCGAGGCGGTGCGCGTGAAGGTTCTGCGCTGCGAGCTCGCAAAGGGCGCGGGCGCGCCCGGCGAGATCATCGACGATCAGCTCACCGTCGCCTGCGGCGAGGGCGCGATCCGGATCATCGACCTGCAGCGCGCCGGCAAGCAGCCGATGAAGGCCAGTGAATTTCTGCGTGGCACGCCGCTGAAGCCGCCTCTGCGGGTGGGCTGATGCCGCGCTACAAGATGATCATCGAATATGACGGCGCGCCATTTTCCGGATGGCAGGTGCAGGCCAACGCGACGCTGACCGTACAGGGCGCGCTGGAGCGTGCCGCCGAGGCCATTTGCGGCGAGCCGATCCGCGTCCATGGCGCCGGTCGCACCGATGCCGGCGTCCATGCGCTCGGCCAGGTCGCCCATTGCGACGTGCCGAAAGTGCTGGTGCCGGGTCGCTTTCGCGATGGCATGAATGCCCATCTGCGGCCGCATCCGGTCGGCGTGCTGTCGGCGGATATCGTGCCGGATGATTTCGAGGCGCGGTTCTCGGCCATCAAACGCCACTATGTCTATCGCATCACCAATCGTCGCGCGAACCTCGCCGTCGATGCCGGCCGGGTCTGGCGCGTGCCGCGCCCGCTCGATGTCGCTGCCATGAGCGAGGCTGCGAAGCGTTTGCTCGGTCGACACGACTTCACGACCTTTCGCGATACCGAATGCCAGGCCAAGTCGCCGATCCGCACGCTCGATCAGCTCGATGTGGTGCAGAACGGTGAGGCGATCACCATCACCACCTCCGCACGCTCGTTCCTGCACAGCCAGGTGCGCTCGATGGTTGGCTCACTGGTCTGGGTCGGCAACGGCCGCTGGACGCCGGACGATCTGGCTGCGGCGCTTGCCGCGAAGGACCGCAGCGCCTGCGGCATCGTGGCGCCGCCGGATGGGCTGTATCTGGTAAAGGTCGACTACTAGACCTTTACGCCCTTCATCGCGTCCCAGAACAGATCCTGGCCATTGGCGACATTGGCCGTCCAGTGTTCATGTGCGAAATCATTGGCGTCGTCGGTGATGAACTTGAAGGCGCGCCAGCGGATGCCATGGCGCAGGCAGACCTGCGCGATGGCAAACAGTTCCATATCGACGATGTCGACATTGTTCGTCACCAGCCAAGGATCGGTGGAGGTGACGAAACTGTCACCGCTGCCGCAGATCACGCCGCGCTGGCCCGAGACCAGGCGGTCGAGATCGGGCGCAAAGGGCGTGCGGCCGCGCGGCGCCAACGGCTCGGCATTCATGTCGCGCTGGATCACGTCGCTGACCTCGACGAGGCCGTTGAGTTTGGTGTTTAGCTTGCCGGCGGTGCCGTAGTTCACGACGAGCTTGGGCTGCATTGCCTGCACCGCCTGAAGTGTTGCGATCGTGGTGTTGATCTTGCCGACGCCGGTGAAAATCACCTCGATCTCGGCAGGCGCGCGTGATTTGTCGAGCTCGCTTTCGAGCGCGGTGAGGACGAGAATCTTGCCGTTCATGCGAAATACCGATCCAGCACGCCACGATAGATTTGGGTGAGCTTCTCCAGATCGGCAACCTTCGTGTGTTCGTCGATCTGATGCATGGTCTGACCGACCAGGCCGAATTCAATCACCGGGCAGTAGTTCTTGATGAAGCGCGCATCCGAGGTTCCGCCGCCCGTGTTGAGATCCGGTATGCGGCCGGTGACATCCTTGATCGCGGCGACGACCGTATCGGTAAAGGCGCCGGGCTTTGTGACGAAGCTGTCCGAATTGCTCGGCTCCCAGATCACATGCGCGCGAATGCGATTGCCGGCGGCAGTTGCGACGCGTGCATCGATCAGGTCGCGCAATGACGCCTGCGTGTGATGGTCGTTGAAGCGGATATTGAACTTCGCCCGCGCTTGCGCGGGGATGACGTTGGTCGCCTTGTTGCCGACATCCACCGAGGTGAATTCGAGATTGGACGGCTGAAACTGCGCATTGCCCTGATCGAGCGGATCGCTGCTCAGCGCTGTGATCAACGCGGCGATATCCGGTACCGGATTCGATGCGCGATGCGGATAGGCGACATGGCCCTGCACGCCATCGACGACCAGCGTGCCTGATTGCGACCCGCGGCGTCCGATCTTGATGGTGTCGCCCATCTCCTCGACATTCGAGGGCTCGCCGACGATGCAATGATCGAACTGTTCGCCACGCTCGGCCGCCCATTGGAGCAGCTTCACGGTGCCATTGACGGCAATGCCTTCTTCGTCGCCGGTGATCAGGAAGGAGATCGAACCGCCGCTATCCTTTTGCGGCTTGCCGTCATTCGCCGCCAGATAGTCCAGCACGGCGGCGACTGACGCGGCGATGCCACCCTTCATGTCCACCGCGCCGCGGCCGTAGAGCAGGCCGTTCGTCACGTCGCCGGAGAAAGCGCCATGGGTCCACGCCGCTTCATCACCGGGCGGCACCACGTCGGTATGGCCAGCAAAACAGATATGCGGCGCGGAAGTCCCGATACGGGCATAGAGGTTTTCGATGTCGGCGCTGCCTTCCTCGCTGAAGGTGATGCGGTGGACTTCGAAGCCGGCCGACGTCAGCAGGCTCTCGAGCACGCCGAGGGCGCCGGCGTCAGCAGGAGTGACTGAGGGGCAGCGGAGAAGATCTTGAGCGATGGAGAGAGCGTCGGTGGACATCAGACCCTTGGTGCAGTGGCAAGCGCGGCAAGCGGATCGGGACCGTATTCGTTCGGCCCGGCGGTGCCGCGCAGGAAGCCCAGTTCGACGATGGCCCAGATGGTCACGGCGAAGCTGGCGATATGAAAGACGAAGCTGGTGCTCGCGCTGCTGGTGCTGCCGATGCCGCTGAGGACGCTCGGCCCAAGCCAGAACACCAGGATCCACCAGCCGCTCTTCTCGCGGTCGTGCAGCCGCTTGATGCCGGTGGCGATGCCGGACCAGGTGCCGGCGACGATCAGGACGATGGCGGCCAGCCACAGCAGCAACGCGCCGCCGACCATGCTGAACAGCCGGTCGGTGTCGAATCCGCCGAGCCACATCACGGCAGCAGCCACGAAGGCGATCCAGGCCACTATGTAGATCAGGATCGCGAGCCAGTATTTGCCGCGGTTGATCCGTCCGGTGAAGCTGAAAAGCAGCGTGGTCCAGTCCATGGCAGCCCTCAATTCAACGGATCGGTCCGGTTTGCACGATGCTACGCGCAAACCGGACGAAACGACAAATCAGTCGCGCAGCAGTTCGTTGATGCTGGTCTTGGAGCGGGTGCGCTCGTCGACACGCTTGACGATCACGGCGCAGGCGGTGGAGGGGCCGATCTGACCGTTCTTCATCGGCTTGCCGGGCAGGTTGCCGGGGACCAGCACCGCATATTCCGGCACTTCGCCGACGAATACTTCGCCCGTCTCGCGATCGACGATCTTGGTCGATGCGCCCAGGAACACGCCCATGGCCAGCACCGCACCCTTGCGCACGATCACGCCTTCAGCGACTTCCGAGCGGGCGCCGATGAAGCAGTCGTCCTCGATGATCACCGGGCCGGCCTGCAGCGGCTCCAGCACGCCGCCGATGCCGACGCCGCCGGAAATGTGCACGCGCTTGCCGATCTGGGCGCAGGAGCCCACTGTCGACCAGGTGTCGACCATAGAGCTCTCATCGACATAGGCGCCGAGATTGACGAAAGACGGCATCAGCACGACGTTCTTGGCGATGAAGGCCGACTTGCGCACGATGGCGCCCGGCACAGAGCGGAAGCCGGCGTCGCGGAAGCTGTTGTCGCCCCATCCCTCGAACTTCGAGGGCACCTTGTCCCACCAGGCCGCGCCGCCGGGACCACCAGAGATCTGCGCCATGTCATTGAGGCGGAACGACAGCAGCACGGCCTTCTTCAGCCACTGGTTCACGGTCCACTTGCCGTCGTCTGCACGCACGGCGACGCGGGCCTCGCCCTTGTCGAGCAGGTTCAGCGCCTGATCGACGGCGTCGCGGACTTCACCCTTGGTTGAGGCGTTGACGTTATCGCGCGCGTCGAAGGCGGCATTGATGGTGGATTCGAGGGCGGTCAGCGACATCGCGATTTCCTTGGGCAGATCGTGGGTAAAAGGTGATTTCTTGAAGCTTTTGTCGGGATTTGGCCGGGGAGAGTCAAGACGCGCGGGCGGCCATCCCGTCCTACCGCGCCGCGTTCAGCGCGGCCAGAAAACCCGTCAGATCGTCGGTGACGTGGTCGATATGGTCGTCGTCGCGGCCTTCCAGCTCCCAGTCCTCGCGCACGACCTCCTTGGCCCCGTCGGGCACGATCAGCACGGTCGTCATGCCCAGTTTGTGCGGCACTACGAGATTGCGCGACAGGTCCTCGAACATGGCGGCCTTGGAGGGATCGACGCCGTGCAGGCGGAGGAACTTATCATAGGTCTGCTGAGCGGGCTTCGGTTCAAGATCGGCGGCGATGATGTCGAAGATCGCTTCGAACTGGTCGGCGAAACCGAGGCGCTCCAGTACCGCGCCGGCATGGGCGACCGAGCCGTTAGTCAGGATCAGTTTGCGGCCTGGCAGTTGTGCGATGGCGGCGCCCATCACCGGATTGGGCTCGAGCGGCGAATGATCGATCTCGTGGACGAAAGCCAGAAAGTCGTCGGCGCGGACGCCGTGTTCGGTCATCATGCCGCGCATGGTAGTGCCGTAACGCTTGTAATAGTCCTTCTGAACCTTGAAGGCCGCGTCGGGCGAAATCCTGAGGAAGTTCGCGACGAAGTCGCGGATCTTGCCATCGACCTGCTGCCACAGGTTCACCTGGTGCGGATACAGCGTGTTGTCGAGATCGAACACCCATGTCTCGACATGGGTGAAGGCGCGCGGCGATTTGGTCGGCAGGGTCATTGATTGTCTCTGTTGTCCGGTCGTCACGGCGTCGCAAAGCGCAGCGTCTTGCCGCCGCCGGACATATCGACGATGGCGAAGCCGGCGCTGGTGAGGCCGCGGGTATTGCAGTCACTGTGTTCGCGAATCTCGAATTTGCTCTCGCGTGTGCACAGCATGCGAACGCCGCCCCAGTTCAGCGGCTTGTCGTTGAGCTTAATGGCACGGCCATTGTCGTCGACGGCCTCGGCGAAACTGAGGATCTGGCGGGGTTGGCCGACAATATCCGGTCGCAGGCATTTGCCTGGCTCGATGCGATACCAGCCGCGGCTGACAACGCCCTTGCCATCATCGGTCGCGACTGACGCCATCACCTTGTAGGACGTGTCGTTGCACCAGGTCAGGCCTGTTGCGGAGGGCGCCTGCACGGCGGCGATCATTGTCTCGAAGAAATTCGGCGTTGAAACCACATCGGCAGCAAGACTACGGCTCTTGAGGAAGGACGAGAGCGCGCTCTGGGTCTTCGGCCCATCCACGCCGTCGATGGGCGCGGCGTCGTAACCGGCGATCACCAGCAAGCGCTGGATCGCGGCGAGCTTGGCCTGTTCGTCGTCATATTCGCTGTCTTCCGCGAGATAGGCGACCATGTTGCCGTCGTCGGTCTGCGTCGGCTTGATCATCGTGAACGGCACTTGTGACTGTCCGGCACGGCATTGCCGGGCAGCAGCGATGACGAAGTTATCCGGCGCGATGCACAGGTTGTCGGTGCCGTTCTGCGCCACGGGTGAGGCGCCGTAGATGCTGAGCGCGCGGGCATGCAGCAGGATGCGGTCGGCCGTCAGCGTGCCCTGTACGACGACACGACACTGTGCGGGGTCGATGCGAAACCAGCCGCGCGTCGCGGTAGCGCTCTTGTCGTCGATACCGATGGCGGCTTCGACGACATAACTCATGCGGTTGCAAAGTTTGAGATCGGCGCGGGCGGCCGTGCTGGCAAATAGCCAGATGATGCTGGCGAGAAGCGTCAACGATGTTTTTCGCGCCCACCAGCCAGACGCGAATGGCCGGGACAAGCCCGGCCATGACGACGTGTGGTGTGGTGTGTCCATCACTTGTGGATCAGTGTGCCCGTGCCCTGATTGGTGAAGAGTTCGAGCAGCACGGCATGGGGAGTCTTGCCATCGATGATGACGACGCCTTCGACACCCTGTTCGAGCGAGTAGATGCAGGTCTCGACCTTTGGGATCATGCCGCCGGAAATAGTGCCGTCAGCGATCAGCTTGCGGGCATCCTTGATCGACAATTCCGGGATCAGCTTCTTCGACTTGTCGAGCACGCCCGGCACGTCGGTGAGCAGAAGCAGGCGCTTGGCCTTCAGCGCGCCTGCCACGGCGCCGGCAAAGGTGTCGGCATTGACGTTGAAGGTCTTGCCGTCCTTGCTTGCTGCGAGCGGCGCCAGCACCGGGATCAGCTCATAGCCGATCAGCTGGTTGAGCAGCGTGAGATCGACCTTTTCCGGCTCGCCGACAAAGCCGAGATCGACCACCTTCTCGATGTTCGAATCGGGATCGACCATGGTGCGCGTCGCCTTCGACGCGGTGACCATGTTGCCGTCCTTGCCGCAGAGACCAACGGCCTTGCCGCCGGCTTCGTTGATGTAGCTGACGATCTGTTTGTTGATCGAGCCGGCCAGCACCATCTCGACGATCTCGATGGTCGCCGCGTCGGTGATGCGCAATCCGGCGGCGAATTCCGACTTGATGCCGAGGCGTGTCAGCATCTGCGCGATCTGCGGGCCGCCGCCATGCACGACCACCGGATTGATGGCGGTCTGTTCCAAGAGGACGATGTCGCGGGCAAATGCGCGGGCCGTATCCTCGGCGCCCATGGCGTGCCCGCCATATTTGATGACGATCGTCTCTTCGTCATATTGCTGCATGTGGGGCAGCGCCTCCGACAGGATGCGGGCCTGGTCGAGAGCACTGATGATGGGCGCGTCGGTCATGAAGCGGATCTCACGGTGAGCAATCTGCGGCGCGTTCTAGCCGATTGATTGCCGCCGCGCAAAGCATCGCTGCTCTGTCCAGTGGCCCGGCGTCAGGTGGGGCGCGGCCAAGCTGCGGATACCGCCAGCGCCAGCCAGCTCAGGATCAGCAGGGTGCCGCCGGTCGGCGCGGCCATTGTGAACAAGCCGTGACCGACATATTGGCGCAGGGTCAGGTCGCCGGCGAAGAGCGCGGCAGCGATGACGAAGCCGAAGGCGGCTGTCAGGCCGATCTGCAGATGGGCGACGCCGCGCTCGATCAGGGCGACGGCACCGAGAATGGCGGCGGCATGAAACAGCAGCATCGAGGAGGCCGAGGCCAGCCGCGTCGCGTCCGGCTGGTGCGCCGAAGCGGCGGCGAGAATGACGCCGTCGGCGCCCATCACGCCGGCCAGGATGACAAGAATGCGAAACAGGCTAAAACGGGACATCAGTTGCGCTCGTTCAACAGGCGGACCATTGCAGCCCGCAATTCGGCCATGCCGTCGCCGGTGCGCGACGATGTAACCAGCACGTCCGGAAAGGCTGCCGGATGAGTCCTCAACTCGGTGCGGACCTCTTCGAGCGTCTTTTCGAGTTCGCTCTTCTTCACCTGATCAGCCTTGGTCAGCACGATCTGGTAGCTGACCGCCGAACGATCGAGGGACTTGAGCACGTCGAGGTCGACATCCTTCAGGCCATGCCGGGAGTCGATGAGAACGTAGACGCGGGCGAGGCTCGCCCGGCCCTGGAGGAAATTGTAGATCAGCTTGGTCCAGGACGCGATCTTGACCTTGGGCGCGGAGGCATAGCCATAGCCGGGCATGTCGACGAGCCGGAAGTCGGAGCCATCGGGACCTTCGAAGAAGATCAGCTCCTGGGTGCGGCCCGGCGTATGCGAGGTCCGCGCCAGCGCGTTGCGCCCGGTCAGGGAGTTGATCAGGCTGGATTTGCCGACATTGGAGCGCCCGGCAAAGGCCACTTCCATCCCTGCCATTGGCGGGAGCGTCTCGATCGAGGGCGAGGCCCAGATGAACGTCCATTCGCCTGCGAAAAGCAGGCGGCCCTGTTCGATCAGCTTCGCATCGGTGTCAGTGGTCATGCGAAGTGGCTTTCTGTGCTGCTCCGGCCCTCATGGTGAGGAGGCGCGCAAGCGCCGTCTCGAACCATGAGCGCCTCCGCCCTCGTCCTTCGAGACGCGGCCAAGTGGCCGCTTCTCAGGATGAGGGCTCCAAGGATTACGTCTTCTTTTCAGCCGGCTTCTTCGCGAAGGTCGACTTCACGTTGTCGAACAGTTCGACCTTCACGCCGTTGCGATTCATGATGTAGGCCTGCTGCAGCACCGAGAGGGTGTTGTTCCATGCCCAGTAGATCACGAGGCCTGCTGGGAAGCCGGCCAGCATGAAGGTGAAGATCAGCGGCATCCAGTCGAAGATCATCTTCTGCGTCGGATCCGGCGGTGTCGGATTCAGCTTCATCTGGAACCACATCGTGATGCCCATGATGATCGGCCAGATGCCGAGCGCGAGGTAGTGACCGAACACCGGAATCGTCGTCGGATCGAAGGGGATCAGGCCGAACAGGTTGAAGAGATTGGTCGGATCATGCGCCGACAGATCCTTGATCCAGCCAAAGAACGGCGCGTGGCGCATTTCGATGGTGACGAACAGAACCTTGTAGAGCGAGAAGAACACCGGGATCTGCAACATGACGGGAAGACAACCGGCGATCGGGTTGATCTTCTCCTTCTTGTAGATCTCCATCATCTCCTGCTGCTGCTTCATCTTGTCGTCGGGGAAGCGCTCCTTGAGCGCCGCCAGCTGCGGCTGCACGGCCTTCATCTTCGCCATTGAAGCGTAGGACTTCGAGGCCAGCGGGAAGAAGATGATCTTCACCAGCACGGTGACGAGCAGAATGGCGATGCCGAAATTGCCGAACAGGTGGAAGAACCAGTCGAGCGCCAGGAACATCGGCTTGGTGATGAAGTAGAACCAGCCCCAGTCGATCAGAAGGTCGAAGTGGTTGAGGCCGAGCGCCTGATTGTAGCCGCCGAGGCCGACCGCCAGCGGGAAGTTGATGCCGACAGTGGCCGCTTCCTTGGCGCCGGCGAACAGGCGGGCATTGGCCGTGCCGGTGCCGCCGATGGCGATGGTCTGCGCGTCCTGCAGATAGTCGGTCTGGTAGGTCCGCTGGGTGCCGGTCAGGTTCGATGAGAAACGGGCCTGCAGTTGTGCATTGGTGTCGGGCAGCAGCGCCGAAGCCCAATATTTGTCGGTGATGCCGAGCCAGGCATTGGTGACCTTGAAATTCACCGCCTTGGCTTCGTCGATCTTCTTGTAACCGTATTCCTGCAGGCCCTGGTCGCCGAGATAGCCGACGAGGCCTTCATGCAGGATGTAATAGCCTTCGACATGCGGCGTGCCGTGGCGCGAGATCAGCGCGAAGGGATACAGCGTCACCGGCGCGTTGCCGATATTGCTGACGTCATCCTTGACCGAGAACAGGTAGCGGTCGTCGATCGAGATGGTGCGGGTGAAAGTCAGGCCGTCGCCGTTGTTGTACTTGAGCACGACAGGCGTGGTCGGCGTCAGGGCGTTGGAGCCTTGCTGCTGCCACTGGGTGTTCTGGTCGGGAATCTTGGTGTTCGCGCCGGCGGCGGCGACCCAGCCGAACTCGGCATAATAAGGCGCGGCAGTGCCGGAGGGGGAGAACAGCACGATCGCCGGCGACTTCGGATCCACGGTGTCGCGGAACTTGGTCAGCGAGATATCGTCGAGGCGCGCGCCCTTCAGCGCGATGCTGCCGGAGATACGCGGCGTGTCGATCTTGACGCGCTGCGACGCCGCAATGGCACTATCGCGGCTGACGATCGGAGCGTTGGCCGGCGCCACATTCGTGGGTGCGCCGCCTGCGGCGGTGGAATTCGCGGTCGGCGTCGTGCTGCCGGGCGTGGCGTTTGGCTGTGCGGTCGGGTTGGCGAGCTGGGTCTGCGTCGCGGTCTGTGCGCGCTGCTTCTCCATCTGCGGGATGTTGTAGAAATATTGCCAGCCGATCAGCACCAGGCCGGACAGAATGACGGCAATGATGGTGTTGCGATTGTCGGTCATCGTTCAGGTCTCGTCATTCAAATGCGGGTGCGGCTCTCGCTTCCGGCTGCGCGCTTGTCGCAGGCTGAAAGCGTCAGGTCACGCTGGTTTTAGAAGATTGCGTCTTAGAAGATTGCCGATCGAGGCGGTGCAGCGCCGAGCGGAGGTCGTCGAGCATCATCGTGAAATCGCGTTGGAGCGCGACACGACGGCCGACTAGCACATAATCGCTGTGGGGTCGCATGGATAAGACATCGACGCGCTTCACCAGTTCGCGAAGCCTGCGCCGGATACGGTTCCGCTCGGTGGCGGTTCCGTTTTTTTTGGTCACGGTAAAGCCGACCCTGATCGGGCCGTCGTCGTCACGTCGCCGGGTTTGCATCACAAAGGCAGGGCTGTTCACCCGCGGCCCATTGGCAGCGGCGAGAAAGTCCGCCCGCTGCCGTAACCGGTCCATGATGAACTCTCGGAAGAGATCCGATCAGGCGCTGAGGCGCTTGCGGCCACGTGCGCGGCGCGCAGCCAGAACCTTGCGGCCGCCAACGGTCGCCAAGCGAGCGCGGAAGCCGTGACGGCGCTTGCGCACCAATTTGCTGGGTTGATAAGTCCGCTTCACGGGTCGTTCTCCGCTGACCGGGCAATTCGCCGAGTAATTTGAGGTAAGTCCTAAGATGTTGGCTCAACGAGCCATTTCCGGCCCAAAGACGAGCCGCACCCGATCCAAAACCGGGTCATCGCGGACAGTTGGCGGGCTTATACGGGAGCGTCCTGTTTTCGTCAATGTTGCCCTGTAGCGGTGTTCTGATCCGCCAAATTCTTGGAACCATGGGATTAATCCCAATTTCCCGGTGTTTTCAGGTTGTTGGCGGTTGTGAAATTGCTCTATGGCTTAAGCGTGTTCGCTCAGCGGACAAATTTAAGAACTGGTCGCAAACATCATCGTAACAAATCGTCGTTGGACCCGTATCTCTCGATAGTTCAGCGTCAGACCGTGAGATCAGAGGCCAATATTGTGTCTTCGGCCGGCGAAAAGCCCATCGAGCCCGCGTTCAGGCTCGGCCCCATGCGACGGCTGGGGCTGTCGGGCAAGCTGTTGCTGCTCACCATTCCGCTGGTGCTGATTGCCGAAATTCTCATTTATGTGCCCTCGATCGCCAATTTCCGGATCAACCGGCTGAATGACAGGCTTGCGGCGGCCAATACGGCGGCGCTGGTGCTGGACGCTGCGCCGCTCGGGATGGTCCCGGAATCGCTGTCGCGGCAGATCCTGAGCAGCATCGGCGCACGTGCGGTGGCTATCAAGATGGGCCAGCAGCGCCGCCTGCTCGCCAGTGCGGATCTGCCGGCGCAGATCGATCATGACATCGACATGCGGTCGATGACGGTGTGGTCGGCGATTGTCGATGCGTTCGAGGTCATGCTGGAAACTGGCGATCAGACGATGCGCATCATCGGGCCGGCGCCCGGCGGGGCGCAATTCATTGAAGTAGTGGTCGATGAATTGCCGCTGCGGCAGGCGATGTATCGTTTCTCCAGCAATCTCTTGTGGGTGTCGCTCGGACTGGCGATTCTCTCTGCCGGGCTGGTCTATCTGGCGCTGCATTATCTGTTCGTGCGGCCGATGCGGAATTTGACGGCCAATCTCGTCGCTTTCCATGAAAACCCCGAGAGCTCGGCGCGGATCATCGTGCCGAGCCAGCGCGCCGACGAAATCGGCGTGGCGGAGCGCGAATTGTCCGACATGCAGCGCGATCTCGTTTCGATGCTGCATCAGAAGAGTCGTCTCGCTGCGCTCGGCCTCGCGGTCTCGAAGATTAATCATGACCTGCGCAACCTGCTTGCGTCGTCACAATTGCTGTCGGATCAGCTCGCCAGCGTGCCCGATCCGCGCGTGCAGCGCTTCGCGCCGAAGCTGATGCGCTCGCTGGAGCGCGCCATCGCCTTCTGCCAGTCGACACTCTCCTATGGCCGCGCGCAGGAAGCTGCCCCCGATCGCAAGATGATTCTCGTTGAGCCGGTGGTCAACGAAGTCCGCGAATCGGCTGGGCTTGCGACCGACGTGTCGATCGGCTGGGTCAACGCCATCGAGCGCGGGCTGATGATTGATGCCGATCCCGACCAGTTATTTCGCATTTTGCTCAATCTGGTCCGCAATGCGGCCCAGGCGCTGGAGGGGCAGCCGCAGAGCGACGTCGCCCCGCAGCAGATCCGCATCACCGGCCGCCGCGAAGGCGCTGTCGCCATTCTCGAAGTGTCCGACACCGGCCCCGGCGTCCCGCAGCGGGCGCGCGACCACCTGTTTGAAGCATTTCAGGGCTCGTCTCGCCCCGGCGGTAGCGGGCTGGGCCTCGCGATCGCGGCTGAACTGGTCCGCGCCCATGACGGCGATATTCACCTTGTGGAAGGCACTTTGGGCGCCACCTTCCGGATCAGCCTTCCGGACCGGCCGGTGGAACTGCACAGCATCCGCAACGAACGCGCGCGGGCTTGAGCCGTTTTTTCCGGCTATGTCACGGTAGTGAAATAAGCGGCTCAGGGCGCTTGCCAAGCCGGGCTCGACCCGGTAGCTATGGCCCGCTTTCGCAAACATCGTTTCCGAAACGCATCCGGTGTTGGCGGCTCTGACTTTTGGCCCCACACATCGCGGCACGCGCCCGTAGCTCAGCTGGATAGAGCACGTGACTACGAATCACGGGGTCAGAGGTTCGAATCCTTTCGGGCGCGCCATTTCTGCTTCATTGTTGATGCGCCAATCATCGTCGCCATTGCTGCGCTTCTCGTAGCTTACGGGATCCTTGCCACAACGTCGGGCCGGTTTTTCTCGAGCCAAGCTACGGCCTCAGGTCCATCGACGACGCACTCGAAGGTTTCCCAGGTGGGGTCCTCCAGGGATTCCGGTTGCAGTCGCTTCGCTGCATACTCAACGAGGTCGTGCAAGCGTTCGTATCCTCGTCGGCTCTCGAGGGAATCTGCAATCGCTGTGCTGGCCCATCCGCGTTCGGCCAAATCGATAATGCTCGGAGCGTTAGCCTCGCTGAACCAGGGTGTGGCATCGAACTCGATGCAGCGGACATTATCAGCGGTATGGCAAGTGGCGTGGATCATTGGGTTCCTCCGTTCGCTGGCTAACAACCTGCGCTAGCATTGCTCTTTAGAGTTTCACATCGCTGCCTCGCACGCCTCAGCCTTTGACCAAGTCGCCCAGCAGGTTTGCCGCCACCATCAGCTTGGCGAGCGTCAAGCCGCCAGCAGCAATCTCCTCGACTGCGCGGCGGATGCGCGTCGCCTCGGGATGAGCTGCAAGCCAGGTCTCCGCAGCCTGCTGGCCGGATTGGCCGGTTGCCAGCATATCCGCAGCGAGGCCTCTTTCGGCCGACGCGATCAGGTCGACGGCGCGGTCGATGGCGAGGCGTTCGAAACGATCGCTGGCGGGCACGCTGCGCGCGGCAGCGATGATGCGGTCGAGACGGAAATTGGCCTCGGCGGCAAAGAACGTCGCAGTGGCATCGCCGATGCTGCGGCCGGTGCGCTCGGCGACCGTCACGATGTCCGGCGCCGAGACCAGGGTGTCGAGATCGGCCAGTTCGCCGGCGAGGCCGGACGGGACGCCGGCATCGGTCAGCTCCTGCCGGCGCTTGCCACGCGCGGCCTGCAAGTCCGGTGGCAGGGTGTTGTCGAGAGAGGCGCTGATCTCGCGGATACCCGGGCCGAAACGTGCGATCACCGCCTCGAGGCCATCCTTGAAATCAATATTGCGCACGTACCAGACCATGCGGGAAAGCAGAAGGTCCTGGACCGCCTCATAGAGGGACAATTGCAACTGCCCTTCGATGCAGGCGTCGAGCGTATCGATCGCATCATTTAGCCACTTGAGCCCGTAGGATTCATCCACCGCCACATAGGCCATGACGATGGTGGGGATATCGGCATCGGTTTCGTCGATCAGGCGCACGATACACGCCGGGCCGCCGCGGTTGATGACCGTATTGACGAGGCTGGTCGCGATGATTTCGCGTCGGAGGCGATGGCACTCTACCGCTGTCGGGAACCTGTCCTGAACCTGGCCCGGAAAATACCCGGAGAGCTCGTGGGCGAGATAAGGATCGTCCGGCACGCTGGTGCCGAGCAGGTCGTCGTAGAGCGTCAGTTTGGCGTAGGCGAGCAACACGGCAAGTTCAGGCCGTGTCAGGGACTGCCCGCGCCGCGTGCGCTCGGTGATCGCGGCGTCGTCGGGCAGGAATTCGACTGCGCGGCTGAGCAGGCCGCGCTGCTCGAGCGACTGCATCAGGCGAGTGAGGAAGCCGGTCGCGGCCACGCCCTTGCGTTCGGCGAGCGAGAGCGCGAGCGTCTGCAGATAGTTGTTGCGCAGGACCAGCGCACCAACGTCGTCGGTCATCGCGGCAAGCAGGGTGTTACGGTCAGCCGGGCTGAGGCGTCCCTCGCGCTCGGGGCGGGCCAATGCGATCTTGATATTGACCTCGACGTCGGACGTATTCACACCGGCCGAATTGTCGATCGCGTCGGTGTTGAGCTTGACGCCCGTCTGCGCCGCTTCGATGCGGCCGCGCTGAGTGACGCCGAGATTGGCGCCTTCGCCGATCACCCTGGCGCGAACGTCGGTCCCGGTGATGCGGATCGGATCATTGGCGCGGTCGCCGGCCTGATCGTCGCTCTCCACCGACGCCCGGATATAGGTGCCGATGCCGCCAAACCACAGTAGGTCTGCGCGCGTCTTCAGGATCGCCGTCATCACCTCGAAGGGCGTCGCCTGCGGCTTGTCGAGATCGAGCAAGGTGCGCACTTCCGGTGCGAGCGGAATCCCCTTGAGGGAGCGCGAGAACACGCCGCCGCCTTGCGAGATCAGCGATTTGTTGTAGTCCTGCCAGCTCGATCGCGGCATGTCGAACATGCGCTTGCGTTCGGCGTAGCTGATCGCCGGATCGGGAGAGGGATCGATGAAGATGTCGCGGTGATCGAACGCCGCAACCAATTTCGTCGCGGGCGAGAGCAGCATGCCATTGCCGAAGACGTCGCCGGACATGTCGCCGACGCCAACTACAGTGAAAGGCATGGTCTGAATGTCGGTGCCGAGCTCGCGGAAGTGGCGTTTGACCGCCTCCCAGGCGCCTCGCGCCGTAATCCCCATCTTCTTGTGGTCGTAGCCCTGGCTGCCGCCGGAGGCGAAGGCATCGCCGAGCCAATGGTTCTTCTCGGCCGAAATCGCGTTGGCGATGTCGGAGAAGGTGGCGGTGCCCTTGTCGGCGGCGACGACCAGATAAGGATCGTCGCCATCATGCCGCAAGGTCGAGTCGGGCGGGAGGAGGTCGTCGCCGTCGAGATTGTCGGTGAGTTCGAGCAGCGAGCGAACGAAGATGCGATAGGCTTCGGTGCCTTCCGCGAGCCACGCGTCGCGGCTGGAGGGCGGCGGCAGGCGCTTGGGCACGAAGCCGCCTTTGGCGCCGACCGGCACGATCACGGCGTTCTTGACCTGCTGGGCTTTGACCAGGCCAAGGATCTCGGTGCGGAAATCCTGCGGCCGATCGGACCACCGCAGTCCGCCGCGCGCAACCTTGCCGAAGCGCAGGTGAATGCCTTCGACGCGGGGGGAATAGACGAAAATCTCGTAGAGCGGTCGTGGAGCCGGCAGGTCCTCGATTCCGCGCGCGTCGAACTTGAAGGAGATCACCGGACGCGGATGTCCATCCTCGCCGACCTGCCACAAATTGGTGCGGATGGTGGACTGCACCAGATTGGTGAAACGGCGGAGGATGCGGTCTTCGTCGAGCGATGCGACGGATTTGAGCTGCTCCTCGATATCGGCAAGGAGGGCAGTCTCCCGGGCCGAGCGCTCGGAATCAGTAAGGGTGAGGCGTGGATCGAGGCGGGCCTGGAACAGCGCGACGAGGTTGGCGGTGATCGCTGCGTTCTTGCGCAGAGTCTCCCACATATAATCCTGGCTGAACGGCGCGCGGATCTGGTGCAAATAGCGGGACAGCGCCCGGATGGTCGAGACTTCGCGCCAGCCCAGGGCCGTACGCAGGATCAGCCCGTTATATCCGTCGGATTCGGCTCGATCACCGACCACCGCCATGATCGAGGCTTCGAGCCGATGGCTGAATTCCCGGTTGATCTCGATCGGCTGGCCGTCGCTGGTCTCGATCGTCATGTCGTGCAGCCACACCGGCTCAGGCCTGGCACCGGGCACGATCTGATAGGTACGTTCATCGACCACGCGGAGACCGTGATTTTCGATCACCGGCACGCGATAGGACAGCGATAGCGGCGCGGCATCCGAGAACACCTTCAGGCCGAAGCGTTTGGGATCGTCCTCGCCCTCGAAGCGATGAACCGAAATCGTCACCGGGCGGGTTGGCGTGAGCCTTTCGATGGTGGCGATATCGGCTATTGCCTGTTCCGCCGTGGAAGCCTCGGTATAGCCGCCGGTAAAGGCCTGGGCATAGCGATTGGCGAGCATGCGCGCCCGCATGCCATCGGTAGACGCAGTCAGCGCGGCCTTCAGCTTGTCGGCCCAGGTCGCGGCAATGGCGCTGATTCCGGCTTCCAGCGTGGCGCGCTCGACGGCAGGAGTCTTACCTTCATAGCGTCCGACGATGTAGTGAACGCGCGTCAATGCTCCTTCGGGGAAAGACACGTAGGAGGCGGCCTGCATCCCTTTGTAGATCTGCGACAGGAAGGCGCCGACGCGCATGCGCACATCAGTGTCGTATTTGTCGCGCGGAATGAAGACGAGGATGGAGACGAAGCGATCGAACTTGTCGACCCGAGCGAGCGCCCGGACGCGGGGGCGCTCATAGAGGATCAGGATCTCCATGACGAAATTGAAGAGGGTGTCGACGTCGACCTGGAATAGTTCGTCTCGCGGATATTCTTCGAGGATATGCATCAGCGCCTTGCCCGAATGGCTGTTCGGATCGAAGCCGGCGCGCTGGAGCACCCGCGATACCTTGTGGCGAACATAGGGGATCTGTCGTGCCGAGCGCGTATAGGCGCCTGAGGTGAACAGGCCGACGACTCGCAATTCACCCTCGAGCCGGCCGGCGGGCGCATAGAGCTTGATGCCGATATAATCCATCCGGATGCGGCGATGAACGCGACTGCTCACATTGGCCTTGATGACGATGAGTAGGGTCGGCTCGCGCATGAACTCGCGAATTTCCGACGTCATCACCACCATTTCGTTGCCGCGGCGCAGGACCTTTACATCGGGGTCGCGGAGGATGCCGAGGCCCTCAGCGGTCGTGATGTCGTCCGACGCATCGCTGTCGGGCGAGAAGCGATATTCGCGCACGCCGAGAAAGGTGAAATTGTCCGCGCACAGCCATTGCAGGAACTGGTTGGCCTCGGCGACCTCGTCGATCGGCAGCGGCGGTGGATTGGAAGAGAAAGTCTTGATCGCGTTCTCGACGCGGTCGCGCATGACGCGCCAGTCCGCGACGCTGGCGCGCACGTCGCTTAACGTCCTGGTGAGGCCGTCAATCAGCCTCTCGCGGTCAGCGTCGGCGTCGAGGCGGGTGATGTGGAGGTGAATCAGGCTCTCGCGCGCGCCCTTTGCCCCTTCCGGCAGTGCTTCACCGTGGAAGTGCAGGAGCTTGCCTTGGTCATCGCGCTCCACCGCGATGATGGGGTGAGCGACGAGGGTGACTTCGATGCCCTGCTCGGCGAGCTCCGCCATGATGGAATCGAACAGGAAAGGCATATCGTCGTTGAGAATTTCGAGCACGGACATTTCGCGTCCGTCCGGCATCATCGGATTGACGACGCGGATATCGGCACGACCCGCCGTGCGTCGCTGTACATGCTCCCAGGCTTGCTCCGCCAGGAAGGCAAGCGAGGAGGCATCGTAACTGGCGAGGTCCTCGGCATTGGTGTAGCCGAACATAAGCTCGGCAAAGGTTCGGGGAGTCTTGCCCGGCTGCACGCTTCCCGCCGCGTCGCGGATCAGAGTTGCCCGGGCCTTGTCGTCACGCCACGCCATAGCGTCCTCCACGTCCCAGCCAACTCACCGCAATTACGGTCGGCCGTTGTTTTTGGAGTGCATCTCTTCGTGCGCCATCGTTTCCCGACCGCGTTTCAATCGCACAGGTGAAATCTTCGGTCGTGCGGTCTTGACTATGTTAGCACCCCGGAGCGGCCGTGGCGCGCGGAGTTGTGAGGTGTGTCTTGAGGCCGGAATCGATGCGACGAGCCTCGCGCCATGAGGTATCTTATAAAATCACAAGCAATTTCAACAATATATGAGTTCGTGGTTGTGTTCCGAATGGCGCGCCATTTTGCGCGGGCAATGGGAGGGGGCGCAGTTTTATCCCGAATGGACCGCCAGACTTTTCCGTTCAGATTAGAACAGCTCGCCGTCGATTGGCTGCTCAATCGCTGCATATGTCGCAAGCGAACCTTTGCCTTGGATTGGGCGACGCGTGCTTGCTTATCGGATTTTCTGCTCGACCTCGTAAGCTGCCTTCAAAAGCGTTTCGACAACTTCCTGCTCGCGTCGCGGGCCGAGCCGTGTTCGGACGGCCGATATGGTGAGGGCCGCCGCCGGATCGCCATCGGCTGTCTTGATCCAGGTCGAAATCGATTTCGTGCCCTGGACCAATCCGATTTCGCGCACGCCATAGCCCCTGCGCCGGGCGTCGGCGATCTCTGACAACACAGTCTGCCGATCGGTCCGATATCCCGCAAATCGAGGCTCATTCGTCATAGCGATCCGGCGTGATTCTTGAGCCGGTAACGCGGCCAGGATGGCAACGCCTGCGCTGCTGACGCCCAGCGGCCGCCGCGCACCCACGGCGATCGAGAGTACCTGAATCGGATATGAGCCAATTCTTCTATCCACGCATAAAGTGTCGTTGCCGGTGCGCACCGTTAGAAACAGTGTATCACCGACCTGTTGCGACGTTTCGCGCAAAATGTCGTCCGCCGCTGCGAGCAATGGCGAGCGCGATGGGCGAGCGAGTGCCAATTCAGGGACCTGCGTGCCGATTGCATAGCGACCCGAGCGCTCGTGGCGCTCGACGAGGCCCTCCTCCATCAGGACATGGAGGATCCGGTGTACGGTAGGGCGCGATAGGCGCGTCGCTTGGACGACTTCTTTCAACGGCAATCCGCTCTCACCGCCCGCTGCAAGCACGCGAAGGAGGAAGAGCGCGCGCCGGATCGCCTGCGCGCCTTGTCGCGGCTCCGGATCGAGTGTTGTCGGCAATCCATTGTCCATAATGTGGACAATAACCGCACATTGGCATCGACAAGTAAAGCGGGTGAACCAATGGTCCGCCGTAAGAGCGCTGGTCCCAATCGGCGTCGAACATACGGTTAGCGGCGTGAAAGCCGCATCTGGCGGGAGGAAATGATGAGGTCGCTATGGATCGCTGCAGCCATTGTTGCGACGCTGGTTAATGGCGCGGCGACGGCTCAGGAATGGCCCACGCGCATTGTCAAACTGATCGTGCCCTATCCGGCCGGCGGCAATGTCGATAGCGCGGCGCGCATCGTCGCGGATCGGCTGCAAGAGAAATTGGGCCAGCCCTTCGTGATCGAAAACAAGTCGGGCGCTGGCGGCATGATCGCCGGGGAAGCGCTGGCGAAAGCGCCGAATGATGGCTACACGCTCATGGTCGGCGCCAATGGTCCGGTTCTCTTCGCTCCCGAAATCAACAAGCGCGACGCCTACAACTGGAAGCGCGACTTCCTGCCGATCTCGAGCATCTCGATGACGCCGCTGGTGCTCGAGGTTCATCCTTCCGTGAAGGCTACGTCGTTCGCCGAATTGCTCGAACTCGCGAAGCGCGATCCGGGCAAGCTGACGATGGCCTCTCCGGGGCCGGGCACCACCAATCACCTGCTCAGCGAACTCATGCAGTCCAAGCTCGAGATTCGTTGGGTGACGGCGCATTATCGCGGCAACGCGCCTGCGACCAATGACCTGCTCGGCGGCCAGGTTCAGTTCGCATTCGATCAACTGTCGGTCAGCCTTCAATATATCAAGAGTGGAATGTTGCGCGCCTTGGCGGTCACGAGCCCACATCGACTGAAGACGCTTCCGGACGTGCCCACTTTCGCTGAGCTCGGCTATCCGGATTTCGACGGCCAGACCTTCACGGGGCTGTTTGCCCCGGCGGGCACCCCCGCTCCCATCGCCGATAAATTGAACAAAGTGCTGGTTGAGATACTCAAAGAGCCAGGCGTGATCGACAAGTTCGAAAAGCTTGGCGCCGAAGCGCTCCCGATGACGCCGGGTGAGTTCAGAGCCTATCTCGATCGCGAGGACGCCAAGTGGATTCCGGTCGTGCGCAAGGCCAACGTAAAGGCGGATTGACGAATGAAGATCGATCCCGCTGAACTTGGTGCCGAAAAGGCTTATCGTCTGCTCACCGGCATCGTCGTCCCGCGACCGATCGCATGGGTGACCAGCCTGTCGCAGGCAGGTACCGTCAACCTTGCGCCGTTCAGTGCCTTCACCTTCGTCTCGCCCAAGCCGCCGATGCTGGCAATTAGCGTCGGCCGCAAATCAGGCGTCTACAAAGACACGGCGCGCAACATCCTGGATCGCGAAGAATACGTCATTCACATCGCGGATTCGCCGTTGATGTCGGCGGTTCACGAAAGCTCCGCGGAACATCCGCCGGAGGTGAGTGAGGTCGAAGTCCTCGGTCTCGAGATGACTCCCAGCGACCATATCGGGGTGCCGCGGCTGACGGCGGCGCCTATTGCGATGGAATGCCGATTTCGGCAATGCCTCGAATTCGGCGATACCCGCAGCCGGTTGATCGTCGGCGAAGTGGTCGCATTTCACATCAAGGATGATCTGCTCGCCAACGGCAAGATTGAAACCGAGAGCCTCGATCCGATCGCCCGTATTGCCGGTCCGCGTTACGCGCGGCTAGGCGAGATCTTCACGTTGAAGTCCGTATTCCAGACATCGAAGTAATTGAAACAACGCCGCGGGCGCAACTCGAGCAACCGTTCCAATGCGGTGATCCCGCGGCAATCGATTCAGTGAATTGTTCAAGAGGCTCTTATGAAACTATGCAGCTATTCGACCGGCGGAAGCAGCCACTACGGCGTGGTGACCGATGACGGCGTTATCGATCTCAGTGCATTGCTTGGATCGGAGTTTCCCGATCTGCGCAGCTTGATCGCCGGCAACGGGCTGGCGAAGGCGAAACAGGTGAGCGCCGGCCGCAAGCCCGATCATCGACTGTCGGATCTGGTCTTGCTGCCGCCGATCCCGGCGCCGGAGAAGCTGTGGTGCATCGGGGTCAACTACAAGGACCGCAATGCTGAATACAAAGACAGCTCGGATTTGCCGAAATATCCGAGCCTGTTCGTCCGCAACCCGTCGTCGGTGGTCGGCTCCGATCAGCCGATCGAAAAGCCGAAGATCTCCGAGCAGCTCGACTACGAAGGCGAACTCGTGATCGTCATCGGCAAGGAAGGTCGTCACATTACGCGAGAGAATGCGTGGTCGCACATCTTCGGCATGACTCTCTGCAACGAAGGCTCGGTGCGGGATTGGTTGCACCACGGCAAGTTCAACGTCACCCAGGGCAAGAATTTCGATCGGTCCGGCAGCGTCGGGCCGTGGATCGTCACGGTGGACGAATGCGATCCGCAAGGGACGCACGATATCGTCACGCGAGTGAACGGGGAGGAGCGTCAGAACGACTCGACAGAGCGGCTGATGTTCACCTTCGACTATCTGATTTCTTATCTGTCGACTTTTGCCACCTTGAAGCCCGGCGACATGATCGCGACCGGAACGCCGACCGGCGCCGGCGCCCGCTTCACGCCGCCGCGTTGGCTCAAGCCAGGCGATGTCGTCGAGGTTGAGTCTAGGCAGATCGGCATTCTTCGCAACGTCGTCGCAGAGGAGAAATAACGGTGCTTGATCAGACGGTCATCGATACGCTGGCGCGTCGCCTCGACGAGGCGGAGCGGACCAAGACGCTCATCACCATGTTCACCGCTGACTATCCCGATCTCACCATCGAGGATGCCTATGCGATCCAGCGGACCTGGACGGCGCTGCAGCTCGAACGCGGGCGGGTGATCAAAGGCCACAAGATCGGCCTGACCTCGAAGGCGATGCAGAATGCGGTCAGCATCTCCGAGCCGGATTATGGCGTGCTGTTCGCCGACATGTTCTATCAGGATGCCGGCACCATCCCTTATGAGCGGTTCTTCGCGCCGCGCGTGGAGGTCGAACTGGCCTTCGTGCTCAAGACCGATCTGCGCGGGCCGGATTGTACGATCTTCGACGTGCTGAACGCGACCGCCTACGTCACACCGGCGCTCGAAATCCTGGAAACGCGGATGCATCGGGTGCATCCGCAAAGCAAGAAGCCCCGCACGGTGGTGGACACGATCTCCGACAACGCAGCGAATGCCGCGATTGTGGTCGGCGGTCGTCCATTCCGTCCGCTGGATGTCGATTTGCGCTGGGTCAGCGCGCTGCTGTTCCGGAATGGCCAGATCGAGGAGACCGGGGTCGCCGCCGGCGTGCTGAACCATCCGGCAAACGGCATCGCGTGGCTCGCCAATCGCCTCGCGCCGCACGACGAATATCTCGCTGCAGGCGAGGTGGTGCTCGCCGGATCCTTCACGCGCCCGATCGAGGTCAGCCGCGGCGATACGATACATGCCGATTACGGGCCGTATGGCTCGGTGTCGTGCCAATTCGTCTGACCGTTATCCGGAGACTGCAGCCATGACGTCTTCCAAGCGCCGCCGCAGCGTTCATATCGGCGAGTTCAAGCACGCAAATCCGATTCCCAATGCCTGCCGCATCAACAATCTGCTGATGTCCGGCGTCATCCTCGGCCGCGATCCCAAGACAAGCGAGATGCCGCCCGATCTAGAAAGCCAGTGCGCCAACATGTTCGCGCATATGAAGGCGATCGTGGAAGCCGGGGGCGGCAGCACCGATGACATCATCAAGATGACGGTCTGGCTCAAGGATCGCAGCAATCGTGGGCCGGTCAATGTCGAGTGGCTCAAGATGTTTCCGGACGAACATTCGCGCCCGGCCCGTCATGCGCTCTCCATGGAGATGGAGGGCGGCGCCCTGGTGCAATGCGATTTCACTGCGGTGATCGATTAAAGGAGCGACAGATGCCCGACTATCTTCCATTTGATCCAAACCCGCGCACGCCATCCCGCAAGCCGCCGCCGAAGAGCATCGACAGTCAGTTCCATGTGCTTGGTCCCGTGGAACGCTATCCCGTCCGGCCCGGCGCGGCCTATCAGATGGCGACGGCGACTTGGGAGGCTGCGCTTCGGGTACACAAGGCGCTTGGTATCGAGCGTGGCATCATCGTGCAGACGACGACATATGGTGCCGATCATTCGGTGGTTCTGGACGGGCTGGCGGCGATGGGGCCGAACTACAAGGCCTGCGCGAATGCGCTGGTTTTCGCCGAACGCGACGATGCATATCTCGCCAAGCTGAATGACGCCGGCGTCGGCGGGGCGCGGTTCAGCTTCCGCAAGGAGCTCGGCGCCGTGCTTTCGGACAGCGACTACGAGCGCGCCATCGCACGTATTTCCGAACTCGGCTGGTACGCTAAATTCCAGCCGGAGAAGGACGGCATCGTCGCCAATCTCGACAAGATCGCGTCTCTCAAGGTACCGGTCCTCATCGATCACATGGGCCGCCCGGATCCAACCCTCGGCAAGAACGATCCGAATTTGCGTGCGGTTCTCGATCTGCTGTCTAAGGGCAATTTCTGGGTGATGCTTTCGCTCGGCGAAAAGACGTCCAAAAAAGGCCCGCCGTGGGACGACGTCGTTCCTATCGCGCAAGCCTATCTCGAAGCCGCGCCCGATCGCTGCGTCTGGGCAAGCGACTGGCCGCACCCCGTATCGGTCGTCCAGCCGCCGAACGACGCCGACCTGCTTGAATTGCTCTATCGCTACGCGCCGGACGATGCCTTGCTGGAAAAGATACTGGTCACAAATCCGGCAAAGCTGTTTGGGTTCTCTTAATAGATAGTGGGCGGACACCCTGCCGGGAGCGGAGTCCGCTTCCGGCGGATATCCGAGATCGCCCCTCATCCGAGCTGGGTTTCATCCGCGCGGGCGCGGGTGGTTCGACTGATTGCGAAGCCTGAACGCGCGTCCCGGTCGTTTGTTTCGATCTACGGCTTATCACGGCCCCACGGGAAGAGAGAGACCGGAAAATCGGCCGCATAGCGCCGCCCTTTCGGCGGACGGGGAGGGTCCTGCCGAGGATTCGGGTCTGGTTCCAGCACCTTGCGATAAAGATGCCAGGTGGCATGACCGAGTAGCGGCAGAACAACGGCGAGACCTACGAATAACGGCAGCGAACCGACCACCAGCAGCGCGGCAACAATCAGACCCCATGCGGCCATCGTCACAGGATTTTTCATCACGACCCGCAGCGAGGTCTGAACTGCGTCTGTCACGCTCGCATGTCGGTCGAGCATCAGCGGAAACGCCACGACGCTAACGCACAGGGCCATGATAGCGAACAATAGTCCGACGCCGCAGCCCTGGACGATCAGTTGGTGCCCCTCTGTGGTTGTGAAGATGCGCGATGCGAAATCAGGAATGCTGGCCGCAGGGGCATTGCCGAACTTGGAAACGTAAATCGCATTCGCAGTGGTCACCCAGACCACGAACAGAATGAGCAGGAGCGTGCCGAGGCCAAGCATGGCTCCAAAGGACGGCGAGCGCAGCACGCCGAGTGCATGCCACGCCGACGCCTCTTCGCCGCGTTCGCGGCGGCGGCTGAGTTCATAGAGACCGAGGGCTGCAAAAGGACCGATCAACGCAAAGCCCGCGGCTAGCGGGAAAAGCAGTGGTAACACCGAATAGCCCAAGGTCATTCTGGCCAGCACAAGCCCGAGAACAGGATAGATGACGCACAGAATAATGGCGTGACTCGGAACCGCCTTGAAGTCCTCCCAGCCCAGCCGCAACGCATCATGCAGATCGGACAACCCGATCTTGCGAATGACGGGCGCGGCAACGCTATCGGAAGCGCCAGGTGCTGTCTGCGAGATCTTGTCAGAATACGGAGTAGCCATGGTCACGATCTCCCATGCGTTCGCACCGGCGAGATCGGGTCATTTTCAAATGACGAGCATTCGCCTTCGTGCGCAGAAATCGCGACTGGTTCTGGAAGACGGCCAAGTTCAACGAAGAGAGCTTTGCCGAGCAAAACCTGTCGCAACCTGTGCAGCAAGTTTAGCGCAATCCGGAAAGAATAGCACGCACTGTTCGGTGAATTCTTCCTTTGTAAGGTTTACGTTTCACCGCCTGGCTGATGGCAATTGACGCATCACTTTGTCTGTCGTGCGGATGCACGGCGTCGTGCATTGCAGTGCGATATAGGAATCCGTTGTGCGTGCCATTGCTCAGCGGTTCGATCATGGTGCTATCGTCTGTCGCGAGGAATAAGCCGGTCTATTGACAATCAAGCCTGCCGGGGAACATCCTGTAGTGGCAAGTGCCCGTAGTTCGATGACACCAGCGATCGCAACTTTTCGAATTCGATGTTGCGACCGGTTAGAGGGCAAGGCGGCCAGCATTGTGATGGCGAGTTCGAAATCAGCCATCGATGCAGACGTGAACTGCGCCCTTTTCTAAGTCTTGTCCGCAGCCTCTAGAGGCAAGGATGAACAAGGGATGGCTGTAGCATTCATACTGCTTTTGGTCGCAGTCGCTTCGGTGCTGTTTCACCTCCTTAGCCCATGGTGGTGGACGCCGATCGCATCGAACTGGAGTTACATCGACGACACGATCACCATGACGTTCTGGATCACCGGAGCGGTCTTCTTCGCGATCGTCGCATTCATCGCCTATTGCATCTTCCGTTTTCATCACAAGGAAGGAAGACAAGCGGCCTATGAGCCCGAAAACAAGAGGCTCGAATGGTGGCTCACCATAGGGACCGCGATCGGTGTCGGAGCGATGTTGGCGCCCGGTTTGGTTGTCTGGCATCAGTTTGTGACGGTGCCGTCCGATGCAACAGAGATCGAGGTCATGGGCCAGCAATGGCGCTGGAGCTACCGGCTGCCAGGAAAAGACGGCCGGCTCGGGACGGTCGATGCCCGCAACGTCAGTGCCGAGAATCCACTGGGCTTGAATCCGAACGATCCCAATGGTCAGGACGACGTCGTGGTTGAGAACGACGATTTGCATCTCCCGATCGGGAAGCCGGTCAAGGTGTTGCTCCGTTCAATCGACGTTCTGCACGATTTCTACGTGCCTGAGTTCCGGGCGAAGATGGATATGGTGCCGGGCTCGGTCACATACTTCTGGTTCACTCCCACGCGCACAGGAACATTCGAGGTTCTTTGCGCGGAATTGTGCGGCATCGCGCATGCGCAAATGCGGAGCAACGTCATCGTCCAGGAAGAGAGCGAATATCATGCATGGCTGGAGAAGCAGCAGACATTCGCAGCGTTATCCGGCCACCGACCCATCACGAAGGCCACTTACAAGACCCGCGGAAAATAGCAGGACCGGCGCAGCGGCGTTGCACGTTGTAACACTTACGATGAGCGACGATCAGAGGATAAATCCGGGAGGACATTTTAATGGTTGATGTCCCGTCTGACGTACTCGCAGGAATTCCGCCGGCCGAAGTGGGTGAGGTCGATCTCTATCACCCAAGAAGTTGGTGGACGCGATATGTCTTCTCGCAAGATGCCAAGATCATTGCGGTCCAGTATGCGATTACAGCAATGGCCATCGGTATGGTCGCGCTGGTGCTGTCGTGGCTGATGCGGCTGCAGCTCGGATTCCCCGGAACGTTTTCGTTTATCGATCCGAGCCAGTATCTTCAGTTCATCACCATGCATGGCATGATCATGGTGATCTACCTTCTCACGGCGCTGTTTCTCGGAGGCTTCGGAAATTATCTCATCCCGCTGATGGTCGGTGCTCGCGACATGGTGTTCCCCTATGCGAACATGCTGAGCTACTGGATCTATCTGCTTGCCGTGCTGGTGCTGGTTGCGACCTTCTTTGTACCGGGTGGGCCGACCGGCGCTGGCTGGACGCTGTATCCGCCGCAGGCCATTCTTTCCGGAAGCCCTGGACAGGAAGCAGGCATCATCATGATGCTGGTGTCGCTGATCCTGTTCATTATCGGCTTCACCATGGGCGGCTTGAATTACGTCGTGACGGTGCTGCAGGGGCGCACGCGCGGAATGACGCTGATGCGGCTGCCTTTGACGGTGTGGGGCATTTTTACAGCGACCGTGATGGCGTTGCTCGCATTTCCAGCCTTGTTCGTCGCCTCGGTGATGATGCTGTTCGATCGGCTTCTTGGCACCAGCTTCTTCATGCCAACGCTCGTGGAGATGGGTCAGCTGGGGAAGTACGGCGGTGGCAGTCCGCTGCTGTTCCAGCACCTGTTCTGGTTTTTCGGCCACCCCGAAGTCTATATCGTTGCGTTACCTGCTTTTGGCATTGTCTCTGACCTCATCAGTACTCATGCGCGAAAGAATATTTTCGGTTATCGCATGATGGTGTGGGCGATTGTTGGAATCGGAGCGATGAGCTTCGTGGTGTGGGCGCACCACATGTATGTCAGTGGTATGAATCCGAAGTTCGGATTTTTCTTCGCAACAACGACCCTCATCATCGCGATCCCCACGGCGATCAAGGTATACAACTGGATCCTGACCCTGTGGCGCGGCGACATTCACCTCACCGTTCCGATGCTGTTCGCGCTCGCATTCATTATCACGTTCGTCAATGGCGGCCTGACTGGCCTGTTCCTCGGCAACGTCGTCGTGGACGTTCCGTTGTCCGATACCATGTTCGTGGTCGCCCATTTTCACATGGTCATGGGGGTTGCGCCGATCATGGTCGTGTTTGGTGCGATCTATCACTGGTATCCGAAAGTGACGGGACGGATGCTGAACGAGACGCTGGGGCGCTTCCATTTCTGGGTCACGTTCCTTGGAGCTTACGCGATCTTCTTCCCCATGCATTATCTCGGGCTGCTGGGTGTGCCGCGCCGCTATCACGACATCGGCGGGACAGCATTCGTCCCGGCGTCGGCCCATGACCTGAATGCATTCATGAGTATCGCTGCGCTCATCGTCGGCTTTGCCCAGCTCGTATTTGTATTCAACATGATCCGGAGCCTGTCCAAGGGCGAGGACGCCGGCGGCAATCCGTGGAACGCGACCACGCTCGAGTGGCAAACGCCGCAGACGCCGCCGGCACATGGCAACTGGGGTAAGGAACTCCCGGTCGTCTATCGCTGGGCCTATGATTATAGCGTGCCCGGCGCAGCACGGGATTTCATCCCCCAGAATGAACCGCCGGCCAGCTTGACGCCGAAGGGAGCGCATCCATGACGGCCATCGTCCTGTTCATGGCTGGAATAGCGGCCATTGCGGGATGGTGGCTCTCGCAGCAACGGCTTGCGGCCAAGCCCTGGCTGGAGGAGGGGGCGGTCGGCGATTTTCCCGGCGGAAGTTCGATGTCGTTGCCGGCGGCGAAAATAGGTTTGGGTGTGTTTCTCGCGGTCGTCGGGTCGTTATTTGCGCTCTTCGTCAGCGCTTACTCCATGCGCATGCAACTGATCGACTGGCGGTCGCTGCCCGTGCCCGGGTTGCTGTGGTTCAATACCGGTGTTCTGATCGTGAGCAGTGGCGCACTGCAATGGGCGCAGGTTTCCGCACATCGCGACGACAGCGAAAATGTGCTGACCGGCCTGCTTGCAAGCGGCGTTTCCGCCGTTGTTTTCCTGATAGGTCAGTTGCTGGTGTGGCAGCAGCTCAACACCGGGGGCTACTTTCTGGCGGCCAATCCTGCCAACGCCTTCTTCTATCTGATCACCGCAGTCCATGGGCTGCACTTGCTCGGCGGTCTCGTCGCTCTGGGCAGAACCATCGTCAAGGCATGGCGTGGTGTTGCAATCCCGCGCCTGCGTTTGAGTGTGGAACTGTGCACGATGTATTGGCATTTCCTGCTTTTGGTCTGGTTGATCCTGCTCGCTCTGCTGACAGGCTGGGCGGATGACTTCGTCACCATCTGTCGCCAGTTGCTGACATAGGGAAGGCATCGATGCGATGACAGAGACTGTGCTGACAAACATCGAAAAGCGCCGAACGACGACCGCAGGCTGGCAAGGTATTGTCGCCGACTGGTCCTCGGATCAACGGGCATTCAAGAATGTATCCTGGGGAAAGGCCATGATGTGGATCTTTCTCCTCAGCGATACCTTTATCTTCGGTTGCTTCCTGCTGTCGTACATGACGGCGCGCATGTCCACGACGGTGCCCTGGCCAAACCCGAGTGAAGTCTTCGCTCTGACGATTGCAGGACAACACATCCCGCTCATTCTGATTGCCATCATGACCTTCGTGCTGATCAGCAGTAGCGGGACCATGGCTATGGCCGTCAATTTCGGCTACCGCCACGACCGCCGCAAAACGGCGATTCTGATGCTGGTGACCGCCGCGTTCGGTGCGACATTTGTCGGAATGCAGGCTTTCGAATGGACCAAGCTGATCATGGAGGGGGTGAGGCCCTGGGAAAATCCGTGGGGGGCAGAGCAATTCGGCTCATGCTTTTTCATGATTACAGGATTCCACGGCACGCACGTAACGATTGGCGTGATTTTCCTGATCATCATTGCGCGAAAGGTTTGGCGCGGAGATTTCGAGACTGAACGTCGGGGATTTTTTACAAGTAGGAAGGGGAACTACGAGATCGTCGAAATCACTGGCCTGTATTGGCATTTCGTCGATTTGGTATGGGTGTTTATCTTTGCCTTTTTCTATCTTTGGTGAGGGAAAAACATGGCTGAAGTCACGCTACATGCAACACCTCATGCAGCTCCCGCAGCACATGCCGAGGGACACCAGCACCCGATCAAGCTTTATCTCGTGGTCTGGGGATGGCTGTTTGTCTTGAGTACATGCTCTTACCTCGTCGACTACTTCAACCTGCAGGGATATCTGAGGTGGTCTCTCATCGTGCTGTTCATGATGTTGAAGGCGGGCTTGATTGTTGCGGTCTTCATGCACATGGCGTGGGAGCGTCTGGCTTTGGCCTATGCCATCCTGCTCCCGCCGTTGGTGTTGTTGGTTTTTGTTGGGATCATGGTGTTTGAATCGGACTACACGTTGTTGAGTCGGGTCATTTTCTTCAAGACTGGGGCGTGAAGATGAGCGGGGGTCTCGTGCGTAAGGAGGACTTCCATGACCACATATATCATGCTTGCAAACTGGACTGATCAAGGTGTTCAGCATGTCAAGGACTCGCCGCGTCGTCTCGACTTGGCGAAGAAAGCTCTCAAGGATATGGACGGCGAGTTCAAATCGTTTTTTCTGACCATGGGCGACTATGACATCGTCGCGGTTTACGAAGCGCCGGACGATGCCGTCGCCGCGCGATTCAACTTGCAGCTGGGTATGCTGGGAAACATTCGAACGCATACATTGAAAGCGTTTCCCGAAACGGCCTACCGGGAGATCATCAAGTCGCTGGACTGATTGCGGATCGGAAACGCGTCCGCGAGGTGCTACGCGCCGGTCAAATGATATGTCGACAGGAACGACGGCCGAGATGGCGCCCGCTGGCAGAAAGTAGGCGAGGACACAATTGCAGTGAAGACGAGGTGATGCGCAGATGCAATTTACCGTTGGATTCAAGCTGAAGGGCAAGGCGGGCCATGTCGTCGTGGACGCCGAGGACGCGCTTGTCGCCGCTCTGAAAGTCAAGGCGGAGCTCCCGGAAGCGATGACAATGTACGTGCGTCCACAAAACCGGCGCGGCGACGCACGACACCCGTCACATGTGCCTGTCGACGAGCGCGCCGAGGATACTCATTGATGGTAAACTGGGGTGATGAGCAAGCCAGCGCAAGCCATGGTTCGTTCGGGCCATGACAGACTCAAGCTGAAGCTGGCGCAGAAGCACAAGAAATAAACTCACGGTACTCTGCCCGGCCGCAGCGTCATATGGCTGAGCAGATCCATCGGCAACGGAAAGACCACAGTCGATGACCGCTCGCCTGCAATGTCGTGCAACGCCGCAAAATAGCGCAGCTGCATCGCTTGCGGCTCCTGAGCAAGGATCCGGCCGGCCTCGACAAGCTTCTCAGCGGCTTGCTGCTCGCCTATCGCATTGATCACTTTCGCCCGCCGCAGCCGCTCCGCTTCGGCCTGCTTGGCGATGGCACGCACCATGTTCTCATTGAGGTCGATATCCTTGATCTCAATGTTGGTGACCTTGATGCCCCACGCGTCAGTTTGCTGATCGAGGATCTCCTGAATGTCGGCGTTGAGTTTGTCGCGCTCTGCGAGCATTTCATCCAGCTCATGCTTGCCGAGCACCGAGCGCAGCGTGGTCTGTGCCAACTGGCTGGTCGCGGCCATGAAATTTCCGACCTTGATGATCGCACGTTCCGGGTCGACGATGCGGAAATAGAGAACGGCGTTCACCTTGACGGAAACGTTATCGCGGGAAATGACGTCCTGCGGCGGCACATCCTGCACCATCACCCTGAGATCGGCTTTCACCATCTGCTGAACGAACGGAATCAGGATAATAAGGCCCGGACCTTTCACGCCGGTGAAGCGTCCGAGCGTGAAGACGATGCCGCGCTCGTATTCCCGGAGGATGCGAATGGCGGAGGAGAGAAAGGCGATCACGATGATCGCGAGCAGCGAGTAGGCTATGTAATCGAGCATCATCGCACACCTCCTTCGCCGGCGCTGAGTGCCGGCCGGCGACGCACCATCAGCGTCAGATCCGTGATGCTGGCGATCTCGACCGTCTCTCCGGGCTTGAATGTTTCCATGCCGCGGGCTCGCCAGCGCTCACCCTGCGTGAAGACGTGACCTTCGATGTCATTCCAGTCGAGAACTTCGGCGGGCAGGCCGCGCATGGCCTGTGCGCCGATTCGTGCCGGAGCTTTGCGGGCGCGCCGGAGCGAGCCGAGCACAATGAGCAGCAGTCCGATGAACATTGCCGTCACGATGCTGACGAGCGTCCATGACAGCCGGTATCCGGGCGCGTCGATCCTGAACAACATCAACCCACCAAGGACCAGGGCAATGGCTCCGCCGAGGCCAAGAACCACGGTCGGGTTGAAGGCCTCGATAATCAGAAGCACGATCCCCAACATCATCAGCCCAAGGCCGGCATAGTTGATCGGCAGCAGGTTGAAGGCATAGAGGCCCAGCAGCAGACAGATCGTACCGACCACGCCGGGCGCGACGGCGCCAGGAGACATGAATTCAAAAATCAGACCGTAGATGCCAACCAGCAGAAGAATGAAGGCGACGTTGGGGTTGGTGATCACAGACAGAAATTGCGCGATCCATCCGGAGTCGATCGTCTCGATCGTCGCATCCTTTGTCGCCAGATGCCGTCTGTCGCCACCGGGAAGCTCCACGACGCGACCATCGACCTGCCTGAGCAGTTCGACCGGGTCGCGCGCAATGAGATCGATGACATTCGCTTGCAACGCAGCACTGGCGGAAAGACTGGCTGCCTCCCGGACAGCCTTCTCGGCCCAATCGGCGTTACGTCCTCGCAACTCGGCCAGGCTGCGGATAAAGGCGACGGCGTCGTTCGTCGCCTTCGCCATCGTCGCGTCCTTCGGCTCCGTTTGCTGGGCACTGTCTTTCTTGTCCTTGCCGTCTTTATCAGGGGTGATGCCCGGCAGGCCCGGCACCGGACTGCCGATTTGCACGGGCGTTGCCGCGCCGAGGTTGGTGCCCGGCGCCATTGCGGCGATATGCGTTGCATAGAGAATATAGGTGCCGGCGCTGGCAGCATGGGCTCCCGACGGGGCGACATAACCTATGACAGGAACGGGCGATGCCAGCACGTCGGCGATGGTCTCGCGCATGCTGGTGACGAGACCGCCCGGCGTATTCAGACGCAGAATAGCAGCTTCGGCACGCCGTTCGCTTGCCTTGGCGAGAGCGTCTTTCACGTAGCTGGCGGTTGCCGGTCCGATCGCTCCGTCGATTGCGATCGTCAGCACAAGTTTTCCGCTCCCCTCCGCCGAGACAGACGTGGTGGGGGAGATAGCCAGAGCGACAACCGCAATTGTCGCGGCAAGAGTAGCCCGTACGGTCTGCACAGCCTGGACTCCCTTATCAAGATGATGTGGGAGGTCCTGGCAGAATCTCAATACGACCGGGATTGGCGAGCCATCGCTCGTTGTCGAAACGAATGTGAGGGCTGCGCAAGACGAGAAGAATCGTCGATATTATCAGGCAGTCTCAATGACATAAGAAGTTCGCAGTTTCGATCCACGCCCTCGCTGCGCCTGCGGACAATGGCGTGACCGCGTAGGCACGACCTTCTTCATCGCGGCTCGATGAGCAAAGTTCTTTCATCGAACTGTTCGACGATCGTGCCGACGGCCGCGCCCCTCCGCCGGATCGCAAGAGGAGCGCTGGCCGTGTTTCAGTGATGGGCCGAAACGCTCTTGACGCATTCGGACAACAAATCACCTGACGCAGAATGGCTGACGTCGCCCAGACTGACGATACCGACCATCCGTTTACTCTTGTTGATCACCGGCAGCCTGCGGACCCGCAGTTTCTCCATGTGATGTATTGCCTTTGCGAGATCGTCGTCCTCCCGGCAACAATGGATACCTTCGGTCATCACATCGCGCGCCGTCGCGCGGCCGGCATCGAAGCTGTTCCTCGCGAGCCCTTTGCAGACAATGTCGCGGTCGGTCACCATCCCGATCAGGCGGTCGTCCTCGCCAACCGGAACGCAGCCAATGTCATGCCCCCGCATCAATTTCGCGAGTTCGGTGACAGGGGTGTCGGGGCTGACCCAGTCGACACCTTTGTGCATCACCTCTTTGACTTTCATGGCGAACCTCCGTTCCTAGAGTTCAGGTGAATTGATGCAATGCAGTATGTCTCGCCTCTCTCCATGTCCTCCAACTATACAATCAATTGCGTGCGAGGTCGCAGAAGAAAACATCATTCCTGCGCGATCAGACCGGACAAACGCGGCCGCTGTGGCAATCCACCCTCCTGAACAGCGCGCATTCGACGCAAGGCCCGGACCATTCACGGTTGCAAGTGGATTAATGGAACCCAAATAATCCAAGAGTGCCTCATTGGACAGGGAACGGTCCTATCCACTAGTTTGACAGGCGGCGGCGTTGCACAATTCCGGGCGAGATCATCGGGAATGAAAGAGAAGAAGGATATCGTAGAAAACTGGTTGCCGCGTTACACCGGCACGCCGCTTGCTGAGTTCGGAGAGTATGTTCTCTTGACCAACTTCGACAACTACGTCGAATGGTTCGCCACGGCGTATGGCAGTTTGGTAAAGGGCGCAGATCGACCGATGCCCAATGCGACTGCCGATGGTATCACTCTGATTAACTTCGGCATGGGAAGCCCGAATGCTGCAACCGTGATGGATCTGTTAAGTGCCATCGCGCCGAAAGCCGTGTTGTTTCTCGGCAAATGCGGTGGGTTGAAACGCAAAAATAAAATTGGCGATTTGGTTCTACCGATTGCGGCTATTCGGGGCGAAGGCACCTCAAATGATTACTTGCCCCCGGAGGTTCCTGCGCTGCCCGCGTTCCAGTTGCAACGCGCGGTGTCGACCATGATCCGCGATCTCGGTCACGACTATTGGACCGGCACCGTGTACACGACCAATCGTCGTGTCTGGGAACATGATGATCGCTTCAGGGATATATTGCGTCGTACACGGAGCATGGCGATCGACATGGAGACCGCAACAATCTTTGCTGCGGGATTTGCCAATCACATTTCGACTGGCGCACTGCTTCTCGTGTCCGATCAGCCAATGATTCCCGAGGGTGTGAAGACCGAAGCGTCGGATCAGGAGGTGACCGCGAACTATGTCGAAAGGCATATCAGGATCGGAGTGGAGGCCCTGAAGCTTGTGCGGCGCCGCGGCCGCAGCGTCAAGCATTTGCGTTTCGAAGACGATTTTGATGCAGGGCATGAGACGTAAAGAAGCGTCGCACCGCTGCATCGACAATTAAGCAGCGGCACGATCTTTCCATTTGGGTCCGCGACGGCCGCCGCGGATCGTCGGACTAATCCTCAGTCATGCGCGCTAAAGCGCCCGTGTTGGGCGTTGGCCATCAGGCGCGCAAACTGCGCGTGACCCATATGAAGCAGCGTCTCGTGATCGCCAGCTTCCAGATAGACCTCCGGCTGCGCCTGGATGCTGTCGTCGACGATGATATCCAGCCCGTAGCATTTACCGACGGCAGGAACTGCACCGTGTGCGCAGTCGCGGAACAGCTGATGGATCTCGGTTTCATCGGCCATGTGGACATTGTCGCCGAGTGATGTCCTCAGGTCCGACAGGCGGAGGTGATGCGATGCGGGTAAGACGGCCAGTATATATTCGCCGTCGCGCCGCAACACGATGCCCTTGGCGAGGCGATCGCCCGAGATGTGGCATGCCTCAGCCGTGCCGGACGACGTCATGCGGAGTTCGTGCGGGATCACCTCGTATTGGATGTTTTCAGCGGCCAGGTATTTCTGCAGGGTGGGAGCAATGGTCATGGCGTGACCTCCGGGGCAAAATGCAAGCCATCCATCGTAAGGTCTTTGTCTGCAGACTCTCGCCGTGCGATGGGCGGCTGCGTGGTTATAGGCTCAGCATAGGCCTCCCATCCGACAGCTGCAATTCGTTATCGGTGACTCTCTCTTGCAAGATAATCAGAATGCCCGCGCTGTCGGTGGTGACTGCGAGCGCCGCAATGGTTCTTCCCCCAAACGGGAGGCGCCGTCCGTTCGAGCGCATGCGAGGACCGTATGAAGTTTTCAATCGGAATTATATATCTTTTCAAAAGCATAGGGGGCCATTTTATTCTGAATGGCGTGCCATTTTTCCAGAACGCGCGGCATTCACAGACAGGCTGATCAGCACGTCATCGATCCTGTGGTGGCGTGCATCTCGCAGCGGCTAATCCCAACCGCTTAATGTCACCACGGGTTCAGCGCCGAAGTAAGTGGCGCGCGCAGCGTATGCGGCCGGTTGGTTGCGAGGGCATGGTCGCCGGGCTAGCCTATGGGAAGGACAAATCCAAAGGTGAGAGCATATGACCCCGCGCGAACGTCTCGACCAATTGCACCCGGAAATGACCGCATGGCGCAGGGATTTCCATGCGCATCCGGAGATTGGCTTCGAGGAAGAGCGCACCAGCGCGCTGGTGGCGGAACGGCTGTCGGAGTGGGGTATCGAGGTGCATCGTGGCTTTGGCGGCACCGGTGTGGTGGGCGTGATCCGCGGCCGTCATCAGGCGGCGGGTAGCAACCGGGCCATTGGATTGCGTGCGGATATGGACGCGCTGCCGATGGAGGAGGGCAACGGTTTTGCCCATCGCTCGCAGAATGCCGGCCGCATGCATGCCTGCGGCCATGACGGGCACACCACGATGTTGCTTGGTGCTGCGAAATATCTTGCCGAGACGCGCAATTTCGCCGGCACCGTGCATCTGATCTTTCAGCCGGCTGAAGAAGGGCTCGCTGGCGCCAAGGCGATGATGGACGACGGGTTGTTCGAGCGTTTCCCCTGCGATTCCATCTATGCGATCCACAACAGCCCGGACATGCCGCTCGGCACCGTCAAGGCGCTGACCGGCACGGCGCTGGCGGCGATCGATTATTTCAAGGTGACGCTGCGTGGGCGCTCGTCGCATGGCGCGCATCCGCATCAGGGCATCGATACGGTGGCCATGGCCGCGCAAGTGGTGAATGCCTTGAACGCGATCCCGTCGCGCCAGATCGATGCGCTGGAATCCGCCATCATCAGCATCGGCCAGATCCATGGCGGTACCTCGGACATCGTTCTGCCCGAGACGGTGGAGTTGCGCGGCTCGGTACGTACGCTGAAGCCCGAGGTGCGCGAACGCGTCGAGGAGTTGTTCATGCGCGCGGTGACGCTGACCGCGCAAGCCTGCGGCGGCACGGCGGAGATCGAGTATCGCCACGCCTATCCGGCCACGATCAACACGGCCGACGAGACGGTGCGCGCGGCAGAAGCCGCGGCGGCGGTGCCGGGCGTTACCGAGGTGCTGCGCGAAGGCAATCCAATTCTTGCCGGTGAAGATTTCGCGTTCATGCTCGAACGCAACCGTGGTGCCTATCTGATGTTCGGGCAGCGCACCGCCGACAAGGGCGGCGTGCCCGTTCACAATCCCGGCTACGATTTCAACGACGATCTCCTACCGATCGGCGCGAGCTATCTCGCCGGGCTGGTGGAGCAAGAGCTCGCATAGACCGCGATCAACGCGATCTGAGCGGCGTGTCTACGCCGCGCCGCTCTTCGGAATGGTGCGGCCGATGACGCGCAAAAGGTCTGCGCGCACCGACTCGATGTGACGTTCAAGGAAACGGCAGGCGTCATCGATCTTCTGGCTGCGGCACAGCGCGATGAGTTCGGCGTGTTCTTTCTCAGCGATGCCCATCGCGGTGGTGGTCGAGAGTTGCATGCGCGTGTAGCGGTCGCTGGTTTGCAGCAGCGCCATCACGATCGTCTGTGTGCGCGGCTGCCGCGCCCGGACATACATCGCCATGTGGAAATCGGCGTTGAGCTGTCCCCATTCGCTGATATTGCCGGCGGCAATCGCCTTCTCGAAGCGGTGCTGGATGTCGTCGAGTGCAGCGAAGTCGTTGTCGACAAAATGCGGCGCGGACTGCGCCAGCATCCGTGGCTCGAGGATGACCCGGAGATCGAACACGTCGTTGATTTCGTCGAGCGACAGTTCCGAGACGATGGCGCCCTTCTGCGGGACGATCTTCACCAGCCCTTCGGCCTCAAGCTGAAACAGGGCTTCCCGCACCGGAATCCGGCTGACGCCATAGGCCTCGCCCAAGGCGTCCTGGCGCAACTGCGCGCCGGCCGGGTGGGTGCCGTCGAGGATGGCCTGGCGGAGTTGATCCGCGATCATGGCCGACAGGGTGCGGTGCTTTAGCGGCGCGCTCATTGATTTATCGAGCCTTTTCTCTGGATTTCGGCCGGATTGATCTCAGATCTCGTCCCGTCTTCGCTGCCGCACAAAAACTCCTCAAGGCGCGAATTTGTGCAAATCAGCGTTTGACAGGGAAATTGTATAAATTATACGATCCAAAAATCATATCACAATCGTGACAGCGGGGGCAGTTTATGAGTGACCAGACGATGTCGACGGCCCCGGCCATCGGGGCCCGCCGGGTCATCCTGGTGGCGTCCGCCGGGCTGCTGGCCTTCGAGCGGCTGGCTCTGATGGGCCTGATGTATCTGCTGACGGCGCTGATCCTGGTGAATGTCGTCACCCGCTATTCGCACTTCCCGATCTACTGGATCGATGAGTCGGCGGTGTATTCGGTGGTCTGGCTGACCTTCATCGGCGCCTCCGCGATGACCCGCCTGCGGCTCGACTTTGCGGTCACCATGATGACCGAACGTCTGTCGGCCAGAAGCCAGCAGATCTTCAAGATTATCGCCACGAGCACGGTGATCGTGTTCGGTGTCGGCCTGATCGTCACCTGCATGCTCTGGATGGACCCGATCGGCCTGGCGCAGGCGGGCTTCGACGCGAAGAAGTTCGCCGGCCAGACCTTCAATTTCCTCTACACCGAACGTACCCAGACGCTGAACTGGCCGACCTGGGTCCTCTATCTGACACTGCCGATCTTCGCAGTGTCGATCACCATCCATGGCATCGCCAACCTGCTTGAGGACCTCGGCCTCGTCGCCAAGGTGCCGCCGAAAGGCTTCCAGCTCTCTGAACTCGACGGGGTGAACTGACATGATCACCTTCGCTGCATTCACGGTGATCATGCTGGTCGGCGTGCCGATCGGCCTTTGTCTCTGCCTCGCCGGCTTCGTCTACATCATGGCGTCCGGCAATCCGGTGCTGTTCCAGTCCTATCCGCTGCAACTGTTCGGCGGCGTCGACAGCTACGGTCTGATCGCGATCCCGCTGTTTATCCTGATCGGCGAGATTATGAATGGCGGCGGCATCACCAAGCGCATCGTCGACATGGCGATGGCCTTTGTCGGCTCGCTCAAGGGTGGACTGGCCTACGTCAACATCCTCGCCAACATGTTCATCTCCTCCATTCTCGGCTCGGCGACCGCACAAGTCGCGATCATGGCGCAGATCATGGTGCCGGAAATGGAGAAGAAGGGCTACGACAAGACCTTCGCTGCCGGTCTCACCGCCTACGGCGGCATGCTCGGCCCGATCATTCCGCCCTCGGTGATGTTCGTGGTCTACAGCGTGCTGGCGCAGGTGTCGGTCAGCGACATGCTGATCGCCGGTATCATTCCCGGCGTAATCCTGACCGGCATGTTCTGCGTCGTCATCGCGCTGATGGGCTACATCTACAACTATCCGCGCGCTGAATATCAGACGCCAAAACAGCGCGTGATGACCATCCTGCGCACCTCGCCGACCCTTTTGATTCCCATCGTCATCGTCGGCTCCATCCTCGGCGGTCTGGCGAACGCAACGGAATCGGCTGCCGTCGGCGCTGTCGCCGCTGCTGTTGTCGGCAAATACTGGACCAAGGAATTCGAGTGGTCGCAGCTACCGCAGATGATGCTGCGCTCCGGTATCTATTCGGCGATCGTGCTGTTTCTTGTGGCCGCGGCCGCCGTGTTTTCCTGGGTTCTGATCTTCGGCAAGGTGCCGCAGGAGACCGCCGCCTGGATCCAGACTGTTGCCAAGGATCCGATCAGCTTCATGCTGATCTGCAATGTCATCCTGCTGGTCATCGGCACGGTGATCGACGGCGTGCCCGGCCTGATCATGACCGTGCCGATTCTGCTCCCGGTGGCGACCGAGATCTACCACATCGACCCGCGTCACTTCGGCGTGGTGGTTGTGATCAATCTCGTGCTCGGATTGCTGTCGCCGCCGGTCGGGCTCTGCTTCTTCGTCGCCGCCGCCGTCACAGGCGCCAAGCCCGGCAAGATGTTCATGGTGACGCTGCCGTTCTTCTTCATCTCCTGCATCCTGTTGGTGCTGCTCTCGCTCTATCCGTATCTGTCTCTCGCCCTCATCAAGTAAGCCCCATACCCATCAAGGAGCCTCCGTCATGACCATCTCACGTCGTCGCTTCCTCGCCGCATCAGCAGCTGCTTCGGTGTTTGCGCCGTCGCTCGCATTGGCGCAGGCCAAGGAGCTGCGTCTCGGCCTGATCACGCCGAACGGCCATTCCTGGAACAAGGCTGCGCTGAAGCTCGCCGATCAGCTCAAGGAAGAGACCAAGGGCCGTCTCACCATGACGGTGTTTCACTCCGGCCAGCTCGGCAACGAAGCAGCGATGATGCAGCAGTTGCAGACCGGCGCGCTCGATATGGGCTTCATCCAGGCTGCCGAACTCGGTTCGCGCGTGCCGCATATCGCGGCGATCAACGCGCCCTATATCGTGCGCTCCACGCCAGCCGTGGCGGAATTCGTGCGTCATCCGGCGGCCGTCAAACTGTTCGACGTGCTTCCTGCGGAAACCGGCACCATTGGCCTCGGGTGGGGCATCACCGGCATGCGCGCGGTCTTCGCGGTCAGGGATCTCAACACGCTCGCCGACATCAAGGGCATGAAGCTGCGTATCAATCCGACGCCGGTCTATCGCGACTTCTACTCGTCGCTTGGCGCGGCGCCGACGCCCATTCCGACGCCGCAGGTGTTCGACGCCATGTCGAATGGCCAGGTCGATGGTCTGGAAGCCGATCTGGAATTCTCCTGGAACCAGCGCTTCGACAAGGTGTCAAAGTCGATCCTGCAGATGAATGCCGTCTTCATGCCGATGGCCGCCGTCGTATCCGGCCGCGTCTGGCAGTCGCTGCCCGCCGCCGACAAGGAACTGATCACCAAGGCTGTCAAATCGACGCTCGATGCGCAGATCGACGAATTGGCCGCTGGTGAGCCGGCGCTGATCGAGAACTTTAAGGGCACGTCGGTGCCCGTGCGTCAGGTTGCCGTCAAGGATACCGAAGCCGTCATTGCCGAATTCGACAAGATCTGGCTGCCGAAAGCGCCTGTGCTCGCCGAGCTGCGTAAGGTCGGCGCGACGATCTGATCTTCTAATTCTCGCCCATCATCCTCATCAGCCGGCGCGCTATGCGCGCCGGCATCACACGGAGTTTTTCCATGAGTCCCCGCATTTCCTGGGAAGGCGTCTTCCCGGCTGTCACCACGCAATTCCATGACGATCTGTCGCTCGACATCGACGCCACCGCGAAGGTCATGGACGGCCTGATCCGCGACGGCGTGTCCGGCCTGATCATCTGCGGCTCGGTCGGCGAGAACACCTCGCTGGAGCGCAAGGAAAAGATCGCGATCATGGAAGCGGCCAAGTCGGTCGCGAAGGGCCGCGTGCCCGTGCTCTGCGGTATCGCCGAATTCACCACGGCCTTTGCCGTGGATACCGCCAAGGAAGCCGCGCGCGTCGGCATCGATGGCATCATGGTGATGCCCGCTTTGGTCTATTCGTCCAAGCCGCACGAGACTGCCGCGCACTTTCGTTCGGTCGCCACCGCCACCGATCTGCCGGTGATGCTCTACAACAACCCGCCGATCTACAAGAACGATGTCACCCCCGACATTCTCGCTACGCTGGCCGATGTCGACACGGTCGTCTGCTTCAAGGATTCGTCAGGCGATACACGCCGCTTCATCGACACGCGCAATATGGTCGGCGACCGCTTCGTGTTGTTCGCCGGCCTCGACGACGTGATCGTTGAGAGCGTGGCGATGGGCGCCGTCGGCTGGGTGTCGGGGATGTCCAATGCCTTCCCGCGCGAAGGCGAGACGCTGTTCCGTCTGGCCAAGGCCGGGCGCCTCCAAGAGGCGATGGCTATCTATGAATGGTTCATGCCGCTGCTGCATCTCGATGCGCGCCCGGATCTCGTCCAGTGCATCAAGCTGTGCGAAAACATCATGGGCCGCGGTACCGCACTGACCCGGCCGCCACGTCTGGCGCTGCTGCCGCATGAAAAGGCGGAAGTGGAGGGGATCATGACCAAGGCGCTGCGTCACCGTCCGACACTGCCGGATGTCGGCCTCAAGGCAGCTTAACGACTCGTCGCTATCTGAAATTTATCGGCGCGTCAGTCGTGGCGCGCCGATGTCTTATGTAGCGATGCCTTCGCACAGCTAGATATCTTCGTCGTCGCGATCGCGTTTCGGTGTGGCGATATCGCCGTCTTCCTCGTCGTCGTCAGGCCGCGGCGGCGTGGGGACGGGTTTTTGCTTGTCGTCCTTGGCCGGTTTGTCGTCGCGGGCTCCGCCCACTCGTCCGCTCATCATTTTCCCCGCCGGATTGCTTGTGTTGACCTCATTCTGACCGTGATTGAAGCAGATATTGCCGTAATCCCGCAATTGCCCTGTGTTTTTCCGCATGACTGTGTAAACGGGGGGCGAGTCCTGCCCGCTTTGAAATCGGGCGAATCTTGTTCTGGAGTGACGATGAAAAAACCGAAGTTAGAGCTCGACGAACCGCAGGCGCGCAAATTCATTCGCGCCGACAGGGCGCCGACCGAAGGTTATTCACTGGTGGTGGATGGCCATTTCAAATCCCATCACGATACGGTCGAAGCCGCGGAAGAAGCCGGCATGAAGCTGAAGAACCAGTTTCAGATGCTTCAGATCCAGGTCTACGATTCTGCGACCAAGACCCGTACCATGATCGAATGGCCTGCGCCGAGCGCGGCCTGAGATAGATCAGGTCCTGCGGCCGCCGCTGCGCTGATCGGCGAGCCACGCTGCCAGGGCCTGTGCTTTTTCCGTCGATTTGCTTGACGATGTCTTGCTCGAAGACGTCTTGCCCGATTTCGTTGCGGTCTTCTTCTTGGCCGGCGCGGGGGGCGATACCGCTTCGCGGGCAAGGCGCATGGCCTTCAGTCGGGCCATGTTGTCGAGTACCGCTTTGGCCGCGGCGTCGCGTTCGGATTTCGTCGCTTTGTCGTCAGTTGGCATCAGCTCGTTTTCTTTTTTCTGGTAGCTTTCGGTTTGGGTTCGGGCGGGTTGGCCAGTTCTTCGGCTTCCCTGGCAAGGCGAAGCGCGCGCAGTTCCTCGGTCCGCTTGCGGATGGCGACATCGGCGGCCGCAATGTCGGCCATCGCCTTCACGCCTTCGGCTTCCTGCGCCGCCTTGCGGGCGAGCCGGATTTCCTTCAGTTCTGCGGGTGTCTTCTGTTCCTGTTCGGTGTCCATCAACGCCTCGGGTTAGGCCGCGCGATCGGCGCGCAGCGAAGTCTGTGTCATTCTTATCACGTAGATATAGGAAGCGGCACCCCTGCTGCCACCTAACTGGCCGCTGCAGTTAATAGCTTTGTGCCGGAAATGCGGCGAATTCGACGCGAATGAGGCCAGGTTGCGTCCGTCAGGCCTTCCTGAGACAATCCGGTGGTAATCCGGACTGCAAGAATCTCTATGATCCGCACACTGTTCAACGATGGCGCCGACAATCTGCGCGGCCGCATCATCACTATCTACGCCATTTTGATCCCGGCCAACGTGCTGGCCTGGATATGGGCCCTGATCGCCTTCCGCGACCAGCCGGTTCTGCTGGGCACCGCGCTGCTCGCCTACACCTTCGGCCTGCGCCACGCTGTGGACGCCGACCACATTGCAGCCATCGATAATGTGACGCGCAAGCTCATGCAGTCCGGCAAGCGGCCGCTGTCCGTGGGCCTGTTTTTCTCGCTCGGTCACTCCACTGTGGTCGTCGTGGCATCCATCTTCGTGGCGCTGGCAGTGTCGGCACTGCAGGACAAGTTTGCGGACTTCAAGGAAATCGGCGGCCTGATCGGCACCAGCGTCTCGGCTTTCTTCCTGCTGATCGTGGCAGTGGCCAATATCTTCATTCTCGTATCGGTGTATCGGCTGTTCAAGGCAGTGAAGCGCGGTGAGCGATTCATCGATGAAGATCTCAATGTTTTGCTTTCGCAGCGCGGCGTCATCGGCCGCATGCTGCGTTCGGTCTTCGCCGTGATCTCGAAGAGCTGGCACATGTATCCGCTCGGCATCCTGTTCGGCCTCGGCTTCGACACCGCGACCGAAATCGCGCTGCTGGGTATCTCCGCCTCGCAAGGCGCCGATGGCATGTCGATGTGGTCGATTCTCGTGTTTCCCGCACTGTTCACGGCGGGAATGTCGCTGGTCGATGCGACGGACTCGGTCTTGATGGTGCGCGCCTATGGCTGGGCTTTCGTGAAGCCGATCCGCAAGCTGTATTACAACATGATCATCACGCTGGTGTCGGTGATCGTGGCGCTGGTGATCGGCGGCGTCGAGGCGCTCGGCCTGATTGGCCGCAAGCTCGATCTGTCAGGTAGCTTCTGGGACGGCATCGAAGCGCTGAACGAGAATTTCGGCGCGCTCGGCTACCTCATCATCGCGATCTTCATCCTGAGCTGGATGATCTCGGTGATCGTCTATCGCGTCAAAGGCTATGACGACATCGAGGTTCGGGTTCACGAGGCCTGAGGCGTCGCCGCTATTTGGGCGCCATCTTTTCCAGCGCCGCGCGCTTCCACAGATCCCAGGCCCGGCCATGGATCTGGTCGATCACAGCCAGCGTTTTCTGGCTTTCCTCGCCCAGCAGATAGCTCACGGATCCGCCAAGCGCGAGCGCCTGGGACTGTAGCTGCGCATTGACGTTGCTGTAATGGGCGCGGAATACTGCCATCGGAATTGTGCTCGCCACGACGACACTGCCATGGCCCCGCATTAGTGCCACGCTGCGGTCACCGAGCGTACTGGCCAGCGCCTTGCCCAGCTGCGCGTTGCTGACCAGCATGTTGCTCATGCCGGCGCTATCGCGGATCTCGAACACCGGCACGTCGGGAAACAGGAAGGCGCCGAGGTGGAACACGGGCCGTAATGGCGTGCTGCTGACGCTGAAGGGGATGATCCCCGGCGAATGTGTATGGACGACGGCTTTGACATCCGGCCTGGCCTTGTAGATTTCGCCGTGGATGAAGCGTTCGAGAAAGCTGGCGCGTCCCTTCGCATCAACCGGATTGGAATCGAGGTCGTATTCCATGATGTCGTCGGCGGTAACGAGCGCCGGGGCCACGGAGCGCCCCATCAGGTAACGGTTGGGGTCGGTTGGGTGGCGCATGCTGACATGGCCGAAGCCGTCGATTACATTGAGATCGGTGAGGACGCGGTTCGCCACCACGAGGTCTTGCATCAACGCTGGATCGATGGGGCCGGCAGATGTTGGCGCGGGGGGCTGTGCTGCGGTCTGTGCGGAAGCCGATTGCAGGGAAAACGCGAACACCATTGCCAGCAGCATTGGCGCAGCCGATCGTGTCGACGCCATTATAGTCTCCCCCTGTCGAGTGGCGGGTTGGTCCGCCTTGCTCGCTATATCATGCGGCCAACACCGGGCCGCCAGCTTTCTTCCACGCATCGATGCCGCCGTCCAGATGTGCGGCATTGTCGATCCCCGCATCCTTCGCGGCATTGACCGCCATGGCCGAACGTTCCCCAAAGGCACAGAAGAACACGATGCGGCGCTTGGTGGCAGTGGCGACCTCCCGCAACATGCCGCCGGGCTTGAGGCTGTCCGATATCGACGGGTAGGGCGCATGCAGCGCACCGGCGAGCACGCCGTGCTTGGCGCGTTCGCTGCTCTCGCGCAGATCAACCAGCAGGATGGCGGGATCGCCGAGATGAGCAATGGCCTCCCGCGGAGACAGCGCCAAGCCTTGCTTCTTCAGCGCGTCCGGCTTCAGCCCGACCTTCATATTGGCCGGGATCACCACATCCATCAGTTTCGGATTTGGCAGATTAAGTTTGCCCATCAGCTCGATGTAGTCCTCGACGGACTTCACCTGCAGCCGCGGATTGTAGCGCTTCTCTTCGCCGATGGTGCTGACGGTGTCGCCCTTGTAGTCGTGCGCAGGGAATACCATCGTCTCGTCCGGCAGCTTGAGCAGGCGGTTGAACAGTGAATCATACTGCGCCCGCGCGCTGCCGTTCTGGAAATCCGTGCGGCCAGTGCCGCGGATCAGCAGCGTGTCGCCGGTGAAGACGCGGTCGCCCATTAGATAGCTGTAGGAGTCATCGGTGTGGCCGGGCGTATACATCACGTCGAGCTCGACGCCCTCGATCGTCACCTTGTCGCCGTCGCTGACACGCATGGCGACGACGTCCGCCTTGCTCTGATCGCCCATGATGGTGACGCAATGGGTGCGATCGCGCAGTTCGGCGAGGCCGGTGACGTGGTCCGCATGGAGATGCGTATCGACCGCCTTCACGAGCTTCAGGTCGAGCTCGCGCAACAACTGGCAATAGCGATCGACCTTTTCCAGGACCGGATCAAGGATCAGTGCCTCACCGCCGTGGCGGCTGGCAAGCAGATAGCTATACGTGCCGGACACACTGTCGAACAGCTGACGGAAGATCATGGGTGTACCAATTCTGCGGTCGATCCTTCTTCAGATCGGGTATTCATCAGAATAATAACCCAATTATCGGTGTTTGGACGACCTCTTTCTTCTCTTGTTCGTGAACGCAACTTCGGGATACTGCCCGCAGCAGTGAGGACCTGATGGCGGAATATGTGGTTGAGTTCGGTCGGGATGGCCGGCGCGTGGAAGATGATGGCCGGCTCGATGCCGCAGCTTTCCATCGCAACCACGAGGCGATCTGGCGGGTTCTTGCGACTTTCCTGCAGCAGGGTTGCGGCGATGTTGTGGAAGTCGGCAGCGGCACCGGCCAGCATGTCATTCACTTCGCTGGACAAACGCCCGACATCACCTGGTGGCCGAGCGATCTCAATGACGCCCATCTCAAAAGCATCGCCGCCTGGCGCACCCATGCGCAATTGACGAATGTCAGACCGCCGCTGCGGATCGATCTCTTGGATCCCACATGGTGTCCGGAGATGGAGAACGGTAGCGGGCCGGATGCTCTGCTCGCGGTGTTCTGCGCCAATGTCGTCCACATTGCGCCATGGCCCGTCGCCGAAGGTTTGATCGCGGGCGCAGCAAGATATCTGCGGCCGGATGGACGTCTCTTTATCTATGGCCCGTTCAAGCGCGGCGGCAAACATACGGCCGTGAGCAATGCCGTGTTCGACACCAGCCTGCGCGACGGTAATCCTGACTGGGGCGTGCGCGATGTCGAGGATCTGGAGCACGTCGCGCAGGGCGTCGGCCTTCGGCTGGCTGAGGTCATCGAGATGCCCGCCAACAATCTGATCCTTGTATTTGCCAGGTCGCCGGGATGATCGGCGCATGGTGCGTGCGCGCTGGCGTGTGTTGATCTGCCGCAGGGCGGTCGTCATAGTCGTGGCGAATAAAGACCCCGGGACGAACCGGGCCACATCCGGGCGGATTTCCCCATGATCGACGCGGCTACCCCAGAGATTCACGATGACGCGCGCGCACGTTCCAACGTGCTGCGGCTGGCTGCGGCGCAGGCGCTTGGCGGCGCCAATTCGGCTGTCATCTTCGCCACCGGCGCCATCGTTGGTGCAACGCTGGCACCGAGCGTGTCGCTCGCGACGGTGCCGATCTCGGTCTATGTCGTCGGGCTCGCCTGCGGGACGCTGCCGGTCGGCATGATCTCCCGCGCCTATGGTCGCCGCGTCGCCTTCATCATCGGCAGTGGCGCCGGTGCGATCTGCGGCCTGCTCGGCGCCATCGCGATCCTGAAAGCATCATTCGCACTGTTCTGCTGCGCGACATTCTTCGGCGGCTTCTACGGCGCGGTCGCGCAGTCCTATCGCTTCGCCGCCGCCGATGGCGCCAGCCCGTCCTATCGCCCGAAAGCCGTCTCCTGGGTGATGGCTGGTGGCGTATTCGCCGGCGTGCTTGGCCCGCAGCTCGTGCAATGGACCATGGATATCTGGTCGCCCTATCTGTTTGCCGCGAGCTTCGCGGCGCAGGCGGTCGTTGCCTTGATCGCGATGGCCTTGCTCTCCACGGTGGATGCGCCGAGGCCCGCGCCCGCGGACATGCATGGCGGCAGGCCGCTGCTGGAGATCGTGCGGCAGCCGCGCTTCATCGCGGCTGCGATTTGCGGCGTGGTGTCCTATTCCATGATGAACCTGGTGATGACCTCGGCACCGCTGGCGATGAAGCTTTGCGGGCTGACGCTGAGCGATTCCAATTTCGGCCTGCAGTGGCACATCGTGGCGATGTATGGGCCGAGCTTCTTCACGGGATCGTTGATCGCACGCTTCGGCGCGTCGAAGGTTGTGGCCGCAGGTTTGGCGCTGGAGGCGATCGCCGCGGTGATCGGCATCGCCGGCATCAGCGCGATGCATTTCTGGGTCTGTCTCGTGGTGCTTGGCCTAGGCTGGAATTTCGGCTTCATCGGCGCCTCCGCACTGGTGCTGGAGACCCATCGGCCGCAGGAGCGCAACAAGGTGCAGGCCTTCAACGACTTCCTGGTGTTCGGCCTGATGGCGGTAGGCTCGTTCTCGTCCGGCCAGTTGCTCGCGAATTACGGCTGGTCGACAGTCAATGCTGTGGTTTTCCCGCCGGTCGTTCTCGGGCTCGTGGCGCTGGTCATGGTTGGTTTCATCAAGCGCCGCGCGGTGCAGCAGGCTGCGGCGTTTCCCGATCCGGCGGTCTAACCAAGGCGCATCATACACTTGCCGGCCGGGCGATCGCCATCGCCCAAGCCGGCATTTGTGAACGACACTCTGGGACGTCCGGACGTCGTCAGGCCGTTCCTGTGTTTCCAGTGATCGAGGCAGCCGCCAGTTTCTGGGTGATGCCTTGTCCGCTCAGCAGGCAGACAGCCGGACTTCTTGTTTCGGGAAAGATGGCCAGCAGGGTGTTTGACCCTTTCACTTCAGGCCAGCCAAGCTCCTGCGCGTGAATCGCAGCGCGCTGGGACACACGCACAAATGCTGCCGTCGGCTGGCCATTCTTGCCGGTCTCGATCATCAGATTTTTCAGTTCCTTATCGAGGTAGCGGATCAGGTCGGCTTTCAACGTGCCGAAATCGGCATTGCAATCCTGCAGCACCGCTGCGGCATCGGTGTCATCGACCAGTGCAAGTAACAGGTGCTCCAAGGTTGCATATTGATGGCCTCTCTGGTCGGCATATTCGATAGCGCGTCGCCGTGTTGCATGAAGCGCGGGAGAAAGCGGCAGCGTCGACAGGTCGATAAGTGCATCGGCGCTTTTCAGCCTCTTCACTGGGTCGAGGGTCGCCAGCAGCCTCTGCTTTTCGCTGATCGGCAGGACGATATGCGAGGCGATGACGTCGGCAACCCGTCCGGGGTCGAGGGTTCTCTCCAGTGGCGGCCAAATCGGTGGCACGCGCATGTCGTGAGCCGAAACGTAGCTCTCGAACCGCTTGACTGCCTGCTGGATCAGTTCGGGCTCATCAGGAATAGGACCCTCACTCACGCCTGTAACATCGGCTCTATACGAGCCAGTCTCGCCTACGAAACGCTGAATCACGACGCGTTGACGCCCCTGTGCCAGAACTCTGAGCGTGCCGTCATCAAGCCTTTGAATTTCAAGCAACTGGGCGAGAACGCCAATGTCGTAGATGTCCTCGAAGCCAGGTTCGTCGACAGTTTCGTTCTTTTGAATAGCAAGCACGACCTCCCGCTGCCGCGCGAAGGCATCTTTCAGAGCGAGTATTGTTTTCTCCCGTCCGACAAAAAGCGGGTAGGTCGTTGTCGGGAATGGAACGAGATCTCTCAGAGGAATGGTCGGGTAGCTTGATATTCCGGTTTGAAGTTTGATAGTCGGCACTCCTGGCGAAGTTCGACCGACCTGCAGCATCGCAGACAAGGTATTCCAGTCAGCGACACCCAATATTCTCGATATCAGCTCCAGGCTTTCGCTGTGACTGATCGTGACGGCTTTGGTGGTGAGGTTTTCGCGCAGGGTCTGCGCCATAGCCTTTGCATCGCGAAAATCGCGCATCTGTTTCGTCCTTTGCATGAGCGAACCAGGGGGCATCAGGTGGTTGCGTTGCTGACCCGGTCGCTCGGACAAAGGGTGTCGGCAAAGGAAGTGATACGTTCACCGTCCCGTTCAGGGCGCAACCGGCAGGTCGTATCAACCGAGATAAAATTGGCTCAAAGGCGTCTAGCTGTCAATGAGGTGCAACTGTCGGCTGCGTTCACGCGACAGTGAGACCTGTATCAGTCGACATCGGCCAATTGGTCCGCAGTCTCGAACGCGTCGCGCGGCCACGAGATTTGCACCACCGCGCCGTGATCGGGAAATACACGATTGCTGAACGTTACCCTGGCGCCGGTGCGCTCCAGCAGCGTGCGCGCGATGAATACGCCGAGGCCGAGGCCGCGATGTTCGCCCTCTTCGGCAGGGCGCCGGCGTGACAGATAGGGCTCTCCGATCCGCTTCAGCAGGTCCGGTGGAATGCCCGGGCCATCGTCCGAGATCGAGATCACGATACTTTCCGCATTCCACCAGGCGTTCACTTCGACCTGCTCCCGCGCGAAATCGACCGCATTCTCCAGAATATTGCCGACGCCGTAGAGGATTGCCGGATTACGCATGCCGGCCGGTTCCGGGGCGTTGGCGACGGCGATGCGTATCTTGATGGCAATGCCAAAGTCGCGATGCGGCGCCACGGCTTCCTCGATCAGTTGCGAGAGCGGCATGCGGTCGAATGGCGCGCCGCTTGAATTCAGCTGCGTGATCTTGGAGAGAATCTCGCGGCAGCGCTGCGCTTGTTCGCGCACGGTCTTCAGGTCGTCGGCGAGTTCCGGGTTGTTGTGGATGTTCTTCTCTAGCTCGCGGGAGATCAGGAAGATGGTTGAGAGCGGCGTTCCCAATTCATGCGCGGCAGCGGCGGCGAGACCGTCGATCTGGGTCAAATGCTGCTCGCGTGTCAGCACCAGTTCGGTGGCGGCGAGCGCGTCCGAAAGCTTGCGGGCTTCCTCGGTGACCTGAAACGCATAGAGGCTGGTTACGCCGATGGCGGTCAGGATCGAGAACCAGACGCCGAGCAGATAGATTTGCGGCAGCACCAGCGGTTCTGCGGAGTCCCACGGTAGCGGCAGATGAAAGAAGGCCAGCACGGTGGCAGAGGCTGCCGCGAGAACGCCGAGCGCGATGGTGAACCGCGTCGGCAGTGCCGTCGCGGAGATCAGCACCGGTGCCAGAAACAGGAACGAGAACGGATTCTGCAATCCGCCGGTGCAGTAGAGCAGGCCCGCGAGCTCAATGATATTGAGCGCGAGCAGGGCGGCTGCGAAGAGCGGTTCCAGCCGGTGGACCGGATTGAACAGCGTCTGCAGCACGAGATTGAGGGTCGCCGAAAGGCCGATGATCGTCACGCAGGGAATGATGGCGACGTCATATTCGAGCCCCTGCACCACGACGAAGATCGCAGCCAACTGGCCGAGCGCCGCGAGCCAGCGCAAACGCAGGATCGTGTCGAGACGAACATAACGGCGCGGCTGGCGAAAGTCGGAGGCGGAAATATCGGTCATATCAGGACATTAGACGCCCCGGGCGATGACCACAAACCCATGCGGGCTGCGGCCACTTGAAGCGCCCAAGCTTGCCTTCGCCGCCACAATGCCGCATGGAACGGCAGCAATGACGATTGAAGACACCAAGTCAGGTCATGCGGCGACGGTTGATCGCAATGCTGCGGCGGCGATCGACGTCGCTCATCTCGTCAAATTCTACAAGACCAACTGCGCCGTGGATGACATCTCGTTCAAGATCGCGCGCGGCAGCATCACCGGTCTCCTGGGCGGCAATGGCGCGGGCAAGACCACCACCATTGCCATGATCATGGGGCTGACGCTGCCGACCTCGGGAAAGGTCTCGGTGCTCGGCTGCGCGATGCCGGCGCAATCAGCCGAAGTGCTTGGCCGGATGAATTTTGAAAGCCCCTACGTCGACATGCCGATGCGGCTCACGGTCCGGCAGAACCTCACCGTGTTCGGAAAGCTCTATGCCGTGTCTGACCTCAAGGGCCGCATCGCGCAACTGGCCGAAGACCTCGATCTCACCGATTTTCTCGACCGCGCCAGCGGCAAGCTCTCTGCAGGCCAGAAAACGCGCGTCGCGCTGGCCAAGGCGTTGATCAATGCGCCGGAGCTGTTGCTGCTCGATGAGCCGACGGCCTCGCTCGACCCGGATACGGCCGACTGGATCAGGCGACATATCGAGACCTATCGCAGGAGCAACAACGCCACGATCCTCTTGGCCTCGCACAACATGCTGGAAGTCGAGCGGCTATGCGACCGCGTCATCATCATGAAGAAGGGCCGCATCGAGGACGACGATAGCCCGGAGCAGATTTTGCTGCGCTATAACCGCACGACGCTGGAAGACGTGTTCCTCGACGTCGCACGCGGTCGCGACCGGGAGCAGGCGCCATGAGCCTCGTAGAGCGGTCACACGGCATCGCCATGCATCGCATCAATGCGATGGTGCTGCGCTACTGGTATCTGTTGGTGTCGTCGTGGCCGCGGATGCTGGAGCTGGTCTATTGGCCGGCGCTGCAGATCATCACCTGGGGCTTCCTGCAGAATTACATCTCGCAGAACGCCGGGTTCTTCGCCCAGGCCGGCGGCACGCTGATCGGCGCAGTCATCCTGTGGGACATCCTGTTTCGCGGCCAGCTTGGTTTCTCCATCTCCTTCCTCGAGGAAATGTGGGCGCGCAATCTCGGTAACCTGATGATGAGCCCGCTGAAGCCGATCGAGTTTCTGATCTCGCTGATGATCATGAGCCTGATCCGCCTCGCCATCGGCATCATCCCGATGGTGATTCTCGCAATGTTCTTCAAATTCAACCTGTTCGCGCTCGGCCTGCCGCTGATCGCGTTCTTCTGCAACCTGATCTTCACCAGTTGGTCGCTCGGTATCTTTGTGTCGGGTCTGGTGCTGCGCAACGGCCTCGGCGCCGAGAGCATTGTCTGGACGCTGATGTTCGGGCTGATGCCGCTGGCCTGCGTCTACTATCCAGTCTCGGTGCTGCCGGCCTGGCTGCAATATGTCGCCTGGGCCTTGCCACCGACCTATGTGTTCGAGGGCATGCGGGCGCTGCTGTTCGATCACACCTTCCGCGCCGACCTGATGTTGACTGCGCTGGCCATCAACGTCGTGCTGTTTATTGTTTCATTCGCGATATTTCTTGGGCTTTTGAACAGCGCCAGGCGCGCCGGAACGCTGATCTCCGGCGGCGAATAAGACCATTTATCAAGGGATAACCGCCGTTTTTACCGCCAATGGCCTGAAAGCCATGCGTGCGGCGCATTGACGCTTTCTTACGCAGACACCAGTATATACTGCAGCGCAAAAGCAGACGCTCAACGAGTGAGGACAGATGCCGATAGGTGAATTTGGCAGGCCGCCAGCCCTGCCGTCCGAGACGAGCCCGGCTCTGACCACCCCGATGTACTGGATGTATGAGATGGCCTACGCGTCGCTCAATCCGGCGCGCGCGATGACAGACGCTACCAGGATGCTGTTTCAGAATCCGCTGAATCCGTTCTCGCAGACCGAGTTCGGCAAGTCGGTGACGGCGGGCTGCGAATTGTTCGAGCGCACCACGCGTCGCTACGGCAAGCCGGAATGGGGCCTTCACGATACCGACGTGAACGGCGTACGCACGCCGATTGAGATTCGCTCGGTGTGGGAAAAGCCGTTCTGCCGTCTGTTGTATTTCGATCGCAAGCACCCGCGTCCGCTGCGCGCACCGCAGCCGCGCGTGTTGATCGTGGCGCCGATGTCCGGTCACTACGCGACATTGCTGCGCGGTACCGTCGAAGCCTTCCTGCCGACCCATGAGGTCTACATCACCGACTGGTCGGATGCGCGTCAGGTACCTCTGGCCGCGGGCCGCTTCGATCTCGAAGACTACATCGACTATGTGATCGAGATGTTCCACGTGCTCGGCGGCAACGTCCATGTTCTCGCCGTCTGTCAGCCCGCCGTGCCGGTGCTTGCTGCGGTGTCGGTGATGGAAGCCGAGAACGATCCCTATGTGCCCCTGTCGATGACGCTGATGGGCGGCCCGATCGATACACGCCGCAATCCGACCGCTGTGAACAATCTCGCGGCCGAAAAGGGCATGGATTGGTTCCGCAACAACGTGATCACCAAGGTGCCGTTTCCGCATCCAGGTATCATGCGCGACGTCTATCCAGGCTTTTTGCAGCTCAGCGGCTTCATCAGCATGAATCGCGACCGCCACGTGGAAGCACACAAGAAGCTGTTCGAGAACCTGGTGAAGGGCGATGGCGATCTCGTGGACAAGCATCGCGAATTCTACGACGAATATCTGGCGGTGATGGATCTGACTGCAGAGTATTACCTGCAGACCGTCGATACCGTGTTCGTCAAACATGCGCTACCGAAGGGCGAGATGACCCATCGCGGCAAGCCTGTTGATCCCTCGAAGGTCGTCAACGTTGCGCTCATGACTGTCGAAGGCGAGAACGACGACATCTCGGGTCTCGGTCAGACCGAAGCGACGCATATCTTGTGCAGTTCGATCCCCGATGAGCGTCGTGTGCATTACGTTCAGAAGGGCGTTGGACACTACGGCGTGTTCAATGGATCGCGATTCAAATCTGAAATCGTGCCGCGCGTGTCTGACTTCATGCTGAGCGCAGCAAGCGCGCGCCATCGCGCCGCTGCTGCGGAGTGATTCAACACGCGCACATGCGGTGACGATGCATCGTCATCGCATGTGCGCGATCACCATCGATGAATCGAAAACAACATCGTTGAAATGCGCGATCATCGCGGGTGAGTTGCGATGGCGCGCTTTCTAAGCCCTTGAAAATAGGCATGGAAACCGGATTTTCCGCCTATTTCTACCAGCGGTGCGCGATTCACTCCTAGATTCCGAAATTCAACGTTCTTTTGAATCCAGATTCCTGTTCCGGACCCCATCCGGTAGGGGACAAATCGCCTTTTGACCCCGTATATTGGGCAAATGATTTGTTTTTGCGCCGAGCAATTCCCGTGGCGGCGGTTATGGCAGAATCCGGTCGATCTACTGACGACCGGGACTACTGACATGGCCTTCCGCGCACTTCTCTACCGCCGCCCCACCGAACCAGACACGCTTGCCGTCAAACACGGCTCCCAGATCTTCGCCATACGCCTGCGCAGGCACCGCCGTGCGACGCGTTACACGCTGCGAATTCATCCGAGCGAGCGCGAAGCCATCCTGACCATGCCGCCGCGTGGGTCATTGGCCGATGCGAAGGACTTTGCACAACGTCATGGCGCCTGGATCGCCGCGCGTCTCGGCCGTTTGCCGAAGGCAGCACCCTTCGAACACGGCACAACGGTTCCGTTGCGGGGAACTCCGCATAGAATCGTGCATCGTGCGGGGCGGGGGACGGTGTGGACCGAGACCCGCGACAATGGCGAGAAGATCATCTGCGTCGCCGGCGATGTCGAGCATATCGACCGACGTATCCACGATTTCCTCAAGCGCGAAGCCAAGGCCGATCTCGTCAAGGCATCGAACCGCTATGCGGCGCAGCTGAACGTCAAGGTGAAGCGGATCTCGATCCGAGATCAGTCGAGCCGCTGGGGGTCGTGCACCACCGAGGGCTCGCTGTCGTTCTCATGGCGTCTGATCCTGGCGCCGCCCTTCGTGCTGGATTATCTCGCCGCCCATGAAGTCGGGCATCTCGTCGAGATGAACCACTCGGTGAAGTTCTGGCGCGTGGTCGGGCGGATCTGCCCGGCGACCGAACGCGCCAAGGCCTGGCTCGATACCCATGGCAACGACCTGCATCGTTTCGGCGTGCAGGACTGAGCTTCCTGTCCCGGCCGCGGTGCTGTGCATCGCGTGTCCGGGACGCTCGCTCGCTACCTCCCGAACAAACGCTCCGTCAGCCAGCCATCGAGCCCACTCGCGGCTTCAGGCCGCACGTTCTGTTGCGGCTGCTGGCGCGCAGCGGGGTAGTTGGTCTGGGTCGGTGCCGGTGGCTGTGGACGATAGCCGTTATAGACGGGGGCGCTTGGCACATAGCCGCGTTCCGGTGGCGCTGATGGCGACGGTGCGCTCGATCCGGGCAGCAGGCTCGACAGCGCCTGGCCGATCGGATTGTTGCTGAACGAATTCGACGGCGCCAGGCCCGGCACCGGCTGCGGCTGCAGGCCCTGATGCGCCGTCTTCATGAAGCGCGACCAGATCTCCACCGGCAGTCCGCCGCCGGTCGCCTTCTTGGTCGGTGAATTGTCGTCATTTCCAAGCCAGACGCCGGTGACGAGCTGCGAGGTGTAGCCGATGAACCAGGCGTCGCGGAAATCCTGGCTGGTGCCGGTCTTGCCGGCAGCGTACCAGCCCGGCAGTTCGGCCTTCTTGGCGCTGCCGGATAAAATCGTCTGCTGCATCATCGTGTTCATCATTGCCACGGCGCGGCCGTCGATCACCTGGCTCGCGGTCTCCGCCGGCCGCGTATACAGCGTCTTCTTGCCTTCCACGGTGCGGATGCGGTTCACCACATGGGGCGACACGGCGAGGCCGCCATTGGCGAAGGGCGCATAGGCGCCGACCAGTTCGGTCATCGACACTTCCGAGGTGCCGAGTGCGATCGAGGCATTGGCTTCCAGCTTCGAGGCGATGCCCAGCCGATGCGCGGTGCGCACCACGCTGGCCGGGCCGACCTCGATGCCGAGCCGCACCGCCACCGTATTCAGCGACATCGACAGCGCCTGGGTCAGGGTCACCGAGCCGAAATATTCGTGGGTGTAGTTCTCCGGCTTCCAGCCCTTGATATCGATCGGCGCGTCGGTGCGGATCGTCTCCGGCGTCAGCCCCGCCTCGATGGCGGTGAGATAGACGAACGGCTTGAAGCTTGATCCCGGCTGGCGCTTCGCGGTCACCGCACGGTTGAACTGGCTCTCGCTGTAGTTCCGGCCGCCGACCATGGCGCGCACCGAGCCGTCCGGCGTCATCGCCACCAGCGCGCCCTGCGTCACGTTGAACTTGACGCTCTTGGCCGCCAGTTCGTCGATGATCGCGGCTTCGGCGACGCTCTGCAGCTTGGGATCGATGGTGGTCTCGACGATGATGCTCTCGTCAACCTGGCCGACGAGGTCGTCCAGCACTTCGCCGATCCAGTCGGCGACATAGTTCACCGTGCCGGCGCCGACCGGCTTGACGTTGTATTGCGGCACGCCGGCCGCGCCCTTGGCCTGGGCTGCGGTGATGAACTCGGCATCCTGCATCGCTGCCAGCACGACCTTGGCGCGGGCCTCGGCGCCTTCCGGATTGCGGTTCGGGGCGAGGCGCGACGGCGACTTCACGAGGCCGGCCAGCATCGCCGCTTCCGCCACCGTGACGTTCTTGGCGGGTTTGCCGAAATATTTCTGCGCCGCTGCTTCCACGCCGTAAGCGCCGGAGCCGAAATAGACGCGGTTGAGATACAGTTCCAGGATCTCCGCCTTGGAATGTTTGCGCTCCAGCCAGAACGCCAGCTCCACTTCCTGCAGCTTGCGCGCCATGGTGCGCTCCTGCGTCAGGAACAGGTTCTTGGCGAGCTGCTGTGTCAGCGTCGAGCCGCCCTGCGACACGCCGCGATGCATCAGGTTGGTGGCCGCGGCGCGCGCGATGCCGATCGGGTCGACGCCGTAATGCGAATAGAACCGCCGGTCCTCGATGGCGATGAACGCCTTCGGCAGATAGGGCGGCAGATCCTTCAGCGACACATTGGCGCCGGCCTGTTCGCCGCGCGTCGCCAGCACCGTGCCGTCCATGCCGACGATCTGGATCGTCGGCGGGCGCTTGGGAATTTCCAGCGACTGGATCGGCGGCAGATGCGCGCCGACATAGATCACGACGCCGACAATGGCGATCGCCGCCCACAGGCCGAGCACCGCGCCCCAGTAGAACAGCCGCTTGACGCCCTTGCCGAAACCGCCGGAGCTGCGCGCCTTGCTGGATGTTCGGGATTTGCGTGGCTTGTCGCCGCCGCCATTTGAGCTTTCGCGTTTCGGCGCCTGCTTGGGCGTTTTCTTCGGCCGGTCATCACCGCCGCCCGGCACGCGATCATCCGCCGTGAGGCGCAGATCGGACAGCGCCGCACCGAGCCCAAAGGTCGGCTCCTTGCGCCCGCTCTTTTTCTTGCCCCACGCCATACGCAAACACCACGCCACCCGATACCGCGAGCCTAGCGGCCGCGGTTTAAGGGGCGGTTACGCAGAAGTTAACGTAAGGGAAACGCGGTTCCATGGTTTGGGGGATTGATGCGCCTCTGTTCTGTTGCGCATGCGGTGCTGTTACACGCAAGACTTCCACAAGCGCGGTTGTCGTCCCCGCGAAGGCGGGGACCCATAACCTCCGAGTTCGTGATGCGCGAAGAAGGTTACGGCGCTCTTCTTCCAACTATTTCGTCGCAGCGTATGGATCCCCGCCCCGCGTGCGCCTTCGGCGCACTAGGCGGGGATGACACGAGAGTATGTGGAGCGCGCCCTGCGTCACACACTGCCGCGGCTTCCGCTTCACCTGTCAAACAGCCACGCCATTCCCTGGAAAAATCTCGCCGCCCACGCGCCGTCCGTATCGCGCCCTTGGCGCAAAGCGAGTGGACCGGTTTTCCCCCTCATCAATGAGGGGGATGACGCGCCGAAAGGCGCAATTGGGTCGTTCTCGCGTTTCGCTCCGGCTTGCGAAAGCCCTTGCGATCCGCGCATCGCCTTTCGGCGCGCCATCGCGGCTTTTCTGTTCGAGGGACCGCGCTTCCGGGTACTGGGCAGGACTAATGAAAGTCCTTCGTTCCGGTCAGGCTTTCGCCCGCCTTCACCCGCACCCGTCCAGCCGCAAGCGGCAGAGCCCCGTAGTGGGCCCGGACGGTGACCCCCGACCTCCCGAGTCCGTGCTTGCGAGGCACGTCCGCGGGCGCCGCATCCAAACTCCACTTCGAAAGCGCCCTCGAGAAGCGCCCCTCGTGAGTAGGATGGAGAGGAATATATGCCGTAGCAATGAAATGTCAACTGCATGAATAGTGAAATAAGATCGCCGCAGCAACGGCTCTCGCGACCTAATCTATGCCTGGCGATTTTTCGTTGGTTATGCCCCGTAATTTAGGGAAAGTTCTCGAGCAATCGCGTCTCGGGCTACAATTAGCTCGGATTGAACTAACTGATACTCTTCTGATACCTGCTCCTGACTCTTGTTTGCCAAGAAAAAAAGCTTTGAGGATGTTGCCAAGACGAGATCGGCGAGAGCTGAAGAAGCATTGATCCCGTTCAAGTTAATCCATCGATCAATCGCCTTTCGCGATAGTCCGAAGAGAGGTTCCGCAGCCCAATGAACACTATTTATAGCTCGCAAGAGTGAGCGTTGAGCTGAAACTCTATCGTTAAATTCGTCAGTCATTTTTCTCAACTTTCCTCAGATGAAGCTCCATCCAGGCTTCGATGCGCGGGAATTGTTCCGCAGCTACGGAGGCTTCTGATGCGGTAATCGGGGGCCCAATCGCTCTAGTGCAAAGAATACGTGCCCGCTCAAGTATCTCAAATGCGTTTGGCTCGATCGCCAGACTATGGCGACCTAGCCGGATAGCTGACCTGCGTGAGAAGTCGGGATGATCGAGGAAACCAAGAGAGAAGCACGTTGCAAAATTTCTAATCGCGAGGAAAACCATCGAGAGGTCGAACGTTGCAGTGGTGGATGCAGCTTTGATAGAAAGTTGTGCTTGCTTGAACAAAGAGAAGAATTTTTGGCAGTCTTGTGCCGCTCGTTTATAGCGAGCTGGTTCATGGAGTGACCGCAGAAAGTCAGATTTTTCCGAAGTAAATAAGAGCTTTGATTCCGTAGCTAGATGCCAGGCAAAAGGGTTCCCTTCCTTCCAAATCTGCTCAATTCTATTGTAAGAATACACCGAGTAGTCGTTGGGATTAAATCGCTCGTCATACCCATCGACAATTGCGAGCAAATCAATATCGGACGCGGGAGATATGTCTCCGCGACAAACCGAACCAAAAGCATAAATATGCATGGTCATCGCCGATTGAATCGCTTGATAATGATGGACAGAAAGAAGCCTACTACGACGAGGCGTGTGCAGGTGATGAATGCCAGATAGACGCGAGAGTAATCGTCGGGGGTCGAGGTTCCAAAGAATAAGGAGAACGACTTTAAAATACTCTGCCAGTAGCTTCCGATCTTCTCTGGTTCGCCGCCATGATAGTGAGTATCGTAAAGCGCCATTAGAATTAATATGAGAGCTAGAAAGCGAAAGAGGCGCCCGACACTCTCACCGTTGCCCCAAACGAAATCCAAAATATTGAAGATCATCCACTCGAGGATGATAGTGAATCGGTCTAGACCTGCATAATGCTTACGATAGTAAGATTCATTTGACCAAGCAGCCTTCTTTAGATGTGTCGCATTGGCATCGAGTTCAACGGTCATAGCTTTATTGGCTGCGCCAGCGTCGCCTAGCTGTTGAAAATTGGTGCGGAGAGTTCGAGCAAAGCTGCGCTTTAGATTCTCGTAGCTGGGACATTCCGTTTCAAGGATCGCTGGCTCGACTAGAGTCTTTTCAAAGTATGAGTACTCAAATTTGCATCCCGAGAATTTGCTTCCAGAAAGATTCGAATTCGTAAATCGACAGCCAGTAAAATCGCATGAGTCAAAGTGGCAATCGCGCAAATAGCTATGTTCAAAGAAGGTGTATTTAAAATTTACTTTGGTGAAGCGCCTGTCTTTGGCGACCAGGCGAGTAAATACATAATTGGAATACTTTCCTCCATCTACGTCGCTGGCAAATTTTTTGTCGGCGGATATCGTTTTCCCGCTCTCTATCAAAGGCTCTTCTTTCATTAACCCCTCGGAAATTTCAGGATGGCGGCCTACAGCGGGGTTTAGCGTATTGGATTAATAGTTGTGTCGCAATTCGGATTGCTAACTTGGGTTGCGGGCGGGGGATCTCACATCCTCGCCGCATTCATCTCACCAAACCACCACATCCACTCCAGACCTTCCGCACACTTCATCGCAATAATTCGCTCCTTCCCAACCGGAAAGGAACGACCATGCGCATTATGACAGCGACGGCCCTCGCGGCAGTTCTCTCGCTCGGCACGCCGGGTTTTGTGCTCGCACAGGGAGCTGCGACCCAGGCTGAAAAGGCGCCGGCCAAATCCGGCGAGCGGACCAGCGCCAAGATTTCCAGCATTCAGGTGGTGGACGTGAAGCAATTGCCTGATGCGGTGAAGGCGCAGGTCGAGGAGGTCGTGTCGAAGTCCAGCGAGGAGGACCTGAAGGCTCTGCGCGCCTCGATCGATGCCTCGCCGGCGGCCGCCAATGCGCTCAAGGAAAAGGGCATGAGTTCGGCACAGGTGGTGGCGATCAATATCGCCGATGGCGTGCTGACGATGTTTGCGAAGACGGCGTAGGATCGCGATGCGGTGTTTGGGCCAGACGCCTCTGCCACACGCACCAAACTTTCGTCATGGCCGGGCTTGTCCCGGCCATCCACGTCTTATGTGCGCTGTGCCCAAGACGTGGATGCCCGGCACAAGGCCGGGCATGACGGCGTTTCTGATACTTATGACGGCGTGTGCTAACCCGCCGAGTCATCCTCGATGATCGGGCCGAACAGTTCCCAGCGCTCGCCGTTGAAGCGCTGCATCTGCAACTGCTTGTTGACGCGGTAGTCGGTAGGTGAGGTGGAGAGGCTCATGCCGGGCAGGCCGAGATCGGTCTTGAAGCCCGAAATGCTGCTGGCCTGCTTCATCACATTGGCGCGGGTGAGATCGTCGCCGCAGCGCTTCAGCACTTCCACCATCAGCTGGGCATTTCCGTAGCCATAGGTGTTGAAGTTCGAGTTCTTGTCGCCGTCGGGATAATATTTGTCCATGAAGGCCATGTAGCGCTTCATGCCCTCGTCGTCCTTCCACTGCGGGTCCAGCGGGTCCTTGCCGTAATTGGTCGAGATGAGGCCCTTGGAATTGTCGAGCCCCGCAGGCACCAGCACGGCGCCCACCGAGGTCGCATTGATGTCGACGATGTGGACCGGCTTCCAGCCGAGATCAGCGACCTTCTTGATCGCCTGGGCGGCGAATTTCGGCGTCGAGGCGTTGAACAGCAGGTCGGCGCCAGAGGACTTCAGCTTGACGATCTGCGAGTCGATGGTCGGGTCGGCCAGTTCATAGGACGCTTCCGACACGATCATCGATGCGGCCTTGTCGCCGAGCCCCGCCTTCATGCCGGTGAGATAGTCACGGCCGAGATCGTCATTCTGCCAGAGGATGGCGATCTTGGCGGTCGGATGGTTCTTCAGGATGTATTTGGCGTAGATCCGGCCTTCGGTCTGGTAGTTAGGATTGTAGCCCATGGTCCAGGGGAAGTTCTTCGGATCGGTAAAGCGCGTGGCGCCGGTGGCGGCGAACAGTTGCGGCACCTGCTTCTGGTTCAGATATTTCTGCACGCCCGCATTAGACGGCGTGCCGATGATCTGGAAGGTCAGCAGAACTTCATCGGACTCCACCAGCTTGCGCACCTGCTCCACGGCCTTGGGCGGCGAATAGGCGTCGTCATACTGGATCAGGTTGATCTTGCGGCCGTTGACGCCGCCCTGGTCGTTGACCATCTTGAAATAAGCGAGCTGCGTCTTCGCGATCGACGAATAGGCCGAGGCGGGACCCGAGAACGGCACGGTCTGGCCGATCTTGATCTCGGTATCGGTGGCGCCGGGATCGTATTTCTTCTGCGCGGATGCCGGATTGATAGCGGCGGATGTGGCCGTGAGCGCAATCGCCGCCATCCCGACAAATCGGGTCGTCGTGGCGAAGCGATGAAGAAGCGAAGTTCTCATGTCGTTGCCTCCCTGATGATATGTCATTCGACAGTCGTTCCCGTGCGGGCGCCGTCGTTATCGGGGAGTGTGAGGCAAGGATTTTGAGTTGGCAAGGCGAGGAGATGGGCACTTTCCCTAACCTCTCCCCGCTCCCGGCGAAGCGAAGCTTCGCTAAGCGGGGAGGTCGCCGCGTCTTCGCGGCGGGTGAGGGGCGGAGCGCCGATGTTGATGCAAATTGGGTAGGCGCGGTTCGGACGATCAGTGCGATCCGAGGGCGAGCGTTTGTCGCCGGCCACGTGCCTTGCCCCTCATCCCACCCTTCTCCCCGCAAGCGGGGAGAAGGAGCCGCGCGGCGCTCCGGGCTAATTTGCGAGTATCAACAAGATCAGCGCCAGCGCCGCCGGTGCAGCCTGCACATAGAGAATGCGCTTGCTCACCGTCGCTGCGCCGTAAGCACCGGCGACGATCACGCACAGCAGAAAGAACGCCTTGATCTGGAACGCGAAGGCGGGTGCGGAATGCAGCAGGCCCCAGATCAGCCCGGCGGCGAGGAAGCCGTTATAGAGGCCCTGATTGGCGGCGAGCACCGCGGTGATCTCGGCCTTCTCCGGCGTGTTCCGGAAGGTCTTCAGGCCCTGCGGCTTCTGCCAGAGAAACATTTCCAGCACGAGAAAATAGATGTGCAGCGCCGCGACCAGCGCGGTCAGAAGATTACCGATGAAGTTCATGATGAGACCCCATAAAAAAAGCTGTCATTCCGGGGCGGGCCGGCGCCGAAGGCGACGGGACCGAACCCGGAATCTCAATGTGTTCATACTATATCGGGATTCCCCACCACTCCCATTGGAGTGGCTGAGGTTCGCCCGCAGCTAACGCTGCGTTCGCCCCGGAATGACGCGTGAACTATCCCACCGCCGGCTTCGGCAGCGATGCCGGGTCCAGCCACGGACGTGCGGATGATGCCAGGCCGGTGAGGCGACCCTGAATGTAGTCGCAGCCCCAGTCGCGCAGCATCAGGCCGGACTCCTCGTCCTGCACCCATTCGGCGACGGTCTTGATGCCGAGCCGATGGCACAGATCGATCAGGGTCTGCACGAAAGCGCGGTCGTCGGCGGAATGCGCGATGTTCTGCACGAAGGCGCCGTCGATCTTGACGATATCGACGCCGAGCTTGCGCAAATTGCGGAACGAGGTGTAGCCGGCGCCGAAATCGTCGATGGCGATGCGGCTGCCGAAATTCTTCAGCCGCGTGACGAAGCCGCGGACGTCGTCGAGGTCCTGGATGGCCACGGTCTCGGTGATCTCGACGATCAGCCGCTGCGCGACGCCGGGATGGGCCGCCATCATCGACTCGATGGAGGTCCACCAGTCCGGATCCATTGTCGTATCCGGCGAGATGTTCAGCGAGAGCTGCACATCCGGCGCGGCGGCGAGTTCGGCGACGACCAGTTCGAGCACGCGGTGATCCACCAGCCGGATCAGCCCCAGCTTCTCGGCCACCGGCACGATATCCGGCGCCAGCAGCAATTGCCCGTCATCCTGCTTCATGCGCACCAGCGCTTCATAGAAAGCGGGGGTGCGGCTGTCGGCATGCATCACGGGTTCGAAGGCCGTGACGATGCGGCGCTCGTTCAGCGCAGTCACGATCTCGTCGGTGACGCGGATATTGACGCGGCGCTGCGCATCGCGCTCCACGTTCGGCCGCCACAGGGCAAAGCTGCCGTGGCGGCGGCGCTTCGCGCCGTTCAGGGTTTCCTGCGCGCGGTTGACGGCTTCGTTGACGTTCTGCGCATAGCGGGGAACGCTGACGGCGCCGATGGTGGCGGTCACCGAGACCGGGCCGGATTGCGTCGGGATGACGTCGTCGCGGATGCCGACCAGAAAGCGCTCGGCGGCGATGGTGGCATCGTCAACCGTGCAGTTCTTCAGGATCAGGCCGAACTTGTTGCCGGAGAAGCGGCCCATCACGTCGCCGCCGCGCAGCCGCGCGCGAATCCGCCTGGCGATCTCGACGATCACCTCGTCAGCGATATCGAAGCCGAAGGCGTCGTTGATGCGCGCCAGATGATCGATGCCGATCAGCATGAAGGCAAAGGACGAGCGGAAGCGCGTTGCTTCCTCGATCGCTTCGGCAAGCGACGCCAGAAGATGCGCACGATTGAGTTCGCCGGTGACGGGATCGTGCTGCGCCAGTTTCAGCAGTTGTTCGTCGCGGGCATGGCGTTCGTTGTCGATGCGGACGACGCCTTCGACACGCACCGCCTTGCCCGCGGCATCGGCACGGCAGTTGCCGCTTTCCTCGATCCACAGCACGGCGGCCGTGGTCGAGGCGCGTAGTCCGTATTCGATCCGGTAGGTGCCGCCGCCGGAAGCGAGTGCCTTGGCCAGTGCCTCGGTGCGAATGCCGCGTTGCGGCTCGATCAGCGTCGCAAGCTCGGCGCCGCTGGCGATGGTCGCGGGGGAAATGTCGGTGAAGATGGCGGCGGCCTGGTCGGTCCAGGTGATCCGGTCGCTGGCGATGTCCCAGATGAAGGCGGCCTGGCCGAGTGCGGCCAGAATCTCTGCTGCCTGCGGCTCGGAAGCGCGACCTGCCTGCAAGGAAGAATCGGCGCTCTGGGAAACAGCGGATGTCAAAGTCGCCTCGTTTTGGGACGTCATCGGGTGATTCGCCCCCCGACAATACGGCTCAGATCGCTACAATCGTTAGTCAAAGTTCCTAAAGACTTAAGAAAGTGTAGCGGGGCAGGCCTTCGCAAACCTGATGAGGCCCCGATCTGAGCTGTGGAGGGCCGCGGCACGACCCTTGCGACGCAGAGGGTGGAGGGGCAACCCTCGTCCCGTATTGAGACGCGAGCACTGTTAACGATGTCGATTTCCGCGACCCGCGCTTACGCCACGACGCCGCAGCCGATGCGGCGCGCCGGCGATTTCGTGGTCGAGAAAGAGTCGATCATCGTGGAGGCCGTCGCGCTGACGCGGCTTGAGCCGGTGCAGCATACCGCCCCGGTGTCGTCGCGCGTGGCACGGCCCGACGCATCCTTCATTGCGCATCTGATCGCGACCGCCGAGCAGGCGCCGCAAACGCGGGTGCTGCGCCGCGCTGATGTGGCGGATGTGGAGGCGGCTTACCGGTCGGTGGCAAATATGTATGTTGCGGGATCGGCGATCAACCGCACGCAGCGTATGGCCTGACTCGGCACTCTCCGCTTACGTCTTCGGCTTGTCGTCCGGCGACGCGACGCCACCCGGCTGCAAATCCGGTGACGTGATCTGCGGCGACGTATGCGCCACGACTTCCGGCGGGACCGGCGTCGATTCAAGTTTCGGTTCGATCCGTTCGATCTTCTCGACCTTCGGCTCCGGACGATCGGTCAACACGGCTTCGGCAACTGACGTCGCGGCCGGAACGTGAGCGGGCGGAGGCGTCGGAGCGACCGGCGCTGGTGCAGGCTCATAACGCGGTGCCGGCTCCGGTGCATAGACCGGCGCGGCGACGCGGCGCGGACGGCGAGCGCGGAGCGAGATGCCGGCGAGGAAATCCACCATCGCCGTCAGGGTGATCAGGAAGAAGGTCGCGTTGCCGAATTTCGGCAGCATCACGAATTCAGTAGCTGCCGCGCCGAACACCAGCAGCGACAGGAAATGATCGGTGAAATATTTCGGCGCTGGGCGCGCGGCGCGCATCACTTCGAGCCACAGCAAGAGAATGCTGAGCGCAACGAGCAGGTCGTTGAGCGTCACCATCCAGATGTCTTTCGACATCAGCGTGATCGGGAAGAGGGGGATCGGGCCCGACAGCGCGAGGTCGGGCATCAGGAAGGCGATGATGTTGCAGATCGCCACTGGAATCAGCAGCAGCGGGAAACCGATCGACGCCATCGAAGGCCTTCTTTGCGAGCGAGAGAACCAGAACGCATGTGGGCGATGCAGGACATCACCAAGGTGACGACATCACCGAGGTGACGCGCGCGCATCACCGGGACAACGCATTAGCTCCAGAGTTGGAGCGAATTCGGGCGGAAGACCAGTTCAGAATTATTGTCTGAACAGTTTTCTCGACTTGCCCGCTGGCGCTTCGACCCGCCTGACCCGGACCTTACGTGGATGATCGAAGGCGGCGCCACCTGACGCGGCGCTGCCCTCCATCCAGTGGTCAGGATTCTTTCTTCACCTTCAGAACCTGACGACCCTTGTACATGCCGGTCTTCAGGTCGAGGTGGTGCGGACGGCGCAGTTCGCCGGAGTCCTTGTCCTCGACATAGGTCGGGGTCTTGAGCGCGTCAGCCGAACGACGCATGCCACGCCGCGACGGCGATGTTTTTCTTCTCGGAACGGCCATAGGAAAAGTCCTTGCAGGTTCTTGGCAGATGGTTTCGATCGGCGCCCGGTGACAGGCGGCCAGCACAGAACGCGCGGGCAAAATCGCTGATAAGGCCGGGCTTATAACGGAATGACGACGCGATGGCTAGGGCGGGGCGGTCGGATTTTTCGGGGATTTCGCGCCACAAACTCGTCATTCCGGGGCGAGGGCGGCGCCAGCCGCACGCGAACCCGGAATCCCGACATGTTCATGGCCACATGTCGGGATTCCGGGCCCATGCCCGTCGGCTTTGCCGCCGGTCCTGCCCCGGAATGACAGCCTAGTTCCAGCACCTCTGCAGCTCCGCCGCCTGCGCCCGCGCCATATAGGTTCCTGCCAGACGCCGCACCCCCGGCCCCGGCGTCCGGGCGCTGCGGGTGACCGGATTGGGCAGGATCGCCGCCAGAAGCGCGGCTTCCCGGGCCGACAGGCTCGAGGCTGGCCGATTGAAGGCATATTCGGCGCCGGCCTGGGCGCCAAACTGCCCGGATGGGCCCATTTCGGCGATATTCAGGTAGATTTCCAGGATCCGCTGCTTGGACAGCATCAGATCGACCCACATGGCCAGCGGGATTTCGAGGCCCTTGCGGATCACGCTGCGGCCCGACCACAGGAACAGGTTTTTTGCCAGCTGCTGGGTGATGGTGGAACCGCCGCCGGAGACTTCGCCGTCCTGAGCGTCCTCGATGGCGTTTTGCAGGGAATCCCAGTCGATGCCGCGATGGCTGCAGAATTTGGCGTCTTCGGACGCGACCACGCTGCGCGGCAGCGCCGGCGACATGGTCTTGAGATCGACCCAGGTCCGCTGCACGGGGGAACCGGTGATCCAGCGCCAGGCCATCAGCGCCGAAATCGGCCGGCCGACGGCATAAAGCGGCGTCAGCAGATAGGGCAGCGCGAGGAGCAGGATTCCGATCAGGATGAGGCGGCGGATAAGGCGCAAGAGGAGCGTTCCCGGTCGGAGCTATGCCGCTGATAAAGCGGGCTTTCCCCGCTTTTTTCAAGCCGGTTAAGCTTGCCGCGACCAATCGCGGCGGGACATCGCAGGCGCAATTGACGTGGCCTTTGCCATAGAGGATTGTCCGGCCAAATTGTTCTGGAGCTATTCTTAATGTCGACCGGTGCTTCCACCAAAGATTTTGCCTCGCGCCTGGACCAGACCGCGGACGATACCGAAGCCGTACTGACCAAAGTGCTCGCCGATGGCGTGCTGCCCGATGAAATCGCCCGGCCGAAGCGGCTGATGGACGCGATGCGTTACTCCTCGCTCGGCGGCGGCAAGCGGCTGCGTCCGTTTCTTGTAGTCGAGAGCGCAGCGGTATTCGGCGTGCACCGCGAGCAGGCGCTGCTGGTTGGCGCCGCCCTTGAATGCATCCACTGCTATTCGCTGATCCATGACGACCTGCCGGCGATGGATAATAGCGACCTGCGCCGCGGACGTCCGACCCTGCACAAGGCGACCGACGACGCCACCGCGATCCTCGCCGGTGACGCGCTGCTGACGCTGGCCTTCGACATCGTCACCCGCGACGAGATCCATTCCGATGCGACGGTGCGCCTGCTGCTGACCCGCGCGCTGGCGCGCTGCGCTGGCTTGGGCGGCATGGTCGGTGGCCAGATGCTCGATCTCGCCGGTGAAGGCCGTTTCGGCGACAAGGGTCCGGTGGACGTCGCGCGTGTTCAGCAGATGAAGACCGGTGCGCTGCTGCGTTACGGCGTCATCGCCGGTGCGCTGCTCGGCCAGGCCACGCAGAAGGAATACAAGGCGCTCGACGATTACGGCCGCGCACTCGGCGAAGCCTTCCAGATCGCCGATGATTTGCTCGACGTCGAAGGCGACGCCGCTGCGCTCGGCAAGCCCGCGGGCGCCGATGCCGCACTGAACAAGACGACGTTCGTCACCCAGCTCGGCGTCGAGGGCGCCAAGAAGCGTGTCGCCGATCTGATCGCCACCGCCGACGCATCGCTGTCGATCTTCGGCGCCAAGGGCGACGTGCTGCGCGCCGCCGCCCGCTTCGTGGCCGAGCGCAAGAACTAAGGAAGACCTGATCATGTCGGAGACGGGCAAGGATCTCGATGAGCTCCTTGTCCGTTTTCGCAAGATGCCGGCGCCGCTCCGCGTCGTCTATGGGCGACCGCGCACGTTTCTGGCGCTTCTGATCGGCATCGTCGCGTTCTTCGTCCTGCCGTCGTCGCTGCGGCTGGTGACGCGTCTGCTGATCGGCTGGGACGTGTTCATCGCGTTCTATCTCATGCTGGTCTACGGCATGATGCTGTCAAGCGGCGGTCAGAAACACATCCGCCGCAACGCCGCCCTGCAGGACGATGGCAGTTTCATCATCCTGCTGGTGGCAGCCTTGGGCGCCTTCGCCAGCATCGCGGCCATCGTGTTCGAACTTGGTGAGGGTCATCGCACGGGCTGGGAGTTGACGCTGGCGATCGTCACCATCGCCTCGTCCTGGGCCGCCGTGCACACGACCTTCTCGCTGCATTATGCCCATCAATTCTATCGCGGCGCCAAGCCCGGCGGGTTGGCATTTCCGTCTGGCGATGACGACACAAAGGAACAGCCCGATTATTGGGACTTCGTGTATTTCTCTTTCGTCATCGGCATGACCGCGCAGGTCTCCGACGTCGGCATCACCGTGAAGACCATCCGCCGCACCGCCACGGCCCACGGCATCGTCTCCTTCATCTTCAACACCGCGCTGGTGGCGCTGATGGTCAATATCGCGGCAAGCGCGATCTGATACTTCGGCACGCGTCCGCATTGACCTTGCCGCCGCGCCGGGCAAATTAGGCGCGTAGAGGATGCCGCCCGCGTGGAAGCCAAATTTCAGATTTTCCTGGTTTTGATCGCCGCCCTCGCATGCACCGCGTGGCTGGCCAAGCGCATCAGCATCGCCCCGGCGATCCTGCTGCTGCTGGCCGGCATTGCGCTGGCCTTCGTGCCGGGCATGCCCTCGATCCAATTGCCGCCGGACGTGGTGCTGCTCGGCGTGTTGCCGCCGCTGATCTATTCGGCCTCCGTCGCCATGAGCTGGCGCGAATTCCGCGCCAATCTGCGGATCATCACGCTGCTGGCAGTCGGCTGCGTGATCTTCACCGCGTGCTTGGTCGCCACGGCGACGCATTTTCTGATCGGGCTGCCGTGGTCGGTCGGCTTCCTGCTCGGCGCCATCGTCGCGCCGCCGGACGTGGTGGCGCCGCTGGCGATTGCGCGAAAGATCGGCCTGCCGCGCCGGATTCTGGTCGTGCTGGAAGGCGAGGGCCTCGCCAATGATGCGACGACGCTGATCCTGTATCGGTTTGCGGTGGTGGCGATCACCACCGGGGCGTTCTCGCTGCCGAAGGCGGCCGGTACCTTCGTCGCCATTCTCGCCTGCGAACTCGTCTTCGGCCTCGCCGTCGGCTGGATCAGCCTGCGCATGCGTCACCGCGCGCGCGATCCGCAGGTCGAGATTACGCTGTCGCTGCTGACGCCCTATGTCGCCTATCTCATTCCCGAACATTTCGGTGGTTCCGGCATCATCGCCACTGTGGCCTGCGGTCTCTACATCTCCTGGAACGGCCCGCTGCTGATCTCGGCGGCGACGCGCCTGCAGGGCATCTTCTTCTGGGACTTGGTGATCTATCTGGTCGAAGGCCTGCTGTTCCTGCTGACCGGCTTCCAGATGCGGGCGCTGATCGAGAAATCGAAAGCGTTTCCGTTTGCCGAGATCATGTGGGCCACGGTGCTCGTCACCGTCGTGATCATCGTGGCGCGTTTCGTCTGGGTCTATGCGGCGATTTATGTACCGCGTTGGCTGAGCGCTGACCTGCGCAAGCGCGATCCGGCGCCGAACTGGCAATGGACCTTCGTCGTCGCCTTCACCGGCGTGCGCGGCGCCGTATCGCTCGCCGCAGCGCTGGCGCTGCCATTCACGCTGGTCTCGAACGAAGGCTTTCCGTCGCGCGACCTGATCTTGTTCGTCTCCTTCAACATCATTCTCATCACGCTGGTTGGCTTCGGCCTGTGCCTGCCCATCGTGGTGAAGTGGCTCGGCGTGACGAAAGTCGGCCGCGAGGAATATATCGCTGAGCACGAAGCCGAGCTCGCGACGCGCCGCGAGGCGCTGGCCACAGCCCTGGCGCGGCTCGATGCCATGACCGACGATCGCGAACTGTCCGACGAGGTCGTGAAGCTGCTGCGCGCGCGCCATGAAAGCCGCTCGAACCAGTTGCCGGGCGAACTCGATCCCGACGTCGACGTCTCCGCGGTGGGCATCGATCTGGTGCGCGAACTCATCAAGGCGGAGCGCAAATTCATCCACGCGCAACTGCGCGACGGCAAGATCACCGACGAGAGCCGCCGCCGCATCGAGCGCGATCTGGATCTGGAAGAGGCCGGCTTGAGCAACCGGGAATTTCGACGGATTCCGCTGTAGCGTCGCTCAGCGGATGCGCTCGGTGAAGACCGGCTCGAAGAAGCGCCACTCGTCGTAATAGGCATCGGGAAGCCTGTAGGGCTGGCAGTTCTCGAGCGCACGCATGCAACTCATCTGATACGCCTTGCTATAGGGCGTGGTCGAGGTGATCGATATCGGGCGCGCCTCATCGATCATGCCCTCGCGATTCAGCTTGACCACAAAGATCACCTCGATCGGCTCCTTGCCGCCACCACCGGGCTTTTTCCAGCATCGCTCCACTTGGGCTTTGAAGAGTGGTCCCCAGTGAGCTGCAGCGTTGCCGGTCCGCTTCGGCACCTGAGGGGGCGCTGCCGGCGGCGTCTGCTGTGATGGCGCGATGTCAGGCCGCGTGAAGCGGCCAGGCAGGCCAAACATCTGAGCGTTGCAGACGGGCATCCACGTCAGAAGAAACACGGATACGAGGACCGCGAGCCTAGCGAGGCTTTTTGAAGACAAGCGTTGGCGATCGACAATCATGCCATTCTGCCAATGAATGCGGACTCAATAAAATAAAACTATAGATTGAATATTACTCCGAGGGCAATCGAGGCGGTCAATAAAAAAGCCGGCGACGGATGATCCGGTCGCCGGCTGATTTTGGAGCAGCTGCTTGAATTACTCGGCCGCGGTCACGACTTCCGGTGCCTTGGCGTTGGCGCCGTAGCGCTGATCGATATAGTCGATCACCAGCGCCTTGAAGTCGGCCGCAATGCTTGGGCCGCGCAGGGTGCGGAATTTCTCGCCGTCGACGAACACTGGCGCGGCGGGGCTTTCGCCGGTGCCGGGCAGTGAGATGCCGATATTGGCGTGCTTGGATTCGCCGGGGCCGTTGACGATGCAGCCCATGACCGCAACGTTGAGGTTTTCGACGCCCGGATACTGCGTCTTCCAGCCTGGCATCGAGTCGCGGATGAAATCCTGGATCGAGCGCGCCAGTTCCTGGAACGTGGTCGAGGTGGTGCGTCCGCAACCGGGGCAGGCTGCAACCAGCGGCACGAAGGTGCGGAAGCCCATGGTCTGCAGCAGCTCCTGCGCGACCTGAACTTCCACCGTGCGATCGCCGCCGGGCTCGGGGGTGAGCGAAATGCGGATGGTGTCGCCGATGCCCTGCTGCAGCAGAATGCCCAGCGCGGCCGAGGAGGCGACGATGCCCTTCGAGCCCATGCCAGCTTCGGTCAGGCCAAGATGGATCGCATAGTCGGAGCGCGAGGCTAGCGTCTGATACACGGCGATGAGGTCCTGCACCGCCGAGACCTTGGCGGAGAGGATCATCTTGTTCTTCGGCATACCGAGTTCTTCGGCGCGGGCCGCCGACAGTAATGCCGACTGCACCATCGCTTCACGCGTCACCGCGCGGACGTCCTTTGGATTCGCGGACAGCGCGTTCTCGTCCATCAGCTTGGTGAGCAGTTCCTGATCGAGCGAACCCCAGTTCGCGCCGATGCGGACGGCCTTGTTGTTCTTGTTGGCGATCTCGATGATGTCGGCGAACTGGCTGTCACGCTTGCTCTTGAAGCCGACATTGCCGGGATTGATGCGGTATTTGTCGAGTGCTGCTGCGCAGGCCGGGTATTCGGCGAGCAGCTTGTGGCCGATGTAGTGGAAGTCGCCCACCAGCGGCGTGGTGATGCCCTGCTTGTCGAGCGCTTCGCGGATATGCGGAACGGCAGCGGCAGCCTCGTCGCGGTCGACGGTGATGCGGACCATTTCCGAGCCCGCGCGCGACAGCGCTGCGACCTGGTCGATGGTGCCCTGGATGTCGGCCGTGTCGGTGTTGGTCATCGACTGCACGACGATCGGGGCGCCGCCGCCGACAGCGACGTTGCCAACCATGACCTGTGTGGTGAGGTGCCGGGGCGCCGGGCCGGCGATATCAGACGGAATTTCAATCTTGTTCATGGGGTCTCGAATATCAGATTTAGATGACATCCAGCAATGCGTTAGTGGTCTAGGCCCTGACCGGTCGGTTAACCAGAACCAGCCCGGCGATGACCAATAGCGCAGCGAGGCCGAAGGCGGGGGTCAGATGGTCGCCCATGATGAGATAGCCCGCCGCGACGCCAAACAAAGGGGTGATGAAGGTAAAAGCCGACAATTTGCTGGCGGAATAGGTCTTGATCAGCCCGAACCAGAGCAAAAACGTGAAGCCGACCACCCAGAAGGCCTGAAACGAGAGCAGGGATAGCGCCAGAGGACCGGGAACCCGGGTCACGGTCTCGCCCGCCAGCAGCGCCGCCAGGCCCAGAATCGGGACAGACAGCCCGACCTGGTATCCCAATGCCTTTTCAGGCGCGACGTAGAGCAACGGGGTCGTTTTAACCACCAGCGTGGTCGCGGCCCATAGCCCCGCACCGGCGACGATCATCAGATCCCCGATCAGCACATCGGCGGTGACGTCCGGCTGCGGGATGCCGATCGCGACGGCGACACCGGCAAAACTCACCGCGAGTCCGGCCCATTGCACCGGGCGCAGGCGTTCGCCCAGGAATTGATAGGAGCCGAAGGCCACGAAGAACGGCATCGTGTAGAGGAAAACCGCGGCCCGTGAGGCCGTCGTGAATTGCAGACCGTGAAAGATCAGCACGAATTCGATGCCGAACAGCACGCCGGCAAACAGGCCCGCTTTCAGCGTGCCGTCGCGTTCGAACAGCTTGACGCCGCGCATGCGCGCAATGGCCAGGATGACCAGCAGTGCGCCGGCCGAGCGCAGCATCGCCTGCGTGTAAGGCGGGATATCGTGCAGCACCAGCTTGATGGCGATCTGGTTGAAGCCCCAGGTCAGGCACAGCATCAGCACGAGGGCGATGGCGCCGGCGGTGAGTGCGCGTCCGCCGGGTGGGCTGATGATGGTTTCTGCAGACATGAAGCCTCGGGCCCGGCTTGTCGCCGTGTTGTTATGGGATCGTCACGCCTGACAGTGCGCGCAGGTTCCGGTGATTTCGACAACAGACAGTTTTGGGACGAAGCCAGTCGTCCGTGCGGCATCATTCAGGCTCTGCGCGACTTTCGTGGCCGGCACTTCGCCGACCGACCCGCACTGGTCACAGATCAGAAACGCGACCATCGAGGCCGTGCCGTGGTCGTGCGCGCAGGCCAGGAAGGCGTTGCGGCTCTCGATGCGGTGAACGAGGCCGTTCTCCATCAGGAAATCAAGTGCGCGATACACGGTGATGGGTGCCGGACGCGAAGTGGTCTTGGCCAACTCATCGATGATCTCGTAGGCCCCAAGCGGCCGATGGCTCGCGAGCAGCGCTTCAAGCACCTGCCGGCGGATCGGGGTCAGCTTTTGCGATCGGGCTGCACAGACATGCTCGGCATGATGCATCGCGTCCGCTGTACAGCGGTCGTGATCGTGGCCAGGAGCCGGGAAAGTTGGTTTCGGAACTGCCATATGGAGGTAGCTTAACCCGTTGGGTGTGATTGTGCCCGTCTTTTTGGCGTTGGGGCCCAGTCTTACACCAAATCCTGCGCTGCCAAACGACGAGCGTTCCCTGCAAATGGGGGGACAGTCGGGCGATTGCAAAGGTTGAATGGGCGATACCGGGCCGATCAGGTGGAGCTTTTGCGCTCCCGGCGCAGATCCGATGGCGAGGTGGCATATCGGCGCCGGAATGTCCGGTTGAAATACGACAAATCGTTGAAGCCGGCCTCGTCCGCGATCTTCCCGATCCGCTCATCGGCCCGCAATGGGTCGAGTAGCAATGCATGAGCAAGGGCCAGACGCCGTTCGAGCAAATATTCCGACAGGCTGAGGTCGTGTTCGCGAAACAGCTTGCGGACATAATCAGGCGAGATTTTCTGAGCCGCCGCCAGCGTTTCGGCCGAGAGGTCGTGATTTCCGAGGCCTGCTTCGATGGCTGCCTTGATCGCCTGCAAGCGCAGCATGCGGGTGCTGCAAGGTGGAGATGTCTCGGAGCGGTTCTCGCAACCGATTGTCAGAAGTGCGATCAGGCTACACAGATCGGCCACGACATGGTGTTGAAGATGGGTGGGGGCGGACCCGTCGAGGTCGATTGCTTCCTGACAATGCGCCATCAATAGCCGCAACGTCTGAGCCTCCAGGAGGACAGGTCGCATGAGCCAGGCGCCAAGATTCGGCACCTTGATCGACAGCGCAGCACGGTCGATCTGAACGATCAGATGCTGCGTCTCACAAGATGACGTATGCCAACCGGCGTCCCTGGTTGTCATCAAGACCGCATGGTTCTGCTCGATGATCTCTTCGCGGCCATGCTGTGATGCGCGAGCCCGACCTTTCAGAACGACTGCAAACACAACATCGTCGGGCGGTGACGCAGTCGCAGCATCCGGCATGCGATCGTTCGCCGGAAATCCCGTGCCGATAAAAACAATCGCGCCGGGCAGCCTGTGCAATGCAGTATCGGTTGAAAACGGGGTGTCCGTCGGAAAAGGGGATTCGACGTTGAATGTCAGGCGCCCGAATTGGAGCTGCGGTGTCGGCAGATTTTCGGAAGCAGCCGCGATTAATGAATCGGGCGTTTCGGGACCGGGCCTTGAAGTCACGAGGATCAGTCCTGCAAGCATTGAACTATATCTTGGTCGTGCCAGTACGGATCGCGTTCATATTCATCGCTTTGCTGCGTCTTTGGGCGGTTTCTCTTTTGATAGTTCGCGATGCGCCATGTGGCCTGAACGCAACAAGCAGAACGAATTGCGGTGCCAGTCTCGCCCAGTCCTGCCGCGTCGCGTCCGTTCCAAGTCGCTGATGTCTCATTCAACTACACATCATCGAAGCAGGGCCTTGGGCCTGCCTTCGTTGATCTGTTGCTGAGGAGACTGATGGTGAAACGTACCGTATTGGCCGCTGCAGGCCTCGCCATCATGGCGTTTTCGTCGACCGCGGGCGCTGCGGATCTGTCGCCCCGCATGTACGCCAAGGCGCCGGTTCTGGTGGACCCCGGCATCAACTGGACCGGATTTTATGTCGGCCTCAACGGCGGCTACAGCTGGGGCAAGGGCGACGCCACTTTCCTGCCGGGCACCGCCTTTGCGTCGCCGGTCAAGCAGGACGTCAATGGCGGCCTGGGCGGCGGCCAGATCGGCTACAACTGGCAGCTCGACCGCACATGGGTCGTCGGTCTCGAAGCCGATATCCAGGGGACTGGTGAACGTGGCAGCGCGAACTCTCCAGTGAGTTCGCTGCGGAGCACCTTGCCCGGCGGTGACTTCAATCTGCTCGCACTGACCTCGGCAAACAGCTCATGGAGCTTCCCGTGGTTCGCCACATTCCGCGGCCGGGTCGGCCTGCTGGCGACACCGGACCTGCTGCTTTACGGTACTGGCGGTCTGGTTGTCGGTGAGGTCAAATATTCCACCCAGACGACAGTAACGGGTCAGATCTTCGGGCCAGGCTCTGCTGGCACGACACCGGCCAGCGCCGCCGTGACGATTCCCGGCACGCTGCTGTCGGAATCGCAGACCCGTGTCGGCTGGACCCTGGGCGCCGGTCTGGAAAAGAAGTTCGGCACCAACTGGTCGGCCAAGCTCGAATATCTCTATCTCGATCTGGGTTCGGCGACCTATTTCGGGGGGACAGCCAACCAGACCTCGGTCGGCTTCCACGACCACGTCTTCCGCGCCGGCATCAATTACGCCTTCAGCCCCGCGGTCGTCGCCAAATACTGATCCTTTCGATCCTCCTGACGACCTCAAGCCCGGCCTCGTGCCGGGCTTTTTGCTGTGTCGCCCATTTGTGGGAGGTTCGGAGATCTAGCCATGCGCTAGTCGCGGGGCTGCGTCGTATCGTCCACCGATGCGCTATTCATAAGCTTGCTTATAATAAGCTAAGTTTACGGAGCGCCACCATGTCCTGCCAGCCTGACACCGGCACCGATTTCCTGTCCGCTTTGTTCGAGACCCAGCGCATGTTGCGGCTGCTGGCCGACAAGGAAGCGCGCCAGTTCGGCATGACCCGCGCCCAATGGGCGGTGCTCGCCAAGGTCGAGCGCAATGAGGGGCAAAAACAGACCGATCTCGCCGACGCCATGGAAATGGCGCCGATCAGCCTGACGCGGCTGATCGACAAGCTCTGCGACAGCGGCCTGATCGAACGCCGCAATGACGATACCGACCGCCGCATCAAGCGCCTCTATCTCACCGAGGCCGCGCGCCCGCTGACGGCAAAGCTGGCGGTGCTGCGCGGCAACCTGATGAAGGTCGCGTTCGACGGCGTGAGCGAGGCCGACATGCACCAGCTGGTCGCGCATCTCGAAACCATCAAAGACAATATCCGCGCTGCGCTGAACCCCGCAGCCACAAAGACCAAGGAACAAGTCTATGGCTGAGCCCGTGCTGAAATTTCCCGACAAGGATGCGCCTGAGGGCGGATCCGATGGCGCCGCGACCACGCAGCGTCAGGGCGCGAAAGGTTTCCTGAAGCGCTATCGGCGAACGTTGCTGCTGGTCGTACTGCCTGCCATCGTTCTTGTTGGCGGCGTCGCCTTCTATCTGTCGGGTGGTCGCTATGTCGGCACTGACGATGCTTATGTCGGTGCGCAGAAGGTGCTGATCACGCCGGATATCTCCGGCAAGGTCGACAAGGTCGTGGTGCGCGAAGGCCAGCATGTCAAAGAAGGCGACGTGTTGTTCGAGATCGATCCGGTCCCGTTCCGGCTGGCGCTCGACGATGCCAGGGCAAAGCTGGCGCAGGCGAAAACCACCTATGACAACCTCGTCAGCAACGTGAAGATCTACGGCCAGATGCAGGATCTGGCGCAGCAGGGTGTCGACTTCAAACAGCGCGACGTCGAACGCAAGTCGACTCTGGTCAAGAGCAACTTCGGCTCGCAGCTCGATCTCGACAATGCGGCGACTGCGGCGGTGACCGCGAAGGCGCAGCTCGAACTCCTGAGGCAGCAGCTCGCGACCTCGATGAACCAGTTGCTCGGCAATCCCGACCTGCCGTTGGCTCAGTTCCCGCCCTACGCGCAGGCGCAGTCGGCGCTCGATCAGGCGCAGCGCAATCTCGACCACACCGTGCTGAAGGCGCCGATCTCCGGCGTCGCGACGCAGGTCGATAACATCCAGCTCGGCCGCTTCGCGATGGCCGGCACGCCGATCCTCACGGTGATCGACGACAACAGGCCATGGGTCGATGCCAATCTGAAGGAATCTGATTTCACTTACATCGCCGTCGGACAGACTGTGGAGATCGACGTCGATGCGTTCCCGAACCACGCCTTCAAGGGCACCGTCGGTTCGCTGAGCCCTGGCACCGGCGCGCAATTCGCGATCCTGCCGCCGCAAAACGCCACCGGCAACTTCGTCAAGGTGGTGCAGCGCGTGCCGGTGCGGATCTATCTCGATTATGCAGATCCCTTCGTGAAGCGACTGAAGGCCGGCATGAGCACTTACACGACAATCGATACCAAGCATCATCGCTCGCTGGCGGGCCTGCTCGGCCTGTCATCGGCCAAGGCTGCTCAGGACTGATCCCATGAGCACGTCGGCGCCATCTCCCAGTGCGGTCCCCGGCTTTCGCCGGAATATGGTGACGATCTGCGCCATGACCGCGACCATCATGCAGGCGCTCGACACCACCATCGCCAATGTGGCCCTGCCCTACATGCAGGGCACGCTGTCGGCGTCGCAGGATCAGGTCAACTGGGTGCTGACCTCCTATATCGTCGCCGCGGCTATCATGACCGCGCCCGTCGGCTGGATCGCCAACCGGTTCGGCCGCAAGAAGATCTTCATCGTCTGTTCGGCGGGCTTCACGGTCGCCTCGGTGCTGTGCGGCCTCGCGCAGGACATCAACCAGATGGTCGGCTTTCGCCTGTTGCAGGGCGTTTTCGGCGCGGCACTCGTGCCGCTGTCGCAGGCGGTGATGCTCGACAGCTACGCGCTGCATGAGCGCGCCAAGGCGATGTCGATCTGGGGCATGGGCGTGATGCTCGGCCCGATCATGGGGCCTTCATTGGGCGCCTGGCTGACTGAAACTTACTCCTGGCACTGGGTGTTCTTCGTCAATCTGCCCTTCGGCATCGTCACGGTGTTTGGCCTGCTGGCCTTCATGGACGAGACCAAGACCAATGCAGACCTGAAATTCGACTGGTTCGGTTTCGGCGCGCTGGCCATCGGTATCGGTGCGATGCAGCTCGCACTTGACCGCGGCGAGCAGCTCGGGTGGCTCGAATCCAATGAAATCGTCATCGAGGCGATCGTTTCGATCATCGGCTTCTATTATTTCTTCGCGCATTCCTTCACGACCTCGAAGCCGTTCATCCAGTTCGCCATCTTCAAGGACAAGAATTTTGTCGGCGGCTGCGTGTTCATGGCCGTCATGGGGCTGGTGCTGTATTCGACCATGGCACTGTCGTCGCCCTATCTGCAGAACGTGATCGGCTATCCGATCCTCACGGCGGGGCTATTACTGGCGACGCGCGGCTCCGGCACCTTCGTGGCGATGATGCTGGTCGGGCGCATCATGAAATATGTCGAGGCGCGTACACTGATCATGGTGGGAATGGCACTGATGTCGGTGTCGCTGTTCTTTACGTCGATGTGGACCGACCAGACCGGCGTGCCGGAGATCGTGATCGTCTCCATCGCGCAGGGATTTGGCCTTGGTCTCGTCTTCGTGCCGCTGTCCACCGTGGCGTTCCTGACGCTGCCAAATCATCTGCGCACCGACGGCACCTCGATGCTCACGCTGCTGCGCAATGTCGCGAGTTCGATCGGCATCTCCATCGTGATCGCGCAGCTCACCTCAAACACCCGTATGGCCCATGCGGTGCTGGTCGAGCACATCACGCCGTTCAGCAATGCGCTGCAGATGCCCAATGTGACCAGCGCGATCAACCTCGCCACCGACAGCGGCCGCGCCATGATGGACGCCATCGTCACGCTGCAGGCCACGATCATCGCCTTCGGGCTCGATTATCAGATGGTGATGCTGGTGACGCTCTGTGCGATCCCGATGGCGCTGATCATCGGCTCGTCCAAGGCGACCTTGCGCGCGCAAGCGGCGAAGCCGGGTGCGGATGAGCATCCGGCGGTGATGGAGTAATTGAAGCGGAGACGCTGATGGTTTCCCTCCCTCAAGTCCAGCGAAGCTGGACGCAGTGGGGAGGATCGGCCGATAGGCCGGGGTGGGGTCTCTCCCCAAGCGAGGACGCCGTGTGTGGCTCCCCACCCGTCTCGACCGCTTCGCGGTCGATCCACCCTCCCCACCTGCGCGGCTGCGCCGCTTTGGGGGAGGGATAAGAGAGACATCACACGTCGAAGAACACCGTCTCGTTGGCGCCTTGCAGGTGGATATCAAACCGATACACGCCAGGCGCCGTCTTCTTCGCGATGATCGTCGCGCGGCGGTCGGCCGGGACGAGGTTCATCACCGCATCATCAGCCGTCGCGGCTTCGTCCTCGAAATAGATACGCGTCATCGACTGCATGGTCATGCCGCGGCCAAACACGGCCATCACGATATGCGGCGCCTGCGGCTTGCCATCGATGCCGGGCACGCTGCCGGGTTTGACGGTGTCGAACGAATATTCGCCGGCATCGGTGGTGCCGGAGCGACCGAAACCCCTGAAGCTCGAATTCGGCAGCCCGCGGGTATCCTGCGGATCGGCGAAGCGGCCCTGCGCGTCGGCCTGCCAGATTTCCAGCACGGCGTCGGGCACCACCTTGCCGTCGCCGTCATAGATCACGCCTTCGATGCGGATCTTGTCGCCGGTGACGTCGGATGTCAGCAGGTTGCTGGTGAAGGCGTCGTTCCAGGCGTATTTGCCGTTCGGTGTCAGGCCGTAGGCATAGAACGGACCGACGGTCTGCGACGGGGTAATTCCGGGCATCAGTGATTCTCCGTCGGGGTGGCGTTGCGGCCGCGCAGCACGATGTTGAAACGATAGGCCAGCGCCCAGCCAGGCTCGGTGACGTCGAGGTCGAAATCCGACACCATGCGCAGGCGCGCCTTCTCGTCGGTGACCGAGTTGAAGATCGGGTCGAACGGAAACAGCGGATCGTTCGGGAAATACATCTGCGTCACGAGGCGCGAGACGAAGGAATGGCCGAACACCGAGAAGTGGATGTGCGCAGGGCGCCACGCATTGTGGTGATTGCCCCACGGATAGGCGCCGGGTTTGATGGTGACGAACTTGTAGTTACCCGCGGTGTCGGTGACGGTGCGGCCGGCGCCGGTGAAGTTCGGATCGAGCGGCGCGGGATGCTGGTCCCAGACATGCACGTAGCGGCCGCAGGCATTGGCCTGCCAGAGTTCGACCAGCGTGTTCGGCACGCCGCGGCCGTCCTCGTCCATCACTGTGCCGTGCACGATGATGCGTTCGCCGAGCGGCTCGCCCGCATGCTTGGTGGTGAGGTCATGATCGCCGGGTCGTACCGTCTCGTGGCCATAGACCGGTCCTGTCGTTTCCGACAGCGTGTGCGGCATCAGGATGCGCTGCTTCTGCGGCGCGCGCTTGATGGTGCTCTTGTAGCCGGGTGAGAGGCGCGGCGCGTGCGCCGCATTGCTCTCGACGGGATAGATTAGCGTCATGCTGGTTTCCCCTTTGGCCGCCGCGGATCCCGCGGCGGCTTGCTTGTGGACGTAGTTTTTTAGTTCAGCTTCTCGATCGCCATGGCGACGCCCTGACCGACGCCGACGCACATGGTGGCCAGCGCGAGCTTGCCGCCGCGCTTCTCCATGCCGTGCACCGCCGTCATCGCCAGGCGCGCGCCGCTCATGCCGAGCGGGTGGCCGAGCGCGATCGCGCCGCCGTGTGGGTTGACGAAATCAGCATCTTCCTTGACGCCGAGCTGGCGCAGCACGGCGATGCCCTGCGACGCGAAGGCCTCGTTGAGCTCAATCAGGTCGAAGTCGCTGATCTTCAGACCAAGGCGTTCCATCAGCTTCTTGGTCGCGGGTACCGGGCCGATGCCCATGATGCGCGGCGCGACGCCGCCCGACGCGAGGCCGAGAATGCGGGCGCGGGCCTTGAGGCCGTGCTTCTCCACAGCGGCGCCCGAGGCGAGGATCATGGCGCAGGCGCCGTCATTGACGCCCGAGGCGTTGCCGGCGGTGACCGTGCCGTCCTTGCGGACAATCGGGCGCAGCTTGGCGAGGCCTTCCAGCGTGGTTTCGGGGCGCGGATGCTCGTCCTTGTCGACGGCGATCGGGCCGGCCTTGCCGCCGGGCACCATCACCGGGATGATTTCTTCGGCGAAATAGCCCGAAGCGATCGCCTTGCCGGCGTTCTGCTGCGAGCGGATCGCGAAGGCGTCCTGGTCGGCGCGCGAGATCTGGAAATCCTGCGCGACGTTCTCGCCGGTCTCCGGCATAGCGTCGACGCCGTATTTTTCCTTCATCAGCGGGTTGATGAAGCGCCAGCCGATGGTGGTGTCGAAGATTTCCGCCGAACGGGAGAAGGCTTCGGTGGCCTTGCCCTGCACGAATGGCGCACGGGTCATGGATTCGACGCCGCCGGCAATGGCGAAATCGATTTCACCGGCGCGGATGGCGCGGGCGCCGGCGCCGACGGCATCGAGGCCCGACGCACAGAGGCGGTTCAACGTGGCGCCGGGGACGGAATCGGGGAGGCCGGCCAGCAGCGCCGCCATGCGGGCGACGTTGCGGTTGTCTTCACCGGCCTGATTGGCGCAGCCGAAATAGACTTCCTCGACGGCAGCCCAATCCACGCCGGGATTGCGGTCCATCAGGGCTTTAATGGGGGCGGCGGCGAGGTCGTCGGCGCGAACTTTGGCAAGGGAGCCGCCGAAACGGCCGATGGGGGTGCGGACGGCGTCGCAAATGAAGACATCGCTCATCAATTCTCTCCCTGGAGACTGCATCCGCGCTCGATTGCCGGATTTTCGCGGTGGTTTTAAGAACCCCCGCTGACCCGGTCAAATGCCGCTGCTGGATGGCAGCGTTGTCCCTGGGAATTCAAAGAATTCCCTTGAGAACTGCGGATATGAAATCGCAGTTGACTTGTCAACTACCTCGCCACGGTGGGGAAAACTATAGTTTGCGACAGCCGCGGGTGGGATCGGCGGAGCAAAATTTGCTAGCGTCCGGCGCCATGACGATCCAGCAGCCCATTACCGCCCCAGAACCCGCTCCCCGCGTGGAAGACACCGCAAAAGTGTCTCCCATGATGGAACAGTACCTTGAGATAAAGGCCGCCAATCCCGGCCTCTTGCTGTTCTACCGGATGGGCGATTTCTACGAGATCTTCTTCGAGGATGCGGAGGTTGCCTCGCGCGCCCTGGGCATCGTGCTGACCAAACGCGGCAAGCATCAGGGCATGGATATCCCGATGTGCGGCGTGCCGGTGGTTCGCGCCGATGATTATCTGCACCGCCTGATCTCGCTCGGCATCCGTGTCGCCGTCTGCGAACAGATGGAGGATCCGGCCGAGGCGAAGAAGCGCGGCGGCAAGAGCGTGGTCCGCCGCGACGTCGTGCGCGTGGTCACGCCGGGCACGCTGACCGAAGAAAACCTGCTCGATGCCCGGGCGAACAACTATCTGCTGGCGATCGCGCGCAGCAAAGGCTCGAGCGGTGCGGATCGCATCGGTCTGGCCTGGATCGATATTTCGACTGCGGAATTCATCGTCACCGAATGTGCGATGGGCGAACTCGGCGCGACACTGGCGCGGATCAATCCCAATGAGGTGCTGGTTACGGACGCGCTCTACAGCGATCCTGATCTCAGCCAGTTATTGCGCGAATTGCCGGCGGTGACGCCGCTGACCCGTGACGTGTTCGATGGTGCCACCGCCGAACGCCGGCTGTGCGATTACTTTGCCGTCGCCACCATGGACGGCCTCAGCGCCATGTCGCGGCTGGAAGCGACCGCTGCGGCGGCGTGCGTCACCTATGTCGAGCGCACGCAGGTCGGCAAACGCGTGCCGCTGTCGCCGCCGACCCACGAAGCGGTCGGCACCACCATGGCCATCGATCCGGCGACCCGCGCCAATCTCGAACTGACGCGGACGCTATCAGGCGAGCGCAAGGGCTCGCTGCTGGATGCGATCGACTGCACCGTCACTGCCGCCGGTTCGCGCCTGCTTACGCAGCGCCTCGCCGCGCCGCTCACCGATGAAGTGGCGATCGGCCGCCGGCTCGATGCGGTCACGAGTTTCGTATCGGACAGCGGGCTGCGCGACGATCTGCGCTCGGCCCTGAAGTCTGCGCCGGACATGTCGCGCGCACTGGCGCGGCTTTCGGTCGGCCGCGGCGGTCCGCGCGATCTCGCCTGCCTGCGTGATGGTGTGCTTGCCGCCGATCAGGTGCTTGATCGTCTCGGCGTCATCGACAATCTGCCAGCGGATATCACGGCTGCCATGGCCGGCCTGCGCCGTCCGTCGCGTGAGCTCGCGGCGACCTTCGCCCGCGCACTGGCCGACGATCTTCCGCTGCTGAAGCGCGACGGTGGTTTTGTCCGCGAAGGCTTCGAGGCCGCGCTCGACGAGACCCGCAATCTGCGCGACGCCTCGCGCCTCGTGGTCGCTGCGATGCAGGCGCGGTATGCCGACGACACCGGTGTGAAGGGTCTCAAGATCCGCCACAACAACGTGCTCGGCTATTTCGTCGAGGTTACCGCGCAGCATGGCGACAAGCTGATGCAGGCGCCGCTGAACGCGACCTTCATCCACCGCCAGACGCTGGCCGGGCAGGTGCGTTTCACCACCTCCGAACTCGGCGAGATCGAAGCCAAGATCGCCAATGCCGGCGACCGTGCGCTCGGGCTCGAGCTCGAGATTTTCGAACGGCTGTCGGCGATGGTCGCCGAGGCGTCGGAAGATCTGCGCGCTGCGGCGCATGCTTTCGCGCTGCTCGATGTCGCAACGGCTCTGGCGAAGCTGGCGGTCGATGACAACTACGTCCGCCCCGAAGTCGACAACTCGCTGTTATTCGCCATCGAGGGCGGCCGGCATCCGGTGGTCGAACAGGCGCTGCGCCGCGACGGCCAGCCGTTCATCGCCAATGCCAGCGATCTGTCGCCCGGGCCGGGGCAGAAGTCCGGCCAGATCTGGCTGATCACTGGTCCGAACATGGCCGGTAAGTCGACCTTCCTGCGCCAGAACGCATTGATCGCGCTGCTCGCGCAAATAGGCAGTTTCGTGCCGGCCTCGCGCGCCCGCATCGGCATTGTCGACAGGCTCTTTTCGCGCGTCGGCGCTGCGGATGATCTCGCGCGCGGGCGTTCGACCTTCATGGTCGAGATGGTCGAGACCGCCGTCATTCTCAATCAGGCCACCGAACGTGCGCTGGTGATCCTGGATGAAATCGGCCGCGGCACTGCGACCTTCGACGGTCTATCGATCGCCTGGGCCGCGATTGAGCATCTGCACGAGAGCAATCGCTGCCGCGCATTGTTCGCGACGCACTACCACGAGCTCACTGCGCTTTCCGCAAAACTGCCGCGGCTGTTCAATGCGACGGTGCGGGTCAAGGAGTGGCACGGTGACGTGGTGTTCCTGCACGAGGTGCTGCCCGGCTCGGCGGACCGCTCCTATGGCATTCAGGTGGCCAAGCTCGCGGGCCTGCCGCCGGCGGTAATCGCGCGCGCGAAGTCGGTGCTGGCCAAGCTTGAAGCGCAGGATCGCGGCCAGAGCGCCAAGGCGCTGATGGATGACCTGCCGCTGTTCGCGATCACAGCGCGGGCGCCGGTCGAGGCGGCTCCTCCGTCGGAGGCGGAATTGCTGATGGACGCGGTGAAGGCGCTGCATCCGGATGAGATGTCGCCGCGCGAGGCGCTGGATGCGCTCTATGCGCTGAAGGCGAAACTGCCGAAGTAACATTCTCTATCGTCATGCCCGGCCTTGTGCCGGGCATCCACGCCTTCGATCAGCGAAGACAGACGTGGATGGCCGGGACAAGCCCGGCCATGACGGCGTTTCAAATGAAGCGCGCGCGCCTGCGTCCCCACGACCACAGGCCGAGATTCCACACCACGCAAGTCGCGAGCGCGAGGCTCAGGGCGACCACCGAGCCGAAGCGCGTGGCGGTGACATGCATCACGGCCACCGCGATACCGAAACCCATCAGGCCCCAGCCACCATTGGCGATCACGGCGGCGGTGGGCGGGCCACCGATCCGCGGATGCAGGATCAGCATCAGGCTGGTGAAGACCACGGGATAAAGTGCGAGAATGCCGCTGCCGGTCGGGCCGATGGTCGAGGACAGCGTCACCACGGTGGCGACCAGCGTTGCGACGAGAGCGGCACGCAGCGGGATGTCGTACCAGCACCTGGTGATGAGCGGCATCCTCGCATGGCGAAACCGCGCCATCAGCGGCAGGCAGATGCCGAAGGTCACGACATTGGCCGCGATGCCGCCAAGCAAAGTCCATTCGAACTGCCGCACCAGCAGGGCGAGGGCGAACCACACCAGCACAGCGGCGCCGAGGCTGACGATCACGTTGTGGCGTTGCGCCAGCAGCACGTAAGTCAATCCGAGAAACATCGTCGCGCCATTGATCGGCAGGCTGGCCAATGCACCTTGCGCGATGAAGGCAGCGTCATGATCGAGCGCGAGAAAGACGTAGGACGGTCCCGCCGAGATCGGCAGCGTCGCTACCAACGCGCCGATCACCGGGCCGGATCGTTCGGTGATGATGGAGGCCGTGATCACGAAGGCGGCGGTGATCGCCATGCGCAAAGTGAGCGTCAGGAGGAAGGCAAGTTCGGGAGACATGGCAGCCTGACGAGAGGAGGTGCTTGGCCTCCTCTTTCCTTGGTGGGAGTCGTCTGGCCTGCTTACACCCTGTTGAGAGACACCGAAACCTTCGGGCCATGCTTGATGGTCTGGTAGACCACGCAATAACGCTCGGTCAGCTTGAGCAGCAGATCGAGCTTGTCCTGCGGCGCGTCGGTGTCGACATCGAAGCGCAGGCGGATTTCGGCAAAGCCGACCGGCGCTTCCTTGTCGACGCCGAGCGTGCCGCGGAAATCGAGATCGCCCTCGGCTGTCACATTGCCGGACTTCAGCGGAATTTCGACGGCGGTGGCCACCGACTTCAGCGTCACGCCGGCGCAAGCCACCAATGCTTCCAGCAGCATGTCGCCCGAACAGAGTTCGAGACCCGAGCCGCCCGTTGCGGGGTGCAGGCCGGCAGCGGCGATTTGCCGGCCGGTCTCGACTTTGCAGGCGATGCCGTCACTGTCGATCGAGCCCTTGGCCTTCAGCGTGATGAAGGCAGCCTTGGGATCGGTCTTGTAGAGCTCCTTGATGGGGGCCTGGGTGGCGCGAAGCGCGGCGGCGTCCATGATATCTCTCCCTGAGATTTTGTTAGTTGCAGCTTTTATTAGCTCGCTGTGCTGTTGTCACCACCACGCGCCGACGGTCTCGGCGGGAGCGCTATCGGGCACGTCACGATCCAGCGATCGATCCAGTGCGGTAAGCACGCGGCGCTTCACAGCGTCGAACAGCGGCGATGCGCGGTCGCGGGGACGCGCAAGGCCGACATCGATCTCGGCGAACAGCCGACCCGGCCGCGGACGCATCACCAGCACGCGGTCCGCCAGCACAACGGCTTCGTCGACATCATGGGTGACAAGGACCAGCGTCGGCCGCGTGTCGGCCCACAGATCAAGCAGATGATCCTGCAGGTCGCGGCGCGTGAAGGCGTCGAGCGCGGAGAACGGCTCATCCAGCAACAGCACCTCCGGCTGCGGTACCAATGCGCGGGCAATGGCCACGCGTTGCGCCTGCCCGCCGGATAGTTCGCGCGGCCATGCCTGTGCTTTATCCGACAGGCCGACGCGCGCCAGGGCCTGTGCGACTTTCTCGCGGCGTGCGGCGACAGGAAGCTCGGACAGTCCGAAGCCGATATTGTCGGCGACGGTCAGCCACGGCAGCAACCGCGGTTCCTGGAAGATGATGCCGATTTTCTCATGCGGCGCGCTGATATCGATATTGTCGATGCGGATGCTGCCGGTCGAGGCGCGATCGAGCCCGGCAACGGCGCGCAACAGTGTCGATTTTCCGCAGCCGGAGCCACCGATGATGGCGACGATCTCGCCCTGCGGGATTTGCGCGGTGAAGCGCTCCAGCGCATGGACGCCGTTGGGATAGGTCTTGCCGACCTTGTCGAGGGCAAGCATCAGGTCTCTCCACCCGGTCGGAACGCATCCTGCCAGCGCAGCAGTGGTGTGGTGATCAATTCGATCAGCCAGTCGGTGGTCTTGCCGAGCAGCGCGAAGATGGTGATTGCGGCGAGGATTTGCGCGGGCTTGCCGAGCTGCTGGCCGTCGATGAGGAGATAGCCGAGCCCTTCGGAGGCGCCCATGAATTCGGCCGCGACCACGAACATCCAGCCGAGCCCGAGGCCGACGCGCAGCGCGACCACATAGGCGGGCAGAACCGCAGGCAGCAGGATCCGGCGGATCATGGTGGGGCCGGAAAGGCGGAAGGTGCGGCCGACCTCGACGATCTTGCGATCGACCGAGAGGATCGCGCCCAACACGCCGAGATAGACCGGAAAGAACACGCCGACGGCAATCAGCGCGACCTTCGAGGTCTCGAAAATGCCGAGCCACAGGATGAACAGCGGCACCCAGGCGATCGATGGGATGGCGCGCAGCGCCTGAACGGTGGGATCGAGCAGTCGCCGCGCGATTCCCCAATAGCCGGAGATAGCGCCGAGCAGCGTGCCGGCGACGACACCGAGGCCGAAGCCGGCAGCAACGCGCGACAGCGTCGTGGTGATATGGCGCCAGAGTTCGCCGCTTCGGGCGAGCTCCATGATGGTGGCAAAGACGCGCGATGGCGGCGGCACTAGGCGGCCGTTCGACCAGCCGGACCACACCGCGAGCTCCCATGCCAGCGCGAGTGTCAGCGGCAGTACGACGCCCAGCGCCGGCCGCGCGAAACGCTGCCAGCGCCTGTTGGATGCAGATTTTTCACGCGTCTCCGTTACGTCGGGTGCGGTCGTGTCCAGCGTCATGGCCATAGCTGAAGCGCGTCTCGATTTGGTTTGCAAGATGGTCAAAAGCTTCACCCTCCCTTTGCGGGGAGGGTGAAGTGTGGCTTCGCAGATGCGAGAGCGTCAGCTCTTTGGCAGCGGGACCTGATCGTCGATCAGTGCATCCACCGTTGCCTTTACATCGACCTTGGCGTCGATCACGCCGGCCTGCTGCAATGCGAGACCTGCGGCGAGGATCGACTCGCGCTGGGGCGCGCCAATGCGGCTGTGGATCAGCTCGGTGCGTTCCTTGAGCTGCTTGTCGACGACCGCGTCGGGCAGCTTGGTGACGCCGATGAACGCCTTCTTCAGCTCGGGATAGTTCTCCAGCGAATATTTCCGGGCGTCTTCATAGACGGCGAGGACGCGGCGCGCGGCATCCGGATAGTCCTTCAGGAATTGCTCGCGCACATTGAGGATGCCCCAGGTGTTGGCGTCCGGCTTGCGGAAGAACAGTTTGGCGCCGTCCTCGACCTCGGCCTGCGCCATCATCGGATCGAGTCCGGCCCATGCATCGACGTCGCCGCGGATCAGCGCGGCCTTGCCGTCGGCATGCTGCAGCAGAACTGGCGTGATGTCCTTGTCGGTGAGGCCGGCGCCGAGCAAAGCGCGGACCAGGAAAATGTGGGGATCGGTGCCGCGGGTCACCGCGACCCGCTTGCCCTTGAGATCGGCGACGGAGGCGATCTTGGAGTCCTTGCCGGTCACCAGTGCCGTCCATTCCGGACGCGAATAGACGTAGACCGACTTGATCGGGTTGCCGTTGATCTTGGCGACCAGCGCGGCGGAGCCCGCGGTCGAGCCGAAATCGATGGACCCCGCATTGAGGAATTCGAGTGCCTTGTTGGAGCCGGCCGACTGTACCCAAGTGATCTTCACGCCGTCCTTGGCGAACTCCTTCTCCAGCAGGCCGTTCTGCTTGAGGATGATCGAGACCGGATTGTAGGTCGCCCAGTCGAGCCGGATTTCCTTGAGCGGTTCGGCGGCGAAGGTAGCTCCGGGCAGCAGTGCAGCCGCAGCAATCAGACCGGCGACAGCGCGCCGTGACATCGTGAACATTCTGGTCTCTCCCTGGTGGACTGTCGAAACGTGAGGTTCGAAGGCGACTTGCATCCTGCGGGCGTCATGGCACCATGCTGGGGTCGCTCTCTGTGCGAAAACGTGCTTTAATTTCAATTAGTTATGGCGTTCCGTCAACGAGAAGATATGATGCGCCAAGGACACCGCCGCGAGAACGTTGTTGCCCGGATTGCGCAAAAGGCAGCATGGACTAGCTGTGGGGCTACAATCACCGTGACAGCGCTTGCGCCGTCCGATATCCGGGTTGTTCATGGACAGCGTTGCTACACAAGACAGACCGACGACCGAAACCGACTTCGACACGACGCGGATTACCGCCGAGATCGATGCGCTTGCAGCGCAGCATCGCGGCAAGAACGATTTGTTTCGCGCCGCCGTCGCCAAGCTGCTGAAGGCCGAACTGCTCAAGGCCAGTGAAGCCGCCGAGGCCGTCCTGTTGAAGGACCGCCACGGCCGACGCTGTGCCGAGCAGCTCTGCCACGTGCAGGATGAAATCATCCGCATGCTGTTCGCCGCGGCGACGAAGCATCTCTATCATTCGCCAATCCCGTCTGGTGCCGAACGGATGGCGGTGGTCTCCACCGGTGGCTATGGCCGTGGGCTGATGGCGCCGGAATCCGACATCGATCTGTTGTTCATCCTGCCCTACAAGCAGACCGCCTGGGGCGAACAGGTCGCCGAAGTCATTCTCTATTGCCTGTGGGACATGGGTCTGAAGGTCGGCCACGCCACGCGTTCGGTGGATGAATCGATCCGCCAGGCGCGCGGCGACATGACGATCCGCACCGCGATTCTGGAGACGCGCTTCCTCACCGGCGATCAGGCTCTCTACGACGAACTGGTCACGCGCTTCGATGCCGAGGTGGTGCAGGGCACGGCCGCTGAATTCGTCACTGCCAAGCTCGCCGAACGCGAGGAGCGCCATCGCCGCGGCGGCCAGTCGCGCTATCTGGTCGAGCCCAACGTCAAGGACGGCAAGGGCGGTCTGCGCGATTTGCACACCGTGTTCTGGATCGCGAAATACGTCTATCGGGTGCGCGATAGCAAGGAGCTGGTCGCGCGCGGCGTGTTCGATCCGCAGGAATACCGCACCTTCAAGCGTTGCGAAGACTTCCTGTGGTCGGTCCGCTGCAATATCCACTTCCTGACCAAACGGCCGGAAGAGCGGCTGTCGTTCGACCTGCAGCGCGAGATTGCGGTCCGCCTCGGCTATACCTCGCATCCCGGCATGCAGGACGTCGAGCGCTTCATGAAGCACTACTTCCTGATTGCCAAGGAAGTCGGCGATCTCACCGCGATCCTGTGCGCCAAGCTCGAAGACCAGCAGGCCAAGCCGGCGCCGGCGCTGACGCGCATGATGGCCAAGCTGCGGCCCGAGATGCATCGCCGCCGGCTGCCGGACAGCGATGCGTTTATCATCGACAACAACCGCATCAATCTTGCTGCGCCTGACGTGTTCAAGGAAGACCCGATCAATCTGATCCGATTCTTCCGACTGGCGCAGAAGCACAATCTGGCCTTCCATCCCGATGCGATGCGGACCGCGACGCGCTCGCTCCGGCTGATCACGCCGGAGATCCGCGAGAACGCCGAAGCCAACGCGCTGTTTATGGAGATACTGACCTCGGATAACGCCGAGATCGTGCTGCGGCGGATGAACGAGACCGGCGTACTCGGTCATTTCATTCGTGCCTTCGGCCGCATCGTGTCGATGATGCAGTTCAACATGTATCATCACTATACGGTGGATGAGCATCTGCTGCGGTGTGTCGGCATCCTTCAGGAGATCGAGCGCGGCGGGAATGACGAGTTCGTTGTCGCCAGCGATCTGATGCGTAAGATCCGCCCGGAACATCGGGCGGTGATCTATATCACAGTGTTGCTGCATGACATCGCCAAGGGGCGTCCGGAGGATCACTCCATCGCCGGCGCCAAGGTGGCGCGGCGGCTATGCCCGCGGCTCGGATTCAACGCTGCGGACACGGACCTCGTCGCATGGCTGATCGAGGAACATCTGACCATGTCCACGGTGGCGCAGTCGCGCGACCTGTCGGATAGCAAGACCATCGAGAATTTCGCTGCCGTTGTGCAGTCGGTCGAGCAGATGAAGCTGCTGACGATTCTCACCACCGCCGATATCCGCGGCGTCGGTCCCGGCGTCTGGAACGGCTGGAAGGCGCAGCTGATCCGGACGCTGTATTACGAAACCGAGCCGGTGCTGACCGGTGGTTTCTCCGAGGTCAATCGCGCGCAGCGCATCGCCTCGGCGCAGGCCGAATTCCGCCGTGCCTTCACCGAGTGGCCAGAGCAGGATCTCAACGCCTATATTCTGCGGCACTATCCGGCCTACTGGCTAAAGGTCGAGCTCGACCGCAAGATCCGCCACGCGCGCTTCCTGCGCGCATCGGAAGAGGCCGGGCACAAGCTCGCGATCAATGTCGGCTTCGATGAAGCCCGCGGTGTCACCGAGCTGACAATCCTCGCTGTTGACCATCCCTGGTTGCTGTCGATCATCGCCGGCGCATGCGCCGCAGCCGGTGCCAATATCGTCGACGCGCAGATCTACACCACGACCGATGGCCGCGCGCTGGACACCATCGCGATCTCCCGGGAATACGATCGCGATGACGACGAAGGCCGCCGTGCAACACGGATCGGCGACATGATCGAGGACGTGCTCGAAGGCAAGGTGCGGCTGCCGGAAACCGTGGCCAAGCGCGCCTCGACCAAGGGCAAGATCAGGGCCTTCACGGTGGAGCCGGAAGTTATCGTCAACAATCAGTGGTCAGATCGCTACACCGTGATCGAGGTCTCCGGCCTCGACAGGCCGGGTCTGTTGTATCAACTGACCACGGCGATCTCGAAGCTCAACCTCAACATCGCTTCGGCGCATGTCGCGACCTTCGGCGAGCGCGCGCGAGACGTGTTCTACGTCACCGATTTGCTTGGAGCGCAGATCAATGCCCCGACGCGTCAGGCTGCGATCAAGCGCGCGTTGATCCATCTGCTGGCAAACGGCGATATCGCGGAGAAGCCGGCGGCGTAGAGGGCACGCGGTGGGAGGGTGATCGATACAGTTTGAAGTAAACAGCCGACAATCTGTCAGCAATTCTTTGCTACGACGTGTTCCGCGCTGCAAAAAGCAAACTGAAGCTCGAGGTTGGTGTTGCCCAAACCACTCCGCAAATTGTTCTGGTGGCCGGCAGTTGTCGGCATACTCTTTGTTGGCGGCGTTGCCGTATTCAGTCTCCAGCGTTGGGCGAGTTCGAACAGCAGCTCGGATGATCTCGGTCGCAGGGACAGGGGCTTTTACCTCGCCGCATCTGTCAAGAATGCTGCGTTACTCGTGAAAAGCGGTGCGGACGACAATTTGCAGCTGCTTCTGATTGATTTTCAAAGCGGACGGAAAATTAGACTTCGCAGCGAACGCGCGCATTTGTCATCGGCCTATCTGTCGCCGGACGGGGCACGGTTATTATTCTCCCGTGTTCCATTCGGCGAACAGCAGGGCTACGAATTGGTGTCATGTGCGACGGATACGTTTTCCTGCCGCAGCATCGTCAAGAGCAGCGGTTCGATTCACTCTGCATTTGAAATTTCCAACGGTCGATTTCTCTACGTTTCGAGTCCGTACTTTAAAGCCTACGATGGCCGCTTAAGACTGAACCGCAACGATATCTGGATGTTCGATCCAGCAGTCGGCGCGCGCCAACTGACTGACTTTCAGTTGAACGAGCTGCATTCCCTTAGTCTGGGTGGTGCATCGCTGTATTTTTCTGCGCTGGGCTCGCCGTCGCAAAAGCCGATCATTCCAAAACAGGATCCCAGTTCGAACCGCCAGAGCAGTATTTTTCAACTCCCCTTCGATGCGATGAAAGGCTTCCTCAGCATGCCTTCCACGACGCTATCGCCATCCTTCGAAGCATCCGGCATCGCTACCCGTCCAAGCGCTTCGGCCGATGCTTCGCTGGTGGCATTCCTGAGGACGAGGACCGACATTGGTGCCTATCGCTACGATTTGGTGGTCGCGGACCTCAAAACCGGCGCCGAACGCTTGATTACTGCACCTGGACGGGGCTTCTCACGCCCCGTAGTGATTGGCGATAATATCTATGTCAGCTTTACCAATGGCGATCGGGTGACCATCAGACGCTATGGTCGAGACGAAGTGGAGATGCTGTCCGTCGCCGAAATCGACGACGCGTCTGTTGCGTCGGCTGAAGTGGTTGATCTGAAAATAGCGCCCTAAACTATCGCCATGAGCGGCGATCGAGCGCGCGCTGATCCATTTGCTGGCGAATGGCGATGCGGCGGAGAAGCCAGCGGCGTAAGTGCATTTGCCGCTTTGACCTCTCCACGTCATTGCGAGAAGCGAAGCGACGCGGCAATCCAGAAGGGCGCAGGCGAAGAAAGACTGGATTGCTTCGCTTAGCTCGCAATGACGGCTGAGAGAATCTACTTCACCACGACACCCTCATGTTCCAGCAGCCAGCGTTTGCGGGCGATGCCGCCGCCATAGCCGGTGAGTGATCCGTTGGCGCCGATCAGCCGATGGCAGGGCACGACCACACTCAGGGGATTTGCACCATTGGCATGGCCGACGGCGCGCATCGCATTGGGCACGCCGAGTTGCGCTGCCAGCGTGCCGTAGCTGAGTGTGCTGCCTGCAGGGATTTTTCGCAGTGCCGTCCAGATACGGTTCTGAAACGGCGTGCCGGGGATGTGGCAGGTGATGCCATCGAGCTGGTCGAGGTCGCCGTCGAAATAGCGTGAGAGTGCACTGCGGATCTCGGATGGTGCCGAGTTCTCGGTCAGTTCGACCGTCCCATAGTAACGACGCAGCAAAGTCAGCAAGCGCTCTTCGTAATCGATCCAGTCGAGTGCGCAGAGTGCGCCACCGTGGTTCGTCACCAGCAGCGCGATGCCGATCGGGGTGTCGAGCCGGTCGAGAGTGAGTGGGGTGGGTTGCTTCGCCATGGCGATGTTGCGCTCATCAAATGAAAACGCCGACCGTAGGTGTAGCTACGGCCGGCGTCATTCCGATTTCCGATAAGTGAGCCGCGAATTATTCCGGCTTCGGCTCGTGCGACATGCGCTCGAGGCGTTCCTGCATTTCCTTCATCTGGCGACGCAGGTCATCCATAGTGTCGGCAGGCTCAGCGGTCGGCTCCGGCGCCTTTTCCGGCTCCGGCGACGCAGCGCCGCCGCGCGGCGGCACGAACGGCTTGAACATCGCGAAGGTCTGCTGAAACAATTCCATGTTGCGACGAACGGTTTCCTCAAGTGGCGCGAACGGCGTCATGCTGAACGTGTTCGTCATCTGCTTGCGGAATTTCTCCTGCTCGCGCGTCAGGCTGTCGATGGACTGCTCGAGATACTTCGGCACCACCATCTGCATGCTGTCGCCATAGAAGCGGATCAACTGGCGCAGGAAAGTGGTTGGCAGGAGATTCTGGCCAGCCTTGTTTTCCTGTTCGAAGATGATCTGGGCCAGCACCGAGCGGGTAATATCGTCGCCGGTCTTGGCGTCATAGACGAGAAAATCCTCGCCGTCCTTTACCATCGCAGCGAGATCTTCAAGCGTCACGTAAGTGCTTGTTCCGGTATTATAAAGCCGGCGGTTCGCATATTTTTTGATTGTCGTGGGTTGATCTGATTTCGCCATGGGGGCTCACACATACGGACCGAGGACAGGGAACCTTACGGCAGCGCGCCATAAGGTTGTCGAACAACGCAATGCAATAAAGTAAGCACTTTCAAAGGGGCTCGGCTACCGTTTTGTGCGTCACGGTTAAAATGGCAGCAGTCTTGTGCTATGCAAAGCGACATCCGTGCCATTTTGCGTGCGTTGCGGCCGTAATTTGGCTTCTGACCAATTGACAGTCCAACCCTCAGTTAACAGGATAGTTTGCAACGCGGCCCCCGCCATCCTGGCTCTGACCGTCGAAAAAACCTCAACACAGGAGATGTCCATGTCAGACGATGTCGTCATCGTCAGCGCTGCCCGCACACCCGTCGGCAGCTTCAACGGCGCTTTCGCGACCATGCCGGCGCATGATCTCGGCGCCATTGCCATCAAGGCGGCGCTTGAGCGCGGCAAGATCGATCCGGCCCGTGTCTCCGAAGTCATCATGGGACAGATCCTCACTGCTGCGCAGGGCCAGAACCCCGCGCGTCAGGCCTCGATTGCTGCCGGCCTGCCGGTGGAAACCTCGGCTTGGGGCGTCAACATGCTGTGCGGTTCCGGCCTGCGCACGGTCGCGCTGGGCTATCAGGCGCTGCTCAATGGTGATTCGGAAATCGTCGTTGCCGGCGGTCAGGAATCCATGAGCATGGCCCCGCATGCGCAATATCTGCGCGGCGGCGTGAAGATGGGTCCGGTGGAATTCGTCGACACCATGATCAAGGACGGTCTGTGGGATGCCTTCAACGGCTATCACATGGGTAACACCGCCGAGAACGTGGCTAAGCAGTACCAGATCACGCGCCAGCAGCAGGACGAGTTCGCTGTTGCATCGCAGCAGAAAGCGGAAGCTGCGCAGAAGGCCGGCAAGTTCAAGGACGAGATCGTTCCGGTCACAATCAAGGGCCGCAAGGGCGACGTCATCGTCAGCGATGACGAATATCCGCGCCACGGCGCCACTATCGAAGCCATGGCCAAGCTGCGCCCGGCCTTCGAGAAGGACGGTACCGTCACTGCGGGCTCGGCATCCGGCATCAATGACGGCGCTGCTGCCGTGGTGCTGATGACCGCCAAGCAGGCCGCCAAGGAAGGCCTCAAGCCGCTTGCCCGCATCGTGTCGTGGGGCCAGGCCGGCGTCGATCCGAAGATCATGGGCACTGGCCCGATCCCGGCGTCGCGCGCCGCGCTGAAGAAGGCCGGCTGGACCATTAACGATCTCGACCTGATCGAAGCCAATGAAGCTTTTGCTGCGCAGGCTTGCGCCGTGAACAAGGATCTCGGCTGGGATACGTCGAAGGTTAACGTCAACGGTGGCGCGATCGCGATCGGTCATCCGGTGGGTGCATCCGGTGCGCGTGTTCTCGTCACGCTGTTGCACGAGATGGAAAAGCGCGACGCGAAGAAAGGCCTTGCCACGCTGTGCATCGGCGGCGGCATGGGCATCGCGATGTGCATCGCACGCGACTAATCCTTACGCGTCGCGTGCCGAAAACATCGGCTCGCGCGTGCACTGCACACACTGCTACAACAAAATGCCCGGCGCTTTGCGTCGGGCATTTTCGCTTGATGGTCCAATTCTGCTTGATGTTCAGCGTATCGCGAGATTAATTCGAAGCTATAACTACAAAAGAGATTGGTGGAGGGATCGATCATGGCGCGCGTAGCATTGGTGACCGGTGGAACACGAGGGATTGGCGCTGCGATCAGCAAGGCTTTGAAAATTGCGGGATACAGCGTCGCGGCAAGCTATGCCGGCAACGATGCCGCCGCCGAGAAATTCAAAAGCGAGACCGGCATTCCCGTTTTCAAATGGGACGTCAGTTCCTTCGAGGCCAGCGCCGAGGGTGTGAAGAAGGTCGAGGCCGAACTCGGACCGGTCGATGTGCTGGTCAACAATGCCGGCATCACGATGGACGGCGCGTTCCACAAAATGACGCCCGATCAGTGGAACAAGGTGGTCAACACCAATCTCGGCTCGCTGTTCAATGTCACGCGTCAGGTGATCGAAGGCATGCGCTCGCGCAAGTTCGGACGTGTCATCAACATTTCATCGATCAACGGGCAGAAGGGGCAGTTCGGTCAGGTCAACTATTCCGCGGCCAAAGCTGGCGACATCGGCTTCACCAAGGCGCTGGCGCTGGAGAATGCCAAGCTTGGTATCACGGTGAATGTGATCTGCCCCGGCTACATCAACACCGAAATGGTGCAGGCGGTGCCGAAGGACGTGCTCGAGAAGAACATCCTGCCGCAGATCCCGGTCAATCGCCTCGGCGAGCCCGAGGAAATCGCGCGCGCCGTCGTGTTCCTGGCGGCCGAAGAGTCCGGCTTCGTGACTGGGTCGACGATGACCATCAACGGCGGGCAATATCACGCCTGAGCGGACGCGGTTTCCGCTGACCTCATCCTAGGAGCCCGCCCTTGCGGGCGTCTCGAAGGATGTGCGACATGCGCCACCGCCGCATTTCTGGCCGTCGCCGTACATCGCTTTACGGAGGACGCCGTATGGCCATCGAGTCCGCTGGTATGGGCGGCGATCATCGTGCTCGGTGCCACCTCCTATGCGACGCCGCTGCTATCAACGACGCTCCTGATTCTGGCCGGCTTCGCGCAGGCGAGCGCGAATATTGCTTCCGCGGCAGCATTGATCGCAGCCAAGGATATGATCTGGAAGCCGGGCTAGTCAGGCTTCCAGCCCTTCGGGGCCAACTCAAACGTCGCGAAATCGAAACCCGGTGCCACCGTGCAGCCGACCAGTGTCCAGTCGCCAGTGGTGGAGGCGGCCTGCCAGGCATGCGGTGGGACAATGCCTTGCGGCTCTTGTCCAGCGGCGACGTCCGGCCCGAGCGTGATCGTGCGCTGGCCGGCGTCGCTGGCGATTTCCAGCGCAAGCGGAGCGCCCGCATGATAGTGCCAGATCTCGACGGCATCGATGCGATGCCAGTGCGAGCGTTCGCCTGATGCCAGCAGGAAGTAGATCGCCGTCGAAGCCGCCCGCCCGCCGGCATCTACGCGACTGTCGCGAAACGTCTCGCGGTAGTGGCCGCCTTCGGGATGCGGCTGCAGGCCGAGCGTTGCGATGATCTCGGCTGCAGTTGGCGTCTTGCCTGTCATCAGGACTTGTTCTTGCGTTCACGGAGTTCGCCGAAAACGTCGTCCTCGCTGAATCCCTTGAGGCGGACCGCGGCGGCGATGGCCGGATCGTCGGCGCGCAGAAACACGTTGGTCTTCTTCTCAAGCCCGAGCAGAACGGGGATAGTCGGCTTGCCGACGGCGCGCAGCTGCGCCACCTCTTCGGCGCGATTCTTCAGCGCTTCGTTGTTGGCGTCGATGCCGAGGCAGAACTTCATGTTGGCCGCGGTGTATTCGTGGCCGCAGTAGACCCGGTAGTCGTCGGGCAGTGTGCGCAGCTTCTTCAGCGATTGCCACATCATCGGATAGGTGCCTTCGAACACCCGCCCGCAGCCGCCCGAAAACAGCGTGTCGGCCGAGAACAGCGCCAGCTCGCTGTCGAACACGTAGCAGATATGGTCGAGCGTATGGCCGGGGGTCTCGAACACCCGGGCGGTGAGCGCGCCGACCTGCACGGTATCGCCTTCGGCGACGCGGAGGTCGACTTCAGGAATTGCCGTGCCCTGATCGTGCGGCGCTGTGACCTTGCAGCCATAGGTCTTCTTCAGCTCGGCGATGCCGCCGACATGGTCGGCATGGTGATGCGTCACCAGAATATCCGTGAGCTTCCAGCCTTCGCGCTGCAGCACCTTCATGATCGGGCCGGCCTCCGGCGCGTCGATCGCGGCGGTCTTCAGGCTCTGCGGATCATGAATCAGGTAGCCGAAATTGTCGGATAGGCAGGGGAACACGCGAATTTCAGCAGCCATGGTAACTCCGTTGGATCACGTCGTGATGCGCTCGCACATACGTGCGGCAAATTGATGGGATGAATATGGGCGATGCATGACGGTCAGCGCGGTGTCACACATTGGCGTGCGGGCAGGCCGGCAACCTGCAGCGTGATGGTGGTCTGGCCCTTGCCGGAAATCTCGACATTGCCCTCACCATAGCGGAAGCCTGAGCCTGATCGCTGGATAGGCATGCGCAGCATTTCGCTATTGGGATAGAACAGGGTGATCGACTTGCCGCCGGAATTGTAATCGACGGAGATCTTGTTGCCGCCCGGCAGTGCGGGGGTGCAGATGTAATCGACCGTCGCCGGATTGGCCTCGGCGGAGAATGGCGCGAGTGCTGCCACGGCCAGACTCGCGGCCGTCGCCGCCGTCCTTGTGATCGTTTGACCTCGGCGTGACAGCATTTTTGTCTCTCCTGCAACGACGTCCCGGCGCCTGTTTCTTCGACTAGGCCGCAGCCGGGCCGGCCTTGTCAATTGGTGCAACTCACCGCCCGCGATGGCCTGGATATCTGGCGTTAACGCTGCCTCGGCAATGCGCGATTCGGGGGATCGTGGGCGGCCGCAACGTGTTAGAAAGTCATCATGACCATCGATGTGATCGATCTCCGGGATTTCTATTCGCGTCGCCTCGGTATCGTGGCGCGGCGGTTGATCAATCGCGGTATTCAGGCGCATTGGCCCGACGCGGAGGGTCAGCGCGTGCTCGGTCTGGGGTACCCCACACCGTATCTCGGTCTTTTCCGGGAGAATTCCGAACGGTGCATCGCCTTCATGCCGGCGGCGCAGGGGGTGCTGAAATGGCCGACGGCAAAGCCCGCGCTGGCCACGCTGGTCGACGAATTCTCGCTGCCGCTGCCGGATGCCGCCGTCGATCGCATCATCCTGGTGCACGCCCTGGAAATGTCCGACGATCCCGAAGGTCTGCTCCGCGAGGTTTGGCGCGTGCTTGCGCCGTCTGGCCGGTTGATGGCGGTGATTCCGAATCGCCGGGGCGTCTGGACCCGTACCGACTCGACGCCGTTCGGTCACGGCCGCCCCTATTCGCGCTCGCAAATCACGCAGTTGCTACGACAGACCTGGTTTACGCCGACGGCGTGGAGTGAGGCGCTGTTCATGCCGCCGGTGGGCATGGGCTGGTTTCTGCGCTCGGCAATGGCCTGGGAGCGAATCGGTGCGGCGCTGTCGATGCCGTTTGCCGGCGTGCATATCGTCGAGGCCACCAAACAGGTCTATCGCGCGATCCCCGCCAAGCGCGAACGCACGCGGCTGATTCCGGCACTGCAGCCGGTGCTGGTGCCGACCTCCGGGATGCGGCGCGACGATGAGACGGATCATCTTGGCGAGGCCGAGCCGCACTCGCGTTGAGCGCTATTTTTCCGCGAGCGGATGCAGGTCGCGGACCAGGCTCTTGAGCCGCTCTTCCACCACATGGGTGTAGATCTGTGTGGTCGAAATATCGGTATGGCCGAGCAGCGTCTGCACGATGCGAAGATCGGCGCCGTTATGCAGCAGATGGCTGGCGAAGGCGTGACGCAGCACGTGTGGCGACACCAGCCGCGGCGCGATGCCGGATGCAGCCGCGAGTTCTTTCAGGTCGCGCGCGAAATGCTGTCGGGTGAGATGGCCGCTCTCGCCAAAAGACGGAAACAGCCACTTCGAGGCGGCACTCTTTTTTGGTTGAGACTTCTGCAACTCGGCCATCGCGGCGAGATATTCGGCCATCGCCTGTTTGGCAGTTTCGTTGAGCGGCACCAGCCGCTCCTTGTTGCCCTTGCCGCGCACCACGATCATGCGGGCATCGCGGCGCGCCGCGGTGAGCGGTAGCGAGACCAGCTCGGAGACGCGAAGCCCGGTGGCGTAAAGCACTTCGAGCAGACAATAGAGCCGGGCATCGCGCAGCCGCTGTTGCGCAGAGGCTTCGGCATTCTGCGCTTGCGTGCGCGCCTGCACCAGCATGCGGTCGACATCGGCAATTGACAGCACTTTGGGCAGGCTACGGCCCCGCTTCGGGCCGGACAGGATGGCGGCCGGGTCGTCGGTGCGGATTTTTTCGCTGAGCAGAAAGCGAAACAGATGCCGTATGGCGGACAGCCGCCGCGCCACGGTGGTCGATTTGAAGCCGCGCTCGTCGAGGTCTTCCAGGTAGTCGCGCAGCAACTGGGTGTCGGCACCGGCAAAACTGGATTTCGCCCCGGCAGCAAATTCGGAGAAATCTTCGAGGTCGCGGCGATAGGCGTCCAGTGTATTGACGCCAGCACCTTGTTCGGCGGCGAGCATGTCGAGGAACAGATTGGAGAGCTTGGCGTCTGAGGAAGTGGTCATGTGCCATCATAACCCATGATCCGGGCTGCAGCAGCGGTTTTCACTGGCTACAGCAACCCGGAGCGAATGCAGATCCACAAAGATCAGGCAAGCTGTGTGATCGATGTGGCTTGCGACCAGACCACCATCCACTGCCGGTCACGCATTTCATAAGCATCGGTGTGCCAATAGTCGCCTGGCGGGACCTTGTGGCCCCCGAAAACCACCTCAATGCGGGCGCGATATCGGATCACGGCACTCGTGCCATACAGCCGCACGGCGATGTCACCGGGCGTCCATGTTAGGTACTTGATGTGGCCACCTGCAACGGCACCAAGATATTCGGCTTTTGACAGTGCCGCGCCGATCGGCGTGATCAACTGAAAGTCTGCGGCGTGCAGCGGCTCGGCCGCTGCCATGTCGGCGCTCACAAGCGCACGAAGCCGCGCGCGTTCGATGCCCCGGATATCTTCCGCGTCCGGGTGCTCTTTCGGGGCGACGATGGATGAGGTCATAGGTTGGTTCCGTTGTTGTGCATTGTGGGAATTCAGGAGGCTGCGAGCAGGCCGTGGTCGATCAGGCTTTGTGCACTGGCGCGAATGGCCTCGTCGGCGGACCTTGGTTGCCAATCCAGCATTCGCTGTGCCTTCGCGGCACTGACACTCAGATCGACGTCGAGTTCATGGACGATCATGCGCGACCGTGCGCTGAACGGCGCCATTGCCTTGATCATCCAGTTAGGTACTTCGCCCGAGGGCAGAGCCGGGGCATAATTCGGAAATGACTGCGCCAGTACGGCCGCCATGTCGCGCATCCATAGAAACTGCCCGGCGGCAATGAAGCGCTGGCCTGACGCATCCGGATGGGTCATTGCCCTGATATGCGCGTCAGCCACATCGCGGACATCGACCACTGCGATGCCGAAGCGCGGCACACGTTTGAGCTTGCCGCTCATCATCTGCCGAACCAGCCCGATCGACGTGCCGTAATTCGGACCCAAGAGAGGCCCGAAAATGATGCCGGGATTGATGACCGCGAGATCCAGTCCGGTTTCCGCAGCAAAGGCCCATGCCGCCCGTTCGGCCAGCGTCTTGGATTTATAGTATGGCGTTGCCCGCTTGCCCGTCGGATCGGTCCAGTTGTCTTCGGTATACGGCGCCTTGCCACTCCCGTGATTGGTAGCCGCGATCGAGGACGTGAGTACAACACGCGTCACGCCTGCGCGGTGCGCGGCACGTAGTACCCGTAACGCGCCGTCCCGCGCGGGCTGGATCAGTTCATTTTCATCCTTCGGAAGCCCTGCCGGAAACGGCGATGCCGTGTGGATCACATAGCTGCAGCCTGTGACGGCGGCATCCCATCCCATGTCGGAGCAGAGGTCGGCTTCGACGAAACTGAGCGAGTGCGAGTCGGTTGGCGCCGCACAGATCTGCTTCGCGATCCCGCCGCAGTCGCTCATGCGACGAACGCTACCGCGGACAGCGTAGCCCTTGGCCAGCAACTGCCGGGCGATATGTCCGCCCAGAAAGCCGCCGATGCCCGTGACAAGAACAATGGTCTCTCGATTGTCGACCGATCCCGAATGCATGTTCGCTCCTGTCCCATGTGGAATGCGTGAATTGGACAATTGGACTATTATTGTCTAGTTGTCTTTTGACGCTTTGGACACGAACTGTCAATCTGTCTGAATGAGCGAACTAGATGCCAAAACCGATCACATTCTGGATGCCGCACTCCCGCTGTTCGTCCGCCACGGTTTTCGCAAGACGTCCATGGCCGACATCGCGCGCGCGGCAGGAATTTCGCGGGCGTCGCTCTATCTGAGCTTCAACAGCAAGGAAGATCTGTTTCGGGCGGGCTCGACGCGCGCCCATGCGCGGACCATGCGCGATGTCGAGGCGGTACTCTCAGGCGATGGTGACGTGTTCGGCCGCATCGAGACGGCGATGGCCGTGTTTCAGCGCGAACTGATCGCCCCTTTCGCGGGCAGCGCCGACGCCATTGAACTGTTCGACGTCAACATGGCTCTGGCCAAGGATATCACACTCGCCGCGCGGGCCCGGCTGGTCGCGCTGCTGGCGCAAGCGCTGAGCGATGCCGAGACCGCGGGCATGATCAATCTCGGATCATTGCAAGCCAGACCCGCCGACGTTGCGGGAGTCATTGTCGCCGCGATCGATGGCATCAAGCACGCGGAGGGAGCCGATCCGAAATTCGCGGAGGATATGCAGCTCTTCATGCGCTTGCTGCGCGCAGCTATTTCTTGAGAAACTTGTCCGGCTGGATGGTGACCGTCATGTCCCGTGGCTTCGGATTGACGAAATTGGCCAGCGCGAAGATCACGCCATAGACCACGCCGACGATCACCGCGACGACCGTCAAAAAGCGGAACAGGCTGGGCATGATCAGGGAACTCGGCGGCGAAATGGGGTGATTCGTTCCGCCTGAGGCGGTCACCTTGTCCGGATACAGACTGCAAGAGGTGCTGGCAACGCTGGCGCTGGGGGTAGTATAGGTGACCGGAATGCGGCAAACCTCTGCGATCCCTTGTCGCTCACTGATTTTGCAGGTGTTTTTGATGTCCGAGACCATCTTGCCGGCGATTGCCAGCGCACCCCAGGAGGCCGCCATCGTCGCGGCGCTGGGAAAGCGCTCGGTCGTGCTGGTGGGCATGATGGGGGCGGGCAAATCGACCATCGGCCGGCGCATGGCGACGCGGCTGCGGCTGCCTTTCGTCGACGCCGACAACGAGATCGAGGCGGCGGCCGGGATGTCGATCCCGGACATTTTTGAAGTCCACGGCGAACCGCATTTCCGCGACGGTGAGGCGCGGGTGATCGCCCGGCTGCTGGACAGCGGACCGATCCTGTTGGCGACCGGCGGGGGCGCCTTCTTGCGCGAGGATACTCGCCAGAGGATCCGCGACAAGGCGATCTCGCTGTGGCTGAAAGCCGATGCGGATGTGATCCTGCGCCGGGTCCGGCGTCGGGAAAACCGTCCGCTGCTGAAGACCGCCGATCCCGCCGCCACCATCGCGCGACTGATCGAGGCGCGCCATCCGTTCTACGAGCAGACCGACATCACGATCGACTCGCGCGACGTGCCGCATGAGAAGATCGTCGAGGAAGGCATCATCGCGCTGCATGAGCATCTGTTCCGCCCGCATGCAGCTTCCGCCATCTCCGAACCGACAGGCGATCCCTTGAGTTCTCAACTATGACCGCCCCGCTGAAACATTCCGATCCGATCGTCGTGGACGTCGCGTTGGCTGAGCGCGCCTATGACATTGTCATCGGCCGCAATGTACTGCCGTCGCTTGGTGCGCGGATCGCCAGACTGCGGCCGGGCGTGCGCACAGCGATCGTGACCGATAGGACCGTTGCCAAGCATTGGCTCGCTGCAACGGAAGCCTCGCTGGCGGCGGCTGATATTCCGACCTCGCATATCGTCGTCGAGGAAGGCGAAGGCTCGAAGAGCTATGCCGGACTCGAGAAAGTCTCCGAGGCGCTGATCGCGGCGAAGATCGAGCGCAACGATCTCGTCATCGCGCTCGGCGGCGGCGTCGTCGGCGATCTCGCGGGCTTTGCTGCAGCGATCGTGCGCCGCGGCGTCGATTTCGTGCAGGTGCCGACCTCGCTGCTGGCGCAGGTCGACTCCTCCGTCGGCGGCAAGACCGGAATCAACTCGCCGCAAGGCAAGAACCTGCTCGGCGCGTTCCATCAGCCGGTGCTTGTTGTGGCCGACACGGCGGTCCTTGATACGCTGTCGCCGCGCCAGTTTCGTTCGGGCTATGCGGAAGTCGCCAAATATGGCGTGCTCGGCGATGTCGCGTTTTTCACGTGGCTCGAAGCCAACCATGCCGACATCATGCGCGGCGGTAGCGCTCGTGAACATGCGATCGCTACCTCGTGCCGTGCCAAGGCAGGCGTCGTGTCGCGCGACGAACGTGAGAATGGCGAACGCGCACTGCTCAATCTCGGTCACACCTTCGGCCACGCGCTGGAAGCGGTGACGGGTTTCTCCGAGCGGCTGTTTCATGGCGAGGGCGTGTCGGTCGGCATGGTGCTTGCTGCGCAACTGTCGGCGCAACTCGGCATGATCGCGGAGAGCGATGCGACCCGCGTGCAGCACCATCTTGCCGATGTGGGTCTACCCACGAAGCTGCAGGACATTGCCGGCTTCGCGCAGGAAGGCCTCGCGGACGCGGATACGCTGATGGCGCTGATGGCGCAGGACAAGAAGGTGAAACGCGGCAAGCTCACCTTTATTTTGCTGGAAGCTGTCGGCCGGGCTGTCATCGCGAACGATGTTGATCCCGCGACGGTTCGCGCCTTTCTGCATCAGAAGCTGACGGGATAGAACTGACCGTGTCCGGTTTGGGAGTTACCAAAGCCGGCGCCGTCGCAGGACTTTCATGAATTCGATTACCGTCAATCTGCTGATCGCGATCTTCCTGCTCGCTGCCAACGCGTTTTACGTGGCGGCGGAGTTTGCGTTGGTCAAAAGCCGAGGCTTCCGCATCAAGAGCATGGTCGAGCAGAACCGCTTCGGCGCGCGCCTGCTGCAGAACATGATGGGCAATATCGAAGCCTATCTGGCCTGCTGCCAGCTCGGCATCACCATGGCATCGCTGGGACTCGGCTGGGTTGGTGAGCCCACGGTGGCCGCACTGCTGAAACCGGTGCTCGATCCGCTCGGCCTGTCGGAATCCGCGCTTCACTTTACGTCCTTCATTACTGGCTTCCTCGTCTTCTCCTCGCTGCATATCGTGATCGGCGAACAGGTGCCAAAGACGCTGGCGATTCGGCAGCCGGAGCCGGTGTCGCAATGGATCGCCTATCCGCTTTATGCGTCCTACATCCTGTTTTATCCGCTGAACTGGCTGCTCAACGCGGCGTCACGCGGCACGCTGGCACTGCTCGGTGTGCAGGAGGCCTCGCCGCATGAAATTCTCACCGGCATTGAGATTGAGGGCCTTGTCGGTGAGTCTGCCGAACATGGCGGCATTGCATCGGGCGAGGCCGAGTATATCCAGAACGTGTTTCGCTTCGGCGATCTCGCGGTGTCCGATGTCATGGTCCATCGCACGGCGATGGTGACGCTGAATGCGGACCTGCCGTCCGAAGAACTGGTGCGCGAAGTGCTGGCCACCGAATACACCCGCATTCCACTCTGGCGTGAGAAGCCGGAAAACATCATCGGCGTGCTGCACGCCAAGGACCTGTTGCGCGCGATCCGCGCGGTCGATGGCGACACCGCCAAGATCGATGTTGCCAGCATCGCGCTGCCGCCGTGGTTCGTTCCGGAAATGCGCCCGCTGTCGGATCAGTTGAAAGCCTTCCGCCGTCGCAAGACCCACTTCGCGCTCGTCGTCGACGAATATGGCGAAGTCGAAGGTATGGTGACACTGGAAGACGTGCTGGAAGAAATCGTCGGCGACATCGCTGACGAGCATGACGTGGTCGTCGCGGGCGTGCGCGCGCAGGCCGATGGCTCGGTGGTGGTCGATGGTTCGGTGCCGATCCGCGACCTCAATCGCGCCATGGACTGGCATCTTCCCGATGATGAAGCGACCACGGTGGCCGGTCTCGTCATTCACGAGGCGCGCTCCATCCCCGAGCGCGGGCAGAGCTTCACCTTCTACAACTTCCGCTTCCGCGTGCTGCGCCGTGAGCGCAACCGCATCACCGCGCTGCGTATCGGCCCGGTACCGACCGAGCCGGAAGTGTCGGAGAAAAAGCCGCGGGCCGGGACGTCGTTCTAGGCCCTCGCCGGTCCGGTTCTTGCTTTTGCTTTATTCCATGAGCTGCCATTCCATTGAATGGCGCAACTGGAGCGAGCGATGAACAAGTCCTGGCGATTGTCATGCGTATTGGCCGCTGTGTTGATGTCCGGCGCTGCGCTGGCCGACACCAACTGGCCGACGAAGCCGATCAAGGCGGTCAATCCGTTCGGTGCCGGCAGTGCGGGTGACGTGGTCCCGCGCCTTTTCTTCGAAAAACTGAGCACGGAGCTAGGGCAGCCGATCGTGATTGAAAATCGCGTGGGTGCGGGCGGCTCAGTGGGCACGGGCGCGGTCGCGAAGAGTGATCCGGATGGCTACACCTTGCTGTCGCAGACCAACGCCATCTCCATTGCGCCCGCGATCTTCCCCAACCTCAACTACGATACCACCAAGGAGCTGTCCTCGGTGCTGATGATTGGCTATGCGGCCAATGTGATGATCGTGCCCAACGAACGGCCATGGAAAACGATTCAGGATTTCCTGGCTTCCGCGAAGACCAAGGGCACTGTGATCAATTACGGCTCGGTGGGCGTTGGCAGCGCCGTGCATATCAGTTCGGAAAAATTCCGCGCCGCTGCCGGTTTCGAGGCCACGCATATCCCCTATCGCGGCGGCTCCGAGGTGATTACCGATATCATCGGCGGTCGCATCGATTTCTACTTCTGCCCGCTGGCCACGGCGCTGCCGTTGATTCGCGAAGGCCAGGTCCGCGCGCTGGTGGTCTCGACACCGACGCGCGTGCGGGATCTGCCTGATGTGCCGACGCCGATCGACGCCGGGCTCAAGGATGCTGACAGCTCAATCTGGTTCGGCGTGTTCGTGCCATCGAAAACGCCGCCGGAGATCGTCGAGAAGCTCTATGTGACTGGCACCAAGGTGCTGAACACGGCTGACATGCAGGCTTCGCTGAAGAAGATTGGTGTCGAGCCGATGCCGATGAAGTCATCCGAGATGGATACGCTGCTGGTCAAGGAAATCGCCGACAACAAGGTGCTGCTCAAAAGCGAGGTCGCGGCCAAGTAGGCGGACTGGCCCGCCTCGCCAGCACGGGTGGGGCCGGCGTTGTCCTTTGTCTGGGCTGGATCACCGTGCGTTTGGGCGTTGTTTTAGGCTTCAAACGGTCCGAAACTTGCTTCGTTGTCGCCGATTGGCCCGATCATTGGGCGGCCATTCCCGTCGAATGGTATTATTGGAGCAAGTAATGAATAAGCTTATGCGGTGGTCGTGTGTTTTCGCCGGTGTGCTGCTGTCGTCTGTCGCGGTGCAGGCCGAAAGCAACTGGCCGACCCGGTTGATCAAGGCCACCATCCCGTTCGGCCCCGGCAGCGCCACCGACGTGGTGCCGCGAATCTTCTTCGAGCGTCTTGGTCCTGAGCTCGGTCAGACGATCGTGGTCGAGAACCGTGTCGGCGGCGGCGGCTCGATCGGCACCAATGCAGTGGCGAAAGCGGAGCCGGATGGCTACAGCATCCTGGCGCATTCCTCGGCGCTGGCGATCACGCCGGCAATCTTTCCGAACCTGCCCTATGACACGTCGAAAGACCTGTCGTCGGTCATCATGATCGGCTCCAGCCCGCAAATCATGATCATTCCGAAGGAGCGGCCCTGGAAGACTGTGGACGATTTCCTCAAGGATGCGAAGGCCAAGGGATCGCAGATCAATTTCGGCTCGGTCGGTATTGGCAGCGCTGTGCATATAAGCGCCGAGAAATTTCGCATTGCCGGCAAGTTCGAAGCGACCCACGTGCCGTATCGCGGCGGCCCTGAAGTGATCGCCGACATTCTCGGCGGTCGCATCGATTTCTACTTCTGCCCGGCGGCGACGGCTCTGCCGCTGATCCGTGAGGGTCAGGTCCGCGCGCTCGTTGTCTCCACTGAGAAGCGTTCTGCCGAACTGCCCGACGTGCCATCGATGACTGAGGTCGGCCTCAAGGACGGCGTCAGCGAAAGTTGGATCGGTGTGTTCGTGCCGTCCAAGACGTCGCCCGAGATCGTCGCCAAGATGCACGACGCCGGCGTCAAGGTACTCGCCAAACCTGAGATGCAGGCGGCGCTGAAGAAGATCGGCGTCGAGACGATCACGATGGAGCCGAAAGCGATGGATGAGCTGGTGGCAAAGGAAGTCGCCGCCAATATCGCACTGCTCAAAGATGTGAAGCAGTAAGCGCTGCGCGCTGTCTCTCCCGGCTGTGCGCGGGGAGAGGCAGGAAAAAGTGCTAGCCGCCCAAATACGCTTCGCGAATGCGCGGATCGTCGGCCAGCACCGAGGCCGGGCCCGACAGCGTGATCGATCCGGTCTCCAGTACGAAAGCGCGTGCAGCCACTTCCAGTGCCATCGCCGAATTCTGCTCGACGAGCAACACGCCCAGTCCAGTGCGTTTATTCAGCTCGACGATCTTGTCGAACACCTGCTCGATCACGATGGGCGCGAGCCCCAGCGATGGTTCATCCAGCATCAGAAGGCTCGGCCGTGACATCAGCGCGCGGCCGATCGCCAGCATCTGCTGTTCGCCGCCGGAGAGCGACCAGCCGCCTTGCTTGATGCGCTCCTTCAGTCGTGGAAACAGTTCGAACACCAGCGCCAGATCGTCTTCGACCTCGGCCTTCTTGTAGGCGCGGGACGCCGTTCCCGTGATCAGGTTCTCGCGCACGGTGAGGCCCGGAAATATCCGGCGGCCTTCGGGGCAATGCGCGATGCCGGCGCCGACGATGGTTTCCACAGCGGTGCCGTGGATGGCCTCGCCCTTCCACGAAATCGAGCCGAACGTTGGTCGCAGCAGGCCGGAGATGGTGCTCAGGGTTGTCGTTTTGCCGGCGCCGTTGCCGCCAATCAGCGCGACGATCTCGCCCATTTCGACGCTGAACGAGATGCCCTTCAGTACTTCGATGTGGCCGTAGGAGACATGGAGGTTCTCGATCTTAAGCATGGCGATGCCGCCTGCCGAGATAGGCCTCGATCACCAATGGGTTTTGCTGAACCGCGCTTGGCGCGCCTTCAGCGATCTTCTTCCCAAAATCTAATACGGCCACGCGGTCGCTGATCCCCATCACTAGTCGTACATTGTGTTCGACCAGCAATATGGTGATGCCCTTGCCCTTCAGTTTCGCGATGGTGTCGAGCAGGGTCATGCTCTCGGTCATGTTCATGCCGGCAGCGGGCTCGTCCAGCAGCAGCACCTTCGGTTTCGATGCCAGTGCGCGGGCGATTTCCAGCAGGCGTTGCTGCGCATAGGGCAACTGGGTCGGGCGATCGTCCGCGCGTGCGGCGAGGCTGACGATCTCCAGCGCTTCGCGCGAGGTGCTCTCGATCTCAGCCTCGCGTTGTCGCTGCGTGCCGTTCGACAGCATGATGTTGAGCATCGACATGGGCGTGTTGCAGGCTGCAGCGACTTTCACATTTTCCAGCACGGTGAGATTGGAGAACACCCGGATGTTCTGGAACGTGCGTGCCAGCCCGAGCCGCGCGATGCGGTTGGGCCTGAGGCGGAAGATCTCCTTGCCGTCGATGCGGATCGAACCGGCATCGGCATGTGAGGCGCCGGACAGCGCATTCAGCAGCGTGGTCTTGCCCGAGCCGTTGGGGCCGATGATCGCCTGCACGATTCCCTTGGGGACGTCGAGATCGACGTCGTCGAGCGCGACAAGGCCGCCGAAACGGCGCGTCACGCCGCGCGCGGTGATGATCGCTTGATCCGTCATCGCGCACCTGCCCAGCGTGGCAGCCGTGAGGCGAGCGAGGCTAGGCCGCCGGGCGCCAGCACGATGACGGCAATGACGCCGAGGCCGTAGAGCACGAGGTACCATTGCCCGAGAAACCGCAGCGCCTCCGGCAAAATGGTCAGGCCGACCGCGCCGATGATGCAGCCGGGGATCGAGCCCATGCCGCCAACGATAAGCATGGTCATCAGCAGGATGGCCTGGGTGCCGGAGAAGCTGTCCGGGCTGATGAAGCGGATCGAGGAGGCGTAGAGGCAACCGGCGAGGCCGGCATAGACCGCGCCGATCATAAAAGCGATCAGCTTGGTACGCGTAGTGTCGACGCCGCTCTGCTCGGCGGCGATCTCGGAATCCTTGGTGGCGATCATGGCGCGGCCGAGCGACGATTGCCGAATCCGCGCGGCGACGAGGGCCGCAATCGCCAGCACTGCGATGAGCAAATAATAATGTTGAACCTGTCCTTGCGGGCCGATGCCGAACACGCTGATCCCCGGAATGGTGCGCAAGCCCGAGGTGCCGCCGGTCACCGGTTCCCAATGGACGATAATCAACCGGACAATCTCGCCGAAGCCGATCGTCGTCATTGCGAGATAGTAGGTGCGCAGCCGTAAAGTGGGCAGCCCGAGCACGAGGCTTGCCGCCATCACGATGACCATCGACAGGAACGGCGTCGTAATCCAGGGCAAACCGGCCTTGGTGGCGATGCCCGTCGTATAGGCGCCGAGGCCGTAAAATGCGGCCTGGCCGAAATTGATCTGGCCAACCCAGCCGGTGGCGAAGTTCAAGCCGAGCACGACGATGGCGTTGAGAATGGCAATGTTGAGGAGCTGGATGACATAGTTTTCATGGCTCACGGCCGGGATCAGCAGCGCAACGGCGACGCAAAGCGCGAGCGGAAGCCATCGTTTCACTGTCATACCTTCTCGCTGCTCTTCTCGCCGAACAATCCGCGCGGCCAGGCCACGAGCACCGCGATCATCACGATGAAGGCATAGGCATCGCGGAAGTTTGAGGAGATGTAGCGCGCGCCGAAGGTCTCGATCAGGCCGAGAAACAGGCCGCCGATCACGGCGCCGGGCAGATTACCAAAGCCGCCGATCACGCTGACGACAAAACCCTTGAGGCCCAGGCTTCCGCCCATGGTCGGCTCGGCGAGGAAAATCGGTGCCACCAGCAGGCCGGCGATGCCCGACAGGATCGCGCCAAAGGCAAAGGCGACGGCGATGGTGCGGTTGACGGGAATCCCGACCAGCCGCGCGGTGTGCAGATCCTGCGCAGTCGCCTGCATCAGGATGCCGAAGCGCGTTCTGGTGAGCATCAGATATTGCAGCAGCAGGATCACGGCCAGCGTACAGAAGATGAAGAGCTGGTGCATCGAGATGACAACGCCGGCAAAACGCAGCGGCGGACCGCGCACCGGCGAGGGCAGCGACACCGGCAGCGGCCCCCAGACGATCAGCGCGATGTTCTCCAACACGATGCCCATCGCGATGGTGGTGAGGATCACGAGGAATGGTGGCCGCCCGCGCAAGGGGAAATAGACCAGCACCATGAAGACGATGCCGATCAGCGCCATCGCCAGCATGGTGGAGGCCCAGGCCAGCGCCATCGGCAGTTCATGCGTCACCGCGCCCGAAATGCCGATAAAGGCACCGAGCATCAACAACTGTCCCTGCGCGAAATTGACGATCTGAACGGTGTTGAAAATCAGCAGCAGACCCAGCGCCACGAGAGCATAGATGCTCCCGAGCGCCAGGCCGTTGACGACGAGCTGGCCCATGAAGTTTTAGAACCCGCTCTCTTTGATCGGTCCGGTGAATTCCGGGGTCTTGCCCTTGTTGCGATAGATGCCGAGCGTATGGGTGAGGTCGCCATTGGCATCGGCCCGGTAGGAGATCAGCATGCCCTTGAAGTCCTTGGTGGCGGCAAGGGCATCACGGATCGCCGGCTTGTCGCAGCCGACTTTCTCAATGATCGACTTCAGCATGAAGACCGAGTCGTAATAGGAGACGGTGAAGTTGTCGGCCGGCACTTTGTATTTGTCCTGCACGCGCTTTGCCCAATCCAGAATTTTCGGATCGGTCGAGGTTTGGGGGATCATCCCCCCGATCGCGTAGTTGCCGTCGGCTTCGGCTGCGGACAGATTGTTCAGGGTGGTCTGCGCGACAATGCTGGTATTGCCGATGGTGGTCAGCTTGATGCCGAGATCGCCCATCTGCTTCAGCACCAGGGTGATGTCGGAGGGACGACCGAACAGGATCAGGCTGTCGGCGCCCTTGTCCTTGATCTCCAGAAGCTGCGCGCTCATGTCCTTGTCGGACGGGGCATAAGAGGCTGTCGCGACCGGCGTGACATTGAGTTTGGCGAGTGCCGCCTGAATGCCCTTCGACGCGCCGAGGCCGTAATCGTCGGCAACGACGAGAATGCCGGGCTTGGTCTTCTTCAGTGACTTCACGAGATATTCTGGGATCAGCTCGGCGAGCTGGCCGTCATGGGCGTGGGTGCGGAACAGCCACTTCGAGCCCTGCGCGGTGACTTTCGCGTTGGTGGCGCCGACGATGAACGGGGTCTCGGATTTGTTGACGCTCTCGGTCTGTGCAAACACATGCGGCGAGATCATCGACGACATGATGACCAGCGGCTTGCTCTCGATGATGCGATTCATCGCATTCAGAGCGTCGGTCGACGAGGCGCCGGTGTCCTCGGTGGTGAGTGCGATCTTCTTGCCGGAAATGCCGCCGGCGGCGTTGATCTCGTCGACAGCGAATTCAGCGCCATTGCGGGCTTGGGTGCCGAGCAACGCAAGGTTACCAGTCAGCGGCGTGGTCAATCCGAACGGGATCGTCGCTGGGCAGGTCGCTGTATCGGCCTTGGCAGTGTTGGTGACACCGATCAGGCACAGCAGCGCCGCGCCTGTCATCATGGTCTTGGAGAATCCCTGCAACATCGACGTTCCCTGGTTACACTCAGCTTGCATTCTGTATGCAAACCGGGTGCCAGATCGTCGACATTTCAAGGTGCTGAATGCCGGCGGCGATCAAGCCGCCGTGTTTACGCTACGCTTCGATATCCATGCGTATGAGAATGCGCTCGGCGCTGTCGTTCCAGACATCCATCCTCACGATCTTGCCGTCCCGCACGACGAAGCGATCGACATAGCGATTGCCTTCGAACGGCGTGCCGTCATGCCATTCGCCATAGAGCGTTCCGGTATTGTAGACGATGGTCTCGCCATTCCCCGGCGATACGTCGGTGCGCTCCATCTTCTTCTTCACCCATTTGTAGCGCATCGCGTTGAACGCTGTGGCATCGCGCGGATGCTTGAACTTGCGACCGCCGGTGAAGGTGATCGCGACGTCGGCCGACATGAAGGTGCCGGCGGTTTCCGGGTCCGGCACCATGGAGGCGACGAGAAACCGCTCGACGAGGTCGGCAGCCTGGGCGGTTTCATCGGTGACGGGCGCAAGCGCGGTGGGGGATTGCGACATCGGGTTTCTCCTGCGGACAGATGCTGGCGCCATCATAGCAAAACCGGTGCCCGAATTGTATTCGGTAGATGCATCAGATCGTATACAATTCTTGTGTGGCGCGCCTCATTATTGGGCGTTCCTTGAAGCAAGATTTGAAGATATTGTCGTATTTTCAGATAGTTAATAAGATATTGAATCGCATGCGCCTTGGCACATGCATTGCTTGCCCGCCCATATGCTTTCGCTACGTCCCGCTCGGTGGCGTGGCCTCTTCAGGAGTCCTCCCATGACCTTCGATCTCATCCTGCGCAACGCGCGCATTGCCGACCGGCCTGATGGCCCGGTGGATATCGGCATTCGCGGCGGGCGGTTCGAGGCCATCGAGATCGGCCTGCCGCGCGGCGTGGCGCCGGATCAGGATGTCGGCGGCCGGCTGCTCGTGCCGGGCTTTGTGGAGACGCATATCCATCTCGACAAATCCTGTCTCCTCGGCCGCTGCAATTGCGCGAAGGGTACGCTTGCGGAGGTGATCAGCGAAGTCTCCCGGGCCAAACGCGACTTCACCGAAGAGGACGTCTATGCACGCGCATCGCTGACGCTGGAGAAAGCGATCAAGCACGGCACCAACCGCATGCGCACGCATGTGGAGGTCGATCCGCGTATCGGGTTGACCAGTTTCCGCGCGCTGAAGAAGTTGAAGCAGGATTACGCCTGGGCGATCGATCTGCAGCTCTGCGTGTTTCCGCAGGAGGGTCTGCTGGATGATCCCGGCTGCGAGGAGATCCTGTTGCAAGCGATGAAGGAAGGCGCCGATCTGATCGGCGGCGTGCCCTATATCGACAAGGATTCGAACGGCCAGATCGCGAAAATCTTCGGCATGGCGCAGGAGTTTGGCGTCGATATCGATTTCCACCTCGATTTCGATCTCGATCCAACGCGGTCGGACTACGAAGAGGTCTGCCGCATGACGGAGGCCACGGGCTGGGGCGGCCGCGTGGCCATCGGTCATGCCACAAAGCTGTCGGCGATGCCGCCAGCGGATTTCGAGGCGGCCGCGAAACGGCTCGCCGATGCCGGCGTCGCGGTCACGGTGTTGCCGGCGACCGACCTGTTCCTCACTGGCCGCGATTACGATCACAATGTGCCGCGCGGCGTCACCTCGGCGCACAAGCTCCGTGCGCTCGGCGTCAACGCCAATATCTCCACCAACAACGTGCTGAATCCGTTCACGCCGTTCGGCGATGTCTCGCTGATCCGCATGATCAATCTCTATGCCAATGTGATGCAGGTCGGCGCCATGGACGACCTTGCCGGATGTCTCGACCTAGTGACGTCCGCACCGGCGGCGCTGCTCAACCTGAAGCACTACGGCATTGCCGTCGGCAATCCCGCCGATCTCGTGGTGCTCGATTGCGAGACCAAGGCAGAGGCGGTATGCGAGATCGCGCAGCCGCTGTTCGGTTTCAAGAACGGCATCAGGACCTTCATCAGGCCGGCTGCGAGTCTGCTCAAGCCCCACTGAAGCGGGCGTCCTTTTGTCGTACGGAGACTTCGATGCCGATCAATGACACGCTCAACGCCTTTGTGGATCATGGCCACATCGAAGTGCAGACCACGACAGAGGGGCCTCTCGCGGGTCTCACCTTTGCGCTGAAGGATTTCTTCGATCTCGCCAATGTGCCGACCGGCGCCGGCAGCCCGGAATGGCTAGCGACACATCCGGTGCCAACAAAGTCGACGCCGATCGTGGATCGCTTGTTGAATGCCGGTGCGAAGCTCGTCGGCAAGACGCATACGGATGAACTGGCCTGGAGCCTCAACGGCGAGAACGCGCATTATGGCACGCCGATCAATCCCGCTGCGCCCGGCCGCATTCCCGGTGGCTCGTCCAGTGGTTCCGCTGCAGCGACCGCTGGTGCGCTGGTCGACTTCGCCATCGGCTCCGACACCGGCGGTTCGGTGCGTTTGCCCGCCAGCTATTGCGGCGTCTACGGCATTCGCACCACGCATGGTCGCATCCCGCTCGATGGTGCCGTGCCGCTGGCGCCGAGTTACGACACTGTCGGCTGGTTTGCGCGCACGCCCGAATTGATGGTCGAGATCGGCAAAGTGCTGCTCGACAAGGCGCGTGCCCCGCGCCGGATGAAGAAGGTTCTGATCGCAAGCGATCTGTTCGGCGCGGTCGATGAGAAGGTTCGCAACCTGCTGCAGCCGTCAGTCGATCGCATCAAGGCGCTGGTCGGCGCGAGTGAAGACGTGGATGTCGCAAGCGGTGCACTCAATGCCTGGCGCAATACGTTCCGTGTGGTCCAGTCGGAAGAAGCCTGGGCCGTGCAGGGTGAGTGGATCAAGGCGACCCAGCCGAAGCTCGGCCCCGGCGTGAAGGATCGCTTCGCGGCTGCGGCGGTTCTCGATCCCGCCGAGATCGCGGCTGCGCGGGCCATGCGAAAAGTCATCGTTGAACGCGTGCTGTCGCTGCTGCCGACCGATACGGTGTTGCTGCTGCCGACCGCGCCGGGCATTGCGCCGCTGCGCAACACACCGGATGCGACGCTCGACGTGTTCCGCGCCCGCGCGATCGAACTGCTCTGTGTGTCCGGCCATGCCGGCACGCCGCAGGTCTCACTGCCTGTCGCCAGGCTCGATGATTGCCCGATCGGGTTGTCGATCATGGGCGTGCGGGACTGCGATGAAGATATTCTGCAGTTGGCTGTGGAGTTGGGGAGGGCGCAGGCCTAACAGCCGTCATTGCGAGGAGCATTTGCGACGAAGCAATCCAGACTTCGCTTTTGGCTTCTGGATTGCTTCGCTTCGATCGCAATGACGGGGAGAGTTACTTCGCCTTCCCCGCGCCCTTCTCGGCCGCGCGGCGCAGTGCCTCTGCAAATGCACCACCGCCACTGCTCTCCTGCTTCGCCGGAGCACGCGATGTCATCTGGCGTTCGTTGAAGCGAGGGCCGCGATCGGCTTGCGGACGATCGGCCTTGGCGCCGACAGGATCATCCATGCGCAGCGTTAGCGCGATGCGCTTGCGAGCGACTTCGACTTCCAGCACCTTCACCTTGACGATGTCGCCTGACTTCACGACCTCGCGCGGATCCTTGATGAAGGTCTTGGACATCGCCGAGATGTGCACCAGACCATCCTGATGCACGCCGACATCGACGAAGGCGCCGAAGGCAGCGACGTTGGTCACAGTGCCTTCGAGCACCATGCCGGGCTTGAGATCGCTGAGCTTCTCGACACCTTCCATGAACACCGCAGCCTTGAAGGCAGGGCGGGGGTCGCGGCCGGGTTTTTCGAGTTCTTTCAGGATGTCGGTGACGGTCGGCAGGCCGAAGGTGTCGTCGACGAAGGTCTTCGGCTGCACCTTGCGCAGGATCTCGGCATTGCCGATCAGCGCCTTGATGTCGCTCTTGGTGGCCTCAAGAATCTTGCGCACCAGCGGATAGGCTTCCGGATGCACGCCGGACTTGTCGAGCGGATCCTCGCCGTCATTGATGCGCAGGAAGCCGGCACATTGTTCGAATGCCTTCGGGCCAAGCCGCGGCACTTCCTTGAGCGCCTTGCGTGACTTGAACGGGCCGTTGGCGTCGCGGTGCTGCACGATGCTCTGTGCCAATCCGGTTCCGATGCCCGACACGCGCGCCAGCAGCGGCGCCGATGCGGTATTCACATCGACGCCGACGCCGTTCACGCAGTCTTCCACGACGGCATCGAGCGACCGCGCCAGTTTGCTCTCGCCGAGGTCGTGCTGATACTGGCCGACGCCGATCGCCTTGGGATCGATCTTCACCAGTTCGGCCAGCGGATCCTGCAGGCGGCGGGCGATGGAAACCGCACCGCGCAGCGTCACGTCGAGCTCGGGCAGTTCTTCAGAAGCGAAGGCCGAGGCCGAATAGACCGAGGCGCCGGCTTCCGACACCACGATCTTCGACATCTTCAAATCCGGCAGCAGCTTCACCAGCTCCATCGCCAGCTTGTCGGTCTCGCGCGAGGCCGTCCCGTTGCCGATGGCGATCAGATCGACCTTGTGCTGGACGGCGAGCTTGCCGAGCATGGCGAGCGACGCATCCCACTGGCGCTGCGGCTCATGCGGATAGATCGTGGTCGTTGCTACCACCTTGCCGGTGGCGTCGATAATCGCGGTCTTCACACCCGAACGGAAACCGGGATCGAGACCCATGGTGACGCGCGCGCCGGCAGGCGCTGCGAGCAGGAGATCGCGCAAATTGGAGGCGAACACGCGGACGCCTTCTTCTTCGGCCGCAGTCCACAGCCGCATGCGCAGGTCGATGTTGAGATGCACCTGGATCTTGGTGCGCCAGGCCCAGCGCGTGGTTTCGGTCAGCCACTTGTCGCCGGGGCGGCCCTGATCGGAAACGCCGAAGCGGTTCATGATCTTCAGCTCATAGGAGCTGGGTGTCGTTGTCGGAGCAGGCGTGGCCGGCACCGGCTCGGGCTGCATCGCGAGATCGAGGATCTCTTCTTTCTCGCCGCGGAACAGCGCGAGAATGCGATGCGACGGCAGCTTGTGCAGCGGCTCGCTGAAGTCGAAATAATCCTTGAACTTCTCGCCTTCGGTCTTCTTGCCGGTGCGCACGGTCGAGGCCATCAGGCCGTTCGACCACATCTGCTCGCGCAGCGCGCCGATCAGATCGGCATCTTCGGCGAAGCGCTCGACAAGAATGGCGCGCGCGCCGTCGAGTGCAGCGGCGACATCGGCGACGTTCTTTTCGGCATTGACGAAGGCTTCGGCAACTTTCTTCGGATCGTTCTGCGGCTCGGTGAGCAGCAGTTCCGATAGCGGTTCAAGGCCGGCTTCCTTGGCGATCTCGGCCTTCGTGCGGCGCTTCGGTTTGAACGGCAGATAGATGTCCTCGAGACGGCCTTTGGTGTCGGCGGTCATGATCGCCGTTTCGAGCGCAGCGTCGAGCTTACCCTGTTCGCGCACCGATTCCAGAATCACGAGACGGCGTTCTTCGAGTTCGCGCAGATAGGTCAGGCGCTCTTCCAGCGTGCGCAGTTGCGCGTCATCGAGACCGCCGGTGATTTCCTTGCGGTAACGCGCCACGAACGGCACCGTCGCGCCGCCGTTGAGCAGTTCTACCGTCGCGGCGACTTGCTGTTCGCGCACGCCAAGTTCGTCTGCGATCTTCTGATTGATGTTTGCCACGCGTAGAGATTCCTTCGAAATTCCGTGGCGGGTCATACCGCCGTCGCAAACCGCTTATGGACCGATGCCGCACGATTCATCAACCCCGGCGGATGCAGTCGATTGTTCTGTGGATCGCGTTGTTTTGCTTCGAAAATTGCAGTGTTCGATGCGCTTCATGACAGTCCGGCTGTGCAAAAATATAATGCTAGATCGCGGCCTGCGAACTGTGTAGACGGACGTTCCTTTCGGGAGCGGCAATGTCGGTTTGTGGTCTGGATTTTGGGACGTCGAACACGACGCTCGGCACGGTCATCAATGATGTTCCGGTGCTGGCGGCGCTCGAAGACTATCATGTCACAATTCCGAGTGCGATCTTTTACAAGGCCGATACCGGCGCCTTCATCGGCCGCAAAGCGATCGAAGCCTATGTCGAGGGGGCGCCTGGCCGCCTGATGCGCAGCCTTAAATCCGTGCTTGGCACGTCGCTGATCGACGAGACGACGCGCGTCGGCCGCGAACGCGTCAGCTTCCGCAATGTCATCGCCTATTATCTCGGTGCGGTGAAGCGGCGCGCGGAACAGGCCACAGGGCTTGAACTCCGCCAAGTCGTCCATGGCCGTCCCGTCCATTTCGTCGATGACAATCCGGCGGGCGATGCCAAGGCCGAAGCTACGCTGCGCGCCATCGCGAAAGACGTCGGCTTCGAGGACGTCACGTTCCAGTTCGAGCCGATTGCCGCGGCGCTGGATTACGAGCGCCAGATCAATTCGGAGGAGATCGCGCTGATCGCCGATATCGGCGGCGGCACGTCGGATTTCTCCATCGTGCGCCTTTCGCCCGAGCGGCACCGTCTTGCCGATCGCAAGGACGACATTCTCGCCAATGACGGCGTGCGCATCGGCGGTACCGATTTCGACAGACATCTCAGCCTCGGCGTGATCATGCCGCTGCTCGGCTATCGCTCGGCAATGAAGCGCGCGGGGCTCGATGTGCCGTCAGGCTATTTCCACGATCTGGCGACCTGGTCGAGCATCAACCGGATGTACGATTCCAAGGTCATGAATGAGGTGAAACAGGTGCGCTATGAGGCACAGCAGCCGGAGCTGCTGGACCGTCTCGTGCGCGTACTGGACGAGCAGCGCGGCCACACACTGGCCATGGAAGTCGAGGGCGCCAAGATTGGCCTGTCCGACAAGCCGAAATCGAGCATCGCGCTGGACTGGATCGAGCCTGGCCTTGCGGCCGGCGTCGCCCGCAAGGAACTCGTCAGCCATACCCAATTGCTTGCCGATCGGATCACCGCTCGGATCAAGATCTGCCTGAACCAGGCCGGATTGAAGCCCGAAGCGATCGATGCGGTGTTCCTGACCGGCGGTTCGGTGCAGCTCGCCCATGTCCGCAAGGCGATCACGGCGGCCCTGCCGGCCGCCCGCGCCATCGATGGCGACACGTTCGGGGCCGTCGGCAAGGGTCTGACTGTCGAGGCGGCCCGACGCTACGGGCAGGGTTAGACGCCGAGGGCCGGACAAGGCCCGAACGCCTTGTGGCTATGCGTGGCCGTCGCTTGATCCGGCGCCCGGTGCAACCATATTAAGCCCATGGCGAAGCTCTCGAATCGCGACAGGATTCTCACCGCAGGCCTCGCGGTCGTGCATGCGCGCGGCTATGCGGGGGCCAGTGTTCGCGACATCGTGCATGCCGCCGGCGTGCCGCAGGGCACCTTCACCAACCACTTTACCTCCAAGGAAGAATTCGGCCTCGAGATCATCGATCTCTATTTCGCGAAGGGCCGCGAGCTGATGGCGCAGACGCTGCGCAATGAAGGCCTGTCGCCACTGGCGCGGTTGCGCGCCTATATCGATGCCAACGTGGCCCGGCTCACCGAAGACCAGATGTGCAATGGCTGCCTGTTCGGCAACTTCACGGCAGAAGCCAGCGACCACAGCGACCTCATTCGCGACCGGCTGCTGACGATCTTCGCCGATGTTCAGCGGAGTATTGCTGAATGCCTGACCTCCGCGGTGAAAGCCGGCGAGCTGCCGGCCGACTTCAAATGCGCGGAGGTTGCGGGTTTCATCGTCTCCTCGCTGCAGGGCGCCAACCTGCTGTCGAAAGCCGAACGCAGCCCGGCACCGATTGAGCGCTTCGCGCAGGTGCTGTTCACGCAGGTGCTGCGCTGAGCTGATTGCTGCTCTGCACAGACATTGCCGCTCCCCGGGTCTTTCGCTAAACCGTGCGACATGACAGCGCGGCCCGCAGAGGCCGTCGCCGACAACAAGCGACCGGGAGTGAACCATGAGCCAGACCGCCGTCGGCGCGCGCGCCACGCGCAGCGCGAAATCCGACATCGAAGCCTCAACCATCCGCGCCATTTCCTGGCGGCTGATCCCGTTTCTGGTGCTGGCTTATTTCCTGGCCTATCTCGACCGCGTCAATCTTGGCTTCGCCGCGCTCACCATGAATGCCGAGCTGAATTTCTCGCCCACCGTTTTTGCGTGGGGCGCCGGCATCTTCTTCATCGGCTATTTCATTTTTGAAGTTCCCAGCAATATCGCGCTGGAGAAATTCGGCGCCAGCCGCTGGATCGCGCGCATTATGGTGAGCTGGGGCATCATCTCCGCGCTGATGGCGATCGTCAGTGGCCCGTGGAGCTTCTACACGCTGCGCTTTCTGCTCGGTGTCGCTGAGGCCGGCTTCTTCCCCGGCATTATCCTCTATCTCACTTACTGGTTTCCGGCAGAATATCGCGCGCGTTTCCTCGCCGCCTTCGCGATCGCGGTGCCCGTATCCACGGTGATTGGCGCGCCGATCTCCGGCATGCTGCTGGGGCTCGACGGTGTCATGGGCCTGAAGGGCTGGCAGTGGTTGTTCATCATCGAAGGCATTCCTTCGGTCATTCTCGGCGTCGTCACCTGGTTCTATCTCACCGACAAGCCTGAAAAGGCCGAATGGCTGACGCCCGACCAGAAGATGTGGCTGTCCGACAAGCTTGAAGGCGAGCGCCTTGCCAAGGAGAGCGCCCATGGCATGACGCTGGGGCAGGCGCTGTCGTCGCCGAAGGTGCTGATGCTGAGCGTGGTCTATTTCGGCTTTGTCGGCGCGCTTTATGGCATGCAGTTCTGGCTGCCGCAGATCGTGAAGGCGTTCGGCTTCACCAACCTGCAGACCGGTTTCGTCACCGCGATCCCCTATCTGTTCGGCTCCATTGCCATGGTGCTGTGGGCGCAGCATTCCGACAAGACCCGCGAACGCGTCTGGCATGTCGGCCTGCCGCTGCTGCTGACCGCCGTGGCGCTCGCGCTGTCCGGCATCTCCACCAATCCGACCCTGACCATGGTCGCGCTGACGGTCGCTGCGATCGGCGTGTTCTGCACCTTCGCACTGTTCTGGACGCTGCCGACGGCGTGGCTGAGCGGCACGGCGGCGGCCGGCGCCATCGCGTTGATCAATTCGATCGGCAATCTTGCGGGCTTCGGCGGTCCCTATCTGATCGGCTGGGTCAAGGAATTGACCGGCAGCACCTCGACCGGGCTTCTGGTCCTGGCGGCCATGCCGCTGGTAGCCGGAATCCTTGTGCTGGTCGGCAATCACGGGACAGCAACGGAGTTCGCAGCTACCGGCAAACCGGCACGGGTGAAATAAGGCCGTGATGCGGTGCGGCAATCTGGCGAAATCGTGATCACTGACGAATATTGACATTCGTCAGTGATCACGCCTAAGTTCCCTTCGAACATTCATTCGAAGGACGCTCGTGATGCCCGGCCACACCAAAGTCAGCGCTTCCCGCAAGCCATTCGCCGCTGCGCTCCTGCTGATCCCGGCCCTTGCTCTGGCCGGCTGCGGCAAGAAAACCGAGGCTGAGGCCAAGCCAACCCGCCCCGTGCTGGTCGCGACTGTGCATTACGAGCCGGAATCGCCGCAGCGCAGCTTCGTCGGCACCATCCGCCCGCGGATCGAGACCGATATGGGCTTCCGGGTGACCGGCAAGGTCGCCAAGCGCCTTGTTGAGGTCGGGCAGAACGTCGAGATCGGCCAGCCGCTGGCTACGCTCGATGAGGTCGATCTGAAGCTGCAGGCCGAGCAGGCGGTCGCCGAACTCAACGCATCCACGGGCGTGCTGGCCAATGCCACTGCAGCCGAGGGCCGCGCCACCGAATTGCGCGCCAAGGGCTGGTCCACCCAGGCACAGCTCGATCAGGCCAAAGCCACGGGCGACGAAGCCCGGGCGCGTCTCAATCGCGCCGAACGCTCGGTCGAACTCACCAAGAACAGCCTCTCTTATGCGACGCTGATCGCCGACACCCGCGGCGTTGTCACCGCGACGCTGATCGATGCCGGTCAGGTCGTCGCCGCAGGGCAAGCCGCCATCCGTGTCGCGCGTTTCGGCGAGAAGGAGGCGGTGGTTTCCATTCCGGAAACGCTGGTTGGCCGCGCCAAGGAAGGCAAAGCCAGTGTGACGCTGTGGTCCGAGCCCGGCAAGCAATATGCCGCCAAGCTGCGTGAACTGGCGCCCAATGCCGACACCGCGACGCGCACTTATCTCGCCAAGTTCTCGCTGCCCGAGGCCGACGACAAGGTGTCGCTCGGCATGACGGCGACGCTGACGCTCTCCGATCCCGCCACCGAACGCGTTGCGCGCGTACCGCTCTCGGCGCTGTTCAGCCAGGGCAACAACCCTTCGCTCTATGTTGTGAGCGCATCGGGCGACGTCGCGCTGCAGCCGGTCAAGGTGAAGTCCTATGAGAGCAACGACGTCATCATCTCAGGTGGCGTCGATGAAGGTGCCAAGATCGTGACGCTGGGCGTGCAGAAGCTCGACCCGGCGCTGAAGGTTCACGTCGTCTCCGCATTGTCGTTTTAAGACGCTCGCATTCAAAGGACGAAGCCGATGCATCGCTTCAACCTCTCCGCCTGGGCCGTCGCTCATCCCGCGCTGATCCTGTTTTTGATCATCGCGCTCGGCGTCGGCGGCTTCTTCTCATACGAGAAGCTGGGCCGTGCCGAAGATCCGTCCTTCACGGTGAAAGTCGTCAACGTCACGGCAATCTGGCCGGGCGCGACCGCCAAGGAAATGCAGGAGCAGGTTGCAGATCCCATCGAGAAAAAGATGCAGGAGCTGCCTTACTTCGACAAGGTGCAGACCTATTCGAAGCCGAACTTCACGGCGCTGCAGGTCACGTTCAAGGACAATGCGCCGGCCAAGGACGTGCCGTTCCTGTTCTATCTGCTGCGCAAGAAGCTCGCGGACGTGCAGGGCAGTCTGCCCGCCAATCTGGTCGGGCCGACGGTCAATGACGAGTTCAGCGACGTCGATTCCATTCTCTATATGATGACCGGCGACGGTGCCGACTTCAAACAGTTGAAAGTGGTCGCCGAAGGCCTGCGCCAGCGCCTGCTGAAGGTGAAAGGCGTCACCAAGGTCAATCTCTACGGTACGCAGGACGAGCGCATTTTCGTCGAATTTTCTCACGCCAAGCTGGCGACGCTCGGCATCACGCCGCAGACGCTGTTCGATTCTCTCGCCAAGCAGAACGCGATCCAGCCGGCCGGTACGGTGGAAACCTCGTCGCAGCGCGTACCGCTGCGCGTCACCGGTGCGCTCGACGGCGTGAAGACGGTGGCGGAGACGCCCGTCGAGAGCAACGGGCGCACGTTCCGCCTCGGCGATATCGCGACGGTCAGCCATGGCTTCGTCGATCCGCCGGATTTCAAGGTCCGGCAGAAGGGTCAATACGCGCTCGGCATCGGCGTGGTCACGGCCAACGGCGCCAACATTCTTGAACTCGGCAAGGACGTCGAAAAGGCCAAGAACGAGTTCATGGTCGCCGTCCCGCAGGGCGTCAATGTCGAGCAGATCGCCGATCAGCCGCTGGTGGTCGAACATGCCGTTGGGGAATTCACGCACTCGTTCATCGAGGCGTTGGGCATCGTGCTGTTCGTCAGCTTCCTGGCACTCGGCTGGCGCACCGGCATTGTGGTGGCGCTCTCGGTGCCGCTGGTGCTCGGTATCGTCTTCATGGTCATGAATGCGATGGGTATGGACCTGCACCGTATTACGCTAGGTGCGTTGATTATCGCGCTCGGCCTACTGGTCGATGACGCCATTATCGCAGTCGAGATGATGGTGGTGAAGATGGAGCAGGGCTGGGACCGCGTGCGCGCGGCCTCCTTCGCCTGGGAGTCCACGGCATTCCCGATGCTCACCGGTACGCTCATTACAGCGGTCGGCTTCCTGCCGATCGGCTTTGCGAATTCCGCAGTGGGCGAATATGCCGGCGGCATTTTCTGGGTTGTGGCGATATCGTTGATCGCCTCGTGGTTCGTCGCGGTGATCTTCACACCCTATATCGGCGTCAAGCTGCTGCCGAACTTTGCTGCCCACGGAAAGGCCAATCACGATCCGCATGCGGTCTATGAGACGCGCATCTATCGTGGGTTGCGCAGCGTCGTGCAGTGGTGCGTCACGCACCGCATCAAGGTGGTGGCTGCCACCGTCGGTATCTTCATCGCTGCCATCGTCGGTTTCGGCCATGTCCAGCAGCAGTTCTTCCCGTTGTCGGAACGTCCCGAACTGTTCCTGCAGCTGCGCCTGCCGGAAGGCACGGCCTTTGGCGTTACCGAAAAGGCGGTCAAGGACGCCGAGAAGCTGCTCAAGGACGACAAGGACATCGCCACCTATACGGCCTATGTCGGCCGCGGCTCGCCGCGCTTCTGGCTCGGCCTCAATCCGCAGCTCCCGAATGAGGCCTTCGCCGAGATCGTGATCGTGTCCAAGGATGTCGAGGCACGCGAGCGCATCAAGTCCAAGATCGAGAAGGCCGTCGCCGATGGCCAGCTGCCGGAAGCACGCGTGCGCGTCGATCGCTTCAATTTCGGTCCGCCGGTCGGTTTCCCCGTCCAGTTCCGCGTCATCGGGCCGGATACCGCGACCGTGCGGGATATAGCCTACAGGGTGCGCGAAGTAATGCGCGCTAACAAAAATATGGTCGATCCGCAGCTCGACTGGAACGAACAGACGCCTTCCCTCAGGCTGGTGGTCGACCAGGATCGCGCCCGCGCCCTCGGCCTGACGCCGCAGGAGTTGTCACAATCCCTGGCGATGCTGATCTCCGGCGCGTCGGTCACGAACGTGCGTGACGGTATCGAGAAAGTGGGTGTCGTTGCCCGGGCCGTGCCGTCGGAACGCCTCGATCTCGGCCGTGTGGGCGATCTCACCATCATCTCGCGCAACGGCGTTCCGGTGCCGCTGTCGCAGGTGGCGAAGATCGAATACGCCCATGAGGAGCCGATCCTCTGGCGCCGTAACCGCGACATGGCGATCACCGTGCGCGGCGACGTCGTCGATGGCGTGCAGCCCCCGGATGTCACCAACCAGATCTGGCCGCAGTTGCAGCAGATCCGCGACAGCCTGCAGCCGGCCTATCGCATTGAGATCGGCGGCGCGGTGGAAGAATCCAGCAAGGGCAATGCCTCGATCGCCGTGCTGTTTCCGCTGATGATGATCATCATGCTGACGCTGCTGATGGTGCAGTTGCAGAGCTTCTCGCGCCTGATCCTGGTGTTCCTGACGGCGCCGCTCGGCATCGTCGGCGCCTCGTTGGCGCTGAACGTCGCCAACAAGCCGTTCGGCTTCGTGGCACTGCTAGGCCTGATCGCGCTGGCGGGTATGATCATGCGCAACGCCGTTATTCTGGTGGATCAGATCGAAACCGACGTGCGGCACGGCCTGACCCGCCGCGAAGCCATCGTCGAGGCGACCGTGCGCCGTGCGCGTCCGGTCATCTTGACGGCGCTGGCGGCCATTTTGGCGATGATCCCGCTGTCGCGCTCGGCCTTCTGGGGGCCGATGGCGGTCACTATCATGGGTGGATTGTTTGTGGCGACGTTCTTGACGTTGTTGTATCTCCCGGGTCTCTATGCCCTATGGTTTCGCAAGAGTCTGGATGAACGCGGATCGGGTGAGGATGTGGATCATCACGCACCGCGCCATCACGACAAGCAACAGGCCTTTCCGCTTGCTGCCGAATAACTGAAGACTGCACTCCGAGATGACTCTGATTTCTGAACACGTCGAAGCCGATATGCGGGGCCGCATCGTTGTGGTCGCGGAAAAGCTGTTTCGTGAAATCGGCTACCAGAAGACCACCGTGGCTGATATCGCCAAGGTGCTCCGGATGAGCCCGGCGAACGTCTATCGCTTCTTCGATTCGAAGAAGTCGATCATCTCGGCCGTGGCGCAGCGGTTGATGGGGGAAGTTGAAGAGGCCGCTGGAGCGATTGCTGAAAATCCGCAGCCGGCCGCCGCGCGGCTCCGCGAACTGCTGACGTCGATCCATGAGATGAATGCCGAACGTTATGTCGGCGATGCCAAGCTGCATGAGATGGTCGCCATCGCCATGGAAGAGAGTTGGGATGTCTGCACTGCTCATATGGAGCGTATCACCGTTACCATCGGCGGTGTCATCGCGGACGGTGCTGCCAAGGGTGAGTTTCAGGCTCCGGACGTCGAATTGGCAGCCATGTGCGCCTGCACCGCCATGATGCGCTTCTTTCACCCGCAGATGATCGCGCAATGTGCGACGAAACCTGGCCCGACCCTGGACCAGATGATCGACTTCGTTCTTGCCGGGTTGGCCCCGCGGGGCTAGACGATCTCTCTGACGTCAATTCAGGGGATCTTCCGCGTGACCGCATTCGATCTGCATTCTTACGAGCCCGTCAACGGCCACGGCCTCAAGCACGATCCCTTCAATGCCATCATCGGTCCGCGTCCGATCGGGTGGGTCTCCTCCCGGGATGCCAATGGCCACGTTAATCTGGCGCCATACAGCTTCTTCAACGCCTTCAACTACACGCCGCCGCTGATCGGCTTTTCCAGCATCGGGATCAAGGACTCCGCCCGCAACATGCAGGCGACGAAGGAATTCGTTTGGAATTTGGCCACCATGGATCTGGCCAAGCAGATGAACGCCACGGCGGCGCATGTCGGCCCGGAAGTCGATGAATTCGAGATCGCCGGCCTGACGCCGGTGCCGAGCAAGCTGGTGAACGTACCTCGTGTCGGCGAGAGCCGGGTCGCTTTCGAATGCAAGGTGACTCAGATCATCGAACTCAAGGGCGCGAACGGTGCCTCGGCCAACGCCTTCCTCACCATGGGTGAGGTCGTCGCCGTGCATATCGACAAGACCCTGATTGTGGACGGCGTCTATCAGACTGCATTGGCTGGCCCGATCCTGCGCGCCGGCCGCCGCGGCGACTATTTCCACATCAAGCAGGACGCCATGTTCGAGATGAACCGGCCGGACTGAGGCCGGCTATTCTTCCGGCATTTCGGTCGCGCGACCACTGGTCACGCGGCGGGAAATCGCCTTTCGGGAACCGTTGCGGTATCCTGTCGTTAATGATGGCTCGATGCTGTCAAATTTCGCTTGAATTTCAATGCGAAAGCTAAGGTGACACCGACACCGTCCCGCTAAGAGCGTCTGCCTTTTGGCGCCCGTGGTCCGCCCGGACTGCTGGTCGTCTCGATTGAGAGGAAGCCTCCATGAGCTCGTCCAGCTTGCGCCGTGATTATCTCACCAAGCCGATCTTTGGCTGGGCCAAGGGCGTGCTACCGAAAATGTCGGATACCGAGCGCGAGGCGCTGGAAGCCGGCGACGTCTGGTGGGATGCGGATCTGTTCACCGGCAATCCGAACTGGGCCAAGCTGCTCGCCGTCAAGCCGGCCACACTGACGGACGAAGAACAGGCCTTCATGACCGGGCCGGTGGATCGCCTCTGCGAGATGATCGACGACTGGAAGATCAATTGGGAATTGCGCGATCTGCCGCCGGACGTCTGGGAGTTCATCAAGCGCGAAAAGTTCTTCGGCATGATCATTCCGAAGGAATTCGGAGGTCTCGGCTTCTCGCCTTATGCGCATTCGGAAGTGGTGCGCAAGATTTCGTCGCGGTCGGTGGTCGCCGCCGTCACCGTGATGGTGCCCAACTCGCTCGGCCCCGGCGAACTGCTGATGAAGTTCGGCACCGACGCGCAGCGCCAGCGCTGGCTGCCGCGCCTTGCCGATGGACGCGACATTCCCTGTTTCGGCCTCACCAGCCCGGAAGCGGGCTCGGACGCGGCCTCGATGATCGACAGCGGCATCATCTGCAAGGGCACGTTCGAAGGCCAGGAGGTTCTGGGCCTGCGCCTCAACTGGCACAAGCGCTACATCACGCTCGGCCCGGTCGCGACGCTGATCGGTCTCGCCTTCAAGGCCTATGACCCCGATCACCTCGTGGGCTCACAGGATGAGCTTGGCATCACAGTTGCGCTGATCCCGCATGATCTTCCGGGCGTCGAGATCGGCCAGCGCCATCTACCGTCGATGCAGGTGTTCCAGAACGGCCCGAACTGGGGCCGCGACGTTTTCATCCCGCTCGACTACATCATCGGCGGTCAGGAGCGGCTTGGTCAGGGTTGGAAGATGCTGATGTCGGCGCTCGCCGCCGGCCGTGGCATCTCATTGCCGTCCCTGTCTGCGGCCGGTGCCGCCTATGCCGCGCGCACCACTGGTGCCTATGCCCGCATCCGCGAACAGTTCAACATTTCGATCAGCAAGTTCGAAGGCATCGAGGAGCCGCTCGCCCGCATCGCCGGCACGGCCTATCTGCTCGATGCCGCACGGCGCCTGACCTCGGCGGCGCTCAATCAAGGCCATCGTCCCGCGGTTATCTCCGGCATCATGAAGCTGCATGCCACCGAGCGTATGCGCCTGGCCATCGATGATGCCATGGACATCCATGGCGGCAAGGCCGTCATCGACGGCCCGCAGAACTATATGGGCAATCTCTATCGCGCGGTGCCGGTGGGCATCACGGTTGAGGGCGCCAACATCCTGACGCGTAATCTCATTGTGTTCGGGCAGGGCGCCATCCGCGCGCATCCTTATCTGCTGCAGGAAATGAATGCGCTCGGCGATTCCGACAAGGCGAAGGGCTTAGAGGCCTTCGACACCGCGTTCTGGAAACATATCGGCCACAGCGTCACCACGCTGTTCCGCGCTTGGGGCCGCTGCTGGACCGGTGGCGTATTCGCGCCTGCGCCGGATGCTGGCGATGCTACACAGTTCTATCGCCAGCTCTCGCGTTATTCCTCGGCCTTCGCATTGTCCGCGGACATGGCGTTGCTGACGCTCGGCGGAGCGTTGAAGCGCAAGGAAATGCTGTCGGCGCGGTTCGGCGATATTCTCTCCGAGCTTTATCTGCTCTCGGCTGCGCTGAAGCGCTGGGAGGACGAAGGCCGCCAGCAGGACGACCTGCCGGCACTTGAATGGTGTATGGCGTCCGGCTTCAAGACCATCGAGAACCGCTTTGCGGAGATTCTGGCCAACCTGCCGAACCGCTTTGTCGCCGGCATCCTCAAATTCATCGTGCAGCCATATGGTGCATCGGTGCTCGGGCCTTCGGACCGCGTGGTGCATCGCTGCGCGCAGATGATCCTGGAGCCGTCGGCGACGCGCGATCGCCTGACGCCGGATCTGTCGCATGTGGATGATGACCGCGGTCTCGCGCGGCTTGAGAAGGCGTTCAAACTGGTGACATCGAGTGACGATATTGCCAAGCGCATTCGGACGGCGAAGCTCAAGAACTGGAAGGATGCAGTGACACAGGGCGTCATCACTCAAGCCGAGGGCGAAAAGCTCGCCGCTGCGCAGGAAGCCGTCAAGCTGGTGATCGAGGTCGATCACTTCGCGCCGGAAGAGCTGTCGCCCGGCTATAAGAAGTCCGATAACGTGCACCAGTTCTTCCAGGAACTTGGTGAGCAGCGGGCAGCAAGCTGATGGCAAGACTTTCATGACAAGACCAGTCTATATCGTCGACGGCAGCCGCACGCCGTTCCTGAAGGCGCGCAGCGGCCCCGGCCCGTTCACCCCTGTCGATCTCGCCGTGCAATGCGGACGCCCGCTGCTGGCACGGCAGCCATTTGCACCAAATGCCTTCGATCAGGTGATCCTCGGCTGCGTCAATGTCATCGCCGACGAGATGAATCCTGCGCGCGTCGCCGCGCTTCGGCTCGGTATGGGCGAGGCGATGGTGGCCTTCACCGTGCAGATCAATTGCGGCTCCGGCATGCAGTCGATCGACACCGGCTATCGCTACATCCGCGAAGGCAATGCCGATCTGGTCCTCGCTGGCGGCGCCGAAGCGCTCAGCCATGCGCCGCTGGTCTGGCCGCAGAACGGCGTGCGCTGGTTCGCCGGCCTCGCGATGGCCAAGGGTGTGCTCGGCAAGGTGGCGGCGATCGCCAAGGCCCGGCCGGCTTATTTCAAGCCGATCATCGGCCTCGAGCGCGGTCTCACCGATCCGATCACCGACCTCAATATGGGCCAGACCGCCGAGAAGGTCGGGCACCTGTTCGGCATCACGCGTGCGCAGGCCGATGCCTATGCCGTCGAAAGCCACAAGCGCCTTGCGCATGCGCAGGAACAGGGCTGGCTGAAGGGTGAGGTCGAAACCGCCTTCGATCGCAAGGGCAATTTCTACGACCACGATGACGGCGTCCGCGCGGATTCGTCGGTAGACAAGCTCGCGACACTGAAGCCGGTCTTCGAACGTCCGTGGGGGCAGGTCACCGCGGGCAATTCCTCGCAGATCACCGATGGTGCGTCATGGACGATCCTTGCGTCCGAAGACGCGGTGGCGAAACATGGTCTTACGCCGAAGGCGGTGATCGTCGACAGCCAGTGGTCTGCGCTCGATCCGTCGATCATGGGGCTCGGTCCGGTGTTGTCGTCGAACGATCTGTTGAAGCGCAACAACATGACGATTCAGGACATCGAGACCTGGGAGTTGAACGAAGCCTTCGCCACGCAGGTACTCGGCTGTCTCGCCGCCTGGAAGGACGAAAAATTCTGCCGCGAGGTGCTCGGCCTCGATGGCGCCGCCGGCGAGATCGATCGTGCCAGGCTCAATGTCGATGGCGGTGCGATCAGCCTCGGCCATCCCGTCGGCACGTCCGGCAACCGTATTGTGCTGCATCTCGTCAATGCGATGAAGCGGCTTGGCACCAAGCGGGGTATCGCTACCGAATGTATCGGCGGCGGCCTCGGTGGCGCGATGTTGATCGAGACGGTGTGAGGGCGTCATGGACAGCAAGATCATGGACGTTCTTGGGGATCGCGTGCTCGAACTCGGGCCGGCTCCCGACACATCGGGCGCTTATCGCCACTTCAAGCTGACGCGCGATGCCGATGGCATCGCGTGGCTGTTGTTTGACCGCGCCGATGCCAGCGCCAATACGCTGTCGGCTGTGGTGCTGGAAGAATTCGATCAGGTGCTGAACGCGCTGGAAGCTCAGCGCCCGACTGGCATCGTGGTTCGTTCGGCCAAGACTTCCGGCTTCATTGCCGGCGCCGACGTCAATGAATTTCGCGGCGCCAGCGACCCATTGGAAGTGGAAACGCAGATCAGCCGCGCTCATGCGGTGATCGATCGTTTCGAGGCGCTGAAGATCCCGACGGTGGCCGTCATTCACGGTTTCTGCCTGGGCGGCGGCCTCGAAGTGGCGCTGGCCTGCCAGATGCGCATCGCCATCGATGGTGCGCGCTTCGGTTTTCCGGAAGTCATGCTCGGCCTGCATCCAGGTTTGGGTGGCACGGCGCGCTTCACGCATCTGGTCAATCCGATACAGGCGATGCCGCTGATGCTGACCGGCAAGACCATAGACGCGCGCAAGGCGAAGGCGATCGGTCTTGTCGATGCGGTGACCGAGGAGCGCCATGTCCGTAACGCCGTGCGCGATGCGGTGTTCGGCAAGCTCAAGCGCGCCAAGCCGAGTGCGTTGATCCCGATCATGAACTTCTCGCCGATGCGCGGGATTCTCGCCTCGCGCATGGTCGCGGAGGCCAGCAAGGCTGCGCCGCGCGAGCACTATCCCGCACCTTATGCACTGATCGAGCTGTGGGAGAAGCACGGCGGCGACCGCGCGGCGATGCTCAATGCCGAGAAGGTGTCCTTCGCCCGGCTGATGGTGACGCCGACGGCGCAGAACCTGATTCGCGTCTTCTTCCTGCGCGAGCAGATGAAGAAGCTCGCCGGTGACGGCAACACCATCAAACATGTCCACGTCATCGGCGCGGGCGCCATGGGCGGTGACATCGCGGCGTGGTGCGCGCATCAGGATATCCGCGTCACGCTGGCCGACATGAAGCCCGAGCCGATCGCGGGCGCCATGAAGCGCGCCGCCGATCTCTACAGCAAGATCATCCGCAAGCGCACCGATCAGCGTGATACGCTGGATCGCCTGATCCCCGATATGGACGGTGAGGGCGTCCGTACTGCGGATCTCATCATCGAGGCGGTGTCGGAAAAGCTCGAACTGAAGCAGAAGGTCTATGCGGGCATTGAGCCGCGCATGAAGCCGGATGCGATCCTCGCCACCAATACATCGAGCATTCCGCTGCAGGATCTGCGCAGCACACTGGCGCGGCCGGAGCGGCTGCTGGGATTGCATTTCTTCAATCCGGTGTCGCGCCTGCAGCTTGTCGAGGTCGTCAGCCATGACGGCGTCGATGCGGAGATGCTGAAGAAGGCCACGGCCTTTGTCGGCGCTATCGATCGCCTGCCGCTGCCGGTGAAGAGTTCGCCGGGTTTCCTCGTCAATCGCGCGCTCACGCCCTACATGCTCGAGGCGATGATGCTGATGGAGGAGAAAGTCGACAAGGAAACCATCGACGCCGCCGCCGAACAGTTCGGCATGCCGATGGGGCCCATCGAACTGGCCGATCAGGTCGGCCTCGATATCTGCCTCGCGGTGGGCGACATGCTGCGCTCGAAGTTCGGCGATCTGCTGCCGCCGACGCCGGCCTGGCTGCGCGAGAAGGTCAACAAGGGCGAGCTCGGCAAGAAGACTGGCAAGGGCTTCTATACGTGGCGCGACGGCAAGGCCGAGAAGAGTTCCAGTGCGGTTGCCACCGCGCGTCCGACACAGGAGATGATCGATCGCCTGGTGCTGCCGATGTCCAATGTCTGCGTCGCCTGTCTGCGCGAAGGCATCGTCGACAACCCCGATGTGGTCGATGGCGCAATGATTTTCGGAACAGGTTACGCGCCATTCCGCGGCGGCCCGCTGAACTATGCGCGGACTCGTGGAACCGAGAATATCACCGCCACGCTGCGCACGCTGGCGGCCCGGTTCGGCGATCGCTTCTCGCCGGATGCCGGCTGGGAAACCTTTAAATGATGACTCAATTTGCGGCAGGCTTTGCTCATGACTGAATCAACGACGCAGCCAGTGACGGGGCTGGATGCGGAACCGACCGGCGATCTCACCATCCGCACGGTGGCGATGCCGGCAGATACCAATGCCAATGGCGATATCTTTGGCGGCTGGCTGCTCAGCCAGATGGATCTCGGCGGCGGCATCTTTGCCGCCAAGGTGGCGAAGACGCGCACCGTCACCGTCGCCATCGAGGCGATGACCTTCCGCAAGGCCGTTCATGTCGGTGACGTCGTGTCCGTGCATGCGGAACTGGTGCGGATGGGCCGCACGTCACTTACCGTGCATATCGAGGCCTGGGTGCTTCGCCGCAACGAAAACGCCCCGATCCTGGTGACCGACGGCAATTTCACCTTCGTGTCCATTGACGAGGCCGGGCGCCCGCAGGTGATCAAGCGTCCGGACGCGACGATCTCGACCTGAGCAATTCTAAACACCGGCGGGAACGAAATACCTCCTCTGCAGTTAGTGGCCCGGAATATGCATCGTCTATCGCGTAGGGGGCCGCCATGTCAGACACTTATATCATCGAAGTCTCATCGCAGGCTGCCGGCATCGTGGTTCGCGATCCCGGTGGGTACAGGTTCTTCGCTGCGTCTCACCGTTTCAACCCGATGGAAGGCCAGCTGTTTCGCAATGCGCGCGAAGCTGAACGCGCTGCCTTTCAGTTCGCGCAGGGTATCCAAGCGGCTGTGACGCCCTAGAGGGCGATTCTCTGACGACATCGCGGCGGCGGCGCGCATGGCGCATGCGCCGGTGATGCGTTGACCATTGCCGCCAACACCCGCACCATGGAACCGTTCGATCCGAGGTGCTGTCGTGACTGCTGGCCTGACCCATCGCCAATCCGAAATCCTGAATCACGCGCGCGCCTTTGGCCGCGTGATGGTCGACGACCTGGTGCGGCGCTTCGAGGTGTCCGCACAGACCATCCGCAAGGATCTCAACGATCTCTGCGACCAGCGCCTGCTGACGCGCATTCACGGCGGCGCCATCGTCGCCTCCGGCGTGGAAAACCTTGCTTATGAAGCGCGGCGATTCGTAGCCGCCGAAGAGAAGAAAGCCATCGGCGTCGCTGCCGCGGCGCAGATTCCCAATGGCTCGTCGCTGTTCATCAATATCGGGACCACCACGGAAGAAGTCGCCAGCGCGCTGACCAATCACGAAAACCTGCTGGTCATTACCAACAACCTCAATGTTGCGATGATGCTCTATCGTCACCCGCATATCGAGGTGATTGTCGCCGGCGGTACCGTGCGTCGCTCCGATGGTGCGGTGATCGGCTCCACGGCGATCAAGCTGATTGGCCAATTCAAGGTCGATTACGCCATCATCGGCGCCTCGGCGATTGACGAGGAGGGTGCGCTGCTCGACTTCGACTATCGCGAGGTGCAGGCGGCGCAGGCGATCATCGCCAATGCCCGCAATGTCATGCTGGTCTGCGATTCGACCAAGCTGCGGCGCTCGGCGGCCGTGCGCATCGCCCATATCAGCCAGATCCAGACCTTCGTCACCGACGTGCCGCTGCCGCCCTCCTTGCAGGAGATCTGCCGGAGCCGGGGCGTTCAGGTGATCGCCGCCCTGCCGGGCTCCGCCGACGATGCGGACGACCTGGAACCCGAGCCGACCCCGCTTTAGACCCTGTTCAGATCCCGAAAACGCCAGTTGCTTTCGTTTTAGGTTGTGGTTTAATCGAAAGCGAAAGCCAAATCGCTGAAAGCGAAGATGGCGCGTCCGAAGGAAGGCGCCAGACAATTGGCGCAGGAGGGGAGACGGGGTGGGTCAGATCTACGACCTCGCAATCATTGGTGGTGGTGTGAACGGCTGCGGCATCGCCCGCGACGCCGTCGGCCGAGGCAATTCCGTGTTCCTTTGCGAGATGAACGATCTGGCCAGCGGCACCTCGTCGTGGTCGACCAAGCTCATCCATGGCGGGTTGCGCTACCTCGAATATTACGACTTCAAATTGGTGCGCCACGCGCTGCTGGAGCGCGAAGTTCTCTGGCAGATCGCGCCGCATATCATCCGCCCCTTGCGTTTCGTGCTGCCGCATCACGCCGGTCTGCGGCCCGCCTGGCTGCTGCGCTTGGGCTTGTTCCTCTACGACCATATCGGCGGCCGTAAACTTCTGCCCCCGACGCGCACACTCGATCTCACCCGCGACGAGACCGGCAAGCCGCTGGCGCCCGGCCGGTTCAAGCGTGGCTTTGAATATTCCGACTGCTCGGTAGATGATGCGCGCCTTGTCGTGCTCACTGCGCGTGATGCCGCCGACCGGGGCGCTGAGATCCGCACGCGCACGCGCGCAACCGAGATCAGGCAGGCCGACGGGATGTGGCAGGTCACGGTGCAGGATACGGCGACGGGCGACCGCTCGACCATCAGTGCGCGCACGCTGGTCAATGCCGGTGGTCCGTGGGTCGAGAATGTTCTGGCGGTCGGTGCCGGCGTCAATGCGAAGGCGAAAGTCCGCCTCGTGCAGGGCTCGCATATCGTGGTGCCGAAACTTTACAGCCACGATCGTGCCTACATCTTCCAGAACGCCGATGGTCGTATCGTGTTTGCGATTCCCTATCAGGACGATTTCACCCTGATCGGTACCACCGATATCGATTATGACGGCGATCCCGCCGATGTGAAAATCTCTGCCGACGAGATCAATTATCTCTGCAAGTCGGTCAGCGAATATCTCGCCAGGCCCGTGCTGGCCGAAGACGTGGTGTGGACCTATTCCGGCGTGCGCCCGCTCTATGACGACGGCGCCAACGAGGCCAAGGCGGCGACGCGCGACTATGTGTTCGAGCTCGATCTGCCCGGCGGCCTGCCGCTGCTGTCGATTTATGGTGGCAAGATCACGACCTATCGCCGCCTTGCTGAAGAAGCCTTGCAGAAGCTTGCGCCGTATCTGAAGGGCACCAAGGCCAGGGAAGGCTGGACGACCCATGCCACGCTGCCTGGCGGTGATTTCGATGTCTCCGCGGTCGATGCGCTGATCGCCGAATTGTTGCGCGACTATCCGTTCCTGACGCCGGCCCATGCCAACCGGCTGGCACATGCCTATGGCACGCGCGCCGCAAAGATGCTGGGCACCGCGAAATCGCCGGTCGATCTAGGTCAGGCCTTTGGCGCAACGCTGACCGAGCGCGAAGTGCGCTATCTCATGGCCAATGAATGGGCCGTCAGTGCCGAGGATATCGTGTGGCGCCGTTCCAAACTCGGTCTGCGCCTGTCGAAGGAAGAGATCGCGGCTCTCGATCAATGGCTGCAGGCTAATCGCGCCCAGCCCGCCAATCCAATGCGCGAAGCGGGAGCGCGGTCATGAGCGTCGCACTGGATCACGTCTCGCAGATGGTCGATGGCGTCACGACGATCCGTGACGTGTCGCTGACGCTGGAAAGGGGCACACTGAACGTGCTGCTCGGGCCGACATTGGCCGGCAAGACCTCGATCATGCGGTTGCTGGCCGGGCTCGATAAGCCGACCCAAGGTCGTGTGCTGGTCGATGGCAAGGACGTCACCGGCGTTGATATCCGCAAGCGCTCGGTGGCGATGGTCTATCAGCAGTTCATCAATTACCCTTCGCTGACGGTCTATGAGAACATCGCCTCGCCGCTGCGCGTGCAGGGCAAGCCGAAAGCCGAGATTGAAACCCGCGTGCACGAAGCCGCGGCCTTGCTCAAGCTTGAGCCCTATCTGAAGCGCACGCCGCTGCAGCTCTCCGGTGGCCAGCAGCAGCGCACCGCCATTGCCCGCGCGCTGGTCAAGGGTGCCGATCTCGTGCTGCTCGACGAGCCGCTCGCCAATCTCGACTACAAGCTCCGCGAGGAATTGCGCACCGAACTGCCGAAGATATTCGAGGCCTCCGGCGCGATCTTTGTCTATGCGACGACGGAGCCTTCCGAAGCGCTTTTGTTGGGCGGCAGCACCGTGTGTCTGTGGGAAGGCCAGGTTTTGCAGGTCGGCCAGACCTCCAAAGTCTATCGCCATCCCGAGACTCTCAAGGCCGCCGAAGTGTTCTCCGATCCGCCGCTTAATCTGGTGGCGATCGAGAAGAAGAACGGAAATGTGCACTATGCCGGTGGCGCGACGGCGCCCGCCAGCGGGCTCTACGCAAACCTTGCCGACGGCAGCTATCGTGTTGGCTTCCGCGCGCATCAGCTCGAAGTCGCCAGTGGTCTCGCCGGACGGCATGCATTTCCTGCGGAAGTGACCGTGACCGAAATCACCGGGTCGGAAAGCTTCGTCCATCTGAAACGCGATGCGTCGAATTGGGTTGCGGTGCTACAGGGCGTGCATGAATTCCTGCCCGGCCACATGCTAGACGCCGTGCTCGATCCCGCCAATCTGTTCGTCTTCGATAGCCGCGACCGTCTGGTTGCCGCTCCCAACAGCACGCAGGGAGCGTAACATGGCCCGCATCGATCTCGTCGATCTCGCGCAGTCCTACAGCGGCAATGATGCCGACCCGGAATCATTCGCGCTGAAGCCGATCTCCATGACCTGGCGGCAGGGCGGTGCCTATGCGCTGCTCGGCCCATCCGGTTGCGGCAAGACCACGCTGCTCAATTTGATCTCCGGCATCGTGACGCCGACGCGCGGCCAGATCCTGTTCGACGGTAAGGACATCACGCCGCTGTCGACCCAGAAGCGGAACATCGCGCAGGTGTTCCAGTTCCCGGTCATCTACGACACCATGACGGTCGGCGAGAATCTCGCTTTTCCGCTGAAGAATCGCGGCGTGCCGAAGGCGCAGATCGATGCACGTGTCGCCGAGATCGGCGAACTACTCGATCTCACGCCTTATCTGGGTCGCAAGGCGACGCGGCTAACGCCCGATGCCAAGCAGAAGATCTCGCTCGGCCGCGGTCTGGTGCGCTCCGATGTCGCCGCCGTGCTGTTCGACGAGCCGCTGACAGTGATCGATCCCGCCCTGAAATGGGAATTGCGGTCGAAGCTGAAGGCGCTGCACCGCGCGCTGGATCTGACGATGATCTATGTAACTCACGATCAAACCGAAGCGTTGACCTTTGCCGATACGGTGGTGGTGATGCATGACGGCCGTGTCGTACAGTCCGGCACGCCGCAGGAATTGTTCGACAAGCCCGCACATACATTCGTCGGCTATTTCATCGGCTCGCCCGGCATGAATATCGTGCCGGCCGAAGTCAGCGGCCGCGAGGCGCGTATCGGCGGGCACGTGATCGCGCTGCAGCGCAGCTACGACAAGTTGCCAGCGGGCGCGACAATCGAAATCGGCGTTCGCCCCGAATTTGTCCATGTTGCGACGCCCGCACCAGGCTTGCTGTTGGCGCAGGTCGAGCGGGTCGACGATCTTGGTCGCATCAGTTTCGCGCGCGTCCGCATCGGCGGCGTCAAGTTCGCCGCGCGCGTCCCTCAGGGATTTTCTATTGCGGGGAGCGATGTCGGGCTGGTGTTCGATCCCAGCCGGGTGCACGTTTATGCTGACAGCCGCCTTGTCGAAGGGGTTGCATGATGGACAAAACCGTCAATCAAAAAGCCTGGTTCCTCGTCCTGCCGGTGTTTCTCATCGTGGCGTTCTCCGCGGTGCTGCCGCTGATGACGGTCGTGAACTATTCGGTGCAGGACACCTTCGGCAACAACCAATTCTTCTGGAACGGCGTCGGCTGGTTTAAGGAGCTGCTTGATCCGTCCAGCGATCTCGGCGGGCGCTTCTACGCGTCCCTGCTGCGCAATCTGGCCTTCTCCGCGATCATCCTCGCCATCGAAGTGCCACTCGGCATTCTGGTCGCGTTGTCGATGCCGCGTGACGGCTGGCGCGTCGCAGCCTGCCTCGTGATCCTCGCGCTGCCGCTTTTGATTCCATGGAACGTGGTCGGCACCATCTGGCAGATCTTCGGGCGGCCCGACATTGGCCTGCTCGGCTACACGCTCAATCACATGGGCATCGACTATAACTATGTGTCGAACGAGTTCGACGCCTGGGCGACTGTCATCGTGATGGATGTTTGGCACTGGACCAGCCTCGTCGCGCTGCTGTGCTATGCCGGCTTGAAGTCGATTCCCGACGCTTATTATCAGGCGGCACAGATCGATGGCGCTTCGCGCTGGGCAGTTTTCCGAGCTATCCAGCTACCCAAGCTCAATCGCGTGTTGCTGATCGGCGTACTGTTGCGTTTCATGGATAGTTTCATGATCTATACCGAGCCCTTCGTGGTCACCGGCGGCGGTCCCGGCAATTCGACCACCTTCGTCTCCATTGAGCTTGTCAAGATCGCGCTCGGCCAGTTCGATCTCGGCAAGGCTGCGGCGCTGTCGCTGGTCTACAACATCATCGTGCTGATCGTGTGCTGGATATTCTACACCGTGATGACCAATGCCGGCGTCGATCACACCAAGCGCGAGGGAGCGGTCTGATGCATACGATCCCTGGGCGTCGCATTATCCTGTTACTGTTTTTGGTGTTCTTGCTGCTGCCGATCTACTGGCTCGTCAATATGAGCTTCAAGACCAATGGCGAGATCGTCTCGACCATGACGCTGTGGCCGCACCAGCCGACGCTGGAGAACTATACCCGCATCTTCACCGACGAGAGCTGGTATTCCGGTTACATCAATTCGCTGAAATACGTCATCATCAACACCATCCTGTCTATCTCTTTCGCGCTGCCGGCGGCTTATGCGTTCTCGCGCTATCGTTTCCTCGGCGACAAGCACCTGTTCTTCTGGCTGCTGTCGAACCGGATGGCGCCGCCCGCCGTATTCGCGCTGCCGTTCTTCAATCTCTATTCGGCCATCGGCCTGTTCGACACGCCATGGGCCGTGGCGCTGGCGCATTGCCTGTTCAACGTGCCGCTCGCAGTATGGATCCTCGAAGGCTTCGTGTCCGGCGTGCCGCGCGAGATCGACGAGACGGCATTTCTCGATGGCTACTCATTCCCGAAGTTCTTCGTGAAGATTCTCGTGCCGTTGATCGCGTCGGGCATCGGCGTCGCTGCCTTCTTCTGCTTTATGTTCTCCTGGGTCGAACTGCTGCTGGCGCGCACGCTGACCTCGGTGAATGCCAAGCCGATTTCCGCGGTCATGACGCGTACCGTGTCGGCCTCCGGTATGGATTGGGGCCTGCTCGCCGCTGCCGGCGTGCTGACCATCATCCCCGGTGCCCTCGTCATCTGGTTCGTCCGCAATTACATCGCGCGCGGTTTCGCGCTTGGCCGGGTCTAGGAGGCCGTCATGGAAAATATTGCATGGATGGCCTGGACACCGCCGACGGCGATCTTCTTTGGGCTGCTGGCATTGACGCTGGGCACCATGACTTGGCTCGCAGTCGCCTATCCCGAGGCCGAGCGCATCGGCATCCTGCGCATTCCCACCACGCGCGGCGACCGGCTGTTCCTGTCGCTGATCGCAGCGGCCGTCATCCACCTGTTGTGGATCGGCTTCGTCGGCAGCGATCCGATCGCGACGCTGCCGATCGGTGAGGAAGGACTTGAGATCTCGAACCTGTGGTTCGCGACATTGATTTCGCTGGTCTCGGCGGTGGCAATTTTTCGCACCGTCTGACCGGCATGGACTGCAGTCTCGGGATGAACCCGGGCCTGAAACAGAAGTGAGGGAGGAAGCTATGAGGCACTTGACGACACAGGCACGTCGCCCGACGCGCCATATCATGATGACCAGCGCTGCTGCGTTGATCACGGCGACTGCGTTGCTCGCCGCGCCGGCCAAGGCCGACGACGCCACCATTCAGAAGTGGATCGACAGCGAATTCCAGCCGTCGACGCTGTCGAAGGCAGACCAACTGAAGGAACTGCAGTGGTACGAGAAGGCTGCGCAGCCGTTCAAGGGCATGGAGATCAATGTCGTCTCCGAAACCATCACCACGCACGAATACGAGGCGAAGACGCTGGCCAAGGCGTTTAGCGAGATCACCGGCATCAAGCTGAAGCACGATATCATCCAGGAAGGTGACGTGGTCGAAAAGCTGCAGACCCAGATGCAGTCCGGCAAGAATGTCTATGACGGCTGGATCAACGATAGCGATTTGATCGGCACGCATTTCCGCTACGGCCAGACCATCGCGCTAACGGATTACATGACCGGCGAAGGCAAGGACGTCACAAGCCCGACCCTCGACCTCAAGGACTTCATCGGCACGCCGTTCACCACCGCGCCCGACAAGAAGCTGTATCAACTGCCCGACCAGCAGTTCGCCAACCTTTACTGGTTCCGGTACGACTGGTTCACCAATGCCGAGTACAAGTCGAAGTTCAAGGCCAAATATGGCTACGATCTCGGCGTGCCCGTGAACTGGTCGGCCTATGAAGATATCGCCGAGTTCTTCACCAACGACATCAAGACGATCGATGGCGTTAAGGTCTATGGCCATATGGACTACGGCAAGAAGGATCCGTCGCTCGGCTGGCGTTTCACCGACGCGTGGCTGTCGATGGCCGGCAATGGCGACAAGGGTCTTCCGAACGGTCTGCCCGTCGATGAATGGGGCATCCGCATGGAAGGCTGCCGTCCCGTTGGTTCCTCCATCGAGCGCGGCGGCGATACCAACGGTCCGGCAGCGGTCTACTCGATCGCGAAATACCTCGACTGGATGAAGAAGTATGCCCCGCCGCAGGCGCAGGGCATGACCTTCTCGGAGTCGGGTCCGGTGCCGGCACAGGGCAATATTGCCCAGCAGATGTTCTGGTACACCGCTTTCACCGCCGACATGGTGAAGCCGGGTCTCGCGGTCATGAATGCCGACGGAACGCCGAAGTGGCGCATGGCCCCGTCGCCGCATGGCTCGTACTGGAAGGAAGGAATGAAGCTCGGCTATCAGGACGTCGGTTCGGGCACGCTGCTCAAATCGACTCCGCCGGATCGCCGCAAGGCAGCTTGGCTCTATCTGCAGTTCATCACCTCGAAGACGGTGTCGCTGAAGAAGAGCCATGTCGGTCTCACCTTCATTCGTGAGAGCGATATCTGGGACAAGTCGTTCACCGAACGTGCGCCGAAGCTCGGCGGTCTGGTCGAGTTCTATCGCTCGCCAGCCCGCGTGCAATGGTCGCCGACCGGTAACAACATCCCGGATTATCCGAAGCTGGCACAGTTGTGGTGGCAGAACATCGGCGATGCGTCGTCCGGTGCGAAGACCCCGCAGCAGGCGATGGACTCGCTGGCCGCAGCTCAGGATTCGGTGCTCGAACGTCTTGAACGATCCAAGGTTCAGGGCGAATGCGGACCGAAGCTGAACAAGAAGGAGACCGCCGAGTTCTGGTATGCGAAGTCCGCCAAGGACGGCAACATCGCGCCCCAGCGCAAGCTGGCCAACGAGAAGCCGAAGGGCGAGACGGTGGACTACGACACGCTGATCAAGTCGTGGCCCGCGACTCCGCCGCAGAAGCGCGCGTCGAACTAAGACGAGTTTTCTGAACAAACAAAAAAGGCTGGGAGCGATCCCGGCCTTTTCTCTTGCTGTCATTCCGGGGTCGCGCCCGCAAAGATGCGTGTGCGCCCCGGAATGACGGCGTACTTACTCCGCTGCCTGCTTCGCGCCCAGCACCGGATAATCCGTGTAGCCCTTGGCGCCGCCGCCATAGAACGTCGCCTTGTCGGCATCGTTGAGTGGCGCGCCGGTCTTCAGCCGCTCGACCAGATCCGGGTTCGAGATGAACGGCTTGCCGAACGCGATCAGGTCGGCGGCATCGGCCGCGAGTACCTTGTTGGCCAGCGCGAGATCGAAGCCGTTATTGGCGATATACGTTCCACTGAAACGCTTGCGCAGGCTGGCATAGTCGAATGGTGCGACGTCGCGCGGACCGCCGGTCGCGCCTTCGACGACATGCAGATAGACCAGCTTCTCGGCGCTGAGCCCGTCGGTGATGTAGTCGAACAGCTTTTGCGCCTGCGTGTCGGCGGCGGCGTCGTTGGCCGGCGTAACCGGCGAGATGCGAATGCCGGTTCTGTCGCCGCCGATTTCCTTGGCAACTGCCGCGGCCACTTCCAGCATCAGTTTGGCGCGGTTCTCGAGCGAACCGCCATAGGCGTCGGTGCGCTTGTTGGTGCTGTCACGCGCAAATTGCTCAAGCAGATAACCGTTGGCGCCATGGATCTCTACGCCGTCGAAACCGGCTTCGACCGCATTGGCAGCGCCGCGTGCGAAACTGTCGATGACGCCTTGAATTTCACCCAGCTCCAGCGCGCGGGGTTCCGAGACATCGGTGAAGGTGTTGTTGACGAAGGTCTTGGTGTTGGCGCGGATCGCCGAAGGGGCCACCGGCGCTCCGCCATTCGGCTGCAGGCTGACATGCGAGATACGGCCAACGTGCCAGATCTGCATATAGATATGACCGCCCTTGGCATGCACGGCCTCGGTCACCTTCTTCCAGCCGGCGATCTGCTCCTTGGTGTAGATGCCCGGGACGTCCTGATAGCCTTGGCCCTGCTGCGAGACGGGTGTGCCTTCGGTTACCAGAAGGCCGGCGCTGGCACGCTGGCTATAATATTCGATCGCCAGCGGGTTCGGCACGTTGCCCGGCAATGCGCGATTGCGCGTCAGCGGCGCCATCACCGTGCGATTGGTCAGCGTGTTTGCACCAAGCTTGTAGGGTTCGAAGAGTTTGGACGTGCTCATGATGAATGATCCAGTCGATGAAAGGTGAAATCGAATTGGGCATCATGCAGCGCATTGGCAATACCGCTGCGCTGCATGTCGTTGGTTCAGGATAAAACGATCGTGGCGATGACGGATTGAATGATCATGATCTCTCTATCGGTCGGCCAGCAGCCGAATATCCTGCGGTGATGGCGCGGCTTACTGCGCGCCGAGGAAGTCGCGCTTGCCGACATCGATGCCGCACATCCGCAGGATGCCGTGGGCAGTGGTGATGTGGAAATAGAAGCTCGGTAGCGAGAAGCTGGTGAGGAATTGCTGGCCGGACATGGTGGTGGTCGTGCCGGGGCCGGTGGGGAAGGTGATCTCCCGGGTCTCGCCGCCGTCGAATTGGGCGGGCTTGTAGTTCTTCAGGTAATCGACGGTCCTGCCGATTCGCTGCTGCAATTCATCGAAGGTCGTTTCGGTATCCGGCACCGCCGGCACTTCGCTGCCGGACAGGCGCGCGCTGCCCTTGGTGGCGAAATCGCAGGAGAGCTGGACCTGCCGGCTCAGCGGCAGCATGTCCGGGAAAAGTCGCGTGCCGAGCAGGACGGCGGGCTCGATCTTCTTTGCGGCAGCATAGGTTTCGGCCTTTTTCAGTCCAGCGGACAGACTGCCCAGCATCTGCAGATAGGCGGGCACGACGGAATCATAGAACGGCATGAGGATGCTCTTTTGTGATGCGTTTCGAGGCACAGCGCGCCAGGTCGAGAAAGATGCTGTTGCATGGAGTTGGGGCGCGCTTGGCTGATTTCAACCGCCCGGCCTCACAAAAGAGAAGAAATTTACCGCCCGGATTTCAGCGCCGCCAACAATTCAGCCGTCGGCCAGGAGTCCGCGGGCAGGCCGAACTTGACCTGCATGGCCTTCACCGCTGTGCGACTCTGCTGGCCGAGGATACCGTCGATCTTGCCGACATTGAAGCCGCGCTTCGCCAGCAGTTGTTGCAGCTCGCGCAATTCGGGATGTGACAGCTGCGCGACAGGGGCGGAGGGCTGCCGCATCTTGGAGGCGCCATTGATGCGGGTGGCGAGATATGCCGCGGTGGTCGAATAGATCAGCGAGTTATTCCATTCGGTATAGGCGGCGAAATTCGCGTAAGCGAGGAAAGCGGGACCGTGGCGGCCCATCGGCAGCAGCAGCGAGGCCGGCATACTGTCGTTCGGCAGTGGACGCCCGTCGGGATAGCTGACGCCGAATGACGCCCATTTGGCGCGCGGCAGTTGAATGGTGAGATCGGCCTGATCCCAAGGTACGTTCTCGGTGACCCGCACCTCTTGCAGCCACGGTTCGCCGCGGCGCCATTTCAAACCGGTGGAAATATAGTGAGCGGTCGAGCCGATCACGTCGGCCGGGCTGCGCAGCAAATTGCGATGGCCGTCGCCGTCGTAGTCCACGGCATAGTTGAAGTAATGCGTCGGCAGAAACTGCGTCTGGCCGAGTTCGCCGGCCCATGAGCCGATCATCTCAGCGGGCGACAGATCGCCGCGATCGATGATCTTCAGCGCGGCGATGGTCTCGTCCTGAAACATCTTCGAGCGCCGACAGTCATAGGCCAGCGACACCAGCGAGCGTAGGGTCTGCAGATTGCCCATCTGCACCCCGAAGTCGCTCTCCAGTGCCCAGAACGCCGCGATGACGGCCGGCGGCACGCCATATTCCTTCTCGGCGCGCGCAAAGGCTGCGGCGTTCGCCTTGATCTTGAGCTGCCCGTTCTGCATCCGGTAATCTGCCGCCATGCGGCCGGCGAATTGCGTGAACAACTGCCCGAACACCCGCTGCCCGCGGTCGCGATTGACGATGCCCTGATCGTAGACGAGATAGGGCGCCGCTTCCGCCATCGCGCGTTGCGATACCCCGCTAGCGACAGCCTGCTGTTTCAGCCCGGCAAGGAATTGGTCGAAGCTCTGGCCGTTGTGACAGGACGCTGCGCGCTGGGCGGAGGCGGGAGAGGTGAAGGAGATAAGGGCAGATGCTGCAACGAGAATTGTGGATCGCACAGACATTCGCAGCATGAACCAGACCTCTCCGCTGTCGTACCCGGACTTGATCCAGGCATCCATCTTTCTCCCACACTAACATTCAAGATGGATGGCCGGGTCAAGCCCGGCCATGACATGTCATACAAGCATCAGCGTTCGAGGACCCATCGTGTTACGGCCTGGTGAAAATTCAACGGTCCGGGCACCGTCATGTGGGTCTTCACATACTTGAAGCCGGCCTTTTGCAAGGTTCGATTCGGTCCAACATTGAAGGCATTCGGCTCGCAGAACAACGATTCGAGCTTCAGCATATCGAAATAGATCGCCGCGCTTCGGCGAACGCATTCTGTACCGATTCCGGTTTGTCGTCTGTCCGGGTGCAGCACGTGAAGATGCATGGTGGCGCTTTCGCCATAGACAATCTTGTCACAACTGGAAAACCCGATGGGCTGATCATCCATTAGCCACAGCGCGACAACGGCCGCGCGGTGTTCGGGCGGGAGTGCATATTGTTGGCCGATACGCTCTTGCCAGATCAGCGCCGGCGGCATCCTGGTTGGATCGACGCCCATCGTTTCCAGGAATTCCGGCGTGGCACTGTGGAAATAGGTGCTGACGACGTGAGCTTCGGACGGCAGCATTTCCCGGACCAGCAACGTCATCAACGGCCTCAATGTTAGGGGCGATCGGGAAGACCTTGCAACTATAGTTCCCGCGCATTGCTGAAAGCAAATGACGACACCCGCCGTGTGTTCTCATCGAGGATCAGGCTGCGCGTGATCGGCGGCTCGGCCCGCTGGCTGCAATTCTCGCGCTCGCAGAGACGGCAATTGACGCCGATCGGCGTGCCTTCAGTCTTCTCCAGATCGAGGCCTGCTGAATATGCGAGCTTGCCCGCATGGCGGATCTCGCAGCCGAGGCCGATGGCGAAGCGCGGTTGCGGCTGCGGATGCGGCGCTGCGGGCCGACGTAGCGTCTGTGCGATGGAGAAATAGCGGCTGCCATCGGGCAGTTCGATCACCTGGCTCAGCAGGCGGTCCGGCGTGTCGAAGGTCGAATGCACGTTCCACAGCGGGCAGGTGCCGCCGAATTTCGAGAACGGGAAGGTGCCGGATGAAAACCGCTTCGAGACGTTGCCGGCATTGTCGACGCGCAGCATGAAGAACGGCACCCCGCGCGCATTCGGCCGCTGCAGCGTTGTCAGGCGATGAGAGATCTGCTCGAAGCCGACATTGAAGCGCTGGCCGAGCACCTGCACGTCGTAGCTCAGCGCTTCTGCCGCAGCATGGAACGCCGCATAGGGCATCAGCGCTGCCGCTGCAAAATAGTTGGCCAACGTGATGCGATAGAGCCGCCGCGTGGTGTCGTCGAGCGGGCCGGCGCGGCCGATGATGGTCTCGAAATGCGATGAGCACTCGACGAGGCCGATTTGGAATGCGACCTGAAAGGCGCGGCCGGGCGCATCGACCATTTCCGAGATCAGCAGCTGCCGGCGATGTCGGTCGAAACGTCTGAGCGTCTCGCGCATCACATCCACCGGCATGATGCGAGTGACGATCGAATATTTGTCGCGCAGTCGCGTGCTCAGCGCCGCAAACAGATCCTGCGACGGCACGTTGATCTCGTCGCGCAGGCTTTCGGCGGCCGCTTCGAGTTCGGGGAAGTAGTTGCGGTTGGCTTCGATCAAATCACGCACGCGCTCGATCGGATTGGCTTCGAATGGCGCGCCTTCATGCCGATCGGCCATCTGCGCCGCCACCATGGTCTCGCCGCGCCGCGCTTCGGTATAAGCCGCATAGAGCCGCTGCAGCGCATGCGTGACACCGGGACAGAGTTCGGCAAGGTCGCGCAATTCCTGTTTCGGCAAATCGATCTGGCGAAACAGCGGGTCGGAAAAGATTTCGTTCAGCTCCGCGAAGAAGCGATCTTCATCCGCCGTCGCGAGATCGCGGAGATCGAGGTCATAGGTCTCGGCGAGGCGCAGCAGCAACTGCGCGGTGACCGGCCGCTGGTTGCGCTCGATCAGGTTGATGTAGCTCGGCGAAATGCCGAGGCCCTCTGCCATCTGGGTCTGGGACAGGCCCTGTTGCTGCCGGATCCGCCTGAAGCGCGGCCCCACGAACAGCTTCTTGCCAGACTCGCCCGCCATCCGCGCCAATTCCTGGTTCCCCGAGTCGCCACTCGGTCGTTGATTGTGACAAAATTGACAAAATGACATTTGTTACAAGTCGTGATGTTACATCACATCACCATTCAAACACAAGGCATCTGGTGGTTTTGCCTGACATGGCGTTATCTGTTCACACGGTGAATGCATCGCATGTCACGAATGTCGATTTAAGGAATGAACAGGAGCACGACATGTCACACGGTAGCAATTTCTGGGTCATCGGCGGCGAGTTCGGTTCGATGAACTTCCACAAGCTGGTTGAAGGCTCGGCCCAGGTGCAGGGCCCGTTCAAGACGCGCAAGCAGGCCGAAGAAGCCTGGAAGACCGTGTCGGAAGAGAATCGCCACCGCGCCGGCGTCCGCTTCTCCATCGTCGAAGAGCCGAGCCGCCAGGTCGCTTAGGACCGACGGGTCGCCTGAAGCTGAGATCCCGAGCGGCGTCAGTGCCGCTGGATCGCCTCAAGCCTGTCGCTGATTTGCCCATAAGAAGACGTCCAAGGATATCAGCGGCCTCATCCGGGAAACCGGGTGGGGCCGTTGATGCGTTTAGCGGCCAAGCCTCTGGAAACAAACGGCCTTTCCGGCACTCGTGGTTACTGATAGGTTACTGCCCGGTGGATGGCGCGCTCAGGCAGCCAGAAAGGGGTCCAGCGTGGCGAGTAAGGGGACGAAAGCTGTCGAGGAAGCCAGGCCGCAGCGGCTGCGCGACGCGTTGCGTCAGGCCCGCATCGAGGCGGCCGATCGCACCGGTGTCGTCGTCGAGCTGCGCGATGCCGAAGTGGCGCGGCTGGAGATCCTCAATGAAGCGCTCGACCCGCTGTTCGCCGAGATCCCTGTTGGCATCGAGATGTTCGACCGGGGCATCAGCCAGGGCGACACGCCGCGGCTGTGGATCGACATGGTCGCCCATGTCGCGATGGGTCGCGACAAGCGCATGTATCGCTTCGTGCAGGACACCCGCCACGGTCGCGTGGTGCTGGCCGAGGCGCATGACGTTCCGACCATCGTAAAGGCGGTCACCGACTATATCGCGCGCCGCATGATTGAGCGCGAGCACGCGCTGGTAACAATGCCGGCGCCGGAGGTAGCGACGGCGGTGAAGAAGCTGCGCAGCAGATTCTGGCCGTTCGTGTTTGGTGTGATTGTCGGCGTCGTGGGACTATTTGCGCTCGCGCTGTTCGTGTCCGTGCGCGGACATTAGTCACGCTACACCAGCATCGTCCGCGTCAGCTCGTGCACCATATTGCTGCCCCCGAATCCTCGCACCGTCTGCTCGCAGCGCCAGCGTTCGCCGTCGCGTTCGATGGCGAACAGATTGTAGGCGGCTGCCGGCTTGTGGCCGTGTGCAACCGATGATGCCGATGGCACGCCGATTGCGGGAATGCGCCGCTGTGGGCCGTCGAACCACATGGTCGAATGAATGTGGTCGTGGCCGTGCAGGATCAGTTCGACGCCGTGGCGCTTGAGCACAGCTTGCAGCGCTTCGGAATCCGTCAGTCGCTTCATTTTCTGCTTTGAGCGTAGCGGATGATGAATCAGCAATACGCGAAACAGATGAGCGTCGGCGAGGCCGCCAAGCATAACGTTGAGCGCCCTAAGCTGTGCGTCGCCGAGCGAGCCCGTCGCCATGAACGGCGCGGTTGGCACACTCGACGACACGCCGATCAGAGCCAGCGGGCCGCGGATACGCAGAAATGGAAAGCGCGTATCGGGGGTGCCGTCACTGCGCATATAGTCGCCGAAAGTCTCGGCGAAACGTTCGGGTGCTCCGCGCACATAGCCGTCGTGATTGCCGGGTACCAGCGAGACCTTGTCCGGTGTGCCGACGCTTTCGATCCAGCGGCGCGCGCGCGGGAATTCGGCATCCAGGGCGAGATTCACGAGATCGCCAGTGACGGCAATATGGTCCGGCTGCTGCGCCTGCATGTCGCTGACGATGACATCCAGCATATCGCGGCGGTGGATCAGATGCCGGTTACGCCGCCAGTTCAGATAGCCGAGCACGCGCTGCCCCAGGAGCTCGCGCCATTGCGGCTCTGGCATCGGCGGAACATGCGGATCGGACAGATGGGCGAGAGTGAAAGCGGTCATGAGAAGCGATCTGCCCCTGCGCGTATGTGAACAAGCCGGCTCAATGCGCCCTCATGCCTGTGAAATCCCTGCATGTTTTGGCAAGGTGGGGCATATGACGCAAGCACCCACCGTGTCGCCAGCCAGGAATTTGCCGCGATGATCTCACCGACGTTGCGGCAGCGGCTGGAGCCGACCCTGCGCAAATTCGTGCATCTGTATTTCCGCTTCGCCCGCGGCATGACCTTGGGCGTCCGCGCCGTGGTGCTGGACGCTGACAATCGCGTGTTTCTAGTCCGGCACACTTATGTCACCGGCTGGTATCTACCCGGCGGCGGCGTCGAAGTCGGCCAGACCTTTCGCGAGGCGCTAGACATGGAGCTGCGGGAAGAGGGGCGCATCGAACTCACGGGAGAGCCGGTTCTGCATGGTGTCTTTCTCAACAGTCACGTCTCGATCCGCGATCATGTGGCGGTCTATGTGGTCAGGCAGTTCCGGCAGGACTGGTTGCCCGAGCCCAATCGCGAAATCGCCGAAACCGGCTTCTTCGTCCTCGATGCCCTGCCTCACGACACCACCGAGGGCACCCGGCTGCGGCTGGCCGAGATCTTCGACGGCAAGCCGATCAGTGCTACCTGGCGGGTCTGATCCCGTCCGCCCGGGCAATGGACCGCGCGCCCGCCAAATGCTATCCCGCCTCCCGACATGAATGACCTTTCTCTGACCATCCTGGCGGAAACCGCCAACGACGCCCAGATCATCGAACGGCTGCATGCCCGCACCTTCGGCCCGGGCCGTTACGTGCTATCAGCCTACCGGCTGCGTGAACATGTCGGTCATCTGCTCGACCTGTCTTTCACGGCACGGATCGGCACGCTGCTGGTCGGCTCGGTCCGGCAATTGCCGATCTGTGTGGGTGATACGCCGGCACTGCTGCTCGGGCCGCTGACTGTCGAGCCGCCGTTCCGCAGCCGCGGCGTCGGCCGCAAGCTGCTGGACCGCGCGATCGCCGATGCGCGCATAAAGGGCCACAAGCTCATCGTGCTGGTGGGCGACGAACCCTATTACCGCCGGGTCGGCTTCAAGGCGATCCCGAAGGGCAATGTGACCATGCCGGGTCCGGTCGATCAAAACCGGTTGCTTGTGCTCGAGCTGGTGGAGGGCGCCGCTACGGGTCTCGCCGGCGCCGTTCGGCCGGATTGGGACGCGGCGAAGTAAAAGCCACAAGCTGTCATTCCGGGGCAGGTCGAACCGCGAAGCGGATCGGCCTGAACCCGGAATCTCGAAGTGCCTTGCAGCGAGTTTCACCACGCCGAGATTCCGGGTCTGCGCCAAAGAGGCGCATCCCGGAATGACGAGTGTATGGAAATCAGAACTTCACACTCGCAAACGCCCGCACATTCAGTCCGGGTTGCAGCACGTTGTCCTTGTTATAGGACACCGCATTGCGAATGTTCTCGTTCAACAGGTTGTTGCCGACCACGCCGACGGTCATCTCCTTGGCGCCGTAGATGCGCGGGTCGAGCAGCGTCTTGTAGCTCACTTCTGCCTTCAGGAGATTGTAGCCCGATGTCGGCGTCTCGGCGATCTCAGCGATGTCGTTCTGTGCGAAGGCATGCAGCAGATTCACGCGGGCAAACCAGTTGGTATCGCGCCAGAACAGACCGCCGCCGGCACGCACGGGCGGGATGCGCGGCACATTGGTGCCGTCGCTGAAGGTCGCGCGCACGATGTCGGCCTGGGTCTCGATGCCCCATGTGCCGCCATAGATTTGCGCAACGTCGAGCTGGCTCTGGAATTCGCCGCCGCGGAAGGTGGCGTCACGCTGCGAATAGATCGCCTGGTTCAGTTCGAGGCCAAGCCCCGCCTGGCAGACTCCATCTCCGCAGGTGTTGCCGGTCAGGCGGCGATAGATGAAGCCGTTATACTGCGTGTAGTAGCCGGTGAGCTCGAAGCGGAACGGACCGGCGGCACGGCGCAGGCCGAGTTCGACCGACTTCGCCGTCTCGATGCCGAGATTGGGATTGCCGATGTCGAAGGTCTCCGTCGCATCATGTCCGCCGCGCGAGAACAGTTCGGCGGGCTTCGGTGCGCGCTCGGTATATTGCGCGGTGATGCTGGCGGAGAGCCCATACCAGGGCAGGTCCTGGATCAGGCCGATGCTACCGCTCTTCGGCGTGAAGGTGAGGTTACGCCCGACCGCCGGACCGATCGCGCCAGGATCGGCATTGAGATCGAACTCGTTCGGGATCGACGATGGCGTCGTGCCTGACAGTTCGACATGCTCGATGCGGCCGGCGATCTGCGCCTTCGTGGTTTCGGTGAATTTGAACTCGTTGAAGCTGTAGCCGGCAACCCTTGTGTTCTTATTCGGATCCCACAGACCATTGAGCGGGCTGCCGATGTCATCGGGGCTCGGTGCCGTCAGCTCCTGATGATTGACCTGCAGGCCAAAGGCCGAAGTAATCGTGGCGAAGCGCGCGTTGAAGGGCATCATCTGCACTTCGAGCCGGCCTTCCTGTTCCTTGTTGGTGAAGGTCTGGCGCACGCCGTCAGACAAGAGATCGCTGGCGTCGGCAAGGCCGATCTCGTTGTGCTTGTAGTTCGTCGCGCCGACCCAGAAGCGGATCGCTTCGACCGCCGCGGCGTCCGGGCGATATTCGCCCTTGGCCGTGAACTTGGTCTGCTGGCCGGCGATGCGGGTGCCGACCTGCGCGCCTTCAACGCCCGGAATGCGATAGGTCGTGTTGTTCTGTGTGATCGCCGCGCCGATATAGCCGCCGGTGAAGAAGTAGGAGCCGCCGACCGATGCGCCGGCCGACTGGTTAGCCGAGTTCGGCTGACGCCCGTTGAAGGCAAGGCCGGGCGCGGCATATGGATAGCTCGGCACATTGTAGTCGCCGGCCTTACGGCCATAGACGTCGGCGTGAACCGCGACATTGCCGCCGCCGGCGTCGAGCAGGATGCCGCCATCGACGCCGCGGTCCACCGAACTGAACGAGGTGCGGACTTCGGCATTCATGCAGCCCGGCGCCGCGAGACCGGCGGCGGGTGCCTTCGCCGGCAGGCCGTAGCTCTGGAATGGCGTCGCCACGGCGCAGTTCGGCAGCGCGTCTGGAATGCGATTGTTGGATGAGCTGACCACGCCGCCGATCGACTGCGAGCCATAACGCAGCGTCGCCGGGCCGCGGATCACTTCGACCTGATTGGCGGCGAACGGATCCACCGGCACGAAATGATCTTCGCCGAGGTCGGATGCGCCGTTGCTGCCAATGCCGTTTTCGACGATGCCGACACGATTGACGTCGAGACCCCTGATGATCGGCCGGCTTGATGCGCCCGGTGCGTAGCCGGAGCCGGTTATGCCAGGCTTGTTGGCGAGCAGGTCGCCGAGCGTCGAGGCACCGGAACGGCGGATCTCGTCATTCGGCACCACGGTGACGGTGGCGAACTGATCGGTAACGATCGGGAGTTCGCCCTGCTGCGCCTGCACGGCCGGCTCTGCCTCGACGGGCACCGGCGCGGCATTGCGGTTCGGCGCGGGGCGCGTGACATGAGTATGCGCGGTGCGTGACGGCACCGGCTTGCGGCGCACGATCGGGCTTGGCGCGGTGACTTCCACGGCGGGAAGCTGCGTCTGCGCCAGCGCGGATTGCGGGAGGCAGCTCAGTCCCACCACGGCAGATGTGCCGAGCAGGAGGGCGCGCTTGAATTGAATCGACATAGGTTTGTCCTGACTTCACCGGCCGCGCGCTCGGGCGCTTGCGCCGGGACTCGCGGTGATGCGAATCTGACTTCGGTTACGCCGTTCGCGAGGAATTCGCGGCAGCGATCGTCAAAGGTCGTGTCAGGAAACAGGAGGGCCGCGCGGCTGCGATGCGCCGCTGATGGCGTCGAGATGGTCGAACTCAGCCTCGGTGATCCGCTGCAGCAGGACGGTAGCCTGCGGCAACAACAGGACCGGCGGCGCGGCGAACAGCGCTGTACCGGCCATCCCCATGACGGCGCAGATGGCGCAGGGATCGGCGGCGCGGTGATGGTGGTCAGGATCGGGAGCGGCCGGTGTCTGCGCAGCTTCGCCGGCAGAGAAGGCGATGGCGGTGTCGAGAGGGGCTGCATGGACCGTCCCGCCGTGAACGTGGCCGAACGACAGAATGAGCTGCACGGCCAGCGCGAACAGCGCCAGCTTTGCCCCATGTCTGATATTCGTGCGAAACCACTTCATGCCGACAAGCCGCCCCGCATCGGCTGGCGGAGAGGTCTGCCAGTACCGATGTTATAATGTAACATCGCGCGACAGGCGGCCGGGTGTCAACGGCCAGTCATCGCCGGACATAGAAACCGCGCAGGCTGTGGGATTACGGCAACGCTTCGCGTCGATGGATGTTGGCCAATCCACGCTGATGATGAGAGGGACCGAAATTGCGCGTTACACCGTCGCGCGCCTTGCAATGGCTGTCGCATGCGCGCTGGCCAGCACACGCGCCGTCATCTTCTGAAATTGCAGCGCTGCCGGCGACAGGCTGCGGCCGGTCTGCTGAATCCAGGACAGTTGCCGCGTGATCGCCGGGCGCACGAGCTGGAAAGCGATCAGACCTGGGTACTGCTCGGTCGGCATCATATAGGAGGGCAAGATCGCATAGCCGATGCCCTTCGCCGTCATCGAAAGCGCCGTGTTGATGAGCGACACTTCGTGGGTCGGGATGAGCACCTTACCATCGCGCCCCAGCCGTCGGTCGATCTGTGCTCGGATCAGCGTGTCGCGGCGCATCGCGATGGTCGGCAGTGTCGCGAGTTCATCCCACGATAGCGTTTGCATCGCTGCGATCGGGCAACCCGGCCAGCCGATGGCGCTGAGACGCCCTCTCACCAGAGGCGTCAGCGTCACCTCGGGCACCGGGCCATCCACGCTGCCGATGGCGAATTCGGCGTCCGACGCGAGCAGCGCGCTTACAAGCTGATCGGATGCGACATCGCGCATGATGACATCAACGTCGGGATAAGCGGTGCGGAATGTCGCGAGCACTGCCGGCATGAGCGCGGAGGCTGCACCGGCCGATGCGACGAAGACGACTGTACCGCTCCGTGCTTCCGACAGGCTGCGCATCTGACGCGTGAGGCTGAGCGCGTCGCCCAACATACGCTCTGCGGCTCGGACTGCGTCGCGTCCGGCTGCGGTCGGTATACACGAGCGTGTCGTGCGGTCGAACATTGGCAGGCCCAACTGCAATTCAAGCTGGCGGAGCAGCAGGCTGACCGCAGCCTGGGTGATGTGAAGTTCTTGAGCTGCGCGCGTCATCGAGCCTGTGCGACTGACCGCGACGAGTGCTTCCAGTTGGCGAAGGGTGATATTCATGAGGTAATCTTATCAATTAATACTAGAAAAGCGACTTCTCTTATCAAGAGTTGCGGCTAGCTTCAACGTAACGCGCGCAGACGCGGTCGAGGGAACCTGCCATGCAAGACTATGAGACATCCGTCGTTATTGTCGGCGCGGGCCCCGTGGGCCTTACCGCTGCTCTAGACCTTGCATCCAGAGGGATAGACGTGATCGTGCTCGAGACGCGGCACGCCGGCGAGCCGCCCAATGTCAAATGCAACCATGTTTCGGCGCGATCGATGGAGGTTTTTCGCCGGCTTGGCATCGTGACCCAAATCCGCGACGCCGGTCTGCCGCCCGACTTTCCCAACGATTGCTCGTATCGCACCACCGCAACGGGCATCGAACTCAGCCGGATCGTCATCCCGTCGCGCACCACGCGCTACACCGCAACGGATGGACCTGACACGTGGTGGCCGACACCCGAGCCGCCGCACCGCATCAACCAGATCTATCTGGAGCCTGTTCTGTTTGCGAACGCGGCCGCCAATCCCAGGATCACGATTTTGTCCCGCACCGAGATGGTGCATTTCGATCAGGACATATCGGGCGTCTCGGTCAAGGCCCGTGGGCTCGATGAGGACCGATCCTTCACCATCCGTGCCCGTTTCCTCATTGGATGCGACGGCGGCCGCTCATTGACACGCAAGCTGATCGGCGCCTCTTTCGTCGGCACGCCCGTGATCCAGCGGGTCCAGTCGACCCTCATCGATGCGCCGGATCTGAAGACCCTGATGCAGCCCCACACACCAGCCTGGATGGTGCTGGCGCTCAACCCGCGCCGTACCGGCACTGTCGTTGCCATCGACGGGCATGACCGGTGGCTGATCCACAATCACCTCAAGCCGGACGAGCCGGAATTCGACTCGGTCGATCGCGACTGGTCCATCCGTACAATTCTGGGCGTCGGGCCTGATTTCAATTACAAGGTCGTCAGCAAGGAAGACTGGGTCGGGCGCCGTCTTGTCGCCGATCGCTTCCGCGACCGTCGCGTCTTCATTTGCGGGGATGCCGCGCATCTGTGGATGCCTTACGCCGGCTATGGAATGAACGCCGGCATCGCGGATGCGGTTTCGCTGTGCTGGATGCTTGCAGCGCATCTCAACGGCTGGGCGGATGCCGGTCTGCTCGATGCCTATGCGGCCGAACGTCAGCCGATCACCGATCAGGTGTCGCGGTTTGCGATGGAGCATGCGCTGGCCAGCATCAGCCAGCGCGGTGCCGTGCCTGCGGTGATCGAGGAAGACAGCGAAGCGGGTGCGGCGGCACGTGCCGCGATCGGCCGCGCCGCCTATGATCTCAACGTGAAGCAATACTGCTGCGCGGGGCTCAATTTCGGCTACTTCTACGATCAGTCACCGGTCATCGCCTATGATGGCGAGGCACCTCCGGCCTATACGATGGGCGATTTTGAACCCTCGACGGTGCCGGGCGCCAGGATGCCGCATGTCTGGCTGAGCGATGGCCGTTCGATCTTTGACGCGATGGGGCCCGGCTATACGCTGTTGCGCTACGATCCGACTTGCGACGTGACTGCGCTGAGAGAGTCCGCGCGCCGCAACGGAGTTCCTCTAACGCTGATTGATCTGTCGATCGCGGAGGTCGATGCAGGGCAACCCGCTGAAGCATTGCTGCTGGTGCGGCCAGATCAGCATATTGCCTGGCGTGGCCGTCTTCCTCCGCAGGATACCGACGCGTTGATTCATCTCATTACCGGCAGAGCCACACACAAAAGCCCGGCTTCGCATACTGTTTCGGGAGCTATCGCATGACCGTATTCGCTCCGACCCGCAGGATGTTGCTTGCGGGCGCGGCCAGCTCGATCGTGGTCGGTACGACGACGCCTGTGTGGGCCGCCTATCCTGACCAACTCATCAAAGTTATCGTCACCTTTCCGCCAGGCGGCAGCGCCGACATCTTTATTCGTGCGCTTGAGCCGGTGATCGCTGCAGACCTGAAGCAGGGCTTCATCATCGAAAATCGTGGCGGCGCGGGCGGCAATATCGGTATGCAGGCGGTGGCGCAGGCGAAGCCTGACGGCTACACCTTAGGCGTGGCGCCGGCAGGCGCATTGACCATCAACCCTCATATCAGCCCGGCGACGTCTTTCGATCCGATCAAGGATCTGGCGCCGATTACGCTGCTCGCCGATATCCCGTTTGTGCTGGTCGCAGCGCCTGACGCCCCATTTGCCACACTGAAAGAGGCGCTTGCGACTGCTGCTGCAAAGCCCGGGCAACTATCGGTGGGATATGGCGGCAACGGCACCGTGATGCACATGACGGCTGCGCTGTTTCTCCAAACAACGAATGTCAAACTGACGCTCGTTCCCTATCGGGGCACAGGGCCTGCGGTGACCGATGTCCTTGCCGGGCATATCCCGCTTGCGGTGTTGGACATCCCCAGTTCGCTGGAATTGATCCGTGCCGGGCGACTGAAACCACTTGGCGTCACCAGTGCCAAGCGCGTGCCGTTCCTTCCCGAAGTGCCCACACTCGATGAGCAAGGTGTTGCCGGGTTTGAATCGACGGGCTGGTTCGGCCTCGTGGCTCCCGCCGCGACACCTGGTGACATCGTGACGCGCTTGAATGCCGCCTTCGTCAAGGCTCTGGGAGACCCGGACGTGATCGAGAAGCTGCGGACGATCGGTGCACAGCCGGCACCAATGACGCCGGAAGCCTTCGCGGCCTATATCCGCTCAGAAAGCGCCAAATGGGGGCGTCTCACGCGGGAGATGAACCTCGCGGCGCAATGACCCGGCCGCCATTGGTTCGTACTATCGGCTCTCCCGGAGCCACGTCGCGGCAAACGCGCCGAGCAGCAGCAGCAGCCCGATCAGGCCGGCAAACATCGGCAGCACGCCAACGCCGCGGACCACGCTGGCATCGCGCATATGCACGCCCATCCAGCCGTCGCCGCGGAATACGGTCGAGGAGCGCACCGGCACGATGCGCGGCAGCTCGATGCCCGAGCCTTCATTGATCCGTCGGGCGTCGCCACCACTGGCCTGCGCCAGCGGCTTCAGCATCTCGGTGGTCGAGGTGACCTCGGAGAATTCCTTCGGGTTGATCGGGCCGACATTGATCAGCGCCTTCAGTGTGCCGTCGGTGGCCTGCCACAGGCCGAGTTCATCGGCTGGCGTGGTTGCACGCCACAGTCCGGGCTCGCCGGCACTGAGCGTCAGTTCGCGGGTCTTGCCTGATGGCGAGGTCACCGTCACGGGCTGCACGGCGTCGCCCATGGTCTGGCGCAGCACAACGAGATCCTTGCCCTGACTCTGCAGCTTGAGTGCTTCCTCGTCGAGATCCGGCTGCTTCATCAGCCAGTGCGACGTGCGACGAAGCAGATCGAGATGCGGGCCGCCACCTTCATAGCCGCGCGCCCACAGCCAGATGTGATCCGACAGCAGCAGCGCGACGCGGCCTTCGCCGGAGCGTGACAGCAGCAGCAGCGGCTGGCCGTCGGCGCCAGTCATCACAGGCGGCGTGGTGGTGTTTCGCGTCTCGACGGTGCGGAAGAAGCGGCTCCATTTCGGCGGCTCGGAATTGGAGCCTTCGAGCCCGCGCGTCACCGGGTGACGTTTGCCGATATCGCTGAGATGCGCATAGAACGGCTTCTCGCTGACACCCACGGGCTCAGCAGGCAGCACCGAATCTAGCGGCGTGCGCCAAATCGAGGTGTTCGACGCGTAATCGGGGCCGGCCGAGACCAGCACTGCGCCGCCGGCGCGGACATAGCGCGCGATATTGTCGAAATAGGCGATTGGCAGCACGCCCTGGCGGGCATAGCGATCGAAGATGATCAGCTGGAATTCGTGAATCTTCTGCTGGAATAATTCGCGGGTCGGGAAGGCGATCAGCGATAGCTCGTTGATCGGCGTGCCGTCCTGCTTCTCTGGCGGGCGCAGAATCGTGAAGTGGACAAGGTCGATCGAGGCGTCGGACTTCAGCAGGTTGCGCCAGGTGCGCTCGCCGGAATGCGGTTCGCCAGACACCAGTAGCACGCGAAGTTTGTCGCGGACGCCATCGATGGCGACCACTGCGCGGTTGTTGACCAGCGTCAGTTCATTATCGAGCGGTGAGGCTTCGATCTCGACGATGTTCGGGCCGGCATGCTTGATGTCGATATCGACTGACACAGTCTGGCCGGACAGCACCGTGCGCTCGCTCAGCGTATCGCCGTCGCGGCGGATGGCGACACGGGCGCGCTCGCCGGTGACGCCCTGGTCGTCAAGGCGAAACGTGACGCGTTGCGACTGGCCGACAATGCCAAACCTGGGAGCGGCAGTGATGGCGATGCGGCGATCGCGTTCGTCCTTGCGGCCGGTGATCAGCGCATGGACCGGCGCATTGAAGCCGAGACCCGCGACATTGGCCGGGATGTCATGGACACGGCCGTCGGTGATCATAAAGGCACCTGCAACGCGGTCGGTTGGGACGTCGGAGAGCGCCGATGAGAGAGCGCCGAACAATTTGGTGCCGTCGGTCTCACCGTCAGCCTGTCCGGCTTCGACGACACGGACTTCGAGGCCTTTGACCTGCTTGAGGCGATCGACCAGTTGCTTCTGCGCCTCTTCGGTCTCCTTCGTGCGCTCGCCGAAATTCTGGCTCGGGCTCTTGTCGATGACGACGGCGGCGACCGATGTGAGCGGTTCACGCTCCTCGCGCGTAAACGATGGATTGGCCAGCGCCAGCAGGATCAGCGCCAATGCGGCGACACGCACGGCGGCGCCGCGGGCGCGGCCGAGCAATAGCAGCGCCGATATCACCACGACGGCGGCGAGGCCGATCCACAGCGCGATGGTCGGGACGAGGGGCGTAAACGCGATGCCGTACTGCATGTCGCGCTCCTATTGTCCGAGACGTTCGATGAGCGCGGGCGCGTGGACCTGATCGGCCTTGTAATTGCCGGTCAGCGTGTACATCACGATGTTGACGCCGGCGCGGAACGCGAATTCGCGCTGCCGCGGTTCGCCGGGCGTCAGCGGCAGCATCGGTTGGCCATCGGGCCGCATCGCCCAGGCGCCGGCAAGATCGTTCGAGGTGATGATGATCGGCGACACGCCGTCACCGCCGCGGGCCGGACGCGAGGCTGCGTCATCGCCATCGTCGCGCGGCAGGGTCTCGACCCAGGTCGGTCCGGAATTGAAGCGGCCGGGGAAGTCGCGCAGCAGATAGAAGGTCTTGGTCAGCACATGTTCGCGCGGCACCGGCTCGAGCTCGGGCACATCGAGCGAGGACAGGATATTGCGTAGCGTCAGCATGCCGGGCGTCTGCGACTCGCCGTTCGGTCCGGGCGGGGCTTCGACCGCGTCGCGGGTGTCGAACAGCACCGTGCCGCCTTGCTTCATATAGGCGTCGATGCGGTTGATGGCTTCCTGCGGCGGCTTGGCCGCGCCGGGAATGATCGGCCAGTAGATCAGCGGGAAGAATGACAGTTCGTCGCGAGAAGGATCGACGCCGACCGGCTCACCGGCTTCCAGCGCGGTACGCTGCGCGAGAAACAGCGTCAGTCCGGTCATGCCCGATTTCACGATCGAGTCGACGTCGGCATTCCCAGTGACGACGTAGGCGAGACGTGTCTGCGACACGGCCTTGACGGCGAAATCGTCACTGGCTGGATCGGCCCGCGATGGCACCGGCGATCCCATGACGGTGCCGAGCGCGAATGCCACGGCGAGGGCCGCCGAGACGGCACGGCGGCGGAACATCGCCGCGATGGCACCGCCGAGCAGCGCGATGATGATCGCGTCCACCAAAAACAGCGCCAGCGCCGTGGAGAGCAGGATGCCGCGAAGGTCGCGAGGTTCGGCATTGGTGTAGCTGGCGCGGTTGGCCTTCAGGCCTGAGAAATCGATAGGCTCGATGCGATCGGCCGATGCCAGTGCATTCACCGCGAGCGGGCCATCGGCAGGGCCATAGAAGCCCGGCGGGTGATCGAGCGTGGCGCGGTCGCGATAGTCAGCGGCGAGCGGCTTGGCCGTCGATGGCGGCGGGGTGAAAGCACCGAAACCATCGAGCGTGCGCAGCGGCGCAACCGTTTCCGCGCCAGTCTCGCCGGCGACACCTGCGCCGGGCGTGGACGTATAACCGGAGATATCGACGACCCTGCGCAGCATTTCGACGAAGGTGCCAGACAATGGCAGATCGGACCAGCGCATATCGGCGCTGACATGGAACAGGGTGACGAGACCCTTGCCGCGGCGTTCGCCGGTGACCAGCGGCGTGCCATCGACCAGCGACGCCCAGCTCTTCGAGGCCAGCGCAGCGTTCGGCTCGGCGAGCACCTGACGATTCACTGTGATGTCTTTCGGGACAGGGAGACCGGCGAACGGGCCATCGGCGGCGAAGGACGCCAGATGTTGCGGCTTCTCCCAGGTCAGGCTGCCACCGAGGCTGCGGTCGCCGCGGCGCAGTTTCACCGGGACGAGATCGTCGTCGCCCTGCGCGAGGCGCGGGCCGGCAAAGCGCACCAGCACGCCGCCCGCATCGATCCAAGCATTCAGACGCTCGCGGATTTCCGGTGACAGCGTCCCAACATCGGCCAGCACGATCATCGGCAGTTTCTGATCGAGGAACTGCGTGATCGCCTGCTGCGGCGCGCCGCGATCGCCGAGGCGGACGTCGGCAAATGGCGCCAATGCGCGGGTGAGATAGAAGGTCGAGGCTAGCAGCGGCTGCGCGGTATCGTTGGTCGCGCCCGAGACGATGCCGATGGCGCGACGGCGCCAGCGCTTGTCGAGCAGTTGCACGGCGCCGGCGGAGCGTTCGCCGGTGATTTCAAGCCGCGCGATGTCGTTGCGTAGTTCCACGGGCAGATCGAACGAGGCTTCGGTCTCGCGGTCGTTCGGTGTGAACAGGAACTTGGCTTCGCCAACCGGAGATCCCTTCTGGTCGAGGCCGCGTACCACGCCGCCATCCGGGCCGCCGCTATTGGCGCGCAGCACCTTCACGGTCATTTTCGCCGCGGCATTTTCCGCTGCGACCAGCGCATGGGCCGGCGTGGCTCCGCCGTCATAGATGGTCAGTGTGCGGTCGCCGATGGTCTTCGCAAGGCCTTGCGTGAAATCAGCGCCACGGCCGGTGTCGACGCCGTCGGAGAGCCAGACGATTTCGCTGTCGCCGGTGGCCTTCAGGAAGCGCTCCAGCGCCGGCAGCGTATCGACGCGGTCGATGGCATAGGGCTTCGGCGAGAGCTGGCGCAGCGCGACGCGTGCGGTGCCGCCGGGTAGCATTGTGATGTCGCGGTTCGGTTCCGACAGCGGAACAAGGGCCACGCCGCGGCGATTGCTATCGGCATTGGCAATCAGCTCATCCGCCGCCTTGACGCGAGCGTCCCAGCTCGCCGCGGCGCTCCAGCCATCGTCCAGCAAAATCGTCAGCGGGGCGTTGCTGCCGGCAGCTCCGGTCTGCGGATTCCAGATCGGGCCGGCCGCGGCAAAGATGATCAGCGCTGCAGCCAGCAGGCGCAGCAGCGTCAGCCACCATGGCGAGCGTGACGGGGTTTCTTCCTTCGGCGTGATATCGAACAGCAGACGTGTCGGCGGAAACGCGATGCGCTGCGGGCGCGGTGGCATCACGCGCAGCAACCACCATAGCACCGGAAGGCTGATCAGGCCGAGCAGCAGCAGCGGTTGGGCGAAGGCGAGCGGAAAGCCACCGATCATGCTGAACGTCCTGCCTTGACCATGCTGCCGCCGCCGGCAGATTTGTTGACCATCATGCCGCCATGCAGGAACAGCAGCAGCTCAGCCGCCGAGCGGCTGGTGGTGTGTGTCGAGAACAGCCAGCCGAGCTTGGCGGTTTCGGCGCGGATTTCCTCGCGATGCGCGGCGACGCGGGCGACGTAGTCTTCGGCCCAGGTCTGTGCACGGCCGGCGGTGATGACATTGCCGCTTTCGGGCTCGACGAATTCGACGCGGCCGGAATAAGGGAAACTCTCCTCGGCGGGATCGACGACCTGCACCAGTGCGCCATGCGCGCCGGATGACGACAGACCGGCCAGCATCTCCTTGATCTCCGGCATCGGCGACCAGAAGTCGCCGAGTACCACGATCTCGGCCAGTGCTGAGGGCACAAACGAAGGTGGCAGGCTGGCGCGGTTCGTCGTGTCGTGCAGCATCGCCTGCGCCATCTTGTCGATGACGCTGCGGCTCGAGGTTGGATTCATCAGACCGGGCACGCCGACGCGCTCACCGCCGGCCACCAGCAATTCAGCCAGTGCGAAGGTGACGATCAGCGCGCGTTCGAGCTTGCTGTCGCGCGCGCCCTTGGAGGCAAAAGCCATCGACAGCGACCGGTCCGGCCACAGCCAAACTGTGTGCGCGGCTTCCCATTCCTGCTCGCGGACATACAAATGATCATCGCGCGCCGAACGGCGCCAGTCGACATTCTGCGACGGTTCGCCGGAGACGAAGCGACGATATTGCCAGAAACTTTCGCCATGGCCGGCGCGGCGCCGGCCATGCAGGCCATGGATGACGGTCGCAGCAATGCGCCGGGCCTCCAGCACCAGACGTGGCAATGACGCAGCAAGCGAACGGCTTTCACCATCGGCGCGGCGGACTGCGATGATCTCCTGCGTGGCGTGATCCGGCGCTGCGGCCATTAACCGATCCGCGTCTTGAGCTGACGGATGACGTCGGGGACTGTGCGACCTTCGGCACGCGCCGAGAAGGTCAGCGCCATACGATGCTTCAGGATCGGTTCGGCGAGATAGAGCACGTCGTCGATCGACGGCGCGAGACGGCCATCGAGCAATGCACGGGCACGCACTGCCAGCATCAGCGACTGTGACGCGCGAGGACCTGGGCCCCAGGCGATCAGCTTGCTGGCATCGCCTGCGTCCGGTCCCGGACGTGCCGAGCGCACCAATGTAAGAATCGCTTCGACCACGCTGTCGCCGACCGGCAGACGGCGGATTAGGCGCTGCGCGGTAATCAGCGTTTCAGCGGTCACGGCAGCCTTGGCGATGGTTTCTTCGGCGCCGGTGGTTTCGAACAGGATGCGGCGTTCGGCGTCGCGATCCGGATAATCGACGTCGATCTCCATCAGGAAGCGATCGAGCTGCGCTTCCGGCAGCGGATAGGTGCCTTCCTGTTCCAGCGGATTCTGCGTGGCCAGCACATGGAACGGCTTCGGCAGATCGTGCCGTGCGCCGGCCACCGTAATGTGCTGTTCCTGCATCGCCTGCAGCAAGGCGGACTGCGTGCGCGGCGAGGCGCGGTTGATTTCGTCGGCCATCAGAAGCTGCGCGAACACAGGTCCCGAGATGAAGCGGAACGACCGCTTGCCTGCGACGCTCTCGTCCAGCACTTCGGCGCCGAGAATGTCTGAAGGCATCAGGTCGGGGGTGAACTGGATGCGCTTGGCATCGAGGCCGAGCGTGACGCCCAGCGTTTCCACCAGCTTGGTTTTGGCTAGGCCCGGAACACCTATCAGCAACGCATGGCCGCCGGACAGGATGGTCACCAGCGTGTTTTCGACGACGCGTTCCTGGCCGAAGATGACAGTGGAGATCGCTTCCTTGGCGGCGCGCATCTGGCCAGCCACCTGTTCCGCGGAGCGGACAATCACGTCTTCGAGTTTCTCGACACTGTCAGCGCCAGCCATCCATTGCTCCTTCGGGTGAACGGCGCCTGAAGTACGCCGCCGCATTTGTCGTCACGCCATCTTAGTATTCCATGGACCTGATGCTAAACTTAAGCGAAGGCCATGTATTTGTTGAATTAAACTATCCCCACAATATCGGGATGCGGCTATGAACTGCATCACGTTGTGGCGAGTTTGAATGTGACATCGCACGTTTCAAGACTTGAGGTTCAAGACTTGCACCAAACGTGCCAAATGGCAGTGGTAAAGTCAGGGCAAACAATGGCGAAGCAAGGGCAGATCGCAAATCAGGGGCTGGATGGCCTGACCACTGCGGCGAAGGATGCGGCGGCCAACGGTAAAGCCGGCAAGGGCCTGCCGCCGGTGCATCTGTGGAATCCGCCATTCTGCGGCGATCTCGACATGCGAATCGCCAGCGATGGTACGTGGTTCTATTTGGGCACGCCGATAGGCCGGCCGGCATTGGTGCGGCTGTTCTCGACCATTTTGAAGCGCGAGGATGGCAAGCACTTTCTCGTGACCCCCGTGGAGAAGGTCGGCATCACCGTGGACGATGCCCCATTTCTCGCCGTCGAGATGCTCAAGGAGCAGGACACGCGTGGCACGGTGTTGAAGTTTCGCACCAATGTGGACGATTGGGTGGAGTGTGACAGCATACACCGGCTGCGATTCGAGATGGCTGAAGACGGCGGGCTGACGCCCTATCTGCATGTCCGCAGTGACCTGTGGGCCAAGGTGACGCGGGCGATCTATTACGATCTGGTTGACATGGGCGAGGAGCGGATGGTCGATGGTATCGCGATGTTCGGCATCGCCTCCGCGGGCGCGTTTTTTGCCATGGTCGATGCGGAGCAGGTCAGGGAAGCTACATAAGTGAGCCGATTGAAGTGAGCCGGGCGAATGAGCCGATGCTGAAGACCGACGCGGATGCCGCGGATATCGGTTCAGTTGAGTTTTTCAAGCGGGCGAAGGCACGCCTGAATTTCGATGTGCCCGAGGGGCTCACCGACGCCAGCATCATTCCCGTCACCGGCGATGCCGGCAACGACCGCATGATCCAGATCGTGGCGCAGGAGCGGCCGATCCGTCCGGCCGCGGTCCTGATCGGCATCGTCGAACACGAACAACCAACCGTGCTGCTTACCCAGCGCTCCGCGCATCTCAACGATCATGCCGGACAGATCTCGTTTCCCGGTGGCAAGATCGATCCGACCGATGCCTCGCCGCTGGACGCCGCTCTGCGCGAGGCCGAGGAGGAAATCGGTCTCGATCGCTCCTTCGTCGAGCCGATAGGCTATCTCGATCTCTATGCGACCGGCTTCGGCTTTCGAATCCTGCCGACACTGGCGCGGGTGAAGCCAGGCTTCAGTCTCACGATCAACGAGAACGAAGTCGAAAGCGCGTTCGAAGTGCCGCTGGCGTTTCTGATGGATCCCGCCAATCATCAGCTGCATAGCAAGGAATTCCGCGGCATGGAGCGGTCCTACTACGCGATGCCGTTCGCCGAACGTTATATTTGGGGCGCTACCGCAGGCATCCTGCGCGTGCTGTATGAACGGATCGTGCTCACATGATCCGTCCGGTTCTGACCGAAGTCGGCATTTTCCTCATCCCGTTCGCGCTTTATGCCATTTTCCTCATCGCGACCAAGAATGGCGTGACACTGAAATCGTCATGGCCGATGCCGGTGATGATCAGGCTCGCCATCGCTGCCGCCGTGCTGGTGATTGTCAGCCTCGTGCTGCTGGCGCAGTTTTCCGGCGCGCCGCCGGGATCGACCTATGTCCCGGCGCATATCGAAAACGGCAGGCTCGTTCCCGGGGTCGAAAAATGAGCGTGCGCAAACTGCACGACGCGCCGTGGCTCACGTCAGGACCGTCCGGGCAGGTGCTGGCGCTGCTCAACGGCAATGGCGAGGAAGCCCGCGCGGTCGGCGGCGCTGTGCGCAACGCTCTGATGAAATTGCCAGTGGGCGAAATCGATATAGCCACGACGGCCATGCCCGATGAAGTGATCCGCCGCGCCAAGGCTGCCCATATCAAGAGCGTGCCGACCGGCATCGAGCATGGCACAGTGACGCTAGTCGTCGATGGTGCGCCGTTCGAGGTAACGACATTGCGCGAAGACGTCGAGACCTTTGGCCGCAGGGCCAAGGTGGCGTTCGGGCGCGACTGGAAGCACGATGCCGAACGACGTGATTTCACGATGAACGGTCTTTCCGCATCCATCGACGGCGTGGTGCATGATCATGTCGGCGGCCTGTCTGATCTCGATGCCCGGCGGGTGCGCTTCATCGGCGATCCCGATAGGCGCATCGCCGAAGACTATCTGCGTATTCTCAGGTTCTTCCGCATTCATGCCGCCTATGGCGCCGGGGTACCGGATCGCGAAGGTTATCTCGCCAGCATTCGCGGCCGCGATGGACTGGCGGGAATATCGGCCGAGCGTATCAGGATGGAGTTGCTGAAGCTGCTGGTGGCCGATGGGGCCTTCGCGGCGGTGGATGCGATGGTCGATGCCGGCCTGATGCTACGGATCGCGGGCGGCGTCACCTACAAGGGACCGTTCGCCGCAATGATCGCCATCGAGCAGGCTCTGGGGCAGAAACCTAATGCGGTTCTGCGGCTTGGCGCGCTTGGTGTGGCCGTCACCGAGGATGCGCGGCGGCTTGCGCAAAAGCTGCGGCTGTCCAATGACGAAACAAAGGCCTTGGATTCGATGGGCCATCGCTGGTGGCGGCTGAAGGGCATGGATGAATCCCATGCCCGGCGGCGGCTCTATCGCTTGGGCGAAACCCGTTATCGCAACCGCATGATGCTCGCCTGGGCCCGCGCCGGCCGCGAAGCCGACAGCGAGGTCTGGAAGGCGCTCGTAACCTTGCCGGAGCGGTGGACTCCGCCGGTGTTTCCGCTCAGGGCTGCCGACTTCATGGCGCGCGGCATCGCCAAGGGCCCGGCGCTCGGCCATGTGCTGGCGCTGGCGGAAGATGCCTGGCTGGCGCTGGACTTTCCGATGGAGGTCGATGTGTTGACTGTTATCGCCGACCAGACGATTGCGCGATTCAAGCACGACCATCAGCTCTAAGTCTCGACGGTACCATGAAGCACGTCATTCGCCCCGGTTCTGCCGATATCAGCGATGATGCCGACGTCGTTGTGCCGTGGTGGAGTTTCACCAAGACGCTGATTGCCGCCGCGGCACTGACCATGGTGCGTGATGGACAGTTGGCTCTGGATGATGCGTTGCCGGGCGAGTCCTTTGCGCTCCGCCAGTTGTTGCAGCATCGCGCCGGTCTGGCGGACTACGGTTCACTTCCCGCCTACCATGCGGCTGTCGCTGCCAATGAAGACGCGTGGCCGGTGGACCGGCTGCTGCATTCAGTTTCTGCTCTGCATGCCGAAATTGAGCCGGGCCATTTTGCCTATTCGAATGTCGGCTATTTGCTGGTCAGGCAGCATCTCGAACAAGTGAGCGGGTTGACCCTCGATGCGCTGATGCAACGGCGATTGTTCGAATCGCTCGGTGTGGTCGGGCCGCGCATCGCCAATCAACGCAGCGATCTCGCCGATGTCCGGATGGGCAATGCGCAGTCTTACGATCCGCGCTGGGTCTATCACGGGCTGGCGGTCGGGACATTGCGCGATGCCGCAATGCTGTTGCACCGCTTGATGACGACGGACTTGCTGCCTGTGGGGCTGCGCGACGAGATGTGCCACGGAATCGCAGTGGGTGATCCCGGTACAGGACGTCCGTGGCAACACGCGGCTTACGGCCTTGGCGTTATGGCTGGAACGACAACCAGTAATTTACGCGTCGTCGGGCATACCGGCGGCGGTCCGGGCAGTGGCATTGCCGTCTATCATTGTCCCGAACATGCGCAAGCAACCGTTGCGGTCTTCGCGACCGACGGTGCTGCAGGCAATATCGAGGCGGACGCGTTCAAACTCGGTCTGCAAAGATGAGCAACAAGCCGCCGCCGGACATTTGCGCCCGGCGGCGGACGGCCTGATCAGGCCACCTTGCTCTTGTGCTCTTCTTCTTCGTCGTCGTGTTCTTCAGCTTCGTCCTCTTCGCTCTCGTCTTCGTCGTCATGCGGGATGACGAGGGCGAGTTCGAGCACGGCACGCGGAAGGGTTTCGCGGAACAGATCGCCTTCCTCGCCCAGCCAGATGCATTCGATGTTGTCGCCGTCAACGTCGGCCACGGTCAGCGGGCAACCGCCCGACTTCAGCATGACGACATCGCCTGATTTCAATTCCATGGTCGGCTCCCGAAATGTGTTTGACGCGCACTGAGTCTAGCTCCGCGTCATGACAGGCCGAACACGGGGATGTTTCTGTCAGCTATTTTTGCTGAAGCAGTTTTGCGAGTTCCGCGCCGAGGCCGACGCTCTCCAGCGCAGGCGGCGGGCTGCTGTCGAGACCTTTCGCTGCTGCGGCGATCACGGCACGCGTGCCGGTTTCGACGGAACACAAGACGGGTACCGGCACGTCAGCTTGGATGCGAGACGCAAGGCCGGCGAGTGCTGCGCCGCCAAGGATCACGACCTCGGCCCCGTCGTCCGTGGCACAGGCCGTGCAAGCGCTGGCGAGCGCGGCCAGTGCTGCATCGGGATTCCGCGCGATATCGCCGCCGGTCGGTGCGATGGTGCGCACCTTGGCGAGCTTGTCGGCCAAGCCGATGCTCCCGACGAATTCCCGGAGCATCGGCCCCCAGAGCGCGCCGCCCGTCACAATGGCGAAACGCCCGCGTCTGGACGCCTCGATGCAGGACGCTTCGGCCATGCCGACCACGGGAACGTCTGCAATTTCGCGCAGCGCCAGCAGGCCGGGGTCGCCGAAACAGGCGAGGTAGACCGCATCGCAGCCGGCGCCATGAGAAGCATAGGCGTCGAGCGCCGCATGGCCTGCGATGGCCGCCGAGGCGCGCGTTGAAATATAGCGGGCGCCGAATCGGCCAGTCACCGGCACAAAGGTCGCGGCATCGCCGGCTATGGCCTCGACATGCCGTTTTACGAGCGTGGTGACGCTCTCGGTGGTGTTGGGATTGATCAGCAGGATGCGCACGGGATGGGCTCTCGATGACTCCGTCCACTATAGGCGCCAGTGCGAGAAATGCACGGCGATCATCGAAACGCACGCGGGCGCATGAGACGTGCCGCCCGCCGCCGTCCTAGCTGCCGGCGCCATAATAGGCTTCGCTGCGGACGATCTGGTGATCGGCATCGAAATCCATCATCTCGCACGCCCGGGTCGGTCCACTGGGCAGCGGCGCGCTCCACCAGACCGTCAGGCGCTGTAACGCGCCGTCCCAGGCGGCGCTCTCCAAGGTGAGATGTGGCTCGGATAGCCCGCCATAGGCGGCGTGCCAGTAGGTGCGAATGGCGTCGCGTCCCTTTATGGTGGATGATCCCGCCAGTTTCGTTGCCAGCGGGCTGCGCATCTCACCTTCGGGAGCAAAATGATTAACGATCGTATCGATCGCGAGCCGATTCCAGTTTGTAGCCCATTGCTGCGCGAATGCCATCGCGTCCTGCCGCGTCAACATGAGTCCCGTCTCCCTGTCGTGAGCCTTCGATGAGCCCATCTCCCAGAAAACCTAGCATCGCCGTTTCTCAAGTCAATGATATTGACCTTAAGAAACTCGATCCGCTCGATGATGCACTGGCGCTGATGTATTTCGGATGGCGCGGGATGACGCGTGCGGCTGACGAATATCTGGCGACGGTCGGCCTGTCTCGGGTTCACCATCGCATTCTCTATGCCGTGCTGCGCGGCGAGGGCATCACGATGTCGGATCTGCTGGCGATCCTGCAGATTTCGAAACAGGCGCTGCATCGCCCGATGAAGCAATTGCTCGATGAGGGCTATGTGGCCGTCAAGCGCGATCCGACGCGGCATCGTTTCAAGATTCTTGAACTGACGCCCGCCGGCCGCGCGGTCGAGCGCATCGCATCCGGTCATGAGCGCAAGATCATGGCCCGCGCCTTCAAGAAGGCGGGGGCGGGCAGCCAGGCCGCATGGTCGGCGGTGATGGCGGAGGCGGCGCGCGACTAGCCAAGTTCAAGTCTTGAGGTCAACAATATTGACTTGAAAGGCAAGCTCTGCCATCCCGGTCCCGTAACAAGGATGTTCACGGGACGGCGGAGGCAAACATGACAACTGAGATTGGTGACGCGAGCAGCGGCCTGAAGCTTGTGCAGCAGGCCTTCGCCGCAGGCGGATTTGCGCGCGGCATCGGCCGCACACTCGGCATCAAGGGCGAGTCCGCAGAGCAGGGCAAGGTTGTGCTGGTTGGCTCGCCGAACGAGGATCACTACAATCCGCTCGGAACGGTGCATGGCGGTTACGCGGCCACGATGCTGGACGGCGCCATCGCATTGGCAGTGCAGACCTCGCTGCCTGCGGGCACTGGTTACGCGACGCTCGATCTCAAGGTCACCTACATTCGCGCTATGACGGCTGCATCAGGGCCGATCCGCGCCGAGGGCCGTATTATTCACATGGGACGCAGGATGGCCGCGACGGAGGGTACGCTGACCGACAAGGATGGCAGGCTTTGCGCCCATGCCACCGCCACCTGCATGATCACGGGAAAAGACTAGAGCATCATCCCGAAAAGTGGATACCGGTTTTCGCCGACAAACGAATTCGTTTGTCGAGAGATCATACTCCAATAAAGACTCTAACCCTTCGGCCCGAAATATACGCAGCTCTCGTTGCAGCTGTCGCGAAACACGCCGACGCGGACGACCGGAGCCTTGTCGGCGACGCGGTCCCAGATGAAGCGCGAGAGATTTTCCAGCGTCGGAATGCCGATCGCTTCGATCTTGTTGAGAAACTTGTGGTCGAGCGTCTTGCGGAGCTCGTCGAGGCTGCGGTCGAGCAAGCCGAGATCCATCACCATGCCGGTCACGGGATCCGGCACGCCGCGGATGGTGACTTCGGCGCGGAAGGAGTGGCCATGGATTTCCTGGCTCACTTCGCCGAGCGTGGTGTGGGACAGCGCATGCGCTGCCTCGAAGCGAAACGATTTGGTCAGTTCCCACATAGGAAGTCGTCGTCCTTAGAAGTCCGGGTCCTTAGCGGATCCCAAGTGTCTTGTGTGTCTGCACGCTCAGTCGCCATTGCGGGTGGCGCAGGCAGTAGTCCACTGCGTCAGCGGTATTGCTGATGGCGTCCGGGCCGTCCATCGGCTGCAACGAGAAACGCTCGAAGGTGAGGCCTTCGAATTTCTCCGGCATCGCCTGTGGTTGCGGATAGACCAGCTTCAATTCGTGTCCGCTGTGCACCACCAGTTCCGCACCGGCCTTCGGGCTCACGCAGATCCAGTCGATGCCCGTAGGCGGCGCGACCGTGCCGTTGGTCTCGACGCCGATCTCGAAGTCGCGCGCATGCAATGCGTCGATCAGTTCGGCGTCAACCTGCAGCAGCGGCTCGCCGCCGGTCAGCACCACATAGCGGTTATCGGAAGGGCCCACCCATTGCGCGGCGATGGTGTCGGCGAGTTTGTCGGCGGTGGGGTAACGACCGCCCAAAGTGCCGTCCATGCCGACGAAGTCGGTGTCGCAGAACTGGCAGGTGGCGTCGGCGCGGTCCTGCTCCCGGCCGGTCCAGAGGTTGCAGCCCGAGAACCGGCAGAAGACGGACGCGCGGCCGGCATGGGCACCTTCGCCCTGCAGCGTCAGGAAGATTTCTTTGACCGCATAACTCACTGTTTCAGCTCTCTAAAACCGGCATGTCCGATCCGGCTCGGGCCACGTCTCGGTTCCATATGGGGTAAGCCGCGGCTCTTAGCACGGCTGGGCCGTGGATGTCCCGGCCGATCACCGACATGTCAATTGCGATGTCCGGCGCGGGCCGCCAAAGGTCGATGACATCACGCCAAATTGTCGCATCTGGATACCATGCAGCCGTCGCTCGTTACATCCGGCAGTTCTGCCGCCGCCACACGTACGTGCGGGACCTGCACCATGTGCTGCAAGGTCTATCGCATCGACGACCTCGCCAAGCCGGCGGGCAAGTGGTGCAAGCACTGCGCGATCGCGCAGGGTTGTAAGATCTACGACAGCCGGCCGCAGCAATGCCGCGCCTTCGATTGCGTCTGGATCCAGGACAACGAGATGCCGGAATCCTGGAAGCCGGAAAATTCGAAGATCGTGTTTTCGGTCTATCCGACCACCGGCTTCATCTATGGCCAGGTCGATCCCGGCACGCCTTTCGCATGGCAGAAGGAGCCGATCCATTCCGGCCTGATCGCCTGGTCGGAGAAGCTGCTGGCAGAACGTCGTCACCTGCTGATCTTCGTTGGCGGCAATGCCACGCTGATCATGCCCACGGGGCCAGTGCCGATCGGCCCGATGTCGCCGGCGGACGGCTTCATCATTCGCGAGACGTTTACGGCGAAGGGCAAGGACTACATCGCTACGCGTGTCCCGAGCGGGCGGTAGTCAGCCGCGCGTCTGCCGCAGGGCCTCTCCCAATGCCATGGCCACCGTCATCGCCAGATTGATCGACCGCAGGCTCTCACGCATGGGAATAACAACGCGGCTGTCTGCAGCAGCCGCGACATCCTCCGGCACACCGGCGCTCTCGCGGCCGAACAGCAGAATCTCATCGTCAGAATAGCGATGCTCGAGATAGGGCGTGGCGCCCTTGGTGGTGAACAGCGCTAGGCGATGACCGGCCTCGCGCCGCCAGTCCTCGAAATGCCGCCATGAATCGTGCCGGACGATCGATACCTGATCGAGATAGTCCATGCCGGCGCGGCGGAAATGGCGGTCGGAGGTCGGAAAGCCCGCCGGTTCGATAATATGAGCTTCGACATCGAGACAGGCACAGAGCCGCAGGATGGTGCCGGTGTTCTGCGGAATGTCAGGCTGGTAGAGGGCGATGCGCACGGCGGACTTTCTCCGGCCGCATCTTGATCGACGCGACCCATGTCAGGCGATAGCGCCTGACATGCAGTCGGACAAGGCCGGCGGCTCTACTCCGCCGGCGCGAGTCGCGTATTCGAACGCGCTTCCGTTGTCTCGCGTACCTTCACGCGGGCGCGGCGCTTGCGCCACCAGATCACGACGCCGGTGACTGAGAGCACCGCCACCACGAGACCCATCGCCGAAATCAGGATGCGGCCGGGCAAACCCAGGATTCGTCCCGAATGCATCGGGAACTGCATCTGCACGAAGATGTCCGCGGCAGTGCCGACCCAGGGCAGCTTGGCGCCGAGCGGACGGCCGTCTTCGCTGTCGTAAAACAGCGACGGCGGGCCGACGCCTGCGGCGCCGTGATCGTCACCAGGCTCGAAGAAGAACACCTGATACACGCCGTGTGCCGGGCCGTAGAACAGCGAACCGATCGGTGTGATCCAGCCGCGCGCTTTGCCGTCGGCGGTGGCGCGCTCGAGGATCTGGGCCCAAGTCATCTTGGGTTCGATCGGACTATCGAGGTGACGATACTCACGCTGCTCGTAAGGCGTCGGCGTGTAGTCCGAGAACTTCTTCATCAGCGGCGAGAACACCTCGAAATAGAGGTTCAGCGAGAACGCCGTGAAGGCGATGATGAAGAGCAGGGCCCAGGTCCACAGGCTGAAGGCGCGGTGGATGTCGAAATTGATCCGGTAGGCGCTGCCCGAGGTCTTGATCATCCAGGCCGGCTTCCAGCGCGCCCAGAACCCCTTGCCGAGTTCGCGCGCGACGGCGGGAGCGGCTCCCGCCTTGACGCGTTTGCGCGATGGCAGTGTCAGATAGAATCCGATGAAGCAATCGATGGTCCAGATGATGGCGATGACGCCAAGGATGCGCATGCCCCAGCGGTCGCTGCCCCAGAATTCCGGGATGTGCATCGTGTAGTGCAGCTTGTAGAGAAACGAGACGAAGTTCTCGCGGGTCACGGGCCAGACGGCGCCCCAATAGCGGCGGCCGAGTTCCTCACCGGTGTTGGGATCGAGGAAGATCTGATTGTAATCGAGCGTGTAACGCTTGCTTGTCGTGGGATCGATCCGCGGCAGAACAAAGAACGAGAGCGACTCATTCTTTTCCGGCGTCATGTACATGTGGATCACGCGCGCGCGGGGATCGCGCTGCTCGATCAGGCCCGCGAGTTCGATCGACGGTTTGGCGGGGCCCGCGGTGGTGACGTCCTTCAGCTTGCTGTTGAGGAGATCGTCAAGCTCGTGATCCCACGAGATGACCGCGCCGGTGACGCCCGAGAAGAACAGGAAGGCGGCGGTGAGGAGTCCAGCCCAGCGATGCAGGCGCCCGAAGATCAATCTCATGGCGTTCCGCCCGTGTTGTTGTCGTCGCGTTTACTACCAAGTGTCGCCACTGCCGGTCGAGAGACCGGCGGTGGCGTATTGTCGCGTTTTAGGGTGATTCTAATGTTCACCAGCGATAGGTCAGCTTGGCGACGACCTTGCGCGAGTCACCGTAGAAGCAGCCATAGACGGGGCTGTAGCAGGATGAAACATAGCGGGTGTCCGCAATATTGGTGACGTTGAGCGCGAGCCGGTAGTTCTTCTGATTATAGGCCAGCAGCGCGTCGACCACGGTGGCTCCCGGCACCTTGCTTGTGTTGGCATCGTCGGCCCAGCTATCGCCGATATAGCGAATGCCGCCGCCGACCTGGACGCCCTCGAACAGGCCGCCTTGCATCGTGTAGTCGCTCCAGATGCCCAAGCGATTCATCGGCACGGTGGTCAGAGCCTTGCCAACGTTCACCGGATCCTTGGTCACTTCGATGTCGATGTAGGAATAGGCAGCGCGGACGTTGAAGCCGGCGGCGAGGGTGGCGGTGGCCTCCACTTCGATGCCGCGCGAATTGACCTCGCCGGTCTGGATCGCCGTGAACGGGTTAACAGGCAGGAAGCGAACGACATTCTGCCGCGTCAGGTCGAATGCGGCGAGTGTGATCATCGCATTGACGCCGACCGGCTGATACTTGATGCCGACCTCATGCTGATGCGCTGTTTCCGGCGCCAGCAGGCTGCCATTGGCGATGTTCAGCACCGGCAGAAAAGATTCCGAGTAGCTGTAATAGGGCGCCACGCCGCTGTCGAAATTGTAGATCACGCCTGCACGACCGGTGAAGGCCGAGGCGTCGGTGGAAGTCGATGAACCGTCCATGTAGTTGTCGTAGGTCGTCTTGGCAAAATCCTGCCGGCCACCGAGCTGGACCGAAAGACGACCGAGCTTGATCTGGTCCTGGGCATAGATGCCGACCTGCGATTGCTTCACACGATAGTCTTCGTAGAGCGCGCCCTTGGTCCAGGTGTTGGTGTAGACGGGGTTGAAGACGTTGAGGGGATCGGCGCTGTAGCTCGTGTTGACGTCGGTCGATGTCGTGTTTCGATAGTCGATGCCGAACAGCGTGGTGTGGCTCAGGATGCCGGTGGTGAAGTGGCCCTCCATCTGGTTGTCGACGGCGATGGAGTTGATCGTCGAGGCCGATGATCCGCCGTAGCGGTAGAGCAGCCCGGCGGCTTCGTCGAGGTAACCGCCGGCATTGATGCTGTCGGATTCGTTGTGCATCCACGAGTAGCGCAGGTTCTGCCGGAAGGTCAGGTTGTCGTTGATGTTATGCGCGAACAGGTAGCCAACCGAAGCGATCTCGTTGTCGTATCTGTTGAAGCCAGGTTCGCCGGTGTTGCGGTTGATAGGGATGATACGGCCCGCATTCGGATAGATCGTGCCGGATGCCGGCAGGAACTGCAGACCCCAGCCGTTCTTCTCCTTCTGATAATTCGCGAGCACTGTGAGTGTGGTGTCTTCGTTCGGCTTGAAGGTGACGGCCGGCGCGATGAAGACGCGGCTGTCCCTGGCGTCATCGACCTGGGTGCCGCCGTCGCGGACCAGACCGGTCAGGCGATAGAGCACTGTGCCTTCCTTGTTGGCGGGGCCGCCAAAATCGAACTCGCCCTGATAGCGGTCGAAACTGCCGCCTGACACCGAGATTTCGCCGAACTGGCGGGCGGTCGGCAGCTTGCTGACATAGTTGAGGATGCCGCCCGGCCCGCTGCCACCATACATCACCGAGGACGGCCCTTTCAGCACTTCGAGACGAGACGCGCCAAAGGGATCGAGGCTGTCGAAATGGATATAGGGCGTGCTGGGTAGCCGCAGGCCGTCGAGATACAGCCCCTGCTGAGTCATGTCGAAGCCGCGGATCTGGATGCCGCCATTGCGGGTGTCGGAACCGCCATTGACGTCGCCATTGGCGCCCGCGGTGTAGCGCAGCGCCTGAGTGAGGGTCTGTGCGTCCTGGGTCTTGATCTGGTCAGAGGTGATCACCGAGATCGATTGCGGAGTTTCCATGATCGGGGTGTCGGTCTTGGTGGCGGAGCCGCTGCGATTGGCGACGAAGCCGATCACGGGGCCGCCGGCGCGCTCACCGGCGTTGGGATTGGCTGGTGCCACCGGCGCCGCCTGCGGCGCACGGGCCGTGCGATTGGCACGGGCGGCGCGGCTGGTCGATGCGCGCTGGGTCGGCCTGGCCGTCGCCGGACGCGTACGCTGCTGCGGCGCATCCACCGTCACTGGCGGCAGGGCAGACTGAGCGTCGGCAGTACCTGTCGGAATCGACAAAGCGAGACCGCTGACGGCGCAAAGACATAGAGCCCGAAGCGTGTGCAGCCGAGTTGCCGATTCGATGAAGTGGGATGTTGTCATGACGCTGCGATGCCCCAGTTAGGCCGGCTCTACCGGTAAAATTTGGATGCTTTCGCTTTAGCGCAGGCGAAGAATGAGAACAGAATTAGGGATTTAGAACGTCTTCAAACGCGCTACTTGAGCGCGATTTGTTGCTGAAACGACGCAGAATTATTCACGATCATGAATTGTTGCTGTTTTTGCCTGACCGTCGCGCGAATCGTGGCGCGCGCGAGGTGTCCGGAAAATCGGCGGAGCGCGATCGACTGCGAATCGCGATCCCTTGTCCCGCCAAAAGCCTGATGGCCGTTTCCGATAGCCACGACGTGCCGAATTATCCGCCGCGCGGAAAGGCGTTGATTCTGTGGTGCATCGCATCTTGCTTCGCCGATCGTAGGCTTGCACTGCCGCACCAAGGGTGCCAATAGAACGATTCTGGACTGCGTGTTCTGCCTGTTAGGCAAGGACTAGTAGGCCTCTGCCGCCGTGGGGAGAATCGCGGGCGTCGGTTTTTTGCTCAGGTCAACGTAAAGGCGTGACCGGGAGTGTCTAAGCCGGCTGCAGATAAGAAAGGGTTGGGATCGTGACGACAACGTCTTCGGCGGAACACACGCGCCGTGATTTCTTGTTCGTGGCCACTGGGGCAGTGGCTGCAGTGGGCGCCGCAGCCGCCGTCTGGCCGCTGATTTCTCAAATGAATCCAGATGCTTCGACCATCGCGGCGGGTGCGCCGATCGAGGTCGATCTGGCCCCCATCGCCGAGGGGCAGGACATCAAGGTGTTCTGGCGCGGCAAGCCGATCTACATCATGAACCGGACCAAGAAGCAGGTCGAAGAGGCGCGCGCCGTTCCGGTGTCGAGCCTGCCCGATCCGCAGACCGATCAGGCCCGCGTCAAGGAAGGCCACGACCAGTGGTTGGTCGTCATCGGCATCTGCACCCATCTGGGCTGCATCCCGATTGCTCACGAAGGCGCTTACGACGGCTTTTTCTGCCCCTGCCACGGCTCGGTCTACGACACTTCGGGTCGCATCCGTCAGGGTCCGGCGCCGCTCAACCTGCCGATCCCGCCTTACGCCTTCGTCTCTGACACCAAGATCAAGATCGGCTGAGCTGTCGGATCCCATCCGATCTCGCGCCGATAGTGTTTTTCTCTTCTCAGGATCGCATCATGAGCGGACCATCGACCTACCAGCCGACCAATCCCGCTTTGCAGTGGATTGAAAAGCGTCTGCCAATTATCGGCCTCGTCCATTCCTCCTTCGTTGCCTATCCGACACCGCGTAACCTGAATTACTGGTGGACGTTCGGCGGCATCCTGTCCTTCATGCTCGGCGTGCAGATCGTCACCGGCGTGATCTTGGCGATGCACTACACGCCGCATGTGGATATGGCGTTCAATTCGGTCGAGAGCATTGTCCGCGATGTGAATTACGGCTGGCTGTTGCGTTATTTGCACTCCAACGGCGCATCGATGTTCTTCATCGCCGTCTACATCCACATGCTGCGTGGCCTGTATTACGGGTCGTACAAGGCACCTCGCGAAATCCTCTGGATCCTCGGCGTGATCATCTACCTTCTGATGATGGCGACTGGTTTCATGGGCTACGTGCTGCCGTGGGGCCAGATGAGCTTCTGGGGCGCCACCGTCATCACCAACCTGTTCTCGGCGATTCCCTATGTGGGCGAGAGCATCGTGACCCTGCTGTGGGGCGGCTATTCGGTCGGCAATCCGACGCTGAACCGCTTCTTCTCGCTACATTACCTGCTGCCCTTCGTGATCGCCGGCGTCGTCGTGCTGCACGTCTGGGCGCTGCATGTCGCCGGTCAGAACAATCCGGCCGGCGTCGAGCCGAAGACCGAGAAGGATACCGTGCCGTTCACGCCCTACGCGACCATCAAGGATGGTTTCGGCATGGTCTGCTTCATGATCTTCTACGCCTGGTTCGTGTTCTACATCCCGAATTATCTCGGCGATCCCGATAACTACATCCCGGCCAATCCGGGTGTGACGCCCGCGCACATCGTGCCGGAATGGTACTACCTGCCGTTCTACGCCATCCTGCGTTCGATCCCGAGCAAGCTCGGCGGCGTCATCGCGATGTTCTCGGCGATCATCGTGCTGGCCTTCCTGCCCTGGCTCGATACCGCCAAGACCAAGTCGTCGAAGTATCGTCCGCTGGCCAAGCAGTTCTTCTGGATGTTCGTCGTGGTGGCGGTCCTGCTCGGTTGGCTCGGCGGCAAGCCCGCGGAAGGCATCTACATCATCGCCGGCCGTGTCCTGACCTTCTGCTACTTCGCCTACTTCCTGATCGTGCTGCCGATCCTCAGCCGTATCGAAACGCCGCGCGCAGTGCCGAACTCGATCGCTGACGATGTGCTGGCCAAATACGGCAAGAAGGCAGCCTCCGCGATCGTCGCACTGGTCCTCGCCGGTGGCCTGATGGCCGGCGGTACGCAGAGCGCCAAGGCTGCCGACGAGCATGGCGGCCCGACGCCGCCGTCTCTGAGCTGGTCGTTTGCCGGCCCGTTCGGCAAGTTTGACCGCGGTGCCCTGCAGCGCGGTTACAAGGTCTACAAGGAAGTCTGCTCGACCTGTCACTCGATGAGCCTGATCCACTTCCGCAACCTCGCGGACGCGGGCGGCCCGGGCTTCTCTGCGGCTCAGGCGCTGGCAGTGGCATCCGAGATCAAGGTGCAGGACGGTCCGAACGATGCCGGCGACATGTTTGAGCGTCCCGGTCGTCTCGCGGATCCATTCCCCAAGCCGTTCCCGAACGAGAACGCGGCGCGCGCGGCCAATGGCGGCGCCTATCCGCCGGACTTGTCGCTGATGGCCAAGGCCCGCAACTACGACCGCGGCTTCCCGCAATTCGTGTTCGACTTCTTCACCCAGTTCCAGGAGAAGGGCCCGAACTATATCGACGCCCTGCTGCAGGGCTATGTCGATCCGGCGCCGAAGGATTTCGCGCTGCCGCCGGGCGCGTATTACAACAAGTACTTCCCCGGCCACGCCATCAAGATGCCGAAGCCGATCTCCGACGATCAGGTGACCTACGATGACGGCACCCCGCAGAAGGTCGAGAACTATGCCAAGGACGTTTCGACCTTCCTGATGTGGACTGCAGAGCCGCATCTCGAGGCCCGCAAGCGTATTGGCTTGCAGGTGATGGTGTTTCTGATCATCTTCGCGTTCCTGATGTATTTCACGAAGAAGAAGGTCTGGGCGAACGCTCACTGAGCGTCGCAAACATTCTTTCAAAAGGGCCCCCGATGGGGCCCTTTTTCGTTTTCAGCCTGTGCGCACCCCGACCATGGATTCTCGGGGAGCCGTTGACTAAGCTTCGCGCAAAGGCGGGAGACGCGGGCTCGGTGAGCGTCACGGATATCCACGCTCATCGGGGGGATGGATGGCGGGCGCGGCGATCGACGATATTCTGCTGAACATCAGTCCGGGTGGCCAGATGGCGCTCGGCATCGTGCTGGCGCTGATCATGTATGGCGTCGCGCTCGATCTTCGCGTCGCCGATTTCGTCGATGTGTTCCGACGTCCGGCGGCGCCGCTCGCGGGGCTCGCCGCGCAACTGATCCTCCTGCCGGCGGTCACATGGGCGATCACCATGGTGTTGAAGCCGCAGCCTTCTATCGCGCTTGGCATGATGGTGGTGGCGGCCTGTCCTGGTGGCAACATCTCCAACCTCATCACTCATATGGCGCGGGGCAACACCGCGCTGTCGGTGTCGATGACCGGCATCTCCAGCCTGCTTGCGTCCGTCACGACGCCGCTGAACATCCTGTTCTGGGCCGGGCTCAATCCGCAAACCGCCGCGCTGCTGCGCCAGGTGAGCGTCGATCCCGTCTCGTTTATTGGATCGACCGTGCTGCTGCTCGGCGTGCCGATGGTTGCCGGTCTGCTCACGGTGCGTCATCTGCCGGGGCTGGCCGACCGTCTGCGCCGGCCGCTGCAGATCCTGTCTTTCGTGTTCCTGATCGGATTTATTTTGGCCGCGACGATCATCAACTGGCGCTACATCGCGGTATTCTCGACAGCGGTGCTGCCCTTCGTCGTGCTGCATAACGCGATCGCCGTCGCACTTGGCTGGGGCGTCGCGAAGATCCTCGGGCTCAGCGACTACGACACCCGCGCGCTCACCATTGAAGTCAGCATGCATAATTCCGGCCTGGGGCTGGCGCTGATCCTCACGCAATTCGACGGCCTTGGCGGCGCAGCGCTGGTCGCCGCTGGCTGGGGAGTCTGGCACCTCGTCTCCGGCTGGGCGCTGGCGGCCTGGTGGAAACGGCGCGATCCGCATCCGGCACGCATTGAAGGTGCTGCATGAGCGACGCGATGGCGAATAGCGGCGTGCTGATCACCGGCGCGGCAGGCTTCATTGGTAGTGCTTTGCTGCGCGCATCCGCGGCCGGCGGCGACGGGCCGGTGACAGCGCTCGATCTGCGCGAGGTGCCGTCACAACAGCGTCTCGACGGCATTGCCTACGAGCACGGCGACATCCGCGATCCCGCCCTGAAGGAGATCATCGCCCGCGTGAAGCCGCGCACCGTGGTGCATCTCGCTTCGGTCGTTGCCGTCGGAGGCGACCCGCAGCGTGACTACGAGATCGACGTGCTGGGCACGCGCAATGTGCTGGAAGCCTGTCTTGCGGCTGGTGTTGGCCACCTCATCGTCACGTCGAGCGGCGCGGCCTATGGCTATCACGCCGACAATCCCGTCCCGTTGCGCGAGGCCGATCCGCTACGGGGCAACGAGGATTTCCCCTATGCGCGTAACAAGCGCGAGGTCGAGGAGATGCTGGCGCGATGGCGGCAAGATCGTCCGCAATTGCGGCAGACCGTGTTCCGCCCTTGCACGGTGCTGGGGCCGACCACGAACAACCAGATCACTGCGCTGTTCGAGCGCCCCGTCGTGACCGGTCTGAGCGGCACTGCAACGCCATTCTCGCTGATCGCTGATAGCGATGTGGTGGCCGCCCTGGCGCAGGCCGTACGCACCGGCAGAGACGGGATCTATAATCTCGCCGGCGATGGCACACTCAGCCTGCGCGAGATCGCAAGGCTCAATGGCAAGCCATTCGTTCCGATTCCGCCCGCGGTGATGAAGGGCGCGCTGTGGCTGCTCCATGCGCTCGGGCTGACCAAGTTGACGCCGCAGAATGTCAAATTCATCCAGTACCGTCCGGTGCTCGACAACACCCGGCTCAAATCCGAATTCGGATATTCGCCCGAGCTTGATGCGCGCGCCGTGTTCGAACGCTATCGCGACGAGCGCCCGGAGCCGGTCTCATGACCTTCCTCGTCATCGGTGCCGGTCCCGCCGGTCTTGCCGCGATCCAGAGCCTGAAGGCTGCCGGTCATGCGGCGGAAGCCGTGGAGCGGAACGCCGATGTCGGCGGCCAGTGGCTCTACGGCGCGGCGCCGAGTGCGGTCTATGCCTCGACGCATCTGATCTCGTCGAAGCGCACCACGGCCTTTGCGGATTTCCCGATGCCGGAGGACTGGCCGGCCTATCCCGGCCATCGTCAGGTGCTGGATTATCTGCAGAGCTATGCCCGGCATTTCGATCTCTATCCGCTGATCCGCTTCAACACCGGCGTGCGCAGCCTGACGCGGCAGGAAAGTGGATGGCACGCTGCTTTCAGCGACGGCACGTCGGCAGACTATGCCGGCGTCATCATCGCCAATGGCCATCTCAGCGATCCCCTGATCCCCAAAACGTCAGGCACCTTTGATGGCCCACTGATGCATGCCAAGAACTACAAGACCGCCGATATCTTCACTGGGCAGCGCGTGCTGGTGGTGGGCATGGGCAATACCGGCTGCGACATTGTCGTGGATGCGATCCATCGCGCGGATAAGGTGTTGTGGAGCGTGCGCGGCGGCAATCATTTCGTGCCGAAGTTTCTCGCTGGCAAGCCGGCGGATGAAGGCAATCACAAGCCGAAGCGCTTCATCATCCCGAAGAACCTGCGCTCAAGGCTGCACGAGCCGATCCTCCGCTTCATCGTCGGCGCGCCGGAGCGTTTCGGTCTGCCGAAGCCGCAGCATCGGCTTTATGACCGCACACCGATCGTCAATTCGCTGGTGCTGCAGCATCTCGGCCAGGGCGATGTCGCCCTGCGCAAGCCGGTCCGCGAATTCAACGGCAAGTCGGTCGTGTTCGCCGATGGCCGCTGCGACGAGGTCGATCTGGTGTTGCTTGCGACCGGCTACCGGATCACGTTTCCGTTCCTCGGCGATCTCCGTGCACTCGATTGGCAGGACGCGATCGGTGCGCCCAGGCTGTTCATGAACATGTTTCCGTCGGAGGATAACGGCCTGTATGTGGCCGGGCTGCTGGAAGGCGCGGGCGTGGGTTGGGAAGGGCGTGCATTGCAGGCCCGCGTGATTGCAGCCTATCTCACAGCGCGCAGTGCTCGGCCGGATGCGGCGGCAACGCTGCGGCAGGAGATCACACAGTGGTTCGCGCGGCCGCCTCGGCGCGACGGCGGCGAACACGGATTGTTTGTCGATTTTCTGACCTACAAGCGAGACCTGCAGCGCGTGCTGGCCCGGTTGAGTTGACACGTGAGGGGTCTATAAGTTGCCCCGAACCATTCCAGCGGAGGACATCATGGGAACATCGATCAGCTTCAAGCGGCCGGACGGCAAGGAAGCCAAGGGCTATCTCGCCAATGCCCAGGCCGGCAATGCGCCCGGCGTCGTCGTCATCCAGGAATGGTGGGGTCTGCAGGAGCAGATCAAGGGCCTGGCCGATCGTCTCGCGCTGGCCGGCTTCGATGCGCTGGCGCCTGATCTCTATAACGGCGTGGTCGTGCCCTATCACGACACGGATGCGGCCGGCAAAGAGATGAACTCGCTCGATTTCATGGACGCCACCACGCAGACCGTGCGCGGCGCGGCGCAATACCTGTCGCGCAACGGTGCCAAAGTCGGTCTCACCGGTTTCTGCCTTGGCGGCGCCGTGACCATCATCGGTTCGTGCAAGATTCCCGAACTCAAGGCCGCCGTGGCGTTCTATGGCATTCCGCCGGAGCAGGCCGCCAAGCCCGCCGATGTGCAGGTGCCGCTGCAGGGCCACTTCGCCAATCGCGACGACTGGTGCACGCCTGCGGTGGTCGATGCGTTCGAGAACGGCCTGAAGGCTGCCGGCAAGTCGGCCGAGTTCTTCCGCTATGACGCCGACCACGCCTTCGTCAACGAGCAGCGCGTCTCGGTGCATGACCGCGAAGCCGCCGAACTGGCCTGGGGCCGCGCGACCGCGTTCTTCAAGAAGCACCTGGGCTGAGGTCCTATGATCGGATGCTGATCCGCAGAGCGCGACCCGATGAGGCGGCCGAGATATGCGATGTCTTGCGCCGCTCCATCGCCGAGCTCTGCGGCGCCGATCATCATGACGATCCAGCGATCCTGAGACGTTGGCTCGCCAACAAGACTCCTAAAATAGTGGAGGGCTGGATCGCCCATCCGGACAATTTCGTTCTCGTCGCGGTCGAGGAAGAAACAGTGCTCGCCGTCGGCATCGTCAGACACGATGGCGAGATTACGTGCAACTACGTCTCGCCGGATGCCAGGTTCCGGGGCGTCAGCAAGGCGATGCTGGCACAGCTTGAGGCGATCGCACAGGACCATGGCAACGATGTCTGCCATCTGATCAGCACCGAGACAGCCCATCGCCTGTATCTATCCGCCGGCTATGAAGACTGCGGAGTGCCGCAGGGAAAATTCGGCACGACGTCATCCTTTCCGATGCTGAAGCGGCTCACCGGCGAATCTCACACATCATGAGACATAGCCGCGTGGCAGCTTGATGCGACAGGCCCGACCCTGTAGGTCGAGGCCAATGACCTCCGACTACACTATTTCCGATTTGCGCCAGCAGGCCGACTTCTTCGACATCGTCGCCGATCGGATCTGGCAGGCGTGGTGGAAGCGCCATGGCGTGCCCGAGGCCTATATCGTGGAGCGGCTGCGCGAGAACATGCAGGGGACCGACCTGCCGATCGCGCTGGTGGCCCATCGTGGGCCAGACTTTCTCGGAACGGCGTCGCTGCTGGTGTCCGATCTCGACGAGCGTCCGCAATATACGCCCTGGGTCGCGGCGGTCTGGACCGAGCCAGATGCCCGCAAACAGGGCATCGCCCCGGCGCTGATCGAGCGGGCCTGCCTGGAGGCCTTCTCCCGGGGGCATGCCCGGGTCTATCTCTGCGCTGCCCCGCCCCGTCGGGCCTGGTACGAGAGCATCGGCTGGACCCCGATCGAGGACGGCGTCGGGGCGCTCAAACTGACGGTATTCGTCCGGGAGCGGCCGGGGGCCGTTTAGTCCCTTGACGTTCCGGGCCGGCCATGGTGATTTGCCGGCCATGAGCACCCCTGTCCGCAACAGCCGTCGTTGGTGGCGCACCTCCTGAAGAGGTGGTCGGTGCGATTTGCTTATTTTCAATCGTCGAAGGCCGCCATCGCAGTGCGACGGCCTTTGCTTGTTTGTTCTGTGTGGCGCCCCCTCCGGCATGTTTCCTAAGAGGACACCATGAACAGGACTGTGTTTTCGCTCCCCGCTGACAGCGCCTACAAGACCCGCGCGGGTCTCTCCGTGGCGCGCCATGTCGATTATTTCACCGGCGGCACCGCGCTGGACGATCTGATCGTCCGGCTCGACCAGCGCCGCGGTGTGGTGTTGTCGTCGGGCACCACGGTGCCTGGCCGCTATGAGAGCTTCGATCTCGGTTTCGCCGATCCGCCGCTGCTGCTGGAAACCACCGGGACGGATTTCACGCTGACGGCGCTGAACAAGCGTGGCCAGGTGTTGATCGCCTTCCTCGCCGACACGCTGCAGGATCCCTGTATCGCGCTCGACGGGCGGACGATGTCGAAGCTCAAGGGCCACATCATCCGCGGCGAGGCGCCGGTCGAGGAAGACCAGCGCACGCGCCGCGCCAGCGTGATGTCGCTGGTGCGCGACATGGTCGCGCAATTGTTCTCCTCAGACGATTCCATGCTCGGGCTCTATGGCGCCTTCGCCTATGACCTCGTGTTCCAGATGGAAGACCTAAAGCAGAAGCGCACGCGCGAGGCCGACCAGCGCGACATCGTGCTGTATCTGCCCGACACGCTGCTGGCCTATGACCGCGCTACCGGCCGCGGCGTGGTGATGTCCTATGACTTCACCTGGAAGGATCGCTCGACCGAGGGCCTGCCACGCGATACGCCTGACAGCGGCTATAACAAGGCGCCGCGCCAGGGCTTTGCCGATCATGCGCCCGGCGAATATCAGAAGACGGTCGAGAACGCCCGTGCCGCCTTTGCACGCGGCGATCTGTTCGAGGCCGTGCCCGGTCAGTTGTTCGCCGAGCCCTGCGAACGTTCGCCGGCGGAAGTGTTCCAGCGGCTTTGCATCATCAACCCGTCACCTTATGGCGCGCTGATGAATCTCGGCGATGGCGAGTTTCTCGTCGCTGCCTCGCCCGAGATGTTCGTGCGCTCCGACGGTCGCCGCGTCGAGACCTGTCCGATCTCCGGCACCATTGCGCGTGGCGTCGATGCCATCGGCGATGCTGAACAGATACGGCAGTTGCTGAATTCGGAGAAAGACGAGTTCGAACTCAACATGTGCACCGACGTCGATCGTAACGACAAGGCGCGCGTCTGCGTGCCCGGCACGATCAAGGTGCTGGCGCGTCGGCAGATCGAGACCTACTCAAAACTGTTCCATACTGTCGATCATGTGGAAGGCATGCTGCGGCCGGGCTTTGACGCGCTCGATGCGTTCCTGACCCATGCCTGGGCGGTGACGGTGACCGGTGCGCCGAAACTGTGGGCGATGCAGTTCGTCGAGGATAACGAGCGCTCGTCGCGGCGTTGGTATGCCGGCGCGATTGGTGCCGTGTCATTCGATGGCGGCATCAATACCGGCATTACCATCCGTACCATCCGCATGAAGGATGGCCTCGCCGAAGTGCGCGTCGGCGCGACGCTGCTGTTCGATTCGGATCCTGTGGCCGAAGAGAAGGAATGCCAGACCAAGGCCGCAGCCCTGTTCCAGGCGCTGCGCGGCGATCCGCCGAAGCGGCTGTCGGCCTTCGCGCCGGATGCAACCGGTTCGGGCAAGAAGGTGCTGCTGATCGATCACGACGACAGTTTCGTGCACATGCTGGCGGATTACTTCCGTCAGGTCGGCGCGACCGTCAGCGTGGTTCGTCATGTCCATGCACAGACCGTCCTGAACCGCGAGAGTTTCGACCTGCTGGTGCTGTCGCCGGGGCCGGGACGTCCCGCCGATTTCGGCATCGGCAAGACGCTCGATACCGCGCTGGACAAGAAACTGCCGGTGTTCGGCGTCTGCCTGGGCGTGCAGGCGATCGGCGAATATTTCGGCGGCGTGCTGGGCCAGCTCGCGCAGCCGGCGCATGGACGGCCGTCGCGCGTACAGGTGCGGGGCGGAAAGTTGATGAACGGTCTGCCCAATGAAATCGTCATCGGCCGCTATCACTCGCTATTCGTCGAGCAGGACAGCATGCCCGATGTGCTCACCGTGACGGCCTCCACCGAGGACGGTGTCGCCATGGCCATCGAACACAAGACGCTGCCGGTCGGCGGCGTGCAGTTTCATCCGGAATCGCTGATGTCGCTTGGCGGCGAGGTCGGCTTACGCATTGTCGAAAACGCATTTCGGTTGGGGCAACGCCCCAACTGATGTCCATCTGAAGAATCGAAAGACCCTGATGACACCCGAACTCGCGCACGATCTCAAAGCCTCCGTCCGCACCATTGTGGATTATCCGAAGCCGGGTATCCTGTTTCGCGACATCACCACATTGCTGGGTGATGCGCGCTCGTTCCGCCGCGCGGTGGATGAGCTGGTGCAGCCCTGGGCGGGGCTGAAGATCGACAAGGTCGCCGGCATGGAAGCGCGCGGCTTCATCATCGGCGGCGCGGTGGCGCATCAGTTGTCGGCCGGTTTCGTGCCGATCCGCAAGAAGGGCAAGCTCCCGCACACCACCGTGCGCATCGCTTACTCTCTCGAATACGGCATCGACGAGATGGAAGTGCATGCCGACGCCATCAAGCCCGGTGAGCGCGTGATCCTGGTGGATGACCTCATCGCCACCGGCGGCACGGCTGAAGGTGCGGTCAAGCTGATGCGCCAGATCGGTGCGGAGGTAATGGCAGCCTGTTTCATCATCGACCTGCCGGATCTCGGCGGCGCGGCGAAGCTGCGGGCGATGAATGTGCCGGTGCGGACGTTGATGACGTTCGACGGGCATTGATTGCCCGTCACGACCCCTGCAGCAGCAGCCCCAGCTCGATCTCGCGAAAGCTGAAATAATTCTTCCTGATCCACTGATGCAGCTCGGTGGATGAATCCTGCTCCGAGCGCAAATAGCCGGTGAAGGAGAAATTCAGCCGGTCGATATAGGTCTTGAGGAACACCGGCAGTGCCGCGATGCGCAGCATGCGGCCCTGCGCCAGCGCCACCGGGATTTCGCCGCGCAGCACGTGTTCGTTGTCGATCACATAGAGCGAATTGCGGGTGAATTGCTGCTGCAGCATCTCATAGCCGCGCAATGAGGCGCGGTCGCTGTCGCCCATGAAGAACACGATGGGCGCCACGCCGCGGCGTGCGGCTTCCTTGGCGAAACCGATCTCGCCGGTCATTTTGAAGAATTCGTCGAAGGCGAAATAGCCGAGGTCGATCACCTTGGCGATGTCGTCATTGATGATGAGCCGGTCCATCAACGACATCTTGCCGAACGTGTCATTTACGTCGGCGGTCTCGGTCAGCTTCGGCAGGAAATCCAGCAGCGAAGGTTCCTTGAGGCTGATATCGAAAGCGGTGACATCGCCGCGCTGCAGCTTCAGGAATTCGCACAACAGGCGCGCGACGAGGGTTTTGCCGACCATCGGTCGCGTCGAGCAGATGATATAGACAGGCGTGCGTCGCATCGGCGCAATATCAGGCGAATCCGACGCCGCTCCAATCGTTAAATGGACTTACTTCTCGCCGGGGCTGCGGGCGCCGGGCTTGTCGTGGACGATGTCGGTCAGCTTGATGCGGTCGAATTCGCTCCAGACATTGGCCAGCCAGTGCCGGACATAGCCGCGCAGCACGAACGAATAATTCGCGGTCTCGTCATGCGGTCCCTTGTTGGCGACGAATTTCAGGAATGGCACGCTGGAGACTTCGACCTGCTCATAGGCCATTTCGTTCAGCTTCGGGATGGTGATCTCGGTGGCGCCCTTGATGCGGTGGAAATAGGAGTTGTAGGTCGCCTGGTCCCATTCGAAGAAGCTGGTGTTGTTAATGAAGTTCTTCACCAGGAAATACTTCGCACCGTCCATGAAGCCGGCGGTCTCGGCGATCTCGTCCAGGGAGGCGATCGACGGGCCGAGTATATGGAAAACGGCAAAGGTAATCTGGCCGGACTTGGCGGCATCGAGGAAGCCGATGTCACGCAGATCGGCCAGCGCCCGGGACAGCAGGCCTGCGCGGACGTCGATCACGGTCACCGAGGGCGATGCGCTGTTGAGCGTATCGAAGATCTTCATCTGGTCGGATGTGGTCGTCATGTCGACGATTTCGGTGATGTCCGAATGGAACCGCTTCAGCGTGCCGCGCGGCGCTTCGGTGTCGAAAGCGCGCGTCGGGACGTTGTTGGCGCTGAAATAGTCCAGAACCGTCCGCGAAACCGTGGTCTTGCCGACCCCACCCTTGTCCGCGCCGACGACAATCACTGCTGGCTTCGCCATGGAATTCCTTTGCCGCTTTCAACTGGAGCATCCGCGCGATGGAGATTCGCGCGCCGGAGAACACTACCCGATGCCTGCTTTGGGCGCGAACATGGCATAAACAAGGGGGATTTCAATCGCTGAAAGATATGGCCCACGGAAATCATTGGGAAATTCTCAATATTTGGCTGCCGGCGTTGTTTCCCGCGTTACGGCTACCTGACCGGGCTTGCAGGTGCCGGGGTCCCCGGCGGCGCTCACCACACCGTGATTGATGCGACGCACAAAATAGATTGCAGCCTAATCGATAGGGTCCTATCTAATTTCCATGCCCCACTCCCAAGCGCATATCCAGGCCGAGCTAGGCCTGCTGGTTGCGCGACTGGCACGGGTCTGGCGCCGCAAGGCTGACCAGACCCTGTCGGCGCATAGCCTGTCCGAAGCCACGGCCCATCCGCTGCTGATCCTGTCCCGTCCCGGACGGGAGAATGTGCGTCAGGGCGTGCTGGCCGACGAAATGGGGCTTGAGGGCCCGTCGGTGGTCCGGCTGATCGACCTGCTGGCGGCCGAAGGGCTCGTCGAGCGCCGCGAGGACCCGACCGATCGCCGCGCCAAGGTGCTGCATCTGACGCTGCTCGGCGAAGCCAAGGCCGAAGAGATCAGGCGTGTCATGCGCCGGCTGCGCGGTGACCTGATGAAGGGCATCGCGCCCGATGAACTCGCTATTGCCTTCGATGTGCTCGGACGGATCGAGCAATCGGCCAATCGCCTGTATGAGGCCGCCGAGGAGGCGGACGCACTGCCATGACTTCCGCTGCTGCCCAACCGCCGTTTCTTGTCCGTCACGCCGATATCATCTTCTCCGTGAAAACCTTCATCGCCGGCATGATGGCGCTGCTGATCGGCTTCGCGATGGATCTGCCGCGGCCCTACTGGGCGCTGGCCACGGTCTATATCGCCTCGCAGCCGCTGGCCGGCGCGACGCGTTCGAAAGCGCTGTTTCGCGTCATCGGCACACTGGTTGGGGCTTCGGCCAGCGTCGTGCTGGTGCCAAATCTCGTCAATTCGCCGGAACTGCTCAGCCTCGCCATAGCGCTGTGGGTCGGTCTCTGTCTCTATGTGTCGCTGCTGGACAGGACGCCGCGCGGCTACATGTTCATGCTGGCAGGCTACACCTGTGCGCTGATCAGCTTTCCCTCGATCAACGAACCCGCAGCCATTTTCGATACCGCCGTGGCGCGCAGCGAGGAGATCATTGTCGGCATCCTGTGTGCCACACTGGTCTCCACGATCCTGTTGCCGCGCAGCGTCGGTCCGGCGGTTGCAGCGCGGGTTGATAGCTGGCTCGCCGGTGCGCGCAAGCTGACCCAAGACGTGCTGGCCGGCCGCAGCGCCGATCCGGCCACGCGCGATCTGCGCCTCAAGCTCGCCGCCGATGCCGTCGATATCGATACGCTCGCCGATCATCTGGCCTATGATCGGCTCGGCGGACGCGAGACCTCACGCTGGATGCGCGCCCTGCGCACGCGCATGCTGACATTCCTGCCGCTGCTGTCATCCATGGGCGATCGCATCGACGCGCTGGGCGAAGACGCGCGGACGACCTCACCGCAATTGATGGCGCTGATCGACGACGTCTCCGCCTGGATTGCTGACAACAGCACCGACCGTGAACCCGCCGAGCGGCTGCGCAGCATGATCGCCGCGCAGCAGCCGAAGCTGAACGCGTCGTCGTCGTGGAACGAGATCATGATCGCGAGTCTGCTGATGCGGATGCGCGAGCTCGTCGATATCTCAGCGGATTGCCGGGTCCTCAATCAGGCGATTGCCGAAGGCGGCCGTCCGCCGGGCGCGAAACTCGCCTTTCAGGCTGAAGCCGGTGTGGCCCCGGTGCGGCATGTCGATCACGGCATGGCGCTATGGTCCGCAGCCGGCGTGTTCATTACCATCCTCGTCTGCTGCGCGTTCTGGATCGCCACCGGCTGGACCGATGGCGCGACAGCACCGACCATGGCGGCTGTCGGCTGCTCGTTCTTCGCCAGCATGGATGATCCCGCGGTGGGGTTGCGCGGCTTTGCCAAATGGACGCTGGCCGCGATGGTGATCATCGCGCTCTATCTGTTCGCGATCCTGCCGGCCATCACCGATGTCGAAGTGCTGGTCGCCGTGCTGGCGCCGCCGTTCCTGCTGTTCGGCTATCTCATCGCACGCCCCGCCACCTTCTTCATCGGCATGCTGCTGGCGGCGAATACCGCGACGCTGATGGCGTTGCAGACGACTTACAATGCCGACTTCGCAAGTTTCGCCAATTCCAGCGTGGCTTTCTTCGTCGGCACCGAGCTGTCCGTCATCTCGATCCAGTTGATCCGCTCAGTCGGCTCCGAATGGAGTGTGAAGCGGCTGATGCGGCGCGGCTGGATCGCCATCGCGCAGGCTGCCGAACAGCGCGGCAACCGCGACCGCGCGGCTTTTGCCGGCCTGATGCTGAATCGCATCGGCCTTCTCGCGCCGCGGCTGACGGCGCTGAAGGCTTCGCCGCTGCGTGCTGTCGACAACCTGCGCGAATTGCGCGTCGGGCTGAACATCGTCGATCTGCGCCGTGCGCGGCATTACCTGTCGTCACCGACGCTCGGTGCCATGGACGCGATGCTGGACGAACTGGCCGTGAGCTTCCGCAACTACAAAGGCGGAGCGATGCCAGAGCCACTGCTGGCGAAGGTTGATCACGCGCTGTCGGAGGCCATCAGCGAGCGCGGGGCAGGGCGCGCGGATGCACTGATCGGGCTTGTCGGCATTCGCCGCGGTCTGTTTCCGACAGCACCCGCCTATCTGCCCGAATCGGGCCTTCTCGCCGGGAGTGTGGCGGCATGAGATATGAAATCGATCTGTTCGGTGTGCTGTTGCCATCGCTGATGCTGTGGCTGGTCATCACTTACGCCATCGGCGCGTTGCTGCGCCCGTTGATCGAGCGCTCCGGCCTCTATCGCTATGTCTGGCACCGCGCGCTGTTCGATCTTGCTCTGTATGTCTGCCTGCTGGGCGGCGTGGTTTATTTATCCTCCGGATTGCTGTCATGAAAAACGCTGTGAGTTTTATTCGCCGTTTCGCCGTCACCGCGCTGGCCGTCGTCGCCGCGCTCGCCGTCGGGCACTATCTCTGGGTCTATTATATGGATGCACCATGGACACGTGACGGCCGCGTCCGCGCTGACGTGGTGACAGTGGCGCCGGATGTGTCCGGTTTCGTTACCGAGATTCTGGTGAAGGACAATCAGAAGGTGGCCCGCGGCGATGTCATCATGCGGATCGACCGCGCACGTTTCGCGCTGGCACTGCAGCAGGCCGACGCCGTTGTGGCCGGTCGCAAGGCCAGCCTCGAACAGGCCGAGCTGGATCTGAAGCGCTACAATGATCTCACCACCGCGGCTGTGTCGCAGCAGAAGAAGGAGCAGGTGCTGGCGACGCAATTGCTCGCCAAGGCGTCAGTGGATCAGGCCGTCGCCGATCAGGCGGTGGCGCAGCTCAATCTCGATCGCAGCGAGGTTCATGCGCCGGTCTCGGGCGTGATCTCCAACATGGATCTGCGCCCGGGTACCTATGTCTCGGCAGGCAAGGGCGTGATGGCATTGGTCGATACGTCGAGCCTGCATGTCGACGGCTATTTCGAGGAGACCAAGCTGTCGCGGATCCACGTCGGCGATCCCGTCCACATTCACTTGATGGGTGATGCCGCCAAGCTCACCGGCCATGTGGAGAGCGTTGCCGCCGGCATCGAGGACCGCGACCGCGCAGAGGGTAGCAACCTGCTCGCCAATGTGACCCCGACCTTCAGTTGGGTCCGTCTCGCCCAGCGCGTGCCGGTGCGCATCGCGCTCGACGCTGTTCCGGCAGGTACGACGCTGGTCGCGGGCCGCACGGCGACGGTGGAGATTTTGCCGGGCAACGGGACGACGGTTGCGAAGGTGAACTGACGCTTCAGGCGTCCGTATCCGGCATCGTATCCAGCAGCATCGTCTCAAATCGCGCACGTATCTCGCGAGGTGTCGCGCCAAAACGCTTCTTGAAGGTGCGGTTGAAATAAGACAGATCGCCGAAGCCGACCTCGAAGGCGATGGTGCTGACGGCGCGATCCCCGCGGTTGCCGTCGCGCAGCATGTGGAAGGCGCGTTCCAGACGGCGCTCCAGCAGGTAGTCCGAAAACGTCCGGCCTTCGGCCTCGAACAATTTCTGGAAATAACGCGCGGTGACGCCATGGGTGGTCGCGAGCCGCTCCAGTGACAGCGTCGGCTGGCTGAGGCTGGCCTCGATATCGGCCTTGAGCGACAACAGGCTGATAGTCGGCCGATCCTGGCGCCATGCGCCACGCCGCGCCGGCGCATCGGCTTCATCGATCATGGTGGCGACGAGGCCGTTCATATAATCGATGGCAAGACCCGTCAGCGCAGCGGAATTCATCGGCAACAGACCGCGCATTACGGCAGCGGCGTAATGGCCGAGCGCGATCAGCCCGCCATTGTCATGGGCGATGTGGCGTAATCCGGTATGGCCATTGCTGGGGAGTAGCAGGCAATCGACACGGCTCACATCATTCATGATGAAGGTGGTGGCGCGGCTGGGATCGAGAATGATCGCCTCGCGTGGCATGCATGTCTGGCGCTGGCCATCCTGCTGGACGATCACCACGCCATCGGATGGTCGCAGTACCAGGATATCCTGCGACGGGTCGTTGTCGGGCATGGTCCAGAGCGGCGCGGGATCGAAACACGACATCAGTCCGAGGTGCGGCTGCATCCGCAGGATCGCCTTCGACTGGAACGGCGCGGCGCGAAACGATCCCAGCGAATTGCGTTGCACGGTCTTCCACGGCAGGCGGCTCTCAAGCGGCTTGCGCAGGATGTCATCGATATCGTCCGCAACCAGCCAGAGCGGGACGAGAGGGCAATCGGGAGCGGCATCGACGCAGGATGGAGACCGCGACTGATGCGCGTTTGCCACAGCATCGAATCCAAACCGCTTCGTTCGCTCCAGTCCGACTATCAATTCACCGAGTCCAAGTCATGCCATGGGCTGTGCCGTATCGCTGTGACGATAGACGGAATGCACAGGCGTAAGAAGAGTAAAGCCGCGGTTGGAATTTACATTGATTCCAAACTGCTGCGGCATCGGTCGAATTGACCGGCTCGACCTCTCCAGTGCTTCGTCGCCACGAACATACGGAAGACCCCGAGCTCATGCGTTACAGCCAGTTCCTTCTCATCCCCGCCGTCGGGCTCATGTCGTCGCAGGCCGTTGCGCAGCAGAGCGCGGGCGTCACGCTCGACGAGATCACGGTAACGGCCGCGCGTGCCCAGCGCTCGATTTCGGATATTCCGCAGACCGTGCAGGTGATCGACCAGAAGGAGATCGACGAACAGCTCAAGCAAAGCGGCAGCGCATCCGCGCTGCTGGCCAAATTGCTGCCGGGCTTCTCGGTGTCGAACCAGACCATCTCCGGCGCTTCCGAAAGCTACCGCGGCCGCGACCTCCTGGTGCTGATGGACGGCGTGCCGCTGACGACGCCGCTCCGCGACGTCTCGCGCGTCCTGTCGCTGATCGATCTGAATTCCGTCGAGCGCATCGAACTGGTCGCCGGTGCATCGAGCCTGTATGGCGCCGGCGCGACGGGCGGTACGGTGAATTTCGTTACCAAGAAAGCGCAGCCGGGCGGTCCGCGCGTCAGCGTCAACACGGCGCTGCGCACCTTCACCGCCGATCCCGGCGGTTCGCTGGCACCGGAAATGTCGGCGACGGTCAGTGGCAAGGGCACGAATGGCATCGACTATGTATTCGTCGGCAGCGGTCGCGGCGCGCAGAAGACTTATGATGGCGCGGGCCGCGAGCTGCCATCGGATGCCATGCTCGGCCAGGGAGGTGGCGATCGTCTCGCCAGCGGCAATTTCCTGGGCAAGATCGGTTACGATTTCGATGGCGGCAAGCGCATCGAAGCCTCGATCAGCCAGTTCTATCTTGACCAGACGCCAAAATATCTTACCGACTATTCGGGCGCCTATGCGAAGCCGGATTTTACCAAGCCCTATACCGGGCAGAGCGTACTGGAAGATTCGCGCTCGTTCCAATTGCGCTACAGCGATACGGACTTCGTGCTCGGCAATCTCAGCGTGGTCGGCTTCTACAATGACATCAAGAAGCGCTTCAACTATTCGGAGTTCTCCTATCCCTACAACTCGCTGGTCTACTATTCCGGTAATCCGCTGAGCCCGACCAGCCCCGCCAACCAGACCACGCTGTATTCCGAACGCGGTGGCGTCAATCTGACGATCGATACGCCGCTCGACCGCATCTGGAACGGCGCCAAGGTGACCTGGGGCACCGACGTCGTTCATGACAAGACATGGCAGACGCTGACCGATGGCCGCGATGTGTTCACGCCGTTGACCCAGGTGACGACCGCCGGATTTGCATTGGTACAAGTCCCGATCACCGATCGGCTGACCGCGCGGGGCGGCGTTCGCTACGAGCATTTCGATCTCAGTGTCGACGACTTCCTGCGTCCGGCCGCCTATGCCGCGATCTCGCCCGTGACGCGCTTCGTTCTGCCGGCGCTCAATGTTATCGGCGGCCAGTACGAATATGCTTCGCCGACCTACAATCTCGGCGCGACCTTCAAGCTCAACAACAAGATCGATCTGTTCGGCGGTTTCTCGCAGGGCTATGCGCTGCCCGATGTTGGCGCCTATACGCGCCGCGCCGGCCTGTCATCCACCGCCTTTGCCTGTCCGGTAGCGACGCCGAACTGCCTGCCGCTGGCACGCCAGACCATCTCCTTCACCTCGATCGCGCCGGAAGCCCAGATCGTCAATAACTACGAAATCGGCATCCGCGGCGGCGACGGCCCCTATAAGGGCAGCATCACCGGTTTTGTCAGCACCTCCGAGAAGGGCGTGACCTTCGATCCCGTCACCAACCTGATCTCGCAGCAGAAAGAAATGATCTACGGCGTCGAATATATCGGCGAGATGGCGATCAACCGGAATTTCACGCTGGGTACCACGATCGGCTACAAGGAAGGCCGCTACGACACCAACAAGGATGGCGTGCTCGATAGCTGGCTTCCTAACAACAGGATCGGCAGTCCGGTGCGTGGTCTGATCTTCGGCGACTATCGCTTCGACAACGGCATCAAACTGCGCCTCGAGGGCGAGGGCTATGCCGCTCGCAATCGCGGCATCAACCTGACCAATACGGTCTATCCCATTGAAGGCGGCTTTACGATGAATGCCGCGCTGAGCGGGCCGGTCTATGGCGGCGAGGCCTATGCTGCGGTCAACAACCTGTTCGACGCGGAATTGCAGAACCCGACCGCAACCTCAGTGCGCAACCTGCCGGTCTATTCCTGGGGTCGCACCGTGACGGTCGGCTATCGCAAGACGTTCTAAGACCAAACCTTCCAAGGCCACTTCCCAGGGAGTTCTAATTGCCATCATGGTGGATCTGGAGATTGATGGGAGCCTGCTGACGCTACGGTTCCTGCCGCCTTATGCGGAGTCGGACGAGCGCGATTATCTGGCCGCGCTGGCCCGGGTCGGCGAGCATGATGCGCCATTCGAACTTCTGACCGTGTTCGGGGGCGGCGGGAAACTGTCCGTCGCCGGCGAGCGGGAGCAGGCGCTGTGGTTCAAGGCGACGCGCGGCCATATCTCCGCGCGCTGCCGTGCTGTGGCGATTGTACGCCCCGGCGCCAACAAGAAGATGGAAGAGACGTTTCGGAAGCTCTGGCCGATGCCGCTGGTGGCGCTCGAGGACGAGATCGCCGCGCGCGCCTTTCTCGCCGAACATCGCGGCCTCGCATGAGCACCGCGGAGCTTAACGCATCTGCGCCGGTCGCCGTCATGGGACGCAAGCGTCTGTTCGTCGTGCTTGGCGGGCTGTATCTGGCACAGGCGATCCCGTCCTATCTGTTCGCCGCCGCCCTGCCGCCGATCATGCGCGAAGCCGGCGTCTCGCGCAGCGAGATCGGATATCTCAGCCTTTGGTTTCTGCCGTTGCTGCTGAAGTTCTTCTGGGCGCCGGTGGTGGATCGCATCCGCCCGTTCGCGCGCGCACATCGTGCCGGTTGGGTGATCGTGACCCAAACCGGGGTCATCATCAGCCTGCTGTGTTTGATTCCGCTCGGCGCAACCAATATCTGGGGCATCATCACGGTGGGCCTGTTCGGTTCACTGCTGATCTCGACGCAGGATATCGCCACCGATGGCTATGCTGCGAAATATCTGGCGCCGGAGGATCGTGCCATCGGCAACGCCATCCAGGGCGGCTCGGTCGCGTTCGGTGTCGTGATCGGAGGCACGCTCGGGCTGGTGCTGTATGCGCAGATCGGTTGGACCGGTATGCTGCTGACCATCGCCGGCTTCTCGTTGATCCCGCTCTTTGCCGCCTTCGCCATGCGCGAGGACGAAGCCGGGCAGATCGATCCGTCGAAGCCGCGGCCTTCCGTGATGGCCTTCCTGCGCCGCCGCGAGGTGCGCAACATTCTCTGGATCGCACTGATCTACCGGATGAGCGAGGGCCTCGTGAAGGCGATGGAGGGCAGCTACCTCGTCGATGCCGGCGTGCCGCTCAAACAGATCGGTTATCTTTCCGGCGGCGCCGCGACGACGGCGGGTCTCGCGGGTGCCGCTGGCGCAGCATGGCTGTTGCAACGCTGCGGCACCGGCTGGACGCTGGGTCTGCTGGGCATTCTCCGCACCATCTGCTTTGCGCTGTTCACGGCGCATGCGCTGGGTGTCGTGATCGGCATCTGGCCGATTTTCGGCGCGGCCGGATTCCAGACCTTGATCCGCTATATGGAGATCGTTGCGCTCTACAGCCTGTTCATGGCGGCGGCATCGAAGGATCAGCCGGGCACCGACTTCACGATTCTCGCCTGCGCCCAGCTGATCATCTACTTCATCGGCTCGATGCTGTCGGGCCGCATTGCCGACCTGCTCGGCTATGGGACGCTGTTCAGCATCGCCACAGTGTTGTCGCTGATCGCGGCGATTGCAACGATGCGCATTCTCGCCGCGCAACCGCCCGCTAGTTCGATGCCGGCGCAGCCTGCGTGAAGCTGCGATCGACGGCCTTGCTGACATCGACCTGCTTCGACAGGATTCCGTAGCGCGTGGCGCGATCCGAGGCTTCCTGGAATTCCTTTACCACGCCATCGTCGATGGCGATCGGCCGTGTGTCCTGCGCCTTGTAGGCGCGCGCCAGCACGTCTTCCGGCAGCTTGGTCAGCTCGGCGGTGTTTTTGGCATATTCATTGACATGCTCGCGCGACCAGGTGCGGGCCTTGTTAAGCCGCTGCAACAGGTCGGCGACGGCCTCGCGCTTGGTGGCAATCGCCTGTTCGGAAGCGACGATAAAGGTCAGGGTCGGGGTCAGACCGGTGCCATCGGCAACCACCCGTGCATTGTCTTTCAGCACGGCGTAGGAGATGTAGGGTTCCCATACGGCCCAGCCGTCGATCGAACCGGCGAGAAGTGCAATCTTGGCATCGACGGGACCGAGCGGCGCGAAAGTTGCTTCGCTGGTCTTGTAACCGGCTTTCTCCAGCGTCGCCTCAATCAGGAACTGGCCCCAGCCGCCGCGGGTGCCTGCGAGGCGCTTGCCCTTGAGGTCGGCTGCGGTCTTGATCGGTGAATCGTTGCGCACCAGGATCGCCTGTGTGTCCGCATTGGAGCGTGTGCCGCCGATCGCCTTGATCGGTGCGCCGTTGGCATAGACCGTGAGGAACGAGAGGTCGCCGGTGTAACCGACATCGAGTGCGCCGGCATTGATGGCTTCGAGAATCGGCGCTGCCGCAGGGAATTCCGACCACTGGATCTTGTAGGGCAAGTCCTTCGCCAAGCCGGAGATCTCCAGCAGCGAGCGGTTGCCGCCCTTCTGGTCGCCAACGCGCAGCGTGATCTGGTCTGCCGCGAAAGCGGAGGTGGCGAGCGTTGCGCTGAAGGCTGCGGCGATGAGCGTTGATAGCAAACGGCGTGTAGGGGAGGCGGTGGTCATGGTCACTTTCTCTGATGCAATGGCGAGCATCAAAGCTACGTCCGACACGGATTCAGTCAATGAAATGGCTGACTGAATATCATCGAGCGAAAGCAACGAATGTAGCGCTGCTGGAAATGGCGTGGAAGTTTTGCACTTTCAGAAAGTCTGATGTGTTTTGGCCCACCGTCAACCTGCGTGCGTATTCCCGCCCAACTCTGCCGCCTTTCCGCCAGAATTCCCTTCCGCGGCGCATTTGGTGCGCCGCAGAATAGCCACGAGCGTCAGCCGAAATAGGGAATGGATTACTCCGAACAGACAAAAACCCTGGCGCTATTTCGCAATCGGGCCGTTTGGAGCGCGACGGATTTGGAAGTCGCCCGGCATTCGGGCCGGGAGCATTTCAAAGTGGGTTGTGTGCTTCAATTGATTTCGTCGCTGACCGTGGGCGGGTCCGAGCGACTGCTGATCAATTTCGCTGCCAGTTGCACGCCGGGAGAGGACATTCCGCAGGTTTTCGTCGTGATTAACGACTTTTTCCATCCCGATCTTGCTGCCGAGCTCTCCGCGACAGGTCATCCGGTCTACTTCCTCAAGCGTCCACCCGGGAACCGCAATCCACGTGTCATTCTAAGTTTACTCAACATCATCCGCCGTCACGATATTCGTATCATCCATGCGCATGACAGCGGCGCCAAGCACTTCGCCATGTTGAGTAAACTGTATCGTCCGATGAGCGTCGGCTACACGATTCACAATACCGGCCTCGTCAACGCGTGGGACCGCGTAAAGCTTCGGCTGCATCAGCGGTTCGTCGATTGGAACATCGCGATCTCTGCTGCGGTCGAGCGTGAATGTGAATCTGTCAAACTGAAGCGCCTGTTCAAGGTGCATAACGGCATACCGCTCGCGACATTCGATAGAGTGGCGCGGCAACGTCGCCTCGGACCGGCTCTGCGTCTGATCAATGTCGCCCGCATCTATCCCAAGCAGAAGGGCCAGGACATCCTGATCAAGGCGGTCAGCCTCTGCGCCGCGCGTGGGCTCGACATTCGCTGCGATTTCGTCGGCAGCCCACCGGAGGGCGACGAGTCGACCCTCCTGAGTTTGAAGGCGCAGGCGATCGCCGAGAATGTCGCCGATCGTGTTCGCTTCCTGTGCGGGCGTACCGATGTGCGCCGTCCGCTGGACGAGGCCGATATCTTCGTCCTGCCATCGCGTTTCGAAGGTTTCGGACTGGTGTTGCTCGAAGCCATGGCGGTCGGCCTGCCTGTCATCGCCGCGGATGTCGATGGCCCGGCCGAACTGCTGGTGGACGGCTCGAACGGTATCAAATTCAAGGTCGGATCCGCCGAGGATCTCGCCGACAAGATCGCGGCGCTTGCGGCGCAGCCTGAGCTTGCCGCGAAGATCGCAAGGACGGCGAAGGATTTCGTCACCGAATTCGATATCGCCAATATGCGCGACCAGTATTTCGGCATCTACGGGCAGATGATGAAGGTGAGCTAGCCTGATGTCTTGCGCGCGCGCTTGCCGGTGGCAGCGAGTTTGTCAGCAAGAAATTCCAGCAGCACTTCGACACGGGCAGGGCGGGGACCGCCCGGTGGCGTGACGAGGTAGACACCGCTCGACGATTGCGACCAGTCCTGCAACACGGCCTCCAGCGCGCCGCTCGCCAATGCATCGCCGACGATGAAATCCGGCAGATCGCTGATCCCCAATCCCGCGATCAGCGCAGGCAGCAGCGCCTCGCCATTGTTGACGCGGAGCGGTCCGGCCGGCCGAACGCTGGCCTGTTCGCCGGCTACATTGGTGAAGTGCCAGACGCCGGGGGTCGAGAGATAGGTGTAGCCAAAGCATTTGTGGTCGGCGAGGTGCATGGGGTGCGTCGGCCGGCCGTATTTTGCGAAATAGGACGGCGCTGCCACGATGTGGCGCTTCACCGGGCAGAGCCGCCGCGCGATCAGCGATGAGTCCGGCAGCGTGGCGATGCGGATTGCAGCATCGAAACCTTCGCCGATCAGATCGACGGTGGCGTCGCTGAGGCTGAGGTCGATGGAGACTTCCGGATATTTGGCGAGGAACTCCGGCAGCAGATGCGCCACCGTATTGGTGCCGTAGGTCATCGGCACGGCCAGCCGTACCAGCCCGCGCGGCGTCGCCGACTGCGCCAGCGCCTCGTTCTCGAGCGCTTCGCCGTCCGCCAGCAATTGCGCAGCCTTCACCGCCAGCGTCCGGCCTGCATCGGTCAGCGCCAGCCGCCGCGAGGTCCGGTTGAACAGCCTGGCACCGAGGCGGTCCTCCAGCCGGCTCACCGCCTTGGAGACGGTGGCCTTGGACAGGGTCAGCTCGGTTGCCGCCGCCGCAAAGGACCGCAGTTCGACCACCTTGGCGAAAATCGCCAGCGCCTCGAAGTCGGGAAGTTTTGACATCTCAAAATCCGAAACGATGAGTTTCAATCATTTCTATTTATGCGCCATCTGAGAGGCCATATCCAGATGCCCAGGATGCAAATGCATCAAACGACGGAGATTTCGTCATGATCGACCTCAGACCTTTCGACAAACTCGGCGGCGCCGACCACGGCTGGCTCAAGGCTAAGCACCATTTCTCGTTCGGCAGCCACTACGACCCCGAGAATATGGGCCACGGCAGCTTGCGCGTCTGGAACGACGACGAGATCGCGCCGAACACCGGTTTCCCGGCTCATCCGCATTCCAACATGGAAATCATCACCTATGTCCGCGAAGGCGCGATCACGCATCAGGACAGTCTGGGCAACACGGGTCGCACCGAGGCTGGCGACGTCCAGGTGATGAGTGCGGGCTCAGGCATCCGGCACTCCGAATACAATCTGGAGGCATCGACCACGCGGATCTTCCAGATCTGGATCGAGCCCACACAAACGGGCGGCCAGCCTTGCTGGGGCGCCAAGCCGTTCCCGAAGGCCGATCGCTCCGGCCAGTTCGTCACCATTGCCAGTGGCTTCAAGGACGACGCTGGGGCACTGCCTATCCGGGCTGACGCCCGCGTGCTGGCAACGACGCTGAAGGCCGGTGAGACCGCGCAATATCCGCTGGGTAGCTCGCGCAACGGCTACCTCGTGCCGGCGGCTGGCGCGATTGAGATCAACGGCATTCGCGTCAACGCCCGCGACGGCGTCGCCATCCGTGATGAAGCAAACGTCACGATCAAGGCGCTGGAAGATTCCGAACTCGTTCTGGTGGACGCCGCCTGACGCAAGTCAAAGGCGCCCACCAATCATCAACCCGACCTATTCATCCCAATCCAACGGAGACTGACCATGACCAAAGTACTCGTTCTGTATTATTCCGCTTACGGCCATATCGAAGCGATGGCCAATGCCGTCGCCGAAGGTGCCCGCGAAGCCGGTGCCACTGTCGATATCAAGCGCGTGCCTGAACTGGTGCCTGCCGAGGTCGCCAAGGCGTCCTACTACAAGATGGACCAGGCTGCCCCGATCGCGACCATCGACGATCTCGCCAATTACGACGCCATCATCGTCGGCACCGGCACCCGCTTCGGCCGCATGTCCTCGCAGATGGCCAACTTCCTCGATCAGGCCGGTGGCCTGTGGATGAAGGGCGCGCTGCATGGCAAGGTCGGCGGTGCCTTCACCGCGACCGCGACCCAGCATGGCGGCCAGGAGACCACGCTGTTCTCCATCATCACCAACCTGCTGCATTTCGGCATGACCATCGTCGGCCTCAATTACGGCTTCCAGGGCCAGATGAAGCTCGATGAAGTCACCGGCGGTTCGCCTTACGGCGCGACCACCCTGACCAGTGGCGACGGCAGCCGCCAGCCTTCGGCCAACGAGCTGGCCGGTGCCCGCTATCAGGGCAAGGCGATCGCCGAGACCGCGAAGAAACTTCACGGTTAAGCTGCGTGGCTAACTAAAAAGAGATGGCTGACAAGAGAAAGGCGGCGTTCTGATTGCAGAGCGCCGCCTTATCTATGCTGGAACAAACGGATTCGATTTCATCATGCTCGACGTGTATTTCATCTATCAGCTGGCCCGGCGGCCGCTGCACGCGATGGCCCGGAAATGGCTTTGTCGCGGCATCGCGCATGTGACCAGGGGCGAAGTCGTTTGCCCCGAATGCCGCCAACACTGAAACGTTCCTCGATTGTTGGACTGGCAACGTTGCGTCTGGGGACGTAGACTTCGGCTATGTCGAAGCCAGCCAGCCCGCCCGCGCCAGCCCTCAGTATCCGCATCGACCTCGATCCCGAGGGACGGATCGGACCGGGCAAGATTCAGCTTCTCGAACATATTCATGCCACCGGTTCGATTTCGGCCGCTGGCCGCGCCATGGCGATGTCCTACAAGCGCGCCTGGGATCTGGTGGATGAACTGAACCGGATCTGCGGGCAGCCTGCCGTCGAGCGCCAGACTGGCGGCAAGAATGGGGGCGGAGCTCTCCTCACGCCATTCGGCCTTACGCTCATCAAGCGCTATCGCGGCATCGAAAACGCTGCGGCCACCGCCGCGCGCAAGGAGCTGCTGGCGCTGAAGGGCGACATCGGCAAGAAGCGCAGGTTCTAACCGGTCCAGCCGGCGGTATCACCGTTGTATCCGGATAAATATATCGTGACGGTCACCCCGATCGCGCTTTCGAATGGCTCTTTTCTGGAATAGGATTGATCCATCCTTGGTCGCTCGTGGCGCGCCGTGGTCTAAACTGGAACTTCGCAATGTTCGACGCCCAATGCGATCTGGCTGCGCTTGTCTATGACAAGGATCAGGATCCCGACGCAGTGTTGCACACCTTCGCGGCGGATTTGAGCAAGCAGGGCATTCGCGCCGTCGGATTGGTGCAACTCGGGCATCGCGAATTCGACGTGCCGAAGCTGACTGCGGTCATGCTGCACACCGGTGCGCACGTGCGCTTGTTTCAGGATCTCGGTCCCGGCGCCAAGGGCTGCAAGCTCGATGTCGGACAATTGCTCGATGCCGGCACGCAGGTCGCCGACGCCATCGACGAGGGCGCCGATCTGGTCATCATCAACCGGTTCGGCAAGCAGGAGCGCGAGGGCAAGGGGCTCGCTTATCTGATCGAGCGCGCGCTCTCTAGCGATATCCCCGTGGTGATCGCCGTGCCGTCGCATCGCTTCGCCGAATGGATCGCATTTGCCGATGGCATGAGCGTGAAGCTGCATTGCGATCGCGAGTCGCTCGACGGCTGGTGGGCGAAAGTCTCTTGTCGCACCGAGGGACTTATACGTCAGGACCATCGCAGCGTTTGCGAAGTGGTGAAATAGAATTCCATCAACGCGCAGTCGTCAATCGTCCGAATACCGTTGCTCCTGCCACGGATCGCCGCGGTTGTGATAACCGCGGACTTCCCAATAGCCGGGCTTGTCGTCGCCGACGAACTGGATGCGCTGCAGCCACTTGGCGCTCTTCCAGAAATACAGATGCGGCACGATCACGCGCACGGGGCCGCCATGGTCGCGCTCGATCGGGGAGCCCTGCCACGAATGTGCCAGCAGTGCGTCTTCGGCAGCGAAGTCTTCCAATGACAGGTTGGTGGTGTAGCCGTCATGGGATTCCAGCACCACGAAGCGTGCCTCGGGCTTCGGCTGGCAGGCGTCGAGCAGCGCGCGGGTCGAAAGACCCTCCCACTGGTTGTCGTAACGCGACCAGGTGGTGACGCAGTGGATGTCCGAGATGAAGGTCGATTGCGGCTGCGCGCTGAACTGGCCGAAATCCCAGAACAGCGGCGTCTCGACGGCGCCGTAGACATCGAGGCGCCAGCGCTCGCGAGGGATGTTTGGCGTGATGCCCAGATCCAGTACCGGCCAATCCTGGGTCAGGTGCTGGCCGGGCGGGAGCCGCTGGTCGTCCGGGCGCGCAATCTTGCCGGTGAGAAACCGGCCTTCGCGCGCCCAGCGCTGTTTGGTCTGCGTCAGCTTGGATTCCGGCGGGGTGTGATCCTCGGTCATGGCTGACGCTCCTTGGCTAGACGTTGACCATCACTCGTGACGGTGCATCGCCGACTTGTGCTTGGTGTCGCGCATGGTGGCGTAAATCAGCAGCGACAGGAAGATCATGCCCGACAGGTAATAGTAGAACCACTGTTCATGACCGATCTGCTTGAAGTACAGCGCGATCGCCGGCGCCGTTCCGCCGAAGATTGACACCGTCAGCGCATAGGGCACGCCGACGCCCAGCGCACGGATATTGGTCGGGAACAGTTCGGCCTTCACCACCGCATTGATCGAGGTATAGCCGGCGACGAACACCCAGGCGCCGCAGATCAGCAGGAACGCTGTGAATGGCGACTTGGTGGTTTGCAGCGTGGTGAGGATCGGAACAGTCGCCAGCGTGCCGGCAACGCCGAAGAAGATCAGCAGCGGCTTGCGGCCGATGCGGTCGGAGATCGCGCCATAGATCGGCTGCAGCAGGCAGGCGAATATCAGCGTGCCGAAGATCACCGTGGTGGTCTGGTCCGCAGTGAGGCCGACCGAGAGCTTGACGAAGGTCTGCATGTAGGTGGTGAAGGTATAGAACGCTGCGGTGCCGCCGGCGGTGAGGCCGACAACCAGCAGCAATTCGCGCGGATAGGCCATCAGCGCGCGCAGCGAACCCATTGGCTTGGCCTGCTTCTTCGCTTCAACGAACTGGTCAGTCTCGTGCATGTCGCGACGCATCACGGCGGTGAAGACCGCAAGGCCTGCGCCGATCACGAACGGAATGCGCCAGCCCCAGTCCTTTAGCTCCTGCTCGGTGAGGAATACCTTCTGCAGCAGCAGGAGAACGATGATCGCGGTCAGCTGGCCGCCGATCAGGGTGACGTACTGGAAGCTCGAATAGAAACCGCGATGCTTGGGATCGGCAACTTCCGAGAGATAGGTGGCGCTGGCGCCGTATTCGCCGCCGAGGCTGAGGCCTTCAATGATGCGGGCGAGCGCAAGCAGGATCGGTGCCGCGATGCCGATGGTGGCATAGGTCGGCGTGCAGGCGATGATCAGCGAGCCGAAGCACATGCACAGGACCGAGATCGTCAGCGATATACGACGGCCATAGGTGTCGGCGAGATAGCCGAACAGCCAGCCGCCGAGTGGCCGCATCAGGAAGGTGGCGGCAAACAGCACGGCCGCATTGAGCTGCTGAACGACGGGGTCGGAGTTCGGGAAGAAGGCCGGCGCGAAATACAGGGCGAAGGCGGTGTAGGCGTAGAAGTCATACCATTCGACGAGATTGCCCATTGAGCCGATGAAGATCGCCTTGATGCGTTTCTTGGCGTCGTCGAAATGGAGTTTGCCGTCCGCCGGCGGTGCGAATGAATCTGCCACGTAGAACCCTCGTATTCCGTGAAATGAAATGTCCCGTTGCCACGCTCGGCACGAAAAGCCAATGCCGCGGAATGCATTGCTGCTGGCAGGATCGTTCTGTCAGGCGATGCGTGCATCCCGCCTGCGGCCACGCATGACTAGCCGCGATGTGCGACAATGTGGCTTAGACAAAAGTCTATGAAGGGTAGCGGTACTCCGGGCGGCGCTGCCCCAAGGCATCGTCCTCGCCGGCACAAGGCCAGCCAGGACGAGCGAGTATGAGGGCGGAGTTCCGTTACTTCGCCGGGCGCGGATCGATCGGCGTGGAGTCGCGCAGGCCCAGAATGTCTTCCAGCACGCGCGCGCCGGCGAGCAGCGAGGCTTCGCCGCGCGGCGGGCCGACGACCTGCAGACCGACCGGCAGACCCTTTGAGGTGAAGCCACAGGGCATCGACAGCGCCGGGCAGCAGGTCAGCGTGATCGCATAGACGATGCCCAGCCACTGCACGTAGTTATCGAATTTGGTGCCGTTGCATTCGGCGAGATAGCGCTGCTCGATCGGGAACGGCGGCGTGATGGTCGCGGGGCACAGCAGCAGGTCGTATGTCTGGAAGAACTCGTAGGCACGTGCCGCCAGCGTGACACGCTGCGCTTCCGCCTTCGCCAAGTCATCGACCGTGAGCTTCAGGCCCTGCTCGATGTTCCAGATCACTTCCGGCTTCAGCTGATCGCGCTTGTCGCGGAGCAGCTGGAGCTTCGAGATCGCGAAGTCATAGGCGCGCAGCACATGGAAGCATTCGTGGGCTTCGCGCAGATCGGGATGTGCTTCCTCGACGATGACGCCGGCGTCGGCGAATGCCATCGCTGCCTTGCGGGTGATGGCGACCACTTCAGGGTCTACGGGGGTGATGCCGAGATCCGGCGAATAGGCGATCCGCTTCGGCTTGGTGCCTGCGCGCACGGCGGAGCGGAACGAGGTCGGCAGTTTCGGCAGCGAGATCAGATCGGCAGGATGCTCGCCGCTCATGGCGTCGAGCATCAATGCGAGGTCTTCCACGGTGCGGGCCATCGGGCCCTGCACGCTCACCATCCGGGCGAGCGCCACGGCGGGCGTGGACGCAACGCGGCCGACGCTCGGACGCAGGCCGACGATGCCGCAGAAGCTGGCGGGGTTGCGCAGCGAACCGCCCATGTCGGAGCCATGGGCAATCCACGCCGTGCCGCTGGCAAGTGCTGCCGCGGCGCCGCCGGACGAGCCGGCGGCCGACTTCGACAGGTCCCACGGATTCAGCGTCGCACCGAACACTTCGTTGAACGTATTGGCGCCCGCGCCGAATTCAGGCGTGTTGGATTTCGCATAGATCACGCCGCCGTTTTCTTCGAGGCGTTCGACCAGCACGTTGGACTTGGTCGGCACCACGTCCTTGTAGATCGGCGAGCCCTGTGTGGTGCGCACGCCGGCGACGGCGGTGAGATCCTTGATCGGCACCGGCAGGCCGGCAAGGATGCCGCGTTCGCCGAGCGGCTTCTTCATCAATTCCTTCGCGTGATCGCGGGCGCGATCGAAACACAGGATCGGCAGCGCGTTGACCTGGCCATCGACTTCCTTGATGCGCGCTTCCAGCGCGTCCAGCAGGTCGAGCGGCGTTACCGTCCCGGCATTGAGTTGATCGACCACGGCGCAGGCCGTTGCTTTGATGAGATCTTGCTGAGAGGCCACGCACGTCTCCAATTTCGGATGCAGAGCAATTCGTATGCTTGGGATGTCGATCCCGACGTAGCCGTGTAGACCATTTTCTGGATAAATGGGACTCGCAGGCAGTGTCGCCTCACACAATGCAGGGATGCAACCATGAGTAAGCCTTTCGGCGATTCCAACTGGCGCGCGATGACGCGCGAGCAGCTCGATGCCGGTCTGAACAACTCGACTGCCGTTGCGGGCAGCGCCGACATCGCCGCCGGATGGGGCCAGCGCTCTGACGCGATGAAGGCGAAGTATCCCGCGCATCTCGACGTCGCCTATGGCCCGCGCGAGCGCAACAGGTTCGATTTCATCAAGGCCGCCGACGGCGGGCCGACACTGCTGCTGATCCATGGTGGCTACTGGCAGATGCGCTCGAAGGATTTTTTCACCTGCTTCGCTGCAGGTCCCATCGCCCACGGTATCAACGTCGCTGCAATTGGTTACACACTCGCGCCGGATGCGACGCTGGAGGAGATCGTGGCCGAGATGCATGCCGGCGTCGATGCGCTGGTTGAGAAGCTTCCCTCGCTCGGCGGCGATCCGAACCGCATCGTGGTGTCCGGCTGGTCCGCCGGTGGTCATCTCACCTCGACGACGCTGTCGCATCCGAAGGTGAAGGGCGGCGTCGCCATTTCGGGCATCTACGATCTCGAGCCGATCCGCGCGTCCTATTTGAATGAAAAGCTGAAGCTGGACGAGGCGATGTCGAAGCGGCAGTCGCCGCTGCTGCAGGATGGCGGCCCGAACAAGCCGCTCGCGCTGGTGGTTGGCGGCGGCGAATTGCCGATCCTGCGCCAGCAGACGGCGGACCTTGCCGTGCACCGGGCAAAGTACGGTTTGCCGGTGAGCTATGAGGAGATCCCGGGCGCTGATCACTTCTCGATCATGAAAGAGCTGGAATCGCCGACGGGGCGGATCACGACGCTGATCAAGGAATTGGTCGCGCGGATTTAGAATCAGACCAGCAATTTGAGTATGTGAGACGTATCCCGGCGCCGCTCGTCAGCGCCGGGATTGTTTTGTCTACAGCCCCTGTCCGCCCGACACCTCGATCCGCTGCGCGTTCACCCAGCGATTGTCCTCCGACAGCAGGTTCGCGATCATCGGTCCGATATCGTCGGGCAGGCCGACGCGGCCAAGGGCGGTCATGCCGGCGATCGTCTTGTTGATGTCTGGATTGTCACGCACGGCACCGCCGCCGAAATCGGTTTCGATTGCGCCGGGCGCGACCGTGTTCACGGTGATCCGGCGGCTGCCCAGTTCCTTCGCCATATACATGGTCATCACCTCGACGGCGCCTTTCATGGCGGCATAAGCGGCGTAGCCCGGGAGGCACATGCGGGTCAGTCCGGACGACAGGTTCACGATGCGACCGCCGTCTGCCATCAGTGGCAGCAGTGCCTGCGTGAGAAAGAACACGCCCTTGAAATGGACGTTCACCAGCCCGTCGAACTGCGCCTCGGTAGTGTCGGAGATCAGTGCATAATCGCCGTGTCCGGCATTGTTCACGAGATGGTCGAACGTCTCGCGCGACCAGGTTTCGCGCAGCGCTGTTCGCAGACGGCCAGCAAATTTGGCGAGGCCGGCAATCTTGCCGGTGTCGAGTTGCAGCGCCACCGCCTTGCGGCCCATGTGCTGGATTTCAGAGACGACAGCCTGTGCGTCTTCGCTGCGGCTTTGATAGGTGAGGACGACATCGCCGCCGTGACGGGCGATGTTGAGAGCGGTATTGCGGCCGAGACCGCGGCTGGCGCCGGTAATGAGGGTAATCTTGGTCATGGTCAGCTCCTGTGGTGTGACCATTCCGATATCGCCCCGACGAACCAGGGCTAGTTGCCCGAAGCTCGACGTTCCTTGCCTAATCCTCCAAAATCATGTGCTGGCGCATTTACGATGATGTAGGCTGAGCCTCATGACCACGCTTCTCAATGCCGTTCGCCGTTACACAGAGACCCATGCTGATAGTGCCGGCATCGCGACTACGCCGATCCTTGGCCTTGCTGCCGTGCGCGCAACCACACCCAGCGACATTATCCACGCGATCTTCCAGCCGCTGATCTGCCTCGTCGTGCAGGGCACCAAGCATGTCACCATGGGCACGGAGAGTTTTGTCTTCGCCGCCGGGGATTCGCTGATCATCACGGCCGATGTTCCGATCGTCAGTCAAATCACGCGGGCGAGCATTGCCGCGCCCTATCTCTCGCTGGTGTTCGAACTTGATCTGGCCGTGATCGCCGAACTGGTTGTTGAGATGAAAGCGGAGCCAAGCGCTGATCTCGCGCGTGTCCGGGTCGAGCCCACCGATGCCGAAGTTGCGGACGCGGCGTTGCGGCTGATGCGCTTGCTCGATCGTCCGGCGTCATTGCCGGTGCTGCGCGCGCAGCTGGTGCGGGAGATGCATTACTGGCTGCTGGCTGGTCGCCACGGGCCGGCGATCCGACGGCTTGGCTGGCCGGATAGTCACGCACAACGTGTCGCGCGCGCGGTCGCGGTGTTGCGCGCCGATTTCGCGCGGCCGGTGCTGGTCGAGCGTCTTGCAGATGTTGCGGGCATGAGCCCGTCATCATTCCACCAGCATTTCCGCAGCGTGACGTCGCTCTCGCCGCTGCAATTTCAGAAGCAGTTGCGTCTGATCGAGGCGCGGCGGCTGATGCTGTGGGAGGGCGCGACCGCGAGCAGCGCGGCCTTCGCCGTCGGTTATGAGAGCGTGCCGCAATTCACCCGGGAATATGGCCGCATGTTCGGCGCGCCGCCGGTACGCGACATCGAGGCTGCGCGTGACAAGGCACGCTCCGTGGCGTGATCGCCAGCGCATTGCCGGCCATGGCGCCGGAATGCCGCGCGGCTCATTCGATTGCGGTGACGCGAATGGGACGTGTTCCGACCGGAGCGCCGGTCTCGCGGTCGATGGTAACGGGATCGATCTCCGTTCCGGCCTCTGCGTCGAAGAACCGGGTGACGTCGCCCCCGCCGCGATGCTTGCGTCCCCACGCACCGATCGCAAATAGCACCGGCAGAAAGTCGCGGCCGGCTTCCGTCAGCACATATTCGTCCCGTGGCGGACGCTCGGAATAGCGACGTTTCTCCAGCAGCCCTTCGTCGGTCAGGGCTGAAAGACGCCCCGTTAGCATCGTTGGCGCGATACCGAGGCCTTTGCGGAAATCATCGAAGCGGGTCAGCCCCGCATGGGCGTCGCGCATGATCAGCATGCTCCATGCGTCCCCCACTACCGCAAGGCTTCGGGCAATCAGGCATGGCTGGTCCGAAAGATTCTTCATGTCGGTATCTTTTTAGTAGTGACTTACTATTAATTCGATAGTAACACCGTCTCCAAGGATGTTCCACGATAAAATGAAGGCAGAAGCGATGAGTACAGGAGAGCGCAGCCGTGTCGGGTTGGTGACAGCACAGGTGCTGCGGCAATGGAGCAAACAATGACGAGTGCTCCTGGCAACGTTGGATCTGGTGCGCGCTACGTTGAGGCGCCCAATCTCTCCATCAACGTCGGAGGAACTGCCTTTGCCTATCGAGATCTAGGCCCCCGGGGCGGCGTGCCGCTCATTCTCCTCAATCATTGGGGAGCAGTGCTGGACAATTTCGACCCGCGGATCGTTGACGGCCTCGCCAGCAAACACCGCGTGATCGCGACCAACTATCGCGGCATCGGCGCGTCGGGCGGAACAGCACCTGTGACTATCGACGAAATGGCGCGCGACGCGATTGCCCTGATCCGGGCGCTGGGTTTCGAGAAGGTCGATCTGCTCGGCTTTTCCCTCGGCGGATTTGTGGCGCAGGATGTTGCGCTTAAAGCTCCCGGTCTTGTGCGAAAGCTCATCCTGACTGGCACCGGTCCTGCGGGCGGCAAAGGTATCGATAAGGTCGGAGCGGTGTCCTGGCCGCTCATGATCAAGGGTCTGCTGACGCTACACGACCCGAAATTGTATCTGTTTTTCACATCTACGGCCAATGGTCGCCAGGCCGCGAAGGCCTTTCTGAAGCGGTTGAAGGAACGCAAGGCGGACAGGGACAAGGGCCCGACTCCTGGCGCCTTCCTGCGGCAACTCAAGGCAATCAAAGCCTGGGGCCGACAGGCGCCTCAGGATCTCGGCCGTATCAAGATCCCCGTCCTGATCGCGAATGGCGACAACGATATCATGGTCCCGACTGTGAACAGCACCGACTTGGCCGAACGCATCCCCGGAGCGCAACTGGTGATCTACGAAGACGCCGGGCATGGCGGGATATTCCAGTACCACGCTGATTTCGTGCCGAAGGCTCTTTCCTTCCTGAGCGATTGGCGCCGCTGCTAACTTGAGATTGGAGAAAGCCCATGAAGGCATTCGTCGTTGATAAGTACAAAAAGAAGGGCGCTCTGCGCCTGGCCAACGTGCCCGAACCGGAAGTGCAGGACACTGATGTTCTGGTCCGGGTTCACGCCACAGCTGTGAACCTGCTGGATTCCAAGCTCCGGGATGGAGAGTTCAAGCTTATTCTTCCCTATCGTCCGCCTTTTATCCTGGGTCACGACGTCGCCGGAACGGTTGTCAGGACAGGATCCAGGGCCAGCCGGTTCAAGGTGGGCGACGAAGTCTATGCGCGGCCGCGCGATCATCGGGTCGGTACATTCGCCGAATTCATCGCCATCAATGAAGCTGACGTGGCGCTGAAGCCGAAAAATCTCAGCATGACGGAAGCGGCATCCATCCCGCTGGTGGGGCTAACGGCGTGGCAGGCGCTGGTCGAAGTGGGCAAGGTGAAGCCCGGCCAGAAGGTCTTCATTCAGGCCGGCTCCGGTGGTGTCGGGACTTTTGCAATCCAGCTCGCCAAGCATCTCGGCGCTACAGTTGCGACGACAACCAGTGTAAAGAATGCCGAACTGGTCAAAAGTCTCGGGGCGGATGTGGTCATCGACTACAAGACGCAGGACTTCGAGAAGGTCCTGTCGGGCTACGATCTTGTGCTGAATAGTCAGGATCCAAAGACGCTCGATAAATCTCTGGGTGTGCTCAAGCCGGGCGGCCAGCTCATTTCCATTTCCGGTCCGCCCGATCCGGCTTTCGCCAAGGAAGCCGGTCTGAACCTGTTCCTGAAACTGATCATGCGTCTGCTGAGCCGTGGCGTGAGGAAAAAAGCCGAGCGCCTCGGCCTACGCTATTCATTCCTGTTCATGCGCGCGCAGGGGCAGCAGTTGAGCGAGATTACGTCCCTGATCGAAGCCGGCGTGATCCGGCCGGTCGTCGATAAGGTGTTCCCGTTCGAGAACACCGGGGATGCGCTGGCCTATGTCGAGACCGGCCGCGCGAAGGGCAAGGTGGTCATCGCGGTGCAGTGAGGTCTGGCCTTAGTGCGTCCGTGCCAGACAGAACGCCACGACCTGCTCCAGTGCAGTCTTCATCGGCGACGACGGAAACAGCGCCAGTGCATCGACCGCCATGGCGCCGTAATGCTGGGCGCGGTTGATCGTGTCTTCCAGTGCGCGGTGCTTGGTCATCAGGCCGATCGCGTGATCGAGGTCGCCTTCGCCGATCTCGCCGCGCTCCAGCGCCTTGATCCAGAATTCGCGCTCGGCGTCGTTGCCGCGGCGGAAGGCGAGCACCACGGGCAGGGTGATCTTGCCCTCGCGGAAATCGTCGCCAACATTCTTGCCGAGCTTGGCGGCCTTGCCGCCGTAGTCGAGCACGTCGTCGATCAGCTGGAAGGCGATGCCGAGATTCATGCCGACCGAACGGCACGCGGTCTGCTCGGCCTTCGGGCGGTTCGCGATCACCGGGCCAACTTCGCAGGCGGCGGCAAACAGTTCGGCCGTCTTGCCGCGGATGACCGCGAGATATTCGTCTTCGGTGGTGGCGGTGTTCTTGGCGGCGGCGAGCTGCATCACTTCGCCCTCCGCAATGGTGGCGGCAGCCGAGGATAGAATATCGAGCGCGCGCAGTGAGCCGACTTCGACCATCATGCGGAAGGCCTGGCCGAGCAGGAAGTCACCGACGAGAACGCTGGCCTCGTTACCCCACAGCATACGCGCGGACAGCTTGCCACGGCGCAGTTCGCTCTGGTCGACCACGTCGTCATGCAACAGCGTCGCGGTGTGCATGAATTCGACGGACGCCGCGAGCTTGATATGGCCGTCGCCGGTGTAGCCGGTGAGGTTGGCCATCGCGAGCGTCAGCATCGGGCGCAGCCGCTTGCCGCCCGAGGAGATCAGGTGGTTGGCGACCTCGGGGATCATGGTGACTTCCGAGCCGGTCCGCGACAGGATCGTCGCATTGACGCGCTCCATGTCAGGGGCGACAAGGCTGACCAACTGGTCGATCGACGCTGTCGCGTGACTCTCGAAGGGAACAATCACCGCCACGCTGGGCTCTCCGAATTACAAGGGCGCTTCGTCGGGCCATGAAAAAGGCAGGCACTGGCAGCGCTTATATTCAAATAGGGCGAATTCACGTTGAAAACAGGTGTCCCCATCTGCTGAATTGCCGTCGACCGATATCGGGCCGCACAATAGAAACTGCGCAGCGGCGCGGCAAGGGCATCGGAACCTTGACTTCCCCATAGATACACACCCGGTTACTGGCAGGGAGTGACCTCCAATTGCGCGAAATCATGCGGACGAACGATGTGGTGCTGGTCTCGGCGGTGGGCGCGCTGCTCGACGGCGCGAATATCCACCATCTGGTGCTGGACCAGAATATGAGCGTGATCGAAGGATCGCTGGGCATCATTCCGCGCCGGATCCTGGTGCATGAAGACGATGACCTGCAGGCGCGCCGTGTGCTGACGGATGCCGGGCTGGCCCACGAGCTGCGGGTGCAGGATTAAGCCTATGGCTGACGCGATCGTGACCACGGAGGACGGCTTCCTGGGTGGCCAGTTGCGGCTGCGGCAGCCGAAATCCGGTCATCGCGCCGGCCATGACGCGATCCTGCTGGCTGCTGCAACCTCGGCGCAAGCCGGACACAAGGTCGTCGATTTCGGATCGGGCGTGGGGACGGCCGGTCTGGCGCTGGCGCGGCGTGTCCCCGGCCTGTCCCTGACGCTGGTCGAGATCGATCCGCAACTGGCTGAACTGGCGAGGGAAAATGCTGCAGCGAATGGTATTGCTGCGGATGTCGTGACGCTCGATATTGCCGCAAGCGCGGAGCTGTTCGCTGCCGCAGGCCTGCCGCAAGACAGCGCCGACGCGGTACTGATGAATCCGCCCTTCAACGATCCCGCGCGCCATCGCGCCTCGCCGAACAAATCGCGCGAGATCGCCCATGTCGCGACGGAGGACACGCTGCAGACATGGATTCACGCGGCGCGCCGCGTGCTGAAATCCGGCGGCGTGCTGACATTGATCTGGCGAGCGGACGGATTGGCCGATGTGCTGGCGGCGCTGGGTCGCGGCTTCGGGAGTGTCGCAATCATGCCGGTGCATGGCGATGCGGAGGCGCCGGCGATCAGGGTGTTGGTGCGTGCTGTGAAGGGTGGCCGCGCGCCTGCGGCAATTGAGCCCGGCATCTCGCTGCGGGATGCGGATGGCGCGCCTGATCTCCATATCCAGCGCGTGCTGGCCGGGCAGGCGGTTCTGCCATGGTCGTCGCTTCGGGCATCGCTCTAGGCGATGCCGCAGTCAGCGTATTGTTTATTGAGGAGCTGTTTCGGAACGTTTCTGCGGCGCCGACGTGAAGTGGACCGCCGTGAGCAGCGTACCGATGATCAGCATGAGCAGATAGATTTTCATGTCTTCTCCCGCTGCGGCGTAAAGGCCTGTTATGGTTTTCAAACGCTGAAAGCGTCTCTCGGTTCAATGACAGCAGCGTGATAAAAGTTGGTTAATGTCGAGGAAATTTGAATGAGCGAATCCAATTTAAAAGCGGCGATCACAAGGCTGCTGCCTGCGCGTTTCCGTCGCGCAACTGCAGTCGTGCCGGTGGTGCGTCTGTCCGGCACGATCGGCGCCGTCACGCCGCTGCGGCCGGGATTGTCGCTCGCAGGCGTCGCGAGGCTGCTGGACAAGGCATTTGCGACGAAGAATGCCAAGGCTGTTGCGCTGGTGATCAATTCACCGGGCGGCTCGCCGGTGCAGTCGCGGCAGATCTATCTGCGCATCCGCCAGCTCGCGGCGGAGAAGAAACTACCGGTGTTCGTGTTCGTCGAGGACGTCGCCGCATCCGGCGGTTACATGATCGCCTGCGCCGGCGATGAAATCTTTGTCGATCCGTCATCGATCGTCGGCTCGATCGGTGTGGTCGGCGGCACCTTCGGTTTTCAGGAATTGATCAAGAAGATCGGCGTTGAGCGCCGCCTCTATACGGCGGGTGAGCACAAGGCGATGCTCGATCCGTTCCTGCCGGAAGATGCCGATGATGTGGCGCGGCTGAAATCGCTTCAGCGCGAAATCCACGCCATCTTCATCAATCTCGTGAAGGAGAGCCGCGGTGCCCGGCTGAAGGGCGCCGAGGATGTGTTGTTCTCCGGCGAATACTGGGCCGGCGAAAAATCCATCGCGCTCGGCCTCAGCGATGCCATTGGCGATCTGCGCTCGGTGCTGCGCGCGCGCTATGGCGACAAGGTGCAGATGCCGGTGATCGCGCAGCCATCCGGCATGTTGTCGGGTCTGCTCGGCCGCAAATCGGGCGCGGGCTCGCAGCTCTCGCTCGACGGATTTTCGGGATTACCGGAGCAGCTGATCTCGGCGCTGGAGACTCGCGCGCTGTGGTCCAAATACGGCTTTTAGCAGGACGGTATTGCGCGGCATTTGGTGGCTTAAAAGCTAATTGCAGGAATCCGGCACTTGCGCGAGACTATTGGCAGGGGGCTTGAGATGAACGACAGGAATCGACACATGCCGCCGCTGGTCGCACTTGCAGGCGCGCTTGGGAGCGCAGCCGTTGTCCGCTGGGCCTATAGAACCGCCAAGCGGATCAATCATGAACTGGAAGAAGCCCGCCAGGCGCGGGTGGCTGAACGCAGCGGGACCACGGAAGTCCCGACCCTGCGCCGCGATCCCGTCACGGGCGCGTATCGGCCGGGCTAGCCGCCGTAAATTGGGCCCCAAAACATTTGCGCCGGCCTGAGGACGGGGCACGTCCTTGAGACCGGCGACAAAGTTGGGCTTTCAGGCTTGGAGGTCCTTCGGCCCTGGAGATTTGGACAACTTAAGACTTGGAGGTCTCCGGTCCGTGCAACCGTCGTTGCCGGACCGTTCAATGGGGCAAGTCCCGACGACCGGGTTCGTTCCCACCGATGCCATTCAGGATAGTGCGCGGGACTTAACGACTGCCCCTGCTGATCAGGCGATGTGCCGGCGCGGTTACCCGTCGGTTACCGCCAAATCGGGCCACATTGCCTTGATTCCGCAAGGCCGCGCCGATACGGTCCGCGCGCTTTGATCCGCCTTGATCCCCTTGGCGAATCCCCGGAAAAACGGCCCAGAAACCACCATGGACTCCCTGCCTCCGCACATGCGCCCGGAACGTTCGTTCCAGGGCTTCATTCTCGCTCTGCAGCGGTTTTGGGCCGAGCAGGGCTGCGTGATCCTGCAGCCCTACGACATGGAAATGGGCGCCGGTACGTTCCATCCCGCGACGACCTTGCGCGCGCTGGGGCCGAAGCCCTGGAAGGCCGCCTATGTGCAGCCGTCGCGCCGGCCGAAGGACGGCCGTTACGGCGAGAATCCGAACCGGCTGCAGCATTATTACCAGTTCCAGGTGATCATGAAGCCGTCGCCGGCGAACCTGCAGGATCTCTATCTGCAATCGCTGAAGGCCATCGGCATCGACACCGCGCTGCATGACGTGCGCTTCGTCGAGGACGACTGGGAAAGCCCGACTTTGGGCGCCTGGGGCCTTGGCTGGGAATGCTGGTGCGACGGCATGGAAGTCAGCCAGTTCACCTACTTCCAGCAGGTCGCGGGCGTCGAATGCGCGCCGGTGGCGGGCGAACTCACTTACGGTCTCGAACGTCTTGCGATGTATGTGCAGGGCGTCGACCGCGTTTACGATCTCAACTTCAATGGCCGCGACGGCGCCGACAAGGTGACCTATGGCGACGTCTTCCTGCAGGCCGAGCAGGAATATTCGCGGCACAATTTCGAACATGCCGATACCGCGATGCTGTTCGAGCAGTTCAAGATGGCCGAGGCCGCCTGCAAGAAATATCTCGACGCCGGCTGGAAGAGCGACAAGCGCGAAGAACATCTGATGGCGCTGCCGGCCTATGACCAGTGCATCAAGGCCAGCCATGTCTTCAATCTGCTCGATGCGCGCGGCGTGATCTCGGTCACCGAACGCCAGAGCTACATCATGCGCGTCCGCGAACTCGCCAAGGCCTGCGGCGAAGCGTGGGTGCATACCGAAGCCGGTTCTTCTTTACCCTCCCCTTGAGGGGGAGGGTCGCCCGCATCTTGCGGGCGGGGTGGGGTGACAGCGGTGGTGATATGGTCAAGCGGCCCATCAGCGACTTCAAACGCCAAAGTGCGAAACGGCTGCGCGAAAATACGACGGTTGCCGAGCAAATTCTCTGGCGGCATTTGCGAAGACTCGATGTGAAGGGAAGCCATTTCAGACGGCAGGTTGTGATTGGACCCTATATCGCCGATTTCGCCTGCCTCGCGGCGCGGCTGATTATCGAGGTCGATGGTTCGCAACACGGCGACGATGAGGGGCTTGCCCACGACGAAAGCCGCGCGCGCTGGCTGCAGTCGGAAGGCTACCGAGTGATACGATTTTGGAACAATGACGTGATGAGCAGGACCGACGCTGTGCTGGAAGTTATCCATAACATGACCGCTGTCACCCCACCCCGCCCGCAAGAGGCGGGAGACCCTCCCCCTCCAGGGGAGGGTAAGTCTTCCCATGGGGAGAACCAGTAATGCCTGATCTTCTCCTCGAATTGTTCTCTGAAGAAATCCCCGCCCGCATGCAGGCCAAGGCGGCGGAAGACCTGCGCCGCATGGTAACCGACCGACTGGTTGCCGAAGGTCTCGTCTATGAAGGCGCAAAAGCCTTCGCGACGCCGCGTCGTCTGACGCTCACGGTGCATGGCATTCCCGCGCGCCAATCCGACCTCAAGCAGGAACGCAAGGGACCGCGCGTCGGCGGTGCCGAAGCCGCGATCCAGGGCTTCCTCAAGGCGACCGGCCTCGCTTCGCTGGATGAGGCCAAGATCCAGCGCGACCCGAAGGGCGATTTCTACATCGCGCTGACCGAAAAGCCGGGCAAGCCGACGGTCGACGTGCTGGCCGAGATCCTCCCCATTATCATCCGCACCTTCCCGTGGCCGAAGCAGATGCGCTGGGGCGAACTCTCCGCCAAGTCCAGTGCGCTGACCTGGGTGCGTCCGCTGCATTCCATCGTTGCGACCTTCGGTATCGAAACCGAAGAGCCGGAAGTGGTGCAGTTCGACCTCAGCGGCGTCAGTGTCGGCCAGACCACCTACGGCCATCGCTTCCTCGCGCCTGATGCGATCCAGGTGCGTCGCTTCGACGATTACGTGGCGAAGCTGCAGGCCGCCAAGGTCGTGCTCGATCCCGAGCGCCGCAAGGAGATCATCCTGGCCGATGCGCGACAGCTCACATTCGCGCAGGGCTATGAGCTGGTTGAAGACCCCGCGCTGCTCGACGAAGTCGCGGGCCTGGTCGAATGGCCGGTGGTGCTGATGGGCTCGTTCGACAAGGACTTCCTGTCGATCCCCGACGAGGTGATCCGCGCCACCATTCGCGCCAATCAGAAGTGCTTCGTGGTCCGCGATCCCAAGACGCAGAAACTGACCAACAAGTTCATCATCACCGCCAATATTGAAGCGAGCGACGGCGGCACGGCGATCATCGCCGGCAACGAGCGCGTCATCCGCGCGCGCTTGTCGGACGCGAAGTTCTTTTACGAGACGGATCTAAAGACGAAGCTTGAAGCGCGGCTGCCGAAATTCGAGCAGATCGTGTTTCATGAGAAGCTCGGCACCCAGGCCGCGCGTATCGCCCGTATCGAAAAGCTGGCTGGCGAGATCGCGCCATTGGTCGGCGCCGATCCGGCAAAGACCAAGCGTGCGGCGCAGCTCGCCAAGGCGGATTTGCTGACCGAAGTGGTCGGCGAATTCCCCGAGCTGCAGGGCTTGATGGGTAAGTATTACGCTCTGGCTCAGGGCGAGGGTGCTGCTGTCGCCGCCGCGAGCGAAGAACACTGGAAGCCGCAGGGCGCGGGCGACAGTGTGCCAACCGATCCCGTTAGTATCGCCGTGGGGCTTGCCGACAAGCTCGATACACTTGTTGGCTTCTGGGCCATCGACGAAAAGCCGACCGGCTCGAAAGATCCGTTCGCGCTGCGCCGTGCGGCGCTCGGCGTAATCCGGCTCATTGTTGATAACGAAAAGCGAATTTCGCTGTGGCGAACGTTCCTCAGCGCACTCTTCCCCTTTGTGGAAGCGCGTATCGCTCAAATTGCGCAGGTCAGCAACGCTCCGTTAGCTGAGCTGGCGACTAAGATCGATATTTCTCCCATCATTCCAAGTTGGAATGCGCGAGTTCAAGAACAAGGCGAACAGTTTAGCGATGCTGAAACCGAAGCCGCGAAAGCGCTGTGTGACAACCTTCTCGCCTTCTTCGCCGACCGCCTCAAAGGCCAGCTCCGCGATCAAGGCGCGCGTCACGATCTCGTCGATGCGGTGTTCGCGCTCGGCGGTCAGGACGATCTGTTGATGGTTGTCCGCCGCGTCGAGGCGCTCGGCAAGTTTCTCGACAGCGACGACGGCAAGAACCTGCTGGCCGGCACCAAACGCGCCAACAACATTCTCGCCATCGAGGAGAAGAAGGACAAGCGCAAGTTCGACGGCGCGCCAGATGCTGCGTTGTTCAAGCTCGATGAAGAAAAGGCATTGGCCAGGGCGATTGCCGAGGTCGGTCCGGAAGCAAGCGATGCCGTGGCCAAGGAAGACTTCGCCGGCGCGATGACTGCCATGGCCAAGCTGCGTCCGGCAGTGGATGCGTTCTTCGACAGAGTGAAGGTCAATGACGACGACGCGGCGGTCCGCGAAAATCGTCTGAAGCTGCTGAACGAGATCCGCGCGGCAACGCGTGCGGTGGCGGATTTCTCGAAGATCCAGGACTAAGGCTTACACACGGGCCTCTCCCCACGTCATGGCCGGGCTTGACCCGGCCATCCACGTCTTTCTCTGTGCCGAGGCGTGGATACCCGGCACGAGGCGGGGCATGACGGAGATTGAACCGAGGGCGCGGCAGTCGTCGGCTGACGCGATATTTCCAGCAATCTCCCGAAACATTTACCTTACATTAACCATCCCTTGAAATGGTCCGGTTCCGTAACGGTTTCTTAACCGTCGCTTCCCAGCGCGGGCAGGACTGCCCAAGGATCGCCCCATGACTTCGGTCAATACCGGCCTCAATCCCTATGCCAATTACGGCTCCGCCTATGCGCGGGCCGCCGCCACCGCCCAGCCATCGCTGGCCAATGCGCTCAACAGCAATGAGAGCGCATCGTCGTCTTCGTCCGATGCGGCGACCAATCTGACGCTGTCGGAGGCGGCGCGGGCGAAGCTTGCGAGCTCCGGCTCCGACAAGGATATCGCGACCGTCGTCACGGATCTGCGGGCGAAGCTGGCGGCCCAATATGTGGCCGCGAAAGCGACGGGGCCGCTGGATGCCAACGGCAAGCTGACCATCGATCTCTCGACGCTGGATCGCCGTTCGCTCTACGCCATGGCCACCAACAATGGCGGCACCTTCACCGCCGACGAGCAGAAGGTCGCCCAGGCCGAACTGGGCAATCGCTTCAACGCGGCGCTGGCGCCTGCTGCAGGCACGGCCAAGCTGACCGGCGATTTCAGCGGCATCTACAAGGCCGCGCTGGATTATCTCGATGCCGCCGGCAGCGAAGAGAAAGCCTCGGCGGCCTGGTCCGCGCAGCGCGAGGCCGTGCTGAAGGGCATTCAGGCGACCGAGCAGACACCGACCAAGGCGCCATCAGGCATCGCCAACGATCCCGTCGCAGCCTATCTCGCGCAGCCCGATACAACGACGCCCGTGCAGGACATCGCCACCGTTGCGAAGAGCGTGCGTGCGGCGCTGGATGCGCAGGCCAAGGCGGCGAAAGAGGCGGGCAAGGGCGAACTCGTTTACGACAGCCGCCGCAAGACCGGCCAGCTCGCGGATTTCTCCGCCGTCGACAACCGTTCGCTGTCAGCGATCTCGCTCAATCAGGATGGTCTGTTCTCGAAGGAAGAGAGCTTTGCCGCCAAGCAGGTGCTCGATTCACGCAATCGCACCAGTATTCTCGAGGCATTGCAGGCAAGCCAGAAGAGCGGCGATCCCAGCCAGTTCAGCCTCGGCATTCTCAATACCTATTCGGCGATGAGCGATGAGGAGCGGACCGCTTCCAACTGGACGCCGAGTTTCCGCGACAATGCAGTGGCGAGCTACAAGTCGACCAATCACATCCTGTCGCTGCTGAAGAGCGGATAAGCGTCGATACAGGAAGGTGCTGCAACACTCCGTCCTCATCCTGAGGAGCGGCATCTTCGCCGCGTCTCGAAGGATGGCTGCAAACGCCGGCGCTCACCCATTCATGGTTCGAGACGCGCGAAGTCGCGCTCCTCACCATGAGGCGGAGCTTGTGGCGTCATGCGCAAACAAAAAAAGCCCCGCCCGGTGGGGGATGACCGGGGCGGGGCTTCTTCGCCCGGTCGCCATTCGCGGCGCCCGAACGAATCTTCTTTCAACGTGACGTGCTAGTCGACGACCTGCACGATGCGGCGCGAGCGCGGCTCCACCAGCACTGTCTGACCATTCACCACCGTGTAGCGATACGGCGTCGTCGCAACCGTCTGCGGCACGTCGTAATAGGTCACGCCGGCTTCAGGCAGCGTGGTGCCGACGACGATGCGATCGGGCACGGTGAAGGTCGGCACGCGTTCGCGCACCACATATTCACGGAATGCCGGGCGCTCCTGCACGGTGATGCCATCGGGATCGTTGTTGTCGACGATGACGCGATCGCCGCCCGATACACCGACGGTGACGCCCTGAGCCTGCACGGCCAGCGGTGCGCCGAGCGCGCCGAAAAGGGCCGCTGCTGCAATAAGTTTGTTTCGCATGATCGTCTCCTTCGTGAACGATGTCCGGCTTGCCGCGCCGGTCTGTGCCATCCAGCCTGGTCTGATTTATTCACCGTCGGCCAATGCATGCCGCCAGCGATCGTTCCGGAATTTTCCACGCGCAATTGCTGGTTTTTGATGCACTGCAGGCAGGTATGCGGGAACCCATTGATGGGCAGGGCGTCTTTATGCTGCTAAATCCCCGCGGCGCATCGCACCCGAATCGATTCCCTCACGGAGACACTTCATGGTCATCACGGCAGCTCACATCCAGCCGATTGTCGCGCTTATCGCTGGCGTTCTGATTTTGATCATGCCGCGGTTTCTCAATCTGGTGGTGGCGATCTATCTGATCTTCGTCGGACTGGCCGGACTCGGCGTCTTCAGGATGTTGAAAATCGGCTAAATTTCGACACGGCCGTTACCTACAGCGGTACCTCCGGGCTGCTTGCGCCACGTCCCTGAAACGTGGTGTAACGCGGCACATTTCCCTGTCGTTTCCTCTCGCGGATTGATTGAGAACCATGGCCAAAACCGCCTCGAAGTCCAAGAAAGCCCCTGCGAAGTCAAAGTTGTCCAAGGCTGCGCCCAAAGTAGCTTCGGTGGCCCGCAAGGCGCTTAAGAAGTCAGCTGCAAAACCTGCAGCAAAATCCGCGGCGAAGGCCAAAACGGCTGTGAAAGCAAAGGTTGCTCCGAAGCCTGTTGCAAAGGCTCCCGCATCCAAGAAGGCGGTTGTGGCCAAATCTTCTACAGCCAAGACTTCGGCGACCAAGGCCGTCAAGAAGGCCACCAGCAAGCCGGTGACCGACGTCATCAAGGCTGGCAAGTGGGTTTATTCGTTCGGCGGCGGCAAGGCCGAGGGCAAGGCTGGCCTGCGCGACCTGCTCGGCGGCAAGGGCGCGAACCTCGCCGAAATGGCCAATCTGGGCCTGCCGGTGCCTCCCGGCTTCACGATTCCGACCTCGGTCTGCACCTATTTCTACGCGAACGGCAAATCCTATCCGAAGGAATTGCAGTCGCAGGTGGAGAAGGCGCTCGAGGCCGTCGGCAAGATCACCGGCAAGGGCTTTGGCGACGAGAAAAATCCGCTGCTGGTTTCGGTGCGCTCCGGCGCCCGCGCCTCGATGCCGGGCATGATGGACACGGTCCTCAATCTCGGCCTCAACGACACCACGGTGGAAGCGCTGGCCGAACTCTCGGGCGACAAGCGTTTCGCCTATGACAGCTATCGCCGCTTCATCACCATGTATTCCGACGTGGTGCTCGGCTTCGAGCATCATCACTTCGAGGACATTCTCGACACCTACAAGGACAACAAGGGCTACACGCTCGACACCGATCTCGATGGTGACGACTGGGTCAAACTTGTCGGCCAGTACAAGGAAGCCGTCGCGCGCGAAACGGGGAAGGACTTCCCGCAGGATCCGCACGAGCAGCTCTGGGGCGCCGTCGGCGCCGTGTTCTCATCCTGGATGAATACCCGCGCGGTGACCTATCGCCGCCTGCACGATATCCCGGAGTCGTGGGGCACCGCCGTCAGCGTGCAGGCCATGGTGTTCGGCAATATGGGCGAGACCTCGGCCACCGGCGTTGCGTTCACGCGCAACCCGTCGACCGGCGAGAGCAAGCTGTATGGCGAATTCCTGATCAACGCGCAGGGCGAGGACGTGGTGGCGGGCATCCGCACGCCGCAGGACATCACCGAAGACGCGCGGATCGAGAGCGGTTCGGACAAGGCGTCGATGGAAGCGGCGATGCCGGAGGCGTTCAAGGAATTGACGCGCATCTACACCCAGCTCGAGAAGCACTACCGCGACATGCAGGACATGGAGTTCACGGTCGAGCAGGGCCGGCTCTGGATGCTGCAGACCCGCAATGGCAAGCGTACTGCCAAGGCGTCGATCCGCATCGCGGTCGAACTCGCCAATGAAGGCGTGATCTCGCAGAAGGATGCGGTATCGCGCATCGATCCGGCGTCGCTGGATCAGCTCCTGCATCCGACCATCGATCCATCAGCCAATCGCGACGTCATCGCCACCGGCCTTCCGGCATCGCCGGGCGCCGCATCGGGCGAGATTGTGTTCTCGTCGGATGAAGCCGCCAAGCTGCAGGCTGACGGCAAAAAGGTTATTCTTGTTCGCGTCGAAACCTCGCCGGAAGACATTCACGGCATGCATGCCGCCGAAGGCATTCTCACCACCCGCGGCGGCATGACCTCGCATGCGGCGGTGGTTGCGCGCGGCATGGGCAAGCCTTGCGTCTCTGGCTGCGGCACTGTCCGCGTCGACTATGGCCGCGGCACCATGAGCATTGGTGGCCGCGTGTTCAAGGCGGGCGACGTCATCACCATTGACGGTTCGGTTGGCCATGTGCTGTCCGGCCGCATGCCGATGATCGAGCCGGAGTTGTCGGGCGAATTCGCAACGCTGATGGGCTGGGCCGACAAGGTCCGCAAGCTCAAGGTCCGCGTCAATGGCGACACGCCGGAAGATGCCCGCACCGCCATCAAGTACGGCGCTGAAGGCATCGGCCTGTGCCGCACCGAGCACATGTTCTTCGAAGAGACCCGCATCCGCACCGTGCGTGAGATGATCCTCGCCGAAGACGAGCAGGCCCGCCGCGCCGCGCTCGCCAAGCTGCTGCCGATGCAGCGTGCCGACTTCGTCGAGCTGTTCGAGATCATGAAGGGCCTGCCCGTCACGATCCGTCTGCTCGATCCGCCGCTGCACGAATTCCTGCCGCACACCCAGGGCGAAGTCGAGGAAGTGGCGCGTGTCATGGGCACCGATCCGCGCAAGCTTGCGGATCGTGCGCGTGATCTCGCCGAGTTCAATCCGATGCTCGGCTTCCGCGGCGTACGCATTGCGATCGCCTATCCGGAAATCGCCGAGATGCAGGCGCGCGCGCTGTTCGAAGCCGCGATCGAAGCGGGCAAGCGCACTGGCGAACAGGTCGGCCTCGAAGTCATGGTGCCGCTGATCGTCACCAAGATGGAGTTCGATCTCATCAAGGCGCGCATCGATGCCACTGCGGTGTCGGTGATGAAGGAGACCGGCGGCAAGCTGAACTATTCGGTCGGTACCATGATCGAACTGCCGCGTGCCTGTTTGCTGGCCGGCGAGATTGCCGAGACCGCCGAATTCTTCTCGTTCGGTACCAACGATCTCACGCAGACGACCTTCGGCATCAGCCGTGACGACGCCGCGAGCTTCCTCGGTACTTATATCGCCAAGGGCATTCTGCCCGTCGATCCGTTCATCACGGTCGACCGCAGCGGCGTCGGCGAGCTGGTGAAGATCGGCGTCGCGCGTGGCCGCAAGACTCGACCTGATATCAAGGTTGGTATCTGCGGCGAGCACGGCGGCGATCCGGCATCGGTAGCCTTCTGCCATGAGATCGGCCTCGACTACGTGTCGTGCTCGCCCTATCGCGTGCCGATCGCGCGTCTCGCTGCCGCACAGGCTGCGCTCGGCAAGGAAATTTCCAGCCAGGCGTAAGTGCTTCGCTGATTTCATGATCTGAAAAATGGCCGGGGAGTTCCCCGGCCATTTTTATTGCGTGCCTCATGCCGTGTTTGTTCGTGCGTCGGAATGGAACTCGCAAACATTTTTACGCATCCGCGAATTTCTCTTCATCATCTTTGTCAACGCGATGTTTACTACTTTTGTGGAGCCGCGGTTTACCAAGGCTTTCGAATGATTTTGCGCTGCGCTCGTACAGCTTGCGTGTGGCGTCGTTGCATCGCCGATTAACTCCGCGGCAACTTTGATTCCGTACTAACGAAATAGATCGAAATGTACGGATGTGCAGATTAGTGCCGTGCAGGGCGATGCTGGTGTAAGCGTTGCGTGAGCGTATCGATGTTAGTACTGCGTAACCGGCCGAAGGGCGCGCGTGGCGCGTTCTTCGGCTTCGGTCTCTGCGTTTTCGCATTGGCCCCGACAGAATCTGGCTATCAGGACATCGCCTCGCTGCTGGCTCGCCAGCCGGGCGTGACCGAACGCTGGCAGAAGCGCGTGTTCGCGCCCGCCGTCTCCTCCATCCAGGTTGCGACATTCTCGTTCGGCCGCCCGATGGGCACGGGCTCGCGCAATCCGACTTTGCAACTCGCCAGCCTCGACAATTCCGGCATCGCCGCCAGCGGAGCGCTGACTGACATCACCGGTGCACTGACCCGCAATCCGCTGGCGCAGCCGCCCCGCCGCTATGAAGCTGCAGATTTTCCAAAAGTGGATCGCTCGCTGAAGGGCGATCGCCTCGCCATCCGCACGCCGGAGACCGTGGCGCCCGATGAGCCGGCCAGACAGGACTCTTTCGACGACAACAGATCGGTGATGGGCGCGAAGACCGTCGATGCACTGCCATCCGTGCAGCATGCCCCGCTCGATCCCGAACTCGATGAAGCGCTGCGTGCCCCGCCGCTCGCTCAATACGACACGTCGCAGCCCGTGCAGCCCACCGAGGACGCCAAGACCGATGCAGCGGTGATCCCCGTCGAGCCGGCGCCGGCCAAGGACGGCTTCTCTGTGAAGACCGCGAGCCTGTTTTTCGGTAGCTCGTCGCTTGGCGCATCGGTCGAGACAATGGAACGCTGGCAGCCCGGCGAAGAGCCGACCATCGTAATGCCAGGCACAGCTGTGCCGGGCACAGCCGTGCCAGGCATGGCCATGCCGGGCTCAAGCCTCGATCCGGACATGAAGGCTACGGCGGTGGTGCCGAGTGCGGCGATCAACCCGACCGACGGCGGCGAAAGCGTTGCCGGCAAGGGCGAGGTCAACAGCGCCAATCAGCGTGCGAAGACGCCGGCCGAACGTATGGGCCTCACTGAGCAGACCCGCGGCAAGCAGGAAAAGTGTCTGACGGAAGCCATCTATTTTGAGGCCCGCGGCGAGGCGGTGCGCGGCCAGATGGCGGTGGCGCAGGTGGTGATGAATCGCGTGTTCTCAGGTTTCTATCCGACAACCGTCTGCGGCGTCGTCTATCAGAACAAGCATCGCCGCCTGGCCTGCCAATTCACCTTCGCCTGCGACGGCATTCCGGATGTCGTGAAAGAGCCGGATATGTGGGAGCGCGCCCGCAAGATCGCGAAGGCGACGCTGGACGGCCGGATCTGGCTGCCGGAAGTCGCGAAGTCCACGCACTACCACGCATACTGGGTGCATCCGTCCTGGGTCCGCGAGATGAAGAAGATGTACAAGACCGGCGTGCACTCCTTCTATCGCCCACGTAACTGGGGCGACGGCAGCGAAGCACCGAGCTGGGGCACTGCGGCGCAGACGGCGGAAATCTCCGCCAAGCTCTCCGAAATCAAGCCGTAGCAGCCACGACTTTACCTCCGAGCCTGCCAAGAGCGATGCCATGCCCGGCATCGCTCTTTTCATTCCGGATTCCGCAGAATGTTATCCCGACCCTGGGCCGGGATGACGTCTGCGTGGCCCTGCATCCCAGCAATGCATCCCCCGAAATCCCCATCATCGCCATTGGGATTTCCATGCGAATGCATTAATCTCCAGTCTAATCCGGACCGGGCTTGTGCTCTCGGGCCGGCTGAATTTTCAATCCGAATTTGATCCGGGGAAACGACATGGCGGCAATTGACGGCGCGACGCGCCCGGCATCTGGTTTTGGCTGGCGTACGCCGCTGGTGATCATCATCTGCGGATCGCTGATCGGCATGCTGACCTTCGGGCCGCGTTCCAGCGTCGGCTTCTTCATGCAGCCTTTCAGCCAGGAGTTCGGCTGGGGTCGTGACGTTTTCGCGCTCGCCTTCGCCGTGCAAAACCTGCTCTGGGGCATCGGCCAGCCTTTCGCCGGCGCCGTCGCCGACAAGTTCGGCAGCGTGCGCGTGATCTGCATCGGCGCCTTCCTCTATGCGGCTGGTTTGCTGATGATGCGCTATTCCTCGACACCGCTCGAGCTGAATATCAGTGCTGGACTGCTGATCGGTTTTGGCCTGTCGGGTTGCTCGTTCAATCTGGTGCTGTCCGCCTTCGGCAAACTGGTGCCGCCGGAATGGCGCGGCATCGCGCTCGGCGCCGGCACCGCCGCAGGCTCGTTCGGCCAGTTCATTTTCGCGCCTTTCACAGTGGCGATGATCGACAACACCGGGTGGCAGGCGACGCTCACCGTGTTCGCGGTGCTGATGTTGCTGGTGATCCCGTTGTCGCTTGCCTTGGCGACTCCGACCGCGAGTGCCGCGTCCGCCGACGCGCCGGTGGCGCAGAAGCAGTCGTTCAAGAGCGCACTCACGGAAGCCTTCGGCCATCGCTCCTATGTGCTCCTGGTGCTGGGCTTCTTCACCTGTGGCTTCCAGCTCGCCTTCATCACCATGCATCTGCCGGCCTATCTGGTCGATCGCGGCTTGCCGGCGGCTGTGGGCGGCTGGGTGATTGCCATCATCGGCCTGTTCAACATCATCGGCTCGCTGACGGTCGGTTATGTGCAGGGCAAGCTGCCGAAGCGCTACATCCTCTCCTTCATCTATTTCACCCGCGCGCTGGCGACGGTGGCCTTCATCATGCTGCCGCTGACGACCACCTCGGCACTGGTGTTCGGCGCCATCAGCGGGCTTGCCTGGCTCTCCACCGTGCCACCGACATCGAGCCTGGTGTCGCTGATGTTCGGCACGCGCTGGCTGGCCACGCTGTATGGCTTTGCCTTCTTCAGCCATCAGGTCGGTGGCTTCCTCGGCGCGTGGTTGGGCGGTGTCGTGTTCGACAAGTTCGGCTCCTACACGCCGGTGTGGTGGCTGTCGGTGCTGTTCGGTGTGCTGTCGGCACTGATCAACCTGCCGATCGTGGAAGAGCCGGTGAAGCGTCCGATCGCACAGCCGGCGTGATCTGCATTTCCCGGCGTTGACTCGCTGGCCTCCAGCGATGAAAATTGACATCGGCCGCCCTGATCGGGGCGGCCTTCGTTCTCAGGGCGGGGTGAAAATCCCCACCGGCGGTAATCGGGCGCAAGCCCGGAAGCCCGCGAGCGCCTGACGGGTCATACCGTCAGGGTCAGCAGATCCGGTGCGATGCCGGAGCCGACGGTCATAGTCCGGATGAAAGAGAACGGGTATGCGCAGGGAGTCCGCCTTGGCGGATGCTCGGCGTGTGACCGTACGTCCTGATTCTGGTCTCAAACCGCGAGAGCATCCATGAATCAGCCTGTGATGAACTTCAAAACTTCCACTTCCGTAAATCTTGCACCATCGACCGGGCGGATCGCCTTCATCCAGTCGTGCTGGCACAAGGATATCGTCGATCAATGCCGTGTCGGTTTTATCGCCGAACTTGCACGGCGTGGTGTGCCTGACAGTCAGATCGATTTATTCGAAGTGCCCGGCGCCTTCGAAATTCCGTTGCAGGCGAAATTGCTGGCGCGCACCGGGCGCTATGTGGCGATCGTCGCCACCGGTCTCATTGTCGATAGCGGCATCTACCGCCATGAATTCGTCTGCGAGGCTGTCATCAATGGCCTGATGCGGGTGCAGCTCGACAGCGAAGTGCCGGTGATCTCGGCGGTGCTGACGCCGCAGCATTTCCACGAACATGCTGAACACGTCAGGTTCTTCCGCGAGCATTTCGTCGTGAAGGGCACCGAGGCGGCGACGGCCTGTGCAGCGACCGTCGCCAATATCGCGGCGACCCGGCAACTGGCCGCCTGATCGCCGCAACACCGCGTTATGCCGTTACGGCCGGGCAGGGCTGCAAGGCTCCTGACCGGCTGGTGCGGGTGGCGTTTCCCGCCACGGCACGGCATAATTCGGCAGCAGAAATCACAAGCAAAATTCGGGAGACGCGTGTTGGGAACGTTCAAGGCTGTCCGCATCGACAAGGCTGATAAAGGCACCACGGTTGCGCTGACGCAGTTCGACGAATCCGAATTGATGGATGGCGATGTCACCGTGCGGGTCGAATGGTCCACCGTGAATTACAAGGACGGCCTCGCCGTCACCGGTAAGGCGCCGGTGGTGCGCCGCTTTCCGATGATCGCCGGGATCGATTTCGCCGGCACGGTGGAAGCCTCAGAAAATCCGAACTGGAAGCCCGGCGACAAGGTGATCGGCAATGGCTGGGGCATGGGCGAAACCCATCTCGGCGCCTATGCCGAAAAAACCCGCGTGAAGGGCGACTGGCTGGTACGGCTGCCGGACGGCATGACCACCCGCGACGCCATGGCGGTCGGCACCGCCGGCTACACGGCAATGCTCAGCGTGCTGGCGCTGGAGAAGCACGGGCTGAAGCCGGCCGATGGGCCGATCGTCGTGACGGGTGCGGCCGGCGGCGTCGGTTCGGTGGCGATCGCGGTGCTGTCGAAGCTCGGCTATCAGGTCATCGCCTCGACCGGCCGGACCTCGGAGGAGGGCTATCTCAAGGGCCTCGGCGCCAGCGAGATCATCGACCGCAACGAACTCTCAGGCCCCGCCAAGCCGCTGGCCAAGGAGCGCTGGGCAGGCGGCATCGACAGCGTCGGTTCGACCACCCTGGCGAATCTCCTGTCGATGACGAAATATCGCGGCGCCATCGCCGCCTGCGGTCTCGCCGCCGGCATGGACCTGCCATCTTCGGTTGCACCCTTCATTTTACGCGGCGTGTGTCTTCTCGGCATCGATTCTGTCATGTGCCCGATCGAGCTGCGGCAGCAGGCCTGGGCGCGGCTGGCGACGGATCTGGATCACACAAAACTTGCTGAAATTACTCAGGAAATTCCGCTGGACCAGGTGATCGAGGCCGGCGCCAAGGTGCTGGCCGGGCAGGTGCGCGGGCGAATCGTGGTAAAGATCGGCTAACGACGTTCAGACTTTACCAACCAACCTGCTCCATTGTTGCCACGGTTGGTATGGTAAGCAGCGGGTAAAGACATCAGGCGGTCATCCGCGCTCGGTTGTTCGGAGTATCCTATGGTTGCGCGTTATGTGTTGGGAGCGGTGCTTGCCGCCACGGTGGCGACCCCCGCGCTGGCTGGGTCGATGACGGCCGAAGAGGCCCGCAAGTTTGTTGCCGGCAAGGTCTTTGCCTTTACCTGTTTCGATGGCACCCGCGGCGCAGGCCGCGTGTTCGACGATGGCGGTGCGGCGGGCGCTGTCCAGTTCTCGGGCTCGGGTCCGGCGCGCAATATGCGCCTGCCGGGCAATACACTGCAGGTCCGCGGCGAGGCCATTTGCGCCTCGATCAAGGGCATCCCGTTCGAGCCGTGCTTCAATCTCAACAAGAATGACGAGCGCAGCTTCCGTGGCTCGGTCTCCGGCATGGGCTTCGCTTATTGCGATTTCCGCCACCAGGGCGGCCGTGGCCAGATGCTGATGGCCCGCTCGCTGTCGGCCCCGCGCTCGCTGCGCGCGCCGTCGACGACCCGTTCGGCCGACGCCTCTGCCGGTGCCGACAATACGGTGACCCGCGTCTCGACCCCGCGCGTCGAGAGCAGCAAGATCGACGCCGTCGGATCGATCAAGTCCGAGCCGGCCAAGGAAATTGCCAAGACGCCGGAGCCGGAAAAGACCGAAGCGCTCGAGCTGCGCAAATCCACCAACTAAGCAAGCTAGGCGTGGCGACCCCAAGGGCCCTGTAGCGGCTCCTGCGCGCTGCCTGTAGGCGATTTGCCGTTGCTCCATGGGCCGGAGCGCGGCGGCAGCGGCGGCGTGTCGTCGGCCTCTCCGGGCGCATCCGTATCGGACGGCAGCGCCATCCGGCCGGGGTCGTGTCCTCCGGCGAATTTCACCAATGCAGCCACCCGCGAATCCACCGATGGATGTGTCGCGAACAAGTCGGCAAAACCCTCGCGGGGATTGTCGATGCACATCTCCATGACGGCCGAAGTCGCGCCGGGCAGTTCGCCGCGATTCTCGATCTTGCGCAGCGCCGAGATCATGGCGTCGGGATTCTTGGTCAGTTCCACCGAACCTGCATCCGCCAGCAATTCGCGGGAGCGCGAGAGCGCGAAGCGCACCACCAGCGACAGCGCCCAGGCCAGCGCGATCAGCGCCACGGCGATGATGATGACAACGACAGCGCCGCCGCCGGAGCCTTTGTTGTCGCTGTCAGACGAGGAAGACGATCGCGACGATCGGCTGCCGCCGAAGCGGAAACCGGAATTGATGAATATCCGGAAGAACAGTTCAGCCGCAAAGCCGACCACGCCGGCGATGATGACGGCGACCACCATCAGCTGCACGTCGCCGTTGCGAATATGCGTCAGCTCGTGGCCGAGCACCGCTTCCATCTCGTCATCGTTGAGCGCGCGCAGGAGGCCCGTCGTGACCGTGACGGAATATTGCCGGGGGTTGAGGCCGGTGGCGAAGGCGTTCAGCGCATCAGAGTCCATCACCTTGAGCTTCGGCATCGGTATGCCGCGCGAGATGCAGAGGTTCTCAAGGAGATTATAGAGCCGTGGTTGCTCCTGCCGCGTCACGCTTTCGCTGCCGGTGATGCTGTCGATCATCTTTTGATGCCCGAAATAGGCGATGACGATCCACAGCACCGCGCCGATGGTGGCGAAAGGAAGCGCCTTGATCAGGTCGCGCGTTGCGGCGTTGATATAATACGCAACCGAGCCGTTGCTGTTGACCGCCACCTCGCCGATCAGGGCGCCGGCGAACACCATCACGTAGATCAGCAGGAACAATCCCGCGAGCAGCAGCATCGAACGCGTCTTGTTCGAGGCGATATGCGTATAGAGACCATAGGCGGCCATGATGCGCTGCTCGGTTCAGGCCGCGATCAGAACTTGACCTGCGGCACGGCTTCGACCTCCTTGCGGGTCTCGCCGAGGTCGAAGAACTCCTTCGAATGGAAGCCGAAGGTGCCGGCGAACAGAGCCGCGGGCATCTGCTGGATGCCGGTGTTGTATTCGGACACGGCATTGTTGAAGAAGCGGCGAGACGCCGCGATCTTGTTCTCGATGTCCGAGAGCTCGCTCTGCAACTGCTGGAAATTCGCATTGGCCTTGAGGTCCGGATAGGCCTCGGACAATGCGATCAGCCGGCCGAGCGCGCCGGAGAGCTGGTTTTCCGCGGCGCCGACCTGCGCCGGGCCTTGTGCATTCATCGCCGAATTGCGCGCCTTGACGACGTCGTCCAGCGTGCCGCGCTCATGCGCCGCATAGCCCTTTACGGTCTCGATCAGGTTCGGGATCAGGTCGTGGCGCTGCTTGAGCTGCACGTCGATATCGGCAAAGGACTGGTTGACCCGCTGGCTCAGCGCCACCAGCCGGTTATAGGCAGCAAATGCCAGGACAATCAGGACAACGATGACGCCAAGAACGATCCAGCCGGTCGACATGTAAGAACCCCCAAAAGAAACCATCAAACCCAAAGCCTAGCCGATCATGCGGCCGCAGAGCAGGGGCCGCAGGCACGTCGCGGCACAGATTGGTCGCGTTGAGCGTGGAATACGTTCAAAGACGCTCCTCCATCGCGCCCTGTCATGTGCGCTCCTCTGCTACAACTTTGAAAGGAGATGTTGTCGGTCTGCACCGTTGCGATGTTGCATCAGTCGACAGGAGACGTCAGCAGATCGCCTGCGGGTTAGCGTCGGTGCGCTATCCGTCATCCAGCCGTCATGCGCAAAACCTAATGAAACCCTAACCTTTGGGCTGGGGAATGAACTGTGATGTTGGAATGGCGTAACGGCGCGAGCCGGCTTGCGATGGGCGTGGTTGTGGCGGCGCTGGTCGCGCCGATGACGGCGGAGGCGGCATCGTTCACGGTGGCAAACGGTGCGAGCGACGCGTCCAAAACGCTAAACGGTACGGAAACTGGAACCGTGGAGGCCGGTGGCCTGCTGACCGGAGCAACCGCAATTACATGGGGTGTGACCGGCCCTCTTCCTTCACCTGCACCCGGCGTGACCATCGATAATTCTGGCACGATCACTGGTACCACGCGCGCTATCGGCACATCTGGCTCCGGAACGCCGCGTAATCTGACCCTGTGGAATCGTGCGGGTGGTACGATCACGGGCATTGGCAACGACGCTTTCCAAATCGGCAATGATATCGGAAACGGCACGGTCAACCTCTATAACTACGGCACAATCCTTTCGAACGGCGGTCAGGCGCTCGATTTTGATGCCATCTCCTCGACGACGGGGACGGTGAACATCGTCAACTTTGCGACCGGCGTGATCAAGAGCACTGCCAATGACGCGATCCGTCCTGGGCAGGGCGCGGTGGTGACGAACTACGGTTTGATCTATTCGGAAGGAGTAGTTGGTGCCAGCAATGACGGCATCGACTGGCAGGGTCATTCCGGCACTGTTATCAACAAGACCGGTGGCATCATCTCCGGCCTACGCCACGGCATCACCACCGATGTCGATGTGAAAGTTACCAATGAGGTCGGAGCGACAATCATCGGCCGCAACGGATCCGGCGTGGGATCCGACGGCGCGGGCACCGTAGTGAACTATGGCCGCATCACCGGCGCTTATGATGGCAGCGGCGTTGGTGACGGCGATGGCGTCGATGTCGATAACATTGCCAGCGTAACTAATTATGGGATTATCGAGGGGACGGGCGCTGCCGGTTACAAAAATGGCCTCGCCAACGCGAGCGAAGGTCTCTCCATCGGTGGCGGAACGATTCTCAACTATGGAACGATCTCCGGTGCCGATGCTGGCATCGTCGTGAATAACGACGGCAATCTCAACCGCAGCGGCCTCGCCGCAACCACGTTGACCAACTACGGAACCATCGTTGGCCAGAAGAGCTATGCGATCCGCATGGAGAACAAGCTTGGCACCGCAGCGGACAACGATACGATTACGAACTATGGAACGATCATCGGCAACGGCGCAATCCCGAACCCGAACGCTACGGTTCTGACCGATACCGGTACGCCCGATCCTGCCAACGGTACACTGAACGGCGTGACCTATGCTGCCGGCTCCGCCCGCTTCATTCGCGGCGACGGTTCGGCGATCCAGATGGGCGAAGGCGCCGACGTGCTGACCAATTACGGCACCATCATAGGCAATAACGGCCGCGCCGTGAACATGGAAGGCGGCAACGACACCGTCAACATCATGAAGGGCTCGCGCATCGTCGGCATCGTCGATGGCGGCGTCGGCACCGATACGCTGAACTACAACAAGGCGGGCCTCACCGACGCCAAGCGCGCCGCGTTGCAGGCCGGTCAGACCGTGAATATCGGCGGTACGCTCTATACGTCGTTCGAGGTGATCACCGGAACGTCGTCTTCGTTCGCGTCCTTTGCCAGCGCGGGCTCGTTGGGCGTCGCCTCGCTGTTCGACAATCTGCCGGCCACCGCCACCAGCAGTTCGGTGGTCAATCTGCTCGACAGCGTTGCCAGCTCGGCAGATGTCGGCGCGGCGCTGGCGCAGCTCACGCCCGCGGCCTATCAGGGCCTCGGCCGCATGACCATGAATGACGCGTTCCAGACGACCTCGCTGGTCGGCCAACACCTGACGCAGAACCGCCTCGGCGGCCTCGGCACCGACATGTCCGGTGTCGGCAATGCGCTGGCGATGTTCGACGGCGGCATGTTCGACAAGAATTTCAGTGCGGATCGTGCGCTGGCCGCGGTGACGGGATTCCCTGGCAGCGCAAGTTCTGCGCTGGCCGATGCCGGCTGGGGCGCTAATGCCGCCGATGCGATGGCCTATGCGCCGGTGACCAAGGCTCTGCCGGGTCTGCGCCCGGTCGCCGTCGCTGCCGAACAGGGCCTGTTCATCACGTCGGGCGCGAGCTTCGCCCGCGAAGGCGCACGCACTGACGCACCGGGCTTCAAGTCGAACACGGTCAACGTGCTCGCCGGCTACGACCGGCGCATCACGGACATCATCGTCGCCGGCGTGTTCGGCGGCTATGCGCTGACCCGCGGCGATATCGACAACGTTGGCAGCCACACCAAGATTTCGACCGGGACCATCGGCGGCTACGGCACCTATCAGGCGCCCGGCTGGTTCGCGACCGCCATGGGCCTCTATGGCTTCAGCGATTACGACACCACGCGCGTGGCAGTCGGCACGGCGAACACCGCGGCGTTCAGCGGCGATCACTATGCGATCCGCGGCACGGTCGGCACCGACCTGCGCGTCAGCGGCTGGGTTGTCACGCCGGAGATCGGCCTGCAATATACGCGGGTGATGACCGATGGCTTCGCCGAACGCGGCGGTGCGGCGGCCCTCGTGGTCGGCTCGGATAGTTCGGAATCGCTGCGCTCGAGCGTCGGCGCACGCTTCGCTTACGACTACGCGCTGAATGGCGGCGTGCTGACGCCGGAATTGCGGCTGGCCTGGCTGCATGAATTCAGCGACGGCGTGCGCGGCATCAATGCGAGCTTCGCCGATACCACGCTGCCGGGCTCGTTCATCACTTCGACCGGCAGCGCGCTGCGTGACCGCGGTGTGATCGGTGCGGGCCTGTCCGGCAAGCTTGCACCGCTCACGGTGCTGTCGGTGAACTATGATGCGATCGTCGGCAGCAACGATGCCGTCGCGCATCAGGTGATGGGCCGCATCCGGCATTCGTTCTGAGAGCGGGCTATCCGCAGGAAAAACGAGATTCGCAAATACCGAATGTAGGGGAGGGCGGTGCCATGCCCCTCACCCGACATCCGCGCTACGCGCGCATGTCGACCTCTCCCCGCGCAGAGCGGGGAGAGGTAAGCACGGCGCCACCTTCCTTAACCTCGCCCCGCTCTTTGCGGGGAGAGGTCGACCGGCGAAGCGCGCAGCGAAGCCGGTCGGGTGAGGGGCCTTGCAGTGAGCTAGCCGCAATCTCGCGACTAGCGGGTCGTTCCAGCGCAGAAGCCGCTTACGGCTTCGCCATATGCCACGCACCGTTCAAAAATCCGTCGCCATTGGTGTCGCCGGCTGCGGTGTCCTTCTTGAAGGTGTAGAGCGGCTTGCCTTTATAGGCCCACATCTTCTTGCCGTCGTCGCGCACCACGATGGTCATGTCGGCGCTTGGCTTGGCATCGTCCACCGCGAACAGCGGCGGCCAGTTTTCGGCGCAGGGGCCGTTGCAGGCTGACTTGCCACCGGCGTCCTTGTCGAAGGTGTAGAGCGTCATGCCCTTGGCATCGACGAAGGTCTTTCCCTTGGCGGTGTCGGCGGTCTTCAGCATCTGCGCCGAGGCGGCGCTTGAGGCGAGCATGAGAGTCAGAGCCGCGAGAGCGGCGAATGATTTGGTCATTGCAGCGTTACTCCTGATGAATTGCGACGCAGTCGCGTCAGGAGAACAAACGCCCGCCGTAGAGAATTATTCCGCGGATGATGTCGGTGAATCGAAAACCGCATCGCCCCAGTCGAGCTTGCGGAACTTTGCATACTTCGCCTTGTCGCGGCGTGGTGCGTTTGCGGCGATAACGCCTGCATTTGTGCAGAGTTTTGCTGCGATCGCGATCTTGGTGGTGAGCGGCTGCGCGAGCACGCGCGACGGCCGCTGTGTGACAGGCGTACGCGACAGCGCGACGTAAATAAATTTCTCATCCTCATAGGGAAGTTCTGCAGATTTGAGTTGTTTATGCACACGGGAGCGCTGCAGCCGCTGGCTGAAGTGGCACCAGTCCGGCTTCACCAGCGGACATGCATCGTCATGTGGGCAGGGCGCGATCACATGCGCGCCGTTCTTGATGAGCTGTGCACGCGCATCGAGAATGCGTTGATAGCCCGACGGTGTGCCCGGCTCGACGATAACAAGCGTATCACTGGTCTTCGTCCACATCGCCGCGACGAGTTTTGTCCGTGCGGCATCGTTGAGCTCATTAATGACATAGCTCGCAATGACGAGATCGGCGGATGGGGCATTGGCGATTGTCGCGGCAGCGTCGCCGAGCGTGTAGTTCATCGCGGGGATGCGGTGGCTGTCCTGCGCCAAACCGAGCGCCAGCGTGCGCAGAGCGGGATTGGCATCGAGCAGCGTGAACGCATTGAGCGACGGAAATGTCTCCGCGCAGGCCCATGTCGCTGTTCCCGGCCCGGCGCCGCAATCGAGCAGCGTGGTCGGTGCGAAGTCCGGTCGTGTCTCCTGCAGCGCATTGAGACTGGCGATGACCGCCGCATAGGTCGCGGGCATGCGGGCGAGCGCATAGGCCAGCGCGTCACTCTCGTTGCGGATGGTCGTGGAGCCGCCGCCCGAGCGATAGGTCTGCGAGATTGCATCGGAGCGCGCAGCCGCGTCGTTGCGCGAGAAGCCGTGCAGGCGGGCGTTGAGGGCGGCGGTGAGTTCGGCCGGGAGGTCGGGTGCGGTCATAACTCAAGCGCGCCCTTTCTTATCCCTCCCCCTTGCGGGGAGGGTGGCCGCGCGTAGCGCGGTCGGGTGGGGGTGCCACATACTCAGCGGCGCGTGGGGCACCCCCACCCCGGCCTCCACTTCGTTCGGCCGACCCTCCCCGTCTAGCGAAGCTTCGCTTCGCACGGGGGGAGGGATTACGCGGCCGTCAGCGTTTTAAAAACGAAGAAGCTTACGCCACTTCCTGATCGAGGATCTTCACCGCGTTTTCGAGATCCACCGACACCAGCTGTGACACACCACGTTCTGCCATGGTCACGCCGTACAGGCGGTGCATGCGCGCCATGGTGATCGGGTTGTGCGTGATGGTGATGAAGCGCGTTTCGGTCGAGGCGCACATTTCATGCAGCAGGCTGCAGAAGCGCTCCACGTTGTGGTCGTCGAGCGGCGCGTCGACTTCGTCCAGCACGCAGATCGGCGACGGGTTGGTCAAGAACACCGCGAAGATCAGCGCCAGCGCCGTCAGCGCCTGCTCACCACCTGACAGCAGCGACAGGGTCTGCGGCTTCTTGCCAGGCGGCTTGGCGACGATTTCGAGACCGGCTTCCAAGGGATCGTCGCTCTCGATCAGCTTCAGCTCGGCTTCGCCGCCGCCGAACAGTTCGACGAACATGCGCTTGAAGTGGCCGTTGACGATGTCGAATGAGGTCATCAGCCGTTCGCGGGCCTCCTTGTTCAGGCTCTGGATGCCGGTGCGCAGCTTCTTGATGGCTTCGACGAGGTCGTCGCGCTCGGTGGCGAGGCCGTTATGCGTGCCCTCGACTTCGTTGAGCTCTTCCTCGGCCCTAAGATTGACGGCGCCGAGACGCTCGCGGTCGCGGCGCAGCTTTTCCAGGTCCGCTTCGATATCGGCCAGATCAGGCAGCGTATCGTCCTGACGGACTTCAGCGAGGGCCGCGACGCCTTCCGGCTCGACTTCGAGCATGTCGCGGATTTCGCGCTCGATGTCCTCGAGGCGGCGCTTGCCGCTTTCCATGCGCTCTTCTGTGCGGGCGCAGGCTTCGCGGGCGGCGGAGAGCGCTTCCAGCGAGCCGCGGGCATCGCGGTCGGTCTCACGCATGGCGTTTTCGGCCGAGGCGAGGGCGTTGGCGGCAAGCTGACGGGCCTGTTCGGCGCTTTCGACTTCCGAGATCAGCGCGCGGCGCTTCTGCAGATAGAGCGCCGGGGCGTCTTCGAGTTCGGCGCGTTCGCGGGTCACTTCGGCGACGCGCGCGGCAACCGTCTCGATCTGCGAGGCGGCGGAGGTCTTGCGGTTTGCCCAGTCGGTACGCTCGGCGATGATCGCCTGCAGGCGGCGGTCGGCGAGTTCAGCCTCGCGGGCCAATGCCTGCGCTTCGGCGCGCACTTGAGCTGCGCCGCGGCGATGGCCTTCGATCTCGCCGCGCACACTGGCGAGCTGGGCTTCGGCGTCGGAGCTCTCCGGCAGATATTCCAGCGCGGCATGCGCGCTCTCATGGGCGGCTTCCGCTTCCATGCGATCGTTGGAGAGGCGTGACTGCGCTTCGGTCAGCGTCGCGCGGCGGGCCGCATGGCGGTTGATCTCGCGCTCGGCATTGGCATGGCGCTCGCGGGCCTGGTCGACGTCGCGGCGGGCATTGCGCAGCGCGTCGCGCGATGCGCCCTCGGCCGAGGCCGCGGACTTCAGTGCCTGTTCGGCGCTTTCCAGCGCTTCGCGCTTGGCAATGGCGTCGATCTTGGCGTTTTCCAGATCGGCTTCGATATCGGTCAGGCGGGCGCGCTCGGCGAGACGGCGGGCAGCGCCGGTCGGCGCATGCGCACCGGCCACGAAACCGTCCCAGCGCCAGACGTCGCCTTCCAGCGACACCAGCCGCTGGCCGGTCTGCAACTGCGAGACGAGGGCTGCGCCCTGATCCTTGGAGACGACGCCGATCTGCTTCAGGCGGCGTGCGAGTTCGGCCGGCGCATTGACATGCGAGGCCAGCGACTCGACGCCCGCAGGCAGCGCGGGATCGTTGGCGTGATCGCCGGCATTGGTCCAGCGCATCGGCGCCGAGGGATCGACCGGCGCGTCGAGATCGTCGCCGAGCACGGCGCCGAGCGCCTTTTCATAGCCCTTGGTGACGCTGACGCCATCGATGATCGGCGGCCACAGGTTCTTGGTTTCGCCATTGAGGATCTTCGAAATCGTGCGGGCTTCGGTCTCGAGCCGCTGCACCTTGCGGTCGGCGTCGTTGAGCGGCGCGCGCGAGGCTTCCAGCGTCTGCCGGGCCGCGATATGGGCGGCCTCGTTGTCGGCCACGTTGCCTTCGGCCTGCAGCAGGATTTCCTGCGAGGTCTCCATCAGGGCTGCGAGTTCGTCCAGATCGCCGAAGCCCGATGTCTGCGCCGTCAACGCCTCGATCTCGGCCTCGACGCTGGCGATTTCCTGGCCCAGACGCGCAAGCCGATCGGCCTGGCTGCGCACGTTGGACTGCAGCTGGTTGCGCTTGGCGGTCATGTCCGCATGCGCGGTGGTGAGTTCGGTGAAGGTGCGCTCGGCGGCGGCCAGCACGGCTTCGGCCTCGGAGACGCGGTCATCGACGCCGCCACGCAGCTCGACGCGCTGCATGATCTCTTCCTTGAGCATCGCGTCTTCTTCGTCGAGACGCAGCAGCGCGAATTCGGCGTCTTCCGACTGCTTCATCTCGCGCGCGACGTCGCTCTCGAACTGCGTCAGGCGACGGTCGAGCTCGGCGGCGCGCTCCTTGGCGCGCTCTTCCTCGCGGTCGAGCATGTCGCGGGCATTGGTCAGGCGCTGCAGGCCGGCGGCAGCGGCGGCTTCCGCCTCGCGCAGCGCGGGCAATTCACTGGCGCGGATCGCCTGGATGCGCGCGGCTTCGCCCTGTTCGCGGGTGCGTTCGGCGAGATCGCGGACATACTGGTCGTGCAGCGTTGCGGCTTCGGCATTGTCCTGATGCGCCTGCAGCCAGCGCAGGTGGAACAGCATGGCCTCGGCCTTGCGCACCTTGCCGGCGACTTCGCGGTAGCGGATCGCCTGGCGGGCCTGCTTCTTCAGGCCTTCCATCTGGCCCGAGAGCTGGCCGATGACGTCCTCGACGCGGGTGAGGTTGGTTTCGGCGGCCTTCAGGCGCAGCTCGGCCTCGTGGCGGCGCGCATGCAGGCCGGCGACGCCGGCAGCGTCTTCCAGCACGCGGCGGCGCTGCTCGGGCTTCGCCTGGATGATTTCGCCGATCTTGCCCTGGTGGACGAGGGCGGGCGAACGCGCGCCGGTGGCGGCGTCGGCAAACAGGATCTGCACGTCGCGGGCGCGCACGTCGCGGCCGTTGATGCGGTATTGCGACCCGGCTTCGCGCTCGATGCGGCGGGAGATTTCGAGGATTTCGGCGTCATTGACCATGGCCGGCGCGGTGCGATCGGTATTGTCGATCGTCATCACCACTTCGGCGTGGTTGCGCGAGGCGCGGTTGCCGGAGCCGGCGAAGATCACCGCGTCCATGTCGGCGGCGCGCAGCGACTTGTGCGAGGTTTCGCCCATCGCCCAGCGCAGCGCTTCTACCAGATTGGACTTGCCGCAGCCATTGGGGCCGACAACGCCGGTCAGACCGGGCTCGATCATGAAGTCGGTCGGTTCGACGAACGACTTGAATCCGTGCAGGCGCAGGCGCGTGAGTTTCATGGATACGGTACTCTGGTTAGCCGACAGGCCACTTTATTCAAAAAGCCCCGGCAGAGCGCGAATCCCCCAGCACGAACAATAGCATAAATGCAGCTGCCGCGCGGGTGGAGACTCGCTAGTCGCGGCTCTCATTGGCCCGGACAATGGCGAGACGAGGGCAGTCGCGCAACCGCGGAACCCGCTTTTCCCAAGGGTTTTGCGGGGGATAGGTGGGGGAGGGCGTGAAAAAGGGCTTGTTTTAAGAGGGATGCGGGAGGAAGGCCGTCGCTTGAGTGACCTCGACGCAGTTGAAGCAACCCAGGTTAGCTAACCGGGAGTGTCTCCCGGTCTTGTTAGATACCTGCCTAGTGTGATTGTTTTTTTATAGCTACGCTACCTCTGAGGGTGGAGGGGGGGAAGTGGAAGAAACGATTACGTTGTATCTCGGTCTGAAGGAGGGCGAGAAAGCCGACTTTGAGATCGTTGGTCGAGCAGCTGCGGCCTTTGCGGAGGCGGTTAAAGAGATTTCCTACATTCTAGAGCCTAGCCTAGAAGTTCGCCTCGAATTCGACAGCGGCACCGAAGGCAGCCTTAAGCTCAAGGCGCTATTAAAGTCGCTAAACAGCGCCGACGGCCGAAAAGCGGCTCTGATCTCCGTTGTCGGAACAGTTGGCATTATGCTTGTGAATGATGTGCGCGGGTACGGCACTGGGAAGCTGATAGATGCTTTCCTTGCGACGGATCAGCGCAAGGAACTAACAGATGATGACGTAGCTCGGATTGCTCGAGCTGTGATTGATATTCGGAAGGGAAAAATTGCCAAAGCGCCAGTGCAGCAGATGTACAAGCAACTGGAGCGAGATGCCAATATCGAGAGTGTTGGAGCAATAACCAAACCTGACGACAAGCCTAGTCAGCCGGTGCCTCGTTCAGAATTTTCAGAGAGGGCTGGTCTAGTCCCGCCAGTCGAAACCTCCGTCAGAACTCGCACTGCACCTTCAACCGAACGTCTAACGCTAATAAGTCCAGTGTTGTTAGTCACCGAGAGAACTTGGCGATTTCGTTCGCCAATCGGCGAGTTTGGTTATGTCATGAAAGACGAAAAGTTCTTGGACGATTTGCTTCGAGGGCGGCGCCATCTAGGGATGAAGCAAGGGATCCAGATCACCGCAAAAATTGAAACAAAGGAGGAATTTGAAGGAGGAGTTTGGGTGCCAAGACACCGCGATATTATCAAGGTGGTTCGGGTGCATAGGGAGCCAGAAACGGAAGACTTATTTGCGCAGCCTAAGAAGGCCAAAAAGGCTAAGACCAAGTCCCGCAAGACCAAGGAGCCATAGTGCCTCTCTGCCGAGGTAGTGGCGCGTCAATTCAAGCGCTGCATAGGTCACTATACAAACGACGATCGTTTCTATTGCGATGATAGCTTTGTTTGCCTTCAACGTAACCATGCCAAGTCCGCAGCGATGATCGAGCGTAACCAAGATGGAGACGAGCGCAATCTGTCACTAAGTCCTTTCGGACAATATGGCTCTCTAGAGTAGCTTCTTACGCAGATATGGCGGCGCAGGGACTTGTCCGGCGAAGAAATTTTCGAGCGAATTACAGGGCGCTATGTGCCACGCCGCAGCCGCCGCACGTCTCAGACGTCCCGCGCATATCCATTCGGACGGCGCTGCTGCGGCGCGCCGAGCACGGCGATGCAGAGGCCGAGAAATGCCAGGCCGATGATCTCGCAGATGAAATTTTCAAACATGATACGCCCCTCACGCTAATGGGACGAGAATGCGGAGATGGCGCTTAAGCGTTCCTTAACGCGCGTTTACACCTGGAATCAGGGTTAATCCGGGGGCGCGTCATCCGTTCAGATCCGGCAGACGCGTGGCGCGGCTATCGCTTCGCGGCTGCTGCCGGGCTGCTACCGCAGGTCTGCTGTCGCAGGGGTGCTATCGCAGGGGTGCTATCGCAGGGTGTCAGCGGGCGTGAGTCTGTGCGCTGTGCGGCATCGGGATTTTGGCCTTCAGCGCGGCTTCGCCTTCGGGCGTGATGCAATAGCGCACCAGCGAGCCGGCCTGGAGCGCGATCCAGGTCTTGGCGACCATCTTGGACAGGGTCTTCGGCCCGGCAGGCATCAAATGCGGCGCAAGCAGGCCCGGCGTATCGCGCAATTTCTGAAGCGCGGTGCGCTCGACATAATGCGGCAGGTGGCTGGCGCGTGTCGGCATGGGGCAAGTCTCATCGGGTTGGACGAGGGGGACTGAACTATTCTTTTGGGTGAACTACGTGAACGCATGAGCGCGGCTTCAGTTGCATCCGGCATCGAAAAAATGCCCGGCGGGCACTTGACAGTTTTCCTATAAGATTATAATCAAATCTTATCCGGTTCGCGAGGGGCGCTTCATGAGGCGTCTTGAGGTGGGACAGGATGCGGCGCCTGCGGGTGTGGGGTGACGTACCCCGCACACTCGGGAGGCTTGGGGTCACCGTCCGGGCCCACTACGGGGCTCTGCCACTCATGCTGGCTGGACGTGGTATTGGTGAACGGCGCGAAATCGTCGGGATAAGCGGAGTGCGGAGCTCTGCCCTTTACCCGGAAGAACGGTCCCTCAGCTAAAAAGACGTCGCGGTGGCGCGCCCTCAAGGCGTTGCGCGGTTGCAGCTTGCCGGCGTTCCGGTGGAGCGGATCGCGACACACACCACCCTTTGCGCCTGATGGCGCGCCGCCGCCCCTCATGTTTCAGGAGGGGCACTGCTCACACCTCGGACGCCATGGGCGCCGCGAGACTGCGAGAGCTTGGCTGTTTGAAGCGAAGAAGAATCAGAGAACACGATGGCGCGGCAGCGCGCTAATGCGACGCGCTGGCGGAGAACGCGTTGACGATGACCACGCCGGTCAGGATGAAGCCGATGCCGATGATGGCGGCGAGATCGAGCGCCTGCCGGAACGCGAAATAGCTCACCGCAGAAATCAGCACGATGCCGAGCCCGCTCCAGATCGCATAGGCGATGCCGACCGGCATCACTTTCAGCGCATGGGACAGGAAATAGAGCGACAGGATGTAGCAGACGGCCATGCCGAACGTCGGCCAGAGCTTCGTGAACTGCTGCGACTGCGCCAGCAGCGCCGTGCCGATGGTCTCCAGCACGATGGCGCAGCCGAGCGCGGCGTAGTTGAGGAAGGTCGGGGTCATGAAAGGGCTCGGGCGTTCAGGTATCCCTCCCCGCGCTAAAACGGGGGAGGGACAAGAAGACCTCAGCTCTTCAGCAGGGGGGTGATCTTCTTGGAGAATTCCTCGAACGACTGTTCGCCCTTCAGCATTTCGCCATTGATGAAGAAGGTCGGCGTCGAGTTCACCTTCAGCACTTCATTGGCATATTTCTGGTCGGCGGCGATCTTGTCGAGCAGCGCCTGGTCCTTCAGGCATTCTTCCACGGCCTGCTGGCTGAGGCCGGCCTGCTTGCCGATGCGAGTCAGGGTCGCGGCGGTGTCCTTCATCACCCAGTCGTTCTGCTGCTTGAACAGCATGTCGATGACGGCGAAGTACTTGCCCGAATCCTCCTTGGCGATGCAGCGCGCCAGCATCGAGCCGGCGGCGGCCTTGATGTCGAGCGGGAATTCGCGAAACACGAAGCGGATCTTGTTGGTGTCGATGAAGGCTTCCTTGATCTTCGGGAACACCTGCTCGGTGAAGGCCGCGCAATGCGGGCAGGTCATCGAGGCATATTCGGTGACGGTGACGGCGGCATCCTTCGGGCCGAGCGCCATGTCGGGCAGCGACACCGGCTTGGCGACGTCGACGGCGTTCTGCGCGAATGCCTCGGAGATCAGTTGCAGCGGCGACAGGCCGATGGCTGCTGCGGCGCCGGTCAGGGCAAGGGCGGCGGTGAAGTCACGGCGCGTGATGATCAAAGGAATGCTCCAAAGCGGCGGCGGACGCCGGGAAAAGGTTCGCTTCGCTAACTTGAAACCACAAATGTGGCAAGCACGCGCCGGTTCCGGGCGAGCTGGAAAGCCTCAACTTCGCTTGATCGAGGCGCCGAGCCGCGCCAGTGCCTCGCGTAACGCCTCGTCCTCGACCTCGGGCAGCGTTTCCGCGACCTGGGCGATGGCCTTGGCATCCGGCGGCTTCACGGTGCGGCGAGGCTGCGGCCGTGACAGCGGCGCCTGGCGCAGCGCGATCTTGCCGACCGCATTCCAGCCGAAAAAGCGATTCACCCGCTGCAGGATCGCATCCGACGAATGCTGGATCTCCAGCGCCATCGGCCCCTCGACGCGCAGGATCAATGTCGCCGGCTCCTGCGGCTGGCCTTCGACGGGGCGCGGCCACTGGATCTTCAAGGGCTCGGAGAAATTCGCTACCTGCTGACCGGCGATTTCCGCCCAGCGTGTCACCAGCTCGCGCGAGGCGAAGCCCTGTTTGGCATAGGCATCGGCAAACACCCCGCCGAGCAGGACGGAGAGCGGCTTGGCGGAGATCGGGCCGGGCTTGTTCATGAACGAGGCTTTTGGATACATGTCGGCATGAGTCTATCAGCCGCCGCCGCCAGACGAAAGAAACCTCCTACGCAGGATAGCGGGGAAAGCGCCGCCGCCAAGCGTCCGGCCCAACTGCTCGCCTGGTATGACAAGCATCGCCGCAGATTGCCGTGGCGGCCGTTGCCGGGCGAGGGCATCGATCCCTATCGGGTCTGGCTGTCGGAAATCATGCTGCAGCAGACCACGGTTCAGGCGGTCGGGCCGTATTTCGCCAAGTTCCTGGCGCGCTGGCCCACGGTGAGCGATCTCGGCAGCGCCTCGCAGGACGATGTGCTCAGGATGTGGGCGGGGCTCGGCTATTACTCCCGCGCGCGCAATCTCCACGCCTGCGCCGTCACCGTGCTGCGCGACTACGGCGGGGCCTTCCCGGATACCGAGGACGGGTTGCGCGCGTTGCCGGGCATCGGGCCCTATACGGCGTCGGCCATTGCCGCGATTGCCTTCGGCCGCCAATGCATGCCAGTGGATGGCAATATCGAGCGCGTGACATCGCGGCTCTATGCGGTGGAAGAACCGCTGCCGAAATCCAAGCCCGTGATCGTGGCGCTGGCCGCGACGCTGCTCGGTCCCTCGCGGGCGGGCGACAGTGCCCAGGCTCTGATGGATCTCGGCTCCACCATCTGCACGCCCAAGAAGCCGGCCTGCGCGCTGTGCCCGATCGACGACGATTGCGCGGCCAAGACCCGCGGCGATCAGGAGACGTTTCCGCGAAAGGCGCCGAAGAAGGCCGGCACGCTGCGGCGCGGCGCGGCGTTCGTGGTCACGCGGGGCAACGAACTCCTGGTGCGCACCCGCCCTGAAAAGGGATTGCTGGGGAATATGACCGAAGTGCCGTCATCGGAGTGGCTCGCCGGTCACGATGACAAGGACGCCCTGAAGCAGGCGCCGACGCTAAAAAATCTGACAGCGTGGCATCGCAAAACCGGCGCGGTCACCCATATCTTCACTCACTTCCCGCTGGAGCTCACCGTCTATACGGCGCATGTGCCCCCCCGCACCCGCCCCCCGGAGGGGATGCGCTGGGTGCCAATCGCAACATTGGATGACGAAGCCTTGCCGAACGTCATGCGCAAAGTCATTGCGCACGGGCTGGATTGAAGTCTGAATCCAGAAGCTTGAATGCGCGCCGGCGCGCGAGCTGCATCAGTTCGCGCTGGAAAGTTGCGATTATTGCGGCATCGTCACGATCGGCGGTTTTGCATTCAGGCCCTCGACCTGAAAACCGGCGACGCGCTTGTAATTGGCGGCGATGTCTTCGAGTTCCTGCTGCGAGAGCACGTCGGTGACGACATTGAATCCCTCAGGCGCGCGTTCCTCGACGATCTGCATGACCTGTTCCGGTCCGTTGCGGCGGTTCAGCATCACGAGGTCGGTGGTCGCGGGGCGTCGCTCGGCCTCATAGGCTTCGAGCGCGGCCGGCACTTCGCCAAGCGCAAGAATCTCCCGCGTCAGTACGCGCGCATCGAGGATGGCCTGCGACGCGCCGTTGGAGCCAATCGGATACATCGGATGCGCGGCGTCGCCCATCAGCGTCACGCGGCCGAAGGTCCAGCGATCGACCGGATCGCGATCGACCAGCGGATATTCGTAAGCGTGCGGGCAGTTGCTGATCAGGCCGGGCACATCGAGCCAGTCGAATCTCCAGTCCTTGAACCAGGGCAGGAATTCCTCGAGCCGCGCCGCGCGGTTGTAATCCTCGCGGCGCCACTGATAGGTCGGTGGCATGTGCCGTTCGGCCACCCAGTTGATGTCGTATTTGCCGTCGGCGTCCGGCTCCTGCGAGATCGGGTAGCAGACGAATTTCAGGATCTCGTGGCCGGCCATGATCATGGTGCGGCCGGTCAAAAACGCATCGCCCTTGGTGATACCGCGCCACAGGATGCGGCCGTTCCATAGCGGCGCGCCTTCCTCCGGATAGATCTTCTGGCGGATCGCCGAATGGATGCCATCGGCGGCGATCAACAGCGTGCCGTCATAGCTGCCAGCGGATTTGCCGGTGGCCTTGTCGATGAAGTCGGCGCGGACGCCGTCCGGCGTTTCCGTCCAGCCGCTCAGGTGATGGCTGGTGAGGATGTTCTCGGCGCCAAGGCGTTCGATGGCGGTGTCGAGCAGGATCTGCTGTAGCCTGCCACGATGGATCGAGAACTGCGGCCATTTGTAGCCGGCCTCGATGCCGCGCGGTTCGCTCCAGATCGGCTTGCCGTGCTTGGAGAAGAAGGCGAGTTCGCGGGTGCGCACGCCCGACGCGTCGAGCTGGTCGTGCAGGCCGAGCTCGATCAGCTCGCGCACCGCATGCGGCAGCACATTGATGCCGACGCCAAGCGGCCTGAGTGCCGGCACGCTTTCGAACACGCGGCATGGCACGCCGATCTGGTGCAGGCTGAGCGCGAGCGTCAGTCCGCCAATTCCGCCGCCTGCAATGAGAACGGTCATTTTTGTTGCCTCCCCCTCGATTTGATCGAGGTCATGGCACGGGAAAGGCGATCGCGGCAACTGGGACGATCGCGACGGAAAAACGCGTCCGGATCGTCCGCCGGCAGCGAATTCATGGTGGACAGAACCTTAACGCAAAATTCAGCCGCGTTCCCTAATACCGGTGGCACTAGTTTTTGGGTGAATCGGTCACCAACAGGTCAATGATGTCCAACCAGATTAAGCCGAGCGGCCGCGAGACTTTCTTTCCGGCATCGGAGCTCATCGTATCCAAGACGGATCTCAAGGGTCGCATGACTTATGTGAACCGTCTGTTCTGCAAGATGGCCGGTTATACCGAAGCCGAGTTGCTCGGCCAGCCGCACAGCCTGATCCGTCATCCCGATATGCCGCGCAGTGTCTTCAAGCTGCTCTGGGACACCGTCGAGGAACGCCGCGAGATTTTCGCTTTTGTGAAAAACATGGCGAGCAATGGCGATCACTACTGGGTCTTCGCCCATGTCACGCCGTCCTATGGTCTCGACGGCAAGATCGCTGGCTATCATTCCAATCGCCGTGTCCCGCCGCCGGATCTCATCAAGAAGACGATCGCGCCTGTATATGCCGACGTGCTGGCAATCGAGAAGCGGCACGTGAACGGCAAGGAATCCCTCGCCGCCGGCTACAAGGCCCTAACCGATTTCGTTGCATCCCAGAAAGTCAGCTATGACGAACTTATGTTTTCTCTCAAGAGCGCAGCTTAGCACGCTCGTCGTCATTGCCGGCTCTGCGCTTGCTCTGGTGCTTCAGTTCTTCGGTCTTCCGCTCGCGGCCGTGGTCTGTCAGGCTGTTGCGATCGCTGCCGCCGTTGTCGCGCTTGTCCTGATGGGCAAGACGGCGCGCCTGATCGAGAAGGCGCGTATCGCCTGCCAGCGCATCGCGCAAGGTGACTTCGAGGCCCGTATCCTTGGCATCCCGGTGCGCGGCGTGACCGGCGAGTTGCTGCACAGCGTTAATGACATGATCGACGGCTGCGATGCTTTCGTGCGCGAATCCACCGCGGCGATGGCAGCGCTGAACGACAACAAGTATTATCGGCGCATCCTGCCGGGCGGATTGCATGGCGGCCTGCTGTACGGGGCGAAAGCGATGAACGCGGCGACCGACAACATCGCCGACCGCATCCGGAATTTCGAGCGCCAGACCAGCCAGCTCGAATCCACCGTGGGCGGCATCGTTTCAGCACTCGACAGCGGTGCGGTCGAGATGAGCAGCACCGCAGGCAATCTGCGGACCGGTGCATCCTCGACATTGACCCGCGTCACCTCGGTGGCAGCGGCATCCGAACAGGCGTCCGCCAACATGCAGTCAGTGGCTTCGGCCACGGCGCGACTGTCGTCCAGCGCCAGCGAAGTGGGCGCCGACGTCAATCGCTCGGCGGCGATTGCCGGCCGCGCCGTCGAACGCGTCGCCGATGCAGCCAGCAATGTCGACGTGCTTCGCGCTGTCGCCGTACGCATCAGTGAAGTCGTGACCTCAATCAACGTGATCGCCAGCCAGACCAATCTGCTGGCGCTGAACGCAACGATCGAAGCGGCTCGCGCAGGCGATGCCGGTCGTGGTTTCGCAGTGGTGGCGCATGAAGTGAAGGCACTGGCGACACAGACCGCCAACTTCACCGCCGAGATCGAAAAGGAAATCGGCCAGGTTCAGTCAGCGACCGACAAAGTCAGCTCGTCGATCACCGAGATTGGCACCGTGATTGCGGAAGTGAACGAGATCACCGGCAAGGTCGCGAGTGCCTCGGAAGCGCAGTCCGCGGCAACGGCCGATATCGCGCGCAACATCGACGAGGCCTTCGCCGTGGTGCGCGAGATTTCAACCAACATCCAGTCGCTGGCAACCACCGCCAAGGACACCGAACAACTCGCCACATCGACCATGGTGGCATCGGGCGATCTGTCGTCGCAGTCGGGATTGCTGACCAAGGAAATCCGCGGCTATCTCGGCGAGGCCCGGCAAAATCTGGTACGCCAAGCTGCCGCGCGCTGATCGCGTCGGCTCATTTCGAATGATCTGGAATTGGCGCCGTTGCGGCGCCAATTCCGTTTGTGGTGAAAGGCGCGCCTGTTAGGCGCTGATATCCGTGAAGAAGCCGCTGGCGCTGCCGCCATTCTCCGTCTTCTTGTTCACGGCCTCCTTGATCTTGTCGGCAATCTTCTGCTCGACCTCCCGGCGTTGCTCCGGCGACATGTTGTTCAATTCTTCTTCCGTTACGCCGATGCTCGACAGCAGCGCATCGCGCATTTTTTCTGCTGGCGTCTTTTTCGCGTAGTCGAGGAATTTCTCTTCCGGCGATTTTGCTATCGCTGTTGCATTGCCGAGGCCGCTCTCGGCCTTGTCGGATGGCTGCAGTCTGGTCGGAAGCTTGAAGGACTGCATGCTGGAGATAATGGAGTTCGACATCTGAATTTCTCTTGCTGTGAGATGTTCGCGACCCACTACGCAAAAATCAGGCCATCAGAAATATTCAGAAATCATAAGCGGTTAGGTATTTCTAGTTGCTATCAGGCGTTGCCTGCCGGCAAGCTTTGCCGGCAAAATTGACCGAGGCGCGCTGCGTCAGGCCGTGCGGCGCTTTGGCGGGTCGAGTTCGCGGCCGGTCTCCAGCATGATCTTGCGGAGCCAGATCGATCCGGAATCGAATTGCGCGCGTGTCGGCGTGAACATGAATTGTTCGTCGATGCCGGGATCGAGCGGTGGGGCAATGATTGTGAGCGATAGCGGCTGAGCCAATGCGGCGATCAGGCGTCGCGGCACAAAGGCCACGAGATCGGTGCGCGCCGCAACATGCAGCGCCTCGATATAGCTCGGGACGACGAGGGCAATCTGCCGCTCCAGTTTCTTGCTGAGCAGCCAGTCGTCGATGAGGTCTTCGCTTTGGCCTCGGAGCACCACGGCGATATGACGGGCTTTGAGAAACCCCTCGGTCGTTTTCAGGCGCGATGCCGCCGGATGGCCCCTGCGGACGGCGAGGGCATCGGAATCGACATAGAGCAACTGACGATGGAAGCCGTTGAAGGCGTTGCCGATGCTGATCACCATGTCGAGGCTGCGGGCGAATTCCGCCGTCATGATCGACGGGCCGCGCCATGGCACGATGTTGATCTGGACGCCCGGCGCGACGCTGTCGAGCTTCTTCATCAATGGCGGCATCAGCAGTTCGACAGCCAGATCCGGCATCATCAGCCGAAAGTGGCGGTCGCTTTGGCGGGCATCGAAGACATCCGGGATGAACAGTCCGCGGACTTGCTCCAGTGTCTGGGCAAGTGGACCGCGCAGGGCCTGCGCGCGCGGCGTCAGCTCCATGCGGGCGCCGACGCGGACGAGCAGGGGATCGCCGAGAACGTCACGGAGCCGGCGCAGCGCGTGGCTCGCCGCCGGTTGCGACAGGCCGATCCGCATCGCGGCTCGGCCGACATTGCCTTCCAGCAGCAATGCATCGAGCGCGACAAGCAGATTGAGATCGAGCGCGGCCAAATTCATGGGCCGAATATATATCATATAGACTATCGATTGGAAGAATGGGGATTGTCCAACCCATACTGCGTCATCGTTCAAGCGATGGAGCAGAACAATGAGCACGGCAGACAACAAGAAGCTTATTCAGCAGGTCTATAGCGATTCAGCCAACCGCAGCGGCACGACCTTCGCCGATCATCTCGCCGATGATGCATGCTGGATCGTGGTCGGTCAGTATTCCTGGGGACGCACCTTCAAGGGGAAGGATGCGATCCTCAACGGCCTCATGGGGCATTTCAGGTCGCTATTTGACATCCGGCCGCGCACGGTCGCGTCCAATTTCATTGCGGAAGGCAATCTGGTGGTGGTCGAGGCCAAGGGCGACAATGTCACTAAGACTGGCGATCGTTACGACAACGATTATTGCATGGTGTGGCGTGTTGAGAACGGCAAGATCACCATGATCAAGGAATATTGCGATACGGCACTGGTCGAGCGGGTGCTGGGTCCGTTCCCGGAAGAGATGGCACGCGTGCCTGCCTGACACAAAAATGCCGGGCGCTGTGTTGCGCCCGGCATTCGTCGAATGGTTCGTGATCAGGCTGCGCTGGTGGCGAGATGCTTGAACATGGCGGCGCGGGCTTCGTCGTCCATCTCGGCCTTGAACTTGAATGTGTCCTTCAGGGCGACAGCCTTCGCCGCGGCGGGGCGTGCCGAGATCTCGTCATGCAGGCGCTTCACATTGGGGAATTGGGCGAAGCCCTCGTCGCCCAGGATGAAGTTGGTCATCCGCACCCAGCCCCAGACATCCATGTCGACGATCGTGTAGCTGTCGCCGACCATATATTGCCGTCCGGCCAGGCGTTCATTGAGCACGCCGAGATGGCGTTTTGCCTCGAACTGATAGCGGTTATGCGCGTAGTCGATCTTCTCCGGCGCGAAATGCTTGAAGTGCACGGCCTGGCCGAAGAACGGGCCGACGCCGGTGGCGACGAACATCAGCCAGGACAGCATCTCGCCGCGATTGGCCGGGGTGTTGGCGGGCAGGAATTTGCCGGTCTTCTCGGCGAGGTAGAGCAGGATGGCGTTGCTATCGAATACCTTGACGCCGTCGTCGTCGATCGCCGGCACTTTGCCGTTCGGATTGACCTTCAGGAAGTCCTGGTTGAATTGCGCGCCCGTGCGGGTGTCGATGGCGATCGGCTCATAGGCCAGGCCGGCTTCTTCCAGAAACAGCGCGACCTTGGTCGGGTTTGGCGACCCGTTGAAGTAAAACTTCAGCATCTCAAATCTCCCTGGATTTTGTACGTCAAAGCACGAGGCGGGCCGTTGATGCGGACCGTCGTCTCGTGCTTGGAATTCAGGGGGAGTGCAAGCGATGTTTTGACGATGGCCGGGCGCATGCGTCTGGCCGGTGGCATGAGCGGGGCGTCTAGACCGCGCCCATCTCGCTACGAATTTCGGCGCGGAGTTCGTCGATCAGGCGCAGGCCCTTCTTGGTCTCGACGTGCCAGAACGTCCAGCCATTGCAGGAAGCCGAGCCCTGGGCCATCGCGCCCATGCGATGGATCGAACCGACCTTGTCGCCGAACATGATGGCGCCGTCGGCGCGCACCAATGCACCATGACGCTTCTTGAGATCGACCAGCTTGGTACCGGGCGAGATCATGCCGCGCTCGACCAGTTCCGAGAACGCCACGCGGGGCGCGCTGCGGGCGGTCATGAACGGCGCCAGTGTTGCCTCGGGCAGTGGCTCGATCGCGGCGATGCGCGCTTCGGCAGCGGCGGCGTATTCGCGGTCTCGCTCGAAGCCGATGTAATTGCGGCCGAGGCGCTTGGCGACGGCGCCTGTGGTGCCGGTGCCGTTGAACGGATCGATGACGAGATCGCCGGGTTTCGACGATGACAGCAGCACGCGGGCCAGCAGGCCTTCAGGCTTCTGGGTCGGGTGAACCTTCTTGCCGTCCGAGCCCTTCAGGCGCTCGTCGCCGGTGCAAAGCGGGATCAGCCAGTCGGAACGCGCCTGCACGTCTTCATTGGCGGCCTTGAGGGCTTCGTAATTGAACGTATAGCCCTTGGCGTTCTCATCGCGCGCGGCCCAGATCATGGTCTCATGCGCATTGGTGAAGCGACGGCCGCGGAAATTCGGCATCGGATTCGATTTGCGCCACACGATATCGTTGAGGACCCAGAAGCCGAGGTCCTGCATGATCGCGCCGACGCGGAAAATGTTGTGGTAGGAGCCAATGACCCACAAGGTCGCCGACGGCTTCATGATACGGCGTGCGGCCAGGAGCCACGCGCGCGTGAAGTCGTCATATGCGGCGAATGACGAGAACTTGTCCCAGTCATTATTCACGGCATCGACATGGGATTCATCGGGGCGCTTGAGATCGCCCTTCAGCTGCAGATTGTACGGCGGATCTGCGAACACCAGATCGACCGACCCTGCCGGGAGTTTTGACATCTCTGCGACGCAATCACCAATGACGATGCTGCTGCTCGGAGAGGTTTCGAAGTGAGAGCGGGGCGCCCTTGCAGACGCCCCGCGACGCGAAACAACCATGACTCAATTACTCTGACTCAGGCGACGCTGTCGGCGACGCGGGACTAAACAACCGACAGGCAGACATTGACCGGGCAAAGTAAAAATCGACTTAATTGGTAACGAGTTCGAACTAGGCAAGTTTTGCCGGGCAGGTTAATGCTTAATGGAATGGAAATTTTGCGCTGCAATTGCGTTATGGTGTTCGGATCGCGTCAAACCGGTCTAAAATGCTGCGACTTGAAATGAAGGAATTACCTCATGCGTTACGATGACTTCCGTCGCAGCGACAATATCGACGACCGTCGTGACGATAGCGGCGGCGGATATGGCGGCGGAGGTGGCGGTGGTTTCGGAATTCCGGGCGGTGGCGGTGGTCTCGGCATCGGCACGGTGATTGTGCTTGGCCTCGTTGGCTGGGCGTTCGGCATCGATCCGCGCATTCTTATCGGCGGTGCAGAAATTCTCACCGGCGGCCAGCAGGCGCCGACCTATCAGACCGATCGGCGCTCGACGCCGACGAAATCAGGCGCACCCACCGACGAGATGGGCAGCATGATCTCCGGCGTGCTCGGCGAGATCGACGATCGCTGGGACGAAATCTTCAAGGAGAGCGGGCAGAAATATACCGGGCCGCAGATCGTGCTGTTTCGTAATGCCACCAATGGCGGGCGCTGCGGCAATGCGCAGTCGGCGATGGGGCCGTTCTACTGTCCGCCCGACAAGAAGATCTATCTCGACACCGGCTTCTTCCGTCAGGTCGAAACCAAATTCCGCGGTTGCTCGGGCAATGCCTGTAAATTTACCGCGGCCTATATCATTGCGCATGAAGCCGGCCATCACATTCAGAACCTGCTCGGGATCATTCCGCGCGTGACACGGCTGCAGCAGCAGGCGGGCAGCAAGGCTGAGGCCAATCTGCTGCAGGTTCGCGTTGAACTGCAGGCCGATTGCCTCTCCGGCGTCTGGGTCAATCGCGAATCGAAGAAGCGGCCCGGTTTCCTCGAAGCCGGTGACATCGATGCCGCGTTACAGACCGCGTCCGCCATCGGCGACGATACGCTGCAACGTCAGGCACAGGGTCGCGTCGTGCCGGATTCCTTCACGCACGGTTCTGCCGAACAGCGCAAGCGCTGGTTCATGACCGGCTATCAGCAAGGCACCGTGCAGGCCTGCAATACATTCGCGACGGATCGACTGTAACGACGATGGAGCCCGACACGACCAAAGCCTTCGTACCGCTCAACATTGCGGTACTGACGATTTCCGACACGCGCTCGCTTGACGACGACAAGTCCGGCGCGACGCTGGCCGATCGGCTGACATCGGCTGGTCACGTGTTGGCGAAGCGCGAGATCGTCACGGACGATGTCGAAGCGATCCGCAAGATCGTGCGCGCATGGATTGCCGATCCCGGCGTGGACGCGATCATCACGACCGGCGGCACGGGGTTCACCGGCCGCGATGTCACGCCGGAAGCCATCGAGCCGCTGTTCGAGAAGCGGATGGATGGTTTCTCGATTGCGTTTCACATGCTGAGCCACGCCAAGATCGGTACCTCGACGATCCAGAGCCGCGCGACTGCTGGCACCGCCGGCGCGACATTTATCTTCTGCCTGCCGGGTTCGCCCGGCGCCTGCCGCGATGGCTGGGACGGCATCCTTGCCACGCAACTGGATTACCGCACGCGGCCCTGCAATTTCGTGGAGATCATGCCGCGGCTGGATGAGCATCTGCGACGCCCGAAGGCGAAGGGCGCGTCGGTCTAGAGCACGAGTTCCCAGGTCTCGCCGATCAAATCCTGCCCGAAACTGCGATGCGGCTCGGTGGCGACCAGCGCGAAACCTGCATCCTGATAGACTTTTCGCGCAGCGCCGAGATTGCTCTGGGTCCACAGCGTGATCCTGCGATAACCGCATTGCCGCGCAAAGGCGATGGATTCCGTCACCATGCGCTGGCCGAGCTTTTGTCCGCGCGCCTTGGGATCGATCAGCAAGAGCCGAAATTTGGCGACGTCGTCGGATGCCTTTACGAGAAACAGCGAGCCGACGGGCGCGCCATCCATCGCGGCGATCCAGCAGCGTTCGCGCGTGGCATCGCATGATGCAAGGAATTCTGCGGCGATGTCGGCTACCAGCGCCTTAAAGGATGCATCGAATCCGTATTCGGCCGCATAGAGCTCGCCGTGACTGCGGATGACCCAGTCGATATCGCCAGGCTGGAGATCGCGTAGCACTGCAAGCTGAACAGCATCGGGGGCTTGGGCGGCCATGATCAGGCAACGATGATCCGGCTGCGCAGCAATGTGCGTGAGGAGCGGCCGAGCTGGCGTAGCAACCGCGCCTCGGAGCGCCGGGCATCAGGTGCGTAGCCGCCGAGACGATCGTAATGTTCGCGGGCGATCAGCAGGCCCTGATCGGCCTTGGGGCCCGTGATCATCCGGACGAGGTGCTTCAGGCCATCGCGAAAATTGGTCTCGTCATAGGGCGAGCGCGCATAGCGGAAAATGCCTGCGCGGGGGCGGTTGCTGGTCGATACGCGCTGGATGAATTGTTGGGTCTCCTCGATCCAGCCGGCATCGAGCACGGCGCCGGCATGGAGAAACATTAGCCAGGGCGAGCGCGCCTGCTTGGCGCCGGCGGCCATCGCCGCGGCGCGCGATCCCTGCGAGGTCAGGAAGCCGCAGCCCGCGACATCGGCGACACGTTCGATAACATCGGTGCCAGCGCGATCGACCAGCAGCACTTCGCGGATCACACCGGCAGCAGCGCCCGGCACCAGCGCTGCCAGTGTGGCAACAGCGGGCTGTTCGACGCCTTCGGTGGGGATGATCACGCTCAGCATGGGTGTCGGATAATACCTTTCAACAACGGGGTGGCCGCGTTATCATTTCGTCATAGTCTATGCGGCACCGGCGGCTGCTGCAATTTCGGGGCGGTTCGACTTTCGGCCGCCCCTGCAAGGCGGCGGGAGAATGCACAGTGCCCCGGCCGTGTGCCACGGTATTTATGTTCTTGCTTTGTTCCATGTGTACGCTATCGTGGCTTCATGAGTCGCCAGATCGCTGCCCTCAAGCACCCGCCGGTCCCGGCGCCCTCCGATAAGCCGGCGGGTGCGCTTTCCCCTTTTCCCGAGATCGCGGTGGCGATCGACAAGCAGCGGCGACGCGGCCGCGGTGCCCAGTCCAACGACAGCGGGCGCTACGAGGCGGAGGCCCGGGTCGCCTTTGATGACGGCTGGCAGAGCCTCGATGAATTGCCGCCGTTCAAGACGACAATTGCGACGGACACTGCGCGCAAGGTCATCACGCGCAACGAGTCGCCGGATATCGGCTTCGACCGTTCGATCAATCCCTATCGTGGCTGCGAGCATGGCTGCGTCTATTGTTTCGCGCGGCCGACCCACGCCTATCTCGGTCTCTCGCCTGGGCTCGATTTCGAATCCAAACTGTTCGTGAAGCCCGATGCGCCGGCGCTGCTTGAGAAGGAGCTAGCCGCCGCCGAATACGAGCCGAAGATGATCGCGATCGGTACCAATACCGATCCGTATCAGCCGATCGAGCGCGAGCGGCAGGTGATGCGCGGCATTCTCGAAGTGCTGGAGAAGACCGGCCATCCCGTCGGCATCGTCACGAAGTCTGCCTTGGTGACGCGCGATATCGATATCCTGGCGCGGATGGCGAAGCGCAATCTGGTCAAAGTGGCGTTGTCGGTGACGTCGCTCGATCCGAAGCTCGCGCGCACCATGGAGCCGCGCGCGTCGACGCCGTCGAAGCGGCTGGAAGCTTTGCGGCAGCTATCTGAGGCTGGCATTCCGACCACGGTGATGGTGGCGCCCGTGATCCCTGCGCTGAATGACAGCGAGATCGAACGGATTCTCGATGCCGCCGCGCATGCCGGCGTCAAGGAGGCCAGCTACGTTTTGTTGCGGCTGCCGATGGAAGTACGCGATCTGTTTCGCGAGTGGCTGATCGCGAATTATCCGGACCGCTATCGCCACGTCTTCACGCTGATCCGCGAAATGCGCGGCGGCCGCGATTACGACTCGCAATGGGGTACCCGCATGAAGGGCACCGGGCCGATGGCCTGGATGATCGGTCGCCGCTTCGAGATCGCCTGCACGAAGCTCGGTCTCAACAAACGTCGTTCGAAGCTCACCCTCGATCATTTCGAGAAGCCGGCGGGTGCCGGTCAGCAATTGAATCTGTTCTAACTCCGCAGGTCTCGCAGCGTACGGAGTGGTGGAGAGGGGACGTTGGCAGGAAACCAGAGCCTGCCAACGTCCCTCTTTTCGATCTATAGAGTGAGTACAGGAGTGACGCGCATGACGACGAAGAAACCACCCGCGCCAATCGCGCGCATGACGGTGATCACGCTGGGCGTCGCGGATATGCGCAGGAGCATTGCCTTCTACGAAGCGCTGGGATTTATGCGAAAGGCCCGTGCCTCTGGCGAGGCCATCGCCTTTTTTGACACCGGCGCCAGCGTTCTCGCGCTGTTTCCATGGGATCAACTGGCGCAGGATGCGACATTGCCTGACCATCCAAGGCCGCAGGCGTTTCGCGGCAGCACGCTGGCGTGGAATTGCCGCTCCGAAGGCGAGGTCGATGCGGTCCTCGCTTTCGCTGTCGATTGTGGTGGATCGCTTCTGAAGCCAGCGCGAAAGACCGATTACGGTGGCTATTCCGGCTACTTTGCGGACCCGGACGGGCACGCCTGGGACGTGGTGACGGCACCGGGGATCGAGGTCGGTGACGACCGGCGAGTGCATCTGGACGATTAAAGCGGCAATCTGAATAGCGGGCACGATCCCGAGTTCCCGGTTGCGCGTGTTGGCCTGCTTCAGCAGGATCGCCGGATGATTCGAGATGCGAAAAAGAAGCCCCCTGCCAAGCCGCGCAAGAGCAAGATCGTTGTCGCGCCATGCTTTACGCGCGAATTCGCGCTGCTGGAGAGAGGTATCTGGCCGGTGGCTGGTTGCGACGAGGCCGGGCGTGGTCCGCTGGCAGGACCAGTGGTTGCCGCCGCGGTTGTGTTGGACCCGAACAACATTCCAAAAGGCCTCGACGATTCCAAGAAGCTGACAGAGAGCAAGCGCGAGGCGCTGTTTGAGGAAATCTGCGCGACGTCGTCATTTGCCGTCGCCTACGCATCACCCGCCCGGATCGACCGCGACAATATCCTGCGGGCGTCGCTCTGGGCGCTGGCGCGTGCGGTCGCGTCGCTCCCGGACGCGCCGAAACATGTGTTTGTCGACGGCCGCGACAAGATCGATACGACGGCCGATTGCGAAGCCGTCATTGGCGGCGACGCGTTGGTGTTGTCCATCGCGGCAGCCTCGATCGTCGCCAAGGTGTCGCGCGACCGGCTGATGTGCCGGCTGGCCGAGGATTGCCCGGGCTACGGCTTCGAGGTGCACAAGGGTTACGGCGTGCCGCAGCATATGGCCGCGCTGAATGAACTGGGGCCCAGCATTCATCATCGCAGCCTGTTCGCGCCGGTTGCTGCGGCGCGTGCGCGTCATCAGGCTGGCGTCCGTGCGGCAGGTCTGATCGAAGTCCACACCACCATCGATATCGAGATATCCGCCTGAGCGCTCAGGCGGTTGCCTCTCCCGGCTCTGCGCCGTATCACCTGAGCACGCTTCATTCCCTGCTGGCCGGTTCAGACGTTCAATGCGTTTTACCTCCCTGATCGTCGAACTGATCCGCGCCCGGCCACGGCTGGTGTTCTGGATCGTCGTGCTGTGTCAGGCCGCGATCTGGCTCGTCGTCCCCCTGCTGCTGTATAGCGGGCCGCCGGGCGATCTCGCCACCGTGTTGGCCTATGGCCGGGAATATCAAGTCGGTACCCATATGGGACCGCCGCTGGCGTTCTGGCTGGCCGACATCGCCTTTCGGGCCGCCGGCAATCATGTTTTCGGTGTCTATCTGCTGGCGCAGATCTGCGCCGTCCTCACCTTCCGCGCGGTCTATCAGCTGGGCAGTGCCATCGTCGGCGGCCCGCAGGCTGTCATCGCCGTGCTGCTCACCATGACGGTTACGGCCTTTAGCACGCCCGGCATCGAATTCGGCCCGCTGATCCTGGCGCGTCCGCTCTGGGCGATGTTCCTGCTGCATGCCTGGCTCGCGATCGGGCAGGGCCGTCGCAATGCCTGGTTCGCGCTGTCCATCGAGGCCGGCCTGCTGCTGCTGACCACGCCTCATGCCATGTGGCTACTGCCGCTGCCACTCGTCTTCGGTCTCGCGACATCGCGCGGCCGGCGTAACCTTGCTTCGTTCGATCCGCTCTATGCGCTGCTGGTGATCGCCGTGCTGACATTGCCATGGGTGATGTGGGTGATCCGGGCCGGCGCGCCCGTTCTGCCGGCGCTGCCGCAACTGGATGATCTCGTCGGAAAGGCGCGGCAGTGGGGTATCCTGATCGCCTGGCTGCTTGCGGCCATCACGGGCGTGATCGTGCTCACGGTGATGAATTGGGGCCGCATCGTTCCTAAGACCGAGGAAGCTCCGATCATCTTCCGCCCGCCGGTCGATCCGCTGGCACGTGACTATCTATTTTTCTTCGCGCTGGTGCCGGGGCTGCTCGGCAGCCTGTTCGCTGCCCTCTACGGCCTCGATCGCGTGGTCGGCGGTGCCGGTATCGCGCTGGTGATGTCGGGTCTCGCCGTCGTCGTGGCGTCGGGCGACCTGATCGCGCTGCGGCGCCAGCGCGTGCTGCGCAAGGTCTGGGCCTTTGCCATCATCGCGCCTGCACTCGCAGCCTTCGCCAGTCTTGTGATTCTGCCTTGGGTCGACGGCCCCGAAGATGTGACGGCGCTGCCTGCACGCGAGATCGGGCGCTTCTTCGGCGAGAGCTTCGAGCGCCGGACCAATAAGCCATTGCCGGCGGTGGCCGGCGATGCGCAACTCGCAGCATTGATCGGGATGAGCGCGTCACGGCCGCATCTGCTGAACGATGCAGTGCCTTCCCGTACGCCGTGGATCACGCCAGCGAAGTTCGCCGAGACCGGCGGCGTCGTTGTGTGGCGCGCAGCGGATACAGTCGGCACGCCGCCTGTAGACATTGCGCAGCGCTTTCCCAACCTCGTGCCGGAAGTGCCGCGCGCCTTCGAACGTCTGGTGAATGGCCGGCAACCCTTGCTGCGGATCGGCTGGGCGATCGTGCGGCCAAAGGCGCCCTAGCTCGTCCTGCCCGATGGCGCTTCCAGTGCCTTGGCGATCGATCGCAGATCCATCCAGGTCATCCGTTTATAAGACGGCGAGCGCAGCAGATAGGCGGGGTGGAACGTCGCCAGTGCTTTGATCTTGCGGGTGCCGGTGTCGTAGTCGACCCAGCGTCCCCTGGACTTCATGATGCCGTCGCGGGTCTGCAGCAGTGTCTGTGTCGAGGGATTGCCCAGCGTCACGAGGATGTCCGGATTCACCAGCTCGATCTGGCGCTGGATGAACGGCAGGCAGATCTGCGTCTCCTGCGGCGTCGGCGTGCGGTTGCCCGGCGGCCGCCATGGAATCACATTGGCGATATAGACGTCGGTGCGCTTCAGGCCGATGGCGCGCATCATCAGATCGAGCAGTTTGCCGGAGCGGCCGACGAAGGGCAGGCCCTCGATATCCTCGTCACGGCCCGGCGCCTCGCCGACGAACATGATCCGTGCCTGTGGATTGCCGTCGGCAAACACCAGTTGGGTCGCGGTCGATTTCAGGGCGCAGCCGTCGAATGTATCCAGCATGCCACGCAGCACCTCGAGCGAGGGCGCGGTGCGCGCGGCGTCCCGGGCGGCGGCAATCGCCACGTCCGGGGCGACCTCGACGCGGGCAGGCGGGCGCGGCGGTGGAGGCGGCATGCCATTCAGCGGTGGTCGCTTCGGCGCGCTGTCGGACAGCTCCCGGGCAGGCGGCGGGAGGTCGTCCGACAGCCGGTTCACCGGCTCATCCATCAATGCGCAATCGACCCCGGCCTCCAGATAAAAGGCGAGCAGTTGCGCAACGCTGGGGTGGGGTTCAGGCGTCATGAGAGGGGGGTCACAGGCATGCCAGCAATCTAGGCCGGATCGCCGCCCAGCGAAACGCCCCCTGTGCATTTAGGTGGTTGTTCTTCCGTGAAAAATCGGAAACAACAGCCCTTAGAAGCGTTCTGAACGGGTTGGAAACGGGTCTGAGACGAGATTATGAGCACTGAAGAACTTCCGCCGCGCGAGTCCATGGAATTCGACGTCGTTATCGTCGGTGCCGGGCCCTCGGGTCTGTCGGCCGCGATCCGGCTGAAACAGCTCAATGCGGACCTGTCCATCGTTGTCGTGGAAAAGGGTTCCGAAGTCGGTGCGCACATCCTGTCCGGCGCGGTGATCGATCCCGTCAATCTCGACAAGCTGATCCCGGATTGGCGCGAGGATGCGGACTGCCCGCTCAAGACCCAGGTCAAGGACGACCAGTTCTATTTCATGACCAAGACCGGCGGCTTCAAGCTACCGAACTTCTTGATGCCGCCGCTGATGAACAATCGTCACTGCTACATCACCTCGCTTGGCATGGTGTGCCGTTGGCTGGGTGCGAAGGCGGAAGCGCTTGGCGTCGAAATCTATCCCGGCTTCGCGGCTGCCGAGACGCTGTATGACGACAATGGCGCCGTGCGCGGCATCGCCACTGGCGACATGGGTATAGGCCGCGACGGCAAGCCGAAGGATTCGTTCACCCGAGGCATGGAACTGCTCGGCAAATACACGCTGTTCGCCGAAGGCGCGCGTGGTTCGCTGACCAAGCAGATCATCGCCAAATTCGCCCTCGACAAGGATTGCGAGCCCGGCAAGTTCGGCATCGGCATCAAGGAAGTCTGGCAGATCGATCCGGCCAAGCACCAGAAGGGCACGGTGAAGCACTCGTTCGGCTGGCCGCTCGACAATGACGTGGGCGGCGGCACGTTCCTGTACCACTACGACGATAACCTCGTGGCTGTCGGCTTCGTGCTGCACCTGAACTACGAAAACCCCTATCTCTATCCGTTCGAGGAATTCCAGCGCTTCAAGACCCATCCGCTGATCCGCGACACATTCGAAGGCGGCAAGCGCCTCGCCTACGGTTCGCGTGCGATCACCGAGGGCGGCTACCAGTCGGTGCCGAAGCTGGTCTTCCCGGGCGGGGCGCTGATCGGCTGCGCCGCAGGCTTCGTCAACGTGCCGCGTATCAAGGGTGTTCACAACGCCATGGCGTCAGGCATGCAGGCTGCCGAGCACGTCTCCGCTGCGCTGGCTGCAGGTCGCGCCAATGACGAGTTGATGGAATACGAGGCCGGCTGGCGGTTGTCCTCGATCGGCAAGGATCTCTATCCGGTCCGCAACGCCAAGCCGCTGTGGTCCAAGTTCGGGACCCTCCTCGGCAACGCGCTCGGCGGCTTCGACATGTGGTGCAACACGTTCGGCTTCTCGCTGTTCGGCACGCAGAAGCATGAGAAGCCTGATCGCAAGGCGCTCAAGCCCGCCAAGCAGTATCAGCCGATCGTCTATCCGAAGCCGGACGGCAAGATCACATTCGATCGCCTGTCCTCGGTGTTCCTGTCGAACACCAATCACGAGGAAGACCAGCCGATCCATCTCAAGGTTGCCGACATGGCGCTGCAGAAGTCGTCGGAGCACGACGTCTTTGCCGGCCCGTCGAATCGCTATTGCCCGGCAGGCGTCTATGAGTGGGTGGAAGAGTCGAGCGGTGCGCGATTCCAGATCAATGCGCAGAATTGCGTCCACTGCAAAACCTGCGACGTGAAGGATCCCAACGGGAACATCACCTGGGTTCCGCCGGAAGGTGGCGGCGGCCCGAACTACGAGGCGATGTAACCGGTTCGCTGATTACGATTGTGTGAGCGGCGGCGCCCGTAGGCGGGCCGCTACACCGGCCGGATGTCACGATAACGCCACAGTGCGAGCGTTCTCAGGGGCAGTGGCGCAATCCGGCGGCCCAATTGCTGACAGGCTTCAAGGTGCCACTGGTGCGATCGCGCCTCCGATCCTTGCGATTGACCGCCAAACGCGGCATTGTTGGCATGCGCACTATTGCCGGGTCGGCTGCGCATCCGAGCCTGTCTTGCAGTCTTGCTCGCATTTTGCTCGATATCCTGCCCGTAAATCCTGGAGCTAGGCGAACCCTATGTTGTCCATCCGTTTCAATCGTTTGACGCTCGCTGCCGCGACGGTCGCCGTCCTCGCGATGCCCGGTCAGCTGCTGGCGCAAACCCCGGATCATACCGGCGATAGCTCGGCTGCCCAGTTTCCCACCTCCCGTGACCTGAAGTCGCTCACCACCGCCGGCAGCTATCTGGCCGCCCGCCACGCCAGCGTCGAGCGCGACGCCACCTCGGCTGCGGCGTTTTACCGCTCTGCTCTGCGCACCGATCCGAAGAACAACGAGCTGCTCGATCGCGCGTTCATCTCCTCGCTCGCTGACGGCGATATCGAAGAGGCCGTCAAGCTCGCCGATCGCATCCTGACCATCGACAAGTCGAACCGCGTCGCCCGTCTCGTTGTGGGTGTGCGCGATCTCAAGCTGAAGAAATACGCTGCCGCGCAGACCAATATCAACCAGTCGGTCCGCGGCCCGATCACCGACCTCGTTGCGACGCTGCTGTCGGCCTGGGCCGGCTACGGCGCCGGTGAGAGCAAGACGGCGATTGCCAATATCGACAAGCTGGCCGGTCCGGAATGGTATCCGATCTTCAAGGATCTGCATGCCGGCCTGATCCTCGATCTTGCCAACAAGCAGAAGGATGCGGGCGCCCGTTTCGAGCGTGCCTACAAGCTCGACGACTCCGCGTTGCGCGTGGTCGACGCCTATGGCCGCTGGACCTCGCGCAACAAGGACGATGCCGCAGCGCTCGGCATCTATGAGACCTTCAACAAGAAGCTCGCCCGTCACCCGCTGGTGCTGGAAGGTATCCGCGAGACCAAGGCCGGCAAGAAGCTGGCGCCGCTGGTCGACAGCCCGCAGGCTGGCGCTGCTGAAGCGCTCTATGGCATCGGCGCGTCGCTGACACGCCGCGGCGGTGAGGATCTCGCGCTGGTCTATCTGCAGCTCTCGCTTTACCTCAAGCCGGATCACTCGCTGGCGCTGCTGTCGCTCGCCGACCTCTATGAGTCGGTGAAGAAGCCGCAGATGGCCATCAAGGTCTATGAGCGCGTGCCCGCCAATTCGGCGCTGAAGCGCAACGCGCAGATCCAACAGGCCACCGATCTCGATGCGGCCGATCGCAGCGATGAAGGCATCAAGATTCTCAAGGGCGTTGTCGCCGACGATCCCCGGGATCTCGAAGCCATCATGGCGCTCGGCAATATCGAGCGTGGTCGCAAGAAATTCGCCGATTGCTCCGAGACCTACACCAAGGGCATCGACGTCATCGCCGCCAACCAGGACAAGCCGAACTGGGTGTATTTCTACTTCCGCGGCATCTGCCTGGAGCGTTCGAAGCAGTGGGCCAAGGCTGAAGTCGATATGCGCAAGGCGCTCGAATTGCAGCCCGAACAGCCGCATGTTCTGAACTATCTCGGCTATTCCTGGATCGATCAAGGCATCAACCTCGACGACGCCATGAAGATGATCAAGCGTGCCGTCGATCAGCGTCCGGACGATGGCTACATCGTCGACTCCCTTGGCTGGGCCTATTACCGCATTGGCAATTTCGACGATGCCGTGAAGCAACTTGAGCGCGCCATCGACCTGAAGCCGGAAGATCCGACCATCAACGACCATCTCGGCGACGCCTATTGGCGCGTCGGGCGCAAGCTGGAAGCCAAGTTCCAGTGGCAGCACGCCAAGGATCTGAAGCCGGAAGCCGAAGAGATTCCGAAGATCGAAGCCAAGATGGAAAACGGTCTGTCGGACGAGCCATCGTCGTCGGCCGCATCCAACGACAAGAAAAAAGAAGACGGCAAAGGCGGCTAATTCCATGGTTGGGGGCACGACCGGTTCAACGAGCCCGGTTCTCGAAGAAGATGCGCGCGCCAAGGTCAATCTGACCCTGCGCGTCATCGGCCGTCGAGTTGACGGCTATCACGATCTCGAAAGCGTCGTGGCCTTTGCCGATTGCGCCGATAGATTGACGCTGGATGCGGGCGGCGATCTGTCGCTGACCGCGACCGGCCCGCGCGCGCAGGAATGCGGCGACACCGCCGATAATCTCGTGATCAAGGCCGCTCGGCTGCTCGGCGAGCGCGTCGAGGGTCTCACATTCGGGCGCTTTGCACTCGACAAGCACTTGCCGGTTGCCGCCGGCATTGGCGGCGGGTCGGCGGATGCTGCCGCAGCGCTCCGCCTCTTGGTGCGCGCCAACAATCTCGAAATGGACGATCCCCGCGTGCTCGAAGTGGCGCGCCTGACCGGCGCCGATGTGCCGGTTTGCGTGCCGTCGCACGCCTGCGTGATGACGGGTGTGGGCGAAAACCTGCTGCCGCTCAGCATTCCGCGTTTACCCTGCGTGATGGTCAATCCGCGCGTGCCGGTAGCGACCAAGGATGTGTTCAAGGAGCTCGGCCTGAAGAATGGCGAGCTGCGTGTCGGCGTCAAAGACGTCCTGAAACGGGCCACCTGGCCGAATGAAGGCGGCTCACTCGATGCCTGGATCGACGCGCTCAATGCCGGAACCAATGATCTTGAAGCGCCCGCATTGAAGGTCGAGCCCGTGATTGACACCGTGCTGTCGGCCTTGCGCGGTGCCGAAGGCGTTCGCTTGGCCCGCATGTCGGGTTCGGGCGCGACCTGTTTTGCGCTGTTCGGCAATGACACCGACGCGCAGCGCGCGGCCGGTGCCATTCAACTCGCCCACCCGCTGTGGTGGGTGCATGCCGGCGCACTGAGCTAGCGCGCTTTTTCCCTCGCCCCGCCTGCGGGGAGAGGGTGGCGCGGACGAAGTCCGCGACGGGTGAGGGGGAGCCAGCGAGTGAAACACTGGCTCCCCCTCACCCGGATCACTCGCTGCCGCTCGTGCTCCGACCTCTCCCCGCAAGCGGGGCGAGGTTAAGAAAAGCGACTAACTGCCCCAGCCTGCGCTGTAGCCACCATCCACCGTGTAGATCACGCCGGTCGTATAGCCCGCGCGATCTGACGCCAGAAACGTCATCATGTCGGCGATCTCGCGCGGTTTCGCAGCGCGGCCGAGTGGCAAGCCCTGCTGCAATTCCCGGAAACGGTTCTCGTCCCCGAATTGCGCCTTGGCGCGGGTCTTCATCAGCGTGATGTGGCGCTCCGTCTCCACTGGGCCCGGATTGATACCGACCACGCGAATATTGTCCTTCAGGCTCTTGCCGCCGAGCGCCCGCGTAAACGCCATCAGCGCGGCATTGCCGGCGCTGCCACAGATGTAATTGGCGTCGAACTTCTCGCCGGCTGCGCCGATATCGTTGACGATCACGCCGTGGCCGCGGGCCTTCATCTGCGCATAGACGAGGCGCGTCAGATTGATGAAGCCGAACACTTTGAGATCCCAGGCATGGCGCCAGGTCGGCTCGTCGATCCTGTCGAGCGATCCGCCGGGAATATCGCCGGCATTGTTCACGAGGATGTCGATATCGCCGGCGGCAGCCGCCAGCGACGCCAGATCGTCCGGCTTGCGCAGATCGACGCCATGCACGGCGACGTCGATCTGGTGGTTGGATCGCAGCCGGTCTGCCAGCGCTTGCATCTGCTCCACATTGCGGGCCGCGAGGCGGAGATCGCAGCCTTCTTCGGCAAACGCTTCCGCGGCCGCCGCGCCGATACCCTTGGATGCGCCCGTGATCAGGACGCGCTTGCCGCGCAAATGAAGATCCATGGAATGCCTCTGGATTGCAGAAGGGAGTGTCTGCGACAGAGTTAGGCCCCTGCGGCAAAACCGGTCAACATTGCAGTGCAGCGTTGATCGCAGGCCGGCTTTGGTCCACATCTGCAGGCAGAATTACTGGCGAAGGAAACCCCACGTGAGCGCACAAAAAGAATATCGGATCGCGGTCATTCCCGGTGACGGCATCGGCAAGGAAGTCATGCCGGAAGGCCTGCGTGTCCTTGAAGCGGCAGCGAAAAAGCATCGTGTGAAGGTGCATTTCGATCATTACGACTTCTCGTCCTATGACTATTACGAGAAGCATGGCCAGATGATGCCGGACGACTGGAAAGCGCAGATCGGCAAGCATGATGCGATCTATTTCGGCGCCGTCGGCCTCCCGGCAAAGATTCCGGATCACATTTCGTTGTGGGGCTCGCTGATCAAGTTCCGGCGCGAATTCGACCAATACGTCAATCTGCGCCCGGTGCGCCTGATGCCCGGCGTGCCCTGTCCGCTGGTCGGCCGCAAGCCCGGCGACATCGACTTCTGGGTGGTGCGCGAGAATACCGAGGGTGAATACTCATCGGTAGGCGGTCGCATGTTCCCGGACACCGACCGTGAATTCGTTACCCAGCAGACGGTGATGACCCGCACCGGTGTCGACCGCATCCTGAAATTCGCGTTCGATCTCGCGCAGTCGCGGCCGAAGAAGCACCTGACCTCGGCGACCAAGTCCAACGGCATCGCGATTACGATGCCCTATTGGGACGAACGTGTGAAGGCGATGGGCGCGAACTATCCCGATGTGAAGTGGGACCAGTATCATATCGACATCCTCACCGCGAATTTCGTAATGCATCCGGACTGGTTCGACGTCGTGGTTGCATCCAACTTGTTTGGCGACATCCTGTCCGATTTGGGCCCGGCCTGCACCGGCACCATCGGCATCGCGCCATCCGGCAATATCAATCCGACTGGCGATTTCCCGTCGGTGTTCGAGCCGGTGCATGGCTCGGCGCCGGATATTGCCGGGCAGGGCATCGCGAATCCGATCGGTATGATCTGGTCCGGCGCGATGATGCTGGAGCATCTCGGCGAAAAGGCTGCTGCGGATTCCATCGTCAAGGCGATCGAACGCACACTCGAAGAGCGTACACTGCGGACGCGCGATCTCGGCGGTCAGGCCGATACCGGCGCTTGCGGCAAGGCCGTCGCTGAGATGATCGAGTAATCTCCTGCTACTGATGCGCAAAAAAATGCCCGGCGTCATGCCGGGCATTTTCGTTTCAGGATAGCTCGAAGGTTAGGCGGCGATCCGCCGGCAATGCTTCCACGCCGCCGCGATCAAATTCACGCTCGCTTCCGGCGTGCGGAAAGCCGAATGCGCCGATAGCGTCACGTTCGGCAGTGTTGTCAGCACATGGCCAGCCGGCAGCGGCTCGATGTCGAACACGTCGAGGCCGGCATGGCGCAGATGACCGGACCGGAGCGCATCGATCATCGCCGCTTCATCGACCACGGCTCCGCGCGCTGTGTTGACGAGAACGGCTCTCTTTTTCATCTGGCCGATACGTTCGCGGGTGATCATGCCGCGGGTTTCGTCGTTCAGCAGAAGATGAATTGAAACGACGTCGCTCTGCGACAGCACGGTTTCCATGTCAGTGAACTCGACACCGGGATGGGTCTTCGGCGACCGGTTCCAGGCAATCACCTTCATGCCCGAACCGAGCGCAATACGCGCGACTTCCGCAGCGATGCCGCCGAAGCCGATCAGACCAACCGTTTTGCCAGTCAGCTCCATGCCTTCATCGCGCAGCCAGTTGCCGGCCCGCATTTCACGGTCTTGCTGGGCAAGGCCGCGCGCAGCAGCCCACATATGCGCGATGGCGCATTCGGCAACGGCCGTATCGCCATAGCCGCGGATCAGGTGGACTTCGATCCCCAGCTCGGCGAGCTCCTCGATATGCATATAGCTGCGCGCACCGGTGCCGAGAAACACCACATGCTTCAGGCCGGCGCACTGCTTGGCCACATCGGTCGGCAGATAGGTGTGATCGACGATGGCGATCTCGGCGCCGTCCAGCACCTCAGGCAAATCGGCCGACTTGATGTCCTCATCCCGATTGATCTTGATTGCGATGTCGCCCGGCTGCGTCAGCCGTTCCAGAATCTTCGCCAGCTCTTCGCTGGCATCGACGAATACACCCCGCATCACTATCCCCTGTCTGTCTTCGTTACTTCGATGCGACGCCGGCAAGCGCCAGCACCGTATGCATCAATACATTGGCGCCGGCGGCGCAATCTTCCTGCGTCGAGCTTTCGAGCTCGTTGTGGCTGATACCATCCTTGCTCGGAATGAACACCATCGCTGTCGGCATGATGTTGTTGAGGTTGCAGGCGTCGTGGCCGGCGCCTGAGGTGATACGGCGATGCGAGTAGCCGAGCGACGTCGCGGCCGTCTCAACCGCATTGACGAAGTCCTTGTTGAAGTGCGTCGGCGGCTTGTGCCAGACCTTGTCGAAGGCGACGTCAACCTTGCGATGCGCGGCGATCTCCTTGATGGCATCGCGCACGCCTTTCTCGATGGCGTCCAGCTTGCCGGCGTCGGCGCTGCGCAGATCCATGGTGAAGGCGATCTCGCCGGGGATCACGTTGCGCGACGGATTTGCGATCACGGCTTCGCCGATAGTGCCGAGCGCGCCGATATTGCTGACGACACGCTCGGTGGCCAGCACGATCTCGGACAGTGTCGCCAGCGCATCCTTGCGCAGCGGCATCGGGGTCGAGCCGGCATGGCTCTCGAAGCCGGTGATCTTGCCGTCGAACCACAGCACGCCCTGGCCAGAATCGACCACGCCGATGGTCTTGCTTTCGGCCTCCAGGATCGGGCCTTGCTCGATATGCAGTTCGACGAAGCCCGAGAATTTCTGCGTGCCGACCGCAACGTCGCCGCGATAGCCAATCTCGTCGAGCGCTTCGCCGACGGTGACACCTGCAATGTCCTTGCGCGACAGAATGTCGTCGGTGGTGAAGTCGCCGACATAGGCAGCGGAGGCCATCATCGCCGGCGCAAAGCGCGAGCCTTCTTCATTGGTCCAGTTGGCGATGCAGATCGGCATCTCGGTCTCGATGCCGGCATCGTTGAGCGTGCGCACGACTTCGAGTGCGCCGAGCACGCCCAGAATGCCGTCGAACTTGCCGCCGGTCGGCTGGGTGTCGAGATGCGAGCCGACGCCGATCGGGGCCTTCGACATGTCGCGGCCCTTACGCAGCGCGAACATCGAGCCGAGGGCATCGACATGCACCTCCAGGCCGGCATCTTCGCACGCCTTGCGGAACCAATTGCGCACCAATTTATCTTCAGGCCCGAGCGTCAGGCGTCGCACGCCGCCTTTTGGGGTGCCGCCGAATTTCGCTGTCTCGTTGATCGTGTCCCACAGCCGTGCGGAATCGATTTTGAGGTTGTCGCCAAGCTTGGTCATGCGGTCTGTCCCGAGAAGTTTGTGTTGAAGAGGCCTGCTTTTCAATGACCCGACGCTGCCGGCTCGTCAACCAATGGGCTGTTCTGCGCCAGTTGCGCAGCAATGCCTGCGACGAGTTCGATTGCGGCCGTGTCGGGTGACGCGAGCCAGCTTGCCGAAAATGTCAGCGGCTGGAGCTGCAGGTTGGTATTAAGCAATTGCAGCCGTCCGTCCGCGAGTTCGTTCTCGATGATGGCTGTCGGGATCAGTGCGATGCCTAAGCCTTCGATCGCCATGTGCATCACGGTAGATAGCGACGCGCTGGCGTGCAGCCGGATCGGTGGCAGGTCGGGCCGGTTGAACAGCGAGCGCGCGATCTCGTAGGGCCGGGTCTTGCGCGAGAAGGTGATGATGGGAAATTTCGCGAGGTCGTGGATCGAGAGTGGACCGTCGCCGAGCTTGAGCGAAGGGCTGGCGAGAAAGCCGACGGGGTAGTCGCACAGCACACGGTTGCGAATGTTGGATGTCGAAAGCGGCCCGAGCACGAAAGCCAGATCGATCTCCTGTGCCTGCAACCGCGCGTTCAGGTTCGGCGTGATATCAACCTCGATTTCGAGGGACAGGTTCGGATACGAGATGTTGACGTGCTTGATCAGCCGCGTCAGCAAAGTGTGGACGATGGTCTCGGCGACGCCGAGCCGCAGCACGCCGCGCATTGCCGAGCGATCGCCAACCGCCGCCATCATCTCGGAGCGCAGGCCGATCAGCTTTTCGGCATAGACCAGCATCTGCCGTCCGGCCGGCGTCGGCGAGGCCATACGGCGGTCACGCTGCAGAAGCCGCACGCCCATCTCGTGTTCCAGTTGCGCGATACGCTGGGAGATTGCCGGCTGGGTCGTGTTGAGCTTCTGGGCCGCGCCGCGGAAGCTGCCGAGATTGACCACCCAGAGAAAAGTCTCCAGCGCCTTGAAGTCCGCCATGGATGCGATCCGGCTATCGATAAGTAGGATTTATGGATGTCGATTAAAAACAACGATTAGACATTATACTAGCCCTGAGTTTCAGTGCGTGTCGAGGCAGAATTAGGCAGGACACTAAGATGGCTATTTCTTCGGCAGCGCAGCAAAGCGACGATCGATCCTCGGATTTGCCCAGCGCGGTTGCTCGCCGCGAATATCGCGCGGGCAAATATGGCAGCACCGCCGGAGTAGCCCCGGGTTATGTCCAGGGCAATCTCGTGATTTTGCCGGAAGCCCAGGCCGCAGCCTTTCATCGCTTCTGCCAGCTCAATCCGAAGCCGTGCCCGATCATCGGCATGTCGGATGTCGGCAATCCAAGCATTCCCGCGCTCGGTCTTGATCTCGATATCCGGACTGACATTCCGCAATATGTCGTCTGGAAGGATGGCGAGGCGATTGATCGCCCTTACGAGGTGACGAAGTACTGGCGCGACGATCTCGTGTCTTTTGTCATCGGATGTTCGTATTCGTTCGAGGAAGCCATGATGGCCGACGATCTGCCGATCCGTCATATCGAGCAGGATGTGCTGGTGCCGATGTATCGCACCAACATCGCCTGCAAATCCGCAGGCCCGTTCGCCGGGCCGATGGTGGTGTCGATGCGACCGCTGAAGCCGGCTGATGCGATCCGCGCCGTCCAGATCACCTCGCGTTTTCCCGCAGTGCATGGTGCGCCGGTACATCTGGGTCTGCCGCAGTCGATCGGCATCAAGGATATCAACAAGCCTGATTACGGCGATGCGGTGCGCATCAATGATGACGAGATCCCAGTGTTCTGGGCCTGTGGCGTGACGCCGCAAGCCGTCATTGCTGCAGCGCGCGTACCGTTTGCGATTACGCATGCGCCGGGTGTCATGCTCGTCACGGACCTGAAGAATAAGCATTTGGCTGTTTTATAAGAAGCAGCTTGCCGATCTTTCGGGCTTTACCGTAACCTTGATTAGTTTCATCGATAGCCGCCGGTCACAAAGGACAAAGACATGACGATTTCTCGCCGAAACGTATTGCTTGGAGGCGCCGCTTCCGCCGCGCTGCTGCCTCTCGCCAAGCCTGCGCGCGCGCAGGTCAAGGAAGTCGTGATCGGCGTGATTTATCCGCTGTCTGGCGCCAGCGCGCAGATCGGCGTCGACGCGCAGAAGGCTTTCGAAACGGCTGCCGATATCATCAACAAGGATTACGATTTCGCGTTGCCGATGGCGAAGGGTGAAGGCTTCACCGGTCTTGGCGGCGCCAAGGTGCGTCTCGTATTTGCCGATCACCAGGCCGATCCGCAGAAGGGCCGCGCTGAAGCCGAACGCCTCATCACCCAGGAAAAGGTCTCGGCCATCGTCGGCACCTACCAGAGCGCCGTAGCCGTCACCGTCAGCCAGATCTGCGAGCGCTACCAGATCCCGTTCCTGTCGGCCGACAACTCGTCGCCAAGCTTGCATCGCCGCGGTTTGAAATATTACTTCCGCGCCGCTCCGCATGACGAAATGTTCTCGACGGCGATGTTCGATTTCTTCGATGCGCTGAAGAAAAGGGGGCAGAAGATCGAGACGCTGGCTCTGTTCCATGAAGACACGATTTTCGGTACGGACTCGGCGAATGCGCAGCTCAAGCTCGCTGCCGACCGCGGTTACAAGATCGTCGCGGACATCAAGTATCGCGCCAATTCGCCGTCGCTCACTGCCGAAGTGCAGCAGCTCAAAGCTGCCAATGCCGACGTGCTGATGCCGTCGAGCTACACCACCGATGGCATCCTGCTCATCAAGACCATGGGCGAACTCGGCTACAAGGCCAAGAACATCGTCGCACAGGACGCCGGCTTCTCCGAGAAGGCGCTGTATGACGCGGTCGGTGATAAGATTCCGGGCGTGATCTCGCGCGGTTCTTTCTCGCTCGATCTCGCCGCCAAGCGTCCGATGGTCGGCAAGATCAACGACATGTTCAAGGAGAAGTCCGGCAAGGACTTCAACGACTACTCCTCGCGCCAGTTCATGGGCCTGATCGTGATGGCCGACGCCATCAATCGTGCCAAGTCCACCGATGGTGAGAAAATCCGCGAAGCGCTGGTCGCCACCGACATGCCGGGCGAAAGCACGATCATGCCGTGGGCCAAGGTCAAGTTCGACGAGTTGGGCCAGAACAACAACGCCGATCCGGTACTGCTGCAGTATAATGGTGGCAAGTTCGTTACCATCTTCCCGCCGCAGGCCGCCGTGGCGGATGCGATCTGGCCGATGCCGTAAGGCGCGTTCTCTAAACGCATGTGGCGTCGTCGTCGGACTCGACGACGTCACCACACACTCCGGTGTCATCCCCGCCTAGCACGCCAAAGGCGTGCGGGGGGCGGGGATCCATATCCTCCGAAGGATTGGTTTGCACCTGGTCTGACCGGCATCGCCCAGTTGTGATGTCGGTGGTTATGGGTTCCCGCTTTCGCGGGGACGACAGACAGAGAGGATTACTTCGTGACCGCCGCGACCATCATCCAGAGCCTTGCCAGCGGATTGCTGATGGGGCTGCTCTACGGCCTGCTCGCGGTCGGCCTCGCGCTGATCTTCGGGTTGATGGACGTCACCAACTTCGCCCATGGCGAATTCCTGATGTTGGCGATGTACCTCACCTTCTTCCTGTTCATGTTCTGGGCGGTCGACCCACTGCTGTCGATCCCGCTGGTGGCGGCCGGCATGTTCGTGTTCGGCGCGGTGATCTATCTCGTGATCATACGCTTCGCGATGCGGGCCAAGGCCAATATCGGCATGGTGCAGATCTTCGCAACCTTCGGCCTCGCCATTCTGATGCGCGGCCTCGCCCAGTTCTTCTTCACCCCGGATTATCGCAGCATCCCGGCCTCGATACTCGGCGGCAAGACGATCTCGATCTTCGGCGTATTTCTGCCGGTGCCACAGCTGGTCGGCGCGCTGATTTCCATTGCTGCCTTCGGCGCGCTCTACTTCTTCATGAAGAAGACCGACTTCGGTCGCGCGCTCGAAGCGACCCGTGAGGATGCCGGTGCCGTGGCGCTGGTCGGCATCGACAAGAACAAGGTGTTCGCCCTCGGCTGGGGCCTAGGCTCGGCGCTGATCGGTCTCGCCGGCGGCGTGATGGCGATCTTCTTCTACATCTATCCCGACGTTGGCGCGTCCTTTGCGCTAATCGCTTACGTCACCGTGGCGCTCGGCGGCTTTGGCAGCGTGTTCGGCGCGTTCGCGGGCGGCATCATCGTCGGTCTGGTCGAGGCGACCACGGCGATGATCCTGCCGCCGTCGCTCAAATCGGTCGGCATCTATGCCGTCTATCTTCTCGTTGTCTTTGTCCGGCCGCGCGGCCTGTTCGGATCGATCTGATGGACAGCTTCACACAGCGTCGCCGCCGCGACCTCATCCTCGCCGCCGCGCTTGCGGCCATCGCCGCCTGCGTGCCGTTCTTCGTCAAGGACGTCTATGTCCAGAACATCATGGTGCTGACCCTGATGTATGCGGCGCTGTCGCAGGCCTGGAACATCCTTGGCGGCTACTGCGGCCAGATCTCGCTCGGCCACGCGCTATATTTCGGCCTCGGCGCCTATACGACGGCGCTGCTGTTCACCAAATTCGGCGTGCTGCCGTGGTTCGGCATGCTCGGCGGTGGCATCATCTCCGCGCTGATCGCGCTCGCATTGGGCTATCCGACCTTCCGCCTGCGCGGCCACTATTTCGTCATCGCCACCATCGTCATCGCCGAAATTGGCTTCCTGCTGTTCCACAACTGGGACTATGCCGGTGCGGCGCTCGGCATCGACATTCCCGTGCGCGGCGATAGCTGGGCCAAGTTCCAGTTCACGCGCAGCAAGCTGCCGTTCTACTACTTCGCCCTCGTGTTCTGCTGCGTCGCCTGGTTCATCACCTGGTGGTTGGAAGACTCCAAATGGGGCTTCTGGTGGCGCGCGGTGAAGGATAATCCCGATGCGGCCGAAAGCCTCGGCGTCGTGGTGTTCAATTCCAAGATGGGCGCCGCTGCCGTCTCCGCTTTCCTCACCGCGATCGGCGGCGCTTTCTATGCGCAGTTCGTCTCCTATATCGATCCTGAAAGCGTCATGACCTTCCAGTTCTCGCTGCTGATGGCACTGCCGGCGGTGCTGGGCGGTATCGGTACGCTATGGGGACCCGTGCTCGGCGCGGTCATCCTGATCCCGATGACCGAACTGACGCGCTCCTTCATCGGCGGCTCCGGCCGCGGCGTCGATCTCATCCTCTATGGCGCAGTGATCGTCGTGATCTCGCTGGCGCGGCCCGATGGTTTGATCGGCCTGTTCTCGCGACGTCCGGCTTCGAAAGGAGTGCCGCAATGACGACACCTCTTCTCGAAACCCGTGGCGTCTGGCAGCGCTTCGGCGGCCTGATCGCCAATAGCGACGTCTCGATCTCCGTCGGCGCTGGCGAAATCGTCGGCCTGATCGGGCCGAACGGCGCCGGCAAGTCGACACTGTTCAACCTGATCGCCGGCGTGCTGCCGCCGACGCAGGGCACGATCTGGTTCAACGGCGAGAACGTCACGCAGATGCCGGCGGCGGAACGCTGCCAGCGCGGTATCGCGCGCACCTTCCAGGTGGTGAAGAGCTTCGAGACCATGACCGTGATCGACAACGTCATCGTCGGCGCGCTGATCCGCAACGAAAAGATGCGCGATGCGCGGCGCAAGGCACATGAGGTGCTTGAGTTCTGCGGTCTTGCCCCGCGCGCCGACAAGCTTGCTAGGGATCTCATTCCGTCGGAGAAGCGCCGCCTCGAAGTGGCGCGTGCGCTGGCCACCGAGCCCAAACTCCTGATGCTCGACGAGTGTCTTACCGGCCTCACGCCGCTCGAGGCGCAGTCGGGCGTGGCCCTGGTCCGCAAGGTCCGCGAGACCGGCGTCACCGTGCTGATGGTCGAACACGTCATGGAAATCGTCATGCCGCTGGTCGACCGCGCCATCGTGCTCAATCTCGGCAAGAAGCTCGTCGAGGGCAAACCCGCGGATGTCGTGCGGCATCCTGAAGTCATCAGTGCATATCTCGGGGATCGCCATGCTGTCGGTGCGTGAGGCCACCACCGCCTATCAGGGGCTGGTCGCCATTTCGGACGTCACCATCGACGTCGCCAAGGGCGAGATCGTCGCCGTCTGCGGCTCCAACGGCGCCGGCAAGTCGACGCTGATCAAGACCATCGCCGGCGCCGAGCGTCCGCGTTCGGGCACCGTCACCTTCGATGGCGAGCAGATCAACGGCGTGCCGCAGCATCTCATCACCGCGCGCGGCATCGCCTATGTGCCGGAAAACCGCCGGCTGTTTCCGCGGTTGTCGGTGGAAGACAACCTCCGCCTCGGCAGCTACATGTATCGCGGCAAGCCCGATCGCGACGAGCCGTTGAAGCTGGTGTTCGACCTGTTCCCGCGCCTTTCCGAACGTCTCGAGCAGCGCGCCGAAACCCTGTCCGGCGGCGAGCAGCAGATGCTGGCCATCAGCCGCGCACTGATGACCCGTCCGCGCCTGTTGATGCTCGACGAGCCGTCGCAGGGCATCATGCCGAAGCTGGTGGACGAGATCTTTCAGGCGGTCATCAAGATCCGCGACGCGGGCATGACTGTGCTGATCGTCGAGCAGCGCATGGCCGAAGTGCTGGAGATCGCCGACCGCGCCTACATCCTGCAGACCGGCCGCGTCCAGATGCAGGGCAAGGCCTCGGAGATTGCGACCAATCCGGATGTGCGCAAGGCGTATCTGGGGCTGTAAGTTGTTGCGGGACGTGGGCGACTAGTGCCCATGCGCGTCATGATCGGGCAGAACCAGCCCGAACGTCGCCACCAGGTCCTTCACTTGTGCCGGCGTCAGGTGCCGCGGGTTGAGCCCGCGCAGCAGCAGATAGAGTTTCGCGGTCTCTTCGAGTTCCTCGATGGCATAGACCGCTGCTTCCAGCGTGTCGCCGGACACCACCGGGCCGTGATTGGCCAGCAGCACCGATGAATATTTGCCGGCGAGGCCCTTGATGGCATCGGCGACCGCCGGATCGCCCGGCCGATAATACGGCACCAGGGCCGTCGCGCCGCATTTCATCAGGTAATAGGGCGTCATCGGCGGCAGCACCGCGCGTGGGTCGATCTCCGGCAGCATCGAGACCGCGACCGAATGGGTCGAATGCAGATGCACCACGGCGCGGGCGGCGCTGCGGGTCTCATACAGCGCCGTATGCAGCGGAACCTCTTTGGTCGGCGCATCGCCAGACATGAGGCGGCCGTTGCTGTCGAGGCGCGATAGCCGGGCCGGATCGAGTGAGCCCAGTGACGCATTGGTCGGGCTCACGAGCCAGCCGCCATCATCGCAGCGCACACTGATATTGCCTGATGAGCCCGGCGTCAGCCCGCGGTCGAACAGCGAGCGGCCGAGCCGGCAGATCTCTTCACGCAGCTTTGTGTCAGTCACCGGATGTCCTCGGTCTTTTCTTGGCATTTCCTCGTGATGCTTTTTCCCACGCTTTGGCATGATGGCCAAGCCGTGTTACCGAGAGGCAAGGCCGCCTCAAGCTGGCCATCGAGGACCCCTAGGGAATTGCCGCATGTCACCTGCATCTGAAAAACCACGCGTCGTCGTTATTGGTCTGGGATCGATGGGCTATGGCATGGCCTTGTCGCTCAAGAAGGCCGGCTTCATGGTGACCGGCTGTGACGTCTCGGCGGATGCGGTGAAGCGCTTCGTGGCCGACGGAGGGCAGGGCGCGGATACCCCGGCCGGCGCTGCGCAGGGCGCGGATATCGTCATCAGCGTCGTCGTCAATGCCGCGCAGACGGCGAGCATCCTGTTCGGGACGGATGGCGTTGCCGAAACGCTGCCGAAAGGTGCGGTATTCGTATCGTCCGCGACGATGGATCCCGATGTCGCCCGCCGTCTCGCTGGGGATCTCGAAGCCACCGGCCGACATTACCTCGATGCCCCGATCTCCGGCGGTGCACAGCGCGCGGCGCAGGGCGAACTCACCATTCTTGCATCCGGCAGCGAGGCTGCCTTTGCCAAGGCGCGGCCGGCGCTCGATGCGATGGCCGCCAAGCTCTACGAACTCGGTGATGCCGCCGGGCAGGGCGCCGCTTTCAAGATGATCAACCAGCTCCTCGCAGGCGTACATATCGCCGCCGCCTCGGAAGCCATCGCGTTTGCCGCCAAGCAGGGTCTTGATATCCGCAAGGTCTACGAGGTGATCACCGCCTCCGCCGGCAACTCCTGGATGTTCGAGAACCGCATGCCGCATGTGCTCGATGGCGATTACACGCCGCGTAGCGCGGTCGACATCTTCGTCAAGGATCTTGGCATCATCCAGGACATGGCGCGTACAGCGAAATTCCCCGTGCCGGTCTCCGCTGCGGCACTGCAGATGTTTCTGATGACCTCGGCCTCCGGCATGGGCCGCGATGATGATGCGTCGGTGGCGCGGATGTATGCCAAGGTCACCGGCACCAAGCTGCCGGGCGAGCCGAACTAAGAACACGAGGACGATCGATGCCCCGCTTCGCCGCCAATCTCAGCATGATGTTCAACGAACACGCGTTCCTCGATCGCTTCGATGCCGCGGCCAAGGCTGGCTTCACGGCGGTGGAATTCCTGTTTCCCTATGAGCATCCGCCGGAGGCGATTGCCGAGCGGCTGGAGCGCAATGGCCTGAAGCAGGTGCTGTTCAATCTGCCGCCGGGCGACTGGAATGCCGGTGAGAAGGGTTTTGCCGCACGTCCCGACAAGTTCGATGAGCTCAGGCAGAGCATTCACACGGCACTGCCCTATGCCCTGGCCACCAATGTCCGCCGGCTGCACATGATGGCCGGTCTCGCCGATCGCCGTGATCCGAAGGCCGTGGCGGCCTTCCGCAAATCCGTTGAATGGGCCGCGAACTTTCTCGGCGAACATGGCGTCGACGTGGTGATCGAGCCGATCAACCCGCGCGACGTGCCTGGTTACTTTCTCAACGACTTCATGTTCGCACGCGACATCATCGCCGACATGAAGATTCCCAATCTCGGGCTGCAGTTCGATATCTATCACTGCCAGATCATGCACGGTGACGTCACGATGCGGCTGCGCGAGATGCTGCCGTGGATCGGGCATATCCAGATCGCGAGCGTGCCATCGCGCAACGAGCCGTCCGGCGAGGAACTGAACTATCCTTTCCTGTTCGATGAACTCGACCGGATCGGCTACGACAATTATGTCGGTTGCGAATATCGCCCGGCCGGCGACACGGTCGCAGGACTTGGCTGGTTCAAGCCCTATGCCGGAGTGAAAGCATGACGCTGGCGCTGGGCTGCATCGCTGACGACTACACGGGTGCGTCCGACCTGGCCAACACGCTGACCCGCTGCGGTCTGCGCACGGTGCAGACCATCGGCATTCCTGCTGATGATCTGCAGCTGCCGGACGTCGATGCCGTTGTAGTATCGCTGAAGAGTCGCTCGATCGCGGCCAGCAAGGCGGTCGAGAAATCGCGCGCCGCCGAAAAATGGATGCGCAGCCGCGGCGCGGATCATGTGCTGTTCAAGATCTGTTCGACATTCGATTCCACCGATGCCGGCAATATCGGCCCGGTGATGGACGCGTTGCGGCTCGATTCCGGTGACAATATCGTGCTGGTGACGCCGGCATTCCCCGAGACCGGCCGCACGGTCTATCAGGGCAATCTGTTCGTTGGCTCTGTGCCGCTGAACGAGAGTCCGCTGAAGGATCACCCGCTCAATCCGATGCACGACTCCAATCTCGTCCGTGTGCTGGCGCGGCAGAGCGCGACAAATATCGGGTTGGTCGATCTCGGAGTTGTCGCCTGCGGCGCCGACGTGGTGCGGACGCATCTCGATGGACTGTCGGAGAATGGCTTTGGCGCGGCGATCATCGACGCGGTGTTTGCCAGCGATCTGGAAACCATCGGTGCGGTCGCCTTAGGTCATCGCGTCTCGGTCGGTGCGTCCGGTATGGGGCTTGGTCTCGCGCGTGCGCTGGTTGCGTCCGGCCGCGTCAAGGCGAATGCGGCGACCTCGATCAAGGATACGCCTGTGGGCGGCGCTGCAGCCTGTCTGGCCGGCAGTTGCTCGCAGGCGACGCTGCAGCAGATCGCGCGCGCCGAACTGGTGATGCCGGTGTTGCATCTCGATCCCGAACAGGTGATTGCCGGCGGCGCGGAAGTCCAGCGCGCGCTCGGCTGGGCGAAGGAGCGGCTCGGCAAAGGCCCGGTCCTGATCGCCAGCAGTTCGACGCCGGATCAGGTGACGGCCCTGCAAAAGCGCCATGGCCGCGATCCCGCGGGGCATGCCATCGAGCAGGCGATGGCCGATCTCGCTGAAGGTCTCGTCCGCGCCGGCGTACAACGGCTCGTCGTGGCTGGTGGCGAGACATCCGGCGCTGTCGTGGATCGTTTGGCCATTCCGGGTTTTCTGGTCGGTGCGGAAATCGCCGCCGGCGTGCCGGTGTTGCGCGCGGTCGGTGCGGCGGAGCGCCAGATGTTGCTGGCGCTGAAGTCGGGCAATTTCGGTGGACCGGCTTTTTTTGAAGATGCGCTTAGCCTGATGACCTGATGGATGTCGCCCAATCCCGGGGCGACAGGCTGCCCGAATAGGCAGGGCGCTGCTTGCGCCGCGCGCATTACAGATAGTTCATCTTGACCGGCCCGTGACACCTTGGGTGTCGCGAGCCGCAGCCGCGTCTTTTTAAGCCTAAAACTGTTGTGCAGACGCCACGGCGGCCCGGAAACAATTAACAATACCGCTGAAGTGAATTGCCGTGAGGCTTCGGGCGTTAGCTATTTTGTCGCAGGTCGGGTAAATCTGCTGGCGTGAGCAGGCGCGAGGACCGCCGGTTCGCAACCCCTCATGCAAAGAGGATTGCCCGTTCATTCATGAATCGAGCCGATAGGCTTATGCCGGCCCGGCTCACTAATCGGATGCAGGCGATCTCTCTAAACAGGTGAATTCGATCGTGGGCAGGCGGGTTTCCGCAGTGCCCCTCTCGTCAATGTATCGAGGACTACCCGTTCATGATTTCGTTGGTGCGCATTGCTCTGACCCGGCCTTACACTTTCGTGGTGTTGGCCTTGCTGTTGCTGATCGTCGGGCCGCTGGCCGCGCTTCGCACACCTACCGATATTTTCCCTGACATTCGCATCCCGGTCATCGGGGTGGTCTGGCAGTATACCGGCCTCCCTCCGGATCAAATGTCCGGCCGTATCACCACGCCGTTCCAGCGCGCACTGACCACCACGGTCAATGACATCGAGCATATCACTGCCAATTCCTATGCCGGCTTCGGCATCATCAAGATCTTCTTCCAGCCCAATGTCGACATCCGCACCGCCAATGCGCAGGTCACCGCGATCTCGCAGACGCTGATCAAGCAGTTGCCGCCCGGCGCCACGCCCCCGCTGATTCTGAATTACTCGGCCTCGACGGTTCCAATCATCAATGTTGCTCTGTCAGGCGACGGCCTCACAGAACAGAACCTCGCGGATATCGGCATCAACCAGCTCCGCACGCCGTTGGTCACCGTGCCAGGTGCCGCGATCCCATATCCGTTCGGCGGCAAGCAGCGTCAGATTCAGATCGATCTCAATCCGGGCGCGCTACAGGCGCGTGGTCTCTCGGGTCAGGACGTCGCCAATGCATTGGCGGCGCAGAACCTGATCACGCCGGTCGGCACGCAGAAGATCGGCGAGTTCGAATACACGATCAACCTCAACAACTCGCCGTTGAAAATCGAAGAGCTCGGCCGGCTCCCGATCAAGAGCGTCAACGGCGCTATGGTCTATGTGGATGACGTTGCCACCGTGCGCGACGGCAATCCGCCGCAAACCAATATCGTGCATGTGGACGGCAATCGCTCGGTGCTGATGCAGGTACTGAAGGCTGGCTCGGTTTCCACGCTCGATATCATATCCGGCATCAAGCAGAAGGTGATCGATTATCGCTCTGCGCTGCCGGATGCGTTGAAGATCAGCTATATCGGCGACCAGTCCGGCTTCGTGCGCGGTGCCATCGAGGGTGTGGCCGTGGAAGGCGTCATCGCGGCCTTGCTGACGTCGGTGATGATCCTGTTGTTCCTTGGCAGCTGGCGTTCCACCGTCATCATCGCGGTGTCGATCCCGCTGGCGGTGCTCGGTGCCATCATCATGCTGTCGATGATCGGCGAAACGCTGAACATCATGACGCTGGGCGGTCTGGCGCTCGCAGTCGGCATTCTTGTCGACGACGCCACGGTGACTATCGAGAACATCAATTACCATCTGGAGCAGGGCAAGGACGTCGAGACCTCGATCATGGACGGTGCGGCGCAGATCGTGACGCCGGCTTTCGTGTCGCTGCTGTGTATCTGTATCGTGTTCGTGCCGATGTTCTTCCTCAACGGCATCGCGCGATTCCTGTTCGTGCCGATGGCCGAAGCGGTGATGTTTGCGATGGTCTGGTCGTTCCTGCTGTCGCGCACGCTGGTGCCGACCATGGCCAAGTATCTGCTGCAGCCGCATGTCCATCATGACGGCGAGAAGCCGCCGACCCGCAATCCGCTGGTGCGCTTCCAGCGTGGCTTCGAAGCCGGCTTCGAGCGGATCCGCGGCGGCTATCACGGCCTGCTGGATATGGCGCTGGCGCGGCGCCCCGTTTTTGTGATCGGCTTCCTCGGCGTCGTCGGCGTGTCGTTTCTGCTGGTGCCGTTCCTTGGCCGCAACTTCTTCCCATCGGTCGATGGCGGCGCCATCCTGATGCATGTCCGCGCCCAGGTCGGCACCCGCATCGAGGAAACCGCGAACCAGTTCGCCGATATCACCAAGGCGGTGCGCAAGATCATCCCGCCGGATCAGATCGAGACCATGACCGACAATATCGGCATGCCCGTCTCCGGCATCAATCTCACCTATAACAACACCGGCGTGATCGGCCCGCAGGATGGTGACTTCCAGATCAAGCTGAAGGAAGGCCACAGGCCGACCAAGGAATATGTGCGGCAATTGCGCGAGCAACTGCCGCGGCAGTTCCCGGGTGTCAGCTTCGCCTTCCTGCCTGCCGACATCGTCAGCCAGATCCTGAACTTCGGCGCTCCGGCCCCGATCGACCTGCAGATCCGCGGGGCGAATCTCGCGGCGAACTTCGAATATGCCAACAAGCTGCTCGGCAAGATCCGTCGCATTCCCGGCATTGCCGATGCACGGCTCCAGCAGTCGCCGAACAATCCCGGCTTCAACATCGATGTCGACCGCACCCGTGCGCAGTATGTCGGCCTGACCGAGCGCGATGTCACCAACAGCCTCGTGGTCAACCTCGCAGGTTCGTCGCAAGTCGCGCCGACCTATTATCTCAGTCCTGATAACGGCGTGTCTTATTCCATCGTGATGCAGACGCCGCAATATAAACTGGATTCGCTGGGTGCGCTGGAGACGCTGCCGATCACCGCCGTGAATGCCAGCAACAACTCCCCGATGCTCGGCGGCATTGCCAGCATCAATCGCTCGACCTCGAATGCCGTGGTGTCGCAATATGACATCCAGTCGATGGTGCAGATCTATGCCACCACGCAGGGCCGCGATCTCGGCTCCGTGTCCAACGATATCTACAAGGTGCTCGAAGAAACCAAGGCGGATGTGCCGAAGGGCAGCAATGTGGCGCTGCTCGGTCAGGTGCAGACCATGAACAGCGCCTTTGCCGGCCTGTTGTTCGGCCTGCTCGGCGCTATCGTGCTGATCTATCTCTTGATCGTCGTGAACTTCCAGTCCTGGTCCGATCCGTTCGTGATCATCACCGCGCTGCCGGCGGCACTGGCCGGTATCGTCTGGATGCTGTTCACGACGCAGACGACTTTGTCGGTACCAGCGCTAACCGGCGCCATCATGTGTATGGGTGTCGCGACGGCCAACTCGGTGCTGGTGATTTCCTTCGCCCGCGAGCGTTACGCGATCCTCGGCGACCCCATCAAGGCCGCCTCGGAAGCCGGTTTCGTCCGCTTCCGCCCGGTGTTGATGACGGCTCTGGCCATGATCATCGGCATGGCGCCGATGGCGCTCGGGCTGGGCGAAGGCGGCGAGCAGAATGCGCCACTTGGCCGCGCTGTCATCGGCGGCCTGATTTTTGCTACCATCGCCACGTTGATGTTCGTGCCGGTGGTGTTCAGCATGGTTCACAAGAAACAGCAGCCTGCGCCGGACGCGGCCACCTCGGAGACTTTGCATGCCCACTGAGCAGACCCCCCCGGTGTCACGCCGCAAGCTCGGCCTGGTCGGAGTGATTGGCCTGTGCGCCGCCGGCGCCATCGTCGTCACCGGCATCATGGCCCGCGCCAAGACCGAGACCGACCTGAAGGCCTGGACCGACGATCAGGCGATCCCGACGGTCGCTGTCGCTCCGCCGGATGCCCGCGTCCTCAACGCGTCGCTCGATCTGCCCGGCCGGCTCGAAGCCTATTACCGCGCGCCGATTTTTGCCCGCGTTTCGGGCTATCTGAAGAGCTGGAGCGCCGATATCGGTGCACAGGTCAAATCCGGCCAGGTGATCGCCGAGATCGAAGCCCCGGACCTCGATCAGCAGTTGCTGCAGGCCCGTGCCGATCTCGTCAGTCAGCAGTCCAGCGCTAAACTGTCGGAAGCGACGCTGAACCGCCGCAAGACGCTGGTGGCGTCGAATTTCGTCTCGGCGCAGGAAATCGACGAGCGCACAGCCGATCTGAACAACAAGCGCGCCGCCGTGAATTCCGGCCAGGCCAATGTCGAGCGTCTGGAAGCGCTGGCCGGTTACAAGAAGATCACCGCGCCGTTCGATGGCGTTGTGACCCAGCGCAACACCGACGTCGGCGCGCTGATCTCGGGCGGCACCGGCACCGGTGCCGCGATGTTCGTGGTATCTGATATCAAGAAGCTGCGCGTTTATGTCGACGTGCCGCAGAGCTATGTGCCGGCGATCAGGTTAGGTGCCAAGGCGATCATCAGCGTGCCCGATCATCCGAACAAGACGTTCCCGGCCACGGTGGAAGCTTCGTCGCAATCGGTCGATGTAGCTTCGGGCACCACGCGCATGCAGCTCGTGCTCGACAACCCCAACGGCGAATTGCTGCCGGGTGGTTATGCCAATGTGAAGATGAGCCTCGCGCGTGATTCCGCGCCGCTGCATGTGCCGGCTTCGGCGCTGATCTTCAACAAGAGCGGTCTACGCGTCGCGACCGTTGGCCCGGACGACAAGATACTGTTCAAGACCGTGACCATCGCCAGGGATCTCGGCCGCGACATCGAGCTCGCATCCGGCATCGCCGCCGACGACCGCATCGTCATTGCCCCGCCGGACGGCCTCAACGACGGCGACAAGGTCCGTATCACTGGCGGCAGCGGTACTCCGAAAAGCGGCAAGCCGACGGCCGAGACGGACAAGAAGGAAGTGAAGGGGTAGGGCGTTGACGGCGCGCTATGCCGGGCTCGTATGCCCGGCATAGCGCCCCCTCCGTTTACGATTATCTAGTGCGTGATGCCTTCGCGATCGAACAGCGCCATCAAGGTGCAGCTCATCGTTGCAATCAGCTTCTCCTCGCTCCGCTCCACCGCAAAGGCCTGGCCCTCACAGACCGTTATGGTTCTTCCGGGCTTGAGAACGCGGGCCCGAAACAGGAAATGCTCGCCGCGGGCCGGGGCCAGAAAATTGGTCTTGAATTCGACGGTCAGAACCGCGGCATTGTCGGGCATCAGCGAGAAGGCGGCATACCCGCAGGCTGTATCCAGCGCTGTCGTGATGATGCCGGCATGAATGAACCCGTGCTGCTGCGTAAAGGCGGTGTTGTACGGCATTTTGAGCTCGACTTCGCCGGCTGCCTGACGCGCAACTTCGATACCCAGTGTCGCCATCGCCGTTTGGCGGGCGAAGCTCGCCTGCACGCGGGCCTCGAAGTTTGCGTCCTTTGGAATGAATTTGGTCATTTCGCTTTATCGCGCCTTTCGCCACTCCAGCACGCCGTCACCTGCCGTGCTGATCGGCCCTGACGCTCCCACCGGCGTCTTGTCCTGATCCATCAGAAACGCCAGCGTCGCCTGGTCCTGCACCGGCACACGCGCCAGCGCGCGTTCATTGGCAGCAGTGCGCAGGATCACCACGCCGTGCTCGATCTCGCCGCTGCGGCCGTAGATCACCGTGAAGCTTTCGACAGTGCCGTTGCCCGAGGCCTCGGTGACATATGTCGGAACGGGCTTGCGGTTGCGATCAGCGTCTGCCTGCACGTTTGTATCCTGTGCGATCGGTGCCTTGGGTATCTCCTTCGACACCACCAGCGCGTGGTGCTTGGTGACGAAGCCGCCTTGCGCGTAGAGCAATCCAGTCTTGGTCCCCGCGCGGATTTTGCGGACCATCGCGCAGGCGGCATGCGCCATGTAGTCGTTCAGCGGCGCGCCAAAGAAGGTGAGACCGCCGGTCACGGTTGGTTGTACATCGCTGCCAAGGCCGAGGGTGCGGCGGGCCATCTTCGGCACGCAGGGGAAGCAGCTATAGAGCTCGATGGCGCCGAAATTCTTGCCGGAGCCGCCGACCAGATCCATCGCGACTTTCAGCACCGCATTCTGCGCGTGGCTTTCCACATACTGGTCGCGGTCGAGATAGTCGCGCGGCTCCTCGGCCGAAGCGCCGCCCCAGATATGCACGATGCGATCCTCGGGCACGCCGGCAGCGCGCGCCTTGGCAAGGCTGGTGACGAGGATGGCGGCCGACTGGTTCACCATCGGATTGGCGACCATCAGCTTGGTATAGGGCCAGGCGATCAGCCGGTTGTCAGGCGTCGGCGTTGTGATCTCGTCGGGCGTGAAGGCCTTCTTGTTCCACGCTTCCGGATTGGTCGCCGCGACGCCTGCATAGCGCGACCACAGCTCGCCGGATTCGCGATGGGCCTCGCGCGGCGTCTGGCCCCAATGCGCGGCGGAGGCGGCTTCATAGAACGGGTAGACCGTGACCGGTTTGGCCACGCCGAGCTTGGTCGCCATCGGCTTCTGGTAGTTGGCACCGCGCAGCGGCTCCGGCGCATCCTTGGCGAATGGCGTCCAGGGCAGATCCACCTTGGCGCGTTCGGCCTTGGTGGCCGTGCCCTGCGATTCCGCGCCGGTGATCGCTGCGACCTGAGATTCGCCGCGCGCGATACGCTTGGCTGCTTCATGAATGTAACGGATCGGGCTCTCGCCGCCGACCGGGCCGTAATAGGCGTGCTTCGGCGCGATGCCGAGCTTCTCGCTGAGTTGCTTCTCCGGTGCGGTGTAGCGCCAGCTCAGGAAGTTCACGATGTCGAGCGAGTCGATATCCCCAAGCAGCTTCCCGCCAGAGTCCTGCTCCGCGCGCTTCAGCGCCTCGATCATCAGCGCGAGCGGCTCGAGACCCTCCGTGAGCTCCTTCGGATGATCCGAGAATTCGCCGACGCCGACGATGACGGGGATGCGGTCTTCAGCTTGGTTCGACACTGCCATTGTTCTTGCTCTTGCCTCTATTCGGAAACCAGCATGGTGAGGTGCTCCGCCGCTTCGGCAAAGTCCTCCTTGAACTCCTGCACAACTGCGCCTGCCGACTTGACGCTGTCAATCAGGCCGACGCCCTGGCCGACGAAATAGCTGACCAGATCTCGCGCCTGCGCATTGCCTGCGGCTGCGGAACGATCAATCGAGGCGAAGGCGTCGCGGCTGATCAGGCTCTGCAGTGGCATCGGCAGTGCGCCTGGGCTGTCTTCGCCGCGATCCCAGGCATCGGTCCAGACCGAGCGCAATTGCCGTGCGGGCTTGCCGGTACGGCCCCTGGAGCGGATCGCATCGCGCGACGAGGCGGCAATCATCTTCTCGCGAAAGATTTCGGAGGTTTCAGATTCCGTGGTTGTGAGCCACACCGAACCGGTCCAGACGCCTGCCGCGCCCATCGCCATGCAGCCGGCCATCTGCCGCCCGGTCATGATGCCGCCGGCGGCGAGCACCGGGACCTCGCGCATCGGCTTGACGGCCTTGATCACCTCCGGCACCAGCACCATGGTCGAGACCTCGCCGCAATGGCCGCCGGCCTCGGTACCCTGCGCCACGAGAATATCGACGCCGGCCGCAACCTGCCGGATCGCATGTTCCTTAGCACCGACGAGTGCCGCCACCGGGACGCCATGGGCTTTGCCCATCTCGATCATCGCCTTCGGTGGCACGCCGAGTGCATTGGCGATCAGCCGGATCGGATGATTGAAGGAAACGTCGAGCAGCCGCAGTGCAGTCTCGCCATCGAATGGCTGCGGCTGGTCGGCGGACACTTCGGTGATCCTGAGATCGACGCCGTATTTCTTCAGCAGGCTCTTGGTGAAAGCGCGATGTTCCGGCGTGATGCGGCGCTCAAGCGATTTCCAGGTGACGTCCTTTTCGCCTGATGTGGAGATATTCTCCGGGATCAGCACGTCGATGCCGTAGGGCTTGCCGTCGACGTGATCGTCGATCCACTTCAGTTCCTGCTCCAGCGTCTCCGGAGAATGCGCGGTGGCGCCGAGCACACCGAAGCCGCCGGCACGGCTGACGGCAGCAACCACGTCGCGGCAATGGCTGAAGGCGAGTAGCGGAAACGCGATGCCCAGCATCTCGCAGATCGGCGACTTCATCGGCGTGTCTCCCTGAATCTCTTGTGACCCGCTTCATGTGGCGAGTTCGTGATGAACGCTAGCGTATGGGGAAGGGCGATGCCAAGCGGACGAGGGGCATTCCGCCTGGCAAAATACCGGGGCAACGACGCCCGATTTCCTGCTTGCGCTTTCGCGTTATGCGGGAAATGCTACCTGTAACAAGCAAAGCAAAAAATACGGGAGTGAACGCATGGCCGCTGCTCAGCCGCAACCTGTCTCGCATCAGAACGCGCGTATCGATGTCGTGGTCGTCGGCGCCGGATTCGCGGGGCTTTATCTGCTGCACAAGCTGCGCGGCCTCGGTCTCCACGTGAAAGTTTTCGAACAGGGCGGCGATGTCGGCGGGACCTGGTACTGGAACCGCTACCCCGGCGCGCGCTGCGACGTCGAGAGCATGCAGTATTCGTTCTCGTTCGATAACAAGTTGCAGCAGGAATGGGACTGGAGCGAGCGCTATGCGCCGCAACCGGAAATCCTGCGCTATGCCGGCCATGTCGCCGATCGCTACGATCTGCGGAAGGACATCCAGTTCAATACGACGGTGAAATCCGCGGTATTCGATGAGCGCGCCAATCGATGGACGGTAACGACTTCCGATGGTCAGGCCACCATCGCGCAGCATGTCGTACTCGCGACGGGTTGCCTGTCGAACGCCCGCACGCCCGAATTCAGGGGCATGAAGGATTTCAAGGGCAAGGTCTATCACACCGGCAACTGGCCGCATGAGACAGTCGATTTCACCGGCCTGCGCGTCGGCGTCATCGGCACCGGATCGTCAGCAATCCAGTCGATCCCGCTGATCGCCGAGCAGGCGAGCCAGCTCACTGTGTTCCAGCGCACCGCAAATTTCAGCGTGCCGGCGCGCAACGCGCCGCTCACCGATGATGAGCGCAAATCGTTTCGCGACAATTATCCGGAAATTCGCCGGCAGGCGCGTGAGGATTTCAAGAACGGCATCGTGCAGCCGATTCCGGATCGCGGCGCGCTCGACGATCCGGAACATGAAAGGCGTGAGAAGTATCATGCGCGATGGACATCGGGCGGGCTTACCTTCATGGGCGTCTACAATAACCTGGTCCTGGATCAGCGCGCCAACGATACCGCTGCCGATTTTATCCGCGAGAGAATTTCAGAGATCGTCAGCGATCCGGTCACAGCGAAACTTCTGCAGCCGAAGGATCATCCAGTCGGATCCAAGCGTATCTGCGTCGACACAGATTACTATGCGACCTTCAATCGCCCGCATGTGACGCTGGTCGATATCAAGGCTCATCCGATCGAGCAGATTCTGCCGCACGCCGTGCGCACCGGTGGCAAGGATTACGAGGTCGACGCACTGGTGCTCGCCACCGGCTTCGACGCGATGACCGGCTCGGTTGCCAAGATCGACATTCGTGGTCGCGGCGGCCAGACGCTGAATGACAAATGGGCGGAAGGTCCGCGAACCTATCTCGGCTTGATGAGCGCCGGCTTCCCGAACCTCTTTATCGTCACCGGCCCCGGCTCACCGTCTGTGCTGTCGAACATGATCGTGTCCATCGAGCAGCATGTCGACTGGATTACCGATTGCCTGAGCTATATGCGCGACCGCGGCGCCGAGGTGATGGAGGCAACGCGTCCCGCCGAGGACAAATGGGTCGCTCATGTCAACGAGGTGGCGGCTGGCACGCTCTATCCCCAAGCCAATTCCTGGTACATGGGTGCGAATATCCCCGGCAAGCCGCAGATATTCATGCCTTATATCGGCGGCGTCGGTGTCTACCGGCAGATCTGCAATGATGTCGCAGCAAAGGACTATGAGGGATTTGCGATGACGGTGGGCGCGCGGCCAAAGGAGGCGGTGGCGTCGTAGAGGTGGGCGACTTTCTTTCCCTCTCCTCCAGCGCAGCGAAGCTGCGCGCAGTGGGAGAGGGTGGATCGAACGCGCAAAGCGCGTTCGAGACGGGAGAGGGGCAGCCGCAAGCTCCGAGTCCAGCACCCCTCTCCCGCCTTCGCTTCGCTCAGGCACCCTCTCCCGCAAGGGGAGAGGGAAGAAATCAAAACGCCGTATACCCGCCATCGATCACGAACGTATCCGCCGTGTGATACGATGACGCCTTGCTCATCAGATAGACAGCGATGCCGCCGAAATCCGATGGTTCGCCGAAACGGCGCACCGGAATGCGCGGCATGACATTGGCGACGAATTTCTCGTTGCCCATGATCCCGGCGGTCATGTCGCTCTTGATCCAGCCGGGCAGGATCGCATTGGCTGTCACGCCCTGACGGGCCAATTCGACGGCCAGCGCGCGCACCAGCGCATTGATCGCCGCCTTGGTCGCCGCATAGTGTTCGTTACGGGCAGTGCCGAAGATCGAGGCAAGGCTCGAGGTCGCGACCAGCCGGCCGAACTTGTCACCGGCTTCGGCGCGTTCGGTCATGTGGCGCGCGGCAACCTGGAAGGCATGAAAGACGCCGTCCAGATTGGTCGCGAACATGGTGCGCCACTGCTCTTCGGTGCGGTCGATGAAATTGTGCCGGCCGCCGCCGCCGATGCCGGCATTGGCGAAGCAGCCATCGACGCGTCCGAATGTCCTGAGCGTGGCATCCATCGCCGATTTCACCGAGGCGGTGTCGGTGACGTCGCAGATCAGCGTGTCGACCTTGCCGGTGCAGTCCGCCATGGTGGCAGCCGCGGCCTTGTTCTTCTCGGCGTTGCGGCCCCAGATCGAGACGTTGCAACCGGCGGTGGCCAGCGCCTGCGCGATGCCGAGGCCGATACCGCCGTTGCCGCCGGTGATGACGGCCACGCGGCCGCTGAGGTCGAATATCTGTGTAGGCGTTGCCATGTCAGCGTTTCCATATTTGGCGCACGTTATGCCGTGCGTCCGTCGGTGGGCTGATGTTCCCCAGGAAGCATGGACAAGCGCGTCCGAAAAATCAAATATGCCGCCTGACATACAATCGCATGATCCCGAAAAGTGGATGCCGGTTTTCGGATCAGATCATGCCCAGACAAAGCTTCCACACCGCGGAATAAACACGCGGATCATCCCGTGAGGAAACCATGCAGTTCAAACACGTCACGCTCGATTTCGACGGCAATGTCGCCATCCTGAAGCTCGATCATCAGGAGGTGATGAACGCGGTCTCGGTCGACATGCTTGGCGGCCTTGGCGAGGCGCTGGACGAGATCGATGATCGCAAGGCCGACGTGCGCTGCGTGGTCCTCACCGGTGCCGGCCGTGCCTTCTGCACGGGCGCCAATCTTCAGGGGCGCAACAATCAGCTCACCAAGGCGCGCAGCAACGCCGGCGCGACGCTGGAGACCGCCTTCCATCCGTTCCTGCGCCGGCTGCAGAACCTGCATTGCCCGATCGTTACTGCGGTGAATGGCCCCGCCGCTGGCGCCGGCATGAGCTTCGCGCTGATGGGCGATCTCATTTTGTGTGCACGCTCGTCCTATTTCCTGCAGGCGTTCCGCCGTATCGGCCTGGTGCCGGATTGCGGCTCGACCTGGATCTTGCCCCGCCTGATCGGCAAGGCACGTTCGGTCGAACTGTCATTGCTTGGCGAAAAGCTGCCGGCCGAGAAGGCGCTGGAATGGGGCCTCGTCAACCGCGTCTATGACGATGCGGCGCTGATGGATGAAGCCATGAAGCTCGCCCATGAACTCGCCAACGGCCCGACCATCGCACTGTCGCTGATCCGCAAGCTCTACTGGGAAAGCCCGGAGAATTCCTTCGAAGACCAGATCAATCTCGAGGTCAAATCGCAGCGCGCCGCCGGTGCGTCGCCGGACTTCAAGGAAGGCGTCGCGGCGTTCCTGGAAAAACGTCCGGCCAAGTTCACGGGCAAATAGGCCTTGAGCTCAGCTTCCGTCGCGGAGCTGCTCGCACGCAGCGTCACGTCGTGGTGCAATGGCGCCACCGGCGTGACGGATGCAAAGCGTTTGTCTGGTGGCGCCAGCCAGGAGACGTGGTCGTTCGACATCACGCATCCCGATGGCGCCATGGGGGCGATCCTGCGCCGCGCACCGTCGGGTTATGGCGCTGCGCCCGGCCGAGCCGCAGGGCTCGATGCGGAAGCGGTACTCATGCAACTCGCACATGACGCCAGCGTACCGTCACCGAAGGTGCTGCACGTTCTCAGACCGGATGACGATCTGGGAACGGGCTTCATCATGCAGCGAGTCGCTGGTGAAACTATCCCGCGCAAGATCCTGCGTGACGATGAATTCGCGGACGCGCGGCCCAAACTCGCCCGGCAATGCGGCGAGATCCTCGCCGGGATCCACGGGCTGTCCGCTGCAAGCCTGCCGCAGCTTCGCCGCATGACTGCCGCAGCAGAAATCGCCGAATTACAGCGCGAGATCGACGGCTTCGACTGGCCGCGCCCGGTGTTCCAGCTGGCGCTGCGCTGGCTGCGCGATCACGATCCCGGCCCGTCAGAGCGCGTCACTTTGGTGCATGGTGATTTCCGCCACGGCAATCTGATGATCGGGCCCGATGGCGTCCGCGCGGTGCTGGACTGGGAGCTCGCGCATCTCGGCGATCCCATGGAAGATCTCGGCTGGATCTGCGTCAATTCCTGGCGCTTCGGCGTCATCGACAAGCCGGTCGGCGGTTTCGGCACCTATAAAGATTTGTTCGCCGGCTACGAGACGGCCAGCGGCATCAACGTCGACGCTAACCGCGTGAAATTCTGGGAAGTGATGGGTACGCTACGTTGGGGCGTGATGTGCGTCGGGATGATGCAGCGGTTTCGTCTCGGCCCGGATCATTCGATGGAGCGCGCGATGATCGGACGGCGCTCGTCGGAGACGGAGATCGATCTGTTACGGCTATTGGCGCCGCGCGCATGATCCCGAAAAGTGGCGACCGGTTTTCGGATCAGATCATGCGCAAAAACAAGGTGAAGACATGCAGGACGAACCGAGACCCGACGAACTGGTGAAGGCCGTCGCGGATTTTCTCCGCAACGACATTGCACCTCAAATCTCAGGTCATGCCGCGTTCAAGCTGCGTGTCGCGATCAACGCGCTCGATCTGGTGACCCGGCAGCTCACGCTTGCCGGCGACAGCGATGCCGCCGAGCTGCATGGATTGACGATGCTGCTCGGCGTGCATGGCACGCTCGACGGGTTGAACCAGGACCTTGCCGACCGCATCGCGCAAGGCGACATCGATGTCACGACGCCCGGTGTGAAAGAGCATCTGTGGCAGACGACACTGGCGAAGCTCGCCGTCGATCAGCCGAATTACGCGGCGTACAAACGCGAGCTGGAACCGAAGTAAGCGCCGCGGCGCTACTTCCCCTTCCAGTTCGGCTTGCGCTTCTCCGAAAACGCCTTCGGCCCTTCCACATAATCCTCCGACGCTGCCATGGCCTTCACCGCGGGATATTCGCGCTGCTCGGTAATCGCCTGTTCCAGCGACACCGCCATGCCCTTCTGGATCGCCTGCTTGGAGGCGCGGATGGACATCGGCGAATTCTGGCAGATGGTCTCGGCCCAGCGCAGCGCGGCATTCAGCGCCTCGCCCTGCGGCACCACTTCATTGACGAAGCCGAGTTCATAACCTTCCTGCGGCTTCACATGGCGCGCGGTGAGGATCATGCCCATCGCGCGCTTCATGCCGATCTGGCGCGGCAGCCGCTGCAGGCCGCCGGCGAGCGCGGCGAGGCCGACGCGGGGCTCGGGCAGGGCAAAGGTCGCATTTTCCGCAGCGATGATGAGGTCGCAGGCCAGCGCAATCTCGAAGCCGCCGCCCATGGCGACGCCGTTCACCGCAGCGATGATCGGCTTGTCACAATCGAAGCGCGCGGTGAGGCCGGCGAAGCCCGACGTGTTCCAGCCGCGCTTGCCGCCGGCGGCCTGCCATTTGAGGTCATTACCAGCGCAGAACGCTTTGTCGCCGGCGCCGGTGACGATCGCCACCCACTGTTCGGGATCGCTAGCGAAGTCGTTGAACACCTCGTGCAACTCGTTATGCGCATCGGTGTGCAGTGCGTTGTAAACTTCCGGACGCGACAGCGTCACGATTGTGATCGGTCCCTTGCGGGTCACGGTTGAGAATTGCAGAGCCATCGCGGCCTCCCTTTTGTTTTTCGTTACGCAGAATTTATGACGCCAAAGCGTACTTGACTTGCCGCGCTTGACTTGATCGGACGATGCCATCTTAATCGCTTGATTAACAAGAGCAACAAAGCTCGGAAAACAATCGGGAGAGCGCCTTGGATTTTTCCCTGCCGGCCGACCTGGTCGCCTATCTCGCTGAACTCGATTCATTCATCCTGCGCGAGATCAAGCCGCTCGAAGAGCGGGATGACAATATCCGCTTCTTCGATCATCGCCGCGAATGGGCGCGCACCGATTTCGACAATGGCGGGCTGCCGCGACATGAATGGGAGCAGTTGCTGCGTCAGGCGAAGAATCTCGCCGACGGCGCCGGCCATCTGCGCTTTGCAATCCCGAAGCGCTATGGCGGCAAAGATGGCAGCAATCTCTGGATGGCTGTCATCCGCGAACATTTCGCCGCCAAAGGCCTCGGCCTGCACAACGATCTGCAGAACGAACATTCCATTGTCGGCAATCTGCCGCTGGTGACGATGCTGGATCGCTATGGTCGCGATGACCAGAAGGAAATGATCGAAGGATCAATCACCGGAAAATATCGCATCACCTTCGGCCTCACCGAACCCGAGCATGGTTCTGATGCCACGCATATGGAGACGACGGCCGTCGAGGCGACGCGTGATGGCGTTAAGGGCTGGGTCATCAACGGCGAGAAGATGTGGACCACGGGCATGCACGTGGCCACCCATTGCGCGCTGTTCGCGCGCACGTCGGGGAACGATGGCGATGCGCGCGGTATCACCTGTTTCCTGGTGCCGGCGAAGGCTGCGGGCGTGAAGATTGAAGAGTATATGTGGACCTTCAACATGCCCACGGACCATCCGCGCGTGTCATTCACCGATGTGTTCGTGCCGGATGATGCACTGTTCGGCGAGATCGGTCGCGGTTTGTCACTGGCGCAGTGCTTCGTGCATGAGAACCGCATCCGTCAGGCGGCGAGCTCACTCGGCGCCGCAGTCTATTGCATCAATGAAAGCGTGAAATATGCGCGCGAGCGAAAACCGTTCGGCGAGGAGCTGGCGCGCAATCAGGGCATCCAGTTTCCGCTGGTCGAGCTCGCGACGCAGGCGGAGATGCTGCGGCTCCTGATCCGCAAGACCGCATGGGAGATGGACCAGCTCACCCAGGCGCAGGTCGAGCATAGGCTGTCCGACAAGGTGTCGATGTGTAACTACTGGGCCAACCGGTTGTGCTGTGAATCCGCCGACCGAGCGATGCAGGTGCATGGCGGCATGGGCTATTCACGCCACAAGCCGTTCGAGCACATTTATCGCCATCACCGCCGTTACCGCATCACCGAAGGCAGCGAGGAAATCCAGAAGCGCAAGGTCGCGGGATTCCTGTTCGGCTATATGGGCGCGGGGAAGCACTGAACTAGTTTCGACACGCCGCCCTTTCCGTCGTCATTGCGAGGAGCGAAGCGACGCGGCAATCCAGAGGTCACAAGCGAAGACTGGATTGCTTCGCTTCGCTCGCAATGACGTTGATAGCTCAGTCGATAACCCCCGGGATCTCCGCAGGCGAAGCCACCAGATGCTTCGCCCCGGCGCTCGTCAGTTCCTCGCGGCCGCCATAGCCATAGAGCACGCCGATCGCCGGAATGCCGTTATTCGCGGCGCCGATGATGTCGTGCTTGCGGTCGCCGATCATGATCGTATGTGCGGGATCGGTCGAGCTTTCGTCGAGCGCATAACGCAGCAGGTCGCTCTTGTCGACACGGGTGCCGTCGAGTTCCGAGCCGAACACACGCGTGAAATACTTGCGCAGGCCGAAGTGGTCGACGATACGGTCCGCAAAGACATGCGGCTTGCTGGTGGCGACAAACAGCCGGCGGCCTGTTGTGTGCAACGTATCGAGCGTCGCGGTGATGCCATCATAAAGCGTGTTCTCGAACAGGCCGATGGTGCCGAAGCGTTCGCGATAGAGTTCGACGCCGCGATCGGCATCTTTCTCGCTGCCGAGCAGTGCCACGAAGCTGGCGCGCAGCGGTGGGCCGATGCACCAGGTCAGTTCGTCCTGTGTCGGGACGGGAAGCCCGAGCTTGCCGAGCGCATACTGGATCGAGCCCGTGATGCCGATCTTGGGATCGGTCAGCGTCCCGTCGAGATCGAAAAAGACAGTGTCGATGGCATGTGGCTTCATCTAGTTCGCATACCTTGCGGTGAGATCGCGCGAGATCCGCGAGCCTTCGTCGATATAGCGGCGGATCGCGATACTGGCAGCAGGCGTGCAGGTCCGGTAGGTCTGCTGGAAGCCGTTATAGCCGCGGTTGAAACCGGCGATCATGCGGGCGCGGCGCTCGCCCGACGGCGTCTCGGCATCGACCAGCGCCTGCATTTCGTTGCGCCATTTGTTGCCTTCGTTGTTGCCGCAGATGCCGCGCAGATAATGCAGCGCGCCGAGAATCTCGGACATCCGCTGCAGGTCATTGTCGAACGGCGCAGCCGTGTCCTGTGCCCGGGCAGAGCCAGCGCAGGTCATCGCAATGGTCAGAATGATGAGCAGATGCTTCAACATGAATGGTCCCGGAACCCGGCTGATATGCCTTTTCAAGGCGTCTGAAGCAAGGCAACGCTGCTGGTGCGGCAAGGAGCTATCTATGGTCCGACCAGATCTTCCGCCATAGCGAGGATCGGGCCGAGGCCATCGGTGGTTTTGAAGGCGCCGAGATCGTCCGGCGCGACCCACTGGAAATCGTCAAGTTCGTCATTCAGCTCGGGCTCGCCAGCCACCCAGCGCGCGGCAAAGGCCATGATCAGGTAGTGGCCGGCCACCTTGTCGTTTGGCAGCACTTCGCGAAAGCCGGACAGGCCGACAATGTCGATGGTCAGTCCGGTTTCCTCCATCACCTCGCGCGCGAGAGCGACGGCGAGGGATTCGCCGAATTCCACGCGTCCGCCGGGCAGTGAATAGAAGCCCTTTCCCGGCGAACGGGCGCGGCGGACCAGCAGCACCTTGCCATCCCGGAAGATGGCGGCGCTGGTGGCGAGCTGCGGATGGGTAGGAGGTGCGTCAGTCACGAGGTCATTGCGCCATGATGCTGTCGACGTCGGATTCCTGATCGCGGCCGTTGATGATGCCGCCGGCCGTTCCGACCATGGGCTTGACCCAGCCGGCGGCCTGTTCGGCCAGCATGGCACGGGTCCGGTCCTGCTGCACGGTGCGCATGGCTTCGCCGACAGTCGTCAGGATTTGCGTCATGTTCGCCACCAGCGCATCGAATTCTGCACGGATGGCCGGGCGTGCAGCCTCATAGGATGCGATGGCGAGATCGCGTGCCTTGAAGTTGGATTTGATGAAGTGCTCGGCATAGCTGAGCGGCTGCCATTCCAGGAACAGCTCATAGCAGTCCGGCATGTCCGGGATCAGCTCGAGCAACATGATGGCTTCATTGAAGTGATTGAGATAGTCGGTCGCCAGACCCGTGCGTGGATTGATATTGGCGGCCATCAGCTCGGCAGCGGACGCGACGGGGCCGGCACCGGCACTGGCCAGATCGTGATGGTCATGCTGCGCCGGTTGTATGGCCGTCAGGGTCATATGTCGCACTGTTGGTGTTTTGGGTTAAAACCGCCTGAAGAGGCAGGATTGCGGATCGAGAATGTGCGGGCGGTTTGTCATTACATCAGCGCCGGAAGCGTTACGGCAGGTATTCAGTTATATCGAGCAACCGAATTTTCCTGCGAGGTACAATATTGCGCCGACGCAGCCGGTTCCTGTTGTCATCGTTGAAAACGGATCCCGGCATTTCCGTCTGATGCGATGGGGCCTTTTGCCCTCCTGGGTCAAGGACCCGCGGAAGTTTATGCTTCTGATTAATGCACGCGCCGAGACGGTGCAAGAAAAGCCGGCCTTCAAAAACGCGATTCGCCGACGCCGCTGCCTGATTCCGGCCGATGGTTACTACGAATGGCAAAATCGCGGTGAACGCAAACAGCCGTATTTTATCCACCCAAGCGCAGGCGGGCCGATGGGCTTTGCGGGCCTGGCCGAGACCTGGATGGGACCGAACGGCGAAGAGGTCGACACGGTTGCGCTTATCACTGCAGAAGCCAGCACGGGCATGTCGGTACTGCACCATCGCGTACCGGTGACGATCGCACCCGATCATTTCGGCCAGTGGCTCGATTGCAGTTCGGATAGCGCATCCGACGTGATGACCATGCTCGCTGCGCCCGCAGACGGCATTTTCGCCTGGCATCCGGTGGCGATGGCCGTCAACAAGGTGGCCAATGACGATGCGCAACTGATCCTGCCGATCTCGGCGGAAGAAGCTGCCGTGGAGCAGCTGAAGCCGACGAGGGCGCCGCGCAAGGTCGCGGTGGTCGAGGACGACGGACAGGGATCATTGTTCTAGTTCACGGCGTCAACGGCCGTCCGTCGAGCCACTTGGCATAGATCACGCGCTTCTGTTCGCCATAGCCGAGCGACTCATAGAATGCCTGCACCTTGGTGTTATCCGAGCGCACCATGAGCTGCATCTTCTCGATGCCGCGCTCGCGCAGCCAGTCTTCGGCTGCACTCATGATGCCACGGCCGAAATCCTGGCGCTGGTGCTCGGGATCGACCGAGACGTAATAGACCCAGCCGCGATGGCCATCATGGCCGACCAACACGGAGGCGACGATGGTCCTTCCCTTGCGACCGACCAGGACATCGGCATTGGTGCCTGCGCGCGCCAGCCTGATATCGGCCTCCGGATCGTTCCAGGGCCGGACCAGTCCGCAGCGCAGCCAGAGCTGAACGACCGCTTGAATGTCGGTGTCGACGAGCCGGGCAACTTTCAATGTTGCACCGGCAGCAGCACCTTGCCCGGATTGAGGATGTTCAGCGGATCCAGCATCGCCTTCAAGCTGCGCATCAGCTCGATGGCGACGGGGTCCTTCACCGAGGGCAGCTCAGCCGCCTTCATCTGGCCGATGCCATGTTCGGCGGAGATCGAGCCGCCCATGCGCAACACGACGTCGAAGACGACTTCGTTGACGTCGTGCCAGCGCGCCAGGAATTTCTCGCGGCCGTCGCTGTCGCCGAGCGTTTCCTTGGGCTGTGTGACATTGTAGTGGATGTTGCCGTCGCCGAGATGGCCGAATGGCACCGGACGTGCGCCGGGCATCAGCTTCACGACGGCAGCATTGGCTTCGGCGATGAAGGCGGGCACGGAAGCGACTGGCACCGAGATATCGTGCTTGATCGATCCGCCTTCCGGCTTCTGCGCTGGCGAGATTTCCTCACGCAGTTTCCAGAACGCCTGACGGTGGGCGATATTTTCGGCGATCACGGCGTCATCCACGATGCCGTCTTCAAAGCCGCGTTCGAGGATCGCTTCCAGTGTCGCGCGGGCATCGTCGCGTCCCGACGACAATTCCATCAAGACATACCAGGCGTGCTTGCTGGTGAGCGGATCGCGAATGCCGATGCCGTGGCGGACGCTGAAATCGACGGCGATATCGGCGATCAGTTCGAAACTGGTGAGATTGCCGGCGGCCTCGGAGCGGGAGATGCCGAGCAGCTTCAGCGCATCGTCTGGCGACTTCAGGCCGACAAAGGCGGTCTCGACCGCGCGCGGCTTCGGAAACAGCTTCAGCGTTGCCGCAGTGATGATGCCGAGCGAGCCTTCGGCACCGATGAAGATATTGCGCAGGTCGTAACCGGTATTGTCCTTCTTCAGCTTGGACAGGCCATTGAGAATGCGGCCATCGGCGAGCACGACTTCGAGGCCGAGGGCCATTTCCCGCGCGACGCCATAGGCGAGGGCGGTCGTACCGCCAGCATTGCTGGAGAGATTGCCGCCGATGGTGCAGCTGCCTTCGGAGCCCAGTGACAGCGGAAACAGCCGGTCGGCTTCCGCAGCGCGCTGCTGCGCAACCTGCAGCACGAGGCCGGCTTCCACCGTCATGGTGTTGGACGACGTGTCCAGATCGCGCACCTTGTCCATCCGGCGCATCGACAGCACGACCTCGCCGCCATAGGGGGTCTGGCCGCCGACGAGGCCGGTATTGCCGCCTTGCGGCACCAGTGCGGTGCGGGTCTCGGTGGCGAGTTTGCAGATCGCGGCGACTTCGGCGGTCGAGCCCGGGCGCAGCACCAGCGGCGAGGTGCCGAAGAACAGGTTGCGATCCTCGGTGACGTATTGATGCACGTCGGCCTGATCGGTGATGGCGTATTTGTCGCCGACGATGGCCCGGAAGCGCGCGATGGTTTCGGGGGAAAGCGTGGGCGGCTTCGGCTGGACGATATTCATAACTATTCCCTTGGATATTTTCTTGGCGCGTTTCTTGGTCTTGCGTTCGAGTTACACGGCGGCGCGGCGCAGCCGGTCATTGATGGCTTCGCCGAGCCCGTGGTTCGGCACCGGCATCACCGCGATGCCGCTGGCGCCCGAAGCTATAGCAGCGGCGTCGAGCGCGCGAAGATAGCCGAAAAGATTGGTGGCGGCTTCCCCGAGATCGCCCTGTTCGGACAAATTCAGGACAGCGGCGGCGGCCTCGATGCCCGGCAGCGGGGCCGATCCGAAAGCCAGTAGCGCCTCGCCGGGATTCACAGCCTCGGCCAGCAGCCGCACCCGTGTCCGCGGCGCATAATGCGAGGCGAGCATGCCCGGCGCCAGCGGCTGATTTGTATCGCTTGCGGGGTCGTCCGGCGGGCTCGCCAGCGGCTGGCCCAGCACCCGTTCGATCGCTTCGCGCGGCAGGCCACCGGGGCGGAGCAGCATCGGCGTGTCGAAACAACCGACGATGGTGGATTCAACGCCCACTTCAACCGGTCCGCCATCGAGAATCATGTCGATCCGGCCATCCAGATCGCTCAGCACATGGGCTGCGGTGGTCGGCGAGACATGCCCGGAGATATTGGCCGACGGCGCCACCACGGCGCCGCCAAAGGCCTGCAGGAGCGCGTGGGCCACGGGATGGGCCGGCACACGCATGGCAATGGTATCGAGGCCGGCGGTGGCCAGATCGGCCACCGGGCAGTCCGCCGCCTTGGGCAGCACCAGCGTCAGCGGCCCCGGCCAGAACGCCTCGGCAAGCGCCAGCGCGCGCGCATCGAATCGGGCAATGCGCCGGGCAGCGGCGAGATCGGCCACATGGGCGATCAGCGGATTGAATGACGGCCGGCCCTTGGCCTCATAGATTCCCGCCACAGCCCGTGGATTGGCCGCATCGGCGCCGAGCCCGTAGACCGTCTCCGTCGGGAACGCCAGCAGCCCGCCCGCGCGCAGGCAGCGCGCCGCCTCCGCAATATGGGCGGGGTCGGCGGGGCTCATCCGGGTGGTCAGGCCAACGGCCATGCGGGGCAGATCCTTGGTCTCGAAAATTGGTCAGGCTTCTTTACCGGGGTTCTTGCAGGATGCGAAACCCAAGGCTATAAGCCGCGCTCTTAGTCGGAGTGTGGCTCAGCCCGGTAGAGCACTGCGTTCGGGACGCAGGGGTCGCAGGTTCGAATCCTGCCACTCCGACCATGATTTCAATGACTTAGCGTCCTTTCGCGGCGCCGCCATCTGTCAAGAATCTCCCGATTTTCATCTGAGTACAACCACTCGGGCGCGCGAGCTGCTGCTGCGCGCAGCTATCCGCCCTCAAAAACGCGCTTGCGGGCGTTTTCGATATGCGATCGCATGGCTTCGCGAGCTCCGGCTTCATCTCTGGAGGCGATCGCATCGAGCACGGCCCGGTGCTCCTCTTGCCCACGCAGAAGTCGGTCGCGAGGCTGGATCAAGGAGAGATTTCGATTGAGCGTGATACCCACGCTCACCTGAGACTGGATCGCGGCGAGAGTCGCGGCGAAGAAGCGGTTGCCGGTGGCCTCTGCGACCGAACGGTGGAACGCAATGTCTTCCTCCACGCCGAGCGCGGCATCCGCGATCACTTGATCCAGTGCCGCGATAGCGTCGCGGATCCGGCGCAGACCTTCCGGATCGTGATCGCGCGCGGCAAGCGCGGCGGCTTCTCCTTCGATGCCGATCCGAAATACGAAACAGCGCTGTATGTCGGCAATGCTTCCCACGGGAGCGTAGTTGTAAACGTCTGCCGCGGGACGTCGCATCACGAACGAACCGGCGCCCTGCCGCGATGCGACGACGCCGTCATCGCGCAGCCGCATCAGCGCTTCACGGACGACCGGGCGTGAAACGCCAAGCTGATCTGCCAGGCGTGTCTCTGGAGGAAGCCGCGAATTGACCGGGTAAATTCCGACCGTGATCTGGCTGAGGACATGATCGTAGACGCGGTCGCTAAGCTTTCCCGTCACAGCCGGGCGCTCCGAAATGTCGTCCCGTTTGACCGTTGAGCCCATGTTCACCCCGTCCTTGCTCCGAACATGCTCCAGTCTTTGGCAACATTACATCTTTTTGACAAGTCGGTGCACTGCCGCTGACAATCCGGGATTGCAGCGCTGGCCAAACTGCTTGGGCGCAAGCGGTCGTGAGAGCGTCGGTCAAGCGTGGGCGGCGGCGTCTGACAGCCAGGCCTCGATCAGCCGCTGCACGTGAAGAGCGGAGCGCACGCTATTGGACGGCTCGCGTCGTTGTTCGATGGCATCCAGCATCTCGGTGATCACGCTCCGATGCGGGCCATGATCGAATGCCATCGGATCGGCGCCACCTCCGCCCGATTGCGCAGTCCCGACCGTCTCTGGCGGGCCTTCGTGGCGATGGATGGCCAACTGGAACGTCTCGAGATAGGCCGAGCCGCGTGTGCCAGCGATTTCGATACGCTCCGGATAGCCGGGCCGCGCAACACTGGTGGCATCGAGTACGCCGATGGCACCGCTTTGGAAACGGACCGCCGCCGCGGTCACGTCTTCCGTATCGATCGTTCGGAGCGGTGAGGTCGATGCAAAGCCGGCAACGTCCTTGTGCGGTCCCACGAAATGCAGAAGCAGATCGAGCGTATGGATGGCCTGTGTGAGCAATACGCCGCCGCCATCGCGAGCCTTCATGCCGCGGCCCGGTTGACGGAAATAGGCGTCATCACGCCACCAGCGGATCGATGCACTCGCCGACAGGATATCGCCCAGATCTCCCTGATCCAGCGCCGCCTTCAGGCGTAGTGCTGCGGGACGAAAGCGATGTTGCAGGCACACGCCGCACCGCACGCCGGCAGCCTCCGTGACGGCCGCTAGTTCCTCACCCCTGGCAACCGATATCTCGACGGGCTTCTCCACCAGAATGTGCTTTCCTGCTGCGGCTGCAGCCTGCACGGTCGCCAGATGCGTTCCAGGGGGCGTCAGTATCAGGACGAGATCGAGATCGGAGCGCGACAGCAAATCCTCTTGGCTATCGAAAATCGGAACGCCCCACTGCTGTGAAAACGCTGACCGGCGGTCCGCTGACGGCGCAAATCCGCCGACGATCGTAATCCGTCCCTGCGCCTGCAATTCAAGCAACGAAAGAATATGCGGCTTCACCGCCATTCCGAGCCCAATCAGGCCGACTCCAATTGGCATGCGTTTCTCCCGATGGCCGACCTTCTCAAGGCGCCGACTTGTCGGCTCTTAGGGGCGGGTATGACGTCACAGATTGATATGCGAGCGAGCAAGACGGGCAAGGTGCGACATCGCGACATCAGCAAGTCCTGCTCATGATCGGCCGATTGCGATCTCCCAATGCTTGACAGATGTCGCCTAACTCGTCGATGCTATGTTTACAAATAAATGACAACCGCGCGCGACGCGGGTGCATATGCCAGGGAGGAATCGGAAATGCGCATCTGTCCGAATGCATTATTGCGCGCCGGCGCTGTGGCTGTCCTCGCCGTGACGGCCTTCGCTGGTGAACCTCTGAAGGCCGCCGAGCCCATCGTTCTCTCGATCATCGATACCGGGGGAGATCTGGCATCTACCCAGGTCATCATCGAGAACTACAAAAAGGCCAATCCCGACAAGATCAAGGAGATCAGGATTCAGCGCGCGCCGGCGCCGGAGTTGCCGGCCAAGATCAAAGCTCAGCAGGATGCCGGACGGCTGGACATCAACCTTGTGCTGACTGGACAGGACGGTGGTGCGTTTCTCGCGGCCAACAACCAGTTGATCAAGATTCCTGATTTTGAGAAGCTGTTTCCGCGCGATGAGATGACGCCTGCCGGCAAGGCGCTATACGACGAAGGCCGCGATTATATGGTGCCGTCGGTGGGCAACGCCGGCGGGCCGGTGTTCGTCTACAATCCCAGCAAGGTGCCCAACCCGCCGAAAACCGCCGAAGAATTGTTGGCCTGGGCAAAGGCAAATCCGGGCCGGCTGATGTATGCGCGTCCGGCGAATAGCGGACCGGGTCGGTCGATCGTACTGGGCATGGCGCACATTCTAAATGACTCGAAGCCACTCGATCCCGACAAGGGGTGGGACAAGACCTGGGCCTATCTGAAGGAGCTTGGGCAGTACGTCGAATACTATCCGACGGGCACCGCGATCACATTGAAGGAATTCGCCCAGGGGCAACGCTGGATCATCGCCGGCATCATGGAATGGGACATGAAGCCGCGTGCCCAGAGCGTCATCCCGCCGGACTCCAAGATCACCATCCTTCAGAACACGACCTTCGTGGTCGACGGACATTACTGGTGCATCCCCACAGGCGTGCCGAAAGAACAGGTCGACGTCATTCTCGATCTCATGAAGTTCATGCGCCGACCGGAGCAGCAGGTGCTTTCCTGGCCGGGCTTCATTGGGCCGACGATCACCGCGGCCACCATGGAAAAGGCGCCCAAGGAGATTCAGGAACTGGTGAAGGAGTTTTGGCGGCCCGAATACGACGAAGTCGGCACCAAGTGGAAAGTATCCCCGCCGCTCGGCGTGAAGGAATTGAGCTACGCGATGGATCGTTGGGACCGGGAAGTGGGCGCAAACCAGGTCAAGAAGTAATCAATTCGATGAGCGTGTGGGTCCGCATGCACGGACCCGCCGGTGGCTGTGTTGCTTCTTACTCAGAAACGGGACGACATGAACGGGCCGGGAGATACGTTGGACTCGCTGAAGCTTGGAATCACCAAGCGCTATGGCAACAAGACCGTACTGGACAACCTTGAACTCGATATCCGAAAGGGCGAGTTCGTCACCTTCCTCGGACCGAGTGGATGCGGAAAGTCGACGGCCTTGTCGATCGTCGCTGGCCTGATTGCGGCGACCGAGGGCGAGATCAGGCTCAATGGAGCGCGGGTCGATCATCTGCCGCCCGAGAAGCGTGCGTTCGGAATGGTGTTTCAAAACTACGCGCTGTTTCCTCACATGACGGTCTTCGACAACGTTTCGTTCGGGCTCACCTTGAAGCCATTGTCGAAGGAGGAGATCAAGAAGCGTACCGATGCGATGCTCATGCTGGTGCAATTGACGGGCTATGAGGAGCGCTATCCGGGCCAGCTCTCCGGTGGTCAGCAGCAACGCGTTGCGATTGCGCGGGCCCTCGTGTTGCATCCGCGCCTGATGCTGTTCGACGAGCCGCTATCAAATCTCGATGCCAAGCTGAGAGTCGAGATGCGGGCGGAGATCAAGCAGATCCACGCCGCGCTGGGGCTGACGTCGATCTACGTGACCCACGACCAGGCCGAAGCACTGTCACTGTCGGACAGGATCGTTGTATTGCGCAATGGCGTCCTGATGCAGTCGGGTACCCCACAGGAAATCCACGACCGGCCCAAGAATGTCTTCGTGGCGGACTTCATGGGTTTCCGGAATTTCTTCAAGGTCAGGATCGCGTCAGTGTCCAACGGAATCGCCGAGGGCGTCGGTGACGGAATCTGCATTCGGGCGCGGGCGGGGGCCGATGTGCGCGTGAATACCGACATGGTGATGGCGATACGTCCAGACGATATCCGGGCCGGCGGTGAGGTGGTTTCCGGTGCCGAAGATGTTAGTGGCCGTGTCGAAGTGGTCGAGTATCTCGGTCGGGAACAGGAAGCCGCCATACGCATCAATGACAATACGCGAGTCTGGTTACGCACCGCCGAGGCGATACGAACCGCCGACACGATTGGCCTTCAGTTTCCGATCGACAAGGTCGTCTTGCTTCCTGCGGAATAGGCGAGAAAATAATGCGCGCCGTAGCCAACGATGAGAAGAGCGAATTCGACGCGCTGGCATTCTTCTGTTTGCTGCCGTCCTTGCTCTACGTTCTCTGCATGTTCGTCTATCCGTTTCTGTATGGTGTCTATCTCAGCCTTCAGCCGCAAAAGGTTGGCGGCTTCAGCCTCGCGAACTATCTCACCTTCTTCAGTGATCCCTATCAGTATGGTACGATCTGGATCACCTTCAGTCTGGCGATTCCCACTACGATCGTTGTCCTTCTGCTCGCTCTTTGGCTGGCTTACGGCATGCGCCGGGGCATTTTCATGGAACGGACCGTGACCACGATCTTGATCATGCCTATTTCGCTTGGCGTGATCCTGCTGTCGGAAGGTATCTTGGGTTTCTATGGTTCGCAGGGTTGGTTCAATCAGGTCCTTCTCGGATTAGGGCTTATCAAAGAGCCGTTCATTCTGACTCATAACTATGCAGGCGTCATGCTGGCGTTGTTCATGCAGCAGTTCCCGTTCTGCTTCCTGATGCTGCTGGGATACATATCCGGCATCGATCCCAGCCTTGAACGCTCGGCGCGGATGCTGGGTGCGACACCTTCGATCGTCTTCCGGCGTGTGATGCTGCCGCTCATCGCGCCCGGTCTTGCCATCGCATTCGCGCTGGTGTTCGTCATGAGCTTCGCGGTCTTTCCGTCCGCCATCATGCTCGGGCAGCCGGCGGGTACCACGCGCACGATCTCTATTGCGGCCTATCAGAAGGCCTTCGAACAATATGACATGTCGGCTGCTTCCGCGATCGCGGTGGTTATGGGCCTGTGTCAGCTGGCAGCACTGCTGGTCATCATCCTGTTCCGTCGCCGGTTGTCGCCGGCAGCGACCATGGGCGTCGGAAAGAGATAGGGCCGCACAATGCGAAGCAGAATGTGGAAGCTCTCGCTCTATCTGTTCATTGTGGGTTTTATCCTCAACATGCTCGGGATCGTGTCGCACGTTGTCGTGAGCTCGTTCGCCAAGCGTTGGTTCGGCGGCCTGCTGCCGCCGGCCTATACGACGGACTGGTTTGCTTATGCGTGGAAGAATTTCGATCTGGGGCAGGTGTTGGGCGTCACGCTGCTGATCGTGGTCGTCGTTGTCTTCCTTGCATTGGCCATTGGATTTCCGGCCGCTTACATTCTTGCGCGACGAAATTTCCGATTCAAATCGGTCATTCTGCTGCTGTATTTTCTGCCGCTGGTGATCCCGCAGATGACCTACGGGATCCCGCTGGCAACCACTCTCTACCGATATGGGGTCGGCGGATCCGTCGTCGGCGTGATTCTGGCGGTCTTGGTGCCGATGGTCCCGTTGGCCGTCTTCGTGTTGATGCCATTTTTCGAGCAGATCAGCGTCAATCTGGAATGGAGTGGGTCAATGCTTGGCGCAAGCCGGGCTCAGATTTTCAGGCGGATTCTGTTTCCCCTGATGGTACCGGGAATACTGACCGCCGGCGTCCTTGTGCTGGTCAATACGATATCGAATTTCGAGCTCGCATTTCTTCTCGGCGGCGGTGGATCGCAGACGCTCGTCGTCGCGTTATTCTACAACATGTTTGCCGGTGGTGTCCGCCCCGTCTATTCTATCGATGCCATGGCCGTGATCTACATGGTGATGGTCATGACGCTGCTTCTGATCGCATTGCGGTTCGTGCGCCCGACACAGATGGTGTTCAAGCTCGACAAGTAAATTCATATTTGAGGCTGCGCGTGCTTGGTCATCGCCAGGGTTGGCTCATGGCGCAAGGCGGACAGGGACCACCTGCCGAAGCATGGAGCCGGACCTAGTAACCGGCATCGACTTTTGTCGCGATCTTGAACCTGCCGTTCGAGGCGTGCAGATGTATGGAACGTTGAACCGTCCGATGACGAGCAGCCGGTTGGGCTCTCGTTAGCATATTGGTTCATGGGCATCAGCGCGGTCCTATGGGCGTCTGTTTCCAAATTGAATTTCGTGACTTTGCGGATACCTTGTACTTTGCGCCACATCGGCTTGGAACTTCATCAACTAACCGACGGGGTAACGGTGCAGATCATCTTCGCGCCGATCACTTTAACCGCTGATGCGCCTGGCCAGACTCCGACCGGTGATCGGAAGCTGTTGTCGGTTGTTTCGGCGCTGAGATGGATTCGGCGCTATGTCGAAGCTGAAACCCGCGCGTCCCCTCAATGGGTTGACGTCGTCAGCAGGCTAACTGCGGCGAGCGAAGATTCGGCCAGCACTGTTGACGCTAGGAATGCGTTTCACGATGCAATGGTCGCCTATGGTTGGGCCAAGCGGAGCATCCATTGATTTCGTTTCGGCAAGGAGCCGCGTGTGTCAGCCGCCCGGGACTATCGGGTCTAGGCGCGTAGCCTCGAGCTGCCGACCCAGAAATCTCGATCGTTTCTGTTGCGGTTCATTTACCTAAGCGCAGCGGCGCTTCAGGAAATGTTTTCTGCCAGATAAAATGAGTCATTCCGACTGTCGCAAGCACCTTGTCTCCACTCATGAACAAACCGGTTCATCCGCTCGCCAGCGATATTCGACGCCGCGGCGTGATCTCGCGTGGTGGACTCGCCGAATTCCGTCCCCACATATGCAGTGCCAGGTGCCGCATCCGTGGTAGCTTGGCATGATTTGCTGCCGAGAGATAAACGTTCCCCTATGACCCCACCCAATGTCCTCCGCGACTTCGTCGATCGCCATCAACGTCTGTTTGTCCTGACCGGTGCCGGGTGCAGCACCAATTCGGGCATTCCCGATTATCGCGACACCGACGGCAACTGGAAACGCACACAGCCTGTGACCTTTCAGGCCTTCATGGGCGAGGAATTGACGCGGCAGCGTTATTGGGCGCGCAGTCTCATTGGCTGGCGTCGGTTTGGCCAGGCGCGACCAAACGATGCGCATCACGCATTGGCGTGTCTTGAACAGATCGGCAAATGCGAAGTTCTGCTGACCCAGAATGTCGACCGGTTGCATCAGGCCGCTGGCAGCAAGAAGGTCATCGACCTCCACGGCCGGCTCGACCTCGTGCGCTGCATGGGCTGCGAACGCCGGATTCGGCGAGACGAGTTTCAGCACGGGATGGGTCGCTTGAACGCGGGATGGCTGGACCTCGATGCGGCCGTTGCGCCCGATGGCGATGCCGATCTGGAGGGCGTCGATTTCGCATCCTTTGTCGTGCCGGCTTGCGAGATCTGCGGCGGCATCCTCAAGCCGGATGTCGTGTTCTTCGGCGAGAACGTGCCGCGCGACTTCGTCGATGCCGCGCTCGGCCACGTGCAGAAGGCCGATGCCATGCTGATCGCCGGTTCGTCTTTGATGGTCTATTCCGGCTTTCGCTTCGTGCAAGCGGCGGTGCGCGCGGAGATTCCCATCGCCGCGGTTAATCTCGGCCGCACGCGCGCCGACGAGTTTCTCAGCTTCAAGGTCGAAGATCGCTGCGAGGACGCGCTCGCATTTCTGCTTCAGCGGGTGGATGCGCCCTGACGGCGCAAGCCTCGGCTCAGGCTGCCAGATCCCACAGTCGCGGACAGCCGCGCAGAACCACGGCGCGGCCCGTGGGTGTCAGCGCCGGATCGGTGTCCGATAGCGCAACCAGTCCCATCGCAACCAGCTGATCGAGAACGTAACGGTTCAGCTTGGCCGGTGGCAGGATCGCGGGGCGAAGCCTCCGCAATGTGTCCCACTGGTTTTCGGTGAGCTGATATTCGGTCTCGGTCGACATGGTGTCCTGCTTGGATGAATCAGTGCATTCAGTGCGTATGGCTTACGGAACCCGCATGACCTTGATGCGACATCGCGGGGGCGAAATCTGGAAATCACCGGATTGTTGGGCGGCGCCAAAACGCTGCTTTTGCGCAGCTGTCACATGGACGTGCAACAGAACGCGCGAACACATGCGCGAATCACGGCGTGCTCAGACCTAATGAAAAGTAGAACAATGTGCCACCCGCATTGAAAAATATCATGCAGCTGATGCGTACGCGCCTCAGCTGGAGGTGGCTTGGCGCGCTCCTTAGCATAGCAATTGCTACGATTGCGTTTATGGCGCTGACCAAGGCGCTCAAGGGCGTGGATTTCGCCCACGTGCTGTCTGCCATGCACATGGTACCGCCAAGCAGCATCGCACTCTCGCTGGTGTTGGTGGCGATCTCCTATGGCAGCCTGACGCTGTATGACTGGCTGGCGCTGCAGATGATCGGGCGGGGGGACATTCCCTTCAGGATTGCAGCGCTGGCCAATTTCACCAGCTATCCGATTTCGCACGGAACCGGCGCAGTGCTGCTGGTGTCATCGGCCGTGCGCTACCGGATCTATGCACCGCACGGCATCGGCCCCGCCGGCGTCGCCCGCATCTGCTTTCTCACCGGCCTGACCTTCTGGCTCGGCAATCTCACCGCGCTGGCGCTCAGCACCCTGCACGAGCCGGGCGCCATCAGCCGGATCGATCAGCTTTCGCCCGAAATCAACCGTTTCATCGCGGTGGCAATTCTCGTGGGTATCATCGCTTATGTCGGCTGGACGTGGAACGGTATGCGGACACTCGGCGGTCGCACCTGGTCGGTGCCGGTGCCGAGCGGGCGCAACGTGTTCTTTCAGATCGGCATCGGGCTCGTCGATCTCGGCGCGGCGGCACTGGCGATGTATGTGCTGATCCCGGAGACGATGGATGTTGGCGTCGCGCAGGTGATCGTCGTCTTCATCGCCGCGACGCTATTGGGATTCGCCAGTCATGCACCCGCCGGCATCGGCGTGTTCGATGCAACGATCTTGGTCGGGCTTGGCGGCGAACATACCGAGCAGCTGCTGGCTGTGCTGCTGCTGTTCCGGCTGTTCTATCACCTGATTCCGTTCGTGCTGTCGCTGACGCTGTTCGGCGCCGTTGAAGCCTACCGGAATGTCAACAGACGCAAGCTGGCCTGAATTACGTCGGCAGCGTCAACACCGCAGACTGCGCGTAGCCGCGGAACGGGCGATTGAAATCGAGATTGGCGTGATGACGCTCGGCGAGCGCCTTCAGCACATCGAGAAGCTCGCGGCGCGGCGTCACGTCGAACAGTGTCAGCCAGTGCAACAGCAGCTTGCTCGCGATCTTCGGTAACCGCTCCTGATGGCCGAAATCGACGATGTGTAGTCGCCCGCCAGGCTTGAGCTGCGATACGGCGTGGTCGAGCACATCCTGCCAGCTCGGGATCATCGAGAGGCTGTAGGAAATCATGACGTGATCGAATGACGGAACGGCGAAAATGCGCGACGGATCGAAATTCGTTGCATCGCCGTGGGCGACGCGGACGGTATCCGTGAGGTCGTTGCGTGCAATGGACGCGATGGCCGTGGTCAGCATCTCGGTCGAAATATCGATGCCGTAGAATACCGCTTGCGGATATCTGCGGGCAGCCTGAACGAGATTGCGGCCGGTACCGCAGCCGATCTCCAGCACCGTCGCGCCCGGCGCAGGCACGAGTTCTGCGATGAGCTGATCGCGGCCGAGAAGATAGTACCGGCGCGTCGCGTCATAGATGAAGCGCTGCCAGCGATACATCCGGTTCATGCGATGCGTGGCTTCGTTCGACCACGCGGGCTGACCGCCGTCTTCGTATTCGGAGACAATCGTCATGGCGCACCTCATCGCATCCGGATGAGCGATCCATTTCATCGCAACAAGACAACGGTGTGACAGTGGTTTTGTCGCGGGAAGCCGCCGAAATTTAGAATGACTGTCGCAAAACCGCAGTCTGCGCTTGATAAAAATTTCAGATTGTCGATTCGAAGGGTCCAAGAAGCCGATGAATACGCATCTGATCGCCGACGCCGTTCGCAATAGCCGTGGTCGCGAAGAAACGACGATCTGGGACAGGCTGTTCGCCTTCTGGTTCCGCCGGCTGGTCTATACCCAGATCTGGGAAGATCCCGAAGCCGACATGGCGGCGCTGAAGCTGGTGCCCGGTTCGACGATTGTCACCATCTCCAGCGGCGGCTGTAATGCGCTGTCCTATCTCTCGGCGAAGCCCGAGCATGTCTATGCGGTCGATCTGAATGAAGCGCATCTGTCGCTGCTGAAGCTGAAGCTCGCAGGCCTGCGCGCACTGCCGAACTATCAGGATTTCTGGAAATTCTTCGGCGAAGGCGCATCCGATAGCAATGTGGGCCTCTATCGCGAGCGGCTGCGGCCGCTGCTCGATGCCGAAGCGCGCGGCTATTGGGACGAGCGCGATATTCAGGGCCGCCCGCGTTACGGTTACTTCAGCGACGGCTTCTACCGCCACGGCGCGCTCGGCCGCTTCATCGGCTTTGCGCACACCCTGGCGAAACTTGCCCGCATCGATCTCAAGGCGTTGTTGCACGAGGACAAGCAGTCGCCGGCACGCAAGCGCGCGCTGGAACGCCTGCACTGGCTATTCCATTCACGGCTCGCGCGCTTGATGACGAAAACGCCCGCTCTGCTATTCAGCCTCGGCATCCCGCCGCAGCAGCGCACGCTGCTGGGCGGCAACCAGCCGCTGAACGAAGTGCTGCATCAACGCTTGCTCGCCCTGGTCGACGTGCATCCGAACGCCAACAACTATTTTGCCTGGCAGGCGCTGAGCCGCAGCTATGTCGGCCCTGGCGATAAATGCCTGCCGTTGTACCTGCAGCAGAGCCGTTACGCGGACACCGCCAGCCGCGCCGCTCTGGTCACGCCGGTGCATGCCAATCTGCGTGTGTTCCTGGAGAGCCTTCCGGCTCGCCAGATCGACGCGGTTGTGCTCTTGGATTCGCAGGACTGGATGGCGCCGGATGAAATCCGTGCGCTGTGGGATGCGATCGACCGCGCCGGCAAGGACGGCATCCGGGTGATCTTCCGCACCGCCGGCGCCGAGTCGCCGCTGGACGATCCGGAACATGCATCGCTGCGCGAGACGTGGCAGCGCGATGAGGCGCGCAGCGCCCAAGGTCTGGCTGCGGATCGTTCGGGCATCTATGGCGGGTTTCATCTGTATACGCGGAAGGCGTAAGCGCGTTACTCGCGGAAATCTCAGCCCGTCGTCCCCGCGAAAGCGGGGACCCATACACGCTTGAGACTTGGATTGAGTAAGATAGTCGTAGCTCTGCCGCCTAAACGAAGCCAACCGTGATTATGGATCCCCGCCTTCGCGGGGACGACATGAGAGTACTTGACTACACCCCCAGATAAATCTGCTGGATATACTTGTCGCCAGCGATCTCCGCGGACGTTCCCTCACGGATCGTCCGTCCATGCTCCAGCACATAAATTCGATCCGCAATCCGCAGCGTCGATGTCGCGTCCTGTTCGACGATCAGGATGGCGGTGCCGTCTTTCCTGATCTGCTGGATCGAGTCGAAGATCAGCCCCTTCAGCCGCGGCGCGATGCCGACGGATGGTTCATCCAGCAGCAGCAATTCCGGCCGGCCCATCAGCGCGCGGCCGATGGCCACCATCTGCTGTTCTCCGCCGGACAATGTGCTGGACTGCTGCCATTGCCGTTCGCGCAGTACCGGGAATAGCGTGAAGACGCGCTCCAGGTCCTTCTCGACGTCGGCGTTGTTCTTGCGGAGGTAGGCGCCGAGTTGCAGGTTCTTTAGCACCGACAATTCCGAGAACAGTTTTCGCCCCTCGGGACAGTGGCAAATGCCCTTGGCGACGACGTTATATGGCTCGATCGGATGCAGCGACGCATCCTTGAAGTTCAACGTGCCCTGCGAGGCGATGCTGCGCGAGATGGCCTTCAGCAGTGTGGTCTTGCCGGCGCCGTTGGGGCCGAGCACGCCAATGAGTTCGCCCTTCTCGACCCTGATCGAGACGGATTCGATGGCCAGGGCCTTGCCGTAGCTGACCTTGAGATCGGCGACTTCAAGCAGAGGCATGGGCGTCCTCCGTCTTGCCGATATAGGCTTCGATCACCTTCTCGTTCTTCACGATTTCTTCTGGTGGACCGACGGCGATGATCTCGCCGAAATTCATCGCGATCACGCGCGACACCAGCGCCATGAATTCGCGCAGCTTGTGTTCGATCAGCAAAATAGTGAGGTTCTCCTCGCGATGCAGTCGACGGATCAGCTGTGCCAGTTGTTCGATCTCGCTGCTGCCAAGCCCTGCGAAGGGCTCGTCGAGCAGCAGCAGGTCCGGCCGGGTCGCCAGCGCGCGGGCGATTTCGAGCCGCCGCAGGTCGCCGTAAGGCAGCGTCTCCACCGGCTCCTTGTCACGGCCGCCAAGGCCGACCTGTCCCAGCAGATAGCTGGCGCGCGCCTCCTTGTCCTTGTCCTCACTGGCGCGCGGCGACATGCAGGCCACCAGCACGTTCTCCAGCAGGTTCATGCCGACGAATGGCCGGGTGAGCTGGAAGGTGCGGGCCATGCCGCGATTGACCACCTTGTAAGGCGCGAGTTCTCGGACGAGATCGCCGTTGAAATGGATCGTGCCTGATGTCGGCTGCATGAAGCCGGTGAGGATGTTGAACAGTGTCGTCTTGCCGGCACCGTTGGGACCAAGAATCCCGGTGAATTCGCCTTTCTTCAGCGTAAAGCTGGCGTTCTTGACGGCGGTGAGGCCGCCGAAGCGCTTGGTCACGCCGTTGACTTCGAGAAGGTCAGTCATCGCAGGCGCTCCGTCAGCCGGCGCCAGAGCGGCGCGATCAGTCCATTGGGCAGGAAGAACAGGATCAGCATCAGGGTCAGTGTGTAGATCCACAGCCGGTATTCGCCGAAGCCGCGCAGCATCTCGGTGAGCAACGTCAGGAGGATCGCGGCCACTGCGGCGCCATAGATAGAGCCGATGCCGCCGACATAGACCATGATGATGACCGTGATCGACACGACCACCGAGAACAGCGGCGGGGACACCTGAAGCTGGTAGTGTGCATAGAGCGCGCCCCCCAGACCGGCAAAGCCGGCCGAGATCATCAGCGACACGATCTTGTAGAAGGTGACATTGATGCCCGCGGCCTGACAGGTCGCCTCATCTCCGCGAATGGCGCGCAGCAGCAGGCCCCAATGCGACCGCGCCAGCAGCGTCAGCGCGATCACGGTGACCGCGAGAATCGCCAGCACGAACCAGTAGTAATGCAGCGGATTTTTCATCAGGGGATCGAGGCCGTAGATGCCTTCCTCGCCGCCGGTATATTCCCAGAAGATCAGACACAGCCGCTGCAGGATCGCCGAGGCGGACAGCATCGCCAGCGCGAAATAAGGCCCACGCAGCCGCAGCGTCGGGAAGCCGACCAGCAGGCTGAAGGCGATGGCGATCACGACGCCGAGCGGCAGGCTGACCCAGGGATTTGTCGACCAGATCGAGGACAGGAAGCCCGCGGTATAGGCGCCGGCGCCGATGAACAGTGAGTGGCCGAAATTCTCGCGCCCGGTGAGGCCGGACATGAAATCCCAGCTTGAGGCCCAGATGCCGTAGATCACGCAGACGGTGAGCACGCCGGTGAGATAGTTGCTGGCGGCGAACATGGGCAGCAGCGCGAGGAAGGCGACGACGAGGATGCCGCCTGCGATGTCGATGGGGGCGATGCGTTTCATGTCAGAATGCCGCCCGTCGCCCAAGGAGTCCTGACGGGCGTATCATCAGCGTGACGACGACCGCGACCAGCGACACCAGCTCCGTCCATGATGTTGAAATCAGATAGGCGACGATGGTCTCGGAATAGCCGAGGATCAGCGAGGCGATGATGCTGCCGGGGATCGAGCCAAGCCCGCCGACGATGACGATGGCGAAGGCCTTCACCATCGGCAGCAGGCCCATGGTGGGCTGCACCGTGAGGAAGGGCGACACCAGCACGCCGGCGAGCGCCGCGGTGCCGGCGGAGATCGCCATCACGATGGAGAAAATGCGGTTGGTCGGGATGCCCATATATTGCGCGGCTTCCGGATCCTGCGATACCGCGAGGATGGCCGCGCCGAGACGCGTGCGCTGGATGAACAGCCAGAGGCCGAGCAGCACGAGGACACCGGCGACAAGGGCGAGCAAGCGCTGGCCGGAAATATCGACGCCGCCGATTGATAGCTTGTCAGCAACGAATGAGGGGACGTTGCGATATTCGGAGCCGAAGGTGATGAACAGCGCCTGTTCGACCGCGAGTGAGACCGCGAGGGTAATCATTAGTACTGCAAGCTGAGACGAGCGCAGCGGACGCACCAGAAAACGCTCCATCACCACGCCGAAGCCGGCGACGATCAATACCGCCAGCGGGGCTGCGATAAAGAGCGGAACGCCGAGCAGCGAGGTGAGGACATAGGCCGCATAGGCACCGAGTGCGTAGAACGAGCCATGGGCGAGATTGAGGATGCGGGCGACGCCGAAGATCAGGGTGAAACCAACGGCCAGCATCGCATAGATGGCGCTGGAGACCGCGCCGTAGATCAGAATCTGAAGCATGAGAACCCGCTGTTGAAGACCGGACGGCGGAGGGCGAACTTCTTCGGGCTCGCTTCTCCCGTTTTCCGGCCGGCGAGGGATCGCCGGCCGCGCGGTTACGCTGCGGTCAGATGACCGCCATCAACAAATCAGTTGCTCATCCAGGGCGGCGCGATCATCGGGCCGGTTGCGGCTTCCTTGGGCCAGACCACGACGCGGGCGCCGTCCTTCTGCCACTGCACGAACAGCAGGTTCTGCAGTCCAGGGCCGGTCTTCACGTCGTGTACTTCGTCGAACACCAGCTTGCCGGCGATGCCGACATGGTCGGTCTTCTCCAGCTCCTTGATGACAGCGTCGGGTTCGATGGAATTGGCGCGCTTCACGGCATCGGCATAGACATAGACCGCGTCATAGGCGCCGATGCCGGTATAGACGGGGGCGGTGCCGAAGCGCTTCACGAATTCATCCCAGAACGGAATGGTCTTCGGGGTAAGCGGCGCGCGAATGGCGAACATGCCGACGGTTTCGGCATTGGCCTTGCCGCTGACGCGCGTGAAGAAGTCGGCATCCTGGCTCTTCACGTCGATGCCGCCGATCGGAATCGGCACCTGAGCGTCATGCCACTGCTTGACGAAGATGTCCGAGGAGGCGTGCGAGAGCACGACGATCAGATACTGCGCGCCTGAATTTTTCACCTTGGCGAACAGCGGCGAGAAGTCGGAGGTCGAGGTGTCGAAGAACTCGGCAAGCGTCACGTCGGTGCCGCCGTCGGTCGCGCCCTTCTTCAGGATCGGCACGAGATCCTGCACCCATTTGGCGTTTTCGCCGACGATGGCGATCTTCTTCAGGCCCATCTCGCCTTTCAGCTTGCCGTTGATGAAGTCGACCAGCGCGCGCGCCTGATGCGCCGCGTTGATGGGGAAGGCGCGGAAGATATATTTGTAGTTCTCATAGTCGGTCTTCACCTTTGCGGTGATGGCCGGGGAGGCGGCGCCGACGCCGATATAGATCGTCTTGGCATTGGAAATATGCGGCAGCTGAGCCAGCGTCACGCCTGACGTATAGCCGCCGATCAGCACGTTGACCTTGTCGTCCGCCGTGAGCTTCTTGATCGCAGCAATGCCCTGTTCGGGATTCTCGGTCTCGTCGGCGACGACCATTTCGAGCTTGCGTCCGAGCAATCCCCCCTTGGCATTGATCTCTTCGATGGCCAGCTTGGCGGCGTTCTGGGTGTCGCGGCCGACCTGCAGCTGGACCGAAGTCGGAATACCGATCTTGATCGGCGCTTGCTGGGCAGATGTTGGAGCAGTGGAAGCAAGGGCGCCAGCAACAATCATACTCGCAGCCGCAAGCGGCCTCAGAAATGAGTCCATGGTGTCTCTCCCTAGAGGCATCTGGGTCGTTGCCCGATGCTTTTTTGTGTGATCTCAGACTGCCAAGTGCGGCGAGAGCAAGTCAAGGAAGATTGCGCGCAGCAACACCGTGTCGCGGATTAATTGCGAGCATTCACAAAGCGCTTCTTGTTGCGACGCGATGACTGCTTGCATGACATGTAACGATGCTGCGGCGCGAGTGGCACATTGCAAGTTGCGAGCAGGTGCAACATGCGCATTCTCAAGTGGCCGAGTTGGGAGGTGGCGTTGGGTACAGCCGGGATTGCCAAGGGGTGGGACCGCCGACGCAGGTAATAACGGCGGTCCCGTGCCGTGCATTGAAATTCGGGGTTGGAAAGCGACTTCCGCACCCCACTGCGCGACGCGATCGACGCTATCCCAGTCGGGTTTTGTCGCAACTTAAACCAAATCTTAACCTAACCGATTAGGCTTACCTGGCCGGCTTTTCGAACATTTTTAGTAAAGGTGGAGAATAATCTACTCCGCAGCCCGGGCCAGTAGCGTGATGTCGTTGGCATTGGCGCAATAGTTCTCGTAATTCGCGGCCGCCGTCTTGGCTGCGAGGTCGGCACCGCAGGCCCGCTTGTGCGCGCAACTGGCGCAGGCGTGGCGCATCTCCATCATGTCAGGCGGCCGGATCTTGGCAATGGCGGCCTCCTCAAAACCGAGCGCACGGAGCATCTGCGGCAATTCCTCCGCACCGTTCACGCCTCTGCGCACGATCGTATCGAGATCGCTTGGCGCGAGGCCAAGCTCATGGGCCATGCGTCTGAACTCGCTGCTGTCGAGCGCGCCGAGTTCGTTGAGCTGGCGGCGCTGGATCAACCAGTCGCCAATGCGTTCGATGAGATTGCTGATGACGGGATAGGGCTGGACGGATGTCATGGCGGTCTCCGCTGCTGAAATGATTGAGCGGAGGGTCGGCGCAGCGGCGCGGAGTCGCATTGCGCTGGATCAATCGGCGGGTGCGCCATGGACGGTTAGTCTTACCGCCAGAAATGCCTGCGCCGCAGGCGCTTTCCGGGAAACTCGAGGCTGGATTCAACGTTATCCATGCTTAACTTAGAGACATTGTTAGTCCAGAAGCCGGGAACCGGCCTCAGGAGGCGTAAATGCGTTGCAAGCGTTTGAGTATGATTGCGGCCGGCGTCAGTCTTCTGGCGTGCGTCAGTGCTGCGCAAGCGGACACATACAAGCCCGGCGAGTTCTTGCTGCTCGACCTGCAGAAGGCTGTGCTATCGCCGAAACTGCTGGGCCCGCCCGCGTCATTCGAGCAGGTGCAGATCCAGGCCAAGGCCGATGCGAAGGCGAATGTGAAAGCCGACCCGGCGAAGGCAGCGCCGCGCGTTGCGCGTACGCAGGCTGTGAAGCCAGTGGCGCAGCGCGCTGCGCAGAAGAAGGTCGTTCGTCGCGGCAATCCGTTGGATTCCAATGCGGCGGACACGCGGGTGCAGGTCTGGCCGTGCCGCACAGGCGGCATCTGTAGCTGGCAGAAATGAAAAGGCGGCGGATTGCTCCGCCGCCCATTCGGTCTTCAGGCTGAGGCCTGAATGATCAGGCCTTGATCTCTTCCACGCCGCACCATTCGGCGATGAACAGCGCCAGCGCCGTCGTCGTCTTCTTCAGCGAGGGCAGGTTGACGCCTTCGTCGAAGCCGTGGACGCCGCGCGAAATGCAGCCGTAGTTCAGCGTCGGCACATTGTCGAACAGCGCGTAGACGCGGCTGTCGAGATAGGCGAGCGAGATTTCCGGCTTGGGCTTCTGGCCGAACACCGCTTCATGCGCCGCGGCCAGCGTGGCTTCTGCATCAGATCCCGGCTTGAGTTCGTAGCCTTCGGCCTGGAAGCCGTTGAAGGTCACGGTCGGCGGGATGTTCGACAGGAACGGATCCTGATGTGCGAAGGCGGCGACGCAGTCGGTGATCTCCTTCTTCGCTGCTTCGGCTGTCTTGCCGGGCAGCAACGAGATGCGGAAGTCCACCTTGCACCAGGCCGGGACCGATGACGCCCAGTCGCCGCCGGCGATCTTGCCGATGTTCAGGTTGACCGGCTTCTCGATGTTCTTGAAGTGCTCGTGCTGGTCCTTGGTCGCATTCCACTTGGCTTCCAGCTTGCGCAATTCGCCGATGATGCGATAGGCGCCGTCGATGGCGTTGGCCCCGGTGCCCATGCGCTGCACATGCACCGGCACGCCGCGGACTTCGACCTGGAACCAGACGACGCCGATATTGGCGCGCGTGATCGTCTCATGCGACGGCTCCGACACCACCACGGCGTCGGCCTTGTAGCCGCGCAGATGCGTCATCAGCGCGCCGTCGCCGGTGGACTCCTCTTCCACCACCGACTGCAGATAGACCGTTGCCGCTGGCTGCAGGCCGAGGCTCTTGAGTGCATCGAGCGCGAAGATGTTGGAGGCGCAGCCGGCCTTCATGTCGCCGGCGCCGCGGCCCTGCATCCAGTCGCCCTGGATCACGGGGTCGTAAGGCGGCGTGGTCCACATGTCGTGGGGACCTTCCGGCACCACGTCGACATGGCCCTGCATGATCAGCGAGCGGCCTTTCTCCTCGCGCGGATAATGCGTGCCGACCACGATCGGCGCAGTCGAATGCAGGTCGTCCCAGGCGCCGGCGCCGGGATGATGGCCGAGCGCGGCGCGATCCATCTCGAAGCGCTCCATCTTGTAGCCGCGCGTTTTCATGGCGCGGAACATGAAGTCCTGCATCGTGTGTTCGTTGCCGCGGGTCGAGACGTGGCGCACCATGTCCTGGGTGAACTTCACCTGGGCATCGAAGCCCTTGTCGACGGCAGCGATGATCTTGTCGCGAAGTGCGGGATCGAGAGCCATTTGTTTTTCCTTTTCTTGTGAGAGGGCTCAGGCAGTCAGCGCGCGTTCGAGCTTGTCCATGCCTTCGTCGAGGATTTCGTCCTGGGCGGTCAGCGGAACGAGCACGCGGATGGTGTTGAAGTTAACGCCGCAGGACAGCAGGATCAGACCTTCTTCGGTGGCCTTCTGCGTCACCTTCTTGGTCAGTTCCGCGTCCGGCGTGTCCGAGCCGCGTTCCTTGACGATGTCGAAGGCGATCATGGCGCCGACATTGCGGATGCTGGCGATCGGCACGAGATCGTTACGCTGCTGCATCTTCTTCAGGCGCGTGGTGATGCGCTCGCCGATATGGTTGGCGCGGTCGACCAACTTCTCTTTCTCGAACACGTCGAGCACGGCCATCGCTGCGGCAATCGCCAGCGGGTTGCCGGCATAGGTGCCGCCGAGGCCGCCCGGATCGGCAGCGTCCATGATCTTCGCCTTGCCGATCACGCCCGACAGCGGGAAGCCGCCGGCGAGGCTCTTCGCCACGGTGATGAGGTCGGGCTTCACGTCGTAATGTTCCATCGCGAACATCTTGCCGGTGCGGCCGTAACCGGTCTGCACTTCGTCGGCGATGAAGACGATTCCATTCTCGTCGCAGATCTTGCGCAGCGCGCGCATCAGTTCCGGCGGGGCCTGATGGAAGCCGCCTTCGCCCTGCACGGGCTCGATGATGATGGCCGCGACGCGGGCCGGATCGATGTCGGCCTTGAACAGGAAGCTGAGATACTTCAGCGATTCCTCAACGGTGACATCTAGCGGCGCGGCCGGGAACGGCACGTGCCAGACTTCCGGCATGGCGCCGCCAAAGCCCTTCTTGTAGGGGAACACCTTGCCGGTCATGGTCATGGTCATGTGGGTGCGACCATGGAAACCGCCGGTGAAGGCGATCACGCCGGCGCGGCCGGTAGCGGCGCGGGCCATCTTGATGGCGTTCTCGGTCGCTTCGGCGCCGGTGGTGAAGAATGCGGTCTTGGCGGCGCCGTCGATCGGCGCCAGCTTGTTCAGGCGCTCGGCGAGGGTCACGTAGGATTCATACAGCAACACCTGGAAGCAGGTGTGGGTGAAGTTCTCCATCTGCGCACGCACGGCGGCCATGATGGTCGGGTGGCAGTGGCCGGTGTTGAGCACGGCGATGCCGCCGGCGAAGTCGACATAGCGCTTGCCTTCGACGTCCCAGACTTCGGCATTCAGCGCGCGCTGCGCCGAGATCGGAGTGGAATGGCCGATGCCGCGTGGAACGGCGGCTTCGCGGCGCGCGAAGATTTCTGCATTGGTCGACATTCGAGTTTGTCCTTCGAGTTTTCTTGGGTGTTGTTGGTGAGTGAGTGTGGGTATGCCGTAGGATGGGTAGAGCGCAGCGAAACCCATCACCTCTGTGAATGCGAATGATGGGTTTCGCGAAGACGCTCTACCCATCCTACGAATGACGAGGTGATTGTGCTCACATTCATCACCGCGCGGCTTCGAAACCGGCGAGGGTCGAGGTGAGGTTGGCGCCCAGGATGTCGGAGAGATATCCGCCTTCCTGAACGAGGACAGTGGGCAGGCCCATGCGCGCAACGGCTTCGCCGATGCGCTTGAAGCCCGGGGTGGTGACTTTCAGGGCCGCCAGCGGATCGTGTTCGGAGGCGTCGAGGCCGAGGGCGAGAACCAGAGCTGTTGGTGCAAACGACTTGATGGTCTTCTCGGCGACAGTAAGCGCGTCGATGAAGCCGTCATCGCCGGTGCCGAGCGCGAGCGGGATGTTGAGATTGGTGCCGAGGCCGTTGCCTTCGCCCTTCTCATGGGCATAGCCCCAGACGAAGGGGTAGTAACCGACGGGATCGGCATGGATCGACACCGTCAGCACGTCCGGACGCGCATAGAAGATGCCCTGCGTGCCGTTGCCGTGATGCACGTCGACATCGAGGATGGCGACGCGCTCATGCTTGGTGCGCAGATGCTCGGCGGCGATCGCCGAATTATTCATGAAGCAGAAGCCGCCGGCCATGTCGCGATAGGCGTGGTGGCCGGGTGGGCGGCAGAGTGCATAGACGGCGTCCTCACCGTCCATCACCATCTGCGCCGCGGTAACGGCGACATCGGTGGAAGCGCAGGCACCAAGCCAGGTGCCAGGACCGATCGGCGCTGCGGTATCCGCGGTGTGCCAGCCGAGCTTGCCGGTGATGTGGGTGGGATAGCTGCCTGCCACGCGGTTCGGATGGATATTGGCGATCATCTCCGGGCCGTAGTCCGGCAACTTGATCCATTCCTCCCATGCGCCTTCGAGGAAGCGCAGATATTCCGGCGAGTGCACGCGGGCACGTGGGCCCTGGCCGAATTCGGTCGGCGCGACGATCGTATGCTTTCCGTCGGCGAGACCCTTCAGCAAGCGCTCGGCGCGCTCCGGCTGCTCGGTGGTTTTACGGACCTGACCGCGCACCAGAAAGAACTGCGGATCATGGCTCTTGTGCTTGTCGGAATACACTGCCTTCACGTGGCGGCTCCATTCGTTGAGGAGGGAAGTTCGCGGACCAGCTTGCCGACTTCGCGCCAGGCAGCGCCGATGTGATAGTCGATCCGCGCGGTGATGATGTCGGGATGACCCTGTTCGAGCACTTCCAGCAGTGCCTCATGGGTCTGCGCAATACGGTGCGGATCGTCATAGAGCCGGCCGATCAGGCCGATCGTCATGCGCAGTTCCGAAGAGAGATCGTCGAACAATCGCAACAGGCGCTTGCTGCCGGCGATTTCGCAGATCATGCGGTGAAATTTGTAGTCTTCCTCGATCTGTCGCGCATGATCGTCGATCGCGGCAGTCTCATGCATGACGTCGATCTGCCGGCGCAGCATGTCGCGATTGGCAGGCGTCATGTTCTTGGAGGCCAGCACGCCGGCATGACATTCGACGCAAATGCGCAGGTCGTAGACCTCGTCGATATCCGTCGCTTCGAGCTTGCGGACAAAGAAGCCACGGCGCGGATGCGAGACCAGCAGGCCCTGTTGCTCGAGCAGCCGTGCAGCCTCGCGGACAGGAGCGCGGCTGACGCCGAGCTCGCGGGCAATGCCGGCTTCGACGACTTTGGCGCCAGGCAGCAGCTGCCCCTTGATGATGGCCTGGGTCAGGATGCGTGTGACCTGCCCGACAAGATCGGTGTCGGCGAGGGCGGTCAGACCAACTGGAGGAGACATCAAACGCATGCGGGGGACCCGTTTCTTCCCCTGTACAAGAATTAATCGTCGATTGTCGACAGTTTAATCTTGCGAGCTGCCATGCGATTGTGTTTCCTGCCCGCACCTTAAAAAAAGCCGGGAACCGCGCCTGTGAATATGCATGCAAACATTACGCCGACCCTCGATGCCGCCAAGCAGGTTCGTATCGATCTTGCTGCGGCCTATCGTCTGATCCATCGCCTCGGCCTCGATGACAGCATTTACACGCATATTTCGGTGCGCGTCCCCGGCACCCAGGACCGCTTCCTGATTAATCCCTATGGCATGCGCTTCGAGGAAGTGACGGCCGGCAACCTCGTCACCGTCGACGTCGACGGTAAAGTTGTCGACGATCCGCTCGGCCTCGGCATCAATCCGGCCGGCTTCACCATTCACAGCGCCGTTCACGCTGCGCGCCACGATGCGCAGTGCGTGCTGCATACGCATACCGTTGCCGGTGTTGCCGTGTCATGCCTGAAGGACGGTCTGCAGCCGCTGAACCAGTGGTCGATGCAGTTCACCGATCGCATCGCCTATCATGACTTCGAAGGCATCGCGCTGGACCTGTCCGAGCGTGAGCGCCTGGTCGCCGATCTCGGCGACAAGATGGTTCTCATCCTGCGCAATCACGGCCTGCTCACCTGCGGCCGCTCGGTCGGTGAGGCCTTCAAGCTGATGTTCAATATGGAGCGCTCCTGCCGCGCGCAGCTCGCGATTCTTTCAACCGGCGCAGAAGTCATTCGCCCGTCCCACGCCATTGCCGCACACACCGCCGGCCAGTATGACCGCGGTTACGACAAGGTGCATGGCACCGAAGGCGGCAAGCCGGACAGCGAGTGGGAAGCGTTCAAGCGCATGCTCGATCGCACGGACGCCGATTACAAGAATTGATCCGACTTCCGCTACACATCGTCAACTGATCTGGGTTACGTGCCAGCCGGCACTAAGGGGAAAGATATGTTGAAGAAATTTGTACTGGCTTTGGCCCTGAGCACCGTGAGTACAATGGCGCTCGCGCAGGAACCGAAGATGGGCGGCACCATCAATGCGGTGATCCAGCCTGAGCCGCCGGGCCTGATGCTCGCACTCGTCCAGAACGGCCCGACGCAGATGGTCTCGGGCAACATCTATGAAGGCCTGCTGCGCTACAGCAAGACACTGGAGCCACAGCCTGGTCTCGCCGAGAGCTGGACCATCAGCCCGGATGCGAAAACCTACACGTTCAAGCTCAAGCAGGGCGTGACCTGGCATGACGGCAAGCCGTTCACCGCTGCCGACGTGCTGTTCTCCATCGAGACGCTGAAGGTGACCCACGCGCGTGCGCGCAACAACCTCGTGCAGCTCGACAAGGTCGAAGCGCCGGACGATTACACCGTCGTCTTCACGCTGAAACAGCCCTTTGGCCCCTTCATCGGCATCTTCGAAGTCGGCTCGATGCCGATCATCCCGAAGCACATCTATGAAGGCTCCGACGTCAAGACCAATCCGGCGAACAATACGCCGATCGGTACTGGCCCGTTCATGTTCAAGGAATGGAAGAAGGGCTCATTCATCCAGCTGGTGAAGAACCCGAACTACCACGTCAAGGGCAAGCCCTATATCGACGGCATCTACTGGCAGATCATTCCGGACGCCGCTGCGCGTTCGGTGGCCTACGAGACCGGCAAGGTTGATGTGCTGCCCGGCGGTTCGATCGAGAACTTTGACGTACCGCGCGTCAGCAAGCTGCCGAACACCTGCGTCACCGGCGACGGCTGGGAGTTCTTCTCGCCGATGGCCTGGATGTGGCTCAACAACCGCACCCCAGTGCTCGCCAACAAGAAGGTTCGTCAGGCGATCATGTATGCGGTGGACCGCGAATTCGCCAGGGACGTGATCTGGAACGGCCTCGGCAAGGTGGCTACCGGCCCGTCCTCGTCGGCGATCAAGTTCTACACCGACAACGTGCACAAGTACCCGTACGATCCGGCCAAGGCCAAGGCGCTGCTGAAGGAAGCCGGCTACAAGGGCGAGAAGGTCCGCCTGATGCCGCTGCCTTACGGCGAAACCTGGTCTCGTTGGGGTGAAGCTGTGAAGCAGAACCTCGTCGACGTCGGCATGAATATCGAGACCATCGCCACCGACGTGCCTGGTTCGAACCAGAAGAACATGGAGTGGGATTACGATATCTCCTTCACCTATCTCTATCAGTACGGCGATCCGGCGCTCGGCGTTGGCCGCAACTACGTGACGAGCGCAATCGCCAAGGGCCAGCTCTTCAACAACCTCGAGGGCTATTCCAATCCTGAGGTCGACAAGCTGTTCGAAGAGGGCGCCGTCGCCACGCCGGATTCGAAGCGCAAGGAAATCTACGAGAAGGTCCAGAAGATTCTCGTCGAGGATGTGCCTGTTGCCTGGCAGCTTGAACTGCAGTTCCCGACCATCACCAACTGCAAGATCAAGAACCTGATCACGACCGGTATCGGCGTCAATGACGGCTTCCGCGACGCCTGGATCGACAAGTAAGCTTTCAGCCTGATGCCCGTGACGATCTCTGTGATCGTCACGGGTTTTCTTTGTGTACTCTGACCTGAATGCGATGGACCTCTGATGCTGTCATTCGTTGCCCAGAGGATCGTGAAGGGCGTGTTCGTCCTGCTTGCGATCATCGTGATGAACTTCTTCCTGATCCGCCTTGCGCCCGGCGATCCCGCAGCGGTGATGGCCGGTGAGGCCGGCGCCAGCGATGAGCAATTCGTCCAGCAGCTGCGCGAAAAGTTCTCACTGGACAAACCGCTGCCGGAGCAGCTGTTCATTTACGTGAAGGGTGTCGTCACCCTCGACCTCGGTTTCTCGTTCCGCCAGCAGATGCCGGTCGCGAAGCTGATCGCCGAGCGTCTGCCGGCGACGCTGCTGCTGACGCTGACGGCGTTCGGCATATCGCTGTTACTGGGCATCACATTCGGTACGCTGGCCGCGAGATTTGCGGGGACATGGGCGGACACTGCCATCACTGTCTCGGCGCTGCTGTTCTATGCCACGCCGATCTTCTGGGTCGCGCTGATGTCGATCCTGCTGTTTTCGGTCTATCTCGGCTGGCTGCCGAGCTTCGGCTACGAGACCGTCGGTGGAAACTTTACCGGATGGGCACATGTGAAAGACGTGGCTCTGCATCTGGTGATGCCGGCCATGACCATCGGCCTGTTCTTCATGGCGACCTATACGCGGATGACGCGCGCCTCGATGCTTGAGGTCAAGCGGCTGGATTTCGTCAAGACCGCCCGCGCCAAGGGCCTGCGCGACAACATCATCCAGCGCCGCCACGTACTGCGCAACGCGCTGCTGCCGGTGGTGACACTGGCCGGCGTCCATTCCGGTACGCTGGTCGGCGGCGCCGTGCTCACCGAGACGGTGTTTGCATGGCCCGGCATCGGCCGGCTGCTCTATGAGGCACTCTTGCAACGCGATTATAACCTTCTGCTCGGCGTCTTCGTGGTCTGCTCGGCGATGGTCCTGATCTTCAACCTCGTCACCGACCTCGTTTATCGACTGGTCGATCCACGCATCGAGTTTGCATCATGAAGAAGTTCTGGAAATTGATGCTGCGCAATCCCGGCGGCGTTATCGGTCTGGTCATCATCACGCTTGCGATTTTCGTCGCGCTGTTCGGGCAGATGATCTTCCCGACCTCGCCCTGGCGCATGGTGCAGCGGCCGTTCCTGCCGCCCTTCACCAATCCCATGGTGACCCTCGGCACCGATGCGCTGGGCCGCGACGTGTTCGCCGGCCTGATCTACGGCGCACGCGTGTCGTTGCTCGTCGGTCTCGTCTCGACCACGGTGGCGCTGACCATCGGCGTGCCGCTCGGCGCCATCGCCGGTTATTTCGGCGGCAAGGTCGACGACGCCCTGATGCGCTTCACCGAGTTCTTCCAGACCATTCCGAGCTTCCCGCTGGCCATTGTGCTCGTGGCGATCCTGCAGCCGTCGATCTATTCCATCGTTGGTTCCATCGCCATCGTCTCGTGGCCGCCGGTGGCGCGTCTGGTACGCGGCGAGGTGCTGTCGCTGCGCACGCGCGAATATGTCCAGGCGGCCATCGTGACCGGCCAGAGCAATACCTGGATCATCTCGCGCGAGATTTTGCCGAATGCGCTGTCGCCGGTGATCGTGCTGGCGTCGCTGATGGTGGCCAATGCGATCCTGCTGGAATCCTCGCTGTCGTTCCTCGGCCTCGGCGATCCCAACCTGATGTCCTGGGGCTACATGGTCGGCGCGGGCCGGACGGTGATCCGTCAAGCCTGGTGGATCACGGTCTTCCCCGGCGTCGCCATCCTGATTTCGGTGCTCGGCATGAACCTGATCGGCGAAGGCCTCAACGATGCGCTCAATCCGCGCCTGGCGAAGGATAGCCGCTGATGACCGCTACCCCCGCCGTTTCCATCAAGAACCTGAAGATTGCTTTGCCGAAGAGCGCCGAACGCCCTTATGCGGTCGATGGCGTCTCCATCGATCTCATTCCCGGTGAGATCGTCTGCGTCGTCGGCGAATCCGGTTCCGGCAAATCCATGTGCGCGCACGCGCTGATGGGCCTGTTGCCGGATACGGTGAAGACCGAGACCGGCGAAGTTCTGTTCGAGGGGCAGAATCTCTTGAAGCTGGACGAAAGCGGCTGGCGCGAAGTGCGCGGCCGCGGCATCGCCATGGTGTTCCAGGAGCCGATGACCGCGCTCAATCCGCTGATGCGGATTGGCGAGCAGATGATGGAAATGTTCGAGGCGCATAATCTTTTGACGCCGAAGGAGCGCCGCGCCAAGGCCCTCAGCCTCGCCAAGGAAGTCGGTCTGCCCGATCCAGAGCGCATCATCCGCGCCTATCCGCACCAGCTCTCCGGTGGTCAGCGCCAGCGTGCGATGATCGCCATGGCACTTGCGCTCGAACCATCGGTGCTCGTCGCCGACGAGCCGACCACGGCACTCGACGTCACTACCCAGGCTCAGATCCTCAAGCTGATCCGCAATCTGCAGCGCAGCCGCAACATGGCGGTGATGTTCATCACCCACGATTTCGGCGTCGTTGCCGATATCGCCGATCGTGTCGTGGTGTTGCGCCATGGCAAGATCGTGGAAGAAGGCTCGATCGACGCCGTCTTCAGGAATCCGCAGCACGATTACACCAAGGCGCTTCTCGCTGCCGTGCCGTCGATGCATCCGCCGGTGCGCGCGTCGCTGGATGAAAATGCGAAGGCTGTCGAGGTCATCGGCCTCGACAAGACCTATGTGACCTCGGGCGGCTGGTTCAAGCCGGATCGCCGCGTGCAGGCGGCGAACGAAGTCACGTTCTCCATCATGCAGGGCGAGACCGTCGGCCTGGTCGGCGAGTCCGGTTCGGGCAAATCGTCAGTGGCGCGTCTGGTGATGCGTCTGATCGAGGCCGACCGCGGCACCGTGCGCATCGGGGATATCGATCTCACGGCCCTCGAAGGCAAGGCGCTGCGCGCGCAGCGCCACCGCATCCAGATGATCTTTCAGGACCCGTTCGCCTCGCTCAATCCGCGTCGCCGGGTTGGCCAGATCATCACCGATGGCCCGATCGCTCGCGGCACCGATCCCAAAGTCGCGATGCAGCGTGCGCGTGATCTGCTCGGGATGGTCGGACTCGATGCCGGCTCGCTCGATCGTTATCCGCATGAGTTCTCCGGCGGCCAGCGCCAGCGTCTCGGCATCGCCCGCGCGCTTGCGATGGATCCCGAGATCATCGTCGCCGACGAAGCCGTCTCCGCGCTCGACGTCTCCGTGCAGGCGCAGGTGCTGAAGCTGCTGGAAGACCTCAAGGCCCGCCTTGGTCTCTCGATGCTGTTCATCACCCACGACCTTCGTGTCGCCGCACAGATCTGCGATCGCATCGCGGTGATGCAGCGCGGTGTGATCGTCGAGCTGAAGCCGACGGCGCAACTGTTTGCGGCGCCGGAACATCCCTACACCCGCGAATTGCTCGGCGCCGTCCCCGGCCAGAGTTCGCCATCCCAGGCCGCCTGACCTTATGCCGACGTCTCCCGTGACTTGCGTTTTCCTGAGCAGGACCATCAACCTGCGCAAATACCTGACCAACGAAATCGCCCGGCTCGACGGCAAGGTGAGTTTTGTCGATCATCTCGACGGCACCGATCCCGCTAAAATTGACATGGCGGTGAGCTGGCATCCGCATGCGGATGCGTTCGATCACTATCCGAACCTCAAGGCGGCGTGTTCCATCGGCGCCGGCGCCGACAGCATCCTGAACTGTCCGAGCCTGCGCGACGGCATCGACGTGGTGCGCGTGGTCGAACCGGCACAGGCGCAGATGATGTCCGGCTTCGTGATCTGGAACGTGATCTATCACCAGCGCCAGTTCGGGACCTATCTGCAGAACCAGCGTGATCGCGTGTGGAAGCGCCTCGGCGGCGGACGCCGGCCGTCCGAGGTTGCGATCGGCATTCTCGGCTACGGCGCCATCGGTGCGCGTGTCGCGTCCGATCTGGCGATGCTCGGCTTTCCCGTCCGGGTGTGGAGCCGCTCGGCCAAGCCGACGACGCCGGGTGTGACCGGCTTCCACGGCAGCGACGGACTCGACGCGATGCTCGCGGGCTCCGAGGTGCTGGTGAACCTGCTACCGCTGACCGAGGAAACCCGCGGCATTCTCAATGCAAGCCTGTTCGCCAAGCTGCCGCGTGGTAGCTATCTCATCCAGGTCGGCCGCGGCGAGCATTCGGTTGAGCAGGATATCCTCGATGCGCTCGCCAGTGGGCAGCTCTCCGGCGCGACACTCGATGTCTTCCACACCGAACCGCTGCCCAAGGACCATCCGTTCTGGTCGCATCCGCAGATCGTGCTGACGCCGCATGACGCCTGCGAGGTCACCATGACCGCGATCGGCGATACGATTTTGGCGACGGCAGAGGCGGTGAAGCTGGGCGTGCAGCCGAAGGATTCGGTAAATCGCGGGAGAGGTTACTAACACTCCGTCATGGCCGGGCTTGTCCCGGCCATCCACGTCTTTGGACGAGTCAAGAAAGGCGTGGATGCCCGGCACAAGGCCGGGCATGACGACCGAGAGAATGGCGCTAGGCCCCTTACTCCGCCGCCAATCCCGTCATGCCCGCCGACGCTTCCAGCCAATGCAGGAAACTCCCAGCCATGCTGCGCGCAACCGCGATGTGAATCGTCGGCGCTTCATCCACCTTCCACAGCGTCACACCCATATGCGCGATTTGCGTGACGGCAACGCTGCCGGCTGGAAACGCCGCGGCGCTGAGATCGATGGCGACGCCCTTGGCCAGCACGTCGAGCAGGGCCGGACCCGACAGCCGGAGCAGGCCAATGCTGTCGGACTGATCGACCACCGAGGCGAGGCCATCGAGCTGCTGCGCGAGACTGTCCACGAAACGCGGTGTGCCCGCATCGTGAGTCACCAGCCAGCGGCCGGGACCGGTGCCGAGAAACGAGGTCGAGTCGTTGCCGGAGCCGTGCGGTCCCAGTGGCAGGTTGATATCGAACTGTTCCTTCACGGCAGCAGCGAGCGCGGCACTCTGGCCCTTGCGCGCCATGACGGTGGCAATGGCGATGCCGCGACGCTCGCGTGCGATGACCCCGCGGCCATCGCCGATGGATCGCAACTCAGCGAAGGCGGAGATGTGAGCGAGATCAAGCACGCAGCCGCGCTCCTTCTGCATCGATAAAGACGGGATCGACGACTTCGAGCTCATAGTCGCCTGACCGCACCGGATCCCAGGCGCGGATGATCTCACCATGCCGTTCTGGCCCGCGCGCGAGCAGGCCCAGCCCGATCCAGTGATTGCTACTTGGGCTAAACGCCGTTGAGGTGATGAAGCCGGCATTGTTATCCGATGCAGGCGTCACGCCGCGCGCGAACAGCAGCGCGCCGTTGCGCAGGCGATGGCTGCGATCGACCGGCCGCAGGCCGACCAGCGTCGGCCGGTTGGAATCGATCAGCGCCTCGCGCGCCGCCATGGTGCGGCCGATATAGTCCTTCTTCACCGACATCATGCGTCCGAGCCCGAGATCGCGCGCCACGGTCTGGCCGTTGAGTTCGGAGCCGGCGACATGGCCCTTTTCGATCCGCATCACGCTGAGCGCCTCGGTGCCATAGGGCGTGACGTCGAAGGGCTTGCCGGCTTGCATCAATGCGTTGAACAGCGCCTCGCCATAACCCGCGGGCGCGGCAATCTCATAAGCGAGTTCGCCGGAGAACGAGACGCGGAACAGTCGCAGCGGAATGTTGCCGACGTGGAATTCAGCACAGGCCATGTACGGAAAGGCCTCGTTCGAGACATCGAAGGTGTCGCCGAGCAGCGCCTGCAGCAGGTCGCGCGACTTCGGCCCGGCGAGGGCAACCTGCGCCCATTGTTCGGTGACCGAGACCATCTGCACGTCGAATTCGGGCCACAGCACCTGATGGCAGTATTCCAGATGCTGCATCACCTTGCCGGCATTCACGGTGGTGGTCGTCATTACATAATGATCGGCGGAGAGCCGCGCGGTGGTGCCGTCGTCCATCACGAAGCCGTCCTCGCGCAGCATCACGCCGTAGCGCACCTTGCCGATGGGCAGCGTCGAGAAGGTGTTGATATAGACGCGGTCGAGGAACGTGCCGACATCCGATCCGCACAGCGCGATCTTGCCGAGCGTCGAGACATCGCAGATGCCGACGCTGGAGCGCACCGCCTTCACCTCGCGGGTGACGCTCTGCAACCAGTCGCTCTCACCGGGCGCGTTGAACCATTGCGCGCGCATCCATTGGCCGGCTTCGACGAAGGTGGCGCCCGCCGCGGCGGAAGCGGCGTGGCTCGCCGTCAGCCGCGTCGGCTTGAAATGCTTGCCACTGTGCAGGCCCGCAAAGGCACCGATGGCGACCGGCACATGCGGCGGGCGTGCCCGCGTCGCGCCGGTCTCGGCGATGGTCTTTTTGATTTCGCCGGCCAGGATCGCGAGCCCATTGACATTGGATGTCTTGCCTTGATCGGTCGCCATGCCCAAAGTCGTGTAGCGCTTGAGCTGCTCGACCGAACGGAAGCCCTCCTGCGCAGCGAGAGCAACATCGGTCGCGGTGACATCGTTCTGCAGGTCAACGAACGCCTTGCGGCGCGATCCCTTAAACAGCCAGACCGGATTGTTGCCGGAAGCCTTGTCGCTGGCGGTGATGGGCTTCTGCGTCTGCAACCCGACGCCGACATGCGAAGCAGCTTTTGCGCCGGCCAGCGCGCCGTTCTCCAATGCCTGCGCCAGCGACCATTGCGCGGCTGCGGCGCCTGCGATCTGCATGCCCGGTGGCGTGTCGCTGCAGAGAAATGCCGATCGCTCCTCCGACCAACTGCCCTTGCCGCCGAGATGCGTGGCGATGCCGATGCTCGGCGACCAGCCGCCGGAGACGCCAAGCGTGTCCACAGTGACGCTACGTGTCTTGCCGGTACTGTCGGTGATCTCGATCGTCGTCAGCCTGCGATAGCCTGACGTGTCGGAGACATGCGCGCCGAGAAACTGCGGTGCATTGCCTGCGAGTTTGCGCACCTCAGGCGAAACCTCCGTCCGTGCATCGACCACAACAGCGATCTCGGCGCCGGCCGCTTGCAAGTCGAACGCACTGCGCCAGCCATCGTCCCATGTCGTGAAGATCGCAACGCGTTGGCCCGGCACCACGCCGAAGCGGTTGGCATAAGTGCGCAATGCCGAAGCCAGCAAGATGCCGGGCCTGTCATTGCCGGGAAATACAAGCGGTCGTTCCTGCGCGCCAGCGGCGAGCACGCATTGTTTCGCAACGATCTTCCACAGCCGCTGCCGCGGCATGAACGGCGGGGGCACCGGCAGGTGATCGCTGACGCGCTCGATGGCGCCATATTCGCCGTCATAGGCACCGAACACGGCGGTGCGCTTGAGGATGCGGACATTCGGCAGGGTGCCGAGTTCGGCCTCCGCCAGCGCCGCCCATGAGACCGCTGAGACGCCGTCGATCTGTGCGGTGTCGCTGAGCAGACGACCTCCCAGAACGAAGTCTTCTTCGGCGAGGATCACGCGCGCACCGGCGCGCCCGGCCGCAAGCGCAGCGGCGAGGCCTGCCGGGCCGGCGCCGATCACCAGCAGATCGCAGAAAGCGTGAGACTTCTCATAAGTGTCGGGATCGTCGAGACCGCTGAGCGCGCCCAGACCTGCCGAGGCACGGATGGCGGGCTCGTAGAATTTCTCCCAGAACGCCGCCGGCCACATGAAGGTCTTGTAGTAGAAGCCTGCATTGAGCAGCGGCCCGGCGAGCTGATGCACGGCGCGCAGGTCGAAGTTCGGCGACGGCCAGCAATTCTGGCTCGATGCGGCGAGGCCATCAAACAGCTCGACTGTGGTTGCCTTGGTGTTTGGTTCGGCGCGCGCGCCCGAGCGCAGCGTCACCAGCGCATTCGGTTCTTCCGGTCCGGCGGAGAAGATGCCGCGCGGCCGGTGATATTTGAACGAGCGGCCGACCAGCATGATGTCATTGGCGAGCAGCGCCGAAGCCAGCGTATCGCCGGCATAGCCGCCATAGGATTTGCCATCGAAACTGAAGCTGACCGGCTTGGACCGGTCGATCAGACCACCGGATGCGAGACGACGCGAGATGCTCATGACGCAGCCTCATCATGGGCCAGCACGGCGTCGATTACCTCATGCGTCGAGACGTTGCGCGTCACCTTCAGCCAGGCGTGGCAGCCGGCGGCGTGATACCAATATTCCCTGTGAACGCCGACTGGATTGTCGCGCAGATAGACATAGTCGAACATCGCGTCCGTGTTCTCGGGCGCGGGCCGCGTCAGCGTCGCGTCGCCGGAATAGGAAAATTCCGAAGCGTCGCGAGATCCGCAATAGGGGCAGGGGATGCGCATGGGGCCTCAGTGCAGGTTCGGTTGGGCGCCCTGGCCCTTTTCATCGACGACACGGCCTGAGCGAAACCGGTCCAGCAGCAGGCGATTGGCGGCAGCGTGCGGTTCGTCCTTCGCCAGCAGATGCGCGAAGACGAAGCCGGAGCCCGGCGTGGCTTTGAAGCCGCCATAGCACCAGCCGGCATTGAGGTAGAGCCCATTGATATGGGTGCGGTCGATGATCGGCGAACCGTCCATGGACATGTCGACGAGGCCGCCCCAGTTGCGCAGCATGCGTGCGCGGCCGATCGCCGGCATCAGGGCCATGCCGCCTTCGCAGACATCCTCGACCACAGGCAGATTGCCGCGCTGGGCATAGGAGTTGTAGCCGTCGATATCGCCGCCGAACACGAGTCCGCCCTTGTCGGACTGGCTGATATAAAAATGCCCGGCCCCGAAGGTGATGACCCCGGGAATGACAGGCTTCAATCCTTCGGAGACGAAGGCCTGCAGCACATGGCTCTCGATCGGCAGTCGCATCCCGGCCATCGCAGCGACGCGTGATGACGAGCCGGCGACGGCGAGGCCGATCTTCTTGGCCTTGATCGCGCCGCGCGAGGTCTGCACGCCCACCACGCGACCGTCGACGATGTCGATCCCCGTGACCTCGCAATTCTGGATCACGTCGACGCCGCGATCGCTGGCGCCGCGGGCATAGCCCCAGGCGACGGCATCATGGCGCACGGTGCCGCCGCGCTTCTGCAAGAGGCCGCCCTGGATCGGAAACCGCGCGGCGTCGAAATTCAGGAACGGATAGAGTTTGCGCACGCCCTCACGGTCCAGCAGCTCGGAATCGGCGCCGTTCAGCCGCATCATGTTGCCGCGCCGGGCATAGGCGTCGCGCTGGCCGTCGGAGTGATAGAGGTTCAATACGCCGCGCTGGCTGACCATGGCGTTGTAGTTGAAGTCCTGCTCGAGGCCTTCCCACAGTTTCAGCGACAGCTCATAGAGCGAGATGTTTTCCGAGAGCAGATAGTTGGACCGGATGATGGTGGTGTTGCGGCCGATATTGCCTGACCCGATCCAGCTCTTCTCGAGGACGGCGATGTTCGTGAGGCCGTATTCCTTGGCCAGATAATAGGCGGTCGCCAGCCCATGGCCGCCGCCGCCGACGATGATGATGTCGTATTCGGGCTTCGGCGCAGCATCGCGCCATTGCGGCGTCCAGCCTTTGTGGCCGGTGAGGGTTTGCCTGAGCAGCGACGTCAGCGAATAGCGCATGGAAAATCCGGGTGGCGATCAGGCCCGGAGTGTCGCGTATTTCGGGAAGCGATACCAGTCCATGGACGACATTCAGAAGCCCATCAGCGACATCGTGAGATGATGCCGTTTTAGCGCGCCAGCCAGAAGCCGCCCACCACCAGGATCATGGCCAGCAGGCTGATGACCCCGAGCACGGCCGCAGTGATGGCCAGCAGGCCGTGGGAGTCGAGCCATCCGCGTAATGCCTTTTCCATGGTGCTGAAACTCTCCCGGTGATTTGAGTTTATCGTTGCAGGCTGGCACCGTATCAAACACTTCAGGCGCCGTCGTCTCGGACGGTTTCGCCATATTGAAGAATTGACATGCTTGAGGAAGTGACATGGACAATCTGAACACGCAGGGCATTTCAGTGCCGAAACTCGGCCTCGGCACATTCAAGCTCATGGGCGACGGCTGCGTCGCCGGCGTGGAAAGCGCCATCGGCCTCGGTTATCGCCACATCGACACCGCCGAAATGTATGGCAACGAGGCCGAAGTCGGCGCCGGCATCAAGGCTTCGGGTATCGCGCGGAGGGATCTGCATGTCACCACCAAGGTCTGGCATGAGAATCTCGCGCCGGATGCCATCAGGCGCGCCTTCGACACCAGCCTGAAGAAGCTCGGACTCGATGTCATCGATCTCTATCTGGTGCACTGGCCCTCGAAGGGCATGAATCTCCCGACGATCTTCGAGACGCTGCTGAAGCTGAAGGACGAGGGCCGCGTCCGCGCCATCGGCGTGGCGAATTTTCCGGTCAAGCTGATGAAGCAGGCCGTGGAGGAGATCGGCGCCCCGGTTGCCTGCAACCAGGTCGAATATCACGCGGTGCTCGACCAGACGAAGCTGCTGACGTACCTGCGGTCGAAGTCGATCCCGCTGGTGGCCTATTGCCCGCTCGGTCAGGGCCGGCTTGCGGACAACGATGTGATGAAAAAGATCGCCGCCAAGCACGGCGTGTCAGCGGCGCAGGTCGCATTGAAATGGCTGCTCGATCAGGATGGCGTCGCGGCGATCCCCAAGGCGTCGCGCAAGGAAAGTCAGCAGGCCAACCTTGATGCGCTGAAGCTGACGCTGGACGACGACGACCGCAAGGCGATCGCAGCACTGCCGAAGACGCAGCGACTGGTGAATCCGGGTTTTGCGCCGGATTGGGATTGATCTGTCTTCCCCTCTCCCCCGCGAAGCTGCGCTTCGCGGGGGAGAGGGGAAGATGCGCACGGGCTACTTGTGCGAATGGGGCTTCTTCCCATCCACCTTCTTCCCCGTCGGCATCATTACCACGCGCCCATATTTCACGCCGCGCTCCGCAATGATGTGATCGGCAAAATGCTGTACCTCGCTGCCGGAGCCGCGCAGCGCGGTCACTTCCATGCAGTTGTCGCCGTCCAGATGCACATGCAGCGTCGCCAGCGAGAGGTCGTGGTGATGATGATAGGTGTCGACCAGCCGGCGTGAGAGATCGCGCTGGGCGTGATCATAGACATAGACCAGGGCGGCAACGCATTCGCCGGTCTTGCCCTTCTCTTGTGTCGCCTGCTGCATGCCGGCCCTGGCGAAATCGCGAATCGCTTCGGAGCGGTTCTGATAGCCGTGTTCGGCGATCATCGCATCCAGCTCTTCCATCAAGTCGTCGTCGAGCGTGATCGTAATGCGCTGCATCGGTCCTCTCAAGAAGTATGACGAATCTTTGACTTTGTCATACTTGGCATGTCAGTGTGTTCCGGTTGAACCCAGCATAGCCCGGCCGACTGACCGATGCATCGCTCTCTCTTTTCATCGGCCGGAATCGCCCTGGCTTCGCTCGCAGCCGTCACGCCGTCACCTGCGCAGCCGGCGACAGCGCTGTCCCCTGTCGAAGTCGAGGCCCCGCCGCGGCATACAGCCAAGCCACGCGTGCCGCGCAGCGGGACCGAGACGAGTCGTCCGGTCGCGCGCCGCGCCGCTACGCCGACGGCAGCGGCCGGCGGCGTAGGCGTCACGCCCGGGTCCAGCGCAGCGCCAGCACCGCCCGCCTCCGCAAGCGAAAAGACGATCAGCGGCGCCGAGCTCAATGCGCGGCCGCTGTCGCGCCCGGCCGAAGCGCTCGAAGTCGCGCCCGGCCTGATCGTCACCCAGCATTCGGGCGAGGGCAAAGCCAACCAGTATTTCCTCCGCGGCGTGAATCTCGATCACGGCACGGATCTCGCCATCTCCATCGACGGCATGCCGGTGAACATGCGCACCCATGGTCACGGCCAGGGCTATGCCGATACAAATTTTCTGATCCCCGAGCTGATCAATTCAGTCAACGTCCGCAAGGGACCGTATTTCGCCGACGAAGGCGACTTCTCCTCGGTCGGCGCCATCCATGTCAGCCTGATCGACAGCGTCGCGCGCACCATGGCGTCGATCACATCAGGAAGCTTCGGTTACAACCGGGCCTTCGGCGTGACGTCGGGCAAAGTCGGCGAAGGCACGCTACTGGTGGCCGCCGAGGCCAATATCTATAACGGCCCGTGGGACAATCCCGACAAGCTCCAGAAGCTCAACGGCGTGATCCGCTACAGCCAGGGGACGGCCGACAACGGTTTGTCGCTGACCGGCATGGCCTATGGCAACAAGTGGAATTCCACCGATCAGGTGCCGCTGCGCGCGATCACTTCCGGCGAGATCGGCCGCTATGGCGCGCTCGATCCCAGCGATGGCGGCAATTCGGAGCGTTTCTCGCTGTCCGGCCGTCTCCGGCAAACCGATCTCGACAGCGCAACCAAACTCGATTTCTACGTCGTCAAGAGCAAGCTCAATCTGTGGAACAACTTCACGTTCTTCCTGAGCGATCCGGTCAATGGCGATCAGTTTCACCAATATGACGACCGCGTGCTCGGCGGCATCAACGCCTCGCATACATTCAAGTACAATATCGCGGGCTTCCGCAACGAAACCGAAGTCGGCATCCAGAGCCGCTACGACGATATCAATGTCAGCCTCGGCAACACCATCAAGCGGCAATATCTCTCCACCACGCGCAGCGATGGCGTGAAGGAAGGCAGCGTCGGCGTGTTCGTGCAGAACACGACGTTCTGGACTGACTGGCTGCGCACCAATATCGGCTGGCGCGGCGACTATTACGACACCACGGTCAATTCGCTCTTCAATCCCGCTAATTCCGGCAGTGCCACGGCGACCATCGGCAGCCCCAAGGCAGGTCTCGTGCTCGGTCCTTTCGCCAGGACCGAACTGTTCCTGAATGCCGGCGAGGGCTTTCACAGCAATGACGCGCGCGGTGTGACTATCAAGGAATCGCCGTCGGATGGTTCGCCGGTCGACAGCTCGCCGTTCCTGGTGAAGACAAAGGGCGCCGAAGTCGGGCTGCGTACCAAACTCATTCCAGGGCTGACCAGTTCGATCGCGCTCTTCATGCTGGATTCCGCCTCCGAAATCCTGTTCGTCGGCGACGCCGGTGACACTGAAGCCAGTCGTCCCAGCCGCCGTGTCGGCTTCGAATGGACCAACGACTACAAACCGACGTCATGGCTGAGTCTTGAAGCCGACCTCGCAATGACCCGCGCGCGCTTTCGCGGCAGCAATGCCGATCAGGCGGCGGCCTATGCTGAGCTCGATGGTTATCCGGCCTCGCAGATTGGCAACGCGCCCGGCAATTTCATTCCCGGCGCTCCCAACATGATCGCCTCGGCTGGCATCCGGCTGGGCGACGCCACCGGCTGGTTTGGCGCCTTGCGCTATCGTTATTTCGGCCCGCGTCCGCTGACTGAAGACGCGGCCTTCATTTCGCCAGCCACGGGTCTGCTCAACGGGCAGGTTGGTTACCGCTTCGATAATGGCTGGCGGATCCAGCTCGACGCGTTCAACATGCTCGACAGCAAGTCCGACCAGATCACCTATGCCTATGGTTCGCTGCTGAAGACGGACTCGCTGTACGCTGCGTGCTTCCCGTCAGGCGGCGGCGCGCCGACGGCACCTGCCGCGGTGTGCCAGACCGGCATCATGGATCGCGTGCTGCATCCGGTCGAACCGCTGGCCTTGCGGGTGACGGTGGCCGGCCGGTTCTGATCACCCGTTCCGACTTTGCCGCAGCGCAGCTTGCCTATTCCAGAAGGCGGTAGCATCATCCCTCCCAATGAAAAGAGGCAGGGAGGTGTTGATGCTCGCACGGGTTCGTTCCGTTTCGCGCCGTTGGCCATTCACGCGTGCCAGCGCCGGTTTGAAGGCGCTGCTGGCGATCGTGTCGCTCCCGTTAGCAACAGGGTTCATCATGTCATCGGCCAGCGCCGCCACTTACGTCTATGTCGGCAATGCCGACAGCCAGAACATCAGCATCCTCGAACTGAAGGCGAATGGCAGTCTCGGCGCGATCGACACCGTCGCGGTGCCGGGGCCGGCAAAGCCCGGCGGTTCGCTGCCGCTGGCCATCAGTCCCGAGAAGCACCGGCTCTATGCCGGTTTGCGCAACGAGCCCTACACGGCGGTGACCTTCGATATCGATGCCAAAACTGGAAAACTGAAACTTGTCGGCCCCGGGCCACTGGCCGATTCCATGGCCTATATCGCCGTCGATCGCACCGGGCGCTTCCTGCTCAGCGCGTCCTATGGCGGCAACAAGGTGACGGTGAACGCCATCGGGCCCAATGGCGTGATCGCGCCGGCACAGCAGGTCGTCGCCACCGAACCGAACGCGCACTGCATTATCGTCGACCCCACCAATCGCTATGTGCTGCATACGAGCCTCGGCGGCGATGTCATCTATCAGCAGAAATTCGATGCCAAGGCGGGAAAGCTGACGCCGAACGATCCGCCGACCGTGAGCGTGAAGGCGAAAGGTGGCCCTCGCCATCTGGTGTTCTCGCCGGACAAGAAGTTCGTCTATCTGCTCAACGAGCTCGATGCGGCGATCTATGTGTTTCCATGGGACGCTGCCACCGGCACGCTGAAGAAGGAGACGCAGGTCGCCTCCGCGCTGCCCAAGGGCTTTGACGGCAAGCCCTGGGCGGCGGATATCCATCTGACACCCGACGGCAAGTTTCTCTATGCGTCGGAGCGCACCAGCAACACGATCGCTGCGTTCCGTGTCGATCCCAAAACCGGCGCGCTGACATCGCTTGGCTCCACCGCGACGGAGAAGCAGCCGCGCGGCTTCAATATCGATCCGTCAGGACGCTATCTGCTGGTGGTCGGGCAGCTATCGAACAGCATGACGATCTATGCCATCGACAAGGCGACGGGCAGCCTGACCAAGCTGAGCGAAACACCCGTGGGCAAGAATCCGAACTGGGTCGAGATCGTGAATCTGCCGTAAGGACTGTCTCACTTCGATCCGACGCACCGTCCTCTCGCTGCCTCTCCCCGCAATGCGGGGAGAGGTTAAGCAGCCATCCGATAACTCCCACTGATGACCGGGTCGCCGTCCGTCAGCACCAGGCCGCGGGCGACGAGATCTTCCAGATGCGCCAGCACCGAATAGCCGGCGGCACCCGTCAGGCGTGGATCTAGCCCGATATAGATCGCGCGCACGATGGTGGGGATATCCGCTTCGCCCTTGCCGAGACGATGCAGGATCGAGGCTTCGCGGGCGCGGCGGTGGCGAATGAGAAAGCGGACATAGCGCTGCGCGTCGGGAATGTCCGGGCCGTGGCCGGAGAAATACAGGTCCTCGTCGCGCGCCGCGAGTTTGTCGAGTGAGGCCATGTAGTCGATCATCGAGCCATCGGGCGGCGCGACGATGGAGGTCGACCAGCCCATCACATGATCGGCGACAAAGAGATATTTTTTCTCGCGCCAGGCAAAGGCCATGTGGTTGGCGGTGTGGCCCGGCGTCGCCACGCCTTCCAGCGCCCAGCCGTCGCCCTCGATCACGTCGCCGTCGGCGACCAGCACGTCCGGCTTGAAGTCCCGGTCGGCGCCTGACTCCGGCGAGTGTTTTTCGCTCTCGAAGCGCGGCCGCGAGGCGCGGTGCGGGCCTTCGGCGTAGACCGTGGCGCCGGTGGCGGCCTTGAGCGCCGCGGTATTCGGCGAATGGTCGCTATGGGTATGGGTGACGAGAATATGCGTCACCGTTTCGCCCTTCACCGCATCGAGCAGCGCCTGCAGATGCGCGTCATTGGCCGGGCCGGGATCGATGATCGCGACCTTGCCGGTGCCGACGATATAGCTGTTGGTTCCGGTGAAGGTGAAAGGCGAGGGGTTGTTGCAGAGAACCCGGCGCACGTTTGGGCGAACCTGATCGACGACGCCGGGCTTCAGCGGATAATCGCGATTGAACGGAACGTCGTCGTTGGCGCCGTTATCCTTGTCGCTCATGGTCGGTCCTTCCCAGCATGTTCTTCGCCTGTGATGACTAGCAAGGGGAGCGGGGAAAGCAAACGGCGCGGAGACGCGCCAGCCATGCATGCTTAAACACCGTCATGGCCGGGCTTGTCCCGGCCATCCGCGTCCTGCCGTATGCGCCGCCGAGGCGTGGATGCCCGGGACAAGCCCGGGCATGACGAACTCTGGAAGCACAGATCTGGAAGCTACCCGTGTCCCGGCCCGAACATCAGCGATCGGTGCGCACCGACCCCGGCCATCGCGCCATCGCCCACCGCAAGCGCCACGGAGCCCGTCGCGCGCGCCATATCACCACAGGCGAACACGCCGGAGATGGTGGTTTCCTTGAACATGTCGGTCTGCAGGAACGGTCCCATCGGCCCGTCTTCCATGGCACAGCCGAGCTGTGCGCCGAGTGGCGACGCTGGACTGGTGCGCGTCAGCGTGAACATGCCATCGAGCGGAATGACGCGGCCATCCGTGAGTTCGACCTCGATGGATGCGCCTGACAATTGCCTGATCGGTTCACGCTCGATGGTGACGCCGCGCTGCATCAGTTGCATGAGCTGGTCTGCGTCCGGCGTGAACGCGCCGTTGAGGAACAGCGTCGTCGATCCCCAGTCCGGCAGCATCAAGGCGTGATGCATCGACATCTCCGATGACGCCAGCACGCCGATACGGCCCTGGTCGAGTTCGTAGCCGTGGCAATACGGGCAGTGAAACACGTGCTTGCCCCAGCGCTCGGCGAGGCCGGGGACATCCGGCAGTGCATCGACGACGCCGGCGGCGAGAATGATACGCCTGGCTTGATAGCGCGCGCCGCTCTCGGCGTTGATCGTGAAATTGTCAGCTTTGCCTTCACCCGTCGAGGCTTTCGCATCGACCCATTCGACAGTGGGATATTTCATCAATTGCGCGCGGGCGTCTGCTGCGATTGCGCCGGGCGCGCGGCCATCTTGGCCGAGAAAGCCATGCGAATGTTCAGCGAAGCGATTACGGCGCTGGCCGGAATCCATGACCAGAATCTTGCGGCGCGCACGCGCCAATTGCAGCGCTGCGGAGAGGCCGGCATAGCTGCCGCCGATGACAATGGCATCGAAACTCATTTTGTCTTCCTTGAAATCTTGCTCTGAATTTTGCTGCGATGATCCTCCGCCCGCGCGTGAAAATCCGCGGCGAGCTGCGCCAGCGTGACATCCGCAAGGCGGCCGATCAGCACGGCTTCCGCTTCCGCGAAGGCCGATGTGAGCGAGCGATTGACGGCCTGCTCGACGAGGCAGGTCGGGCTTTCCAGATGAATACCCATGGCCATCAGGCTGGGCTTGCCCAGCGCGTCATAGATGTCCTTCAGCGTCACGGTTGCGAGGTCGCGCGCGATCTCCCAGCCGCCGCCATGGCCCTTTTCGGAACGCACGAGGCCCGCTTCGCGCAGTCCCGCCATGGTGCGGCGGACAACCACTGCATTGGTGGTCATGCACATGGCCAGTTCGGCGGAGGTCATCGGGCGGTTCTGCTCGGCCATGTGCAGCAGCGCATGCAGCGTGGCCGAGAGGCGGTTGTCTCGTCTCATGTAACTTATGATGATACATGATAGAGCGGGCGTCAACCCTCTGTCATTCCGGGGCGGGGCCGACGCCGCAGGTGGCGGGACCGAGCCCGGAATCTCGACATGGCAGTCTCCGTAGCCAAACACTCCGGGATTCCGGGTTCACGTCCGGCAAGTGCCGGCCGCGCCCCGGAATGACGGAAGTATGGCCAAATAAAAAATGCCCGGCACAAGGCCGGGCATTTCGAAACTTTGAAACCTGAAGCGTAGACGCTTAACCGAACGCCTGGATACCCGTGATCGCACGTCCCAGGATCAGCGCGTGGACGTCATGCGTGCCCTCATAGGTGTTCACGGTCTCCAGGTTCTGCGCATGGCGCATCACATGGTATTCGGCCTGGATGCCGTTGCCGCCGTGCATGTCGCGGGCCATGCGGGCGATATCCAGTGACTTGCCGCAATTGTTGCGCTTCACCACCGAGATCATGTCCGGATGGAAATTGCCTTCGTCCATCAGGCGACCGACGCGCAAGCTGCCCTGCAGACCGAGCGAAATTTCGGTCAGCATGTCGGCAAGCTTCTTCTGCACCAGCTGGGTGGCCGCGAGCGGGCGGTTGAACTGCTTGCGGTCCAGCGTGTACTGGCGGGCGCGGGCCATGCAGTCCTCGGCGGCGCCGAGCACACCCCAGGAGATGCCGTAGCGGGCGCGGTTGAGGCAGCCGAACGGACCCTTGAGGCCCGACACGTTGGGCAAGAGGTTCTCTTCCGGGACGATGACGCCGTCCATGACGATTTCGCCGGTGATCGAAGCGCGCAGCGAAAGCTTGCCGCCAATCTTCGGTGCCGTGAGGCCCTTCATGCCTTTCTCGAGGATGAAGCCGCGGATCTGGTTGTCATGTGCGGCGGACTTCGCCCAGACCACGAACACGTCGGCGATCGGGGCGTTCGAGATCCACATCTTGGAGCCCGAGAGCTTGTAGCCGTCCGACACCTTCTCGGCGCGGGTCTTCATGCCGCCGGGATCGGAGCCGGCATCGGGCTCGGTCAGGCCGAAGCAGCCGACCCACTCGCCGGTGGCGAGCTTGGGCAGGTATTTCTTGCGCTGATTCTCGTCGCCGTAAGCGTAGATCGGATACATCACCAGCGACGACTGCACCGAGTTCATCGAGCGGTAGCCGGAGTCGACGCGCTCGATTTCGCGGGCCACGAGGCCGTAGGCGACATAGCTGGCATTGGCGCAGCCATAGTCTTCCGGCAGCGTGATGCCGATCAGGCCGAGCTCGCCCATCTCGTTGAAGATTTCGCGGTCGGTATGCTCATTGAGATAAGCGTCGTTGACGCGCGGCAGCAGCTTGTCCTGGGCGTAAGCGCGCGCGGTGTCGCGGATCATGCGCTCGTCTTCGGTGAGCTGGCTATCGAGCAGGAACGCATCGTCCCACTGGAAACTTGCAGCGGCCGGCTTGTCCTTTGCCTTGGGGGCAACGCTCATCGAAATCCCTTTCACATCATGGCTGAGTAATGCGCATTGGCTGCGCGTGTTCTGGTCGCAAGCGCTGTTTCGCTCAACAGGGGGCCGTCTCAGGCGGCACCCGCGCATTGCGTGCTACGGCATTTTAGGTCTTTGAACTATCGCCATCAAGCTGTTCGTTGCAGGCGATCTCGATGCCGAAACCCGACAGGCCCTTGTAGTCGTGGGTCGACGAGGTCAGATGGCGGATCGAGGTGACGCCGAGATCGCGCAGGATCTGTGCACCGACGCCGATTTCACGCCACTGCCGGTTGCGGTCGGCTTCCGCCGACTTCGGCGCATCGAGCGGCTCGACAGGAACGCCCGCGGCGCCGTCGCGCAGATAGACCAGCACGCCGCTGCCGTTCTTCTTGAAGCGTTCCAGCACGGGCTGCATCTTGGCCGGGCCGAAGAACACGTCGCGCACGATGTTGGGCTTGTGGAAGCGCGTCAGCACGTTCTTGCCGTCGCCGACGCTGCCGTAAACGAAGGCAACATGGTGGATCGGATCGAACGGTGAGCGATAGGAATAGCCGTGCAGCGGGCCGATCGGACTGTCGGTGGTGAAGGTCGAGACGCGCTCGATCAGCTTCTCGCGGGCCTGACGATAGGCGATCATGTCAGCGATCGTGACATGCTTGAGCTTGTGCTTGGCCGCGAAGTCGACGACCTGCTGGCCCTTCATCACCGAGCCATCGTCGTTCATCAATTCGCTGATGACGCCGACGGGCGCGAGATTGGCCAGCTTGCAGAGATCGACGGCGGCTTCGGTATGGCCGGAGCGCATCAGCACGCCACCCTCGCGCGCGATCAGCGGGAAGATATGACCGGGACGGGCGAAGTCATTGGCGCCGGCATTCGGATTGGCCAGTGCGCGGCAGCAGGAGGCGCGCTCATCGGCTGAAATACCGGTACCGCCATCGGGCTTGTAGTCGATGGAGACGGTAAAGGCGGTGGTGTGGTTGCTATCGTTGTTGACGACCATCGGATCGAGCCGCAACCGGCGCGCATCCTCGGTGGTGATCGGCGCGCAGACGATGCCGGAGGTGTGCCGAATGATGAAGGCCATCTTTTCGGCGGTACAGAACGACGCGGCGACGATGAGGTCGCCTTCGCCCTCGCGGTCGTCATCGTCGGTCACCACGACCATTTCGCCGGCGGCAAAGGCTTGCAGAACGTCTGAAATCGGGTCGGCCATAAAATTCGCCTCGGATGCACTCTTGCTCTGTGTGAAGTCCATATGGCGCAGAGCGGGGGGCGGTGCAACCCGCGGAAATGGGGGGCGGTATGCGGGTTCGCAGAGCGGAATGGGGAGTTTGCCTTCTCCCCGCTTGCGGGGAGACGGTGGCCCGAGCTTGCGAAGCATGATCGGTCGGATGAGGGGGACGTTCCACGAACTGATGAGTGGATGGAAAGTCCCCCTCACCCGCCGCGAAGACGCGGCGACCTCTCCCCGCAAGCGGGGAGAGGTCAAGGCAGCACTTCTCGCCGCTCCGCCAGCTGCGCGTCCATTTCGGCGCGTTTGGCGTCCAGCAGGCCCTGATCGGCGGCTTCGATCACCTCATACAGCGCATGGGCGTCGCTGAGCCGGGGCACGGTGACGTAGTCGGCGCCGGCCGCGTAAATATCGCTCACGTCGCCGAGCACGTCCGCCGTGGAGATGATCTTGGCGTTCGGGTTGATCGAGCGGACATGGCGGACCAGCTTCTCGTTGTTCGCGCCCTTCAGCAGCGAGTCCGGCACGCTGAGGATGATGATCTCGGCCTTGCCGACGCCGGCATGCACCAGCGTGTCGACATTGCTGATGTCGCCATAGATCACGTGCTGGCCGCGCCCGACCAAAGTGCGGAAGACGTTCGGATTGAAGTCGACGACGCTGATCTGGTCGAGCAGCGACGCGTTCTGGCGCTCGATCTCGGCGAGCAGGGCGGACGCGGTGCGGAAGAAGCCGAGAATGACGATGCGGCGGGCGTCGCCATGGCCCTCGGCATGATCGCCCTCGCGGCCCTGGCCGTGATCGAGGTCGCGCAGCCCGATGCGCTTCATCGGGCCGATCAAGAGGCGCGTGATCTGGTCGCTGCGCATCATCGCGAAGGTGGAGAGCACCGCGAGGATCACGAAGGCGAAGGACGCTGCGCTGGAGGTCTGCGTGGTGATATGGCCGGCAGCGATGCCCGTTTGGAGCACCACCAGCGAGAATTCGCTGATCTGCGCCAGATTGAGCGCCGGCAGCAGGCTGGCGCGCAGCCCCTGCTTCATCAGATACAGCGGCGTGAAGGTCGTGAGCATACGGCTGATCACGGTGAACACGGCAATGATCAGGGCGAGGCCGATAGTCGCGCCATTCGGGATCGGGATCGTCATGCCGACGGCGACGAAGAACAGCGTGATGAAGAAGTCCCGCAGCGTCGTCACCTTGGCAGTGACGTCGAGCGCGTAGGGGAAGGTTGATAGCGATACGCCAGCGACCAGCGAGCCCATCTCGCGCGACAGATGCAGCCGCTCGGCGATTTCGCCGATCAGGAAGCACCAGGCCAGCGCGCCCAGCAACACCAGCTCCGGCCGCCGCGCGATCTGATGGAACAGCGCCGGCAGCACATAACGGCTCAGGATCAGCGCGGTGGCGACCAGCACGCCGACGCGGGCGATGGACAAAGCGATGACGCTGACCTGCAGATCGGCGAGGCTCGGCTGCACCGCCAGAAACAGGATCGCGAAGATATCCTGCAGCACCAGGATGCCGAGCGTGATGCGACCGGGCAGGGTGTCGAGCTCGCGCTTCTCGTAGAGCACCTTGACGATGACCACCGTGGAGGAGAGCGCACAGGCGACGCTGAGATACAGCGCGTCGAACCCGCCGCCGCCGAGCTTGAGCCCGAGCGCCATGAAGAAGGCGGCGCCGAGCACGCAGCCTGCGATCAACTGGCCGCCCGCGGCGAACAGGATGACCTTGCCGGCGCGGATGATCTTCTTCAGGTCGATCTCGAGACCGATCATGAACAGCATGAAAATCAGGCCGAGTTCGGAGATCGTGCTGATGGATTCGTCCGACTTGACCCAGCCGATGCCGAATGGCCCAATGATGAAGCCGGCAATCAGATAAGCAAGAATCAACGGCTGACGGGTGAAATGCGCAATAAGCCCGATGCCCCACGCAAACAGGATACACAGCGTGATATCGCGGATTAAGTCGTGCATGCCCCTGCCGGAAAAGCCTTACATTTCGGCGGCACTCTAATGGTGCGCCGCGTGAGGGCAAAGGGGTAATATCCGGCATTCGGCGCGCGATACACGCGGAGGGCGGTCCAACGAGGCAGCCTTCGTCATAAAAAGCTTCAGGGAGACGACGTTCATGACCACTGCACGGTTCGACTACGCGCCATTGCTGCCTCCGGGCCTGCCCGCGGCTGCGGCAAAATGGACCGGTCTCGCCAAATACAGCTTCGTCGGCGGGAACAACGATATGGACCAGGTGCCGGTGGAGGGCCTGACTGCTGCCGCCAATGCCGTCATGCTGCGCGAGGGACGCACGCTGGCAACCTACGGTCTGGCGAGCGGTCCGCAGGGCTATCTGCCGCTGCGGGATTTCATTGCTACCAAGCTGAAGCGCGATGCGAGCATCGATTGCAGCGCCGATGACATCCTGGTTGTCTCCGGCTCGCTGCAGGCGCTCGACCTCGTCAATCACAGCCTGCTCGCCAGGGGCGACACCGTCATCATCGAGCGCGACTGCTATCAAGGCTCCATCAACCGGCTCCCCCGTCTCGGCGTCAATATCATCGGCATCCCCTTGGATGACGACGGCATGCGGATGGACGCGCTGGCCTCAGCATTGGAAGATCTGAAGGCGAAGGGCATCCGGCCGAAATATATCTATACGATCCCGACCGTGCAGAACCCGACTGCCACCATCATGCCGGAAAGCCGTCGCCGCGAATTGCTGGCGCTGTCGGCCAGATTCGGCGTCCCGATTTTCGAGGACGATTGCTATGCCGACCTGATCTGGAACGGCGAGCGTCCGCCGGCGATTCACGCGATGGATAAGACCGGCAGCGTGATCCATATCGGCTCGTTCTCCAAGTCGATCGCGCCCGCGCTCCGCGTCGGCTACATCGTCGCGCCCTGGGAAATCATGTCACGCATGCTGGCGCTGAAGACCGATGCCGGCTCCGGCGCGCTGGAGCAGATGGTCCTCGCCGAATATTGCGTGCCGCATTTCGCCACCCATGTGCCGAAGGCGACACGCGGGTTGCGCGCCAAGCTGGAGACGCTGATGGATGCGCTCAACGAGCAGTTCGGCACGGCGGCGGAATTCGACGAGCCCAAAGGCGGCATCTTCCTGTGGGTGAAACTGCCCGCCAATGTCGATGCGATGAAGCTCTATCAGGCCGCGCTCAAGGCCGGCGTGTCGATCAATCCCGGCCCGGAATGGTCTGTCGACAAGGCCTATGCGCACAGCCACATTCGCATCTGCTTTGCCAGCCCCACGCATGACGAAATCCGCGAAGGGATCGCGGTCCTCGCTGATGTCTGCCGGCAGGAGTTCGGCGTGCCGGAGCGCATCGCGAATGTGGAGAAACGTGCGCGGGGGTGAATTCTCGTTGAGGAGGGCGGCGGCCTATTTCTTCACGCCCTTGACCGCAGCCTTCGCCGGCGTCGCCGCCTTCTTTGGCGCCGGCGCGCTGTCGACGGCGGTGTTGATGTCGTCGATCAGCTTGGTGATGCGCGCCGCGTTGCTGCCGAGATCGCCTTCGAAATAGCGTGACGACGAGCGGATATCGACGCGTGAGCCTTCGCCGTCGGGTGTGAAGCGGATCGAGACGTCCTCGCGAAAACCCATGATAGGGGTGCGCGCCACCGCCTCGATGCGGCCGATGCGGCGCGGCGGCTGCGGCGGACGCTCGTCGATGACGATCCACTTGCGCTTTTCGACCAAAGCGCGCGTCACATCATAAGCGCGTTGCACGGGCACCTCCAGCTCCACCGGCTCGATATCCGGATAGGCCGTGCGCTGCTGCTCCGCGGAGTAGAGGCCGGAATAGACCGCTGAATTGGTGCCGTCGCCGGTCCGCAGCCGCGCCAGCGCCTCGAAGCGCGGCGGGTCGACGGGGTCGGTGGTGATGTCGTGGATCTTCGGCAGCTTGCGATACTGGTACGCAAGGTAGCCGGGATACGCCAGGATCACGACGTCGAGCATCAGCGCCACCATGATCACGCTCATGCCGCGCGAGCCGTTCTGCCAGATCGCGGCAAAGCCGGCGAGGGCCACCAGGATCGACAGGCCGGCAAAGCCCAACGCCCCGAAGAAGGTCATCAGCGCCGGTTTCACTTCGAGGAACCCGAAGCGAACGATGATGATCGAGGTGATGGCGGCAATGGCGGCGAAAACCGCGAGGCGCCGCGCCCACAGCGCCAGGCTGGATACTGGCTCCGACTGGTAAGCGGCCGAAAACCTGCGTGCCATGGGGAATTTCTGCCGGATTGAGCTTGCGAAGGCGCTGATAGCGCCGGATTCCGAATAGGGTGCTTGAGACCATGCCGGGCCGGGAATTTCAAGGCACTTTGGCGGACGGGACTCCTCGTTTAAGAATGGGGCCGCGGCCGTTCAGACTTCTCCCCTGGAATAACGAGAAGAAGCAAGCAACGCCGCAGGGAGCCGCCTGCCATGCTGGTCGAAACCACGGATTATGAGACGCTCGCCCGCAATTTCCGCTGGGATGTGCCGGAGCGATTCAACATCGCGACGGTGGCCTGCGACCGTCATGCCGACGGTAGCGGGCGGCTGGCGCTGATCTATGTAGACGAGGACCGCGGCACGCATCGTTTCTCCTTCGACGAGATGCAGGCTTTCTCGCGCAGCTTCGCCAATGTGCTGAAGGCGGACGGCCTGCAGCGCGGCGACCGCATTGCGGTGTTTTTGTCCCAATCGGTGGAATTGCCGGTGGCGCATCTCGCGGCGTTCCGGTCCGGGCTGGTGTCGGTGCCGCTGTTCACGCTGTTCGGCGAGGACGCGCTGGAATTCCGCCTTGCCAATTCCGGGGCCAAGGCCATCGTCACCGACGCGGGGGGCTGGGACAAGCTGTCGAAAATCCGCGAGCGGCTGCCTCATTTACAAGATATCTACGTCACGGACAGTGCACCGCATGCCGGCGCCAAACCGTTCTGGTCGGCGATCGAGGCGGCGTCCGAAGACTTCACCACGGTCGATACGTCCTGCGACGATCCCGCGATCATCATCTACACCTCGGGCACGACGGGAAATCCCAAGGGCGCGCTGCATGCGCATCGCGTGCTGCTCGGCCATCTGCCCAATGTGGAGATGGTGCATGGTTTCTTCCCCAAGCCCGGCGACGTCTACTGGACGCCGGCCGACTGGGCCTGGATCGGCGGGCTGTTCGATGCGCTGTTTCCGGCCTGGTATCACGGCGTGTCGATCGTCGGCTATCGCGCCAGGAAATTCGAGCCAGAGGCAGCGATGCAGCTGATGGCCGATCACAAGATACGCAATGTGTTCCTGCCGCCGACGGCGCTGAAGCTGATGCGGCAGGCAAACGTGAAACATGATGGCGTGAAGCTGCGTAGCATGCTCACCGGCGGCGAGTCGCTCGGTTCTGAATTGCTCGACTGGGTGCGCAATACGTTCGGTATCGATGCCCATGAAATCTACGGCCAGACCGAATGCAATCTCGTGGTCGGCAACAATGCCGATCTGTTTCCGATCCGCCCGGGCTCCATGGGCAAGCCGACGCCGGGTTTCGATGTGCGTATCGTCAATGAGCAGGGCGAAGAACTGCCGCGCGGCGAGCGGGGCATTGTCGGTATCAGACAGCCTAATCCCTGCACCATGCTCGGCTATTGGCAGAACCCCGAAGGTACCGCCAAGAAATTCGCCGGCGAATTCCTGCTCACCGGCGATCTCGGCATTCAGGATGATGACGGTTACTTCTGGTACGTGTCACGCGAAGACGACGTGATCACATCCGCAGGTTATCGTATCGGTCCGTCGGAGATCGAGCATACGCTGCTGAAGCATCCCGCGGTGGCGCTGTCGGCGGTGGTCGGCATTCCCGATCCGATCCGCACCGAGGCTGTGAAGGCCTGGATCGTGCTGCGCCCGGGCTTTGAACCGAGTGATGAGCTGGCGCGCGAGCTGCAGGACTTTGTGAAATCGCAACTCGCGGCGCACGAGTATCCGCGTCACGTGCAGTTCGCGGAGTCGCTGCCGATGACGGCAACGGGCAAGGTGCTAAGGCGGGAATTGCGGGCGCTGGGGTAGGGCGCTCTTTCTTACTCTCCCCGCATTGCGGGGAGAGGGAGCGCACGGCCGGCGCTTCGCCTCACATCCCCGGCACCTTGATCCCCATCTCCTTCAGCGCTGCCAGTAGCTTCAGCGGCGGCTCCATCTGGATTGCGGGGACCTTGCCCGTTTCCAGCAGGCTCTTCAGGCCCGACAGGTCGCCGGCCAGCCTGCGCGTCCGCCGGAGAGAATGTCGTCGCTCAACACGCGATCATGCGCCTGCGTCATCGTCAGCTTCACCGTCTCGCCCGATGGCGCGAGATCATAGGTGACGAGTGTCGAGCCCAGCGCTTCGACAAGTCCGGGCCAGTTCACGTCCCATGTGACGGTCAGCTTGTGCGGCGGGGCGTGTTCGATCACCTCGCCCGAAACATGCAATGATCCATCCGGCGCGAGCACCTTGAACGCGCCGCCGACGTTTCCCTCAAGCTGCACCGCGAAGCCGGAGAAATACTGCCGGCTGAACTCCGCCGAGGTCAGTGCCTGCCACACTTTTTCGGGCGTGGCGGCGATATAGATCGTGTAGACGATCGCGGGCCGGAACCTGTTGATATCGATCATGGCCGTTGCTCCATGCGTGCAGTGACAGGCAACCAGATGGCGCCCTGCCGGGCAAGTGTGTTTTGCTGCGAGCAACACGAGTGCTAGTGTTAAGACAACACACCGTCGTCATGCCCGGCCTTGTGCCGGGCATCCACGCCTTAGCCTGCAGTGAAGGCGTGGATGGCCGGGACAAGCCCGGCCATGACGTAGATAAAATCGGAATAGGAGCGTGCTGATGTCGCTGCAAGTCTATCTCGCCTTTGTCGCTGCCTGCATCGCGCTGGCGCTGCTACCCGGGCCGAATGTCACGCTGGTGATCGCCAACGGGCTGCGCTACGGCACGCGCGCGGCGATGATCAGCATCGCCGGCACGCAAGCGGGGCTTGCCGTGGTGATCGGCATCGTCGCGCTGGGGCTTGCGACGCTGATGGCCACCATGGGCTACTGGTTCGACTGGGTGCGCTTTGCCGGTGCCGCCTATCTGGTGTGGCTCGGCATCAAGATGGTCCGCGCGCCGGTCGAGGGCATCGACGCCGATACGCCGCCGGCGCCGCCGCGCGGCGGCTTCTTCCTGCAGGGCATGATGGTGCTGCTGAGCAATCCGAAAGTGCTGGTGTTCTTCGGCGCCTTCATTCCGCAATTCGTCGACATGGAGAAGAACCATATCGTTCAGGTCGGCATCCTTGGTGCGACCTTCATGGTGACGGCCGCGCTCACCGATATCGTGTATGCGGTGGCCGCGGGCCGCGCGCGACAATTCTTCTCGGCGCGGCGGACGCGGTTGCTGTCGCGGATCTCCGGCGGCTTCATGATCGGCGGCGGGGTCTGGCTGGCGCTGACCCGGGCACGGTGAATCTTTTGTCGCGCTGAACCTTTCGCCGCATCGTCACGTCAAACCTCGGGGCGCGCCGCGCCGTGCCATGAGGTTTCGCCGTGCCCGACATTCCCTGGTTCGTCTATGCCATGCTGCTGGCGCCGTTCGGCCTGATCCTGGTCGCCGTCGGCTATAAATATCTGCAGGTCCGCGCTGCCAGCGACTGGCCATCCACCTTCGGTAAGGTGATCGTCTCGACCTCCGAAGTACGCGACGTCAAGGTGCTCGACGACACGCGCGAGGAGCGCAAACGCACCGAAAAGCGCAATTTTGCGAACATCGTCTACGAATACACCGTTAGCGGACAGAAGCTCACCAACAATCGCGTCAGCATCGGCGAGGACCGCGGCAATTTCGAAGTCGCGGAAACGATCGCGCGCTATCCGGTCGGCACCGCGGTGATGGTCTATTACAACCCGCGACACCCACGCGATGCCGTGCTCGATCGCGAGATGCCGAAGGGGATAGGCGGCTGCCTTGGCATCGCTGCAGTCATCGTGCTGGCGATCGTGGTCGGCGGCATCTTTGGCGGCGTCCGCATCAACGAATTCATTGCGGCGCATCTTGTCGACCCAAAAGTGTCCCCGATCGTGACAGCGCTCTGCGGGTTCGGCTTTCTCGTTGCCCTGTTCGGGTTGGCGCTACACCGGCAGGGGTCTCTGGCCAAGAAGTGGCCGGTGGTGCCCGGCATCGTCAAACTGGGCGCGCCCGAGACCTATGTGAGCCGTGACAGCGACACCGGTCGTAGCGGGCCGGTGATGCAGACCCGGAACGTGCAATACAACTATCGTTTCAAGCACGTCGCCTATATCGGATCCGCCGGGAGCCTGAGCACGAGCAACCCGAACCCGCCGCAATGGCAGTTGCGGCTGTTCGGGATGGACTACAAGAACGGTGACGCGGTGAAGGTCTTCGTCAATCCGGACAATCCGTCTGACTCGACGCTGAGCCCTGGTGGCCGCGCGGCGTATTTCCTGTGGGCGGTTGCGGCGGGATTTGTGGTGGTGGCTTATTTCATCGGGACGCACGGCTAGGCACCTCACGCCGCGCGGGTGCATTGGCAGCATCAAGAGCTAGAGATGCGATGCGCGCGGCGTGATCAGCGTCGCCTCGATCTCCGTAAAAATGCGCGTCAGCCGCTCCGCCCACTCCGTCTGGCCGCTTGGGTCGGTGATCAGATCCTGCCGGATCTCGATGCCCGTATTCATCAGTCCGCGCTTCTCGCCATGCACGGGAATTGTGTAGTCGGTGGCATCGGACACCGCATAAGGCTCGTTGTCGCCCACCACCAGATCGGCTTCGGCGCGCAACAGCTGCAGCAGCAGCGGTGGCAGTTTGCTGTCGTGCTGATAGAGCGTGCCGATATGCCAGGGGCGGGGAATGCCGGCGTAGACAGGCGTGAAACTGTGCAGCGACACCAGCACTGTCGGCTGGCCCTTCGCCAGCCTTGCATCGATCACCTCGTCGATGCGCCGGTGATACGGATCGAAGATCAGCTCGCGCCGGCGCGCCTTCGCATCGGACGTGAGACCGTCATTGCCGGGCACGGTGGTCGCCTCGCTGATCAGCGGAATCGCGCTTACGGCGTCCGGCGGGCGGTTGCAGTCGATGACGAGCCGCGAATAGCGCTGGGCCACGAGATGCGCATCGAGCGCCCGAGCCATCTGCTCGGCCACGCCGGCGATGCCGACATCCCAGGCGATGTGGCGGGCGAGCTCGCTTTCTGGCAGGCCGAGATCGCCGAGCATCTCGGGAATCAGCCGGCCGTAGTGATCGCAGGTCAGCAGAAAAGGAGAGTGTCCGGCGGTATTGAGTTCCAGAACGGGCGGAACCTCCTGGGGGCCGAGACGTAGGGATGTGTCCTGATTGCTATCCAAGGCTCTGTCCAAAATTCTGTCCAAGGCTTTTTCCCGATATTGCCTAACGATGCGGCATCCCGGCCTGTGATTCTGCAGGCTTCCGTATAAATTACACGGGACAAATCACGCATGAACGAACCATTGATGCCCCTGCTCACGATTCATCACAAGACCGAATATCGCTATGCGCATCCCGTCGCATTCGGCGAACACCGGATCATGCTGCGGCCGCGCGATGGCCATGATCTGCGCATGCTCAACGGCAAGCTCGAGATCACGCCCGAGCCGCTGTCGCTGCGCTGGATCCACGACGTGTTCGGCAATTCAGTGGCGATCGCCACCTTCGACGAGCACGCGCGAAAGCTCACCTTCGTCTCCACCGCGACCATCGAACATCTGCCGTCGGACGAGTTCGCGCTGACCGCCGATGACAAGGCCTATTTCTATCCGTTCCTGTATGACGGCGAAGAACTGCCCGATCTGCAGGAATTTATCCGGCCGCAATATGGCGATCCCGATGGAGAGCTGGCGACATGGGCGCGCGGATTTCTCGACCCGCAGGGCCGCACGCCGACCGTCAATATTCTGACCGGCATGACGCTCGGCATCCGCAAGCAGTTCGCCTATCGCAAGCGCTACGAGCACGGCACCCAGCATCCGCTCGATACGCTGCAGACCAAGTCCGGCACCTGCCGCGATTTCGCGCTGTTCATGATCGAGGCGCTGCGCCGGCTCGGCGTCGCCGCGCGTTTCGTGTCGGGCTATCTGTTCATCCATGGCGACCGCGAGCACAATTATGTGGGCGGCGGCTCGACCCATGCCTGGGTGCAGGTCTATCTGCCGGCCGCGGGCTGGATCGAATTCGATCCGACCAACGGCATCATCGGCAGCAAGGATCTCATTCGCGTCGCGGTGGCGCGCGATCCGCGCCAGGCGGTGCCGCTGCACGGCACCTATATGGGCTCGGCCGATGCGTTTCTCGGCATGGATGTGAGTATCAATGTGGTCTCCGCGGGGGATGATGTCGCCGCGGCGCTGGCCGAGAAAGTCTAGCTCCCGTCATGCCCGATCGCGTTCTCGTCTACGGCACATTGATGCGCGGTTTCGATCATCCGATGTCGAAGCTGCTCTCGTCCGGCGCCGATTTCCTCGGCGAGGCCTCGTGCCGTGGCAGGCTCTATATGATCGCGCATTATCCCGGCCTGCTGCACTCCGACGATCCCGGGGACATCGTGTTCGGCGAGCTGTTCCGGCTGCGCAAGCCGAACGAGTTGATGGCGGCGCTCGACGACTATGAGAGCGTGGGGCCCGGCCATCCGCAGCCGAATCTGTATCTGCGTGAGCGGATCGCTGTGACGCTCGCCGATGGCAGCGTGAGCGAAGCCTGGACCTATATCTACAACAAGCCGGTCGATGAAACGAAGCGCATCATGTCCGGGCGTTTCCTCGCGCCCTAGCTCACCTTGCGTCTGCTGGCGACCTCAAGGCCGAACAGCGCCAGCGCAATCAGCGATGCACCGATGCCGATCAGTGCGATCATCGACGTGCCGCCTGATGCCACTGCAAATCCGCTGAAGCCCGAACCGATCGCGCCGCCGAAAAACGCGCAAGCGAGAAACAGCGCGTTGAGCCGGCTGCGGATATGGCCGGCGAGGGCATAGATCGCGCGTTGTCCGGCAACGACATTACCCTGCGTGCCGGCATCGATCAGGATGCCCGCGATCACGAACAGCGTCACGGCAGTCGCGCCGCCGGTGTGGCCGCCGATCCAGGTCAGCACAAAGCTCACCAGCACCAGCAGCATGGCGGTGACGGTGACGAGATCGCCGCGGCCGCGATCGGCGAGGCGTCCGGCGAGCGGCGCCACCAATGCGCCGCCGGCGCCCGACAGCAGGAAGGCCGACATGGCGATATGGCCGAACGAGAACGGCGGCTGGTCCAGCACCAGCGGCATCGCCGTCCAGAACAGGCTGAAGGACCCATAGAGCAGGCATTGATAGGCCGAGCGCTGCTGCAGCACCCGCGTGGTCAGCATCAGGTCCCACAGCGAGTGGATCAGCGTCGCATAGGTGAGCTCATGCTTCGGTTGCCGGGGCGGCAGCGCGATCACCATCAGTGCGAATACGCCGCACATCAGCACCGCGGACATCACGAACACGGCGCGCCAGCCGAACGAGCCGGCCACCATGGTGGCCAGTGGCCGCGACAGCAGGATGCCGAACAACAGCCCGCTCATCACGGTGCCGACGATCTGCCCGCGCCGTTGCTCCGGCGCCAGATGCGCCACGACAGGCAGGATCATCTGCGTGCCGACAGCGGCGATACCGAGCAGCAAGGTCGAGGCGATGAAGATCGCCGCCGTGGGTGCGGCTGCGGCGATCAGCAGGCTGACGATCAGGCTGCCCAGCGTGATCAGGATCAGCCGCTTGTTCTCCACGAGATCGCCGAGTGGCACCAGGAACAGCAGGCCCAGCACATAGCCGAACATCACCATGGTCAGCATGATGCCGGCCGATGACAGGTCGAGCCCGAAGCTCTCGCTGATCGGCCCCACCAGCGGCTGCGCGTAATAGATATTGGCGACGGTGACGCCGCAGGCGACGGCAAAGGAAAAAATCAGCCAGCCGCCGGGACCGGAGTCGCGGGCGGGATGTTCGGACGATGAGGACATGGAGGCTTTCAGGCGGGCGGGGCGGTGGGAGAGATATGGCGCATGTGATGCCATGCCAGAAGTGCGGCGTCTTGAATGGGAGCCATGCAGGTTGCCGTTCCGGTCTAGCCTCGTCATTCCGGGGCGCGCTCTTGCGCGAACCCGGAATCCCGAAATGTTCAGAACATGTCGGGATTCCGGGTCTGAACTTTGGCCGGCTTCGCCGACCGACGTTCATCCCGGAATGACGAGTGGGGCGCTACTTCAAACCACCGCCTTCACCACCCGCGCATCCACCTCGCGTTCCACATAGCTCCATTCTTCCGTCTCGCGCAGGCCACCGACGAGGTCCTCGAATTCCTGCGCGTGTTCCGGCGCGTATTCGAACCAGGTGAGGAAATCGAAGGGCTCGCCGAGATCGCGGGAATGGTAGAGCTGGCGCGCGATGGCGGGCAGGTATTTCAGGCTGTCGGCGATGTGGCGGGATTTGTCCTCGAAGATGCAGCGGCGCTCGTTCTGGGTCATGTCCCACCAAGCCGCGTTCTTCCTGATCGGGATCAGTGCGCCATGGGTTGCCTCAGGTCGGCCGAGCCCGGCCTGTGCCGCAACCAGCGCGATCTTCTCGGTGCGTTCGACATAGCGGACATGGCTGGCGACGCCGGCGAGGCGCCAGGATGTCTGCGACGGCAGCAGCGGCAGCGAGATGGCGTCGGCATGGGTGATGGACAGCGCCGCAACGGGTTTGAGCGTCTCGCCCTTGACGGGCGAGATCGAGATCACCTGCCATGCACCGGTATTTCCGCCGCGGAATGTCGTGAACATGGAATATGAGAGCGTGGAACCGGGGTGAGTTCAAGCAAATTGACACAAACTCGTCATTCCGGGGCGCGCGCGGCGACAGCCGCACGCGAACCCGGAATCCCGCAATGTTCAGCACCTCTCACCGCCCGGTGTTCGGCAATGATGAACACGTCGGGATTCCGGGTCTGACCGCCAGACGGCTTCGCCGTCTTCTGGTCATCCCGGAATGACGAGTGCGTGGCCAACTGCCCTGTGGTTATCCGGGAAAACCTCGTGTCCAGTCGTATTTCTCAGTGCGAGACCTATATCCATGGTCGGCTGAGCTGAGGCCCAGATCAAAGCCGTCGGCCCGCAACACTTACCTAACCAGATCGCACGATAACCGCACCCCATGCGCTTCACGCCCCAATTCCTCGACGATCTGCGCGCCCGGCTTCCGGTTTCGGAAGTCGTGAGCAAGCGCGTCAAGTTGAAGAAGGCCGGGCGGGAGTGGAAGGGGCTGTCGCCGTTCCAGCAGGAGAAGTCGCCGTCGTTTTTCGTCAATGACGAGAAGGGATTTTACCACGACTTCTCCAGCGGCAAGCATGGCGACATCATCAATTTCGTGATGGAGACCGACGGCGCCAGTTTCGTCGAGGCGGTGGAGCGGCTGGCGCAGATGGCCGGCGTGGCGCTGCCGGCGGCGACGCCGGATGCCGCGCGCCATGAGCAGCGCCGCAAGACGCTCTATGATGTGATGGATCTCGCCGCAAAATTCTTCGCGGACACGCTGGTGGGGCGCGAAGGCGCCCGCGCGCGCGGCTATCTCGCCGATCGCGGTATCACGCCCGCGGTGCAGCTCCAGTTCCGCATGGGCTTTGCATCCGAAGATCGTTTCGCGCTGAAGGAATATCTCGGCGCCGCCGGCGTGCCGGTGCCCGACATGGTCGAGGCCGGATTGCTGATCGGCGGCGAGGACATCCCGGTGCCCTATGATCGCTTTCGCGATCGCGTGATGTTTCCGATTTCCGATGTGCGCGGACGCATCATCGCCTTTGGCGGCCGCGCGCTGAAGAAGGATGCGCCGGCGAAATATCTGAACTCGCCGGAAACGCCGCTGTTTCACAAGGGCGACAATCTCTACAACCTGCCGATGGCGCGAAAGGCCGCGCATGATGGTGCGCCTTTGGTGGTGGTCGAAGGCTATGTCGACGTCATCGCCATGGTCGGCGTCGGCTTCCCCGGCGCCGTTGCGCCGCTCGGCACGGCGCTGACCGAGAACCAGTTGCAACTGCTCTGGAAGATGGCCGACGAGCCGATCCTGTGTTTCGACGGCGACAAGGCCGGGCAGAAGGCGGCATGGCGCGCGGCGGAGCTGGCACTGCCGCATCTCAAGCCCGGCAAGAGTCTGCGTTTTGCGCTGCTGCCCGAAGGACAGGATCCCGACGACCTCGCCCGCTCCGGCGGTCGCGCCGCGATCGAGGACGTGATGGCCGCGGCTGGCACGCTGTCGGATCTGATCTGGGCGCGCGAGATCGCCGGCGGCACGTTCGCGACGCCGGAGCGCCGTGCGGCGCTGGAGGCGCGCATCAACGAATTGTCGAACGGCATCCGCGACGATGTGGTGAAGAAATACTACCGCCAGGACATGACCGAGCGGCTGCAGCGCGCCTTCGGCACCGGCCCAAAAAACTACGGCGGCAACAACGGCGGTCGCGGCGGCTTCCAGCAGGGTGGCGGAGGCGGCGGTTTTGCGCGCAGTCCGCGTCCGTTTACCCCCGGTCCAGCCGGGCGAATCAGTGGCGGTGGGCGGGGCGGGGCCAATGCCGGGCCCCAGACCATCCAGCGCGGGCCCTATCAGGTGGTCAGTCCACAGCTTGCGACGTCGTCGATCATGCGCGGCCAGCGCAGCGCCATTTCGAGGCGCGAGGCGCTGATCGTGCAGTCGCTGATCAACCATCCCTGGCTGCTGCATGACCGGCTGGAGGAGGTGGCGGCACTGGAACTCGCCCATCCCGAGATGCACCGGCTGCGTGCCGGGATCATCGCGGCCTTTGCCCATGAGCATCATCACGGCGATGAGGCCGAGCAAAGTGAACAAATGCGTTCAGATCTGGTTAAAGCCGGATATTCCGAACAATTACAGCATGTTGAGCAGGCAGTTACCACTCAGGCGGTGTGGGCGGCGCGGCCTGGTGCGGCCCGCGAGGATGTTCTTTCCACCTGGACGCAGCTCGTTGCCTTGCATCGCCAGTGGCACTCATTACTTAGGGAGCTTAAAGACGCGGAGCTTGCTCTGGGCGCAGAAGCGAGCGAAACGAACTACGGCTGGTTGCGCGATGTGAAGGCCCGGTTGGCTGAGGTCGACGGGATCGAGGCGCTGATCGAGGGGTTCGGAGAATCCTCGGGGCGGTTCCAGCGCAGTTCGTAAGACAACTTTGCTGCGGATGGTGCCCGGGCAAACCGCGAAAAGACTCGCCAAACCCATGGTTTGGCTGCAAAAACAGGGTTAATCCGGGCTTAAGGCTCTCCACGTTAAGGGTCTGGGCTTAAGTAGTGAAAACCGCGAAGACGACGTCGGGGGTGGCGATGGATATGCGCCGCCCTTTGTGCGTCAAGCGGTGACGATGATTGGATCGGGGCGCTTGCGCCCCCTGGATTGATAGCGGGGCGGTGACGCCCCCGGCGTGAGCGCGTTTCAGGAGCATTGAATGGCCACCAAGGCAAAGACGCTGCAGACCAAGGACAAGGAAAAAGACGACAAGGCAGCTGACACGCCGGAGAAGGACTCCGCAGACGCGCCGTCACCTTTGCTCGACCTGTCCGACGCTGCCGTCAAGAAGATGATCAAGCAGGCCAAGAAGCGCGGCTTCGTGACCTTCGATCAGCTCAACGACGTCTTGCCATCCGATACCACCTCTCCTGAACAGATCGAAGACATCATGTCGATGCTCTCCGACATGGGCATCAACGTTTCCGAAAACGAAGACTCCGACGGCGAGGAGGAGAGCAAGGACGAGGACGACGATACCGACAACGAACTCGTCGAAGTCACGCAGAAGGCCGTCACCGAAGTCAAGAAGTCGGAGCCCGGCGAGCGCACCGACGATCCCGTCCGCATGTATCTGCGCGAGATGGGCACCGTCGAGCTGCTGTCGCGCGAAGGCGAAATCGCCATTGCGAAGCGCATCGAGGCCGGCCGCGAGGCGATGATCGCAGGCCTCTGCGAAAGCCCGCTGACCTTCCAGGCCATCATCATCTGGCGCGATGAACTCAACGAAGGAAAGATCTTCCTCCGCGACATCATCGATCTCGAAGCGACTTACGCTGGCCCCGACGCCAAGAACAACATGAACCCGGCGCTGATCGCACCGCCCACCGGCGATGGCGAAGCTGTGGCCGAAGGCGCCGAAGCCGTGGCCGCACCGCCGGCTGCGCCGCCGTCCGCCACGCCGTTCCGTCCGGCTCCGCCGCGTTCGGCGCCTGCTGCGGCCCCCGCCGGCGAAAGCACGTCGGAAGGCGCTGCTGACGGCGACATGGACGACGACGAGTTCGAGAACCAGATGTCGCTCGCCGCCATCGAGGCCGAGCTGAAGCCGAAGGTGGTCGAGACCTTCGACAAGATCGCCGACAGCTACAAGAAGCTGCGCAAGCTGCAGGAACAGGACATCGCGAACCAGCTCGAGAGCGCCTCGCAGGGCCCCTCGCTGTCGCCGTCGCAGGAGCGCAAGTACAAGAAGCTCAAGGACGAGATCATCGTCGAGGTGAAGTCGCTGCGCCTCAACCAGGCGCGTATCGATTCACTCGTCGAGCAGCTCTACGACATCAACAAGCGCCTCGTCTCGTTCGAAGGCCGCCTGCTGCGCCTCGGCGACAGCCACGGCGTCGCGCGCGAGGACTTCCTGCGCAACTATCAGGGCTCGGAGCTCGATCCGCGCTGGCTCAACCGCGTCTCGAAACTCTCGGCCAAGGGCTGGAAGAACTTCGTCGCCATCGAGAAGGACCGCATCAAGGAACTGCGCGGCGAAATCCAGCAGCTCGCGGCCCTCACGGGTCTTGAGATCGGCGAATTCCGCAAGATCGTGCACGGCGTGCAGAAGGGCGAGCGCGAAGCCCGTCAGGCGAAGAAGGAGATGGTGGAAGCCAACCTCCGTCTCGTGATCTCGATCGCCAAGAAGTATACGAACCGCGGCCTGCAGTTCCTGGATCTGATCCAGGAAGGCAATATCGGCCTGATGAAGGCCGTCGATAAGTTCGAATATCGCCGCGGCTACAAGTTCTCGACCTATGCGACCTGGTGGATCCGGCAGGCGATCACCCGTTCGATCGCCGACCAGGCCCGCACCATCCGCATTCCCGTGCACATGATCGAGACGATCAACAAGATCGTGCGCACCTCGCGTCAGATGCTCAACGAGATCGGCCGCGAACCTACTCCTGAGGAACTGGCTGAGAAGCTGGGCATGCCGCTGGAGAAAGTTCGAAAAGTTCTCAAGATCGCCAAGGAGCCGCTGTCGCTCGAAACCCCCGTGGGTGACGAGGAAGACTCGCATCTCGGCGATTTCATCGAGGACAAGAACGCGATCCTGCCGATCGATGCGGCGATCCAGTCCAACCTGCGCGAAACCACCACGCGCGTTTTGGCCTCGCTCACCCCGCGCGAAGAGCGCGTGCTGCGCATGCGCTTCGGCATCGGCATGAACACCGACCACACGTTGGAAGAAGTCGGCCAGCAGTTCTCGGTGACGCGCGAACGTATCCGCCAGATCGAAGCCAAGGCGCTGCGCAAGCTGAAGCACCCGTCGCGGTCGCGCAAGCTGCGGTCGTTCCTGGATAACTAACGGTCGCTGTCGATCCTCGATCCTTCTGATGATGCCCGGCCTCGCGCCGGGCATTTTCGTGTGTGCGTGCCGTGCTTTCACGCGCTCGTTGCCAAGGTACATGGCTGCATATATGTTCATGATTTGTTCTAGTCGTCAAGAGGCTTTGTGTCGCGCGTGTCCTTCACCCGCCGCGGAGCGGAGGGCGGATTAGGTGTCGCCAATCGGTCTTGCGCGCGCTGGTTCGACGCCGCGGTTGTCCGGCGCGGTCTCTGTCGTGAGCCAGCCGGCCTCGCGCACCATGGCCACGGCCGAGCGGGAGACAGGGGCGGTGATCCCGTTGACGAGTTGCAGGCGCAGATTGCGGCCCTCGGTCACGGCGCACACAACGGCCTTCCGCGCGACCCACCATGACCGGTGCACCTGCAGGCCGTCAGCGGTGCCGAGAGCCGTCATGGCCTGATTGAGCGTTGCCAGCACCAACCGGGAGTGGCCGGCGACATGGTGGACGCGGACATAGTGATCTTCCATCTGCAGGCAAAGCACCGCGAAGGGCGGCGCACCGAGCAGGCCGAAAGCAGTTGGCGGCGCGTCGTCGGCTTCCTTGGCCTGGTGCCGCTTGTGTCGTCGCGCCTGAAGCAACAGGGTGAAGCCGAGCACGACAGGCAAGGCGGTGATCAGTCCTTGCACATACCAGTCGAGCGGGCCCAGCCTTCTCAGGAACGGCCATATCGATACGCCGATCCACGCGGTCCAGATCTGAAATGGGACGGTCAGGATGGCGACGCCGAGGACGATCGCCGTCCACGTCATCCACGGCCTCAACTGGAATCGCAGCACCACGCGGATCAGGGAGCCATACAGCAGGACTCCCGGCCAGAAGCAGGCAAGCTGAAACGCCACGCGCTGCCATGCCGGTCCATTCAGATAGCTGCCGAATGGTCCGATCAGGCCGAGGAAGACGGCGCAGACGGTCGCGATCGCCAGGTCGACGGCCCAATCCCGCAGAAAATGACGTTGCCAGGCGTTGCTCATGACGTCTCATCGCAGCGGTTCGCCCACCGGCGAACCCGTTCGCCCATTGGCGAACAACGGCTGGCGCAGGGCGGCGCCGTTTGCAGAACTCGCGTGTCATCCCGATCCGCAGGAGGTTCCATGCGCAGCATCATCGCACAGGTTTTCGTCGCATTCATCGCTATCGCCGCCGCCAGCCAGGCCGACGCCGCGGTCGGCTTCCAGCATTTCAGCATCAGCGATCCACAAGGGCCACCCATCGAGGTCGGCGTTTGGTATCCCACCGGCGCTGCGCCGAAGCTGCAGGCGATTGAGTCCGATCAACAGATGGTTGCCCGCGATGCGGCACTCGCAGGCGACCGCCTGCCGCTGGTGGTCTTATCCCATGGTCACGGGGGCTCCTATGCCGGGCATCTCGACACCGCCATGGCCCTGGCCAATGCAGGTTTCGTCGTCGCCGCCCTCACGCATAACGGCGATAGCTGGCGCGACCCGGGCAACCCCACCGCGATCTGGGAACGGCCGCGCCAATTCAAGCTGGTCACGGATTATATGCTGGACGCATGGGGCGACCATGGGCGTATCGATGCGACGCGCGTCGGCGCGTTCGGCTTCTCGGCCGGCGGATTCACGGTGCTCGCGGTGGCCGGTGGCGAGCCGGACCTGCGGACTCTCGGGGATCACTGCAGGGCGCATCCCGCTTTCGAAGATTGCCAGATCGTCGAACGGCACCCGCTTCCGCTGGATGCCGCTATCGTCTGGGCCCACGATCCGCGCATCAAGGCGGTCGTCTCCGCGGCGCCCGCCCTTGGTTTTGCCTTCGGTCGCAAGGGCCTGGCGGCGGTCCGTCAGCCGGTCCAGCTTTGGCGGGCCGAGGACGACCAGGTCCTGCCACATCCCTATTATGCGGAGGCCGTCCGCCTCGCTTTGCCGACGTCGCCCGAGGCGCATGTCGTGGCGAATGCCGGGCACTACGATTTTTTGACGCCATGCTCCGCGCAACTGGCAACACGCGTGCCGGTGATCTGCACCAGCAGACCGGGGTTCGACCGCGCTGCATTTCATGAGCGCTTCGATCGCGACATCGTCGCGTTCTTTACGCGGGCGCTGTAGTCGCGGCCTGGATTTGGTGAGCCCGACAGCTCCTTCGTCGGCTCTTGATCGAGATGGGCGCGCGCGCCTGCGGTGCGCGTCGGCGGCCTCGGTGCTGTCGATCTCAAAGGTCGGCCTGCCGAACTGGTTCCGGCGCCGGGAACAAATCGGGCGGGTCCCGCTTGAGTCGGGATTGTGTCGCGTCGTCTGAGTTGGAGTATTGCCATGGCCCCGCGTGCCAATTGGAAGGGCTTTTTGCGCCTGTCCCTCGTGAGCTGTCCGGTCGCGCTATATCCCGCCACGTCGGATTCCGAGAAGATCAGCTTCAACCAGATCAACCGCAACACCGGCCATCGCATCAAATATCTGAAGGTCGATGCGGATACCGGCGAGGAGGTGGCGGCAGACGACATCATGAAGGGCTTCAAGGTCGATACCGACACCTATGTCGAGGTGTCGAAAGACGAACTCGACAACATTGCGCTGGACTCCACCCGGACCATCGAGATCGACGAATTCGTGCCGAAGGCCGATATCGACCCGCGCTACGCCATTCGTCCCTATTACCTCGTGCCCGACGGCAAGATCGGCCATGACGCCTATGCGGTGATCCGCGAGACCATTCGCGACATGGGCAAGGTGGCCATCGGCCGGCTCGTGCTCACCAATCGCGAGCACATCATCGCGCTGGAGCCGCTGAAGAACGGGCTGATGGGCACGCTGCTGCGCTATCCCTATGAGGTGCGCGACGAGGCGGAGTATTTCGACGACATCCAGGACGTCAAGGTCACCAAGGACATGCTCGATCTGGCGCGGCATATCGTGGAGCAGAAGGCCGCGGAATTCGAGCCCGGCAAATTCGAGGATCGCTACGAGTCCGCGCTGGTCGATCTCGTCAACCAGAAGCGCAGCGGTGTCGCCCTCAAGCCGCATGGCAAGGCGCGGCCCGGCACCAATGTGGTCGACCTGATGACCGCCCTGCAGCAGAGTCTCAAGGGCGGCGGCGCCGCGCCGAAGCCGAAGGCGAAGAAGCCGCCGAAGCGCGCCACCGGCCAGAAGGAAATGCTGCTGCCGATCACCGGCAAGAAAGAGCCCGCGCCGGCGAAGAAGGCGGTGCGGCCGGTGGCCAAAGGGGTGACCAAGGGCAGGAGGGCGGGATGACGCGCGCCTGGACCCCGTCGCTGGTGCCGGATGCCGGCGAGCAGACCGTCTATCTCGTGCTGGATTGTTTCGACCGCGCCGGCTGCGCCTGGCGCGAGGCCGATGTCGCGGCGACCGATCTCGAAACCGTCATCGCCGATCTGATGTCCGGCCAGTACAACGATCCGCAGCGCGTGATCGCCTTCAACACGGCCGAGCGCTGGGCCGACGACGTGTCGGAAGACGTCGCCCGCGAGATCCGCCGCCGCGCCGACCGCAATTACGAGGACGTCACCTCGTCGCTCGACGACTTCGTCCAGCGCCACGCCGGCCGCGAGCGGCAGCTCACGCTCAGGCTGGCGTGACAAGGGGCCTGAGATACTTCTCCGCGACGAGGGGGTGACCGAATAAAAAAGGCGGACCGCAAGGTCCGCCTTTTTATCGTGCGCGCTCTTAACCTCTCCCCGCAATGCGGGGAGAGGTCGACCGGCGGAGCCGGTCGGGTGAGGGGCCGTCACCAACGCAGCCTCAATCGCCACCTTTCGGGTCGCACCGTCTCGAACCGGGAGAATGTTCGCATCCCGCCTGGCACAGCTCGCTGTGCGCGGGAGCGGGAGAGGGGGCGCGTGCCACACGCCGTCGCCCACGTTGATAACTCCGCCACACCCTTTGATTGTGCAGCGTCCCGCGCTAGCGTCACGCATTGCCGATCGATTTTCCTGAAGCACATTTTTACCCGAGGACATTGCCATGACGTCACTCGCGCCGATGCTGCTCAGCCAGCGCGTTGCCCAGGTCTGCCTGTTTCTGGTCGGCGCCATCGCCATCTTCGGCGGCGCGCTGCAGATGTATCTCGGCCAGCCCGAGACCGCGCCGCGGCTCGACAATGTGCATCGCTTCATGGGCGGCATCTATCTGATGTCGGGCGTCATGGGCCTGTGGGCGGCATCGACCATTCGCGAACACAACACGCTGGTTGTCCTGATGGCCGCGACGGTGTTCGTCGGCGGCCTCGGCCGCGTGCTGTCGATCGCGAAAGTCGGCCTGCCCGAACCGCACGCGCTGTGGATCACCTATCTCATGCCGGAGCTGGTGATCCCGTGGATCATCATCGCAGCGCAGGTGATGACGAACAGGCAGATGGCGGGCGGGGCGGGGTGAGGCGCGACATGAAGATACTGCTCACTTTGCTAATCTTAATGGCTCCGACGATCGCTTGCGCTCAAGTCTCCACCCCGATGGTCGGAGGCAAGCCACTTGTACAAGTGAAGCCCCGCACATCGGCCCCGTCGCTACCGCTGATCGAACGACTACGAATCTGTCTTGATATCGAAGATCAGACCAAGGAACGGCTGGATTGCTACGACGGCATCGTGCCGCCGCAGCCAAAACTTGCGCCGCCCCCTGCAAAAGTCGTCACGGACTGTAAATTCTTTAAGGAAGAAGATGCTCGTCTCGATTGCTTCAATCGTTTCGTGCAAAGGCCTTTGAAGCGTCAGCCTCCGGTGGCCAAACCCATTGTCCTGCCTAAGCCGGCGGCGCCGACATACACGCCGTCCTCATCGACGAGGACACACTATGTCCGGCGTGGGCGTGGTGGTTGCGGATCGCGCGGCGGCGCCGGGTATCGGTTGCCCAATGGCAGATGTGCGAGTCGAAGTAGGTAGCTAGAACGTATGCAGATTAGCAAAGTGTAATCCGCCAAATGCCTATCAAAAGTCAACGTAACACGCTGCTATTACACTTCACATGCTAATCTTTGCCGGCAGTACGAACATGACGACGCAGCGTGAACCAAACATCGTGAGGGGCGTGAAAGCCTTTGAAAGTCTTTTTGGTTGCCTCGGGGTAGCGGTGTTTGCGGTGCTGTTCTTTTCAGCGACCTACGCGATCTGGCATGTCGTGGTGCTGGATCACAGGAAGCGTGTCCCCGCATATCTGCAAGTGTCGAAAGTCCTCTACGTCAAGGAGGAGAGTTGGGGCTTCGGTCCCGGCGGGAACGAGACAGGTCTCCTCGTCTACGAACTGCCGGCTGATGTCGCTGCGGCGATTGGCGGCAAGGGGCTGTCGTTCCTCACCGACAATGACAATGCCCTGAAAGCGCGCCAGCAATTGGATCCGAATTTCGAGTGGTACGCGACGCCTGTCGCGCCTGCTTTCGGATGGAAAGGCGACGGTCATACGCCGCCCTCGATCAGTTTGTTTCTCAACAGGTACGGTTTTGGCCTGGATTTTGATCAGCGCTTCATCGCGATGGCCGATCAGGCTAAGAACGCATCTGGAAACTTCTATAGCTATGGCTCCGGCGGCCGATTGCTGATCGTGTCGCCTGCGCTTCGTAAAGTCATCTTCGCTTATTCAGGGTGACGGTGGCCTGCCCGAACCGCATGCCGTGTGGATCACCTATCTCGTGCCGGAGCTGGTGATCCCGTGGATCATCATCGCGGCGCAGGTGATGACGAACAGGCAGATGGCGGGCGGGGCGGGGTGAGGGGCACGCTCCGTCCGCAGTGTCACCTCTCCCCCAGCGCAGCAAAGCTGCGCGCCGTTGGAGACGTCAGGAGAGGGCGCCAGCGTACGGGATGTCAGGTGAAGCAGCGGAAATGTCGATAACGAGAGATAACCACTACGTCCCGCAATGGTATCAGGAAGGCTTCTTCGAGGCCGGCCGGAAGTCGATTGCCTATGTTGACATGACTCCGGACCAGAAAACCCTCCCCGACGGGCGCGTGATCACCCAGAACGGCGCGTGGAATAACACGCCGACCTCAAGGGCGTTCTTTCAGACTGATTTGTATTCGACCTTCTTCGGTACGTCCGTCAACGACGAGATCGAGCGGGGCCTCTTCGGCGATGTCGACACTCGGGGCTCGCAGGCCGTGCGCGCGTTCATCGGCACGGACATGCGCAAATGGCACGAGCATTTCCAAGACTTCTTCGACTTTCTAGATATCCAGAAAATCCGCACGCCGAAGGGTTTGGATTGGCTGAAGGCCCAGTACCCGGCTCTCACACAGAACGAGCTCATGTTCGAGATGCAGGGCATCCGCATGCTGCACTGTACGATCTGGGTCGGCGGCGTGCGCGAAATTGTCTCTGCCGAAGACTCCGACGTGAAGTTCATCACGAGTGACCATCCTGTGACGATCTACAACCACGCGGTCCCTCCCACGGACCGAGGGTGCGCCTACCCGCTTGATCCCGGAATTGCGCTGCGCGGGACGCAGACGATTTACCCGATGGACCGCGACCACTGCCTGATCCTCACGAACCTGGAATACGCGAAGGACCCGGACACCGATCCGCTCCAGAAGAGGACCTTTGCGCGCAACTACCGGCAGTCCATCACCAAGATCGACTCGTTCATACGCGGGCGAAAGCTCACCGCGCAGGAAGTCGCGCAAATCAACTTCGTGATCAAGAAGCGCGCGCGTCGCTATATCGGCGGCGGGCGCAAAGAGTGGCTGTATCCGGAGCGGACGGTGACACAGCCGTGGAGCGAACTGCGGAAAACGCTGCTGCCGCCCGAGTTCGGCCTGTTTGAGTTCGGCGGCGAGATATTCGTCAAGTACGAGAGCGGCGACGTCCACTACCAGGACGAGTTCGGTAGGACCGAGAAGCCCCGGGAGTTCTTGATCAAGAAGCTGCCGGAGAAGCCTTTGCGGCCGGGCGACTACTGCGGATGCGGGCAGGGGAAGTCGTTTAAAGAGTGTTGCCAGTCGAAGCCCGAGGCGCTGCGGCCAGCCTGGAACGAGAAGAGCATCCGCGAGCGCAACCTGATGCTCCAGCACGCGATAGTGAACGTGCTGGAACTCGAGTCCGGGAAGGACTGGGTGCAGATTCGCCGCGAGCTGACCGACGAGAAGATAGGCGAGATTTACCACCTCTACGAAGGGCTGTGGCCGCTCGAAACTGATCTGCTCGCGCTGCTGCCCAAACCCGACGGCGAAGCTCGCGCCGTCTACACGGGGTCTATCCATCCGTCGTCGATCACAGACTTCGCACTCGCTGCTCCGCTGTACTTCGGTGAGCTGATAGTGGCGCATCCGTTCGTCCACCCCGGAATCATGAAGAAGGAGATGAGCCCGACCGGCAATCCGAAGTCCTATCGGCAGGAGTTCTTGAAGACGATCATGTTCTTTCTGAATGTCATGCCGCTCGTCGACCTCGGCTTGATCAACCTCGTACCGGACCCTTGCGACTTCGACTTTCATCTTCGCGAGCAGATGATGGGCATGGCACGGGCTCGAGCTTCGCGGGTGGACCCGAAGTACGACCCCCGCCTACGAGAGACGATGGAAGAGGATAGCCGGCGCGGTATCATGCTGATGCCGCCGGACGCGATGCGCAGGCAGCTCCACAAGTTCAAGCCAAACCTCAGTGAGGAAGAGGTTGAGGCCACGATGCGTGCCAGTGTGTGGATGCGGGAGGATGATCCTCTAGCCGTCCTCCAGGAGGGCTCGTTGGAAGGCGGAAAAGGCGGCGGGCAGATGAGTATGTTCAAGCTCGCACCGAATTTCGAGATGACTATGTATTTAGCCCAGGCAACGGGTTCGTGCATTGTCACGGATAGTCCCCTTCGCTGGAGCGAGGTCCAGGGCGCTATCCGGAAGCGCTACAAGGCCGCGACTCCCGGTCTTGCCCCGCTAGTGACTGATATCGAGCGCTCGAAGTTCGCGTTCCCGCAGAACGCGACGGACGTGGTCGCCGCGGCCCTGAGCAAGAGCGGCGCAGGCTACCCGGATTTGCTCCGGGACCTCTTCAAGTACCTTTCCAATCTGGAAGAGCGCGGGGCGAAGCCCAATCGAGAGGCGCAGTTTGCCAGCCGGTTCGCCAAAGCGCATGCCGCGGCGCAGGCCGGATTCAAAAAGTCGGGCGTGCCCTTGAAGGAAGGGCGCATCTCGTGCGTCGCTCCTCCAGGCGGCATGCAGGACAATACGGTCAACAGGTTGCTCCTGATGTCGAGCTCTGAGAGGCACTTGTCGGGTGTTCCGATGGCCTTCTTCATTGAACCAGCCGAGGCAATCACGGTAGACGATAGTTGACCGCTGCGGCCGCGTAGAGTTCGCGCTCGACAGCAAACGGCCGGGACAAGCCCGGCCATTTCAAATTCAGATGCTGATTTTGCGAAGCTTGCTACTACTTCTTCTTCGCGCCCACGCGCTCGACGCTCTTGATTTCCAGCGCCGGACGGCCGGACTTTTCGGCGATCTCGCGGTCCTGCTCGGCGATGGCGGCTTTGGCCGGCTCGTCGCCGTCGAGGCCGCCCAGCAATTCGGAGGGGACGCGGCGGTTGGAGCGCTGCGAGCCGTCTTCATAGAAGACGTTGAAGAAGGCGAATTCGCCTTTGGGATTGGTACCGGGTTTCTTGGCCATGGCGGTTAAGTGGGGGATGGCGCAGGCGAAGTCAAAGCCTTAGCGCGCAAAGCGTGCATGCATCTGTGGGCAAAAGCGGGCAGTGGTTACCGGCGGGACGCGCCGCCCGGCCTGCGACCAAATGTTCATGGTTTGTTCTTGACGTTTCAGGAATAAGGATTATTATCCCCTTTGTCCTGCCCCACCGAGAGGGGCGATCGCGATCGTCACGTTCGCGGGGTGGGATGCGGTGGACGCCGGAGATGCGGCGTCACGCGGTTCATGGGGGAACGTCTGTCTTCGGGCAGGACGGATCTGCGCCAGCACTGCCACTGGCAAGGAGACGGCCGACCTTCGGATGGACAGACCCCTGGACAGTGTGACGGACGACCAAATCGAAACGCGTCCGGCTTAAGTGCTTGAGGCTACCCTGTCCCTCCGCCCTGGGACACTAATTTTGGTGATGGGGCCGTTCGCCAAGGCAGATGTGCAGGCAACCGAAAAAACACCGCAGGCGGAACGCCGGGCACTTCGCCCAGCGCCTCCGAAAGTCCTGATGCACTCTATAGATTGCGGAAGACCGCATCGCATCAGGCCCAAGGGTGCAACGGGCACCCGGCGTTCCGCACGCCCTCTCTCAGGAGGGTGGGAATGCGACAGACGACGGCGCCCCCGCGCCGCAAACAACAGGGGTGATGACGCATGTCTGAAGATCCCACGCACGTCATTCCGGGGCGCGGCCGGCGCTTGCCGGACGCGAGCCCGGAATCCCGACATGGGAGGCTCAGATAGCGCTAGGCCATGTCGGGATTCCGGGTTCACGCTTGCCGCCTTCGGCGTCGCGCGCGCCCCGGAATGACGAGAACAAGGCGCGCCGTTGTTCGGACACATCGGTCATGCCACACTCCGGTATCGCCAACCCAACAGGTTTTTCATGACCAATCGTATCACCGCCATTGCCATTGCCGCTGTGTCCTTCGTCTCGGTTGCGCTGACGGCCACATCCTCGCAGGCCGCCAAATGCGGCGGCGACTTCCAGGGTTTCATCGCGGCCATGTCGCAGGAGGCGGCCGCCGCCGGCGTGTCGCAGGGCGTGATCTCGCAGGCCTTTGCCGGCGTGACGCAGGACCCCGCGGTGCTGTCGTTCGATCGCCGCCAGCGCGGCACCTTCAACAAGAGTTTCGAGCAATATGTCTCGACCCGCGTCGGCCAGGGCCGCATCTCCATGGGCCTGCAGATGATGCAGCGTCACGCCTCGCTGCTGTCGCGCATCGAGCAACGCTTCGGCGTGCCGCCTGAAATCGTGGTGGCGATCTGGGGTCTCGAGTCGGATTTCGGCAAGGGCGATATCGGCAAGATGCCGGTGATCCGCACGCTCTCCACCATGGCGCATGACTGCCGCCGCACCGAGCTGTTTCAGGGCGAGCTGATCGCGGCGCTGAAGATCCTGCAGCGCGGCGACCTGCCGCAGCGCGACCTGATCGGCGCCTATGCCGGCGAGCTCGGCCAGACGCAATTCCTGCCGTCGAGCTACATCAAATACGGCGTCGATTTCGACGGCAACGGCCATGTCGATCTGCGCCACTCGGTGCCGGACGTGCTGGCCTCGACCGCGAACCTGCTCAAGACTGCAGGCTTCAAGGGCGGCCAGCCTTACGGCGAGGGCACGGCGAATTTCGAGGCGATGCGCGAATGGAACAGGGCCACGATCTATCGCAAGACCATCGGCTATTTCGCCGATCGTCTCGCGGCTGGCCGATAGATTACGGGACGGTAGGTGAGGCGAGGGGGCGCGCGGTTTTAAACTTTTGTTAAGCCGCGCGGCCGCCGGGCGAACTTTGGGAACCCCGATGGTGAAAGTCGGATTAACTCATTCCCTTTCACTCTTTCAAAACCACACTGGGGATTATCCGCGGCCAGTCAGATTCCGTTAAGCGTCGCCGACGCATTTTACCACCCGCTGGGAACGAGTGGTGAGAGTGATGGCGGGGATCGACAGCAGCGCGCAGAAGCGCGACGCACAACGTGGCGGATGCCGCCGATGTTGAACGTCGGCACGCTGTTCACGGTGTTCACCGTCAACTTTTTGGCCCTCGGCGTGGTCTGGGCCTATGTGGCCACCAGCTATCCCAACCTGCACGCCGCGCGTTACTGGACCGCCGCCGCGTTCGCCGCGGCGCTCGGCAACAGCATCTCGGTGCTGCGCGGCGTCGGCGTCGATCCGCTGATCGCCATCCTGCTGGGCAACGGCCTGCTGCTGCTGGCCACCAGCCTCGCCGCCATCGGCATGAATCAGTTTTACGGCCGCCCGGCGGGCTGGCGCGCGCAAGCCGTCATCATCGCCGCCAGCCTGGCCGGCCTGCTGCTGTTCACGCTGTGGCACGACAACATGACGATGCGCGTGCTGATCTATTCCGCCGGACAGTCGGTCACCGTTGTCATGACCGTGCCGCTGTTGTTGTCGCGCAAGGATGGCGGCGGCAATGCCGGCGCCCGTCTCGCCGGCTGGCTCGCCATCACGCTCGTTGCTGCGCATGCCGTGCGCTCGGCCGCGGCGCTGGCGAATATCGGCGGCAATATGACCTTTGCCGATTTCAACAATCTCCAGGCCATGATGGTGCTGGTGCTGGTGTTCCTGGCGATGTCGTGGAATTTCGGATTCCTCCTGATGGCCATCGACCGCCTGCGCGGCGAAGTCGCCGAACTCGCACTGGTCGACGATCTCACCGGCGTCGCCAATCGCCGTCACCTGGTGCAGCGCCTCACCGAGGAATGCGCGCTGGCGCGCCGCACGCAAAAGCCGTTCGCGCTGCTGGCGATCGATCTCGACGGCTTCAAGGAAATCAATGACGGCCACGGCCATGCCGCCGGCGACGATTGCCTGCGTCACTTCACGCTGATGACCCAGAGCAAGCTCCGCCCCGGCGATCTGCTGGCGCGTTCCGGCGGCGACGAGTTCAGCATCATCCTGCCGGCGACGACGCTGCACGAAGCGGCAAACATCGCGCGCCGCATTCTGGATGTGTGCCGCATCGACGCCGCGGGCTGTGCGCCCGGCGAGATTCCGATTGCGGCGTCCATCGGCGTGGCGCAGTGGCACCCGCAGGTCGGGCAGTATCCGGAGCGACTGATCGCGGCCGCGGACCAGGCGCTCTATGCCGCCAAGCACGACGGCAAGAACCGCTTCGCCCTCTGCGATCTCGAAGCGCCGTCGATGGTGCCGGCTCTCAACATGGATGAAGCCATCGACCGCGCCCGCAAGCTGGCCTGATCGCCTCAGTTCATCGTCTTGTCGTGGGTGATGTCGATGATCGCGCCGGGCAGGCGGACGGGGCGGCCATGTCCGTCCAGCGTGCAACTGCCGCGCGCGAGAACCCAGCTGATCCGGTCGTTCTTGATCAGACGACACTCGCACTCAAAGATGCCGCCGGATCGCATCGCGGCCGCGACCGCCGCGTGCACCCGGTCAACGTCATCGGGATGGACCGCCGCGAGATAGGCCATGTTCGGCAGACCGCGCGCGGCCGTTTCGGGATCGACATTGAAGAAGCGGGCAGCCCCGGCATCAAGATAGTTGCGGTCGTTGCTGATGTCCCAGTCCCAGAAACCGGCGATCAGTTCACGGGCGGCGAGCCGGCGCGGCATCGGCATCTCGAACGCGTCGTCCTCGGCCGTGGTCTGGTAGGCCTCTGCTGCCGCGAGCCGCAGGATGTAGGAGAGAAATTCGTGCTTCCGCTCCCGGGCGAAGCTTGCAATATCGAGGCACACGTCACCCAAGGGTCGTCGCATCGCTCATCCCCACCCGTTCCCGGCGCGGGCAGAATATAGCGGGCTCCCTGCAATTCAACCGGTGGTTGGAGAATTTCTGCGCGGCAAATATGGGGATCGCGGTGGATCGCCCGATGAGGCGTGACGCGATGCCGCTTGCAGAGTTGGCGCCTGTCCCCCATGTCATGGCCATGATGAGCACAGGTCAATCAACCACTTACGACGCCGGCCGCCCGCGCAAACCGGCGTCCGCGCATGGTCCGATCATCGATCAGGATGGTTTTGAGGTTCGGCCCGAGCAACTTCGGCCGGACGTGCAGAGCTTTCGGTTCGACTTCGGAGCGGGCGCCAATCCGTTTGCCAATCTCACGCGCGAGCAACGGCTGGCGCGGCTGGATGCGCTGGCGAAACTGCTCGACGTCGCCTTCATCGTACCGGGCACCAAGATCCGCTACGGCATCGATGGTCTGATCGGCTTGATTCCGATCGTGGGCGACATCATCACCACGGCGATCTCGCTATGGGTGGTGCGCGAGGCACGGGCGCTCGGTGCGCCGTGGCATCTCACGGCGCGGATGCTGGGCAATGTTGCGGTGGACGGTGCCGTCGGCATCGTGCCGTTTATCGGCGATGCGTTCGACGTGATGTTCCGGGCCAATGTCCGCAACGTCAGAATGCTGCGCAAGTGGCTCGAAAAACAGCCCAGACTCTAGTTCAGAGTCCGGGCTGCGATCGTCTCAATTCGTAAAGCTCAAGCAGCGTCGGCGTCGTCGGTCGCAGGCTCTTCGGCGCGCACGCGGCGCTCGAGCGGGAAGTCCTGGCTCTCATAGAGCGAGCGAATGCCGCTCTGGTCGAAACGCGCTTCCTCGACCTGCAGATAGGCGCCGTTCAGCGAGTCAGCCGGCAGCTCCTCGATCGCGAATTGGACGGCGGCGGCGGCCGTATCGAAACGACGATAGGCGAAACCGGCGCGCTTTTTCTTGCGGATCGCGGCGGGGAAGAGTTCGGCTGCGGTGTTGTAGCTGAAAGCTGCCATGGTCGGGGACCTCATCTGAATACGCAACGAAACGACGCTTCATTCGCAATGCAGCCGATCCGGCGGCGCGCGGAACATCATTTCAGGACAGACCCCAATATAAGCACGTTTTGGCCGATTGCGACACCTGCGATACAGCATGATGAATCGCCGTGCGCAGACGGTATTGCCGTAATAACTTTGTGATTTAAAGAGCTTAGCGCGCGCTTAAGGCATGGGCAGCGGCGCGCGCGGCGCAATATTTGCCTATTGTCCGGTCACGTCCGGCAGCGGCACGATTTTCAGGGGGGTGGTATAGGGCTCGACCCGCAGTGCCTCAGTCGACATAAGCCCCACCTGCCGCAAAGGCGCCTGCTCCAGCGCCCCGGCCTCAGCCTTGCGCACGGCGTACTGCCAGGCCGTCAGCGTACCCTTCTGGACCAGATGCTTGGCGACGCCGCCAGCGTTCTTGGCTTCGAAAGTGGAGAGCTGGTCATCGTTAATGCCGATGATGATCTCGTCCTTGGCCGTGATCACCTTGAACAGCGACACCTTGTCGGTCGCCAGTGCGGGGTGGGACGCCAAGCTTTCGAGAATGAGACCCGCAAGGGCAATGCCGAGCAACAAACGGTTTGAACGGGTAGACATCTTGGTACTTTCTTATTCTTCTTCGCGAACGTGCATGCCGCTGAGGCATGTTCAAGTAACAGGCAATGGGCGAAGCCGCTTACGGACAAGTATTGGACAGAAATGCCCCGCGAGACTTCGATGAGTCGCACGGGGCACTGAAACAGTTCGATACTGGATACGTATTTATTTAGGCTGAAGTTTCAAGGCCGCGGAGTTGATGCAATAGCGCAATCCCGTGGGTCCGGGGCCGTCGTCGAACACATGTCCGAGATGACCATTGCACTTGGAGCACAGCACTTCCGTGCGGATCATGCCGTGGGTCACATCGCGTTCTTCGTCGATATGACTTTCTCGTGAGGGCTGCGTGAAGCTCGGCCAGCCGCAGCCGGAATCGAACTTGGCGTCGGACTCGAACAGTGTCTGGCCACAGCCGGCGCAGACGAAGGTGCCCGGCGTATGGTCATGCTCGTATTCGCCGGTGAACGGACGCTCCGTCGCCTTTTCGCGCAGTACCGCATACTGCATCGGGGTCAGTTCGCGGCGCCATTCGGCTTCGCTCTTTTCGACCTTGCCGGATGTGGTCTTGGTATCGGTCATTCCTTCTCCTTCCCGATTGGCCGTGGCTGCGAGCGCTCAGGTCAGTTTGTGACCTTCGACGCGCTCACCAGCGTCGGCTTCTCGATATAGTTCTGGGCAAAGATCTTCTTCAGGTTCTCGACCTTCGGAATATCGTTATAGGCAATATAGGGCTGGTTCGGGTGCAGCGTCAGGTAGTCCTGATGATAAGCCTCCGCTGGATAGAAGGCTTCGAGCATGCCGAGCTTGGTGACGATCGGCTTCTTGTAGACCTTCGCAGCGTTGAGCTGGGCGATATAGGCTTCCGCCACTTTCTTCTGCTCCGGCGTCGTCGCGAAAATTTCCGACCGATATTGCGTTCCCGAATCCGGGCCCTGGCGATTCAGCTGGGTCGGGTCATGCGCCACCGAGAAATAGATCTGCAGGATCTTGCCGTAGCTGATCTTTTGCGGATCGTATTTGATCTCAACCGCTTCGGCGTGCCCGGTCGAGCCGGTGCTGACCGCGGTGTAATTGGCCGAGCTCTTGGAGCCGCCGGCATAGCCGGACACAGCGTTAACGACGCCTGCCGTGTGCTGGAATACGCCCTGGACGCCCCAGAAGCACCCACCCGCAATCACCGCAGTCTGAATGCCGGTCGCGGCCGGCGTATCCGCCGCGGGTGCGGGAATGATGACAGCCTCTTCGGCGGCAAAAGTGGGGGCCACGAGGGCGGTCGAAATCGCCAATGCGCCGGCAAAGGCGCAGAGCGAGAGGCGGCTGAACAGGGAGCGGCGCATAGCAGGTCCTCTTGGATGATCGATGGCCGGATATCGGCAGTCTAGACCGGAGCCCGCGGTTCGCAATCGGCATTTCCGGGCGGCGTATCGGAGATACGGAGAAGGATCTCGCTTGTTACGCGATACCGGACACGAGTTCGTGAGGATCTGGATGGCAGGAAAAAGCCGCGGAACATGCGTCCCGCGGCTTTCTGATTGACTATGGCGCTAACCGCTTATGGGCAGGGATAGCGATTGCCGTCGTTGTTCAGATAAGTGCCTGACGCCGGATCGTAGGAGCGATAGCGCTGCGCGCAATAGGCTGCATTCTGCTGGGCTGCCGCGTTGGCCTGGCTGGCCGCAATCGCGCCGCCGATGATGGCGCCAGCTGCGAGGCCGCCGACGACGGCGCCAGCGCTGGGTCCGCGGCGATAGTAGCCAGGACCGTAGCCGTAGCGTGGGCCATAACCGTAGCGGCGATAATACTGCACGTTCTCGGTAGCCGACGGTACGGCACTGGCGAGGCTGGGCTGACTAAGCAGTGGCGCTGATGTTGCCGGCGCCGAAAACGCCAGCGCACTCGCACCGATCATCGTGGCCATCGTCAGGATTTTTGCAGGATGCATATCGAGCTCCTTATTATGCGTAAGTGGCCCAAACGTTCGGGCGGGCATCTTGTTCCACGAGGCCTAGTGAGCCGAGACGCGTCAGATCAGCGCATGCGGTTGATTGCAAAATACGCGCGTTAAACCACGATGCTTAAGCGCTTCGCGGCGCGGGTGATGCCCGTGTAGAGCCAGCGGGCGCGGCTCTCCTGAAATGCAAAGCTCTCGTCGAACAGGACGACATCGTCCCATTGCGAGCCCTGGCTTTTGTGCACGGTCAGCACGTAGCCATAGTCGAATTCATCGTAAGGCTTGCGCTGCTCCCATGGCAACGTCTCAACACCGCCCGAGAAACAGTCTGCGCGCACGGAGACCTTGGTGACCTTGCCGCCAAAATCCTCATCCGGCGAAATCCGCATGGTGATGATCTGCGACTTCGAGGCAGCGCGCGCTTTCACACGCCACAGACCGCCGTTGAACAGCACCTTCTTGCGATTGTTGCGCAGGCAGACCAGCTTGTCATTGGCTACCGGCAGCAGGTCCTCGATGCCAAGTTTCTGTCGCACACGCATATTGTAGGCGCGTCGCGTGTTGTTGCGGCCGACCAGCACCTGATCGGCGGCCATCACGCGGTCCGGATCGAGCGCCTTGCGCGACACGATTTCACTGAGGCCATATTGTCCGGGCTGCAACGACCGCCCCTCGCGGACATCCATCGACATGCGCACGATCGGATCGTGTTCGGCCTGACGATGCACTTCGGTCAGCATCACGTCGGGCTCGGTCTCGGTGAAGAAGCCGCCACCCTGGATCGGCGGCAACTGCGCGGGATCGCCGAGCACCAGCAGAGGGCAATCGAATGACAGCAGGTCGCGGCCAAGCTCCGCGTCCACCATCGAACATTCGTCGATCACGATCAGCTTGGCCTTCGAGGCTGGCGCATCGTCCCACAATTCGAAATTCGGCTGTTCCTCGCCGCTCTCACGAGCGCGATAGATCAGCGAGTGAATCGTGGACGCGCCGTCGCAGCCCTTGTTGCGCATCACCAGCGCCGCCTTGCCGGTAAAGGCTGCGAATTTCACCTCGCCGTCCACATTGTCGGCGACGTGCCGCGCCAATGTCGTCTTGCCGGTGCCGGCAAAGCCGAACAGCCGGAACACCTGCGGTGTGCCGTTGCGGCCTGGCTTCGCCTTCAGCCAGTCGTCAACGGCTTTCAGCGCGGCATCCTGATGCGGGGTAAAGGTCGGCATTGCGTCTCTGGAAAGCGGTGCGCAGCCATTTTGCCGCGACTCAGCGGGGAAAGCTAACCATTCAGGCGTCTGACGCAAGCCGGAGACCCCCAAGTTGACGTGGCCGGTTGCTCATTGTCGTTCCATGACGCAGTTATTAGGCTGCTTGAGCCCAGGGAGCCCATTTTGGAACGCAGACTGCTTCAGATCGCGCTGGCGATTGTCGGCCTCGTGGCCATCCTGTTCGGCCTGACCGGCGTGCTGTTCGGCACCAGCCTCTCGGGCGTCAGGCTCGGCGTGACGATGGAAGGCTATGTGCGCTTCATCAAAGGCGTGCTGGTGGCGGTCGGGCTGATCTACTGGTCGGCGATCCCGCAGATCGAAAAACGCTTTGAGCGGATTTCGATCGTAACCTTCATTCTCGTGTTCGGCGCTGCCGCGCGTCTACTGGCCGTGCTCAGTCATGGCTTTCCGACCGTGGGACTCCTGATCAGTCTGATCGGCGAACTCGTGGTCGTCCCGATGATCTGGCTGTGGCTCCGCCATCTCGTGCGGCGGGGTGCGGTCGCATGAAGCGGATCGGCATTGGGATCGTCTATGTGATCGGCGCGATTTCGATCGGTTATCTCGCGCTCTACGCCTATGCGATGTTCACCCGGCAGGAGCTGACGCCGGGCGATCCGATCAAGATTTTTCGCAAGCAGGACGCGCCGAGCTATTCGCAGGGCGCGTCGTTGTCGTTCTTCGCGTAATTACATCGCGCCCATGGCCGCACGATAGTCGCCGGCGCCTGCTCCGGCCGGTGTGATCGGCAACCCGCCATCGGCATATTCGTTGAGCTTGTTGCGCAGCGTGCGGATCGAGATGCCAAGAATGTTGGCCGCATGGGTGCGGTTGCCGAGGCAATGCTTCAGCGTCTCCAGGATCAGATCGCGCTCGACATCGGCTACGGTACGGCCGACCAGTGCGCGGGTCACGGTTTCTGCCGCCATGGTTGCATGCGCCACGGCCGGCGGGGTCTTGGCGAGATCGAGACGATCGCCATCCGGGGTCAGGATGGCATCCGCGCCGATCTCGTCGCCGTTGGCCATCAGCACCGAACGGTGGATCGTGTTTTCGAGTTCACGGACGTTGCCCTGCCAGCGATTGGCGGTGAGTACGCGCCGCGCCTCGGCGGAGATAGGACGCACCGGCACGCCATTGGCGTCGGCATATTTCTTGGCGAAATGTTGCGCCAGTTCGAGAATGTCGGCCGGGCGATCGCGCAGCGGCGGGATCTTCAGGTTCACGACGTTGAGGCGGAACAGCAGATCTTCGCGGAACGTGCCTTCGCGTACGGCGTCGGACAGGTTGCGGTTCGAGGTTGCGATGATGCGAATGTCCACCGGCACCGGCTTGGTGCCGCCGACGCGGTCGATGACGCGCTCCTGAATGGCGCGCAGCAGCTTCGACTGCAGCCGCACGTCCATTTCCGAGATTTCGTCGAGCAAGAGCGTGCCGCCGGTGGCTTCCTCGAATTTGCCGATGCGGCGTGCGATCGCGCCGGTGAAGGCGCCCTTCTCGTGGCCGAACAGTTCGGACTCCAGGAGATGCTCGGGGATTGCAGCGCAGTTGATGCTGATGAACGGCTTCTTGGCGCGGTTGGAGCGGGTGTGGACGTAGCGCGCCAGCACTTCCTTGCCGGTGCCGGATTCGCCCGTGATCATCACCGACGCATCGGAGCCGGCGATCTGCTGCGCCAGCTTGACCACCTTGCCCATCATCTCGTCGCGATAGATCAGGTCGCGGCTGTCATTGGCGACGGCGGCCAGAACGGCGGCGATCAGTTCTGGATCCGGCGGCAGCGGGATGTATTCTTTGGCGCCGGCGTGGATCGCGGCGACCGCAGCGCGGGCATCGGTGGTGATGCCGCAGGCGACGATCGGCACATGGATGTGTTCGGCTTCCAACCGCATCACGAGGTCGCGGATGTCGAGGGCGACATCCACCAGCAGGAGGTCTGCGCCCTTGCCGCCGCGCAACACGCCCATCGCCTGATCATGGCCTTCGGCATGAACCACGGAGGCGCCGTTATCCATGGCGATCTTGGTGGCGGTGGTGAGTTGGCCCTTGAGGGTACCAACGATGAGAAGCCGCATGGTGATCTCCTGTTATATCCTGGTCGCGCCCTTGAGGCGCCGTTTATCCCGAATTAGCTGCGTTCAGCCTTGATGATTTCAGTCATGGTGACGCCGAGCTTTTCTTCGACGAGAACGACTTCGCCGCGCGCCACCAGGCGGTTGTTCACGTAGATGTCGATCGCTTCGCCAACGCGGCGATCGAGTTCGAGCACGGTGCCGGGCCCGAGCTTCAGCAATTCGCCCACACCCATCTTGGAGCGGCCGAGCACGGCCGAGACCTGGACTGGAACGTCGAAAACCGCTTCGAGATCGGCGGCAATACGCGTGACCTGTTCTTCGTCAGCATAGCCCACGTCCCCCATTGCGCCGGGATCGGTGGCATTGAGATCGGGAAGCGGCACCTGTGGATCGCTCATATTCTAGTCCTCACAGCCCTGTCAGGCCTGATTGCGCGACGCCATGTAGCGTCCGACGAGTTCGTTGATCTTGGCGTCGATGGTTGAGCGTTCGAGCACGACGCCGCCATCCGCCCATTCGATTTTGCAGTCGCCGTTCTCGATATCCGGCTCGGCGAGGATAACGAGGCGACCGGCGAAGCCGCTTTGTTTGGCCTGTTTCTCGATGCGTTCGCGTGCTTCGTCATAGAGCTGGTCGTTGATGCGCACCACGAGATGCGGCGTCGACACCAGATTCTTGAAACAGTCGTGGACCAGGGCCATGACTTCGGTGAGCGGCTCAACGGCGATCAATTCACTGCAGAGTTTGCGTGCCACCGACACCGCGACATCGACAGCTTCGGTTTCCATCTTTTCTTCGATGGCCCCGAAGCGCGACGAGATCGAGGAGATCGCAACACCGATCTGTTCCAGCGCCAATGCGGCGCGACGGTCGCTTTCAGCCTTGGCTTCGCGCTGGGCCGCATCGAATCCGGCGCGATAGGCCTGGGCTTCGGCGTTGGCAACCTTCTCCGCGATCTCGGCGGGCGTGATCGCGGGCGCACGCGTCTTGTCGGGCGCTGCGAAGTCCATATCGAACAGAAATTTTGCGGGGGCGGCCATCAATACACCAGCTCGTCGTCGGCGCGGTTCTTGGTCAGCACGATTTCGCCCTTGGCGGCGAGATCCTTGGCCAAATTCACCAGTAGTGCCTGTGCCTCGTCGACATCGCGCAGACGGACCGGGCCGAGCGCGGCCATATCGTCGGTCAGCATCTTGGCGGCGCGGGACGACATGTTGCCCATGAAGAAGGCGCGCACTTCCTCGTTGGCGCTCTTCAGTGCGATACCCAGCTTGTCCTTGTCGATGCTGCGCATCAGGGTCTGTGCGGAGCCGGCATCCAGCTTGATCAGGTCGTCGAAGGTAAACATCAGCGCCTTGATGCGCTCGGCCGCCTCGCGATTGTCTTCTTCCAGCGAGGTGATGAAGCGCGTCTCGGTCTGGCGGTCGAAATTGTTGAAGATTTCCGCCATGACTTCGTGCGCGTCGCGGCGACGGGTCTGCGAGAGGTTCGACATGAATTCGACGCGCAGCGTCTGTTCGACGCGCTCGATGACTTCCTTCTGCACCGCTTCCATCTTGAGCATGCGGTTGATGACGTCGAGCGCAAGATCCTCGGGCAGGATGCCGAGCACGCGTGCCGCATGCTCCGGCTTCAGCTTCGACAGCACCACAGCGACGGTCTGCGGATATTCGTTCTTCAGGTAGTTCGCGAGAACCTCTTCCTGCACGTTTGAGAGTTTTTCCCACATGTTGCGGCCGGCGGGGCCGCGGATTTCTTCCATGATACCGCTGACGCGCTCGGACGGCAGATACTGGGTCAGCAGACGCTCGGTGGCATCGAAAGTGCCCATCAGGGCGCCGGAGGCGGACATCCGCGATACGAATTCGAGCAGCAGATCTTCGACCGTCTCCGGCTCGATGGTTCCGAGCGACGACATGTGAAGTGAAAGCTCACGCACTTCGTCGTCGTCGAGCTGCGCCCACACCTTGCCGCCATACTGTTCGCCCAGCGCCAGCATCAGGATGGCTGCACGCTTCGGGCCGCTGAGCGGCTTCGCGGGCGCACGGCCGCCCTGGCGCTGTGCGAGCGAAGCGACGACGCTGGCGATGTCGCTGCTGTTGTCGCCGGTGGTTTGCGGAACGGATGCCATTCAGATCACGCCGGTTCCTGCAGCCATGCGCGAACAATGGCTGCGGTTTCATTGGGGTTACGATCAGCCAGTTCGCCCACGCGATGCACGGATTGCGCGTGGACCTGACCCTGGATGGTGGCGACGTCGATCATGTTGGGGCCGCTGGCGGGAATGACGGTCTGTCCGTCAGCGCTGAGGGCGACACCGTCGGGAAGAACGAGAGCGTTGGCTGCAGGGAGCGCCGGCACGGGCTCAGAGGCGAGGACGCGGCGGACGAGCGGGCGGATGACCATGAACATCACGACCAGACCGAGCAGCATCATGACCGCGAGTTCGATGACGTGCATCACGTCATCCTTGGTGAATTGCATCATACCGAGCAGACCGGTCGGCTCCGGCGTCGGAACGACAGTTGGGCCCTCGGCGAATTTCAGGTTGACGACCTCGACCTGATCGCCGCGCTTCTGGTCGAAGCCAATGGCCGAACGGACCAGCGCTGCGATGCGATCGAGTTCTTCCTTGGGGCGTTGGGCGTAGACCTGCTCGCCCTTCTCGTTCTTGCTGTAGCTGCCGTCGACCAGTACCGCGACCGAGATGCGATTGACACGGCCTGCTTCGGTCACTTCGGTCTTGGTGATGCGGGAGATTTCGTAGTTGTTGGTTTCTTCCGACTTCTTGCTTTGATCCTTCGCCGTCCCCGTGTTGCCGGCCGCCTGATTGCCTGGCAGTTCGTTGTTGACGGTGACTTGGCCATCCCGCTCGCCGACGGCGGAGGATTCTTCGCGGCTCTGGCTGGAGCGCAAGACCCGGCCTTCCGGGTCGAATTTGTCGGAGGTCTGCGTGACCTTGTTGTAGTCGAAGTCGGCTGTGAGCTGGACCCGGGCCCGGCCTGCGCCCACCACCGAGGAAACGATCGCTTCGACCTGGCTCCGCATCCGCTTTTCGAAGCCGGCGCGGCGTTCGTCGCCGGTGGCGCCTTCCATGGTCGCGTCAGCGGCGCCGTCGGCGAGCAGCTGTCCCGCTTCGTCGACGATCGAAACCCGGGCCGGCTTCAGGCCGTTGACGGCCGAGGCGACGACATGGCGGATCGCCCGGACCTGCTGCGGGTCGAGGGCGCCGCGGACGCGGACGACGATCGAGGCCGAAGGCTCGGGAGCTTCGCGGGAGAACAGGGGGCGTTCCGGCAGGACGAGGTGAACGCGGGCGAACTGTACCCGGTCGATCGCCCGGATGGTTCGCGCCAATTCACCTTCGAGAGCGCGCAAGTGATTGATATTTTGGACAAAACTTGTTGTGCCGAGAGCGTCGGACTTGTCGAAGATCTCGTAGCCGACGCCGCCACCCTTGGGCAGGCCGCCTTCGGCCAGTTTCATGCGCAGGCGAGTTACCTTGTCCTTCGGCACCATGATGGCGGCACCGTCGTTCTTCAGCTCATAAGGGATGGCCTGACGTTCCAGGTCCTTGATGATCGCCGAGGAGTCCTCGACGCTCAGATCCGTGAAAAGGGTGGTCATCTGCGGTGTGCTGACCCGCATGATGACGAAAGCAAAGAAGCCGATGAGCGCGGCCGTCACCGCAACCATCGCCATCAGGCGCGCCGCGCCGAGACCTTTAAGGAAACTTAGAAGACTCTGCACGAACCAGCCCCTGAGATTCGGCCTCAAAGACCGACTGGGCAAATTTTGCCGGGGTATGGTTTCGATATGGTTAACGGCGGTTAACGGGTGGCAAAAATATGGCCAAATGACGAAAACCGGCTTCCCATGAGGGAGCCGGTTTTCATCGAATTGGAGATATTAACGATTCGTTTACTGACGATACTGCTGGATGCGGGTGGTCCGCAGTCCTGCCAGACCGTGCTGGTCGATCGAGAACTGCCAGGAGAGGAATTCGTCGACTGTCAGCGTATAGCGGCTGCAGGCTTCCTCAAGAGACAGAAGGCCACCGCGGACGGCGGCGACAACTTCGGCTTTGCGGCGGATGACCCACCGTTTGGTTCCGGGCGCGGGCAGATCCGCAATTGTTAACGGACTGCCGTCAGGCCCGATGACGTATTTGACCCTCGGGCGATGGGGTTCTGTCATGGCGTACTCACAAACTCTCAACCACTGAACTCACTTCAACAACCTACGCCCAGCGACTTAAAATTTGCCTAAGCCTACAACTCCAATGCGAATAGAACTGGATTTGGTTCGAAATAATCGTCCCGAGGAGATGATGCGGCGCAGCGTTAGGTTGTCGGTGTGGTTGGCGTCGTCGGAGTCGTCGGACGCACCACGCGCTTGATTTTGTCGACGGTATAGTTGGCGCCGTTGATCGAGAGCAGAGCGGGGCTCGCTGACAGATCGACGGAATCCACAACGCCCTGGACTTCCGTGGAGATGGCGACATCGCGGCCGTTGTCGTCCTTGCCCGTTGCAGTCAGCGTATAGGCCCCTTCGGGATACTGAACGCCATCATTGCCTTTGCCATCCCATACGAAAGTGCCGTTGCCGGACTTCAACGTATACTTGCCGGTGTAGACAACGTTACCAGCGGAATTCGTAATGTTGACGGTGGCTGTCGAGTCCTTGTCGGCGAGCAGATTCCATGTCGCCGACGTCTTGAATTGCGCCGTGCTGCCATCGACAGCGACGTTGTTGCCGACATAGATGAGCGCCTGCGTCGCTTCCGTAGCTTTGCCGAGATCGACCAGGGCTTTCAACTGATCGTTCGACTTGAGCTGCTGTTCGACGCCTGCGAACTGCACGAGTTGCTGCGTGAACTGATTGGTATCGAGTGGATCGAGCGGGTTCTGGTTCTGCAGCTGCGTCGTCAGCAGCGTCAGGAACGTCTGGAAATTATCGGCAATGCCGGTGGTCGTCGAGCCGGAGCTGCTGCTCGAGTTCGATACCGGCGTAGTGCCGGATACGACAGGGCTTGGAGTCGTTGCGTCAACTGCCATGGTTCGCTCCTCAAATACTGATGTCGACGCCGCTGCTGGATCCCAGCATGCGGCCATAACCGCGGCCCGCAGCGATCGCAGGCACGGACTCGTCTTCGTGGATCACAAGGCGCTGGGCGTTGCGACCCGAATTCTCGCCACTGTTCTGTTGCTGGCCTTCCGACTGATCGCGCAGGCTGAATTGTAGTCCGCTGTCGTTGGTCTTGAGACCAGCCTGTTCGAGTGCGCGCTGCAGTTGCGGTGCATCCTGGCGCAACATGGTCAGGGTTTCCGGCTTCTCGACGGTGAGATGCGAGGTGACATTGCCATGCTTGTCGACTTCGAGGCGGACATCGATACGGCCAAGCTCAGCAGGGTCGAGCCGGATGTCGAAGCTGCTCTTGCCCGATTTGGCGTTCTGCGCGATCTCGACGGCGACGCCATTCAAAGGCACTGGCGCATTGGTCGCGACCGTGGCGGTCAATTGCGGGGTCGCAGCTGCAATCGGCGTCGTTGCGGTCTGCAACGGCTGCTGCTGCAAGCTATTGGTGGTCGGCGCAGTCACATCCGGTACTGCAGCCTGAGCGGTGTGTTCGGTGCGACGCTCGTGGGCAGCGCTAGCCGCAGGCTTTGCAGCTTCCGGTGCAACAGTGGTCGCGTCAGTTGCTGCGCCATCGACGAGTTTGTCGCCCGGCTTGGCGTCCTTGCCGACTGTTGCCGCTGCGGCAGCGTCGACTGGCTGCGTGGACGTCGTCGTGGCCGCCTTCGTCTTGTCTTCTGATTTGACCTCAGCCGTTGATGCCGCTGTGGCATCGGCTGCGCTGGTCTTCTTCGCGCCGGCTTTGCCGCCCGCGGGTGTCGCGGATGCGATAAGTGCCGCGAAATTCGCTTCGGCTTCCGGGGCCGTCGATGCAGGCGCCGCTTCGGCGTCAACCGTTGCGGCTTCGGTCACTGCCGTCTGGGCTTTCAAAACGGCTGCAGCGATGGCGAGAGGCTGTGCAACGCCGGTGGTTTCGGGCGCTGTCGGAGCTACTGCAACATCGGTCGTGGCCGCAGGCACGGGGATCGCGACGGCGACGGCGGCGACCGCGACGGGCTTCTCGGTTGAGGCCGTTGCGTCCGCGTCGGTCGTTGCGGTCTTGTCGGTATCCTTGGACGAGGCGTCCTTGGTGTCGGTCTTGTCGCCCGTCTTCGCGTCGGCCTTGGAATCGGCCTTCGTGTCGCTCGGGTCGCTCTTCTTCGCCTTGCGGGAGTCCTGCGCGGCATCGGCTGCGTGGGTGTCGCGGTCGCGTGCATTGGCGGCCGCGTCGTCGGCGCGATCGTCGGCCTGCCGTGTGCGGTCATTGCTTGAGGAGCGGGTGTCGTCGCGCCGTGCGGGTGCTGGCAGATCAGGCTGGGCGGCCGCGGCGCGGTCGCTATTGGTGCTGGCAACGGTGTTGCTGTCGACCAGCGAGCCGAAGCTGTCGGCGTCCGACCGCTGATCGTCGCGGGATGAATTCGATCGTGCGTTCTGAAACGAGACGTTTGAGACGATATCGGACGTGACGCTAACCACGGGCGGCCTTTCCAGAAGAGTTCTATCCTCCTTTCAGCAAGGACCGGGCCACCTCTCGTTTTATAAAAATATCTATATAAATCAGTATGTTGTAATTCGGGTGGAACCTCCGTGAGGACCGTCGCGGCATTATCTTTTCTGCCCGGCGGCAAGAATTGCCGTTTCCGGCGAGGCGCCGTGATTGATTGAGCGCAAGGCGGCCTATATTAAAGTGCCATATCCCAACCCATTGTCGGACCGACCTTAAGTTCCGGGATTTGGCTCCGTTTTCCTGATCGCGACGGTTTGCAGCCAGCGCGGTCGCATCAGTGACCGAAACCATGCTCAACAGTCTCGATCTCGAAGGCCGTCCGCAGGACACCAGGGTCGTGGTCGCCATGTCCGGCGGCGTCGACTCCTCGGCGACGGCTGCGCTGTTGAAGTCGCAGGGCTACGACGTCGTCGGTATTACGCTGCAACTCTACGATCACGGCGCCGCCGCCCATCGCAAGGGCGCCTGCTGCGCCGGCCGTGACATCCATGATGCCCGCGACGTGGCCGAGCGGATCGGGATCCCGCATTACGTGCTGGATTACGAAAGCAGGTTCCGCGAGTCCGTCATCGACAATTTTGCCGCGAGCTATGCTTCCGGCGAAACGCCGGTGCCGTGCATCGAATGCAATCGTTCGGTCAAGTTCCGCGATCTGCTGGCGACCGCGCGCGATCTCGGCGCGCAGGCGCTGGCGACCGGTCATTATGTGGCCTCGCGCCGCCTTGCTAACGGCTCGCGCGCCATGGTCTGTGCTGCCGATGCGGATCGCGACCAGAGCTATTTCCTGTTCGCCACCACGCAGGAACAGCTCGATTATCTCCGCTTTCCGCTCGGTGACATGAGCAAGCCGCAGACCCGCGAATTGGCCCGGCAGTTCGATCTGTCGGTCGCCGACAAGCAGGACAGCCAGGACATTTGCTTCGTGCCGTCCGGCCGCTACACCGACGTGATCGAGCGTCTGAAGCCGAATGCGCTTGAACCCGGCGAGATCGTCGATATGGATGGCCATGTCATCGGCCGCCACGACGGCATTATCCATTTCACTATCGGTCAGCGCCGCGGCCTCGGTATTGCAGCGAGCGCGCCGCTCTATGTGATCAAACTCGACGCCGTCACCCGGCGCGTGGTGGTCGGCCCGCGCGAGGCCTTGCGGATGCACCGCATTGTGCTGCGCGACGTCAACTGGATCGGCGGCGGGACGCTCGATAGCGCTGTTGGCAATGGCCTCGAGCTGTTCGTCAAGGTGCGCTCGACCCGTGGACCACAGCCAGCCTGGTTGCGTGCTATGAATGGCGGCTACGAGATCGAACTGGTCGGCGGCGAGGAGGGCGTGTCGCCCGGTCAGGCCTGTGTGTTCTACGACGCGCCGGACGGTCAGGCCCGCGTGCTCGGCGGCGGCTTCATCAAGAGCGCTGCGGCGAAAAGCCCTGTCAGCACACCCCCCCGCGATGCTAATGTCCCCGCTGTCGCAGCAATGCGTGTGTAAGAGTTCAGGGTAGGGGCATGGCTGGCGATATCGACCGCGCGGGGGTCGCGAAGGCTTACGGGCGCTGGGCGCCGATTTACGATCTCGTTTTTGGCAAGGTGTTCGATAGCGGTCGGCAATCGACGATTATCGAGGCCGATCGCATCGGCGGCCGCATCCTCGATGTCGGCGTCGGCACGGGTCTGTCGCTGGTCGATTACGCCCGCACCACGAAGATTTGCGGCGTCGATATTTCCGAGCCGATGCTGCGCAAGGCGCATGAGCGCGTCCGCACCCACAACCTCACCAATGTCGAAACGCTGGCGGTCATGGATGCGAAGAATCTCGCATTCCCCGACAATCATTTCGATGCTGTGGTGGCGCAATATGTCATCACCGCCGTACCCGATCCGGAAGCGACGCTGGACGATTTCATCCGCGTGTTGAAACCAGGCGGCGAGCTCATTCTCGTCAATCACATCGGCGCCGAAAGCGGTCCGCGCAAGATTTTCGAACTGGCCTTTGCGCCACTGGCGCGCCGACTCGGCTGGCGACCGGAATTTCCGTGGAAGCGGCTGGTGGACTGGGCAACGGTCCATGGCGGGATCACACTGGCCGAGCGGCGGCCGATGCCGCCGATGGGGCATTTTTCGCTGATCCGCTACATTAAATCCTGACTGTGGAGCGCGGGACCGGAACCTCCGTTCGCGCCCGCGGTTGGCTCCGGATGCAGATCAAACAGTCGCTTGTCATCGCAGGTCTAGTCATCGCCGGTTCCAGCGCCGCCTTCGCGCAGGCGCCGCCGACCCCTGCCACGCCTCCCGCACAGACCGCGCCGCCATCGGCCGAGCGCGCAAATGCCAATTGTGCACCCACACAAACGACCCCGCAGGGGACGATTGCTCCGAGCGGTACGACGACCGGCCAGAGCCCGGAGCCGTTGGGCGATAAACTCGCGAAATCAGATGGCGTTCTGTGCCCGCCGAGCAATGTCGATCCCGCGATGCGGGCACGCGCGCCGAATTCAGATAGTAGCAATACGCCGGTGATTCCCCCGCCCGGCAGTCCCGGTGGCGATCAAAGCGTTCGGCCGAAGTAAGCCTTAACGAGTTCGTCAGGCGCGCGGCACGGACACAGGCCGCGCGTCACGCGTTTGAGCTGCGAGACGGATACCGGCGTTAGCCGCACCAAATCCCTGATAGTTGCGGCGCTCGACAATCTCGAAGAAGAAGCGCTCATCGAAGCTCGGCGTGTAGATCTGGAAGAATTCGCCGTCGCCTTCGCGATCATACAGGATCTGGTTGTCGCGTAGCGCAGCCATCAGCTCGGCATCGAGCCCATATTTGGCTTCCACGTCATCGTAATAATTGTCGGGAATGCGCAGGAATTTGGCGCCGCGTTTGCGCATATCGGCCACAGCAGAAAAGATATTGTCGCACAAGAACGCGATATGTTGCACGCCGGAACCGAAGAACTCCGAGATGAAGCGGTTCGACAGCGTGCGCGTTGCGGATGATCCGTTCAGGATGATGCGCAGCGACTGATTGGCTGATATCAGCGCCTGGCTTTGCACGAGGCCGACCGGGTCCGGAATTTCCATCTGCGGCAGGCGCTGCAGGTCGAGAATGCCGGTGTAGAACAACAGCCATGACAGCATCTCGTCATAGGGCATCGATTGCGAGATGTGATCGACGACGGAGAGATGGTCTGTACCGGCATTGCTCTGCAGTGGCTCGAAATCTACGTCCCAGTTCTTGCCGGCCGCTTCCAGGAAATAGAGAAGACTTCCGCCGACGCCGTGGATCGCCGGGATTTCCAGTTCGCCCGGTCCGACCGGCTGATAGAACGTCCGCGCCTGCAAGGCTTCCGCGCGCGCCATGGCCTGCTTGGTATTGCCGACGTCAAGTGCGATGGCGCACACGCCGGGGCCATGCGTCACGTAATGCGAATGCGCGAAACCGTCCGGCTCGGAATTGATCACGAGTTCGATGGCGCCTTGCGACCAGCGTTCGACGTCCTTGCTGCGATGGGCGCCAGTCTTGTGAAAGCCAAGTTGGCTGACCAGCGTCGCAAGGTCTGTCGCCTTGGTCTCATTGACGGCGAATTCGATGAAGCCGACGCCGCGGGTGGATGTCTTTGGCTGCAGGGCATCGGCGGGTGTCTTTGCCAGTTGATGCTGCAACAGGATCAGTGAGCGCAATCCGTCGGTGGCTGTGCGAACGGCGGAGCCTGCGCGGAACTGGTCGTTGAAAATCTCAAGGGACCACGCGCCGCTATAGCCGGTGGCTTGCACGGCTTCCATGAACTTGGCCACAGGCAGGTCGCCCTGACCGGGGAAGCAGCGGAAATGCCGGCTCCAGGACAGGACATCGAGGCCCAGCTTCGGCGCGTCGGCGAGCTGCACCAGAAAGATCTTGTCCGCCGGGATGGATGCAATGGCACTGACGGGAAATGCCGGGGCCAGCGCATGGAAGCTGTCGAGGATGACGCCGATCGACGGGTGATTGGCGCGGCGCACGATCTCCCAGGCATCGCGATAGTCGTTGACATGAGCGCCCCATGCGAGCGCTTCGAAGCCGACACGCATGCCGTGCTTCGCGGCGAGGTCCCCGAGCTCTCGAAAATCCGCTGCTGCGCGGTCGATACCGCCGAACGAGACCGGCGAGATGTTGCTGCAGATCAGCATCAAGTCCGTCTGCAACTCTTTCATCAGGTCGAACTTGCGCGCCGCACGCGCGAAGTTGCGGCTACGCTGCGGCTCCGGCATGCCCTCGAAGTCGCGGAACGGCTGGAAGGCGCAGATGGTCAGGCCGAGGTCGCGGCACATCTGGCCGACATCCCGCGGGCTTCCATTGAAGGACAGAAGGTCCGCTTCAAAGATCTCGACCTCGTCGAAGCCGGCAGCAGCGATGGCGCGGAGTTTCTCATCCAGTGCGCCTGATAGCGAGACGGTAGCGATCGAGAGCTTGTTCATGCCGCGGTCTCCGTCATGGCGCCGCCGAGGAACAATTGTCCGATGCGCGGATCGTTGAGCACACGGTCGGCCTTGTCCATCAAGCGGGTCTGGCCGAGTTCGAGCACGATGCCGAAGTCGGAAATCTCCAGCGCCGAGCGCGCATTTTGCTCGATCATCAGGATCGAGACGCCGCGGTCGCGCAGCTCTTTCAGGATATTGAAGGTCTGCAGCACCATCAGCGGCGACAGCCCGATGGAAGGTTCATCGATCAGCACCAGCTGCGGATTGAGCAGCAGGCCGCGGGCGATTTCGAGCTGCTTCTGCTCGCCGCCGGACAAGGTTGACGCCTGTTGCTTGGCCTTGGTGCGGAGCACGGGGAATTTGTCGAGAGCGGCCTCGATACGGGCCGGCAGATCGGTGATGTCGCGGCCGGCGGCGACGGCACCAAGTTCGATATTGTGACGGACCGTGAGTTCCGGGAAGATGTTGCGGCCTTGCGGGACATAGCAGATGCCTGCCGTCAGCAGTGCGCGCTGGCTGAGACCGGTAACGTCCTTGCCCTTGAATACGACTTTGCCTTCGCGCAGCTTCAGCAGACCGAAGATCGCCTTGAACACCGTGGACTTGCCGGCGCCGTTTGGCCCGATGACGGTGGTGATCGACCCCGCCGGCACCGAGAAGGTGGTGCCATTCAAGATCGTCATCTTGCCGTAGCCGCCGACAAGTTTCTGAACGTCCAGGATTGCATCGCTCATGGCACTATCCTCAATGTCCCAGATAGGCTTCGATCACGGCGGGATTGGCGCGGATTTCGTCCGGTCGCCCCACCGCAAGAACCTTGCCTTCGGCCATCACCATCACGCGTGTGCAGAGCGACATCACGAATTCCATGTTGTGCTCGATGACAACGAAAGTGGCGCGCTTCTCCCGGTTGATCGCCGCGAGGCGGTCCTTGAGATCCGCGAGCATGGTCAGGTTGACGCCGCCGGCAGGCTCGTCGAGCAGTACGAGGCGCGGTCCGCCCATGAAGGCCATCGCGGCATCGAGCAGTTTCTGCTGGCCATAAGAGAGGCCGCCCGCGGGCTCATCGGCGAGATGGTCGAGCTTGAAGAAGCCGATCATCTGGTTGGCCGCCTCGGTCAGTCCGGCATCGGATGGGCCGAGCAGGCGCGAGAACATGTTGCCCTGGTGCTCCTGGCCGGCGAGGATCAGGTTTTCGCGCACCGACAGCTTCGGGAATACCTGCAGCAATTGAAACGTGCGGCTGACACCGAGGCCGTTCAGCTCTGACGGCCGCATGCCGGTGACCACCTTGCCGTCGACCTTCACTTCGCCGGCGCTTGGCGTGAGCTGGCCGAGGATGCAGTTGAACAAAGTGGACTTGCCGCAGCCGTTCGGGCCGATCAGGCCGAGGATTTCCCCTTCCTGGACATCGAACGAGACGCCGTTCACGGCGGTGATGCCGCCAAAGCTCTTGCGGATATTGCTGACTTCGAGAACCGCGGTCATGGCGCCGTTTCCAGTTTCGCTTTGGCGACCGCGCGCAATGCTGAGGCTGCCTTGGTGCGGCGTTCGGAGATGTAACGATCGAGGATGCCGAGAATCCCGGTCGGCGAGTAGATCAGCAGTAGGATCACCGCGATGGCATAGAGCATCAGATAGTAGCCCTGCGTGAAGCGCAGCCATTCAGGCAGCAGCACGGCGATCATCGCGCCGAGGAAGGGCCCGAAGAAGAAACCGGAGCCGCCAACGATCACCATCATCAGGAGATCGAGAGACAGCGACAGGTGGAACGGCACGGGATCGACATATTGGGTCAGCGGCGCATAGAGCGTGCCGGCAACACCGCCGAGCGCGGAGCCGATCGCAAAGGCCATCAGCGTATAGCGCCGTGTGTCGATGCCGAGCGAGAGCGCACGAACGGGATTTTCGCGCAGCGCAATGAAAGCGCGGCCCCAAGGCGAACGGATCAGCCACCAGACGGCCAGTGAGACGAGCCCGAGCGATCCCAGACAGACATAATAGAACGGCAACGGCCGCCGCGTCGGATAGCCGAAAATCTCCGGGCGAGGGATATTGCTGATGCCGTAGATGCCCTTGGTCAGCCAGTCCTCGTTCCGAAACACGAGAAAGGCGAGCGTCGAAAAGGCGAGGGTGACGAAAGCCAGATAGTGATGCTGTACGCGCAGGGCGGGATAACCGAGGATCCAGCCAATGGCGAAACACAGCACGATGGCGATGCCGAGCGCGCCGATCAGCGGCATGCCGCTGGAGGTCATGATCGCAGCAGTATAAGCGCCGATGCCGACAAAGGCGCCCTGCGCCAGCGAGACCTGCCCTGCATAGCCCAGCGTCAGATTGAGCCCCATGGCGGCGATGGTCATCACGGCCCACTGGCTCAGGATGAACAGGCCGTAGCGGTTGAAGTTCATCGGAACGATGATCAGCGCGGCAATGACAACGATGCCCAAGCCGATCTTGAGACACTTGGCCGCGGTCATACGGTGCGCTCCTCGGGGCGGCCGAGCATGCCCTGCGGCCGAAACAGAATGATCGCGATCAGCAGAACCAATGGCACGGCGGCGCGATACTGGGTGGAGACATAGGCGGCTGACAGATTGTCGACGACGCCGATCAACAGGCCGCCGGCAATGGCGCCGCGGACCTGATTGAAACCGCCGACTATGGCGGCGATGAATGCGGCCTGGCCGAGCACTTCGCCGTTGGAAAACTTGGCGAGATAGATCGGCGTGATGAGCAGCGAGGCCAGCGCGACCAGAAACGCGTTGATGAGGAAGGTCAGCAGGATCATGCGTTCAACGGGCACGCCGATGATGCGCGCGACGGTCGGATTCTGCGCGGCAGCCTGCATCTGGTGACCGATCGAGGTGCGGTTCAGCAGCGTTGTCAGGCCGAGCACGGCGAGGATCGCCAGCACCAGCACGCCAATGCTCTGCAGGGCGACGACGCGGCCGAAAATCGTGATATCGCCGCCCGGAATGATCGAGGGAAAGGGCGAGGCCTCTGCGCTCCAGAATTGCTTGGCGGCTTCCTTGATGCCGATGGCCAGCGCCATGGTCGCAATTGCCAGCGGCAGCACGCCGTGGCGTAGCATCGGATCGACCAGCAGCATCTTGAAGCCAAGCCCGAGCAGCAGCAGCGATAGCGCAATGCCGATCAGGATCGCCAGCCAGAACGGTGCGCCAGCATGCATCACCGCCAGCATCAGGAAGGCCGGTAACATGACGAATTCGCCCTGTGCGAAATTGATGGTCTGCGAGGTCTGCCACAGCAGCGTGAAGCCGACGGCGACGATGGCGTAGATCGCCCCGGTGGCAAGACCTGCGATGAGGAGATCGAGAAGGTTGGACATGTGGTTCTCCAAATGGCCGGCAGCTAAAGCACCGGCCGCGCGCTCCCTCGCCCCGCTTGCGGGGAGAGGGCTGGGGTGAGGGGTTCTTGCAAGTAAAACACTCGCTCCCCCTCACCCGAAGCCTCGCTTCCGCTCGGCTCCGACCTCTCCCCGCAAGCGGGGAGAGCTTAAGTACGCGAGGCCTCAGTTGCCGAGCTTTGGCAGCACCTGCTTGACGACCTGCTTGCCCTCGACGATCTCGACGAGGAAACCCTGTCTATCGATGTCGCCATTGGCGTCGAAGGTCGCGTCCATCAGGATGCCCGGCTCCTTGGCGGCGGTGATTGTGAAGCCGTGCAGGGCATCGGCGAAGCCCTTGGAATCGACCTTGCCCATCTTCTCGGTGGTGGCCTTGATCATGTAGATCGCGAGCCAGCCCTTGAGGCCGTTATGGTCTGGGACGTAGTTGTACTTCTTCACGAACTTGTCGCGGAACGCCTTGATCAGTTCGACCGGCGCGTCGGTGGTGAGGCCGACATGGCCGCGCGCGCCATTGGCCGCGTCGCCGGCGAGTTCGACGACCTTCTGTCCGACCAGCGTGGTTTCGCCGACCAGCGGCACATTGATGCCCTGGCGTTTCAACTCCTTGAGTATGCGCGCGCTCTCTTCTTCGTTGACGTAAACGAAGACTGCATCCGGCGCTGCCGACTTGATCTTGCTGACATCGGCCGCGAAGTCGGCCTGGCCGGCTTCGGTGGAGAGATCGGCCGCGACCTTGATATTGTATTTGGCGAATTCCTTGCTGATGGAATCGCGCCCGCCCTTGCCGAAGTCATTGTTAACCCAAACGATGGCGACCGACTTCGCCTTCAATTCGTCGTTGATGTATTTGGCGACCTTGGGCATCGACGACTGCTGGCCGAACGAGGTGCGGAACAGAAACTTGTTACCGGCTGTCGTGAGTTCAGCGGCTTCGCCGCCCATGATCTGCGCGATGCCGGCTTCGGCGGCGAGCGGCGCGGTGACCTTCACCGAACCGGAATAGCCGGGCCCGAGCAGCACATAAGGCTCGGCGTCGAGTGCCTTCTGAACCTGTGCGCGGGCGACACCGGGGTTGGACTGCGAGTCTGCGTGGGTCACTTCCAGCTTGCGGCCGAGTACACCGCCCTTGGAATTGATTTCTTCGATCGCGAGATCGATGCCGTTCTTCCAGTTGGTGCCGACGGTGGCGCCGCCGCCGGACAATTCGGCGACATTGGCGAGTTTAATAGGGGCTCCGGACTGCGCGATGGCAGCACCGGTCAATACAGTCGCGAGCAGGGCGCTCGCCAAAAACACTGGCTTCATGGAATCCTCCTGTTGCTATTGTTGTGTTTGTGGGCGCGGCCTTATGAGCGGCCGCTTCATTCAGGCTGCGTTTGGTGTCGGGTACCTTTTGACCATGACGGCGTCGAAAGCAATTCCCATTTCAGTCGGTGAAGGCGCAAATCCTGTAAACAACTCAAAGGCATCGGCGGCCTGGTAGATCGCCAGATCGCGGCCGGTCATGACCGGCGCGCCTTTGGCCTTGGCCGCGTTGAGCAGCGGCGTCCACAGCGGGGAATACACGGCATCCGCAACCCACGCTTCCGCATGCAGCAGCGCATCGGGCACTGGCGTGCCGCGGTTGGGCAACATGCCGATGGGTGTGCCATTGACGATGCCGACTGCGCCGCGAACCGCGTCATCGACGCTGTCCGCCACGCGGATGCTTTGCCGGTTGTGGAGCAGGGAAACGAGATGCTGGGCCTTGGCCGTGTCCGTATCGAAAATCCGGATCTCCGAAACGCCGAGATCGGCCAATGCAAAGGCGATGGCCTTGCCGACGCCACCGGTGCCGATGACCGCGACCGGGCCGTGGTTGGAACTGGCGACCAGTTGTCTGGCTGCGCGGGCAAAGCCTGTGGTGTCGGTGTTGTGGCCAGTCAGCCTGCCGTCGCGGACCACGACCGCGTTGACGGCGCCGATGGCCTTGGCCCCGAGCGAGAGCTCGTCGAGCAGATCGACCACGGCTTCCTTATAGGGGAAGGTCACGTTTATGCCGGCAAAACCGAGGCGACGGACGCCGTCCAGAACGGCGCGCAAATCGCCGCGGTCGGCACCGGCGATTTCGATCAGCTGATAGTGACAGCGGGCGCCCATGGCCTCGGCGGCCCGCTCGTGCATCGCCGGTGACGCAGAATGCGCGATCGGCGCGCCGAGCAGGCCAGTAAGGAAGCGCTGGCCCGTCGCCGGGGTATGGGGCGTCGAAGAGGTCATGAACGGATGGCCAATACTGTCAATCATCATCAGAAACGGGACAGAAGATAGCGCGGGGGCGATCTAACACAATTACCCTGTTATACAACAAACATAACATGATGTTATTTTTTACGGACGCGCGAGGCCGGCTTTGCAGCGGCAATTTTGTGAGAGCCGACTGCGCGCATCTCGGTGCGCAGGCAGTCGATAAAATGCTCGATATGCAGTGACAGCGGCGCGCCGCGTTTCACGGCGATGTAGGTATCGAACCGGGTGGGTTCGACGATGCGGATCACCTCGACGCCGGGATAGCCGCCATGGGCCACCGTGAACTGGTCGATGACCGCGATGCCCAATCCTGCCTTCACCAGGGCACAGACCGTGGTGCCAAATCTCGCTCGAATGGTGATGTCGTATTTGAGTTTATTGCGGGCGAAGATCTCGGCCATGATCCGACCGTAGGGGTCGTTGGGGTCGATGCCGATGAGGGGATACCGGATGATCTCCTTGGCCGACACCTGCTTGCGACCTGCGAGTTCGTGTCCCTCCGGCACGATGCAGAACAATTCGCCGGATGCCAGCGGCATGAAGTCGAGCCCGGGATGTTCGAGCCGATAGCTCATGGCGACGCAGTCGCCGCGACCGAGCAGCAGATAGTCGATCGCCTCCTCAAGCTTGAGAATGTTGATGTCGATCCGCAGACCGGGATAACGCCGCCGCACCTGCTCGATGGCACGTGGCACCATCACCTGCGAGATACTGGGAACCGATCCGATGCGCAATTCCGACAGTGTTCCGTGGCCGATCTTCGAGATGATCTCGGTGAGATCGTCGACTTTCTTGTAAACACCGTTGATCTGCTCGAAAATATTCTGCGCTTCAGGGGTCGGGAAGTAGCGTCCGTTCTGGCGCTGGAAGAAGCGGATGCCGAGCGACTTCTCGGTGTATTTGACCAGGCGGCTGATGCCTGGCGCGGACACATTCAGGAGTTTGGCAGCGCCGCCAATGGTGCCCGTCACCATGACGGCGCGGATCACTTCAACCTGGCGTAACGTCATCATGCGCAAAAACTCTCGTTATGCTGAACGGCGCGGATGGTGCGCCAGAATGCGCGCTCGTCTGCTCTGGATGGATATGGTGCCGTCCGCGTCCGCGAACCGGGTAGCATTTTCCCCAGAGGTTATCAGAACACATCTGAATTGATTTAATTTTTACCGACAGTTCGCAATCGAATTAACGCAAGTTGTAGGAGTGGATTGTAGAAGGGGCGCATTGGTCTATTTTCAGGTCAGCCCACATTCGCCGTTTCCGCCGTTGAGGTCCTATGCGCGTCGCTGTCGTCCACGATTGGCTCTACACGCTGGGCGGTGCCGAGCAGGTGCTGCGCGAGATATTGCAGTGCTATCCGGAAGCGGATGTGTTCACGCTGTTCGATGTGCTGACGCCGGAAGATCGCGCCAAAATCGGCTTCAAGAAGGCGCGCACCAGCTTCCTGCAGAAGATGCCGTTCATCCGCAAACGTCATCGGTCATATTTGCCACTCATGCCGATCGCGATCGAGCAGTTCGATTTGTCGGGCTACGACCTGGTTATTTCCAGCAGTTATGCGGTGGCCAAGGGCGTGATCACCGGACCGAACCAGCTTCACGTGTCCTATGTACATTCGCCGATGCGTTATGCGTGGGATCTGCAGCACGCTTATCTGAATGAAAGCGGTTACACCGCTGGCATCAAGAGCGCGTTGGCGCGGGCGCTGCTGCACCGCATCCGGATCTGGGACGTGCGCACGGCCCACGGTCCGGACGCCATGCTGGCGAACTCCAATTTCGTCGCCAAGCGGATCAAGAAGGTCTATGGCCGCGACGCCAAGGTCATCTATCCGCCGGTGACCATGTCGAAGCTGCCGCCCGATCTGCCCACGGGGGACCACTTCCTCGCGGCAAGTCGTCTGGTGCCCTACAAGAAGATCGAAGCCGTGATCCAGGCCTTTGCCGAACTGCCGGATCAGAAGCTGATCGTTGCAGGCGACGGCCCGGATGCGGAGCGGTTGAAGGCAATCGCCGGCCCGAACGTGACATTCGTCGGCTTCGTCAGTGATGAGAAGCTGCGCGAATTGATGGCGACGGCGCGTGCCTTCGTCTTTGCCGCCGAGGAAGACTTCGGGATCATCGTTGTCGAAGCGGAATCCGAAGGTGCGCCGGTTCTGGCGTTCGGCCGCGGCGGCGCGCGCGAGACGGTCTCTGCCTCTCCGGAATTGCGCACCGGCATGTTTTTCGATTCCAACGAGCCGAAGGCGATTGCGGAATGCGTCCGTGCCTTTGTAGCGAATGAAAGCTCATTTTCTCGTGCTGACTGCCGGATGCAGGCCGAGAAATTCTCGGCTGAGCGTTTCCGCAACGAACTGATGTCATTTGTGAACGACCACATGCGGACATTCAGCGGTGAGCGGCGGCGCAATCGCGATGGCAGTTCGCCGGATGCGGCGGGCTTCAAGCGGCGTTGGAGCGATGCCAAGGATTCCGCCCGAAGCGAATAGGCATCTGCCGTTACGATGACGCCCGCGACGCGGGGCCTCTGTAATCCGGAAACCGCGACAGCATGGCGGTCTTCAGGAACTTGAAGTGCGAGATGCTGACAGCAAGGTCGCGCAACCGGCGCTGGCCGTTTGAAATTTCGGTCTCGAACAGGTCTAGGTGATCGCTGTCGAGCTTCTCCCGGGTCAGATACTCATCGTCCCCATTGCCGAAGGTTACAGCCGCGCGCGCCAGCACATCGTCGACGCGGCGGGTGAGGCCGGCCTGCTCGGCTTCGGCATTGCTGAGTGCGCTATCGAGGGCCGAAAGGACGTAATCCAGCCGCTCGCGATCAGTTTCGGCATCGCGTTCAGCCGAACGCGCCCTGAACTCACGCTCGCCGACAAGGCTGCGAAGATAGTTCTGGGCACGAGCCCGCAGGAACATCTGGAACATGCCGTATCCGGTCCAAGCGCGCGCGGCGGCATGCCGCGCAATGGCGCAGCTTGGCCGATTATGGTGATCAATCGGTTAAGAAATCGGATGCGTGATCAGGCAGGCTCGTGGAACATCGCGATCCCCACGTCGATCAGCGTGTTGAGTATGCGCCGGTTGAGCCGATAGCTGTTATCCGCCATCAGCCTGAAATGATCATTGGCGAACACCATGCCGGGCAGTAGCCGCGTCATGCCGGACATTCCGTCCGGCTTATAGCGGTCGCCAGGGAATTCCGGCTATCCTCCCGAAAAATGAGAGAGATGGAAACAAATGCAGCTGTCTTCGGACGACCGCTACGCAATCAACGATCTTAGCGGCAAAGCGAGTGCGGCGCGCTTTGCCGAAACCATTCGGCCGCGCCTGTCGGTGCCTTTGGTCGCGGCGCCGATGTTTCGCGTGTCGGGTTCGGATCTCGTTATTGCGGCGTGCAAGGCCGGCGTGATCGGTTCGTTTCCAACAGCCAATTGCCGAACCGACGATGAACTCGATAGCTGGATAGCGCGCATTCTCGGTGCGCTCGGGCCGGACGACGCGCCGTTTTGTCCGAATCTCATCATCCGCCGCGAGAGCTTGCAGGATGATCTTGCCACGGTGATCCGGCATGGCTGCGAGATGGTGATCACCAGCGTCGGACCGCCGGACGCCGTCGTCGCACCGCTGCATGAGGCAGGCTGTATGGTCTTTGCCGATGTCGCCTCGATCCGGCATGCGAAGAAAGCCATTGCAGCGGGAGTCGATGGGCTCGTCTTACTGACCGCGGGTGCCGGCGGGCAGACCGGCTGGGTCAATGGTTTTTCCTTTGTCCGCGCGGTTCGCTCTTTCTATGAAGGGCCGATCGTATTGGCTGGCGGCGTGTCCGACGGGCGGGCGATTTTTGCCGCCGAAGTGCTGGGTTGCGATCTCAGCTATATGGGCACCAAATTCATCGCCACCGAGGAGAGCATGGCGGTGGACGAGTACAAGCAGATGCTCGTCACGTCCGAACTCGACGATGTCCTGCTGTCACGGGCTTTCACAGGCCTGGAAACCAATACGCTGGTTCCCTCGATTGTCGCCGCGGGCCTTGATCCGAAAGATCTGCCGACGGACATGACCAAAGAACGCGCCGATGCGCTCTATGGCCGGCAGGCGACGTCCGGGGTCAAGCGATGGCGCGACGTCTGGAGCGCAGGCCACTCTGTCTCTGGTGTTGCTGCAATCGAGCCCGTAGCGACGCTGGTCGCCCGCACGCGCGATGAATATGAGACTGCGCGTTCGACGACACGGCGTTCGCCCGCGGGGCCAGCGCGCTAGGAGTGAAGCATTCGCGCTCGGCGCAGGGTTTCGGACGGCAATTCCGCAAAGTGGCGCTTGTAGTCGAGCGAGAACTGGCTGAAGTGCCAGAAGCCCCACTTCACCGCGATATCGTACACACCGATCTGCTCATCGCTGCATTGCTTGAGTTCGCGGCGGACGCGGTTGAGCCGCACCGCTCGGAGATAGTGGATCGGATTGCTGCCGAGCACGTCCTGAAAACAGTAGTTCAGCTTGCGGCGGCTGGCGCCGACGCCCTTGCAGACATCGAGGATCGACATCGGCTCGTCCGGCCGCGCGAGCATCAAGGCGCAGGCGCGTTCGACCAGACGCTTCCGTGCATTGCCACCACGCAGGTCGTCGCAGGGCTGCAGCGTCGGCAACAGGTCGATAATTTCTGATAGCAAATTGTCTTCGAGATGCTGACGGGCGGCAACGTCGTCCAGAATCTGCGGTGTCTGCGCGACGATCTGGTGCGCATAGACCAGCAACTGCCGGACGCGGTCGATCGCATCCGGGTCCGTCTTCAATTCCCTCAACTGATGCCAGAGGCCGTCGGGCAGTTCGATCTGCAAAGCAGCCAGTGTCTTTTCCATCAGCGCCGCGTCCATCACTACGCCACGCAACTCGAACTCCGGCGGTGTGCACATGTCGACTTCTGCATCGAAGCACGTGATGACGTTGCCCGGCGACATGCAGGCGCCGTTGAAATTGATGTCGGTCTGGGTATTCCACGGTAGCGCGATGCCGAAGCTGTCGGAGCCGAGTAGTCCGTATTGGCGCACTTTCTGGCTTGTGGTTTCCCTGAACACCTGAAGTCCGGGCAGCCGTACCTCTGTGAAAGTGCCGCGAAAAGCGCCGCAACTGATCTGATCGTAATCCAGCCGCCAGCGGCCGAGATTGGCGCAATGCGTATCGACGTCATCGCTCGCGGTGTCGAATAGCCAGGAATCCGCAGCTATTCCGGAGCTTCCACCAGCAGAGACATCAGGAGACAACAACATGCCGGATCCACTCTTGGCCGCTCAATCAGGGTGCAGATGTTAATCTAAGCAAAGCCTATGCCAGTCCCGCCGGAAAGGCATGGGCTGATTTTCGGAAGATTTGCCGATTCTTGATAACGGCCGAACCGACCTCCGCAGATGATCCCACGTCCGAACTGCCCGCCGGGTCGGTTGGTTCGCCATCATGCTGCAGTGCCATACGAGGTCGAGATGAAGCCAAGTGACGTCATGAAGGGTGCGCCTCCGTTGACCGAGGCGCTGGTGACCCGATTCAACTGGCGGAAATACCCCTACAGCCAGTGGAGCTTCCGCAATACGCGGCAGGTGCTGCCGACGGCGGATATCCGACGCTCCTCAACGCCGAGCGCACTGACGTCGTCGGTTCGCGATCTCACCACGGTGGCCTTTGTTGCCGACGGAAAGCAGACAACGGTCGCCGAAACGCTGGCGCAGACCTACGCGGACGGATTGCTGGTGATGCAGCACGGCAAGATAGTCAGCGAATGGTACGGCGAGGGCATGACCCCGCATACGCCTCATCTGGTATGCTCGGTCAGCAAATCGATTTGCGGCACGCTGGGAGGCGTGCTGGTCGAGCGCGGTCTGCTCGATCCCGATAAGCCGATCACCCACTACATTCCGGAAGTCGCGGAGTCGGTCTATGGCAGCTGCACGGTCCGCAACCTGCTCGATATGACGGTCGCGATCAAATTCGACGAGGACTACGACGATCCGGAAGGAGATGTCGTCAAATATCGCCTCTGCAACGGCTGGGATGTTCTGCCGAATGGTACTGCGCAGGGCGACCAGCGCAGCTTCCTTGCGACGCTGCGGCCGAATGGCGGGCCGCACGGCAAGGTGTTTCACTACGTGTCCACCAATACCGACGTGCTGGGCTGGGTCTATGAGAAGGCCTGCGGCAAGCCCTATGCGCAGATTCTTTCAGAATATATCTGGGCGCCGATGGGTGCGGAAGACGACGCCTATATCACGCTCGATACACACGGTGCGTCGCGCTCCGCAGGTGGCATCTGTGCGACGTTGCGCGATCTCGCCCGGTTCGGCGAGATGATCCGCAATCGCGGTCTCGCCAACGGCATGCAGGTGGTGCCCGGTGGTTGGATCGACGACATCCATCTCAATGGCGACACGCAGGCCTTTGCGAATGGCGATCTCGCCTTCGTTTTCCCGAGCGGTCGCTATCGCGCATGTTGGTACACCATCGATCCCGCACGGCTCGATCTGGCGGCCGTCGGCATCCATGGCCAGTGGATCTATATCGATCCCACCACGGATACGGTGATCGTCAAGGTCGCGGCACAGCCGAAGCCGATGGATATCGCCATCGACCATCGCTGGCTCGCCGCGTTCCGTGCCATCGGCGAAACGCTGTCCAAATCTCCCTTCTGACGTTTTCGCATCACTCTCATTGCCTGGAGACCGCCATGTTCAATGATTTCGGCCGTCGTTCGTTGCTCAAGGTCAGCGCCGCCGCTCTTGCCGCAGGCATGATGCCGCGTATCGCGCGCGCGCAATCAAGCAAGGTCATCCGCGCTGTCATGCACGCGCCGCTGCGTGCCACCGATCCCTTGATCAACACCGCATGGACCGGCCGCAACCACGGCCTGAACATCTATGACACGCTGTTCTCCACCGACTCGAAATTCCAGATCCGACCGCAGATGGTGGAGGCCTATGAGATATCGGCCGACAAGCTGACCTATACGTTCAAGCTGCGCTCCGGCCTGAAATTCCACGACGGCGCGCCGGTGACGTCGGCCGATGTGATCCCGTCGCTGCAGCGCTGGGCCAAGCGCGACACCATGGGCTCGCGGATGATGGGTTTCGTCGCGGAACTGAAGCCTGTCGACGAGCGGACGTTCCAGATGGTGCTGAAGTCCCCCTATGGTCAGGTCCTGCAGACACTGGCCAAGCCGTCCAGCATCATGCCCTTCATTATGCCGGCGCGCCTAGCGGCGCAGGCGCCGGATCAGCCGGTGACGGAGTTTGTCGGTTCCGGCCCGTTCCGCTTCATCGCGTCGGAGTTTCGCCCGGGCAACCGCGCCGTCTATGAGCGCAACGCGGATTACGTCTCGCGCGACGAGCCGTCCGATGGCCTTGCTGGCGGCAAGATTGTCAAGATCGATCGCTACGAGTGGATCAGCATGCCGGACTTCCAGACGGCGGCGAATGCGCTGATCAATAAGGAGATCGATTTTCTCGAAGCCGCGCCGCACGACATCCTCCCGTCGCTGATTGCCGCAAAGGACGTTACCGTCGCCGACTACAATCCACTCGGATTCATGTCGGTGGTGCGCATGAACTGGCTCACGGAGCCGTTCAACAGGCAGGAAATCCGACAGGCCGTGATGTATGCGAGCGACCAGGCCGACTGGCTCGATGCGCAGGTCGGCAATCCCGAATATTATCAGGCCTCCGCTGCAATGTTCGGCGTCACTACGCCGCTGGCAAGCGAGGTTGGCTGGAACACCAAACCGGATATCGCACGCGCCAAGGATCTCCTGAAGAAGGGCGGCTACAAGGGGGAGAAGGTCGTGATGCTGCAGGGCACGGACTCGCCGTTGCTGTCCGGCTCCAGCACCGTCACCGCGCAGAAACTCCGTGCCATCGGCATGAATGTCGAGGTGCAGACCATGGACTGGGGCTCGCTGCTGGCGCGCCGCGTCAAGCAGGATTCGACCGCCAATGGCGGCTGGTCGATGACCCATTGGGTCACCACCACGACTGAACTGATGAACCCGCTGGCCAGCACGGTGCTTGACACCCGCGGGAAGAATGGCGGTTTCTTCGGCTGGCCGGAAGACACCGATATCGAAAGCCTGCGCAACAAATTTGCGCTAGAGCCTGAAGCCGCCGCCCAGAAGTCCGTCGCCGAGACGATCCAGAAGCGCGCCTATGATGTGATGACGCATATTCCGGGCGGCCAGTTCCGTCAGCCGGTGTCGCACAGCAAAGGGCTCAAGGACATCGTGAGGGCGCCGGCGCCGCTGTTCTGGAACGTCGAGAAGACGGCATAACACGATGGCAGTCGCCGGCGTCCTCCTGAAGCGATCCGTATCGGTCGTCCCCGTGCTTGCGGTGGTCGCGCTGATTGCGTTCCTTCTTTTGCGCTTCTCGTCCGGCGATCCCGTGGCGCAGCTTGCCGGCGACAATGCCGATCCGGCAGCGATCGCCGCGATTCGAGCGCGGCTCGGCCTCGATCAACCATTGCCGGTGCAGTTCCTGCATTGGCTGTGGCGGCTTCTTCAGGGTGATCTTGGAATCTCCATCGTCTCCAATCAGCCGGTCTCGACGCTGATCGCCCAGCGCGTCGGTCCGACATTCGCCGTCTCGCTCACCACCATCATTTTCTCGGTGCTCGTCGGCGTGCCGACTGGTGTACTCGCGGCATGGCGTCGCGGTGGCTGGTTCGATCGTTTCGCTATGTGGACCTCGGTGACCGGCTTCGCTGTCCCGACCTTCGCCATCGGTTATTTCTGGATCTATCTGCTGTCGATGCAGCTCGGCCTGTTTCCCGTACAGGGCTATGCACCGCTGTCCGAAGGAATTGGCCGGTTCTTCTGGCACCTCGCGCTGCCGACGCTGACGCTCAGCCTCGTCTATGTCGCGCTCATCGCCCGTGTCGCACGCACCAGCCTGCTCGAAGTTCTGAACGAGGATTTCGTCCGCACCGCACGCGCCAAGGGCCTGCCGGAGCGCATCGTGGTGTTCAAACATGCGCTGCGCAATGCCGCGGTGCCCATCGTTTCCATCGTCGGTATAGGCGTGGCGCTGCTGATCGGCGGCGTTGTCGTCACCGAGAGCGTGTTCAATCTGCCCGGCCTCGGTCGTCTCACCGTCGACTCGGTTCTGGCGCGTGACTATCCGGTGATCCAGGGCATCATCATGGTGTTCGGCGGCGCCTATGTGGCGATCAATCTCCTGGTCGATATCAGTTACACATTCTTCGACCCGAGGATCAGCGCGCAATGACCGCCACCACCGTCATCGCGCCCGCATCTTCGCCCGTCGATGTGTGGACCTTCGCCCGCAAGCTGCTGCGTAACCGGGCGATCCTGTTCGGTCTCGGTGTTCTCATCCTGCTCGCTTTGGTCGCGGTTTTCGCCAGTGCGTTGTGGACTGTGGACCCGGCTGCGCTCAAGCCGCGGTTGCGGCTGCGTCCGCCGAGCGCGGTCAACTGGCTCGGCACCGACAATCTCGGCCGCGATATCTGGAGCCGGCTGATCTATGGAAGCCGTGTGTCACTGATTGTGGGCGCGGTGGTGGCCGTTATCGCGGTTATGGCCGGTAGTGCGCTTGGCCTGATCGCCGGCATGGTGCGCTGGATCGACAATGTGCTGATGCGCATGATGGACGGTATGATGGCGATTCCCGCGATCCTGCTGGCTATTGCGCTGATCGGCGGGCTCGGCGCCAATCTCGTGACCATCTGTATCGCCATCGCCATTCCCGAGATCCCGCGTGTGGCACGCATGGTACGTAGCGTCGTGTTGACGGTACGCGAGGAGGCCTATGTCGAGGCCGCCGTCAGCATGGGCACGCGGCTGCCAGTGCTGGTTATCAGACATATCGTTCCCAATATTCTTGCGCCTCTGATCGTGCAGGCCACCTATATTGCCTCATCGGCGATTTTGATCGAGGCCTCGTTATCCTTCCTCGGCATCGGCATGCCCGACGAGATTCCGAGCTGGGGCAACATGATGGCCGATGCGCGGCTGTACTTTCAGATCAGGCCCGGCTTGATGCTATTCCCCGGTATCTGCATTGCGCTCACCGTGCTCGGCATCAATCGGCTCGGCGACGGCCTGCGTGATATGCTCGATCCCCGGTTGGCGCGTTCGGTGGGAGGCGTCAAATGAGCGAGGCCGTCCTGGAAGTCGCGGGTCTCGCTGTCGGGCTGACGCATGATGCCGAGGCACGCCGCATCGTCCGAGATATCAATGTCACCGTGCCGCTCGGGCAGATCGTCTGCGTCGTCGGTGAATCCGGTTCCGGCAAGTCGGTCACGGCTTTCAGTGTCATGGGCCTGCTCCCTGAAGGGCTGAAGCCCGTCGCCGGCTCGATCAAGCTACTCGGCGAAGAGCTGATCGCGGCCACGGACGACCGGATGCGCGAACTATGCGGCAGCCGCATCGGTATGATCTTTCAGGAGCCGATGACGGCGCTCAATCCGGTCATGACCGTGCGCGAACAGCTTGCCGAGCTGATCGAATGGCATTCCGACAAAAGATATACCAAGACCGAAGTCGATAAGCGCGTTCTTGCGGCGCTGGATGACATGCTGCTGCCCGATGCCGCGCAGATGATGCAGGCCTATCCGCATCAGCTCTCCGGTGGTCAGCGCCAGCGCGTGATGATCGCCATGGCCATGCTGCTCGAACCGATCCTGCTGATCGCCGATGAGCCGACCACGGCGCTCGACGTCACGACGCAGAAGCAGATCTTGGTGCTGATCAAGGATCTGGTGAAACGCAAGAATATCGGCGTGCTCTTCATCACCCACGATTTCGGCGTCGTTGCCGATATCGCCGATCAGGTCGTGGTGATGCAGAAAGGCGTGGTCGTGGAGAGCGGCAGCGCCGACGCTGTCCTCAAGAATCCCACGCAGCCTTACACACGTCTGCTGATCGATTCCGTGCCCAAGGGCATTCGCAAGTCCGCCGAGATTCGTGACCCGTCGCCGACGGTGCTAGAAGTAAAGGCGCTGAAGATGACCTATGGCCACCGCGGTTTCTTTGGCCGGGGCCGGGTGACGCAGGCGGTCAAGGAAGCTGCATTCACTTTGGGTCGCGGCGAAATCCTCGGCGTGGTCGGCGAGTCCGGTTCCGGAAAGTCGACGTTGGCGCGCTGCGTGTCGCGGCTGATGAAGCCGACATCGGGCGAGATCAGCCTGCTTGGCACCGATATCGCGCGTGCATCTAACGAGACGCTGCGTCCGCATCGCCGCTACATTCAGGTCGTGTTTCAGGATCCTTATCGGTCGCTCAATCCGCGCCTCTCGGTCGGACGATCGTTGATCGAAGGAGTCGTCAATTTTGGAGCGACGCCCGAAGTCGCACGCGCCAGGGTCGCGACACTGCTGGAGCTTGTCGGCATGGATACGCAGATACTCGATCGCTTTCCGCATGAATTCTCCGGCGGTCAGCGCCAGCGCATCTGCATTGCGCGCGCACTGGCCTCCGAGCCGCAGATTCTGATTGCCGATGAAGCCGTCTCGGCGCTCGACGTCACCGTGCAAGCGCAGGTTCTCCAACTGTTCGCCGATCTGCGCAGCCGGCTTGGCCTCGCCATGCTGTTCATCACCCATGACCTCCGCGTTGCCGGTGAGCTGTGCGACCGCATCATGGTGATGAAGTCCGGCGAGATCGTCGAAAGCGGCCCGACGGCCGACATCTTCGACAATCCGCAGCATCCCTATACCCGTGCATTGTTTTCGGCGGCCCCCGGCCGCGAGCGACTGCAATGAATGCTTTTGACGCCCAATATTTTCCAATCCCTCGCGGCGCCAAGCGCCTTCAGGAGTTCTGCCTATGACGGTCATGACCAAGATCGAGAGCGATGCGATCGTTCAGCCAACGGCTGCGCCGGTGCCGTTCCATCCGCTCAACCCGCTCTCGCTCGACGAAATCGGCGCGGCCTGCGATCTCGTAAGGAGAGATGCCAAACTGTCGGCGCGGGCTCGCTTTCCCATCGTGCGGCTGGAAGAGCCAAGTAAGGCTGATCTGCGCGCCTATGCCAGTGGCACGTCGCTTCCGCGCTTCGCCTTCATCGTCGTGCTGGACTCCGCAACCGGCGCATCGACCGAATACATCGTCGATTTGACCGCCAGCAAGATCGTCGAAAGCAAGCTGCTGCCGAATTCCGAAGCGCCCTATGGTCAGCCACCGGTGATGATCGGTGAGTTCATGCTGTGCGAGCAGATCGTCAAGTCCGACGAGGGCTGGCGTAACGCGATGCGCCGTCGTGGCATGTCCGACAAGGATATGGAGATGGCGCAGGTCGATCCGTTCTCGTCGGGCTTTTTTGACCGCGATTTCGAGCGTGGCCGCCGTATCGTGCGTGCCGTCACGTTCTTCCGCGAGGACATCAAGGACAACGCCTATGCGCATCCGGTTGAGGGTGTCGTGGCCGTCGTCGATCTGATCCACCAGAAAGTGGTCGATCTGCTCGACGACGAGGTCGTGATTCCGATCCCGAAGAAGAAGCGCAATTACGGCGCCGACGAGAACGCCAATCCGCGCACCGACATCAAGCCGCTGAATATCGAGCAGCCGGAAGGGCCGAGCTTCAAGGTCGATGGCTGGAATGTGGAGTGGCAGAAGTGGAGTTTTCGCGTCGGATTCACACCGCGCGAAGGTCTGGTGCTGAATCAGCTCGCCTATCAGGATGGCGACAGGAAGCGCTCCATTATCCATCGCGCCAGCGTCACCGAAATGGTGGTGCCTTACGCCGATCCGACGGCCAATCATTACTGGAAGTCAGCTTTCGATGCCGGCGAATATGGCCTGGGTATGCTCGCCAACGCGCTGGAGCTCGGCTGCGATTGCCTCGGCAACATCCATTATTTCGATATCCCGGCGGCCGATGAACAGGGCAAGCCGTTCACCATGAAGAATGCGGTCTGCATGCATGAAGAGGATTACGGCATCCTCTGGAAGCACTACGAATTCCGCAACGGGCTGTTCGAAGTGCGCCGCTCGCGGCGCCTCGTCATTAGCTTCTTCGCGACTGTTGGAAACTACGACTACGGATTCTACTGGTACCTCTACCAGGACGGGACCATCCAACTCGAGGCCAAGCTCACCGGCATCATCCAGACGGCGGCAGTTGCGCCGGGCCAGAAATATGCCTGGGGCGGCATGGTCGACGAGAATTTGGGCGGCCCGACGCATCAACACTTTTTCAATGTCCGCATGCATATGGATCTTGATGGCGGCGGTAACACCGTCACCGAGCACGAGTTCGCGCAACGCCCGTGGGGTACTGACAATCCGCATGGCAATGCGTTCGATCTCAAGAGCCGCACACTGTCGCGAGAGCGGGACGCGGCGGCGATCGCGGACGGGCAGAGCGGCCGTTACTGGAAGGTCACCAACCCGAACAGCAAGAACAGCGTCGGCAATCCCACGGGTTACAAGCTCTCCGTGATGCCGAGCCCGTTGATGCTGGCGCAGGAGGGCAGCTTCGTGCGCAAGCGGGGCGGCTTCGCCACCAAGCATGTCTGGGTTACCGCCTATGATCCTGCCGAAAAATACGCCAGCGGCGATTACCCGAACGTCCATGCCGGCGGCGATGGCCTGCCGCGTTACATCGAGCAGAACCGCAACATCGAGAACACCGACATCGTGCTCTGGCACTCATTCGGTCACACCCATGTCTGCAAGCCCGAGGACTTCCCGGTGATGCCGGTGGAATATGCCGGCTTCATGCTGAAGCCGAACGGCTTCTTCGCGGCCAATCCGGCGCAGGATATCGCGCCGGAGCGCAATGGCCGGAGCGTGCTCAGCACCGAGGCGCCGACGGGAACTCCCGCCAACTCCTGCTGCCACAAATTCTGAGGTGATAACCGGGAGGCACGCGACATGATCTGCTGCCTCCTGGCCCTGCTCGCGGCATTACCCGGCGTTGCGCTGATCCGGCGCTTGAAGGCCGGTCGTGGGTCACGCGCGCATTACGTTCAAATTTGCACGGCTGGGTTGCGGCGCGATATCGTATTCGCGGTAGCGGCTGCCAGTCTCATTGTTGTCATAACGGCTACCGCACTGCCGATTCACACGCTAAACCACACGCCATCCCCGCGCGCCTGGGGGCCGATCTGCTCGGCGCTCGACCGCATCTCTCCCGCCTCGTCGCGCGATCTGCGCCAGGCGGCTTCGTACCGATAGAGGACTCTCATGCGTGATTTCATGGCCGTCGCCCGTTCCGTTGCCGTTGCCGAGCATGGGATGGCCGCAACCTCGCATCCGTTGGCGACGCTGGCCGCGGTGGAGATGTTGAAGTCGGGCGGCAATGCCATCGATGCGGCGCTGGCGGCAGTCGCCGTGCAATGCGTGGCCGATCCGGCGATGACCGGCATTGGCGGCGACTGTTTTGCCCTCTATTCGCGGAAGGGCGGCGCGCCGATCGCGCTGAACGGCTCAGGCCGTACGCCGGCCAAGATCGATTCCGAGAAATATGCGGCGTCCGGTGACCGCGACATTCCCGAGACCTGTGTCGAGACCGTCACCGTGCCCGGCGCCATCGATGCCTGGTGCACGCTGAGCAAGGATCATGGCTCGAAGCCGCTGGCCGACGTGTTTGCCGCAGCCATCGATGCCGCCGAGAACGGCTTCCTCATCACCCCGCGCGTGTCCGCCGACTGGGCCAAATGGCGCCGCAAGCTAGAACTGCATCCCGACGCGACCGCGCAGTACCTGCCGGGCGGCCATGCCCCCGCGGTCGGCGACAAGCGCGTCCAGCCGGCGCTCGCTGCCACGCTGCGCCGGGTCGCGCGCGAGGGCCGCAACGGCTTCTACCAAGGCCAGGTGGCCGACGACATCATCACCACGCTGCGCGCCGTCGGCGGCGTGCACGAGGCCGATGATTTCAATGAGCAGCGCTCCGACTATGTGACGCCGATCTCGGCCAATCATCACGGCTATGATGTCGCCGAATGCCCGCCAAACGGCCAGGGACTCGCCGCACTGATGATCCTGCGCGTGCTGGCCGGCTATGACATCGCCAATCTGAGTGAGGCCGACCGTATCCATGTTCTCGCGGAGGCGACCAAGGCGGCCTATCGCACGCGCGATGCCTATTTCTGCGATCCTGCTTACGGGCAGGTCGATGTTGAGCGCTTCCTGTCGGACAAGTTCATCGGCGACCTCCGCGCCAAGATCGACATGAAGCACGCTTCGCCGGAAGAGCATTGGGACTCGGTCATCCACAAGGACACCGTCTATCTGACCGTGGTCGACCGCGATCTCAACGCCGTGTCACTGATCAATTCGCTGTTCGGCCCGTTCGGTAGCGGCATCTATGCGAAGAAGTCCGGCGTCCTGCTGCATCACCGCGGCTGGAGTTTCCGTGCCAAGCCCGGCCACGTGAATTCGCTTGGCCCGCGCAAGCGGCCGATGCACACGATCATCCCGGGCATGCTGATGAAAGACGGTCGCGCGGTGATGCCGTTCGGCGTGATGGGCGGCCATTATCAGGCCACCGGCCATGCCCAGTTCATATCCGATGTGATCGACCGCAAGATGGACATCCAGGCCGCTGCCGAGGCGCCGCGCTCGTTCGCGACCAACAACCTGCTGCAGCTTGAAAAGACCATCCCGGAAGCGGTGCGCAACGATCTGGCCGCCCGCGGCCATACGCTGCAGATGATGGATACCGGCATCGGTGGCTGCCAGGCCATCCAGATCGATTACGAGCGTGGCGTGCTGCTCGGCGCCTCGGACCACCGCAAGGACGGCCTCGCACTCGGCTTCTGATCGATCAGGACAAGGCGCGATGGCGAGCTTCGGGTCCCATCGCGCCGTGACTGGTCCGGAGTTCGCCAGTCTTCTACTCGATAAGCTCGAATTCTCTGCATCCAGCGGAAGAGGCTCTGCGCCTGGCGGACAAGCGTGCGATTGGTAACTGCCGGTTAACTCAGTTAGATTTTGACCGAGTTCGCCGATGAAAATTTCAGACTTTGGCGGTATCGGGTGCTTCGGGGAGAAGCGACGTGGTCAAATTCTGGAGATCAATTTTCGTAGGCGTTCCGGACCATGTCCGGATCGAACTCATCGACATGCTCTTCCAGACGCGTGTGCCGCTTTCGATCGCCGGCTTCACACTGGCCATTGTCTCGTGTCACGTCGCCATTAGTTCTGCGAATCCATGGTTCTACGGGTTGAGTGCAGCCGGAGTGATCGTCACGATCTTCCGCGTGGCCACCGAAGGCGTCTATCATCGCAGTAAGGGTCAACGCAGCTTCACAATCGCCGCGGCCGAGCGATGGGAGCGGCTTTACGCGTGGAGCAGCTACGTCTTCGCAGGGCTGATCGGAATACTCGGCGCAGCAACCTTCTGGGCGAAGAATCCGGCTCATCAACTCCTGGCGACCGCGTTGGTGTTCGGCTATGCGGCCGGCATCGTCTGTCGGATTTCCGTCCGGCCGGGGATCGCATTGCCTGCCTTGATGCTGGTCGCCTTGCCGACGGCGTTCGCGGCGCTCGCCCGCGTCGATAGCAATCTGGCTTTCTATGCGGTGATCCTGATTGCGTTCCTGCTCGGCAGCTTCGAGACCGTGCGTTTCATCTATCGGCAGAATATCGAGCAGATCTCGCTCAAGCACGAATTCTCGACCCTCGCGCGGCACGATGCGCTGACGGGCCTGGCCAATCGGCTTGGCTTTCAGGAGCGCCTCGCGATCATCGCCGCGCGCGCCAGGGCGGTGGGCTGTCTCATTGCCGTTCACAGCGTCGACCTCGATCGGTTCAAGGAGGTCAACGACGTGCATGGCCATCCCGTAGGCGATGCGCTGCTGCAGGCGGTCGCGAGCCGGCTCAGCGGAATTTTGCGCGACGGCGACTTCGCGGTGCGCATGGGCGGTGACGAATTCGTTGTGGTGCAATCCGTCGTCGGCAATCGCGAGGAGGCAATGTTGCTGGGCCGCCGCATCATTCGGACGCTCTCGGAGCCGTTCATCATCGATGGCCTGGAACTGACCGTTGGCGCCAGTGTCGGTATAGCCATCGGCCGCGAGGGTGACGATCCCTGCGATCTCACACCTGCTGCCGACAGGGCACTTTACGCCTCGAAAGCCAGCGGCCGAAACCGCGTGACCTTTGCCAAGCCGGTGGATGCCGAGACAATCGCGCGGGCAGGCTAACGTCGAGGCAATGAGCGTGGGCTGACCCGCGCCAGATGAATTTCCGGCACATCAGAAAAGCTGACAGCGCACCAACGGGATCGGTGGGCGCGGGGTTGACAGGCATGAAGATTGTAATGTTATAACATTACAAATAAGAAGAGCCTGATGTCCCGTAGCCTCAAAAGACTGTTCGATCTCGATGCAAAAACTCCCCGTCACAGTCTTGTCCGGCTTCCTCGGGGCTGGAAAGACAACTTTGCTGAACCATGTGCTGAACAACCGTCACGGCCTGAAGGTGGCGGTGATTGTGAACGACATGAGCGAGGTGAACATCGATGCGGCCCTGGTTCGCGATGGCGGTGCCAACCTGTCGCGGACGGATGAGAAGCTGGTCGAGATGACCAATGGCTGCATCTGCTGCACGCTGCGCGACGATCTGCTCAAGGAAGTGCGGGCGCTCGCCGAAAGCCGGCGGTTCGATTACCTGCTGATCGAATCCACCGGAATTGCAGAGCCGCTGCCGGTGGCCGCGACTTTCGATTTCCGCGACGAGAACGGCGACAGCCTGTCGGACGTGGCACAGCTCGACACCATGGTGACGGTGGTCGATGCGGTGAACCTGTTGAAGGACTATTCCTCCACCGACTTCCTGCAGGACCGCGGCGAGGCCCTCGACGGTGACAAGCGGACGCTGGTGGATCTGCTGGTGGAGCAGATCGAATTCGCGGATGTCGTGGTGCTCAACAAGGTCAATGACGCCACGCTTGAGCAATGCAACAGCGCGCGCAAGATCATCTGTGCGCTCAATCCCGATGCCGATATCATCGAGGCAAACTTTGCCGATGTGCCGTTCGACCGCGTGCTCGATACCGGCCGTTTTGATTTTGAAAAGGCGCAGCAGCATCCGCTCTGGCACAAGGAGCTCTATGGTTTTGCCGACCACGTGCCCGAGACCGAAGAATATGGCGTGACGAATTTCGTCTATCGCGCGCGACGGCCGTTCGATCCCATGAAGTTTCAGGCCTTCCTGCGCGAGAGCTGGGCCGGCGTGATCCGCAGCAAGGGGCATTTCTGGCTGGCAACGCGGCCGCAATGGGTCGGGGAGCTCAGCCAGGCCGGTGCCATCGTGCGCACCGAGGGCATGGGATTCTGGTGGGCCAATGTCCCCGTCGATCGCTGGCCGGACGATCCTTATTGGCGGCAGTCGCTGAAGAAGAACTGGAACGAGATCTATGGCGACCGGCGACAGGAGATCGTCTTCATCGGTTCCGACATGGATGAAAGCGATATCCGTCGTCGGCTCGATGCCTGTCTCGTGCCTGGCAAGCCCGGCATGGATATCGCCGGTTGGGCCAAGCTCGCCGATCCGTTTCCGGCCTGGAAACGGGCCGACGAGATGGCATCCTCGTGACGCGTCAAGTCGCCGTCAGCGGCGCGTGACGCAGCACCTGGAAGCGCGACGTCGCAGATGTCTGGTGGAACAGGCCGATGCGGTCGATCCGCAGTGAGGTGAGATCAAGTGTCGCGAACCGCTGCTGCAGCATCGCCAGTACCGCGGCGCTGCGCTCGGGAGCAAGCCGTCCGGTCAGCGTCATGTGAAAGCGGAAGTCGTCGCGCACATAGGGATAGCCGAAACGATCCAGCTGCTCGACCTGCCGCGGCGTCAGGTTCTCCGGTTTGCGGCGCGCGCGATAGTTGGGCGTCATCGGTGCGCGGAACACCTCGAATCCCTCAACGCAGGCCTGAGCCAGTGTGGAAAGTTCAGCAGAGGGGGCATCCGGCACCACAGCCGTGAAGCCGCTGATGATACGAACCACAGGCGAGATTTCCGGGATGGCGCGGGGCATTCGCGCGAAGTCATCGAAGGCTGCGATCAGGTCGGCTTCGGTGGCTTCCGCCGCCAGCGAAAATGGTGCCTTCAGCGTGGCGTGAAAGCCGTATTTGCGCGGATCCTTGATGACAGCCGGCCAGTCCGGCGCCTGCATGATGAGGTCGCCGGGAACCAGCACGTCATTGCCGGTGAAGGGATCGTAGCCGAGGATTTTAGCGCCGAAGCGGGAGAGGGCGCTGTCGGCATCGGGGGCGTAATAGATCGCGTAACGCGGGAATTCACTCATGGCCGCACCATAAAGCCGCGTTACGCCGCGGCAATAGCTTTGCGTTGCAGGGCACGCGCCGGCTGCAGGCGCGTGGCATCGGTGAGATGCACGAGGTTGCCCTGTGCGATCACGGCGACGATGCGGGGACGCATTGCGATGCTGTCATCGACGAGCAGCAAATCAGCGCGGCGTCCTTCGGCGATCTCGCCACGGTCGGTGAGACCGGCGGCTTTCGCTGGTGCGGACGAGATTAATGCCCAGGCCTGCGGCAGCGACAGAATGCCGTCATGGAGCAGCCGGAAGGCGGCCAGCAGTTGCGCTGGATAATAATAATCCGACGCCAGCACCGAGCAGAGGCCCTTGGCAATCATGTCGGATGCCTTGGTCCAGCCGGTATGGCTACCGCCCCGCACGACGTTGGGTGCGCCGAATACGATGAAGTCGCCGGCCGCGGCCGCGGCCTTCGCGGTCTCTTCATTGATTGGGAATTCGGCGATATTGACGCCGAGTTTGCGGAAGTCGTTACGCATCGCGGGGGTTGCGTCATCATGCGAAAGCGTCGGCACGCCGGCAGCATTCGCCGCCTTGGCGAGGCAGGCAATCGAGGCAGGCACATCATCGGTGCGCGACAGCACGCGTTCGACCAGTTGATCGAAGGCCTCGCTCGTGAGGCCGGTGCGTTCGACCATCCGCGCGCGCTTCGCCGGCTTTGAGATGCCGGCGATGTCCATATGATCGTTGAAGGCGAGCAGATCGATGCGGCCGGCCTGCAGCCAGCCGACGATCTCATCTTCGGCGTCGAGATTGAACGTCTCCTGCCGCAGATGGAAGCGCGTGTCGGAGGCGAGCTTCGGCCGCAGCGTCTCGATGGCATCCAGCAGCTTGCGGGCGTTCTCCGCGCCGCGCAGGCCCGGCTCCCAGGACCACGTGGTGCCGTGAAACACTGTGGTGATGCCATTGGCGATGGCCTGCCGGTCGCTGTCGATCAAGGCGACATCGACCGGGAAGTCGACGCCGGGGCGCGGCATCAACTGCCGCTCGAAGGCGTCGCCATGCAGGTCGACGATTCCCGGCAGCACCAGCAGATCGGAGGCATCGAGGCCGAGCGCGCCATGGGGCGCATCCGATCCGATGTCCGCAATCACGCCATCCCCAATCTGCAGCGAAGTCTCGGCGATGTCCTGGCCGAGCAAAGTGCGTCCGCCGTCGATGAAAAGTCCAGTCATGTCACTGCCATCTGCCTGGGCGCCTTGACGCCTTTATACTTGCTCAGGAAATCCTCGACCGGGAGCTTGCGGAAATCCGGTAGCGCCTGTCGTAGCATCTCGTGGTCCCAGTTCCACCAGGCGAGGTCCATCAGCCCGTCTTCCACGGCTTCCGAAAATCGTCGCCGCACCGGCCGCGCCGGATTGCCGGCCACGATCGTATAGGGGGCGACGTCCTTGGTCACGATGGCGCCGGCGGCGATCACCGCGCCGGTGCCGATTTGACGGCCCGGCAGGACGATGGCGCCATGACCAAGCCAGACGTCGTGGCCGATGGTGCAGTGATGCGCGCGGCGCCATGCGAAGAAGTCGGCGTCGTCGCTCTCACCGGGGAAATAGGCGCTGGCGCGATAGGTGAAGTGGGCTTGCGTCGCCCGGTGCATCGGGTGATTGCCGGGATTGATCCGCGTCATCGCCGCGATCGAGCAGAACTTTCCGATCGTCGTGTAGGTGATCTGGCCGTCATTCACGACATATGAATAGTCGCCCATCGTCACTTCGTTGAGGATCGTGCGTGCGCCGACTTCGGTATAGGCGCCGAGCTCGGTATCAACGAGTTTCGCGGTGGGATCGACCTCTGGCGTGAGCGAGAGTTGTTTTCCGGCCATGTGACGCTCGTGCGACGGAAGAGGAATCGGTGGGTGATATATTAGAGTGTGCGCTGGCGCGCGGGCACCTCTTCGGTCGGTTTCGTGACGATGTCGTGACGTCAGCGTGAATTCAGGCGTGTTTTTCCCGCAACGACGATAACCCGTATGCGCAGGGCACATGTCACATCACTGTTAAACGCGGGCGTTACCGGTGGCGATGTCTATTGTCATTGGAGTGCCTCATGCTGGTGGTGGATAAGCTGACGTGCCGTTTCGGCGCCAAGGCTGCCGTCGATAACGCGTCGTTCGAGATCAAGCCGGGCGCATTCGTCGGCGTGATCGGCCGTTCCGGTGCCGGCAAGTCGACCATGCTGCGCATGATCAATCGCCTGTGCGAGCCGACCGAAGGCCGTATCGTATTTGATGGCACCGATGTTACCGCACTCAAGGGCCGCGATCTGCGCAAGTGGCGCGCCCGCTCGGCGATGATCTTCCAGCAGTTCAATCTCGTCGGCCGTCTCGACGTGCTGACCAATGTGCTGATGGGCCGCCTGGCCGAGATGCCGCAGTGGCGCTCGCTGACCCAGATGTGGCCCGAGGACGACCGCGCGCTGGCGATGTCGGCGCTGGAACAGTTCGACATGGCGCAATACGCCTCGCAGCGCGCCGACCAGCTTTCCGGCGGCCAGCAGCAGCGCGTCGCCATTGCTCGCGCCCTCGTGCAGCAGCCCGACATCATCCTCGCGGACGAGCCGATCGCATCATTGGATCCGCGCAACACCCGCATCGTCATGGATGCGCTGCTGCGGATCAACAAGCACTTCGGCATCACCGTGATGTGCAACCTGCATTCACTCGATCTGGCGCGCACCTATTGTGATCGCCTGATCGGCATGTCCGCCGGCCGCGTCGTGTTCGACGGCGGGCCTTCCGCGCTCACCGAACATATCGCCCGTGAACTCTACGATCTCGAAGCCGACGAGGTGATGGGATCGGCGCATGTGCCGACGCCCGCCCGCGTTCCCGAATACGGTGTTGCTGCCGTCGCGTGATTGCCGTGCGTTGAAAGTATCGCGGTGACGTCATCGTAACGATGGCATCGCCGCGATAGACGCGCCTTCTACCAAGAAAAAACGTTTCACCTCAGATCAAAACAGGGACTGTCATGATCAACCGTCGCTCCATTCTGCTCAGCGCCGCGGCGCTGGCTTTCGCCGCCACCTCGGCCTCGGCCCAGGATTACAAGGCCAAGTATCCGGAACTGACCTTCGCCATCATCCCAGCAGAAAACGCGTCGGGCGTCACCGAGCGCTGGGCGCCCTTCGTCGCCTATCTGTCGAAAGAACTCGGCGTGAAGGTCAATTTGCGCATCGCCAATGACTACGCAGCCGTCATCGAAGGCCAGCGCTCCGGCAACATCCACATCGCCAGCTACGGCTCGGCCTCGTTCGCGCGCGCCCGCCTCACCGGCGTGAAGACCGATGCCTTTGCCAACGACATCAACATCGACGGCTCGACGGGCTATTACTCGGTGTTCTTCGTCAAGGCGAACAGCGCTTACAAGACCATCGATAATCTGAAGGGCAAGAACCTCGGTCTGGTCGATCCGAATTCAACCTCCGGCAACAACGTGCCGCGCTTCGAGCTGGACAAGATGGGTATCTCCGATGCCGACACCTATTTCAGCAAGGTCGTGTTCACCGGCAGCCACGAAAATGCGCTGCTGGCGCTGTCGCAGGGCACCGTCGATGTCGCCGCCAACCAGTGGACCAACGACAACGATTCGACGCTGCAGCAGATGCTGACCAAGGGCATGCTGAAGAACGCCGACGGCTCGGCGATGAAGAAGGAAGACTTCCGCATCATCCACAAGTCGGCCCCGATCATCAACGGCCCCTATGCATATAGCTCCAACCTGCCGGAAGAGCTCAAGGTCGCCATCGCCAAAGCCTTCGTCGATGCACCGACCAAGGACAAGGCCGCTTTTGATCGCCTGTCGGACGGCCAGAAGAAGGGCTTCCATGCCGCGACCACCAAGGATTGGGACGCGACCATCGATCTGATCAAGTTCGTCGACGCGCTTCGTAAGAAGAAGGCGTCCTGATTGCCTGACCATTGAAGGGAGCCGGATCAGAAATGGTCCGGCTCCTTTTCTGTGTTTGATCCCAGATAGGCCCGCACATCATGTCCGCCGCCGTTTCCATTCTTCCGGCTCCGCAGCTTGCTGCGCTGAACGATGCCTACCGCAAGGCGGTGGCACGCCGGCGGTTGCGCACGCTGTTCGTTGTGGTGGCTTGCTTTGCAGCGCTGTTCGTCGCGGCGCTTGGTGCCGAGGTCAATCTCAGGACCTTTGTGGAGAAGATCGGAAATTTTGGCAGCTATTTCGATCGTATCTTCACGCTCGAAGCCGGCACCCGGGTCTGGACCGACGTCAATGAATGGTTCTGGGGCTGGAAGAAGTGGCTGTCGCTGCTCGGCGAGACCGTGCTGATCAGCTATGTCGGCACGCTGATCGGTGCCGTGCTGGCCTTCGGGCTCAATTTTCTCGCGGCCGAGAACACAGCGCCCTCGGTGCGGCTGCGCTTTGCCGTGCGCCGCTTCATGGAATTCTGCCGGACCGTGCCGGATATCGTGTTCGCGCTGATCTTCGTCATCGCCTTCGGCCTCGGCCCAATGGCCGGCGTGTTGGCCATTGCGATCCACTGCGTTGGTGCGCTCGGCAAGCTCTATGGCGAGATCGTCGAGAATATCGACATGAAACCGGTAGAAGGCATTCGTTCGACAGGCGCTGGCTGGATCGACTGTATGCGCTTTGCGGTGCTGCCGCAGGTCGCGGCCGGATTTGCGAGCTACACGCTGCTGCGATTCGAGATCAATGTGCGCGGCGCGTCCGTGATGGGCTTTGTCGGTGCGGGCGGCATCGGTCAGGAACTCGTCGTTGCTGTCAGAAAGTTCTATTATTCCGACGTCAGTGCGATCCTGCTGATGATCATCGTCACGGTTTTCATCATCGACATCGGGACCGGCTGGCTGCGCGGCCGTCTGTTCGGCAAGGAAGCCAGATCATGAGTAGGCAGCCTGACATCAATACCCCCGCATTGCGCGGGCGCTATCCTGATGTCTTCAGCCGCCCGATGGCGTCGCGCGCCGGCGTGCCCGCCATCCTGGTCGCGGCGCTGGCATTGTTCATCTTTGGGCTCAATGAACTCGATTTCTCGCCGGCGCGGATGTGGACCGGCCTGCGCGAACTCGGCTGGATCACCATGATGATGATCCCGCCGAATCCCGGTTCGTCGCTGCCTGCCTATCTGCAGGCGATGGGCGAGACGCTGTCGATCGCCTTGCTAGGCACGACTTTGGCCGCGGTGTTCGCGCTGCCGGTCAGCCTGCTCGCGGCACGCAATGTCATTCCGTCGGCATGGCTACGCTTTCCGGTCAGGCGGTTTCTGGATTCGATCCGCGGCGTCGATACGCTGATCTGGGCGCTGGTCTGGATCAACGTCGTCGGTCTCGGCCCGTTTGCCGGCGTGCTGGCGATCGCGATTTCGGATTTCGGCGCCTTCGGCAAATTGTTTTCGGAAGCCATTGAAGCCGCCGACAAGAAGCAGGTCGAGGGCATTCGGGCCTCCGGCGGCAGCGCAATGCACGAGATTCGTTTCGGCTTGATGCCGCAGGTTCTGCCTATCATCGCCGGACAGCTGCTGTATTTCATCGAGTCCAACACCCGCTCCGCCACCATCATCGGCATTGTCGGTGCGGGCGGTATCGGTCTTCAGCTCGCCGAGCAAATCCGCGTGCTGGAATGGCAGAAGGTCTCGTTTCTGATCCTGATGATCCTGGTCGCCGTGGCGGCAATCGACTGGATCTCCAGCCGATTGCGCTTTGCCATCATCGGTCGCCGCGCGGTGGCGTGATCACGCCGCCGCCTTGTGACGTTCCTGTTCGGCCTTGAACAGTTCGAACTCTTCAGTGACCGCGCGCACGATGCTCGGGCGTTCGCGCAGGCGCTTGTGATAGGCCTTGATCGCCGGCCAATTGTTCAGATCGATCTCCGGCAACACCATCGTCCAGTTCAGCACCGTGACAAGATAGGCGTCGGCGACGCTGAACCTGTCGAGCAGGAAGCCGCGTCCGGTGAGATGGTTTTCGAGATAGGTCAGCCGCGACAATCCGCTTTGTAGTGCATAGGCCTTCATCTCCGGGGGCGCCTTCTTGGCCAGCAACGGGACGAACAGCCCCTTGTGCAGCTCGGTGCCGATGAAACACAGCCACTGCTGCAGCCGGCTGCGGTCGATGCCCGAACCCGCGGCGATGGGGGAGTGCGGAAACCAGTCGGCGACATGCTGCAGGATCGCAGCATTCTCGGTGAGGATGACGCCATCGTCGGTGCGCAACGTCGGCACCAGACCGAGCGGATTCACGTCGCGGAAATCCGAACCGTCGTTGCGCACCTCCTTGTTCAGTGGATCGACCTCGAAGAACCGGGCATCGGCGCCGGCTTCGGCCTCATACAGCGCGATGCGGGTGGCCATCGAACAGGCCATCGGGGAGAAATACAGATCCATGGAAGCCTCCTTGAGATGGCGGACTGTTGCGACCGGTCCGCCGGTTGATTTTCGTACCGTCTCGCATAATATAAATTCGGTCAAGGGATTTAATGCGAAATGGTACAAAAAAAGAAAAAGCCCGTCGTCGTGGCGAAGCCGGAGGTGGCCACCGAGCCGAAGCGCCGCGGCAGGCCACGCGCCTATGAGCCCGATGTGGCGATCGGGCAGGCGCTGGCGCTGTTTCGCAAAGGCGGTTATGCGGCGACGTCGCTCGACGATCTCAGCGAAGTGACCGGCATGAACCGGCCGTCGCTCTACGGCGCCTTCGGCGACAAGCGCGCGCTTTATATCAAGAGCTACCAGCGCTATCGCGACGACTACACCGTCCGGGTCATCGCGATCTTCAAGGCCGATATCGACATCCGGGAGCGGCTGCGCCGGTTCTTCGATGCGGCACTCGACATCTACACCACAGGCGATACCGCGCCGCGCGGCTGTTTTGCTGTCATGACGGTGGCGTCCGACGCTATCGCCGATCCGGAGATCGGCGCGATGATGCGCGAAAATTTTGTCGAGCTCGATGACGCCTTTGGCTGGTGTTTCAAGACCGCCGTCGCGCGCGGCGAATTGCCGGAGACGATCGATGTTCCCACGCTGTCGCAGATGGCGTCTGCGATACTGAATATGCTCTCGATCCGGTCCCGTGCCGGTGTTCCGCGCGCAGAGCTGGAGGCGTTCCTGCAGAAGGCGGTCGGCCTGTTATGCCGGTCCTCCGCATGACGTGTTCCACGTCGCCGCGCTCCCAACAATAATTTCCGCTAACCTGTCGGGATCGCACGATGTCGACCGTCTTTCATCCAAGGAGACCCCATGCTTTACGCCATCCTCTGCTACCACGATGAAGCCGTTGTCGGCGGCTGGTCGAAGGACGAAGACGACGCCGTGATGGCGAAGCTTGCCGTTGTGCACGGCAAGCTCGCGCAGCAGGGCCGGCTCGGTCCCGTTGCGCGACTGCTGCCGACCACCGCGGCGACAACGCTGCGCAAGGACGAGCCGCCGGTGGTGCTGGATGGCCCCTTTGCTGAAACCAAGGAGCAGTTGCTCGGCTTCTATGTGGTCGAGGCAGAAAATCTCGACGGCGCGCTGGAGATTGCGCAGGACCTCGGCCGCGCCAATCCCGGCGGCGCCTATGAAATTCGCCCGATCGGCGTCTTCCACGGAGCGTTCCAGCCATGACCGATGTCGCCTGGATCGATGCGGCGCTGACCTCGGCGCGTCCCCAGGCGCTTGGCGCGCTGCTGCGCTATTTCCGCAACCTTGATACCGCGGAAGAGGCGTTCCAGAACGCCTGCCTGCGCGCGCTGAAGACTTGGCCGCAAAATGGCCCGCCGCGCGATGCCGCGGCCTGGCTGATCATGGTCGGTCGCAACGTCGCTATCGACGATATCCGCCGCGGCGCGAAGCAGCAGCCGCTGCCGGAGGACGACCACGCGATATCCGATCTGGACGATGCCGAGAGCGAACTCGCCGAGCGTCTCGATGGCTCGCATTATCGCGACGACATTCTGCGGCTGTTGTTCATCTGCTGCCATCCGCAACTCCCGGCGACGCAGCAGATTGCGCTGGCACTGCGGATCGTCTCGGGCCTGACAGTGAAGCAGATCGCCCGCGCGTTCCTCGTCTCGGATGCCGCGATGGAACAGCGCATCACCCGCGCCAAATCTGCCGTCGCCAAGGCCAATGTGCCGTTCGAGACGCCGGGCGCGCCGGAACGCAGCGAGCGTCTCGCGGCCGTGGCCGCCATGCTCTATCTGATCTTCAACGAGGGCTATTCGGCGTCAGGCGAAAGTATCGATCTGCGCGCGCCGTTGTGCGAGGAGGCGATCCGCCTGGGACGATTGCTGCTCAAGCTGTTTCCGGCCGAGCCGGAGATCATGGGCCTCGCAGCGCTCATGCTGCTGCAATATGCCCGCTCGGCGGCGCGTTTCGATGCCAATGGTGCGCTGGTGCTGCTCGACGATCAGGACCGCACGCTGTGGAACAGCAAGATGATCGCCGAAGGCCTGGCGTTGATCGACAAGGCGATGCGCCATCGCCGCACCGGCGCCTATCAGATCCAGGCTGCCATTGCCGCGTTGCATGCCCGCGCGGCCAAGCCGGAAGACACCGACTGGGCGCAGATCGAGTTGCTTTATGGCTCGCTGGAAATTCTGCAGCCGTCGCCGGTGATCACGCTCAACCGCTCGGTGGCGGTTTCGAAAGTGCGCGGTCCCGAAGCGGCGCTGGAGATGATCGCGCCATTGGCCGCAAAGCTCTCGAACTATTTCCACTTTTTCGGCGTGCAAGGCGCATATCTGATGCAACTCGGCCGCAACGATGAAGCGCGAGAAAGCTTCAACCGCGCCATCGCTTTGGCTAATACCTCGACGGAGGCGGATCACATCCGGATGCATCTCGACCGGCTGATGCTGGAGAGCAAGCCGCGACCGAAAGTCGCGAACAAGGCCAAGAATCAGGCGAAGAACAAGGCGGCTGCTCCAAAATAATTTTCATGGCGGTGTCGGATTGCGTCGATGCCGCTCGTCTTTGAGACATCGGCAGCTATTCGAACCACAGGACCATTTCATGCCCGTTTCCCGTACCGCGCTCTGGATCGGCCGCATTCTCAGCGGCCTCGTCATTCTCTTTCTTGTGATGGATGGCGGGATCAAGCTGGTGCCGATCAAGGAGGTTACCGAGACCATGCAGCAGCTCGGCTATAGCGGGAGCGTCAATCAGGCGCGTCTGCTGGGCGTCATCACGCTGCTCTGCGCCTTGTTTTACGCGATCCCGCGCACGTCCGTTTTCGGCGCCATTCTGCTCACCGGGCTGCTCGGCGGCGCGATGGCGACACATCTGCGCGTCGACAGCCCGCTGTTCACGCATCTGTTGTTTGGCTTTTACATCGGCGTGATGGCATGGGGTGGATTGTACCTGCGCGATCCCGCTATGCGCGCGATGATCCCGATCCGAAACCAGAGTCTTTAACCGGAGGAAAGAACGATGCAGGTCAATCCCTATCTTCACTATAACGGCAATTGCGAAGAGGCCCTCAATTTCTATGTGAAGGCAATCGGGGCCAAGATCGACGTCATCATGCATGTGGAAGGCTCGCCCGCGGCGGAACAGATGCCGCCGTCGATGGCCAAGAAGGTGCTGCATGGCCAGATCTCGGTCGATGGCGAGGTCATCATGGCTTCGGACGCGCCGCCGGATTATTTCGAGAAGATGCAGGGCATGTCGGTAGCGCTGCAGATCAAGGATCCTGCTGATGGCGCCAAGGTGTTCGCGGCATTGTCCGAGGGCGGCACCATCAAGATGCCGTTCGGGCCCACGTTCTGGTCGAAGGGATTCGGCATGTGTGTCGATAAATTCGGTGCGCCCTGGATGATCAACTGCGCGATGGAGTGATGTGAGGCGTACGCCGCTTTCTTACCTCTCCCCGCACTTGCGCGGGGAGAGGTCGCGGCGGGTGAGGGGCGGGGCACGATGCCAACCGCTTGATTGGCGTGTAGGGTTCTCTTCCGCTACAAGGCGCCCCGTCAGATCATTGGTGTTGTGAGAGGCTGTGCCTTGCTCCTCATCTCAGCCGGCGTGTCACGATCAGCGATCGAAGATGCGTCGCGGCCACGTTGAATAAGAAAAGAAGATCCCATGTCCGCCTTTACCCGCAACGCCGTCGTGCTCGGCCTGTTGTCCGCCGTCGGTCCCTTCGCCATCGACATGTATCTGCCGGCGCTGCCCGCGATCACCGCCGATTTGCACACCACGACCTCGGCGACGCAGATGACGCTGATTGCGTTCTTCATCGCCTTCGGCCTGTGCCAGATCGCTTATGGACCGCTGTCCGACGTCTATGGCCGCAAGGCGCCGCTTTATGCAGGTCTGACGCTGTTCATCGCCGGCTCGATCGGTTGCGCGCTGGCACCGGGTGTGGCCTGGCTGATTGCGTTCCGCTTTGTCCAGGGTCTCGGCGCCGCCGCCATGGGCGTGATCCCGCGTGCCATCATCAGGGATCTGCACACCGGCCCTGAGGCGACCAGGCTGATGGCGTTGGTCATGCTGGTATTCTCGGTATCACCGATCCTCGCGCCGCTCGGCGGAAGTGCGCTGATCGTGCCATTCGGCTGGCGCGCCGTGTTCGTTGCAACGACCATCGCAGCCGTCATTGCTCTTGTGCTGGTGGCCTCGCTGCTGCCGGAAACGCGCCCCGCACATGAGCGCATCTCGGGCAGTGTGCGCAATGTGCTCGGCAGCTTCGGCGAGCTTTTGCGCGACTGGCACTTCCTCGGGCTCACCTTCATCGGTGGTCTCGGCATGGCGAGCTTCTTCGCGTTTCTTGCGACATCATCCTTTGTCTATATCGGCCACTATGGCCTGACGCCGACGCAGTACAGCCTGGCCTTCTCGGTCAATGCCATCGGCTTCATCGGCGCCTCTCAATTCGCTGGCTATCTCGGTGGCCGCTTCGGCATGGGCCGCGTGGTGATGGCGGCGGTGTCGGCCTATGCGTTTTTCGCAGTCGTGCTGCTGGCGCTGACACTGGCCGGCTTCACCAGCCTTGCCGTGCTGATTCCGCTGCTGTTCGTCTCCTTCGCCTTCCTCGGTCTGGTGATCCCATCCACCATGGTGCTGTCGCTGGAGAACCACGGCCCCATCGCCGGCATCGCCTCCGCCCTGGGCGGTACGCTGCAGATGGTCAGTGGCGGTGTGATGATCGGCGTGTCCGGGCTGTTCTTCGACGGCACCTCGCTGCCGATGGTCGCGACCATCGCCTGCACGGCGGTTGGTGCGCTTGCCGTCAGTATCGCCACGCTACGCCCGCGCGAACTTTCGCCGCAGCTCGCGGAGTAGTAAAACTGCTAGGCTGCGCGCCGACGGGGTCGAGGTGAGGATGGGACGAATGTCGTTCGGCCTGACATTTGCGGCAGCGATAGGCGCCGGCCTGATGGCCGGGCTGTTCTTCGTATTCTCGGTCACGGTGATGACCGCGCTCGGCAAGCTGCCAGCGCCGGCCGGTATTGCCGCGATGCAGTCGATCAACAGCACGATTCTCAGCCCGCTGTTCCTCACCGCTTTTATGGGCACGGTTCTGCTCTGCGTCATCATCGCTGTGATCGCGGTACTGAACTGGTCGCATCCGGCGTCACCCTATCTCGTCACGGGTGCGCTGCTCTATACCGTCGGTACCTTCCTCGTCACCGTTGTCTTCAACGTGCCGCTGAACGACGCGCTCGCTGCCGCGCCCGCCGACAGCGCCGAGACTGCAAGTCTGTGGACGCGCTATCTGTCGGTCTGGACCGGCTGGAACCACGTGCGCACGGCGGCATCCACCGGCGCGCTGGCCTTTTTTATGCTGGGGCTCCGCGTTCTCTAGAGCGTTTTCGGGCGAAGCGGGGACCGGTTCGCCTCAGAACCGGTAGGTCGCGGTGCTCAGCAGCGTGCGGCCCATGCCGTAGAAGCAGTCGCCGAACGACAGACAGGTGGCGATGTTGCGGGTGTCGGCAATATTGGTCGCATTGAACTGCAGCCGCCACGGGCCGCTGTCCCAGCGCACCATGGCGTCGAACAGCGTGTAGTCGGGCGTGCGCAGCACGTCGATGCCGTCCCAGGATTCGCCGATGTAACGCACGCCGGCGCCGACGGTGACCTCTGGTAGGCCGAGCGAGGCCAGCCGATATTTGCCCCACAGAGACGCCTGCTGCTGCGGCACGCTGGCGACGCGCTTGCCGGCATTGTCACCGGACTCGATCCGCGCGTCGGTATAGGCATAGGCGCCGATCAGGTCGAGATTGGGTGTAACGCTGGTCAGCACTTCCAGTTCGGCGCCCTTGATCCGCACCTGGCCGGTCTGGATCGAGAAGATCGGATTGGACGGGTCGCCCGACAGCCGGTTCTTCTCGGTGGTGTCGTAAAATCCGACATTGATCGCTGTGCCCGCGAACGGATTGTACTTGACGCCGACCTCATACTGCTCGCCGCGAACCGGCTTGCAGAACGTGGCGCAGGTGCCGGCGCCGAAAATCGGATTGAACGATTGCGCCCAGGACACATAGGGCGTCACGCCGAACGGCAGCTCATACATCAGCGCGGCGCGGCCGGTGGTGGCCCTGTCATTCTGGGTGGGCAGTCCCTCGACACTATAGCTGACATAGTCCTGCCGTACGCCGAGCAGCGCCAGCCACGGGCCCAGCCGCATCTGGTCCTGGGCATAGAAGCCGGTCTGGCCCTGCTGCGCCTGGGGATCGTCGGTCAGCGACGCGGAGAAACTACTATAGACCGGCGCATACAGATCGAACGGCCGCGGATCGAGGCCGCTGCCGCTGCGGGTTTTCTCGTGCAGGCCGAGATAGTCGATGCCCACCAGCACCTTGTGCGACACGGCGCCAGTCTGCAGCTTGATTTCGGCATTGCTGTCGGAGGTGAATGCATCCTTGGCGGCCTGACGGGCGTAGTAGATCCGCTGCACGGTACGCCGGCCGGCATCGAGGAATGGATTGGTCGGGTTGGAATACAGATCCGGATACATGATGGCGTAATCGCCGTCGGTGTGGCTGTAGCGGAAGCTCTGCTTGATCTTCAGCACATCGCCGAAGCTCTGCTCGTAGAGGCTGGTGATGCCGCCGGTGGTGATGTTGTAGCGATCGTAATTCGGCTCGCCGGCGAAGCGGTTGACCGGGATATAGCCGTTCGGGCCGGGCTTCAGCACGCCCTCGATGGGTAGGAAGGCGCTGAACGAGCTGGAACTGTCCTTCTGGTAGTTGCCGAGCACGGTCCATGAGATGTCATTGGTCGGGCGCCAGGTCAGCGACGGCGCCAGCAGGATGCGGTCGTTCGGCACGTAGTCGACCTGCGAGTTGGAGTCGCGTAGCACGCCGACGAAGCGATACAGCCACTCGCCGTCCTTCGTCAGCTTGCCGGTGGAGTCCATCTGCAATTGCTTGCGGTCGAAGGAACCATATTGCACGCCGATCTCGTTACGGGATTCGGCCTGCGGGCGCTTCGATACTTCGTTGAGCACGCCGCCGGTGGACGAGCCGCCATACAGCACGGACGATGGCCCGCGCAGCACTTCGATGCGCTCCAGCGCGTAGGGATCGCGGCGCCATTCCAGTACCTGGCTGAGCCGCGAGCCCTGCATGCCATCGAGATAGCGGCTCGGCTCCTGGCCGCGGATCAACGTGTAGTCGCCGCGGGCATCGCCGCCGAACGGATCGGCGGTCACGCCCGGCACGTAGCGCAGGGTTTCCTGGACGGACAGGCCGCCCTGGTCGGTGATGCGATCGGCGGTCACGACCGAGATCGACTGCGGCGTCTCGCGCAGTGGCGTGTCGGTCTTGGTCCCGCCCATGCCGCGATTGGCGAGATAGCCCTGCACCGGCCCGGTGGCGGTTTCCGCACGAACGCCGGAAGCCGCGGCGGCAGCAGCAACTGGCGCATTGTTGCGCGCAGCAGCCTGGCGCGTTGCACGCGCGCGTGCCGTCGATGGGCGGGTCGCGCGTGCACGCGCGGCCTGTCGAACGGGTTGATCCACCACCACGGCTGGCAACGCTGTGCTGCCTTGCGGCGATTGCGCCTGCGATGGCGTCGTGATCAACGCCAGCATTGGCAGTGCCGTCCCGACCAGCCATCCCAGATGTGTGGAAGATTTGAATGTCATTTGCCCGCACCCCATTACCAAGTGATGCAGGCGACTTATCACGCAGCGACGCAGCCGAAAGACGTCCGGGGCGTCATACAATTAGTCTGGAATTAGTATCTCTCTAAGCTGGCGGAGATGCGTGAAACCGGAAGTCGTGTAATCGGATGATGCTGCGCGTCATCCGGGCACTGACTTTCGCTAGCCGTTGATGCCCTCGCGCCGCAGCGTCGGCAGGCCGATGCCCGTGGCGTCAAAACCGCCGTCGACCGCCAGCATCTGGCCAGTGATATAGCTCGACCGGTCGCTGCACAGGAAGAAGATCGCGTCGGCGAGCTCGTCCTCGCCGCCATAGCGATTCAGCGGAATCGCATCGTGATAATCGGCGCGGATCGCCGGCGTATGCACGGCCTTGGCCATCGCGGTTTCCACCGGGCCCGGCGCCACCGCATTGACGCGGATGCCGAGCAGCGCGAGTTCGACGGCGGACTGCTTGGTGAAGTGAATGATGCCGGCCTTGCTGGTGCCGTAGGCGACGCGCAGGGTGGACGCGCGCAGCGCCGAGATCGAGGCGATGTTGACGATGGCGCCGCCGCCATGCTCGCGCATCAAGGGGACCGCCGCCTTGGTGCACAGGAACGGGCCGGTAAGGTTCACGGCCATGATGCGTTCCCATTCCTCCAGCGTCGTCTCGAGCAGAGGCTTGAAATTCGCGATGCCGGCATTGTTGACCAGCGCATCGAGCCGGCCGAAGCGGGCCTGCGTGGCGGCAAAGGCCTTGTCGACAGCAGCGGTGTCGGAGACATCCGTATGCAGCGCCAGCGTGTTGTCGGGATCGTTCAGTGCCTTGACGCTGGCGTCGAGCAGCTCGCGCTCGATATCCAGCAGCGCGACACGATAGCCTTCGCCGAGAAAGCGCTTGGCCACGGCAAGGCCGATGCCGCGTGCGGCGCCGGTGACGAGTGCAACCTTGCGAATCTGTTCCTTGCCGTCAGCCTTGGTCATGTCCTGCCCTGTCGTCTTGATCGTTGCAGGGCTGTTTAGAGAACGCAAACGGCCGGGACAAGCCCGGCCGCTCTTCGTTCACGTGACGTGCCGAGTTCAGAACCGATAGGTTGCGGAGCCCAGCACCGTCCGTCCCATGCCCGGAAAGCAATCGCCACGGGCAAGGCAGGTGGTCATGTGGCGCTTGTCGGCGAGGTTGCTGGCGTTGATCTGCAGCCGCCACGGACCGGTCTCGTATTTGATCATGGCGTCGAACAGCGTGTAATCCGGCGTCTGCAGTGTGTCGGTGCCATCCCAGGAAACGCCGATATAGCGCACGCCGCTGCCGATGGTGACCTCTCGCAAGCCGAACGCGGACAGCCGATAGGTGCCCCACAGCGAGGCCTGCTGTTCCGGCACAGTCTCGATATGCTTCCCGGCATTGTCGCCGCTCTCGACCTTGGCATCGAGATAGGTATAGGCGCCGATCAGGTTGAGGTCCGGCGTCACCTTGGTGATGACTTCCAGCTCGACGCCGCGGATGCGAACCTGACCGGTCTGAATCGAGATCAGCGGATTGGTCGGGTCGGAGGCGAGCCGGTTTTTCTCGACGGTGTCGAAGATAGCGCCGTTGATCGCGGTGCCCGGGAATGGATTGTACTTGAAGCCGACCTCGTAGATTTCGCCTTGCTGTGCCTTGCAGATATCTGCGCAAACATTGGCGCCGAACACCGGATTGAACGACGTCGCATAGGTCACATAGGGATTGAAGCCAAATGGCGTCTCATACATCAAGCTGGCGCGCCCGGTCGTCGCCCGCGTGTCCTCGTCGGGACTGCCGACGACGCGGTTGCCGACGAAGTCCTGCCGGATGCCGAGAGTGGCGAGCCATGGACCGTAGCGGAGCTGGTCCTGCGCATAGAGGCCGAGCTGGTTCTGCCGGACGCGGGGATCGTCGAACAGTTCGGGCGCGATCGTCGTCGTGTAGACCGGCGAATAGAGATCGAACGGTGTCGGATCGAAAGCGCCGCCGGTGCGGCTGCGCTCGTTGATCTCGCGATAGTCAGCACCCACCAGCACCTTGTGACTGACCGGACCGGTGAGGAACTTGAACTGGAGATTGTTGTCCATGGTCAACTGGTCGCGGATCGTCTCCTGATTGGAGATGAAGCGCGCCACCGTCCGCCGCTCGGGATCTAGGAAGGGATCGGCGGGGTTCGAGAAGCTGTCCGAATAGCCGGTGCGGTAGATGCCTTCGACATGGGCGTAGCGCAGATTCTGCGTGAACTTCACCGCGTCGTTGAAATGATGCTCGAAGATGCTGCCGATGCCGGCGGTTTCGGTCTGGTACAGATCGTAGCCGGGATAGCCGGTGAAGCGAGTGATCGGGATGAGGCCGTTGGGGCCGGGATAGAGCATGCCTTCATGCGGCAGGAACCCGGTCGCCGTGCTGGATTTGTCTTTCTGGTAGAAGCCCTGAACGGTCCAGTTGGTGTTTGTGGTCGGCCGCCAGGTGAGCGACGGGGCGAGCAGAATGCGGTCATCCGGCGTGAAATCGGTCTGCAAGTGGCCGTCCCGGAACACGCCGACGAAACGATACAACCATTCGCCGTCCTTGGTCAGTTTGCCCGTCGTATCCAGCTGGATCTGCTTGCGTCCGAAATTGTCGAACTGCACGCCGATCTCATTGAAGCCGTCTGCCCGCGGCCGCTTCGAGATCAGGTTGATCAGGCCGGCCACCGAGGTGTCGCCATACAGCACGGAAGGGCCACGAAACACCTCGACGCGCTCGAGCATATAGGGGTCTTGCCGCCATTCGCTGAACTTGTAGCTGTTCACGACGCGGGTGCCGTCGAGGAAGATGTTGGGATCCTGACCGCGGATGCGCGGATAATCGCCGCGCGAGTCCATTCCATAGGCGTCGGCGAACACGCCGGGCACATAGCGCAGCGCTTCCTGGATGTTGGTGACGCCCTGATCAGTCATGCGATCGGCGGTCACCACGGAAATCGATTGCGCGGTTTCGCGCAGCGGCGTGTCGGTCTTCATGCCGGTGGTGCTCTGCCCGGCGAGGTAGCCCTGGACCGGACCCGTGCCGGATTCGAAAGCTGCAGCAGCCGGAGCGGCGGTCGCGGCCGGCGCCGTCGGGCCCCGCGTTGCAGTTCGACGGCTGGCGGCGGAGCGCGCCGCCTGCGACCGCTGCGGACGTGCCGGCGTGGCGCGCGGTTTGGCCTGCTCGACAACGACGGGCGGAAGCTGGCTCTGCGCCTGCGCCGGAGCTTCGATCGCGAAGGTCATAAGAACTGCGATAGACGCTCCGAAGAGTCGCTGTGAGGTTTGGGAAATGGCCACGCTTACGCTCCTTAGCTAATTTTCAGCTAAGTCGGTAACGCGCGCGTGAAGCGGTGTGAACGGCAAATGGCCATTTCCACAGGTTGCCAGTTTAGTATCGTTCTACTTTTCGATCTCTGAATATGCCCAAGGCCTGTATGGATGGATTTTGGCTCCTCTGTAGCGAAAATGGGCCAGTAGTTGTCGGGATACGCAGAGCCCATTCGTCCTTGGTTGACGTCATTCGCCTGGCTCATGTAGCGGCGATGTATTTCATCCATCCCGACAGGAGGTTCCCTTGTCCCTCACACTGCATTTCCATCCGCTGTCGTCCTATTGCTGGAAGGCGCTGGTCGCGCTGTACGAGAACGACACGCCGTTTACGCCGCATATGGTCAATCTCGGCGACGAAGCTGAGCGCGCGGCGCTGTTGAAACTGTGGCCGATCGGCAAATTCCCCGTGCTGGAAGATGATGAGCGCGGCGCGATCGTGCCGGAGTCCTCCATTGTCATCGAGTTTCTCGACCGGCATTTTCCCGGCCGCACGCGTTTCATCCCCGATGGCGACGCCGGCCTGCAGATGCGGTTACGCGACCGCTTCTATGATCTCTACGTGCACACGCCGACGCAGAAGATCGTCGGCGACCGTCTGGTGCCGGCCGACAAGAAGGATCCGCATGGTGTGGCCATGGCGCGGGCGTTGCTCACCACATCCTACGGCATGATCGACAAGCAGATGGCGACGAACGCGTGGGCGATGGGCGCAGCGTTCACGCTCGCCGACTGCGCCGCGGCTCCGGCGTTGTACTACGCGAACAAGGTGCATCCGTTCGGAGACGCGCATCGCAACGTCTCGGCCTATCTTGGCCGGCTGCTGGCGCGTCCATCATTCGCACGGGTGGTGAAGGAGGCGGAGCCCTACGCGCACATGTTTCCGCAGGAGTGATCCATATGAGCGCTGACAAGACCCACGCCATCCGAGACCTGTTTGCAGCCTATCTGCGCAATGACCGCGGGGCCGTCGAAGATGCGTTCACGGACGACTTCACCTTTACGAGCCCGTTCGATGACGGGATCGACAAGGCGACCTATTTCGCCCGCTGCTGGCGTGTTGCCGACTGGATCGCGCAGCATGATCTTGAGCGTATCGCCGTCGATGGCGATACGGCGTTCGTGACCTATCGTTGCGTGGCGAAGGACGGCAAGAGTTTTCGCAACACCGAAGTCTTCGGCTTCGAGGGCGATCTCATCCGGTCGATCGATGTGTATTTCGGCGCGAGTTACAAGAACGGGGTGTTTCAGAAGCAGGTGTCGTAAGGGCGTAATCATACGAGTGCGGACAAGATCCGAACCATCCATTCGGATCAGCCGCTGATAGTCCCTCCACGCGAGAACTTAGCGCTCCGATCGACGAGGAAAACAACGAGGTCCGTTTCCTGGACGGCGGTAACGTTCATCTCGGCCTGATCCGCGGCAAGCATCAGCGCGGTGTGCGTTCCGACGTCGTGCTGTCCCGCAGATATTCTGCCTTGAAAAACGTATAGCCAACGATCGAACCCGGGTTTGGACGGGAGGTCGATGCTTCGACCCGCCGATAGGTGGGTATCGTACAAATAGACGGCCTGACGTACGAAGGTCGGTGCGTCGGATACTTTCGGTCCGGTCAGCAACCGCCATTGATCGTTTCGCTCGATCTCATCGAGTTCGACAAATTGAACGATTGGCTCTTCGTCTGCGGCTTCAGGCCGAACGAAAATCTGCAGCATTTCGATCTGGTCGTCTCCGACAACTCGTTCTTCATGATGAAAACCGCGGCCTGCGTTCATCACCATCAACCGGTCGGGCGATATAAGTTCACTCTTTCCGGCGGAGTCGGTGTGTTGCATGCGGCCTGCGCGCATGTAGCTTATGATCTCGTCATTGCGATGCTCGTGCATCCTCACGACGAGGCCGGGTTGCAGCCGGGCGTGGTCGATAACGCCAAGCCCGCCGAAGCCTGCGTCGTTTGGCTGTCCCAGAGCGATGCCGGGACGGATGCGACGCAACTGGAATGGCCCTTGCGACCGCACCTGATGGCTTTCAGGCGAGACGACACCGATCCCTGCGATAGTTGGTGCTGAGGTCATGTTTTTTCTCCTTATCGCGTTTTCGAGCGAAGTGGATGCCGGTTCGCGTCAAGAAAACGCTTCAAACAAAAAGCTGGAGCTCGGTTCTGCTTCCATCAGAACCAATGAGGCTCCAGCTTCGGCGGGCGCGATGGCGTTACGGATTGATCGGCGGAAGCACTTCGCTGAACAGCAACTGGATGAGTTTTTGCCCATTGGGCGTTCCCCAGTTCTGAGCGAGTTCGGCGATCATCGTGTTGGTCGCTGTTAAAACAACGCCAGCATCCTGCATGCGCCGGCGGGACATATCCTCGGAGAGCTCGAATGGAGACCCCGAAGCGTCCATGACCGCTTGGACGCTGTAGCCTTCGGTCACCGCATCGATCGCCGGGAAGACAAGGCAGACATCGGTCGTGACACCGGCCATGATCAGATTCTTTCGTCCCGTTGCTTCCACCGCCGCCTTGAAGTTGACGTCGGTCCAGGCGTTGACGATGCCTTCGCGCTTGACGCGCGCTTTGAAGGCGTCTGGCAGGATCTCCTGCAGCTCCGGCAACAGCGGCCCCTGCAGGCGATCTTCCTGGCTCGACGTCAGGACGGTCGGAATGTTCAGGATGCTCGCTGTTTTCGCCAGTGCCAGCGACATGCGCTTGGCTCTGGCGACGTCGATGTTCTTGATCAACTGCATCGTGCCGATCTGATGATCGATGAGCAGAAGCGCGGAATTTTCCGGGGTGAAGTAATTGGGCATGATCTGACCTCGTTTGGCTCAAAGAGCGTCATTGCTCGCCCATAAGTGTAGAAATGAAACAAAGCCAGCGGCAGGCTTGAAAAATGACCTCATCATGTTTCATAAATGGAACATGACAGTCTTCGGAGATTTCGACGGCCTTGCGCTGTTCACTCGTATCGTCGAGGCCGGAGGGCTTGCGGCGGCCGAGCGTGCGACGGGCATTCCGAAAGCGACGCTGTCCCGGCGACTGTCGGTGCTGGAAAATACCTTGAACGTCCGACTCGTCCGGCGAACGAAGAAGGGCGTCGTGCTCACAGAGCAGGGGCAGCAACTTTTCGAACGAAGCCGTGCGGCCTTCTCGCTCGCTGAAGAGGCCGTAGCCGAGGTTCAGGACGAGCGCGCAGCCCTGTCGGGCAACATTCGTCTTTCCTTGCCGCCCGATATCGCCACTGCAGTGCTTGCGCCTGCGTTGATCCGGTTCGGGGCCAGACATCCCGATGTCGCGATTGAGATAACCCTTGCCGATCGCAGAGTGTCGCTGATTGAGGAAGGATACGATTTGGTGGTTCGGATGGGGCCGGTCGCGGACTCCGAACTCATCTTCAGGAGAATTGCCACCTTGCCGAGAGTGCTGGTCGCCAGCCCGGACTTTTTATCGGCACACTCCGGTTTGAAAGAGCCGCAGGACCTCAGGGAAATTCCCGCGCTTGCGATCCGTCGCGATCTGGTCGAATGGGATCTGCGAAACGACAAAGGCGTGACCGCGACTATCCATCCCAAAATCAGCTTTGCGGCCAACCGGCAGACGATATTGGTGGACGCCGCAATTGCGGGCCTCGGGATTGCCAACCTGCCATTCTTTTTGGTTGAAGCCGCACTGACATCCGGTGCGCTTATTCGCGTCCTGACAGGTTGGGAGCCATCTCCTGTCGAAATGACGGCGCTGTGGCAAAAGGATAGGTTCAGCGGTCGCCTGATAAAGGCAATCGTGACCGAATTCGCAGATGCGCTGAAAGATGATCGGGCGTCGCGCTAGTCGATCATTCGAAATGCTGTTGAGCGATGATTGCGTCCGGGAGAGCCACACGGGCGGCCAGTTGTGATCCGGTAATTGTAGAAGCCTGGACCATGGTTGAAGGAAAAAATCCATTGGTCATGACGTCTGAAATAATTTCACCGGTCATGTCGGACTGGCAAAAGCTGCTTCGTCATCCTTGCAGTCGAACCTTCCAACGGAGAAAGACCGATGCGTTTCATGGTGATTGTGCATGCGAACAAGGACACCGAAGCCGGCGTGATGCCGACGACGGAACTGCTGACCGCGATGGGCAAGTTCAATGAAGAGATGTGCAATGCCGGCGTAATGCAGGCCGGCGAGGGGCTGCATCCGACCTCAAAGGGCGCGCGCATCGCCTTCACCGGCAGTGAGCCAGTGGTGAAGCAGGGGCCGTTCGATGTGACGCGCGATCTGATCGCGGGCTTCTGGCTGATCGACGTTGCCTCGAAGGACGAGGCGATTGCGTGGATGAAGCGGGCGCCGTTCGCGGCCGGCGACGAGATTGAGATCCGTCAGGTGTTTGCGGCCGAGGATTTCGGCGACGCCCTCACACCCGAATTGCGCGAGAAGGAAGAGCGCCTGCGCGCGCAAGCCGCCAAGAAATAAGCGACGAGATCAACGAGGATAATGACCATGCGATTCATGATGCTGATGATCCCCGGCGGCTATGAGACTGCGGCGCCGGGTACCGTGCCGGAGGACGTCGAGCGCGTCGCCGCAATGATGGCCTATAACAAGGCGCTGATGGATGCCGGTGTGCTGATCACCTGCGACGGACTGCACCCGCCATCGATGGGCGCGCGGGTGTCCTTTCCATCCGGCAAGCCGGTGGTGACCGACGGGCCGTTCGCGGAATCCAAGGAAGTGCTCGGCGGCTACTGGATGATCGACGTCGCCTCGCGCGATGAGGCCATCGCCTGGGCCAGTCGCTGCCCGGCGACGCCCAACGAGGTGATCGAGATCCGCCAGGTGCAGGAAATGGCCGATTATCCGGAGGACGTGCAGGCCGTCGCCTCGGGATTTGAGGAGATGCAGACCACCGCAAAGCGGCTCGGCTGAGGCAAAATCACTGCGACGGGGATGAAACGGTCGTGTCGCAACACGGCCGCATGCCTGCCGCAGGATTTCCGCATGCGGCGGGCGTTGATTTGTTGAGGGAATTTGCGCCGGTCACACCGTTTTGGTGTGACCTTTTGGCCCGGCTCATGTTAAAGCCATTCACATGAGCTGGCGCAAAGACAGCCGCGGCGAGCGCGGTTATCACCACGGAAATCTGAAAGAGGCCCTGCTGCAGGCAGCGCTCGGGCTGATTGCGGAGAAGGGGCCTGCGGGCTTCACCTTCGCCGATGCCGCGCGCACGGCCGGCGTCAGCGCGGCTGCGCCCTATCGCCATTTCCGCGATCGCGACGACCTCCTCGCCAGCATCGCGCAGCGTGGCTTCGAGCAGTTCGAGCTGGTGCTGACGGCGGCGTGGGACGATGGCCGGCCGAATACGGTCACGGCCTTCGAGCGGATCGGCAAGGCGTATCTCGCTTTCGCCCGCACTGAACCGGCCTTCTATTCGGCGATGTTCGAATCCGGAATCCCCGTAGATTCCAGTCCTGAACTGGCCGCGGCGGGAGAACGTGCCTTCGGTGTGATCCGTGCGGCGGCAGAACGTTTGGCCGCCTTGACGCCGCCCGGTGTGACGCGTCCGCCGGCGATGATGATGGCGCTGCATATCTGGTCGCTGGCGCACGGCGTGGCCTCGCTGTTTGGCCGCGGCGATGCCGCGCGGCGCAAGCTGCCGATGTCGCCGGACGACCTGCTGGAAGCCGGCGCGCTGATTTATTTGCGCGGACTGGGCTTTCCAACCGACCAAAACGTCCACAAGTCCGACACAACTACAGCGCCCAAATCGGGTCCTTGGGGAACCGCCCCAAAATAATTCGCGGCGCTCCCCTTGCGGTCGCCTTGACAAAATCCGGCCGTGAGCTACGTATGTAAATGTTATTTACATTCACAAGCGGCATGGTGCCGCTGATGGAGAGGAAAATGGCCAACGCTGCAGATTACAATCGATGGGGTCCACCCGCCGATGATCGGGTGTCCTACCAGATGCGCTCACCATGGCACATCGTATTGATCGTGCTCGGTTTTATCATCTGGTGGCCGGTTGGCCTCGCACTTCTCTTCTTCACACTCGGGAGCAGAAAAATGGGTTGCTGGGATCGTAACGGCCGTTTCGAGAACAAGATGGAGCGGATGCAGTACAAGATGGAGCGCATGCGCAGCCGCATGGAGCGCTCAGGCTTCGGATCGGGCTTCGGCTTCGGCCCGCCGACCTCGGGCAACCGCGCCTTCGACGAATATCGTGTCGAAACCCTGCGCCGCCTTGAGGAAGAACAGCACGAGTTCAAGAACTTCCTCGATCGTCTGCGTCACGCCAAGGACAAGGAAGAGTTCGACCAGTTCATGGCGCAGCACCGCCCGAAGCCGACCCCGCCATCGGATAACAATCAGCCGCAGGGCTAACAGCCCCAAACTGATAGGCGTCAGGCGGTAGCGCCCCCTTCGCCCGATGCCGACATCGCCGCCCGTCTGATCATTCAGGCGGGCGGTTTTGCTTTGTCACGGGCCCTTCACGAACAAGCGAATACCGCTTCATTTCTCGGCCAAAACACGCTTTGGTAACTCCGCATTAACCATGACTGGCGTCTGGTAAAAGCGGCAGATACGCGTGCAAGCCCTTGTTTTGACATGTTGGCAGGGAATTTAGGGCTCGGCTTCGGACAAGCCCTCCATGCGACACAACAAGAACATTGCACTGGCGTTCCGCGCCGCGCGCGATGCGTGGCCGCGGCACCAGCGATGAGCAAGTCGCTGGCAAATTGAGGATTTTTGCGTTGAGAGGATACCGTTCATGAATCCGGCCGATGTGGCGCAGTCAGCCCTGCCGCTGGCTTCATCCGACGTTTCGCTGATCGCGCTGTTCCTGCAGGCCCACTGGATCGTGAAAGCGGTCATGCTGGGACTGCTGGGCTGTTCTGTGTGGGTCTGGGCGATCGCGATCGACAAGATGTTCCTGTATTCGCGCACACGCCGCGCCATGGACCGGTTCGAACAGGCCTTCTGGTCCGGCGAGTCCATCGAGGATCTGTACCGCGCGCTCTCCGCCAAGCCGACGCAGTCGATGGCGGCGTGTTTCGTCGCGGCGATGCGCGAGTGGAAGCGGTCTTTCGAAAGCCAGGCGCGCTCCTTCACCGGTCTGCAGATGCGCATCGACAAGGTGATGAACGTTTCCATCGCCCGCGAGGTCGAGCGCCTTGAGCGCCGGCTTCTGGTGCTGGCGACGGTCGGTTCGGCCGGCCCCTTCGTCGGCCTGTTCGGCACCGTCTGGGGCATCATGTCGAGCTTCCAGGCGATCGCTGCGTCCAAGAACACATCGCTGGCGGTGGTCGCACCGGGCATCGCGGAAGCGCTGTTTGCCACGGCCATCGGCCTTATCGCCGCCATCCCGGCGACTATTTTCTACAACAAATTCACGTCAGAAGTGAACAAACAGGCCCAGCGCCTGGAGGGGTTTGCCGACGAGTTTTCAGCGATCCTGTCGCGCCAGATCGACGAGCGCGTCTGATGGGTGACGAATTGAACCTTGAAGTGAGCACCCTGTCATGGGGATGAATATGGGCTCGGGCGGTGGTGGCGGAGGTCGGCGCGGGCGTCGGCGTGCTGCCGTCATGGCCGAGATCAACGTCACCCCGATGGTCGACGTCATGCTCGTATTGATGATCATCTTCATGGTGTCGGCGCCGCTGATGACCTCGACCATCGATATCGACCTGCCGATCGCGAGCGGCGGCAAGTCGATATCGCAGAATGCTCCGCCGCTCACCGTGTCGGTGAAGCGCACCGGCGGTGGCTGTAATTCGGCGGTCGAAATGTATGTCGGCGACGCCCTGGTGCCGGTGAGTGAGCTCGACGCCAAGATCAAGGCGATCCGGGCGACGCGTTCGGAGACAGACAACACCGTGTTTCTCCGTGGTGACAAGGACGTCTGTTACACGGACATGATGAAATTGCTCGGCACTGTTCGCTCTGCCGGATTCAAGGCCAATATCGTGATCCTGCCGGAGCAGGGGACGTAAGCTCGTGGAACAGCCGGTTGATCTGGGCAGGAGCAGGATTGGAAATCTGATCGTGAAGGTCGACAAGACACTCATCGCATCGGTAGCCCTGCACGTCATCGTGATCGGGTGGGGACTTCTCACGTTCTCTTCCAAGGCATTGGAAGTGATGCCGGAGGATTCCGTCGGGGTCGACATCAGCGTCGAAAGCCAGTCCATGGTCGGTCAAAAGACCGGCAAGAAGGAAAATCCGAAGCCGAAGGTGGAGAAGGTCGCCGAGGCCAAGCCGCCGGTCGAGGATACGGTCGGCAAGATCGACGACAAGAAGCCGCCGGTAATCACCGAGACGGCGCCGAAGGAACAGCCGAAGACTGACGAGAAAGCGGCGGCCGAAGCAGCGAAGGCGGAGGCTGCGGCAAAAGCCGAGGCTGCAGCGAAAGCCGCGGCCGATGCCAAGGCAAAGGCAGAAGCCAAAGCGGCGGCGGTTGCCGACGCCAAGGCAGAGGCTGAAGCGAAGGCCGAGGCTGACGCCAAGGCGCAGGCGGAAGCCAAGGCGAAGGCCGAAGCGCAAGCCAAGGCTAAAGCAGAAGCCAAAGCGAAGGCTGAGGCCAAAGCCAAGGCTGATGCCGAAGCGAAAGCCAAGGCCGAAGCACAGGCCAAGGCAGCAGAGGCCAAGAAGGCCGAGCGCGTGTTCGATCAGTCAAAGATCGCGGCGCTGATCGACAAGCGCGATCCGACCCGGAATTCGGTGACAGGGTCCGACCTCAATCCGAACGAGGCTCTGGGTTTGGCGAAAGGCAATGCGAGCAACAACGTCGCCACTTGGGGCGCAATGTTCAAGTCGCAGGTCGAGCGCTGCTGGAAGAAGCCCTATGGCGGCATCGAAGCGCAGATGACCGAGTCGATTTTCAGCGTCAAGCTGAGGCGTGATGGGTCGTTGGAGACGACGCCGGTTGCCATCAGCAATCCATCGACGCCGTATTTCCGCGTCTATCAGGAGAGCGCACTGCGTGCGATCATCGAATGCGCGCCGTATAAACTGCCTACGGCGTTTTTTGACGAGTGGAAGTTTTTCGAACCCGTTTTCACCGAACGACGGTCATGAGCACGTCACTCCTGGTGACGATCACGAATACCGAGCAAAGCCCGCAATAATGACCGACAAGAATGGATTGCCCCCGATGTTGTTTCGCCCGAGCCGCCGACAGATCATCACAGGAATGGCGGCGACAGGTCTGCTGATGGGCACCAGTGCGCGAACCGCCTTCGGGCAGGCGCGCGTGCAGATCACGGAAGGCAATGTCGCGCCGCTGCCGATCGCGATCCCGAACTTCTCCGCCGGCACCGGTGCGGATAACGAAGTCAGCGTCGGCGTCTCCCAGGTCATCACCAACAATCTGAAGCGCAGCGGCCTGTTCGCGCCGATCGATCCGGCGGCCTTCGTCGAGAAGGCCATCAATATCGACGCGCCGCCGAACTTCGTGAACTGGAAGACCGTCAATGCACAGGCGCTGGTCACTGGCCGCATGACCCGGCAGGGCGATGGTCGCCTGAAGGCCGAATTCCGGCTGTGGGACGTCGCCACGGGTCAGCAATTGGCCGGCCAGCAATATTTCACCTCGCCGGAATACTGGCGTCGTATCGCCCATATCATTTCCGACCAGATCTATGAGCGCCTGACCGGCGAGAAGGGCTATTTCGACAGCCGCGTGGTCTTTGTCGACGAGACGGGCTCCAAGGAGCGCCGCGTCAAGCGACTGGCCCTGATGGATCAGGACGGTGCCAATGTGCGCTACCTGACGCGCGGGGCGGATCTGGTGCTGACGCCGCGTTTCTCGCCGTCGACGCAAGAGATCACTTACATGGAATTCGGTCAGGGTGATCCCAAGGTCTATCTCTTCAACATCGAGACAGGCCAGCGCGAGGTCGTCGGCAACTTCCCGGGCATGTCGTTCTCGCCGCGTTTCTCGCCGGATGGCCAGCGCGTCATCATGAGCCTGCAGCAGGGCGGCAATTCCAACCTCTTCGTCATGGACCTGCGGTCGAAGTCCACGACGCGCCTGACTGATACGCCGGCGATCGACACCTCGCCGTCATATTCTCCGGATGGCTCGAAGATCTGCTTCGAATCGGATCGCGGCGGCAAGCCGCAGATCTATACGATGGCGGCAACCGGCGGCGGTGCCCAGCGCATCTCGTTCGGCGAAGGCAGCTACTCGACCCCGGTCTGGTCGCCGCGCGGCGACTATATCGCCTTTACCAAGCAGGGTGGTGGTCAGTTCTCGATCGGCATCATGAAGCCCGATGGCTCCGGCGAACGGCTGCTGACGTCCGGCTATCATAATGAGGGTCCCACCTTCGCGCCCAATGGCCGCGTGATCATGTTCTTCCGCGATACGGGCGGGGGCCCGTCCCTGTTTACGGTCGACGTTTCGGGTCGTAACGAACTCAAGGTCCCGACGCCCGGCTTCGCGTCCGACCCGGCCTGGTCGCCGTTGCTATCGTAAACAAACGATTGGCGGCGACCGGCGGATTACCGGCTATTCCCGGCAAACTTTGCCCACCGCGCTGAAATCACGAGCAGATTTGCTGTTTATGCGAATGCGTAAACAGTTCGCTAACGATGTTCCCTCAGAAAGACTTCATCAGGACCCGGTACCAATGTGCGCCTGAACAGGACGCATTTACGCCCGATGCAGCTCGCCGACCACAACCGGACGAACAGCAAATCGATGTCGCCGTCGATCTACACGGCGCTCGTCGATTCCTTGTTCGAAAACCCGATTCCGATGCTGGCCGGTGCGGTCTGCGCCGGGACCGGCGCAGTCATGACTGCGGTGAAGACCGGCAACCCTTTGCTGTGGCCATGCGCCGCCCTGATCATCGTCATTGGCGCTTTGCGGGCCCTTCAGCTTAGCCGCTATGAAAAGCGCGAGACCGCGCTGACGCCTGACGAGGCGATCCGCTGGGAATTCAATTACATGGTTGGCGGCTCGCTCTATGCAGCCGCGTTGGGCCTGTGGTGCTGGGTCGTTCTGCTCGGCAGCGATGATCCGGTCGCGCATATGCTGGGTACGGCAGTCACCGTCGCCTATATCGCGGCCGGTGCCGGCCGAACTTATGGCCGTCCGAAGATCGCGCAGTTGCAGGTGCTGCTGGCGTGCGGTCCGATGGCGCTGGCGCTGATTATCCACGGTGACTTCTACTATATCGGCTTTGCGTTTCTGAACGTCCTGTTCTTTGTCGGCCTGCGCCGGATCACGCTTCGTCTGCATGACGTCTACGTCAAAGCGCTGCTGGCCACCGAGCGGGTCGGCTCCATCGCCGGCCAGTTCGATACGGCGCTGAACAATATGCCCAACGGCCTGTGCATGTTCGGCGCCGATGGTCGGTTGGCGGTGCTCAACAATCGCTTTACCGCGATGATGGAGATTTCAGAGGATCTCGTGCAGCGCGGCGTGACTGCTCGCGAAGTCGTCTCGCTCTGCGTCAATGCAGGGACAGTGTCATCGGCCAGCGCGATGACCATCATCACCGAGATTGAAAGCTCGAAGGCAGCCGAAATCACGACCCTTGATCATGCCCACGAGAGTGAACGTGCATTGTCGTGGAAGTTTCAGCCGATGGTCGGCGGCGGCACGGTCGTTCTGCTTGAAGATATTACCGAGCGCCGCAATTCCGAAGCGCGTATCAGCCACATGGCGCGTTTCGACGAATTGACGGGGCTGCCGAACCGGGTCAGTTTCCGGAACGAAATCGGCCGCATGCTGAAGAGCTCGGACCAATCCACGCTGTCGGCCCTGCTGTTCGTCGATCTCGATCAGTTCAAGCAGGTCAACGATACGCTTGGTCATCCATGCGGTGATCAGCTGTTGTGCATGGTCGCCGATCGGCTGCGCGAAATGTTGCGCGCGGATGACTTCGTGGCTCGTTTTGGCGGTGACGAATTTGTCGTGTTCCAACGTGCCATCAAGACAAATCATGATGCAGCCGATCTGGCGCGTCGCATCGTCGAACGGCTCAGTGAGCGCTACGAGGTCGACAATCATCAGGTCGAGATCGGCGCCAGCGTCGGCATCGCCTTGACGGAACCCGATGTCAGCGCTGACAACCTTTTGAAGAACGCCGATATGGCGTTGTATCGTGCGAAGGCCTCAGGCCGTGGCACCTTCTGCTTCTTCCGCGACGAGATGGCCCAGACGGTCGAGGCGCGCCGCGTGCTCGAACTGGATCTGCGCCAGGCGCTCGCCAATGAAGAATTCGAGATTTACTACCAGCCGCTGGTCAATCTGAAGTCGGGACGCATCTCGACCTGCGAAGCGCTGCTGCGCTGGAATCATCCTGTCCGCGGCACTGTTTCGCCGGTCGATATCATTCCCGTCGCAGAAGACATGGGCCTGATCGTCGATCTTGGCCGCTGGATTTTGCGCAAGGCCTGTATCGAATGCATGAAGTGGCCGGACGCGGTCAGCGTCGCCGTCAACTTCTCGTCGCAGCAGTTTCATCAGCGCGATGTGTTGAGCGAGGTACGCTACGCCCTCGACGTGTCCGGGCTGCCGGCGCGTCGTCTCGAGATCGAGATCACCGAATCGTCGCTGCTGCGTAATACGCAGTGGACCCACGATGCCCTCGCGCAGCTTCACGCAGCAGGTTGTCGGATTTCGCTCGACGATTTCGGTACCGGCTATTCGAGCCTGAGCTATCTGCACAATTTCCCGCTGCAGAAGGTGAAGATCGATCGCTCATTCCTCGAAGGGATCGATACGGACCGTCCGTTGACGCTGCTGCGCGGCGTTGCGCGCCTCAGTGCCGATCTGGGAATGACGGTTGTCGTCGAAGGCATCGAGACCAACGAGCAACTCGAGCTGATCAGTGCCGACGGCACGATCAGCGAGGCGCAGGGCTATCTGTTCAGCCGCCCGGTGCCTGCGACCCGGATCAGGCAGCTCCTGGACGCATCCCACGGACGTCGCGTGATCGAGCCCGGCGCCAATGTCGAGGCCACGCGCGCACCGGCCTGACCAGCCGCGGGCCACACTCTCGAATTTCCATTTCCATTCGTTTCGCGCGCCGAATAGGCCAAAAGGGTTAACCACATTGTGGCAGAACCTTTGACAACTTTTAAGAAAGCTTTAACCTTTCCTTACTCGCGTAGTCATGGCGTTGGTGCGTAGGAGACGGAATGATGGCTTCGGCCGATCAAGCGACTGAAGCTTCGAAGCGCAGCGATATTCTCGACCGGGTTGACTACCGTCTTGCCGAAACCGAAGCTGAGAAAGAGGCGATCTATAGCCTGCGCTATAGAGCCTATCTCCATGAGGGGGCCATCGAGCCTCGGGCGGATCGCCGTCTCGCCGACCGTTTCGATGATTTGCCGAATTCATGGACTTTCGGGATATTCGTTGATGGCGAGCTCGCCAGTTCGCTGCGCGTTAGCGTAGCGACGCCGGACAATCCGGAAACGCCTGCCGTCGATGCATTCGGAGACTTGCTGCGTCCCGAGCTGGACAAGGGGAAGATCATCGTCGACCCGAACCGCTTCGTGGCCGACCCGAACAACCGCACCAAGTTTCCTGAACTGCCCTATATGACGGTTCGGCTGGGCTATGTCGCCTGCGGCTATTTCAAAGCCGATATCGGGACGGCGACCGTGCGCGCCGAGCATCGCGCGTTCTATCGCAAGGTTTTCCTGCAGACGCCGATGTGCGAGCCGCGGCCCTATCCAACGCTGACCAAGCCGCTATGCCTGATGGCGGCCGACTACGCCGCGGTGCGCGAACGCATTTTCATGCGCTACCCACATTTCCGCTCCAGTCTCTTCGAGCAGCGGGCTCTGTTCGAGCGCAAGAGCGAGCCCCTGGCGCCGGATCTCCATTCATCCGAGTTCCATATCGCCCAGGCCGCGGTGTTGCCCCGCACCTGAAGGCGAAGGGGGGCGACAGTCCGGTCGCCGGTCATTGCTGACTTTCTCAGCAGTCCCTGCAGCGGGATTCTGCCTAAAACCAGCTGCTTTCTCAGAACCTTCACCGTCGCGCCACATTTGCCAACCATTAACCACGTCGTTGCTTTTTCGCGGCCTGTGGCTTTTGATCGGTTTTGGCAACACCTCATCAAGGTTGACGGAACGTTCGCTTAACCAACGCCCTGTAGACCGAATGACAGTTGGGTAAAGCGTGAGCGTGGAGGCTCCGGGAATGAAGCATCAGATGCGTATCCTCCAGGGATTAAAACTGGCTGCAGTGCTGGCCGTGGCGCTGTCGATGGGCGCCTGCGCCAACAAGAATGGTTTGGGTGCCGATGGCGCGATGGCCAATGCCGCCACGCCGGGCAGCCAGCAGGACTTCGTCGTCAATGTCGGCGATCGCGTGTTCTTCGAGAGCGATCAGACCGAACTGTCGCCGCAGGCGATCGCGACCCTGGACAAGCAGGCGCAGTGGCTGCAGCAGTACAACCGCTACTCCTTCACCATCGAAGGTCATGCGGACGAGCGCGGCACCCGCGAATACAACATTGCCCTCGGCGCTCGCCGTGCCCAGTCGGTTCGCACCTTCCTGGCCTCGCGCGGGATCGATGCCAGCCGGATGCGCACCATCTCCTACGGCAAGGAACGTCCGGTCGCGGTGTGTAACGACATCTCGTGCTGGTCGCAGAACCGCCGTGCGGTCACCGTGCTGAACGCCGGCGCGTAAGCGACGTCTGATATCAAACAAAACGGCGTCTGCCCCCGGGGCAGGCGCCGTTTTTGTTTTCAACGGGCGCCTTTGTCGCTGTCGAAAGTCACATTTTTGGCGTAGTGAAATCCTCATCGTGATGCGCGCCGATGGGGCGCGAAACCGGTCATTTTCAGGCTCAAATGTCATCCAGATCTCATTCGCTCGCCGGCGCTGCACTCGTCTCCATGCTGCTCGTCACGGCTTCGCCGGTTTGGGCGCAGTTGTTTGGTCAACCGGCCCCCCGTCAGCAGGGCTACGGCCAGCAGTCGGGCGACGACGATGCCGATCAGGGCTTGCAGATCGAGCGGTTGCAGAACCAGCTGCGGCAGCTCACCGGCCAGAACGAGGAGCTGCAATTCCGTAACCGCCAGCTCGAAGATCAGCTTCGGCAGCTGCAGGCCGGCGGCGCCTCGGCCGGTGCGCCTCCCGGTGCTGCCGGTGGCCGTCCCAATGTCGCTGCCGCCCCGGTCCAGCAGCCGCCGGTGCAGCAGGCGCCGCAGCCCGGTTACAATCAGCAACAGCCGCAGATCGCGGCGCCTGCACCAATTGCTCAGGATCCCGCGCCGGCTCCTCGCGCTGGCCGTCGTAACGATGCGTTCGATCCCAATGCGAACCCCAATGCGCCGGGCGTGCCGCGCGCGCTGGGTGGCGGGCAGCAGCCGATGCCCGCAAACGCGCCGGTCGGTGCACAGGGCGGTCGTGGGGCCGGCGAGCCGCTCCCGCTGGGTAATGCCGCCCCGGCCGGAGCAGCGCCAGCACTGACGACCTTACCGCCGGGCGCGACCCCGAAGGACGAGTTCGATCTCGGCATCGGCTATATGCAGCGTCGTGATTACGCGCTGGCCGAAGAGACCATGCGCAACTTCGCCCAGAAATATCCTGGTGATCCAATGATTGCGGATTCGCAGTATTGGCTCGGCGAGAGCTTCTTCCAGCGCCAGAAATATCGCGATGCCGCCGAGATATTCCTGGGCGTGACCACGAAGTACGACACTTCCGCCAAGGCGCCTGATGCGTTGCTGCGGCTTGGCCAGTCGCTGGCCGCGCTGAAGGAAAAGGAAGCAGCTTGTGCCGCCTTCGGTGAAGTGACACGGAAATATCCCCGCGCCTCGGCTGGCGTGAAACAGGGCGTGGACCGCGAGCAAAAACGCGTTAAGTGCTAGGTAATCGCCCCGGACGATGAGCCGGGTCGCAACCGGTTCCGACGCGCATGTCCGACGACGACCAGTCGCCGATTTCGGCCCAGATGGCGAAACAGCTATTCGCTGACTGGGCGTCCGCGCCAGCATTGGTCCTGGCCGTGTCCGGTGGTCCTGATTCCGTCGCCCTGATGTGGCTCGCCGCGCGTTGGCGGCGTGCGTTCAAACGCGGCCCCGACCTTATTGCCGTGACCATCGACCATGGTTTACGACCTGAAGCGGCCCGCGAGGCCCGCGACGTGAAGCGGCTCGCGGCATCTCTCGATATTCCTCACCGCACCCTCCGTTGGACTGGTGCCAAGCCGAGAACCGGACTGCCTGCTGCAGCCCGCGAGGCGCGCTATCTGCTGCTGGCCAAGGCCGCGCGCAGCGTCGGAGCATTCCATGTACTGACTGCGCATACCCGCGACGATCAGGCCGAGACCCTGCTGATGCGGATGGCGCGGGGCAGCGGCATCGCCGGCCTCGCGGGCATGGCGCGGTTGACCGAGCGTGACGGCATCCAGCTCGCGCGTCCCTTTTTGCACATCGCGAAAGTGCAACTTGTTGCCACGCTGACCAAAGCGAAAATCGACTTCGTGACCGATCCGAGTAACGCAGATCCGAACTACACCCGTCCGCGGCTGAGGGCTCTGATGCCGGCGCTAGTGTCCGAGGGCTTCGATTCGCGCAACCTCGCCCGGCTGGCAACGCGGCTGCGGCGTGCCGATGCGGCGCTGGAACTGATGGTCGACGGGGCAGAGCGGTTTCTGGCGCTGCACAGCCCGGGCAAGATGCCTGAAGCCATCGATGCGGGAGCATTTGCGGGGCTGGCGGAGGAAATTCGCGTTCGATTGTTGCTGCGGATGATCGATCAGGTCGGGCACGAAGGGCCGGCCGAGCTCGGCAAGGTCGAAACGCTTGTATTCGCCATCGTTAAGGCCACGCGATCGGGCGGGAAAGGTACTCTGCTGAAGCAGACGCTCGCCGGTGCCATGATCACGCTGACGCAGGACCGCCTGAGAATCGTTCCGGCGCCGCCCAGGCGTCGCCGCGCCGATTGAGTGCAAAGACCTACCAGTGGCCCCACAGTACCTTAACCACCGTGGGAAAACCCTGTCAGCACTGCCATTATTTGAACCGGAAATGCGCGTAGATGCGTTAAATAGTCCATCCCAGTTCCCTTGGCAGCGCCCTCGGTCGCACCTAGATTGTATCCGACCGACCCAGGGTGAACCCTTGTGGCGACTCACAAGGGAATAAGGCCGCGATTTCGCGCGGCGACGAAGGAAGATCGATGAACGCGAACCTGCGCAATTTTGCCCTCTGGGTCATTATCGTTTTGTTGCTGCTCGCGCTGTTCACGCTTTTCCAGAATCCTGGTCAGCGCACCGCCTCGCAGGACATTTCGTTCTCGCAGCTCCTCACCGAAGTTGATCAAAATCACGTCCGCGATGTCGTAATCCAGGGTCCCGAGATTCACGGCACCTTCACCAACGGCTCCAGCTTCCAGACCTATGCCCCGAGCGACCCGACCCTGATCAAGCGTCTCTATGACGCCAAGGTCTCGATCACCGCCAAGGCTCCGGGCGACAACGTGCCGTGGTTCGTGTCGCTGCTCGTCTCATGGCTGCCGTTCATCGCGCTGATCGGCGTGTGGATCTTCCTGTCGCGCCAGATGCAGGGCGGCGCCGGCAAGGCGATGGGCTTCGGCAAGTCGCGCGCCAAGATGCTGACGGAAGCGCATGGCCGCGTCACCTTCGAGGACGTCGCCGGTGTCGATGAGGCCAAGCAGGACCTGCAGGAAATCGTCGAATTCCTGCGCGACCCCGGCAAGTATCAGCGCCTCGGCGGACGTATCCCGCGCGGCGTGCTGCTGGTTGGCCCTCCCGGCACCGGTAAGACGCTGATCGCGCGTGCGGTCGCGGGCGAAGCCAATGTGCCGTTCTTCACCATTTCGGGTTCGGACTTCGTCGAAATGTTCGTCGGCGTCGGCGCATCCCGTGTGCGTGACATGTTCGAGCAGGCCAAGAAGAATGCGCCCTGCATCATCTTCATCGACGAAATCGACGCCGTCGGTCGTCATCGTGGCGCCGGTCTCGGCGGCGGCAATGACGAGCGCGAACAGACCCTCAACCAGTTGCTGGTCGAGATGGACGGCTTCGAGGCCAATGAAGGCGTGATCCTGATCGCCGCCACCAACCGTCCGGACGTGCTGGATCCCGCGCTGCTGCGTCCCGGCCGTTTCGACCGTCAGGTCGTGGTGCCAAATCCGGACGTTGTCGGTCGCGAGCAGATCCTCAAGGTCCATGTCCGCAAGGTGCCGCTGGCGCCGGATATCAATCTCAAGACGATCGCACGCGGCACGCCCGGTTTCTCCGGCGCTGATCTGATGAACCTCGTCAACGAGGCCGCACTGACTGCCGCGCGCCGTAACAAGCGCATGGTGACGCAGAGCGAGTTCGAAGAGGCCAAGGACAAGGTGATGATGGGCGCCGAGCGCAAGTCGCTGGTGATGTCCGAGGAAGAGAAGATGCTGACGGCCTATCACGAAGGCGGTCACGCCATCGTCGGCCTCAACGTCATCGCAACCGACCCGATCCACAAGGCGACTATCATTCCGCGCGGCCGTGCGCTCGGCATGGTCATGCAGCTGCCGGAACGGGACAAGATGTCGATGTCCCTGGAGCAGATGACCTCGCGCCTCGCCATCATGATGGGTGGCCGCGTTGCTGAAGAATTGATCTTCGGCCGCAACAAGGTCACCTCGGGTGCGTCCTCCGATATCGAGCAGGCCACGCGGCTGGCTCGCATGATGGTGACGCGCTGGGGCCTGTCGGAAGAACTCGGTACGGTGTCGTATGGCGAGAACAACGACGAGGTCTTCCTCGGCATGCAGATGAACCGCACCCAGGCGGTCTCGGAATCCACGGCGCAGAAGATCGACTCCGAAGTGAAGCGTCTGGTCGCCGAAGGCTATGACGAAGCGACCAAGATCCTCACCGAGAAGCGCGATGACCTCGAAACGCTGGCCAAGGGCTTGCTGGAATTCGAAACCCTCTCGGGCGACGAGATCACGGATTTGCTGAACGGCAAGAAGCCGAACCGCGAGTCGGTGCTGGAGCCGTCGGGCCCGCGTACCTCGGCTGTGCCTCCCGCTGGCAAGCCGCGCCCGCGTCCGGACGGTGGCCTGGAGCCGCAGCCGCAGGCGTAAAGTCGACACACGTAAACATGCAAAACGCGGCCGAAAGGCCGCGTTTTATTATTATCTGTAGCTCGAATGGAGCGAGGCCCGATTCGGCGACCACGTTCCACTTAAACCTTCCTCAAACTTCCCTCGGCACTGTCGCCCGGCGCCCTTGATGCGCATTGGGGACCGTATGCCAGCGCCGCTCACGATGACTTCGATACCCGAGCGTGGCGCAATTCCGCCGGTGCTGCTGATTGTCTGCACGATCCTGACGATGCTGCATCTCGCCTTCTTCCCGACCTTCTACGGTCGCGGCTGGATCTACGAGGGTGGCCTCGGCTCGCCCACCGACTTCGTCAATGTCTGGTCTGCCGGGCGATTGGTGCTCGATGGTCATCCGGCCTGGGCTTATGACTGGGACATCCAGAAAAAGGTCCAGATTGCGGTTCTCGGTCAGAGCTATCCCGGCAATTTCGCCTGGCATTATCCGCCGCCGTTCCTGTTCATCGCGGCACTGCTCGCAAAGCTGCCTTATGCTGTAGCTTTTGCCGGCTGGGCTGCGGTCAGCTTCGTGCCGTATCTGGCGGCGATGCGTGCGATCATCGGTCGTCCCTTCGGTCTTTTATTGGCTGCGGCTTTTCCGGTGGTGATGACCAACGGCCTTGTCGGGCAGAATGGATTTCTGACCGCGGCGCTGATCGGCGGCATGCTGGTGCTGCTGCCGACGCGGCCGATCCTGTCGGGAATCTGTCTGGGTCTGCTCAGCTACAAGCCGCAATATGGTTTCCTGTTTCCGCTGATGCTGATCGCAGCGTCGCAATGGAAGGCGTTTGTCAGCGCAGGCATCACCACCGTGCTGCTGGCCGCGGTGTCGTGGCTCGCTTTCGGCACCGAGAGCTGGCAGGCGTTTATTCACTGGATGCCGATGTTCTCGCAGGCCTTCCTCACCGAAGGCCGCGCGCCATGGGGCAAGATGCAGAGCATCTTTGCCCTGGTGCGCTATTTCGACGGCAGCGAGCCGCTGGCCTGGACGTTTCAGTGGATCATGATCGGCGCTGTCGTGATCGTGCTGGTCCCGCTGTGGCGCAGCAGTGTGCGCTACGAGTTGAAAGCCGCTGCGCTGGCAGTCGGTGCGTTGCTCACAACGCCCTACCTTTTCCTGTACGACGTGATGGTGCTTGCGATTGCCGTCGGCTTCATCGCCCGTATCGGTCTCGCGGAAGGCTTTCGCCGTCACGAACTGTCGGTGCTCGGCCTAGCTGCTGTGCTCCTGATCGCCTATCCGTTCCTCGGCGCTCCCACGGGCTTTGGCGCAACGCTGCTGGTGGCAGCGTTGATCGCCATGCGCGTGCGGGAGTCTATTCGCTCCACGCCGAGTTCAGGATGATGCTGCAGAAATTCCCGCGTTTGTAGGTGGGGTCGCGGAGGTCGAGCACGTCAGCCTTCACGTTGCCAAAGGTCGTGTCCGGCTTGTGGATCGTCCCCGCAGCGAACGCATCGATGATCCCGTTCTTGAAGTCATGGCCACGCGGATGGCACGTGCACACTTCGTGGCGCTGGTGTTCGGTGAAGGCCTCATACTCCAGACCCAAGACGTCCATCTCGACGCCTGCGGTCACCAGCGCGACGACAGGCCGTTTGTGCTTGGGAATGCTCGGTGTCGTGTGAAGCGCTATGGCGTCCCAGACATCGTCGATGTCGCGCTCATCGATCCTGTGGCTGCGCAGAAAGTCTGCGGCAGCATTTGCGCCATCGACTTCGAAGCGCTCCTCCTTGCTCGCATAGGGCGCCTGCAGGCCCATGTCGTGAAACATCGCGCCGACATAAAGTAACTCGGAATCGACTTTGAGACCCTTGCGCTGTCCGGCGAGCGCGCCGAACAGGAAAACCCGATTGGAATGATGATACAGAAGATCGCTTTCGGTATCGCGCACAAGCTGATCTACCTGGCGGGCGAGGGCGCTGTCGGGCACTTTGATGCCGGCAATCGTTTTGCTCATGGGATGCTCCTTGCAGGGTTGTTGTGATGCGTCCGTTGTCGCCGGCGGGCGGTGTCCTCGCAATCACGCCGCGCCCTGCAAAGCTGCCATTCGCCCGTGATTTCCTGCGGGAAGGCGACTATCTGTTCCGTAACGCTTGGGTTCACTGCCATCGATGGAATGAAGCATCACCATGAAGACCGTTGCTCTTGCGATCTTTCCGGGCGTCCAGTCGTTGGACGTAGCCGGTCCGCTTGATGTGTTCATGGAGGCCAATGGCTTCGTCGCTCCGGGCGACGGCTACGACATCACACTTGTCGCTGCAGACTGCGCGCCGCTGCGTGCATCGAACGGCCTGCGGATATCTGCCGATCTGGCGTTCAGTGATGCGAACAAACCCTGGGATCTGGTTCTGGTGGCCGGCGGGCCTGGGCTGCCGACGGCAGAGGCTGACCCGCAGCTTACAGAGTGGCTGACCAATGCGGCGCTCCAGGCGGGGCGTTACGGTTCGGTGTGCACCGGGGCATTCGCGCTCGGCCATGCAGGCCTGCTCGACGGCAAGACGGTGACGACGCACTGGCAGAATGCGCCGCTATTGGCGTTGCGGTTCCCCAAAGCGCATGTGGAGTTCGATCGCATCTATAGTCGTGACGGCGCGCTGGTGACGTCGGCCGGCGTCACCGCAGGGATCGATCTCGGTCTCGCACTGGTCCAGGAAGATCATGGCGCGGACGTTGCGTTGGCCGTGGCCAAGCGTCTGGTCGTGGTAGCGCAGCGCCAGGGTGGCCAGTCGCAATTCAGTCCCTATCTGGTACCGCCGGCCGAGCCGGATTCACCGATTGCGCGAGTTCATGCCCATGTGATGGCCCATCTGCGTGACACGCACAGCGTGGATGAACTGGCCGATGTGGCGGGCATGAGCGCGCGGACCTTCGCGCGGGTATTCAAGCTCGAAACAAAGATGACGCCGGCAGATTTTGTCGAGGGCGCCAGGATCGACACGGCGCGTAACCGTCTCGAAGGCAGCGATCTGCCGCTCAAGGTCGTGGCCTATGAATCCGGTTTCACCACCGCCGAACATATGCGTCAGGTCTTCGTGCGACGGCTGGGCCTGACGCCCAGCCAGTATCGGGCCAGCTTTCGCGCGGTCTGATTCTGCTCAGGCGAGTTGCAGCGAAGAAATCGGATCGCTCGCAGGAAAGCTGTCCATCAGCGCTTCGTTCAGCATCTCGTCGAGGCGGCGCCGGGCGATCTGATCCGTCGTCTCGAACGCCGTGAGCGCACCGGCTCGCTCTACGAAAGCGTTGAAGTTGATCCTTTCAGTGGTCGTCATCAGGTCGCGCATCGCATCCTCCATCGGTTGATCACGATGTTCTGCGCTTCGCGGTGCTCGGCGGCAACGAATCGCATCGTGCAGAAACCGCCAACGACCCCGCGGTTTCCGCCACGCAAGCGGTTGTCCACTGAACCAACAGCCCTACCGAATTTGTTGCGTTCGGCGCCAATGCCCGCTTGACACTTCGCCGCGGGTCACACCAAATATAGACGTCACGGTCCGCCATGTCGCAAGACTTGGTGGCTAAGAGGGAAGCCGGTAAAGACGCTGTTTTGCGTCATATTCCGGCGCTGCCCCCGCAACTGTAAGCAGTGAGTCTGTTTCGATCGAAGTCACTGATGCGCAAGCATCGGGAAGGCTGAAACAGACATTGACCTGCAAGCCAGGAGACCTGCCGCGACACCAGAACGTCCATGGGCGGGGTGTCCCAGCGGTCGCTTGCAGGCAATGCCGGCGGATCTCCGCCGTGTATTTTGCAGCGTCCTTTCGGCCCCAGCCCCCATTGCTTGATGCATCACACGGGGTCTTGCCGATGCCTACTTCATCTTCTGTTTTGTCCAACGGACGCGATGCGGCTCATGCGCCGCTGATTCAATTGTCGCCGGAAACGCTCGCTGCGCCTGCGCGCGAACCCTCGATGCAGATCATCCGGCGCAACGGCACGGTGTCGCCCTTCGACGGCAGCAAGATTTCCGTCGCGATGACGAAGGCCTTTCTGGCCGTCGAGGGCCACACGGCAGCGGCGTCGCGCCGCGTCCATGAGGCGGTGGAACAACTGACCGGCGAAGTCGTGGCGACGCTGACTCGCCGCGTCGGTGAAGGCCGCACCTTCCATATCGAGGACGTCCAGGATCAGGTCGAACTGGCGCTGATGCGCAGCGAGCACCACAAAGTGGCCCGCGCCTATGTGCTGTACCGCGAGGAGCGCGCTCGCACCCGCGCCGAAGAACTGGCCGCCAGGCCGGCGCTCGTCTCCACCGCACCGGTGCTGCATGTCACGCTCGCCAACGGCACGCGCGCACCGCTCGATTCGGCGCGTCTCGCGCTGATCGTCAACGAGGCCTGCGCCGGCCTGGACGGCGTCGATGCCGCGCCCGTGCTCGAGGAAACCCGCCGCAATCTCTATGACGGCATCGCGCTGGACGAACTGGCGCTGGCCGGCATCATGGCCGCGCGCACGCTGGTGGAGCAGGAGCCGAATTACACCTTCGTCAGCGCCCGCCTGCTGCTCGACAAACTGCGCACCGAAGTCCTGTCCTTTGTCGGGGGCTCGCCGACCCACGCGTCGCAGGCCGACATGACCACGCGCTACGCCGAATATTTCGGCGCCTATATCAAGACCGGCATTGCGGCCGAGCTGCTCGATCCCGAACTCGCGCGCTTCGATCTCAAGCGAATCTCGGCAGCGCTGAAACCGGAGGGTGATCTCCAGTTTCAGTTCCTGGGCCTGCAAACGCTCTATGACCGGTACTTCCTGCATGTGCAGGGCAATCGGATCGAACTGCCGCAGGCGTTCTTCATGCGCGTTGCCATGGGCCTCGCGCTGCGCGAGATCGACCGCGAAGCCCGCGCCATCGAATTCTACAATCTGTTGTCGTCGTTCGACTTCATGGCCTCGACGCCGACGTTGTTCAATTCGGGTACGCGGCGGCCGCAGCTGTCGTCCTGCTTCCTCACCACGGTGGCGGACGATCTCGACGGCATCTTCAAGTCGGTGAAGGACAACGCACTGCTGGCGAAATATTCCGGCGGTCTCGGCAATGACTGGACCCGCGTGCGCGGTCTCGGCGCGCATATCAAGGGTACCAATGGCGAGAGCCAGGGCGTGGTGCCATTCCTCAAGGTCGCCAACGATACGGCCATCGCCGTCAACCAGGGCGGCAAGCGCAAGGGTGCGGTCTGCGCCTATCTGGAAACCTGGCACATCGACATCGAGGAGTTTCTCGATCTCCGCAAGAACACCGGCGACGACCGCCGTCGCACCCACGACATGAACACGGCCAACTGGGTGCCGGATCTTTTCATGCAGCGCGTCGAAGCCGACGGCGAATGGACGCTGTTCTCGCCGGACGAAACGCCTGAGCTGCACGATCTCTATGGCAAGCCGTTTGCCGAGCGCTATGCGGCCTATGAGGAGAAGGCTGCGCGAGGCGAGATCCGCGTATTCAAGAAAGTGCGCGCGACCGACCTGTGGCGCCGCATGCTGACCATGGTGTTCGAGACCGGCCATCCCTGGATCACCTTCAAGGATCCCTGCAACCTGCGCTCGCCGCAGCAGCATGCCGGCGTGATCCATTCATCGAATCTCTGCACGGAGATCACGCTGAACACCTCGGACGACGAAGTGGCGGTCTGCAATCTCGGCTCCGTCAACCTGCTCAATCATATCGGCAAGGATGGTCTCGACCACGCGCAGCTCAAGCGTACCGTGACCACGGCGATGCGGATGCTCGACAATGTCATCGACATCAATTTTTACACCATCCCGGAAGCGCGCCGCTCGAACCTCAAGCATCGTCCGGTGGGTCTGGGTCTGATGGGCTTTCAGGATGCACTGCAGGCGCAGGGTATCGCGATGGCGTCGGATGCGGCCGTGGCGTTTGCCGACACCAGCATGGAAGCGATTGCCTTCCATTCCATCTCGGCATCGGTGGATCTCGCCGCCGAGCGCGGTCGCTATCCGTCCTTTGAGGGATCGCTGTGGAGCCGCGGCATCCTGCCGATCGACTCCATCGAGATACTCGCGGAGGCACGCGGCGGCGTGCAGATGGATCGCTCGACCACGCTCGACTGGAACGGCCTGCGTGACCGCGTGAAGTCCACCGGCATGCGCAATTCCAACGTGATGGCGATTGCGCCGACAGCGACGATCTCCAATATCTGCGGCGTCGCGCAGTCGATCGAGCCGGCCTATCAGAACCTCTATGTGAAATCGAACATGTCGGGCGATTTCACGGTGGTGAACGCCTTCCTCGTGCGCGATCTGAAAAAGAGGGGCCTGTGGGACGAGGTGATGGTCTCCGACCTCAAATATTTCGACGGCAGCGTCGGATCGATCGATCGCGTGCCCTACGATCTCAAGGCGCTCTACGCGACCTCGTTCGAGATCGACAGCGCGTGGTTGATCGAAGCGGCCTCGCGCCGTCAGAAGTGGATCGATCAGGCGCAGTCGCTCAATCTCTATATCGCCAATCCATCCGGCAAGAAGCTCGATCAGCTCTATCGCCTGGCCTGGACGCTGGGGTTGAAGACGACCTACTACCTGCGCTCGCGCAGCGCGACGCATGTGGAGAAGTCGACGCTGAAGGGGACTGACGGCAAGCTCAATGCCGTGTCAGCGACAGTCGCTGCGGCGAAGACGGCGGGTGCGCCGATCCTCGTTCAGTCCTCCGCCGTCACTGCACCGGATCTGTCCGGAGCGATGGCCTGTTCGATCGACAATCCCGAATGCGAGGCGTGCCAGTAAGGGTGCGCCAAACACACTGACCTCATCCTGAGGAGCGGCTTCTTGGCCGCGTCTCGAAGGATGGCCCCACGCTCATGGTTCGAGACGCCCGCTGAAGAAGCGGGCTCCTCACCATGAGGGCCGAACAAATACGCAAGGAACACCCATGCTCGACTGGTCCGATACCTCATCCGCTCCCAAAACCCCCGCCTTCATCCCGATCCCGCAATCTCCCACCGACGCCACCGGTCTCGGCACCATCGATCGCTCTGGCGGCCGCGTCTCGGTGGACCAGAAGCGCATGATCAACTGCCGCGCGGACGTCAATCAGCTGTTGCCGCTGAAGTACAAATGGGCGTGGGAGAAGTATCTCGCCGGCTGCAACAATCACTGGATGCCGACCGAAGTCTCGATGCAGGCTGATATCGCACTGTGGAAGTCGCGCGATGGCCTGACCGAAGACGAGCGCCGTGCGATCAAACGCAATCTCGGCTTCTTCGCAGCGTCAGAGAGCCTCGTCGCCAACAATATCGTGCTGGCGATCTATCGCCACCTCACCAATCCGGAATGCCGGCAATATCTGCTGCGGCAGTCGTTCGAGGAGGCGGTGCATACGCACACCTTCCAGTACATCGTCGAGAGTCTCGGCCTCGATGAGGGCGAGCTGTTCAACATGTATCGCGAGGTGCCGTCGATCACCGAGAAGGCCGCCTGGGCGCTCAAGCACACCCAGCATCTCGACGATCCCGACTTCAAGACCGGCACGCCGGAGACCGATCAGGCCTTCATGCGCGATCTCGTGGCGTTCTATGTGATCTTCGAAGGCATGTGGTTTTATACGGGCTTTGCGCAGATCCTGTCGCTCGGCCGCCGCAACAAGATGGTCGGGATCGCCGAACAGTATCAGTACATCCTGCGCGATGAATCGATTCATCTGAACTTCGGCATCGATGTCATCAACCAGATCAAGATCGAGAATCCGCATCTCTGGACCAAAGCGTTCCAGGAGGAAATCCGCGACATGATCCGCACTGCGGCCGAGCTTGAAGCCGCCTATGGGCGGGACACCATGCCGCGCGGTTTCCTCGGGCTGAATGCGGCGCTGTGCGAAACCTATATGCACTTCATCGCCAACCGCCGCTGCGCGCAGATAGGTCTCGCGCCGGTGTTCAACGAGACGGAAAATCCGTTCCCGTGGATGTCAGAAGCCATGGATCTGAAGAAGGAGAAGAACTTCTTCGAGACCCGGGTGATCGAGTACCAGAATGGCGGCGCGCTGAATTGGGAGTAGTCTTTGGTCTCATATCCGCCGCTGCATGGCGCATATGAATCCGCATCGCTTGACCTGATCGCGTGATGCCCGCAGGCATGATTGGCCTGCGGGCGTCATGCGGATCAGTCGATGCATTCCAGCCACATCCCGAAAGCGCCAGCCTATTGGTCGAAGGCCGCCATCGTGCCCGGCATCATTGCCATCGGACCGATGCTGCCCGGCACGCTCGCTTTCGGCATGGCATTCGGTGCGCTGTGTGCGCAGAAGAACCTCACGCTTGCCGAAGTCGAAGTGATGATGGCGACGGTCTATGGCGGGCTATCGCAATTTGTTGCGGTGCAGTCGTGGCCAGCTGTTTTGACGCCGGGTGCGATCGCGACGCTGGCGCTGCTCACACTCACCGTAAACATCCGCTTCTTCCTGATGAGCGCGACACTGCGCCCGTGGTTCGGCACGTTGCCCGCATGGCAGGCCTATCCGTCGATGCTGCTCGTGACCGACGGCGGCTGGCTCGCCGCGATGCGCTATCGCGATCATGGCGGGGCCGATGCGTCGTTCTATCTCGGCGGTGGCATCGTGCTGTATTTCACCTGGCTGTTCTCGGCCATCCCCGGTTTCCTGCTGGCCGAACAACTCACTGACCCGAGAAAGTACGGTGTCGATCTGGTGATGCCGGCCTTCTATGCCGCGATGCTGGTGCCCGCATGGAAGGGCCCGCGCCTTGCCATTCCTTGGGTTGTGTCCGGCATCGTTGCCCTCGCGGTGCATTGGTTGGTGCCGGGCTGGTGGTTCATCATCGCCGGCGCGCTATCGGGAGCGATCAGTGCCGGGCTCATGGACGAACCCGAACCGCAACATCCGGCGGGTGTGTCCGCATGACGGAATTTTTGCGCAGCGATGTGATGATCGCCTTTGCGGTCATGACCGCGGTCACGGTGGCCTCGCGCCTCGGTGGCTACTGGCTGATGGGCTACGTCAACGTTACGCCGCGGGTTCGCCGGATGCTCGATGCATTGCCGGGCTCGATCATCGTTGCTGCCGCACTGCCCGTGGCCGTCAATGGCGGGCCGGTGGTGGTTTTCGCGATCCTTGCCGCGATGGTCGTGACCATCATCCGCCGCAACGACTTCATTGCCGTCATCACCGGCATGGCGGTAGCCGCGGCCGCCCGCGCGCTCGGTTTTGGCGGCTAGGTCTACCCGAAAAGTTGAATCCCGCCATGCGCAAAACACCTTGTCAACGAGTCTGAACTAGTGTTCAGTTCTTATCGCGAGCACCTCGGGAGTTCGCTCAAAACCTTGAAGTTACGCACCTTATTTGTGACAGCCGTCAGGTTGGCCAAGGGGTGCCGGGGATGAGACGCTCATGGTTTACCGACGGACCCATCAAGTCGTGAAGCGGCTTGCGGCGCGGCGCAGCGCCATTCTGGCGGCGGCACGCGAAACCTGTGCCGAAGGTGGTATGGCGGCGGTCCAGATCGCGCCGGTTGCGGTTCGCGCCAATGTCGCGGCGGGCACGGTTTATCGGTATTTCCCGTCCAAGGCCGACCTGATTTCCGAACTCATCGCTGACGTCTCGCGCGACGAACTCGCCGCGATCCGCCGGGCTGCGGATGCCGCGCCGGGTCCGTCATCGGCGCTCGCCGCTGCGGTGACCACGGTCGCCGTGCATGTCGTTTCTCACCGCAAATTGTCGTGGGGCATCCTGGCCGAACCGGTCGAAGTCGATGTGACGGAGTCGCGACTGGCCAGCCGCCGCGAGATCGCCGGCGAGATCGAATCCCGCATTTCGGCAGCCATTCGCGCCGGTCATTTGCCGGCGCAGGATACGGCGCTCGCAGCTGCTGCACTGCTTGGCGCGTTGCATGAAGCGCTGGTCGGGCCGATGGCGCCTGACAATCTCGAAGATCAGGCCAAGCTGCGCGACGCGGTGCAGACCGTCACGCTGCTGGCGCTGCGCGCCGTCGGCGTGATGGATGCCCGCGCCCGCGGGCTTGTGGTGCAGGCCGTGCTTCCGACCAAGATGGCGGCCGGCGCCTAGCGCGTTTTCAAGCGCAGTGGGCACCGGTTCGCATCAAGAAAACGCGCCAAACCAAAAGGCTTCAGCGCTTACGGCTTGATTTTGCCGTCCTTGTCGAACTGCACGAGGAAGGCCCAGAGGTCGTTGACCTCGGACTCCTTCTTGATGCCGGCAAAGGCCATCTTGGTGCCCGGGATCTTGGCCTTCGGGTCCTTGATGTATTCCTTGAACGTCGCTTCATCCCAAGTGATGCCGGAATTCTTGTTGGCGTCCGAATATGAATAGCCCTCGGCGACGCCGGATTTGCGGCCGTTCAACCCGTTGAGTTCCGGACCGACCTTGTTCTTGGCGTTTTCGCCGACGGCGTGGCAGGCGAGGCACTTGTTGAAGGAGGATTTCCCGGCGGCGACGTCCTGTGCAAGTGCGAAGGAGGAGGCGGTCGAGGCGGCAAGAACGATCAGGGCGCCGAAAGTGACAGACTTCATGGATGGCTCTTCTTGTTGGTTGGCTTTCCAGCTTAGTTTGTTGCACACGCTCCGAGTAGTCCACAAGTGCGATGGCGGCTGCCGCGCGTTCCGGCACCATGCGACGCGTCATGCTTTGGTAAGCTACCCAAAGCCACACGGACGTGGTTGATTCATGGCAAAGCAGCCGAGTGATCGCTGCGATCTTCGGGAGTGCGCGTTCAATGACCATCATGATGCCGGCGGCGGATCAGGCTGTCCTCGCAAGGCGCGAGGCCATTATCGCTGCATTGCGAAAGCTGGTGCCGGGTGAGGGGGTGATTTCCAGTGCTGCGGAAATGCTGCCCTATGAGTCGGATGGGCTGATGGCCTATCGCCAGCCGCCGATGGTCGTCGTGTTGCCCGATACGACTGAACAGGTCTCCAAAGTTCTGAAATATTGTCACGAGAACGGCATCAAGGTGGTGCCGCGCGGCTCGGGCACGTCGCTGTCTGGTGGCGCGCTGCCGCTGGCCGACGCGGTACTGCTTGGTCTCGGCAAGTTCAAGCGCGTGCGCGAGATCGATTTCGACAACCGCGCCGTCGTCGTCGAGCCCGGCGTCACCAATCTCGCCATCAGCCAGGCGGTGGCGCATGCGGGCTTCTACTACGCGCCGGATCCGTCGTCGCAGATCGCGTGCTCGATCGGCGGCAATGTCGCGGAGAATTCCGGCGGCGTGCACAGCCTCAAATACGGCATGACCACCAACAATCTGCTCGGCTGCGAGATCGTATTGATGTCGGGCGAAGTCATTCGCGTTGGCGGCAAGACCGCAGAGACATCGGGCTACGACCTGATGGGGATCATAACCGGTTCCGAGGGCCTGTTGGGTGTTATCACCGAAATCACCGTGCGCATCCTGCAGAAGCCGGAAACGGCGCGTGCGCTGATGATTGGCTTCGCTGAGGTCGAGCAGGCCGGCCAATGCGTTGCCGATGTTATCAGCGCCGGCATCATTCCCGGCGGCATGGAGATGATGGACAAGCCGGCGATCCATGCCGCGGAAGCGTTTGTGCATGCAGGCTATCCGCTGGACGTCGAAGCCTTGCTCATCATCGAGCTCGACGGCCCAGGCGTCGAAGTCGACGAACTCATCAAGCGCGTCGAGAAGATCGCGCTCGGCTGCGGTTCGACCACCTGCCAGATATCGACCTCCGAACAGGAACGCCTGCTATTCTGGTCCGGCCGCAAGGCGGCCTTCCCCGCGGTGGGCCGCATCTCGCCGGACTATCTCTGCATGGACGGCACCATTCCGCGTGCGGCATTGCCACTCGTCCTGCGTCGCATGAAGGAGATGTCTGCCAAATACGGCCTCGGCGTCGCCAATGTGTTTCATGCCGGCGATGGCAATCTGCATCCGCTGATTCTGTACGATGCGAACAAGCCCGGCGAGTTGCAGCTCGCGGAAGATTTCGGCGCAGATATTCTGAGGCTGTGCGTCGAGGTCGGCGGCGTGCTGACCGGCGAGCACGGAGTCGGCATCGAGAAGCGCGACCTGATGCCGGAGATGTTCAGCGAGGTCGATCTCAATCAGCAGCAGCGCATCAAATGCGCCTTCGATGCGCAGGGTCTGCTCAATCCCGGCAAGGTGTTTCCGACGCTGCATCGCTGCGCCGAACTTGGCCGCGTACATGTGCATGGCGGCAAGCTGGCGTTTCCCGATCTGCCGCGGTTTTGATGATGAGAACTGTGAAGTTAGTAGTGCCATCTGCTTTTGCAGCACGCGCGGACAAAGTGCTCCCTCCCCCCTCCGCGCGAAGCAAAGCTTCGCTAGGGGGGAGGGCCGGGGAGGGGGGGAACCCCAATCTCCGGAGCGTGTGGCTACCCCCCTCCCTAACCCTCCCCCGCAAGGGGGGAGGGAATCTACAGCGTGTAGGGCATCTATCGTGGACATTTTGAAAGTACGCGACGCTCAGGACGTCGAGCAGGCGGTGCGCGCGGCAATTGCAAGCGAGCAGCCGCTGGAAATCATCGGTCATGGCAGCAAGCGCATGGTCGGCCAGCCCATTGCGACCAATGCGGTGCTCGATCTGTCGGCGCTGAATGCGGTGACGTCCTATGAGCCGAACGAATTGATCCTCACCGTACAGGCCGGTGCGCCGATGGCCGACGTGCTGTCGCTGATCGATTCCAAGAATCAGCAGTTTTCGTTCGAGCCGATGAACACGTCACAGCTCCTGGGCACGCCGGATATGGGCACCATCGGCGGCATGATCTCGGCCGGGCTCGCCGGGCCACGGCGCATTCAGGCCGGCGGCGCGCGCGATCATCTGCTCGGCGTGCATGCAGTGTCAGGCTTCGGCGACAGCTACAAGGCCGGCGGCCGGGTGGTGAAGAATGTCACCGGCTACGATGTCTGCAAGCTGCTCGCCGGCGCGTGGGGCACGCTGTCCGTGATGACGGAGGTGACCCTCAAGGTCATGCCGCGGGCAGAGAGCGAACGCACCCTGGTGCTGCGCGGGCTCGATGATATCGCAGCCAACAAGGCGATGACCGCGGCGTTGGGGTCGCCCTTCGATGTCTCAGGTGCCGCGCATCTGCCGGGCTCGGCGCTGCGCACCACGCAGGGGGCGCTTGGCGAGATCGCGTCGCCCGACCAGTCGGCGACGCTGATCCGCCTTGAAGGCATCACCGCGTCTGCGTCGCAGCGTGCGGTGTCACTGAGCACGACGCTGAAGTCATTCGGCGTGGCCGAGATACTTGAAGACGCTGCATCCGCGGTGCTGTGGGCGGCTGTCCGTGACGTGACGCCATTCGCAGCCAGCGGTCCGCGCGCGATGTGGCCGGTATGGCGCATCGTGACGCCGCCGGCATCCGGCGGTGCACTTGGCCAAGCCATCGCCAAGGGCTCGCAAGGCGAGGTGATCTATGACTGGGGCGGCGGGTTAATCTGGGCGGCGCTACCGCCATCGGCCGATGCGCAGGCAGCGCAGCTCCGCAAGCTGGTCAATGCAGCCGGTGGCCATGCGACGCTGATCCGCGCGCCGGAAGATGTGCGCCGTGCCGTTGATGTGTTTCATCCGCAGCCCAAAGGCATCGCGGCGCTCGGCGAGCGTGTGCGTAACAGCTTTGATCCAAAGAACATTCTCAATCGCGGCCGGATGTCGCGTGGCCTTGGTACTTGAAAGACTTGCGACATGAAAACCGAATTCACTCCGACCCAACTGGCCGATCCGGATATTGCCGAGGCCGACAAGATCCTGCGCAAATGCGTGCATTGCGGATTCTGCACGGCGACCTGTCCGACCTATGTGCTGCTCGGCGACGAACTCGATAGTCCGCGCGGCCGCATCTACCTGATCAAGGAGATGCTGGAAAAGGACCAGAAGCCGACTCAGGAGGTGGTCAAGCATATCGACCGCTGCCTGTCGTGTCTGGCCTGCATGACGACCTGCCCGTCCGGCGTGAACTACATGCATCTGGTCGATCAGGCGCGGGTCAAGATCGAGAAGGACTACACCCGGCCGCTCTCCGAGCGATTGCTGCGTGACGTGCTGGCCTGGGTACTGCCACGCCCCGGTCTGTTTCGCCTGAGCATGACAATGGCCCGGCTGGCGCGGCCGCTGGCGGCGCTGCTGCCCTCGACCAGCAAGCAATCCAACCCGAACCTGCTTAGCCGCGTGAAGGCGATGCTGACGATGGCGCCGAAGCAGTTACCCGCCGCCGGTCCATCGGGTGGCAGCATTTTTCCCGCTATCGGCGCTCGCCGTGGCCGGGTCGCACTCCTGCAGGGCTGCGCCCAGCAGGTGCTGGCGCCGCGGATCAACCAGGCCGCCATCAGCCTTTTGACCCGCCATGGCGTCGAGGTCGTGCTGGTCCGGGACGAACAGTGCTGCGGTGCGCTGACCCATCATCTCGGCCGCGACGGGGATGCGCTGGCGCGGGCCAAGGCCAATATCGGCGTCTGGCTCGGGGAGGCAGACCGGGGCGGTCTCGACGCCATCCTGGTCACGGCGTCCGGCTGTGGAACCGTTATCAAGGACTATGGCTTCATGCTGCGCGAGGACCCTGAGTTCGCCGCGCCGGCCGCCAAGGTCTCTGCGCTGGCGAAGGATATCAGCGAGTATGTCAGCGCCATGGATCTGCCGAAGCCTGACAAACAAAGCGACCTTGTCGTCGCCTATCACTCGGCGTGTTCGCTGCAGCATGGGCAGAAAATCACACAGGCTCCCAAAGAATTGCTTTCCAAGAATGGATTCGTGGTGAAAGATATCCCAGAGAGCCATTTGTGTTGCGGTTCGGCGGGGACGTACAACATTCTCCAGCCTGATATTGCGAGCCGGTTGCGCGATCGAAAGGTCGCCAACATCGCGATGGTCAAGCCGGATATCATCGCTGCCGGCAACATCGGCTGCATGGTTCAGATCGCCGGAGGGACCTCAGTCCCGGTCGTACATACGATTGAGCTACTCGATTGGGCGACAGGCGGTCCCAGGCCAGGATTGAACTGATCTAATTGTGACAACGGCCCCGCGTTAAACTGGCCCCGCGCTGGCGCGGAAGACTTGAAACGCCGGTCCCTTTTGGATCGGCGCCAACAGGAGGACCACGATGGCTAAAGGCAAGAAGTCGAAGAAGGACAAGAAAAAGCAGAAGAAGCTTTTGACGGCGGCGAAACCCGCGAAGAAGTCCTCCAAGAAGTCAGTCAAGAAATCCGCGAAGAAGGCTGTGAAGAAAGCGGCCAAGAAGGCTGCGAAGAAATCAGCCAAGAAGACGGTGAAGAAGGCGGCCAAGAAAGCCACCAAGAAGACCGTCAAGAAGGCCGCGAAGAAGTCTGCCAAGAAGGCGCCGAAGAAAGCTCCCGCCAAGAAGGCAGTGAAGAAGGCTGCGCCGAAAAAGGCCGCCAAGAAAGCAACACCGAAGAAAGCTGCCAAGAAGTCAGTGAAGGTTCCTTCTACGCTGTTGTCGAGCACGGCGCCCGCGCCCGCTATGACAGAAGCTCCAGCGCCGGTCGCGCTGCCGCCGAAGCCGCCGCGCAAGCCGCGTGCTCCCAAGCCCCAGCCGGTCGCACCGGCAATCGCTGAGACACCGAGCTGGGCGACGCCGGAGCCTGATCCGTCACCGGTCGAAGGGCATTCTTCAGGCGAGACGACGGCAATCGAATCTCCTGGCGATACGTCGCCCGATCACGACGAAACCAGATAGTCGAACCGGATCAAGTCCGCGTTCCTGACGCGCCAATAAACTCCGGAAAACCGCAGCGCTCGCCGCTGCGGTTTTTGCTTGGTCAGGCTCTGTCGCGCATGCGTATTTCAACCGATGCCCGGGTGTCCTGAATTTGCAGGCGATTCGAGTGATCGTCGGCCCCGGAGGCTCTGACGGGCAGCTGTTAACCGCTCCACGGACGGCAATCCACAATTCCCAGTCAGTAGTAATTCCCCGTGGTGGTATTTTCGGGCTGGAATCCCTCCAAAAACGTTGTGCTTTTGCAACACCGCGCCACAACCTCTCACGGAAACGTCAGAACGCCTATTTAGGCGGCACTTGCTCGTTTTTTTTCCTTCACCACTGCGGCTTTGCGCCTCAAAGTTGCGTTCAGTCGATGAATTTCGCGGTCTCGCCGTCTTTCAGACACGGAACTGCCTCTGGTTTCAAAAGTGATGGGGAATGTCATGAAGAAAATTGTTGTCGCCTCTGCTGCGGTGCTCGCCATGGGGATGAGCTCGGCTTCCGCAGCCGATCTGGGCGCGAAGATGTACAAGAAGGCGCCGCCGATCGTGGCCGCCTACGATCCTTGGGACATCGCTTTCGGCGCTGCCGTCATGAGCAACTACGTGTTCCGCGGTATCACCCAGTCGAACGGCAACAAGGGTTCGGTCGCAGCTTATTTCGAGCCGCGCTACAACATCACCAAGGACGTCCAGATCTACGCTGGTGTCTCCGGTGAGAGCATCGCCTTCCCGAACCGCGCGTCGATGGAACTCGATGGCTACTTCGGTATCCGCCCGACCTGGGGCGCAGCAGCGTTCGACTTCGGCTTCTTCTATTACGGCTATCCGGGCGGCCAGTGCTTCAACACCCCCGCCTTCTGCGGTGGCGATCTCTCCGCTGTCGCGCTGCCCAACGGCAGCGTCGCCAAGAAGAACGCAAGCTTCTACGAAGGCTATGCCAAGCTCAACTACACCTTCAACGACTACTTCTCGCTGGGCGGCAACGCGTTCTACTCGCCGAACTTCTTGAACACCGGCGCCGAAGGTACCTATGCTTCGATCACCGGTAAGGTGATCGCGCCGTCGACCTGGTTCGGTTCGACCGGCATCGGCTCCTACGTTTCGGGCGAGTTCGGTCGCCAGTGGCTCGGCACTTCGGATTCCTTCTACGGTACCGTCGCCTTCCCGAACGGCATCAAGTACGCCGACTACAACACCTGGAACATCGGCATCGGCTTCACCTACAAGGTCTTCACGCTTGACCTGCGCTACTCGGACACCAACCTGTCCAAGGGTGATTGCAACGCCTTCACTTCGGACTTCACGGCTCCTGCCGCTGGCACCAACTTCACCGCGATCAACCCGTCGGGCGCTGGCTCGAGCTGGTGCGGCGCCACCGGCATCGTCAAGCTGTCGGCTGACCTGACCGCGATGACCAACCTGAAGTAAGCATTTCGACTGAGATCGAAGGGGCGGCAGAGCAATCTGCCGCCCCTTTTCTTTTGGGATAGAGCTTCCATGAATCGGGACTGGTTGCGGCGCGCAGCGAAGACGATCCGTCGCAACAATCATCGCAATGCGCTGGCTGGTGCCGTTGCCGGGCTGGGGGCGGGGATTGCCATCGGTGTGATGGAGTTCTTCTCGGCCGTTGCGCATTATCCGCTGGTCATCATCCCCTTTGCGACCTCGATCGTCCTCGTGATCGGCTCACCCGAAGCCGAGCCGGCGCAGCCGCGCGCGTTGGTCGGCGGACACATCGTCGCGACGCTGGTAGGGCTCGCGGTGCTCAAGCTGACCGGCCCCCATGCCTGGGCCGCCGCCATGGCAGTCGGCCTCGCTGTGCTGGCGATGTATGTCACCGGCACATTCCACCCGCCCGCCGGGATCAACCCGCTGCTGGTGGTGTCTCACGCACTACCGTGGACGTTCCTGCTCGCGCCGGTGCTGGTCGGCGCGCTGCTGCTCGCGAGCTTCACGTTTGTCTGGCATCGCTATGCGGCAGGCCGCGACTGGCCGCGGCACTGGCTTTAGCGGGGCGTGTCACGCCTCAGGCGGTTTCCGTCCTGGCCTTTGCATCTCCCAGCGCGAAGTGATCGCCGCACCGCGTTAGCGACACCTTGCGCTGATGCAAGTCATCGAGCGTGTTGCGGTGGCCGATCGAAACGATGGTCGTGCCAGGCAGCTTGTCTTCCAGCAGCCGGTACAAAGCCGCTTCCGATGGTTCGTCGAGCGACGCGGTCGCCTCGTCAAGGAAGAGGTATTGCGGCTTTTGCAGCAGCGCGCGGGCGACGCCGAGACGCTGTTGTTCACCGAGCGACAGCATGCGATTCCAGTGGCCATCTTCGTCAAGCCGGGTCGCCAGCGCAGGCAGACCCACGGACCTGACGGCATCGGCGACCTCCTGTGGGCTGAACGCGTCGGTCCCGGCAGGATAGGCCACCGCATCCTGCAATGTACCGACCGGAAAATACGGCCGCTGCGGCAGCATCATGACCGCCGCATCCGCGGGGATCGAGATCTTGCCCTTGCCGAACGGCCAGATGCCGGCGATGGCGCGAAACAGCGTAGATTTTCCGGAGCCCGATGGGCCCGTAAACAGCGTGCGTTCCCCGCGGCGGAAGCTGAAGCCCGGCGTCTGCACCATGGGAGCGCCGTTGGGGAGGGTGAGCGTCAGATCGCTCAGTGCGATGTCACTGGTGCCGGTCTCAGTGGCGTGAACGATATCGGCCTTGGTCGTCAGCGCCTGTACGTTGGCAATGGCTGTCTCGAAGCCATCAAGGCGCATCACGCCGGACTGCCATTCCGCCAGTGTGCGATAGGCTGTGACGAAGAATGAAAGCGCACCCTGCACGGTGCCGAACGCATCCGCAGTCTGCATCACGGCGCCGAGCTGGACCTTCTCCGCAAAATAGGCTGGCGCGACCAGAACATAGGGCAGGATGATCGCGATCTGCTGATAGCTGACCGTGAAGGATGTCAGCTTCTTGGTGCGGCGCATGATGTCGATCCAATTGCCGACGACCAGCTGGAAGCGGGTCGAGAGTCGCTGGCGCTCGACCGGCTCGCCGCGCAGCAGAGCGATCTGCTCGGCATTTTCGCGCGCACGCACCAGATTGAAGCGGAAGTCCGCTTCATAGCGCTGCTGCTGGAAATTCAGTGCCATCAACGGTGCACCGATATAGTGCGTCAGCGCGGTGCCGATCACGGCGTAAACAAGCGCGCCCCAGACGAGATAGCCGGGGATCGGGATATCCCGACCGAACACATGCAGCGGCGCCGCGTCGGACAGGCCCCACAGGATGATCACGAAGGAGAACAGCGTGACGACCGAACTCAGCAGGCCGATGCCGATGTCGAGCGTCTTCTCCACGAACAGCTTCACGTCTTCGGCGATGCGCTGATCCGGGTTGTCGGCAGCGTCGCCCTGCAGCTGCATGCGATAGTGGTTGGCGTCGGCGAGCCAGTTGCCGAGATAGCGCTCGGTCATCCAGCGCCGCCAGCGGATCTGGAGCCACTGGTTGAGGTAGAGCTGATAGACCTTGAGTGCGATGTTGATTGCCGCAAGCACGCTGAAGTAAGCGAGCTGATAGGTGAAGACGTCGAGGTTTCTGTCCTGCAGTGCGTTGTAGAAGGTGTTGTTCCAGCGATTGAACAAAACGCTGAGACCGACCACCGCCAGCTCGATGGCGATCACCGCCGTGAGGAGTCCGAGTCCCGCCCATTTGTCCTCGGAACGAAAATAAGGAACCGCGATCCGCCAGACGGTCGCGAGCGTGGAGCGGATGTTATTCACAGGTCGTCTCCGGGAGGAGGGCCCTAAGCCCTTAAGATCAAAAATGAATTCCAGCGTTTAGACTAAAGTAGCTGGTTTGATGGCCTGCGGCACCTTGTCGCGAAACTGTGATTCACCCTAGCATGACAAAAAGCGAGGCATGGGGGCCTCGCATTCGCGTAGCCTATGGGCGCTATCGGCTTTGACCGATCGTGGATGCCCTCGCAAGTGAACAATCAGCAATTTGCCGATCGATAACGATCGAGCCGCTGCAATAATATAAAGGGGGAAAACGGCCATGTGGAATCAGGTCTACAATCCATTCAATAGCTCCACGATCTCGACGCTTGTAGCCGCGATACCGGTGGTCGTCCTGCTGGTGCTGATCGCGACCAACAAGGTCAAGGCACATATCGCTGCGATCATTGCGCTGGTGCTGGCCAATCTTGTGGCGATCTACGCATTCACGATGCCCGCCAATATGTCGCTTCGCGCATCGGCGCTCGGCGTCGTCACCGGCTTCTTCCCGATCGGCTGGATCGTCCTCAACGTCATCTTCATGTATCGCCTCACGGTCGACAGCGGCCGCTTCGAGGTGCTGCAGCGCGCCATCGGCGGCGTCACCAATGATCGCCGCCTGCAGATCCTGCTGATCGCGTTTTCGTTCGGCGCGTTCTTCGAAGGCGCGTCGGGCTTCGGTACGCCGGTGGCTGTCACCGGCGCCGTGCTGATCGGCCTCGGTTTCTCGCCGCTGGCAGCATCGGGCCTGTCGCTGATCGCCAATACTGCGCCCGTCGCTTATGGCGCGCTCGGCACGCCGATCCAGGGCCTCGCCACCGTCACCGGCTTCGACCCCTTCATCCTGGGCGCGATGGTCGGTCGCCAGCTTCCGATCTTCTCCATGATCGTGCCGTTCTGGGTGGTCTGGGCCTTTGCCGGCTGGAAGGGCATGAAGGAAGTCTGGCCTGCCATCCTCGTTACCGCGCTCTCCTTCGCGATCCCGCAATTCGTGATCTCGAACTTCATCAATCCGTGGATCGTCGACATCGGCGCCTCGCTGATCTCGATGGGCGCGTTGATCCTGTTCCTGAAGGTCTGGCAGCCCAAGACGATCTGGACCTCGGCCGCGCTGCGCCAGCACGACGATTCCGCGTCCACCGTGCCGCCGGTGAAACCGATGAGCACGGAGAAGCTGACCTCGGCTCAGGTCTGGAGCGCGCTGACCCCATGGATCATCCTCTGCGTCATCCTGCTGGTCTGGGGCACCAACTGGTTCAAGGGGATCGTCAACCCGATCTTCTCCTGGAATTTTCCAGTGCCTGAACTGCACAACATGATCAACAAGGTGCCGCCGGTGGCCGCCAAGCCGACGCCGGAAGGCGCGGTGTTCGCGTTCACTTACGTTTCCTATACCGGCAGCGGCATGTTGCTGGCTGCGATCATCTCCGGCTTCATCATGGGCTTTTCGCCTGCGAAGATGATTGTGGAATATGGCCGCACCATCAAGATCTGTGCCTACTCGCTGATCACCATCTCGGCGATGCTGGCCATCGGCACGCTCACGCGCCTGTCGGGTGTCGACGCGACGCTCGGTCTGGCCTTCGCTGCCACCGGCGTGCTGTACCCGTTCTTCGGCACACTGCTTGGCTGGCTCGGTGTGGCGCTCACCGGTTCGGACACCGCATCGAACGTGCTATTTGGCAACCTGCAGAGGATCACGTCCGAACAGCTCGGTCTGTCGCCGATCCTGATGAGCGCGGCGAACTCGTCCGGCGGCGTGATGGGCAAGATGATCGACGCGCAATCGATCGTTGTGGCGTCCACCGCGACCAACTGGTTCGGGCATGAGGGCACCATCCTGCGCTTCGTGTTCTGGCACTCGATCGTGCTGGCCTGCATGGTCGGCCTGTTCGTGATGCTGCAGGCCTATGTCTATCCGTTCACGCTGATGGTTCTGGCGCCGTAGGGCGCACGCAACGACTCAATGACGAATCCCCGTGGCTGCAAGGCCGCGGGGATTTTTCGTTGTCGCGCCATATTGTTTCCCGACGGTTCTGGTCAACCGTCGTGGCCGCGCGTAGAACCGCGGCCATTGTCGCCGATCCCATCACGCCGAGAATTCGTATGACTGCCATGACCACTTTGCTGCGGGCCGCTCTTGCCGGTGCTGCGTTTCTGATTGTCGTCCCTGCGCATGCCGCCGACGAGTTTCCATTTGGCATGGAAATGACTCTGGATGCACAGCGTCAGCCCGGCTCGAAGCGGATTCCCAATCTCGAAATCGGCGACGCCGGCGAGGCGCGGGTGGAGTTGTGGTGCAAGGGCGGCAAGGGCCAGTTCTCGGTCGCTGGCAACACCGTCGTCTTCGTCGCCGGCGCGATGGAGCAACGCAGCTGCTCGGACGCACAGGCCGCGATGGACGATCAGTTGATCGCCGATCTCGGCGCGGCCACCAACTGGCAGCGGCGCGGTGATGCAGTGACGTTCGTCGGGCCGAAGTCGCTGCGGTTTCGGCTGAATACGAACTAGAGCGGCTCGCGTAGGATGGGTAGAGCGCAGCGAAACCCATCGCTTTCGACGATTTTGGTTGATGGGTTTCGCGAAGGCGCTCTACCCATCCTACGCTTCGGCATTGCTAACGACGGCTGAGCAGAATGCTGTCACTCACTTCCAGTTCGAATTATCTGCATCCCAACGCTGTGCCTTGAACTCCGCCGCGACGGCCGCAACCGCGCCGTTGTCGTCGCGCGGATCGCTCTCTTCATCGGCCGTCGGCGAATCCGCGAGAGCCAGCTTCGCGCCCGAGTTCTCATCCGCGGTTGTTACTGACGGCGTGCTGACCCACAGGATCAGCTTATCCGTCGTGCCGGGCTTGTCGGGAGCGATGATCGCGTTGACCTCGACCGTCTCCGTCAATTCGAGCGCGGGCAGAACCTGACTCGGGCGCTTGAAGGTCAGCTTGAGCTTTCCGGTCTCGTCGTCCCATGACGCGGCGGCAGGTTTGCCCGACATGGTCCTGGCGAGCACATTCGCCAGCGCCGTCGCAACCTTGTCGCGATTGATCTTGTCGCCATCGCGCCAGTCGGCGGCTGCAAAGCGCACGGTACGATCCATGTCGATAGCGCCCGTGGTCCAGCCGACATTGACGACGCCGGGATAGGTCTTGGTTTTGGCGACGAACGTCGCGGCGCGTTCCGGATCGATGGCGAGGCTGATGACCTGCTCGCCGGCGCGCAGTGCATCGCACGATACGGCCAGGCTGTTCAACGCGACCTCGACGCTCTGCCCACGCAGCGTGCGCACGAAATCGAGCGCGGCTTCGAGCTTGATCTTGACCGCGATCGCTTCGGGCGACACTTCGGTGAAATCCTTCGGCGCGGGCGCGATATTGTCGTCGGTGGACTGATTGTCCTGGAATTCCTTCTCGCTCTGATCGGAATTGTCCGAGGAGGTCACGTTGTTGTTGGTCTGACCGACCGAGATCTGCCCCTTGAATTCGAACGTGTCGCCGGTCGGCCGGCGGTTCAGCTTGATGGTCACCGGCAGCTTGTCGACCTGGGTCTGCGTTGCGCCGGTCAGCGTCGAACCGCTGACCGTGAGATTGGCGACGAAGCGATCCTTGCGGTCGCTGCCCTTCTCGGCGGGATAGCAGACATCAAGCGTCGCGGCCGTGACGGCCTTGCCCTGCCGCGTCTCCCGGAGGATCACGTCGGCATTGCCGTTCATGACGCCGTCGATCGAGGTGAAATAGCGCGTCTCGGGGCCTGCCGGCTGGCTCTTCGGCGCGGCTTTCACCTGCGCGAAGGCGTGGTGGACGGTCCCAACCGAGGCGGTGACCGTAAGGCCGAGCAGACAAAGATGAAGCGCGCGCATTTCAAAAGTCCCTGGACGTTATCGACGTGTCTCCGGGCGAATTTATCTGATTCCGCCCATGCGAGATTAATCACGGGATTGAATCAGAACCGCGACCAAGGCGAAAGGCCATAAGTCGCAGGCGCATTGTATCAGGGCAAAAAAGAAGGCCGCCCGGAGGCGGCCTTCGATCACAATGCAGTTGAGCGTGAAAGCAGGGCTTAGAAGCCCATGCCTCCCATTCCGCCCATGCCACCCATACCGCCGCCACCGCCCGGCATCGCCGGTGCAGCTTCCTTCGGCAGTTCGGCGACCATGGCTTCGGTGGTGACCAGCAGGCCGGCAACCGAGGCGGCGTCCTGCAGTGCAGTACGCACCACCTTGGCCGGATCGATGATGCCCTTGGCGACCATGTCGACATAGGTTTCGGTCTGTGCGTCGAAGCCGAAGGTCTCGGACTTCTCGTCCAGGATCTTGCCGACCACGATCGAACCTTCAACGCCGGCGTTTTCGGCGATCTGGCGGATCGGAGCTTCCAGCGCCTTCAGCACGATGTTGATACCGGCCTGCACATCGGCGTTCTCGTTGGTGAGACGGCCGACGGCCTTCTTGGCACGCAGCAGCGCAGTGCCGCCGCCGGGGACGATGCCTTCCTGAACGGCCGCACGGGTGGCGTTCAGCGCGTCATCCACGCGATCCTTCTTTTCCTTCACTTCGACTTCGGTCGCGCCGCCGACGCGGATCACCGCGACGCCGCCTGCAAGCTTGGCCAGACGCTCCTGCAGCTTCTCACGGTCGTAGTCCGAGGTGGTTTCCTCGATCTGCGCCTTGATCTGATTGACGCGGGCTTCGATCGCCGGCTTCTTGCCAGCGCCGTTGACGACAGTGGTGTTTTCCTTGTCGATCACGACCTTCTTGGCGCGGCCGAGCATGGCGAGCGTGACGCTTTCCAGCTTCATGCCGAGATCTTCCGAGACGAGCTGACCGCCGGTCAGGATCGCAAGGTCTTCCAGCATCGCCTTGCGGCGATCGCCGAAGCCCGGTGCCTTGACGGCAGCAACCTTGAGGCCACCGCGCAGGCGGTTGACGACGAGGGTGGCGAGGGCTTCGCCCTCGACGTCTTCAGCGATGATCAGCAGCGGCTTGCCCGACTGCACCACGGCTTCGAGCACCGGCAGCATGGCCTGCAGGCTGGAGATCTTCTTCTCGACGAGCAGGACGTACACGTCCTCGAGCTCGGCGGTCATCTTCTCGGCATTGGTGACGAAGTAGGGCGACAGGTAGCCGCGATCGAACTTCATGCCCTCGACGATGTCGACTTCGGTCTCGAGCGACTTGTTCTCTTCAACCGTGATGACGCCTTCGTTGCCGACCTTCTGCATTGCCTGGGCGATCATCTTGCCGATGGCAGCGTCGCCGTTGGCGGAGATGGTGCCGACCTGGGCGACTTCAGCCGAAGACGCAACCGGCTTGGCGCGCTTGGTGATGTCCTTGATGACGGCGGCGACGGCGATATCGATGCCGCGCTTGAGGTCCATCGGGTTCATGCCGGCAGCAACCGACTTGGCGCCTTCACGGACGATGGCCTGGGCCAGCACGGTGGCGGTGGTGGTGCCGTCGCCTGCGGTGTCGTTGGTCTTCGAGGCGACTTCGCGCAGCATCTGCGCGCCCATGTTCTCGAACTTGTCCTCGAGCTCGATCTCCTTGGCGACGGTGACGCCGTCCTTGGTGATGCGCGGAGCGCCGAACGACTTCTCGATCACGACATTGCGGCCCTTCGGACCGAGCGTGACCTTGACGGCGTTGGCGAGAATGTCGACGCCGCGCAGCATGCGATCGCGCGCGTCTCCGGAGAATTTAACGTCTTTGGCTGCCATGTGATGGTGCTCCAATTTGGGAAGTTTAAAGCTCCGTCATGGCCGGGCTTGTCCCGGTCATCCACGCCTTGCCGAGCTTGCGGCCTAGACGTGGATCACCGGGACAAGCCCGGTGATGACGGCGTGTAGGGAGGCTGAAGCGAGTCGCTTAAGCGATCACGCCCATGATGTCCGACTCCTTCATGATGAGGAGTTCTTCGCCGTCGAGTTTGATCTCGGTGCCCGACCACTTGCCGAACAGAACTTTGTCGCCGACCTTGATGTCGATCGGGATCAGCTTGCCGGCTTCGTCGCGGCCGCCAGGGCCCACGCCGACGACTTCGCCTTCAGACGGCTTTTCCTTGGCGCTGTCCGGGATGATGATGCCGCCCTTGGTCTTTTCGTCGGCGACGATGCGCTTGACGACGACGCGGTCGTGCAGCGGGCGGAATTTGGTCTTGGCCATGGGAGTGTCCCTTTAGGGTTTGCGATTTCGTTGCCATCTCGGAGGCGGGCGGGGATCCAGCCGGAACGCTCAAGGCGGCCGGCTCATTCCCTTAGCAATCGCGCTCCGGGAGTGCTAATTGAGCGTCCGGGAAATATGGCCAGACGCTTTTTGAGTCAAGCGAGGCCTTAAGGCCTTGGTGAGGCCAATATAGGATGATCTGGAAACCATAATGGAGAGTCGGCGTAATTCTGCCGACCTCATTGCGCCGTCAGGTGTTTTGCGCTTGGCTGCCGGGACGGGCAGCCGGGGAATTTGCTCTAGGGGATAATATGATCAGGTCACGCTACGCCCGCACGGTTGCCCATCTTGCGATCGTTTCAACTTTGGCGCTGTCATTGGGCGGGTGCGGCACGTCTGGTGGATTGGGCGGGTTCAGCTTTGGGAACTCGCAGCCGACACCGCCGCCGGAGCCTCCGCCGGCGCCGGAACTGCCAGCCTCGATCCGCTCGGAAGAACTCGTCGGCCGCTGGGGTCTGGCGTCCTACATGAATCCCAACGATCGCGTTCGCACCGAGAACGCCGCGCGCGGCCAGTGCAAGCAGCCCTATATCATCGGCCAGGGCGCCACCGGCGGGGTCATCATGCATCTTGCCGACGAGGCGACGCCGCAGGAACTGCGCCTCAAGGGCTCGCCGAGCGGCAAGAACTATATCGGCCCGCCCGGTCCCGCCGGTGGCGAAAAGGATCGCGAGATCGTCTCCTTCGACGGCCGGATTCTCGTCACGCGCTTCATCGACAAGGACGCTGCGGTTCGCTACGGCAACATGGTCTATGTCCGTTGCGCACCCAAGGCCTGACCTGACAAGGCCTGACCTGAGGCGTAAGGCGGGTCCCGCCACTCCCTTGAAGACGTGAGCCCATGCACCGATTGCGCGACCTCGTTTTCGGACCGGGCCGCGCGGTCCTCGTGCTGGCATTCACCCAGATCCTGACCTGGGGCATCCTGATCTATCCACCCGTCCTGACCATGCCGCATGTCACGGCGGCACATGGCTGGTCGCTGGCCTTCGGCATGGCGGGCTTTTCGCTGGGGCTAATCGTATCGGGACTGCTGTCGCCGGTGGTTGGTGGATTGATCGACCGCCACGGCGGCAATGTCGTCATGGCATCGGGCGCATTGGCCGGTGCCTTGGGTCTCGCTCTGTTTTCAGTAGCCGATCATCCCGCGACCTATCTGGCCTGCTGGCTGTTGCTCGGCGCTGCAATGTCTGCGTCGCTCTACGATCCCGCCTTCGCCACGCTGACGCGTATCTTCGGTGCCTCGGCGCGGCGGCAGATCACCTTCGTGACCTTTGCAGGCGGCTTTGCCTCGACGGTCGGCTGGCCGGCGACCCATCTTCTGCTTGAGGCTGTCGGCTGGCGCGGGACGTATCTGACCTTCGCAGCGATCTTCGCCTTTGTCGTTGCGCCGCTTCATGCTTTTGCATTGCCGCGCCACGTCGCCGTCGCGCCGCTGCCCGTGGTGGACGCCGTTGTCGTCCCCCAGCAAGCAACCCTGCGCCCGGAAGGTTGGCCGTTCATCCTGCTGGCGGCGGCTTTTTCGCTTTACAGCTTCATTCTGTCGGGCGTGACGTCGAACCTGCTGGCGCTGCTGGAGCGCGGCGGGCTCAGTGCTGCAACGGCGGTGACCATCGGTGCGATGTTCGGACCGGCGCAAGTGGCATCGCGGCTGGCAGACTTCATGCTCGCGGGGCGCACCCATCCGCTGTGGATCGCGCGCGGGGCGGTGGTGCTCGTAGTATCGGCCTTCGCAATGCTGGCCTTTGCAGGGATTTCGTTTCCGCTGGCGGCCTTGTTCGCTATCGGATTCGGCGCCGCCAATGGCGTCATGACCATCGCGCGCGGTGCGCTGCCGCTTCTGATGTTCGGTCCGGCGGGGTATGGCCGTGTGATCGGCCGTATCGCGCGGCCGGCTTTGTTCGTGCAGGCCTTTGCGCCATTCGTGGTGGCGTCCGCAGTCGAAACACTGTCCGACCGCATGGTGCTGCTGCTTGGGACCGTGCTGGCGCTGGCGGTGCTGCTCTGTTTCGTGATGATAAAAACGCCGGGCGTTGCGGCCCGGCGTTAAGTCGTTTCTAACCTTGCGCGCAGGTTCCGGCGTTAGCCGAACAGCGCGTCGATATCGTCCTGCGAAGCGTGGCCGACGTCGCCGTCCAGCTTCGGGCCGTTGAGTAGCTTGTCGTCTTCGCTGCGGTCATCGACCTTGGCCGGCGCATGCGCCTTGATCTCATCGACGCCACCCCAGATGTCCATCATCGCAGTAATGCGATTCTCGATGAACTTCATCGTGGTCATCACCTTGCTGATGCGCTGGCCGGTGAGGTCCTGGAAGTTACAGGCTTCGAAGATCGCGACGACGTTATCGCCGATCTCTTCCAGCATCTGCTTCTGCTGATCGGGTGAGGTCACCTTGCCGAGCGCTGTCGATGCATTATCGATGGCTTCGGCTGCGGCGAGAATCTGCTGCGTGGCTTCTTCAGTGCCGCCGACGACGGCGCCGAGCTCACCGTTGACCTTCGCCATTTCGTCGCCTTCGAAGCTCTTGCCGTGAAGAACTGCGATTTCCATCTTGGTACGGGTAATGGCGTCGTGGATCAGATCGAGTTCGATCTTCAGCTTTTCGCACTGCTCGATCTGAGCGCGATAGGTGGCCAGCAGCGCCTGCGCTTCCGCAACCTGCTGATCGGCGGCGGCGCCGACCTGATCTGTCACGGCGTTGCGGGCCGGCGCTCCCATCTGCGCGCGGATCGCGCGGAGCTCAGCCATGATTTCGCGATGCATTGGCATCGGCTCGCTGCTGCCCACCACTTCATTGGGCATAGGTGCAGTACCGAAAACTTCTTCAATGCGAAATCGCTTGCGACGAACAGACATCAGGTCCCCCAACGTTCAATCAATCCCCCGTTCGTATACCCATGAGTTTAACGTGAAGTTCACGCGGGAACATCGCACCTATAGCCGATAATCGCTGCGCAAACTGTTAGTTAACCATGGGGCTTTCACGTTCATTCAAAATAAACGCTACCAAATAGAACTGCGCCGTTTGACGACGTGGTGAATCCAAACGGCGATTGTGTTTACCAAACCGAGGCGATTTTAACCTTAAGTCGGAGTGTGCAAAGCGCTTCTCAGGTGAGAACGCGCACGACGAAACAGTACAGAGTACGTCGATGTTCAGAAAGTTCTCTCTCACGCTTCTTGCCAGCGCATCTTTCATCGCCGCTGGATCGCATCAGACGCTTGCGGTGGAAGCCGCGGCGCAATTCGCCGAGCCTCCGGTGGTCTATGCGCAGCAGCCGCAGCGCCCGATGCAGCGCACGGCCTATGCCGAACGCTCGCGCATGGGCGGCGGCTTCATCGAGTTTCTGTTCAGTGATGGTCCGGCGCAGCAGGGCCAGCGTTACCAGCAACAGCCGGACTACTCTTACGAGCAGCGCCGCTCGCTGCTGCCGCCGATGGATCCGCAACAGCGTGTCTATCGGCAGGAGGAGACGGCAGATGCCGCGCGTCCCGCGCTGGATCCCAAGTATCAACCGCAGATGGTCGAGTATCAGGGCAGCGAAAGCGCTGGCACCATCGTCGTCGATACGCCGAACAAATTTCTGTTCCTGGTACAGGGTGGCGGCAAGGCGATGCGCTATGGCATCGGCGTCGGCCGTCCAGGCTTCACCTGGTCCGGTGTGAAGACGATCACGGCGAAGAAGGAATGGCCGTCGTGGACGCCGCCAAAGGAAATGCTGGCGCGCCGTCCTGATCTGCCGCGTTACATGGAAGGCGGTCCGGAGAACCCGCTCGGCGCCCGCGCCATGTATCTTGGTTCGACCCTGTACCGCATTCACGGCTCCAACGAGCCATGGACAATCGGCACCAACGTATCCTCAGGCTGCATCCGCATGCGCAACGAGGACGTCATCGATCTCTATGGCCGCGTCGGCGTCGGCGCCCGGGTGGTCGTGATCTGATTGATCTCCCGTCACATGAAAACGGCCGCTCGTGAGAGCGGCCGTTTTTGTGTTGCTGGTCTAAACGATCAGGCCAAATCGCTGTCGTCGGAATCCATGTCCATGGCGTCGTAATCGCCGTCGTCCTGGTCTTGATCTTGGTCCTGATCGGCATCCGCCTGCGCCTGATCGAACGATCCGGCGCGGGAGCCGCTAGACGAACCGATATCATTGACGCCGGCCTGATTGCCGAGGTTGCCGCCGGAGGAATCCGAACCGGAGCTCCATGGGCTCTTGCTCTCGCTGGCATTGGCGGCGTCGCCAAAACCTTGCTGATGGCTGCCGCCCATCATCGAACGGATGCTGCCGAGCAGAAGCGAGCCGCCGACCACGCCGGCTGCGGCTGCCGCTGCGGTGCCCAGAAACGAACCGCCGCCACCAGCCTGAGGTTGCTGCTGGCCGAACTGACCCGGCGCCTGACCTTGGCCGTATCCGCCCTGACCATAGCCACCCTGTGGCTGTGGCTGGCCGATGACCTGCCCGGTGTTCCAGGCAGGACGGCTCGGCTCGGGCGGGCGAACGCTCGGCACGGAGCCGCGCGGCTGGTTCGGGCTCTGACCCTGACCGAACAGGGCGTCCCGCATCGAATCGAGGAAACCGCCCTGAGCGGCCTGTTCGGGGGCGCCGTTGCCTTCCAGTTGCTGGATGCGCTCATGGGCGCGCTTCAGCGCTTCGTCCTGCAGCAATACGGTCTGCACCAGCGCATACAGCGCATTGGGTGCGCGGCGCTGGCCCTGCGCAATGGCGTCGAGTGCGTCCGGATCGCGTGGCGCGCCTTCGACCTTGCTGAGCCGGTCAAAGAGATCGTCAACCAGTTGGCGTTCTTGCGGTGTCATGGCGTCCTCTGTCTTCAAAGCGCGCTTGCTTTGCGCGCTGGAGATGTAGTGACGCTTTGTGTCGCAATAAGTGCCGCCTGGATTAAATTTAGTTATGCGACAAAACGACCGGCAAGCCTTGTCGTGCTTCCTCTTGTCATGCTTCCAGCGCGTAGCGCGCCAGATTGGCCTTCAGCATGTCGAGAATCTGATCCCGTGCCGGATCGCGGGTCCCTCTGACCCACGCCGCGGCGAGCGGAAGCCTGTTCATTGCCGCCATGCCTAGCGGCATATAGCGAACGCCGCGTGCGGGCATGCGAGACGTCCAGCGCGGCACGATCGCCAGCCCGATTTCGGCGGCGACGAGATTGACGATGGTCTGCTTCTCGTCGGCGATCTGAACGACATTCGCCTGTAGCCCGGATTCCGCAAACAGCTTCATCGTCAGGTCGTGACTGTGCGGTCGCGACCGTCGCTCCGGCACGATTAGCGGCTCGTCGGCGATATCGGCGATCGTCAGATGCGTGCGCGACGCCAGCGGATGGCGCTCGGAGACGGCCACGACGGCTGTCTCGTGAAACAGAAACATGAATTCCAGCCGCTTGTCAGCACTCTCGGGCGGTCGGACGAAAGCGAGATCGAGCCGGCCCGACAGCAGGCGCGGCAGCAACCGGATCGTCTTGTCCTCATCCAGCTTGATAGCAAGGTCAGGGGCGCGTTCGCGAAGATCGTGAAGCAGCGCCGGCAGAAGCCCGGCGGCGGCGCTGTCGATTGCGCCGACCCGGATCGTGGCTGCACGGGCACGCACGCGTGCGCGGAAGGACGACGCGATCTGATCTGCGCGAGCGAGCAGGTCGCGTGCCTGTTTCAGAAACTCGGCGCCGTCATCGGTGAGGGCGACGCTGCGCGTCGTGCGCGTCAGCAGGCGTGTGCCGAGATCGTCCTCGAGGAGGCGGATGTAGCGGCCGAGTGCGGACGGCATCATTTCGAGCCGCTGCGCCGCGCGGCCGAAATGCAGTTCGTCCGCCGCCGTCACGAAACAGCGCAACTGGTGCAGATCCATCAAGCCTCCCGATGGCGCCCTTCGGCCGCCTCGGAAGTTATTATATCATTTATTTATATAAACAACCTCGATTGAGCCGGGCGTAGCTCACCTGCAGGGTGGGGAGAGCCAGTTCAACCCAGCAGAGACCTCACCATGCGCGAATATTCCATCGCGGCCATTCCGGCCGACGGGATCGGCCCCGAAGTTATCGCCGCCGGCACCCGTGTGCTCGAAGCCCTGCAGAAGCGGGTCGGCGACGTGACCTTCAATGTCGAGACCTTCGACTGGGGCTCAGCCTATTACCGCAAGCACGGCGTGATGATGCCGGCCGACGGTCTGCCGAAGCTGAAGAAGTTCGACGCGATCTATTTCGGCGCCGTCGGGGCGCCTGATGTGCCCGATCACATCACGCTGTGGGGCCTGCGGCTGCCGATCTGCCAGGGCTTCGACCAATACGCCAATGTGCGCCCGACCAAGATCCTGCCCGGGATCACCTCGCCACTGCGCGGTATCGAAACCGGCGATCTCGACTGGGTGATCGTGCGCGAAAATTCCGAAGGCGAATATGCCGGTTGCGGCGGTCGTGTACATCGCGGGCTGCCGGAGGAAGTCGGTACCGAAGTCTCGGTGTTCACCCGCGTCGGTGTGGTCAGGATCATGCGCTACGCGTTCAAGCTCGCGCAGTCACGTCCGCGAAAACTGCTCACTGTCGTCACCAAGTCGAATGCCCAGCGCCACGGCATGGTGATGTGGGACGAGATCGCCGACGAAGTCTCCAAGGACTTCCCTGACGTCACCTGGGACAAGATGCTGGTCGATGCCATGACCGTGCGGATGACGCTGAAGCCGCAGAGCCTCGACACCATCGTCGCCACCAATCTTCACGCCGACATTCTCTCAGATCTCGCCGGCGCGCTGGCCGGTAGCCTCGGCGTCGCGCCGACGGCGAATATCGACCCGGAGCGCCGCTTCCCCTCGATGTTCGAACCGATCCACGGCTCGGCTTTCGACATCACCGGCAAGGGCATCGCCAATCCTGTCGCCAGTTTCTGGACCGCAGCGCAGATGCTCGATCACCTTGGCGAACCCGATGCTTCAGCGCGGTTGATGCGTGCGGTGGAGAAGGTCTGCGAAGCGGGCATCATCACACCGGACGTCGGTGGCAAGGCTACAACGAAAGAAGTGACCGACGCCGTGGTAGAGGCGATCCATAGTTCGAACGTCTGACGCGATTTCCGAACGCCCCGGCCTCACCGGGGCGTTCGCTTTCAATAAATCAAAACAATATTTAGGGAGGATCTCATGAAAGCCACAGCTACACTTGCGTTTGCGATTACGCTGGCAAGCTCCGCTGCCTTCGCGCAGGGCTATCCCAACAGGCCGATCACCATGCTGGTGCCGTTCGCGGCCGGTGGCGCCACCGACACCGTTGCGCGCGTCACCGCTGCGACAATGTCGAAGATCCTCGGCCAGACCATCATCATCGAAAACGCCACAGGCGCCGGCGGCACCATCGCCGCCGCACGCGCGGCTCGTGCCGAGCCGGACGGCTATACGATCCTGATCCATCACATCGGAATTTCCACCGCTGCGACGCTGTATCGCAAACTGCCTTACGACACCAAGACCGCCTTCGCGCCGATCGGCCTCGTCACCAATGCGCCGATGACCATCATCTCCAGGCCGAACCTGCCGCCGAACACGCTCGCCGAGCTGATCACCTATATCAAGGCCAACGGCGACAAGATGACCTTCGGCAATGCGGGTCTTGGCGCCGCCTCGCAGCTGTGCGGCCTGATGTTCATGAATGCCATCGACAAGCAGATCCTGTCAGTGCCTTACAAGGGTAACGGCCCGGTGATGAACGACCTGATCGCCGGCCAGATCGATCTCACTTGTGATCAGACCACCAACACCACCGGCCCGATCGCAGCCAAGCTGGTGAAGAGCTACGCCATCACCACCAAGACACGCCTGTCGTCGATGCCGGATCTCCCTACGGCCGACGAGGCTGGCCTGAAGGGTTTTGAGGCCGGCGCCTGGCATGGCATCTACGCGCCAAAGGGAACTCCTGACGATATCGTGCAGAAACTGGCGAAGGTGCTGCAGGATTCGTTGCGCGATCCCGAGCTGATCAAGCGCTTCAACGACATCAACACCGATCCGGTGCCACAGGATCAGGCGACGCCGCAGGCATTGAAGAAGCAGCTCGATAGCGAAGTCGACCGCTGGGCGCCGATCATCAAGGCGAGCGGACAGTTTGCGGACTAACGCGCCAGCGTGACGTTGCTCGCCGCCAGCAACTGCGCGAAGGCATCGCTTGCCAAATATTGATATTCGCGCTCGCGCTGATCGGTGAACGGATCGAGGTCGATCAGGATCTCATCGACATGACCCGGGTGGCACATCACCAGTCCGCCATCCGGAAGGTCGTTGAGGAAACCGGCCATGAGCGTGCCGAAGTCGGCTTGCTTGGAGAAGTCATAGGCGCCGGCGAAGCCCGGATTGAACGTCACGCCGGCGCGCGTCGCACGTCGGCGGAACGTGGCGCTGAGCGTGTCGAGCAACAGCGCTTTCGGATTATCGAGGCGTTGGCCTAACGGCAGCACGCGGCCGGATTGTCGAACCCAGGCCGTCGGCGCATTTCTCTTCATTGCGGCGAGGAGCGCATCGCGCACCTGCGGGAACGTCTGCACGTGCTGGTGCCCGTCGACATAGTCGGGGGCGCGCCCGAACAGGGCCACAAACTTCGCGATCTGCGTAGTCAGCTCGGTTTCGATCGCCTCGCGATCGAGTTTTCGCAACAGGCTGAAGCGCAGCATCTTGCCGAGCGGCAGAAACAGTTCATCGAGCAGCGGCCGGTAATGCATCGTCAGCGGATGAAACGGGGCGGTCAGCGTCGCGTGTAGCCCGATCTCGCAATTCGGATTCTTGGCGACGGCGTCCTGCAACGCACTCACGTCATCGCGCGAAATCGCAGGTCCGACCACCATCACGGATGTGGCGTTGAGGCGTCCAAGCGCTATCAGTTCGCGGATGCCCTGATTGACGCCGGGGCTGATGCCGTAATCGTCGGCGCAGAGTGTGATGCGGCGCAGGGCTGCACCGGTCATTCGGCGGCGGTCCGGTCGGTGGTTTGCGCCGTGCTATCGGTCGCGTTACGCTTCACGCTGTGTTCGGCGACGAAATAGATCGGCCGCGCCTTCAGTTCGGACAGGATCTTGCCGATATATTCGCCGAGCACGCCGATCATGATCAGCTGCACGCCGCCGAGGGTCATCAGGCCGACGACCAGCGACGGATAGCCCGGGACAGATTTGCCGGACACCCATGTCTCCCACAGGATCGACAGACCGAACAGGAACGCGCCGAAGGCGAGCAGCAGCCCGAGCAGGCTGGCGAAACGAAGCGGCGCCACCGAGAACGAGGTCAGGCCTTCGATCGACAGGCCGATCAGCTGCTTCGGATTGAACGATGTCACGCCATGTTCGCGCGCGGCCGGTTCATAGTCGACGCGGAGCTGGCGGAAGCCGATCCAGGTGGCCAATCCCTTGAAGAACCGGTTGCGCTCCGGCAACTGGCGCAGCGCCGCCGCCGCACGCGGCGACAGCAAACGGAAATCGCCGGCATCTTCCGGGATCTTCTGCCGCGCGCCCCAGTTGATCAGCGCATAGAAGCCGCGCACGGCCTGGCGGCGCAGGAAGGACTCGTTGTCGCGATGCGCCTTGGCGGTATAGACGACGTCATAACCTTCGACGATCCAGTGCCGCACTAGCTGTTCGACCAGTGACGGCGGATGCTGGCCGTCGCCATCCATGAACAGCACTGCGCCCTTGGTGACATGGTCGAGCCCTGCCATCAGCGCGGCTTCCTTGCCGAAATTGCGCGACAGCGACACGACCTGAACGTCGAGCGACGTCGCTTGCAGGCCGCGCGCAACCGCTAGCGTGCCATCGGCGCTGCCGTCATCGATATAGACGACTTCACAGGCGAGGCCGTGGCGTTCTTTCAGTGTCGTCGCAAGCGTCGCCAGCCGTTCATGAAACAAAGCAAGGCCGGGTGCCTCGTTATAAACAGGCACAACGATCGACAGGCCTTGTGCCGCGGCGGTCGCGGCATCGGTCGACAGGCTCGATACGTCGCTGCCCAGCATCATCGATCAGATTCCGATATCTAAAATACGCTCATGAATCATATGGTAATCAGCCAGTGCGTCCGCCAGCAAGGCGAAACGCCGCGCTGCGCGTTACTGCCGCAAGAACGCCTCAAGTTTGGCGAACAGCGGATTCTCGCGATCCATCACATAGTCGAGCGAGGCGACCGAGACGGTATCTGCGCCGTTGGCACGCAGGAAGCTGCTCAGCGCGTAAAGCTGCGCCGGCGGGCAGTGCAGCGTGATCATGCCCGACGAGGTCGGGCCGCCGAACGGCGACACCACGCCGAAACGGTTGTGGGCCTCGGTGAGGAGCGCCTGATTGCAGCCGGCGAAGCGGGTGCGCACTTCCTTGTATTTGCTGGCGCGGGCGCGCGCGGCAATGTGGTCGAGAATGATGCGCGCAGTTTCCAGGGACTGCGGCGACCAGTCGGCGGCGCGCGAGGCGACGAGATTGGCCTGGCTGCGCAGGATGACGCCGTCATCGAGTACCTTGAGGCCGTTGGCGACGAGGGTCGCGCCGGTGGTGGTGATGTCGACGATCAGTTCGGCGGTGCCGGTGGCCGGTGCGCCTTCGGTGGCGCCGGCGCTTTCGACGATGCGATAGTCGACTACGCCGTGCGACGCGAAGAAGTTGCGTGTCAGGTTGATATACTTCGTGGCGACGCGCATGCGGCGATTGTGCTGCGCGCGGAAGCCGGTGGTGACGTCGTCGAGATCGGCCATGGTGCGGACGTCGATCCAGGCCTGAGGCACCGCGACCACCACATTGGCGCTGCCGAAGCCCAGGCCTTCGATCAAAGCGACCTTCTTGTCGGCGTCGGGGATGCTCTCGCGCAAAAGATCTTCGCCGGTGATGCCGAGATGCACGGCGCCGCGCGCCAGGTTCGAGGCGATCTCGCTGGCCGAGAGATAGGCGATTTCGACATTGTCGAAGCCGGCAATGGTGCCGCGGTAATCGCGCACGCCGCCCGGCTTCGCCAACGTCAGGCCGGCGCGGGTGAAGAAGGCTTCGGCGTTTTCCTGCAGGCGTCCCTTGGACGGAACGGCAAGGACGAATGGTGTGGTCATGACGCGCTCCCGGAAACCAGCGCCGAGGACGCGTTGTGAGTGAGGGCTTCGATCCAGATCGAGAAGCCGACCGCTGGGATCGGCGTAGCGGAGCCGAGCTGCGTCAGCAACCCGTCATACCGGCCGCCGGCGACCAGCGGCTCGGTGCCATTGCCCTTGCGGTGCAGTTCGAATTCGAAGCCGGTGTAGTAGTCGACGCCGCGGCCGAATGAGGTCGAGAAACGCGTCCTGGTGGTATCGATACCGCGCGCCGCCATGAAGCCGATGCGGCTTTCAAATTCGTCGATGGCGGCCGTGATGGTGAGTTTGGCATCGGAGGCGAGCTTGCGCAGTTGCTGCAGGGCATCGTCGGGATCGCCTGAGATCGCGAGGAAGCGCTTGATCAGCACCAGCGCATCGCGCGGCAGTGCGCCGCCTTTCAGCGTCGACTGTTCGAGGAAGCGATCGGCGATTTCCGCCACCGAACGGCCGCCGACATTGGTGGCACCGGCGATCGACATCAGGTCGGTGACCAGTGCCAGCGCTGCCTTGCGGTCGGAGCCCGCGAGAGCGGCGAGCACGCCTTCATATTCGTTGCGGACCGGCGACTCCGCGAGGGTGAGCCGGTCGAGATCGTGGGTCAGGCTGATCTTGCGGTTGAAGTCCTTCATCAGCCGGCGCTTCCACACCGGATAGAGGTCGAGCGCCTCGATCAGCGCCGCGAACAGGGCGACGTCGCCGGTGCGGATTTCGATATCGCTGAGGCCAAAGGCAGCCGTCGCCTCGAGGCCGAGCGCCAGCATTTCGGCATCGGCGGCTGCGCGATCCTGACGGCCGAAGGATTCGATGCCGGCTTGCTGGAATTCGCTGGGCGTGCCCTGTCGATAGCGGAACACCGGGCCGAGATAGCTGAAGCCCGCAGGCTGGCCAGCCTGCGGTGAGGCGAGATAATCGCGCGCCACGGGGATCGTGAGATCCGGCCGCAGGCACAGCTCTTCGCCCGACGCGTCGGTCGTCAGATACAGGCTCTTGCGGATGTCTTCGCCGGACATATCGAGGAACGGATCGGCGGGTTGCAGGATCGCCGGCTCGGCATGGGCGTAGCCGGCCTCGGCAAACGACAACAGCAGCGCATCCGCCCAGGCGGCGGATCCGGTCGCGCGAGGGGCGGCGGGTTTGGTCATCTCGAAGTCCAGCAATCTCAACAGAGTGGTCGTTGGCGCAGCCCATAGCATGGCGGTTGCGACGTTTCGACCACCATCACCCGGTGGCCTTAATGTCGGGTCATGGCAGCGGGCTATTTGCCTACTTGGTTACCATTCCAGTCACCAAGGGCCGTCTGCACCAGTGCCAGCGCAGCCACCGCCGCCGTATCGGCGCGCATGATCCGCGGACCCAGCGCCAGCCGGAGAATATTGGCCTGTTTCAGCAGCAAAGCCCGTTCTTCCTCGGCAAAGCCGCCTTCCGGGCCGATCAGCACATCGATTCCGGCTGAGGCGGCCGTGCGGGCACCGGTCAACGCGGCCACGGGATCGGCCACCTCGGCGGCTTCGTCGCAGAAGATCAGCAGCCGCTTGGCGTCCCGCTGGTCGAGATATTTGGGCAGGTTCAGCGGTTCGGCGACGCTGGCCACGCTCAGAATTCCGCATTGTTCGGCCGCCTCGACCACATTGGCGCGCATCCGCTCGGTATTCACCCGGCTGGCCTGGGTAAAGCGCGTCATGACCGGCTGCAGCGCCGCGGCGCCCATCTCGATGGCCTTCTGCACCATGTAATCGAGCCGGGCGTGTTTCAGCGGGGCGAATACATAGGTCACGTTGGGCAGGTGGTCCTGCGGCCGGACCTGGGTCAGCAGGGTCAGGCGGTCTGCCCGCTTGCCGCCAGAAATGGCGGCCTGCCATTCGCCGTCCTTGCCGTTGAACACCAGCACCGAGGCGCCGGAGCCCAGCCGCAGCACATTGCCGAGGTAATTGCTCTGGTTGCGGTCGAGCGAAATGGTCGCGTCGGCTGTAAAAGGCGCATCGACAAACAGGCGGGGACTGCGGAAATCGGCTTGCGGCATCGTTCATGTTCCATTCAGAGGGCGAGCTTTAGCCCAACTGCGACGAATTATCATGCGAGAACGCGGGTTTGCGCCGCGCTGCCGCCCGAATCCGCGTGCTCTTGGTGGGTTGTTAAGGCTTGGCAGGAATCGTAGAAAGTCCTGAATCAGGATGGGCTTCGCCCCCGATCAATCGGGGCACTGAGCTGCCGGAGGAATATCTGTGATCATCCGTCGTTTGATTGTGCCGCTGTCCATGGCCGTGTTCGCCATGCAGGCTATCGAAGTTCATGCCCAGGGCGCGTTTCCCGCGCCGCTGCCGGGCAACAGCTCGGCTGCGCCTGCGAGTTCGTCGCCGTTCCCGCCGGTGAATGGTGCGCCTGCCAGTGCGTCGCCATTTCCGCCGGTCAATGGTGCGGCTGCCGCACCCAGTGCGTTTCCCTCCAATGGCGCTGCGCCGATTGGTGGTGGCGGCTTCGGCGCTCCTCCGCAGCAACAGGCGGGCCCGCCCGGCGGCGAAGATTGCATGAAGGGCTTTCTGCCCCTGCGCCAGGACGCCGAAAAGAAGGGCGCTGCCATCAAGGCTGCGAGCGAGCGTCGCGCGCCGCCGGACGAGGCCTGCAAGCTGATCACCTCTTTCTCGCAGACCGAAGTCAAGATGATCAAATACATCGAGGCGAATGCGCAGAAGTGCGGCATCCCGCCCAATGTCGGCGAACAGATGAAGACCGGCCACAAGAACACCGAAGGCATGCGGCAGAAGGTGTGCAGCGTCGCGCAGCAGCAACGGGGTGGCGGTGGTGGCGGCCCGGTGGCAGCGCCGCGCCTCAGCGACGTGCTGGGCTCCTCGGCATCGCTGCCGGAAGCGAACAATGCGCGCAAGAGCGGCGGCACCACCTTCGATACGCTGAACGGCAACGTGCTCACCCGATGATCGGGTGGCAGATCATTCTGTTCCAATGAGCGACGCGGCCGCCCGCGTTGCGGATGCGACCGGCAACTGGGTCGATCGCTCGGCGCCGTTGTGGTCGCGGCCCTATCTGCGGCTGTCGCGCTTCGACCGTCCGATCGGCTCATGGTTGCTGCTGATGCCGTGCTGGTGGTCGGCGGCGCTCGCCTCCGGCATGGCGCATGATATCCATCAATTGCCCAAGATGATCGCGCTGTTCTTCATCGGCGCCTTCGTCATGCGCGGCGCCGGCTGCACCTGGAACGACATCACCGATCGCGACCTAGACGCCAAGGTGGAGCGCACACGCTCGCGGCCGATTCCGGCCGGGCAGGTCACGGCGAAACAGGCTTTTGCATTTCTGGTGCTGCAGGCCCTCATCGGTCTCGTGGTGCTGCTTCAGTTTAACACTTTCGCGATTGCCACCGGCATCGCCTCGCTTGGCATCGTTGCCGCCTATCCCTTCATGAAGCGCATCACCTATTGGCCACAGAGCGTGCTGGGCCTCGCCTTCTCGTGGGGCGCGCTGATGGGCTTTGCTGTCGTGTTCGGCCGCATCGATGCAACAGCGCTGGCTTTGTACGCGGGTTCGATCTGCTGGGTGATCGCCTATGACACGCTCTACGCTCATCAGGACACCGAGGACGACGCGCTGATCGGCGTGAAGTCCACCGCGCTGCTGTTTGGGGAACGCACGCAGGCCGCGCTGACGCTGTTCTACGGGCTTACCGTGTTGCTGATCGGCGCGGCGCTAGCACTGGCTGGCGCACGCTGGCCGGCATGGCTCGGCCTCGCGGCATTCGCCCTGCATCTGGTCTGGCAGATCACCCGCACCGATATCAGCGACTCCGCGCTATGCCTGCGGCTGTTCAAGTCCAACCGTGACGCGGGGCTGCTGCTGTTTGCAGGATTGCTTGTGGATGCCATCATGCGGGCGGCGTAATCGCGCCTTCCTAAGCACTGGTGGACCACAGAGATGGACGTCGCGCAGCTCAAGACACTCATCCATGTGGCCGAACTGGGAAGCCTGAGCAAGGCCGCCGATCGCCTTCGCATTGCGCAGCCGGCCTTGAGCCGGCAGATCAGACTTCTGGAAAAAGAGCTCGGCGCCGCGCTGTTCGAGCGGCACGGGCGCGGCATGGTTATCACGGAGATCGGCCGCGAAGTTCTCAACCACGCCACCCGCGTGATGACCGAGCTCGATGCCATTCGCAATGTCACCTCGGAGGAGAGCGCGTCGTTCAAGGGGCTCGTCTCCATCGGCACGACGCCGACCGTGGCCGAGATCGTCACCGTTCCCCTGGTGAAGAAGATCAAGGAAGTGCATCCGCAACTCTCGATCCGGCTGTCATCGGCCTTCACGGGCCATCTGCTCGACTGGCTGCAGCGCGGCGAGCTCGAACTCGCCGTGTCCTATGATCCGCAGCCGCTGCGTTCACTGCGCATCGTGCCGGTGATGATGGAGAACCTGCTGTTCGTCAGCGCGGGCAGCAAGGGATTGCGGATGGACCGTCCCGTTCCGTTCGCGGCGCTGGCCCACGAAGAGCTGGTTCTCCCCAGCCTGCGCCATGGCTTGCGCGGGATCATGGAAGAATGCGCGCGGCAGGCTGGCATTCAGTTGCGTGGCAGTGTCGAAGCAGACTCCTTCGGCGCGATGATCGATCTGGTGCGCAACGGTGTTGGCTCCACTGCTTTGCCGCTCGCGCCGATCCACGTGCTGGTCGAGAGCGGCGTGCTCTGTGCGGCGCCGCTAATCGATCCCACACCGGCGCGCAAGCTGGTGCTGGCCTATCCGGCAGACCGTTCGGTCAGCGCGGCGGCGCGCTTCGTCGGCGATACATTCACGGAGATCGCCGCCGATCTCGTCGCCCGGAATATCTGGGTTGGACACATGATCGATCCCAGGAAAACGTAGCTGCGTCGCACCATTCGCGCGTTGTCGAGTGCTGCAACGCCAGAGATCAAATCTCGGCATATCTCTTCGAGCAAATCGGTATGCGTCGGGCTGTCTGCTTTGGGCTAAGCGTGAGTCAGCGCTATGCTGCAAGCAACGGAGACTGGAATGTCAGATGCAGGGCCCACGCCCGGTTCACAGGTGGATTGGCGGCACGATGTGTTCCGCATCCTGAAGGAGGCCGACGTCAAGCACATCGTCTATGTGCCCGATGCCGGCCATTCCACGGCGATCCGTCTCGCCGACGAGGATAATGCGATCAACTCCGTGGTGCTGACGACCGAGGAAGAAGGCATCGGCTATCTCGCGGGTGCCTGGCTCGGTGGCGAGCGCGGCGCGCTGCTGATGCAGTCCAGCGGTGTCGGAAATTGTATCAACACGCTGGCGCTGCAGGCCTGCACGCGCTTCCCGCTTCTGATGGTCGTGACCATGCGCGGCGACTGGGCCGAGTTCAATGCGTGGCAGAATCCGATGGGGCAGGCGACGGACAAGGCGCTCAACCTGATGGGCGTGCTGACCTGGCGCGCCGATGAGCCGCAGGATGTTGCGCCGCTGTTGCATGGTGCCGCATCGATGGCATTCAATGGTGATGCAGCCTGCGCATTGCTCCTGGGGCAGCGTTTGATCGGAGAGAAGCAGTGGGTCAAGTAAACGCAACCGGCGCGCTCGATCGCCGCGAGGTCGTGCAGAAGCTGCTGGCCGGCCGCAAGGATCTGCTCGTGGTCACCGGCCTCGGCTCACCGTCCTATGACGTGATGGCTGCCGGCGACCACGACAACAACTACTATCTCTGGGCGGCGATGGGCAGCGCCGCCATGGTCGGGCTTGGACTGGCGACGGCGAAGCCCGATCATTCGGTGCTGGTCATCACGGGCGATGGCGAGATGCTGATGGGTATGGGTGGACTCGCGACCATCGCTACCCGCAAACCTGCCAATCTCACCATCGCGATCCTCGACAATGGACATTTCGGCGAGACCGGCATGCAGGTCAGCCACGCCGGGCTCGGCGTCAATCTCGATCGCGTGGCGCAGGCCTGCGGCTTCGGCTGGACGCGCGAGATCCGCGATATGGCCGGCGTGGAGGATCTGCGCACTCGCCTGTCGTCGCGCGATGGCGTCAAGCTAGCGACCATCAAAGTGAAAGCGGAAAACCCGCCGCGCGTGCTACCGCCGCGTGATGGTGTCTATGTGAAGAACCGATTCCGTGCAGCGCTGGGACACGCGCCGCTCTGAACCAACGGAAGGGGCGCTCATCCATGTGGATGCGGCGCCCTTCTGACGATCGCTGGAAGACCCAATGCTGGAAAACCAGTGTGGGAAACAAAAATCATCAAGGGTAGGGAAACAATGGCGAGCAAGATCACACGCCGCACGTTCTGCCGCTCGGCAGCCGTTGCGGCGTCCAGCATGATGATTCCGAGTACCCGTGTCTGGGCGCAGGCGGACCTGCCGAAAAGCCCGATTACGCTGGTCGTGCCGTTCGCAGCTGGCGGGGCCACCGACATCGTCAGTCGGCATGTCGCCAAGAAGGTCTCCGATCAGATCGGACAAACGATCCTCATTGAAAATGCCGGCGGCGCTGGCGGTGTGGTCGGTGCCACGCGGGTCGCGCGCGCGAAGCCTGATGGGCTGACATTGTTGATGGGCACCATCTCCACCCACACCATCAATCCTCTGATGGCGAAGGTGCCGCCTTACGATCCGGTCAAGGATTTCACCGCGATCTCGATGCTGGTGACGGTGCCCAATGTGTTGATGGTGTCCAAGCAGGTGAAGGCGACCACCGTCGGCGAACTCATCGCGCTGCTCAAGGCCGATCCGACCAAATATAGTTACGGGTCGTCGGGCGTGGGAACGCCGCCCAATCTGTCGGGAGAACTGTTCAAGGTGCAGGCGGGCGTGAAGATGGAGCACGTGCCCTATCGCGGCGGCGCGCCGGCCATGAACGACCTGATGGGCGGACAGATCCCGGTACTGTTCGACGTGCTGAGCGGCGCGGCGCCGTTCATCAAGGCGGGCTCGATCCGCACGCTGGCCGTTACGACCAAGAAGCGGTCGCCGTCCTTCCCTGATATCCCGACCGTTGCCGAGTCCGGCCTGCCTGATTACGAGACCTATACCTGGAACGCGGTGTTCGGCCCACCCGGCATGGCGCCGGCGTTGGCAGAGCGGTTGAGTTCGGAGTTCCGCAAGGCCGTCGCCGATCCGGACGTGGCGAAGCAGTTGCGCGAGCTGAGCGGCGATCCGGTGGGCTCGACCGGCGCCGAGCTCGAGGCGCAGGTCAAAGCCGAGGGCGTGAAGTGGGGCCCGATCATTCGGGCCGCCGGTCTGAAGGCGGAGTAGCTCTGCGGAAGGATAGCGTGTTGACGTCTCTGAAAGCTGATCCTGCCGCATTTCTTGCTGCCGTGGCCGCAGTTATTGGCGGCAAATATGTGCGCACTGGTGCGGATGCCGATGCCTATCAGCAAGACTGGCGCGCCCGTTATCGCGGGGCTGCTGTCGCTGTAGCCCTGCCGGGAAGTACGGAGGAAGTTGCGGCACTGATGGGCGTCTGCCGCAGCTTCGGTGTGGCCGTCGTGCCGCAAGCCGGCAATACCGGGCTCACCGGCGGAGCGGTCGCACCGGATGAATTGGACTGCCTGATCGTCAATGTCTCGCGGCTCAACCGTGTGCGTCATCTCGATCCACTCAACAATGCGGTGACGCTGGAAGCCGGCTGCATTCTGGCCGATGTGCGTGCGCTGGCTGACCAGCACGACCGGCAATTTCCCGTGTTGCTCGGCAGCGTCGGCAGTTGCGAGGTCGGCGGACTGATCTCCACCAATGCCGGTGGCACGGGTGTGCTGCGTTACGGCAATATGCGCGAGCAGGTGCTCGGGCTGGAAGTGGTGCTGGCGGATGGTCAGATCTGGAATGGCCTCAGGGCGCTGCGCAAGGACAATACCGGCTACGACCTGAAACAGCTCTTCATCGGCGCCGAGGGCACGCTCGGCATTGTCACTGCCGCTGTGCTGAAACTGTATCCGAAGCTCATGGTGTCAGCGACGGCGATGGTGTCGATGGACGAGGTCGGCCAGGCGATTGCGCTATTGCAGTATCTGCAGCGCACCACGGGCGGTCGTGTCGAAACCTTTGAACTGATGTCGCAGAGCCAATTGCAGATCGTGCTTCGTCATGGTTCTGCGAGCGGCAGTCCGATGGCGGGTGAGGCGCCATGGTATGTGCTGCTCGAACTGGCGGACAGCGCCGCGGACTGGAACGCCGTGGAAAGCTTGGAGACGGCACTGGCCGCAGCGATGGAGGAAGGGCTCATCGGCGATGCGGTGATTGCGACCGATCAGGCCAAGGCCCAGAGGATCTGGAACCTGCGTCACACGATTTCTGAATCCAACAAGCGCGAGGGTTTTACGGTGTCGAACGATACGTCGGTGCCGATCTCGGCGCTGCCGGAATTCATCGACCGCGTCACGCGTCGGCTGCAGCGCGAACTGCCCAATGCGCAGGTCGCGCATTGCGGGCATGTCGGCGATGGCAATGTGCATGTGATCGTCGTGTTTCCCTACGACATCGGCGATGCGCGGGTCCGCGAGGCTGCGGCGCACGAGGCCAACACCATCGTGCATCAGGAAAGCGTCGCCTGTGGCGGCAGCATCAGCGCCGAGCACGGCATCGGCCGCATGCATATCGATCGGCTTCCGCTCTACACGTCGGAAGTCGAGCTCGATCTGATGCGGCGCGTGAAACTCGCACTCGATCCCGACCGGATGATGAATCCGGTCAAGGTGTTGCGACTGCCGGGAGAGTAAGACGGCAGGAGGCTCCTGCCTGTCTTCTTAGTGTCGCGCGATGATCTCGCGTTCACCCTTGTAGCTGCCGGCTTCGCCGAGCAAAGCGCCCGGACGACGACGTACCAGAAATTTCGGGCGACGTTCGCGAATCGCATTGCGGCGACGGCGGCGCTGAGACGGTTCGTAAGTCTTCTCTTCCGGCAATTGCGGAAGCGCGAAGATCTCGCTCCACATCTGCCAGGCCATGTCGATTTCTTCGCGATCCGAACTGACCAGCAATGGAATCGACAGTGAAGGATCGCGATGCGCGAGCATCAGCATCTTGCCGTCGTCGAGACCGCGCAAGGTGACGCCGAGAAAATCGCTGACGCGCACATTGATCGCCATGCGCATGCCGCCGACGGCGCGATGCAGGACGACCCGGGTACGATGCAGTTCGATATGGCGGATCGCTCCGTCGGCGCGGGTATCATGCGCCTCGAAACGAACCGGAAGTGAATGGGGATCGAGCCGCAATGCGCTGCCCGATCCCGGGGCATGGGCCCCACCTGTCGCTGTTTGATGCCTCACGGCTTTTTATCTCCCCGCCGGAATTATGTTCCCGGTCGATGGGGAGACCTTGCCAGAGCCGGTTCGGAATCGGCTTAAAAAGGCTGGTTAATCGAATCCGACTGCCCTTCATGATTGACAGAAGCTTGGCAGGCATGATTGACGAACCGTTGCGAGAGCCCTGAAATTCTTTCCTTTTCGGCGCGGCAAATGCTTGAAGTCCCTGCGAAATAAGCACATCTCTAACAGCGGCCATCGCCGCTTCGGACCTGTTGAAATCGTCTCTCAATGTTGGGATTTTGTTCGTGAACTCTTCACCAAACGCATCGTCGTCTGTCTCCACGAAATCCGACAATTCCGATCTGCTCGATCAGTCCGTACTGTCCACGCTGGCGCAGCGTCTCGTCGAGGCTGCCAGGAAGGCCGGCGCGGATGCCGCGGATGCGGTCGCGGTGCGCGGCGTGTCGCATGGTGTCGAAGTGCGTGACGGCAAGGTCGAAGCCTCCGAGCGTTCGGAAGGCGACGACATGGGGCTGCGCGTGTTCGTCGGTCGCCGTCAGGCGGTGATCTCCACCAATGACATGTCCGGCGACAATGTCGCACAACTGGCCGAACGTGCTGTCGCGATGGCGCGCGTCGCACCCGATGATCAATATGTCGGCCTTGCCGACCCAGCGCTGCTTGCGCGCGACTTTGCAAATCTCGATCTGCTCGATCCCGTCGTGCCATCGGTCACAGAGCTCGAACGCCGCGCTGTCGAAGCTGAAGAAGCCGCACTCGCGGTGAAGGGCGTGACAAAGTCGGGCGGCGCATCAGCCTCGACCGGCATCGGCGGCATGGTGCTCGTCACCTCCACGGGTTTCCACGGATCTTATCTGCGATCGAGCCAGGGCGTGTCGATGACAGCCATCGTCGGCGACGGCACCAAGATGGAGCGCGACTACGCCTTCACCTCGGCGTTGCATGCGTCCGATCTGGACTCGCCGGCCAGTGTCGGCAAACTCGCGGGCGAGCGCACGGTGGCGCGGGCCAATCCGCGCAAGGTGCCGACCTGCAAGGTGCCGGTGGTGTACGATCCGCGCGTCTCGAACTCGCTGGTCGGTCACGTCATCGGTGCCGCCAATGGCGCGTCCGTCGCGCGCAAGACCACGTTCCTCAAGGACAGTCTCGGCAAGCAGCTGTTCAGCAGCAATATCCGCATCATCGACGATCCCCTGCGCGTGCGCGGGTTGCGTTCGCAGTCGTTCGATGCCGAAGGCGTTGCGACGAAGCAGCAGGCCATCATTGATGGTGGCGTGCTTACGACCTGGCTGCTGGACTGCGCCACTGCGCGCGAACTCGGCATGACCACGACAGGCCACGCGCATCGTGGCGTGTCGTCGTCACCATCGCCCGGCGCTTACAATCTGCATATGGAAGCAGGCGACGTGAGCCCCGAAGACCTGATCGCCGATATCAAGGAAGGTTTTTACGTCACCGATCTGATCGGTTCGGGCGTCAATGGCGTGACCGGCGACTATAGCCGCGGCGCCGGCGGATTCTGGATCGAGAACGGCAAGCTGACTTACGCCGTCAGCGAGATCACCATCGCCGGTCATCTGTTCGAGATTTTCAAGTCGATGATCCCGGCCAACGACCTCGCTTTCAAATACGGCGTCAACGCGCCGACCGTGCGCGTCGAGGGACTGACGATTGCCGGACGCTGATCTCGACATCGACAAACGGCTCGCGCACGATGTCGCCCTGATGGCGGACACCGTGCGTGCGGCCGGCGAGCTCGGCCTCGCAATGTTCGGTACAGAACTCAAGAAATGGACCAAGGGCGAATCCTCCCCCGTCTCCGAAGCGGATATCGCCGTCAACGATCTGATCGAGAAGCGGCTTCGCGCCGCGACGCCCGAATACGGCTGGCTTTCGGAGGAGAGCGCCGATGACGAATCTCGTCTCGGCAAACGGCTGACCTGGATCATCGATCCGATTGACGGCACCCGCAGCTATCTCGCCGGTCGCGAGGATTGGTGTGTCTGTGTCGCGCTGGTCGAGGACGCCCGGCCGGTGATGGCCGCGGTATTTGCGCCATCCACAGATGAATTTTTCCTGGCGATCCGCGGGCAGGGCACCACCTGCAACGGCATTCCGGTTCGGGCCACGACCGGTTCCGCAATGGACTTTTCGCGCGTGGCGGGGCCGAAGCCTCTGGTCGAGCGGATGGTCCATCCCCGGCAGGACATTACCCTCTATCCGCGAATCGGCTCGCTGGCGCTGCGATTGTGCTGGATCGCCAATGGCCGGCTGGATGCGGCCTTTGCCGGGGGGCAGAGCCGGGACTGGGATCTGGCCGCCGCAGATTTGATCGTGCACGAAGCGAATGGTAGGATGACCGAGCTTTCGGGCGATCCCATCCTCTATAATCGCCGGGAAGTCACGCACGGGTTGCTGGTGGCAGCGGGGGCCGATCGCCATGCTTACATCGTCGAGCAATTCCAGAACCGCCGGGTTTAACCGGCTGCACCACTATCTTTGACTTATCGGATCGCAGCCGGTCGCTGCAGGAACAGGATTCATGTCTGACACACCACAGCAACTGCTTCATCTGGTCATCGGGGGCGAGCTGACCAACCTGAAAGAGACGACGTTCAAGGATCTCAGCCAGGTTGAAGTCGTCGGCGTCTATCCGAATTACGCGACGGCATTTGTCGCCTGGAAGGCCAAGGCGCAGCAGACCGTCGACAACGCCCACATGCGCTACTTCATCGTCCATCTCCATCGGCTGCTCGATCCGGGTCAAGACGCGAAGCCGACCGCTTGAAACGACTGCTCCGAAACACGCTGCGCAGCAGCTGGGTTCAGCGCGCCGCGGGGGTTCTCGCGGCCGAATTTTTGCGTCTGGTCTGGAAGACCAACACCTTCACCTTCGATCCCGTCGATGTCTATGACATTGTCGAGCCGCAGATGCCGGTCATCCTGGCGTTCTGGCATGGCCAGCACTTCATGACGCCGTTCATCCGGCAGAAGGACTATCGCGGCGCGGTGCTGATCTCGAAGCATCGCGACGGTGAGTTCAATGCGCTGGCTGCCGAGCGGCTCGGCATCGCGACCGTTCGCGGCTCCGGCGATCATGGCGGCGCGTTTCACCGCAAGGGCGGCGTCGGTGCGTTCAAGGAAATGGTGCGGGTGCTGGAGCGCGGTATCAATATGGCGCTGACCGCCGACGTGCCGAAGCGCTCGCGTGTCGCCGGCATGGGCATCATCATGCTGGCACGCGAAAGCGGCCGGCCGATCATGCCGTTCGCGATGGCCACCAGCCGCTACGTCCAGCTCAACAACTGGGACCGCACCACGATCAATCTGCCTTTCGGTCGCGGCGTGCTGGTCGGCGGTGAACCGCTGAGCGTTCCTGCCGATGCCGACGCTGCCACGATGGAGGCGCTGCGCCTGCAGCTCGAAGCCACGCTGAACGAGGCCACGCAGCGGGCCTATGACGCGGTAGGTCGGCCGGAAGGTGCGCGTCGTGCCTAACGCGCTGCCGATCACGCTGCGCGCCTATCGCAGATTGTCGGCGGCGCTGACGCCGCTTGCGCCCGTCCTGATCAGGCAACGGTTGAAGAAGAATAAGGAAGATCCTGCGCGCCTAGACGAGCGTCGCGGCATCTCGCAGATCGAGCGCCCCGCCGGGCCGCTGGTCTGGATTCACGGCGCCAGCGTCGGCGAAGTGCTGGCGGCGGCAGCGCTGATCGAGCGGCTGCGCGCGCTGGGCATGCGCATCCTCTTGACCTCCGGCACGGTGACCTCGGCCGAGATCATCGCCAAGCGATTCCCGACCGATATCATCCACCAGTACATTCCCTATGATTCACCGCGCTTCGTGGCGCGCTTCCTCGATCACTGGAAGCCGAGTCTGGCACTGTTTATCGAGAGCGATCTGTGGCCGAACCTGATCATCTCCGCCGCTAAGCGCCGTCTGCCGATGGTGCTGATCAATGCGCGCATGTCGCAGCGCTCGTTCCCGCGCTGGCAGAAATTTTCGGCGACCATCGGCGCCTTGCTCGGCCGCTTCGAGATTTGCCTGGCGCAGTCCGAAACCGACGCCGAGCGCTTCAGCGCATTGGGGTCGCGCAGCGTCGTCGTCACGGGCAATCTGAAGCTCGACGTGCAGGCGCCGCCGGGCGACGCCGTGAAGCTGGACAAGCTCATGGCGGTAACGCGCGGTCGCCCCATCATCGTCGCATCGTCGACGCATCCCGGCGAAGAAGAAATTATCCTCGAGACTCACAAGACGCTGACCAGTTTCTTCCCGAAATTGCTGACGGTCATCGTGCCGCGCCACGCCCATCGCGGAGCGGATATCGCGCAGATGATTACGGTGGCAGGTGCGCAGGTTGCCTTGCGCTCGCGCGAGGAATTGCCGCATGCAGGCGCCGATATTTACGTGGCCGACACCATGGGCGAGCTCGGCCTGTTCTATCGTCTGTCACCGGTGGTGTTCATTGGCGGTTCGCTGGTGCCGCATGGTGGGCAGAATCCGATTGAAGCCGTGAAGCTCGGTGCGTCCGTGGTGCATGGCCCGCACGTCTTCAATTTCACCGACGTCTATGAGGCGCTGGATGGCGCCGGCGGTGCAAAGCTCGCCGACTCCTCCGAGCAATTGGTGAAACAGCTCGGCCAGATGCTCGGCAACGAGGCGGCACGCGAGGCCGCGATCGAGGCCGGGCATCGCGTGGTTGAACGGCTTGGCGGTGCGCTCGATCGCACCCTGCATGCGCTGGAGCCTTATCTGATGCAGCTCCGGCTCGAAGCGGGAGCGCAGGATGCGTGAGCCGGCATTCTGGCGGCCGCCATCGACATGGTTGTCGCGTCTGCTGATGCCGCTTGGCGCCATCTATGGCGAAGTCGCAGGCAGCCGCATGGCGCGCAAGGGCGTCGATGTCGGCATTCCCGTTCTCTGCGTCGGCAATTATCACGTCGGCGGTGCCGGCAAGACACCGACCACGTTAGCGCTGGTGCAAGTGCTGCGCGATCTCGGCGAGACGCCGGTGGTGCTCAGCCGCGGCTATGGTGGAAAGCTGCGCGGCCCGGTGAAAGTTGATCCGTCGAGGCACGTGGCGGCAGATGTCGGCGACGAACCGCTGATGATGGCACGACAGGTGGCGGTGGTGATCTCCGGGGATCGCGTCGCTGGCGCAGCGCTGGCGCGCTCGACCGGCGCCAGCGTCATCGTGATGGATGACGGTTTCCAGAATCCGGCCATCGCCAAGGATGCGTCGTTTATTGTGATCGACAGCAATCGCGGTCTCGGCAACGGGCGCGTGCTGCCCGCGGGACCTTTGCGGGCGCCGCTCGATCTGCAGATCGCACGCACCGATGCATTGGTCGTGATCGGCGATGGTGTTGCAGCGACGGGCGTTGCGGCGCTGGTCGCTGGCAAGGGCGGTCCGGTGTTGACGGCGCGCCTCGTGCCGGACGAGACGTCAGTGGCAGCCTTGCGCAGCAAGCGCGTGCTGGCCTTTGCGGGAATCGGCGATCCCCAACGCTTCTTCCGCACGTTGCGTCATGCAGGTGTGGACGTGGCTGTGGAGAAAGCCTTCGCCGATCACCACCCGTATGCGCCCGCTGAGATCGATGCGCTGGCCCTGCAAGCGAAGCGAGATGGGCTCACGCTGGTGACGACGGAGAAGGATGTCGTCAAACTCAGCAGCGTGCCGGCCGCAGCGGAGATCGTACCATTCGCCGTCACGCTGGTCTTCGAGGACAAGGCGGCGTTGCAGGCTTTCGTGATCGAACGGCTCAATCGGGCAAGAGTGAAGACACTCGGAAGGTAGGATGGGCAGAGCCAACGGGTCGCGCGAAGCGCGCCCAATGATAAACTCCGCGAAACCCATCACCTTTCGTGCGGGGAGATGATGGGTTTCGCGAAGACGCTCTACCCATCCTACGACTTTACTTCTGACCCTTCACCGCGTCTGGATAATGCCGCGCCAGCACGGCATTCGGCACCGCATAGGCTTCCTGACGATCGACGCTCCAGTATTTCAACTCGTCCAGCGGAATGCGCTCGCCTGTGATGGCGCAAGTCACATAGGTGCCGGGTGACACCACGCGGAAATCGCCGTCGAGATATTGCAACTGGGCTTCGCCGTGGCCCGAGGGGCCAAATTTGTTCAGCACGGCTGTCTCCTGGATCGTCACTAAGTCGTCTTGCCGGATCGGTCACCGGCCCTGAATGTCGTCATCTCGTAGCATAAATAGGGCCGCGGCGTCGCCCAATAAAGGCGGCCCGCGCAACCTCTAGAACAGGCTGCCCTGATCGATTTTCGTCGCCTTTTTCGGCGCAGCCGGCGCTGCAGGCTTGGCCTCGCGGGGAGCAGGTGCCGTGCGGTCGCCATCGGCGGTCACATCCACACGGCCATCGGCGAATTCGATGCTCAGGCGCGCGCCCGCTCCGACAGCAGCGGCGGCATGCAGCGCTGCGCCCTGCTCGTCACGCACCAGCGCGAAGCCGCGGGCCAGCACGCTGCGATAGGAGAGGGCACCGAGCAGCTGGCTCGACGCCTGTACGCGCGCCTGCTGGCGCTGCACCAGTGTCGTCAATGCACGGCGCGCGCGTTCGGCAAGGCGCAGAGCGCGCTCCCGATCGCGCGTGATGGCATTGCGCTGCGCCTGCGCATTGGCGAGTTTGGAGGCCTTCAATCGTGCTTCAAGGCCAGTGAAGCGATCGCGGCGCTGCCGAAGCAGGGCACGCGCGGAGAGGCTCAAGCGTTCACCCGATACCGTCAGTCGCTGCGTGGCGTGCGCGATCTGTGCGCGCAGCACGCGCAGCGTCAGTCCGGCGCTGGCCTGCGCGAAGCGGCGATGATGCGCGTGTGTATTTGCTTTCAGAGCGCGCGGCAGCGATGCGGTTGCGCCGTCGAGACGCTGGCGCGGAATGGCGAGCAGTTCGCTGAGATCCGGCAGAGCACGCGCTGCGGCGCGCAGTTCGTTGCGGCGGGATTCCTGGCCGCGCTGCCAGCACAGCATCATGCGGCGCTCGAAGCCGGATATCTCCACCATCAGTTCGGCGCGCACGGGTACCGCCATTTCGGCAGCGGCTGTCGGCGTCGGCGCGCGCTTGTCGGCGGCGAAATCGATCAGCGTGATGTCGGTCTCGTGGCCCACGGCCGAGATCAGCGGGATCATGCTTTCGGCCGCGGCGCGCACCACGATTTCTTCGTTGAACGACCACAGGTCTTCCAGCGAGCCGCCGCCGCGCGCGACAATCAGCAGATCCGGCCGCGGAATGGCGCCGCCCACCGGCAGCGCATTGAAGCCATGGATCGCGGCGGCGACCTGTTCGGCCGAGCCTTCGCCCTGAACTTTCACCGGCCAGACCAACACGCGGCGCGGGAAGCGATCCTCCAGCCGATGCAGGATGTCGCGAATAACCGCGCCGGTGGGCGATGTCACTACGCCGATGACTTCCGGCAGCCATGGCAGCAGCTGCTTGCGCGCTTCGTCGAACAGGCCTTCGGCGCCAAGCTTGCGCTTGCGCTCTTCCATCAGCGCCATCAGCGCGCCGACGCCGGCGGGTTCGATGGCCTCGATGACGATCTGGTATTTCGACGAGCCTGGATAGGTGGTCAGCTTGCCGGTGGCGATGACTTCGAGGCCTTCCTGCGGCTTGAACCGCATCCGGCCATGGACGCCCTTCCAGATCACCGCCTCGATCTTGGCGCTCTCGTCCTTGAGCGAGAAATAGCAGTGGCCCGACGAATGCGGCCCACGAAAACCCGAGATTTCGCCGCGCACCCGCACGTTCCCATAAGTGTCTTCCACCGTCCGTTTCAGGGCTGAGGACAGCTCGGAGACGGTGAATTCGGGGGAATTGGTAAGGGGGGCGGCGGCTTTGGGCATCGAATCTCGGCTTTCAGGATCGTCGCAAAGTAGGGATGTCGGTCGCAAAACGCCAATCAGATATTGATTTGCAGATAACTCTATTATACAGAGTAATCTGTATTCAGAGAATGGCGGGTATTATGGCGTCGATATTGACCTTCGCGGTCCGTGGCATCGTTTGGCTCCTTGCCGCGGCGGGTCTGGCGGCCCTGGTGCTGGTCGGCATGATTGCGGTGCCGGTTTCACGGCCCAAGGCACTGGCCTCCATTGCGGACACGGCGCGCAGTGCGTATCGCGGGGACGTTCCGCCACTGCAGTATTTCCAGGCGAGAGACGGCTCGAATCTGGCCTACCGGCGCTACACGCCATCCGGACCGTCCGTGAGCCGTGCCGCACTGCTCATTCATGGCTCGTCGGGATCGAGCATAGCGGTGCACGCCCTGGCGAAAGCGCTTGCCGCGCGGGGCGTCGAAAGCATCGCTCCCGACATGCGCGGCCATGGCGCGTCGGGGACCCGCGGCGATATCGCCTATCTCGGTCAGCTCGACGATGATCTCGCAGATCTCGTCGGCCATTTGCGCGGGCAGGGGCTGGTGTCGCCACTGACGCTCGCCGGGCATTCGTCGGGCGGCGGGTTTGCGCTGCGCGTGGCGGGATCCGTCAATCAGGGGCTTTTCGCGCGCACCGTTCTGCTGTCACCCTATCTCGGCCTGAAGTCGCCCTCCACACGCGAGAACGCAGGCGGATGGGCCAGTCCGAATGTACCGCGCATCATCGCGCTCAGTGTGCTGCAGTCGTTCGGGGTGACATGCTGTTCGCAGCTCCCGGTCGTTGCCTTTGCCGTGCAACCGGGTTCGACCCGCATTCTGACGTCCGAATATTCATATCGGTTGCTGCAGAATTTCGGCACGCATCGCGACTACCGTCTGGATCTCGATCCGGCGAACGGGCCCATATCGGTCATCGCCGGGCGCAATGACGAGCTGATGTTCGCCGACAAATATCGCGAGGCGATGCAGTCGAAGGCCAATATCGACGTGCGCGTCCTCGACAACGCAAATCACATGGACGTTGTCAGCACGGCAAGTTTCGTCGCCGTTGTCGCCGACGATCTCGCAACGAGGTGACACCGTGATCAACAGCCAGGAAGCCAGCGCTGCGTTGATGGAGATCGAAAGCCTCAGTCGGCTGGTCCGGCAGTCGGTGTTCTATCGGCACGCCAGCACAATGCTCATTCTATGGGGCGTTGCGACTTTTATCGGTTATCTGCTCTCGTTCTTTGCGCCTGCTGCGGCTCCCGTCATCTGGTCGGTCGTCATTGTCGCGGGTGTCATCTGCGCGATCGTCATCGGGGCACTCAACAAGAAGCGCGAAGGCGTCAGCACCTTCGACGCCCGAGCAACGGCAGCGTTTATCGCGTTCGTGGCTTTTGGCTGTCTGTGGAGCATCGTTTTCGGGAACATGGCGCCGCGGCAGATCGGCGCGTTCTGGACGACTTACTTCATGTTGCCTTACGTGATGACAGGGTTCTGGTTCGGCCGCGTCTTTGTCGTGATCGGCATGAGCGTGATCGCGCTGACGTTGCTCGGTTACTTCCTGGCCGGACCATGGTTCACGCTCTGGATGGCTGTCGTCAATGGCGGCGGCCTGTTGCTCGGTGGCCTCTGGATGCGGCGTAGCTGACATGGCCGAACTCGACGACATCATCCATCAGCCTCTGCGGCTCAAGATCATGGCAGCGCTGAACGCTCTGCAACCGGCACAGGGGCTGGATTTCCCGCGCTTGAAGAAATTGACCGGCGCCACCGATGGCAATCTCGGCGCTCATATCGAGACACTGGCGAAAGCCGGTTATGTCAGCGTCGAGAAAGCGTTCGTCGGCAAGAAGCCGCAGACGACGGTGACAGCCACCGCCGCCGGGCGTGGCGCCTTCGCGCGGCACGTCGCCACCTTGCGTGAGATCATCGCAACTGCGGAAGGCAAGTAGAGCAAAGCCTGGGAGATTGTCATGGACATCGCGTGGCGCATTCTGACCAACACGCCGATCTGGGTGTTCGCGTTGCTGGCGCTGCTGATCTGGCTCGGAAGCCTGTCGCTCCGACCGCGAAAGACACAGCTGCGCCGTTTGCTGATCGTTCCAATGGTGTTTCTCCTGATGGGGCTGTCGCGGCTGATCTTTGCCGGCGGCCAATTGCATCTGATCGGGGCCTGGCTGGCAGCGGCAATCGTGATGGCGGCCGTCGCTCTGTCGATCGGTCCCGGCGAGATGACGGTCGATCGGCAGGACGGCACCATTCTGCGCCCCGGGAGCTGGCTGCCCCTGATCCGCAACCTGTCGGTCTTTCTGCTGCAATATGCCGTGGCGGTCGCAACCGCGATGAAGTTGGGTTCGGGTGCTGCCGTTCCGCTGATTGGCCAATTGGTGTCGGGGGCGTGCGCCGGCTATTTCCTTGGCTGGACGGTGGGTTTGATCCGCCGTTATCGCGCGGAAACACATGTCGCCGTCGCTTGAGGGGTTGGCCGCCTGGCCGATTGATTACTCAGACCGCTGATTGCTGTCCCGACGCGCCGTGCTAAACGATGGGCGTGTTTGATTGCAATTGGTCTGGCTGGTTATGAACATTCTCCTCCTCGGTTCCGGTGGTCGCGAACATGCGCTGGCGTGGAAACTCGCCGCGTCGCCGCTGCTGACCAAACTCTGGTGCGCGCCAGGTAATGCCGGCATCGCCCGGGAGGCCGAATGCGTGGCGGTGGATATCACCGACCATGCGGCCGTGATTGATTTCTGCAAGGTGAACAAGGTCGATTTCGTCGTGGTCGGCCCGGATGCCCCGATAGCGGCGGGCATCGTCGACGATCTTGCTGCCGTCGGCATCAAGGCATTCGGACCCAGTAAAGCCGCCGGCCAACTGGAAAGCTCGAAGAGCTTCACCAAGGAACTGTGCCGGGCCAATAACATCCCGACTGCGGCCTATGGCCATTTCCATGATGCAGAGTCTGCCAAGGCCTATATCCGGGCCCAAGGCGCACCGATCGTGGTCAAGGCCGATGGCCTCGCCGCTGGCAAGGGCGTTGTGGTGGCGATGTCTGAAGCCGAGGCGCTGGACGCGGTCGACATGATGTTCGATGGCGGCTTCGGCGAGGCCGGTGCGGAAGTCGTGATCGAGGAGTTCATGCAGGGCGAGGAAGCCTCGTTCTTCGCGCTGTGCGATGGCGAGCACGCGTTGGCGCTGGCAACTGCGCAGGACCACAAGCGCGCCTTCGACGGCGACAAGGGCCCGAACACTGGTGGCATGGGCGCCTATTCGCCGGCGCCTGTCATGACCGAGGCGCTCTGCGCGCAGGTGATGGACGAGATGATCATGCCGACCCTGCGCGCGCTCAGCGCCATGGGGACGCCCTATAAGGGCGTGATCTATGCCGGCGTCATGGTGACCGAGCAGGGGCCGAAACTCGTCGAATACAATGCCCGGTTCGGCGATCCGGAGTGTCAGGTGCTGATGGTCCGTATGATGTCGGATCTGCTGCCGGCGCTGATTGCCTGCTGTGACGGGCAGCTCAAGAATTTCGATCTGCGCTGGTTCCCGGATCCGGCGCTGACGGTGGTGATGGCCACGAAGGGCTATCCCGGCGACTACGACAAGGGCACGCGCATCGCCGGCTTGGACCGGGCCGAGAAGATCGAGGGTGTCGAGATTTTCCATGCCGGGACCAAGGCATCCGGCGACTGGATTCTCGCCAATGGCGGCCGCGTCCTCAACGTGACGGCCTCCGCCAAGACCGTTGCTGAGGCCCAGCGCCGCGCCTATGAGGCCATCGGCCTGATCAACTGGCCTGAAGGTTTCTGTCGGCGGGATATCGGCTGGCAGGCGGTGGCGCGGGAACGCAAGGGCAAGTAACGGTATTCGGGTGGTCCTCTCGGGGAACCGAAGGTTGTGGAACGCGTTGATGGGGCTGTGAGGTACCCATGGCGCACTATTATTTCGACCTCAAGAACGGCACGACGCAGCGCGACCACGCTGGTCGGGAGCTGCGCAGTGACGCCGAAGCGATTGCACAGGCTTATGTGATCGCCGACGAAGTCAGCGCCCGGCCGGCGATGCATCAGGACCATGAGCGCCACATCTGCGTCATCCACGAAGACGGGCACGAAGTGACCCGCGTTCCCGTTGACTTGGCTGTCAGCAAAGCCTCAGCGCCGCGCTTTAAAAAACTCTCGTAACAGCGTGGCGGACTGGGTTTCGCCCACGGACGGATAGACTTCCGGCGCGTGGTGGCATGTTTTTGCTGCGAAGAAGCGCACGCCGGAATCGACCCCGCCGCCCTTGGGATCGGCTGCGCCGTAATATAGCCGCCGGATCCGGGCGAAGGAGATTGCGCCCGCGCACATGGTGCAGGGCTCCAGGGTCACATACAGGTCGCAGTCGACCAGCCGCTCGCTGCCGAGCCTGGCGGCGGCCTCCCGGATCGCCAGGACTTCGGCATGGGCGGTCGGGTCGCGGTCCCGGACGGTGCGGTTGCCGGCTGTGGCGATCACCTCGTTATTCCCGACGATGACGCAGCCGATGGGGACTTCGCCGGCATTTCCGGCGCTTTCGGCCGCTTTCAGCGCCAGATCCATGAAAGAAGGTGCGGTCAACGGCTCGTTTCCTGCGCAAAACTCTGCTACGGAGTTGCATTCAGCAAAAGTGGATACTGGTTTTGCGTGAGAATGCGCCCCAATGAGCGCGCATTTTCGGCCCGCGAACCCTGTCCGCACCGCTCAACCCAATTCAGCTTCCGCTGCAGTGAGACCCTTCATGCCCCGCGACAACGACAAAAACAACGGCCCCTCGCGCGGCCGGCCACCCGGTGGCAAAGGCGGAGCCGGCAAGGGCCGCTCCGGCGCCGCACGCGGACCCGACAAGAAATTCGCCAAGCGCGACGGCACATACACCCCGAAGCCGCCCGGTGCTGGCGGCGGTGAGAAGCGATCTTTCGGTGGCAAGCCTTCTGGCGGCAAATCTTTTGGCGCCAAGCCTTACGCCGGCAACCGCGATGACGACCGTGCGCCGCGCCGCGACTACGGCGATGCGCCGCGACGCGATCGTGACGATGCGCGTCCGGCCCGCTTCAACCGCGATGACCGTCCCGCGCGCAGCGGTGGCGGTGATCGTCCAGACCGTGGGCCGCGTAAGGATTTCGGTGACCGCGAGAAGCGTCCCTATTCACCGCGCGCCGGCGCCGGTGGCGGCGACAAACGTCCCTACAGCCCACGCGGAGAGGCACCGCGCGGCGACCGTCCGAATTTCAACAGGGATGATCGCGCCCCGCGGGGTGACCGCGGCGATGCGCGTCCGGCCGGACGTTTTTCCGACAAGAAGTTCGGCGAGCGGAAGCCCTACGCGCCGCGCGACGGTGGCGGTGAGAAACGCCCCTACACGCCGCGCGGCGAAGGCTTTCGCGGCGGCGATGGTGATCGTCCGCGTCCGCGCTTTGATCGCCCGCAAGGCGATCGCAACGATCGCCCACAGCGTGATCGCAACGATCGTCCGCAAGGCGATCGTCCGTTCAGCCCGCGCCCCTCACGCGACGGCGATCGTCCGCGCGGCGACCGGCCGTTCAGCGCCGAGAAGAAGTTTGGCGGCGACAAGAAATTCTCCCGCGGTGCGCCGGATCGCGGCGGCCCGCGCAAGAGCTTTGGCGATCGCAACGATCGCAACGATCGTCCCGATCGCGGTGATCGTGGCGGGCGTGATTTCGAGCGCGGCCCTGATCGCAGCGAGCAGAAGCCTTGGCAGAAGCGCGAAGGCGGGGCGGATGATCGCGGCAGCCGCAGCGCGCGTCCGCCGCGCGATGGCGCGCGCAATTTCGACCGGCCGAAATTCGACAGGCCCAAATTCGAGCGTCCGCGCGATGATCGCCCCGAGCGCAGCGACAGCGAGCGCCCGCGTTTCTCGCGTCCGCGTGAGGACCGTCCAAGCTTCGATCGTCCGCGCGAGCCGCGTGGCCGCACCGACTGGCAGGAGCATGGTCGCAGCGAGGCTCGCGACGGCGACGAGCGTCCGCGTCGCGAGAATGAGGACGACAGCAGGATTTTCGCCAAGCGTCCTGCATTCGGCGGCCGTGGTGAATATCGCGAGCGCGATCCCGAGCAGCGCCGCCCGGCGCGCGTTCCCGCGGCCAAGAAGGCCGGCGAGCGTATCGCCAAGGTCGTGTCGCGCGCGGGCCTGTGCTCGCGCCGCGATGCCGAGGAATGGGTCACGCAGGGCCGTGTTGCCGTCAATGGCCGCGTCATCAACTCGCCGGCGCTCGATGTCTCGACCAATGACGTGATCACCGTCGATGGCAAGCCGTTGCCGGCGCCGGAGCGCACGCGCTTGTTCCTGTATCACAAGCCGCGCGGTCTGATGACGACCCATGCCGATCCCGAGGGACGGCCGACGGTGTTCGATCATCTGCCCGAAGGCCTGCCGCGTCTGATCTCCATCGGCCGGCTCGATTTCAACACCGAAGGCCTGCTGCTGCTGACCAATGACGGCGGCCTCGCGCGCACGCTGGAATTGCCGGAGACCGGCTGGCTGCGGCGCTACCGCGTGCGTGCGCATGGCGAAGTCACGCAGGCGCAGCTCAACGAGCTCAAGAACGGCGTCGAGGTCGACGGCGTCAAATATGGCTCGATCGATGCGACGCTGGAGCGCGACAAGAGCGCCAATGTCTGGATCGTGTTCGCGATCCGCGAAGGCAAGAACCGCGAAGTGCGTAACGTGCTGGCGCATCTCGGCCTCGAGGTGAACCGGCTGATCCGCATCTCCTACGGTCCGTTCCAGCTCGGCGAAATCGAGGAAGGCCAGGTCGACGAGGTGAAGACCCGCGTGCTGCGCGAGCAGCTCGGCGAGAAGATCGCGGATGCCTCGGGTGCCGATTTCGGTCGGCAACTGCCGAGCAAGGGCGACGTCTCGCTCGATCCGGTGATCGAGAAGAAGCCGGTTCTGAAGCGCTCGACGGTGGAAGATCGCAAGGGCCGTCGCATTCTCGTACAGCGCGCCGGCTCGGAAGAGTCGCGTGCCCGCAATGAAGACGCGGCTACCTTCGGTGGCCCGCCGAAGAAGCCGAAGCGCGGCTATCACGGCAAGCGCGATCTGAAGCCGCGGGACGCGTAAGCCATGCGTGTCGTCGGTGGCCGGCTGAAGGGCCGCAACATCGCGTCGCCCACGACGCAGGCGATCCGTCCCACGGCGGATCGACTGCGCGAGTCGTTGTTCAACATCCTGATCCACGCTTACGAAAGTCCGATCGAGGACGCCCGCGTGCTCGATCTGTTTGCCGGCACTGGTGCGCTCGGCATCGAGGCCGTGTCGCGCGGCGCGAAATTCACGTTGTTCGTCGATAACGGTTCGGAGGCGCGCGCCTTGCTCCGCAACAATGTCGAGGCGCTCGGTCTCGGCGGTGTCACGAAAGTCTATCGCCGCGATGCCGCCGATCTCGGTCCCGCCCATCCGGTCGAGCCGTTCTCGCTGGTGTTCCTCGATCCGCCCTATCGCATGAAGCTTGCCGAAAAGGCGCTGGCCTCGCTGCGCGATGGCGGATGGCTGACGCCGGGCGCTTTGCTGGTGGTGGAAGAGGCGAAGGATGCGGCTTTCGCAGCGCCCGACGGGTTTGAAGAACTCGAGCGCCGTGCCTATGACGATACCGAGTTTACGTTTCTGCGATCTGTGTAAGAAGACGTCAAAAGGAGCCGCCGATGTCTGCGATCGAATACACTTGGGATCACGTCCATATCCGCACGCCGGACACCGAAGCGACCGCGCAGTGGTTTGCCGATATGCTCGGTGCCGAGATCCTGCGCGCGCCTGGCCGCATCGATATCAGGCTCGGCGGCGGCATGATCTTCCTGGCACCTGTGACGCCGGAGATGGGCGTCAACCCGCCGCCGGTCACGCCCTATCAGGGCCTCGACCATTTCGGCCTGAAGGTGAAGGACATCGATGCGGTGGCCGCGTCGCTGAAGGCCAAGGGCGTGGAGTTCACCAAGGAGCCGCATACGCTGAAGCCCGGCCTGCGCATCTGCTTCATCCGCGCGCCGCAGGGCGTGTCGATCGAGCTCCTGGAACGTGATCCCAAATATACGTGAGTCGAGCACCAGCCCGTCCACGTCATTGCGAGGAGCGAAGCGACGCGGCAATCCAGTCTTCGCTTGCGGCTCTGGATTGCTTCGCTGCGCTCGCAATGACGGCTGAGGGGTCTAGCGTCTTCCGAACAGCTTCTCGATATCGCTGAGCTTCAGCTCGACATAAGTCGGCCGGCCGTGATTGCACTGGCCGGAATTCGGCGTGTCTTCCATCTCGCGCAGCAGTGCGTTCATCTCCTCGGGCCGCAGCCGCCGGCCTGAGCGTACCGAGCCGTGGCAGGCCATGGTCGCCGCCACATGCAGCAGCCGGCGTTCCAGCGGCAGGGCTTCGTCCCATTCCGCCATGTGTTCGGCGAGATCGCGCAGCAGCGACGCGGCATTGGTCTTGCCGAGCAGCGACGGCGTCTCGCGCACGGCGATGGCGCCGGGGCCGAAACTGTCGATGGCGAGGCCGTAGCTTGCGAGTTCTTCGGCGCGGTCGAACAGTTTCTCCACGATGGCCTCGTCCATTTCGACGATTTCGGGGATCAGCAGGATCTGCCGCTGCACGCCGTTGGCGGCGAGCGACGCCTTCAGCCGTTCATAGACGATGCGCTCATGCGCGGCATGCTGATCGACCACGATCATGCCGTCGCGGGTCTGCGCGATGATGTAGTTCTCATGCACCTGTGCGCGCGCGGCACCGAGCGGCCGGTCGACCAGATCGGTCTGCGGCGTCTCTTCAAAACGCACATCGGCCGTGGGCGTGCCGACATCGAAAGCCGCCTGGCCGGGTTCGGCAAACGCCGCCGAACCATCGAAGCCCGGCATTGGATTGACGGGATAGGCCGGCGAGCGCTGCCAGTCCCAGTTCGCATTCGGGCGCGGCGCAAAATTCGGGGCGAAGTTGGGGCGGAACGAGTCCAGCACGGCGCCGTCGCTATTGGCCGCAGTGCGGCGTCCTTCGCGCGCCAGGCCTTCTTTCAGGGCATGCACGATCAGCCCGCGCACCAGCCCGGCATTGCGGAAACGCACCTCGGTCTTGGCCGGATGCACATTGGCATCGACCTCCGTTGGGTCGAGCGTGACGAACAGCGCGACGATCGGGTGGCGGTCGCGTGGCAGATAGTCGGAATAGGCCGCGCGCACCGCACCGATGATTAGCTTGTCGCGCACCGGACGGCCATTGACGAACAGATACTGTCCAAGCGCATTGGCGCGGGTCAGCGATGGCGCCGCGGCAAAACCTTCAACCACTACACCTTCGCGCTCGCTGCGCACTTCAATGGCACTGAGACGAAACTCAGGCCCGAGAATGTCGCCGAGCCGCGTCAACTGTCCGGCCGGACCTGGGAGTGCCGCCGCCCATGTCACCGGCGCGCGCTCCTCGCCGGCCATGGTGAAGGCGATGTCGGGGCGCGCCATGGCGAGGCGGCGCACCACTTCGCGGATCGCTTCGGCCTCGGTGCGATCGGTCTTGAGAAATTTCAGCCGGGCAGGGGTCGCGTAGAACAGATCGCTGACCTCGACGCGGGTGCCCTGCGACAGCGCCGCGGGTGCGATCGGCGATTTCTCGCCGCCATCGACGGTACGCGACCAGGCATGCGGTTCCGACGCGTGGCGTGTGGTGATGCTGAGCCGTGCGACAGACCCGATGGAGGGCAGCGCCTCGCCGCGAAAACCGAGGGTGCGGATCTGCAGCAGGTCCTCGTCATCGAGCTTCGAGGTGGCGTGGCGGTCCACTGCGAGGGTGAGATCGCTATGGGTCATGCCGCCGCCGTCATCGGTGATGGCGATCTTCCGCCGCCCGCCGCCATCGGTGAAGATCTCGACCCTCAAGGCGCCGGCATCGATGGCATTCTCCACCAGCTCCTTCACCACGCTGGCCGGCCGTTCCACCACCTCGCCGGCGGCGATGCGGTTGACGATGGTTTCTGGGAGCTGGCGAACGGGCATGGATCTCGGGGCGTGGTGACGGGTCGGGGATATGTAGGGAACCTGAAGCGCCATTCTATGGCCCCGGGCGCCTGATGTCCCCGCCGCAGCCCGCTTTTCCCCGGTTCTGGCTTTTTGTTTTGACGCGTTTTCTTGACGCGAACCGGTATCCACTTTGCTCGAAAACGCTTTAAGCGAATCGGCCGCCCTTCTGGATCACCTCGATCTTGTAGCCGTCGGGGTCGGTGGCGAAGAAGAATTGCGCCAGCGTGCGGCCCTCATGTTTGAAATCGCGCAGCGGACCGGGCTTCTCGCCCTCGAAGCGGGCATGTTCCGCGGCCACGTCGTCCACGACAACCGCGAGATGGCCGTAGCCGTCGCCCAGCACATAGGGCTCGGTACGGTCGAAATTCACCGTCAATTCGAGCTCGAAGGGCGAGGAGGGATGGCGCAGATAGATCAGCGCAAAGTCGGGAAATGCGATGCGCTCGGCAATCTCGAGGCCAAAAGCGCGCTTGTAGAAGTCCAGCGACCGCGCTTCGTCCAGCACGCGGATCATCGAATGAACGGGTTTGGCCATCGGGAAATTCCTGGAAAAAGTGGTCTGGCTTGTTGTGTGAGGTGCCGCTCAGTCGTCGAAGCGCCCGCCGCGGCCGGCCTTGACGTCGCTGCGGCGCTTCTTGCCGTCGAGGCGGCGCATTTTTGAGCCGAGCGTGGGCTTCGTGGCCCGCCGCGGCGCCTGCCGGAAGGCGGCTTCCTGCATCAGTTCGACCAGCCGCTCGATGGCGTCGGCCTTGTTGCGCTCCTGGGTCCGGAAACGCTGGGCGTGGATCACGATCACGCCGTCCTTGGTCATGCGCTGGCCGGCGAGGGTCCGCAGCCGGATCGCGGTGTCCTCCGGCAGCGCCAGCTTGCGGCTGTCGAAGCGCAATTGCGCGGCGGTGGAGACCTTGTTGACGTTCTGCCCGCCAGGTCCGGACGCGCGGACGAAGACGATATCGATATCGTCTTCGTCGATGGCGATGGAGCGGGTGATCCGGAGCATGATCCTCCGTAGCACATCCGCCATACATCCGGGCAAGCCTGCGCGTTGAAATGCGCTGCTAGGACCGCCGTGACCCACTGCGTTCGACCAGCTTCACCATGACCTGCAGCGCATGGTTGGTTGGCGTCGGAACCCCATGCTCCAGGCCCTTGCGGACAATGAAGCCGTTGAGGAAGTCGATTTCCGATGGCTTGCCGCGGGCGAGATCCTGCGATGTCGAGGATTGCTGAAGCGGCATGCTGGCGGCAAGGGCGAGCGTCTTGTTGAGGAGGTCGGCCGGCAACGACACGCCGCAGGCGCGGGCCACCGCCATGCATTCCACGACGGCATTGGCCACGATGTCAGGCACGCCCTGGACCTTGAACATCTCGCCATAGGCAATCCCGGCCACCGCCGAGAGCGCGTTATAGGCGCAGTTGTTGATGAGCTTCGACCACTGCACCGCGTCGATATCGCTGGCGACGGTGGTCGGCACGCCGGCGTCGGACAGCAGCTTCGCTAGCGTGTCGCTCGCGGGCGAGGCACCGATGATCAACTCGCCGCGGCCATTGTGCTTCACATGACCGGCACCCGGCATCTCGGAGGCCACATAGACGGCTGCAGCGATCACCGGCTGGCTGAGGATGGCGCGCAAGCGCTCGGGATTGTCGACGCCGTTCTGCAGACTCAGCACGATAGAGTTCGGCTTGAGCACAGGTTTGAGCGCGGTCGCTGAACTGTTCGTATCGCCGGACTTCACGGCGAACAGAACGAGGTCCGGCAGCGCGAGATCGGCGATCTGCGTCATCGCCTTCGCCGGAATGAAACCGTCGAACTCGGCGCTCTCGAACCGAAGGCCGCGTGCATTGATGGCATCGACATGGATCTGGCGTCCGACCAATGTCACGTCATGGCCGGCACGCAGCAGCTTGGCGCCATAGTAGCAGCCGACCGCGCCGGCGCCGATCACTGCGATCCGCATGTCGGCGCCTCAGTTGGCCTTCGGCGCCGGGGCCACCGGCGCTGCGGCCGCCTGCGGCGCGCGTCCGACGACGACGGTCAGCAGGCCATCCGCCCACAGCTTCTTCGCTGCCGCCTTGGCCTGGTCCAGCGTCACGGCATCGACCACGGCATTGCGCTTCTCGATGTAATCAATCGGCAGTCTGTCGAGCTGGTATTGCAGCAGTGCGCCGGCCAGTTTCGACGAGGTGTCGAGCGCCAGCATCTGCGAACCCTTGAGATAGGATTTGGCCTCATCCAGCTCGCGCTGGGTCGGACCCTGCTCGGCCATGCGTTTCACTTCGCTGGTCACGGTATCGACCGTCTCGGTGGCGCGGTCGGCGCGAGTCGCGGTGCTGCCGATATAGATGCCGGAATGCTGCATCCACAGCAGCGAACCACTGACGGAATAGACCAGGCCGCGCTTCTCGCGCACTTCGTGATACAGCCGCGACGACAGCGTGCCGCCGCCGAGGATGTGATTGACGATATAGGCGGCCATGAAATTCGGATCGTCGCGTTTGACGCCCGGGCTGCCGAAGGTGATGACCGTCTGCGGCACGTCCAGCGTCACGGATTCCTTCTGCGGCGGCTTGGCTGCCGTGACTTCCGGGATCGGCGTCAGTGTCGCCTTGGCGGGCAGGCCACCGAAGGTCTTGTCCAGCAGTGTCGCGAGCGTGTCGGGGTCGACGTCGCCGACCACGGCAATCTTCAGCGTGTCCTTCGCGACGATGCGTTGCTTGTAGGCCTTGATGTCGTCGACATTGATGGTCGGCACGTCGGTCAGGCTGCCATTGGACGGTCGGCTATAGGGATGGTCGCCGAATGCCACCTGCAGAAACTTGCGCGTCGCCAGCGAATTCGGGTTCGAGGTTTCGCGGCGCAGGCCGGACATGATCTGCGCGCGGATGCGCTCGACATCGGGGGCGTCGAAGCGTGGTGACGTCAAAGCGAGGCGGGCGAGGTCGAACGCCTCGTCGCGATGCTCTTTCAGCATGCGCAGCGAGCCGCGCAGGTAATCGCGCTGGGCGTTGAAGTTGAGCTCGATGGCGCGGCGTTCCATGCGATCGCGGAAGGTCGTGGAATCGAGATCGCCCGCGCCTTCGTCCATCAGGCTGGCCACCATGTTGGCGGTGCCGGATTTATCCTTCGGATCCTGTGCCGCACCGCCACCGAACGCATATTCCATCGCGATCAGGGGAACGGTTGCATCCTGCACGAACCAGGCTTCGATGCCGCCTGGCGTCACCAGCCGCTGCACCTTGGCGGCGGCGAAAGATGGCGTCACCGTCAGGGTGACAAGTGAGAAGGCGGTGGCGACGGCAATGCCGAGGCGGCCGGCGTTGAAGATGATGCTCACGACCGCTTCTCCTCGCGCTTGGGCGCTGATGTATCCTTGACCAGATAGCCGGTGACCGAGCGCTTCTTGTCGAGCCAGGTCTGGGCGGCTGCGCGCACCTGTTCGGCGGTGACCGCCTTGATACGGTCGGGCCAGCTACGGATGTCCTCGACGCTGAGGCCCGTGGTGAGTGCCGCGCCATACCAGCGCGCCAGCGAGGCCTGGCTGTCCTGCGCATAGGTGGCTTCGGCGACGAGCTGCGTCTTGACGCGTTCGAGGTCGGCAGCCGGCACCGGGTTGGTCGCGAGGTCGGCGATCACCGCGTCGATGGTCTTTTCGATATCGGCGAATTCAGCGCCCGGCTTCGGCGAGGCTGAAATCATGAACTGTGCGCTGTCGAGTGCAGTGCCCTGGTAGCTGGCGCCGGCATTGATCGCGAGCTGTTTGTCGATGACGAGGGCGCGGTAGAGATATGAGTTCGCGCCGCCGCCGATCAACTGGCCGAGTACATCGAGGGCCTGGCTCTCGCCGGCCGCAGCGGTGGTTGCCGACGGCACCAGATAATAGCGGCGCAGGCTTGTCTGTTCGACACGCGGATCGGCCAGCGTCACCGTGCGCGGCGCGGCGGGCGTCGGCTCTTGTGGACGCATGCGCCGTTCGGGGATCGCCGGCTGTGCCGGGACCACGCCATAGGTGCGCTCCACCATCGGGCGGATCTCCTGCGGGTCGACATCGCCGGCGATGATCAGCGTCGCATTGTTGGGAGCGTAGAAGCGCTTGTAGAAAGCGAGCGCGTCCTCGCGGTCCAGCTTCTCGATCTCCTGATGCCAGCCGATGATCGGGCGACCATAGGGGTGGTTGAGATAGAGCGCGGCCATGATCTGCTCCGACAGCCGGGCATCCGGGCTGTTGGCGACGCGCATGTTGTATTCTTCCAGCACGACGTCGCGCTCGGGGAGAACGTTTTCGTCCTTCAGCACCAGGCCGGTCATGCGATCGGCCTCGAATTCCATCATCTTGCCGAGCTGGTCCTTGCTGATGCGCTGGTAGTAGCCGGTATAGTCGGTCGAGGTGAAAGCGTTCTCCTCGCCGCCGACGCGCTGCACGGTCTGCGAGAATTCACCGACCGGATGTTTCGCTGTGCCCTTGAACATCAGATGTTCGAGGAAATGCGCCAAGCCTGACTTGCCCGGCGTCTCGTCGGCGGAGCCGACCTTGTACCAGATCATCTGGGTGACCACGGGCGTGCGGTGATCCTCGATCACCACGACCTGCATGCCGTTATCGAGCTTGAACGTGGTTGGCGGTTTCGCCGTCACCGTCTGCGCGCGGGCGCCCGATATGGCGAGGGCGGGAGCCAGCAGCAAAGCGACGACTGCGACGGATCGTACGGCAAGTCGGAATGAAGAGGTCATGGCGGGGCTAGCAGCTCCAAAGCATGGGAAAAGGCGTGACCAAGCCATCGCGCGGGACATATCCGCGCGTGCAGGCTGATCGCAGTGAAAGGACGTCTTTGGAATGGCAGCGCAAAGGGAGCGCTGCGATCAGAACTTACCCGTCATCGGGTTGATGTTGTAATCGTTCTTCATGGTTTCCTTCGGCCCGGTGCCATAGGCATAGCCCGAGGCAGGCGTCTGGTAACCGGCCGGCGGCTGGGTCAGCGACTCGCGTGTCGGCTCGCCCTTGAATTCGGCGGTCTCACCCTTATTGCTGCCGAACATATTCTTGAACAGTCCGCCTTCATAGCCGAGCTGCTTCGGGCTCAGCACGATGTTCTTGTTCGGATCGCCTGGCGAGGAATTGTCCACGGCGGACGAGGCGCCACGTGCGCGCTTCGGCGCCATCTCGCGCGGGGTCAACGGGCGCGCGGCTTCCAGCACTTCTTCCGGACGTCCGGTCTTGGCGTTGGCGGCGGCTGCGCGGCGCTGCTGTACATCCGGATCCTTCGGCCAGTTGGCGACAGGCGCAGGGCCCTTGGCATCCGGCGGCGGCAGATCGATCTTCGGCGGCACCACCAGCGGCGAGCGCTCACGGTAGTCGATCCCGGTGTTTTCCATATTGGTACCGCCGAGACCGGTCATGATCTGCTTGATGACCTTCTGCTCGAACGGCTGGTCTTCTTCCTCGGCATCCTGGGCGCGTGCGGCGCCAGCGGACATCACGAGACCAACACTAAGGGCAACGGCGGTAAGGCGCAGGGCGCGCATCCAGGCGCCCGATGAAGTGTGCAGAGCCCAACCGGTTTCGGTCTCGCGCATCGTGTTCATCCTGTTCAAATATCTGGCGGATCGGCAAGAATCCGAAGAATCCTGGTGCGGTTCCGCTGGTATCGCCCTTGGCCTTGCGTATCGGCTGGGATCAGGGCGCTTTTGCGGCGGGTACCGTGAAGAAAGAGTCATACAGCAGGGCCGCTACACCGGCAACAATGGCGACATCGGCAAGGTTAAACACGTACCAGTTGTAGGTCTTGCCGGCGATTTCGACATGTAGGAGGGCGAAATCGACCACCGCGCCATAGGCGAACCGGTCGATGGCATTGCCGATCGCGCCCCCGATGATCAGTCCCAGCCCGATCGTGGCCAGTCTGGTCTCCGATTTCGCCATCCAGACGGCCAGCGCCACCACCGCGATGGCTTTGATAGCCACCAGCACGACCTGGCCGGTGGGGCCGGAATCGGAGAACCAGCCGTAGCTGATGCCGGTATTCCAGGCCAGGACCAGATCGAAGAACGGTGTGATCCTGACCAGGCCACGATGGCCGAGATCGAAGCCATAGAGCAGCCACAGCTTCGTCGCCTGATCGAGGATCAGGACGACGATGGCTGCGATCAGCCCGGAGCGGACGGCTGGTTTCAAACAGCCACTCCCAGTGCCTTCCACTCCCGCAGCGCCTGCGCATCGCGCGGGGTGACGTCGGGATAGTCCTTGTCTTCGCCCACCGTCGGCAGGATCTTCCACGACCGTGCACATTTGGTGCCGACGGCCTTTTCCACGACCACGGCGACGCCGGGCACGTCGTTCAGCGCGAAGGCGCCTGCGGGCGCTTCGGCATTGGTCAGCATCGCATTCGAGGTGATGCAGATTTCGGCCAGATCGACGTCAGCCAGTATGGCAAAGATCGCGGCGTCTGTGACATGGATCAGCGGTGAGGCCTCCAGCGACGAGCCGATATTCTTGGCAGCGCGCTCGACTTCCAGCGCGCCGGTGACGACGCGGCGGACATTGCGGATGGTGTCCCACTTCGCGGCGAGCGCCTCGTTACGCCATGCCGGCAGCGTCTTCTGGAACGTTTCGAGATGCACCGACACGGAGCTGCTGCCATAGCGCGACAGCCATGCTTCTTCGGCGGTGAAGCTCAGAATGGGTGCGAACCAGGTCACGATCGAACGGAACAGGTAATCGATCACGGTCAGCGACGCCTTGCGTGTCACCGACGACGGCGCGTCGCAATACAGCGCGTCCTTGCGGATGTCGAAGTAGAAGGCCGACAATTCGGTGTTCATGAAGGCGGCGAGCGTGGCCACCACCGTCTTGTAGTCGAAATCGGCATAGGCTTGTCGCACCACCGCATCGACTTCCGAGAGACGATGCAGCATCAGCCGTTCGAGCTCCGGCATATCGTCTGCCCTGACGCGCTCCTCGTCGTGGAAGTGCGCGAGGCTGCCGAGCATCCAGCGCACGCTGTTGCGCAGCTTGCGATAGGTCTCGATGGTGTTCTTGATGATCTCCGGGCCGATGCGCTGGTCGTCGGCATAATCGGTGGCGCAGACCCACAGGCGCAGGATGTCGGCGCCGGAGTCCTTGATGATCTTCTGCGGCTCGATGGTGTTGCCGATCGATTTCGACATCTTGCGACCGTTTTCGTCGAGCGTGAAGCCGTGGGTCAGCACGACGTCGAACGGTGCGCGGCCGCGGGTGCCGCTGCTCTCCAGCAGTGACGACTGGAACCAGCCGCGGTGCTGGTCGGAGCCTTCCAGATACATGACGGTGTCCGCGCCGCCCTGGGCCTTGCGCTTGATGCCGGCAAGGCCGGGGAAGTGCACGGGGTCTTCGAGCACGAAGGCGTGTGTGGAGCCTGAGTCGAACCAGACGTCGCAGATGTCGTCGACCTTCTTCCACTCTTCATTGGCAAGCGAGCCGAGGAAATGCTCGCGCGCGCCTTCGGCATACCAGGCGTCGGCGCCATCCTTCTCGAACGCGTCGGCAATGCGCTTGTTGACGGCCTCGTCCTGCAGGATCTCTGCGGAGCCATCGCCTTTCTCGCGCACGAACACCGCGATCGGCACGCCCCAGGCGCGCTGGCGCGAGATCACCCAGTCGGGCTTGGTGTTGATCATGCCGTTGATGCGGTTCTGGCCGGTGGCCGGCACCCATTGCGTGACCTTGATGGCTTCGAGGGCACGGTGACGCAGCGTGTCGCCGGGCTTCGCCTTGCCGTCGTCCGCCATAGCTCCCGGCTTGCCGGGAGCGTTCACTTCCAAAATGTCCTTGTCCATCGCGATGAACCATTGCGGCGTGTTGCGATAGATCACCGGCTTCTTGGAGCGCCAGGAATGCGGATATTGATGCTTCAGGCGCGCACGCGCCACCAGCATGCCGCGCTCGACCAGCGCCTTGATGACGGCCTCGTTGGCGTCGCCCTTCTCGCCCTTGTCGTTGATTACGCGCGTGCCGGCGAAGCCCGGCGCCTGTTCGGTCAGCGCGCCGTTCTCGTCGACCGTGTAGGGGATCGTGGTGGCGATGCCGCGCTCGGTGAGCTGGCGGCCATTCGACGTCCAGATATCGAAGTCGTCGCGGCCGTGGCTTGGCGCGGTATGCACGAAGCCGGTGCCGGTATCGTCGGTGACGTGATCGCCGTCGAGCAGCGGCACGATGAAGTCATAGCCGCCGGCGAGACCCTTGAGCGGATGACGGCATTCCAGATCCTCGAGGATGTCGGACGACAGCTCGCTACTCTTCTTCCAGGAGGTCACGCGCGCCTGCTTGAACACGCTTTCGGCCAGTGCATCGGCGAGGATCAGCAGGTCGCCGGTCTTCAGCCAGTTGTCCTCCGGCGCCTCGGTAACCTCATAGAGGCCATAGGCGATCTTGCTGGAGAACGAGATGGCGCGGTTGGCCGGCAGCGTCCATGGCGTGGTGGTCCAGATCACCACTGCGGCCTTGGCGAGCCGGCCGAATTCGGCGGCGACCGGGAATTTCACCCATACCGCATCTGACGTGTAGTCCTCGTATTCGACTTCGGCTTCGGCCAGCGCGGTCTTCTCGACCACGCTCCACATGACAGGCTTCGATCCGCGATACAGCGTGCCATTGGCCGCGAACTTCATCAGCTCGCGCGCGATCTGCGCCTCGGCGAAATAGTCCATGGTGGCGTAGCGGCCGGCCCAGTCGCCGATGATGCCGAGTCGCTTGAATTCCTCGCGCTGGATATCGAGCCACTTGTTGGCATAGGCACGGCATTCCTGGCGGAACGCGATCATCGCCGCGCCGTCCTTGAAGTTCGGCTTGGTCTTGCCCTTGGAGCGGTAGTTCTCTTCCTCGATCTTCCACTCGATCGGCAGGCCGTGACAGTCCCAGCCCGGCACGTAGTTGCTGTCGAAGCCCAGCATCTGCTGGCTCTTGGTCACCACGTCCTTGAGGATCTTGTTGAGCGCATGCCCGATATGGATGTTGCCGTTGGCATAGGGCGGGCCGTCATGCAGCACGAATTTCGGCTTGCCCTTCGCGGTCTCGCGGAGCTTGCCGTAGAGGTCGATCTCGTTCCAGCGCGCCAGCATTTTCGGCTCGCTGGTCGGCAGGCCGGCGCGCATCGGAAACTCGGTCTGCGGCAAATAGAGGGTTTTGGAATAGTCGTGGGTGTCAGATTTGGCGGGCTTGTCGGACATAATGGCTCTGGCTTGCTCGAATGGCGCTGAAACGCGTGAAAACGCGATGAAACTGGACGGTCCCGGTCTTGCGCCGAGCAAAGCTCAGGCGGAAGCCGGGCCGATAATGCTTATGATGGGGCGCCGTGCAGACATCCGGCACTCAATAGCAGCCGGGGAGAGGATCGCAAAGGGTCGGATTAGCCCCGTTTGCCAATCACCCGGGCCGGATTGCCGGCCACGGTGGCGCCGTTCGGAACGTCCCGGGTCACGACACTGCCGGCCCCGATCACGGCGCCGTCACCGATGGTCACGCCGGGCACGATGATGGCCCCGCCGCCGATCCAGACATCGGCGCCGATTTTGACCGGCCGGCCGAATTCCAGTCCGCTGCGGCGGGTCTCGGCGTCGCGGGGATGGTCGGCGGCGTAGATCTGCACAGCCGGGCCGATTTGCGTCCTGTCGCCGATGGAGACCGCGACGATATCCAGGATCACGCAATTGAAATTCAGGAAAACGTTGTCGCCGAGATGGATGTTGTAGCCGTAGTCGCAGAAGAACGGCGGCCGGATCACGCAGTCGGCGCCGACTCTGCCGAAATGCTCGGCGAGCAGCGTCCGTCGTTCGGTGACAGGCCGGTCCAATTGCGCGTTGTATTTCGCGAGCCAGGCCTTGTTGGCCTTCTCGTCAGCGACCAGTTCGGGGCTGCCGGGGCGATAGAGTTCGCCGGCGAGCATTTTCTGCTTTTCGGTCCTGGTCAGTCGATGTCTCCCAGTTTCGGAAACGCATCCGGTGCAGCCGCCAGCGCGGCCCGCGCCTTGGCGCTGTCGTCGTCCATCTGGCGGATCAGGGGTTCGATGCCCTCGAATTTCATTTCATCGCGGATGAAGGCAATGAAGGCGACGTCCAGTGCCTGGCCGTAAAGGTCGCCCTTGAAGTCGAACAGGAAGACTTCGAGCAAAGGCGCGCCGTTATCGAAGGTCGGGCGCCGGCCAAAGGAGGCAACGCCGTCGAAGCGCTCGTTTCCGCGGCCGACCCGCACGGCGTAGATGCCGTGCTTGAGGCCGCAATTGTTATTCAGGCGGATATTGGCGGTGGGATAGCCAAGGTCGCGGCCGAGCTTCTTGCCATGGATCACTTCGCCGGTGATGAACCACGGCCCGTTCAGCATCTCCGTGGCCTCGGTCACCTGGCCCTCGGCCAAGGCCATGCGGATAGCCGTCGAAGACACCGGGCGCTCATCGATATCGACATGCGGCTGGATGTCGACCTCGATGCCGAGGCGCGGCGCTTCGTTGGCCAGCAGGCTGGGCGAACCGACGCGGCCTTTGCCGAAATGAAAGTCGTAGCCGACGGCGATGCCGCTGATGCCGAGACGCTCAATGAGATCGTGGTGAATGAAGTCTTGCGCCGTGGTGCTGGCGCGTCCCTTGTCGAAGGTCATGACGACGGCGCCGGCCAAGCCGGTTCCTGCCAGCAGGCGCAGCTTGGCGGCTTCGTCGGAGAGCCGGAACTGCGGCGTGTTCGGGCTGAAGAAACTGCGCGGATGCGGCTCGAAGGTCACCGCCAAAGCGCTTGTTTTATGCAGTTCCGCCATGCGTAACGCAGCACCGATGACGGCGCGGTGGCCGAGATGGACGCCGTCGAAATTACCCATTGCCACGACGCATCCGCGCGGGATGGCGTTGGCGGGCGTTGTGTCGCGGATCACGCTGAAAGCAGTCGTCATGATTGGATTCGTTGGTGGTTTTGGCGGGTGAGGGACCGTGGCGCGCCCACCACGTCGAAGTCAAGCGAAGGTAAAATCGGCTTTCTTCTCGAATTTGACGAATTTCGCGCCATGGGGCGGTTAACTGGAAATTTAACCCACCCTGCTAATTCTGGCTCCGGGCCGCGGACAGCAATACTCGCCAATCCCGGTTGGAACGGTTTGCCTGACGGCAAATATCATTTTTTGCATTTGCGTATCGTGCCTCAGGGGGAATGAAGATGGCGGTTGATTTGTCGATGACGGTGCTGGTGGTGGACGATTACAACACCATGATCCGCATCATTCGCAATCTTCTGAAGCAGCTTGGTTTCGAACACATCGACGATGCCAGCGATGGTTCGATGGCGCTGGAAAAGATGCGCACCAAGAAGTATGGCCTCGTGATTTCCGACTGGAACATGGAGCCGATGACGGGCTACGACCTGCTCAAGGAAGTCCGCGCCGACCCCAACCTGTCGCAGACCCCTTTCATCATGATCACGGCAGAATCCAAGACCGAGAACGTGATTGCCGCCAAGAAGGCCGGCGTGAACAACTACATCGTCAAGCCGTTCAACGCGGCGACGCTGAAGACCAAGATCGAAGCCGTGTTCCCGGACACCGTGCCGGCGTAAGCCGCGCAGCTTCGCTCAGAGCTTTCGAGTTTCGCAATGCCCGGCCTTGTGCCGGGCATTTTGCGTTTCGGCTCCCCCTGTCATTCCGGGGCAGGACGGACCGCGAAGCGGGCTGGACTGAGCCCGGAATCCCGACATGTTCAGCGCAAAACAGGTCGGGATTCTGGATTCGGTCCCGTCGTCTGCGGCGCCGGTCCCGCTCCGGAATGACAGTGTGGGGCGGCGCAAAGCGCCTAAACATTTTTTCCTATCTCCCGTTGACAACATCCCCATCAAGTTTATATTCCCCTCCGTCCTGCCCCACCGAGAGGGGCGATCGCGATCGTCACGTTCGCGGGGTGGGATGCGGTGGACGCCGGAGATGCGGCGTCACGCGGTTTGGGGGTGACGTCTGTCTTCGGGCAGGACGGATCTGCGCCAGCACTGCCACTGGCAAGGAGAAGGCCGGCCTTGGGATCGACAGACCCCTGGACAGTGTGACGGACGACCAAGTCAAAACGCGTCCGGCTTACTCGCTTGAGGCTCCCTTCCCATCGCCTTGGGACTTTAATTCGCGATCGGAGCGTTCGTCGAGGCAAAGTGCAAGCAACCGAAAAAACACCGCAGGCGGAACGTCGGGCACTTGCCTGACGCCTCCGAAAGTCCTGATGCACTCTAGATCGCGGAAGACCGCATTCGCATCAGGCCCAAGGGTGCAACGGGCACCTGGCGTTCCGCACGCCCTCTCACAGGGGGCGGGAATGCAAGACACGACGGCGCCCCCGCGCCGTAAACAATGGGGGCGATGACGCATGCCTGAAGCGCAGTGGCTGTTTGACAGTTGAATCTGTGATGGCGCGATGAAGGCGCCGCACCCACAGGTGTCATCCCCGGGCTTGACCCGGGGATCCAGCTTGGCCCGCACACCGTCGCACAAGACCAAGGTGGATGGCCGGGTCAAGCCCGGCCATGACGTGGGGAGAAGCCTGGGATTATTGCGAAGCTCGCTTCGCGCCATCCGGCCATGACGACCGAGAGCGTCACCCCACTCTATGTGTCAGCTCACCACTTCAATTCACGCATCAGCGCTTTCGGTGGATGGCCGAACAGTTCCTTCACTTCCGCGGCGCCCATCTGTTCGATGCCTTCGAAATCGCCGGCATGGATGCCGCGGGTGACGAACAGCAGGTCGATGCCATAGGCATGCGCGCCGGTGAGATCGGTGCGCACGGAATCGCCGATCGCCAGCACGCGATCCAGCGCCGTGTCCTTGCCGCGCTTCGCCTTGGCCAGTGCCATGGCCTGATCGTAGATCGGCCGATGCGGCTTGCCGTAGAAGATCACCTCGCCGCCCATCTCGCGATAGAGTTCAGCGACCGCGCCGGCGCAGTAGATCAAGCGGTCGCCGCGCTCGACGATGATGTCCGGATTGGCGCAGACGAGCGTCAGCTTGCGCGCCAGTGCTTGTTGCATCATGTCGCGATAGTCGTCGGCAGATTCGGTCTCGTCGTCGAACAATCCGCTGCAGACGATGTAGTCGGCCTGTTCGAGCTGGGTGAGCTTCACATCGAGGCCGCGATGGATCGAACTGTCGCGGTCCGGTCCGATCAGATACATCGCCTGACCCGGCCGGCCGGCGACGAAATTGCGCGTGAGGTCGCCGGACGAGACGATGGCGTCATAGGTGTCGTCAGCGACGCCGAGCTTGCGGAGCTGCCGCTGCACGGAGTCGGCGGGGCGCGGCGCATTGGTGATCATGATCACCGTGCCGCCCTCGGCGCGAAACGTATGCAACGCCTCGCAGGCTTCGGGGAACGACTCGAGGCCGTTATGGACGACGCCCCAGATATCGCTGAGGACGACATCGACATTGTCCGTGAGATCGCGCAAGCGCTCGGCGAAACGTAGTGTGGTCATTGGATTGAGGGCCGTTCAGTTCGGGCCGGTGGCGCGGCGTGCCAGCGCGGCATTGCCGGTGGAGCGCGGCGGCTCAGGCCGCGCAGGCGTGGGTGGGGCGGATCTCACTGGGCCATTGGGGTCCGTGGGTGCCTTGGCGAGTTCCTTGGTAGCAGGATTTGGCGCACCGCCATTGGCCGGCGTTTCCGGCCGGAGCGGGCGGGGCGCCGCGAACAGGAAGCCTTGCCCGAACCGGACGTCGAAGTCGAGCAGGTCGACCACGGCCCGTTCGCCCTCGATTCGCTCGGCGATCAGGTCGATTCCGAAACGGCCGAGCAGGTCGGAGAGATCGGCGGGGTGAATGTCGGAATTCGACGTCTGCTTGGGGTCGAGCAGGAGTGCTGCCGGTACCTTGATAAAGCGCACGCCGCGATCGGCGAGGTCGCGGGGCTCGATCCGCAAATCCGTGACGTGATCGATGGAGAAGCGGTAGCCGCGCTGGGCGAGGGCGGCGAGATGCTCGCTCTCGATCGGGCCGAGATTGCGGAACACGTTCTGCTTGAATTCCAGCACGAAGGATGGCGCCAGCGCGCGATTGGCTTCGAGAAAGTCGATGCATTGCGCGAAAGTTTCGGCATTCGACAGGGTTGCGCCGGCCATGTTGCAGAACACGCCGACATCCTTGTTGCGCACCATCAGGCGGCGCAGCACCTGCATGCAGCGCAGCAGCACGATGTGGTCGATCTGGCCCATCAGGCCTGCGGCTTCTGCGGGACCGATGAACTCGTCGGCGGTGATCACCTGATCCTTGTCGTCGCGCAGCCGCGTCATCGCCTCGTAGAAGCGCACCTTGCGCTGCGGCAGCGTGACCATCGGCTGCAGATAGATGTCGATGCGGTTGTCGGCGATGGCATCCTTCACCATGGCGGTGAACTGCGCATTGTCGCGCGCCGGCGCTGCCTCCGGCCGGACGACGATCGCAGGAGCCGTCGGTGTCACGGTGTCTTCGGCGACCTCGACGGCGGGCGGCACATCGGCAGCGGTCACGGGTTTGACCGGTGGCGATGGCGGCGCGATAGCGGCAGACGCGGTCGCCGGCATCGCCGTCAGCATGTCCTCATGGGTGGCGACCGATGTAGCGAGTTGCTTCACCAGCGCGCCCAATTCGCCGATCTCACCGGCGACGGTCTGGATACGGTCCTGATTGGCTGTGCCGGCGGATGCGATCTTGCTCTCGACCACGGCGAGGCGGCGGCCGAATTCGGCGACCTGCCGGGCAAGGTCGGCGGTGCCGCGCGACAGATCGGTGATCTGGCCGGTGGATTCGGTGCGGTCTTTGATGCGCATCGACACCGCGTTGTAGAGGATCATCACGGTCAGCGCTGTCAGTGCGACGATGGCCGATTCGTAGCCGCTGATGCCGGCGATCGCATACAGCACCAGGCCAAGCGAAGCTGAGACCAGCACCATGCAAATGCCGACAAAAATCGTGGAGATGCGGATCATAACGCGCGCAACATCCTCAAATCCAAACTCCTGAACGGCGCGGCGGAGGCACGGCCGCGAGCGCTCCCGCGCTAAGTATCCGGCCAACCTTAGCATTATTGTTGATTCGGAAAGCAGGGCTGGGAGAACTTGCCCACCGGTGCTTTTGCACCTCAGGCGCTGGCGCGGCCGAGCGTATCGGCCATGGCGGCGCCACGTGCGCCCATCGGTCGTCCCGGTCCGACGGTGGTATCCACGGCGGTCTGGTGCTCGATCTCGGAATTCAGTTCGGCCCCGCACAGAACGATGATCGCGGACATCCACATCCACATCATCAGGCCGATGGCGGCGCCGAGCGAGCCGTAAGTGGCGCTGTAATTGCCGAAATTGGACAGGTACCAGGACAGCAGCGCTGAGCCGGCGAGCCAGAGCAAGGCGGCGACGAGGGTGCCGATGCTGAGCCATTCCCAGCGCGCGCCGGGGCGGCTCGGACCAAAGCGGTAGAGAATGCCGAGCGCCAGCACGACCACGAGCAGCAGAAGTGGCCAGCGGGAGAGGCTGATGATCGTCTTGCTGTCGGTGGCGAGACCGATCCGGTCCAGTGTCAGCGGCAGCGCAACGACGGCGCTCACCATGAGAAGGAGCGCGGCAATGGCGCCGGTGGTGAAAGTGAGCGAGAGCATATTGAGCCTGATGAAGCTGCGCTTCTCGCGCTCGCCATAAACGACATTGAGCGCGTCGATCACGGCCTTCACGCCGGCATTGGCGCTCCACAGCGCCAGCGCAAGGCCGAACAGGAAGGTGAGGCCGAGTTTGGCCTGCCCGTTGGCGAGCACGCGCGCGATCTGGTCCTGCACGATCTGGAACGAGCCATCCGGCAGCATCAGCGCCAGCGTCTGCAGGTTGTCCGAAATCGTGGAAGCATCGGCAAACAGGCCATAGCAGGAGACCAGTGCGGTGATTGCCGGAAACACGGCGAGTAGGCCGAAGAACACGACCCCGGCCGCAATCGCCAGCAACCGGTCCTCATTGATCTGCTCATAGGTCCGCCACAGCACGTCCTTCCAGCCGGTCCATGGAATTTGCAGCGGGTTGGACGAATGGCGGCCGCGGCCGGACTGGGCGAGTTCGCGGGTGAATGTCTGTGGTGGCGGGACGTCGGTGTCGCCGATCGGTTGCGGCTCATCGACAACGGACCTCTCTACCGTGCGTGTCGAGAAAAAGCTCTGCAACGCGAGCACGGCAAAGGTGGTCGCTGCGACAAGCAGCAGACTGTCCGTGTCGGATCGGCGAACGACCATCAGGCGTTCGCTTTGCTCGCGGGTCTGCGGGCAGGGGCTGGCTGCGCAAGGCTGCGGCGCCGGGCGAAAGCCCAGCCGGCAAGCGTCGCGGCGAGCACCAGTCCGGCTTTCACCGGGCCGCTGCTCTGCGGGGGCTGTGCGGAGCGTGTGCTCGGCCTGAATTCGTTCGGCGCGGGTGCGCGATGCGGTGCGGCCGACGTGACCTGCTCATGCTTGCCGGGGCTCGCATTGATCGCGACGCGCAAGCGGCTCCCTAAGCTTGGAAACTGCTTCGATGGACGTTTCAGCCGGCTCGCAGCGAGGACGGCGAAGAGGGCAGCGAGCACCAGCAGCGATCCGCCGGTTGCGCCAAATGCCTGAAACAGGCCATAGCGCAATTCGACCCAGCGAAACAGCGCGGCGGCGCCCACCAGCAAGGTGGCAGTCAGAAAGACGCCTGCGGCAGCATAAAGTCCGGCAGCGACCGCATAAGAGACCGCGATGCCCTGGGTCTGCTCACTGCGGTCACGGACATAGGACGACGTGGCGCGCTTGACCTGATTGAGCTTGAGCGCGAGCCCTGTTCGCACCAGGGCGCTTGCGAGCGGTGGCATATGGAAAGCCTCGTTCTGCGCCGGCCAAAACGGCCGGTGTTTTACATTGAACGGGGAGAAAGGGGGAAAGGTTCCGGCTGGGGATGCCAGTCCTGCGCTTGCCGGTTTCTGCCGGCGCTGGTAACCCCCGTTGGTGTAAGTCAACATTGACTTGCAAGCGATAGACCGGACGACATGGCTGAAAAATCGAAAAAACCTCAGAAACTGCGCGCGCGTCTGCCGCGCGGCCTTGGCGACCGCGGACCGGCCGATATCGCCGCGACCCGGCGTATGACCGACACCATCCGCGAGGTCTATGAGCGCTACGGCTTCGAGCCGGTCGAGACCCCGACCATGGAATTCACCGATGCGCTCGGCAAATTCCTGCCGGACCAGGACCGGCCCAATGAAGGCGTGTTCTCGTTTCAGGACGACGACGAGCAGTGGATCTCGCTGCGCTACGACCTGACCGCGCCGCTGGCGCGCTATGTGGCCGAGCATTGGGACGCGCTGCCGAAGCCGTATCGCAGCTACCGTGCAGGTTACGTCTATCGCAACGAGAAGCCGGGCCCCGGCCGCTTCCGCCAGTTCATGCAGTTCGACGCTGATACGGTGGGCTCCGGCTCGCCGGCGGCGGATGCCGAGATGTGCATGATGGCGGCGGATGCGATGGAAGCGCTCGGCATTCCGCGCGGTAGCTATGTGGTGCGCGTCAACAATCGCAAGGTGCTTGATGGTGTGCTTGAAGCCATTGGGCTTGGTGGTGAGGAGAATTCAGGGCGTCGTCTCACGGTGCTCCGTGCTATCGACAAAGCGGACAAATTCTCTGGTGAAGAAGTTCGTAAACTTCTTGGCAAGGGCCGCTGGGACGGTGGTGAAGAAGGCAAAGGCGATTTTACGAAAGGGGCCAATCTGGAAGATTGGCAAGCTGACGTAATCCTAGCTACTTCAGTGGAGAGTGATCCTCAGGGCTTTGGAATTGGCGGCACCACTATTGCGATGCCTAATGGCAAGACGGTCAACGAAGTCAGCAGCCTGTATAGTGCGGGCCGCGACGAGCTTGAAGAGATCCAGGATCTGGTTCGCGCCAGTGGATACGAAATGGATCGCATCAAGATTGATCCATCCGTCGTCCGCGGCCTCGAATACTACACGGGCCCCGTCTACGAAGTTGAACTCACGCTTGAAACCAAAGACGAAAAGGGCCGCCCCGTTCGCTTCGGCTCCGTCGGCGGCGGTGGTCGTTACGATGGTCTCGTCTCGCGCTTCCGTGGCGAGCCGGTGCCCGCTACCGGTTTCTCCATCGGCGTCTCGCGCCTGCAGGCGGCGCTGACGCTGCTCGGCAAGATCGACACCACGCCGGATTTCGGCCCGGTCGTCGTCACCGTGTTTGATCGCGACCGTGTCGCCGATTATCAGAAGATGGTTGCGAGCCTGCGCAATGCCGGCATCCGCGCCGAACTCTATCTCGGCAATCCCAAGAACATGGGCAACCAGCTGAAATATGCCGACAGGCGCAATTCACCCTGTGTGATCATTCAAGGCTCCGACGAAAAGGCGACCGGCGAGGTGATGCTGAAGGATCTGATCCTCGGTGCCGGACTGTCGGATCTGGAAGGTGACCGCGACGCCTATCTGCAGAAGCAGGCAGAGGCGCAGACCAAGATCGCGGAAAACGATCTCGTCAGCGCGGTCCGCAAGATTCTCGACAAGCACGGCGTGAAGTGGAATTAATCCACGCGCCAACAATTGGTAGAGCAATGGGAGACATCAATGCCTGAGATCACGATCAACCTGGCGGCCGGCCGCACCGACGAGCAGAAGAAGGGCATGATGCTCGACATTACCCAGGCGCTGGTGAAGAACCTCGGCGTCACTGCCGACGCCGTCGTCATCCAGATCAACGAAGCGCCGCTCAACAATAAGATGAAGGGTGGCCAGACCTTCGTCGAGCGCGCAGCCGCCGCGGCGAAGAAGTAAGCCTCTATCCAAACACTGCAATATTCTGACGGCTGGCCATGATGGGCCGGCCGTTTCGATTCCACAGCGTCATCGCCTGGCTGGAATAACCGCCGGCGATCTGCTCGGCGACATTGCGGATCAGCCACCAGCCGTCATCGGTGGCGATCTCGTCGGTGAGCATGTCGATCGACCAGGTCATCGTGCTGATCGGCGACGGCGTTGTGGATCGAACGGAAGCTGCCGGCGGCGGCGCGTCGGCCAAGGCCAGCAACGCCACCAGCGACGGCTGGATGCCGGGCTCGCGGTGGCGCAGCCATAGCATCATCTGCGGATCCTCGCTGCCGCTGAACGGCATCGAGCCCCCCATATGCCGGCCTTCGATATGCTCCAGGAAACGCAGCGTCGGAGGCGCAAGGCGAAAGAAGTCCGGGCAATGCTCCGGTGCTTTCAGTTCCGGCGTCCCGGTCTCCACATGGGCAAAAGCCGATTCACGCGCGGCGCCGAAGCAGAACATGGCGCGGGTTGCGAGGCCTGCTTCGCCGACAAGATCGACGCTGGCGAACAGTGTCGATTTGCCCTTGCGCAGAACGCTGGTGCGCAACTGCAATGGACCGGGGGCCGGGCCGACGAAGGCGATCTGCGCCGAGCGAAGCGGCGGCACGGCACCGAATTCATTGAGCGCAGCCTGCATGCACAGTGCCGCGGCCAGACCGCCATAGACGGTACGGCCCTGTAGCCAGTCGTCGCTGACGCTGACGGCCCAACCGTCGCCGGAGCGCGTCATGGACGACATCAATGCGGTGAATTCGGTCATGGAGCTGCCCTTCGGAGTTTCCTGTCGCTGGCGTTGCGCACGCCATTGGGATGATTACCATCATCTATAGCGGGGAACGCTGCGGCGGGAAACATCCAGTCAGCGGGCGCGCGGCTCTATTGCGGCCGGTGCATGCCCTTCATCTTCTCCATGTCTTTGACATTCATCTTCATGCCGCCGGGCATTATGATGTCACCGGGCTTCTGGTCCGGCTTGCAGGCGCCGAGCCATTTGGCTTCCAGCTGCGTGGTGTTGTCACCAGTATTAGCCTTGGCGCCGCCGGTGCTCTGCGACGTGATCTTCATCGTATAGGCAGAGTTGAAATCGCCGGTGATCTCGGCATGCGACGTGCTGGTGGTGCCGCCGATATTGCAGACCGAATCCGTGACATAGCCCGTCGCGGTCTTCTTCATCTCGTTCTTCGAACACATATCCTTCGCCATCGGCGAGAAGGTCGTGTTCATGAACTTGTCGGTGGTCTCGTCCGTGCAGTGCTGCATCGTCATGCCGGGCATCCCGGCGCTGCCCTGCATCTTCATTTCCCAGAGCCCGGCCTTGCGTGCCGGCAACTCGATGGGATCGGCGATGGCGGGGATTGCCCACAACATCGCAATCGCGCTCAAAACGGAAACATTCAACAGTGAAACATAGCGTCGCATCATGCCTGATTCTCCCCAAGCCGATGAGACGCTGTGTCGCGTAAAAAAGTTCAGTAGCGAACGCGGAGCGGCCGATCCGAGGCGCCATAGGGCACCCAGCGGCAGGCGAACGAGACGTAGGCGCCATATTCCTGCGGTGCGCTCAGGAATTTCACGACCTTGCCGTAACGCGCGCAATGATCGATCGCCAGGGCGCGAATGTCGGTCTGGCTGATCAGGGATGTGGAGATGATGCCGCCGGTGTCATTGCCCTTGAATGGCGGCACCCAGTCGGCCTTGGCCGCGCTGCTCATGATCGCACCGCTCAGACCTGTAGCCAAAATCGCCAACCGAATCATTCGCATCACCGTCTCCATCGTCGTTATGGGCACCTTAGAGGGCATCGGCGACGCTGAAAAGAACGCCGTCCAGGTTCTGACAGAGTTGTGCGCTGGGTGTGGCCGCGGTGCACTTGACCCTGCACGGGCTTCGCGGCACGTTCCGGGAACAATCATCAGACGGCGGATTCCCCATGCGCGACCTCATTTCATCCTGGAAGAAAGCCGTCCTGGCTGCCGTTACCGGCGCCGTTCTCGGGCTTATGACCTTGGCTCCCGGCGCACAGGCTGCGAACCTGCTCGAGCTGAACTTCTGGCTGTCCGGGCCGAACTACGAGGGCCGTCTGGCGGATTGCGAAGCTGGTCTCTCGACGATTTCGTCCCAGTTCCAGGACAAGGAAAGCACCTTCTGGAATTCGGCGCTGCAGATCACCGGCTTTAGCCGTGTCCATGAGACCGCCTTCCGCCCCTGGACCTCCGACAATATTCCGCGCCGCTACTGCACCGCCGACGCGATGCTGACCGATGGCAAGACGCGCCAGGTGCATTATTCGATCATCGAGGACGGCGGCTTTGCCGGTTACGGCCAGGGCGTGGAATGGTGCGTCGTTGGTCTCGACCGCGACTGGGCCTATAACCCGCGTTGCCGGGCGGCGAAGCACTAAGCTTCGTTTGCGGATCCAACCCATTTTGTTCTTGAATTGTTCTTGATGCCTGATTAGGTTTGCCCTTCTCAGGGGTGGGGCGCGTCATGTTTCAGGCATTTCGATTTGTCGTTTCGCTTGGGTTTCTCGCGCTCGCGGCGCTGAGCGCCTATCCGGCCTCCGCCCAGGATCGCCGGCAGAATGCGCCGGGCGAATTCGATTTTTACGTGTTGTCGCTGTCATGGTCGCCGAGTTTCTGCGAGGCGGCTCAGGAGCGCGGCGGCAACAACCGCTCAGCCCAGATGCAATGCGGCGGCCGGCCTTACTCTTTCGTGGTTCATGGCCTGTGGCCGCAATATGACCGCGGCTTCCCGAATTACTGCGAGCGTCCGGCCCCGCGGCTGGCACGCAATATCATGCAGTCGATGCTCGACCTGATGCCCGCGCCCGGCCTGATCTTCAATGAATGGGACAAGCACGGCACCTGCTCCGGCCTCGGCCAGCGCGCCTATTTCGAAGCCATCCGCAAGGCGCGCGCCGGTATCAAAATTCCCGACGAATTTCTCGATCTGCAGCAGGCCAAGACGATTGCGCCGGACGCAATCGAGGAAGCCTTCATCAAGGTCAATCCGGGCCTCAGCAATTCGGCCATCGCCGTGACCTGCGATCGTAACCGCCTGACCGAGGTCCGGGTCTGCATGAGCAAGGATCTCCAGTTCCGCGCTTGCGAGGAGATTGACCGCCGCGCCTGCCGCCGCGATCAGGTGGTGATGCCGCCGATGCGAGGCGGCTAGCTCAACCGGCATTCCTAGCGTACTGCTGGCGCATGAATTATCGACACGCCTTTCACGCCGGCAACTTTGCCGATGTCATCAAGCATATCGTGCTGGTCCGTATCCTGACGCATCTGCAGGAGAAGCCGGCGCCGTTCCGCGTCATCGACAGTCATGCCGGCGCCGGGCTCTATGACCTGACCGGCGATGAAGCCACACGCTCCGGCGAATGGACCACCGGCATCGCGCGCGCCCTGCAGGCGCGGTTCAGCGAAGCCAGTGCGCCGCTGGTCGCGCCCTATCTCGACATCGTCCGGTCATTCAATGCGCCGCGCGAACTCAAAGCCTATCCCGGCTCGCCGCTGATCGCGCGCGCCTTGATGCGGCCGCAGGACAGCATGGTGTGCTGCGAGGTCGAGCCCACGGCGCGGAAGAAGCTGATCTCGGCGCTGCGCAGGGACGAGCAGGCCCGCGTGGTCGATATCGATGGCTGGGTCGGCCTGCCGGCCTATGTGCCGCCGAAGGAACGACGCGGCGTGGTGCTGATCGATCCGCCCTATGAAGACAAGAACGAGTTCGCGCGGATGGCTGCAGTGTTCGAGCAGGTCTATGCCAAATGGGCGACCGGCATTTACATGCTGTGGTATCCCGCCAAGAGCCGCCGCGCCACCGATGAGCTGGCGCAGCACGTCGCCGCGACGGCCGCTGCATCCGCTACACCTGGTAAATGCCTGCGCCTCGAATTCAGCGTTGCACCGCAAACGGCGGATGGTCCGCTGACCTCAACGGGACTTTTGATCGTCAATCCGCCGTGGAAGCTTGCTGCCGAGCTCAAGGAAATCCTGCCGCAGCTCGAGAAGCCGCTTGGCCTTGGCGGCGCTGGACGCTTCCGGCTCGAGACCGCCAAACCCTGACGTCGCACGGCCTGCGCTGAACTACGCAAACTCCAACTATCAAACGGCGCCGCCAAAAACGGTAGTCAATCCCGGCGGAACCGTATTAAGCTGCTGGCATTATGACTGGCTTTACGTTCCGCTTCCGCGAATGGTTGCGGCGGAGTGACGTGGCCCAAATCGATATTGAAACAAGGCCTAGCTTCCGTGGAGTGAATGTCCGGTCGGTCGCAGCGCGAAAGCGCCGCGGCGGAGCATTGCGGGGAGGGACCCGATGGGCATGAGCGGTACGGTCAAGTTTTTCAATGGCGAGCGTGGCTACGGCTTCATCAAGCCGGACGATGGCGGACGGGACGTGTTTGTGCACATTACCGCAGTCGAGCGCGCTGGCCTGAAGGACCTGATCGAAGGACAGCGGATCACCTTCGAGGTCGAGCCCGACAAGAAGGGCAAAGGCCCCAAGGCGGTCAATTTGGTCATCACAGGATAGCGGCGGATCCAGCTTGGGAGTGGGCCATAAAAAAATCCCGGCCGCAGCGCGGCCGGGAGTGAATGGCGATGGTTTCTTGTACTTGGAGTCGACGTATCTGGAGACGAAGTACTTGAATAGAGGTCCGGACGCGAGGCGTCCGGAGCCGGACTTAGAAGTGATAGTTCACGCCGATACGCACAGTGCCGAAGCTGAGCGCGCTGTCGGTGCCGGTGAGCGTGTAGGTGTTCTTGGACAGATCGACATAGAGATATTCGATCTTGGCGGTCCAGTTCTGGTAGATGCCGACCTCGGCGCCGACGCCGGCGGTCCAGCCGACCGAAGTCTGGGACTGCTGCAGGCCGTTCAGCTCGGCTTCGAGGCTGCCGAAGGAGAGGCCGGCGGTGCCGTAGAGCAATACGTTGTTGAAGGCGTAGCCGATGCGGCCGCGCGCGGTGCCGAACCAGGGGTTCGAGAACTTGTAGGTGGCGAAGCGGTCATCCGCGCCGGTGCCCTGAAGATCGCCTTCGAGACCGAACACGATGTTGCCGCTCTGCCAGTTGTAGCCGCCCGTCACGCCGCCGGCGATGCCTGAGGGCTTCGCACCGGTGTTGGAGACGCTGCCCCATTCGTAACCGAGAGTGGCGCCGAGATACGGGCCGGCCCAGCTATAGGCGTTGAGCGGCTGGGCAACGGTATAGGGGGCGCGCGACCGGTAAGGCATGTCCGCCGCATGTGCTGTTGTCGCACCTGCAGCCACGAGGGCGACTGCCGCGAACGCAAACTTACTCATCTCAACTCTCCAAACTACGCGTTACTGCCGGCCCATGGGAGCGCGCTCGGGATCTGCCGAACGAAGCCTTAGGGTTACGGAATTCCATCATTTATCGAGACGATTTATCGAGAGTTTTAGATTAAGCGGTCCTTAACGGCCCTCAGCGGCGCCGTATTGGCGTTAAAAGAGTCTTACTTTTGGCAATCCGCGAGTTTCCCGGGCGGGCGGCCAAAATCCTGTGGCCTGCCGCGAGCAGCCGGAAAACCGGCCGTTGCGAGGGCATTTCCGGTCGCACGAATGCTGGCGATGACCCGCTGCAGCGCCTAAATTGGGCTCATGATTCAAGACCCCACCGAGCCGCTGCACGAGACATCATCCGAGCCCGCAGCAGAGCCAGGTTCCGACAGCCCTAGTTCCGGGCAGGCCACCCAGTCCACCTTGCAGGCGCCACCCGATCTCGAACCGGAACCCGCGGCCGCCGACGACGAGGAAGACGGAGCGCTCCCGGATGCTGGCGATGACGATTCCGGCGACGTGGTCGCTGAGGGCCCGCTGGCGATCGGCCGCGCGGCCATCGAACATGCCGTGCGCCATGCCCCGACCTCGCCGGGCGTCTACCGGATGCTGAATGCGGCCAACGATGTGCTGTATGTCGGCAAGGCCAAGAACGTGAAGAAGCGGTTGTCGTCCTATGCAAGGCCGACCGGGCAGGTGATGCGCATCGCACGCATGATCGCGGCGACCGTGGTGGTGGAAATCATCTCGACCGCGACCGAGACCGAAGCATTGTTGCTTGAGGCCAATCTCATCAAGCAGCTGCGTCCGCGATTCAACGTGCAGCTCCGCGACGACAAGTCCTTTCCGTATATTCTGATCTCGGGCGATCACTGGGCGCCCCAGATTCTGAAGCATCGTGGCGCGCAGTCGCGGCCCGGCCGCTATTTCGGTCCATTCGCGTCGGTGGGCGCGGTCAACCGCACCATCACGGCCCTGCAGCGCGCGTTCCTAGTGCGGTCGTGCACGGATTCCTTTTTCGAAAGCCGCACGCGTCCGTGTCTGCTGTATCAAATCCGCCGCTGCTCTGGCCCCTGCACCGGCGAGATCGATTTTCCAGGCTATACCGAACTGGTACGCGAGGCGAAGGACTTCCTGTCCGGCCGCAGCCGGGCGGTGAAGCAGCTATTGGCCGGCGAAATGGAGAAAGCGTCGGAAGAACTCGCCTTCGAGCGCGCCGCGCTGTATCGCGACCGCCTTGCAGCCCTGTCTGCCATCCAGTCGCAGCAAGGCATCAATCCGCGCACCGTGGAGGAGGCCGACGTCTTCGCCATCCATCAGGAAGGCGGTTATTCCTGCGTCGAGGTGTTCTTCTTCCGCACCGGCCAGAACTGGGGCAACCGCGCCTATTTCCCCAAGGCCGAAAAATCATACACGCCGGAGGAAGTGCTCGGCTCGTTTCTGGCGCAGTTCTACGAGGACAAGCCGCCGCCGAAGATGGTGCTGCTGTCGCATGCCATCGAGGAAAGCGAGCTGCTGGCCAGCGCGCTCGGCGTCAAGGCAGGTTTCAAGGTCGAGGTGCTGACGCCGCAGCGCGGCGAAAAGAAAGAGCTGGTCGTCCATGCACTGACCAACGCCCGCGAGGCGCTTGGCCGCAAGCTCGCCGACACGGCGACGCAGACGCGTCTGCTGGAAGGCATGTCGAAGATGGCGGGCATGGCCACGGTGCCGAAGCGCATCGAAGTCTATGACAATAGCCATATCCAGGGGACAAACGCAGTCGGTGCCATGATCGTGGCGGGGCCGGATGGCTTCATCAAGAACCAGTACCGCAAGTTCAACATCAAGTCGGAAGGGCTCACGCCCGGTGACGACTACGGGATGATGAAGGAGGTGCTGCAGCGCCGTTTCAAGCGTCTGCTGGCGCCACCGGTTGAGGGCGAGGTGGTCAAGCCGAAGGACGATGACGTGCCGCTCTGGCCGGATCTGGTCATCATCGATGGCGGCCGCGGCCAGCTCAATGCAGTCAAGGAGATCTTCGACGAGCTGAAGCTGACCGATGTGACCCTGATGGCTGTGGCCAAGGGGCCGGATCGTGACGCCGGCCGCGAGACCATGTTCATTCCTGGCCGCGATGCCATCAAATTGGAGCCCCGGGACCCCGTTCTGTATTTTATCCAGCGGCTGCGCGACGAGGCGCATCGGTTCGTCATCGGATCGCACCGCACACTGCGCAAGAAGGACATCCGCGAGGCCGGATTACAGGAAATCCCGGGGATCGGCCCAACCCGCAAGCGGGCACTCCTGCACCATTTCGGAACGCTGAAAGAGATCGAGCGGGCCTCCGTAGGCGACCTCGGCAAGGTTCCTGGCATCTCGGCCGAGAGCGCCCGCAAGATTTTCGACTTTTTTCACCCCCAGCCGGTGGCCAGATGACCGCAAAGATGGACGAGACGTAATCTGGCTGTCGCATGCCTTGGGGCAGTTTTGCGGTAAACTAAGCCGCGCCGCTTCGCTGGCGGTTGACCTCTGCGCTCTGGCAGTATTGGTAAGACGGATGACAGTGACCACGAGACGGGCCGCGAATTCCGCGATGTCCCTGCCAAATATCCTGACCATGGCCCGCATTGCCGCCATTCCGGTGGTGGTCGGCTGCATCTATTCGCAGTCGATCATGGATGGCCCGCTATGGCTGCGCTGGGTCGCGCTGGCCGTCTTTATCGGCGCCGCGGTCACGGATTTTCTCGATGGCTATTACGCCCGGATCTGGAATCAGCAGTCGGCCTTCGGCCGGATGCTCGATCCGATCGCCGACAAGCTGCTGGTGGCGTCTTGCCTGCTGATGCTGGCGGCCGATGGCATCATCCATGGCTGGACCCTGTGGGCCGCCATCGTGATCCTGTGCCGCGAAATTCTGGTCTCGGGCCTGCGTGAATATCTCGCCGCACTCCGTGTCAGCGTCCCAGTCTCCAGAGTGGCGAAGTGGAAGACGACGGCCCAGTTGATCGCCATCGGCTTCCTGCTGGCCGGTGAGGCCGGCGATCAGGTGATCCCGATCACGACACAGCTCGGCCTGTTGCTGCTCTGGATTTCCGCGCTCGTCACCATTTATACGGGCTACGACTATTTCAGGGCTGGCATTCACCACCTCATTGCGGAGGATGCATGAAGCTCGTCTACTTCGCCTGGGTGCGCGAGCGCATCGGCAAGGCCGAAGAGACGGTCGAGCCGCCAGCAGCCGTGCGCACGGTCGGCGATCTGATCGGATGGCTGAGCACGCGCGGCGACGAATATGCCTATGCGTTCGAAACGCCGAAAGTGATCCGCGCCGCCATCGACCACACGCATGTGCGGCCCGACACCGTGATTGCTGGCGCCCGCGAGATTGCATTCTTCCCGCCGATGACCGGCGGTTGATTCTAGCAACGACTGCGTTGATCTCATGACCTCCAACGTGACCATCCGCATCCAGGATGCCGATTTCGACGTTTCCAGCGAAATCGCGGCGCTGACGGCAAGCCGTACGGACATCGGCGCGGTCGTTACGTTCAGTGGTATCTGCCGTGGCGGCCAAGAAAACTTAAGTGGCAGCTGCGACGCAAACACGGCGCTGACGCTGGAGCATTATCCCGGCATGGCCGAGGCAGAGATTGCGCGTCATGCTGATGAGGCGATGAACCGCTGGCCGCTCACGGGATTGACGATCGTTCACCGTGTCGGCCGCATCCTGCCCGGCGAGAATATCATGGTGGTGCTGACCGCGTCGGCCCACCGCCAGGCGGCGTTTCAGGCCGCCGAGTTTCTGATGGATTACCTCAAGGCGCATGCTCCGTTCTGGAAGCGCGAGGAAACCGCCGGTGGCAGCAGCTGGATTGCTGCGAAGACCGACGATGACGACGCCGCGGCGCGCTGGGATAAAAACTGATGGCAAAGAAGACTGTGAAGACAACCGCGAAGAAGGTGGTCAGGAAATCTGCGAGCAAGGCTTCTGCAAAGGCAAAGACTTCCGTGAAGAAGATCGCAACGGCGACTCTGCCGAAGGTTGGTGCGGGCGAGCTTGCGACATTGCTCGACTATGTGCGCTACGCCACCAGCCGTTTCATCGAGGCCCGGCTCTCTTTTGCGCACGGCACCACCGATCCCGTGGCCGAAGCCGCCTTCATCGTCTGCGAAGTCCTGCATCTGCATCCCGACCAGTTCGAGAGTTTCGCCATGGCGCGGGTAACTGCGGCTGAAGGCAAACAGATCCTCGACATCATTCATCGCCGTGTGACGACGCGCAAACCGGCGGCCTATCTGCTCAACAAGATCTATATGCGCGGCCTGCCGTTCTATGTGGACGAGCGCACTATTGTGCCGCGGTCTTTCATCGGCGAATTGCTAGATTCTCATTTCAGCGGCGATGACGGTGAAGGCGGCTCGCTGATCGACGATCCCATGGACGTTGAAAGCGTGCTGGACCTCTGCACCGGCTCCGGCTGCATCGCGATCCTGGCCAGCCAGTCATTCCCCAACGCGCAGGTCGATGCCGTCGATCTCTCGCCTGCGGCGCTTGCCGTCGCTATGCGCAATGTCATCGATTACGGGCTCGACGAGCGGCTGACGCTTTACAAGGGCGATCTGTTCGAACCGCTCGGGGATACCCGTTACGATCTCATCATCACCAATCCGCCTTACGTCGATGCGCAGGGCATGGCGGATTTGCCGGATGAATGCCTGGCCGAACCGGCCATGGCTTTCGATGGCGGCGATGACGGGCTCGACATCGTCAGGAAGATCATTGAACAGGCTGGCGATCATCTGAATCCACATGGCGGTTTGTTGTGTGAAATCGGTCGCGGCCGCGCCAATGTCGATGAAGCCTTTCCCGATCTGCCGCTGATCTGGCTGGACACCGAAGACTCCGAAGGCGAGGTGTTCTGGGTGTCCGCTGCTGCGCTGCAAGGTCGCGGCGCCGGCTAGTCCGGCATCTGGCCAAACACGCCCGTAGCGTTTATCACGGCATCTTCACGCGCATTTTGATGTGTGAATGTCCGACATCGTTGTCGGACGGATTTTGACGCGACATCTCTCACCGTCGTGTCGTTCAAATCGACTGAAGGATGTCATGCTGCTGGCTGTCGATCAGAAAGCGCCAACGCGCAATCTGTGGCTCGCCGAATTGCGGGCGACACTTGCGCTTGGCTGGCCGCTGATCCTGACCAATCTGGCGCAGATCGCACTCACCACGACTGATGTGATCATACTCGGCCGCGTGAGCGCGGAGGCATTGGCTGCGTCGGCGCTCGGCGTGAATGTCTATTTCGCCATTCTGATATTCGCCATCGGCCTCGTTACGGCGACGTCGCCGATGATGGCGGAAGCGATCGGTCGCAAGCTGCATGCGGTGCGCGATGTCAGGCGGACATTTCGGCAGGGTTTGTGGACGGCGCTCATCGTCTCGGTGCCGGCATGGATCGTCCTCTGGCATACCGAAGCGATCCTGTTGCTGTTCGGTCAGGAGGCGCAGGCGGCTGCCGACGCCCAGAGCTTCGTGCATATGCTGCAATGGGGCTTCCTACCCGCGCTAGGCTTCATCGTGCTGCGCTCATTCGTTGCCGCCGTGCAACGCCCACTCTGGGCACTGGTGGTGACGGGCGTCACCATTCTGTTCAATGCTGCTGCAAACTGGGGTCTGGTGTTCGGCCATCTCGGATTTCCGGAGATGGGTCTGCGCGGTTCCGGCCTTGCGACCACGCTGTCGAACATCTTTCTGTTCGCTGTCTTTGCGCTCGTCGTCGGATGGCATCCGAAGTTTCGGCGTTATCATTTGTTCGGCAACTGGTGGCGCACCGATTGGCCACGCCTCGCAAAGCTATGGCGCATCGGTCTGCCGATCGGCGCGACGCTCGCATTCGAAATTACTGTCTTTAATGCGGCGGTGTTCCTGATGGGGCAGTTTGGAACGGCGGCCATCGCGGCGCATGCGATTGCGATCCAGATCGCATCGATCTCCTTCATGGTGCCAATGGGACTGAGCCAGGCGGCAACTGTCCGCGTTGGATTGGCCAAAGGCGCCGTGGATCGCGATGGCATCACGCGAGCAGGATGGACTGCATTTGGCCTTGCGGTGGCATTCATGGCGTCGATGAGCATGTTGTTGCTGGCTGCGCCGCGGGTCCTCATTGGCGCCTTCATCGATCTGGGCAATCCCGCCAATGCCGTCGTCATCGATACGGCAATGTCGTTTCTGTTTTGCGCGGCGGTGTTCCAGATTGCGGACGGCGCGCAGTCGGTTGCAGCAGGGATGCTGCGCGGATTGCAGGATACGCGGGTGCCGATGATCTTTGCCGCATTAGGCTATTGGGGCTTCGGCATGGGCCTCAGCCTGCTGTTCGCATTCAAGCTGGGTTTCGGCGGCGTCGGCATCTGGATTGGGCTGGCAGCGGGTCTCGCGGTCGTTGCACCGGTCATGCTCTGGCGTTGGACCCGGCGCGAGCAACTCGGGCTCGTGCCGGCGATTTGAGCCAAATAAAAATGCCGCAGCCTCGAAAGGCTGCGGCATTTGTCGCCTTGAAGCGCCTGCGCTTACAGAACCTTGCGGATCCAGTTGTGCTGGTCTGGCGCGCGGCCGTACTGAATGTCGACCAACTGTTTGCGCAGTCCCATCGCAACGGGGCCTGCGGCGCCGCCATTGATGGTAAAATCACCGCTCGCAGAGCGCACCTGGCCGATCGGCGAGATGACCGCCGCCGTGCCGCAGGCAAAAGCCTCCTTCAGCTTGCCGCTGGCAGCGTCGGCACGCCATTGGTCGAGCGTATAGGGTTCTTCGCGCACCTGCGTGCCCTTGTCCTTCGCCAGCGCGATGATCGAATCGCGCGTGATGCCCGGCAGGATCGTGCCGAGTGGCGGTGTCAGCAGCGAGCCGTCCTCGAACACGAAGAAAATGTTCATGCCGCCAAGTTCTTCGATGTAACGGCGCTCGACCGCATCGAGGAACACGACCTGATCGCAGCCGTGACTGATGGCCTCGGCCTGCGCACGGAGGCTTGCGGCGTAGTTGCCACCGCATTTGACGGCGCCGGTGCCGCCGATCGCGGCGCGTGTGTAGTTCTCCGACACCCAGATCGACACCGGGGCGGGTCCGCCCTTGAAATAGGAGCCAACCGGCGAGGCGATTACAGCGAAAATGTATTCCGCGGAGGGCTTCACGCCGAGGAAGATCTCGCTCGCAACCATGAAGGGGCGCAGGTAGAGGCTGCCTTCGCCTGATGGAATCCAGGCGCGGTCGATGCGCACGAGTTGCTCGATCGCATCGATAAACACGGGCTCGGGCAGCGGGGCCATGGCCATACGATCGGCAGAATTCCGGAAGCGCCTTGCATTGGCATCGGGGCGGAACAGATTCACGCCGCCATCTTCACGCACATAGGCCTTGAGCCCTTCGAAAATCTCCTGGGCGTAATGCAGGACGGCTGCTGCGGGATCGAGCGGGAAATTCGCGCGGGATTCGATGCGCGCGCCATGCCAGCCGTCCTTCTGGTTGTAGCGGACCAGAGCCATGTGGTCGGTGAAAACCCGGCCGAAGCCCGGATCCCTGAGCTTTGCTGCGCGGTCCGCCTCGGACACCGCGTTCGCCGCGGGCTGAATGTCGAACTTCAGCAAAGCTGCGCCATCGATTTTATCGAACGAAACTCCCATGGACCTCACTCCTGCTTACGGCGCAGCTCCTGGGGACGGCAGCGTCGATGTTGTTCTACGTCAAGCGGACCCACGGCAAAAGCGTTTCCGGCCCCGGTGGATGACCCAGGACAGGCTTTAGCGCCATGCCGAAGTCCGGTATGGTTCTCAGATCGGCCCTATTGGGCCATGCGGCGAGAGTTCTAATGTTTCGTCGCGATGGTCAGTTTTGTAAGATTGAACCCAAGATATGTCAATATGGTTGACGTAAATTCCAAGGACGCGGCGTCACGATCGCTTGAGACGATCCAGCGGCAGTCCAGCGGCGATCCTGCGAAACCGCCCCGCTGGGACATCATCGAGCTGTTGTTCTTTGCCTATCGCGACTTTGTGGGCGATCCCGACGATGTGCTCGATCAGTTCGGTTTCGGGCGCGCCCATCACCGGGTCGTACACTTTGTGCATCGCTATCCCGGCCTGAAGGTTGCCGATCTGCTCGATGTCTTGCGTATTACAAAGCAGTCGCTGGGCCGTGTCCTCAAGCAATTGCTCGATGAAGGGTATATCGTTCAGAAATCCGGCGAGGCCGATCGGCGGCAACGGCTTCTTTTCGCCACGGCCAAGGGTGAAGCTCTCGTTGCGCAGCTCGCGGGTTTGCAGACCGATCGCATCAACCGCGCGCTCAAGGATTTTACGCCGGTCGAAGTTGAAGCGATTGGCAGGTTTCTCTCGGCGATGATCGACCGCAATGATCCCGACAAGGTGCTGCAGGTCATCTTGGGCCAGGCATCCGCCAAAACTGACGGCAGGACAAACAAGACATGATGTTAGCTCAGGCCGCCAAACGAATGCCGGTGCCATTGGCCGACGATGCGCCGCATCTGCTGCTGGTCGATGACGACCGTCGTATTCGCGATCTCCTCTCGCGCTTTCTCTCTGGCGAAGGCTACCGCGTCACCACGGCGCCGAGCGCCAAGGAAGCGCGCGCCAAATTGCTCGGTCTGCATTTCGATCTCCTGATCCTCGATGTAATGATGCCAGGCGAGACCGGCTTTGAGCTCGCGCGCTTCATTCGGACGTCTTCGGCCGTGCCGATCATCATGCTGACGGCGCGGCACGAGGCGGAAAGCCGGATCGAGGGATTGCAGATCGGTGCCGACGACTATGTGGCCAAGCCGTTCGAGCCGCGCGAACTGGTGCTGCGCATCGCAAACATCCTGAAGCGCAGTGCGCCGGTGCCGGTCGAGCGCGCGGAATCGCTGCAGTTCGGACCTTATGTGTATCACCTCGCGCGTGGCGAACTACGCCAGGGCGACGAGATCATCCATCTTACCGACCGCGAGCGTGACATGCTGCGCGTGCTGGCCGCAGCGCCCGGCGAGACCGTGCCGCGTGGTGAACTCACCGGCGGCGGTGGCACCGTGAACGAGCGTGCGGTAGACGTGCAGATCAATCGCCTGCGTCGCAAGATCGAGACCGATCCGGCCAATCCGCTCTTCCTGCAGGCCGTGCGTGGCATCGGCTATCGCCTCGTCGCGTCGCCATAGTTCGATGAAGTTTGCACGATGACCACACTCGACACCGGCATCACCATCCTCCGCACTGCGGCGGGCCGAGTTTCTGCGGCGCACAGTCTGATGGGCCGGCGCTTCAAGAGCGTGATGCCCACGGGGCTCTATGCCCGCACGCTGCTGATCATGATTGTGCCGATGGTGCTGCTGCAGTCGGTGGTCGCCTTCGTGTTCATGGAGCGACACTGGAACACGGTGACGCGCCGCCTGTCGCAGGCCGTGGTACAGGACATCGCAACACTGATCGACGTCTACAAGGTTTATCCGCAGGATAAGGACCGCACGCAGATCAAAGCCATCGCACAGCAGCGCCTTGGCCTCGTGGTGGATTTCCTGCCGCTCGGCGACATGCCGCCGCCAGGTCCGAAGCCGTTCTTCTCGCTGCTCGATCAGGCGCTGTCGGTCCAGATCGGTCGGCAGATCACGCGGCCGTTCTGGATCGACACCGTTGGTCGCTCCAATCTCGTGGAAATCCGCATCCAGCTCGATGATGCGGTGATGCGCATCTTCGCCCAGCGCAGTGCGGCCTATGCATCGAATTCGGAAATCTTCCTGTTCTGGATGGTGGGGACGTCTTCGATCCTGCTGATCGTCGCGATCCTGTTCCTGCGTAACCAGATCCGCCCGATCCTCAAACTCGCTGACGCGGCCGAAAGTTTCGGCAAAGGCCGCGAAGCGCCGAATTTTCGGCCGCGCGGCGCACGCGAGGTCCGTCGTGCCGCCAATGCCTTTATCGAGATGAAGGCGCGTATCGAACGCGCGATGGAGCAGCGCACGGCCATGCTCGCCGGCGTCTCGCATGACCTGCGCACGATCCTGACGCGCTTCAAGCTCGAACTGGCGCTGATCGAGGACGGTCCGGAAGTCGATGGCATGCGCAAGGATATCGATGAGATGTCGGGCATGCTCGAGGCTTATCTCGCCTTTGCGCGCGGCGACAGCGGCGAGCAGGCGCAGCCGACGGATATGGCTGCGGCGCTGGAAGAATTGCGCAGCGATGCCGAGCGCAACGGCCATAAGGCGACGGTCACGTTCCACGGCCTGCCGATCGTCACGGTGAAGCCAGCCGCGTTCAAGCGTTGCCTCGGCAATCTCGTTTCGAACGCCGCGCGCCACGCCAACGATATCGCCATCACCGGGCACCGCGATCATCGCTATCTCACGGTGACTGTGGATGATGACGGCCCCGGCATCCCCGCCGACATGCGCGAGGAAGTGTTCAAACCGTTCCTGCGGCTCGACGACGCGCGCAATCAGGACGAAGGCGGCACGGGTCTTGGCCTCGCCATCGCCCGCGATATAGCGCGCTCCCATGGCGGCGATATCACGCTGGCCGAGAGTCCGATGGGCGGATTGAGGGCGGTGGTGCGGGTGCCCGTCTAGTTACTTCGCCAGTTCCTTCGACCGCGCCGTTGCCGCAGCAATCGCGCGAGTCAGCAGCGGCTCGAAACCATCATCGGCCATCAATACGCTGAGCGCGGCTGCAGTGGTCCCGCCGGGCGAGGTGACATTCTTGCGCAGCGTTGCCGCGTCGAGATCGGACTGGCGCAGCAATTCGCCTGAGCCGGATACGGTTTCACGTGCAAGTTTCATCGCGAGTTCAGGCGGAAGACCTGCAGCGATGCCGGCGCGGGCCATTTCTTCGGCCAGTAGGAACACATAGGCAGGCCCCGAGCCGGAGACGGCCGTCACAGCATCGATCAGGCTTTCGTCATCGACCCATTCGACCGATCCGGTGGCGCGCAGCAGTGCGTCGGTCAGGCCGCGTTGCTCCGGCGATACGTCGCTCGCCGCAACCGCCACGGTGATACCGCGGCCGATGGCGGCCGGCGTATTCGGCATCGCGCGTACCACCTTGCCGCCGCAGGCCTTGGCGATGCCGGCGATGGTTGTGCCCGCCATGATCGAGACCACGAGGGACGATCCGGCAATCGCGCGCAGGGTCGGGCCGACCTCCGCGAACATCTGCGGCTTCACGGCAAGAACCAGCGCGGCGACAGCGCCGATGTCTTTCACATCCGGATTGAGCCGGACGCCCTTTGCCGCGAGCGCCTTGATCTCGTCGGAGACATGCGGATCGATCACGATGGCGCGTTTGGGGTCGAGGCCGCCGGCGATCCAGCCCGTCAGCATCGCGCCGCCCATCTTGCCGGCGCCGGCCAGCACGATGTGGCCGTCGATGGTGTTGAGCGCGCGTGAGGTCGTGGTGGAGGTCATCGCAAAATCCCGGCTGTCAGAACGACCGGGACCATAACATTGCGGGGCGGGCTGCACAGCCTGAACCCGTCTAGATGAGATTCTTTTTCAGGAAGTAGCGCGGGCCGCCGCGCGGATAGTCCGGGATTTCGCCGAACACCTCATAGCCCTGCTTCTCGTAGAAGCTGCGGGCCTGAAACCAGTAGGTATCGAGCCACAGACCGATGCAGCCGCGTTCCCGCGCGATCTCTTCGGCCTTGGCGAGAACTTTCGAGCCGATGTCCTGGCCGCGAAATTGTTCGGGCACGACGAACAGCTCGACGAAACACCAGTTGAACGCGGTCTTGCCCCAGATGCCGCCGATCGGCTCGCCGGTCGCGGGATCGTGGATCAGGATCGAGAGCGGCTGGTGATTGTTGGGGCCGACGGTCTTGGTATTGTAGGCCAGCAACGCATTTGCGACCACCAGCCGTTCGGCTTCGCCGGGCGCATCCGGCACGCTGATGACCGGCGCGTCGGTCATGCTTCGCCGGCAGTGTCGAACATCGCAGCAGACATTGCTTCGGCTGCGGTCTTGCCGGCCCACACCACGAACTGCAACGCCGGATAGTAGCGCTCGCAGGAATGAATTGCCGAGACCAGCATGGCTTCGCACTGCGCGGTCGTTGCGGTGAGGCCATCGGGCAGCACCAGTGCCTGTCGGTACATCACCATGCCTGAGTGAGTCCAGATATCGAAATGACCGACCCACATCTGTTCGTTGATCATGGCGATCAGGCGCTGCACTTCGGCGCGGCGTGCGGGTGGAATCTTCATGTCGAAGGCGCACGCGAGATGCAGCGCCTCGATCTCGTTCATCCAGGTGAAGGAGAGCTGGTAATCGATCCAGTCACCTTTGGAAACAATTGTGACTTCGTCTTCGCCGGAGCGCTCGAACGCCCAGTTATGATCGGCGGCAATATCCTCGACAACGGCGAGCGGGTTGAGCCGTGAATCGATAGTACCTTCGAGAAGTGACATGCCGTCGCGACCTTGCTCTTGAAATGTGATGATGCAAACAGCTGGCCGGTACGCGAAAATGTCGGAGCGTCGCTGCAGGCTGCAAGTTCTATTCGTCCAGACCTTGCGAGTTTGAAGTGATGTGATTTGCTGAATCCGCGCAACGGCACCACGAATCCATCCACAGACAAACCGGCCCTCATCCACAGGTCATCTCGCCGCAATGAGAACAAACCGGAATCGGATTCCCGGATTGCGAGTCTGTGCGGTGCGCCCTCGCGCGCCGCGAGTCCGGTTGGGGTGGTAACTATTGATTCTTCGTGCGGCCCGCAAGCTTTCCCGGCCTCGCAGGAGTCCTGTTGGGCCCCGATACAGCCTGTGGACGGCCTTGCTGGGCTGGTCCGGTTTCGGCATAGTTTGGCCGTAACGAAAGTATCAGGCCATGAACGACACCACCTCCGAGTCATCCGCAGTCCAGCATCCGCGCTTCGCCAAGCCGCAGCGCGTCGCCTTCGTGCAGTCATCCTGGCATCGCGACATTGTTGCGCCCTGTTGGGAGTCGTTTCTCAGTGAGATCGAGGTGCGCCATATCAGCTCGTCGCAGGTCGATCTGTTTGAAGTGCCCGGCTCGTTCGAGATCCCCCTGCATGTGCAGGTTCTTGCCAAGACGCGGCGCTACACGGCCATCGTCGCGGCCGGCCTCGTGATCGACAGCGGCACCCGCGGCTTCGTGGCTGACACGGTCATCCGTGCGCTGATGGAAGTGCAGCTACGCACCGAGATCCCAGTGTTCTCGGCCGTGACGGCGCCGGAGGATTTTCACGAGACTGAAGAGCGGGCAGCATTTTTCCGCAAGCACTTTGCGGAGAGCGGCCTCAAGGTCGCGGCAGCCTGCGCCGAGACGCTGCTCAGTCTGGAGCGTCTGCGCGGTCAGGTCGCGGCCGGGATCGTGTAGAGGCGCGAGCCTTAGTCGAACAGGCTCGATACCGACTCTTCCGATGCGGTGCGGCCGATCGCTTCGGCGATCAGCGAGGCAACCGAGAGCACGCGGATGTTCGGTGACTTGCTCACGGCTTCCGTGGGCTGGATCGAGTCCGTGATCACCAATTCCTTGAGCTTGGAATTGGCGATGCGCGCGGCGGCGCCGCCGCTCAAGACGCCATGGGTGAGATAGGCGGAGACGTCCTTGGCACCGTATTTGAGTAGCGCATCGGCGGCGTTCACCAGCGTGCCGCCGGAGTCGACGATGTCGTCGATCAGGATGCAGGTGTAGCCGGCGACGTCGCCGATCACGTTCATCACTTCGGATTCACCGGGGCGTTCGCGGCGTTTGTCGACGATGGCGAGCGGCGCGTTGATGCGTTTGGCAAGGCCGCGGGCACGGGCGACGCCGCCGACGTCGGGCGAAACCACCATCACATTGGCGAGATCGAACTTCTCCTTGATGTCGCGCACCATCAACGGCGCGGCATAGAGGTTGTCGGTCGGGATATCGAAGAAGCCCTGGATCTGGCCGGCATGCAGGTCGAGCGTCATGACGCGGTCGGCGCCGGCATGGGTGATCATGTTGGCGACCAGCTTGGCCGAGATCGGGGTGCGGCCACCGGCCTTGCGGTCCTGGCGAGCATAGCCGAAATAGGGGATCACCGCGGTGATGCGGCGCGCGGAAGCGCGGCGCAGCGCATCGGTGATAATCAGTAATTCCATCAGATGGTCGTTGGTCGGGAACGACGTGGATTGAAGAATGAAGACGTCGGAGCCGCGGACGTTTTCCTGGATCTCGACGAAGATTTCCATATCGGCGAAGCGCCGGACGCTGGCCTTGGTCAGCGGGATATTCAGCGAGGTCGCAATTTCCTGCGCGAGGACAGGATTGGAATTACCGGCGACCAGTTTGATCGAACCGTTCTTGGCCGACATCGACGCGTCTCCCCGCGGCTTGGTGGATACAACGTTCAGCATATCGGATTACCCACAAGAACTCGTCTAGCTGAGCGAGGTGATATCAAGGTCGGCCGTCCGCTGGCAACCCGTGGGCCGCTGTTTTCCTGCGTAAAAACGGGCCTCTGCTTAACGTGAACTGAAGTCAGCGCGTCTCGGCAAATGCGGTGGCCTGCACGGGCAATTCATCGGTACTGGCGATGGCGGGTCCGTTGCCACTTGGCGCAGGCGGCTGCTCGCCGGGCGTGGTGCCGTTGATCATGCCATTGAGGCCGGTGAGCCCCGCTTGCGCGATCCGCCGCAAGACAAGGTCGTCGGCGGTAGCCCAGGCGTCGCGGCCGCCTTTGCCGGCCTGTTCCTCGCCGCTCAGGCGCAGAGCACGGTTCTGGTCGCGGTCATAGACATCCCACACCCAGGCGATCGAGGTCTGGCCGCCGCGAACCTGGGCCGAGAGGTAGCTGCGGACCCGAAAAGCCGCGCTGTCCTTGCGCGATACAACCGCAAGGTTGCGCAGGCGCGCTTCACTATCCAGAAGGTTGACCATGCGGTCGAAGACCTGCGGCGGCGGCCCGTCGATGGATTCGAACGCGATCGTCGGGCCGGAGGCGGTGGAAAGGCTGGCCTGCGCATTCATGGCGCCGCCGGAATTGGGGACATTGGCGCAGCCGGCAAGCCCAAACGCTACGGTCAGCGACAGCGCGGCCTGGATTAGCCGCGGTCTGGCTCGATCGGTCGTAAGGGCAGAAAATCGCATAGGGCGTCCCGACTTCCGTCCGTTTGCCGCAAGCGGCGCCGGACAGGTCGAGCGATATCGTTAAAATGCGTTAAGGTCTAGGGCAGCGCGGCCACAGGTCTTTCCAGGGTGACCGAAACGGTCACCGCTCTCCGACAATTCGCGTTCAGTTTGAGGCAGTTCGGCCGCGTTAAGGATAACGGCGCGTCAACGCGCGAGTTACCGCTCAAGCACGATGGCGTGGATCTGGCGTCCGTAATCTGGCTCTTTCCGATGCACCGACCGGCGATAGCTGAACAGGTTCTTGTCGGGATAGGTGTCGATACCGGTGTCATCGATAATGGCAATGCCGGCGCGCTCCAGCCGCATCCGGATGGAGCCGCCGAGATCGAACATGGCATGACCGGCGCGGGTCGAGGGAATGAAGAACCGCGCAAAACCGGCATCGGCCTGCGTGAAACGCTCGACGAATTCGGCCCCGACCTCATAGCTTGGCTGGCGGATCAGCGGACCAATCGCGACCACAATGTCGGAACGATCCGCGCCGAGTTTTTCCATCTCCGCGATGGTGGCCTCGAGCACGCCGGTGAAGGCGCCCTTCCAGCCGGCATGGGCGGCACCGATGACGCGGGCCTTGGGATCGGCAAACAGCACCGGTCCGCAATCGGCCGTCGTGACGCCGAGCGCCAGGCCCTCGACCTTCGTCACCATGGCATCGACGCGCGGCCGTGAATCTCCATTCCACGGTGCCGTGGCGACGGCGACATCGGGCGAATGGACCTGATAGGCGGTGAGGAAGTGCAGGGGATCGACGCCCATCTCCGCCGCCATGCGCCTGCGGTTCTCCGCCACATGCGCGGGATCGTCGTTCGATCCGAGCCCGCCATTGAGGCCGGCATAGATGCCTTCGGAGACGCCGCCGTCGCGCGTGAAGAACGCGTGGCGCAGGCCGGGAATGGCTGACAGCAAAGGCGATGTGAAAGTCATGATGTCTGGGCCTCGATGCCGGTGTCGTCGCTCAGCGCCACCAGCGTGTCGATATTGGGATCGGAGATGCCGACCACCTTGAACATCGAGCCCATGCCGCCGCGACCACTGTCGATTAGGCGTTTCAGTGCGCCCGAGACGGTTTCGGAAACTTCCGGCGTGGCCTTGGCCATCAAGGTCAGTGCGCGCGTCTCGATGCCGAGGCGCTTGAGGAATTCGCCCTGCGTCACCGGCCCGTGCACGCGTGCGCCGACATCCTCCGCCGCGCGGCCGAGCGCCTGGAAATCCACATGCGCGGTGATGTCGGCCATGCCGGGATTCTTCAGCGGATCAGCATAGCTATGCTGTGCGATAGCCTGCAGGGTGTCGCCGGCATCGCTACGGACATGGCCGTAATCGATGATCAGAGCCGCGCCTCCTTCGTCGCGCACGCGGCTGGCGATCTTCATCATCTCGGTATCGGGGCGCCATTCGAACACCGCGCCGACAGGGGCTGCGCGCACCAGTGGTGGCAGCAGCACGTCGAAGCGCGGTAGCGGATCGGTTGACGCACTGAACATCAGCTGGCCGTTGCTGTCGATATCCACCATGCGCTCGTGCCAGCCGCCTTCGCGCTTCACGGCCTGATGGATCGGCAGGACGTCGAAATATTCATTGGCAAGGATGATCGACGGACCCGCGGGGACGGTTTCGATACTGTCGTGCCAGGTGATGTTGCGGGTGCCGGACAGCGTTGCCTTCTGCTTCTCGCGCAGCACCGGATTGATTTCGACCAGATGCACGTTGAGCGCCTGATACAGCGGCGGCAGCACGCGTAGGGCGCGGAGCGCGTCGGCCATCATGGTGCCGCGGCCGGGGCCCAGTTCGATCAGGTGCACGAAGGGCGGCGCGCCGATCGCGCGCCAGACCGAAGCCGACCACAGGCCGAGCAGCTCGCCGAACATCTGGCTGACTTCGGGCGACGTGGTGAAGTCACCCTCGCGACCGAGCGGATCGCGGGAAATGTAGTAGCCGTGTTGCGGATGGGTGAGGCACAGCTGCATGTAGCGCCACACCGGCATCGGTCCGGTGGACTTGATCAGGCGCTTGATTTCATCCTGCAGCAGCGATTGGTCGGTCACATCAGGCCTTCTTGCCTGGGCTCAATTCGAGCGATGCCTGCGGCTTTCGCCAGGCGCGCACCATCAAAACGAGTCCCACAAATATCATCGGCACGGAGAGCAGCATGCCCATGGTGAGCCCACCCCACAGAAATCCGAGTTGTGGGTCCGGCTCGCGGAAGAATTCTCCCGTAATACGCGCCAGCGCATAAAAAAAGATGAAGGCGCCGAGGATCAGGCCAGGCCGCTTCAACGCACCGGCCCGGATCATCAGGGCCAGAATCAGAAACAGTACGATGCCCTCGAGCCCGGCTTCATAGAGCTGGCTGGGATGGCGCGGTAGCGGCCCGCCATTGGGAAACACCATCGCCCAGGGCACGCTGGCGTCGGCGTGGCGGCCCCACAATTCACTGTTGATGAAATTGGCGAGGCGCCCGAGCAAGAGGCCGATCGGGCCGACCGCGCAGGTGATGTCGCCGAGCGACAGGACCGACAGGCCACGCTTCCAGCAGAACAGAAGCACGGCAAAGACGCAGCCCATGAAACCGCCATGGAACGACATGCCGCCCTTCCATAGCTCGAAGATCTCGGCGGGGTGGGCAATGAAGAAATCGAGATTGTAGAACAGCACATAGCCGGTGCGGCCGCCGACAATGATGCCGATGGTCACCCAGAGGATGAAGTCGTCGAAATCCAGCAGGGAGATCGGTGAGGGCCCGCCCCACAGTTTCGTGCTCTTGATCAGCGCGCGGGCATAGATCCAGCCGAGCACGATGCCGCCGATATAGGCCAGCGCGTACCAGCGAATGACGATGGGGCCGAGCGCGATGGCGACCGGATCGAAAACGGGGAAGGCGATGGTCAGGAATGGCATGTGGTGGGCTTACGGCTCCCGATGGCGCCAGTAAAGCATTGGCATGTGACGAATTAAGGGACTTCTGCAGTTGTGAACGCCAAAAGCAGGCGATACTTGAACTGCGCGGCCGGGATCGCCATTGTCGATCTACAACTTAATCCCGCGTGTTTGTTCATCCGACCGGAGTTCTTGCCATGACCCAGACCAACAATCGGTTCTTCGACGAGATCGGCCGCCTGATGAACGATGCCGCCGGCGCGGCCCAGGGCGTCAAGCGCGAGGTCGATACGGTTGTGCGCAACCAGGCTGAGAAGATCCTGCGCGACCTCGATATCGTGAAGCGTGAGGAGTTCGAGGCGGTCAAGGACATGGCCCGGCTCGCCCGCGAGGAGAACGAGGCGCTGAAGGCCCGGATCGCAGCGCTGGAAGCCAAGCTCGGCGGCTGAGCGGAAGCCCTGCCGGTGGCCTGCACTGCGCGCCGGACATCGGCTGCCTGTTCACAAATGGCTAAAATAGGCCCCTGGAAGGGCTCCGCAGACGAAGAAAAAGCCTGTCATTTCCTTGTCTTTTTGGCGTTTCGGCGGTAGAAGCCGCCCACGTCCGCAGCCCCCGCACCCCTGGAGGCTTGCTGCAGCGTGAAAACGGGCCGCATTGCGGCCTTTAACTTTTAGAAAACAAGGACTTAAACGATGGCGACCGTCAAGGAATTGAAGGCGACCTCACGTCCGGTCGGCGGCAAGGGGGCCGCACGGGCAGAGCGTCGCGCCGGCCGAGTGCCCGGAGTGATCTATGGTGACAACAAGCCCCCGGTGGCGATTTCGGTGAATGATGCCGAACTGCGTCAGCGCATTCTGGCAGGCCGGTTCCTCACCACGATTTACGACATCGAGCTCGAGGGCAAGAAGCACCGCGTGATTCCGCGCGACTTCCACCTCGACCCGGTCAAGGACTTCCCGCTCCACGTCGACTTCCTCCGCCTCGGCGAAGGCGCGACCATCCGCGTCAGCGTTCCGCTACACATCAAGGGCGCTGAAGGCGCTCCGGGCGTGAAGCGTGGCGGCACCATCAACATCGTGACCCACACGATCGAACTGGAAGCCGAAGCCGAGAGCATTCCGCAGTTCCTCGAAGTTGATGTCGGCCAGCTCGATATCGGCACGTCGCTGCACATCACCGACGTTGTTCTGCCGAAGGGCGTGAAGACGCTGGCGCGCGATGCCGACCTGACGCTGGTCACCATCGTGCCGCCGTCGGGCTACGGTGAAGAAGCTGCGACCCCTGCGGCTGCTGCTGCGGCTCCCGCGGCTGCTGGTGCCAAGGCTCCGGCTGCCGGCGCCAAGGCCCCCGCCGCTGGTGCAAAGGCTCCGGCCGCTGCCGCCGCTCCGGCGAAGAAGAAGTAACCCGGCGCGGAGCTCCGCGTCATGCTTCTCTTTGTTGGACTCGGAAACCCTGGTGCCAAATACCAGGGCAACCGGCACAATATCGGGTTCATGGTTCTCGATGATATCGCGCGGCGCCACGGTTTTGGACCGTGGCGCCGTCGCTTTCAGGGCGAGACCTCGGAAGGCACGCTGTCTGGTGAGCGCGTCATCCTGCTGAAGCCCATGACCTTCATGAACGAGTCCGGCCGCTCGGTGCAGGAAGCGTCCGCCTATTTGAAGATTTCACTCGGCGACATCGCCGCGTTTCACGACGAGCTCGAACTGCCATTCGCCAAGGTGCGCGTGAAGGTCGGCGGCGGCATTGCCGGACATAACGGTCTACGCTCGATCTCCGCGCATATAGGCAACGACTATCGGCGCGTTCGCCTCGGCATCGGACATCCCGGTGCCAAGGAGCTGGTCCATAATCACGTGCTGAGCGATTTCGCCAAGGCCGAACGGCCTCAGCTCGAAGCGTTCAACGATGCGGTGTCGGACCATGTCGGCCTGCTGGTCGGTGGTCAGGACTCGTCGTTTCAGAACAAGGTGCATCTGACGATGCAGGCCAAGGGTTTCACGTCGAAGGACGACAACGGCTCCGCTGAGAAGCCGTCGAAGAATTAGGACAGGGTCATGGGATTCAAATGCGGGATCGTCGGACTGCCGAATGTCGGCAAATCGACGCTGTTCAATGCGCTCACCGAAACTGCCGCGGCGCAGGCTGCGAACTATCCGTTCTGCACCATCGAGCCGAATGTCGGTGAAGTCGCGGTGCCGGACAAGCGGCTCGACAAATTGTCCGAGATCGGCAAGTCGCAGCAGATCATCCCGACGCGCCTGACCTTCGTGGACATTGCGGGCCTGGTGAAAGGCGCGTCGAAGGGCGAAGGCCTTGGCAACCAGTTCCTCGCCACGATCCGCGAAGTCGATGCCGTCGCGCATGTGGTGCGTTGCTTCATCGATGACGACATCACCCATGTCGAAGGCAAGATCGATCCGCTCGCCGACATCGAGATCATCGAGACCGAGCTGATGCTCGCGGATCTGGATTCCTGCGAGAAGCGCATCGATAACCTGACCAAGAAGGCCAAGGGCAACGACAAGGACGCCAAGGAACAGCTCGATCTGGTCCAGCGCGCTTTGGTGTTGCTGCGCGACGGCAAGCCGACGCGTTTTCTCGAGCGCAAGCCCGAGGAAGAGCGCGCTTTCGGAATGCTCGGCCTGCTGACCTCCAAGCCTGTTCTCTATGTCTGCAACGTCGAAGAAGGCGCGGCGGGCGAAGGCAACGAATACTCGAAGCGGGTTGCAGAACATGCTGAGAAGGAGGGCGCTGTTGCGGTCGCCATCTCGGCCAAGATCGAATCCGAAATCGCGACGCTGTCACGTGCCGAACGTGCGGAATTCCTCGATACGCTCGGGCTTGAAGAAGCGGGCCTCGATCGCCTGATCCGTGCAGGCTATTCGCTGCTGCACCTCATCACCTACTTCACCGTCGGCCCCAAGGAAGCTCGTGCCTGGACCATCACCCAGGGCACCAAGGCACCGCAAGCTGCAGCCGTGATCCACACGGATTTCGAGAAGGGCTTCATCCGCGCGGAAACCATCGGCTATGAAGACTATGTCAGGCTCGGCGGCGAAGCCGGCGCGCGCGATGGCGGCAAGCTGCGGCTGGAAGGCAAGGAATATGTCGTCGCTGACGGCGACGTGCTGCATTTCCGGTTCAACACGTAAGATATTCTCAATCCTCTCCCCGTCATTGCGAGGAGCGAAGCGACGCGGCAATCCAGGAGCCACAAGCGAAGACTGGATTGCTTCGTCGCAAGGGCTCCTCGCAATGACGGTTGAGAGCGCGGTAGTTCTCAGTACTGCTGGCCGTGGCCGTGATCCTGCCCGAGGTTTTGCCCCTGATCCCGTAGCGCGCCGAGGTGTTCGTTGATGCGGAACACGATCAGAACGAACTCAGCCGCAATGCGCGCGAAGATGATGCCGACGATCACGCTGGCGAGGCTCGACATCACGAGGACGAAACCGCCGAACGGGCTGATGGCCATTGCGGCGAGACCCGAAAAGATCCCGGAAATGCCGAACAGAATGATCAGTGCGATCACCAGCCAGTAGAACGTCTTGATGATTGTGGGTGTGATGAAACGGTCCCACTGAAACAGATCGCGAAATTCGAACATCGGTGAAATCCCCCGCCGTGTAGATGAGTGACAAATTCAATTGCATTGAGAAACGGCTTCAAATATCCCGGCCCGACCACATTGACGGGCAGGATCGCGGGAAAGCCATGCAAGCGACCGGGTTGAGATTGCTGCAAATAACGGCCACAATCAGGCTTCCTCGACGGCATTCCCCATTATGACCCTGACATTTGAAGATTTTAAGCCCGGCCACTTCGGGACCTTCGGGCCGCGCCATATTACGCGCGACGAGATTATCGCCTATGCGAAAGAATACGATCCGCAGCCGATGCATCTCGATGAAGTTGCCGCAAGCGCATCGATGCTCAAAGGACTTTCCGGCTCCGGCTGGCACATGTGCTCGCTGATGATGCGGATGATCTATGACGGATTTCTGCACAAGACCGCATCGATGGGCTCGCCGGGCGTGGATCAGATGCGATGGCTCGCGCCGTTTCGCCCCGGCGACGATCTGACGCTGGATGTCGAAGTGGTCGAGGCGCGCGCATCGCAAAGCCGGCCGACCTTGGGCATCGTCAAATTCAAGTTCAGCACACGCAATGCCAAGGGGCAGACGATTTCCGAGATGATCACCCCGATCATGATCGGGGTGCGTGAACTCGCCTCCGGGAACTAGGGTCGCAGCATGCGCTATCTGGAAGACATCCAAATCGGTATGCGCCGCGAGCTCGGCTCGTTCACGTTCACGGCGGAGTCGATCAAGGCGTTTGCCAGGCAATTCGATCCGCAACCGTTCCATCTCGATGAAGAGGCCGGCCGCAAATCGCTATTCGGTGGTCTCGCTGCGTCGGGCTGGCACGTGGCGTCGGTGTGCATGAAGTTGCTGGTCGCCGATGGCCAGCGCGCAAAGGCGGAGGCAGAGGCGCGTGGCGAAGAGCCTCCAGTCGGCGGTCCATCTCCCGGTTTTCGTGATTTGCGCTGGACCCGGCCTGTTCTCGCCGGCGATACCCTGACCTATAGCAGCGAGGTTGTTTCCGTGCGCGCGACCGCGACGCGTCCGGGCTGGGGCATCTTGCAGTCGAAGAACGTTGCCGTTAATCAGCGCGGCGAGGAGGTCTACAGCTTCCTTGGTTCGGTCTTCCTGCCGCAACGGGGCGACGCGGCTTAACCATTTCAAACTTTATCGATGGAACCCTAGCTCTGTTAAGGGGTTCTGAACCTTGTGAGCGTGATCTGCGACTTACAGGTATGACGACCGAGACGACACTTCGCAGGACGATTTTGGGGACGACAATGGCTGACCGCACCGGATTGAAATTTGTGGGCTTCATCTTTGCGAGCGTGACGCTTGCGGTGATGCTGGCCACGTGCATGGTGGTCAAGGGTTATGCCGATGGCGCCTATACGCTCGAGAGCAGCGCGGTCGTTAGCGAGTAATTTTTACGAGTTGCTAACCAGACCCGCGCCGAACTGCGCGGGTTTTTTCGTGAGTGGGGTCGATGATGGCGACCTCAGCGACTCCAGGCCCAGGCGAGCAATGCCACGGCCACCAACAGCAATCCGACAAAGCGCAAGATAATGGTCCCCATCCTGGGCGCGTTGCTGCGCGCCGGAATGGGATCGGTGTTGTTCGGCCGAATGGTCTCCACGGATCGATTCCCCCAAAAGCAGTTCGCAGGTGCTGCGTAACCGTTGGTCGGGAACAAAACGAATAAAGTTCAATTGAACGAGCTCATGAAAAAGCCGCCGCCCTTTCGGGCGGCGGCTTCTGATTCGGGTGGTCTAGTGCCGATCAGTCGTGACGCAGGCCGTCAGCGGTGCGCTTCCACTGCGCGACGTTGTCGGCGATCAGGCGGGTCGACTTCATCGCGGCCTGGCTGAGCTGGGCGTAGCCCGAGATCTCGCGCTGAACGCGCTGGCCTTCGGCGTGGAGCAGGTCGCGGAGGCTCTCGAGTTCGGAAACCAGCTTCTCGATCTCGCCGAGCGAGGTGCCGGCGACGCGCTGGATCAGCGAATTGACGCTGTTCACAGTCGCTTCGGTCGTCGCTTCCAGCGGCGCTTCGGTGCCGGTGGTGGTTTCACTGCTGTTGTTCACCATGCCAGGCACCGGACGACGGAGGTAAGCGATATCGTTGCGCACGAAGTCGCGGATACCCGCTTCGACTTCAGACACAGCGGCGAGGTTGCTGTCGTCATCTTTGGCTTCTGTCTGTTCTGAACGAATGGCACTCATCAGCTCTTCCTTGTTTGTGTGAAGCGGACTTCACAATGAGCGAGCGCGGTCCCCCGCATGACAAATTTACGTGTACATCTGCGCAGTGGATTTTGACGAGATAGCGGCGAATATGCGGCAGGGCGCCGATCTTTGCCGGCAATCCTCTGGCAAAGTGTATTAAAACTTAATTCACCAACTATGCTTGAAGCCGGCCGAGAACGTCTTGTTGGTCACGCCCTGAACGGTCTCGCTGATCGATCCGGAGACGTTGACGCCGCCAAACAGCTTCTGCTCGGCGCCGAACTTGCGCAGCCATTTGTCATCGGTGGTGGCGAGCGATTGCCCGGCGATGAAGCTGGTGCCGGTATCGGTAATGTTGAAGCGCGCGAGCTGATCGGTCTCATAGCTGCGCGTCGGGCGCCCGTTGTAGCCAATGGCTGGAATGCTGCCTTGCTGGATCACGTTGTAGCCGCTCTGCAGCGTCAGCGAATACTGATCGCCGGCAATGGGTACCGACTTGCTGAGCGAAGTGCCCAGTTTGGTTTGATCCGCGCCCGGATCGACGCGCGCTTCGATCGCCGTCTTGTCCCAGATTGAGCCCACGCCGGGAGCAGTCGCGGCCGCCCAGGCTGCGCCGCCCGATTGGGCCTGCGCCGTGCCGTCGCCGAATTGGTTGCGGTAGGCATCGGCTGCGCTGCGCGGCGCGTTTTGCCGCGCGACATTGATGTCGGCGCCGACGCGGGTATCCCAGAACGGCGTAACCGACTGCTTGACCGAGAGCGCGGAGGTGCCGTTGCTGTCGTTGGAAGTCCAGCTGGACGACGGGCTGCCGACGATCAGCGACGAGCGCTTCTCGCGGAGCGATGCCTTCGCCGTCGGCGAATCGTCGGTATTCAAGAGGCTCCAGTCGGGTTCCGGGGCGTCGGCAGGAGGAGTGGCTGCCGTGTCGACCTGCTCTATTTCACCGGGAGGCGGCGCAACATCGACGAGACCGCGCCACGGATTCTGCGCGTGAACCGGAAAGGCAAACGCGGTTCCGCCGAGTGCTGCGATGAGCGCCCAATATGTCGGTTTGATTGAAGCCATCGTGCCACTGCCCAGCAAGATCGCGGATCGATTGGCACATAATACCATCAGACCCGGCGGAATTGTGGCGTCGCAACATTTCGCTGGGGATGGACGTGGCGATTGGCAATCGCCGTGCCGCTCAGGCGATCTTCGGCAGATGGATAGGCCGGCCCAATGCCTGTTCGACCAGGTCGAACGTATCGACGACCACGCGCATGCTGGTCAGACGCCCGGCCTTGAACTGCGCGAATTGCGCCAGCCGCAGGCTGATGGGACGGTTCGAATCCAGTGCGGTCAGCGAGAAGCGCATCATTGCAGAGCCAGATTCATCACCAAGGATCATCGACTCACGCTCGAAGCGATGCACCCGCACATTGTCGGCGATCTGCTTGCAGACATCGAGCACGGCAGCCTTGCCGTGGCGTGCGCCGAGAAACGGAAACATATCAATCGGCCCGTAGACCGCCCACTCGATATTGTCGTCGATGATGTCAGTGAGGTGGTCGAGCTGGCGTTCGTTGATGGCGCGATGCAACGCGCGCGAGAAACGCCAGAGGCTATGCTCTGTCATTGGGATAGTCCTGAAAATGGTTGAAACACTTGCGCGCCGGGGCAACGTTGCCCGGGCGGTCTGCACAAATTGCTTGATAGCTGAAGTAATATAATTTCGCTAAAATTCAACGGTTTATTTTGCAATGCACAAATGTTCGTGGTGAGGAGCTGCTCACCAAAACGTTAAGCTGCATTGCGGCGTCGGCATAACCTTACCGGTATGTCTGCTCGTGGTCCTGCACGGGGAGCGGTTCCATGGCGACATCGCCATTGCGGGCAGCCATGACGCCGAACAGGAGGGCCCCGCCGACGGCGCCGAGGAGTGCGCCAATGGGCATGAAGGTGAAAAACACAAGCATGGCGCTATAGCCCTCGAAATTGCTGGTCTTGAACAATTCGACCCAGGCAACGCCGGCGCCGATCCCCACGGCCGCTCCACCGAGCAACCCCAGAACCAAACCCAGCAAGATCAGCAACGCGATTTTCATGCAGCGCCCCCACTCAATGTTTTATGCGTCAAACAATGGCGCCAGAAGGTTCAACGGCGGGCGGCGATTTCATGTGCCGGAGCCCGGGAAAGGAACGCTGCTTGGGCGGCTGCGTTTTCTCCCGATCTGCAAGGGAGATTCCCGATGACCAAGCACATCCAGCCCGTTCCCGAAGATAACTGCAGCGACAAGGGACCTGGCAGCGCGCCGAAGGTGACGCTCGATAACACCAAGGGTCATCGCGACGACGAGAAGCACAATATTCGTGAGCAGGCGGCGCACGGCAATCTCACGCAGAACACGAGCAACCGCCGGTCGGGGTGATCGCAATGCAGCGGGCGGTTTCTATATAAGAGGAATGGCCAATAAACCCGTCGTCACCGCCCGCTTGCGCCGCGCGTCACCCGTTCTTGTCTGCAAGAAATGCCTTGGCCGCATTGATGACGGCAAGGCGCTGCGCAAATCGCTCAAGTCGGACTTGAAACGCCGCGGCGCGAAGCAGGACGTGAAAAGTCCACGCGTGGTGCTGACGAGCTGCCTTGGCATCTGCCCGAAGCGCGCCGTTGTCGTGGCGAGCGCCGCGACGTTAAAGAACGGGCAGTATCTGCTGCTGTCAGGTGCGGACGCCAGCGCAGAGGCGGTGGCGATGCTGATGCCGGATCGCGTGCCCTAAATAGAGCGATCAGGCGGCCGATTTCTCCGGCAGTTCTCCTCCCAGCGGGCGGCGTTCCATCTCTTCGCCGAAATCGATCGGATGCAGCAGCGCCTCGTGGAGCTGATGGCGATCGAGTTCGCCTTCCCAGCGGCTGATGACGATGGTGGCGACGCCGTTGCCGATCAGATTGGTGAGCGCACGGCATTCGCTCATGAACTTGTCGATGCCGACGATGATGGCCAGTGCGGTGATCGGAATATCGGGGATGATCGACAGCGTCGCGGCCAGCGTCACGAAGCCCGCGCCGGTGACGCCCGATGCACCCTTCGATGTCAGCATCGCCACGCCGAGCACTGCAGCCATCTGGCCGAAGGTGAGATGCGTGTTGGTGGCCTGCGCCAGAAACAGCGTAGCGAGCGTCATGTAGATATTGGTGCCGTCGAGATTGAAGCTGTAGCCGGTCGGGATCACGAGGCCGACCACGGGCTTCGATGCGCCGAGCGCTTCCATCTTGGTGATCATGCGCGGCAGCACGGTCTCGGACGACGAGGTGCCGAGCACGATCAGCAGCTCGTCCTTGATATAGCCGATGAAACGCAGGATCGAGAAGCCGAAGGCACGCGCGATACCGCCGAGCACCAGCAGCACGAACAGCAGCGACGCCAGATAGAAGGTGAAGATCAGATAGCCGAGATTGACGAGGGCGCCGAGGCCGAACGAGCCAATGGTGAAAGCCATCGCGCCAAAGGCGCCGATGGGCGCGAGCTGCACGATCATGCCGATGATGCGGAAGAACATCTTGCCGGCGAGATCAACGCCTTCGGCGATCTTTTCGCCGGGCTTGCCCATATGCGAGATCGCGAAGCCGGACAGGATCGCCACCAGCAGCACCTGCAGCAGATCGCCTTTGGCCAGCGAGTCGAAATAGGACGTCGGAATGATTCCCATCAGATGGGTGACGAAGCTTTCCTCCTTGGCGCGGCTGACATAGCTGGCGACGGATTTCGCGTCCAATGTGGAGGGATCGATATTGAAGCCGGCGCCGGGCTGCAGGAAGTGGCCGACCAGGAGGCCGATCAGTAGCGCCAGGGTGGAGACCGTCTCGAAATACAGCAGCGTCTTGCCGCCGATGCGGCCGACCTTGCTCATGTCGCCGATGGAGGCGATGCCGTGCACCACGGTGCAGAAGATCGCCGGCGCGATCATCATCTTGATCAGCGCGATGAAGCCGTCGCCGAGCGGCTTCAGGGCCTTGCCCGCATCCGGATAGAAGTAGCCGACGGTGACGCCGATCGCGATCGCGATCAGCACCTGGATATAGAGAATGCGATACCAGGGTTGCTTGGCCATCGTGGTTTCGTCCCTTGAAAGCGCTCATCACCATCGACAGCCGCGCGCAAAACATAGGTGCGCTGAGCTGCGGCGTAAAGTCACGCTTTGAACAGACCTGAGGTTAAAGCGCGGCGCAGCCCGGCCATGTCTCCCGTGCATGCTGCACTTGCAGTGGTGCGCGCCGGGGCCATTTAAATCTCAAAGGAAGCATCGCCATGCTTGATATCACCGCACATCCCTTAAATGACGATTCCGCGACACCCGCCGTTGCCGCAGTGCCGAACGATGCTGCGCTGCTCGATGCCTATTCGAACGCTGTCATCGATGTCACCGAACGCGTCGGTCCTGCGGTCGTGCGCGTCGAGACCGGCGCGAGGACGCCAAATGCCCGCGACCGCGGTGGGCTGGGCTCCGGCATCGTCATCTCGCCGGACGGCCTTGTCCTGACCAACAGTCATGTCGTCGGCGATTCCAGGCATATTCGCCTGCGCGACACCGAAGGCGTCGTCACCGATGCTCGCGTGCTCGGCGCCGATCCCGATACCGATCTCGCTTTGCTGCGGGCCGATAATGCGCGCGACCTGCGCTATGCGGGTCTCGGCAATTCCAAGAATCTGAAGCGCGGCCAGCTCGTGGTCGCTATCGGCAATCCGCTCGGCTTCGAATCCACGGTCACTGCCGGTGTCGTCTCGGCACTCGGCCGCTCGATCCGCTCGGTGAGCGGGCGCAACATCGAGGACGTGATCCAGACAGATGCCGCGCTCAATCCCGGCAATTCCGGCGGCGCGCTGGTGTCGTCGCGCGGCGAGGTGATCGGCATCAACACCGCCATCATCCAAGGCGCGCAGGGCATCTGCTTTGCGGTCGCCAGCAACACCGCGCAATTCGTGCTGTCGGAGATTATCCGTCACGGCTATGTCCGCCGCGCCTTCATCGGCGTGTCCGGCCAGACCGCGCCGATCCCGCGCCGCCATGCGGTGCTCGCCGGCATCGAGAACACCATGGGCGCGCTGCTCGACCAGATCGATCCCGACGGTCCGGCGTTCAAGGCTGGTCTGTTGCCTGGCGATGTCGTCGTCAGTCTCGATCACGTGCCGGTGAACGGCGTCGATGATCTCATTCGTATTCTTGATCGCGACCGTATCGATCGGACGGTCGAGATCGACGTGCTGCGGATGGGCCGCTTGCGCGCCATCGACATTCATCCCGTCGAACGTAAGGTGCTGGCGCGCGCGTAACTATCAGGCCTTGTGCAGCAGCGACAGCTCGGCCTTGAGGCGCAGGCTGCGTTTGCCGGCGAGGGCGGTGGCTTCGAAGGCCGCGCAGCCGTCGCTGCAACTGCCGGAAAAGCCGATGCCCACTTCATAGCCGGCGAAAAGCGAACTCCCGCCGGCTGCGGGCGTGTGTTCCTGATTGACGATCTCGCCCTTCCAGCGGCCGCCGGCCGAACCATAGGCGCCGAGATAATAGAAGCGGGCGTCGCCGCCGAGAATGCGGCCGTCGAACAGCAGCATCACGCCGGTCAGCCCGTCCTCGACGCCGTCGAGGGTTTTCATGTGCAGCGAATACAGTCCGTTGGCGATGCCGCCATCGCCCACCGTGCCGGTGTCCGGGAAGTCCTCTTCGTCGAGCCGCGTCATCACGGATTCGAAGGCCGGCCCCTTGCCCTGCGCGTCGCCGCCCGTGAACCTGTAGTTCTTGCCGTCGTGGATGCCACGCACGCGGATCGAGCCGTCGTCGTCGCCATAGAGCGTGCGAAACTGCGAGCCCACATGATGGCGCTGGCCGTGGATCACCGCATGGATGCCGTCGTCGGCTTCCTCATAGGTGCCGATATGGGCGAAGGCGGTGTTGCCGCCCAGCATGCGGCCGTCCTTGCAATACATGACGCTGCGGCCGACCACGTCGCCCGCCCGGTAGTCGCATTTGTAGAAACCGTCGAACACTTAAAGCCACCCACTGCGCCAACGGGCACCAGTGTAGACGTTCGCGCAGTGCGATAACAGGCATTCCCGGCCGGGCATATCAGCCATCCCGTCCGCGTGACGAACGGAGGTTGGTCGCGCCGGGCCAATCACGCTGTCATTGGAGGCCCGGTCGCCGGTTGTCGCGCGGCGGGTTTGCGGGCATGGTCGCGCCGAAATCGGGGAGGCCTATGATGCGTATTTTACGATGGATGGTGCTTTTCATGACTGCTGCAGTCCCGGCTTTCGCCCAACCGGCACCGTCGCCCGAGGTGCTGCGCGATCTCGCCCCCACCGGAAAGCTCCGCGCCGCGATCAATTACGGCAACAGCGTCTTGGCCCAGAAGGGCCCCGACGGCGCGCCGCGCGGCGTCTCGGCGGATCTCGCTGCCGAACTGGCCAAGCGTCTCGGCGTGGCCGTGGACTATGTGCCCTATGAGGCGGCAGGCAAGGTGTTCGAGGGCGCCAAGGCCGGCGCCTGGGATGTCGGCTTCATCGCCATCGAGCCGGTGCGCGCGCAGGAGATCATCTTCACCGCGCCCTATGTGATCATCGAGGGCACCTACATGGTCCCCGTGCATTCGCCGCTGAAGAGTGTCGACGACGTCGACAAGGACGGCGTACGGATGTCGGTCGGCCTCGGCTCGGCCTACGACCTCTATCTCACCCGCACCATCAAGCACGCCACCGTGCTGCGCGCCGATGCCGGCGGCGGCAGCGCGATGATCCGGAAGTTTCTCGACGAGAAGCTCGATGCCGCCGCCGGCGTGCGCCAGCAGCTCGATGCCTATGCCAAGGACCATCCGGAGATGCGCGTGATGTCCGGTCACTTCCAGGAGATCCAGCAGGCGATGGCCATGCCGCGCATCGCCGACAAGCCGCGCACGACTGGTGTCGCCTATCTTGCCGCCTTCGTCGAGGAGATGAAGGCCTCGGGTTTCGTCGCCGACGCGCTCAAGCGCAGCGGCCAGGTCGCCGACGTCGCGCCGCCGGCGGGGAAGTGAGCGTCAGCCTTTCAGCGTCCAGCGCGTGATGCGACGGACGACGAAAAAACCGATCACGAAGACGATGATCTGGGTATAGATGTTGCTGGCCGTCCTGCCGTATTGCTCAAACAACGCGGCCGCCAGCGCAGCCACCATGCACGACACCAGTCCGATCAGATAGTCGCGGGTTCTGCCGTGATCGCGCGTGACGTCATCGAGCCGCTTCTTGAGCGCACTGATCTCGATCATCGCCAACTGCCACTCGGTCATTGTCACTTGCCACCGCGATGCGGCGTGATGGCCGCGCATCATGATTGGTTGGCGGGGCGGCGAAACGGTTCAACAGGCCGCACGCGCCATCGCATGTGTCTCTCGGATTCGAATGTCAAACAGCCATGTGACATCGTTCTCGCGGGCGAAAGCCCCGAGGTGAGCTGTCGTTCTCCCCTCGAAACTGAGGGGAATGGAGCGCCGCAAGGCGCACCTTGATAGTCAGTCGCTGCGTCCGGTCCGGTTGCGACACCGTTCCATCCACAGCGCAACGCCTTGCGGCGCTCCATCACGGCGATTTCTGTTCCAGGGACCGTGCTTCCGGGTACTGGGCAGGACTAATGAAAGTCCTCCGTTCCGGACAGGCTTTCACCTGCCTTCACCCGCACCCGTCCAGCCGTTTCCGGCGCAGCCCCGTAGCGGGCCAGGACGGTGACCCCGGACCTCCCGAGTCCGTGCTTGCGAGGCACGTCCGCAGGCGCCGTATCCTGCTCCACTCCGAAAGCGCCCTCGAGAAGCGCCCCTCATGAGCAGGACGGGGAAGAGTATATAGTCTTATGGGAATTTTGTCAAGGTGGGATTCCGAGCCACTCTCAACCTATTGATCCGTCCTCAATCTCGCCGTTTCTTACTTAAGTCGCCGAACTCCTTCCACAAGCCCAGCATCATAAGTGAGTGAACAATGAGGTTGCCGATGTGCCAATAGAATTGACCCGCATCCATCAAACCATGCGCGATCTCATTTCGCAGATTCATGCCGCGTGGATCGGCATAGAGCGCTTGAAAATGTAGTGTGGCGTCGGGCCCAAGGGCCTCTGCAACCTTGTCATTATAGAGTATTTCACCCAGTCCGATGGCGACGCTTGTTCCGGACACTTTAGGGTGAGGCTTGGTAACTGGCACACCGAGGCTATCCGCGATCTTCCGCAACGCGCGCTCAATTTGTGGGATAAGCACATGCGCGGCCTTCACGTGATCGTTGCGCTCCCATGCGCGGGCGCCTTCCACCAATAAACTCATATCTTCGAACAACCCGTGACGGTTAGCCCATCCGGAAAAATGCTCGGCCACTACTTCGTGCCTCTCAAACAAGCGCCGGAAGGCTTGCGCTAGCCAAGGCGTGGCAAACTGAAAAGAGAACTTGGCTTGATGGAAAAGGCGACCGAACGCATCCTCCCTTACTGATCCGATCTTTGCGGCAACGTGATCGTCGGCCATAACCATTTGCGTGATATGAGCCATAATCGGAGCTTCTTTCAGGGTCTTTTGGACTTCCTTTTCAAGCTCTCCACGTTTCAGCATGAACTCTCGGGTTATACGCACAAAGCTTTTGCCAAGGTCATCAACGACAACGAGGTCCAAGAACTTGTCCATGTCGTCCTTGGTGATCTCGATCTTATGCTCAACCGATTGAAGAGTTTCGCCAGCCGCGCCGATTTTCTGCTGCATAAGGATGCGGGTACGGTCGCGCTCGTCCTTCAAGCCTGCGTCCCGGTATTCATCGGTGGCCGTCTGTAGCAATGCCGCCGCGAGCATCGGATCGGCGTTACTCGCGAAGTGTTCAAATGAATCGCCGACGGCCTTGTGGAGACGCCTGATATCATCGAACTTGTTCAAGCGGCGGTAATACGAGATCAAACGCTCGGCAGCATCCTTGACCTCATGCGGGTTGAAGTGGGTTGGATCTCCGGTATTTGAGCCTTTCGTGACAATGCTTTCCAAGTCAGCGACTAGTTCATCACGCTCCGCATCCGTGACACCTGCCTTTTTGTCCTCAAGTAGCCGGTCAACAGTGTACCACCACATACCAGCGTGAGTTTTCATCAATGCGCGATGCATATCCATTAGCGTAGCGCGCGCCCGATCGGTGCGGTCCTTGTCGTCGATCAAAGTGGCAAGGTCGAGTGCCCGGATCGCAAACATCACTTGGTTGTGGTCCTCAGCCATGCGTGGAACTGCATTGAGGTAGGAATCGATTGCGATCCGGGCGTCCTCTGGATCACGCTTACGCTTACCGATAAGGCCGCTCATTTCCCACGCAAGATCAGCGTAGCGCGATTTAAGGAAGGGATGCTTGAGAGATCGTGCCCGGGCCGCCCAATGCGTTACAACATCTGGTGGGGTCCCTGTGATGTCCGGGAAATAGAATATTTGGCCGTCGGCGTTTGTGCCCGACCCCATGGGGCCAAAGTAGTTATTCCACGGGTTTTCATGTTGGCCAGTTGCCAAAGCGAACGCTAGTACTTCCGCCCAGGCACCAAGATTTTCGGCTTCGGACGGATCAATCAAAGCGCCACGCGCGGTCTTCAGCTCGCCGCCGATCGTGAATTCATCAAACGGCTCTTCGTTGGCATCGAAGCGCTGGACGATGTCCTCAATAAAACTTGGAACGGCGAGTGCGGACATCATGGATATTCCGATCGTAGTTCGGAAAGGTGTCGAGATAATATATTGCTCTTGGGCCTGAGTGCTTTCGTAGGGCGGGGCGCTAGTCGCTCAAAGCTCGACGTCGCCCCTCGATCGGTTCGGTGGGATCGAACGTCATGCCGTGCGTTAAGGCAACTATCCTTTGAAAAAGCTCAGCCGGTAGCGGCTGCAGTCTATCAGGGTGGCGTTTGATGTTGTTCCGCAGGAAGGAAGGCACTGCGGTCACAGAAAGATCTTCGCGCATTTCATGCCACCCTTGTCTGCGCCACCAAACTGATCCCGAGTGCATGCAACACCTTCAGCACCGTCGCGAATTCCGGTTTGGCATCACCGCCGAGCGCGCGATAAAGGTTCTCGCGCGACAGGCCGGTCTTCTCGGCAACGTCGGTCATGCCCTGCGCGCGGGCAACGGCGCCGATCGCCTTGGCGATCAAGGCCGGGTCTTCCGATTCAAAAGCCTCAGTTAGATAGGCGGCGATCATCTCTGGATTGTCGAGATAGTCGGCGGCATCGAATGGGGTCACGGTGGCCATGCTCACTCCTTCAGTTGATGCGCGAGCTGCTTGGCAGCGGCGATGTCTGCGCTTTGCGAGCTCTTGTCGCCACCGCAGAGCAGGATGATCAGTTCGTCGCCGCGACGGACGAAATAGACCCGATAGCCTGGTCCGTAGTGAATGCGCATCTCACTGACGCCATCACCGACTGGCGCAACGTCGCCGGGGTTGCCAAGCTCCAGCCGATCGATGCGCGACAAGATCTTAGCCCGCGCCCGGATATCGCGCAGATTTTTCAGCCAAATCGAGAATTCGTCGGTTCTCTTGATCACCGGCATCTGTAGCGTATACGCTACAGATGCATTTTCGTCAATGAGCGCGGATCAGGGCCTCTTCTTCCACCCACCCCGATGCCCCGGCGCGCCGCCGGTTGATCTTGGCGCGGGGCCAAACTCCGGTCCGGACTCGCGGCTGTTCTTCGGCTGGAAGATCTTGCTCTCGGTGCCCGGACCCATTTCATCCAGCGTCGGCTTGCGCGGACGTTCCACCTCTTTGCCGCGGGCGGGCTTCACTTCATGCCAGTTCGCGATGCCCATCTCGTCGAGCCCGGGCTTGTGCACTTTCGACGAGGCGCCGCCCGCTGATGAACTCTTGCCGTATTTGCCGCGCGCCTTGCCTTGCGCGGCCTTTTCCAGACGCGCGGGCAGGTTGGCGGCATCGCCATATTTCTTCTCGCCTTTGTAACCGCCGCCGCGTGCGGCGACGCCGCGCTGCTTGACGGTGGGGTCGTCGACCACGGCCAGCTCCGTGGCACGCAGGCGCTTGACCTCGTCGCGGAGGCGCGCGGCTTCCTCGAAGTTCAGGTCGGCCGCGGCCTCGCGCATCCGCACTTCCAGATCGGCCAGCACGGCTTCGAAATTGTGCCCGATGGTGATGGCATCCTCGGCCATGCCGCCGCCGATATCCACCAGCACGCGGTCGCCTTCATAGACCGAGTTCATGATGTCGCCGATCGACTTCTTCACGCTTTCCGGCGTGATGCCGTGCAGCGTGTTGTATTCGACCTGCTTCTCGCGGCGGCGATCGGTTTCGGCGATGGCGCGGGTCATCGAGCCGGTCATCTGGTCGGCATAGAGAATGACGCGGCCGTCGACGTTACGCGCGGCACGGCCGATGGTCTGGATCAGCGAGGTCTCCGAACGCAAGAAGCCTTCCTTGTCGGCATCGAGCACGGCGACCAGCGCGCATTCGGGAATGTCGAGACCTTCGCGGAGGAGATTGATGCCGACCAGCGCGTCGAATGCGCCGAGGCGGAGATCCCGGATGATCTCGATACGCTCGATGGTGTCGATATCGCTGTGCATGTAGCGCACGCGGATGCCTTGCTCATGCAGGAACTCGGTGAGGTCTTCCGCCATGCGCTTGGTCAGCACGGTGATCAGCGAACGATAGCCCTGGGCCGCGGTGGCGCGGACCTCGCCCAAGAGATCGTCGACCTGGGTGCGGGCCGGGCGGATATTGATCGGGGGGTCGATCAGGCCGGTGGGGCGAATGACCTGCTCGACGAACACGCCGCCGGATTCCTGCAGCTCCCAGCCCGACGGCGTCGCTGACACCGCGATCGATTGCGGGCGCATCATGTCCCACTCCTCGAAGCGCAGCGGGCGGTTGTCCATGCAGGAGGGCAGGCGGAAACCGTATTCCGCCAGCGTCGCCTTGCGGCGGAAGTCGCCCTTGAACATGGCGCCGATCTGCGGCACCGAGACATGGCTTTCGTCGGCAAACACCAGCGCATTGTCCGGGACATATTCGAACAAAGTCGGCGGCGGCTCGCCGGGGCGGCGGCCAGTGAGATAGCGCGAATAGTTCTCGATGCCGGCGCAGGAGCCGGTGGCTTCCATCATTTCCAGATCGAAGGTGGTGCGCTGTTCGAGGCGCTGCGCTTCCAGCAGGCGGCCCTGATTGTGCAGCTGGTCGAGCCGCCACTTCAGCTCTTCCTTGATCGACTTCATCGCCTGGATCAGCGTCGGCCGCGGCGTCACGTAATGCGAATTGGCGTAGATCTTGATGAATTCGAGTTCGTCCTGCTTGTGGCCGGTGAGCGGATCGAACTCCTCGATGCTCTCCACGGTGTCGCCGAACAGGTTCACGCGCCAGGCGCGGTCTTCATAGTGGGCCGGGAAGATGTCGATGACGTCGCCGCGCACGCGGAAGGTGCCGCGGGTGAAGTCGTGCTGGGTGCGCTTGTATTGCAAGGCGACGAGGTCGGCGATGAGCTGGCGCTGGTCGATGCGCTCGTCCTTCTTCAGCGCGAAGGTCATCGCGGTATAGGTTTCCACCGAACCGATACCGTAGATGCACGACACCGACGCCACGATGATGACGTCGTCACGCTCCAAGAGTGCGCGCGTCGCCGAATGGCGCATGCGGTCGATCTGCTCGTTGATGGACGAATCCTTCTCGATATAGGTGTCAGTGCGCGGGACGTAGGCTTCCGGCTGGTAGTAGTCGTAATAGCTGACGAAATATTCGACGGCGTTGTCGGGGAAGAAGTTCTTGAACTCGCCATAGAGCTGCGCGGCCAGCGTCTTGTTCGGCGCGAGAATGATCGCCGGGCGTTGCGTCGCCTCGATCACCTTGGCCATGGTGTAGGTCTTGCCGGAGCCGGTGACGCCGAGCAGAACCTGGGTGCGGTCGTTGCGGTCGATGCCCTCGACCAGTTCCTTGATCGCGGTCGGCTGGTCGCCTTTCGGCTCGTATTCCGACTTCAGCTCGAAGCGCACGCCGCCTTCGGATTTCTCCGGACGCGGCGGACGATGCGGGGTCCAGACTTTCTGGTCCTTGAACTCCGGACGGCCGTCGCGCACCAGCGCTTCCAGCGCATCGGCCGTGGCCTGCACGCCGAGGGCTTCCATCTTGTTGCGCGGCGGCCGTGCCGTTAGTGCCTCGGCGTCTTCTTCCTCGGTGGTGAAGCCGAGCTGCTTGGCCAGTTCCGGATCCAGCGTCGGGATCGAGGCCGAGGTGTTGTAATTCGCCTGCGGCGCTTCCTCGAGGCCCTTCTGCTCGCTCAGCCGCGGCGCATAGGGCGCGACCACCGGCTGGGGAAACGGCTGCAGCGGCGTCGGACGCATGCCCGAAGACCTTGCTAAATCGTCGCCCTCGAACTTCTTAGGCGTCGATTTGCGCGCGCGATGCACCGCGGCCTCGCCGCCGGAACGACGCTCGAAGGAATTACTCGGCGGTGGCTGCAGGCCGGTGCCCGAGCCCATGCCGGCATCGCCGCGATTGATCGCGGGATTCAGCAGTTCCGCCAGCGCAGGCCCGATCGGCTTGACGTCGGGACGGCCGGCGCCAGGCTTGGCGGCGGGGGTCTTGATTGATTTTGCGGGCTTTTTCGGAGAGTCGGGTTTCTTCGCCATGGGCGGAATATGGGGCGAGTCCGGTGGCGATAAAAGGGCCCTACTTCAGCAGCTTCAACAGCTTCTTGCCGGCCGGCGTGGCGAATTCCCTGGCGTCGATGGTGCCGTCATTATCGGGGTTTGCCGCGCGGAACCGGGTTTCCACCACGGCGAGATATTCCGCTCTGTCGAGCGTGCCGTCATTGTCCGGATTGGCGGCCGCGAATTCGCCCTTGCTCAGCCGTCCACGCAGCTCCCGGGCGTCCAGCGTGCCGTCCTTGTCGCGGTCGAGCTTGTCGAACAGTTTGCCGGCGGCCGCCTTGGCCTCGGCGAGGTCGACGGTGCCATCCTTGTCGGGATCGAGCTGCGCCAGGAAAGAGGCGGCCTGCGCCGGCACCAGCGCGGCAAGAGGTATCGCGAGAGATAGCAGAACCGTGCGGCGTGTGGTCATGATCATCTCCCTTGGCGTACTCTATGTTTCAATCAGGATGCGTCATTCGGATTCCGGGTTCAACACTCAAATCCGGCGATGCGGCCGAGGTCTGCGAGGGATTGCCATGCGTGTGATGCCGACAATATTGCTGTGCACTGCAATAGGATTTGCAACAGCGCCGTGCCTCGCCCAGTCCAGGGACGCCGAGCCGGCCACGAAGGGGCTGAACGAATCGGTGCTGAAGGCGCTGCCGTTTTCCGACCGCGCCGATTTCGACGATGCCAAACGCGGCTTCATCGCTACGCTGCCGGATGGGGTGATCGCAGGTCCGGACGGCAGGCCGGCATGGGACACCAAGCCCTACGCGTTCCTGCAAAACGACGCCGTGCCGGCGACCGTCAATCCCAGCCTGTGGCGACAGGCGCAGCTCAACGCGATCAACGGCCTCTTCAAGGTCACCGAGCGCGTTTATCAAGTGCGCGGGCTCGATATTTCCAACATGACCATCATCGAGGGCGACAGCGGCCTGATCCTGATCGATCCGCTGCTGTCGAACGAGACCGCAAAAGCCGCGCTCGAACTTTATCTGAAGAATCGGCCTGCGAAGCCCGTCGCCGCCGTGATCTACACCCACAGCCATGCCGATCACTTCGGCGGAGCCAAGGGCGTCATCAGCGAGAACGACGCCAGGCAGGGCAACGTCAAGGTGATCGCGCCCGACGGCTTCATGGAGCATGCGGTGGCGGAGAACGTCATTGCCGGCAATGCGATGTCGCGCCGCGCGCAATACCAGTTCGGCAGCACACTGCCGGTCGGTGAGCGCGCCCAGGTCGATACGGGGTTGGGCAAGGCATTGGCGCGGGGGACGATCTCGCTGATCCCCCCAAACGACCTCATCAAGCAGTCCTATGAGACGCGCATCGTCGATGGCGTCGAGATCGAATTTCATCTGGTGCCGGGCTCGGAAGCCCCAAGCGAGATGATCTTGTATTTTCCGCAGTTCAAATTGCTGAACATGGCGGAAGATGCCACCCACAACATGCATAATCTCTACACCATCCGCGGCGCGGAGATTCGCGACGGCCGGTTGTGGTCGCGCTACATCGGCGAGGCGATCGCGCGCTACGGCGACAAGGCCGATATCGTGATCGCACAGCATCACTGGCCGATGTGGGGCAACGAGCGCATCGTCAATTTTCTCAAGAAACAGCGCGATCTCTACAAATTCATCCACGACCAGGCCGTGCGGTTGCTCAACCACGGCCTCACATCGACCGAGATCGCGGAGCAATTGAAGCTGCCGCCGTCGCTGGCAAACGATTGGGCGTCGCGCGGCTATTACGGCACCCTGAGCCACAATGCCAAGGCGGTCTATCAATTCTATCTTGGCTGGTATGACGCCAATCCCGCGGACCTCAATCCGTTGCCGCGCGCGGAGGAGGCGAAGAAGCAGGTCGAATACATGGGCGGTGCGGACGCCACGATCAGACGCGCGCGTGAGGATTTCAAGGCAGGGCAATATCGCTGGGTCGCCAGCGTGATGAGTCGGGTCGTGTTCGCCGATCCGTCGAACAAGGAGGCGCGTGATCTCGGTGCCGACGCACTCGAACAGTTGGGCTATCAGAGCGAGGCGGCGACGTGGCGGAATGCTTATCTGCTCGGCGCACTGGAACTGCGCAGCGGCGTCGGGCCGCAGAGATCGTCGCTGGCGAACGCCGAACTGCTCAAGGGCGTATCCATCGATCTGGCCTTCGATTTTCTCGGGGTGCGGCTCAACGCGACGAAGGCGGAAGGCAAGAAGATCGTCATCAACTGGACCTTCACCGATCTCAATGAAACCTACGTGATGAACCTGGAGAATTCAGCGCTGACGCATATGTCGGGCAAACTTTCAGACAGCGCCGACGCCAGCGTGACGCTGACCCGCGCAGCGCTCGACGCCATCACGCTGAAGCAGCGCACCTTTGCGGATAGTGTGGCCGCCGGGGAAACATCACTCAGCGGCAATCCGCTCAAGCTGCGTGAATTGTTCGGTCTGCTGGACGAATTCTCATCGGGATTCGAGATCGTGGAACCGAAGAAAGCGCGCGCGGAATAGAACCTGGCATGATGGCAAAAGCGCGTTCCCGCCCGATGGTTGATCGGGAGGCTATTTCAACTTGATGACGTTTGACGATGTCGTTCTCCGGCGAGGTCGTCCAGTGGGGGCCCGATCGCGGTCTCACAGGGGCCAGACCTGCAGGGCCAGCCTCATCAAACCTATCCGGCGACCGGTTACGCCCGCAGGCGCTTGAGCGATTCGGGCAGGCGCGCATCGACCCAGGCGCCGATGTCGCGCTGGTGGCGATGGACATACAGCCCCAGCGCAATGATTCCGATGCCGATCAGGGACAGCGCGAACGGAAACAGCATCGAATCCTTAAAAATCTTCTCGGCGAGCTCGCCGAGATAGATCGCAATGCCGATGGTGCCGAACACCGCAAAGACTCGTCGCGACAGCGCGACCGAGATCAGCAGGAAACCGACGTTCAGCAGGCAGTATAGCGCCTTGTCGAGATTGGTGCCGTTCGAGGTGGCGGTGATGCCGCCCCAGAATGTCAGCACGCCGAACAGATAGAGCCAGAATGCGAAATCGCCGCTGCGCTGGCGCAGGTTGACGATCACCGCAGCAACCAGAATGCCAAGGCCGAACCAGATGGACACCTTGCGCGATAGCTCCCAGTTGCCGTAGCTCGCGCCCGCGATCCATGGCACGACATCCATCGACAGAAACCATAGCGCGACCGCCATGATGAAGACGATGAAGGGAAAGCGATAGAATTGCAGTGCCACGATCGCCGCGGCGATGGTCGCCAGCTCCATGAAGACGAAGCTGCCTTTGATCCAGACATAGAAATCGCGCATCGCCGCCGGCTTGCCGAATTCGGTCCAGGCACCGTAGGCATCCTGTATGCCGAACACGGCTAGCGGTGTCATTGCCACGGCCACCGCAATCAGCAGACCACCCGGTGTGCGTAGTTTCTTGACGGTCCAGAGATAGTGCCCGGCAGCGGTGAACAGGCCGGCATAGACAAGTGCAGTGGCGGTCAGGGCCGGTCCGCCCATTTGCGAAAACGCCAGCGTCGAGAACAGCCCCATGGCTGATATCACCACCAGCGCGCCTGCATACCAGAGCAAATGCACGACATCGAATCTGGGCCCGGCCGCCGGCTGCTCCGGCACACGCGCCGTGAGGAAAGCCAGCAGGGCGTCGAGCTGCGTGGAAGGAAGCACGCCGGCTGTGACAGCCGCGCGCAGATCGTCGGTCGAATATCGCATGCACTCTCTCCGCAACGCGCCATTCGACGCCGCAAGATGGATCGATCAGGTCACAAGGAATAGGCTGCAGGAACACCATGTCCGCCGCCGCGTCACGCCCTTTGTCGAACGCAGCGACTGATACGTTCAATGCGCGGCTATAGGTTCGAAGGATGACTGCGAGAGCTCACAAAGCCCTTGCCGCATTGCCCTTGAACAGGATCGGCCCCGTCGGTCTTCCGATCGGCGAGCCGCCTTCTGGCTCCAGCGTGATCTCGAACAACTGATCTGCGACCGTATCCGGCAATGCTTCCAGATCGAGCTGCAATGTCCGCGACTGTCCGGTGAGACCGATGGACTTCGGGCCGATGTCGCGATCCCACAGGGTCCAGACCTGCAGCGTGCGGCCGGCAGGTACGTCGATCGGGCGCAGCGGGATCAGTTCGACGCGGCCGTCGGAGAAGGTGTTGACGATGGCGCCGGTTTCCCTGGTGGCGTCGTTGACCAGCACGGCGACATAGATCGGCTTGCGCTGCGCCAGCGCGATCAGTTCGCGGCGGAGCTGGCGCGACGTTGCGAGCGCGCCGATCAGGATCACCACCAGCATCAAGGCCGCGAACACGCCGCCGATCCCGGTGCCGCGCCAGAAGCCGATATTGTCCCACAGCGTTGCGCCGCGCAGCGCAGCGCGGGCGCCGGGCAGCGGGATCGCGGGTTTGATCTTTGTGGAGTCGGCGATGCGGTCCCACAGTGCAGCGCTGGGGGCGAGCGCTTCGGCTGTGGCGTCGAGATCGGCCAATCGCTCGCGCCAGGTGCTGACGGCCCTGGCGAAATCGGCATCGTCGGTCATGCGCGCTTCGGCAGCGGCGAGCTCCGTGCCTTCCAGCAGGCCCATGACATAGTCGGCGGCGAGATCGTCGGTGGAATGCGTGTTGTCGTCGTGCATGCTCATCCCATGCACTCCTGCAGTGCGAACAGACTGCGGCGGATCCAGCTCTTCACGGTGCCGAGCGGCACTTTCAGCCGTCCGGCCAGTTCGCCATGGCTCATGCCATGGACATAGGCCAGCACCACGACATCGCGGCGCGGCCGGTCGATACGCTCCAGGCATTTGCGCAGCGCCGATGTCTCGGGCATCCGCGTCATGGTCGCCTCGCAGTCGATATCGAGCGCGCTGTCGTCGGACGCATCATAGCGATGCTCGTTGCGGTGAATGCTGAGCGCGCGATTGCGCACGACGGCATAGAGCCAGCCGCGCGCCGAGCCGCGATGCGGATCGAACGACGCGGCCGCGCCCCAGATCCGCACGAAGGCATCGTGCACGGCTTCCTCCGCCAGATCCTGCCGGAACAGGATGCGGCGGGCGACGCCGATCATCTTCGGGGCTTCGCTGTTGTAGATCATCTGCAGAGCCGCCCGGTCGCCGGCGGCGCATCGCGCCAGCGCAGCCGACAGCTGTGCCTCGCGCGCGTGGTCGAGGCCCGCTTCGTCGCGCCGGGTCTCGGTGATGGTGCCATTCCCAGTCATGTCCATGCCCTTGCATGGTCAGTCTACCTTTGCCGCACGCAATTGGATGCACCCAAATGAATTTATTTTCAGGGGCGTGCATCCAGTTGGGAGGGCCCGCCGGTAGTCCTTGTGTCGGTCCCGAGGGGATCGCGGAAACACAGGGAGCCACTTATGTCATTTCGTTCGCTTTTCGCCGCCTCTGCAGCATTGCTGCTGATCCCCGCGGCCGCCGCCAATGCTGCCCTGGTTGCAGCCCTGGTCGGTGGCGACACCATCGCCATGGTCGATACCACCAAGAAGATGGCCGCCGGATCCGTCAAGGTCACTGGTATATCCGGCGCGCTGGTCGGCATCGACGTCCGTCCCGCCGATGGCATGCTCTATGGGGTGGTCGATGACGGCACGATCGTCACCATCGCCGCGGACGGCAAGGCGACGGTGAAGTCGAAGCTCGACACCATGCTGGCCAAGGGCGTCACCGCCACCGTCGACTTCAACCCGGTGGCCGATCGTCTGCGCGTGATGGGCTCGGACGGCATGAGCCTGCGCGCCAATGTCGACGACGGCAAGGTGACAAAGGACGGCGATCACAAATATGCCGAGACCGACATGCACAAGGGCGAGAAGCCGAATGTCATCGCCGGCGCCTACACAAACTCTGTGAAGGGCACCAAGGAGACCGCGCTGTTCAACATCGACGGCACCATCGGTGCTCTGGTCAAGCAGGCGCCACCGAATGACGGCATCCTCGGCGCGGTCGGCAAGCTCGGCATCAAACCGGCGAGCGTCGCCTTCGACATCTGGTCGGACGGCACCAGGAACGAAGCCTGGCTGATGGCCGACGGTACGCTCTATTCGGTCGATCTCGCCACTGGCAACGCGACCGAAGCCGCCAAGATCTCCGGCGTCACCGGCAAGGTGACGGATATCGCGATCATGGGCATGTAAGCTTCAGTCGATCACTTCTATCACGATGCTGCGCTCGCAAGGGCGCGGCATCTCTATTTTCCGATTTCCAGATACGGCCGGATCATGTCGACCATCTTCTCGGCAGAGGTGCCGGGCGGAAAGAAGCCGAGATATTTTCCGTCGCGGTCCATCAGATAGACGAAGGCGGAGTGATCGACGGTGTAGTCGGCCGGTCTGTCGTGGAAATCGACGCGCTTGTAGTAGACGCGATAGGCTTCGGCGGCGGCATGAATCGCGGTAGTGCTGCCGGTCAGGCCGATCAGCTTCGGGTGAAACATCGGCACATATTGCGCCAGTTGCTCCCGCGTGTCGCGCTCGGGATCCAGAGTGATGAAGAGCGGCTGCACATGAGCGGCGTCAGCGCCAAGCCGGTCCATCGCCAGTCCGATGGCCTGCAGGTCGGTCGGGCAGATGTCCGGACAATAGGTGAAACCGAAATACACCAGCAACAGCTGGCCGCGATAGTCGCGCTCGCTGCGGGCTTGGCCCGACTGGTCGATAAGCTGGAACGCGCCGCCGATCGGCTCGCGATTCCACATCACTGCGTCCATCAATTCGGCTGCGGAACGGGACGACCCCTGCGCTGATGCGGGCGCCGCACTCCAGCACCCGAGCCACAGCGCAGCCATGGCGGCTATGCCGGTCCGGTACCAGAAGGCGCGTGCGGCGCGCGAGGTCACGCGCTGAAGGTCAGGCGGCTGCCGGTCGAGACGTTGATGACGTTGTCCGGCATCTGCGCGCGCGCCTCGAGAAGGAAGTTGAGACCGCTGCAATGCATCGGGATGACCACATCGGGCTCGAGCTTCTTGATCTCGCCGACGATCTGCTTGAGGTAGTCGGCAGGGGCAGGACCGAGGTGAAAGCCGCCGACGACGGCGTGTACCTTCTGCACGCCCGATATCTCCTGCGCCTGCCGGACCGAATTGACGATGCCGACATGGCCGCAGGAGCTGATCACCACCAGCCCCTTGCCGCGGATGTTGAAGCAGGTGGCGTGTTCGTGGACGTGTTCGTCCGGTGTAAAATTGCCCTGCAGTTCGGCAGCCGTATAGTGGCCGTAGTCGCAGCCTGCGCTGTCCGGCTTGTAGTCCACGAAGGTGTTCGGCAGCACGCGCTCGACGCTGTTACGCTTGATCTTGCCTGTTGTGAAAGCATGGCCCTCGATCACCGTCGGGGTTTCGCAGAGTACGGTCTGCACCTTCTGCGCGGCGATCTGCTTGCGGTCGAGGATGCCGCCTTCGCCGAACTGGCCGGTCGATGCGCGGCTGACGCGGTGGCAGAAATTATCCTCGCCGCCGGCATAGAGCTTGATGTCGGGTGGCAATACGCTGCGATACTGCTCGAGGAAGCCGATCAGTCCGCCGTAATGATCGATATGTCCGTGACTGACGATCAGCGCGTTGAGCGAGGCCGGATCGACCTTGAGCAGCCCGATATTGTTGATGATCGCCGGCGAGGTATAGCCAAAATCGAGCAGGATATTACGCTTGTCCTGCTCACGCTGCGATTCCAGAAATAGCGACAGGCCCCACTCATTGTGCAGCACGTTGCGCGCATCGGCGCTGCGGGCCGGCCCTGGCCCCTCATGCACCACGCCATTCACCGTGCTGCCGCGGAGGAATTGATCGTGTTGCTGATCGACGAGCACGCGGATCGAGAGCCGATCGACCGTCGGCACCTGGATCGGCGCCGCGTTGGCAACCTCCACGCAGGAAAATCCGGCCGCAGCCATGCCAGTAAAGGCTGCCGAGGTCTTGAGAAAGTCGCGGCGGCGGATATCTGCGGTCATGGCATGTCTCCCGGAAATCATCCGCCTGTGCGGAGTTTTCGTTTGATAACAGACCGGATGCGCCACTGGCAGGGAATGATCTTTCGAAGATCATCGGAGGCGGAGCAAATTGCATTGACTTGATCCGATGATCCGGCAACATTTCATGCAGTCGCATTCAATCGGCCCTCGGTCGGGTTTGCGGGTTGCCTCATCACGCAAAACGGATTGAACGATGATCGATCTCTATTACTGGAGCACGCCGAACGGCCACAAGATCACGATCTTTCTTGAGGAGACGGGGCTCCCCTACAAGATCATTCCGGTGAATATCAGCAAGGGTGACCAGTTCAAGGACGAGTTTTTGGCCATCGCGCCGAACAACCGCATTCCGGCGCTGGTCGATCATGAACCCAAGAGTGGCAGCAAGCCGATCTCGGTGTTCGAGTCCGGCGCGATGCTGCTGTATCTCGCCGAGAAGACCGGGAGGTTCCTGAGCGACGATCTCGCCGTGCGCTATGATGCGATCCAGTGGGTGTTCTGGCAGATGGGCGGTCTCGGGCCGATGGCCGGACAGAACCATCACTTCCGCAATTACGCGCAGGAAAAGATCACCTACGCTATCGACCGCTATGTGAACGAGACCAACCGGCTCTATGGCGTGCTCAACAAGCGCCTTGCAGATCGCAAGTTCATCGCCGGCGACTATTCGATTGCCGATATGGCGAGCTATCCCTGGATCGTGCCCTACAAGAACCAGGGCCAGGATATCAACGACTTCCCGCATCTCAAGCGCTGGCTCGAAACCATCGCCGAGCGGCCGGCGGTCAAGCGTGCTTACGAGATCGCCAAAGAGGTCAACCCCAATTTCGGCCAGCCGCCGATCCGCACCGACGAAGAGCGCAAGCTGCTGTTCGGCCAGACCTCGGCTGTGGTGAAGAGTTAGCTCAGAATTACGAGAAGCAATCATGGCGCTGCAACTGTTCGAACTGGTCGGCACCGAAGAAGATCGTCCCTTCAGCCCGTTCTGCTGGCGCATCCGGATGGCGCTGGCACATAAGGGCCTCGACGCCACATCGATCCCGTGGCGCTTCACCGAGAAGGACGCGATCAACAAGCACAAATCCGACAAGGTGCCGGTGCTGCTCGATGGTGAGCGCGCGGTCAGTGACTCCTGGGCGATCGCCAATTATCTCGAAGACACCTATCCGGATCGCCCGTCACTGTTCGGCGGCGAGGGCGGCCGCGCCATGGGGCGGATGCTGAACTGGTGGGGCGACACGGTCGTGGTCGCCGGCATGTTTCCGTTCATTGTCGCGGATATTCACGGTCATCTGCGTCCGGTCGATCAGGCCTATTTCCGCGAGAGCCGCGAAGCGCGGTTCAAGAAGTCGCTGGAAGAGGTCGCATCCAATCGCGACACGGGCGTAGATGCCTTCCGCAAGTCGCTTGATCCGATGCGCCTCACCCTGAAGACGCAGCCGTTCCTTGGTGGTGCCGCGCCGAACTATGCCGACTACATCGTGTTCGGCCCGTTCCAGTGGGCGCGTGCGATCTCGCCGTTCAAGCTGCTGGCGGAAGACGACGCGATCTATGCATGGCGCGAAAAAATGCTTGATGCTTTTAACGGCATGGCGCGGAACTCGGCGGGCTATCCGGTCTGAGTTCCACTCTCTACGGGCGATGAATTGAGCAATCGCTGGTATTCATGTCCGCATACCAGCGTTGTTTCGGTGGTGCTTGGTGCCTTCGTGAAAATCCAAGGATATTCCCTGTAACTCTCGCTATAAGGGAATACCTCAACGATTCACGCTGTCTCACGCGCCAAGGTCTCTATGTCCGTTCCGCCTACCAATCTCGCCGACGATGCCGTGATGTTCGATCTTGCCCCGGTCTCGCTCTGGATCGAGGACTACAGCGATGTGAAGGGGCTGTTCGAACAGTGGCAGGCGCAGGGCGTCGACGACATCGAGACATTCCTGCTCGCCAATCCCGAACGGGTCCGTGAGTGCTCGCAGCACATCCGCATTCTCAAGGTCAATCGCAAGACGCTGTCACTGTTCGGCGCGCGCGACCTGTCTCACCTGACGCTCAGTCTCGGCCTGGTGATGCGCGACGATACGTTCAAGAGTCATGTGTCGGAACTGGCCCAGCTCTGGAGCGGCCGCAATCATTTTTCCAGCCATACGGTCAACTACACGCTGAAGGGTGAGCGCCTCGACATCCAGCTGCACGGCATTGTTCTGCCCGGGCATGAAGAGCGCTGGGATCGCGTGATGATCGCCATCGAGGATGTGACCGAACGTGAAGGCGCGCGTCGTCGCCTCGCGGAGAGCGAGAATTATGCGTTCGGCCTGTTCGCGCATTCGCCGGTGTCGCTGTGGGTCGAGGATTTCAGCGGCGTCAAGCGCCTGGTGGACGACGTTCGCGCGCGCGGCATCGAGGATTTTCGCGTGTTCACGGATGTGCACGAGGAATTCGTTTTGCGCTGCATGAGCGAGATCCGTGTGCTCGATGTCAACAGTCGTACGCTGGAATTGTTCGGCGCGCCCGACAAGGACACGTTGCTCCGTCAATTGTCGGATGTGTTTCGCGACGAGATGGAGCCGCATTTCCGCGAACAGTTGATCGACCTGTGGGAGGGCAAGCTGTTCCAGCAGCGCGAGGTCGTCAACTACGCGCTCGATGGCACCAAGCTGCATCTGCTGCTGCAGTTCTCGGTGTTGCCCGGGCATGAGCGCGACTGGTCACAGGTGCAGGTCGCGCTGACCGACATCACCGCGCGCAAGAAGGCGGAAGCCTATCTGGAATATCTCGGCACCCACGACGTATTGACGCGCACCACGAACCGCTCGTTCTTCGTGGACGAACTCAACCGGCTCGAACGCAAGGGATCGCAACCGGTCACCGTGATCGTTGCTGATCTTAACGCGCTGAAGACTGCCAATGACGATCTTGGCCATGCCGCCGGCGACGGGTTGCTGCGCCGGGCCGGTGAAGTGTTTGGCGAACTGGTCGAAAAGCCGGCGACGGTGTCGCGCATCGGCGGCGACGAATTCGCCATCTTGCTGCCCGGAGTGGATGCCGCCGGCGGCGAAGCTGTGCTTGCCTCGCTGGCGCGGCTGATCGAGGTCAACAACCAGTACTATCCTGATCTGACGCTGAGCCTCTCCACCGGGATTGCCACCAGCCGGGCCGGCGAGCGACTCGAAGCCGTGGTCAAGCGCGCCGATATGGAAATGCTGCAAGCCAAGCGCAGCTACTATGCGCAACCCGATCGTGACCGGCGCAGCGCGGGCATGGTGTAGGCAATCGCGGCAATCGGCGCGCTTGTGTCGGTGACATCGCGACTGGAACGATGATTTCGTCGTGCACCACGCAGACGCCACTGCGTTCGCGTTACCTCGGTCGGTGATCTCAGGCGCAGCCTTTGGCGATAACGCGCTCGCCCTTCACCACGGTCTGGATCATCTTGCGGGCAACGGCCTGGAACTCGTCCGGCTTTAAATAGCCCTTGCTATAGGCTTCCTGGGTCAGGCGATCGATGCGCTTGTCATCTGTGCTGGCCCATTGCTTGGCGATGTAGTCGGCGCCGAGTTTCCCGAAATTCTCAGGATAACGCTCCATCTGGTTCTGCCGGTGATAGTAGTATTCGCCGAGACCACTGATGAACTCCTTGCGGCTTTCTTCGATGCACAGGCTGCCGGTCGGCCGCGCGAGGGCCCGGAAAGCACTCTGCCGTTGTTTCTCGCGGCCCTCGACAAGGTATTTCTCGTCGGAGCCGTAAGCACTGTCGCTGTTCGGCAACTGTTTCGGCGGCGGAGCGGGCGTAAAGGCCCAGCCGGCGATCTGCCAGAGGACAATGGCCGCTATGACGTAAAGGAGTTTCATCGGCGCGGCCGTTCGGTCGGCCGTGTACAGGCGGAGACCGGATTGCCCTGGCTGCTTGCCAGCGTCATCACCTCCATTTGCAGTTTCGGTGGGAAGTCGTCTTTGCTGATTCCGCCCTTCTCGAAGGCCTCGTTGAGGGCGGCGCGTACGCGCTGATCGAGCGGCGAGGAGTACATGACATTGGCGCGCTCCAGTACGGCCTCGCAATTGCCGAACATGGGATTGCATTTGTCCCGCCAAGCATAGCCCGCTGCATAGGCCGTAGTGGCTGCCACGAAATTGGCCTTCATGCTGGCATTACAGGGGGACAGCGCATAGCCGGTGGCGGCCTGCAGCGCTTCCATACGCAACGGATTGCGTTTGGCGTTGTCCGGATCGTTGATCGCTTCCTGGGTCCGCCGCTCAGGTACCTGCTCGGTCTTGTCGTTGCCGAATGTGGCATCGACCGTCGCCGCCATGGGTTTGGCGGGCGACGTGAACGGGGAGCGCGTCGGAAATCCGCGCGCGGCCCAGACGCCGATGACGAAGGTGCTGACGGCGACGCCCACGAAAAGGGCAATACGGTTCATGGCAATCCCGCACGGGTTTCAATCGGAAATTGCATAGACCGAGGCGGCTTTAATGTGAGGTAACCGCGTGCCTTGCGATGTTCTCAGGCTTAATCGTCTCGTGACCGTTCCGCTCAAGTTTGAACGAACGGGTGGCGCCGGGGCACCACGTCCGTCAGGTCGTGGCGTGCGCTGCCGCTGCCTTCGCGCGCAGGCAGTCGCGGCACAGGCAATCGCCGCCTGTGGTCGGCATCGGCAGTTTCGCGGTCTCCTCGGCGCACCAGCAATTGCCGGACAGGTCGCAGCCGAATTCAGTCCCGCAGTCCGAACAGGTGAGGCGGCGGCTGAGCGGCTGTGCAGTTTCTGTCCGATAATTCATGAAAGCAGCCCAAATTTCAGCGCGATTTTCATGCCGGGTTCATCTGTTCCACCCGTATATCTGGGGTGTCGCCTTTGATGTTCCAATGCATCATAGGACGAAGGCAGAGTGAGGGAAACCCGATGGCCCGCGACCCGCAAGGTGCGCTGATCGCGCTGAACCGATTCGGTTTTGGCGCGCGGGGTGGCGCTTCCGGCGACATCGTCAATGCGGCCTCCGATCCCCGCGGCTTCGTGAAGGCCGAGCTGGCGCGCCCCAATGCGGCGCTGCTGGAATTGCCCGGCCTGCAATCCACGACCGAGCTGGGGCAGGCGATGTTCGCCTATCAGCTCGAAGTGAAAACGGCACGCGAGGCGGCGCTGAAGACGCCGGGGCTGGTGCCGGTCGAAGCGCCGCCGGCTGCGATGGACAGGAAGCCGGAAGCTCCCGCGATGACCGGCAACACCACCATGACAGTGCAGCCTGACGCACCGAAGCCGCCGCCGGCCGTCGCGCTGCCGCCGAATGTGGTGCAGAAGACCTATCGTGCAGAAGCGCTGGCGCGGATCCAGCGCGCGACCATTACCGAGGGTGGCTTTGTCGAACGCCTCGTCGTGTTCTGGTCGAACCATTTCTGCATCTCGGCCAGCAAGGGCGACCCGGCGCGGATGTGGGCTGGCTCCTTCGAACGCGAGGCGATCCGCCCCTATGTGCTGGGCAAATTTGCCGACATGCTGAAAGCCGTCGAACAGCATCCGGCGATGCTGTTCTTTCTCGACAACCAGCAGTCGATCGGCCCGAATTCAAAAGCCGGTGAGAGGGGCAAGCGCGGCCTCAATGAAAATCTCGCACGCGAGATCATGGAGCTGCATACGCTCGGCGTCGGCGGTGGTTACACGCAGGCCGATGTGACGTCGCTGGCGCGCATCATCACCGGCTGGACCTTTGCCGGCCGCGAAGGAAAGATCGGCACGCCCGGCAGTTTTGCCTTCAACGCCAATGCGCATGAACCGGGGCCGCAGCAATTGCTGGGCAAGACCTATGACGACACCGGCGTGGCGCAAGGCGAAGCCGCGCTCGCCGATCTCGCACGCCATCCATCGGCGGCGACATTCATCGCCAGGAAATTCGCGCAGCATTTCGTGGCTGATGCGCCGCCGCCGGCACTGCTGGCGCGGCTGGAAGGGGTGTTCAAAAAGACCGACGGCGATCTGAAGGCGCTGGCGCTGGCGCTGCTTGATTCCAATGAAGCCTGGCAGATGCCGATGGCCAAGCTCCGCACGCCCTATGAATATCTGATCTCCACCGGCCGCCTGCTGGCGCGCATCCCCGAAGATCCCGGCCGTTACTTTGCGGGACTGCAGACGCTTGGCCAGCCACTCTGGACACCGCCGGGGCCGAACGGCTTTCCGGACGGCAATGCCGCCTGGGCCGTGCCCGAAGGCATGAAGCTGCGGCTCGATCTCGCCGCACAGGTTTCGTCGCGCATTCCCGACAGTATCGATCCGCGCGAGATGCTCGACGTGGTCGCCGGCGAGGCGGCCTCATCCGAAACACGACAGACGATCGCGCGCGCGGAGACGCGGCAGCAGGCACTGACGCTGCTGCTGATGTCGCCGGAATTTCAGAGGAGATGACGATGGACTGCTGTGAAAGCCGCATGCTCGGCCCCACACGCCGCTCGCTTCTGTTATCAGGCGCGGCCTTTGCCGCCTGGGCCTATCTGCCGAAATTCGCTAGGGCCGCCGACGCGCGCGATCCGCGCCTGATCGTGGTGATCCTGCGCGGCGCGCTCGATGGTCTGGCCACCGTCGCGCCGCTCGGCGACCCCGATTATGCCGGTCTGCACGGCTCGATCGCACTGGCGAAGGATGGCCCGAACGCAGCCATCGCGCTGGACTCGTTCTTCGGCATGCATCCAGCGATGCCGGAATTTGCGCGGATGTATGGCGACAAGAAAGCTGCCGTGGTCCATGCGGTGGCGACGTCCTATCGCGAACGTTCGCATTTCGACGGCCAGGACGTACTGGAGAGCGGCTATGCCGGCCCCGGCCGCGTGCAGTCGGGCTGGCTCAATCGCGCCATCGAAGCGCTACCGCGTGGCGAACGCGTCTCGTCCGGTCTTGCGATCGGACCGACCACGCCGCTGGTGCTGCGCGGCGCCGCGCCAACGGTTGGCTGGGCGCCGGTCAATCTGCCCAATGCGGCCGATGATACGGCGATGCGGCTGATGCAACTCTATCAGGACCGCGATCCCGCTTTGGCGACGGCACTGTCGCAGGGCCTGAAGCTCGACAAGATTGCCGTTGGCGACGAGATGAAACCGAAGGGCGGCGGCAATGCCGTAGCGGCGATGCGCCAGGTCGCACGCGGCGCAGCGAAGCTGATGGCTGCCGATGACGGACCGCGCATCGCGGCGCTGGCCTTCGATGGATGGGACACCCATGCACAGGAGGGCGGCCCGGTCGGGCGCCTCGCGCAATTGCTCGGCGGTCTGGATGGTGCACTGGCGGAATTCGAGAGCGGGCTTGGGCCACATTGGCGCGACACGGTGGTGGTCGTGGCCACGGAGTTCGGTCGCACCGCCAAGATCAACGGCACGGCCGGCACCGATCACGGCACCGGCACGATTGCGCTGCTTGCGGGTGGTGCGGTCAAAGGCGGCCGGGTGATTGCGGACTGGCCCGGCCTTGCGAATGGCAAGCTCTATGAAGCCCGCGATCTCGCGCCAACCACGGATCTGCGCGCGATCTTCAAGGGCGTGCTGCACGATCATCTCGGCATCAGCGAGCGTGCACTGGCCGAGCAGGTGTTTCCTGACAGTGCGCTGGTGAAGCCGGCGAAGGGATTGGTGGGGTAGCTTTCTTGCTTCCCCTCTCCCCCAGCGGAGCGAAGCTCCGCGCAGTGGGAGAGGGTGCCTGAGCGAAGCGAAGGCGGGAGAGGGTCTAGCCGCAAGCACGATAGAGCCCTCGCGCTGGGGGAGAGGAGAAGAATCTGCGCGTTTAACTACCCCAGCGTAATCCCGTCGATCTCCGTCATCTCGTCCGTCGTCAGCTTCCACTGCGCCGCCTTCACATTTTGCTCGATCTGCTCGGGCGATGATGCGCCGGCGATGACGCTGGAGACTTGCGGGCGGGCGGCGAGCCACGAGAAGGCGAGCTCAAGCATCGAATGACCGCGCGCGCCGACGAAGGCCTGCAGTTGATCGACCAAGGCGATGTTGCGCGGGTTCAGATAGCGCTCTTGCATATAGGGGGTCTTGCCGAAGCGCGTATCGGCGGGGACGTTCTTCAGGCCGGCATATTTACCGGTCAGCATGCCGCCGGCGAGCGGGAAGAACGGCAGCAGGCCGAGATTGAAATGCTGCGCGGCCGGCAGCAGGTCCTTCTCGATGTCGCGGACGACGAGACTGTATTCGTCCTGGCACGACACGAAGGGCGCGACGCCCATCTGGCGCGCGGCCATCTCGGCTTCGGCGATGCGCCAAGCCGGGAAGTTGGAATTGCCGATATAGCGCACCTTGCCCTGACGCACGAGGTCGTCGAGCGTGCGCAGCGTCTCTTCGATGGGCGTCAGCGCATCGTAATCGTGCTGTTGATACAGATCGATATAGTCAGTCTTCAGCCTCCTCAGGCTGGCCTCGACGGCGCTCATGATGTAGCGGCGCGAGGCGCCCTGCTTGCTGCCGTCATTGCTCATCGGCTTGCAGTATTTCGTCGCCAGTACGATGTCCTTGCGGCGATCGCCCAGCACTTCACCCAGCACCGTCTCGGAGCCGCCCATGCCGGCATAGATGTCAGCGGTGTCGAACAGCGTGATGCCGAGATCGATCGCCTTGTGGATGACCTTGCGCGCGGTCTCCAGATCGGTGCGCTGGCCGAAATTGTTGCAGCCGAGACCGACGGCGGAGACGCGAAGGCCGGAGCGGCCGAGATTGCGGATTTCCATGATGAGTGTGCCTTGTGAGGGAAGCGCGGACCAAGGTTATGGCGCGCGCCTCATCGCGCAGCAAGACGCGCTGCATCATGGCAGTCGCGCGGGCGCTCAGGCGATTGCGGAAGCGGACTCGGGCGGTTGAGCTTCGGGCGCGGGCAGGGCGGTCGGGGTCTTCCGCGGCGGGCCGGCGCGCAGGGCTGCGGATGTCATGCGCCGTACAGCGTTTTCCGCGTTACGCGTGATGGTCTTGCGATCAGCGGACATGTCATAGGCGACGGCTTCGCCCCAGCTTACGACGACGTCGATGGCGCCCGACGACAGGATGCCGATGAAATGCGGGATCAGATCGATGTCGCCATACCACGCCACGTTTTCGCGAAAGGCGCGGCCGACCGGCAATCCACCGAAGCCGACATAGGCGATCGACATCGGCTGCACCGTGATCTCTTTGTGATGCGTGGAATCGCCGAGCGCGTGATGCACCGAGCCGACCAGTGCCGAGCGAAACGGCAGCACGCGCATGCCGTCGCTGGAGGTACCCTCCGCGAACAGGACCACCGCGTCGCCGGACAGCATGCGGTCGCCGATTTCCTGCGCCGTCGCGCCGGTCTTCTGCCGGCGTTCGCGCTCGACAAAAATCGTGCGCTGCAGTTTGGCGAGCCAGCCGAACACGGGCCATTTGGCAACTTCGCTCTTGGCGACGAACACCACGGGCGCCCTGGCGCCGATGATGATGATGTCGAGCCATGAGACGTGATTGGAGAGGATCAGGACCGGCGTGTCCGTCGTCCGCTTGCCGACTTCGTGAATGCGCACCCCGATCAATGCGCAAAGCACGCGGTGAAACAGATGCGGAATACTCCGCTGCCAGCGCAGGCCGAAGGCCAGTGCGATCAGCTGAAACGGCGCCAGCAGCAGCGTCAGCATGGTCAAGGAGATCAGGACGGCGGCGAAACGGATCATGGGTTTATTATACCGGGGCCGACTTCCGCAGGCAAAGTCAGTTGCTTGAATTAAGAGAAACCACGGCAAAAAGAAGCGGTCCCGGTCAGCGCGGCAACTGACGGAGACCGCTGGGGAAGCACCCGATTGGCGACGGGGGGAAGCAACCGGCTGCATGAGGAGCCTAGCCGGGGCGAGTGACATCGCCATGACAACCCGGGATATCCACAGGTGGCATTGCGCCCTATTCGGCCGCGTCCAGCCGGTGGGAGCTGAACACGTCGCCTTCGCGGAGCGCCAGATAATAGTCGCGCTCGGAGAGCTCGTCGGTGTGACGAATGAGGTCGGTCACCGGAGTGTAGCTCAGCATCCGCCCGCCATCGGGCAGCACGGCGCAACTCATCCGCAGCACCCGGCCATTGGCGAGGCGCAACGTCGTCGGCGTGGAAGTGCCGGCGCGGATCATCTCGACGCGCCTGGCGATGAAGCTGTCGACCTCGTCGTCGGGGAGGGCGTAAGCGTGGATATCGCGCGCGTGATACATCAGCGCGATCAGCGGCGGCTTGCTGTCAGCCTTCTCGTCGGGGAGCGTGAAGTAGTCGCGGAAGGCGCGGTTGATGAATTCGGCGCGGGTGTCGGCATTGAGAAGCACGACACCGATATCGATCTGGTCAAGTGCAGCCGAAAGGCGCTGGGCAGTGGCGTGCTGCTCGTTCTCGCGGGCCCGGGCCGCGCGTCGCAGCCGGAAGAGGCGGATTGCCAAAGTAATCCCGACGGCTGCGATCACAATGATCGCCGTTTCAATTCCCGGATCGAGAATCAGTCGCCAATCGTACTGCATCGGCTGTACCTGTGTCCGTACAGAGGTAAGAAACGCAGGTTGGCCTCTGGTTGCAAAAAGGCCCACAATTTCCCGGCGGTATAGCTAACGGCGCGTGAAGAGCCCGGCATCATTTTCCCCTTGTTCGCTTCAAATGCTATCGATGCCACCGGAACCGGCGCCGGCCCCTGAATGTTAGCGCCGGGATTTAAAAAGGACCCCGATCGAATGCCCTTCACCATTCCGCCGCTGCTGCTGCCGATTTTGATGCTGCTGGCCTCGAATATCTTCATGACCTTCGCATGGTATGGCCATCTCAAATTCAAGGATCACTCGTTGCCCCTCGTCATCATGGTGAGCTGGGGCATTGCCTTCTTCGAATATTGGCTGGCGGTGCCCGCCAATCGCTGGGGCAGCGAAGTCTACAATGCCGCCCAGTTGAAGACGATGCAGGAAGTCATCACGCTGGTCGTGTTTGCTGCATTTTCGGTGCTGTATCTGAAGGAGCCGCTCGGCTGGAATCACGCGCTGGGCTTTGCCTTCATCGCGCTCGGGGCGTTCTTCATTTTCCACAAGTGGTCGTAGCAGCGACCGCTTACTTCCCGGCTGGCGTAATCCGCAAGATTCGTCCTGCCGAACTATCCGTCAGCAGCCACAGTGCGCCGTCCGGTCCTTGCCGGACGTCGCGGATGCGTTCGTTGAGATTCTGCAGGATGCGTTCTTCAGAGCTCACGGTATTGCCGTTGAGCTGCAGCCGCACCAGCATCTGGCCGGCGAGCGCGCCGGTGAACAGGCTGCCGCGCCAGCGCGGGAAGAGATCGCCGGTGTAGAACGTCATGCCGGACGGGGCGATCGACGGCACCCAGTATTTCACCGGCTGCTCCATGCCTGCCTTCGACGTCGTGTCGTGCAGTTTGGCGCCGGAATAATCGACGCCATAGCCGATCACCGGCCAGCCGTAATTCTTGCCCTTGCCGATGATGTTCACTTCATCGCCGCCGCGCGGCCCGTGCTCGGTCTCCCACAACTCACCGGTCGCCGGATTGATGGCGAGGCCTTGCTGGTTGCGATGACCATAGCTCCAGATCTCCGGCCTGGCACCGTCGCGGCCGACAAACGGATTGTCTTTCGGCACAGATCCATCCGGCGCGATGCGGATCAGCTTGCCGAGATGATTATCGAGATTCTGTGCCTGATCGCGGCCGCTATAGTGTTCGCCGAGCGTAACAAACAGGTTGCTGTCAGGCGCCTGAACAATACGGCAGCCGTGGTGATTGCCCGACGACAGCGGGCCGTCCTGGCGAAAGATCACCTTCATGTCGTCGAGACGCGGCGCAGTGCCGTCGATGAGCTTGCCGCGCGCCACGGCGGTGCGACCGCCGCTGCCCGAACGTTCCGAGTAGCAGAAGTAGATCGTGTTGTTCTGCGCGTAGTTCTTGTCGGTGATGACGTCGAGCAAACCGCCCTGGCCGATGGCCATCACCTCGGGCACGCCTTTCACCGCAGGCGACAACTGTCCCTGCGGCGAGACGATACGGATGCGGCCGGGCCGTTCGGTGACCAGCATGCGGCCCTCGGGCAGGAAGGCCAATGCCCATGGATAAGCGAGACCGGAGGCGACAGTCTGTACTTCGAGCCTGCCGGCCGACGAGCCGAACGAGGTGTTTTCGCCGCGGGTGGTCGTGGCGATCAGAAGGGTCGCGGTCACGACGATAGCCGCCGTCAACGTGACAGTGACCCAGATCACGGGCCTTTTCATCGAAATGGCTCCATCACGGAGTCGCAGGTTGCATAAGCGATGCGCGGCATCGCGGCTGAGTGTTTATGAGTTGTGGGGACCGTCAGAGCGGCATCGCACTCGCCACCGGGATCGACATCACGGTGAGAGCGAGGATGACGCAGAGCGACAGACAGCCAACCGCGAGCGACGCCGCGACGGCGTGGGTCAACCGGGTGGATGCGATGGACGTGGGGCGCGCCTGAAATCCTGCACCCACGCGAAGCGACCGTATCATGGCCGTAAATCCTTCAAATCGCGGGCGAATCACCCGCGTGCTATAAATTCGCAGCTGCGGCAGGCGAGATTTGGGCGGGATTGGCCGTAACTATGGCGGGAAAATGGCATTCACAGCGGTTATGCCCGCTATTTCAGGACTTAAGCGTCGGCGACTACGTCCAAAGTATCGTATTCCGACGAGGTCGGGTGCCAGTCCATGGAGATAAAACCCGGCTGGGTTTCCACCAGACGCAGCCAGCGGCGGATCGACGGAAAGCTAGAGAGGTCGAAATCGCACTTCTCGGCGACGTGGGTGTAACCGTATAGCGCGATGTCGGCGATGGTCAGCTGGCCCGCGGCGAAGAAGTCATGGATCTTGAGGTGATTCTCCATCACCTGCAGCGCGGCATAGCCACGCTCCATCCAGTCTTCCAGCGCGTGGGTCTGCAGGTCGCGGCCACCGCGCACCAGGCACAGCCAGAAATAGGCGGCGCCGAGATTCGGCTCCAGCGCGTGCTGCTCGAAGAACATCCACTGCATGGCTTCGGCACGGTCCATCCGCGATTCCGGCGCCAGAGATGTACCGATGGCGACATACCACAGGATGGCGTTGGATTCGGCGAGATAGCGGCCTTCGGCGATCTCGAGCAGCGGCACCTGACCGCTGGGGTTCTTGGCCAGAAATTCCGGGGTACGGCTCTCGCCGCGCAGAATGTCCACTTCGATGGCGCGATAAGGCGCGTCCAGGAACGCCAGCGCAAGGCGAACCTTGTAGCTATTGCCAGAGCGCTGCATCGAATAGAGTTTGTACATTCGCAGATGTTCAATTCATTTCAGGTCAAGGCAACTGCGCGATTGGCCAGCGCAGATCGCGGTTAGACAATGATGCTGATGCGAGCCTGTCGCAAGGCCCACGGAATGGAAAAAGTCGAAAACGGCTGCGGCAGTCTGGATTGAGAAAAATGTATGTCAGGCAGCATTCGGCAATGGAAGATCACGCTGCCGCGATCTGTGTGTGAAGGTGCCGCGATGTGCTGTTATCAGCGAGTGCGCGCCGCAGCACGATGATATAGAAAGCGACCATCACCAGAAAGCCGAGCGGCAGTGCGATGGCGCCAGCGATGCTGCGCGTCAGCAGCGGCATGATCCAGGTCAATGCGAGCAGGCTGATCTCGCCCGCGCGAAAGCCATGATCGAGTCCATGCCGCGCGAAGAAGGCGATGGCGATGGCGAGCACCATGAGATCGTAGTCGAGCACATAGGGCGTCGCCAGCAGACTGCCGACCGCGAGCGCTGTTGCCTTGAGTTCGAACGCTGCATGGCTGCGCCATAGCCACATCAGACTGATGGCAATGCCGGCTGCGAGACTGAACTGTGCGGCATAAGCGACAGGAAGACCGGCGCCCCACATCCGTGTCGCGGCGAAGATCGACTGGATTTTCTGCCACCCGGTGCCGCCTTGTTCGAGTACGACATCGCGAGTGAAAGCAGTGGAGTCGGCAAAGGCCTGCCAGATGCTGGCGCCGAACAACCCCGTGCTCAATACGATGAGGACAGCGACGGTGAGTGCGGCCGATACCATCGTGATCCAGCGTCTGTCGGCGAGCAGGGCGAGAGGAATCAGCACACCGAATTGCGGCTTGTAGGCCAATAGCCCGATCAACACGCCGGCCAGCCACGGCCGGCGATGTAGCAGAAGCAATGCGCCGCCCAGCAGTGCGGTGGTTAGAAATCCGTTATGGCCGTGACCGACATTGATGAAGACGGCAGGAAAGGCGGCGGCCACCAGCAGCGTTTCCCGGCGGGGCAGGATCGTGCGGATCGCGGCGAGGTAGGCGGCGAAGCTGGCGACGAGCCACAGACCGAGCCCCCATCCATAGGGTACCGTGGCCACCAGCGCGGCAATTCCGAGAAAGAACGGCGGATAGTGCCAGCCGTAGAACGGCACATCGCGGCCGAACACCCTCTGTTCTGCGGCATGTTGCAGGGCGGGATCATACGCGTCGGCGGGTTTGCCTTCGAGGGTGAGCCGGCCCGCCGCATAGATGTTGGAAAAGTCGGTCCCGATCGGCTTGCCATTGCGGTCGATCGCGCCGTCCGAGACCGCAATCCAGCCACCGAAGCCCAAAGCGCCCAAAGCGAGCACGATCAGGCTGTAAGCCCGCACGCGTTTGAGGGGCAGCCATGCGCCGCTTTCAATGTGCTGCCAGATCCAGATCATTTTAAGGGTGCATTTTGGCTCAAATCGTCAATTGCGACGTGCGGTTGACGCTACCGTCCCCCGTTTAACGCTTGCTGAATTGCATCACTTCCAGATGGGTTTTTGCCCAAGCTTCTTGCGATGCAACGTCGCACGCACTAGGGTGCGCCGATCCCAGCAGGATCAGCCATTTTGACGTCGCCGACCGCGGGTCCGCGACCTTTCTCAGGAGAAGATGATGTCGTTTTTGTCCGCTGCGCTCGACCGTGTGAAGCCGTCCGCGACGATCGCGGTGACGGATAAAGCACGTGCGCTGAAAGCAGCCGGCCGCAACGTCATCGGTCTTGGTTCGGGCGAGCCCGATTTCGACACCCCGGCGAACATCAAGCTGGCAGCGATTCACGCCATCGAGGCCGGCAAGACCAAGTACACCGCCGTGGACGGTATTCCCGAACTGAAGGAAGCCATTATCGGCAAATTTCAGCGCGAGAATGGCCTGACTTACAAGCCGAACCAGATCATCGTCGGCACCGGCGGCAAGCAGGTGCTCTACAACGCGCTGATGGCGACGTTGAACCCGGGTGACGAGGTCATCATCCCGGCGCCGTATTGGGTGAGCTATCCGGAAATGGTGGCGCTGGCCGGCGGCACGCCCGTGTCCGTGGTCTGCACCGCAGAATTCGGCTTCAAGCTGCAGGCTTCAGCGCTGGAAGCAGCGATCACGCCGAAGACCAAGTGGATCATCCTGTGCTCGCCGTCGAACCCGACGGGCGCCGCCTACAAGAAGTCGGAGCTCAAGGCGCTCACCGATGTCCTCGTGAAGCATCCTCACGTTTGGGTGATGACCGACGATATGTATGAGCACCTCGTCTATGACGACTTCGAGTTCACCACGCCGGCACAGATCGAACCGTCCCTGTTCAATCGCACGCTGACCGTGAACGGCGTCTCCAAGGCTTACTGCATGACCGGCTGGCGCATCGGTTACGCCGGTGGTCCCGCCGAGCTCATCAAGGCAATGGCGACGATCCAGTCGCAGTCGACCTCGAACCCGTCGTCGATCGCGCAGTGGGCGGCGGTGGAAGCCTTGAACGGTCCGCAGGATTTTATCCCGAAGAACAATGCCGTCTTCAAGGAGCGCCGCGATCTCGTGGTGGCAATGCTGAATCAGGCCTCGGGCATCAACTGCCCGCGTCCGGAAGGCGCATTCTACGTCTATCCGTCCTGCGCCGGCACCATCGGCAAGACTGCGCCTTCGGGCAAGGTTATCGCCAATGACGAAGACTTCGTCACAGAACTGTTGGAAACCGAAGGCGTGGCGGTGGTGCAGGGTTCGGCCTTCGGCCTTGGCCCGGCATTCCGCATCTCCTACGCGACGAAGACGTCCGATCTCGAAGATGCCTGCAAGCGCATCCAGCGCTTCTGCGGAAATCTTCGGTAACAAAACCCGCTCCGAAACTTTTGACGGTTTCGGGGCTTATTCCGGGAAGCGCCTTGTTTTCGACACGGCGCTTCCTTCTTGTCCCCTCGCTATCAAAATCCCCAAGGTGGAGTAACACTATGCGACTTTCCAAGATGTTCGGCCTGACGGCCGTGGCCTTTGCGGCGTCGGTTGCGACCGCAAATGCACAGCAGCCTGGCAGCGTTCAGGTTGGCGTGCTGGAGTGCCGTGGCGGCCAGAACGTCGGCTACGTGGTCGGTTCGAATGCGCACCTCAACTGCGTCTTCCAGAGCGCCGGTGGCCGCGCCGAAGGTTACGTCGCCAACATCCGCCGTTTCGGCCTTGATCTCGGCTTCACCGAAAACACCACGGTGCAGTGGGCTGCATTCGCTCCGACCACCCGCGTGCCGCGCGGCGCACTGGCCGGCAGCTACGGCGGCGTCGGTACCAACGCATCGGTTGGCCTCGGTTTCGGCGGCAACTTCCTCGTTGGCGGTCCGGGCAACACCTATTCGCTGCAGCCGATCTCGGTGCAGGGCCAGACCGGCTTGAACGTCGCCAGCGGCATCGTTCAGCTCGAACTGGAAGCGACCGGTCCGGTCAGCGGTCATCGCTACAACAAGAAGCGCCGTCATCGCAGCCATCGCTAAGCGATCGCCAGCGATCGCTGTGATCGCGTAAGCGATCCGGCAAGGTTAACGAAAAGGCCCGCGCGAGCGGGCCTTTTTTGTTGCGCGCGCTGCGCGTGCGCCGCTGTCATTGGGCGGTATCATTAGCTATGGATAGTCGATCCACATCCTTACTTCCGTTCATCACCCGGAGATTCCTGATGGTCCGCCTCTCATCGCTTGTTCTCGGTATCGCTGCCGCCGCCTTTTTCACTGCATCGCAAGCGCAGTCGCAGCAAGGCGTGCAGGTCGGTGTCTTGAATTGCCGGGGCGGAGCCAGCGTCGGATTCGTCGTGGGCTCGGTGACCAATCTCGGCTGCGTGCTCACCGGTACCGGTCGTCCGGATCAGCCTTATGTCGCCACGATCCGCAAGGTGGGCATCGATCTTGGTATTACCGAACAGACCGCGCTATCCTGGGCCGTGTTCGTGCCGGTGAACTATAGCGGTCCCGGCGATCTGTCCGGCAACTATGCGGGCGCGCAGGGCAGCGCGTCGGTTGGTGTCGGCGTCGGCGCGAATGTCCTGGTTGGCGGTTCGCAAAACGCCTTCTCCCTGCAGCCGCTCAGTCTGCAGGGGTCGGTGGGACTGAATGTCGCCGCCGGCCTGCAGAGCCTGGAGTTGCGCCCCGGTCGCTGATCCCGCGGCGATCGCTCGCACAAATTCATCCGGCTTCGCCCATGGCGGAGCCGGATTTTTTATGGCGCAATCCAATCACGTTCATCGCAGCGCAGCAACTTTTCCATCTTGCCAAATATCCGGACCGGGCGGAGCATTGACCGCCGACCCAATCATGGGCCGAGCTCCACATGAGGAGGCGGCAATGGGACAAGACCTGAGAAGTCCCCGCGGTCCACAAGGCAATGCCGCAAAGTGCATTGCGCTGGTGGGCCCTTTCCAGAGCGGAAAAACCACACTGCTTGAAGCGATCATGGCCCGCACCGGGGCGATCCCGCGGGCCGGCAGCGTCGACAATGGGACAAGCATCGGCGATGCCAATGCGGAAGCCAGAGCCCACAAGATGGGCGTCGGCCTGACGGCTGCGACCACCACCTTCATGGGCGACAGCTACACATTCATCGACTGTCCGGGCTCGGTGGAATTCGCGCATGACATGCGCGCGGCATTACCCGCCGTCGATGCAGCCATCGTGGTTTGCGAGGCGGATGCGCGAAAATTGCCGCAGCTGCAATTGATCCTGCGCGAACTCGAAGACCTCGGCATTCCCAGATTTCTGTTTCTCAACAAGATCGACCGCGCCCACAAGCGCGTGCGCGAGACGTTGGCGACGTTGCAGCCGGCCTCGCGCGTGCCGCTGGTGCTGCGACAGATCCCGATCTGGAACGGCGACCTTGTCGCCGGCTTCGTCGATCTCGCGCTGGAGCGCGCTTTCGTCTATCGCGAGCACAAGGCGTCCGAAGTCATCAAGCTCGAAGGCGGCGATCTCGATCGGGAGAAGGAGGCGCGTTTCTCCATGCTGGAGAAGCTTGCGGATCATGACGACGCGCTGATGGAGCAGTTGCTTGACGACATCGCGCCGCCGGCCGACGCCGTGTTCGACGATCTCGCGCGCGAATTGCGCGAAGGCCTGATCTGTCCGGTGTTGCTGGGCTCGGCGATGCGTGAGAACGGCGTGCTGCGGCTGATGAAGGCGCTACGCCACGAGGCACCCGGCGTGGCCGAGACGGCCAAGCGCCTCGGCGTGCCTGATAGCAAGGATGCGATCGGTTACGTGTTCAAGAGCAGCCATCTACAGCATGGCGGCAAGCTGTCTTACGCGCGCGTGCTGAGTGGTCATCTCGATGATGGCGCAACATTGCTGTCCTCGTCGGGCGAAAGCGGGCGTGTCTCCGGCATTCTTGCGGCGAGCGGCGGACATGACAGCAAGCGCGCATCGGCCGAAGCGGGCGAGACCGTCGCGCTCGGCAAGCTCGATCATGTCAGGACCGGCGACACGATCTCGACCGGCAAGACTGCGCCGGCCTCTGTCGTGAGTGTCATAGCTGCATCGCCCGTGCTGGCGATGGCGCTAGCGTCCGCCGATCGCAAAGACGACGTCAAGCTCGGCCAGGCGTTGTTGCGACTGACCGAGGAGGATCCGTCGCTTGCGGTGGTCAATAACGCGCAGACCCATGACGTGGTGTTGTGGGGGCAGGGCGAGATGCATCTGCGCGTGGCGATGGAGCGCCTGCACGAACGCTTCGGCATCAACGTCAAATCGCATGCGCCGGTGATCGGCTATCAGGAGACCATCCGTAAACCGATCACCCAGCGCGGCAGGCACAAGAAACAGTCCGGCGGTCACGGCCAGTTTGGCGACGTTGTGCTGGAGATCGGCCCGTTGCCGCGCGGCGAAGGCTTTGCATTCCAGGAAAAGGTGGTCGGCGGCGCGGTGCCGCGCAACTACATTCCCGCGGTGCAGGAAGGCGTCGTCGACGGGTTGCAGCGTGGCCCGCTCGGTTTTCCTGTCATCGACGTGCAGGTGACGCTCACCGATGGGTCGTATCACAGCGTCGATTCATCCGATCAGGCTTTCCGGACCGCTGCCCGCATCGGTTTCACCGAGGCGCTGCCGCAATGCCAGCCGGTGCTGCTGGAGCCGATCCATACGGTGGAGATCGTCTGTCCCACCGAGGCCACGGCCAAGGTCAACGCCATCCTGTCGGGACGGCGCGGCCAGATCCTCGGCTTCGATACCCGTGACAACTGGCCGGGCTGGGATACGGTGCGCGCGATGTTGCCGGAAGCGGAGATCGGCGACCTGATCGTCGAACTACGTTCGGCCACCGCGGGTGCCGGCAGCTTCACCCGCAGCTTCGACCACATGGCCGAAGTCTCGGGCCGCGCCGCCGACCAGATCGTTGCGGCGCATCGGGTGGCGGCTTAGTACAGTGGCCCATGACGCTTGGACCGCGGGTTGTAATCATTGGCAATAGCGGCTCGGGCAAGAGCACGCTGGCGCGGCAGCTTGAAAGCCGCGTCGGCGGCGAACGCACGGATCTCGATCATATCCATTGGCTGGACAGGGTCGGTGTGAAGCGCGACGAGGGGCAGGCCAAAGAACTGGTGGCCGCCCTTGCCGTGAAGTCGAACTGGATCATCGAAGGCGTTTACGGCTGGCTGGTCGAAGCGGCATTGCCGCGCGCCACAGCATTGGTCTGGCTCGACATGAGCCCGGGGTTTGTCGTGATAGCCTCGCTCTCCGGGGCCCTTGGCGTGGCGCGACGGCCGAGGAACATGCAGATTTTCTGGCTTGGGCCGAGGCCTACTGGCAGCGCAAAACGTCGAGTTCGTTCGCTGGCCACCTGGCGCTGTTCGACGACTTCGGCGGCGTCAAACGACGCCTGACATCGCGCGCCGCTGTCGCCCAGTTCGTGGCGACCATGGCGGCTTCGCCGATCAAATGATGTTTTATACATCATTGAAGATATCTCACATATGATATAAGACTCGTGAAACTGGAAACCGCCCTTGATTACATCGTTTCAGATGCGGGCCGCCCGTGCGCTGCTGGGTATCGATCAAAAGCGGCTGGCCGAAATGGCCGGCGTGTCGCTACCGACCATCCAGCGCATGGAAGCGAGCGAAGGCAATGTCAGGGGCGTGGTGGATTCGCTGATCAAGGTGGTGGACGCGTTCAATCGCGCCGGCGTCGAATTGATCGGCGAACACACCCGCAGCGACTCCGGTGGCCGAGGTGTGCGTCTGAAGCAGCCCGGTCCGCCGCCTAAGGTGGATGGATAAAACTGGCAGATCGAGACGAGTCGCTGCGTGCGACAGAGGCGAGCCGAGTATGGGCATTTCTGGCGGGGGCATGCGGCGCCCACATCAGCCGACATTCGCGGAGCTGTTCACACCGAAACTGATCACGGTGCTGCGCGAAGGCTACAATCTTGCGGCATTTCGCGATGATGTGCTCGCCGGTCTGACGGTGGCGATCGTGGCGCTGCCGCTGTCGATGGCGATTGCCATCGCCTCGGGGACGTCGCCGGATCGTGGCCTCATCACCGCTGTGATCGGCGGCTTCCTCGTGTCTGCGTTGGGTGGTAGCCGCTTTCAGATCGGCGGCCCAGCCGGCGCCTTCATCGTGCTGGTGGCTGCGACCGTGAGCCGACATGGCATCGATGGACTGATCCTCGCCACTATGATGTCGGGCATTTTTCTGACGGCGGCCGGCTATCTCCGGCTTGGCACCTACATCAAGTTCATTCCCTATCCGGTCACGGTCGGCTTCACAGCCGGCATCGCCGTCATCATCTTCGCCAGCCAGATCAGGGATCTGTTGGGGTTGACGCTGACTGGCAAGGAGCCGGGAGATCTCATTCCCAAGCTCGAGGCACTGGGTTCCGCATTGCCGACGGTGAACGCTGCGGCCGTTGCCGTTACCATCGTCTCGCTTGCGATCATTGTCGGACTCCGGACGCTGCGGCCATCATGGCCCGGCATTCTGATCGCGGTGGTCGTGAGCGCTGTCGCGGCAGCTTCGTTGGCGTTACCCGTGGAAACCATCGGCACCAAGTTCGGCGGCATTCCGCAATCCTTTCCGCTGCCGTCGCTTCCCGCGATTTCCCTGGCAAAGCTGCAGGCCATTCTGCCGGACGCGATCTCCTTTGCGCTGCTGGGCGCGATTGAATCTTTGCTCTCAGCTGTCGTCGCTGACGGCATGACCGGCCGGCGGCATCGCTCCAATTGCGAACTGGTGGCGCAGGGCATCGCCAATATCGGCTCGGCGCTGTTCGGTGGAATCTGCGTGACCGGCACCATCGCGCGAACCGCCACCAATGTCCGCGCCGGCGCGCACGGCCCGATCTCGGGCATGCTGCATGCGGTATTCCTGCTGGTATTCATTCTCGTCGCGGCGCCATTGGCAAGTTACATTCCGCTGGCGGCGCTCGCCGCGGTGCTTGCCGTGGTCGCCTGGAACATGGCGGAGAAGCATGAATTCGCGACGCTACTGCGGTCATCATGGGGCGATGCTGCCGTGCTGTCGGCGACTTTCCTGCTAACGATCTTCCGCGATCTTACCGAGGGCATTGTGGTCGGCTTCGCGCTTGGCGCGATTCTGTTCATCAACCGCATGGCGCAAACAACCGGCATTGAGGCGGATAAGCCGCTGGTCGTGGCCGACAAGGCCGACGACGCCAATGGCGATCGAAAACCCTATGATCCCGGTCTCGCTGCCGATCCCGACGTCGTTGTCTATCGCATCACCGGCGCATTTTTCTTCGGCGCGGCCTCCACCATCGGATCTGTGCTCGAGGGCTTCTCGGATCGCCACAAGGCTTTTGTGATTGATTTTGCCGCGGTCCCCTTCCTGGATTCGACTGCTGCGAATGCGATCAAGGGCATTGCCGAGAAGGCAAAGCGACAGGGCGTCCGCGTCATTCTCACCGGCACCTCGCAGGGCGTGCGGCGGGCGCTGCTGACCCACGGCGCGCGACCGCCACTGGTCAAATACCGTGCTGATGTTGCAGTGGCCGTCAGCGAGATCAAGATCCGACGCGCTGCAGCGATCCAGGAGACGTCGAGCTGATGGCATCGGCAGTTGCTCGCAGCTGCAGTATTGATCGTCTGCATGGTTGTCGGACTTGCTGTGCGCCGCAAAACTGTCTGATGATTAAGAGCCCCTGCATGATTTTTATGCTACGCACGCTTCCGCCTGAAGCGAAGGATGAATGATGCCGAACGAGACCACGCCCCGCGCCGCCTGTTTGATCGGCTGGCCTGCCGCGCATTCGCGCTCGCCGCTGATCCACCATCACTGGCTGCGCAGCATGGATATTCCGGGCGGCTATAGTATCGAGTCTATTCCGCCGGAAGGCGTAGCCGAATTCGTGATGAACCTCTCCAAGCACGGTTACATCGGCGCCAATGTCACGATCCCGCACAAGGAGCGTGTGCTGAAGCTGACCTCACCGGATCGCCGCGCGCGCGCGGTCGGGGCCGCCAACACGTTATGGTATGACCACGGCACGCTACGCGCGACCAATACGGATATCGAGGGCTTCATCGACAATCTCGATCATTGCGCGCACGACTGGGACCAGGCCGACGACGCGCTGGTGCTCGGCGCGGGCGGTTCGTCGCGTGCAGTGGTGTTCGGATTGCTGGAACGCGGAATCAAGCATGTCTATGTCGCCAATCGCAGTCTCGATCGTGCCGAGGCGATGGCCGCGCAATTCGGGTCGCAGGTCGTGCCGCTGGCGTGGGAGCATGTCGCCAGCATGTTGCCGCGCGCATCCTTGCTGGTGAACACCACGTCGCTCGGCATGGGCGGCCAGCCGCCATTGATCATCGACCTCGATCTGTTGCCTGACCAGGCGGTCGTCGCCGATCTCGTTTACGTGCCGCTCGACACCCCGCTGCTCGCCGCCGCCCGCGCGCGGGGCCTCCGCACCGCGGATGGACTCGGCATGTTGCTGTATCAGGCCGTGCGTGGCTTCGAATTGTGGTTCGGGCAGCGCCCCGACGTGACGCCGGAACTGCGTCGCCTCGTCGAGGCCGATCTCACAGTGGCGTGAGCGGGGAATAGCTATTTGGCCTTGGGGTTTCCATCTGCAGCGGTGGGCGCCGCCTTCAAAGGAAATTCCCCTATGGTTCAGATCGTATCGACTTCGGCTCGCTTGTTCGTGGGCTCACTTCTCGCTGGTTCATTGCTGATTTCCGCTGCATCAGCGCAGCAGCCGCAACCCCTGCGCATCCGTGGTGCCATCGAAGCCGTCGACGGCGCGGTGCTGACGATCAAGACGCGTGAAGGCGACGAGCGCAAAGTGAAGATGACGGACAATGTCACCGTGACCGGCATTGCCAGAACGACAATGGCCGAGGTGAAGCCCGGCTCCTATATCGGCGTGACCGGCATGCCGCAGGCCGACGGGTCGCAGAAGGCCATCGCGATCCATATCTTTCCGGAAGCGATGCGCGGCACCGGCGAAGGTTCGCGCCCCTGGGATCTGCGCCCCAACAGCAGCATGACCAATGCCACCGTCGATCAGAAGGTCCAGGCCTCCGATGGCCAGACGGTGACGGTGAAGTACAAGGACGGGGAAAAGAAAGTGACCGTGACGCCTGACACGCCCATCGTGACATTCGTGCCGGGCAACAAGGATGAACTCAAGCCTGGCGCCAAGATCATCATCATGGGCGCTACCAAGAAGGATGACGGCACCTTCGAGACGGCGCGGGTCAATGTTGGGCTGGATGGGTTGACGCCGCCGATGTGAGCTAGAAAGCTTGAACTAGAACACTATCGTCATGCCCGGCCTTGTGCCGGGCATCCACGTCTTGGGCAAGGCAGAAAGACGTGGATGGCCGGGACAAGCCCGGCCATGACGACTGAGAGAGGCATTCAGCTCACCAAAACGTGCCTGTCGATCTCGGCGATCGAATTCACGCCGCACAGGCCCATGGTCACGCTGAGTTCGTTGCGCAGGATGTCGAGCGCCTTGGTCACGCCGGGGCCGCCATAGGCACCGAGGCCGTAGATATAGGCGCGGCCGATCATGCAGGACTTGGCGCCGAGGGCGAGCGCACGCATCACGTCCTGCCCCGAGCGGATGCCGCTGTCGAACATCACTTCGATCTCCGAGCCGACGGCATCGGCGATCCCCGGCAGTACCGAGATCGACGACGGTGCGCCGTCGAGCTGACGTCCGCCGTGGTTGGACACGACCATCGCCTGCGCGCCGACCTTCACGGCTTCGCGGGCATCCTCGATATCGTGAATGCCCTTGATCACGATCTTGCCGGGCCAGATGCTGCGGATCCAGTCGAGATCCTTCCAGTTCAACGACGCGTCGAATTGCGATGCTGTCCACTGCGCGACGGAGCCGAGATCGTCGGTGTTCTTCACGAAGCCGGCGATGTTGCCGAAGTTGCGCCGCTTGGCTTTCAGCGTGCGCACCAGCCAGCCGGGCTTGCTCATGAAATCGATCAGGTTCTTCACATTCAAGATCTGAGGCGGCACCGACAGGCCATTCTTGATGTCGGCATGACGCTGGCCGATCACCTGCAGATCGACGGTCAGCACCAGCGCGCTACACTTCGCCTTGATGGCGCGCTCGATCAATTCCTTGATGAAGCCGCGATCCTTCATGACATAGAGCTGAAACCAGAACGGTTTTTCGACATTCTCGGCGACGTCTTCGATCGAATTGATCGACATCGTCGAGAGCGTATAGGGAATGCCCGCCGCCTGCGCCGCCCGGCAGGAGTGAATTTCGCCGTCGCCATATTGCAAGCCGGTTGAGCCGACCGGCGCGCAGATCAGCGGCATGGTGGCCTTCTCACCGAGGATGGTCGTCGAGGTGTCGCGATTGGCGATGTCGACCAGAATACGCTGGCGGAACTTCAGCTTCTGCAGATCCTCGCAATTCGCACGGAACGTGTCTTCGCTATAGGAGCCATGGTCGACATAATCGAAGAACGCCTTCGGCACGTTGCGCTTGTGCTCGAGGCGAAGATCTTCGATGCAGGTGATATGCTTCATGAGATGTCCCAGCCGTTCTTGTCTTTGCTTGTATTTGCTTGTTTCGGTGTCATCTAGCATGGTTAGGCGGTCCGCCATATCATCCTTGTCATTGGAATGTCGTCGAAATTGAAGGAGGCCAGAATGTCCGGCTCCAAGACAAATCCAGCAGGCCACGGGGCCGGCAAGGCTCCCGGCAAGGCAGCCGAGGACGAAGAAAAGCGACAGCTGGAAGTTGCGCTGGACGAAGGGTTGGAGGAGACTTTTCCGGGCTCCGATCCGGTCAGTGTGACCCAGCCTGCCCATTCAAAGGCGGACGCGCATATCAAGCGAAAGGGCTGAGCGGGCCGGGTTCCGGTCAGCTGATGCTCCATCGAAGGCATTACATGAAAGGTAAGGTATATAAGTAATATCAATGGCTTGTCGTCGATCGCGTGCTCCGGGCCTTGGTAATGATTCATCATATTTTTTGAAGCGATTTTAGGGGCCGTAGCCTTATAAGTCCGTCACATATATGGCGCTGCCAATGGGTCAGTCGCCTGAGACAGGGTTTTGAGCCCTCGCGCAAGGCGCGAGGGCATTGGGGGTTACCATGAGCCGTAAATATTTCGGGACAGACGGCATTCGCGGCCGCGCCAATGGTCTGATCACGCCGGAACTGGCACTGAAGGTTGGGCAGGCCGCAGGTCTTGTGTTTCAGCGCGGCGAACATCGTCATCGTGTCGTGATCGGCAAGGACACCCGGTTGTCCGGCTACATGATCGAAAATGCGATGGTGGCAGGCTTCACGTCGGTCGGCATGGATGTGCTGCTGGTCGGGCCGATGCCGACGCCAGCCGTGGCGATGCTGACCAAGTCGATGCGCGCCGATCTCGGCGTGATGATTTCCGCATCGCACAATCTGTTCGAGGACAACGGCATCAAGCTGTTCGGACCGCTCGGCTACAAGCTGTCGGACGATGTCGAGAAGCAGATCGAGGAATTGCTCGACGAGAATCTCGACAAGAGACTGTCGCAGAGCGCCAGCCTCGGTCGGGCGCGCCGCATCGACGGGGTGCATGATCGCTACATCGAATTTGCCAAACGCACGCTGCCGCGAAATCTCAGCCTCGATGGTTTGCGCGTCGTCATCGATTGCGCCCATGGCGCCGCCTACAAGGTGGCGCCGGAGGCGCTCTGGGAACTCGGCGCGGACGTCATCTCCATCGGCGTCGAGCCGGATGGTTTCAACATCAACAAGGAATGCGGATCGACCGCACCGGAAGCGCTGAGTCGCAAGGTGCGCGAGATGCGCGCCGATATTGGCATTGCGCTGGATGGCGACGCCGATCGGCTGATCATGGTCGACGAGCGTGGCCATCTGGTCGATGGCGATCAGTTGCTCGCCGTTATCGCGCAGAGCTGGAAGGAAGACGGGCGGCTCGCCAAGCCGGGCATCGTCTCCACTGTGATGTCAAATCTCGGTCTGGAGCGCTTCCTGAAGGGGCAGGGCATCGACCTCATCCGCACCGCGGTGGGCGATCGCTATGTGCTCGAGCAGATGCTACAGCACGGCTACAATGTCGGCGGCGAACCGTCCGGCCATATCATCATGTCGGACCATGCGACGACAGGCGACGGTTTCGTAGCCGCGCTGCAGGTGCTGGCCGTGGTGACCAAGCTCGGTCGGCCGGTGTCGGAAGTCTGCCACCTGTTCGATCCGTTGCCGCAGATTCTGAAGAATGTGCGTTATCGCAGCGGCAAGCCGCTCGATGATGCGGAAGTGAAATCCACCATCGCTGCCGGTGAACAGCGCCTCAATGGTCATGGTCGTCTCCTGATCCGCCCGTCGGGCACGGAGCCAGTCATCCGCGTGATGGGAGAGGGCGATGACCGCGTGATGGTCGAGGAAGTGGTGGATTCCATCGTTGACGCGCTGGGCCACGCAGCCGCGGCGTAAGATTCCTGTTCGTTCGCTCTGGCCAAGGCGCCAGCGCGATGACTGCCGAGCTGACATGAAGAGCCGTCTTGCCCGAATATTTATCGGGTGAGGCGGCTCTTTTGCGTTTTGATAGTTCGCGTTGGAGCGCTTTCGAGCGAAGTGGGCACCGGTTCGCATCAAGGAAACGCGTCAACAAAAAGCTGGAGCCTCGGTTCTGATCCGGTCAGAGCCGAAGGCTCCGGGCAGGTAAGTCTCGTTAACACCTGGCGATGCCGCGGCGCATTGCAGCACGGTTTGATAGCAAGACATTGTTAGTAACTGTGGCGACGCAGTGGCGTGATGGAATTTGCGTGCATTTTCGTCACCAAATATCAACCTTAAAAGTTAGGGTTAAGCGCCGCTTAAGGAGTTGGTGTCATCGTCCGTTTGTGAGTTTCCGAGTGTGAGGCCTCCATTAGTTGCCTCTTTGGCCCAAAAGGACGAAGCCAATGCGTAGCGTTAAATTCATTCTGGCCGCGGGCGCGGCTTCCCTGATGTCGACCGCCGTTCTCGCTGCCGACATGCCCATTGCTCCACCGCCTCAGATGTATGCGCCGCCGCCGGTTGAAGACTTCGGCGGTTGGTACCTGCGCGGCGATATCGGTTTCAGCAACCAGCGCGTCAAGAACATCGAGATGGGTGATGGTCGCAACGCCAATCTGCTCTCGCTTCAGCAGACCACTGCCTTCGATACGGCTGGCATCTTCCAGCTCGGCGTCGGTTATCAGTTCAACAACTGGTTCCGCGGTGACATCACCGGCCAGTATCGCGGCAATTCGAATTTCAAGGGCACCGATCACGTGACGTTCCCGTCGAGCGGCCTCGTTGGTACCGGCGTGAACAACTACAACGCCACCAAGTCCGAATGGGTGGTGATGGCCAATGGTTACGTCGATCTCGGTACCTGGTGGTGCGTGACCCCGTTCGTCGGCGCCGGCGTCGGCATGGCTCGCGTCAATATCGGGAACTACACGGATAACGGTGCGATCAATGTCGGCTCCGCCGGCGGCGTGCCATTCATCGGCGGCCCGTTCCCGAGCTATGCCAGCGCGCCGGCAGCATCGAAGTGGAACTTCGCATGGGCCTTGCACACCGGTCTTGCTTACAAGGTCAATCCGGCAATGACCGTCGAACTCGGCTACAGCTACATGAACCTCGGCGATGGCCAGACCGGACCGGTCTCGACCTATGACGGCTTCACCCGCGGCGTGGCGATGCAGTTCAAGGACATCACCTCGCATGACCTGAAGCTCGGCGTGCGCTGGAACCTCGACAGCCCGCCGGCCTATGCGCCGCCGCCGTTGATCCGCAAGGGCTAAAGCTAAGCGGATTGCCTCAACTATCTTAAGAGACCTTAACGGCGCGGGAGATTCCCGCGCCGTTTTGTTTTGCACGGGTAGTATCATCGCAACCAATGATTAAGGTTAACAGCGGATGATCGGGACAGTTCGGTGAGTTGAGGAATTGTCGTGATGCGTAGACTTCTGATCGCTGCAGCGCTGCTGGGCGCAGTGCAAACCGCTCAAGCCGCCGATATGCCAGAATTCCCGGCGCTGCGCGGCTCGTTCCCCGAAGGACTAAGCTCAACGCGCTCGGTCTGGGAGGGCTACTATATCGGCGCCCAAGCTGGCGTCGGACAGTCCGACATGAATTTCACCGGGGCGACACGTACCCTCGCAGGCAGCCTGCTGGATGGCCTTGCAATGGAATCAGCCGGCCAGGTCTCGCAATGGCCATTGCTCGGCAAGACGTCGCGGCGAGGCGAGGGCTGGGGTGGCTTCATCGGCTACAATAGCCAGTGGGACGACGTCGTGATTGGCGTCGAAATGAGCTACATGCACGGCAAGTTCGGCGGCGACGCAAGCGGTTCGATGGGGCGCTCTTTCATCGATGCTCTCGGCTATACCAACGGCGTCACCTACGATGCCGCTGCGAAGATGTCGATTACGGATATGGGCACGCTGCGTGCCCGCGCCGGCTATGCCGTGGGATCGTTCTTGCCTTACATGTTCGGAGGTCTCGCGCTCGGACAGGCCGATATCGTTCGGTCAGCACGTATTCACGGGGTCGCCGTCAATGTAGCCGCAGCACCGGGCTTCCAGAACCTCCCGTTCGACTACAGCAAGACCGAAGGCCAATACAGCCATCTCATCTACGGCTACTCTGCTGGCCTCGGCGTTGACGTGAACCTGATCGGTGGGCTGTTCATGCGCGCCGAGTGGGAATACATCCGCTTCACCTCAACGGTCGATACCAATATCAATACCGTGCGAGCCGGCGTCGGCTACAAGTTCTGACCGGCCAAGGTCGCGCACGTTTGGCACGAGTTTGATCTCTGTTGACATGCCGTTTGACGAATGCTGCCTTACCGTGTCTGAGGATGCGGGGCAGTCATCATGAAAATCTACGGCGATCTGAATTCCGGCAATTGCCTGAAGGTGAAGTGGGTGAGCGATCACCTCAAACTTCCCTATACGTGGATTGATATCGACACGAGCAAGGGCGAGAGCCGGACGCCGGAGTTTCTGGCGCTTAACGGCGCCGGCCAGGTGCCGACCGTTGTGCTCGATGACGGTCGCCCGCTCGCGCAGTCCAATGCCATCATCCGCTATCTCGCGCGTGGCAGCGATTTGATCCCGACCGATGCCTATGACGCCGCCAAGATGGATGAATGGCTGTTCTGGGAACAATACAGCCACGAGCCCTATATCGCGGTGTGCCGCTATCAGATCGTCTATCTCGGCAAGGCGATTTCGGATCTCGATCCCGAAAAGCTGAAGCGCGGCTATTTCGCGCTGGTGCGCATGGAGCATCACCTGACGACATCGCGTTTCCTTGTCGGAGATCACGTCTCGCTGGCCGACGCGTCGTTGCTGGCCTATACGCGCGTCGCCTATGAGGGGGGCTTCCATCTCGACGGTTACGCGTCGATCAGGCGCTGGATCGCCGACAGCGAGAAGGCATTGGGCCTCGTATGAGCACGAAGGTCGTACTGCGGCCGGCGCAGCGCCAGGACGTCGCTGCAATCGTGGCGATGTTGGCCGATGATGCGCTCGGCCGTGGCCGCGAGCGTATCGAGGATCCGCTGCCGCAACCTTATTACGAGGCCTTCGATAAGGTCACGCATGATCCAAATATCCGGTTGATGGTTGCAGAAGGCGGCGATGGCAGCGTGGTCGGATGCCTGCAGCTCTGCATCCTGCCGGGCTTGAGCTCGCAGGGCGCTTCGCGTGCGCTTATCGAGGATGTTCGTGTGTCGACGACGCTGCGCAGCCAGGGCATCGGCGAACAACTGGTGCGATGGGCCATTGGCGAGGCACAAGCGAGGGGATGCAAGCTCGTCGAGCTGTTGACGCACCAGACCCGGGTCGATGCCCAGCGATTCTACAAGCGCCTCGGTTTCGCTGACAGTCATGTGGGCATGACGTTGCGGTTCTAGAACGCGTCATCATCATGTCGTCCGGCGGACGCCGCGCGGCGCCGTTCGTTGCAAGGCATCAGCAAAACCGGTGGTGGTACGCCGGGACGGGCGACGTCATCCGGCCATCAATCACGCGTGATAGCCCGGAAGTCGCTTGACGCTCCGGGTCGGTTCCCATATCCACGCCAGCGGGACACCTCCCCCCAACGGGAGGCTAGCTATCTGGAAGGATAGATTATGACTGCAGCGAAGCCTTCTTCGCGGCCCAACGTGCCGCATTTCTCCTCCGGCCCCTGCGCCAAGCGCCCAGGCTGGACCCCCGAAAAACTCACCGACGCAGCCCTTGGTCGTTCGCACCGTGCGAAGATCGGCAAGAACAAGCTCAAACTCGCGATCGATCTGACGCGTGAAGTGCTCGAAGTGCCCGCCGATTACCGCATCGGTATCGTGCCGGCATCGGATACGGGCGCCGTTGAGATGGCGCTGTGGTCGCTGCTCGGGCCGCGTCCCGTCACCACCATCGCCTGGGAATCCTTCGGTGAAGGCTGGGTTTCGGACATCGTCAAGGAGCTGAAGCTCAAGGACATCACCAAGCTGCATGCCGGCTATGGCGAACTCCCCGACCTGTCGAAGGCCGATCCGAACTCGGACATCGTCTTCACCTGGAACGGCACGACCTCCGGCGTGCGCGTGCCGAATGCCGACTGGATCAAGGCTGACCGCGAAGGCCTGACCATCTGCGACGCGACGTCTGCTGCTTTTGCGCAGCCGCTCGACTGGGCCAAGCTCGATGTCGTCACCTTCTCCTGGCAAAAGGCGCTCGGCGGCGAAGCCGCACATGGCATGCTCGTGCTGTCGCCGCGCGCCGTGGCGCGTCTGGAGAGCTACACGCCGCCATGGCCGCTGCCGAAGATCTTCCGCATGACCAAGGGCGGCAAGCTCAACGAAGGCATCTTCGTCGGCGAGACCATCAACACGCCGTCGATGCTGTGCGTCGAGGACTATCTCGATGCGCTCGGCTGGGCCAAGTCGGTCGGAGGTCTCAAGGCGCTGATCGCGCGTGCGGACGCCAACACCAAGGCGCTCGCCGACTGGAAAGCGAAGACGCCGTGGATCGACTTCCTGGCGGTTGATCCGGCGATCCGCTCCAACACGTCGGTATGCATGAAGGTGATCGATCCCGCGATCACCGCGCTCTCGCCGGACGCGCAGGCTGACTTCGCCAAGAAGCTGGTCGCAGCCGTCGAGAAGGAAAATGCCGGTTTCGACTTCGCGCATTATCGCGATGCGCCGGCCGGTCTGCGCATCTGGTGTGGTGCTACGGTCGAAGCCAAGGACGTCGAAATCCTCACGCAGTGGATCGACTGGGCCTTTGCCGAGACCAAGGCTTCGCTCGCCAAGGCGGCTTAGTTGCTCTTAACCTCTCCCCGCCTAGCACAGCTTCGCTGTGCGCGGGCGGGGAGAGGTCGGACATCACGCGAAGCGCGATGTCCGGGTGAGGGGCATGGCACTCAACTCTCCTCACTCCTGTATTCTCGGGTCGAAAGTGGCCCCTCATCCCGACCTTCTCCCCGTAAGAACGGGGAGAAGGAGCCTGCTGCGTTTGTCGCGCCTACACCGGCTCCCATTTCGAGGATCACATCCCATGACCGCCCCCAAAGTTCTCATTTCCGACGCTCTCTCTCCCGCTGCCGTGCAGATCTTTCGGGATCGCGGCATCGACGTCGACTTCCAGCCGAATCTCGGCAAGGACAAGGACAAGCTTGCCGAGATCATCGGCAACTATGACGGCCTCGCCATTCGCTCGGCCACCAAGGCAACCGCGAAGATTCTCGAAAGGGCGACGCGCCTGAAGGTGATCGGCCGCGCCGGCATCGGCGTCGACAATGTCGAAATTCCCGCGGCCACCGCCAAGGGCATCATCGTGATGAACACGCCGTTCGGCAATTCGATCACGACAGCCGAACATGCGATCACACTGATGCTCTCGCTGGCCCGCGAGATCCCGCAGGCCGATGCGTCGACGCAGGCCGGCAAGTGGGAGAAGAACCGCTTCATGGGCGTCGAGATCACCGGCAAGACGCTGGGCGTGATCGGTTGCGGCAATATCGGCGCCATTGCCGCCGACCGCGCGCTCGGCCTGCGTATGAAGGTCATTGCCTTCGATCCGTTCCTGTCGCCGGAACGCGCCAAGGACATCGGCGTCGAGAAGGTCGAACTTGACGACCTCCTCAAGCGTGCCGACTTCATCACGCTGCATACGCCGCTTACCGAGAAGACGAAGAACATCATCGATGCCGCTGCCATCGCCAAGATGAAGCCCGGCGTGCGCATTATCAACTGCGCCCGCGGCGGTCTGGTCGACGAGCAGGCGCTGGTCGATGCGCTGAATAGCAAGCATGTCGCCGGCGCTGCCTTCGACGTGTTCGTCGAGGAGCCGGCCACCAAGAACGTGCTGTTCGGCCATCCCAATGTGATCTGCACGCCGCATTTGGGCGCATCGACAACCGAAGCGCAGGAGAATGTCGCGCTGCAGGTCGCCGAGCAGATGTCGGATTATCTGCTGTCAGGCGCGATCTCCAACGCGGTCAACTTCCCGTCGATCACCGCGGAAGAAGCACCGAAGCTGAAGCCGTTCATCGAACTCGCCGAGAAGCTTGGCTCGTTCGCGGGCCAGCTCACCGAGACCGGCATTGCCAAGGTGCAGATCACCTATGAAGGCGCGGTGGCCGAAATGAAGATCAAGGCCCTGACGTCTGCTGCATTGAGCGGGTTGCTGCGGCCAATGCTCGGCGACGTCAACGTCGTCTCCGCGCCGGCCGTTGCCAAGGAGCGCGGCATGGTAGTCGATGAAGTGGTGCGCGCGGCGCAGAGCGATTACGAAAGCCTGATCACCGTTACGGTTATCACCGAACGGCAGGAACGCTCGGTGTCCGGCACTGTCTATCATGATGGCAAGCCGCGGCTGGTTGATATCAAGGGTATCCGCGTCGATGCCGAATTCGGGAAGTCGATGATCTATGTCACCAACGAGGACAAGCCGGGCTTCATCGGAAAGTTCGCCTCGCTGCTCGGCGACGCCAAGGTCAACATCGCAACCTTCCATCTCGGCCGCAACGAACAGGGCGGTGACGCCATCGCGCTGGTGGAGATCGACGGCGTTGTGCCGGCCGATGTGCTGAGCAAGGTGCAGGCGCTGCCGCAGGTGAAACAGGCCAAGGCGCTGACATTCTGAGTGTCTCTTACCCGAACTGACATTGCCGAAATCCCCGTCCGAAAGGCGGGGATTTTTTCGTTTTGCGGAAAATGTTCACATTCAGGTCGGCGCGGCAGGTTTGCCCCTGCCCCGCACGTGTAAGGATTTGGGAACACTACCCCGATACATTTTACCCCGAGGAATCAGCGATCGAAAATCGCACGCCCGGGGGAACACAGCCGTGAAGCTCGCCAATATCCGTATTACGTACAAGCTCGTCGTTCTGGTGGCCGTCACCATGATCGGCCTCTGCGCCGCGGGCATCCTGGCCGCCTATATGGTCAAGAGCGAGATGCTCTCCGCGCGAACCGAGCAGCTGAAGTCGATCGTCGAAATCGGGACCAACGTAGCGGCCAGCATCCAGAAGGATGTCGCAGCAGGCAAGCTCACCAAGGAAGCCGCGACCGCCGAGCTGGTACGCCGCATCGAGCCGATGACCTATGACAACGGCAACTATCTGTTCATCTACACGATGGACGGTGAGGTGGTTCATTTGCCGGGCTTCAAGGCGGGATCCAACCGGCTCGACGTCAAGGTTAGCGGCGTAGCCATTACGCGTGAATTCCGCGACGGCGTCGCAGCCAACGGCACGAAGATTCTGACTTACGAATTCCAGAAGCCCAATGAGCAGGTCCCGTCGCGCAAGATGGGTTATGCCGCGGCGCTTCCCGGCTGGAACATGTTCATTGCCACCGGCGCCTATCTCGATGACCTCGACGCTCATCTGAAACCGATCATCTGGGCACTCGGCCTGGCCATGCTGGCCATTGCCGCGGTGGCGGGTGCGATCGCGTGGCTGATCGGCCGTAGCATCACCAAGCCGCTCGGCATGCTGGGATCGCGCATGGAGTCGCTCGCCAATGGTGCGCTGGATGAGGAAATTCCCGGCGTTGGCCGTAGCGATGAAGTCGGTGCGATGGCCAAGACGGTTCAGGTGTTCAAGGACAACGCGCTGCGTATCCGCTCGCTGGAACAGGTCGAGGCGGATGCGCAGGGCCGTATCGCCGCGGAGCGCCGAGCCGCCATGGAGGCGATGGCCACGGATTTCGAGCGCAGCGTGACGGGTATCGTCCGCTCGGTCTCCACCGCCGCAGTCGGCATGCAGAGCACCGCGCAGTCGATGACGGCGACGGCAAGCGATGCAAGCTCGCGCGCCGCGACGGTCAGTGCAGCTTCGACGCGCTCGTCCGACAATGTCAGCACGGTTGCGGCGGCTGCGGAGGAATTGTCGGCGTCAGTCAGTGAAGTGCTGCGTCAGGTATCGGCTTCCAGCGAGATCGCCAGCAAGGCGGTAGGCGATGCCGAGCGCACCAATGCGACTGTTCAGATCCTGTCGAGCGGCGCTGAGAAAATCGGCGAAGTGGTACAGCTGATCCACAGCATTGCCTCCCAGACCAATCTGCTGGCGCTGAACGCGACCATCGAAGCCGCACGTGCCGGCGAGTCCGGTCGCGGCTTTGCCGTGGTTGCGTCGGAGGTGAAGGCGCTGGCCAGCCAGACCGCCAAGGCCACCGAGGAAATTTCGGCGCAGGTCGCCGCCATGCAGGCATCGACCAGCGAGGCCGTTGCATCGATCGGCGCCATCACCGGCACCATCGCCCAGATGAGCCAGATCACCAACACGATCTCTGTGGCGGTGGAGCAGCAGGGCACTGCGACGCAGGAAATCGCGCGCAACATTCAGTCGGTGTCGGCCGGCGCGAATGAGATCAGCAATCATATCGGCGGCGTCAGCAGCGCAGCCGAAGCCACCGGCTCCGCGGCGTCACAGGTGCTGTCGAATGCAAAGGAGCTGGAGAGCCAGTCCGGCATGCTGCGCACCGCAGTGGATGAATTCCTCGCCAAGGTGAGAGCAGCCTGAGTCAAATCCTTCCCCGAGCGCGGCTTAGCTGCGCTCGGGGAGCTACCGGGCTGGGACTTGCCTGAACTATTGAGTTTCGGCCGCTGCGTCGTATCGCTGCACCACCGAATTTAAATCTGCACAATGATAGTTCATAGTGGTGCGCAGCTACCTGTAGCGCGACTTTTGGTGCGTTCGAGGTAACCTATAACCGCGGTTGCAAAAACGGAACTACACACCACTTCACGAACTCGAAACTACACCCTGCGATGGTGACTCGCTTATTTCAGCGCGCCTTACAGGGATACTTCCCATGAATCGTTTGAAAATTTCGATCGGCCTTCGCCTCTACAGCATCATTGGCTTGAGCTTTCTTGGCCTCGCCGGGCTGGCCTGGATGCAGCTGAACACCCTCGGCGACTCGCTCAAGCAGCAGCGCCAGAGCGAATTGACCCATCTTACGGAGCTGGCGCTCGGCATCGCGCAGGAAGAATACGCGACGATCCAGCGTAGCGGCGTGTCGGACGAGGCCGCGCGCAAGACCGCAGCGGCGCGTATCGGCAAACTGCGCTACGGCAATGGCGATTACTTCTGGATCAACGACCTGCAGCCGCGCATGGTGATGCATCCGATCAAGCCCGAGATGAACGGCAGCGATCTCTCCGGCAACAAGGACCCGAACGGAAAGCGGCTGTTTGTCGAATTCGCCGATGTCGTGAAGAAGCAGAAGGCCGGCTTCGTCGACTATCTGTGGCCCAAGCCCGGCAAGGACGCACCGCAGCCGAAGCTGTCTTATGTCGTTGGTTTCGAGCCTTGGGGCTGGGTGATCGGCACCGGCGTCTATATCGACGACTTGCAGGTACAGCTCTGGGAGAGTGCGCGCACCGTGATGATCGCGGCACTCGCGGTCATTGTCATTCTCGGCGCGCTTGCCTGGATGATTGGCCGCAGCATCACCATCCCGCTTCGCCGGCTCGGCGCGCGCATGCGCGGTCTCGCCGATGGCGCGCTGGATGAAGCGATCCCCGACGTCGACCGCGGCGACGAGATCGGCGCCATGGCCGCAACGGTTCAGGTGTTCAAGGACAACGCGGTGCGCATTCGCGGGCTCGACAAGATCGAGGTGGAATCGCAGGCCCGTACTGCTGCCGAACGCCGTGCGGCCATGGAAAGCCTCGCCGATGATTTCGAGCGCAGCGTCAACGGCATCGTGCGTTCCGTCTCCACCGCCGCGGCCGGTATGCAGAGCACTGCACAGTCGATGACGGCGACGGCAAGCGACGCGAGCTCGCGCGCATCGACGGTCGGTGCGGCATCGGCGCGTTCATCTGACAATGTCAGCACGGTTGCCGCCGCGGCTGAAGAACTATCGGCATCAGTCAGCGAAGTGCTGCGTCAGGTCGCAGCCTCCAGCGATATCGCCAGCAAGGCCGTGGGCGATGCGGAGCGCACCAATGCGACGGTGCAGCAGCTCTCCAGCGGCGCCGAGAAGATTGGCGAGGTCGTGCAGCTGATCCACAACATCGCCTCGCAGACCAATCTGCTTGCGCTCAACGCCACCATCGAAGCGGCACGCGCCGGTGAATCCGGCCGCGGCTTTGCCGTCGTCGCATCGGAAGTGAAGGCGCTGGCGAGCCAGACGGCGAAGGCGACCGAGGAAATCTCCGCGCAGGTTGCAGCGATGCAGGCGTCGACACAGGAGGCTGTCAACTCGATCAACGCCATCACCGGTACGATCGCGCAGATGAGCCAGATCACCACGACGATCTCGGCGGCAGTGGAAGAGCAAGGTTCGGCCACGCAGGAGATCGCGCGCAACATCCAGTCGGTTGCCGCTGGCTCGAGCGAGGTCAGCGCTCATATCGGCGGCGTCAGCGCAGCGGCGGAAGCAACGGGGCAGGCGGCAGGCATGGTGCTGTCGAATGCGAAAGAGCTGGACGGCCAGTCGAGCATCCTGCGCAAGGCGGTGGATGAATTCCTCGCGAAGGTTCGCGCAGCGTAGAGCCTTTCTTCTTCTCTCGCGGAGGGCGAGCTCTTGTAGCGCTGCAATCGTTGCTCATCATCAAGTATCACAGGCTCGATGATTTGCGGGTTTGGTTTGTAAAGAACAAAAAAAGGTCTGTTCGGTATTCTTCTCCTCACTTGGTATTTGCACCCGCGACCTTTTTTGGAGAACTCATTGTGAAGATAAGTAATCTGACGATCACGCCCAAGCTAGGTATTCTGGTGGGTGTCATGTTGCTTGGTCTGTGCGCGTCTGGCGTTCTCGCGGGATATTTCGTTCAGCGCGAGATGATGACCTCAAGGATCGAGGAGCTGCGCCACTTCGTCGATGCCGCGCGCAGCGTGGCGATCGGATTGCAAAAACAAGTCGACGCCGGCCAGCTCTCCAAGGAAGCCGCGATGGCTGAATTCGGTCGTCGTGCAAATACGATGACCTACGACAACGGCGCGGGCTATCTGTTCGGCTCCATGATGGACGGCGTGACGGTGTTGTCGCCGGATGCCAAGCAGATCGGTCAGAACCGTCTCGATGTGGTGACCAATGGCAAGGCGATCGGTCGCGAGTGGCGCGACAGTGTTGCTGCCAAAGGCGAGCACACGATGTTCTATGACTACGTCAAACCCGGCCAGACGGAGCCGCTGCGCAAGGTTGCTTATGCCGCTGCGATCCCGGGATGGAACATGTATGTGGGCGCGGGAGCTTATCTGGAAGACCTCGATGCCAGGTTGAAGCCGATCGTCTGGGCGCTCGGTTTGGCGATCCTTGCTATTGGTGCGGTCGCGGGCGGCATCGCCTGGATGATCGGTCGCAGCATCAGCCGCCCGCTCGGTCAGCTCGGTGCGCGGATGCGCACGCTGGCCGATGGCGCGCTCGAAGACGACATTCCCGGGACCGGGCGCGGCGATGAGATCGGTGCGATGGCATCGACCGTTCAGGTCTTCAAGGACAATGCGGTCCGGATCCGCGGGCTCGACAAGATCGAAGCCGAGACGCAGGCGCGCGCGTCTGCCGAGCGTCGTTCGACCATGGAGAGCATCGCCGATGATTTCGAACGCAGCGTCAACGGGATTGTTCGCTCGGTATCGACGGCAGCGGCAGGGATGCAGACCACCGCGCAATCCATGACGGCGACCGCCAGCGATGCCAGTTCGCGTGCATCGACGGTCGGCGCCGCGTCGGAGCGGTCGTCGGACAATGTCAGCACGGTTGCAGCTGCCGCCGAGGAATTGTCGGCTTCGGTCAGCGAAGTCTTGCGGCAGGTCTCGCAGTCGAGCCAAATTGCCAGCAAGGCAGTCGGCGATGCGGAGCGCACCAATGCGACCGTTCAGCTGCTGTCCAGCGGCGCGGAGAAGATCGGCGAAGTGGTTCAGTTGATCCACAGCATCGCCTCCCAGACCAATCTGCTCGCGCTGAATGCGACCATCGAAGCGGCGCGCGCCGGCGAGTCCGGCCGCGGCTTTGCGGTCGTCGCCTCTGAAGTGAAGGCATTGGCGAGCCAGACCGCCAAGGCTACCGAAGAGATCTCCGCCCAGGTCGCCGCCATGCAGGCGTCCACCAGCGAAGCCGTGCTTTCGATCAGCGCCATTACAGGCACCATTGCGCAGATGAGCGAGATCACCACCAGCATCTCCACGGCCGTCCAGGAGCAGGGCGAGGCCACGCGGGAAATCGCGCGCAACATTCAGTCGGTCGCGGCGGGCTCCAGTGAAATCAGCGAACATATCGGCGGCGTCAGCAGCGCAGCAGAAGCGACCGGGACGGCGGCCTCGCAGGTGTTGTCGAATGCCAGGGAGCTCGACACCCAGTCCGGCATGTTACGAACGGCTGTGGACGAGTTCCTGACCAAGGTGCGTGCTGCGTAGAGGCTCTACTTTCCCTCTCCAACAAGGGGGGAGGGAAAGTAGATCAAGCCCGGATGCAAAAAGCCCTCCCTTGCGGGAGGGCTTTCGTCGTTCAGGCTGATGCCTGCTCGCGTTGCTTACTTCGCCTTCAGGAAGTCGGCGACTTCGAGCAGCACGAACTCGTTGTCGTCGGCCTTGTTCGGCTCACGGCTCGACGAGAACGGCAGGTTGTTGTCGTTGCCGACGATGATGTGGGTGGCATCAACCTGGTCGACGTTCTCGATGGTGAAGAACGGGAAGGTCAGCACGCCGTCGTTCAGCGGCTTGCGGGCCAGCTTGTTCGGGTCCTGGATCTTCATCAGGTCGATGAAACCAATCTTGCGAACGGGCTTGCCGACATTGGCGTCGTTCAGTTCGATCTTGTAGACCTTCTTGAACTTGGCGAGATCCGGGAAGCAGTCTTCACCGCGCTTGCCGTCGGCGCAGGCCTTGTCCTTGGTGCCTTCGCCGTTGTCACGCTCGATGATCAGGCCGTTGTCGGCGGTGATCATGTTGAAATCGCCGATGGCATTGCCGTTCTGTTCGAACACATACTGCCAGTAGCGACCGGTGAACTTCTCGTTGGCGACGTCGAATTCCAGGATGCGCGAAGCTTCCTTGCCGTCGACCTTTTCCCAGTCCTTCTTCTCGGCATCCCAGATCGGGCCTTCGAGCAGGCCGTAGAGGAACTTGCCATCCTTGGAGGAAGCGAAGCCTTCATAGCCCTTGGAGCGGCGCAGGTTGACCGTGGTGTAGGTGGCGCCCGGCGCACCCGGCGACTGCACCGACCAATGGTCCGGTGAACGCACCGGCTTGCCGTCGGCGACGGTGTCAAACACAGCCCGCACCTTGCCGGTCTTGTCGGCCTTGATGATGTAGGGGCCGAATTCCTCGCCGATCCAGAAATTGTCGCCGACGATCTGGAAACCCTCGGTGTCGACATCGGCGCCGGTCAGGTAGCGCTTGGCGGTGTCTTCATGGACGATGCGGAACGGCACCTTCTTGTCGGGATCGTGCAGGAACACGGTGGCCTGACGCTCGACCTTGCCGTTCTTCCAGTCGATCTTGTGGTGATTGAGATAGATCATGTAGTCGGCCGAATTGTAGCGCGAGCCGGCGCCGTTGTCGGTCAGCACCCAGAACGAACCGTCGGGCATCACCTTGATGCCGGAATGGCCCTGCAGCGGCTGGCCCTTCATCGGCAGCGAGATGCCGGTGGCGCGCTCATAGGACTTGCCCATCACGGTGCCGAGCGCGTCGACGCGCTTGCCGGTGGTGTATTTGCCCGAGGTCTTCAGGTCGTTCGGCGCATCCGCAGGCGCATCGATGGTCGACGTCGCCGGCAGCACGGCATGGCCGGCGAGCTTGGCGGGGAATTCACCTTCGGTCTGGGCGAAAGCGGCGGATGTGAGCATGACGAGGGAAGCGACGGAGCAGAGGAATGTGCTGCGCATGGTGTGTCTCCTTGTGGTGACCATGCGGCGTGTTCTGAGGCGCGGGCGTTACGCTGCGCTGACAGTTCCGTGACAAGAAAATGACGAGAGGGGAAAACCCTGCGACATGCAGTCGCCGAGTCTGCGGGTTAGGCGCGGTTCCTCTTCGTTCAACCCACGCAAAACCATCTCATGGCCGGGCAAAGCGCGAAGCGCGGCTTCGCTGGATGTCCCGGCCATCCACGTCTTCTTTGTGGCCGAGACGTGGATACCCGGCATTCGCCGGGCATGACGAACATACCTGCCGTGCGGTTCTATCTGAAATGCACCTACTGCTTCTCGATCCCCGCATCCGTGATCAGCTTCTCCCACACCTTGAGCTGATCCTTCAGGAAGGCGTCGAACTCTTCCGGCGTACCGGAAAAGGCTTCCATGCCGCGGCTGGCGAGGTCTTTCTGGATCTCGGGGCGTTCGACGATCTTGCGGATTTCGGCGTTGAGCTTGACGACGATGTCCTTCGGCATGTTGGCCGGACCGAGATAGCCCTGCCACGAGGTGATGTCGAAGCCCTTCACGCCGGCCTCGTCCATAGTCGGCAGATCGGGCAGCAGTTTGGAGCGATATTTCGTGGTCACCGCAAGCGACTTCAACGCCTTGGCGTTGACATGCGGCAAGCCGGTCGGAACGTCGACGAACATCATGCTGACACGGCCGGCGATGACATCGGTGAGCGCCGGTGGTGAGCTCTTGTAAGGCACGTGCAGGAGATCGAGCTTGGCGAGGCGGGCAAAGGTCGCGCCCGAGACGATCGCCGACGAACTGCCCGATGCGTAGGAGTACTTGCCCGGCTCTTTCTTGGCGAGCGCGATCAGCTCTTCCACGGAGTTGGCGGGAATCTCAGGATTGATCACCAGCATGAAGGGCAGGTCGCCGGTGCGCGCGATCGGCGTGAAATCCTTGATCGGATCATAGCTCATGGTCTTGAGCAGAAAAGGATTGGCCGAATGCGTCGTGTTGGTCGTGACGAACAGCGTGTAACCGTCGGCGGGGGCGCGGGCGACGAAACTGGCGGCGATCGAGCCATTGGCGCCGGCTTTGTTGTCGATCACGGTGTTGGCGTTCAGTGCGGTGCCGAGTTCCTTGGCGATCAGGCGCGTCGTGGTGTCGGTGCCGCTGCCGGCGGCGAAAGGGAGCACCAGCGTGATCGCCCGGTTTGGATAATTCGCAGTTTGTGCGATGGCATCCGGGGTCGCCAACAGCAGCGCTCCGATAAACGATGCGCTCGCCGCACCGCGAAGAACTGAAAGTCCGTGCATTCCGCTTTTCTCCCTGAATCGGCTTTGGTAGCCCACATTTGTTGCGGGCAAACTAGCGGAGGTCGGTGACGCACGGAAGCGGAAAGGTATGCAGTTCAGCTGAGCGCGCTGTCGATGGTGTAGGCCATGCATCGACTTCTGCTGCACCGGGTCGACCTTATCGCGTTCGTGAGCGACAGCACCTGCAGACGGTCGCTGATCTCCGCAGCATCTCCACGTCGGGGTCGGTGCGAATGCCGGGGCGACCTCCGGAGCACGCACGGTCGTTTCGTCGCGATCCTTCTCGTCGCCGCTACTGCTTCCCGACCAGCGATAGGGTCAGCGCCGCGCAGGCGCAAAGCTCTTTGACAAATGCACAGCAGCTCTTATATAAATTAGAATAGTTCTAAACTAAGCAAGGCATTGATATGAAGGCGTTTTCGGAGCTCACCGAACGCGAGGTGCTGGCGGTTGCGATCTCCAGCGAGGAAGAGGACAGCCGGATCTATCTCAGCTTCGCCGAGGATCTGGCAGAGCGCTATCCCGATTCCGCGAAAGTCTTCAGCGAGATGGCCGAAGAGGAAAAGGGCCATCGACATCTGCTGTTGCAGATGTATGAGGAGCGCTTCGGACCGAACCTTCCGCCGATCCGGCGCGAAGACGTCAAGGGCTTCATCCGCCGCCGACCAATCTGGCTCACGCGTAACCTGTCGCTCGACACCATCCGCAAGGAGGCCGAGAGGATGGAGTTTGAGGCTGAGCGCTTTTACGCCAGAGCCGCCGAGCAAGCGACGGATGTCGGCGTTCGCAAGTTGCTGGGCGATCTGGCCGAGCTGGAAAAAGGACATGAGCATCTCGCGGCCAAACTATCGGATGCCATCCTGACGTCCGACGTTCGTACGATCGAGGACAACACCCGCCACCGGATGTTCGTCCTGCAATATGTTCAGCCTGGTCTTGCGGGCTTGATGGACGGCTCCGTATCGACGCTGGCGCCGCTGTTTGCGGCCGCGTTTGCAACACATCACAACTGGCAGACATTCCTTGTTGGCCTCGCTGCGTCGATCGGCGCCGGCATCAGCATGGGTTTCGCCGAAGCACTGTCGGACGATGGCTCCATGACCGGACGCGGCTCGCCGTGGCTACGTGGCGGCATCTGCGGGCTGATGACGACGCTGGGCGGTCTCGGCCATACTCTGCCTTATCTCGTGCCGGACAACTGGCCGAATGCGTTCTGGATCGCGACGGCCATCGCAGGTGTTGTCGTTTTTTTCGAACTCTGGGCCATCGCCTATATCAGGGCGCGCTATATGGATACGCCGTTCCTGCAGGCCGTCTTTCAGGTGGTGCTTGGCGGCGTCATCGTTCTGGCGGTGGGAATATTGATCGGAGGCGCGTAGTGGGTGGGGAGGCGTCAGATGGCGTCATTGCGCGGGATGGCGTAGGTTCTATGCGCGGGAAACCCTGCTGCTCGTCCCGCCGATGATGAGTGTGTGCGATGCATGATCGCGGCAGGTGCGATCGCGGGCAGCTTACGGGTAAAGGAGCGTCCCATGTATGCTGCCATTCGTCAGAGCAAGGCAAAGACCGGCATGGCTGAGGAACTGACGCGCAGGATCAAGGAAGGTGCCATTCCGATCATCAGTGATGTCGAAGGTTTCATGGCCTATTATGTGGTCTATGCGTCCGACGATACGGTGACGGCGATCAGCATCTTCAACAATTTCGCGGGCGCCGAGGAGTCGAACCGACGCGGGCTCGCGTGGAGCGAACAGAATCTGGCGCCCTTGCTGATTGGACCAGCCACAGCGATAGCCGGGCCGGTTATCGTTCATACGTTGGCATAACGCGCGCGGGACAGGTGCTATGCCGGGCGGTGGCATGTGCGCGTAGATTACTCGCTAGATTCTCAATCTCCCAGCAGGCGCTTCGCGCCGGCGATTGCGCGGCGCGCGACTTCTTCGGGGCCGCGCTCCCGGGTCAGCGCATCCATCGGCACTTCGAGCGCGACCGGAATATGCTTCGGCAGGTGCGCGGCGATGGCGCAGAGGTCGATGCCGCCGTCGCCGGGTGGCAGCCGTTCAGCGCGCGCGGTGTGCAGCAGTCCTTCCACCGTGCCAGGCTTCTCCGCCGGAGCATCGCAAAAATGGAAAAACGGCAGCAAGCGCGATGGCATGTCGTCGAGTTCGGCGAGGCTGCTGTCGGAGCGGTCGAAATGCAGCGTATCGACAAGGATACCCGCATTGGCGCGGCCTGCGGTCTCGACGATGGCGCGCGCCTTGTGCAGGTTCGACACATTGGTCCAGGGAAAGAACTCCATCACCGGCATGATGCCGTATCGCGCCGCAAGATCGGCGATGGCCGCCAGTCGGTCGGCGAGGCGGGACAAGTCGGGATCATAGGGCGCGACGATGACATGGCGGGCTCCGAGCTCCGCGCCGGCGGTGAGTATCGGCTCAAGCGCCGCGACGTCGATCCCGGGCGTGATCTTGACGAGTTCAATATCGAGCACGTGCAGTCCGGTATCGGCGAGACGCGCCTTGGTTTGCTGCATCATCGCCTTGTCGTTCATCAGCGGGTAGCCAGGGCTTTCCGCGGTCACGGCTATCAGTCTCAGTCCGACACTCCGGTAGCCGCAGCGCGCGGCAACGTCGATCATCTCTGGCGGCGCCAGCGATAGCACGGTGAGGTGGGCGAGCGAGAAAACGGTCATGTGATGTTTCTACTCCCGATGTCAGGCTGGCCGGAGCGGATGTTCGGTCTATCGCCGTGATGCGATGAACACGCCTGACAGCACCAGCACGTAGCCGATAAGGTGAAACAGTTGCGGCTGCTCGCCGAGAAACGCGATCGCCAATACCGAGCCGAACACCGGCATGAGATGCAGAAATGGTGCCGCGCGATTCGGGCCGATCAGCGCGATGCCGCGATTGAAGAACAGATAGGCCAGCGCCGACGGAAAGATCATGGCATAGGCGAGCGTCAGCAGCGTTACGGTGTCGAAGATCAGCGGTGAACCGGAGTTGAGTTCCCAGATGCTGACCGGCAGGGTCAGGATCGCGCCGCCGGCGGTGGTGAAAGCAATCAGCGACATCGGGTGCGTCACCGGTCGCCGCAGCATCAACGCCGAATAGATGCCGAACACCAGGAGCGCTGCGAACAGCATCGCATCGCCCTTGTTGATCTGGATACTGGCCAGTGCGGTGAGATCGCCGCGCAGGATGATGATCAGCACGCCGGCCATGGAGACCACGATGCCGAGTAGCTGCGCGAGCGTCAGCCTCACGCCGAACAGGATCAGCGTCCACAGCGCGACACAGAGAGGGCCCGACGACTGGATCAGCAACGCATTCAGGGCCTGCGTGTATTTCAGGCCCCAATAGGCCAGCACCGTATTGGCGGCGAAGCCGGTCAGCGCCAGCATCGTCATGAGAGAAAGCTGCGCGCGGAGGACCGGCCAGTCCGTGCGCAGATGCGTCCAGGCGAAGGGCAGCAACAGGAAAAAGGCCCCGATCCAACGCACGCAGGCCAGTGTCACCGGCGGTACGTGGCCGGCGACATAGCGGCCGAGCACGATATTCCCGGCCCAGAACAGCGAGGTGAGGCTGAGCAGGAGATAAGGCTGGTTGGCGAACCAGCCGACGATCGTTTGTCGCGGCGGAGCGGAAGGGGTCATCGGCTCGATGGTCAATGCAGCCTTCCATAGGCGGCAGTTCGCCGGGTGGCACAAGCCACGCTGGCGCGCGGACACCATGCGCGGCAGCGGAGCGCGCATCGGTAGATGCGTCGAATGGACGCCGAGAATGAGCCTCGATTCAGGTATTCAGATGCCTAAAAGCACGCAAAATCAGATGATTATACCTTTTCCACCAGGCGAACATTAACTGCTTTCGAACGGCTAGCCGATAGAACTGAATCATAATGATGGAACTTGTTTCTTGAATTGCGGGTCCGGATACCTCGTCGACGTTGTGCAGTGAGTGTGTCTGGAGCCGTTCGGCTTTGAGCGCACGACCGAGGGGTCGGCGCGACAGGAGATCGCAATGCCGTTGTCCGCCTCCCAACCCAAACCCGGCCGTCGCCGGGGTCTCGGTCTTGGCCCGCGCATCATGTTGATGACGGTCTCCGGCATTCTCATCCTCGGCGTCTGCATCACGCTGGTCGCCAAATATGTGCTCGAACAGGGCGCCGCCAAATCCGCGACAGAGCGGGTCGAGACCAACATGCGCGTCGCCTGGAACGTGCTGCGCGAGAGCGGCGACAAATACAGCATCGCGGATGGCAAGCTGCTGGCGGACGGCAAGCCGCTGAACGGCAATTTCGCCGCGGTCGACAAGATCAAGACGCTGGTCGGCGGCACCGCAACGATCTTCATGAACGATACCCGCATCTCCACCAATGTGATGAAGCCGGATGGCACCCGTGCCATCGGCACGCAGCTGGCGAAAGGGCCGGCCTATGACGCGGTCTTCAATGGCAAGACCGCGTTCCGTGGTGAAGTGGCTATCCTCGGTGAGCCGTATATGACTGTCTATGATCCGATCTTCGACGCCAGCCGCAACGTGATCGGCATCCTCTATGTGGGCATCAAGAAGGTCGAGTTTCTCGAAACCGCCAACGACACGCTCTGGACCATTATCTATGCGACGCTCGGCGTGATGCTGCTCGCCATCATTGTCAGCTATGTTGTGGCGCGCAGCAGCGTGGTGCGTCCGTTGAAGGCAAGCATCGCCACGATGAACAAGCTCGCCAAAGGAGACCTCACCGTCTACGTTCCGGCAAGCAAGCGCGCCGACGAGATCGGGGAGATCATGACGGCGCTGAGTGTATTCAAGGAGAACGGCCTCGAAGTCGAGCGCATGAAGGTCGCGCAGATCGCTACGGAAAGCCGCACGGCCGAACAGCGCAAGGCGGATATGATGAAGCTCGCCGCCGATTTCGAAGGCGCCGTCGGGCAGATCGTCGAGACCGTATCGGCTGCCTCGAAGGAACTGGAAGGTTCGGCCACCACATTGACGGCAACCTCGGATCGCTCGCAGGCTTTGGCGGTGGCTGTATCGGCGGCATCGGAAGAAGCCGCGACAAACGTGCAGTCGGTCGCATCCGCCACCGAGGAAATGTCGTCGTCCGTGCACGAGATCAGCCGCCAGGTGCAGGGCGCCGCGCGCATTGCCAGCGAGGCTGTTGCGCAGGCTGACAATACCAACAACCGCGTCAGCGAACTGGCGACAGCCGCGGCACGCATCGGCGATGTCGTCGAGCTGATCAACAATATCGCGGGCCAGACCAATCTGCTGGCGCTCAACGCGACCATCGAGGCCGCGCGCGCCGGCGAAGCCGGTCGCGGCTTTGCGGTGGTTGCCGCGGAAGTGAAGGCGCTGGCCGAGCAGACTGCAAAGGCCACGGGTGAAATCAGCCAGCAGGTCTCGGGCATCCAGAAGGCGACCGAGGATTCGGTATCGGCCATCAAGGAGATCTCCATGACTATCGGTCAGATGTCGGAGATCGCGTCCGCCATTGCATCGGCCGTTGAAGAGCAGGGCGCCACCACACAGGAGATTTCGCGCAACGTGCAGCAGGCCGCAGCAGGCACGATGCAGGTGAGCGCGAACATCACCGACGTGCAGCGCGGCGTCGAAGAAGCAGGCTCGGCGTCATCGCAGGTTCTGTCCGCGGCACAGTCGCTGTCCAGCGAAAGCACGCGACTGAAGCAGGAGGTCGGCAACTTCCTGCGCTCGGTGCGCGCCGCGTAACTATCCACCGGGAAAGACAAGAATCGCGCGCGCGACGGCGCCCCAGATGTTTCCGGGCAGAGACAATCGTCGCGCCCTGGCTGCATCTCGCTGAGAAATAGCCGCTAAATTTAGAACCATTAAAATCTGCGGCAGTGATGTCACACTGCCGCAGAATGCTTGTTGTTTGGAATGCTTCTATTGGCGGTGACGCTGCCGTCCCTCTAACCCCGATCCATCATATGAGGCATCCATCATCGAATATGTCGATGCGGATGAGATTTCGGGGATCACCTTGAACAACATCATTCGTCTGTCGCGTTTCGCACTTTTGTCGTCGGTCTGCGTGCTCAGCGTTGTCACGCTCGATACGTCGCTGGCGCAGTCCAGTTCCACGCAGAGCGGCGCGCAGCCCCTACCGCCCGTGGTCGTCAATCAGCCCAACCAGCAGCGGCGCCGTGCCGCTGCTACGCCGAGCCGCGCGCCGCGTGCCCGCACGGCAGTCGCGCCGCGTCCGGTTGCTCCGCGCCAGACCAATGTATTCGTGGAAGGCCCGCGCGGTCCGATCCAGGGCTATGTCGCCAATCGCAGCTCGACCGGCACCAAGACCAATACGCCGATCAATGAAACGCCACAGGCAATTTCGGTGGTTGGCGCGGAGCAGATCCGCGATCAGAAGCCCCGTAGCTTCGACGACGTCCTGCGTTATGTGCCGGGTGTTGCGGCTGGTACCTTCGGCTCCGACTTCCGCAATGACTGGTTTCTGATCCGCGGCTTCAAGTCCGACGACAACAGCGTGTTCCTCGACGGCCTGCAGCTGTTCTACACCTCCTATGCAAGCTGGAAGCTGCAGCCCTCCAACATGGAGCGCGTGGAAATTCTGCGCGGCCCGTCGGCTATTCTGTACGGTGGTTCGAGCCCGAGCGGCGTCGTCAACGTCGTCAGCAAGATGCCGCAGGCCGAACCGATCCGCTACGTCGAGACCGGCGTCGACAACTTCGGCAACGCCTATTTCGGCTTCGACATCAACACGCCGATCAAGCTGGCTCCGGGCAATGGCGAGCTTTACACCCGCATCGTCGGCCAGGTGCAGAACGGCGGGACGCAGACCGACTTCACGCCGAACAACAACTACTTCATCGCGCCGTCGGTGACCTGGAAGCCGGACGTCGACACCACGCTGACGATCCTTGCATCGGCATCGTACAACGAGACCCGTGCCGCCCAGTTCCTGCCTTACGTCGGAACCGTCACCAATGCTCCGTTCGGCCGTATTCCCACCAGCTTCTTCGGCGGCGAGCCCAACTTCGACAAGTTCAAGCGCGAGCAGGAAATGCTCGGTTACCAGTTCGAGCGCAAGCTGTCGGATAGCGTCACCTTCCGGCAGAACGCGCGCTTCGCCCATGTGGATGTGAACTACACCGGTGTCACCGGCAGCGGTTACGCCAATCAGACCACGGGGGATCTCGCTCGTTTTCCATTCGGCACACGCGGTATCGCCAACCAAGCGCAGATGGATAGCCAGGTCGAATACCGATTCAACACCGGCATCCTCAGCCACACCACGTTGTACGGCCTCGATCTGAAATATTATCAGATCAGTGATCGTCAGGCCTTCGCCTTCACCAGCGGTCCGATCAACGTCCTCAATCCAGTATATACCGGTGCGACGCTCACTGCCGCGCCGTACCGCGACTCGCAGCTGACCCAGCAGCAGCTCGGCGTATACTTGCAGGACCAGATCAAGCTCGATCGCTTCACGCTGGTGCTCTCCGGCCGTAATGACTGGGTCGATACCAATGATGTCAGCCGCATTGCCGGCACCGCACCGCTTGGACGCAGTGCCAGCGCGTTCAGCGGGCGTGCCGGCCTGATCTACAATTTCGACAACGGCCTCGCGCCCTACATCTCCTATGCAACGAGCTTCAATCCGGTCATCGGGGTCAATGGTTCGGGACAGCTACTGCTGCCGGAAACGGGTCAACAGACCGAGGTCGGTGTCAAGTTCCAGCCGGTCGGCTTTGACGGTCACTTCGGCTTCGCCTATTTCGACCTGAAGCGGCAGAATGCGCTCACGACCGATCCCACCAACGTGCTGATTCCGACCCAGAGCGGCGAAGTGACGTCGCGCGGTATTGAACTCGAGGCTGTGGCCAATCTGGCGCCCGGCTTCAAGGTGCTCGGGTCGTTCACCCACTACCATCTGTTCGTCAGCAAGGACTTCGATCCGACGCTGATCGGCAAGACGCCGACCAACACGCCGCAGCAACTTGCATCCGGCTGGGCGGACTATACTTTCCAGGATGGCTGGCTGCGCGGCTTCGGCTTCGGCGGCGGTGTGCGTTATGTCGGCGGATCCTTTGCCGACCAGGCCAACACGCTCGCCGTGCCATCGCGAATTCTGGGTGATCTCGCGGTCCACTACGATTGGCAGAACTGGCGCTTCGCCGTTAATGCCAACAATGTGACCGATGAAATCTATGTGGCGAGCTGCGCGGGCCCTACGTCCTGCTTCTACGGCGATCGCCGCCGCGTGACCGGCAGCATCGGCTACAAGTGGTAACGGTACGGGCGAGCGAAACGGCACGGCAATAGGTCGCTGTACGTCACGCTCGCCGCACGGTCGCCACGTCAAAATGATCTGCTCATGTCGTCTCCGGCTCGCCGGAGACGACATTTTTAGTAGTTGAAGAAGGATCGATCCCCTGAAAGCGCGTACTGCCCGCATCTGGTCGCTGATCCACAAATGGACCAGCCTTGTCTCGACCGTCTTTCTGCTGCTGCTGTGCCTCACGGGCCTGCCGTTGATCTTTCATCATGAGATCGACGAGGCGCTCGGCTATGCGCCGAAGATGGATGTGCATGTGCCGGGCGCGGCGAAGCTCAGTCTCGATGCCATCGGCCGCGCCGCGATCACGGATCATCCCGGCAGTGTGTTGCTCTATATGGCCTGGGACAAGGACGAGCCCGGGATGGTCTCGACCTTCACCAACACGTCGGTGACCTCCGATCCGCAGACCACGGTGGTGAAGGCATTCGATGCCTATACGGCGAAGCCGGTGGGTCTGCTCGGCACCGGCCCGATGCTGGTGATGTTGCGGCTACATACCGACATGTATCTCGGTCTCCCCGGCAAGTGGTTTATGGGTGTCATGGGTTTCCTCTTCATGATCGCCATCATCTCCGGCGTGGTGCTGTACTGGCCGTTCACCCGCCGGCTGAATTTCGCGGCGATCCGCAAACAGAAATCGCGCCGGGTGTTGTGGCTCGACTGGCACAATCTGCTCGGCGTGGTCACCATCGTCTGGGCGCTGGTGGTCGGCGGCACCGGTGTCATCAACGCCTATGCCGAAGTCATGCTCGGCATCTGGCAGCGTAATGAGCTGGCGGCCATGGCCGCACCCTATGCCGGCAAGCCGACACCGGCGCAGCTCGCCTCGCTGGACAAGGTCGTCGGCAATGCCATGAAGACGACGCCCGGCATGGATCCGGCCTTCATCGCATTCCCTGGCACGCCGTTCACATCGACGCATCATTTCGCGGTCTTCCTGCGCGGCGACACGCCTTTGACGTCGCGGCTGGTGAAGCCGGTGCTGTTCGATGGCGAGACCGGCGAGGTGTCCGATACCAGCGAGCTACCGACCTATCTGAAAGCCGTGCTGGTCTCGCAGCCGCTGCATTTCGGTGACTATGGCGGCATGCCGCTGAAGATCATCTGGGCGCTGCTCACGGTCTTCACGATCATCGTGCTCGGCAGCGGGCTGTATCTGTGGGCGGTGAAGCGCAGCAAGGTCAGGCGCGGCGCGCGGCTGTCTGCCGGCGTGACGGCAGCGATCGGGTCATCGTCATGAGCGAGGTGCCGCAGCACAGAGCTAGCTGGTGGCGCGTGTTCGGCGCGCCGATCGTCATTGGCGTCTTATCGCTGGCAGGCTTGCTGTCGGCGCTGCTCGCCGGCGATCCCGGCCGCTATTTTGCGTGGTTCGGCGTCGGGCTGCCGATCGCGATCGTTGTGTGGGCGTATTGCCGGAAGTGACTGAGAAAGCAGGGTGGACCAGCGAAGCGTAATCCGCCGCTTCTCCGGCATCGTAATGCCAACGGCAGATTATGCCTTCAGCTAATCCGCTGCTGGCCTATGAGGTTACCAGCGCCGATCCCAGTTATTGTTCCAGCCGTTATTCCATCCATTGTCCCAACCGTCCTGCTGACCACGCATAGCGCGGCTGCCGCGGCGCTGGTCGCCATAGGCCAGCATCGGGTTCTGCATGCAGTCTCCGCGCTGGCCGCTCACGGTCGCCATGCACTGGTTATAGGAGGTGAACGTACAGCTTGGATTGAAGCCGGTGGCCGAGGTGCGCGAGCACCATGGATATTCGCGGGCCATGGAGGGCGTGGCGCCCATCACGACCAGAAGTGCAGCTGCTGCCAGGATTGAGCGCATGTCGATTCTCCCTTGAGGTCTGAAATCGATAATGCGCAGCTTACATCGCCGTTCCCGCCTGCGACAGCGCGTCGTGATCACTCCGTCCTACCGGGACTTCAAACCGCGGTGATGCGCATCAGTCCGTCAGTGTGGCCGCTATCGCATCCAGCGCTGCCCGTGCGGCCTCCGGCGCGATCTCGATCTGCAGCCCGCGCTGGCCGCCATTGAGATAGACCGTATTTTCCGACAATGCCGCCTGTTCCATGGCGACGGGCACGCGCTTCTTTTGTCCGAACGGGCTGATGCCACCGACGTGATAACCGGTCATGCGTTCGGCATCGGCCGGGCGCATCATCTTTGCGCTCTTGCCGCGAAAGGCCGCGGCCAGCTTCTTCATGCTGACCTCCTTGTCGGAGGGCACCACGACGCAGACCGGCTTGCCATCGACCTCGGCCATCAGCGTCTTCAGCATGCGCTGCGGCGCAATGCCGAGCGCCTCCGCTGCCTGCAGGCCGATGCTCTCGGCATTCGGATCATACTCGTAGGTATGCAGAGTGAACGCGGCGCCGAGCTTGCTCAGTGTCTGCGTGGCGCGGGTGGTTTTCGACATGGAGTGCTCAAACAGTGGTGACTCAGACGACCTCGGACACGGGCTGCATGTCGATAGCAAAACTTTCGAGGAATTTCGAGGTCATGATGTAGAAGCCGACCGCGAGCTGCAATTCCACCAGCGCGCCGGGCCTCAGCTTGGCTGCGATCGCCTTGAAGGTCGCGTCGGTGGGGCGATGCAGTTTGACGATCTCATCGGTGAACGCCAGCGCCGCGCGCTGCGTGTCATCGAAACATGTCGCCGCCTGCCAGTCGTCCAACGCGGCGTTCTGTTCGTTTGACACACCGACATAGCCGCCGATGCGCTTGTGTGCGGCGACTTCATACGGCGCCTCGCAGAGAATGCCGGTGCGGGTGATCGCTAGTTCGCGGATGATGGGATCGAGCTCGCCCTTGTTGCGGATGGCGCCGCCGAGCCGGCAATATTGTTCGAGGTAGCTGGGCGAATGCGCCATCATGCGGAAGATGTTGGCATTGCGGTTCTTGCCGAGGATCTCGCGGGTGCGTTCGCTGGCTGTGGCGGGATCGCTGTAGTCGATGCGGGCCATGGGTCCTCCCTTGAGATCGCCGTCGCGCCCTCCTGATGGGGCGCGTTCGGGCGAATGGCCGTGCCGTTGTAGCCGAGCAGGGATAGCTCTGCCAGATCGCGATCGTCAGGCCCGCGTGTCGTATTCAACATTGCAGGCGCTTGTGCATAGTGGTCAAAGGGGGGCCCGTCATTCTGGCGGGGCCATGCGCCGGTCTCGATTCAATGACAAAAAGAGAAGACCCAAGGAACCTTTCGAGCGACGTTGCACCTCGCAAGACAGGTATTCGACTGTTCGTCCCCATCCTGGCGGGGGCACGGCTTGGCGAGCGCATGATTGCTTGCCTGGGTGCACTGCTGGGCATCGTGCTCACGGGACTGATCTGCCGATCTGTGCTGGGCGACAGCTCCAGCCTGCCGCTGATCGTGGCGCCGCTGGGCGCTTCCGCTGTGCTCCTGTTTGCGGTTCCCACGAGTCCGCTGGCCCAGCCATGGGCGATCATCGGCGGTAACACCATCTCGGCTCTGATCGGCGTTGCTGTCGCGCATCTCATTCCCGACCAGATTCTGGCGATCGGCTTCGGCGTATCACTCGCCATCGCCGCGATGTCCTTTGCGCGCTGCCTGCATCCGCCCGGCGGCGCCACGGCGCTGACGGCGATCATCGGCGGGCCTGTCGTGACCGCGTCGGGATATCTGTTTCCATTCGTGCCCGTTGGCCTGAACTCGGTGCTTCTGGTCGGGCTCGGCTATCTGTTCCACAAGATCTCGCGGCGGACCTATCCTCACAGGGCGCCGGTGCCACCGGCAAATCCACATCAGACATCGGACATCAGCCCGGAGCTCCGGGTTGGCTTTCGCGCCGAGGATATCGACAAGGCGCTGGAAGCGCTCAGCGAGACTTTTGATATCAGTCCCGACGATCTCGAAACGCTGCTGCGGCAGGTCGAACTGCAAGCCATGTTGCGCTCGCACGGCACAATCCTGTGCGGAGACATCATGTCGCGCGATGTCGTCACGGTCGGATTGCGGGATAGTGCCGAGCTGGCCCGCTCGCGGCTGCTCCTGCACAATGTCCGCACGCTTCCCGTCCTGGGCAAGCAGGGACAGCTCGTCGGAACGGTCGGCCTCCGCGAGCTGATGAAAGAATCGGGCGATGTCGGAAAATCCATGTCGCCCGCAGCGACGGCGACGATGCAGACGCCCGCGGTGACCTTGCTGCCGACGCTGACCGATGGACGAACACACGCCGTCATCATCGTCGATCAGGACCGCATGATTCAGGGGCTGATCACCCAGACCGATTTGCTCAGCGCCGTCGCGAAGCTTGTTCCTGTAGCCATGTAGGCGATTGTGCACCTGCAAGTCCGCGGACGGAATGAAGCTGCAATTCGGTTGAACAATCTGTAGCTGGAGATATGGTTCTCGCGCAGCGTTAACTCACAGCGAGGCTGTCATGCGATCTTCACGAATTCCCGTTCTGAAGTTTGTGCTCGGCCTGGGCATGTTCGCCGCCGCGTTTTGTAGTGAGGGCGTCATCGCAGAGGAGGGACGGACCGTCGTGTGGCCGACCCAGGGCTGGCAGACATCGACTCCGGAAGAGCAGGGCGTGGACCCGGCAGCGCTCGCCAAGCTGGTTGAGTCCGGTGCTCGTCAAAGCATGGACAGCATTCTGATCGTGCGCCACGGCAAGATCGTACTGGATGCCTATTACGCACCGTACAGCGCGGACATGCCTCACGTGGTCAACTCCGTCACCAAGGCCGTGATCGGCACGCTGACGTCATTCGCCTTGAAGGATGGTCTGCTGACGGGCACCGATCAGCCGGTGCTGCCATTCTTTGGCGAGCGCAGCATCCTCAACCTCGATGACAGAAAGAAAGCCATCACGCTTCAAGGTCTGCTGGACATGACCTCCGGACTGATGTGGGAAGAAGGGCTCGGCGAAGGACCACCGCTGTCGGTGATCGACATGGAGCGAAGCCGGAACTGGATCGAGTTCATCCTCAATCGACAGATGGCCGCCACGCCCGGAGACGGCTTCAATTACAATAGCGGCAATCCGCATCTGCTGTCCGCGATCCTCACCAAAGTAACGGGGATGAGCGCGGAGGATTACGCCAAGGCGCGGCTGTTCGGCCCGCTGGGTATCACGGCATGGAAATGGCGTCGCGATCCGCAGGGCATCTCGACCGGCGGATACGGTCTGGCGCTGCACCCGCGCGATATGGCGAAGTTCGGCTATCTCTATCTGCGCAACGGCGAGTGGGAGGGTAAACCGCTGGTGCCACGGGACTGGATCGACAAGGTGAACCACGCCACGGTGGACATGCACCTCTCATTTGCTCCGGCATGGCGTTATTCGAATTTCTTCTGGGCTCTGCCCGACAGTAACGTCTATTGGGCGAGTGGCTATCATTGTCAGTTGATCGTGGTCTACCCGGCGCTGGATCTCGTGGCGGTGACCACAGGTAGAAACGGCTGCGCCGTGACGACTCTCCTGCCGTCCATCGCGGCATCTATCAAATCCGAGACTGCAATACAGCCGGACACGGCCGGCACAGAACGACTGGCGAGCGCCCTCCGCGCCATATCGACAGAGAAGCCGTCAGAGGTCGGACCGACGCCAGAGATCGTATCGACGATCTCTGGCAAGACCTATGCGTTCGCCCGCAATCCGCTGGGCGTGAAATCGCTGACGCTGACACTGGTCGGCCCGAACCCGCATTATGATTTCGAACTCTACAGCCGCAATTCGGCACGGCCGCCCGAGATGATCAGCGGCCCCATCGGGCTCGACGGGCTGTATCGCAAGGGAAAGGATACGCCCTATGGGCCGCTTGCGGTGAAGGGGCGGTGGCTGGATGATCATGCATTCGAAGTCGAGCGCATCAATATCGGCGCGAGCGAGCTATCGCGGAAATGGACGTTGTCGTTCGACGGCGACAAGGTCAGTCTTCGCGGCAAGAACTATGAAGGTGTCGATGTTGCGATCGACGGACAGTCGGGTGGTTGATCGCCGAAAGGCACGGGAAGCTCGGACGCTTCCCGTGCGGTGTTGCGGCGTCAGGCCGGCATGATGCCTGGCGCCCGGCGCGGCCATTTGGCGATGACTTCCGGTGCCACGTTGAGATGTTGTGCGACGAGAGCCGGGGGCGTGTGCGTCAACCAGTCTGACAGCGACACTTCCTCGTAATGCGCCGCGCGGAACACCTCGATGAATTGCAGGTCGGTGTCGCCGGTGTTCTCGATATAATGGCCGAAGTTGCGTTTGACGTAGCCGACATCGCCCGGCGTGAAGTCGATGGTGGTGGCGTTCGGGCCGGAATTGAACAGTGTCATCCGCGCGCGGCCCGCAAGATAATACTGCCACTCGTCGGCATTCGGGTGCCAGTGCATCTCGCGCATGCCGCCGGGCTTGACCGTCACCAGCGCCACCGCGATCGTCGCCGAAGCGGTGAAGTTGCTGGTGTCGGCAATCCGGATCTCGCCGTTGCGTGTCGATTTGACCGGCTTGGACGATCCAAGCGAATAGGTGAACGGATAGAGCGCGACATCCGCGTCGCGATAGGACGAGGCCTGATCGGCCGCGAGCGGACCGGGCACTGTGCCCTGGAAGATCCAGAGATTTTGCAGCGGGATTTTCGCGAAGCTTTCGACCGGCACGCCGAAATTCTTGGCGAGGATTTCCGGCGGCGTATGCGCGATCCAGTCCGACAGCAGCAGCGTATTGAACTCGTTGGCCTGACCGTCATCGAAGCAGATCACGAATTCGCAGCCATCGGGGCCGAGGCCCTGCAGCGAATGCGGCGCGCCGGAGGGGAAGTACCAGAGATCGCCCGCGCTGACGTCGGCAACATAAGGCCGGCCCTGATTGTCGAGCACGGTTACCCGGCACGAGCCGTAAGTCATGATCGCCCATTCGCCCGCCTGGTGCCAATGCATCTCGCGGATGCCACCGGCGGTGAGCCGCATATTGACGCCCGAGATCGTGGTCGAGATCGCAAAGTCTGCTTGCGTCACCTGCCGTGCCCAGCCGCCGTTCTGGATGCGCCGCGGTGCATTGTTGAACGTGGCCCAGGGCAGCGCCATGCCGCCGATATCGGTTGCCGGTGGCAATTGCGAGGATGGGAACTGGCCGGCGATGACGGGATTTTGCGGGCCGGGATCGCTCAGATTGTTCGGCCCCTTGGCGTTGATCGCGCCCTGCGGCGGCAGATCAGGATTGCCGAATGTGGCGGCCTGTGCCGATGCTGCGGCCGTCATCACGATGCCCGATGCTGTGGCTGCCATGAGATCTCTCCGTGAGAACATGGGACGTCCTCCTGTTGCGACGCAGATCTGCGTCATGATTGTCGGATCGATGAAAGCGTTGCGCGCCGGGTATCCCGACGCGCGCTGTCACGGAGAAAGAAACAGCTCTACTTCTTGACGCCTGCGGCCGCGAGGATCAGGTCGGCGACTTCCTTGGGATGCGAAACCAGCGAGAGGTGGCCGGCATTGAGTTCGATCGTCGTCGCATTCATGCGCTTGGCGAGGAAACGCTCGAGATCTGGATTGATCGTCTTGTCCTCTTTCGACACCGCATAGAATGATGGCTTGTCATGCCACGCGGCTGCGGTGGTGCGTCCTGCGAAGATCGATGCGGCGGTCGAGCCCTGCACGGCATAGAGCACTTCGGCCTGCTTGCGCGGAACGCCATTGGCGAAATATTTCAGGAACGAGTCTTCGGAGAGCTGGGTGTAGCCATCATGGGTCTGGATGCCGGCACGCACTTCACCCGTCGGAAACTTTCCGGACAGCGCGACGAAGTCCTCATTGGCATCCGGTGCGCGGGCCGCGACATAGACCAGCGCCGAGACCTTCGGATCGGTGCCGACGTCGCTGATCACGGTGCCGGCCCAGGAATGGGCGACCAGCACGGTCGGGCCGTCCTGCAGCGCCAATGCGCGGCGCGTCGCGGCATCGGAGTCTTCCAGCGAGCTCAGCGGGTTTTGCACAGCGGTTACATGGAGGCCTGCCTTCTGCAGCAGCGGAATGACCTCGGCCCAACTCGATCCGTCGGCCCAGGCGCCGTGCACCAGAACCACGTTCTTCGCCTTCACGGGCGCTGTCGTTGCGGCCTGCGCCATCGGCGCCGTCAGCACACACATGGCCACTGTCAGCATCGCACGCAGAGTCGTCTTGGAAAGGGAGTTCATCAACATGGTATCACCATTCGGTTGCCGGCGATTGTCCTCGCCGGAGGGATGAAGGAAGCATGGATGTTGCACTTGACGAGTTCGCGCCGGTCAGCTCGAACGGGAGCGGATCGGCATGACATTATCTGGTCTATGGGATGGCGAGGCCGCGGTGAATCGGACGGTGGTGTGCAGCCGGCATACCTAGGTTTATGGCTACGAATACGCAGGGCCGGCGCCGACTGTTACGTCGGCGAACCCAGCGGTAACGGAATGGTGAGGGCTGCAGTATGATCGACTACGTCACCGTGGATGTGTTCACGGATACCCGCTTCGGCGGCAATCCGCTGGCAGTCGTTCCGGATGCGCGTGGCATCGACGATACGCTGCTGCAGAAGATCGCCACCGAGTTCAATTATTCAGAAACGACCTTCGTGTTTCCCCCGGATGATCCCGCGCATACCGCACGCGTTCGCATTTTCACGCCGACCGATGAGATTCCGTTCGCCGGTCATCCCAATGTCGGCACTGCATTCGTGCTTGGCCGTCAGCGCACGGCCTTCGGCAAGCCTGTCGGCGATCGCATGGTGTTCGAAGAGAAGGCGGGCCTCGTCCATCTCGATCTGTTGCGCGATGGTGGGGAGGTCATCGGCGCCGGCTTTGTCGCGCCGCAATCCGTTCAGATCGGTGACGCAGTCGATGTAGCGACGCTGGCCGGCTGCATCTCGCTGCCGCCGGATGCGGTCGTGTCACACACGCATCCGCCGCGCATCGTCTCCGTCGGCCTGCCTTTCGCTGTCGCTGAACTGTCGGGTCTCGATGCACTGGCCTCCGCGCGTCCGAATACATCTGCCTTTGAGGTAGCGGGAAAGACATACTGGCACCGCGACGATCGCTTCTCGGCCTTCATCTATGTCCGCACCGGCGACGGCATCGATCATTTGCGCGCCCGCATGTTCGCGCCGCTCAGCAACGTGCCCGAAGATCCCGCCACCGGCAGCGCCTCGGCGGCGCTCGCGGCCTATCTCGTCACGCTCGACCCGCGCCGCGATGCGGTCTGTGGCATCACCATCGAGCAGGGCGTTGAGATGGGGCGCCGCAGCCTCATTGAGGTCGAGGTGCGGAAGCGTGATGGACATGTGGAGAGCGTTCGCATTTCCGGCCGTTGCGTGCCGGTGATGCAGGGCCGTATCGACCTGTAAGCTGAATCACGCCCCGTCCGGCAGATCTCCCACGCGCCACAGGGCCAGCGACTTGTCGGCATAGTCGCCGCCGGCTTCCGTGCAGTCTTCGTTGATCACGGCTAAGGGAGCAGGAAACAGGAACGGTGCGTACTGCAGATTGAGCACGCGCCAGTCACCGTCCTCGATATCGCGATTGGCTGATGCGTCGGGAAATGTCGTGGTCAGCAGCCAGCGGGTGCCAGAGCGTTTCAGATTGGCGATGGCGCGGTGGATGTTGGCGAATGACAGATGCACAAGGCAGTCGCGGCACAACACCAGATCCACAGCGGGCAGGGGATCGCTGACGAGATCGAGTCGGGCAAAATCGATATGGCCTGCATGGCCATAATGCGCGGCATTGGCTGCCACGATATCCGGAACGATATCGGCGCCGAGATAGCGGATACCACCGAGGTCCATCTGCGCCATCCAGGTGAAATCGCCGCAAGGCAGATCGAGGATGGATTGTACCCGCAATCGCCGTAGCAATTGCGTGAGGTCGCGGCGGAGTGACGTTGTTGCGTCGAGTTCGGAGCCGAGGCCGGATTGCGATTTTTCAGCGCCCCACAGATTGGTGCGATAGATCAGCTCGAAACGCGTAGTGAGATCGAGCCCGTCGAATTCGCACCGCCGCTCGGCGAAGCGAATTTCGGCCAGAACCGGTGTGCGTCGCCTCGATCTGTCCATTCGTGTGCCCGCTGCAGCAACGGTAAATCAGAGTTCCGTAGCCAGCTTCGATCTGAAGTTCACCGTTGTAAATGCTCGTTAAACACGCTCTGGAATCATTGTTCTTGTAATTCGGCTGAAATCATCTATATTGCAGTTATTCGAATATATGCTCTGGCTTGTTGACCGCGCCGTAATCGGCTCCATTCCCCAAGACATCGTTGAAATCGGATCGGGCTCACGCGATGTCGCGTAGGGCTCGCGCATTCGCACATCTTGGAGAATAGTTATGGCAGTCGGTACAGTTAAGTGGTTCAACGCGACCAAGGGTTTCGGTTTCATTCAACCTGATGACGGCGGCCAGGATGTGTTCGTTCACATCAGTGCAGTCGAGCGCGCTGGATTGGGTTCGCTCAATGAAGGCCAGAAGGTTTCTTTCGAAGCCAAGGCTGACAAGATGCGCGGCAAGACCAGCGCGGAAGATCTCCGCGCGATCTGAGCTTGAAGGTCCTGAAATTTCCACGGATGTACTGGGATTTCTCGACCAACAAGTTTTGCGTCGCCTGATAGATTTTGAATGACTGAAGCCCGTCGGTGATCATCACCGGCGGGCTTCATGCTATACGCATGATCATACGCCCGATTTCAGCGTCCCATATGAGGATCGATCAAGATGATTGAACGTCTGGATACGCTCAAGGCGGCGCGTATGCGCATGATCGAGGAACGTGATGTGCACGCAAAAGTGCTGGCGGCGCCCTTCAATCGCGATAATGCGGAACGGGCTCGCATGAAGTTTGTCGAGATGCAGAACGTGGTCGACGCGATCGATCGTGCCATCCTGGGCGAGCAATCCGTCCAGTAGCGCCGGCGCTAGCCGATCAGCGCGCGCAGTTCCGCGATCATCTTCGTCGTCTCGAACGGCTTGCCGAAGAAGCGGCTGTCGTCGGGCAGATCGTTCTTGGCGACCTGCAAATGGCCGGAAACGATCACGATCTTGATCGGTGGCCAGCGGTTGCGTACCGCGTGGGCCAGTTTCAACCCGTCCATGCTTCCAGGCATCTGTACGTCGGTGAACAGCAGAACGATGTCGTCGCGCGTTTCCAGAATTCGCACGGCCTCGTCGGCATTGTTGGCCTCGATGGCGAAGAACCCGGCTTCCTCGACGATGTCGGCCGCGTGAATGCGGAGCAGAGGCTCGTCCTCGACGATGAGGACGGCGGGCCGCTGCATGTCACGTGCATTGAGTTCTTGGAGTGATGCCATAAAAATTGGTGTCACCTTTCGTCGGGCACCGAAGCCAGATCGCTCAATCTGGTTTCGAACCGACATGTGAGCCCTTCGGGCAAGAATTCGATTTTGACGGAACTGCCGAAGTCGGCTGACAGCGTGCCTTCGATCAGTCGTGAGCCAAATCCACGTCGCGTCGGCGGCGCCACGACGGGGCCGCCGGATTCGCGCCACGCGAAACCTAACGCCGGCCCGTCGCTGCCGGTGTGACAAGCCCAGTCGATAGTGATCGTTCCGTCCGGAACGGACAATGCACCATACTTTGTGGCATTGGTTGCGAGTTCATGCAGCGCGAGCGCCAGCGACAGTGCCTGCTTCGCGGTAAGTTCCACTTCGGGGCCGGAAACGCGGATGCGCTTTTCGCCCGTTCGATGCGGCGCCAGTGCGCCAGCGATCACCGTGGGCATCGACGCGCTGGTCCAGCTCGATTGCGTGAGGATGTCATGCGCCTGGTTGAGCGCGGCCAGACGCGCATCGAAGATCGTACGCGCCTCTTCCTTGGTCACTGCGGTCCGAAACGTCTGGCTGGCGATGGCGCCGACCATGGCCATGGTGTTCTTCATGCGATGTTCGAGTTCGCGCGTCAGCAATTGCTGCTGTGTCTCGGCACGTTTCAGTTTACCGACGTCGCGAATGGTGCCGATGAAGCGCGTAACGATGCCATTCTCGAATTCAGCCCTGCCTTTGGCGGAACACCAGCGCTCAATGCCGTCATCGAGGCCGATGGTGCGGTATTCGATGTCATAGGCCTGCGGTCCGTCCAGCTTCATGGCGTTCAGGCACGCCTTCTCCGTGACGTCGCGATCGTCGGGATGAAGCCCTTGCAGGAAGACGTCGAACGAGATCGGCTTGCCGAAGGTGAGGCCGAACAATTCGTAGCAGCGCCGGTCCCATTGCAGCACGCCGGTACGCGGGTCGAGATCCCAGGTTCCAGTGTCGGCGGCGTCGAGTGCAAGTCGTAGCTGGCTTTCGCTTGCCTGCAGCGCCACATCCACGGCACGCGATGCAGTGATATCGCGCGACACCGAAAGCAGCTGATGCGGTTTCCCATCGGGGCCGGGAATGGCAGTGACGGTGACATCCCACCATTTCGGCGTGCCGGCCATTGTGGTGGCGAAACCCTGGAAGTGTCCGGTACGCCCAAGCTGAGCGGCTCTTACAGCCGCCTTGGCGTCGATATTGCCCTGATCCTGCCAGAAGTCCGGCCATGAGCGGCCCTCGATCGCGCCGAAGTCCGTGACCTCCATGATGCGCTGGCCGCCCTCGGTCATGAAGATGAGGTTGCCGTCGAAATCGAGAACCTTGATGCAGTCGCCCGATGCTGCGAGCAAACTTCGCAAGAATGAATTGGCGTCCTGAATAGGTCCTAACGATTGATCCACGAATACCCCGGGAGCTGCGGCTCCGATCGCAAAAATACGCTGCAATGAAATACGGCCGCAAACAGATACGGTTTGCGGATGTACGGTAACAGGTCTTCGAGCAAACGTGCCAGACCAGACCGGGTTCCGGCTCAATCGCGGCGATGCCGCGTGCGTCGATTTACGCTGAGGTCGATATAGCCTCCGCCGCGCTGCCGTCGTGCCAGAGCCACGCGCTGACCGCGCCACTGCGGCCGCGGATCTGGACTTCGGTCGGGCCGCTCAGGGCCCCCGTCGCGCGCACCGCACAGTCCGCTCCCGCGGCGTGCAGCAGGTCGTCGCTCAGGGCCACCTTGGCGCCGTGGCTCGCGGCCACCTCCATGAGCCGGCTGGCGACATTGACGGTATCGCCGGTCGCGGTGATGTGCTGGTAGCTGGCGCCGCCGAGACGCGATGCGACGATATCGCCGAAATGTGCGCCGATCTTGAATCCGATCTGGCTGGCGATCTCAGGCGGAAGACCGGCGATCCATGTGCCGGTGCGCGTCGTCAGTTCGATACAGCAGCGCACGGCACGGGCGGCATCGTCATCGGCGACCACAGGCAATCCGAACAGGATCATCGCGCCGTCGCCCATGAAGGTTGTCACCACACCGCCATGGGCGAGGGTCACCTGATCGATCATGGCGTGGAAGGACTTCAGCAATTCGCGCACCGCATCTGCGTCGCGTGTCTCACTGAGTGCGGTGAAGCGCGAGATATCGATGAAGATGACGGCGGCATGCTGATGCACCGGCTGCAACAGATAGTCCGGATCCTTGATCAGCCAGTCGCGCAGGCCCGGCGCCTGGAACTGGCGCAGCAGATCGCTGCGGGCGGCGAAATGCTGCACGCTGCGCCGGCTGCTCCAGATCTGCAGCGCGCCGAACGCCATCGCCGGCGGCACAGCCGCGGCCAGCGGCAATGCAGCGCTCATCCAGATGCCATGGGCATAGGCGACGGTGTTGATCACGGCCCACAATGCGACGACGGCGACGATCGCAATGAGGCCGACGGCATTGCGCCGCCAGGCGAGCAGGGCGATGCACAGCATCGCCAGGACGATCGCAAAGCCGGCATCGAACAGCCGGATGGATGTATTGCGCAGCAAGGTGTCCTTGGCGAGCAGATGCGTGATTGCGGTGGACACGACTTCGACGCCGGGCATCACCGGATCGAACGGCGTCGAGAAGAAATCGCCGCCGCCGCTGACGGTGACGCCGATGGCGACGACGCGGTCCTCGACATCGGCGCGGCGGAGCTTGCCCGCCAGAACCTCCGATGCGCTGATCGTCCTGATCGTGCCGTGCGGCCCATAGAAAGACATCGGCAGCAAATGGCCGACATCGGTCGGGACATGGTTGCCGGCGAGGGAGAAATTATACTCGCCAATCTGGGCATCGTCGCGCGAGGCGGCGGATGCGACGCGCAGCGGCATCGACACCATCACGCGGTCGGCTGAGCGCATCAGCATCGGCATCGAGCGCGGCACGCCGCTGCTGTCGGTGTTGAGATTGACCACGCCGACCGTGGCCTGATCGGCGAAGACTTTCAGCGGCAGCAGAAATCCCGATGCCACCGGCAGATCCGCAAGCGGCCCGGCCTCCTTGGTGGCTACCGTCTGTTTGGACTCGCTGAACAGCGCCGCCGCGGCAATGACGGTGTTGGTCTTGCCGAGCGCCTGTGCCAGTGCGGCATCGCTCTCTGCTGCGCCGGCATCGACCAGCAGCAGATCGAGTGCGAGCACTTTCGGTTTGTAGCGTGCGATTTCCTCGATGATTGTCGTCAGCGTGGCGCGGGGCAGCGGATAGCTGCCTTGTTCGCGTGCGACCCGATCGTCGATGGCGATGATGGTGACGAGATCGGGCGGTTTCTTCACGCCGCGGATCTGGATGCGCAGGTCGGTCAGCGTCGCCTCTAACCGGTCGAGAAAGCCGACATCGCCGCGGTTGTGACCAAAGGCCAGTGCTGCCGCCCACACGCCCGCAAGGACCATGGCGAGCGGTGTCTGCAATCTGCTGGCCTTCATCATCGTCGCGTATCCAGGCCTCTTTAACGTCCAAGCCTTGCTAACGACCAAGCCTTGCCATCAATGCGGCGACGCGCGGCGCCGGCCAACGCTTGATGTCGAGTGGTGTCGCCGAGGTATCGACATCGACGCCTTCACCGGGGCCGAGGGTTACGCTGCCGGGGCCGGTCACGCGCCTGACGCCGACACGACCGGTCTCGACGAAGACGGAGGTCTTGCTGCCCTCGGCGTCCACCGCCCATTTGGTGCCACGCACGGCGGCGATAGCTTGCGGTGTCATCACCTCGAAGGTTTTGCCGGCCTTCTGTTTGGGGGCCTCGATGAAAATGGCCTTGCTTTGCAGGTCGACGCCGTCGACACGGCCGTTGCGGTCGCGGTCGAGCAGCGTGAAACGCGCGCCGTTTTCAGCAATGATCGTCACGCCGCCGCAGTGCAGGGTTTGTGGGCCGCCGACCGGTTGGCGCGATGTGCAGCCGGGGCCGGCCTGCTGCGCCGATGCAGCACTGCCATACAGGCACGCCGCGGCGACGATGGCCGCCGCCAGCCTGATTGAATGGGTCATGTTGGTTACTCCTGAACGCCACATCGGTAAGGCGGGCGGCGGGCGATTCCGTTCAACGTCAGCGGGCGAGCGGCGTGATTAACGCTCGGAGGTACCCATATAGGGCGACGCCGCGGCACAACGAGGGCAGATCCAACCGGGATGGCCGATCTCACGACCATGTGAGATTGAGAGGCATTCTCAGTAATCGGGCCACGAGCGCTGCCGCAATCTCGCCACATCGCCCCGGATTTTCAGGGGATATCAAAGGTTTGCATGAGGCTAACGAGGCCATTTTCGGGGCGTTCGTGCTTGTTTTCCCCCCGCGCTTCCTTTATTCCCGTTTTGCATCGCAGACAGCGTCCTGGAAGACTTGGGTAACCAAGATCATTGGCCGCGTTTAGGCGGATGCCTGGGCGTGATCCGGCAAACGGCAGACCGTTTTCCGCGCTGATCACGCTTCGACGCGTGTATTTTCAGAGGACTAGCGCCAAATGGCCAATGTTGTCGTCGTCGGCGCCCAGTGGGGCGACGAGGGTAAGGGCAAGATCGTTGACTGGTTGTCGGATCAGGCGGATGTCGTCGCCCGCTATCAGGGCGGCCACAATGCCGGTCATACGCTGGTCATCAATGGCCAGACCTACAAGCTGGCGCTGCTGCCGTCGGGCGTCGTGCGCCAGTCCAAGCTCTCGGTGATCGGCAATGGCGTGGTGTTTGACCCGCAGGCCTTTGTCGATGAAGTCGCCAAGCTCCGCGGCCAGGGCGTCGATGTCGGCCCGCACAATCTGCGCGTTGCCGAAAACGTCACGCTGATCCTGCCGCTGCACCGCGAACTCGATGCACTGCGCGAGAATGCCAACAAGGCTACGGCCATCGGCACCACCCAGCGCGGCATCGGCCCGGCCTATGAAGACAAGGTCGGCCGCCGCGCCATTCGTCTGATGGATCTCGCCGATCTCGCCACGCTGCCGCACAAGGTCGATCGCCTGCTGACGCATCACAATGCGCTGCGCCGCGGTCTCGGCCTCGCAGAATTCAACACGGCTGACATTGTGAAGGAGCTCTCCGCATTCGCGCCGGTGCTGCTGCCCTACGCCGAGGCGGTCTGGCGGCTGCTCGACAGCAAGCGCCGCGAAGGCAAGCGCATCCTGTTCGAGGGCGCGCAGGGCGCGCTGCTCGATGTCGATCACGGCACCTATCCCTATGTCACCTCGTCCAACACCGTGGCTGCGCAGGCAGCGACCGGCACCGGCATGGGCCCGGGCGCGGTCGGCTATGTGCTCGGCATCTGCAAGGCCTACACCACGCGCGTCGGCCAGGGTCCGTTCCCGACCGAACTGCTCAACGAGATCGGTGAAGAGATCGGCCGCCGCGGCAAGGAATTCGGCGTCAATACTGGGCGCAAGCGCCGCTGCGGCTGGTTCGATGCGGTGCTGGTGCGACAGACTGTCCGCACCTGCGGCATCAACGGCCTGGCGCTGACCAAGCTCGACATCCTCGACGGCTTCGACACCATCGAGGTTTGCGTCGGCTACAAGCTCGACGGCAAGGAAATCGACTATCTGCCGGCCGGTGAAGGCGCCCAGGCCCGGATCGAGCCGATCTACGAGACCATTGAAGGCTGGAAAGAGCCGACCGCGAATGCGCGCTCCTGGGCCGATCTGCCGGCGCAGGCGATCAAATACGTGCGCCGGATCGAGGAACTGGTGGGCTGTCCGATTGCTTTGCTTTCCACGAGCCCGGAACGCGAAGATACTATTCTGGTGCAAAACCCGTTCGAGGCTTAACGGACTGTTACCGGATAGCCTCCAAATTGATGCACCCGCAACATTGAGTCGAGATGGCTGATTACTACCCGTTGATCGCCCGTGCCATCGCCGGACTGGACCCCAGTGCTCCCGGTGAGCAGCGGCGCGCGCTCTATGAGCGCGCCCGCACGGCTCTGATTGCCCAGTTGCGCAGTGTCGAGCCGCCCCTCAGCGAGTCAGAGATCACTAGGGAGCGGCTGTCGCTCGAAGAGGCCGTCCGCAAGGTCGAATCCGAAGCGGCCCAGCGCGCTCGCGATGCGTCGCGGCCTGCGGGGGCTGGAACGACGGGCGACGGCAAGCCGCGCGCCGGCGATGCTTTCCGCAATGCCGGGCCGCGTGCCGGTGCCACGCCGGCCGAGCCGTCACCGCGCGGCCGCCAGCCGATTACGCCGACGCCGGCGTCTCCCCGCGGGCCGGAAGAGCCGCGCCCGCCGCGCACCTTGCGCGTCGATCCGCCGCCGATTCCGAAGCAGCAGTCGCCCAATGCCGGCGCGCAGGATCCGAACGGTCCGCCAACCCGCGAACGATCAGGCACGCCGCGCCGCTTCGAGAACAATCCGGCAGCACCGCCGCCCGCCCGCAATGATCGCGGCGACCAGGGCGATGCCGCCATGCGCGGCTTCCGCGACGTCACCGCCGATGTGGACGATCTTGGCCGCGCCGCCGCGCAGGCCAACCGCGCGGCGCGCAAGACCTACGCCAACGTGCCGTCTCCGACGCCGGAATTCGATCGTCTCGAACCCAGCATGGAAGCGCGGAGCGAAGCTTTCGGCTACGACGAGACGGCTTACGACGACCAGGACGGCGACGAGTCGCAGGTGCCGCCGTCGCGCATCAAGGATTCCAAGGGCAAGAAGGCGAAGCCGCCCAAGCCTCCGAAGCCGAAGCGCGTCAGCGGCGGTTTCCCGTTCAAGACCGCGCTTCTCATCGGCATCGTGATGATCCTGATCGGCGCCGTGATTCTGGGATGGCCGACGATCAACAAAATGGTGCGCGGTTTCGCCGGCGGTTCGGCGCCCGTCGTCACCGACAACAAGGATGCGCCGCTGGCGCCGCGGCCGAAGATCGCCGATCGCGTCGGTCAGCCGTCGTCGTCGGATCAGATCGCGCCGGTCGCGCAGCGCGTCGTTCTGTATGACGAGGATCCGGCCGAGCCGAAGGGCCGGCAATATGTCGGCACGGTGGTCTGGCGCACCGAGCAGATCAAGGGCACCGGCGGCAAGCCTGGTGACATCGCCGTGCGCGCGGACATCGAGATTCCGGAACGCAAGTTCAAGATGACCATGTCGTTCCGCCGCAACACCGACACGTCGCTGCCTGCCAGCCACACGGCCGAACTCACTTTCGTTCTGCCGCCCGATTTCGCCGGCGGCGGCATCGCCAATGTTCCGGGCGTGCTGATGAAGTCGAACGAGCAGGCCCGCGGCACGCCGCTGGCCGGCCTCGCGGTCAAGGTCACCGACGGCTTCTTCCTAGTCGGTCTCAGCAATGTCGAAAGCGATCGCGCGCGCAACCTGCAGCTCCTGAAGGAGCGGTCATGGTTCGATATCCCGCTGGTCTATGCCAACCAGCGCCGCGCCATCATCGCCATCGAGAAGGGCTCGCCCGGCGAGCGTGCCTTCAACGACGCCTTCGCGGCCTGGGGCGAATAATAGATCAAGCGCGCTGGTGCTGGTCAGCCGCTCGTGATGCACCGATCTCTCCACGTCATGCCCGGCCTTGAGCCGGGCATCCACGTCTTGTCACAGGCGAAGGCGTGGATGGCCGGGTCAAGCCCGGCCATGACGAATGAGAGTGCGTCGTCTGGACGGAGCTACTTGCAGCCGAAACTCCCCGCCTGCGTCACTGCTCCACCATTCCACACTGTTCGCAGCGGATAGACGCAAGCCGGATAGCTCAACTTGCTGTCGCGCGACGTCAATGCGATCTCGCCGGGAGCCACACCTTTCTCGACCCAGTCCGTCAGCGCGGTGAAGAACTGATCCTGCTCGCGCGTCGGCGTCTGGTTGGCATTCCCCGGCAGTTTCGGCAGCGGCACGGAATCGTTCTGTCCGCTGACCGTATAGGCGCGGCCCTGCGAGCTGTGGGCCGAGCCGGGCAGCAGATACATCCGCATGAACTTCTGCACCCCCGCGTGGCCGCCCATCTGCGCCGCGACGCGCTCGTGATAGTTGACATTGCCGGCGGGCGGGATCGCGTCATCGACGAGGCCGCTATAGACGATGATCTTGCGGCCGAGATCGCGCAACTTGCCGAGATCCGCTTTGTCTGTGCCGAGATTGCTGAACAGGGTGGGCTGCAAGGCAAGGTTCTTGTTCACCGTATCGGCCAGATCGGCATAGCTGAGCTCCTGCCACTTGTTGCGTTCGGTGGTCGAGCCGTTGTTGAACGGAATGTCCGACGGGTTGGTGGCGCTGGCATCGGCGGCGTAGCGGACGTCCTGCAGGGCCAGGGCCACGCTGCCGGCGGCTGTACCGGTGATCTGGCTGCCGATCGCCGTGGTCCTGGTGAAGGCCCACCACACCTGTTTCGTGCCGAGCACCTTGCCACTGCGGCTGTCGGAGCTTTGCGCGGCGTCATAACTGCCATCGGGCGTTGCGCCGAACCAGATCCTGTCGAGCGCCATCGCTTCCTTCAGGCTCATACAGGTTGCCGCATCGGCATTGCTGCCGGTGACGCCCTGGCCAGCCTCGCCGCTGCAGAGAGCTGCGGCATCGCGCGCGGGATTGTAATCGCAGGCGAACGGATCGAGCAGGAAGCCGATCCCGGCCTTGTCGCACGCGGCGAGGGCACGTTTGTTGGCGGCGTCGATCTTGGCGGCGAAGGCGGTGGCTTTCGGCTTGTCGAGTGCGGTGAAGCCGAGCTCGGTCTTCATCACGATCTGCGGATACAGCGCAGCCGTGCCGAATTGCGGGATGTTCAGCGCCGGCTGTGCGATCATGTAGCCGTCATAGAGCTCGGGATAGTCCTGGGCGATCTTCATGCCCTGCCGGCCGCCCTGCGAATGGCCATCGTAATAAGCGTAAGCCGGCGCCTTGCCGTAATAGAGCGTGACGAGCGCTCTGGTCTTGACGGCCTGCTCCACCATGGCGCGGACCGAGAAGTCGCGGAACGCCTCGACGTTGACCTTGCCGTCGGAGAGGAAGGTGAAGGAGCCGTCCTGATACCAGGGTTGTCCTGCATCGGTGGTGCCCGAGGCATAACCCATATTGGCGTTGACGAGGGCGGGCACCTTGCTGCCGATCTTGTCGGCAGTGCGATGACCACCGCCGACCCAGCCGCCGCCGCCGTAATTGCGGATGCGGGTATTCCAGTTCGCCGGTGTCGGCAGCCAGACCTCGATGCCGATGCCCTCGGACCAGGAGCGCGCAGCCTTGTCCTTTTCCGCCGTGAAGCCTGGCCCGACCAGAAGCTTCACAAGGCACATGTCCGCCGCCATGGTGATCGGGCGGGGCGAATCCTGCGCGACCAGTTCCTCGCCCTTCTTGATCGCCCGCACGGCCACCACGATGGTGGCCTCATCCGGATGAAATGCAGTCTTGATACCGTCGTCGCAGGCGAGCTCCTGTGCGGAAGCGGGGGCCGTGGTGCCGCATAGCGCGGCAAACAAGGCTATCGCCGTCACGATGGCACGCGCGCGGTTGTCATCACGGATGATGTGGGGGGCTGTCGACATGGCGTTTCCCGTCTGTTTTATTTTTGAGTTGGGGTGAGTTCTCCTCACTTCGCCTCTGCGATCAACTACCAAAACGATGTCGGAACGTAACATTATGTTAAAAAAGGCCCCGTGGATTGGGCCTACAGCGATGTGATTTGACCCCGTATGGTCGCCTGCTATCCACAATGATCCGCTCTTGAACTCCTTCTGCCGCCATGGACCCCCGCATGACCACGCGCCGACAGGTGATGAAGCTCGCCGCCTTTGCTGCCAGCCAGACCGCGCTGATGGGCGCGGTGCGTGCTGAGGGCGGTGTCGATCCCGGCGCGGCCGCGTCGTCACGGCTCCCCTTCGCGCAGCAGACGCCGATGCGTATCGGCGCCGCGGCGCTCCGCGTCCGCGACCTCGGCAAGATGCGGACCTATTACACAGACCTGCTGAAGCTCGACACCATCAGTGCGGACAAGATCGAGGTCGTGCTCGGCGTCGATGGCGTGGCGCTGTTGCATCTGATCCATCGGCCCGATGCGCCGCTGGAAGCGCAGACCACCGCCGGGTTGTTTCACACCGCGTTCCTGATGCCGAGCCGCGCCGACTTCGCGCGCTGGCTGGTCCATGCCGCGCTGGCGCGCACACCGTTCGACGGCTTTGCAGATCATCATGTCAGCGAAGCTTCCTATCTCACCGATCCCGAGGGCAACGGCATCGAGGTCTATTCGGACCGGCCGCCATCGGCGTGGAAATGGACCGGCGACATGGTCACCATGGGGACCGACCAGCTCGATATCGACAATATCGTGGCGCAGACGGACACGACCCGCGATCAGTATCTCACCGCGCCGAAGGCGCTGCGCATCGGTCATATGCATCTACGCGTCGGCGACGTCGCGCGCGGCCGCAATTTCTATGAGGGGCTGATCGGCATGGAGCCGACGCGGCTTGGCCGGCCGGGTGTCGCATTCCTGTCGTCAGGTCGCTATCACCATCACATTGGCATCAACACATGGCAGAGCGCCGGCAGTGGTCCGCGCAATGCGCAGGAGACCGGGCTGGCCTGGTTTTCGCTCCGGATTGCCGATGATGCCGTGATGGCCGACCGCAAGCGCCGTCTTGCGGCGGCGGGCCTGTCAGGCGAGTCGATCGCAGACGGCATTGCGATCGCCGATCCCTGGGGCACTCAGGTGCGGCTCGTGAAAGCTTAAGGTCGAGAAAGATTCCGGCCGGTCTGCTGTCGCACGCGACAGGTCTACGCCTCAGCCAATTCGAAATACCGCGGCGCGTCGCGCCAGCCGTGGGCTGCAGCATGGAGCGCCTTGGCGCGATAATCCAGTTCGAGATCGCAGAGCATGCCGCGCATTTCCAGATCGCTCTCTTCGCGGGCGAGGCGGTTGCAATCGTCCGCGCGGTCTCTGAAATAATTTTCTGACATAATCATCGGTATCGTTTTCCATCGGCTTCGATGGAACTTCGCTGTCCGGTTTGGCGAAGACGTGGCGGTATGCCATCAAATACGTGGCAGTTCCCGCTTTTCGCGTTGCGAAAGATTGCGCAGCAATGCTACGGCGCGCCGTTCGCACCTGCGGTCACGGCGTGCGACACGAGCGCATGAGCGTCGGTGATGCCGCCGGCCGCATGGCGCACGATGGTCTCCGCCATCATCGCCTTCGTCGCCGGCGTACGATGCTGCACGGCGATCTGCTGCACAGCGATATCCAGCACTTGGCGCAGCGTGGCCACATAGTTTGCGTCGAACTTCGGTGTCGGGTCGGTTGTCATGCTACACTCCGTCGTCTCGAGCTGCGCGGACCATGCTGACGCATTGGGGCGTATCTTGGTCCGTGCGATGAAACGTCGATGACGGCTGGTGACATTGTTTTGAAGTGTGGGCGTTGAACCTTCATGCGGTGTTGCGCGACATCGCGTCGCGCGCATTGCGCTGCACACCAGCACGCAAAAAAAGATCGATAAAATCTTTAGCAAGTGTGAAGCCGCGATGACGTTGCGTGCATATTCGCGCGATCGATGACCCCCCTGCCATTTCGCTGAATGGGGGCTTGATCAAGCGCCATTCCCGAATGCGGCCTATCGCGCGCCGGGGCGTCAGTTCGCGGATATGTGTTGCACGGGCGCCTTGCAGCAAGGCGTCCGTGCTCCGCTTATCGGCTCGCCGCTTACCTCAGCGAGATGGCGAGGCCCGAGAGATCGGCATTGACCATCAATCCGGTCTGGCGGCCGCTCAATTCCAGCAGCGCGCCTTTTTCGTTGGTGAGCACGATGGCGCTGACGCCGCGGCCGACGGCAGCACCCGCGCCGCCTGCGCCATAGACGCCGGCCACATCGCCCGGGCTGTTGATGCGGCTGACGCGGCCGGACAGATAGGTCTGCGACGCGCCGAACACGAGGCCCGCGCTCAAGCCGCCGATCGAGAGCGGATAGGTCCGCCCGCGAAAGGTCAGCGTGCCCGAACCGCCCGACGCGCCGATGAACCAGCCGCCCTTCAGCACATTGATGCGGATCGTGCCGCTATCGGCGAAGGCCGCGGAGGACAGGCTTGCGCCGATCAAGGCGAGGGCGGCGACGAGGGTGGTGCGGAAAAGCGAGCGCGACATGGGGGTGTCCTCCGAGGAATGATTCGTTGGCGCAAGGCGAGGCCGGCACAATTCAGCAAAATGGCCGCGGGGTCCATGGGCCTTCGGCGCTGCGCGGGCCGCGAGGGCGCTGCAATTGACAAATGCAGGCCCCACCAAACACACTCGGCCATGGCCAGGACCGTCCTCTTCCTCTGCACCGGCAATTACTATCGCAGCCGCTATGCGGAAGAACTCTTCAATCACCTGGCGCGCCGCGCCGGTCTGGACTGGGAGGCGGTGTCGCTCGCTTTGGCCATCGAGCGGGGCAGGGACAATATCGGCCCGATGGCGCGGCAGACCATCGACGCTCTGACCATCGATAGCATTGCGCCCCTTGGCGCGTCGCGGATGCCGGCGGTCTGTACGCATGATGCGCTTGCAGCGTCCGATATGGTCGTGGCCGTGAAGGAGGCCGAGCACCGCACCTTGCTGGTGACGCGCTTTCCGGGCTGGGAAGATCGCGTGACCTATTGGCACGTGCATGACATCGACGTGGCGCCTCCCGACGTCGCGCTGGGCGAGCTGAAAGCGCTCGTAGAGGCATTGGTGCAACGGCTTGCGAACGTGCGAGAGGCAGCTGTGCCGGTACTACTTAATTGATGCTGTGAAAGAACCACTTCACCAGCAACACGCCGCTGCCGACCGCCACCACCACGATCCCATAGCCGGTCAGGACGTCGGCCGGCGTGCCGCCAAACGGCCATACCGCGGCAATGGCGATGCCGACGGTGAATGTCAGTATGACGTAAAACAGAATGCCGCGCTCCTCCGGCTTTGATGCCAGCGCCTGCATGATGAATTCCAGAAGGGGACTTGGCTCGGACATCGACTACGGCACCTCGTCCCATATGTCGGCGCGCGCGAAGATCGGGTTCAGGCGTGCTGCTGCCGTCTGGTGCCCTCTGTCTGAGTGAACCTGGTGCGCAGTTATCCCGACTTATCGCCACCGTCCCACGGCCGCATTGGCCAATCTCGAGGCCGCTGCCTTGACACCCCTTGAGCAAGTCGATCACCGCATGCGCGTGCTTGCCGCACGCATCCATGCGCCCGAGGAGCTGCTGCCGGGGTATCGGCATGTCGATTCCGGCCGTGCGCTGATCGAGCATGACGGGCACTTCCACTACATGTTCGTCGAACGCGGCGAGCGATACGACATGCGGACCACCGACGATCTAGATGAGTTGATGTACTGGACTTTTGAGACCATCACCTCGGCGATGGCCGGAACCTATGAACTCATGCACCGCAATTCCAACGCCGGCGATATCAGGCGCCTGCGTTTTGCGCATCAACTCGCATTGCTGGGCCGACTTGATCCTGCATGGGCGGATCGCTGCCGCGCCGGACTCGATGATATCCTCTCGCGTCATCCTTATGTCGACGGGCGTTGATCGGCATGCATCGCTGCGAAAGCAGATGTGATGTGAGCAATGGGCGGCACGACAGGCTTCGCTATGTCGGTCGATCCCAAAACAGGCCAATTGTTCTCATTGGCGGTGTCGCGACGGTCACCGGATGTGACGCTCCACCAGCCACCAGTAAGCGAGCGGGGCAACGCTTCCGCCGCACGCAGCTGCGCCGATCAGCCCCCATTCGGTCGGCAGTGAGGAGCCAACGGAGGCGCTGATGCCGAAGAAGCCGCCGCCGGTGATGGCGCCGCCGATCATGCACATCGCGGGCGACATGATCCCGACCCATCGCGCAAAGAGGATTCCGGGCAGGGCTATGAAAACGGTGGCCTTGAACGAACCCGCCACGCCGAAAACGAGAGTCAGCAAATTCGTCGTGACGAGCGCGCCGAGATGCGCGGCGAGTCCACCGGTGGGCCGAAGGCTGAGCTGCAGCAGAATTCCCATGGCCAAAGGCGCGATGACAATCGCCGCGATCAGGCCGACGATCATGCGCCCGATGTCGATCAGGCATCGCGAGACGCGGGACATCGGTGGTGCGGGAATGGGAGACGTCGGAGGCATGACGCTTGGAATGTGCCGCTTCCAGACATCAAGCCATGTCAGCGCCGCCCCGTCATATTGCGTTCAATTCTTTCGATACGCGCTTCAGAGCCTTCTGGCCGTCCGGATCGGACGGAGTGAGTTGAGCGTGCATCTTGAAGTCAGCCAATGCCTCTTTCAGACTGCGTTTCTTCTCCCGCGCCATGCCGCGGTTGTAATAGGCTTTGGTATCTTTCGGATCGAGCTGGATCGCCTGGTTGAAGTCCGCGATGGCCCGGTCGAAATTGCCTTTGGTGCCCCAGGCGTTGCCGCGGTTGACGTAGGCAGCCCCATGTTTCGGATCGAGCTGGATCGCCTGATCGTAGTCCGCGATGGCCCGATCGAGGTCACCCCTGCCGCTCCAGGCGCTGCCGCGGTTGTAGTAGGCGTCAGCATCTTTCGGATCGAGTTGGATCGCCCGGTCGAAGTCCTCGATGGCCCGGTTGAAGTCGCCCTTGGCGCCCCAGGCGCTGCCACGGTTGGCGTAGGCGAGCCCTGATTTCGGATCGAGCTGGATCGCCTGGTTATAGTCCGCGATGGCCCGATCGAATTTTCCGCTGTGGTACCAAGCGTTGCCGCGATTGTTGTAGGCAGACGGATAGGTCGGATCGATCCGCATCGACTCGTTGTAATCCGCCATGGCGTGGGTGAGGTCGCCCTGTGCCCGGTACGCCCCGCCGCGACGCGCATAGACCCGCGCGAGGCTTCGCCCCGTGTATTGGTGCGAGTCGATGGTGCGCGTGCACCCCGCGACCGCGAGGTCATCCGACAGCTTTATGCAGGAATCCGACTCGTCTGCGGCGGCCACTCCCGGCAACCCGGCGAGAAGCACCACGCCCATGCATGCGAACAACCGGTATGTTGAGAAGCGCATCTGCATCGCATGTGGTCTCCGCACGTTGTCCGGAGCAGCCGGGATACCCGACCGCCATTCCCCGGACGCTCATTTGTCCCTTGGTCGGGGTCGCAGATCAAATAGTTCATCAGCGATGATTGGATGCCCGGTTTCCGCTTCGGGTCATTGTTCGGGACCGGAAAGAGCAGCAGATCGAACGGCTTCGGTCCAGCAGCGACGAGTTCGGGCGCCTCGCTTGAGCTCGCGCCGGTCGGCGTCCAGGCAATCATTTTTGAATGAAAACTGCACGTCCGCGCGTCGATTGCACAAGAAGCCAAGGAAAACTCAACGGCAATTCAAGGTGCCTACAAGGCTTTCCGGCCCGTCCGCGCGCATTCTGGCAGTGCTTTCAGGAGCAAGGCCACGGATGGCCCGAACAATCGGAGGAAAGTCATGAGGATTATCGTCATGGGCGGTACGGGTCTCATCGGACACACACGAACCCTTGCTGCGGGTGCACGTCCATGACCAAGCCTCACGATCGTCCGAATGACCCGGCAGCCGCATCAGAGGCGCCCCAGGAAACTCCGTCCCATGCCGAGCGGCGTTCTGCCGGTGCGGAGATGTCCCGCGTGCTCGGGACCACACCATTTCATATGGCTTTGGATTCCTCCGGTGCCGGAATCACCCACTGGAAACATGAGCCATTGCACGACGTCGTCGAGCCCATGACCCATCACGTCATCATGGCTTACAACGGTTCGATGCAGCGCATGGAGCGGCGGTCGGGAAGATCGGTTGCGATTGGAACGTTTCGCCCCGGTGTTGTGATCATCATTCCGGAAGGATCAAGCTCCCGATGGGATATTCCGAAACCTGTTGATGTCGTTCAGCTCTATCTTCCGCACAGAATACTCGAGCGCGTTGCCCACGAAGCCGACATCGCCGCTCCTGGCGACCTTCTGGAGCGAACGGCGCATCCCGATCCCATCACATCGCGGTTGCTCATAAGTGCGGCGGACGTCCTGGAGGGCAATGCGGCCCTGGATGCCCTGTTCAGGCAGCAAGTGACGGATCTTCTGGCCACGCGCCTGCTGGCTGCGCACACCGGCGCGCCAACCACGTTCCAGCAGACCATGGGCGGGCTGGCGCCGAAGACGCTGCTACGTGCCATCGAACGTTTGCGCTCGGACAGCGATACGGACGTCTCTCTCTCCGCCCTGGCCTCGGATGCCGGCCTGTCGCGCTTTCACTTCTGCCGTGCCTTCAAGGAAAGCACCGGGCTTTCGCCACATGCCTGGTTGCGCCAACACCGGCTCGAGCAGGCCATGAACATGCTGCGCGACACCGACGCATCGGTCGTGTCGGTGGCAGCGGCGCTTGGCTATGCCTCGCAGACAGCCTTCGCAGCGGCGTTCAGGAAGCTGACCGGCGAAAGTCCAAGCGATTGGCGCCGACGGACGCGTTAGCCGCAATCTCTCGACAGGTACGTCAATCGCTCTGGGGCAGTTGCGGATCCGATCAGCTAGATCATCACCGTGCCCACGCCAATAACGGACGGAGACAGACAATGGCCTGGAAGACCTTCGTCGACCCACTTGCAATGATACCGCGACGGAGAGTCGTCACGAGCTCTCTGATATATGGACTTTCACTGACCATTCGACTGACGACATCGACGGGCGAAGAAGCCGAGAAGCCAGCGCAGACCGCGCAAGACAGCACCCCTTCACTGTCCATCATCGTGAGCGACGACATCCAGGCTTTGAATGACCGGCCGCTGACGTTCGCTCAGCCGATCATTTTTCACCGTGACCGGCCGCCGGTTCCGCGAATCTGCCGCGCCGAATGTGAACGTCCCATGCAACTGGCGTCGATGCTGGACTGCTCCCCTCCATAGGGGCTCACTTCGTCGTTTCCCTTCTTCGCGTCATCGTTGATCGCAACAAATTTGCCGCAGGTGAGAAGCGGCGGCGGTGACGCGCGTACTGCCGAGCAACTTAAACCCAAGGAGAAAATCACATGCGAATAGTCATCATAGGCGCCGGCTTCGCCGGCATGTACGCCGCATTGTCCGCAGCACGCCTGCGCGACATCAAGGGTGTTTCGCCCGAAGAACTCGAGATCGCGCTGGTCGCACCCGAGCCGACACTGGTCATTCGCCCGCGGCTCTATGAGCCGAAGCCCGAAACCTTGACTGCGCCTTTGCTGGATGTCCTCAAGGCCGTCGACGTCGTCTATATCAAAGGCAGCGCCGAGACGATCGACACCGCATCCCGCATCGTGCAGGTCGCGACCGCCAACAATAAGCGACAGTCGCTGTCCTACGATCGGCTGGTCGTGGCGACCGGAAGCCGGTTGTTCCGTCCGAATATTCCCGGCCTCGCGGAGCATGGTTTCAGCGTCGACAATCTCGACGATGCGATCGCGCTCGACAAGCATCTGCATGGCCTGGCCGATCGGCCGGCATCGAACGGACGCGACACCATCGTCGTAGCCGGCGGCGGCTTCACAGGAATTGAAGCAGCGACCGAAATCCCGGCGCGGCTTCGCGCGATCCTCGGCAAGGATGCCAAGCCGCGCGTCATCATTGTCGAACGAAATAGTGCGATCGCCCCCGATATGGGCGAGGGTTCGCGTCCCATCATCGAGGAGGCGCTGCGCAAGCTCGGTGTGGAGACCCGGCTCGGTGCCGGCGTTGCCTCGCTGGATGCATCCGGGATCACACTGTCCGACGGCGAACGTATCGAAACCGAGACCGTGATCTGGGCGGCAGGCATTCGCGCCGCGCCGCTGACCACGCAGATCCCCGCCGAGCGCGACAATTTCGGCCGGCTGCTGGTCGACCGCGATTTGCGCGTACCCTCGGTGCCTGGCGTCTTTGCCACCGGTGACGCTGCCAGGGCAGCCAGCGACGATGTCGGCAATTACGCGCTGATGTCGTGCCAGCATGCGACGCGGATGGGCGCCTTTGCCGGCAACAATGCCGCCGCCGAATTGTTGCGCATGGCGACCAGGCCATATCACCAGAAGGGCTACGTCACCTGTCTCGACCTCGGCGAAGCCGGCGCACTGTTCACGCGCGGCTGGGACCGCAAGGTCGAGATGGTTGGCGACGTCGCCAAGAAAACCAAGAAGGAAATCAACACCGTCTGGATTTATCCGCCGAAGCCCGAGCGTGCTGCCGCTCTCGCCTCGGCCGATCCGGAGCATGTGACCGAAGTCTAGCCACCCCACACAAGAAAGAACCGCGCTCCATGCAGGAGCGCGGCCAGCTCTCGCAATCGATCAACCAGGAGGACTCACAGATGACACAGACGATTCAAGCCACTCGGAAAAGCACTCAGCAAAACACCCAGCAAAATACTCAGAAGGAGAAACACATGAACCTTGATACGACATCAGCCCCCGTCAAGTCGGGGCGTAACGAACTGGTTCCGTCGCGCTATGCAGTGAAGATCGGCGACATCGACGTGCTGGTGGTCAGCGATGGCGTGTTGCCACTCCCAACCTCCATGTTGGGACATAACGCAGACCCCGCCGTCCGGGCCGCCTGGATGCGCGACATGTTCCTGCCGCCGGACGCTTTCGACTGGCCGCTGAACGTGGTCGTCGTGCAGAGTGGCGAGCAGACCATTCTTGTCGACGCCGGGCTGGGATTGGACCCGGACCTGCATTTGCCGCGGGCCGGACAACTGATCCAGCGATTGGCAGCTGCCGAGATCGATCTTGCATGCGTCACCGATATCGTGCTGACGCACTTGCATATGGACCATATCGGCGGACTTCTCGTCGAAGGGGTGAAGGATCAACTACGTTCGGATCTGCGGATCCACGTCGCTGCCGCCGAGGTCGAATTCTGGAAAGCGCCCGATTTCTCTCACACCCAAATGCCGCCGGGATTCCCGGACGCGCTGCGGGCAACCGCCAAGCGGTTCATGGCCGAATATGGAAAGCATTTTCGGACATTCACGGACGAGCACGAACTGGCGCCGGGAGTCATCGTGCGTCGGACCGGCGGCCACACGCCCGGACACAGTGTCGTCCGCCTGGCATCCGGCGGTGACGCGCTGACCTTCGCCGGCGACGCCGTGTTCACGGTCGGGTTTGACCAACCCGATTGGCACAACGGTTTCGAGCACGACCCCGAGGAGGCAGCGCGCGTTCGGACCCGTCTGTTGCGGGAGCTGGCGGCAACAGGCGAATTGTTGGTCGCGACTCATCTGCCATTCCCGTCCGCCGGCCACGTGGCGATCGATGGCGACGCGTTTCGCTGGGTTCCGATCGTCTGGGACTACTGATCGCTAGTCGGATGAGGACCGGGGCGCGCCCGCGTGGCGTTCATGCGCGCGCGCCCCGGTTATAGCAGTGCGGATTCAGATGGACTGCAGAGTAGTGGGCCAAGCCGCGTCATCTTGGCAAGAAGGAGATTGAAAATGCAGAGTGAAAAGGTCGTGATTGTAACGGGCGGCAGCTCCGGCATAGGGAAGGCGGCGGCGCTGCGCTTCGCAAGGGAAGGCAACAAGGTGTTCGTGACCGGCCGCCGTCCCGGCCCTATCGAAGAAACGATTGCCGAGCATACGAACATAGCCGGCATGGTGGCGGATGCAGCCTCCGCCGAAGATGCCAAGCGCACAATCGCCAAGACGGTCGATCTTTGGGGCAGGGTTGATGCCCTGGTCAACAACGCGGGCGCAGGCGCAATCCTTCCGCTGGCAGATGCGACAGCCGATCGGATCAGGGACATTCTCTCCGTCAATGTGCTCGGCCCAAGTCTCCTCGCCTCTGCTGCTCTTCCTCACCTAACGGCAACACGGGGCACGATCGTCAATGTCTCGAGCACTTTCGGTCACAAGCCGGTGGCAGGACTGTCTCATTACGCCGCCAGCAAGGCGGCTTTGGAGCATTTGACTCGCTGCTGGGCGCTGGAGCTTGCACCACTCGGCATACGCGTGAACGCCGTGGCGGCAGGACCTACGGAATCAGGCGCGCTGACTGGCATGATGGGGCTCTCCCCGGAACAGGCTGCGGCAATCAAGGAACAGGAGCGTGCGCGCATACCGCTCGGGCGGCGCGGCGTTCCTGACGACCTGGCGGAATGGATCGTGAGGCTTTCAAGTCCCGCTTCGGAATGGATGACGGGCCAGGTTGTTGCTGTTGATGGCGGCCTGGGACTGGCTTAATCGCAGTTGGCGTTGCGGATAAAGGTGAGCTAGTCGCAAAAGCACGACGCTGCTAGCTAGTGTTTTCGATTGATGCATCGATCAGAAAAAAGGCGGTCCGCAATTGGGCAAACCGCCTCCTTTATTCAGGGCTTGAACGTGAAGTCCGGTCCGAGCGCGACGTCCGCCGGAATGGGTGGCAGATCGGCGAATAGTTCGGGATGCTTCTTCATGACGTTCAGCATCGGCTTGGCGTCGATGTTCTTGTTGACGTCGAATGTCGCCTTCAGTACGCCCAGCCGCTGAAGCCGGTCCTGCGCGCTCCAGAGTGCCTTGTAGCTATTTGCCGAAAGACGTCGATCAAGTTGCTGGACATTGAATTCCATGGCGGCTTCGGCGATCTCCGGCTTCAGGCCCGGAATCCAGCGGGTGCCGATCTGCGCGGCGGCCTTGGGATTTTTGCGCATCCACTGGTCGGCCTGTGAGGTCGCGGCCAGGAATTTCTCCGTCGATTCCGGATTTTTCTCGACCCAGGACCGAAGCGAGACGACATAGCCGAGATAGGCAATGACATCGCCGCCGCGGATCACTTCGAAGGCACCGGGGACGTCCTTCTGCGCGATGATCGGCCACGGATCCCAGCCGGAAAATGCATCGATGCCCTTGGCGAGCAGCGCGACCGTCATATCCGGCGGCGGCGTGTTGACCAGCTGGACGTCGTCGGGCTTGAGCCCGGCCTTCTCCAGCAGTGCCAGGATATAGAGATGGTTGATGGTGCCGAAGGAGGTCGCGATCTTCTTGCCCTTGAGGCTCTTGAGGTCACCCTTGACGATGCCCGATCCCTCACGGGCAATGATCGCCATGGTCGCATCCGAACCGGACTTGGTGGCGCTGCCGCTGTAATTGCCGAGTGCCACGAGATCCATGCCGCGCAACACGGCGCCGATCATCGGAACGCCGACCTGCAGGATCTCGGTCTCGCCAGCCTGCAGCGCATTCAGCGCATCAACGCCGGTCGCGTAGGGGCGCGCAATGGTGACATCGAGACCCTGCTTCTCGAAGTAACCGCGCTCCAGTGCCACCGGGATCGCCAGCATGTCGATGGCGCTGACCATACCGACATTCAGTTTCGTCAATGTCTGCGATTGTGCCGGCACGCAAGCCAGCATCACTGCAGTTAAAGCCCATAATATGCGTTTCAAAATCAGTCCTCCTCCTTGATTGGCCCCACGCTCGTGACCCAGTAAGGCCGGGCAACCGCGTTGAGGTCCGTTCGTTTCACACCCCTTAGTCCGATGGAATGATCGTCGGCTCCGGCGATCCGCCCATACTTCTGAAACGCCAGAACGTGAAAACGCTCCGGCGTAAACGGCATATCGATCTGGATATTGACCTTGTCGGACGCGCCGGCGAGCTCCTTGGAAATCTTGCCCGGCGCCTCGATGCTCAGCCAGCCCTGAAACGCGGCCCACACGGCGATGACAGCGAGCACCACACGCCCGCGGGTCGAACGAATGACATCTCGCGCGATGCTCATGCGGCCCGCACCATTTGCAGCACCTGCGCCGACAGACGCTTGAACGTTTCATCCTCGATCAGGTGATCCCAGACGCGCGGACGCGGAAGATCGACCTTGATCTGATCGAGCACGCGGCCCTTGGACAACACGACGACGCGGTTTGCAAGAAACACGGCTTCGGCCACATCGTGTGTAATGAAGATGACGGTCGGCTTGCGCTCCTGCCAGATACGCGTCAGCTCTTCCTGCAGTGTCATGCGGGTCTGCGCATCGACGCTGGCGAACGGCTCGTCCATCAGCAGCACGGCCGGATTGTTGGCCAGCGCGCGGACGACGCCGACGCGCTGCTGCATGCCGCCGGATAGTTCGTTCGGGTAGCGATCCGCGGCATGCGAGAGACCGGCGAGCGCGAGATATTCCCGCGCAGTGCGGTCGCGCTCGTCCTTTGGCACGCCCCGCATCTTCGGGCCGAAGCCGACATTCTCCAGCACCGTCTTCCACGGGAAGAGGGCGAACGACTGGAAAACCACGCCGCGATCCGGACCCGGTCCCTTGACGAGATTGCCGTCAATCAGGATCTCGCCACCCGTATAGGGGATGAAGCCCGCGATCATGTTCAGGATTGTCGTCTTTCCGCAGCCGGAGGGACCGACGACGGAGACGAATTCGCCCTGCTCGACGTCGAGCGAGACGTCCTGGACGGCGGTGACCTGCGATCCCGCATAGGGATCGAAATAGGTCTTGCGAAGATTTTTCAGCGACAGCGTTTTCATGACGTAACCAATCCCCACCGCTGGCCCGTTGCGCGCTCGATCGGCGCAAGGATCCAGGCATCGACGATGTACCAAAGAGTGCCGAGAACGATCATGCCGAGCAGGATCTCGACCGTTGAGCCGGCACGACGTGCATCGAACATCATGAATCCGATACCGCTGGTGCCGACGATGATCTCCACCGCGATCAGCGCGCGCCAGCCATAGCCGAGGCCGTTGCGCAGGCCGGTAATGATATTCGGCAACGCACCGGGCAGCGTCACTTCCCACAACACTCGCATCGGCGAAGCGCCGAGGCTCTGCGCCGCACGGGCCAGATCGCGATGTACCGACTGCACGCCGAGCACGGTGCTCAGCACGATCGGAAACAGCACGGTGTAGACGATGACAAAGGTCATGGTGGTGAGGCCGAATCCGAACCAGATCAGCAGGATCGGCAGCCACGCAATGTCGCCGATGGCCTGAAAGAACAGCAGCACCGGCCAGCAGATGCGATGCGCGAGGCGGCTGGAGCCGATCAGGATGCCGAGCGGAATGCCCAGCGCGACGCCGATGGTTGCGCCGAACAGCAGCCGGATCAGACTGTCCTGCAGATAGTCCGGCAAAATTCCCTTGTAGGTGAGGGAGATGAACGACCGTATCACATCCACCGGCGCCGGGAAGAAGGCGCGCGGAAACATGCCTGAATTGGCGACAATGCTCCAGATCGCCACCACGGGAATAAACGGCACGATGGTCGCGATAATTGGCCACCGATGCGTCGTGCGCACGTAACCGCTCCAGAATTTCAGTGCAATGTTCATGTGCGCCTCACCAGTCCCCATCGCTCGATCGTCGCGCGTTCCAGCGGAACGAGCAGCAACCGGTCGATGAATAGCCACAACACGCCGATGACGATCATGCCGAGCACGATCACTTCGGTGCGATAGAAGTCACGGGCGACGAACAGCATGTAGCCAAGTCCGACATTGGTCGCGATCATCTCCGCCGCGATCAGGCCGCGCCACGCGAAGCCGAGCCCGGTGCGCACGCCTGTCACGATATTGGGGAGCGCACCCGGCAGCAGCACTTCGGTAAGCAAGGCCCATCGTCCGGCACCGAGCGAGGCGGCCGCATTGCGGATCGTCATCGGAATGGTGGAGACACCGAGCAGCGTGTTGTAGGCGACCACAAAGAAGACGGCGTTGAAGATCACGAAGATGATGGCGCCGAAGCCGTAGCCGAACCACAATGTTGCAATCGGTATCCAGGCGATGCCGGCAAGCACCGAGAAGAAGCGAAACAGCGGCGTCAGGAACGCCGAGGCCGCAGGGCTCACGCCCATGGCGACGCCAAGCGGAACAGCGACGAGCACGCCGAGAAACGTGCCCAGTCCGACACGCAGCATGCTCGCGCCGATATGGCGGATGAGCGAGCCATCGCCGATCGCGGCAACCGCTGCTTCGGCCACCGAGCCGAGCGACGGAAAAATCCGCGGATTGACATTGAACAGCGGGACCACGATCGCCCAGATGGCGACGAGCACCAGCAAGGGCGCCACGAACAAGGCTGCGCCCACCAGCGAGTTCATGCCGCGCCAGGCGACGCGGGACCGCACTTTTTGACCGGGCGCAACGAGCACGCGACCTCCCTTTGACCAGCGTTCTGGCCGTTTTATTTTTATCTGCGAGGCTCTCGGCTACGCAGTTTAGTACTCAAATCTCGTCTGCGAACGGCGGCACTTCGCCGCCGTCCTGGTCACGTCACGGCATATCCGCCGTCGATGACGAGGATCGTCCCCGTCACGAAAGATGCCGTCGGCGAACACAGATAGAGCACGCCACCCAAGAGGTCCGATGGTTTGCCCCAACGGCCCAAGGGCGTGCGCCCCAGAATGACCTGGCTACGTTCCGGGCTGGCCTGCAGATCGGTCGTCAGCGGCGTGGCGATCCAGCCCGGCGCGATCGCGTTGACGCGAATGCCGTCATTCGCATAGGCGATCGCCAGCGATTTCGTCAGTTGTGCAATACCGCCTTTGCTGGCGGCATAACCGGGAACGAGACCGCCGCCGAAGAACGACAGCATGGATGCCAGATTGACGATCGCACCCTTGGAGCGTGCCAGCAGCGGCCGCGCGGCGGCGCACATCCGCATGGTGCCGTTGAGATTGATATCGACCACCGACTGGAAAACCGCGGGGTCGAGTTCTTCGCTGCGACGAATGACGCCGGCGCAATTGACGATCACGTCGAGCTCGCCGAGCGAGCCGACAAGAGACTTGATCGCGCTGTCGTCGCGAACGTCGAGCTGATGCGCCTGAGCCTCGCGCAACACCGAATCCGAACGTGCCCGCTCGATCTCCCCAGCATTCACGCCGGTCGCGATGACCTCCGCGCCGGCCTCAACGAAGCCGCGCGCCAGGCCCGCGCCGATCCCTGACGTTCCGCCCGTCACCAGCACGCGTTTTCCCGCGTACCAGATCGACGCCCATGCGGCCGACGGAATCTCCTCGATCATGTTGGCACCGTCTGCCATCAGCGCACGAACTGATCGACGTAGTCACGGCCAAGGCCGACGGACTCGTAGTGGGCGCGGCACATATCGATCTTGGTGAAGACGTCCTCATAACCGACGTGCTTGTTGTTCTCATCGAGATACAGCATCGATCCCTGGATGTTGAAGAAGGTGATCATCTCGGGAACGTCCTCTGGGACGATCAGCGTGTGGATCTCACCTGGGGGCTCGAACACGTAGGAGCCTTCCGTCGCCACCCACTGGTGTTCGCGGTAGAACCACTTGCCGCGCAACACGAAGCCATGCACCGGATTGGGATGCAGATGCCGCGATAATACGCCGGCGCGTCGCACGCGCAGCAGATTGCACCACTGCCCTTGTCGTGTGTTCAGCATCAGCGGACGAAACCAGACATCCGGCGCCTGCGGCACCCAGACGCGCTCGTCCTCGGGAATAGCGACGACGGCGATTTCCGGTGATGCAAGGACGTGCGTCGATCCAATCATGTCACGATACATGGGGCTTCCTCTTTGTTTTTTTCGCCGTCGCGGTTGAGACCCGCGTTATGCCTTCAGGCGTCGCAGTCGCGCGACGCTTCGAGAGTTTGATTTGCGTGTAGCCAAGCACCTGTTCCATGGCGGTCTTGGCCTTCTTTGCATCACCCGCGGAAATCGCGCGCGCAGCGGCCGCGTGGTTTGGCAGATTGTCTTCGAACCAGCCGGGGCTGCCGACCGCGACAAGAAATACCGCGCTCAGAATGGTATCGATGGCGCCGCGAAAACCCTGCAACACGGGGTTATGCGTCGCATCTAGAATGGCGAGGTGGAATGCCTTGTCCGCCTTGATGGCGCTTTCCTGATCGTGCGAGGTTTCCATGCCGACCAGCGCGGCTTCGATGCGTAACCTGTCCTGCTTGGTGCTCCGCGTTGCCGCGAGCGCGGCTGCTGCCGGCTCGATGATCAGTCGGACTTCCTGAATGGCCATCAGAAGATCGCGGTCTGGTTCGCCGCCGCCGACCAGCCATCCCAGCACATCGCGATCGAGCAGGCTCCAGTCGCGGCGCGGCAAGACGTGCGTACCGTAACGCGGACGCACGCTGACCATTCCTTTCGCAGCAAGGGTTTTGATCGCTTCCCGGATGACGCCGCGCCCAACACCGAAGCGCGCCTCCAGTTCCGGCTCTGGGGGGAGGGTTGCGCCAATCGGGATAATATCCTGCGCGATTTCGCAGCCGAGCGTGGTCAAGACCGAATTGATGCGGCCTGGCTTGCTTCCCCGCTCCAGCGATTTCGTAGGACTTCGTGCCACGAGCGTTCTTCCCCGCTGTTGTTTGCTCAGTGGCCTATCTCACGTTTTCAGAGCGAATGCAATCATCCGATGTTTAACATCGGATGATTGATTTGCGGTGCACAATGCTTTGCCCGATCGCAATTCGAGTTTGAAATTCATGGCAAAGCGGTGGCGATAGATGGCCGGCCGCCGGCGCGCGGCCGGTTGTTTTTTCCGGGAACGAGATTGGCTGTTCCACCGTTTTCAGAGACACCGGGCCGGCTCGGTTCCAGCAGCACCGGTTTTCCTTGGCTCGGGTAAATCAGGAGAAAGCAAATGATGTCCGAAACTCAAGTCCACACCATCGCCCGGCAGATGCTTGATCGGCACGGAGCCGTGGCCATCGCTCATGCCGCTCAGAATGCACTGACATGCGAGCAAAAAGGTCAGCTGGAAGAGGCCAACGAGTGGCGCCACGTGAAGGATGCCATGAAAATCATGCAAGGCCCGCATCAGAGCTGAGGTTGCGGCGCCGCCTTGCGAATGCGCGCAGTACCGTCCGTAGTGTCGTGGCGGCAATGGCGCCTTGATGTCCTCCCTCCGATGTCAGAGTTAAGAATCATGAATCACGAAGACTTGGCACTGATTTGAACTAGATCAGACAATCGATGCTTGATGAATTGTCCAGCTGACCTGAGCGCCAACCTTGCGTCTGTAAGACCGCCATTCCACAGAGGCCATGCATGGATCATGTCGGGCCATACCTCCAACGTCGTCGCGACGTTGGCTATTGCGGCAGCCTCCGCGAAACGCGTCGAGTCTGCGAGCAAAGTTTCGGCTGACCCGACCTGAATGAGTGTTGGTGGAAATCCGATGAGGTCCGAGAACAGCGGAGACAGAAACGGGCTCCTGCGGTCGAGCGATGCCGGAGCAAAGGCGTCAGCCAGTTCCTCGAGGTAGCCACGGTGGATGATCGGATCGATCTGATCCTTGCTTTGCAGCGTCGTCCCGGACATTGAAAGATCGGTCCAGGGCGAAATAAGCCAAGCGCATGCCGGCGACTCTTCATTGGCTCCGCGCAAGGCGTTGATCAGGGTAATTGTAAGATTGCCGCCAGCGCTGTCACCGGCAACTACTATATTGCCGGCGTCTATGCCCTGCTGGCGCAGATATCGCCAAGCGCTCATCGCGTCGTCGTGAGCGGCAGGAAACGGGTTTTCCGGCGCGAGCCGATAGTCAATCGCCAGGGTGCTTATGCCAGCAGCCCGCCCTGCCTCTGTCACGAGGCGTCGATGACTGAGGATTGATCCCGAACAAAAACCGCCGCCATGAAAATACAGAAGCACGCTCGTCGTATCTGCCCCCGGTGAGAAGGACCATTCCCCCGCGACATTTCCGCAATCGACAGTCCGCAACTCGACATCGTCGGCCACCGGCCAGATCGACCCAACTTCATCAAGTCGCTGCCGGCGCTGATCCCACCCGACCGGGCGGGGCTTTAACAACAGTACCGCGCGAATATTCGCAATCCCACTTTCGGCCAAGGATAATTTCCCCCGAAAACTCGAGAAAATTGAGCGGCAATTTTCAAAACTTCGCAGAAGCAAGTCTAGAGGGAACGCGGGGATTGCGCCAGCAGCGGACAATCCCGCACAATCGTGAATCTGACATCGCGTGGCGCTCGGCGCCCACTTGTAATTCGCCAGTCGTGCTTAACTAGAGCGAGGGCTGTTCTTCACAAAGTGGAGGATGCTGCAATGCGTGAACCAAATCCTGAAAAGCTGAACGCACTCGTAGGAAAGCTGGTCAACGACCTCGGCATTTCACTCGGCGGTGCTAGTATACTGCTCGGCGATCGTCTTGGCCTCTACAAGGCAATGGCGGATGGAGATATCTTCACGCCTTCAGCGCTTGCCAAGAAGACCGGTCTGCATGAGCGTTATGTCCGCGAGTGGCTCTCCGGCCAAGCTGCCTCTGGTTACATCGATTATCACCCTGAAAAGAACGCGTTCTCGCTCTCGGCCGAACAAGCGATGGCGTTCGCCGAGGAGGGGTCGCCGGCTTTCTTCGCCGGTGCATTCGATGTCGTGCAGTCCACCTATCTCGACGAACCCAAGGTTGCCGAAGCATTTCGAACAGGGAAGGGCGTTGGCTGGCATGAGCATTCGAAGTGCCTTTTCTCGGGCACCGAACGCTTCTTCAGGCCGGGCTATAACGCCAATCTGGTTTCGAACTGGATTCCGACGCTCGAAGGCGTCGAAGCCAAACTGAAAGCTGGCGCCAAGGTGGCCGATGTCGGATGCGGCCACGGCGCCTCTACCATCGTGATGGCGCAGGCGTACCCCAAATCCACGTTCTTCGGGTTTGATTACCACAAACCTTCGATCGATCGCGCGAAGGTCCTGGCCCAGGAAGCGGGGGTCGGAGACCGAATTGAATTCGCGCAGGCCAGTGCCAAGGATTTTCCGGCAAAAGACTACGATCTGGTCGCTTTCTTCGATTGCCTGCATGACATGGGCGACCCCGTTGGTGCGGGCAAGCATGTCAAGGAAACACTGGCCAAAGACGGGTCATGGATGATCGTCGAGCCATTTGCTCATGACAATCTCAAGGATAATCTCAACCCCATCGGGTCCATTTTCTATCACGCCTCGACATTCATTTGTACGCCTGCGTCGCTCTCTCAGGAGGTGGGCTTGGGGCTCGGTGCCCAGGCAGGTGAAAGCAAATTGCGTCAGGTCGCGACTGAGGCAGGATTCAAGCGCTTCCGCCGCGCGACTGAGACGCCTTTCAATATGATCTTCGAAGTGCGTTCCTGATCGATCAGATCAACGGTGCCATCCCGGATGCCGCGGGACATGCGGCTTCTAGGGGCTGCGTCGCTCTGGATTGATGTCACCTGTCGACAGGAGCGCTGCAGATTCGAAAAGGAGCCGCTGCAAGAATCTCTCGAAAGTGTAGTTCAGAGTAATTTGACCGCCACAAAGGTCTTGTCTCGCTCATGGCAAGCGGCCGACATCGTCCGTTACCGATTGTCGGTTTGGCACCAGAAGCGGACGTGAGCTATCTTAATGTCGCAAGGGATTGCCGCATGCGTGAGCGGCTTCAAATCGACCAATTGGATACCCGGCACCGATGTTGCGGTCGAGCAGCTCGTCGATGTGCGACACGATGCCGATTACATGTGACACTCGTAGGATAGATCGATTCCAGGATAATATACTTGGGACGGGCGTTGCACATTGTTGGCGTTAAGCCAGTTTCACGCACATGAGCTTCGCGTCATCCTTCCTTTCTGCAAGACCTATTGAGACGATTAACGAGATTATGGCTGAAGTAGACGAAGGCACTCGGCTAGATGGAACAGTCGTCACGAGCCACGCGCGAGAGCACTCTGTAATCCGTAAGAATACCGGATAGTTAGAGTTCTGCTCTGCCCTTCATCTTCAGATTGTACGCTCGACGCGCTTAATCATGGCCTCAGAGCATTATTGTCGAACTTGAGTTACGGCAGCAGGGCTGTCCTTCAGATGAATCCTGAGCGAACATTTACGCAATAGCTTTCCCTATCACGCGCTGCATTTTGTCCCCACATGGGGATTGCGCAAAATTCGCTCGATCGACACGCTCGGTGTCAGCGATCTCCGGTTGTCGAGGGGATAGCTAGGATCATGCATCTATGTTCAGCGCGAAGCGTAGTCGCGTTAGAAGCGCGACATCATCATGGAGTGGCAATCATGGCACTGATCAATGGTACACCAGGTGACGACATTCTGGACGGAACCCCAGTTGCGGATACGATCAATGGGCTCCCGGGTAATGACACTCTCTCAGGCCTCGGCGGTGATGACACGATCAACGGTGGAGCCGGTAACGACTCGATCGATGGTGGCGTCGACAACGACACCTTGAACGGCAACGCGGGAGACGACTCCATTCTCGGAGGAGACGGAAACGACCAGATCAGTGGCGGCGCTGGCATTGATACGATCGACGGTGGCGCTGGAGATGATACGGCCAGCGGCGACGCGGGGGACGATACGATCAATGGCGGCTCAGGGAATGATGATCTCTCCGGCAACGCCGGGGCGGATACGATCGATGGCGGCGACGGAAATGACAACGTCGACGGCGGTGCTGGAAATGACGTTCTCTCGGGGGGCGCAGGCGATGATACACTCGCAGGCGCTGCTGGCGATGACACATTGAATGGTGGTGATGGTGCTGACGTCCTGTCTGGCGGGGTGGGCGATGATACCATCAATGGTGATGCCGGCGACGATACCCTGACCGGCGGGCTCGGCAATGACACGCTGGAAGGCGGCGACGGCAATGATACCGCCAGTGGCGGCCTGGGTGATGATACGGTGAATGGCGGTCTCGGCGATGACACGCTGAATGGCGGTGCCGGTAACGACACCATGAACGGAGGCGATGGTATCGACACCCTCAATGGCGATGACGGGAACGATATCATGAACGGCGACGCCGGAAACGACACACTTAATGGTGGAGCGGGCGACGACGTCATGGATGGCGGTGCGGGTAACGACCTGCTGGCAGGTGACGCCGGTGACGACACAATCGAAGGCGGCGCTGGCGATGACGTCGCTAATGGTGGCGACGGGGCAGACGAACTGTCCGGTGGCACCGGCGTCGATACGTTAAACGGCGATGCAGGCGACGATACGCTTGCCGGCGGCAATGGAGCGGATGCGCTTGAAGGCGGCGACGGTGACGATACGCTGGCCGGCGGTGCAGGAAATGACACGCTCAACGGCGCAGCGGGCGACGATGAGCTGAGCGGCGGTAACGGCGCTGACGCGATGAACGGCGGTATCGGTGATGACGTGCTTACAGGAGGCGCCGGAACCGACGCGATCAACGCTGGCGATGGTACGGGCGCGGACTTCGGTGATGACGAAGTTACCGATCTTAGTTTCGCTGACGGTGACACCATCAGCATCGATGCGGCGCCTGGCTATGACCCGACAACGGTGGTCGTCGACGACGATGGTACCAATACCACGCTGGATTTCGGCTTCGGAACCATCACCCTCGATGGCATTACGGGCGGAGGAACCCCCTATGCCTCGATCGAGGACATAAATAACGCAGCGGGTTACACCGCTATCGAAGTTGTCTGATTATTGACGACGTAGGGCGGCACGTTGCCGCCCTACGCATTTTGCGCAATTAGGCAGTCACTATGCGTCTGGCTCACTCGGCCCGAGCAGAATCTGTTGTCAGCGCCGTTCCAGGGCGAACCACGCTCGTGTGGGTCGTCGTCTTCAGCGTGTCGGCCAACATCCTTCTGCTTGTGTTACCCTTCTACTCCATCGAGGTCTTCGACCGGGTCATCAGCAGCGGAAGCATCGAGACTCTCATCGGCCTGACCTCCCTCGGAATTGCGGCGTTGATCTTCAGCGCCTTCTTCGACGTCATTCGATTTCGATTGCTCAGCCGGTTCGCCGTCACCTTCGAACAGCGCATCGCACCGCTCATCCTGGAGGCAACCATTGCCGATCCGGCGCGACGCCGCGAAGGCTCGACGCATGATCTGGTGAAAGTTCGGGAGCTACGGAACTTCTTTTCAGGCGGCGCTGTCATTACGTTGGTCGATGCCCCGTTTCTTCCCGTCTTCATACTTATCCTCTTTCTCATCCATCCCTACTACGGCGCTATTGCGCTGACTGGCGCGGTCGTTCTGTCGATCATGGGATATGTGAGTAGCTGTATTGCCCGGGCGGAGGTCAATGAAGCGAGCGGTGCAGCCGCACGTTGTCAGATGCTAATGGATGGCATCGTACGACACGGCAACTTCATCAGGGCCATGGGCTGGACTGGAGGCGCCATCCGCGCCTTCATGCGCGCCAATGATGAGGCGTTATCTCCTGTCGTTCGCGCCAGTGAACGGGTCGCCGCGATCGCATCGGCGGCACGCATGGTGAGGTCTACCCTGCAAGTACTATCTATCGGATGTGGTGCCTGGCTTGTACTGCAAAACGAGGTACTCGCCGGCAGCCTGATCGCGAGCTCGATCATGGTCAGCCGAACCCTGCAACCGATGGAGAGCCTTATCTCTGCCTGGCGCGGGGTGACTGCGGCGCAGGAGGCATGGAAACGCGTCAGCGCCGCGGCGACATGGGTGTTGAAGCAACCTCATCGGACCCGCCTCACTGCCCCAAATGGCTTACTGGAACTCAATGGTGTCGGCTTCACCATTCCGCAGGCGAGACGTTCGATCCTGAGAGGTATTGCCTTCCGATGCAGGCCCAGCGAGATCGTCGTGGTCGTTGGTCCGACCGGCGCGGGCAAGTCCACTCTCTTGCGGATGGCGGCCGCCTTGGAGAAGCCCAGCGTCGGTGAAATCCGGCTCGACAACGCGTTGCTGGAGAGCTGGCACCCCGATCAGCTCGGAAGCTACATCGGCTATCTTCCTCAGGATGTCGAATTGCTCGCCGGTACCGTTGCTGAAGCGATCTCGGGATTTGAGGAGAGTCCGCGCGACGAAGATATCGTCATGGCGGCAACTCTGGCTGGCGCGCATCAGATGATTCTGGCACTGCCGGCCGGGTATCAAACGCAGATCGGTCGCGACGGTCATCGCCTCTCTGGTGGCCAGCGACAGCGCATCGGCTTGGCACGAGCCTTCTTCGGCAACCGTAAACTGATACTGCTCGACGAGCCCAACGCAAATCTCGATCCGGATGGGGAGGCAGCGCTGTGCACTGCGATATTGAGCGCACGATCGCAGGGCACAACCTTCCTGATCGTGACCCACCGGCCACGCCTCCTGACGATTGCGGATCACGTATTGCTGCTCCGCGACGGCACGCAGGTCGCCTTCGGTCCCGTTTCGGAAGTTCTACCCAGCAACACAGCGGGGCTCCCTTCACGCCGGGGTCCGCGTCAGCCCGACCGCCCGCAACTGCTATCTGGCTAGGAGCAGGAATTGTGACAACTCACGTCCACGAACTTTTACTCGGTGCAACGAGCAGCCACGAAATCCTGGAGAAACCCAGGTCCGATGCCCGACGACTCATAAAATGGGGAGCCTTCCTTTTAGCGATTCAATTCGGCGGATTCGGCCTTTGGGCTACATTCGTCCCGCTGCGCAGCGCCGTCATCGCTCCCGGTATCATAAAGGTCCAATCCAAGCGGAAGGCGGTGCAACATTTCGACGGTGGGATATTGAAGACCATTTATGTCCGCGAGAACGAGCAAGTCGAGGCCGGTCAGATCGTTGCAAAACTCGATACGACCCAAGTTGAGGGAAGCCTTGGCGTATTAGAGACAAAATTGTTTGCTGATCTCTCGCTGGATGCACGGTTACTCGCTGAACAAATGCAGTCCACCGCTATTTCATTTCCTGACGAATTACGGAATTCTCCTCGCCCCGAAGCAAAGACGGCAATTCAGACCCAGGAGACGGAGTTCGCGACGCGATCAAGTGCATTGACCGGCGAGCGGAAATTGATCGATCAGCAGACCCGACAACTCATGGACACGGCCCATGGCCTCGAAAACAGCAGGACAAGCCTGCAAGAGCAACTTCAGTTTCTTCAGGAAGAAATACGAGATACAGCATCGCTATTGGAAAAAGGGCTCGCACGAAAGCCACGCGTACTTGCGTTGAAGAGGGCGGAAGCGGACATGCAGGCCCAACTCACGCGCAATCTGACCCAGCAAGCAGAAACACGCGGGAAAATCGCAGAACTCGTCGATCGTGGAAAACAGCTGGGTCTCAACCAAAGTCAGGATATCGCAAAACAGAGTCACGCAACGCGAGAATCGATCGGCGATCTCAGACATCGGATTGGCGCATTGCGTGAACAACTGGCGCGGACTGATTTACGCGCACCGGAGTCGGGACGGGTTGTTCGCCTCAACAGCAGGGAATTGAACACTGTGTTAGCGCCTCGAGAGACACTCATGGAGATCGTGCCCATCGAGGATCGCCTCGTCATCGAGGCATCGCTGCGGCCGCAGGATCGCGAGGAAGTCATGGCGGGGCAGAACGCTCGTATCCGCATCATTGCCCTCAACATTCGCCGCCGACCCATGCTGGAAGGCCAGGTGACTGCTGTCGCGGCGGATGCGTTCACTGACACGAAGAGCGGCGTCACATCCTACATGGCAGAAATTGATTTGCAGCGATCACCGGAGGTCGAACCTCATCTCACGACTTTGAAGCCCGGCCTTCCGGTCGAAGTCTTTGTTGAAACAGGCATAAGAACATTTGCGGAGTACTTAATTCAGCCGCTGCGCCTACGCGTCCACCGTGCCTTCCGGGAGAGTTGACGCCTTGGCGGAATATTGAACACACAAATTCTTTGGGAGGCATTTATGCAGCAAGGATACCAACAGGAAAACGACCGCTCTGACACCATCGGCTCACTGGCCTTCAGACTTCGAGCTACTCCGGCGAATCCATTGCCCCGCCCCAGCCGCAACTCCAGTGCGCCACAAAACCTGTGGTTTGCGCGATCCTTAGCCCGACTGCTCGAATGCAAACGCTGCTACGCTGCGTTCTTGTCTCCAGAAGGAGATCTACTCGATCAGACTTCAGTTGGATTACCCGCGCCCAGTCCCGCATCGGATGCGTTGGCGAGATCCATCTCGGAGACTTTCAACGGAGACGGCAATTTCATATATCAGTCGTCTACGTCGCCAAACGGGTTTGCACGCCGGCTGATCGGAACGCGCCCGGTCTACGGGCACCACTCGGTCATTGGACGTGTATGTACGGTCTCTGGGGATACTGCCATCTTTATTGCGGGATGGTGGCAGGTGCAGATTCCTGATGCAGAATTCGCTACCGCTAGGCGCGCGATCGAGCTCCTATGGGATGCGGTCGCTGATCTGACAAAGACCACACTGCAGTCTCATCAAATGTGGCTGGATGACATTGAGTCACCCGCCCTGACCATTGACGAAAATCTGATCGTTCGGAGCATGAACAGCGGGTTTCGGCGACTTGTCGGCGAAGGTGTCATCACTCTCGACGGTGGTACGCTCTCGGGATCGACCCCCCTCATCACCACCCAGCTCAGGGACGCTGTTCGAGCCGCTATCATTCCGGATCCAAACCAAAAGAACGTCGGATCGACCGTGCTCATCTCGCAAGAGGAGCAGCGATTTTTGTTTGCTGTGATCGGTTCAATCCCTGGAAATACCGATCCCAATCTTGCTCTCATCTACGTTCCTCAATTCAATGAGGAGGCCGGTGCCCAGCGCATTGCTCTCGCGTTTGGCTTGAGTTGGGTGGAGGCGCGGATTGTTCGCTGTATTCTCCGCGGGCGCTGTCCACGCGCCATCGGATTGGAACTTGGTTTCACGGAAGAAACCGTACGGACTTACATCAAACGCGTCATGCTGAAAGTTGGAATCAATCGCCAATCGGAATTTTTCGTTCTGCATAGTCGAACATTCTCACCGTTCAAGTTGCGACAGCCCGGGGCACCCTACATCACCACATCTTCATCCATGTAAAATCGTGGAGTTCCCGCGGGCATCCAGACGTGATCAGATGGCGCATCGGCAACAGATTGGGATATTGTTAGCGCTGCCCCTCGTTATAGGAATATCGCACGCGGCGACTGCTGGAGATTTGATCATACCGTTATCGTGCGACATTGGTCGCACGTGTTTCATCCAGAATTACGTAGACATCGACGATAGTCCCTCGGCCAAGGACTACATGTGCGGGACATTGACCTATGACGGCCATAACGGCGTCGATTTTCGATTAACGTCACATGGCGGACAGCAGAAGCCGGTTCACGTCGTCGTAGCCGCCGAGGGCACGGTGCTGCGAACTCGCGACGGCCTTGCGGACAGCCCTGTGAAAGGCGACAGGCGCGATGCAGCCAAAGGAAATGAATGCGGCAATGGCGTTGTTGTCAGACATTCCGGAGATCGCGAAACCCAGTACTGCCATATGGCCAAAGACAGCATCTTGGTAAGAGCTGGAGATACAGTCCGCGCCGGCCAAGTTCTCGGTGCCGTCGGCATGTCGGGGCTAACTGAGTATCCGCATCTACACTTTATTGTGCGGCGAGAAGGGAAGGTCATCGATCCCTTTGGAGCAGGCTTGATGCCTGGCGCTTGCGGCAGTCATACTGAAAGTGAATGGACGGACGATGCTCGGGTTCGTCTGGCCTATTCACCGCGCGCAGTCTTGAACTTCGGATTCGCTACCGAAGCAGTCACGAACGATATGATCGAGGTTGACGCTGTCTCTCAGCGCAAGCCAACTACGAAATCTGAAGCCCTTGTCGTTTATGTTCGGACAATTGGCTTGAAGACGGGCGACGAACAGTCACTGACGCTGCGCGATCCCGACGGCAGGATCATCGCCGAGAAGGGTCCAGTTGCAGTTGCGCAAAATCAGGCCCAGACGCTTCTCTTCATCGGAAAAAAGCGGTCCACCGAACCTTGGCCAGGCGGAGTATATTCCGCGACATATATCGTCGGGCGTAACGGCGCCCCGATGTTGAACCAGGTATTTCGTCATGATCTGCGTTAGCGGGTCCATTTTCTATCACGCCTCGACATTCATCTGTACACCTGCGTCGCTCTCTCAGGAGGTGGGCTCTCTGGCGGGTGCCTCCGAAGAATTCTGAAAATAATCCTTGACGTCATTCCAGTTCAGATTATATTCCCTTGCATCCCGTCCCACTTTGAGGGGCGTTGCCAGGGACGCTTGTTAGCGCGGGGCGGGATGTGGCGCCTGCGGGCGGGAGGGAGACGTTCCCTCACGCACTCGGGAGGCCTTGGGTCACCGTCCGGCCCCACTACGGGGGTCTGCCACTCATGCTGGCTGGACGTGGCATTGGTGAACGGCGGGAAACCGTCGGGATAAGCGGACTGCGGAGCTTTGCGCCTTTGCCCGGAAGAACGGTCCCGGGGACAGAAATCGCCACGATGGAGCGTCGAAAGGCGTTTCCGCGGCCTCTGTGGTCCGGCGATCCGGACACTACGCTGCGGCACTGTACCCAAGTCGCGCCTTTCGGCGCTTCATCTCCCTCATTTTCGAGGGAGACCACCGGGACCGCCACGCACGCGCACAGGCGCGGGCAAGGACGGCGCGTGACCGTCACCCAAGTCACTCATATCCAGTCATCATCGTCACAACGGGAGTTCACATGATCATCTCGCAACACGACGCCTGGCATCTCGCGCAGCGCGCCAGGGACAAGAGCGACCTGGCGGCCAAGAGGTTGTCGGACATGATCGTCGCCGTCTGCATCGAGGAGATCGAGCGCGGTAATGCGAACATCCTGCGCACCCATCGCACTTGCGTCATCAAGGCCTGTCGTCGTGCACACCATTGCACAGGCAGCCGGCCGATCTGTCTTCTGTTTCAACGACGGCGCGTTCTGAATGCAGAGCAGCAGCAAGCGATACTGGACGAAATGTATTGGCGCGTCCTGGAGGCGCTCGTCGCCAGCGAGGCGGCGTGATGGATTTGTTAACCGGCATCGCGCGCTGCGGCAGCGCTACCGTGACACCGCCTGCGGGGTCCGTTAGTGTCGCGCGCAATAGTGCGCGCCGATGCGCGCTCATAGCCGGGGTTTCGCGACATGCGCGCAGTGACGATGACGACGTTTTCCGCTTGGCGCCCGCGCGGCATCGCACTCGCTGTCATCGCGGTGCTGGCGCTGCTCGATGTCACGCTGCTGGTGGCGCGCGAATTGCCGAGCGTGCCGGTGCTGCAGAAGGTCGGATTCGACATGGAGTCCGCAGGCTTCAAGGCGCGCTTCGCCAACGATGCGGCAGGCAAACTGGCTTTGAGCAAATTGCCGGCCTATCGCTTCGTCGTGCACACCACGCCGAACGGCCCGCGCTATCTCTATGCCGACCCCGCCAAATGCATGTGCACCTTCGTGGGAAATCGCGACAATTATCTGAACTATCAGGATATCGTGCGCCGTGGTCTGCCGCAGGCGGATTACGTGGCGCCGGACTACAAGACGCAGGCGAGTGCGTTGCTCTCGGACGATCCGATCGCGTCGGACCAGATCGACTGGCAGCCCGACAGTCTCGCGGATGCGTTCCGGGATTATTACTGATCTCGATCTCTCCCCGCGCGGCGAAGCTTGGCTTCGACCGGCGGGGAGAGATCAGAACATCAGCCGTCGATCTTGCCCGCGATGATCGGGCCGAACAGCTCCCACTTCTCGCCCTTGAAGCGCTGCATCTGCAGCTGCTCGATCGGGTAGAAGTCGGTCGCGGAGGTCGAGATGGTCACGCCGGGCAGCAATGTGTCGGGCGCGAATTCCTTGAGGTTGGCTGCTTCCTTCATGATGTTCGCGCGGGTCAGGTTGTCACCGGCCTGCTTGAGCACCTGAACGATGGTCTGCGCCTGGCCATAGCCATAGACGACCGAGCCGTCGCTCCTGTCCATGGTGGGGGCATATTTGGCGAGGAAGGCGTAGAATTTCTTCATGCCCTCGTCATTATCCCAGCTGGAATCGGCGCCGTCCTTGGCGTAGTTCGCCGACAGGATGCCCTGGGCGATCTCGTAACCCGCCGGCTTCATCACGCCGCCGACCGAAGAGCCGACATTGCTCTGGATGAAGGTTGGTTTCCAGCTGAGCTCCGCCACTTTCTTGATCGCCTGCGCAGCGAATTTCGGCGTGGTGAAGCTGACAAAGGTGTCGGCATTGGTCGACTTCAGCTTGACGATGTGGGACTCGATGGTCGGCTCCGACACTTCATAGCTTTCCTCGGCGACAATCATCGATGCCGCCTTGGCGCCGAGACCATCCTTCAGACCCTTCAGCATGTCTTTGCCGAAATCGTCGTTCTGGTACATGACCGCGATCTTGGCGTCGGGCTTTTCCCGCAGCAGATAGGCTGCATAGATCCTGGACTCGCTCTGATAGGCGGGCTGCCAGCCCATGGTCCAGGGGAAGTCCTTGTAGTCGCCGAACTTGGTCGCGCCGGTGGCCACGAACAGCTGCGGCACCTTCTTCGCATTCATGTATTTCTGAATGGCAGAGTTCGACGGGGTTCCGAGCGAGCTGGCAATGAACAGCACTTCGTCCGACTCGACGAGCTTGCGCGCCTGCTCCACAGCCTTCGGCGGCGAGTAGCCGTCGTCATAGGTGATGTAATTGATCTTGCGGCCGTTGATGCCACCCTGATCGTTGATCATCTTGAAATAGGCTTCTTCCATCTTGCCGATCACGCCATAGGCGGATGCGGGCCCGCTATAGGGCATGATGTTGCCGATCTTGATCTCGGTATCGCTGGCGCCGGTGTCGTATTTTTTCTGGGCGAAGGCAGTACCGCCAAGGGCCGCACTGAGGGCTGCGGCAACCGTGAACGTCATTGCACGCGAGCTTAACGAAGGCATTTCTGATCTCCCTGATCTCTGGATAAAACCGCGCGTATTCTTGTTTTTATTGAATGCTGCGGCGCGTCGGATTGAATACTTTTCCGCTGCAACTAGCAAGAAAAAGCCCCTCACGACTTTCGTCGTAAGGGGCTGTTTTATTAAGCAGTTTTAATGTTCCAGCGCGAGTTGTTGCAACGCGCTTTGTCGCTGTCTTCCCAGTCGTCATGCCCGGGTTTGTCCCGGGCATCCACGTCTTGGCTACAAGCTAAGAAGGCGTGGATGGCCGGGACAAGCCCGGCCGTGACGAAGCGTAAGACGGTCGCATTTTTGTGAACGATTACCCGCCGAGCTTGCTGTCGATCGGCGGGCCGAACACATCCCACTTCTCGCCGGTGAAGCGCATCATGCGCAGCTGCTCGATCGGATAGAAATCGGTCGCCGAGGTGTTGATCTTGACGCCCGGCAACAGCGTGTCGGGTGCGAAGTCCTTCAGGCTGGCGGCCTGTTTCATGATGTTGGCACGGGTCAGGTCGTCGCCGGCCTGCTTGAGGACCTGAACCACGGTCTGTGCCTGGCCGTAGCCATAGGCAGCCGAGCTTTCGGCCGGATTGGCGAAGGGGGCGTATTTGGCCAGGAAGTCGAGATACTTCTTCATGCCCTCATCGTCCTTCCACTGCGGGTCGATGGCATCCTTGGCATAGGCCAGCGACAGCACGCCCTGCGCATTGTCGATACCCGCCGGACGCATCACGGCGCCGACCGAGGAGCCGACATTGCTCTGGAAGAACATTGGCTTCCAGCCAATCTCGGCGACCTTCTTGATCGCCTGGGCAGCGAATTTCGGCGTCGAGATCGAGACGAAGATGTCGGCGCCCGAGGCCTTCATCTTGACGATGTGCGAGTCAATGGTCGGCTCGGACACTTCATAGCTGTCTTCAGCCACGATCATCGAGGCCTTCTCGCCGAGGCCGTCCTTGAGACCCTTCAGCATGTCCTTGCCGAGGTCGTCGTTCTGGTAGAACACGGCGATCTTGCCGTTCGGCTTCTCGGTGATCGCGTATTGCGCGAAGATGCGGCCTTCGCTCTGATAGGCTGGCTGCCAGCCCATCGTCCATGGCGCGGTCTTGTACTCGCCGAACTTGGTCGCGCCGGTGGCGACGAACAGCTGCGGGATCTTCTTGGCGTTCAGGTACTTCATGATCGCGGTGTTCGACGGCGTGCCGAGCGGACCGAACACGAACAGAACTTCGTCGGATTCGACCAGCTTGCGGGTCTGTTCCACAGCCTTGGCCGGGCTGTAGGCATCGTCATAGCTGACGAAGGTGATCTTGCGGCCGTTGATGCCGCCCTGATCGTTGATCATCTTGAAGTAGGCTTCTTCCATCTTCCCGATGATGCCGTAGGCCGAAGCCGGGCCGCTATAGGGAATGATGTTGCCGATCTTGATCTCGGTATCGCTCGCCCCGGTGTCGTATTTCTTCTGGGCATTCGCGGAAGTTGAGAAGGCGAGAAACGCAAACGCCGCGCTCGAAAGCGCGGCGGTGCGCAGAAAGTTTCTGCAGTTCATAGGTCCTCAGTGTTTACGTAGTTTGCCTATCAAGCCCTGTGCCAAATAAGCGAGTTGCCTGGCCCCGTTCGGGAGCAGGAAGATGATGATGATCAGGATGACGCCAAACACGGCGCCAGACAGACCCTTCGAGACGTGTTCCGCAATATTCGGAACGAAGACGATGAAAGCCGCACCGGCCAGCGAGCCCGGCAGCCAGCCAACGCCGCCGACGACCATGCCGAGGAACAGCGCGATGGCGAGCTGGATGGTGTAACCATCCGGCGCGACGAACTGCACGGCGATGGCACCGAGACCGCCAGCAACGCCGGTGATGCCGGCGCTGACGCCGAAAGCCAGCGTCTTGTAGAGCGAGACGTCCACGCCCATCGCAGATGCGGCGATTTCGTTGTCGCGGATCGCCATCATGGCCCGGCCTGACCGCGACTTCAGCAGGTTGACCGAGAGGATGTAGATCAGGATCGTGACCGCGAGGGTGAAGAAGTACAGCCACATGTCCTGCGACACTTTCAGACCCAGTGAGGCCAGGATTTCCGGTGCATCAGGCTTGGTGACGACGAGGCCCTGTACGCCGCCGGTCCAGTGTTCGAACACGCCGAGCTTCAGGAGCTGCGGCATCGCCACCGCGAGGGCGAAGGTCGCCAGCGCGAGGTAGATGCCGGACAGTCGAAGCGCCGGCAGGCCGAACAGGAAGCCGGCGATGAAGCAGACCAGACCAGCCACAGGAAGCGTTAGTGCGTAGTTGACGCCGACATGTTCCATGAGGATTGCCGACGTATAGGCGCCGAGGGCGTAGAACGCGCTCTGGCCGAGTGAGAACTGGCCGCTGGCGCCGGTCAGGATGTTCAGTGCGAGAACCGCGATGGCGTAGATCAGCCACATGGTCATCTGGAAGATGATGAAGTTCTTCACGAACAGTGGTGTGACGATGAGCAGCGCCAGGATGATCAGCGATGCCAGCGGGCCGAGCGCCATTGCCTTTTTGGGAACGGCAGCGACCGCGGGAGCGGCGGAGACGTCTTGAACGGTGCTCATGATCAAACTCGCTTCACGATGGCACGGCCGAACAGGCCATTGGGTTTGACGACCAGCACGGTGATGATCAGCGCCAGGGCGATGGGCAGTTTCAGCTCATTGCCGACACCCGGGATATAGGTGCCGACGAGGTTCTCGAAGACGCCGACAAGGAACCCGCCGATGACAGCACCCAGTGGGCTCGTGAGCCCGCCGACGACGGCCGCGGCAAATCCGTAGATCAGCACGCCGCCCATCATGTTGGGCTCGAGGAACACGACGGGGGCGATCAGCATACCGGCGATCGAACCGATCGCAGCTGCCATGCCCCAGCCGAGTGCAATCATCCATGACGTGTTGATGCCGACCAGCCGCGCCGATTCAGGCATCGACGCCGCTGCCCGCATCGCAAGGCCCACGCGGGTGTAGCGGAAGAAGATGAACAGCAGGACGAGCAGGATGATCGTCACGCCGATCATGCCAGCCTGATGCGTCGAGATCAGCTGGCTGCCCAGGAAGGGCGACGAGCCGAACGGCGAGGGAAACTGCTTGATGGTGAAATCCCAGGTCAGGCCCGCGACGCTGTTGATGATGGCGAACAGCGCGATGAAACCGGCGACGTGGGTCAGCACCGGCGCCTTGGCGAGCGGCTTGAACAAAGCCCGCTCGATGACGATGCCGCCGACAAAGGAGAAAATCAGCGTGAGCGCGAATGCGCCCCAATAGGGTATGCCCCACTGCATCATCTGCCAGGCGACGAAGGTCGAGAACATCGCCATTTCGCCCTGGGCGAAGTTCAGGTGGTCGATCGCCTGGTAGATCATGACCACGGCGAGCGCCATACAGGCGTAGATCGCGCCGGTGGCGATGCCAGCCAGGACTTGGTTGGTAAAGAGTTCCATGGCCGCCCCCTCAATATCCCAGATACGATTTACGGACGTCTTCATTATTCGCGATCTCGTCGGCGGTGCCGGACATCACGATGCGTCCTGTTTCGATGACATAGGCCTTGTCGGCGAGTTCGAGCGCGAGCTGTGCGTTCTGTTCGACGACAAGGATGCTGACCTTGTCCTCTCGGTTGATCTTGCCGAGGATCTTGAACAGATCCCGCACGATCAGCGGCGCAAGGCCAAAGGACGGCTCGTCCAGCAGCATCAGGCGGGGACGCAGCATCAGCGCGCGGGCGACCGCGAGCATCTGCTGTTCGCCGCCGGAGAGTGTGCCGGCCTGCTGGGTATGGCGCTGCTTGAGCACCGGGAAATGGGCATACATGCGCTCGATGTCGTCACCGATCGCCTTGGTGTCCTTGCGACTGATCGCGCCGAGCTGCAGGTTCTCTTCCACCGTCATGGTGGTGAAGGTGCCGCGGCCCTGTGGCACATGGGCGATGCCCAGCCGCACGATGCTTTCGGTCGACTTGTTGTCGAGCTTCTTGCCCTCGAACTCGATCGAGCCTGTGGAGCGGATCATGTTGCAGATCGAGCGCAGCGTGGTGGTCTTGCCGGCACCGTTGGCGCCGAGCAGGGTGGTCAGGCTGCCTTCCTGCAGTTCGAATTCGAGGCCGTGCAGTGCCTGGACCTGGCCGTAATACGCACGCAGGTCTTTTACGTGAAGCATCGCGGTCATGAGTCTTTGTCTCCCAGATAGGCCTTGATCACAGCAGGGTCTTTCTGGACGGCAGCAGGTGTGCCTTCAGCGAGCTTCTTGCCGAAATTCAATGCGACGACATGGTCGGCGATCGACATCACGAGACCCATGTGATGCTCGACGAGGAGTACCGTCACGCCGCGATCGTCGCGGATGCGACGGATCAGGTCGCCAAGGATGTAGACTTCCTCATGGTTGAGACCGCCTGCGGGCTCGTCGAGCAGCAGGATCTTCGGTTCGGCGGCGAGCGCACGCGCGAGTTCGACGCGCTTCTGCGTGCCGAACGGAAGACCGCTGACGATCGTATCGGCAACGCTGTGCAGATCGAGATAATCAAGGATGTCGTTGACGTCCTTGTTGATCGCAGCTTCTCCTGATCGAACCCATGGCAGCTTCAGCGAATCGCTGATGATGTCGCTGTTGGTGCGCGCATGTTTGCCGACGCGGACATTGTCACGCACGGTCAGGTTCGGAAACAGCGCAACATTCTGGAAGGTGCGGCCGATGCCGATCTCGGAAATCTTGTGCGCCGGACGATTCAGGATCGTCTGGCCGTCCATCAGGATATCGCCCTTGCTCGGCTGGTAGAGCCGGCTGAGGCAATTGAACAGCGTGGTCTTGCCAGCGCCGTTCGGTCCGATGAGGCCAAGGATGTGGCCCTGTTGCATGTCGAACGAGACGCCGTTCAACGCGATGATGCCACCGAACACAACGCTGACGTCGCGAACCGAAAGCAGCGGCGCCGTCGATGCGACGGGCGCGCGCTCTGCGAGTTGTGCCTGTGTCATGTGCGGTGATCCTCGATCGTCGGCTGCGGCGAAGTCTTGCGCAGGTCACGACGATGAAGGCTGTCAGAGCCCTTCAACAATGCGTGCAACTTTCCCTCCTGATTTGATTTTTTTGCTGTCGAGTTTTTTGGATTGTGGTGCAGCTGTTCCCCCGAGCGCCGCTTCGATGTTTCTTACCATCGCCAATAGCCGAGGTCCAATATCGTTGAGCAAGCGCTCTTCCGTGAAACGGAACGCGGGCGCGCCGCAATTAAAGGCATAAGGACCGGTGCCGTCATTCAATGTCATTGCAACACCGGCAGCGTGCACATCGTCCTGCCACTCGCCAGCCGAGATGACGAAGCCGTGGCGCGCGACCATTTCGCCTGCGCGCTCAAGCCCGTCGCGCATCTTCGACCAGCGATGTCCGTAGTGCTCGCGAAATTCGCGCAATAATTGGGCACGTTCTTCCGGTGGCAGCGCCCAGAAATAGGCGCGGCCCATCGCCGTGGTTGCAATGGGAATGCGCGAGCCGACGTCGAGTTGAACGCCGACAGTGAGACTGGAGCGGCTCTGCCCGAAATAGATCATGCTCAATCGATCGCGCGCGCCGACTGCGCAGGCACCGCCGGTCTGCCGCATCAATTCGTCGCGAAACGATTCCGAGAGATGCTTAACGCCTAAGTTCGCAAGTGCAGCATACCCCAGGGCCATGGCTGCTGGCGCGAGTTGATACTTCTCGAAGCGTGGCACAGGTGTAAGGTAGCCCAACTTCGTGAGTGTGTAAGTCAATCGCGAGATGGTTGGCTTCGGCAGTTTGGTGCGGGCGGCAATCTCCTGATTGCCGAGAAGCCCGTCATTGGGGCGAAATGCACGCAAGACATCCAGGCCGCGAGCCAATGCGACGACGAAATTGCGATCTGTCGCCACATTCTTCGCTGGACGTTTCATGCTTCCCAAAATTTGGTTTTGTCAGTTTCATACGATTGCACCACGGCCCTCGTTGACAAGGGACGCTCTTCAAAATAACCCTCCGTGTCAAGATGTGGAATTAAATTTCGCAGTGCGAAACTAAGAAAATCAGACCGGTAAACGTAGCCAAGGAGAATGCCGTGAGCGATGTCGTAAAGCTTGAACGTCATGATGAAGTCGCCATCGTCACGATCAACTCTCCCCCTGTAAATGCGCTGAGTGCGGCGGTTCGCCGCGGCATTTTTGAGAACGTCAAAACGGCCGCTGCCGATCCTGCCGTGAAGGCGATCGTCATCGCATGCGCAGGCCGTACCTTCGTTGCCGGCGCCGACATCACCGAATTCGGCAAGCCGCCGCAGTCGCCCGGATTGAGCGAAGTCATTGCGGAAATCGAGAATTGTTCCAAACCGGTGATCGCCGCGATCCATGGCACCGCGCTCGGCGGCGGCCTCGAGCTCACGCTCGGCTGTCATTTCCGCGTGGCGACAAAAGAAGCCAAGCTTGGTCTGCCCGAAGTGAAGCTCGGCCTGCTGCCGGGTGCCGGCGGAACGCAGCGCCTGCCGCGCGCAGTCGGCCCGGAACTCGGCGTCAAGATGGTCGTCACCGGCGATCCGATCAGCGCATCTGAAGCCTTGAAGAACGGTCTGATCGAAGAGATCGTCGAAGGTCCGGCCTCGGGCGCAGAAGCCTTCGCGCGCAAGGTGATCGCCGAAAAGCGTCCGCTGCGCCTGCTGCGCAACGACGATTCCAAGCTCGCCGCCGCTCGCGCCGATCGCACCATCTTCACCAACGCCGCCGCAGCCGCCAACAAGAAGAACCGCGGCATGAATGCGCCGCTGGCCTGCGCCGAAGCCGTGAGCTGGACGCTCGACGTGCCGTTCGACGAGGCGCTCAAGAAGGAGCGCGAGATGTTCCTCAAGCTGGTCGCCGACGACCAGTCGAAGGCGCAGCGTTATGCCTTCTTCTCCGAGCGCGAAGCCGCCAAGGTCCAGAACGTGCCGGAAGGCGTCAAGCCGCGTCCGGTCGAACGCGTCGCCATCATCGGCGCCGGCACCATGGGCGGCGGTATTGCGATGTCCTTCGCCAATGCCGGTATTCCCGTGACGCTGATCGAGACCGGCGAGGAGCAGCTCAAGCGCGGCCTCGGCATCATGCAGAAGAACTATGAAGCCACTGCAGCCCGCGGTGGCATTCCTGCCGATGCGCCCGCCAAGCGCATGGCACTGATCAACGGCGTCGTCGGCCTCGAAAACGTCAAGGATGTCGATCTGGTGATCGAAGCCGTGTTCGAAACCATGGCGATCAAGAAGGAAGTGTTCACCGCGCTGGATGCCTATGCCAAGCCGGGCGCCATCCTCGCCAGCAACACGTCCTACCTCAACATCGACGAGATCGCGGCCGTCACCAAGCGTCCGCAGGATGTGCTCGGCATGCACTTCTTCTCGCCGGCCAATGTCATGAAGCTGTGCGAAATCGTCCGCGCCGACAAGACCGCGCCGGACGCGCTCGTCACCGCCGTCGCTGTCGCCCGCAAGATCGCCAAGGTGCCAGCCGTGGTCGGTGTGTCCGACGGCTTCGTCGGCAACCGCATGCTCGCGGCCCGCTCCAAGCAGTCCGAGAAGTTGCTGTTCGAAGGCGCGCTGCCGCAGCAGGTCGATGCCGTCGTCACCAAGTTCGGCATGCCGATGGGTCCGTTCGCCATGGGCGATCTCGCCGGCCTCGATATCGGCTGGCGCTCGCGCAAGGATCGCGGCATCACCTCGCCAATCGCCGACGCGCTCTGCGAAGCCGGCCGCTTCGGTCAGAAGACCGGCAAGGGCTATTACAAGTATGAAGCCGGCTCCCGCGCGCCGGTGCCGGATCCGGAAGTCGAGAAGCTCATCGACGATACCTGCCGGAGCCTGGGCCTGACCCGTCGCGCCGTCAGCGATCAGGAAATCCTGGAACGCATGATGTATCCGATGATCAACGAGGGTGCGCGCATCCTCGAAGAGAAGGTCGCGTCGCGTCCGAGCGATATCGATGTGATCTGGCTCTATGGATACGGCTGGCCGATCTATCGCGGCGGCCCGATGTTCTATGCCGATCAGGTCGGCCTCAAGCAGATCGTCGAGCGCCTGCAGTTCTATGCCAAGCAGACCAACGATCCGTCGCTGGAGCCGGCCGCGCTGCTGAAGAAGCTGGCAGATGAAGGCAAGACGTTTGCGTCACTGGCGAAGGGCTAGTTGTGGTGACGCGAGCACGATGTGCTCCCCTCCCCCTTGCGGGGAGGGGCCGGGGGCGGGGGTCCCCGGGCGACGTCACTTGTGGCTTACCCCCCTCCCTGACCCTCCCCCGCAAGGGGGGAGGGAACATTGGCGCCGTGCGCTCCTTATGTAAGCAGGCCACGCCATGACCCATCCGGGCGAGCAACATTACCCACCGGGCGTCACCTGGGACGCGCCGATTGCGCGTGGGTCGCTGCCGGGTCTGCTTGCCGACTCCGTTGCAAAACACGGTGACCGCACCGCCATCGAATTTCGGGATCAGCCGATCTCGTTCAACGATCTGCATGCGCGCGTCGATATCGTAGCTGCCGCGCTGATGCGCGCCGGCTATGGCAAAGGCTCCTCCATCGGCATCTTCCTCGGCAATACGCCGGATCATCCGGTGCATTTCTTCGGCGGTCTCAAGGCCGGCGCGCGGCTCGTGCATTTGTCGCCGCTCGATGGCGAAATCGCACTGTCGCACAAGCTCAAGGATTCTGGCGCGCGCGTGCTGGTGACCAGCAACCTCGCGGCGTTGCTGCCGATGGCACTGAAGTTTCTCGACAAGGGCCTGCTCGACAGGCTGATCGTCTGCGAGGACGACGACTGGGGCGCTGTGAACAATCCGCAGCTGCCGCTGCCGGAAAATCCCACGATTGTCACCTTTCGCAATTTCACCGCGGGTGCCACGTTGCCCGCGCAGTGGCCCGAGATTTCAGCAGATGATGTCGCGCTGCTGCAATATACCGGCGGCACCACCGGCCTGCCGAAAGGCGCGATGCTGAGCCACGGCAATCTCACTTCGGCGGTCTCGATCTACAATCTATGGGGCGCGCCGGCACGCGCCGGGCGCAATCGGATCGAGCGCGTCATCTGCGTGCTGCCTCTGTTTCATATCTATGCGCTGACCGTGATCCTGCTGAGCCGCATCAGCCTCGGCGACACCATTTCGCTGCATCAGCGTTTCGATGTCAGCCGCGTGCTCGACGATATCGAGAAAAAGAAAGCCACCGTATTTCCCGGCGTGCCCACCATGTGGATCGCCATCGCAGCCGATCCGTCGCTGGAAACGCGCGATCTGTCGTCGCTGGTGTCGGCGGCCTCCGGCGGCGCGCCGTTGCCCGATGAAGTGGCGCGTCTGTTCGAGCGCAAGACTGGCCTGTCGCTGAAGAGCGGCTGGGGCATGACCGAAACCTGCTCGCCCGGCACCAGCCATCCGCCCGGCGGTCTCGACAAGCCGGGCTCGATCGGCCTGATGCTGCCAGGGATCGAGATTGACGTGGTGTCACTCGATGACCCGACCAGGGTGCTCGGCGTCAACGAAACCGGCGAAATCCGCATCAAGGGGCCGAACGTCACCAAAGGCTACTGGAACCGCGCGCAGGAGAGTGCGGAGTCATTCGTCGGCGATCGCTTCCTGACCGGCGATATCGGCTACATGGATGAAGACGGATTCTTCTATCTGGTCGATCGCAAGAAGGACATGATCATCTCCGGCGGTTTCAACGTCTATCCGCAGATGATCGAGCAGGCGATCTACGAACATCCGTCGGTGCAGGAAGTGATCGTGATCGGTGTCACCGATCAGTATCGCGGCGAGGCGGCCAAGGCCTTTATCAGGCTGCGCAATGGCGCAGCGCCGTTCACCATCGACGAGCTGCGCGCGTTTCTCACCGGCAAGCTCGGCAAGCATGAACTGCCGGCAGCTTTGGACTTCGTCGACGACTTGCCGCGCACCGCGGTCGGAAAACTCTCGCGCCACGCCTTGCGCGGGTTGCAACCCACGCCCATCATGAACCAAGAAACAACCTCGCAACAACAAACCGCCTCTGGAGGACCCCGCCCATGACCGAAGCCGTTATCGTTTCCACCGCCCGTACGCCGATCGGCAAGGCCTTTCGCGGCGCCCTCAATGCCACCGAAGGCGCGACGCTGCTCGGCCATGCCATCGAGCATGCCGTCAAGCGCGCCGGCATCGATCCCAAGGAAGTCGAAGATGTGGTGATGGGCGCAGCCCTGCAGCAGGGCGCGACCGGCGGCAACATCGCACGCAAGGCGCTGCTCCGCGCCGGCCTGCCGGTCACGGTTGGCGGCACCACTATCGATCGTCAGTGCGCTTCGGGCCTGCAGGCGATTGCGCTGGCCGCACGTTCGGTGATTTTCGACGGCGTCGAGATCGCGGTTGGCGGCGGCGGCGAGTCGATCTCGCTGGTGCAGAACGAGCATGCCAACAAGTTCCACACCGTCGATCCCGAACTGATGAAGATCAAGGGCGACGTCTATATGCCGATGCTCGACACTGCCGAGACGGTGGCCAAGCGCTACAACATCTCGCGCGAACGCCAGGACGAATATTCGCTGGAGAGCCAGCGCCGCACGGCGGCCGCGCAGCAGGGCGGCAAGTTCAACGACGAACTGGCGCCAATCGCGACCAGGATGGGCGTCGTCGACAAGGCGACCGGCGAAGTCTCGTTCAAGGACATCACGCTGTCCAAGGATGAAGGCCCGCGTCCGGAAACCACCGCTGAAGGTCTCGCCGGCCTGAAGGCTGTGCGCGGCGATGGCTTCACCATCACCGCCGGCAATGCGTCGCAGCTCTCGGACGGTGCCAGCGCCACCGTGATCATGAGCGACAAGCTCGCCGCACAGAAGGGCCTCAAGCCGCTCGGCATCTTCCGCGGCTTCGTCTCTGCCGGCTGCGAGCCGGACGAGATGGGCATCGGTCCGGTGTTCGCCGTGCCGCGCCTTCTGAAGCGCCATGGTCTCAAGATCGAGGACATCGATCTCTGGGAGCTCAATGAAGCCTTCGCCGTGCAGGTTCTGTACTGCCGCGACAAGCTCGGCATCGATCCGGAAAAGCTCAACGTCAATGGTGGCGCGATCTCGGTCGGCCATCCCTATGGCATGTCGGGCGCACGTCTCGCCGGTCACGCGCTGATCGAAGGACGTCGCCGCAAGGCGAAGTATGCCGTTGTCACCATGTGCGTCGGCGGCGGCATGGGCTCCGCCGGCCTGCTCGAAATCGTTCAGTAATTACACATCTGCTCACAAGGAGGATCCGATGGATCTGAGCTTCAGCAAAGAAGAAACAGCATTCCGCGACGAGGTGCGCACCTTTTTCCGCGAAAGCCTCGACCCGGCGGTGCGTAAGAAACTGCAGGAAGGTCACCACACCAGCAAAGACGACCTGGTGAACTGGCAGCGCACGCTCAACAAGAAGGGCTGGGCCGTCCCGCATTGGCCGCAGGAATATGGCGGCACCGGCTGGAGTGCCGCGAAGCAGTACATCTTCCTGGAAGAGCTGCAGAAGACCCCCGCGCCGCCGCCGCTGCCGTTCGGCGTCAACATGGTTGGCCCGGTGATCTACACTTTCGGCAATGAGCAGCAGAAGAAGCACTTCCTGCCGCGCATCGCAAATATGGACGACTGGTGGTGCCAGGGCTTCTCGGAGCCGGGCTCGGGTTCGGACCTCGCCTCGCTGAAGACCACGGCGAAGAAGAAGGGCGATACCTATATCGTCAACGGCCAGAAGACCTGGACCACGCTCGCGCAACATGCCGACTGGATCTTCTGCCTTTGTCGCACCGACCCCGATGCGAAGAAGCAGTCGGGCATCTCCTTCATCCTCATCGACATGAAGTCGAAGGGCATCACCGTCCGCCCGATCCAGACCATCGATGGCGGCGTCGAAGTCAACGAAGTGTTCTTCGATGAGGTCGTGGTGCCGGCCGAGAATCTGGTTGGTGAAGAGAACAAGGGCTGGGACTACGCGAAATTCCTGCTCGGCAACGAGCGCGTCAATATCGCGCGCGTCGGCATGTCGAAGGAGCGCATCCGCCGCATCAAGGAGCTGGCGTCCAGCGTGATGTCCGGTGACAAGCCGCTGATCGAGGATCCGCAGTTCCGCCAGAAGCTGGCTGCGACCGAGATCGAGCTGAAGGCGCTCGAACTGACGCAGATGCGCGTCGTCGCGGCCGAAGGCAAGCACGGCAAGGGCAAGCCGGATCCGGCCTCGTCGATCCTCAAGATCAAGGGTTCGGAAATCCAGCAGACGCTCACCGAGCTGCTGCTCGAAGTCACCGGGCCGTTCGCACTGCCGTTCATGCCGGAAGGCGAGGGGCAGAACGAAGAGGGCGACTGGGCCTCGCCGATCGCGCCGACCTATTTCAACTACCGCAAGGTGTCGATCTATGGCGGCTCCAACGAGATCCAGCGCAACATCATCGCGAAAGCGGTGCTGGGGCTTTGATGTCTTCCTTCTCCCCGCTTGCGGGGAGAAGGTGGTCCGATTGCGCGTAGCGCATTCGGACCGGATGAGGGGGAGCCTCCGCCGGCTCGGTGCCCGCGGATAGTCCTCCTCACCCGAAGGCTCCGCTTCGCTCGCCCTCGACCTCTCCCCGCAAGCGGGGGGAGGTTAGGGAGCTTAAACACATTCACACGCGCGTTACGCGCGATCCGAGAGAGAAAGACCATGGATTTTGATTTGTCGGAGGAGCAACGCCTCCTCAAGGACAGCGTCGACGGCCTGCTGAAATCGTCTTACGAATTCGAGGCTCGCAAGAAGTATCGCGCCGAGAAGGGCGGCTGGAGCCGCGACGTCTGGGGCAAGTTTGCCGAACAGGGCCTGCTCGGCCTGCCGTTCTCCGAGGATGACGGCGGCTTCGGCGCCGGTCCGATCGAGACCATGATCGTGATGGAAGCGCTGGGCCGTAATCTCGTGGTCGAGCCCTATCTTGATACGGTCGTGCTCGGCGGCGGTTTCCTGCGCCGTGGTTCGGCCGAACAGCGTGCTGCGCATCTGCCCGGGATCATCGACGGCTCCAAGACCATGGCTTTTGCACAGGTCGAGCGTGACTCACGCTATGACCTCGGGGACATCAAGACGTCGGCCAAGAAGAGCGGTTCGGGCTACACGTTGTCCGGCGAGAAGTTCGTCGTCGGTCACGGCGATACTGCCGATACGCTGATCGTCACCGCGCGCACCGCTGGTGGCCAGCGCGATGCCAAGGGCGTCGGCGTATTCCTGGTGTCCGCCAATGCCAAGGGCGTCGACATCAAGGGCTATGAGACGCAGGATGGCAGCCGCGCCGCCGATATCAAGCTGAACAATGTCGAGGTCGGCGCTGACGCCGCGATCGGCAATGCCGAGGATGGCCTGTCGATCGTCAATCAGGTCGTCGATGACGCCCGCATCGCGCTGTGTGCCGAAGCGGTCGGCGCGATGGAAGAGGCACTGAAGATCTCCGTCGAGTATATCAAGGAGCGCAAGCAGTTCGGCGTCGCCATCGGCTCGTTCCAGGCGCTGCAGCACCGCGCGGCCGACATGTTCACCGCGCTGGAGACCGCGCGCAGCATGTCGTTCCTGGCCTCGATGGCGTCGAGCTTCACCGATCTCGACGAACGCACCAAGACGGTCGCCGCTGCCAAGGTGCAGATCGGCCGCTCCGCGCGCTTCGTCGGCCAGGGCGGCGTGCAGCTGCATGGCGGCGTTGGCGTGACCATGGAGTACAAGATCGGCCACTACTTCAAGCGGCTGACCATGATCGAGCAGCAGTTCGGCGATGCCGATTATCACCTGCGCCGCGTCGCGCAGGCGGGCGGGATCACGGAGTAACTCTGCTCTTAACCTCTCCCCGCTTGCGGGGAGAGGTCGGATTGCGAAGCAATCCGGGTGAGGGGGACTCTCCACGCGCTCATGAACTCGTGGAGAGTCCCCCTCATCCGACTCGAACGCGCTACGCGCATTCGAGCCACCTTCTCCCCGCATGCGGGGAGAAGGAATGCGCCATCGCTAAAATCAATCAACATCAGGAGACCGCCCGTGAAAAATCCATTCGATCTCACCGGCAAGGTCGCCGTCATCACCGGCTCCAGCCGCGGCATCGGCAAGGCCTCCGCGGAACTGCTGGCGCAACTCGGTGCCAAGGTTGTCGTCTCCAGCCGCAAGGCCGATGCCTGTCAGGCCGTGGTCGATGGCATCAAGGCCAATGGCGGCGATGCCCATGTCATTCCCTGCAACATCTCGCGCCGCGATGAAGTCGAAGCCCTGATCGATGGCACCGTGAAACATTACGGCCCGATCGATATTCTGGTCTGCAATGCCGCGGTGAATCCCTATTACGGTCCGCTGCTCGATATTGCGGATGAGGCCTTTGACAAGATCATGGGCTCCAACGTCAAGAGCAACATCTGGCTTTGCGCCAAGGCGATCCCGGCCATGGCCGAGCGCGGCAAGGGCTCGGTGGTCATTATCTCTTCCATCGGCGGCTTGCGCGGCTCCACGGTGATCGGCGCCTATGGCATCTCCAAGGCTGCCGACTTCTCCCTGTGTCGCAGTCTCGCCGGCGAATGGGGACCGAAGGGCGTGCGCGTCAATTGCATCGCGCCTGGGCTGGTGAAGACCGACTTCGCGAAGGCGCTGTGGGAAGACGAGGCCAATCTCAAGCGCCGCACCGCAACCACGCCGCTGCGCCGGATCGGCGAGCCCCACGAGATCGCCGGTGCCGTCGCCTATCTCGGCTCGGATTCCTCCACCTTCATGACCGGCCAGACCATCGTCATCGACGGCGGCGTGACGACCGCATCGGTGTGACGTCCTTACCCTCCCCTGAAGGGGGAGGTCGATGAACGCGTAGCGTTCGTCGGGGTGGGGTGAAGCCACAGACGCTGTCGCCCGCAGCTTCACCCCACCCCGCCTCTCACCGCGCTGCGCGCGATGATCGCTGACCCTCCCCCTGCAGGGGAGAGTAAGAAATCCCGCGAAACAAACCTCCGGCGGTAGCCACTTGCCGCCTGCCTCAATCCTTTCCCGTTTTTTAACACTTAGGGCGCACGGATAGCCGCAGCTGGAGAGTTCCCGTGCGGCAGACGGATATCGCGATCATTGGTGGCGGCCTCGCCGGGTCGACAGCTGCGGCGATGCTCGGTCGCGCCGGTGTGTCTGCGATCCTGATCGAGCCGCATCAGGTCCATCCGCCCGAACTCCGCTGCGAGAAGATCAGCGGCGGCGTCCAGCTCGAGCGGCTCCGCAAGACGGGTCTCGTCGATGCGGTGCTCGGTGCCGCTACCCATGACGACGAGATCTGGATCGCGCGTTTCGGCCGCGTGATCGACAAGCGCCCCAGCCAGCAGCACGGCTTTCTCTACGACACGCTGGTCAATACCGTGCGTGGCCAGATTCCATCCACCATCGAGACCATTCACGCCAAGGCGACGTCGATCGCCACATCGGATGACCGTCAGACCATCGGCCTGTCCAATGGCGAGGAGATTTCCGCGCGTCTCGTTGTGCTCGCCAACGGCGCCAGCGTCAGCCTGCGCAATCAGCTCAATATCGGCCGCCCGGTCATCTCGGCCAATCATTCGATCTCGGTGGGTTTCGATATCGCGCCCGTCGGCCGTGAACGTTTTGCCTTTCCGGCGCTCACTTATTTCGCGGAAACCACGGTTCATCGCACCGCCTATGTCACGCTGTTCCCGATCGGCGACACGATGCGCGGCAATCTGTTCGTCTATCGCGAGACCGACGATCCCTGGATTCGCCAGATGCGCCGGACGCCCGAGGCGGCGCTTGACGCCTGCCTGCCGAAACTGCGCGCGCTGATCGGCGACTACAAGATATCCGGCGATATCAGGATCCGCCCCATCGATCTCTATGAGAGCGACAATGTGGTCCAGCCTGGCGTCGTGCTGGTTGGCGATGCCTTTGCTTCGCCGTGCCCGGGCAGCGGCACCGGCACCGACAAGGTGTTCACCGATGTCGCGCAGCTCTGCAGCGTGCATATCCCGAACTGGCTCGCGACTTCAGGCATGGGCGCCGACAAGATCGCGCAATATTACGCCGATCCGTTGAAGCTGGAATGCGACGCCTGGGCCACCGGCAAGGCGTTCAAGCTGCGCTCAGTCACTGTCGAGAATTCGCTGTATTGGCGCGCGCAGCGCTGGGCGCGTTTCTTTGGCCGGCTCGGCGAGGGCATGGTGCGGCGGGCCCGCGAGACGCTGCCGCGCGAACTGGCGATGGTCGCGTCCGCTCTGGTCATGATGATCGACTCGGCGACCTGACCGCCGGCGCTGCCGCTTGACGCGCCCGCGCTAATCCGGTTGCCTGCGCCTCCCAACACAACGCGACCACAATCTTTCGGGAAGAAACGTCATGTCTTTCGTGATGGCCATCGATCAGGGCACCACATCCTCGCGCGCGATGATCTTTCGCGCCGACATCTCGATCGCGGCCAGTGCGCAGCAGGAATTCCCGCAGCATTTCCCGGCCTCCGGCTGGGTCGAGCATGAGCCCGAGGATATCTGGACCTCGACGTTGGCCGTTTGCCACGAGGCCATGACGAAGGCGGGCGTTACCGCGAAGGATATTGCCGCCATCGGCATCACCAATCAGCGCGAGACGGTGGTGGTGTGGGATCGCGTCACCGGCCAGGCTGTGCACCGTGCCATCGTCTGGCAGGACCGCCGCACCGCGGAGATCTGCGCGCAGATGAAAGCCGACGGCCATGAGCCGTTGATCACGCAAAAGACCGGCCTGATCATCGATCCGTATTTCTCCGGAACGAAAGTGGCGTGGATTCTCGATCATGTCCCCGGCGCGCGCGACCGCGCCGAGCGCGGCGAATTGCTATTCGGCACCGTCGATTGCTATCTGCTGTGGCGGCTCACGGCGGGCAGGGTGCATGCCACCGACGCCACCAATGCCTCGCGCACGCAGCTCTTCAACATCCACACCGGCGAGTGGGATGACGAACTGCTGAAGCTGCTGCGTGTGCCCAAGGCGATGCTGCCCAGGGTGCAGGACTCTTCGTCGGATTTCGGCAGCACCGATCTGTTTGGTGGCACGATCATGATCGGCGGTATTGCCGGCGATCAGCAGGCTGCAACCATCGGGCAGGCCTGTTTCGCGCCCGGCATGATCAAGTCCACTTACGGCACCGGCTGCTTTGCCCTGCTCAACACTGGTACGACGCCGGTGCAATCGAAGAACAAGCTGCTCACCACGGTTGCCTATCAGCTCAACGGCGTGCGCACCTATGCGCTGGAAGGTTCGATTTTCGTTGCCGGATCCGCGGTGCAGTGGCTGCGCGATGGTCTGGGGATCATCAAGAGCGCTGCTGAAAGCGGGCCGCTCGCGGATCAGAACGATTCTTCGCAATCGGTCTATCTGGTCCCGGCCTTTGTCGGGCTCGGTGCGCCTTACTGGAATCCCGATGTGCGCGGAGCGCTGTTCGGACTGACGCGCAACACCGGCCCGGCCGAACTCGCCCATGCCGCACTGGAAAGCGTCTGCTACCAGACGCGCGATCTCTACGCGGCGATGCGCGCCGACTGGCCGGATGTCTCCGCCGCCACCGTGGTGCTGCGCGTCGATGGCGGCATGACCGCGTCGGACTGGACCATGCAGCGTCTCGCGGATCTGCTGAATGCCCCTGTCGATCGCCCGATGATCCAGGAAACCACCGCGCTGGGAGCTGCCTATCTCGCCGGTCTCACGGCCGGCGTATTTCCGGAGCCTGCCAAATTCGCCGACAACTGGCGGCTCGAACACCGCTTCAAGCCGGCCATGAGCGAAGCCACACGGACACGAAAACTGAAGGGCTGGGCGCAGGCAGTGAAGGGGGTATTGGCGAGCGATCCGGGGAAAGATTGAAAGCTTGCTCACCAAACAGAAAGAGCCGCCTGTGCGGCGGCTCCTATGATGATCATGTCAGATTCTAGCGCCAGCCGCGATGCCGTCCGCGCGACCAACCATAATGATGGCCGCGTCCGCGGCCCCAGCCGTAATGATGTCCACGCCCGCCGCGGTGCATGCCGTGATGTCCGCCGCCATGGCCACGAATCTGGATGATGTCGCTGGCGGTGCTCGCAGGTGCAAGCCCACCGACCGGCATGGCGTTCGCTGGAAGCATCAGGCCCAGACCCAGGAGTGCCGCGGCTGCCGTCGCGATCATGGTACGTTTCATTTCAACCCTCCAAACGCAAATATTGCGCATACGACAAGCTGCGGCCTTCCTGATCGTTCCGTCGCCACGGGATTGAAACGATAACTTTGCCGGGACCGGAATTCGTCGCGGCGGTGGGAGGGAGGGAGAAAATAATCCCTCGCGCTCTATTGACTAAAATCCGATATAGGTCTATATGCCTTTTATCCCGTTCGCGAGGGGCGCTTCTAGAGGCGTCTTGAGGTGGGACTGGGATGCGGCGCCTGCGGGTGTGGGGTGACGTACCCCGCGCACTCGGGAGGCCCTGGGTCACCGTCCGGCCCCACTACGGGGGTCTGCCACTCATGCTGGCTGGACGTGGCATTGGTGAACGGCGGGAAACCGTCGGGATCAGCGGAGTGCGGAGCTCTGCGCCTTTGCCCGGAAGAACGGTCCCGGGGACAGAAATCGCCGCGGTGGCGCGCCGTGAGGCGTTGCGCGGTTGCAGCTTGCCGGTTCCGGTGGAGCGGATCGCGATAAAACCACCCTTTGCGCCTCACGGCGCGCCGCCACCCCTCATGTTTCGAGGGGCACTGCTCACACCTCGGACGCGCAAGCGCCGCGAGACTGCGAGAGCGTGGCTGTTTGACAAGCACATCCTGCGACTTGCAAAGCGCTACTTCACGCCGACCTTCTTGCCGCGATACATCAAATGCACCGCGCAGTTACATCCCGGCGGATGGGTCGCGAGTTCGTCATTGGCAGGCGCGGGTACGGCGACCGGTGCAGGCTCGGCACCGGCACCCGGAATGTAGTTCAGCACAGGCGCCAGCCAACGTTCCACCTCGGCCACGCTCATGTTCTTGCGCGCGGCATATTCCTCGACCTGATCGCGCTCGATCTTGCCGACGCCGAAATAATAGCTCTCGGGATGGCTGAAATAGAGCCCGGACACCGACGAGCCCGGCCACATGGCGTAGCTTTCGGTGAGTGTTACGCCCGCAGTGTTCTCCGCATCGAGCAATTTGAAGATCGTCGCTTTCTCGGTGTGATCGGGCTGTGCGGGATAGCCGGGAGCAGGGCGGATGCCCTGATACTTCTCCAGGATCAGGTCGTCAGTCGAGATGGCCTCGTCCGGCGCATAGGCCCAGAACTCCTTGCGCACACGCTCATGCATGCGCTCGGCGAAGGCTTCGGCGAGGCGGTCGGCCAGTGCCTTGCACAGGATCGACGAGTAGTCGTCATTGGCGTTCTTGAAGCGGTCGGCGATGATGTCCTCGCCGATGCCCGCGGTGACCACGAAGCCGCCGATATAATCCGGCACATTCGAGGTCTTCGGCGCGATGAAGTCGGAGAGCGCGGCGTTGAAGCGACCCTCGCGCTTTTCGAGCTGCTGGCGCAACGTGTAGAGCGTCGCGATCTCGGTTGTGCGGGTGTCATCGGCATAGAGGCGGATGTCGTCACCCACGGCATTGGCCGGCCAGAAGCCGATGGTTGCCTTCGCCGTGAACCACTTCTCTTCGACGATCTGCTTGAGCATCTTCTGCGCATCGGCATAGAGCGACGTCGCGACTTCGCCGACCACGCTGTCGGTGAGGATGCCGGGGAAACGGCCGGACAGTTCCCAAGTCTGGAAGAACGGCGTCCAGTCGATATAGGCAGCAAGCTCTTCGAGCGAATAATCGCTGAAAGTCCGGATGCCCAGGAAGGTCGGCTTGCGCACCGTCTTGCTGAAGTCCGCGACATGCGCATTAGCGCGCGCTGCGATGAGCGAGAGGCGCTTCTTGTCCTGTTGGGCGCGGAAATGTGCCGCCGAGATCTTCGCATAATCGGCGCGCACCTCGGCCGCATAGGCGACGCTCTTCTCAGGCGACAGCAGCGACGAGGCGACGCCGACGGCGCGGCTGGCGTCGTTGACATGCACAACGGCGCCGGCGCGGTAGTTCGGATCGATCTTCACGGCGGTATGCACGCGGCTGGTCGTCGCGCCGCCGATCAGCAGCGGCATCTTCAGACCCTGCCGTTCCATCTCGCCGGCCAGGAACGTCATCTCATCGAGCGACGGCGTGATCAGGCCGGACAGGCCGATGATGTCGGCGCCTTCGGCCTTGGCGGTGTCGATGATCTTCGATGCCGGCACCATGACGCCGAGATCGATGACCTCGAAATTGTTGCACTGGAGCACGATGCCGACAATGTTCTTGCCGATGTCGTGGACATCGCCCTTCACCGTGGCGAGCACGATCTTGCCGGCATTCTTGCGGCCATCGCCGGTGATCCCTGCGGCGAGATTGTCGGCCTTCTCCTGCTCCATGAACGGCATCAGGTAGGCCACCGCCTGCTTCATCACGCGGGCCGACTTCACCACCTGCGGCAGGAACATCTTTCCGTCGCCGAACAGGTCGCCGACAATGTTCATGCCGGCCATCAGCGGGCCCTCGATGACATGCAGCGGGCGTGCCACGGTCAGGCGTGCGGCTTCGGTGTCTTCGTCGATATATTGGGTGATGCCGTGCACCAGCGCATGGCTCAGCCGCTTCTCCACCGGCCATTCGCGCCAGGTGAGATCCTGCTCCTTGGCCTGCTTGGTCTGGCCGCGGAATTTCTCGGCAAGTTCGAGCAGCCGTTCCGAGGCGCCGGGATCGCGGTTGAGGATGACGTCCTCGCAGACCTGGCGCAGTTCAGGATCGATGTCGTCATAGACGATCATCTGGCCGGCATTGACGATGCCCATGTCCATGCCCGCCTTGATGGCGTGATACAGGAACACCGAATGCATCGCTTCGCGCACGGGCTCGTTGCCGCGGAACGAGAAGGACAAGTTGGAGACGCCGCCGGAAATATGCGCATGCGGCAGGTTCTGGCGGATCCAGCGTGTCGCTTCGATGAAGTCGACGCCGTAATTGTTGTGCTCTTCCAGACCGGTTGCGATCGCAAAAATGTTGGGATCGAAGATGATGTCTTCCGGCGGGAAGTTCAGCTCACCCACCAGAATGTCGTAAGCGCGTTTGCAGATCTCGGTCTTGCGCGCGAACGTGTCGGCCTGGCCGACCTCGTCGAAGGCCATGACGACCACGGCGGCGCCATGGCGCTGCGCGATCTTGGCCTCATGGATGAACTTCTCCACGCCTTCCTTCATCGAGATCGAATTGACGATCGGCTTGCCCTGAACGCATTTCAGGCCGGCTTCGATGACGTTGAATTTCGACGAGTCGACCATCACCGGCACGCGGGCGATGTCCGGCTCGGAGGCGACCAGATGGAGGAACTCGACCATCGCCGCTTCGGAATCCAGCAGGCCTTCGTCCATATTGACGTCGATGACCTGCGCGCCGTTCTCGACCTGGTCGCGCGCCACCTGCAGCGCGGCGGTGTAGTCGCCGGCGGTGATCAGCTTGCGGAATTTAGCCGAGCCGGTGACGTTGGTGCGCTCGCCGACATTCACGAAGGGGATCGCCGAGGTCAGTTCGAACGGCTCCAGACCTGACAGGCGCAGGAGCGGTGCGATCTCGGGCACGACGCGCGGCTTGTGCGGCGCGACGGCCTTGGCGATGGCCGCGATATGATCCGGCGTGGTGCCGCAGCAGCCGCCGACCACATTGACGAGGCCGCTGGCAGCGAACTCGCCGATCAGCCCCGCCATGAATTCCGGGCTCTCGTCATACTGGCCGAATTCGTTGGGCAGGCCGGCATTCGGATAGGCGCAGACGAGGGTATCGGCGACGCGGCCGATATCGGCGATATGCGCGCGCAGGTCTTCGGCGCCGAGCGCGCAGTTGAAGCCGATGGTGGCGGGTCTGGCGTGCTTCACCGAATTCCAGAACGCTTCCGGCATCTGGCCGGACAGCAGGCGTCCGGACTTGTCGGTGATGGTGCCGGAGATCATTACGGGCACGTCGATGCCGCGCGCCTCGCAGATTTCGGCAATGGCATAGAGCGCCGCCTTGGCGTTCAGCGTGTCGAAGATGGTCTCGACCAGCAAGAGATCAGCACCGCCGTCGAGCAAACCGTTGATCTGCTCGCTATAGGCGATGCGCAGATCGTCGAAGGTCACCGCGCGATAGCCGGGATTTGCGACATCCGGCGAGATCGAGGCGGTGCGGTTGGTCGGGCCGATGGCGCCGGCGACGAAGCGCGGCTTGCCGTCCTCGGCAGCGACGGTGATCGCGGCGTTCTTGGCGAGGCGCGCGCCTTCGCGGCTCATCTCATAGGCGATGTCCTGCAGGTCGTAATCGGCCTGCGCGATCGAGGTCGAGGAGAAGGTGTTGGTGGCGACGATGTCGGCACCGGCGCGCAGATATTGCGCGTGGATGTCCTCGATGGCGTCGGCCTGCGTCAGGATCAACAGGTCGTTGTTGCCGCGGAGGTCGCGGTGGAAATTCTTGTAGCGCTCACCGCGGAATGCGGCCTCGTCGAATTGCAGGCCCTGGATCATGGTGCCCATGGCACCGTCGAGCACGAGAATGCGCTCGGCAGCGGCGGCAAGCAGTTCGGTACGCTTCGGCGAAACGGGTACGGACATGAGATCAGGCAGCTTTCTGCGCGCCGTTCGGCCGGAAGCCCAACAGGTGACTAATGGCGAAAACGAGATCGGCGCGGTTCATCGTGTAGAAATGGAAGTCACTGACGCCCTGTTTGGCGAGCTTCTGCACTTGGCCGGCGGCCACGGTGGTAGCTACCAGTTTGCGTGTCTCGGCATCGTTATCGAGGCCGTCGAACTTGGCGGCGAGCCAGGATGGCACCGTGGTGCCGGCGCGGGTGACGAAAGTTCTCGCCTGCTTGAAATTATGCATCGGCATGATGCCGGGCAGCACCGGGATATCGATGCCGCGGGAGCGGACCTTGTCGAGGTAGCGGAAATACAGGTCGTTATCGAAGAACACCTGGGTGATGGCGCGGGTCGCGCCGGCATCGACTTTGGCCTTCAGCGTATCGATGTCAGCATCGAAGTCGGCGCTCTCGGGATGCTTCTCCGGATAGGCGGAGACGGTGACGTCGATATCGGGATAGCGGTTGCGGATGCTGGCGACCAGATCGGCGGAGGTCTTGTAACCGTCGGGGTGCGGTATATATTCCGTGCCGATGCCTGTGGTCGGATCGCCGCGCAGGGCCACGATGTGGCGAACGCCGGCCTCATGATAGCGGGTCACGACATCGTCGATTTCGCTTTTCGGCGCGCCGACGCAGGTCAGATGCGCCGCCGGGGTGAGGGCGGTCTCCTTGAGCAGACGGACGATGGTGGCGTGGGTGCGCTCGCGCGTCGACCCACCGGCGCCATAGGTCACCGACACGAAGGACGGGTTCAGCGGCGCCAGGCGCTCGATGGTGTCCCACAGGGTGCGGTCCATCTCCTCGGTCTTCGGCGGGAAGAACTCGAAGGAGATATTGGGAAGCTTGGTTGGGGTGGCCGGGTTGATCTCGGTCATCGCGTCGAACTCCACCGCATGAAGCGGTACCGGTTGTCTCTGGCGCCAAGCCCTGAGGATTTTGGCTGCACTGCACAAAGATAGGCTATGGTCGGTGACTGAAATAGCCCATCTGGAGCGATTTTAGGGTGGGAATTGGCCCAATTAAGGGCGGATATCTCGCGTAATTTCCGTTGTTGGAATATAAGTGGGCAGCGCCGGTTTCCCGCAAAACTACCAGAATATGGCTTTAAATTGTCAATCGAACCACTTCGATCTATGAAGGTGTATGTGGGCAGAGTTCGTGTAATTATTCTTATATCAGAATTCGTCCCACGAGTGCCGGCCCTCGTTGCCGTCGGCATTTGGGGGAGGCGTCCGTGGCCCAAAACGCTCTTTGCCCTCTCCGGCGCAGGCACTAGCTTGGCGCCATGATCCCATTGTCCATTCTCGACCTCTCGGTCGTCACGTCAGGCACGCCGCCCGCGGGCGCGCTCCGTAACAGCATCGATCTGGCCAAACATGCCGATCGCCTCGGCTATGTCCGTTACTGGCTGGCCGAGCACCACAATTTGGCATCGGTCGCGAGTCCGGCGCCGGAGATCATGATCGGGCAGATTGCGGCAGTGACGCAGCACATTCGCGTCGGTTCCGGCGGCGTGATGCTGCCGAACCATGCGCCGCTGATGGTGGCCGAGCGCTTCAAGATGCTGGAGGCGCTGTTTCCCGGCCGGATCGATCTCGGCCTTGGCCGTGCGCCGGGGACCGATGGCGCCACAGCCTATGCGTTGCGCAACCGTCTTGCCGGCCGCGAGGGCGATGATTTCCTCGAGCGGCTGAGCGAACTGGTACTGTGGGAGACGCGGCAATTCCCGGAAGGTCATCCCTATAACAACGTTGTGGCGATGCCGAATGACGTGCCACTGCCGCCGCTCTGGCTGCTCGGGTCCAGCGACTACAGTTCGGATCTGGCTGCGCAGGTCGGCATGGGTTTCGCTTTCGCGCATCATTTCGCATCCCATGATGCGGCCGACGCGATGGTGCATTACCGCGCGCGCTTCAAATCATCCGGCTGGCGGCAGGCGCCGCATGCGATTCTCGCGGTCGCTGTGATTTGTGCGGAGACCGATGCCGAGGCCGAGCGTCTGGCCTCGTCGGCCGACCTCAATCGCCTCCGCCGCGACCGCGGCGAATACGCGCCGCTGCCGAGCGTCGAAGAGGCGCTGGCCTATCCTTATAGCGACAGCGAAAAGATGAAGATCGCGCGCAATCGTTCACGGCTGTTCGTCGGCAGTCCGTCGACAGTCTTGGAAAAGCTGCAGCCGCTCATCAGCGAATGCCAGGCCGATGAGTTGATGGTCATTACCGCGATGTATGATCATGAGGCGCGGAAGCGGTCCTATGATCTGTTGGCGGACGTATTTCAATTGCAGAGAGCAGCAGCTTAGGCGCAGCGAGGTTAGCGAGCGCCGCGACAATGGGAGGGGATGATGGCGCCTCTGGTAACACCGCGTGGCCTTGGCGAAGTTGTTCTGCGTGTCAGCGATATGCCGCGCGCGGTCAGTTTCTATCGAGATGTCCTTGGTCTCAGTCTGCTGCGCGCCTTCGACGATCGGATTGTATTTCTCAAAGTGGAAGATGGCTTTGAAGGCCATCACCGGATTATCGGTCTTTTCAGGGCCGATCAGCCGTCCAATCGTGACGACACGAAATGGTCTGCTCCCGATTTGCGGGCACCCACTCTGCATCACCTTGCGCTGGAGATTGCGTTATCGGACTATCAGCCTGCTCTCGATGCCCTGACGAAGGCGGGTTTCAAGCCGAACACCTACGAACACCGATGGATCGGCTGGCGCTCCATTTACGTCACCGATCCGGACGGCAATATCGTCGAGTTGGTTGCGGTGGATGCGTCAATTTGCGAGGCGTCGTAAAGTTTCGAAAGGCAATGTCGGGATCGGGACTACCGAAACGTCCTTGGATTGGCGCCGTCACCACACGAGGTAAAACCTATGCTCTATGCAATCCTGGCCTATCACGTCGAAGACGTCGTCGTGTCGTGGACGGCCGACGAAGACACTGCGGTGATGGCCAATCTTCATGAGCTTCACGAGAAGCTGACGGCCGACGGCCGGATGGGGCCGGCTGCGCGGCTGGGCGGCACCAAGGGTGCATTCACCCTGCGCGGACCCGGTGCCGGCGTGGTCATCGACGGTCCTTTTGCCGAGACCAAGGAGCAGTTGCTCGGCTTCTATGTCGTCGATTGTGCGACCCGTGAGGACGCCGTCGCGACCGCGCGCGATCTGCGCCGCGTCAATCCGACTGCGGTCTATGAAATCCGTCCGGTTCAGCTATTTCTGCCCGGTTCGCCTATGGCGGCGACGCATGCGCTGACCGATCACGTCCGGCCGGCGTCGTCCTGAACTTGCCGGTTACGAGGTCGGTTCGCCGAAGGTTGCGCGGAAAGGATGCGCCGGATAGACGCCGACGATCCTGAATTCGCGTGAGAAGAACTTCAGCTCTTCGAGCGCGAAAGCGAGGTTGCGGTCATCCGGATGACCGTCGACATCGGCGTAGAACTGCGTGGCGAAGAATTCGCCGTCGACCATGTAGCTTTCCAGCTTGGTCATGTTGACGCCGTTGGTGGCGAAGCCGCCGAGTGCCTTGTAGAGCGCCGCAGGAAGGTTGCGGACGCGGAAAACAAAACTGGTGACCAGCGGTTCGGAGCCCTGCGGCGCCCATTTGGCGTCTTTGGAAAGGATGACGAAACGCGTGGTGTTGTGATCCTCGTCCTCGACGTCCTCGGCGAGAATTTCGAGCCCGTAGATATCTGCCGCGAGCCGCGAGGCCAGCGAGGCGCAGCTCTTGTCGCCGCGTTCGGCAATCGCGCGGGCCGAGCCCGCAGTGTCGGCGGCGACGATGGCCTTGATGCCGAGCTTGCGAATGATGCGGCGGCACTGGCCGAGCGCGTGGACGTGGCTTTCCACCGTCTTGATGTCGGTGAGCTTCGTGCCGGGCAGCGCCATCATCTGGTGGTGGATGGGCAGAAACCACTCGCCGACGATATGCAGGCCCGACTGCGGCAGCAGATGATGGATGTCGGCGACGCGGCCGGCAATCGAGTTCTCGATCGGGATCATGCCGAGATCGGCCTCGCCCGAGGTGATCGCGGCCAGCGCATCCTCGAAGGTGGCGCAGGGCAGGGGCTCGGCATTCGGAAACGCCTCGACGATGGCGATATGGGAATTGGCGCCGGGCTCGCCCTGGAATGCGATCTTCATGATCTGATTTTTGGGAATGGTCATGGCGGGCCTTGTATCAGTCGCTCAGTTATTTGCCAGTAGCCGGCGGGCGGTTTCGAGATCCGCGGGTGTATCGACGCCGAGCGGGACGCTATCGACGATGGCGGCGTCGATCCGCATGCCGGCTTCCAGTGCGCGGAGCTGTTCGAGCTTTTCGCGCAGCTCCAGCGTCGACGGCGCGAGTTTGACGAAGCCTTCGAGCGCGGCGCGCCGATAGGCATAAAGCCCGATGTGATGGTAGCGGGGCCCGTCGCCATAGGGCGCCGTGGCGCGGGTGAAATACAGCGCACGCAGCCGGTCAGGCCCGGCTGGCGAGCCGATCAGCTTCACCACGCTCGGATTGGTATGTTCGTCATCCTTGTGGATCTCGGTCGCCAGGGTCGCGATGTCGACCGCGGGGTCGTCGAGCAGGCGGACCGCGGCGCTAATGTCACCTGGCGGAATAGTGGGCAGGTCGCCCTGGACATTGACGATGGTCTGGACGTGCCCGGCCGGGTCCAGTTTGCACAGGGCCTCAAATATCCGGTCGGACCCTGATGGATGGTCCGGGGAGGTCATGACCGCCTCGAAACCGTGGGCTTTAACGGCGTCCGCGATGTCGGCCGTATCGGTGGCGATGGCGACACGGCCCAGACCGGCCTCTTTGGCGCGTCGCGCCACATGCACGATCATCGGCAGCCCGCCAATATCGAGCAGCGGCTTGCCGGGGAGGCGGGTGGCCGCCATCCGGGCGGGAATGAGCACCAGGGTGCGTGTGTCTGTCATGTCAAAATCGGCTTGGATTCCAGTGATCTCCCCCCGAAAAGTATGATGCACATCAAAGGGCGCGGCGTTTATACGGGTTGCCAGAGGATGGGCAAACCGTTATCTCAAAACGGCAGGCCCAAGGGCCGCAGGAACGTGATTCCTGAGTGTGTCGAGGCCGTTGGAGCGGCCTTCCAATGACCTAAAACGGCGTGGGGCTTTTCGACTATGGACTCCTTCGAACTCAACAAGATTATGGGCGCCATTCTCGGCACCTGCCTGGTTCTGATGGTGACGAATTTCACCGCCCAGGCCGTGTTTTCACCGAAGCATATGGAAAAGCCTGGCTTTGATATCGCCGTGAAGGAAGAGGCTGCCGGTGGTGCCAAGGCCGCTGCCGCGCCGTCCGAACCGATCGAGAAGCTGCTGCAGACCGCTTCGGTCGAGAAGGGCTCAACCGCAGCCAAGAAGTGCGCTGCCTGCCATACATTCGAAAAGGGTGGCCCGAACCGCGTTGGCCCGAACCTGTTCGGCGTCGTCAATGAGAAGGTGGGCGAAGGCAAGGCCGGGTTCAACTTCTCGGCAGGCATGAAGGCCAAGGGCGGCACCTGGACCTTCGAGGAGCTGAACAAGTTTATCGCCAATCCGAAGGGCACCGTGCCCGGCACGGCCATGGGCTTCGCCGGCATTCAAAAGGATAGCGAGCGCGCCGACGTGATCGCCTATCTGGCAACTCTCGCCGATAAGCCGGTGCCGCTGCCCACAGCAGCGAAATGAGGACGGCGTCGTAACGCTGTTCCTTGGTAATTTATCATCGATTAAACGGCCAGGCTCAGCCTGGCCGTTTTCGTATCTGCATTACCAAAGCTTAAGCGGGACGTTTGGCCGCAACGCGTTAGGATGCAACCAGCGTGACGGGTGGTATCCTGCGGAAAAGCCGGCATAATCGGTCGAACCCTCGCCTTATATGACCGTTCTAATAGACTGCTTCGGTTCACAGGATTCAGCACATTGACGATTTCCCGACGCCGCCTTCTCCAGACCAGCGCCTTCGCCGCACTTGCCCCTGTCATCGGTGGTACGGGCAGCCTCTCCGTCATTGATGCAGCAAGTGCCCAGTCTCCGGCTAAAGGTGCAGAATGGCGCCATGCGCTGTCCTTGTTCGGGGAGATCAAGTATCCGGCGGAGTTCAAGCGCTTCGACTACGTCAATCCCGAAGCTCCCAAGGGCGGCACCGTCCGCCAGATCGCCATCGGCACCTTCGACAATTTCAACATCGCGGTGGCCGGCGTGAAGGGCAATATCGCCGGTGCCGTCGGACTGATCTACGAGTCCCTCACGACAGGATCACTGGACGAGGTGTCGACCGAATATGGTCTGCTCGCCGAAGCCGTCAGCCACCCCGAGGATTACTCCTGGGTGTCCTACCGGCTGCGGGCGAATGCCAAGTGGCATGATGGCAAGCCGGTGACCCCGGAGGATGTGATCTTCTCGCTTGAGTCTTTCAAGAAATATCACCCGCAATATTCTGCCTATTACCGCCATGTGGTGAAGGCAGAGAAGGTCGGCGAGCGCGAGATCAAGTTCACCTTCGATGCGCCCGGCAATCGTGAATTGCCGCAGATCGTCGGCCAGCTCACCGTGCTGCCCAAGCACTGGTGGGAGGGCAGCAACGCCTCCGGCGCCAAGCGCGACATCGGCAGCACCACGCTGGAGATGCCGCTTGGCAGCGCCGCCTACCGCATCAAGGATTTCGTGCCGGGCCGTTCGGTGGCGGTGGAGCGTGTGAAGGACTATTGGGGGCGCGACCTCAACGTGAATGTCGGTCGCAATAATTTCGACGAGCTGCGCTACGAATATTTCCGCGACGGCACCGTTGCACTCGAAGCCTTCAAGGGCGATCAGGTCGATTGGCGCACCGAGAACAGCGCCAAGAACTGGGCGACGGCCTATGACTTTCCGGCGGTGGCCGAGAAGCGCGTTATCCTCGAAGAATTCCTCAACCGCTCGTCGGGCATCATGCAGGGCTTCGCGCTCAACATCCGCCGCGAGAAGTTCAAGGATCCGCGCGTTCGCCGCGCGCTGAATTATGCGTTCGACTTCGAGGAGATGAATAAGCAGATCTTCTTCGGCCAGTACAAGCGCATCTCCAGCTATTTCGACGGCACCGAACTGGCATCGTCAGGTCTGCCGGAAGGCAAGGAGCTGGAGATTTTGGAGACGGTGCGTGCCGAAGTGCCGCCGGAGGTTTTCACCAAGCCCTATACGAATCCGGTCGGTGGCAGTGCTGAAAATGTGCGCAGCAATCTTCGCGAAGCGCTACAATTGTTCAAGGAAGCAGGCTACGAAGTCCGTGATCGCAAACTGGTCAATGCCAAGACCGGTGCGTCGTTTGAACTGGAATTGCTCGGTGAGGATCCCTCTTTCGAGCGCGTGATGCTGTTCTTCAAGCCGTCGCTGGAACGTCTCGGCATCGGCGTGTCGGTCCGCACCATCGATGCCACGCAATATGAGAACCGGCTGCGGACCTGGGATTTTGACATCGTCGTGTCGTCCTGGCCGGAGTCGCTGTCGCCTGGTAACGAGCAGCGTGAATTCTGGGGCTCGCAGGCAGCCGATATGGCCGGCTCGCGCAACATCGTGGGCATCAAGAATCCGGCGATCGACAAGCTGATCGATCGCGTGATCTTCACCAAGGACCGCAACGATCTCGTCGCTGCGACCAAGGCGCTCGATCGCGTGCTGCTGTGGAACAACTTCGTGGTGCCGCAATGGACCTACAACAAGGTCCGCACCGCGCGCTGGGATCGCTTCGGTCGTCCGCCTGAGCCGCCGAAATACGGGCAGTCGGGTTTCCCAGCCATCTGGTGGTACGACGCCGACAAGGCCGCAAAGATCGGCAAGCGCTCTTGAGGAGCACATCGCGCATGGCGCAGCTCAATCGTCGGCACGTGCTGGGTCTCGGGATCGGCGCTATTGCGGTCGCGCACTTCAGCCCCGCTTTGGCGCAGGCGCGGAGCGAAGCCCACGGCATCTCCGCCTTTGGCGATCTGAAATATCCGGCCGATTTTCCGAATTTCGACTACGTCAACGTTAAGGCGCCGAAGGGCGGCGCCTTTTCGACGGTGCCGTCGAGCCGTGCATTCAACCAGTCGTTCCAGACCTTCAATTCGCTGAACGCCTATGTTCTGAAGGGCGACGGCGCGCAGGGCATGGGCATGACCTTCGCCCCGCTGATGGTGCGCGCGGGCGACGAGCCAGACGCGATGTACGGGCTGGTCGCGAAGTCCGTGCAGATCTCTGCCGATGGTCTGACTTATCGTTTTACGCTGAGGCCGGAAGCTCGCTTCCACGACGGCAGCAAACTCACTGCACGCGATGCGGCATTCTCATTGACGGCCCTCAAGACCAAGGGCCATCCCATCATCACGCAGCAGATGCGTGATATGGTGAAGGCCGAGGCTGTCGATGACGTGACGCTGGTGGTGACCTTCGCCGAGAAACGCGGCCGCGACGTGCCGTTGTTCGTTGCAGGCATGCCGATTTTCTCGCAGGCCTATTACGATAAGCGCGCATTCGATGAGACGTCGCTGGAGACGCCGCTCGGTAGCGGGCCTTACAAGGTCGGGCGCTTCGAGGTCGGGCGTTACATCGAATTCGACCGCGTGAAGGACTGGTGGGCCGCAGACCTTCCGGTCAACCGGGGCAGCTACAATTTCGATACGGTGCGGTTCGATTTCTATCGCGACCGCGACGTGGCTTTCGAGGGCTTCACCGGTCGCAATTATCTGTATCGCGAGGAGTTCACCTCGCGCATCTGGAATACACGCTACGATTTTCCGGCCGTGAAGGATGGCCGGGTCAAGCAGGAGATGCTGCCCGACGATACGCCGTCCGGCGCGCAGGGCTGGTTCCTCAACACACGCCGCGCCAAGTTCAAGGATCCGCGCGTGCGCGAGGCGCTCGGCAATGCATTCGATTTCGAATGGACCAACAAGACCATCATGTATGGCGCCTATGTGCGCACGGTGTCGCCGTTCCAGAACTCTGACCTGATGGCGACTGGTGCGCCGTCGCCGGAAGAGCTCGCATTGCTGGAGCCGTTCCGGGACAAGGTGTCGAGCGAAGTGTTCGGTGATCCCTATGTGCCGCCAACTTCCGATGGTTCGGGCCAGGATCGTGCGCTGCTGCGCAAGGCCATCCAGCTCCTGAACGACGCAGGTTGCGCAATGAAGGACGGCAAGCGCATGACGGCGCAGGGTGAGCCGTTCAAGATCGAGTTTCTGCTTGATGAGCCTGCTTTCCAGGCGCATCACATGCCCTATATCAAAAATCTCGGCACGCTGGGCATCGAGGCCAGTGTGCGTCTTGTCGATCCCGTGCAATTCCGCGCGCGCCGCGACGATTTCGATTTCGATGCGGCCATTGAGCGCTTCAGCTTTTCTACCATTCCCGGCGATTCGCTGCGTTCGTTCTTCTCGATGCAGTCGGCCGCCACCAAGGGCTCGAACAATCTCGCCGGCATTTCCGATCCTGTGGTCGATGCCCTGATGAACGAAGTTATCGCCGCCGATACGCGGCCCAAGCTGGTTTTTGCGGCGCGGGCGCTGGATCGTGTGATCCGCGCCGGACGTTATTGGGTGCCGCAATGGTATGCAGCGTCGCATCGCGTGGCCTATTGGGATGTGTTCGGCCATCCCGCCAATCTGCCGAAATATATCGGCGTCGGTGCCCCCGATCTGTGGTGGGCGTCCGCAAAACCTTCAAGTGAGCAGGCCAAATAGCATGGGCGCATATATCGCACGGCGCGTGCTGCTGATGTTTCCCACGCTGTTGGGAATCCTGTTCGTCTCCTTTGTGGTGGTGCAATTTGCGCCCGGAGGTCCAGTCGAGCGTGTGATTGCGCAACTCAGCGGCGCCGATACAGGCGCGTCGCGCGTTTCCGGTTCATCTGGTGGTGACTTCGGTAACCGTGCGCAGCCGGGCGCCGCAGGCGATGCGGTGAACTCGAAATATCGCGGCGCGCAGGGGCTCGATCCGGATTTCGTCAAGAGCCTGGAAAAGCAGTTCGGCTTCGACAAGCCTGCGCCTGAACGTTTCGCGCTGATGCTGTGGAATTTCGCGCGCTTCGATTTCGGCAAGAGCTATTTCCGCGACACGACGGTGCTGCAGCTCATCAAGGAGAAGCTGCCGGTCTCGATGTCGCTCGGCATCTGGATGATGTTGATCACCTATCTGATCTCGATTCCGCTCGGCATCCGCAAAGCGGTGCAGGACGGCTCAAGATTCGATACCTGGACCTCGGCCGTCATCATTGTCGGTTTCGCCATTCCCGGCTTCTTGTTCGCGATCCTGCTGATCATCCTGTTCTCGGGCGGATCGTTCTGGAGCATCTTCCCGTTGCGTGGACTGACCTCGGACGGCTGGAGCCAGTTCCCGTGGTACTGGAAGATCATCGATTATTTCTGGCACATGACGCTGCCGCTGATCTCCATGGTGCTCGGCGCCTTCGCCACCATGACGCTGCTGACCAAGAACTCTTTCCTCGATGAAATCCGCAAGCAATATGTGATGACGGCGCGCGCCAAAGGCTGCAACGAGCGGCAGGTACTCTACAATCACATCTTCCGTAACGCGATGCTGATCGTCATCGCAGGATTCCCGGGCGCGTTCATTCATGCTTTTTTTTCGGGTTCGCTGCTGATCGAGACCATCTTCTCGCTCGACGGCCTCGGTCTCCTCGGCTTCGAGAGCGTGCTCAACCGCGATTACCCCGTGGTGTTCGGCACGCTGTTTATCTTTTCGCTGGTCGGTCTCGTCGTGAACCTCCTGTCCGATCTGGCCTATATGTGGATCGATCCGCGGATCGACTTTGAGGCGCGAGAAGTCTGATGACGATCACAGCGCCCGTGCCCGTCGAAACCACCACGCTGTCACCGCTCGGCGAAGCCGTGCCACCGTCGCGCCATCCACTCGGTATCTCGCCGCTCAACCAGCGTCGCTGGCAGAACTTCAAATCCAATCGCCGTGGCTACTGGTCGTTCTGGATTTTCCTGTTCCTGTTCTTCATCTCGCTGTTCGCCGAGGTGATCGCCAATGACCGGCCGTTCTTCATCAAGTTCGACGGCAAGATGTATTTCCCGGCTTTCGTCACTTATTCGGAGACGACCTTCGGCGGTGATTTCGAGACGGCCGCCGATTATCGCGACCCCTTCCTGCAAAAGCTGATCGCCGAGAAGAACGGCACCATCCTTTGGCCGCTGATCCGCTATTCCTACGATACCCACAATCTCGATTTGCCGACGCCGGCGCCGTCAAAGCCGACATGGATGCTGACCGAGGAGCAGTGCAAGCCGGTGGTTGAAAAGAAGGGCCTCAAGAGCTGCCGCGACCTCGAATATAACTGGCTCGGCACCGACGATCAGGGCCGTGATGTCGTGGCCCGGTTGATCTACGGCTTCCGCATCTCGGTGCTATTCGGCCTCGCGCTCACGATCGTTTCGTCAATCATCGGCATCGCGGCAGGCGGTGTGCAGGGCTATTTCGGTGGCTGGGTCGATCTCGCTTTCCAGCGCTTCATCGAGATCTGGAGTGCGATCCCGTCACTCTATCTGCTGCTGATCCTGTCTTCGGTGCTGGTGCCGGGTTTCTTCGTGCTACTCGGCATTCTGCTGCTGTTCTCATGGGTATCGCTCGTAGGTCTCGTGCGCGCTGAATTCCTGCGCGGTCGCAACTTCGAATATATCATGGCCGCGCGGGCGCTCGGCGTGTCGAACGCCAAAATCATGATCCGACATCTGCTACCCAATGCCATGGTTGCGACCATGACCTTCCTGCCGTTCATCGTATCGTCCTCGGTGATGACGCTGACCGCGCTGGATTTCCTCGGTTTCGGTCTGCCGCCGGGCTCGCCGTCGCTCGGCGAACTGCTGTCGCAGGGCAAGGCCAATGTGCAGGCGCCCTGGCTCGGCTTCACCGGTTTCTTCGCGGTGGCGATCATGCTGTCGCTGTTGATCTTCATCGGCGAGGGCGTGCGCGATGCCTTCGATCCGCGCAAGACGTTCAGGTAGGGCCGCAGCATGGATGCCATCAACCAGCCGCTGCTCGATGTGCGCGATCTCTCGGTCGCGTTCCACCATGGCGGCAATACATCGGTCGCGGTCGACAGGGTGTCGTTCGAGATCAAACGGGGCGAGTGCGTGGCGCTTGTGGGTGAGTCCGGCTCGGGCAAATCCGTCAGCGCCATGTCGATCCTGCGACTGTTGCCCTATCCGACGGCATCGCATCCGTCCGGCCATATCCGCTTCAAGGGCCATGAGCTCCTGAGCATGTCGGAGCGCGAGATCCGTGGCATCCGCGGCAACGATATCTCGATCATCTTCCAGGAGCCGATGACCTCGCTGAATCCGCTGCACACGATCGGTGCGCAGATCGGCGAGATACTGCAACTCCATAATGGCATCCGCGGCAGCAAGGCGCGCGAACGAACGCTGGAATTGCTGACGCAAGTCGGCATTCCCGATCCGGAAACGCGTCTCGCCAGCTATCCGCATCAGCTGTCTGGCGGTCAGCGCCAGCGCGTCATGATCGCGATGGCGCTCGCGAACGAGCCCGATCTGCTGATCGCCGACGAACCGACCACGGCGCTGGACGTCACGGTGCAGGCGCAGATCCTCGCTCTGCTGGCCGATATTCGTCAGCGGCTCGGCATGAGCCTCCTCTTCATCACCCACGATCTTGGCATTGTCCGCCGTATCGCCGACACCGTCTGCGTCATGAACAATGGCAAGATCGTCGAGCAGGGGCCGGTGGAGCAGGTGTTCACGTCGCCGCAGCATGCCTACACCAAGGCGCTGCTCGCAGCCGAGCCGAAGCCTGATCCTGCGCCGCCACGGCCGGAAGCGCCGGTGGTGATGTCGGCGGACGGTCTCAAGGTCTGGTTCCCGATTAAGCGAGGCTTGCTGCGCAAGACGGTGGGCCACGTAAAAGCGGTGGACGGCGTCAGCCTGCAAGTGCGGCAGGGCGAGACGCTGGGCGTCGTCGGTGAGTCCGGCTCGGGCAAGACGACGTTAGGGCTCGCGCTGCTGCGGCTGATTTCCTCGCAGGGGCCGATCGTGTTCCTCAGCAAGGACATTCAGGGTTTGCAGTTCAAGGACATGCGGCCGATCCGGCGCGACATGCAGATCGTGTTTCAGGATCCGTTCGGGGCGCTGTCGCCGCGTATGTCAGTCGGAGATATCGTCGCCGAGGGGCTCAGCGTGCATCAGCCTTCTCTTTCGCCGGAGGATCGTGAGACGCGCGTCGTCAAGGCGCTGCAGGATGTCGGTCTCGATCCGAAGACCCGGTTCCGCTATCCGCATGAGTTCTCCGGCGGCCAGCGCCAACGCATCAGCATCGCGCGCGCAGCCGTGCTGGAGCCGAGCTTCGTTGTGCTGGACGAGCCGACCAGCGCGCTCGACATGCTGTTCCAGGCGCAGATGGTCGATCTCCTGCGCGAGCTGCAGCGCAAGCGCGATCTCACTTATCTGTTCATCTCGCATGACCTGCGCGTGGTCGCGTCCCTGGCCAGCCATCTCATCGTGATGCGCCATGGCAAGGTGGTCGAGGAAGGGCCGGCGGCCGAGCTGTTCAAGAACCCGAAGAGCGATTACACCCGCGCGCTGTTTGCCGCAGCGTTCAGGATCGAAACGGCACCGGGCGGGGATGCTGCGCAGTAGGACACGATGACGAAAGACAACGATCACCGTCCCACCATTACGGACCGTGCTGCCGATGTCGCTGTCTCGGCCCCGACGGTGGTCGGACGCGGCTTCATGACCTACGAACGGTACGACATCGCGATCATTCGCGCGGACGATGAGACGTTGCGGCAGCAGCGCGACGTGCTGCGTGCGAGCAAGGTGGCAGCAGTAATTCCCATCGATCTGGAGCGCGGTGAAGTGGTGCTGATCCACCAGTTCCGTTTGCCGGCCCATCTGGCCACGGGGCGTGGTGAGATGGTCGAGATCGTCGCCGGGCGGATCGATGGCGATGAAACGCCGCTCGCTGCCGCTGCGCGAGAATGCGCGGAAGAGATCGGCGTAACGCCGCAGCGTTTGTTTGAACTCTATAGCGTGCTGCCGACGCCAGGCTGCACCGACGAATATATCACGTTCTTTCTCGGCTTCGTCGACAGCAGCAAGGTGCCCAGCCGGGGCGGTCTCGTCGGAGAGACGGAGGATACCCGGCCTCTCGTGGTCTCCATCGACGAGGCGATCGCGGCGCTGGATAGCGGCGCAGTTTACAACGGCTTGATGGTTAGCGCCCTGCAATGGCTGGCACTGCATCGTGACCGATTGGGGGAATACTACGAGCGCGCGGCGCCTAATCCAGCCGTCTGATACTGGTGATATTGCTGCCGGCCGCCCTGATCCGCGCAATGGCACCCTTCGTGTCTTCAATGGCCGTCGCCATGTGATGCGCATTGGCATGCACGATCGTGTCGGCGTCGCGGGCGATGGCGACGTGGCCTTTCCAGAAGATCAGGTCGCCGCGCTTCAGATGCTGCATCTCGGCGTCTGACAAGGCGCGGCCGAGGCCGCTCTCCTGCATGTCGCTGTCGCGGGGGCATCCGGTTCCCGCGGCCGTCAGTGCGATTTGTACCAGCCCGGAGCAATCGATACCGAGGCTGCTCTTGCCGCCCCAGAGATAGGGCGTGCCAACGAAGCGCTCGGCCACGGCAACGAAGTCGGTCTCGAACGCATCGATCTCTGCGATATGCTGCTTTGGCACGCAATGTCCGGCGCTCGTCATGGCAAATGCGTCGGTCATCTTGATGATGGCCAGGCGCGCGCCGAGCGGCAGCGTATCTGTCGGCGGCAGCTTGATGGAGGGCCCAGGGAAAAGGAACGACCGGAGGGCGGTCACCTTGTGTGTCGGTGTTGGCCCGGGTGGATAGAGTGCGAGATCCGAGAGCCAGCCGACATAGCCGTCGCCATTGAGTTGGCCCCAGACCCAGCCTTCGTCGTTGCGGTCGTAGATGGTGAAGCGCTCGCCCTTCAAGGCCTGCGTATTCATTTCTGCGCCGGAGAATGGTTGGAGCCGCATGGAGGCGACGCCATCGGCAACCTCGAATTCTTCGCCGACGACGAAACGTGCGGCCTCGACCTGACCTTCAAGATATCGCGCGGCCACGTCTGGCCGCGCGGGTGTGAGCCTGGGGTCGCGTTTATCCATAGCGTTGGCTCAATAGTTGATAGATCGCGCGCGCAGCCTGACATTCGCCGCCTTCGGGGCGCGCCGGTTTCGCCGACGGCGTCCAGCCATAGATATCCACGTGAAGCCAGCTCTTCGCGGCTTCGACGAAACGCTGCAGAAACAGCGCGCAGGTGATCGAGCCCGCAAAACCGCCGGAGGGCGCGTTGTTGATATTGGCGACCTTGGAGTCGAGCCAGGCATCGTAGGGAGCCCAGAGCGGCAGTCGCCAGAGCGGATCGTTCTGCTCCTTCGCACAGCGCGCGATGTCCAGTGCCAGCGTCTCGTCGTTGGTGTAGTAGGGCGGTAGATCGGGTCCGAGCGCTACGCGTGCAGCGCCGGTCAGCGTGCCCAGATCGACCAGCAGGTCCGGCTTCTCCTCGTCGGCATAGGCCAGTGCATCGGCCAGCACCAACCGCCCCTCGGCGTCGGTATTGCCGATTTCGACCGTCGGCCCCTTGCGCGACTTGAAGATATCAAGCGGACGAAAGGCATTGCCGGCGACGGCGTTCTCGACAGCAGGGATAAGCACGCGCAACCGCACTTTCAGTTTGGCATCCATTACCATCAGCGCCAGCGCGAGAACATTGGCCGCACCGCCCATATCCTTCTTCATGATCAGCATTCCGCTCGATGGCTTGAGATCAAGGCCGCCGGTGTCGAAGCAGACGCCCTTGCCGACCAGCGTCACCTTGGGATGTGACGGATCTCCCCAGGAGAAATCGATCAGCCGTGGCGCGCGCGTCGAGGCCATGCCCACGGCGTGGATCAACGGAAAATTCTGTTGCACGAGGTCGTCGCCGATGATGCAGTTGAAGTCTGCACCAAAACGCGCTGCGAGATCCCTGGCGGCCGCGGCGAGTTCTTCCGGTCCCATATCGTTCGACGGCGTATTGATGAGATCGCGCGCCAGTGCTGCGGCCTCGGCCATGCGGCTGATATCGGCGATATCGACGCCATCCGGCGGCACCAGCTTCACCTTGGGCTCATCATTCTTGCGATAACGGCCGAAACGATAGCTGCCGAGCGCGAAAGCGAGCACGGCGAGGCGGGTGTCGTGCGGTGCGTTGGCGAAACGGTAGGTGCCCGCTGGCAGCAGGCCGGGCAATTGCCCCGGGCGGAACAGGTCGCGGAAGGTCGCGCCGTCGTCTTCCAGCCCGAAGATGACCTGGGCGATTGCGCCATCTTCCGTCGGCAACGCCAGCCAGGCGCCGGGTTTCGCCGCAAAACCGTTGGCCGCGGCGAAAGCTTTCGCGGGTGCGGGGAGTGCTGCGCTGATTTCGGGCCAGGTTGTCTTGGTCGCGAAGGTGATCGGAATGGTGGATGCGGCGGCAGCGGTCTCGAAGGCGGAATGCATATGCAGAATCTCGCGAAAGGGAGCGGCAATGACACCTGAAGCGCAAAGGGCGTCAAGCGCCGGTATTGGAGGAATGGCGTGGCCCGCGCCGATTAACCAGCCATTAGGGTTAACACTCTATTGCTGAAGGCATCCGGCCCGCCCGTTCGCTCCATTGTTGAGTCAACCTGCCATGCGTCAGCCCCCTTGTCTTGCCCGGCTTTTGACGACCGCGGCAATGACGGCAATCCTGGCCAGCGGCCTTGCCGGCTGCAAGACGGCGGGCATGTCCGATATCACCGGTTCCCTTGGCGCTCGGGCGGAAGCACCAGCCGATGCCGATCCCGCCCGTGCGGCCGAAGTCTATGGCGAACGCTATCGCGCCAATCCCAAGGATGCTGACGCTGCCTTGCGTTACGGCCAGGCGCTCCGGGCCAACGGCCAGCGGGCCCAGGCCGTTTCGGTGTTCGAACAGGCGACACTTACGAATCCCGGCAACAAGCCACTATTGGCTGGTTACGGCCGCGCGCTGGCCGATACCGGCAGCTTCCAGCGCGCCTTCGACGTACTGACCACCGCGCATAGCCCGGCCAATCCGGATTGGCGCATTCTCTCGGCTCAGGGTGCGGTCCTGGACCAGATGGGCAAGCACGACGAGGCGCGCCGCTACTACGGCAGCGCTCTGAAGATCAGGCCGGAGGAACCGTCCGTGCTCTCCAATCTCGGTCTGTCCTACATGCTCTCGAAGGATCTGCCGCAGGCCGAGGCGACGCTGCGCCGCGCGCAGGGCCGCGGCAATGTCGATCCGCGCGTTCGCCAGAATCTCGGTCTCGTGGTTGGCCTGCAGGGCCGGTTCGGTGAAGCGGAATCTATCGTGAGGGCTGACCTGCCCCCAGACGAAGCAGCGGCGAATGTCGCCTATCTCAAGCAGATGCTGAGCAGTAAAGGTCAGCCCCGCCTGGGCGCCCGGGACGACGACGCGCCGCGTCGGTCGTAATTTCTCGCAGGTCAAATTTCGCAATGACGTTGAGCAAGGCCAAGCTCACCGGCCTCACTGCATCGCTGCGACCTTGATGCCCGTTGGGCCGAGAATGACGACGAACAGAACCGGCAGGAAGAACAGGATCATCGGCACCGTCAGCTTCGGCGGCAGCGCGGCGGCCTTCTTCTCGGCTTCGTTCATGCGCATGTCGCGGTTTTCCTGCGCCATCACGCGAAGGCTCTGACCGAGCGGAGTGCCGTAGCGTTCCGACTGCATTAGTGCCAGACAGACTGATTTGACGCCCTCCAATCCGGTACGCTTTGCGAGGTTCTCATATGCAACCTTGCGATCCTGCAGATAGGACAGTTCGGCCGTGGTCAGTGTGAATTCCTCGGCCAGCGCCACCGACTGCGTTCCGATCTCGATGGACACGCGGCGAAACGCGACTTCGATGGACATGCCGGATTCGATACAGATCAGCAGCAGATCGAGAGCGTCCGGAAATGCGCGGCGGATCGAAAGCTGGCGTTTGGTGATTGCATTCTTGAGAAAGATCATCGGCGCCTGCAGGCCAAGATAGGCGGCACCGAGGCACATGCCGATCTTGATGGGCATCGACTGTTCCATGCGCGAGATGACGAACACATAGAGGATCGCGAAGACGAGGAACACGATCGGCGTGACGGCGCGGAAGAACAGGAAGGTGATATAAGGCGCTTGGCCGCGATAGCCGGCCATGACCAGCTTGTCGAGTGCGGCTTCCTGCGCCAGCCATTTGCTGAGGTTGAAGTCGGTCACAACCTTGGAGACGAGTTGCTTCGGCGTCTGGCGCAGCGACACTCTCTCGCCTTTGGCCATGCGGTCCCGCTCGCGCTGCCGCAGCCGCTCCCGCTCGCTGGCGACCGCTTTCATCCGCTTGGCGAGACCGTCGCCGGCGAACAACGGCGTAAGCAGGCTGTAGGCTGTTGCTGCAACCGCGATCGCGGCAAGCAGCATCGTCATGAAACGGATGTCGTGAAGCTTTGCTATCAGGAGATCGAGCATGCCAGCACCATCAGAAGTCGAAGTTGATCATGCGCTTCATGACGTAGATGCCGCAGGACATCCAGACCACGCAGGCCGCCAGCATCAGGCGGCCTGTCGGATGGGTCCACAGCAGCGAAATATATTCAGGCGTGCTGAGATAGACGAGCAACATCACGATCGGCGGCAGCGAGCCGATGATGCCGGCGGACGCCTTGGCTTCCATCGACATGGCCTGGATTTTCTCGGCCATCTTCTTGCGGTCGCGCAGCACCTTGGAGAGATTGCCAAGAGCTTCCGAGAGGTTGCCACCCGACTTCTGCTGAATCGCGATGACGATGCCGAAGAAGTTGGCCTCCGGAAGCGGCATGCGCTCATAGAGCCGCGCACAAGCCTCGCCGAGCGGCATACCGATCGTCTGAGTTTCGATGATGGCAAGAAATTCGCTGCGTAGAGGTTCCGACGCGTCGGCGGCGACAACCTTGATCGAGTCGAATAGCGGCAGACCGGCCTTGATACCGCGAACGATGACGTCGACGGCATCTGGAAGCGCTTTGAGGAAGGCCGCCTCGCGCCGCTTCTTGAGAAAGCTGAGGATCCAGCGCGGCAGGCCGAAGCCGGCGGCGAATCCGAGACCGGCGGCCGCGAGCAGACCGCCGCCAAACATCATGGTCATTAGGAAGCTTCCGCCTCCCAGAATGCCGGAGATCACCATGAATTTCTGGTCGCTCCAGTCGAGGCCGGCCTGCGCGATCCGGATTCCGAGCGGGATCTTCTTTTCCTTCTGGAGACGTGCTTCGACTTCCTTGAGAGATCCTTCGACCTGCTCGCGCCGGGACCGCTGGTTTCTGTCGACCTGGCGCGCCACGGGCTCCGTCCGCGCGACCGATGCACGGCGGGTTTCGGCCTTCTTCTCGCCGGACAACAGCGGATAGAGAAAAACCCAGGCCAGACCGCCGACAGCGATGCTGGCCATGAATGCCAATGCGAGCGCCTGCATGTTCATCATTCGCTCCTCAGTTCGGCGCTATGACTTCGGCAGCATCGAGCGCCGCCGCGAGCCGCTTCTCCTCGCCGTAATAGCGGGCACGATCCCAGAACCGCGGGCGGCCAATGCCGGTCGAGCGGTGCCGTCCGATGATGTTGCCGTTGGCGTCTTCACCGACCATGTCGTAGACGAACAGGTCCTGCGTAATGATGGTGTCGCCTTCCATGCCCATCACCTCGGTGATGTGCGTGATGCGGCGCGAACCGTCGCGCAGACGGGCGGCCTGTACGATGACGTCGATCGACGCGCAGATCATTTCGCGAATGGTGCGCGAGGGCAGCGAGAAGCCACCCATGGTGATCATGGATTCGCAGCGCGACAGCGCTTCACGCGGATTGTTGGCGTGGAGGGTGCCCATCGAGCCGTCATGGCCGGTATTCATCGCCTGCAAAAGGTCGAATGCCTCGGGTCCGCGGACTTCGCCGACGATGATCCGCTCCGGACGCATACGCAGACAGTTACGCACCAGTTCGCGCATCGTGACCTGGCCTTCGCCCTCGATGTTCGGCGGCCGGGTTTCGAGCCGAACCACGTGGGGCTGCTGCAGCTGAAGTTCAGCGGCGTCTTCGCAGGTGATGATGCGCTCGTCGTCGTCGATATAGTTGGTGAGACAGTTCAGCAGCGTGGTCTTGCCCGAACCGGTACCGCCGGAGATCAGCACGTTGGCGCGGCAGCGGCCGATGATCTGAAGGATCTGGGCGCCGTCCGGCGAGATCGCGCCGAATTTGACCAGCTGCTCGAGCGTCAGCTTGTCCTTCTTGAACTTACGAATCGTCAGCGCAGGACCATCGATGGCCAGCGGCGGCACGATGGCGTTGACGCGCGAGCCGTCGGCAAGACGAGCGTCGCAGATCGGTGAGGATTCATCGACGCGGCGGCCGACCTGGCTGACGATGCGCTGGCAGATATTCAGCAACTGCTGATTGTCGCGGAAGCGGATGCCGGTCTTCTGGATCTTGCCGGCGACTTCGATGAACACCGTGCCGGCACCATTGACCATGATGTCGGCGATGTCGTCGCGCGCCAGAAGCGGCTCGAGCGGCCCGTAACCGAGCACGTCGTTGCAGATGTCGTCGAGCAGTTCTTCCTGCTCGGCAATGGACATCACGATGTTCTTGATCGCGATGATCTCGTTAACGATGTCGCGGATTTCCTCGCGCGCGGATTCGCCGTCGAGCTTGGCGAGCTGCGCGAGGTCGATCGCCTCGATCAGGGCGCCGAAAATCGTGGCTTTGACCTGATAGTAATTTTCGGAGCGACGCTCTGCGATGACGGGGGCCGCTGGTGCAGCACGCGCGGGTGACAGCGGCGGCGATGACACAGCCGGTGGCGCAGACGCAGCCATCGCGCCGGGAGAGGGCTCCGGCGCGCTGGCGGGCTTGACGGCCCGGACATCCGTATCTGTTCCGCTACGCTTACCAAACACGACAACACTCCATGCGGCGGATTATTTCGACCGCAACTTCTCCAGGAACGGACCCAGGAAGGATCCTCGTGGCTTCTTGGCCTCGCCGCGGCCCGTCAGCCGCTGCGCAATTTGCAGAAAGAGTTCGGTGGTGCGATGGCTGGCCGCAATCTCGGCAATCATCTGACCATTATTGGCGGCCGAGCCGAACATCTGTGGATCGAACGGGATCGTGACGATCGGCGGTGTCTCGATGGCCTTGGCGAATTCGCTGGCGCTGATTTCGGGTCGCTTTGGAACGCCGACCTGGTTGAGGCAGTACAGCGGTGCGCGATCATTGGGGCGTGACGCCTTGATCAGATCGTACATGTTCTTGGTATTGCGCAGGTTGGCGAGATCCGGTGCTGCAACGATCAGGATGTCGTCCGCGCCGATCAGGGCCCGCTTGGTCCAGCCCGACCATTGATGCGGCACGTCGAGCACTATGCAGGGCATTGTCGACCGCAGCGTGTCAAAGATCGAGTCGAAGGCCTCGGCGCCAAAGTCGTAGACGCGGTCCAGTGTGGCAGGGGCAGCCAGCAGACTGAGATGGTCGGTGCACTTCGACAACAGTCGGTCGATGAAGGCGGTATCGACACGATCCGGCGAGAACACCGCGTCGGCGATGCCTTGCGGCGGGTCCTGGTTGTAGTCCAGCCCGGCAGTTCCAAAGGCAAGATCGAGGTCGGCGACAACGGAGTCCAGTGCCAGATCGCGCGCGATCGCCCAGGCGACGTTGTGAGCGATGGTGGACGCGCCGACGCCGCCCTTGGCGCCGACTACGGCAATGATACGGCCGACCGCCTTGGCTTCCGGCGCCGAGAACAGTCCGCAGATCGAACGAACGACGTCGATAGTCGCAACAGGCGCGATCGCGTAGTCGCTGACGCCGCGACGAACGAGCTCGCGGTAGAGCGTGACATCGTTGACCTTGCCGATCACCACCACGCGGGTACCGGAATCGCAAACCGTCGCCAGTTGATCAAGGCCAGCGAGAATGTCGCCGCGCGGTTCGGTCTCGAGAACAATGACGTTCGGCGTCGGTGCTGACCGATAGGCCTCGATGGCCGCAGGCATGCCGCCCATCTGAATCTTGATGTGAGCCTTGCCCAGACGCCTGTCCTCGGCGGCGGCCTGCACAGCGGCAGCGGTTTCCACGGTCTCGCAGAACGCCTGCACCGACACCCGCGGTGCCGGCGCAATATGCTCCTCTGCCGCGGGTGTTGCGGCGGAGGGCTGCTCGTCTGCGGTTTTCTGCGCGTAGCTAATCATTGGCCCACATTGCTGATTCTGGTCTTGTCTTCGGGATAGGTCGTCGCAGTGCTCTCACCCTTGCGATACTTGTCCAGCACGACGGTACGTCGGCCGGCATAGACAGGGGTTTCGGCGCGCGGCTGAACCAGGTCGGAAGGATTGGCGACCATGGCGGCGAGATTGCGTTGCTGGGCGCAGCCGAGATTGTAATATGGCTTGTTCGCGAGATAGCCCTTGTTCTTGATCGACGACGCAAGGTCGTCGGGCCAGGTGCCGCACGGACCAGCCGAAGCCGCGATCAGCGGGTAGCTGACGCGGATGGTCGGCAACATACGCGGATCGCTCGGCTGATAGCTGCGCATCAGGACGCCGTTCTGGGGCACACCAATCGCCATCAGGAGCGAATGAACCTCACGATAAGACTCTCTGGCGGCGCGTGCGTTCGGTGTATTGACCGGCACCTCCGCAGTGATGACGCCGGTGCCTTCGCGCAACCAGTCCTGACCGAGCGATACGACATCCGCGCGCTGTGTGGCCGACAGGCCGCCGCGCTGGCTGCCGACGAAGACCTCGGTGGTCTTGGCCCGTTCTTCGACAACGATGGGATGCCGCAGCCGGTAATCGTCCGGTATGCTCGACGTGGTGTCCTGCGCAACGGTCTTGCAGCCGCCGAGCGCAAGCGCCAGGAACAGCAGCGCGCCAGTGGCGGTCCGTGTGCGCGAAGAGTGTATCGCTGTGTGATTGATCATGGTCATCGGATACTTGCCCCGTCTCAATCCGTGATGAAGCCGAAAACGCCGCGATAGCTGCGCGTCGGTTGGGTCGGCTCGGTGCGGTGCGGTGCGCCATAGATGCGGTTGACGTTGCCGAGCAGATCGGCCTGCGGATCGGATGCATCCACGAAGCCGTCATCCGGACGCGAGAGATCCTTCTGCGCGACGGCGCGGACCACATAGGGCGTTACCAGGACCATCAGCTCGGTGTTGTTGTTGACGTAATCCCGGCTGCGGAACAGCGTGCCCAGCACAGGCAATTGCGACATGCCCGGCAGGCCGCTGATGGCCGCTTTGGTCTGCTGCTTGATAAGGCCGGCCATCACCATCGAACCGCCGGACGGAATCTCGAGCGTGGTGTCCGCACGGTTGACCTTGATCGCCGGGATCGAGGTTCCGCTGATCGTGACGGAATTTTCCTGCGATAGCTCGGAAACTTCGGTGCCGACACGCAGGCTGATACGACCTTCGCTCAGAACCACCGGCGTAAAGCCCAGCGAAATACCGAATTTCTTGAAGGTGATCTGCGTCGTGCAGATCCGCGTCGTGGGATCGCAGGTATTGCCGCCGGGGACCGGGAATTCGCCACCCGCAAGGAAATTGGCGGTCTCGCCGGAGATCGCGGTCAGCGTGGGCTCGGCAAGCGTCCGGATGACGCCGGCGTTTTCCATCGCCTTCAGCGTCGCCGTGACGGATGGTGTCGATCCGAAGGATGCCTTGAGGGCATTATCGGAGACCAGGCTGCCGCCGCGCGCCGTGAACGGGTTGCTATTGTTGAAGTTGACGACGGACGTGCCGTAGCTCATCGATGCCGACAGATCGACGCCGAGCTGCTTGACAATGTTGCGCTGGACTTCCGCAACGGTGACCTTGAGCATGACCTGATCACGCCCGCGCACCGAGATGCTGTTCACGACCTTGTCCATGCCGCCGACGAGGCGCGCCGCGAGGTCCGCGGCCTGCTGCGCTTCGACCTGACTCGATGCCGTACCCGACAGCATCACGCCATCGCCGAGACCTTCGATGCGAATATCCGTATTGGGCATGGTCTGCTTGAGCGCGGCCCGAATACCGTTCAGGTCGCGCGTGACGGCGATATCATAAGCGGCGATCTGCTGGCCGTTGACGTCGAAGAATACGATGTTGGTCTGGCCTACGGTCGCGCCGATGATGTAGGCGCGCTGTGCCGAACGCACGACGGCGTTGGCGATCTTGGGATCGGCGACCAGCACATCCTTGATGTCGCGCGGCAGGTCGATGACGATCGACTTGCCGATGCCGAGCGGCAGGAATTTCGCGTTCAAGGCGCCGGCGCTGCCGGCTTGCATGGACGCGGCGTCGGCCGCGAAAACGGGCGTCAATACGGGATTGATCGTGAGCGCCGTGATGGCGGTGAGCGACAGCGCGCGGGCTGCAAGAGCCCGCATTGATCCGCCTGTTGTGATGCGCTTCATCGCCTGCGTCCTCTTGATCACTTCGTCATGGTCGCGGTCGACGGGATGCCGTAACGCACGATGTTAATGCTGTCGCGCTTGCCGCCATTGGGATCTTCAACCGGTGCGGGCGCGTTAGCGTCGACAAGGGCGCGCAACGCCAGCGAGATCGTGCCGCTCTGCCGCGCGCGGGCGAGCAACTCGGCCTGTTCGGGCTTTAATTCGAGCGTTGCGGTCTTGCCGACGACTGAATTCTGACCGTCCTTTTCCTTGGGCGCCTGATCGATGGCGAGAATGCGGATATTGTTCAGGATGATCTCGGAGTTGATGACCTCAATGCCGCTGCGATCCGTACCGCGTTCGCGCTTCGACAGGATCACGTCGACGCGGTCGTTTGGCAGGATGAAGCCGCCGGCGCCGGTTTCCGGCGAAATTTCGGTGGAGACGGCGCGCATGCCGGTCGGCAGAACCGCGGCCATGAAGCCAGCGCCATTGGCGCGCACCAGTTTCGGTTCGCGGATCGGTTCGCCGGCAATGAAGGCCGAACGCGCGATGGAGCCGGCGATTTGCGTCGCTGCGTCCGGGCGGCTGTTACGGCTGATGACATTGGTGCTCGCCGCTGATGCGGGCCAGGACTGCCACTGGACATCATCGGGACCGAGCGCCTGACCGAGCGCGATATCGGCCTTGGCAACGAGAACGTCAGTTGTCGGGGCTTCGGCGACCTGAGGGGGCGGCGGTGCGTCCGATGTGCTCGCAAGATATAGCGCCACACTGCCAGCGCCGAGTGCAATGGCGAGGACCACAATGCGTGCGGTATTCATACGCTTCAACTTTCCACATTACGCCGCGACGCTGCCGCCGCTGTAACGGGAGTTGACCAGTTATTCGTCAAAGCATGGTTAATGAGCGGTATCTAAATCGCGTTAATAGAAAGTTCCGATCTTAGTGAAGCGCGAGACGCGCCAGGTCGATCGTCTTCACCCATCCGGTGTCGGGGTAAACGAGCAGTGCGCCGAGGGCGAGGGCAATACCGTAAGGGATGCCGGTTTCCTTGTGATGCAGACGCATCAGCCAGGCCTGGCCGCCGAGCGCATAGGGCAGCGGCCACTGCCGGAACTGGAGCAGCAGCAACGTGAGCGCGCCGCCGAACAGCGAGGCGTAAACGAGGTAGTTCAGGAGATGGTCGAAGCCGAACCACAGTCCCGCAGCTGCGGCGAGCTTGGCATCGCCGCCGCCGATCCAGCCGAACGCAAAACAGGCGAAAGCGACTACCAGCACGGTCGCCCCCGCGCCGAGATGCGACAGCGCATCGTGAAGACCCATCCCGCCGAACATCGCCAGCACGGCGAAGCCCGCCACCAGCAGCAGCGAGATACGGTTCGAAATAGTCATCGTGAAAAGGTCGCTGATCGCCGCATAGGCCATCAGGCCCGGGAACAGCAGGAGGCGCGTCAAATCGAGGATCATGGCTTCAAGGGCCCGTTACGGCGACGACGGAAAACCTAGCCAGCAGAAATGAACAATCGGACAACAAGAAAGAATTTACCAAACGCTGGCGATCCGAATCGCGACGGCGACCAGCGCGAGAATCAATGCGGCGCAGACCAGGCCGGCGGGGTCGCGGAGCGAGATCTGAAGTCCCTGCAGGACGGAGCGGGGAATGTCGGGGTGTCTCATACGCATTACACTTTTGACGACGACGGCTCAGCAGCATTCCGAAACAAAAAAGGCTCCGGACACCGGAGCCTTTGATGCACTCGTAACAGTCGCTTACTTGAGCGAGCCGTTGATCGAGGTGAACTTGCCGTTCAGGTTCGAGCCGAGGCCGTTAACGACCGCGATGATGGCCAGCGAGATGCCGGCAGCAATCAGGCCGTATTCGATAGCGGTGGCGCCGGACTCATCCTTCATGAAACGCGAAACGAGGTTCTTCATAATACAAAACTCCATATGTGCACGTGGCTGTCGATCGTGATGCCTGGTCTCCCCGGCGTTCTCAGCACCGTGACCATGAGGGAACACTAGGAGTGGGGAATTGCAGTGCGGTTAATTCGATTGATGAAAGTCGGTCGCATTTGTCTCTTCTTTTGCACGGTAAATACCTACTTAAGGCGATTTTAGAATGACTTGGGTGTGATGACACCAGGCGTGTCCTTTTCGCTTCATCGCTCCTTAAGCATACCGCGGTAACTCTTGGCCTCCGGAGCCTACGAGGTCGCGATGACTATACTCCCCATGGAAGTCCTGAACATGTTCGGCGAGACCATCATGAAGGTGGTGCCGATCACGCTGGTTGTTGCGGTGGTCTTTACGGTGCTGACGCATTTCTGGGCCTGCAATCCCGGCAAGCACTGGTGGCGCAAGACGGAGATCGTGACCGACGTGGTCTACTGGTTCTTCGTGCCGCTGATCACCCGCGTCGTGCGGATCGGACTCCTCGTGGTCGGCGCTGCCGTCGTCTTCAATATTCACGATGCCGATGAACTGATTGCCTTCTACGACAACGGCCACGGGCCGCTGGCGCAGATGCCGCTCTGGGTACAGGGGATCTTCTTTCTCGTGGTGTCCGACTTCATGCTCTACTGGCTGCACCGGATGTATCACGGCGGCGGCTTCTGGAAGTACCACGCCATCCATCATTCGTCGGAAGAGATCGACTGGATCTCCGCTGCACGGTTTCATCCGGTCAACCTGTTTCTCGGCACCGTCGCGGTCGACGTGTTGCTATTGATGGCCGGTATCTCGCCGAACATCATGCTGTGGGTCGGACCGTTCACGACCTTCCACTCGGCTTTCGTGCACGCCAATCTGAACTGGACCCTCGGGCCGTTTAAATATGTGCTGGCGACGCCGGTGTTCCACCGCTGGCACCACACGTCGCTGGAGCGCGGCGGCAACACCAATTTCGCAGGCACGTTTCCGATCTGGGACATCATGTTCGGGACCTTCCGCATGCCGAAGGGTGAACTGCCGGATAATTACGGTGTCGACGGCGAGCCTTTGCCGACCGAATTCACCGGGCAACTGGCCTATCCGTTCAAGCAGTAGCACGCTCTTCCTGCTCCTCCCCCAAGCGGCGTAGCCGCGCTGAGGGAGGGATTCCTCTGGCGCCTACGCGCCATCGCAGATTCAACTGTCAAACAGCCACTGCTCTGAAGACATGCGTCATCGCCCCCATTATTTGCGGCGCGGGGGCGCCGTCGTCTCTTGCATTCCCTGCCCCTGTGAGAGGGCGTGCGGAACGCCGGGTGCCCGTTGCACCCTTGGGCCTGATGCGATGCGGTCTTCCGCAGGGTTAGAGTGCATCAGGACTTTCGGAGGCGCCGAGCGATTGCCCAGCGTTCCGCCTGCGGTGTTTTTTCGGTTGCTTGCACTTTGCCTCAGCGAACGATCCGATCACCGAATTAAAGTCCCAAGGCGATGGGAAGGGAGCCTCAAGCGAGTAAGCCGAACGCGTTTTGATTTGGTCGTCCGTCACACTGTCCAGGGCTCTTTCCATCCCAAGGCCAGCCGTCTCCTTGCCAGTGGCAGTGCTGGCGCAGATCCGTCCTGCCCGAAGACAGACGTCACCCGTGAACCGCGTGACGCCGCATCTCCGGCGTCCACCGCATCCCACCCCGCGAACGTGACGATCGCGATCGCCCCTCTCGGTGGGGCAGGACAATGGGGAATATAAACCTGACGGAGATGGTGTCAACGGGAGATAGGAAAAAATGTTTGGGCGCTGTCTTGCCGCCCCACACTGTCATTCCGGGGCGTGCGCGCATCTTTACGTGCGCGAACCCGGAATCCCGATCTGTTTTGCGCTGAACATGTCGAGATTCCCCGCCGCTCCAGGTGGAGTGGTTGAGGTTCTCACTGCAGTGGCCTCGCCGCCTTCGAGTGCCCCGGAATGCCAGTCAATCCAGGCTTCCTAAGCCGGGACAGCGTCCATCATGCACCCTGCCACCGCCGTTTCCAGTTCCTTCATCAATTAACGGCACATTTGCCATGTCGGGCGCCGGCACCGCTGCGTATCTGCTTTTGTCGGCTTGTATCGTCCCGGAGTACAGGATGTCGTTTCAGTCGAAGCGCGCGCGGATGCGCGCGGTGTTTGTGGCCCGTGCTCTGGCGGCAGGGACCATGCTGTTGCCGGTGGGCGGTTTTGCGGCTCCTGCGAATGATCTGATCGCAGTCAGCGTCGATCAGGCCAGGCTCGTCAAATTTCCCGAGAAGATCGCGACCATCGTGGTCGGCAACCCCTTGATCGCCGATGTGACGCTGCAGGCCGGCGGCATGGTTGTCATCACCGGCAAGAGCTATGGCGCCACCAATGTGATTGCCATTGATCGCCAGGGCTCCGTGCTGATGGACCGCGTTATTCAGGTGGAAGGGCCGACCGACAAGGTCGTGACGGTCTATCGCGGTATGAGCCGGGAGACCTATAGCTGCGCGGCGAATTGCGAGCGGCGTTTGACGCTGGGTGACGGGGAAACCTTCTTCAAGTCGACGATGGATCAGGCCGGCGCCATCGGCAGTCAGGCCGCGACGATAGGGGCGAGGAGCAACTAAGCCACCACTTTTCGTCGGTCAGACCAATCCCGCCGGACACCATCGCAAGCGTCCTGCCACATGGTTAATGGCGGGTTAACGCAGCGAGCCATCTTGTCTCGATCCGGCGAAACACTTCAACAATCTGTTTCCGATACATCTTGGCGGTAGTTATTTCCTATCACCGAGGCACTTGCAGATGCTGCTACCGCTGATTTCGATGGCGACGCTCGCCGGGCGCCTGCGCCGCTTCGGCCATAACAGCAGCGGCTCGGCCGCGGTCGAATTCGCGATGATCGCGCCGATCTTCTTCGCGCTGATTTTTGCCATCATGGAAACCGGCATGGTGTTTCTGGCGGGGCAGGTCCTTGAAACCGGCGTCCAGGATGCCGCGCGGTCGGTCTATACGTGTTCCGCTGCAGCTACAGCCGTCGATTTCAAGACGTCGATCTGCGCGCGCGCATCGACACTGATGGATTGCACCAAGATCGACATCGATGTGCGCTCGTACGATCCCGGCACAGCGATCACGATTTCGGATCCGATCGACGCCAGCGGCAACTATGTGTCGACGAATCTTGTCTACCAGCCGCCGGCCTGTCCGACCAGCAAGACGGTGGTCGTGCGCGGCTTCTATCAGTGGCCGCTTTATGTGACTGGCCTCGGCTACAACATCGCCAATATCAGCCGTGGAACGACGAGCAGCAAGCGCCTGCTGGCCGCGACAGCGGCGACCGGGCCGCAGTGATGGCAGGGATCGGGACAATGCACGTGCGGATGGCAGCACTGGCAGCCTGGCGACGGGCCTTGCTGTTGCGAGACGATACGAGAGGCGTATCCGCGGTCGAGTTCGCGATGATCATGCCGCTGATGTTCCTGATGTTCTTCGGCATGTTGGATGTTTCCAACGGTTTTGCCGTCGATCGCAAGGTCAGTCAGATCTCACAGGGGATGGCCGACCTGGCGTCACGCTACACGACGCTGGCGGAAACCGATGTCTCGAACTTCTTCATCATCGCCGATGCGATGCTGACACCTTATGACAAGACGCAGCTCAAGGCGACCATCAGCCAAGTCTATATCGATCCATCGAGCAAGACCGCCAAAGTTGTGTGGAGTCGCGGCGACCAAAAGAAGGACGTGGGCACGGTCGTATCGGTTCCCACCAATCTGATCGTCAAGGACGCCAACGGAAACTATGTGGCAAACCAGTATCTGATCCTTGGCGAGGCTAACTATACCTACGTGCCGACAATCGGCTGGGTCGTGCCGAAGGGCGGGCTCACGCTGTCCGATGCGATGTACACGCGGCCGCGGCAAACGTCCTGCGTCGTGATGGTGACGAGCTGCACGCCGTAACTTGCGATCATGCGCTGCGTATTTGTAGTTGCAGCGAACGATCGTCGGTCCACTTTCTCGGATCATGCTTCAGCAAAAAGGCCGCGCTCAAGAGCGCGGCCTTTTCGTATTCAGTCGATCAATTCGCAAGCATCAAGCTTGCGAATGATCGTTTAGCCTGCGGCGCGGAGATTGTCGGCCGACGACTTGCCGGAACGACGGTCAGCAACGATTTCGTAGCTGATCTTCTGGCCTTCACGCAGGGTGCCGAGACCGGCACGCTCAACGGCGCTGATGTGAACGAACACGTCGTTGCCACCATCGTCCGGCTGAATGAAGCCGAAGCCCTTGGTCGCGTTAAACCACTTCACTGTTCCCATGCTCATGGGGGTAGTCCCTTCTCAAAGATATAGTGTAGCCCACGCAACAGATGTGGGCTGGTGACATCGAATTTTTGGAAGGGTCGTCAGTCTAGACCGGCTGCACCGGGGGATAGATAATGTCGTCCGGCCGAAAATCGATTAACTCATATTAGGGGAAGCGCCCCCTCAAAACAATCCTGACGCGCACGATTTTTTGATTGCGCACGAACGGTCAGGAACGCTTACCCATCCGCGCATCGCGAGTGATCCGATGCGCGGATGGGTTGTCATTGCGATTTAAACTGTCGACAGTTTAACGCTGGATGCGCTTAGCGGCGACGGAACTGACCGCGCGGCGGTGCGCCACGCGGAGGACCGCCGGGACGCTCGTCCTTGTGGCGGAAAATCAGACGACCCTTTTCGAGATCGTAGGGCGACATCTCGATGGTCACGCGATCGCCGGCCAGCGTCTTGATGCGGTTCTTCTTCATCTTGCCGGCGGTGTAGGCGACGATTTCGTGTCCTGCGTCCAATTGCACGCGATAGCGTGCATCGGGGAGGATTTCGGTCACCAGTCCTTCGAACTGGATCAGCTCTTCTTTGGCCATTGTTAGCTCCAGATCGATCGGCTGTTAGCGTGGCCGCTGGGTGCGGTTCGGGGTTGTATTCGGTCGGCTTTCGCGGTGCAGGAAGGCAACGCCCTGCATCCCTTCTTTGGTCGCAGTTCCAGCCTGGTTGGCCGGACGTGAGATCGGCTCATGCCGTGCATTCTCGTGTCTCGCATTCTCGTTCCGACCATGATCGCGGTTCGGCTGCGATGCGCCGCCGTTGCCGCCATGAGGACGACGACGATTGCGCGCGTTCTTGCCGGGCGCTCCGTCATTGCTGCGTGGTGCGTGCGGGGCGGAGCGACCGTTGCGCTGACCGCCACGGTTCTGGGAAGGCGACGGCCCCACGTCGTTGCGGCCTGGGGTGCGGCGGTCTTCCTTCGGAAGCGAAATGCGGATCAGCTTTTCAATATCGCGCAGATACGCCATTTCCTCGCCCGCGCAAAGCGAGATTGCGATGCCTTCGCGTCCGGCACGGGCCGTACGGCCGATTCGGTGGACATAGGTTTCCGGAATATTCGGCAGGTCGAAGTTTACCACATGGGTGATGCCGTCGACGTCGATGCCGCGGGCGGCGATGTCGGTGGCCACCAGGGTGCGGATTTCGCCGGTGCGGAACTGGGCCAGCGTGCGCTCGCGGTGGTTCTGCGACTTGTTGCCGTGGATCGCGGCGGCGGCGATGCCGGCGCGCTCGAGCCCCTTCACGACCTTGTCGGCGCCGTGCTTGGTGCGGGTGAACACCAGTGCGCGGTCAACCGTCTCGGTCTTGAGGATCTGGGCGAGGATCGTCGGCTTGGCGGAGTGATCGACCAGCATGATCCGCTGGCTGATGCGCTCCACGGTGGAGGCGACCGGGGTCACCGCGACGCGGGCGGGATCCTTGAGCATTGCTTCGGCAAGATCGGCGATGTCCTTCGGCATGGTGGCCGAGAAGAACAGCGTCTGGCGCTTGATAGGGAGCTTGGCGACGACTTTGCGGATGTCGTTGATGAAGCCCATGTCGAGCATGCGGTCGGCTTCGTCGAGCACCAGGAACTCAACCATGTTGAGCTTGAGGCCGTTGCTCTGCACGAGGTCGAGCAGGCGGCCCGGGGTGGCGACGAGGACGTCGACGCCCTGCATCAGCGAGCGGACCTGACGGCCCATCGGCACGCCGCCAATGGCCAGCGCCGATGCGAGGTGCATATGGCGCCCATAGGCATTGAAACTGTCGAGGATCTGGCCGGAGAGTTCGCGGGTCGGGCTCAGCACCAGCACGCGGCAGGTCTTCGGCTGCGGCTTGATGCGGTTCTCGAGCAGGCGGTGAAGGATAGGAAGCGCGAAGGAAGCGGTCTTGCCGGTGCCGGTCTGGGCGATGCCGATCACGTCCTTGCCGGTGATGGCAATCGGGATGGTCTGGGCCTGGATCGGGGTCGGAGTGGTGTAGTTTTCTTCTTTAAGCGCACGGGTGATGGGATCGGCGAGGCCGAATTCCTGAAAGGTGGTCAAAAGATTAATCTTTCCAAAGTGAAAGCAGGCGCCCGGCCATGATTCAAAGACCATGGGGCCAGGGAGCGCGCGAGTGTGTCTGGGACACCCGCGTGTTTGGGGCGTCAGTTCTGGTTAGCTGAAGGGGCAAGCCAGAAACCGTCGAACTGCCCTGAGGAGATCAGAGTAAAGACGGGATCAGAACACGCGGCTCGCAAGGACCTGATGATTCTCTAGGTCGTTCGATTGATATGGAACAGCAAGGCGGCGGATTCAAGGTCAATCGGCGAGAGGGTTAACAGCAGCGACAAAATACCGCTGCATGAAATTTAGACATGAGGCAATTTTTGGCGATTATTTAAGCTGTTTGCCGTGTGCATGATCAATTTTTCTGCACAAGAAATAAACAAGAAAACCTCAGCGCTTTCCGAAAATCGGAAACATGCGAACAATCCCAATAGCTTAACGTGTGTTAGAGGGCTGGCACACTTCTTGCGATCTCCTTAACGCGCCGGCCGTGGGGCCGTTCCGCATTGATTTCGTCTGCGTCAGGGAGAGACCGCACATGATTACCAATTTGACTCACGCAATAGCCAAGCCGATCTCGCGTCGCAGCCTGATGGCCGCGGCAACGGGTCTGGCTCTGGGCCTGTCGGCATTTTCGCCGGCCAAAGCCGCAGACGACACCATCAAGGTCGGCGTTCTGCACTCGCTGTCGGGCACCATGGCGATTTCCGAGACCACGTTGAAAGACACCGTGCTGTTCATGATCGATCAGCAGAACAAGAAGGGCGGCGTGAACGGCAAGAAGCTCGAAGCCGTGGTGGTCGATCCAGCTTCAAACTGGCCGCTGTTCGCCGAAAAGGCGCGCGAGCTGATCACCAAGGACAAGGTTGCCGTCGTGTTCGGCTGCTGGACCTCGGTGTCGCGCAAGTCGGTTCTCCCGGTGTTCAAAGAACTGAACAACATCCTGTTCTATCCCGTGCAGTACGAGGGCGAAGAGTCCGAGCGTAACGTGTTCTACACGGGTGCTGCTCCGAACCAGCAGGCGATCCCGGCTGTCGACTACCTGATGAAGGACGAGAAGGTGAAGCGCTGGGTGCTGGCCGGCACCGACTACGTCTATCCGCGCACCACCAACAAGATTCTGGAAGCCTACTTGAAGTCGAAGGGCGTCAAGCAGGAAGACATCATGATCAACTACACGCCGTTTGGTCATAGTGACTGGCAGACGATCGTGGCCGACATCAAGAAGTTCGGCTCGGCCGGCAAGAAGACCGCCGTGGTCTCGACCATCAACGGCGATGCCAACGTTCCGTTCTACAAGGAACTCGGCAACCAGGGCATCAAGGCGACCGACATTCCGGTGGTTGCGTTCTCGGTGGGTGAAGAAGAACTCGCCGGCATCGACACCAAGCCGCTGCTCGGCCATCTCGCGGCCTGGAACTACTTCCAGTCGATCAAGAGCCCTGAGAACGAGAAGTTCATCAAGGAATGGCAGGCCTTCACCAAGAATCCGAAGCGCGTGACCAACGACCCGATGGAAGCCACCGTGATCGGCTTCAACATGTGGGTGAAGGCGGTCGAGAAGGCCAAGTCGATCGAAGCCGACAAGGTCATCGACGCTCTGCCCGGCATCGAAGCCAAGAACCTGACCGGCGGTACCTCCAAGATGCTGCCGAACCACCACATCACCAAGCCGGTGTTCATTGGCGAAATCAAAGCCAATGGCCAGTTCGACGTGGTCTGGAAGACCCCGGCGCTGGTGGCTGGCGATGCATGGTCGAAGGAGCTCGACGGCTCCAAGGACCTGATTGGCGACTGGGTTGGCAAGAAGTGCGGCAACTTCAACACCAAGACCAACAAGTGCGGCGGTCAGGGTTCCTGATCTCGCTCTGAGGTTCTGTGTTCTCCATCATTGCGGGCATTTTCCGCCCGCAATGATGATCCTCCCGAGACTCTTCTGACACGAGACTCCCAAAACTGGAGAAGGCGGTGAATCCGTCGCCTTCTCTTTTTTCTTCGGCCGGGGTTTTCCAGTGACTGATCTCCTTTATCGTTTCCGCGCGATCGCTGTTGCATTTCTGCTGATCGTCGCCGCCGCCATTCCGGCCTTTGCGGGTCCTTTCGAGGATGCCGTCGCCAAATTCGCCAATGATGATTTCTCCGACAGCGACGAAGCCGTGGGCATCATTGCCACCTCCGGCAATCCGCAGGCTTTCGCTGTGATCACCGCGCTGCAGGAAGGCCGCCTCTCCGCCGATCCCGACAGCAAGAAGGTTTATCTCACTGGCACCGACGGCAAGGTCACCGATGCTGCGACCGGTGAAGCCGTCGCAGAAGTGCCGGCCAGCGCCGCCGCGGTGCGCCTCAACAACCGCCTGCGCCGCAATATCGAATCTGCACTGGGCGGACTCACGCTGATGTCGCCGGATCCCGCCAAGCGCATCACCTCGGCGCAGTCGGTGTTCAAGAGCCACGAGACCGCGATGCTGCCGGTGATCGAGACCGCGCTGGAGAAAGAAACCAACAAGGTCGCCAAACAGGCCTTCACCGAGGCCCGTGCTGCGATCCTGCTCTACAAGGAAGATGCGACCGAGGCTGAGAAGATCGAATCCATTGCGATTATCAAGGGGCGCGGCGATCAGGACGCGCTGGCGCTGCTCACCAGTCTGCCGGCCGATCAGACCGTTGGTGTCGCGCGCAGCGCGGCCAGCGCTGTCACCGCCATCAACAGCCGGCAGACGCTGTGGTCGATCGGCCAGAACGCCTGGTACGGCCTGTCGCTCGGCTCGGTTCTCTTGCTCGCTGCCATTGGCCTCGCCATCACCTTCGGCGTGATGGGCGTCATCAACATGGCGCATGGCGAGATGGTGATGATCGGTGCCTATGTCACCTTCGTGGTGCAGGACGTGATCCGCACCAGCTATCCCGGCCTGTTCGACTACTCGCTGCTGATGGCCGTGCCGCTGGCCTTCATCGTCGCTGGTCTGCTCGGTATCGTCATCGAGCGCACCATTATCCGCTTCCTCTATGGCCGTCCGCTGGAAACGCTGCTGGCGACCTGGGGTCTGTCGCTGGTGCTGCAGCAGGCGGTGCGCACCATGTTTGGCCCGACCAATCGCGAGGTCGGCAATCCCTCATGGATGTCCGGCGCATTCGAGCTGGGTCAGCTCACGATCACCTACAACCGGCTCTGGATCCTGTGCTTCACGCTTGCCGTGTTTGCGATCCTGCTGGCGATGCTGCGCTACACCTCGATCGGACTCGAGATGCGCGCCGTCACCCAGAATCGCCGCATGGCCGCGTCCATGGGCATCGCAACCTCGCGCGTGGATGCGCTGACCTTCGGTCTCGGCTCCGGCATTGCGGGCATTGCCGGCGTGGCGCTCTCCCAAATCGACAACGTCTCGCCCAATCTCGGCCAGAGCTACATTATCGACAGTTTCATGGTCGTGGTGTTCGGCGGCGTCGGGAATCTGTGGGGCACGCTGGTCGGTGCGTTCTCGCTCGGCATCGCCAACAAGTTCCTGGAGCCGGTCGCCGGCGCCGTGCTTGGCAAGATTGCCATCCTGGTGCTGATCATCCTGTTCATTCAGAAACGGCCGCGCGGTCTGTTCGCGCTCAAGGGCAGGGCGATCGAAGCATGACGCCGCATTTCCTCACCCGAACGCTGGACCGCAGCGCCACGATCTTCCTGCTGATTGTCGCCGCGGTCGGCATTCTCATTCCGCTGTCGAACCTGTTGCTGCCGGCGGACTCGCCGCTGCAGGTGCCGACCTATCTGATGGCGCTGTTCGGCAAATATGTCTGCTACGCCATTCTCGCGCTCTCGATCGATCTGATCTGGGGCTATTGCGGCATTCTCTCGCTCGGTCACGGTGCGTTCTTCGCGCTCGGCGGTTACGCCATGGGCATGTATCTGATGCGCCAGATCGGTTCGCGCGGCGTCTATGGCAATCCGATCCTGCCGGACTTCATGGTGTTCCTGAATTACAAGGCGCTGCCGTGGTACTGGTACGGCTTCGACATGTTCTGGTTCGCCGCTGCGATGGTGCTGATCGCGCCGGGCATCCTGGCTTTCGTGTTCGGCTGGCTCACCTTCCGCTCCCGCGTGTCTGGCGTGTATCTGTCGATCATTACCCAGGCGATGACCTATGCGCTGCTACTGGCCTTCTTCCGCAATGATTTCGGCTTCGGCGGCAATAACGGCCTGACCGATTTCAAGGACATCCTTGGATTCAACGTGCAGGCCGACGGCACCCGTGCGGCGCTGTTCGCGCTGAGCTGTCTGGCGTTGATCGTCGGCTTCCTCGTCTGCCGCGCCATCGTCACCTCGAAGCTCGGCAAGGTGCTGATCGCCATACGCGATGCGGAATCCCGCACAAGATTCTTGGGCTACCGTGTCGAATCCTACAAACTGTTTGTGTTCACGCTGTCGGCCTGCATGGCGGGCGTTGCGGGTGCGCTCTATGTGCCGCAGGTGGGTATCATCAATCCCGGTGAATTCGCCCCGGCGAACTCGATTGAAGCAGTCATCTGGGTCGCGGTCGGTGGCCGTGGCACGCTGGTCGGTGCGGCGCTCGGCGCGGTCGTGGTCAACTACGCCAAGACGGTGTTCACATCGGGCGCCCTTGCTCCCTACTGGCTGTTCATGCTCGGCGCGCTGTTCATTCTCGTGACGTTGCTGCTGCCCAAGGGCATCATCGGCACCTTCAATGCATGGTCGGAAAGTCGCAAAGCCAGCAATAGCGCGAATGCCGATAGCGCCGCAGCGGAAGATGGCGTCACCAAACCCCATCTGGCGGAGAAGGCGTGATGACCGTGATTGAAATGCCAGCCCCGGCAACGCCGCCGTCTCACGCGCCCGCTATCATTGATCCAGTGGTCGCGGCACGCGAGGCGGAAGCCCGGCAGAAGCGCATCACCTCCGCACAGCTCTATCTCGACGGCGTTCATGTGTCGTTCGATGGCTTCCATGCCATCAACAATCTGTCGATGGTGCTGGCGCCCGGCGAGATGCGCGCCATCATCGGCCCCAACGGCGCCGGCAAGACCACGATGATGGACATCATCACCGGCAAGACCAAACCGGACGAGGGCGACGTCTATTTCGACGGCATTCACGACCTGACGCTGCTGGATGAGACCAAGATCGCCGAGCTCGGCATCGGTCGTAAATTCCAGAAGCCGACGGTGTTTGAGAGTCAGACTATCTATGACAATCTTTTGCTGGCGCTGAACGTCGATCACAGCGTGCGCGGCACGCTGTTCTGGCGCGGCAGCCGGGGCGAGGCAGAGCGCATCGACAAGGTGCTTGAGACCATTCGCCTCACGGACTCGCGCGATCGGCTCGCCGGCAATCTCTCCCACGGCCAGAAGCAGTGGCTCGAAATCGGCATGCTGCTGGCGCAGGATCCGAAGCTGCTGCTGGTGGACGAGCCGGTGGCCGGCATGACCGATGTGGAAACGCATCAGACCGCCGAACTGCTGAAGGCGATCAACCGCGACAACAAGACCGTGATGGTGGTCGAACACGACATGACCTTCGTCCGCGAACTCGGCGTCAAGGTGACGTGTCTGCACGAAGGCACCGTGCTGGCCGAAGGCACAATCGATCAGGTGTCGACCAATGACCGCGTGGTCGAAGTGTATCTGGGAAGGTGAGATATGCTGAAGGTCGATAACATCAGCCTCTATTACGGTGCAGCGCAGGCGCTGCGTGGCGTCACCGTTTCGGCGAAGCCCGGCAAGGTCACCTGCGTGCTTGGCCGCAACGGCGTCGGCAAGACCTCGCTGCTGCGCGCGATGGTTGGCCAGCAGGCGATCTCGTCAGGTTCGATCACGTTTGACGGTCAGGATATCTCGACGCTGAAGCCGTTCGAGCGGGCGCGGCGCGGCATTTCCTTCGTGCCGCAGGGCCGCGAGATCTTTCCGCTGCTCACAGTGGAAGAAAACCTCAAGACCGGCTACGCGCCGCTGAAGCGCGCCGACCGCAATATTCCCGATGACGTGTTCTCGCTGTTTCCGGTGCTGAATTCGATGCTGGGGCGGCGCGGCGGCGATCTCTCCGGCGGCCAGCAGCAGCAGCTGGCCATCGGCCGTGCGCTGGTGATGCGGCCGAAACTCCTGCTGCTGGATGAGCCGACCGAAGGCATCCAGCCCTCGATCATCAAGGATATCGGCCGCGCGATTTCCTATCTGCGCTCCCTCGGCAATATCGCCATCGTCCTGGTGGAGCAGTATCTCGACTTTGCCTGCGAACTCGGCGACAACTTCGCCGTGATGGATCGCGGCGCGGTGAAATACACCTGCGACCGCAGTACGCTCGATCCCGCCGAGATCAGCCGCCAGATGGCGCTGTAGGGCCGGGTTCAAAGCCGGGGAGCGCATGCAGGCTGACAACACCACGCTGTCGTCATCGGCGATCTCATCGTCCTCGGCGATTTTTGCGGCCAACCGTGCCCGCGGTGCGGTCAAGTTTGACGTGCATCTGGTGGAGGGCAAGACTCGCCGCCGCCAGCTCCATGAATCCGGCTCGCTGCGCGTGCGTTTCCCGTCCCCCGAAGATCACGGCTTGTCGGCGATGTTCGTCAACACCGCCGGCGGTGCGGCCGGCGGCGACCGTTTCGATATCGATATCGCGGCCGGCGAGGGCACGCGCCTGACCATGTCCACTGCGGCCGCCGAGAAGATCTATCGCTCCCATGGTCCCGCGGCCGAGATCAACATTGCGCTGAAGGCCGAGGCCGGCGCGCATCTGTCCTGGCTGCCGCAGGAAACCATCCTGTTCGATCAGGCCCGCACTATCAGGCGCATCGATATCGATCTGGCCGATCGCGCGACGCTTTTGCTTTGCGAGATCGTGGTGTTCGGTCGTGCGGCCATGGGTGAGGTGATGCAGACGGGGTCTTTCGTCGACCGCTGGCGCCTGCGTCGCGGTGGCAGGCTGGTGTTCGCGGAAAACGTGCGGCTGGATGGCGATATCGCCGCGAAACTGGCCAGACCGGCAATCGGCAATGGCGCGGTGGCCATCGGCACGGCGCTGATCGTGCCCGGCGATGAAGCACTCATTGAGCGGCTACGCGAAGCCACGGATGGCGCTGGCGGTGAAGTTGGTATCTCCTGCTGGAACGGCTTTGCAATGGCCCGCTTCTGTGCACAAGATGCGTCCAAGCTGCGCGCCGACATGATGGCGGTGCTCGGGCGATCGGGCGCGATGCTGCCGCGCATGTGGCTCAACTAAACTTATTCAGAGACCTGCAATGAACCTGTCTCCCCGCGAAAAAGACAAGCTCCTGATCTCGATGGCCGCCATCGTGGCGCGCCGCCGGCTGGAACGCGGCGTCAAGCTCAACCATCCCGAAGCCATCGCCATCATCTCCGATTTCATCGTCGAGGGCGCGCGCGACGGCCGCACCGTTGCCGAGCTGATGAAATCCGGCGCCGAGGTCATCACCCGCGCGCAATGCATGGATGGGATCGCCGAGATGATCCACGACATTCAGGTGGAAGCGACATTCCCCGACGGGACGAAGCTCGTCACGGTGCACGAACCGATCCGCTAGTTCAAACTCCGTCATGCCCGGGCTTGACCCGGGCATCCATCTTCAGCGCCTAAGGCGTGGACGGCCGGGTCAAGCCCGGCCATGACACCGAGAAAATCGAGAGGTCACATGATCCCCGGCGAACTCTTCATCCAGGACGGCGAGATCGAGCTCAATGCCGGCCGCAAGACCGTGACATTGACTGTAGCGAATTCCGGCGACCGGCCGATCCAGATCGGCTCGCACTATCATTTCTTCGAGACCAACCCGGCGCTGAAATTCGATCGCAAGAAGGCCCGCGGCATGCGCCTCGACATCGCCGCCGGCACGGCGGTCCGCTTCGAGCCCGGCCAGACCCGCGACGTGCAACTGGTGGAACTCGCCGGCAAGCGCACGGTTTACGGCTTCCGCGGCGATGTGATGGGGAAGCTGTGAACGTCTAGCCGCCAGCGCTATCCATCATGAACGAGCGGAAATATCGATCGATGGCCAGCGATATCAGGACGACCGAGACGAACAGAAGACAGCTGTACAATGACCAACGTCCGACATCGTCACGGAACGATCGGATGCCAAGGATCACGAACCAGATGCCCAGAGCGATGCTGAACCAGTTGAACCAGGTGACGAGGATCGCTTCGGCAGCGTCCAGTTCGGCGATGAAGCCATCCGGAAATCCGAGCCACATGACGCGGGTCATGTATAGCCAGAACGTCAGCGCGAACAGCAGGCACGCCGCAGCAAATGGATAGACGTTCTTCCATCTCACGATATCGGTCTCCGTCTCAGATCCCGACGCCGCGCGCCTTGTTGGGGTGCGCGAAGCTATGGAGGTGGCGGGCGACGCCGTCAATGAACGAAGGCGCAGGCTGCACACTGATCGGGATGTTTGCGTTCCCGGCGGCATCGCTGCGTTCGAATCCACTCTCCTCATCTTCCACCGTTGGGAAGGCCTGATCTCATGCCCGTGAAAATCAAACGCTCCGTCTATGCCGACATGTTCGGCCCGACCACCGGCGACCGCGTGCGGCTCGCCGATACGGATCTGATCATCGAGGTGGAGAAGGACTTCACCATCTATGGCGAGGAGGTGAAGTTCGGCGGCGGCAAGGTGATCCGCGACGGCATGGGGCAGTCGCAGGCGACACGCGCGCAGGGCGCGGTCGATACCGTCATTACCAACGTGCTGATCGTCGATCACTGGGGGATCGTGAAGGCCGACGTGGCACTCAAGGGCGGCATGGTCCACGCCATCGGCAAGGCCGGCAATCCCGATATCCAGCCGGGCGTGACCATCAATGTCGGTCCGGGCACCGATGTCATCGCGGGCGAGGGCAAGATCCTCACCGCCGGCGGCTTCGACAGCCATATCCATTTCATCTGCCCGCAGCAGATCGAGCATGCGCTGATGTCGGGTGTCACCTCGATGCTCGGGGGCGGCACCGGCCCGTCGCACGGCACCTTCGCGACGACCTGCACGCCCGGCCCGTGGCACATTGCGCGGATGATCCAGTCCTTCGATGCGTTCCCGGTCAATCTCGGCATCTCCGGCAAGGGCAATGCCTCGAAGCCCGCGCCGCTGGTGGAAATGATCAATGCCGGTGCCTGTGCACTGAAGCTGCACGAGGACTGGGGCACCACGCCCGCCGCGATCGACAACTGCCTCAGCGTCGCCGACGACTACGACGTGCAGGTGATGCTGCACTCGGACACGCTGAACGAGTCCGGCTTCGTCGAGGACACCATCAAGGCATTCAAGGGTCGCACCATCCACGCCTTCCACACTGAAGGTGCCGGCGGTGGCCATGCGCCCGATATCATCAAGGTCGCAGGCCTCAAGAACGTGTTGCCGTCGTCGACCAATCCGACGCGGCCATTTACCCGCAACACCATTGATGAGCATCTGGACATGCTGATGGTGTGCCACCATCTCGATCCGTCGATTGCGGAAGATCTTGCGTTTGCCGAAAGCCGCATCCGCAAGGAGACGATCGCTGCCGAAGACATCCTGCACGATCTCGGCGCGCTCTCGATGATGTCTTCGGACAGTCAGGCCATGGGCCGGCTCGGCGAAGTCATCATCCGGACGTGGCAGACCGCCGACAAGATGAAGAAGCAGCGCGGTTCGCTGAAGGAAGACAAGGGCAACAACGACAATTTCCGCGTCAAGCGCTACATCGCGAAATACACGATCAACCCCGCCATCGCCCATGGCGTCTCGAAGCTGATCGGCTCGGTAGAGAAGGGCAAGATGGCGGATCTGGTGCTGTGGTCGCCGGCGTTCTTCGGCGTCAAGCCGGATCTCGTCATCAAGGGCGGCTCCATCGTCGCGGCGCCGATGGGCGATCCCAACGCATCGATCCCGACGCCGCAGCCCGTACACTACCAGCCGATGTTCGGCGCCTTCGGCCGCGCGCTGACCCAGTCGTCGGTGGTGTTCACATCGGGGGCGGCGGTGGCTGGCGGTCTCGCCAAGAAGCTCGGCATCCAGAAGTCGCTCTATGCGGTGGAAAATGTCCGCGACGGCATCTCGAAGAAGAGCATGATCCATAACGGCGCGACGCCGAAGATCGAGGTGGATTCGGAGACCTATGAGGTGAGGGCGGATGGCGAGCTTTTGACCTGCGAGCCGGCGGAAGTGCTGCCGATGGCGCAGAGGTACTTTATGTATTGAGGTGCTCGGTGGCCCTCCCTCCCTCCCTCCCTCCAGCGCAGCGAAGCTGCGCGCAGTGGGGAGGGTCGGCGGTTAGGCCGGGGTGGGGTGCTTCAACAAGCGCGATGTTCCGTGTTGCTCCCCACCCGTCACGTTGTTCGCTTCGCTCGCAACGCCACCCTCCCCACTGCGCAGCTGCGCTGCTTGGGGGGAGAAGAAAGCCCCCTTCCTCCCCCTCGCATTCCCCCCTAATGTCCGTCCCGGCATTCTTAGCCACAACAACAAACCGGGAGGACTCCCCCTTGATCTACGTCGTTGCCACTTTGTCCGTGAAACCCGAAGCCCGTGCCGAACTGATCGAAGCTGCCAAGGCTTGCATCGCCGAGACCCGCAAGGAAGCGGGCAATATCGCCTATGATCTGCACGAGAGCGTCACCGATCCGACCCGCATGGTGTTCGTCGAGCAATGGGAGAATGCCGAGGCGCTGGTGCCGCACCGGACGCAGGAACATATGAAGACTTTCGGCCGCGTCGCGGTGAAATGCTTCAACGCGCCTCCGAAGATCGAAATCATCACCCCGGCTGACGTCGTGGTGCGTTAAACCAAACGAGAGAGTTCATGATCCGCGCGACTGAGGTCAAAGGCCAATACAACTGGACAGAGGCGGCGGCAGATACCGTCGTTCTCGATTTCGACGATCGTCATCGTCGCCGCATGGCGATGACGGGGACGCGCGGACTGGAATTCCTGCTCGATCTCGAAAACGCCGTCGCCCTGCGGGGCGGCGACGCTTTGGTGCTGGAAGACGGCCGCCTGATCGAGGTGGTCGCAGCGCCGGAGCCGCTGATCGAAATCCGGGGTACCGATCCCGGCCATCTGGTGCGGCTCGCCTGGCATCTCGGCAACCGCCATCTGCCGACGCAGATCATGGCCAAGGGGCTGCGTATCCGCAGCGACCATGTCATCGAGGAGATGGTGAAGGGCCTCGGCGCCAAGGTGATCGAGATCGAGGCACCGTTCGATCCCGAAGGCGGCGCCTATGCCGCTGCGCATGAGCCGGCCGGACATGGGCATCACGGTCATCATGATCATGCTCATCACGACCATGGACACAGTCACGACGATCATGGGCACGACCACCATGGCCACAGCCATGACGCGCACGGTCATGCCGGTCATGGCCATGACCAGCATGTCCATGACGAGCATTGCAGTCACGATCACGATCATCACGATCATCACCATGATCACGACAGCAAGCACGACCACCATCGTCACTCTCATGCTCATGACCACAAATAGACCGGCGGACACTAGCTCGCTGAACGACTCTCTCGCCTTGTCTGCCGACGAAGGCGCTGCGCTGTACCGGCTGATGACCTGGCTGTCGCCGGCTTTTCCTGTCGGCGCGTTTTCCTATTCCAGCGGAATCGAATGGGCGGTGGAAGCGGGCGACATCACCGATGCTGCCAGCCTGCAGGACTGGTTGTCGGCGATGCTGTCCGATGGCGCAGGGTTTTGCGATGGCGTGTTTCTCGCTCATGTGCACCGCGCGGCATCTGACGGCGACGACAAGGCATTGCGCGAGGTTGCCGAACTCGCCAGCGCCTTCGTGCCATCAAGGGAACGTCAGCTGGAGACCACCACGCAAGGCAAGGCCTTCATCGAGATCGCGCGCAATGCCTGGTCGCATGAGGATATGGAGCGGCTGATCGCGATATGCGACAGCCCGATTGTCTATCCCGTTGCCGTCGGACTTGTGAGCGCTGCCCATGGCGTTCCGCTGTCGGCAACCATGCATGGTTTTTTCCACGCGGTGGTCTCGAACTGGATTTCCGCTGGCGCGCGGCTGGTGCCGCTCGGTCAGACCGACAGCCAGCGCGTACTTGCAGCGCTGGAGCCCGTCGTCGTGACCACAGGCCATCGCGCTATGGCCGCATCCCTCGACGATCTCGGCGGCGCGACATTTCGCTCTGATATCGCCAGCATGCGTCACGAGACGCAGTATACGCGGCTGTTCAGGTCATGATGGCTCCAGCTCAAATCACACACCAGACCCCTCATGGTCGCCTGAACGCAATCGCGTTCAGGCTGGAGGAGCGGGCCGTTTGGCGCGCGTCTCGAACCATGAGTTGTTTGGCGCATCCTTCGAGACGCGGCGAAGCCGCCGCTCCTCAGGATGAGGGTCGTCGCTTTATCCTCAACCGAAAGTACCCCTGACATGTCCAGTTTTCACGGTCCGCTCCGCGTCGGCATTGGCGGTCCCGTCGGCTCCGGTAAGACCGCGCTGATGGACCTGCTGTGCAAGACCATGCGCGAGCGCTACGACATCGCGGCGATTACCAATGACATCTACACGAAGTGGGACGCCGAATATCTGGTGCGCTCGGGCTCGCTGACAGCGGATCGCATTGCTGGCGTTGAAACCGGCGGCTGTCCGCATACCGCGATCCGCGAGGACGCCTCGATGAACCTCGCCGCCGTTGCCGACATGCGCGTCAAGTTTCCCGATCTCGACATGGTGCTGATCGAATCCGGCGGCGACAACCTCGCGGCGACCTTTTCGCCGGAACTGGCCGATATCACTATCTACGTTATCGACGTTGCGGCTGGCGACAAGATCCCCTCCAAGGGGGGGCCGGGCATCACGCGCTCGGACCTGCTGGTGATCAACAAGATCGACCTTGCGCCCTATGTCGGGGCTTCGCTTGAGAAGATGGACGTCGACGCCAAACGGATGCGCGGGGTCAGGCCCTTCGTGATGACCAATATGAAGACGCAGGAAGGTCTCGACCGGATTATCTCATTCATTGAGAGCAAGGGCGGCCTTAAGGCCAAGGCGGTCGCCTGAGACTTGTGAATAAGGCCTCTGCCGTAGTTCTCACGAGCGGGCTTCGACTTGAGGCGTTCATATTGGGTTGGCTATAACGACGGGCTGGTCGATGCCCGTCGGCTAATGTGTCGTGTGATATTGCGTTAAGCCTGTTTTTCAAGATTTGTCCGGTCCGGAAATAATTTCCATCGGGCTGGAACCAAATTGTTCCGGCATGATTGGCATACTCCTGAGCCGCTGACCCGGCAGCAACGTCCTAATTTCCCGAGTATCCGTGTGGTCCGGCTTGGTTTCATCATCGCATTACTGGCACTGGTCGGAGCTCTGCTCTCCGGCCTTGCGGCCTATCGCGTGCATGACCAGGAGCTGGCGATCGAGAATATCGCGCTGGGCCGGGCCGTGGATATCCATGCCAGCCTGGTGCAGGAGCGTTTGACCGAGCGCGAACTGCTGGCGCGCGTCGCAGCCGGGCTGTTTCGTGCGCCGACGGTCATGAAGGCCAATATGCTGCAGCCGTTGCGGGCCTCGATCTACGCCTTCAAGACCGATTTCGCGATTGCCGCCTGGATCGCTCGCCTGCAGCCGAACGAATTCGCGGCCGCCAGCGCGGAGCTGGCCAGTGCCGGCTACCGCAATCCTACGATCCGCAGCTACAACGACGATCGCCTCGATGCCAGGGCGCTGGGGCAGCCGCTCGACGTGCTGATGGATGTGGAGCCGCGCAATTCCGTCACCGAAGGCTTCGCCGGTCGCGCCCTGAATTTCTCTCCCGTCACAGGTCCAACGCTAGTGCGCGCCGTGAACGAGGGCAAGCCGGTCGCCTCCAGCCCCACGCCGCTGCAGCAGCCCGATGGACCGCTGGGATTGGTACTGGTGACGCCAGTTGTGCCCGAAGGCGATCCCGCGCCGGCCGGCTTCGTGTCGTTCTCCTATGAACTTGGGCCGTTGATGCTGGCCAATGACGAGATGTCATTGTTCTCGGTGGCGCTGAAAGATCCGCGCGTCGCTGACGGCGAAATCGTCGCCGATGACGATGGCAGGGTAACGGCGCGCCCGCTGGTGGCGAATGGTCCTGCGCTGGCAGTCCTGCGCACGGTTTCGTTCGGCGGGCGTGACTGGTCGCTGGGCTATTATCCGAAGGTCAATACCGAGCTGCGCGCGCAGCGCACCGCGATCATCGTCGGCGGGTTTGGCCTGGCGCTGACGGCCATTGTTTGCGGGCTGTTTGGCTATGTCTCCTACGCCAATCTGCGGCTGCGGCGCGAGGTGGAGATACGCATTGGCTTCGAACGTCGCCTGACTGCCGTCATCGACGAGCTCAATCATCGCGTGAAGAACATCCTGGCGGTGATCCAGTCCATCGTGACGCGCACGCTGCGCCACGGCTCCGACGTGGACAATGCGCGCGATCTCCTGATCGGCCGTATTCACGCGATGTCGAATGTAGTCTCGCTGCTGAGCGAGAGCCAGTGGCAGGGCGTGCAGCTCAAGGGTCTGTTCGAGGCGCGTGCGATCCCGCATGCCGACCGTATCGCACTGGAAGGGCCGGACATCGTTGTCAGCGCGCGCGCCGCGCAGAGCCTGTCGCTGCTGTTCTTCGAACTGGCCTCGCATTCCGACGAGGGCCTGTCGCTGGTGGGTAAACATCCGCATATCGTTGCGCATTGGGAGATCACGGGCAGTGAGCCGGATGGGCTGTTCAACTTCCGCTGGGAAGAGTTCAACACCAGCGAAGCAACGCGGCGGCCGGACAGCGATTTCGGTCTGGTGCTGCTCGATCGCGTGGCGCCGGAAGCGCTGGGTGGTACGGCGAAGCGCTACTTCACCGACGTGTCCTATGTCTATGAACTGACGGCACCCGTCGAAACGGTAATCGACATGACCGAGCGCGACCGGACAGAAGCGCTGGCGAAGCCGATCAGATAATTGACCCCAACAAAAAAGCCGGCGTTTCCGCCGGCTTTCGTATTTGTCGTATCAACCGCGCCTGTTAGTGCGCAGCTTCCAGAGCGGCAGCTTCCGCCTTGGCGATGGTGCCCTTGACCGCGGTCTGCACCTTCTCGAAGGCACGGACTTCGATCTGACGGACACGCTCGCGCGAGACGCCGAACTCCGAGGCGAGATCTTCCAGCGTCATCGGTTCATCGGCGAGGCGACGCGCCTCGAAGATGCGCCGTTCGCGCGGGTTGAGGACACCGATGGCGCCGTTCAGCGCCTGACGGCGATGATCGAACTCCTCGTGCTCCGCCATGATGGTTTCCTGATTGGGCGAGTTATCGACCAACCAGTCCTGCCATTCGCCGGCTTCGCCGTCGTCACGGATCGGTGCGTTGAGCGACGCGTCGCCACCGAGGCGGCGGTTCATGTCGATCACGTCCTGTTCCGTCACGCCGAGACGCGTGGCGATCAGCTTGACCTGGTCGGGGCGAAGATCACCTTCGTCCAGGGCAGAAATCTTGCTCTTCGCCTTACGCAGGTTGAAGAACAGCTTCTTCTGGTTCGCGGTGGTGCCCATCTTCACGAGCGACCACGAACGCAGGATGTACTCTTGAATCGAGGCCTTGATCCACCACATGGCGTAGGTGGCCAGGCGGAAGCCTTTCTCCGGCTCGAAGCGTTTCACAGCCTGCATCAGACCGACGTTGCCTTCCGAGACAACTTCGGAGATCGGCAGACCGTAGCCGCGATAGCCCATGGCGATCTTGGCGACGAGTCGCAGATGGCTGGTCACAAGATGATGTGCCGCGTCGCGATCGTCGTGCTCGCGCCAACGCTTGGCAAACATATATTCCTGCTGAGGTTCCAACATCGGAAACTTGCGGATCTCGGCGAGGTAATGCGAGAGGCCGGATTCTCCATTGAGAACCGGAAGGGTAGCTGTACGGGCCATTATGATGCCCTCCAGTGGTTCAGACCCCCGATAGCGGCGGGCCAGGCAGCGAGCGCTTTGTTAAAGCCGCCCTGGCTGCGATGTTCCGCGTCTCATTTGACGCAGGTGCAACATACACCCTACTACAAGCGTATTGAAAGTGAATTCCCTGTCACGTTCCCGTGCGGCCGATATAAGCGTTTGGAAAGGCTTACTTTTTTATATGCATCTGCGTCATTCTGGCACGGCCATATGGGCTCTCAGAACCGCCAAATCGTGAGGAAGCTCGCTGGTCCACTCCAGAATCTCGCCCGTGCGAGGGTGCTCCAGAGCCAGCAAATAGGCGTGAAGCGCCTGCCGGTCGAGCGCTTCCAGCGCCGCGCGGCTCTTTACGCCCAGCGACGACGCCTTGGTCTTGAAATGCGAGCCATAGACCGAATCCCCCATCAGCGGATGCTGGATATGCGCCAGATGCACGCGGATCTGGTGCGTCCGCCCGGTCTCCAATTGGCAAGCGAGCAGGGTGGCGATCGGCTTGCCGTGGCGGTCGGGGAATTCCTGCAGCACTTCCCAATGGGTGACGGCATCGCGGCCGCCTTCGCGGACGGCCATTTTCTCGCGGGCATGGGGATGCCGGTCGATCGGCGCTTCCACCGTGCCGCGCGGCCGGTTTGGGATACCCCAGGCAAAGGCCATATAGCCGCGCCGCATCTCGTTGGTGCGGCCATGATCGGCGAATTGTGTGGTGAGCGACGCATGCGCGGCGTCGTTCTTGGCGACCACCATCAATCCGGTGGTGTCCTTGTCCAGCCGGTGCACGATGCCCGGCCGCTTGACGCCGCCGATCCCCGACAAAGACGCGCCGCAATGGGCGATCAGCGCGTTCACCAGCGTGCCCGTCTCGTGGCCGGCGGCGGGATGCACAACGAGCCCCTTGGGCTTGTTGATGACGATGATGTCCTCGTCCTCGAACACGATATCGAGGGCGATATCCTCGCCTTCGGGCTCCGGCGCGATGGCGGGCGGCACGTCGATTGTGATCGTATCGCCGGCAGCGACATGATAAGCGGGGTCGCGCACGGGGGTGGGGTCTTGCGAAGACCGGGTGATCGTCACCTGGCCGGCGAGGATCAGCGCCTTCAGCCGCGACCGCGACAAAGCCGGGCTGCGCACGGCGAGCACGCGATCGAGCCGGGTCGAGCCTTCATCGCCCTGCACCGTGACATCCAGCCGTTGATCGTTCATTCCGTAAAGCCTTACCTGACAGAAGCGTGTTGCTTCGAGAGCCGTGAATTAAGAGACGAGTGTTTGCATGACCCAGCCCGCCGCCGATAGCGCGCCCGAACCGACGCTTGAACAGGCCGCCATGATCGCGCGCGTCCGCCGCATGATGCTGATCGCGGGCCTGACCACCGCCTTGGGCGTCGGCGCGCTGCTCGTCGTGATCGGCTACCGCCTTTTCCGCACGGATGGAAGCACTGTCACGTCCACGACGACTGCGACCCTGCCGAAAGGCGCCAAAATCCTCTCCACGGGGGTAGCCGGCGACCGGATCGTGCTGACGCTGGACGTCGGCGGCAGCACCGAAATCCGCACGTTCGACGCCAAGAGCCTGAAACCCGCCGGAACGCTGAAATTCGCCAGCGAGCCCTGAGGTTCGCCTGCGAACCATAACCATATTAGTGGGCGAGGGGGCGACAGCATCTTGCAGCCACCGCCATTCCCGGCTATCCCCTCCCGCGCACGCTCCGTTCGTCTAACGGTTAGGACATGGCCCTCTCAAGGCTAAAATAAGGGTTCGATTCCCTTACGGAGCGCCATCGCTTTAAGAAGCGTCGAAAACTCAAGAACATAGCGCAATCATTGGCTTTCTCTGCTTTCAGGTGGTAGCAGAAAGTGGTCATTTTGATGCGTGCGTTGATGGGTTTGATCAAAGACAGACACGGCACCTATTACGCTCAGCAGAAGGTGCCAGAGCGCCTCCAAGTGGCCGTTGCGCGTGTGCTGGGTGGTGGCAAACCTAAGCAGGCCTACCTCAAGAAGTCCCTCGGGACCAAAGACCTCCGCTCGGCCAATGTGCGCGCGAAGCCGGTCCAGATGGAGTTCGACAGGGTCCTTCGTGAGGCCGCTGCCTTAGCGGCACCAAAGGTCAAGCCGCCTGTCCGCAGTAGTCTCAATGCGGCTGAAATCGCGCGGATGTCGGAGGCGCTCTACGGCAAGCTTTTGGCTGACGACGAAGCCTTCCGGTTCGGGGGCAGGGCGCGTGTTGCTGAAGCGGCTGATTGGGTACGCCACAACGAAGACCCGAGCTTCCAATTGCCGTATCCGCTCGAAAGCCTCCGTGAACATGGTTGGCAACCGGAGCAGCTTGCGCGCCAGCGAGAGCACATGGTCCATGAGCTGGCGACAATGCGCGAAGCCCTCGCTTTGGGTGACATCGCGGCTGTTGAAGATGACCTTGACCTGTTGTTGGCAGAGTTCGAAATCGAGCTAGACCGCAAAAGCCCGGCCTACCGCGAGCTAGGAATGCACGCCTTGCGCGCCTACGTGAGGGCACTGCAGGCCATAGAGCAGCGCAATGCCGGTGAACCGATAGAGACACCAGCGTTCACCCGAGGTCCCAAGAGCCTCAACACCGTGACAGGCAGTTCACTTAAAGATGCATTCTCTGGCTGGGAAAAAGAACGAGCCAAATCAGCAGGCACCGTTCACGAGTATCGCCGTGCAGTTGATATGTTTATTCAGCTTCACGGTGATCTGCTCGTGGCCGACATCAAGAAGAGCCATGCACGGGAGTTTCGCGAAGCACTCCAGCTGGTGCCTATCGCAAGTCTGCGCACTGGTAAATTGAAGGCAGCACCATTACCGGACTTGGCTGAATACGGTCGCAAGCACCCTAACGCTGCCAAGGTTTCCCCACGTACCGTGAATAAGCAGCTTGGCGCGGTGCAAGCGATAGCACGTTGGGCAAACAACAAGGGGCTCGTGCCTGATGACGCTCAATGGACGGACCCATTCGGTGCTCTACGTCTCCCGGAGGACCGCTCTGAGCGCACTTCGTTTGAGACCGCCGAGCTTCAGCTTTTGTTCAACACGCCTGTCTTCACACAGCACAAGTATCCTGTCGGTGCTCATGGAGACGCAGGCTTCTGGTTGCCCATTCTCGCGCTGTTCTCAGGAGCGCGGCAGGCAGAACTAGGGAGTCTAGCCGTAGCGAACGTGCGCGTGGACGCTGAGACTTCAACACCGCTCCTTTATTTCGTGACGGACCGGGCGCGCGGAAAGCGCTTAAAGACCGAAACATCCGAGCGGGTCGTGCCTGTACATCCTAAGGTGCTCGCGCTCGGCTTCATGGATTACGTTGAGCGCAGGCGGCGTGCAGATGGTCCTGACGCGTGGCTTTTCCCATTGGTTTCGCCGGACAAGGGCAAAGCGGGAGTGCCAGCCTTCTCTAAGTGGTTCGGACGCTATCTCAGAGGGGCTGGTGTCAAAGATCAGGCGAAAGTGTTTCACAGCTTCCGTCATACAGTTAAGGACGCACTGCGGCGCGGCGAGGCTGATCCCGAGGCTCGGGAGGCGCTCGTTGGGCACGCGCAGGATTCGTCCGTTGGCTCGGGATACGGCGCGAACGCTATGCTCTCGCGGTTCGGCGCCAAGGTATTAGCAGGGGCGATCAATCGCATTTCATATCCGGGTCTCGACCTTTCCAAGGTGCGCCCGTTCGTTGCATCGGATCGCAAGAAGCGCTGAGCGCCTCTCTGTCCGCCTTTTGATTTCAGTAAGCGTTGCGTTGCGTAATCAATATCAACCGACCCTGCGGGGTCCACATCACATCGAAGGGGCTGCAAATGAAGTACGCAATGGCACGCGCTGGTATTCGTTTCGGATGGTGGCTGATGAGCTTTGGTGAGCGCGTCATTGGGTGGGGCACAGACCTCACCGATTGGGTTGATAAAAGGGCACAGAACGCAGGCTTAGATCACAGCCAAATGATCACCCCAGTCGTAGATGCAGTGTACGGGCCAGCGCGCTGACGCAAGACAAACAAGGGCAGAGAGACACAAGGACGCTTGGTTTTCTATTTCTTAGTGGCCCCTGTGCCTCTCTGCACCCGCTTATGTGAACGGTGAGATGGAATTTACTTCGTGAATGACGACACGTTCGATGACGACAGCGTCGCTGACGCGACCTTTGAGGCAGCAGAGCTGACCTCAGGCGATAAAGATGAACTCAATAATGCCCCTCAAGCCAGCTTAAGCGGGCGCGCCGAGACCGATGCAGCGCAGGCGCTCGTTACCCATCTAGCGGACAAGTACCCTCGGCATACTGGAGAAGCCAAGACGGCGAAGGGCTACCCGCAGATCAAGCGCAAATCGGGGTTTGAGACCGCTATCGCCGCCTTCCTTGCTGAGCTGCTACAGGCCTACGGCGATGACATCAGGGGAGGCTGGATCAGGTGCTCTCTTAAGAAGGCTGAATTCACCGGCAAGCCTGTGACGCAGCGGCAATTTCAAAATGTCCGTGATACGTGGCTCGCTGCGGGGCTCGTGGAAACTGTTAAGGGCTATCCCGGCAAGCTCGCTTTCGGCAATCCCGGCCCCTCACACGGCAGGATGACCAGATATAAAGCGACAGTGCGGCTCATTGACCTCTGCGCATCTCATGGTGTGACACCGGACAATGTCACTGCGCACTTCCATGTCGATTATCAGATGCCTTCAGAATTGGTGCAACTGACGTCGCCGTTCGAGCCAACACCCAAGAATGCCAAAGCCAACAGGCTCCGAGAGGAGGTGGCTGAATTGAACGCCTTCATTGCGCAACACCCAATTTCACACCCGACAATCAGGCATATCGGTTGGGTACGGAAGTTTCATCTCAGCAATCACCCGGACTTCAAGTGGAACAAAGGGGGCCGGTTGTACGCTCAGCCGACGGCGAGGAAGGTCAACTATCAGAGCGTTCCTGAGGCAACGCGGCTTGACATGCGCATTGACGGAGCACGTGTGGCCGAGATTGACCTCGGGTCTTCGTATCTCAGCATCTTTTATGCTTGGAACGATCAGCAGCTCGATTTGGACGATGATGCTTACGCCGACATCCTCGGTCCGACGAAGTTGGATAGGGACGTTGCAAAGTTTTGGATCAATGCCTCGTTCGGCAACAGCGGCCTAATCAAGAAATGGTCAAAGAACCTAAAGCAGCAGCTGGAAAACAAGCTCGTTGAGGGGCCAGTTGCGTTGCCGTTCGATCCTCAGGCCTACCCGCTGAAGGTTGTCCGGGAGAAGGTCCTGAAGCGACACCCATTGCTCGAACGCTGGGGTGGCCCGATCAGAGGCCGGGTGCGTGACTACGGGGACCTTATGTTCGCCGAAAGCGAGATCATCATCGGCTCTATGCAGGCGCTGATGCGTGAGCATGGTGTTCCAAGTCTGCCGGTCCACGATAGTCTGATCGTTCCAAGGACCAAGGTGAAACTGGCCATGAACGTGCTCACTGAGCAGTACCGCCGGACGACTGGAATGCTGCCAAGGTTGGACGTGAGCGATCCTTGGGATTTTTAATAATGTCACCGGCGCTAGGGTTAGCCATGGGGGTACTCAGGGGACCATAGGGAATAGGGTATAATATTCATGGTATATACCCCTCTCCATCACGGCGTATCACCACGGCCATAACGTGGAACGAATGTTTGGGCTCAAAAAGTTTATGAGCGGGCGGTGTAATTGTCTGTCGTGCTGGTCCGCAGGCTGGGAAGTCCCACAGTCGCCCAGAGGAGCCCGTAGACTCATTTGATCCTTCAGGATCACCGAAGGGACTCGCCGCTTCCAAAGCTCGCCAGTGGACTCCGTAGGCTTTTGGTGCCCCTCAATGGCGTATCTCACGAGGGACCAGCGGTTTTCGCGGGGACGCCCAAGCCGTCCATGGCTCTTTCGGCTTGCATGGCTCTAGCCATACGTTCCCCACGAGCCCGAGCGCCCATTTTGAAGGCCTGCATGATGTCCTTAATCACTTCCACCCCTTTGGGTGTGAGCGCCACGTGCTTCTGACGGCGATCACCAAGTGGCCCTTGAACAAACTGAACCAAGCCAAGGCCTCCCCCGTGAGCCCCTAAGGCCCTTAGGTGCCGGGTTGTGACAGATGGGTTCACGTGTGTCCGGGCGGCGATATCGGTACCCGTAAGACCATCTTCAATTGCTATCCGAAGAAAGACCTTTGCGAGAAGCGCGGTCATCGTCGGGTGGAGTTCTGTAAGAACCTCCAGCATGTAGAAAATCCGACCGCAGGCCTTGCGGTCTTGTGGGGATAGTGACGAAGTTTTTGCTGAGCGATCCACGCGGTCCTCCAAGGGCAATGCAATAAAGAGCCTCAGTGAAACACGTGGAGCCACAGTTCGACCCAATGCAGCGCAATCGGTCAGCATCTTTAACAAGAATGTTGGCGTCTAAAGCGACACTAGCAAGCCGCGTAGCCGTTCTTGGTGTTGTCACCGTCTAGAGCTGAGACAACGGCCCGGCTGACCTCCGCATGCAGACCCTCAGCAACCGCGAGAACATCGGGGTAGGCCCGAGACATCCACGCGCGCCGTTGCGTCGTGAGCGACGATGGGCACACTGAGCAGTCCAAGGAAGATGGGTAGGCCGCGTAATGCTCGGGCAACTCAATCCCGAGTTCTGCCACAGCTGATTTCACCTCAGCCCGTGTCACAGTCCAGAGCGGGGCCACTAGGTCCAGCCCGGGGTACTCCAAGGGAGCCGGGGTGCTCTTTGGATAGTCGCCAGCGCGTTGGCCGTGGATTGCAGCAGTGATCCCATCGGACACCATGGCCTCACAGCCAGGTAGCCAGCGATTACGTAGGCAGCACAGGGGCCACAGTGTGATGCGAGGGCTCCGCTCTTCGATGTTGATCATCGCTGCAGCGTCGGGGACGTGCTCGATAGGGACCACGGAAGCGGGAAGACCTAAGGTGCCAAAGGAGCCCCCGAGGTCCGACGTGATAACGCGGTGCTGCCAGCCCTCTAATTTACGGTCCACGAAAGACACCATGTGCGGAAATTCCGCACCAGTACGCACCGTGTACAGAGTTACCTTGTCACGCCACGGCTCAGCGAGGTGCAGCAAGAGGCAGCTTTCGATGCCACCCGAGAAGAGAAGGGCAACACGGTCGTGTTTAGTCATGGCGTGTTGAAGCGTAGCCCGACGCGATGCGAGCCAATGCAAGTTGGTCATTGGAGAGATATCCGGTGAGGTTGTGTAAGTCGGAGGTGGGGCGAGAGAGCGAAATGGGCGGATCAAGCCGCCTAGCGCTTTACTGCGGAAGCTTTGGTGTCCATCGGGGGACGTGCTTCAGCGTCGCTCTCTCTATTCGGTGACTAGGCCTGCCTGCATTGTGCTTTGAGCGTCGGTTGGCAACGTCGGGACAGATAGCTCTTCGGCAGGCGGCTCGGGCTCACGGAGGCCTTGGATGTCCAAGGTGTCCTCCAGCGAGTGGTAGCGATTACGTAGGCGGTACGCGCGTCTCCAAAGCCATTTGGGCACAGGCTCATCATGAGCTGCCCTAGGCATCTCAAGACGATCCGATTGTCGATCACGATAGAGGCGGGCGATGACGTCTACATCGCTTCGAATCTCTGGTGTGTGGTCGGAGTTATCAGGATCATCCCATTCGTAACGCTTGGGCACCGGACGATTGAATGGTGGCATCTTGAAGCCGGGGGCTCGCAGGATCGCGAGGAGGGCCTTTGCGTGAGGGCTCGTGGGGCCGAAGGTCATAGCGAGCTGATAGGAGACCTTGGTTGGATAGGTTCTGCCTGGGGCTAGGTAGATATCACGCGCGCACTCTGAGAGTTCGGCGGGGGTCCACTTGGCCTTGATGAAGCGACCTAAGTTTTTTCGTTGGTCGATGGAACTGAGATAGCGGCGGATATCGTTGAAGTCTGGTGGCAGGGTCTTCGGTGATGGTCGTGGGTTCATGTTCCCGTTGCTGGTTGATAGTCCGTGGTGGGTGGGAGTTACGAAGGCGCCCCCGCTTCCTCTATAGGTCAGGGTGTTTGGTCAGTAAGTATTTGATGCGTCAACACTTGTTCCTGAGCAGAAGCGTTTCGGCTTCCCCTAGAGGTGGGGAAGATTTGCTCGTAACCTATTGGAAAGTCGCAGGATCATATCGATTTGCAGGAATTTCAGGGCACGGCAGAGCAGTGCAGTTGTCACCATGGTGGCGCCGGTAGCTTCCAGCCGGGTCGAGAATTTAGGGGCCGGTGTGAAATGGGACACGTGAGTTTTAAAATATTACGACGCAATGTGCTGTTCGGGTGAGGCTATAAGCTTCTCGGCGTCCTCTCCGGATGCGGCCCTACCGTATGAGCGCGGCTGCAAGTCGGTGATCGGGCCGAAAAAGAAGGGCGTGTGATGGGCTGGTTCCTGTTCCTTTGGCTTTTCGCGGCTTGGATGGTGTTCTTTGTGCTGGGCCTTTTGCCCGGCGCGCTCATTGGATGGTTGATCGGAAAAATCCCAATCGAGAAGAGATGGTCCGTTTTGCTGATCGTTACGGTTTCGATCGCGCTGTCACTTGCGGCTGCCAAAATACTTAGCGGGACGGGCTACGATTTGGAGCATCACATCAACTTGCTGCCGGTGTTCTTCCCGCCGATTGTCCTGCAACTTCTTATAGGTCGCTCCATTGCTCTCAATTGGAAAACGTACCTCGACCCAGCGAAGAGGGCCTAATGGTGCCGCCAACGAGCGCTCATCTGGGCGGTTGGATTGCGCGCACCGCAGTTGTCATCCGGGCGGCGCTGCGGCTTTAGGCTCAAGATTTTGAAGTCAGTCGGCCGAGCCGATCCAAAAAGGGTCCCGTGGGTCGATATGGGACCCAAAGCTTCGCAAGACCAAATGCGGAAGAGGTAACGATGAGAGCGTTTATTATGCTGCTAGTGACTATCACCTCTGCGACCGCAGGGGAGCTGCGGTGCCCGACCGACCAGCAAATTCCGCAAGCATCATTTAGTATCGAAAGCCGGGAGTGGAGTGTTCGGCCACAGTATGGACTTCGCTATGTCGCGCTGGTGCACGGCGACGGGGTGAGAGGTCGTAGCTCTGTGATTTGCGGTCGAGGAATTGGCGAGTACTTCACCTCAATGCGCGTAAAGAATTGTCGCTTCGTCAAAGACCAAGTTTCACAGATCGAGACAAACCGGAGTCTCTCCCATGGTGAACTTGAGAAATGCGAACTTCCAAATGTCCCTCCACCCGGTATTACCAATTCTCCGGGTACATCAGGCTGGGTACACAAGACCAATGACCACTACTGTGTAGTCGTGTGCGATGACTGAGCTGAGAGATTAATGATAGCAACACAGCGAAATGCACCAAACGTCGCTACGGATCATTACCGGCGACTTCGTCCTGTCCGGGATATGCCCGCTTTGGGGCTGCTGCCATCCGGGCGCCGGCGGCGGCCTTTACTCCGAGTATTTTGAAGTCAGGTCGCCGGGCCGATCCCAATAGGGTCCCATGGACCGATATGGGACCCAAAATAGTCGCGATTGATCCGAAGATTACAACGTTTTCCGCGTGGAGGCGTGCACGTCAAAAGGTTTATGTGATGTCACGGAAACCAAACTACGGCGAAGCCATCATGTGGTTGATAGTCAATGAGCGTCTGGACTGGATGAACGATGCCAAGCCTACGTTCCCAGACACAGTGTGGATGACGTCCGAGCTGTTCGGGGTCCCCCTATTGCAAATTTTGCGAGATATTCGAGCGACCCTTGATAGCGCCGGGAAGGGATAGCGATCCCACGCGACAAATTATGCCCGGTTAGTTGAACCTCTGCGACAGCCTGCCACACCTATCATGGCCAGCAACGGAGAGGTCATCATGCCAGTCGCCTTAAAAAGCCCCGCTATTGTCGCCGACGCATCGGCCCATGCTAAGCCTTGGATGCACCTCGTGTGGCTCAGCGCGGCAGGCTTGTTCGTGTCGCTCCTCGCATTGACCTACGGCTTAGACTTAAGTCCCGGCCTGTTCTGAGCCCGTTGGAGACGACACGCTCTGAAGCTCAGCCAAGCCGTCCGATGCATTCGAGGTCCCGTCTCAGAGTATCAAGAGCCACTGTGAAATCGAAATCGGAGCGATCTGCTATTCGCTGAACGTTTCGCGTCCACTGTTCCTGCATTTCTATGAGTGCTCGTCGGTCGCCAACGTGAACGTACGCTTGCACGATCAGGTCAATTGCTGATGGAGGCATGTTCTTCCCAAATGTATTGTTTTTAATAGGGAGGAGCCTGCGCCGAAGTTCTTAATCCGACATGAATTGCTGAGGGACCCAATGGGACCCAAAGTGAAGCGGCGTGCCGTATCGCGATGTGCACGGAATGATGCATGGGACCCAAAGGGGACCCAGGTGCCAGACTGCTGATGTGACCCGGGTGGCGGCGGCGGGCTTTACTCCGAAGTTTTTGAAGTCCGGTCGGCGATGCGATCCAAAAAGGGTCCCATGGGGCGATATGGGACCCAATAATCGCGGTGTGGCGCGCGCCACGAAGTAGAAAGCTGAGGGCTCACTTCGCGGGAGGCTTATTCCCTGCGGCAAGTTTGGCATCTAACAAAGCTTTACGCCGCGCCGCTATAGCCGGTCGCACATAGTAATGGTCGAATAGCTCGTCTAAAATGTCTAAGCACCATTCCGCTTCATGAGCCTCGACCTCAATGACCTGTAGCGAAGTTTGATCTGTAATTTTGTGAGCTGAAAAATTTCCAAAGTTTCTAATGGCATCTACGATAGAATGAACACCTGTAGGTAGGGCTTTGGTAGTGTCCGTCTCAGCCAAAACGGCGTCAATCTGCTTTGAAAGATCCTTCTGCACGTACCCAGCGTTCCACAATATTGATTGCAAGCAACGTCGAGACAACGCCGCCGAAGCTTTGGAACTTAGTGGGAGCACCAGAGCGGCTTCCTTGTAGTCTGAAGCGATGTCTTGAGGAACGTCAGTGGAGACGGGTGGTCGACTGGAGCCCGTCGGAATAACCTGTGTGAAATTCTTCGGCTCACTCAGGCCATTTGGGGTCCTTTGAGCCTTTCCAATTCCGAGTATATCTTTGGCACATTCGGGGCAGGTCATGAACCTGGTACGCCACAGTGTCGCGGAGCCTTTCACGTATGTAGGGCTGAGCTCCCAACTTTCGTGGATAGTAACTGTGCAATGGGGGCACTTCATTTCAAATCCAGTCCAACTTCGTCGAGTACAATCGTCAAAATAACAACTCTAAGATGAGCGTATAAGCAACGCTCAACGGATGGAAGTTCAGAAAACTTGTCCCCACAGCATTTGCCATCGACGAGTTTAGTGGCTCGAAGTGTCGAGATGATCCGGTTCTGCTGTCACCCGGGCGGCGGCTGCGGCTTTACTCCGAACTTTTTGAAGTCAGGTCGCCGACGTGAGGCAAAAAGGGTCCCATGGGCCGATATGGGACCCAGACTAAATCGGCATGACCTAGCTGCCGTGCGACACCAGCCAAAAGGCAATTCCGCCGAGCACAATGGCTACGCCGGTTGCCTCCAGTGCCACGGCGACGACTGCCGCGCCGCCTAACAGTCCGCCTGTGATTGTCAGCATTGCTGCCTCCTATGCCCGCTCAAGAACGTTGCTGACTGACTTGGCGTGCCATTGGCCACCCCGGGCCGTAGCAACACCCCGTGCATTGAGAGCCGCCGCTATGTCTCTCAGTGTCGCCGCGCCCGCCTTCTGAGCTTCTCGGATGATGGGGATCACGTTGGCCGCAAACCTATCCGCCTCGGTGCTCACGGCCTCCACAGCATTCTTGCGGGCCACGTGGAGCTTTGGGTTTCCCAAGGTCACGCCACGAGCCTTAGCGGCAGCAAGAGCTTGCCGGGTCCTTGTTGAGATGAGAGCACGTTCCTTTTCCGCGAGCGCGGCATAGAGGTGAAGCACAAAGGGGTCCACGTCCGGGCCAAGCTCCGCGACCAGGAAGGGCACCTTGTGGGCCATAAGCCCGCTCACGAAGTGAACGTCGCGGCTCAAACGGTCTAGTTTTGCCACGGCCACGTGACACTTGAGCTTCTTAGCGGCGGCTAGGGCGGCTTTGAGCTGCGGGCGACGGTCCAGCGCGTCCGATCCTTTGCCAGTCTCCACCTCGACGAACTCCCGGGCCACCGTGAGACCCTCGGAGTGCGCAAAGTGAGCAAGGGTTTGCCGCTGAGCCTCAATGCCCAGACCGGAGCGCCCTTGCTGAGAAGTGGAGACGCGGACGTAGGTGATAACGGGACGGTCGGACACAGCGGGAGCCTCCAAAGGCGTTCTGTGTAAAATCTATACGTCCATTTAGGTTATACACAAGGCGCCTCCGAAAAAATGTATTGCTGAATTTGCCGTGGACAGCTCCACCCACGCGAGTATGGTTCCGCACCTACTACTGGGGCATACATGTCGAGTCGGCTAAGTAACTACGTTGCTACAGAAGCAATTCTCACCGTTGCAGATTCAAAAATTGTTGCAGTGCGAGGTGGATCGCGCGCGATCCTCAAAGACGAACATGAGGGCTATCGTCTCGGCAAGCACATCTCAGGAAAGCTGCCGTACCATTACCGACCAATGGAAGGCATCGTCGCAGATTTCGCGTCAGGGAATTCGGCACTGGAAGCGGTTGTCGACCTCGCTGCCAATGCGCCTACCTCGGAGAAATTTCGCAACAGTCACTGCGGAGAAATATTGGCTGCAGAATTTATCGAGAGCCACCTCGGGTATCGGCGGCTTTACAGCAAGCTGACTTTAACGACTTCGCAAAACACCAACGTACACAAGATGGATGGGCTATTTGTAAAGCTTACCCAAAGTCCCGTCGAATTCCTGTTTGTCGAGGCAAAGAGCAGCGTTCTCCCTACGCCCCTGACAAAGCAAAAAAAACATAAGTCAGGAATCCTCAAACAAATGGTCGACTCACTCGATGCGTGTTCGACAGACGATCCGAGGTTTGAGTTCGCCCGCATACGAGATAATTTAGACAAACACTTTTCGCCTGACGATCAAGCGAAGATTCGAAGTGAGTTAACCCCTCCAGGACCAGCTAATCTCAAGTTTATGGGCGTGAGCATTACGAACGCGTCGACCGTAAATACCGGTGATGATGACTTCATTCTATCTGCTCCCTGCGTTGCTCCATTTTCTTACTATGCGCTTGTCGTCACGGATCTGTCGGAGCTCGCCGCTCACGCTTACGGTATCTGGGACGCCATGATAAAGGCATTGAAATAATGTTTAGCACAGATCAATTGACGGAGTGCACAAATCAACCATGGTTCTCTTCCGGATATTCTTCTCTGGAGCGCAATCTGCTGCTGTCGCGCCTCGGTCTGGACCAAGAGAAACTCGAAGCTAAAAACGTTACGATGATGCGGCGTTTCTCCCAAGCTGTAATGGGAAGTGCGCCAACTTGGAAAAATCCTCGTGAAGGCGATGGTCGGCGGCTTTGTCAATTGGCCGCGGACATCGAAGCTTCCCTTTCTTTGGCTGGTTCGGAAGGCTCAGAACAGGCCCACGTAGCACTGTTCAAGTCCATCGTTCTTTACGATTTGGCGGGACTGCCGGGTGCTAGCGCATCGCTTGCCAGCCGAAATGGATTTGATCCGCGATTGCGGGAATTTTTTGGACGTTCACTCGACTCCTTGTGGGGCAGGGTTTCGCGAGATTCGGAGCAAACGCAGTCGCTGCTGTGGGAAGAGGTTGAGAACAGCGAAGAGAGCGCGGTGCTATTCGAACAGGCAATCGGTGACGTAGTCCAAGAGGCTGCATTTAATTTGCAGATGGACACCGAGAATAGCGAAGTTGCCTCCAGCCTAGCGAAACTAACCACAATCGCTGGACATTATTCTTTTCCTCTAACAGGTGATGATCTCGAAGCAGTATCTCAATTAGTTCGATTGCGAGGTTCTAACAGTTCACTCGAATTGGTGCCGGGGAGGTCCTCCCTCACCGAAGAAGCACTAAGAGCAATCGGTGCGCCACTCGAATTGTGGCCGGCTCAGGCAGAAGCATTAAAAAGAGGGCTGCTTAATCAAGATATCTCAAGCTTTGGTTTCGCCGCCCCAACTGGCACTGGCAAAACCGCACTCACGAAATTGCTGATAGCTGACGCTTTCCAAAGATACCCAACAAAGAAAGTGCTCTATATTTGTCCAAGCAGAGCGTTAGTGCACCAAGTAGGTGATGACCTCCAAGAAGCTCTCGTAGGCCTTGGCAGAAAAGTTCTAAAAGCTGGTGCGCACCTAATCGTTCATGACGCTATCCCAATCGTCTCTGAGGATGCGGATGTCATCGTGTTTACCCCAGAACGTGCCGACCTGCTTTTGCGCATTGATCCAAAATTCTTGAAAGAGGTGTGCCTAATTGTCGTTGATGAAGCGCATCATATCGAACAAGGAAGCAGGGGGGTTCTTCTCGAATTCTATTTGTGGCGATTGAGGAAGATGATCGCGTCAAGCGCGCGTATTGTTCAATTGTCTGCCGTGGCGCCGAATATTGACGAGTTGACTGATTGGATAGCGCTTAAAGAAAAGTCTGAATCTGTAATGTTGGATTGGCGTACCAGTCGGCTGCGTATCGGCGTCTTGGAGCGCACGAAGCGCGGAGCTGCCCAACTAAATTTCGGCGAAAAGCCTTTTACCCTTCTGCAAGACGGTGCGCTTCCCATTAATCCGAGGGCAGGGTTGGCTGCACTAGCAAACCATCTTTCTAAAACCGGTATTGTTCTTGTTTTATGTCCAAGTCCTGCCGCAGCCGAAGAGGTAGCAGGATTAGTCGCTGAGCTAAGGGCAAAGACCCAAGACGTAACGGACGATATATCCGAGCGCCTCGATGCTTGGATAGAAAGAGAGCTCTACCCCGAGTCGCAGCTGCGGAAGGTCTATCAGAAAAGAGTCGCGTTCCATCACGCTCAGATGCCGCCGCGTATCAGGCAGGGGCTGGAGGAAGCAATAAGGCTTAAAAAGGTCGACGTAATCTGTGCGACGACGACGCTAGCTGAGGGCGTAAACTTTCCCTTTTCCACGGTGGTTGTCGAGACCTTGGTGTCAAAGTCGTTTGAAATTAGCCCACGTGCGCTGTGGAATATTGCGGGTCGCGCTGGCCGCTTTGGAGTTGATAGCGAAGGGCATTGCATTTTGTACAGGCCTAGCTTGTGGGCCGACAAACTGACTGATTACGAGCTTTCCGACTACATGAAAGTAAAGCTCGAAGATATCCCGCCGGTCCGGTCTGCGCTAGCTGTTGGGATTGAACGGTTAGAAGCTCTTGTCTCTGCGGGAAAGATTAACATGGGGATTTTAGAAGATATCTCCCTGTCATCGATCAGGATTGACAACAAAGTTTCCGCAGAAGCGAAGGAGATCAGGGCGTTAATCAATATTATGCGCGTAGGTTATGCGCACGCGAACTCCAGTGGTTTGACTTCTTTACCCAAACAACAAGCCACCGAGTTTGGTGAGTTCTTAGCGTCTAAGCAGATGACTCTGGAGTCAACGAAGTTTGCAAATGCTCTGGGAACTCAACAACGGAACGTGGTGTCGAGGGCCACGGAAGGCAATGCCGAGTTCATCGAAATTGCAGCTCGGGTAGGTTGGTCGCTAGAAGCTCAGCAGGCTCTGTATATCTGGCTGCAGAGCCGCGAAAATTGGCAGCTCGAACAGTTCGGTAATATCGTCGTGCGGGGCTACATCCGCAACTTTGATAACCTTGGATACTTGATCGGGCCGCTAGCAAAACATCTGATCGCATTTGAAGGGGCTGCGCTAGGGGGGGCTGTTTCGTTTCAAGCGTCAAAATGGATCAGCGGGATTCCACTTGCTAGCTTCCAGATTGAGCGGGATGCAACGTTCGGCCGGATGGTGAGCAGTATCTATGGTCGGATGCAGTACCTCCTCCCATGGGGGCTCTTTGGCATGCATGAGCTGCTTCAGTACGAGGCGGCACAGCGCTCTATGGTTGTCGGCGATGGGCTAAGCGCACTATCAGCTCTCGCTGCTGAGGGCGTGCCCAATTTTGACGCACTCCATTTGGTTCTTGAGTTCGGGATCGAAAGAGTTGACGCGACGCGAATTGCTCGGCGCTACAAGGAAGCAAGGTCAACAAGCGACGTCGCTGCGTGGTTTGTCGCTGCATCGTGGGAAGTCATACAGAGAGCAGTTCGAGGCGATGATGTACGAAGAATCGATCCGTCTTTAGTCGCGCTTCACCGACGCCTTCGTGAATCGCGATAAGGCACTATTGTCGGTTACTGAGAACGTCGAGGCAGTCCGAATGCGAAATATCGTCGTCTGCTGTGATGGCACAGGAAACGAAATCAGCGAGAACATCTCGAACGTTCTTAAGCTCTATCGGGTTCTGCGGAAAACAGGCAAGACCGAACCGCGGCAAATCGTTTACTACGACCCTGGCGTTGGGACGTTAGCCCGTCCAGATCCTTGGACAAAATTTAGGCAAGATGCTGTTGCTGTTCTCGGCCTAGTGACTGGCTATGGCCTCGATGACAACGTGCTCGCGGCATATGAATTCCTTGTCGAGCACTACGAGGAAGGTGATAGTATTTACCTTTTTGGCTTTAGTCGGGGCGCATATAGCGTGAGAGTGTTGGCCGCGCTTGTGCATAAGGTGGGGTTGTTGGCGCCGCAGCAGCGCAATCTCTCGGGTGCAGCGTTAACGGCCTATAAGCAAACTGTTTCTTCCGACCACGATACTCAGAATGTCTCTCAAGTTTCTCTCAGTGGAGCTCATGAGGGTGACCAGACAGGTCCCACAACTCAAGAGGATCGAGCGTCTCAATTTTCTCGCATCGTCTCGACTAGATGGCCGACTGTTAGATTTGTCGGTGTCTGGGATACAGTCGCAAGCGTGATAGTGCCGCGCCCCGATAGATTCTACACGTTCAGCATCCAAGAATTGCCGAACACCCGTTCAAACCCGAGCGTTATGATATTCCGACAAGCGATAGCGATTGATGAGCGGCGCAGGATGTTTCGCCTTGATCCGTGGGACCAACCCCAGAATTTTATGCACAATCGCTTTAGTCGAACCAACAATTTGGAGCTGCAGGACATTCAGCAGGTCTGGTTCGCTGGCGTTCATGGCGATATCGGCGGTGGCTATGCTGAGGAAGAAAGTGGTCTTTCAAAGTTTCCGCTACTTTGGATGATCGGTGAGGCAGTGAAGGCCGGGCTTTCCGTGGATGCACGCACAGTCAATCAACTAGCTTGGGGAGTTCAGAGGAAGAACAGTCCGTTTAGCTATGTTGAGCCGAATGAGAACGTAGTGGCTCATGACTCAATGTCGAGAGTTTGGCGGGCTCTCGAGTGGATTCCGAAAGCGGACAAGTACAAGGATTGGCAGTTGCGTAGATCGTTTTTGGGGCACTATTTGCCGAGATGTGAGCCGCGGTCTATTCCGATTGGCGCGTTCGTTCACGAGTCCGTTGAGCGTCGCATGAACTCAGTCCAAGACTATCGGCCGATCAACCTTCCGTCTGATTATCAAGTTGTCAAAATGCCTATAGGCCCGAGGTCTTTGACAGTCGATGAAGAAACTTAGGGCGCTGAAAGCGGAAGCGCGCCGCGTATGGTTCTGGATAACGATAAGGTGTTCCCCGCAGCTTAAATACGCAGCTTCAGTCCTTCCCGTTCCATTCCCTCAGTCTTGTCATTAGAACAAGTAGGGCTGCTTGTGGAATGTTAACGTGGTCACGATTGTAGAGGTCTAGTTCGCTATCAACGGCAATTTTCTGATGTACGTTCAGTCTATGATCCCACAGCTGTTTCAAAGCGTCGCGCTCCGGTTCGGATATCCAACCGCGGGTACACGCGTTGTCAACACGCTGCTTAACGCCAGCGGCACATTGGTTGGACAACAGCTTGCTCTTCGGCAGATTTGGAACATAGAGGCACGCTTCCAAGATGGTCCCTATAGTTACGATGGCTGACTTTAATATCATCTGCTTCGCGACACCGGTGATGTCGGTCCGAGCCGATAGCCACCACAGTACGTCTAGAAACATGAAACTGAAGGAGCAGTTGCTAATCCTGCCGTGATCAAGGTAGGCGGGAAAGCGTGCCCTGTAGGTGTCTGCGGTACCGATGAGTCCCCGCGGAAATCTAACTTTCGCATCTTCGCGATTTGTCTTAGCGCAGTAATCTTGAATCGACTGAATAAGATCACCGGCTTGAGTTACGGCGCCCGCCAGTTCTTGGTCATTGGTGATCGCCATCGTCTCGCTACTCGCCGGAATACCGCGCTTAGTGCTTAAGCGTGGTGAGGGATTGTAAGCCCGAGCGGCGAAGCTGCAATGTCGTAACTGATAGGCCAGCCAATGGTCTTAGGTGCCTGGATCGAGCGGGCGCGTCGAAGGGTTGGTTCGCTAGCGCGGTCTTCCTTGATTGGTGGTCGCATCTGGTGGTAGCATTAGAGCAGCAGACAAGCTGATTTGCCTTTGTTTTATCTCGGTTTTTTATGGTGCTCTTCGATTCCCTTACGGAGCGCCATAATTTTACAAAAAATAGAATGAAATCAAAGACTTAGATTGTGTTCGATTCCCATTTTCGGGTAGTCGTCCTACACGTCAGCGCGCAAAGCCTCTCTAGTGTAGTCGCATCGATCAATAATCGCATATTAGCAATGCGGGGAAATAGACGCTGCTCGAAGCCATCAACCCGCCTCTAAAATACCAGTTGGGTCGCCGCCCAGCTGCGTACGAGCTTCAAGAGTTCGCCGACTGTAAAGAAACATGAATTTCTTATACAGTTCGCCGGCTGAGTTCGAATGGCAGCTTCTGGTGGCGAGTTCAACCGATCGCTGCAACACACTCGGCGAACTTCTCAGCTGGCGTCTGATAGAGCAAGGTTTTTCGCGGCCGCTCATTGAGCTGTCTTGCGATGGCGCTAAGCTTGGCTTGACTGTGTAAGGACAGATCGGTGCCGCGCGGCAGATATTGGCGCAGTAATCTGTTGGTGTTCTCGTTTGATCCGCGCTGCCATGGGGAGCGAGGGTCACAAAAGTAGATGTCGACGTCGGTGGCCAATGCCAGTCGCTGATGGTCGGCGAGCTCCTTGCCTCTATCCCAGGTCAGGGACCGGTAGAGTTCGCCAGGCAATCGCCGTGACTGCTTGATCAGCGCAGAGACGACGCTTTCGGTGTTCTTGTTCGCAACCTTGATCAGCATCACGTAGCGCGAATGGCGTTCAACCAGCGTTGCGATGTAGCTATTTCTCGATCCGCCGATCAGATCGCCTTCCCAATGGCCTGGGACCGCACGATCTTCAACAGACGGCGGTCGTTCGCTGATGGATACGGCGTTCTTGATCTGGCCGAGTCCGGTCCGTTTCATGCTCGCGTGCCTAGAACGACGAACCGTGCGTTTCGCCCTCAGGTGCTCGAGAAGCTCCTTTTTCAACACGCCGCGCGCCTGAATGAATAGGCTGCGATAAATCGTCTCGTGTGACACCTGCTTTTCAGGCTCCGCCGGGTGTGTGCGCTTCAGCCAGCCGGCGATCTGCTCCGGCGACCATTGTCTCTGCAGTAGTCTCGATACTGTCCGTCTCAGGAAAGGACGGCAAGCCAGCTTGCAAAGCTTGGGGCGACGGGCCCGATCCCACGCGCTGTGATCAGACTGCGCAGCACGGTAGCGATCCGTTCCGCCATTGCGTTGAACCTCACGGCTGATCGTCGACGCAGATCGTCCCAGATGACGCGCTATCGATCGCAAGGAGCGGCGCATGCTGAGCCATCGGGAGATCTCCTCTCGCTCAGTAAGGCTAAGAGCCCGTTCGGCGCGACGCCGATCTGGCGGACGGATGCCTCCGGACGGAGATATAACCGAGAAAACCGATGAAGAATCCCGTTCAAACCGACGCCCAATCGAACTCATCGGCTCGCCTGCCTGCCAACGATCCCAGATCAAAGATCGCTGGGCTGCCGAGTAATAGATGCGAGGTCGCTGTTTCATGCCTGCACTCCATCTTTCCCATAAGATTAGAGTGTTGCGCTGACCAATTGAGCCCGCCGTGCATTGCGGACATTGAGGGCCAGCTCCCACCTATTGGTTTTTTCCCGGCGTGGTTCGCAGCGGGCACGTACGGTCGGAATCATTTTCTGTCGATCTCGGTCGTCACGGGCGTCCTTCCGCATGTGCTGAAGCACGTCTTCAACCAGCGCCGTCCGGACAGGCTCACGGCAATTGGCCATATCTAGGTGTCCCGATTTCGGGCCGCGCGAATGATGGGTTTCCTTCGGGGCATGCGATGCATATGGGCGCTCTTGCGAGCGCGGCATCGTCGTTCGATAGACCTTATCGAGAATTCACCTGGACAGCGTCGGTCGGTGTTTCGCTGACGAGGATCTATGTGCTGGCTCACTGGACGAGCGACGTCGTAGCAGGCTTCGCGAGCGGCTTTTTGATCGGAGCCTGCAGGTCATGCGCTGTGAGCGGGCTGAAGATATTCCAACGGGAAAGATCGCATTTGCGGGGAGTTTCTTTTCCTCTCACAGAGGATTGCAGATGACCACGAACGACAGGCTTCTTGCACGCCCATCGGTGACCCGAAGAGATGTCGTGGGCGTCGCGAGCTTGAGCATCGCAGCGACTGCCTCTGCCGCACCCGTACTCGCGCAAGAAACCCGTCCATGGCTCGGCAAGGAATTTCTATTCGACCGCGTCTGACGCCGATTGTATTCCTTTGCAGCGAAAATAACGCAACAGATTATCTTTTCGGAAAAGCTATATTGACACGGGTCTAAGATCGGGGGACGCAAATCTGCGCGCTTCTAGATGGGCGCCATCGATGAGCCTTCCATCAAAAATGAGGCATGGACAGTCGCCTGCTATACGCAGATGCTTTTCGCCTGCCTGCCTATAAGTCCTGGAGAATAGCTGTGCTGATCCATTCTTACCCGCGCCGTTCGCTGCTAGCTGCCGTGGCCGTGGTTGCGACCTTAGCCGTGCCTGCCATAGCTTCAGCACAGGATGGCCCGGTCCGCGTTGGCTTGCTAGCTCCCTTGACCGGCACAGGTGGTCCTTACGGGCAGGAGGAAGAGCAGGCTGCTCGCGCGGCGGTAAAAATTATCAATGATGCCGGCGGCGTGCTCGGCCGCAAGCTCGAGCTTCTCGTGGCCGACGACGAAACCCAGCCGACCGCAGGAGTTGCCGCTACGCGAAAGCTGATCGATATCGACAAGGTCGTCTCCATCGGCGGCGTGTGGAGCAGCGCCGTGGCGCTGGCGATCAAGCCGATTACGTTGGAAAAGAATGTGCTGCTCACCGTCAACGGCTCGGCGGACGAGATCACCGACGGCGATAACAAGAATCTGGTCTGGCGTTTCCAGACTAATGGCAAGAGCTGGGGCGAAGGCTTTGCCAAGGCCATGATCAAGGACGGCATCAAGAGCGCCTCGATCCTGGTGCTGCAGACGCCGTTCACCCAGAGCACCATCGCGCCGTTCCGCAAGGCGTTCACCGATGCCGGCGGCAAGGTGCTGGATGAAGTCTCGTTCAACGCCGGCCAGCCCTCCTATCGCACCGAAGTCGAGCGCATTTTTGCGAAGAAGCCCGAGGCGGTGTTCGTCGCGGCTTACATCAACGAGCTTGGCGCCATCGTGAAGGAAGCCTTCCGCTCGGGTTACGAGAGCAAGGTCTATGCATTCGGCAATGCGACCGGTCCGCAATTCGTCAAGAATGTCGGCGCCAATGTCGCCGAGGGCATTGTCTGGACCCAGCAGGTGCCAGTCGGAAAGTCGGCTGCCTATAGCCGTTATCTGAAGGAGATCGGCAGGCCGGAAGGCACCATCATGACCTTCGGTGCGCAGGTGTTCGACCAGATCGTGCTCACTGCGCTGGCCATCGAAAAGGCCAAGAGCACGGATGCCACCAAGTTCGGTCCCGAATTTGCAGCGCTGGTGAACGCCGATGCACCGTCGCTCGGTGATCCCGCCGAGGCCCTGAAGGCGCTGCGTGAAGGCAAGCCGTTCCGCTACGCTGGCGCGGCGTCGGACTTCAAGTTCGCGAAGAATGGCGACCAGACCAATCTCAGCTATGGCCACTTCGTCATCAAGTCCGGCGAGAGCAAGCTGCTCGGCGAGATCCGCTGAGGCAATGCTCGAGGCGAACGATGTCAGTGTGGTCTATGAAGGCGGCTTCACAGCGCTTGCCGGCGCATCGGTGACGCTTGCCGCAGGCGCCGTTACGGGCCTGATCGGCCCGAACGGTGCCGGAAAGTCCACATTGTTCGGCGTGCTGGCTGGCGCCGTGCGCCCAGTGAAGGGCGAGGTGCGTCTGGCCGGGGAGGCCGTGACCCGTCACGGCCCGGTCTGGCGTGCGCGCCGTGGTCTCGCGCGCACGTTCCAGCTGTCGCGCGAACTGGCCAGCCTCTCCGTGCTCGAAAACGTTCTCGTCGCCAAGCCCGCGATGTCCGGCGAGCGACTACTGTCGCTCGTCTTCGCCCGCGGTGCTGCACGCCGTGAGGAGGATGCCGCCTTTGAGAAGGCGCGCGCTCTGCTTCAACGTGTCGATCTCTGGAAGCTCGCCGATGCGCCGGCCGGCGCGCTGTCAGGCGGGCAGAAGAAGCTGCTCGAAATCTGCCGGGCCTTGATGCTCGATCCGCGCATCGTGCTGATGGACGAGCCGAGCGCCGGCGTGAACCCGACGCGGATCGGCGAGATCGTCGAATTCGTCAAAGCGCTGCGGCAGGAGGGCACGACCTTCGGCCTCGTCGAGCACAATATGGGGATGGTCCGCGCTCTGTGCGATCATGTCTATGTCCTCGCCGAAGGGCGCGTGCTGACCGAAGGCAGCTTCGAACATGTTATTGCGGATGCGCAGGTTGCCTCCGCCTATCTGGGCACGCAGCCATGACATCGCTGGCGTCCGGACTGGAATTGCGCGACGTGGTCGCGGGCTATGGCGGTCAGCCGATCCTGCATGGTGTCAGCCTCAAGGTGGCGGCAGGCGAGACGCTGGTGGTGGTCGGCCCGAACGGCTCCGGCAAATCCACGCTGATGAAGACCGTCGTCGGGCTAATCAAGCCGATGTCCGGCACCGTGCAACTGGGCGATGCCGATGTGTCCGCGCTCGGCGCCCCCGCGCGAGCCGCGCGTGGTCTCGCTTACGTGCCGCAGGAAGCCAATGTGTTTCGCAACATGACCGTGCTGGAGAACCTGCAGGTCGGGCATGAATTCGTTGCGGCGCCCAAGGGGCCAACCTTTGCCGGGTGGCTCGACGCTGTGCTCGATCTGTTTCCCGAAATTCGCGCCAAGCTGCGCACGGCCGCGGGTCATCTCAGCGGCGGCCAGCGGCAGATGGTGGCAATGGCCGCGGCCTTGATGCCGAATCCATCGGTGCTGGCGCTCGACGAGCCGTCGGCGGGGCTGTCGCCGCGCAATGCCGAATTGCTGTTCGAGATCATCGGACGTGTCGCCGCCTCCGGCGTCACCATGCTGATCGTCGAACAGAACACGCGCCTCGGTCTCGGCGCTGCGGATCGTGGAGTCGTGCTGGTCAGCGGCCATGTGCGCCTTGCCGCACCTGCCGCGACGGTGCTGGCCGATCCCGAAATCCGCAGCCTTTATCTCGGAGGCGCGTGATGGGTCAGCTTCTCATCAATGGCCTCGTCACCGGCTTGTTGCTGGCTTTGCCGGCGCTGGCACTGTCGCTGACCTTCAGCGTGCTGCGCTTCGCCAACTATGCCATCGGCTCCTACATCACTTGCGGCGCCTATCTCGTTTATGTCGGCAATGTGCTGCTCGGCTGGCCGCTTTGGCTCGCGGCAAGCGTCGGCGCGATCCTGTTCGCGGTCATCGCCGTCGGCATCGACTGGCTCGCCTTCCGCCCGCTGCGCAATCGCTCCGGCGTGACGCTGCTCGTGGCCTCCATGGGCGTCGCCATCGCGCTGGAGAACGTGATCCGCTTCTTCGCCGGCAATTCGCCGCGCGCCTATGACGTAGCCGTCGCGCGACCGATCCGCTTTGGCGACATCCGTCTCAATCACGAGCAGCTCACCATATTGATGACGGTCGTTACGGCGCTTGCCGTGGTCTGGATCGTGTTCCGCTTCACGCGGCTCGGGCGCATAATGCGCGCGGTCGCCGACAATCCCGATCTCGCCGCCGTGCGCGGCATCTCGCGTGGGCGCGTGGTTGCCTGCGTCTGGCTGATTTCGGGCACGCTGGCGTCGTTGTCCGGCGTGCTGGTCGGGCTCGATGCCAATGTCGAGCCGCAGATGGGCTGGACTTATCTGTTGCCGGTGTTCACCGCCGCCATTCTTGGCGGCATCGCCAATCCGATGGCGGCGGTTGCCGGCGCGCTCACGCTCGGTATCGCGGAGGAACTGGCGACACTGGTGATGCCGGTACACTACCGGATGATCGTCACCTTCCTGGTGATGGTGGCGCTGCTGCTGCTTCGCCCCTGGGGCCTGTTCGGAACGCGGTGGGTGACGAAATGACGGTCTATCTCATCGCAACGCTCACGGTGGTTGCCATCGCTGCGCTGGCCGGTCTCGCGTTGAATCTGCAATGGGGCATGGGCGGGCTGGTGAATTTCGGCCTGTTCGGCCTCTACATGCTAGGTGCTTACATTGCGGGACTGCTCACAGTTCAAGGCGTGCCGCCGCTGCTTGCGCTTGCTGCTGCGATGGTCGGCGTCGCTGCGCTGAGTGCGGTGAGTGCGCTGATCTCGGTGCGGCTGTCGGAAGACTATCTGGCCATCGTTACGCTCGGCTTTGCCGAATGTCTGCGCCTCGTCATCAGCTATGAAGGCTGGTTGACCAAGGGTATGCTCGGCGTGGCCGGCATCGAGCGGCCGTTCCAGAACCAGTGGCCGCGCGGGTTCGGCGATATCGGCTTCCTCGTGCTGGCGCAGCTTGCGGTGGTCGTCGTCTATGCCGTGCTGCAGGGCCTCGCACGCTCGCCATTCGGCCGCCTTGTGCGCGCCACGCGCGACGATCCCGGCGTTGTCGAGGCGCTCGGCAAATCGGTGCTGTCGGTCCGCGTTCGTGTCTTCGCATTGGGCGGCGCCATTCTCGGCATCGCCGGCAGCCTGCATGCGTTTTATTACACCTATATCGATCCGACCCAGTTCGGTCCGATCATCACGGCCTACGCTTTCATGGCGGTCGTGGTCGGCGGTCGCGGCAGCAATCGCGGTGTGCTCGTCGCCGCCTTCACGCTGATCTTCCTGCTCGAAGGCAGCCGCTTCCTGATCGATCTCGTGCCCGGTCTCGGCGCGTCGGAACTTGCCGCGATCCGGCTGTTCCTTGTCGGCGTGGGGCTGGTTGTTCTACTGATCTTCAAACCCGACGGTTTTGGCCGCGAGCCGCGCTCGGCGCTCGCAAACAAAATCAACTGATCCCAGGAGTTTCCCATGGCCCGCGTCACCCTCAAGCGCCGCGACGATCTGCCCGACCATCTCAAGCCGCTGTGGGATCGTATGACCACCTATGGCCCGTTCGCAGAACAGGCCGGTGCGATGGCCCAACGGCTGCCGATTTTTGAGCACATGTGGCGCCTGCTCACAGAATTGTCCGACGAAGGCGTGTTGAAGAAGCGCTATCTCGAACTCGGCATTGTCGCGACCTCGCTGGTCAATCAGTGCGAGTTCTGCGTCGCCCAGCATTCGCCCAAGCTGGCAGTGGAAGGCATCACGCCGGACGGCGCCGCCAATCTGCTCGACTGGGAGAAGCATCCGGAACTGGACGAGGTCGATCGTCTGGTCGTGGAATATGCCATCGCGGTTACATCGAACTGGAGCCGCATCCGCGATGCCATGTTCGAGCGTCTGCGCGCGCATTTCAGCGAACCGCAGATCGTAGAGCTGACTTGGCGCATCGCGCTATGCGGCGCGTTCAATCGCTTCAACGACGTGCTGCAGGTGGAAGTGGACGTGTGACCTAATTCTGCTGTCCAGCGTCGAGGACCGGCGAGCGAAATCATAGGGATGATCGAGCGTCAGGTTGGCGGTGATGCCGAAGCCATATGTCTGGTAACTTGCGCCATCGCCGAAACGAACGCGTTGGCATTGGGACGCTGCACGCCGTGGGTAATCAGCTAGCTCAGTATGAGTTCGCCGTTTACATGAGTGAGATTAACCCGGCGCCAACGCCAAGCTGCGGCTTGGGAAACGAAATGGGCTCGCTCTTACGTCTGTTCTTTTCAGTATTTCCGAGATGACCGGCACAACCGGCAATGGGTGCATTCAATGCTGCGCCGATAAATAGCGGTGAATCAGGACTAGCCGAGAAAAAGAATATCCACGATTGGTCTGCCTCGCATGTCAGGGCACGAGTAGCATAGTGAGATCATTTCCCGAAAACGGCGGTCGAGTTCGATTTTGCAAAACACCCGATCGTCAGGCCAATTTTCTCAACGCTTCGTCATCTCTGGAATAATCGCGCAAAGTTTTTCGATGCATTGACACCCGCCGCGCGCTCCGTCTTCAACAATCATCGATTACCGTTTCGTTTGATTGAGGGAAGACATGTCGTTGGGTTTGATATCACGTCGTCGCATCCTGGCTCTCGGCGGCGCTGCCGCCCTCGCGAGTTCATCGGCCTTCGCGCAGAGCGAGCGCGTCGCGAAAATTGGTCTGGTGCAATCGACCACCGGCGGATCGGCGGCGCTCTACGGTACGGAACAAAAGCAGGCCATTGAACTGGCCTTTGACGAATTGAACGCAAGCAAGACGCTGAACGGCATCCGGCTGCATGCGCTGCATTCCGACGATGGCGCTGATCGCGGCCAGACCGTCAACATCTTCCAGCGGCTGATCCGGCAGGACAAGGTCGTCGCCATTCTCGGGCCGACGCTGTCGAACTCCGCCTTCGCCGCCGATCCGCTGGCGCAGCAGGCCGGCATTCCCGTGATCGCCAGCTCCAACACCGCGCCGGGCGTGACCAAGATCGGCGATTTCATCTTCCGCACCAGCGTGCCCGAAGATCAGGTGTTTCCGACGGTGCTGGGCTATGCCGTGAAAAAGCACGGCATCAAGCGCGTCGCGCTGATCTACGGGCTGGACGACGCGCTGACCCGCGGCGCGCACGACGTGCAGAAGAAGGCGGTGGCCGATCTCAAGCTCGAGCCGGTCGGCATCGAAAGCTACCAGCGCGGCGATGTGGATTTCTCGGCGCAGCTCACCAAAATCCGCGCGCAGAATCCGGACGCCGTCATTCTTGGCACGCTGGCCGAAGAGGCCGCCGCCATCCTGCGCCAGGCCAGGCAGCTCGGGATCGACAGCAAGATCGTGTTCATCGGCTGTAACGCCAACATTTCCGCAAAACTGTTCGAACTGGCAGGCCCCGCCGCCAATGGCATCATTGTCGGCGCAACCTGGTTCTCCGGCTACGACAGCCCGCGCAGCAAGGCCTTTGTAGCAGCCTACCAGAAGCGCTATGGCTCGACGCCAGATATCTATGCCGCGCAGGGCTACGACGCCGCCTATCTGATCGCCGAAGCGATCCGCCGCGCCGACAGCGTCACCGACGGAAAGTTGATCCGCGCCAAGCTGGCGGAGATCACCGGTTTCGACGGCGTGCTGGGCAAGTTCGGCTGGACCGCGGATCGCGACATCACCGCCCAGCCTAAGGTGCTGATCGGCGACGGCAACAGCAAGACCTTCGTCGCCGCGCCGGGCGCTTGAGGTCGGCATGCTGTTACAACAACTGGTAAACGGCCTCTCGCTCGGGGCCGTTTACGCCGTATTTGCGATCGGCTTCACGCTGGTGTTCGGCGTCATGAACGTGCTCAACCTGGCGCAGGGTGCCGTCTTCATGTGGGGCGCCTATGTCGGGCTCGAAGTGGTCGGGCGGCTCGCACTGCCGTTGCCGCTGGCGATCCTCGCTGCGGCGGTCGCGGCAGGCTTGCTCGGCGTGTTGAGCGAGCTGATCGTGTTTCGCCCGTTGCAGCGGCGCGGCGCGCATCGCTGGATGGGCATGGTCGGCAGCCTGGCGCTGGCGCGCATCCTGATCGGCCTGGCGCAGGAAGTGTTCGGCACCCAGGTGGTGCGCTATCCCGACAACGCGCTGGTCGGCGCCTCGCTGGACCTGTTTGGCGCGCGATTGCAGCTTCTTCAGATCGTCTCGATCGGGTCGGCTCTGGCGATGGTGCTGGCGCTGGCGCTGCTGCTGCGGCTGACCAATCTCGGCCGCGCCATTCGCACCATCGCGTTCAGCGAGACCGTCGGGCGGCTGGTCGGCATCCCCGTCGACCGCGTGCGGATCGCGACGTTCTTCGTGTCGGGCGCGCTGGCCGGCGGCGCCGGCGTGCTGTGGTCGCTGCTGTTCCAGTCGGTGTCGCCGTTCATGGGCGACAGTATTCTGCTGAAGGGCCTGACGGTGCTAATCCTCGGCGGGCTCGGCAATGTCGCGGGCGCCTTGGTCGGCGGCCTGCTGCTCGGCCTCGTCGAGGTCGGCTCTATCGTCGCGGTCGGCTCGGGCTATCGCGACGCGGTGGGTTTTGGACTCGTGCTGCTGATCCTGATCGGCAGGCCCACCGGCCTGTTCGCCACACAGGAAACCAAGCGGGCATGATCGATCTCTTCGAAGCCTATCACAACGTCATCGATCTCTGCCTGCTGAACTCGGCGCTGGCTTTTGGCTGCTTCCTGCTGCTCGGCGTCAACCTGTTCTCGCTGGCCACCGGCGGGCTGATGGCGCTGGGCGCCTATCTGTCGATCTGGCTGACAATGCAGCAGGGCTGGGCGTTCGCTCCGGCGCTGGTGGCATCGTTGGTGATCGGGTCTATCGCGGCCTTCGCGCTGGGCTCGCTGGTGCTGCGGCTGCGCGGTGACTATTTCACCATGGCGACGCTGGCTTTCACCGAGGTGGTGCGCGTCATCGCATTGAACTGGGATGCGGCCACCGGCGGTGCGCTGGGCGTGTTCGGCATTCCGAAGTTGACCGAGACGTGGCAGCTCGCGCTGCTGCTGGTGGTGGTGGTGTACTTTGCTTGGGCCGTCCGGCGGTCGCGGATCGGCGAGCGGATGCGCGCGGTGGCATCCGACGAATTGGCCGTCACCACGGCTGGCTATGACGTGGCGCAATTCAAGCTGGCGATCTTCACGGTGTCCGGTGCGATTGCGGGGCTGGGCGGCGCACTGGCGGCGCATCTCAACATGTTCGTCGCGCCCGGCGATTTCGGATTCTTGCGCAGCGTCGACACCGCCATCGCGCCAGTGCTCGGTGGCGCCTGGAACGTGCTCGGCCCGGTGATCGGCGCCACCATCATCACGGTGCTGCCGGAAGTGCTGCGGTTCTCGGCGCAGATGCGCGAGATCCTGGTGGGGGCGGCAATGCTGATCGCCGTGCTGTACCTGCCGACCGGCGTGGCCTCGCTGCCCACCATCCTGCGGCGGAGGCTGGCATGAGCGCGCTGCTGGAATTGCAAGACGTCACACGGCATTTCGGCGGCGTCGCGGCGCTGAACGGCGTCTCGCTGTCGGTGCCGGCCGGCGCCATTGTCGGGCTGATCGGCCCCAACGGCTCCGGCAAGACCACGCTGATGAACGTCATCAGCGGTGTCGATGCGCCGACCTCGGGCGCCATCCTGCTCGATGGCACGGCGGTGCAGGGCAAGCCGGCGAACCGGCTGGCGCGGCTCGGCGTCGCGCGCACCTTCCAGCATATCCGCCTGATCCCGGATCTGACGGGGCTGCAGAACGTCGTGCTGGCGCTGCATGCGCCGACCGCAGGCCCGCTCGATATCCTGCTGCGATTGCCGCGGCTGCGCCGCGTCGAGGCCGAAGGCGACGCCCGCGCAATCGCTCTGCTGGAGCAGGTGGGGGCCGGCCGGCATGCCAGGACTCTGGCCGGCGACCTGTCCTATGGCGACCGCCGTCGTATCGAAATCGCGCGCGCGCTGGCGCTCCAGCCACGGCTGCTGTTGCTCGACGAGCCTGCCGCAGGAATGACTCATCAGGAGCGCAACGCGTTGCGTGACCTGATTGCATCGTTGCCGGGGCAGGGGATCACCGTGGTGCTGGTCGAACACGACATGGATCTGGTCATGGGCGTCTGCGACGAGATCCATGTGCTCAATCTCGGCCGTCCCATCGCTTCCGGAAAACCTGCAGCGGTACGCGCCGATCCGAAAGTGATCGAAGCCTATCTGGGAGTCGATGATGCTTGAGATCAACGGACTCGCTGCGGGCTATGGCGGCCCCGATGTGCTGCATGACGTGTCGCTGCGCGTCAACGCCAACGAGATCGTCGCGGTGGTCGGCGCCAACGGCGCCGGCAAGACGACGCTGCTCAATACGATTGCCGGGCTGCTGCGCCCGTCCGCTGGCACGATCCGGCTGAGCGGCAGTACTATCGGCGGACTGGCGCCGGAGCGCATCGTGCGGGCCGGGCTGTCGCTGGTGCCGGAGGGGCGGCAGGTGATCGCGCCGCTCAGCGTCGAGGAGAATCTGCAGGTTGGCGCCTACGGTCGCAAGGGCAGTGCCGCCGACACGCTGGCGGCGATCTACGATCGCTTTCCGCGCCTGAAGGAACGACGCCGCCAGCCGGCCGGGCTGCTGTCCGGCGGCGAACAGCAGATGCTGGCGATCGGCCGCGCCATGATGGCGGGACCCTCCGTGCTGCTGCTGGATGAGCCGTCGATGGGGCTGGCGCCGCTGATCGTGTCGGAAATCTTTGCGCTGCTGGGCGATCTCAACGGGCAGGGCATGGCGATCCTGCTGGTCGAGCAGAACGCCCGCAAGGCGCTGGCGCTGGCCGCGCGCGGCTACGTGCTGGAAGGCGGCCGTATCGTGCTGGAGGGACCGTCGTCGGAACTGTCGAATTCTCCGGCCATCGTCGATGCCTATCTCGGCATGGCTACGCCGGCCTGACAACTATGAGTGCGCTGCGACGTGCGTCGGCAATAGTGAAGTAGGAATGACTCAATCAGACGATAGCGCGGAAGCGCCGACACATCGCGAAACCGACGTCCTGGTTATCGGGGCGGGCGGCGCGGGTATGGCGGCTGTAGCGGCCCGCTTTCCCTTCATCATCAGGAGTATGCGATGACCTATGTCGTCGGAGCCCACCCGCAAAACCTCTCGCTGTCGATTCTGGCACGGCGGCCGCAGGCCGTAGCGTCCTTGCGCGAGAAGGGGCTGCAATTCTTCGTCTATGCCGCGGGGGCGCAAACCATTCCGCTGATCAAGGCCGGCGTGCTGCATCTGGCCGGCACCGGCGCCACGCCGCCGATTCTCGCCAAGGCGGAAGGGCTTTCGGCCGCCGTATTCGGGATGTCCGGTTCGCGCCCGGAGCGCGGTGGCTTGCTGGTGCGTGCCGACAGCGGCATTAGCGATCTGCGCGGTCTGATTGGCAAAGGCATCGGGTTGATGCCGATCTCCTGGCATACCCAGTTTGTCGCCACCGAACTCAACGCCGCCGGTCTCGCCTGGCGCGACGTGCGCGCCGCGGAAATCCTGCCGATCACGGCAAAGGACGCCTTCATCGATGGCCTGCTTCCCGCCATCGTCGCGACCGATCCGCTTTATTCGCAGATCGCCAGCCGCGTCGAGACGCGCGTGCTGGCGTCGCCGGGCACGATCTTTTCCAACCGCTCTGTCTACTGGGGCCTCAGCGAACTGGTACAGGATCGCAATGGCCCGGTGCGCTGGCTGCTCGACGCGCTGATCGACTCCGACCGCGCCGTCGCCGCCGATCCGCAGCAAGCCGCAGCGCTGCTCGACGGGCTGAACGGCAACACCGCGGCGCAATGGCTGCCGGCTTTGACGTCGCGCCCTTGGGGTGTCGAGGCGCCGGACGATGCGTTCCTGCACGAGCAGCAGCAGCACGCCGACATATTCACCCGCTTCGGCCTGATCCCGCGCGCGATTGATGTCACCGATACCGTCGATTCCCGCCACTTCGCGATTGCCTGACCGGCCCATCTGCAAACAACGAGGTTCATCATGGAAGTTCTTTGGTATTTGACCGGCCCCGATGGTCGCTATCCCTGGCGGGCGGACGGCGCGCGAAAACTCAGCTACCCGTATTTCCAGCAACTGGCGCGCGCGGTCGACCATCTCGGCTTCACCGGCGCGCTGTTGGCGACAGGCTCGCACGACGCCTGGGTGCAGGGCGCCTCGCTGATCCCCTTCACCGACAACTTCCAGCATCTGGTCGCGGCGCATCCGCCGCTGCTGTCGCCGACACTGCTAGCCAAAATGATCACGACCTTCGATCAGTTCTCGAAAGGTCGGCTTCGCGTCAACATCGTCAATGGCGATGCCAAACTGATGGCGCAGAACGGCGTGCACCTCAGTCATGACGAACGCTATGCCTACACCGACGAATATCTGACGGTGCTGACCGGGCTGCTGCGCGGCGAGACCGTCAATTTCAAGGGCCGCCACATCCATGTAGTCGATGCCGGGCTACCGCTACCGCCGTATCAGCGCCGCGTGCCACTGTGGTTCGGCGGCTCGTCGCCGGCGGCGCATGAAGTCGCGGCCAAACATATCGACACCTATCTGTCGTGGGGCGAAACGCCCTCGCAGGCCGAGACCAAGATCCGCGAAGTAAAACATCTCGCTGCGCGCCACGGCCGCGCCGACAAGATCAGTTTCGGTATCCGGCTCTACGTCATTGTGCGTGAGACCGAGGCGGAGGCGTGGGCTGCCGCGCAGGATCTGTATGACCACATGGACGATGCCGCGATCGCCGGCGCGCAGGCCTACGTCGCGAATATCGACTCGGTGGGCCAACAGCGGATGTCGGCGCTGCACGGTGGACGTAAGCCAAAGGATCTACGTGAACTGGAAATCGAACCTAATCTCTGGGCCGGCATAGGCCTCGTCAGGCACGGGCCGGGCACCGCGCTGATCGGCAGCGCCGACCAGGTCGTCAAACGCATTCAGGATTATCGCGACGCTGGCATCGAGGTGCTGATCGTCTCCGGGATGCCGCTGCTGGAAGAGGCGTACCGATTTGCTGAACTGGTTCTGCCCCGTCTGCCGGTAGATCGCGTCGCTGATGATGACGGCGTCACCTCGGCCTGGACGAAGGATCGTGACGCCGCCTGGCAGAAAAAGCTTTGACGGCCTTCGACTGAACATATCGAACGTCTTCGCGCGCAGATCTGAACTCCTTGGTGTCCGAGCACGATGCCGCCAACACCAACACGGGTTTAGATTGATTGAGCGCGCGGTCTTGTTTGTGTAATGGCGACACCAGAGATCGCAAGCGGTCCACCGACTATCAATTTGGGGGCTACACGGTCGCCGAGGAACAGCACGCTCGAAATCAGAGCGAATACCGGAGCTGGCCGGGCATGTCACCGTTCGGGATCTGCGCAGCTTGGCTGGAGCCTCACGCTCATGAAGCGGATGTAATTTCGAAAAATGCCCTCAGCTCGGCGACAAGAGCTGCGGGCTGTTCCTCGGGGATATAGTGACCACTATCCCGGATGACGCCGCCTCGAATATTTTCAGCCAAGGGTCGCATAGCTTCGAAAATTCCCGGTGCACTACCGGCATCGCCTCCCAGCGCCAGCACAGGCACAGCTATTTTCTTTTGAAACAAGCCGCGATTGTAATCCATGTCGCGGATGACGGCGCGATAATAACCCAGCATTCCGCGCAGGCCACCCAACGAGCTATAGACGCGAACATATTCGTCGATGTCATCCTTCGAGAAGGTTGCGATCGCGTTTGCGGTCTTCTTGTTGAAGAACCATTCGATGAGAATACGCTCGCGGTCCCGCAAGAGCGCCTCGGGCAGATCGTCGACCATGTTAAAGAGAAAGTGCCAGCTCTTCCAGTAGTCCGGATCAGCGACATCGATGGAAGGCTTCAACGTGACGCCGGGAATGTTGGCGTCGAGATACACGACGCCGTCCAGTTCGCTCGCAAATTCGTGCGCATAAGGATATCCGATCCAGGATCCGATATCGTGCCCGACGAAATAATGGCGTCCAACACCTATGGTCTTGAGGAAGCTGTTGATTCGTTTCGCCGCTGTCGCTGTGTCGTAGCCATCCAGCGGCTTGTCGCTATCGCCCTGGCCCGGAAGGTCGAGCGCGATCACGTCATAGGCATCGGTGAGCAGAGGAATGACGCGCCGCCATGCGTAGACGCTTTGCGGAAAGCCGGCGATCAAAACGACGGTAGGTCCCTTGCCACCGCGGATATAATGAAAACGAATACCGTCCGATTTCGTCAGATTCTGCTGAAGGGGGCGGCCGGTATGATCCAGATAGACAGCCATTGTTCTGTTCTCTGTCGTTTCGCTTCGGAAAGTAAGTAAAAGCGCTGCGCTTCAGTGGCAATGCCAATTCATGTAACTGGGTCTTTGGCAACACGGTGCGAGATCGCCCTGCGCGCCTTCCACGAATTGCACGCCCGGGATGGTTGTTTGCGCAACCTGCGTTGCCGGACTGACGTCCAATCACATCGCGGGCGCAATTTCATCGTGGCCAACATTGATGCGCATGGCCTCTTTGAGGCTGTCGGAGAAATGGTAATCATATGGATGAATCCTGGAACGCATATGCCTAACTTGATCGCAGTTCCAATTCATCCCCGAAGCGGATACCCAATTTCGATGCCATCGCTTGGGTAATGCAAACGGACCGCTTGAGCGATCTGGCAATCTTCTGAACGGACAAGCCTCGCTCGGCCAATCCCTTTAGCTTGTGTTTCTCCACAGCCGTCCATTCGCGATAGCCTATTTGTCGCATACTGAACGTGATGGCCGAAGTCGGGCCGCGCCGCCGCTGGGTTCGAATATTGTCATTGTCGATGCTCAAGCAGCTGCTCCCAATATTTTCAGGCCGTCGTTTTTCTCCGCGCCTTCAGTCGCTCCTTTGTGTAACGACAAGCATCGACTCTCGGTCAGAGAACAAGATTTTTGAAGTCCAAAGATTGACGATCGAGAGTTCAATCATTCTCCTCGACGCAAGTTCGATGAAGAAAAGCCTGCGCTGAGCAATCTCAAACGCGGGGCAATGGTATTCCCAAGGTGCGAAGCCGAAGATTTCGGCGACGGCTGGTACATCGTCGGCGGCCGTGGATCGCGGCGCATGTTGACCTGCCAAAAGGCGTTCCTGCTTGTGAAAGAGAAAGCTTCTGCTATCGGCCGTGTTGGCGGCGCGATTGTCCTTGGTATCGTGTGCAATTCGAAATTGACGATTGATCGCGGTGGCGTCGATATATCGCGATGTCAAAGAAAACGCCGTTCGTCAGGCAATACATTGCAGATCGATATCAAGCAGGGGGAAGAATGGTTGCCGCTACGCCACAGAATGATCGTCGTTGGATGGCTCTCCCTCGCTTGATCGCCGATAGATCATGTCGCGCAGTAGTCGGTCTGTTTTTCGCAGTTGGTGCGGCGATGCCAGCAGTGAGCTTTGCTCAAACGCCGCAGCCCGGCGGAACGCTAACGGCGATCATTCAACCCGAGCCGGTCATCCTCACGGCCGCCATCAACACCGCCGCGCCGACCGGAACGGTCAGCGGCAATATTTTTGATGGACTTGTCGACTACGACACCAGCCTAAACCCTCAGCCGGCGCTGGCGGAGAGCTGGGAGACTGCGGCGAATGGATTGTCGCTCACCCTTCGCCTGCGCAAGGGCGTGCTCTGGCATGACGGCAAGCCGTTCACGTCGGCGGATGTGAAGTGGACCTTGGAAAATGTCTGGAAGACGATCCATCCGCGCAATCAGGCGACCTTCGCCAAGGTGAAGCAGGTCGATACCCCCGACGACAACACCGTCGTCTTGAGGCTGAGCGAACCTTCCCCCGCGATCCTCAGTTCACTGAACAGCAACGGCGCCCAAGTGCTGCCGAAGCATCTTTACGATGGCACCGATATTCTCAACAATCCGAACAACAACAAGCCGGTCGGCACGGGGCCGTTCGTGTTCAAGGAATGGAAGCGCGGTGAGTACATCGTGCTGGAACGGAATCCGAATTACTGGGCCAAGGGAAAGCCGTATCTCGACAAAGTGATCTACAAGGTCGTTCCGGATGCGGCGGCCCGATCGGCTGGCTTCGAGAAGGGCGAAATCCAGTATGGCTCGCTCAGCCCGGTGCCGCTCAAGGACGCCGAACGGCTCGGCAAGCTGCCCGGCCTCAAGATTGAAACCAGCGGCTATGAATGGCTGTCGCCGTTCCTGTTTCTCGATTTCAATGTCGAACGTGGACCGCTGAAGGATGCACGCGTTCGACATGCGTTGGCACGTGCAACCGATCGCAAGGCGATTTCCAACGTGGTCTGGTACGGCTTTGCCAAGCCCGCGACCAGCCCCGTTCCTTCAACGCTTGCGGCGTTTCACGACGCGAGCGCCGACAAGGATGCGTTCGACGTCAAATCGGCGGATGCGCTATTGGATGAGGCCGGATTCAAGCGCAACGCGGACGGCACCCGCTTCTCCCTGTTCATCGACTACATACCCTATGGCGACGATTTCAAGCGGACCGCGGAATACATCAAACAGGCGTTGAAGCGTGTCGGCGTCGACGTCACGATCAGGACGCAGGATACCGCGGCATTTACCAAGCGGGTCTATGGCGACCGTGACTTCGATCTTTCGATCGCATGGTTTGCAGCGTTTTCCGATCCGCAGATCGGCGTGACCCGCGCTTACTGGTCGGCATCCGTCGGCAAGAACATCCCTTGGACTAATGGCTCCGGCTACAAGAATGCCGAGGTCGATGACATCATCTCGAAGGTCCAGGGCGAGGCCAGCGCCGAGAAACGCATCGCGCTGTTCAAGGACTTTCAGAAGATCGTTCTGACCGACCTGCCGACGCTGCCGCTGGTCGAGCTAAAGTTCTTCACCGTTCAGGCGGCGAATCTCAAGACCTCGGCCATTCGCGGCGATCAGGTTTATGGCAGCTTCCGCGATTTCTGGTTTGACGTTCCGAAGCAGAATTGAGCTGGGGCAATCATCATGAAATTTTTTCGGGCAATCTCTTTCCAAACATCATTGGTCGCACGACTATCGGTCCTGCTGGCTGCCGTGGCGGTCATGCCGGCGACGCCGGCATGCGCAGCCGGCGGTCCGAAGCGCGGTGGAGCGCTGACGGCCATCGTGCAGCCGGAGCCGGTCACCCTGACGCCAGCATTCAATACGGCAACGCCGACGCAGATCGTTGCGGGAAATATCTTCGATGGCCTGGTCTATTACGACCCGGCGCTGAAGCCGCAGCCATCGCTCGCGACGGAGTGGAAAGTTGCGGAGGATGGCCTCACCATCAGTTTCAACCTGCGCAAGGGCGTCAAGTGGCATGATGGCAAACCGTTCTCGTCCGCGGACGTGAAATGGAGCCTGGAGAATGTCTGGAAGACCATCCATCCGCGCAACAAGGCGATATTCGAGAACGTCGCTACGGTCGATACGCCTGACGATAATACGATCATCCTTCATTTGTCGAAGCCGTCGCTGCCAATTCTGAGCGTGCTCAACGCCGTCGGTGCGCCGATTCTGCCGAAGCATCTTTATGAAGGTACCGACATCCTGAACAATGCGTACAACAACAAGCCGGTCGGCACGGGGGCATTCGTCTTCAAGGAGTGGAAGAAGGGCGAATACATTCTGCTGGAACGCAATCCGGATTACTGGGAGCCCGCAAAACCCTATCTCGACAAAGTCATCTTCAGGATCATTCCCGACGCGGCGGCGCGCGCAGCGGCGATCGAGAAGGGTGAGGTGCAATATGCGACATTCAATCCGGTGTCGTTCCGCGAGGTCGAGCGCCTTGCCAAGCTGCCGTCGCTAAAGGTCGATACACGCGGCTATGACTGGCTGTCGCCCGTGCTGTATCTCGATTTCAATGTCGAGAACCAGTATCTCAAGGATGTCCGCGTCCGTCAGGCCATCGCATTTGCTCTGGACAAGGAAGCGCTGGGCAAGGTCGTCTGGTATGGCTACGGCAAGCCTGCTGTCAGCCCGATTCCGACGGCACTGACGGCATTCCACGATGCCAGCGTGCCTAAATATCCGTTCGACCTGAAAAAGGCCGAAGCCTTGCTCGACGAAGCCGGCTTCAAGCGCGGGCCTGATGGGGTGCGGTTCACGCTTAATCATGACTTCCTGCCTTACGGTGACGACTATAAGCGAACCGGCGAATATCTGAAGCAGGCGCTGAAGCGTGTGGGTATCGAGATCAACATCCGCGCCCAGGACACCGCAGCTTTCATTAAACGCGTCTATGCCGACCGCGACTTCGACATTTCGAGCTCCTACAACGGCGCTTTCCCCGATCCGCAAATTGGCGTCGTTCGTGAATACTGGTCGGGCTGGCTTGGCAGCAAGACGCCGTGGACGAACGGGTCGGGCTACCGCAATGCCGAGGTCGATGGTCTGATCCAGGCCGCTGCGGTCGAAGGCAATCCGAAAAAGCGTACTGAAGATTTCAATCGTTTCCAGCAGATTGTTCAACGCGATCTGCCGACTTTGCCACTGCTCGAACTGCGCTTCTTCACATTGCACTCTTCCGCCCTGAAGGACGTCGTCCTGCAGGCGGACCAGTCCTATGGCTCGCTGAAGAATGCATGGTTCGATCAGGCGCCGGCGCAGAATTGAACGCTCGCGCATGATCCCTGTATCGGCCAGATTTCTCGGGCGGCGAGCCCTGCAACTCGTGATCGTGGTGCTGGGCATTGCCATCACCAATTTCTTCCTGCTGCGGCTAGCGCCGGGTGATGCAGCACAAGTGCTGGCAGGTGAGGCTGGCTCGGCAACGCCGGAATATCTGGCCGCGCTGCGCAAGCAGTTCGGGCTCGATCAACCGCTGCCGGTGCAATTCGCCCTATATTTGCGCAACCTTCTGTCGCTCAATCTCGGCTTCTCGTTCCGTCAGGGCTTGCCTGTGCTCGAACTGATCGCCCAGCGGCTCCCGGCAACGCTGTTGCTGATGGGTACGTCGATCACGTTCGCATTGCTGGTCGGTTCGGCGATGGGGATCGCCGCCGCGCGCCGCGCGGGCAGGGCGACCGATACCGTGATCTCCACCATTGCGCTGTTGTTCTATGCGACGCCCGTGTTCTGGACCGGGATCATGCTGATCGTGGTCTTCTCGGTGTGGCTTGACTGGCTACCGGTCGGCGGCATGACCAGCATCGAGCGTGGCTATATCGGCCTGGCCTATCTGAAAGATGTCGCGGCACATCTGGTACTTCCTGCAACCACGCTTGGGCTGTTCTTTCTGGCCGTTTATACGCGGTTGATGCGCGCGGCGATGATTGACGTGCAGCGGCAGGACTTTGTCAGGACTGCCGTCGCCAAGGGCCTTCGTCCGGGGCGGATCGCCTATCGTCATGTTGTACGAAACGCGTTGCTGCCTGTTCTCACCATGCTCGGCGTGCAGGTCGGGGCCGTGCTCGGCGGCGCTGTGCTGGTTGAAACCGTGTTTTCGTGGCCCGGGCTGGGTCGGCTCGCTTTCGAAGCGCTGTTTCAGCGCGACCTCAACCTGCTTCTCGGCATACTGCTGTGCAGTTCGGTCGTGGTGGTCTTGGCCAATGCGGCGATCGACTTCCTGTACACTGTGCTCGACCCGCGCATCGAGCTCAGCTGACCATGGCCCTCGTCGATATCGTTGCGCATATCCCGCCGGCGCGCATCGCGCAGGATAACGCGTTCTTCCGGACGGCAAGACAGCCGTCGGCGGTTGTGGGCGTATTGTTGCTTGGGTTCGTCGTGGCCATGGCACTGCTTGCCCACCAGATTTTCCCTGGCGATCCCCTGGATTTTGCCGGTCAGCCATTCCTGCGTCCCGGCCAGGATCCCAGCTTTCCGCTCGGCACCGATATGCTGGGGCGCGATCTGGCGTCGGGGATATTTCACGGTGCGCGCATCTCGCTTCTGATCGGCGCGGTGGCGACCGCCATGTCACTGGTGATTGGGGTCGGTGTCGGCGCCTTCGCAGGATATTACGGCGGCAAGATCGATGCGTCGCTGATGCGGCTGACGGAGTTCTTCCAGACGATTCCGCCGTTTCTGTTCGCGCTGACCATCGTCGCCATCCTGCAGCCCTCCATCGCGACCATCGTCGGAGCGATCGGCGTCACAGCGTGGCCGAGCCTGGCACGGCTGGTGCGCGCCGAATTCCTTAAACTGCGTCACGGCGACATGGTGCAGGCGGAGATCGCGCTCGGTGCGTCCGACATGCGCATTATCTTCCGCCATCTGCTGCCCAACACGCTGGCGCCGATCATCGTCTCGGCATCGGTCATGGTCGCGACGGCCATCCTGACCGAATCCAGTCTGGCGTTTCTCGGTCTCGGCGATCCGAACGTGGTGAGTTGGGGTGGCATGGTCGGCGCCGGGCGCGAAGTGCTGCGGTCGGATTGGTACATCGCAACACTGCCGGGGGTGGCGATCGTCGTTGCGGTGCTCGCGCTCAATCTGCTGGGGGATGGCCTCAATGACGCCGTCGACCCGAAACAGGAGCGTCGGTGATGGGCGAGCCAGTGCTGTCGGTCGATGGGCTGAATGTCAGGTTCGACCGCAAGGGCGGCGCGCTGACCGCCGTGGACAGTCTCAGCTTCGACATCTCTGCGGGAGAGACGCTGGCCATCGTGGGCGAATCCGGCTGCGGAAAGTCGCTCACCGCTCTTGCCTTGCTCGGCCTCGTGGCGGCGCCCGGCCGCATCGAGGGCCGCTCTGTGAAGCTGCAGGGGCGCGACATTCTTGGCCTTGAAGGCGAGGCGCTGCGCCGGCTGCGTGGCAACCGGATCGCGATGATCTTCCAGGAACCGATGACGGCGCTCAATCCGGTGCTGACCATCGGCGAGCAGATCATCGAGGCCATCACGGCACATGAGGACATTTCGCACCAGAAGGCCTGGGGTCGCACAGTCTCATTGCTTGATCGGGTACGGATTTCCGATCCACGTCGCCGCGTGAACGATTATCCGCATCATCTCTCCGGCGGCATGCGACAGCGGGTCATGATCGCCATCGCTCTCGCCTGCAATCCGGCGCTGCTGGTGGCCGACGAGCCGACCACGGCGCTCGACGTCACCATTCAATCGCAGATCCTGGAGTTGCTGGATCAGATCAAACGCGAGTCCGGAGCCGCCATTCTGTTGATCACGCACGATCTCGGTGTTGTCTCGGAATATTCCGATCGCGTGCTGGTGATGTATGCGGGCCGCAAGGTCGAGGAGCGCACTACCCGTGATCTTCTGAAGTCGCCGCTGCATCCCTATACGCGCGGATTGATCGCAGCGCGGCCGGGGCGCCATCACGTCAACGGCCTTCGTACCCGACTGAGCGAAATCCCGGGCATGGTGCCTTCGCTGGCCGAGATGCCGCATGGATGCGGCTTTGCCGCGCGATGCTCGTTTGTGGTCGACGCCTGCCGGATCGCGCGGCCGCCGCTGATACCCGTTGGCGCAGATGGCGCCGTAGCCTGTCTGAGAATTGAGGAAGCCCGTGCATCAGAACACGCAGCCGCTCGTTGCGACGCATATTGAGCCACTGCTCACGGTGAACGATCTCGTCGTGCGCTTTGCTTCTTCGCGCGGAACCGTGCAGGCGGTTGACGGCGTCTCGTTGTCGATCAAGCCCGGTGAAACGCTTGGTCTCGTCGGTGAATCCGGCTGTGGGAAATCCACGCTCGGCCGGGCGATTGCGCGGCTGGTCGAGCCGCAAAGCGGCAGCGTTCGGCTGGGCGGCGTCGATCTGACGCGCCTGACACGGAGCGGCATGCGGCCCTATAGACGCGATATCCAGGTCGTATTCCAGGATCCGCTGGCCTCGCTCGATCCGCATTGTACTGTCGGAATGCTGATCGGTGAACCGCTCAGGATTCATGGCATCGGCGATCGGCGGCAGCGCCGTGACCGGATCGCCGATCTGCTTTCAAAAGTGGGACTTTCCGCGGATTCCGCCGACCGTTATCCGCATCAGTTCTCGGGTGGACAGCGGCAACGGATCGGCATTGCCCGCGCGCTGGCGCTTGATCCACGACTAATCATCCTGGATGAACCGGTGTCTGCGCTCGATGTGTCCGTGCAGGCTCAGATCCTGAACCTGCTGGTCGATCTGCAGTCCAAACTCGGCGTGGCGTATCTCTTCATCAGCCACGAGCTGTCCGTGGTTGAATATGTCAGTGATCGCGTCGCGGTGATGTATCTCGGGCGTATCGTGGAGACATCGACCCGGGAGAAATTGTGGTCAAGCCCCGCGCATCCCTACACGCGAGCGCTGTTTGACTCGATCCCGCGCATCGATACCGGCGGTCTCGGTCGGCGGCGGCATATGGTGCAGGGCGATCTGCCGAGTGCCTATAATCCGCCAGAAGGATGCCACTTCCATACCAGGTGTCCGCGCGCAGAAGAGTTATGTGCTGTGGAAAGTCCAGTCCTTCGCACCGTGGCAGACAGCCACGTAGCGGCGTGTCATTTCGCTTGAATGCGCGGGCGCGCCACCGTCGGTGCTGTTAGTGCGATCCTGGCGCTGGGCGGTTGCCTGCCACCGTGTTTGTGCTGCCTCTTCCCTTGATCGCAGCAAAGTCTCTTCCAAACCGGGCTAACAAAAGAATTCCGTCAGCTCGGGAGAAATTCATAATCATTGGCGTGGCGGCGCAGCGAAAGTTGCCCGCCGCCGTCATCGTCATCTCGCACACTTACATAAGGGACTCGTCAATGAAATCGGCTCACGTATTGCGGCTGGCCATGGTCGCTCGCACCGGCGGGGTGGCCGCATTCCTGTTCGCCACTATTGCAGCAGGTCTACCTGTCGCAAATGCACAAGAGCCAACGACCATTCGCGTGGGTGTCACGGCTGGCCCACATGCGGAAGTGCTCGACGCCGTCAAGAAGGTGGCCGCGGAGCGCGGGCTCGACATCAAGGTCGTTGAATTCACGGATTATGTGTTTCCGAACCAGGCCCTGGCCAACAAGGATCTTGAGGCCAATTCGTTTCAGCACGAGCCTTATCTGAAGAACCAGATCTCCAAGACCGGCTGGAAGCTCGTGAAGGTTGCCTACACCACGGTTTCTCCGATGGGCTTCTACGCGAAGAAGTACAAGAGCGTTGCCGATGTCCCAAATGGTGCGACGGTTGCGATTCCCAACGACCCGACCAATGGCGCGCGTTCGCTGCAGATTTTGGCAGCGAATGGCGTGATCAAGTTGCGAGACCCCACCAGCGTCACCGCGGGGATCGTCGATATCGCGGAGAATCCCAAAAAGCTGAAATTTGTCGAGCTCGATGCTGCGCAGCTGTCGCGGTCGCTGGCAGATGTCGATGTGGCGGCGATCAACAACAACTATGCCGTCCAGGCTGGCCTCGATCCCGTGCGCGACAGCCTGATCAAGGAGCCGCTGGAAAGTCCGTGGGTCAATATTATCGCCGTGCGGGAAGAGGACAAAGGCAAGCCATGGGTGGCGAAGCTGGTCGATGCCTATCACTCAGAACCGGTGAAACAGTTCATCCTGACGCGATTCAAGGGCGCTTATCTGCCGTCGTGGTGATGGAGGTCTGGAGCCGCCACGCCAGCGTGGCGGCTTCGCGACAATTTGTTCAGGTGCGACAGGCCTGCTGGCCCTCAGCGGCGAAACTGCGCGCCGGGGTGCGTGCCATGAAGCAGGGCGCCTCGACCCGGAAACAGCTTCTCGCGTAACGTCCCCGCGCCGTATTCGGTCTTGTACAGCCCGCGTGACTGCAACTCCGGCATCACGAGATCGACGAATGCCTCGAGCGATTCCGGAGCCACCAGACGGACGAGATTGAAGCCATCGATATCGGTCTGCTCGGCCCAGTCGGCGAGCTCGTCCGCGACGTCCTGCGGCGAGCCAACGACGAAGGGGGCTCGCGCACCGATCGCGCTCAGGCTGGCGAGATCGCCGACGCGCAGCGGCGTTTCGCTGCGCAGCGTGAGGTTCTCGACCATCGATTGGATCGCGTTGCTCTTGACATATTGCAGCGCCTGATCCGGGCTGTAGGTCGAGAAATCGATGCCGGTCCAGCCCGAGAGCAGCGCGAGCTGCCCTTGCTGGTCGACATAGCGGCTGTATTCCGCATGAAGATCGTTCGCCTCCGCGCGGGTTGGCGCAACGATCACGGTCAGACCGGCGAACAGCCGGATGTCGTAGGGATCGCGGCCAAAGTCTTTTGTGGCCGTCCGGATGTCGCGCACGGCCTTGGCGAGGATCGGCTTGGTCTGGCCGTTCAGGAAGATAGCTTCAGCATGCTTGGCGGCGAAGGCGCGCCCGCGCTTCGAGGCGCCAGCCTGATACAGCAATGGCGTGCGTTGCGGGGAGGGCTCGGAGAGGTGAATGCCATCGACGCGGTAATGCGGACCGTCGTGGCGGATGGTGTGAACCTTCGTTGGATCGGTGAACGTGCCGGTGGCACGATCGCGACGCACGGCGTCCTGCTCCCAGCTGCCCTCCCATAATTTGTAGGCCGCCGTGAGGAAGTCTTCGGCGACATCATAACGGTCGTCATGGGCACGACCGGCCGCAAAGCCCATGCCGCGCGCCCCGCTGTCGAGATAGCCGGTGACGATATTCCAGCCGATCCGGCCGCGGGTCAGGTGGTCTAGCGTCGAAAATCGCCGCGCGAATTGGTAGGGATGCTCCAGCGACATATTGGACGTGATGCCGAAGCCGAGGTGCTTGGTGACCAGCGCCATGGCCGAGACCAGAAGCGTGGGGTCCGCATTCGGCAATTGCACGCCGTGCGACACGGCTGTGTCTGGACTATCACCGAACACGTCATAGACACCGAACACGTCAGCCAGAAAGATGCCGTCGAACAACCCGCGTTCGGCGATCCGCGCGTAGTCGATCCAGTAATCCAGATTGTTGTAATCGATGGATGCATCGCGCGGATGAGACCAGAGCCCGGCCCAGTTATGGCTCGGCGCGGTCATGTTGAAGGCATTGAAGCGAAGCGGTCGGCGGGTGGTCATGGGATTCCTGGTTGGGAGGCAAGCGAGGCGCGGACTTAAACGTTGCGCCTCGCGGGATCAACACTAGCTGTCGAAACCGGCCGGAACAAAGGCTGGCAATTTCTCCTCGATATAGCGCTTGACCTCCGGCGACCTGAAGACTTTGATGAAGGCGGCCAACCGTGGATCGTCCTTCTTGTCCGTTCGCGCCGTGAAGCGCAGCACCAGCCCGTCATCGATGGTCTTGTCGATGATGAGCGCGGACTTCGGATCGCCGCCAGCAGGGATCAGATAGGTGATGTTGACCAGCCCGAGCGTGACATCGTCCAATGACCGGTAGGTCTGTGCCGGGTCCAGTTCGACGATTTTCAGATTTTTTGGATTCTCAACGATATCGAACTTGCTGACCGCAAAGCCCTTGGTCCGGGACTTGACGCCGCCATTGTCGAGATAGGGACCCGGGCGCTGCGGATTGTGGTTGCCGCGCGGGCCGAATTTACGCTCGGCAAAGCGCTGTGCTGCCACATGCATGTCCGGCACATAAGGCGGGATCAGCGGCTCAAAGAAACCATCGAGGCCGATCGGGTTGGGCTGCACCCAGCCGTCGCGGCGATCGAAACGGAAGCCGTAACCATCGATACCCTTGGGCGCGAAAGCGCCGAGGATCGCTTGCGTGTTGATGCCTGAAAACAACCAGCCGCCGAGTCCCATTGCCTGCATCACGAGGTGGACGTTGTACGCGGCAATGGACAATTCGGCCGTCGTGCTGGTTCTGGAATTGCCCTCGATCACAGACAACGGCACCGAACGGTCGCGCCGCAATATGCCCGCGTCGATCAGGTCGGCGGGGTTACCGAGCACCCGGCCGGATTTCGGATCGGTCACAACCGCACCCTCGCCGGTTCGAATCCAGAGTTGGTTGAACGTGGATTCCACCTGATCGCTGATCGGAATGATCAGCGTGCTGCCGGGCTTGTTGGCAACCCATCGGTTATGTGAGGCGACATACGGATATTCCGGCGGAAACTCGATGCGACGATCGCTGAGCTTGATGATATGCGGCCGCAGCCATTCGGCTAGGCGTGCCAGATCATCGACGCCGGCATATTCTTGGATGGCGGACGCATCGAGGTCGCGAAACCGGGTGATATAGGCGCCGCTGTCGTCGTTGATGAGGATCTCGGAGCCGTGCGTGGCCGCGCCGCTGGGAAAGGTGCGTCCGATCGGCCTCACAGTGTAATTACAGCCTGTATCGGGCTCACCCACCTCGGTATGGGGAATACCCAGATTCCAGCCGCTGATGCCGACGCCTGCGGCGATCAGCACGGCGCGCTCGATTTCGCTCAACGGCTGCGGCGGCAGCTTCGATGTATAGGCAAGAGGCCCGTCCGGAATCGACATGCCGACGCCGAAACGGCGGGAGCGTCGTCCGAACAGCGCATCGAGCAGCGGAAAATTCGCCAGACCATTCAAGGCGGCGGAACGGTCTGGCGATGTCATGTGAAACTCAGATCAGGCAGCGATGGCGGATTTCGAGAATGTCGCACGCGTGATGGCGCTGAGCTTCTCGTTGGCTTCGAAATAGGTGATGGAGATGTTGGTTCCACCACCAGCAGCCAGTCGCTCGCGCAGATTGCCCTCGCCCCACGCCTTGGCGCTGTCGAGGTCGTCGAACAGATAGATGCCGCCACGCAGCTTTTCGGTCGTGTTCGAAATCCAGACCTTCCACTGCAGGCCAGCCACGTTTTTGGCAATGTTCTCGGCCGACTCGATGCGCGCGGCGTCGGATTGCTGATCCTGCTGAGCGCTGGGCGTGTAGTTCACCTGAAGAATGATGGCCATGTCGATGATCTCCATGTTGAGAGGCAACGGAGGAATGAGATCACAACCGGCGTAGACAATGCACTCATATTGCTCGCATGCTCGGCAATATTGTTCGATGGATCGCGTATCACTTGAAGTTTTCGCCTCTTCGCCATTTGTGAGATAGAGCGGATTTAGGTGCGAAAAACTCATCCACGAACTTCGCCCGAGCGGCGCACTTATTCTCCGCCGGCCGCTTTGATCTCCGTCAGCGGGTTGCGCGCTACACTTCGTCTCTCACACGCATCAACAAACCAATATCCGTCTCGTTATTTCGGGATAGCGCTCGCCTAGACTTCGAGCGCCATCAACGAGGAGCGAGCAATATGATCAAGCCATTACTACGGATCGCACGAGCAGCGGGTCTTCTGGCTGCCCTGACCGGCGCGGCATCCGCGGATCAGCCACTCAAGATCGCGACGAGCGCCGGACCGGTCGGCCAGTTGGTCTCCTTCGCCGCATCGCTGGCCAAGGATAAGGGCCTTGACGTCAAGGTGGTGGAACTGACCGACTGGATTGTCATCAACGAGTCCGTCCAGAGCGGCGATACCGACGCGAACCTGTTTCAGCACAGCACCTATCTTGCGATTCAGAACAAGCAGCGCGGCTTCACGCTGGCTCAGGTCGATAAGGTCGGCGTCATCGCCCCGGTCGGCCTGTTCTCGAAAAAAGTGAAGAGCCTGAGCGAGATCAAGTCCGGCGACAGCGTTGCCATTCCCAATGAGCCGTTGAACGGCGCGCGTGGCCTGATCCTGCTCGAGCGCGCCGGCCTGCTCAAACTCGCGCCGGGCAATGCCTATAGTCCCGCCTTCGTACGCTATCTCGGAACGCTGGCGCAGGACATCTACGATACCTACGGAAAATTCCCCGGTACCCAGCCGAGTGTCGGCGTCGCGGCCTATACCCAGGCGCACCATATCGACCTTGGATTCTACGATACGCACTACAAGGACGGTGCCTATCTGCAGACCCATGCCGATCACCAGCGCGTGTGGCATGGCGTCGATAAGACCCCCGACGATAAGTAGTTCTGACCGTTCCATCGCCGTACGCGTGATTGCGAGCGCAGCGAAGAACCGTCCGCGCTGTCACCGCTTGCAGCGACCTGCGACAGGTTGCCACGACTGGAAGGACATTCCGGGTGAATGAGCTCGCACATTCGATCCATTCGGCGATTCCGACATTTGCGAGAAGGCCATTTTTGGCTGCGTCAGACGGTCAATTGACGCGCTGCTGGTGCAGTGAGGAGATGCATTCGGGAAATTTGTCGGCCGGGGGCGACGTTCGGCAACTGATATTCAGCCCTGTGCTCTGCCCATTGATGGAGAATGATTGTGAAACTGAAATCGATTATCGCAACCACGCTGGCCGTGGGCCTTGGCGCCGTCGCACTGGCGACAGCGTCATTCGCGCAAGGCAGCAGCCCGCTGGTCAACGGTGAATGGCTCGAGAAGAATCTGAACGATCCGAAGGTTCGCGTCGTCGAAGTTAGCGTCGAGCCGGGCATCTATGAGCGCGGCCATATCCCCGGCGCCCAGAATGTGGTGTGGCACACGGACCTCGTCGATACGGTGACCCGTGACATCGCCTCAAAGGAGAAGTTCCAGGAACTGACGCGCAAGCTGGGCGTCGATCAGGACACCACCGTCGTTCTCTACGGTGACAACAACAACTGGTTCGCGGCCTGGGGTGCCTGGGTGTTCGATGTCTATGGCGTCAAGAACGTCAAGCTGCTCGATGGCGGCCGCAAGAAGTGGGAAGCCGACAAGCGTCCGCTGGATACGCGCAATGCATCGGTACAGCCGGGCAAGCTGACGGTCTCCGAGCCGAACCAGAAGCTGCGTGCGCGCCTGGCCGATATTCGCGCGGCATCCGACAGCAAGAATGCTGCAATTGTCGATATCCGCTCTGCCGATGAGTATTCCGGCAAGATCTTTGCGCCGCCCGGTTCGCAGGAATTGACGGTGCGGGCCGGCCACGTCCCCGGCGCGCTTAACGTGCCATGGGGCCGCGCGGTCAGCGAAGACGGCACCTTCAAATCCGCCGATGAGCTGAAAAAGCTGTATGCCTCCGCTGGCATCGACGGATCGAAGCCGATCATCGTCTATTGCCGGATCGGCGAGCGATCGAGCCACACCTGGTTCCTGCTCTCGAAGATCCTTGGCTATGACGTCAAGAACTATGACGGCTCGTGGACCGAATATGGCAATTCGGTCGGCGTCCCCGTAGTCAACCTTGCGGGTACGGTCTGGAGCGGCAAGTGACCGACGGCACATCCGTGGAAACCCTCACAGGGTCTTCACGTCGTGACGAACAGGCGCCGGGTATCGACCCGGCGCCTGCTGCGTTTGCAGACCGCAAGGTCTCCGTCACAGTCGCTCTTGCTATCGTGCTGGCAATCGGCGTCTCCGCCTATGTGCTGCACGGGCAGGGCAGTCCGGCACTCGCCATCTCGCTGCTGTTCGGCGCGGCGTTCGGCATCGTGCTGCAACGCGCGAGGTTCTGCTTCTTCTGCATGTTTCGCGAATGGCTCGATGATCGCGCACCGCAGGGCGTGCTGGGTCTCATCGTGGCGCTCGCCGTCGGCCTGATCGGCACGACGCTGGTGTTCGGTGCATGGTTGCCGGATGCCGGCACCGGGCGGCTGCCGCCGGATGCGTTCATCGGGCCTGTCAGCTTCGCGCTCGTGGCTGCCGGAATCGCGTTCGGCGCGGGTATGGCGATTTCCGGTTCCTGCGTCAGCGCGCATCTCTATCGGCTCAGCGAGGGATCGCCCACAGCGCCATTCGCACTCATCGGCACAATTATCGGCTTCGTGCTGGGCTTTGTCAGCTGGAACACCGTCTATCTTGCCGCCGTTGCAGATGCGCCGGTGGTGTGGCTGCCGCGGACGCTTGGCTATGCCGGGCATCTTCTGGTCGCGGGCCTAGTGCTCGGCCTGATCGCCTATGCTGTGACGCGATCGACTCCGCAGAAACCGGCCGAGCATGCGCGCGCACGCGACCGGGTGACCGCGATCTTTGTTGATCGCTGGCCGGCATGGATTGGCGGCGCCATCATCGGTGTGCTCGCGACCATGTCGTATCTGCGCGTCGCGCCACTCGGGGTCACGGCCGAACTCGGCAGCCGCGCACGGCAGCTTGCAGGCGCATTGGAACTTGTACCCACGCGCCTGCAAGGCCTCGATAGTCTGCGCGGCTGTATTGCCGTCGTCCGCGACGCGCTGCTGTCGCCGAACGGCGCGTTCGTGCTGGGACTGGTCGCCGCATCGCTGGCCGCGGCACTGGTGGCCGGGCAGTTCAAGCCGCAACGTCCGCGGATCGACCACGTCCTGCGCGGTCTTACGGGTGGCGTTTTGCTGGGATGTGGCGCGATGACCGGCCTCGGCTGCACCGTCGGCACCCTGTTCTCCGGCATCACCGCCGGTGCGTTGTCGGGCTGGGTGTTCGGCGCGTCGCTGTTCACCGGCATGGCGGTCACGCTCTGGAGCGGTCGCCGGCTCGGCCTGTTGCCGCGCGGTTGATGCCGGTGAAGCCCGGATACCGGCGTGCCGCGATGCCTGATCGGCGGCATTCGAAAATGGTGAGAGCGCATTGCGTGCATGCTATGATTACTCAACTGTAGTCGAAATCCATTGAGATTCCATCTCGCGTGAGATCATCGAAAGCGGCGCGGTCGTTGTTGAAAGTAGGAATTTCTTATTCCGCGCAGCACATTGACATCTCATTTGCGCTCGGAGACATGCCGCGGAACTCATAAGGAGATGATCATGAAGTTGGGACATTCGCTGCTGGCCGCCGCGGCGGCCATTGTGTTGCAGGCGGGCATCGCAAGCGCGCAAGATTCCCTGCGCATTGGCGCGCCGCTTCCGCTGACGGGTGCGTTGGCTCCGGAAGGCGCAAAACTGAAGCAGGGCTATGAGCTCTGGCAGGAGAAGGTCAACGCGGCCGGCGGCATCAAGGCGGGCGAGAAGAAGCTGAAGATCGAACTGGTCTATTACGATTATCAGTCGACGACGCCCAAGGCGGTCCAGCTCGCCGAGAAGCTGATTACCGACGACAAGGTCGATTTCCTGTTTTCACCGTTCGGCTCCGGTGCGGCAAAGGCCGTGAGCGCGGTGGCCGAGAAAGCGGGCGTACCTCTGCTGGCATCGAGTGCGTCGTCGGCCGAGGTGTTTGATCAGGGGTACAAGAACCTGTTCGGCCTCTATACCGACAACAGCACGCTGAGCGAACCGATCGCGGATCTCATCAAGGCGAAGCTGCCGAACGTGAAGCGTATCGCGATTCTGGCGCGCAACGATCTCTATCCGTTGTCGTTGGCCAATGAATTCGAGAAAAGCGCCAAGAAGCGCGGCTTCGAGGTCGTGTTCTTCGAGAAATATCCGATCGGCACGCTGGATCATTCTTCTGCGTTGACGCAGTTACGTGCCGCCAAGCCCGATTGGGTGGTGGTGACCGGCTACATCAACGACCTCATTCTGGCCCGCAAGCAGGCCGGAGAACTGAAGGTCGGCGGGCAGGCTTACACGCTGATCAATGGCCCGGCCTACAAGGAGTGGATCGATGCTGTGGGCCCGCTGTCGGAGAATGTCACGACCGCGAGCTGGTTTCATCCGATACTGAATTACAAGAGCGAAGACGTGTTCGGCTCGACGCAGAATTTCGTTGCGCAATTCAAGACCAAATATGGTGCCGAGCCAGATTTCACCCAGGCGTCAGGCGCGGCGGTCGGTGTCATTCTGCAGCTGGCCGTCGAACGCGCCGGCTCGAAGGATCGCAATGCTGTCCGCGAGCAACTCGCGAAGGGCGGCTTCAAGACCTTCTTTGCACTGATCTCGTTCGGCCCGACGGGTATCGCCAACTCCTACATCCCGCCAGTCTATCAGATCCAGCAGGGCAAGGTGCAGGTGGTCTATCCCGCCGACATCGCCACCAGCGATTTCCGGGCGACCCCGGGAAATTGATCTTCTGACGCTTGCGAGGCCGTGGCAGTGCGTTCTGCCACGGCCTCTGCATTGAGGCATCGACATGCTCTGGATACAGGTGCTGGTCAACGGACTGGCTTTAGGTGGGCTCTATGCCTGCATCGCCGCCGGCTTTTCGCTGGTCTGGGGCGTACTCAACATCATCAACATCCTGCATGGGTCGCTGATCGTGCTCGGCGGATATCTGGCTTTCTTCGCCCATCAATCGTTCGGCATCAGCCCGTTCCTGTTCGCGCCGCTGGCGGGAGCGATCATTTTCGTGCTCGGCTATGTCATCCAGCGCATCGCGATCAATCCGGTGATGGGACGACCGGTGCTGATGACGCTGGTGCTGACCTTCGGACTCAACCTGTTTCTCGACAATGCCATGCTGGCCGGGTTCAAGGCCGATTACCGCAAGATCAATCTCAATCCGCCGCTTGGTGTTTTCGAGTTCGGCGACATCATCCTCCCCATCGACCGCGTCTATGCCACAGCGGTCGGGCTGGTGCTCGTCGTCGCCTTGGGACTGCTGCTGCGTTTCACCCAGCTCGGCCGCGCCATCGTGGCGGTGCGCATGGATCGTGATGCCGCGTCGCTGATGGGCATCGACGTCAAGCGTACCTATGCAATCGCGTTCGCGCTCGGAACCTTCATGGCGGGATCGGCCGGCGCGCTGCTCGCTGCCATCTTTCCGATCTCGCCGGTGTCCTCCGGCGGATATCTCGGCAAGGCGTTCGTGATCTGCGTGCTCGGCGGTCTTGGCAGCATCCCCGGCGTCGTTGCGGGCGGCTTTGCGCTGGGCGTGATCGAGAGTTTTGGCGCGCTGTTCATCGGGCCTGAGAATGCGCTGACGATCTCCTTCCTCCTTTTGCTGGTGTTGCTGGTGGTCAGGCCCACCGGGCTGCTGGGCCGCAAGGGGTTCAACTGATGCGCTGGAGGATATTCTTGGTCGCCGCCGGGCTGGTGCTGTTCATTGGGTTGTTGGCATTTGGCGACAACTATGTGCTGCGCCTCGCCACTACGGTCGCGATGTATGTGACGCTGGCCGTCGCCTGGAACATCGTCGGTGGTTTCTCCGGCTATCCGTCATTCGCGACAGCAGCCTTCTTCGGGCTTGGCGCCTATGCGGGCGGCCTTGCATCGTCGGCGGGTGTGCCGGCAGTTGCCGCCTGGATCGGTGCCGGTGTGTTCACGGCCGTCTTCGCGACCGCGCTCGGGTTCGCGATCCTGCATCTGCGCGGGCACTATTTCGCGATCGGCAGCCTCGTCGTTGCTGACGTGCTTCGCGAGGTAACCAATTCCTGGACGTCGCTGACCGGTGGCGGCATGGGCCTGAACGTGCCGTTGCTCGGCGGTAGTTCGAACAGCCAGGCGCAGTTGTTTCTCGTGGCGATGAGCGTCGTCGCGGTGGCAGCGGTTGTTGCATCGATCTGGATTGATCGGGCACGGCTGGGTGTCGCACTTCGCTGTATCGACCAGAACGAGGACGCCGCGCAGGTCATCGGCATCGATACCCGGCGCGCCAAGGTCATCGGTTTTACTTTGTCCAGCCTGTTCATCGGCATCGCCGGCGCGATCTATGCGTCATGGGTCAGCTATATCGATCCATCCGACGTCTATGATGTCTCACTCTCGGTCAAGCCGATCATCATGGCCCTGCTCGGTGGTGTCGGTACCATCGCCGGACCGGTGATCGGGGCCTTCGTCTTCCTCGGACTGGAGGAACTGATCTGGCGCAACAGTCTCGAATTCCACGCAGGCTTCCTCGGCCTGTTGGTGGTGGCGCTGGTCCTGTTCCTACCAAGCGGCCTTGGAGCGCTGCGCGGCCGTGGGATGCTGTCATCCATTGCCGCGATCATGCGGAGAAAGCCGCGATGAGCACACTTCTCACGATGGACCATCTCTCGCGCCGCTTCGGAGGCTTGCTGGCGCTTGACGATGTATCGGTGGCACTGAAGGAAGGCGAGATCATCGGCCTCATCGGTCCGAACGGCGCGGGCAAGACGACCTTCGTCAACGTCGTTACAGGCGTTCTGAAGCCGACATCGGGGACAATCGATTTCGCCGGACGGCAGATAGGTGGATTGCGACCGGACCTTGTGGCCCGCGCGGGCATCGCGCGCACTTTCCAGATCGTGCAGCCGTTTCCGCGTATGACTGTGCGCGAGAACGTCGCTGCTGCCGCGCTGTTTGCCGGGGGTGTTCCGACGCGCGAGGAGGCCAGCCGCGATGCCGACCTGCATCTGGCTTTCTGTGGGCTGACGCGTGAGGCCGATACGCTGGCGTCAGCATTGACGCTTGCCGGCCGCAAGCGGCTGGAACTGGCGAAGAGTCTTGCATCGAAACCGAAGCTGCTGCTGCTCGACGAGGTCAATGCCGGCCTAAATGCGGCGGAAATCGACAATGCCTTGCGCCTGATCGCCGATATCGCCGCCAAGGGCATTACCGTTCTGCTGATCGAGCATCTGATGAAGGTGGTGTCACGGTCCTGCAGCCGGCTGCTGGTGCTGCATCAGGGCCGGTTGGTGGCCGATGGCCCGACGGCCGAGGTCATGCAGGACGAAGGGGTGATCGAGGCCTATCTCGGTAAGCGCTTTGCCAGGCTGCAGAAGGAGATCACACCATGAGCGCGACCTTGCTCGAGGTCCGTCATCTCGCGGTTGGCTACGGCGACGTGCAGATGGTCTGGAACGTCGATCTCGCTATTCCGCAGGGCGATGTCGTCGCTCTCATCGGGTCGAACGGCGCCGGCAAGAGCACGATCCTGCGCGCTTTGTCCGGATTGCTGCAACCCACCGGCGGCACGATCGTGTTCGACGGTGAGGAGGTGAGGGCAGCGTCGCCGCTGGATTTCGTCCGCCGTGGCCTGATACATGTGCCGGAGGGACGGCGCCTGTTCGCCGGCCTGTCGGTGCTAGATAATCTGATGCTCGGCGCCTATGGCCGCAGCAATCGCGGGGCGATATCCGCCGACATCGAGCGCGTCTTCGACCTATTTCCCCGTCTGCGTGAGCGGCGCAGGCAGGATGCCGTTACGCTATCAGGCGGCGAACAGCAGATGTGTGCGATCGGCCGCGGGTTGATGGCGGCGCCGCGCTTGCTGCTGATCGACGAATTGTCACTCGGACTGGCGCCAAAAGTAGTCGATGAATTGATCGAGGCGCTGCGCAAGGTGAATGCGGCGGGGACGAGCCTGCTGGTCGTGGAACAGGATGTGGCAACCGCGCTCGAATTCGCCGATCATGCCTATGTCATTGATCAGGGCCGCAGTGTTGCGGCCGGCACTGCGGCAGAGATATTGCGTGATCCGTCGGTTCGCGCCGCTTATCTTGGAATCTAGGTTTTACTTTCAGAAGGACACGGCATGGCCGAGCAACATCCCCGGGTCGATTACTATTTCAGCTTTATCTCGCTGTGGTCCTACATCGGCAGCCTGGTGTTCCAGGACATCGTGAGACGCCACCACGTCGACGTTGTCTACAAGCCTATCGATCTGCTGACGGTGTTTGCGGCGGGCGGCGGCAAGCCGGTTCGTGAGCGGCCGCTCCAGCGCCAGGCCTATCGGCTCGTCGAAATGGAGCGCTGGAAGGCGATCCGCAACATTCCGCTCGTCACATGGCCGAAGTTTTATCCTGCCGACCCGTCGCTCGGACATCGCATGCTGCTGGTCGCAATTGCCGAGGGTCGCGACGTAGCAGCCTTCGTTCATGTCGGGCTCAAGGCGGTGTGGGCCGATGAACTGGACGTTACTGATGCCGAGACGCTGGTGCGTCTGGCCGATCAGAGCGGTCTCGACGGGCGACGGCTGCTGTCCGGCGCCAACGACCTTGCCGTGCAAGAGCGCGAGGTGAACCTGACGCGCGAGGCTGTCGACAGGAAGCTGTTCGGTGCGCCCTTCTACTTCTATCGCGACGAACCCTTCTGGGGGCAGGATCGTCTCGATCATCTCGAACAGGCGATCACGTCGCAAAGGCCGCCGATCGCGACGCCGGATGTCCGAGCAGCAGATTGATCCTGCCTGAGCGAACTCCTGAGGATTTACTCGTCACTTGACGGCATCATGCGGGAAGGTGCGAAGACCGCTCGATTGGGAGGCGTATCCCGAACTCGAACTCATCCGGGACACACCGATGCGAGGATCGGCAAGGCCCACGACACTTCCGGCAAGCAAGTCCGGCCTGGGCGGCGAGGCAGATATCATGGCCGGTGCATGCCTGCGGCGGAGAAGCACGCTATCCGGCATGCAGCCGTGATCGTGGCGAAGCGCACGGGTAAGATCAGACAACTGAAACTACATCTGAGTGAGGTATGCTGCAGCCTGCCGCGTGCCTAGTATAACTTGCTTTGCCGCGTCGCCCTCCAGCACGTCTGTTGTTTTATTCTCCGGCGGCTTGTTTCGAGCCCCGACATCAATACCATATCGGTCAAGCTGTTGAAGATATGGAAAATTGCGTGACAGATAGTTCAGCAAACGTAATCGACCTCAGCGCCTATCGGGCGCGCAAGACTGCAGTTCGCGAGTCGAGCGCTCCGTCAGAGCAAGTCAATTTCTATCAGGGAGCGGTCTACTGGTTCTGGCCGATGATGGTCTGGATGCCAGTCCCGATGGCCGCAACCGCTTCGACAAATCGGGACGCTTTGTGAGCGACGGTAGATTGAGCCCTGTCGCTGACGACCAGCTTCACCATCTAGCTGCGCCCGACATGCCAACGGATCTTCCGGCGATTGTCGGTCGCAATGTGCGGCGCCTGCGAACCCGTCGTGGAGATTCGCTGGAACGGCTTGCCAAGCAGTCGGGCGTAAGCCGCGCGATGCTCGGCCAGATAGAGACCGGCAAGAGCGTGCCGACGATCGGGCTGTTGTGGAAGGTCGCGAATGCGTTGAACGTTCCGTTCGCAAACCTGCTGCATTCCGAGGCGCCGCGTGGATCGGTGGTGTTGCGGCGTTCTGAGGCGAAGCTGCTCACGTCGAGCCAGGGGCAGTTCAGTTCGCGTGCTTTGTTTCCGTTTGAGGGAAATCACGACGTCGAATTTTACGAGCTCAAGATCGCAGCTCTGCATCGCGAGTCGGCAGAGGCGCATGCGCCTGGGACGCGTGAGAATCTGGTGGTCGTGAAGGGCGTGATTGAACTTACCGTGGGATCGGAGAAGCCGCAGACCTTGGCCGAAGGCGACGCCGTCCTGTTCGAAGCGGACGTGCCGCATGTCTACCGAAATCTCGTCGCGAGCGAGGCCGTGCTCTATCTCGTCATGACCTATGCGGACATCGCGTCGTAGCAATCGGGCCGCCAGAAACGAAAATGGCGAGCTGACAAAGCCAGCCCGCCATGTCTGTCAGCGAAGAGAGGCCGATCAGGCCGCTGTCTTCATCGGCATGCACATCATCATCATGCCGCCGCAATTCATCATCATCGGCATGCCCATCTGCATCATGCTCATCATGTTCTCACAGCACTTCATGAACATGTCCTTCATGGCGGGATCCATCGGCATCATTTCGCAGGTCATGCCGTTGGCGGTCATGGTGCACTTCATCTGGCAGCCCATCATCGGCATGCCACCCATCATCATCGGGTTCATCATGCCGCCGGCCATCATCGGGTTGATCATGTTACCCGACATCATCGGATTCATCATGCCGCCCATCATCATGGGCATCGGCATCATCTGCATTGCTGCGTTCATTGTCAGTCTCCAATTCATTCAGCAGAAACGATCTGTCCTGCCTGCTGTTGGAAAACTAAACGTGCTGACATAAGGTTCAATTGGAGAATGTCCTGCCGTCGCGCTTTTATCCAAGAAGACGGCTGGACGGCTATCCCAATGGCGAATGTGTCCGTGATATTGGATATTCGATTGCTATAGCAGACGTCGGTATACGTGTAGTCGCGTCCTTCAGCGCGATACGACGACTGGATCGCCCCGTTGATTCGAGCTGCAAATCGGGACGACGCGGCGGCGTCTGTGCGTGCAGGATTGATGCCTGTACCGGCGCGACTGAGCGCGATGCGATGTGTTTCGATGAGCAGTCGGAATGCTGCGCCAATCGCCAGATTACGGCATGTCTCTTTTCGAAACTTGGCTGACGCGATCAAGACTTACTCTTTTTCGCTGGCGCCTTTGCATCGCAGGCGAAGTCGCTACAACTGGCGCCAGTTGATGATGGATGAGGCATCATTGCCCGGCATCATGCGAGCGGAGCTGCATCTATGTCCCGACTTCCGTTGCTCACCATCGAGAACGCCCCGGATGCTGCGAAGGCTGGCTTGCAGACCGCGCAGATTAATAGCGGCTTTCTTCCCAACCTTGTGCGGTTGCTCGCCAATGCGCCGGCCGCGCTGGAAACCTATCAAACGGTATCTGCCATCAATGTGCGGAGCGGTTTGAGCCTGGCAGAGCGCGAGGTTGTGCAGATCACGGCGGCGACAACGCATGGATGCGGCTTCTGCGTCGCCGGACATACGGCGGTCGCCTACAAGAAAGCCGGGCTCTCGGAGGCGGTGGTCGAAGCGCTGCGCGACAGCCGAAAGGTTCCGGATGATCGACTGAATGCCATTGCCGATTTCACACGCGCCGTCATTCGGAGCCGCGGTGCGGTTTCCGACGCCGAGGTAACGGCGTTTCGCTTCGCCGGCCTCACCGATGCCAATGCTCTGGAGGTCGTGCTTGGCGTCAGCCTCGCGACACTGTGCAATTTCGCCAATAATCTCGGACAACCACCGCTTAACGACGAGTTGCGTCCCTACGCTTGGACGAACGCGTCGGCGGCCGCGGCCGAATAGTCTGCCGGGCCAGTGTCGATGGCGCAACTTCCAACCGAATTGAAAAGCTGGATCGCGTCCAACGCTGATGATCTCGATGAGCGAGCGGACGGCGCGGCGAGCATTCTGCCACGGCTCGCAGACGCGGATGTGCTGCGCATCGGCGTGCCGCGCGCGCAAGGCGGTCTGGGTGGTCACATCAACGATGCCGTCGGAGTGATAGCCGCTGTATCCAGCCATTCTCTGGCAGCGGGTTTCGTGTTCTGGGGGCATCGAACATTCATCGAATATCTGCTCCAGAGTCCCAATGAAAGGCTGCGGGACCGACTGCTGCCGGACCTGCTGTCGGGGCGCCGCGCGGGCGCGACCGGGCTCTCGAATGCGATGAAGTTTCTGTCGGGCGTCGAGGCGCTTCAGATCAAGGCCGCGGCACAGGACGGCGTGCGCACCGTTACCGGCAAGCTGCCATGGGTGACCAATCTGCGTGCGGCGGGCTTCGACGTCGCGGCAGCAGTGCAGGGCGAAGGCGGATCGACGCCGTTCGTCGCCAGCCTGTCGTCGGACAACGCGGGGGTGAGGCGCTCGCCCGATCTGGCATTGATGGGAATGCGCGCCACCAGCACGGCCGCTGTCGACCTCGACGGCGTTCGCGTGAGCGAAGATGACATCATCCATCCCGATGCCGGCGTGTGGCTGCCGCAGGTCCGTCCGGCATTTCTCGGTCTGCAATGCGCCATGTCGATCGGTCTTGCGAGGCGTTCGCTGGCGGAGACTGAGCTTAGGCTCAACAGGAATCGCGACGTACTTGCAGCCGAGGTCGACGCGTTGTCGCGTGACCTCGATATCGCGGAAGGGCAACTGGCGGCAGGATTGCTCGATGCGCGTTTCATCGCGGCGCCAGCCCCGCTTTTCCGGCTTCGGCTGCAACTCGCTGCCATTGTCTCAGGGGCCGTGCAGCTCGAGCTCGCGGCGTCTGGCGGCCAGGCCTATCTGTCGGAGCCCGGCCGGTCGTTCCAGCGTCGGCTGCGCGAGGCGGCCTTTGTGCCGATCATCACGCCAAGCCTGGTGCAGCTCAAGACGGTGCTGCGCGAACACGAGCGGCGTCAAGCGATCGTCGAGAACGCATGACGCAGGCCCTGCTGCAAGCTGCCGATATCGCGCTCCGCTATTCGCCGGCGGGCGAACACGTGCTGCAAGACTTCAGCCTGTCGCTTCGTGCCGGTGAAACCGTCAGCATTCTGGGGCCGAGTGGGGTGGGGAAATCCAGTCTGCTCCGCGTGCTCGCGGGTCTGATGCAGCCGACCGGTGGGACGGTACAGGTGCGCGGGAGCCCGCTAAACGGCGCGCATCCACGCGTCGCGATGGCGTTTCAGGATCCGAGCCTGCTGCCGTGGCTGTCGCTGGAGCGCAACGTCGCCTTTGGTCTCGATTTTAAGCATCAGCCGCAGCTGTCGGCGCCCGAGCGTCGCGCGCGTGTGGATGCCGCCATCGACGAGGTCGGTCTCGGCCATGCCCGCCGCCTCTATCCGGATCAACTGTCCGGCGGCATGGCGCAACGCACAGCGCTCGCCCGCTGCCTTGCGCGCACGCCGGAAATCCTGCTGCTCGACGAACCATTCGGCGCGCTCGACGAGGTTACGCGGGAAGAGATGCAGCATCTGCTGCTTAAAGTCGTTCGCGATCACCAGACGGCGGCCGTCCTCATCACACATGACATCGACGAAGCGCTGTTGCTGTCCGACCGGATCATCCTGCTCGGCGGCGCGCCCGCGCGCCAGGTCGGCGACTGGGTGATCGAGCTACCGAAGCCGCGCGACGAGTATGTCGCAGAACTCGGCGCCATCCGGATCGACATTCTTAAGGCCTTGAAAGGCGCATCGCGCCGCAACTGAATGAGGTAACCGCATGTCCATGGATCAGTTCTCGCGCCGCGAACTCATCAAACTGTCGGCACTGTTCACCGCGGCGGGGGCGCTTCCGTTGCTGCGTGCCTATGAGGCGAGGGCGCAGGAAGCGGATGCGCCGGTACGCATCGGCTATCTCCCGATCACCGATGCCACGCCGTTGCTTGTGGCTCACGGCAAGGGCTATTTCGAAGCCGAAGGCCTCAAGGCCGAGAAGCCGGTGATGTTGCGCAGCTGGGCCCAAGTGCTGGAGGCATTCATCTCCGGTCAGGTCAACGTTGTTCACCTGCTGTCGCCGATGACGGTGTGGGCACGTTTCGGCAGCCAGGCGCCGGCCAAGGTCGTGGCCTGGAATCATACCGGCGGATCCGGCCTCAGCGTCGGGCCGCAGATCAATAGCGTCAAGGAACTCGGCGGCAAGACCGTCGCCATTCCATTCTGGTATTCGATCCACAACGTGGTTCTGCAGGCGCTGCTACGGGAGAACGGTCTGATCCCGGTGAGCAAGCGCACCGGAGCGCCACAAGCCAACGAGGTCAACCTCGTCATCATGGCGCCGGCCGACATGGTCCCGGCGCTCGCGTCCAATCAGATTGCTGGCTTTATCGTCGCCGAGCCGTTCAATGCCACGGCCGAGACGCTGGGGGTCGGCAAGATCCTGCGGTTCACCGGCGACGTCTGGAAGGATCACGCTTGCTGCGTTGTCTTCATGCATGAGCGCGATCTGCAGCAGCGGCCGGAATGGTCGCAGAAGGTCGTCAACGCCATGGTCAAGGCGCAACTCTGGACCCGCGAGAACCGCGCCGAGACCGCCGCGCTGCTGTCCAAGGAGGGGGCCCAAAAGTACACGCCGCATACGACGGCGGTGCTGGAGAAGGTTCTCTCGCCGCCCGAGGCCGACAATGCCGCCTATCTCAAATCCGGCGCGATCCGGAACGCGGTGTGGCGTGAGCGGCGTATCGATTTCCAGCCCTATCCGTATCCGAGCTATACCGAGGAGCTGGTGCGTCGGTTGAAGGACACGCTGATCGAAGGCGACCGCGCGTTCCTCGACAGGCTCGATCCCGCAACCGCGGCACGGGAGCTTGTGGATGACCGCTTCGTCAAGGCTGCGGTGACCGCAGCAGGCGGCATGGCCGCATTTGGGCTACCGGAATCGTTCACGCGAACGGAAGTAGTGGTCGCGTGACGAGCAGCCTGGAGGCCGGCATCGCGCCGGCCGGACTCGATGCGCAAAGCAGTGACGGGAGCAGGCGACGCTGGTCCATCCGCGCTGCGCGTTCGCGTTGGACTGTGCGGCTATCGACGGTGGTGCTGGGCACCAGCGGGTTGATTGTCCTGATTGTCCTTTGGTGGATCGGGACGGAGCTGCTGCCCCCGAAAGGGAGTTTCGTGCGTCATTTCGCGCCGGGCACAGCGTTCGCCAGTCTGCTGACGCTGCTCACGCAATCTGACCTGTCGATCCATCTGCTCGTGAGCTTGCGCCGTGTCCTGGTCGGCCTCGGCCTCGCGCTGTTGATCGGTGTGCCGATCGGCCTCGCAGTTGGTCGCTCGCAACGTCTCGATGCGACGACATCACCGGCGTTTCAGTTTCTGCGCATGATCTCGCCGCTGTCCTGGATGCCGATCGCCGTCATGGTGTTCGGCATCGGTGATCGCCCCATCTATTTCCTGCTCGCATTCGCCGCCGTCTGGCCGATCCTGCTGAACACCGCGGAAGGCGTGCGACGGCTCGAACCGAGTTGGCTCCGCCTTGCCAGCAGCCTGTCGGCGACGCGCTGGGAGACGCTGCGTCATGTCATCATCCCGGGCGTGCTGGGCCATATCCTGGCCGGGCTGCGGCTGGCGATCGGCGTCGTGTGGATCGTGCTCGTGCCCTGCGAGATGCTCGGGGTGTCGGCGGGAGTGGGCTATTTCATCCTCGATACCCGCGATCGGCTCGCTTACTCCGAGTTGATGGCCATGGTGCTCATGATCGGATTGCTTGGCTTTCTTCTCGACGCGGCAGCGCGCGTGCTGATCCGGCTCGCCGCGCCCGGCCGCATGCGCGTGCCGGCATGACAGTATCACACGAGATCGAAGGGTCGAACGGTTCGATCCACCATTTTTGGAAGCAAACCGCGCAGCCATCGAGGAGTTTATAAATGTCGCAGAATCCAAAAACCATTTTGCGGGTCGTCGAAACGCCCTTGTACGACAGCCACCCAGACGGATTGTTCTTCTTTCATACCGACGCACCGACCCTTAGCTCCGATCCTTGCGGGCGGCGCATATGACTGATGTTGATGTAACGAAACCGCCGATCGGTCGCCGTCTCGATGCCATCGATCGCAGGATCCTCACCTTGATCCAGGAGAATTCGTCACTGTCGGTTGCCGACATTGGAGATATCGTGGGGCTGTCTGCGACGCCCTGCTGGAAGCGCATCAAGCGGCTGGAGGGCGATGGAGTCATCGTCGGCAAGGTTGCGCTGGTCGATCCATCCTCGGTCGGTCTGGATATGACAATATTTCTCGACGTCCAGAGCGACGATCATTCGGAGGCTTGGCTCAGAAAATTCTCGTCGGTCGTCAAGGATATGCCGGAAGTGGTCGCTTGCTATCGCATGGCGGGAGACGTGGACTACTGCCTTCGCATCGTCGTCAGCGATGCATCCGAATTCGAGGAATTCCATCGTCAGCTTAACGCACTGGTGCGGATCAAGTCGACGCGGCCGCATTATGTGGTCAAGACGTTGAAGTCGTCGACTTCGCTGCCGATCGCGCCCGAGCCGGCTCAACGCTGACACGTCATTAGTGTCCGAAATGTTGATGGTGCGCGCAACTCAGAGGAGACGCTGTGGGCTGCCCATGTGGTCAGCAAGGTAAGGGCCGGCGCTGCCACGGTGCTATCACCAACCTGGTGTTCATCCTGCCAAAGACGGATGACAACGATGCTGCGCGTCAAAATGAGGCCGCTATTGCGCCCACGAGATCATATGCGCGCCGCATGCCGTAAATTGTCACAAACAGGAATGCAGGGATGAGTCCCGGCAACAAAGCCGTCCAGCCCGAGAATGACTGCCGCAAAATCGGCGGGTGGTCGCTCATCCCAATTGCTCCTCTGGATCACCTGCAGTAGCGCCGGATCGCGAATGTTGTCTGCCAGCCAAACACGCAAGATCCCGGGGTACGCGACGTCGGAACTAGAACGGGCGCACCGAAACCGCGCCGAATACGATGGCGGCGATCAACGCCAGAGAGCTGTAGACGGCGACGGTGTGAAACCTTACCGCGGCGCGGTTCGACGACGAACGGGCACGAAGATGCAAGCGGGCTTCGGCTGATAGATCTCGCACGGTCTTTCTCCAATCGGTCATCTGCCTATTTCAAGGCAGGTTGCTTCCGCGTTCAAGCGGGCGGAGAAAATAGCGATACGCGCTCTGTCTGTGGTGCAGTCAGCGGTTCAGAATTCTCCGCGCTGCCGGTTTCGGACAGTTTTATTCGCCTTCCTTGCGCTGGCTTAGAGGCGACGTCTCGGCACAGGGACCGCGCAGCTCGGTACGGCGGCCAACTCGCGCCCCGCAGGGTATAGTCGAATTCTGCGATGGCGGCCTTGCGCGACAAGAGCGGCTCGCCAACTAATTCGGCGCCAACGCGTGTTCGCTCTGGTGTTCAGACAGCGCAGTAGACTGTTGATCCGGACGGAGAAGCAGAAGCAAGTGCCGCTTCAGACGCGCGAATTCAATCTCGGTGACAATATCAGCCGGCCGTGGACGCGCGAATGGCACTCGCAGATCCTCGACGATCCGCCCAGGGCGCCGGCTCATCACGATCACACGGTCGGCGAGAAACAGCGCCTCCTCGATATCATGCGTGACGAAGATCAGCGTGGTGGGGCGTTCGGTCCAGATGTCGAGCAGCAACTCATGCATCATCGATCGGGTTTGGGCATCGAGCGCGCTAAACGGCTCGTCCATCAAAAGTACGCGCGGCTGGTTGATGAGTACGCGCGCGATCTCGACACGCTGCTGCATGCCGCCTGACAACTGTGACGGATAAAACTCCTCGAAGCCGGATAGCCCGACCAGCGCGAGCAATTCGTCCGCGAGCTGTCGCCGCGCAACCTTGCCGATGCCGCGCATCTTCGGCCCGAAGCAGACATTTTCACGCACCTTTTTCCAAGGGAACAGGGTGTGCTGCTGGAACACGATGCCGCGATCCGGGCTCGGGCCGGTAATCGCCTGTCCGTCCACGGTAAGGCTACCGCTGGTATTTGCTACGTGTCCCGCCAGCGCGCCGAGCAGGGTGGACTTGCCGCAGCCCGACGGCCCCAGGATGCAGACGAACTCGCCGGGCGCGACAGAGATGTCGAGACCGGCGACCGCCTCGAAGGCATCGTCGCCATGACCAAGCGATATCGATGCGTCCTCGATCGCAATTCGTCCGAGGCCGACGCCGTGGCCGTTAACCCGCGGTGCCTTCATCGCGCCACCATCGGGCTTCGCCAGGGCATCAGGACATGTCCGAGCGTCGTCAGCAGCCAGCTGCTGCCCATGCCGAACAAGCCGATCACCAGCATGCCGACGATGATGTCAGCGTAGTTCTGCAAGGTGTAGGATTCCCACGTGTAATAGCCGATGCCGAACTGGCCGGAGATCATCTCCGCCGTCACCAGGCAGAACCACGATGTTCCCATGCCGATCGCGAGGCCGGTGACGATGCTTGGCGCCGCGCCCGGGAGTACGATCTCCCACAGGATGGCGGCGCGGCTGCCACCGAGGCTTCGCGCCGAAGCGACCAGGCGGCGATCCACATTGGCAACGCCGTGAATGGTATTGAGCACGATGGGAAACAGCGCGCCGATGAAAGTGATGAAGATCATCGACAGTTCCGAGGATGGAAACATCAGGATCGACAGCGGGATCCAGGCGACCGCCGGAATCGGGCGCAGCAGTTCCAGCGGCGGCAGCAGCACGTCGCTCGCTGCACGGGACCGGCCGATGGCAAAGCCAAGCAGAATTCCCAAGAGTGCCGCGACCCCGTAGCCGGCAAAAACGCGTCCGAGGCTGCTGCCGAGATGCGCCAGCAGCTTGGGTGACTGCAGCAGCACAATCAGCGACTGCAGCACTTCGGTCGGCGGCGGCACGTTACGGAAGGTGACGATCCCGAGATTGAGGCGCAGGGTGGACGCCACCTGCCAGAACGCAATGCAGGCCAGGATCGATCCCACCTGCACCAGCAGGCGGCCCATATGCATACCGCCTGATCCCGTCGCCGTCGCCATCAGCGGCTCACCACCACGGCTTCACGCGCGCCGGCGAAATCGACCACCTGGCCGCCCTTGGCCGCGGCCCATTTTTCGGCGGTGCCGCGCGACAGGAAGGCGCCGAGTTCGCCATTGGCCGCGCGCACGAACCAGGCCTGCTGCGCGAACAGCTTGATGCCGCTTTCGCGATCCTGCGCGTAGACGACCCGCGCGCTCTTGCCGTCCTTTTCCAGTGCCGCCAGAGCCTTCAGGGCGTTCTCGGGCGATGTATAGTGCCGCACCAACGGCTCGTCCTTGACCCAGATCTGCGCGACCCGGCTGACATCGGTGATCTCGGCACCGGTCAGGGCGTCCTTCGCCTTCAGCGCGAGCTGAGCGTAATCCTTGAGCTCCGCATCATAGTCGCGCCCGGCCTTGACGAAGGCCGCGCGGATATATTTGTCGGTGACGAACTTGTCGATATCGAGATCGCCATCGGCGCGCTTGAGCAGCTTCAGCGTATCGATGGAGGTCTGCACCGCCTGGCGATATTCAGGCTTCCAGGTCAGGCCGCGCGTCTGCAGCCCGAGCGGGCCGTGGAACAGATAGTTCACCTCGGCCTCGATGCCGGTTACCTTGGCGATCAGTTCGCTGTATTTCTCCGGCTCGGCGGCGAACAGGCGGTCCGCCTCGATGCTCGCGCTCAGATAGGCCTGCACGATCTCCGGATATTTGTCCGCATATTCGCTATCGACCAGCGCGCCATGGAAGGTCGGCGCATCCGCCTGCGAGCCATCGAAGATCTTGCGGGCAAAGCCGCGCCACGGGAATAATTCGGCGAACGGAACGAAGTCGGCATGGGCCTCGATCTTATTTGTCTGCAGCGCGGGGCCGGCGACTTCCGGCGCCTGGGTGATGATGTTGACGTCGGTCTCGGGATTCCAGCCCTGCGCCTTGATCGCCCGTAGCAGCATGCCGTGCGACGTCGACGCAAATGGCACCGAGATGGTCTTGCCCTTCAGGTCGGCGATCGATTGCGCGGGCGAACTCGTCGGAACGACAATGCCATTGCCGCTCCCTTTGGTACTGCCGGATAGCGTGATGATGAAGAGGCTGCGGCGGCCGGCTTTCTGGAACGCGACGCCGTTAAGCGAACCCGGGAAATCCGCCATCGCGCCGAAATCGAGCTTGCCGGCCACCATCTCGTTGGTGAGCGGAGCCCCGCTGGTGAAGTTCTTCCACTGGATGTCGTAGGTGACGTCCTTGTACTTGCCGTCCCGGGGCAGATATTTCTCGAGCAGCTTGAGTTCGCGGACGATCAGCCCGCCGGTGGCGCAATTGATCGTCGTATCCTGCGTGCCGAGTGCGACGCGGATGGTCTCGGCGCTCGAGGTTCCTGCCCACGTCATCGCAAAGGCCGCAATAATCCCCAATCCAAATCGTTTCATGGCATGTCCCCTGGTTATCCGAGTGATCGGATACGCTCCGCCCGGATGTTGAACCGGCGCACGATGCCGCTGAAGCAATTAGTTGCGATGCGCGCCGGCGTCGCAGGCGAGCGAACATGACGCGGCGTTGCGCCTGCGAGGGGCGCCGAAAATTATCTTGCAGGAGTTCGATGCATTACAGATGAATTCCCTCGTGCTTCGTCGATCCGCGCATCAGGCGTTTCAAGTCGATCTGGAGATGCTCAAAAGAGTGGACTTCCTCTGCGCCGCACCATTAGCCTCGCTTCAAGACCTTCAGCACAAGTGAAAATGCGATGGCCAGCCTGAAAACGCTTTCGGACTCTCGTGAGGCGTATCTTCCCGCAACCGCCGTGACCTTGCGTGGCGGGCACGCATGCCGGACATCACCGTCATCCACGGGCGTTGCATCCGGTCGCTCGATCGTAACCGCGCCGGCTATGCGGCAGAGCGATCTTTCGGCGCTGTTCATGAGCGAGACGATCGACGACCTGAACGATGGCGCCCATTTTCTCGACCGCCTCACAGTGGAGGAGCGCGCGCAGATCCGCGAGAGCGGACGCCAATTCACGATGCGGCAAGGCGAGGCGATCTTCAGCCAGGGCGCGCATCATCAGGGAATTTTTATCATCGAGCGCGGCCAGGTCCGGGTGTTCTACACCGCGCCGACCGGACGCGAGATCACCCTGGCTTATTGGACGCCCGGCCACTTCATCGGTGGTCCGGCGATTTCCGGCGGCGGCACCCATATGTGGTCCGGCGTCGCCATCGAGGATTGCGATATCACGCATCTCTCCAGCGCGACACTGCAGGCGCTGCTGCTGCGCATGCCCACTTTCGCGCTGGCGCTAATCGACGGGCTGGTTGCCAAGGGAAAATGCTATTCGTCGATGGCGCAGATGCTGGGCACGCGGTCGGTGATCGAGCGCCTCGCGCAATACATTCTGAACCTCTCGGAGCTCTATGGCGTGGCCGACGGCGACGCGGTCGTCATCAACCGCAAGGTGACGCACGACCAGATCGCGGCGATGGTGGGCTCGACCCGGCAGTGGGTCACGATGATGCTGAAGCGGTTCCACGCCAAGCGCATCGTCTCCATCGATGGCGGCGTTATCCGCATCCACCGCCTCGACCAGCTCGAACAGATACTGCTGAAGGATTAGCGCTCAAGCAGTCGGCCGAGCGCCCAGGCGACGGTCTTGCGCACGTCCGGATCGATATCGGCGGCATGCGCAGCGAGCGGTGCCTGTGCGCTGATATCGCCGATGTCGCCCAGGGCCGCAGCTGCCTCTTTGCGCAACGAGGGTAGGGGATCATCCAGAATGCCGAGAATGGCTGGGACGGCATCCCGCGCCTTCAGCTTGCCGAGGCATTGCAGCGCCTTCTGGCGCACCTGCCAGAACGTGTCACCGAGCGCGCCTCTCACGGCTGCGGCAGCCGAAGTCTCGCCGATCCGGCCGAGCGTTTCGGCCGCGGCGGCGCGTACCTGCCAGGCGTCGTCGGCCAGCGCGCCCGAAGCCGCCTGCGCAGCAACCGCATTGCGGGCAAAGGACAGCGCGTTGACCGCAGCGAGCCGCACCTGCGCATCGGCATCGCGCGCCGCACTGATCAGCGACGGCAGGGTCTCGTTGCTCTTGAGATAGCCGATCACGCCCACCGCTTGCACGCGCACGGCGGGATCGACATCCTGCAGTGCCAAGATGGCCGGGCCAAGGGCGATCGCACTCCGCAGCTCCTTCAGTGCTCTAAATATGGCTTCGCGAACAAAGGCCGACTGGTGCGACACCAGCGGCAGCAGGGCTGCATCGGCCGCAGCATCGCGCAGTTCGGCGAGGCTCTCTGCGGCAGCCGACGCGACGTCACGGTCGGCATCCGTCACGCCGCGCACCAGCGCCTGCGCGACCGAAAGCCCATCAAACTCGCCAAGCGCGCGCGCGGCCTGCAGCCTGACCTCGGGTGCCGTGTCGCTGATGGCCGTGACCAGATGCGGCACGGCCTCGTCACTCGCCGTCTCGGCGATCTCGATCACCGTGAGGCGGCGTACCGAGGCATCAGGACTCTGCAGATTTTCTGCGATCTCGGCGACGTCAATGAAGGATTCGAATGCAGACATGTCAGCGCAGCAGATAGGGGATGTTGACGGTCACCGCCCCGGTGGGGCAATCGGTCTCGCATGGCATGCAGTACCAGCACTCGTCATACTTCATATAGGCCTTACCGGTGAGGTCGCTGATCCGCAGCACGTCCAGCGGACAGACATCGACGCAGACCGTGCAGCCCTTGTCGGCGATGCATTTGGCATCGTCCACGACGACGGGCACGGTGGTGGGTGCATAGGCAATGGGCATGGATGCTCCGTCTCAGGCGTGCTGGCGTATGCGCTGGCGATCATAGGCGTCGCGTTCGCTCTCATCGATCGGGACGAGATAGGGCTCGACGGCACGCTTCTCGGCAGTCATGCGCCCGTCCCGCTTGCTGAGGATGCTGTGGCAGAACCAGTCCTCGTCGTTCTTCTCGGGATAATCGACGCGGTTGTGATAGAGGCCCCAGCGACTTTCGGTGCGGAACAAGGAGGCGTAAGCCGCCATGTCGGCGCAGTCGAGGATCGACGACACTTCCAGCGCGCGCATCAGCTCGTGCGAGTCGCGCACCACCATCTCATTGTCGAGATCGTCGCGCACTTCCGCCAAGCGCGCTTGGCCGATCTGCATCTTGGCAGTGACCTTCGGCGGCTGCAGGTAATCGTTCACGAGGCGGCGCGCCTTGTATTCGAGCTGGTTCGGCGGAATGCCGTCGTCACGCCGCGTCGGCGCCAGCACGCGTTCCTGCTCGCGCACCACATCGTCGCGGTCATAATCGGGGAAGTCGACCTCGGCAGCGAAATCCACCGCATGTTCGCCGGCTACCGCGCCATTGGTGAAGGCGCCGAGCATGTAGTTATGCGGCACGCTTGCCATGTCGCCCGCCGAATAAAGACCCGTGACGGTGGTACGGGCGAATTCGTCGACGAATACGCCGGAGGCGCTGTGGCCCGAACACAGGCCGATTTCCGAGATATGCATCTCGATCATCTTCTCGCGATAGTTCGTGCCGCGGTTCTCGTGGAACCGGCCGCGCGACGGCCGCTCGACCTTGTGCAGCACCGCCTCGATCTGGCCGACGGTGTCGCTGTGCAGGTGGTTGAGCTTGAGGAATACCGGCCCCTTGCCCGACTGCAGTTCGTTGTAGAACTCCTGCATCATCTGGCCGGACCAGTAATCGCATTCGATGAAGCGGTTGCCCTCGCTGTTCGCCGTATAGGCGCCGAACGGGCCGGCCACATAGGCGCAGGCCGGGCCGTTGTAGTCCTTGATCAGCGGGTTGATCTGGTAGCATTCGATATTTGCGAGCCCTGCGCCGGCATGATAGGCCATCGCATAGCCGTCGCCCGAATTGGTCGCATTCTCGTAGGTGCCCCAGAGATAGCCGGACTGCGGCAGGCCGAGACGGCCGGCGGCACCGGTGCAGAGGATCACGGTCTTGGCGCGTAGCACCAGGAATTCCGCGCTGCGAGTATTGACGGCGATGACGCCGGCGATGCGGCCGTCCTTCGCCGTCAACAGCCGCGTCGCCATGTAGCGGTTCGAGATCAGCACCTTTTCGCGGCGCAGTTGACGATACAGCGCCTTCTTGACCGTCTCGCCATTCGGCATCGGCAGCACATAGGAGCCGAGATGGTGAACCTTCTTGACGTCGAAATCGCCATTCTCAGTCTTCTGGAACTTGATGCCGAAACTGTCCAATTCCTGGATGACGTCGAAGCAACGCGACGCATATTTGTAGACGGGCGCCTGATCGCAGATGCCGTCATTGGCGATGGTGATTTCCTTGGTGTACTGCTCCGGCGTCGCAAAGCCCGGCACTACGGCATTATTGAGCCCGTCCATTCCCATGGCGATAGCGCCTGACCGCTTCACGTTGGCCTTTTCGAGCAATACCACGCGCGCCTTGGGATTGCGGCGCTTGGCCTTGTAGGCAGCCATCGGACCGGCGGTGCCGCCGCCGATCACCAGCACGTCGCATTCGATTTCTGACAGGCCTTGCTTGATCTCATCCATAGCCTGTTCCTTACGCTGCGTGGCCGGCGAGTTCGCGCAGATACACCCACGGATAGATGCCGCGATCGTGCCCGTCGGAGAAGAATAGCCGCAGCGCATAGTTGCCGATCGGCTCGACACTCTGCATGCGAAACGCCGGCGGCAGTATCAGCTCCACGCCCTCGGCCTGGCGCCGGATCTCGCTCGCCGCCCGGCTGGCCTGGCGCAGGGTTACCGCATCCAGCCGACTGGTTTCGCCGTCGTCCCAGGTGACGGCGAGAACGGTGTAGTCTTCGATCAATGCGACTTCGGTCGGTTGCATGTGCAATCTCCAGCTTTGCATCGATCTGTAACCGTCGGTCGCCGACACGGCTTGCAATAAATTGCTTTCCGCGCGGTGTGCCCAAATCAGGCGGCTGGTTCCGCCAGCTTGCGCTCTTTCCTGTTCCCGGCCGCTCCGCGCAGCGACTTCTCAGCGCCATACCAGGGCAGCAGGCGGCGTACGGCGCCTTCGAACAGAAAATCGGCAACCACACCCATGATGCCGAGCACGATCAGGCCGACGAACATGTAGTCGACGCGAAACACCTGCTGCGACATCTGGATGAGATAGCCGACGCCGAATGCAGCGCCCGCGAGTTCGGAGGCGACCAGCAGCACCAGCGCGACCGACAGACTGACGCGCAGGCCGGCAATGATGAATGGTAGGGCGCCGGGAATGACGACAAAGGCGAATTTGCGCCAGCCCCGCGCTCCGAGGCTCGCCGCGGCGCGGCCGAGCAGCGGATTGGTGTCGCGCACCCCGAGATAGGTATTGACCCAGACAGGGAAGAACACACCCCAGGCGATCAGGAACACCTTGGACAGTTCGCCGATGCCAAACCAGAAGATCGCGAGCGGCACGAAGGCCAGTGCGGGAATGGCGCGAAACATCTGCACGAGAGGGTTGAGGGTTGCGTTCAGCAGCGGCAGTTGCGCCATCGCGACGCCGACTGCAATAGCGAGGACCGAGCCGACAACGAAACCGAGCAGCGAGCGCCACAGGCTGGCGCCGAGATGGCGTAGCAATTCGCCGGATGCCAGCAGCTCCCAGCCCGATAGCACGATGGCGGTTGGTGCGGGCAGCATGATGTTGTTGACGAGGCCGCTGCGGCTGATCGCCTCCCAGATCGCGAAGAAGCCGACGGTGCCGAACGCGCCTGCAACTGTGTTTCGCTTCAGCTTGAATGCCATCGCCTATTCTGCCGTGTCGAGACCGATGGCGCGGGCCACATGGTCGTAGAGTTCGTTGAAGGCCGGCGTGGTGCGCCGCCGCGGCCGTTCGAGATCGATCACGATATCCTCGACCACGCGGCCGGGATTCGGTGACATCACGATCAGCCTAGTGCCAAGCACCAGCGCTTCGGCGATATTGTGCGTGACGAACAGGATCGTCTGCGCGCTCTGCTGCTGCAGGTCGATCAGCCTTGTCTGCAGTGAAGCCCTGGTCATGGCATCCAGCGCGGCAAACGGCTCGTCCATCAGCAGCAGTGCCGGCTGCGTCGCCAGCGCGCGGGCGATCGCTACCCGCTGCTTCATGCCGCCGGACAGTTCGAACGGATATTTGTCGCCAGCCTCCGGCAGTCCGACCTGGCGGAGCAGATCGCTGGCGACGGCCTCGCGCTCCGCGGCCGGGCGCCCGGCCATGCGCAGGCCGAAACCCACATTGGCCTTCGCGGTCAACCATGGAAACAGCGAGTAGTCCTGGAACACGACGCCGCGTTCGGGGCTCGGCCCGGCGATCGCATGGTCGTTGATCAGCACCTCGCCATGCGACGGTTGCACGAAGCCGGCGAGGATATTGAGCAGCGTGGTCTTGCCGCAACCGCTCGGGCCGAGGACGCAGACGAATTCGCCGGGCTGGATGGTCAACGACACCTGGTCAAGCGCGACCGTGCGGCCGCGCCCGGAGTCATAGACATGTCCGAGCTCGTGACAGGCGATGAGCGGCCGCTGGACCGCGGATGCCGTGGAAACGTCCACTCTCACATTCATGCGACGACTCCGGTGACGCCGTTTCTATTTCTCGCGCGCCTTGTCGAGCAGCGAGCCGACTACGACGGTGTTAAAGTCCGGCACCTTGACGTCCGGCCGCACCAGCTTGTTGTCGATCGCCCATTTCGCCTGCGTCTGCAGTTCGGCGACGAGATCCGCGCGTTCGAGATCGATATTGAAGCGGGTGCGCGGCAGGAAGTTGCGGACGATCTCCGGATCGACCTTGATGCGCTCGGCGATCAGCGCTGCTGCGGCATTCGGATCCTTCTTGATGAGGTCGTTGGCATCGATCAGCGACTTCAGCACCTTCACGAGCAGGTCGGGATTCTTGTCGATGGTCGATTGCAGCGCGATCACGGTAGAAAATCCGACATAGAGTCCGGGCGAGCGGATCGCATGGAACTTGTCGCCGCCCTGCTTGAGCGCGAGCGAGATATGCGGCTCGGTCCAGATGAATGCATCGACCGCGCCATTCGACAGGCTGGTCACGAAGTCGCCGGGGTTGAGGCTGACGGCGGTGACGTCTGCGAAGGTCAGATTGGCTTCCTTCAGCAGCTTCGACAGGTAGTAGTGCGCGTTGGTGCCTTGCGAATAGCCGATCTTGCGGCCCTTGATATCCTTGATCGTCTTGATGTCCTTGACGGCGACAAGGTCGAAGGATTCCTGACGATTCAGCGTGGCGATGATGCGCACCGGCAGGCCGTTGAGATTCGCGAACAGCACCGGCGTTTCGGCTGCGGTCGCCACCACCACGCCGCCGCCGACCAGAGCGTCGAGTGCGAGGCGGCCGCTGGCGAAGATCGTGGTCTTGGGCGTGAGGCCCTGCTTGTCCCAGGTCTTGGCCTGATCGGCGACGAAGAACTGGCCCCAACCCATGGAGAGGCCGGCGCCGATCGTCACATCCTCCGCGCGCGCCGTCGCAGCCGAGGCAACGAATGCCGCGCCCAGCACCAACGCGGTGCGGGCCAATCGCCTGGCATGGCTGAAAAACCGTTCTGAATTCGTCACGTCACAAGCTCCTTGTTGAGAATGGGGGCGCGATGCCAAGACCGCGCGTACCGAGCGGCAGTCCGGAATGCTGATGAAACCGGCCGGCCAGCCGTGCGAGGCTGCGGTCGGACAGAGCTGGGCCGATCAGCGTCACGCCTTGCGGCAGGCCGTTCGGCAGAAAACCCGAGGGCACGGCGACTGCGGCGAGATCGGCCAGATTGACGAATGTGGTGTAGGTGCCGATACGGGCATTGAGGGTGATGGGATCGGCCGCGATCTCGCCGATCCTGTAGGTGGTGGGCGTCGTCGGCACGAAGAGAACGTCGATGTCGCGCCACCCGGCGTCGATTTTCTGCTTCAGTTCGGCGAGACGCTGCTGACCGGCAAAGACCTGCGCGCCCGTGATCCGCGCACCGCCCAGCAGGATGTCGCGAGTGACTGGCAGCACGGCATCGATGTCGCGATCAAGGAACGGCTTCAGCGCGCCGTAGCGATCGGCCAGCCACGGGCCGAGGAACAACATGTCGTTGATTTCGCGAAACGGCGCGAAGTCGATCTCGACGCGCACGCCGCCGATCGCCGTGAGGCGCGCGACGGCGGCATCGAACAGTGCGGCCGCCGCCGTGTCGCCGAAGAACTCTAGCCAGGGCGCCGCGGGCACGCCGAAGCGGAACGACGGCCATGCGTCCGCTTCGCGTAGCGTCAGCGGCCGCGCGAACGGGTCTTCCGGATCATGGGCGCGGATGACGTCGAAGCCAGCCTGCGCGTCGGCGACGGTGAGCGCGAACACCGAGATCGTTTCGATGGAGCGACAGGCCGGCACCGTGCCGACACCGCTGATGAGGCCGCGCGTCGGCTTGAGACCGACCACGTTGGTGAGCGCGGCGGGCACGCGGCCCGAACCGCCGGTGTCGGTGCCGAGCGCCAGGCTGGCGAGGCCGGCCGCGACCGAGACGGCGGCACCCGAACTCGATCCGCCCGGAATGTAGTCGGCATCGAACGGGTTGCGTGCCACGCCATAGGGCGAGCGGACGCCCACGAGCCCGGTGGCGAATTGATCCATATTGGTCTTGCCGATCAGGATCGCCCCGGCCGCCAGCAGCCGCGCGACCGCAGGACTATGCCGGGTGGGGACATAGGAATAGTCGGGGCAGGCCGATGTCGTAGGAAGCCCGGCGACGTCGATGCAGTCCTTCACGCTGAAAGGCACGCCCCAGAGCGATGCGGCCGCGCGATCGGAGGTCGACTGTCCTTCGAGTTCACGCGCACGGGCGAAAACCGCGTCGCGTCCGACATGCCCGATCCAGACGCCATCATCCCCGCGCGCTGTGATCGTGTCGAGGATCGACTCCACGACTCGCGAAGGTGCCAGCGATCCATCCGCATAGGCGGCCGAAAGCGTCGGCAGATCGAGTTCGATTTCAGGTGCAGGGTAGCTCACGTGGGATCCTTCGGTGTTGCGAAGGGCCGCGCGATCTCGAATGCCCGCGCTGCGCGCAGGACCTTCGCATCATCAAATTTCGCACCGATCAGTTGCAGGCCGACCGGCAGACCCGCCGCGGTCAGTCCGGCCGGAATCGATGCCGCTGGCTGTTGCGTCAGATTGAACGGATAGGTGAAGGGCGAGCGAATGGGCCGCGTGGCAAGATCGGCCTGCGATGCATCGATGGCTGAAGCAGGAAATGCCGTGGACGGCGTGATCAGCAGATCCCAGGACTGATGGAAGCGACTGAAGTGCCAACCCAGCGCCTCACGCTGATCGATGGCCTTCACGTAGGACACGACGCCGATCGCGCGGCCCTGTTCGGCTGCGGCCAGTAGGCCGGCCTCGCTGAGATTGCGCCGTTCCGGGGCGAAGCTGTCCACGAGTTTCGCGGCGCCGGCCTGCCAGAAAGTCAGGAAGATTGGCAGCGGATCCTCGATGCCGGGATCGACGCGCTCGACGATGGCGCCGAGATCAGCGAATACCTTCACCGCCTTGTCGACGATGGCTGCGACTTCGGGATCGACCGTTGCGTAGCCGAGGGCGGGGCTATAAGCGATGCGCAAACCTTTGACGCCGTCCTCAAGCCCGCTCTGCCACGCCACGTCCTGCGGCGGCAATGCATTCCAGTCGCGCAGGTCGGGCCGCGCGATGACGTCGAGCAGCAGTGCGGCATCGCGCACCGAGCGGGTGAGTGGGGTGACGTGAAACAACGTGCCGTTCTGCGACGGCGGATAGACCGGCACGCGGCCGAATGTCTGCTTGAAGCCGAAGGCGCCGCTATGTGCAGCGGGAAGCCGCGTCGAGCCGCCGCCATCGGTCGCCACATGCAGCGGGCCGAAGCCGATCGCCGCCGCCGCACCCGAGCCGCCGCTGCTGCCGCCCGGTGTGTGCGCCGTATTCCAGGGATTGCGGGTAATGCCGGTCAGCGGGCTGTCGCCGAGCCCCTTCCAGCCGAATTCGGAAGTGGTGGTCTTGCCGAGCACGACGGCGCCGTGCTCGCGCAGGCGCGCGGTCGCCGGCGAATCTTCGTTCCATTCCTGGTTCGGATCGACCGCGCGGCTGCCGCGCAGCGTTGGCCAACCCTTCGCCAGGATCAGGTCCTTCAGCGCAACCGGAACACCGTCGATCAGACCTGCAGGTTCACCACGATGCCAACGCTGTTCAGATCTTTCAGCGGATGCGAGTGCAGAGTCTGCGTCAAGCAAGGCAAATGCATTGATTTTCGGCTCCAGCCGTTGAATGCGATCGAGAATTGCGCGCGTGACTTCGACAGGTGACAGTTTTCGCTGACGATAAAGCTCAACAAGTTCGACAGCGGAAAGAAATGCGACGTCTGCGCCGCTTGTTGCATCCGATACATTCGCTTGACCAGAAGCGCTCTGGATTGCCATGCCTCATCCCCTTGTGTGCTTGACAAGACAATGGGTAGGCGTCGCGACATTCGCCTTGCAGCAATTAATTGCCGAATTGAGCTGCGAGGCGATATTCGAACTGCGGCGACTGTCATGCGCAGTTTTCGAGAACAAAGATATTGCGAAAGCATTCTCTCAGAGAGCAGATCGACGCCTGCTCGCCAGATCGGCGGCGGCGAGGTGTGGGCGCGGAATGCCGCGAAAGCGGTGCATCCGCGTTATCCGGATGCTGCGTGGCGGTCGTCGCCTTCCTCCGCACGCTTTGATGCGCGCGCTGGTGGCCGTACTTCTTCTGAAATACGCCTGCCGGCGTTCGGTGCCATTGTTGGTGATCAGCGTAGGCTGTCGGCGACGACCTGGCGCGCCAATACATTGTCATCGGGCAGGCCGATCGATATCCGCAGCCAGGTCGGCAGCGCGGGATAGGATTGCTTGATCGCGATGTCCCGCGCCGCAAGGGCTGCAGTCACATCACCGTGTCGCTGGCCGGCATCGAAGAACACGAAATTGCCCTGCGCTGCAGAGAAGGAAACGCCGTTCGCGCGAAACAACGCGTGCCAACTCTCGCGCTCGGCGGCAACCGCGGTGCGCACTGCGGTGATATGTTCGCGATCGGCCAGACTTGCCTGAGCGGCGACCAGGCCGAGGCGGCTGAGGCCATGAAACGCGCCAATGCCGATCTGCCTGAGCGATCGGGCGAGCTCGGCAGGCGCCAGCACATAGCCGATGGCGAGACCGGCGAGGCCGTGGATCTTGGCGAAAGTCCTGAATACGACGACCTGATGGCCGTCACGCACGAGGCCAGCCACGGCGCGCCGTTCCGGATCTGGCGTGTAGTCGAGATAGGCTTCGTCGACGATCACCAGCGCGCGGTTCGATAGATCGCGGACGAATGCGATGAATTCCTCGGCTGGACTAACAGTGCCGCTCGGATTGTGCGGGTTGACGAGATAGACGGCGCGGGTCTGCGCATTCACCCGGCGGGCAATGGCCGGAAGGTCGTTGTTGAGCCGATCATCCAGCGGCACGGCGATGGCCTTGCCGCCGGCTGGCGCGACGGCATCGACCAGCGCCGTATAGCCCGGCTCCGAATAAATGAACTCGCCGCCGGGGCCGCCTTGCGCGGAGAGATACAGCCCTAGCACGTCGAGGATTTCGCCGAGCACGATCTGCTCCGGCGCGATACGTTCATGCGCGGCGATGGCGGTAGTGAGCTGGTCCAGCTCGGCGCTGACATAGCGGTCGAGATGGGCAAGGTTCTCTTCGATGGCACGGAGTGCGCGCGGCGAAGGGCCGAACGGGCTCTCGTTATGCGACAGGCGGATGATGGAGCGGGGTGCGTCGGTCATGGCGACGGACTATACGCGCTTTGCGGCATCAGCATACGTCATGGACGATGCGCCCGTCGACCATTGTGAGCAGACAGGAGAGATCCTTCAGCTCCGCCGGTGGCAGTGTCGTGGGGTCATCGGACAGCACCGCGAGATCCGCAGCGAAGCCGGGTTTCAGGCGGCCCTTCCAGCCTTCGTCAAAAGTGAGCGCAGCGCCGGCGGCGGTGAAGAGTTCGAGCGCCGTATGCGCATCGAGGCGCTGATCAGGCCCGATCACGCGGCCGGTGGAGCGCTCCTCGCGGGCGCAGGTGGTCCACAGCGTGAAGAACGGATCATAGGGAATATTGTCAGTGGCGATGGCCAGGGGAATACCGGCATCGAGGATGGCGCGATGAGGTACGACGCCATTTCCGCCATCGGCCTCGTTCAGATATTTGCTGCCGCCCTTCCAGAGATAATAAGTCGAGATCGTCGTCACATAGACGCCGAGCTCCTTGAGCGCGCGGATGTCCTCAGGCCGCGCACGGCCGATATGTTCGATGACCCAGCGGCGTTCAGCGATCGGATGTCGCTCGTTCACCGCCCGCAGCACGGGGACGATCTCGTGCAGCTGGTCCCCGACGATGGTGTGCAGGCGCAAGTCGAATTCGGCGGCGAGGAAACAGGCCTCGCGAAAGTCGGATGGCGTCACCGCCTGTTCGACGAAGCCAGACCAGCCAGTGTCGGGCAGATGCGCGCGGGCGCAGCAGGCGACGACGGGATCGCCGCCATAGGCGATATGGATGCCGGAGACGCGCAGCCAGCGGTCGCCGAGCCCGCTGCCGCGTGCGGTGGCGAGCCAGTCGCGCATGATGCGGCGAGCCTCGATCAGGTCGTTCCAGCTCGGACTCAGCACGAGGCCCGCGCGGATAGTGAGTTCGTTGAGTTCCCAGAGCCGGCGATAGACCGAGATGGTCTCGGCGGCGGAGCCGTGGCCTTCATAGATGCTGGTGGTGCCCTTGGCATTGTAGAGCCGCTGCGAGCGGCGGACACCTTCGAGGCGGTCGGCAAAGCCGAAGCGCGGCACCGCGGGCAGGATGTCTAATTCCACCGTCGGACGGTTGTTGTGCTCGACGATTATGCCGGTCGGTGCGCCCTGCGCATCGACTTCGATCTCCACGCCGCCGATGCGCGGGTGTGTGTCGGGTCCGATATTGTTGAGTTCGAGCCCGCGCGTATTGAGTGCCGAGTGGCCCGGCGGCTTGCCCCAGTTGCCGAACACGCCCTGGATATAAACGGGATGATTGGGCGCTGCGGCGTCGAGTTCGTGGCGGTTCGGCAGGCGTTGCTCGGCGAGGGCGGAGACGCCGTCGAAGAAGAAGGGCGGTGTGCCCGCCGGCATGGTGACGATCCATTCGCCCGGCGGCGTGTTGGCGGCGGCATTTCGGATGCGCGCGAGGATGTCTCCGACAGACCTGGCGCCGGCGAGTGAGGGGCGCAGCGTCTTCAGCCCCTCACGCTCCATATGCGCATGAGTGTCGTTGAAGCCCGGAATGATACAGGCGCCCTGCAGGTCGATCCGTTCAGCATCCGGCGCGGCGTCGCGCACGGCGTCGCGGTCGCCTACGGCTACGATCACGTTGCCGTCGATCGCGATGGCCTGCGCGGTGGGCCGTTCGCGGTCGAACGTCCAGATCTTCGCATTCTCGAAGATCCGCTGTCGCAGTGCAGGCGTTGTCATGACGCCGCGTACCAGGGGAACAGCCAGCGCGCGAGCGCGACGAAGACGCGGTCGGCGAGAAAGCCGAAGGTGCCGAGCAGCGCGAGGCCGATGAACATGATGTCGACGCGGAACAATTGGTGCCCCTGCGACATCATATAGGCCACACCGGCCGATGCGCCGGACAGTTCGGCGGCAACCAGCACGATCAATGATACGGCGATGGACTGGCGGATGCCCGACAGGATGAAGGGAAGCGCGGCCGGCAACACCACCAGCAGCAAGGTGTCGCGGCGGCTGGCGCCGAGGCAGGCGGCCGAGCGCAGATAGATGAGATTGATGTCACGCACGCCGATGAAGGTGGTGATCCAGATCGGAAAGAATGCGCCCCATGCAACCAGCACCACCTTCGACGGTTCACCGATGCCGAACCAGAGCACGCAGAGCGGCACCAGCGCGATCGTCGGAATGGCGCGAAAGCCGTGCAGCAGCGGCTCGGTGAGATATTGCAGCCAGCGAACACGCGCGGTGACGAGGCCTAGGCCGATGCCCGAAGCGAGCGCGATGACGAAGCCGAGCCCGGCGCGCTGCAGGCTGATGGCGATGTTGCGGCCGATCTCGCCCGACGTCAGCATTGGGATGAAGGCCTGCAACACGGTGCTTGGCGGCGGGAACAAGACTTCGTTGACCCAGTCCGAATAGCGCGGGATCGCTTCCCAGATGGCGATAAACAGCACGAGGCCGAGGATGTTCAAGGCCAGACGCGTGAGCTGAGCCTTCCGCCGTGCGCGGTCATTGGCGGCACGGAACTGGGCCTCGAAGGAGGGCGACGCCGGATGCGCATCGTCGGCCAGATCGATATCTGAAATCGTCGTCATGCGGCCCTTCGCGTACCATTGGTCAGTTCGCCGGAGATCGAGCCGTAGAGTTCACCGAACGCTGTCGAGCCGCGGTCGCGGGGATAGTCGGCGTCGATGATGCGCTCCGAGACGATGGTGCCGGGATGAGGCGCCATCACGACGACGCGCTGGGCGAGGACGATCGCCTCGTCGATATTGTGGGTCACGAAGACGACCGAGACGCCGGTTTCTTTCCACAGCTGCAGCAGATCGTCCTGCAGGGTCTGCCGTGTCATCGCATCGACGGCAGCGAATGGCTCGTCCATCAGCAGAACTTTCGGTTCGACCACGAGCGCACGCGCGACGGCGACGCGCTGGCGCATGCCGCCGGAAAGTTCGTGCGGATATTTGTCCGCAGCGGCGAGCAGGTCGACGCGGCCGAGCGCATCGAGCGCCAGTTGCCTGCGCGCGCCGCGCGACAGTGGCTTGGCACGCAGGCCGAATTCGACGTTCTGCCGCGCCGTCATCCAGGCGAACAGTGCATATTCCTGGAACACGACACCGCGGTCGGGGCCCGGGCCCAGAATTGGCTGCTGCTGGAATGCGACGCTACCGCGGCTCGGCTGCAGGAAGCCGGCGATCAGATGCAGCAGCGTGGTCTTGCCGCAGCCCGACGGCCCGATCAGGCAGACGAACTCGCCGTCGCCGATCTGCAGCGAGACGTCGCGGAGCGCCCAGGTGGGAGCACCGTCGCGTCCCGCATAGATTTGCGAAACGCCTGAGACGTCGATCAGCGATGCAGTACCTCGGCTCACGTCAGGGTCACGCGGTCTGGCTGCGCAGCCTTGACCGGCGAATCGACGACAAGGCTGCGCAGCAGCGGACGCAACTCGCCCTTCGGGGGCTTAGCAAGTCCGGCATCGATCGCCCATTGGGCCTGGCTAACGAGATCGTCGACGAAGCGATCGTCGAAGGTGAGCTTGAAAGTGAAAGTCGAGGTTGCCTCGGTGATGTCGCCGGCTGGCGTCTTGATCCGGTCGGCGATGATCTGCGGCCAGTTCTTATCGCTGGCGATGCGAGCTTCGGCTTGCAGGAATACCTTTACCGCAGTGTTGACCAAATCCGGCTTCTCCTTAAGCACGCGCTCGGTGGTAAGCAGGAGTTGGTGGCTCTGGAAATATTTCTCTATCCCGTCGAGCGTCATTTCATCGACCTGGCCATTCGACTGCTTCTGTGCCACGCCGACGGTCTGGCTGGTCCAGGCAAAGCCATCGATATCGCCGCGCGCCAGCGCCGTCGTCATGTTATTCGGCGCGAGATCGACGACGGTGACGTCCTGCAGTTTAAGGCCGGCGAGTTCGAGATATTTGGCGAGAAAGAATTGGCCCGACGTGCCGATGCGGGTGGCAATCTTGCGACCCTTGAGGCTTGCGGGATTCTTCGGATCGATAGCGCCACCTTTGCGCACTGCAAGCTTCATGTCGCGCGAGTAGCGGCTGTAGTTGATCACGGCGACGGGACGCAGTCCGGTCAGTGCAGCGAACACCAGCGGCGTATCCGTGGAGGCTGAGAAATCGGCTGAGCCGGACAGCAGTGCCTGCATGGCGTCGCGCCCGGTCTCGAAGGATGAAGTCGTGAGGTCGACATTGGCTTTTTCCCAGAGGCCGGCAGCTTCGGCGACATAGGGGAGGGCCCAAGTGTAGCCGGTGCTGCCATAGGCGAGCACGGCCTTGCTATGCGTCTGCGCGATGGCCGGAGCGCCGAGAAGGCCGGTGGCGGCCGTAGCGCCTGCGCCGATCAGAAGATTGCGGCGGCTGAGCGAAGGAGGGTGAACGCCTCGGCGGGAAATTGTCACGTATCGGATCCTGGGTTGGTTGGCCAAATGTCGATGTCGTCGGTCGCAAATATCCGTGCTTCGGCGCGCCGCATCCGCCGGCACACCGCGAGCCGGTCCGGGCTCCTGTGCTGGATGAGCCGCGGTCGCATTGTTCGCCGCAATGGTGAGCGGACTGTGCATATGCGCAGAAGATACGTTGCGCGGTGGGCCAGCGGCAATTTCGGATATGCTGCATTTCTTGGATAAAGCTTCTGTCCGAAAGCGTGTCGGGAGAACAACGGACCTACTCTTAGGGTAGCGCGCCGGAGGCTTTTCACTTCACCGCATGCGTTGGCCGTCCGCCCATTGGCGGATCAGGGCCAGCACGCGTTGCTCGGCCTTGAGGGCGGAGCGCAGTTGCGGACGATCCGGGCGCTGTGTCCGCAGCGTTCGCCGCAGCCGGACACAGCGGTCCAGCGAGCGCAAGGTCTGCGCGCGCGCCCGCATCGCCAATGGAATGGCGTCGCAGGCGTCGAATGCCGCCCGTGTGTCCGCTTCGTCGAGATCGACGGGATCGCGCTCATAGCGTCGCTTGAGCGGAAAATCGATCATCACAATCTCCCACCCAGTACGATCCGGACAACCGGAATCGTTGCCTTATGCTTTCGGCGATCCATCGGCATGTCGCGGCGTCCAGAATTTCTCGAGCTTGAGGCTGGCAAGTGCCTCGTTGATCGGCGCCGCAAGCACCCATTCCCTCACGTCGATATCGCTGCGGATCAGCTTTTCGGACTTGGAGAAATCGACGACATCCTGGAATTGGGCCAGCAGGAATTCGTCAACGAGCGGATTGAACGCCTCCTTCAGCGACTGGCCGTGGAACTCCTCCTGCAGGGCCTCGTAGGGCGTGCCGGATTTCGACCAGATACGCAACGCCTCGTCGCGATTGGCTTCGTCGCCGATCCACGCGACCGCCTTGAGAAGGCCGGTGACGACGCGGCGCGTCGCGTCGGGATATTTCTCGCGGAATTGATCGGTGACGAGAATGCCGCCAAAGCCGGTGGCCTTCGGACCGATGTCCTTCGATGTGTAGAAGATATCGATGATGCCCTTCTCGCGCAGCGACAGCACCGAGCTCGAACCGATACTGGCATCGACACTGCCGGCGGCCAGCGCAGCGAGTTGATCGGCAGTCTTGAGATCAACGACGGTCAGGTCCTTGGCCGTCAGGCCATTTGCCTGCAGCGCGCGCAGGAACGCCCAATGCAGGATGGTGCCTTTCTGGAAGGTGACCTTGCGTCCCTTGAGATCCTTGATCGAATGGATAGGCAGTCCCTTGCGTGCGGCGCCAAAGATCGTGGTAGGACCGTAATTCAAGAGCACGCGGGTGGGCAGGCCGTTGGCGCGGCCGATCACATTCGGCAATGCGCCGTACTGAGCGAAATCGATACGTCCGTTGGCGATGCCTTCATTGACTGCCGGTCCGGTGCCCGCGAGATAGGTCCATTCCAGCTTGACCGGCGTGTCCTTGAATTCGTTGGCGATGAAGTCCTTGGCCTGGGCGACGCCGAAGGTCGCCACACCGTAGGGCTGTCCGAAGCCGGCACCGAAGGCGCCGAAGCGGATCGTCTCCGGCGTATCGGTGGCGGCGCGGGCCACTGTGCCGGCTGCCAGCAGCGCGGCGGCGCCAGCGGTGAAACTGCGTCGCGTGATCCTATCCATGATGGTTGCTCCTGGTTTCAGTGTCGGAGATCGGCGAGAACGCGCTGCTTGAGCGCGAGGAAATCGGGCGCGGCGCGGTCGCGTGCGGCCAGTTCAACCGGGATGACGCTGCGGATGCGGCCGGGGCGTGGCTCCATCACCACGATGCGGGTCGAGAGATAGACGGCCTCCTCGACGTCGTGGGTCACCATGATCACGGTGGTCCGCTGCGCCTCCCAGATGTCCAGCAGCGCGTCCTGAAGTCGCGTGCGGTTCAGCGAGTCGAGAGCGCCAAGCGGTTCGTCCAGCAACAAGATTGCAGGCCGCCGAACCAGCGCACGCGCAATCGCGGCGCGCTGCGCCATTCCTCCGGATAACTGCTCAGGGCGTGCCCACTCGAAGCCGGACAGACCGACCAGCGCGATGGAGTCGCGGACGCGCCGCGCTTTTTCTTCCGTCGGCAGCGGAAAGGCATCGAGCGCAAGCGTGACATTCTCTGTCAGCGTCAACCACGGAAACAGCCGGTGATCCTGAAACACGATGCCGCGGTCGGCGCCGGGGCCGCTCACCTGCGTGCCGCCGAGCAGGATCTCGCCGCGATAGTCGTCGTCGAGCCCCACGATGAGACGCAGCAACGTGGACTTGCCGCAGCCGGAGGCGCCGACGATGCTGACGAATTCGCCGGGCAACACGGACAGCGACACATCCTGCAGCACGGGCAGCGGCGTCTCGTCGACCACATAGGTCTTGGTGACATGCCGGATCGCGAGTTCGGTGAATTCTGTCATGCGGTTTCCATCACGTGAGGCCGGAGGCGCGCGTCAAGGCCAGCGACGACAGCCGGCGGCACACACGTGTCGCCAGATAGCCGGTGGCCGCGAGCGCGATGACGCCGATGATGACGATGTCCATGCGAAACTGTTCACGCCCTTCGGAAACGAAGGTGCCGATGCCGCGCCCGTTGCCGATCGCATATTCCGCGCCGACGGTGCCGATCCACGCGCTGATCAGTGCGATCTCGATGCCGATGGTGATGGCCGGAAGGGCGGCGGGAAGCAGCACGCGGCGGATTTCTTGCCGGCGCGACAGGCTGAGCACGCGCGACACTTCGCGATAGGATGTCGGCACGTTGCGCAGGCCGGTGGCGGTGTTCAGTGCGACCGGAAAGAAGGCTGACAGCGCGATATAGACGATCTTGCTGGCCTCGCCGTTGCCGAACCAGGCCGTGAGCAATGGAATCCAGGCGAAGAGCGTGATCTGGCGCAGCGCATGGAAGGAGCCGCCGCTCGCCCGTTCGACGGTGGAGGACAGGCCCATCGCAGTGCCTAGCGCGAGGCCCAGCACGATGCCGATGCCGGCACCGCCGGCGTAACGGAGCGCGCTGGCGGCGATCGCTCGCCAGATCTCGCGGCCGGCCGCATCGTCGAACGGTGCGAGCAGAATCCGCTCGGGCTGAATGGCGAGCGGGCCTGACAGCCAGCCGACATGTACCGCCCAGGCCCAGCCGAGCGCGAGGGCGAGCGGCAATACCAGACCGCGCGACCACGGCAATGCGCCGCCGCGCGTTGCTCGCAGAGCTTCGGAAGGTATCGCGCCGCTCATGGGCGCGCCTCCCAGTGCTGCAGTCGTTGCTCGATACGCGCAAGGCCGGTATCCATGGCGAGGCCGATCAGGCCGATCACCACCATGCCGACGATGACGATGTCGATCTGGAACAGGGTGCGTCCCCACACCATCGTGTAGCCGACGCCCTCGGTGGCGGCGAGCATCTCGACCACGATGAGCGCGATCCATGCATGGCTCAAGGCAGTGCGCAGGCCGCCGAAAATACCGGGAATGGTTGCAGGCAAAACGAGGCGGCGCAGATAGGATCGCGCCGGCAGCTGCAACACGCGCGCAACCTCGCGAAACGGGGCAGGGATCTGTTTGACGCTTTCGGACGTGGCAATGACGGTCGGGACGAAACTGGCCTTCGCGATGAGAACGAATTTGAGCGTCTCATCGAGACCAAAGATCAGCAGCAGGATCGGCAGCCAGCCGAGCGACGGAATCTGGGCGAGCAGTCTGAAGGTCAGTCCGCAATAGGCCTCGACGGTGCGCGACAGGCCGAGCAGCGCGCCGAAGACGAGGCCGCCGCCAGCTCCGATGGCGAAGCCGATCCCGATCCGCCACAGGCTGATGCGAAGCCCGTCGACGATCTCGCCGCCACGGATCAGGTCGATGGCGGTGGTCGCCACCAGTAGCGGCGGCGGCAGGATCTGCACCGGCAGAAGCCGCAGCGATGCCGCACATTGCCATGCGATCAGGATGATCAGTGGAATCGCAAGCGGCAGCAGCCGATGGCCGACCGCGCGCGCCGTCCAGATGCGGCGAACGGCGGGAAAGCGATCGACGACACGGTCGACGGCCACGGATCTGACGTTCATGCGAAGCTCCGGGACGCGCAATGCGTCCGACACCGTCGGGTATTGTCAGTGGCCGAAGAGTCGATAGCTGCGATCGATGCCGCGCTGATCCCGCGTTTCCTTGGTCCAGCCGACAGCGCGTCGATAGCTGCCGAGTACATCGGACTGCTTGAGTTCCGCAGCTGCGAGGCTGACCGGCTCGTCCGCGAAGGGCGAAACGTAGAGCGAGTCTTCCGGACAGTAGAGTTCGCACATGAAGCAGGTCTGGCAGTCGTCCTGCCGGGCGATGACGGGCATGCCGTCGGTCTTGTCGAACACATTGGTCGGGCAGACGCGGACGCAGATATTGCAGGAGGTGCAAGTTTCGGAATCGATGACCTCGATCATTCTGCAGCCTCCGCAAGAGATGCTTCGGCGTGCGGACGGGTAGCTGTCCAGACCTCGTCGAGGCCGCCGGTGGTGATGTAGTGGCGCTGCGACGGATCCTGCTCGGGGAAGTCGTCGCGCCGATGCATGCCACGAGTTTCCTTGCGCGCCAGCGCGCTGCGATACATCCAGCGTGCCGTCGCCAGCATCGCGGCGCTTTCGCGCGCGCGGACCGCGTCGATGCCCGACACAGCGCCTGCCTTGGTGGCGTCGTGCCAGAGTGTGTCGAGGCGCGCGAGCGATGCCGTCAGGCGACCAGCTTCGCGGAAATAGTTGATCTCGTACGGGAAGACCTCGTTCTGCACGGCTGTGGCAAGGGTCGCGCCGTTCAATGTCGGGCGCGTGCTTTCCTGCAGGCCCACGGTGCCGGCGCCCGTTGCATTCCGGCGGATACGGCGCGTGCCCTTGACGTAACGTGCCGCGCCCTGGCCCGACCAGTAGCCGGACGACATCGCCCACGCCGCATTGTGGCTGCCGCCCCCGGTGAAGCCGCCGCAAACGAGTTCGCGCGTCGCGGCATCGCCGGCGGCATAGAGGCCGGGCACGGTGGTGGCGCAGCTGTCATCGACGATGCGCAGGCCGCCGGTGCCGCGGATCGTGCCTTCGAGACGCAGCGTGACCGGAAAGCGCTGGGTGAAAGGATCGACGCCCGTGCGGTCATAAGGCAGGAAGAAGTTCGGCTGCGAGACGCGCATGGCCTCCTGAATGTCAGCATCGGCCTTGTCGAGCTGCGCGTAGACGGGACCCTGCAGCAATGCGCGCGCGATGGCCGAACGGCCGCCCTTCGACGCAGCACCCGGCACCGGCGTCCCATCCTCATAGGTGAAGGTGCCCCAGCCGAAGAACAGCGTTTTGGTCACCGATCCGAATGCGCTCGATATCGCATAGGGATTGGAGAACTCCATGCTGGTCAGCTCGGCGCCGAGTTCGGCGGCCATCAGATATCCGTCGCCGGTGAGAACGTTCGAGCCCAGCGTCTTGCTGAGGAAGGCGCATCCGCCCGTCGCGATGACGACGGCACCAGCGCGCACGCGCCATGGCTTTCCGTCCTGGCGCTGCTGGCCCCCGGCGCCAGCGACGGCGCCGGCTTCATCGACCAGCAATTCCAGCGCCGGACTGTGATCCAGGATCGTGACACCCGCGGCCTTGGTGCGCTTGCGCATCAGCCGCATATATTCCGGCCCCTGCAGCGAATTGCGCTGAGATCGGCCGCTGTCATCGGTCGGGTAGGGATAGCCCCATTCCGCCAGTCTGTTGCTCTGGTCGTAGGTGCGGTCGAGGACGCGGGACATCCAGCGGCGATCCTGCAGATAGCCGCCCATCTTCTCGCGATTGGTCATCGCGGCCTCGCGCTTGTCAGGCGATGGATCGATGTACCAGACACCGGTGCCGGATGGTGCTGTGGCGCCGGAGGTCCCGCAAAAGCCTTTGTCAACGAGCACGACGCGCGCGCCTTCGCCGGCAGCGCTGATTGCCGCCCAGGTGCCGGCCGGGCCGCCGCCGAGCACCAGCACATCTGCATCGAGCTCGACGGCGTCCGCTGTGCGTGCATCGACGCGAGGCGCGTTGTCGCTCATTTAATATCTCCGCTGCAAATCGAGATACGCCCGCAAGGCGTCAGAAGCTATCGTGAATGTTTGCCCACAACATTCGCTCTGGCAATTTCAGATATTGCTCCAAGCGGAGGACAAACACGCCGCAATGGCGCGGGGTGAAGAAAGAACTATCGCTTCCTTGAGAGACCGACGTCGCAATCCGCGATTGAGTGCGCTCTTCGTTCAGCAAGAACAAGAATTTCATTTCGGCTAATGAACGTTATCGAAAATGATCGAGATGTTGCCGCCATCATTGAGAGGCGAAAACTATCTTCGTGTCATTGAGGTTCTAGAATGACGGAGCTCTGGCGATCGCCAGCTCCAGATCGATTGGTCTGCGATCAGCCGATTTTCTGCCGCGCCATCCATTGCGTCGGCGTCAGCCCGAGCTCGGCACGAAATGCTGACCGCAATGCGTGCGCATCTGGAAATCCGCTGCGAAGGGCGACATCTTCCATGCCATGTACGCCGGATGTCAGCATCTCCTGGGCGCGCGACAGGCGCACTTGCTTCAGCCATTGTCCGAGGTTGCCGCCGGTCCGCGAGCGGATATGACGCGACAGGCTTCGGCGGCTCATGCCGGCACGCTCCGCCAGTTCGTCGAGCGACGGCGTCCGGGTCGGATCTGCGCGCAGCCCTTCCAGAATTTCGGTGACACGCCGATCGGAGGACGATCCGATCGCCGGGCGCTCAAGCACCTGCGGTTGCTGGCCCGAGCGTTGCGGCGCAAGAACGAGGTGACGGGCGACGCGGTTGGCTTCGCCGAGCCCGGACATGCGGGCGAGCAGATGCAGACAGCAGTCCAGCCCGGATGCGATGCCCGCCGAGGTCAATATCTGCCCTTCGTCGATAAAGAGTGCGCCGGCATCGACGTCGACCGTGGGATAACGTAGCGCGAACGTCTTCGCTTGAGCCCAGTGCGTTGTCGCGCGGCGTCCATGGAGCAAGCCGGCTTCGGCCAGACCAAAGGCTCCGAGGCAAAGGCCGACGACGATCGCCTCGCGCTCGCCTGCCATTTGCACTTCCGCGATGATATCCGACGACAGCGGTTCGTCGACGTTCCGCCAGCCCGGCAGGATCACGACGTCAGCCTCGCGGGCCGCCTCCAACGGATAGCTCGCCTCGATCGTCAATCCGCCTGCGGTCTTTAAACGAGGCTCGTTTGAGCAGACGTCGATCCGATGACCGCTGGCCAGGAACGGTTCGCCGAACACTGCGAGCGGCGTGGACAGCATGAAAGGACTGATGTGATCGTAGGCGAGGACGGCAATTCGCATTGGCCCGATCTACACCAAAAATGTCCATCGGGCCACTGACGGACGCTGGTGTGCGCGAGTAAAGGTCGCTGAAACCTCAGGAGCCCCATTATGACCCGCACGCTTCTCGTGATCGACGTCCAGAACGAATATTTCCCCGGTGGCCTTCTTCCACTATGGAAGCCCGATGAAATTGAGGCTCGCATCGTGTCCGCCATCGCGCGGGCAAGAGCTTCAGGAGACAACGTCGTCCTCGTTCGACACGTGTCGAAGGCAGACGCCGGTTTGTTCGCGGCAAACGGCCCAGGTAGTGCCATCCGACCAGCCGTTCTTGCAGCTGCAGCCGATGCTCCTGTCGTCATCAAACAGTTCGCCGACGCTTTCCAAGAGACGGAACTATTGTCTCATTTAACGAAAACCGACGAATTGCTGATCTGTGGAATGATGACGCAGAACTGTGTCGTCTTCACCGCCCTATCGCGCGCGGCTGACGACCTGTCGGTCCGGGTCATCGGTGAACTCTGCAGTGCTCCGACTGAGACAGTTCACAATATCGCGTTAAATGCTCTGGGATCGAAGGGTCTTATCGTCAGCGTAACGGACCTATGGAGCTCGTGAGATATCGACAGATAGTCCTGTCAATCCGGCAGCGTCATTTCGTGCTCAGAAAGTGATGGCAGCGATCACGGTCCAATAAAGCTGCTTTCCAGCCATCCTGAAAGTTCTCACAATCATCCGGCCCAAGACGCTTGGGCGTTGGCGCAAGGCCGGCTTTCGCTACTACTGGCGCTGGAAGTCGCGTCCGCCGTACGGCATTGTCTGCCCGACGACGATTTCATTGTCGGTAACGTCAGGCGTTGGCCCGGACTGTGCAAAGGCCGAAGACGCATAGGCAAACGCGAAAAGCGGGCCCGAAATGGCGAATGCCAATCGACTTTCCGAACGTGAATGAAATCGATGCGATCAGGATGAGCTGCCGGGATGATTCTTATTGATGCCGTGAACGCGTCAATCGCTCCCAACGAAGCGAATGCCAGCGGCGCCGACCGCGGCGAGCGCAATCACATTGCTCGCTAAACGAACGAATGACCGGCGGTTAGGGATTTCAGTCATCCATGCGGCCTTAGCGTAGGCCATCGGCTTTAGAGGATCTTTCCGTCGTCCGGTATCGGTTGCAACCCTAGCTTTTTGGCCCGGCGGCTGTATCGAATCCGCGAGAATAAGTTGCGCCTCGCGGAGGGGGATGGCGTCGCGGTGATCAGATAGACCGTGAACAAAACGGTTTTTGCGACGTCCTACATGACGTCCTACATGCCCAACATAGGGCAGGTTCGCCTATTGATTTTATTGGGGAAATTGGTTTCTTTCCGTTCCGTGATATCCCTTACGGAGCGCCAATGATTTCAATCACTTACGTGTCTATCATAAAATCTGTCGAATATTCGCCAAATAAGCGTGGTGACGCTTGGGCGGACGTCGGCGATCGGATCTATGCTCCTGTCGCGTTGGTAGCCGCGAACGCATAGAGTCTGCGTGCCGAATTCACACGTTGTGGGTCAGGCCTTCCGGATAACTTCATTCAGGAGTCGTGCATCGCTCGGCATCCTCGCGCCAGAGCGCCACCGCTGGCTCTCCGCCGGTGCTCCTCGACAACGCCCCACTTTTCAACATGCGGTGTTTCAGCGACATCGTGATCGGGTCGGCATCCCGTTTCCAGCGTCGCATTATGTTAGGCGCTACAGCCCTTGACAGCGAGCGCCAAGTTCAAAGAAATCGGAGTGCTTCAGCTATTCATATTTTGCGCGTGTATAGCGCCGGCTTGGCAACGGAAGGCGGCTTCTTAAACGGCTGCATCATTAGTTTTCCAGCCCCAGATTCGCCGGATACTCGAAGGCGAAGAACTACTGCCGCCCGCCATTGCGGGCACCATCAAGAAAGCAGTCGATAACGATAAGAAGCCCTTACAGACGACCATCATCGTCGGCCTGCTCAAAGCCCTCCAGGGCGACGACAAGTGGGGCAAGCTTCTGTGGGAGTGGGGATACGGCAAGGTGCCGGACAACGTGGTGGTCGGCGGAGATTCCGAGAAGCAAGTCGAGCATACATTTACACTGAGGCTCTACAACAGCCAGCTACGCCCGGCCTAAGCTCTAGATATCTGGCGTGAGAGCTGCTTTCCGTTGGTCAACTGCATAAGAAACTGCATTTTTCTATCCAATCATTGGGCGTGCAGCCGGCTGTATAAGAAAGAAACAAGAAGATATCCGAAGCGCGGACTGTATAAGAAATACGCATTTCTTATACAGTCCGCCGGCCGACTTCGAATGGCAGCTTCTGGGCGCAAAGAAATCATTGGTGTCAGTGCAAAACTCCTCGTCGTTTTCTGCCATTATTTGCGATAAAATCCTGCGTCACTTCTTAAAGTCTTCATGGCAGGCTATGACCCTTGAGAGGGGGCTTCGTCACACTACCAATGTGTCTAGCCTTGTTTTGAATATTTCTGGCATGGAGCAGCACTTGTGATGGCGCGAGGCGTTTCTCAGATCAATCCCCGATTGTCGATACTACGCAGTCATCCATTTTTCATTGATCTCGACGCCAAGGCATTAGATCAACTATGCCAGTATGCGAGCTTCCGAAAGTTCAAACGCGGGGCGACCGTCTTTGTGAGAGGAGATCCCGGCAATAGTCTCTTCGTCGTGGTGAGCGGCGCCGTCAAGATGAGCGTCGCCTCATCTGAGGGACGCAGCGCCATCCTCAATCTTGTGACGAAAGGTGAGGTATTCGGGGAGATCGCGTTGCTCGACGGGCTTGCGCGAACGGCCGATGCGATTGCTCACACCAATTGCGAGCTTATCGTGATCGACCGGCGAGATTTCTTTCCATTTATCGAATCCCAACCGATGCTGGCCATGAAGTTCATTCACTTGCTTTGCGCCCGTCTGCGCTGGACGAGTGAACAGGTCGAGCATGTCATTCTGCAGGACCTGCCTGCGCGGCTAGCGAACCTGCTGATCGGTTTGGCCTCGAAGCACGAGCCTTCCGACGTCGGCCGTCCTTTTATCGTCACTCAACAAGAGATCGGCGAGATGGTCGGAGTGACTAGAGAAAGCATCAACAAGCAACTTCGTGCCTGGTCCTTGAAAGGGTGGATCCGCCTTGAGCCCGGCAGCATCGCCATCCTCAAGCCGAAGGCGCTAGCGGCTGTTGCCGAAGCCGAGCCTGCAACCCTTGATGCGTCGGGGCGGCCGCTCAAGGTGTGATGTGGTTCACATGACTTCGTTGGTGTTTGGCCCATTAGTGGCCGGGTATCAGGAGGTATTCGGCATGGCATCCGTCGACGAATTGGAGCAAACCTATCGCCGCATTTACCGGCGCCTCACACTCGGGGTGTTTATCCTCTATGGCGTCGTTGTGGTGTTGGCTGTCACGGTGCTGCTCGGCAACCCGATAAAGAGCTTCTAGACGCCAGATCGGTGGGAGCCCCCATCCCGAATGGGCGGCTCGTCTGCGTGTGGCGACAGTGAGCTCGCTAACGCGAAGGGTTGGTTCCCCTTAAAGGTGAAAGGTGAGGGGCGTCCGCTATGGGCTCGATAGATCCGAGAAATCGTATGGGATGACGTTCACGCAGCGGACGGGCTGATTCAGCACGTGCTCGGCGGCCAGGGCAAAATCATCCGTGTGAACCGCTTCGATCTCCGCTGCGCAGGCTTCATTGGAGACAAAGACGTAGAGGACGTCCTCATCCATTCCTCCGACTTTCATACCCAGGCACAAGCGGTCGTAAACACGCGGCCCCAGCAGACTGTTGAGCATGGCTTCGATGGCAAGTTGTTGTGTTGTCGTTGGTCGCATTTGGCCTCCATAAGGCTACTATGCGAATGAATGGACGGCTGTCTGTGATCTAGTTCACTGACGCGGGGAAATGCGGCAGCTAACGTGTCGGCCATGATGGCGCTGGCCAGCGGCTGGTTATTGCGGCTTGCAAGTATGATAACAATCCTAGTTTTGGCGAGCTATCTTCGATGGAATATAGATAGTTCTACAACTACAAACGCTCTTGTTCTATTGCTGAGCACTCCAACCCAAGCCGAATAGGCGCACCGATGCATGGGATTCGCGAGACCAAGGATCTGGTGCTGCCGGCAGACGGCCAGGATCAACATTCATTGAAACTATTCCGGGATCAGGTGGTCGGCGACGATACGCCGGATCAGTCGGCAACCGGCATATCCGGCTCGAAGCTGGCTGATCCCAATGGACTCGATCCAGGTGGCGCCAGCGCTGTGGATCGCTTCGGACGACGCCTGCGTATGTGGGGCGAGCTCGTCAAATATCGGCTGTCCTGCCACGTGCTCTCCCATCTTCGGTTGTTCAAGGCGGTCTTCGCGGTGCTGCGCGTCGTGCGGCCCATCACGATCGTCGGCAACGTCCTTGTGGCGACAAAAGCCAGCGATGTACGCGAGGTGCTCGAACGCTTCGACGACTTTGAACTGGGCGACACCATCGAGCCCGGAATGCCCTGGGGACCGTTTCTGATGACGGTCGATGGGCGAGAGCAGCATGCCCGCGAGAGGGAAATGCTGCAGAGCGTGGTCGAGAAGACTGATGCCCGGCTCATCCGGACGATCGCTTCCGAGAATTGCCAGTCCTGCATCGAGGCATTGAAGGACTCGGGCCAGATCGACGTTGTCGCCGATCTGGCGGAGCCGGTGATGGTTGCCGTCCTGGCCGAATACTTTGGCGTCCCTCCACTGAATGGAGACCGGCAGCGAATGGCAGGCGTCATGCGGAATCTGGCCGGCATCATTATGGTCAACCCGCCAGTTGGTTCGCTTCCGTGGAGCCGGTCTCGCGCCGATATCGCAGATCTGACCTGTCAACTGACGCAGCAGCTTGGATCCGGCGGCCCCACTACTGCCGCTGCATCGCACCCATCCATTCCAGCTCACAGCCTGCTGGCACGGTTGCAGCGCCGCCATGGTCAGCCGGGCAACCCGCCCTGGTTTGATGAGGAATGGATTCGCTGCTATCTGACCGGGCTGGTTGCGACGGGCGGAGCCACCATTATCCGCGGTGTCACCCATGCCGTGGATCAGTTGCTGGAGCAGGCCGGGGCTTTGGCGCATGCTCAGGCACTGTCCGCTGCACTCGAGCGTGCGATCCACACCGATCAAGGATCGGTCGCCGCTGATGCGCCGAATGGCCAGCTCGCAGCGGCGCGGGAGGCGTTACGTGGCTGCATCTATGAAGCCATGCGGTTTCGTCCGATGCTGCCTTTGCTGGTGCGAACATGCCCGCGTGATACGATCATCGCCAACGGCACCCCGCGGGCCCGGCGGGTGCCTGCCGGGACGCTTGTCTTGGCACCGCCGCTGGCGGCCATGTTCGATTCCGAAGCATTTCCAGACCCGCTCACATTTCGCGATCGTCCCATCGAGAGTTACTTTCATTTCGGTTTCGGGCCGCGCCACTGTTTCGGCAAATACATTGCTGACGTGGTCATGTTGGAGATCGTCCGCGCGCTGATGCGCCTGCCGGGTCTGGCGCGCGCGCCCGGACAGGGCGGTCAGGTCGGCTATGACGGGCCAGCACCTTGCTCGCTGCGCGTGACGTTCAATGCGAATGGATCGGAGCCCGTCCATTGAATCCGAATTTCACAACGATCATCACGCCGATCGAACCGTCCAAAGTTGAATGGTGCAGGGGCTATCTTCGCGACAATGCCGACCCGCAGTTTGGCGGTGAGGCAGCGTTTCTTGAGTGCCGCCCATTGTTTCCATTCGACAAGATTGCAGGTCTGCATTTTTGTAGTTTTGTCATCCTGGACGCTGCCGACGGGGGCGGGCCTTGTCTCGTATTCGAGGCAACGTTCGATGGCCCGAGAGCGGGTTTTCTGGATGAGCTGTTAAAGTATGCACCAATTGGTTTCGACGAGGTCTACCGCCGGTGTGTCGGCTATCCCTTGTCAGGAACAACGACCCCAAATCTGGTCCGGGAGTATTGGGAGCGCCATGACGTCGGTGCGAATACGTTCTTTAGTGGCAGTCCCGGCCGCACGGTGGTGCAGGTCAAAGGCGAGAACAGCGTTCGGAAGGGAATCGTGTCGTTTCTTTCGGCGCGATTTCTCGTCGATGCGATCTTGCCCGGTCGCCCGGCGGGGTTGCTCGATCTCGTGACACGAGAGTGCATTCGCGGCAGTGCCGACAATCGCTGGGCAGAGCAGCCGGCGCAATTGCCATGGCAGATGACGCTTCGAACCCAGATCGCTGTTGCGGCTGGTATCGTCGTTGCGCTGCTGGCATGCGCTCTGGGCGCACTCGTGTGCTGGGCTTTGGGCTATCGACCGTCAGCGCTCTACGCGGTGTTGCCGCTATGGCTTGAGACGGTCGGTCACGCAACGCAGCATCTCGATACAAAGGTATCGGCATTGCCGTGGGTCTCACAGCTCACCGAAGTCATACAGCCGGCAACGCTGACCGGCTTGATGTTATTGAGCGTGATGTGGCTGGTGGTCCGGGCGGCAGAACTTCTTCTCCGAAGTGCGAGCAAAAATACCCGCGACCAGCATCTGTTCTGGCGCTTTCCGCTGCAATTGGCGGTCGTTACACGATACGCGCTGCTCGGTGTGCTCATCGGTGTTGTCACGCTCGCGGTCATCTCCGGCGTTGACAGATCACCGACATGGGCCGGGATATTGGTGGATGGTCCGAGTGGGATCCTGATGTCGCTGGGTGCGGTGCTGGTGGTCATGTTCCAGCTTGTCTGCATTGGGGTGCTGTTGCTCGTCGGCTGGTATTGCACGACATCGCTGCAGTTGATGGTCGAGCTTCAGCCTCTCAGCAAGACGCGCGAGAATCTGCGGCGTATGGCATTGGACGTCATCCAGTTCGCCATGTTCCTTCTGGTCTCGGTCGGCGTCCTGCTCGTTGCAGCGCTGCTGCCGGAAACGGTCATCAGCAACGTGGCTGGAATGGCCAGATCGCTCACTTACGGCTGGCTTCTGATGGTTCTGTTGGGATGGAGCGGCGTGATGGCCGGCTATCTCGTCGGACTGCTGGCTCTGTGCGTGGTTGGGGCACTCGAGTATCGCGACAGGACGACGTTTGAACATCCCGCAGGTCTTTTGATCCGGGCTCGCGACAACGCGCGCAAATATGCGCGCGAGGAAGCCGGAATTAACCGGTACCAGAATCATCTGGCCAGCATCACCTGTGTAAAGCCGGGTGTCCTTCGATACTGGATCCTTCGACTGGTCCTGTTCGCCGTCAATGTTCTCGCGAAATTCTGGTTCAACAAGGGTGAGCTTGGCGGCATCCCAACCATCCTCTCGGCGCGCTGGGTGCTGATCGATGGTGGCCGGCGTCTGCTATTTCTCGACAATTTCGGCGGTGCCTGGGAGAGCTACCTCAACGAGTTCATCGATCTGGCCGCCGTGAAGGGGCTGAATGCGATCTGGACCAATACGTTCGTGAACGCGGCAGGGAAACGCTACGGTTTTCCGCCCACGCGTTTTCTGTTCTGGCAAGGCGCGCAGGATGCGAGGCCGTTCAAGGCCTATGTGCGGCAGAGCCAGGTGGAAACCATCGTCTGGTACGGCGCCTATCCTATGCTCGGTGTTGTCGGCATCAATGCGAACACCGATACCAGACAAGATCTGTTCGCTCCGTTGAGTTCGCCGGCTATCGATCGATTCCTCCAACGTCTTTGAAAAACCATGAACACGGAAAAAATCGAATGGCATGATGTGCAGGGGCTGCTGTTAAGCGGCTATCCGCAATTGCCGTACTCCGCCTATGTGGCCTGGCACTTTCTTCCAGGCCAGCGGGATGCTGCCAAGCGCTGGCTGCGCGATCTGGCCGAGCGATTGATGCGCGCGGACAGGATTGAAGGGGAAGACGACGGCGCGACGGATCTGCAGTTACCGCCGACGAACATCCGGGCACTTAAGGCCATGCGTGTTGGCGATCGGACGGCGATCAATCTGGCCATCACTGCCAGTGGCCTCCGGGAACTGGATCTCGACGAGCATCGGCTGTCGGACTTCTCCGTGGAATTTCTCGAAGGCATGGCGCCGAAGCCGACGTCTGGCAGACGGATGCCCCGACGCTCCGGCCTTCTCGGCGACGCGGGAGAAAGCTCACCATGCCGATGGGAGTGGGGCGGATGGGGGCCGTCCGCCGAGGTGCACGGCATGCTGTTGCTTTATGCATCCGAAGAACATGTTTTGCAGGCCCTTGTCCAGGCAGAGCTGCACGCGATGAACGGCGTTGCTGACGTTGTTGTGACTGGTGACCAAGGCAACGGCCGGCCCGTCATCGTCCATGGCCGCCTCTATGACGATGCCAAGGAGCATTTCGGCTTCGTCGACGGCATCTCGCAGCCGATCATCGAGGGGTCGCCCCTGGCGATCCGGAGCGAGGAAAACGCCAAGAACGAGAAAAAAGCCAAGTCAGGTCACACCCCCGCGGGCAGTGGCGAAGGAGACAAGGTCCTGAGCGCAAAAGACCGCCGCATCTCCCTGGTCAAGCCAGGCGAATTTGTGCTCGGCTATCGCAATGAACGTCGGGAGCGCATCAGCAGCCAATCCGTGAAGCCCGGCTCCAATCTGCGCGATCTGCTGCGTAACGGAACCTACCTGGTGTTCCGGCAACTGGAGCAGGACGTGGACGCCTTCGAGAAATTTGTTGCCAGCCTCGCTACCCGAATGCATGGCAAAGCCGATGTCGAGGCGACAGAGGAGGTTGCGGCACGGCTGATCGGTCGGTACCGCAACGGTGCGCCGCTGGTGCGTGCCGGCGCCGATTCACCGTCGGCACCCGAACGCAATGATTTTCTTTACGCCTACGAAGACGAGGCAGGGATGGCCTGTCCGATTGGCGCGCATATTCGCCGTGCCAATCCGCGCGATGCCATTGGCTCCGACCCGGATGTCGCACTGAAGCTGTCCAAGATGCATCGCATTATCAGGCGCGGCCGGCCCTATGGAGCCAGGCGCGGCGAGCAGGACGAGACAACCGGCAAGGGTTCTCGGCGCGGGACGGCGTTCATCGCGTTGAACGCCGATATCGCTGGCCAGTTCGAGATAATCCAGCATTCGTGGCTGAACAATCCTCAGTTCGGGGGACTGCCCGTCGGGACCGATCCGATTAGCCATGTTGCCCATGACGGAGATGAACTCGTCATTCAGCAGAGACCGTTCAATCTCCATATCGAAAAACCTCGCCCCTTTGTCACGGTGCGCGGTGGGGCGTACTTTTTCCTGCCGGGTATCAATGCCATCCGCGCCCTGGCCGATTGAGCTCGCAGCCAGGGTCTGATTCAGGCAACCAAGGTGGCAAGCGCATCGTTGCAGAGCGTCGTGTAAGGCTGCATGGAGCACCGTTCGGCGAGACCGAGCGCTTCGCGATAGTATCGTTCTGCGGTGGTCGTGTTGCTCGTATCGAGAATATGGGCAATGTCGCCCAGAAGCTTCTTGGCGTAGACTTGCTGTGGCAATTCTCCGCGCTCTTCCGCTAGTGCTAGCGCTCTTTCAGCTACGGCTTTGGCTTCCTTGCTGCGGCCGGCGGCAAGGAAAGCACGACCTTGAGCGATGAACAGAAAGCGCCAGCCGAATGCGTGTTCAGCGAGCGGAATATCCAGCTTTTCAGGCACTGCGAGGATGTTGAGCGCAGATTCGACATCGCCCAATGCGAGATAGGCTTCGCCCATCCGGGACGCGAAGACCGGGTACATCTGTTTCATCTCAAGATCGAGGCATGTCTGCCAGCTCTCATTCAGCAGCGCGAGCGCTTCGACAGGGCGCCCTTGCGCGATCCGGAGCCGACCAAAAACATGATTAATGTTGGCGCGTGAATACGAGTGGTTCGCCGCCACCGCCAACAGCCTTGCCTCTTTTGCAAGAGCCTCTGCGCGAGAGAAGTCACCGAGATCGATCAGTGAATCGGCCATGAAAGTCCGAAGCATCACGCTGGGAAGCGCGGCCCATCCAGCGCGCTTCTCGTCGATCTCTGGTGTTTCGATCGCGAGACATTTTTCGTGATACGCAAGCGATTGCGTGAAGTCGCCGGTTTCATGGTGGATGATGCCCACATTGTGGAGAGCGGCAAAGGTTAGGACGGGTTGGCCGATCTTCTCTGCGATCGACTGTGCCGTTTGGGCAGCGGTCATGGCTTCGACGTGATAGCCAAGTCTCCAGAGTGCGACTGTCAACTGACAATTCACCGCCGCAATCCGCCATGGTTCCCGGGATTCTTCGGCCAGCCGGCGCGCCTCACGCAAGACGTCGGCAATACGTTGATGCATGCCGATTGGTTCGAGCGCCGTAATCACCGTCAGATGCAGATCTATTTCAGAGATGGTTTTCTTCGATGACGGCGGCCAATGCGCCAGCGTTTCGCGACCACGCTCGTAAATGGCGATCGCATCCTGATTGGCGCCACGCTTGATTGCTCGACGGCAGCTCCGCAACTGATACGGAACCGCCTTTTGCCATAGCTCAGCGAGAAACGCGTGGTCGGCAAGTCGGTCGATATGTTCGTCGAGACGGTCGGCGAATCGAAGCTCGATAATTTCGATCGCCTTGGCGTGGAGATAGCGACGGACGCTGAGTAGCATCATGCCGTAGGCCACTTCTCTCGTGAGCTCATGTTTGAACGAATATTCGACCGTGCCGGAGGTAGTGGCCTTTCTGAGAAAATCCCCCGACTCGAGCGCCAGAAGACGAGGAGCCAGTTCGTCGGGATCAGTTCCAACCATGCCGGACAGCAGGATCAATGAGATGTCTTTGCCGATCACGGCGGACATTTGCAAAAGCGATTTCGTCGCTTGATCGAGTAGGTCGATACGCGATGCCAGAACGGAATGAATGGTCTCGGGGATTTTGATATTAGACGATCCATCGCTGACTTTGTAGCGGCCCGGATCGCCGACTAGCACCTTCGTATCTTTGAGTGCCTGGGCCAGTTCCTCCACGAAGAGTGGATTGCCTTGCGCTTTCGCGAGGACACGTCGTCTGATGTAGCCCAGACTTCCGTCATCGCCCAACAGCGATACAAGCAGTTGATCACCGTCCGGTTCGCTGAGCGGCGCGATGTCCAGGCGTTCAACCGCTCGGCCGGACCAGATGCGTTCCGGGCGTTGCGTGACGACCACGAGGACCCGGGCGTTATCGAGCATCCCCATGATGCTGTTCAGAATGAGCTGGGTTTCGGCATCGACCCAGTGGATGTCCTCGATCAGGATGAGCAAGGGCGTCAACCGTTCCTGCGAGAAGACGAGCGTCTTCATGGCGTCGATGACCTTGTTGCGTCTTTCGGATGGCTCAAGCTTTTTCCAGTCTTCGTCCTCGCTGTTGAGATCCAGGAGCGAGAGGATGGCCGGAAGATGTGGGGGCAGATTTGGATCGAGGCGGGCAACACGGGTGCTGGTCCGGCTGGCAGCTGAGGCGGGGCTATCCTCGGCGCGTACGCCGAAGAGCTCACGTATCAACGTGCTGACGGGATAGTAGCTGGAGTTCGCGCGTTGAGAAGCGCAGGTCGTCTGCAGGACGAGCCATTCTTCTGGAACGCTGGCGATGAACTCATGGACCAGACGCGATTTGCCGATCCCGGCAGGGCCGACAATGGTAACCGCGCGTCCGTGTCCCGCAGCGGCGTTATCCAGCAGTTTCTTGAGGAAATCTAATTCTGTCCGACGTCCGATCAGCGGACTGAGGCCGCCGGATGAGCGAGCCTGCCAGCGGGTGCGCGGCCGCATCGACACCAGTTCATAGGTCTCCACCGGCTCGGCGACCCCTTTGGCTTGTTCGGGCCCGAGCTGCAATGCGCTGATGAAGCCCTTCGCGAGTTGGAAGGTGTCGGACGACAATTTGATCGAGCCAGGGGAGGCAAGCGCTTCCATTCGGGCGGCGAGGTGAACCGTTTTTCCAACGGCGTCATAGTTCATCGCCAGATTGTTGCCGATCGAATGAATGATGACCTGTCCGGAATTCAGGCCAATTCTGATACTGATCGAGCGCTGATGCAGACGATTGAATTCGATGATCGCATTTCTCGCAGCCAGTGCTGCGCGGCAGGCCTGGACGGCGTGGTCTTCGCTCGCAATGGGGGCGCCGAAGAGCGCCATAATGCCGTCACCGCGCGTCTGATTGACCAACCCATCGTGCTCATGCACGGCGTCCATCAGCCGCTTGAGCACTGGGCCAATAACTTCCAGCGCTTCTTCTGGGTCCAACTGGTCGATGAGTTCGGTCGACCGCTGGATGTCGGCAAACAGGACGGTGACACGTTTGCGCTCGCCCAGCATGGATGTGCCGGACCGCATGATACGCTCAGCGAGTTCTGGCGGGATTTGCGATTGCAGGAATGAGAGTGCATGAACGCCAAGCGCAGTTGGAGCAGCCCTTGGCCGCCCGCAGCCACCGCAAAAGCGTGCATCCAATTGCATCGTGAACCCGCAATACGCGCATTGGTTCGCGGAATCGTCCAATAGGTTGTGCCCTTCTTTGGATGCCACCTTTCACCCTTTCCGGCGGAGCAAGCAATCTATCCAATTGCGCGATCATGGCAATGTCGGGAGCTATGTCTCAGGCCAGGGTGAGCGTGGTGTGATCTGGAAAGCGTCGGCCAGTTGCGCCTAGTACCAAATCGGACGGTTCGCCCGATTTGGATGGGGACAGCGCAATAGGCGCGCCATGCTGCAAGCGTCGACGAACATATGAGTGACAGCAATTGGCGGCGGGCTCAATTGGTCAGCGCAACACTCTAATCTTATGGGAAAGATGGAGTGCAGGCATGAAACAGCGACCTCGCATCTATTACTCGGCAGCCCAGCGATCTTTGATCTGGGATCGTTGGCAGGCAGGCGAGCCGATGAGTTCGATTGGGCGTCGGTTTGAACGGGATTCTTCATCGGTTTTCTCGGTTATATCTCCGTCCGGAGGCATCCGTCCGCCAGATCGGCGTCGCGCCGAACGGGCTCTTAGCCTTACTGAGCGAGAGGAGATCTCCCGATGGCTCAGCATGCGCCGCTCCTTGCGATCGATAGCGCGTCATCTGGGACGATCTGCGTCGACGATCAGCCGTGAGGTTCAACGCAATGGCGGAACGGATCGCTACCGTGCTGCGCAGTCTGATCACAGCGCGTGGGATCGGGCCCGTCGCCCCAAGCTTTGCAAGCTGGCTTGCCGTCCTTTCCTGAGACGGACAGTATCGAGACTACTGCAGAGACAATGGTCGCCGGAGCAGATCGCCGGCTGGCTGAAGCGCACACACCCGGCGGAGCCTGAAAAGCAGGTGTCACACGAGACGATTTATCGCAGCCTATTCATTCAGGCGCGCGGCGTGTTGAAAAAGGAGCTTCTCGAGCACCTGAGGGCGAAACGCACGGTTCGTCGTTCTAGGCACGCGAGCATGAAACGGACCGGACTCGGCCAGATCAAGAACGCCGTATCCATCAGCGAACGACCGCCGTCTGTTGAAGATCGTGCGGTCCCAGGCCATTGGGAAGGCGATCTGATCGGCGGATCGAGAAATAGCTACATCGCAACGCTGGTTGAACGCCATTCGCGCTACGTGATGCTGATCAAGGTTGCGAACAAGAACACCGAAAGCGTCGTCTCTGCGCTGATCAAGCAGTCACGGCGATTGCCTGGCGAACTCTACCGGTCCCTGACCTGGGATAGAGGCAAGGAGCTCGCCGACCATCAGCGACTGGCATTGGCCACCGACGTCGACATCTACTTTTGTGACCCTCGCTCCCCATGGCAGCGCGGATCAAACGAGAACACCAACAGATTACTGCGCCAATATCTGCCGCGCGGCACCGATCTGTCCTTACACAGTCAAGCCAAGCTTAGCGCCATCGCAAGACAGCTCAATGAGCGGCCGCGAAAAACCTTGCTCTATCAGACGCCAGCTGAGAAGTTCGCCGAGTGTGTTGCAGCGATCGGTTGAACTCGCCGCGCAATGCGGACGCCCCACAGCGACGGCTCACAGGGATGCAAAATCCGGAGGGGCGATCTCGCCGGTCCGATGGCAGGCGATGAAGTGTTCCTCGGCCTCGACCTGAAGGATCGGCAATTCGTCACGGCACCGCTCCACCACGAACGGGCAGCGCTGCGCGAAGCGGCAGCCGGGCGGTGGATCCACCGGACTCGGTGGATCGCCCTTGACCAGATAGTCCTTCTTCAGCCGGTCGCGCAGCGGGCCGGGCGGTGCGGCGGCTGATATCAGCGACCAGCTATAGGGATGCAAGGGTGCCGAGAAGAACACCTGCGCCGGCGCCTGTTCGACGATGCGTCCGAGATACATCACCGCAATCTCGTCGCAGAAATGCTGGATCACGCCGAGATCGTGCGAGATGAAGATATAGGTCAGGCCGCGCTCGCGCTGTAGCTTCTTCAGCAGGTTCAGGATCTGCGCCTGGATAGCGACGTCGAGTGCCGACACCGCTTCGTCGCAGACGATCAGGTCGGGTTCTGGCGCCATCGCACGTGCAATGCACAGACGCTGGCGCTGGCCGCCGGAAAACTGATGCGGAAACAGATCAGCCGCCTGCGGCGGCAGGCCGACTTCCTCCAGAAGCTGTTTGACCCGGACCTCGCGCTCGCGTGGCGAGCCGATGCCGAGCAGGTCGAGCGGTTCGCGGATCAGATCGCCCGCGCGGCGCCGCGGATCCAGTGCCGAGAACGGATCCTGGAACACGATCTGGAATTTGCTGCGCGCCAGCCGCAGTTTCTCGCCGCGGAAGTCTGCGATGTTCTCGCCGCCGAACACGATCTGGCCGGAGGTCATCGGGATCAGCCGCATCACCGCCTGCGCAGTGGTCGATTTGCCGGAGCCGCTTTCGCCGACGATGCCGAAGGTGGTGCCGCGGCGGACGCGAAAACTCACGCCGTCGACCGCGTGGACCTTCGAGGGTGGACCGAACATGCCGCGGCGTCCGGCCGGGAAGTGCACCACGAGATCGTTGACGTCGAGCAGGACGTCTGCGGGCGCAGATATATTCAAGCCATCGCTCACGGTGTGATCTCCTGATGACGCCAGCACGATACGGCGGCACCGGCATCGATGCGATCGAACGGCGGCTGCGGCTGTGCGCGACAGATCGCGCCGGCAAAGGCACAGCGCGGCAGGAAAGCGCAGTCCGGCCCGCGTGCGCCGAGCGGCGGCACCATACCTGGGATTTCATCGAGCTCGGCCGAGGCATGGTTGCTCATGCGGCCGAGCTGCAGATGCGGCACGCAGGCCATCAGCCCGCGCGTATAGGGATGCCGCGCACGGGCGATGATCTCGTGTGCGGCGCCCTGTTCGATGCAGCGGCCGGCATAGAGCACGGCGACATCGTCGGCGAGTTCGGCGACGGCGCCGAGATCATGGGTGATCAGCACGATGGCCGTGTCGGTGTCGTCCTGCAATTCGCTGAGCAGGTCGAAGATCTGCGCCTGCACGGTGACGTCGAGCGCAGTGGTCGGCTCGTCTGCGATCAGAAGCTTCGGCTTGCAGGCCAGCGCCATGGCGATCATCACACGTTGCCGCATGCCGCCGGACAATTGATGCGGATAGGCATCGACGCGTTTCTCGGCCGCGGGGATCTGCACCGCCTTGAGAAACTGTATCGCTTGCGCATGGGCATCGCGGCGGCTCAGTCCGCGGTGCTGACGCAGGACCTCGCCGATCTGGTCACCGACCGTGTAGAGCGGGTTGAGCGCCGTCATCGGCTCCTGGAAGATCATCGACATCTTGTCGCCGCGCAGGCTGCGCAACTCCTTGGGTGATGCCGATAAAACCTCGACGCCATCCAGCAGAATGCTGCCGGAGGTGACGCGAAAGTCTTCGGGCAATAGCTGCATGATCGCGAGCGCGGTCATGCTTTTGCCGCAGCCGGACTCGCCGACCAGCGCCATGGTCTTGCCTTGCGCGACGTCGAATGACAGATGCTCAAGCACCGGCACCATGCCCTTGGTGCCGTTCATCGAGACGCTGAGATCCTTGACGGAGAGAACGGGGGGCATCGCTCAGCCTCGCTTCCGCAGGCGCGGATTGATGGCGTCATTGACGCCGTCGCCGATCAGGCTGATGGCGAGCACCGCGATGAAGATTGCAGCACCGGGAAACGCCACGGTCCACCAGGCATTGAGCACATAATTGCGGTTCTGCCCAAGCATAAGGCCCCAGCTCATGGTGTTGGGATCGCCGAGGCCGAGGAAACTCAATCCGCCTTCGAACAGGATGGCCACGCCGATCGCGAGCGTCGCTGAGACGATGATCGGCGGCAGCGCATTGGGCAGCACGACGCGCAGGATGAGGTGACCATTGCCCGCGCCGGCGGCGCGCGATGCCTTGACGAAATCGAGATTGCGCAAGCGCAGGAACTCCGCGCGGGTCAGGCGCGCGGCAGACGGCCAGCTCACCACGCCAATCGCGATGGTCACGGTGGTCAGCGTCTGCCCGAACAGAGTGACCAGTACCATGGCAAACAGCAGCGGTGGCAGGATCTGGAAGAACTCGGTGATCTTGGTCAGTGCCGTGTCGATGGGGCCGCCGAAGAAGCCGGCCAGCGAACCGATGGTGACGCCGATCACGATGGTGATGATCGCTGCCACGCCGCCGACAGTCAGCGTGGCACGGCCGCCCTGCAGCAGCCCCGCCAGGATATCGCGGCCGAGATAGTCGGTGCCGAGCCAGGTGACCGCATCCGGCGGCGTGAAGGGCGCGCCGGCAATGTCGAGCGGATCGACGCCATAGATCGACGGCCCGAACAAGGTGGCGAGCATCAGAAACAGCAGCACAACCGCGCCGACGACGCCCGCCGGGCTGCGGGCAAACTGGCGCAGCGCGGCCATCGTGGGCGACGCCGCGGCGCTCACGGGCAGCGCGGTCCTATCGGGCTTGATGGCGGTGGATTCTATTGTGGTCATCGGGCCCCCGAACGGATGCGCGGATCGACCAGGCGATAGACCAGATCGGTGATGATATTGGCGGCCATGACCAAGACTGCCGAGAAGAACAGCACGGCGAGCAGGGTCGGATAATCTCGGCGCAGAATGGATTCGAACACCAGCCGTCCCATGCCGGGCCAGCTGAACACCGTCTCGACCAGCACGGCGCCCGCGAACAGATGGCCGAATTGCAGCCCGGCGACAGTGACAATCGGGATCAGCGTGTTGCGCAGCGCATGTTTGCCGATCACGATAAATTCTGGCAGGCCCTTGGCGCGGGCGGTGCGCACGTAGTCAGCCGTCAGCGCATCGATCATGTTGACACGGGCGAGCCGGCTATATTGCGCGATGAAGACGAGTGCGAGCGTGGTCGCGGGCAGCACGAGATGCTGCAATATATCCACGACATGCGCGAAGCCGACCTTGGGCCGCGCGACGTCGGTCATGCCCGACACCGGCAGGATCGGCCACACCGATCCGAACAGCAGCAGCAACATCAGCCCGGTCCAGAACACCGGCGCGGCATAGCCCGCAAGCGAGATGATGGTGACGCCCTGGCTGAACAGCCCGTTCGGCTTGCGGGCGCTGACGACGCCGAGCAGCGTGCCGATCACCACCGAGATCGCCAGCGCCGACAGCACCAGATACAGCGTCGCCGGAATGCGCTGGGCGATCAGGCCGGTCACGGGGGCATTGAAATAATAGGAATAGCCGAAGTCGCCGGTGGCGACGCTGCCGAGATAGGTGAAGAGCTGTTCGAGCAGGCTCTTGTCGAGGCCGTATTTGACCCGCAGTGCAGCGATGACGTCGGCCGACGCACCGCCCATCTCGCCCGCGATCACTAGAGCGGGATCGCCGGGCGCAGCATGGATCAGGCAGAAATTGAGGACCAGCACGGCGATAAGGAGGCCAACTGCATTGGCCACCTGACGCAGAATGTGAAGAGCGAGGTTCATGGTGCTGGACCGTCAGAGTGAGCCGAAGACCATCAGGTCTTTGGCGGCACTTCCCAATAAAGCTCGTCGAGCGGCGACATCATGCCCCAGATCGACGTCGGCAGACCGCCGAGGCCCTTGCTGAAGGCGTTGCGATACGGCGCTCCGTTGATGAAATAGATCGGCACGTCGTTAACGACGATCTTCTGGAATTCCGAATACAATGCCTTGCGCTTCTCGGGCGACGTCTCCTGCGCGCCTGCGGCGAGCAGTTCGTCGACCTTCGGGTTGCTGTATTGCTGGGTGTTCGACCAGATGATGCCCTTGCGGATGTTGCTCGAAAGGTACGTGCGGTTGACGCCGATCACCGGATCGCCCCAGTTGAACACGTTGTCCATCGTCAAGTCGTAGTCGAAATTCGAAATACGCTGCGCCCAGGTAGGGAAGTCCGGCGCGGCACGGACTTCCAGATTGATGCCGACGCGCTTGAGCTGCGAGCGCAGATATTCGGCGACATTGCGCTGCTGTTCCTCGTCACCGGGGATATAGTCGATGGTGAGGCTCATGCGCGTGCCGTCGGCAGCCTTCGGATAGCCGGCGTCGTCGAGTAGCTTCGCCGACTTCGCGAGATCGAGCTTGTACATCTCGACGCCGGGCTCCAGCAGCAGCGATCCCGGGGCGATCGGGCTGGTGGCGGTCTTCGCCTTGCCGCCCATCAGTTTGCTGGTGATGAACTCGCGATTGGCTGCGTATGCTATCGCCTGACGCACGCGCACGTCATCGAGCGGCTTCTTCTTGGTGTTGAAGGCGAGCCAGTTGATCGGACCGACGCCGGCAAAGCCCTTGTCGATGACCATCACGTTCGGCATCTTCTCGATGCGCTCGATGTCGCGGGTGTTTGAGACGAACGGCAGCACGTTGACGTCGCCGCGCTCAAGCGAGACCACTGCGGCATTGGAATCCGATACCAGCTTGACGACGATCTTGTCGAGCTTGGGCTTGCCGGTGATGAAGAACTTGTCGAACTTCTCCAGCGTGTAATATTCGCCCTGCTTGTATTCGGTGAGGCGATAGGGGCCTGAGCCGACCGGTTTCAGATTGGCGGGATGCGCCTTGATATCCTGGCCGTCGCCATAGACGTGTTTCGGCAGGATCGGCATCAGTGCAGGCGACATCGCCAAAAGCAGCGCCGGGTGCGGATGCTTCAGGCGGATGATAGCGGTGAGCGGGTCGGGCGTATCGACCTTATCGACAGCGGCCAGCATGCTCTGAAAGGGATGGTTCGCCTTGATGGTCATGATTGAAAAGGCGACGTCTTCGGACGTGACCGGCTTGCCGTCGTGGAACAGGGCATTGTCGACCAGCTTCAGCGTCACCGAGAGGCCGTCCGGCGCGACCGCCCACGACTTTGCGAGATAAGGCTGCGGATTCCAGTTGTCGTCATAGCGCAGCGGACTGGCGAAGATTTGCGTGGACGGCATCGCGGTGGCGAGGCCGGACTGCACGGCGCCGTTGAAGTGGCGTGGCACCTGCGTCGAGGCGATCACCAGCGTGCCGCCGTCGGCGGCAAGTGCCGGCTTGACGCTTGGCGCGATGGCGGTTGCGACGAGGGCAAGGCCCAGAGCGCAGGCCAGAAGAGACGCTTTCAGCGAACGGGGTCGTCGTGACCAGATCGAAGACATCTTGTCGGTCCTTCTCTCAGAGGGTGAATGCAGCGTGCCGACGGTTGAGGTCCGCCGTTGTCGGGTGTGTTTGTGAAACCTGGATCAGCGCGCCATCGAGAATGGCATCAAGCGCGGCGGCATCGGGCAGAGCGTCGGTGCCGACGCCGACCAGCATGATGTCGTTTTGAGCCGTCATATCGGCGGGAGCGGGTGTCAGCGCCCAGTCTTGCCCGACCATCTGCAGCAGCGCTGGCGACGCATCACCGGCGATCCGGCATTGTCCTTTGAGGCGCAAAAGCTGCGGCGGCAATGCGGCTAGTGCTGCTGTAAGCTGGCCACGATCGAACGTGCCGCTGCGCCGATACGACCAGCGGTGGAACGCGCTTTCATGATCGACGCTGTCGTTCACGGCGGTCGCGGCAAAGCGCGATGTCGCTTTGACCTCGCCGTCCGGCAGGACCGGCAGCGTATCTTCCGTCGTCTCGATGATCTGGATGTCGGGACGCAGCGCCGCGACCGTGGCGCGGGCCGCATCGGCGGCGGTGCGGTTTAGCAGGTCTACCTTGTTGAGCAGCACGAGACTGCAGCGATCGAACTGGCCGCGCACGGTGTCGCCGACGTGACTGTCGATCAGCAGTTTTGAAATGCGGGATGCATCCGCGACCACGATCACAGCATTCAGGCGCAGGCTCGGCTCCACCAGTGCGATCTCGGCGATGCGCCAGGGATCACCGACGCCCGACGCTTCGATGATGATGTGATCGAACGGGATGGCGTCGTCGAGGATCCGGCCCAGCGTATCCAGAAAGCCGCCGCCGATGCTGCAGCAGACGCAGCCATTGGTCAGCGTCATGGTGGTGCCGTCGTGCTGGGCAATCAGGCCGGCGTCGATGTTCACCGCGCCGAAGTCGTTGACCAGCACGGCATAGCGGGCGGAGCCGGTGCGAAGGAGGTGATTCAGATAGGTCGTCTTGCCGGCGCCGAGAAAGCCGCCGACCACCGTCACGGGAATTTTCGCTGATGACGCTGCCGTCATGCCCGTGGCGCCTCCCGCACGTGGCCACCGACCACGGTACCCCAGATGGCAATATCCTTGAGCTTCTCCGGCGCGACTTCAAGCGGATCTTCATCAAGTACCGCGAAGTCCGCATATTTGCCGGCCTCGATGCTGCCGACGATGTGATCGAGCTTCAGCGTATAGGCGGCGTTGATCGTGATCGCGGCAAGCGCCTGTTCGACGGTCAGCGCTTCGGTCTCCTTGCCGAGCACACGTCCGCTCGACGACACGCGGTTGACGGCACACCAGGCGGTGAACAGCGGGCTCAGGGGCGTCACCGGGGCGTCGGAATGGATTGCGAAGGGAACGCCGACGCGCAGCGCGGTACCGGTGGCGTCGAGTCTGTTGGCGCGTTCCGGACCCATGGTCAGCTCGTAATGCGAGTCACCCCAGTAATAGATGTGATTGGAAAACAAGTTGACACACATGCCGAGCGATTTCATGCGCTTGAACTGCGCAGCATCCGCCATCTGGCAATGCTGCAGCGTATGGCGGTGATCGGGCCGCGGCTTTGCGATCTGCGCGGCCTCGACGGCATCGAGCGCCACTTCGGTGGCTTCGTCGCCATTGGTGTGGATGTGCAGCTGGATGCCCGCATTGTGGTAAGCTGCAACGATGGACGGCAGTTCTTCCGGCGCGATGTACCACAACCCGTTGGGCGCTCCGTTGTGATAGCCCGGCCAGCGCAGCCGCGCGGTAAAGCCCTGAATCGAGCCGTCGACCACCAGCTTGACGATGCCATAGTGAAGCTTGTCATTGTTCGACGCCTTCAGTGTCTTGATCTTCTCGACGCCCTGTTCCGGGCTGTGCGACACCGAGGCCATGGCCGGGACCAGGCGCACCGAGAAATCATCGCGCCGACTTGCGGCGCGATAGACCTCGATGGTCAGGTCAGCAAGATCGTTGTGCAGGTCGGTGATGGTAGTCACGCCCTGAATGCACGACGATGCCGCGTAGCGGTTGACGTCATCGGCTGTGAGATTGCCAGACAGTGGATTGGTGCTGAGCACGCGGAACACGCGAAACCGAGCGGCAATGCCCTGGACTTCGCCGGATGGTTCGCCGTCCTTGCCCATCACCACGCCGGAAATATTGGTGGTGCGATCGAGCTCGGCGCGCTGCAGCACGATAGTGTTGACGTTGCTGATGTGGAACGATGCATGCACGACCATGATCGGCCGCGTGGTCGATACGCGGTCGAGATCCTGCCGCGTCAGGGACACGCTGCCGATATGCAGGGGATCGAAGCCCCAGGCGAAGAGCGGTGCCTCGGCATCGGTCATCGCTGCCTCGGCTTCCTGCAGCCGCGCGACGATGGCATCGATATCCGGCAGGCCCTGGACGAGTTTGCCTTCGGGCGAGCGGCGGTCGAAGGCGCCGACATAAGGCAGCGACCACATCATGCCTTCCATGATGTGGCTGTGGCCTTCAACGAAGCCGGGCAGCAGCACCTTGTCCTTGAAACGGTCGTCGACCTTGGCGCCGCTGGTAGCGACGATCTCGTCGAAGCTGCCGACTGCGACGATCCGGCCGTTCTGCACTGCGACATGCGTGGCGGATGGGCGTGACGGGTTCATGGTCACGATCTTGCGGGCCGAAAAAACAATCGTATCCTGGCTCAATGGACCACCCTCAAAATTCCGTCATCGAAGCGTGAGGCCTCGCATCGCTCCGAGCCAGCGCCAGATCGGATGCACGAATGGGGCCAGTCCCGCGGTGCCGACGGTCCACCTTGGCGCGGCTTTTGCTTAGTATCCTGTTAGGCCCGAAGACGGGTGCGGCTTTGGTTTCGGGATGAGTGTGGAGGGCGCGATGGGTAATCCCGGAGGTTCAGTGAAAGCCGCCCGTGCAGACGGGCGTCCTGCAGCGTCTGGCATTGGGGATGCGCTGTTCTGGGGATCGCTGTTCCAGGGGCTGGACCGGCGCGGTCCCTTCCTGCAGCTCCAGATCCGCCAGTTGATCTGTACCGCCATCGAAGAAGGCCGTCTGGCGCTTGGTGTGCGCATGCCGTCGAGCCGCGAACTGGCCACACTGCTCGAAGTGTCGCGTAATACCGTCGTGATCGCCTATGAGCAGCTGGTCGACCAGAATTTCCTCATTTCGCGCGAACGCAGCGGCTTCTTCGTGGCCGGCCTCCCCAAGCATCTCGGCACCCAGCGCGACGACCGCGCGGCGCTCGACGAGGCCGGCGCCGCGCGCTGGGCCGGGCGCTTCGCAGTGCGGCCGTCGGCCAACCGGAACATCGTCAAGCCGCTCAACTGGCAGGACTATCCGTATCCCTTCATCTTCGGGCAGTTCGATCCAAGCCTGTTTCCGACCAATGACTGGCGCGAAAGTGCGCGCGCCGCACTTAGCGTGCCCGAGATCAACAACTGGGCCCGCGATCTGATCGACGAGGACGATCCGGCGCTGATCGAGCAGCTCCGGCTGCAGGTGTTGCCGCGCCGCGGCGTTCGCGCGCGGCCGGACGAGATCATGATGACCATCGGCGCCCAGCATGCGCTGTATCTGATCGCCCGATTGTTCGTGAAGCAGGGCACCCGGGTCGGCATGGAAGATCCCGGCTATCCCGACGCCCGCAACATTTTCGGTATGCAGACCGACAATATCGTGCCGCTCGCAGTCGACGGCGAGGGCATGGTGCCCGATGCGAACTTCGAGAGCTGCGATCTCGCTTACGTCACCGCAGGTCATCAATGCCCGACCACGGTGGCGATGCCCGAGCAGCGCCGTCTCGAAGTGCTGCGCAAGGCAGAGGAGAGCGACATCATCCTGATCGAGGACGATTATGAGAGCGAGCTGATCTCGGAGGGGCCGGCACTGCCGCCGCTAATGAGCCTCGATCGCAACGACCGCGTGCTTTATGTCGGCAGCCTGTCGAAGGCGCTCGCGCCCGGCCTACGGCTCGGCTATGTCGCCGCACCAGCGCCGGTGATCCGTGAATTGCGCGCGCTGCGGCGCCTAATGCTGCGGCATCCACCGCTCAACAACCAGCGCGTTGCGGCGCTGTTCATCGGCCTTGGCCATTACCGCTCGCATCTGCAGCGCGTCTCACGCGTGCTACTGGAGCGCGCACGCATTCTCGATCAGTTGCTGCCCAAGCATCTCGCCGGTTGCGATTTCGTGCGCGGCGTCGGCAGCACCAGCTATTGGGTGACATGTCCGGCGGCCTGCGATGCCACCGAACTTGCCACGGCCGCGTTGGCAGAAGGCGTGGTGATCGAGCCGGGCGACGTATTCTCGATGACGAAAGGTACCCATGCCAATTGCTTCCGGCTTGGCTTCTCGTCGATCCGCAATGACCGGATCGAACCGGGCATTGAACGTCTCGGTCGCATCATCGCACGCATGAGCTGACGCGGCTCAGGTCAGCTCGCTCACGCCCTTGACGGCGCTGACGAGGGCAATCACGCCGAGGCTGATGATCGAGACCTGGCGATGCATTGCTTCGTTGCCGCGCCGGAATGCGATTTCGCCGAATATGGTGCCGAGCCACATCACCGGCAGGCCGAGCAACGACAGGCCGATGGTGTGGACGTTCAGCAGGCCCACGCTGACGAAAGTGATCGTTGCCGTGATCGAGGTCATCAGGAAGAACACCATCAGCGACGCACGCGTTGTCAAGCGTGGCAGCGGAACCGACATATAGTAAGCGACCACCGGCGGTCCGGGCATCGCGGCTAGCCCGTTGAACAGACCGGAGAAGAAACCGGTGATTGACGTCACCGGGCGTGGCGGGATGGCGGGCAACGCGAAGCCGCGGCCCAGCGCGAACACCGCCAGGAGCGTGATCGAACTGATAACCAGCCGCGAGATTGGCGCCGGGATTTCGGTCAGGATCAGGGTTCCCAGCGGCGATCCGATCAGCGCGCCGATCATCAGCCAGCGCAGCGAGGGCCAGTCGCAGCTCTGCGATGCCTTGCGGAAATCAAGCAGGCTGCCAGCGAGTTGCAATCCGATCGCCACTGGCACGGCCTCGGTCGGTATCATGAACAAGCCGAGCAGCGGCACAGCGGCAAGGGCAAAACCAAAGCCGGTAAAGCCGCGCAGCACCGCGGCGACGAAAATCGAGGCAATCGACAGCAAAACCAGTTTTGGCGTCAGCGCCGCACCGAGATCGCCGATCGCGATCGTCAGGTCATGCATGTCACGTGGGTCCGTCGCTCCGTCATGCTGCCACCATGGCGACATCCGTTAGCCTGGGGAGGGCCAGCGTGTCTCAATCTTTGGGCCAGATCGCCGGCGCGAACCGTTCCGCTCTGGACAGGTGCTTCGCCGCAACTGGCCCTAATCGCGCCGCATGGCCGCTGGCAGTTTCATCCCCATGGCTGGCACGCAGTGCCGACCATTGTTGAAATGATCGAGAGAGCTTTGCAATGTCCGAGCAGCAGACCCAGCGCCACCAGCTTCTCGTCACGCTGTTCGAGGCGTTCAACCGTCACGACGCCGATGGCGTGATGGCCTGCATGACCGACGATATCGTGTTCGATACCGCCGTCGGGTCGGAGATGTATGGCAACCGCATTATCGGCACCTCCGACGTGAAGGCGGCGTTCGAGAAGGTCTGGGGCGGTACGCCAGATGCGAGCTGGACCTGTACATCGCACAGCGTGTTCGGCGACCGCGGCCTATCTGAATGGATTTTCCGCGGTACAGCAGCCAACGGTACGCGGATCGAGGCCGAGGGCTGCGATCTCTTCACGTTCAAGGGCCACAAGCTCTCGCGCAAGAGTGCGTTCCGCAAGGATCGACCGGCGCTGCCGGCGAAGTCGTGATCGCGTCGTGAAGGAGGTCGCGCCGATGTCGATTGCGCCTTACGACCAGCATTACGATCCGCTGGTGTCCCCCGGTCCCGGTACCCACCGCGACTACGCCCCGACTTATTGGGCCGCCACGGCAGGAACACCGCCAGACGACGACGGCCCGATCAATGGCGACATCGATGCCGACGTCGCGATTGTCGGTTCGGGCTATACCGGGCTGGCTTGCGCGATTTTTCTGGCGCGCGAATTCGGCATCAAGGCCTTGGTGCTGGAAGCAAATCGCGTCGCCTGGGGCTGCAGCACACGCAATGGCGGGCAGGGCCAGAACGCGTCGGGCCGGCTGTCGCGTTCGCAGTGGATCGCGCGCTGGGGCCGCGATGTGGCGCTGCGGCTGCACGCGGAAATCCAGGACGGCTTCGAGACCTTCGAGGATCTGATCAAGACCGGAAATATCGATTGTGAACCGCAGCGCGGCGGCCACCTCTATCTCGCGCATCGCCAGCGGACGTTCGAGAAGATCGCAGCCGAGTCGAAAGTCCAGAACGAGGTGTTCGGCTACAAGACGCGCGTGCTGTCCGCCGAGGACGTGCGACGCGACTATGTGAACGAGGCCGAATGTGTTGGTGCTGTGCATGAGCCGCTGGGCACTGGCGTCCATCCCGCCAAACTCGCTTTCGGCTATCTGCGCATGGCGCGCGAACTCGGCGCCAAGGTGCATCCCGGCAGTCCGGTGCAGGAGATCACAACGCGCAACGGCATTCACCATCTGCGCACACCCGGCGGCACCGTGCGTGCACGCGCAGTCGGTATCGCGACCGGCGCTTACACGTCACTCGGTCTGACGCCCTTGCTGCGTGGCCGCTGCATGCCGATCATGTCCAACTCGATTGTGACGCGGCCGCTTACCGGAGCAGAGCTGGAGGCGACCGGCTTCAAGACCACCGAAGTCATCACCGACACCCGCACGCTGCGCTTCTATTATCGCCGGCTGCCCGACAACCGTGTGCAAATCGGTAGCCGCAGCGCCATCACCGGCGCGGACGCTGCAAATCCGCGGCATCTGCAGCTCCTGATCGACGGGCTGCACCGCAAGTTCCCGGCGCTCAAGGGAATCGAGATCGACTATTCCTGGTGGGGCTGGGTCGATGTCAGCCACGACATGATGCCGCGTATCTTCCGGCCCGATCCTTCGCAAACTCTGTTCTATGCGCTGGGCTACGGTGGCAATGGCGTGTCTTATTCGGCGCAGGCCGGCCGTCGCATGGCCGAGATGATCGCGGGCAAGAACTTCAAGGGGCAGGACCTACCGATCTTCACGTCGCCGCTGCCGACGCATCCGTTCTCGCCGTTCCGGCGTATCGGGCAACGCATGCTTTACAAGCTCTACCAATCGCGCGACGAAGCCGCGTAGGTCTTTCTAGCGGTCGCCCAGACGTTGATTGTGAGCTCATAGATCACGGGGCACGCAGGAGCAATCGATGTCCGCTTATGCCGGCGAGTTCAACCGATCGCTGCAACACACTCGGCGAACTTCTCAGCTGGCGTCTGATAGAGCAAGGTTTTTCGCGGCCGCTCATTGAGCTGTCTTGCGATGGCGCTAAGCTTGGCTTGACTGTGTAAGGACAGATCGGTGCCGCGCGGCAGATATTGGCGCAGTAATCTGTTGGTGTTCTCGTTTGATCCGCGCTGCCATGGGGAGCGAGGGTCACAAAAGTAGATGTCGACGTCGGTGGCCAATGCCAGTCGCTGATGGTCGGCGAGCTCCTTGCCTCTATCCCAGGTCAGGGACCGGTAGAGTTCGCCAGGCAATCGCCGTGACTGCTTGATCAGCGCAGAGACGACGCTTTCGGTGTTCTTGTTCGCAACCTTGATCAGCATCACGTAGCGCGAATGGCGTTCAACCAGCGTTGCGATGTAGCTATTTCTCGATCCGCCGATCAGATCGCCTTCCCAATGGCCTGGGACCGCACGATCTTCAACAGACGGCGGTCGTTCGCTGATGGATACGGCGTTCTTGATCTGGCCGAGTCCGGTCCGTTTCATGCTCGCGTGCCTAGAACGACGAACCGTGCGTTTCGCCCTCAGGTGCTCGAGAAGCTCCTTTTTCAACACGCCGCGCGCCTGAATGAATAGGCTGCGATAAATCGTCTCGTGTGACACCTGCTTTTCAGGCTCCGCCGGGTGTGTGCGCTTCAGCCAGCCGGCGATCTGCTCCGGCGACCATTGTCTCTGCAGTAGTCTCGATACTGTCCGTCTCAGGAAAGGACGGCAAGCCAGCTTGCAAAGCTTGGGGCGACGGGCCCGATCCCACGCGCTGTGATCAGACTGCGCAGCACGGTAGCGATCCGTTCCGCCATTGCGTTGAACCTCACGGCTGATCGTCGACGCAGATCGTCCCAGATGACGCGCTATCGATCGCAAGGAGCGGCGCATGCTGAGCCATCGGGAGATCTCCTCTCGCTCAGTAAGGCTAAGAGCCCGTTCGGCGCGACGCCGATCTGGCGGACGGATGCCTCCGGACGGAGATATAACCGAGAAAACCGATGAAGAATCCCGTTCAAACCGACGCCCAATCGAACTCATCGGCTCGCCTGCCTGCCAACGATCCCAGATCAAAGATCGCTGGGCTGCCGAGTAATAGATGCGAGGTCGCTGTTTCATGCCTGCACTCCATCTTTCCCATAAGATTAGAGTGTTGCGCTGACCAATTGAGCCCGCCCCGCTAAGCGGACGCTTCGATCATCGATGCATAATTTGCTTGAGGAATGCACGGGTTCGATCCTGTTTCGGATCTGAGAAAAAATCGGTCGGCGCGCCTTCCTCGATGATCCGGCCGGCGTCCATGAACACCACGCGGTCGGCGACCGTACGCGCGAAGCCCATCTCGTGGGTGACGCAGACCATGGTCATCCCTTCGCGGGCGAGGCCGACCATGACGTCGAGTACCTCCTGGATCATTTCTGGATCAAGCGCGGAGGTAGGCTCGTCGAATAGCATGATCTGCGGTTTCATGCACAGCGCACGCGCGATGGCGACGCGCTGCTGCTGGCCGCCGGAGAGCTGGCTCGGATATTTATCGGCCTGTTCGGAGATCCGTACGCGCTCAAGAAAATAGCGCGCGACCTCGTCGGCTTCCTGCCTCGTTGCGCCGCGGATCTTGCGTGGCGCGATGGTGAGGTTCTGCAGCACGGTCAGATGCGGAAACAGGTTGAACTGCTGGAATACCATGCCGACATCGCGGCGGACCACGTCGACATTGCGCGTCGAGTGATCCAGCTCGACGCCATTGACCATGATGCGGCCGTCGCGATGTTCTTCCAACCGGTTAATGCAACGGATCATGGTCGACTTGCCGGACCCCGAAGGCCCGCAGATCACGACGCGCTCGCCGCGCGCCACCGTGAAGTCGATGCCCTTGAGCACCTGGACGTCGCCATACCATTTGGTGACGCCGGACATCTGGATGATCGGCGCGGATGTATCCGCAGGCGCTTGCTCCATGGTGCTCTCCGAAACGTTACTCATGACGCCATCCAGCCGCCATCGACGAGAATGTTTTCGCCCGTCATGAAAGTTGCCTCGTCTGAGGCCAGAAATAGCGCTGCATTGGCGACGTCGTCGGGACGGCCCAGCCGCGGCATCGGCGTGCGGCTGGTGGAGTAGTCCATCCAGCGCGGCTCCGCGGCGCGGCCTGGTTTGCCGGTGACGATCTTGCCGGGCGCGACTGCATTGCAGATGATGTGATCCTTCGCGTAGTCCGCCGCGATCTGCCGCGTCATGTAGACGACCCCGGATTTGGAGGTGCCATAGGCGACGTCTTCCGGGCAGGCGATCATGCCGTGTTGCGAGGAGATGTTGACGAGGCGGCCGCGGGCCTCGTTGCGGATATCCTGCGTCAGCATCTGGTTGACGGCGGCGCGGGACATCAGGAATACGCCGGTAAGGTTGACCGCGAGCGTCCTGTCCCATTCGGCGAGGCTGGTGTCGGTCAGACGTTTGCCGGTGCCGATGGCGGCGTCGTTGACGAGCACGTCGAGGCGGCCGTAGCGCGCAACGGTCTGTTGGACGGCGCGGACGGTGTCGTCCTCCGAGGCGACGTCGATCTGGATGAAATCGACCTCATAACCGTCTGCACGCAGCAGCTCCAATGTCGGAGTGCCGCCTTCGCGCACGTCCATGGTGAGATCCGCGAGCATGAGCTTCGCGCCCTCGGCAGCAAACCGGCGGGCGATGGCGCGGCCGATGCCCGAGGAGGCGCCGGTGATCAGAACCGACTTTCCAGCCAGACGTTTGCTCATGCGGGTTCTCCTGCCTGCGGCAACCAGCCGAGATAGTCGCGCGCCGCATCTTCCAGATGAAATTGAGGCGTGAAGCCGGCATCCGCGGCCAGTCGCGCAATGTTCAGCGGCGCACGGTCCGTCGGCAGGCCATAGATCACGTTGCCCTCCGCCTCGATCTCCGCCATCCGCCAGCGGAATCCCGGCATGTGCGTCGCGATGATCTCGCACCATTGTGGCAGATCAGACAGCACACCGCCGCTGACGTGATAGGTGCGGTGCTTCAGCGTGTCGGAGGCGCTCACCCTCGCGACGCCGAGGGCAGCGTCACGGGAATAGATCCAATCGCCGGCCATGCTGCGCGGGAGAATCGCCTCACGGCCGTCGAAGGCCATACGGAGCACCTGATAATGCGGACTCAGCGCATCGCGGACACCGGTCTGCAATTCCCATGGGCCAAAGACCGGCCCGAGCCGAATCACGCGCACATCGAGCTTGTGAAGGTCGGCGATCCGCAGCGCCGCCTGTTCCGATGCAAGCTTTGTGATGCCGTAGAGCGCGGCTGGCGCCGGCGGCGACAAATCCTCCTCGAACAGGCCCGACGCGGCCGGTTGCGAGAAGCCGTACACTGCGACCGAACTGAGCACGGTGACGCGCTTGATGGCGGGTCGCAATGTTACGCGTTCGAGCAGATTGACGGTGCCACCGATATTGACGTCGACGATCTGGCGCGCAGCGTCATGCTCGCGCTGGGCATTCGGCGTCATCGCGGCGGTGTGGATCACGCGGTCGATGCCGGCCGTGTTCAACGCGCGGTCGACGTCGTCGGCGTTTGTGACATCGCCGGTGACCAGCGTAGCGCCGGCAAGCTCGGCGCGCATCAGCATGTCGTGGCCGGGGGCTGAGAGGTCGAACAAGATAACGGTCTCGCCGTCGGCGATCAGGCGTTCGGCGAGCGCGAGCCCGATGAAACCGCTGCCGCCGGTGATCAGTGTGGCCATGTCAGCGGGCTTTCAGTGCTTGCCGTTCCAGCCGCGCCACCCAGCGCGCGAACGGATACAGGATGACGAAGAAGATTACCGCGGCCGCCATCAGCGGCGTCGGGTTGTAGGTTTGCTCCTGGGCGATGCGGGCTGAGCGCAGCAGTTCAGGCAGCGCGACCAAGGCGGCAATTGGTGTCGCCTTGGCGAGTTCCAGCGAATTGCTGGCGAGCGGCGCCAGCACGTTGCGGATCGCCTGCGGCAGCACGATGGAGAACACCACATGCAGCGGCTTGAAACCGAGCGCCCGGGCAGCCTCGGTCTGGCCGTGGGGCACGGACAGGATGCCGGCGCGGAAGATCTCGCCATAATAGCCAGAATTGTTGAGCACGATGGCCAGCACCGCCGCGGTAAAGCCGCCGAGCGTCAGGCCCAGAAACGGCATGCCGTAGAAGATCAGGATCAGCAGCACCACCACGGGAAACGACCTGAACAGGTCGATATAGATCAGTAGCGCGATATTTACCCAGCGGTTCTTGAAGCTGTACAGCACGGCGATGGCGAGGCCGGCGAGAATGCCGAGCGGCAGCGCCACCACCGCCAGCGAGACAGTATAGATCAGCCCCTGCAGCAGCAGCGGATAGACCCGCAACAGCGACTCCCAGTTGGCGAAATTGTCCAGGAAATCTTGCATGCGATCCGCTCAACGCCCCGTGCTGTAGCGATATTCGATCCACCGGCTGGCGATCACCAGCGGCAGGAAGAAGGTGAGGTAGAACGCCGCGGCCAGCGTCAGCGGCGAGGGATTGGCGACCAGCGCCATCACGCTCTGCGCCTGTCCTAGCGTTTCCGGGAGCGATACGGCGGTGCCGAGCGCAGTACCCTTGCTGATGGAGATGGCGCGGTTGGTCAGAAGCGGGATCGCGAGGCGAACGGCCTGCGGCAGGATGATCGTGATCAGCGTCCGTAGCCGGCTGAAGCCGAGCGCGCTCGCGGCATCCCATTGCCCGCGGGGCAGTGCCATGATCGCGGACCAGAAGATCTCGGTGGAAAAGGCCGACAGCACCATGCCGAGCGCCAGCACAGTGGTTGCGAAGGGGGACAGCGTCGGGCCCAGATAAGGCAGGCCAAAATAGATGAAGACGATCACGACGAGCTGCGGCAGCGTGCGCAGCACGTCGACATAAGCAGTGATGATGAAATTGACGGGGCGCAGGTTGGCGCAGCGCAGCAGTGCCAGCGACAGGCCGAACAGCGTGCCGCAGACAATAATCAAAAGCGATACGATGACCGTCGTGCGAAAGCCCGCGAGCACCTGGGGGAAGGCGCCCGCGATGACGTCTGCATTGAAGTAGTATTCGACTATTCGCTCCATCGGGTGTCCATCAACCGCGGTCGGACCGGCTCAGGCCGGTCCGGTGCTCGCAGCTATCTTGTCAGAGCAAGCGTGCTACTTGCACGCCGGAACGTGCGAGGTGGGCTCGAAACCCTTGAAGCCGGGAGGGCCGTAACCGAAATACACAGTGTCGATGGCCGAGCCGGCATCGGGCGTTGCGCCATACCATTTCTCGTGCAGCTTGCGCAGGCGGCCGTCCAACTTCATGCATTCGATGACCGCCTCGACCTTGTTGCGATACTCGGTGTCTTCCAGGCGAAACGCATAAGCGAAGTTGCGGCCGTTGAAGTCCTTGAAACCGACCTTGATCGCCTTGTTCTGGCTGGCGGCATAGACGGTGGTCGGGATCTCATTTAGCGCTGTGAAGGCGCGGCGCGTCAGCACGGCCTGTACCGTGTCGGGGAATACATCGTAGCGCTGCACTTCGAAGCCGTATTTCTCGGCATTGGCGGTGGCCCAGGTATCCGAGATGGTGCCGCGGTTGACGGCGACGGCCTTGCCCTTGAGATCCTCGAAGCCCTTCATCTCGTCGGCGGCGCGGACGATGAAGCCGTTGCCGGTGGAGAATAGCGGCTCGGTATAGAGCATGCGCTCGGAGCGTTCGGCAGTGAGGTTGAGCGGGTTGACGAGGAATTCGGCGCGCTTGGCGAACAGCGCCGCGAACAGGCCGGAGAAATTGATGTCGACGATCTCGACCTTCGGGCGGCCGAGATCTTTACCGATCTCGTTGATCAGATCCGCACCGAAACCCTCGGGGCCGTTGGGGCCGCGCACCATCCACGGCGCGACGCCGAAGTCGGACGCGACCACCATCGGTTTGTCGGACGGATGATCGGCTTGCTGCGCGCTGGCGCCGCCGGCGAATACCGCAGTCGACAGCATCAGCGCGAACAGCCAATCCGTGGGTTTCAGTCTCATGGGGACGTCCTTTCGGGTGCGGATGTGGTGGAGATCAGGGCGTGGGGGGATGAGTGGCCTGCCAGTGACGGGCGATGTCGCCGCGCCGGCAGACCCAGGTGTTGTCGTGCTTGGCGACGTGATCGAGGAAGCGCTGCAGGCCGGCGGCGCGGCCGGGATGGCCGATCAGGCGGGTGTGCAGTCCGACCGACATCATCTTCGGCGCGGTGGCGCCTTCCGCGTAGAGCATGTCGAAGGCATCGCGCAGATAGACGAAGAAATCATCCGCCGTTGCCATCGCGCCGCGGCTGAACTTGGCGTCGTTGTTGGCAAGGCCGTAAGGCACCACGAGATGCGGCTTGCCGAGCACACGTGTCCAGTACGGCAATTCGTCGTTATAGGCGTCGGAGTCGTAGAGGAAACCGCCTTCCTCGACCACGAGGCGCCGCGTGTTCACGCTCGGCCCATAGCGGCAATACCAGCCGAGCGGACGCTCGCCGGTGGTGCGCCTGAGGCTCTCGACGGTCTTGCGAATGCGCTCGCGCTCGTCGGCCTCGGACAGCAACGGATGCCGCTCCCAGCGCCAGCCATGAGCGCAGACGTCGTAGCCGTATTCGCGAATGGCGGCGCAGGCCTCGTTGTTGCGTTCCAACGCCAGCGCGCAGCCCATGACGGTGGCGATCATGCCGCGCTCGGACAGAAGGCGCAGCACGCGCCAGAAGCCTATGCGGCTGCCATATTCGAACATCGACTCGGCAGCGAGGTCGCGGCCCTCGAAGCCGCCGCCGCCGCCTTCGGTCAGGGCCGTTTCGGTGACGCCGTCGCCATCGGCGAACGACGGCTCGGAGCCTTCTTCGTAGTTGATGCAGAAGTTGAGCGCGATTCTTGCTGCGCCCGGCCACTGCGGATGCGGCGGGGTGCGGCCGTAGCCGACGAAGTCGCGGGCGAGGTGATCATCATGCGGCATCGTTGTGATCCCTATGCGCTCTGCGGCATCACGGCGCGAACGTCGCCAGCGATATCGACGAACACGTCGTCGTCCTGCCGGCCGGTCATGCCCATGGCGACAGCGAATTCCATGGCCGCGCCGAGAACGGTCATGGGATGATGCCAGACATTGCGGGCGAAGGTGACGCTTTGATGCGCTCCGGCGATGAAGCAACGCAGGGTGGCCACATCAGGCAGGCCATCCGGGTCGGCATGGCACACGATCGCCAGGTATTGGCTGCTGCCGAGCGGTACGAAGGTCTGGGCGGAGAACGGATGACGCTCCAGCGTCGTGATTGGCAGGGGCAGACTACCAAGCCTGGCGGCGCTGCTGATCCAGAAGGAAAAGATGGCGGCGTCCTCGGCGCGACCGTCCGATGTCGGAAGATAACGCCGGCGCGCGTCGATCGGTCGCTCGGCTACATCGCCGAAGGCGGCAAAGGCGGCCGGGGACAGCGATTCGGCCGCGACGGTATGGGAAGCAGTGTGGTTCGGCGTCATTCAGGCGGGACATCTGGTTAGTCGGCCTGCTGCGAAGCGGCTCGATATTCCAATGGTATACCAGTGAACCGCCCATGCTGATTTCAGTCAAGCTGCGAAGTTCGGGAAGCTGCGTTAAATTTGGACGGAGTCCGACAAAATTGCGGGCAGCTGCAGAATTTTCGGACATGCAACCTGCAGGGATTTGCCTAATCGTGGCCTAGCCGTGAGGCTCGGGCAGGAAGATCCCGAACCGTTCGAGCAATCCTTGCCGCACATTAGTGAGATGCAGGATCATCGCCTGACGGGCTGCGGCGGCATCACGATCGATGATGGCATCGATAATCGCAAGATGCTCGCGGGTGGCGGGCAGCAGCCGGCCAGGGTTGCGCTCCACATTGCACATCCGGATCTTCTGCCGGATTTCTCCAATCAGTTTCTCAAGCGAGCGATTGCCGCAATGCCGCGCGATCTGATCATGAATTTCATCGTCGAGAGTCCAGTGAGCTGTCCCGGACACCGTCGACGCAGCAATGATCTTCTCTAGCGAGGCCCTGATCGGTGCAAGGATATCCAGTGCGATGCGGGTCGCCGCAATGAACGTCGCTTCGCTCTCCAGTACCATGCGAAGATGGACCAATTCGAGCAATTCCGCCATCTCGATTGTGCGGACCACCACGGTGCCGTTGGACAATTGCTCGAGCCGGCCTTCGCCCAGCAACCGGCTGATGCCTGCCCGCAGCGGTGTCCGCGAGACTTTCAGCCGCAGTGCAAGGCGGCGCTCTTCGATCACCTCGCCGGGCTGCAGCTGTCGCGACTCGATCAGGTTGTGCAGCTTTAAATAGGTTGCGTCTGTTATGCTGCCATTGGTCCGTGACGGGCGTTTGCTGGTTGATTTCTTTGCTTTGTTGACAGAGGGCACGGACGTTGCTTTCGACGATTGGATAGAAATGCCGCCATATCGGTAGACGTACGGTACGTTCTCGCCGCTGGCCGAGCCGAAGCTCTGGATGAGCCATCCATTCTCAATCGGTGTCACCTTTTATGCAAGACTTCGCGAAATTCCGCTGTCTTTGGATCTCCACATGACCGCTTCTGGCGCAAAGCCGCACTCTCCACGACATGGTCGACCATCCATTTTTATTCCGGAACCAGCTCTCAGTTTCTTGCGGGTTTGCCGCCGCCACTTGCGGATATATCACCTCCGATGGAGTTGACGTTGCTCCCGCGCCGCGACAAGACCTCATCCCTGTGTCCATCGACGACATAAGGTCGTTTATTGAATGCATCCCCACGAGCTGAACCAGAGAGTATCGCTCGATACAATTCATGTGGCACCCCTACGCTACAGTATCCCGCGAAACAGGTGCGCCGTAAGATAATTTGGATCCCTCCGGCATAGACAATTGCGATCCCGCTGTGCCTTGGTGTGAGAATTGTGTCGATTAGGCCGATATGATTTGCACAAGAGTAAACGCTGCATTCTGCCATCAATCACAGGCGCAATCATCGACGGTCGCTTATGAATCCGGGACGCCGGTGGTTTAAATAATTTTACAGACCCAGCCCGAATCTTCCTGCGCACGTCAACCTATCGACAATTTATCGATATGAAATGCCTGCATCGGACGACGCGTGGCTACGTAACGCGTTGCGCAGGGGCGAGGCAGATTATGGGTGGCGAGACAATACCGCGAGGCTTGTTGTTCGAGCCAGAATACGATTATCGCAGAAATTGCATCAGTTTTGAGTTCTGGAATTGTGGGAAGAGGCAGTCGGCTATCGTAAAGGTCGAGTCGCAGCTGCCTCCAGATATTGCTGTGAGGTTATTCAAGATCGCTTGGCCAAAGCTCTGGCTCAGTGCTGCTTGCACGAAACCGATCGATGGCGTCGTAGAGCTGGATTTCAAGCTGTAACGAAGCCTCTCGGCGGATGCGCTTGAGGCGGTGAGCATATCGTCAGACCTAAGATCAGCGGACCGGACTCGTCCCATCGCGATCAGATGCAATTGCGTTATCGCGTGCCTGGCGACCGGCGGATGTCGCGGTCCATAAATGGTCGAGTACGAGTGAGCCCGCGTCCTCATCAAATTCCTGTTCATGTGGTGGTGGCAAGGGAGTCGCCTGCAACAGAGCGCGGGCGAACAGATCGGAAGCTTCCTCCCCGCCGACGAAAATGCCGCCGCCTACGGGAATTTCGATCTTCGCATTCCAGCCTGGAGCCGGGCCGACTACTTCCGTCGCCAGGAGCTGAAGTTGACCTGGTGTCAGAAAGTGCGAGCTGCTCAAAGTTCCAATCCCGACGCTAAGTTCAACGCAGTCTCAACTGAAGAAATCTGCTGTATCTGGTGTCACATGAGGCGGGCGATGAATCGTGGCGACGTGGGGAGTATCCAGGGCTGAAGGTGAAGTGAAGCGGCCAGACAATACATCTTCGCCACCGCAATAGGCTGTCAGCACCATCAGACATAGTGCGGTAAAGGCCATGAGAAGAAGTAGAAACTCCGGACTCATCGTTTCTGACTCATCAGTGCGTATTTGGCCAATCGACGCTCGCAGAGATCTCAACGTAATCGCAATGGTCGCGCATGGGCGACCATATCGGTGGCCCTCAATCAAAATCTCGCAGGCACTTTATAAGTAGAACGTTGGCGCAAAAGTTATTGCTCAACGAAAATTCAGATTTGACGGCTGTCAACTCGCACCGGGTGATGCTGCCTATCCTGCCAATAAGGTCATCTGCACACCGGACGGTATCCGGTGTGTGAAATCAGACGATGGCGACCAAAGGACAGGAGAGAATAATGAAGGTGGTGATCCTTGCAGGCGGTTATGGCACGCGCCTCAGCGAGCATACGTCGGTCGTTCCCAAGCCTTTGGTCGAAATCGGCGGGCGTCCAATACTCTGGCACATCATGAAACTCTACTCGTATCATGGTCTGAACGAATTTGTGATCTGCTGCGGCTACAAGGGCTCGGTGATCAAGGACTACTTTCTGAACTATTTGCCGCACCAGGGTGATCTCACCGTCGACCTGCAGCGTAACGACGTCGAGATCCATCGCAATGCAAGCGAGCCGTGGAAGGTCACGCTCGTCGATACCGGCGAGAAGACCATGACAGGCGGGCGATTGAAGCGCGTGAAGGATTATATCGGAAACTCGACGTTCTGTCTCACTTACGGCGATGGCGTAAGCGACGTGAATGTGCAGGAGCTTATCAAGTTCCACCACGAGCAAGGAGCGCTCGCGACGGTGACAGCGGTCCAGCAGCCCGGTCGCTTCGGTGCGATTAATTTGTCGTCAGAGCGTCCACGTGCGGCCCGCTTCCGGGAAAAGGATGCGCGAGACGGGCAGGTGATCAACGGAGGTTTTTTTGTCGTCGAGCCTGAAGCACTCGACGTGATCGATGGCGACAGCACGAGCTGGGAGAACGAACCGTTGGCTCAACTTATCGATCGAGATCAGCTCGCGGTCTATCGGCATCACGGCTACTGGCAAAATATGGATACTCTGCGCGACAAGGCCGTCCTGCAGGAGTTGTGGGATACAGGAAACCCACCGTGGTGTGTCTGGGATCAGAAGTCCACGGGTCCGAGGTCCAATATTTCGCGTATGTCTGATCCGGCATTTGCCGGTCAGACTGTTAAGTGAGGGCGAAATTATGCGTGTGTTATATACAGGAGCTGATGGCTATATTGGCGCAGTACTTGGGCCAAAGCTTCTCAGCAGCGGTCATGACGCAGTTGGCATCGACACAGGCCTTTATCGCCGGGGCTGGTTGTTTGATGATGGCTGCACACGGCCAATGGTCATTTCGAAGGACACGCGCCAACTAACGACGACTGATCTTACCGGAATTGATGCGGTCGTGCACCTTGCCGAGCTGTCGAACGATCCTCTCGGCGAGAATGACCCTGGCATGACCATGGAGATCAATCACGAAGGCTCGGTCGCCTTCGCAAAGAAATGTAAGGATGCCGGCGTTCAACGATTTGTCTACGCGTCGTCATGCAGCATCTATGGCGCCTCCGGCGATGAGCTGAAGACCGAGACGTCATCGGTCGATCCGCGCACTGCTTATGCCAAATGCAAAGTTCTGGTTGAGCGCGACGTAAGGGCAATGGCCGACTCGCGCTTCACGCCGGTGTTTCTTCGCAACGCCACGGCATTCGGCGCTTCGCCGCGGCAACGTTTTGACCTGGTCTTGAACAACTTGTCCGGCTTCGCGTACACTTCTGGAACAGTGCGTGTGATGAGTGATGGGTCGCCTTTACGACCGTTGGTGCATATCGATGATATTTGCCAAGCGATTGTGTGTGCATTGGAAGCGCCCCGCGAAGCGGTGTGGGGCGAGGCCTTCAATGTCGGCGACGAGACGCAGAACTATGCGGTCCGCGACATTGCGAATATCGTCAATGAGACATTCGCCGGCTCCGTATTGACCTTTGGGCCTGCTGGAGCAGACGATCGTAGTTATCGCGTTTCATTCGCAAAGATAAAAGAGCATCTGCCAAGCTTTTGTTGCAAATGGGATGCGCGATTGGGAGCGCTGCAGCTAAAGAGCGTCTTTGAGCGCATTCAGCTTGACGAGAAAGTTTTCAATGCGGCGCCCTTTACGCGATTGGCTGAACTCCGGCATCTGCGGGATACAGAGCAATTGGATCCGCGGCTTCGTTGGACGCCAATGAAGGACATGTTTCCTGCAGTCGCGGCGGAATGACTGCAAACTAACCGCGACGTTTCCGCGCAGTCTGCATGTGTGCACCCTCGTGCCGAGTAGAATAAAGGTATTGCAATCCAGCCGAGTGCGTGATTGTCGATATTGCGCGTGCATAATTTATGCGCGTGTACCCAGATTCATACCGGTCGTCGAAAAGTTCCATTTGATTCAATGAGTTGACAAGGGGGCGTTCGTAGGTATTCTTGTTGCATTGCAGAATATTAAAGTGAGCGGCGGTAGAGGGCGCCCGAAGCAGAATTATCACCGCATAAATTTGGATTACGCATACCAGGGGTTGGTGTCGTGTCAGTAATCTTAGTGGTCGACCAGCACAGCGTCTATCGAGCCGGCCTCAAGGACGTTGTTGAGGCAAGACTTCCACACTCCAGAGTAATCGAGGCGTCTCGCCTCGAGGTTTTCGAAACGGATGATTGTTTCGACTTGATCCTGATGGATCGAGCAAGCCTCAACGACCTTTCGCTTGAGGTGCTCGCGCAGGTTTATGAGCGGCGCCCGGCGACGCGCGTTGCTATCATGTCGACGTCAAATACCCGTGCTGACGTATTTGGTTGCCTCTCGGCTGGGTTTCACGGATTTGTTTACAAGCTACAATCCGACGAAGAGTTGCTGACGGCTATCAGCGATCTGCTCACTGGACGTATCTATGTTCCACGATGGCTCGCAGATGGCGATCATGGCAGCGTTGGCAGTCAGCGTACGATGACGGTCGATGTCGACAAACTTCGTTTGACGCGTCGCCAGCATGACGTGCTGCCGTTGCTGGCGCAGGGAATGTCGAACAAAGAGATCGCACGTGAGCTGAGCATCGCCGAGGGCACGAGCAAAATTCATACAGCTGCACTTCTTCGGGCGCTTGGCGCTCGCAATAGAACCGAGGCGGCGTTCATGGCCGCAAAGATTGTTGGACCGAAAGAACGTACTGCTAGCCGCGCTTCCAGCACTCGTTTCATGATCGAGGGGATGGGTATGAATGGCGGCCGATCACGCATGAGATTTCCGGCATAGAGCTGGCTGTCGTTGATCCTGGGTAACCTGGAGTTATCCCAGCGCTGGCGACTTGCTCGGCGTAGGGTCATACAGCAACGCGCCGCGCCAGATTGTGATCGCCCCAAACGTGATGATCATAGCGGTCCCCGCGCCATTAAGCCCCATGAGCGGAAGACAGAGCGACTGGGCGACGATCAGCCCAGTAACCGATGCGAGATTGGTGAGCGTCATAACGCCATCTCGGCGAGCCGTAAACAACGCCATGGCTCCAAAATCTGCCACGTTGCGCACTGCCATTCCCGCCATGATAAGCCAGAATGCCAACAGGAAGTTTTCGATAGCCGGTTGCTTCAAGTAGGGCAAGACGAGATAGAACGCCAATCCGGTCGCTGCACCCAATGCGATTGTCGAGAGCAACGTCGTGCCTAGAAACGGCATCATCAGCTTCTGGTGTTCTGAATCGCCGCCATGATGGTGTGCCTTGATCAATATGGGGCGCTGTATCTGCAGGACGGCAATGCTCACGAAGGTGCTTACGGCATTTGCGGCCGACCAATAGAGGAAGTAAATGCCGGTCAGCTCCAGCCCGAGGAAAAACGAAACCAGATAGCGATCGATATATTGGCTTGCAACAAAACCGAGATCGCTCAGGTAAATGACGAAACCTTTCCTGATCGTGGAGAAAATTCGTTGTGGGTCGACCGCCGTCAGCGAGGTTGCTGTCCACGGCCACAGTCTGGTTGTCCAGAAGAACAGAGCCAAAGCCACGATGCTGCCGGCGAGCCAGAAGCACAGCAACGCGGTCATGGATCTGAGTTCCGGATACCAGATGGCCAGTGGGGTATAGACCAGGACCCAGAGGGCCCCGCGAATGAAGGCGCTTATGTTGGCCAGAAGGGGCTTTTGCAAATTTGATAGTAATTGGAAAACGTCGTTGCCGAAGTGCTCTAGCAGCGTAATCGAGATGACCAGCGACCATATGCTCGATCCGTTCAGAAAGTGCGTGACCGGAAAGGAAATCGTCAGCGCTAGGGCGTAAACGATGGTGACAAAGGACCAGTAGTGCCGCAGCAGGTCGATCAATTCAGCGAGCGTCAGCGTAACTGCATCCCGCACGATGAGATGGACCATGCCCATCCCGACTAGGCTCGGTCCCACCGCGACAACGCCGGCGCAAAGTCCAAAGACCCCTAACGATGAAAGATCGAGATAGCGGCCAACAAAGATGGCGAGCCCGAACTTGCATGCCAAGATGGTTACCCGCATCCCGAGGATAGCGACTGAGGTGGCAAGAAGCCCCGTTCTGACCAATGGCATGCGCTCTTTCGATTGGTGAAAGGGCTTCACTCGCAAGCGGATATGCCGCTTCACCCGATCACGTCTCTGGATGACCTTGAAAAGCAGCGTGAGCCACTCGATGGGGCCATCTGTGAAGTCCGCATTCAATCAAAAAAGGTCAGTGCATAATTGACGGTCGTCACAGAATTCGAAGATGACATCGATGCGTGAATCGCGCATATTCCGTGCGTGATAGTAAATACGTAGAATGCTCCGCTCGGCGGCAATACGCCAATATTATAGGCGCTATCATAACCAAAAATGTGCGCCAGCTAAGCGCAGTATAGTTTTCCTGACATTCGGTCTAGACCATCAGGCCGAGTTGGAACCATAGAAAACTTAGCGCACGAGCCTGAATTTTCTTAAAGTTGTCTGCATGCCACCTTCAACGCACGCTTTAACGTTGAGGGTTGGACCAATGCCGCTAGACATGGTTTCCCTAAAGCCGTCCTGCACACGCGCGCCGATTGGCCTTACTGTGCTGCCCAGCAAGATAATGCTGGATCGTACTCCCACTCCGACGATTGTTCCGCGGGGCAGAGCCCTGTTCTGGGAGGGAGAGCAACAAAACCAGAAGATCGAAATCATCGAAGGCGTCGTGCGGGCAGTGCGTCTGCTCCCCGACGGCAACCGGCAAATCCTTGCCTTTTATTGGCCAGGCGATGTTGTCATGCCCACCCAGCAGGCGTGCCAAGAATTCACAGCTGAAGCAGTTACGGACTGCCGAGTCATTCGCACCACCGTTGCTCGCGTTTGTCATCAGGGCGAGCCATGCGGGACTCATCAAGTTCTGTCGGAAACACTCTCTCTTGTACTGACGATGAGCCAGCGAACCTGCGTTGCCCGGATTGCGTGGCTTCTGCTTCGCATTCAACCTCATTTGCGCGAGGACCCGAAGCGTCCCAAGGCGCTTCGGCTGCAACTATCTCGAGCCGATATCGCCGATCATGTCGGAACATCAATTGAGACTGTCTGTCGGGCACTCGCTGATTTCAAAGCGAAAGAGCTAATTGATCTGCCAAGCCGGAAGACCATTCGCTTCATCAATCAAAATGGGTTGATGAAGGTCGCAAGCGCAAGGGCGCAGAGATAACGGATAGCGTGGTGAAGCTCTCAATATTTGGTAGGAGCAGATTCAATGGATCCGGTGGGCGATCGAAAGGCGGCGGCGAGACTGGAGCGACCGCACGGTCAGCACGAGTTCGGCGTACCGTCCTCCTTGTCAGTGATTTCCCCGCTCGTAGCGGCGCTTGACCTGGGATGGATTGTAATTCTGTCGGTCGCGACGGGCGTCATTTATGATGCTACCGCTGTCGCTGGCTATAGCAGCGCGGAAAACAACCTGGGCTCGGGAATGGCTGTCGGCATTCTGTATTCCGCTATTGCTCATGTTTCGAAGCTGTATCAAGCGTCCAATCTGCTGCGAGGCCGGTGGCAGGTTGGCAGATCCGCACTGACATGGTTGGCCGTATTTGCGTCTCTCGCGGCTCTCGTTTTCTTGCTCAAGAGCGGCTCGACCTTCTCTCGTGGCTGGGTTTTGCTTTTCTTTGCAAGCGGCCTTGTTGTTTCTTCCGCGTTGAGAGTCATCGTCGCGGAACTCTGTTCCTATGTCATCCGCTCGAAGCTTATTCGGCCGAACCGGATCGTTTTGGTCGGTCTAGAGGAGGAGCTCATCGGTAACGTAACGCTGAGTAAGCTTGAGTTATATGGCTACTCTGTTTGCAAAATCGTATCGCTTCCAATGGAGCCCGGCCAATTGCTCGATCCCGCCATCCTCAAGGAACGCATGCGTGAGCTCGTTCGTTATGTCCGCCAAACCGGGGTGGACGAGGTCGTGATCGCAATGCCTTGGGCATTTCTCGATGCGGTCGGGCAAGTCGAAAGCGAGCTGCGTGTTCTCCCGATTCCAATCAAACTCGTTTCGGATCAAAGGACAGCTCGCCTGCTGGATCGACCGCTATTCGATTTTGGCCCGACAAAGGCCCTGCAGCTGCAGCGTGCGCCCCTGAGTGCCATGCAGCGGACAATGAAACGATCCATGGACCAGCTGTTGGCCGCATCGGGACTCATTGTCCTACTGCCAATGTTTGCGATTATCAGCATCGCAATACGCCTGGAGTCGCCGGGCCGGTCGTTATTTCTGCAGCAGCGGGCAGGCTTCAACGGAAAGCCGTTCAAGATCTATAAGTTCAGGACGATGAACACGCGAGACGACGGACCGGTCATTGTTCAGGCCAAGAGAAATGATCATCGTATTACGCGGCTGGGAGCGCTGCTGCGAAAGCTCAGCATTGATGAGATACCGCAGCTAATCAACGTACTTCGCGGGGAGATGTCGCTCGTGGGGCCTCGGCCGCATGCATTGGCACACGATTCTGAATACGATCAGCTCATTGCAACCTATGCCATGCGGCACAAGATCAAGCCAGGAATTACAGGCTGGGCTCAGGTCAATGGATTCCGAGGCGAAACCCCAGAGATCGGCATGATGAAGAAGAGGGTCGAAAGCGACCTGTGGTATATCGAATCGTGGTCGATCTGGCTGGATCTTCGCATCCTGGTTTTGACGGTCTTTCGGGTGTTGAAGACTGACAACGTTTATTGATGTGTTGGTGAATCTTGTTGCACGGGCGGCAGTGAAACCTCAGAACGCCTGCTGACGGCCAGTTCGGAGAAGCCGCAGGTTTTACTTGCCGACCGCGTCGCTGGGATGTCGGGCGCCTTAGCACTGAAGCGAGATTGCGGGCACACCCGTCATTTGATGAGCGCTGCTGTGCGAGCCGCATTGAGCGTAAGCGCGATTGTCATTGCGCTATCAGGGCAAAGTCTCGTTCAGCTATAAGGCGTCAATGCGCTTCTGTGCACAAGGTCATCGAAGGCACCTGTATCGGCATGGCCTCCGAACAACCGTGGCTAGGATGATCCAAATCGAGACGTCGCGCCGCTGAAGGGCCGCGATGAAGGAGAGAGTCTCGATCTCCTACCACTAAATAGCATCTAGCCTGTCGAATCACGCAGAAATCTGCCATTTTTGTGTTTTATGGTGTTTGCGTGATGTGGACTGTCGACGTATCTGGTAGGCCGCCAGAGCGGCCGTGGTGGTCTATCCACGATGTCTTTGCTCCCTTAAGCGGATCTCCAAACTATGTCTTTGATGCAGCATATCTTCGCACTTTGGCTTATCGCGCATTTGGCGTGGGCGGCACTTGTGTTGCAAAGGGAGTTGCAGAGGTCGCGGACGACCTTCTGTGGGATCGGTAGTCGGTCGGGCGACAATGTCTCGAACGCCTCACGGGGCAATCTGTAAGCTTCGATTTTATCCTATCGTGGATTCAGCATAACGCGAGTTGCGCCGATTTCCGGCTGCAGTATTGGAGGCTCGTGGTTTGCGCCGGGGTCTAAGCAGAGTCTTGGTGATCTGAGCGCCAGTCGGCGCGGTCGTCCCGCTGCTTGTTCTATCGCCATATCGATTGAACACGGGGCGGACGGGTCGGCCGATCAGATATGTGTCAATGCCGTCCTCGAGCGCTTTGCGATACACGTGGAGCGCTTGATCAACAGCATCGATCGTTTGATCGATATCGTCGTCGGAATGGGAATAGCTCGTCACCAGCGAAGGCGCGATAATTCCGTGGCGGCAAAGTTCTTGCAAGAACAAGGTGCGGTATGGCTGCGACGGTATCCCGTCTCCATCGCAGCAACTGTATACGAGATTGGACGGGCGCCCGGCCAGCTTGAATAACTGGCTCAAGCCATGGCGTGCCGCTGCGGCATCCACGCCGGCTTTCAATCGATCGCCTTGACGTTCCAATGTCTCAATCACGGCTTCTTCACGATAGACTTTCATCACAGCGAGCGCGGCAGCAAGTGCATGCGTTTCAGCGCCATGTGTCGTAGACAGCAAAAAGACGCGTTCTTTGTCGTGATCGCGGCCACCCTGCATCATAATCTCGCGCTTGCCCGCCAGCGCCGAAATGGCAAAGCCATTTCCAAGGGCCTTGCCGAAAGTGCTCAAATCCGGCGTTACCTTGTAGAAGTTCTGCGCCGTACGCGTCGGCCATCGAAATCCCGTGATCATCTCATCGAGGATCAGAAGCGTTCCGTTGCTCGTGCAGAGCTGGCGAATTCCCTCCAAGAAGCCTTCGGTTGGCGCAACATCCTTTTCGGCCTCTAGAATGATGGCGGCAATCCTGCCCGGATAGAGCGCAAACAGCACTGCCACCGATGTCAGATCATTGTAGCGGAACGTCAATGTGAGGTCTTTTGTCTCTTCGGGAATACCCGCGGGCATCTGCGACGTGCCGATCGCCCAGTCATCATAGGAGTAGAACGGATGGTCGGAGCAGAGCGCAACAATGTCCCGTCCTGTGTAAGCTCGCGCGAGGCGGATTGCAGCCGTGGTCGCCGTCGATCCGTCCTTGGTGAATTTTACCATCTCGGCGCCTGGAATGACCTCCAGCAGGCTTTCCGCGCATTCGACTTCGAGTGGTGACGGCCGGGTAAAATTCGACCCATGTCGTAACTCAGCGGCCGCAGCTTCAATAACGGGGGGGAAGGCATGCCCCAATCCGACGGAGCGAAGCCCCATGCCATATTCGATGAATTCCGTCCCCTCGGTGTCCCACACGTGGCAGCCTAGTCCTCTGGCAATGAAGGCTGGCGCGGAAACTGGGAACTGGTCGTCGCCCTTTGCATAAGTGTGGGCTCCGCCGGGGATTGCTGTGTGCGCTCGGATCCGCAATTGCTCGCGAACGGACGCGTCAGTGGATGAAACTCCATTCTCAAAAATGTTGTCGGACATGAAGGTAACCTCTATCGACGCGACAATACAAAAGTATCCAATGATAATTTGTCGCAGCCAGATCGGGTAGGAAACTTGCGCGTCGTCAAGTCCGAACACGTTTTTGACGAAATTAACGAACGACCGCTGATGGGTCATAGCGAGCACGACGCTGTACAAGACCCGCTTAAGCCGGTCTGGAAGGGGGGCGCTGCGGAGACCGACCGATGTTCGCGTTGCGGCGTTGGGCGCGCGACCACGATGGTCTTCGACTATTGAGCATTGTCATGTTCGGGCGAGTTGAGAGAGTTAGCATCCATACTGCTCACGACGATCAGATGTGGATGACGCATATGGATAAGCTGAACTCACAAAATATCTTGGCTGATACCGTGATCTCGAAGGGCGAGCGCCGGAGGCTCGATTGGCCAACGGCCGTTGTCCTGCTGGCAACCGGGGCAACCATCGCCTGGATCTACGTGCTGGGCAGGGCATGCGTTACGGCTATCCAATTTGCTATCTTATAGTACGGCTAGTCATCCGCGCGTTTGCACCACCATGCGGAGCTCTCGACGCGCATAGCTGTCGTGTTCCGTTCCAAGTGGGTATGAAACTATCTTATTCGCAGGCCTAAATGATCCTTACCGAGACAGATCTGGCAGGCGCTTTCGTCATTGACGTCGAGCGACACGAGGACAGACGTGGATACTTCTCGCGTGTGTTCTGTGTTGAAGAGCTCTCCGCTCCTGGGCTAGAAACCTCGATCCGGCAAGCGAACCTGAGTTATAACTGCAAGGCAGGAACGCTAAGAGGACTGCATTTCCAATATCCGCCGTACGCAGAAGAGAAATATGTTCGCTGTGTGAGGGGCGCCGTTTTGGATGTCATCGTGGATCTTCGTCCTGAATCCAATACCTACTTGAGGCATGTTTCCGTCGAACTTTCCGCTGAAAACGGTCGCGGGCTTTATATTCCGAAGCGGTTCGCGCACGGTTTCATCACCCTGGCTGATGATACCGAACTTCTTTACTTCATGAGCACGTCTCACAAGGCAGGCGGCGAGGGAGGCATCGGATATCAGGATCCGGTCCTCGGCATCAGCTGGCCGGCTGTTTCGGTAATCTCCGAGCGGGATGAGGCCTGGGCGCCTCTCAAAGGCCGCGAAGCGGAAATGCGGGCGCGTATGTCTACGCCTGCGAGCAGCGAATTGGCGCACAGTCTCATTCCGATGGCCGACTAACATCGAGCGAACGATTGCCGCAAGGCGCCGCGCCAATCCGCAATCCCATCCGTCAAATAAAGTAGTTGTGATAACTTGACAGAGGTCAAGTGAACGGGTGCGCAGACAAATATGGTTCCGGTGCGAGATAACGCGAACGCGCATCAGGAGCGTACCCATGTTGAATCAAGAAGTCGCTGTGCAGTCCTTCAATTCGGCGGCGACACCGTCGTCGCATTCGGATGAAACATGTAGCTGCAGATTCTGTAGTGCTCCTCTGGAGAATGTGTTTCTCGACCTTGGGATGTCTCCTCTCGCAAATTCCTATCTGAAGAAGGATGACAATGGAGAAAAGGAGAAATTCTTCCCGCTGAAGGCCTATGTATGTAGCGAGTGCTTTCTTGTTCAGTTGGAAGAGTGGGAAAGCCCGGAGAACATCTTCGGCGATTACGCGTATTTCTCGTCATACAGCGAATCATGGCTTCAACATGCCAAGAAGTATGTCGACAACGTAATCACTCGCTTTAGCCTCGGTCCAGATACGAGCGTCGTCGAGATCGCAAGCAATGATGGATATCTCCTGCAGTACTTTGTCGAGCATGAGATCCCGGTCCTCGGAATCGAGCCGGCGCAGAATGTTGCCGCGGTCGCCAGAGCGCGCGGTATACCCACGCGCGTCGATTTTTTCGGTGAGCGGTCAGCCAAGACGCTTCGCCGCGAAGGGTTGCGTGCCAATCTTCTGATTGGAAACAACGTGCTGGCGCATGTGCCAAACCTGAATGATTTTGTCGGCGGGATCAGCATTCTCCTCGATGATCGTGGCGTGGCAACAATGGAATTCCCGCACCTCATGCGGCTTTTTGACGAGTGCCAGATTGATACGATTTATCATGAGCACTTTTCGTACTTCTCGTTTCTGACCGTTGAGAAGATCTTCGCATCCCACAGTATGACGTTGTTCGATGTTGAAGAGCTGTCGACCCACGGCGGTTCGCTTCGGATCTATGCACAGCACACGGGTCGCGGACGTCACGCGGTGTCGAGCCGGGTGTCAGCGTTGCGAGAAAAAGAGATCGCAGCGGGGTTCGCCAATCTGGAGCATTATCAGGCCTTCGAGGAGCGCGCCCTGGAGACGAAGCGGAAGCTGATCGACTTTCTGGAAACAGCAAAACGTGAAGGTAAACGGGTCGTCGGATATGGAGCGCCGGCCAAGGGAAACACTTTGCTGAATTACTGCGGTGTCAGCCCCGACCTCATCGAGTACACGGTCGACAAGAACCCACATAAGCAGGGGCATTTATTGCCCGGAACGCACATCCCAATCTATGAGCCGGAAAGGATAGGGGTGACAAAGCCGGACTATATCCTGATCCTGCCTTGGAATCTGCAACAGGAAATCATCAGCCAGCTGTCATTTGCCCGCAGTTGGGGAGCAAAATTTATTGTTCCTATTCCGGAGCCCGTTGTCATCGCGTGACGATCAAAGCATCAGAATAGAGAGTGGAATGAGACCAGGCGATGCATGATATTGTTCGGAAGGTGGTGTCGGGTCGACTCGAGAGGGGTGCTGCGACGACGGAGTTGTCGGCCAATCGCAGTGGCCAGGCCATGCATGACTTCATTGCAGATCTCTATCCGATATGCAGGAGCATTACCGGCGAGGGAGTTCGCGAAACCCTTCTTCATATTCAGAAGTATGTTCCGCTTACCACTTGTGAGGTTCCGTCCGGTTTGAAAGTGTTCGACTGGACGGTGCCATCTGAGTGGAATATCCGCGATGCTTACATCAAGAACAGCGCGGGAGAACGCATCGTAGATTTCCGAGCGTGCAATCTTCATGTGGTTAGTTACAGCGTGCCTGTTCATGTGCGCCTTAATCTTGAAGAACTGAAGAAGCACCTCTTTTCAGATCCAGACCATCCGGACGTCATTCCCTATCGCACGTCGTATTATCACGCCGCCTGGGGATTTTGCGTCACACATACGCAGTTGTTGGCGCTCAAGGAAGACGAGTACGAGGTATGCATCGACTCGATGCTTGAACCCGGGCATCTCACATATGGCGACTTGCGGCTTCTGGGAAGTTCATCAGAAGAAGTCCTCATATCTTGCCACCTGTGTCATCCATCTCTTTGTAATGACAATCTGTCCGGAATTGCCGTGGCGACAGCACTCGCCCAGTATTTGCGCAACATGGATCTACGCTACTCTTATCGATTTGTGTTTATCCCAGGCACGATCGGATCGATCACTTGGTTGGCGTTGAATCAGGCGCATCTCAGCCGGATCAAGCATGGCTTCGTTTTGACGTGTGTGGGCGACGCTGGGAGCCCGACATACAAATTAAGCCGCCAAGGCAATGCCGAAATCGATCGTGCGTGGACCTATGTATTGAAGCAAGGTGGCGAGCCCCACACAATTCAGCCTTTCTCACCATTTGGCTATGACGAGCGACAATACTGCTCGCCTGGCATCAATCTCCCGGTCGGCTCGTTCATGAGGACACCGCACGGGAAATTCCCTGAGTACCACACATCGGCCGACAATCTGTCATTCGTGAAACCGGCGGCTCTACGCGATTCATTGGACAGGGCGATCGCGGCGATCGATGTGATTGAGAATAATCGAAAATATACCAATCAGAAGCCGATGTGTGAGCCGAAGCTCGGTGACTACGGTCTTTACAGCACCATTGGCGGGCGTTCTGCTGGTGAGTACCAGTTGGCGTTGCTATGGATTCTGAATATGTCGGACGGTGCAACCTCTCTGCTCGATATCGCCGAACGCTCAAGCCTGCCCTGGGGGACCCTCAAGGAGGCGGCTTCTGCATTGCAGTCCGCCGGCCTGGTGCGCTGAAGGGGGCAGCGTTTGCCCCGCGCAAGCGAGTTAGCGCGGTATATGCTGGGTTCCGAGCTGTGGAGAGTACGGCGGTCGTAATTAAATCATGGTGCTACCGCTCGCGCAGACTTTCTTGTTTGTAGCGCAGCAGCGGGGACATGATGTAGCTGATAATCCGACGTGATCCGATGTTGATCTCAGCGGTGACAGCCATGCCGGCCGAAAGATCGACGGCTCTATTTTCTACATCCATCTGTTTGCGATCCACCGATATGCGTGCGGAGTATACGAGCTCCTGACCGGCCGGTTCGCTGCTGGCAGTGTCTGTAGCAGATGAAGAATCGACACCCCGGGCAGGCGGCTTGTTGCGGGTGATGGCATCCTTCGAGATGCTCAGAATCTTGCCGCTCAGAAGACCGTAGCGCGTGAAATTGAACGTATCGACCTTGATAGCCACGTCTTGGCCTGGTTCAACAAACCCGATGTCCCTGTTGGAAATATTGGCTTCGATTTCCAGGCGGCTATCCTCCGGGACAATCAGCATGAGCGTTTGGGCCGGAGTGGCGACCCCGCCAACAGTGTGAACGGCCAGTTGCTGGACGGTGCCGTCGATAGGAGCCGTCAAGGTCTGTAGCGCGGTGCGGCGCTCCGCCTTGATGACGTCCTGCGTGAGCCCCGCGACCTTCTGTTCCGCCTTGGCCAATTCCTCGAAGAGCGACCTTTCATATTCTGCGACGGCCTTTGTTCGCATTTCGACTAACACCGCAATTGCAGCCTCCGCTTCGCTATGGCGGCTGTCCTGTACGGTCAGCTCCTGGCGTTGGGTAACCAAGTCCTGCAATTCGGTGAGATAATTGATCTTCGAGCCCAGGCCCTTTTGAAACAGCTGCTCCCGGATTTCGACCCTTTGCTGCAAGGGATTCAAGACGGCGCGTAATTTCTCGCTCAATGCCTTGGAAGTTGCTCGTTCGGCCTCCTTTTGCGCAATCTGGCCATTGATGGTAGCGAGTTTGGCAGCTTGCTCGGCGGTCTGGCTGATAAGAAAGCGCCGGTGCATCTCAACGAGGGCCAAGGACGCAGTGCCCGGCGGGGCAAAGGCAGTCAGGGGATTCTGCGCTTTATTCAAAGCCGCCTTCAGCCGTGCCACGTCAAGCTCCGACCCAAGGAGGTCACTTTTGAGGTGGCCAAGTTCTGCGGTGCTCATCGTGGCATCGAACGCGATCAAAGGATCGCCGCTCCGCACGGCCTGGCCGTCCGTGACGCTGATCGCTCGAATGACGCCGGCTTCGAGAGGCTGGATTGATTTCGTGCGTCCGCTCGGGACGAATTTCCCCGGTGCGGTGGCCACAATATCGACGGTGCCGAATGTTGCCCAGATGAGCGCAAATGTGAAGATGGAAGCAATAGTATACGCAACCGCGCGCCCGATTGGAGACGGAGGGGTTTCCACGATTTCGAGGGCAGCGGGCAAAAATGCCAGTTCATGAACTTGAGACGCCTGATCCCTTGGCTTCAGGCTGGCCACAGCGCTACCGAATTTTCGAGCTTGACTGGACACTGCGGCGGCGCCCCGTCGTGCAGTGACCAGAACCGCGACCTGGCCTGGGGGGCTATGCGACGCGGCCTGGTCGAGCCGGCGTGGCTTCTGGAAGATTCGTGTCAGCAGCTTGCGAATCCTCAGGGTCGATGCTGATACTGGAGATAACCTTTGGATCAGAAGGAGGCGTCCGTCCCAGAGTGAGGTGAATTGCGCCTCACTCAAAACGTTTGGACGAGATGCGCCAGCATGAAGAACGACGACCTTCTCGCCGGCGACGCTGCCGACAATCGAGAAACTGCCATTGCGAAGAGGAATGATGCCCGGCAGCGCATATTTGGGAAGGTCAATCCACCTTGTCTCGATACATCGTGCGGACAGCTCGGCCTTCCGTGCGTAAGCTAGGATGCTTGCAACATCGATGGGACCGTTGTTGCTGATGCTACGCAGCAGGGCAACGTCGACCTCTAATCCGGCCAAGCGTAACAGCATCTCCAGGGCAAAGAAGCCAGGATCGTCGCTGCTGTGCAAGGATGTGGTCTCAAGTACGGTCAAACCGCGTCTCTCGTTCTTGGGAAAATTCGAATCCCGAGTACAGAATAATCTGGCAATGCGTCGAGACAGGGATCAAGCCGGGTCATGAAACCCCGCCTGTAAACGATAAAGCTTGGCATAGCGCCCGCCGGCTTTTATGAGCTCCTGATGGGTGCCGTCCTCGACCAGCCGTCCATTCTCGATCGTAATGATGCGATCGGCCATGCGGAGGGCGGAAAGGCGATGAGCAATAATGAATACTGTACGCCCCTTGGCGATCTGCGCCATATTCTTTTGGACAATCCGTTCGCTTTCGTAGTCGAGCGCGCTTGTAGCCTCATCGAAGATTAGAATACGGGGATCAGTTATGAGCGCGCGCGCGATGGCGACGCGTTGGCGCTGGCCGCCCGACAATGTGTTGCCCCGCTCGCCGACGACAGTATCGTAGCCTTCCGGAAGCTCGATGATAAAGTCATGGGCGCCCGCGAGAGCGGCAGCTTCGACAACTTTTCCCGCAGGTGTCGCTGGATCAACCAAAGCGATGTTTTCGCGAATGGAGGCGTTAAGCAGAACACTATCCTGCAGGACAACGCCAATCTGTCGACGAAGCCAACTTGGATCGACCTGTGCGATGTCGACGCCGTCGACCAGCACCCGGCCTGTTTCGGGGACATAGAGGCGCTGAACCAGTTTCGCGAGCGTGCTCTTGCCCGACCCGGATGGGCCAACCACTCCAATAACCTGTCCAGCAGGACAATGGATGTTGATGTTGTAGAGGATTTCCGGTCCATCGATGCGATAACGGAACGTTACATGTTCAAAGCGGACGTCCCCTCTGATGGCCGCAAGCGACATCCGACTGGGCATATAGGCTGGCTCTGGAGCGGTATTCAGGATGTCACCAAGCCGGGCAACCGAGAGGCGTGTTTGCTGAAAGTCCTGCCAGAGTTGGGCCAGTCTGAGAATTGGTGCGTTGACACGGCCCGCGAGTAGATTGAAGGCCACCAGTTCGCCAACGGTCAGGTCACCACTGATGACCAGTTTGGCGCCAAAGTATAGAATCAGCGCACTCACGATTTTGCTAATGAACTGAATGAACTGGCTGGTGAAATTGCCCAGACTGAGGACGCGAAAGCTGGCAGACACATAGGCTGCCAGCTGCTCCTCCCAGCGCCGCTGCATCTGGGGCTCGACCGCCATTGCTTTCAATGTCTCGATGGCAGTGACACTTTCGACCAGAAATGCCTGGTTCTCGGCACCGCGCCTGAATTTTTCATCGAGCCGGTACTGGAATAGCGGCGTCGCAACCGCAGAGATGACGACATAAATGGGAAACGCGGCGACGACGATCCAGGTGAGTAGGGGCGAATAGACAAACAGAACGCCAATGAAGATGATCGTGAAGAACAGGTCGATGGCAACGGTCAAAGACGAACTGGTGAGAAAAGTCCGGATGTTCTCCAGCTCACGGACGCGCGCCACGGAGTCGCCGACGCGCCGGGTCTGGAAATAGCCGATCGGAAGCGCCAGTAGATGTCGGAACAACCGGGCGCCAAGCTCTACGTCGATGCGGTTGGTGGTGTGAGACAGGAGATAGGTCCGAAGAATCGAAAGGACGGTCTCGAACAAAGCGATGGCAATCAGGCCAATCGCGAGCACGTCGAGGGTGCTCATACTGCGATGAACAAGAACCTTGTCGACCACAACCTGGAAAAAGAGCGGAGAGACCAGCGCAAATAGCTGGAGAAAGAACGAAGCAAGGAGAACTTCGCTCAACAGCCAGCGGTACTTGTAGATTGCCGCGATGAACCAGGTGAGGTCGAACCGCCGAGCCAGATCTGAAAGGGTTGCCCGTTTCGTCATCAAGAGAAGCGGGCCGTCCCATACGGTTGTCAGCTCGGATGGCGTCATCATTGTCGGCTGCGATCGACCCGGCTGCAGGACAATGACCCTCTCGGGCTCGACCTTGCCGAGCAGGAGGAACTGACCGTCCTTGAGAAGCGCCAGGGCCGGCATTGGCACCTTGGACAGCCGCACCCAACTGCTGCGCACAATGCGCGCCTTTAGGCCGAGATCCTTGGCGCAACGGAGCATCTCAGCCACGCCGATGAGCTTGTGGCCGAACTGATGTCGAATGCGCTCCGGGTCAATGCTCAGCCCCTGAAATCTGAGCATCATGACGAGAGCTATAAGACCGCCGTCAGGCTTTGCTGCTGTTGGCTCGAGGTGCTCTTCCATTGGTCCCCTCGCGCCGCGCGGCACCGCTGCTACCATGTCGCGCTCGAGCCGCAGTAATGATCCGGTCCAATTCTGGCGCCGAAATAGAGGAGAAGTTCAGGCGGATGTCGTTGAGAGAGACTCTATTGCGCTGCGCTAAGCGGAGTTGACGCCCGTCAATATCACTGTCGTACCTACGCATACGCTTCGTTCATGGGTCGTTTGAGAGACGTCTGAGAGATGGCTTCAACCCATAAAGACGAGGTCATTACGCATGCCCGCCAGTAGCGCGTTCCGCAACGAGAACATCGTGATGCTAAGGCCGTCGCAGGCCGAACGTAGCGCGGACGGGGGCACCGATATTCAACGGCCGACACTGAGTTGCGCTGCGGATCAGGTCGAAAAGATCCTTGTCGCGAATAAATTCTTCTTCCGGAATGGCGGCTCAGAGGCCGTTATGTTCGACGAAATGAACTGGATGAAGGGGCGCGGTATCGACGTCATGGAGTTCTCCATGCGCGACAGTCGCAATCGCCCGTCGAAATACGAATCTTACTTCGTTTCCGAGAAGAGCTACAAGGCGGGGTCGAGAAGCAGCAAAATAAAAGCGGCGATCTCCTTCGTTCGGTCTCAGGAAGCCGTAAGTAATATTTCCGCGCTCATACGCGACGAGAATCCCAACCTTTTACATTGCCACAACATCTACCATCAGCTGACGCCGTCGATCATCAATGCCGCTGCGCGGCTTCATACGCCAGTCGTCCTGACGCTGCACGACTACAAGCCGATTTGCCCGGTCTACACGCAACTGTCGAATGGCGCAGTCTGCACAGACTGCACCAGCGGACGTTTCGAATCGATTTTGCGTAAACGATGTGCGGACGGGTCGCTGGGGCGAAGTGCGTTACTTTGGGCGGAAGCGCGCTATCACGCGGTGGCGCAAAGTTATCAACGTGTCAGTCAATTCATCGCGCCCAGTCGATTCATGCGTGACGCCGTCGCACGCCGGTTTGGAGACGCGAAAGTCACGCATATTCCCAACGGTATCGACGCCTCTGCGATCCAGGTATCTCGTGAAGATAGCGGCTATGTCCTCTATCTCGGGCGACTTTCGTCGGAAAAAGGTGTGGCCACCCTGCTGAAAGCACATGCCGCAGACAGTGCCACTTGGCGGCTTGTGGTGGCCGGGACCGGGCCTCTGTTATCTGAGCTCCGGACGCAATTTCCAGACGCCGAGTTCAAGGGACATCTGGCTGGTGCAGATCTGACGAGTATCATTCGCGGAGCCGCCGTCGTTGTGGTGCCTTCGGAGTGGCACGAAAACAGCCCCCTCTCGATCCTGGAGGCGATGGCGCACGGAAAAACCGTTCTTGCATCGCGAATTGGTGGAATTCCCGAGTTGGTCAGAGACGGATTGACCGGGCTGCTGTTTGCCTCGAAGGACGTTCACGACCTATCGAGCAAAATTCGACTGCTGCTCGCGGACCGTGACCTCCGTGGGCGGCTTGGTGCTGAGGCCAGGAAGGTCGTCGAAGCCGAATACTCGCTTCAAGCCCATGGGGCGGCGCTGCTCGCGCTCTACCAAAGCGTCGTGAATCCCCTGAAGGAACAGAACAGAGTCGGAGTATAAAATGGATCTCACTATCATTTCGACGTTCCGCTGCAATTCCAAGTGCCAGATGTGCTATATTTGGCAGAACCCGACCGATCCGCGGGAAGAGATATCACTCGAGACATTGTCGAAACTGCCGCCTGGCTTCGACAACCTCAATGTGTCGGGTGGCGAGCCAACACTTCGCAAAGATCTCGCCGAGATCGCGGACCTACTTTATCCGAAAGCGCGGGTCCTCGAGATTTCGTCGAATGGCCTGCATCCCGAACGCCTGGTTCCGATTATCAAGAAGTATCCGAACATCAAGGTTCGTTTCTCCGTCGAAGGTGACCAAGTAACGAGCGATACGATCCGGGGTGAGAAGGGCGGCTATGCGACGAAGGTCGCCGGCCTCCGGATGTTGAAGGAGGCGGGCGGCACGGATCTTGGCTTTGCGATGGTGATCCAGGACGAGAATGTCGATCAGCTGGTCGATGTCTACGAATTCGCCCGCAAGGAAGGCTACGAACTCGCAACCTCGACGCTCCATAACGCCTGGCAGTTCTACAAGAACGACAACTATTTTTATGATCGACGCAGCGTCGCGCGCAAGGTCGAGGGGCTCGTCGAGGCGCTGTTGAAAAGCAACAAGCCGAAGAACTGGTTCCGCGCCTATCTGAATCTCGGTTTGATCGAGAAGATTCTCGGTCACGACAGGCTCATTCCCTGCAGCGCCGGAAAGGATTTTGCGTTCATCGATCCGTGGTCGGATGTCTGGGCTTGCAACGTCCGGTCCGATCTTCCGATGGGAAATCTTGCAAAGCAGTCGTGGGATGAGATCGCCAACAGCGACACCGCCCGAAAAACGCTCGGCAAGGTCGCTGGATGCGCACAGAACTGCTGGATGGTGACCACCGCACGGACAGCGATGCGATCCCGGATCGTGCCGCAACTGCCAAAGCAGGAGCCATTGATGTGGGTTCTGAAAAACAAAGCCAAGGTGTCGATGGGCAAGAAGATTTGCTTCGACAGTTATATCGACTATTCGGATGCGCGGCCGTCGCCGCATGTCGAGCGACCGTCATTCCTGGACAAGACCGTCAAGGCCAAGCTGGTCAAGGGGCGCATAACAACTGACCAACATTACCCACTGAAGTCATTCATCAACAACTAAGAGCGGGGAGTGGCGTCATGGGTAAGGGAGAGGTCTACACGTTCGGGTTTCGTGGCTTCCCGGACGTTCAGGGCGGGATCGAGAACCATGTCGAGAATCTCGCACCGAGGCTTGCGAAGCTCGGACAGGGTGTAACGGCCTGCGTGCGATCGCCATATGTGGACGCGCAGGAAGGCGATGCTTGGCGCGGAGTGAGGATCCTTCGCCTCTGGACTGTTCGCAGTGTGTATCTCGAAACGCTGCTGCACTCGCTGATCTGTGCGCTCGTCGCCGGGATTAAGCGACCGAGCGTCGTGCATATTCACGGAATCGGCCCGGCGATCGTGACGCCGTTGCTGCGACTATTTGGCTTGCGCGTGGTCGTGACGCATCATGGCGAGGACTACAATCGAGAGAAATGGGGCTGGGCTGCGCGGACGATTCTGCGGACCGGCGAGGCATTCGGAATGCGATACGCGCATAAGCGGATAGCTGTCAGTCGCAGCATCGGTCAGCTCATCGAGGAGAAGTATGAAAAGACGTGCGATGTCATACCAAATGGGGTCGTATTTTCCGAGCTTCCGCTGAACACAGACAAGATCAACGCGCTGGGTCTCGAAGCGGGGCGGTATGTCTTGACGGTTGGGCGGCTGGTCCCCGAGAAGCGGCAGATCGATCTCTTGCGGGCGTTCGAGGGACTGAAATCGGATGGATGGAAGCTCGTTATCGTTGGGCGGATCGATCACAAGAACGAATACGCAGATCGGCTTGTGATCGAGGCGCAAGGCCAGGACAACGTTGTGATGGCCGGATACCAAAGCGGCGAGACGTTGCGTCAGCTCTATGCGCATGCGGGACTTTTCGTATTGCCGTCGTCGCATGAAGGATTACCAATCGTCCTACTCGAAGCCTTGAGTTATGGGCTTCCGGTGTTGGTTAGTGACATTCCGTCAAACTGCGAAGTTGTGACGGATCCAGCCAATATCTTTCCGGTTGGCGATTGCGAAGAACTCAGATCGAAGATGGCTGCTCTCACTGCGGTTCGGATGGGAGCGGCCGAGCGCGAGACGATTCGACACGAGAGTACGCGCCGTTATGACTGGAATGATATCGCTTCGAAGACGCTCGAAATTTATGATGCCGTGATGGGAGCGTCCCACCCGGACAGATCGACAACGCGTCCGCAGAAGGACAAGGATGACCTCATCGTCAGACCTCCAATTGGGCGCCGGCAGAAGCGACGACCATCGATGGTGGTGTCGGAGGTTGCGGTGATGAGGGCAAAGGCTGAGGAAGCGATCACCGATATGAGTGGCCGTCGATGAGCGAATTTGCGATCGAAGGCCGACCCACTGTTGCGGTACCGAAATCGTCTTACTTCTCGATGTTCTGCATCGGCTTGTTGATCGTCAATCTTTGCGCATTTCTTTATCACTTTCTGGGAGCGCAAGTCTTCAATGCCGTGGGAAACGCCGTCAGCCTCGCGATCATCGCATATTCAATTCAGATCATTATGCAGTCGAAGCGGGAAGACGGCGCGGCGAAGGGATATCTGCTCGTCGCGCTGGTGACGACGACGTTAAGTGTCATCTACAATCTGCAGGTTGCGTCGATGACGGATGCTCTCAAGTATCTGTCAATCTATGTGTTCTATGCTGCGGGACGCGCAACCGGTGGCAAGATGAAACCGATCGAGTTGCGCTGCATTGTTGCGCTCGGCATTGTACCGATACTTTTCTTGCTGACCAAAGGGAGCAGCAAGGTTTACGAGAATGAGAGCTTTGCGAGTGAAGTCTTCTCATATTTTCCGAACGCGAATACCGGTGTTCTGTATTTTTCTGCGCTTCTGTTTGCGGTAACGCAGCTCTACGGCAACCGGGTCATTCTGTTCCAGTTCATCAATGCTATCGTCATGAACAAGCTGGGGGCAGCCGTCGCGACAGCAGTGGCATCCTGCTTGTGGATCGTCATGCCGATCCGGAGCAGTTCTATCGTTGCTCTTATTGCCGTTGGCATAGGCGGTGCTGTCGCGCTGTCGGTTGGCGCCCTAGATCGCGGAATTGCGACGTTCGACAACTTGATGCTGGTATTCAGCATGGATCCGAGCGCGATTGCGTCAATGTCCTACAAGCAGCTTGTCACCATGACGGGTTCCACAGATCTTTCGGCATTCTTTCGTCTGATACATTGGACGGATATCTGGAATGTGTATTCGAGCCAGGGGACCGGTGTTTTTCTATTCGGTTACGGATCGGGGCAAACGGCGCTTGTCACCTATGCCGCGCTCGTTGCGCATAACGACTATCTGCGCATTCTGGTAGAGTACGGTTTGATCAATCTCGCTATCTTCGTTCCATTTCTGATCCACGTTTACCGATCACTTCCGGTTGGAGCGACGCGAGTTCTGTTTGTCGTTCTCTGTATCTATTTCTTCTCGGAGAACCTTCTCGATAATTTTACATCGATGGCCCTGTACTTTGCCTATGCGGGCCGGGCGTCGGTGATGCATGGAAGCCGTTCCGACGCGCAGGCGAGTGTAAGGAAAAGGGCGCGATACATCAGTCGGGAGACCGACGAAAAAGAATTTCTCTAGCTCGCCCGAGATGTCGAACCGTGAAGATTGTAACGGCTGAACGTGGTGGTCCGTATGTGAGGCCGAGCGCTGCGTGTGGGGTGGATGATGAGTGAGACGCCGAATGTAGTGGTCGTGGGCGGCGCTGGGTATATAGGGTCGCATTGCTGCAAGGGTCTTGCAGAAGCCGGCTATCGTGCAATTTGCTATGACAATCTGTCGACGGGACATCGATCATCGGTCAAGTGGGGCCCATTGATCGAAGGCGATATTCACGATCAGCGACGCTTGGCGGAGACGATTGAGAAATATCGCGCCGTGGCGGTGTTTCACTTCGCCGCCTCGAGCCTCGTCGGCGAATCCGTCAGTGATCCGGAAAAATACTACAGAAATAATGTTGAAGGCACGGTGAGTCTGTTGCGTGCCATGCGCGATGCGTCGTGCAAGACATTGGTGTTCTCGAGCAGCGGCGCTGTCTATGGATGCGTCGATAAGGATTTGATTGAAGAGAGTGAAGTCCTGCAGCCGATCAATCCATATGGGAGAACCAAGCGGATCGTCGAGGACATGTTGGCGGATTTCGGTGGAGCTTATGGCCTGGCGACAATCTGCCTGCGATACTTTAACGCGAGTGGTGCGGATATTGGCGGAGAGATTGGCGAAGACCATTCCCCCGAGACGCATCTAATCCCGCGCGCTATTCTGGCGACGCAGGGCAAGCTGGATGATTTTGCGATTTTCGGAGACGACTATGCGACTCCCGATGGCACAGCCATACGTGACTATATTCACGTTACGGATCTGGCGCAGGCTCATGTCCTTGCCTTGAAGCATCTTCGCGCGGGTGGGGCCGGTGGATGCTTCAATCTGGGAACGGGAAGGGGATACTCCGTCAAGGAGATTATCGGTCAAATTCGGCGTGAGACGAATAGGGAGACGCCGTTCGTCATCAAGCCTCGGCGGAATGGCGATCCGCCGGTTCTGGTTGCAAATCCGGGGCGCGCCAAGGCAGTTCTGGGCTTCCAGCCCAGGTATTCCGACCTTTCGACCATCGTCGGCTCTGCATGGAAGTGGCATCAGCGAGCGACCTGAGAGAGACGCGGTATGCGATGCGCTCTCACGCAGTCATAGGCTGTCGGTTTGCCGTTATTATTCGGCTATCCAAATCGCACCGGATTGAACACTGGTGGCGCCGGCGTGCGAACATGCTAAAGGGAAGCGGTACGTAGACCCTGGACGCCGGTTCGTGCGCACACCGACTGGCAATCTGTTTAGCCTGAGATAGCCGGCGCCAATGACCATTGTTGAAGCAGAAGCTGCCGCCTCGCAGATCGCAGCAGGCTTGCTCGATCGGATCATAGATGATGCCAAGGTTAGCCTGAGCGTCGCCGATGCACCCTACCTCAGCTCGTTGCCGGAATTCGCGAGAAATCCGATCGCCGTGGCACATGATAAGCTCAGGGAAATTGTAGAAGCGTTATTGCAATTTGAGACGGTCTGCGAAGATGCATGGGAGTTTCAGAGAATCGCGAGCGGTCTGACGCAGGCAGAGGAGGCCAGCCGTCCGTATCAGCGTCTGAGATTCGTGCATTCCCATTTGGAGTATCTGTGCACCTCGTTCGACGAAGCGGTTATGCGTTTTGGGGTCTGTTATAACGCTGGGCTCGAATTGCTATCTGCCGATGAAGAGCCGGTCGATGTTGGGTCGTTGACGCTGGGTATCCGCTCCAATTTGCAGGCGGCGCATGGTGAGACGTTGCCAAATGTGGGGCCGTGGTATACGGCTTCACCGAAATCGGCCGAGTTTCCGTTTCTCAATACGCCACGGATCGCAAGTCGCTGGCCAGATGAGTGGCCGTCTTTCGCGGAATTCTATGCTGAAGCCGATAAGGCGCTGACTCGTGAAATCCAGCGCTGCTGCGAGGAGATGCGAGCGAGATCCACGAGTATTGTTCTCGCCCATGGACCGGCTGTTCTTGAATTAGTTGGTCGACACAACACGATCGTTAGAAATTTCCAGTCGCAAAATCACGCTCCGTGAGGAGTGAGAAAAGGCTCCTCGAGGGGCGCGCATCTGGAGCGGCGCCCCCTAAGATTGATGTTGTCAGGTGTGCTGCTGCGATTGCGCTAACGTCTGTGAGAGAGTGGTGAGGGAGTCGGCCGCGTTCGCCAAGGGGCTGGTCCCGTAATCTGAATTGACAGCACTTGTTGCGGAATATTGATTGATAAGGTCGACGGCACGTGATGCCTGAGCCAGACTGGCCTGTGACGCGGATGTTATCGGCTGCTTGGCCACCAAACTCACATTGTCATAAAGTGCGCCCAAGCCGTCACCGCCTTGGCCTGCGACCTCACGAATGGTCAGACGGTCAGACCCACCTGTGCCGGTCACCGTAAAATTATAGGTCTGCCAGCTACTTCCTGGTGGTACGCGCGCGACCACGGTGTCGTTCCAGAGAATTTCCATGGAGCAGGTTGCCCCCGTAAAGCCAGGCCGACTGCGCGCGTCGAGTGAGAGGTCGTAACTCTGGCCCTGGATAGTCAACACGTTCTGGTAGAGCCCGTCATCGGCGCCGAGATAATCGAGCTCTCCAAAGTTCACGCCATTGGTCGCTTTTACGCCGTTCAAATTGTTCCAAAGTTCGATCGTGCCACCGCTGACGGCCGACCATCCCGGAATCGTACTGAATCCAGCAAACCAGCTGGATTTCACGGCTGATGCCTCGAACGATCCGTTGACCAAAAGATTCTCACCCGTGACCGGGGGCGTAGAAGTCCCGCCTCCATCGACCCTGACGTTGAGCGGCGATGACGCTGTACTTGAGTTGCCGGCGACATCGGTGGCCGTAGCTGAAAAAGTGTGAGTGGCCGTCGACAGTGGCCCCGTTACCAAACTCCATGATCCCTGCGAATCGGTCCTCACGGTCCCGATCTGGGTCGCCCCATCGAACACCTTGACGGCGCTGCCAGCCTCCGCTGTGCCGGTCAGCTTAATGACAGTGGCGTCGGTCTTGCCGTCTCCGACGACGCCCGTGTCGGGAGAGAACGAGAGAAGCTTCGGTGCAGTGGGGGCAATCGTATCGACCTGAACAGTGAGGGTTGTCGATGCGATGCTCGTGCTTCCTGAGGCACTGATGGCCTTTGCAGTGAAGCTGTGCGACGTGCTGGTAAGCTGCGCCGTCGTAAACGTCCATGCACCGGACGCATCAGCCTTGGTGGTCCCGAGAAGCTGGGATCCGTCAAAGACGTTGACAGCGAGTCCCGCCTGAGCGGTCCCCGTCAACTTCAAGACAGATGCGTTCGTAATGCCGTCGCCGACGACGCCGCTATCGGCGCTGAAGAGCGTAATGGTAGGCTTTGGAACTTCCGTAACCACTCCTTCAAGCGGTGGTGGCAGGTCTGCCTGAAATTGAGCTGTCGTTGAGGAATAGAACCCGAGCGTGGTCCACTGAGTCGACAGCTCGACCCAGTTGCTCATGCCTGCCCCGGGATTATTGGTCATTCCGTTGGCGTAGCCGACCGAGGGGGTGCGCCACCAATCGGCGCCAACATTGGCGATCAGTTGCAGATTGGGATCGCTGACCTTCATATCCATCTGCACATAGACGGCATCAACCGCCCCTGCTGCATAGATACCGCGCGCGCTGGGCCAGAAATGGTCGTTATATCCGGCCGGGGGCGTCGCCATTGTGGCGCTCCCCGCGGTCTGGGACCCGATCTTCATGGCGATCGCCGAGTTGCCGCTGAAATCGGCAACGAAATGCGCGCCCGCAATCTGGTTATTGGCCTGATTCTGAACCAGAACCCACTCACCTGTGGCCTTCAGGTGCACATAAGTCTTGGCGTTGGCGACATCGATGGTGGCATTTGGATTCGAATACGCCGGGGCACCGGCCTTCTGATAGACTTGCCCCCATCCAGTTACCGACGTGAAGTCGGATGGCGGACCGCTATAGCCAACTGGCCTATACAAACCGTTGTACCATGCGTAGCTCGCCGGCACGCCAACTGGTTTACCCTCACTATAACCGATCGTGTTCTGAGCTATGATATCCGAAACAGAAATTGCCATCCTATGTCCCCGGTTGTCGCTGCTTGGTGCGCCCGACTTCAAAAGAAATACCTGTGAAGAGCATCCATCTCGGCAAAGAAAATGGGATTTTGACTGTCTCGAGATTGTACCCGTACGAAACATGCGGGCGACGCGAAACTGGAGTTTTGCCGAGTGCCCACCGAACTTGCATCTGTCCCGGATGTCGGCCGATGAGGATTGATGTGATGAAGGCTCTTGTCGTTTGAAACGATTCGTAGCTTATGCGTAGTAGTTGTGCAGTCGCCAATAAATCGTGCATTGACGAATCAATAATAGTGTAGCGAACCGTGGCAACACATTTTGTTTTCAATGTGTTCGTGTTGCACCGCGTAATGGGCAGCAGCGGCGATACACTGATCGAGTAGTAGCTAACTACATAATACATTTAGAGAACGCATCTGCTATTGAATGCGAACGTCAGTGTAATCGCGGCACTGTGTCGCGGCGTGCAGTTTCCAGTACGCCTTTCAAGATAGCTATTGCGGTTGGGTTTCGCGACTGAGGGAACAAGGTATCCTCGCGATGTCGCGCCGCTTCGTTTTCGTAGGCATGTAGGGTGGCCGCGTGGATAGTAAGGGAGGCGGTGGATCGGCCCACAGGTCGTCGTTGCTGGTCGAGTAGAAGCGTAGCGTCGACCACTGCGTCGAAAGGGTGAGCCAGTTGCTCATTCCGGCTCCGGGATTGTTTCCGAAGCCGTCTTCGAATGCGGCTGTTGCGTTGCGCCACCAATCGGCCCCGACGTTAGCGACGACGTTCAGTGCGGGATCAGCCGATCGCATATCCATTTGTACGTAGACCCCGTCAACGCTAGAGGCTGGATAGGTGCCGCGCGTGACGAGCCAGAAATGGCTGTTGTAGCCGGGCGGTGGCGCGCCAATCATCGCGCCGCCGCCTGGGCTTTGACGAATCTCCATCCGGATCGCCGCATTCTTGGAAAAGTCGGAGACGAAATGCGCACCGGCGAGCTGTATGCGCGCCTGACTTTGGACCAATACCCAACCATTCCGTCCTTTGAGGTGGACATAGGTGCGTGAATTGGCGACCTCAATGACCGGATCGAGTGTGGAGTATTCGGCTGCGCCTATCGCGGGATAGATTTGCCCCCAGCCGGTCACAGCGGTGAAGTCCGGTGGTGGCGTACGGTTGTTAGGCGGCCTGTAAGATCCACCACACCAGGCAAACGTCTTCGGGACGCCTGCAGGATACTGATCGCTGTAACCCGGAGTGTTTTGAACCGTAGCGTCTACTAGTGGTGTATCAATTGTGACCTCTCGCTCCGGTTTGAATCGCGGTATTCCAATTCGCCGTGAAGCCAGGTCCGCTGAATAAGCTGCCAGCCGATAAGGCTGCGCCAGAGCGGAATGCGGTGTCGCGATCGTGAGGAGTTGCGTTGAATCAGATGCCGGAGGGGCGGAACCGTCAAAAGCGTTGGCGCTAACATTGAATGCAAGCAGAAGCGTTCCAGCAGCTGCAGTCACCGATTTTCGCTGATATCCAGAAGAATGTTGAGTGCTATTCTGGCCTCGAAAAAATGCCGTCCATGGGTGAAACGGGTGCCGACAAGCAGGCATTTTCACACCAACTGCTCTGACGCGCCCCGACGCCGCTGGCGCAAATAGTCTGCAATGAAAGGAGGGCAGAGGACGAGTGCGAAGAAACGTAAGCCGACTTTTGGTCCGGCGGATGTCAGATAACTGCGGAATTTCCAAAGTAAGGTGATAAATCGGTCCATCTTCCCGCCGCTTGATCGATAATCGGAGAGAACGGTCAAGCCTCGTTGTGCAAAACACCGACGGGCATTGAGCTGCAGAAGACGCTGTTGCTCGGAGTCTCCGACATACTTCACGGCAAGGTCAGAAATCATTTCCTCCATATGCCGTCCGTCCAATAGCAGCTCCTCCGGACTCAATCGGGACGTCTCGGAGTTGCCATGATAGGAGAAGGTCGCGCACGGCTCGTTCACCAGCCCAGCTTCGCCTAGAAATAGAAGTGGTGCCCAGGCTGCGATATCAGCCATATGAGGACACTCCAGAGGAAATCCTCCATTTGCCCGAACGTAATCGGCACGCAGCAGAACGCTGCACATGGTGACAGTAATGTTGTTCTGCAGGAACTCATCCAATACTGCCGTTCCTGGCCAGATTCCCGTCGACAACTTTCGGCTCCCGCGAGCCGCGAACGTCTTGCCAACAGCTTCAGAATGCAAATTGCTTAGCGTAACGACTATCGGCAGGCCGGGTCGTTTACGGACAACGTCCATAGCTTTCTGAATCATAAATGGCGACACACGATCGTCGTCGGAGAGAAAAACGACGTAATCGCCCTTTGCATTGGCGAGACAAGCATTCCAATTCGGCAGCAGTCCAATATTGCTCTGCTGCTGGACAATACGAAGCCTCTCGTCTGAAAACTCGTTCAGCACCTCGTGCGTTGTGTCCGTTGATGCATTGTTGGAGACTAGAACTTCGAAATTGTCGTAAGTCTGAGCGAGCGCCGACTTGATGCAATGGCGCAGATGCCTTGCGCGATTAAATGTCGGAATGGCGATTGTGACCATTGGCGACTGAGGGCGCGCTGATCCTGCGTCTAAACGAGACGGGTCCGAATGAACGTCATCATCATTATCAAAACAGAGTTGATCCATAATCCGTCCATGTATACTCAGTTTCAAAACACAGTGACAAATTAGTCACGCAATAGCGCAGCTCATTCAGCCGCTTGTGCGGCTTTCAACGCTGCCTTGTACTCGCGAACCGATCGGATGCCGATTTCGTTCATTGCGAGCTCGCGCTCTTCAAGCTCGTACTGATCTTGGCGCAGGCGGCTCAATTCCTTCATGATGATGATTGCGGATCCCGCAATCACGCCTCCAAACAGTGCCAGCAGGACAAAGTGAAATCTCTGCGGAAAGATCGGCCGGAGAGGGCGATCGGCAGCCTGGATTACACGCACGCTCGACAACTGAGTTTTCTTGGCGATGTCGAGATTGATCTTTTCCTCGATGACTCGTGCGCCGTAGTGATCGGCGGCCGTGGAGGCACGGACCAACGCGCGCTTGAGCTGGTCATACTGGGATTCCTTGGACGACAATGACGCGAGCTCGGCATTCACATGTTCGAGCTCGTCAGCAAGGAGGCTCTCAAGCTTCATGGATCCGTTCAGATCGGTGTTGACCTTGAAGAGAGTGGCGACGGCGTCCTGATACACTTTGATCAGCAACAATGGAGGGGTTTCCTCAAAGTTCTGAGGTGTCCCGGCAGCATTTGGCGTTACTGGATAATCACGCGCACCCAGGCTATTGACGATACCAGTGACCGTTTTCGATTGTTGAACCGGCTTCAGTATCAGGAGCTGATCAACGATGGACTGCTTTTGGCCCTTTCGATCCTGGATCTGCGCACGGGTCGTTGAGATTAACGTACTCAGCTCGTTTGCCCGCTTGAGGAGCAGTGCGCGTTGCTCTGCAACAGAGTATATCGCCGCTCCGACCGAGAAATTCTGGAGTTCGGTCGCCGACTTTTCAGCTTCCAACTGCAGCCGTCTCGTTTGATCTTCAAAGAAGATATCGGCGCCAGGTGTCTGGACGAGATCGGCCTGAACCGCAACGAGGGCATTTGCCAGTTCAGTTAAAAAGCGTGTGGCAACAGCAGCGTCGGGATAGCGAAAGGAAATGCGCAGCAGGTCTGACCGCCCCTCCTGCTTCGCGGTAATCAGATCACGGAGCGAAGCGACCAGTGTCGCCTCTTTACTTGGCGCCTGATCGCTGGCCTCGTTCGTGTCAGCCGGCTTCGACCAACTCGCTAATGCATCGGCTACGCTCTTCGGCAGCAGCCGCGAAAGATCGATAGACCCGATCGTCTTGCTCATGGACGCCATTAGACTGTTGTCTCGGCCTTTGTTGAAGCGATCAAAGCCGGTGCTGGACGCTGCTTCCCGGACAACGTGGTCAGTCGTAACAAGTCGAGCGAGCGAATCGATTCGGATAGACAGGTCGGCGCCCTCGGCGAACGGATTCACGCTTGCGCCTGACGACCGGTCTTTGATGCCCTGGCCGACACGCAGCAGAGTGTAGGACTCATATCTTTCACCGATCGTTGCGTAGGCCATGAGGGTCAGGAGTGAGACGACAACGATGGAGCTGACGACAATGCCCTTTTGGCGCCAAATGCTTGGCAAGAGGACTCCGAGGAGCTGACCGTATCGTGTCATGTGCATTCTCCGAATTCAGGACGACGCGACGGCCTCTCCTGATTGGAGAAGACGCGGGTTCTGTCGCCGTGATCATGCGAGACGCGCATGGGTCAAAGTTGATGGGTGTCAAATTCGGGGGCGATTTCCCCAGGAACGCTCAGCACCTCCAAATGCCGCCAGGAGCGGCGCTGGGCCGAGCTTTAAGATCGAATTGGGTGGGGGCAGGTTAGGAGCGCTCTCTTCGAACGCCAGCGTATTGAGAGTTGTCAAGTCTAAGGGCGCTGCCTGCGTTTAGCTGGTTCACACAGGTCGATGACGTGCCAATTGCAGACTGACGCTTTGCAGGATCTCGAGCTCATGGATGAGGGTTGGATTGGGTTTCGTACCAACGCCGTGACACCGGCGAATCTGCCCACATGGCTAGATCTCGCCCGTACGATGGCTGCAATCGAGGTGGTTGCGTTCCACTCCTACCAATTGATGTTTCTGGAAAGGTCTCCGGACCCGGGAGATGGCTCTCCCGTCAGCTATCTCTACTCTCTTGTACTGCCCCTCAGCGCGCATGGCATGGCCGCTGTCATCGTCTTCTTCGTTTTGAGTGGCTATCTCGTGGGCGGACCAGCGATCGTCAGAGCAAGGTGGGGGCAGCTCAATGCGATTGATTACTTCGCCGCGAGAGGTGCTCGCCTCTATGTGGTGTTAATGCCTGCACTTGTGACGTCCATCTGCGCATATAGTTTGGCGAGACATTTGCCGAACTGGCAGGAATTCGTTGCGACGCGCCACGACCTATATGATGCAGGGAGGCTGTTCTCTGCAAGCGCGGGGGCAACGACGGCTGTATGTAATGTCGCCTTTCTTCAGACGATCGGATGCTCGGAGTTTGCCGGAAATCTGGCATTGTGGAGCCTCTCCAACGAATTCTGGTACTATGTTCTGATCTTTGCTCTTGTCGTCGTTTGGTCTCGTCCCAGTTTTACATTTTTGATCATCGGCATTCTTGCCTTGTTTTGGTATGCAGAAAGACATGACCCGGCGGGGGCGCATATCGGAGCCAAATTCATCTTCTACTTTTTGATATGGTGCCTCGGCGCCGCCGTTTACGCCATTAGGGCGCCTGCCGTGAGTTGGCTGTTCTTATTCTGCGTAGGTCTCGTTGGAGCCTGGCTGCTCTATGTAGGGGGGGCGGCGCCGAAATGGGCGGCAAGCCAGCTGGCAACCGGCCTGATTGTCGCAGGCAGCATCGTGGGGCTGACCCTCTCAGGTGCATCTATGCCAAGGCAGCTGCACCCACTCGCAAACGGCGCGAAGTATAGTTTTTCGCTATATGCAACACACTATCCAATTTTGGTGGTGCTGAACGTTATCTTCAGTAGTGGCCCAAGCGAGTTTACGTTGTTCTCTCTCGTTCGCTTCGTGTCCTTCATGCTGCTCTGTGGTGCGCTATCTGTTGCGTTTTATCGCCTGTTCGAAATACACACTTCATCGGTCAAGGCGTTCGTCGCGAAAGCTGTGAGAACGATAGCGACCGAGACAGGAACGGCATTCGCTTCTCGGAGAGTTATCGAAGAGTATGCGTCGACTACAAACTCAACGAGGAAAGAAGATCTACTTTTGCCCGACGCCCGGGCTGTTGGGGCTCGCGATAATTCCCGGTAATCTAGACACCGAACTGATAGCTCTCGGGATAACAGCCTGCTTGCAAAAGTATGGGAAAGGCAGCAGGTCGAAATCGCTGTGCTGAGGCTTAGTTGCCCCAACGTCGTGTCAATTTCGCAAGAGGATTTCGAGTTGGTAAGGAGAATACGAGGCCGCAAAAATAGGTTTCATACCCTGAGCTTAAAACTGCGTTCGAGTGAAAGGCCGATCTGCAACGCCACATCTCGGAATTTAGCTTCGGTTGGATTATTGGTCGGTGTTATCAGGCATTCCCAGCTGTCATCCACGCGAAATACAAATATATCCAGGTTGCTGGGCCACGGGCCGATGAGTCGGGTAGCTTCAGCAGAGATCATGCGGATAATTTCGGTTGGTGTCGTCTCTGTCTTGCCCATGCGTCTGGCTCGGGTCTCGGTTTAGATTGTAGAAATTGATTTTATGTTCTTGTTAAGGAGATGGGATTGACAAGATAAGCTGGATTCGATTCACGGAAAGGCCGATTGACGCGAGATGCACGATCGACTTGTGCTGTTAACAGCCTTCATCACGGTACCTCGCGGCGTAAATAATCGTCTGGATTAAGCGTCACGACGGATATGTGCGCTCGGCTTTTGAAAATATTCCCCTTTAAGAGTGGGTTTTTGCGAACAGTATCAGAATACAATTTATGGAAGCTGTCACTAACTATTATCGGGAAAGGAATATTCTCGTGACCGATCCTTTCAGTGATCGACTGTTGTTTGCCGTAGAGATTGACGGACATCCGACGTTAGCGTTCGATGCGAGTTCTGTTGAGGTCGCGAAAGGCATATGTCTTCTTTCTGAGTTTCGAGAGGATCTCGGTAGGGTGACGTGCGACGGTCAGCGAATTTTCAGGCAGACATCGGTTATCAGTGTGCGAGGCGCAAGCGCGTGCGAGGCTGCAACGTTTTATGCCGCCTTGAAAGATTTGGGGCCCACGGCTGAAATATCGTTTGTGTTCCTCAGCAAGGTCGATCGTATTACTCTTGCAGCCGATGAAGGCGCTCAGCCACTTCCGGATGCCTTGGTCACTATCCGCAGAACCCATCCCTCATTTTAAAACGAGGCCCCGAGTTCCTGAGTGATCGTGCGTAGTTCACTCTCAAGCCCGCTTGGCCTGCGGCCTATACAACCGATTGGGTCGCTTGTGCCGGAAGGATTTCGATCTGGAGCAAGTGCTAGGCATCATCCTGCTGGTTGTAATCGTCGTTGTGCTCGCGATCGGATTACAGGCTGCCTACACAACACTTCCGACCTGGATCGATCATCCTGTGCAACCCCGTTGTTAATCAGCACGACATTAACCGGAAGCTAGTGCTGAGAAACAGTCCATAGCACCTGTTGGAATGCATGGCGCTTTCATCGCCGACGTAACAGACGATCGGACTTTTGGGATTGGCCAAGCTCATTCCCACCTATGCTGGATGCTCCAGAATTCGAGTGGCGTGGTCCGGCGGACAAGGGCGCTTGGTACAATCCCAGGACAGGCGAAAGTATGCGGCCTGATCGAGCGCGCGCAAAGTGCGGTTGGGGCGAACGGTGGGGTTGATCCGGAAGAAATCGTAAAATCTAATAAAATCAACAAACAATGCGGGATACAGCTGGCATCACCACAGCTTTGCAAGCCTTACTGCTGATATGGCATCGAGTGCGGATAACCAACGGTCGTGCGGCACCGGCGCGAGATGCGGCAATTACACCGAGTTGATCGGAACTGCCTATACCATCGATATTGCTTCATTCAATATTTCATGAGCGGCATTGCTTTAGGTGGCACGCTGTGGCCGCAATCGCTGCCCTTCGTAAAAGATGCATCATGCCTCATCTCGAGGAAGGAGTGGAACTACAGATCGCGCGATTAACTCTTCCAGGCCATCAGAAATCCAACGGGCGTAGTGCTTCTCGATCATTGAGGTGCGCGCTGTCACGCCCGTAGATGAGCGCGACGAACTCTACCGGCCCCAGAATGCCGGCGTCGCCCTGAAGCGCCGCCATTTCTTGCGCAGCGTTTTCGCGGCCACAATCTCGTCGCGCACCTGCCAGCCGGTCACGGTGCCGATGGCGAGGTGAAGCGCGGCCTGATCGTCCTGCCTGACCGAACGGAGCAATCCGCGGATACTTGCGATGTCGCACACGCGTCCCAGACTCTTCTGGAGCTTGGCAAGCCGAGCCACGTAACGCTTGGCGGACGCATGGCCGGCGTAAAGTGGCAAGAAGAATTCCGCCGCATAGCGCAGCCTCTTGAGCTGGATCCTGAGACTGTGCCGTGCAGCGGTGTCGAGCTGCCGGAAGTGCGTGCCACGCTTGCGCACCTTCCGCTGCTGTCGCGCCAGAATTTTGTCGGCGAGCGCCGGCATCGGCTGCGACAGGACAGCCAGCGCATCGCTGTCGATATCGTTGCGCCAGCGGCGGCGCTCGACCCAGTGCCCGAGCGAAAGCAGAAAACGGCTGTAGCGCGGATCGTCGAGAACCGCCTGCAGGCTGCCATAGCTCGACTTGCGCTGCCGCTCGATTGCCTCGCGCAAGCCGCCGAAGTCGACCTCCGGCGTGGTCGTCGCCACGCGAGAAGTGGTCGTGGTGGCGAAAACGTCCCAATCGCGGGTTCGGCCGAGCTGTCGCATCAGCCATCTCGCTTCGCTGTTGATCGCCTCGAACGAGGGCGATGGGATCTCGCGCCGGAACAGCGCACAGATCGTGCGCAAACGGCGCAAAGCGATGCGCATCTGGTGCACGCCTTCGGGGTCGGATCCCGCCTTTGCCACCGCATGATTGCGCAGGAGATGATGCCAGCAGGCGCCTCCCAGCAGCGCAATGACGTCGTCAACTGCGCGCTCGGCAGTGATGTTGACAGGTTCGGCTTTCACTGCCGGTTGCATGACATTGAACGCCAGCGCATAACCGCGTTCTGCCTTGCTCCGTGTGCCGACCTGCAGCGGCGCGGCATCGAGCAACTGCGTTCCGAGATCAAACAGCGCGCCGGCGTTGCCGCTCTTCAATTCGAGCTCGATCTCGGACAGGACTTCTTGACGCGTACCGGCCTCGATAGTCCCCACGTCGAAGGCGACTTCAACTGACGCATCAGGCAGATCGAGCTGCCGTGCATGCCGGCGAACTCTTGTTGCAAACGCTGGCACGAGCGCATCGGGCGTAAGTGTCGTCAGCGGATCGCCGATCTCGGCGACAGGAAGCCGCGCCAGATCGGGAGTCATACCGTCAACCGATGTTTCCCACTGTCGTCGCGCCAACGGCCGCCCGATGTCGGGCAGAAGCTTCAATGTCTGAATGAAATGCTTGCCGCTGCGTCGCACGCGCAGCGACATGCCGCGTTGAAACAGCGCCCCCTCCGGTGTGTCGTAATAAATTGTCTCCAACCGGCGGACCACGCCGCGATTGCGCGCATGCTGCACGATGACGGGGATCTCGCGCAGTTTTTCGAGGATACCTTGCGGCGCCAGCAGCTTAAGTTCGATTTCCGCCTGTTCACCCGGTCGTACAGCAATTGCTGCGCCAGCAGAATCGGGCACGATTGGCTGCTGGGCGTTCAATGGTAACTCCATCGGAAGCACGCATCATGTTTTATGACACTAGCAAGACATGCCCAAGATGGCGATGGAATGACGCGGTAAATTACGACGGCAATTTCCGGATCGATCGGGAGCAGCGGGACTCAGGGCTGTTCGAATGGTGCTAACGCCCACATTCGTGAAAAGCGAAACGCTGCCTCAGTTGGCGGCCCTAGTTTGCTTTTCGCTCGGCGGTTTGACCGGGGTCGGCGGTACGGGACCGGTCACGACTGGAGATGATCTAGCACCGGATGGCTTATCATCGGAGGCGTGACTTCTGATTGTCTCGAGCACCAGAAAAAACTTCTCGGCAAGCATGGCAGTAACCTCGCTGGCGAAAGTATCTCCATCATTAGTTGAGTCGAGTTGCTGAAAATTCAATCACTTACGGCAGGCCGCCGCAATTAAATTTGCGCGCCAGAGTATCGCGAACGGGGCAGCGATATCCGCTTGGTTACCTCGTCGGACGAAAGCGATCCGGCGGAAGCCGGCGCTGCATTCCGGACGGGTTACGTCGTCCTTCTGGAAGCGGGACTGGGCCGCAAAGCGGACCTCGGCACGATTGAGCCTAAAGGAGTTCCCATAAATTATATAATGATATCAATTATATAATGCGCGTCTTCTTCAGACGTATCGAGCGCAAGATCGAGGTAGCACAGGCTGGTTCGAACAGGACAGAGAATGATGGTGCCAATCCGGATCAGGACGGATGATGCCGTGCAAATCAATCTCGAAGCAAAGGCAGGAGTATTTTGCCTTGCCGCTCGATCTCCGCCAGATAGGGCGTGTCGGACAGGATGAAATACTTGATTCCGAGATCGCGGTATTTCTGCAGCGAACTGGCCACTTCGGATGCCGAACCGACCAGCCAGGTGGTGCCGGCGCCGGCTGCTCCGAATTTTCCTGGTGCCGTATAGAGATTGTCATCGAGGACGTCGCCGCGGGCCTGGAGGTCGAGCAGTCGCCGTTGGCCGATTGCGATGGCTGGGCCGTGGTCGTTCCAGCCCGCGCCAGCTTTCTTCGCCATATCGGCAACCTTGGCTTCCGCCACAGCCCAGGCTTCGGCCGAGCTCTCGCGGACAAGCGTCGTGATCCTGAGTCCAAACTCCAAAGGCGGGAGGTCCCGATCGAGGCGCTGACTCAAGGTCTTGAGCCGTTCGATGCGCTGTTTGACGTCACCGAGCGGTTCGCCCCAGAACAGCTGGACATCGGCTTCGGTTGCGGCGACATGCTCGGCCGCGTCCGACGCCCCGCCGAAATACAGCTTCGGATGTCGGCGATTGCCGCGCTGGAGTATGCGCGGCGCCGCGGTCGAGTCTGAAACGCAAAAATGCGCGCCGGAATAGGTGACGTTTTCTTCGGTCCATAGCCGCCGGACGATGCGCATGAATTCCTTGGTGCGCGCATATCGCTGCGACGAGTCGGCTTCGTCATCCCCGTAAGCTGCCAGATTGTCCTTGCCGGAGACGATATTGATGCGAACCCGGCCACCGCTCAATTGATCCAGTGTGGCTGCGGCAGATGCAAAATGCGCCGGCTGCCAATAGCCGGGACGGATGGCTATCAGCGGCTCGAAACGCGTCGTTCGGGCCGCCAGCACTGACGCGACAGTGAATGTGTCCGGTCTTCCCCAGCCGGTTCCGATCAGCGCGCCTTGCCACCCATGACGTTCCAGCGCTTGCGCCTGGTCGGCAAGCGTCTCGACGCTGTTGTGGTTTGGATCGACGACATCGCCGCGGTGACCTGCCTTCACGTCATTCGGGATGTACCAAAGAAACTCCGAACGATCGCTCATGATGTCCTCTGACGATGGGACCGCATGTTTGCGTACGGCTCACCGTCCCGTGCCGTTGTCAAAATGGGCGCACCGATGTCGCGCCGAACACGATGGCTGCGATCAACGCAAATGCGCCGTAAACGGCGGCCGTGTGCAGGCGCACCGCTGTGCGGTTCGACGACGCGCGCGCACGGTTATGCAACCGGGCTTCCGCCGATAGTTCACGCATCATCGTTCTCCAACGCGCCATTTGCAGATAACAAGGCGATAAATCTGGTCTACGCAAGCGCGCGCCGGAAATAATGATGATCAGCACGTCGGGGCGTTCCGGCGTGGAGTAATATTCTCCATGCCGTCTGCGCCGGGCAATTTTGTTCGTTCGACGCTGATTGTCATTCTGGTCGGGCGAGGACAGTCTCAAACTCAGCGGGCCGTGGCGATACGGGATTGGCTAGCCCTGTGACTTCGCTGGTCCATAAGTGCCTTCGCTGCGCGTTCCGCTGCCCGGGCCGATCCGAAATGGTCGCCTTCAAGCGTGTCGAAGGCAGGTTCTGATGAAAAGAAACGAAATCCGCGCTCTTCCGCGACGACGATTCCGGCAGTGCGATGGAAGACTTCGATGACATAGGCATTGGACATGCGCGTTCTGTTCGCCGCCGAGGCAGCGATCCTATCAATGAGTGATGGAATGTTCGGTGTGAGTCGTTACGCTGGAATCAACAACACGCGCCGGTGGCCGCGGACACGCAGCGGCGGGTTACGCGCTTGCGCAACTGGCTCACTACTGTTGTCTCATATGCGGTCATGCAGGCATTCCGAAGTGCATAATCTGTGTCAGGAATATCCGACGTCGGCGTTCATTCGTCAATGAAATGGCTATCCAAATTTATCGGCACCTCAATGACGACGATGCTGCGCGCAGCCATGTGCGGCGAATGAACGGCTGTTTGGCGACGGCAGCAGCCATCCGATCACGGTAAAATCGTTCCGCCGTGCAGCTTGCACAGCCTTGGAAGCTGCGCGCACGCTGGTTCAGTGCCTGATTGCGATCGTATCGGAAGCGAAGGGCACGTGATGTGAGGTCGGCGCGTGAGGAGGAAGGATGGACGTATCGAAAATGCTGCACTTTTGGAATTCCTTGTCCCAGGCTCATGAGTCACAGTTGCAGCTGCGTGAGATCGCAACAGGGGAGCCGCGATGTCGAGGGTTGCCGAGGACGTCAAGCAAGACACAGATCGGGACGGTCCAGCGCCACTCTGGGACCTGGGTACGATCGTTGCCGGGCTGCGCGAGTCCCGCGATGTTGCCCACAATATCTGGCAGCGTGGGCCGAACAGACGGGCGCCGTCGCGCGAAGCCCTCGGGGACGTGCTCAAGAGCCTCACCGAGGTATTGTTTCCCCGGCATTACGGCCGCTCCGATTTCGGCACCGAAAGCATCGATGCGTTTGTCGAAGGCAAACTGGGCGCTGCGCTGGATGGCTTGCTCGAGCAAGTCTACCGCGGGCAGACTTTCGTTTCCGACGGCGCGCCGACCGAGCGACATTTCGAGGATGCCGTTACGTTGACGCGCGACTTCGCCGCCCGGCTGCCGGAAATCCGAGGCAGGCTGGTCAGCGATCTCAGGGCCGCCTTCGTGGGAGATCCTGCTGCAACGAGCTTCCCCGAAATCCTGATTGGCTATCCCGGCATGGTGGCGATCATCCATCACCGCGTCGCGCACCTGCTTTACAATCTCGGGGCAACGATGGTGGCGCGGTTGATCGCCGAGTTGGCGCATAGCGCAACGGGAATCGACATTCACCCGGGCGCGCGTCTTGGCGCCAGCATCTTCATCGACCATGGCACCGGCGTGGTGATCGGCGAAACTGCCATCGTCGGCGATCGCGTCCGAATCTATCAGGCGGTAACGCTTGGAGCCCGGCACTTCCCCACCGATCACGAGGGCAAGGCCATCAAGGGCAATGCGCGCCATCCGATCATCGAGGACGATGTCATCATCTATGCGGGCGCGACCATTCTGGGACGCATCGTGGTCGGAAGCGGCTCCACCATAGGCGGCAATGTCTGGTTGACCGAAGACGTACCGCCCAACAGTTTCGTGACGCAGGCATCGGTGCGCAGCAAGATCAGCCCGCGATGATGGTTGGATAGCCGCCGCGCTGGCACGCTGTCGCTATCCAACTGGCGCGGCCCGTGGTCGGGCCATGCCACATCGCGTCAGGGAGAACACCCGAGCTGCCATCCCGTTGGGATTACCAGGCGGCGAGGATCGAGCCGTTGAACTTGGTGCGGATGAAATCCTTCACCGGCTGCGAACGATAGATCGAGATGAATTTCTTGATCTGCGGATCGTCCTTGCGATCGTCACGTGCGGCGAAGACGAGGGTATAATATGGCTTGGCTTCGACGACGCTGGTCTCGGCCGCAAGCGCCTTGTTGAGATCCAGGCCAGCGAGATAGGCGTAGTTGGATGACACAAAGGCGGCTGCCACGTCATCGAGAGACCGCGGCAACTGGGCCGCGTCGATTTCAACGATCTGCAGCTTCTTCGGATTTTCAGTCACATCGAGAATGCTCGCCGAGAGGCCGGTATCGGTCTTCAATTTGAGCAGTCCGGCTGTCTGAAACAGCAACAATGCGCGTGCTGCATTGGTCGGGTCGTTGGGGATGGCGATCTTGGCCCCGTCGGGAATGTCGGAGGCCTTGGTGTATTTCTTGGAGAAGACGCCGGCCGGCACCAGGATCGATTCATCGAGGGCGGAGAGCTTGTAACCGCGCGCCTTCGATTGATTGGCGAGATAGAAGCGGTGCTGGAAGTTGTTGAGGTCGATGTCGCCTGCCTGCAGCGCTGCATTGGGCTGGTTCCAGTCGCTGAACTCGATGATCTCCGCCTTCAGTCCCTCTTTCTCGGAAAGCCGCGCGGCCTCGCGAAGAATGTCACCATAGGGCCCTGCCGAAACGCCGACCTTGAGCGGCTTGTCTGCGGCGTTGGCCTGCAGGGCGGGTAACGACAGTGCAAGCACCGAAAGGGAGAAAATAAGAAATCGAGATGCAGCTTTCATGATGTGTCCAGGTTGGGAATGAAGTGAATGTATCGCGCTCGCTACGACGGCGCAGCGTTCCGGATTGCCTAGAAGAAGCCCTTGGCCGGCAGCGGCGTGCCGTTGACCTCATACGCACCGATCGCCTGCGCCTTGTAGGTCACCGGGTTGTGCGACGACAGCGTTCGCGCATTGCGCCAGTGGCGGTCGAGGTTGTCGGACTTCTTGGTCGCGGATGCGCCGCCGGCATCGAACAGCAGGCTGCCGCTGCGGATAGCCAGTTCGTCGACGACGATCTTGGCTTTGGACGATGCGAGGGCGGCATCCAGCGCCGGCTTGGTATCTTCCCGATCAGGGGCCTTGCTCGATACGTCAAGCGCGTCGGCGGCGGCCAGCACGGTCGCTTCTGCCGCGAACGCATTGCTTGCGATCTGGCCAATAGTCTGCTGCAGGATCGGGTCCTCGCGCGGGCGAAGGGTGGGCGCGTAATAGAAACTGCGCGCGCGCCGCCTGACCAGGTCGCTGGCGTCACGCAGGATGGCTGCAGCGATGCCGGCATTGATAGCCGTCAGATAGAGTTGCGCGAACGTGTTCTGATAGGCGGCCCCATAACCGATATTGGGTTGATCGAAAATGAGCTCGGCCGCTTCGACCCGGACGTTGCGGAAATGCGTGGTGCCGCTTCCGGTCAGGCGCTGGCCCGAACCATCCCAGTCGTCGACCAGTTCGATGCCTTCGCGCTTGACCGGAATGATCGTGGTCGCGAGTGCTTCATTGCCGTCCGCGACGCGCACCAGCACGTAGTCCGCATAGAGCGTGCCGGTGCTGTAATATTTGGTGCCGTTCAGGCGGTAGCCGTCGCCATCCGGCGTGACGGTGGTGGCGGGAGCGATGTCTCCCACCTGCGAGCTGCCCAGCTCGGTGGTGGCGAGGCCAATGATGGCGCCGGCCGCGACGTCGTCGCGCCACTTGCGATTCTGCGCGCTTGGCGGCGAGGCCAGCAGACGCTCGACCACGCTATAGTGATTGCGCAGGATATGCGCGACATTGGCGTCGGCTTCCGCCAGCCTGATTACGGCAGTGAGCAGTTCTCGCACGGTACTGCCGCCGCCGCCGTCGGCTTTGGGAATGCGGAGCGCGCCGATCCGCGATCGGCGGATCAGCTCGATGATGTCGTAGGGCAGAACACGGTCGTGCTCGCGCTCTGCCTCGCCCTGCGCGATGTGATCAAACAACTGTTGCAAGTCGGACGAGCCGATCCGGATCGGCTGCGACACGTCGAACGAGTGCTGCGATGTGGGCTTGTTCATGGGATTCCTTCTCGGCGGTTCCGGTGGGAGGATCGAGCGGCGACAGAGGCTTAAAGACTGGCCAGATGATCCGAGACGGTGACAGACTCGGGCAGGACCTTGCGCTCGGTCAGCCAGTTCGCTGCGGTTTGCAGTTCTCCGACGAATTTCTTGTCCGACACGGGGATGAGCGTGTAGTTGCGTTTGCGCTCGTTGAACTGGTCTCGAATCCGGTCGTCATATTTCGCGACCTTCTGGATGAGATGCTCGGCGTCGGTGGTGTTCTTGTTGACCCACTGCGCTTCCTTCTCGTAGGCCGCGTTGAGCGCCCGCAGGATGGCCGGATTGTCCTTCGCGAATTTGCGCGCCGTCACGTAAGAGGAGAAGTCGATCTGGAACGGCAGGTCGCGTCCCTCAAGGAAAACGTCGTGAGCCTTGTAGTCCAGCCGCGCGATGTCGACGCCCGGCGACCACATCGACCAGGCATCCACTTTGCCGGATGCGAGCGCCGGCGCTGCGTCCGGCGGGTTGAGATAGACGAATTTCACCTTGGAGCGGTCGACCTTGTGTTTCTCGAGCGCGGCGATGAGCAGGAACTCGCCAAGCCCGGAGCGGTTGACCGCGACCGACTTGCCGACCAGATCCTCGACCTTGTTGATGCCGGAATCATCCTTGGCGATGATCGCCGTCGTGCGCGGCTCGTAGAGCACGAATTGGGTGAAGACGAGCGGCGAGCCGGCGATAATCGCCGCCAGCGCGGGTGTGGTGCTGCCGCCAAAGCCAAAATCAGCACTGTCACCGGTCACTGCCTGTAAGGTCGGCGCGTGGTTCGGGAATGGGCCGAGCCATTCCACCTTGATGTCATGCTGGGCGAGTGCCTTCTCGAACTCGCCGCGTTCCTTCGCGATCAGCGTGAGACCGTGATAACCCCAGGTGAGACGGACCTTGTCGGTCTTTCGCCCGGTGCTTTGCGCGATGGCGTCGTCATGGCTGGCGAGATGAATGCCGGCATAGGCGCTGACACCAGCCATCGCGAGACTGAGAAAATCCCGGCGTGACGATGTGAAGAACGGTTTTGACATGAGAAAACTTCCTGTGAGGTGGAATCAGGCGACCTGGAGATTGGTGGTGACGCCGAGTTCGCGAAGCAGTTGATCGCGGGATGCAGCCGGCCCGCCGTGAGTGTGGGCGCGGTGCTCGGACGCGATCGCGCCGTTGCGCATCACCAGAATTCGATCGGCCAGAGCAATTGCTTCATCGACGTCATGTGTAACGAGAAGAACGCCGGGCTGGTGGCGGGCCACAAGCTCCTTGACCAGCACATGCATGCGAATCCGCGTCAGCGCGTCCAGTGCTGCGAAGGGTTCGTCGAGCAATAGCAACCGGGGCTCCTGCACCAGCGCGCGGGCGAGGGCGACGCGCTGCGCCTGTCCGCCGGACAGATTACGCGGCCAGTCGTCCAGCCGATCGCCGAGACCGACCTCAACTAGCGCGGCGGCGGCACGCTTGCGCGGATCCGCGCCAGGAAGGCCGAGCGAGACATTCTGCCAGAGCGTGTCCCAGGGCAGCAGGCGATGTTCCTGAAACACCACGGCAGGTCGTCCCGGCGCATCGATATGTCCGCCCTGGATCGGGTCGAGGCCGGCGAGGGCGCGCAGCAACGTCGTCTTGCCGCAGCCGCTCTCACCGAGAAGTGCGACGAATTCACCGCGCCCGATGCGGAGATCCAGCCTATCGATCACCACCCGCGGGCCATAGGCGCGCGTCAGGCCGCTCACGGTGACGGCGGTTTCGCTAGATGTCACGGATGTCGGGCTCATGATCGTGCGCCCTTGCCGTAGTTCGGATGCCAGGCGAGCAATTTGCGTTCGAGCAGCCGGGCGATGGAGTCGGCGGCAACGCCGATCAGCGCGTAGATCACGATGGTCAGCACGATCACGTCGGTGCGCAGGAACTCGCGGGCGTCCATGGCGAGGAACCCGAGGCCTGATTGCGCGCCGACGGTCTCGGCCACCACAAGCGCCAGCCATGCCGTCGCCAGCGAATAGCGGACACCGGTGAGGATCGACGGCAGCGCACCGGGCAGGATGATGCGCCGGATCAATTGCAACGTGGACAGCCCCTGGACGCGGCCGAGCTCGATCAGCTTCGGATCGATCTGCCGAATGCCGAGCGTGGTGTTGATATAGATCGGGAAGGCGACGCCGAGCGAGACCAGAAAGATCTTCTGTCCTTCGCCGACGCCGAACCAGACGATGACGAGGGGCACGAGGGCGAGGAACGGGATCGCGCGGATCATCTGCACGCTGCGATCGATCAATGCTTCGGCGATGCGCGAGAAGCCCACCAGCGTGCCGAGAATGAAGCCGATGCTGCCGCCGATTGCAAAGCCCGCGGCCGCACGCAGCAGGCTGACGCCGAGATCGTTCAGCAGAGAGCCCGACAAAGTCAGCTTCCACGCCGTGCGTAGCACCTTTGAGGGGGCAGGAAGCACTTGCGGCGACAGCCAACCGGCCTGCGCCAATGCCTCCCAAACAACGATAAGAATAACGGGCGCGATCCAGGACAGGACGATCAGATTTGGCTTCAGGCCGGGTTTGGCAATGGCGGAAGCGTGGCGCGTGGGTGCCGGCGTTGCGGGCGCGCGATACTCCTGTTGAATGACGTAGTCGACGTTGCTCACCCTGCCATCCATTGCTGCAGTTCTGAAATTCAGCGGCGATGATAGAGCAACGAAAAGCGCAGCGTCTTCAGTTTCTTCGGCGAAACCATTCTCCATGCGATATTAGATCAGTTTGATATCCGAGCGACGCGATTGAGAGGTGAACGATCTTTTGCAGTGCTTGTTTTTGGAAAATGAAGCTGCGTGTTGCCTTGAAATTTGATCGGCCCGAAGCGCAGTGGAATTTTCTTGTGGTGCTATGCGTCATGCGAAGAAGAAGTTTCTCGTTCGATCCGCGCTATTTTGCCGCCGATGTCATGAGTGCATGGCGGTGCTTGCATTGTTGTGTGCGGGTCGTCTTATAGCGAGAGCGACGTGAATATGAGGAAGACAATGAGCACGAATCCTCTTCGATTTGGCGTCTGGGCACCGGTGCATGGGCCACGGGCGTCGCATCGGGATCCCGAAGAGCCGTATGATGCGTCGTGGGAGCGCAACAAGGCGCTGGTCCTGCAGGCCGAGGCACTGGGTTACGATTCGACCCTGATCGCGCAGCACACCATCAATCCGCATCAGGAGGATCTCGATCAACTCGAGACCTGGAGCTCTGCAGCGGCACTGGCTGCGCTGACCAGCCGGATCGAGATCATCGCGGCGATCAAGCCCTATCTCTTCCATCCGGTCGTACTGGCCAAGATGGCACTGCAGATTGAGAATATCAGCCGCGGCCGCTTTGCGCTCAATCTGGTCAATGCCTGGAACAAGCCCGAGCTGGAGAAGGCCGGTATCGGCTTTGCCGAACATGACGATCGCTACGCCTATGGCAAGGAATGGATCTCGATCGTTGCGCAGCTGACGAGCGGGGAGCGGCTGACGCACAAGGGCGAAAATTTCGACATCCGAGACTACGCGCTGCGGCCGAAGGACCTGTACCGCGCGCGGCCTGCGATCTATGTCGGCGGCGAGTCCGAGCCGGCGCGCGATCTGGTGGCAGCGCATGGCGATGTCTGGTTTATCAACGGCCAGCCGCTGGCCGATGTGGCAGCGCTGATCGCCAATGTCGCGGCACGACCGCGCGCCGGCGCACCGCTGCGTTTCGGCCTGTCGGCCTTCGTGATCGCGCGTGAGACTGACGCAGAAGCCGAACAGGCACATCAGCGTCTGCTGGCGCTCGCCGCGCAGGACGCGCCGATGAAGGCCATTCAGCGGGCCAATACCGATCCCAAGGTCGTGATGATGCAGACGATGCAGAAGTCACCGCGGGTCGGCACCAATGGCGGGACCGCTGCGGGTCTGGTGGGAAGCTACGATACGGTCGCTGCCCGTATCCGCGAGTTCCATGCCGCCGGCATCGAGTTATTCATGCTGCAATTCCAGCCATTGGAGAGCGAGATGCAGCGTTTTGCCGAGCAAGTCTTTCCACGGGTGAGGGGGAAGGCAGCTTTGCTGAAGACCTCGCGCGGTTGAGTTGACACCGCGAAGCGGTCTTGCCGGAAGGCGAGAGCCCCGCTTAGCCAAACCACCACACGAACAGGCTGAGGAACGTCGCGTGTCCCAGTACCAAAACGATCATCTTTCCGAGATACATGCCTTGGTCCCTTCTCCTGTCTACATGGCTGACGCGTTGTCTCTGACTGTATCGAGGCGGAGCGCCTGCAGGGCACGATCGAGTTGCTGGGCTGGCGTCGCTGCTGCAGCATTCCGGGACATGTCAGGCTTGGGCTGATGGGCAGCGTGATAGGTCTCGACGGCCGTCGCAAGCGCGTGAGCACCTGCGATGGCGACGGCGAGAAGTGGCGGATGTGGCATCAATTCGACTCCTGAAGACACTCATTAACGCTCCACGCAGCGCGCTTGGGAATTCCAAAGTTGGGCCGAACGGCTTCCAATCCTTCTTTCGGAGCGCCGGTCACGAGGCGTAAATGCTTGCAGATGCAAGCGATGTTCCGGGTGCGGAGAAGCACCGACGCCGAACGTTGTTCACGATGATCGTGATCACAACATTAAACATCTTCAATCGATACCGATGCTGAAATCACATCATCCGTTTTCACGCTGACGGGAAATGACGTTCTTATTTGAGACGCCCCATTGGCGCGGTGGGTCTCCGGGATCAGATTGAACCAAATGGGCCGCATGAAATGTGTGATGAGCCCATGTCAATCGGGAGAACCATCATGGGACTGCTCAACGAGAAGATCACGGCCGGTGCATTCGTCACCGCGGATCTGAACTACCTGGCACCGATCAATGGCCGCCCTCGTACCTACACATTCGATCCTCCGGCCGGCGAGCCGCGCTCCACTGCGGAGCCGGAGCCGCATGCGGTTGCGATCCATGATGCGCGACCGAGCATCGATCAGTGGTCGCTCGATGAACACGGCTTTGCGGTGGCGCACCAGCACAGCGCGGTGTCCGATTTCTACGATGACGAGAACGTCAAGGACGTCTACTATCCCGAAGCCGAGAAGCTGCTCAAAGACATCACCGGCGCGAGCCGCGTCTTCATCTTCGATCATACCGTGCGCAAGCGCGTCGATGGCGTCAATGACCGCGGCGAAGGCCCGCGCCAGCCAGTCGCTCGGGTGCATGTCGATCACACCGACAAATCGGGTCCGCAACGTGTCCGCGATCTGCTCCCGGAGGATGCGGAAGAATTGCTCAAGGGGCGCGTGCAGATCATCAATCTGTGGCGTCCGATCCGCGGTCCGCTGAAGGATTCACCGCTGGCGGTTGCCGATGCGCGCACCGTTCGCTTTGACGAACTGGTGGGATCGGATCTGGTCTATCAGCACCGGGTCGGTGAAACCTATGCGGTAAAATTCAATCCGCAGCATCGCTGGTACTACGTACCGGATATGACGCCCGACGAGATATTGCTGCTGAAGTGCTACGATTCGACCAAAGACGGCGTCGCACGTTTCGCTCCGCATACGGCCTTTGCGGATCCGACTGCGCCTGCTGATGCGCCGCCGCGCGAGAGCATCGAGCTGCGGGCGCTGGTGTTCCACGCGCCATAGGGCAGGTTAGCGCAACCATGACTGCTCCCGTCGATCGCGACGGGAGTATTCACTTGTGGTGATATCACGCCGTGACGGCCGCTGCGGGACGCTTGGCATAGCGGCTGGGCGGACGTTCCAATCCGAAGTGGTCGCGCAGCGTGGTGCCCTCGTAGTCGCGGCGGAAGATGCCGCGCTTTTGCAGCAGGGGGACGACTTCGTCGACGAACACGGCCAGGCCTGTCGGGAGTACGTCAGGCATCAGGTTGAAGCCATCGGCGGCACCGGCCCTGAACCAGGCCTCGATATCGTCGGCGATCGCCTCGGGCGTTCCGACGATGATGCGATGGCCGACCCCGCCGCCCAGCGCTTTGAGCAGTTGCCGCACCGTGAGATTATCCTTGCGGGCCATAGCGACGGTGCCCTTGAACATCGTCTGGTTGGCATTGGCCGGCAGTGGAATGTCCGGCAATGGCTTGTCGAGTTCGAGGATCTCAGGCGGGACATGCAGGGTTCCTGCCAGTCGCGACAGGCTGTACTGGATCGGCACCAGGTCCCACAACTCGTCCTGCCGTCGCTGCGCCTCGCCCTCGGTGCTGCCGATGATGGTCGCGAGGCCCGGCAGGATCACGATGGAATCCGACGGGCGGCCATAGGCGACGGCCCGCGCCCGCAGATCACGCGCATAGGCAACGCCGTCGTCGATCGATTGCGACAGCGTGAACACCGCATCGGCCTGCGCCGCGGCGAGGTCGCGGCCGTCGCTTGAACCGCCGGCCTGCACGGTGATCGGCCGTCCCTGCGGCGAGCGCGGCACGGTCAACGCACCGGCCACGGTGTAATGCGTGCCGCGATGATCGATGGCGTGGACCTTCGACGTATCGACGAAACGCGCCGTCGCCTTGTCGCCGACAAAGGCGTCGTCTTCCCAACTGTCCCATAGCGCGTGTACGACCTCGGCGAATTCCTTCGCGCGCTCATAGCGCAAGCCATGTTCGAGCACGTGCGAGAGGCCGAAATTGCGGCTCGCAGACGCGTCCGCCGTGGTCACTGCATTCCAGCCGACGCGGCCACCGCTCGCATGGTCGAGCGTCGCGAAGCGCCGCGCGATGTTATATGGCTCGTTATAGGTCGTAGATGCAGTGGCGATCAGGCCGATATGCGTGGTCGCCGCAGCCACGCTTGCCAGAACGATGGTCGGCTCCATGGATTGAAACGGCCGCAGGTCGATGCGGTCGGTGATGGCCGGCGTGTCGGCGAGAAAGATCGCGTCGAATTTTCCGCGCTCGGCGATCTTCGCGACATTCACATAATGCTGCACATCGTAGAATGCGCCGGGATCGCTGTCAGGTAGCCGCCAGGCCGATGCATAGACCCCGGAATGGAGCAGGTTCACGTTGAGATGCAGTTTGCGTTCACTCATGGAGCATTCCTGATGGGCGAGACGGAGAGCGATCCAGTTGTCTTTGGGCTTGCGCGTATGACATTCGCCCACTGATCGCATCGCATCGCGAATGATCTTTCAAACTTAATGTCGCGACGGTGAGATCGCGTGAAGTGCATTGTCTTTGCGCGAATTGCAGATTTAGATCGCGCTACAAATTGCTACCGCGTTGCAGCGCTCAGATGAAGTGGCAACTCCATGCCATCGATCACTTCAGAAAATGCGAGACGTTGCTGCTGCGGTTGGTAGTGAAAAACACCAACGGACGGTCCCCAATGAGGAAGATTAGTATTTCGCCACGCACTGCGATCGTCATCGCGTCGGTCATGCTGGGCGGACAGCTTGCGCAGGCGCAGGAGGGCAAGCCGGTTTCCGGTGGCGCCATCACATGGGGCGTTGCGACCGAACCGAGCTGCTTCGATCCGCATCGCGCCTCGCAGCAGGCCGCATTTTTCGTGGCGCGCAACTATATCGACTCGCTGGTCGGCAAGAAGACCGATGGCACCTTCGCGCCGTGGCTGGCGACTGAGTGGTCGATCTCGCCGGACGGCAAGGAATATACGTACAAACTGCGCGAGGACGTCGTCTTCCACGACGGCGAGAAGTTCGACGCGGCGGCGGTGAAGGCGAATTACGATTTCGTCAAGAAGCCGGAAAACGCCACTAATGCAGTCGCGCTGCTGCAATATTTCGATCGCGCCGAAGTGGTATCGCCCTATGTCGTCAAACTCATTTTGACGCAGCCGGATTCGACATTTCTGGAGTCAACATCCAACGTCAAACTGGGCATCATCTCGCCGAAGGCCCTTGCCAAGGGCGATCTGTGCGGCGGCGGGCCGCTGCTGGCGGGCAGCGGGCCGTTCGTATTCGAGCGCTACAGCCGCGGCCAGTCGGCGGTGTTCGTCCGCAACAAGGATTACAAGTGGGGACCGGGTTATGCCGCGCATACCGGCCCGGCCTATCTCGATCGCGTGACTCTGCGGTTCCTGCCGGAGGCCGCGGTGCGGGCCGGCGCGCTGACGTCGGGACAGGTCGATCTGATCGAAGGCGTGCAGCCGACAGACGTGGCGCTGTTCGCGGATCAGGCCGAGTTCAAATTGCTGACCGGCCCGTCCGGCGCCAGCACGTCGTTCACGTTCAACATCAACTACACCATTCCGCCTGCGGATGACGTGCGGGTCCGGCGCGCGCTGCGAGACGGCTTCGATCTCGAGCCGCTGGTCAAGCAGGTCTATCTCGGCACCGTGCCGCGTGCATGGTCCATCATTGGCCCGGCCAACCCGGCCTATAACAAGGCGCTGGTCGGTGCGTGGGGCAACAATATTGCGAGCGCCAACAAGCTGCTCGACGAAGCCGGATGGACCGGCCGCGACGCCGAAGGCTTCCGCACCAAGAACGGCGTACGCCTGAAGATCGACGTCGGCTATCCGCAGCCTTACGTCCGCGATAACCGCGAAGTGCTGATCCAGGGCATCCAGGCCGCGCTGCGCAAGAATATCGGCTTCGATCTCAACCTGCGCATCATCACCGCCGGCGAATATGCCAAGAACAACGCCAACGGCAACTGGACGATCTATCCGAACACCGACAATCCGTCGGATCCGGCGCGGGAGTTGTGGGACATGCTCGGCTCCAAGGGCTTTCTGTATTCCAACATCGCCAATCCGGATCCTCAGATCACGGGTCTGATCGATGAAGCGCTGCGTTCGACCGATGTGACGAAGAAGCGTGCTCTCACAGATGAAATCCAGAAGCTCGGCGTCGATCAGGCCTTCATCGTGCCGATGTTCGCTCCGAGCTGGTTCCTGGCGGCGAAGAACAACGTCAACGGGCTGAGCTTCGAGGCGGGTTTGGACTCGCCGTCGAGCGCCTATGACTTCTGGCTGGCGAAGTAGACGAGATCATGTGGTCTCGTATCATTTCCAGATTGCTCACCAGCCTCGTGGTGGCCTGGGCGAGTGTGACGGCGGCATTCTTGGCGCTGCACGCCTTGCCGGGCCGCATCCAGGATATCCTGGCGGGCGATCTGGAATATCCAGGGCTGCGCGAGGCGATTGCGGCGGAGTGGGGGCTCGATCGCAGTCTGCCCGCGCAGTACCTGGATTTTCTTCTGCGCATCCTGCAGGGCGATTTCGGCACGTCCTATGTGCTGCGTCAGCCCGTCACCGAGGTGGTGGGATCACAACTGATGCCGACCGTGCAGCTTGCGTTGCTCGGCGGGCTTCTGGCCATCGTGATCGCAGTCGGGCTCGCGCTGCTGACAGCCGGGCGTGGTCGCATCTCGCGCCAGATCGCATCCTTTCTGGAACTGGTGTTCGCATCGACGCCGGTGTTCTGGCTCGGCATTCTGCTGCTGATGGCGTTCTCGTTCACGCTGCGCTGGTTTCCGGTGTCCGGGGCCAGTGGCTGGCAGTCGATTGTGCTGCCGTCACTGACACTGGCACTGCCGACGGCGGGCCTCCTCGCGCAGGTGCTGCGTGAGGCGATGGAGAAGACGCTCGATCAGCCCTTCGTCACCACGGTACGCTCGCGTGGTGTGGGCGAGCTCGTGATCCGCGCGCGCCATGTGCTGCGGCATGCCTTGCTGCCGGCGGTGACGCTGGGTGGCTGGCTGATCGGCGGACTGCTCGGCGGCGCCGTGATCACGGAGAAAGTCTTCGGGCGTCCGGGTCTCGGCACCGTGACGCTCGGCGCCGTGCTGACCCATGACGTGCCGGTGGTGCTGGCCGTGGTGCTGCTGGCCGCTTTTATCCATGTCGCAGCCTCGACCGTGCTCGACATCCTGTATCTGCTGATCGACCCGCGACTGAGGGCGCAATGAACATTCAAACGCGTCCGCTCGCGGACTTGTCCGTCGCGCTCGACCCGCAGGTTAACCCGCCCGGTGCGGTGGAACCGGTAACGACGGCGGCGGTGATCGCGCCGCGATTGCTGTCGCCGGGCCTTGCGATCTCGCTGCTGTTTCTGTTCGTGCTGCTTCTGGCCGCGGCATTCCCACGCGCCTTCACCCAGTTCGATCCGCTGATCGGCGATTATGCGCTGGGGCTGAAGTCGCCGAGCTGGGAGCATCTGTTCGGCACCGACCGGCTCGGCCGCGACGTGTTCGCGCGGACCATCCACGGCACGCGCTATTCGCTCCTGATCGGGCTCGGCGGCATGGCGATCAGCCTGGCCTTCGGCATCGTGCTTGGCATTCTCGCCGGACAGCGCAACCGTTTCCTCGATGAGGGGACGTCGCGCGTGTTCGACGTGCTGTCGTCGTTCCCCGGCGTGCTGCTGGCGATGTTGGTGGTCACGTTTCTGGGGCAGGGTATGCTCAACATCGCCATCGCGGTCGGCATTGCCGGCATTCCGAAATTCGGTCGCGTCATCCGTGCCCAAACGCAATTGGTGCGCGATGCCGATTTTGTGACGCATGCGGTCGTCTATGGCCTCGGCCGCTGGCAGATCTTCATCCGCCATGTGCTACCGAATGTCTTGGTCGCAGTGCCGGTGATCGCGACGGTCTATATCGGCAACACGATCCTCGCGGTGTCGGGCCTCAGCTTTCTCGGCCTCGGCCCGCAGCCGCCGACGCCGGAATGGGGCGTGATGCTGGCGGAGAGCCGCGACGTGCTGCGCGTGGCGTGGTGGCCCGGCGTGTTTCCCGGCCTCGCCATCACGCTGACGGTGATCGCCTTCACGCTGGTCGGCAATGCCATCCAGAAACGGTTCGAAGGACGGCTGGCATGACGGACAAACCATATCTGGTCATTCCACAACCCGATGATCTGCTGATCGACATCGAGGGACTCGCGATCGGCTTTGCCGGCGCCAATGGCGGCGCACCGATCGTCCGGAACTTCGACCTGACGATCCGCCGCGGCGAATGCGTGGCTTTGGTCGGCGAGTCCGGGTCGGGCAAGAGCATCACCGCGCGCAGTCTGCTGAATCTGTCTGGTGACGGGGCCGAGATCGACGCTGATCGCTTCCTGATCAAGGGCCGCAATGCGCTGCAATTTCGTGAAGCCGATTGGCGCAAGCTGCGCGGCACGGTCACGGGCCTGGTCATGCAGGACGCGCTGGTGTCGCTGGACCCGCTGCGCACCATCGGGCAGGAAGTCCGCGAGGTGCTCTCCGCGCATCGGACGTTACGTGGGCGACAAACAGTTGCCGCACGTGTCACCGATGTGCTGCGCAAGGTCGGCATTCCCGATCCCGAACATCGGGCTGCGCAATATGCGCATCAGCTCTCCGGCGGTTTGCGCCAGCGCGCGCTGATCGCCTCGGCCATTGCGGCCGACCCGGATCTCATCATCGCAGACGAACCGACCACATCGCTGGATGTCACCGTCCAGGCGCAGGTACTGGCCGTATTGGCCGAGCGCGTGCGGGAAGGCGCCGGACTGCTGCTGATCAGCCACGATCTCGCAGTTGTGGCTGGCATTGCCGATCGGGTGATCGTGATGCGCGACGGCCGCATCGTGGACAGCGGAGCTACGGCGGATGTCTTGCGCCGTCCGCGCCATCCCTATACGCGCCAGCTTCTTGCTGCGATCCCATCCGCTGATTCAAAAGGACATCTGCTCGCCTCCGCCCGGTTTGACGTCGCCGGCGCCGAAGGCGGCAGCACCAACGGGTCTATCATCGTCCGCGAGCCGCTTCCGGCCCGCAAGCCATCGGATGACGCCGTGGTGCTGCAGGTGGACGGCATATCGAAGCGATACGTATCGCGGCGGACGTCTGGCCGCGAGCCGCCGCTTCCGGCGCTGGATCGGGTCAGTTTTGCTATGAAGGCCGGCGAGGTTGTCGGCATCGTCGGCGAATCCGGATCTGGCAAATCGACCTGCGCCAAGATCGTGCTCGGATTGCTCGCGCCGGATGAGGGCGAGGTGCGCCTGCTCGGGCAGCGCTGGTCCGGGGTGGCGGAGGCCGAGCGGCGCGCGCTGCGCGCAAGGCTGCAATATATCCCGCAGGATGCCCTCAGCAGTTTCGATCCGCGCTACCGGGTCGCTGATGTGATTGCCGAAAACCTGACCGGCGATGCGCGCGCAAAGCGCGACCGCATCGTCGCGCTGCTCGAGCAGGTCGGGCTGAACGCCGGTCATCTCGGTCGCACTCCGCGGTCGCTGTCGGGCGGCCAGCGGCAGCGAGTCTCCATTGCACGTGCACTGGCAGCGGAGCCGGACATCATCGTGTGCGACGAGCCGGTGTCGGCGCTGGATGTTTCGATCCAGGCGCAGGTGCTGGATCTGCTGAGCGAGCTGCAGGCGCGCCTCGGCACCGCGCTGCTCTTCATCTCGCACGATCTGGGCGTCGTCCAGCATATCGCGGATCGCGTGCTGGTGTTTCACCGCGGGCAGATCGTCGAAGCCGGGCCGGTCGATCAGGTATTTTCCAACCCGGCCGATGATTACACCAGGGCCTTGTTGTCATCGATCCCCGCGATCGAGAGTGTCTTCGTGCGTTCGTCTGCCAATGCGGCGATAGCTGGCCCTTCGACGGCACGATCGGTTTGAACGGAACGACAAGACGGCTTGAAATACTCTACGGCGCCGGCACCCGTTTGCCGGTCGTGCGGTTTCGGAATGGCCGTGGCGGGTGCCGTGCCGTCTCGGCTTTCGCTGCCAGCGCATCGACCAGGTGATGCGCGGCCGGCCACGCGCCATAGCCCGACGCGATATTGATGTGGCCGGCATCGCCCATGTTGACGAAGTCCGAGCCCCAGCTCTCGGCCAGCATGCGCGCCCGTTGCAGCGACATGAAGGGATCGTTGCTGCTGGCGACGACGATGCTCGGAAACGGCAGGGATGTCGTCGGCATCGGTGCAAAGTTGCGCAATTGCGGGAATGCGTCGGTGTTCGTTTCCACATCGGCCGGTGCGACCAGAAGTGCGCCGCCGATTTTGATGTCCGGCACCCGCAGCGCTGTATGAGCAATGAGGATACAGCCGAGACTGTGGGCGACTGCGATCGCGCCGGGATTGGCATCCGCGCTCGACAGAAGTCGCTCCACCCAGCGATCGAGCACAGGTGCGTCCCAGTCGTCCTGCTCGACACGGCGCGCTAACGGCGTATGGCTCTGCAACAGGGTCTGCCAGTGGCCGGCCGGTGAGCCGTGAAGGCCCGGAATGATCAGAGCGCCTCGCATGCGTCGATCCCTCTGCTGCTTTGGTGCCAGCCCGGGCCGGAGGCCGGCGTCGAGTCGTCCCGGTCCGTTACTCCGCGGCGATAGCGGATGGCAGCGCGGGGCGGAACGAGGAGGCTGGATGCGGCGCCCGCAGTCGTGCGCGACCGGTACCGAATAGTTTTTCGCGAAGCGTGCCGGGCGCGTAGGCGCTCTTGTAGATGCCGCGTCGGGTCAGTTCCGGAACCAGCAGATCGACGATGTCCTCGAAGCTTCCGGGCGAGATCGCGAAGGCGAGGTTCAGGCCATCGACGTCGGTCTGCGCGACCCAGTCCTCGATAGCGTCAGCCACCTGTTCGGGCGTTCCGACCACGATTGGCCCGATGCCACCGATGCCGACATGCTCGGCGACTTCGCGTACCGTCCAGGTGCGATCGGGATCGGCGCGGGTGATGTTGTCCATCGCCGTGCGGCCGGCCTCGTTGTGGACGTGCTCCACCTTCTGGTCGAGGTCATAGGTCGAGAAATCGACGCCGGTCCAGCCGGACATCAGCGTCAGGGCGCCCTCATGGTTGATGTAGCGACGATACTCCGCATGCTTCGCGGCGGCTTCCTCATCGGTGCGGCCGAGGATCACCGTCATCATGCTGAACATCAGAATTTCCGACGGGTCGCGCCCGGTCTCTGCCGTAAGCGCGCGGATCGCAGCGACGCGCGGCGCGATCACCTTCGCGGACGGACCGGACATGAACACGCATTCGGCGTGTTGCGCGGCGAACAGTTTTCCGCGCAGCGACGTTCCGGCCTGATACAGCACCGGCGTTCGTTGCGGTGACGGTTCGGAGAGATGGATGGCGTCGAGCGTATAGTTCTCGCCATAATGCAGGACGCGGTGAACGCGCGACGGCTCGGTGAAAATGCCGCGCGCCTTGTCGCGCTGCACGGCGTCGTCTTCCCAGCTGCCTTCCCACAGCTTGTAGACGACCTCCATATATTCTTCGGCGACGTTGTAGCGGTCGTCATGGGCGTTCTGGCTGGCCTTGCCCATGCCCTTGGCGGCGCTGTCGAGATAGCCGGTGACGATGTTCCAGCCGATGCGGCCATCGGTGAGGTGATCGAGCGTCGACATCCGGCGCGCGAATGGATAGGGCGGCTCGTAAGACAGCGTACAGGTCACGCCGAAGCCGAGATTCTCGGTGACGGCGGCCATCGCCGACACCAGCAGTAGCGGGTCGTTGACCGGCACCTGTGCGGCATTGCGCAATGCCGCGTCCGGATTGCCGCCGAACACGTCGTAGACGCCGAGCACATCTGCAAGGAACAGTCCGTCGAACCGTCCGCGTTCCAGCGTTCGCGCGAGATCGAGCCAGTAGGGCAGGCGATTATAGTCGCCGGAGCGATCGTCGGGATGCGTCCACAGGCCGGGCGACTGGTGCGCCACGCAGTTCATGGCGAACGCGTTGAGGCGAATCTGCTTGGTCATGTGGTGTCCTCCAGATGCCGCGGCGTCATTGCACCGCTGGGATCAAGACCGGCGGCGCGTCAAACTTTTGCTGTCGTCCGGCGGTGATCGGCGAGCGGTTCTCCGAACGGTCCGGTATTGGCGCGGAACTGCCGGACATTGCTGGTTTGTTGCAGCGACAGCAGCGGAAACACCAGTTCGGCAAAGCGATAGGCCTCTTCGAGATGCGGATAGCCGGACAGGATGAACGTATCGATGCCGAGGTCCTGATATTCGCGGATGCGTGCGGCGACGGTGGCGGGATCGCCGACCAGCGCCGTGCCGGCGCCGCCGCGCACCAGGCCAACGCCGGCCCACAGATTCAGGCTGACCTCGAGCCGGTCGCGCCGGCCGCCGTGCAATTGCGACATGCGCTGCTGGCCGACGGAATCCATTCGCCCGAGAATTTGCTGCGCGGATGCGATCGTGTCGTCGGTAAGATGCTCGATCAGTTCGTCGGCGGCCTTCCATGCGGCCTCGTTGGTATGGCGGACGATGACATGCAGCCGAATGCCGAACGTGATCTTGCGGCCGCGCTGCTCGGCAATCCCGCGCACGCGTGCGATCTTCTCCGCGACCTGGGCCGGGGGCTCGCCCCAGGTCAGGTATTTGTCGACGGTATCGACGGCGACATCGATGCCGGCATCCGACGAACCGCCAAAATAGAACGGCGGATGAGGTGTCTGGATCGGTGGATAGAGGATACGACCGTCTTCGACCGTGATGTGCTTGCCCGCGACAGTGACGGCTTCGCCGGCGAGCTCCCGCGCGTAAACATTTAGAAACTCACGGGTGACCTCATAGCGTTCGTCGTGATCGAGGAAGACGCCATCGCCCTTGTTCTCGACGGCATCGCCGCCCGTCACGATGTTGATGAGCAATCGTCCGTTGGTCAGGCGATCCAGCGTGGCAGTCATGCGCGCCGCTACCGTGGGCGACTGCAGTCCGGGTCGCACGGCGACGAGATAGCGCAATCGCTCCGTCCACGGCGCGATGGCTGATGCGATGACCCAGGAGTCTTCGCAATTGCGCCCGGTCGGGAGCAGGGCCCCGTAATAGCCGAGCTTGTCCGCGGCACGCGCAATCTGCCGCAGATAGTCGAAATCGACCTCGCGCGCGCCGGCCGTGGTTCCGAGATAGTGGCCGTCGCCGCTGGTCGGCAGGAACCAGAGAATCTTGAGAGCGTCGTCGACTGCCGTCATGGCGCGGGCGTCCCGGCGGCGTCGGCTACGGCAATGGCTTTCGGGATCAGTCCGAGCGCCAGAAACGTATCGGCCAGTTGCTGCTGCTCGGTGATGACCTTGCGATCGATCGGTTTGATCCCGTAGGCCTGCCGCTTGAGCGCGACCTCCAGGACGGGAACCGGTAGGCCGACCGACGGGCTCAACTGCTCGGCCACAGCCTTGATGTCTGTCTTGGCCCAGTCGTCGACTTCCCGCAGGCCTTCGAGAATCGCATCGACCACCTTGGGATCGGATTCCAGGAATTTCTGCGATGACAGATAGAACTGGTAATTCGACACGGTATCGGTGCCGTCGGCGAGAACCGTCGCCTCGATCGCGGCTTCAGCGGCCGCCTGGAACGGATCCCAAATCACCCAGGCATCCACGGCTCCGCGCTCGAACGCAGCTCGCGCGTCAGCCGGCGCCAGGAACACCGGGGTGATGTCGGAATATTTGACATTGGCTTTCTCCAGCGCTTTGACGAGGAGATAGTGAACGTTGGAGCCCTTGTTGAGTGCGACCTTCTTGCCCTTCAGCTCGGCGACCGATTTGATCGGACTGCCTTTCGGCACCAGGATCGCTTCGCCCTTGGGCGCTGGCGGCTCGTAGGCGACATAGCGGATCGGTGCGCCGGCGGCCTGCGCGAAGATCGGCGGCGCCTCGCCGGTGTTGCCGAAATCGAGCGCGCCGACATTGATCGCTTCCAGCAGCGCGGGGCCTGCCGAAAACTCTGTCCACCTGATGTTCCAGCCAAGCGCCTTCAGGCGTGGCTCAAGGCTGCCTTTGCTCTTCAGCAGAACCAGCTTGCCGTATTTCTGGAAGCCAATCCGGACGGTCTTCTCCTGCGCGTGTGCTGATCCGGAACCGATCAGCGTGGGAGCGGAGACGACAGCCACGCCGAGACCCATGGCGATGGCGGCTTTCAAGATCATTCGTCTGGCATGCATTGTCGTTGTCCTGCATTGGGGCGTGAAGGGCACCATCACTGATGACGCATTAGAGTCCCAAGCAGGCGATCTGGGGAATTCCAAAAACCAGGACGATCATGGGTTGATCGCTCTGCACAATGCCGCCATCCGGAGAACGTTGTGCTTCCGGTATTGCCGCTGTGGATTGCTCGCTCAGGCCTGCTCCTGGCCCCAGCGCTGAACGGTAATCCGCGTCAGCGTCCGGAAGATCATGCCTTCGACGACGAGGCCGATCAGGATCACCGTCAGCAGTCCCGCGAATACGCTGGCGGTCTCCAACTGTGCGCGGCTGGTGTAGATGAACCAGCCGAGACCGCCGGAGCGTGCGCTGACGCCGAATACGAGTTCGGCAGCGATCAGCGTCCGCCATGCGAAGGCCCAGCCGATCCGCAGGCCCGACAGGATTTGCGGGAACGCCGCAGGCACCAGGATCTCCACCACGAAACGTCCGCCGGACAAGCCGAGATTGCGACCTGCCATCCGCAGCGTTGGCGGCACGGCGAGGAAGCCGCCATAGCAGGCCAGCGCCACCGGCCACAGTACCGAATGGACGATGACGAAGATCAGGCTCGGCGTGCCGATGCCGAACCACAGCAGCGCAACCGGCAGCAGCGCGATGGCGGGTAGCGGATTGAACATGGATGTCAGCAGCCCGAGCGCTTCGTTGCCCCAGCGCGACAGCGCGGCGAGGGTCGTGAGCGCCGCGGCGACGGCGACACCCAGCGCATAGCCGGTGATCAGGACGCGCAGCGACGTCAGGGTGCGGTCCGGCAGTTCACCGGAAACGATAGCCGCCCACAGCGCCGACAACGTCGCGCCCATGGTCGGCAGCAGCAGCGCGTTGTCGAGCCAGCGCGCATAAAGCTCCCAAATCAGCGCGAAGCCCGCGAGGATCACGGCGCGGCGCCACGGCGTACCATCGAACACGCGCCGCAAAGCGGGCGCGCGCACCAGTTTCGGCGCAGCGATATCAGACATGTTCGATTTCCGGATCTGCGAAAACGCTCTGCTGGATCTCTCGTTCGAGCTCAGCGAAACGCGCGGTGCCGCGGATGCGGGTGTCGGGCGGCACGTCGAATGTCGCGGCCAGCCGGCCGGGATGCGGCGTCAGTGCGAGGATGCGGGTGCCGACGCGGATCGCCTCGTCGATGCCGTGGGTGACGAACAGCGCCGTGCTCCCGGTCTCCTCGCACAGCTTGAGCAGTTCGTCCTGCATCTGCCGGCGCGTCAGCGCATCCAGTGCAGCGAACGGCTCGTCCATCAAGAGCAATGCAGGCTCGAGCGCGAAGGCACGAGCAATGGCGACGCGCTGCTTCATGCCGCCGGACAATGTATGCGGATAGGCATCGACGAAATTCTTCAGCCCGACGCGGCTGAGCCAGTGGCGCGCCACCTCTTCCGCCTGCGGGCGCGGCAGCGACTTGCCGCGCTCCAGCGCGTAGCGGATATTGCCAAGCACCGTGCGCCACGGCAGCAACTGGTCGAATTCCTGAAACACCGTCATGCGGTCGGGGCCGGGCGCATCGATGCGCCGGCCGTGTAGGCGGATCTCGCCGGTGCTTGGCTTCAGGAAACCGCCCACCGTACGCAGCAGCGTGGACTTGCCGCAGCCCGACGGGCCGAGCAGCACCAATCGCTCGCCGGCCGAGAGTGTGAAGCTGACATCCTCGACGGCCGTGAGGATGCCGTCGCGGGTGGGATAGCTGATGCTGACATGATCCAGCGTCAGCAGCGGCGACACGGCGTCGCCGACGAAGTCAGCCGATCGCGGTGCGACGTTCACGTCAGCTCCCCGGCTTCTCTCCGAGGCCGGACCAGAACAGATCCCGCCACGACGCCGGCGCCTGCTTGATCAGGCCGACCTTGGCTTCGAAGTCGGCGAATTTCTGCGCGCCCTCGGGAATTGTGGTGAAGTTGATGTTCTTGTCGCGAATGATGCTCTCGACGAAGTCCGGCGTGAGCTTCGAATTTTCGGCCTTGATGTAGAGCGCGGTGGCTTCTTTCGGATTGGCCTTGATCCAGTCATTGGCGCGGTCGAGCCCGCGCACGAAGGCCTGGATCGTCTTCGGATTGTCGTTGACGAATTTTGTGGTGGCATAGACCACGTTGAAAGTATGCGGGCCGCCGAGCACGTCGTAGCTGTTCAGCACTTGGTGCACCTTGCCGCTGGCGAGCTGCTGCTGCGAGAACGGCGGCGAGGTGAAGTGTGCCGTGATCTCGGAGCGACCCGACAGGATCTGCGCCGTTGCGTCCGGATGCGGCATGCTGACGGTGAGTTCGTCGAGCTTGTCGTATTTGCCGAACGCCTTGTCGGCGGCCATCTGCAGCACGATCGGCTGGAAGCCGACCTTGACTGACGGCAGCGCGATGCGGTCCTTCTCGGTGAAGTCGGCGAGTGTCTTGATGTTCGGGTTGTTGGTGGTCAGGATATTGGCCATCGATCCCAAGGCGGCGACGCCGATGATCTTGGCGGTGGTCCGCGTCTTGTCCCAGGTCAGGATCATCGGCGTGATGCCAGCGGTGGCGAAATCCAGCCCGCCGGAAATCAGAGCTTCATTCATCGATGCGGCGCCCGAGAGTCGCAGCCATTCGATCTTCGGCGGTGTGATGCCAAGCGCCTTGGCCTCGTCCTCGATCAAGCCTCGTTCGCTCGCGACGATGAGCGGGAGATAGGCGATCCCGAACTGCTGCGCGATGCGGAGTTGGGCCGTCTCGGCGCGAACGCCTTGCATAGTCGCCGCGACAAAGCCCAATGCGAGCGCGCCGACGTGCAGAAATCTTGCTGTCTTCATGATATGTCTCTTCGGTGCCTGCTGATGCGGCATAAGTGTGCGCTTTGGAGAAGTTGCAACTACACTTCAGGAAATCAAGCAAAGCGTCCAGCACGTAGACGCGATGGCGTCATGTTCGGAAGAAGCCTGCTGGTACCGCGGTGAATGCAGGAGAGTTTTTCTCGGAATGGCTTGTACGAGAGAACGTCATTGACCTGTCGGTCAGCAGTTTCAGGGCAGGGTTGCTGATGGGGGGCTGTCTCAAGCGAGGCGTCTGGCAATTTCGGCGCCCGCGCGCCGCCTCAGGATGGCCATCGACCTCCTGACGCCATCCCTGAATGGTCGCAGCGCTCGATCAAACAGCGACGGCTTTTGCCGTGCGCGTCATTGCTGTTCCGTCTTCCAGTCGCGCTTGATCTTCTTGGCGAGCGACCATTTGTGGACTTCGGTCGGGCCGTCATAGATGCGGAAGGCGCGGATCTCGCGGAAGGCCTGTTCGACGATGGTTTCGCCGGAAACGCCGGTGCCGCCCATCACCTGCACGCAACGGTCGGCGATCCGCATCAGCGCTTCCGATACGGCGACCTTGGCCATCGAGCTTTCGGCCGTGCCGAGCGAGCCGGTGTCGAGCACGTCGGCGCACCAGTCGATCATCAGTTCCGACTGTTTGATGTCGATCAGGTTTTCCGCCAGCATGAAGCCGACGCCTTCATGATCGATCAGGGCCTTTCCGAATGCATGGCGACGACAGGCATAGTCGGTCGCGATCTCGTTGGCGCGGATCGCAAGACCCAGCCAACGCATGCAATGCGACAGGCGCGCCGGGCTGAGGCGGATCTGTGCGTATTTGAAACCGTCGCCTGACGCGCCAAGCATCTGGTCTGCCGGGACACGCAGGTTTTCGATCTCGATCTCTGCATGGCCGCCGGGCATCGAATTGTCGATCGTATCCAGCACGCGCAGGGTGCGGATCGCAGGATCGGGCAGATCGACGAGGAACATGCAGGCGCCGTCATCGGACTTCGCCATGACGATACCGACCTTGGCGCCTTCCGCGCCGGTGATGAACTTCTTCCGCCCGTTGATGACCCAGTGATTGCCATCGAGCCTGCAGGTGGTCCGCATCATCGACGGATCGGAGCCGGCGCCGTCTTCGTCTGCCGGCTCGGTCATGAAGAATGCCGAACGTGCTTTGCCCGACACCAGCGGTTCCAGAAAACGCGTCTTCTGTTCGGCTGTGCCGACCTTGCCGAGCAGATACATATTGCCCTCATCGGGCGCCATCGTGTTGCAGGCAAGCGGACCCAGCGGCGAAAGACCGGATTTGATCAGGGCCTTTGCCGTTTCGCGCTGCGTCAGATGCGACCCATCCGCAAGAATGTGCGGGGTCAACACGCCGGACTTGCGGGCCTTGTCGCGCAGCTCTTGCACCAGTTCGTCGCTCGGGCCGTGAGCACCTGTCCGCGGATCTTTCTCATAGGGGATGACTTCGGCGCGAATGAAGGTCTCGATCCTGGCGGCAATGGCGTCGGCGCGATCAGTCATGGAAGCAGATACTCCGGTCGCCCCTTGGGCGAAGCCCTGGGGCGGGATTGAGGCAGGCGGGGCCGATCACGGTACGGGTGGCGGCCGGCGACGAGGTGAGGGATAACATTTATACGATCAGTATGCCTGATCGCATCGAACTCGGCTACGAGGCATCGATCATCCTGAAGGGTGTCGTGGCGTCACTGGCCCGCGCATGGCGTGCTGATTGGCCGAATCTTGATCGGCTGGTCTTGACCGGTGGAAAACCGCTATTTCGGCGCCGGCTCGGCGGCATCGAGATTGATGCCTGGGAAACGCCGTCTCAGGTCCCGTTTCAGCGATCTGAAATGCTCGATATTGTTTTCGAGCGTCCGCAGCCGTGCTTCACCGATGCGAATCTCATCGTCCGATTTCTGCAGGAGTTCCGCCCGTGGGTCCGACTGGCTGTTGACGTCCTCGATCTCGTTACCGCCGACAATTGCGGCGATGGAGATGACGTCTTCCAGCCGACGCTTCAGGCCGTCATGCTCGTATTCTGCGCTGCGCAGGCCGGAGTCGATGGTCGCCGCAATGGCAAGAACCAGCCGTTCATCGGTGATGCGATCGCGTTCCGGCGAGCGTGTCCGGAATGTCTCGGACGAGGAGCGAAAGATGCGCTTCAGCATGGCGGCATTTCCCTCTGGCTCAGGTGAGACCCTTGATCTTCTTACACGATGTTGCGGAGCCTGACGACATCTGCACAATGCCCGATGTCGATTTCGTTAGCACGAGCTCCTTGGCGGAGATGAAGCGTAGCGTGGCTCTGGGGTTGGCGTCGCAGAATCGCGACAGCGTCGCCGCGGTGGCGGCCACCGTGTCCTGTTTCGGAATCACCGCGATGGCCCCATCCTTCAGGATGTAGGCATCTTTGACGTTCGGCATCGTCGCCGTCGCGGTGCAAACCTTGAACAGGCCTTCATAGGCCTGTGGCGGCATGGTGAGATCGCCTGCAAGGCCGCCGAGCAAATACTCCCGGCTCTTGTTGCAGTTGTCGGCCTGCGCGGCGCCTGCGGTGAGCACGAGCAATGTGACGATGGCAGCGAGCTGTTTCATGCCGATGCCCTCAGCTCCGATCCGGTCTGCAAGGCATCCTCCGACGGTGATGGCCGTTTCAAACCATAGGTTTCTGCGGCGCAGCGTTCCCACGACAGATCACGCGCATGTGCGGCGGCGCCAGCGCCGAGGCGCGCCCGCAGCTCATCGTCCTCGGCCAATTGCCGGATCACATGGGCGATCATGTCGACGCGGGGGGCGACCAAAAGGCCAGACTGGCCGGCGAGCACCGCATCGGGCACACCTCCGATATTGCTTGCGACGCTCGGCAGACCCGTGGCACCGGCCTCGAGATAGACGAGACCGAAGCCTTCGACGCGGCCGGACGAATCCGGCACACCGGTCAGACAAAAGAAGTCCGCCGCACCGTAGATATCGCGAATTTCTTCATTCGATAGCGCGCCGAGTAGCCTGATGTCGCAGTCCGACGCAGCGATCATGCCGCGAAGCTCATCGACATAGTCAGCTTCTCCTTGCGGACCGATGACCAGCCATGTGATGCGCTGACGTAATTCGTCAGGAAGCTGCGCGAGTGCGGCGAGCGTGAGATGATGTCCCTTGCGCCGCGTGAGCCGTGCCACGGTGACCATGATGATCCGGTCGGGCGCAATGTCATAGATCGCGCGCGTGGCAGCGCGGTCGCTACGCCGGCCGGACCAGAAATCGGAGACGCCAAGGCGAATGGCATGGATGCGGCGTTCGTCGATCGTGAATCTTTTGCGGAACAGCTCGCGTGTGAAGTTGCTATTGGCAGCGACCTCGGTGCGCGGCCCGAACACGCCACTGAAGCGGATCGCCAGCCGCTTCAGTGGCGTCTGCGTCTCATTGATCTCTGTACCGTGCACCGTCATCAGCATCCGCGCCGGCGTGCGGCCGCGCGCGAGTGCGACCGGAATGAAGAACGGCCAGTCGGCGGCATGCACCACGTCGAACGGGGCCGTACCGATCCGGCTGCGCGCCAGCATGATCTTGGCGGGCAGATCGCGCGCCGAATGCAATCCGCCGCTGAAGCGGTGGATTGCGAAGGGCATGGCGCGATCGTCGGCTGACATATCCTGTGCGTAATCGGGAGCGACCAGCGTCACCCGTGCGCCGAGCTGCGTTGCGGCCAATGCGATCTCGTGGGCGTAGGTGCCGATCCCGCCGCGTGCGGGAGCATATTCGCTCGATAGCAACAGGATATTCACAAATAACCTCAGTGTGCCGCGGAGGGCGTCATCGTCATGTTGCGCGCATTCTGGATGTCCTGGTGATAGGTAAAGACGCGCGCCAGCTGTGTTGCTGGTGTGAAATTATCGATCGCGCTGGCAACCTGCGCCGGGTTGATTTCGCCTGTGCCGATCGCATCGCGGGTATCGAGGAAACGTTGGGCCAGGTTCTCGATCATCTCGTCGCGGGATGAGCTGCGGGAAATGAGATAGCCGCTCTCGCCATCATGAATTACTGACTCCAGTTGCGGCAGGTGCACGGCGACGACCGGGCGGCCGACCGCAAGCGTCTCGAGCACGCAGCGCGGCATGCCCTCGAACTCGGACGTCAGGATGCCTGCATGGGCATCGGCCAATGTTGCGGCCATGCCGACAGCGTCCTTGAAGCCGTGCCGGATCGTGATGTCTTCGATCGCGGCGAATTCGGCAAAGCGATGCGGATCGCTGGTCCCGATATAATGGAATTCGAGATGGCCATGCAGCCGCTCGCGCAGGCGGGCGATGGTGCTGAACATCAACGGCGGATCCTTGAACTCGTCAAGGCGTCCCGCGAAGATGATTCGGAACGGCTCGGTCATCGCCGGAAATGGTTGTGGCTTGAAGATGTCGGTGTTGACCCAGGTCCACAGCGTATCGATCTTGCCGCTCTGGCCGGGATAGGTCTTTTGCAGCCGTTCGGTGATGAACGGATTCACGCACAGAAATTTTGCGCTGGTCGTGACCGCGAAACGCTCGCCGATATTGTGCACGAACGAATACTTCTTGAGGAGCGAATCCATCTGCAGCTTCGGCGCGCCCTCGCCATGCAGCATCTGGATGAAGGGGCGGCGCAGCAGCGTCGGCAGCCAGGAAAATTCGACGCGGCGCAGATCAACCGTGCAGCCGCGCTCGCGGATCAAGCGCGACACCGGTCCGAAATAGCGCAGTAACGCCATGAAGAACTGGCCGGTGAGTGATGAGCGGATGGTGCGCGCGGCCTCTCGGGCCTGCTGGTCGGAATAGTGCAGGATCGGGAGAAAGTCGAAGTCGCGCCCGCGGAAAGTCAGCCGTCGCACTTCGCCGAGCTTGAGGTCGCCGATCGAATCCACGCCAACGAACAGGATGTCCGTGTCCGTGGGATGGAAGGTGATGAAGTCGCGGATATAGGTCTCTAGCCCACCCACCTTTTGGCCGCGCGGATCGAAGGGGTGGATGAGGCAGATCTGGTAGCGTTGCTTGGCCGGCGCGGCGTTCCGGGCACGAAGACCCAGAGTGAGTGTCGAGGTCATGCGGCTTTCCTCATGCGAGCGTTCAGGATTTGTGGAAGCGTACTGGCGATCAAACGTGGCACGGCGGCAGCGCAGCGTGCGTAACGGGGCCCAAGGCGGCGCGGATCCCGCAACATGCGCCAGGCCCATTCGAGACCGGCACGTTGGGTGAACATCGGTGCGCGAACCTGTGTACCTGCGATGAAGTCCAGCGCCGCGCCGAAACACAGGCAGCCCGTCCCGTCCAACTCATCGATACAGCGCGACGCAAACACTTCCTGTCGTGGCGCGCCCAGCGCGAGGAAGCAGAGCTTTGCACCGGATGCGCGGATCTGTGCAATCGCTGTATCGGCTTCCGATGAATAGGCCTCGAAGTTGCGACCAGGCGCGAAGGTGCCGACGATCTGCAAGCCCTGATATCGTTTGCGCAATTCTGCTGCAGTCTTGTCCAGCGTTGGCCTGTCGGAACCGAACAGAAAGATGGGAAGCCCCTTCTTGCCTGCAGCTTCGCACAAGGGAGCGGCAAGATCAGCACCGGTTGTTCGTGAAATAGGTTTGCCGAGCAGATGACTGAGAACGACGATCGGAAAGCCATCCGCAGTCACGAAGCGTGCGCGCCGGTAGGCCGCGCGAAAGTCGGGCTTTTGTTGCAGATGTACGACATGATCGAGATTGAGCGTGCATACACTGAAGTTATCGCCGCGTTCGGCCGCTTCTACGATCGATAAAACGGCTTCATCGAGCGATGACACGTTCACGGTGACTCCGTCAACGGTGAGATTTTTGGCGTGTGGCGCCTGCGTCTTCGACATGTCGGTCCCCTGATGACGATGTAGCCGAGGTACGCTTGAACGAAGTGCACACCTGCTTGCTGCCGATGCAGCAAAGAAAAGTGAGTCGAAAATCATCTCCCCGACGTCATGGACATCAAAACGAACTATTGCGACGCAACGATGGCGATGCTGTCGCGCAATATGGAAAAGATAGCAGTCACGATTTTGAATCGATGGAGAGTGGATATGTTCGAATGTTCAAGGAGAAAGTCGCTCGCAGTCATCGCCGGCGCGACAGTCGCTATGCAACAACATGCACTCGGCGCGACTCAAATGCAGAGCCTTGGTACAATTGCGGCAAAAAATGGTTTGATGTTTGGCGCGGCTGCGGGGCCGGTGATCGACAAGGATGTCGGATATCGTGAGCTTTACACAACACAGACGAAAATTATAACGACGGACATCGCTCTGAAAATGGGCACGCTTGCGCCGATGGCGGGTCCGAAGCGATTCGAGAGCGCCGATCGATTGCTACAATTTTGTGCGAGCAATCGCATTCCCATGCGCGGTCATTGTCTGATCTGGAACGAATGGGTTCCGCAGTGGATCAAGTCCATGAGCAATACCGAGCGGCAGGCCTTCTTTGATAGTTATATCGATGAAGTCGCAGGACGTTATGCCGGCCAATTGCAGTCATGGGACGTCGTGAATGAGCCGTTCTGGCCCGGTCACAAGGCACCCGGCGGCTATCGCCTTGGCCCGTGGTACGATGCCTTTGGCACTGATTATATCAGGCGCGCCTTCGCGCGGGCCGGTGCTGTGGATAAGAAGACTAAACTTGTGCTCAATGAGGCACAGGCGGAACGCGATGACGATGTCGGTCTCGCGGTACGCGCGGGACTGTTGCGTCTGGTCGATGAATTGCAGCATGCTGGCGTTCGGCTTGATGTCGTCGGCCTGCAGGGCCACTTGCAGCCGCGCTATCCGCATGATCCCCAGCGGTTTCTGGAATTCGTCCACGCGCTCGCCGAACGCAAGGTCGACATCTACATCACCGAATTCGATGTCCGCGACGACACGTTCCCGGATGATGTGGCCACGCGCGACAAGATGATCGCGGAGACCGGCGGGAAATTCCTCGAAACGGTGCTACAGGTCCCGGCGGTCAAGGCCGTGATCGCGTGGCAGCTGTCCGATCACTATTCATTCTATACGGACGCTGCGAGAAAGAAGAATCCTCTCGCAGAACGACTGCCACGGCCGCTGCCGTTCGATGAGAACATGCAGAAAAAGCCGCTGTGGTACGCAATGGCCCATGCGCTGGAGACCGCCAAACGGTCGTGACGATTTCACGACATTAGAGCTCCGAGAGTTGCGGCTGCCGGCGCAGCATCCGAAGCAACGTCGGCCCGTAAAGGATGGCAAGGACCAACACGTAGATCGCCGCGCCTGCGGCGACATGTGCTGCCAGCAGGACATGGTTGGGCGCCTCGGGCAGTTGCGTCAGCAGTGCCGCCATGGCCCCGGTTGCGAGGACGATGCGGGTGAGATGCGCCCAGGGCAGGGTCAGGCCGAATTTCGAAAAACCGATGATGAAACTGACCAGCGCTGCGGCAATGGCGGACAGCACTGTCGCGCCGGCCGCACCGACGAGTCCCCAATAGTGGATACAGATGAAGCTCGCCACGATCGTCACCAGCGCGTCGATGCTGGAGACCACGATCATCAGCTGTGTCTTGCTGTGCAGGAGAAACACCTGATCGCCGAAATGGGCACGGATGTTGCGGATCGAACCGGCCAGGGCCGAGAGAGGCAGAATTGCCAGCGTCACCTGTTGAAACGGCGTGGCGATCAGCAGGTGCACGATCTCGGCCCGTAGCAGGAAGATGCCCGCAATGCTCGGCGCCAGAATGCCGATGAGCAGTGCACTGTTGTCGGCAAGCTGGCGCATTGCGGCCTTGCTGCCGCCTTGCTCCATGCTCTTGACCGCCAGCGGGAAAGCCGCTGCCGTCACCAGCATCGCAGCCACTGCCGCGGCGCGCTGGCCCAGACCATAACCAACGGCAAAAAGACCAGCGGCGGCGACGCCGAGCATGTCGTTGACGATAAAGCGCGACGCATTGAGGCCGACCCAGCCCAGCGCACCGCCGATGATCAGCGGAATCCCGTAGCTCACCGCATGGCGAATGATCTCGCGATCGATCGGCCACAGGCGGCGGCTGTAGCCGATATGGGGCAGGACGACCAAAGCGGCAAAGAGCTGCGCGGCGGCATAGCCCAGCAGCGGCCATTCCGGCGATGGGCCGATCAGCTTGATGAGTACCAGGCCGAGAATGAAGCCGATCGACGGTCCGACGATCTGCTGGATCGAGTAGACGCCGATCTGGTGCCGGACCCGGGCGCGTTCGGCGATATAGAGATTGAGAGAGCGGCTGATGACATAAGCGATTGTGGCGCCGAGCAGCGCCGGGTTGGTGTCAGTCGCGATGACCGTATAGAGCACGCCGATGACGGCGGCGCTCTGCAGCACCAGCGAAACAAGAATGACGACATTCTCGGTGCGATAGAAGCGTTCGGCCTGTTCGCCGTCCTGATAGCGGCCGAAGAAGCGCAGCGCATATTGCGACCACCAGGCGAGGAACGCGATCTGCAGCAGCTCATGCGTTGCCGTGATCAGCGTGATCACACCCAGCGTATGCTCGTTGACCACATGGGTCCACACGATCATCGCGATCAGCTGGAACATCGGCCCGACGATTTGGGCCGGAAGATAAAGGATGGTGCGCTTCAGTAGCATGGTCAGGCTCCGAGCCAGCGGGCCGCGCGCGGCGGCGCCCATCGTTGCACGGCGAGCAACGCGACAAGGCTCAGGGCGACGGTGATGGCATACATCAGAAATGTCCCCGCAACCGGGCCGAACTGGCGCAGTCCGCCATGATCGCGCAAGGCCATGACAATGAAAATATGCCAGAGATAGATGAAGTAGCTGCCGGACCCGAGCATGGCCAGGACCGGCGCGCGGATGCCGAGTGCGAGCAACAGGACGCAGAGCGCAGCGGCATAGCCGAAGAACGCCATCGAATCATAATCGGCGGCGTCGCCGATCTTGAGCAGTCTCGCTGTCGCATAGATCACATAGGCCAGCAGTGCCGCGGCAGTGAGTGTCAGGCGCATCCGCGGAAGGGCCAGCCGCGCCGTCGATCCGGCGACCAGCATTCCCAGGGCCACGAAGCTGAACCAGAATGGGATATCGCGCATGCGCACTTCCTCGATCAGCCCATCGGACAGTCCGCGCTGGATCAGCAGGGGATCGACGTAGCTGCCGATGATCAGGCCGAAGGCGAGGGCGAGCATCAGGACGAGGCGCAGTCGCTCATTGGCTTGGGTCGGCTCACGATGGGCAAACCACAGGGTCAGCCAGAGCATGAGCGTACAGCCGAGATAGACGAAGACATAATAATACACGAACACGTAAGCGAGCACGAAACGGGCAGCCGTTGTCGTTGGGCGGTGATCCATCGCCGGGTTCTGCAGCGCCATGTAGAGATAGGCCGCAGCGAAAGCGATGGCGTAGGGGATCAATGCGGCCATGACGCGCTTGCCGAGTGGAACGCGGCCCGACAGCGCGGTCAGATAGCCGGACGCGAACAGGAAGATCGGCACACAGGGACGCAGCGCTGCATCGAGCATGGTCTTCCACGATGCATCGAGCGGTTGCTGCAGCGAATGGATGCCGATCACCATCAGAATGGCGAGGCCGCGCATGCTGTCGATGGCCACATCCCGGCTGGCCGTCCTCGTTTGAGCCAGCGGCCGCGCCGTCCCGGACATTGTCTGTGTTGCATCCACCATCAGGTCACGTCTGCCTTGGCACCGTCGCCGCGGCAATTCGTGTGCTGAAATGGCGATCATAAGCGTCATTGAGAGCGCGCCGCATGGGCGTCTCGAAATAGCGCAGGGACAGAATGCTGGCAGCGGCAAGAACGGCGATGGCCAGCGGCACCAGGGTCAGCTTGCCACCGGGAATGACGGGAGCAAGAAAGCGTGCCGCCAGCGTGAGGACGACGGTCGCGACCGGAATATGCAGCATGTAGGAGGAATAGGTCAGCGACGACCAGCGCTCGAAGCCAAGGCGCGAGAACAGGGTGGTCTGGCCCGAGAGGTCGTGATGGATGGCGAGCACCGCGATGAGATAGATGACTGCCAGTGCTGCCATGATCGGAAGCTGCGCGCCGAAGATCAGGAACAGGACGAGGGCCGTGGTCAGCAGGCCCGGTATCGCTGGAAGCCGGGCAATCCGGTCGCGAAACAGCCAGCAGGCGATGCCGAGATTGAAGGCAGGCAAAGCGCGGAAGGCGCCGCCCTTGTTGATCCAGTCCGGCCAGGGCTCGGTGCCCATGGCAACGGCATAGATGCTGTTGGCCAGTAGCGGCAGCACGACGAGGGCCACAATCACCCTCCTGCTCCGCGCGATCGTCAGCACCATCAGCGGAAACAGCACATAGCAAAAGAACTCTGCCGACAGCGACCAGCTCGGAAAATTGAAGGTCAGCCGGTCGCCATCGATGGCGTGCAGCAGCAGGAACTGCGCCGGCAGGTCCGAGAACGGATAACGTGCCGGGTTGTCGGTCTTGGCGATGCCCGCATGAAGCGCCAGTGCGATCAGGATATAGAAAGCCAGCGTCGCCAGATGTAGGGGATAGATCCGCGCTAGGCGCCGCCACAGGAAGCGGCCGACCGCCGCGGGCGAGCCCACCTTCGCAAGATACTGGCTCGCAATGACGAAGCCGGAGATGACGAAGAACAGGTCGACGAACAGATTGAAGTGCCAAGTGTGGTCCACCATGAAGCGGCCAATTGGCAGTTCCTTGATGTAATCCGAATAGTGCAGGATCACGACGGCGCTGGCCGCAACGATGCGCAGCCCGTCCAGATGTCGTGTGCTGGTGTCGATATCCTGCAAGAAGCAATATCCCCTGTTGAACGGACCAGGCGTGGCCCCGATCCGGCGTGGACGCCGGCGTCGCGGTCCTAATGCGCGACGTTGGGCTTCGCCGCCGAACGACGGCCGGCCAGCTGCCCGCCGGCGAGTTCGGCGATCAGGTCGATGACGATGTCGTGGTCGCTCGCCGCCAGCGCGTTCCAGCGCGCGAGGTTTTCGGTAGCTGCTGCAACATACTGCCTGCGCCACTGCGAAGCCGCGATAGCCCCGCCGATCTGCGACGCCGCGGTGCCGTGGTCCGACGGATCGATGAAGACGCCGGATGTGCCCAGTACTTCGTGGAAGACGGGCGCATTTGGCGCCACGATCGGCAGGCCGGCATATTGGGCTTCGAGCAGTGGCAAACCGAGACCTTCATCATGCGAGGTGCAAAGGAAAATATCGGCCTCATTGAGAATACGCGTCACGTTCTCGGACGACTGGTAGCCATGCAAGGTCACGCACGACATGCGCTCCAGCGTCTTCCAGTCATCGCCCCAGCCCTTGCGACCAACGATATCGAGGGTGGCACCGGGAAAGCCGTGCTGGCGCAATTCACGGACGATATTGGCCGCGGCGATGAAGTTCTTGCGTGGCTCGACGGTGCCGAGGGCCACGACGCGCAGCGGCGACGTCTCGGGTTCACGCTCGGCGCGCTCGGCGGATTCCAGCTTGAACACGTTGCGCACTGGTGGGCGATACAGCGTGATCTCGGCGTCCGGACGACAATGCTCGGCGAGCTTGCGCTGGGTGTCGCGCGAATTGGTCAGGAATCGCGGATAGTTCTTGAGCGCGATCTTGAAAGGCGTCGCCATATAGAGTCGGGCGCGGGCATTGAGATCGGCCTGTCGCGTCAGCAGGAAGTCGTCGTGCATATAGGGCAGCACACGTGATGAAAACATCCGCAGCAGCGGGCTTGGCGGAAAGCCGGGACACAGCAGGAACGACGAGGGAGACGCCAGGCGCATCGGCAGCCCGAAAGTCTGCGTCGCCACCATCTGGCCGGTGCCACGCGAGGTGATGGGCACGACATCGAGCGGCGCCAGCGCCTGTTCCGAAAACAGCTCCAGTGTGATCCGTTCGAGCCCGGTCACATGGCGTCCGAGATGGGTGTGATCGACATAGATAGTCATGCAAACTCCTGATCCCGGGGGACGGCGCGGACATGCGGAGCCGCCATCGGCGGCCGCTGATGGACATGGCGGGGTGGCGCCACGGCCGGCGCGCGTTCGCGCGGCAACAGCAGCGCGATGAGCAGAACGAGTTGCGCCAGCTGGATGTTCTTCGACGAGAAGCTCACCGAGCTTGCCGCAATCATCAGGATCAGCAGCAAGATGGCGAAGGCTGCGCGGTCCGACCGGCGCAGCAGTTCGATGAAGAAGCAGGTCAGGCCCAGTGTGATCAGGATGGTGTGGATCAGGCCGAATTGCACGATGCAGGACACCCAGAAGTTCTCGATGCCATAATTCAAACCGAGCTGCGACTGCAGCGCGTTCACGCGAACCGGATTGGGCCCGAGAATCAGTTCGCTCCACTGGAAATGATTGAGCATGTCGAAGGTCGCAAAGCGCGCCAGGGCGCTGCCTTTGTCCGACGAGAAGCGCAGCAGCATCTTGTCGAAGATGCCGAGATAGAGCGCAGCAAACACGACGCCTGCCGCCGCAAAAAGAAAGCAGATTGCGCCGACAGCGAACAGCAACGGCACCCGCTTGCCGCGGATCAGCCGGATGGTCTCAAGCAGACCGAGGCAAGCCAACACGAACAATACCGTCATCAGCGCGGTACGGCCGCCGAAGGCCATCAGCGAGCCCAGACTGAAGGCGATCAATGGCACGCGGATCATGATCGGCGGGCAGATGGCCGGTCGCAGCACCAGCGCCATGATATAGGCGCCGACGATGCCCGAGGCCGTCAGCGGATGGCCGAGGAGCGCAGCCGAGCGCCATTCACCGACCACCAGCACGCTGCCGAGTGTCAGCGGAATGATGCGATGGCCGGAAAAATATTCGTAATAGCCAATCAGGATGTTGAGCAGCAGTGTCGCATGGATGGCCCAGACCAGCGGCCGCCGCTGCGCCGGCGTCAGCCGCCAGATCAGCAGGCACAGCAGCACCGGCAGCAGGAACGTGTCGATGATGACCGTGAACGGGCGTTCCAGCACGAACATCTGGATCAGCAGGACGAACCAGCAGAACAGGTGCACCAACAAAAGCTTGGCGTCCGTGAAGGCACGGTTGATCTCACCGATCGGGTCACCGTCGCGCATCAGCAGCAAAAGCGTCGCGATGAATGTCGCATAGGTGCCGGGGTGCAATTTCTCGAGAAAATTGCCGCCGGGTGTCAGATAGTGAATCTTGAGATTGGTCAGAACGCCGCCGGACAGCGTGAAGATCGCGACGATAGCGCCCAGCAGCACGCTGACGATCATCAAATTAATGAGTTGGGCAGTGTTGACGATCTGGCGTCGTTGCGGAACGCGTGCACGCGAGCCCGCCGCGGCGCCGGCGCCGTTGCGATGCAGCCTGAGCGGCGCGGTCCGGGCCAATGTCAACGCGCAGCTCCCGCACTGGCGGCGGCGACGCCATAGGGCTTCAGATAGGCCGAGCTGCGATAATAGTCGTAGAAGCGGATCTTGCTGAGATCGACCTGGGTCAGCACGGTGCCGAGAATGCGATCATGCACCGGAGCCAGCAGCTCCATCGTGTGGGCGACGACTTCGCGCGGTGTCTGATTCCAGGCCATGGCCAGCAAAATTCGGTCGGCGAGTTCGGCCAGCGCGCGGCCGTCGACCAGCGGAATCAGCGGCGGCGAGTCGATGATGATCAGTTCATAATGTGACTTCAGGCGGTCGAGGATTTCGACGATCTGCTCGGAGAACATCAACTCGGTGATGGCATCGACGTCCTTGATAGCGGGGGAGGGTAGAATCGAGAGGCCGGTGCTGCGATCGAGCAGGATGGCGCGCTCCAGCGACACTTCGCCGGTCGCCACCTGCAGGAGGCCGGCATCGGCATTGGGGCTGACGGCGCGGGTCAGGCCGGGATTGCGCAGATCGCCGTCGATGAGCAGCGTCTTGATGCCCAGCGTGGCGAAGGACAGTGCGAGATTGCCGGCGAAGGTTGTCTTGCCTTCACTTTCGAGGCCCGATGTCACCAGCACGACCTTGACCGTGTCGATCTTGCGCGCACGCTGGATCGCCAGACGCACGGCGCGGATCGCTTCGGCGAAGAATGTGCCGGGCTCCTCGATGGCATAGCGCATCAGTGGTGGCTGCAATGCAGCCGGCAGCAGCCGCATGGTGCGCGGATCGTAATTGCCGAGTTCGGTGCGGCCGCGTTTGGCACGTCCAGCGAGTTCGCGGCTGCTGATCGACGGCAGCGCTGCCAGGGCGGGAACGCCCGAAATCTCTTCGGCCTGTTCCAGCGTCTTGATCCGGCCGTCGAGGTAGTCGGTCAGGAATGCCAGCACAGTGCCGCCGCCGAGGCCGAGCAGGATGGCAAAGCCGAGAATAAGCATGGTCTTCGGCGCGGAGGGCTTGAGCGGGATGCTGGCAAAGCTGACGATGCGGGAGTCCGGCATCTCCAGGCTTTCCTGCGCCGTCGTCTCCTTCGAGCGCGCGAGATATGACTCATAGAGCGTGCGGTTGGCCTCGGCCTCGCGCTGCAGCTCATGCAGCCGGACCACGGCCTGACCGGACGTGCTGGAGACGCCCTGCAGCTTGTCGAAACTGTCCTGCAGCGACGCCTCGCGCGATTTCGCAACGTCATAATCATGCGCCGTGCCCTGCACGATGCGCCCGATTTCCTCGTTGATCAGCCGCTGCGTGTCCTTGAGCTGCGCCCGCACATTGGCGACCTGCGGATGCCGCGGACCATATTTGCTGGTCAGGTCGGCTTCGTTCTTGGCGATATCGGCATATTGCGCGCGCAGCTTGGTCACCATCTCCGAGGAGACGGCGGCATTGAGCCCGCCGGCATCGCCGCCGGTTTTCGCCAATTGTTGCACCTGATCGAACTTGGCACGCGCCTCGGCGGTCTGCACCCGGGCAGCAATCAGCTTGCTGTTGAGATCGGTGATCTGCTGGTCGTTGACCGTTACGCCCTGCGAGACCGCGAGGTTATTGGCGGAACGATAGTCCGCGACGGCCTGTTCGGAGGTGACGACGCGGTTCTTCAGCGCATCGATCTGGCCGCCGAGCCATTTGGCTGCGATGCGCGTCGCGTCGAATTTGGCGCGGACCTGTTCCTCGAAATAGGCGTCAGCCACCGCATTGGCGATGGTCGCGGCTTTCTGCGGCGATTCCGAGCTGACGGCGATATCGACCAGGAATGTCGTGCCTTGTCGTGTCACCTTCATGCGGCGCTGGAGCAGATATATAGAGTATGCACGCGCGGCGTCTTCGGGGCTCACGCCATCGACTGGGCTGCTGCTGCGGAACAGATTGCGGATCGGATCGAGTAGGCCGGGCTTTGGCATGAACTCGAGATCCTGCGTCAGCTTCAGCTTGTCGACCACACGCTGCAGAATGGTCAGCGACTGGATCAGCAGCGTCTGGCTTTCGATGGTCGCATCGTCCGTGCCGAAATTGGTCAGCACCGATTGATTGGTTTCGACCACATTGGCGCGCCGGGGATCGACCAGTACGGTGGAGTTCGCAGTATAGAGTGTGGTCGCCGTCGCCACATAAGCGAGGGCGATACCACCGAGCACGGCGGCGGGCAGCACGACCGCGCGCCAGCGCCGGCGCAGGATGCGCGCCATTTCCCGGAGATCGACGGTCGGCGCCTGCCAACCGGCAACGGCGGTCGGAACCGGTTCCGGTGCCGCCGGATAAGGCTGATCAAAATTGCGCTGTAACATTGAGCCCTACCTGGTGTTTGTCGTAACTGAAGGTGGGTATATCGCTGTCGCGCGATGTGTAGCGGTGATAGGCCGAGATCGCGCTGAAGCGGTTCATCAAATACTTCACGCTGGCATTGGTCGTGGTCACGCGGTCCTTGCGGGCCTGGCCGAAGAAGCGATCGATCTCATAGGCGCCCGCCAGCGACAGGATGACGTTGCGACGCAGTTCGTAGTCGACGCCGACCTGCACGGCATTGGCCAACACGCCGGTCGAGCTGGTATCGGATGTCTGCGTGACCAGTTGTTCGGCCTTGACGTGGATGTCCATCAATCGCGTCGGGCTCCATGTGAGCTTGGCGCGATAGGATGGCCCGTCGACGGTGCCAATCAGAGGATTGTCGAAGCGCTGCTCGACATAGCCGCCGCCGAATTCGCCGCGGAGCAGATTGCCGAAACCGACGGTCAAGCCGGACAAAGCGCGATAGCCGGTGGAGTCCAGCGTCTGGCCGGGCACGCCGCGGATGTTGCGCTGGTTGCCTTCGACGCCGCCGAACCAGCCGAGCACAGGCGAGAACGCATAATCGACGCGGCCGTGAAGTGCATAGATCTGGCCGTCGCGGCTGCTCTGGTCGATCAGACTGCCATCCTGCGCGCGCGCCGTACCGTAATCGTAGGAGTCGACGCGTGCACCGATCGATGTCGCCAGCCGGTTGAATTCCTTGCGGACGGTCAGGTCGCCGGACATCAGATTATAAGGCGTCGGTGTCACGGCTTTGGAAGGCGAGCTCAGCGAACCCACACCCTCATTGAGATGCGCGATCTGGAAACTGCCCAGCACGACCATATCGTTGGCGATATCGATCCAGCCGGCGCCCTTCAGGCTCACATCGGTCTGGTCGAGGCTTGAATTTTCGTTATAGGCCGTGGTTCGTGAATTGAGCTTGATGTCGATGCCGTGTCGTTCCCACAGCGTGTGAGCACGCAGGCTGGGTTCGATCACCGCCGCGACGTCGCCGCGCTTCTGGGTGTTCGAGGCAAACACATTGCTGTCATAGAGTGCGCCCGTCATCAGCGACGGGTTGAACATCCAGGATCCCTGGCGGATGCCGACGGGTTCATAACCAGGTTGCTGTCGCTTTTTTACTGGCATGTCCTCTGGCGCTACTGCTTCGCGGTTATCCCGGTCGACCAGATCGGGCAGCGCGGACGGTTCGAAAATCCGTTGCGCATTCCAGGGCGGCGCGAGCTCGTCGCTGGTTGCCGGGATCGCCTGAGCATTGGCGGGTGATGCAATACCAAGCAGAATCGCCGTGACCGGCCATGGCGCGATACGGAGAGCGCGGCGCGTGACGGGAATCGGCCGCAGCCCCTCCGGTCCTTCGCCGATCGCATCCGATCCTGCTGATACAAACGTACATTTCATCACTCATCCCTTGCGAAGGACATGCATTCCTCCGCTATCGAATTGTCGTCGAGACTTGATTGCCGCTTAGAAATTCATCCTGGCGCTTACAAACTCAGCAAGCCCGTGATGAATGTCGCGCCCCCACTAGCGCACTCAACACTCGTCTGATGAAACGCCCTTCTCTTTGCTGCCCACAATGTGAAGTGCGAAGTAAAGTTCGTCGCACTGCACAAGAATACGCATCGCAAAAAGTCGAGACTATGGCGACGCGCGACATGAAGGCGCGCATCGGTCACTACACATCAGACAAAATCAAAAATGATGAGTTCAGAAGTATCGTTCTGGGACACGCACATTGTCGCCGGGAAATACCAGGACTGGCGAATCGAGCGCATAGATCTCTTCGACGGTTGAGCCCGATCGCCGCAAATACACTTTGTTCTCATTGGCGCGATAGGTGAATCCACCGGCAGTTGCGACGGCGTCCATCACGGTCAGGCCCATGCGATAAGGGTATTCGCCGCTCTTCTTCACTTCGCCGAGGATATAGAAGGGGCGATACAGTGCGATTTCCACATTCACGCGTGGGTCTCGCACGATTCCCTTGGCCAGCGCGGAGGAGATGCCCTTCTCTAATTGCCGTGTGGTCAGTCCAGCGGCCTTCACGTGGCCCGCAAGGGGAATCGATACAAATCCGTTGCTGTCGACTTCATATTCACCGGTGATATCAGCTTCGCCATAGACCTTCAGACGGATCCTGTCAGTTGGTCCAAGAAGATAGGTGCCTGACGGCGAAGCCGCAGAAACCCGCTGGTCCTGTGCGAGCGCGATCGACGGAGCGACGCCAGCAAGGAAAAATGAAAGCACCGGTACTATCAAAATGCCGGCGCATCGGTTCGTTCGCAACATGGTAGACCCCCAACACAACATCAATGTGATCATCTGCATCAATTCGATGACAATTGATGCAGACGACAATTGCGCGAGAGTGTCCGGCAAAAAACGGCGAAAGAATGTGGCGTACTCAGAGAGTGCGCAGATTGCGTACTAATGTCTTCTTAGAGAACCAGAATCTCTGTGCCTTCGATGGCAATGCACGTGAGGATGCCGCTGCGCCACGCACCTGTGTCAATATTCACACGGTTATCTCTAATATCTGCATGGGGAACCGGCGTGTGTCCGTGCACCACATAGACGCCATGATCGCGCTTTGAATCCAGAAACTCGTCCCTGATCCACATCAGATCATGCGGATCTTGAGACGACAGCGGAACATTGGGACGAATGCCCGCGTGAACGAACAAGAAGTCGCCACATCTGATATTGTTCCGCAGGCAACGCAAGAAAGCGTCATGCGCCGGAGGGAATGCGGCATGAAAGGCTTTCTGCACGTCGCGCGCCGTTGCCGTGCGCGATGGAGAAACGCCATAGGACGCGAGAGTCTGAAGTCCGCCCAGTTGGCGCCAGTGCTCAAGTACGCTGGCATCCTCTAGGAAGTCTTCCATGATGGCTTCGTGATTGCCGCGTAGGCAGATTGCATGGTTGTGCACCATGCGGACTGCCAGCAAATCGATCACACCTTTCGAATCCGCGCCACGATCGATGTAATCGCCGATATAGACCTCTGCCGCATAGGTGATCGGGCGACGTCGGATGTCCTCATCGATGCGCGCGATGGTCTCCTGCAGCAGGTCGGCGCGCCCGTGAATGTCGCCGATAGCATAGATACGCGTATCGGGCGGCAGTGCCGCCTTGTTCGAATCTGACCTGGAGAGGGAGCGCGGCATTTCGCGCAAGCTACGATCAGGGAACCGTCGCGGTCAAATTCAATCGGCCGCGCAACGCCTTGGGACTCATAAAGCTTTGGGGATAGCGATGAGCTCAGAAGAAAATGATGCGAACGGCGACGATCACAGCGACCCAGACGGCCGCATTGATAAGAAGAAGTCTATTTCGCAGTTTGCGGCCAGATGCGTTGTGCACATCGCTGGTAGAACTGTCCACAGGGCTCGAGATCGCCGCCTTATCCACGGCGATCGCGCGCGGGGGAAATGAAATGTCCCCTGTAGTCATCTGAGGTGTTCGTCGAGCGACCATGGCGATGCCGAAATATCTGGCGGAGTGAGCAGTCTCAGTGCGCAACATAATGGGCGCGCTTTAGTATCGAGTGAAAAATCAAGCTCGAATCGATTGCTGCTTGGTGGCTATTTGTTAATTGCGGAGATCATGCACCCGATCTCGCAGCGACGCGATGCAATTCATCGATCTGCGTCGTGTAATTATTTTGCATGGCTGCTGTGAGCGTGATGCAGCGCAATAGACCCACAAAATGATCTAAGCGCTTCCGTGCACAAAGAATTTTGCGCGCCGCACAATTATATCAATATTGCGACTGCGTAATGTTACACGCCAATACCGTTTTGCCGCCCTAATTCGTTCGCACAGTTAAGAAATCTTCAGGGATGAAGGTTCTTGCTGATCGACGAAGATGGTTTCGCAATTGCGAATGTTCGTCGAAGGGAAGAGTTCTGAATTCGCATGCCTGCCACATAGGCATGTTTCTGTTCGATTATCGCGCACCAAAGTTCCAGCAGGGAGCGAGAGCATGGCCTCTACAGTTTCAGTTGGTTTTGATCGCAACAAGGTGACGCCGCTCTGGAAGGAGCGGCAGCTCATTTCAGTGCGGCCGGTCGAGTTTGCCGGCCACGGGTCCTATCGGAATAGCGCCTATCGCAGCCGCCGGACGAACCAGGTTGCCCGGTGCGAGCCGTCGGAGTCGATTGCCAAGCGATTGTTCGACATTGCGGCCGCAGGCTCGGCCTTGCTGTTTCTCGCGCCGCTGCTGATCACGATCGCAATCATCATCAAGGCGACCTCGCCGGGACCGGTGTTCTTTACCCAGTATCGCTATGGCTACCGCAACCGGTTCTTCAAGATCTACAAGTTCCGCTCAATGCGCACCGATGCCGGCGACAAGCGCGGCATTCAGCAGACGGTCGAAGGCGACGCCCGGGTGACGCGGATTGGCAAGCTGCTGCGCAAGACCAGCCTCGACGAAATTCCGCAGCTGATCAACGTGCTCAAGGGCGATATGTCTCTGGTTGGGCCGCGGCCCCATGTTCCGGGCATGCTGGCCGCCAACGTGCTCTATGAAGATCTCGTGCCGTATTATTTTACGCGTCACAGCGCGCGGCCCGGCATCACCGGCCTGGCCCAGGTGAGCGGCTGTCGCGGCAGCACCGTGGAGGCGCCCCGGGCGATCTCGCGCATCGATTACGACCTCGAATATATCGAGAAATGGTCGATGCGTATGGACATCACGATCATCGTGCAAACCGTCCGACGCGAATTCCTCTCCGGTAATGCCTTCTGATGCCCACGACCGATTGAGCGGCGGCATCGATCACACCACACATTGCAGACATTGCGCTGGCGGACCTCCGTCCGGCGCCCGGAATTGTTTTGCCTTGAAACCAGCCTCGAACGAAGGGTGACAGCCATGACGGCGACGCAACGGACCAAGCAGCTCTTGAAAGACGCTTTCCCGTCGATGTATCTGCGCTGGCGCTTCATGAAGCGTCCCAAATCGGCGGAGCGTGAACTGGCTTATCTCGACAAGATCGTGCCGCAGGGGGCCGTCACGGTGGATGTCGGCGCCAATTGCGGTCTCTATACCCAGCAACTGGCGCGACTGTCCGGTCAGGTCCATGCGTTCGAGCCGTCGCGTGAGATGGCCGATCTGCTCCGGCGTACCTCCGCGTCCAATGTGCGCATCCATGAAGTGGCTCTCTCGGATCATGAAGGCGATGCCGAGCTCTACACACCGCAAGGCGAGGATGGCCTTGTTTACGGGCGGGCATCGCTCGAACAGCAATACGAACCGTCGGTGAAGCAACTGATCACCACGCATGTTCCATTGGCGCGTCTCGATGGTGTCGTGCGCGAGGACGTGTCCTTCGTGAAGGTAGACGTCGAGGGGCACGAGTTGAGCGTCTTGCATGGAGCCGTCGGCCTGATCGACCGGTGCCAGCCGGTCTTCCTTGTCGAGGCTGAGGATCGCCACCGTGCCGAGGCGACGCGCTCGGTGTTCGATTTCTTTCGCGACAAATCCTATCGCGGCTTCTTCCTCCAGGACGACGAGGTGATCTCCATCGATCATTTCAACGCCGGGGAAATGCAGGACGCCGATGCGCTGTTGCCCAATGGTGGCCGTAAACCCGGGCAAGCTTACGTCAACAACTTCTTTTTCTTTCCGCAGCATCTCGACGGCGAGTTGATCCTCAACAGCTGAGGCGCATGCGGAATTCTCGGGGGATGTCCGGGTCGTTCTGACCGCGGACTGTTTACAAGACAGGACATGCAATGCGAATTGCCATGATTGGCGCTGGCTATGTGGGGCTCGTGTCGGGGGCGTGCTTTTCGGACTTCGGCCATCACGTCACCTGCGTCGATACGGATCAGGGAAAGATCGATGCGCTGAACAACGGTGAGATTCCGATCCATGAGCCTGGTCTCGATGCGCTGGTCGCGAGCAATGCCAAGCAGGGACGTCTCAAATTCGTTACCGATGTCACATCTGCTGTCGGTGCGGCCGAGGTGGTGTTCATCGCCGTCGGCACGCCATCGCGGCGTGGTGACGGTCATGCGGACCTGTCCTATGTCTATGCAGCGGCGCGCGAGATCGCGAAGGCCATCAAGAAGTTCACCGTGGTGGTCAACAAGTCGACGGTGCCGGTCGGTTCCGGCGACGAGGTCGAGCGCATCATTCGCGAGGAGAACCCGGAGGCGGAATTCGCCGTGGTCTCGAATCCGGAGTTCCTGCGCGAAGGCGCGGCTATCAGAGACTTCAAACATCCCGACCGTATCGTCATCGGTTCCAGCGACCAGCGTGCCAAGGACGTGATGGCCGAAGTCTACCGGCCGCTGCATCTTAACTCGTCGCCGATCATGTATACGGATCGCCGCACGGCCGAACTGACCAAATACGCCGCCAATTCATTCCTGGCCACGAAAGTCGCCTTCATCAACGAGATCGCCGATCTCGCCGAGAAGGTGGGCGCCAATGTGCAGGAAGTCGCGCGGGGCATCGGCCTCGACAACCGGATCGGCCTGAAGTTCCTGCACGCCGGACCGGGCTATGGCGGCTCGTGTTTTCCGAAGGACACGCTGGCACTGATCAAGACGGGCCAGGATTACGAAGCGCCGCTGCGCATCGTCGAGACCGTGGTTGCCGTCAACGACCAGCGCAAGCGCGCCATGGCACGCAAGGTGGCGCATGCCTTCGGCGGCAATCTGCGCGGCAAGTCCATCGCCATTCTCGGTGTGACCTTCAAGCCGAATACCGACGACATGCGCGACGCGCCGTCGATCCCGTTGATCACGGCGCTGCAGGATATGGGCGCCGAGGTGCGGGTCTATGATCCCGTGGGCATGGAGCAGGCGAAGAAGGTGTTCGAGAATGTCACCTTTTGCGAGGGGCCCTATGAATGCGCCCGCGGGTGTCACGCCATGGTCATCGTCACCGAATGGGAGCAGTTCCGCGCGCTCGATCTGAAGGAGATGGCGGCGATCATGGCCTGTCCGGTGATCATCGATCTCCGCAACATCTATTCGCCGGATGAAGTGACGCGGAACGGATTTCTCTATAGCGGCGTCGGGCGGCCGCAAGCAGTGGCTTACTAGCCAGCGCATCTGCGCAGATGCGAGGAGGCGCGCAGTGTTTTACTGCGTCGCTTCCTCCGTTGTGCCGGGCGCAGTCGCATGTTCGCTTCGCGGCGTCGTGGAGGCGTCGTTATAGCTTTCAGTCTGGTAGATCGATTCCAGGTCGCTGCCGCCGAGATACCAGCTTCCAAGGAAATATGTGGCGCCGATGATGGCTGCGGCCATCACGAGGCCGCGGCCGACGGAGAAGACGATATCGGCCTTCGTGACTTTATGCGGAGCGATCTTGTCCATGAAGGCGTCCCTATGGGGCATGCCGCTATCCTGCAACGGCGTGGTCCAGTTGGTGCTCAGGAATTCGAGCGCAAGCAACAGCGCAATCAATCCCGGACAGTGTAGCGTTATCGACCTGACATGTCTGCTGGAAATGCCGAGATCGTCGCGTAGCAGAGAACCCATTGAATAAGCGAATAATGCGGCGCTCAGACCGCAGATCGCAGAATCACAATCACTTTCGGCATCCGCCCCATCCGCGAACATCGCCAATGCGGCTCATTTGTTCAACCGTCACAATTGCAACAATTCAACCCCGAATGTCGGAATACCGAACACAGGCGCGTGAGCACGAGCTTTCTCCCATGGAACCTGAGGATGACGACAGAGTGACGATGCGTTGCTGGAGTACCGAGGTTATGATCGCACTATGAGACAAACTACATTTATACTGGCACTTGCCGCCGTGATCGCGTCCCCGATCTATGCGAACGAAATCGATCAGATGGCGAACAATCTGGAAACAAGCTGTTCGAATCACTTTCGCAAGCGGCCGAATAAACCTTCGAGCGATTCCAAAAAGTTCTGCAGCTGTTTTGCCGGAACCTTCACATCGACCATCTCGCTGCGGGAACTCGATGCCGCAAATGGGGTGGTAACATCGGAAATTCAGGAACAATTCGAGCGCGCTGCGGAGTTCTGCGGCCGCGATGTTGCGCCGTCCGTCGCGCAAGCGGGCAGGGCATGGATCATGGAATCCAACTGACCGACGAATCCCGGTGATCATTGTCGGCTGTTACCCTGACTCACTGTCGCCTCATTTGACCGCAAGTCTTTGCTCGTCGGCAGAGTGGGACACATCTTGCGCCGGCATTTGGGGACTGCTCATTGACTGACTCTCGTTTCAAGGCGCAAGTGGCGTCTCGCATGCCTATGCTCCGATTCAAGGAGTCGAAGCTCAGGCAGAAGGTCGGTTCCGCCGTCGAGGCGGTTTCGATCGCATGCGCCCATGTTCTTGCTATCGCGGCCCTGGTGATCATCGGCGGTCTTGTCATCTATGTGAGATAATCGTCGTGCGTACTATTTTACTTGGACTGTTCCTGACGGCCGTCGCCCAGCCGTGTTTCGCGCAAAAATTTCTCTCCTTCGAACCTTTGATGATGGATCCGTATGCGACCGTGTTCGTCGACAACGGTTCGTGTTCGGCGGGCAAGGTGCTGAAGGTGCAAGGTGCGCCGAACAACCAGCGTCGCAAGAAGAGCTGTGTGCCGATCAGCGATGTGCGGCCAGGTGTCGTCAAGGGCAAATAGCCAAGGCCACCGCAACGGCGCTTACGTCGTTGCCTGCTGCATCGCCGGCCGGCCAGCGCCATAGCGTAGATGGTGTCGCATGGATGGATGCGGCGCGTATGCGACGTGGCTTCTGCGAAATCCGTGCCCAAATGGGCAGCAAAGGCAGAAAATGCGGGCTTAGTTCGTCGAAAATGCCCGCATTCGCGCGGACACCCTGACAAGCGGGAACAGCGTTGCTATGGTCGCGCGTACCGGCCGCGACGTGCCGGATTCCGAATCGAGATGGATCAGTTCAGGTGACATTTGAGCCTTCCGCGCGTCCGGGTGCAATGCAGGGCGGACTCGCGGCATCGTATATAAACATGACGGATGATGAGGCCGTCGATCTCGCCCGCGAGCGTTTTGGCATCGAAGGCCGTCCGACGCGCTTTGCAACCGAGAAGGACGACACCTTCCGGATCGCGCCGGCAAGCGGGCCGCGCTTTATCCTGAAGGTTGCGAACCCCATCGAGGATATCCCCGAGATTGATCTGCAGGTGCAGGTGCTCGATCACGTCGCGGCGCGTGCGCCCGATCTGCCGGTGCCGCGTGTCATCCCCAACGACAAGGGTGAACGGCATTTCAATTATGTGGATCGTGCCGGCCAGAACCGGCAGGTGCGGATGATGTCCTATCTCGAAGGCCAGCCCCTGAGTGAGGTGCCGTCCACGGAGTCGGGACGGGCCGAGATCGGCAAATTGCTGGCGCGACTCCGTCTCGCACTGGCGGATTTCAGCCATCCGTCAGACTCCCGGGTCGTCGCATGGGACGTCAAGAACCTGCTCACGCTGCGCGACCTGCTGGCGGAAATCACCGATGCCGACCAGCGCCGCAAGGTCGAGGCGGCGCTCGAGCGTTTTGCCGCCATCGAAACCCGGCTCAAACAGTGCCGCATGCAGGTGCTGCACAATGATTTCACCCGCTCCAACATTGTCGTCGATGCGTCGCTGCCGGGTTTCGTCAGCGGCATCATCGATTTCGGCGACACGGTCCGCACCGCGATTGCCATCGACGCCTCGACAGCGATGCTCAATCAGTTGCCCGTCGCGATGGACGGCGATGTCTTTGCCGATGGCCGCGATCTGCTCAAAGGCTATCTGTCCATCGCCGATCTGACGGCGGAAGAACTGAGCCTCATTCCGCATCTGATCTTCTCGCGTCTGGCGACGCGCCTGCTGCTGTCCACGGCTATGGCCAACCGGGTGCCGTCCGTCGCCGCCTATGTCCTGCGCAACAATGAGCAGACCTGGGTGCAGATGGACTGGTTCATCGCCCGCTCGATGGACGAGATCTCCGATCAGTTGATGGACTTCGCCAGATAATCTTTGCCACATCCGACCCTGCTTCCAGAGGAAACAACAACATGACCGCAGTCACCAGCGCCCCGCGCGGCAAGATGGTCAACGGCTTCGACCCCGCCACGGCAACCGGCCTCACCGAAGAGAGCCGCAAGCTCGTCGCGCGACGCAGCGATCTGCTCGGCCCGGCCTATCGGTTGTTCTACAGCAACCCCGTCGAGGTCGCGCGCGCCAAGGGCGTGCTGCTCTATGATTCAGAGGGCAACGAATATCTCGACGCCTATAACAATGTGGTGTCGGTCGGCCACTGCCATCCGCGCGTGGTCGATGCGATCACGCAGCAGGCGCAGACCATCTGCACCCATACGCGCTATATCCAGAAGGGCATTCTCGACTATGCCGAGGATCTGCTCGGCACGTTCGACGGGCCGAAGCGGCATGTGATGTTCACCTGCACCGGCTCGGAAGCCAATGATCTCGCCGTCCGCATGGCCAAGCATCACACCGGCAATCAGGGCATCATCATCACCGAAGAAGCCTATCACGGCAATTCGGAGCTGACTGCGGGCTTCTCGCCGTCGCTCGGGCCGTATTCGCCGCTTGGCACCTATGTGCGTCGCGTGCCCGCACCGGATTCCTATCGCATCGCGCCGGAAAAGATCGGCGCGTGGATGGCCGAGAAGGTGTCCGAGCAGATCGTTGACCTGCAACGCCGCGGCGTCGGTGTCGCCGCCTTCATCGCGGACTCCATGTTCTCGTCCGATGGCATCTTCTCGCACCCGACCGACGTGCTGAAGCCGGTGCTCGATGTCGTGCACAAGGCGGGCGGCGTCTTCATCGCCGATGAAGTGCAGTCCGGCTTCGGCCGCAGCGGTGAAAAGCTCTGGGGCTATCAGCGCCACGGCATCACGCCTGATATCATCACCATGGGCAAGCCGATGGGCAATGGCTACCCCGTTGCTGCCGCCGTGATGCTGCCGGAGATCGTGGAGAAATTCGGCCGCGACAACCGCTACTTCAACACATTCGGTGGCAATACGGTGGCGATGGCGGCCGCGCAGGCGGTGCTGAATGTCATTCGCGACGAGAAGCTGGTCGAGAATTCGCTCCGGGTCGGCAAGGTCCTGCGCAACGGCTTCCATGCACTGGCGAAGAAATACGAGCAGATCGGTGACGTCCGTGGCTCCGGCCTCTATGTCGGCGTCGAACTCGTAAAGGATCGCAGCACCAAGGAGTCGGATGCCGCCGCGGCATCTGCCGTGGTCAATGGCCTGCGCGCGCGCCGCGTGCTGATCTCGGCGACGGGCCCTCATGCCAATGTGCTGAAGGTTCGTCCGCCGCTGGTCTTCACCGAGGCAAATGCCGACCGGCTGCTGACCGAGGCCGAAGCCGTGATGGCATCGCTCTGAGATGACACGGATTGATGCCATCGCGCGGGTCAACGCGCAGTTCACGTCGGGGGATTTCCTCGCCACGCTCGATCGCATGGTGGGCTACAAGACCGAGAGCCAGAGCGACAAGCGCGCCGACGATCTGCGCGCCTATCTCGAGCAGGAACTGACGCCGACTTTCACGGCGCTCGGCTTTACGACTGACATCATCCCGTCGCCATCGGGGCGCGGGCCCCATCTGCTCGCGACCTATCATGAGAGCGACGATCTGCCGACCGTGCTGATGTATGGCCATGGCGATGTGGTCCCCGGCATGGAAGGCGAATGGCGCGACGGGCTCGATCCGTGGCGCTGCACGAGTGTTGGCGAGCGCGTCTATGGCCGCGGCACCGCCGACAACAAGGGCCAGCATGCCATCAACATCGCCGCTCTTCGCGCGGTGCATGAAGCGCGCGGCGGCAAACTCGGCTTCAATGCCAAGTTCATCATCGAGATGGGCGAAGAAATCGGCTCCCCCGATCTTCCCAAAGTCTGCGAAGCCCATCGCGATGCGTTGAAGGCCGATCTGTTTCTCGCCTCCGACGGCCCGCGGCTGTCGGCCGAGCGCCCGACGATCTTTCTCGGCTGTCGCGGCGGCCGCCGCATTCATCTCGATATCGAGCTGCGCGACGGCGCGCACCATTCCGGCAACTGGGGCGGGCTGCTCGCCAATCCCGCGACGATCCTCGCTTCGGCAATAGCGACGCTGGTCGACAGGAACGGCCGCATCCTGCTGGACGCACTGAAGCCGCCGCGCATTTCCAATCAGGTCCGTGCGGCTCTGGCTGACGTGATCGTCGCGCCGTCGGCTGATGAACCGGCTCTGTCGGAGAATTGGGGCGAAGACGGATTGTCGCCGGCGGAACGGCTCTATGCCTGGAATACGCTGGAAGTACTGGCGATCAATGCGGGCAATATCAACAATCCCGCCAATGCCATTCCCGGCAAGGCCGGCGCGGTGCTGCAGCTTCGCTTCGTCGTCGGCACCGACATCGAGAATGTCGTACCGGCAATCGAGAAACACCTTGCCGCAAACGGTTTTGCCGACATCAAGGTGAGCCAGTCGCAATATTTTTCGGCCTCACGCACCGATATCGACAATCCCTGGGTTGGCTGGGCCGTCGAGTCTGTTCGCAAGAGCACGGGTAGCGCGCCGGCGCTGCTGCCGAATTTCGGCGGCTCGCTGCCGAATGACGTGTTCACGGATATTCTCGGCCTGCCCACCGTGTGGGTGCCGCATTCCTATCCCGGCTGCTCGCAGCACGCGCCGGATGAACACATTCTCTTGCCGGTGACGGAGGAGGCGCTGAACATCATGGCGGGGTTGTTCTGGGATTTGGGTGAGGCGCCTGTGCGGGCCTAATCGTTGCGATAGTAACGATGAGCAACGGCGCTCGTGCTTTGCGCTGTCATGGCCGGGCTTGACCCGGCCATCCATCTTTCGCACCCGTCATCTTCAAAAAGATGGATCCCCGGGTCAAGCCCGGGGATGACGAGGAGGGGGCAGCGCCCTCTCAATCCTTCACAAACGCCAGCAACACACCGTTGCCCTTGCTCGGCGGCACGACGACGCCGACATCGCTGCGGCTGCCAGCTGATCCAACGGCCTTCTCGGCCGCTGCAATATCAGCCACGCCGAACACCAGCGAAATGCCGCCACGCTCGGGAATGCCGGCCAGCGATGTGCCGGGGAAGTGCTTCGCAAGCACGTCCTTGGTGACGAATACAAAGTCCGCGCGGTCGCCGCCTGACGGCACGACGACAGTGCCATCGGCTTCGCTGCGCGCAGCGCCGTCGATCAGCTTCGCCATATGCTGTGCGTCCTTCTCCAGCTCCGGCGTGACGATGAACACCTTCTTCAGGCGCTTGGCCGTATTGGCATGCACCTGCAGCTCGGGAATCCACACGGTCTCGCGGGTCTTGTGCTGGCAGGCGAAGATGCGGAGGCCACCGGGGGCTTCCTCATAGGGCCACTGATAGGTGGCGAATTTCGCCGCGCTCAGGCTGCCGTCCGGCATCGTCACCGGGCGTTCGAAATCGGTCGGGCCGATCGGCGTGTAACCGCGCGCGCGGATTTCCTCGGCGCCGACAGCGGCGTCGGTGGTGGTGAAGGCGATGCGCTCGATGCCGTCGCCGCGCTTGGCGAGAAACGCCCGCGTCGGCGCGTTGTGCTCGGTCTCGTTAAGCACGCCCAGCAGCTCCACATAGTCCGGGCCGAGCATCATGGTGTAATTGCCGGAGCCCATCTTGGCGCTGTGGGTGCCGCGCGGCGACACTGTAAAGCCGAGGCTCTTCCAGTTCGCAGCGGCGGCGTCGAGGTCCTTGACGACGACCACGGCGTGGTCGATTCCAACGATGTTTTTCAGCGTCACGTGCTCATTACCTTGCAATGGATCAGGCGCGTAAACTATGCAGAATGCAGGGGTGCCGCAAGAGAACGGTTATGTTCGGTTGCGCGGCGCAATGCATGATTGATGCTGCAGAAAGGCGTGACGATGGATACCGCAAACGTGCCCTGGCCGAAGTCGCTCTGGGCCGGCGTCACGCCTCCAGGTCCGGACTTGCCCGAGCTGAAAGGCTCTGTCGAGGCCGATGTGGTCGTCATCGGCGGTGGTTTCACGGGGCTCTCGACAGCGCTGCATCTGCGCGAAGCCGGCGTCGATGTCGCCGTGGTCGAGGCGATGGAGCCGGGCTGGGGCGCTTCGGGGCGCAATAACGGCCAGGTGATCCCGACGCTGTCGCGGCCCGATCCCGAAGATATCATCAAGCGCTACGGAGCCGCCGGCGAACGCCTCGTCGGACTGATCCGCGACAGCGCCTCGATCCTGTTCGATCTCACGCGCCGCTATCAGATCCAGGCCGAGGCCGAACAGAACGGCTGGATCCAGCCGGTGCATTCGCCGGGCCGCATCAAGATCGCGGAGCGCCGCGTGCGGCAGTGGTCGAAGCACGGCGCGCCGGTGGAGCTGCTGTCACGCGAGCAGATGCGCGGGCTGCTCGGCTCCGACGCGTGGTTTGGCGGCTTCTGGAACAAGACCGGCGGCCATATCAATCCGCTGGCGCTGGCACGCGGCCTTGCGCGTGTGGTGCTGGAGCAGGGCGGCCGCATCTATGCGCGCTCGCCGGTGGAGAGTTATGAGCGCAAGGGCGATCGCTGGATCGTCAAGACGAAGAACGGCGAGGTTCGCGCGCGCAGCCTGGTCGTCGCCACCAATGCCTATACCGGCGAATTCTCCAAGCAGCTCTCACCAGGCATCGCGAGTGAGGTGATGCCGGTGCTGTCATGGCAGATGGCGACGCAGCCGTTGTCCGACGAGGCGCGCAAGACCATCATCCCCGGCCGGCAGTCGATGTCCGATACCCATGGCGAGCTGTATTTCGCGCGCTACGACGCGCGCAATCGCCTCGTCACCGGCGGCAATGTGGTCGGGCTCGGCGACAAGACGGAGCGGCTGAAGGTCATGGTGGCCGAACGGCTGAAACGACTCTGGCCACAGATCGGCGATGTCCAGTTCGATTATGTCTGGAACGGCTATGTCGGCATGACCGCGGACTTCCTGCCGCGCATGCACAAGCTCGGGCCGAATGCCTATGGCTGGACCGGCTGCAACGGCCGCGGCGTCGCACTGTCGGTGGCGCTCGGCGATGAATTCTCGAAGGTGGTGCGCGGCGTGCCGGAGAGCGAATTGGCGCTGCCATTCTCCGAGCCGGTGCCGATTGCGGCGCATGGGCTCATGCGTCTGCTCGCACCCTTCATGCTGCTGGTCTATCGCCGCAGGGACGCGAAGGAGATGGCTTAGCGTACGCCACAGACTCAGCCCTCATCCTGAGGAGCCGCGCAGCGGCGTCTCGAAGGATGGGCGCGAGCTCGGAACCTAGCCATCTCATGGTTCGAGACGCGCGCAAGTGCGCGCTCCTCACCATGAGGGATGGAGCTACACCGTCACCGGTTTCCGGCTGCGCGCAAAGTCGCCGCCGGGGATCGAAGCCAGCAGCGCCTTGGTATAAGCGTGCTGCGGATTGCCGAATACTTCGCCGGCCAATCCGTGCTCGACGACTTCGCCGTCTTTCATCACAGCGACGAGATCGCAAATCTGCGCGGCAACGCGCAGATCGTGCGTGATAAAGACGATCGAGAGCCCAAGCCGCTCGCGCAGTTCGTGCAGCATCTTCAACACCTGCGCCTGCACGGAGACGTCGAGCGCGGACACGGCTTCATCCGCCACCAGCACGTCCGGCTTCAGCGCGAGCGCGCGCGCAAGGCCGATACGCTGGCGTTGGCCGCCGGAGAATTCGTGCGGGAAGCGATCGATGGCGGACGGATCGAGGCCGACCAGCCGAAACAGCTCCTTCGCCTGTGCCACTGCCTGCGCACGCGGCGTACCGTGCACGATCGGGCCTTGCGCCACGAGATCGCCGGCCTTGCGGCGCGGGTTCAGCGAGGCGAACGGGTCCTGAAACACCATTTGGATGTGCTTGGTCTCGCGGCGCACCTCGTCACGTGAGAGCTTCGCCCAGTCCTTGCCTTCCAGCACGATCGCGCCGCCATCGGGATCGATCAGCCTGATGATGCAGCGGGCCAGCGTCGATTTGCCCGAACCTGACTCGCCGACAATGCCGAGCGTCGCACCACGCGGCAGTTTCAACGAGACGGACTTCACCGCGTGGGTCACGCGCACGCCGCGGCCGAGAAAGCCGCCATTGCGATAGGTCTTAGACACGTTGTCGAGCGTCAGGATGATGTCATCGGACAGTGCGCGCGGTGGCGGCGCCGTCAGCGGAGGCACCGCGGCGATCAGCTGCTGCGTATAGGGATGCTGCGGATTGGTCAGCACATCCTTCACGGCACCTTGTTCAACCACGTTGCCATGCTGCATTACCACCACGCGGTCGGCGATTTCGGCGACCACGCCGAAATCGTGGGTGATGAACAGCACCGCCGTATTCCTGCGGGTCTGCAATTCCTTGATCAGCTTGAGGATCTGCGCCTGCGTGGTGACGTCGAGCGCGGTGGTTGGCTCATCGGCAATCAACAGCCGCGGATCAAGAGCGAGCGCCATGGCGATCATCGCGCGCTGGCGCTGGCCGCCGGAGAGTTCGTGCGGATAGGCACGTGCGGCCTGTACGGGATCGGGAATGTGCACGTCCTGCAGCAGCCCCAGCACGCGCGCCTTGATCTCGGTCTTGGAGAGCTCGGTATGGATCTCGAACATCTCGCCGATCTGGTCGCCGATAGTGCGCAGCGGATTGAGCGCGGTCATGGGTTCCTGGAAGATCATCGCGATGCCGGCGCCCCGCACCTTGCGCATCTCGGCATTGGACGCGCTGGCGAGGTCCTTGCCCTCGAACAGCACGCGGCCGCCATCGATGGCAACTTCGCCGGGCAGCAGCCGCATGATGGCGTTGGCCATGACAGACTTGCCGGAGCCGGACTCGCCGACCACGCAGACGATCTCATTGGCGGAAATCGCCATCGAGACGCCGTTCAGCGCATGCGAGCGGTCGGCGCCCTTGGGCAGCTTCACGCTGAGGCCGTCGATGGTGAGGATCGGATTGTCCACGGCGCTCATCGGCTTTTCAGTCTCGGATTAAGCGCATCGTTGAGGCCCTGGCCGACCAGCGATACGGCGAGCACCGTGAGCAGGATGGCGATGCCGGGGATTGCGGAGACATACCACTGCACGCGCAGCACGTCGCGGCCGAGACCAATGAGGTTGCCCCATGACGCCACGTTGGGATCAGAGAGACGCAGGAAGGCGAGTGCGCTTTCCAGCAGGATCGACAACGCCATCACCACGCTGGCATAGACGATGACCGGCGGCAGCGCATTGGGCAGGATCTCGCCCAGAATGAGCTGAATGTCTTTCATGCCGAGCGTGCGTCCGGCCTGGACGAATTCGCGGCTGCGCAGCGACATGAATTCCGCGCGCGTCAGCCGCGCCGGTGCCGGCCATGACACGATGCCGACGGCGACGGTGACGGTGGTGATGGTCGAGCCGAACACGGCGACGAGCACCAGCAGCAGCACGAAATTCGGCAGGGTCTGGAACGCCTCGGTGATGCGCATCAAGACGGTATCGACCCAGCCGCCATAATAGCCGGCAAAGGCGCCGATCAGCACGCCGATGACCACGGCGATGACAGTCGCGACGCCGCCGATCAGCAGCGAGATGCGCGCACCGTAGAAAATCTGCGCGGCGATATCGCGGCCGGAATTATCGGTGCCCAATAGGAAGCGCGGATTGGAGAACGGCCAGATCAGCGGCCGACCAGCCAGCGCCAGCGGATCGCGCGGATAGATCCAGCTCGCGGTGATGGCCATCACGATGACCACCAGCAGGAGCAGCAGGCCGACGACGGCGGCCGGGCTGCGGAAATAACGTTTGATCGCGTCCATCATCTCACGCCTCCGCCTGGATACGCGGATCGAGCCGCGCATAGAGAAGGTCGACGAGGAAGTTGACGAGGATCACGAGAAGCGCCGAGACGAAGACGATGCCGAGCAGCGTGTTCAGATCGCGCTGCACGACAGACTCATAAGCCAGCCGTCCGAGGCCGGGCAGGGAGAATACGCTTTCGACCACGACCGAGCCGCCGAGCATGGTGCCGGCCTGCAGGCCGATCAGCGTTACCATCGGCAGCAGGGCGTTGCGTAGCACATGCTTCACCACCACCCGGGTCTCGTCGAGTCCCTTGGCGCGCGCGGTGCGCACGAAATCGAGGTTGAGCACTTCCAGCATCGAGGCACGCATGATGCGCAGATAGATGGCGAGGAAGATCAGGCCCAGCGTCAGCGTCGGCAGGATCAGATGCAGCGCGATATCGATGGTGCGGCCAAATCCGGTCTGTGCGGCACCGATATCCTCGAAGCCGCCAGCGGGCAGCCATTGCAGATAGATCGAGAACACCACGATGGCCATCAGGCCGAACCAGAACGACGGCGTCGCGTAGAAGACGAGGCCGAGGGTGGAGATCAGCGTGTCCGGCCACTTGTTGACGCCGCGTGCGGCGATGACACCAAGCAGCAGGCCGAAGAAAAACGCAAAGGACAGCGACGCTGTCATCAGCAGGATCGTCGGCGGGAGACGTTCGAGGATCACGGTCGCCACCGGCTTGCCGTAGATCGAGGAGAAACCGAGATCGAGCCGGATCAGTCGCCACAGATAGTTGCCGAGCTGCATCGGGATCGAAAGGTCGAGCCCATAGAACTTGCGCAGCTCGCGCGCGGTCGCGGCATCGCCGCCGCCCATCTGCGCCATCATGGCATCGACGGTGTCTCCCGGTGCGAATTGCAGCAGCAGGAACACGCCGATCAGGATCAGGAATAATGTGGGTATCGAGGCGGCGAGCCGCCGCCCCGCAAGGCTCAGGATGCGCATCTGGCTATTGTGGCGAAGTTTGGCTCAGGCGGAAAGCCAAAGATCGTGCCAGCTCGACGATCCCCAGCGCGGCGTGTTGGAATGGTTACGCGCCTTGGCCGTAATCACCGTGACGAAGATCTGTTCGATCGGCATCCACACCGGCAGTTCGGTGTTGGCTTCCTTGACGAAGGTCGCATAGAGCGCCTTGCGCTTGACCGGATCGATCTCGGTGGCCGCGTCGTCGATCACCTTGTCGATGGCGTCGTTCTTCCAGTCCCATTGGTTGGTCCAGGGCGCGCCCTTCGGCTGGCCGGAGCGATACCAGACCGTGGTCGAGACGGCGGGATCGTTGCGATACTGGTGCCAGCCGGTTGAGAGGTCGAAGGCGTGGTCGTCATAGACCTGCTTCAGGAAGCCGCCGCCATCGTTGCGGACGATCTCGACGGGAATGCCGACTTCGCCCAGCGACTGCTGAATGAAGGTCGCCCACAGCGAGATGTCCTCGCCCCATGGCGCGGGCAGCAGGCGCAGCGAGAAGCGGGTACCGCCGCTGCCTGCCTTGAAGCCGGCCTCGTCGAGCAGCGCGATCGCCTTCTTCTTGTCATAGGCATATTGCGGCGTATCGGGGCCCGGATAGAAGTCGGTGGAGACCGAGGGGATCGGGCCGGTGCCGAGCTTGGCGAAATCGCCGAGGAAATTCTCGATGAAGAACGGCACATTGATCGCGTGCGCAATGGCGCGGCGGACGCGGATATCCGCCAGCTCCTTGCGGCGGAAGTTGAACTCGATGGTGTTGGTGCGCGCGTTGCCTTCATTGCCCTTGGTGGAGACGATGAAGCGCTTGTCCTTGGAGAGCCGTGCCGTGTCGGAAATCGTGAGACCCGTGAACGGGCTGTACTGGATGTCGCCGGCTTCCATCTGGGCGGCGGCCGCGGCGCGGTCGGTGACGACCTTCCAGACGATACGGTCGAGATAGGGCGCATTCGGGCGCCAGTAATTCTCGTTGCGCTCCGCGATGATGTATTGGCCGCGCTCATATTTGACGAATTTGAACGGGCCGGTGCCGACCGGGGCGAGGTTGGTGGGGTTCTGGCGGATGTCGCTGCTGCCTTCATAGAGGTGCTTGGCGGAGATATAGCCGAGGTCCGGCAGCGCGCGCAGGAGCAGGCCGAGCGGCATCGGCCGCTCATATTTGAAGATCGCGGTCTGTGCGTCCGGCGTTTCCACGGCGGTGAGGAACAGCTGCAGGGTCGATCCGTAATTGAGGATCTTCTTCCACATGTTCATGGCGGTGAACTGGACGTCGGCGGAGGTGAATGGCTTGCCGTCGTGCCAGGTCACGCCCTTACGCAACTTGAAGGTGATGGTCTTGCCGTCCGGCGTGGATTCCCAGCTCTCCGCGAGCACGCCGACCGGCTGGCCATTGGCGTCTAGATCGACCAGCGCTTCCTGGATCTTGCCGCCGATGATGTAGACGCCGGTGGAGGCCTGAATGCTGGGGTTGAGCTGACGCTGTTCTGCACCGTAATGGACATTGAACACGCCGCCCTTGCGGGGCGTTTCCTGCGCGAAGGCGCGCAGCGGGTTCGCGACATTGGCGGCAATGGCGGCGGAGGTCAGCAGCGCCGTGCGGCGGGTCATTTCCAGGCGGGTCATGGTGTCGAAGTCTCCTGCGTCGTGCCTGCGCAGATGGAACCAGCGCATAGCCCGCGCAACCTAGGGCATAACCGGCGGCCAAGTCATTCCCTAATGCTGCGGCGGCTCAGAGAATTCTTGCAAGACATAGCAATGGCGCAGCATAAAATGCCGCGCCATTGCTTCGATCTGAAAGCTTTGCTCAAAAGTTATGCCGGCCCGCACACAGGGCGGGCAACTGCACGTTTCAGCGCATCTTGACGCTCGGTTCGCGGCTCCAGAGCCGCAGCTTGGCCAGCTTGTCCATGAAGCCCGCCACGTCGTCGGCGCTGCCCAGCGCAACGACGCCTTCATCGAGGTCGTCCGCGATTCCCACTTTGGCGAACAACCGCTCGGCGGCCTCGGAATGTCCGATAAACTTGCAGTGGGCAAAGGCGTCGGTGACGAAGTCGCGGGCGGTTGATTCCTGCAAGAGGTCGTCGATTCCGGCTTCCGCCGGGAGCAAGGCGACTGCGTCATAGAGAACGGACGGGCCACCATCGATCATCTGGTCGGCGGCGACCAGGCTGCCATCGCTGGCTTCAACCCCGTTCACCTTTGGCGCAATGATCTCGTATGTTGCGCCGGCCTCCGTCACCGCGCCTTGCAGAGCGGCAAGCAGTTTGGCATCGACCCCGTCGGTGACGAGGATGCCGAGCTTGCGGCCCTCGAAACGCTGCGGGCCATTTGCGACAATGCTGAGCGCTGGCGACTCCGCCAGATCCTGCCGCGTGGGCATCGCCGCGTCAGCAGGCTTCGGCATCGTCGGAAGACCCAGCATGGTGCCGACCCTGTTGGCCAGTCCTTCATCTATGTTCAGGAGATGCGCGACCATGCGCTCGCGGATTACCGGTGTCTTCACTTTGCTCAATTCGAAAGTCAGCGCTGCGGCAATATGGTGTTGCTCGCCCCTGGTCTGGCTGATGAAGAACTGCCGTGCCTGGCTGTAGTGATCCGCAAAGCTCTCCGCGCGCAGCCGACGCTTCGCGCCTTGCTCTATGTCAGCAAATGTCTTGAAGCCTTTGGCGGTTGACTCGCGCGGGCCTACGCCGAACGAATTTGGCTGGTAGTTGACGCGACCGACCGGGTTGCGCATGGCCATGTGCCCGTCCTGCTGGAAATGTCCGAACGGACATTTCGGAGCATTGATCGGGATATGGGTGAAGTTCGGACTGCCGAGTCGCTTCAGCTGTGTATCCAGATAGGAGAAGTTGCGGCCTTGCAGCAGCGGGTCATTGGTGAAGTCGATGCCGGGCGGAACATTCTGCGTCATGAACGCGACCTGCTCGGTCTCAGCAAAGAAATTGTCCGGCATGCGGTCCAGCACCAGACGGCCGATAGCGATCGGGGGCACGAGTTCTTCGGGGATGATCTTGGTGGGGTCGAGCACGTCGAAATCGAATTTGTCAGCAAACTCGTTGTTGAACAGCTGCACCCGCAGCTCCCATTCGGGATAGTCGCCGGACTGGATAGCGCTCCACAAGTCGCGGCGATGAAAATCCGGATCGGCGCCGTTGATCTTGACGGCCTCGTTCCACAGCACCGATTGCAGACCGAGCTTCGGCTTCCAGTGGAATTTGACGAAGGTCGATTCGTCCTTGGCGTTTACGAAGCGGAACGTATGGACGCCGAACCCCTCCATGAAGCGGAAAGAGCGGGGAATCGTTCGGTCCGACATCTGCCACATGACCATGTGCATGCTTTCGGGCGTCAGCGAAATGAAATCCCAGAAGTTGTCATGCGCCGACTGCGCCTGAGGGAAGGCGCTGTCGGGCTCTTCCTTCACGGCATGAACCAGATCGGGAAACTTGATTGCATCCTGGATGAAGAACACCGGGATGTTGTTGCCGACCAGGTCCCAGTTGCCCTCTTGGGTATAGAGTTTGACGGCAAAGCCGCGCACGTCGCGTGCGAGGTCGAACGAGCCCTTGCTGCCCGCGACCGTCGAGAATCGAACGAAGGCGGGGGTTCGCTCGCCTGCGCGCTGAAACAGATCTGCGCGGGTATGCTTGGCCAGTGAACCGTAATTTTCGAAGAAGCCGTGCGCGGCATAGCCGCGTGCATGGACCACGCGTTCGGGAATCCGTTCGTGATCGAAATGGAAGATCTTTTCACGAAAGTGAAAATCCTCGAGCAATGTCGGTCCGCGCGATCCGGCCTTGAGCGAGTTTTGATCGTCGAAAACCGGGCCGCCCTGGGCCGTCGTCAGCAACGCGTCATCTGGTCCGGCGATCTGATGGAGTTCGCCGCCTTCACCGCGAACAAGTGTCTGATCGTGAATCGTTACATTGGTGGTGTCGCTCTTGGGCGTCGATGATTTAGCCATGGGATGTCTCGCAGAAGTTACCGGGAGAAGGGCCCGCGATTGCGTTCGCGGGCCTCAGGGAGTTCGGCGTTGGGCAGGCGCTACTTGCCGAGGTTCTGCGCCATTTCGAGGTGATGCTTCAGCGCCGGCAGCGTCTTTCCTGCCCAGTCCTTCAATTCGGCATTGTCGCCGCTTTTGGCGTAGCGCTCGAACAGATCAACCGCGTCCTTGTGGGCGTCGACCTGGATCGAATTGAAGTTCTTGCTGAAGTCAGCTCCGCTTTGTTCCTTCAACTTGTCGAGCTTACTTTGATGCGCGCTGTCGAGCGCTGCCGGAAGTTCGGCCTTAACCTTGCCGCTGCTGACCATCGCCTTCAGCTCGGTGCTGGTCTTGGTGTGATCTTTCACCATCATGGCTGCAAAGGATTTCTCGGCGGCATTTCCCTTGCTTTCCGCCAGCGTGTTGGACTGGATCTCGAACATGTCGCTGATCGCGACCTGCTTGACGAAATCAGGGGTGCTCGGGCTGACACCGAGAACGGAATTGACGCCCGTCTTTTCGCCGACGGACTGTGCGTAAACGGCTGGGGCGAGGGCGGAGGACACGAGCAACAGGCTCGCGGCAATGAGGGTGCGGCGTTTCATGATTTTTCCACTGTTTGGACGAGGGCATCAGGTGTCAGCACAACCGGATCAATCGTGTTGTGTTCCGGACCAAATGAGTCATGGGGGCGAAGGCCCGGATCAGGCCTGTCTGGGCCGCCCGGTCCCAACCGTGCCGGAAGGGCCTCGTGTTGGCTCGATCATTGCTTTCGGTTCTGGTACAAACCGCACGCAACTCGAACCCGGATAATTTTATGCGTAAGCTTACCGTCGCCGCTGCCCAACTGGGCCCAATTCAGAAAGCCGAAAGCCGCGAGGCCGTGGTCAAGCGCATGCTGGCGCTGCTGGACGAAGCCAAAGGGAAGGGCGCCGATCTGATCGTCTATCCGGAGTTGGCGCTGACCACCTTCTTCCCGCGCTGGTACATGACCGACCAGAAGGAGGTCGACACCTGGTTCGAGTCGGAAATGCCGAACGCTGCGACGCAGCCGCTGTTCGACGCCGCCGCCAAGGCCGGTATCGCGCTGTCAATCGGCTACGCCGAACTGACGCCCGACGGCCATCACTTCAACACCCAGATCCTCACCGACAAGACCGGCAAGATCGTCGGCAAATATCGCAAGGTGCATCTGCCCGGACATGTCGAATTCGACACCGAGCGTGCGTTCCAGCATCTGGAAAAGCGCTATTTCGAACCGGGCGATCTCGGCTTCCCCGTCTTCCGCGCTTTGGACGGCATCTTCGGGATGATGGTGTGCAACGACCGCCGCTGGCCGGAATCCTATCGCGTGATGGGCTTGCAGGGCGTCGAGATGATCGTGCTCGGCTACAACACGCCGTCGGTGAATTCGCAGAAGTCGGTCGAGGGCCCGGAGCAGCGCCTGTTCCACAACCGCCTGTCGGTGCAGGCCGGCGCCTATCAGAACTCGACCTTCGTGGTCGCCGTCGCCAAGGCCGGCGATGAAGACGGTCATCCCCTGATCGGCGGCTCACTGATCGTCGATCCCAACGGCGTCATTCTCGCCGAAGCCAAAACTGAAGGCGATGAGCTGCTGGTCTGCACCGTCGATCTCGACGACACGAAGTTCGGCAAGGACACCATCTTCGACTTCAAGCGCCACCGGCGCATCGAGCATTATGGCCGGATCACCAGCCAGACGGGCGTGGTTCTGCCGCCGGAGTGAGGCGACGCTCTTAAATCGACGAGAAGCGCTGACCTAACCTCTCCCCGCTTTGCGCGGGGAGAGGTCGCCGCGTCTTCGCGGCGGGTGAGGGGCGGTTCACCGCAGTCGCGTTAATGTCGGATTCTCGTATCGATCGTCGAGCAGTTCACTTGCTGTAGAGTTAAGGCTGAGTTCGTGCCTCGCCCCTCACCCCGACCCTCTCCCCGCGCAGTGCGGGGAGAGGGAGCGCATTCCCGCCGGAGTGAAATCCGCTACTGAAACATCACCGTGCCAATGGCCATGCTCACCGCAGCCTGGGTCGGATCGATCACCGGAATGCCGAGCGCATCCTCGAGCGCGCTGCGATGACGCGACATGCCCGCGCAGCCCATCACTACGGCATTGGCGCCGTCCTCGTCCTTCAACTGGCGGCCGACCTTGATCATCTTCGCGAGCACGTCATCGCCGGAAGCCGCTTCCGCCACACTCATGTTGAGCGGTCGTTCGCCGGCGAAGCGATCCATCAGGCACATCTGGCGGAGATAACGCATGTGCCGGCCGATCGAGCCCTGCGCCACTGCGATGACGCCGAAGCGGTCGCCGCGTGACAGCGCGGTCAGCACGCCGGATTCGGCGATGCCGAAGACAGGGCGCTGCGTCGCCTCGCGGCACACATGCAGGCCGGGATCGGAATAGCAGGCGATGACGAAGGCATCGGCCGAATTGTCTGCGGCCACCAGCCGGCTCAGCGGTATCGTGACGCTTTCGAGATCGGCCTGCGTCTGCACGCCCAATGGTCCTTCCGCCAGCGTGACGCATTCGATCTCGGGCCCGGCCTCGAACATCACCGGTTGCAACGCCTCCGCGAGGTTGCGCGTCACCTGCGGGTTGCTGTTCGGATTGACCACCAGAATCTTCTTGCGGGGCTGCATATTCGGCTCCTTGTCAGGACAGCAGTATTACCGGAAAGTGCCGACCGTCAAAGCCTGTAAAATGTTCGCATATCTGATCTCATCCTTGGAGTTCTGCCCTTGTCCGATCCCGTCTACGACCTCGTAATCCGCGGTGGCACCGTCGCCACATCGAGCGATGTGTTTGCCGCCGATGTCGGTATTACCGGTGAGACCATCGTGGCACTGGGCAGCGGGCTTGCAGCCGGCAAGACGGAGATCGATGCAACAGGCAAGCTGGTTCTGCCGGGCGGCGTCGATGCCCATGCCCATATCGAACAACTCTCCGCCGCCGGCATCATGAATGCCGACACCTTCGAGAGCGCGACGCGGTCCGCGGCCTTTGGCGGCACCACCAGCGTGATTTCTTTCGCCGCCCAGCATGTTGGCATGGATGTGCACGAGGTCGTCACCGATTACACGGCGCTGGCGAAGAAGGGCGCAATGATCGACTACGCCTTCCACATCATCGTCTCCGACGTCACCGAGAAGGTCATCGCCGAGGATATTCCGGCGCTGGTCAGGGAAGGCCATTCCTCTATCAAGATCTTCATGACCTATGACCGGCTCAAGGTCGACGACGAGAAGCTGCTGGATATCCTCGCTGCAGCGCGCGAAGCCAAAGCGCTGGTCTGCGTTCACGCCGAGAACCACGGCGTCATCGCCTGGATGGTGAAGCGCCTGATTGACAAGGGCTACACCGCGCCGAAATATCACGCCGTCAGCCATGCGCGCGTGTCGGAATCCGAAGCCTTCACGCGGCTGATCGCGTTCAGCGAATTGCTCGACCAGCCGGTGATGATCTTCCACGTCTCGACCCGCGAGGGCGCCGCGGTGATCCGCGAGGCGCGCGGCCGCGGCGTCAAGATTTTCGCCGAGACCTGCCCGCAATATCTGTTCTTGACCGCCGAGGACATGGACAAGCCCGGCGCCGAAGGCGCGAAGTGGATGTGCAGCCCGCCGGCGCGCACCACGGACGATCAGGAGGCGCTGTGGCACGCGCTGGCGCTCGGCGATCTGCAACTGATCTCGTCGGACCACGCGCCCTATCGCTATGACGAGACCGGCAAGCTCCGCGCCGGCCCGAATCCGACCTTCAAGCAGGTCGCCAACGGTCTGCCGGGCCTCGAAGTTCGCCTGCCGCTGCTGTTCGACGCCATGGTGTCGAAGGGGCGCCTCGGCCTGTCTAAATTCGTCGAGCTGACATCGACCGCGCCGGCGCAGATCTACAATCTGCCGAAGAAGGGCTCCATTGCCATCGGCAACGATGCCGACATTGCGATCTGGGATCCCGTCCGCAAGGTGACGCTTACGGATGAGATGATGCACGATCTCACCGGTTTCTCGCCGTTCTCTGGCCGCACGGTCACAGGCTGGCCCGAGAAGGTCCTGTTGCGCGGCCGTGTACTGGTCGATGGCGACACCTTCACCAGCAAGCCGGGCGAGGGACGCTTGATGCTGCGCGAGGGCGGCAGGGCCGCGACGCCATCGGGCAAGCTCGCTTCCGAAATGGACCCGGCGAAGAACTTTGGTGCGAAGTTGCTGTGATGCCAAACATGCTCGATCCCAATCTGCCGGCCTTCGCAGATATCCAGACGCCTGCGCTGGTGCTGGACGCCTCTGCTCTTCAGCGCAACATCACCGCCATGGCCGAGTTCGCCAAAGCGAATGGCGTTGCGCTGCGCCCGCATGCCAAGACTCATAAATCGACACGTATCGCGCAGTTGCAGATCGAAGCCGGCGCTGTCGGAATCTCCTGCGCGACGGTGGCCGAGATCGAGGCTTTCGCGCAGGCCGGCATCACAGGTCTGCTGCTGACGACACCTGTCGCCGATCGGCCGAAGCTCGCGCGTCTCGCCGCTGTCGCCGATCAATCCGATATCAGCATCGTCGTCGATCACGCCGACCAGATTCATGTTCTGCACGAATTGCTCGATGCGGGCAGTCGTCCGCTGCAGGTGCTGATCGATATCGATGTCGGCCAGCGCCGCACCGGTGTGGTCGATACGGCATCGACGCTCGCGCTGGCGCGATTGATCCAAGCCACGCCGGGCATGACATTCGGTGGCATCCAGGGTTTTGCGGGTCATGTGCAGCACATGATCGACTCCGGGGAGCGCAGGGCAGGCGCTGGGCGCGTGCGCGCCATGCTCGACGAGCATCTGCATGTGCTGACGGAGGCCGGCATCAAGGCGGAGATCGTCACCGGAAGTGGCACGGGCGCCTGCGCCTATGATGTCACGGGCACCTATACGGAGCTGCAGGTCGGCTCTTATGTCTTCATGGATTCCGACTACGGCAAGTTGGAGCACGAGGGTGGTGCGCTGCCTTACGATCCAAGTCTGTTCATTCTCGCGACGGTCACGTCGGTGAATCGTGCAGGCGAATTCACCGTCGATGCCGGCGTCAAGGCGATGGCCTTCAACGGCCCGGTGCCGTCGCTGATGTTAGGTGTGCCGGAAGGGTCGACCTATCGCTTCGGCGGCGACGAACATGGTATGATCACGATGCCATCAGGCGCGGAAGCGCCGAAACTCGGCAGCCGCGTATTGCTGCTGACGACGCATTGCGATCCGACGGTGAATTTGCATGCGGCGTATCATGTGGTCGGGCATAACAACGGCGTGGAGACTTGGCCGGTGATGGCGCGGTATGGGGCGTAGTTGAACGCGACGACCTCTCCGCTGTCGTCCCCGCGAAGGCGGGGACCCATATCCACGGTCAGTGTAAGAGAAGCGGCATAGAAGCAGCGGTCGTGTTTCGACCAGATCGCTGGAGGCTATGGGTCCCCGCCTGCGCGGGGACGACACCATCCTCAATGCGCCCCGCCCAAAAACGCATCCGACACCGTCGGATCATTGATCAACGCCTGCGCCGTGCCTGAGGTCACCACACGCCCGGTCTCCAGCAGATAGGCCCTGTCCACGATCTTCAGCGTCTGGCGCGCCTTCTGCTCCACCAGCAGTACGGTCAGGCCTTCGTCACGAAACTGCGCAATCATCTTGAACAGCGTATCGGTCATCAGAGGCGCGAGGCCGAGCGAGGGCTCGTCGAGCAGCAGCAGCTTTGGCTTCGACAGCAGTGCACGCCCGATAGCCAGCATCTGCTGTTCGCCGCCCGACAACAGACTGGCGAGACCGTCGCGGCGCTTGCCGAGAATCGGAAAGCGCTCGAGCATCCGGCCGACATCGGCCATCGCCTCGGCCTTGTCCGGGCGCGTGTAGATACCCATCAGCAGATTTTCATGGACCGTCATGCGCGCGAGAATGCCGCGGCCTTCCGGCACCAGCGCGATGCCACGGCGGAGATTCTTCTCGGCGGCATTCGGCACGAGCTTCTCGCCCTGATAGGTGATGTCGCCCTGGAATGGCAGCAGTCCTGCAATGGACCGCGCAATCGTGCTCTTGCCGGCGCCATTGGCGCCGAGCAGCGCGACGATCTCGCCCTGCTTGATGTCGAGATCGACGCCGCGCACGGCGGTGATGGCGCCGTAGCGGACCTGCAAGCCCCGGATCGTGAGCATCACGAGTCCTTTCCGAGATAGGCGTCGAGGACGACGGGATTGGCGCGCACTTCTTCCGGTCTGCCTTCGGCGATCAGCACGCCGAAATCGAGCACATAGAGATAGTCGCAGAGCCGCATCACGAAATTCATGTCGTGTTCGATCAGGAGAATGGTGAGGCCGGTGTCGCGGAGCCGGATCATCAGCGCGCGGATTTCCTCGGCCTCGTCGTGGTTCATGCCGGCGACGGGTTCATCCAGCAGCAGCAGCTTCGGCCTGGCGGTGACGGCGCGCGCCATCTCCACCTTGCGCTGGATGCCGTAGGGCAGGGATTTCGCTGGGCGGTCGCGCAGTTCGGTGAGGCCGAAGAACGCCATCACTTCCTCGGCGCGTTCCTGCGCCGCCGGATTGGCCCAGGAGATCGGCAGCAGACGCCGCCACGCGCTTTCGCTATGCGGCTGCGCCACCAGCAGATGTTCCCAGACTGTCATGCTGCCGAACAGCCGGATGTTCTGGAAGGTGCGGGCGATGCCCTCGCGCACGATGCGATAGGACGGCCACTGCGTGACGTCGACGCCCTTGAGTTTGACTTCGCCGGCATCGGCGCGATAGGCGCCGGTGATGGTGTTGAACAAAGTCGTCTTGCCGGCGCCGTTCGGGCCGATCACGCCGACGATCTTGCCTTCCGGCACTTCGCAAACCATGCCGGACAGGGCGTGGATGCCGCCGAACGTCTTGGTGACGCCGGTGAGTTGAAGCAGCGCGTCGCTCATGCCGCAGCCCTCCGGAAGGTAAGCGTTCGGATCAGTGAACGATCGAGAATGCCCTGACGCCGTACCAGCAGCACGACGATCAGCAGCGTGCCGAAGGCAGCGAGCCGCCAGTCGGCGATCGGGCGGAGGAATTCAGGCAGGAACACCAGCAGCAATGAACCGACCAGCGAGCCCGGTCCGACGGTGGAGCCGCCGAGGATCACGGCCAGCACGAATTCGATCGAGCGATCGAAGCCGAAATTCGCCGGCTCGATATAGACATTGTGATGCGCGAACAATCCGCCGGAGATCGCGGCCACGGCGGCGCCGACACCGAAGGCGCCGATCTTGGTCACGGTGGTGTTGAGTCCGATCAGGCCCGCGGCCGTCTCGTCATCATGGACAGCCTGCATTTCCAGCCAGACGCGCGAGCGCTCCAGCAGCATCACGGCGATCAGGATGCCGCCGGCCCACAGCCAGACATAGCCGACCGAGATGTGCTGCATGCCGCGATAGCCGCCGGAGCCGCCCATGGCGTCGAAATTGAGGAAGAAGCTGCGCACCATTTCGCCGAAGCCGACGGTGGCCATGGCGAGATAGATGCCTTTCAACCTCAAAGCAGGGAAGGCGACGATGGCGCCGATGATGCCGGCGGCGATGGCCGAGATCACCAGGGCCAGCGTCAGCGGTACGTTCAGCGCGACGGTGAGATACGACGACAGATACGCGCCGATTCCCATGAAGGCGCCATTGCCGAGCGAGAGCTGGCCGGTGGCGAGGATGATATAGACGCTGAGTGCGCCGAGCAGGAGAATGCCGGACTCGGCGAGCAGGCTTGCGTAATAGGTCGACATCAGACGCGCTGCCCCTGATCGGATCGCGCGCCGCCGAGTAGGCCCTGTGGACGCAGCAACAAAATCAAAATCATGAAGCCATAGACGACGAAGTCGCGCACCTGCGAGCCGCCGTAAGCGACGGTCAACACTTCGGCGATGCCGATCAAGGGACCCGCGACCAGCGCGCCCCAGATCTGGCGGGTGCCGCCGATCACCATCACGGCGATAGCCTTGAGGCCGATCTCGACGCCGAGATAGGGCGTGATGGTGCCGTAATGCAGGGCGATCAGCACGCCGGCGACACCGGCAAGCGAGCCCGATAGGATGAAGGCCAGCATGGTCAGGCGGTCAGCGGAGACGCCCAGGATTCTTGCGACTTCGCGGTTCTCGGCGACGGCGCGCAGCGCGCGGCCCATCGGGGTCTTCTGCACGATATAGGCAACCAGTGCGACCAGCACGACGGTGGCGACGAGGACGATCAGCTGCATCTCGCCGATATTGACCGGGCCGAACGCATATTGCTTGCCGAAATACTCGTCGGGGAGCTGGGCAGGATCCGAGCCCCAGATGTTGGTGGCGACGTTCTGCAGGATGATCGAGAAACCCAGCGTCGACAGCATCGGCGTCACCAGCGGCGCGTCGCGCAGCGGCTGGTAGCCGATCTTCTCGATGGCGATGGCGATCACGGCTGCGCCGAGCATGCCGCCGAGCACGGCGACCGGAAGCGGGAAGCCTGCGGTGATCAGCGTGAAACCGAGATAGCCGCCGATCATGAAGAGTTCGGCAATCGCGAGATTGAGAATGCCGAGAATGCCCATCACGAGCGAGAACGACAGCGCCAGCAGCGTATAGACCGCTCCGAGCGTCAGGCCGTTGACGAGTTGCTGTATCAGCATGGGAATCGCAATCGTTAAATCAGGTGGTCGTCATCATGACTGCGGCCGGGAGGACTTCCCGGCCGCAGCGGCGTGGATAATGCGAGAGATCAGCAGGCCGGGTGCCCGGGCGCCGAGCTGCAACCCTTGACCTTGGTGTCCCAGGCGCCGTTCTGGCCCTGCAGCACGTAGAAGGCCTTGATCGCATCGCCGTCGTCATTGAAGCCGATCGGGCCGCCCAGACCGGCGAAGCCTTCGAGCTTGGCTAGGTGATCGCGGATCTTGGTGCGGTCGGCTTCGAGATCGGCCGGCTTGCCGGTGACGCCAGTCTTCTTGATCGCGTCGATATACATCGAGACGATCTCGTAGATGTTGGCGTCATACATCGAGGGCTCGATGTCCTTCGGCAGGCCGGATTCCTTGCGCAGCAGCGGCGTCAGGGTGGCCGTGAATTTCTCGGGTGCCGGGCCCGTCATCGTGGCGTAGAAGGTCGCGGGCGCGATCACCGGGATTTCCGGCGCAGCCTTGAGAATCGCCGACGAGATCAACTGGGTGGCGCCGACGACTGGCTTGATCAGACCCTGGCGCTTCATTTCGCGCAGCACGGTGATGGCCTGGCTGTAATCGGCGCTGACGACAACGCCGTCGGGATTCAGGGCTTTCAGCTTGGTGACCTGTGCGGACACGTCGAGGTCGCCGGTGTTGAACGACAGCAGATCGTTCTCGTTGGCGACAATGATGTCATTGGCCTTCAGCACGGCAGGCATGATCACTTTGCCGACGGTGGACGCCGTGGCGTCCTTGGCGTCGAAGATCACGGCGACGGTCTTGATGTTGAAGGCCTTCTTGTAGAAAGGCACGGTGGTCTTGGCGAGCACGCCTTCGTCGATGGTGTTACGGAAAGCCCACGGACGGTTGAGCTTCGCCACGCCTGGCTTCGAGGAGGCCTGCGAGGTGGAGACCACCTTCATTTCATTGGCGACCGGGAACGTCACTTCGGCGGCGCTGGAGGTCAGCGGACCGGCCACGGCGAGAACCTTCTCGTCGCCGGCCAGCTTGCGCAGCGAGCTTGCGGCCTGCGCCGGCTTGGCGGCGTCGTCGAGGATGGTGATCTTCAGCTTGGCGCCATTGATGCCGCCGGCATCGTTGGTCTGCTGTTCCAGCATCTTCAGCGTGACGGTGTTGCTGCGGCCCCACTCGGCGAACGGACCGGAGCTCGGCACCACCGCACCGATGGCGATTTCCTGCGCCCATGCCTGACCGCCAACCATGGCGGAAAGCGTGACGGCGGCAACTGTGCCCAATACGCGCGGCAAATTCGATTTGATCCGTGACATCGACGATCGTCCTCTTCTGCTGATGCTTTTGCTGCAGTGATCCGCAGCATAATCCAGATAAAGATTTCTATGCACGCCATGTGCCATCGCCAGCTGTGACAGCGGAATGACAGCGTTGGTTGGATCGTCCAATAAATTTCAGGCTTTGACAATCGTCATTCTGAGTATCTTTATAAAATAGTTCTCTTAAGAAGCTAATTTATGCGGCAGTGCGGCCCGGAAATGCAGCAATTCGAAGCTGGCGGGAATGCGCGCAATTGCCTGTTTCACGGGTGTTTGGTGTTGCGGGCGCGTCGCGGCTGATTCCCGCGTCGCCCTTGGGCGGGCAGGGGCTGCGCGCACGGGCGCCGTTTTGTCGCAGCAATGGCGACGCGGGCTGTGGCTATCCCCCGGGGCCTTGGCCGGGTGCAACCGCCGGTCCTGACGCAGGTCAGATTGCAGGCCAGATTCAGCCCTTGCGCGGCTTGCCGCGCTTGGCGACGGCGATCGATTGGGCCTCGGGCGAGAGCTGCTTCACATTGGTGTCGGCCAGATAACGCTGCAACGCAATGGCGCGGTCGCTGGAATCGACGAGCCGCTGCACCATGTCCAGCAATTGGTGGAATTCCCGGGTGCCGAGGCAACCGAACTGCACGTCGTTAACCTGCGCTTGAGTCGGCGCGAGCCGCTCCAGCAATTCGGCGCCATGCGGCGTCACCACGAGGCTGATGCGGCGGCGGTCGCCGGTGTGCGAGGTCTTGGTGATCAGCCCTTTGGTTTCGAGCTTGTTGGTCACCGTGGTGACGAAGGCGCCGCTCAGATGCAGGTGATCGGCGACGGCGCGCACATGGACGTCGCCTTGCGCCGACAGATGCCGGATCGAAATCAAGGTCGTGTATTCGATGCCGGCGAGGCCGATGACGGCGGCGTGACCTTCGCGCAAGGTCTGGTGGCGGACCAGAAAGCCGAACAGGCTGTGGACGAGGCGGCGGAACTGGGCGTCCGAACCGTCCACCAGCAGCTCCGGACGGGAGACCGTCAATGCAGCGCGGGACGCCGGCCGGCCTGTGGCAGGCTTCTTGCTGATCTCCTTGCCAACTGATTTGCCGATCGAAGTGGAGCGCGCTGCGGATTTGGCCACGTGATGATCCCATGTATCAAAACTTGCCCGAGCTTGGCGGCTTCGCGCGGTAATTGCAATCGCGACGAATGATGCAAGTGTGCGAATGCCACAGGTCCGCTTGACAACGGATTCAAAATAGCTTCGGATGATAGCTATTAATAGGGATGACCGGCGCGCGGCCGGCAGCAGGTGACGGAGAAAAGTGATGAACAAGGCATTTGGATCCGGGGCGGCAGTTGCCGGCGTCAAGACTGGCGCCCAGCATGTCGCCGCTGTGCGCGACGGCCGTGCGGTCTATCTCGACGGCAAGAAGGTCGATGACGTCTCGACCCATCCGGCCTATCGCCATGCGGTCGCCTCGGCCGGCGCGCTCTACGACTATCAGGCCGATCGCGCAAATATCGAACGTATGACCTTCGATGTCGGCGGTGGTCGCCGCGTCAATCGCGCCTGGCAATTGCCGACCAGCTACGCGGAACTGGTCGAGCGTCGCAAGGCGCTGGTGGAATGGGCTGAACTGTCCGGCGGCTTCCTCGGCCGCTCGCCCGATCACGTGGCGTCATCCATGTCCGGCATGATGATGGGCATCGAGGTGTTCGACAATTACGATCCGAAACGCGCGCAGGCGTTTCGCGACTGGTACGACTACGCCCGCAAGAGCGACCTGTTCCTGACCTATGTGATCAACAACGTGCAGGGCGACCGCTCCAAAGCGTTCGGCGATCAGGGCAAGAATGCTCAGGACATGGTGGCGCGCATCGTCGACGAGGATTCATCGGGCATCACCATCCGCGGCGCAAAACTGTTCGCCACGTCAGCCATCATGGCCAACGAGATCTTCGTCGGCTCCGGCCAGCCGCTGCGGCCGGGCGAGGAGCATCTGGCGTTCTCCTGCGCGCTGCCGATGGGGACCAAGGGCCTCAAGATGCTGTCGCGGAAATCGTTCGAGGCCCATGCGCCGAACGAATACGACAATCCGCTGGCCTATCGCTATGACGAGAACGACGCACTGGTGTTCTTCGACGACGTGAAAGTGCCGTGGGAGCGCGTGTTCCTGCTCCGCAACACCGACATGTGCCGCGCCCAGCTCCATGACACACCGGCCCATGTCTACCAGAACTATCAGGCGCAGATCCGCCTGTCGGTAAAGCTGCGTTTCCTGGTCGGCCTCGCGCGCGGCATCGCCAAGACTATCGGCACGATCAATTTCCCGCCTGTCATGGAGACGCTCGGCAAGCTCGCATCGCAGGCCGCGCTGATCGAGGGCATGGTGCTCGGCATGGAAGCCGGCGGCGCGATGCGCGGCGACTATTTCCTCCCCAACAAGCATCTGCTCTATGCGGCGCAGGTGCAGTCGCAGGAGATGTATCCGCAGATCATCAGCGCCATCCGCGAACTTGCCGGTGGTGCGCTCTTGATGCTGCCGTCCTCGGTGGATGATTTCAGCAATCCGGAAATCGCGGACATTATCGGACTGACCCAGATCTCGCCGGCGATGTCGGGCCAGGACCGCGTCAAGCTGCTGAAGCTGACCTGGGACGCCGTCGGCTCCGAATTCGCCTCGCGCCATCTGCAATATGAGATGTTCTATGCCGGCGCCCAGTTTGTCACCCGCGGCCATAGCTACCGCACCTATGACTGGGAGCGCGCGGCGGGCATGGCGGAGAAGATGACGGCGAAATATGATCTGCCGGAGTTCAAGGACAGCAACTAAAGCGCAGTCGCTTCCTTAACCTCTCCCCGTCCTTTACGGGGAGAGGTCGCCGCGTCTTCGCGGCGGGTGAGGGGCCATTCTCGGAGTTCAACGCAAGCGCAGTATGCGCAGTTCGGAGAACGTGCCGATGTGTGAGGGATCAAATGCGGCGGGTCTTGTGCCTCGCCCCTCACGCCACCCCTCTCCCCGTGCAAGATGCGGGGAGAGGGAGCCTACCGTGCGTGCCGCTGCTTCTCTGCAATCCCGATCAATGCGCCGCCGCGCCCGAGAAATCCCGCGGCAATCTCGTCTCTGCCACGCGCACATTCCGCATCCCCGCCGGCGTATTGCGGCTGCGGCCGACGAAGCGCGGCACGCCGTCGGTGATCACGGCGCTGACTGCCGGCACATCGCCATTCACAAGCGCCGATAGTGCATCGTCCTGCGAGCCGCCGGCGCAAGCGTCGATCAGCACCACGTCGGCATCCCTACCGGCCTTCAGGAAACCGTTGTTGAGCCGATAGACCGTTGCATTATTCCCCGTCGCCGCCGCGATCGCCTGTTCGGGCGGCATGCCGCCCAGGCTGGCGAGATGGCTGATGGTGTAGAACATGCCGAGCGGCATGATCCCGCTGCCGGTCGGCGTATCCGTCGCGATCAGCAGCCGCTCCGGTTGTTTGGCTTCGTCGAGCAGCTTCGCCGTCAGCAGCGCGGTGCGAAGATTGCCGGCGGTGCAGAGCTGCAGCGCGATGTCGCTTTCATTCACCAGCCGCGCAAAGCCGGCTTCCGGCATCGCCACCGGTCCGCCATTGACGTGAAACGACACGCTCGGATTCGATTTCAGCACGTGTTCGGCCCAGATGCCGGACGAGCCGGGGATCGATGAGCCGCCGGTATGCATGGTGGTGACCATGCCGAGCTTGCGTGCGGCGAGCATCAAGGGCGCATAGTCGAATGGTGTCTCGAATGCGCCGAAGCCGGCCTTGGCAAGCCACAAGCCGGCCTTCACCAGTTCTTCCAGATCGGCCTCTGTCAGTCCCGGCTCGAGGATGATCGAGCCGGCATGCACGCGCATGCCGCCGGGGCGATAGTCGAGGAAACAGGCGCGCGCCGCCAGCGCCAGCGCCTTGACGCCGGCAGGATCCTTGGGACGTCCGGGGACGTGCACTTCGGACGCGGTGATCGACGTGGTCGTGCCGCCATGCACGTAGCTTTCGAGATAGCCGACCACGCGCTGCCTCGGCGTATAATCGCCAAAAGTGATGTGCACATGGCTGTCGATCAGACCGGGAATCGCCGTGGTGCCGGCGGCGTCGATCACCACATCGGCCGATGACACCTGGTCCGAGGACAGCGTGCCGATCGCGCTGATGCGCCCGTCCTGCATCAGCATGCCGTCGCCGTCGGCGAACGGCGCCTTGAGATCACCGGTGACGATGGTGCCGATATTGACGATGGCCGTTTTCATACCCGTCTCCGCAATCTCAAGGCCGTCCAAGGCCGCACAAAGCCGCAGCCTAGCGCAAGCCGTCCTTGCCGCCGATATCCCTCGCATTCAACCCGCCGACCCGCGCATTGAGCCGCCCACGATTGGCGAGACAGACGATCAGCGCAACTTCATCAGCCGCCGGCGCATCGGGTGGCAGCGTCACCGAGACGCCGTCATAATGCGAGCGGACATAGAGCGCGTCCTTGTGCGCCAGGGGAACGTCGATCAGGCAGCCGGGAGCGGCGAGCTTGGTGAAAGAGGGGATCCACGCTTCGGCGCCGCCCACGGCCTCGCGCAGCGGCGTCGCGAAAGTCGTGGTCAGCATCGCATTGGCATGTTCGAGTTCGCCGCCGAGGCCAACGACGCCGCCTTTGCCGTAGCTCTCCACCTTGTACGATCCCATCGCCTCGACGGCGAGCTTCGCCAGCACGGCGCCGACATCGACGCTGGCGGCAATTGCCTCGGCGAGGTCTTCGACATAGCGTCCGGCATAGGGATTGGCGACGATGGCCACGGCGGCGACGCGGCGCAGCGGCTGGTCATGCCGGTGGCCGGCCTCGACCTCCTTGTGGTCGGTGAAGCAGAGCAGGCGCCTGATATCGAGTTTCATGATGTTCTCCCGTCAGATTTGGCGCCGATCCTGACCCAGTAAATGCATTTGATCAATAGCTTCGTTAAGAAGGTATGCAGAATCGCTTGACGAAGCAGGGGGCGCCAGCCAATCCTGTAGTGGATCGTTCACTGGGAAGCGGTATGTCTCGTTCCAAGGTTGCGCCGCTCTCCAAGACGACGGCACTGCGTAAATCCGAAAAGCCCGCGGTGAAGACGGGAGCCAAAACCGCGCTCAAGGCCAAACTTCCGGCCCCGGCGCTGACCACCTCGCGCAAGGCGCTGCTGGTCGATGGCTCCGATCATGCATTCCGGCAACTCGTGCACACATTGCTGGCGTTCCTCGCGCGTCACGAGACCGTGCGTGAGGGGCATGCCGCCGCGATCGGCTTGGCCGGGATCGAATACACCGTGCTGATCTCGGTCAAATATCTGGCCGCTGAAGGCGACGTCAGCGTGCGCGAACTCGCAGCGCATCTGCATCTCAGCGGCGCTTTCGTCACCACGGTGTCCAACAAGCTGCAGCAGATGGGATTGCTCGACAAGCTCGTCGATCCCGCCGATCGCCGGCGTCTGCGTCTCATGGTGACACAGGCCGGCGATGCGCTGCTCGCAAGCCTCAATCCGACGCAGCGTCAGGTCAACGACGTGCAATTCGATTGTCTCAACGCGGACGAATTTCATCAATTGCTGGGGAGCGTCGAGCGACTCGTCGAATCCAGCGAGCGTGCCATTGCGCTGCAACGCTATCTGCAGCCGCGTGGTCTGGATACTCCGGCGCCATCTGATGGCGGCGACAAACCGGCACGCCGCAAAAAGATATAAATCTGCGGTCTTTGGTACGAATCGAACCCGAATGCTGCGGCACCGGTATGGATTGCCGATATCGGGCGATTGAATCGGGTGCGACGACATGAGACATAATGTCACTCAGTCGCTGCGAGGAAGACATGTCCCAGCTTGATGCATCCCCAACGCCGCAACCGGCGCCGTCACAACCTGTTGCGCCGACACCTGCGCAACCGGCTGCGCAACCGCCCGCACAGCCTGCGGCGTTGACGCCAGCACAGCAGGCGTGGCGTCGTCTTGCGATTCCGCTGCTAGCCGTTGCTGCCGCGGTTGTCTTCATCGTTCTGGCCACCACCCGCTGGGACATCTGGATGGGCAACCGCGCGGTGCAAACCACCAACGATGCCTATATCCGCGCGCAGACAACGCGGCTGTCGAGCCGCGTGGCCGGTGCCGTGAAAGCCGTGCCGGTGAACGACTTCCAGCACGTCAAAGCCGGCGATCTGCTGATCCAGATCGATCCCGCGGATTACGAGGCGCAGGTAGCGCAAGCCGAAGCCGGCGTCGCCGGTGCGCAGGCGGCGCTGGACAATCTCGCCAACCAGGTCGAGCTGCAATACGCCACCATCGCGCAGGCCGAGGCGCAGCGCGTGTCGGCGCAGGCGATGGAAGTGCAGGCGCAGCAGGAGCGGGAACGTCAGGCTTCGCTGACGCAGACCGAAGCCGGCACGCGGCAGCGCTTCGAACAGGCGACTGCCGCCTATGCCAAGGCACAGGCCGACGTGAAGGCAAGCGGCGCGGTGATCGCTGCGCAAAAACATCAGCTCGAAGTTCTCGCCGGCACGCGCAAACAGCGGGCCGCCGACCTGCTCGGCGCCAAGGCGACGCTCGATGCCGCGAGGCTACGCCTGAGCTATACGAAGATCGTCGCGCCCTTCGATGGCGTGGTCAGCGAGCGCCAGGTGCAGCCGGGCGATTATGTCAATATCGGCTCCAGCCTGATCAGCATCGTGCCGCTGCCCGACGTCTATGTGATCGCCAATTTCAAGGAAACGCAGCTCACGCGCGTGAAGCCCGGCCAACCCGTGGACATCGTCGTCGATACATTCTCGGCGGAGACGCTGCGCGGCCGCGTCGAGCGGGTCTCGCCGGCATCGGGATCGCAATTCGCCTTGCTGCCGCCGGATAACGCCACCGGAAATTTCACCAAGGTCGTGCAGCGCGTACCGGTCCGCATCACGCTCGACAAGGGACAGCCGCTGCTCGACCGGTTGCTGCCGGGCATGTCGGTAACCGCCAGCATCAACACCGACGCGCCGGCGGCCGGCAATGGCGGAAAGTAAGGTCATCGAAAGCGGCCCGGTCTCGACCGGGGGCGTTTCGCACCATCCGATCTTTGCGGTCGGGGCAGTGCTGCTCGGCGCGTTCCTCGCCAATTTCGATACGCGTATCTTCTCCATCGGCCTCGCCGATCTGCGCGGGGCGCTGGGGCTGAGTTTCGACGAAGGCGCGTGGCTCTCCACCGCCGGAACCGCGTCGCAGATCTTCATCGCGCCGGCGGTGGCCTGGATGGCCACCGTGTTCGGGCTGCGCCGCGTGCTCGGCATTCCTGCCCTAGTCTATGCGGCGATCTCGCTGGTGATCCCGCTGGTGCGCGACTACAATCTGCTGCTGGTGCTGAACATCGTGCACGGCATGCTGCTTGGCACCTTCGTGCCGGCAACGCTGCTGATCATCTTTCGCAATCTGCCGATGAAGTGGTGGCTACCGGCCATTGCGATCTATTCCATTCGCGTCGGCTTCTCGCTCAATTCCGGCACCGCGCTGGTCGGCTTCTATGTCAGCCACATCGGCTGGCAATGGATGTTCTGGCAGGATGTCATCATCGCGCCGCTGCTGGCGCTGTTCGTCTGGCTCGGCACACCGCGCGAGCCGATCAACCGCTTCGTGCTGTGCGAGGCGGATTGGGGCGGCATGCTCTTGCTCGGCACCGGCATGGCGATGATCTATGCCGGGCTCGATCAGGGCAACCGGCTGGACTGGCTGGGTTCGGGTACCGTGGTGGCGCTGCTTGGCGGCGGCACGGTCCTGACCGTCGGCTTCTTCATCAATGAGTCGGTGGTCAAACGGCCATGGGCGCATGCCGAGGTGCTGCTGTCGCGCAATATCGGTCTCGCGCTGCTGACGATCATTCTCTACACCATGACCAGCCTGTCCAATTCATCGTTGGCGCCGAATTTTCTCACCAACATCGCGCTGTTGCGGCCGGAGCAGTCCGGCATGTTGTTTCTGCTCTATGCCGTCGTGCCGATGATCGTGCTGGTGCCGCTGTCGATCTGGCTCATTCGCTACTACGACGTGAAGTTGACGCTGATCATTGGCCTTGCGGCATTCGCCGCCGCCGCCCTCCTGGGCACGCAGCTCACCCATGAATGGGCGCTTGGCGATTTCATCCCGATGGTGATGTTGCAGTCGCTTGGGCAGAGCTTCACGCTGCTGCCCATCGTGATCATCGCACTGTCGAATTCCGATCCGTCGCGCGCCACCGCCTTTGCGGCCTATATCCAGGTCTTCCGACTCGGCGGTGCCGAGATCGGCATCGCGTTGATGGGCACCTGGCTGCGCGTGCGCGAGCAGATCCATTCGAATCTGCTCGGCCAGCATGTCGCCAGCGGCGATGCCGATGTCGTCGGCATTCTTGCCAAACTCACCGGCCGCTTCGCCAGCCATGGCGAGGGCCTTGCTCAGGCCCGCGGCATCGGCACGCTCGCAAGCCTCGTGCAGCGCGAGGCCAATACCCTGGCCTATATCGACGGCTTCTGGCTCACCTTCTGGTTCGCGATGGCAGCGCTGATCGTCGTGTCGTTGATCGGCAACGCGCCGAAGGGACCGTTCACGCCGAAGCCGCGGGGGTGAGGGGACGAGGCGACCTCACTCGTCATTCCGGGGCGTGCGTCGCCGGCGAAGCCGGCAGAGCACGAACCCGGAATCTCGGACTGTTTTGCGCTGAACATGCTGGGATTCCGGGTTCGCCTGCGCGAAGGCGCGCAGTCGCCCCGGAATGACAGTGTGGGGCGGGAAGACAGCGCCCAAACATTTTTTCCTATCTCCCGTTGACAGTATCCCGGTCTGGTTTATATTCCCATTCGTCCTGCCCCACCGAGAGGGGCGATCGCGATCGTCACGTTCGCGGGGCAGGATGCGGTGGACGCCGGAGATGCGGCGTCACGCGGTTCATGGGGGAACGTCCGTCTTCGGGCAGGACGGATCTGCGCCAGCACTGCCACTGGCAAGGACACGGCCGACCTTGGGATGGACAGACCCCTGGACAGTGTGACGGACGACCAACTCGAAACGCGTTCGGCCCAGTCGCTTGAGGCTCCCTTCCCATCGCCTTGGGACTTTAATTCGCGATCGGAGCGTTCGTCGAGGCAAAGTGCAAGCAACCGAAAAAACACCGCATGCGGAACGTCGGGCACTTGCTCGGCGCCTCCGAAAGTCCTGATGCACACTAGATTGCGGAAGACCGCATCGCATCAGGCCCAAGGGTGCAACGGGCACCTGGCGTTCCGCACGCCCTCTCACAGGGGCAAGGAATGCAGCAGACGACGGCGCCCCCGCGCCGCAAACAATGGGGGCGATGACGCATGTCTGAAGAGCAGTGGCTGTTTGACAGTTGAATCTGAAATAACGTGACGCGCGAACGTCCAAACCAGACGCCGTCATGCCCGGCGCATGCCGGGTATCCACGCCTGGGCGACATCCACAGCAAGGCGTGGATGGCCGGAACAAGTCCGGCCATGACGTGTGCAGAAGCCTGGGATCATTGCGAAGCTCGCTTCGCGTAGTCGGGCCACGACGACCGAGAGCATCACGCGGGATCGCAGGATGGGTGGAGTGCAGGCGCATCGCGCAGGAGCGAAACCCATCAACCACACAAGCTCAGAAAAGCGATGGTTTCGCGAGGACGCTCTACCCATCCTACGATTGCGGACGACGCTCGCCGCTAATCCTGCAGCTCGTTCACCTTGCTCACCCAGATACGCACGTCAGTGAGCACCTGCGGCAGCACGTCCTTGACCTCCTGCACGGTCATGCCGGCCTTGATGCGGGGATCGTAGAGGATGTTGAGGATGTACTGGTCGTAGACGTCGAAGAAGCCCATCTGGACGTTGTCGTTGAACATCGTCCACGGCACCGTACTGGTATCGTTGATCGGGCCCAGCGACTGCAGCAATTCCTCATAGGCGCAATCGAGAAAGACGAAGTCGCCATTGTCGACGGTGAGGATCACGTCGGAGCGTTCGATCTCGAAGGCCTCGTTCTTGCGGAAGCCGGACAGGCATTGCGGGTCCAGGGAGTCGCGGATCTCGTTGGCCCGGTCGGTGCCATAGAAGGTCGAGATGGTGCGATAGAGATCGCGGTCGCGCACCAGCTTCACCAGTACATTGGCGTCGTCGCGGTTGTCCGCCATGGCGATGTTGAGATGCTGCACCCGGCGCGCGATGTCGGTCACAACCTTGGCGATTTGAGCCTTGCGGTCGGCACGGCCCTCGGCGAAGACCCGCACCGGAAGCTCATATTTGCGGATGCGATCGACGCGGCCGGCGAGGTGATATTCGGCGCCAAAGGCGGTCTTGAAAAAACCGTCGATGATCTCGCTGTCGGTAAAGGTTTTCTTCTCGGTGCGCTGGCGCGCCGTAACGGCGGGCGGCTCGCTCGCACCGGCATAAGACGGCTGCGGCACGAAGGCGGTCAAAGACGCTAGCGCCAGCAGCGCGGCAATCGTCCGGACGATGAATCGATCTGGTGTCGGGGCGGGCATTATTACTCAAGTTCTCGCAATGCGCGTATTTGCGCAAGCGTTCAGTGCCGCCCCCGCGGACAATTCGAAGGCTTCCCGCAGGAAGCCTTCGTTCTCAGGTCAAGCTCAGTTCTTGACGATGACCGTCGCGCCGACCGAGACGCGGTTATAGAGATCGGTGACATCGTCATTGGTCATGCGGAAGCATCCCGAGGACACGGCCTGCCCGATGGTCTCCGGCTCGTTCGAGCCGTGGATGCGGTACAGCGTCGAGCCGAGATACATGGCGCGGGCGCCGAGCGGGTTGTCGATGCCGCCGGGCATGTGGCGGGGCAAATCGGGCCGGCGGGCGAGCATCTGGGCCGGCGGGGTCCAGCTCGGCCATTCCTTCTTGGCGGTGACGCGGTGGACGCCGCCCCAGCGGAAGCCATCGCGGCCGACGCCGATGCCATAGCGCAGCGCCTGGCCGCCCGGCTGCACCAGATAGAGCCGGCGCTCGGAGGTGTTCACGACGATGGTCCCCGGGGCGTAATTGCTGTGGAAGCCGACGGTCTGGCGCTGGATCGGGCCGGAGCTGTTGCCGCCGCCATTGCCGAAATTGGAGAAGAAGTTGGAGAGCGACGGGCCGTCGTCGACCTCGAAGTCCTGCGCTGGTGGCTGGTTGCGGACGCGTGCATCGGCAGGAAACGCAATTGTGGTGAACGCGGCTGCGGCAAAAAAGAGAGCAAAAAGGCGCTTCATCATGGTCCTCGCCAGAAAAAATTGAGGCCCAAGACAGGCCATAAATCGCCCCGATCCGCAACCCACGGCCGTGTGAGGACAGCCCGGATGGAGCGATAATAACCGGCGTTCAGCCCGCCCCGCGGCCCTCACAACGAAGCCTTGCGTTCCGACCCTTTGACGGGCCCTCCGAACAATGGTTCATCAGCCTCCGAGATCAAGAAACCGAGATACGACCCTGAATCAAACGGAGTGAGACGATGAACGGTGCGGAAAGCCTGGTGCGGACATTGGTGGCGGGCAATGTGGATGTCTGCTTTGCCAATCCGGGAACGTCGGAAATGCATTTCGTTGCGGCGCTCGACCGCGTCGAAGGCATGCGCTGCGTGCTCGGCCTGTTCGAAGGCGTCGTCACCGGCGCGGCGGATGGCTACTTCCGCATGAAGGGCACCCCGGCCTCGACGCTGCTGCATCTCGGTCCCGGCCTCGCCAATGGCCTCGCCAACCTGCACAATGCCAAGAAGGCCAATTCGGGCATCGTCAACATCGTCGGCCAGCATGCCGTCTATCACATCGAATACAACGCGCCGCTGACCTCGGACATCGAGGGCCTCGCCCGTCCGATGTCGCAGTGGGTGCACACCTCGCCGGATTCCAAGTCGGTGGCCAAGGACGGCGCCGCAGCAATTGCCGCCGCCAAGGATCGCCAGATCGCGACGCTGATCCTGCCCGCTGACACCGCATGGGGCGCGGCCGATGGCGTGGCCCCGGTGCCGGCCGAGAAGCAGAGCGCCGGCTATTCGGCACAGGCCGTCGAGACTGCCGCCAGGATCATGAAGGACGGTGGCGCCTCGACGCTGCTGCTGATGACCGGCCAGGGGCTGACCGAAAAGGGCCTGGCGCTGGCCGAGCAGATCGCCGGCAAGACCGGCTGCAAGGTGATGGGCCAGACCTACAATCCGCGCATGGCGCGCGGTCGTGGCCGCTTCTCCATCGATCGCATTCCCTATGTGATCGAAGCCGCGCTTCCGCTGCTGAAGGACTTCAAGAACATCGTGCTGGTGGAAGCCAACGATCCCGTGGCCTTCTTCGCCTATCCGAACAAGCCGAGCATGCTGAAGCCGGAAGGCTGCGAAGTGCATCGCATAACCGCAGGCGGCGAGAACTCGATCGCTGCGCTGGAAGCGCTGGCCGGCGCGCTCGGTGCCAAGCCGTCGGACGTGAAGCCGCAGAAGCTCGCCGAACTGGTGAAGCCGACCGGTGCGCTGAACCACACCACGATTGCGCAGGCGATTGCCTATGCGATTCCGGAAAACGCCATCATGGTCGACGAGTCGCTGACCACCGGCCGCGGCTTCTTCCCGCCGACCGCAGCGGCTGCGCCGCATGACTGGCTGCAGAACATGGGTGGCTCGATCGGCTTCTCGACCCCGGTCGCCACCGGCGCCGCCGTGGCCTGCCCGGACCGCAAGGTGATCTGCATGGTCGGCGACGGCAGCGCGATGTACACGCTGCAGTCGCTGTGGACCCAGGCCCGCGAAGAACTTGACATCACCACCATCGTGTTCGCCAACCGCAAGTATCAAATCCTGCTCGGTGAATTCGCAGGCGTCGATGCTGGCGAGCCCGGCCAGCGCGCGCTGGATATGCTCAATCTCGATCGCCCGGCGCTCGACTGGGTGTCGCTCGCCAAGGGCATGGGCGTCCCCGGTGTCTCGGTGTCCAACGTCGACGACTTCAACAAGGCGCTCGCCAACGCGATCGCCGCGAAGGGTCCGAAGCTGATCGAAGTGGTGATGTGAGCAGCGGGTATCACCGCGGCTGACAAATACCCCGCTACCAAGCGGTGCCCCCAAATAGAGAAAGGCTCCGGATCACTCCGGAGCCTTTTCAGTACTGTTCCCTGCTGACGAAATGATACCAATGGAAACGCGTTCCGATTTTCCGCCACACGCAGCGCTTTCTCCGGCAGGGATTGTGCTCTGCAACCTGGGTGCATCGGGAACAATAGTTGTGAACATCGCGTTGCAAAGGGACAGCTACCGCACAGACAAGTTATTTCAGCGCACTCATAAGATCAGATGGCAAAAAATCGTTGGGACGACGAACAGATTGAAATTTTGAAAGGGCTTATCGCGCGTAAAGTATCGCTGGCCAGAGCCGCGGTGATCATGAAACGACCGCAGAGTTCCGTTCAGATCCAGGCACGCCGGCTCGGAGCACCATTCCCCGGTGTTCGAGCGACCAAGGCGCGGCTGAAAGCGCAAATCGATGAAGCCGAGAAGAAAGCGTTGCGGTGAAAAGCGCGATTGAGCTTGTAGTTGCCGCCTATGTCGATACGAACCAGCTAAGTGCGTTGCAAGATCTCAAGGTGCATCGCGAAACGCTGGCGGCGTCCGTCCGCAACAGAATGGACTTCAATTTCGGCGTACTGCTCGGGCAGCTCGACGACGACATCCGCGAAATCGAAGCCGGTATCCGGCGTTTGCGTGCTTCGATGGAAACGCGGCCAGCGGTCGAGTCCTAAGCTGGTGCGCGTCGGTCACGTTGCCAAGTCCTCCGTCTGTTCGCTCCAGCGCAGATAGTCGCGTGGTGAAATTCCCATCGAGCGACGGAACATGGCGCTGAAGGCACTTGGACTATCATAGCCGAGATCGAGCGCCACATTGGTCACCGGTTCGCGCATGGTCAGGCGCGACAATGCTTCCATCAATCGCACCTGCTGGCGCCATTCGGCGAAGCTCATGCCAGTCTCGCGGCGAAACAGCCGTGTCAGCGTCCGTCGTCCGAGGCCGCCGATCTGCGACCAGGATTCCAGATCCTGATTGTTGCCGGGCTCGCGCAGGATCGCTTCACAGATACGCGCGAGGCGGCGGTCCTGCGGCATCGGCGCGCGCAGCGGCACGGCCGGCATGCGGCCGATTTCAGCGAGCATCAAATTCATGATCTGGCCTTCGCGGCCGTCCATATCGTATTCGGTCGGGAAGGTGACGGCCTCGTTGAGCAGCGCGCGTACCAGCGACGACACTTCCATCAGCTGGCACGAGGTCGGCAGGCCGACCGTCGCGTCGGGTTCGACGTAAAGCGTACGGAGCTGCACGGTGCCCCAGCAGCGGCTTTGATGGACGACGCCGGGCGGGATCCACAGCGCATGCTGCGGCGATACGGTCCAGCTGCCGGTCTCGGTGATCACGGTCATGACCCCGGTCAGGCCGTGGAGAAATTGCGCGCGGCGGTGGCTGTGCCGGACTCCGACGCCGCCCGAGGAGAATTCGGCAGCCATCGCAACCACCGGGCGTTGTGCGGCCTGGAGTGCATCGGCGCGGCGGCCGCTGGCCTCGAAGCCGGAAAAACTCACCATGGCCGGCGGCGCGACGCGCTGGCGCGGCGTGTTGCACGAAATTGAAGAGATATGGCCCATACGCGACAAATCCTGACCCTGTGAAGACGGAGATGATGCGCCGACATCGTACCCTAGGATAGAGGTTTTGGGCGCATCGTTCCGGACGTTGCCATTCTCAAAGCAGGCTTCATGCCACTAGCGCGTTTTCCAGCGAAGTGGGTACCGGTTCGCATTAAGAAAACGCGTAAAACAACAATCCTGAGCCCCGTTCCGATTCAATCGGAACGGAAAAGGCTCGGGCAAAAACAAACGCAGGAATTCGATGACGCGCATTACTCTCATGACAACCCTGTCCAACACCATGGGCTTTCTGGAGGACCATCTGAAGCGGGCGGTTCCCGGCGCAGTCGTGACCACTTGGCCGGAAGTGGGGGCGCTGGACGGGGAGGTTGTGGTCTGCTGGAAACCACCCGCGGGCGTAATGGCGATCATGCCGAATTTGCGGCTGATCCACTCCATCGCCGCCGGTGTGGACAATGTGTTGTCCGACACGGCACTGCCGGACCTGCCGCTGTGCCGGATCGTGGATCCGCTGCTGGGCAAGGCGATGGCCGAATATGTGCTGTGGGGCACGCTGTATTTTCATCGCGAATTTGATCGCGTCTCCACCAATGCCCGCAATGGGCACTGGCATCGCTACGATCAGGTCGCTGCCGCCGAGAAGCGTGTCGGTATCCTCGGTCTCGGCACCCTCGGAATCCAGGCTGCCACGCTGCTGAAATCGGTCGGCTACAAGGTCTCCGGCTGGTCGCGCTCCGCAAAACAGGTCGAGGGTGTGGAGGTCCTCGCCGGTGACGCCGCGCTCGACGATTTCCTGGCGCAGACCGACATCCTGGTCTGTCTGCTGCCGCTAACGCAGAGCACGATGGGAATCCTGAATGCCGATTGCTTTGCCCGCCTGCCGAAAGGGGCGTCACTTATCCTATGCAGTCGGGGCGAGCATCTGAACGTACCGGATCTTGTCGCATCATTGCGTTCGGGCCATTTGCGCGGCGCTATTCTCGACGTGTTCGACAAGGAGCCGATGCAGCCTGACAATCCGCTGTGGACGGAGCCGGGTATTCTGGTGACGCCGCACATGGCCGGATTGGCCAAGCCACGCGTCATTGCCGACCAGATCGCCGAGAATATCCGCCGTCTCAAGGCCGGAGAGATTCTACTCAACCGCGTCGATCCGGCACTGGGATACTGAATGCCTGCTCATTCACGGAACATGTTCGGCTCTCGGACAACGCCGGCCCGATCGCGATGATGATCGGCCCGGCGACGGCGGCGGCTTGAATTTTGCAAGCTCATCCTTGCGCGTCAGTGCAACCCTGACGTTCAACCCTCTGGATCCATCGGGAGAGCTGAATGAATCGACGTGAGTTTGCGAAATTGCTGGGTTTGAGCGCTACGGCGCTGTCAGGCATCCCGCTCGGCATTACCCGCGCCACGGGGCAGACCAGAGGCGGTACGCTCAATACGATCATCCAGCCCGAACCGCCGATCCTGGTCACGGCGATCAATCAGCAACAGCCGACCCTCACCGTCGGCGGCAAACTCTATGAGAGCCTGCTGCGTTACGATTTCGATCTCAAACCGATTCCCGGCCTCGCCAAATCCTGGGAGGTTTCGCCGGACGGGCTGACCTACACGTTCAAGCTGTTTCCGAACATTACGTTTCACGACGGCAAGCCGCTGACGTCGGAAGACGTGATCTTCACCATGACCAAGGTGCTGATGGAAACCCATGCGCGCGGTCGCGTGACATTTGCGCGTATCGCGAAGGCGGAAGCGCCCGATCCACTGACGGTGATCTTCACGCTGAAGTCGCCCTTCGCGCCGTTCCTGACGTCGCTGGATTGCACCACGGCGCCGATCCTGCCGAAGCACATCTATGAAGGTACCGACTATCGCAAGAATCCCGCCAATGCGCAGGCAATCGGCTGCGGTCCGTTCAAGCTCAAGGAGTGGGTCAAGGGATCGCACATCCATTTTGTCCGGCACGAAGGATACCATCGGCCCGGCGAGCCCTATCTCGACGAAATCATCTACCGCGCGATCCCCGATGGTGCGTCGCGTACCGTGGCGGTAGAGCAGGGCAAGGTGCAGCTGACGCAGTGGGGCGATATCGAATTCTTCGAGGTGCCACGGCTGTCGAAACTGCCGAATTACGAGGTGTCCACCAAGGGCTACGAGTTCTTTGCGCCGCATCAATGGATCGAACTCAATAATCGCATTAAGCCGATGGACGACAAGCGTTTTCGTCAGGCCGTGATGCATGCGATCGACCGCAAGGCGATGCTGCAGCGAATCTATTTCGGGCTTGGCAAGCTGGCGACCGGCCCGATCTCGTCGAAGACACGGTTCTACGACAAGAACGTCAAGACGTATGACTACTCCCTCGACAAGGCGAAAGCGCTGCTCGACGAGATGGGGCTGAAGCCGGGTCCGGATGGCAAGCGCGTCACGCTGCGCTATCTGATCTCGCCGGTCAGCGAGGCCAATACGCGGGCCGCCGAATTCCTGCGCCAGTCACTCGGGCGCGTCGGCATCGATCTGCAATTGCAGACCACCGATATCGCCGGCTGGGCGCAAAAGTTCGCCGATTGGGATTACGATATGACCGGCAACCTGGTCTACCAGTTCGGCGATCCCGCGCTCGGTGTCGCGCGCACTTACATTACATCGAATATCAAGAAGGGCATCCTGTTCTCGAACACCGCCGGTTATTCCAATCCGGAAGTTGATCGCCTGTTCGAAGAAGCAGCCGTGGCGACATCCGATGACAAGCGGCAGGAGCTTTATAGTCAGGTCCAGAGAATTCTCGTTGACGATGTTCCGGTGGTCTGGACGTTCGAGCAGGACTATCCGAACTTCATCGACAAGCGGCTGAAGAACGTGTTGTCGACGGCGATCGGGGTGCACGAGACATTCGGGGCGGTGAGCTTCGGATGACGTTGAAGGTTTCAAATATCTTGCTACAAAGGAATTAAGATGAACAGACGTGAATTCGCGAAGCTATTGGGTTTGAGTGCGACTGCGTTTTCGGGAATTCCTCTCGGCGTCACCCGCGCCGTCGGTCAGACCAAGGGCGGCACGCTCAATACGATCATCCAGCCCGAGCCCCCGATCCTGGTGACGGCGCTCAACCAGCAACAGCCGACACTGACGCTGGGCGGCAAGATCTATGAGAGCTTGCTGCGCTACGGCGCCGATCTCAAGCCGCTGCCTGGTCTCGCTGAGTCCTGGACCGTTTCGCCCGACGGCCTCGTCTATACGTTCAAGCTGTTTCCGGGCATCACCTTTCATGACGGCAAGCCGCTGACCTCGGAAGACGTGGTGTTCTCGGTCACCAAGGTTCTCGTCGAAACCCACGCGCGCGCGCGCGGCACCTTCCTGCGCATCGACAAGGCCGAAGCGCCCGATCCGCTCACGGTCGTGTTCACGCTGAAGGCGCCGTTCGCACCGTTCCTCAATTCATTCGATTGCACCACAGCGCCGATCGTGCCGAAGCACATCTATGACGGCACCGATTTCCGCAAGAACCCTGCCAACGCCCAGGCGATCGGCTCGGGCCCGTTCAAACTCAAGGAATGGGTCAAGGGCTCACACGTTCATCTGGTCAAGCACGAGGGTTACTACCGCAAGGGCGAGCCGCATCTCGACGAAATTATCTACCGCGTGATTCCGGACGGCGCATCGCGCGCCGTCGCGCTCGAACAGGGCAAGGTCCAGTTGACGCAGTGGACCGACGTCGAACTGTTCGACGTTGCGCGTCTCTCGAAGCTGCCCAATGTCGAAATGACCACCAAGGGCTACGAGTTCTTCGCGCCGCATTTCTGGCTGGAGTTCAATCTTCGCGTCAAGCCGATGGACGACAAGCGCTTCCGCCAGGCGGTGATGTTCGCGGTCGATCGCAAAGCGCTGCTGCAACGCGTGTTCTTCAATCTCGGGAAGGTAGCGACCGGACCCGTTTCGTCGAAGACCCGGTTTTACGAAAAAGATGTCAAGCAGTACGACTACTCGCTGGACAAGGCGAAAGCCCTGCTCGACGAGATGGGCCTGAAGCCCGGTGCTGACGGCAAGCGTGTCAGCATCAAATTCTTGGTTCCGCCCTATGGCGAAATCTGGCAGCGCTCGGCCGAATTCTTCAAGCAATCGCTCGGTCGTGTCGGCATCGATCTGCAACTGGAAAATCTCGATCTCGCCGGCTGGGCCGAGCGCACCAGCAACTGGAATTACGAGATGACCTGTAATCTGCTTTACCAGTTCGGCGATCCGGCACTGGGCGTGTCGCGCAGTTACATCACGGCGAATATCCGCAAGGGTATTCTGTTCTCAAATATCGCGGGCTATTCCAATCCGGAAGTAGACCGGCTATTCGAGGAAGCCGCCGTGGCGACCTCTGACGCAAAACGTCAGGAACTCTACACGGCCGTGCAGAAAATTGTCGTAGAAGAAGTCCCGATCGCATGGATGGTCGAGCAAGACTTCCCCAACTTCATCGACAAGCGGTTGAAGAACGTCATCACCACCGGCATCGGTGTGCACGAGACTTTTGGAGCCGTGACGCTCGGTTGAAGCCGAAGTTACTGAAAGTCACTTGATGGCTTGGCTGTAGCCGGACGTGCAAGCGTCCGGCTACAGCCACTGTCAGGCGTCAATGTTTAAAGGAAGAGGCTATGAATAGACGTGAATTCGCGAAGCTGATGGGCGTGAGCGCGGTTGCGCTCTCGGGTATCCCCCTCGGCATCACCCGTGCCGCTGGCCAAACCAAAGGCGGCACGCTGAACACGATCATTCAGCCAGAGCCTCCGATCCTCGTCACGGCACTGAACCAGCAGCAGCCGACGCTGACACTGGGCGGCAAGATCTATGAGAGCCTGCTGCGTTACAGCCCTGACCTCAAGCCGCTTCCCGGTCTCGCACAGTCGTGGGAAGTGTCGCCGGACGGCCTGACCTATACGTTCAAGCTGTTTCCGGGCATCACCTTCCACGACGGCAAGCCGCTGACGGCTGATGACGTCATCTTCTCGATGACCAAGCTGCTGCCGGAGACCCATGCACGTGCGCGCGGTATTTACTCGCGCATCGAAAAGGCCGATGCCCCGGATCCGCTCACCGTGGTGTTCAAGCTGAAGTCGACCTTTGCCCCGTTCCTGACCGCGCTCGACTGCACGACGGGTCCGATCGTGCCGAAGCATATCTATGACGGCACCGAATATCGCAAGAACCCGGCCAATGCACAGGCGATCGGTTCGGGCCCGTTCAAGCTGAAGGAATGGGTGAAGGGCTCGCATGTTCATCTCGTCAAGCACGAAGGCTACTACCGCAAGGATCAGCCGTATCTCGACGAAATCATCTACCGCATCATTCCCGACTCCGCATCACGCGCCGTTGCGCTGGAGCAGGGCAAGATTCAGCTGACGCAGTGGAACGACATCGAAATGTTCGATGTGGCGCGGCTGTCGAAGCTGCCGAATTTCGAGATGACCACCAAGGGCTACGAATATTTCGCACCGCATCAGTGGCTTGAGCTCAACAACCGCATCAAGCCAATGGACGACAAGCGTTTCCGTCAGGCCATTGCCTATGCGCTCGATCTGAAATCGATGGCACAGCGCGTTTACTTTGGTCTGCCCAAGGTTGCGACCGGTCCGGTGTCATCAGCGACCAGGTTCTACGAGAAGGACGTCAAGCGTTACGACTACTCGTTGGACAAGGCGAAGGCGCTGCTCGACGAGATGGGGCTTAAGCCGGGTGCCGGCGGCAAACGCGTTACTATCAAGTATCTCACCCCGCCTTATGGTGAAATCTATCAGCGCGCGGCCGAGTTCATTCGCCAGTCGCTCGGCCGCGTCGGCATCGATGTGCAGATCGAGAACACCGACGTCGGTGGCTGGGCGGAGAAGTTCAGCAACTGGGACTACGAGATGACCGGCAATCTGGTCTATCAGTTCGGCGATCCCGCGCTCGGCGTGTCGCGCACCTACATCTCGTCGAATATCAAGAAGGGCATCCTATTCTCGAACACGGCAGGCTATTCCAATCCGGAAGTCGACCGTCTGTTCGAAGAGGCTGCAACCTCGACCTCCGAGGCCAAGCGTCAGGAACTGTACAGCCAGGTTCAGAAGATCCTGGTCGAGGATGTGCCGGTGGTCTGGATGTTCGAGCAGGCTTATCCGACGTTCATCGACAAGCGCCTCAAGAACGTGACTACAACAGCGATCGGCGTGCATGAATCGTTCAGCGACGTGAGCTTCGGATGACGGCGGTGTCGGTCGATGCAAAAGGCGGTCGCGTTTTCGCGGTCGCCCTCGCGCTCGCGGGATGGATTGTCAAATTCGTCGCGGTCGTTCTGGTCATTGCGACCTTCAACTTCATTCTCGTTCATGCCGCACCTGGCGATCCCGCGCAGGTCATCGCCGGCCAGAGCGGCGCATCGGATGAAAAGCTTCTGGAGCAGCTGCGCGCTGAATATGGGCTCGACAAGCCCTATCCGATTCAGCTCGCCACCTATCTGAAGCGCGTCGTGACGCTCGACCTCGGCTATTCCTATCGCCAGCAACGGACCGTGGCGTCGCTCATTCTCGAGCGTCTGCCGGCAACACTGCTGCTGACGGCGACGGCTTTCACTCTCGCACTGCTGTCGGGTATCATTCTGGGCACGCTGGCCGGTGTTCGTGCTGGCAAGTGGTCAGATACGTTGCTGACGATCGTGTCGCTGCTGCTTTATGCAACGCCGGTGTTCTGGCTTGGACTGATGCTGGTTTTGCTGTTTTCGGTGCAACTCGATTGGCTGCCGGCCTTCGGCTATGTCACCATCGGCGTGCCGATGACGACACTGCAGCGCATGGGCGATATCGGGATGCATCTGATCCTGCCGGCGGTGTCGCTCGCAGCGGTGTATCTCGCGATCTATACACGTCTGATGCGCTCGTCGGTGCTGGACGTCACCCATCAGGACTTTATCAAGACCGCGAAGGCCAAGGGGCTGAAGCAGGGCCGCATCATCATTCGCCATATCCTGCGCAATGCGATGCTGCCCATCGTGACTGTCGCGGGTATGCAGGCCGGTGCGCTGGTTGGCGGTGCGGTGGTGATCGAGACCGTGTTCGCCTGGCCGGGTCTCGGCCGTCTCATCTATGACGCGCTGTTGCAGCGCGATTATCCGGTGTTGCTGGGCGTGTTCCTAGTGATGTCGGTGATCGTGATTGCGCTCAATCTTCTCACCGATGCGATCTACCGGGTGATCGATCCACGCGTCTCCGTGCGTGCGGCATCGTGAACGGGATTATATGATGTCTACGCTCAAATCGTTTCTCCGCCATCCCACCGGGATGATTGGTCTGATCGTCCTCCTCGCGGTGGTCCTCCTCGCGGTGACGGCTCCGTGGCTGTTCCCCGACGACCCCTGGGATATGGTCGGCGCGCCGTTCCAGCCGCCGTTCAGCGAAGGGCTCTGGCTCGGCTCCGATATGCTCGGCCGTGACGTCGCTGCCGGCATCGCGCATGGTGCGCGCATCTCGCTGATCATCGGCGTCATTTCGACACTGACCTCCCTGGTTATCGGCGTCACCATCGGCGCCATCGCCGGCTATTTCGGCGGCAAGGTCGATGAGGTGATGATGCGCATCACCGAGCTGTTCCAGACCATCCCGGGCTTCATTCTTGCGATTTTGCTGGTCGCGACCATCGGACCGAAGATCTCCAACATCATCTTTGCCATCGGCATCGTCAGCTGGCCGCCGCTGGCACGCCTGACGCGCGCCGAGTTCATGCGGCTGCGTGGGCGTGAATTCGTTCAGGCTGCGGTCTGCCAGGGCCAGCGTCCGCTGACCGTGGTGCTGCGCCGCATCCTGCCGAACGCGATCTCGCCGATTATCGTCACCGGATCGCTTGCGGTCGCCAGCGCCATCCTGATCGAGAGCGCGTTGAGCTTCATGGGTCTCGGCGATCCCAATCTGATGTCGTGGGGCTTCATGATCGGCGCTGCGCGCACCGTGATCCGGCAGGCGTGGTGGATGAGCGTGTTTCCCGGTCTAGCCATCCTGCTCACGGTGCTCGCCATCAATCTCGTGGGTGAAGGTCTCAATGACACGCTGAACCCCCGTATCTCACGCAAGCGATAGTATCCATGACCGACAAAACACTGCTTGCCATCGAGAACGTCTCTATCAGCCTGCCGCCGGGCGCAGATCGTCCTTTTGCCATCGAAGACGTATCGCTCACCGTCAACCGCAACGAAATCGTCTGTCTGGTCGGCGAGTCCGGCTCCGGCAAGTCGATGACCGCGCATGCGATCCTGCGACTGCTGCCCGACCGAACGGGCGTTGCGCAGGGCAGCATCAGCTTCAATGGTAACGACATCGCCAAGGCCGATGAGCCGACAATGCGCAAGCTGCGCGGCGGCGCGATCTCGATGATTTTCCAGGAGCCACTCAGCGCGCTCAATCCGCTGGCCCGTGTCGGCCAGCAGATTGCGGAATCGATCATCACACACACCAAGCCGACGCCGTCCAAGGAGGCGGTGGATGCGCGCGTGCAGGAACTGATCCGCGACGTCGGTTTGCCGGATCCGGTGGCGCTCGCGCGCAGCTTTCCGTTCCAGCTCTCGGGTGGCCAGCGCCAGCGCATCATGATCGCGATGGCAATGGCCAACAATCCGGCGCTGCTGCTGGCCGACGAGCCGACCACCGCGCTCGACGTGACCACGCAGAAGCAGATTCTGGCGCTGGTGAAGAAGCTGCAGTCGGAGCGCGGCATGGGCGTGCTGCTGATCACCCACGATTTTGGCGTTGTTGCCGATGTCGCTGATCGCGTCGTGGTCATGCGCAACGGCCGTGTCGTTGAGCAGGGCACCGTCGACGAGGTCCTGCGAAATCCGAAGGACGATTACACCAAGAGCCTGATCGCCGCCGTCCCCGGCGCGCGCTCGCTGACCAAAGCCGATCGCAAGATCACCGGTGAGCCGTTGCTCGATGCGGTCGGGCTGAACAAGACCTTCATCACCAAGCAGGGCATGTTCCTGCCGCCGCGCCGGACCGATGCAGTACAGAATATCTCGCTCGGTCTGAAGGCGCGCGAGACCGTGGCCATCGTCGGCGAGTCCGGTTCGGGCAAGTCCACGCTGGGTCGGTTGATCATGCGGCTGATCGAGCCTGATACCGGCTCGGTGCATTTCGATGGCAAGGATCTGCTATCACAGCGCGGGGAGAAATTGCGCCAGATGCGCCGCAAGATTCAGATCGTGTTCCAGGATCCCTTCGCGGCTCTCGATCCGCGGCAGAAGGTCGGCGACGCGATTGCCGGCGGCCCGATTGCCTATGGCACGCCCTCCAAGGAAGCCATGGCCGATGCCAAGCGCCTGTTGGCCCGCGTTGGCCTACAGGAGAGCGCAGCCAACCGCTATCCGCACGAATTCTCCGGCGGTCAGCGGCAGCGCATCTGTATCGCGCGTGCGCTGGCCCTGAAGCCCTCGGTGCTGGTGGCGGACGAGGCCGTCTCGGCGCTCGACGTGTCGGTGCAGGCGCAGGTGCTGCAGCTCCTCGCCGAACTGCGCGAGGAGATGAATCTGGCCATGATCTTCATCACCCATGACTTGCGTGTCGCCGCCGAAATCGCCGACCGCATCGTGGTGATGCGGCGCGGCGAGATCGTCGAGCAGGGCGAAACGCAGAAGATCTTCCAGAATCCGAGCGACGCTTATACGCGTGCGCTGCTGGATGCGATTCCCGGCCGCGCGATGTTCGCCGGTCCGGGTGCCAGGCAGGCGGAAGTCGTTTCCGTATAAAATTAAGCCCGCCAGACTCTGCGTCTGGCGGGCTTCGTAATTCTACCAGGTCAATCCAGCTTGACGTTGGCCTCGGTCACGACCTTGCGCCAGCGCGCCACCTCGGCCGACACCATCTTGCCGAAGTCGGCACCGGCCACATCGGGCACATCGGAGCCGTTGCGTTCCCACGCTTCCTTGATCGCCGGCACCTGCAATGCAGCTTTCAATTCCTTCGCCATGCGCTCGACCACGTCGGGCGGCGTGCCCTTGGGGGCGAACAGCCCGTACCAGGTGGCGACTTCATAATTCGGCAAACCGGCTTCCGCCGCGGTCGGCAGATCGGGGAAGGCTGCCACGCGCTTCGGAGCGGCAATCGCCAGCGCGCGGAGTTGCCCCGCGCGGATTGGCGCGGCGGACGAGCCGAGACCGTCGAACACGACGGGCACGTGACCGGCGATCAGGTCCTGCATGGCCGGTCCGGCGCCGCGATAGGGCACGTGCTGGATCTTGGTCTGGGTCAGGATCTTGAACAGCTCGCCGGCCAGATGATGCGTGGTGCCGGCACCTGCCGAACCATAGGAGAGCTTGTCCGGGTTGGCCTTCGCATAGGCGATGAATTCACCCAGTGTCTTGGCGGCGACCTTGTCGGGATTGACCACGATAACCTGCGGTGGTCGTGCGATCAGCGCCACCGGGATGAAGTCTTTCTCGATGTCATAATCGAGGGTGGGATAGAGCGACGGGGCGATCGCGTGATGCGCGGCACCCATGAAGAAGGTGTAGCCGTCAGGCGCCGCCTTGGCAGCCGCCGAAGCGCCGACCGTGCCCCCGGCACCGGCGCGGTTTTCGATGATGACGCGCTTGCCAAGCTGGGTATCGAGCTGCGCCGCCAGTGGTCGCGCAAAGGCGTCGGTGCCGCCGCCGGCTGCGAAGGGCACGATGAAGGTGACTTGTTTCTGAGGCCACGCCTGGGCGTGAGCGCCTGACGTAATGGCCGAACAGCTCGCCATGACGGCGAGCAAGGCGACGTGAACGGCTTTGATCCGCACGGTAATCCTCCCGATCTTGATGCGTCATTGGGCGACGCTTGGTCTTATGTTCGGCGAGATGCTCTGTGGATGCAAGGTATCCGGCACCGGTATAACTCACACTATAGTCGGTATGGTTACGCCAATGGAACCGGACAAGGCTGTCCGTTGAGGCGTTTAGCCGCTAGCCACCCGCGGCTAGGCGCCGGCGGCCATTTTTTCTGCGGCGATCATCTCGATATGCGGAACTGCATCGACGAGCTCGCGGGTGTAGTCGGTCTTCGGGCTGTCGAACAACTGATGACTCTCGCCTTCTTCGACTATGGCGCCATTGCGCAGCACGATGGTCCGCTGGCACATCATGCGCACGACGTTGAGATCGTGGCTGACGAACAGGAAGGCGAGATTGTCTTCGCGGCGCAGACGGTCGAGGAGCTGCAACACCACCGCCTGAACGGAGACGTCGAGCGCGGCCGTCGGCTCGTCCAGCACCAGAAGCTTCGGCCGGCAGGCAATCGCGCGCGCGATGCCGATGCGGGCTTTCTGGCCGCCCGACAGCTGGTGCGGAAACCGTTCCAGCAGATTGGCAGGCAGGCCGACGCGGTGAGCGCATTCGCCGACACGCTGGCGCAACGCCGCTCCATTGCGCATGCCGAGCAGGCGGATCAGCGGATGCGCGATACAGTCGAAGGCGTTGAAGCGCGGATTGAGGCTGTCGTTCGGGTCCTGGAAGACGATCTGGATCTCGCGGCGCTGCGGCGCCCGGTGGAATTCGCGCGCGGGAATATGGCTGATCGACTGGCCGTTGAAATTGATGGTGCCTTCGGTCTGATCGAGCAAACGGCAGATCATGCGCGAGGTCGTGCTCTTGCCGGAGCCGGATTCGCCGACAAGTCCAACGCTTTCGCCAGGCGCAATCGCCATCGAGAAATTCTCGACGCCAACAGTGCCGTCGTCGAAACGTTTGACGAGATCGAGAACTTCCAGCAGCGGCGGCGTGCCATGCGCCGGCTTTGGCGGCGGAGCGAGGGGGACGGCCGGTACCAGCAGCTTCTCGTCGTCGGTCACGAGATCCTCGACCCGCGAGGTTGCGGTTGGCGACGCTGCGACGAGCCGCTTGGTGTAGGGATGCTGCGGCGACCGGAACAGCGTCAGGGCGTCGGCCTCCTCGACCAGTCTGCCCTGTTCCATCACCACGACGCGGCGGCAATAGCGGGCGGCGAGGCCGAGATCGTGGGTGATGAGGATCGTCGCCATACCCCGCTCGGCGGCGATGTTAGCGAGGAGATCCATCACCACTTTCTGCGTGGTGACGTCGAGGCCGGTTGTCGGCTCATCCGCGATCAGCAACGCCGGATTGCTGGAGATCGCCATGGCGATCATCACGCGTTGGCACATGCCGCCAGAGAGTTCGTGCGGATAGGCGTTCATGCGCTTTTCGGGATCGCGGATTTTCACCGCACGCAGCAATTCGAGGGATTGCGCGCGTGCCTCGGAGGCGGAGATCTTGCGATGCGCCAGAATGGCATCGGCGATCTGCTGGCCGATAGCGCGGATCGGATTGAGCGCGCCGCGCGGATTCTGGAAAATCATCGCCATTGCCGAGCCGTGCATCTCACGCAGGCTGGCGCTGGTCATCTTGGTGATGTCCCGATCGCGGAACGAGATACGGCCGCCGGAGATCTTGCCCGACGCGTCCAGTAGGCGTGTCATCGCAAAACCCGTGACGGATTTTCCGGAGCCGCTCTCACCGACGATCCCTAGCGTTTCGCCCTCGGCAAGCGACAACGAAATTCCGCGCACGGCCTCGACCGGGCCGCGGCGTGTGGAGAAGGTGACCTGAAGGTTTTCGATATCGAGCAGCGGTTTCGGTGTCGTCATCACGTTCGCTGCGCTCATGTACGTTGTCTAGGATCAAGAATATCACGCAGCCCGTCGCCGAGCAGATTGAAGCACAGCACAGCGAGCATCAGCGCCAGGCCAGGGAAGGCGACCAGCCACCATTTGCCAGTGGAGATAAAGCGCGCGCCTTCGGCGACCATGATGCCCCATTCCGGCGTCGGTGGTTTCACGCCAAGGCCAATGAAGGAGAGACCGGCGGCATTGATAATGGCCCAGCCGAGATTGAGCGACATCTGCACCACCATCGCGGGCAGCACGTTCGGCAGCAAAAAGCGCAGTACGACGGAGACATGGCTGTCGCCGCAAGCGCGAGCGGCCTCGACCCAGCCCAGGTTGCGGCGCACGTTCACTTCTGCGCGTGCAAAGCGGATATAGAACGGCAGGTTGATGATGGCGGTGGCGATCACGATGTTCTCGACGCGATTGCCGAGGGCGGCGACCATGGCCATGGCCAGCACGAATAGCGGGAACGCCATCAGCACGTCGACGAAGCGGCCAACAGCGCGATCCAGCTTGCCGCCCGAATAGCCGCAGAGGGCACCGATGACGGCGCCCAGCGCGAAGGAGATACCGACCGCAGAGACGGCGATGGCGAGGTCGAGCTGTGCGGCGACGATGATGCGGCTGAACACATCACGGCCGAGCTGGTCGGTGCCGGCCCAATGCGCGGCACTCGGTGGCATCAGCGCGTTCTGAACGTTTGACGCGATGGGATCATAGGGCACGATCCACGGACCGAAAATGCCGACAAAGATCAGCAGCGATGCACCGATGGCGGCGACACCGGTAATGGGGTTGCCGCGCAGGATGAAGGCGGCGTGTTGAAGTGTTGCGCTGCTCATCCGATGGAAATCCTGGGATCGGCGATGCCATAGAGCACATCGACGACGAGATTGACGATAACGAAGACCGACGCCATCAACAGCACGAAGCCCTGCACCGGTGCATAGTCCGACGACAGCAGCGCATCGAGCGCGTAGGAGGCGACGCCGGGCCAGGAAAACACTTTCTCCACCAGCACATTGGCGCCGAGCATGGTCGAGAACACGATGCCGGCAATGGTGATGACAGGCAGGATCGCATTACGCAGCGCATAGGTGACGATGATGCGCCACCATGACAGGCCGACAGAACGCGCGGTGCGAACGAAGTCGCTGCCGAGCGAGGCCAGCATCGAGGCGCGGGTGATACGCGCCAACGGGGCGATCACAAACAGCGCCATGGTGCAGGCCGGCAGGATCAATTGCTTGAACGCGGCCCACCAGCCATCGAAGTCGCCGGCGAGCGCAAAGTCGATCAACAGGAAGCCGGTATGTGCTGGCGGCAGCGTCGTGAAGATATCGACGCGCCCGGTCGGATCGGGCGACACGCCGAACAGATAATAGAAGATATAGATCAGCAGCAGGCCCGACACGAAGGTCGGGACACAGACCCCGAGCGCGCAGAATAGCCTCACGCCGTGATCGACCAGCGATCCTGGTTTCAGTGCCGCAAGGACACCCAGCGGGATTGCGAGAACAAGTGCGATCAGGAGTGCCGAGAAGGTCAGTTCGAGGGAGGCGGGCAGGCGCTCACGCAGGTCCTTGGTAACGTTCTGGCCCGTCATCAGCGAGCGGCCAAGATTGCCGCGGCCGACGTCGTAGAGATACAGGAACAGTTGCTGTGGCACGGGCTTGTCGAGACCCATCTGTTTGCGGATGGTCTCGATCTCTTCCTTGCCGGAGTTGGGTCCGGAGGCAAAGAACACGGCGGGATCGCCCGGCAAGACGCGCATCAGCAGGAAGGTGAAGATCAGCACGCCGAACAACGCAGGCAAAGAGGATGCGAAGCGTCGCGCTGCGCGGATGGCCGTTGCGCCCAGAGTCGTCATGATCGGTTACTTGTAGTCATGGGCAGCTCGCTGCAGTGAAGGTCGCAAGCTGCGTAAATCCGAAGCGCCGCTGAGAGGCGCTTCGGGATTCGCTCGCGTGGTGCTCGAATGATCACTTCCGGCTGAGGTCGCGGTAATCGACCTGGCGATGGAACTGATAAGTGTAGCCCGTCAGGTTCGAGGCCATCACCGCGTCCTGGCTCGGCTGCCACAGCGGAATCTGGGGCATCAGGTCGAAGTTCATCGCGTTCAGCACCTTGCCGTCGGCTTCGTACTTGGCCTTGTCAGCCTCGAAACGAGCCTTTTGCGCGACCGCGGTCAGCTCGGCATTGTCGATAGAGCTGTAGTTCCAGCGCTGATTGCCAGTGTAGAAGTTGCGGTAGAAGTAGTCGGTCGATGGCAGCCAGGCGACGATGCCTTCGGTAAAGAAGGGCAGTTTCTTTTCGGTGATCTGCGTCGACATCTGTGCGTCCGGCAGTTTCTGGATATCGACCTTGATGCCGATCTTGGCCAGCGATTCCTTCAGCAGCGCAGCCATCGGCTCAGCCGTCGCCGACTGGCCCACATTGAAGCTGAACGTGGTCGAGAAACCGTCCGGATAGCCTGCGGCCTTCAGATAGGCCTTGGCTTTTTCGAGGTCGAGTTTGATCGGCTGCTTGATCGGGAACGCGCCCGATGGCGGCTTGCCGTCGGCCCAGGTCGCGCCGGCCAGCAAATCACCGCGGCTGAAGAGTGCCGCCTTGAACATGTCGTCATAAGGCAGCGCATAGGCCACGGCGCGACGCACGTCCGGCTTGTCGAAGGGAGCCATCTGGTTGTTCATCGAGATGAAGGTGATGGCGTTATACTGCGGCGTCGAGATCACCTGCAGCTTGCCCTTGGCCTCTAACGCCTGCGCGTCGCTGGCCTGCAGATCGATGACGATATCGGCGTCACCCTTTTCAACCAGGTTGGCGCGCGTTGCCGGCTCCGGCACCGACTGGATGATCAGGCGCTTGAAGAAGGCCTGCTTGTCGCCGGCGGCACGATTCCAGGCGTCGTTACGCTTGAGGATGACCTGCTCGCCGGGCTTGAAGGTTTCGACGATATAGGCGCCCGATCCGGCGGTGTTTTCCTTCAGCCAGGCCTGTGCCCACGGATCTTCCTCGGTGGCGTGGGCCTTGGCGACTTTCGAATTGATGATGATCGGATAGACGGTTGCGAGGTTTGGCAGCGCCAGTTTGTCCGGCTGCGGCAGTGTTACTTCGAATGTCGTGGGATCGATCACCTTGAACTGGCTGGCATCGGTGAGCGAACCGGTCAGCAGCTGCGCCTTGCCAAGGATCTTGGCGGTGACGGCGCGGTCGAGCGACCACTTCACGTCCTCGGCCGTGACCGGCGAGCCGTCCTGGAATTTCGCGTCGTTGCGCAGCTTGAAGGTGATCTTCAGGCCATCCGGGCTGACAGAGTAGGACTCTGCGAGTTCGCCGCGGATCGTGTCGAGATCGAACACCCATTTGCCATTCAGCTGCTTGCGGCCGAACGAGACGAGACGGTCATAGGTCGAGAGGCTGACGGCGAAGGCTTCGCGGGTCGAGCCGGGAATATTGGGATCGAGCGTGTTGACAGCGGCGCCGGTCACGTAACGCAGCGTCTCGGCGCGGGTCTGCGCCTTGGCAGGAACGGCAGCGGTGAAAAATGCCAGCGCTGCGGCGGCGCCGAGCATCTGCTTGGAATAGATCAGTCCCATAACCCTATCCTCTGAATTCGACGGAAACTCTGAACGGACTCGTCAGTGCCGAGGCTGTCGAGCGACTCGTCCACTGAAGCAAGGAACGCGCCAAACGATGGTCGATAGGTGCCAAGCGGAGAACTTTCCCCGTCGGGATAATTTGGCCCTTTAGCTTTTTGCCGCAGCTTCCGTCGCCCTTGCAATGGTCACTTGTGGAACGTCGTAAGCCTCGAACGCGGTCCAGTATCGCTCGATATCCGCGCGGAACAAGCCGCGCGTCAGACCATGCACCAGTTTCGGAATCGCGGTGGTCATCGCATTGATCGACGACCCCGAGGGGCCGAAGCTCATGGTGGACGCAATTGCGAAAAGATGGATGTCGGAGATCCACGGCGTGATGCCGGGAACACGTTCCATCAGCGCATAATCGTCCGCGAGATAGGGGAAACGACCGAGGCGTGGGCTGAGCTCGGTATCCGGCGGCTGATAGCGATCGGACCAGGTCGCGATATTACCCACGCAATTCTGCAATTCCCGACGAGTCGAGAAATCCATGTCGATGCCGGTGCCGCAGATCACGAAGTCTGCGGTGAAGGTACCCTGTGGTGTCTGCAGCGTAACTTGGCTGCCTATTTTTTGTGCTGACTGAATGGGCGTGTTCTCATGCAGGTGAAAGCCTGCATGCCGCGCGCAGCGATCCCATGTCGGCTGTGGGAAGCCTTCGCGCAAGTCCATCAGCCGGCGCATGAAGCGCCAGCGCCAGACATCGTCGAGCTCACTGAAGTGACGCAGCAGCCCGCGGAACGTCAGCCAGTGATAGGGCTGCACGATCTGGATTTCCGCGCGGCGGCACAACAGGTGCACCTCAGCGCCGGCTTCGAGCGCGGTCGCTGCATTGTCGAAGGCGGATGCGCCGGCGCCGATCACGGCGACGGTCTTGCCACGCAGGGCTTCGAAATCGATATCCGCGGATGCATTCACGCAAAGCGACGATGGCAGGTGCTGGAGTTGCTCCGGGATCATCCAGTTGCCCATGCCTTCCTGTCCGGTCGCCAGCAGCACCTTGCGCGCATGGATGATTTCGATGCCGTCGACGCCTTGTACGGTTGCTGCAAGCAAGCCGTTCGCGGCAGGTCCAATGTCCAGGATTTCGCAGCCATTGCGTACAGGCACGCCGGTGATGCGCCTGAACCACAGCAGATAGTCCGCCCAGTGTCCTCGCGGGATGCGATCGAGCGCCTGCCAGTGATCCTTCCCGAACATGGCTTCGTGCCATGACTGATAGGTGAGAGCGGGGATATCGAGATCGGGGCCGGTGAAGTGTTTGGGGCTGCGCAGCGTCGGCATGCGGGCGTAGGTGAGCCAGGGGCCTTCGCGGCCTTCTGCGCTTTTGTCGACAACGAGTATATTGGTGACCTGCGATCGTAGCAGGCCAAAGGCCGCTGTGACGCCGCCCTGGCCGGCGCCGACGATCAGCACGTCCAGCGCGGCTGTGCCGTCCGGCGCGGATTTCGGCTGCAGCCACGGCATGTTCGGATGGGCGATCTTGTGGAGATCGGCGCGGACCTGCGCTTCCAGCGCTGCGAGAGCGTCGCTCATGCTGCGAGCCATCCGCCATCGACCGGCATGACCGTGCCGGTCGTGAACGAGGATGCATCGCTCGCCAGATGCAGCGCGGTCTGCGCGACTTCCTCGGCCAGACCGAACCGCTTCATGGCGTGACGATTGCGCGAAGCATCGCGCACGGGGGCGGGGTCCGCATGGCGCGCGAAACTGCGGCGCAGCAGCGGCGTGTCGATAGCGCCCGGCGCGATCGCATTGACGCGAATGCCATCAGTCGCGAAATCCACCGCCATGGTGCGCGTCAGGCTGATGATCGCGCCTTTCGCCGCGATATAGGCGCTATTGCCCTTGCCGCCGGCAATGGCCAATTGCGAGGCCAGCGTGATGATCGATCCCTTGCCCTGCTTCTGCATCTGCGGAATGGCCGCGCGCGCCCATAGCCAGGTGCCGCCGACATTGGTGCGAAACACGGCGTCCCAATCTTCTGGCGCTGTGGTCACCACGGTGCCGCCGCAGGAAAAGCCGGCCGAGGTCATCAACACGTCGAGCTGACCGCGCCGCGCGACGATCTCCCCGACCACGGTCTGCGCAAAATCGCCGTCGCCGACATCGCCGACATGCATCGATGCCTCGTTTGCATTAGGCAGCATCGCCAGTGTTTCTTTCAGGCCGGCCTCGTCGCGATCGACCAGTGCGACAAACGCGCCTTCCTGTGCGAACAGCACGGCACTGGCCTGGCCGATGCCGGAGCCCCCGCCGGTGATGATTGCTGTACGTCCCTGAAGTCTCATGTCATCACCCTATGCTGTGCCGCGCCGACCAGTCGATCAGATCCGCGGCTGAGTCGGCGCAGCCGAATTTGGCGCGCCATCCGAATTCCTGCTCCAATCGCGCGACCGATAGCGGTGCCCTGTCGCTGTCACTGTGCAGATCGATGGTTGGGGTTTCGCCGACGCTGGCCAGGCGGCAAACAAAGCCCGGATTGGATTCTGCCAATTGTTGGCCCCATTCCAGCGCTGACCACGGCGTGGCGGTTGAGATGTTGTAGAGGCGATGCTGCGTCTTCGGCGCCTCGATCAGCAAAGTCATGGCATCGGCGACATCAGGCGCATAGATCCAGTCCCGCACGCCGGAACGGACCAGAATGGCGGCGCTCTGCTTCGCGTGCGCCGTGAAAATCTGCATCAGCGGGCTGAGCGTATCCCGTACGCCTGTTGCACGCTCCCATGGTCCAAACACGGCGCTGAGCCGCACGCTAATGAAATCGGTCTGCCAGAGCGCGGCGAGGCGCGCGGCGACTTTTTCCGATGCAAATTTGGTGATCGCGTAGAGCGAGACGGGATCGCAGGGCAGTTCTTCATCGAGCAGGGGATATTTAAACGCCGAGGCGCCGTAGGCGCCGGCGGACGACAGATTGATCACGCGTTTGACGCCATTGCGGCGTGCTGCCGCGAGGATCGGCGTTTGCGCCATCAGGTTGACTTGCAGGACGTTTTCCGGGTCGGCGGCATCGCGCTCTGTGCTTGCCGTGATCGCAGCGCCGAGAACAATGGCATCGAAGCCGGCCGCGATGACACTGTCGATCAATGTCCGGTCGAGCACATCGCCGATGATCACCGAAAGCCTGTCGCCATAGTCAGCGAAGGCAAGCTGCGCCGCCGGTGGCAGGCCCGAACGGTCGAACAGGGTCACCACATGGCCGCGCTTCAACAGGGCTTCCGCGATATTCAGCCCGACAAAGCCGGTGCCGCCAAAAACGAGAATCTTCATCGATCAGCCTATGAACCGCGGAGCGGTCCTTCGCCCCTGTTTGGACCATTGTGCTCCATGCCCAAAGCACGTTTTGCAGGCGCTTGGCGATTATGCGGTGTGCAGCGATACGGGCCTAGGCTTTATTCGTCGTGATAGAGGTCTGCTAGGTCTTCGCATCGGTCGCAATCTTCAACGTCGCAAGAACGGCATCGCCCGTCTTGCGCGTATGCGCGCTGAGGGAGGCCGCAAATCCTTGCGCGTCGCGCGCGCGAAGCAGGGCCATGAAAGCCTCGTGTTCCCTGACGGATTCCGTCCACCGTGCCGCGTCATAATTGGCGGTGGCCCGCGCCCGATAGATATTCGCGTTCAACGTCGTCCAGATATTGAGGAGCACGGGATTTTTGGCGAGCCTGGTAATCTCGATATGGATGTCCTGGTTCAGCCTGAAATAGGCCGGGCGCGATGCTTCGCGATGAAGGGTAACAAGCTGGTCGTGCATCGCACTGAGCCGGGCAATATCTTCATCCGTCGCGCGCATTGCGGCCTCGGCGCCGGCAACGCCGTCCAGTGCGACCATGATCGCAAAGCTGTTTGCGATTTCTTCCCTGTCGACCGGGGTGACGACAGGGGTGCGGTGAGGGCGCAGTTCGATCAGCCCTTCGGAGGCCAGTATCTTGAATGCTTCGCGCAAGGGTGTGCGCGATACGCCGAACGTTTCGCACAACATCTTTTCTGGCAAAGGGGCTCCGGCCTGGAGTTCGCCATCGACAATCATTTCGCGCACCTTCGCGACGAGTTGATCGTGCAGCGACATACGGTCCAGCGGCCGTTTTGAATGATCCGAGGAGAGCTTCAGCCGCGTCGGCTTGAAGCGCGTGCGAAGCTTCGCGCGTGGGGCAATCTCACTCATGGTTCAGTCTCTCGGGTGGCGAGGTTGCCTCCAAATGACATCCTTCGCCCAAAAATGGAGCATCGAAGTCGAGATAACGATAATTCATAGTAATTGATATTACTAGATAATTTTGTGATTGTATATCGTATCCGGATTGGCATGGGGCTTGCTGAGTGTGGACGTATCGTGAATTCACCGCCACCCGCTCCGGAGATTGCGACGATGAAGAAAAATCTGCTCGGCATTCTGATTGCGCTTTGTTTGGCATCGATTGCCCCGGCCGCGATGGCCCAGTCCGAGTCGGTGATCAAGCTCGGCTATGCGAAATGTGCCCATTGCACACCGATGTCGCTTACCCCGCAATACGCCAAGGGCGTTCAGATCGATGCGGTTGGATTTAACACAGGCACGGATGCGCTGACTGCGCTTGTCTCGAAGAACATCGACGTCGCCCAGGTGACCTATCTTCATTATGCTATCGCGCTCGACAAGGGTTTCGACGTGGTCGCTATTTCCGGGCAGGTCAATGGCGGTTCAGCAATGTTGGTCGGTAATGATCTGTCGATCGTTCTGAATGACTGGGCTTCGCTCAAGAAAGTCATCGCTGACTACAAGGCAGCGGGAAAGCCATTCCGCGTTGCGGCGTCCCGCGGCAACGCGCAGGACATTCATATGCGCGGCGCCTTTGCCAAGCAGGGCATCGACATCAATAAGGATGTGCAGTTCGTCAACATTCCCAATCCCTCCGATCACCTTCAGGCGCTGCGTCGCGGTGAAATCGAGCTAATCTGCACCGTGGAGCCCTTCGCCACCCAGATCCTTCAGGCCAAGGCCGCCAAGATGTTTGGCCTTCCCTACGATCAGGCGGCGGGAAAGCTCACCAACCTGATCCTGACGCGATCCGATGTCGTCAAGGATAAGCCGAAGCAGCTCGAAGAGACCGTGCGTGCGGTTGTGAAAGTCGATGAATTCGTCGCGGCGGACAAGGGTGCCCTGATCGACGTGATTTCCAAGATCACCGGCCTCGATAAGGCCATCGCCACAGGCGCTGTCGAAAACCTCGATCCGGATCCGAAGATGTACCGCGCATCGGCGCTCGCCATCGCAGCGATGATGCGCGACCTGAAATATATCAATTCCGACGTTTCGGCGGCCGTCGAGAAGAACATGGACTACCGCTTCCTGGAGGCTGCCACCGGCAAGCCGAAATCCGAACTCGGTTACTGAGTCCGGTGATGCGCCAAATCGTCGCGATGTTGAGACGGCTGGATCGGTATGTCGTACCGGTCCTGATTCTGACGGGCTGGGAAGCGTTTTCCCGATCCGGCGCACTGCCGGCGGCGCTGTTGCCGGCGCCTTCCACCGTGGCCTGGGCTTGGGCGGATTGGGTGTTGGGCACCGACGGCAATACCCAGACCTATAGCGGCCACTGGCTGTTCGACATGCTCGCCAGTCTGTCGCGCGTTCTCGCGGGCTTCGCCATCGCCACGGCGCTGGCCGTGTCGGTCGGGGTCGCCATCGGGTGGTCCCGCACTGTCGAGGTGATCATCGAGCCGACGCTGCAGACGCTGCGGCCGATCCCGCCGGTATCGTGGATTCCGCTTGCCATCATCTGGTTCGGCATCGCCAACAAGCCGGCGATTTTCCTGGTGTTCCTCGGTGCGTTTTTTCCGATCCTGCTCAATACGATTCACGGCGTGAAGACCTGCGATCGCAATCTGATCCGCGCCGGCGCGATGGTCGGCGGCGGCAATCGCCAACTGCTGCGCTTCATCGTGCTGCCGGCCGCGCTGCCCAGCATCTTTGCCGGTCTGCGGATCGGCATCGGCTCGGCCTGGATGCTGACGGTGACGGCGGAGATGGTCGCTGTGAAAAGCGGTCTCGGCTATGTGCTGTGGGATTCCTATTATTTCCTGCGCTACGACCTTGTGCTGGCTGCGATGGCCAGCATCGGTCTGCTCGGTTTTCTCAGCGACTTCGGCATCCGTCTCGTGATGGCGCGCGTGCTGCACTGGCAGCGCAACACGACGATCCAGAGCGGGGAGAGCTAGGTCATGGCGACGATCGAAATCTCCGGTGTCTCCAAAATCTTCAAGGACGCGAAACGCAAGGCCGATGTCACGGCTCTCGACCACATAAATATCAAGGTGGAGAAGAATCAGTTTCTCTGTCTGCTCGGCCCCAGCGGATGCGGCAAGTCCACGCTTCTCAATATGATCGCAGGCTTCGAGAAGCCGTCATCCGGCACCGTCACCGTCGATGGTCAATTGATCACGGCGCCCGGTTCGGAGCGCGGCGTGGTGTTTCAGCAGGCCAACCTGATGCCGTGGCTCCCGGTCTGGGAGAATGTCGGCTTCCACCTGCTGCTGCGCGGTGGCCAGAAGGCCGTGCGCCGCGAAACAGCACAGCGCTATATCGACATGGTCGGGCTCACGGGATTTGAAAATCATTATCCGTCCGAACTGTCAGGCGGCATGAATCAGCGTGTCGGCATCGCCCGTGCATTGCTGATGAATCCGCAGGTCATCCTGATGGATGAGCCGTTCGGCGCGCTCGATGAGCAGACCCGGATGGATATGCAGAATGAACTCGTCCGGATCTGGCAGGAACACCAAGGCACGATCGTTTTCGTCACGCACGGCATCGACGAAGCACTGACGCTGGGCACGCATGTTGCCGTGATGAGCGCCCGTCCGGGGCGTATCCGCGAAATCATCCCGTTGGACCTGCCGCGGCCACGCGACATCACCAGCCCGCAGTTCAACGAAATCAAACGTCACGTTCTCGATCTGCTTCGATCTGAACGGACGAAACCATTCCTCGAAACTCTGGATCATCCATGACCAAACGTGTGCTTCTCGGAATGCTGACGCCTTCGTCGAACACGGCGCTGGAGCCGATCACGACTGCCATGCTTGGCGAATTGCCCGAAGTCTCGGCGCATTTCTCGCGTTTCAAGGTCACGGAGATCGCGCTGTCGAACAAGGCGCTCGCCCAATTCGACAATTCGGAAATCCTGCGGGCCGCAGAATTGCTGGCTCATGCGAAGGTCGATGTCATCGGCTGGAATGGAACATCCTCTGGCTGGCTCGGCTTTGAGGCGGATGTCCGCCTGTGTGAGCAGATCACCGCAGCAACCGGGATTCCTGCGACGACGTCGATGTTGGCTCTCAATGAGATTCTTGAACATCAAAAGGTGAAGCGTCTGGGGTACGTGACGCCATATCTGGACGACGTTCAGGCCAAGATTCTGGAGAATTATGAAAAGCTGGGCTTTGCGTGCCAGGGCGAACGCCATCTCGGTCTGCAGGATAACTTCTCGTTCTCCGAAGTGCCCGTTGTGCAACTTGAGGATATGACGCGGGACGTGGCCAAGGAAAAGCCAGACGCTATCACGATCATCTGCACCAATTTGAGAGTTGCACCATCCGCGGCGAAACTGGAAAGGGAGACGGGCATTCCGGTCTATGACACCATTGCCACGGTGGTCTGGAAATGCCTGAAGATGGCTGGCGTCGATACCAAACGCGTCACCCAATGGGGATCGCTGTTTCAGCAAGTCTAGTATTTGTCTGTATGCAACCTGCGTTGCTTAATTGATGAGGTTTTGCTCATGACCGCTTTCGATACCGTCATTCGTCATGGCACCATTGCAACCGCAAGCGAAACCACCAAAGCCGATGTCGGCATCAGGAACGGCCGCATCGTTGCCATCGGCGAAGCGCTGACCGACGCGACCGAGACGGTCGATGCAACCGGTCTGCTGGTGCTGCCCGGCGGTATCGACAGCCACGTTCATATTGCGCAACCATCCGGCCCCGGCATCGTCATGGCCGACGATTTCGAAAGCGCCACGCGCGCCGCAGCCTTCGGCGGCAACACTTTCGTGATGCCTTACTGTCTGCAGGCGAAGGGCCAACCGATCCGCGAGGCGTTGAAGAATTATCACACGCTTGCCGATCAGAATTGCCATATCGATCATTCCTTCCACCTGATCATCGCCGATCCCAGTGAAGCGGTACTCGGGCAGGAACTGCCAGCCTTGATCGCCGATGGCTACACCTCGCTCAAGGTCTTCATGACCTATGAAGACCTCGCGCTGAGCGATCTGCAGATCCTGCAGGTACTGGCCGTGGCGCGTGAATCCGGTGCACTGGTTCAGGTTCATGCGGAGAATTACGACGCCATCCGCTTTCTGGTCGACAAGCTCGAACGCGACGGCAATGTCGGCCCGTATTTTCACGCCAAGTCGCGGCCTATCGTCGTTGAGCGCGAGGCCACGCACCGGGCTCTCTCGCTGGCGGAACTGGTCGATGTGTCGATGGTGGTGGTTCATGTCTCCAATCGGGAGTCCATGGAAGAGATCCGCCGCGCTCAGATGCGCGGGTTGACGATCCATGGCGAGACCTGCCCGCAATATCTCGTGCTGACCGAAGAGGATCTGAAGGATCTGGGTATGGAGGGCGCGAAATATGTCTGCTCGCCGCCACCGCGCGATCTCGCCAGCCAGCAGGCATGCTGGGAAGGTTTGCAGCAGGGCGTATTCTCCCTGTTCTCGTCGGATCATTGCCCGTTTCGCTATGACGACGTGCAGGGCAAGCAACCACCCAACGCGCGTACCAGCTTCCGCTGGATTCCGAACGGCATTCCCGGTGTCGAGACGCGCCTTCCGATCCTGTTCTCGGAAGGTGTCAGCAAGGGCCGCATCACGCTCAACCAGTTTGTGGCACTGACCTCGACCAATCATGCGAAGACCTATGGCCTCACCGGCAAGGGCTCCATCGCCATCGGCTACGATGCCGATATCGCGCTGTGGGATTCGAAGCGCCAAGCAACGCTCACCCAGGCGAACCTGCATCACGGCGCCGATTACACGCCTTATGAAGGTTTGGAGATTACGGGCTGGCCGGTGGCAACGATGCTGCGCGGGAAATTCGTTACGCGCGACGGCAAGCTCGTCGGCGAAAAAGGCGAGGGACGCTATGTCAGCCGTGCGGCGCCATTTCCCGGCAAGGGTGCGACATCATCGGCCGCGTAACAGCGCGCGGTCGTCGCGCGCGCAGGCCGTGATGAATTCCAGTACGGCGCGCACCGACGGCTGATCGACGAGGTCCGGATGCGCCAGCAGCCAGATATCAGAGAGGCTGGCCAGCTTCTGCGGTGCCACGCGGATCAGATCCGCATGGGCGTCGCCGACGATGCATGACAGCACGCAGATGCCAATTCCTGCGCGGACGGCTGCAAGCATATCCGCTTGCGACGAGCAGCGGATGGCGACGGTGGCGTCCTTGGTGATGTGGTCGCTCCAGCGTCCGAGTTCGGAATTCGACGATTTGTCGGCGAAGCCGATGACAGTGTGGTCCTTCCAAGCGGCCCGCTGTTCGGGCAGCGGGCATCGCGCTGCGTAATCGCGCGAGGCGTAGAAGCCAACGCCGAGCTTGGCGATTTTCCGTCCGGTGAGATTTTCGTCGCCGGTCTGATACAGCCGCAGCACGATGTCGGCTTCGCGCTTGCGTACGCTGACCGGGAAGGGATGCGTCACCAGCTGGATCTCGACATGCGGATGCTGGCGGATGAAAGCGCCGATATGCGGCATCAGCCAGAAATTCGCCAGCGTCGGTCCGATCGACACCTTGACCACGCCGCGTGCGCTCTGGCCCGACGCGCCGGCGGCAGCTTCTGCTTTCAGCGCGGCCTCGGCCATCGCTTTGGTGCTCTCATGAAAGCGCCGCCCGCGGGCAGTCAGCACCAGCCCTTCGTCGGAGCGCACGAACAGCTTGGTGCCAAGTTGCTTCTCCAGCGCCGCGACCTCGCGGCTCACGGTCGGGTGGCTGGTGCGCAACTGCCTGGACGCGCCGAGATAGCTTCCGGCGTCGACCACGGCATTGAAGGTGCGACAGAGATCCCAGTCCATGTGATCAAATCCGGAAGGCCAATTGTTCAAATTCGAACAACACGCACGGGCGGTCAACCCCTATAGTTCGGTTATAAAAAATATAAGGAAACGCTTATGTCGCTCCCCAAAGCTCTCGATGGCACCCTCGAGCTGCCTGTGCTCGGTTCCCCGCTGTTCATCGTCTCCGGTCCTGAACTCGTCATTGCGCAATGCAAGGCCGGTATCGTCGGTTCGTTTCCAGCGCTGAATGCGCGGCCGGTGGAAGTGCTCGATCAGTGGCTGACGCGCATCGAGGATGAGCTCGGCGAATACAAAGCGAAGAATCCCGGCAAGAAGGTCGCGCCCTATGCGGTCAACCAGATCTGCCACGCGTCCAACGACCGGTTGATGAAGGACATGGAAACCTGTGTGAAGCACAAGGTTCCGATCATCATCACCTCGTTGCGCCCGCCCTCGGAGATCGTCGAGGCCGCGCATTCCTATGGCGGCGTCGTGTTTCATGACGTTATCAACGTCAAGCATGCGCGCAAGGCAGCCGAGCAGGGCGTCGATGGCCTGATCCTGGTCTGCGCCGGTGCCGGTGGTCATGCCGGTACGTTGTCACCCTTCGCGCTGGTGCGCGAAGTGAAGCAGTGGTTCAAGGGGACTGTGCTGGTATCTGGTGCAATCTCCGACGGCTACGGGATTGCGTCGGCGCTCGCACTCGGCGCAGACCTCGCTTATATGGGCACGCGCTTCATTGCGACCGAAGAAGCTAATGCCGACCCGGCCTACAAGAAGGCGCTGACCGAATTCGCCGCGCATGACACGGTCTACACCAACCTGTTCACCGGTATTCACGGCAACTATCTCGGCCCGTCCATCGCAGCCGCCGGCCTCGATCCCGACAATCTTCCGGTGGCTGACAAGACCAAGATGAACTTCGGCTCCGGCGGTAACATGAAGGTCAAGGCCTGGAAGGACATCTGGGGTTGCGGCCAGGGTATCGGCCAGATCGTTGATGCTCCCCCGGTGGCAGAACTCGTGGACCGCCTGAAGCGCGAATATGCGGAAGCGACCGGAGACTTTGCGAGACGGGCACGCGCATAAGCGCGGCCCGATAAAAATATAACGGGGAGAAGACAATCATGACATCAGTCATGCTGAGGACGCTTGGGCTGTTCGCTTTTGCCGTCTGCGTGAATGCGCCGACGCAAGCTGCGGCCAACAGCAAGGAAGAGATCAAGATCGGGCAGACGCTTCCCTATAGCGGGCCGCTCTCGGGCTTCGGCGTGATCGGCCGCGCGCAGGAAGCCTATTTTGCCAAGCTCAACGCCGAAGGCGGCATTAACGGGCGCAAGATCAAGTTCATCAGTCTCGATGACGCCTATTCGCCGCCGAAGACCGTGGAGCAGACCCGCAAACTGGTGGAGCAGGATGAGGTTCTGATGATGTTCGGGACGCTCGGCACCGCGACCAACAACGCGGTGCATCGCTATTTGAACAGCAAGAAAATTCCGCAGCTGTTCGTGCTATCAGGCGCGACCAAATGGGCGGATCCGAAAGGTTTTCCGTGGACCATGCCGGGCATGGCCGCCTATGAATCGGAAGGCGTTGTCTACGCCAAGCACGTGTTGAAGACCAAGCCGGGTGCCAAGATCGCCATTCTCGCGCAGAACGACGATCTCGGCAAAGACTATGTGGCTGGCTTTAAACGTGCGCTGGGCGACAAGGCCGCCAGTATGATCGTATCCGAGGCGACCTATGAGACCAGTGCGCCGACGATCTCGTCGCAGCTTGCGGCGCTCAAATCGTCCGGCGCGAATGTGCTGTTTGGCGCGGTGGTCGGCAAATTCTCGTCGCAGATGATCAAGGGCGCTGCGGAAATCGGCTGGAAGCCGGACCTGATGTTCGTCCCCACGTCCGCTTCGTCGATCACCTTTCTGGAGCCGGCAGGTCTGGACAACGCCACCGGCCTGATCACGTCGAGTTATCAGAAAGACATCAATGACGCGTCATGGGCCAACGACGAGGACGTGAAGGCCTATTTCGCTTTCATGAAAGAGAGCCTGCCGTCAGCTGATCCGCGCAACACCAATTATGCAACCGGATTCCTGAATGCGCATCTCATCACGCATATCCTGAAAGCGTGCGGCGATGACGTCAGCCGGGAGAATATCCTGCGTCAGGCGACGTCGATGAAGAACGTCAAGCTGCCGCTGTTGCTGTCGGGCGTCACGGTCAATACCGACAAGGATGACTATCTTTCGTTCCAGCAACTGCGGCTGCGCCGTTTCAACGGCAAGAACTGGGAAGGCTTTGGCGAATTGCTCGACGACCAGTGAGCATCTGTACCATCACATCGACAGAACAAGGATCGAAGCCAGCGATGGCTTCGATCGATTCAAGAACAATATAAGGGCGGACAATGATTATCAGCGGCGACCGGGCGATCAGCTATCCGGACATCATGCAGCGCATCGCCAAGGTGGCGACCGGGTTCAAGAGCCTCGGTGCAGGCGCCGATGCGCCGGTCGGCATGATGCTGCGCAACGATTTCGCGCTGTTCGAGACGGCGTTCGGCGCAGGTGCGCTCGGCGCGCGTGTGGTCCCGATCAACTGGCACCTTAAAGGTGAGGAGGTCAGCTACATCCTCGCCGACAGCGGTGCGAAACTGCTGGTCTGCCACGCTGATCTTTTGCCGCAGATCAAAGATAATTTGCCCGCGGGATTTCCGATCCTGATCGTCCGCACGCCGCCGGAGATCGCAGTCGCCTATGGTGTTGCCGAAGCTGCGACCGAGGTGCCTGCAGGCGCCACGGACTTCGATGTCTGGCGCGAGTTGCATGCGCCGATGGAGAACGTTCCCAAGCGCGCGCTGACCATGTTCTACACGTCGGGCACCACGGGCCGTCCCAAGGGCGTGACCCGCGCGGCCATGACGCCGGAACAGGCTGCGGCATCCGAGCGCGTCGGCGGCATCGCCTATGGGCTGAAGCCGAACGAGGATCAGATCATCCTGATGAACGGGCCGATGTATCACTCGGCGCCAAGCTCCTACGGGCTGATGGCATTCCGTCATGGCAGCACGATCGTGCTCGAACCGCGTTTCGATCCCGAGGATCTGCTGCAGCTCACCGAGAAGCACCGCATCACCAACATGCATATGGTGCCGACTATGTTCGTGCGGCTGCTGCGTCTGCCGGACGAGGTGAAGTCGCGCTACGACCTGTCGTCGCTGCGCTTCATCATCCATGGCGCAGCGCCGTGCCCGATCCATGTCAAGCAGGCGATGATTGCGTGGTGGGGACCGGTGATCAACGAATATCTCGGTTCCACCGAAACCGGGGTACCGATCTGGCATTCATCGGAGGAGGCGCTGAGGAAGCCGGGCACCGTCGGTCGCACCATCGAGGGGGGCATGGTTAAGATCTTCGATGCGGACGGCAAGGAATGTCCGGTCAATGTGCCCGGTGAAATCTTCATGCGGCAGACCTCGGTGCCGGATTTCGACTATCAGGGCCGCCCCGACGCACGGGCCGAAGCCGGCCGCGAGGGCCTGATCAGCGTCGGTGACGTCGGCTATCTCGACGAGGACGGCTATCTCTTCATGTGTGATCGCAAGCGCGACATGGTCATCTCCGGCGGCGTCAACATCTATCCCGCCGAGATCGAGAACACGCTGATCGGCATGAACGGCGTGCGGGACTGCGCGGTGTTCGGCGTGCCCGACGACGAATTCGGCGAACGACTGGTGGGCTGCGTCGAACTCGAAGATGATACGCAGCTCTCCTCGTCCGAGATCCAAGCCTATCTCAAGCAGCGGCTTGCCAACTTCAAGGTGCCGAAGGAAATCCACTTCCACACGGCGCTGCCGCGCGAGTCGACCGGCAAGATCTTCAAGCGCAAGCTGCGCGATCGATACGGTGCCGCGCCGGCTGCTTAATCGCCAATGTTCGTCGCAACGGCTCCTTGCAATGACGGCGCAAAGAAAAGGCGCCGAGCTCGTTGCTCGGCGCCTTTTCTCTTTCGAGGACAGCGGCGATCAGGTGTTGATCCAGACCGCCTTGATGTTCAGATATTCGTTGATGTGATGGACGCCGGACTCGCGGCCATAGCCGCTCATCTTGTAGCCGCCGAACGGCACGGCAGGATCCATCGCCTGATAGCAATTGATCCAGACCGAGCCGGCCTGCAGGGACTTCGCGAGGCGATGCGCCTTGCTGACATCCCTGGTCCAGACGCCACTGCCGAGACCGAAGGTCGTGTTGTTGGCGCGCTGCACTAGCTCGTCCATGTCGGTGAACGAGATCGCGGAGATCACCGGCCCGAAGATCTCTTCCTGCGCGATCTTCATGCTGTCCTGGACGTTGGCGAACACGGTCGGCTGCACGAAGAAGCCCTTCGACAGTTCGCCGTCCATCAGGCGGCCACCGCCGGACAGCGCCTTGGCGCCTTCGCCGCTTCCGGTGGTGAGATAGCCGGTGACGCGGTCGAGCTGTTCCTTGGAGACCAATGGCCCGAGCTGGGTGTCGGGGTTGGCACCATTACCGACCTTTAACTTCCCAGCGAATTCGGCGACGCGGCCAACGAATTCGTCATAGATCCTCTTTTCGACGAACAGGCGGGTGCCGGCGCTGCAGATCTGCCCGGAATTTGCGAACACCGCCATGGCAGCGCCAGGAACAGCCGCATCGAGATCGGCATCGGAGAACACGATGTTCGGCGACTTGCCGCCGAGCTCGAGCGACACGCGCTTGAGGTTGCCGGCCGAGGCGCGGATGATCGACTGGCCGGTGAAGTGGGAACCGGTGAAAGCGACCTTGTTGACGTCCATATGCGAGGCCAGCGCGGCGCCGGCGGTTTCGCCATAGCCCGGCACGACGTTGATGACGCCAGCCGGGAAGCCGGCTTCCAAGGCCAGCTCACCGAGGCGTAGCGAGGTCAGCGGGGCTTCTTCAGCTGGCTTCAGCACGATGGTGCAGCCGGTGGCGATAGCAGGGCCGATCTTCCAGATGCTGGCTGACAGCGGCGAGTTCCACGGAATGATCGCGCCGACGACGCCGACTGGCTCCTTCAGCGTGTAGGAGAAGATTTCGCCCGGCAGCGAATTCTCGATGGTTTCGCCATAGATCAGCGTGGCCTGGCCGGCATAGAAGCGCAGCATGCCGAGGATGCGCTGCTTGCCCGCGAAGGTGCGCATGACAGGCGCGCCCATATCGAGCGTATCGAGCAAAGCGAGTTCGTCAAAATGCTTCTCGACGAGCTCGGCGAATTTCAGCAGCAGCGCCTGGCGCTCATAGGGCTTGGCCTTGCTCCACGGACCTTCGAAGGCGCGGCGGGCGGCGGCGACCGCAAGGTCGATATCCCCAGCATCGCCTTCGGCGACGGTGGCTAGCAGCTCACCGGTAGCGGGGTTATGCGTCTCGAATTTCTTGCCCGACTTCGCATCGACCCATTTGCCGTCGATCAGCATCTGCTTGTAGGAGCCGTTCGCGTAAGGGTGCGCGGTGGCAGAGATTGGCTGCATCAAGCCCATAATGTGATCCTCCCGGACGTTTGTTTGAAGTGTCGTTGTAGCGCGCGAAATATATCGTTTTCACGAAACGGGTAAAGGCGGGGAATCTGCAGCGTTCTGCATGGGTGATCTTCGCGACCAATTCACGATCGTGAATTCGCGTCTGGAATCGTTCAACCGATCTCGCGGATCCAGCGCGTGAAAATGCGATCGGCCTGAACTGGCAGTCGGTTGGCGACGGCAGCGGTGTTTGAACGCAGCTGCGCGATGGGAATGCCGGCGGCGGCCAATTCGACCGCGTGACCGACATACCATTCCTCGAGCTGCCGTGGATCGGCTTCGAGATGGAACTGCAGCGCCAGTGCATGGCGACCATAGGCAAAGGCCTGGTTGTCATAGGCGTCGTTCGAGGCGAGGCGAATGGCGCCCTCCGGCAGATCGAAGGTGTCGCCATGCCAATGCAGAACGCTGGCGCCATCCTCCGCCAGCGGCGCGAGGCATGAGGCCGCGCCCTGCTTGGTCGGGGATACTTGGCCCCAGCCGATCTCCTTGATATCGCCGGCATAGACGCGGGCGCCGAGTGCGCGGGCCATCAATTGTGCGCCAAGGCAGATGCCGAGCGTCGGGCGCCCCTGCGCGAGACGCCGTTCCAGCAGGGCGATCTCACGTGTCAGGAACGGGTAGGCGTCGGCCTCATAGACGCCGATGGGGCCGCCCAGCACGATCAGGAGGTCGGCATCTTCGATGGAGCGGTGGGAGACGTCATCAATGGCGGCATCGCAGAACGAGACGTCCCATCCCTCACGATCCAGTACCGACGACAGCAGGCCCAGGTCCTCGAAAGCGACATGACGCAGGGCGACGGCAGAACGCCGGTGACGGTTCATGAAGAAGGGCTCACACGCAATTGACCGGCAATCGTTATATCCATAAGAATATAACGATCAACAGCCAATTGTGTGGCGCAAGGATGCGCTGGGTGCCTCAGACGTTGAGATTCATCCAGACGGCCTTCGGCTCGGTAAAGTTCTCAAGCGCCGCATCGCCATGCTCGCGGCCGAAGCCGGAATCGCGTGAGCCGCCCCAGGGGAGCCGGACATCCGTATAGCCATAGGTGTTGATCCAGACTGTGCCTGCCTTCACCTGTTTGGCGAAGCGCTGCACGCGGCCGATATCCGAGCTCCAGACACCGGCGGCGAGGCTGTATTTCGTGCCATTGGCCTTGCTGATGGCATCAGCCTCATCGAAGAATCTGATGATGCTGACGACGGGACCGAAGATCTCTTCCTGCGAGACGCGCATTTCGTGTTCGACATTGGCGAACACCGTAGGCGCGACGAAATAGCCGCGATCGCCGATGCGTGTACCGCCGATCGTCACGATGGCGCCTTCCTTGGTGCCGATATCGACATAGTCCAGCACCCGCTTCATCTGCAGTTCCGAGACGATCGGTCCCATCGTCGTGCCGGACTGCGTGGGATCGCCGACGCGGATGGCCTTGGCGCGGGTCGTCATGCGCTCCACGACCTCGTCATAGACCGACGCATGCGCGAGAATGCGCGAACCGGCCGAGCAGACCTGGCCGGAATTGAAGAAGATGCCGGAAGCGGCGGCCTTGGTGGCGGAATCCAGATCGGCGTCGTCGAAGATCACATTGGCCGATTTGCCCCCGAGTTCGAGCGTGACGCGCTTCAGATTGCCGGCAGCGCCGGCGAGGATTTCTCGGCCGACGGTCGGCGATCCCGTGAAGGTGATCTTGTCAATGTCGGGGTGATCGACCATGGCACGGCCGGCGGTCTTGCCAAATCCCGGCACGATATTCAGCGTGCCCGGCGGCAGGCCGGCGTCCAGTGCCAGTTCGCCAATCCGCAGTGCCGAAAGCGGCGTGATCTCGGCCGGCTTCAGCACGACGGTGCAGCCACAGGCCAGCGCCGGTGCGATCTTCCACATCCCGATCATCAGCGGGAAATTCCATGGCACGATGGCGCCGACGACGCCGATCGGCTCACGCACCGTATAGGTCAGTGCATCATGGCGCGCCGGGATCACCTGTCCGTTGATCTTGTCGGCCCAGCCCGCATAGTAGCGCAGCGTGTCGATGGCGGCAGGCAGGTCCTGGCGCTGCACGGCGGCGAGCGGCTTGCCGGTGTCGAGACTTTCCAGCGCGATCAGTTCCTGCGCGTGATCTTCCAGCAGTTGTGCGAAACGCTGCAGCACGAGGCCGCGATCGGCCGCGCGCATGCGGCCCCACGGACCCTCGAGCGCCCTGCGCGCCGCGCGGACCGCACGGTCGATATCGCCGCTGTCGGCTTCGGCGACGACGGCGATGATCTCGCCCGTCGCGGGATTGAGGACATCGAAATATCGGCCGGACAACGGCTCGACCTGCTGGCCGTCGATGAGGAGCCGTTTGCGCGTCAGTTTCGACGATGCAGAAATGGCAAGATCAGCATGTGAGATCTCTGGCATAGTGTATACCTCCCGATGTTTCGACGATCGGATCAGGAGGGGCATTGACAGTAAATATGAGAACGTGAGTCACGGCGCGGCGGCACATATGCAATCGCGAACATAGGTGGCAGGGCGATAGGAAGCACGATGCGCATCGATATCGAAACCATCTGGCGATTCCGCAAGCCGGGTTCGCGCCAGCCGACATCGGTGATGCTCGGCTTTCTCAAGGACATCAACGAAACCGGCAAGCTGACGCTCGCGGCCAGCAGCAACCAGCTGTCCTACCGCCATGCGTGGAGCCTGGTGAATGACTGGTCGGCCTTCTTCGGCGTGCCGGTGGTCGAGCGGAGCAAGGGCAAGGGCACCAAGCTGACGGCATTTGGCGAGAAACTGGTCTGGGCCGGCGAACGGCTGGAAGCGCGGCTCGGACCGCAGCTCGACAATCTGGCGCAGGAACTGGCGACCGAACTCAAGGAGCTGCTGCCCAACCATCCTGCGGTCATCCGCGTTCATGCCAGTCACGGTTTTGCCGTGTCGAAATTGCGCGAGATGCTGAACACCACGGCGGGCACGGGCATCGATCTACGCTATGTCAGCAACCAGACCTCGCTGGTGTCGCTGGCGCATAACACCTGCGATCTCGCCGGCGTGCATCTGCCGCGCGGCGAATTGCGCAAGCGCAGCGTCAATGCCTGCAAGGAGTGGGTCGACAACCGCGTCCATCGCGTCGTCGGTTTCGCGACCCGCGAAATGGGCCTCATGGTGAAGCCCGGCAATCCGCTGCGCATCACATCGATGGAAGCGCTGATCAATCCCGCGATCCGCTTCGTCAATCGCGATCAGGATTCCGGTACGGGGTTGCTGTTCGATCAGCTGCTTCGCCAACACAAGATCGATCCCGAGCAGATCAATGGTTATCAGCAGGTGGAGTTCACTCATGCGGCAGTCGCCGCTTATGTTGCCAGTGACATGGCCGACGTGGCCTTCGGCGTCGAGGCTGCGGCGCGGCAATTCGGGCTGGATTTCGTGCGGCTGCTGACCGAGGATTACTATTTCGTCTGCCGCGAGACATTGCTCGATCAGGAACCGATGCAGCATATCCTCGCATTGCTGCGCAGCGCAGAGTTTCATGACGTGGTGGTCAAGCTGCCCGGCTATGCCGCGTCGGACACCGGCGCGATCAAGACCGTGAACGAGGTGTTTCACGGGAAGAAATCGTAGTCATGCGCGGATGGACGCCGATCGCTAGCGATCATGTGAAATGCGAAGATGCGCGTTGATGCTATATGCATGGACGCAACCTCCCGGTACCGGAGAACATCATGTCCCATCCCGCTCTGTCCCCAGGTTCTGTTGCCGTCATCACCGGAGGCGCCTCGGGCATCGGCCTTGCCGCGGCGACGGCCTTTACGCGGCTGGGCCTGCGCATTTGCATTGTCGATCTCGGCGAGGATCGCCTGACGGACGCGGCCGGCAAAATCGCCAGCGTGGCGCGCGGCGGACGTGACGATGTGATGACAGCCGCGGTCGATGTCAGTGATGTCGCCGCGATGACCGGCCTCGCGGCCGATGTGCAGGCCCGTTTCGGCAGCTGCGATGTGCTGATGAACAATGCCGGCATTCAGGTGCCGACCTCGGCGCTCGGTCCGCGCGAGAATTGGGAGCGGCTGCTCGGCGTCAATCTGTGGGGCATCGTCAATGGTTGTCAGGCCTTCGCTGTGGACATGATCGCGCGCAAGCGGCCGGGCCTGATCATCAATACGGGCTCCAAGCAGGGCATCACAACGCCGCCCGGCAATCCCGCCTACAATGTCTCCAAGGCCGGCGTGAAAGCCTATACCGAAGCGCTGGCGCACGAGCTGCGCAACACCGTGGGATGTCAGGTCTCCGCACATCTGCTGATCCCCGGCTTTGTCTTCACGCCGCTCGCAGTTGGCGGGCGCAGCGAGAAGCCGGATGCAGCGTGGACAGCCGAGCAGACCGTGGACTTCATGATGCAACGACTCGACGCCGGCGACTTCTATATCCTGTGTCCGGACAACGACGTGCCGCGCGCACTCGACGAACGCCGCATGTTGTGGGCCATCGGCGACGTCGTGGAAAATCGACCGGCGCTGTCGCGCTGGCATCCCGATTATGCCGATGCCTTCGCCGAATTCGTGAAACACAAATAGAATAACAAGGGAGAAACGCAGTGGATTACGTGAAATTTGGAAACACCGGCCTGGACGTCTCGCGTCTGTGTCTGGGCTGCATGACCTATGGCGTCTCCGATCGCGGCGCGCATGCATGGACGCTGGACGAGGACAAGAGCCGGCCGCTGATCAAGCAGGCGATTGAGCTCGGCATCAATTTCTTCGACACGGCGAATGTCTATTCGGATGGCACCTCGGAAGAGATCGTCGGTCGCGCGCTGAAGGACTTCACGCGCCGTGACGATGTGGTGCTGGCGACCAAGGTCTTCAACCGGATGCGGCCGGGACCGAACGGGGCAGGCCTGTCGCGCAAGGCGATCATGACCGAGGTCGATCACAGCCTGCGCCGGCTCGGCACCGATTATATCGATCTCTACCAGATCCATCGCCTCGACAAGAACACGCCCCTCGAGGAGACGCTTGAAGCGCTGCATGACCTCGTGAAAGCCGGCAAGGTCCGCTATATCGGCGCGTCCAGCATGTATGCATGGCAATTCTCCAAGGCGCTCTATACCTCGCGGCTGAACGGTTGGACTGAATTTGTCAGCATGCAGAACCATGTCAATCTGCTGAACCGCGAGGAAGAGCGCGAGATGCTGCCGCTCTGCGCCGACCAGAAGATCGCGGTCATGCCGTGGAGCCCGCTGGCGCGCGGGCGCCTGACGCGGGCCTGGGACGAGACCAGCGAGCGTCAAAATACCGATGAATTCGGCAAGACGCTCTATGTGCAGTCCGAGGAGTCCGATCGCAAGATCGTCGAGCAGGTTGCTGCCGTCGCCAAGGCGCGCGGCGTTCCGCAGGCGCAGGTCGCGATGGCCTGGCTGCTGCAGAAAAAAGGCATCACCTCACCGATCATCGGTGCATCGAAGCCGGCGCATCTGACCGATGCGGTGGCGGCGCTGTCGTTGAAGCTGACGAGTGAGGAGATCGCCTCGCTCGAAGCGCCCTATGTGCCGCATGCGGTGGCAGGGTTCGGTTAGTGTTGGCTTAGAAAGCTAGAATCGATGGTGATGCGCTCGCACCCCTCCTCACGTCATTGCCGGGCTTGACCCGGCAATCCAACTTCAGGCCGCATGTTCGAGCGTTGGGCGAGGATGGATATGCGGGTCAAGCCCGCGTATGACGACCGAGTGGAGGGGCGCCTTGCCTGTCTAATGAAACGACGTTCGTCTCAGCTATACCGCTTCTCCTGCCCATCATCGGCATACCAGTCGAACGGCTCGTCCGAGAGATTGACGATCACGTTCTGGATCTGGGTGTATTCCTCATAGGCGACAATGCCGTTCTCGCGGCCGATGCCGCTCATCTTGAAGCCGCCCCAGGGCGAGCAGGGATCGATGCGGTGGTGGTCGTTGATCCAGACGATGCCGCTCTCGAGCTGATGTGCCACGCGGTGCGCGCGGGTGACGTCGCGGGTCCAGATCGAGGTGGCCAACCCGAACTCGGTGCCGTTGGACAGCGCGATGGCTTCCTCTTCGGTGTCGAACGGGATCACAACGACGACCGGCCCGAAGATCTCTTCCTGCGCAATGCGCATGCTGCCAGTCACGTTCGTGAAGATCGTCGGCTGATGATAATAGCCGTTCTCGAAGGCCTTGCCGTCCGGCCGCTTGCCGCCCGCGGCGAGCGTCGCACCTTCCTCGAGTCCGATCTTGACGTAGCGTTCGGTCAGCTCGCGCTGCTTGGCCGAGACCAGCGGGCCCATCTGCGTCGCCATGTCCTGCGGATCGCCGATCCGGATCGCGTTAGTGCGCTTCACCAGTTCGGCGACCACGGTGTCATGCACGGAACGTTGCACTAGCAGCCGCGCACCCTGGACGCAGGTCTGACCGGTTGCGATGAACGAGGCGAACAGGGCCGCCGCGACGCCGCGCTCGATGGGTGTATCATCGAACAGGATGACCGCGGCCTTGCCGCCAAGCTCGGCTGCGACCTTGGTGAGGTTGGCGCCAGCCATGGACGCCACCATCTTGCCGGTCTCGGTGCCGCCGGTGAGGTCGATCTTCTTGATGCGCTTGCTGGTGGTCAGCGCCTTGCCGGCGGTGGCTCCATAGCCGGGCACGACATTGTAGACGCCGTCGGGCACGCCGGCTTCCTTGAAGATATCACCGAGCAGCAGAGGTGTGATCGGCGCCAATTCGCTCGGCTTCACCACCATCGTATTGCCCGCCGCCATCGACGGCGCGATCTTCTTGGTGAGGATCAGCAACGGATGATTCCATGGCGTCACATGGCCGACGACGCCGAGCGGGACCCGGCGGGTATAATTCAGGAAGTTGCCGCCGAACGGCGGCACGGTGTCCTCATGAGTGCGCGCCAGAGCGCCGAAATAGCGAAACCATTCCGGCAGCCGGCCTAGCTGGGCGGTCATTTCGCGGCGGGCGCGGCCGATCTGATCGACCTCGATGGTCACCAGTTCGGGGAGCTTTTTGGCCAGAAGTTCGCCGGCCCGGTGCATGATGTCGCCGCGGACCGCGCCCGGTGTCGCCGCCCAGATTTTGCCGGCGCGTTCGGCGGCGTCGATGGCCAGATCGATATCCTTTTCGTCCCCCTCGGCGACATCGGCCAGATGGCTGCAGTCCTTCGGGTTCTCGATCTTGATGGTACGGCCGGTCGAGGCTGGCTGAAACCGGCCATTGATATAAAGCCCGAACGGGCGACCATCGTTCATCATTGGCATGTCCTTGAATTTGCATCGTGATCGGCCTGACGGCGGTAGCCGGTTCGGCGGACTATGACTAATCAGAAACAGGTGATTTTGCGATCAACGCGCGGTTGCAGCGCGGTGATTGAAACGGGTCGCTTAAACCGATTGCAGAAAGTCGCTTGTGGATTCTTTGAGCCCGGAAAGGCGCTCTTAACCGGTATTCATGCACGTTGGCGATGACGCCAACGACTCCGGTATCGTTTAATATTGATGCAACGCTCAGCCGATTATTGAAGGCAACCGAAAGCGCGGCAGGAGATTTTTTCAATGACCAAGTTAGACGCGGAAGTCGACGATCTCATCGCCGCCTGCCACGGCGACACCCGCGGTACCGTGGCAGCACTCATTCTTGTCAATCAGCAACTCGAGACCGAACTGGCCGAGCTGCGTGCGCAGATGGCCGCACGGCCGTTCGATGAGCAGATGGCGCACGCCGTTCTGCACTGATTGGTGACTTGATGCAGCGCAAGTGCGCCACAAGATTCGCGGTGTATAAATTCAATCTCGGCTGGGATTCGGAGCGCCCTTTTGGCGTAATCGAAATTCCGGGATGGAGGTTTGAATGCCCAGACAATTTGGATTGAAGTCGACATCGATTGCAGCGTCGACGCCCGCGACGGCGTGCAAAACAACGCTTGGCCTGATCGGATGGATGTTTGCGCCGAAGAACCGCGTGTCGCGTGGCGCCGCACCGGTGAGGCGCTCATCGGCATACACGGCGCTGCCCTATGCGCCAGCAAGCTGGCGCGGCTCCCGTGGCCGGCGATCGGTCTCGGTCAACTGAAATCCGTGTGACGTCGCGCTAGCGTGTCGAGCGTTTGTCCGGTGTGGCTCGTTCCTTAATTGGCGGCTCTTCCAGAAATTTGTTGGTCGGGGATGGGTCGTCCGTCAGCCAGTCCACGAAGTGGACGGCATTCTCGATCCAGTCCATCAATCTCGTCCAGGCGCGTGTCAGGGCATGTGGCATACCGATTAGTCGCAGATAGCGCGGCTCGGGTTCAGTGGAGCAGCAAGAGCAGTGGATTGGGCTGTCAGGCGGCCTTCATCATTGTCGGCTTATCGTTTCCAGTTGTGCAGTCGGCAGCGATCCGATCGTCACCCAGTTGCCTGCGACGCAGGGCGGACTGCATCTTGCCGAACACCTCGACGACAGTACGGAGCTCCTTGCGCAGCTCTTCGATCTGCGTCGGCTTCGGTCTCTCGTGATATCACAAATACCCGGCCGCGGCGACGATCTCCGGCGAAAGCGGCGCCTTCAGCTTGATGGCGAGCACCAGTCCTTCTCCGATCGCCTGTTACGTTTTCGCTGATGAATTGCGGTAGCTGCCGTCTGAGCCTGCCGACCCGTCGAATTTCATCCGCGCGGAGCAGGCGCAATCTCAGCCGGCATAATATCGTGCCCATCGCTATGTGTTAGCGCACTCAGGTCGAATGTCTCTCCGCGAATGCGCGATAGGGTGGACAAGGCGCGGTCGCGATCACTTTCCAGAAGCTGACCGAGATGTGTGACAGCAGCGTTTGGCTTGCGCTGCCGGATCGCCTTCAATGTCGACGCCATTAGGTCGGCGCTGAGTCGGCGGATGTCGCGGGTCTGATAGTCCAGCGGCGTCTTCCATATGGTTTCCCATACGGTTTGATTGGCAAGGTCGGTGAGCAGTTCGACGAGCAGTTCGTTGCCCGAGCCGCGCGCAATGGTCTTTACCGCGCGCGTCGTGGTGTGTGCGAAAGCCATTGGATCATCGACCTCGACTGCGACTCTCAACTCGTCGCAGCGGCGCGCCAGTGTGTCGATGAAGCTTTCGACCGGCGTGGTCGCCATGGTGCGCACCGCCAGCATCGACAGTGCGGTGCGGACATTAAACAGGTCAGCCACCGATTTGAGTGACAGCGGTCTGATATAGGCGCCGCGCCGCGGAAAGATGTCGACCAGGCGCCGGCGCTCGAGAATGCGGATCGCTTCACGGATTGGGCCACGGCTGACGCCGAAATCGCGCGCGAGGTCGAGTTCGACAAGACGCTCGCCCGCTTTGCGACGGCCGGAGACGATTTCGGCACCGAGTTCCTCCGCAACCTGGTCGGGGATCGTACGCGGTGCAAATCTCCGTTCGACGTCGTGCTGGTTATCGTTGAATGGCCTGCGAAGTGTCGCTGCCATGGCTGCCTCCTGTCGATGCACGCTTGCCGCGTCATACGGTCCTGTCTACCGCAGAAGTCAATTGTTGACAATTGACAGTCGATGACCTTTCATTGGGTTACTGTCGCTTCAATACATACCGGCTCAAGCCGGACCGCGATGGAACGTCCCGATGCAAGATCTGCAGAACAGGGATGGCAAGGGAGGTGAACATGGCGGCTCTGTTTGCGTCGGCGCATGTCCGACTGACAACAGCCCAACAGACACGCGTCTGCGGCTTTCATCCGTATGTGCAAGTGCAGCACCGGCAAACCCTGCAGCAGCGGATGAGGCGCGGCGTCATTGGTCGTGTTCTGGCTGGCGAAGCGCAATGACAGGTGCGATCGACATCTCCGCTCCCACGGCAACGCGCGTTGCTGGAATGCCCGACGCGGGCGTTTCGCCGCAGCCGCTGCTGGAAGTACGCGATCTCTCGCTGTCATTCGCGACGGCGCGTGGCGCATTGCCGATCACCCGGAACGTAAATTTCACCATCGCGCCGGGCGAGCGCGTCGGTCTGGTCGGAGAGAGCGGATGCGGCAAGACCGTTACCGGACTCTCGCTGCTGCGACTGTTGCCGCCGCAATCGGCGCGGATCGAAGGTGATATTCTGTTCAACGGAACCAATCTGGCCACGCTGTCGCCGCGGCGCATGCGCGCCGTGCGCGGGCGCGAGATTGCGATGATCTTCCAGGAGCCTATGAGCGCGCTTGATCCTGTCTTCACGGTTGGCGACCAGATCAGCGAAGCCTATCGCATCCATTTTCCGGTCAGTCGCGCGGAGGGGCGCGAGCGCGCCATCGCTGCGTTGCGTGAAGTCGGTATCCCCGCGCCGGAACGCCGCTGCGACGAATATCCGCATCAACTCTCGGGCGGTATGCGCCAGCGCGTGATGATCGCGATGGCGTTGATCTGCAAGCCGAAGCTGCTGGTCGCCGACGAGCCGACCACGGCGCTCGATGTCACGGTGCAGGCACAGATCACCGATCTCTTGCGTTCGTTGAGCGAGCGCACCGGTACGGCATTGATCTTCATTACCCATGATCTTGGCGTCGTCGCCGAAACCTGCACCCGCATGATCACCATGTATGCCGGTGAGGTCGTCGAGGACGCGCCGGTGGATGACGTGCTGACGCGGCCACGTCATCCCTATACATCCGGACTGCTGCGCTCGCTGCCTAGCCTCAGCCCGCGCCGCGGCGTGCTGGCCTCGATCCCAGGTCGTGTGCCATCGCCGAATGCGATGCCGGCCGGCTGCCGCTTCCGATCACGTTGCACGCATGCCGTGGCAGGCTGCGAGCAGAGCCAGCCGATGGTCGAGATCGAAAGCGGTCGTACTGCGCGCTGCTGGCGTGCTCCCGAACTCGTGCTGCCGGGAGCGGTGAATTAATGTCAGGCATGCGGAGCCACAAGCGGGACAGCGGCGGGATTCTCGCAGTGCGTGACTTGCGGATCCTGTTTCCGACCCGCGATGGCCGCGACACAGTCAAGGCGATCGACGGCATGGATTTCGAGGTCCGCGCTGGCGAGACCTTCGGCATTATCGGCGAGTCTGGCTCGGGCAAGACCACGCTCGGCCGTGCGCTGGTGTCGCTGCTGCCGCCGAGCCACGGCCAAATTCTGCATGACGGCACCGATCCGGCTGCCCTCAGCACAAGCGCATTCCGCAAGCACCGCCGCGATTACCAGATTATCTTCCAGGATCCGAATGCCGCGCTCAATCCGCGCATGACGATCATCGACAGCGTGGTCGAGCCGCTGGAGATCATGGGCGAAGGCGATCATGTCTCGCGCCATCGCCGTGGCATCGAGGTGCTGGAGCGCGTCGGCCTTGCCGCCGAAGCCGCCGATCGCTATCCGCATCAGCTGTCCGGCGGCCAGAAGCAGCGCGTTAACATCGCGCGCGTGCTGACGTTGCGGCCCAAGGTCATCGTTTGCGACGAGGTGGTGGCGGCGCTCGACGTCTCCATCCGCGGCGACGTGCTCAATCTGTTTGCCGATCTGCAGCGCGAATTCGGCCTGACCTATGTGTTTATCACCCATGACATCTCGGTGGTCTCGCACATCTCCGACCGTATCGCCGTCACCTATCTCGGCAAGCTGATGGAGCTCGGTCCGACCGAGGACGTGGTCGAGCGGCCACTGCATCCCTATACGCGTGCGCTGTTGTCGGCCGAGCCGATCCCGTTGCCGTCGCATTTGCGGGTCGACCGCCGCATCATTCTCGAAGGTGAAATTCCGAGCCCGGTGGCACCACCATCGGGTTGCCGTTTCCGCACGCGCTGCCCGTCGGTGCAACCGCGTTGCGCCAAAGAAGTGCCAGCCTGGCGCGACGTCAAGCCGGGACATCGCGTGGCCTGTCATTTCGCCACGGCGGACGGGCCACCACCAGACAATCAAAAAGCGCAACGCGCATCATAATCATCGGGAGATTTTCAAATGAAGACAATTGATCTGGGCAAGCAAACATTGCGCCGCCGTGACATGCTGGCGCTGATGGGCGGCGCTGCCGCCACCGGCGCGCTCGGCCTGCCTGCTTGGGCGCTGGAGGCCAAGAAAGGCGGCGTGCTGAAGGTCGCCGCGCCGGCCAATCCGTCGTCGCTCGATCCCGCCACCGGCGGCGCCGGCTCCGACCACAGCATCCTCTGGACCATGTATGACACGCTGGTGGAGTGGGATTACGAGACGCTGAAGCCGAAGCCGGGGATGGCGAAATGGGCGTTCCCCGATCCGAAGACCATGGTGCTCGACATCAGCGCCGGCATCAAATTCCACGATGGCACACCGATGGATGCCGAGGCCGTCAAATTCAACCTCGAGCGCAACCGCACCGATCAGCGCTCCAACGTCAAGCCCGATCTCTCCAGCGTGGAAGCGGTTGAGGTGACCGGTTCGCTGCAGGTCACGCTGAAGCTTAAGAATCCCGACACCGCGCTGCCGGCCATTCTGTCGGACCGTGCTGGCATGATGGTGTCGCCGACCAATATCAAGGCGCTCGGCAATGAGACCGACCGCAAGCCGGTCGGCGCCGGGCCGTGGAAATTCGTACGCTGGAACGACAACGAGATCATCGTCGTCACCCGCCATGATCAGTACTGGCGCCAGGGGCGGCCCTATCTGGACGGCATCGAATTCAACATCATTCCGGAAAACGCTACCGCTTTGCGTTCGGTCGTCGCCGGCCAGAACGATATGGCGTTCCAGCTGCCGGCGCGATTGAAGCCGGTGATCGAGCGCGCCAAGAATCTGGAAACCGTCAGCTCGCCGACATTGTATTGCATTCAGGTCTACTTCAATTACGGCCGCGCACCGCTCGACAACGTCAAGGTCCGTCAGGCGATCAACTTCGCGCTCGACCGCGATGCTTTCGTCAAGGCGGCGCTCAACGGCCTTGGCGAACCGGCGCGCATGACGCTGCCGAGCTCGCACTGGGCATTCAACAAGGACGTCGCGGGGATGTATCCCAACAATACGGAGAAAGCGAAGCAGCTGCTCGCCGAGGCCGGCTACAAGGATGGTCTCGAACTGACCATAGGCGGCTATATGGATCAGGATTCCGTGCGGCGTGGCGAGGTGATCCAGGATCAGCTCGGCAAGGCTGGTATCCGCCTGAAATTCACCCGCGGCACCATCGCCGAAATCAGCGCGCAGTTCTTTGCCACCGAGAAAAAGTTCGACCTTCTTGTCTCGGCATGGACCGGGCGTCCGGATCCGAGCATGACCTACGGGCTGAGCTTCGACAAAGGCGCTTATTACAATGCGGGCCGCAGCGGTGAGCCGGAGTTGTCGAAGTTGATCCAGGAGAGCCGTGTCAGCGAAGATCTCGCCAAGCGCGCCGATGTGTTCGCCAAGATCCAGAAATTCACGGTGGAGAACGCCCTGTCGGCACCGCTCGCATTCCAGTTTGAACTCGATGCGCTGTCCGCCAAGGTGAAGGGCTTCAAGCCCAATCTGCTCGGCAAGCCGAAATTCGAAAACATCTCGCTCGGCTAATCCGTCCGACACAGCAACCGGCGCCGCGATCATCGCGGCGTCCCTAACTGGTGTGAATTGCGCATGTTGAATTCCGGACGTCTCCGCATCATCGGTCGTCGCCTGCTGCAGGCAATCCCGGTGGTGGTGCTGTCGACCTTCATCGTGTTCGGCCTGCTCAAACTGGTGCCGGGCGATGTTGCGGTGACGCTTGCTGGCGACAATGCGTCGGAGCAGCGGATCGCCGAAATCCGCGAGCTCTATGGCCTGAACCAGCCGTTCCTGCTGCAATATGGCTCATGGCTCTGGAAGGCGGCGCATGGCGATCTCTCCAGCTCGCTGATTTCCAACGAAGCGGTGCTGACCTCGATCCAGCGCTGCCTGCCGCATACGCTGCTGATCGTCGCACTCGCGCTGTTCATGGCGATGTTGGTCGGCATCCCCCTGGGCATTGCCGCGGCAACCAAGCCCGGCTCGTGGATCGACGGCTTCGTCATGGCGATTGCCTCACTCGGTGTCGCCGTGCCGAATTTCTGGCTCGGCATGCTGCTGGTGGCGTTCTTCTCGCTGCAGCTCAATTGGCTGCCGGCCACGGGTGCGGTATCGCTCATGAAAGATCCGTGGGCGTCGCTCAGTCATGCCATCCTGCCGGCGGTAGCGCTCGCGTCCGGAGGCATTGCCGAGGTGGCGCGGCAATTGCGGTCGTCACTCGTCGAGATACTGTCGTCGCAACAGGTTCGCACGCTGCACGCCAAGGGGTTGCCGCCATCGTCGATCCTGTGGCGTCACGGCTTGAAGAATGTCAGCGTCAACCTGCTCACCGTCGTCAGCCTGCTCGCGAACCGCCTGCTCGCGGCGACCGTCGTGGTCGAGGCCGTGTTCGCGATTCCCGGCATGGGCGGGTTGATCGTCAACGGCGCGATGAACCGCGATTTCCCCGTGGTGCAGGGCGTGGTGTTCACCATGGTCCTGATTGTCGTCACGCTCAATCTGCTCACAGACATTCTGTACAGCGTCCTCGATCCGAGGATTTCATCATGACGGATGCTGTGATGGCGCCCGAGCGCCGGCCGGGACGTTTCTCGGGTTTTGTACGCTGGTTCGTCAGTGATCTACGCGGCGCTTTCAGCCTGACTTTCCTCGTCGCGCTGTTCACGATCTCGGTCCTCGGCCCGTGGATCTCGCCATACGCGCCGGCCGCACAGGATCTCGACGCGGCGTTGGCGACCATGTCGACTCAACATTGGCTGGGCGCCGACGATCTCGGTCGCGATACGCTCAGCCGCCTGATCTATGGCGGTATGGCGTCGCTCTATGCGAGCTTCCTTGCGGTCACGATCGCCGTTCTGATCGGCGTGCCTGTCGGCATTCTCGCCGGCTATCTTGGCGGCTGGGTCGATACGGTGATCAGCCGTGTTATCGACAGCTTCCTGTCGTTCCCGGCCATCGTGCTGGCGATCGCCGTGACAGGTGCGCTCGGCATCGGCCTCACGAACGGCATGATCTCGGTTGGCATCGTGTTTTCGCCGCAACTGGCGCGCCTCGTCCGGGCGCGCACGCTGGTGGTGCGCAATGAGCTTTATGTCGATGCCGCGCGTTGCTTCGGCGGATCAACGCCACGCATTCTTTGGCGTCACGTGCTGCCGAACGCGATCCAGCCCGTCATCGTGCAGGTCACGCTGTTGCTGGCCGCGGCGCTGCTGGCGGAAGCGAGCCTCAGTTTCCTCGGCCTCGGCATCCAGCCGCCGGATCCGAGCTGGGGCTCGATGCTGGCGCGCGCCTATCAGAACATGGAAATCGCGCCCGAGCAGATGTATCCGCCCGGCCTCGCCATCCTGTTCACTGCACTGGCCTTCAACACACTGGGTGAATCGCTGCGCGTAGCGCTCGACCCGACCATGAAACGTAATTGACCAAGACCAAGAACAAGGAAGACGGTGATGACCGCAAGCGCCAAAGAAACTGAATATCTCGCCATGCTGCACGAGCTGTGGGCTAAGGCCTGGCCGAAGGGCACGCCGGACAAGCCGCAATATCTGCATGGCGAGGTGGCGCTCACCGAATATTTGCGCGCGTGGGCCAAGCGTAATCCTGAAAAGCCTGCGGTGATCTTTTACGGTCACGTCACCACCTATGCCGAACTCGACGCGCAGAGTGATCGCTTCGCAGCGTTGCTGATGGAGAAGGGCGTCCGCAAGGGCGACCGTGTCGCGGTGTTCCTGCCGAACTGCCCGCAATTCCATATCGTGTTCTTCGGCATCCTCAAGCTCGGCGCCATTCATGTGCCAGTGAGCCCGCTGTCACGCGCGTTCGAATTGTCCTACGAGTTGAATGATACCGACGCCGAGGTCATCGTGGCGCTGGATCAATTGGCGCCTGTGGTCGACCAGGTGCGGAGCGAGTCCAAGCTGCGCGAAGTGATCGTTACCAGTTTTGCGGATGTGCTTCCGGCCAGGCCGACCATTCCCGTTCCAGACTCGATCAGTGCGCCGCGCATTGCCATCTCAGGTGCGACCGATCTGTTACCGGCGCTGGCTGCGCTGCCCGCGCCAAAGCCGCTGCCGCCCGCCGGGCTCGATGATATCGCTGCGCTGAATTACACCGGTGGCACCACCGGCATGCCGAAGGGCTGCGTGCACACCCAGCGCGATATGGTCTATACGGCCGCCGCCAATCACGGCATCTCTGTCGTTGCCAATGAAGATAGCGTCTTTCTGTCGTTCTTCCCGGAGTTCTGGATTGCGGGCGAGAATTTCGGCCTGATCTTCCCGATGTTTACGGGCGCAACGCTTGTCCTGCTGGCGCGCTGGGATGCGATCGGGGCACTGTCGGCAATCGATCGCTACAAGGTCAATGTCACTGCGATGCCGGTGGATGGCGCCGTCGAGCTGATGGATCATCCGCGGTTCGGGGAATTCGACCTGTCGTCGCTTAATCAGGTGCGTGTCGTATCCTTCGTGAAGAAGCTCAATCCGGCCTATCGCAAGCGCTGGAAGGATCTCACGGGCACGATCCTTACGGAGGCTTCGTGGGGAATGACGGAGACCCATACATCCAACACCCTCACGGCCGGCTTCCAGGATGATGATTTCGATCTGCTGTCGCAGCCGATCTTCGTTGGGCTCCCGGTGCCCGGCGCGGAGTTCAAGATCACCGATTTCGAGACAGGTGAACTCGTGCCGCTCGGCGGCGAGGGCGAGATTCGCGTTCGCACGCCGTCGCTGCTGAAGAGCTACTGGAATAAGCCGGAAGCAACAGCGGAGTCGTTGATCGATGGCTGGCTGCGCACCGGTGATATCGGCACCATCGATACCGACGGCTTCCTGCATTTCCTCGGTCGTCGCAAAGAGATGCTGAAGGTCAAGGGTATGAGCGTATTCCCGCCGGAGATCGAGGCGCTGCTCGGTCAGCATCCGAAGGTTCTCGGATCGGGCGTGGTCGGTCGCGAAGACGCCAGCAAGGGGCAAGTGCCGGTCGCCTTCATCCAGCTCAAGCCAGAAGAGAGGGGCACCATTACGGCAGCCGAACTGCAGGCGTGGTGTGCCGAACGGATGGCCGTCTACAAGGTGCCTGAGATCCGCATTATCGACGCGCTGCCGATGACCGGCACCGGCAAGGTGAAGAAGCAGGAACTCGACGCCAACGCGCCGCAGTAAATCGAAACGTTACATGGCCCCGGGTGTGGATGATGCCACCCCGGATCGCGTCTATTGTTCACGGAGAGTTTTGATGCCCTTTCGCAAGTTGCTGATTGCCAATCGCGGCGAGATCGCCATTCGTATCGCGCGCGCCGCGGCGGACGCCGGCCTTGCCACCGTCGCGATGTATCCGGCCGATGACGCGCTTTCGCTGCATGTACGGATCGCTGACGAGTCCACGGAAATCCCCGGCCGTGGTGCGCGTGCTTATCTCGATATCGAAGGTGTGATTGGTGCCGCGAAAGCCACCGGCTGTGACGCGCTGCATCCGGGCTACGGCTTTCTCAGCGAGAACGCCGATCTGGCCCGCCGCTGCGCCGAAGAGGGCATTACCTTTGTCGGCCCGTCACCCGCGGCATTGCAGCTGTTCGGCGACAAGGTCGCGGCCAAGCAACTCGCCAAGCGCTGTGGTGTGCCGATCATCGCGGGCACCATGGGCCCCTCGACGCTTGATGAGGTGAAAGCGTTTTTCACATCGCTGGGTAGCAATGCCGCCGTGATGATCAAGGCGATGGCTGGCGGCGGCGGCCGCGGTATGCGCGTTGTCGAGCGCGCGGAGGATCTCGACGACGCCTATGCGCGTTGCCAGTCCGAAGCCACGGCTGCCTTCGGCAGCGACGGCGTCTATGTCGAGCGTCTCATTCGCAATGCCCGTCATATCGAAGTGCAAATCATCGGTGATCGGCACGGCGATATCAGTCAGCTCTGGGAGCGTGAATGCACCATCCAGCGCCGCAATCAGAAGCTGGTCGAAGTTGCGCCGAGTCCGTCGGTGTCACATAAATTGCGCAGCCGCATCGTTGAAGCTGCCAAAAATCTTGCGGCGGAGGCGAAGTATGACAGCCTCGGCACGTTCGAATTCCTGGTCGATGGCGAGGCTGGCGAGGGCGATGGCGCCTTCGCCTTCATCGAGGCCAATCCGCGGCTGCAAGTCGAACACACCGTGACCGAGGAAGTGCTGTCGGTCGATCTGGTGCGGTCGCAGCTCGCCGTTGCCGGTGGCGCCACGCTGGCGTCGCTCGGTCTCGATCAGGCGTCGGTGCCGAGTCCGCGCGGCTTCGCCATGCAGCTCCGCATCAATATGGAGACCATGGATGCCACCGGCGCCACCAAGCCGACCGGCGGCACGCTCGCGATTTTCGAGCCACCGTCAGGCCCGGGCGTGCGTGTCGATACGTTCGGTTATGCCGGTTACAAGACCAGTGCGGCCTTCGACTCGTTGCTGGCCAAGGTGATCGTCCACACGCCGTCGTCGAAATGGGCCGACGCCATCGCCAAGGGCACGCGGGCGTTACGCGAATTCCGCATCGAGGGCGTCGCCACCAATATCCCGTTGATGCAGGCGATCCTGGCCAACGCCGATTTCCAGGCCAATCGGATCAACACCAGCTTCATCGATCGCAACGTCTCCGATCTGGTCGCTGCCACACTGACAGCGGGCAAGCCGCTATTCGCCGCCAGCGGATCAATCGGTGATGCACGGACCTCCGCCGGCGTCGTACAGCCCGCGCCGGAAGGATCGATCCCGGTCGCGGCGCCGCTGCAGGGCACGGTCGTGTCCATTCCGGTGGCCGAAGGCGATGTTGTCAGGCCCGGCCAGCAACTCGCCATCATCGAATCCATGAAGATGGAGCATCTGGTGACTGCGGAGCAGGGCGGTCGCGTCACCCGGATCGCGGCATCCGATGGCGTCACGTTGATGCAGGGCGAGCCCATACTTTACATCGAACCGCAGGACGTGGCCGGCGACCTCGCCACGCAAGAAGCCGATATCGATCTCGACCACATTCGTCCCGACCTTGCCGAACTGATCGCTCGCCAGGGGATCACGCTCGATGAAAACCGGCCCTCTTCGGTCGAGCGCCGGCGCAAGACCAATCAGCGCACCGCGCGCGAGAATATTGCGCAACTGGTCGATGACGGCTCGTTCATGGAATATGGCAGCCTCGCCATCGCCGGCCAGCGGCGCCGCCGCGCGGTCGATGATCTCATCAAGAACACGCCGGCCGATGGTCTGGTCGCCGGCGTCGCGACCGTCAATGCCGCCAAGTTCGGCGAGCATGAGGCTCGCTGCATGGTGATTTCCTATGATTACACCGTGCTGGCGGGTACCCAGGGCCATATGAATCACAAGAAGATCGACCGCATGCTGTCGCTGGTCGAGCAGTGGAAAATGCCGCTGGTGTTCTATGCCGAAGGCGGCGGTGGTCGTCCCGGCGATACCGATCGGCTCGGCATGACGGGTCTCGACGGGCCGTCTTTCGTGCAATTCGCGAAACTTTCGGGTCTCGTCCCGGTGGTCGGCGTGGTGTCTGGCTATTGCTTCGCGGGCAATGCTGCGATGCTCGGTTGTTGTGACGTTATCATCGCCACGAAGAACGCCTCGATCGGCATGGGGGGTCCTGCGATGATCGAAGGCGGGGGTCTCGGCGTCTATCATCCGGCCGAAGTCGGACCCGTCTCTTTCCAGTCACCGAACGGCGTCATCGATATTCTCGTCGAGGACGAAGAGGAAGCGACACGGGCCGCGCAGAAATATCTGTCCTACTTCCAGGGCGCCGTCACCGAATGGCGTGCGCCTGACCAGCGCCTGCTGCGGCGTGCGATTCCGGAGAACCGGTTGCGCGTCTATGACATCCGCGTGGTGATCGATCTGATCGCTGATGAGGATTCCGTGCTCGAAATCCGGCGCGATTTCGGCGTCGGCATGATCACTGCGTTCATTCGTATCGAAGGCAAGCCATTCGGCCTGATTGCCAACAATCCGAAACATCTCGGCGGCGCCATCGACGCCGCGGCCGGCGACAAGGCCGCGCGCTTCTTGCAGCTCTGCGATGCATTCGACATTCCGATCGTGTCACTCTGCGATACGCCGGGCTTCATGGTTGGGCCGGAGGCGGAGAAGACCGCGATCGTGCGCCATGTCGCGCGTATGTTTGTCACCGGCGCGAGCATCACAGTGCCGTTGTTCGGCATCGTGCTGCGCAAGGGCTATGGGCTCGGTGCCCAGTCGATGATCGGCGGCGGTTTTCATGCCTCGTTCTTCACCGCGGCGTGGCCGACCGGCGAATTCGGCGGCATGGGGCTGGAAGGCTACGTCCGGCTCGGCTTCCGCAAGGAAATGGAGGCAATCGCCGATCCGGTGGAGCGCGAGACCTATTACAAGAACAAGGTCGCCGAACTCTATGCCAACGGGAAGGCGACCTCGATCGCCTCGGTGTTCGAGATCGACAATGTCATCGACCCCGCCGAGACGCGCCGCTGGGTGATGGCCGGCCTGCGTTCGGTGCCGAAGCCGCCGCAACGCGAGGGTCGCAAGCGCCCCTGTGTCGATACCTGGTAGCCACAACGAACCGACGGCTCGCATTCCCGGAGGAGTTTCCAATGATATCAAAAGCATTCGATACGGTGATTGAGGACGCCGGAAATGCACTGATCGGTCCGTGGCGACAGCCCCGACAGATGCTCCATGCGCAGACTTACGACTCTCACGCATCCATCCATGACGATGCCACCGCGCAGAAGCTCGGCTTCAAGGGCGGGACCATCGAGGGCCCGACCCATTTCAGCCAGTTTGCACCGCTCTGCGAACGACTGTGGGGCAAGGACTGGTTCGAGACGGGCTGTATCTCGGCGCATTATCGTGCTGCCGCCTTTGAGGGCGAGGAAGTACAGGCCATTGTCGAAAAGCCGATTGGTGACGGGCATTATTGCACGATCAGGATGGCGAAGCGTGATGGCACCGAAGTGTTGCGCGGCAGTGCATCGATCGGCAGTGACGCGCCGGCCTCCGCCCTGGATATCCGACTCACTGAGCTGAAGCCGCTGAGTGATGCCGTAATCCTGCGCGACATCAAGCTCGGCATGACCACCGCATCGCAGACGGTTCGGATGGATTTCGATCAGAATATGGGCGAGCTCTATCCATTCTCGCTTGAACAGAAGCTCAAGGTCATCACCGAGCCGTCGCCATATTACGCGCCCGAGAGCGCAGGCAATTCGCCATGGGGACGCGCGATCATTCCGATGGAAATGCTCAGCGTGTTGTTTCAGCACGGCAGCAAGAAGGATCGTCTGCCGGTCAAGGGGCCGGCAGTCGGGCTGTTCGCTGATCAGGAAATCCGGTTACTGCGAGGTCCGCTGTTCGTTGGGGAAGACTACCGCATAGACCGAAAGGTCGTCGCGATGTCCGGCAGCAAACGCACCGAGAGTCTGTGGGTGCGCACCGAAGTCTTCAATAGCTCGAACGCGCTGGTCGCGACGATGCTGCTCAATCTGGCGACGCTCAAGGAATCCTACGCCAGCTACGACCAAGAATTCGCTGCGCTTCCTCGAAGCCGCGCGTAGCTTGATACGCTATCTTTGGTTCAAGGGGCGGCCAGGCCGGGACAAAGAGCGTCGGCAATCAGAAAAAATCATCCCGGGATGTGACACTCGTCACATCCACCTCCAGCGGGACGCAGTAAGGCTATGTGCCTTATCTGGAGGCAATCATGAGTGCGTCGGAAGATAAACTGGAGCAGTCCTATCGTCGATTATACCATCGCTTGATGATCGGGGCCGGAGTGATTTGCGCCGTCCTCATGTGTGCGATCGTGGTTGGGAAAACCGCCGCAGTCCCTGCCATCATGAAGCAAATCGTTTCAGGCTTTAACGATGTACATCCGTCGTCAGGGGCGGAGGCGCCGTCGCTACGCGCAGGTCGCAGTTGCCGGCTGAAGAACTCCTGGTCTATGATCGAGATAGCACCATTCGGTCCGGCGGCAGGTATCGATGATTACGGCTGGCGTATCAAAGTCGAGTCGCGTGGCGACGTGGTTGCAATCTAGTCGTCAGGAGCGGCGTCCTGAAATCGCCGTTGTTCAAGTCTAGCTAACAAGTTCTTGGCGGGCAAAATTGAGTGTGATCCGTCCGCGATACCGAGTTTGTGCGCATTAGTGCACAAGAGTGCGGATCAGAACAGTGACCAGCGTGGCTGATGGCTAGATCAAGCGCTTCACTCGCATTCGAGAATCCGGAATGGGTGGTGCGCACACTGCTCTTCGTGGACGTGGTCGAGTCCGTGCGACTGATGGAAGAGAACGAGGCCAGCACCGTACAGCGATGGCGTAAACTCGTTAAAACGATAGATGAAGATGTCCTGCCGCGGTTCGAGGGGCGGCTTGTAAAGAGCCTTGGGGATGGGCTCCTGATGGAATTCCCTCAATCTCCCCTCGCGGTGAGAGCTGCCTTTGCAGTCCAGAATGCGTGTGCGGTTATCAATGAAGGCGTTCCGCAAGATCAGTATATCCTCGTCCGTGAAGGAGCTCACGTCGGTCATCTTCTTGCGGACGAGCACGATGTTTACGGGGCTGACGTTAACCTTGCAGCCCGGCTCACAGGTTTAGCGGGGCCAGGGGAAATTGTTGTATCGGCCGATGTTCGCGACCAACTCGTGCCTGTATTGGATGCCGACGTCGAGGATTTGGGAGCTTGTTACCTTAAACATGTGCATGAACCCGTTCGAGCGTATCGTGTCGGCCCACCAGGGCCGCGACCCGTGATCGAGCCAGGTACTGTATCAATGCCGAAGTTGCGCGCCACTGTCGCGGTCGTACCTTTTACCGGGCTGGATGATGGTCCGGAACATCGGGTCATTGGCGAAGTGCTCGCCGACGAAATCATATCCGCGCTTTCGCGTTCATCGGAGCTGAACGTCATCTCGCGCCTGTCGACGTCTGTCTTTCGCGGGCGGGATAGTTCGGTCGAGGAGATCAGTAGCTATTTGACGGCGAACTACGTTCTGTCGGGCTCTTACCGCAAGGCCGGAAGTAAGTTGCGGGTGAACCTCGAACTGGCATCGTCGTCGAATCTGACAATCGTTTGGTCTGACTCGTTCGTTTGTAGCGCGACAGCTTTGATCAGCGGAAAGGACGGTGCTGTCGCGGGTATTGTGACGGCGGTCAGCTTGGCGATCATGGCGCGCGAGCTTGAACGCGCGCAGTCGCAATCACTCCCGACCGTCGAGAGCTACACGTTGTTGATGGGGGCGATCGCGCTCATGCATCGTCTTTCGGTGCAGGATTTTGACAGGTCGCGCCAGATGCTCCAGGTCTTGACCGAGCGCATGCCCCGACAGGCCGTACCATGGGCATGGATGGCCAAGTGGCACATATTGCGGGTCCAGCAGGGATGGACCGATGACTGGAGTGCGGATACGCAACTGGCGCTCGATTGCGGGCGGCGAGCACTGAGTGCCGACCCGCGGTGTTCCCTCGCGCTGGTGGTTATGGGCTTTGCTCATACCAATCTGCTGAAACAATTTGACGTCGCGCAGGAGCAGTATGACCTCGCGCTGCGCGTCAATCCTAACGATGGGATGGCGTGGCTGCTAAAGGGAACGCTTCTCGCCTTCAAGGATGCAGGAAAGTCGGCAGTCGAACACACCGAGCACGCGCTGAAACTGTCGCCGCTCGACCCTCACAGATACTTCTACGATTCCCTGGCCGCAACGGCTGCTCTCTCCGCCGGGCAATACAAGCGCGCCATCGATCTTGCCAACCGTTCGTTGCGCGCCAATCGCACGCATACATCCACGTTTCGCGCGCTGGCGATCGCGCAATGGCAGCTCGGCCTTCAGCAAGAGGCGCGCAAGACGGTGACCGAACTGATGAAACTCGAGCCGGGCCTGACGGTCGCGAAATATCGCGAGCGTCACCCCAGTGGGGGATATGAAACTGGCCGCATTTGGTCGAGCGCATTGCAGGGAGCTGGCGTACCGAATTAGCAGAACGGGAGCAAAAACATGTGCACGATGGGTCCTGAAGGCGGCGCAGGAGGTGCGGGGGGCGCAGGCGGCGCCGGTGGTGCTGGGGGAGCGGGCGGTGCCGGAGGCGCAGGCGGTGCTGGAGCTGGGCCCTACGGCAGTTACGGGTCGCCGCTGGTTGCCGATGCACTCGTCAAGCACCGCGACGGTATCGTCGGAAGCTGGCTCGGTCAGACCGTCAATCGGTCGCCACGTGCGCTGGACGACAAGAAGAACCTCGCGCTCTGGGAGCCGTGGGTGCGGGCGGCGGTCATAGACTTCGAACTGCTGTCGCACCTCCATTTTACAAGCCACTCAGAGAAATTCAGCTACAAGCATCAGGGCAAGAACGTCTCCCGGACACCGAGCGAGAAGTCGGTCACGGTCTGGCAGTTCCACGTTCAAACCACGGCGGCCGATCCCTCTCCCAAAGCGAAATCGAGCCGGATTGCGACTTTGATCCGCCCGCCGGCCGAGACTTTCAAAGGCCAGCTGGATTTTCTGGATCAATATTCCGATCTTCGCGAGGATCGTGTTTCGGAAATCGTGACCCAGCTCGGCCCTCAATATGCGTTCTGGAGTTCGGTCGTGAACCTCCATCCGGATCGTACCAAGAAGACGATCGAGCTGCTTGATGCTGCTCTTCGGTTTGCAACCGCGGTGGAAATGCGCATCAAGCATGCTCTGGCGTGCTGGCGACCATATGAACTGTCGTCTCAGGTTCAACCGATCATTCTGACGCCAGGCCACGGGACATTTCCGAGCGGTCATTCCACCGAAAATCATATGATTGCGCGCATCCTGTGGGAGCTGTACGGGCGCGAGCCTAAACTTGGTGAGCAGTTGATGCGACAGGCGGCGCGGATCGCGGTCAACCGCACAGTGGCAGGTGTCCATTTCCCGGTCGACACTGCGGCCGGTCAGGTGCTTGGACTGTCACTTGCCCGCTATTTCATTCTGCGGGCGAAAGGTGGGCCGAGATTCAACGCCTGGCGTTTTGACGGCGGGCGATACGGAGCTACTCAGGACTTCAATTTCCATGATTTCTACAATCCAGCAAACGGACAGGAAAAGCTGAGCCCCCTGATTGATCCGCCCTATGTCGATTTTCTCGCCTCCACGCCGCCAGTTGTGTCGCCGATTGTGAAGTGGCTGTGGGATGCTGCGCTTGCAGAGGTGAAGTAGCTGCTGGGAAATGGCGGTAGGGCGATCGCATTCGCAAGGTGTGCGTTATGGCAGAACAACGGAAGCGGGTTTCACCTTATCTCGAATGGGCAGTGCTGACGGAGTTCGCTTATCTCCCGGGTGAGTGGTTCTGGGTCTTGTTGGAGCTTGATGAACCAGTGGAAGCCCTTGCCCGTTCCGTCGTGCGCTCGGGGCTGGATCAGTTCATTCGAATTCCCGCGGTCTATCAGGAGGCGCCACCCTCTCTGAGAGGTGCCGATCTAACATGCTGTATGGCGATTGCGAGACGCGAGGCTCTTTCCGCATTTGTTTCCGGCAAGGTATCGCGCGGTGACGCCAAACAGTTTGCGCCCCTGCTGTCCTCGATCAATCGAATCGAGCTTGGAACGCCGACGACGAATCTGTTCGAGAAGACTGAACCGATCGAGCAGCAGTTGCTTGCCACGAGTCCGTCGCGGCGGGCAATTGTCGCGATCATCGATGACGGATTGGCGTTCGCCCATGAGAGATTCCGCTTTCAGGATGGCCGATCGCGGGTGAAGTATTTCTGGAACCAGGACGATCACACAAATACAGGCCGGCCGGCCGGATTCGGCTGGGGGCGGGAGCTGCAGGAGAACGAGATCAATCAGCTTCTGGCGTCCTGCACGCATACTGGATTGCTGGATGAGGATGAGTTCTATCGGTTGGCCGGTCAGAAGCTGGCTGCTCGCCGCGCCAAGCACGGTACGCACGTCATGGACATTGCTTGCGGGCTCGACCCGAAACATGCGGTTCCCGAAGATCCCAACCTTCCCTATATCATCGGCGTTCAATTGCCGAAGTGGGTGACAGAGGAGACGTCGGGCGCATTCCTGACTCCGAATGTCTACGCCGCCATCTCCTATGTGCTCAGTCGTGCGGATCAGATCTCGGCCGCCGAAGGAACGGGGCCGATCCCAGTGGTCATCAATTTGAGTTATGGGACCATTGCCGGCCCGCACGATGGTACGTCACAGCTGGAAGCTGCGATCGATCAGTTGATAGCGTCACGCACCGCACCGCTCAGGGTCGTTCTGCCAGCCGGAAATCACTATCTGGCGCGATGTCATGCCTTGGTCGAACTGTCTCAGGCATCAATCCCTGGCCAATCGCCCAAGCGCTTGCGGTGGCGCGTGCAGCCCGACGATAAGGCCAACAGCTTTATGGAGCTCTGGCTGCCCAAACAGGCAACAGAGAAGTCCCAACCCGAAATCGCCATAAGGATTACCACCCCGACCAACCAGCGCAGTCCTTGGATTGGGGCTAACCAGAACTGGCAGTGGCGCATATCAGGCCAGCTCCGGTTTTTCGGGAAATACTATACTGCAGTCGGGGAGCGATCGCAGATATTCCTTGCTATGGCGCCCACGGCTGATCTCGCAATGCCCTCGCTGACTGCGCCGTCCGGGACGTGGTTGATCGAACTCAAAAACAAGGGAGCAGCCACGACAGTCGATGTCTGGGTTCAGCGCGGCGACACGCCATTTGGCTATCCGTTGTCAGGGCGGCAATCTCGGCTTGAAGACGAGAATTACGTGCGCTTCGATCTTGCCGGGCGACTGGAGCAAGATGACAAGGGCTCCAGCCCGGTCCGGCGAGAAAGTACGATCAACGCATTGGCGACAGGGACGCGCGCAATCGTCGTGGGTGCTTATCTTCGCAGCGACAAGGCCGTCAGCGAGTATTCGGGGGCCGGAGGGCGCGCGACATCAGATGGCGCATCCCCAATCCGAAGCCCCGATGTGTCGGCAGTTGGAGACGAGTCGCCAGTACACAGGAATCTGCTTGCCGCCGGTACGCGCAGCGGTTCCGTTGTGACGATGAATGGGACAAGTGTCGCGGCTCCGCAGGTGACACGATTGATCTCGGAATTGATGATCTCGCAGCTTGCTTGCGATCGTCCGGACGTACAGCGCATCGCGAAAACAGGAGACACAAAGGCGCCAGGTCCCGGCTCACCATTGGCTGTGCGGATCGGGGCTGGCCGGCTGGATCGGTGCGGACGTCCAAACAGACCTTGATTTGGGACCGGTGCGGAGCACAGGGAACATCGCGGTGTCGAAAGCGAAGCCAGCGAGATCAGCGGGCCGTCAGGCGGCCATACGTATGAACGCGATCTTCAGCGACCTCGCGCCCGAGACGGTTGCCCAGCTGTTTCATCGCGCGTCTTTTCAGACCTTCGAACGGGGAGACTACATTTTTCGACGCGGAGACCCTGGGACGTGCCTGTTCGGAGTTGTGGAAGGCTCGGTGAGGATGTGTGCATCCTCCCCTGACGGTAAGAGCGCGGTGTTAAATCTGATCAGTGCCGGTCAGACATTTGGCGAGATTGCTGTTTTGGATGGCCTCGACCGAACAACGGATGCAATCGCGAATAGCGATTGTGAGATCTGGGGAATTGCGCGGCGCGATCTGATCCCCCTGGTTAGAACCGAGCCGGCTTTGGCTGCAAAGTTCATTGACTTGTTATGCGCGCGCCTGAGATGGACGAGCGAGCATCTGGAAGAGGTGATCCTTCACGGTCTCGAGGCTCGTCTTGCCCATATCATCGTAAAATTTGCGGAGCCGAATCTGCGAATGGGTGGATCCCCTGTGGTGAATATGACGCAACAGAGTGTTAGCGAGATGGTAGGCATTTCGCGGGAGCGCGCAAATAAAATCATATCCGCTTGGGCCGAGCGCGGCTGGGTTCTGGTCAAGAATCGTACACTTGTCCTTCTCGATGCTCAGGCGTTGAGAAACATCGCCACGCGAAGTTAGTACGTGACGGTGCTTTACCGATCGGATGTGCATTTTTGCGCCGACCAGTGAAAAGATCTGATGCTTTCGATCTCCCGAGAGAAGCGGGCTAGAGGACGAAGATCGCGCGACGCGGGATCGACGAAGCTACTGGTACAAAGTTGCAATCGGGATAATTGCTGAGGCGTTCTGTTGATATTGAGTTCGATCACAACAACATCAATAGCCTGACTCACATCTTCAAATCGTCCGGTTTGAAATCGAGCCCGATGTCGAGAACGCCGACGCTATGGGTGAGCCATCCGATTGAGATCAGATCGACGCCGGTCGCAGCGATGCGTGGCGCTGTCGCGGGCGTGATGCGGCCGGAGGCTTCGGTTACCGCCCGACCTGCGACCATCGCGACAGCTTCCGTGAGCGTCGCTGCATCCATATTGTCGAGAAGCACGGCGTCTACACCGTGATCGAGCGCTTCGCGCAGCTGATCGAGCGTATCGACTTCGAGTTCGATCTTGACCAGATGCCCGACACCGGTTTTCGCCCGCTTCAACGCCTCGGTTACGCTGCCGGCGATGGCGACGTGATTGTCCTTGATGAGCACGGCATCGTCGAGGCCGAACCGATGATTGCTGCCACCGCCAACGCGGATCGCATATTTTTCGATGGCGCGCAGCCCTGGCGTTGTCTTGCGCGTGCAGACAATTTTCGTCTGGTAGTCTCGGACCGCTGCAACCACAGATGCCGTTGCCGTTGCGATTCCGCTCAGGCGGCACAGGAAATTCAAAGCAACCCGTTCAGCGGTCAAAATACCTCGCGCCGGGCCGGTGATTGTGGCGATCACGTCGCCGGGCGCCAGGACTGCGCCGTCGCTGCGCTCGATATGCACCTCGATCGCAGGATCGATCAGTTGAAAGGCGAGTCGAGCGAGGTCGAGCCCGGCCACCACGCCGGGCTGGCGCGCAACAAGAAGTGTTGTGGCGCGTCGGTCGGCTGGCACGATCGCATCGGTCGTGAGATCGCCGGCTCGTCCGAGATCTTCGAGCAATGCCATGCGAACCAATGGCTCGATCATGACATGGGGGAGCGGTGAGGGCGTCATGGCGATCCTTTGGGTTAGGCGACGAGTTCCGGGATGTCGTCTCGCGCGGCTTGAAGCGCGTCATCAAGGCGCAGCGTCGAACGCTGTGCCAGACTCATGTGCTTCGGGAAGTCCGTGCGTGCATGCGCGCCGCGGCTTTCCTGGCGGCGCAAGGCAGCGATCACGATCATCAGGCCGACAATTGCGGGGTCGCTTGCAGCTTGCTGCGAGATCGCGAGGGGATAGAGCGCGCGGGCGGCGGCACGCAGGCCTTCGCCATCGCGTAATACGCCTGCGGCATGCGACAGAATAGGGCGCACCAAACTTGGGTCGCTGTCTGTTACTCCACCGGGCAACATTGGCTGCCGCCGCCGGATGGAGGTCGTTGCGGCAATATTCTGGGCAACCCAGCCGCCACACACGGCCGCCTCGAGGAGTGAATTACTGGCAAGCCGGTTTGCACCATGCAGGCCGGTGCAGGCAGCTTCGCCGCAGGCCCACAGACCGTCGACGGAGGTCCGCCCGGTCCGGTCAACCAGTATGCCGCCCATGTGGTAGTGCGCAGCGGGACGGACTGGGATTGGCTGCGTAACCGGATCGATTCCTGCATCGCGACAAAGTGCCGTGATGGCCGGGAACCGCCGCGCAAAGTCGAGTCCCTTCACGCCCCTTGCGTCGAGAAAAACTCGATGCCCCGCCGCCATGTGCCGCCAGACGGCACGTGCCACGACATCGCGGGACGCAAGCTCGGCGCCTGGGACACCGGCCATGAAGCGATCGCCATTCCCATCGACCAGGATCGCGCCTTCTCCGCGTACGGCCTCACTAATGAGCTTCAGTGGAGAGGACTTGCTGTCGAGCGCCGTCGGATGAAATTGGATAAATTCAAGATCGGCCATGACGGCGCCGGCGCGTGCTGCGAGCGCGAGGCCCTGGCCAAAGGATCCAGCCGGATTTGTCCCATGCAGAAACAGACCTCCGATGCCACCGGTCGCGATGACGACACGATCGGTGGCAAAGAGCACGGGTCCCGGGCCGGTATGGCCGAGAAGACCCACCACTGCATTGTCTTCGACGACCAGGCGCCGTGCCGTGGCTCCCTCGATCACCGTGATCGCAGGCGTCTCGCGGACCTTGCGGACCAGGGCTCGAATAACGTCCCGGCCTGTTGCATCACCCCCGGCATGGACGATCCGGCGGCGCGAATGCGCGGCCTCGAGGCCGAGGATGATCTTGCCGCAGGCATCCCGATCGAAAAGGACGCCGAGCCGCGCCAACTGTTCGATCGCGGCGGGCGCTGCGGCGAGGATTGAGGCCGCGATGGTTTTGTCGCACAAACCGTCACCGGCGGCGAGTGTGTCTGCCAGATGCAGCGAAGCACTATCATCCGCCCCGATACTGGCAGCGATACCACCTTGCGCAAGCGCACTCGACGATTCCGAGCCGAGCGGCGCGCCGGTCAGGAGCAGCACCGGTTGCGGTGCTAGCGCCAGAGCAGTCATGAGGCCGGCGATGCCGCCGCCGATGATGACGGGAGCGCCGTTCGTATCGTGCAACGCTGTCATGTGACGGCCAGCATTCGTTCGACCGCGAGGCGTGCGCGCGCTGCGACACTGTCGTCGATCGTGACCTCGTGCTGCATCGTCTCCAACGCGTGACGGATGTTGCCGAGCGTGATCGTCTTCATGTGCGGACAAAGATTGCACGGACGAATGAATTCGAGGTCCGGGTATTGGATGGCGACATTGTCGCTCATCGAGCATTCCGTCAGAAGCACGACTCGCGGTGGTCGTTTGCTTGCGACGTAGGACGACATGGCGGCCGTCGAGCCGGCGAAATCGGCCTCCGCCAGGACGTCCGGCGGGCATTCCGGGTGCGCCAGTACGACGACACCAGGGTGGTTCTCGCGCAATTGGCGCACCTCTTCGGCGCTGAAGCGCTCGTGCACCTCGCAATGACCGGTCCAGGTAATCACTTTAACCTTGGTCTCGGCGGCGATGTTCCTGGCCAGATATTCGTCCGGCAGCATGATCACGCGTTCAACGCTAAGCGACTCGATCACCGCCTTGGCATTGCCTGAGGTGCAGCAGATATCCGACTCGGCTTTCACCGCTGCCGAGGTGTTCACATAAGTCACGATCGGGACGCCAGGATACTTTTGCCGCAACAGCCTCACGTCCTCAGGCGTGATGGAGTCGGCTAGCGAGCAGCCGGCACCGCGATCGGGAATCAGCACGGTCTTCGACGGATTGAGTAATTTGGCCGTCTCGGCCATGAAGTGAACACCGGCGAGAACGATGACGTCGGCTTCCACGTGCATGGCTTCACGCGCCAAAGCGAGGCTGTCGCCGACAATGTCCGCGACGCAGTGGAAGATGTCCGGTGTCTGATAATTGTGGGCAAGGATGACGGCGTTGCGGCTTTTCTTCAACGCGATGATAGCGTCGATATCTTTTGACAGCATCGACCATTCGATCGCGGGAATCGCGTGGCGCACTTTCGCATAGAGATGTTCCGAAGGACGCAGTTCGGGTATCGACAACATGATATATACTCTCGTTGAGCATATGTTATACTGTAATCGAGTATAAGGCTTGTCAAGCCCCCGAGACGGGAAGTTTGGTTCCGGCAATGGCGCGTTCCGCAAGGACGGCACGGCGAAAGCGGAAGAGCTTTGCAGGACGTCCGCCGGTGTCCTGGCTGGTTTCGCCAGTTTCCTCAACGAGTTCCTGCTGCTCGATCAGGCGGCGGAAATTCGGCTTGTGCACTTGCCGTCCCGCCAGCGCCTCAACACAGCGTTGCAATTGCAGCAGCGTGAATGTGTCCGGCATCAATTCAAATACGACAGGATGGTATTTGATCTTGGCCCTGAGTCTTGCAATTCCGGTGGCCAGAATCCGGCGATGGTCCAGGATCATGGGGTGACCCGGCGTGTTCGATAAAGCCGCACGGGTCGACGTGGATGTCGAGGAATTTCCGCGTGTCGCCTCCGGGATCAGTCTCGCCTCATATAATAATTCGTATCGCTGCAGAACCAGTTCCTCGTTCCAGCCGTGCTCTTCGAAACCGAAGAGCATGGCGGCGCGCTGCCGACGAGCGCGCTGTGCCGCCCGATCGGAAGCTGCAGAAGCCCAGGCTTTGAGCCCCGGCTGCAGAGCTTTCTCCATCAGCGGCGGCGGGCCGTCACGATGATCCTCCCAGGGGAAGTAATCATACCAGCCGCGCCATCTGGCCTCGTGTTCGCCGAATGCCGGTTGTTCTCGTGTCAGGCCAAGATAGCTGATCGAGATGACATGCTGGCCGGTGGCGCCAGCACGATCACGATCCGCAAAGGTGTAGAGTTGTTCGACATAACCGAGCGGCAGCCGTGTCTGCCGTTCGACCCAGGCCCGTAGCCCCGATTGCAGCGAACGATGGGCGAGTTCGAAAGGCCCGGAGGGCAGGGCGCGCTGGTCCTGGATCGTTAGAACGCGAGGCTCGCCCGAGGTCACGGATACCAGCACGGCAACGAGATCAGCCGCAATTCCTTGCGGTGATGACTGCGTTGCCAGACGCGCGTCTGTCCTGGAATTGGGGCTGTCAAGCGGGTCCATGAGCTCGTCTGCTTAAGTGTTCATAGGGGGCAGGGTGAAAGGCTGCATCGCGAATCCACGTTGATATTTTAACATGAGGCTGCAACGCGACGCGCACGGCAAGGGCGGGCGCCCTTCACGCTGACCATTCGCTAATTCATGTCGGAATGCAGTCTGACCACAACACCGACTTGCCTGAGCCCGAAAGCGGCAGTTGGGTGGGCGCGGTGGCCGAGTCATTTTTGGCAACCGTGTCGTACCAATGTGCCGCACTGTGCCCCCGCTCTTCTGGGGCACACCGCAAGGGAATTGGACCGTTAAGTCATTGAATTCGACGAAGACATGGTGGGCGCACAAGGGATCGAACCTTGGACCTCTCCCGTGTGAACCACAATCTGTAGACCCTAGCCAGCCAGCCCTAACCATAGTAAAATTGCAGAAGAGCCTGTTAATTATGGTTTTTTTGTCGTGTGTGACCATAGTTGACCATGGTGGGCCATAGCGCATCTTGTGTGCCCCTGTTGTGCCCCCCGCGAATTTTCCCTTGGGGCACACAGTCGAGGGAAGGTCTGAGACCCGGTTCTTGCCGGTCCGATCATTCCCGCGTGGGCACAAGACGGAAGGGCAGGGACCGTGGGAGAGCCGATCAACTATTTGACGCTGACCGACACGGTCATCCGCGACACGACAATGCCACCGGGCAAGGCGCAGCATTACCTCCACGACGACAAGCTGCCCGGTCTGGCGCTGCGCATGCGCGCGACGGGCGGCCGGACCTGGGTTTACCTGTTCACCAAGCCGGGAGTGAGAGGCACTCAGCGCAAGACCCTCGGGGCCTGGCCAAGGTTCAATGAGCGGGCGGCTCGGAAGGCCGCCACCATCACCGCTGGTGAGGTGGTCACAGGGGTCGATCCGAACGACGCCAAACGAGAAGCCAAGCGCCAGCAACTGGCCGAGATGCAGCGCACTACGCTGGTGGCCTTGATCAGTGAAGACGGCCCTTATCAGACATCCCTGACCGGACGCCAAGTCGTGAACTGGAAGCCTGCGATGTCGGCGCTGCGGCGCGGTCTCAAGGATCATTTCGATCTCGCCATCGGCGAATTGACGCGCCGGCAAATCATGGCGGCAGTGGACAAGACCGCCAAGACCGGTAAGCGCGGTGCAGCCAGGGACTTGCGCAAGCACACCCACACATTCCTCGAGTGGTGTGTCGGCGAAGGTTACGTCGAGCACAACGTGCTTGCCGGCTATCGCGCGCCGAAAGAGACCCGTGCGCAGAGGGTCGGGCGCCGAACGAAGGGCCGCGCGCTGATGGATGAGGAGATCATCAAGGTCTGGCACGCATCCGGCAAGCTCGGGGCTTTTGGACAATTAGCACGCATGTGCCTGCTCGGCGGTCCGCGCCGCAGCGAGCCAACCATCATTGAGTGGCGAAAGCACATCATGGATGACCGCATCACCTTCGATGCGGCGTGGACCAAGATGGGCCTGCATCACGACGTGCCGCGCACTCATCTCGTTGACGAGGTGCTCACAGCTGCGAAGCATTTCCAGCGCGCAACGTCCGACTACGTCTTCCCGTCACCAAAGACCGGCGGCCAGTTGTCGGGCTTCACCAAGATGGTGAACCGTTTGGTTAAGGAAGCGGGTGTCGCCAGGTTCACCATGCACGATTTGAGGCGCAGCTTGCGCACCGTTATGTCACGGTGCGGCTACGACAACGAAATCCAGCGGTTATGTGTCGGGCAAAAGCCGCGCGGAATCGATCAGGTCTACAATCACGACGAACAGTGGATCATCCGCAAGATGGCGTTCGAAGCTGCTCATGACTACATCGCGCAGTTGGTCGGTGCGCAACGGGTCGGAGGGGTCGTGCGCCTGCAACGGACGAATCCACTTGACCCCATCAAGGCTGAGCTGCTCGGTCGTCTTCGCGAGCATTATGCGGCGGAGGCGTCTTAGTGGCTTTATCGCATCTGGCTAGATAGTCGCGCACCGCATCGACCCGATAGAGCGGGCGACCATCGACATGGCGCCATTTCAGGGGATGGTTCCGATCGCGCCGCCACTGCTCCAGCGCTCCGGGCGTGCGCCGGATGACCGCGGCCGCTTCCAATGCCGTCAAATTCGAGCTGCCCGGCAGCGTATCGATATCGAACGTCGCTGGCGGCGGCATGCCACGTTTCTTGCGAGGGCGCTTCGTGGCACGCGGCATTTTCCCCCTACCTGGCGACGCAAATGCCTCGATCCGAGTCTTTTCGTTCTTGCCGCCCATGCCTCCGCCCCGAACCACCATCGGTCTCAGACAATAAGATCGTAGGCTTCTCCAGCAAAGAAATATAAAGCGCTGGTATGGCTGCTGTGTAGTTGTGGCGTACAAATAGGACGAATCGCCCCCTTTTGCCGCGAAGTTGACGAGCAACTGTGAATCGTAGGGGGCGATCGGCATCCTAATTGTCTGATGGACCTGGCATCTGTGGGGGCACTGTTCGGAGCCGATCCTAGATCGCCGTCGGCGCGTTGTGTCGTTCACACCCGGCAGCTCTTCGCGTTCGTCCGCTGGACCTCAAATGACTTTGGCACGGTCATCTCGCGGATCGACATCTTGCGGGCAGTCGCGGCCGGTCAGCGTTGCACCACGGTGCCCTATGTGACGCCCGGCGGCGATATTCTGTTGCGGTTGTCGGGCTGGCCCAAGGTCGAGCGAGTGCTGCAACTGATCGATGCGATCGAAGCGCTTGGCATCGATCCCGCGGACGCTGCACTTGATTGTTGGCATCACGTCCATAACCGCCTCTCCGTTAATGAAGCTCCGCGAACCTACACCAAGTCGCGTCACCAAGCTTGGCTTCACAGGCGGAGGATTATGCCATGAATGGCCGGTTCTCGACGCTCGCAGTCATGCTTGTTGGGGTCGCCGTTCTCGTTGCACCGGTCGTCGCGGAGCCGGTTCCACTCTACCTGTGGAATGCTTCCGAAAGTGTACCGCTTGGCCTCTATCGCTTACGGCCCGCAGACAGACTGTTTGTCACCGAACTCGTCGCCATCAAGCCACCAGAGCCGCTGGCGAGTTTTCTTAACATGAACGGCTATCTGCCGGTCGGCATTCCCATGTTGAAGCGCGTGCTGGCGCTGCCCAGGCAAACGGTTTGCAGAAGCGGACACACTATCTCGGTCGATGCGATCGACATGGGAGAGGCGCGCGAGCGAGACAGTCGCGGCCGGCCGCTGCCAGTCTGGCACGGCTGTCGTGTTGTCGGCGAAGACGAACTCTTTCTCATGAACTGGCAGTCCAGGGACTCGCTGGACGGTCGCTACTTCGGGCCGATCGCGGCATCCGCAGTTGTTGGCCGTGCATTCCCTGTCTGGACCAAGGAGGAGTGATGGTGCGCATCTCTCTTTCTCGATCTGCCATTCCTCTGTTCGACCGGATGCTGCACCATTCCTCCGTCCCGACCAACATTCGCAAAGCCGCCGGGCGCGGCGGCGGTCCAGGGCGGCCGCAAGGCCGGCGCGAAGCAGCTTTACCCTGGACGGGCGTGAGCACGGCGGCATGCTTGGGTCGTTTAAAGACGGCAGCTTGTACCGTCGTAATGGTGTTGTCGTTTGCGATCGTGCTGGTGCATGCCGCACAAGCTGATAACGCATCAACCGGACGTCCGCCGAGCGCACGGCCTGCCGGGTCGTTTGCGATTCTCATCGAAGAGGCCTCACGTCGCTTCGGCGTGCCGGCGCGTTGGATACGCACCGTCATGACCCTCGAAAGTGCAGGTGACGTGTGGGCCAGATCGCCAAAAGGTGCGATGGGGTTGATGCAGATCATGCCCGCGACCTGGGCAGACCTGCGCATACGTCATCGCTTTGGCGACAATCCATACGATCCGCGCGACAACATTCTGGCAGGCGCAGCGTATCTCCACGAACTACACGACCGCTATGGCTCGCCCGGTTTCCTTGCGGCGTATAACGCGGGACCAGGCCGCTACGAACAGTATCTCGCGGGCCGTCCATTGCCGGCCGAGACCCGCGCTTATGCGGCAACGCTTGCTCCCCTGTTCGGTGGCGCCGAACTCGCCAGTCCGCTCTCCGTCGCAGTAGTTCACGCGAAGTCATGGACCGAGGCGCCGTTGTTCATCGCGCGACCCGAACGCGCAACCGCTGCCGATCAGGTGTCGGCTGAGCGTCGATCGAACCGCGCTTCGGCGAGCGATCTGTCGCGCAATATCTCTGCGTTCGTGCCGCAAGCGGGCAGTCTGTTCGTTGCACGATCCAGTGCGGGAGACCTGCAATGACGGGATGTGCAGTCTGGCGTGCCATGGCGTGCTCCGGGATAGAATGGCTGGGAAGGCCAAGGCAACGGGGAAACACGACAGCGGGACGGCGAGATAAAAGCGGCTCGCCGCTCGAACCACAAGCCATTGGAATGGCTAGGGTTCGGCCGTGCCGGTCGGTCGGGGCGCGTGCCGCGCCTCAGGCTTTCGCCAATGAACTCAAGAATGTTTTCGGCACTGTCCGTTCTTGCTTGCTCGCGGAGCCATTGCAGTGAGCGCAGGCGACAGCGATTTACGAGTCCGGCCTGGCCGCATCCGCGGCACGCGAGCGCCAAAGCCCAAGAGCTTCATCAACCGGGTGCTGCGCGCGGCGAAGAAGGCCGGTCACAGCTCCAGTCTTGCAGCTGCGGGCAAGCGTTCCTCGAGCTACGGGCGCTCGACCTTCGGGCGCGGCCGGATCAGGTTTAGCCGCAGCCGCCTGTTCAGCCCGGCGCGGCGCGTGGTGGTGAAGGCGCGCGTCGTTCGTCACCAGGGACGATCCTTCCGTTCCGCGCCGCTGACCGCTCATCTCTCGTACCTCAAACGCGACGGCGTCACCCGTAACAGCGAGAAGGCGGTGATGTTCGATGCCGGCAGTGACCGCGCTGACGATGCCGCCTTCGCGGATCGCTGCAAGGACGACCGGCATCATTTCCGCTTCATCGCCTGGCCCGAGGACGCCGGCGAGATGACCGATCTCAAAGCCTTCACGCGCGATCTCGCCCGGCAAATGGAAGTCGATCTCGGCACCCGGCTCGCGCTCGGCCGGCTCGACTTCTTAGAATCCGCGCTGGCCTTCATGGCAGGTTACGGCATCAAAAGCCTCCTGATCGCGCAGTCGCTGAATCAGATCGAGAAAGCCTACGGGCCCAACAACGCGATCCTCGACAACTGCCATGGACGAGCGCACGGCGAAGCGTGTCTCCGATGCGCTGAGGACAGCAACCGAGATGCGCGCCATGAAGAACTATGCCGGTCACCGGCTGAATCCGTGGCTTGGTCACCTCATGGTCTCGCGGCAGGAGACGGCAAGGCCGCTGCTCACGCCGGGCGAGGTGATGCAGCTCCCGCCCACTGACGAGATCGTCATGGTTGCCGGCACGCCCCCGATCCGGGCGAAGAAAGCTCGCTATTACGAGGATCACCGTTTCACCGAACGGGTGCTGACGCCGCCCGATCCGGCGAAGTCTGGCCGGTCGTCACGGACGGATGGGTGGTCAGCTCTAACGCCGCAGGCACCGGACGCCGTGTTGCTTGGTGAGATCCAGAAGGCGGAACAGGATGCCGCCAATAGCGGCTTGCGTCGCGAACCCGAGCTTCCCGACCATGTCGCCATTGCCAAGGAGGCGACTGATCCGAGGCCTGCGGAAGAGTTCGCCGCTGTGCTCGACGACGAGTCGGACGATGCAGCCCGTCAGGCTCGCATCCTGCACCAGCAGATGCGTGGCATCGCCCGCCAGGTCTCGCTCGACCCGAATGACGGTATGGAGTTGTGAGACCATGCGCGACCGGATGAACGTGTATTTCCCGCCGGACCTTCTGAAGCAGATCGCCGATCTTGCCGACCGCAAGAAGCTTTCCCGATCGGCGATCGTGGAAGCGGCGGTCACCTCGTTTCTGTCTCCGGATGGGGAGGATCGGCGCGAGGCGGCGTTCGCGCGCCGTCTCGACCGGCTGTCGCGCCAAGTCCAACGTCTCGAACGCGATCTTGGGGTTACCCGCGGAAACGCTGGCCCTGTTCGTCCGCTTCTGGCTGACGATCACGCCGCCCTTGCCGAACGATGCGCAGGCTGCCGCCCAGATCAAGGGCCGCGAGCGGTTTGGCGGCACCTGCTTTTAAAGAGTCTTTTTGTAGTAACGTTGCACAGATAGCGGCTGCCACGCCGAGACGATCTGACCAAAATAGCGGTTCCGTCTTCCGGAGGCATTCGTAACGGGGGACAGACACCGAAAGAACTCACGGCCCGCTTATATCTCGTCAATCGGAGAATTACATACACTTGGCGGCCGCTTATGGCGCTAAGGCGCCATTTAGCCCTATAGCGTAGATTCCTCTTGCTCGATGGGAGTGGTGGGGCTGGGACGGGTGGCATGGAGTCTTGCTATGCCTGTCTGGAATAAGGGGCAGATCGTTGGTCAAAAACTTCCGTTAAAACCGAAAGAAGTCTGGGGAATACGAACCAGATTGGAGGTTGCCTCGAATCTCCGAGAGCTTGCTCTCTTCAACCTTGCGATCGACAGTAAGCTTCGCGCTTGCGATTTGACGTCGATCAAAGTGAGCAATTTGACGATATCGGGCGTCCTACGCGATCGGGCGACGGTCATCCAAAGAAAGACCGGACGGCCGGTCCAGTTCGAGCTCTCCGAGCACACAAGGTCCGCATTGGAGAAATGGATCGTTGAACGAGAACTGACATCGGCAGACCACCTGTTTCCGAGTCGGATGTGCTCAAAACTTCATTTGTCCGCCCGACAATACGGGAGAATCGTAGATCGATGGGTCACCAGTATCGGGTTGGACCGAAGACGCTATGGGACGCATTCGATGCGTCGGACAAAAGCATCTCAGATTTATAAGAAAACCGGAAATCTTCGAGCGGTGCAATTGCTCTTAGGCCACACAAAACTCGAAAGTACGGTGCGGTATCTTGGAATTGAGGTAGATGATGCACTTGTCATGTCTGAGCAGGTGGACCTCTAAAGCGATCTAAGGCGCATCATGCAGTGACGCGCTTTTTTTGGCGCGAAGCAGCCACTACGAAATAGTCGCTTGTGAATCAAGACGGGGATGCAGCTCAATCCGTCTTGAATTCATTTGAAAGGAAGCGGAGGCCTCGGCGCGAGGTTCGAGCTATCCTGGAGTTGGCACAACTTTGGTCGGTAATTGTTCGCGCGGTTTGGCGAGACACGATAGACCGCAGTAAGTCACCTACGACATAGTGCCGTGACCGATCATTCAAAGTCGATGACTTCCAGACAAGACGCTGTCCGCCATTCTCGCGCACATAGCGTGGAGACTTCGCGGTCCAGACCGGTCGCTCGTAAAACCAGAAGTAGCGCCCGTCATCAGCTGAAGAAAATTCGCCTGCGGCGTGCGCGAGTTTGAAATCGTCACAATCCTTTCACGGAGAACCAGAATGTCATTTCAGGAAATGCTGACCCCGCAGAATAGCGCCATCGCGCTGATCGATTTTCAGCCTGCGATGTTCCAGGGCGTCCAGTCGCACGATCGCCTTGTCACATTGAACAACGTCCAGATTCTTGCAAAAGCCGCGAAGCTCTTCAAGATTCCGACCGTTCTGACAACCGTTGCGGCAGAGTCGTTTTCCGGCCCGTTCATCCCCGAGGTGGTGTCGCTGTTTCCAGGACAGGAGATCATTGATCGCACCTCAATGAATTCGTGGCTCGATCCGAACTTCCGCAAAGCCGTCGCCGCCACCGGCCGCAAGAAATTCGTGATCGCCGGTCTGTGGACCGAAGCCTGTGTGATCTTCCCGACCCTAGACATGCTGCGCGAAGGCTTTGAAATCTACATTGCTGCCGACGCCTGCGGCGATCTCTCGCCGGAAGCGCATGAGCGTGCCATGCAGCGCGCCATCCAGGCTGGCGCGGTGCCGATCACGTCCTCGCAATATGCGTATGAGCTGCAGCAGGATTGGGCGCGCAGCGAGACCTATGAGGGCATGATGGACATCCAGCGCGCGCATTCGCCTTACGGCATCCAGATCCGCTTCTCGAAGTGGGCGCTCGGCGAGCACGCTTCCGAAGGCGGCCCGGCCAAGTAGGCCGTCACGTCACACAACCGAGGACAACGACATGAAAGCGCACATGATCTCCCTTGGCGCAGGCCTGCTGGTGGGCGTCATCTACAGTCTGATCAATGTGCGCTCTCCGGCGCCACCGGTGGTGGCGCTGGTCGGCCTGCTCGGCATTCTCGTCGGCGAGCAATTGCCGCCGTTGGTACGCAGCCTCTGGCAGAAGGAGCCGGTGGTGCAGTCCTGGCTCGAACAGGTGAAGCCACACATGTTCGGCCATCTGCCGAAGGGCCAGCGCTCCGATACGCGTGTCGTGGCCGAGAAGGCGCCGCAGCCGCCCGCCGGCGGTTAGTCTCCGGCACCCGCCTCACGATCACATTGCCTGTTCAATTCACTATCGCCGAAGGAACTCCCCATGACCGAGCCGCAGACCTCCGATCTCATTCTCCATCGTGGCCTGTTCACGACGCTCGATCGCTCCAATCCCGTCGCCAGCGCGGTGGCCATCAAGGATGGTCGCTTCACCCATGTCGGCCATAACGCGGACATTCTGCCCCTGGCGGGACCGAAGACGAAGGTCGTCGACCTCAAGGGCAAGCGCGTGCTGCCCGGCCTGATCGACAATCACTTGCACATCATTCGCGGCGGCCTGAACTTCAACATGGAGCTACGCTGGGATGGCGTGCGCTCGCTTTCCGACGCCATGAACATGCTGAAACGTCAGGTCGCCATCACCCCGCCGCCGCAATGGGTGCGCGTTGTCGGTGGCTTCACCGAGCATCAGTTCGTCGAGAAGCGGTTGCCGACAATCGATGAGTTGAATGCCGTCGCGCCGGATACACCGGTATTCCTGCTGCATCTCTATGATCGCGCACTGCTCAATGGCGCCGCGCTGCGCGCCGTCGGCTATACGAAGGACACGCCAAACCCGCCAGGCGGTGAGATCATTCGCGACGCTAACGGCAATCCGAACGGGCTGCTGCTGGCCAAGCCCAATGCCGGCATTCTCTATGCGACGCTGGCCAAGGGGCCGAAGCTGCCATTCGACTATCAGGTCAACTCCACCCGCCATTTCATGCGCGAGCTCAACCGCCTCGGTGTCACCGGCGCCATCGATGCCGGCGGCGGTTTCCAGAACTATCCCGAGGATTATGCCGTCATCCAGAAGCTGCATGACGAGAATCAGTTGACGATCCGTCTCGCCTATAACCTCTTCACCCAAAAGCCGAAGGGCGAGAAGGACGACTTCCTGAACTGGACCAAGACGTCCAAATACAAGCAGGGCGACGACTATTTCCGCCATAACGGCGCTGGCGAAATGCTGGTGTTCTCTGCTGCCGATTTCGAGGATTTCCGCCAGCCGCGCCCGGATATGGAGCCGGAAATGGAAGGCGAGCTCGAGGATGTTGTGCGCGTTCTGGTCCAGAACAAATGGCCGTGGCGTATGCACGCGACCTATGACGAGACCATCAGCCGTGCGCTGGATGTGTTCGAGCGCGTCAATCAGGAGATGCCGCTGGAAGGGCTAAACTGGTTCTTCGACCACGCTGAAACGATTTCGGATCAGTCGATCGACCGTATCGCCGCCCTTGGTGGCGGCATCGCCGTGCAGCACCGCATGGCCTATCAGGGCGAATATTTCGTCGAGCGCTACGGCCATGGCGCTGCAGAAGCGACGCCCCCGGTGTCGAAGATGCTCGCCAAGGGCGTCAAGGTTTCCGCCGGCACTGATGCCACGCGCGTGGCCTCCTATAATCCGTGGGTGTCGCTGTCCTGGCTGGTCACCGGCCGTACCGTCGGCGGCATGCAGCTCTATCCGCAGCGCAACTGCCTCGACCGCGAAACGGCGTTGCGCATGTGGACCGAAAACGTAACGTGGTTCTCGAACGAAGAAGGCAAGAAGGGCCGCATCCAGGTTGGCCAGCTCGCCGATATCGTCGTACCCGATCGTGACTTCTTCTCCTGCGCGGAGAACGAGATTGCCGACACGAGCGCAGTGCTGACAATCGTCGGCGGAAAGGTTGTCTATGCCGTCGGTGATTTCGCCAAGCTCGACGAGAATGCGCCGCCGCCGGCGATGCCGGACTGGTCACCTGTACGCACCTTCGGCGGCTACGGCGCATGGGCTGCACCCGATGCGAATGGACAGGTCGTCGCGCAGAAGATGGCGATGACCTGCGGCTGCGCCAATTCCTGCGGCGTGCACGGCCACGATCACGCGACAGCGTGGTCCAGCAGGCTGCCCATCGCCGATCTCAAAAGCTTCTGGGGCGCAATCGGCTGCGCGTGCTGGGCGGTATGATCACGAATCTCGCACGTCGCGTGATCGGGGCACCCGTTATGCATTGGCTGGGTTTGCTCTGCCTGTGTGCGGCCTATCTGCAGGGCGGGCTCGTCAAGGCGTTCGACCTTCCGGGGGCGATTGCCGAGATGAACCATTTCGGACTGCAGCCGGCGGCGCCCTTCGCGCTGGCGACGATTGGGCTCGAACTGGTTGCCTCGCTATTGATTCTTGGTGGCGTGTGGCGCTGGCTCGGTGCACTCTCGCTGGCAGGCTTTACGCTGATGGCGACATTTCTGGCGAATCGGTTCTGGGAGCTGGCTCCGCCAGAGCGCTTTATGAGCGCCAATTCGTTTTTCGAACATATCGGCCTGTGCGGCGGCTTCCTGCTCGTCGCATGGCATGACCTTAATGACCGGGCCAGGAAGGCAAAACCATGAGCGGAGCCGCCGAGCCGGCCAAGGCAACCAGCGCCTTCGCGCCATTCCGCCAATCCATCTTCGCGGTGATCTGGGTCGCGACGGTGATGGGCAATACCGGCAGCTTCATGCGCGACGTGGCGAGCTCCTGGCTCGTCACAGACCTGTCGGCGGCGCCCGCAGCGGTCACCATGATCCAGGCCGCGGGCACGCTTCCGATCTTCCTGTTTGCGATCCCCGCCGGGGTGCTGTCCGATATTCTCGATCGCCGCAAATTCCTGATCGCGGTGCAGGTGCTGCTCGCCTTGGTGAGCGCGACGCTGATGATGCTGTCTTATTACGGGCTGCTGACGGTCAATCTGCTGATCGGGCTGACCTTCATCGGCGGCATCGGCGCCGCACTGGTCGGGCCGACATGGCAGGCGATCGTGCCGGAGCTCGTGCCGCGGCAGGACATCAAGAGCGCGGTCGCGCTGAATTCACTGGGCATCAATGTCTCGCGCTCGATCGGCCCGGCCGCCGGCGGCATCCTGCTGGCGACATTCGGCGCCGCCGTCACCTATGGCGCCGATGTCATCAGCTACATGTTCGTCATCGCAGCACTGCTGTGGTGGCCACGCGCCAAGGCCGAGAATGACGTGTTGTCAGAGAAGTTCTTCGGCGCGTTCCGGGCCGGATTGCGCTACACCCGCTCTAGCCGTGAACTGCACATCGTGCTGCTGCGGGCAACGATCTTCTTTGCATTCTCCAGCTCGATCTGGGCTCTGCTGCCGCTGGTGGCGCGTAATCTGCTGGGTGGCGATGCCAGTTTTTACGGCGTGCTGCTTGGTGCGGTTGGTGCAGGCGCGATCGGTGGCGCGCTGGTGCTGCCGCGGCTCCGCGCGAAGCTCGACTCCGACGCGCTGCTGCTGATCGCCGCGCTGTTGTCGGCGTGTGTGATGGCTGTACTGTCCTTCGCGCCGCCGAAATGGGTTGCGCTGCCGGTTCTGCTGCTGCTCGGTTCTGCGTGGATCACGGCGCTGACGACGTTCAGTGGCGTCGCGCAGGCGGTGCTGCCGAACTGGGTGCGTGGTCGCGGTCTCGCTGTCTATCTGATGGTGTTCAACGGTGCCATGGCTGCTGGAAGCCTCGGCTGGGGCGCGGTGGCCCAAGCGCTGAGCCTGCCGGCGACGCTGCTGGTTAGCGCATGCGGTCTCGCCGTCGCCGCCTTCATCATGCACCGGGTGAAGCTGCCGACAGGCGAAGCCGATCTCACGCCGTCCAATTACTGGCCGGAGCCGCTGACGTCGGACGAGGTCGAACATGACCGGGGGCCCGTCCTGATCCTGATTGAATATCGAATCGCGCGTCAAAACCGCGCGCCGTTCTTCACCGGGCTCAAGCGCCTCTCCGAAGCGCGTCGTCGCGATGGCGCTTATGGCTGGGGCATCACCGAGGATGCCGCCGATCCGGAGAAGATCGTCGAATGGTTCCTGGTGGAATCATGGGCGGAGCATCTGCGGCAGCATCACCGCGTCTCGAAGGCTGATGCCGATGTGCAGCGCGAGATGACGCAATATCACATCGGGCCCGACGCCCCCGTGGTCCGGCATTTTCTGACGCTGGATCTGAAAAACCCGACGTCGAAGCCCGAACTGGTCAATCAGCACTAGTCGCCACAAGGACTGCCATGATGCGTTTGTTCAAATTCACCGCCGCCATTCTTTCCATCGCGTTGCTATCGGCCGCGCCGCAAGATGCATGGTCGCGCGAGGCGCCGGCGAAGGTCGGCTTTGCCGTCGGCGCGCAATATGACACGACGCACGTCTATGTTGCGCCGGACGAGGTCGATCGCTTTGTCGAAAGCTTCATCGCGACTTTTGGTGGCAAGAGCACCAAACAGGTAGTTGCGACAATGACGCCGACGCCGAGCAGCACGACGTCGCAGCTTCTGCTGACCCCGGCAGGGTCGGTCTCGGTGTTTGGCTTCAAGACTCCGATTCCCTATCCATTCGGCCATGAGCGCACCGGCTATCTCGTTACAGATATCGATGCCGCCGTCAGAGCCGCGCAAGGCGCGGGCGCCGACGTGCTGGTCAAGACGTTTCCCGATCCGATCGGCCGCGACGTCGTTGTGCAATGGCCGGGCGGCATCAACATGCAGCTCTATTGGCACACGACGGCGCCGTCCTATCCGGAACTGCAGACGGTCCCGGAAAACCGCGTCTACGTTCCGGCCGGCCGGGCCGATCAGTTCGTGAAGAGCTTTGTCGCTTTCTCGAAAGGCAACGTTGTCTCCGACACGGCGAAGGCGCCGGGCATCGAGATCGGCCGACCCAACGATACCTACCGTCGGGTTCGCATCACGTCGAAGTTCGGCAAGATGACTGTGCTGGTGACCGACGGCGTGCTTCCTTATCCTTATGGCCATGAGCTGACCGGCTATGAAGTGCCGTCGCTCGACGAGACGCTGGCCAAGGCGAAGACGGTCGGTGCCACGGTGCTGGTCGAGCCCTATGTCGCGGATGCGCGCCGCGCAGCGCTGGTAAAATTCCCCGGAGGCTATGTTGCCGAGATTCACTCTGCCGTCGGCAAGTAAGGCTTGGATAGCCGCGACCGCGCTGGCCTTTAGCGCGGTCCTGCTGCCGCCTGCGCATGCGGACGATTCAGCGCTAACGCCAGCGCGCCCGAAGCTTCTAACCAATCGCTGGCAGGAAGACTGGTCTGCGCTCGCCACTTCGGCGTTGCGCACCGAGCCATTCGACGCTCTGAAATATATCCCGCTCTTTGTCACCGATCCGAAAAGCTATATCTCGCTAGGTGCTAGTCTGCGCGAGCGATTTGAGTTCAACGACGCTCCGAATTTCGGCGTCGGCAATACGCGCGGCGATTCCTATCTGCTGCAACGGCTGCAGATGCATGTCGACATCCGGCTGAACGAGAACTGGCAGATCTTCACGCAGCTGGAGGATGTCCGCACCATTGACAAGGCGAGCGTCTCGCCGGTCGACCAGAACCAGCTCGATCTGAGACTGGCATTTATCGCCTATAGCGGTGCGCTGGGTGATGGCATCTTCAAGGCGCGCGTCGGCCGGCAGGATTTTGCCTTCGATCTGCAACGCTTTGTGTCCTCGCGCGACGGGCCGAATGTGCGGCAGTCCTTCGATGCGGTGTGGGCGGATTACGAGACCGGGTTGTGGCGTTTCATCGGCTTTGTCAGCCAGCCGGTGCAATATCGCTTTGGCGATGTGTTCGACGACTTCTCCGGCCAGAATTTCCGCTTCAGCACTGCGCGTATCGAACGCAAGGTGTTCGGCGACAACGAACTCTCCGGCTACTACTCCCTGTTCGAGCGGTCGTCTGCGCGTTATCTCGACGCCCTGGGCGAAGAGACGCGGCACATCTTCGACGTCCGCTTTGCCGGTAATGCCAATGGCTTCGATTGGGATCTCGAGGCGATGGGGCAGACAGGGCATGTCGGGCCTAAGGAGATCGAGGCCTGGGCACTGGGCGGCCGCACCGGTTACACATTCTCTAACGCCGCATGGACGCCAAGGATCGGCTTGCAGGCGGATGCGGCGTCAGGTGACGGGCGTGCGGGTGACAACACGATCGCTACGTTCAATCCGCTGTTCCCGAACGGCTACTATTTCTCGCTGGCAGGCTATACCGGCTACGCCAACCTGATCCATCTCAAGCCGACACTGACGGTGAAGCCCATTGCCAATCTGACGGTGACCGCCGGGCTCGGCATGCAGTGGCGCCAGACGGTTGCCGATGCCGTTTATGTTCAGCCCAACGTTGCCGTCGCGGGCACGGCTGGGCAGGGCAGCCGCTGGACGGGGGTCTATTCGCAGCTTCGAGCGGATTACGTCTTCAACGCCAACCTGACCGGAGCCGTCGAGGCGGTGCATTACGCCATTGGCGACACGGTGCGGAACGCCGGCGGGCACGACAGCAATTATCTGGGTTTGGAGCTCAAATATGGGTGGTAACCGGACGTCCGGAGGCCATGAGGCGTGGTTTCATTTTGTGCCGCGGCGGAATAGGTTACACGCTCGCCCGCCATCGGTCCCGTTTTGGCGTGATGGTTCGGATGATGCCGACATAAGTGCCTGACATGTGGAATGAACGCGATCGCATCGCGGCCTTGCATCGATACGATATTCTCGATTCTGCATCTGATGTGGATTTCGCAGACTTCGTGCAGATCGCGTCGGATATCTGCGATGCGCCGATCGCGGCCATCAATCTGATAGATGGCGACCGGCACTGGACCCTTACCGGTATCGGGCACGGCGATCGGGAACTGCCGCTCGATCATTCGATCTGCGCGCAGGCGATCCGCCAGACGGATCTTTTCGTGATCCCCGATCTGTCTTCGGATACACGCTTCCAGCATAATCCATTGGTGAGCGGGGGTCCCAGGCTCCGCTTTTATGCCAGCGCGCTGCTGGAAACACAGAACGGACTGCCGATCGGTACCGTTTGTGTGTTGGATCACACGCCGCGCCCGGATGGTCTGTCGACACGCCAGCGCTTCACGCTGCAGGCGCTCGCGCGGCAGATCATGAACCAGCTCGAGCTCCGCCGCGCGATGATGGACATCACAACCGGAAACGCTGCACGGGAAAGACTGGAAGCATCGCTGAACGAAAAGGAAGCGCTGCTCAAGGAAGTGCATCACCGCGTCAAGAACAACCTGCAGCTTATCAGTAGTCTCCTGAACCTGCAGGCGTCGCGCATCACCGACCCGATCACCGCGGCGCTGTTTGCGGATAGCCGCAACCGTGTGCGGTCGATGGCGCTGGTGCATGAAAATCTGTATCGCGCCGGCAACTTCGCTGAGATCCAGATGCAGACCCATGTGCTCAGTCTGTGCACGCATCTGCGCCGCGCCTATGGGCGGGTTCGCGTCGAGATCACGGCCGAAAGCGATGACGTCACGCTTGATATGGATCGCGCTGTCTCCTGCGGCCTCATCATCAACGAGCTCGTATCCAATGCGTTCAAACACGCCTTTCCCGGCAAACGCAGCGGATATATCAAGGTCAGGTTCGGCCGCAGCGCGAACGGGACATGTATTCTGACCGTCGCGGATGACGGCATCGGGATGCCGGAGCAGTTCGACTTCATCGAAACCAGATCACTCGGTCTGCAGCTGGTGCGCGATCTCGTCGAGCAGTTGCATGGGACGTTCTCTGTCGATCGCACCGGCGGCACCACTTGCACCCTTACATTCCAGGCTGGCCGTAGCGCGAGGCTTGCGCCATGACAACGCGCGCTCGCGTGATGGTGGTTGAGGACGATCGCATCGTTGCCCGCGATATCAGCGAGCAACTCGGCCGGATCGGTCATTCCGTGATCGGGGTGACGGCCCGCGGCGAGGCGGCCGTTGAGCTTGCGATCAGCAATCGCCCCGATCTGGTGCTGATGGACATCCGTCTGGAAGGCGATATAGACGGCATCGATGCCGCCCGACAGATCCGCGGCAGATGCCAAATTCCGGTAGTGTTCCTCACGGCCTATGCCGATGACGAGACGGTCAGGCGCGCCAGTCAAGCCGAGCCATTCGGCTATCTGCTCAAGCCGTTCGAGGATCTGCAACTGCGCACCGTGATCGAAATGGCCCTGTACAAGGACCGCGCCGACCGCAAGCTGCGCGAGAGCACGGCGGCGCTTCAGGTGGCGCATGCGGAGCTGGCGCGCATGTCGCGGATCACCACGATGGGGCAGCTCACCGCGTCCATTGCGCATGAAGTCAATCAGCCGCTGATGGCCGTTGTCATGAATGCCGAGGCCTGCGTGCAATGGCTCAAGGGCGAGAAGGCCAATGTCGGCGAGGCCCGCGCCGCCGCGGAGCGAGCCATCGCGGAGGGGCATCGCGCCGGAGCGATCATCCAGCGCGTCCGCGCGATTGCGCGCAACGCGCCGGTGGTGTTCGAAGAGCTCGCCCTGAACGATATGATCGAAAGCGTCCTCTCCATCGTGCAGCCGGAACTGTCGCGGCAGGGGATTGCGCTGGAAGTCAATCTTCAGCCCGACCAGCCATCGATCGGTGGTGATCGGGTGCAGTTGCAACAGGTGATGTTGAACCTGGTGTCCAACGCGGCCGATGCCATCAATTCATCGGAGAATCAACAACGGCGTGTGACTGTCGTGTCGGCGATGGATCCGTTGGGAGAGGTCTGCGTCACCGTCGAAGATGCGGGGGTGGGTATCGATCCCGATCACCTCGATATGATCTTCAATCCGTTCTTCACGACCAAACGGGATGGCATTGGCATGGGGCTGTCGATCTGCCGTTCCATCATCGATGCCCATGGCGGAAGGCTCTGGGCGGAGCCACGCGTGCCTACCGGCACGCGCTTTCGCTTCACGCTGCCGCCACGTACGCTGCAGGTGACACCGTGATCGCAACTTCGGAGCCAGTTACCGCAGTTGTCGCCGTCATTGACGATGACAAGGGTATTCGCGAGGCCCTGGATGGCATGCTGCGCTCTGTCGGTCTTCAGGTCGAGTGCTTTGCCTCGGCGCAGGAGTTCCTAGCCAAAGACGACCGGGACAAATTTGGCTGTATCGTTCTCGATGTGCATCTGCCCGGTCGTAACGGTCTCGATTTTCTCGATGATCTGGCTGCCCTGCATGTCACAACGCCGGTGATCGTCATCAGTGGCTTTGCCGATGTGCCGATGTCGGTGCGGGCAATGAAGGCCGGCGCCATCGAATTCCTGACCAAGCCCGTTCGCGCGATGGATCTTCTTGCTGCGGTTGAGGCGGCCGTGAAACGCGACCGTGTGACGAAGCAGGCGGCCGAGAAAATCGCTGGCCTCAAGGCGGATTTCGACACCTTGACGGTCAGGGAGCGCGAGGTGTTCGCGTATGTCGCCGCCGGCTTGATGAACAAGCAGATTGCGGCTGCGCTGGACCTGAGCGAGGCCACGATCAAGCTCCATCGCGGCACGATGATGCGCAAGATGCGGGCGAACTCGCTCGCTGACATCGTGCGGATGGCCGACCAGTTGGGATATGAGCCGCCGTCGCTCGCCTAGACCAAGGTCTAGTCAGCCTCCACCATGCTCCAATTGTCTGTCCGCATAAAATTCCGCATTCTGGAAATTATTGAGCCGCAGCCATGTGCAACCATGTGCGTGGCAAAACTGAAATCTGAGGTAGTTCGTTGGGACGTATGAGAACGTCCGGGCGATCTGCAGCGTGCAGCGATGGGGGTGTATGATGGCGGGTACTCGAATTCCCGATGGTGCATCATATGCGGGACCGGTCCACATGCTTGAACCGTTGCCTGTTTCGCCGATGCCGAAATCGAAGATCGATGTGTTCGGCTGTCCCGCCAGCAAACTCCACCAGGATCAGGAGCTGCGCGGCGCCGGGATCAAGTTTTTCCGCAAAGGGAGCGACTATCCGCATCTCGGGCAGGTCGCGACCGCAGCCGACGATCGCGGTTTCCTGATCGGCATCTCGCAAGGTCGTGGTCATCGGCGGCGTGTTTTTCACGAGCATCACGCCACGGGCCAGGAGTTCGAGGAAGGCTCGATTTATATCCGAAACCTAGCGGATGATTATCGTGCCGATCTGCGCGGCGCGTTCGATTTTCTCCTGATGGAGGTGTCGCGGCCGTTCTTGATCGAACTGGCGCAGGAGCATGGGTGGCGCGGCGCGGTCGACCTAGCGTGCCACGCCGGTGACACTGATCCGGTCTTGTTGCGACTCGTCAGCGTGGTCGAGCCCTTTCTGCAGAAGAGTAGCGAGGCGAGTCCGTTGTTCCTCGACCAGCTTGGAACGACGATCGGTATTCATCTGATCGAGCGATACAACAATGCGACCAGTCTCGAACCCACGTCGCAAGGCGCGGCGTTATCGCGGCCACAACTGGCGCTCGCCATCGAAATGCTGAGCAACAACGCTGCCAGTAATGTGCGCGTTGCTGATGTTGCCCAGGCCTGCGGCTTGTCGCGCGGCTATTTCATTCGCGGCTTCAAGAAAGCGACGGGCAAGGCGCCTCACCAGTGGATACTGTCCCAGCGCGTCGAGCAGGCCCGAGGTCTTCTGATGAAGACCGATACGCCGTTGGCCGATGTCGCACTGGCCTGTGGCTTTGCCGATCAAAGCCACTTCACCCGCGTCTTTTCCGCCGCGACTGGACTGCCGCCGGGGGCATGGCGCCGCGCAACTGGCAATGCAGGTTCTCCAGTGCGATTTTCTGAATGTAAGAAATAGTTTGAGTGAGGTGGCGTGCCGCGCGTCCATGTTACGCGCTACCGACAATGTCAGCTCCTGGCGCAAAGCGGACATGGATGAGTTTTTCGGAAGTTCCGCTTGGGGGGCGGTGCGGAGGCGTGGATGCTCTTAAACCTGCTTCTTTATCTGGTTGTCGCGAGCGCCACGATCGTCGGGGGCGGCGCGTAGGCATCAAGATCCGGAAGGATGGCCGCGGCCGGCGTGTCACCTGCACGCGCGGCCGTAGCGTTCTACAGGTCTACGATCTCGGTGCGAGCTCAGGCGCGCAGGCTGGGGTGACCTTTCCCCACTCGCAGGCCCGGCGCTCGCCGAAGCTTCCGTTTGCATGACAACTTCTCGCCACTGATCCACTTCGCGGACGATGTATTTTTGGGAGCGGTACCGTCGCTTAAACCAATCGCACGAGAGCAGATCGTGTCGGTAGATTGCACCCGTGCGACTCTGGTTCTTCAAAAGTCGTTTGAAGAACCAGAGTGCTTCCCAGCCTCCACGAATGTCTCACGCAAATTTATGCGACACGTTCTTCGTCACCGTGTAGCAGGCGAGGCCCTCGGTACCGCCTTCGCGGCCATAGCCTGAGTCCTTGACGCCGCCGAACGGCGTCTCCGCTGTGGATGCGACGAAGTGGTTGATGGTGAGGTTACCGGTTTCCACGTCGTTGGAGATCCGCTGCACGTTGTCGGCTGACTTCGTGAAGGCATAGGCGGCAAGGCCGAACGGCAATGCATTGGCCTTGGCGATGCCTTCGTCGAGATCGCGCACCGGATTGACGAGAGCGAGCGGACCGAACGGCTCCTCGTTCATCGCCAATGCATCGTCCGGCACGTCCGCCAGCACGGTCAGCGGGAAGTAATAGCCGCGATTGCCGACGCGCTGGCCGCCGGCGAGTACGCGGGCTCCGCGCGCCGTCGCATCCGACACCAGCCGCTCCATCGCCTCGATACGACGGCCATTCGCCAGCGGACCGAGTTGGGTCGACGGATCCATGCCGTTGCCGATCTTCAGCTTGGCAGCGCCTTCGGCAAGACTCTTTGCGAAGATCTCGTAGTTCTTCTCGTGCACGAAGAAGCGCGTCGGCGCGACGCAGACCTGGCCCGCATTGCGCGACTTGGTGACGACCGATGCTGCTGCGGTAGTCACCGGATCGGCGTCGTCGCAGATGATGACCGGGCCGTGGCCGCCGAGCTCCATGATCGCCGGCTTCATGTGCTGACCGGCCATGGCGGCCAGATGTTTGCCGACTGGCACCGAGCCGGTGAAGGTGATAAGCCGGATCGCCTGATGCGGCACCAGATAGCCGGAGATTTCGGCGGGATCGCCGAACACCAGATTGAGCACGCCCGCGGGCAGGCCTGCATCATGGAACGCGCGCACCAGCTGCACCGCGCCGGCCGGGGTTTCTTCCGATGCTTTCAGGATGATCGAGCAGCCGGACGCCAGCGCGCCGGCAACCTTGCGCGCCGGTGAGCTCATTGGGAAATTCCACGGCGAGAATGCTGCAACGGGGCCGATCGGCTGGCGATACACGGTGTGTTGCAGACCGGGACCGGCCGGGATCACGCGGCCATACATGCGCATGCCTTCGGTTGCATCCCATTCGATGATCTCGCAGCCGCGCAGGATTTCGAGCTTCGCCTGATCGAGCGGCTTGCCTTGTTCGAGCACCATCGCCGTCGCCATCTCGTCGACGCGCGAGCGGATTAACGCCGCAGCCTTCAGAATGATTTGCGCGCGCCCGTTCGGTGCCGTCTTGCGCCAGACATTGAAGCCGCGCACCGCCGCATCCAGTGCGTCATCGAGATCGGCTCTGGTCGCGTGCGGCACGGTGCCGAGCACGCTCTCATCGGCGGGATTGATGATCGGTGCGCCGGGAGCCCGGCGCCACTGTCCGTCCACGTAAAGCTCGATGTTGGGATAGGCCATGTCGAAGTCCACTTTCTTGGTCGTCGGAAGCGGTTGACTCCGCCTCACTTGCGCGGCATCCAATCATATGTTGATATAATAGAACAACTGTTCTGTCAGACAGAACGTGCTGCAATTGGATGAGATCGAAGATGCGTACGATTGGATGCCACGAGATGGCGGTGAACGCAGCGGCAGATGCCGCGGCGCGCGCCACTTGCGTGTCGGTGATCATGCGTCGGGCGCGCTGAACAACAAAATCATCAAGAATATCGATTGGGAGTTGAAACATGAGAGAGCAGTGGGCTGCGGCGTGGTCGCTCACGCGGCGCGTCGCGATGGCAGGCATGCTGGCGGTGACGACAGCGGTGTTCACACCGGCGCAGGCGCAGGACGCCTATCCGAGCAAGATGATCCGGTTGCTGGTGCCGTTCCCGGCCGGGAGCGCCACCGACGTGGAAGCGCGCTTCCTCGCCGAAAAAGTCGGCGCAGTGCTGGGCCAGAAGATCCTCGTCGACAACAAGCCGGGCGCCAATGCCAATATCGGCGCGGCCGAAGTCGCGCGCGCGCCGGGCGACGGCTATACGCTGTATCTCGCGACCAATTCGACCCATTCGGCCAATGTGCATCTCTACAACAAGATGCCATTCGATCCCGTCGCCGACTTCACGCCAATCGCGCGGTTGACGCGCAATCCACTGGTGATGGTGGTTGCCAAGGATTTTCCGGCGAAGGACCTCAAGGAATTCATCGCTTACGCCAAGGCCAATCCAGGCAAGCTGAGCTATGGCAGCGGCAATACCGGCAGTATGGCGGCGGCGCAGCTCGTGAGATCCATGGCGAGCATCGACGCGGTACGCATCTCCTATCCCGGCACGCCGCAGGCGATCACCGATCTGCTCGGAGGCCGCATCGAATTCATCATTACCGACGTGGCCGTGACGCGTGAGTTCATCAACAATGGCAGCCTCCGCGCGCTCGGCGTGACGACACCGCAGAAGGTCGCGTCGCTACCGGAGGTGGCACCGATGGCCACGGTCGGTCTGCCCGGCTACGACTTCGCTGCCTGGAGCGGATTGTTCGCGCCGAAGAATGTGCCGGCCGACATCGTGCAGAAGCTCAACAAGGCTTTCCTGCAGGTCATGGCGACCGACGAGGCGAAAAAATTCTTCGCCGATATCGGTCTCGAGCCGGATACCAGCACGCCGGAAGGTCTTGCCGACCACGTTAGCAAGCAGACGGAACTGTGGGGCCGCATCATCAAGGAGTCCGGTCTTGAAAAGATCTGATCCGGTCAGCGAGGCATTCTCGCAAATTCCGGCGTTGCTCGAACGCGACGCTGCGCTGATCCAGCGCGGGCGCTTCCTCGACGTCGATTGTCTGCTCGGTTCGACCACGCAGGCGTTCCACGTAGCCATTCGCGCCGGCCGCATCATCGACATGGTGTCGGCGCCGGTGCTGATGCGGTCGTGGACTTTCGGCTATCGCGCGACGCCTGACGCCTGGACCGCATTCTGGCAGCCGATGCCGAAGGCGGGGTGGCACGATCTTCTGTCGCTGACCAAGCGCGGCGAAGCCAAGCTCGAAGGTGACATCAAGCCCTTCATGACCAATTTGCAGTATTTCAAGGATCTGCTGGCACTGCCGCGCAAGTCGGGAGCTGCATCATGACCGGATATATCGAACCCATGATCGGGCGTTACGTGCATGTCGATATCGACGGCACCACGCACCGGATCTATTTCGAGGAAGCCGGCCAAGGCATTCCGCTGGTCTGCCTGCACACCGCCGGCTCGGACAACCGGCAATGGCGCTATCTCCTTGCGGATGAACAGTTCACCAAACACTTCCGCATCATTGCCTTCGACATGCCCTGGCATGGCAAGTCGAATCCGCCAGCGAATTGGGACGGCAGCGAATATCAGCTCACCACCGCGCGCTATACGCAGACGATCCGCGCATTCAGTGCGGCGCTCGATCTCGACAAGCCCGTCGTGATGGGCTGTTCGATCGGCGGCCGGATCGTGCTCAATCTCGCCATCGATCACGCCAGCGAATTCCGCGCCCTGATCGGCCTCGAAGCCGCGGACTTCCAGGCGCCGTGGTACGACACCACCTGGCTTAATCGGCCGGATATCCATGGCGGCGAAGTCTGTGCCGCGCTGGTATCCGGTCTCGTTGCGCCGCAGTCTCCTGCGGAGGCGCGGATGGAGACCCTGTGGGCCTACAAGCAGGGCGGCCCCGGCGTGTTCAAGGGCGATCTGTATTTCTATCGCGTCGACGGCGACCTGCGCGGTCGCACCAAGGCGATCGATACCAAGATCTGTCCGCTCTATCTGCTCACCGGCGAGTACGACTTCTCCTGCATGCCCGAAGACACCGTGCGAACGGCCTCCGGCATCGCGGGCGCGGAAGTCACCGTAATGGAGCAGCTGGGCCATTTCCCGATGAGCGAGAATCCCGCGCAATTCCGGCGTTACATCGCGCCGGTGCTTGAGAAAATCCAACAATAACAGAAAATCTGAGGAGAGGGCATCACATGACAACCAGGGCATTCACGAAAAGTCTTTATCTATCCGCCGCACTCTTGCTGTCGGCGCAGGTCGCCAGCGCTGCCGAGACCATCAAGATCGGCGTGCTGAACGACCAGTCAGGCGTGTTCGCCGACAATGGCGGCGTCGGCTCGGTGGCGGCTGCCAAGCTCGCGGCCGAGGATTTCGGCGGCGAGATTCTCGGGCAGAAGATCGAGGTGGTCACCGCCGATCACCAGAACAAGCCGGACGTCGCTGCGGCCACCGCGCGCCGCTGGTTCGATACCGAAAACGTCGACATGATCGCCGACGGTGCCGCATCGTCGGCCGGCTTCGCCATCCTCGAAGTGGCAAAGCAGAAGGGCAAGATCTTCACCATCAGCGGCCCGGGATCGTCGGACTTCACCGGCAAGGCCTGCTCGCCGGTGAGCTTCCATTTCAACTACGACACCTATGCGCTGTCGAAGCTGACCTCTGAGGCCATCACCAAGGCCGGTGGCAACACCTGGTACTTCATCTCGGCCGACTATGCTTTCGGCCATGCCTTGCAGCGTGATGCGACGAAGTTCATCGAGGGCGCCGGCGGCAAGGTGATCGGTTCCTCCGCACATCCGCTGGGGACCACCGACATGGCCTCGTTCCTGCTGCAAGCGCAGGGCTCCAAGGCCAAGGTCGTCGGTCTCGCCACCTCGGGGGCCGACGTGCAGACCGCGATCAAGCAGGCCGGCGAGTTCGGCATCGTCGAGAGCGGCCAGCAGCTTGCTGGTCTCCTCGTGTTCATCACCGACGTCAATGCGCTCGGTCTCAAGGCGACGCAGGGCCTTCAGGTCACGACCTCGTTCTACTGGGACCTCAATGACGAGACCCGCGCCTGGACAAAGCGCTATTTCGCGATGACCAACAACAGGGTCCCCAGCATGGTGCAGGCCGGTGTGTATAGCGGCGTGCATCACTATCTCGCCGCCGTGAAGGCCGCGGGCACCAAGGACCCGGCCGTGGTCGCCAAGATGATGCACGAGATGAAGGTCAACGACATGTACAACAAGAACGTCACTGTGCGTCCCGATGGCCGCGTGTTGCACAACATGTATCTGGTGCAGGTGAAGAAGCCGGAAGAATCGAAGTACAAGTTCGATTACTACAAGGTCATCACGACGTCACCCGGCGAACAGGCGTTCCGGCCGATGAGCGAAGGCAACTGCCCGCTGGTCAAGGGCTAGGCGAACCACGACATCGCGGGTGCAGCCCTGGCTGCGCCCGCTTCTCGATCTCTCTTGGAATGAAGACGAAGGAGTCCGGCATGGTGACTGCCATTGGTTTTATCGGTCTTGGCGTGATGGGCGAGCCGATGTGCCGCAATCTGGCCCGCAAGTCGGGCGTGCCGGTTTTCGGCTTCGACCGCGCCGATGCGCCGCTGCAGCGTCTCGCGGAAGCAGGCGTCAAGCGCGCAAACTCGCTGGCCGAACTCGCCAAGCAGTGCGACGTCATCTTCATGGCGCTGCCCAGCGGCAAGCATGTGCAGGCCGTGTGCGAGGGCGATGACGGGCTGCTCGCGCGTGCCGGTGCGCGCCACACCGTCGTCGATCTCGGCACCTCGCCGGTCGAAGCCAGCCGCGAACTCGCCGAGCGCTTCGCCGCCAGGGGCGCGGCCTATGCCGATGCGCCGATCGCGCGGACGCGACAGGCCGCGGAAGAGGGCACGCTGAGCGTCATGGTCGGCGCCAGCGCGGCGATCTTCGCCAAGCTGCAGCCCCTGATCGCCACTTTCGCCACCGACATCACCCATTGCGGCGATATCGGCGCCGGCCAGGTGGTCAAGATCCTCAACAATATGGTGCTGATGGAAACCGTCGTCGCGCTCGGCGAGGCGCTGGAAACGGCCAAACGGGCCGGGCTCGATCCCAAGCTGGTGTTCGAGACGCTCGCCAAGGGCTCGGCTGACAGCTTTGCGCTGCGCAATCACGGCATGAAGGCGATGCTGCCCGACACCTTCCCGGAGCGGGCCTTCTCGACTGAATATGCTCGCAAGGACATCTCCTACGCGCTCGATCTTGCCAAGTCGGTGAACATCAAGCTGCAAGGCGCGGAACTTGCCGACAAGATCCTGGGCGAGGCGATTGACGCCGGTGATGGCGACCTCTACTGGCCGGTTTTGGCGCGCGTCATCAAGGCGTCGCGTACGGCCTGATCGGAAGCTCCCATGAAGAAGCCTGCGACCAAACCTGCAACGACGGACGTCCCGGTGCGAGAAGCCGGCGAGGGCGTCGCAGCCGTCGAGCGGGCTTTGTCCATTGTGGCGGCGCTCGAAACCGCTGACCAACCGATGATGCTGGCCGAACTCGCTGTTCGTACCGGCTTCTACAAGAGCACCATCCTGCGCCTTTTGAGCTCGCTGATCCCGACCGGTTATGTCACGCGGCTGCCGGATGGTAGCTACGACCTCGGGCCGACCGCATTTCGCCTTGGCGTCGCTTTCACCCGCAAGAATGCGCTCGGCCATCATGTGGTGCCGGCGTTGCAGGAGCTGGTCGATCGCGGCACCGAGAGCGCCTCGTTCCATGTGCGGCAGGATGCCGACAACCGCGTCTGCCTGTTTCGGGTGAATTCGCGTCACGCGACGCTCGACCGCGTCGAGGCCGGTCACAGCTATGCACTACTGCGCGGCGCGGCCGGACACATCATTCTCGCTTACGCCGGCAGCACCGGAAAACGCTATGACGCCATTCGCGCCACTGGTTTTGATGTCTCGCTCGGCGAACGCGATCCGAGCTGCGCGGCGGTGGCTGCACCTGTGTTCGGCCCGCGCGGCATGCTCGTCGGCGTGATCTCGCTGTCGGGGCCGCGCGAGCGCTTCGGCGCAGCAGAGATCGCCGAGATGAAACGCGTACTGGGCCCCATTGCCAAAAAGCTCACAATGAATCTGGGTGGCGAATGGCCGGCCTATCGACGCTGACAATTTTACACGGGGCGCGAAGCTGCGCAGGAATGGCCTGATCCATGGCAACATCTTCATCCCCATCGGACGTGCTCGTCATCGGTGGCGGCAATGCAGCTTTGTGCTCGGCGCTAATGGCGCGCGAGGCAGGCGCATCGGTGCTGATGCTGGAATCCGCGCCACAGGCGTGGCGCGGCGGCAATTCGATGCATGTGCGCAACCTGCGCTGCATGCATGACGATCCGCAGGACGTGCTGGTCGAGGCCTATCCCGAGGAAGAGTATTGGCAGGATCTCTTGAAGGTCACAGGCGGCCTGACTGACGAGCCACTGGCGCGGATGGTGATCCGCCATTCGTCGCGCTGCCGGCCATGGATGCGCAAGCACGGCGTGCATTTCCAGCCACCTTTATCCGGTGCGCTGCATGTGGCGCGTACCAATGCGTTCTTCATGGGCGGCGGCAAGGCGCTGGTGAATGCCTATTACCGATCAGCCGAGGCCCTCGGGGTCGCAATCCGTTACGACACGCCTGTGAAGAGTCTCGAGCTGAAGGATGGCCAGTTTATAGCTGCCATTACCGAGTCCGGCGAGCGCATCACTGCAAAAAGCTGTGTGCTCGGCTGCGGCGGCTTCGAGTCCAATCTGGAATGGCAGCGTGAAGCCTGGGGCCAGAATGAGCGCGGCGAATGGACCGCGGAGAACTTCTTGATCCGCGGCACTCGCTTCAATCAGGGTGTGTTGCTCAAGTTCATGATCGATGCCGGTGCCGACAGCATCGGAGATCCGACCCAGGCGCATTGCGTCGCCATCGACGCGCGCGCGCCGCTCTATGACGGCGGCATCTGCACGCGCATCGATTGCGTCTCGCTCGGTGTCGTCGTCAATCGCGAAGCCAAGCGCTTCTATGACGAGGGCGAGGATTTCTGGCCGAAGCGCTATGCGATCTGGGGCCGTCTTGTCGCGCAACAGCCGGGCCAGACCGCGTGGTCGATCATCGACCAGAAGGCGGTCGGTCGCTTCATGCCGCCGGTGTTCGATGGCACCAAGGCCAATACGCTGGACGAACTTGCCACGAAGATCGGCGTCGATCCCGCGATCTTCGTCGAGACGCTGTCAGCCTATAATGCGGCCTGCCGTCCCGGCACGTTCGATCACACCGCATTGGATGATTGCCGTACCGACGGGCTCACGCCCGCAAAGACCCACTGGGCGCGGGTGATCGACACGCCGCCGTTCTACGCCTATCCGCTCAAACCCGGCATCACTTTCACTTATCTCGGCATGAAGACCGATGCGACGGCGGCCTGCCGCTTCAACGGCGTTGCGAGCAGCAACCTGTTTGCCGCCGGCGAGATGGTGGCCGGCAATGTGCTCGGCAAGGGCTATACCGCCGGTGTCGGCATGAGCATCGGCACCGCGTTCGGCCGCATCGCCGGTGTCAATGCGGCGGCTGCGACCGGGCATCGCCACCCGACATTCCAAGAGGAGCTTCGCTATGCCGCCGGTCACTGAGTTGGAAGCGCCCGTCGCCGGCGGCGCCTGCGAAGGCGGCGTGAACTTTGCCGATGCGATGACTGTGGGCGAGGCGGAGATCGCCCGCGTCATGCAGATCTGCAACGCATGCCGTTATTGCGAAGGATTCTGCGCCGTCTTCCCGGCGATGACGCGTCGGCTCGAATTCAACGCGGCCGATACGCATTACCTTGCGAATCTCTGTCACAACTGCGGCTCGTGCCTTTATGCGTGCCAATATGCGCCGCCGCATGAGTTTGCAGTCAATGTTCCGCAGGCGATGGCGAAGGTGCGGGTGCGCACCTATCAGGACTATGCGTGGCCGCGCGCGTTCGGCCGGCTCTACGAGCGCGCCGGGCTGACGGTGGCGTTCGCGCTGTCGGGTGGTCTGGCGCTGTTCATGATCCTTGCTGTTGCGATGAACGGCCGGCTTATCCATGAGCCGCTGGCGGGCCAGTTCTATGCGATCTTCCCACACAACTTCCTGGCGCTGTTGTTCGGCACTGTGTTCCTGTTCGCAATGCTGGCGCTCGCCATCGGCGTGGTCAAATTCTGGCGCGAGGTCTCGCCGACGAAGGACGGCAATCCCGCCGACATCAAGGCGGCCGCGCAGGCGCGCGTTCCTGCGGTGGCCGAAGCCGTCCACGACGTCGCGCGGCTGAAGTATCTCGGCGGCGGCCATGGCGAGGGCTGCAACGAGGACGATGATGCCTTCACGCCGTGGCGGCGGCGCTTCCACCATTTCACGCTCTATGGCTTCCTGCTGTGCTTCGCGGCGACCTGCGTGGCGACGCTCTATCACTATCTGTGGAATCTGCACGCACCCTATGCCTTCACCAGCGCGCCGGTGATTCTCGGCTCACTCGGCGGCACCGGCCTGATCGTCGGGCCGGCCGGCCTGCTGTGGCTGAACCTGAAGCGCGATGCGCTGCGCGCCGACGTCAAACAGAACGCCATGGACCGCGGCTTCATCATGCTGCTGCTGCTAGTCAGCGCCACCGGCTTCGCGCTGCTGCTGCTGCGCGATACCCGCTTCATGGCGCTGTGGCTCGCGATCCATCTCGGCACCGTAATGGCGCTGTTCCTGACGCTGCCTTACGGCAAATTCGCCCACGGCATTTTCCGCTCCGCGGCCCTGCTCAAGTTCAACATTGAGAAGCGCATGCCAAACCGGCTGGGGCTTGGCGGAGAGTAGGCAGAATCTCTGAATGTCGGCTTCTGGCGCTAAGCGGACTCTGGTGAAAAAGGAGCCGCAGGTTTCATGGCGAGATTGCGCAGCGGCTTGCAAATAACAACGAAGAGGATTCGGTTCCTGCATTCCAAATGGTCACTGAATTGGGAGTTTGAGGCTCATGCCGGCCAGAGCTGGCTGCCGCCGTCGACGCGAAGGACCTGCCCCGATACGAACGCTCCCATAGGTCCGGCAAATAACTCAATGACGCGCGCAACCTCGTCTATGGTGGCAATCCGGTCGAGCGACCCTTCCTGAATCAGCCGCGCCGGATCGACGGTGCGTGTTGCCATAAACCGTTCCGTGCGTGTGTCGCCGGGGGCGATCGTGTTGACGGTGACATCACAGGTCCGCATCTGGTCGGCGAGACACCGCGTAAAATGCATCGCGCCGGCTTTTGCCGTTGCGTAGATCGATGAATTCGTGCGCCCTTTGAATGCCGCGACTGAGCCGATGTTGATAATGCGTCCCCGGCGCCGGTTCATCATGCCCCGCGCCACCTGCTGGCAGACGAAGATTGTGCTTAGAAGATTACGGTCGATGACGGCCCGCACATCCTCTGCCTTGATACTCACGACATCGTTCGGGTTTGGCTTTCCGCCTGCAGCCGCGATGTCGCCGCCGGCATTGTGTACGAGGATATCGATGGGGCCGAGACTGGTCTCGGTGACTTGAATGACCCGCTCGATGTCCTCCGATATAGTAAGATCGCCGAGCACCTTGAAAGTGCGGACGTCATGTTTGTCCGCTATCGATCGAGCGACATCCGTAAGCGTCTCGGTGCCACCAAATTCGGAAGGACCGTGCTCGCGCATGCCGTGAATCGCGATATGGCAACCGAGGGCTGCGAGACGTTCGGCAAAGGCGCGGCCAAGCCCGCGACCTGCACCCGTGACGAGTGCGACCTGGCCTTCCAGCATACGAGCGGACATGGCTTCATCCTGTCAGTTAATGAGAGTTGTCTTCAGTCGAGTGTAAGCGTGAGACCGACGGCCAGTGTCTGGGCGAGACACATGGGAGCAACCATCGTGCGGAGTGCGGCTTCCGGCATGTCCGGAATTTCGAAGACGACGCTGGCGCCCTCGACAATCGGGCTGAGCAAGCTGTCCGTGATCGAGATAACAGGCAAGCGGCGGGCTACGAGTTCCGGAAACAGTCGCGCTGTGTCGGGATTGTAGACCCTGAAGCTGATGGCAACGAGCGCATCGGCAGGGGTCGCCGAGGCGGCCTGGTCGCCAAGCGCGCTGCCAAGTCCGTCGAGGATAACGACGCGGCGCCCAAGTTTGCGCAGAACATAGGTCAGATGCGCTGCGACCGGGAAAGAGCCGCCGAGGCCCAGGACATAGATCGTCTCTGCGGCGCCGAGCAGTTCGATCGCGCGCGCAAGATCTGCCTGCCTGACGCGGTCCTGCAGGCTTTCTAACGAGACCATGCCTTCTGACGCGAAGCGGGTCAGAACCGCCTGTGGATTGTTCGCACCCTGAAAGCGGCCATCGCGTCGCAGCCCGGTGATGCGCTCCTTGTAGCTCGGTGGCACGCTGGCGACGAGCCTTGAACGGAACACCTGTTGCAATTCCGTGAAGCCGCCATAGCCCAGTGCGCGCGCAAATCTCACAATGGCGGACGGCTGCACCTTCGCACGCTGTGAAACTTCCGCCACGGTCCCGAGCGCCATCTCGGTGGGATGTTCGAGTGCAAACTCAGCGATCACCCGGAGACGATCTGAAAAATCCGGATGTTGGCGCGCGATCTCGTGACGGAGGTTTTCATAAGTGCCGTGCTGGGCGGCTTTGGCTTTAGTGGACATGCGGTTGGCTCGTATTTGCGGTCATCGGTTTCTCTGACTTGTATATTCCACTTTACATGGTTCGTGGAATGTTTATTCTAAGGCCATACGATGCGCGGACAATAAAAGAGCCGCCGAGTTCCAGGAGGAAACAATGAAGCGACGTAGCGATACGTCCGGGCTGTCCCGGCGTGCCCTCGTGAAGGGCGGCTTGCTGTCTGCCACAGCGACATTTTTCGGTCCATGGCAGCACACACGTGTTCTGGCGCAGGGAGAAAAGAAGCCAATCAAGTTGGGGCTCACCTGCGATGCCAGCGGCCAATATGGCAATAGCGGGCAGGACGATATGCGCGGCATCCGCCTCGCCATTGATGAGTTCAACGCGAAAGGCGGCGTTCTCGGTCGCAAGATCGAATGGACGACGGCCGACACCGAAACCAACGCGGCGACAGGGACGCGCATCGCGGAGCGTTTCATTACGCAGGAGCAGTGTGGCTTCCTGATCGGCGCCGTGCATTCGGGCGTCGCCAATGCCATCACGCAAGTCGCGAATAAATACGGCACCATCTATTTCAACACCAACTCGTCGGCGCCAAGCGAAGCAGGCGAGAACTGCTCGCGCATCAAATTTGTCTGGGATGGGAACGGAACCAATTTTTCCAAGGCCGCTGTCCAGAACGCGGTTCAGAAGATCGGCAAGAAGTGGCTATTGCTGACCAACGATTATGTGTGGGGGCATACGACATCGGCCGCGACCAAAGCCGAGGTCGAGAAGTCCGGTGGACAGATCATCGATAATCTGCTGATCCCGCAGAACACCCGCGACTTCACCTCCTATCTCCTCAAGGTGCAGCAGGCCAAGCCTGATGTGGTCGCGATGGCCGTCGGCGGCGACGACATGAAGGCGCTACGTCAGCAGATCAGTGCACTGAAGCTGGAAGAGAAAACGGCCTGGGTGAACAATCAGCAGGACTGGCCCGATATCTGGGGCGCGGAAGATACGCTGTTCGGCGTCTTCGGTACCAACTGGTATCATCTTTTGCCGCTCCCCGGCGTTGCCGAATTCGTCAAACGCTGGCAAGCGACCTATCCGCAGTCGCCGATTCCGGTGCCCGGGAATGTCTCCTACAACGGCTACATCGCGACACGCGAATTGCTGCGCGCCATCGAGCGCGCCGGTACGACCAGCAATCACGCTGTGATCAAGCAGTTGGAAGGGCACAAGATGCTCGCTGCCGACCGCATGCAGCATTTCGATGCGTATATCGATCCTGCGACGCATCAAGTGCAGCAGACGATCTATCTTGCCCGCCGCAATGCAAAACCCGCCGACAAGACGGATCTGTATGAGGTCATCAGCTGGACCAGGCCCGAAACGGCGGTGGACGATGCCTCGCTGGAAAAATGCAAGATGAAGGCGCTCGCCGACGTTCCGGTCTTCGACACATAAGGCCCAGGCGTGAGCGCCCGGAGCACGTTCCGGGCGCTCGTGCTCGCTCATTGGAATAGATGAACGCTTATGTCGCTTCTCAATCTCCTTCCGCATTTGCTGAACGGTATAGCGCTCGGCTTGCTATTTTCCCTGATTGCACTTGGCTTCATGCTGATCCTTGGATTGATGGAGCAGATCAACCTTGCTCATGGCTCGTTATTCGCTCTCGGGGCGTACTTCGCCTACGCCATTTGCCGGGCGAAGCTACCGTTGCCGCAGGATGTCCTGACCGCGTGGGCGGGCGTGCCGCTTGGCTTGCGGTTTGCCGCAGCAGTTGTGGTGGCTCCGATCCTGGTTGCGCCCTTTGGTCTTGTGCTTGAGCGACTGATGCGCCGCACCTATGGGCGCGATCCGCTCTATGGGCTTCTGCTCACCTTCGGTGTTGCTATGGTGCTGGAAGAGTTAATCCGCGTGGTGTGGGGCACGCGCGACTACATGATGCCGGTACCGCGTGACATGTCCGGCGGCTTCATCATGCTCGATCTGATCTGGTCGACCTATCGCTTCTGGGCGGCCGGCATGGCGATCATGGCCATGGGAGCCGTCTGGTTCATCGTCGAACGCACGCGCTTCGGTGCGATGGTCAAGGCTGGCGCCCATGACAGCGAAATCGTCCAGGCACTCGGCATCGATCTGACGCGGCTGCGGGTTTGGGTGTTCGTCCTTGGCACGATGCTCGCGGCTTTCGCCGGTGTGATCATGGCGCCGCTTTGGGGAATCCGGCCGCATATGGGAGTCGATGCCGTTGTGCCGGCATTCCTCATTATCGTGCTCGGTGGCGTCGGAAGCTTCTGGGGGGCTGCGTTGGGCGGGCTCCTGGTCGGCATGGTGGTCGGGCTGTCCGGTGCCTATGCCTCCGAATGGTCGATGCTGTCCATGTATCTGTTGTTAATTGTCGTCGTGACGTTCCGCGCACGAGGCCTGTTCGGCAAGAAAAGTGTGTTGGAGGCTTGATATGGCGGCAGCCCGTACGGTTCCCAGCTTCACGCCCGCGATGCTCGTTACGTGGATCCTGTTCGCAACCGTTCCGTTCTGGATCGAGCGAGTCGGTCTCTATCAGTATCTCGGGGTCGAGATCCTGATCTTTGCGCTTTATGCTCTGGCCTACAATCTGGTCCTGGGTCATGCGGGATTGCCGTCGTTCGGGCATGGCGCATTTTTCGGGATTGGTGCCTACGCATTCGGTCTGGCGCAATCGAACATCGTGCCGAACCTGTGGGTCTGTCTTGCGGTTGCGGCAGGTGCAGCCGCAATAGCGGGCGCTTTTGTGGCGCTCTTCATCTCGCACAGGCGAGGCATCTATTACGCGTTGATGACCATCGCTTTCGGGCAAATCTTCTGGTTCATCGCGATCAAGGCGCACCGCATAACTGGGGGCGAAGATGGCTTGCTCAAGATTGAGAGGCTACCCGCCTCGCTTGGCATCACCACGTTCAACCTCGGCAGCAACATAGCGCTGTATTACTTCGTGCTCGCGGTCTTCGCTGTCGTCTCGTTCCTGCTGTGGCGGCTCGTGCATTCCCCCTTTGGGCGGGTGGTTAAGGCCATAAAGCAGAACGAAACACGTGCTCGTTTCGTCGGCTACGACGTCTGGCGCTACAAGGCGGCAGTCCTGGTTGTATCCACGACCTTATCCGGACTCGCGGGCGGATTATTCGCGATGGCACAGACTTCCGCCTTCCCGGACGTGATGAGCCTGCACTATTCCGGCTATGTCGTCATGATGACACTGGTGGGCGGCGGACTTGTCTCGTTCTGGGGGCCCGTCATCGGTGCCGTGGCCTTCTTTCTTGCACGCGACGTCATCGGATCATTCACCACAGGGTGGATGCTGTGGTTCGGCCTGTCGTTTGTTGTCCTCGTGCTTTTCAAGCCGGAGGGGATCGCCGGCATATTTGCCGGCGTCATGAACGGACGAGACAAGATCGTTCCGCGCCCTGCCGCCGCACCGCAATCGCAGGCGAGGTGAGCCATGCCACTGTTTGAAGCCAAAGATCTGCATCTGCGATTCGGCGATCGCGTCGTGCTCGAGAGCGTCTCGCTTGCATTTGAAGCCGGCCAGTTGTCCGGCATCATGGGGCCGAACGGCGCCGGCAAGACGACCTGTTTCAACGTGCTGACCGGCCGCTACAAGCCCAATCGCGGGCAGGTATTGTGGCAGGGAGACGACATCACCGGGAAAAGTCCCCAGGATATCGCACGGCTCGGCATCGCAAGGTCGTTCCAGCTGATGAACCTGTTCGACGAGTTCACGGTGTTCGAGAACATAGCCATTGCGCTTCCGGCTACGCGCCGGCGCGGACATGACATGATTGCTCAGGCATATGCCGACACCGCGCTGGTCGACGAAGCTCACGGCATTCTCGAAAAGGTGGGTCTCGCAGGACGCGCCGACGATGAAGCCAAGTCGCTCTCTTATGGCGCACGCCGCGCGCTCGAAATCGGCGTCGCGCTGGCCTGTCGTCCTAAGCTGCTTTTTCTCGATGAACCGACCGCGGGTCTGGGTAGCGACGGGCGCGCCCGACTTGCCGATCTTATCCTTCAGCTCAAAGGCGATCTGACCATCGTCATCATCGAACATGATATGGAATTCCTGTTCTCGCTGGCCGATGAGATATCCGTCATTCATTGGGGGCAGGTGATCGCGCGCGGCGCGCCGGCCGCGCTCAAGACGAATCCCTGGGTCGAGGCTTCCAACCTGGGGCGGCTCAACTGATGCTCGATGTATCCAGTATCGATTCTTTCTATGGCGAGACGCAGGCGCTGTTTTCGGTCTCGTTGTCCGTGCGCGCAGGCGAGGTGCTTGCCCTGCTCGGCGCCAACGGAGCGGGCAAAACCACGGTGCTTCGCTCCATCCTAGGTCTCACGCGCGCGCGCCGGGGCGACATCCGTTTTCAGGGAAAATCGATCGCGGCCAGCGCGACGCATCATATCGCATGTGCGGGCATCGGCTGGGTGCCGGACGACCGTCGCCTCTGTCCGACACTCACCGTGGCGAAAAATCTGTCGTTGGGCGAAAAGCGCACGACTTTTCGAGGATGGTCTCTCGGAGAAGTCACCGAGATTTTCACACCGCTCAAATATCTGATGGCGCGTGAGGCCGAGACTTTGTCCGGCGGCGAGATGCAGATGGTGGCCATCGCCCGCGCGTTGCTCGGTTCACCCGGTCTCGTGCTGTTCGACGAGCCGAGCCAGGGCCTTGCACCGAAAATCGTCGACGACGTGATGGCTGTCATCCGGCGCCTCAGGCAGGCCGGCATTGCCAGTATCGTGGTCGAACAGAATGCCGATGTCGCGCTGGGCGTCGCCGATCGGGTTGTTGTGCTTTCGCAGGGACATGTTGCCTGGGCAGGGGACGCGGCTGCACTGACTGCAGATCCCGGACTCAAGCGCAAGCTTCTGGGAGGGCTGTAATGAGCGAGACGCCGCTACTTGCGCTGGAGAGCGTGAACAAGATCTATCGCCGCGGCTTGCTTGACCGGGAGCCCGCGTTTCAACTGCATGTGGATCGCGCCTTCATGCAGCCCGAGATTGTGGGCGTCATGGGGCCAAACGGCGCCGGCAAGACCACGCTATTCGAGATGATCGCGGGATCGAACGTGCCGTCGGCAGGGCGTGTGATGGTTGCCGGTCAGGACATGCAAAGCGTTCGCTATCTTCAGCGCGATCGTCTCGCGATTCATTACCATCAGTCCTATCAGGTCCGTCAGTTCAGAAAGACCAGGCCGTCCTTCACGATGGAGCAGGCTGCAAGCGCCTATCCGCTCGTTCATCTGTTCGACGAACCGCAGTTCAATACCCAGGATGGCTATATCGGCTTCATGCTGGATTTCTTCCGCAAGCTGCGCAGTGAGAAGCGGCTCGTTTTCATCTGCCTGCACCCGACGGCGACGTTTCAGCTGACGATCCTCAAGGAGATCTGCGAGCGTTTCCTGTTCGTCAGTGGTGGAGCCGTCACCAATTATGCTCATTTTGATGACCTCACGAGCCAGCCTGATGTCCGCCAGTACCTCGGTGTGTTGGCCCCTGAATAGACTTGCAACTCAATTCACAACAAACCGAAATCTGGAACAGGATTTAGTCCATGCAGCCACAATATCTCGATACGCTCCCGCATTATATCAACGGTGCATGGGCCCAGCCGACTTCGGGCGATTACCAGGACGTGATTAATCCATCCACGAATATGCCCATCGGCAAACTCGGGCATGCGTCAAAGGCCGATCTCGACAAGGCGATCGCCGCTGCTCGATCCGGCTTCAACACCTGGCGACGCGTCTCCGCCTTCGAGCGCAGCAAGATCCTGCGCAAGGCGGCCGATCTGGTGCGCGCGCGGGTCGAGCAGATCGCCACCATTCTCACCTTTGAGCAAGGCAAGCTCCTGGCTGAGGCGAAGCTCGAAGTCATGGGCTCGGCCGACGTCATCGAATGGTTCGCCGAGGAAGGCCGCCGCGCCTATGGCCGCATCATTCCGGCGCGCGCCGACGGCGTCCGCAACATGGTGATGATGGAGCCGGTCGGTCCGGTGGCGGGCTTCTCACCCTGGAATTTTCCTGTGCTGCAGGCTGCTCGGAAGATCTCCGGTGCGCTTGCCGCCGGTTGCTCGATCATCATCAAATGCCCCGAGGAAACACCGGGTTCGCCGATCGAGTTCGTGAAATGTTTCGAAGAGGCCGGCGTGTCCGCCGGCGTGATCAATCTGGTTTACGGCGTTCCGGCCGTGATCTCGGAATATCTCATCAGTTCGCCGGCGATCCGCAAGATATCGTTCACGGGGTCTGTCCCGGTCGGCAAACATCTGGCCTCGCTTGCCGGACAGCATATGAAGCGCACGACCATGGAGCTTGGCGGCCACGCGCCCGTGCTGGTTTTTGACGATGCCGAGACCGATGGCGTTGCCACGCTTCTGGCCGGCATGAAATATCGCAACGCGGGCCAGGTCTGTGTTTCGCCGACGCGCTTCTTTGTTCAGGAAAAGTCCTACGACAAGTTTGTTGCCAAATTCACGGACCTTGCGCGCGGTACTACGGTCGGAGACGGTTTCGATCCTAACAGCAAAATGGGACCGCTCGCCAATCCGCGGCGAGTCAATGCGATGGAAGCGACTCTGCTCGATGCCCAGGAGAAGGGCGCTAAAGTCGAAACGGGCGGCAAGCGCGTTGGCAATTCCGGCAACTTCTTCGAGCCGACTGTACTGACGAATGTCCCCGCCGATGCGCGAATTATGCACGAGGAGCCATTTGGCCCGATCGCGGTGATGTTACGCTTCAAGGATGCCGATGAAGTGCTGGAACGCGCCAATAGCCTGCCGTTCGGTCTTGCGAGCTATGCCTTCACCAAGGACGCGAAAACTGCGACCAAGGTGTCCGACGGACTCGACCACGGAATGGTATCGATCAATCACTTTGGTATCGCTCTTCCGGAAACGCCATTCGGCGGCGTAAAAGATTCAGGTTACGGGCACGAGGGAGGTGTTGAGGGACTTAATGCTTACTTGAGAACAAAATTCGTGAGCCATCTCGGCTGAATTTGACAACTCGATTCTCACGACATCGTGGCCGCGAGTCGTCGTTCTGGATGCAGGTGTCGGGGGAAGTGTCGACGCGTCGACAGTTCCCTTTGTAGATTGCTTGTGACCACTCCTGACGCAAAGCGGGCACTGGATACCTAAAATGCTTACCGCAGATGCCCGAAGAGTGGGTCGTTGCCGACCTGAGCTTTTCGACGAGATGTCGCGCAGGTGCCGCGCGCACTAGCCCCTCGCAGCGGGTGCCGGCGGTACGGGCAGAATAATCTCAGAAGCGACCTTCCAGTCCTTCCCGACGCGAAGCCAATTAATGATCATCAGAAATGGCCTGGCTGTTCCATCCTGTCCCGCATATGAGACCGTGATGTTCATCGGCACATAGGACTCTGCTACGTCGCGCGTTAGGCCGACAATCTTGAGCTTCGAATAATCGGGCTCCAGCACGACCGGACCGGAGCTACCGATGTCATGCAGCTTTTGATCAATAGCTTCGTTGCCCCAAAAGCCGGCCCAGTTTCCCTCGGACGGGATCGCGCTCTTTGCCACCAACAAGGTCGAGGGCGATTGCCAGAACATCTCATGCAAAGCCTTGAAATCGTGCTTGTTCGCCAATTCCATGAGTCTGCCGAACTGCGATTTGATTGTGTTAAGGGTCGTGGCATCCAGCGGCTCAGCACTGACGGCGGGAGCAGCCGTGACAGCCAATGAAAAAGCCGTCGCGGTGAGGGCGGCAAGAAGTTTCTTGTACATGTTCGGAATTCTCTTCCAAGTTTAATAGCTATTCGTCTCGCTCGCGTCACCAAGTTGCGTTCTCGCGCTGCGCGATTGCCGCTTTGAGACGATCACTTCCACAGGCCGAAACGTCATCGGGAAGTTTTAGCTTGCACATTCGCGCAGCAATGCCGTGATTTTCGCATCGAGATTGCGTGCGACTGCGAGCGCTTCCGTGCTGCCATACGGCAGGAGATAGCTCTCCATTTTGTCATAGGAGAGTTGCACGCCATCAGGACGTTCATCAATGAGGATCGTCACTGGCGCGTAAGATCCAGCATCAGGTACGTGTTTGACCATTTCTTTCATGATGAGTGGATTGCCCACCAAAAGCCGTATGCTGTTAGGCATCTTGGAACCAGTTTCGCGACGCAGAACCGCGCCTAAGTCGAATTCAGCGAAAAGCATAAAACCCGTGCGGCCAAGCCCGCTATGCACAATGCGCTCCAATTCCAGGAAGGAATTTGCCGCCCTCGACGACTTAAAAAATTCGACTATGTCGGGCTGGCCGACAGCCGACTTGAGCGCGGCCACGACAGCATCGAATGGCTTTGAGCTCGTAAGGCTGAAACGTTCGACCTCGATTCTCATTTTGTCCTCCGAAATAACTCTCATGGATAAAGTGCGTATGATCGCATCGACCTCTCGCCGGGGATCATGCGGCTGCCGGTTACGCGTTCAGGAAAGTCCGGACGTGACTGACGAAGATCTCGTGGTGCTGAAACAGGGCGCCGTGGCCTGAATCGGGATAGAGGACCAGCTGCGCGTTGCTGAGTTCCTTGAACATTGCGTAGGCATTGTTCGCGGGAAGCATGGTGTCGTGGCTACCGCTGACCACAAGAGTGGGCTGGCGGATAGCGTGCAGAATGGCGTGCTCGGGATCAGGTGTGGCGCACCAAGTGATCAGCGCCTTAGCCTGCGGATCGGTGACCGCGCTGCCGTTATCGGTGTCCCTATCGTCCTTACGCACCTGCGTCCGCTTCAGGAACGCCAGGCCGGACGATTGGCTGGCGGGCGACGTCGTGAAGAACAGCGGCAGGCGGGGGTCGGGTGCATCGGTTTGGGAAAACGCCTCTTGGAGAACCGCTAACAGGTGTTCCTCTCCGCCTTTGGGCGCGGTGCCGACGAGGATGAGCTTGCGGACGAGCCGTCCGTGCTCGGCAGCGATCTGCTGGGCGACGCATCCGCCGAGAGAAAAGCCCAGCAGGTCGACTTCAGAGATGCCAAGCGCGTTGATGAAGGCGACCGCGTCGCGTGCCATCGCCGCGACATTGTCGGGCGTTTGGCCGGTCGAGCGACCGACCCCGGCGTTGTCGAAGGCGATCACAGGGCGATCGGCGGCGAGAGCGTTGACGACGGCGGGATCCCACGCATCGATGTTGCCCGAGAAATGCTGCAGAAGCACCAGCGGCGTTCCGGTCGATGGGCCGAGGCGGCGATAGGCGAAGCGGATTCCGCGGCCTTCGATGTAGCGGGTGGGTGCCGCTTCAAGCGTGGCGTCCTCGCTCGTGATGTCGAGTGCAGTCATGTCATCCTCCGGATGCTGGGCACGAAGTAATCAAGTGAGGGACCAGTGCAGCGCTCCCGGCACGCGTGTGCCGGGAGCGGTCTTGTCACTTCACCAGCGCGGCCTTTTCAATCGCCGCCGCGACTTCCTTCGCATGAACAACGAGCGAAGCATGGCTGCCGGCGACTTCCGTCGTCTGAGCCTTCATCCTGCCGGCGAAAAACTTCTGGGCCTCGGGTGCGATCACCTTGTCCTTCGTGCTGATGACATAGAATGTCGGCTTGTCGCGCCAGGCTGCAATGTCGACGGGCGCCTCGAATGCAACGTGATTCAATGGAAGCTGCGAGTTAGCCAGGTGCGCGGCGATCTCCGGAGGAAGGTCGGCCGCAACGGCCGACGGAAATACCTTGGGATCGATGTAGAGGTTGCCCTTGTCGTCCGGATGAATCGCCGCACCACCTTCGGTCGCGGGACCGCTCTTGGCGAGGTCCGCCAGAGATTGTCCCACGTCAGGCGCGAAAGCGGAGATGTAGACGAGCGCCGAGATCTTGGGGTCGTTGCCGGCTTCCGTGATGACCACGCCGCCCCAGGAATGGCCAACGAGAACGGTCTTGCCGTTCTGCTTCGCCAAGGCCTGTTTGGTGGCATCGACGTCAGCGGCAAGGGAGGTGAGCGGATTTTCGACGAGCGTGACGTTGTAGCCCTTCTTGGTGAGGATGTCGGCAACAGGCTGCCAACTCGTCTGGTCGACGAAAGCGCCATGGACGAGCACGATGTTGTGAGCGGCCCCCTTGGGCAGTTCGGCCGACTGGGCGGAGGCGGCAAATGCCGCTCCGGCCAGGAGGACGGCGGCGGTTGAAAGCAGAAGATTTCGCATGAATGGCTCCTGTTGGATGACGAACGACGCGAGGTCGGGGATGGCAGGCGATTCAGCAAAGTCGCGGATCATCCATCTGCCCTTCGGCAGATGGATGACTGCACGATGCGTCCGCGCGCTTCGGCAGGACCTAATATGAAGATGTTTCGGACGGTAGAGCCCAATCGTCCAAGTATTGCGTCGGATCGTCCGCGAGATTAGCATCGCCGCCATGGACATCCTCGCCGAAGTACTCGACCGCGTGCGCCTCGGGGGGACTTTGCTGTTCCACTTCGAGCTCGGCCATCCCTGGAATCTGGCGTTGCCACAACGCCCGTACGCCATGTTTCATTATATCAGTCGTGGCTCAGCGACCCTCGCGCTCGAACAGGGATCAGAACTCCGCATGAACGCGGGCGACTGTGTTGTCATCTCGCGGGGCGAGCCCCATGTGATTTATTCGGATCGCCGAACGACGCCATTTTCGGTTCTCGACTTCGATCGATCGGCCGCGGATCGTGGCGTCGTTCGTCACGGCGGCAACGCGCAGCCGCATGCGACGATGATCTGCGGCAAGTTCACCGTGGCGCGGCCCTCACGCGGCAGCGTGCTGGACTTACTCCCGCCCGTGCTTCTCCTGAAGCCCACGGAGGATGGCGCGTGGCTCGAGGCGATTCTGCGACGCATGGTGAGCGAGTCGGCATGTGAGCGTCCCGGCCAGGGCGTCGCGTTGTCACGACTAACAGAAGTGCTCTTCGTCGAGGTTCTGCGAAACTGGATCAAGTCGCTTGGTCCCGGAGAAGGCGGGTGGCTGGGCGCGATGGCGGACCCGCACATCGGACCGGCACTTCGGTTGATCCACGAACGACCGGATCGGCCCTGGACTCTTGATGACCTCGGGCAGCGGGTTGGGCTAGGTCGCTCGGCGTTTTCAGCTCGCTTCACCAAGCTCGTCGGCCAGTCCATGTACAGTTACCTGATCGCGCGCCGGATGTCGGAGGCCGCGTTTTTACTCGAAGCAAGCGACGAGGCGATTGCACGGATTGCGACCTCTGTCGGCTATGAGACCACTGCCGCGTTTTCGAAGCTCTTCCATCGACATCACGGCCTATCGCCTGGTCGTTACCGAGCAACTCGACGCTCTGACGGCGGCCGAAGGCAAGGGGACGTCTTGGAAGCAGAAGTCGCTGATTGATCCGCGAGCTCGACAACAAGGTTCGCGCCCTGTTTGGCCGGCTTACAATGGGCACAAATTGGTCCATTGTTTCATCAGAATAAGACGTTGCTTCCAACCGGCTTTCAGTATCGACGAAAATGCTGCTTGCTTGAACTCAGGATAATTCGGCATTGAGCAGTGGACTGGCCTGGGTCAGACAAGGTCCGGTCCTGGCGCAAAGCGGACATTGATACGAGCCTGGGATGGATAGCTTGCTTACGGCGCATTATGAACGGACGGTTGAAGTCATTCTTCTCAAGATGAGCGGACATTCTCAGAGCTCACGGGAGTGGGCCAACGCAATCTTTGATAGTATCCGTTTGTAAAGGCGGATTGCAGGCGATGCGTGATCGCGAGGTAAAATCTTACGTCTTTTTCGCGATCATGAAGTCGAAATCGCAGCCTTCGTCGGCTTGGGTCACTGTCTGCTGAAACAGGCGAGCGTAGCCACGTTCAGGCAGGTTTGGATGAACCTTTGACTGTGCTGCGCGGCGCCCGTCGAGTTCGGATTCATCGACCAGAAGGCTGATGGACCGCGCATCAACGTCAAGCTTGATCTGATCACCGTTGCGAACTAGCCCGAGCGGACCGCCCACCGCGGATTCGGGCGTAATATGCAGCACGATGGTGCCAAATGCAGTGCCGCTCATGCGGGCATCTGAAATGCGCACCATGTCCTTCACACCTTGTCGGCCGAGCTTTTTTGGGATCGGCAAATAGCCCGCTTCCGGCATGCCCGGTGCGCCTTTGGGGCCGGTGTTCAGTAGCACCAGAACGTCTTCGGCCGTTACGTCCAGATCGGGATCGTCGATCCGTAGTGCCATGTCCTCGACAGAGGTAAACACCAAGGCGCGGCCGGTGTGCTGCAGCAGTCGGGGCGTCGCAGCCGAGCGCTTGATGATCGCGCCGCCGGGCGCGAGGTTGCCGTACAGCACGGCCATGGAGCCTTCGGCCTTGATCGGATTGCTGCGCGGCCGGATGACGTCCTGACCGGGGACGATCTCAGCTTCGGCCGCAATCTCGCCCAGCGTCTTGCCTGCGATGGTGGGCGCACTACCATCGATAAGGTCGCCAAGTTCTGCAAGCAACTTGGGCACGCCGCCAGCGTGATGGAAATGCTCCATGTAGTGCGCACCTGACGGTTTCAGATCGATCAGCACGGGCGCAATGCGGCCGATCTCGTCGAGCATGTCGAGGTCGTAGCCATGCGGTGTCCGGTTGGCGATGGCGGTGAGATGGATGATGCCGTTGGTAGAGCCGCCGATCGCCTGCATGACAACGGTGGCGTTACGGAAAGCCGCAGGCGTCAGCAATTCCGAGGGACGTGGTCCGCCGCTTACCGCCATTTCGGCGGCGCGCTTGCCGCTTGCTTCGGCGAGACGGAAACGTTCGGCGTGCGGGGCAGGGATGGTCGCGCTCATCGGCAGCGACAGGCCCAGCACTTCCGTGACGCAGGCCATTGTGCTGGCGGTGCCCATCACCATGCAGGTGCCGACGGAGGGCGCGAGGCGCTCGTTGACTATCTCGATTTCCTCGGGGTCGATCTCGCCGGCGCGGTGCGCGCTCCAGAGGCGGCGACAATCCGTACAGGCGCCGAGCACCTCACCCTTGTGATGACCGACGACCATGGGTCCGACGGGGATCACAACCGTTGGCAGATTGACGGATGCCGCGGCCATGATCTGGGCCGGCAGCGTCTTGTCACAGCCGCCGATGACCACGATGGCGTCCATCGGCTGCGCGCGGATCATCTCCTCGGTGTCCATGGCCATCAGGTTGCGCAGGAACATCGAGGTGGGGTGCGCAAAACTTTCGTGGATCGAGATGGTCGGAAATACCATCGGCATCGCGCCGGCCAGCATCACGCCGCGCTTCACCGCCTCGATGATGGCAGGGACGTTACCGTGGCACGGATTGTAGTCGCTGTAGGTGTTGGTGATTCCAACGATCGGGCGCTCCAGCGCATCGTCGGAATAGCCCATCGCCTTGATGAACGCCTTACGCAGAAATAGCGCAAATCCCGCGTCGCCATAGTTTGTCAGCCCTTTGCGAAGCCCTTTGGACATGTCGTTTCCCCTGCGGCCACCAAAGCCGATTTTCTTCGTTACATCGCCGGCGTCGTTTGAATTGTCAATAATCTGATTGGGTACGGCGGATATAATCGCTAATACCACTCAATTGGATATTTATTATTGACAATATGACTGGACCTGTTCCAGGGTCCGGCCCAATAAAAAACAGACATCCGGAGGAGATCACCATGACGGCACGGAGAATTGGACTGGCTGCGGTTGTCGCGGCGGCTACCATCGCGAGCGCTGCTCCCGCTTTTGCGCAGGCCACGCAGATCACGATGTGGAGCAACTGGCCCGACGAGCCCGCCAAGAAGGATTGGGTGACGACGCGGGTGAAGGACTTCGAGGCTGCGAACAAGCAGTGCTCGGTCAAGCTCAGCTTTATCCCGAAGGCGGATCTCTACACCCAGGCCAAATCAGCGGTGCGGACCGGGCAGGCGCCCGACATTTTCTACATGGAACCGGATCAGCCGGAATTTCTCGCCGGAGGCTTCCTCGAACCGCTGGATAGCTATGTCGATCTGGCGCAGTACGAGGACTGGTCGAAACCGGCCTGGACATCGAAGGGCAAGGTCTACGGCCTGCCGGTCGAGGCCTATACGGTCGAGCTTTACTACAACAAGGACGCGGTCAAGAAGGTCGGCGTGGATGTGCCGGCGTCGTTCCAGCTAACGCAGGAGCAGTTCACCGATCTGGTGAAGAAGGGCGTTGCCGCCGGCATCACCCCGGTGTCGCAGGGCGTCGGCGATCGTCCGTTCCCGGGTGGCTTGCTTCTGTTCGAGTCGCTGCTGCGTAAGCTCGGTATCGAGGACTATGGCAAGCTGCTCAATGGTGGGCTGTCGTTCAAGGATCCGCGCGTCGTTGAAGTCATGACCTGGATGAAGGGGCTGGTCGATGCCGGTGCCTATCCGAAGAGTTTTTCCACGCTGAAGCTCGGTGAGTCCCACTTCTATTTCTACAACACGCCGGGCGCGCTGACCTTCCCGGATCCGAGCTGGTTCACGGGTCGCGCCTTTGCGCCACCGGAAGGTGGTGGCATGCCGGCCAATTTCCCGCTCGGCATCATGCAATTTCCGGCAATGGACAAGGGCGCTTGTCCGGACTGCAAGACGCTCGCCGTCGCCGGCAGCTTCGTGATGTATTCAAAGAGCAAGAACAAGGATTGCGCCGGTCCGCTGATGAAATCCATGGCCACCGTCGAGAATGGCACCAAGTGGATGGAGCAGGTCTCGCTGCAGACCGGTCTGAAATCCGACCCGGCCAAGATCAACAGCCCGCGCAAGGACTACTTTGCGGAGCTCAACGCACGCAACAAGAACGTCAAATACTTCTTCGGCACGCCTCTGCTGTATTACCGCGCCAAGTGTGCGGAGACCTACACCCAGGTCATGAACAACGCTTTTCCGGCTGGCCTTCTGAGCGTTCAGGAAGCCGCGGAGAAGATGGACAGCGCCTGCTTCAAGAGCTGAGTACTAACAATGACATCGATCAGCATTCCATCCGCTGCCGAGGAGGGGGCTCAGCACGCAGCCCCCTCGCTGGCCGATCCGCGCCGGGCGAGCTGGTGGGTGCTGGCCGTCTTTCTGGCGCCGGCTTTGGCGGTGTATATCGGACTGACCGCCTATCCGGCGTTTCGAACCTTCTATGACAGCTTCTTCACCATTGAAGGTCTCGATGCGACCTTCGTCGGCCTGGATAACTATCGCGCGCTGATGTCCGACGAGACGTTCTGGGTGTCGGTGCGGAACACATTCATCTGGTCGTTCATCGCGCCCGTGCTCGATGTTGTGACAGGCCTGCTGCTCGCACTGGCGCTATATGCGGGCGTTCCTGCCGCGCGCTTCCTGCGGGTCGCGTGGTTCACTCCGGTCCTTCTATCCTACGTCGTCGTCGCGATCCTCTGGATGTGGATATTCAACTACGACTGGGGAATCCTCAACGCCATGCTGCGCGCCGTCGGGCTTGGGGCACTGGCGTCGTCCTGGCTCGGTGATCCAAATTTAGCGCTCGGCGCACTCATCGTGACCCATGCCTGGAAATGGGCAGGCTTCAACATGGTGGTCTGTCTCGCGGCGATTCATTCGTTGCCGCGCGAGGTACTAGAAGCCTCCGAACTCGACAATTGCGGCTGGGGCGCCAAGCTGCGCTACGTCATTGTGCCGATGCTGCGGTCGACCTTGCTGAACCTTTATATTCTTGCCTTCATCGGCAAGATGAAGATCTTCGATCTGGTCTGGATCATGACCCAGGGCGGCCCGCTATGGGCGACCGAAACCGTATCCACCTACGTCTACAAGCGTGCTTTCAACTGGAACACCTTTGATCTCGGATATCCTTCCGCCATCGCGTCGGTGTGGTTCGTGGTGGTCTGCGCCGCTGTCATCATCCTCAATCGCCTTCTGGCGACCCGCGAACGTCTGGAGTACTGATCGTGGCTGCCATGCTTGCGGAACGCGCACCTTTGCCGCGTTTCTTCAGCCGCGGAGCGCTCGCTCTCGTGCTGGGCCTCTACACTATCTACACGCTGGGACCGTTCCTGTGGCTCGCCACGATGTCGGTGCGCACCACCGCCGAAATCAGCGCCGACCACTATGCGTGGCCCAAAGTGTTCCACTGGGAGCAGTTCCGGATCGCCTGGGTCGATTCCGATTTTGCGACCTATTTCTGGAATTCCACGATTGTCGTGGTGGGCGCCGTCGCCGTCGTGACGCTGCTTGGCGCCGCAGCAGCGCATGCGTTGGCGCGCTATCGTTTCCGCGGCAATCGGCTGGTCTACGGCATCCTGTTCTCGTCGATCATTTTCCCGCCGCAGATTACGTTGATCTCGCTGTATCAGATCCTGGTCGACTACAATCTTTACAACAGCCTGCTCGGGCTGACGCTGGTCTATGTGTCGCTGCAGCTGCCGCTGACAATCTATCTGCTGGAAGGGTTCTTTGCGCGCATTCCGCAGGATCTGTTCGACGCCGCCAAGATCGATGGCTACGGCGATCTCGAAATTTTCCGGCGCATCGTGCTGCCCATCGGCATGCCGGCGATTGCCACTACGCTGATCCTGAACTTTATCCAGCTCTGGAACGAATTTCTGTTTGCCGTCGTGCTGATCACCGATCCTGACAAGCGCACGCTGCCGGTCGGCATTCGCGCCTTCATGGGCGATCATTTCCAGGACATCGGCATGATCGCCACCGGCGTCATGATCTCCGTCATTCCGGTGATCATCGTCTACGTTTTCTTCTCAGAGAAACTCATTCGCGGCATGACTGCCGGCGCAATCAAATAAGAGGCAGCCATGGCCGTTGTCACCCTCGACAAACTCTCCAAACAATATGGGCCGACAGGTCCGGTGGTCGTTGACAAGGTCGATCTTCATATCGGCGACGGCGAATTCATGGTTCTGCTCGGGCCCTCAGGCTGCGGCAAGTCGACGACACTGCGCATGATCGCGGGCCTGGAAGAGATCAGCTCCGGCAAGCTCTCGATTGGCGATCGCGTAGTCAATCAGGTGCCGGCCAAGGATCGCGACATCGCGATGGTGTTTCAGTCCTATGCGCTCTATCCGCATATGAGCGTTGCGGACAATCTCGCCTTCGGCCTGCGCCGGCGCAATTTCGCCGCTGCCGAGATCGAACGCCGGGTGCAGGATGCGGCGAATATTCTTGGTCTGACGCCGCTGCTGACGCGCAAGCCCAGCGCGCTGTCCGGCGGCCAGCGCCAGCGTGTCGCACTCGGGCGCGCCATGGTGCGCGAGCCGATGGTGTTCCTATTCGACGAACCGCTGTCCAACCTCGACGCCGCGCTACGCGTCAACACCCGCAGCGAGATCATCAAGCAGCACAAGCGGCTGGGATCGACGATGATCTATGTGACCCACGACCAGGTCGAGGCCATGACCATGGGAACGCGGATCTGCGTCATGAATGCCGGTCGCGTTGCTCAGATCGGCGCGCCGCTCGACGTCTATTGGGAGCCGGCGGACACGTTCGTCGCCCGATTCCTGGGATCGCCACCGATGAATCTGGCGACGGCGGTTGTCGCTTCGGCCAATGAAAGCTCTGTGGCACGAAGCCAGAGCCTTGAGACGGCGCTGACGCGCTGGTCGCCTCAGTTATTGGGAAAGCTGGTAGACCAAAAAGTGACAATCGGCGTGCGCGCCGAGGATTTGCATATCAACAAGGCGGCGTTAGGCAGCGAGCCTGCGGGCCATGTGCGGGGGCGTACGATCGCGGTGGAGCCGTTGGGCGCGGAAACCTTGCTGTTGGTCGAAATCGAACCCGGCGTGGAGTGGACGGCGCGATTGCCGCGTCATGTGCCTGTCGCCATCGACGAGACCGTCGATCTGTATTTCCCGGTCAATGCGGTCTTCGTGTTTGACGCAACGACGGGCCGGGCCGTCATCGGCGAGAAGCGTCGGGATATCGGGCAATGAGCAAGCCGTTGCGGATCGGATTGATTGGTGCGGGGTGGGTCACGCAATATCATCTGCTGGCATGGCAGAAGCTCGCGGGGCGTGCCGTGGTCGTCGCGATCGCCGATCCCTCGTCGGAGAATGCTGCTGCGCGCGCCCGGCAGTTCGGTATCGCGCAATGCTTTTCGCGCGCGGAAGACATGCTGGCGGCATGTGAACTCGATGCGGTCGATATTGCTGCGCCGCGTGCCTTCCATGCGCCTTTGGTACGCCTCGTCGCCGATCGTGGTCTGCCGGTGCTTTGCCAGAAGCCGCTCGCCCCGACACTCGCAGAAGCCGAGGCGTTGGCTCGTGATGTCGAGGGTCGCATCCGGTTGATGGTGCATGAGAACTGGCGCTTTCGTGCATACTATCGCGATGCCGCATCCTGGATCAGGGACGGTCGTATCGGGGCGGTGACAGCTGCCCGTCTGACGCTGCTGACATCGGGCACGATTCCCGATGCAAACGGCCAATATCCTGCGATCGAGCGCCAGCCGTTCATGCGCGGCGAGTCCCGCATGCTGGTGGCTGAAGTGCTAATTCACCATCTCGATACTTTGCGCATGCTGCTAGGCCCGCTGGATGTGATCGCGGCGGCGCTGACCCAAACATGTCCGGATATTGCGGGTGAAGACGGTGCCGTGATCCAGATGCGATCCCGCGGCGGCGCCGGTGTGTCGTTGTTCGCGAGCTTTGCAGCTCATGGCGCGCCGATATCGCAGGCCGATCAACTCGAAATCCTTGGCACGATTGGCTCAATTCGGCTCGAAGGTACGCAGCTGAAGCTGACGGGCGCGCAAAGCGAGATCCGCGCCTACGATCTAGCTGCGACCTATCAGGGTTCCTACGATGCGACCATCGCGCATTTCATCGATGCGCTGCAAAGCAGAGCGCCTTTCGAGACCTCTCCCGCGGACAATCTGCAAACCCTACGCCTTGTCGAGGATTGCTACCGGTTGTCAGGGCGCGAAGCATCTCGAGGCAATGCCAGATGACCGTCACCAAAATTGCGTCGCGCGCCGATGAACAGGCCGAGATCATCCGACGTGTCGAAGAGGATATCATCTTTGGCCGATTACCGCCCGGCGCGCGGCTGATCGAAGACAACCTGATGGAACGCTATGGCGCCTCGCGGCACTTCGTGCGCCAGGCGCTGGTGCATCTCGAGCATACCGGCATCGTCCAGAGGGAGAAGAATGTGGGCGCGACGGTGCGTTCCTATTCGACGGCCGAGGTGAAGCAGATCTATGAAGTGCGCGAGATGCTCACGCGCCAGGCCGCACTGATGATCCCGTTGCCAGCCAAGGCGTCGCTGATCATGGAGCTCGAAGCCATTCAAGCAGAATATGTGCGGTATGCCGAGCGCGGCGATTTGCGCGGCATTCACGACACCAATGACGCGTTCCACATCGCTCTGTTTGCGGCGTGCGGAAACCCGTATCTGGTGCGATCGCTGCAGGATTACATGGGCCTGACACTGCCCATGCGTGCCAAGAACCTTGCCGATCACAACGGGCTGCAGGTGTCGATCCAGCAGCACGATATGATGATTTCACTGCTGCGTGGCAACGACAATTGGGCGCTATCGCAGCTCTGCGTCGAGCACATGCACTCCAGCAAGGCCGATTACCTGCAACGCGTGGCCGTGCCCGGCCCAAATCTAGGGCCGGACTGACAGGCCAACACGCATATCGATTCAGCATTTCGACAAAGGACAGGACATGGATCTCGGACTTCAGGGCAAGGTCGCGCTGGTGCTTGGCGCCGGTGGCGGCCTTGGAAGCGCTATCGCGAAGACGCTGGCGAGTGAAGGCGCGCGTGTCGCGCTTGCGGACATCGACGCGGCCGCGCTCGATCGTGTCGTCGCGGAGATCAAGCAGGATGGAGGCGACGCGATGGCCGCCGCTTTCGATCTGGCCGATCGTGCCGCGATGGATGCGCGCGTCAGTGCCATCGAGGCAGCGTTCGGCCCCATCGACATCCTTGTCCACAATACCGGTGGGCCGCCGCCGACGCCTGCTGCCGGGCAGGACCCGGAACTGTGGAGCAGGAGCTTCGAGCAGATGGTGCTGTCGGTCATCACGCTGACCGATCGCGTATTGCCCGGCATGCGCGCCCGCAAATGGGGACGTATCGTGACATCGACATCGTCTGGCGTGGTGTCGCCGATTCCCAATCTCGGCATTTCGAATGCACTGCGATTGTCACTCGTGGGCTGGTCGAAGACGCTGGCCCGCGAAGTTGGACGTGACGGCATCACAGCCAATATCGTGCTTCCAGGCCGGGTTGCCACCAGTCGCATCCGTTTCCTGGACGAGCAGAAGGCAAAGCGTGAAAGCCGCTCCGTCGAGGACGTGTCTGCGGAGAGCACCGCCAGTATTCCTGCCGGCCGTTATGGTGAGCCACAAGAATATGCTGATGTGGTCGCCTTTCTCGCCAGCACCCGCGCATCTTACGTCAACGGCTCGGTCATCCGCGTCGATGGTGGTCTCATTACTAGCATCTGAAGGATCAAATCATGGCTCTCGACGCAACCGCCTCTGGCGTCTTCCCAATCGCCCCCACCCCGTTTCATCCCGATGGTCGTCTTGATGAGGCCTCGCTCGGCACATTGATCGACGGATACCTCAAGGCTGGCTCAACCGGCGTCACGGTGCTTGGCATCATGGGTGAGGCGCCGAAGCTCGAGCCCGAGGAATCGATCGCGATTGCTAAGCATTTCGTGAAGGGCTTCGGAAAACTGCCGGTGATCGTCGGCGTTTCGGCACCCGGATTCGCCGCGATGCGTGCGCTGTCGCGGACTGTGATGGAGAACGGTGCGGCGGGTGTGATGATTGCTCCGGTGCCGAGCCTGCGCACGGACGATCAGATCATAGGCTATTATCGTCAGGCTATTGAGGCAATCGGCGCCGACATTCCGTTCGTGATCCAGGACTATCCTTTGACACTGTCGGTGCAGATGACGCCGAAAGTCATCCGCCAGATCGTCCAGGAGAACCCGTCCTGCGTCATGCTCAAGCATGAAGATTGGCCGGGTCTTGAAAAGATATCGACGCTGCGTGCGTTCCAGGCTGAAGGGTCGTTGCGGCCGATCTCGATTCTGACCGGGAATGGCGGACTGTTCCTCGATTTTGAAATGGAGCGCGGCGCAGACGGCGCGATGACCGGCTACGCGTTCCCTGACATGCTCGTCGAGCTGGTCAAGCTGCAGAAGGCCGGCAAGCGCGACGAGGCGCATGATCTGTTCGATGCGCACTTGCCGCTCTTGCGATACGAACAGCAGCAGGGCGTTGGCCTTGCCGTGCGGAAGTATGTGATGATGAAGCGCGGGTTTCTGGCGTCGGACGCCCAACGCAAGCCCGGTTCCGCACTGTCAGCGAAGGCGCGCGAGGAGATCGATTACATGCTGCATCGCCTACAGCGCGCGGTAGCGTAAGCGCCCACGAGCGAACGTCAGCTCCCGGCGCAAAGCGGACATCGTTGACCCACGAAATCTCCCTCGTGGCATCGTTGCCGCTCGGATGGCCGCACAGCATCAACACGTTGGTTTCAACTAGCGATAGCCTGCCGTGCGATTAATTCTTGGCGATTGTAAGCTGGACCCATACTTCATTGCTCGCGACGTCGGTCGCGGCTCTGGTGTAGGTCTACATCGTCGCACATCCTCGGTATCAGCGTCGAACTCGCGGTGGTGTACAGTTAGATGTGGAAGAGCGGTGAACAGGTGAACGAAAAGTGGTCGGCGTCAAATGACGTAGTGCACGCCGTGCCAGTTATGAGCGTCGTCGAGTTTTGCGGTCTCGACGTGAATATACGTGCAGATCTTGCATAGGTAGACTCTCACCTCGACCCCGTCGTCGTATTTGCAGTGTCGATCTAAAGACATCTGGTAACGGCATCTCAGGCAACGCGTATTGTCTGCCATCTGCGCTCACCGAAACACCGCTGGACGCTTCTCGACGAACGCTCTGACGGCTTCGCGATGCTCCTCGGTCTGCGCGGAGCGGACCAGCCGCTCGGCCTCCTTGTCTAGCGATGCGGCAAAGCCGACGTTTTGCACCTCGTCCAGGTTGTCTTTCATGGCGCTGTAGGCCTTTGTGGGTCCATTCGCCAATTTCAACGCGATCATGAACGCCTCCTCGGCAAGCCTGTCGGCGGCCACGATCCGATTGAATAATCCCATAGTTTCGCAGCGTTGTGCATCGACTCTGTCGGACAACAACATCAGTTCTCTTGCGCGGGCGGCTCCCACCGTTCGCGTGAGTAGCCAGGCGATGCCGTAGTCGCCGCTCAGCCCGATTCTGGCATAGGCCGTACTGACGAATGCTTGCTCAGCTGCGATGCGGATATCGCAGGCCAATGCGAGCGAGAGGCCTGCGCCTGCAGCCGCACCGGGAAGGGCCGCGACCGTCGGCTTCCGCATCTCGAACAGCGCGCCGGTCAAAGTGCGTTGACGTTCGATCAGGCGCGTTACTTTCTGACCAAAGGTTAGTTCGTCTGTGCTGCTGCGGTCGCCCATGCCTTTCACATCGCCACCCGCGCAGAAAGCCTCGCCGGCGCCGGTGATCAGCACCGCGCGTATGCCATTGTCGGTCGAGCAGTATGCGATCATCCGGCGCAGGGCGGGTGTGAGTTTGTCCGACAGCGCATTGCGGGCCGCCGGGCGATTGAGCGTGATCACGGCGACCCGACGGTCGATATGACAAAGCAATTCGTCCGTTCCCGTTTCGACCGAAACCGGCGTCAAGATCGTCATGAAGAGTCCCCCCGTCGTGCACTGTTCGAAAATTGACAGTTCTAAAATAGAACTATAATCTTCGGGCAAGAGGCTGCAAGGCAGGATCGTCTCCGCTTGAGCCGATTGTCAAAGACGGTCAGCTGAATGACCGTCGGGAGGAAATAGATGCGCGGTCTGTCCGCGAAGTCCGATGGACTTCCGACGGAGCGATGTTGTGCCCGGTCGCGTGGAAACAGCATCCTCATCTCGAGCCATCCAGGCGTTGCGGTTGCCGAGCGAGTTGTGCATCGACGCGCAGGGGAGACAGTCGCATGAGCAATGTATCCGAGAATGGAGAATTCATCAGGATCGTCGGCGGTCGCGTGCTGTCTAACACCGTCGTCCGCACGCCCGTAATCCGGATTGAAAGCTTCCGCAGGGACGTGTCGAAGCAGGTTCAATGGCATTTCAAGCAGCCAGAACTAGCGCTCTTCTTCTATAGGAGGGGTGCGCGGAAGCTGCGCGGCAAGATGGATGGTCAGTCGTTCGACCAGCAACTTGCCGGCAACTTGGCCGTCTATCCGGCTGGCTTGGAGATCGACGGCGAATTCACCGTCACATCGGCAAAGTCGGATTATACAGTCGTGTTCTTCGACCAGACGTTCATATCGGAACGACTTCCAAGCTTTGCGGCAGCGCCGAGACTGGGGTTCGATAACCCCGCAATCGCCTTCGGACTGGAAGAACTGTGCAGCGAGCCGCATCATGACGACGATGTCTATGCGATGATGGCAGAGGGGTGGGCAATCCAGACACTCGCTGTTCTAAAGCGGTTGAGCGGCACCAAGACGCCGCTTGGCAACCGAGGTGGTCTCACCCAGTGCAATCTTAAAAGGATCTCCGAGTTCGTCGAGGAAAACCTCGGTCGGTCGATCGGATTGATGGAGATGGCTTCGCTGGTCGGATTGAGCACTCGACATTTCATTAGGGCATTTTCCGAAAGTACCGGCGATACCCCGCATCAGTATGTCATCGGTCGGCGCATTGAGCGCGCCAAATACCTTCTTATTAGTGAGAAGTGTTCGCTGACGGAAATTGGCCTTGCAGTTGGCTTCAGCCATTCGCAACATTTCACGACGAAATTCAAACAGCACACTGGTCTTTGTCCGTCGGGCTTTCGCGCCGCGGTGCGGCATTAGCAAAGTCGGAAAGCAATGTCGCTTTCACGTAGATCCGGCACTATCTGGCAAGCCTGGTCGCCCGCGTTCTTCTAACAGATCCACTCAACGGTGCGTCGTGCGCCGAATGCAGTGGGAATGGAACGCATGCCAGGGCCTCTTTTGGGAGTTCGCGTACTTGATCTGACCAGCGTCGTGTCGGGTCCATTTGCAACCATGTTCTTGGCGGACCAGGGCGCTGAGGTCATCAAGATCGAGCCGCTGGGCGGTGACATCACGCGCCGCAGCCGGGCCGCCATCGACAAGGCCGGGCAGTTCTCGGCGCTGTTCATCTCGTCGAACCGAGGCAAGCGCTCGATCTCGCTCGATATCAAAAGCGAAGCCGGTGCGCGGATTGTCAAGAAGCTCATCGCCCAGTCCGATGTCCTCGTGCAGAACTTTCGCCCGGGTACGATGGAGCGTCTCGGGTTGGGAGCCAACGAACTCCGGGCGCAATATCCGCGCCTCATCTACGTTTCGATCAGCGGGGTTGGTGAAACCGGGCCGTACGCCAAGAAACGCGTCTACGATCCGATCGTTCAGGGGCTATCGGGTTTCGCCGACATCCAGTCGCAGGCCGGCACCAACCGACCTCAGATGATACGGACCATCGTCGCGGACAAGACGACGGCAGTGCTGACGGCACAGGCCGTGTCCTCGGCGCTCTATGCGCGCGAGAAGACTGGACGCGGCGATCACATTCGGGTCGCGATGCTGGACGCCATGCTGTCGTTCCTGTGGCCTGAAGGCATGATGCAACACACCGTCGTCGGCGCGGAGGCCTCGTCGCCGGATCCTAATGATCGCCCCGATCTGATCTTCAAGACCGTGGACGGCTATATCACCGCAGGCACGATCTCGGATTCCGAGTGGCAGGGCTTCTGCCGCGCCACCGACGACCCTGAGCTCGTCAAGGACGAGAGGTTCGCGACGCCTGCGGGGCGCTCGGTCAATGCCACCGCGCGCATCAACAAGATGCAGGAATACATCGCCACCCGGACCACGGCCGAATGGCTTGCCAGGCTGGACGCCGCGGACGTGCCATGTGCACCGGTGCTGCGCCGTAGCGAGATCGTCGCCAACGAGCAGGTGGTGGCGCGCGGCATCATCCAAGAGTTGGAGCAGCCGTCCGTCGGCCGCGTCCGTCAGCCGAAACCGGCGGCCCGGTTCGAAGAGCGCCCGGCGGCCATCGGCGGGCCGGCACCACGCATTGGCGAGCATAGTCGGGAGATCCTGCGAGATCTTGGCTTCGACGATGCGGCAATCACCGAGATGACCCTGTCGAAGGTCGTCCGAATTGAAGGCGAGGGACGTTGACATGACTGACAAGAAGCAGGTGGCGCTCCTGGTGGGAGCGGGGGATGCAATTGGTGCGGCCGTCGCACGGCGATTTGCACAGGGGGGATACGCGATCTGTATCGCGCGGCGCGATGCTGAAAAGTCTGCGGGCCTGGTCGAGGAGCTGCGCGCGCAGGGCCACGATGTCCACGCCAGATCGATCGACGCCCGAAACGAGGAGGAGGTGCAGCGGCTGTTCCAGACGGTGGAAGATGAGATGGGCCCCATCGCGGTGTGCCTGTTCAATGCCGGATCCAATGTGCAGAAGCCACTGCTCGAAACGACCGGGAAGCTGTTCTTCAAGGCCTGGGAACTAGCCTGCTATGCCGGCTTCCTGGTGGGACGTGAGGCAGCGAAGCATATGGTGCCGCGCGGCGCCGGCACGATGCTGTTCACCGGCGCGACGGCCAGCATGCGCGGCGGCAGCGGCTTTGCCGCTTTCTCGGCAGCGAAATTCGGTCTGCGGGCCGTTGCGCAGGCCATGGCGCGAGAGCTCGGACCGAAGAACATCCACGTCGTGCACCTGCTGATCGATGCCGGCGTCGACAGTGAGGCGATCCATGAGCGGATGAGGAGCCGTGGCCTGGATCCTGCCGCCCGTCAGCCCGACAGCCTCACCACGACGGCGTCGATTGCGGAAGCCTATTGGTTCGCCCATGCGCAGAAGCGAGACGGATGGACGCATGAGCTCGATCTTCGGCCGGCTGCGGAGAAATGGTGATGAACCCGGAACTCGTGTTGTGGGGCGTTGGCACCAGCCGGACCATCCGACCTCACTGGGCGCTTCATGAATTGAAGCTTCCCTATACCCGAAAGCCGATCCTGCCGCGGACGGGGGAGACCGAAACGCCGGAATATACGGCCCTCAATCCCCGGCAAAAGGTGCCGCTGTTGCAGGACCACACGCTCGTCATCGGCGAGAGCGCTGCGATCATCGCCTATCTAGCCAAGACCTATCCCGACCAGGCCGCCTCCCTCATTCCGAAAGACTCCGAGACTTACGCGAAGTGGCTCGAATGGTGTTTCTTCATCGTCACCGAGCTGGATTCCACGAGCCTGTACGTCATGAGGCGGCATGGGCAGATCAAGGGACTGTCTCACATCTATGGTGATGCACCGGGCGTTGTCGCCCAGGCTGCGGAGTATTTCAGGAAGCAGTTGAAGCACGTCGATGCGGCGCTGTCCGACGGGCGGGAATATCTCCTGGGTGAACAGTTCACCACCGCAGACATCCTGCTGACCACGTGTCTGACCTGGGCCATCGATTATCAGGTAGCGATCTGCGACAGCGCGACGCCCTATCTCGACCGTGTGCTGAATCGCTCCGCCTATCGGGATGCCTCGGCGGCCAACAAGCCGGGCTGATCGCTCCAACAAGACCGGGCGGCGTTGCAGCCGTAACACCGGCGACGCTGGCCGCGCGTAAGCGAAATTGCGCCGGTCTCAAGACGACGATCCGCAGCCGAACAGGCCTCAATGACGCGGACGGAAAAATGACGACGCCTATCAGAGGGAGGATGAAGAATGAAAATAACGCGCCGGTCTTTCTTGGCCGCAACGGCGTCCACCGTTGCAGTCCCGTCGATCGCACGATCGGCGGCGGACACCTGGCCGCAGCGACCGATCAGGATCGTCGTCGGCTTCGCCCCGGGCGGACAGACCGACGTCTATGCGCGGATGTATGCCGAGTTCATCGGAAGCCAGACCGGCGTGCCAGTGATCGTCGAGAACAAGACCGGCGCGCTCGGTTCGATTGCCGGGGCCGAGGTCAAGCGGGCAGTGCCGGACGGCTATACCATCCTGTTCAATACGTCTGGCGCGATGACCGTGAACCGCGTGCTGGTCAAAGATCTTGCCTACGACACGGATAAGGATTTTCAGCTGGTTTCGGCGATGCCGACGGGTGGACTGCCGCTCATCATGCGCAAGCAGCTGGGCATCACCGACCTCGACGGCGTCGTTCGTCATGCACGCGCGACGGGGCGCATGACGCTCGGAACGTTCGGGGTCGGCTCACCTCCGCACCTCACGATCCTCGCGCTCAACAAGCAATATGGCCTGAACATCGAGCCGATCCACTACCGTGGTGAGGCACCGATGTTCACCGATATGCTGGCACAGACGGTCGACGGCGGTGTCGGTACGATCGTCGGCGCGCAGCCGGTCCTGCAGAGCGGGTCGGGTGCAGTCGTCGCTGTGCCGCGCAAGCGGCTCACGACCTTTCCGGAAGTCAGGACGTTTGCCGAGCAGGGGGCGGATTCGCCGCTGTTCGGTCTGCTGACCTATCAATGCTGCGCGGTGCCCACCGGTACGCCAACGGCCATTGTCGAACGCCTGTCGGATCTCATCATGCGGGCGGCGCAGACCGAAAAGGTCAGGACGATGTTCCAGACGTTTGGAATCGATGAAGGACCGATGTCGATGCAGGCGACGCGCGAGCTCTATGCGCGGGAAGCGCCAGTCTGGATCGAGCTTGCAAGGCAAGCGATTGCAGATCGAAAAACCTAGCGGCGACGTCGCGTCAGCTCGCCACTTGCGCGGCGGTCATTTTGCGATTGACAAGTTCTTTAAAAGAACTGACCTTGATCACCAAGGTCGCTGACCAATAATTGCGATCAAATGATTGCATGCCGCCGCGATCATTGCGGCGAGCCAGGGGAGGATATGATGCGCCGGATCACGACAGCGTTGATGGTTTGCGATCCCAACGGCGGTGCATGCCGCGCGCGGCACCACGTGGCGCGGTGATCGGTGCCGGTGGAATCGCGCGTCATCGGCCCATCGATCGATAGCCAAACTCATTTCGAGGGCTGCCGGGTTTGAACGACGCAGCAGCGCCGGGCTTGGCCGGTCTCTGCCCTGACGAGCCACGGCACCTCGGGGATGGCCGATCCGGGCGCTTGTCGCTGTCACCGATGGGCATGTGCAGGGCTGTTTCGCTCGGCGACGTTGGCGAGAGCTCTTCATTCGAGAATTTTAAATGGCAGGCAGTCAAGCTTGCGGCACTGGAGGGAGCGGACAATGATGAGAAGAATGTTTGTTGGCGTTGCAATGGCAGCGACACTGTTCGGACTGCAGGCGCGAGCCGAGACAGTCGGCGTCACGGATACCGAAATCAAAATCGGTGCGACCTTTCCGTTCAGCGGACCTGCGTCGCCCTTGAGCAATACCGGCAAGGGGCTCATTGCCTATGTCAACTCGATCAACGATCGCGGCGGCATCGGCGGCAAAAAGATCAATCTCATTACCTATGACGACGCCTATAGCCCGCCGAAAACGGTCGAACAAACGCGCAAGCTGGTTGAGAGCGACGAGGTTGCGTTCCTGTTCGGCCCGCAGGGCACGCCTGGAATTGGAGCGACGATCAAATACGTCAACGCGAAGAAGGTCCCGCACCTGTTCGTGGTGAGCGGCGTCAACAAGTTCACGAACTTCAAAGAATTCCCGATGACGACGACGGGCCTGCCCAGCTACGACACCGAGGGAAAGATCTACGCCAAATATATCTCGAAGGTGCTGCCGGATGCGAAGATCGCGCTATTGTATCAGAACGACGATCTCGGCAAGGACTTCCTCGCGGCGTTTAAGGCGTATTTCAAGGACGCTTTCGACAAGAAGGTCGTGGCATCCGCATATGAACTGAGTGAGCCCACCATCGACTCCCATGTGGTGAATCTGAAAGCCTCGGGCGCGGCAGCGTTCCTGGTTGCCGGCACGCCGAAATTCGCCGCGCAGGCGATCAAGAAAGCGTCCGAAATAGGCTGGAAGCCGCTGTTCCTGATCAACTACGTCTCAAGCTCGGTCTCGTCGACAATCGTGCCTGCAGGACCCGACAAGGCGATCGGTATCGTCGCGGCGACCATCGCAAAGGATCCGAGCGACAGCAAATGGGCGGATGATCCCGGGGTCCAGTGGTACAAAGCCCACTTCGCGAAATATCTGCCCGGTGCCGACATTGGCGATGCGAACTATGTGTATGGCACGGAGCAGGGCCAGATACTGGAGCAGGTTCTGAAACAATGCGCTGGCGATTATTCCCGCGAGAATATCGTGAAGCAGGCACGCAATATTCGGGGCCTGTCCCTGCCGACGTTGATGCCGGGAATTACTATCAATACCGGACCGCAGAACAGCATGGCCTATACCCAGCTTCAGCTGCAGCGCTGGAACGGGAATTCCTGGGACCAGTTCGGCGGTCTTCTGGACGCGAGCTCGGAGTAACGCAGTCGTCGCCAAGTCCGGCTTGTTCTTCGTCCGGACTTGGCCTCAGGCGCGTTTTGCCCTGGAAGCGGTGGCTTTCGGCGCCTGCACTTTAACCTGTGTCTTGGCAATCTGCGTCCTCGGCATTGCCGTTTCGCGAGCGCCAGGCCCCGGATGGACGTGGACTTCCTTCGCAAGCACCGGCTCGCCGCATTCCGAGCAGATCATGAGCGGATCGAAGTGCTTGCCGCATGACTTGTGCTCGTGAAGCATCGGTCGCCCCCGCGAGTCGACCATGTGGATGTTACCCCAATGAACGACCGACATGATGATCGGGTAAAGGTCCAGTCCCTTCTGGGTCAAAATATACTCGTATCGCTTGGGTGCATCCATATAGGGAATGCGCCGGAGCACACCGAATCGAACCAGCTTCTTGAGGCGGTCGGCGAGCAGGTGCCGTGTAATTCCCAGCGATGTCTGGAAGGCGTCGAAGCGACGCTTGCGCAGGAAGCATTCGCGCAAAATCATAAGCGTCCAGCGGTCGCCAATCACCGCGACGGTGCGGGCCAGCGAACACGGCTCTTCCTCAAGCGAATCCCATTTCATCCCACGTCTCCGGCATTCCCCATTCCGCGCATTCTATTTTGGCATGGACCTCAAAACAATACCGTTGTCGCCGTTCCAGTTTCAAAGCAGGTTTCGCCGTTGACAGTTCTAAAATAGAACTCTAGCGTTCGGTCGGGGCGGACATTTGATCGTGCCCATCAAGATAAAAGGGGAGGCGCCGTTGACCGATCGATCACAGCCGGAATTCCATTTCGATTTCGGCAGCCCGAACGCCTATCTCGCCGAAGCCGCACTCCCGGGTATCGAGCAACGCACCAAGGTCAAATTTCAATATATTCCGGTCCTGCTGGGCGGGATTTACAAAGCTACCGGTAATATGTCGCCTGCGGAGTCGTTGCGCGGCATCAAGAACAAGCCTGAATATCAGAGGCTGGAGTCCGAGCGCTTCATCCGGCGCCACGGTATCACCAAGTTCAACAGCAATCCGTTCTTTCCGGTCAACACGCTTATGCTCATGCGCGGCGCTGTCGCGGCTAAGTTCGAAGGTGTGTTCGATCCGTATTTTAGGGCGGCCTATCACCATATGTGGGAAGAGCCGAAGAAGATGGACGACCCCGAAGTCTTCGCCGCGGCCTTCAAATCCTCCGGCATCGACATCGACAGGTTGATCGCGCGAGCGCAGCAGGACGACGTCAAGCAGAAACTCATCAAGGACACGAATGACGCGGTTGCTCGCGGGTCGTTCGGGTCGCCGACGTTCTTCGTCGGCAACGAGATATTCTTCGGCAAGGACAGTCTCAGGGATGTGGAAGAGGCGATCGTTCAGCAGGCTTCTGTCCTGAAAACGAGGACGGCCTAGGTTACCTGACCATACAATCCAGAAGCTGCGACCAAGCGGCTCTTTTCCCGGGAGGACGAAGATGTTGAAGACGGTCGACACCGATCAGGCGGCGCGCATACTCTCCGCGTTGCCGCGCCGCATCGATCACGTCATAGACCGACATGCCGCCGAGACGCCCGATCGCATAGCGCTGATCGAGGACAGTGGCAGCCTGTCCTATGGTGAGTTGCGCGAGGCCGTCGGCACCGTTGCTCGGGATCTCACCAAGCTCGGCATGAGGCCGGGCGACCGCCTGATGATCGTCAGCGAAAACAGCATTCCACTCGCTGTACTTCTGCTCGCGGCAAGTCGCCTCGATGTCTGGGCGATCGTCGTCAATCCGCGGCTGTCCGCTCGGGAATTGGATCAGATCAGGGATCACAGCGGGGCGCGCCGCGTTCTTCTGACAACCGGCGTGTCCAAGGAAGCGGCGAGTCATGCCGCGCGGTATGAAGCCCAAGCGCATCTGATCGGCCCGCTATCCGAGGTGGCCGTGACCGCCCTCAATGAGGGTACGTCACCTGAGCCCGTCGAGGACAGTCCGAAGGATCAGATCGCCGTTCTCATCTATACGTCCGGTACGACCGGCACGCCGAAGGGCGTGATGCTGACGCACGAAAACCTGCTCTTCAGCGCCAAGACCACAGCGGACATCCGCCGCATGACTCCTGCCGACAAGCAGTACATCGTGCTGCCGATTTCGCATATCGTTGGCATTTCGTTGTTGGTGATGACGTTGATGACGGGCGCGTCCGTCCGATTGGCAAGCAAGTATGATCCGGCTGCGTTGGCCAAGGCGATCTCTGACGAAGGCATCACGATTCTGAACGGCGTGCCGGCGACCTATCAGCGATTGCTGGAATACAAATCGATCGCCGGCTTGAGCAAGCTCGATCCGGGCTCTTTGCGCCTCATTGCGGTCGCAGGTGCGCCGCTCGATCTGGATTTGAAGTCGCGCGTGGAGCGGGAACTCGGGCTCTCACTATTGAATGGCTATGGCATCACTGAATGTTCGCCCGGGCTATCTGGCGTACGCATTGATGCGCCGCGCGATGATCAGGCGGTTGGCCCTCTGCTCCCAGGTATCGAGGCGAAGATTCTGAGTCTCGACGGGGCGTTCAAGCCTCCCGGCGAGGTCGGTGAGCTTCATGTCCGAGGCCGGAATGTGATGCGCGGCTATTACCGGGCGCCGGATCTCACCGCGAAAGCGATTGATCCGGACGGCTGGTTCAATACCGGAGATCTGGCACGCTTCGAGGGCGATTGTCTCTTCATTGTCGGCCGTACCAAGGAAATGATCATCCGGTCGGGATTCAACGTTTACCCCGCCGAGATCGAAGCGGTGTTGAGTACGCATGCCTCGGTTGTGCAGTGCGCGGTGGTGGGGCGCCCGGTGGACGGTAACGAAGAGGTCGTCGCCTTTGTGCAGCTTCTTCAGGGGACCGAGACAACGGCCTCCGATCTGATGGCGCATGTCGGGCCTCAGCTCACATCCTACAAGCGCCCATCGGAAATCATCGTTCTGCCGGCGCTGCCGGCCACATCCACGGGCAAGATTCTCAAGCACAAGCTGGCGGAATCGCTGCGCAGCCAGGCAGATTGAGGCGACATTCGTCGCGACGTACTCGTATCCAGGAGAATCTAGGTGAAAAAGCGCAATGCAACGGTCGCCGTCGTCGGCGCAGGTGACTTCATCGGCGGCGAGATCGCTAAGAAATTCGCTGCCGAAGGCTTCACGGTGTTCGTGGGCCGGCGCCAGGGTGAGAAGCTGGGGCCGCTGATCAAGGAGATTGAGGCTGCCGGTGGGACCGTGTTCGGACGGGCTCTCGATGCGCGCAAGGAAGACGAGATGGTGAAATTCATCTCCGATGCCGACGCTCATGCCCCTTTGGAGGTGTGCGTTTTCAATATCGGCGCAAACGTCAATTTTCCGATCGTCGAGACCACGGAGCGCGTGTTTCGCAAAGTCTGGGAGATGGCGTGCTATTCGGGATTCCTCGCTGGACGCGAGGCAGCGCGGGCAATGCTGGCACGCGGCAAGGGGAACATCTTCTTCACCGGAGCGACGGCAAGCCTGCGCGGCGGCAACGGTTTCGCAGCCTTCGCGAGCGCCAAATTCGGTCTCCGAGCCGTCGCGCAATCAATGGCCCGGGAACTCGGGCCAAAGAACATTCATGTCGCGCACCTGATCATCGACTCCAGCGTGGACACGGAATGGGTGCGGCAGCTGATCACCAGCCGCGAAGGGCCGCAGGCAATGGAAAACCTCGATCCGAACCGGCTCATGCGGCCGGCGGCGGTCGCCGAGGCATACTGGTCCCTCTACCAGCAACCGCGCGACGCATGGACCTTCGAGCATGAGATTCGTCCATTCGGCGAGAAGTGGTAGCTCGCCATGGAGCTCAACCTTTCGGCCGAAGATGCGGCATTCCGTAACGAGGCTCGGTCCTTCATAGCGGAAAACTACCCGAAGGAAATGCGTGTCGCGAATCCCGAGACGGATCTCACAAAAGAGCAATCGCTCCTTTGGCACAGGATCCTCCATCAGAAGGGCTGGATCGCGCCGCTTTGGCCGAAGGAATATGGCGGCCCCGGTTGGTCGCTGACCCAGCGCTTCATCTGGGAGCAGGAGACCTCGCGTGCGGGAACGCTTCCGCCGCTCGCCTTCAGCGTGACCATGGTCGGCCCGGTCATCTACACCTTCGGGACGGAGGCGCAGAAGGCGAGGTTCCTGCCGCGCATATTGTCGGGCGAGGACTGGTGGTGCCAGGGTTACTCGGAGCCGGGGTCGGGGTCGGATCTAGCTTCCGTCAGGACCAAGGCGGTTCGCGACGGCGATCACTACGTCGTCAACGGGCACAAGACATGGACTACTCTCGCGCAGCACGCGGACTGGATCTTCTGTCTCGTCCGCACCGATCCGTCCGCAAAGCCCCAGGCGGGCATCTCCTTCCTGTTGATCGACATGAAGACGCCCGGCGTCACCGTGCGCCCGATCATCACCATCGACGGCTCGCACGAGGTCAACGACGTCTTCCTTGAGGACGTGCGGGTGCCGATCGAGAATCTGATCGGCGAGGAGAACAAGGGCTGGACCTACGCAAAATTCCTCCTCGGCAACGAACGCACCAGTATGGCTGGTATCGGTCGTTCGACCCGGTACCTGCGGCGACTCAAGGACATCGTCAGGGCTGAAATTCCCGAGGACGATCCGAGTTTCGCGGAGTTCATCCGTGAGATCGCCCGTGTCGAATTGGATGTGCTGGCCCTCGAAGCGACGGAATTGAGGGTCGTCGCGCAGATGTCGCGCGGTATCGATCCCGGCCCGGCCGCATCGCTCTTCAAGATCAGAGGCACCGAGATATTCCAGCGCATTACCGACCTCACGCACCGCGCGACGGGCAACTATGGCGTCGCTCTTCGGGAGCATCCCGTCAGCGGTAACCGTTTCATGCCCGGGCCTGACTATGGGCATACGTCGGCGGAAAAATACCTCAACTCGCGCAAGCTCAGCATCTACGGCGGATCCAACGAGATTCAACGCAACATCATCGCGAAAGCCGTGCTCGGTCTTTGACCCGCACCAGGAGAGGCGCCCATGGACATCGAACTGACCGAAGACCAGGAATTGCTCCGCAACAGCATGCAACGTTTCCTGAAGGATGAATACGGCTTCGATGACCGAGCGAAGATCGTCGCGGGCGAAGATGGTTGGAGTCGCGCGGTGTGGGCAAAGTTCGCCGACCTCGGTCTTCTGGCGGCACCGTTCGCGGAGGAATATGGCGGCCTCGGGAACGGCCCGCTGACGACCATGATCGTTATGCAGGAGTTCGGCCGCAGCCTCGTCGTCGAGCCATATTTCGAGACGGTCGTGCTGGCGGGAGGGCTAATCGAGGCATTGGGGACCGACGACCAACGCGGGGAATTGCTCGCCGAGATCGCAGCGGGCGAGGCGACGTGGGCGTTGGCCTGGGCCGAACCGGGATCTCGATACAACCTCAACAAGGTATCGGTGTCTGCGGACCGAAGTGGTGATGACTACGTCCTGTCGGGAACGAAAGCCGCCGTGATCGGAGCCCCGTGGGCAGACCGATTGATCGTCTCCGCAAGGACGTCCGGCCGGGACGGCGATCGCGATGGCGTGTCCCTCTTCATCGTCGACAGTCGAGCGGCCGGTCTGCACATGCAAGGCTACCGGACGATCGACGGCAGGCGGGCCGCCGAGATCATGCTGAAGGATGTCCGAGTCCCGGCGAGCAACCTGCTCGGACGCGAAGGCCTGGGTGTTGCTGCACTCGAAAACTGCCGCGACCGGGCCATAGGCGGATTGTGTGCCGAGGCCATAGGCGCGATGACCGAATTGAACGGGGCGACACTCGACTACAGCAAGACCCGCAAGCAGTTCGGGGTGACGCTCGGATCATTTCAGGTGCTGCAGCACCGGATGGTCGATATGTTCATCGCACTGCAGGAAGCCGTCTCACTCATGCAGCATCTGACCCTGACGCTGGCGTCCAACGACGCCCATGTCACGAAGCTCGCCTCCGGTGCGAAGACAAAGGTCGGATATGCTGCGCGCTTCATCGGCGAACAGGCGATCCAGCTGCACGGTGGCATGGGCATGAGCGACGAGCTCAAGGTCGGTCACTATTTCAAGCGTATCGGCGCCATCGACATCCAGTTCGGCGACCCCGCTTTCCATCTGATGCGATTCGCCCGCGCCGCATGACGCGCGGTCACGCCCGTCCCATCCAGCCAAGGAAATAATAAATGACCGAAGCCGTAATCGTATCGACCGCCCGCACCCCGATCGGAAAGGCCTACAAGGGCGCGCTCAACAATACCGAAGGTGCGACCATGATGGGACACGCCATTTCGGCGGCGCTCACCCGCGCGAACATCATAGGCGGAGAGGTCGAGGACGTGGTGATGGGGTGCGCCATGCAGCAGGGCACGACGGGATCGAACATCGCCCGCAAGGCTCTGCTTCGCGCCGGTCTTCCTGTCACGGTCGCCGGCACCACCATCGACAGACAGTGTGCGTCGGGGCTTCAGGCGATCGCGCTTGCCGCCCGGTCGGTGATCTTCGACGGCGTAGAGGTCGCGGTCGGCGGAGGCGGTGAATCCATTAGCCTCGTCCAGAACGAACATATGAACCAGTGGCACGCGGTTGACCCAGAGCTGCTGGCGATCAAAGGCGACGCTTACATCGCAATGCTGGATACGGCCGAAAACGTCGCAAAACGCTACAACATCTCTCGGGACGCGCAGGACGAATACAGTCTCGAAAGTCAGCGCCGCACCGCAGCCGCGCAGCAGGCCGGCCGCTTCAATGACGAACTGGCGCCGATCAAGACGACGATGGTCGTGACTAACAAGGAGACCGGCGCCATCTCCTACAACGAGATCACGCTCTCGGCGGACGAGGGCCCGCGTCCTGACACGACCGCCGAGGGACTGGCCAAAGTCAAGCCGGCGAAAGGGCCGGGCTACTCCATCACTGGCGGCAACGCGAGCCAGCTATCGGACGGTGCCAGCGCCACCGTTATCATGAGCGACAAGCTCGCCGCCCAAAAGGGCCTAAAGCCGCTTGGCATCTTCCGCGGCTTTGTGTCGGCGGGCTGCGAGCCCGACGAGATGGGAATCGGCCCGATCTTCGCAGTGCCTCGCCTTCTCAAGCGCCATGGTCTCACGATCGACGACATCGACCTTTGGGAATTGAACGAGGCATTCGCGGTCCAGGTTATCTACTGCCGCGACAAGCTCGGCATTGATCCCGAGAAGCTCAACGTCAACGGCGGCTCCATCGCGGTCGGTCACCCCTATGGCATGACCGGCGCGCGACTGACGGGGCATGCGTTGATCGAGGGGCGTCGTCGCAAGGCGAAGTACGCGGTGGTCACGATGTGCGTCGGTGGCGGGATGGGCGCAGCGGGTTTGCTCGAAATCGTTCACTGATAATAAGAAACCTAAACAGCGAGAGTCGGAGACGATCATGAGAACTGCGATCACAGACCTGTTCGGGATCGAACATCCCATCATTCAGGGCGGCATGCACTATGTAGGCTTTGCCGAACTCGCCGCGGCCGTCTCGAATGCCGGTGGCCTGGGCATCATCACCGGATTGACGCAGAGAACGCCCGAGAACCTCGCGAAGGAAATCGCGCGCTGTCACGACATGACCGACAAACCGTTCGGCGTGAACCTGACATTTCTTCCGACGTTCGACGCGCCGCCCTATCCAGAATACATCGCCGCCATTAAGGAAGGCGGCATCAAGGCGGTGGAGACCGCAGGTCGAAGCCCTGAGCAATATATGCCAGCCCTGAAAGAGGCGGGGATCAAGGTCATCCACAAGTGCACTTCCGTTCGCCATTCGTTGAAGGCGGAGAAGATCGGTTGCGATGCCGTCAGCGTCGACGGCTTCGAATGCGGCGGCCATCCCGGCGAAGACGACATGCCAAACATGATTCTGCTGCCGCGCGCTGCCGAAGAGCTGAAGATCCCGTTCGTTGCATCGGGAGGGATGGCCGACGCGCGTAGTCTGGTTGCGGTGCTCGCGATGGGCGCTGCGGGCATGAACATGGGCACCCGGTTCGTGGCGACCAAAGAGGCGCCCGTTCATCAGAACGTCAAGGATGCGATTGTGAAGGCGTCAGAACTCGACACCCGTCTGGTGATGCGCTCGCTCAGGAATACCGAGCGCGTTCTCAATAACGCCGGAGTCGAGCGGCTGCTCGCAACCGAACGAGCTAAGGGTGACTCATTGGTCATCGGCGACATCATCAATGAAGTGGCGGGCGTGTATCCGAAAGTCATGGTCGACGGTGACATGGACGCCGGCGCCTGGAGCTGCGGCATGGTTGCGGGCCTCATCAACGACATCCCGACCGTCAAGGAACTGATCGATCGCATCATGGCGGACGCCGAAAGCATCATCCGCCAGCGCTTGACCGGTTTTCTCGACGCCTCTGCCCGCGAACCCCTGCGCGCCGCAAGCTGAGGACGATGGCATGACGGATCATTTGAAGACGGATGTCGTCGATGGCGTGATGACGCTCACGATCTCGCGTCCCGAAAAGAAGAACGCGCTGACTGGCGCGATGTACGACGCGATGTCGGAAGGCCTCGAACGCGCCGAAAGGGATCCTGCCGTCAAGGTCGTTCTGTTTCAGGGCGACGGCGACAGCTTCACCTCCGGCAACGACTTGGCGGACTTTGCCGCCCCGTCCACGGCAAACGAAACCACTGACAGTCCCGCGTTTCGCTTTATCGGCAATTTAGCAAGGGCGACCAAGCCGCTCGTCGCGGCCGTCCAGGGAAACGCCGTTGGTGTCGGAACCACGATGCTCCTGCATTGCGATCTGGTCTACCTGGCGGAGAATGCGCGCCTGATCACGCCTTTCGTCAACCTGGCGCTGGTGCCCGAAGCCGCGTCGAGTTGGTTGCTCCCTTCGCGGATCGGGCACGTGAGGGCGTATGCCATGTTCGCGTTGGGAGAGCCGATGGATGCGGTAACCGCACTTCAATGCGGACTTGCCAATGCCGTTGTCCCTATCGGCGATGTTCGTGCGAGGGCGGCGACCGCCGCCCTGACTTTGACGCAGCGTCCGACAGGCGCACTTCGCCATACAAAGCTTTTGATGCGGGAGCAGCAGGAAATGGTTGAAAGGATCGCTGAAGAGAGCGCTCTTTTCAAAGAGCGGCTTCAGAGCGCGGAAGCTCGCGAGGCCTTCTCTGCCTTTGCAGAGAAGCGAAAGCCCGATTTCACGAAAGTCTAACTTGGCGGCTAGAGAGCTGCGCCGGCCAATCCATGACGATGATCAAGCGCCGAAACGAGTGTGCCCCTGCTGTGCCCCAGCTTTTCCGGGGCACACTTCGAGGGAATAAGGCCGCTAAGTACTTGAATATACTGGAATAATGGTGGGCGCACAAGGGATCGAACCTTGGACCTCTCCCGTGTGAAGGGAACGCTCTCCCGCTGAGCTATGCGCCCGGGATGCCGTACAGACCAAAAGGCCGGGCGGTAATGGCCCGGCGGGGACTGACGTCAGTGGCGCGATTTAGGGAATAGGGGGCGGGGGTGTCAAGCGAACCCTGCCGCAAGTCAGCACAATAAGTCTCCCCATCCGGCCATGCGGGCGATCCGGGTTCCTGGCCCGCGATTTAGCCCGGCTGCGGAGCGCGGGAGGCGTGGGACTGCAGCGCCCGGATCCGGTCGGCGAGGGTGCTGTTGGGGGCGAAACCGGCGTCATTAGCCGGGCGCGGCTGGGCCGCGGGCGCTGGTTCGGCAGCCAAAATTGCCTCGATGGGCGAATTCGGCCCTTCCAGTGTCATGGCCATCTTGGCCACTTCGGCGGCGATGTCGTTGATGCGCTCGCGCAGCAGCGCGTTTTCCATGCGCTCGGTGGCCCATGCGCTCTCGGCCTGCTGATGGACGCCGTTGAGGTCGCGCTGCAGCTTGGCGCGCTCCTCGCGGGCGGCGGCGAGCTCGGTCTCCACGGCGGCCTTCTCGGCGCGCAGCTTCTCGAGAACAGGCGATCCCTTGGCGCCGTTCATGGCGGCGAGCTCGACGCGCAGGTCGCGCGCGATCTGTTCGGCGGCTTCATTGGCTTGGCGCAACTGGCTGTTCTCGAAATCGCGCTCGGCGAGGATCTTGGTCTGGGTCGAGAGCTGGCTCTCGAGATCAGTGACGCGGGCGCCGAGCTGTTCGGCTTCGCGCACCTGGATGGTGAGCTGCTGATCGAGATCAGTCACGCGCTGGCTGAGATTCTCGACGCGCGCGCGCGCCTCAGTGAGTTCGCGTGTTGCGGTGTCGGATTCGCCGCGCTGCAGCTCCAGCCGGTGCTGCGTATTGGCGAATTCCTTTTCGGCATCGCCGACACGGCCCTTCAATTCCTCGACCTGCGCACGCACGGCGATGAGCTCGACCTGGCGGGTGTCGGCCACCATGGAGCGGTCCGAGAGGTCGTGGTTCAGCCTGGCGAGTTCGGCCTGCTTGTTGCTCAATGCCTGTTCGGCGGCGCGCAACGCTTCCGTCTTGCTGGTGAAGTCGGCCTCGGTGAGGCCGAGCTTTTCCTTCACGGCGGCTTCACGGGCTTCCAGCGCGAAGATCGTGGCGTTCTTCTCGCCGAGCTCAAGCTTCATGCGGTTGATGGCGTCGGACTTCTTGCCGAGTTCGGCGAGCTGGCTGGTGGTCTTGTTCTTGAGCTGGTCGACGCTCATTTCCAGCCGGCGTGCTGCCATCGCGAATTCTGCGCGCAGCTGGTCCTTGTCAGCCTGGATTTCTGCCATCGACAGCGGCGTCGCGGCTTCGAGCCGGCGGGTGGTGAGGCGGACGGCGCGGTTATGCACCAGCGGCATGATCATCAGGCCGCAGAGCATCGAGATCAGAAAACCGATCGCCAGATACATGATCGGTTCAACCATGACGAATGCTCCCACGCTCTCAAAATGCAGCGGTTACCATGCCATGGCACCGCCGGCAAAGACAGCGTAACGCCTCGTTAACCTTTATTCAGCCGTTCAGAAGCGCTTGATCGCAGGACCGCGCGATCGAGGGCTTAGAACGGGTTCCAGGTCGCGCTGGGGGTATATTTGAGATAGCCGATATTGGCGCCGAGCCGCAGGCCGAGACCCGAACGGATCGGCACCAGGACGACGTTGTTGGCAGTCAGTGCCGTCATGCCGAAGCCGCCGATGATGTAGGCGGAGCCGTCGATACCGGCGAAGCGCTGATAGATCGCCTGGGTGGCCGGCAGGTTATAGACCAGCGTCATGGTGCGGGCGCCGTCGCCGCCCCAGTCGAAGCCGACCGAGGGACCCTGCCAGTAGACGCGCAGATCGCCGGCATTCTTCGTATAGAGCGTACCTTCGCCGTAACGCAGGCCCGCCACGATCGCGCCGCTGCCTTCCTCGCCCAGAATATAACCGTTCGGCAGCCCCCACTGGCTGACAGCCTTCTCGATCACCGAGGCGAGGCCGCGCGAGACATTGCCGAAAAACCGGTGTCCGGCCGTCATGAGTTCTTCGGACCGGTAGGTGTCCGGTGCGGCCTGGCCGCGCGGTGGTTGCTGCGCAGAAGCCGGCGAGAAGGCGAGCGTGAACGTGGCTAGCGCGACCGCTGCCAGGCGTGATGCGAAGGTCATGAAAAGAACCCCTGGTATTTCAAATTTGCGACCGCGGCTTTAACCGGATGCTGAGAAGCACGGTTTAACTCTGCAGTCATTGTCCCCGACTCCCTATACTATCGGTATCAACTATGACGGCACAACGGCGGGAATTGTCAGGCTGGAGCCGTGGAATTGCCTTGATTCTGCTGCTGGCGGCCGCTCTCGTCCCGGCGGGCGCGCAGGCTGCGACCAGCGAGCGCGTGGTCACTGACCGATATACGGGTCTCGCAATCAGCGGTTTCGATCCGGTGGCCTATTTCACCGAAGGCCGCCCGACGCTGGGGCAGCCGGACTTCGAAATGTCGGAGGAGGGCACGGTCTGGCGCTTCCGCAATGAGGGCAACCGCGCCTCTTTCGCCGCGCATCCGGACATCTACGGTCCGCAATTCGGTGGCTATGATCCCGTCGATGTCGCCCGCGGGGTCGCCTTCGCCGGCAATCCGCGTTTGTGGCTCATTACGGGCGAACGCCTTTACCTGTTCGGCCGGGAGGAAACCCGCGACGCCTTTGCTGCGGCACCGGCCAAATATCTGCCCGGCGCGCGCAAGCGCTGGCCGGGCGTGCAGGATATCCTGGCGAAATAATGCGGGTTCAGCCGCGCGCGCTCGCGGTGCTGTCACCCCAGGCGATGAATTCCGGCACGATGAAGTCTTCCCGGTTACCGCCGAAGCGAACCGCCTTGCCAAAGGTGTCGGTCACCTTGCCGCCTGCAGCCACCACCACGGCATGGCCGGCGGCCACATCCCACTCACAAGTCGGCGCCAGCCGTGGATAGATGTCGGCCTGGCCCTCGGCCACGCGACAGAATTTCAGCGCCGAGCCGAACTCCTGTCTGACAGCACCGGGGCGGCTGGCGATGAAAGCTTCGGTTCGCTGGTCGCCATGGGAGCGGCTGACCGCTGCGGTCCATGCCGCGCCCGGAGCAGGCGCAGCGCGGGTCTGGATCGGTGTGACCTTGCGGATGGACAGGTCTGGTGCGAGTTCGACACGCTCGGCGCCGCGTCCAACCAGCCCGCGCCAGATCAGCCCGAGGGCAGGGGCACCGACAATACCCAGCAGCGGAGTGCCATCGACGATCAATGCAATATTGACGGTGAACTCCTGACGGCCGGCGACGAATTCCTTGGTGCCGTCGAGCGGGTCGATCAGGAACAGTGTGCCGGCATAGGGGGGTGTGGCGAGGTGGAGGCGCTCTTCGGACAGCGACGGGATGCCCGGAAACAGCCGCGCCAGTCCTTCGCCGATGACATGGTCGGCCGCGAGATCGGCTTCGGTCACAGGCGAGCCGTCGGCCTTGCCATCCACGGTCATGACATTGCGGTTGACCTTGAGGATGGCGGCGCCGGCCTGTGCGGCGAGCTCGGTCAGCGGCTCCATCAGGGTGGCAGCCCGCGCGGCATCCATGCGAGGTCGCGAATCATCCGTCATCGACTAGCCTTCATCCCCTGCATGTCATCCCCGTTCATTTCTACACGCGCCTGTTGCACCGGTGGACTGTGCCAGCCTTGTTGTGGTCGCGCCACCATCTGCGGTGTATCTAACCGTAAAGCAAATGCTTGATTCGCCGTTCATTCTGTGTGGCCCCAGGAGCGCATTTCATGTCCGACACTCCCACGCCAGGTCCGGCCCCCGATGCCCTTGAACTCGCGGCATTGCTCTGCTCGCGGGTCTGCCACGACCTGATCAGCCCCGTGGGCGCCATCGTTAACGGGCTCGAAGTGCTCGATGACAATCCCAAGCCGGAAGACAAGGAATTCGCGCTCGATCTGATCCGGAAGAGCGCCAAGACCGCATCGGCCCGCTTGCAGTTCTGCCGGCTCGCCTTCGGAGCCGCCGGCTCGGCGGGCGCGCAGATCGATCTCGGCGACGCGCAGACCATGTCGCGCGGTCATCTTGAAGACGCCAAGACCAAGATCGAATGGAATCTGCCGCGGCTTCTGCTGCCGAAGAACAAGGTCAAGCTGCTGCTCAACATGCTGGTAATCGCGCAGCAGACGATTCCGCGCGGCGGCGTGCTCAAGATCGATGGCATCGGCGAAGGTGAGCCGCAGGGTTTCAAGATCACGGCCGCAGGCCTCAACGCGCGCCTGCCGCAGGCCATCGTCGATATGCTGGCCTCGGAACAAGTTGGCAGCATCGATGCCCATGCCGTGCAGCCTTACTACACGCGGCTCCTGGCGCAGGCTTGCGGCCTCAAGGTGACCTTAGTGCCCGAAGGCGACGCCATCGTCGTCACCGCGATCTGATCGCAAACTCATTCAACTCTTAATGAACTCTTTACGAGTCCGCCGTTTGGCGGGCTCGTACGTGTGCGAGCATATAGCTAAATGTCGCATTCATTGTTTTTGGGAATGCTCAACTAATATTAAACGCTTTGCGGGGAAAGTAGCCAGACTTCGAAAGGCGTAGCGAAAGTCGCGAGCCTGGAGTGTGAAGGCCTATTTTCATGGATGATCTTCTCCGCGAGTTTTTGACGGAAACCAACGAGAGCCTGGATACGGTTGACAATCAGCTGGTCCGCTTCGAACAGGACCCGAATAACGCGAAAATTCTCGATAATATTTTTCGCCTGGTTCACACCATCAAGGGCACGTGCGGATTTCTCGGACTGCCCCGTCTCGAAGCCCTGGCCCACGCCGCCGAGACATTGATGGGCAAATTCCGCGATGGGATGCCGGTTACCGGAGAGGCGGTTACGCTCATCCTGACCACGATCGATCGCATCAAGGAAATTCTCAGTCAGCTCGAAGCCACGGAAGTGGAGCCGGAAGGCGTCGACGAAGATCTGATTGGCGAACTGCATCACATGGTCGAAAAAGGCATGGAATCGATGACTGAGTCCGCACCTCCGATCGCACCGGAAGCGCCTGTCGCGGCCGAGTCGGCCCCGTTGGTCGTTCCGACCTTGGAGCGTGAATTGCGCCCAGGCGAAGTCTCGCTCGAAGAGCTTGAGCGCGCCTTCCAGGAAACCGCCATCGAAGTGGCACCGCCCGTAGCAGCTGCTGCGCCAGCGCCTGCAGCGCCTGTCGCGCCGCCGACTCCGGTTGCTGAAAAGCCCGCCGCGCCGAAGGCTGCTACTCCGAAGCCTGCCGCCAAGAAGACCGCTGTCGAGGTCGACCAGCCAGAAGCCGACAAGGTCGCGAACCAGTCAATCCGCGTGAATGTCGACACGCTCGAACATCTGATGACCATGGTCTCGGAGCTGGTGCTGACCCGCAACCAGCTGCTGGAAATCAGCCGTCGTCATGAAGACACCGAATTCAAGGTGCCGCTGCAGCGCCTGTCCACCGTGACCGCCGAACTGCAGGACGGTGTCATGAAGACGCGCATGCAGCCGATCGGCAATGCCTGGCAGAAGCTGCCGCGTATCGTGCGCGATCTGGCCGGCGAACTCGGCAAGCAGATCGAACTCGAGATGCACGGCGCCGATACCGAACTCGATCGCCAGGTGCTCGATCTTATCAAGGATCCGCTCACCCACATGGTGCGCAACTCGGCGGATCACGGCCTCGAAACGCCGGCTGAGCGCGCTGCCGAAGGCAAGCCGGAGCAGGGCACCATCCGTCTGTCCGCCTATCACGAGGGCGGCCACATCCTGATCTGCATCGCCGACAACGGCCGCGGTCTCAACACCGAGCGGATCAAGGCGAAGGCGATCTCGAACGGTCTGGCCACCGAAGCCGATATCGAGAAGATGTCGGAAGCCCAGATTCACAAGTTCATCTTCGCACCGGGCTTCTCCACTGCGGCTGCCGTCACCAGCGTCTCCGGCCGCGGCGTCGGCATGGACGTGGTGCGCACCAATATCGATCAGATCGGCGGCACCATCGACATCAAGTCGGTCGCCGGCGAGGGCTCCAGCGTCACCATCAAGATCCCGCTCACGCTGGCCATCGTGTCCGCGCTGATCGTCGAAGCCGGTGGTGATCGCTTCGCGATCCCGCAGCTCGCGGTCGTCGAACTGGTGCGTGCGCGCGCCAACTCCGAACATCGCATCGAGCGCATCAAGGACACCCCGGTGCTGCGCCTGCGCAACAAGTTGCTGCCGCTGATGCATCTGAAGAAGCTGCTGCAGATCGATGACGGCTCGTCGGCCGATCCGGAGAACGGCTTCATCGTCGTGACCCAGGTGGGCAACCAGACCTTCGGCATCGTCGTCGATGGCGTCTTCCACACCGAAGAAATCGTCGTCAAGCCGATGTCCACCAAGCTCCGTCACATTGGCATGTTCTCCGGCAACACCATCCTGGGCGATGGCGCGGTGATCATGATTGTCGATCCGAACGGCATCGCGCAGGAGCTTGGTGCTCTGGCATCCAACGCTCACGAGATTGCCGACGAGAACGCCGCAATGCGCGCGATGAATGCAGAACAGCTGACGTCGCTGCTGGTGTTCCGCGCCGGCTCCGCACAGCCCAAGGCAGTGCCGCTCGGTCTCGTCACGCGCCTCGAAGAAGTGGGCGTTGACAAGGTCGAGCTGTCGAACGGCCGCTACATGGTCCAGTACCGCGATCAGCTGATGCCGCTGGTGCAGATGGAAGGCGTGACCGTCCGTACGTCGGGCACCCAGCCAATCCTCGTCTTCGCAGACGACGGTCGCTCGATGGGTCTCGTCGTCGACGAAATCGTCGATATCGTCGAAGAGCGCCTGCATATCGAAGTGGCCAGCGGTCGCGAGGGGATCTTGGGCTCCGCTGTCATCAAGGGTCTCGCGACCGAAGTGATCGACGTCGGTCACTTCCTGCCGATGGCTTTTGCCGATTGGTTCTCGCGTAAGGAAATGCGTGTCTCGGCAACCGCTCAATCGGTGCTGCTGGTCGACGACTCCGCGTTCTTCCGCAACATGCTCTCGCCCGTGCTCAAGGCTGCCGGCTACAAGGTACGCGTCGCCACCAACGCCCAGGAAGGTTTGTCATTCCTGCGCTCGGGTCAGGAGGTCGACGTAATCCTCACCGACATCGAAATGCCGGATATGAACGGCTTCGAATTCGCCGAGACCATCCGTGCGGATCAGAAACTCAGCCACACGCCGATCATTGCTCTCTCGGCGATGATCTCCCCGGCTGCCATCGAGCGCGGTCGCCTCGCAGGTTTCCATGACTACGTCGCCAAGTTCGATCGCCCCGGCCTGATTGCGGCGCTCAAAGAACAGACCACTGAAGTTCGCCAGGCTGCGTGAGGGAAATCGCAATGACCACCACCACTACGACCACCACCACCACCAAGGCTCCGAGCGCTGACGGCGCGATCACCGAATACGTGACCACCATGATCGGTGGACAGCTGTTCGGCATGCCGATCTCGCGCGTGCAGGACGTGTTCATGCCCGAGCGTCTGACCCGCGTGCCGCTGTCCTCCAGCGACGTCGCCGGCGTGCTCAATTTGCGCGGTCGAATTGTGACCGCGATCGACATGCGTTCGCGCCTTGGCCTGCCGAAGAACGATGACGGCAAGCCGCCGATGGCTGTGGGCGTCGATCTCCGCGGTGAATCTTATGGCCTGCTGATCGATTCGATCGGTGAAGTCCTGAAGCTCGCCGATGAGAGCCGTGAGGTGAATCCGGTCAATCTGGATCCGCGCATGGCCAAGATGGCCGATGGCGTCCATCGTCTCGATGGGCAACTGATGGTCGTACTCGACGTTGATCGCATCCTTGAAATCTCGCCTGACAAGCTGGCCGCCTAAGACCAGCACTTGGACAATTTTGTCCGCGGTGAAAATGAGGCTCACATGAAGACATGTCTGGTTGTCGATGACTCCAGTGTCATCCGTAAGGTCGCCCGTCGGATTCTCGAAGGTCTCGATTTCGAGATTACCGAAGCTGAAGACGGCGAGAAAGCGCTCGAAATCTGCAAGCAGAATCTGCCGGACGCTGTTCTGCTTGATTGGAACATGCCGGTGATGGATGGCTACGAGTTCCTCCGTAACCTGCGCCGCATGCCTGGCGGTGACGTTCCAAAGGTCGTGTTCTGCACGACCGAAAACGATGTGGCCCACATCGCGCGCGCTCTGCATGCCGGCGCGAACGAATACATCATGAAACCGTTCGACAAGGAAATCGTGTCGGCGAAGTTTCAGGAAGTCGGCCTGATCTAAGTTATACGCCGGAATTGCGTATTCCACTTCCGGCGCCCGCCTTTTTGTTTGTGCATTTGTTTTGTCAGTGCATTTGTCGCGTTGTGTTGCGTCCGGTGAGTTCATGAGTGTTGATGTGATAAGTCCTCCTGTTGTCGATTCGCGGTATGAGCCACTGCGGGTCATGGTGGTGGACGACTCCGTCGTCATTCGCGGCCTGATCTCGCGCTGGATCGAGGCCGAGCCTGACATGGCCGTCGCGGCGTCGCTTCGTACTGGTCTCGATGCCGTCAACCAGATCGAGCGCATCAATCCCGACGTTGCGATTCTCGATATTGAAATGCCGGAGCTCGATGGCATTTCGGCGCTGCCGCAGCTGCTGGCGAAGAAGCGGAATCTCATTATCATCATGGCGTCGACGCTGACCCGCCGCAACGCGGAGATCAGCTTCAAGGCGATGTCGCTCGGCGCCGCCGACTACATTCCGAAACCGGAGAGCACCCGGGAGATTTCCGCAGCCGACATCTTCAAGCACGACCTGTTGCAGAAGATCCGTCATCTTGGCGCGAAGGTTCGCCGCCTGAAGTCGGCGACGACGCCGTCGATCGTGCCGGCTCCCGCGGCGCGTGAGGCCGCACCGTCTTTCAAGTCCGTGACATCAGTCGCCGCGCAGGCGCAGCTCGTGAAGCGTCCTTTCAGCGCCACGATGCCACGCGCGCTGCTGATCGGTTCGTCCACTGGCGGGCCGCAGGCCCTGATGACGCTGGTTGCCGAAATCGGCGCCGTGATCGACAAGGTGCCTGTGCTTATCACGCAGCATATGCCGCCGACCTTTACGACCATTCTCGCCGAACATCTTGCGCGCGCCAGCAAGCGTCCGGCTCGCGAAGGTGTCGATGGTGAGATCGTCAAGGCCGGTCAGATCTACCTCGCGCCGGGCGGCAAGCATATGCGCGCCGTCAAGCAGGGTGCCAACATCGCCATCGCGCTCGATGACGGTCCGCCGGTGAATTTCTGCAAACCTGCTGTCGATCCGCTGTTCACGTCTGCCATCGACGTCTGGCACGGCGCCATTCTCGCCGTCGTGTTGACAGGCATGGGTTCGGACGGCATGCGCGGCGGCAAGGATATCGTCGCGGCTGGCGGCAATGTCATCGCGCAGGACGAAGCATCGAGCGTGGTGTGGGGTATGCCCGGCGCTGCCGCCAATGCGGGCATCTGCTCGGCTATCCTGCCGCTCAATCAAATCGGTTCGAAAGTGGTTCGTCTTTTCTCGGGAGATCGGTCATGACACCGGCAGACTATGATTTCCTGCGCAAGTTCCTGAAGGAGCGCTCGGGTCTCGATCTGTCTGCTGACAAGCAGTATCTGGTCGAAAGCCGGCTGATGCCGCTCGCACGCAAGGCCAACCTGTCGGGCATTGAAGAGCTGGTCCAGAAGATCAAGAACGGCTCCTCCACGGTTGCGTCCGACGTGGTCGAGGCGATGACCACCAACGAAACCTTCTTCTTCCGCGACAAGCTTCCATTCGACCATCTGCGCGACGTCGTGCTGCCGGAGATGATCCAGGCACGTGCCGCCCGCAAGAGCCTGCGGATCTGGTGTGCGGCTGCGTCCACCGGTCAGGAGCCGTATTCGATCGCGATGACCATCAAGGAAATGAGCGCCCAGCTCGCCGGATGGCGGATCGAGATCATCGGCACAGATATCTCGCAGCAGGTGCTCGAGAAGTCGAAGTCGGGCATCTACACCCAGTTCGAAGTGCAGCGCGGATTGCCGATCCAGCTGCTGGTCAAATACTTCAAGCAGACCGGCGAGATGTGGCAGATCAATCCGGAGATCCGGTCGATGATCCAGTATAAGCCGCTCAATCTGCTGCAGGACTTCTCCAGCATGGGCAAGTTCGACATCATCTTCTGCCGCAATGTGCTGATCTATTTCGATCAGGACATGAAGACGCAGATCTTTGGCCGCCTTGCCAAGTGCACGGAGCCCGATGGCTTCCTGGCGCTGGGCGCCGCAGAGACCGTTGTCGGTCTGACCGATGCGTTCAAGCCGCATGCCGACAAGCGTGGCCTGTACCGTCCGAACGTCGTCCGTGCTGCACCGTCGATCGTGCCGAGCATGACACCTGTGGGTCTCAAGGCCGCTGCTTCGCCGGCGCGCTGAGCGCCGTCATAGGATCGCGTGCGGAATAAAGCGTGACATGTTGCCGGTGATCGGATTCTCATCCTCGCGGATCGAGAGCCCGCATGGCACCTCATCGACCAGCCAGCTGCCCAGCACCGGATACTGATCCGCAAAGTTCGGCAGCGGCATCAGCATCTGCCGGATGAAGCCTTCTTCGCCATAGGGACCGGGCTGCGCATCGATGGCGCTGCCGCCGCTCACCAGCGTGACATTGGCGCCTTCGCGCGAATAGAGCGGCTTGCGCACATAGGATGTGCCGAGCTCAGCCGCTGCGGCATCGTCGTCGAAATAGGCCGGCAGCAGGTTCGGGTGGTTCGGAAACATCGCCCATAGCAGCGGCAGGATGCCCTTGTTGGACAGAATGGCTTTCCACGGTGGCTCGATCCAGCGCGTCGATGCGCCTTTCAGACGGCCGCCGAATGCCTCGCGGAACATCCACTCCCACGGATAAAGCTTGAACATCAGGTCGATCGGCTGGTCCTTGAGATCGACGAAGTGCCCGCTGTCGGCATAGCCGATGTCCTTGATGTCGATCAGCGCCGGTGTGAGGCCGCCTTGCTGCGCGACATCGGCGAGGTACTGCACTGTGCCGCGGTCCTCGGCATTGTCCATGGCGGCTGCGAGATGAATGGCTTTGTCGGTGCCGATCTTGCGCCAGGCCTCGATGAGCCGCTCATGCAGCGAGTTGTATTGATCGGCCCGCTTCGGGATGATCTGGCGCTCGATCGCCTGTTCGAGCCAGGTCCATTGAAACACCGCGGCCTCGAACAGTGAGGTTGGCGTGTCCGCATTGTATTCGAGCAGCTTTGCAGGGCCTTTGCCGTCGAACTGGAAATCGAAACGGCCGTAGAGGCTGGGATCGCTCCGTTGCCAGCTTGCGGCGATAAAGGTCCAGTAGGCCTGCGGAATCTTCAGCAGCCGCAGATAGCGCTCATCCTTGACCGCACGGCTCACCAGCTCGCGGCACATCGCGTTGAGTTCGGCGGTCGGGGCTTCGATCTGACGCTCGATCTCATCGAGCGTGAAAGCGTAGTAGGCGCGCTCGTCCCAATAGCGGTCACCGGCCTCGGTATGAAATACGAAGCCCGTCGCGGCTGCGGTGGCCTGCCAATCGTCGCGCTCGGAACATGCGATGCGTTGCATGAGAAACTAGCCGCCGCCGGAGAAATGCGAGGCGAAGGAGCCGAAGCCACCATGGGTGACGTGGCTGCTGCTGGATGACGAGCTGTCATATCCGCCGCTGGATGATGATCCGGTGCTGGCGAAGTTGCTGCGTCCCGAAGAACTGCTGCTGCCCCCTGAATAGCCATGGCCGCCGGAGGATGACGATGAACTGCGCTGCTGACACTCCTGCTGCTGGCCGGCGATGGCCGCGCGGTTCGGGTCGCAATGTTCGCTCGGCATCAGCGCATAAGCGCCGCCGCCCAAGGCCATGGTGCCCATGAGCAAGAGCGCCACGTGGTTGGAGCGTTTGCGCGACGGGGTTTCCTCAGGCATCGGCTGCACTGGTCGGCGCTTGCCGAAGTTCTTTGCGGGCCCGCTTGTCATGGCGAATACACCATGGAGGCAGCATTCAGCACGCCGGCGGCAAGGGAGGCGAGGCCGAGCCAGAGGGCCGGGGCCATCTCGCCATTGGCGATGCGATCCGACAATTGCGGCACCGGAATGCGGAGAATGAAATAGACGGCGATCTGCACGATCAGCGCGATGATCGCCCAGATCAGACAATCGATGACATTGGCGGAGTGGACAATCGCGCTAGCCACCGGCAGCACGAAGCCGAGCAGGCTGAGCCCGAGTGCGATCGCAGCTGGCGCGCAATCCTTGCGGATCAGTGCGAACTCGTCATGTGCGGTTACGCGCAGATAGACGAACAGGTAGAGCATCACGGCGACAATGCCGGTGCAGAAATAGACCAGAAAGGCCGGCAGCCCGACCAGAGATTGCAGAACCATTCCGCCCCCGAAATGTGCGCCAAACATGATTGCTTGGTATTCGCCTATGGCATTCGTCGCTGTAAGCAAAGGGTGGGTTCATCCACGCAAACAAAAACCCCGCCTTTCGGCGGGGTTTCGTGAGAACTTTCGGGGAGTGACGCTTATGCCGGCTTGAAACTCAAGCCGGGATGCGGATCTCTTCTTCGTGCGGCTCGCGGAGCACATAGCCACGGCCCCAGACGGTTTCGATGAAGTTGCGGCCTTCGGAAGCATTCGCCAGCTTCTTGCGCAGCTTGCAGATGAAAACGTCGATGATCTTCAGTTCGGGCTCGTCCATACCGCCATAGAGGTGGTTGAGGAACATTTCCTTGGTGAGGGTGGTGCCCTTGCGGAGCGAGAGCAGCTCCAGCATCTGGTATTCCTTGCCCGTCAGATGGACGCGCTGACCGCCGACTTCCACCGTCTTGGTATCGAGATTGACCACCAAGTCGCCGGTCTGGATGACCGACTGGGCGTGGCCCTTGGAGCGGCGCACGATCGCATGAATGCGGGCAACCAGCTCGTCCTTGTGGAAGGGCTTGGTCATGTAGTCGTCGGCGCCGACGCCGAGACCCTTGACCTTGTCCTCGATGCCGGCGAGGCCCGAGAGAATGAGGATCGGGGTCTTGATCTTGGACACCCGCAGCTGCTTGAGCACATCGTAACCGGACATGTCCGGCAGATTGAGATCGAGCAGGATAATATCGTAGTCGTAGAGCTTGCCGAGATCGACGCCCTCTTCTCCGAGATCCGTCGTATAGACGTTGAAACTCTCGGATTTGAGCATCAGCTCAATCGACTGCGCAACGGCGCTATCATCTTCAATTAGCAAAACGCGCATGCCAGTCCCCTTTAGTCGCCGCTCCGGGCGTCAGGTCGGCCGCCATACTTGCGGCACCAAAAAACGCCTACGAACAACTGATTCGGATCCTGACTGGATATGGTTAACAAAACCTGATTCTTCAGCGCAAGCTCTAATCGTGCAATTTTTGTCGAATCGCCATAAGATGTTGCAGCAAAGACTCTTTTTGTACCCGTACCCGCTCAAGCTCCACATTAAGAGCCGGACCTAACCGACTCCATCGACTCGCCCCTTCATTCTGATGGCGCGAATGCTCTCAGTCATCCAAGACAGTGACGTAATGATTAACGATGCGGGTAAACACGGGGTTAAGGCCGAGCCGGCAATGAAGCGAAACTTAAGGGTTTTGCAATGAAAGCCCTTGCGGAACAGATTACTGACCTCGATGGCGTCAATATTTACGGCCGGGTGGTCGGTGTTCGCGGGTTAATGGTTGAGGTGGCCGGGCCGATCCACGCGATGTCGGTCGGTGCCCGCATTACCATCGAGACCGGCACCAGCCGTTCCATCCCTGCCGAGGTGATTGGTTTCAGTGGCGACAACGCCGTGGTGATGCCCTTTGCCGGACTGGAAGGCGTACGTCGCGGCTGCCGGGCGGTGATCGCCAATGCCGCCAGCCAGGTGCGGCCCTCGATTGCCTGGCTCGGCCGCGTCGTGAACGCGATGGGCGAGCCGATCGACGGCAAGGGGCCGTTGCTGCAGGGTCCGGCACCGATGCCGTATCGCGCGTCTCCGCCGCCGGCGCATTCTCGCAAACGCGTCGGCGCGCCGCTCGATCTCGGGGTGCGCTCGCTCAATACCTTCCTGACCTGTTGCCGCGGCCAGCGCATGGGCATCTTTGCGGGCTCCGGCGTCGGCAAGTCGGTCTTGCTGTCCATGCTGGCACGCAATGTCGATGCCGACGTGTCGGTCATCGGCCTGATCGGCGAACGTGGCCGTGAAGTGCAGGAGTTCTTGCAGGAGGACTTGGGCGAAGAAGGTCTCGCACGCGCCGTCGTAGTCGTGGCGACTTCGGACGAGCCTGCACTGATGCGGCGCCAGGCGGCCTATCTGACGCTGTCGATCTCGGAGTTCTTCCGCGATGAGGGCAAGGACGTCATGTGCATGATGGACTCGGTCACGCGTTTCGCCATGGCGCAGCGCGAGATCGGCCTGTCCGTCGGCGAGCCGCCGACCGCAAAAGGCTATACGCCGACGGTGTTCACCGAACTGCCGAAACTGCTGGAGCGGGCAGGGCCGGGCACCGATGAAGGCTCGATCACCGGTATCTTCACGGTGCTGGTCGACGGCGACGATCACAACGAACCCGTTGCGGACGCCGTGCGCGGCATTCTCGATGGCCATATCGTGATGCAACGCGGTATCGCCGAGCGCGGCCGCTATCCTGCTATCAATATTCTGAAGTCGGTGTCGCGAACCATGCCGCGGTCCTGCGATCCAGCCTATTTACCGACGATCACGCGGGCGCGGCAGATCATGGCGACCTATTCGGATATGGAAGAGCTGATCCGGCTCGGTGCCTATCGCGCCGGTTCCAGTCCGGAAGTGGACGAGGCGATCCGGCTCCATGAGCCGCTTGAGGCATTCCTGCGGCAACGGAAGGACGAAGTCTGCGGACTGGCCCAAGGCTATCAGCAACTGCAACAAATCGTTGGTGGTTTGGAAACGGAACGCTAACTTTGTCAGGCCATCATGACCCTCAGAGAAGAATTTCGGCCGGTCAGCCCCTTGCGGTTGTCCGGTTGTGTCCCGCGTTGAGACTGGGACTTCTGGGGAGTATGAGTCGATGAAGTCACGTGACACCCTGATCCGCCTGAAGAAGTTCCAGGTCGATGAGAAGCGCCGCCGGGTCAATCAGATCGAAGGCATGATCGCGGATTTCCAGCGCATGTCGGTCGATCTCGAGCGCGAGATCCAGACCGAACAGGATCGCGCCGGTATTCAGGATCCCACTCACTTTGCCTATCCCACCTATGCGAAGGCTGCGATTCAACGTCGCGAGAACCTGACACGTTCGGCCGATGAGCTGCGCGTGCAGCTCGAAGACGCGAAGGCATTGCTGAGTGAAGCTTTCGAAGAACTCAAGAAGGTCGAACTGCTCGACGAGCGCGACCAGGCCCGTGCACGCGACGAAGAGAACGCACGCGAACAGGCCGACCTCGACAGCATTGGCCTGATGCGTGCCCGCATCGGCGCAGTGGCCTGATCCGCAGAAGCGGCGAGCCAACGAGCCTCAAAGATTGAAGTCATCAAGCCCGGGCCGCGAGGTCCGGGTTTGCTGTTTGTGGTCTATCCACAGCATAAACAGCGACATGGCCCGCTTGCTATAATCTATGTTACGACAGGGAATACCGCCGGGCGGCACCTCCGTAAGGCGAAAGGTATATTGAGGTTGGGGAGACGTAATGCTGACGCCGGCTGAACTGGTCTGGCTTCTTGCCGCAGTTGCCAAAGGGGATGAAGCCGCCTTCGAGCGACTCTATGCAGCGACGCGCGCGAAACTCTTTGGCGTCGTGATCCGTATCTTGCGCAGACAGGATCTCGCCGAGGAAGTCATCCAGGAGGCCTATGTCAAGATCTGGAACAGCGCCGGGCAATTCAATCCCGGTGTTGCCTCGCCGATCACGTGGATGGCGTCGATCGCTCGTAACCGGGCTATTGATGTCGTTCGCAAGAGAAGCGAAACGTCTATCGAGGAAGAGCCGGCTGCAATGGAAGTGGCAGCCGATACACCTGACCCGCTCGCGCGACAGGAAATGACCGAAGAATTGAAGCGCTTGTTGGAGTGCGTGGGCCGGCTTGAGCCGGACCGGCAGAAACTGGTGCTGCTTGCTTACTACAATGGTTGGAGCCGCGAACAACTCGCGACGAAGTTCGAAGCGCCGGTCAATACAGTAAAGACGTGGCTGCGCCGCAGTATGATGGACATCCGGGAGTGTCTGGGACTGACATGATGGCCTATAGCGAAGACCATATCGCGCTTGCCGCGGAATATGCGCTTGGCACGCTCAGTGCCGAAGAGCGCGTGCAGGTCGAGACCATGATGTCCGTTGACAAGGATTTTGCCGCTGTGGTCGAGGCGTGGGAGCGCAAGCTCGGCGTTTTGAATCAGATGGTCGGCCTTGTCGAGCCGCGTCCTGAAGTCTGGGAGAAAATCCGCGTTGCGATCGGTCTGGCCGGTACGCAAGAAGCGATCGTGCATCCGGAAGCGCCGCAGCCGGTCGCTGCAGCGGCGGTCGTTGCTGAGCAGCCTGCGATCGATCGCTCGACGCTCGATCGTTCGAACGTGATTGATTTCTCGGTCCAGGCAAAACGCTGGCGCGGTGTGGCCACCGGCATGACCGCGATTGCCGCCATGCTTGTTGCGCTGATTGCCGTACAGGCCTATCGCCCCGAATTGCTGCCGGCGGGTTTACGCCCGAAGGCAGCGCAACAGGTGGTGCAGGCGCCAGCGCCGGTCGCGCCGCCCGCAGCAGCTCAGTCGCAATACGTCGCCTTGCTGCAGACCGACGCTGCGTCACCCGCATTCATCCTCACTGTCGATGCGGCGACCAAAAACTTTACAGTGCGCAAGGTTGGCGCCGAGCCGCAGGCCGGCAAAAGCTACGAGCTCTGGATTGTGTCCGACAAGCTGCAACGCCCGCGTTCGCTCGGCGTGATCGGCAGCAACGACTTCACATCGCGCGCTGCACTCGCTGCCTATGATCCCGATGTCGTCAATCAGGCCACCTATGCCGTGACCGTGGAGCCGGAAGGCGGTTCGCCGACCGGTGCAGCCACGGGCCCGATCGTTTTCACCGGCAAGCTGATCGAAACGGTGCCGCCGGCACGGTGATCGTTAGGCTCTCTCGTCATCCGGCATTGGTCCCACAGTCGTCATTCCGGGGCGCATGAAAGCGGCGCAGTCGCTGTAATGCAAACCTCTCAATTGTCATTCCGGGACGCGCTCTTGCGCGGGCCCGGAATCCATAAACTCCACGTCAGCCGGAAAGCACCGGGTACAAATCCATCCAGTTTGGATTTTGCTCTTCGATCAATCGGATCTTCCAGTCGCGGCGCCATTTCTTGAGTTCTTTCTCACGCGCAATGGCCGACAGGACGTCATCGTAGACCTCAAACCAAACGAGCTTGTCGACGTCATAACGTCGCGTGAAGCCGTCAACCACCTTGCTACGATGCTCGTAGACTCGCCGTATAAGGTCGTTCGTCACGCCAATGTATAGCGTGCCGTATTTTCGGCTGGCCAGCAGATAGACGTAATACGTCATTGCGATCACCGTGATTATCGGTGTTGGACTTCGGTGAGGAAAGTGTAGTTCGCGCAAAGCTAGGTGCAACGCGATTTTGAGCTCACTGGCTGTCATTCCGGGACGCGCCCGACAGGCGTAGCCGGCTGGGGGTAGGTCCGGAATCCATACGCGCGATCGTGGTTATGGATTCCGGGCTCGCGCAAGAGCGCGCCCCGGAATGACAATCGATAGAATAGGGCTTAAACATTTTTTCCTATTGTTCTTGACAATATCCCCAACAGGATTATCCTCCGCTCATCTGGTTCGCGAGGGGCGCTTCATGAGGCGTCTTGAAGTGGAACAGGGATGCGGCGCCTGCGGGTGTGGGGTGACGTACCCCGCGCACTCGGGAGGCCTTGGGTCACCGTCCGGCCCCACTACGGGGGTCTGCCACTCATGCTGGCTGGACGTGGCATTGGTGAACGGCGGGAAACCGTCGGGATCAGCGGAGTGCGGAGCTCTGCGCCTTTGCCCGGAAGAACGGTCCCGGGGACAGAAATCGCCGCGGTGGCGCGCCGTGAGGCGTTGCGCGGTTGCAGCTTGCCGGCGTTCCGGTGGAGCGGATCGCGATAAAACCACCCTTTGCGCCTCACGGCGCGCTGCCACCCCTCATATTTTCGAGGGGCACTGCTCATACCTCGGACGCGCAAGCGCCGCGAGACTGCGAGAGTTTGGCTGTTTGAAATTTGAATCTGTGATGGCGCGCTGGCGCGCAGAGTATCCCTCCCACTGCGCAGCTGCGCTGCTTGAGGGAGGGAGAAGCAAGAAAGCACCCCACAAAAGAAAAACGCCCGTGGGGAGCGGGCGTTTTCCATTCAGAAGTCCACTCGGGGGGAAGTGGAGCTTCTATGTATTCACCTGACGACCTTGGGGGACATCGCCACGCGAATTCCTGAATTCCTTAGCGGACCATGCTGGCGTTCGAAGTGGTGACAGCAACCGGCTGGCCTGCTTTGATCACACGAGCGCTGGCGGTCTGGCTGTAGCCTTCGTCAGCATTCATGCGGGCCGAGATTCCGAAGCCTGCCACGAAGATACCGGCGACCAGAGCAACGATCACCACCTTGAGGTGGGTCATGCGATCCGCGCTGTAAATCGAGTGGTTCATTGGAAACGCTCCCTGCCGTCTTACTCTGCCTACGACCGTTTGTGTCGTGTCCGCGTCGGCAGGTTCAACTCATCACGCATAGGAAACGTGGTGTTGGGTCGTTCCGTTCCAAATAGTCGATCACAAGGCAGTGATAAGACGTGATCCGGCGCGATTGAAGCACCCGGCTTGGCCCTGAAATTCATAAATTATTATTTATTATCAGAGCGTTGAGAGTAATTCGTGCCGTCGCCCCGAAATGGCCTCGGGATGCGACATTCTGGCAAATCTCTTGTCTGTGACGAATTTACATCGGTTTCGGGCAAGGTTGCTAGCCTCTTGCCGCCGAATCAGACGCTTCCGACGGTCTTCAGGCGCGCACGGGGGTGGATTTCCGCCTGGGACAGCACGGTGGTTTGTGCGCGGAACCGTTCCACCAGCGAGCGCACGAACGGCCGGATCGAGGCCGAGGTGACCAGCACCGGCGCTTCGCCTTCGCGCGCGGCCTGTTCGAAACGATCGCGCACGGTGGTCATGAACTCCGACAGCTTCGACGGCTGCATCGCGAGACTGCGTTCTTCGCCGGTGCCGATGATCGATTCCGCGAAGGCCTGCTCCCACTGCGCCGACAGTGCGATGAGCGGCAGGTAGCCGTTGTAGGACGTGTTCTGCGCGCAGATCTGTCGCGCGAGGCGCGCACGCACATGCTCGACGATGGTCGATGGGTTGCGCGAGAAGGCGAGGGCGTCGGCAATGCCTTCGAGGATGGTCGAGAGATCGCGCACCGAAATACGTTCGGTGAGCAGCAATTGCAGCACGCGCTGGATGCCCGACACGGTGATGAGCGACGGGACGATATCCTTGACCAGTTCGCCTTGTTCTTTCGGCAGGTCCTTCAGCAGCTTCTGCACTTCGCCGTAGGACAAGAGATCCGACATATTGCCTTTCAGTAGCTCTGTCAGATGCGTCGACAAGACCGTGGCGGCATCGACCACGGTGTAGCCCTTGAGCGAGGCTTCTTCCTTCAGGCCGGCATCGACCCAGGTCGCGGGCAGGCCGAAGGTCGGCTCTGTGGTGTGAATGCCTGGTACGTTGACCTGGTTGCCGCCGGGATCCATGACCATGAACTGGTTCGGCCAGATGCGGCCGGTGCCGGCGTCCACTTCCTTGATCTTGATGATGTAGGTATTGGCTTCGAGCTGCACGTTGTCCAGGATTCTGACCGACGGCATCACGAAACCCATTTCGACGGCGAGCGACTTGCGCAGCGCCTTGATCTGTTCGGTCAGGCGATCGGTGCCGTCCGGGCCATTGACCAGCGGCAGCAGCGCGTAGCCCAGCTCGATCTTGAGATCGTCGATCTTCAGCGATGCGGAGATCGGCTCGTCCGCGGCGGCGGCTTGTGCGGCGGCGGCGGCCGCCGGTGCTGCGGCCTGATGCGCGACTTCGGCACGCGCAACCTTGTTGCGCTTGTTGGCGGTGACGGCGAGATAGGCTGCGCCGCCGCCGAGCGCGAGGAACGGCAGCATCGGAATGCCCGGCAGCAGCGCCAGCGTCAGCATGACGCCGGCCGACATGCCCAGCGCCTGCGGATAGCCGGAGAATTGCTTGATCAGCGTCTTGTCGGCGGCGCCGGTAATGCCCGCCTTCGAGACGAGCAGGCCTGCGGCGGTCGAGACAATCAGCGCCGGAACCTGGGTGACCAAGCCGTCGCCGACGGTCAGCAGTGTATAGGTGCGGCCGGCTTCCGAGAACGACAGGCCCTGCTGCGCGACACCGATGATGATCCCGCCGATGACGTTGATGGCGGTGATGAGCAGGCCGGCAATGGCATCGCCGCGGACGAACTTGGAAGCACCGTCCATGGCGCCGAAGAAGCCACTTTCGTCTTCGAGATCCTTGCGGCGCGCCTTGGCGGTGGCCTCGTCGATCAGGCCAGCCGACAGATCGGCGTCGATCGCCATCTGCTTGCCGGGCATCGAGTCCAGCTGGAAGCGTGCCGCGACTTCGGCGATACGGCCCGAACCCTTGGTGATGACGATGAAGTTCACGATCACGAGGATCGCGAACACGACGATGCCGATGACGAAATTGCCACCCATCACGAAATTGCCGAACGCCTCGATGACGTGGCCTGCCGCGGCGGTGCCTTCGTGGCCATGCGACAGGATCAGGCGGGTCGACGCCAGGTTCAGCGACAGCCGCAACATGGTCGAGATCAGCAGCACGGTGGGGAACGACGAGAATTCCAGCGGCGTCTGGGTGAACAGAGCCGTCATCAGGATCAACACCGACATGGTGATGGAGATCGCGAGGAACAGATCCATCACGATGGCTGGCAGCGGCATGATCAGGACGACAAGGATGATCAGAACGCCGAATGCGAGGCCGATATCGCCGCGCAAGACGTTCGTCCTGATGCTGGCGAAGTCGAAACCGCCGCTCTTGGGTGCTCCGAGGCCCTGACCCGCGATCAAATCCGTCATCGATGCCGCTTCCCCGCGCGAATGTCGTTCGCGACTGCCGAACGTCTGCGCAGCGGCCGAAGGGCCGCCGATCCGCAAGTGAGGCACCGCACTGGCATCCACGGGCATTCCCCCGGTCAGCTGACGAGACGCGACTCCACTCGGCAATTTTTGCCGTGTGTTGGTTAGCAAAGGGTTAACGAGGCGTTACTGAGCGGCTTTGCCACAAGCCCGGAGCCAGTTTTGGCCGAAACGGTCTGTTGCACTGTTTCTGCATGCCTAATCCTTCGGCATATCGCTTGACCCGTGGGCACACGCCGAGGATGTTGCCGCCGTGACCATCGCGACCCCCACCTCAGATTCGACGCCGTTCCTGCCTGACTCCCGTCAGGCCTGGATCCGGCTGTCGCTTGCCTTGATCATCGGCTCACTGGGGTCAGTGGGCATGTGGTCGGTGGTGGTGGCGCTCCCGGCCGTGCAGGCCGACTTCGCGGCCAGCCGCGGCGCGGCGTCGCTGGCCTTTACCCTGACCATGGTCGGTTTCGGCCTCGGCGGCGTGGTGGCCGGGAGGCTCACGGACCGGTTTGGCATCGTGGCCACGATTGCGCTTGCGACGGTGCTGATGGGGGCCGGTTATCTTCTCGCGTCGCAGTCCACGGCGCTCTGGCAGTTCAATCTTATTCACGTGGTGATCGGGGCAGGGTCGTCGGCGACCTTCGGGCCGCTGATGGCGGAGGCGTCGCACTGGTTCGAACGCCGGCGCGGCATCGCGGTGACTGTCGCCGCAACCGGCAGCTATATCGGCGGCACGCTCTGGCCGCCGATTGTCAGCTGGGGCATTCTGACTTTTGGTTGGCGCTCGACGCATATCAGTGTCGGGGTCGTCACAACCGTCCTGATGCTCCTGATGCTTGTGGTTCTGCGCGCGCAGATGGGCACGGTCACACGACGTAGTCACGTCAATGCGCCGCCGCCCAAAGTCGATCTCCAGCTCAGCAACAACACGCTGACGACGCTTCTCTTCGTGGCCGGCATCGGTTGCTGTGTCGCCATGGCGATGCCGCAGGTGCATATCGTCGCTTATTGCGGGGATCTCGGCTACGGCGTGACGCGCGGCGCCGAGATGTTGTCGCTGATGCTGGCCTGCGGGATTGTCAGCCGTGTTGGCTCGGGTTTTCTGGCCGATCGTATCGGTGGCATTCGCACACTGCTTATTGGCTCGTTGCTGCAGGGATTCGCACTGCTGTTCTATTTGTTCTTCGACAGCCTGGCTTCGCTTTACATCATCTCGGCGATGTTCGGCCTGTTCCAGGGCGGTCTGGTGCCGGCCTATGCCATCATCATCCGCGAGGCAATGCCCGCATCGCAGGCGGCTACGCGTGTCGGCATTGTCATATTGGGCACGGTAGGAGGCATGTCACTTGGCGGCTGGATGTCGGGCGTCATCTTCGACGCCACGGGCTCCTACGCGGCAGCGTTCATGAACGGCCTCGCCTGGAATGCGCTCAACGTCACCATCATCACGGCGCTGATGCTGCGGGCGCGCCGCAGGTTGATTTTCTCCTCGGGCGCATCGGTCGCCTAAGGCGTCAGATCCTGCACCGGCGGCATCGCCGGAAATCCATCGATCGGTACGTTTTCGAGCGCGCGTTTGGCCGGGCCGCTACCGAACATGCAGTCCAGCGTCGGCTCGGCAATCGCCGTCATGGTCCGCGGGATCAAGCTTCGTTTGTCCGGCGGCAGCCAGTTCTCGTTCAGCGTGGGGACGCCGCGCTCGGTGACCCCGTACAGGATCGCGTCGAGAATATCGCGATCGCCGATCTCGCTGATCAGCGCGGTGCGGACGCAGTCGCAGATCGCTTCGGGATGCGCATAGCGCGACACCATGAAGGGCGCGCAGAGCCGAATGAACTCGCCGCGCGGATCGGGCATCAGGGATAGGCGACGCGTGTCAGTCATCGCGATGGTCGACACCCCGCACGCCAACAGGCTGCCCAGGACAATGGGAGACAGTGTGCTGAGGGACAGGTACCGCAACAAATTCACCCGGGAAGCAACCGTAGGACGAGAGACGTGCAGGACCTATTATAGATGATGTGAGGTGCGAATGTGAATGCCGCTGTGAGGTGTCACACAGCCTGGCCGACTTTCAGCAACATGCAGCCGCTGATCTTCAGGCTACCATCCGGCTGCGGCTCCAGCGTGTAGAGCGCATCCCACGGCACACCATCGGCATCGACGATATGGACCTTCTGCTCGATGGTGCCACCGGACGTATTGCTCTCGGTGAATTCGAAGCTGCGATGGCGATAGATGGGCGCATAGGCGTTGCGTACCATGTCCATGAAGCTGTCGGGATCGGTGAAAATGCTCTGGATGCCGGGGGCCGCGAATCCATAGGCAGTCACAGCATCGTCGCGCGCCAGCGCATCGGCTTGGGAGCTGATGATCTTTTGCGCCGCCGCTACATCGTCCGCAGCACGGACAGGCGATGCGAGGCCGATCATTATGACGGCAAGAAAGAGGAGGTTGCGCATAGACTCACTTGCTCAAAGTGTTCTTGTAGATGACGCCGTCTTTCATGATGATTTTGAGGTTATTCGCGGGATCGGCAATCAGGTTGATGTTGTCCAGCGGATTGCCGCCGACAAGCAGTAAATCCGCGAGCGCGCCCTGTTCCACGACGCCGAGCTTGCCGGGATAGGGATTGCGCTTGCCGGACAGTGCCAGCAGTTCGGCGTTTGTCGATGTCGCCATGACCAGCGCTTCGGCGGGCGTGTACCAGCGCGTGAGCGAGGCCAGAATTGCCCCCTGTTGCTGCGCGAGCGCGCGCGAGAACAGCACGTCGGTGCCCCACGCCGTCTTGATCTTGTACTTCTTGGCAAACTCGTAGGACCTGGCTATGCCGGGCCAGACCTCATCCGCCTTGGCCCGCTGGACTGAACCTTCGGGAAAGCCAAGCCTCAAGCCCTCGGGGAGGGGCTGCAAGCTCAACCAGATGTCCTTCTCGGCAAGCAGCCTGGCGGTTGCCTCGTCCATCAGCATGCCGTGTTCGATGCACTTCACGCCAGCGGCAACGGCTCTCTGGATCGCCGCCGGAGTAAAGGCATGCGCGGCGACATATGTGCCCCAATTCTCGGCCGCTTCAACGGCGGCGCGTAGTTCGGCTTCGGTGAAAGTGGTCACGTCGACCGGACTGAAGGGTGACGACACGCCGCCGCCCGCCGTCAACTTGACCTGGGAGGCGCCCTGCATGAGTTGCTCGCGCGCGCGCAGACGCACCTCGTCAGGGCTGTCGGCGACGATCGCGCCACCGACCTGCTCCATGCGGGTGAGCATGCCGCCGATCGTGCGTGGCAGATCGGTTAGCTGCCGGAAATCCCCATGCCCGCTCGTGATAGTGATCATGGCGCCAGACGGATAGATGCGCGGGCCCTTGACGATGCCCTCGTCGATGGCACGCTTGAGGCCGAACACCGGCCCGCCAACATCGCGAACAGTGGTGAAGCCGCGCATCAGCGTGTCAGTCGCTTCGCTGCCGGCCAGCAGATTGTTGTAGCCGACGTCACCGAAAGCCTGTGCCGGCGTCACCCGTATCAACATCGTATGCCAATGATTGTCGATCAGGCCAGGCATCAGCGTATGCCCGTTTCCTGCAACACGCTGAGCGTCTGCGGCTGCTATCGGTGCCGTGGAAATACGCTCGATGAGGTTGCCCTTGATCAGCACATTCGACGGAGCGGAAAGAGTGGCGCTTCTCCCGTCGAAGATTCGAACATTTTCGAGGAGCACATCGCCGGCGCTCGCGCTGGTGCAAAATGTCAGCGCAAGAATCGCTGCGAGCCATCGACTACCGACAGGGAACAACATGAGCGTTCTCCGAGCAGTAAAGCCTGCACTATGACAGATACCGGCGTCCACTTGAAGGTGGCGCCGCTACCAGTGGATCCCGGCTGATGTTACGGGGAATCCGCTCGGCCAGACGTGAATATATCTGGTTGCTCAAGCTCGTCTGGCATCGCCCATCCTTCAGCCATCAAAGCGACATGGAGCGCGGTTCGAACGTCGGGCGGCTCAATTTTCCCGACAGTCGCCTCATCAAGAACAGCGATCAGCTTCGTCCACCGCGGCGTTGTCTTGGCTTCGCTGTCAACGTAACGCTGGACCCATCTAACCGCCGCCAGGAGAGAAAAGATCGTGCGGTTCCTCGCCGGGGTTTGCCCGGGCGCCTCAGGCATCAATCGAATTGGTTCAAAGATCATTTGTACACAAACCGACTGCTGAAATTCGCTTCATCGTGCCACAGAGCCGGCAATACGCAATGGGTGCCGGCATGCCCCGAAGGCTGCCGATAGATCACTACGAAGTTGACGGGTGCAGCACGTTGCGCCGGCCTGCTTGAAAATCTTGCTTCCGGCAGAGAAAAACCGCCGGCATTTTCGCACGGCGGCTACCGGAGTTCTTCCAAATTGATTGGTACTAAAACTTCCTCCTCCGGCGCACTAGGCCATGTACTCATAAAATCGAGATTAATCAGCACGTTCTGAACGATGCCCGCTATCCGACGCTTTGCGGACTTAAACCGGACATCTGCTCAGGTCCAAAAAGTGCCAAATTCCTGCCGCGGAGGCAGATTGAATGCCGGAGCGAGAATCTTCGAACGCGAGGGACAAATCGGCCGCAGCATTCCCCACGCCCGAAGCGAGCTTGTGGAACGCGGCTTCCTTCTCCGCCATAGAATTGGCCTGCTGTGCGTAGAAGCGCAGACATTCGTAACGGTTTCTATGAATCCCAGTCCTGCGCTGCCGCTCCGAGAACCTCGCTAAAGCTCTCAATCTCGCGGAGAGCACCGGAGAAGTCGTGTTTTCCATTAAAGGCATGGCGAACTGCAACGCAGTGACAACCGGCGGCTTTCGCCGCCTTCATGCCCGCGGAAGAATCCTCGAAGACGAGGGTATCCTTCGCGCTCACCCGCAATCGGGAAAGCGCTAACAGATAGGCTTCCGGATCGGGCTTATGACGCGCCACATCTTCCTGAGTGATGACCAGGTCGAAGGAGTTTTGTAGATCGAGCTTCGCCAGCACCTTCTCAACCATCCAGGTGGCAGCCGAACTGACCACTCCGATTGTTGTCCCGCTGCTCCGCGTTTCAAGAACGAATTGGCGGGCTCCCTGCGTTTCAGAGACTTCCGCCTCGATCAGATCGAGATAGAAGCCGCGGAAGCGATCATTGAACTCATCAAATGGCGGTCTTAGATCGTATCGTTTGAGAAAATGCCCGGTGACCGTGGGCCAGTCTTCGCCCATCACGTCAGCATAGATCAGGTGGTTGGCTTTCGCTCCATAGGACGCGCAGGCCTGAGCTAGTGCTCGTGCTTTCAAAGCCTCGCTGGCTGCAAGAGTGCTGTCCAAGTCAAATAGGTAGGCTTTCATCTTCGATCCGTATGAGGTCCGATGCCAGATAGTACTTGATGCGTTATGTAGGCAAAGGACCATTCACCGCTGCTCGCGACAAGTACGAAATTCTTGATATGCTCGCCAATACAGGAGCGACGATGAGTCCGGGTCGGGTCATTCACGTCTCTTTTGACATATCTGCAGCATGTCCGCTATCCGGCCCATCTCGGACCTGCAAATCGGCGTTGCGAACACCGAGATAGGCGTGATTCAAGCTCCCGAACGGGGAGCTCGAATCATGAGATACGAACTCACGGACTTTGAGTGGTCTGCCATCAGGCCGTTCCTTCCGAACAAGCCGCGCGGCGTACCGAGGGTCAACGACCGACGTGTCCTCAACGGCATCTTCTGGATATTGCGGTCAGGCGCACCATGGTGCGATCTGCCGGAGAGCTTTGGGCCTTACACGACCTGCTACAACCGTTTCGTTCGTTGGCGAATGGCTGGCATCTGGGACTTGATCATGAAGTCGCTCGCCGAATCCCATGACGGCTCCGTCCAGATGATAGACACCTCCATTGTCCGCGTTCATCAGCACGGCGGTTGCGCGGGCGGGGGCGAAACACGGCTGATGGGCCGATCGAGAGGTGGGCTAGGCCAAACCCGGCTTTCCGGTTCACAAACCAACCGAGTAAAAACATCGAGGCTGCCCCAAGAGAGCCGCTGCCAAAAAGGCGAGCCTTCGGTCTTCAATGAACAGGCCTATGCTAGCGATATTCGGTCGGCCGAAGAACCTTTTGAAAAAGAACTCGAAGAGCCAAAAATCGCGGCACCGAAGCACGCTAAGAACATCGGGTCCGATACATTTGCCTTGATCCAGGTCATCGTGCGCTCCCTTTCGCGCACTCTAACGTTGCGACGGGAGAGAGAAAGCGCCGGCTCACGCTGGGGTTAAAGTTGCGTGTATTTGAGCAGAACGCAGTTCAACAGCGTTTGAAGCGCTTTGCGCTTTCTCTTACACGGACAGGCCGTCGTCTGCGTTTGCGGGCATCTGAATTCGCGTACCCGCCGGAGGACCCCCGAATGATCTACCTCTACGTCGTCACGGGCTGCCGCGCATTGGAGGACGGCGTGGTCAACGTTCGAAGCGGCTTCGGCACAGTGATGGCAAACAGCCGCGACGAAGCGCTCGGGAAGGCCATTCAAATTTGGCATAAGGATCATCCTTGCCACAAAATGGTGTGCTTCAACGCAACCGCGCGGCCTGATTTGCGAGTTGTGAATTCGAAAAAGGCCCGGCGTCCGTATTTGATGCGCTGGTGAACGAAGGGACCTTTCATGCGCCAATGGATAGCGATCATCGCAATTGCCGCGCTTCCGACCACTGCGGAAGCATGCACCGTGTTTTCGTCGGCCCCTGAACGCGTGGCCAGGGCATACAGCACAAACGTTGTTCGCGCGGTCGTGCTCGTTCGGGTCGATCAGGCATCTTATGTTGGCTTACACCCCGGCCACGCTCGTCCTTGGCGCGCACTAGCGACAGCAAGCCGCGTTTTGCGAGGTGATCACTCCGACAGTCAGTTTGCTTTTGGAGGCGGCGGGGGCTCATCGGCCTGCGATCTCGGCTACACGTTGCCGACGCCCGGCGACGAATGGGTCGTGTACGTGTACGCTGGCGATGGCCGCGTGTTGCACGCGTTCCCGGCCGATTTGGCGCAGGAAGTCGATCCAAATCTTCGGCAGTGATACGCGCAATTGCGCGAACAATAACCTCCGCAACAACCCCGGTCCTGACAACAACTCCCCTCCGCAGAGAGGGGTTGTTGTTAGGTTATTGTCAAGCCGAAAACAAAAACCTCCTGCTGTGATATCAGATACTTAGGTGGGTTATAGGTTATTGTTCAATATATACACTTAACCCCTATATCAGAGGGACTTCACGGGAGAACGTGTATACGCGCGCGAAAACCCAACAACACGACCGGATGTCCTCAAACGATTCCTCAAAGTGTAGTCGAATTTTTCTGTGAAGATGGAAAGTGGTTTGACAAAGTTGCGAGCCTGCGGCCGTTTCGGTAAATGGTTCGCACATTCGGCGCGGCACAAAGTGTAGTTCAATCTCTGGGTTAAGAACCTGCGCGACTCATCCGAACGCGAAAAGCTCAAGGGCCGGAAAGTTGTCACCGAGAGGCGGCCTCTACGCCATCTTGCCCGTTTCATCTTGATTGGCCTCTATACGGGTACCCGTGCCGCAGCTATTGCCAGCGCTGCGCCTTGCCGAGCAGAAGGCAAGTCATTCGTCGATCTCGAAAATGGCATCTTCTACAGGCTGGCCATCGGCAAGAAAGCCAGTGCAAAGCGCCAGACACCCGTTCCGTTGCCCAATCGGTTATTGGCTCACATGCGAAGATGGGCGTGGACCGGTACAGCCGACAGGCACTTTGTTGAATGGAATGGGAAGCCGGTGGCGTCGGTGAAGACGGGCTTCGCAACCGGAGTGCGTCTGGCCGGGCTAGACCTAGCCGTAGGCAACGTTACGCCTCACACGCTACGGCACACCGCAGCGACTTGGTTGATGCAGCGGGTGGCCCCGATGTGGCAGGCAGCGGGCTTCCTTGGCATGAGCGAAAAAACGCTTCGCGACACATACGGCCATCACCATCCCGAATTCCTGCGGGAAGCTGCGGAAGCTATCGCCTCACGTCCAGCGCCCAAGAAAAAAGTAGCGTTGGTTGTTTCGTTGGTTGAAGAAAAAGCAAAGCGGTCGGAGATAGTCCAACCCTTTGAAATCACTGGTGGGCCCGGCAGGACTCGAACCTGCAACCAGACCGTTATGAGCGGTCGGCTCTAACCATTGAGCTACAGGCCCCGCCGGCGTCCAGCGGGCGTGAGGACCGGGGACGGCGGTGCAGGCACTCCTTATATCGGCCATCGCCTGTCGGCAATGCCGCGTTCCCGGGGGCGGAACTTTGGCCGGGCGGTGGCGTTGGCCCGCGCAATTTCAACGTAGGGAGGCGCGGGTGTTTCGCTGGGCTGTCATCTGTCTGATCATTTCCCTGATTGCCGGCGGCCTCGGCCTCACCAACATCTCGGCTTTCGCCAAGAAGCTCTCGATCATCCTCTTTGCGCTGTTCTTCCTCGGCTTCCTGGCTTTGCTGGGCTTCGCCTATCTGGTCGCCGGGGCGGTCAGCAGTTCTGAGCTGCTGCCCGCCATGGTCGCGTTGAGCGTCTAGCTCAGTCGCCCCCGGATCAATCGCCCCTGGCTCAGTCGACCGAGACGCCGGCGAATTCCACCACCTTGCGCCATTTCTCGGTTTCGGCGGCAACCAGTTTGCCGAATTCCTCGGGCGTCATGGGCTTCGGCACGCCGCCGGTCTCGGCGAGCCGTGCGATCAGCTTCGGATCCTTCAGCGCTTCGCCCACAGCCTTGTTGAGGGTGGTGATCACCTCCGGCGGCGTGCCCTTCGGCGCGGAGATGCCGTAGAAGCCGATGGACTCGAAGCCTGGCACCGTCTCGGCAATGGCCGGGACGTCCGGCACGATGGGCCAGCGTTGCGGCGAGGTGACGCCGAGTGCGCGGACGGTGCCGCCCCGCGACTGTTCGAGCGCCGTGGGCAGGTTGTCGAAGATCAACTGCACCTTGTTGGAGATGATGTCAGGAAACGCGATCGCCGAGCCGCGATAGGGCACGTGGATCATGTCGCATTTGGTCATCGCCTTGAACAATTCGGCTGACATATGCACCGAGGTGCCATTGCCCGACGACGCATAGGAGATCTTGCCGGGATTGGCCTTGCAGTAGTCGATGAACTCCTGGACCGTTTTCACAGGCATGCCATTCGATACCACCAGCATATTGGTGAGCTGCATGATGCTGGCGACCGGCACGGTGTCGCGGATGAAATCGTAAGGCAGCTTCTTGTAGAGCGAGGCCGAGATTGCGTTGTTCGGTGCGACGAACAGCAGCGTATAGCCATCCGGCGCCGAGGTCACGGCCGCGGCGGCGGCGAGATTGCCGCCCGATCCAGCGCGGTTTTCCACGACGAATTGCTGGCCGAAATGATCCGACAGCCACTGTGCCATGATGCGCGCCACGATATCGACGGGGCCGCCGGCAGCGAAGCCGATCAGCCAGCGCACGGGGCGATCCGGATAGCCGGCGGCGGAGGCGGGGAGGGTCGTCGTGGCGAGGCTGGCGAAGCCGACAAGACACAGCACAGCGGCACGCAGAAAAGCGATCATAGTTCCTCCCAGACATGAAAATCGCAGCGCTGATGCGCGACGTCGTTCGATCGGGCTTGCCGCCCGTTACCTCCATGCTTTCATAGAATTCGGATTTTGCCTACAAGCTTGGTCGAACGATGCAGGCTGATCGACGTCGAGGTGCCCCATGAAAATGATGCCGCTTGTTTGCGCAGCATTCCTGACTGTCACGACGGCCATTGCGCAGGAGGGAGCCAAGCCGATGTCGACCACCATGCCTCTCAGCTTGAGTCTCGGCACGGCGACGCCCGGCGGCGGCTTCCCGCTCTATGGCGACGCCTTTGCCGAGCTGATGAACAAGGCCGATCCGTCGCTGACGCTGGCCACGCGCAATACCAAAGGCTCGACCGAGAACATCCCGTTGCTCGAAGCCGGCCAACTCGATCTCGCTTTGGTAGCCGGCGAGCCCGCTTATGAAGCGTTCAAGGGCATCGGCCGGGCGCCGACGAAGCTGAAGATTATCACCGCGCTCTATTCCAATCCCGGCATGTTTGTGGTGCGCGCCGACAGTCCCTACAGGACGATCCGCGATCTTGTCGGCAAGCCGATCGCCTTCGGCGCCAAGGGCTCCGGCCTCGTATTCCTGTCGCGCTATGTGCTGGACGGGATCGGTCTCGATCAGGACAAGGATTTTCAGGCGGTCTATCTCGACCGCGCCGGCGACGGTCCGGCGATGGTGCAGGACGGCCGCGTCGCCGCGCTGTGGGGCGCAGGCCTGGGCTGGCCCGGCTTCAAGGCGATGAGCGAAAGCCCCGGCGGCGCGCGCTTCATTGCGCCCGATGCGGCGGAGATCGCGCAGATCCGCGCCAAACATACTTTCCTCAAGCCGATGCTGGTGGGCGCCAACAGCTATCCGAACCAGCCGATGCCGATCGCGTCGGTGGGCTCGTGGAGCTACATCCTCGCGCGCGAAACGCTGCCGGATGAGGTCGCCTATCGTCTGGCGAAGACACTGCACGGCGCCGAAGCCACGCTCGGTGCGCGGCTCGCACAGGCGAAGGAGACTACAGCATCGAATACGGTGGCATCAGCGCCCGATGTGGCGCTGATCCATCCCGGGGTGCTGAAGTATTTCAGAGAGATTGGGGTGGTGAAGTAGCGTAGTGGATCGCTCTTGCTTCCCCTCTCCCCCAGGCGAAGCGCAGCTTCGCTAGGTGGGAGAGGGTGGATGCGCGCCGAAAGGCGCGCAGACGGGAGAGGGGGCGCCACGAACTCCGAGTTTTGTGCACCCCTCTCCCGTCCGCGCTTCGCGCGGCCACCCTCTCCCGCAAGGGGAGAGGGAAAGTGGAGCGCCGCCGATAGTTTTTGTCTACTACTTCTTCCCCAATGCACAAGCCGGATCCGGCGGCCCGAATGCTTCCTCACCGGAAATCTTCGCGAGGATCTTGTAGTAGTCCCACGGATACTTGGACTCTTCGGGTGACTTGACCTGCACCAGCATCAGGTCGTGCACCATCAACCCGTCCTCGCGCAGTCTGCCGTTGCGTGCGAAGAAATCCTCGATGGGCTTCTCGCGTATCTTGGCGGCGACTTTCAGCGGATCGTCTGTGCCGGCCTCCTTGATGGCGTTGAGATAGACCATGGTGGAGGAATAGACACCAGCCTGCCACATGGTGGGCATCCGCTTGGTCTTCTCGAAGAAGCGCTTCGACCAGGCGCGGGTCTTGTCGTCCATGTCCCAGTAAAAGGCGGTGGTCAGCAGCAGGCCTTGCGCCGTCTGTAGCCCCAGCGAGTCGATGTCGGTGATCAGCGCCAGCAGCGCCGCCATCTGCTGGCCGCCCTTGAACACGCCGAATTCGCCGGCAGTCTTGATCTCGTTGATGTTGTTCGGCGGCCCACCGGCGATGCCGATGATCTTGGCCTTAGAGGCCTGCGCCTGCAGCACGAAGGACGACAGGTCCGATGCGCCGAATGGCGGCCGTACAGAGCCAATCACCTTGCCGCCAGTCTTGGTGACGACGGCAGATGCGTCGCGCTCCAGCGCATGGCCGAAAGCAAAGTCATCGGTGATGAAGAACCAGCTGTCGCCGCCGCGCTTCACCACTTCCTGCGCGGTGCCGACGGCGAGCGCGCGGGTGTCGAATACCCACTGCATCGTATAAGGCGAGCAGAACTTGCCGTGGAAGTCTGCAGCGCCGGTCGAATGGGTGATGAACAATCGCTTGCGATCGTTGGCGACGTTCTGAACGGCAAGGCCGACAGCAGACACCGGCACGTCGACGATGAGATCGACCTGATCGACATCGTACCAGCGCCGCGCCAGTGACGCGCCGACATCGGGCTTCAACTGATGATCGCCGATGATGATGCTGATCGGCTTGCCGAGCACGCTGCCGCCGAAATCGTCCACGGCCATTTGCGCGGCCGTCACCGAACCCTGGCCGGAGGGCGTCGAGGCCGGACCGTTCATGTCGGTGAGCACGCCGATCTTGACGACGTCGTCGGAAATCTGCGCCGAGGCGGTTGAGGCGAGGAGAGTAAGTGCAATGCTTGAGATCACGGACAAAGATGTGCCGCGCATGAAGGTCCTCCCATGTGTCGCGACACTTCGGCCGCGTGTTGGGAGAAGCTTAGGTCAGGCTTTGTCGTCGAGCAATGCAAGCCGCTCGGCTTCCGCAACGTCGTCCATCGTATTGGCGTTGAAGAACGGATCGACGGGATCGACCGGCCATTCCACGGTTGCGAGTCTGTAGCGGGACGTCCAGCGGCCGACCTTGCGGATGTCCTCGTTGACGAGCGCGTGCCGTAACTCATGGCGCAGGGAGATATCCCACAGGCCGACGACGGGGTGCGATTGCCCGGCCGATGACGCGACAGCAAGCTGCGCATTCTCCACGATGCGGGCCTGATGCAAGCGGGTGACGAGATCGCGCGGCAGGAACGGGCAGTCGCCGGCGACGCTGAGCATCCATGTGACATCCGGTCGGTTGGCGGCTGTCCATTCCAGACCTGCGAGAATGCCGGCGAGGGGGCCGGGAAAATCCGCGACGTCGTCGGCGATCACCGGCAGTCCGAAGGACGCAAATCGTGCGGGATCACCATTGGCGTTCAGCACCAGTCCGTCGCATTGCGGCGCGATGCGTGCGATCACGCGGGCCAGGATGCTGCGGCCACCAATCTCACGCATCGGCTTGTCGCCGCCGCCCATCCGGCGCGCGAGACCGCCCGCGAGAAGCACGCCCAGCGTGGCCGGATATGTGTTCGTCATCGCCATACCGCTGCATATGACATTTGACGCCAGCCCGATATAACGCAGTTGCACCAAGTGGAACCGCGCGATGCCCGTGACCAAGCTCGACCTGACCGGATTGAAATGCCCGTTGCCGGCGCTGATGACGCGCAAGGCGATGAAGGCACTGTCGGTCGGCGACCGCCTCGAAGTCCACTGCACGGACCCCCTCGCGGTGATCGACATCCCTGCGTTGATTCAGCAAAGCGGCGATCAGATCGAAGCCTCCGAACGCAGTGGCGATGTGATCGTTTTCTTCATCGAAAAACGAAATGCTGCGATTGCAAATCGCGATTGAATTGCTGCGATGCAGTGGAAATCATTGATAAATTTTCGCTCCTGATACCTTTGGACTATCGACTCCCGCAGTCGCTTCTGGCCCTGTTCTAAAGTGCGAGCGTGCGTAAATCTTTGTCCGCGCGCCGCAGGGGAATTGACGAAGCGACTTTTTCAAATCGCAGACCGGCTCAGAAGGGTCGGCTGCAGGGGAGAACTTTCATGACAAGTGTGGGCAACGCCGGAACACTGTCTGGCACCAAGCCAGGATTGCTGGAACGCGAACGCATCATTGCGACCGCCGGCTTCAACCGGTGGCTGGTTCCACCTGCTGCACTCTGTATTCATCTCTGTATCGGCATGGCCTACGGCTTCAGCGTGTTCTGGCTGCCGCTGTCGCAAGCAATCACGACACCTGCCTCGAAGGAAGTGTGCGAGGGCATGAGCCTCGCCACCGAGCTGTTCACCACCACCTGTAACTGGAAGGTCGCCAGCCTCGGCTGGATGTACACGCTGTTCTTCGTGCTGCTCGGCGTCTCCGCCGCCATCTGGGGCGGCTGGCTCGAGCGCGTCGGGCCGCGCAAGGCGGGCTTCGTGTCGGCGATGTGCTGGTGCGGCGGTCTCGTGCTCGGTTCGATCGGCGTCTACACGCATCAGCTCTGGCTGCTGTGGATCGGCTCCGGCGTGATCGGCGGCATCGGTCTGGGTCTCGGCTACATCTCGCCGGTGTCGACGCTGGTGAAGTGGTTCCCGGATCGTCGCGGCATGGCGACGGGCATGGCGATCATGGGCTTCGGCGGCGGTGCGATGATCGGCTCGCCGCTCGCCAACCTGCTGATGAATTATTTCAAGACCCCGACCGATGTCGGCGTCTGGCAGACCTTTCTCGCCATGGGCGTGATCTATTTTGTGTTCATGACCATTGGCGCGTTCTCCTATCGCATCACGCCACCGAACTGGAAGCCGGAAGGCTGGACCCCGCCGGCTACGGCGAATGCGATGATCACCACCGGCCACGTGCATCTCGACAATGCGCACAAGACCAAGCAGTTCTGGCTGATCTGGGGCGTGCTCTGCCTGAACGTGTCGGCGGGCATCGGCGTCATCGGCATGGCCTCGCCGATGCTGCAGGAAATCTTCGCGGGCAAGCTGATCGGCGCGCCGGATCTCTCCTTCAGCCAGCTCTCAGCAGCGCAGAAGACTGCGATTGCCGGCATCGCAGCCGGATTCGCGGGTCTGATCTCGCTGTTCAACATCGGCGGCCGCTTCTTCTGGGCGTCTTTGTCGGACAAGCTCGGCCGCAAGAACACCTACTACACGTTCTTTATTCTCGGCATCGTGCTCTATGCACTGGTGCCGACCTTCGCGGCGATGGGCAGCAAGGTTCTGTTCGTGCTGGCCTTCGGCATCATCCTCTCGATGTATGGCGGCGGATTCGCGACCATCCCGGCCTATCTCGCCGATATCTTCGGCACCCAGTTCGTGGGTGCGATCCACGGCCGGCTGCTGACGGCCTGGGCGACTGCGGGCATCGTCGGTCCGGTGGTGGTGAACTACATCCGTGAATTCCAGATCGCCGCCGGCGTGCCGCGGGCGCAGGTCTATGACTTCACGATGTACATCCTCGCCGGCATGCTGGTGCTGGGACTGATCTGCAACATGCTGGTGAAGCCACTGGCGCCGCACTGGTTTATGAAGCCGGAGGAAGTCGCGAAGTTGCAGGCCAAGGGCGCCGAGGCGGCGTCGGCCGGTGGAGGCTCCTATGGCATTGGCAAGGGCGGTTTCGACGGCGCAGCCATTGCCTTCTGGGCCTTTGTCGGTGTCCCGCTGTGCTGGGGTGTCTGGCTGACGCTGCAGAGCGCCGCGCGCATCTTCCAGTAAAACCTGCGCGGGACCGGCAGCGAAAGCTTCCGGTCCCGTTTCACATCTGACGAACAATCTTCAAAACAAGCACATTCGGGGATAACGATGACACGCATCACTACGGGCCTCGTGGCCGCACTGTTCGTTGTGACTTCAATGGGCGTTGCTTCGGCACAGGCGCCTGCGACGCCGGCAACCCCTGCTGCGCCCGCCAAGATGAAGCTGAACAAGCAGAGTCTGAAGGACATGAAGGCGAAGTGGAGCGCCAACAAGGGCAAGCTCAAGGCCTGCCGCAAGGACGTCAAGGTCAAGGGTCTCGCCGGCGACGATCGCTGGTTCTACATCGAAGACTGCATGGCCAAGAGCTGAGCGAGCGCTGGTCTTTCCGGCAGTTCCAGCCTCCTGATCTTTATGCCGCGCCTATGAACAGGCGCGGCTGCCCGTCTCGATTTCATATGGCGATGTCCGCATCTTCTCACCATCCCGACGCGCTCATGCGCCAGGGATTTGAGAAGACGGACAACGACCATGACGATGTTCTACAATCGCGATACGCAGCTGCACGATTTCTCGGCCGACAGCGCCTATCGCAGCTACCTCATCAGCCGCAATCAGCCGGCGATCGTCCATCACTCGGGCGATATCCAATGGAAACGGCTCTGCGTAGCCGCCCGGCTGACGCGTAACCACATCAAGGGCTTCTTCGCCGTCATCCACATGGCCCTGGTGGCCGACAAGATGCGCCGCGCGCGGCGTGAACTCGCGCGCGTCCGTGTGCGCGCCGCTGATACGCCGGTGCTTCAGGATCGCCGGAGCGAACCATGAGTAAAGACCGTTCTGCTGCGCTGTTCGCGCGTATCGGCTCCTACGCGACCATCATGCCGGGCATCCTCGCCCGGCTATGGCGTTTTGTCATTGGACCTGCCGTCTATCGGCCGGCCGCGCATTATATGCGCGGACCCGGCCCGAAATGTCGTGAGAAGAACGAGCGTCCACAAGCCTAGCGGGCGGGGCGCAGGGGCGGCGCGTCGTCGGGCTGTGCCCAGATCGCTTCCATCGCGGTGTGTACCTGCTGCTGCTCGGCATCTGTAAGCTCGGTCAGCGGCAGGCGCACGGCGGCACTCCCCAGGCCCCGCAAGGTCAATGCATACTTCACTGCCGATGTAACCTGGTCCGGCGGCAGAGCTGCTGCGAGCGGCGCCAGCATGTCGGAGATGGTCGTCGCATAGCGCGGGCATCCCTGGCGGGCCGCGTAATACATGCCGCGGCAGAGCTGCGGCGCCACATTGGCCATCGCGGAGACAACGCCGTCGCCGCCGAGCAGCAGATAAGGCAGGGCTGCGGTGTCCTGTCCCGTCAGCATCCGGAAACCCGCTGGCAGCAGCGGCCGCAATCGCGCCAGCCGTCCGGCGTCGCCGGTGTCGTCGCGCAGGCCTATCAATCGCGGCGAGGCGGCGAGACCGATGAGCGTGTCGTCGGTCAGCGCACGGGCACAACGCGACGGTGCGTCATGCACAATGACCGGCAGCAATGTCGCCTCCAGAATCGCACGGAAATGCGCTGCGATGCCACTTGCCGTCGGGCGGTTGTAATACGGCACGACCGATATGACGGCATCGGCGCCGGCGGCCCATGCCAGCCGCGTCGATTCAATGGCGCGGCTGGTGCAGTTCGATCCCGCGCCGGCAATGACGTGGATGCGCCCGCGGGCGACGCCGGCGGCAGTCCGGATCAGCGTGGCGCGCTCGTTCGAGGTGAGCGTGTCGGCTTCGCCGGTGGTCGCGCCGACCACGATGGCACTGGCGCCGGCACAGACCTGACGTTCGCACAACCGCGCGAAAGTGACGAGATCGAGCGCGCCATGCGTGTCGAACGGCGTCGGCACATCGGCGATGATGCCGTGCAGCCAGTCGTTGGCGTGATGGGAGGCACGAGCTTGCGGGAGGGCACGAGCCCGAAGAGCAACTGTGGACATGGCGGGAGGCTCAGGCGACGCGCCGTTGTTGTAACCGTTCGATAGAGGTTGCTGCCGTGAAAGGCAGGGCATTCATATCGAGTTCGATGAGGCCCGCCGTCTCGATGATAGCTTCGGGGCGATGGCCGTTCTCGAATAGTGCATAACGCACGGCATTCGCGCGGCTGACAAACAATCCGCCGAATAGGCCGTTCTGCTCCTGCGCGACCCACTGGCCGCGGCCGTTCTTGCCGATGAAAACGAGGGATGAGCTACACGAGGGAGGTTCGATGGTGATCACTTGCAGTCTCCAGTTCATTCGCTTGAGCGAATGGCTGCAAGATGATCGGCTGCCCGTTTGAAAACGAGATGAGATGCGGTGCTGCGTTATAGGGATTTCATAAGTGCGTCCGTTCGCACATCACCCACGCGGAACCATCACCGATGATGACGATTGATCGTTTCGATCACAACGGGAGCATGGAATGGCGAAATATTCCAAGAAGGCCGCCGCAAAGGTCGCGCGGGCCATGAAGAAGCGCAAGGCCGGTACATTGCGAAGCGGCGGCTCGGGCAAGAAGGTCACCAGTAAGAAGCAGGCGATTGCTATCGGCCTGTCCGAGGCTCGCGCCGAGGGCAAGAAGGTGCCGAAGGCGCCGAAGAAAAAGACGGTGAAGAAAGCCAGCAAGAAGACGGCGGGGAAAGAGAAAGCGGCCAAAAAATCCCGGAAGTCGACGAAGGCCTGAGGCTGCGCCGATGTACGTTGATCGACGCATATGAACCAATCTTCGTCATGCCCGGGCTTGTCCCGGGCATCCACGTCTTGGGGAGAGAAAAACGTAGATGGCCGGGACAAGCCCGGCCATGACAGTTTCGACCGAAGCGTCATCGCCTCACTTCGTCTGTAAGGTCGCCTTCAGCAGGTGGTCCTTACATTCATCGTCCTTGCCCTCCGCCATTGCTTCGCTGGCCAGGCCGATCTCGTCGGAGGCGGTCTTCTTTTGCTTGCCATCGGCCATCTTGGCGATGGCTTCGGCGACGAAGGCGATATTCGAGGCGTTGCATTCCCGTGTCTGCAGTTGCTGCGCCTGCGCTGCCGCGGTCGACATCAACGCGATGCCTATGATCATTCCCAAAATCTTCATGCGCTCAGCTTGCCTTGCGATGTCGCGCCGATGACCGCGCAGCCTTCTTGGCCGGGCGCTTGCGCGCCACATGTGGTCGTGACGACGAAGCGCGTTTGGTCGACTTGCCCTTACCACCCTTGAGGCTCGCCTTCAGCGCATCCATCAGGTTGATGACGTTGTCCGGCTTCTCCTCCTTCTCGACGACCTTCACCGGCTTGCCCGCAGCCTTGCGCTTCACCAGCGTCTTCAGCGCGGTCTCATATTCATCCTTGAACTTGCTGGGATCGAAATGCGACGCCTTGCTGTCGAGGATATGCGCCGCAAGGTCGATCATGTCCTTGGAGATCCTCGGGCTCTTGATATCGTCGAAATAGTCCTCCTCGTCGCGCACTTCATAGGGGAAGCGCAGCGTGGTACCGAGCAGGCCCTTGCCGAGCGGCTCGATGGCGATGATATGCTCGCGATTGGTGAGCACGATGCGCGCTAGCGCCACGCGGTCCTTGTCCTTCATGGCATCGCGGATCACGGCGAACGCATCGGCGCCGGCCTTGCCGTCGGGCGCGATGTAATAGGGATTGTTCAGATAGCGCCGATCGATCTCGTCGCGCGGCACGAAGTTGTCGATGTCGATAGTGTGATTGCTCTCGATCTGCACGGCCTCGAGCTCTTCCTTCTCGATCTCGACATATTCGCCCTTGCTGATCTCGTAGCCGCGGCCCTTCTGCTCCTTCTCCACGACGTCGCCGGTCTCGACATCCACCATCTGCTGTCTCAGCCGGTTGCCGGTCTCACGGTTGATCATGTGGAATTTGGTTTTCTCGACCGAGGTCGCGGCCGGATACAGCACCACCGGGCAGGTGACGAGCGACAGCTTGAGAGAGCCTTTCCAATAAGCGCGGGGCGGGGCCATACTCGTTCTCCAACTCGATCTACAAATGAAGCGCGCAGGCCGCAAAGTATTGCGCTGGCGTGGATTTCCAGGAACTTCAACGGCAGTTGCCGGTTTTGGTTCCGGGCCGGATCATGCGCCCAATGCGGTGAGTGGGGGACGGTGTGGCCGACAAGCAGCTTCAGATCTACCGCCGGAAACGCGATTTCGCGCTCACCAAGGAGCCCTCCGGCCAGATCGTGGTCGCGCCGGCGAAGCGCCGCCGCTTCGTGATCCAGAAACACGATGCCACGCGGCTGCATTACGATCTGCGGCTGGAGATGGACGGGGTGTTCAAGTCGTGGGCCGTCACGCGCGGGCCATCGATGGACCCTGCCGACAAGCGCCTCGCTGTCGAGGTTGAGGACCATCCGCTCGACTATGGCGATTTCGAAGGCACGATTCCCCGGGGACAATACGGCGGCGGCACCGTGCAACTGTGGGACCGTGGCTATTGGGAGAGCGACGATCCGGACAAGGGCTTCAAGAAGGGCGACCTGAAATTCACGCTGGACGGCGAGAAGCTGCATGGCGGCTTCGTTCTGGTGCGCATGAAGCATGACCGCAATGGCGGCAAGCGGACCAACTGGTTGCTGATCAAGCATCGCGACGACTTCGTGAAGGAGGGCAAGGCCAACACCATCCTCGACGATGACAAGTCAGTGGCATCCGGCCGGACCATGAGCGCCATCGCCTCAGGAGAAGGGAAGGCGCCGAAGCCCTTCATGATCGCGAAGACGGCAAAGATCAAACCCGATGCTATCTGGGATTCCAGCGATGGCAGTGCTGCCGATGCGCGCGCTAATAGGGGCGGCAAGACGAAGGCTGATGTAGGGGGGGCGAGGACTGAGAAAGCTGCAGGCAAAAATGCCGTGACAAGGAAGGCGGCCAAACCATCGGCGAAGCCGGTCAAGGTCGCAAGGATGCCGGGCTTCGTCGCGCCTCAGCTTTGCACCATCGTGGATCGGCCGCCCTCTGCGGATGGCTGGGCGCATGAGATTAAGTTCGACGGCTATCGGGTGCAGCTCCGCGTCGAAGACGGCGAGACCACGCTGAAGACACGCAAGGGGCTCGACTGGACCGACAAGTTTCAGGCTATCGCGACAGAGGCCACCGGCCTGCCGGATGCGATTATCGATGGCGAGATTGTCGGCCTTGACGCTCATGGCGCGCCGAATTTCGCGGCGCTGCAGGCGGCGCTGTCGGATGACGAGACCGATACGCTGATCTTCTTCGTGTTCGACCTGCTGTTTGCGGATGGCGAAGACCTGCGGAAGCTGCCGCTTGGCGAGCGCAAGGAGCGATTGAAGGCGCTACTCGACAAAGCCCGCGGCCGTCGCAAGGAAAGCCTGATCCGCTATGTCGATCATTTCGAGACTGGTGGTGACGCCATTCTGCAGTCGGCCTGCAAACTGTCACTGGAAGGCATCGTCTCCAAGAAGCTGTCGGAGCCCTATATGTCCGGCCGCTCGCAAAACTGGACCAAGGCCAAATGCCGGGCCGGCCATGAGGTCGTGATCGGCGGATGGAAGAGTAATGCCGGCAAGTTCCGGTCGCTGATGGTCGGCGTCAACAGAGGCGATCATCTGGCCTATGTCGGCATCGTCGGCACCGGCTTCGGCCAGGACAAGGTCACGCGCATCATGCCGGCGCTGAAGAAATCAGCGGCGAAGACGAGCCCGTTCGGCGGCAAGGAGACGCCGCCGGGTGGCCGGGACGTGCACTGGCTCAAGCCCGAACTGGTGGCCGAGATCGAATTCGCAGGCTTCACCGGCGCCGGCATGGTGCGTCAGGCGTCATTCAAGGGGCTGCGGCAGGACAAGCCGGCTGATGAGGTCGAGGCTGAGACGCCAAAGACAACCGAACTTGCCGAACCGAGACCCAAGCGCGGCGCGAAGAAGACTGCCAAGAACTCCACGAAAAAAGCCCCGCCTGCAAAAGCTGCGGCAGGCAATGCCGTTGTCATGGGCGTATCGATCTCCAAGCCTGACAAGGAGCTATGGCCGGATGCTGGCGATGGCGAGCCGGTTACCAAACGCGATCTCGCAGCGTATTTCGAAGCCGCCGGCGACTGGATGATGGACTATCTCAAGGGGCGCCCATGTTCGATCGTGCGCGCGCCCGATGGCATCGACGGGCAGCAGTTCTTCCAGCGCCACGCAATGCCGGGGACATCGAACCTGCTCGAACTCGTGAAAGTCTCTGGCGACCGCAAGCCTTACCTGCAGATCGATCGAGTCGAGGGTCTCGCGGCCGTCGCACAGATCGGCGGGCTCGAACTGCATCCCTGGAATTGCGCGCCGGATGCGCCGGATACACCGGGGCGTCTGGTGTTCGATCTCGATCCGGCGCCTGATGTGGAGTTCATTGCCGTCATGGATGCGGCACGCGAGATGCGCGAACGGCTCTCGAGCCTCGGCATGGAGAGTTTCTGCAAGACGACGGGCGGCAAGGGCCTGCATGTGGTGGCACCGCTGCTGCACAGCGCGAAGGACAAGGTTGACTGGAAGACGGCGAAGACGTTTGCGCAGGCCGTATGCCAGCAGATGGCCAGTGACGACCCTGAGCGCTATCTGCTCAACATGTCGAAGAAGCTGCGTGGTGGAAAGATTTTCCTCGATTATCTGCGCAACGACTGGATGTCGACCGCGGTCTCGGTGTTGTCGCCGCGGGCGCGAAAGGGTGCCACGGTGTCGATGCCACTGACATGGCCACAGTTGCGCAAAGATTTGGATCCGAAGAATTTCACTGTGCGCAGCGTCCCGGCGCTACTGGCGAAGAGCAAGGCGTGGACGGGTTACGAGGATGCTGCGTCGTCGATCAAGGCCGCGATTGGAAAAATGAAATGACTCTCACCGTCATTACTCGCTTTCGCGGGTGATGACGGTGAGAGCGTACGCGCATGGAAAAGCGCGCGATCCTTCCGGATCGCGCGCCTTGAAATCAATATCCGCTCTTACAGCTTACCAAGCAGCAGGAGTATCAGCAGGATCACCACGATGAGGCCGAGACCGCCGCCGCCGTAATAGCCGGTGCCGTAGAACGGACCGCCGCCGATACCGCTGAAACCACCAAGCAAGGCGATAATCAGGATGATCAGAATAATCGTACCAATGGACATGAATGTCTCCTCAGCCTGGCAGACGGACGAGCCGGCTGCCTTCATGCGGTAAAAACGCGCAGGCGCCCGCAAGGTTCCAGGGTTGAAACCTTCATTGCGACTACCGCTGGACGAATTCGCGCTTACATCCATATGAACTAACAAAGGATCCCTTGATGTCTGCACCGCTCGTTGTCTCTATCCCTCACAGCCTCGGCCGCGAGGAAGCTGCGCGCCGGCTCAAGACAGGACTGACACGCGCAGCAACTAATGTACCGATGTTGAAAGTTGACGAGGAGCGCTGGGACGGCGATCGCATGATCTTCCGCGTCCATGCCATGGGGCAGGCAGCGTCCGGTCATGTCGATGTGGCCGAGGATCATGTCACCGTCGAAGTTGTGCTGCCCTGGTTGCTGCAGCGCTTCGCGGAAGTGGCGCAGGCAGCGATTAAGTCGCGCGGAAATCTGCTGCTCACGAAAAAGGGTTGAACCGGCGATTGCGACGTGCAGAAAATCTCACGCATCTTTAATGCCTGCTGCTGTGCAGCATAAAAATGTCGTGCGATAGTGCGGCGCACGCGAGTTTGATCGTAAACCACTCGCAAACAATTTGATGAAAAGCTTTGAGCACGCGGAGGAAGGGAACCGACCTTTCTCGAGTCGGCACGACATCCGCCAGGCCGTCCGGCCGTTGATCCCGGGCGGCCTTGTCGTATGCTATCGCAAACGCGTCGAACGAATGCGTTTCGGCGCGGCATGTGCCTTCACGATCGCCATCGGAAGCTGCTTGAAGAGTTTGGCAACGGAGAGCTGGATCGCGCCGTTCTTCTGCGCAAAACCTTCAACGAGATAGCCGGGCGCGATCACTGTCGCGTCGAAGGCCGTCGCCTCCGGCCAATGCCGCCCGCCTTGCGTCGCTTCGAAAAAGGCGCGTGGGATCACGACGATCGCCGCGTCGCGCTGATGCCGCCGCGCAAAGGCGATGATGTGCGCGGCATGAGGTCCGGTCACTTCAAGTGGTTCGTAATCGCCATCGGTGAAGACGGCTGCCATCTCGGTGCGGTGTTTCAACAGCTCGCGCGTCCAGGCGAGTTTGATGTGGCCATCATCCCAGTGTTGCGCCAGCGCTGCCCAATCCGGCTGCTGCAGTGCCTTCAGCACTTTCGCGCGTTCGGCGAAATCCACCGGGCGGCGGTTATCGGGATCGACCAGCGAGAAATCCCAGAATTCGGTGCCCTGATAGAAGTCCGGCATGCCGGGAATGGTCGCTTTCAGCGTGATCTGGCTGAGTGAATTCAACGCGCCGATCAGCGATGTGCGTTTGGCAAAGGTCTCAAGCGCTGCAAGAAATTCCAGCGACTGGGCCGGGTCGAGAATGCGCTCCAGAAACGTGCGCAGACCCTTCTCATAGGTGTCGTTGGGGTTGAGCCAGCTCGTTTCCTGCTTGCCCTCGCGCGCCGCCTTCAGCGCATAGGCCTGCATCCGCTCGAGGAAGGAATTGTCCTGCCCGCCGAGCGGCCAGGCGCCGATAAGCGCCTGATAAAACATATACTCGAACGCTGCGGAGGGCGCGCGCATCTCGCCGTCAACAACCAGATGCGGCGCGTTCAGCAACTTCCAGCGGCTGACAGCACTGGCCCATTCACCGGGCATTTCGGCCAGCGCCAGCAAACGCGCGCGGGCATCCTCGCCGCGCTTGGTATCGTGGGTGGCGGTCGAAGTCATGCCATGCGGCCGCTCGAGCGCGCGTGTGATCATTATCTCGTGGAACGTAGCGACAGGTATCGCTTCCGCTGCTGGCTCGCCGCCAACTTCGTTGAACGCCAGCAGGCGATGATAGCGATAGAAGGCGGTGTCTTCGAGCGACTTCGCCATCGTCGGCCCGGTGAACTGCTGCACCTTCAATGCAAAGCGTCGCACCCGCGGCTTGCTATGTGCGGGGCGGCCAGGCTTCAGCAGGTCCAGCGTCAGAGCGTCGCGCAAGAAGTCGAACAAGCCTTCATCGGCGCCGAACCAGTCGGCGCGAGCTTTCTCGATGGTCGTGGCGATCAGTTGCCGGTCGAGGGCAGATGGACCGGCGGTGGAGAGATAGGTGCGATAGACCGGGAAATGCAGCACGTAAAGTTCGAAAGCCTGACGCAGCGTGTCGGCGGAGAAGTCGCGCGTCGAATAATGCCCGTTGGCGATCCGTGCCAGCAGACGCGTCAGCACGGTGAATTCGCTGAGCAGCAGCGTATCGAGCACGCGGCGCTTGGCTTCCACCAGTTGCGGTTCGAATTTCGGCGAGACGTTGCTCACCTGACGCCAGGTTTCGCCCAGTGGTTCCAGGCCTTTTTCTTCGACCAGTACCTGCGTGATCACATTGAGCCATTCATAGCCGGTGGTGCCATGCACGCCGGCGAAGGGCACCAGCTTCTCGTGCTCGCCGAGAATCTTCTCGACCACGACATAGAACGGTTTGGTGCTGTTGCCATGCGCCTCGCGGATCAGCCGGCGCAGCCGTTGGAAATATTGCGAGGGATCGTGAAGGCCGTCGATGTGGTCCAGCCGCAACCCCTGCAGCTTGTCTTCGGTAATCAGCCGTTTGACGAGCGAATGGATCGCCTCGAACGTATCGGCGTCCTCGATACGTAGACCAGCCAGCGTATTGACGTCGAAGAAGCGGCGGTAATTGATCTCGCTCGATGCCAGGCGCCACTGACCGAGCTTATAGTGCTGGCGCTCCAGCAGCATGTGCATGGCCTGAATCTGGGCGGGCCGATCCAGCCCGGCGCGATAGGCGTCGAGGCCGCGCGTGATAACCTCGGCAGCGCCGTCGATCGACGCCAGCTGCTGCTTGAAAGCCGGCGCTTCCCGCCGGTTGGGATGGCGGAGGCCCTTGTGCTTGGCCGCCAGTGTCAGGATTGCGCGGCCGGCTGGCGTGTTGCCGGCGTCGGCTTCCTTGACGATGGTGCGCAGCATCTCGCTGTAGCGCTCCGGCGCGATCGGCAGCCTATGCTCGAAATACCAGGCCGAGAAGCTGCCTTCCTCGGCGTCGTATTTCAGCTCGATCTCGCCGTTGTCCAGTGCCTGGCCATAAGAGCTACCGATGATCGGTAGCAGCAGGCCGCCGCGTGCGCGATAGGGCAGGGTGTCCCAGTCGATGTCGAAGGAGACGGCGTGCGGCGAGGCCTGTCCCCATTCCAGCACGTCGAGCCACCACGGATTGTCTGCGAAATGCACGCCCACATGATTGGGCACAAAGTCGAGGATCAGGCCGATATCGTTGGCCTTCAGCGCGGCACTCAGGCGCTCGAAACCTTCGTCGCCGCCCAGTTCTGGATTGAGCTTGGTGTGATCGACAATGTCATAGCCATGGGTCGAGCCGGCGCGCGATTTCATGAAGGGTGAGGCATAGAGATGGGTGATGCCAAGCGCCTTCAGATAGGGGACGATGCCCGCGGTGGCATCGAAATCGAAATCCTTGGTGAGTTGAATACGGTAGGTCGCGACGGGAATCGCAGGAGCCATTATCTATCTCCGATCCGCCAAACGACGGACCACGGCGTCCCCACGCCGGTGGTAGTGTTGCCCCAAATTGTTGTACCTGTGCTCGGCGATGCCGCGTTGACGGTCTTGTCGGAAAGATTGGCCGTGAGATGCAGCCTGCTGCCGTCACCCATTGTCCAGAAGGCCGTGAGCAAACCGTCGTCGCTCGCCTCAGCCTGGCCGAACCGTGCGCCAGCAAGGCGCGGCACGATGTGCTGATTGCGCAATGCGAGCAGCTCGCGAACCAGCGTCAGCCGCGTCTTGCCCGTGGTCGTTTCGCGATTGTCCCAATCGACGAAGGCCGAGCGGAACGAGCTCTCGTCCAACGGATCGGGAATCTCGTCGCCATACTTTTCGTAGGCGCTGGCGAATTCCTTCTTGCGGCCATTGCGTACGGCATTGGCGAGATCGCCTTCGAAATCGCAGAAAAACGGGAATGGCACCTTCGAGCCCCATTCCTCGCCCTGAAACAGCATCGGCACCATCGGCGCCAGCAATGTAATGGCCAGTGCAGCTTCGATGGCCTCGGGCTTGGCCAAGGTCTCCAGCCGATCGCCAAGCGCACGATTACCGATCTGGTCGTGGTTCTGCAGGAAATTCACGAAGGCGGCCGGTGCGAGTTCGCCTGATGGTTCGCCGCGCGGTGCGCCGTCGCGATGCGCCGACGACTGGCCCTGATAGGCGAAGCCCGAGCCCAGCGCCCGTACGATATGATCGAGCGGCTTCGGTGCGTAGTCGCTGTAATAGCCCTTGTCCTCGCCGGTGAGCAGCACGTGCCAGGCATGGTGATAGTCGTCGTTCCACTGCGCGCGATATTTGCCGCGCGGCGGGTTGGTGGCGGGATCGAGCAGAGTGGCGCGGTTGTCGTCGTTCTCGAGCACCAGATGGATCAGTCGGCCGGTGTCGGCGGCTAGCTTGCCGACCTCGCGGCTCAGCTCGTGCAGCATCGGGATCTCGCCCTGTTCGGGGATCGCATGCACGGCATCGAGCCTGAGCCCATCGAAGCGATAGTCGCGCAGCCACGCCACGGCATTCTCGATCGCGTAGGCCCGCACTTCCGGCAGGTGATAGTTGATCGCCGAGCCCCACGGCGTATGCGCATCGCCGAAGAAGGACGGCGCATATTGCCCGATGTAATTCCCTTCCGGGCCGAAGTGGTTATAGACGACGTCCAGAAACACTGTCAGCCCACGCAGATGCGCCTCGTCGATCAGCGCCTTCAGATCGTCCGGGCGGCCGAACATCGCGTCCGGCGCATACCACAGCACACCGTCATAACCCCAGTTGCGCTTGCCGGCGAAATCGGCCAACGGCATCAATTCGAGCGCGGTGATCCCCGTCGCCACAAGGTGATCGAGCTTGTCGATCATCGCGCGATAGGTGCCCTGCGGCGTAAAGGTACCGACATGGGTTTCAATCAGCACGGTCTCTTCCCACGGCCGCCCGCGCCAGTCGGTCGCGCGCCACGGATAGGCCTTGTGGTTGATCACTTCGGAAGGGCCGGCGATATCGTTCGGCTGAAAGCGTGAGCCGGGGTCGGGCACGTCGGTCTTGTCGTCGATCCTGAAGCGATAGGTGGCGCCGGCTTTCACGCCGGAAATCTCGGCGGCGAACCAGCCGTCATCGCCGGGCTTCAAGGGATAGGATTGATCGCCAAGTACCACGTCGACGCGTTGCGCCGCCGGCGCCCAGAGACGGAAGATCGCGCCTTTCTCCGTGAGCCGTGGTCCGAACGAATGCGCGCTCATGCTGGCGTCCCCGCAAAGGCAAGCACCGAGCGCGGTGGCGCATCGATGTCGCTACCGGGGGGGAGGATAGCGATGGAGAGCTTTTCGTCGGCGGTGTTCAGCACCTGCCTCCAGTTCTTGTATTCCAGCATCTTCGGCAGCTTGAACGGGATGCCCTCAGGCGCCGCATTCAGCACGATGAAAATCGGGTTGGTGTTGTCGCCGGAAGCGCTAAGCACATAGGAGAGAAAGCGCCCGTCGGGAAACGCCCAGTCCGTCTCGGTCATCTCGTCGGCCGAGGGCGTCAGCCATAGCACGCCATAGCTGCCATCGGCGCGGCGGCCGTCGAGCCAGCGTTGCGTGGTGATCTGCGGAAAGCGCTGTCGCAGCTGCGCCATATGGCCGATGAAGTCGGTGAGATCGTCGTCCTTGTCGCCGAGATTGTCCCAGCCGACCCAGCCGATCTCGTTGTCCTGGCAATAGGCGTTGTTGTTGCCGCCCTGCGTGTTGCCGACCTCGTCGCCGGCCAGCAGCAGCGGCACGCCCTGCGCGAGGAACAGACAGGCGAGCTGGTTCTTGCGGAGTTGCCTGCGGAGCGCCAGCAGCTCGGGATCGTCGGTCGGGCCCTCGACGCCGAAATTGTTGCTGAGGTTATCCGAGGAGCCGTCGCGATTGTCCTCGCCATTGGCTTCGTTGTGCTTCTCGTTATAGGCAAAGAGGTCGGCCAGCGGGAAACCGTCATGCACGGTGACATGGTTGATCCCGGCGCGCTGCTTGCGGCCGTCATGATTGAACACGTCGGACGAACCGGTCATGCGGCTGGAGACTTCGCCGATCAGCGAGCCTTCGCCGCTCCAGTAGCGGCGCATGGCGCTGCGATATTTGTCGTTCCATTCCGACCACTGCGATGGAAACGCGCCGACCTGGTAGCCGCCCATGCCGAGATCCCAAGGCTCGGCGACCATTTTGACGTTTGCGAGGACAGGGTCCTGCCGGATGGCGGTGAGGAAACCGCTATTGCGATCGAAGCCATTCGGCCCGCGCGCCAGCGTGGTTGCAAGGTCGAAACGAAAGCCATCCACGTGACACACCTCGACCCAGTAGCGCAATGAATCCATCACCATCTGCAACACGCGCGGATGCGTAAGGTTCATCGAGCTGCCACAGCCCGTGAAGTCGTCATAGAATCGTGGATTGTCCGGCATCAGCCAGTAATAGGAGGCGTTGTCGATGCCGCGGTAGCTCAGTGTCGGGCCGAGATGATTGCCTTCGGCGGTGTGGTTATAGACCACATCGAGTATCACCTCGATGCCCGCGTCATGCAGCCGCGCCACCGTTGTGCGGAACGCATCGAGCGGATTGTCGGCGCCGTAGCGCGCTTCCGGTGCGAAGAAGGAGAGGGTGTTATAACCCCAGTAATTCACCAGCTTCATTTCCACCAGCCGGCGGTCATCGACAAAGCTGTGCACCGGCAGCAGCTCGATGGTGGTGACGCCAAGCCGTTTGAGATGCTCGATCATCGACGGCGACGACAGTCCGCGATAGGTGCCGCGCAGTCCTGGCGGCACGTCCTTGCGGGTCTGCGTCAGGCCCTTCACATGGGCCTCATAGATGATCGTATCTTCCCACGGCACGCTCGGGCGCGCTTCCTTGCGCCCCCAGTTGAAGGTCTCGTCGACCACCACGGCCTTCGGCATGCCGCGCGCATTGTCGCGGCGATCGAAGGACAGGTCCTCGCGCGACGAGCCGGTGCGATAGCCGAAATGTGCATCGCTCCAGACCAGGCGCCCGGCCAGCTTCTTGGCATAGGGGTCGAGCAGCAGCTTGTGCGCATTGAAGCGATGTCCATGCTCCGGTTCATAAGGCCCGTGCACGCGATAGCCATAGAGCTGGCCCGGCGAGACATCGTTGAGATAGCCGTGAAAGACGTGCTCGTTATATTCCGGCAATTCGATGCGCTCGAGCTCGCGCCGCCCCTGGCTGTCGAACAGACACAGTTCGACCCTGGTGGCGTTCGCAGAGAACAAGGCAAAGTTGGTCCCCCGTCCGTCCCAGCTTGCGCCGAGGCGGGAGGGCATGCCGGCGGATAGTCTCATGCTCTAGAATTCCGGTACGAGAAAGAGTGCGGCCAGCGGTGGAAGGGTCAGATTGAGTTCGGGGACAAGCCCCTTGGCAATGACTTCGCCCGAATTGCCGACATTGCTGCCGCCATAATGCGCGGCGTCGGAATTCAACACCTCGCGCCAGGCGCCGGTGAACGGCACGCGGACGCGGTAATCGTGATAGACGTTGGGCGAGAAGTTCACGACCACGAGGCATTGCGCGCGCGGATTGCCGCCCTTGCGCAGCCAAGCGAAGACGTTGTTGCCGGCATCATCAGTGATTATCCATTCGAAGCCGGCGGGATCGCAATCGAGTTCATGCAGTGCCGGCTGGTTGCGATACAGCTCGTTGAGATCGCGGATCAGCGAATGGATGCCGGCATGCTTGTCCTGCTCCAGCAGGTGCCAGTCCAGCGACGTGTCGTGATTCCATTCGCGCTCCTGGGCGAATTCGCAGCCCATGAACATCAGCTTCTTGCCGGGATGGCCGAACATGAAGGAATAATACGCGCGCAGATTGGCGAACCGCTGCCAGTCGTCGCCCGGCATGCGGCCCAGGATGGACCGCTTGCCGTGCACGACTTCGTCATGCGATAGCGGCAGCACGAAATTTTCCGAGAAGGCGTATTGCAGCCCGAACAGAATGTCGTTGTGCTGGTACTTGCGATAGATCGGATCCTTGCTGATGTAATTCAGCGTGTCATGCATCCAGCCCATGTTCCACTTGTAGCCGAATCCGAGCCCGCCGAATTCGACGGGGCGTGAGACCTGCGGCCAAGCAGTGGATTCCTCCGCCGCCGTGGTCGCATTCGGAAATTTGGCGAAGACCTCGGTGTTGAAGCGGCGCAGGAAGCTGACGGCCTCGATATTCTCGCGGCCACCATATTTGTTCGGTATCCAGGCGCCGGCTTCCCGGCTGTAATCGAGATACAGCATCGAGGCGACGGCATCGACGCGCAGCCCATCCACATTGTAACGCTCAAGCCAGAACAGCGCGTTGGATACGAGGAAGTTTACGACTTCGGTGCGGCCGTAATTGTAGATCAGCGTGCCCCAGTCCATGTGCCGGCCCTGCAGCGGGTTGGCATGTTCATAAAGGGCCGTGCCGTCGAAATTGCCGAGGCCATGCGGATCATCCGGGAAGTGCCCGGGCACCCAGTCGAGCAGCACGCCGAGCCCCTCGGCATGACAGGCGTCGATCAGCAGTGCGAATTCTGCCGGCGTACCGAAGCGGCTGGTCGGCGCATACATGCCGGTCGGCTGATAGCCCCAGGAGCCGTCAAACGGATGCTCGTTGACCGGCAGGAATTCCACATGGGTAAAACCAAGATCGCGGGCATAGCGCGGCAGCGTCTCCGCGAGGTCGCGATAGGTCAGCCACTCATTGTCGCCCTTGCGACGCCAGGAGCCCAGATGCACCTCGTAGATCGACATCGGCTTGTTCAGCGCATTGATGTGATCCGGGGCAGGGCGCGGATGCGGGATCCTGGTTTCGTCGAGCACGATGGACGCCGTGGAGGGCCGCAGTTCGGCGGCGAAGGCCATCGGGTCGGATTTTTGCGTCAACTGGCCATGCGGGCCAATGATGTCGAACTTGTAGTGATCGCGGGGCGTGGCTCCGGGAACGAACAGCTCCCAGTAGCCCGCACCGCGCACGCGCATGGGATGACGCCGCGCATCCCAGAAATTGAAATCACCGACAACGCTGACACGCTTCGCATTGGGCGCGAGCACCACAAATCCGACGCCGCTGACGCCTTCAAGCACCATCGGATGGGCGCCGAGCTTGTCATAGAGCCGCTGATGGGTACCTTCGCCGAGCAGATAGAGATCGAATTCAGTCAGGATCGGCGGAAAGCGATAAGGGTCGTCGAGATCGACGGATCTGTCGCCATAGCGCGCCCGCAGTTGATACTTGGTCGAGCCATTAGCCAGCGCGCCGACAAACAGGCCGGCGTCATGGACGCGTTCCAATGCGGTCGTCGCACCGTGATCGTCGATGGCATCGACCTTCACGGCTTCGGGCAGGAAAGCACGCACGACCGTCTTGTCGGCTTCCTTGTGGGGGCCGAGATAGTGAAATGGATCGGAGTGGCGGCCTTCGACGATTGCGTAAGCCTCGGCGGGCAAATTGGTCATACGGCTTCCTCAGAATACTGGTTCAGAATGCGCAGGATGCCAGTCAGTGGCACCCGCAGCCAATCTGGCCGATGCGCGAGTTCGTATTCGATTTCATAAAGCGCCTTCTCCAGAAGGAAGAAGTTCAGCATTTCCTTGGTGGCCCCCGCGTCTGCCGGCCACAGCCGCGCATCAGTCATGGTCTCGCGATAGGCGTCAACGAAAGCCGTGGTGGCACGTTCCCGCCAGGCGTCCAGTGCCGCAGCCAGCTTGCCGGTGTCGTCCGAAGTGACCTTGAGCGCGCGTTCCAGCGCTGCCGTTGCCGAATAATCGATCGAGCGAATGAGCCCGGCGATATCGCGCGCAGCGGGCGCCTTGCGGCGGCGCTCATCGATCGACCTACGCGGTTCACCCTCGAAGTCGATGATGAAGATATCATCCTTGACGATCAGCATCTGGCCGAGATGGAAATCTCCGTGATGGCGGATCTTCAGTCCGTCGATATTCTCCGGCAGCAGCTCGGTCAGCCACCCCCGCAAGCCGTGGCGCAGTTCCAGCACCTGATCGATCAGCGCGCGATCCGAATCCTTTGCAGAATTGCGACGTTGGGCAAGCGCACTGAATACCGGCTCCGCACGCGTGACAATTTCATTGATCCAGAGCCTGATATCGTCAGGCGACGTCGGCTCCGGCTTGAAATCCGGGATGTCGTCGCGGCTGGCCAGCGCCATCTGCATCTCGGCGACGCGGCGGCCGGTCTGCGACATATAGAGCAGATACGGTACCTGTTCTTCACTGTGCGGGGCGTGGTCATCCACCGCCAGCAGACGCTGCTCATCGGCGAAACGGTCGAGATAGGCCGATGTCACCGTCCAGGCATCACCCTGATTCTGCACGAAGGCATGCACGATGGCGACGGCGGTGCGCTGATCACCCTCGACCAGCTCGACACTGCCTAGCAAAGCCGGCGTATTGGTGAAACCGGCGATATCCGTCAGGAAACGGCTGACCTCGATCTCCGGATTGATGCCGGCCTGCAGCTTGCGATAGATCTTCACGACATAGTCGTTGTCGACCAATGCAGTGCTGTTGGACTGTTCGGTTTCGACCGCACGGATGTTCTCCAGCGGCGCAGCCGGCTTTTCGGCGAGCTTGGTCGTTGGCCGGAATTCCAGACGGTTGCCCTCTTCTTCGACGGTCAGTGAAATGCGCAAATTGTGCAACAGCAGCGCAATGAAGATGTGGTCGGTGGCGACATCGAGCAAGGTGCCTTCGCGTGCGCCCTGGCGGACAGCGGCAAAGGCTTTCGGATTGTAGCGTTCGCGGTCGAAGCGGGTCCACTCGATCTGCATGGGCAGTAGATAGCGCGTCGCCACATTGCGCTGCGTGGTTTCGAAGAACACCAGCCATGGACGGTTGTCGCCGATCTCGCAGAACGGGATCGCGCCGGTCAGCACGGGCTGGATCGCCTTTGGCTGTCGCTCCGGATACCAGCGGCTGCGCGCCAGGAAGGAGGGCAGCACGTCGCGCTCGAACACACCGCGCGTACGGGCGAGAGTCATCCAGGTCGAGCCGAGCGGCACCACCAGCGTTTCGAATTCCGGCACCACCGGCGGCTGCGAATGTTCGGAGACATCGCGGAGCTGCAGCTGGAACCAGTAGAAGCCGTAAGGCGCCAGCGTGATCATGTAAGGCAGATCGCCGATCGGCGGAAATTTGGTGCGGCCGAGCATTTCCAGCGGCACGCGTTCCTTCCACGGCGACAGATCGAGTTCGGTGGCCTGCGCGGCGCGCGACAGGTTGGCGACGCAGAGGATCGCTTCGTCGCCGAGTTGGCGCACATAAGCGAGAACGGAGCGGTTGTCGGGGCGGATGAAGGTCATGGTGCCGCGACCGAAAGCGAGCGTCGATTTCCTGACAGCAATGAGCCGTTTGGTCGCCGACAGCAGTGACGATAGGCTGCGCGACTGCGCCTCCACGTTCACCGACTCATAACCGTAGATTGGATCCATGATCGGCGGTGCATAGAGCCGCGCAGGATCTGCGCGCGAGAAGCCGCCATTGCGGTCCGGTGCCCACTGCATCGGCGTGCGCACGCCGTTGCGGTCGCCGAGATAGATATTGTCGCCCATGCCGATCTCGTCGCCGTAATAAATGATCGGCGTGCCGGGGAACGACAGCAACAACGAGTCCAGCAGCTCGATCTTGCGCCGATCGTTGTCCATCAAAGGCGCCAGGCGACGGCGAATACCGACATTGATGCGCGCGCGCGGATCGTTCGCATAGGTGGACCACAGATAGTCGCGCTCGACGTCGGTGACCATTTCCAGCGTCAGCTCGTCGTGATTGCGCAGGAACATCGCCCACTGGCAGTCGCCGGGAATGTCCGGTGTCTGCCGCATGATATCGGTGATCGGGAATCGGTCTTCCTGCGCCAGTGCCATATAGATGCGTGGCATCAGCGGGAAGTGATAGGCCATGTGGCATTCATCACTGTTGCCAAAATATTCCTGCACGTCTTCGGGCCACTGATTGGCCTCGGCCAGCAACAGTTTGCCCGGCGCATAGGCATCGAGCTCGGCACGCAGATGTTTGATGACCTTGTGCGTTTCCGGCAGGTTCTCGTTATTGGTACCGTCGCGCTCGACAAGATAGGGGATCGCGTCCAGACGGAAGCCATCGACGCCGGCATCCAGCCAGCGTTTCATCACCTGCACCACGGCAGAGACGACGCGCGGATTGTCGAAATTCAAATCCGGCTGATGTGAGAAGAAGCGGTGCCAGTAATAGGCCTTGGCCTCCGGGTCCCAGGTCCAGTTCGACTTTTCGGTATCGGTGAAGATGATCCGGGTGCTCTGATATTTCTGGTCGGTGTCGCTCCAGACATACCAGTTGCGCGCACTGGAGCCGGCCGGGCTGCGGCGGGCGCGCTTGAACCAGTCATGCTGGTCCGACGTGTGATTGATGACGAGTTCGGTAATCACGCGCAGGCCACGGCGCTTGGCTTCGTGGATGAAGCGCTTGAAATCCTTCATCGTGCCGAAGTCGGGATGGATCGAACCATAGTCGGCGATGTCGTAGCCGTCGTCGCGGCCTGGCGACGGATAGAACGGCATCAGCCAGATGGTGGTGACGCCGAGATCCTGCAGGTAATCCAGCTTCTCGGTCAGGCCGATAAAGTCGCCGATGCCGTCATGGTTGCTGTCAGCGAATGTCTTCACATGCAGCTGATAGATGATGGCGTCCTTGTACCAGAGCTTGTCGATCTCCTCGGCGCGCTGTTTCGCTTTAACGTCGATATCGGTCATTACGTTCATGTCAACGCTTTCAGGCGAGGCAACGGAAGAAGATGGCGGGATCGCGCTGGGGATCGAGACGCAGGCGGATGCCGCCCCATTCGACGCCATGGCGCTCGCCGGTAATGATGTTCTCGACGGCGGCGACGTTGCGCTTCTCGCCATCGACCGTGACTTGCGTGTCGATCGGCAGCCAGAATTCGTAAGCGTCGCGTGACAGGGCGATGGCGCCGGCGACCGTATTGGTGCCATCCACCGACTCCTTCACGAAGCCGATGATGTTGTCGTTCTCCACCGGCATGAAGCGCAGGTTCGATGTCTGCTGCAGCGCCGGGTTGGCGCGGCGCGCGTGGTTCAGCGCGGTGATGTAGGGCTTGATATTCCCCGGCGCATTCCAGTCGCGGGTCCTGATCTCGTATTTCTCCGAGTTCAGATATTCCTCCTTGCCGGGAATCGCCTCGTGTTCGAGCAATTCGAAACCGTTATAGATGCCATAGGTCGACGACAGCGCGGCCGCCAGCGCCACCCGCGCCTTGAACATCCAGGCTTCGCCGGATTGCAGGTGATAGGGCAGGATGTCCGGCGTGTTGACGAAGAAGTTCGGGCGATAGAATTCACGCTCGGGATAGCCGCATAGTTCGTTGAGATATTGCTCGATCTCCCACTTCGCGGTGCGCCAGGTGAAATAGGTGTAGCTCTGCGAGAAGCCGAGCTTGGCAAGGCCCTTCATCAGCTTCGGGCGCGTGAAGGCCTCCGCCAGAAACAGCGCGTCCGGATGCCTGATCTGCACCTCATGGATCGCCCATTCCCAGAACCGCAACGGCTTGGTGTGCGGATTGTCGATGCGGAAGATCTTGACGCCCTGGTCGCACCAGAACAGCAGCATGTCGCGGAGCGCGTTCCACAGCGATCCCGCGTCCTCGCAGTCGAAGTCGGGATTGTGGATGTCTTCGTATTTTTTTGGCGGATTCTCCGCATATTTCATCGAACCGTCCGGCCGGCGCTTGAACCAGTCCGGATGGTCCTTGACCCACGGATGATCCGGCGAGCACTGCACGGCGACGTCGATCGCCACTTCCAGACCATGCTCTTTGCACGCAGCGATCAGCGCATGGAAATCCTCCATGGTGCCGAGCTGCGGATGCAATGCATCATGGCCGCCCTCGGCGCCGCCAATGGCATAGGGGCTGCCGACATCGCCGGGCTCGGAGGTCAGTGAATTGTTCTTGCCCTTGCGGTTGGTCTTGCCGATGGGGTGGATCGGCGTGAAATACAGCACGTCGAAGCCCATGGCCTGCACGTCGGGCAGGCGGGCAATACAGTCGCGGAACGTGCCATGCTGGCCGGGCACTGTGCTCTGGCTGCGCGGCACCATCTCGTACCACGCACCGTTGCGGGCACGCTCACGGTCGATCATCAGCGGCAGCAGCGGCGAGCGCGTCAGGTCAGGCCGCAACTGCGCTTCGGCCATGGCGGTGCGCAGCTCGGGTGACAGCAGCGGCTCGTTGTCGCCGGTCTGCAGGAAATTCTCGCATTGCTTGACGATGAGCGCCGAAGCCTCGGGCCCGCCATTCTGCGCCTTGGTCATCAGGCCGGCGCCTTCCAGCGCATCCAGCGTGACGTCCTGTCCGGCCTTCAGCTTCAGCTCGAAGCCGTGGCGCCAGGTCGCGAATTCGTCGGTCCAGGCCTCGATCGCATAGACATAGCGTCCGATGCCATCGGGGATGAATGAGCCGCCCCAGCGGTCGTTCACTTCCAGCGTCATCGGGACCCGATTCCACTCGCGGTCCTGTTCACGGCGCCAGACAATGGCAGCGGCGATGATCTCGTGACCATCGCGGTACAGGTCGGCATAGACAGCGACAGGTTCGCCCACGATGCGTTTGACCGGGAAGCGGCCAGCGTCGATGATCGGATAGATGTTTTCGATATGGAAAGCCCCGCCGATACCGGCGGTGTCCACGATTTGGGATGTTCTGTTCACGGTGATGCCATCATGAGGTGTCGTCCCTGTTCGATTTTTCAAAAAGAGACGGTGCGATCATATACAAAGCCCCGTGACAGGGGTTTGGTTCCCCATGGAACTCAGCTTAGATCGACGCGTTGAAATCGGCTATCCTCTTCCGCAAATTCAGAAATTTCCCAGCAACTTTCGATTGTTGCTCTGCAAACAGCGTGCCGAATGGACCTTTTCACCAAAGCTGCCGAACTCGGAATCCAGACCGGTTTTCACGACGGTCAGGGCCAGTGGCACACCACGGGCGAAGCTGCCCTGAAGCTCATTCTGGACGCCATGCCGGTGCGCACGCCGCATCGCTTCGTGGCGAGTCCGGTCGTGGTCCGGGCCGGCGAGGGTGCCCGTACGGTCCTCAATGAGGCTGCCACGTTTCCCCTGACCTGGAAAATTCTCGACGGGGTTAAGGTTATCGCCGAGGGAACGACGGAGGGGCGCGAGATCACCTGGCCGCGCGATCTGCCGGTCGGCGTGCACCGGCTCAGGCTGGTCGACGCCAAGAAATTCCCCGATGAGGTGCCGTTCATCGTCGCGCCGTCCAAGGCATTTCCCGGGACCTTCGATCGCTCCTGGATTCTCGCCGTACAGCTCTACGGCGTGCGCTCCGAGCGCAACTGGGGCATCGGCGACTTCACCGATCTGCAGGACCTGATCAGACTGGCCGCCTCGAGCGGCGCCGGCGGTGTCGGGCTCAATCCGCTGCATGCGCTGTTCGACGACCGGCCGGCCGAATGCAGCCCGTATTCGCCGAACAGCCGGCTGTTTCTCAATCCGCTTTATATCAACGTCGAGGCGCTGCCCGAATATGCGGCCAATGACAGCGGCGATATGCTGGCCACTATGCGCGCCAGCAAGTTCGTCGACTATGTCGATATCGCCGCGGTCAAGTCGACAGCGATGCGTGCCGCCTTTGAGACATTTTATGCCGATCCGACATCCGAGCGTCAGAAGGCCTTTGCCGCATTCCGCGCCGAGCGCGCGCCGCTGCTGACGCGCTTCGCCTGTTTCGAGGTGCTGCGGCATCAGCAGCAGACCGCGTGGTGGGACTGGCCGTCGGAATGGCTGCTGCCCGATGACGCGACCTGCGACGCCTTCCGCGCCGGACCGGACGGCAAGGACGTGGCTTACATCGAATACGTGCAGTGGAATGCCGACCTGCAGCTCAAGGCGTGTTTCGATCTGACGACGAAGCTCGGCATGCCCGTCGGCCTCTATCTCGACGTCGCCGTCGGCGTACAGTCCGGCGGCTTCGATGCCTGGAATGAGCAGATCGCGATTTCGCGTCATCTGTCCGTCGGCGCGCCGCCCGATGCGCTGCAGCCCGCCGGGCAGAACTGGGGTCTCGCCGGCTTCAATGCCGCAGGGCTGGAAGTGCAGGGCTTCGCGCCGTTCAAGGACATGTTGCGCGCCTCGATGCGCTATGCCGGTGCTGTCAGGCTCGATCACGTGCTCGGCCTTAATCGCCTTTACGTCGTGCCGCACGGCTACGACGCCGATAACGGCGCCTATGTAAAGATGCCGCTGGAAGCGCTGCTGGCGGTGACGGCGCAGGAGAGCGTCGCCAATCGCTGCGTGGTGATCGGTGAGGACCTCGGTACCGTGCCGGACGGCTTCCGCGATCATCTCGCATCCTGGGGCATCTGGTCGTATCTGGTGATGATGTTCGAGCGCGATGAACGCTATGCGTTCCGCGGCGTCGATTATTACGCGCCGAATGCACTGGTGACCTTCAATACCCACGATCTGCCGACCTATGCCGGTTGGCGCAGCCTGCACGATTTGCAGCTGAAGCGCTCGCTGGGCATCGATCCCGGCGAGAGCGACGATGCCCGCCGTTACGCGCTGCAGATGCTCGGCGAGGCGCTGCGAGCGCAGGGCATCAATACCGAAGACTTCTACGCCGTCGCTCACTTTCTCGCGCGCACGCGGACCCGTTTGCTGGCCGTCGCGTTGGAAGACCTGTTGGGTGTGATCGATCAACCGAATATTCCCGGCACCATCAATGAGCATCCGAACTGGCGGCAGCGGCTGCCGGCCACGGTGGAGACGATGGCCACGTCGATCGATCGTGACGCGCTGCACATTGCAACCGCGGACAGGAGTTTGTCCGCATTGACCTAAATTTTGTCAGGTGGCGGAAAGACTTTGTACAGCAATATCGAAGATTACGCGCTGATCGGCGATTGTGAGACCGCCGCTCTCGTCAACCGCAACGGATCGATCGACTGGCTGTGCTGGCCGGCCTTCGATTCCGACGCCTGCTTTACCGCGCTGCTCGGCACCAAGGATCACGGCCGCTGGCAAATCACGCCCGACGCTCCGATCACGGCATGCAAACGGCGCTATCGCGGCGACTCCCTCATTCTGGAAACCACGCTGGAGACGGATGACGGCGCCATCACGCTGATCGACTTCATGCCGCCGCGCGGCGCCGCCTCTGATGTGGTGCGCATCGTCCGCGGCGATCGCGGCACGGTGACGGTCCGGATGGAGCTGATCATCCGCTTCGGATTCGGCGCGGCCATCCCCTGGGTGAAGCGCGACAGGGACGGCGGAGTGCTGGCGATTTGCGGGCCCGACATGACCGTGCTGCACACGCCCGTCGAGACCCACGGCGAGAACCTCACGACCGTCGCGAAATTCGAAGTCAAACAGGGCGACAGCATCCCGTTCGTGCTGACCTATGGGCCTTCGCATCTCAAAGTGCCAGCGCCGATCAATGTCGACGAGGCGCTGAAGGACACGGAGGAATTCTGGAAGGAATGGAGCAGCCGCTGCACCTACAAAGGCGAGCACCGTGATCTCGTGATGCGCTCGCTGATCACGCTGAAGGCGCTGATCTATGCGCCATCCGGCGGTATCGTCGCGGCGCCGACCACGTCGCTGCCCGAAAAGCTCGGCGGCTCCAGAAATTGGGACTATCGCTTCTGCTGGCTGCGCGATGCGACATTCACGCTGCTGGTGCTGATGAACAGCGGCTACACTGATGAGGCGCGCGCCTGGTATCGCTGGCTGCTGCGCGCTGTCGCCGGCGCACCGGCCGAGATGCAGATCATGTATGGCATCATGGGCCAGCGCCGCTTGCTCGAATGGGAGGCCGATTGGTTGCCCGGCTATGGCGGCGCGCTGCCGGTGCGCGTCGGCAATGCCGCGCATGCGCAATTGCAGCTTGATGTCTATGGCGAGTTGATTGACGCCTTCCACCAGACTCGCGTTGCCAAACTCGATCTCGAGGATGGCACCTGGGCGGTGGAATGCGAGATCCTCGAACATCTCGCTTCTGTCTGGAATAAGCCCGATCACGGCATCTGGGAGCGCCGCGGCCCCGGCAAGCACTATGTGCTGTCGAAAGTCGGCTGCTGGGTTGCGTTCGACCGCGCCATCAAGAGCGCCGAGACCTTTAATCTCAAAGGCCCCGTCGACACGTGGAAGGCACTGCGCAAGGAGATTCATCGCGACGTCTGCGAGAAAGGGTTCGATCCCCGCGAAAACACCTTCGTGGAATCCTATGGCTCGGACGTGCTCGACGGCGCCATTCTGCTGCTGCCGGCTCTGGGGTTTCTTCCGGCCGACGATCCTCGCGTGAAGGGCACGATCGCAGCGGTCGAGAAATATCTGATACGTGACGGCTTCGTGCTGCGCCACGATCCACGCGAGGTCACTGGCGAGGTTCAACCCGCCGAGGGGGCGTTCCTCGCCTGCAGCCTGTGGCTGGCCGAGGCCTATATCAAGATGGGCGAGATCGCCAAGGCGGAAGAACTCTTCAATCGCGTCGTCGCGATCGCCAATGATGTCGGGCTGCTGGCGGAGGAATATGACAGCGGCGTCAAACGCCAGACCGGCAACTTCCCGCAGGCGCTGACCCATATCGCGTTGATCGCCGTGGCGCATAATCTGGCGAGCGCCAAGCGTCCGCAGGAGAAGAAGGTAGAGCGGGCGAAGTAGCTCTTTCTTATCCCTCCCTCAAGCGCAGAGAAGCTGCGCGCAGTGGGGAGGTGGATCGACCGCGCAGCGGTCGAGACGGGTGGGGTGCTTCCGCTCACTTTGTCGTCTGCTGGGACACCCCACCCCGGCCTATCGGCCGACTCATGACGGACGAATTCGTCCGCCAGACCCCACTGCGCGGCTACGCCGCTTGGGGGAGGGAAGCCACGGGTGCCAGAGCGCCTCAGCGCCCCGCATTCCTTTTCAAAATCATCTCCACCGCGCCCGCAAAGCCTTCCTCTTCGTTCGACGATGTCACATCCGTCGCCTGCGATTTCACGTCGTCACTCGCGTTGCCCATCGCGACCGACATGCCTGACACCTTGAACATCGGCAGATCGTTGCGCATGTCGCCGATGGTGGCGATGGCCTCAAGGGAGATGCCCAGCCGCTGCGCCATCGCCTGCACGAAAGTGCCCTTGTTCTGATTGGGCGGTGTGATGTCGAGATAATAGTTCTGCGAGCGCACCGCGACAGCCGTATCGCCCAGCGCCTTCTGCATCGCGCCCTCGCAGCGTTCCAGCAATGGAAAATCCTGGCTCGCACCGACGATCTTGCAGGCCCTGGCGAGGTAGGGCGAGAAGTCGTCGACCATCACGGCTTCATGCTGGATGGTGTCGCGCTCGTGCGGCACATATTTGCCGTCGTCGCGCTTGATCACCCATTCGTCATTGGTGAATATCCAGATATCGACGCCGTGGTCTTCCAACACTTCGATGGCGCGCTTGGTGGCAGCTTCCGGGATCAGGTGCTGCATGATCGGCTTGAGGTCGCCGTCCACCATGGAGCTGCCGTTGAATGGGCCGATCGGCAGCGTGATCCCCAGTGGCTTCACGAGGAAGCGCATGCCGACGGGCGGGCGGCTCGACGTGATCGTGAACCCGATGCCGGCGTCTTCCAGTTTCTTCACGGCCGCCTTGGCCGTGTCGGTGAGGCGTTTGTCGTGGGTGACGAGTGTGCCGTCGACATCGGACACCACGAGAGCGATTTTGGTCATGGTTTGATCCTTCAGGCCGGCAGTTGTTTGATGATGGCGGAGACGATGCCGTCGACATCGTCGTCGATGGATACTGTGATCGGGCGTTCGTCTGGGCCAGGGATTTCGAGCGTCTTGAACTGACTGTCGAGCAGCGTCGGCGGCATGAAATGATTCTTCCGCGCCGCCATGCGCTTGGCGATTAGCTCCCTGGAGCCGTCGAGATAGACGATGCGAATGTCGTCGCGGCCGTGCAATAGCAGATCGCGATAGGCGCGCTTGAGCGCAGAACAGGCGACGACAAGCTTATCGGCGGTGACGCGGTCGATCTCGTCGGCAATGGCCTGCAGCCAGGGCCAGCGATCGTCGTCGGTGAGTGGCTGGCCCGCGCGCTGCTTCTCGATATTTGCCTTCGGGTGAAAATCGTCGCCATCGGCGAAGCGCCAGCCGAGGCGTTCAGCAAGCGTCTTCGCGATCGTGCTCTTGCCTGAGCTGGAGACGCCCATCACCACCAGAGCCTTGGGTGCCAGGATCTTGGGTGCCAGAGTCTTGGGCGCGGTGTCAGCCACGCGCGTCGTCCGGCAGGGCGGCCTTGTCGCACAGCCACACGGTTTCGCCGTCCGACCGCGCGCGATTGGCTGGCAGATCCTCGCCCTTCAGCACCCGGGTCAGGATCGCGCGCTTGTCCTCGCCGCTCATCAGGAACAGCATCTCGCGGCATGAGGCGAGTGCCGGCAGCGTCAGGCTGACGCGCGGCACGAAAGGCTTCACATGGGCTTCGGGCACGCCGACAACCCAGCGGTCCTTGATCTCGATGGCTGGATAGCTGGGGAACAACGATGCCACGTGACCATCGGGGCCGACGCCGAGCAACACCAGATCGAACAGCGGTTTGGCTTTATCGAGCTTGTCGGCTCCGTAGAACAACTGCAGCTCGCGCGTATAGAGCGCAGCGGCTTCATCCGGATTCGCCGCATCGGTCTTGATCGGGTGCACATTCGCAAGCGGCGCGCATGTATCCAGAAACGCAGTTCGCGCCATACTCATGTTGTTGAGCGGATCGCCTGACGGCACGAAACGATCATCGCCGATGAACCAGTGTACGCGATCCCAGGGGATTTCGCTGCGATAGGGTTCGGTGGCGAGCAGTTCATAGAGGCGCTTCGGGCTCGATCCGCCGGTCATGCAGATTGCGATGCGGCCGGGATTGGCTTCGATGCGCTCGATCAGCCGGTCGGCTGCGGCCTCGGCGAGAGCCACCGCATCCTCGACCACGACGATATGGCGATTGGGCGCTGTCATGGCGTCAGCTCAGTACGCGCCAGCTACGACCATCGCGCTTGAGCAGGTCGTCGGCTTCCTCGGGACCTTCGCTGCCGGCGTTGTAGGTCTTTAGCCCGTCCTTGCCGGCCTTCTTCCAGGCATCGAGGAATGGCTGCACGGCACGCCAGCCGGCTTCCACGCTGTCGGCGCGCTGGAACAGGATGTTGTCGCCGATCATGCAGTCATAGATCAGCGTCTCATAGCCCGTCGCCGGTGCAGCCTGGAAGTAGTCCTTATAGCGGAACTTCATCTCGACGCCGTCGATCTCCACAGCGGGACCGGGCACCTTGGTATTGAACTTCAGCGAGATGCCTTCGTTCGGCTCCACCGCGATAACGAGAAAGTTCTCGGCGAGGCTTTCCACGGACATGTCGCGGAACATGGCGAAGGGTGCTTGCTTGAACTTGATCGCCACTTCGGTGCGCTTGATGCCGAGTGCCTTGCCGGTACGCAGATAAAAGGGAACGCCGGCCCAGCGCCAGTTGTCGATCGACAGCTTCATCGCTGCATAGGTCTCGGTGGTACTGCCTTCCTTGACGTCCTTGGTCTTCAGATAATCACCAATGTCGGTATCGCCGACATGGCCGGCGACATATTGCGCGCGAACCGAATTCTGCAGTGCTTCGGCCTCGGTCTGCGTGGTGACGGCGGCGAGCACTTCGGCCTTCTCGGAGCGCACCGCATTGGCCTCGAACCGCGCGGGCGGCTCCATGGCCACCAGCGACAGCAGCTGGAACAGATGGTTGGGCACCATGTCGCGCAGCGCGCCGGTGGCGTCATAGAACGAGCCGCGATGGCCGACGCCGAGTTTCTCGTCCACGGTGATCTGCACGTGATCGATATGGTTGCGATTCCAGATCGGCTCGAACATGCCATTGGCAAAGCGCAGCACCAGGATGTTCTGCACCGTCTCCTTGCCGAGATAGTGATCGATCCGGTAGATCTGCTGCTCGTTCATCAGGCCGAGCAGTTCATTGTTCAGCTTCTTCGCGGATTCAAGGTCGGTGCCGAACGGCTTCTCGACCACGAGGCGGCGCCACGAGCCGTTTTCCTTCAGCATGCCGGTGCGGCCGAGCTGACGCGCGATCGGCGCGAAGGCCGAAGGCGGCGTCGCCAGATAGAACAGGCGATTGCCGCCGGTGCCGCGCGCTTCCTCGAGTTTGTCGAGCTGGTCACGCATGCGATCGAAGGAATCCGGCTCGCCCGGATCGGCCTCGATGCAGGTGACACAATTGAGCAGCTTCTGTGCGATGGCGTCGTCGACCGGGCGCGTCGCATATTGCTTCAGGCCCTTCATCAGGTCGTCGCGGAGTTCCGCGCCGGTCATGTCCTTGCGGGCGATGCCGACGACGCAGAATTTCTCCGGCAGAAGATCGGCCGCCTGAAGGTTATAAAGCGCCGCGATGACCAGCCGGTGTGCGAGATCGCCGGTGACGCCGAAGATCACGAATGCGCAAGGGTCTGGCTTCTTCTTGGATTTGGCAGGGCCTGGAGCTTGTATCTCGGTCATGCGGGCTACGCCTTTGGTTTGATGATATCAGGCGCGTCCTGCCGTTTTGGATCCGGATGCTGATCGGGCTCTTTGTGGCCGCCGAAACCGGCGCGCATCGCGGATAGAATCTTTTCTGCAAATGTGTGCTCCTTGCGCGAGCGAAACCGCGCAAACAGCGCTGCCGTCAGAACCTCGGCGGGCACCGCTTCGTCGATGGCGGCATTCACCGTCCAGCGGCCTTCGCCGGAATCCTCGACGAAGCCTGAGTAAGTATCGAGCGTCTCGTTCTTGGCGAGCGCGGAGGAGGTGAGGTCGAGCAGCCAGGACGGGATCACGCTGCCACGGCGCCAGACTTCGGCTATATCGGGCAGGTTGAGGTCGAAGCGATGCGCTTCCGGCAGCGCCTCGATATTGGCGTTCTTCATGATGTCGAAGCCTTCGGCATAGGCCTGCATCAATCCGTATTCGATGCCGTTATGGACCATCTTGACGAAATGCCCGGCGCCGACGGGGCCTGCATGGATGTAGCCGTTCTCGATGCGCGGATCGCTGTTGTCGCGGCCCGGCGTACGCGGGATGTCGCCGATCCCAGGCGCCAGCGTCTTGAAGATCGGATCGAGCCGATCGACGACGCTCTTTTCACCGCCGATCATCATGCAATAGCCGCGATCGATGCCCCAGACGCCGCCGGACGTGCCGACGTCGATATAGAAGAGGCCCTTCTCCTTCAGCGCCTTGCCGCGGCGAACGTCGTCCTGCCAGAACGTGTTGCCGCCGTCGATGACGGTGTCGCCGGGCTCCAGCAGCCTAGTCAGCGCATCGATGGTGGTCTCGGTGATCTTGCCGGCGGGCAACATCACCCAGACGGCGCGCGGCTTGTCGAGCTTCTTGACGAAATCTTCGAGCGACGATCCGCCGATGGCACCTTCGGAGGCAAGGCCGCTGACGGCCTTGGCGTCCTTGTCATAGACAACCGCGGTGTGACCGTTCTTCATCAGGCGGCGGACAATATTTCCGCCCATTCGGCCGAGACCGATCATGCCGAGCTGCATTGTGTGATGTCCTTTATTGATTGCGCATGACCCGAAGCAATGTCCGGGCCATGCGGATCGTCGTTTAGTTCAATGCGGCAGTCATCGCCTTGTCGAGAACAGCAAGTCCGGCCTTGAGATCGCCCTTGAGATGGATGCGCAGCGCGCGGCGGTTGCGATCGGTCAGTACGCCGAAGTCACCACGCGCCTGTGCCGCCTTGATGACACCGAACGAGGCGCGGTAATCGGGAATGGCAAGATCCTTGGCATCGTCAGCCGTGATCTGCAGGAACACGCCGGTATCCGGCCCGCCTTTGTAGGCTTGGCCCGTCGAATGCAGGAAGCGCGGGCCGAATTCGGCGCAGGTGGCCACCTTCTTCTTGTCGCGCACCGCCATCCGCATCTGCTGCAGCGTGTCGATATGGGCGCTATCGCGTTCGACATAAGCGAGCAGGGCCACGTAATCGCCGGGGGTGACGCGGCGGAAATGCGCCTTCAGCCACGAGGTCAGATCGCCATTGGCGCCGGCCTTCTTCAGCAGTTCGGCATTGCTGTCGTCCGTATAGAGATCGGCCTCCTTGGAGGACACCACCGGCGTCTCCGGCGGCAGCGAACCGGTCTTCTCGAAGGCCTCCGTCAGCTCGCGCGTCTTGATCTTGGCGGCTTCCACATCTGGCTGGTTGAACGGGTTGATGCCCAGAATCGATCCCGCGACGGCTGTCGCGATTTCGAAGCGGAAGAATTCCTGGCCGAGATGATCGATGGACGGCATCACGATGCGCGCGACGGGATGGCCCGCCTTCTCCAGCGCAGCCAGCTTGTCGTCATGTCCCTTGTCGTCTTCGCCTGATGTGCGCAGATCGATAAAGAAGCGATCGGTGCCATAGACTGAGGGCTCGCCCAGCGTCTCGCCGTCGATGGGGATCAGGCCCTTGCCATCCTTGCCGGTGGATTCGGCGATGAGCTGTTCGGCCCATGCGCCGAAATCGGCGATTTTCTTCGAGGACAAGATCGTGACCTTGTCGCGGCCGTCGAGCCCGGCATTGCCCATGGCAAGGCCGAGCTGGACGCCGGGATTTTCAGCGGGTGGCACGTCCGGCCCACAGGAGCGGACCATCGACAGCGTGAGATCGAGCAGCTTGGTGAGATCGACGCCCGCTGCAGCCGCCGGCACGAGGCCGAACGGCGACAGCACCGAATAGCGCCCGCCGATGGTGGGATCACCATGGAAGATGCGCGCAAACTTTTGGGTCTTCGCGACCTTCTCCAAAGACGAGCCGGGATCGGTCACGGCGACGAAATGGCCGCCGGCCTTGTCGGCGCCGACCGCCTTGGTCACCTCGTCGAAGAAGTAGTTCTTCATCACATTCGGCTCGGTGGTGCCGCCGGATTTGCTGGAGACGATGAACAGCGTCGAGGCGATCTTCACGGCTTTGCCCATAGCCGCGACCTGCGCGGGATCGGTGGAATCCAGCACATGCAGTTTCGGGAAGCCCGCCACCTTGGCAAAGGTCTGCGCCAGCACTTCCGGCCCAAGGCTCGATCCGCCCATGCCGAGCACCACCGCATCAGTGAATCCCTGCGCCTTCACCCATTTGGCGAAGTCGTTGTAGTCGACGAGCTTGGCCTTCTCGTCAAAGGTGCTATTCAGCCAGCCCAGCCACTTGTCTTCGTCCGCGCCGGTCCAGACCGATTTGTCCTTGTGCCAGAGCCGGCGGATCTTCGCCGAACCACGCCACTCTTCGGTTGAGGTTGCGACCTTCTTCGTGATGCCGTCGCCCAGCGCCAGCTTCTGCGATCCGATCCCGTTACCCAGCGATGTTGCGCGCTTGTGCGCCACGGCGCCGTACAGCTTGTCGGCCGCGTCGGCGAACAGCTTGACGCCGTCCTCGACAAGATGCGTCGTGATTGCGTCGAGCGAGATGCCGGTCTTGGCGAGGTCGGCCAGCACCTTCTTGGCATCCTCGACATTCTCTTCGAGGCTGTCGCGCACCTCGCCGTGGTCGCGGAACGCGTCCAGCGTGGCGGGCGGCACGGTGTTGACGGTGTTCTTGCCGATCAGCTCTTCCACATAGAGCGTGTCACGATAGTCCTTGCTCTTCACGCCGGTGGAAGCCCAGAGCAGACGCTGCGGCTTGGCGCCCTTGGCGGCCAGTTTCTCCCAGCGCGGGCCGGCAAACAGTTCCAGATATTCCTGATAGGCGAGTTTCGCATTGGCGATGGCGACCTTGCCCTTGAGGTCCTTGAGCCGCGCCTTCTCGGATGGATCATTGGCCTTGGCGATCTTGTCGTCGAGCTGCTTGTCGACCTGCGCATCGATGCGGCTGACGAAGAACGAGGCGACGCTGGCCACATGCGAGGGATCGCCGCCGCCGGCAACATATTTTTCCAGACCATTCAGATAGGCCTCGGCGACCTCCACATAGGTCTTCTGCGCGAATAGCAGCGTCACATTGATGCTGATGCCTTCGCCGATCAGTTGCTGGATCGCGGGCAGCCCCTCCGGCGTTGCCGGCACCTTCACCATCAGGTTTGGGCGCTTGACGCTCGCCCACAGGCGCTCCGCCTCAGTGACCGTGCCCTTGGTGTCATTGGCGAGATAGGGCGAGACTTCGAGGCTGACGAAGCCGTCGTCGCCCTTCATCTTGTCGTAAACCGGTTTCAGCACGTCGGCGGCGTGCTGGATGTCCTCGACGGCAATGTGCTCGAACAGGTCGGCAGGCGATTTGTCGCCGGACTTCAGCGCCTCGGCAATCGGGGCATCATATTCGTCCGAACTTCCGATCGCCTTCTCGAAGATCGCCGGGTTCGACGTCACGCCCTTCACGGCGTCAGTGTCGATCAGCTTCTTGAGGTCGCCTTTGGCGACGAAGCCGCGGGCGAGGAAGTCCAGCCAAACGGCCTGACCATGGGATTCGAGTGCTTTGACGGGATTCATGATGCCTTGTTCTGCTTACAATTATCAAAAGGCCGATCGCCGCGCGAAACGTTCCGCGGCCCGGTTCCAATGATCGCCCCAAACCCATACGCATGGCAAGCCGAACGGTTCCATTCAGGGCGCGGGAGCCGGATCGCAATTCCGTGTTCGCCAGATTGGCCCGGCGGCATGACAATTGTGCAAATTTTGTGCGTCGGTTTTGTGGGTTGGGGAGCGCCTCCAGCCGCTCACGTCATTGCGAGGAGCGAAGCGACGCGGCAATCCAGAGGATCAAAAGCGAAGAAAGACTGGATTGCTTCGTCGCAAGGGCTCCTCGCAATGACGGCGAAGGGGGTCAGGGGCGAATATACAGATAGCCCTGCGCCTGCAGCTCCGCGATCCGGACCACGCCGCCGCGGTCGGCGATGGTGAAGCCCGGCAGCAGGCCGTCCAGCGTCACATCCTGCGCCTTCATGGTGTTGCCGCAGGCGGCCAGTTGCAGGCCGGACTTGGAGAATTTGGCGACCCGCGCGGTAATGTCGGGATTGGTGGAAGCCCGGGCAAATGACTTCAGCGCCGGACCGAGCACGACCAGTGCGATGGTAACGTTGTCGGGGCCGTCGACGCCGTCGAAGTGGTTCTGGATATTGCCGAGCGCGAAATTCACCCGGTCGGCATCGGCGAGGTGATAGACCACCTTGAGCTTAGCAGACGGCTTTGCGTCAGTCGCTGCCGCACTGGCCTGCGAGGCGACCAGTCCCGCGCCGATCGACGACAGAGCGGTCCACAATAGGCTGCGTCGATTCATAGCTCGCTCCGATTTGACGTCAATCACGCTCACTTGCTGCGCATCGCCGCGAGTTCCTTGCGGTCTGTGATCAACGATTCACATTCCTTCAGACTCGTGCGGTCGAGCCGGAAAATCTTGTCGTCCTCGCCGCCGGTCAGCGCGTCAGCGCCGGGTTCTTCATCGGGCTTGCTGTTCTGCCAGATGCGGACCCGCTCGACGCGAACCAGCGTTGCGTCGATGTCTTTGGCCAGGCCGATCGCGATGCCGCCGCCATCGCAATCGACGCTGCATGCGAACTTCACCTCCTGGCCCTTGTCGGTATCCTGGATCTGGCCGCAGGAGCCGCTGGAATCCCAGTCGCCTTTGCGATGGCGATATTTGAATCCGAGCCGGAACGAGTAGGGCGTATAGCTTTCCTCGGGCGGATGCCCGGCGACGACCAGCAGCTTCATGGTGCTGACCTTCTGCTTGGGATGCCGCGCCAGATGCTCGGCGTCATAGCGCCGGACGAAGCAGGCATAGGTCAGCTTCGGACCCAGCGGACCGGCAAACATGCGCTTGTTGAATTCGGCTGCCTTCACCGCATCGACCTTGACCGGCTCGTCCTCGGCGCGCGCCAGCGGGCCGCCGATGGTCAGAGCGGAGGTGAGAACCAGAAGGGACAACACACGGATGGTCATCGACGTCTCGCAAGGTGAGGCGGCCCGTTGCGGGCCAGTTCACCTTGGTCGCATCAGAAGCGGGATGCGTTCAATCGATGCTGGGCGCGGTCGATGCACTCCCTCGCCCCGCACTTGCGGGGAGAGGGTGGGGTGAGGGGCTTTTGCTGAGCTTCACCTCTAACTCCCCCTCACCCGGAGCCGTCGCTGCGCGCCGACTCCGACCTCTCCCCGCAAGCGGGGGGAGGTTCAGAAAGGCCGCGTCGACCGTGAATTCAAAGATCGCTCTTCGCCAGGTCCCACATCAGCCGGTAGGTCCCCTCGGAAATCAGCTCTGCCTTTGCCGCTGCAATGGCCGCAGTGAAGCGGCCCTTCATGGTCGCAGCGACGGCGTCGACATCCGTCCCGTCGATCATCACATACCAGTCGCGGGCGGCGGGATTGGGTGCGGCGGGATCGTCGGTGAGCGGCTTCGACAGCCGGGGATCGCTCTCCATCAGATGCATCGAAATGATGCCGTTGATATCGCCGGGATCGAGCTTCGCTTCGATGGCGCTGCGCAGTTTGTCAGCGCCTTCGGCGGGTGGCCGGATGCGCACCAGTCCAAGTGCCGCGCCGCGGCCCTGACCGCGGCTCACAGTGATCCGAGCCACCGAACGCAGCATGTTCTGGAAGCGGCCGATATTGGTCAGCGACCACTTGGTCTGGTTGGCCAGCGCCGTGCGATAGGCATCACTGTCCAGCACGTCGAATGTCGCGGTCGAATAGAGCCCGAGATATTTCGGCCTGGCGTTCACGGCCACGTAACGCCGGGCCTCGACGAAGCCCTCGATGGCGACGCGCTCGGCAAGATGCTCGCGGTCGTACCATTGGTTGAATTCCTGCTCATGGCTGGCGTCGATATCCATCGACGTCATCAACATTCCCGTGCCTCTGATCGGCATTCCAGAAGTCCTATTTCAGTTTCGACGCGACATCGGCGATGGCCTTCATGACCGCATCGCGCATGCCGGGGTCATAGAGGCTGTGACCGGCGCTTTCAACGATGCGCACCTCGGCATTCATCCAGCGCCTGGCCAGGGCGTGCGATGTCGCGGGCGGGCAGAGGAAGTCGTAACGGCCCTGAATTATGACGCCGGGAATGCCGGTGAGTTTGCCGGCGTCTTCCATGAGCTGCTGTGGCCGCATGAAGCAGTCGTGCTTGAAGTAATGTGCTTCCATTGCCGGTGTGGCCGGCATCGGCCGCGTGGTGTTGCCGAGTTCGGCGCGGTCGAGCCGCGTGCGCTTCGGCGCGATTTCCGACAGGATGGCTTCGGTGCCGCCCCAGGCGCGGATCGCGGGGACATGCACGGCCGGATCGGCATCGAGAATGCGGCGATAGAAGTTCGGCAGCGGATCGGCGCGCTCGGCTTCGGGAAGGGCGCTCAAAAAATCTCCATGCAGGCCCGGATAATGCCGCGGCAGCATGACGTTGAAGACATCGTGCAATTCTTCTCGCGTGCCGAGAAAGGTTGCGCGCAGCACGATGCCGGTCACGCGTTCGGGATGGGCCTGCGCATAGGCCAGCGCCAGCGTCGCTCCCCAGGAGCCGCCGACCACGAGCCATTTGTCGAAGCCGAATTGGGTGCGGATCGTTTCCATATCCGCGATCAGATGCGGCAGCGTATTCGCCTCGCGCTTGCCTTTCGGCTTGCTGCGGCCGGCGCCGCGCTGATCGAACAACACGGTGTGAAAACGCTGCGGATCGAACAGCCGGCGGTGATCGGGCTGGCAGCCGGAGCCGGGGCCGCCATGCAGATAGACTGCGGGAATGCCGTCGCTGCGGCCGACGCTCTCCACATGGATTGCGTGGCCGTCGCCGACATCCAGATGTTCCGAGGTCAGCGGCGCAAACAGGTCCGCATTCACCGGGGCGGGGACATCAGCGGCCATGGACGTCGTCCGCGTCCGGCTCCAGCGTGCCGCCTTTGAAGTTGCGATAGATGAAGCGGTCGCGGCCCTCGGTGGATTCCGTCTCGGCCAGTTTGAAGATTTCGGCGTGAACAGGCGACAGCGTGCAGGCGGGGTCGGTATTGCCGGCGTCGCCGGTCAGCGCGAAGGCCTGGCAGCGGCAGCCGCCGAAATCCACTTCCTTGAACGCGCAGCTCTGGCATGGCTCGGGCATCCAGCCGGTGCCGCGATAGCGGTTGAAGGCTTCGGAATTCTGCCAGATCCAGGCGATCGAATGATTGGAGCGCACGGATTCGAATTCCATCCCGGTGATGGTCTCGGCGGCATGGCACGGCAGGATCTTGCCTGATGGAGAGATGTTGAAGAACTGCCGGCCCCAGCCGCCCATGCACTTCTTCGGCCGCAGCGCGTAATAGTCCGGCACGACATAGTCGATATCGAGAATGCCTTTCAGGCGCAGCTGCGCATCCTCGACGATGCGGCTGGTCTCGTCGATCTGGTCGATGGTCGGCATCAAAGCGGCGCGGTTCTTCAACGCCCAGCCGTAATACTGCACATTGGCCACTTCCAGCCGGTCGGCATCGAGATCGACGGCCATCTGGATGATGTCAGCGAGCTGATGCAGGTTCTGCCGGTGCATCACCGCATTCACCGTCAGCGGCAGGTCGAGCTCGCGCGTCCATTTGGCCACTTCGAGCTTCTTCGCGTGGCCATTGCGATAGCCGCCGACGCGGTCGGCAACCACGGGCTCATTGCCCTGGAAGCTGATCTGCACATGGCATAGCCCGGCATCGGCGAGCGCGGAAAGCTTGTCGCGCGTCAGCAGCACCGCCGAGGTGATGAGGTTGGAATACAGGCCCACATCCGTCGCGTGCTGCACCAGCTCGACGATGTCCTTGCGCGCGGTCGGTTCGCCGCCGGAGAAGTGGATCTGCAGCACGCCGATTTCGGCGAGCTCGGACAGCACCTTCTTCCATTCGTCGGTGGTCAGCTCGGTGCTGCTGCGGTCGAGTTCCACGGGATTGGAGCAGTATGGACATTGCAGCGGGCAGCGATGGGTGAGTTCGGCCAGCACGGCGAGGGGAATGCCGAAGGTTTCCGCAGTCGAGCGCGTCCGCTCCATGATAGCGAGACTGTCGGCGGGATCGGTGAAGACGGGGCTGGCGTCGGTGAGGGTGGGGCTCATGATGTCTTCTCCCGCGCTTGCGTGAGAAAGCCCTTGTCGGCGAGATCCTGCAGCATCGCGAGAACATCGGTACCGATATCGTCGCGCGGCGCGGCGTATTTCGCCGCCAGCAGGTCGATGATATCGGCCACGCTGCGTGCGCCGTCACAGAGTTGCAGGATTTCCACGGCGATATCGTCCGGCGCCAGCACACGCTCCGGCGCCAGGATCACCCAGCGCTGGCGCGTCTCGTCGAACTTCAGCCGGGCGTGGCGCGGCAAGATCGGCTTGCTGGCCTCGCTGACACTGATCCGACGATTGCTGCGCAACTCCGTCATCGTTGCCTTCTTACTTGGCCGGGACGAACGCGCCCGGCGGCACATGGCCATCGACATAGGCATGATACAGCGCATCGAGCTGCACCCACAACACATTGGTCTTGAAGATCAGTGCATTGCAAACCGCGCGGCGCTCGGCCGGGGTGTTGGCGTGCTGCTTGACGTAATCCAGCGCAAAGCCGGCATCGCGCGGCGCCTGGGTCAGGCGGCGGCTGAAATAGCTCATGATGTCCGGATTGACGAAATCATAATGCTTCAGCATGCCAGAGATGCGCTCTTCATGCAGGTTGGGGGCGAACAGTTCCGTCAGCGACGAGGCGATGGCCTCGAGCGGCGTCTTGTCACGCACGAAATGCACATAGGCCTCCACGGCGAAACGCGTCGCCGGTAAAATGCCTTCGGTGGATTCCACATAGGCTGAGTCGAGACCGAGCCCTTCGGTCAGCTTCAGCCAGCGCTCGATGCCGCCTTCGGCGCCGGTATCACCGTCGTGATCCTCGATGCGGTGCCGCCATTCCACGCGTGTCGCCCGGTCGCGGAAGCGCGAGATCACCACGGCGTCCTTGATGGGGATCGTGCTCTGATAATAGTAGCGGTTCAGCGCCCAGGCCTGCACCTGGCCCTTGTTGAGCTTGCCGCCGTGCAACAATTTATGAAACGGATGTAGGCTGTGATAGCGCGTCGCGCCGATATGGCGCAGCGTCTCTTCGAGTTGCGCGGCATTGTCCAGCGGCACGCCTGGCGAAATCGAATAGGCGGAAATGGCGTTGGCGCCGATCATGTTTGCACTTGTCATGGTAGCACCTGGGGCGTTCACAGCGTGATCTCCATGCCATTGCCGGGGATTTGCCAGCCGGCGGTGGTCAATGCGGCGCGCTCGGTGGAATCATGCAGCAGCGCCGGGTTCGAATTGTTGATGTGCAGAAAGAACTTTCTGGCGATGCCGGCATCGGCCAGTTCGCTGATCGCGCCATCCGTGCCGGACATCGACAGATGCCCCATGCTCTGGCCGGTCTTATGGCCCAATCCTGCGGCGATCAATTCGTCGTCGCGCCACACGGTGCCGTCGAAGAACACCAGCGGGGCGCCGGAGATGCGCGTCTTCAGTTCGGGCGTCACCCGCGCGCAGGCCGCAATGAAATAGAAATACTTGCCGGTGGCCTTCTCGGCGATCCGCAGTCCCAGCGTATCGCCGTCGCCATCCTCACCGGCCGGATGTGCCTGGCCTTCCAGATACCACGCGCTCTTGCCGGGCACGACGAAAGGCAGCACCTCCAGGCCGGACGGCGCGCCATCCTGCAGCTTCGGTTCGAAAGACGTATCAATCTCGATGGCGTCGCGGCGCACGTTCTTGTCCGAGAGCACGTTGAAAATGCTGTTGGCTTTCAGGATCGCCAGCACACGTGTGTGCGCATAGATTGTAAATGGCGAACCTTCCCGCATCGACAAGAGCCCGGCCACCGCATCGACCTCGCCATTGGTGAGGATCACGCCCGCGATCGGCGAGTGTCTGACATGATCGGGGTGGGGGTGAAGCTGGGGCGTATCGGTGACCTGTTGTCGCAGGTCGGGCGAGGCATTGATCAGGAACCAGTTGGCATTGTCGGCCGACACCGCGATCGAGGCCTGACCGCTCCGCAAGTCTGGCCGCTCATCGCGCGCCGCACGACAAATCCGGCATCCGCAATTCCACTGCGGAACACCGCCGCCGGCCGCGGCTCCAAGAACGACAACACGCAACATGAGATCGCCCTGAATCCCGGCCAATTAGCGTCTCGTAAAAAGACGCGGGGCGCCTGTCGTCGACGAAGGCGCCCCCAAAACTTAGCTTGAGCTCAAGTCTTACTTGCGCGCCGCGCAGGCGTACATGTTGATTTCCATGCCGACTGCAACTTCGACGATCTTCGGTGCTTTCCAGGCCATATTTCTCTCCCGCTTATCTGCAGTCAGGTACTGCATAACCATAACTCTATTCCCTGCTCAAAGGTTCGCCAACAACTTCGTCATCACAATGTGAAGCGATAGGGGTACAATATGCGTGCAATGCACAATCGGTTGCGCTGCAACATTGCAATGGCGAGAACGTTCCATAGATAGCGAAGGCCTTTGGTTGAAAGGCATTGATTCGTACTCAGCCCGCCGCATCTTCCGGATATTCGCGTGGTCTGAGGTCTTCTGCGTCCGCGCCCAAGCCGAGTGCCAAGAGAATTGCCATGCCGCTTTATTTCTTCAACACACGCATCAACGACGAGCTGGTGGTCGATCCCGAAGGCGAGGAGCTGCGGGATCCCGATCATGCCTGGGATGTGGCGCGGTCGATGATCCTGCAATTGCTGCGCTCCGAGGGCACGCCGAGCGATCTGCTCAAAGCGGTGCTTGAGGTGACGGACAAGGACGGCGAGATCGTGCTTGAATTTCCGTTCACCGAAGCACTGCTCGATGCCACCGATGAGTCCGCAACGCGGCACTAGAGCGTTGTCGAGCGAAGTGGGCACTGGTTCGCGTCAAGAAAACGCGTCAATACACAACGCTAGAGCCTCGGTTCTAACTCTATCAGAACCGAAAAGGCTTTAGCCGATTGCGGGAATCCGCACAGGCTTGCTCGCGCGTGATGTTTTGATTGCGCAGCGACATAAAAATATCCAACAGTGCGATCCGGAAAGCCTCGGGGGCGGCGCATCTCATGCGCTGCGAGCAGAGAAGGCTTCCGTAAAAAGGGGAGAGATCCATGAGTGTCTACACGTCCGCGCGCCGGGCATTGCTTGCCGGTGCGTTCATCGGTGTCTTTACAAGCGGCGCTTTTGCCCAGCAGTCCGATACATCACCTGCAACACCGGCTCCTGCAGCCACGCCAAGTGCAGCTCCAAGTGCAGCGCCTGCTGCTCCCGCAGCGGCTCCTGCACCGGCACCAGCCGCCCCGCAGGCTGCCGCTCCGGCACCTGCAGCAGCGCCAGTCGCCGCCGCGGCGCCTGCGCTGCCGCCCGGCTCGCCGCTGATCGGCCGTCCCGATGGCGCTGCCGCAGCCAAGCTCGCGCCCGTCGCGCCGCCGCCGATTCCGTCCGCCGCCGACAAGCTGCCGACTGCGAAGCTGAAGGTGCCCGCGGGCTTCAATATCGAGGTTTACGCCGCCGGCATGGCCAATGCGCGCTCGATGCGCGAAGGCGACAAGGGCACGGTCTTTGTGGGGTCGCGCCTCGTCGACAAGGTCTACGCGGTCATCAACAATGACGGCAAGCGCCAGGTGAAGGTGCTGGCCTCCGGCCTCTATCGCCCGAACGGTCTCGCCTTCAAGGACGGCACGCTCTACATCGCCGAACTGTCGAAGATCTCGAAGATCGACAAGGTGGAAGACAATCTCGAAAATCCGCCGAAGCCGACCATGATCTACGACAACCTGCCGAAGGACGAAGCCCATGGCTGGAAGTTCATCGGCATCGGCCCGGACAACAAGCTCTATGTGCCGGTCGGCCAGCCCGGCAACAATGTGCTGCATGACGAGGCCCATGGCCAGATCCGCCGCATGAATCTCGATGGCACCGGCGCCGAGATCTATGTGAAGGGCGTCCGCAACACCGTCGGCTTCGACTGGAATCCGACCACCAAGCAGATGTACTTCACCGACAACGGCCGCGACTGGATGTCGGAAGCGGTGCCGGAAGATGAACTCAACCGTGTCACCAAGGCGGGTGAAGACTTCGGCGCGCCATATTGCCTGCAGGGCAATATCCTCGATCCGGAATTCGGCTGGGGCAAGTCCTGCGCCGACTACACCGCGCCGGTCGGCCTGCTCGGGTCGCATACGGCGGCATTGGGCATGCGGTTCTACACCGGCAAGATGTTCCCGGCCGCCTACAAGGATGCGATCTTCATCGCGCGCCATGGCTCCTGGAACAAGACTCAGAAGCTCGGCGGAGACGTCGTTGTCGCGAAGCTGAACAAGGACGGCACGGTGAAGTCCGTCGAGCCGTTCCTCACCGGCTTCATCGAGGACAACAAATATGTCGGCCGCCCCGTCGACGTGCTGCAGATGAAGGACGGATCGCTGCTGGTCTCCGACGACTGGAACGGCGCGATCTATCGCATCACCTATGGCAAGCAGAAGGTGGCGGACAAGAAGTGACGACGTTTTCTCACCTCTCCCCGCTTGCGGGGAGAGGTCGACTGCAACGCGCGAAGCGCGTGAAAGTCGGGTGAGGGGGACTCTCCACTTGCTCCGAGCGCGGTGAGAGTCCCCCTCATCCTCACCTTCTCCCCGCAAGCGGGGAGAAGGAATTCGCCACGCCGGAGTTTCAGTATTCAGAAAGTTCAAAGCCGATGCGCCCGTTTGCCGTCATCGTAGCTCTTTTTCTCTCGACGTCCCCACTCTTCGCCGCCGAACCCATCACCGAGCGCGCCGCGCCGTGCCTCGCCTGCCACGGCGAGAAGGGGACCTCCGAAACCGAGAACACGCCGTCGCTCGGCGCGCAGCAGCCGGCCTATTCGCTGATCCAGATCTACATGTTTCGCGAGAAGCTCCGCGTCGCGGAGCCGATGAACGACATGGTGAAGGATTTTACCGACGACGACCTGCGCAGTTTCTCTGACTATCTCGCGACGCTGCCGAAACCGACAGCGCTGGAGGCGGGCGATCCCCAGGGGATCGCTAGCGATCCCGCGCGGATGCAGGCCGCCAAGGCGCTGACATCGCAATTTCGCTGCGATAGCTGCCACAACGCTGATTTCTCGGGCCGCGACAATATCCCGCGCATTGCCAACCAGCGCGAGGACTACCTCGCCAAGACCATGCGCGAATACAAGGACAACTCCCGCCACGGTTACGATGCCACCATGGCCGATGTGATGCAGTCGATCTCCGAAGCGCAAATCGTGGAGCTGGCTTATTTTCTCGCAAGGGTGAAGTGACGTCGCGCGGGCTCACCCGCGCGACGTCATTCCGGGGCAGGCCGGGCTGCACAGCGGACCGGAATGAGCCCGGAATCCCGACATGTTCAGCTCCCACTGTCATTCCGGGGCGCGGCTGGCACTTGCCGGACGCGAACCTCAGCCATTCCACTTGGAATGGTGGGGAATCTCGGAGTGTTTTGCGCTGAACATGCTGGGATTCCGGGTTCGCGTCCGGCAAGAGCCGGCCACGCCCCGGAATGACGAGTGTGGGGCGGCGAGCCAGCACCTAACATTTTTTCCTATTTCTTATTGACAATATCCCGCCATGGATTATTTTCCCCTTCGTCCGGCCCCGATGAGAGGGGCGAGCGCGATCGTCACGTTCGCGGGGCTGGATGCGGTGGACGCCGGAGATGCGGCGTTACGCGGTTCACGGGTGACGTCTGTCTTCGGGCAGGACGGATCTGCGCCAGCACTGCCACTGGCAAGGAGACGGCCGATCTTGGGATGGAAAGACTCCCTGGACAGTGTGACGGACGACCAAGTCAAAACGCGTTCGGCTTACTCGCTTGAGGCTACCCTGTCCCTCCGCCCTGGGACATTAATTTTGGTGATGGGACCGTTCGCCATGGCAGATGTGCAGGCAACCGAAAAAACACCGTATGCGGAACGTCGGGCACTTGCTCGGCGCCTCCGAAAGTCCTGATGCACTCTCAATTGCGGAAGACCGCATTCGCATCAGGCCCAAGGGTGCAACGGGCACCCGGCGTTCCGCACGCCCTCTCGATTGAGGGTGGGAAGGAATGCTCATAGCTCGGACGCTTCGGCGCCGCGAGACTGCGAAATCGTGCCTGATTGGCAATCTCCGGCCGCCTGCGTTAACAAGCGACAAGCAATGGAGCACTGCATGAACGATCTCTGGCGCCTGTCGGCAACTGACCTCTCCGCACTCATTCGCGACCGCAAGGTGTCCGCCAAGGAGGCGACGGTGGCTGGCCTCGCACGGCTCGATGCTGTGAACCCTGCCATCAATGCCGTGGTCGACCATCGACCCAATGAGGCGCTGGCACGGGCGGATGCGGTCGATGCGGCGATTGCGCGCGGCGACGATGTCGGTCCGCTCGGCGGCGTGCCCATCACCGTCAAAGTGAATATCGACTACGCGACCTATCCGACATCGAATGGCGTAAAGATCCAGAACGAGATCATCGCTACGACCAACAGCCCGGTGATCGACAATCTGCTGAAGGCTGGCGCCGTCATCATCGGCCGCACCAATTGCCCGGCATTTTCCTATCGCTGGTTCACCACCAATCAGCTCTATGGCGATACCAAGAATCCGCGCGATCCGTCGCTGACGCCGGGCGGATCGTCAGGCGGCGCAGGCAGCGCGGTCGCCGCCGGCATCGGCCACATCGCCCATGGCACCGACATCGCCGGCTCGATCCGCTATCCCGCCTATGCCTGCGGCGTGCACGGTCTGCGTCCGACCGTCGGCCGCATCGCCGCCTATAATCAGGCGCTGCCCGAGCGTATCATTTCCGGCCAGATCACCGCGGTGTCCGGTCCCTTGGCACGCACCATCAATGATGTCCGTCTCGGGCTTGCGGCTATGTCGCAGCCCGATGCGCGCGATCCCTGGTGGGTGCCGGCGCCGCTGGAGGGACCCAAGCGCGAGAAGCGCGCCGCCATGTGCCTGCGGCCTGATGGTCTCGCCATCACCGCCGATGTCGAGGCCGCGGTGCGCGATGCCGGAAAGCGGCTGGAGCGGGCAGGGTGGGTCGTCGAGGAAGTCGAGAACACGCCGGCCCTGCGCGAGGCCGCCGCCTTGCAGACGCAGCTCTGGTTCGGCGATGGCTATCAGGGCATGCTGGACGCGGCGGTGCGCGAGGGTGATCCCGCAGCACTGGTCTGTCTGCGCGGACAGAAGGACAAGCTCAAGGACTTCGAGAATGGCGGCCTGTCACGGGCGCTGGTGCGCCGCTCCACCTTCGTGCGCGACTGGGAGCTGTTCCTGCAGACCTATACTGTGGTGCTGATGCCGATGTCCGGCGAATTGCCGTTCCCGGATCATCTGGATATGCAGGGCCAGGAATCGTTCGATCGCGTCTGGGCCGCCCAGATGCCGCAGATCGGGATTCCCTTCATGGGCCTGCCGGCGCTCAGCGTCGCCACGGGTCTTGTCGGCCGTGCGCCGACCGGCGTGCAACTCGTCGCCGGCCGTTACCGCGAGGATCTGTGTCTGCTGGCCGGCGAAGCCATCGAGGCCGGCGGTACCCCGCCGATGCCTTGCGACCCCGCGACGGCCTGAGAGGGATCAGTGCGATGACCGGCATCTCCGATTTTTCTGCGAACGCACTGACAGGTGAGCCTGTCGCGCTCAAGCAGTTCGAAGGAAAGGTGCTGCTGATCGTCAACACCGCCAGCGCCTGCGGATTCACGCCGCAATATGCGGGGCTGGAGAAGCTGCAGCAGGATTTTGCGCCGCGCGGATTTTCCGTGCTGGGCTTTCCCTGCAACCAGTTCGGCGCGCAGGAGCCGGGCGACGCCAAGGCGATCGAGCGCTTCTGCGAGGCCAATTACCACATCACCTTCCCGCTGTTTGAGAAGATCGACGTGAATGGCGCCGGGGCGCATCCATTGTATAATTACCTGAAATCTGAAAAGTCCGGATTGCTGGGTTCGGGGATCAAATGGAATTTTACCAAATTCCTGATCGACCGTTCCGGACGGGTCGTCGAGCGTTTTGCGCCGACCGCCAAACCTGAATCACTGCGAGAGAAAATCGAGGCGCTGCTATGACCGATAACACCAATGCATCAGCCGATCTGCCCGATCGCCTGTCCACCGATCCGCGAAGCCCGTTCTACAATGCCGAAGTGCTGCAGCGCGATGTCGGCATTCGCTTCAAGGGCGCCGAGAAGACCAATGTCGAAGAATATTGCGTCAGCGAAGGCTGGGTGAAGGTGCCCGCCGGTGCGGCAAAGGACCGGTACGGCAATCCGCTGCTGATCAAGCTGTCCGGCCCTGTGGAGCCGTATTTCCGCGACTAAACGCACCAAAAGCGCCGAAAGTCCTGCTGCGGGAAACTGACTTGTTCGCAGCAGGCGCTGACTAGCAAAAAGGCGTTGCCCGCATAAATTTGAAGCTTAAAGTAATTGCAGTTTCCGGCTACGCTGTGTCCGTCAGCATGATGGACACAGTCGGGCCGTCGTGATTGCAATGCGTGCATGGCAAATGAAGGACCGGGAATGCAGGTGGTGTCGCTACGTTCGGACGCTCACGCCGAGTCGGAACCTTTATCCGGCCGCAAACCCGCTTCAGCCATGATCGAGATCGAGCACGTCTCGCAGCGCTTCCAGACCTCCGGCAAGCAAAGCCATCTGGCGCTGTCGGATATCAACCTCACCATCGAAGATGGTGCCTTCGTCTCGATCCTCGGACCCTCAGGCTGCGGCAAGTCGACCTTGCTCTATATCGTCGGCGGCTTCGTGCAGCCCACCGATGGCGTCGCCAAGGTGAAGGGCAAGGCGATCACGGGACCTGGTCCCGATCGCGGTCCGGTGTTTCAGGAATTCGCGCTGTTTCCGTGGAAGAACGTGCTCGGCAATGTCATGTATGGCATGCGCCAGCAGGGCATTAAGAAGGCTGAAGCCGAAACGCGCGGCCGCAAGCTGCTCGAGATGGTCGGCCTGAAGGGCTATGAGAATTTCTATCCGAAAGAACTCTCCGGCGGCATGAAGCAGCGCGTCGCGATCGCGCGCACGCTGGCCTACGATCCCGCCGTGCTGCTGATGGATGAGCCGTTCGGCGCGCTCGATGCGCATACCCGCACGCGGCTGCAGAACGATCTGCTCGACATCTGGGATACACAACGCAAGACGGTGCTGTTCGTCACCCATTCGGTCGAGGAAGCCGTCTATCTCTCAGACAAGGTGATCGTGATGTCGCGCTCGCCGGGCAGTATCAAGGAAATCGTCGATATCGATCTGCCGCGGCCGCGCAAGCGCGCCGATCTGCTGCTCGACGCACGTTTCCAGAAATACATCGTCGATATCGAGAAGATGATCGACGACGGCAAGGACCATCTGTGATGACCGTGCGCGGGGTGCTCAAGACACTTTCGCCATTGTTCGCCTGCATCGGGTTGCTGTGTGTCTGGCAGATTGCCTCGCTGCGGCTGGATACCGAAAGCTTCCCAACGGCACTGGAGTCGATCAAGGCCATTCCGTCGATCCTCGGGGACAAGGGATCGCTGCTGAACATTCTCGATTCCATCCGTCGCATGGCCATCGGCCTCGTACTCGCGGTGATGTTTGCGATCCCGCTCGGTTTGCTGATGGGGCGCATCAAGGCCGTGGCGTCGTTCTTCAATCCGCTGATGATGATCATCTATCCCGTGCCAAAAGCAGCGCTGATGCCCATCATCATGCTCTGGATGGGCGTTGGCGACGTCTCCAAGATCCTCGTCATCTTCCTTGGTGTCAGTCTGCCGATCATCTATCACGCTTTCCAGGGCTCCAAAGCCGTTGAAGAAAAAATGCTGTGGTCTGGTGCGGCGATGGGCATGTCGGCGCCGATGCGCATGCTCCGCATCGTGCTGCCCGCGGCGCTGCCTGAAATTCTCACGGGCTGCCGCACCGGTCTCGTGCTGGCGCTGATCACCATGATCACCTCCGAGATGATCGCGCGCCAGTCCGGCGCCGGCAACATCCTGTTCAACTCGCTCGACATGGCACAATACGACACGGTGTTTGCGATGATCCTGATCATCGGCGCCATGGGCATCATCTTCGATGCGGCCTTCGAGAAGCTTCGCCTGTCGCTCGTGCGCTGGTCGCAACCGCGCGACGACATGCCTCTCAGCTTTACGTGAGCGCAACATGAACCAGGAACGCATCAATTCGGTTCTGCTGGGCATCACGCCGATCGTGCTGTTCATCGCGCTGTGGCAGTCGCTGATCTCGTTCGGCTTCGCGCCGACGAGCTTGTTGCCGCCGCCGGGCGCGGTGTTCGGAAAGCTGGCGAAGGACTTCTTCAACGGCGACTTTCTGCACGATATCGCCGCGACGCTGATCCGTCTGTTCGCCGGCTTCGGCATTGCCGTGGTCGTCGGCGTGTTCATCGGTCTTGCTGCAGCGGTGAGCCCGGCAGTCAATGCCGTCGTCAAGCCGCTGGTGCGCGTGCTGGCGCCGATCCCGAAGATCGCGCTGTATCCCGCGCTGCTGCTGATCCTCGGCTTCGACCACGCCTCCAAGATCACGCTGGTGACTGCCGACGCGCTGTTCCCGATCCTGCTTTCGACCTATTACGGCGCGTCGATGGTCGAGCAGAAGCTGATCTGGTCCGCGATGGCCGCCGGCACGCCGCGCTGGCAGATCCTGTTCAAGGTGGTGCTGCCCGCCGCGATGCCATCGATCCTCACCGGCTGCCGCATCGGCCTCGTGATCTCCTGCATCGTGGTATTCCTCGCCGAGATGATCACCTCGACCGATGGCCTCGGTCACATGCTGGTGCAGGCCGCGCGCACGTTTCAGACCGTGGATATGTTCGTGCCGCTGATCATGATCTCGATGCTCGGCCTGATCCTGAACAGCCTGCTGCACTGGCTGCGCAGCTATCTGCTGCGGGGCTTCCCGGAAGTGTAAAGACGGCTATCAAACACTCAGCCCTCATGGTGAGGAGGCGCCTCTTCGGCGCCGTCTCGAACCATGAATGGATGTGCGGCCATCCTTCGAGACGCTGCGCAAGTGTGCGGCTCCTCAGGATGAGGGGCCGAGTTCGCAGTCGCTACAAAACCGGCGGCTTCTGCAACTGAAAGTGCTTCAGCAGATCCACGAACGCCGACAGCCGTCCTTCGCGATAGGCATCGACATCGAGCCCCTCGTAATTGAGAAAGCCTTCGCCGGTCTTGAGGCCGATCTTGCCCTCGGCCATGTTGCGGCCGACGATCTCCGGTGACGAATAGCGATCGTTGTTCAGCGCGCCTGTCAGGTACTTGCTGGCGTAATAGAGAATGTCGCCGCCGCCCCAATCGACGAATTCGAGCAGACCCAGCACCGCGAAGCGGAATCCGAAACCGTATTTGATCGCCTTGTCGATATCCTCGGGACTGGCAACGCCTTCCTCGACCATGCGCGCGGCTTCGTTCATGGCCATTGCCTGGATACGCGGCACAATATAGCCGGGTGTCGCGGCGCAAACCACGGGAACCTTGCCGATGCCTTCGAGCATCTCCTTCACCCGCACGGTAATCGCCGGATCGGTCTTGGCGCCCGGCGAGACTTCGACCAGTGGCACGAGATAGGCCGGGTTCAGCCAGTGTGCGTTGAGGAAGCGCTCGGGATGCTCGACGGCGCTGGAGATGTCATCGACGAGGATGGTCGACGTCGTCGATGCGATGATCGGCGTGGGGCCTGCGAGTTGTGAGGCGCGCGCCAGCGCATCGCGCTTCTGATCGAGCACCTCAGGCACGCCTTCGAAAATGATCGCCGAACTGCTGAGCGCAGCGCCCGCACCGGCTTCCGGCACAACGCTGATGCGTGACACCAGTGTTTCGATGTCAGCTTCTGTGAGCAGGCCGAAGCGCGCCATGCTGGCAAAGGTCTTGCGGATCTCGCCAAGCGCCTCGGCTTCCAGTGCCTTGAACTTGTCGAGGTCGCGCGCCTTGAAGTCGACGATCGCGACATTGTGGCCCGCATAGGCAAAGGCGACGGCGATGCCGCGGCCCATGCGACCCGCGCCAAGACATGCGATGGCGGCACGGGCGCTCATGCGGCAAAGCCTTCGCGCAGTAGCTTCAGCAGCGCGGCCTGATCGAGATCGCCGAAGCCGAGGCTTGCGAGCGTGCGGCCACCCTGCAGGAAATTTTCGCCGCAGATCGCGCCGCCGATGGCGAGGAAGGCTTTGGCCAGCGGTGTTTCGACGCCCGCGAGCGTGGCGCAGGACAGGAAGAACGACAGGCCCGTGCGCAGATCCTCGCGCATGTAGCGGTGCTCGGTGAGCACGATGTGCTCGCGCCAGTCACCGCTGTCGGTGAGACGATCATGCGAGCCGCGGCCATACATCCACTCTTCGCCTTCCTTGGCGTAGTGATCCGCCAGCGGGAAATGCGCGCCGTTGTAGCCAAAGGCCTCGCGGATCGCGATGCGCTCGGCGTCGAGTTGGTCGGTGACGCGGCGGATAGCCGGCTGCGTACCTTCCTTGTGAATGTCCCAGGTCGGAAAATGCTCAAGCGGCCCGGCATTCATGACGATGAGCGGCGGATGGATGATCGGGCCGGCATTCATCAGTGCGCCGGACAGCGCATCGCCGCAGGGCTCGATCACGCCGGGGAAGGCCTTGTCGATGACCTTGCAGGCATAGTCCATCATGTGAAGCGGGAACACGCCGGTCGGCAGCCGCTTGGCGCGGATGGTGATCGCCACTTCGAACGGTCCGTGTTTGCGCGCGAGCCAGGGCAGCGTGCCGGTCTCGGCGAAGGCGACCTTGGCGGTGTTGCCGGCGTCATGCGCAGCCTTGGCGAATATCATCGAGCCGAAGGTTGCAGGCGGCAGATAAACGACCTGACCATCTTTGAGGTGAGGTGCGATCCGCTTGGCGATATCAGGCTGCGCAAAGGCGGGTGCGGGGCACAGGATCAGTTCGACGTCCTTGATCACCTCGGCGATATCAGTCGTCACCAGCGTCAACTGGGTGTCGTGTGTGCCCTGGGCATTCTTGACCTTGATGCGCGAGCCGGCCTTGTTGTGTTCGGCGACAGCATCGGCGTCGCGGCGCCACAGGCGGACGTCATGGCCCTGCAGTGCGAAATCACCCGCGGCTGCGAACGAACCGTTGCCGCCACCCAATACTGCGATCTTCAATTGGTCTCTCCGTCGCTCGGCGTTGCCGCCTGAACCTGCTTCAGTTTGAAATGCTGCACCTTGCCGAGCGCTGTGCGCGGCAGGTCAGTGACGAATACGATGTCGCGCGGCTGCTTGTAGCGGGCGAGCTGCGTGAGAACATGGGCCTTCAGTGTTTCGGCGCTCACGCTGCAATTCGGCCGCAGCAGCACATAGGCGACTGGTACTTCCTGCCATTTCGGATCGGGCACACCGACGACGCCGCAATCGGCGACATCGGGATGTTCGAGCAGCACGCGTTCGACTTCGGCGGGATAGACATTCTCGCCGCCGGAAATAATCATGTTCTTCTTGCGGTCGTGGACCCAGAAATAGCCGTCATCGTCGCGCGTGCCGATATCGCCGGTGCGATACCAGCCGTCATGCAGTGCCTCGCGCGTCGCGCCCTCGTTGCCCCAATATTCGTAGAACACGTTGGGGCCGCGCACCGCGATCTCGCCGGTGGCAGTGGCAGGCAGCTCGTTGCCGTCGTCGTCGATGATGATGGCTTCGCAGCACAGGCCGGGCAAACCCGTCGATCCCGTACGCGACAGGTCGCCGCCGAGCCGCGTATAGACCGAGATCGGGCAGGTCTCCGTCGAACCATAGACCTGCAGCACGGGAATTCCGCGCGCCGTCAGGCGCTCGATTAGATGCGGTGGCACGATGCTGGAGCCGGTGGACACGGCCTTGAGGCAGGAAACATCGGTCGCAGCCCAGCCGGGATGCTCGCTCATCGCCTGGATGATCGCGGGTACCCAGACGGTCAGGGTCGGTCGCTCCTGCGCGATTGCAGCCAGCGTGGAGTCCGGGGTGAAGCGCGCATGGATTGTCACGGTGGCGCCGTGATGCAGCGCCGGCGTGGTCTGGATGTTGAGGCCACCGACATGGAAGAACGGCAGCACGGTCAGGACGTGATCGTCCGATGTGAGGCCATGCATGTGCTGGCTCATCACGCCGTTCCACAGCAGCGCTTCCTGGCGCAGCACGGCGCCTTTCGGGCGGCCTGTAGTGCCTGACGTGTAGACGATCAGCAGCGGGCAGGAGAGGTCGGTATGCGGATTGCGGCCATCTCCGGAAGCGCGGGACAGCAGTGTGTCGAATGTCTGGCCGGGGGCATCAAGCGCGAAATCGAACGCGATCACGCGCGTATCCGGCAAGTCCTTCGCAAGCGACGGGAGGATGGCCGCAAAGCCTTCCTCAAGCACCAGCACCTTTACCGAAGCATCGGACAGGATGAAGAGCTGCTCGGCGACCGCGAGCCGCCAGTTCAGCGGCACCATGATCGCGCCGAGGCGGGCGCAGGCATAGAGCAGGACCAGATAGTCTGGCCGGTTCATGCTCAGGATCGCGACGCGATCACCGCGACTAACGCCGCATTCCGTCTTCAGTGCCTTCGCCGTCGCCTCGATCCGCGCGTTGAACACGGCATAGCTGAGTGTCTTGCCCTCGAAATGAATCGCGGGCTTGTCCGGCGTGAATGCGGCGTTGCGGGCGATGAGGCTGGAGAGATCCACGATTACTCGTCTTTCTCACCGGCCTCATAGAGTGCTTCTCGGCCGATGCGGTCGAGGCAAAGCTCGGCGGTCCAGGGCAGCATCAGCGCACCGCAGCGGCTGTCGCGATAGATGCGCTCCAGCGGTAGCGTCTTCAGCATGGCCTGACCGCCGCAGGTGCGGATCGCCAGTGCCGCAAGTTCGTTGGCGCCTTCCATCACGGTGTATTGCGCGGCGTAGGCGCGCAGGACCTGCTCCTTGCTCGGATTGGCACAGGCTTCGGTCACGGCCTGGAACCAGGTCGACTTGAGCTGCTCGAGCTTGATCTGCATCTGCGCCACGGCGATCTGCTTGGTCGGATACATCCGGCGCTTGACTGGCGGCATGCCCGGGATTTCGCCGCGGAGATACTTCACGGTGAAATCGTACGATGCCTGCGCGAGACCGACGTAAGTCGGTGACAGCGTCAGGAACATGTGCGGCCAGCGCATCGCGGCCTGGAAGTAGACGCCGCGCGGCATCAGCGCTGCATCTTCCGGAACAAACACGTCCTTGAAGATCAGCGTGCGGGAGACCGTGCCGCGCATGCCGAGTGGATCCCAGTCGCCAACGACCGAGACGCCTTCGGACTTGGCGGAAATCGCCAGATACAGCGTGTTGCGGCGCGAAGCCTTCTCACCCTCAGCGACTTCGGTGCAGAGCACGCCGTAGTAATCGGCGAAGCCCGACAGCGACGCAAAGATCTTCTTGCCGTTGACGATCCAGCCGCCTTTGACGGGCTTCGCTTCGGTTCCGAATGCAACGCCGCCGGCGGCTGCTGCGCCGCCTTCGGAGAACGGCTGCGAATAGATCGCGCCGTCTTCGACGATGCGCTTGTAGTGGATAGCGCGGCGGCGGTGCTGTTCGGCGCGCATCTGGTCATCCATGTCGAGGTCGTCGGCCAGCGGGCCGGACCACAGCGTCGAGCAGACATGCATGTTCCAGGTGAGTGCCGTGGCGCCGCAATAACGGCCGATTTCGGCGGCAGCGAGCGAATAGGTCTGATAGCCGGCGCCCGAACCGCCATTGGCTTTCGGGATCGAGATGCCCAGCAGACCCGCCTTGTGCAGGTCCTTGTAGTTCTCCAGCGGGAAGGTGGCCTCGGTATCCCACTTCGCCGCGCGACCGGCGAAGTTAGCCTGCGCCAGCTCGCGCGCCTTGGCGATCAGCCCGGCCTGTTCGTCATCGAGACGATAGGCTTTCGGATCGAACATCGGCTTGTCGAGGACGATGCTGTCGAGGACGATGCTGTCGAGGTCTGGCTTACTGGCGGGCTTGTTCATGAGGATGACCCCGAAAGGTTGTGGCTGGTTTTGAGGAAGTCGGCGAGTACTTCGTTGAATTCGTGCGGACGTTCGAAACTGGCGAGATGGCCGACGCCCTCGAGTTCGACATAGGTCGACCCGGGCACGAGGCCCGCCATCTTTGCCATCGTCTTTGCCGGCGCGTTGTTGTCTTTCGAACCGGATAGGACTAAAGTCGGTATTTTGATGTCCGCGATGTTCTTGCGCAGATCGAACCCGATCATCGCCTTCATCGAGGCGCGGTAGGTGTCGGGCTTCACAGCGGCCATGCAGTCGCGTGCGAGTTCAAGGCCGGCAGGATCCGGATTGTCGCCGATCAGGCCTGCCACCAGCTTCGGCGCCATCGACACCATGGTCTCGCCACGGTCGAGCGGGCCAAGCCGGGCGTCGATGAAATTCTTCTGCCATTCGCCGTCGGAGCTGCCGAAGGCGGAGGTGGTCTGCGCCAGCACGATGGCGCAGGCGAGATCGGGATAGTCCACCATGAAGCGCTGCACGATCATGCCGCCAATGGAATGGCCGACCAGCACCGGTTTCCTGGAGCCAATCTGCGCGAGAAAGTCCTTCAGGGCTTCGGCGAAGGCCGGGATGCTTGGCTCTGGCAGTTGTTCTGAGCCGCCATAGCCCGGCATGTCCCAGCCGATGGCGTAGTAGCGGTCGCCGAACGCTTCGAGCTGGTGGCGCCAGCCGCGGCCCGCACCGCCGATCCCATGCAGAAACACCAGCGGCGTTGCCGCGGAATCGCCTTTGGCTTCAAAGCCGAAGCGGCCGTCCTTCGTCGTCAGGGCTGCAGAATTTGGCACGCATAGGCCTCCTGTGCTGTCGGACAAGGGCGATCCTAGCATGTCCGAGATATATGAAAAGCGATAGTTTTAGACTTAAAGGGTTGTGGATTGCCTCATCCGGAGGCACGTCGTTTTTAGAGGTCGGCTCTCCGGTGACGGACTATGCGCCTTCCGGTTGGCGATGTTGTGATGTCCGGCCATCGCCCTTGTCCGAAATTTCTTTAGGTTTAAAACAATGTCGATTGCCGATGCATCGAGGGAGGAAGCCATGTCCGATCAGTCATTTTTGTCCTGGCCGTTTTTCGAGGACCATCATCGCGAGCTGGCCACGGGCCTGTCGCGCTGGGCCAAGGCGACGCTGCCCGGTCTGGTCGATCACCATGACGTCGATGGCTCCTGCAAGCGTCTGGTGAAGGCGCTCGGCGACGGCGGATGGTTGCGCGCAGCGGTGCCGGCGAGCCACGGTGGATTGTATCCGACTTTCGATGTGCGCTCGCTGTGTCTGATCCGCGAAACGCTGGCCTATGAGAGCGGTCTCGCCGACTTCGCATTTGCGATGCAGGGACTCGGCACCGGCCCGATCAGCCTGTTCGGTTCGGAAGCGTTGAAATTGCGCTATCTGCCGCGCGTCGCCAGCGGTGAGGCCATTGCAGCTTTCGCATTGTCAGAGCCCGATGCAGGTTCGGATGTCGCTGCGATGACGACGACAGCGGTGCCTGATGATCCGGATCATGTCCGCATCAATGGCCTCAAGACCTGGATCTCCAATGGCGGCATTGCCGACCAGTATGTGGTGTTCCTGCGTACTGGCGAATCCGGCGCGCGCGGCATCAGCGCATTCGTTGTCGACGCGGATACGCCTGGCTTCACGATTGCAGAGCGGATCGATGTGATCGCGCCGCATCCACTGGCCACGCTGAAATTCGAGAATTGCCGCGTGCCTCTGGCGAACCGTATCGGCAAGGACGGCGAAGGCTTCAAGGTCGCGATGGCGACGCTCGACGTGTTTCGCTCGACCGTCGGTGCTGCCGCGCTCGGCCTCGCACGACGCGCGCTCGATGAAGCGCTGCATCGCTCGGTCACGCGGAAAATGTTTGGCCATACGCTGGGCGATCTTCAGCTGACGCAAGCGGGCCTCGCGGAGATGGCCACGTCGATCGATGCCTCCGCACTGCTGATCTATCGCTCGGCCTGGACCAAGGATCAGGGCGCGGCGCGCATCACACGCGAAGCCGCCATGGCCAAGATGTTCGCGACCGAAGCGGCACAGACAGTGATCGACCGCGCGGTTCAAATCTTCGGCGGCATGGGCGTGCAGTCGGGCGTCAAGGTCGAGGAGCTCTATCGCGAGATTCGCGCGCTGCGCATCTATGAAGGCGCAACCGAAGTCCAGAAGGTCATCATCGGTCGCGAGCTGATCAAGGCTGCCCAGACGGGGGCGTAGTAGTTAGTCGCCAATCTATCCATGTGTCGTCCCCGCGAAGGCGGGGACCCATACACGCTGGAGATCTGGTCGGAACACAGTCGGGGTAACTCTGCCGTTTGGACCACGTTGACCGTGGTTATGGGTCCCCGCCTTCGCGGGGACGACAATGGAGGGTGAAGCTACGTGGCCGCAGCCTCCGCCTTGTAGTTCGGCGCCGATGCAAGAAACCGCGCATAGGCGTCCGCATCTGGCGGCGTGAATTTCTCCACCAGCGTGCTGCGCCGTTTGCTGGTGGCGCCCATGTCGTCGAGCAGTTCGTCGAAGTGCTTGAAGTGATAGGGCGCCACGCATAGTCCGCCATAAACGCCGGCTGCGGGCCGTTCGACGCGTTTGAAATGCAGCATCTTGTCCATATCCGCATGCATCTGAGCGGCGGTCGGCTGTTTCGCCAGCTTGCCGTCGGCATAGCGCACCAGCCAGTTGGCGGCCATTTCCGCCGTCAGCACCGAGCAGAAGCTGGAGTTGAAGCCGACAAATCCCATGTCTGGCAGATCCGGATTGGCAATGACGCGATACAGCCGATACTGCCCGTCATCCTGGATGAGCTTGTCGCGATATTGCTGCGGCAGGAACGGTACGCCGAGTGTGAAGCCGATAGCCAGCACGGCAACGTCAGCTTCGACGCGCTGGCCTGATGACATCACAATGGTCTTGCCGTCGTAGTGATCGAAGGTACCGCGGATAGCCTTGATGCGTCCGTCGGCAACCATCGGGAAGAAGTTAGGTGTAGCGATCGGTACCGAGCAGTTGATGCCGTCCTCGATACGGCCTTCCGGCACCATGTCGCATTTCTTGAGCTTGAGCTGGGTCTTCAACATGGCCTCCAGCCCGCGCCAGTTGGCCCAGATGAATGGCTTGGCAATGGCGTGATTGAGTCGCGAGAGCGCAGTCAGGCCCCAGCCCCGAAACATCTCCTCCTGGGCGCGGATATAGAGGATGCGCTTGAAGTTGATCAGGCCGCCGATGAAATAGGGAATGCGCCAGACCGGCTCGCGATAGACGAAGGTAACGGCGCTGGCGCCGGCATTGACCGAATGCACGGCGATATCGGTGGCCGATTTCGAGCCGCCCAGCACGATGACCTTCTTGCCTTTGACGATGGATGAATCCGTGTGCTCGGCCGAATGCAGGATCACGCCGCCGGCGGCCTTGAACGCGTCTTCGCCGGGATGATGCAGTTCCTTGCGCTCGTTGAATTGCCCGGTGCAGACCGCCACGAAATCGAATGTTTCCGGCGCGGTGTTGCCAGCCGCATCGCGTGTCTCAAGCGTCCAGCCGGGGAGTCCATCTTCGCGGCGTTTCATGCTCACGACGGTCGTGTTGAAACGCATCAGCGGGATCAGATTGTAGTCGCGTGCATAATCTGTGAGATAGGCATGGACCTGCGGCCCCTTGGGCCATTCCGGATAGCTCGCCGGCATCGGCTTGTCGGTGAAGCGATAGAGTTCCTTGGGACTCTGGGTCTGCACCTCTGGATAAGAGCGGGCTGGCTCCCAGACGCCGCCGAGGTCGCCGCTGCGTTCAAGCATCGTGACCTTGTGTCCGCATGCTGTGAAGGATTTGGCGGCGGCAAGGCCGGCGATACCGGCGCCGATGACGCAAACGCTCTTCTGTTTGACCATGGCTCGTCTCCTGTCTGAATGCGGCGTTGGATCGCGGACGTGCGGGTTCGCGCGCGCAGACGGACATCTGCGCGAAACGTTCGCGTGGAGTGTTGAGTGCCGTTCGGCTGTTGAGCCTAGTCGTTGGCTTCCGGTGGCAGGAAGTTCACTTCATGCTCGGCGGAGACCCGCACGATGGCTTCGATATCGCTCATATTGTGCAATTGCTTGAACAGGGCTTCGAGCTTCTGTGTCGGCGAGACCCAGAACAGCGCGCGGGCGGGCTTGTCCGATTTGTTGAAATAGCCATGCGGAATGCCGCGAGGCAGGCGAACCAGATCGCCGGCGTGAGCGCGGACCCACTGGCCGTCGAGCTTGAGGTCGAGAATACCCTCCTGAACCAGGATGAACTCTTCCTGGGTCGGATGGATATGCACCGGCACGAACTGGCCGGGATCGCTGTTGGTCTCGAAAGCAAAGGTGGAGTCGGTCACGGCCTTCGGGAAATAGACCTGTCCAAGGATATTCCACGTGGTGCCGTTATATCCGGTGCCGTTCTGGGTAATGCCTTTTTCAAGTGCCGCCATGGTCCTGCTCCCTTGGGTTTCACGTCTGCAAGGATGCTGCGTGACCTCGGGGCCTGTCTCTAGCCGTTGAACGAATCCGCTATCCAAACGACGAAATAATTACCGGCGCAGGCGAGGGCGCGCGGCCACGCTGCGCTGCACACTCATCTTTGGAAGACGCCGGCCTGCGCATTCGTTGTGCAGCACGGCAATATTTGCGGCGCGGCGCCGACTATGCGGCGTGATGCGACATGGATAGTCTAGGCTTCAAATAACGCAGGCGATCGGACCATGGTGTTGGACGCAGCCGTATCAGGGAATGCCCAGCCGGCCCGCGCCGCAAGGCTTGCGGCGTTCTCCCGCGTCTTCACCAGGGATATCGACGAGGCTGCCGATTCGATCGGGCGCATCTTCTGCCCGCATGCGCTTGATCCCTTACAGCGCTCCTGGCCGGATTTTCATGCGCTCCATAACTGTGCCGCGTTCGATGGCTTCTCGGTGAACTACGTCTCCTATGGCGGCTCGGTGGCGATCGATCCCGGCTGTCTCGATCGCTTCTTCTTGCTGCAGATCCCGATGCATGGCGGGGCCCGGATCAATACGGGAGGCCGGAAGATCGAGGTATCTGCAGGGCGTGTCGCGTCCTTGCTGTCACCGACCATGCCGACAAAAATGGTCTGGCAGGACGATTGTGCAAAATTGATCCTGCTGGTTGAACGACGGCTCGTCGAGGAGCGCGCGGCGGCGCTGGCGGAGAGATCCGGAGCGGTCATTGAATTCGATCCGCAGGTCGATCTCAATACGCCGTTCGGTCTAGCGATCCGGTCCCAGATCGAATACCTGGTCGATCTCGCGGAGCATCGCGGACCCGGGCAGCAGATCTCGCCGATGATGGCGGCGACCCTGCGTGACTCCGTGATTGGACTGTTGCTGACCGGTCAGCAACATACGCTCACCGATACCATCGACCGCACCCTTGCGCGCCTTGGCCCGCTGCCGTCAGTGCTGAGAAAGGCACGGGACTATCTTGAGGCTCATGCCACTGAGCCGCTCGATCTCGATCGGCTCTCGCGCGCAGCTGGCATCGGGATACGTTCGCTGCAGCTCGGCTTCCAGAAGCATTTCGGCATGTCGATCTCCGATGCGCTGCTCGATATCCGGCTGACGCATTTGAATGCGAGGTTGCTGCGGGCTGCGCCGGGCGAGCGCGTCATCGATATGGCCTTCGATCTCGGCTTTACCCATCCGAGCCGGATGGCCAGCTTCTACCGTGCCCGTTATGGCGAGAGCCCGTCGGATACGCTCCGCCGCAGCCGCTAGCAGCATGGCCTGCCTGTTTCTTGCAAAAGCTTGAAGTCTAAAATAATATCGAGGCAGGCTCATGGAGAGCCTGCGGAAGGTGACGCATGTCCGGATTGTCTCGCTCCTCCCACGCTCTGGTGACCGGCGGCGGCCGCGGCATCGGCCGCGCCATTGCAGCATCGTTGGTGCAGGCCGGCGCGACCGTCACCATCCTGGGTCGCAATCTTGCAGTGCTGAACGAGGTCGTTGCCGCTGGTGACGCGCACCATGCGATGGCCGCCGACGTGTCCGATCAAGCCGCGCTGAATGCCGCGATTGCGGATGCCGCGAAACGCCAGCCGATCGATATTCTGGTGGCGAATGCGGGTGCTGCGGAGTCTGCGCCATTCGTGAAATCGGATGCGGCACTGTTCCAGCGCATGATGGATGTTAATTTCATGGGCGTCGTTTATGCGACGCAGGCTGTGCTGCCGGATATGGTCAAGCGCAAGAGCGGCCGCATCGTTGCGGTGGCTTCGACGGCTGGCCTCAAGGGCTATGGTTATGTGAGCGCCTACAGCGCTGCGAAGCACGCCGTCATCGGTCTGGTGCGCTCGGTGGCGCCGGAAGTGGCCAAGAGCGGCGTCACCGTGAATGCGGTTTGCCCCGGTTTCACCGAAACCGATCTGCTCGAAGGCAGCATCGACAACATCATGAGCAAGACCGGCCGTACGCGGGAACAAGCTGTTGCCGAATTGGCGAAGCACAATCCGCAGGGCCGTCTGGTGACGCCTGGGGAAGTCGCCGATGCGGTCCTGTGGTTGTGCGGCGCCGGCGCCAGTTCCATCACCGGCCAGAGCATCGCCGTCGCCGGCGGCGAAGTCTGATCGAACCGTAACAACAAGAACCGAACAAATTACTGGGAGCCAATATGTCAGTCATGGTCAAGAACAAGGTCGCCAATCCCGTCACGCTGCCGCTGGCCGAGTTCAAGCCTGAGCATTTCCTGCTGGCGGTGGCCGATGGCATCGCGACGGTGACGCTGAACCGGCCCGAGCGTAAAAACCCGCTGACCTTCCAGAGCTACCGTGAGCTGACGGATTTCTTCCGCGCCTGCGCAATGGATGACGACCTCAAAGTCGTGGTCGTCACCGGCGCCGGCGGTAATTTCTCGTCGGGCGGCGACGTGTTCGAGATCATCGGCCCGTTGATTGAGATGAACACCAAAGATCTCACCGCCTTCACGCGCATGACTGGCGATCTGGTCAAGGCGATGCGGGCCGCTCCGCAGCCGATCGTGGCCGCAGTGGAAGGCATCTGCGCCGGCGCCGGCGCCATCATGGCGATGGCCTCCGACATGCGTCTGGCTGCGACCGGCACCAAGGTCGGGTTCCTGTTCAACAAAGTGGGGCTGGCCGGCTGCGACATGGGCGCTTGCGCGATCCTGCCGCGTATCATCGGCCAGTCCCGTGCGTCGGAGCTGCTCTATACCGGCCGCTTCATGACAGCCGAGGAGGGCGAGCGCTGGGGCTTCTTCAGCCGCATCGTCGCGCCTGCAGAGGTGCTGAGCCAGGCGCAGACACTGGCCAGGCAGATTTCCGAAGGCCCGACCTATGCCAACACCATGACCAAACGGATGCTGTCGATGGAGTGGGCGATGTCGGTAGAAGAGGCGATCGAGGCTGAGGCGGTGGCGCAGGCGCTGTGCATGACCACCGAGGATTTTGCCCGGGCGTTCCATGCCTTCGCGAACAAGCAGAAGCCGAAGTTCGAGGGTAATTGAGACCCTCAATATGCGGGATCGACCATGAGCGCGCTGGTCACGATGATAATTTGATGTGCATCAAAGCTGGCGAATTGCCGGTTTGTCAGGCTTGCCAGGAATTGTTTTAGGTTTAAAATATCTCCATCCAGGCACGACTGCGGAGGCTGTCATGAAGATCGCGATTATCGGTGGCGGGCCGGCGGGCCTCTATTCTGCGATCCTGCTGAAGAAGCAGCGGCCGCAGGCAGAGATCACGGTCTATGAGCGCAACCGCCCTGACGACACCTTCGGTTTCGGTGTGGTGTTCTCCGACGCCACCCTCGACAATTTCGAGAAATATGATCTTCCGAGCTATCAGCGCATCACCCAGGAATTCGCGTACTGGGATGATATCGCCGTGCACTTCCGCGGCACTGTCCACCGCGTCGGCGGCAACGGCTTCTGCGGCTGTTCGCGCCGTACGCTGCTGATGATCCTGCAAGATCGTGCCCGCGAACTCGGCGTCCATCTGCTGTTCGAAGTCGATATCACCGACGAAGCGCGTTTCGCCGATGCCGATCTGATCGTGCTGGCTGATGGCATCAACAGCCACTTCCGTAACAAGTATATCGAGCACTTCGCGCCCGAAGTGGATTTGCGTTCGAACAAGTTCACCTGGATGGGCTCCACCAAGCCGCTCGATGCCTTCACCTTCCTGTTCCAGGAAACCGAGTGGGGTCCGTTCATCGCCCACGCCTATCAATATGAGGCGGGCCGCTCGACCTGGATCTTCGAGACCGATCCGGAGACCTTCAGGCGCGCCGGCCTCGAAGGCCTCGGCGAGCAGGAATCTGCTGATCGCATGCACGATATCTTCAAGGGCTTCCTCGGCGACCACAAGCTGCTGATCAACCGTTCGATGTGGCGCAACTTTCCGATGATCCGCAACAAGCGCTGGGTCAAGGACAATATGGTGCTGCTTGGCGACGCCAAGGCGACCGCGCATTTTTCCATCGGTTCGGGCACCAAGCTCGCCATGGAAGATGCCATCGCGCTGCATGATGCGATGGCGAAGGCGCCCACTGTCGAGGCCGGGTTGCACGATTACGAACACGGTCGCCGCGAGGAGGTCGAGAAGATCCAGCATTCAGCGGATGTGTCGCTGGTCTGGTTCGAGCACGTGGATCGCTTTTGGGATTTCGACCCCGTGCAGTTCGCCTTTGGCGTCATGACCCGTGCCAAGGCGATTACCTACGATAACCTGACGCTGCGCGCGCCGGACTTCGTCAAGGAAGTCGACAAGTCGTTTGCGCAGAAGGTGCGCGCGCAGGGCTTCGACGTCGATATTGATAAGCCGGAAGTGCCGATGTTCCAGCCGTTCAAGATGCGGGATATGGTGCTTGCCAATCGCGCCGTAGTGTCGCCGATGTGTATGTATTCGGCGGAAGAGGGCGTGCCGAACGATTTCCATCTGGTGCATTACGGCTCGCGTGCCATTGGCGGCGCAGGTCTCGTCTTCACCGAAATGGTCTGCGTCGGCCGCGACGCGCGCATCACGCCCGGCTGCGCAGGTCTCTGGACCGACGAGCAGGAAGCGCAGTGGAAGCGCATCGTCGATTTTGTGCACAGCACGTCGGCTGCGAAGATCTGTCTGCAGCTCGGCCATGCCGGCCGCAAGGGCGCGACCAAGCTGATGTGGGACGGCATGGACCGTCCGCTCGCCGATGGCGCGTGGGACATCGTCTCGGCGTCGCCGCTGGCTTACTATCCGGATAGTCAGGTGCCCGCGGAAATCGATCGCACCGGTATGGACCGCGTCAAGGCGGAGTTCGTGGCCGCCACGATCCGCGGTGAGCGCTGTGGCTTCGACATGCTTGAGATGCATACGGCGCACGGCTATCTGCTGGCGAGTTTCCTGTCGCCGCTCACCAACAAGCGCACCGATGAATATGGTGGCTCCCTGGAGAACCGTCTGCGCTTCCCGCTCGAAGTGTTCACGGCGATGCGTCAAGCGTGGCCGGCACACAAGCCGATGTCGGTACGTTTCTCGGCGACCGACTGGGCCGAAGGTGGCAACACCGGTGACGATGCGGTGCAGATCGCCCGCGCCTTCGCCGAAGCCGGTGTCGATCTCGCCGATATCTCGACAGGCCAAACCGTCAAGGAGTCGCGTCCGATCTACGGCCGCATGTTCCAGACGCCGTTCTCGGATCAAGTCCGCAACGAGGCCCGCGTTGCCACTATGTGCGTCGGCAACATCACGTCCGCCGATCAGGTCAATACGATCCTGGCCGCCGGCCGTGCGGACCTCGTCGCGCTTGGTCGTCCGCACCTGACCGACCCGTCCTTCACCATCAAGGCGGCCGCCTGGTATGGTGCAAAGGATGCCTATTGCCCGCCACAATATATGCCCGGCAAGGATCAGATTTTCCGCAACAGCGTCAGGGACAAGCAGGATTTCGAAGACCTGAAAATTAAGGCTAAGCCGAAGACCCGCGCCGAGATGCGGGCGGAGGCCGCCAAGCCACTTGCGGCTGAATGACTGGGCATGCGAGTTTATTGATCACAAACGTAGGGTGGGTAGAGCGAAGCGAAACCCATGACTGCGGCGCGTATCGTTGATGGGTTTCGCAAGGGCTCTACCTATCCTACGGCATTGTATCGAGTGGAGTTGAGCTGATGAAAGCAATCATCGTGGGCGGCGGCGTTGGCGGTCTGACCACCGCCTTGATGCTGCGGGCGCGGGGCATCAATTGCGAACTCTACGAACAGGCTGACTCAATCCGCGAACTCGGCGTTGGCATCAACACGCTGCCACACGCGATCCGCGAACTCGCTGGTCTCGGTCTGCTCGATCGCCTCGATGCGGTGGCGATCCGCACCGATGAGCTGCATTATCTCAACCGTCACGGGCAGGAAGTCTGGCGCGAGAAGCGCGGCTTCGGCGCCGGCCATGACGTGCCGCAATTCTCGATCCATCGCGGCCGCCTGCAGAGTGTGATCCATCGTGCGGTGGAAGAGCGCCTTGGCGCCGAGGCGATTCACACCGGTCGTCGCCTGGGCCACTTCACGCAAGACGAAGGTGGTGTCACCGCTTATTTCTTCGATCGCAATAACAACCATGTCGAAACCGCGCGCGGCGATATCCTGATTGGCGCTGACGGTATCCACTCCAAGGTTCGGAGCACGCTGTTCCCGAATGAAGGACATCCGGTCTGGAATGGCCTGATGCTGTGGCGCGGTGCGCGCGACTGGCCGGCTTTCCTCAGCGGCAACTCGATGATCGTCGCCGGCGGTCTCCACGCCAAGGTCGTGGTCTATCCGATTGCCGAAGGTGAGACGCCGGGCAACCGGCTGACCAATTGGGCCGTGCTGGTGAAGACCGGCGAGGGGGGCACGCTGCCGCCGCGCCGCGAGGACTGGTCACGTCCCGGCAAGCGCGACGAATTGATGCCGCATGTGGCGCGTTTCAATGTGCCGCATATCGACGTGCCGGCGCTGATCACGGCGACGCCTGAGTTCTGGGAATATCCCTGCTGCGACCGCGATCCGCTGCCATACTGGTCGGGTGGCCGCGTCACCCTGCTCGGCGACGCCGCACACCCGATGTATCCGGTCGGCTCCAACGGCGCCTCGCAGGCGATCCTCGATGCGCGCGCGCTGGCCGACTCGCTGGCCCATGCCGAACATCCGCGCCAGGCGCTGATGGCCTATGAGCGCAAGCGCCTGCCGATGACCGCGGAGATCGTGCGCTCCAACCGCCGCGGCGGTCCGGAAGGCGTGATCGATGCTGTCGAGCAGATCGCGCCGGATGGCTTCGACAATGTCGAGAACGTTCTGAGCTACGCGCAGCGTGAAGCGATTGTGAAGGGCTATGCGCACAAGGCTGGCTTTGCTGCGCAGCCCGGGCTAGCGGTGGTGAACGGCTGATCCAACCGCTACACGCGCGATCAAGTTGATACGAAAATGGCCGGGCTTTGCCCGGCCATTTTGCGTTGGTGTCTGAAGCTAAAAGCGCCGCGCCTTACGCGCCGGGAGGCGGCGGCAGGAAGTGGATGTTGTATTCGGCGGCGAGCGCCACCACGTCCTCGGGCTTCTGTTCTTTCATGTTGTGGATCGCCCAGAACAGGTCATAGAGCCGGCGGCTCGGCGAAACCCAGAACAGCACTTTGGCGTTCTGATCGGACTTGTTGAAGATGCCGTGCGGAATGCCGCGCTGCAGCCGCACCAGATCGCCCGGCGTGGCCGAAGTTTCGGAGCCGCCGAGGAAGAAGTCGAGCTTGCCTTCGAGGATGTAGAGATACTCATCCTGGTCGGGATGGATGTGCGGCGGCACGAAGGTGCCGGGCGGGAAGGTGGCGTGCCACGAGAACGAATCCTCGGTGCAGTTCTTGGGCACATATGTCTGGCCGAGGATGTTCCAGGTGATGCCCTGCATGCCTTCATTGGCGCGGGTGATGCCGGCGATCTCGGTTTTCATGGTTGGTCCTTCCTTGGGTCACGCATTACGACGCGTCGGGTGGTACTCGAAAACAGTTGATCAAACGTGGAGGAAACGGTCCTTTACGGTGGAGTCGCTCTTCAGTTGCTCGGATGTGCCGGTCCACACGACGCGGCCCTTTTCGATCACTACATGACGATCGGCGAAGCCGGCGAGCGCATCGACATTCTTGTCGATGACCAGAATGGACTGACGCTCGGCCTTGAGCTTCTTCAGGCAATTCCAGATCTCAAGGCGGATGAGCGGGGCGAGGCCTTCGGTGGCTTCATCGAGAATGAGCAGCTTCGGATTGGTCATCAGCGCGCGCCCGACCGCTAGCATCTGCTGCTCGCCGCCCGACAATTGCGTGCCGAGATTGCTGCGGCGCTCCTTGAGGCGTGGAAAGAGCTCGTAGATCTTGTCCAGCGTCCAGCGCGCCGGCGGATGCCGCACGGCGGCGGTGGCAACCAGGTTTTCTTCCACGGTGAGCGTCGGGAAGATCTGGCGGCCCTCGGGCACGAGACCGATGCCGGCCTGGGCGATACGATAGGACGGCAAGCCGGCCATCGGCTTGTCGTCGAAGGTGACGGTGCCACCGGTTGGATGAATCAGGCCCATGATGGCGTTGATGGTGGTGGTCTTGCCCATGCCGTTGCGGCCGAGCAGGGTAACGACTTCACCGGCATTGATGGTGAGCGAGATATCGAACAGCACCTTGGCCGCGCCGTAAGCAGCCTGAAGATTTGAGACTGAGAGCATCAGGCGGCCTCCTCGCCGAGATAGGCAGCGCGGACTTCCGCATTGTCGCGAATGCTCTGCGGTGAACCGGACGCGATGATGCGGCCATAAACCAGGACCGAGACCCGGTCAGCCAGCGCGAAGACGGCGTCCATATCGTGTTCGATCAGCACGATGGGAAGCTCCTTGCGCAGCTCCTGCAACGTGTTGATCAGTCGCTGCGATTCATCGTGGCTGGTGCCGGCGAGCGGTTCGTCGAGCAGCAGCAGCTTCGGCTTTGCAGCCAGCGCAATGGCGATTTCGAGCTGGCGTTTCTCGCCATGCGACATCTGCCCAGCCGGCACGCCTGCGCGAGCGGCGAGGCCGAAGCGCGACAGCAGGGTCATGGCGGTGTCGTTCAGCGCCGGCTCCTTGGATGCATTGCCGAAGAAACTGAAGCTCGAGCCGCTGCGCGCCTGCACGGCGATGGCGACATTCTCTAGCGCCGAGAAGCGTGGCAGGATCGAGGTGATCTGGAACGAGCGCACCAGGCCCATCCGCGCGCGCTCCGCCATCGGCAAACGCGAAACGTCCTGTCCATCGAAGATGATACGGCCGGAGTCTGATTGTGCATGACCGGAGATCTGGTGGATCAGCGTGGTCTTGCCGGCACCGTTGGGGCCGATGATGGCGTGCAACTCGCCGGCTTCGATGTTCAGCGACACATCGTCGGTGACGCGCAGGGCGCCGTAGTTCTTGCAGATGTTCTGCAGCTGAAGCGGAGCGCTGCTCATGACTTGCTCCCGAACAGTCCGGTGATGCCGCCGCGGGCATAGAGCACGACGAGAATGAGGATGGGTCCGAAGATCAGTGCCCAGTTCTCCGTGTAATGCGACAGGATATCTGCGAGCAGGCTGAACACGGCTGCGCCGATGATCGCGCCATGCAGTGAGCCGAGACCGCCGAGCACGAGTACGAAGATCAAGTCGCCAGAGCGCTGCCAGGCCGTATAGGCCGGGCTGACGAACTCGGTCTGGTTGGCCAGCAAAAAGCCCGACACGCCAGCAATCATGCCGGCAATGACATAGGCCGTGAGCTGATAGCGATACGGCGCAAAGCCGATCGCCTCCATGCGCACGGGATTCTCGCGAATGCCGCGTAGCACCCGACCGAAGCGTGACGCGACGATGGCGCGGAGCAGCAGATAAGCGCCGAGCAGCACGCCGAAGGCGACGTAATACATCGCCACATCGTTCTTCAGGAACTTCGAGCCGAAGAACATGCTGCGCGAGGCCAGTGTTAGCCCGTCGTCACCGCCATAGGCAGCCAGCGAAGTGCCGAGGAAGAACAGCATCTGGCCGAAAGCCAGCGTGATCATGATGAAATAGACGCCCTTGGTCCGCAGCGAGATCGCGCCTGTGAAGAGAGCGAAGATGAGCGAGACACCAAGCGCCACCGCAAGCTGGATGAAGCCGTCGGTGATGCCGTGGCTGGAAAGGATCGCGACGCTGTAGGCGCCGAGACCGACATAGGCGGCATGGCCGAACGAGATCATCGCGCCGTAGCCGATCAGCAGATCGAGCGACATGGCGGCGAGCGCCAGGATCATGATGCGCGTGACCAACGCCAGGATGAAGCTCTGCGATCCCCACAGCACCGAGAGCGGCACCAGGGCGAAGATCGCGAAAACGATCAGCGGCAGCACATAGGCGCGGCTAGTACGCAGCGGCGTTGCGAGGGCAGGCGAAGCGGGGGTGTCGAGGTCGACGAGATTGTTCATGGTCTGCTCCCGTTACTGCTTGGACGGGAACAGGCCGGATGGCCGGAAGAACAGCACCGCAGCCATCAGGATATAGATCAGCATCGGCGCAATGGCGCGGCCGGTCTGGCTGGCCGCCGAGGGATCGAGCAGCAGCTTGAGCAGCGTGGGCGCGAAGAAACGTCCGAGCGTATCGACGAGACCTATCAGCAGCGCCGCGATGAAGGCACCGCGGATCGAGCCGATGCCGCCGATGACGATCACCACGAAAGCAAGAATGAGCACATTGTCGCCCATGCCGGGCTCTACCGAGAGGATCGGTGCAACCATGGCGCCGGCGAAGCCCGCGAGCATGGCGCCGACGCCGAACACGATGGTGAACAGCAGGCGGATGTTGACGCCCAGCGCGGAGACCATGGCAGCGTTGCTGGCGCCGGCACGCACGAGCATGCCAAGCTTGGTCTTGTTGACGACGAGATAGAGCGCGAGGCCGACAGCAAGACCGACGGCGATGATGACGAGACGCCAGACCGGATAGAGCATGCCGTCCGTGATCTCGACCGCGCCCGACAGCGCGTCAGGAATTGCAACATTTAGCGGCGCAGCGCCCCAGATGTATTTGACGGCCTGATTGAGGAAGATGATGACGCCAAAGGTCGCGAGCACCTGATCGAGATGGTCGCGATCATATAAATGTCGAAAGATCAGGACCTCCAGCAGGAGCCCGAAAATCAGGGCTGCTGGTAGCGCCAGTGCGAGGCCGGCGACGAAACTTCCGGTCATGGCGGTGAAGGCGGCGACAAGATAGGCGCCGACCATGTATTGCACGCCATGTGCAAGATTGATGAAGTCCATGACGCCAAACACCAGCGTGAGGCCGGCGGCGATCAGGAACAGGATCAATCCGAACTGCAAGCCGTTCAGGATCTGGACGAGGGCAAGCGTGAGGGTCATCAGATAACTTGGTTTCTATACTGAGATAAACACGGGCCGATAAAGCACCGGGCCGTCCCGCCTTCGCGGCAACGGCCCGGTGATGAGTGATCGCCAGGGCGATTACTGCGCAGCGCAGTCCTTGGCGTAGCGATCGCTGTAGTTCGAGAACACCTTCTCGACGATCTCGGTCTGGAACTTGCCGTCAGCGCGCTTGGCAACCTTGGTCAGGAAGAAGTCCTGAACGGGGTAACCGTTGTTGCTGAACTTGAAGCCGCCGCGGATCGACGGGAAGTCGGCCTTCTTCATGGCTGCAGCCACCTTGGCCTTGTCCGAGAGGTCGCCCTTCACGGCAACGACGGCGCTGTTGATCAGCATGGCCGCGTCGTAGGACTGGAAGGCGTAGGTCGCCGGCACGCTGTTATAAGCTTTCTCGTATTCTGCCACGAACTTCTTGTTCTGCGGAGTGTCGAGGGTCGGTGCCCAGTTCGAGCCACCGAACATGCCGATCGCCGCGTCCTGCTGAGCCGGCAGCGTCGATTCATCGACGGTGAAGGTCGACAGGAACGGAATGCGGTCGAGCAGGCCGGCCTGCTTGTACTGCTTGACGAGGTTCACGCCCATGCCGCCCGGCATGAAGGTGAGCACGGCATCAGGCTTCATCGAAGCGATCTTGGAGAGTTCGGCCTGGAAGTCGAGTGTGCCGAGCGGGATGAAGGATTCCTCAAGGATCTCGCCCTTGAAGTCCATCTTCACGCCGGCGACGAAATCCTTGCCGGCCTGATAGTTCGGGGTCATCAGATAGATCTTCTTGTAGCCGCGCTTCTGGGCGACATTACCGAGGATCTGGTGGATCTGGTCGTTCTGATACGACGTCACATAGAAGTACGGATTGCACTCCTTGCCCGCGTAGCTCGACGGGCCGGCATTCGGAGAGATCAGGAAGGTCTTGTTCTCGGTCACCGGCTTATGGATCGCGCCCAGGATGTTGGAGAAGATCGGACCGACCACGAAGTCGACCTTGTCGCGCTCCAGCAGACCCTTGACCTTGGTGACGGCGACGTCCGGCTTGAGTTCGTCATCAACAACGATGACTTCGACGTCCTTGCCGCCCATCTTCCCGCCGAGATCCTTGACAGCGAGGTTGAAGCCGTCGCGGGCCTGCTGTCCGAGCACGGCACCGGCACCCGACAGCGACACGATCACGCCGACCTTGATCTTTTCCTGAGCCATGGCCGGGATGGCCGAAACGCTCATCATCAGGGCGGCCAAACCGGCCAATTTGAGAGACTGCTTCATTAACTTCTCCTCCACTCGGCCGCGACAGGCAGCCGAAAAACGTGCCAACCCAGAATTCTGTTCTTTTGCCTAGATTATGCTCACGACGGGCGCAGCCGCAAGCAATGTAAATGACTTCCAGGCGTCAGAAATCAGCCGAATACCCTATGCAAACCGTAGGCCAATTTATTTGAACCTTAAAGAAATATTCAAAATCGACGGCGGTCAAGGCTGCGGCGTTTTGGCTTGCGGTCGGACGGAAATTCCTTGAAGGTCAAAGGATCGGTATGGGGCGGTACGAGATTGTGGATTGCCGGTCTCTCGGCCGCCGCAGGAGCTTCAAGCAGGTAAGATTGCATCATGATTCTCGATTCCGAGACCAAGGCCGTCGAACTTCCCGATGATCACGGCGATGAGCTGCGCCTGTGGCTGCGGCTCCTGACTTGTACGACGTTGATCGAGGGTGAAGTCCGCAGCCGCTTGCGCGAACGCTTCGATGTCACGCTCCCGCGCTTCGATCTGATGGCCCAGCTCGACAAGGTGCCGGACGGTATGACCCTGTCGGATGTCTCGAAACGGATGATGGTGTCGAACGGCAATGTCACCGGTCTGGTCGAGCGCCTCGTGGAATCCGGCCATGTCGATCGCCGTACCTCTGACACCGATCGCCGGGTGCAAGTGATCCGGCTCACCAAACTCGGTCGCGCCGAGTTTCGCAAGATGGCCGAAGAGCACGAGACCTGGATCGCCGAAATCTTCACGGATTTGGCGCCGAAGGATGTTCGCGAACTGATGCGGCTGCTGGCCAAGACCAAGGCTTCCGCGCAGAAGGCGGCGCAAAAGGCAGCGAACGGCAAGGCGCCGTAAACGCGACGCGGTGAGTGCAGTGATCGATCTCGAAGCCGAATACAATAACCGCGCAAAAGTGCCGGAAAGCTCTGCGCTGATCGCCGGCTGGGCACAGGACGCCAAAGCCTATCGCGACAGCGGCGTGCCGATGCGGGCCATTCCATATGGCTCGGGCGCACGGCACAGGATCGACTACTTTCCCGCCGGCGACAAAGGTCCGATTGTCGTCTTCATTCACGGTGGCTACTGGCAGGCGCTGGATGCCTCGTTCTTCAGCCATCTGGCGCGTGGGCTGAACAGCCATGGCATCAGCGTGGTGATCCCCAGCTACGATTTGTGTCCGAACGTCTCGGTCGGTGATATCATCGCGCAGATGCGTGCGGCGACCCGAGAGCTGGCGAAGCTCGGCAGGCGGCTCGTCGTGTCGGGCCATTCGGCGGGCGGTCATCTCGCGGCCTGCATGCTGGCGACGGATTGGCGCGCGCTCGATTCCGCGCTGCCGCAGGACCTGATTGTCGGCGCCTATGCGATCTCTGGGCTGTTCGATCTGGCGCCGCTGGTGCCGACGTCCATCAACAATGCATTGCATTTGAATGATGCCGGCGCCCGTGAGGTCAGTCCGTTGTTCTGGCCGGCGCCTTCGCACGGATCTCTCGATGCCGTGGTTGGTGGCGACGAGGGTGTCGAATATTTGCGGCAGAGCCAAAGCATCGTCGACGCCTGGGGTGTCCATATTCCCGCGCGCTTCGAGGCGCTTCCCGGCGCAAATCATTTTACCGCCGTCGCGCCACTGGCCGATCCGCAGTCCGCCATGGTGCTGCGGCTGAAGGCGCTGGCCACGCTTTAGGCTGACTTGCCTAAACAATCCGCGCAAATCGACGTTGTCAGCCGAAAATTTCGGCGTGCCGCAAGACTCCGCAGTTGCGGAAAACTGTTTTAAGTCTAAAATGATATTTGGATGACGTTGCCGGGCATCTGACGTGACGGGAGCATTGCAATGGCCGCTGATACTCAGCTGACAAAGCCTTATACGGCGCATGTTGATACGTTTGCGCGGGACAATATGCCCCCGCCGGAACAGCTACCGGAGTTTCTTTTCACCCGGCCAGAATTTCACTATCCACCGCGCATCAATTGCGTGGTGCCGTTTCTCGATCGCTGGGTTGCTGAAGGGCGCGGCGATGCGCCGTGCATGATCGGGCTGAACGAGAGCTATACCTATCGCGAACTCTATGAGCTCGTGAACAAGATCTGCAACGTGCTGGTCAACAAGCTCGGTCTTGTTACCGGTGGCCGTGTGCTGCTGCGGTCGGCCAATAATCCGATGATGGTTGCGACCTATCTCGCCATCATCAAGGCCGGCGGCGTTTGCGTGTCGACCATGCCGCTGCTGCGCGCCAAGGAACTGTCCTATCCACTGCAGAAGGCGAAGATCTCGCTGGCGCTCTGCGACAGCAAGCTGTCCGACGAGATGGAGAAGGCCAAGGCGGTTTCGCCTGAACTCAAGCGCGTCGTCTATTGGGGGGCCGGTGAAGCCGAACTCGACAAGATGATCGCCGAGGCCAGCCCGGAATTCACCGCCGTCGATACGGCCTCGGATGATATCTGCCTCATCGCCTTCACGTCGGGCACAACGGGCGACCCGAAGGGCACCATGCATTTCCACCGCGACATGCTCGCGGTGTGCGACGGATTCGCACGCAATGTGCTGCGCGCCAGTCCGGAAGATCGCTTCATCGGTTCGGCGCCGCTGGCCTTCACGTTCGGCTTCGGCGGCGTGCTGTTTCCGCTGCATATCGGTGCGTCCTTCGTGGTGCTCGAGAAGGCCGGCCCGGACGAGCTGCCTCTGGCTGTTGCCAAGCACAAGGTCACGGTCTGCTTCACCGCGCCGACCGCCTATCGCGCGATCCTCGGCAAGATTGATCAGTACGATCTTTCGACGCTCCGCAAATGCGTGTCGGCAGGCGAAACGTTGCCGAAGGGCACCTATGATGCATGGCTGAAGGCGACCGGCATCAAGCTGATGGATGGCATCGGCGGCACCGAAATGCTGCACATCTTCATCTGCGCCATTGAGGAAGAAATCCGCCCGGGCTCGACCGGCAAGCCGGTGCCGGGCTATGTGGCCAGGATCATTGACGACGAAGGCAACGAAGTGGCGCCGGGCACGCTAGGCCGTCTCGCCGTCAAGGGCCCAACGGGTTGCAAATATCTCGCCGATCCGCGTCAACTGAAGTTCGTGCAGAACGGCTGGAATATCACCGGCGATACCTTCCTGATGGATGAGGATGGTTACTTCTGGTACCAGTCACGTTCTGACGACATGATCGTGTCGGCGGGTTACAATATTGCCGGCCCCGACGTGGAAGCTGCGTTGCTCACCCATGAAGCCGTGGTCGATTGCGGCGTTGTCGGTTGCCCCGATGCCGATCGCGGTATGATCGTAAAGGCTTATGTCGTTCTCGCTCCCGGTCAGGCAGGGAGCGACGCGCTGGCGACCGAGTTGCAGAACCACGTGAAGCGCGAGATCGCGCCTTACAAATATCCGCGCGCCATCGAATTCGTGACGCAACTGCCCAAGACCGAGACCGGCAAGCTGAAGCGCTTTGCGCTTCGCCAGCAGGCTGCGGCGGGCGCGTCACCGACCGTTGCCGCATAAGTTTGAAGACGTTTCTTTCAGGGAGGATTGCCCGGTGAATGCACCAAAGGGCCCGACATTGACCGTGGTGCCAAACGCAAAGGGCGATGTTGCAGCATCCGTTTCGCGCGCATTGCAGCCGAGTGGCTGGCCGAAGCCCAAAGGCTATGCCAACGGCATGACGGCAGATGGCCGCATCGTCGTGACCGGTGGTGTAATTGGCTGGGACGCCGAGGAGAAGCTGAAGCCGGATTTTGTATCGCAGGTGCGTCAGGCACTGCAGAACATTTCCGACATCCTCGCGGAAGGTGGCGCGAAGCCCGAGCATCTCGTGCGGCTGACCTGGTATGTCGTCGATATGGAAGAATATCTCGGCAATCTCAAAGCGCTCGGTCAGGCCTATCGCGAGATCTTCGGTGCACACTATCCGGCAATGGCGCTGGTGCAGGTCGTGCGTCTGGTTGAACTCGCTGCGCGCGTCGAGATCGAAGCGACTGCGGTGGTGCCGCGCTAAGCGGCGCTACTTCGCCTCGATAAACTCTGTCGGGCTCTTGCCCGTCACTTGCCGGAACGCGTGCGAAAACGCCGAGAAGCTGGCATAGCCGAGATCGGCAGCGAGCTGCTTCACCGACACGTTGCGGTTCATCGATAGTCGTTCGATCGCCTCTGCGATCCGGGCGCGTTGACACCAGCTCTTGAAGCTCAATTGCGTCTCTGCCGAAAAAAGCCGCGATAGTGTACGTGCAGACGTGCCGACGGTGCGCGCCAATGTTTCGATCTCGTAAGTCTGCGTCGGATCGGTCAGCACCATCTCCGCCGCACGTCGGCAGCGCGGCTCTTGCGGCAGCGGCATGAACGTCGCGGGATCGCCTGCCTGATGCAGTTCGAGCATGGCAATCTCGATCAACAACCGATTCCGTGCGACGTCATCGCGCCCATCGAACAGCGCCAGGATCGACTCGTGCAACAGGCGCGACACGCGAACCACGAACTCCGCTGCGAGATCGCCATTGCGTCGATCCCGCGCCAGCCAATCGACGTTGAAATACAGCGAGCGCATCTCGATGTCGGCCAGAACGTCGATGGCGTGGGGCAGGTGGGCCGGCACCCAGACCGCGCGATCCGGTGGCACCAGCCAGCGGCCCTTTGGAGTCGTGACCTGCATAGTGCCCGCAGCGGCGAATACGAGTTGCGCCTCGCGATGGGCATGAGTGTCCAGCCGGATACCCTTGGGGTAGCGCGTCGCCAGGATGTGGACACCGTCCGTCGCCGGGCGCCGTCGCTCCGATAAGTCCAGGATTGGCGGTTCTGCGACATTCATTGGCAACATCCCGTTAGAGCAAGCTCATATAACGGCATTCCAAGGTTGCCAAGGAATCGATTCATGAACGTCCCCAGCCGGGTCATCACCCTCGTTAATGTCGCCCATTTCATCGACCACTACGCGATGCTGATCTTTGCGGCAGCGGTGCTCGTGATGGGTCCGGCCATGAATATGACCTATACCGAGTTGCTGCCCTATGCGACGCCGGGCTTCATGGCGTTTGGAGCCGGCTCGCTGGTGACTGGCTGGCTCGGGGACCGCTGGAGCCGTCGCCACATGATGGTGATCTTCTTCTACGGCATCGGTCTGTCGATGATGGCTGTCGGCCTGGTGCAGACGCCTTTGCAGCTTGGTGCGGCGCTGTTCTCGGTTGGCCTATTCGCGTCGATCTATCATCCGGTCGGCACGGCGATGATCGTCTCCTATGCCGACAAGCTCGGCAGCGCGATGGGCATTAACGGCGTGTTCGGCAATTTCGGCGTGGCATCTTCCGCACTGATCACCGGCGTACTTGGTCAGTTCCTCGGCTGGCGCTGGGCCTTCATCATTCCCGGCCTCGTCACTGTTGCAGCTGGTGTTGTCTTCATGCGCGAGGTCGCACATGAAGATCGCTCGGGATTCAAACAGGCTGCGGCGCAAGCGCGCGTCGCGAAGTCCGACATGTGGCGTGTGATCCTTGCACTGTTGGTCACGGTGGTCGCGATCTCCACCGTCTTCAACGCCATCACCGTCGCGCTGCCAAAACTGTTTGCCGAGCGTCTGTCCGACATGACGGACAGCCCGGCATTGCTCGGCATTATTGCCGCCTGCGTCTACGTCTTCGGCGCGGCAACCCAGTACAACATCGGCAAGCTGATCGATAAGCACTCGCTGAAGGCGGTGAGCGTTCCATTGTCGCTGGTGCTCGCGCCGTTCCTGTATTTCGCAGCGTCGCAGTCGAACATCTCACTGATTGTCGTCGCGATTGGAATCATCATTGGTCTGTTCGGGCAGATAACCGTCAACGAGGCGATCGTCGGCAAGTATACAAGCGAGGAGTGGCGGTCGCGCGCCTACGCCGTGCGTTATTTCGTTGGCTTTACCGCAGCGGGAGCCTCGGTCGGGCTTGTCGCGTGGTTGTACGAGCAGGGTGGCTTCATCATGATGTTGCACGCCTTTGCCGCCTTGTCGGCGCTGGTGATCGTCGCTGCATTGATTTTGCCGCGGGAGTTGCCACCGGCAAAAGCACCTCTGGCGTAAAACTTCTCGCTTTACACTGGCGAGCAGCGCGGGACCGGTCTAGTTAGGCGGTGAATACCATTCGCCTCCTGAACGGCGGCTGGCGAAAGTGGCATTTCGCGCACATCAGCATCGTGGTCGCAGATTTCCGAATGGTCTCGGGAATTGTCTGGTGTCTGCGGTGTTGCATGATGGGTGCTGCTTTCTCACCGTGATGACCGAGACGCGAGCCGCCGGAAACCGTTTTGCTGGATACGTCCGTGAATTTTGAAACGCTCGTTGACGAGATTTATGAAGCGGGAGTTTTGCCGGAGCGTTGGCCGCAGGTGTTTGATCGCCTGGCGGAGATGGCAGATGCCGAAGGTGCGATGATTTTCGCATCCGCGCCTGGCATTCCGCGGTGGACGTCATCTGAGAGAATTCGCGAGCGGATCGATCGTTGGACCAAGAGTCCCTATGCGACCAAGAATCCACGAAGCGCCAGACTAATCGCGGAAAACGAGCCGTGGTTTCTGACGGACCTGGACCGTTTCACGATGGAAGAACTCGACAATGAGAGCTTCTATCGGGACATTCTCCGGCCGGCGGGTCTCGGCTGGTGCGCCGGTACCTCGGTACGGTCTCCCTCCGGTGATACGCTCGTGATTTCGGTGGAGAAGGCTTATGCCAAGGGGCCGGTTGAACGCGCTGTGGCGGATCAACTGGATGGCCTCCGGCCTCATCTGGCCCGTGCGGCGGTGTTGTCCGGTCGTCTGGGCTTCGAACGCGCCCGTACGGCGGTTGCAACACTTCAGATGATTGGCCTTCCCGCGAGTGCTGTCAGTCAGGAGGGGCGCGTTATCGCGGCCAATCCTGGGTTCATTTCCAGCACGACGATTGTCGGCATTGGCGCGCAGGATCAGGTGCAGTTCGCCTCGCAGGTCGCTCAGACCATGTTTATCGAGGCGCTGAGCAAGCCCTTATCTCTGTCGAAAACGGGCCGTTCAATTCCAATTTCTGGGACTGAGCACAGCCCACCCTTGATCGCGCATGTGCTGCCGCTCCGTTTGGCTGGTCTCGATGTTTTTGCGGGCGCTATGTCGATCCTGCTCCTGACGCCGATCACCCACCAGCAGCGCAGCCCGGGTCCGGAGCTTCTGCAGGCTTTGTTCGATTTGACGCCGGCTGAAGCGCGGATCACCAGCCTTTTGATCGATGGCAACTCAGTCACCGCCATCTCGAAAATGCAGAGCGTCAGCCTGAATACCGTGCGGACCCAGCTGAAATCCGTCTTCTTGAAAACTGGCGTCGAGCGGCAGGTGGACCTGGTTCGGCTTCTGGGCCAGCCGCGAGTTCAATTGATCCCGGACCGGGACGCCTGAAAAATCCACGAAAAAGGCCGGCACGATGGCCGGCCTTGATGCGTAAGTATGTCCGGTGAAAAATCGTGCAGTCGTCAATACACGGTCCGCCGAAGCGGTAATAAGAAACCGCTGCTATGCTGCTGAAGCAGCGGCGAAACAATTCCCGGTATCGACGTAGGTTATTCCTGCGACATCCGCGTCACCAATTTGGGTGAAGCGCCCGACTATTTGTATACAACGCAGGGTTTCACGAATTCACGTGAACAAAATCCCGCAGCAGCGGGTAGATCTCGTTGTTCCAACGGCGTCCGCTGAATACACCGTAGTGGCCGACACCGGCCTGCATGTGATGGACTTTGCGATAGGCGCGAACGCCGGTGCAGAGATCCTGGGCTGCTAGAGTCTGGCCGATCGAGCAGATATCATCCTTCTCGCCCTCGACCGTCATCAGCCCCATGCGCTTGATCGATGCGCAGTTCACGGTCCGGCCCTTGTAGGTCAGCTTGCCTTGCGGCAACAGATGCTCCTGGAACACATCGCGGATGGTGTCGATATAGAACTCTCCTGGCAGATCCATCACGGCGAAATATTCATCATAGAACGTCTTGATGACTTCCGCCTTCTCGGTCTCGCCCTTGGCGAGATGATTGGCGAGATCGACATGTGACTTGATGTGCCGCTCGAGATTCATCGAGACGAATGCAGTCAACTGAATGAAGCCGGGATAGACCTGCCGGAACGCGCCTTTGCACTGGAACGGCACGTAGTTGATCATGTTCTCTTCGAACCACTTCAACGGCTTGCTCTTGGCGAACTCGTTGACCTTGGTCGGCTGAATGCGCGTATCGATCGGGCCCGCCATTAGTGTCAGGCTTGCCGGGCGGGCGGGGTGATTGTCTTCCGACATGATAGCTGCTGCAGCCAGCGCCGACACGGACGGCTGGCAAATCGCGACCATGTGCGAACGCGGGCCGAGCTCATTCATGAATGTGATCAGGTGCTCGGTATACTCGTCGAGGCCGAACTTGCCCTGATTGAGCGGTATGTCACGCGGGTTGTGCCAGTCTGTGATATAGACATCGTGATCCTGCAGCAGCGTCTTCACGGTGCCGCGCAGCAGCGTCGCGAAGTGGCCGGACATTGGCGCCACCAGCAGCATGCGGGGCTGCTCCGGTGCATTCTCTTTCTTGAAGTGTAGCAGCGATCCGAATGGCGTCTTGAAGGTGACTTCTTCCGTCACCTCATGCTCGCTGTTACCGACCATCACCTTGCCGATATCGAATTCGGGCCGATGATAGGTGAGGGCGGAGCGCGAGATCAGCTCAAGTGCTGCCGCGAGGCGACCGAACAGTTTCTCGGAGGTGCCGGCCGGGACGAGATTGAGGTACTTCAATGCGGCAGACGCACCGGTGCGCCAAGGTGCTGTCAGATCCATGTGATTCTGGTAGGCCTGATACATCATTGACATCATCCGGAGCTATCCCTGCTGTGTTGCTATGCAATATTGAAGCCAGAGAAGAGTCAATTCGTCTGGAAAACTGGCACGTGGTTTGCTGAATAAAATTAAAGCAGCACAAGCAATGGGCAGCCGGGAACCGGTTACCCCGAGGGCTGACGGGCTGCCTGGGTTCGGGCGTAAGGGGATAAGTCATGGCCAACGCAACACTCACCATCAGCAGCAAGAACTACTCGTCGTGGTCATTGCGAGGGTGGCTGCTGACAAAATTCTCAGGCCTTGAGTTCGACGAAGTCGTTACGGCGCCGGACGATGCCTCCGCCAAGGCCGAGATCCTGTTGCTGTCCTCATCGATCCTGGTGCCCTGCCTGCGCCATGAAGGGGCGGTGGTCTGGGATACACTGGCAATCGCCGAATATCTCAACGAGATCATGCCGGAAGCTAAGCTATTGCCGGCGGACCGCATCCTGCGGGCGCATTGCCGCTCAATTTCGGGCGAAATCCATTCCGGCTTCACGACATTGCGGGCATCGCTGCCGGTCAACATCAAAGGGCATTTTCCGAACTTCAAGATCTGGTCGCGGGCACAAGCCGATATCGACCGGATCTGCACGATCTGGCGCGAGTGTCTGTCGAAGTCCGGCGGCCCTTTCCTGTTCGGCACCCGCAGCATGGCGGACGCCATGTATGCGCCGGTGGTGACGCGCTTCGCGACCTATGACGTCAAGCTCGATCCGCAGCTATCAGCCTATGCCAGCATGGTGATGAACCTGCCCGAAATGCAGGAATGGATTGCCGCGGCCAGGCAGGAGCCTACCGATATCGAAGAGCTCGAGGTTGAGTACTGATTGATAGTTTGGCAACGCCCCGCCGGCTCACGGATCGGGCACGGCGTGCTCAACTTGTATCCAGAATTTGTAGTGCTTGCCCGGGGATTTGCGCGGTTTGGCCGCCAGATCACCTGCTAACGAGCGCGATTGGTATCAAAACGCCTTTGACGCCAGCTGGCGCGATTTTCGCATAGCAGCAATTTCTCGCGAGCCGCATTGCGTTGGCTGCCGATCGATTGCACGCCAATCACAGTTCGGTCCCCGGGTGTTTTTAAACACGTTGGAGGATCCCATGAATGTACATGCTGCGATCGACCTCAAATGGCCTGGGCTTAAGCACCCGAACGGCGATCCTCTCCGCCTGAATCATGGGGATTTCGTAGCGATCGATCGGCACAAGGACACGACATACGAGGCGACTTATCGCCCGCAGGCACTTTATAGCCGCGCCAATGAGGGCTTTCACGCCAACAACGAAACTTTCCTGCTCCATGAGGTCGCGACCAATCTGCCGATCTATCGCGAAGATACTGGTCCTACCGATTTCCATCTCCACCTGCCACCAGGCGGCTTCCAGCTCGTGCTGGTTACGTCGGGCATGTTCACCTTCGATTACGATGGGCGCTTCTACAATGTCGGCCCTGGCGCAGTGATGCTGCAAAGCGCGATCGTGCATCGTCAGCTGTTCTACACCTGGTCGGGATTGTCTACCGAGGAGAACCTGAAGACGCCGCAGACGGTGGTGCCCGATCCCCTCTCCATGGGCTACTCCGGCAAGTTTCTCGAAGCCTTCGTGACGGATCCGACGACCTTCCCGAACCCGACAATCGTGGGTCCGGATCAGATCAACGAAGCTGAAACGCCACGTATGGCCTGGACCCATGCGCTGCATGATCGCCCGGATGATGCAGGCTTCTGGCTTCAGGACCCGCTGGCACTGGATGCGCTCTTCAAGCCGCTGGTTGATGACAGCATCAAGTCGGCGGCGCCCGTCTATGTGCGCGATATTGGCATCGAGGCTCCGAGCGGTCATCTTGTTACGGGTCATATCATCGCAACCGATCCGCATGGCAAGTCGCTCTTGCCGAAGAGTTCAGCGCCGGCCGTGGATGCCGCTTCTTTCGCGAGAGGTGAGGTTGTCGTCTATCGCGTCATTCGCGGCACGGCCGAATTCGTGGATAGTGCTGGGAAGACGTTCGAACTTGCCGCCGGTGATGTCGTGACGGCGGGCAAGAATTCGACCAGTCTCATCGGGATGGGCGAAAATACGCAAGTCCTTCGGCTTGGCCTTCTGAAGGGCATGGAGCAGCTTCGAAGCTGGACGCCGACCCAGCGCGATGAAATCGACGGCCTGGCGGCCAAGATCATTACACAGAAGGACATTCGCCCCCTGCGGACCGAGGGCAAGCCTGTCGGCTATCTATACGCATAAGCGCCGGTCGGCGCAGTGCACCGCCGCCCCTGAAGCAGGCACACGGCCATCACGATGTACGTGACAGCCGCCATCCGACCACGCGTGCCTCGACCATGCTGCCCGTCTCGGCATTGCGCCATTCGCCATCCGTGAACACGCAAGGGAAGGGCAGTTGATAGGTGCCGCTGTGGTCCTCGCACAACACTTGCACCGCCTGATCAGGCTCAGGATCACCCTGGCCATCGAATTCGGCTAGCCGTCGTTCACGCGTCGCCATGAGGTGCTCCGGTCCAAGGAACGGGCGGACATCTTCTTCGTTTCCATCACACCTGGTTGACAGCCGGGCGCCAGCACCGCTTGGTCTTGGCGGCATGACGGACATGATGGGGAAAATGATGCGCGGCCGAACAATCCTAGCGATGACATTGCTGACCATTTTGGGCGCCGCCAAGGCGCAGGCGCAGGATGTGCCGGGAATCGAGATCTGCACGGTCGAAAAGACCATGGAGCGCCGCACCAGCTGCCTGCAAAGCAACGTCAATTTCCTCCAGCAGACGCTGGGGAAGCTGCGGCTTGATCAGCAACAGCGGCTTGATGCGACCAACCGTCAGGTCGAGGCGCTGAAGGCTACCGTCGTTGCCCTGCAGAAAACGGTGGAGGAGCTGCAGGCGGCGCAGAAGAAGCCGGCGCCGGCTGCGAAGGAAGCTCCAGCTGCCGCGAAAGACGCGCCGGCGGCCAAGGATGCACCAGCGCCTGCCAAGGATGCAGCGAAGTAGGGCGCTCTCGTCCTACTCGCTGCTCAGCACGGGTCCGAACAGTTCCCAGCGTTCGCCCTTGAAACGCATCATCTGCAACTGCTGCAGCGGGCTGTAGTCGGTTGGGCTGGTCTTGACGCGGGTACCGGGCAGGAAGATACCGACCTCATAGTCGAGACTGGTGGCCTGCTTCATCACGTTCTCCCGTGTGAGCGTGTCGCCGCAACGTTCGAGAATATGTGCCAGTGTGCGCGCGATGCCGAAGCCGTACAGCGTGTAGATGTCGTTCTTGTCGCCGTCGGGATAATACTTGTCCATGAAGGCAAGCCATTCCTTGATGGTCGGATCGTCCTTCCACTGCGGATCGGTGGGGTCCTTCATATAGGCTGCGCTGATCACGCCCTGCGCATTGTCGAAGCCTGCGGGCTTGATCACCGAGCCGACCGATTGCGACACGTTGACCAGCATCTGCACCGGTTTCCAGTTCAGCTCGGCCACCTTCTTGATCGCCTGCGCGGCGAATTTCGGCGAGGCGATGTTCAGGAACACATCGGGATTGGCGGTCCTGATCTGGACGATCTGCGAATCTACTGTCGGTGAGCTGGTCTCGAAGCTCGCCTGTACCGTGATCATCTTGTCAGCCTTGTCGCCGAGCCCTTCGCGCACGCCGCTGAAATAGTCCTTCCCCATGTCGTCGTTCTGGAACAGCACGCCGATCCTGGCATCGGGATGGTTCTTCAGGATCCATGCGGCCCAGATGCGCCCCTCATTGTGGTAGCTGGGCGACCAGCCCATGGTCCACGGGAAGTGCTTTGGGTCGGCCCATTTCGAGGCGCCGGACGATACGAACAGATGCGGCACCTTCTTGATGTTCATGTATTTCTGGATCGCGGAATTCGTCGCGGTGCCCAAGGGATTAAACAGCAGCAGCACTTCGTCGCTCTCGACCAGCTTGCGCGCCTGTTCCACCGTCTTCGGCGGCGAGTAGGCATCGTCATAGCTGATGAAATTGATCTTGCGGCCGTTGATGCCGCCCTGATCGTTGATCATCCGGAAATAGGCGGCCTCCGATTTTCCGATCGAGGCATAGGACGATGCCGGCCCGCTATAGGGCATGATGTTGCCGACCTTGATCTCGGTGTCGCTGGCGCCGGGATCGTATTTCTTCTGCGCGTGAGATGGCGTGGCCAGCGCGCCGAACATGAGCGCGGAAAGCGCGAGAGTCATCCCGCGGGGCAGTGTCCTGTGCATCGCTTCCTCTAACGTTTTGTATGCCCGCGGTGCGGTCCATCTGAGTGGACCGTCGATCGCCGCGGCTTGCGTCGAGTATGCACGATTGAGGAGAGCGGGCCAGCAACGAGAGCGCGTGGCTCAGCACGCGTGCGTCCCCTCTGGCTCAGGAGAGGGGACGCCGGAGCGTATCGCTTACGAGTTCTTCTCGCCGGACATCAGCGGTCCGAACAGCTCCCAGCTTTCGCCCTTGAACCGCTGCATCTGAAGTTGCTCCAGCGGGCTGAAGTCGGTCGGGCTGGTCTTGATCTTGGTGCCCGGCAGATAGATGCCGATCTCCATGTTCAGGCTCGCCGCCTGCTTCATGATGTTTTCGCGCGTGAGGTCGTCGCCGCATTGCTTGAGCACCTGGACGATACCCTGCGAGACGCCGTAGCCGAACACGGTGGCGCCGTCTTCCTTGTCGCCTTCGGGATAGTACTTGTCCATGAAGGCCGACCATTCCAGCATGCCGGGATCGTTCTTCCATGTTGGATCCTTGGGATCCTTCATATAGGCCGCGCTGAGCACGTCCTGCGAGTTGGCATAGCCCGCGGGCTTCATCACGCTGCCGACAGATGCCGAGACATTGGTGACGATGTGAACGGGCTTCCAGCCCATCTCGCCGACCTTCTTGATCGCCTGTGCAGCGAATTTTGGCGTGGCGATGTTGATGAAGACATCCGGATTGGCTGCCTTGATCTGCACGATCTGTGAATCCACCGTTGGTGACGCCGTCTCATAAGGCACCTCGGAGACGATGTAATCTTTGACCTTATCGCCGAACCCCTCGTGCAGTCCGATGATGTAATCCTTGCCGAAGTCGTCATTGGCATAGAGCACGCCGACTTTCTTGCCGGGATGATTCTTCATGATGTATTGCGCGTAGATGCGCGCCTCGGCCTGGTAGCTCGGCTGCCAGCCCATGGTCCAAGGGAAGTTCTTCGGATCGGCCCATTTCGCGGCGCCCGTCGAGACGAACAGCTGCGGCACCTTCTTGGTGTTCATGTATTTCTGGATCGCCGTATTTCCTGGCGTGCCGAGCGGGTTCATGATGAACAGCACTTCGTCATTCTCGACCAGCTTGCGCGCTTGCTCCACCGTCTTCGGCGGGCTGTAGCCGTCGTCATAGCTGATGAAGGTGATCTTGCGGCCATTGATGCCGCCCTTCTCGTTGATCATCTTGAAATAGGCAGCCTCGGTTTTTCCGATCGTCGCGTAGGAGGACGCCGGGCCACTATACGGCATGATGTTGCCGATCTTGATCTCGGTATCGGTGGCGCCAGTATCGTACTTCTTCTGCGCGTGGCTTGCGGTGGACGTAAGCGCTACGACAACGCCGGCGAGCAAAGTCACTCGCAGAACTTTCCAGTCATGCTGCATGGTCAAGTGTCCTCCCTGTGGCTCGATCAACCGCATCGGCCCGTCTATGCAGGTTTTTGTGATGCGGCTCGAATGCCGGGAGTATGCACCAAGCCCTGAAGTTGGAAAGCTGACTTAATCAGCAAAGCATGACGCGGCGCACAACACCGCGTCGATATGTTTGTGCGTCGCGCTCACTCACCGGTGAATTTGGCTGGGCGCTTCTCGAGAAACGACGCCATGCCTTCGCGGAAATCCGCTGTGCGAAACAGCGGCAGCAATTGCAGGAACACGTGATGGACGTGGTCGCCAAAGCTCTCGGACAGACCTGAGCGCATCATGCGTTTGGCAGCCTGCACTGCGAGCGGCGCATTGGCGGCAATCTCGGCCGCCACTGCATTGGCGCGCGTCATCAATTCCGCATCATCAACCACCTCGTTGGTAAGGCCCATTTCGAGGCTTTCGCGCGCCGACAGTGTGCGGCCTGTGAAGATCAGCTCGGCTGCCTTGGCCCAGCCAATCATCCTCGGCAGAAACCAGGTGCCGCCGGATTCAGGCACCACGCCACGTTTCACGAAGGCCGCGGCGAATTTGGCACTCTCCGCCATGATGCGCATGTCGCAGCCGAGCGCGACGTCCATGCCATAGCCGGCAGCGGCGCCATTCATGGCGCATATGGTAGGCTTCTCCATGTTGAACATCACGATCGGGGGCGCGGTCTTGAGATCGAGCGTGGTGCGGTTGTTGTTGGCGTCATTGGCGGAGCCGATGCCGGTGCCCTTGGTGGCGCTGGCCATGTCGAGCCCGGCGCAGAAGGCGCGGCCGGTGGCCGTCAGGATCACCACGCGGACTTCGGGATCAGCGTCCGCTTTCAGGAACAGTTCGCTGAGCTGCGACAGCATCTCGCGTGAGATCGTGTTCAACCGTTGCGGGCGATTGAGCGTGACGGTCGCGATGCCATGGGCGACAGAGTAGAGCACCTCTTCATCGGCTTCAGGCGCAACTGCGGTGTCGGTCGGCATCGGTTTCCTCGGACTTTCACGTTATCGTTGATTGCAGCTAAAGCCGAATGGAAATTCCACGCAAGTGGCCATGCATTTGCGCGGCTTGGCAGCGCCGGACATGTTTGCTCTACTTTCGTCACGCTGCGTCGCCCACCCAGGGGGCGATAACAAACCAAGAAAATGTCAGGGAGTTTCCATGTCCAGTCCCAACATCCGCGTCCTCGCCACCGATCTCGCATTCCCCGAAGGCCCGGTGGTGATGCCGGACGGCTCCGTCATTCTGGTCGAGATCCGTGCGCAGCAACTGACGCGGGTGTGGCCCGATGGCCGCAAGGAAGTGGTCGCGAAAATCCCGGGTGGCCCGAACGGCGCTGCGCTCGGTCCGGACGGCAAGATGTATCTCTGCAACAATGGTGGCTTCAGCTGGGCGGCGTCGCGCGGCGCCATCATGCCTGGCGCGCCGGAGCCGCATGAATATATCGGCGGCTCGATCCAGCGCGTGGACCTCTCTAACGGCAAGGTCGAAACCCTGTTCGACAAATGCGGTGCGCATCCGCTGAAGGGGCCGAACGATCTGGTGTTCGACAAGCAGGGTGGGCTCTGGTTCACCGATCTCGGCAAGCGTCGCCATCGCGACATGGATGTCGGCGCGTTCTATTACATGAAGCCGGGTGCCACCGAAGTCGTCGAAGGGCATTTCGGCATGTTGCCGGCCAACGGCATCGGCCTGTCGCCGGACGAGAAGACCGTCTATGTGGCCGAGACGCCGACGGCGCGGTTGTGGGCCTTCGACGTCGGCGCGCCGGGCGAAGTGAAGCCGAGCGAGGTGATCTATCGCGGCGAGCGCGGCCGTCCCATCGCGGGCCTTGGCGGCTATCAGATGTTCGATTCTCTCGCGGTTGAAGCCTCCGGCAACGTCTGCGTCGCAACGCTGGTCAGCGGCTGCATCTCGGTGATTGCGCCGGATGGAAAATTGGTGGAACAGATACAAACTGGCGACCGCGTCACCACGAATATCGCATTTGGCGGCCCCGAGCTGAAGACGGCCTATATCACGCTGTCGGGCAAGGGCGAGCTGATCGCAATGGATTGGCCGCGCGGTGGCTTGCCGCTCAATTTCTTGAACAAGTAGCCCGAGCGCGATCAGCAAAAGTGGAAGCCGGTTTTGCGTCCGATCGCGCGTCTAGAACGAAGGAAGACCGATGCCGTGGCTTGAACCCGTTACGCTCTCTGGCCCTCACGCCCGGCTCGAACCTCTTGCCAAAGATCACTGCGATGGTCTGATCGAGGCCGCCAAGTCAGGCGACCTTTCGAAGATCTGGTACACGGCGATTCCGACGCCCGAAAAGATGAGCGCCGAGATTGACCGTCGGCTCGCTCTGCAGGCATCAGGCGCGATGCTGCCATTCACGGTGAAGGATGCCGACGGCAAGATCGCCGGCATGACGACCTATATGAATGTCGATGCCGCCAACCGCCGGGTCGAGATCGGCTCGACATGGTATGGCAAGTGGGTGCAGCGCACCGCGCTGAACACCCAGTGCAAGCTCCTGTTGCTCGGGCATGCGTTCGAGAAGCTGGATTGCATCGCGGTGGAATTCCGCACGCATTTCTTCAACCACCAGTCCCGTCGTGCCATCGAGCGGCTCGGCGCCAAGCAGGACGGCATCCTGCGCAATCATCAGATCGCGCCGAACGGCACGCTGCGCGACACGGTTGTCTATAGTATCTTGCCCGGCGAATGGCCGACGGTGAAGGCGCATCTGACCTATCAGCTGGACGAGAAGCCGCGCTGACGATCAGACGGCGGTGCGTCGCTTGCGGGCTGGCGGATAAATCCGGTCAATCAGGCGATTGCAATAATCGGGTGTCGGTATCTGTTCGCTGAATAGCGCGCGATAGATGATCGGCGCCACCACATGGTCAATCACCTCGTCGATGTCGAAGGGCGTCTCGCCGCGCGCTTTGGCGCGTGCGTTAAGGGTGGTGAGGTGATCGCAGGTGAAGCCCGCGCAGGCGCTGGGCAGTCCCTCCTTCAGTCCCGACAACACGTCCCGCATCAAGGCCTGGCCGACTGGGGACGACATCTCTTCGGCATATTGCTCGATGAAGGCGCGGAGATCGGTTTCGACCGCACCAGTGTCGTCGGGATCTGCGATCGGCCGCAGCCGCGCCACGGCGACGTCGGCGAGCAGCGCGGAGAGATCGCCCCAGCGCCGATAGATGGTCGACGGCGTCACGCCAGCCTCGGCAGCGATTTGCGGCACGGTGATCTGGTTTCGGGTGGAAAGAGCCCCCAATTTGCGGACAGCATCATGCACGGCGCTCTGTATCCGCGCGCTGCGCCCACCAATCCGGACTCGTTCCTTCACCGTCACATCGGTCTCCCACGGTCGCACATGTGCAAAAAACTGAGATTCTTAACGCAAAATATTTGCATTAAGCTCTCGGGCGACCTAGATGCCTAATGCAATTACTTAGCTTTTAGGAATGAGCTATGCAAGGCAGTGCCGAAAAGACGTGTGTTTCCAATGCTCAAGCATCACCAGCCAGAACCGGTTGGGTGTTGAAGCCATCGGCCATGACGGCATTCAGTTTTGCCGGGGCCGCGCTGGTCGCGGCCAGCAGCAGCGCGGTGACGCCGCTGTACCGGCTCTACCAACAGTCGATGCACCTCTCGCCGCTGATGATCACGCTGGTGTTTGCGGTCTATGCGATCAGCCTGCTGGCCGCGCTGCTGACAGTCGGCGGCCTGTCCGATTATGTCGGACGCCGTCCGGTCATTCTCGGCGGTCTGTTGCTGAATGCTATCGCAATGGTGCTGTTCTCCTATGCCAGTGATGTCGGGCAATTGATCCTCGCGCGTGCCGTGCAGGGCCTGTGCGTCGGCACGGCGACAACGGCATTGGGTGCTGCGATCCTCGATACTGACCGCAAGCGTGGACCGCTCCTCAACAGCGTGACCGCCTTTCTTGGCCTGATGGTCGGCGCGCTCGGCGCGGCGGCGCTCGTCACCTTCGCGCCCGATCCGCTGCATCTGGTTTATGAGGTTCTATTCGCGCTGACGGCTGTGATGATTGTGCTGCTGTTCGTGATGCCCGAGACCGTGTCGCGCAAATCGGGAGCGCTGGCCTCGCTGCGGCCGCATGTGCGCGTGCCCAGCCAATCGCGCGCCGCGCTGCTGCGCGTTGCACCGGCCACCGTCGCCACATGGGCGTTGGGCGGCTTCAGTCTGTCCTTGATGCCCACGGTGGTCGCAACAACGATGGGCGTCTCCGCGCCTTGGGTCGGGGGCGTCGTGGTCGCGACCCTGATGCTGGCTGCAGCACTGACCGTGGCCGCCCTTCGGCAGCTTCCGGCGCAGCGGTTGCTGGTGATTGGCACGGCCGCGCTGTCGCTGGGCGTCTTCGTCTCGCTGCTCGGCATCTGGCAGCACAGCGTTGCGATGCTGTTTGCCGGTTCGGTGATCGCAGGTTTCGGCTTCGGCGCGTCCTTCGCCGGCTCGCTGAGCACGCTGCTGCCGACCGCCGAGGCGCATCAGCGCGCCGGTTTGCTGGCGGCGTTCTATGTGTTGTCCTATCTGGCCTTCAGCCTGCCGGCACTCGCTGCAGGTGTGGCTGTGCCATATGCCGGACTGGCCGTCGTGGCCTATGTCTATGGCGCCGTGGTCATCGTGCTCGCGATCATTTCGATGATTGCGTCGCTGCGCGGTGAACGCTGACGGTCAGACAGCGTCCGGCTGATACAACGTATCCACCGTCACCGTGCCGACGACGCGCGAGACGCAGGGACAGATCTTCGTATTGCCGCTCTTTTGGTGATCGCTGAAGAACACGTCGCGATGATCGATTTCGCCGTCGATGGCGAGGACATCGATGGCGCAGACGCCGCATTCGCCGCGTTCGCAGTCCGACATCACCTCGAAGCCGGCCTCGTTGAGCGCTGCTAGCATCGAGCGGCTTTGCGGCACCACGATCTCGGCACCGCTATCCTTCAGCCGGACGCGGAATTCCGTGGTCGGCAGGAGACCACTGGAGCCGAATGTTTCATAGCGCAGATCAGCGGGCGCGCGTCCGGCGGCGTTCCATTCGCGCCGGGCCGCTTCCAACATGCGCATCGGGCCACAGAGGATGACGATGGCATCGGGAGGCAGGGCGCCAAAGGTCGCGGTGAAATCCAGTCGAGCACCTTCATGGCTGGCGTGCACCGTCAGGCGGTCGCCGAGCAACGTCGATAGTTCATCGAGATAGGCGGCTTCGCTGCGAGCCTTCACTGCATAGTGTAGCTGCAGATCGATGGCTTTGCTGTGGAGCGCTGCGGCAATGCCGGTGATCGGGGTGATGCCGATGCCGCCGGCGATCAGGCAGTATGTCCCACGATTCCAGTCGATGTCGTAGAGCGATGACGGGCTGGAGATCTCCAGCCGCGCGCCGACTTGCAGTGCCCACATGGCTTTGGAGCCGCCGCGGCTATCCGGTGCCAGCCGCACAGCGATACGCAGCAACTCGTTGCTGCGTCCTCCCACCAGCGAATAGGATCGCGTCTGTGGCTGGCCGTCGATCAGGAGGCTGACATTAATATGGCTGCCGAGAGGGTAGGACGGCAGCGGTGTATCCGGCTTCAGTGTGATCTCGCGAATGTTCGGCGCCACATTGCGCGTGGCCTCGACGCGGCATCCCATCCAGTGTTCTGCAAAACGCATGAAGGTCTCCGTCAATCCGCCGGTGTCGAGGTCAGCAATGCCAGTGCAGGCAGCAGGTCGAGATGATTGCGATTGCGCAGTGCCAGCCGCAGATTGCGCACGGCAAGCCGCGCGTGCTCACGCATGATCGCCTCGGCGCGCGCACCTTCGCGATTCTCGATGGCGTCGACGACGATGCGGTGATGTTCCTGGCCGATCAGCAGGATGTTGTGCGCTTCCGGCAGCGCTGACTGCGCCATCACGAAGGCGCTGGGCGAGGCAAAGGGCATCGCCGAAACACGATCTATCTGCCGGATCACCGGCGCGCTGCCGGAGAGATCGGTCAGCAGCGCATGGAAACGGGCGTTCATGGTGACATAGGCAGAGAAGGCTTCCACGGAGATCGGATCCTGCCGCACCAGTTGATCCAGATCCGACAGACATTCTTTCAGTGGTTCAAGGTTGCGGGCGCTGGCGCCGCGCTCGGCGGCGAAGCGGGCTGCGAGGCCTTCCAGCGTACCGCGCAGTTCGATGGAGTCGAGAATGTCGCGCTCGGAAAACGCCTTCACCATGAAGCCGCCGGAGGGGATCGCCTGCAGCAGACCCTCATCTTCCAGACGCACCAGTGCGAGGCGCACCGGCGTGCGCGAGACGCCGGTGATTTCCACAGCCTGCAATTCGCTGATGCGCTCGCCCGGGCGCAGCGTGCCGGACAGGATCATGTCGCGCAGTGCGAGCTGCGCACGCACGGTCTGCGAGACGGAGCGTTCGGTATCGCGTTCGCTCATGATTTTACTCTGCCGCCTGCAGTTTGGGTGGCGTAGTTTCCTTTGCCACCATGCGGTCGATCACCCGTCGGCACCACATGGCACCGGCATCGATATTGAGGTTGTAAAATACGCGGTCCGGATTCTCGGTCATCGCCTTCTGCTGCGCTTCGAGAATGATCTCGTCCTCGCGGAAAATACCCGCGACGCCTTCGCGGATTTCCGTGGTGATCTTCTGTTCGGTGATGCGGTGGTTGCGTACAAAGGCCCAGAAATAGTGGCAGGTGGTCTCGGTTTCCGGCGTCATGGTGTTGAGCACGAAGCCGTTGACGCCCTGCGAGCGATCGCCTTCCGGTGCGCCGGTTCCGGCCGGTGCGACGCCGACGTCGATATTCACCGTGCTCGGCGCCTGGAAGTGGATGATCTGCCAGCGATCGACGGGGCCAGGCTTGCGCAACTGCGCGGCCCAGAATGGCGGCGCTTCGATGCCCTTCATCCAGCGCGTCACGGTGACGGTCTTGTCGCCATGGGTAACATCGAAAGGAGATTCAGCGACGTCGTCCTGACCGATGCTGGAGCCGTGCACGAAGGTCTCGTGGGTGAGATCCATCAGATTGTCGACCACGAGGCGGTAGTCGCACTTCGCGTGAATCGTCTTGCCGTCGCCGGCCCATTCCGGATCGTCATTCCAGTGCATGTCCGGCACTAGTGCCGGATCTGCCAGCGCCGGGTCGCCCATCCACAGCCAGATGAAGCGATGCCGCTCGACCACGGGATAGGAGCGCACGCAGGCGGAGGGATTGATGGTCTCCTGCGAGGGCATAAAGGTGCAGCGGCCTTGCGCGTTGTATTTCAGGCCGTGATAGCCGCAGACCACCGTGTCGCCCTCGAGACGTCCCTTGGACAGCGGCACCAGCCGGTGCCAGCAGGCATCCTCCAGCGCGCTGACGCCGCCATCGGAGCGTCGATAGATCACCACATGCTTGCCGCAGATCGTGCGCGGAAAAAGCTGGTGCTTGATGTCGGCATCCCAGGCGGCGGCGTACCAGGCGTTCAGCGGGAATGAAGCGGGCATCGTATTCCTCCGTGGCGCAGTTCTTGAGTCCTGTTTGTATACAGGGATGGCGTTTGAAGGGACGATATCTCAATAGAACGGGGATTAGAACCAGTTTATGTATACTGAAATTGGAAAATATCTCTGGAATAGGTATTAAAAAACCGCCCCTGAGGGCGGTTTTTCGTGAAGGCTGTATACCTCGATGGTGGGATCAGACTTCCCGTCTGTTCAAAAACGCCAGCCGCTCGAACAGGTGCACGTCCTGCTCGTTCTTCAGCAGCGCGCCGTGCAGCGGCGGAATCAGCTTGCGCGGGTCGCGCTCCCGCAGCATCTCCGGCGACATATCCTCATTGACCAGCAGCTTCAGCCAGTCGAGCAGTTCCGACGTCGATGGCTTCTTCTTGAGGCCGGGCACATCGCGCACCTCGAAGAAAATACGCATCGCTTCGGCGACGAGGCGATGCTTGATGCCGGGGAAGTGGACCTCGACGATCTGGTTCATGGTGTCGATGTCGGGGAACTTGATGTAGTGGAAGAAGCAACGGCGCAGAAACGCGTCGGGCAATTCCTTCTCGTTGTTCGATGTGATCATCACGATCGGGCGCTTTGCCGCCTTGATGGTCTCGCCGGTCTCGTAAACATGGAATTCCATGCGGTCGAGCTCGAGCAGAAGGTCGTTCGGGAATTCGATGTCAGCCTTGTCGATTTCGTCGATCAGCAGCACCGGTCGCTCTGCATGGGTGAAAGCTTCCCACAGCTTGCCGCGCTTGATGTAGTTGCCGATATCCGAGACGCGGGGATCGCCGAGCTGGCTGTCGCGCAGGCGCGAGACGGCATCGTATTCGTACAGGCCCTGCTGCGCCTTTGTGGTCGACTTGATGTGCCAGGTCAGCAGCGGTGCGCCCAGCGCCTTGGCGACTTCTTCGGCCAGTACGGTCTTGCCAGTGCCCGGCTCGCCCTTCACCAGCAGCGGGCGTTCGAGCACGATAGCGGCATTGACCGCGACCTTGAGATCATCGGTCGCGACATAGTTTTCGGTGCCGGTAAATTTCATGGAGACTTTGCCTTGTTCTTCTTGTCGCGCGGACGCGCGCCGCCGAAAATGATGGGAATCGCGGTAGGCGATCGCAGAGTGAGGGGATGCGACGTTAGCGCCGGATCAGCGACAGGATGACGAGCACGATCACCGCGCCGATGGTGGCGTTGATGATGTCGCGGATCGCCCCGACGCCAAGGCTCACACCCAATCGCGGCAGCAGCCAACCAGCGACCAGTGCGCCGATGATGCCGATTACGATATTGCCGAGCAGGCCGAAGCCGGCACCACGAACGATCAACCCGGCCAACCAGCCGGCAATGGCACCGATCAGCAATGCTGCGAGAATTCCCATGGATCAATCCTTCGCGGGCGACATCAAGTGACGCGCCATTCCTGTTGTGATCATCAGCCGTCGGCCAATTTGGCCAGCCGGCACGTTTCCGGGCGAAGTTTAATTGAATTATTGGTCAGGTCCAGCCACCATTCCGGGCACTTCGCGGGACCTTTTGCGATGACGAAGAACATATCATGGCGGGGAAAAGCCGGGCGGTCTGGCGGCAATTGGCGGATCAGCCGTTGTGAGAAAAGCCCGCGCTGAAATATTCGCGTTGCAGCGCCGAATTGGCGACAACGCAATCTCGACCACGTCGTTTGGCCTCGTAAAGCGCCAGATCGGCCTCGCCGACCAGGACGGCTTCGTTCGAGGTCAGGCTGTTCCGGCTAGCGACGCCGACGCTGATCGACAGGTGGCCACGGGTTGATGCCATATTTGGAATCTCCAATGCCCTGACTCGAAGACGCAGGGCTTCCGCGATAGTGATCGCATCGGCCTCGGATACGTCCGGCAAAACGATGGCGAACTCCTCGCCGCCATAACGTGCGGACAATGCCGGCGTATTGATCGTGGCATCGGCAATGACGGCCGCGACGCGTTTGAGGCATTCGTCGCCGGCCTGGTGGCCGTTGCTGTCATTATAGCCCTTGAAGTTGTCGACATCGATCAAAAGCACCGACATCTCGTCGTGCTGCTCAAAGACGCGGCGCAGAAAGCCGTCGAGTGTGCGGCGGTTGGCGAGCCCCGTCAGCCCGTCAGTGGTCGCGAGTTCTGCGAGCTTTGTATTCAACGACGTCAACTCGTCCTGCATGCTTTTTCGAAGGGTGACGTCGCGCAGCACGCCTACGATTTCGACCTTGTCGCGATCGATCTCGCGGGTGGCCAGTTTGAAGTTAACCTCCACCCAAGCGAGTGAATGGTCGTCACGATAAGTTCGAAAAATCACGGTGCGGTTCGCTGTGAGATCTTTCAATTGCGCGCTGGCCGCCTTCACGGCTTCCACATCCTCGGGGTGCACCAGTTCGAAGCAGGAGCGCCCGAGCAGATCTTTCGGATTATGCCCCAAAACGAATTCGACCGAATGCGAGACGAAGACGATATTTCCAAAGCGATCGAGCAGGATAATAACATCGGCGATGTTGTCGGCGAGCAGGCGATAGCGGGACTCGCGCTCGCGGAGCGCGTGTTCCATGTTGAGCCGGAAGCGAAACTGGGTCGATAGCAGGGCGGCGAGCAGGATCACGGTGCAGAGCAGGACTGAAGCAACGATAACGTCGGAGAGCAGATTGCTCTTCCATATCGCCAACACCTGATCTTCCGGAATCGCGACTGTGACGATCAGCGGATACTGCGTGGTTTGCTCGTAGCTGAAATATTTGGTGATGCCGTCGAACGGCGAATCGATCTTGTAGAAGCCTGCCAGACTCTGTTTCAGACGGGTCTGAATGAGCTGAGTTCCGGAGAGGTCCTTCCCAACTTCCATCGATGGCCAGTGAATCAGCAGTATGCCGTCGCTTCGGATCAGGCTGATGCCGCCGCTCTCGCCGATCTGGAATGTTTTGTAGAAATCGCTGAAGTACTGGTTGTCGATCGCGCCCGTCAGTACACCTTTGAAGCTGCCGTCGGGGCCGTCGATCCGCTTCGACAGGATGATTGATGTACGGCCGGTTAGCCGCGACGTGATGGGGGCGTTGATCCTGATATTGGAGTCGGTGTGGTCGCGATGATAAATGAAATAGTCGCGGTCGGAGTTATTGTGCGTTGGCGTTTCCGGCAGCGAGGAATAGCGCCAGTTCCCAAGCGTATCGAATACACCGATTTCGCGCAGCTGTGGCAGTGCATTCGCCGTGTTGGCCAGAAACGTGTTGAAGCGATCCGGCTGCGGGTTTTGGTACTTCAGCAGATCCGCCATCCCGCTCATGGCGATGTCGATGGCCTGTATCGAGCGCGAAGCATGTTCGACCAGCGAATGTGCGAGGTTTCGACTGTCGGTTTCGCTTTGCGCCAATACGGTCTGGCGGGCATCGAGCGCCTTCCAGACGACAAGCCCGAGCACGCACGCGCTCATCGCCAGCACGAACAGCGTGACGATCACACCCGGCGCGGAGAGTCGGCTCGGCGAACTGCTGGTCAGTGTCGTGGGTACGGTCATTCGTTTCAATGTTGACAGCAAAACAGGCCATCACCATGGCCGTCGTTGCTTTCACGATAGCTAAGAATGCCCGCCGATGGCGGGACACCGCGCTGCGTGGTTACTGACGCCGGAATTGTTGAAACAAATACCTGCAATCTGACAACGATTGCTTCACCATGCCGCGGAGCGGAATTCGCCCCAGTTTGACTGACAAATCTCGCTTATTTCGGATGTGCGCCGCGATGGCGAGCCACGGAGCTGTGTAGGCTTCTACCACATCCGGCCCTTGACGGACGCGGGTGGTCGGGCAATCTGTCAATCATGTTCTTGCAATTCTTCACATCGCTGCGCGATGCACAGGTCCCGGTGACCCTGCGCGAATATCTCACGCTGATGGAGGCGCTCGACGCCGACCTCGCTGATCAGTCGGTGGAGAATTTCTATTATTTGTCCCGTGCAGCGCTGGTGAAGGACGAGCGCAATCTCGACAAGTTCGATCGGGTGTTCGGCACGGTCTTCAAGGGGCTTGAGAGCCTGCTCGACGCCATGGAAAAGGCGGAGATTCCCGCCGAGTGGCTGAAGAAGCTCGCCGAGAAATATCTTACCGAGGAAGAGAAGAAGCAGATCGAGGCCATGGGCTGGGACAAGCTCATGGAAACTCTGCGGAAGCGCCTTGAAGAGCAGAAGGAACGCCATCAGGGCGGCAACAAATGGATCGGCACCGCCGGGACCTCACCGTTTGGCGCCGAAGGCTACAATCCCGAAGGCATCCGTATCGGGCAGGAGAAAAGCCGCCACCGGCGCGCGGTGAAGGTCTGGGACAAGCGCGAGTTCAAGGATCTCGATGGCAATGTCGAGCTTGGCATCCGCAATATCAAGGTGGCGCTGCGCCGTCTGCGCAAGTTTGCCCGCACCGGTGCGCCGGATGAACTCGATCTCGACACCACGATTCGGGAGACCGCCAATCACGGCTATCTCGACGTCCATATGCGGCCGGAACGGCGCAATGCGGTCAAGGTGCTGGTGTTCTTCGATATCGGCGGATCCATGGATTCGCATATCGAGCAGGTCGAGGAATTGTTTTCGGCGGCGAAGAGCGAATTCAAGCACATGGAGTATTTCTACTTCCACAACTGCCTCTATGAAGGCGTGTGGAAGCAGAACAAACGCCGCTTCACGGACCGCACGCCGACTTGGGACGTGCTGCACAAATATGCCCATGACTACAAGATCGTGTTCGTCGGCGACGCCTCGATGTCGCCTTACGAGATCATGGTGCCCGGCGGTTCGGTCGAACATGTGAACGAAGAGTCCGGCTCGGTCTGGCTGGAGCGCATCACGCAGACCTATCCGAATGCGGTGTGGCTCAATCCCGTCGCCAAGCGGCACTGGGACTACTCGGAGTCCACGACCATCATTCGCCGGCTGTTCTCGGAACGGATGTATCCGCTGACGATTGAAGGTCTCGAAGGTGCAATGAAGGAACTGGTGCGAAAAGCATGACGCAGACGATTACCCGCGGCTACAAGGCGCTGCTCGACGAAGCTAACGCGCAGATCGAGACCATGAGCGTCGAAGATGTGATGAAAGCGGCGGAAAGCCCGGATGTGGTTATCGTTGATATCCGCGATCCCCGCGAGATCGAACGCGAAGGCAAGATCCCCGGCTCGTTCTCCTGCACCCGGGGCATGCTAGAGTTCTGGATCGATCCCGAAAGCCCCTATGGCAAGCCAATCTTTCAGGAAGACAAGAAGTTCATCTTCCATTGCGCCAGTGGCTGGCGCTCGGCGCTGGCTGCCAAGACCGCGGCCGATATGGGCTTGAAGCCGGTGGCGCATCTGGGCGGTGGCTTCACCGCCTGGCGCAATGCAGGCGGCGCGGTCGAGAAGGTCGAGCCGAAGGCGTCGAAGTAGTCGATATTTGTCGTCATTCCGGGGCGCGCGTAGCGATAGCTGCGGGCGAACCCGGAATCTGGAGATAGCTTAACACCGCGAGATTTCGGGTCTGCGCAAGAGCGCGTCCCGGAATGACAGAAGAAAGAAACAGCATGACATCCACAGATCCTCTCGTCTCGACCGAATGGCTCGCCGCGCATCTCGGCGATCCCAAGGTGAAGGTCATCGATGCGTCGTTCAAGATGCCAGGCGTGCTGCCGCTGCCGGTTGATGATTATCTGGCGGCACACATTCCCAGCGCTGTGTTCTTCGATGTCGATGCGGTCTCCGATCACTCTGTGTCGCTGCCGCACATGTATCCGGCTGCCGACCAGTTTGCGCGCGATGTCGGTGCGCTCGGCATTTCCTCCGATGATACGGTCGTCGCCTATGATGCGGGTGGCTGGGTCGCGGCGCCGCGGGCGTGGTGGATGTTCCTCTCTTACGGCCACGCCAATGTGAAGGTGCTCGATGGCGGGCTGAAGAAGTGGAAGGCCGAAGGCCGTGCGACGGAAACCGGAAAGTCGTCACCGAAGACTGGCACGTTCAGCGCCACGCTCGACAAGTCGTACGTCCGCAGCAAGGCGCAGGTCGTTGCCAATCTGGATTCGCGCAAGGAGCAATTGATCGATGCGCGTGCCGCCAATCGCTTCGAGGGAAGTGTCCCTGAACCGCGCGCGGGCATTCGCTCCGGTCACATCCCCGCCAGTCGCAACCTGCCTTACAACCTGTTGTTCGACGCCGCGACCGGCACGATGAAGCCGCTCGAAGAATTGCGCGAAGCCTTCACCGGCACGGGGCTCGATCTGGACAAGCCCATCGTCACCACATGTGGCTCGGGCGTATCTGCGGCGGTGTTGACGCTGGCGCTTTATCGTCTCGGCGTGCGCGGTTCAGCGCTCTATGACGGCTCGTGGTCGGAATGGGGGCAGCCCGACGGTCCGCCCGTCGAGACCGGACCGGCGTAACCGGGGTCGAGGTCAGCGCGCGACCGGCAATCCGAACGGGTCGGTTGGCTGTGGTGCAGCGGCCGCCATAGGCCTGGCGGCCACACGCCGCTTTTTGACGACGATGCGCTTCTTCACGATCTTCTTGGCGGGTTCTGCAGCAGGCTTCGCTTTCGGCAGTGGAACCGACTCGGTATCGACGGGCGGTCCGCCCAGCGTCGCAATTTTCGTCGAAGACAATTTTGCGTCGTCATCGGTCAGCGTCGCCGTCGGCTGTGACCCCGCTACAACCTCTGCGGCGGCGGCTGGTGCAGGAACGGTGGCAGCCTCGGGAGGAGGGGCAGCGACTGGTTCGACGAAGGTCGCTGGTGCGACGGCAACCGTCGTTAGAGGTTCCCGCTCTTCGATCTTCGTTGTTTCCGACTTCGCTGCAACTTCAGGCTTCGGCGTCGCCGCCACCGGGGCAGTAATCTCGACAGCCGCTGTGGCCGGCGTCGACGGGGGTGCGGCGGTCTCGGGTAAGGCGATCTTTTCCGGCTCCGCAGGAGCCGCGATGGGGGGCTCTTGTTCTGCCGCCGAGGTTACGGAGACCGCTGGTGGCGCGACAGTCTCAGGGGTGGGGGCTGCTGCCTCGACGCGCAGCATGGCCAATGTCGGCGGAGCTTCGACGGGCGGCTGCGCAAAGACGGTCGGCGCCGCGCGCCTGGTCGGAATGGTCGCGAATTCCTGATGGGCAGAGCGCAGCAGGGCTGCGGCACCAAGGCCGAAGACCACCAACGAGACTGTGAGCAGGACGGCTGCGAACAGAAATCGGAAACCCGGAAGCATGAATGGCAGTTCCGCCTTCGGACAGACCGTGGAAGGCTTTCGAACGACGGGGACGCGGTGACAACACTGGAAGCGGCCCGTTCCGCAGAATCGGCTGCCGCCAAAGCGTCGCGAATCAGGACCGTTTGAGGATAACGCACGGCCTCAGGAACCGTTTGTTAAAAAGTGAGATGCACAACTGAGGACGCATTCCTGAGCAGTGATTTCAGCGGGGGTGAGGCAAGATAGCCACGCCGGCGTGCGATCTCGCGAATATGACCGAAATGGGAAGCTTTTTTCCGGAATTGTCTTGAATGCGCCGCTATCCTGCGCGATCTCACAGCATGTTCCGGTTTTTGCTTGAGCTTATACAAGGGCAATGATGATCAAGCGTGTTTTGACGACATTGGCGACCGTGGCTCTCGGTAGCGTCGCGGGTCATTCGCTCGCGGTCGCGCAGGGCTATCCTGTGGGCATGCCAAGCGGCTACTCGATTCCGGCCGACCCCAACTATCCCCCGGGCGGCTATCCGGCCAATTCACGCGCCGATCGCGCACTGGACGCCATGCCGGATTTTGATGCGCTCGACGAAGATGACGCGCCGCCCTCTCGCGGTGGCCGGCCGATGACGGGGCTGTCCGCGCCCGGAATTGCGCCCCAGAGCCCGGTGATGTCTCCGGATGATCCGCGCTACGGTCGCCCTGCTGGTGCTGCCCCGGTTTATTCCGATCGCGCCATGCCGCAGGGCCCGGTGATGTCGCCGGACGACCCGCGTTACGGCCGCCCGATGGCGCCGCCGGTGGTGTATTCGAACCGCGGCAATGGCGATGGCGCAATGCGTCCGCCTGAAGGCATGGGCGGGCAGGGTGCCCCTGTGACCGGCTCGGTGCAGGGACAGGGTCTGGGCGCCAATGGCAGCTCCGTGATGGTGGCTTCATTGCCTCCGGAAGATCAGCCGGAAACCGGTCCGGCGCAGTTGCCGCCGCAGTTCCGCCGGCAGGAAGTGAATTTCGTGACGAAGGAGCCTGCGGGCACCATCGTCGTCGATACGCCGAACTTCTATTTGTACTATGTGCTCGGCAACAACCGCGCGATGCGCTATGGCGTCCGTGTCGGCCGCGATGGTTTCACCTGGAACGGTGTGCAGAAGATCACTCGCAAGGCGGAGTGGCCGGATTGGCATCCGCCGACCGAGATGATCGAGCGTCAGCCCTATCTGCCGCGCTTTATGGCGGGTGGCGAAGGTAATCCGCTCGGTGCCCGCGCGATGTATCTCGGCTCGACGGTCTATCGTATTCACGGCACCAACCAGCCGTCGACTATCGGCAAGTCCGTGTCGTCGGGCTGCTTCGGCATGCTCAACGACGACGTCTCGGATCTGTTCGAGCGCGTCAAGGTCGGCACCCGCGTGGTGGTGATGCCAGGCAAGGCTCCGGCAACGACCGCCTCCGCGCAGCCCGTGCCCGGTCCGAGCGCCAGCGCCGCGCCGGCGCCGCTGCCCGGTACCCAGCCGACATCGGTTCAGCCGCTACCGGCCCCGGTCAGCATTCGCTGATTTCTTTCAGCTGATTTCGAGAAAACGGGCGCCGTGTGATCACACGGCGCCCGTTTTCTTTTGCGCTGTGAGCGCTTGCGTCAGTTGAGCTTGCGGACGGGGGCGCTGTTCAACCAGCCGCCGATGCCCTCGATCATCTCCGCATAGATCCGCTCGTAGTTTTCCGCGGTGACATAACCGAGATGCGGCGTGATCACGACATTGTCGAGCTTGCGCAGCGGGCTGTCGAGCGGCAGCGGTTCATGGGAATAGGTGTCGATACCTGCACCGGCAATTTTCCCGGCCTGCAAGGTCTCGAGCAGCGCGACTTCATCCACGATCGGGCCGCGTGCTGTGTTGATGAGATAGGCTGTCGGTTTCATCCGCGCGAGATCCACCCGTGACACCAATCCGCGTGAGCGATCACTCAGCACGAGGTGGATCGTAATGATGTCGGCCTGAGCGAACAGTTCTTCTTTGGTGGCATAGGTCACGCCGGCTTTTTCGCAGGCCTCGGGCGTCAGATTGGTGCTCCAGGCAATGGTCTTCATCCCAAGCGCGCGGCCGATGCCGGCGACCTGGCTGCCGAGCTTGCCGAGGCCAATGATTCCCAGCGTCTTGCCTTCGATGTCCTCGCCGACGGTAACCTGCCAGGGCTTGCCGGCCTTCATGCGTGCGTTTTCAAAGCCGATCTTGCGGGTCAGTTCCAGCATCAGGCCGATGGTCAGGCCGGCCGTCGGATTGCCCACCATCGCGGTACCGCAGACGGTGACGTCATGAGCCTTCGCGGCCTCGAAATCGATCGCGGCATTGCGCATGCCGGAAGTGATCAGCAGCTTGAGTTTCGGCAGCGCCTCGAACATCGCGCGGGGAAACGGCGTCCGCTCGCGCATGGCGCAGATGATTTCGAAATCCTTCAGCGCTGCAGCCGCTTCGTCCGCTGAGGCGAACGGCTTGTCGAAGACGGTGATCTCAATGCGGTCGGCGAGTGCGCTCCAGTCACCAAGCGTCAGGGCCACGTTCTGATAGTCGTCGAGAATTGCACAGCGCAGCCGCGTCATGGGATCGTCCATCCGGTGTGGTGATGACGGTGTTGAAGCCGTCAGGGGATGGACACATTGCGCGCCTCGCGGGCGTGCGCAAGCGTCTGCATCGTCGGCGGCAGTGCGATCAGCTTAATGTGAGGGCGGGACCGGCGCGGACGGGTCCTTGGCGCGACAGGCGGGGCCCGGGCCGCGCATGTAATGCTGCTCGGGCCGGTAAGGATCGAAGGCGGCGACGAAGAACAGCTGCCAGAACGTCCGGATTTCGTGGAGTAGGCCTGGGCGCGCCGCGCGGGTTTCGGCGGCGGCTGGAGAGGGGACTGATGTAGTGATCGCCATGACGAGGCTCCGCCTGTCTGCCCGCGACTTCAGTCGCGAGGGGCATGATTGATCGCCCTGGGAGCACTCTTGGCGGAAGTCGTTAAAAAGCGGTTTTAATTGTCACAACGGCTGCCTCGAAGAAGTGCAGAGTTACCAAATCCTTAAGACCCCCGGTTGCCCTTTCGGGGCCACGCCGCTACATCAGCGACAACCCATTTTTCACGCCCGCGACGGTTTTCAAGGATCACGATGGCTCGCCAATTCGTCTACTTCATGCAGGGTCTGACCAAGGCCTATCCGACCCGCAAGGTGCTGGATAACGTCCATTTGTCGTTCTACCCGGACGCCAAGATCGGCGTGCTCGGTGTCAACGGCGCTGGTAAGTCGACGCTGCTCAAGATCATGGCGGGCCTCGACAAGGAATACACCGGCGAGGCCTGGGTCGCGCAGGGCGCGCGCGTCGGCTATCTCGAACAGGAACCGCAGCTCGATGCGTCTTTGAACGTCCGCGAGAACGTCATGCTTGGCGTCGCCAAGCAGAAGGCTGTTCTCGATCGCTACAACGAGCTGGCGATGAACTACTCGGAAGAGACCGCCGACGAGATGACCAAGCTGCAGGACGAGATCGAGGCGCAAGGCCTCTGGGATCTCGACAGCAAGGTTGACCAGGCGATGGACGCGCTGCGTTGTCCGCCTGACGATGCCGACGTCACCAAGCTCTCCGGTGGTGAACGCCGCCGCGTCGCGCTCTGCAAGCTGCTGCTCGATGCACCCGAACTGCTGCTGCTCGACGAACCGACCAACCATCTCGACGCCGAGTCCGTCTCATGGCTGGAAGGCCATCTGCGCAACTATCCCGGCGCGATCCTGATCGTGACCCACGATCGCTACTTCCTCGACAACGTGACGTCCTGGATTCTCGAACTCGATCGCGGCCGCGGCATTCCCTACGAGGGCAACTACTCGTCCTGGCTGGTGCAGAAGCAGAAGCGTCTGGCACAGGAAGGCCGCGAGGACGCAGCCCATCAGAAGACGCTGGAACGCGAGCAGGAGTGGATCGCCTCGTCGCCCAAGGCCCGTCAGGCCAAGTCGAAGGCGCGCTACCAGCGCTATGACGAGCTGCTCAAGAAGGCCAGCGAGAAGCAGACCCAGGGTGCGCAGATCACCATTCCGGTGGCCGAGCGCCTCGGCGACAACGTCGTCGACTTCGAAGGCCTCACCAAGGCCTATGGTGATCGCGTGCTGATCGACGATCTGACCTTCAAGCTGCCGCCCGGCGGTATCGTCGGCGTCATCGGCGCCAACGGTGCCGGCAAGACGACGCTGTTCAAGATGATCACCGGCCAGGAGAAGCCCGATAGCGGCACGATCACCGTCGGCGAGACCGTTCATCTCGGTTATGTCGATCAGTCGCGCGATGCGCTCGACGGCAAGAAGACCGTGTGGGAGGAAATCTCGGGCAATAACGAACTGATCCTGCTCGGCAAGAAGGAAGTCAATTCGCGCGGCTACTGCTCGTCGTTCAACTTCAAGGGCGGCGATCAGCAGAAGAAGGTCGGCGCATTGTCGGGCGGTGAACGCAACCGCGTGCATCTCGCCAAGATGCTGAAGTCCGGCGCCAACGTCCTGCTGCTCGACGAACCGACCAACGACCTCGACGTCGACACGCTACGCGCGCTGGAAGAGGCGCTGGAAGACTTCGCCGGTTGCGCCGTGATCATCAGCCATGACCGCTGGTTCCTCGACCGTATCGCGACCCATATGCTCGCTTTCGAAGGTGACAGCCACGTGGAATGGTTTGAGGGCAACTTCCAGGACTACGAGAAGGACAAGATGCGTCGTCTCGGGCAGGATTCGATCATCCCGCATCGCGTGAAATACAAGAAACTGACGCGCTGAGGAGAACTCTCAAATGGCCGACTGGAGCGCGCAGCAGTATCTGAAGTTCGAGGACGAGCGAACCAGGCCGGCACGGGATCTGCTCGCGCAGATTCCGCTTCTCGATGCCCGCAAGGTCGTCGACATCGGCTGCGGACCCGGCAACTCGACGGAGCTTCTGGTCAATCGCTGGCCGCAAGCATCGGTCATCGGTGTCGATACGTCGGCCGATATGCTGCGGCAGGCGCGGGAACGGCTGCCCGCGCAGACGTTCATCGAGGCCAATATCGCCCATTGGGTGGCGCCGGCCGGCTCCGATGTCTTGTTTGCCAATGCCGTGTTTCAGTGGGTGCCGGATCACATCAAGCAGCTGAAGCGTCTTGTCGGTGCCTTGCCTGACGGTGGCGTGCTGGCCGTGCAAATGCCGGATAATCTCGACGAGCCCTCGCACATCCTGATGCGCGAGGTCGCCTATCTCGAGCCGTGGCGCGCGCAGCTCTCGAAGGCTGCGGAGCTGCGCGACTCGCTGCCGAAGCCCGGGGCCTATTACGATGCGCTGCAGCCGCTGTGTTCGCGGGTCGAGATCTGGCACACCGTCTACAATCATGCGTTGGCCGATGCCGCCGCGATCGTGGAATGGGTGAAGGGCACCGGGCTGCGTCCGTTCGTCGATCCGCTGGAGCCGCCGGAGCGCAAGGCTTACATCGCTGAGTATACCGCGCGCATCGCCGCCAGCTATCTGCCGCAGGCGGATGGCAAGGTTCTGCTGAAATTTCCGCGGATCTTCATTGTCGCTGTCAAATAGCTGATGCGGCCAGTTGCCGCGCATTCACGACATCATCGCGTCCAGAACGCGCCGCTATAAGATCGGCGCTTCCATTGCATTCCGATTCGACCCATAGCGAGCCCCCCATGTCCATGACGCCCGAAACGCCATTGCCGCCCAGAGGAAAAGGCGGGGCGATGCGACCGATTCCGGCGCTGATCTTTGGCTCGCGCTGGCTGCAGCTGCCGCTCTATATCGGCCTGATCGTGGCGCAGTGCGTCTATGTCGTGCTGTTCCTCAAGGAACTCTGGCATCTGATCGCGCACTCGTTCGACTTCAGCGAACAGCAGATCATGCTGGTCGTGCTGGGCCTGATCGACGTTGTGATGATCTCCAACCTGCTGGTGATGGTGATTGTCGGTGGCTACGAGACCTTCGTGTCGCGGCTCAATCTGAACGGCCATCCGGATGAGCCGGAATGGCTCAGCCACGTCAATGCCAGCGTGCTGAAGATCAAGCTGGCGATGGCGATCATCGGCATCTCCTCGATCCATCTGCTGCGCACCTTCATCGAGGCCGGCAATCTCGGAAGCACCAGCGCGCGCACGACGAACTACACCGAGGTGGGCGTGATGTGGCAGACCATCATCCACATCGTGTTCATTCTCTCGGCCGTTGGCATCGCCTATGTGGACAAGCTCTCGAACGGAGTTGTTCCGCATTCGTCAGAAAACGGTCACGGCAAGCAGGGCCATGGAGGCCACGCGCATTGAAATTGAAGCCGGGCATGTGGACGACACTGCGACCGCTCTCAGTCGTCGTCATCCTGTGCCTGATAATCGGGCCGGTTCCGTTGCTTGCTGCACCTGACGCCGGCTTCACCACCTTCATTGCTTCGCTCTGGCCTGAAGCCCAACAAGCGGGCGTCTCGCGCAAGACCTTCGATGAGGTCACGCGCGGGCTGGAGCCGGACTACAAGCTTCCGGATCTCATTCTGCCCGGCCGTCCTGCGACTGGCGCGCCGTCGCAGGCGGAATTCGTGCAGGTGCCCGCGGATTATGTGAAGGAAGCCAGCATCATCCGGCTGGCCGGCGAAGGGCAGCGGCTGCTGCAGAAGCATCGCGCGACACTCACCGCCATCGAGCAGCGCTTCGGCGTGCCGGCAACAATCATTCTGGCGATCTGGGGGCGCGAGACCGATTACGGTCGGTATGCGTTGCCCTATGACGGCATTCGCGTGCTGGCGACGCAAGCCTATGTCGGTCGCCGCAAGGACCAGTATCGCGGCGAGTTCATCGCGGCACTGAAGCTGATCGAGCGCGGCGACGTATCGCGCAAGGATCTGCGCGTGTCCTGGGGCGGCGCGACGGGGCTCACGCAATTCCTGCCGTCGGAACTGGATAAGCACGGCGTCGATTTCGACGGCGACGGCCGTGTCGATATCTGGAAGTCGGTGCCGGATGCGCTGGCATCAGCGGCGCAGCAACTCACGAACAAGGGTTGGCAGCGCGGTCTGCGCTGGGCCTATGAAGTGCGTGCGCCGGCCAATGCCGACTGTACGATGGGTGTGCCAGAAGTCACCCGGCCGATTGGGGAGTGGATTCGTGCCGGCTTCATTCCGGTCCGTGGCGAGAAGCTCAGCGCGGCGGAGCAGGCGCAGCCCGCATCACTGCTGCAGCCGGAGGGGATCTATGGCCCGGCCTTCCTGACGACGAAGAACTATTTCGTCATCAAGGAATACAATTTTTCCGATCTCTATGTGCTGTTCGTCGGCCATCTCAGTGATCGAATGGCCAATGCGCAACCATTTGCAACGCCGTGGTCGGCTTCGAACCAATTGCGCAGCACCGATATCGAGGCCATGCAGCGGCATCTGACGAAGCTTGGTCTCTATGCCGACAAGATGGACGGCAAGGCCGGCATGAAGACGCGTGCCGCGCTCGGCGCCTATCAGAAGTCAGCGGGCCTCAAGGTCGATTGCTGGCCCAGCGAGACGGTGTTGCGCGCGATGAACGCGAGATAGTTCGAGATCGAAGTCGCCCGAAATCTGATCACTCAACGAAAAACCCGGCCGCGCGAGCGGCCGGGTTTTGAATGTGGATCGCCGCGCAGTGCTACGCGACGGTTAGGTCAGATCAATCGCAAACTTCGACCGGACGCGAACGCCAGACGCCGCGATATTCGTCCCAGACGCGCTGGCGGACGACACGGCATTCCGGTTCGACATAAACCGGAGCGGGGGCGTAGCCGTAGCCATAGGCCGGAGCCGGACGGCTGGCTGCAATGGCGCCACCGAGGAGAGCGCCACCGATCAGGCCACCGGCAACGCCAGCGGCGATGCGGCCACCGTCGGCCTTTGCGGCAGGCGCAACAGCAACCAGCGAACCGGCAACCGTCGCGGCGGCGAGCAAGGCGGAAATCGTCTTCTTCATCTCAAGTCTCTCCAGAAGGGCGCCGCAAGCGACGCACGGTTAAAGGTCTACTCACGCTGCGATTCGAACTGACGGTCTCACTTAGAAGCGCCCAACCGTCAATTCGATGTAAACGTTAGCCAGTCAATGATCCGGAAAAGCGGTTTTTTCGGGCCATTGCAAGCATCACGCACTGGAAATGTCGTAGGTTTCCGATGCGTAACAGGAGATCAGAGTGATCTCAGAGATCACATGATCCCGCGATCTCAGCCGCACACGCGGACGCGGCGAATGCGCCAGCCATAGCCGTCCCAGAAACGCTGACGTTGCCAGAAACAATCGCCGTAATAGCCCGGGCCGGCCACATAGGCAGGACGGCCGTAATAGCCGTAGCCGGGACCATAGTATCCCGAGCCGGCAGCGATCGCGCCGCCAAGCAGGGCGCCGCCAATCAGACCTGCAGCCACCGCGCCACCGCCGCCATGTCCACGCCAGTGCTGCGCGCTTGCCGATGTCGGAGCCATGGCGGAAGCGGCCAGGGTGGCAACGGCGGCAATGGCCATCAGAGTTTTCTTCATGGCATTCCCTTTCTCAATCGGGCTGCGCTCACACATAGCGCTGCCTGACGTGAAAAGTTTCATACTTCACTTGAATGATCAATGAACGGGACCGCGCGATCCAGGTTACATCTTGATATTAAAGCCATTCCGGACGGAGGTCCGCGACCCTCCCCAAGGGCATGCCGCGTTGCAGGCGGTTACTGGACAGGGGCATCTGTCGGCTAGCCGTCTTCTGATCATGGCGCTTGCGAGCGCTCAGACGAATTTTAGATTCGTTCCAATTTCTTCCATGCGATCAGTAGTTTGGAATAGCTTCAAAGTCGGCGTTTTCCTTTTGCATCGGGTCGGTCTCTTACATATCCAAGAGGGGTCCTGACCTGCGAGTTCGCCTTCATCTCATGATCGTTTGTTCCTGCAACGTCTTTTCCGACCATGATGTTCGTAGTGCCGTTGCCGGAGCGCGTCCGCCGCGTACGCCGGGGCAGGTCTATGGATGCCTCGGCTGCAGCGCCCAGTGCGGACGGTGCGTACGGACGATCAAGAAGATCATGGACGAAGCGCTGGGCGCCTGTGCCAAGTCCTGCTGTGCCGGCTGCCCGCATACGGCGGCCCATGGGCAGTCTCACACCGAGACTCATGCGCATATCGAACTGGCAGATATTGCCTCGATCGAAGCGGCAGCCTAAGCACTTATAAATTCAACAGCTTTCCAGCTTTTCCACGCTCCTTCCCGAATTGAGCAAAGAAGGGTTGTCCTGTCGGTGAATCTGATTTAGAAACATTCTAAATTCAGACGAGGGCCTGTTTCGGACGGGTTCAGCAGACAGGAGAACATCATGAAGGGCGACCCGAAGGTCATCGAATTCCTCAACAAGGGCCTGCGCAGCGAGCTCACCGCGATCAGCCAGTATTGGCTGCACTTCCGGCTCCTGAATCACTGGGGCTTGGTCGACATGGCCAAGATGTGGCGCAAGGAATCCATCGAAGAGATGAATCACGCAGATCGTTTTACCGATCGCATTCTCTTCCTGGACGGCTTCCCGAACATGCAGGTTCTCGATCCGTTGCGCATCGGCCAGACGGTCAAGGAAATCATCGAATGCGATCTCGCTGCCGAAATCGGTGCCCGCACGCTGTATGAAGAAGCCGCCACCTATTGTCACGGCGTCAAGGATTACGTCTCGCGTGATCTGTTCGAGAAGCTGATGAAGGACGAGGAAGGTCACATCGACTTCCTCGAAACCCAGCTCGATCTGATCGAGCGGATCGGTATCGATCTCTACACCCAGAAGCACATGGGTGGCCTTGAGAGCGAGTTCTAGGCCAGGATCATCCCCGGCGTCTCAATAGACGCCGGACAATGTCGTCCGCCCCTGTTCCGGCAGGGGCGGTTTAGGCATATCGCATTTGGAGAATGCCGCGCGGATCGCGGCAGTCGATCCCTCCAGCGGATATTCTACGGCCGTTCGACCCCCGTTGATCGACCTGATCCGGACATACAACGTCTTCGCACCGGCAAGCTCGCTGACGAAGGTCGCGATCTCTGCCCTGTCTTCGATGACGATGATCTGGTTTCCCCGCACCACCCGCGAGCCGACGTCGTCGTGACCAGGTTTTCCATCGAAGCGATAGCCGAGCACCGTGTTGCGGTTGCTGCCGATCTTGAAATCAAAGGCGAAGCGGATCAGCGGCGCGCCATCGATGCATGTCAGCAGCAATGACGAGACACGTGGAAAATCCACATTGCTGTTTGACGCTTCGGCAAAGACATAGGCGCTGGGCAATTCGGCGCCGGTGATGCGGTCGATCTGGTGCGGGATCAACCATTCGCCCGCATAGGTTTCGTCCCGTTCTGTCACGAATGGATCGCGCGCGCAGCCGCCTAGGATGACGCCCGCGACCGTCATCAGCTGAATCAACGCAACGCCACGCACAACGCTCTCCCCAAGCGTCGTCATTATACAACCTTAAGTGATAATTTCAAATAGGGGTTGTGCGTGGATGGCCGCGGCTGCCGGAGCTCCTTTTGGCTCCGGACGAGGCCGACGAGCTACAGCTGCTGGCGATAGGCGACGTCGATCTGTTCCTGGGTCATCGGTTCACCGAGTTTGGTCTGGTCGTGAACCATTTCCGAGATGCTCGGCATCACCGAGCGCTTCACCTGCACCTCCGGCGACCACAGCTTCGAACGCATCAGCGCCTTGCCGCAATGAAAATAGGCTTCGGTCACGGTGATGCTCAACACCGCGCGCGGGAGCTTGCCGAACTCCTCCATCGACGCCATCAGTTCCGGGTCTTTAATCAGCCTGGCGACGCCGCTGACACGCAAGGTGTCGTCGATGCCCGGAACGAAGAAGATCAGCTGCACGTGGCCGCTGCCCGCCATCAGATTCTGGAACGTATCGATGCGATTGTTGCCAGGACGATCCGGCATCTGCAATTCGGTCGGCGAGGCAATCCGAACGAAGCCGACGCCGCCACCGCGCGGCGATGCATCGACAGTCCCGTCGGGACCCGACGAAGCAAGCACGCAGAATGGCGATAGCGAGATGAACTTGCTGGAATGCATGTCAAGCGTCGGTCGCGCCTTGGCGATCACGCGTGGATGCGGCGTTGGATAAATGGTGCGGAGTTCGTCTGCTGCGACGTCGGTCACGTCTGCTCTCCCGATGCAATTTGATGGTGCAAAACTAGCATGGCGGCGCCTTGCAGAAAAGTCGCGCAGACAGCACCGCAACCGACGCCGGAGTCACCATGTGACTCCATAACGTATGTGGTTTGTCGATTTGGCCCGTTCGCTATGAGTCTGTGGCGTCTTTGTGTGGCCCGGGCCAATTGATGACGCCGGCCCACCAATTCAACCGTGTGCGTGTCACAAGTGCAAGCGATGCGGCGATTTCAATGACGCCGCGGCGATGATGAGTTCGCGCGCGAAGGGCACCCAGGCGGGCGTGACGAGCAACAACTTCTCCGGCATGGCGAGATACGGCAATGCCGGCGCCATTGGACGCGTTGACGTCAGTTGGATCATTCACCTGTCTTCGCGATCAGGCCTTGTCGATGATGTGGGTGTTGGGACGATCACTGCCCGAGGCAGTTTCCTCGTGCCACTGCCCTTTTTCGTCCTCATAGGCGATCACCTCGGTGCGTCCCGGCACTCTCTGCTCGGCCGCGGCGCGCTTGGCGGCTGCGGTGGCGAGTGCGTGCGTCGCATACGGCTCGGAGAAGACGGCGCCAACCTTATAGGCCCAACCGCCATCATGCTCGACGATCACATAGGTCACTTCCGTCATATCGATCTCTCTTTATCCTGTAGCGCCCGCGGCGAGGTGACGGCGGGGCCAGAGTGACCTAACGCGCCGCGCGCAGAATTAGCCTCAAATTGGGCCCGATTGCCTGTGGATTGCAAGGCCGCACCCTGGCACCGTTTCGTGATCGTCATCACGCGGCGTCAGCCGGAACGAAACAGCTGATGATGATCTCGCCGCGATGGCGCACATACCAGACGACGGCTTCGCCAACGGGGTTGCCGCGATCGCGGATCACGGCGCGCGTCGGCACCTCCGTCCATATGCCTTCGATCGGCACCCAATAGGAGCCGTTGCGGACGTCATATTCGGTGCGATGGCCGTCGGAGATATCGCAACACGGCACGCCATTAGGGCTGATGACGCTTTTGAACCAGTTCCGGATATCGTCGGGCACATCGTTGAACTGGCCGCGATCGATGGCGTGAGCGGTCGTCGCCATCACGGTAAGCGCTGCCAGCAGCACCACTTGAATCAATCCCCGCATGCGAACCTCACGGTGTTGCATCACGCGCGGACGCCGGGTGCCGCACGGGACGACTCGGATTCTTGCGATGATTAAGCCCGAGCTATGGCGGCGACGCCTGCCCAAAGATTATACCCGGCGCGACGAGCTGGGGATCGCTGCGCTGCAGTATCGATCTGTTGGTCTCCTGGCTCGCGCTGCCATGCTAGCATCTGTGTCAAGCGGCCCGATCAAATGGCTGCGCCGGGGAGGATGACGATGCCCAGCCGTTCTATGCGCGCGTTCTGCGCTGCTGCTGTCGTGACATGTGCTTCGCTTGCTGCCGTGACCGCGTTCGCCGCTGATTATCCGGCGCCAAAGCAGGGCGACTGGATCGCGAAGGATTTCAAGTTTCATACTGGCCATGTGATGCCGGAGTTGAAGCTGCATTACACCACGGTAGGCGAGCCGAGCGGCCAGCCGGTGCTGGTGCTGCATGGCACCGGCGGTTCGGCGCAGAGCATATTGACGCCTGCTTTTGCGGGTGAGTTATTCGGCGCGGGCCAGCCGCTCGATGCCGCAAAATACTACATCATCATTCCCGATGCGCTCGGCCACGGCAAATCGTCAAAACCCTCTGACGGGATGAAGACTGCATTTCCGAAGTACAATTACGACGATATGGTCGATGCCCAGCACCGGCTGCTGATCGAAGGGCTCGGCATCAAGCATGTGCGGATGGTGATCGGCAATTCCATGGGCGGCATGCATGCGTGGATCTGGGGCGCTAAATATCCCGATGCGATGGACGCTCTGGTGCCGATGGCATCACAGCCTACGGAAATGAGCGCACGCAACTGGATGATGCGGCGCGTGATGATCGAGACCGTGCGCGCCGATCCAGATTACAAGGCCGGCAACTACACATCGCAGCCTGGCATGATCAAATTTGCCAGCGTGATGTATGGCATCGCGACAGCTGGCGGCACGCTGGCCTATCAGATGCTGGCACCAACCGGCGAGGCCGCCGACAAGAATGTCGATGACCGGCTCAAGGCGCCATTTGTCGCCGATGCAAATGATTTCATCTATCAGTGGGAATCGTCGCGCGACTACAATCCATCAGCAGGTCTGGAGAAGATCACATCCGTCGTGCTCGCGATCAACGCTGCCGATGACGAGCGCAATCCGCCGGAGACCGGGCTGATGGACGCCGCGCTGAAGCGGATCAAAAACGCGAAGATGCTGCTGATTCCGGCGAGCACCGAGACCCGCGGTCATCTCACGACAGGCGGTGCGAAATTCTACAAACAGCAGCTTCAGGATCTGCTGCAGACCGCACCGCAGCGGACCATGTAAAAAGTAAAGGCGACGGGCCGGCATTGCGGCGCGTCGCCTGATCTGTTGTTGCGCGTCCGTATCGAACGACGCAGCGGTGCTAGTCGTCCTTGTTCTTCTTGCGCTTCTTCTTTTTCTTGCCGTCGTCGGTTTCATCGGACTCATCCGCGATGGCGGCTTCGGCCTCGATCATCGCGGCGACGCGTTCGACGGCTTCCTGCTGCTCGCGCAGCAGGGCCTCTTCGCGCTCCTGCGCTTCGCGCAGGCGCATCTGGCGGTGGTCTTCCCAGGCGTCGAACACCATGTGCAGCCACGGCATGATCTGCTCGAGGCTCGGTAGCGCGCCGGGAGGACCTTGCTCGCCGCGCGGCCCGGCTTCGCCCTGCACGCCGGGCTTGCCCTGAAGGCCCTGTTCACCCCGTGGTCCCTGCGGCCCGGCCTTGCCCTGCGGTCCGATCGGACCAGGCTTGCCGTCGGCGCCAGCCTGACCATTGACGCCAGCCTTACCTTGGGGGCCTGCTTCGCCGCGCTTGCCCTGCGGCCCCGGCTTGCCATTGGCGCCGGCTTTGCCGGCCAGGCCCGGCTTGCCCTGCGCGCCGTCCGGCCCCGGCCGTCCGGGATGGCCCTGCGGTCCGGGAAGTCCCGGTTCGCCGCGGGGGCCGCGTAATCCGGTTTGGCTGATCGTATCTTTTGCCACGCCTCACACTCCGTATTGATTCTGTCCGGCCGCTTTTAACAGGGGATGGATGACGGCTTCAATTCGCCGCTGCTGCCATGCCACCACAGACATTGCCGGTTGCGCTTCACCACATGCGGACTAGCATCGGCTGTCGCTCGACCTGCTGGCACCTGCGCCAGTTTGGCGTGGCGGCGAACAGAAGATCAGGGAGGAGAACATGCGGAGAGGGCAGGTTCTGTGGTTGCTGTGCGGCGCCGTGGCGTTGCTGGGCGCACCTGCGCCGGCCCCGGCCGCCGGACAGCTCGCCGTCGCGGTGGCCGATTTCGACTATAGCGACACCTCCGGCGAGGAGGCCGACCAATCCGCGCAGCATCGCGACCGCATGACCATCTTCGCTGCACTGCTGCGCGACGGGCTGGCGCAGCGCGACTACCGCGTGGTGCGCCCGGCCTGTCCGCAGCCTGCCTGCACTGCCGTCAGCATGGCGCCCGACGATCTCGTCGCCGCAGCGCGCCGCGACGGTGCGCGTTACCTGGTCTATGGCGGCATCCGCAAGATGAGTACGCTGGTGCAATGGGGCGAGGTGCAGTTGTTCGATGTTGAGCGCGAGCAGCTGGTGATGCGCCGCGCCGTCACCTTCCGCGGCGATACTGACACCGCATTCCGCCGCGCCGCCGATTTCGTCAGCGAGACGGTGAAGGATGCGATGGCCGGCCGATGACCGTCGTTACGGTAGCGAAGCCACACACTCGATCTCGATCAGCATCGCCGGATTGGGCAGTGCCTGGACCACGCAAGTGGTGCGCGCCGGATAGGGCGGTGGTCCGAAGGCTTCGGCATACAGAGCATTCATGGGAGCCACGTCGGACGCGCGCGTCAGCAGCACGTTGACCTTGACGAGATGCGAGATGTCGGTGCCTGCATCCTTCAGTACTCGTTTGATCGTGCGCACCACAAATCCGAACTGCGCCTCGAATTGTTCCGGCAATTGGCCATTGGCGTCGAAGCCGGGAATGCCGGAGACGAACAGGAGATCGCCGACCCGCGCCGCATAGGACAGCGGCGGCGCTTTGATTCCGGGAGGGGGCGGGAAGTGCTGGATGGGCATGATCAGGCCTCGCGCTCATGTGACGGGCCAGCGTAGCAGGTCTAGGCAAGGTGCGCCCGCGAATTGCCGAGCCCTGTCGAACCGGAACGGGGTCCGCGGCGACTTACGCTCTCATCAGGGCAACGGGCGACGACATATGAAATCATATCTGGCGCTGCTGACCTTGTTGGCCCTCACGAGCGCAACGCATGCCGGCGAGATACGCCTAGGGGCGTCCATGCAGGTAAAACCGGATTCGATCTGGTTCGAGGATCGCGCGAATCTGGCGCGATGGCAGGCACTGAAGAAAGCCGGCGATTCAAAAGCTCTGGCGTCGTATCAGGATGGCCTGCTGCAGGCGCGCGAGGCATGGCAATTCACCAGGCCGCTCACTGTCAGAATTCGCGGCTTTGAGCCGAAGGCGCATCTCGTCGGTGTCGAGATGCAGACCGAAGACCGGCTGCAGGGCTCCACATGGGTGCTGGATACCAGCGCGCTCCAGCAATAGCGCCGCGCGCTAGCCGTGCCCCGGCACGTCGGCCCCATCCGCTGAATACTGTTTGATCTTGTTACGCATGGTGCGGACGGAGACGCCAAGCACGCGGGCGGCGTGGGTGCGATTGCCGTCGCAGCGCGCCAGCGTCTGTAGCATCAACTCGCGTTCGACCTCATGGACAGTCGCGCCGATCAGCATCGTCACGACCTCGCTTGGATCTGACGAGGGCGCAAACATGTCCATTTCAGCCGGCGAATCGTCACGCGGGCGGCGAAGGGACTCGTAAAGGGATTCCTGGATCATGGGTATCTCCCGATCAACGCCTGCTTCGTTGCGCGAAGCAACAACATCGAGAACGAACAGCCCCCAGCCGTTGCGTTGCGGCAGGTTGGGCGCGATTGGTTAACGAAAGGTTAATCAATGGGTACCATTGGGTGTACCGCCGGGATATTGCAACAAAGAAAGTCGCTTTGTCTGCCCCTGACGCCTTGGAACCCGGCATGTCGATAAGCGCACAGGGCGCGCGTGCCTTGTGATGTCAGTGAGGATAGGGGAGTGGTGCGAGCACAGCCAGTGATCGCCGATTATGACGCCATGCCGCGGGTACTGCATTGGTCGCTTTCAAGGTTACGATTGGTTCAGGCCGTTACCCAATCTACGCTTTCTCGATCTGTCGCATGAGCGTGCGACGTGTGCCCCATGCATCGTGACCGAGCATGCCCACCGCCATTGCGACGACGAACACAATCACCGGACGGCCTAGCCCCGCGAGGTTGACCAGCGCGGGGCCAGGACAGAGCCCCACGAGGCCCCAGCCGATCCCAAACAGCGTGGTCCCGATAACGAGCGGTGTGTCGACGTCCCTGCGTGTCGGCCACAGGTTCTTTGCGGCAAGGACAGGTGTGCCGCGCCGCCGCGCCAGTGCGAAGCCAAGACCGGTGACCGCGACTGCGCCGGCCATCACGAAAGCCAGCGTCGCGTCCCAAGCCCCGAAGATATCGAGGAAGCCGAGTACTTTCCCGGTGTCCGTCATGCCCGAGATCAGGAGGCCGATGCCGAACACGAGACCGCAAGCAAAGCTGACGAAAACAAGTAGCATTGCATCAGCCTCCGATACCGTGACGCACGACGGCGACCGTGGCGATCGCTGCGGCCATGAAGATCGCTGTGGCGACGATTGAACGTGCTGACAGGCGTGCGATACCGCATACGCCATGGCCGGATGTGCAGCCGCCGCCCATGCGGCTGCCGAAACCGACCAGAAGCCCGGCGATAACGATGACGATCAGGCTCGCTGGCATCACTGGTGCTGGCAATGGTGTGCCCGAAAGCGAAGCGAGCAGGGGCGCTGCCAGAAGTCCGGCGACGAAGGCGATGCGCCAGCCGCGATCGCCGGCACCGGGCTGGAGTAGCCCCCCGAAAATGCCGCTGATCCCGGCGATGCGTCCGGTCAGCAGCATCAGCATGGAGGCAGCGAGCCCGATCAGCGCGCCGCCGACGATTCCAGAGAGAGGCGTAAGGTGATGCATGGTTGTGGCCTCCACCGACCGTGTCGTCGTTCAGTGATGGACGTTATCATAGCGCGCGATTGTTCTGCATCGGCGTGAAACAAAATGCGGAGCGCGCCGGTGTCCATTGCGAAAAGCAAGGATACGCCGCGCTTGAACCGGGCCAGTTTTGCAACGTTTGGATACGAGAGAAGGCCGGGCAAATGCCCGGCCTTCTTTGGCGAGATGAATGCCGGGCCAAGTCCTGGCATGATGATGCAAGCAGGGGATGCGCTTACAGCGCCTTATTACTCTCCTTCACCGCCTCCGCCTGGACATAGACCTGCTCGCCCATGTCCTTGAACTTCTGGCTCATGCTGGCCATGCCGTCCTCGATCACGCCAGACATCGACATGCCCATCGTCGCTGTGCCGCCGAGGTTCAGCGCGGCCTTCTCGTTGTCGCCGAGGGTTGCCGCATAGTCGCGGACGTCCTGCGTGATCTTCATCGAGCAGAACTTCGGCCCGCACATCGAGCAGAAATGCGCGACCTTGTGGGCGTCCTTCGGCAGCGTCTCGTCGTGATAGGCGACGGCGGTTTCCGGATCGAGGCCGAGATTGAACTGGTCCTGCCAGCGGAAGTCGAAACGGGCGCGGGAGAGCGCGTCGTCGCGGAGCTGCGCGGCGGGGTGGCCCTTTGCGAGATCCGAGGCATGCGCGGAGATCTTGTAGGTGATGACGCCGACCTTGACGTCGTCACGATTGGGCAAGCCGAGATGCTCCTTCGGTGTCACGTAGCAGAGCATTGAACAGCCGAACCAGCCGATCATGGCGGCGCCGATGCCCGAGGTGATGTGGTCGTAGCCCGGCGCGATGTCGGTGGTCAGAGGCCCGAGGGTGTAGAACGGCGCTTCGCCGCATTCCTTGAGCTGCTTGTCCATGTTGATCTTGATCTTGTGCAGCGGCACATGGCCGGGGCCTTCGATCATCACCTGACAGCCCTTCGCCCATGCCACCTTGGTGAGCTCGCCCAGCGTCTCCAGTTCGGCGAATTGCGCGCGGTCATTGGCGTCGGCGATTGAGCCGGGGCGGAGGCCGTCGCCGAGCGAGAACGACACGTCATACTTGCGCATGATGTCGCAGATTTCCTCGAAGTGGGTGTAGAGGAAGCTCTCCTGGTGATGCGCGAGGCACCACTTGGCCATGATGGAGCCGCCGCGCGAGACGATGCCTGTGACGCGATTGGCGGTGAGATGGATATAGGCCAAGCGCACGCCGGCATGGATGGTGAAGTAGTCGACGCCCTGTTCGCACTGCTCGATCAGCGTGTCCTTGTAGAGCTCCCAGGTCAGCTTGACCGGATCGCCGTCGCACTTCTCCAGCGCCTGATAGATCGGCACGGTGCCGATCGGGATCGGCGCATTGCGCAGGATCCATTCGCGGGTGGTGTGGATGTTGCGGCCCGTCGAGAGGTCCATCACGGTATCGGCGCCCCAGCGGATCGCCCACACCATCTTGTCGACTTCTTCCTCGACTGACGAGGTCACGGCGGAGTTGCCGATATTGGCGTTGATCTTGGTGAGGAAGTTGCGGCCGATGATCATCGGCTCGAGTTCGGCGTGGTTGATGTTGCAGGGGATGATGGCGCGGCCCCTAGCGATTTCCGAGCGCACGAATTCCGGCGTGACGAACAGCGGCACTTCGGCGCCGAAGCTCTCGCCGTCGGCGCGCGCGGCCTCGGCGCGCTCGAGCTGGACCTTGCGGCCGAGGTTCTCGCGCTCGGCGACGTAGATCATTTCCTTGGTGATGATGCCGGCGCGGGCGAACTCATATTGCGTGATCATGGCATCGCCGGTGCCGCGCAGCGGCTTGTGATAGGCCTTGAACGACTTCGCAGCATGCGCTGCGCCGACATTGCCGTTGTCTTCCGGCTTGATCTCGCGGCCCTGATATTCCTCGACGCCGCCGCGTTCCTTGACCCAATCGAGACGCGCGCGAGACAACCCGTTATTGACGTCGATCAGCACGTTCGGATCGGTATAGGGACCCGACGTGTCATAGACCGGCAGGTTCGGTTCGCCGGCGCCTTCGGAGAGAATGATCTCACGCAGTGGCACGCGCAGATCGGGCGCGCTCTCCGGGATCGCGTAGATCTTGCGGGACGAGGGCAGGTTGCCGGTGGTGACGGCGGGCAGGGTGGTGTCGGGATTGGAGCGGATGTTCATGGACTAATCCTCCGTTGTCGTTCTTGCAATGTCAGGCGGCTTTGGCGGATGCGCCAAGCCATTGATGGACGCGGGCGTCCGGGTCTGCGTGTTGTGTAACGTCGCTGACGACGGCAATGGAATCCGCGCCGGCGGCAAAGATCTCTTCGGCCTGTTCGAACTTAATGCCGCCGATCGCGACCAGCGGCAGCGTGCCGATGCGCTTCTTCCAGACCGAGATTTTCGGAATGCCCTGCGGCGCGAAGCGCATGGATTTCAGCGTCGTGAAGAAGATCGGCCCGAGCGCGACGTAGTCCGGATTTGCGCGCAGGGCGGTTTCGAGTTCGTCCTCGTCATGGGTGGAGAGGCCCAGTGTGATGCCGGCCTTGCGGATCGCGGCCACGTCGGCCTCGGCGAGATCTTCCTGGCCAAGATGCAGATGCTGCGCCTTGAGGTCGATGGCGACGCGCCAGTAGTCGTTGACCACCAGCTTCGTTTTCGTGCCGCTGGTGACGGCCAGCGCCTCGCGAAACAGCGTGGTGGCTGCGACGTTGTCGAGGTCCTTGGCGCGGAGTTGCACGGTGCCGACGCCCAGCTGCGTGAGGCGCTTCACCCAGGCTACGGTGTCGACGACGGGATAGAAACGGTCAGGATACGGCATGCCAGAACGGTGTCCCGATGACTGGAGTGGAAGGAGAAGCGAAATCGCGCGCGCCCATCAGGCCCGCCTCGAAGCCGGTGCGGCCGGCCTCAACGGCGATGCGGAAGGCATTGGCCATGGCGACGGGATCGGCCGCCTTGGCGATAGCGGTGTTGAGGAGCACGGCGTCATAGCCGAGTTCGAGGGCTTCGGCGGCGTGCGACGGCGCCCCTAAGCCGGCATCGACGACGAGCGTGATATCGGGCAGGCGGTCCCGCATCAGCTTCAACGCGTCGGCATTGATGATGCCGCGCGCCGAGCCGATCGGCGCGGCCCATGGCATCACCGCCTTGCAGCCGGCATCCACGAGACGCATCGCGACGCTGAGATCCTCGGTGCAATAGGGGAATACTTCGAAACCGTCCTTGATCAGGATGTTTGCTGCTTCGACGAGGCCGACCACGTCGGGCTGCAGCGTGTCGTTGTCGGCGATCACTTCGAGCTTGATCCAGGACGTGCCGAACAGTTCGCGCGCGAGCTTTGCGGTCGTGACTGCGTCGCGCACGCTGCGGCAGCCCGCAGTATTAGGCAGCACGGTGACGTCGAGTTCTCGGATCAATGACCAGAACGCATCGCCGGTCTTGCCGCCGGCGGATTCACGCCGCAGCGACACCGTGACGATGCCGGCGCCGGAGGCGCGGATCGCGTCCTGCATGATCGCGGGCGAGGGATAGAGCGCCGATCCGATCAGCAGGCGGGACTTAAACTCTTTGCCGTAGAAATTCACCATCAGGAATTAGCCTCCCTGCCGTGGCGTGATGATCTCGATCTCGTCGCCGGCCTTCAGCGGCGTCTGCGCCCACGCGCTGCGCGGCACAACGTCGAAATTCAGGGCAATGGCGCAGTGCGTGCCTTCGTAGTCCAGTTCCTGCAGCAGCGCGCCGACATGCGACGCCTCGATCTCGCGGTGCTCGCCATTGACGATCACTTGCATTGCATCACCTCATTGTCGATCTCGCCCCGCTTGATATAGTTGAGCGTCAGCTCCGCCAGCGCAGGCGCCAGCAGGAAGCCGTGGCGATAGAGGCCGTTCACTGCAATCGTGTTCTTGTCGATCGCAATGCGCGGCAGGTTGTCAGGAAAAGCCGGCCGAAGTCCCGATCCGAATTCGAGAATGCGCGCTTCGGCAAAGGCTGGATGCACCGCATAGGCAGCGCCGAGCAGTTCGAGTGCAGAGCGCACGCTGACGCCGGTGTCCTCGCCTTCGATGGAGGTCGCACCGAGCATGAAGCGATTGTCCGCGCGCGGGATCACGTAAAGTGGCCATCGCGGATGCATCAGGCGGACGGGGCGCGACAGCTGCACCTCCTCGGTCTCGACGATGATGATTTCGCCCTTGACGCCGCGCAGCTTCGGCGTGCTGGCATCATCACGCGCCGCAAGCCCGCGGCAATCGATCACCAGACCGTCGAGATCTTTCGGCTGCTGCTCGCTGTTGTATTTGATAATGCCACCGGCGGCGGTGATCCGCGCGTGCAGTTGCGGGAGCACGCGGCGGGGCTCCACATGGCCTTCGCCGGGATAGAACAGCCCGTCGCGAAACCGGCCTGCGAGCGAGGGCTCGATCTCGGCGACGCCAGCCGCATCGAGCCGCGTATGGCCGGAGGTCATTTTCGCGAAACGCTCGAAATCGGCGCGGTCGCGCGCATGCGCCACGACCAGCGATCCGTTGAATGGTGTGTCAGGCAATTCCTCGCGCCACAGGTCGAGCGCGCGCAAGCCGAGTCGCGACACCACCGGCTCGGAGACCTCGGCTTCGCACCAAGGCGCCAGCATGCCGCCGGCCCAATGGCTGGTGGCGTCGCGCATACCATCGTCGCTGCGCTCATGCAGCGTCACAGCGTGACCGGCCTTGGCCAGCATCAACGCCTGCCAAGCGCCGGCAATGCCAGCGCCAATCACTGATATCGATTGACCCGCCACGGGAGAGTCCCCGTGCGGAGATTGCGTAGCCTGAAACATCCCTGTCCCTTCGCCGGCATGACCCGGATCAGGTTCAAAGGGTCACCGCGGTCTCGCGCGCCTCTTCCGGAACAGGAAAAGTGCAAGCTTGCGGTATCTCAGCTCCTCGTCGGAGCCCCCCTCGGAACGACTCTAATGTAAACCTATGGATGGGCGTGTCAACGCGGCCCCGTCTCGTCGTGAGTGCGGGACTTGCCTATCGCGGTTCGCCAGTTGTTATCCAGGCTGGCATATCAGGGGAAAGATCGCGATTTTCCCGAAAAATTCTGATTTTTCGCTCCTGCTCGGACAGAAAAATTAGTCTGGCTTCGCGGCCGATTTCTCGATGATAGGAACCCGCCTGAACGCCGTAGAACAAGAAAAGAGTGAACAGAAAAACACTAAAGCCGACCAAAGATCGATTTTTCACGTCGATACCGAATAGGTAAATATTGAGGCCACCGACGAGCGTGAGGACTGCCGGAATGATCGTCCCGACCGCGGGAGAGCGGCTGACGCCAGTCAGGTATCCTGCGACAAAGGCAACTAGCGAAATCGGCAGCGCAAATCCGATTCCAACAGGCAGGTTGGCTCGCAGTTTTGTTGAGTAGGGCAGTAAGGAGTTCTGCAGAGAGAAGACGAACGCAAAGAGAGCGCCCGCTAGTGCACCGAAAATGAGAGGCTGCGAAATGACCGCAAAGAACGAGCTGGTGCCAAATTCAAGCATCAGATTGCGTTTTCGAACCGCTTAGACTTGGACCACGGCATGTTTGCTGTTGGTGGACCCATGTTGATGGGACAAAGACCTTGAGCAAAGCAGTCGCTCAGCTGCTTCTTTCTTGCGACATCGAATTTTTCCGAGAACGATGCTGCACAAATTTCTTGGCAAAGTTGTTTCGCGTCCTTCTGGAGCGGGCCTTTTGCCGGTCCGGGCTCGGTCGCGAATGACGGGGTGACAACCATTAAACAAAGGGCAAAGGCCAACCGACCATACATAGAATCATCTCCCGAATTTCGAAGATGCTTGCTTTTATTATCCGTACAAAATCAACTTAAAGTAGCATTTTGGCTTGAATAACGCCAGCGAAAAGCAGTGATATCTTCACGTTACCAATGCTTATATGCGTGAACGCAGTGATCGGTGCATGTGTTGGCCGACCCCGATTTCAATGTGGCGGGACTTACGGCTTCAAAGCCTGCGCGTTCGCATTGTCCGTGTTCTGCAGGTGCAGGCGCTCGGCGTCCTTGGCGAAGAGCGGCTGATGCGGCGGCGCGGAAACCTCGCGGCGCTGGCGCTTGGCGGCATAGTAGTAGCCGCCGGCATAGTAGGACACCGCGCGATTGTGATTGCCGTTCGCAGCGCGGTAGGCGCCGGCGAGATATTTCACCGCGTAAGTGAGATTGGTGTTGGGATCGCGGAGGCCTTCGGCGGTGCCGGTGTAGCCAACGCCGCGCGCGGTCGCGAGCTTGATCTGCATCAGGCCGATGGTGCCGCCGCGGCCGATCAGATTGGGGTGATACTTGCTTTCGCGCACGATCACACGATGCACCAGCGCCTCGGGCACGCCATTGGCCTGGGCATGGGTGGCAACCATGGCGTCGTAGTCGGCACGCTGCTGCGCGGATGCCAGTTGCGGAAGAGCGGCAACAGCCAGAAGCGTCGCCAGGGACAGAGAAATGCGTTTCATGAATGGTCTCGAAAACTTCGTTCCCCCGCCAGTAGCGGAGGCAGCCTTTCAGACGGCCTAAACCATCCGATTCAATTATCCGAGATGAGGGCTCGAATTGAGTCTTTCTGTAGGCCAGATTCGCGAGTTCCGCCCGATATTTACCCCAAATTATGCCCTCTCGTGGTTTGCTGCGGTATTCCGGCGCTTTTCTTGCGACTTTCCAGGGGCATGCCGAGCATGACGATGTCCGCCACCCATCCCGTCGTAACGCGCAAAACGATGCACGGGCTGCTCCCGCTCTGGGTGGGGATTGCGGTCTATACGCTGTGGCTCGCGGCGGGCAACGCCCTCCTGAGAGATCCGGATGCGTATTGGCAGATCGCAGTCGGGCAGTGGATTCTCGATCACCATGCGGTGCCGACGACCGATATCTACTCGTTCACGATGTACGGCCAGCCATGGATCTCGACCCAGTGGCTGTCTCAGGTCCTCTACGCGGTCGCCTATGCCGGCTCTGGCTGGACCGGCGTGGTGGTGCTTGCTGTCGCTGCGCTGGCCGTGACAATGGCGCTGTTGGCGCGCTTTCTCGATAAGCGCCTGCCGGCCACGGTGACGATCATTTTCGTCGCGACGGCTCTTGCGCTGATGGCGGGGCATGTTGTTGCGCGGCCGCATCTGCTGGCGATGCCGGTGATGGTGGCATGGGTCGCCGGCCTCGTGAATGCGATGGATCGCAAAAGCGTGCCATCGTTCTGGCTGCTGCCGCTGATGGCGCTTTGGGCCAACCTGCACGGCGGCTTCATTCTCGGATTGGCGCTGATCGGTCCGATCGGCATCGATGCGATCTGGCATGCACCGAAACCTATGCAGCGATCATTGCTGCTGCGCTGGGCGCTGTTCGGCATTGCCGCGCTGGCAGCAAGTTGCGTGACGCCCTATGGCTGGGACTCGCTGCTGGCGTCGCGTCGCATTCTCAATCTCGGCGAAGCGCTGGCGCTGATCGGCGAATGGCGGCCTGCGAATTTCAATCATGCCGGGCCTCTGGAACTGACCGTGCTGGCAGCGTTCGCGCTGGCGCTGTGGCGCGGCATCACGCTGCCGCCGATGCGCATCGTGCTCGTGATCGGCTTCGTGTTCATGGCGCTCAGTCACGTGCGCAACGCCGAAGTGCTGGCGCTGCTGGCGCCGATGGTCTTGGCGACGCCGCTTGGCCAACAAATCGGTGGACCTCAGATGCCGGCGGCCAATCATGTATCGCCGTCGCGGCATCTGCTGTTCGCGGGGATCGCGATCTGCCTGATTGCCGGAACGTTCGTACTGGCGTCCGTGCAGCGCTACATGCCGCTCGAGGCGGCTGCGCCCGCGAAGGCGGTGACCGAACTGCAGAAACTCAAACTCAGTCGCGTGTTCAACGATTACGACTTCGGCGGCTATCTGATCGCGCGTGGGGTGCCGACCTTCATCGATGGCCGTACCGAATTGTTCGGGACGAAGCTGATGGTCGACCACAACAATGCCAGCGGTCTGATCGAGCCCGACAACCTGTTCCGGCTGCTGAAGGATTACGACATCGAGGCGACGTTGCTGCGAACCCAGAGCGCGGCCACCAAGCTGCTCGACCGCGTCGATGGTTGGGAAAAGATCTATAGCGATGACATCGCTACGATCCATCTGCGCAAGCCGGGTGCGGTCCACAGCGTCGCGCCTGCGGTGAAGGCGAACTGAGCGCTACGCTGCGGCTCTGTCCGTATCGCGTGCCGGCAGCGTGATGCGGACGATCAGGCCACGGGGCTGGCGATCCAGCAGTGTCAATTCGCCGCCATGGGCCAACGTTACGGCGCGGGCGATCGACAGGCCGAGGCCGAAGCCGGCAGCTTCATGATCCATATTGCGGGCGTCGTCGCCGCGTACGAAAGGCTGCAGCATCGCGCTCTTTTGTGCGTCCGAAATGCCAGGACCGTCATCGGCGACGTCGATGATGGCGCCGCCCTCGGACATCGTCAGAGAGATATTCGCTTCCGAGCCGAACTTCACGGCGTTCTCGACCAGGTTGGTCACTGCGCGATGCAGATCGTCGGGCCGGGCCATCGCCATGGCATGGGAGGGGCCCTGATAGGTCACCATATGCCCGATGTCGGCAAATTGGTCGGCGATCAGCTGCAGGGTTGTGGCGATATCCGTCAGCGTCATCTCTTCCAGCCGGCGGTCGTTGCGCAGGAACGAGAGCACCGCTTCGAGCATCGATCGCATCTGGTCGAGGTCGCGCAGCATGTGGCGGCGATGGCCGTCGTCCTCGATGAATTCCGAACGTAGACGCAGCCGGGTGATCGGCGTGCGCAGGTCGTGGCTGATCGCGGCCAACATCTTGGTGCGGTCGTCGATCAACGTGCCGATGCGCTCGCGCATCCGGTTCAGCGCGCGTGCCACCGATCGGATTTCTTCGGGGCCGCGCTCGGGCAGGGGCTCAGCCGAGCCGTTCAGGCTGAACTCTTCCGCTGCCTTGGCAAAGGCCGAAAGCGGCGCGGACAGCATGCGGGCCGCCCACAGGCCCAGCAGCGTCAGGCTGATCACCACGAACAGAAACGTCAGAACCCAGGGACCGCCCAGAAAGAAGCCTGGTCGTCGCTCCGGCAGACTACTGAAGGAGAACATGTCGCCGTCCGGGAGGGTGACCCCGATCCGGTCCGGCGCGCCACCGATCGTCAGCAGTCGCGCGTCGGAACCAAGCAGCCGGCGTAAGCTGTGACGCGGATAGTCGGGGCCATTGTCGGTTGTGATCGTTGCATCCCGAGGGACTGGCCGGATATCGAATTTGGGAAAGGCGTTTTTCAGATTGACCAGAAGTTCCGAGCGATCGGCGATCGGTGTCGCCTTCAGCAAGCGAACGATCGCGATCAACTCGCCGTGGCCACGATCCCGCTCCTGATCATTCGGGTCCGGTCTCATCAGCGTGAACAGCAGCGAGAGAACGATGTGGATAGCCACGATCGACATCACCACCAGGGCGGTGATCTGGCCGCTGATCCGACGCAGATTGAGGACGCTGAACATCTCGATGAAACTAGTTGGTCGTCGCCGTTGCGACCGCTTCCACCGTCGGCGTAAACATGTAGCCGCCCGAACGCACCGTCTTGATCATTTGCGCGTCCTGCGGGTCGACCTCGATCTTGCGGCGGATGCGGCTGACCAGCACGTCGATGCTGCGTTCGAACGATCCGGCGCTGCGGCCTTGCGTGAGATCGAGCAGGCTGTCGCGCGACAGCACGCGGCCGGAGCGCTCGACAAAGGCGCGCAGCAGATCGAATTCGGCCGAGGTCATGGCGACGCGGGCGCCTTCGGGATTGCGCAATTCGCGCAGGCGCAGGTCGATCTGCCAGCCGGCGAATGACAGCGCCGTGGCGTTCGGCGTGGCGCTGGCATTGAGCGCCGTGGCCTGTCGGCGCAGCACTGCATTGATGCGTGCCAGCAATTCGCGCGGATTGAAGGGCTTTGGCAGGTAGTCGTCGGCGCCCATTTCGAGGCCGAGGATGCGGTCCACGTCTTCGCCGCGCGCCGTCAGCATGATGATCGGCAGTTGCGACTCGGCACGGACCTTGCGGCACAGGCTGAGGCCGTCTTCGCCGGGTAGCATCACGTCGAGGATCAGCAGGTCGACACGGGTGTCGGCCATCACCTTTTCCATCTCGCGCCCGTCGGCAGCGGTGGTGACGTTGCAGGAATTGGTACGCAGATACTTCGCGATCAGCGTACGGGTTTCGCGGTCGTCTTCTACGACCAGGATGTTCGGTACGTTTGCCATGCGAACTCTTTTGGCCGGGATCGGCGCGGGCTGCAGAAGTTTTTTGTTTCGGACTATTGCTGGTGGCTGAGGCGCAACAAACCGCAACATGTCAGCAAGGCAATAACAAGACCTCGTTAAGAAGGTTAACCGCAAGTTGCGAGCACTAAGCAAGCACCTTGGAGCAGATCATGACCTCTATCTCGGCTGCGTCCAGCAGTTCCTACCAATCCCCCCTTCAGAAACTGCAGCAGGAGCTGCAGGCCGAGCTTTCCTCCGGAAAGATCAGCAGCGGCGATCAGGATGCGCTGTCCTCTGCTTTAACCGATATCGACTCGTCGCTGCAGGCCGACCGTTCGAGCCAGAGCAGCGGCAGCCGGCCGTCGCCGGACGAGATGAAATCGAAGATCGACGATCTCATCAGTGCCCAGGTGTCCAGCGGCAAGCTGACCTCGGACCAGGCCACCGAATTGCAGGGCGTGTTCCAGTCGGCCTTCGCCGATGGCGGCCCGGGTGGGGCAGGCGGCGCTCGCGGTGCCGGTGGTCCACCTCCTGGCGGTGGACCCGGCGGCCCACCGCCGGCGGATAGCGCCGATAGTACCGACAGTACCGATGATACGGACAGCGCGACCAGTATCTCCGATATCATGAAGCAGTTCCTGGACTCGCTGAAGCAATCGCTGGAGGCCTCGTCTTCAAGCTCCTACAGCGCGAGCGGCACCAGCGCTACAGCATCCAGCAGCAAGGCGTCATTCACCGCCCTGCTGATCGACTACCAGACCTGATACGAAGACCGCGACGCTTACGACCAGGCTGACGCCACCATCTTTCCCGCAAGGGAAAGGTGGTGGTTTCTTTTGTGCAGGTCACTTTCGCGCTATTGCCGGAACAAGGAACACGTCCGGGCATTGTTACCCCTTCAATTGATTTATGGAGGCGACAATGACTCCCGACGTCATGACGAAGCCGCATAGCCTGATTGCGAGCGACCGGATCGAGGGAACGGCGGTACGACGTCCGAATGGCGAACGCATCGGTCATATCGAACGTCTGATGATCGACAAGATCAGCGGCAAAGTGTCCTACGCGATCCTGAGCTTCGGCGGCTTTCTCGGCCTCGGTTCGAACCTGCTGCCACTGCCTTGGGCGCGACTGACCTTCAATCGTGAACTCGATGCTTATCAACTTGATATCAGCGAAGAAGAATTGCGCAGCGCGCCGTCATTCACCGAGAAACGCGAGTTCGACTGGGGCGACAGGTCGCAGGAGGAAGCGCTGCATCGCCACTACGGCGTCGCACCCTATTGGGGCGAATTCTAACGACCAATTTCGGTGGAACCGGAACAGTCATTGTACCTCCGCGTTGGTTTTGGACGACCCACAACGACAGGAGGAACATATGTTCAAGAAATACATGACGGCTGGTATCGTTGGTTCGGCGTTGCTGGCAACCGCAGCTTTCGCGCAGAGCCCGAGCGCAACTACGACAACCACAGCCCCGGCAGCTGCGCCGGTCACCGCATCTGATACGACGTTCAATGGCAACTGGCGTACATCGAAGGTGGTCGGTCTGAGCGTATATAACGAAGCCAATGAGAGCCTCGGTTCGATCAACGATCTCCTGACCGACAAGCAGGGGAACATCAAGGCCGTGGTGATCGGCGTCGGTGGTTTCCTCGGTGTCGGCGAACGCCTGATCGCCGTGCCTTATGACAAGATCAAATTCGTGAACGAGCCGGTCGCAACAATGGCGTCTTCAACTGGCGGTTCATCGGGCATGAAGTCGACCACGCCGCCAAGCGGCATGACCACGGGTGCAGCCACCTCGGGTGCAGCTCCCGCAGCCGCCAAGGCTAATCCTTGGTACCCCGACCATGCGGTGCTCAGCGGCGCCAGCAAGGATCAATTGAAGGCGATGCCTGAGTTTAAGTATGCGATGTAAGGCCTTTTTGCGTCACGTTATGATAACGCGAGCCAAGAACCAGTAAGCTGACGATAAGGGCGCGCCCGTTTTGCGGGTGCGCTCTTCATCGCGTTGAATCTACAGCCCCGGTAAGGCCGTCACATTCACATTGATGGCGCCATCGGCTTCCGCGATCACCCGGAGTGTTTTGGAATCGAAGGCGATCCCGCCAAGGCGGAGGCTGCTGATCTCGGCGCCGACGCGGATGCCGTTTTCGTTCTTCTGGAAGTCGGCGATGACGGCGGCGATCTTCTTTTGCGCGTTCGAGGCAAAGGGCTTCAGATCGATGGTCGCACGTTCAGCCAGCGTCTTCTGTAGCAATGGCATGGCTGCACGAGCTGCCGCGCCGAGCAGGCCGAAGGCTGCTTCTGATTCAACGGCAAGTTCCAGATCGGTAAAGCGCAGCGTCTGTGCCGCCTGATCAAGCGCAGGCTTGCCCCAGACATGGACGGTTGCTTCGCCGCCAAGACCGAACCAGCTCTGCTTCTCCTTGGCATTCACCAGCAACGAGATGAGCAGGCGGTCGCCGGATGCCGAGACAGTTGCCTTCTTCACCGTCACTGCGACCGCGCCGGAATTGTCTTCCGGAAATGTCTTGCCGACGAGTTGCGCCTCGATGATCTTGTTCAGTTCGGTGAAAGGCATGTCCACGGGCACACCGATGCTGAGTTTGCCGGGGCCGGGCGGCACGATGGTGAGTGTGGCAGGGAACGGACAATTCGGCTGCGTCTGCGTTGAGGTCACGCGTGTTTCGGCCTCGACGCCGAGTGTCAGCGTCAAATTGCTGGCATCGATGCGCGGCTGGGCGGCGACGGCGCGCGTCGGCTTCAGTTCGATGAACAGGTTCTGCAATGCGCTCGCACCTTGCAGCGGGATCGACCGGCAGAGTTTGGCCCATTCGCGCCGGGCATTCTGTTCGAAGGCAGGATCGTTGCGCAGGCGCTGCTGCAGGGCGATGATCTGCTCGTTGACCGCATTGTCGATCATCGGCTTGACCTGCGCGGGCACATTGATGCGGGCACCGGCGACCGCGACATTGGTGTCGCCGAGTGTCACCTGAGCGGTCAGGTTCGGGTCGATCCGCCAGTTCGGCGTCAGCCGCGGCTGCGCCGAGACCACCACATTGCCGCGGATTTCCGCATTGGCATTGACGTTCTTGATGTTGATGTTGCCAAGCTGCTTGGCAACATTGCCGCCGAGCAGGTTGCCGAGCGCGCCGCCCAGCGCATCGCGCACATTCGTCGAGATGGCGCCGGTGACATTGAGCGTGCCGCTCAGTGGCGTGGACATGGTCAGCGTGTCCTGCGCGCCAGTCGCCGCGATCGGACCGCGTGCGGCGGTCCACTTGATATCGGCATCCTGCAGCAATTGCTGTACAGGATTGTCCGCCGTGCCGTTGAAGCTGCGCGGTGCGCCGCGATCGGCGGCATCGCGGATCGCGGTGAGTGCAATGGCGACCGGCGCGATGATGCTTGAACTGCGTGCGGGTGAGGGTGGCAGTGGCGGCAATGCGACCAGCACCGGCGCCGATCCGGTGCCGCGCGGAGCCACATAGTCCATCACCTTGAGTGCGACCACGAAAAAGACGGCGACCAGCACCGCGCCGATGAGAATTGGTTTCAGACGCATGATGTCCCCGCTCGAAAACGCGGGGACATTACAATGCTGTGGTGACGCGCGCCAGTTATGAACCGTGCCCGACTTTAGCCACGCTTGCCGCTTGCGCTGTCCGCACGGCGATCCATCGGCAGCACGATCACCTTGGTGCCGACTGTGACGCGGGAATACAGATCCGACACGTCCTGATTGGTGAGGCGGATGCAGCCCGACGAGACCTGCGTGCCGATGGTCTCCGGCATATTGGTGCCGTGGATGCGATAGATGGTGCCGCCGAGATACATGGCGCGGGCGCCGAGCGGGTTGCCGGGACCGCCGGCCATGTGGCGCGGCAGATAGGGCTGGCGTGCGATCATTTCAGCGGGCGGGGTCCATGCCGGCCATTCGGCCTTGCGAGTCACGGTTTGTACACCGGACCATGTGAAACCATCGCGGCCGACGCCGATGCCGTAGCGGAGCGCCTGACCGTTGCCGAGCACGTAATACAGATAGGTGTTCGGCGTATCGACGATGATCGTGCCGGCGGCCTCGCGGGTCGGATAGTTGACGATCTGCCGCCTGAAGCGCGCGGGCTGTTCGATGGCAGAGCGCTCGTCATCCATCTGCGGCGACTGCACATAGGGCGCAGGCTCGCTCTGGACCGGCGGCGCCATGAAGAACGGAAACAGCGGCAGCGGCGTTGCGGCTGCCGGATGGGCAAAGGAGAATGCGCCGGCAAGGAGCGCGCCGATTGCAACGGCAGCACGGCGAATTTTTCGTTCGAAAGAAGCGAGGGTGATCATGGGAATCTCCGTTTGAGCGCCTGTAAATGAGCGCCCGTTCGGCGCCTCGTTGGCAGGAGATGTACCCAGCGGCCGTTTCAGGAGATTTGCGTCAATTCTGCAAAACGGTTTCGTCGCGGCGGGGAAATGTGTCGTCGCGGGGGGAGGCGGACAACATTGTTGCACCGGGAATGACCGCCGGCGCGCTGATTTGAATCAAGCGCGCCGGGCTTCAGTGGTCACTCGTTAACGGTGGTATCCGGGCGCCAGGTCAGCAGCCGGTTTTCGATCATGGTCAGGATCCATTCGGCCAGCAGCGCCACGATCGCGATAACGATCATCGCGGCGAACACGCCGTTGGAATCGAACGAGCCCTGTGCGGTCGCGATCAGCAGGCCCATGCCTTCGCGGGCGCCGAGGAATTCGCCGACGATGGCGCCGACCAGCGCGAAGCCGAACGAGACATGCAGGCTGGCGAGAATCCAGGACAGCGCCGAGGGCAGCACCACAGCGCGGGTCATCTGCCAGTTGCTGGCGCCGAGGATGCGTGCATTGGCGATCAGGTTCTTGTCAGCCTCGCGTACGCCCTGGAAGGCATTGGCGAACACCACGAAGAACACCATCACGACGGCCAGTGCGATCTTCGATGCCGCGCCAAGGCCGAGGGCCACGATGAAGATCGAGCCGAGCACGACGCGCGGGATCGAATTCGCGACCTTGATGTAGATCGAGAACACGTCTGACAGGAGTTGGTTACGCCCCAGCGCGATGCCGCACAGGATGCCCATGGCTGAGCCGATCAGGAAGCCGGCGCCGGCCTCGTAGATCGTGACCCAGATCTGTTTCCAGAGCGGGCCGATCGAGGTGCCGTTCTCGGTCCAGTCTATCAGTTTCAGGACGATGCCGGAGGGCTGGCCGAAGAAGAACGGATCGATCAGCTCGAAGCGCACGCCGAATTCCCAACCGCCGATCAGGAATACGAGAACGGCAAGCCGCAGTACCAGCACGAGGCGCTGATGGCGGCGCATGCGCTGGACGGCGGTCTCGATGCGGCCGTCGGTGGCAAGGGGTGTGGTGATTGTCGTTTCGGTCATTCTAGTGTCCCGCCCGGGCGCGCAACACTTCCTCGCGCAGGTCGTCAGAGATCTTGCGCGCAATGGCGATGAAACGTTCGTCGTAGCGCAGCGTCGCGACATCGCGTGGACGCGGCAGGTCGATGGTGTGGACGGATTTTACCCGCGCCGGTCGTGTGGTCAGCACCGCGACGCGATCGGCGAGCAGGATGGCTTCGTCGAGATCGTGGGTGACGAACAGCACCGCCGATTTCGCCTGCGCCCAGAGCTGCAGCAATTCCTCCTGCATCAATTCCCTAGTCTGCACGTCGAGCGCGGAGAATGGCTCGTCCATCAGCAGCACCTGCGGATTGTTGATGAAAGTCTGCGCCAGCGCCACGCGCTTGCGCATGCCGCCGGAGAGCTGATGCGGATGATGATGTTCGAAGCCCTTCAGGCCGACACGAATGATCCAGCCGCGCGCGGTGGCCTCTGCCTTGTCTTTCGCCACGCCGCGAAACAGCGGCCCGGCCATGACATTGCCGAGCACGTCGCGCCACGGAAACACGGCGTCCTGCTGGAACACGAAGCCGACGCGGCGATCGACACCGGTCACCGGCGCATCGAACAATGTGACCTCGCCGCCTTGTGGGCGGGCGAGCCCGGCGATCAGTCCGAGCGTCGTCGACTTGCCGCAGCCGGTCGGGCCCACCACGGCCATGAATTCACCGGGCGCGATGGTGAGGTCGAAATCCTCAAGCGCGGAGAGAACGTCACCCGAAGGCGTGACGAAGCGGCGCGCGACGTTCTTCAGCGCGACGGCAGAGGGTGCGGGAGCATTCATGATTGCATTCGCTTTATTATCAGAGTCGTTGTTGAAGTCGGCGGGTAAAGCGCGCTCGTTCTGCTCCCTCCCCCCTTGCGGGGGAGGGTCGGGGAGGGGGGTCCACAAGTGACGTCCCTTGTGGCTACCCCCACCCCCGGCCCCTCCCCGCAAGGGGGAGGGGAGAAGGGCCTCAGTTCGTCGCGTTGGCTTTGACCACGAAATCCGTGGTGTACGTCTTGGCGAGGTCGATGGTCTTGCCCTTGAGGTTGGGCGAGAAGCTGTTCAGCACGCTCAGCACCGATTCCGGCGCACCCGCCGGCATCATGCCGTCGACCGAATATTGCGGCTTGCCTTCCTTCAGGCCTTGCACATAGAGGTCGAGTTCGCCGGCATAATAGTCCTTCGGCATTTGAGCGGCGATTTCCTCCGGCGAGTGGCTGTTCATCCACTTCAGCGTCTTCACGAAGGCATTGACGACCTTCTGTGCCGTCTCCTTGTTCGCTTCCATCCAGGCGCGGTCCATATAGAGACACGCGGCCGGATAATCGCCGCCGAGCGCAGCGCGGGTGCTTTCCGGCGTCCGCAGATCGATGCCGACTTTGGCCGTGCCGTTCTTCACCGCGCGCGCCACCGTCGGCTCCGTGGTCATGCCGGAAACGATCTTGCCCTGCTGCATGGAAGCCAGGAACGTATCGCCTGCGCCGACCGGCACCAGTGTGTAGTCCTGCATCTTCAGTCCCGCCTTGGCGGCGAGCGCGCGGGTCAGGAAGTCGGTGGCAGAGCCGAGGCCGGTGACGCCGAGCGCCTGGCCCTTCCAGTTGGCGGGATCCTTCAGCTTGTCGGCGTCGGCGGCTTTCACCAGCACGACTTCGCCAGGCGCGACGGCGAATTGCACCACCGAGGTGATGAACTTGCCCTTGGACTGCAAGTCGATGGTGTGATCGTAGAAACCGACCACGCCTTGCACTTCGCGCGCGAGCAGGGCGGTCGCCGCCTGTGAGCCGGAGGTGGAGTTGAACAGTTCGACGTCGAGCCCCTGTTCCTTGAAGAATCCGAGCTGCGCCGCGAGTTTCGCCGGCAGATAGATCTGCTTGTCGATACCGCCAACCATGATCTTGATCGGGGTTTGCGCCGCAGCAGGGGCTGCAAGTGCAGCGGCGAGTGATACAGCCGCAATGGCTGCGGCAAAGAATTTGCGCATAGGCGTTTCCTGACTTCTGAATTCGGCGCTGGTCTACTGCGCGGGCGGTTGTCCCGGTCCATGCGCAAGCGCTCGTAACGGGGCATCAGGCCCCGGCCTGCGTCAAACTGTCAATCGGTTACTGGCAGGTCACAACAGCAAAAAGCGCCCGCTCGGGAGAGCGGACGCCATAGGTGAGAAAGCTTTATGGGATTAGGGCTCTACAGCACGCCAAATACGATAGCGCCGACGAAGGCGATTGCCGCATAGGCGGCCACAACGCTCAGTTGGCCGAACATAGTCATGGGAACCCTCCCTTTGACGTTGTCGCGCGGAGTAACGCGAAAGCTGGCGGTCCGTTCCCGCAGAAAAGAGAAGGAAGTCGACCAACTGCGGCCGTAGCGGTACGAGCGTCGGCAACATGGTAAATCAAACGTGAATTCAATGCGTTGAAGAGTCTTTAAAACATTTCGACCACCTTGCGCGAATGACGCGCAGAGTTCGTTTGTATCTCGTCGGCTCCGTCGTCCTTGTTTCGCTTGCGGGTTGCGGACGCGGTCTGTTTCAGACCCAGGAACGTGAACCATGGCGTGCCGAGGCAGAGGTCGCATGTCTCAAATCCGGCACGGTGAAAGAGGGCGCTGATCTCGTTCGGATCAACCCGATTTCCGGGCCCGGTGTCTGCGGCGCTGAATTTCCCTTGAAGGTCGCAGCCCTCGGCGAGGCCAGCAGCAGCTACGGTTTTGCCGATGAAACCTTGCGGCCGCCTGGCGGCATTAGCGGTGCAAGCCAGCCGCATTGGCCGGTCCAGCAGCAGCCACAAACCATGGCGCGCCCCGCCAGCAGCTATCCGAATTCCTATCCGCAAGCCGCGCCGCAGCAGCCGTCCTATGGCGGTTCATCCTATGGCGGCGCTGCCAATAACGGACCGATCTCGCTGAACGCGCCGGGCGTGCCGCCGGACAATGAAGACGAAATCGAATTGCCGCCAGAAGGTTCGCCCCAAACGATGCGCGCGCCGCAACAAGAGCAGCCGCGCGCGCCTTACGGCCGCTATAGTTCAGGTGTGCAGCAGAGCCAGCCGCCGCAGGACTATGCCCCACAGCGTCTTGGACCGGGACAGGGCAATGTCACGGGCTCGGTCGGCCCCGTCGTCGTGAAACCGACGGCGACGCTGGCCTGTCCGATCGTCTCGGCACTCGACAAGTGGCTCGCGGAGTCCGTGCAGCCGGCAGCGATGCGCTGGTTCGGCGTCCGCGTCGCCGAGATCAAGCAGATCTCCGCCTATTCGTGCCGTGGCATGAACGGCAATTCGCGCGCGCACATCTCCGAACATGCATTCGGCAACGCGCTCGATATCTCTGCCTTCGTCCTCGCCGATGGTCGCAGCGTCTCGGTGAAGGCAGGCTGGAAGGGCATGCCGGAAGAGCAGGGCTTCCTGCGCGACATCCAGGGCGGCGCGTGCCAGGTCTTCAACACCGTGCTAGCGCCGGGCTCCAACGTCTATCACTACGATCACATTCACGTGGATCTGATGCGCCGGCCCAAGCGCCCGGTGATCTGCCAGCCGGCGGCCGTGTCGGGCGAGGAGATTGCCGCGCGCGCGCAAAGCCGCAATCCCTATGCCGGGCGCAACAACAATGACTACGGTGGCGTGACCGGCTCGATCGGCCGCACGGCCAAGAAGTCGACGCGCAAGTCGCCCGATGACGAGGACTTCTACGAGAACGAATAGACCGGCTTGTCAGATGCGGTAGGCCGCGAGGAACATCCGCACCGCACTGTCGACGACCTTGTCGATCTCCGCGCGCGTCGGTGTCGGCTTGGCCTGGAAGATGAAGGGCTGAAACAGCGTCGCCTGGCAGGACATCATGAATTGCGCGGCGGCCAGTTCGGTATCCTTGATTTCCAGTTCCTTCGCAGCGACGCGGGCATCGAGATAGGCCGCGACCTGCCGGATCGCGTGCGCCAGCACCGCTTCATAAAAGCGTTTGCCGACATCGGGCATGCGTTCCGCAATCGCCATCACGGTACGGATCGCCGAGCCGCCGCCGGGCCGACACAGCAACTGGATATAGGCGCGGCCGAACTCGCCGAGGGTGGTCACCGCATCGCGTTCCGGATCGAGATTGAAGACAGCTTTGCCCTGCTCGAGCTTCTCCTGCTCGACGATCGACTCAAACAGCGCGCTCTTGTCGGTGAAATAGACGTAGAGCGTGCCCTTGGAGACGCCGGCGGCACGCGCGATCTCGCCCATGCTGGCGCCGTCGAAGCCCAGATCCAGGAAGACTTTTCGCGCACCGTCGAGAATTTGGCGGCGCTTGGCGCTGTCTTCCTCGCCGACAGGCGAGAGGGGGGCAGGGTGGGAGGCAACCATTCGTTCAGCCTGTTCGATGAATCAGCGGGATATCGCCCGCGATGAAGCCGGAATAACGCGAAATCGTGATGAACTGACCAAACTCTATCTTGACCGAACCGTTCGGTCAATTTACATATTGCCGCAGCAAGCGGGGACCCGGCATGTCCGATGGTGTCCGCATTCTCACGTTTGAGGAGGCCGGAATGGCCGGACCACGCGACCAGGCTGCCCGTATCATTCGCCCCGAAGGCGAGACTGACAGCGCGCCGGTACGCGTCGTGTCGCCCGCAGCGGATGAACCCGCAGCCCGCGGTCCTGCGGATGCGCCCGCACCTGAACAGCCCGCCACAGCAGCACCGGCCGCGACCGCGCAGACCGCTGCGCCAAAATCCGGCAAGAAGAGAAAAATGCTGCTCGGCGTCGGCGCGCTGCTCGCCATCGCGGGCGTCTATTATGGCGTGAACTATTATCTGGTGGGCCGCTTCATCGTCTCGACCGACGACGCCTATGTCCGCGCCAGCAACACCACGCTGGGTGCGCGCGTATCGGGCCACATCGCGCAGATCCTGCCGGGCGACAACGTCGCGGTGAAGGCCGGCGAGGTGATCTTCAGGATCGATGACGGCGACTATCGCATCGCCGTCGATGCCGCCAAGCGCAAGATCGACACCCAGAAGGCCACCATCGAACGGATCGGCCGTCAGGTCGGCGCGCAGGAAAGCGCCGTCGAGCAGGCACAGGCCCAGCTCGCATCGGCTGATGCCGCCGCCAATCGCGCCACGCTCGAATTCGACCGTCAGGAAACGCTGAGCAAGCAGGGTTTTGCCTCGCGCTCGGTCTACGAGACCTCGCAGTCGAACCGTGATCAGACCTCGGCTGCCGTCAAGGCCGCGAAGGCATCCGTCGACTCCGCCAAGAGCAGCGTCGAAGTGACGAAGGCGCAGCAGAACGAAGCCCGCGCGCAGCTCGCCGAATTGCAGAGCGCGCTGGACAAGGCCGTGCGTGATCTCGACTTCACGATCGTGAAGTCGCCGGTGGATGGCATCTTCTCGAACCGTCTCATCTCGACCGGTGATTTCGTTTCGATGGGTCAGCGTCTTGGCAATGTCGTGCCGCTCAACGACGTCTATATCGATGCCAATTTCAAGGAGACGCAGCTGCGCCGCCTGAAGCCGGGCCAGCCGGTCTCGATCGAGCTCGACGCCGATAGCAGCCGCGCCATCGAAGGCACTGTGGAAAGCCTCGCGCCAGCCGCAGGCTCGGTGTTCACGCTGCTGCCGCCGGATAACGCCACCGGCAACTTCACCAAGATCGTGCAGCGTGTGCCTGTGCGTCTCAGGGTGCCGGCTGACGTTGCCAAGGAAAACCTGCTGCGCGCCGGCATGTCGGTCTATGTCCGCGTCAACACCAAGCCGGGTGCAGAACCCGCGCGCTAAGTCAGGACAAGCAGATGTCCACGACAACCACCGTGTCAGGCGCACCGCCGGCCGCTCCGGCTGCGGACTATGTCGCGCCGAAACGCCTGATCGCGTTTCTGATCATGGTGTTCGGCATGTTCATGTCGATCCTGGACATCCAGATCGTCTCGGCATCGCTGTCTGAAATCCAGGCCGGATTGTCCGCGTCGTCCAGCGAAGTCTCCTGGGTGCAGACGGCCTATCTGATCGCGGAAGTGATCGCGATCCCGCTGTCCGGTTTCCTCTCGCGCGCGCTCGGCACACGCTTGTTGTTCGCCATCTCCGCCGCCGGATTCACCTTCGCCAGCCTGATGTGCGGCTTCACCTCGTCGATCGAGCAGATGATCCTGTGGCGCGCGATCCAGGGCTTCCTTGGCGCCGGCATGATCCCGACGGTGTTCGCCTCGGCCTATACGGTGTTTCCGCGCTCGAAATTCCACATCGTCGGCCCGATCATCGGTCTCGTCGCGACGCTGGCGCCGACCATCGGCCCGACGGTGGGCGGCTACATCACCGATGCGCTGTCATGGCACTGGCTGTTCTTCATCAATGTGGTGCCGGGCATCGGCATCACCATCGGCGTGCTCGCGCTGGTGGATTTCGACGAGCCGCATTTCGAACTGCTCGATCATTTCGACTGGTGGGGCCTCGGCTTCATGGCGGGTTTCCTCGGTTCGCTGGAATATGTGCTGGAAGAGGGGCCGCGGAACGACTGGTTCGGCGACACCTCGATCGCGATCTTTGCCGTTGTCTGCGTTGTGAGCTGCGTGGCGTTTTTCTGGCGCGTGTTGACGGCGAAAGAACCGATCGTCGACATCCGTGCCTTCACGGATCGCAATTTCGCGCTGGGCTGTCTGTTCTCGTTCTGCGTCGGCATCGGGCTCTACGGCCTGACCTATCTCTATCCGCGTTATCTCGCCGAGATCCGCGGCTACAGCGCGCTGATGATCGGCGAGACCATGTTCGTCTCGGGCGTTGCGATGTTCCTGACGGCGCCGCTGGTGGCGCGTCTGATGCAGAAGATCGACATGCGCTATCTCATCATGACGGGATTGGTGCTGTTCGCTGCCGGCACATGGCAGATGACATGGGTGACGCGCGATTTCGATTTCTACGAATTGCTGCTGCCGCAAATCCTGCGCGGCATCGGCATGATGATGGCCATGGTGCCGATCAACAACATTGCGCTCGGCACGCTGGCGCCGCAAATGCTGAAGAACGCCTCCGGCCTGTTCAACCTGACGCGCAATCTTGGCGGCGCACTCGGCCTCGCGCTGATCAACACCGTGCTCGATCACCGCACTGATTTCCACATCACCCGGCTGCACGACAAGGTCACCTGGGGCAATGCGCAGGCGGTCGAGATGCTCAACATGTTCACCCAGAAGTTCCAGGGCATGGGCGACGCCTCGCGGATGGCCATGAAGCAGCTGTCGCAGATCGTGCATCGTCAGGCCGTCGTGATGAGCTTTGGCGACGCGTTCTTCGCGCTGTCGGCGTTCTATGTCGGTCTCAGCCTCATGGTGATGCTGCTGAACAAGCCCAGCAATCCCGCGGCTGCAGGCGGCGGACACTAGAGCGTTTTCGAGCGGGATGCCGGTTCGCGTCAAGAAAACGCGTCAAAACAAAAAGCTAGAGCGGCTGGAGCAGTTCTATCGCCAATCAGCGATTGAAGCCGGCCATCATGTTGCCAAAAGTCGCCGGCACATCTATAAAACTACCTTCCATTGCTCGAACCCGAGGGAGAGTCTGCATGAAGTCGATTGATCTGCTCTCCGGAATTCTCGGTTCGGTGCACGCATGCGGATTTATGCGGGCTCATTGAGCCCCGGTTCCGCCTCTGCCGGTCGGGCCTGATGTCCCGATCATCCTGATCTTTCCCGTTTCTGTACTTTTAGGACGCTCGCGCTCGGTCTGGCCGTTGCGCGTCAAACCATGGAGCCGGTCTGCGCAGGGGCGGTGCCGGATGAAGTCATGACTCTGAAATCGAAGGACCGCGCCGCCGCTATCCGCGTGGTGATCCCTTTCGTGATCCGGCATTGGTTCCGGCAGCCCGGACGGGCGGCGACGGTTGCCGTCGGTCTGCTCGGCGCAACGGTGGCCGATCTGTTCATGCCGCTGTTCTCCGGCCAGCTGGTTGATGCCGTCACCAAAGGTGGCGTCGATCCGGCGGCCCGGCAGGCGGCATTCACAGCCTTTGGCGCCATCGTGGCGCTTGGCGCGACGTCGATGCTGCTGCGGCTACTCGGCATCCACGCCATCGTTCCGTTCACGCTGCGCATCATGTCGGATCTGTCGCGCGAGGCATTCGCGCGCGTGCAGCGTTTCTCGACCGACTGGCACGCCAACAGCTTTGCGGGCTCCACGGTGCGCAAGGTCACGCGCGGAATGTGGGCGGTCGATCTGCTCAACGACACGCTGTTGATGGCGCTGCTGCCGTCGCTGGTGGTGTTGCTTGGCTCGATGCTGCTGCTCGGCTGGCACTGGCCGGCGCTGGGCGGTGTGATCGCTGTCGGTACGGTGGCCTATATCGCGATGACCGTGTGGTTCTCCACGCGTTACATCGCGCCGGCCGCGCGCGTGTCGAATGCATGGGACACCAAGGTTGGCGGTACGCTGGCGGATGCCCTGACCTGCAACGCCGTGGTGAAATCCTTCGGTGCGGAAAGCCGCGAGGACGATCGGCTGGGGCAGGTCGTCGGCCGCTGGCGCGTGCGCGTGGCGCGCACATGGTATCGCTACAACACCACGAGCACGGTGCAGCTCGCAGTGCTGCTCTGCGTGCGCACGGCGGTGATCGGCGGCGCGCTATGGCTGTGGCTGAACGGGCAGGCCACGGCGGGCGATGTCACCTATGTGCTGACGAGCTATGTCGTGATCCACGGCTATCTGCGTGATGTCGGCATGCACATCAACAACCTGCAGCGTTCGGTGAACGACATGGAGGAGCTTGTCGCGATTCATGATGTCGCGCTCGGCATCGCCGATGCTCCCGATGCCCAGCCGATTGCCATCACGGGCGGGCGCATCCTGTTCGATGATGTGACGTTCCACTATGGCGGTCATGCCACGCCGCTCTATGACGGCCTGTCGGTGGACATCCGCGCCGGCGAGCGCGTCGGTCTGGTCGGGCGTTCGGGCTCCGGCAAGACGACCTTCGTGAAGCTGATCCAGCGGCTCTACGATGTCTCGAGCGGTCGCATCATGATCGACGGCCAGAACATCGCCGAGGTCACGCAGGAGTCGCTGCGCAGCCGGATTGCGATTGTGCAGCAGGATCCGATCCTGTTTCACCGTTCGCTGGCCGACAACATCGCCTATGGCCGGCCCGGTGCCAGCATGGCGGCGATTGAACAGGCGGCGCGGCTGGCGAATGCGCATGACTTCATCACCCGGCTGCCGAAAGGTTACGGCACGCTGGTCGGTGAGCGCGGTGTGAAACTGTCGGGCGGCGAGCGGCAGCGTGTCGCGCTGGCGCGCGCATTCCTGGCGGATGCACCGGTGCTGATTCTGGACGAGGCGACATCGAGCCTTGATTCAGAGTCGGAGGCGTTGATCCAGGAGGCGATGGAGCGGCTGATGAAAGGCCGCACGTCGATCGTGATCGCGCATCGCCTGTCGACGGTGCGCAGCCTCGATCGCATTCTGGTGTTCGATCACGGGCACATCGCGGAAGAGGGCACCCATGCGACGCTCACAGCGCGACCGGGTGGCATCTATCGCGGCCTGTTCGAACGGCAGGTGCTGGATCTCGATCGCACCGCCGCCGCGGAATGATATCAGGAAGGAACGGGGGCCGCCGTTGGCCCTCGTTCGCATTTTGGCGCATGTCGTGAATGCGTTCGTCCCCGGTGGGCGAGCCGATCGTGGCGACACCCGCACGGCGACGCCCGTCGTCGCAAAATCGGATGTCGTTGACAGTTCCTGCTTTGCGCAACACTCTGTCGATCCTGCGACCAGTATAGACCGTATTGGGGCTCGACGATGGATTGCTCGCCGGACATTCAGACATGGTCGACTGCTCTCGTCGAGCCGGAACGACGGCTGGATTACTGGATTTCCGCTGTCTGCGAAGGCTTTCTGGAGATGGATATCGCCAGCCTCGCGCCCGCGAGCTTTGCGTCCGAACTACAACGCGGGCAGCTCGATGTGATTGGGGTCAATCAAGTTCGAGGCGATCCCCAGCATGTCTATCGCACCAGACGCGCCATCGCGCGCGGCCAGTCCAATTTTTACTATCTGCTTTGCAAGACCGACCGGAACTGGTCGGCCACGCAATCCGAGAGAACGGCGATGTTGCGCCCCCATGATCTTCTCCTGGTGGATTCGCGGCGCCCCTATGAATTTCATTTTCCGGTGACGTCGGACACGATTTCGCTGGAGCTGCCGATGGGATGGGTCGAGCGCTGGCTTACCGCGCCGGAGCAGCATCTTGGCCGGGTGATTGATGGACAGTCTGGCTGGGGACTGGCACTGAGCGGCTTCGTCCGGCAATGGTCACCGGAATTGGCCGTTCGCAGTCCGCTGCCGGCGCCCCTCCTCGTCGATCAATTAGGAGCCCTGCTGGCTCTGACACTGGAAGGCGATGTGACGCAGTCGCCAGCGGAGACGTCCGGCACGGCCGCGCTGATTGATCGGATTCGTCGCGCTCTGCGCGAACGCTATGCCGAGCCCGGCCTCACTGCAGCGTCGATTGCCACGCAACTGCAAATCTCGGAGCGCACGCTGCATCGCGGTCTCGCCAGCGCGTCCGTGACCTTTAGCGGGCTGCTCGCTGACTGCCGCATGTCAATGGCCCGCAAGATGCTGGCCGAGCCGCGCTTCGACCGTGTGAGTATCGGTGGCATCGGCCAGAAGGTCGGCCTGACGGATCCATCACACTTTATCCGCCAGTGCCGCAAATATCTGGGGGTGACACCCGGCGAGTTCAGGCGCCGACGATAGCCTGTGACGCAAATCGTCGATTAGGCTGGCACAATCCGGCCATCTGCCCGGCATGTCAGTGATTATGAATGTCCGGGAAACATCGGGAGGATTGCATGGCAGATCTATACGTCCTGGTTCACGGCGCCTGGCACACGGGACAGGAGATGGACGCGGTCGCCGGTCATCTGCGGGCGAGCGGGCATGTCGTTCATTGCCCGACGGTCGCTGGCAACAACGCGAATGACGACCGCAGCACAGTTGGGCTTGCGCAGGCTATCGCTTCGATCGCTGATTATATCGAGAAAGAAAATCTGCGGGACATACGCCTTGTCGGACACAGCTATGGCGGCATGGTGATTTCGGGCGTCGCGGACCGTATGGCAGAACGCATCAAGCGGCTGGTCTATGTCAACGCCTTCGTTCCGCTGGACGGACAGTCGCTCAACGACATGGTGCCGCCGCATTACCTTGGCCTGTTCGATTCCATCGCTGCCGCCAACAACAACGCGGTGATGCTGCCGTTCGAAATCTGGCGCGACGCTTTCATCAACGATGCCGATTTCGGACTGGCGAAGTCAGCCTATGAGCAACTCAATCCGCATCCCTACAAGACATTCACCGACAAGATTTCGCTGAGCAAGCCTCTCGCCGAACTTGCGGTCGGGAAATCCTACGTGAATTGTCAGCAGGACATTGCGCTGCCACACAGCCTGCCATGGCATCCCCGACTATCCGAACGTCTTGGTCTGTTTCGGCTGGTCGAATGTCCGGGTAGCCATGAAATGTTCTTCAGCAATCCTGCACGCCTCGCAGAGGCGATCATTCAGGCAGGACGGGACTGAAGCAGGTGTGGTCATCGGCGCCAAAACTGGCGAAGGGCCCGGCGTTTTGCGCCGGGCCCTTCGTTGTTCAGAAAGTTATCAGCCGGCCTGTAAGCCGGGTTCTGTAGGGCATCGCCGATTTGCACCGGCGATACGTGACGGCCATTCCTCTGGGACCATAGTTGCCTATGGCCTCAAGCAACCTACCCGGACAGCGAGCAAGACATTGCCCCGCAGTGTTATCGCTCAAGGTGAGCGAACTGACTGCTTTGCCGTCCCTATTCGGTTTTGCTCCCGGTGTGGTTTGCCATGCCGTTTCCGTTGCCGGATACGCGGTGCGCTCTTACCGCACCTTTTCACCCTTACCCGCCTTCGCAGCTTGCGCTGCTACGGCGTGGCAAGCCCGAAGGCTTGTCGCGCCGAAGTCCCGAAGGGACGTAGGAGGGCGGTTCGTTCTCTGTGGCACTTTCCCTGGGGTCGCCCCCGCCGGACGTTATCCGGCACCGTATGTCGATGGAGCCCGGACTTTCCTCTCCCGCAGCCTTTCGACCATAGCGGGAGCGGCCGTCCAGCCGACTGACGGCACAGGCATGGAGGCTCAGGGCCGTGGCGTCAAGCCAGGAACGCGCGCAGTCTTTGCCAAAATAAATTATCCTGAAGATGTCGTTCTGCTGCCGGTCCGTTCGACTGACCGCATGATCCCGGAAAGTGGCAACCAGTTTTCGGACCCGATCATGCCCATGTCACGGCGAATGCGCCGCTCAAGAGGAGAGAACGCAATGCAGTATCTGCTGATGATCTACCAGAACGAAGCCGAGTACGCGAAAATGGACGCCGCCACAGGCAAGAAGATGCTTGAGGAATATGGCGCGTTCACCCAGTCCATCGTCCAGAGCGGCAATTTTAAGGCCGGTGACCGGCTGCAACCGACGACCACAGCGACCACGGTGCAGGTGCGCGACGGCAAGATGCTCACCACCGATGGTCCGTTCGCCGAGACGCGCGAACAGCTCGCTGGTTACTATCTGGTTGACGCCAAGGATCTCGATGCCGCACTGGCGATTGCGGCGCGGATTCCCAGTGCGCGGGTCGGTTCAATCGAGGTGCGGCCGATCTGGGTCTATAACTGACACCATGACGCTGGCCGAAATCGACAGGATCTTTCGCAACGAGGCGGGTCGCGCGCTGGCGACGCTGATCCGCCTCGTCGGCGATTTCGATTTGGCTGAAGATGCGTTGCAGGATGCTTTCGCGGTTGCGCTTGAAAGATGGCCAACGGCTGAGCCGCCGGCAAATCCGCGCGCGTGGCTTGTCAATGTCGGCCGCAACAAGGCGATCGACCGTGTCAGGCGGCTGGTCTCGTTTCGCGGCAAGCAGCAACAGGTGACGCACGAGCTGTTGCTGAATGCGGGCACAGATGACGATCGCTGTGACGACGCCGTTCTCGACGACGACATGCTGCGGCTGATTTTCATCTGTTGCCATCCGGCTTTCGCCGTGGAGGTGCAGGTGATGCTGACGCTGCGAACCGTCTGTGGATTGAGTACCGCTCAGGTGGCACGGGCGTTTCTGATCGGCGAAGACGCCATGGCGCAGCGTCTGGTCCGAGCCAAACAGAAGATCCGCATCGCCGGAATTCCCTATGAAGTGCCTGTGCGAGATGCGCTCGAACAGCGCCTGCGCGGCGTGTTGGCCGTGATCTATCTGGTTTTCACCGAAGGCTACGTTGCCACATCAGGTGACGATCTGATGCGGCCGGACCTGGCGCGGGAAGCAATCCGGCTGGCTCGTTTGCTTGATGCGCTGATGCCGCAGCGCCGCGAGATCAAAGGCCTGCTGGCGCTGATGCTGCTGCACGACGCGCGCCGCTCCGGTCGTGCGACGGCAGATGGCGATATCGTGCTGCTGGAAGCGCAGGATCGGTCGCTGTGGGATCACCAACAGATTGTCGAGGGATTGCGGCTGGTCGAGGACGCGTTGCACGCTCCGGGCCGACCCGATGACTATGTGGTGCAGGCCGCGATCGCGGCGCTGCATGCGCAGGCGCCAAGCTATCAAGCCACCGACTGGCCGCAGATCGCCGGGCTCTACGAAGTCCTGCTGCGGATCAGGCCATCGCCGGTGATCGAGCTCAACCATGCCGCCGCGGTGGCGATGGTCGATGGTCCGCTGCGTGCCCTGAATCTGGTCGACGCATTGCAGGCGAGGGGCGGACTCGACGGCTACGATCTGCTGCCGGCCGTGCGTGCCGACCTGTTGCGCCGTCTTGGCCGGCGCGATGCCGCCCGCGATGCGTATCATCGGGCCAGTGCGGCCACACAACTTGAGCCATTGCGCCGGCTTTACGCGCGGCGATTGGCTGAGCTGGATCGGCAGGAGCCGGCGGAGGATTAGCGCGCGGCGATCGTCGTCTCCGCCGGCAGGCTGGTGAGCAGGGCCTGCAGCGTGGTCAGCGTCGAGTGATCCACGAGACCGTCGACGCGCTCGGGACGGAAATGGCGCTGGAAGGCGGTGACCACTTCCATGGTCGGAGCATTGTACTGGCCATCGGTCTCGATGCCGTAGCCATAGCGCGCCAATGCATGCTGCAGCGCCAGTACGTCGTCGCCTGCAGTGCCGAGTTTCATGGTTTCGCCGCGCACGATCGGCGCCGGCATCACCCAGTGGCCGACACCGGAATTGGCCAGCGAGTGCCACGGGAATTTCTCGCCGGGATCCTTCTTGCGCGAAGGCGAGACGTCGGAATGACCGAGCACGCGATGCGGCTGCAGGTCATGACGCAGCATGATGCCGCGGCATAGCGCGGTGACAGCGGCGATCTGCCGGCTCGGAAAATCCGGATAGCCCCAGTCATGACCGCGATTGATGATCTCGATGCCGATCGAGCAGGAATTGATGTCCTCTTCGCCGGCCCAGAAACCGACGCCGGCGTGCCAGGCCCGCTTGGCTTCCGGCACCGTCTGCACGATGCGGCCGTCCTCGAGCACGATGTAATGCGCAGAGACATCGGTGCCCGCGCTGCACAGGCGCGCGATCGCGCCTTCCGGATCGGGCATGCCGGTATAGTGCAGCACGATCATGTCGGGCACGAGGCCCTTGTTACGCTCACCGAAATTCGGCGACGGGATCACGTCGGAAACGACGGATGAATCCGGGGTAAAGGTCGGCATGTCCGCGGCGCCCTTGGGAATCGGGAGGGCGCGTTGACGCTTGGAGTCGGATCCAGCGGGTGCGGACGTAGGTGAAGCCATCAGAAAACTCAAATCAGTCACGAGAACAGCGGCACATATCGGTTGCGCCGCAGGCGCGTACTATCCCCGACCGGCACCTTGCTATGCAACGACTGCATGACAGTTTTGCCCCATTTTTATCCACTGTGGGCTTAAAGCATCAGCACTACGATGAAACCGGCACTTGCAATTGATCAACTGCTCTCCAACCCATCAACGCTTTCTTAACGCTAAGTGCCGTTACTGAGTGGTGAAGAGCCAACCTGAAAGGGAGGCCAAAGTTCCATTTTGACGTTCAAATCCCATGGCAATCCCGACAAATCCATGCGGACGTCCGGCCTTTCCCGCGCCAAACGCGGGTGGTGCGTCGAATGGAACCCGCAATCGCGCGGCGACCTGGCTTTTCAGGAGGAAAAGCCAGGCGGCGCGCCGACAGTTGAGGCGACATGGGCCTGTTCGTGTCCAGTTTGATTTTGCGCCTCGATGCGAAGGAACGGAACGCGCTGTCTGCACGCCTCCGGCCGGCGCGCGCATGAGCACGCCCGATACAAGACATATCTCCGTTCTCGGCGTTGAAGCCGTCGACATGCTGAGCCCGCGCGCCGGTGGTATTTATGTCGATGCCACATTCGGCGCAGGCGGTTATTCCCGCGCCATTCTCGCGACCGAGGGAACCCGCGTCATCGCCATTGATCGCGACCGGACCGCCATCGCCGGTGGTTTCGATCTGGTCGACGCGTCTGACGGTCGTCTTACGTTGGTCGAGGATCGCTTCTCCAATCTCACCGATGTGTGTGCCGCCCAGGGCGAGCCGCTCGTCGATGGCGTCGTGATGGATGTCGGCGTCTCGTCGATGCAGATCGATCAGGCCGAACGCGGCTTCTCGTTTCGTTTCGACGGCCCGCTCGACATGCGCATGAGCCAGCACGGGCCGACCGCGGCCGATGTGGTGGCGAAGGCCTCCGAGGCGGATCTTGCCAATATCATCTATATCTTCGGCGAGGAGCGGCATTCCCGCTCCGTCGCGCGCGCGATCATTGCGGCGCGCAAGGAAGCGCCGATCGAGACGACGAAGCAGCTCGTCGATATCGTGCAGAAGGTCGTGTGGGCCAAGCCCGGCGAAATCCATCCGGCGACGCGCACGTTCCAGGCGCTGCGCATCTTCGTCAATGCAGAGCTCGACGAACTCCACACTGCGCTCGCCGCCGCCGAACGCGTGCTGAAGCTGGGCGGCCGGCTGTCGGTGGTCTCGTTCCATTCGCTGGAAGACCGCATCGTCAAGAATTTCATGACCGAGCGCAGCAAGACCGGCGGCGGTTCGCGGCATCTGCCCGAGGTCGCGCAATCCCGTCCGCGCTTCTCGCTCGTCAACAAGCGCCCGATCACTGCTGGCGACGAAGAACTCAAGGCCAATCCGCGCGCGCGCTCTGCGAAGCTGCGCGGCGCCGAGCGTACCGACGCGCCGGCACAGGATGCCGGCCCGTTGCCGGGCTGGCCGACGCTTGCCTCTGTGATGAGGGGAGGCTGACCATGCGGATCATCCACCTTCTCGTCATCGCCGTTCTCGTCTTCGCCGCCGCCTATGTCTATCGCATCAAGATGGAATCCACGGTGCGCACCGAGAAGGTGCTGCGCCTGCATGCCGATATTCGCGAACAGCGCGATGCGATCGCGTCGTTGCGCGCCGAATGGGCCAAGCTGGATGCGCCGATGCGGCTGCAGGGTCTGGCCGAACGTCATCTCAAGCTGCAGCCGGTGACGGCGCAGCAATTCGACACGATGAAGAATCTGCCGGATCGGCCGCCGAATTTTGCCAAGCCCGGTGAGCCAGATCCGATTGGCGCGATGATCCACACCATCGATCCGGATATCGTGACCGGCTCGTTGCCGGCGCCGGAGGATCCGCAGTGACAGGTCCGCAACTCGACCCGAACAAACCGATCACCCGGCCGCCGGAGCCCTGGCGCCAGCGTCTGATCCGCAGTCTGCTTTACGGGCGCAACGTTGATCGTGCGGCGAAGGCACGCGCGCGCGTCGGTCTTGCGATGATCGCGTTCGGCGGTGTGTACGGCATCATTGCCGTGCGTCTGATCATGTTTGCCGTCAACGGCGACACCCATGCCGAGCGCCGCTCCACGCGTGACGCCATCGCGACCGCACGTCCCGATATCGTCGACCGCAACGGCGCGATCCTGGCGACCGACGTGAAGTCACCATCGCTGTTCTCGGAGCCACGTCGCATCATCGACAAGGACGAAGCGGTCGAATTGCTCACTGGCGCATTGCCCGATCTCGACGGCGCCGAAGTGCGCGAGCGGATCATGAGCAAGAAGGGCTTTGCCTGGCTGAAGCGCGAGATCACGCCGCAGCAGCAGCGCGACATTCATCGCCTGGGCATTCCCGGTATCGGCTTCCTGCGCGAGAACAAGCGTGTCTATCCGAGCGGCGCGGCGGTCTCGCATCTGATCGGCCTGACCAATATCGACAATCAGGGCATTGCCGGCATCGAGAAATGGCTCGACAGCAATGGCCTCGCGGATCTGCATCGCGCGGGCTTCGCATCCGACCGTCTGCAGAAGCCGGTCGAACTCGCCGTCGACCTGCGCGTTGAACATGCGCTGCGTGACGAACTGCTCAAGGCCAAGGCGAAGTACAGCGCCAAGGCGGCGTCGGGGCTCGTCTCCAACGTGAAGACCGGCGAGATCGTCGCCATGGTCTCGTTGCCCGACTTCGATCCGAACAATCCGAAGGAAGCGCACGATCCCGACCGCATCAACCGCCTGACCACCGGCGTCTATGAAATGGGATCGACCTTCAAGACGCTGACGCTGGCGATGGCGCTGGACAGCGGCAAGGCCAATCTCAATACGATGTATGACGCGCGCTATCCGCTCAGCTACGGCAAGTTCAAGATCCACGACACCCATCCGGTGCCGCGTCCGATCTCGCTCACCGAAGTCTTCACTTTTTCGTCAAACGTCGGTGCTGCGAAGATCGCGCTCGGGCAGGGCGTCGAAGCGCACAAGGCGTTCCTGAAGAAGGTCGGCCAGCTCGATCGCCTGCGCACTGAATTGCCGGAAAGCGCGATGCCGATCGTGCCGAAACGCTGGGGTGAACTGAACACCATCACCATCGCATTCGGTCACGGCATGGCCGTGGCGCCGCTGCAGGCGGTGATGGGCGTCAATGCGATGATCAATGGCGGGCTGCTGATCCCGCCGACCTTCCTGAAGCGCACCGAAGAGGAAGCGCGGGAGATCGGCAAGCGCGTCATCAAGAAAGAGACCAGCGACAAGGTGCGTTACATGATGCGCCTGAATGCCGAGACCGGCTCGGCGCGGCAGGCGGAAGCCAGGGCCAAGGGTTACTATCTCGGCGGCAAGACCGGCACGGCCGAGAAGGTCGTCAACGGCCGCTATTCCAAGAAGCAGGTGCTGAATTCCTTTACCGCCGTGCTGCCGATGGACAACCCGCAATTCCAGGTTCTGGTGATGCTGGACGAGCCGAAGGCGCTGCCGGAAACCCATGGTTTCATCACCTCGGGCTGGAATGCGGTGCCGACGGGCGGCAACGTGATCGCCCGTATCGCGCCGCTTTTGGGGCTCGAGCCGCGCTTCGATCTGGCGCCGTCCGACCGCCTTATTCTTGCGACATCCAAGGTGACTCAGTAACGCCGCATCTGCGCTTTACAGCCGGTGCAAAATGCGGTTTGCGTGGCGTTGCGGAACCCGATGTGTCCCTCGATCTGGCCTGCCCGGAGCAGCATGAAACTACGCGATTTGTTCAACCCTGATGCCGTGATGGAGCAGTCCGCAAGGGACGTCACCGTCACCGGACTGGCTGTGGACAGCCGCGCAGTGAAACCGGGCGATCTGTTCTTTGCACTCGCCGGTGCGAAGACCGACGGTTCGCGTTTCATCGCACAGGCACTGGCGTCAGGTGCAGTCGCCGTCGCCGGTGCCCACAAGCCCGACGATCTGTCCGTACCCTTCGTGCGCACGCCCAATCCGCGCCTTGCGCTGGCTCTGGCCGCCGCCAAATTCTATCCGCGCCAGCCTGCGGTCATCGCCGCCGTCACGGGGACATCAGGCAAGACGTCGGTTGCGTCCTTTGCGCGCGAGATCTGGGGGCGCCTCGGATATGCCTCTGCAAGCATCGGCACCATCGGTCTCGTCTCGCCGAAGCGCACCGTCTATGGCTCGCTGACCACGCCGGATCCGATCTCGCTGCACCAACAGATCGACGAGATCACCGGCGAGGGCGTCACTCATCTCGCGCTCGAAGCGTCGTCCCATGGCCTCGATCAATTCAGGCTTGACGGTGTGCGGGTTTCTGCCGCCGGCTTCACCAACCTGTCGCGCGATCACATGGACTACCATCCGGACGTCGCGCATTATCTCAGTGCCAAGCTGCGGTTGTTCCTCAATCTGGTCGTGGACGGTGGCGTTGCCGTGATCGCGGCCGATCATGAGCATTCGCCGCAAGTGATCCATGCCGCACAGTCGCGCCACTTGCGTCTGATGAAAGTCGGCCGCAAAGGCGACGGCGTGGGCGAAGGTATTCGCCTTGTCGATGCCACGGTCGAAGGCTTCGCGCAGAAACTCACGCTTGAGCATCGCGGCAAGAGCCATCAGATCAAGCTGCCACTGGTCGGTGAATTCCAGATCGAGAACGCGCTTGTTGCGGCCGGTCTTGTGATCGGTACCGGCGGTGATGTCGATCAGACCTTCGCCGCGCTCGAACATCTCGAAGGCGCCAAGGGGCGGCTCGAGCAGGTTGGCACTCACAATGGCGCGCCGGTGTTCGTCGATTACGCACACAAGCCGGATGCACTGGCGAAGGCACTGCAGGCGCTGCGTCCTTACGCAAAGCGCAAGCTCGTCGTGGTGTTCGGCGCCGGCGGTGATCGCGATGCCGGCAAGCGGCCGCTGATGGGCGAGATTGCCGCCGAGAATGCCGACAGCGTGATCGTCACCGATGACAATCCGCGCAGCGAGAATCCAGCGACTATCCGCGCAGCCATTCTGGCCGCTGCGAAAGGCGCCATCGAAATCGGTGATCGCGCCGAAGCCATTCGCGTGGCCGTCGAGGGTCTGCAGCCCGGCGATGCCCTATTGATCGCCGGCAAGGGCCACGAGACCGGACAGATCGTCGGTACCCGCACATTGCCTTTCAGCGATCACGAGGCCGCCGCAGCGGCGCTTGCCAAGAGGACTGCATGAGCGAGTTTCTTTGGACATCGGCCGCGATGGCCGACGCGATGCACGCCACGGTGCAGGGCGCGCTGCCGGCGGGTATCACGGGCATCTCCATCGATACCCGCACCATCAAATCCGGCGAGGCCTATTTCGCGATCAAGGGCGACGTGCATGACGGCCACGCCTTCGTCGAGGCCGCGCTGAAAGCTGGCGCAGGATTGGCCGTCGTCGAAACCGCGCAGCGCGACAAGTTTCCCGCCGATGCGCGCCTGCTGGTGGTCGACGACGTGCTCGCAGCGCTCGTCGAACTCGGCATCGCCTCGCGTGCACGTCTGAAAGCGCCGATCATTGCGATCACCGGCTCGGTCGGCAAGACCTCGACCAAGGAAGCGCTACGCCGCGTGCTGGAAGCGCAGGGCAAGACCCATGCCTCGGTCGCGTCGTTCAACAATCACTGGGGCGTGCCGCTGACGCTGGCGCGCTGCCCGGCGGACGTGCGCTTTGCGATCTTCGAAATCGGCATGAACCACGCCGGCGAAATCGAGACGCTGGTGAAGATGGTGCGACCGCATTTCGCCGTCATCACCACCGTCGAGCCGGTGCATCTGGAATTCTTCGCTGGCGTCGAAGCCATTGCCGACGCCAAGGCCGAAATCTTTTCGGGGCTTGAACCCGATGGCGTCGCGATCCTCAACCGCGACAATGCGCAATTCGCGCGGTTGCAGAAGAGCGCCAAGAAGGCCGGCGTCTCGCGTGTCGTCTCGTTCGGTGCCGACCAGAAGGCTGAGGCGCGGCTGATCGACGTGGCGTTGCATCCGACCTGCTCGGCCGTGCATGCCAATATCCTCGGCCATGACGTCACCTACAAGCTCGGTATGCCCGGCCGCCACATGGCGATGAATTCGCTGGCGGTGCTGGCGGCAGCGTCGCTGATGGGGGCCGATCTGGCGCATGCCGCGCTGACGCTGTCGCAGGTCGTGCCCGCTGCGGGCCGCGGCGTCCGCCATGTGCTCGAAGTGTCAGGCGGCGAGGCGACGCTGATCGACGAGAGCTACAATGCCAATCCGGCTTCGATGGCGGCAGCCATCAATGTGCTTGGCGCAGCAGCCATCGGGCCAAAGGGGCGCCGCATCGCGGTGCTGGGCGACATGCTCGAACTCGGCGCCGATGGCGCGAAACTTCATGCCGGGTTGCTGGATGCGGTGCAGTCCAACGGCATCGATCTGGTATTTTGCTGTGGTCCCCTGATGCGCAACCTTTGGGATGCCCTTTCCACGGGCAAGCGGGGCGGCTATGCCGGGGATGCGGCGGCGCTCGAATCGCAGGTGCTGGCCGCGATCCGCGCCGGTGACGCCATCATGGTCAAGGGCTCGCTCGGCTCGAAGATGAAACCGATTGTCTCCGCGCTCGAAAAGCGCTTTCCCGGCAACGCCGCGCTCGACGACGCCGCGGTATAGGGCGGACTGAATGTTCTACTGGCTGATCGATTTTGCGGGCACCGTGCCGGTGTTCAACGTGTTCCGCTACATCACCTTTCGCACCGGCGGCGCAGTGGTCACCGGCGCACTGTTCGTATTCCTGTTCGGACCCTGGATCATCGACAATCTGCGTTTGCGCCAGGGCAAGGGTCAGCCGATCCGCACCGACGGCCCGCAGTCGCATCTGGTCAAGGTGGGCACGCCGACCATGGGCGGGCTGATGATCCTGTCTGGCCTCGTGGTCTCCACGCTACTCTGGGCCAATCCGCGCAATCCCTATGTCTGGATCGTGCTGGCGGTCACCCTCGGCTTCGGCTTCGTCGGCTTCTATGATGATTATCTCAAGGTCACCAAGCAGAGCCATAAAGGATTCGCCGGTCGCACGCGTCTGCTGATCGAATTTATCATTGCGGGCGCCGCCTGTTTCGCCTTCGTCAAGCTCGGCCGCGATCCGCTGTCGTCCTCGCTGGTGATCCCGTTCCTCAAGGACGTGATCGTGAATTTCGGCTGGTTCTTTGTGCTGTTCGGCGCCTTCATCGTCGTTGGCGCTGGCAATGCCGTGAACCTCACCGACGGCCTCGATGGTCTGGCCATCGTGCCTGTCATGATCGCGTCGGCCTCGTTCGGCATGATCGCCTATCTCGCCGGCAATGCGGTGTTCTCTGATTACCTGCAGATCAACTACGTTGCGGGGACCGGCGAACTCGCTGTGCTCTGCGGCGCGGTGCTCGGGGCAGGGCTTGGCTTCCTCTGGTTCAATGCGCCGCCGGCCTCGATCTTCATGGGCGATACCGGCTCGCTGGCGCTGGGCGGTATGCTCGGCTCCATCGCGGTGGCCGTGAAGCACGAGATCGTGCTCGCCGTGATCGGCGGATTGTTCGTGCTGGAAGCCGTGTCGGTCATCGTGCAGGTCACCTCGTTCAAGCTCACCGGCAAGCGCGTGTTCCGCATGGCGCCGATCCATCACCATTTCGAACAGAAGGGCTGGACCGAGCCGCAGATCGTCATTCGCTTCTGGATCATCTCGGTGATGCTGGCGCTGGTCGGCCTCTCCACGCTGAAGCTGCGGTGAGATCGTGATCCCGGTCACATCCTTCGCCGGCAAGACCGTCGCCGTGTTCGGGCTCGGCGGCTCCGGCCTTGCGTCTTGTCACGCGCTGCAGGCGGGCGGCGCCGAAGTCATCGCCTGTGACGACAGCATCGACAGAATGGTCCAGGCCACGCAGGCCGGTTTCATCACTGCCGATCTGCGCACGGTGGCATGGGGCAGTTTTGCGGCTCTGATCCTGACGCCCGGTGTGCCGCTGACGCATCCGGCGCCGCATTGGACAGTCGTCGCTGCGAAAGCAGCCGGCGTCGAGGTCATCGGCGACATCGAACTGTTCTGCCGCGAGCGCAAGTTCCATGCACCCGATGCGCCCTTCGTTGCCATTACCGGCACCAATGGCAAATCGACGACGACGGCGCTCGTTGCGCATCTGATGCGCGAGGCGGGTTTCGATACGCAGATGGGCGGCAATATCGGTACCGCGATCCTGTCGCTCGAGCCACCGCGCGCCGGCCGTGTTCATGTGATCGAGATGTCGTCCTATCAGATCGATCTCACGCCCTCGCTCGATCCGTCCGTCGGCATCCTGCTCAACGTCACGCCCGATCATATCGATCGTCACGGCACGCTGGCGCATTACGCTGCGGTGAAGGAGCGTCTCGTTGCCGGTGTGCAGGCGGCCGGCACCGCCATCATCGGCGTCGACGACGATTGGTGCAGCAAGGCCGCTGATCGCATCGAACAATCCGGCAAGCGCGTGGTGCGCGTCTCCGTCGAACATCCGCTGGCCGATGGCCTCACCATCAAGGGCAGCACCATCGTGCGCAATGCCGGCGGCGCGCAGAGCGATGTCGTCGATATCGCTGGTATCGGCTCGCTGCGCGGATTGCATAATGCGCAGAACGCCGCCTGTGCCTCGGCCGCAGCGCTGGCGCTCGGCGTCAGCCCGGCCGTGCTGCAGAAGGGCCTGCGCAGCTTTCCCGGTCTTGCCCATCGCATGGAGCAGGTCGGGCGTCAGGGCACGACGTTGTTTGTCAACGACTCCAAGGGCACCAATGCCGACGCCGCTGCCAAGGCGCTGTCGTCCTTCAACGACATCTTCTGGATCGCCGGTGGCAAGCAGAAGGAGGGCGGCATCACCTCGCTCGCCGAATTCTTCCCGCGCATCCGCGGCGCCTATTTGATCGGCGAGGCGGCGAGCGACTTCGCGCAGACGCTGGACGGCAAGGTGCCGTATGAGATCAGCGTCAGTCTCGACGTCGCGGTCGCCAATGCCGCGCGCGATGCCGCCGAAGCCGGGCTGACAGAGCCGGTCGTGCTGCTGTCACCCGCCTGCGCCTCATTCGACCAGTTCCGCAATTTCGAGATCCGCGGCGACCGGTTTCGCGAACTGGTGCTGGCGTTGGATGGGATGAGGGCGGTTTAGTTTTCTTTACCTCTCCCCGCATAGCGGGGAGAGGTCGGATCGCTGCGAAGCGAAGCTTCGTTGCGATCCGGGTGAGGGGCAGGGCACTGACTCTCCACAACTGAGAACTCACGGATCCCTCAGATCTCTCTCGTGCGGAAACGTTGCTGGCCGACCCGATGGTGCTTCGATGGCGCGTGTCCCGTGCCTTGCCCCTCACCCGAAATCCTCGCTTCGCTCCGATTTCGACCTCTCCCCGCAAACGCGGGGAGAGGTAAGCCAGCCCCATTCCCTCCAAATTTTCACAATCCATTAACTGTCTGGCAACCACGATGGCCCATCGATAGGAGTTCATCGACCCGCAGGACGCGCTTATGATCTCTCGCGAACAACGCACGCCGCTCAGCGAATGGTGGTGGACCGTGGACCGCCTGCTGCTGGCGGCGATCATCGCGCTGATGCTGGCCGGGGTGATCCTGTCGCTGGCGGCCTCGCCGCCGGTGGCGACCCGCATCGGGCTTGATCCGTTCCACTTCTTCAACCGGCACATCCTGTTCCTGGTGCCGTCGATTATCGTGCTGATCGGCGTGTCCTTCATGACGCCGCGGCAGATCCGCCGCTCGGCCCTTGTCGTGTTCGCGATCTCCATCGTGCTGATCCTGGCGACCTTGCTGATCGGGCCGGAGGTGAAGGGCGCCAAGCGCTGGATCACCATCCTTGGCATCAATATCCAGGCATCGGAATCCGCCAAGCCGGCATTCGTGGTCATCGCCGCCTGGCTGTTCTCGGAATCCGCGCGCAAGCCGGAAATGCCGGCGACCTCCATGGCCATCGTCCTGCTGATGATGCTGGTGTCGCTGCTGGTGATGCAGCCTGACTTCGGCCAGACCATGCTGATCCTGATGGCCTGGGGTTCGCTGTTCTTCATCGCCGGCATGCGCATGGTCTGGGTATTCGGCCTCGGCGCCACCGCGGCAGGTGGACTCTTGATGGCTTATTTCCTGGTGCCGCACGTCGCCGGCCGTATCAAACGCTTTATGGATCCCGCCTCGGGCGACACGTTCCAGGTCGATACCGCGATGGAAGCTTTTTCGAATGGCGGCTGGTTTGGCCTCGGGCCGGGCGAGGGCATTGCCAAGCGCAGCCTGCCGGACAGCCACACCGACTTCGTCTTCGCCGTCGGCGCCGAGGAGTTCGGCATCCTGTTGTGTCTCGCGGTGCTCAGCCTGTTCGCCTTCATCGTGATCCGCGCGATGTCGCGCGCCTACGCCACCGAAGATCTGTTCTCGCGCTTCGCTGCCTCGGGTCTCGCGATCCTGTTTGGCGTGCAGGCGGCGATCAACATGGCGGTCAACCTGCATCTCATCCCCGCCAAGGGCATGACGCTGCCCTTCATCTCCTATGGCGGCTCGTCGATGATCTCGCTGGCTTATAGCGTCGGCATGCTGCTCGCTTTGACGCGGATGCGCCCGCGCACCGAAGTCGAGGCGATCGACGCCCACGTCGCGCGCACTTACGCGTGATGAGCACCGCGCCCCTCATATTGCTGGCGGCGGGCGGCACCGGCGGACATCTGTTTCCGGCGGAAGCGCTCGGCGTCGCGCTGATGAAGCGCGGGCTGCGCGTCCGGCTCGTCACCGATGCGCGGGCGCTGAAATATAGCGGGCTGTTTTCGCGCGAGATGATCGATGTGGTGCCGAGCGAGACGGTGCGCTCCCGCAATCCCATCTCGCTGGCACGCACCGCGATCATGCTCGCTGCTGGCACCGCGATGGCGCTGAACCTGATGCGCAGCCTGAAGCCCGCAGCGGTAATCGGCTTCGGTGGCTATCCGACTGTGCCGCCACTGTTTGCCGCGCGTCTGTTCGGCATTCCCACCCTCATTCACGATTCTAACGCCGTCATGGGCCGCGCCAACCGCATGCTGTCCGGCAAGGTCAGCGCGATCGCGACGTCGTTGCCCGGTGTGCTCGACCGCGATCCCGAATTGTCGAAGAAGACCACCACCACGGGCACGCCGATGCGCCCGGCGATCCTCGCCGCTGCTGCCGTCCCCTATGCCGCGCCGGATCTCACCGGGCCATTCCGCTTGCTCGTCGTCGGCGGCAGCCAGGGCGCGCGCATCATGGCCGATATCGTGCCGCCGGCGATCGAGCGTCTCGAACCGGCGCTGTGGAATCGCCTCGTGCTGACGCAACAGGTGCGCGACGAAGACATGAGCCGCGTGCGTGCCGTTTACGACAAGCTCAAGATCAAGGCCGAACTCGCGCCGTTCTTCAGCGATCTCCCCGCGCGTCTCGCGTCAGCCCAACTGGTGATCTCGCGCTCCGGTGCGGGCACCGTCGCTGAACTCGGGGCCATCGGGCGGCCGTCCATTCTGGTGCCGCTGCCCGGTGCGCTCGATCAGGATCAGTTCGCCAATGCCGGTGTGCTTGCGGACGCCGGTGGCGCGCTTCGCATCGCGCAGAGTGATTTCACGCCGGATCGTCTGGCTGCTGAAATCTCGGCGCTGGCCGGCGAGCCGTCGCGGTTGACCGCGATGGCCGCAGGCGCGCGCAAGGTCGGCAAGCTCGATGCAGCAGAGCGGCTGGCGGATCTGGTTGCCAAGGTCGCGAAGATTTAGGTCATCGGTTCTGCTACACGTCGTCCCTACGCGGTTCGCCGGGGGGACAATGAGCGGAGAGCATCTTTCTGATATTCCGATGACGCACCGCGAGATCGCGCAGGCTGCGCTCAGGGCGACCGTCGGTTCTGCAACCATCGATTCCATCCGGCCGATTCCGGGTGGCGTCTCGGGCGCGCTCGTCTATCGAGTAGCCGCCGGCGATCGCCGCTACGTATTGCGCATGGAGGGGGCCGCAAGTCCGCTGCGTAATCCGCACCAATATACGTCGATGCGCATCGCCGCACAGGCAGGGATCGCGCCGCGGCTGCACTATGTGGATGAGACCGCACGTGTCGCGGTGATGGACTTCATCGTCGAACAGCCTCTGCAGTCCTATCCCGGCGGTCCCCACGCTTTGGCGCAGGCGCTGGGAGGAATGCTGCGGCGCCTGCAGGGCACGCCAAGGTTCGGGCGCTTCGTCGATTATCCGGATATTACCGCCCGGCTGTGGGCCCATGTCTGCCGCACAAACCTGTTTGCGCCCGGCGTGCTCGATGCCCACACGCAGCGTCTGGCAGACCTCCGTAGCGCCTATACGTGGAATAGCGACGAGGCGGTTTCCAGCCACAACGATATCCTGCCGCGCAACCTTCTGTTCGATGGCGAGCGTCTGTGGCTGGTCGATTGGGAGTCGGCCTATTGCAACGATCCCGTCGTCGACATGGCGACCATGCTCGATAATTTTGCGCCGTCACCTGAACTCGAAGAGGTGCTTTTGCAGGCATGGCTTGGTCACCCGCCCGATCGCAGCTTGCGCGATCGCCTCGAACTGATGCGCGCGCTCACCCGTCTGTTTTATGCGGGCGTCCAGTTCAGCGCCGTAGCGACCGCGTCGCGCTCGGTGCCGGACACGGATCTCTCGGCTCCTACACTTGCGGAATTCCAGCAGGCCTTGCGCGATGGGCGGCTGGCGCCCGACGCGTTGGAGACCAGGCATCTGCTTGGAAAGATGTATCTCGCTGCATTTTTCACGGGCGAGAAACCGCCGGGGCTGCCTCCGCCGATCAGTGCCTTTCAAGTAATGGGCATAGCGGAGGCGTGATGACGAGGTGCTGGAACGCTACAGCCTCACGGTCTCCACCAGGTAATCCAGAAACGCCCGCACGCGCGCCGGCAACTGTCCGCCATGGCCGACGAATACGGCGTGGATCGGTTCGATGTCGCCGGGATTGAACGCTTCGAGCACCGGCACAAGACGTCCGGCTGCGATGTCGGCTTCGACATGAAAACGCGCCAGCCGCGCAAGGCCCATGCCGGCGACGGCGAGGTGCTGCATCGCTTCGCCGTCGCTGACGAGGGCATTGCCTGACGGCATGACGGCGACTGTCTCGCCGCCGATTTTGAACGGCCAGCCGTTCTCCCACTTGGCGAAGCCGAAGCGCAACAGATTGTGATGTGCGAGATCGTCCGGCGTTTTGGGTGTGCCGCGCTCTTTGAGATAGCCGGGCGAGGCGACCACGACCATCCGGCTCTCGCCGAGTTTGCGCGCCAGCAGCCGTGACTCGCGCATCAAGCCAACGCGAATGGCGACATCGGCGCGCTCTTCCAGGAGATTCACCACGAGATCCGTCAGAACGACCTCGACCTTGATGTCCGGATAGCGCTTCGCAAAATCGGGGAGCAGCGGCAGCAGGAGACGCAGGCCGAAGGGCACGCTGGTATTGACGCGCAGCAGGCCGCTCGGTGTGGCGCCGATGGCGGCCTCGCGTTCGGCTGCGCTGATCTCGTCGAGAATGCGTAAGGCGCGCTCATAGAAAGTGCTGCCTTCCGGCGTGAGCTGAAGCTTGCGCGTCGAGCGGTTGATGAGCCGCACGCCGAGCCGTGCCTCCAGTCGCGCCACCAGTTTGCTGACGGCAGAGGGGGTCATTCGGAAGGCCCGCGCCGCGGTCGAAAAACCGCCGAGCTCGACCACGCGGGTGAACACTTCCATCTCGCCGGAGCGGTTGACGTCCAGTCGTGACATCTGGCCGTAATTCGTTGAGTGAATTCAATTCACAAATATTGTTCCTATGCCACGTCTATCTCATCAATGTCAGGAGGTCCACATCTCCCGTCATCGGGCAATTGGCCCGCTTCACCCACGGGACACCACGTTCATGCCTCTTGCACTCTACGCGCTTACCGCCGGCGCCTTCGGAATTGGCGTCACCGAATTCGTCATCATGGGTCTTCTCATCGAGGTCGGCGGCGACCTCGGCGTGTCGATCCCGGCCGCGGGTCTGCTGATCTCGGGCTATGCGCTGGGTGTCGTGCTCGGCGCCCCGATCATGACCATCGCCACCAGTCGCTGGCCGCGCAAAACCGTGCTGCTGGTGCTGATGGGCATCTTCACGCTGGGCAATCTCGCTTGCGCCCTGGCGCCGGACTACTGGAGCCTGATGGCGGCACGCGTGCTGACGGCTTTCGCGCATGGCACGTTCTTCGGCGTCGGCTCGGTGGTGGCGACGAGCCTCGTGCCCGAGAACAAGAAGGCGTCGGCGATCTCCATCATGTTCGCCGGCCTGACGGTGGCGACCATTCTCGGCGTGCCGTTCGGGACGTGGCTCGGGCAGGGCTATGGCTGGCGCGCGACCTTCTACGCGGTGACGCTGGTGGGAATGGTTGCGATGGCCGCAGTGGCGCTGCTGGTGCCACCGGTCAAGGCGCCGGAAGAACACAGCAAGCTGTCCGACGATCTCGCAGTGCTGGCGCGGCCTCAGGTGCTGCTCGGCCTGCTCACAACAATTTTGGGCTGGATCGGCATCTTCGCGCTGTTCACTTATGTCGCGCCGGTCCTGACGAAGATTTCTGGCTTCTCCGATGCGGCCGTGTCGCCGATCCTGCTGGTGTTCGGCGCGGGCGCCATCGTCGGCAATCTGGCCGGCGGACGTCTTGCCGATCGCTGGCCGGCGGGCAGCGTGTTCGGCAGCCTGCTGGCCCTGGCGGTGACGCTCGTGCTGATCACCTTCGCCGCGCATAATCAGGTCGCCGTCATCATCGCTATCGCGCTGCTGGGTGCCACGGCCTTCGCCACCGCGTCGCCCTTGCAGATGGCGGTGCTACGCAAGGCCGAGGGCGCCGGCCAGAGTCTCGCGTCGAGCTTCAACATTGCCGCGTTCAATCTCGGCAATGCCATTGGCGCGTGGCTTGGCGGCGCGGTGATTGCGCATGGCGGTCTGAGCGCGGTGCCATGGGTCGCGGCGCTCGCTCCGCTGGCTGGGGTCGCTGTGGCGCTCATTGCCAATCGTGCGGATCGCGCACCGGCGCCGGTTCCCGCGCCGGCGGAATAGGGTGCTCAAGGCGGATTCGCCTGATCCGCAAGCCAAATTTCCGTCTTTTTCGTCATGGCCGGGCTTGTCCCGGCCATCCACGTCTGTTTGAAGGAGTCATCTGCTCGAACGAGCTTGGATGCCCGGACGTCCAGCGAAGCTCGCTTCGCGCTGCCCGGACATGATGGAACATAGAGACGCCCCATGAGACTGCCGCGCGAAATCGGACCCATTCACTTTGTCGGTATCGGCGGCATCGGCATGAGCGGCATCGCCGAGGTGCTGTGCAATCTCGGCTACACCGTGCAGGGCTCGGACGCTTCCGAAAGTGCCAATGTCAATCGTCTGCGCGAAAAAGGCATCACCATCCATGTCGGCCACAAGGCCGATAACGTGTCGGGCGCCGACGTGCTCGTCGTCTCCACGGCGATCAAGCGCGACAATCCGGAACTGATGGCCGCGCGCGCGCAGCGCATTCCGGTGGTGCGCCGCGCCGAGATGCTCGCCGAGCTGATGCGCTTGAAGAGCTGCGTGGCCATCGCCGGCACCCATGGCAAGACCACGACGACCTCGATGGTAGCCGCATTGCTCGATGCCGGCGAACTCGATCCCACCGTCATCAATGGTGGCATCATCAATGCCTATGGCACCAATGCGCGGCTCGGCGCCGGTGAATGGATGGTGGTGGAGGCCGACGAGAGCGACGGCACCTTTCTGAAGCTGCCGGCCGATGTCGCCATCGTCACCAATGTGGATCCCGAACATCTCGATCACTTCAAGACCTTCGATGCCGTGCAGGATGCGTTCCGCCACTTTGTCGAGAACGTGCCGTTCTACGGCTTCGCTGTCATGTGCATCGATCACCCCGTGGTGCAGAGCATCGTCGGCAAGATCGAGGATCGCCGCATCATCACTTACGGGCAGAACCCGCAGGCCGATGCGCGGCTCGTTGACCTCAAGCCCGCCAATGGCGGCTCGTCCTTCAAGGTAGCGTTCCGCGATCGCAAGGCCGGCACTGCGCATGAGATCGATAATCTGCTGCTGCCGATGCCGGGTCGTCACAACGCACTGAATGCCACGGCGGCGATTGCCGTCGCGCATGAACTCGGCATGTCCGATGAGGCGATCCGCAAGGCCATCGCCGGCTTCGGCGGTGTCAAGCGCCGCTTCACCAAGACCGGCGAGTGGAACGGCGTCACCATCATCGACGACTACGGCCATCATCCCGTGGAGATTTCCGCCGTGCTGCGTGCCGCGCGTGAAAGCACCGCGGGCAAGGTCATCGCCGTGGTGCAGCCGCATCGCTACACGCGCCTGCAGTCGCTGTTTGAGGAATTCTGCACCTGCTTTAACGACGCCGACACCGTGATCGTCGCCGACGTCTATCCCGCCGGCGAAGCGCCGATCGAGGGCATCGATCGCGACAATTTCGTGCTCGGCCTGCGCGCCCACGGCCATCGCGAGGTGATCCCGCTGCAGGAGTCGGCGGCGCTTGCTGGTCTTGTCGCAGGCGTAGCGAAGTCGGGCGATACGGTCGTGTGTCTCGGTGCCGGCAACATCACGCAATGGGCTTACGCATTGCCGGGCGAATTGAAGGCGCTGGGGTGACTTGATGGGGCATACGCTGCAGAAGAGTTCGTCATGGCCGGGCTTGTCCCGGCCATCCACGTCTTTACTGCGTGATGAGAGGATACAGGTCGTCCCAGTTCGGATTGTCGATCATGATCTTCCGAACCTTCCACGCCCGCGGCCAGTGCTTGATGTTATGCTCGCGCTGAATGGCGTCGCGGATGTCCTCGAAGCGCTCGAAATACACGAGCAGCTTGAGATCGTACCGCTTGGTAAAGCCATCGACGAAGCCGGATCTGTGTTCGTGGACGCGGCGCACGAGATCGTTGGTCACCCCGACATACAGGATGCCATTCGGCCGATTGGTCATGAAGTACACGTAACCACCTGCCATGTTGATAGCTCGAAAGGCGTGGATGGCCGGGACAAGCCCGGCCATGACGGAGTTACATTTTCGCCTTATCACATTTGCGAGCGCTCCGCCCTTTTTAGTAGTAGTCTTCACTCTCTCTCGTCATGGCCGGGCTTGTTCCGGCCATCCATGTCTTCTTCCTGCGCAATAATATGACCTTCCCCGACATCACCCCCCAACTCAAATCCGCGATGCCCGATCTGCGCGGGCGTCTGCTCGCGAACGAGTCCCTCGCGCCGCTGACATGGTTTCGCGTCGGTGGTCCCGCGCAGGTGTTGTTCACGCCAGCCGACGAAGACGATCTCGCTTACTTCCTGTTGAAGCTGCCGAGCGATATTCCGGTCACCGTCGTCGGCGTCGGCTCCAATCTCATCGTGCGCGATGGCGGCATCAAAGGTGTCGTCATTCGCCTGAGCCCACGCGGCTTCGGTGCAGTATCAGCCGATGGCGACATCGTCAGCGCGGGCACCGCCGCGCTCGACAAGCGCGTGGCGGAGACGGCGGCAGCGGCGAATGTTGGCGGGCTGGAATTCTACTTCGGCATTCCCGGCTCCATCGGCGGCGCGCTGCGGATGAATGCCGGCGCCAATGGCGACGAGACCAAGGATGTACTGATCGAAGCAACCGGCATCGGCCGCGATGGCACGAAGCACGTCTTCGATAATGCCGGCATGCAATTCGTCTATCGCAATTCCGGCGTCTCACCGTCGATCATTTTCACGTCAGCAAAGTTTCGCGGGACGATCACCGATTCCGCCGCGATCCGCGCGCGGATGGACGAGGTGCAGGCGCATCGCGAGACCGCGCAGCCGATCCGTGAGAAGACCGGTGGCTCCACGTTCAAGAACCCGCCCGGTCATTCGGCCTGGAAGCTGGTCGATGCCGCCGGCTGCCGCGGTTTGCGTGTCGGCGGGGCGCAGGTGTCGGAAATGCACTGCAATTTCCTGATCAACACCGGCGATGCCACGGCGAGCGATATCGAAACGCTCGGCGAGACAGTGCGCGCGCGCGTTCTGGCGCAGTCGGGCATCGACCTGCACTGGGAAATTAAGCGGATCGGCGTCGCGCCGTAATACTATTTGTCTGATACATTTCCTTGACGCGAACCGGCACCGCTTCGCTCGGAAACGTTTTGGCTGCTATTTCGGCGGTGGCGGTAGTGCCGACGCCGGTCCGGCCTCGCTGATGCTCAGCAGATTCTCCAGCGGCGCAGGGGCGACGCGGAAGGCGCCGTCGAACGGATGCTCCTGCAGCGCGATAATGCCGAGCGCGACGATGGCGCCGCTGGCGAACACCGTGAGCGCCGCGAGCATGGCCCGCGGACGTTCCAGATGCACCAGCGCCAGCGCCAGTTGCGTGATCAGCCCGAGCAGCAGCACCGACGTCCATTTCAGATCGTTGGTGTGGTCGGTCGACAGGCTGAGCCGGTCATTGCGCGCGGTCCCCGCGCGGATCGAGGCGCCCATCAGCGCCCCATGCACCGTGTTGCTGGCATCGCGCGTGATGGCGGGATCGCTGATTTCGCGCAGCAGGCTGTCGTAGGCCACATCGGTGCGCGGCGACTTCAGGCCGAGCAGCATTGCCGGCCATTCCTCCGTCACTTCCGATGTCACATAGGCCTTCAGCGCGGCGCGTATGTTGGACATGTCAGTGACCGATGCCACGCTCAGCGTATGGATGTTGCGCAACTCGCCGGCCTCGATCTGAACGGCGCGGACGGCCTGGCGGTTGCGGTCACCGACGTCGCTGGCAAGGAAGCCCGTGAGCAGGCCGAACAGGATGGCCACCGAGGAAAAGAAGGGCGCGACGATACCGTGGAGGGACTTCAGCCGCATCGACAGCAGCCGGCTGGAGGTCAGCCCCACGAGGATCAGTGCGACTCCGTAATAGATGGTGCCCAGCGTCGCGAAGATGCCGAAGGTAGAGAGTTCGAGCCAGGCTCTGATCATCAGGTCGCTTCCATGTCACCGCGGGGCGGGCTCGCAAAACCGCCCCCGACAAGGCATTATATGACTCGGCTAGCGTGATGCTATTGCCTTGTCGGCAGCGGCGCGATTCGCGGATGGGTTCGGAGACGACACGATGACGGAGCAGGCGAGACCTCAGCGGATCACCATCATGTTTGGTGGCCTGAACAAGGAGCGTCTGGTGTCGGTGGCCTCCGCACAGGCCCTGCACAGCGCGTTGCCCGATGCGGATCTGTGGTTCTGGGATGCCGATGACCGCGTCTACGAGACGTCGGGCACGGCGCTGCTCTCCCATGATCGTCCGTTCGAGGATCCGTTCAAGCCCGGTGGCAGCAGCATCGGCGTGCTGACGCAGGCGCTCGACAAGGCCCAAGCCGAGAACCGCGTGCTGGTGCTCGGCATGCATGGCGGCGCTGCGGAGAATGGTGAGCTGCAGGTGATGTGCGAAATGCGCGGCATCCCGTTCACCGGTTCCGGTTCGGCATCATCCAATCTGTCTTTCGACAAGGTCGGCGCCAAGCGCTTCGCGGCCATCGCAGGCGTGCCCATCGTGGCGGGTGTCGCATTGAACGACATGGAAGCCGCGCTCGCCGAATACGGCAAGCTGATCGCCAAGCCCGCACGTGACGGATCGAGCTACGGCCTGATGTTCGTCAATGCGAAGCAGGATCTCGTTGCTGTGCGCAATGCGGCCAAGACCGAGGACTATGTGATTGAGCCGTTCGTCGCCGGCGTCGAGGCGACCTGCGCCGTGCTTGAGCAGGCCGATGGCTCGCTGATCGCATTGCCGCCGATCGAAATCATCCCGGCTGATGGCGGTTTCGACTATGAGGCGAAGTATCTCGCCAAATCGACGCAGGAGATCTGCCCCGGGCGTTTCACGCCGGAGGTTTCCGCGGGGATCATGGATTTCGCGGTGAAGGCGCACCGCGCGATGTCGTGCCGCGGCTATTCGCGGTCGGACTTCATCGTGTCGGCCAAAGGCCCAGTCTATCTGGAGACCAACACGCTCCCGGGCCTGACCAAAGCCTCGCTCTATCCCAAGGCGCTGAACGCGCAGGGGATCAGTTTCGTGGATTTTTTGAACGGCCAGATCGAGCTCGCGGTGAAACGGGCAGGCGGCTAACCAGCCAGTTATCTCACTCCGTCATGGCCGGGCTTGTCCCGGCCATCCACGTCTTCGCTTTTCGCCAAGGCGTGGATGCCCGGCACGAGGCCGGGCATGACGGAGTTTAATCGCTGGCCGTCCACAACACCCGATCGCCGCGTTAATTCCGGCAACCCCGCGACGCCGGCCATGAAGCTGCCGCAGTTCCCTCGGGCGCATCGGCCACACCTCGGCTAAAGTCTTCCACAGCCGCATCAAATCGCACTCTGCGCCCATCCCCTTTACACTTTGTTTACCAGGAAGGCCGAAGGTTAACGCTGGCGGCGCGTGTGCGCTTGGCTGCCGAGGCGTGAGCTTTGCGGGGACTCCGTGACGACGCGTATCGATGGAAAACCGGCCTTTTTCAAAGGCTTGAATCCATCCCGGCAGGACCGAGACGTCACTCACGCCTCAAGTCCCGCGCCAATGCGGACGTAACCTGTGACGAGCTCGTGGTATGGATGGTGGAGGACGCCTCTCTCGGTCGGTGCGACCCTTGAGGCCCCAAGCTGATCTTAAAATGGCTGCCCTTGGGGCAGGCATTCTGCTGCGCGAGCAGCTGAGCCCGCTCGCCCGCTTCTGGGCCCGTTTTCGTGCCGCCAAGCCTGCCGTCCGCGAACAGAGTTCCAATCGCTTCATCGCGACGCTTGAGCGTTACGCGCCGCGCCGCGTCGGAATTGCGGCCACCGTGTTGATGCTGACGGGCAGCCTCGCGCTTGGCGTGGTCAAGGGCAATCACGTCGACGAAATGGTCGAAGCTTTTAGCGATGCGCGCAACGCTGCGGCCAATGCCGCCGGCTTCCGCATTGCCTCCGTCATTCTCAACGGCCGCAAGCAGCTGACCCAGGACGAGATCCTGGCCATCGGCGGCGTCAATGGTCGCTCCTCGCTGTTCTTCCTCGATGCAGCGGCTGTCCGCGACAAGCTCAAGGCCAATCCGTGGATCGCTGACGCCAATGTGCTGAAGCTCTATCCGAACCGTCTGCAGATCGATGTCACCGAACGCACGGCTTTTGCGCTGTGGCAGGAGGACGGTCGTCTCTCGGTGATCGCCGATGACGGTGCCGTTCTCGAAAACTACGTGTCGCGCCGCTTCATGTCGCTGCCGCTGGTGGTGGGCAAGGGCGCCGACAGCAACGCCAGGGATTTCCTCGCGCTGCTGGATCGCTACCCACAGGTCCGCTCGGTCACCAAGGCCGCGATCTTCGTCGGTGAGCGCCGCTGGAATCTCCGCCTGAAGGATGGCCTCGACATTCGCCTCCCGGAAATCGACGTCGGCAACGCGCTGGCCATGCTCAGCAAGCTCGACAAGGAAGATCGCCTGTTCTCGCGCGACATCGTCGCCATCGACATGCGGCTGTCGGATCGGCTGACCGTGCGGCTGTCGGAAGACGCAGCGAAGGCGCGCGAAGATCTGTTCAAGGCACAAGACAAGTCCAAGAAGAAGGCTGGCGCGGCATGACCGGTCTCGATCGCAACCAGGCGCCGAAAACGCGTCAGATGGCGGCCAACCGCACCGCGCTGGTGGCGTCGCTGGACGTCGGCACCAGCAAGATCGCGTGCATGATCGCGCGTCTGCGGCCATCCGCGCCGAACGAAGCCCTGCGTGGCCGCAGCCATGCGGTTGAACTGATCGGCTACAGCCAGATCCAGTCGCGCGGCGTGAAGTCCGGTGCGATCGTCGATATGGGCGAGGCCGAGCAGGCCGTCCGTCAGGCGGTGGCGCTGGCCGAACGTATGGCCAAGGTTCGCGTCGAATCCGTGCTGCTGTCGGTCTCGGCCGGTCGCCTGCAGGGCCAACTGATTGAAGCGTCAGCCGATATCAAGGGCGGCGCCGTCACAGCGTCCGATATCGCACGCGTCACCTCGACCGGCATGCGCCACGCAACGCCGCCGGGCCGCACGGTGCTCCATGCATTGCCGGTCGGCTATTCACTCGATGGCGTGAAGGGCATTCGCGATCCCAAGGGCATGGTCGCCTCGCAGTTCGGCGTCGATATGAATGTCGTCACTGCGGACGCGACGGTCGCGCGTAACCTGATGCTGGTCGTCGAGCGCTGCCATCTCAATGTCGAAGCCATGGCTGCGGCGCCCTATGTTGCAGGTTTGTCCGTGCTGACCGACGACGAGACCGATCTCGGTGCTGCGGTCGTCGAGATGGGCGCAGGTACGACAACCATCGCGACCTATTCCGGCGGACGCTTCGTGCACGCCTCGGGATTTGCGGTCGGCGGGCAACACATCACCATGGATCTCGCGCGCGGACTCGGTGCTTGCATCGCGGATGCCGAGCGAATCAAGACGTTATATGGCACGGTGCTGACGGGTGGCTCCGATGCGCGCGAACTCATGAACGTGCCGACGGCTGGTGATAACGATCGCGATTTTCCGCAGGTCGTGTCCCGCGCCACGATCGCGAACATCGTGCGTCAGCGTGCCGAGGAGATTTTTGAAATGGTCAGGGACCGGTTGGCGGATTCGCCCTTCGCTGCAGAACCGCGCGCACGCGTGGTGCTGTCAGGCGGCGCGTCGCAGCTCACGGGCCTCGCCGAACTCGGCAGCCAGATTCTCGGACGGTCCGTTCGCATTGCACGACCACTCGGCTTCGGCCGGCTGCCCAATGAAGCCAAGAGCGCTTCGTTCGCGGTGCCGTCGGGCCTGCTGGTGTATCCGCAATTCGCTCATCTTGAACATGTCGAACCGCGGCATACGCGGCAGCTCAAGACAGGGACCAGTGACGGTTATTTCGGAAAGGTCGGACGATGGCTTCGAGAGGGCTTCTGATGAAATTTTTCCGGCCAGTGTTTTTTCCATCTCCGACGCCATCGGCCACCGGCCAATGGCATGACCACACAACGCGCGCGTAATCGAGAGGCAACCTCATGACCATCAATCTCAACGTTCCTGATATCAGCGAGCTGAAGCCCCGCATTACCGTGTTCGGTGTCGGTGGCGCTGGCGGCAACGCCGTCAACAACATGATCACCGCCGGTCTGCAGGGCGTCGATTTCGTCGTCGCCAACACCGATGCGCAGGCGCTGACCATGTCGAAGGCCCAGCGCATCGTGCAGATGGGCACGCAGGTCACCCAGGGACTCGGCGCCGGTTCGCAGCCGGATGTCGGTGCGGCCGCCGCGCAGGAAGTCATCGACGAAATCCGTGATCACCTGACCGGCGCCAACATGGTGTTCGTCACCGCCGGCATGGGCGGCGGCACCGGCACCGGTGCAGCGCCCGTCATCGCCAAGACCGCGCGCGACATGGGCATCCTCACCGTCGGCGTGATCACCAAGCCGTTCCACTTCGAAGGCCAGCGCCGCATGCGCACCGCCGAAGCCGGCATTGCCGAGCTGCACAAGGTGGTCGACACGCTGCTGATCATCCCGAACCAGAACCTGTTCCGGGTCGCCAACGAGAAGACCACCTTCGCCGACGCTTTCGCGATGGCCGACCAGGTTCTCTACTCGGGTGTTGCCTGCATCACCGACCTGATGGTCAAGGAAGGCCTCATCAACCTCGACTTCGCCGACGTGCGCGCAGTCATGAAGGAGATGGGCAAGGCGATGATGGGCACCGGCGAAGCCACCGGTGAGAAGCGCGCGCTGACCGCAGCGGAAGCTGCGATCGCCAACCCGCTGATCGACGATAGCTCGATGAAGGGCGCCCGCGGCCTGCTGATCTCGATCACCGGCGGCAAGGACCTGACCCTGTTCGAAGTCGACGAAGCCGCGACTCGTATCCGCGAAGAAGTCGATGCCGACGCCAACATCATTGTCGGCGCCACCTTCGACGAGAGCCTCGACGGCGTGATCCGCGTGTCGGTCGTCGCCACCGGCATCGAGCAGGCCATGCTGGCTCGCAATTCCTCGGCCCCGGTCACCACCGTGACCTCGGCCGTTGCTGCTCCTGCCGGCAACGGCGCTCCGGATGCCCGCCTGGCCGATCTGACCGCGCGTCTTCGCGCGGACAACCAGCGTCTCGCTGCCGCAGCGGCTGCCAAGTCTGCCGGCGCTCCGGCGCCCGCTGCCGCGCCCCGTGCACCTGCGACCAGCCATGAGCGTGCCGCGCTCGCCGCCATCGCCGCTGCCGTGGCTCCGGAAGCCGCTGCGCCGCAGCAGTATGGCGATGTGATGGTACGTCCGATCGCGCAGAAGCCCTCGCTGTTCCCGGAAGCGCCGCGTCAGGAAGCCCCTGTCGAAGCGCCGATCCCCGAACAGTTCATTCCGCCATCGGCCGAACGTGCTCCGCTGCGCGCTCCGCGGATGCCGAAATTCGAAGAACTGCCGATGCCGGCCCAGAACGAGATCCGTCAGGCACGCGGCGAATCGGAAGAGGAACCGCAGAAGGCTCGCCTGTCGCTGCTGCAGCGTCTGGCCAATGTCGGTCTCGGCCGCCGCGACGAGGAAACGGAAGCGCCGGTCTCCGGTCGTCCGTCGGCCCCGCCGATGGCTCCGATGCCGCCGCTGCCCGAGCGTAAGCCACAGCGCAGCGTCGCCCAGCAGATGGGTAACGAGCCGCCGGTGTCCGAATACGCCCGCCGTCCGGCCCCGCAGGGTCTTGATTCTCATGGCCGCCCGGCACCTGTTGCGCCGGCGCCACAGGGCGATGATCATCTGGATATCCCGGCCTTCCTGCGCCGCCAGACCAGCTGACCTTTGTTACAATCGTGACGACGACAGAAGCCCCGGCTGGATCAGCCGGGGCTTTCGTTTGTGACAGCCACCAAAAGGCGTAGGATTTCTTAACCTATTGATAGTAAGTCATTAATCTTTACCGTCGCGCTCTGCCAAGGCTCGAAACGGCCGTGGAACCGGCAGAAATTTTGGTTAACCCCTGGCCTGATTGCGGCAAAGGTGGGGTAACAATCGGTAAAAAAGCGTGAGTTGGCGCACTTTGTGGCAGGGGTTAATGTGACTGCGACTCGGGGACTCAGGAGGCCGCAAGGTTCGACTGAGAGAGTCCCTCTCATGACGAGAGGCTACTTGGGTGGGTACCTTATGACTTTCAGCCGACAGACAACGCTTGGATCGCAAGCCACCGTTACCGGTGTCGGCGTCCATTCTGGAAAGCCTGTCAGTCTCACGCTTGGACCTGCGCCCGTCGATGCAGGTTATATTTTTGTTCGCACCGGTCTTGAAGGTGCTGATCGCGAAATCCAGGCCGACGCCAAATCCGTTATCGCCACCGAGTTTGCCACCGTGCTCGGCGATCGTGAAGGCCCAATCGTTTCCACCGCCGAACATGTTCTCGCTGCGCTGCGCGGCATGGGCATCGACAACGCCACCATCGAAGTCGATGGACCGGAAGTGCCGATCATGGACGGCTCCGCAGCCGCCTTCGTCGCCGCCATCGATCAGGCCGGCGTTGTGGAGCAGGGCGCCCGTCGCCGCTTCATTCAGGTTCTCAAACCGGTGCAGGTTGCCATCGGTGACTCGTTCGGCGAAATCCGCCCCCACGCTGCGGGTTTCCGCGCCGAAGTCGAAATCAGCTTCGCCAATCCGGTGATTGGCCGCCAGAGCTACGTGCTCGATCTCAATCCCGAATCCTTCCGCCGCGATATCGCCCGTGCCCGCACCTTCGGTTGCATGAACGACGTGGCCCGCCTCTGGAGCGCCGGTTTTGCGCTCGGCGCGTCCTTCGAGAATTCCGTCGTGTTCGACGATGACAAGCTGCTCAACACCGAAGGCCTGCGCTACAGCGATGAATGCGCCCGCCACAAGGTGCTGGACGCTGTCGGCGATCTCGCGCTGGCAGGTCTGCCGATCCTCGGCGCTTACCGCTCGGTGCGCGGCGGCCACAAGCTCAACAACGCCGTGCTCTGCGCCCTGATGGCCGATCGTTCGGCCTGGAAGATCGTCGAAGCCGATGCCGTCCCTGTCCGCCGCGGCCGCGCCAGCGCCGATGTCACCTCGGGCATGCTTGGCGGCATGATCGCCCCGGCTTTCGGCCCGGACGTTTCCTAAGATCGGGCTTTCTGGCCTTCTTCTACCCGCTGCCGGTATTTTGCGTTGCGCTTTTGCGGGCGCGTAGACCTTTGCGGGCACCGAGACATCCCCGGTAACCATAACCGCCTGTATCTCCACATTCTTCGCCTTAATCCGGGCGAAATGGCTCCGTATCCGGTTGGTTAACGGATGTCATTCGGGTAGATAGAGCACGCGGTCAAGCGAAGCTGCGGGCGCGTATCCGGTTGGTCCGTGATTGTGCGCGTACCGCGCAGACACCGCATGAAGGCGTCAGGTCTCAGATATATGTCGGCACAGCGCATTACGCTCGAATCCCGTGATTCCCTGCTCACCCGCTTCGGCCGCCATGTGCGGTTGGCGTCGGGCCTCATCGTGCTGGCCGTGCCGCTGAGTGGCTGCGGCACCGGCGCACTGTGGGACAAGTTCGGCACCAAGGACGACACTTTCGTCGAGGAGCCCGCCGACAAGCTCTACAATGAGGGCTTGTACCTCATGAACAACAACAAGGATCCCAAGGCCGCCGCGAAGAAATTCGAGGAAGTCGATCGTCAGCATCCGTATTCGGAATGGGCGCGCAAGTCGCTGCTGATGTCGGCCTATGCGGCCTACGAATCCGCCGACTACGACACCTGCATCGGCTCGGCCACGCGCTATGTGACGCTGCATCCCGGTAGCCCGGATGCGGCCTATGCGCAGTATCTGATCGCCGCCTCGCATTACGACCAGATCCCGGACATCTCGCGCGACCAAGGCCGCACCGAAAAGGCAATGGCTGCGCTCGAGGAAGTGGTCCGCAAATATCCGACCTCGGAATATGCGACCTCGGCCAAGAAGAAGCTGGAAGGCGCACGCGACCAGATTGCCGGCAAGGAAATGGAAATCGGCCGCTACAATCTCGACAAGCGCAACTACACCGGCGCCATCAACCGCTTCAAGACGGTGGTGACGCAGTATCAGACCACGCGTCACGTCGAGGAAGCGCTGATGCGCCTGACCGAGGCCTATATGGCGATCGGCGTGGTCGGCGAGGCGCAGACGGCTGCCGCCGTGCTTGGCCACAACTTTCCTGACAGCAAGTGGTACAAAGACGCCTACAATCTTGTAAAGTCCGGCGGTCTCGAGCCGAGCGAGAACAAAGGGTCTTACCTGAGCAAGGCCTTCAAGAGATTTGGCCTCGGTTAGGAACTGACCTCCCATGCTGGCCCGTCTGTCGATCCGTGACATCGTCCTGATCGAACGGCTCGATATCGAGTTTTCCCGCGGTCTTGCTGTGCTGACCGGTGAAACCGGCGCCGGCAAATCCATTCTTCTCGATGCTTTCGCGCTGGCCCTCGGCGGCCGCGGCGATGCCGGCCTCGTGCGCCACGGCGTCGAGCAGGGCCAGGTGACGGCCGTGTTCGACCTGGCCAAGGGCCACCCGGCGCTGACGATTCTCAAGGACAACGGTTTCGACGACGATTCCGGCGAGATGATTCTGCGCCGCGTGCAGCTCGCCGATGGTCGCACCCGTGCCTTCATCAACGATCAGGCGATCTCTGTGCAGACCATGAAGGCGGTCGGCGCCGCTTTGGTCGAGATCCACGGCCAGCACGACGAGCGCGCCCTGGTGGACGCCGCCACGCATCGCCGGCTGCTCGACGCTTTCGCTGGGTTGGAGAAGGACGTCACCGCGCTGGAGACACTCTGGGACGCCCGCAAGACCGCTTATGCGGCGCTGGAGACCCATCGCGCCAATATGGAGCGCGCCGCCCGCGACGCCGATTATCTGCGCCACGCCGCGGACGAGCTGAAGAAGCTCAACCCGAAGGACGGCGAGGAGAGCAAGCTTGCGGAGCGCCGCACCGGCATGATGCACGGCGAGAAGATCGCGGCCGATTTACGCGAGGCGCAGGAGGCCGTGTCCGGCCATCATTCGCCGATCTCGTCGCTGGCCGCCGCCGTGCGCCGGCTGGAGCGCCGCGCCGGTTCATCGCCGTCGCTGGTCGAGCCTGCGGTGAAAGCGATCGACGTCGCCATCAACGCGTTGGAAGAAGCCGATCAGCATCTTGCCGCCGCGCTCATCGCTGCCGATTTCGATCCTGCGGAACTCGAGCGCATCGAGGAGCGGCTGTTCGCGCTGCGCGGCGCCGCGCGGAAATATTCGACGCCGGTCGACGGGCTCGCCGCGCTGGCCGCGAAATACTTTGCCGATGTCGCCACCATCGACGCCGGCGCCGGCCAGCTCAAGGGGCTGGAGAGTGCGGCGTCGGAGGCCGACAAGAAGTATAGCGCTGCGGCGAGCAAGCTTTCGGCCGCGCGCATCAAGTCCGCCGAGAAGCTCAACAAGGCCGTCATCGCCGAGCTCGGCCCGCTCAAGCTTGAACGTGCGAAATTCATCACCCAGGTCGACAGCGATGCGGCGACGCCGGGTCCACACGGCATCGACCGTGTCGAATTCTGGGTTCAGACCAATCCCGGAACCCGCCCGGGCCCGATGATGAAGGTCGCCTCCGGCGGCGAACTCTCGCGCTTCCTGCTGGCGCTCAAGGTGGTGCTGTCGGACAAGGGCTCGGCACCGACTCTGGTGTTCGACGAAATCGACACGGGGGTCGGCGGTGCCGTCGCCGACGCCATCGGCGCGCGCCTGGCGCGGCTCGCCGGCAAGGTCCAGGTGATGGCCGTCACCCACGCCCCACAGGTGGCAGCGAGGGCCGACCAGCATCTGCTGATCTCCAAGGATGCCCTCGACAAGGGCAAGCGCGTGGCGACGCGCGTCAACACGCTGGCCGAGGATCATCGCCGCGAGGAAATCGCGCGGATGCTCGCCGGCGCGGAGATTACCGCCGAAGCGCGGGCCGCAGCGGAGCGGTTGCTCAAGGGCGCGGCCTGATTTGAACGTCATTCCGGGGCGCTCGCCTCTTGGCGAGCGAACCCGGAACCGCGACGTGCACCTTGTTTCACCATTGTACTCCGTCATGCCCGGCCTTGTGCCGGGCATCCACGTCTTTACAACAGCGCTTCAAGGCGTGGATGGCCGGGACAAGCCCGGCCATGACGAACATCGGTGACCGCGTATGGCAAAACCCGCAAAAACTCCCCCCGACATCTCCACGCTCACGAAGCCCAAAGCGAAGATCGAGCTGATGCGGCTGTCGCTGGAGATGGAAGCGCACAACAAGCGCTACTATCAGGACGACGCGCCGACGGTGTCGGATGCGGACTACGACGCGCTGCGTCGCCGGGTCGAGGCGATCGAAGCCAAATTCCCCGATCTCGTCACCGGCGCGTCACCGACACAGACGGTCGGCGCAGCGCCCGCGCGCGGCTTTGCCAAGGTGCAGCATGTGATGCCGATGCTGTCGCTGGGCAATGCGTTCAGCGATGAGGAAGTGACAGAATTCGTCGAGCGCATCCAGCGCTTCCTCAAGCTCGATGAAATCCCTGCCATCGTCGCCGAGCCGAAGATCGACGGTCTGTCGCTGTCGCTGCGCTACGAGAATGGCGAACTGATCCGCGCCGCCACGCGGGGCGACGGTTTCACCGGCGAGGATGTCACTGCCAATGTCCGCACTATCAAGGACATTCCAACGACGCTGAAAGGCAAGCACATCCCTGCCGCCTGCGAATTGCGCGGCGAGGTCTATATGCTGAAGAGCGATTTCCTTGCCCTCAACAAGAAGCAGGAAGAGGCCGGCGACACCGTGTTCGCAAATCCGCGCAACTCGGCAGCGGGCTCATTGCGCCAAAAGGACGTGGCGATCACCGCGTCACGTCCGCTGAAATTCTTCGCCTATGCCTGGGGCGAGATGTCGGATTATCCGATGCCGGAGCCGACCCAGCACGCGATGATCGCGTGGCTGGACAAGGCCGGTTTCACTGTCAATCCCGAGATCACATTGTGCAAGAGCGTCGACGATGCGCTCGCCTTCTATCGCCGCATCGGCGAGATCAGGGCCAAGCTCGGCTATGATATCGACGGTGTCGTCTACAAGGTCGACCGCATCGACTGGCAGGCGCGGCTCGGTTTCGCCGGCCGCGCGCCGCGCTGGGCGATCGCACATAAATTCGCGGCCGAGCAGGCGACGACGGTGCTGGAGAAAATCGATATCCAGGTCGGCCGCACCGGCGCGCTGACGCCGGTGGCGCGGCTGACGCCGATCACCGTTGGCGGCGTCGTAGTGTCGAATGCAACGCTGCACAATGCGGACTATATCGCCGGCATCGGCAATGACGGCCAGCCGCTGCGCGACGGCGTCGATATTCGCGAAGGCGACACCGTCATCGTGCAACGCGCCGGCGACGTCATCCCGCAGGTCGTCAATGTCGTCCTCGACAAGCGCCCGAAGAGCGCAAAGCCGTATGAATTTCCCACCAAGTGTCCGGTCTGCGGCAGCCATGCGATCCGCGAGAACGACGAAGTCGTCACGCGCTGCACCGGCGCGCTGGTCTGCCCGGCGCAGGCAGTCGAGAAGCTCAAGCATTTCGTCTCGCGGCTGGCCTTCGACATCGACGGGCTCGGCGACAAGCAGATCCAGGAATTCTACGACGAGGGCATCATCATGCATCCCGTCGATATCTTCACGCTGGCCAAACGCGACGAGCGCAACACCAAGAAGCTGCGAGACCGTGAAGGTTACGGCGAGACCTCGGTGCGCAACCTGTTCGCCGCCATCGATGACCGCCGCAAGATCGAGCTCAATCGCCTGATCTTCGCGCTCGGTATCCGTCACATCGGCGAAGGCAATGCCAAGCTGCTGGCGCGACACTACGGTTCGTTCGCTGCGTTTCGCGAGGCGATGCTGGCGGCTGCTGCGGGGCAGGGCACCGAGGAGAATACGTCCGAAGCCTATTCCGATCTCAACGCCATCGACGGCGTCGGTGAAATCGTCGCGGACGCGGTCGTCGAGTTCTTCGCCGAGAAACGTAACGTCAAGGCGCTCGACGAATTGCTCGGCGAGATCGAGGTGCTCGATGTCGCACAGGCCAAGACCGATACGCCGGTGGCTGGCAAGACCGTGGTGTTCACGGGCTCGTTGACCAAGTTCACGCGTGATGAAGCCAAAGCCGGTGCCGAGCGCCTCGGCGCCAAGGTCGCAGGCTCGGTGTCGAAGAAGACGGACTATGTGGTGGCCGGCGAGGACGCAGGTTCGAAGCTCACCAAGGCGCGCGATCTCGGCGTTGCAGTGCTCACGGAAGATGAGTGGCTGGCGCTGATCGGGGGGTAAAGACCCGCACGGTCATTCCGGGGCGTGCGTCGCCCGCGAAGCCGGCAGAGCGCGAACCCGGAATCTCGATATGTTCGGCGCGGTTGAAGACTCCCATGCTGAGATTCCGGGTTCACGTGCGCGAAGGCGCGCCCGCGCCCCGGAATGACGAGGGTAGGGTGCACAGAGGCGCCCAAACATTTTTTCCTATATCCCGTTGACAACATCCCCATCAGGTTTATATTCCCCTTCGTCCTGCCCCACCGAGAGGGGCGATCGCGATCGTCACGTTCGCGGGCAGGATGCGGTGGACGCCGGAGATGCGGCGTTACGCGGTTCATGGGTTGACGTCTGTCTTCGGGCAGGACGGATCTGCGCCAGCACTGCCACTGGCAAGGAGACGTCCGACCTTGGGATGGAAAGACTCCCTGGACAGTGTGACGGACGACCAAGTCAAAACGTGTCCGGCCTATTCGCTTGAGGCTCCCTTCCCATCGCCTTGGGACTTTAATTCGGTGATCGGATCGTTCGCTGAGGCAAAGTGCAAGCAACCGAAAAAACACCGCATGCGGAACGTCGGGCAATCGCTCGGCGCCTCCGAAAGTCCTGATGCACTCACTTGCGGAAGACCGCATTTCGCATCAGGCCCAAGGGTGCAACGGGCACCCGGCGTTCCGCACGCCCTCTCACAGGGGGCAGGGAATGCGACAGACGACGGCGCCCCCGCGCCGCAAATAATGGGGGCGATGACGCATGTCTGAAGAGCAGTGGCTGTTTGACAGTTGAATCAGGAGAGACGTGGCGCTCCGTGATCACGACATACTCAGTCGTCATGCGCGGGCTTGTCCCGCGTATCCACGCCTTCGCGACAAAGGAAGACGTGGATGGCCGGAACATCTAGCGAAGCTCGCTTCGCGCTGTCCGGCCATGACGTGGAGAGAAAAGCGCTCCTACAACAACCCGCTCTCTTCGCCTTCGGCCTGCTCGATCAGTTCTTCCGTCACCACGGTCTTGCGGCGGGGGACCAGAAAGATCATCGCGGCTGCGCAGCCGCAGGACAGCACGACGAGCGCAATGTTGAGCGGCACCGGCGTTGCGAAATGGCCGCCGAGCCAGGCGCCGAATTGCGAGCACAGCGAGCCCAATCCCATCTGCAGGAAGCCCATCATGCCCGATGCCGTGCCCGCGGCCTGCGGCCGAATGCTGAGGGCGCCGGCAGCGCCGTTCGACATCACGAAGGCATTGCCGAACATCACGATCATATGGGTGAGGAACAGCCAGGCCGGATTCTGGTTCAGCCCGGTGAGGCCCCAGACCACGTTGAGCATGGCGCCGCCGAATTGCAGCGCGAGGCCGAACCAGATTAGTTGTTCGATGGTCCGGCGCGGCGCAAAGCGGACGCAGCAGAGATTGCCGACGAGATAAGCAAGACCCGATGTCGCGAACCACGCGCCATATTCGGCCGATGTGCGGCCCATCTGCGTGACCACCACATAGGGACCGCCGCCGGCAAAGGTGAAGATGATCCAGGATGCCACGACGTAACAGAGGAGATAGCCGATAAACGTCCGGCTGCGCAGCAGCACCCGCGAGTCGGCGATGAAGCCGCCGCCGCTCACGTCACTGGCGGCGCGCCGTCTGGTCTCGGGGAGAAAGAATGCGATCGCGAGCGTCACGACCAGCGAAGACGCGGTGACCACATAGAAGATCGCGCGCCAGCCGAAGCCGGTTTCCAAGAGACCGCCGGCCAGCGGGCTCAGCATCTGCGCGATCATCATCACCGCGATGACGAGACTGATCATCGCGCCGACGCGTTCGCGCGGATAGAGATCCCTGATGATGGCGCGGCTCATCACCATGCCTGTTGCGCCGCCGAGCGCCTGAAAGAACCGCGCGGCGATCAACTGCGGCAATGTGAGCGCAAAGCTGCTGCCGATGCCGGCGATTACCATCAGGCCGAGACCGGCAAGCAGCACCGGACGCCGGCCGAACTTGTCCGACAGAGGTCCCATGATCAGTTGCGAGAAGGCGAGGCCGACCATGTAGAGCGACACCGTCATCTGCGCGATGGAGATGTCGGCACCGAAGGTGCGCGCGAGTTCGGGCAGCGCCGGCACCAGCATATAGAGCGAGATCGGCGCGATGCCGGTCATCACCACGAGCAACAGCAGCATTACCCGCGATTTGGAGAGGTCGACGGCGTCGACTTTTGGAAAAGGCGGGCTGTAATTCACGTGGTGGCTGTTCTCTCGCTATTGCGGCTGCGTCAGCGGCTCTGTCGCCGCTTCCAGCCAGACGCGCGTCGCTTCATCGTCGAGCAGCGGCATCACCTCGCGGCGAACGCGGGCGTGATAGTCGTTGATCCATTTGAGTTCGCGCTTGCTGATGCGATGGGTATTAATTAGCCGGCGATCGATCGGCGCCAGCGTCAGCGTCTCGAATTCATTCATCGGCAGTTCGGCGCCCTCGATATGGGCTTCGACCACCAGTTCGAGATTCTCGATGCGAATGCCGAAGGCGTCGGTCTTGTAGTAGCCGGGCTCATTGGAGAGGATCATGCCGCGCTTGAGCGGCGTGGTGCCGAGCTTGGAGATCCGCGCCGGGCCTTCATGCACCGACAGATAGCTGCCAACGCCGTGGCCGGTACCGTGGGCGAAGTCGAGGCCGGCATGCCACAGAAACTGCCGCGCCAGCGTATCGAGCTGCGCGCCGGTGGTGCCGTCGGGAAACGCCGCGCGCGCAATGGCGATATGGCCGCGCAATACGCGGGTGAAGCGGTCGCGCATCTCGTCGGTCGGCTCGCCGATCGCAATGGTGCGGGTGACGTCGGTGGTGCCGTCTTCATATTGCGCGCCGGAATCGATCAGCAGCAGATCGCCGAGCGCGATACGGCGATTGGTCTTGCGGGTGACGCGGTAATGCACGATGGCGCCGTTCGGCCCGGTGCCGGCGATGGTCGGAAACGAGACATCCTTCAGCGCGCCGGTCTGGCGGCGGAAGGTCTCCAGCGCCTCGACGGTGTCGATTTCGGTGAGCTTGCCCTTCGGTGCCTCGCGGTCGATCCAGGCGAGAAACCGTGCCAGCGCCACGGCGTCGCGGCGATGCGCGGTCTGTGTGCCCTTGATCTCGACGGGATTCTTCACTGCCTTGAGCAGAGCGATGGGATCATTGCCGCGCACGGGCTTGCCGCCACTAGACGTGATCAGCCGGCTCAGCGCATCGGCGGCGGTCGCATTGTCGAGTGCGATGGATGCGCCGGAGCCGGCGAGATCGCTCAGCGTCGCAGTCAGCGCATCCGGCTCCTGCACATCGGCCGAGACTTCCAGATGGTTGCGCGTGCTGTTGGAGAGCTTGCGGTGGTCGATGAAAATCTGCGGGCGGCCGTGTTTCGGTACCAGCGCATAGGACAGCGGCAGCGGCGTATGGGAGACGTCCGCGCCGCGGATGTTGAAGGCCCAGGCCACCGCATGGGAATCCGACAGCACCAGCGCATCGACACGCAGACGCTCCATCTCGCCGCGGATCTGGGCGAGCTTGTCGGCTTCGGAAACGCCGGCATAGTTGAGCGGGTGAATCGATACCGCGCCGAGCGGCGGCGCCGGGCGCTCGGCCCACACCGAATCGAGCGGATTGCTGTCGACCGCCACCAGTTCGGCGCCGGCCTTGGCGCAGGCCGCTGCCAGCCTCTCGGCTGCCGCAGAAGTGTGCAGCCATGGATCAAATCCGAGGCGGTTTTCGGGCTTCAGGTGATCCGTAAGCCAGCTCTCCGGCGGCGGCTCGACCAGCGACTGGATGCTCCACGCATTCACATCGACTTGTTTGGCCGCCTGCAGCGTATACCGGCCATCCACGAACACGGCGGCGTCCTGCAACAGCACGATCGCCATGCCAGCCGATCCGGTGAAGCCGGTGAGCCAGGCCAGCCGCTCGTCGGAGGGCGGCACATATTCGTTCTGCTGCTGATCGGCGCGGGGAATCACGAAGCCTGTCAGTTTCCGGCGCAACAATTCCTCGCGAAATGCGGCCAGCCGCGCAGTCAGCGCCACGCCGCTTTCGGGCTCTTCGAACGTCTGGAAATGGGCTTCGAACATCGCGGGATCATCCTATGGGTGCGCTGTCAGGCCTGCAATCGAGGGGCAGGGTTGCGCAGATTTGGCACAAGTTATGCTTGAAATCTGATGGTTGTGTTCAACCGGATGGAACAACGTCCCCCGGCTCGTGTTGTCGGTGCGATGCTTGGCCATTCAGAGTGTCTCAACTCAACGAAGAGGGGATACACAATGCCTGCTTTTACGTTCGAGAAAATTTCGCCACCCCCCACGCTTGGCCATTCCCAGCCTACCCAGGTGCAGTCCACCCAAACTCCGCCCAGTCAGCCAAATCAACGCAGCGGTATCATCCAGATTCTGGGCCGTTTCGTCGAAGCCCGCGTGACGCGCGTCGAGCGGCTGGAAAATGCAGTGCTTCGTCGCCGCGACGTGCCGCCCCCGAAGTAGCAAAATCAGCCGTCAGCTTTAGCCAGATCGCCCGTCATTATTCCGGAGTTCGGAAAATGACGAGTGGCGTATCAGCCTGCGCGCTGCATCAACAGGCTGCTCCAGCCCTCAACGATCTGATGCTTGCGGAGCACCAGCCCGCGGGCGCGATAGGCGGCGATCACGCTCATCGCCTGATGCGGCAACAGGCCGGATAGGATCACCATGCCATTGCGCGTGAGGTGCCGGCTCATATCGGTCGACATCGCCCGCAGAGGATTGGCGAGGATGTTCGCGAGGATCAGATCGAACGGCGCGCGATCGCCAAACGCCGGCGAGGAGAAGCCCGTTGCGCAAACGGTATCGACGAGATTGCCGACGCCGTTGAGCCGCATGTTCTCGCGCGCCACCTTCACAGACATTGGGTCGATATCGGTCGCGAGCACGCGGCGTTTCGTGGCCTTCGCAGCAGCGATGGCCAGCACGCCTGTGCCGGTCCCCAGATCGAGCATCCGTTTCGGCGCTTTCGCACGCAGCACATAATCGAGATAGATGAGGCAGCCGCGCGTAGTACCGTGATGGCCGGTGCCGAAAGCGAGTGCGGCTTCGATCTCGATCCCGAGTTGATTGGGCCGTACTTGGTCTCGGTCATGCTGGCCATGGACGATGAAGCGGCCGGCGCGCACTGGCACCAGACCCTTGAGGCTCTCCTTGACCCAGTCCTTGGCCTCGATGCTGTCGAACACGATGCTCGCCGCCACGGTGTCATCTGAGGCAAGGCTGACGAGCTCGCGGATCGACGCCTCGTCCGGCGGATCGGCGAAATGGACGGTGACGTCCCAGCGGCCCTCGGGGCTCTCGAATGCAGCAATCGCGGCCTGTCCTTCCTCGAAACTCTCGGTGAGGAGATCGACGATGCGCTTGGCGCTGAATTCGTCGCCGACGGCAAAGGTGGCGCGGCTGGTTCCTTGGGGCGTGGTCATCGCGGGTCCGGGTGGCGTCGTGAACAGGGTCTGCACAGCTTAGGCGCGCTTGGTACAGGGTTTATACCGGCGGGGATACAGGGGCGATACAGCGGCTGCGCACAGGTTATAAGCCGATTATACCGCCGTACTCCTGAGCTTCCGCACAGGCTTTTTCAGGACTCATCCACCGCCTGTGCACAGGCTTATCCACAGGATGTCCTTAGCCGAACAGCGCCCGGTGGTCCCTGAGGATCGCCTTGGCCGCATTGTGGCCAGGCGCGCCCGTCACGCCGCCGCCGGGATGCGCGCCGGAGCCGCAGTGATAGAGCCCCTTCAGCGGCCCGCGATAATCCGCATGGCCGAGCATCGGGCGGGCCGAGAACAGCTGGTTCAGCGAGAGCGCGCCATGGAAGATGTCGCCGCCGAGCAGGCCGAAGTCGCGTTCCAGATCGAGCGGTGACAGCGCCTGCCGGCCGATCACGCTGGCGGCAAAGCCCGGTGCATAGTCATCGACGGTCTTGATCATCAGGCCCGCGACCTCATTCCGATGGTCATCCCACGATGTGCCGTTCGGGAGTGTCGGCGCAACATGCTGGCAAAAGAGACTGGCGACGTGCTGGCCTGGTGGGCTGAGGCTGTCATCAAGAGTGGAGGGGATCAGTACTTCGACAATCGGCTGGCGGCTCCAGCCGTGTTGCTTAGCATCGAGCCAAGCGCGATCCATGTAGGCGAGACTCGGCGCGATGATAATGCCCGCCGAGAGATGATCGCCGTTGCCCGGCAATGCGGTGAAGGAGGGCAGGGTGCTCAACGCGACATTCATGCGGAATGTACCGGAGCCGTTGCGCCAGTTGCGGATGCGATCGAGGAACGGCTTGGGCAGCGCATCCGCCGGCATCAGCCGTGTATACAGCAGCTTCGGATTGACGTTGGAGGCAACATATTTCGCGCGGATGCTCTCGCCATTGTCGAGGATGACGCCGACGACCTTGTCGTTCTCCACGAGGACTTCGCGCACGCCGTTGTCGAGTTCGATCTGCACGCCGTGCGAGCGTGCCGCGGCGGCCATGGCCTGCGTGATTGCGCCCATGCCGCCGATGGCGTGACCCCAGACGCCCTTCTTGCCGTTCACCTCGCCGAAGGCATGGTGCAGCATCACATAGGCCGAACCGGCGGCATAGGGGCTAGCATAGTTGCCGACCACGGCATCGAAGCCGAACAATGCCTTCACCAGATCATGCTCGAACACGTCGTCCAGCATCTCGCCGGCGGAGCAGGTGAACAGATCGAGCAATACGCGCTGCTGTTCGATGGTCAGTGCGTTGAGAATCTTCGCGGTGCCGAGCGCATTGATGGCTTCGCTGATCGCGCCGAGACCGAAACCTTGCACGACGTTCGGCGGTGAACGCAGCACGAAATCCCTGAGCACATCGGCGATGACTTCGAGCTCATGCGAGAACGCACCAATCCGCTCGGCATCGCGCGCGTTGAGCTTGGCAACCGACTGTTGCGTGCGGCCTTCGCCTGTCAGGAGATAGCTGCCGTCCGGTGCGGGAATGAAATTCTGCGCCTTGCGCTCGACGATCCGCAGGCCGTGTTCGGCGAGCTTCAGATCAGAGGCGATCTGCGGGTTGAGCAGGCTGACAGTGTAGGCCGCGACGGAATTGCGGAAGCCGGGGTGAAACTCCTGCGTCACCGCGGCGCCGCCAACCACGCAACGTCGTTCGACCACCTTCACGCGCAGCCCGCTCATGGCGAGATAGGCCGCGCAAGTGAGGCCGTTATGGCCGGCGCCGATGATCAAAACGTCGGTGTCTGACATGTCCGCTTCAACAAAGCCTGCTAGAGCGTTTTCGTGCGAAGTGGCGACCGGTTCGCATGAAGAAAACGCGTCAAACGAAAATAGGGCCCTCTTTATCGAAGAGGTGCGCGCGCGGCACAAGGCCGCCCGTCACGATTGTGGTTCCATAGTTAGCGCGCATTGCCCGAAACGGTGCCATATGCTCCATTCCCGCCCGCCGGCTACCGGCCGGATTCTTGCTTTTCTGCCGCGCAATATGCTGGAGCCTTCATGAGTTCGTCGCAGCCCGTCGCCGCCCCAAACTCGGCCTCCCGCAATCGGCTCCTTCTGGTGGTTTACACCGCGGCGATCTTCACCAGCGCGCTGCTGTTGTTCTCGGTGCAGCCCCTGTTCACCAAGATGGTGCTGCCGCGGCTCGGCGGGTCGCCGGCGGTGTGGTCGGTGGCGATGGTGTTCTTCCAGTCGCTGCTGCTCGGCGGCTATGCCTATGCCCATTACCTGATGCAATTGCGAAGCCGGCTGGTGCCGATCGTCGTTCATCTCCTGTTGCTGGCTGTTGCGCTGCTGACGCTGCCGCTGTCCATCGCATCGGGCTGGGGCACGCCGCCGGAGAGTGGCTATGCGTTCTGGCTGCTCGGCCTGTTCGGGGTGTCCATCGGTCTGCCGTTCTTCGCGCTCGCTGCGAACAATCCGCTGCTGCAGGCCTGGTTCGTGCGCACGGGCCATCCCAATGGCCACGATCCGTATTTTCTCTATGCGTCGTCGAATATCGGGAGCTTTCTCGCGCTGCTGACCTATCCGGTGCTGCTGGAGCCGATGTTTTCGCTGCGCACGCAGAACCTGATCTGGACGTCCGGCTATGGCCTGCTGATCCTGCTGATCGCCGGCTGCGGCGTGTTGCTGCTGAAGTCGCCGCCGGTTGCCGTCGCTGCACCGGGGGCTGATGCCATCGACGCGCCGGCGCCGAGCTGGGCGCTGCGTGCACGCTGGATCTTCCTCGCGGCTGTCCCATCCGGCCTGCTGATCGCGGTCACCGCGCATATCTCGACGGACGTCGCTGCGGCGCCGCTGCTCTGGGTGCTGCCGCTGTCGCTTTATCTGCTGACCTGGGTGCTGGTGTTCCAGTCGCGTCCGCTGCTGCCGCACTCATGGGTCCTGATGTTGCAGCCTCTCGCGATTGCCGGCGTGGTTGTCCTGCTCGCAGTTGGCGGCGAACAGAATCTGCTGCTGACCCTCGGTGGTCATCTGTTGTGCTTCTTCATTATTGCCATGGCGTGCCATGGTGAATTGGCCCGGCAGCGTCCGGCTGCTCGGTATCTCACGGGCTACTATGTAGCGTTGTCGTTCGGTGGCATGGTCGGTGGCCTGTTCGCCGGGTTGATCGCGCCGTTCACATTCTCATGGATCGCGGAATATCCGATCCTGATCGCATTTGCCGTGCTGTGCCGGCCGTCATTGCCGGAGCGGTATTCCGGCTGGGCGCGCTGGTACTGGATCGCGCTCGTGGTTGCCGCAATCGCATTGATCGTGCCGAGCTACACAACCGGCAAGCTGTTCACGTGGATCGATACCCAACGTGTCTATGTCGTCAGCACCGTTGCCGTTGTCGGCATAATCGCGGCGATCCTGCGGGCTGACCGGCTCAAGCTCCTGGCGATCACTGTCCTCGCTCTGGCGCTGATCCGTTTCTACCCGGCCGACGATGGCCGGGTAGAAACCGTGCGCAGCTTCTTCGGCGTACACAAGATCGTGGTGACGACGAACGGCCAGTATCACGTGCTGATGCACGGCACGACCATCCACGGCGCAGAGAAGTATCTCAACGACGATGGCACGCCGGTGACCGGACGGCCGGAGCCGATCTCCTATTATTACAAGGACGGCGGCATCGGGCAGGCGATCACGGCGGTGCGCGCCCGCAAGGGGGCGCCACTGCGCGTGGCAGTGATCGGCCTCGGTTCGGGGTCGCTGACCTGTGCATCGGCGCCGGGCGAGGACTGGAAGTTCTTCGAGATCGACCAGTCGATGGTCGATACCGCAAGGGATCCGAAATATTTCAGCTACATCCAGAAGTGCGAACCGGACGTTAAACCGGTGATCGGCGATGCAAGGCTGACTTTTGCGAAAGAGCCTGACGGCGTCTACGACCTCATCATCGTGGATGCCTATTCGTCGGACGCGATTCCGATCCATCTGGCGACCGAGGAAGCGATGGAGATTTACAAGGAAAAGCTCGCCCCGCAGGGCGCCGTCGTCATGCATGTGTCGAACCGGCATCTTGAACTCGCCAGCGTCGTGGTCGGCATCGCCGATGCCAATGACATGAAGAGCTGGGTCTATTCGGAGGATTCCGGCCGCGACAACGAATATATCTTCTCGACCAATGTGGTCATCTCGGCCCATGACGCCGCCGATGTCGGCTCCATCGCGACATCATCGCAATGGGCCCTGACCGAGGCGAACGACGATCAGCGGGTCTGGACCGATGACTATTCCAACGTGCTCGGCGCCGTGTGGCGCCGGCTACGGGACGGGGATAACTGAAGCGTTTTCAAGCGAAGTGGACGCCGGCCCGCGTCAGGAAAACGCGTCACACAGGTTCGCTCAGTAATCGCCGAAGAAGCCGCGCGGCTGATACGGCCGCGGTGCGTAGGCCTGCGGCGGGTATTGCCGGCTGTAATAGCCACGATTGGCGTAATACTGCTGGGTCTCGGCTTCCGTCATGCGGCGATAGCCGGGAGGGGCCGGATAACGCTGACCGTCATTGCCATCGGCCGGATAGATGTAACGATCGTCATCCGCCGGCTGTACCTGACGCGCGACGCGGCGGTTCGGCGCCGCGGCCGGCGGAGTGAGATCCACAGGATTGCCGGCGGAGTCATACGACGTTGTGGCGGGTGCGATGTCGCGGCGGGCGACGGCAGACGGCTTCGCCGGGCGCGGGTTGCGGGCGAGGGCGACCTGTGAGGAGCCCGTCAGCGTGACGGTGGTGTTGAGTACCCCGTCGGCCTTGACCATGGCGAACAAGGTCGCGGCGTTCTCGCGCGACAGCCGAACGCAGCCGTGGGAGGCCGGCGAGCCCAGGCGGTTCACGGAATCGGTGCCGTGGATGGCGTGGCCCTTCTTGGTGAAGAAGATGGCATGGGGCATTGGCGCGTCGTCGAATTCCTTGGAGAAGTGATCCTCCTCCATGCGGAATGTCTGGAAGCTGCCATTCGGGGTCTCGTAGGATGGAATGCCTGACGAGACCGGCCAGCGATATTTCTCGACGCCGTCCTGAACGACGGTCAGCTGCTGGGCATCCTTGTCGACGGTAATGGCAATCTTGGCCTGCGCAGTGTTGGTGGCGGCGAAAACGGCGAGACCCGCAAGGGTCATATAAAACGAACGCATCTTACCTTGGCCTCCGGGCCGTAACCTGTTGTACCGCCTACCGTCCCGCACCCAATATGCATATCGGGCGGCCCGCGTGCCAGTGACAGTTTCGTGCATCCTTAATGTTGGGCTAGGCGGCACCAAGGCGGCGACCGGGCCGAAAGAGGGCTCGGCCCGACCCGACGATGCGCGATAGGAAGCTTCTCATGAAGGCAGATGGAACCGGTTCCTAGGTCGCGCGTTGCCCTCCCACAATCGCAAGCGGCGAATTCTCGTCGCTCAGAGGGAAGCTCCAGATGACCGTTAAGACCGCTGTGTTGCCGATCAGTTCATCGATGAAGACCCGCCTGGCGTTCGCCGCGGGCGTGCTGGCTCTGGTCGCCATGCCGCATTTTGCGCAGGCGCAGGGCGTATTCCGGGGTGGTGAGCAGGGGGCCAACCAAGGTTACCGTGACGGCAATCGCGCCGCCGGACCGGTCGGCGGTGTGGTCGGTGGCGCAGTTGGCCTCGGCGTCGGCGCGGCCGTGGGCGGCGTGAAGGGTGTACTTGGAATTCCAGAAGGTCGACGGACACAGTGCCGCGGCTATTACAACCGCCATGGCAAATTCCGCTGCTATCGCTAAGCAGACATTGATTTGAAATGAAAATGGCCCGGTTCAAACCGGGCCATTTTTATTATCAGCGATTTCAGTTTTTCAGCTTGTAGCCGGTCTTGAAAATCCACCAGACGACGAACATGCAAATCACCAGGAACATGCAGGTGACGCCGATGCTCCAGCCGACACTGACGTCGGAGATTTCGTAGAAGCTCCAGCGGAAGCCACTGATCAGATACACGACCGGATTGAGCAGCGTGACGGTTCGCCAACCCGACGGCAGCATGCTGACGGAGTAGAAGCTACCGCCCAGGAAGGTTAGCGGCGTCACCACCAGCAGCGGGATCGCCTGCAGTTTCTCGAAGCCGTCGGCCCAGATTCCGATGATGAAGCCGAACAGGCTGAACGTAACTGCCGTGAGCACCAGGAAGGTCAGCATCCACCACGGATGCAGGATGTGCAGCGGCACGAACAGTCCGGCGGTGGCCAGAATGATCAGGCCCAACAGGATCGACTTGGTCGCAGCAGCACCGACATAGCCGAGCACGACTTCGACGTAAGATACCGGCGCCGACAGCAATTCATAGATCGTGCCGGTGAATTTCGGAAAGTAGATACCGAATGACGCGTTGGATATGCTCTGTGTTAATACCGACAGCATCACGAGACCAGGCACGATGAAGGTGCCGTAGCTGACGCCCTCGATCGAGGTGATGCGCGAGCCAATGGCTGCGCCGAACACCACGAAATACAGCGAGGTGGAAATCACCGGCGAAACGATGCTCTGCAGCACGGTGCGCCAGGTGCGCGCCATTTCGAACAGATAGATGGCGCGGACAGCTCTGAAGTTCATGTTACTTCCTCACCAGGCTGACGAAGATGTCTTCGAGCGAGCTCTGCGTGGTGTCGAGATCGGAGAAGCGGATGCCGGATTCACGGAGATCGCCAAGCAGGCTGGTGATCCCGGTACGTTCGCTCTTGGTGTCGTAGCTGTAGATCAACTGGTGGCCGTCCGCTGCCAGTTCGAGGTTGTAGTGAGCCAGGCTGGCTGGAATCTCCGTGACCTTGCCTTGCAGATACAGCTTGAGCTGCTTCTTGCCGAGCTGCTCCATCAGCTTGGTCTTTTCCTCGATCAGGATGATCTCGCCCTTGTTGATGACGCCGATGCGGTCGGCCATCTCCTCGGCTTCTTCGATGTAATGCGTGGTGAGGATGACCGTGACGCCGGCAGCGCGCAGCGTGCGCACGACTTCCCACATGCCCTTGCGCAATTCGACGTCGACGCCGGCGGTGGGCTCGTCGAGGAACAGGATTTGCGGCTCGTGCGACAGCGCCTTGGCGATCATCACGCGGCGCTTCATGCCGCCGGACAGCGTGATGATCTTGTTATCCTTCTTGTCCCACAGCGAGAGGTCTTTCAGGATTTTCTCGATCAGCGCCGGGTTCTTCGGTTTGCCGAACAGGCCGCGGCTGAAACTGACCGTGGCCCAAACCGATTCGAAGGCGTCGGTGTGCAGTTCCTGCGGCACCAGCCCGATCAGCGACCGCGCGGCGCGATAGTCCCGGGCGATGTCGTGACCATCGACCATGACCTTGCCGGAGGTGGCATTGGCGATGCCACAGATGATGCTGATCATCGTCGTCTTGCCAGCGCCGTTCGGCCCCAGCAGCGCGAAGATCTCGCCGCGGTTAATATCGAGGTCGATACCCTTCAGGGCCGTAAAGCCCGAGGCATAGCTCTTGGTCAGATTGGAGACGGAAATGATGGGTGACATCGGCGATATGATCGTTCGAAAAGGGGAAGGCAGAGGACCGGGCGGTCATACCGGGACGCACGAACGGCGCAGCCGAAACGGCTTTGTCGGGCGCGGGGTGCGTACATAGGAATGAAGATGCGCCGGCGCAATCGCGGAACAGGCAATTTTAGGGCTATTCTGCGGCTTCGTAGTCGATCTCGACAATCGTGCCACCGTCGGCCGCATCGGCAAATGCAGGGTCGCTGGTTAATTGCTCGATGGTGCGCGGCGTCGGAAGGCCGCTCGAGCCGTCCGGATTGCGCCAGTCTCCGGCCGCGTATTCGAGCGTTTCCTCGGCTTCCTCGATGGCTTCATCGAGGGTGTCACCGGCGGTCACGATGCCGGGCAGGTCGGGAAAGGAGACGTTGAAGGTGCCGCTGGCATCCTTCTGAATGAGTGCAATATAGACCGGCATTGTCAGACACGTTCCACGAAACTGTCGACGACCTTCTTCTCCCCCGCCTTCTCGAAGACGATGGTGAGCTTGTTGCCGTCGATCTTGGTCACATTGCCGTAGCCGAACTTCTGGTGGAAGACGCGATCCTGCAGCGTGAAGTCGGACTCCGTGCCGGTGGACTTCGCGATCAACTCGCCCTCGATAGTCATCGGCCGCTTGTTTCGCGATGAAGAAGAGCCGCCGAAAGGCGACTGGCCTTCGCTGAAGCCGCTGCCGCCCTGTCCGCCGCGCGAGCGGTTGGCCTGCGCGCGCTGCCAGCCCGGTGTCGAATAGCTCGATCCGAACGATTCCACGTTGTCGAAGCGCGATGCGCCGTAGCCTCCGGCGCCGCCCCAGCCCGAACCGCCCTTTGATTCCGTGATCTCGACATTGGCCGCCGGCAATTCATCGAGGAAGCGCGACGGCATCGTCGTGTTCCAGGTGCCGTGAATGCGCCGGTTGGTCGCGAAATAGAGCTTGGCGCGGCGGCGCGCGCGGGTGATGCCGACATGGGCGAGGCGGCGTTCTTCCTCGAGCCCGGCGCGGCCCTGATCGTCGAGTGCCCGCTGATGCGGGAACAGGCCTTCTTCCCAGCCCGGTAGAAAGACGTTGTCGAATTCGAGCCCCTTGGCCGAATGCAGTGTCATCACCGACACGGCATCCTCGTCGGCGCCGCCTTCGCGGTCCATCACCAGCGAGATGTGTTCGAGGAAGCCCTGCAGGTTCTCGAACTCTTCCATCGAGCGCACGAGTTCCTTGAGGTTTTCAAGTCGGCCGGCAGCGTCGGCGGAGCGGTCCTTCTGCCACATGTCGGTGTAACCGCTTTCGTCGAGCACGATCTCGGCGAGTTCGGTATGCGGGATGACTTCGCTTTGCTTGCGCCAGCGCTCGAAGCTCATCATCAGGTCGCGCAGGCTGCCACGCGCCTTCGGCTTCATCTCGTCGGTCTCGACGACCTGACGGGCAGCCTCAGAGAGCGGAATGCGGCGACGACGTGCGTGATCGTGCAGCATCTGCACGGTGGCATCGCCGAGGCCGCGCTTGGGCACATTGACGATGCGCTCGAAGGCGAGATCGTCGGCCGGCGAATTGATCACGCGCAGATAGGCCAGTGCGTCGCGGATTTCGGCGCGCTCATAGAAGCGCGGGCCGCCAATGACCCGATAGGGCAGGCCGAGCGTAACGAAGCGATCTTCAAACTCGCGCATCTGGAACGAGGCGCGCACCAGGATCGCGATGTCGTTGAGCTTGTTGCCCTCGCGCTGCAACTGCTCGATCTCCTCGCCAATCGCGCGGGCTTCTTCCTCGGAATCCCACGAGCCGGTGACGGTGACCTTCTCGCCATCGACATCCTCGGTGCGCAGCGTCTTGCCGAGGCGGCCTTCGTTATGCGCGATCAGATGCGAGGCCGCGGCGAGAATATGGCCGGTCGAACGATAGTTGCGCTCCAGCCGGACGACCTTGGCGCCGGGAAAATCATGTTCGAAGCGCAGGATGTTGTCGACCTCGGCGCCGCGCCAGCCATAGATCGACTGATCGTCGTCGCCGACGCAGCAGATGTTCTTGAGCGGTGCGGTCGGTTTGTTGTCTGCCGATGGCGCGTCCGCTTCCGGCAGCACACGCTGCCCCGGCGCCTGCGACAGCAGCCGCAGCCACAGATACTGCGCGACGTTGGTGTCCTGATATTCGTCGACGAGGATATATTTGAAGCGCTGCTGATACTGTTTCAGCACGTCCGGATGCTCGCGGAACAGCCGGATACATTCCAGCAGGAGGTCGCCGAAATCCGCGGCGTTGAGGGTCTTCAACCGATCCTGATAGGCGGCATAGAGCTTGCCGCCCTTGCCATTGCCGAACACGGCGGCTTCGCCTGACGGCACCTGCGATGGCGTCAGTCCGCGGTTCTTCCAGCCGTCGATCAGGTTGGCCAGCATTCGCGCCGGCCAGCGCTTGTCGTCAATATTGTCAGCCTGCAGGAGCTGCTTGAGCAGTCTGATCTGGTCATCGGTGTCGAGCACCGTGAAGTTGGATTTCAGCTGCACCAGTTCGGCATGGGTGCGCAGGATGCGGCCACCGATCGAGTGGAAGGTGCCGAGCCACGGCATGCCTTCAACCGCCTGGCCGAGCATGATGCCGAGCCGGTGCTTCATCTCGCGCGCGGCCTTGTTGGTGAAGGTCACCGACAGGATTTCACCGGGCCGCGCACGGCCCATGCTGAGGATGTGGGCGATCCGCGAGGTCAGAACCTTGGTCTTGCCGGTGCCGGCACCCGCGAGCACCAGGACAGGGCCGTCGAGCGTCTCGACGGCGTCGCGCTGCTCCGGATTGAGCCCGCTCAGATACTGTGTCGCTGGCGCCGCAGCAGCGCGCGCACGCGCGCCAATGCCGCCCGCCGCCGGTTGGTAGGCAGGGAGATCGTTGGCGGGCATTTTGCGTGCGTCACTCATGCGAATCGTATTCCGCCCACGTTGGCACCGTGGGGCCTTAAAGGGGAGCCTTCTTAGCAGGATAGGAGGGCATATAGGAGCGAGAGGCTTCTGGCGACAGACTTATCCCCGCATGGGCTCATCTGACGCCCGTTGGCACGCAGGAGCGCTCTCGTTTCAGTGATGCTGGCTGGTACGTGGGTCGGGAACTTTCGTTCTTGCTCCGGCTTGTTTCAGCATCAAGCGCGACGGCGAATGCCGCGTCAAACACCAAAAACTGAGGTTTGTGCCATGTTCAGCTGGGTCGTTACTTTCCTCGTCATTGCTCTCATTGCCGGCGTTCTCGGCTTCGGTGGTGTCGCCGGCGCCTCCATCGAAATCGCCAAGGCGATCTTCTTCATCGCCATCGTCCTGTTCCTGATCTCGGCCGTTGTGGGCCTCGTCCGCGGCCGCACGCGCGTCTGACGGCTATTTCTTCGAGGGCATCCCGATCGATCGGCCGATGCCCTCCGGCCGCTCTGCGGAGTGATGTGCTTTGGCCAGCGCCTGCACGCGGGCGCTGATATCAGGCGGAAACGGCGCAACCTTCCGGGCGGCCATGTCCATGTGGAGCGTCATGTTCTCTGAGGTCGCCGACAGCCATCCCTCGGTGGCGTGGCGTAACTCCTTGAAGGTGTGAATGCGCTTGTCGTCTGCAGCGACAACCAGGATCGACACCTGCGCGGGATCACCGAGATGGATTTCCCTGACATAGCGAACATGGCATTCGGCCGTGAAGGTCGAGTTGTTGCGCGCCCTCATATATTCGGGACCGATCCCGATCTTGAGCCATAGATCGTCGATCGCCCGGTCGAACAGCACGTTGTAATAGGCCATGTTGAGATGGCCATTATAGTCGATCCATTGCGGTTCGATCTGCATGACATGCGCCCGGAAAGGGACGGGTTGCAGTAGATCGTCGGTTGGCTCAATCATCGGTAATTCCTGTCCCGCTCTCACGTCTCTTGACCCGTTATACAACCTTTGCCACGGTCCCGCCGCGTCGGAGGGACTGCTGTGGCTAGCATTGCGAACAATTTGAAACGACCGGAGCCGAAGGCCTTGGCCACGGCGCTTGAAGCGCTGACGGCGCGTTTTGGCAATCGGCTGGTGACGTCGCAGGCGGTTCGCGAGCAGCATGGCCATACCACGACATGGCTTGCCAACCAGCCGCCGGATGGCGTCGTGTTCGCGCAGGAAACCGCGGATATCCAGGACGTAGTCCGGATTTGTGCAGCGAACAAAGTTCCGGTGATCGCATTCGGCACCGGCACGTCGCTGGAAGGTCAGGTCAATGCGCCGGCAGGCGGCATTTGCATCGACATGCGCGACATGAACCAGATTCTGGAAGTGCACAGCGAAGACCTCGACTGCGTGATTCAGCCCGGCGTCACCCGCAAGGCGCTCAACGAAAATCTGCGCGATCAGGGCCTGTTCTTCCCGATTGATCCCGGCGCCGATGCGTCGCTTGGCGGCATGGCGTCGACGCGCGCCTCCGGCACTAACGCGGTGCGTTACGGGACGATGCGCGACAATGTGCTCGCGCTCAAGGTCGTGCGCGCCGACGGTGAGATCATCAAGACTGGCACCCGCGCGAAGAAATCTTCGGCGGGGTACGACCTGACGCATCTGTTTGTCGGCGCCGAAGGCACGCTGGGCATCATCAGCGAGCTGACCATCAAGCTGCGTGGCATTCCTGAAACCATGGCTGCCGCGTCATGTTCGTTCGCTACGGTGGCAGGTGCCTGTCAGGCGACGATTCTCGCGATTCAGACCGGCATTCCCGTTGCAAGGATTGAGCTGCTGAATGAGGCGCAGGTTCGTGCCTGTAATTCCTATTCCAAGCTGACGCTGCCGGAAACGCCGCTGCTGCTGCTGGAATTTCATGGCAGCGAGGCCGAAGTGGCCGAGCAGTCGCGAAATTTTCACGAGATCGCACTGGAATGCGGCGGTGGCGATTTCTCGTGGACGACGAAGCCGGAAGATCGCACCAAGCTCTGGCAGGCCCGTCACGATGCCTATTGGTCGGTGAAGAGCATGCGGCCGGGTTCCGACGTCGCGGCCACCGACGTCTGTGTGCCGATTTCCAAACTCGCGGAATGTGTCGCTGCGACGGAAGAGGATCTTGCGCGGCTCGGCCTGTTGGCGCCCATCGTCGGTCACGTCGGCGATGGCAACTTTCATTGCTCGATGGTCTGCGATCGCAACGATGCCAACGAGGTCGCCCGCGCGGAGGACTTCATGCATCGCCTCGCTCAACGGGCGCAGGCGATGGGGGGCACCTGCACGGGTGAACATGGCATCGGGCAAGGCAAGCAAAAGTATATGCAGGCCGAACTGGGCAGTGAGGCGCTCGACGCCATGCGGGCGCTCAAGAAGGCACTCGATCCCGACAATATCTTCAATCCCGGGAAAATCCTGCCGCAGGCGTGACGCCAGATTGCCGCATCCGGTCAGGCCGAATGCGGACGGGAAAATTCGGCAGCAGCGGCAATGCTTAACTATTCTTAAAAAGTTTAAAGTTGTAGATATAATTATATACCAGCATGGATTGCGCTTTTCGGTTACGGAAGGTGCAATCAAAAAGCTTTGACGCAGAATGCGTCCAATAAAAAAGGCATCATCCGATGCGGCTACCGTTTTTCTATGGTTGGGTCATCGTCGCCGTCACGTTCGTTTCCATGGCCATCGGGGTCAATGCGCGGACATCGTTCTCGCTGTTCTTCCCGCCAATTCTCCAGGAATTCGGCTGGGACCGTGGCGTCACTGCCGGTGCCTTTTCATTCGGCTTCCTGATTTCCGCGATCATGAGCCCGCTGATGGGCAGACTGATGGATCGCGGCGGCCCGCGAGCCGTCATGGAACTTGGCACCGTGCTGATGGCTGCTGGCCTATTGCTGGCGCCGCTGACGACGCAGCCGTGGCATTTGTACATGACCATCGGCGTTCTGGTCGGCGCAGGCAGCGTCTGCCTCGGCTATTCCGGACAATCGCTGTTTCTGCCGAACTGGTTCAGCCGCAAGCGTGGCCTCGCGGTCGGCCTCGCATTCGCCGGCGTCGGCATCGGGTCTGTGACCGTGCTTCCCTGGGTGCAGGTGATGATCGAGCAGACGGGTTGGCGCACCGCCTGCACAGCGGTCGGGCTCGTGGTGCTGGTCGTGCTCGTGCCGATCAATTTGTTGTTGCGCAAACGCCCGCAGGACATGGGGCTCTTGCCGGATGGCGATCAGGCGCCGACCTCGTCGGCGAAACATGTATCCAATGTGGTTGATCCGGTTTGGGCCAGTATCGACTGGACGCTGGCACGCGCCATACGAACGACGCGGTTCTGGTGGCTCGCACTCGGCCTGTTCGGCGGGCTGTATGCCTGGTACGCGGTTCAGGTCCATCAAACCAAGTATCTGCTCGACATCGGCTTCACGCCGGGTGTCGCCGCCTGGGCGCTCGGTATGGTCAGTCTGTTCGGTGTGCCCGGCCAGATATTTCTGGGCCATTTGTCCGATCGCATCGGCCGCGAATGGATCTGGACCGTCAGCGGTGTCGGTTTCGCAATCTGCTTTGCGTCCCTGATTGCGCTGGAATCCGTGCCGAGTCTGGCGCTCGTCTATGTCATGGTGATCTCGCAGGGCCTGCTGGGCTATGGCGTGACGTCCATCATGGGCGCCGTGGTTTCCGAGATTTTCCAGGGCGAGCATTTTGGCAGCATTTTCGGCACGCTCATGCTGGCCGCGCTGGCCGGCGGCGCCGCCGGTCCCTTGGTGACAGGTGTCCTGCACGACCACTTTGGTACCTATACGCCTGCATTTGCCCTTGGAATCGCAGTCAGCTTCCTCGCGACCTTCGCGGTCTGGATGGCGTCGCCGGGCAAGGTAAGGGCGGTGGCCGGACGTTTGCACCGCGCCCATGGCGCCGCAAAACCGCTGGAGCAGGGTGCTTCGACTTAATCGAAGCCGGGCGATTTGCCGCAAGCGGACGGCGAGGGATGGCCGATCTGGCCATGTATTGCGTGCTGTGACTTCGCCACAGTTGGTTCTATAAATAGATGCGTTCCCGCGTATTTCTGCGTGGCCCTGCAACGTCTGTAAGGCGTATTGCCCAGTGACGTGCTGCAATGCACTTTGCCTGGCAGGCAGGCGGACATTCTGCCGGAGCGCTTGAGGGGAGATTCGGTGCAGACGACACTGCTCGGCCTGGCAATTGCATTTATCCTGGCGCTGGTTGCTGCTCTGGTCGGCCCCTATTTCGTCGACTGGAATCAGTTCCGCCCGCAATTCGAGGCTGAAGCCACGCGCGTGGTCGGTGCGCCCGTTCGCGTCAGCGGCGGGCTGGAGGCGCGGCTGCTGCCGGCGCCGTCGCTACGGCTGCAGTCGATCACGGTGGGCAGTCCCAACGATCTCGGCAGGATCCGTGCAGACAATCTCGATGTGGAATTCAGCCTGAGTTCGTTGATGCGCGGCGAATGGCGCGCAACAGAACTCACCATCGGCGGCGCCGCGGTCGATCTCGGCCTCAATGCGCAGGGGCGTATCGAACTTCCGGCTTCCACCGGGCCATTCAATCTTGGCGCGCTGGCGATAGACCGGTTGAACGTCACCGGTCGCGTCGCACTCCACGACGCTGCGAGCAAGAGCACGCTCGAACTCTACGACGTCGCCTTCAGCGGCGATGTTCGCTCATTGGCGGCCGGCGCCATGCGCGGCGATGGCAATTTCCTGTTGTCGGGCGCGCGCTATCCGTTCCGTTTGTCCTCCGGCCCGACAGGTGACGGTAACGGCACGCGCGTTCGTTTCACTGTCGACCCCGGCGAGAAGCCCTTGTCCGTCGATCTCGATGGCGTACTCAACTTCGACAATCGCACGCCACGCTTCGACGGCGCACTGACTCTCGCAAGCCCGGCCGGCCTGAAGGCGAATGGCGCGGGCGATCAACTGTCAACGCCGTGGCGCGTCTTCGCCAAGGTCAAGGCCGATCCGGCCGTTGCGCATATGGAAGCGCTTGAAGCCAGCTATGGCGCGGAAGAGACCGCTTTCAGGTTCGCTGGTCTTGCTGACATGCGCTTTGGCACATCGCCACTGCTGCATGCGGTGCTGTCGGCCAAGCAGCTCGATGCCGATCGGCTGCTCTCCAGGGATCAAGCGACCAACGATGCGGTGACGCCGTTGCCGGCGTTGCGCAGAGTGTTGTCGAGCATGCCGATGGCGCCCTTCGCGACACAGATCGAGATTGGCGTGGAGCAGATCATGCTCGGCGGAAAGCCTGTGCAGAATATCGGCGCTGACCTGCGTAGCGATGCAGCAACATGGACGGTCGATCGTCTCGAGTTTCGCGCGCCAGGCGCGACCCGCGTCACGTTGAGCGGCGGCGCAGCACAGCCAGGTGCATCGAGCGGCTTCAAGGGGGCGATCGCGGTCGAGTCGTCCGATCCGGATACGCTTGCTGCGTGGCTCAAGGGCCGAACAGACGTCGGCTTGCGCAATCAGAAGCCGCTACGCATTCGTGGCAATATCACTTCGGTGTCCAATCGCTTGGCCATCGAGGCACTGAAGGCGGAGATCGACGGGGGTACGATCGAAGGTCGTGCTGCATATTCGTATTCCTCGGCTGCTGGCGGCTCCCGCTTCGATGCCGACCTGAAGGCCGACCGGCTCGATCTCGACGCAGCGGTGGCTTTGATCCGATCGCTTGGCGAGCCGCAGGCCGAGTGGCCAGATGTAGGGCAGGTGTCACTCGATATCGGTCGTGCTGTGTCAGCCGGGCAGGAGATGCGCCCGTTCGTGGCGCAACTGGCCTACAGCCCAAAGACGATCTCGGTCGATCGCTTCAAAGTCGGTGAAGCCACCGGCCTGATGCTCGACGGCCGCGCGTCGTTCGATCGCATGGAAGCCACGGGCGGACTGACACTCAACGCCACGTCCGCATCGATGAGTCAGATCAGCAACTTGCTCACGCCGCTGGCGCCGTCTGTTGCGGCGAGGCTCAGCGCCATGACCGCGACGCCCGGCGCGGTTCGAGTCAAACTGTCGCTCGATCTGGCAAAGGATCAACAACGCGCCGATCGCACAAATGCGCGCGCCGTATTCGATATCGATGCGGCGCAGGTGAAGGGGACGACGACGTTGACCGCATCTGCTCCCCTAGCGGCGATGCGTGGCGTCGACCTCAATGAGCTGTCGCGCAGCGATGTGACACTCGAGTCTAAATTGGCCGGGCAGGGCGGGCAACTTCTCGCATTGTTGGGCCTGAGTAACGTGATCGCCGCAAGCGACGCCGTTGTGAATTTCGAAGGATCGGCAAAAGGACAATGGCGCGCGCCGCTGCGCGTCACGGCAAAACTGTCCGGCGCGGATGTCGATGCCGATGTTCAGGGTAGTGCAGAACCTTGGGCGGGATCACCGAAAGCATCGCTCGCGCTTGCGATACGTCGCGCCAATCTGGCGCCGCTGGTCGCTCTCAAGCCGTCGGATGCGGCCGCGCAGAATGTCAGCCTGTCATCGCGGCTCACATTGAACGGCGACAAAGTTACGTTGGAGGATATCGACAGCACACTGGCTGGCTCGCGCGTGCGCGGCCGTATTGCGCTGACGCTCGGTGCCGAGAAAGCCATCGATGGTCAGATCGGCATGGATGCGATCGAACTTGGACCGGCCTTTGGTCTCGCTGTGGGCACGAGAGGTCGCGACGCCACGGATCCGCTCGGGCATGGTGTGCTGCAGGGATGGCGCGGGCAGTTGGCCTTTCAGGCGCTGCGCGGGACATTGCCTGGCGGTGTTGAATTGCGTCCCATCAGTGGCACTGTGAAGAGTGATGGCCAGGCCCTGACGATCGATACGATCAAAGGGTCTGTCGGTGGCGGCGAGATCACGGCCGATGTCGATCTGAAGCCATCGATCAGCGGATATGCGCTTGGCGCCCGTGTGCAATTTTCCGGCGTAGATGGAGCGGCGTTGCGCTATCGCTCTCTGACAATGCCCGGGGGCAAGACGTCGCTGCGGATGACGCTGGCCAGTCAGGGGCGGAGTGCCTCGGCTCTGGAAGGCGCATTGTCCGGCAGTGGATTGCTGACGATCGACGGGGCGCGCATCAATGGCCTCGATCCACGTGCCTTTGACATTGCCATTCGCGCCAGCGATTCTGGGCAGGCCACGAATGACGTCAAGTTGCGTCAGATCGTCGATACAGCGATCACCGGCGGTGCATTGTCCGTAACTTCGGTGCAGGTCCCGTTCAGTATCAAGGATAGCCGCCTGCGCGTTGGTGCGACGACGCTCGATGGCGAAGGAGGGCGTGCCATCGTGTCAGGAGGTTACGATATCGTTGCCGACCAGGTGGATATGCGCGCGACATTGACCGGCACGAGCGCGGGGACGTCGAGCGTTCGACCGGAAGTTCAGATCTTCGCGGTGGGAACGCCTGATAAGCTTGATCGCACGCTAGATGTGGCGGCGTTATCATCCTGGCTCGCAGTGCGCGCAATCGATCGCGAGACGCGCCGGCTTGATTCGCTTGAACGCGGTGAGTTGCCACCGGCGGCTGTGCCCGTTGCCGTTCCCCCGCCGTCCGCCTCGCTGCCCGTCGACACGCAGACGCCTGCGAGCGATCCACCGACAGCCTCTGCGCCCTCCGATGTGCTTCTTCCCGGTCGCGATCCGCGCCGTCTTGCACCGAAGGCTGCTACGCCTCGTCCTGCGACACCGCCTGTTGCGAGTCAGCAGGTTGCGCCGCTGCCAGCACCCATTGAAGTTCGTCCGGCACCCGGTGCTGCGCGCGCACCAAGGCCGAGGCCCGCGCCTCCGCTAGTACTGACACCGCCGACCGCGAGTTCAGCGCGGCCGACGTTCTGACGATGACTCAGCAAACACGACCGACGGCGAAGCGATTCGCTGAAGGTCGGCTGTGTTTACGCCGAGAGATTGTGCTCCGGCATCCGCTGTTGCGGAACGGCACGTGTACGGAAGTAATCGAGCACGAACAGCCGAATCGCGGACGACAAATTGCCCTGTTGACGGTTTGTGTCGATCTCACCAACCAGCTCGGAAAGCGTCATGTCGCGAAGATTCGAAATCTCCTTCATGCCGTTCCAGAACGCCTCTTCGAGACTCACGCTGGTCTTGTGACCCGCAACAACGATCGATCTCTTAACTACGGGCGATTTCATGATGCGTCCTCGCCATCGATGTGATGCTGATCCAGCACGTTGTTCGCACGGACTGTGCGCTGCTCCTGCAATGTTCGTTCTGACTTAGTTCGTCCGAAGCGCGCACGGTTTATATCGGCTTGTTTTGCCGATTCCTCTCGTGCAGTGCGCTTCTTGAAGCGATTGAGATTGATCAGGTCACCCATGATCGCTCCTGTCTTTAAAAAATGATGGGGTGGGAAACGTCGTCTTCACCATCCAGTAGTTGTACGAGACGAGGGTGAATTCGGTTTCGGTATCCATCCTAAAATATTCTCCGTAGTTCCAAACAAGCTCCGCAGAAAAATGAAGTCATCTACGAAGCGTAACCAGATCACCTTCTGCTGTATCACAAGGAAAAACGCGTCTGATATGCGACCATTCTAACCATTTAGCAGATATGAATTATAACTATTTCCTTCTGGAGTTATTCTCAACAAGCTGTGAGCAAATATTCTTGCTTACCCAGGATGTATCATTTTGGCCGGCTGAACAAGAAGATCGAACTCTGCTGCACTAACAAAACCGAGCCGCAGCGCTTCCTCCTTCAATGTCGTTCCGTTTGCATGAGCAACCTTAGCTACTTTCGCCGCGTTATCGTAACCGATTTTCGGTGCGAGTGCAGTCACGAGCATCAGTGATCGTTCCATCAACTCATGAATTCGTTTTTCATCGGCGCGAATGCCGTTGATGCAGTGCTCTGTGAAGGATCGCGCAACGTCTGCCATCAATTGGATGGACTGCATCATGCAATGGGCCATCACCGGCTTGTAGACATTGAGCTCGAAGTGACCCTGACTGCCGGCCACCGTAATTGCCGTGTGGTTACCGAATACCTGACAGCATACCATTGTCATTGCTTCACATTGTGTCGGATTTACCTTTCCAGGCATGATCGATGAGCCAGGCTCGTTCTCCGGAAGTATCAATTCGCCAAGTCCGGAACGCGGGCCAGATCCGAGCAATCGGATGTCGTTTGCAATCTTAAATAGACTAGTTGCAACTGAGTTGATCGCACCGTGTGCAAATACATAGGCGTCGTTTGATGCGAGTGCTTCGAATTTGTTCGGTGCAGTGATGAAAGGCAGCTTGGTAATTGTTGCTGCGTGCTTCGCGAACAACTTCGCAAAACGAGGCTTGGAGTTGAGGCCGGTCCCGACTGCAGTTCCACCTTGGGCGAGCGGGTAGAGATCCTTCACGACGCTTCGTAGGCGTTTGATGCCGCTTTCGATCTGTGCGGCATAGCCTGAAAACTCCTGCCCGAGCGTGAGAGGCGTCGCGTCTTGTGTATGTGTACGTCCGATCTTCACGATCTTTGCGAAGGCTTTTTCCTTCTTGCGCAACGCAGCATGTAGTTCGCTTAGTGCGGGGATGAGGTACTCAACAATACCCTGCGTTGCCGCAATGTGCATCGCAGTCGGAAACGAATCGTTGGACGATTGACTCATGTTGACATGGTCATTGGGATGCACTGGCTTCTTGGCGCCGCGTTCACCGCCAAGAAGCTCGTTCGCACGATTGGCAATGACCTCGTTGAGATTCATGTTGGTCTGCGTGCCGGAGCCGGTTTGCCAGACGACCAATGGGAAGTGATCATCCAGTTTCCCGTCGATGACTTCGCGTGCTGCGCTCACAATGGCCTTTGCAAGCTTGGGCTCGAGAAGTTTGAGTTCGCGATTGGTTTCGGCCGCCGCCAGCTTGACGATGCCGAGCGCGCGAATGATCGGCATCGGCATGCGATCGTGACCGATCTTGAAATTCTGTCGCGACCGTTCCGTTTGGGCTCCCCAATAACGATCCGCTGCGACCTCGATCGGACCGAAGCTGTCGGTTTCGGTGCGGGTGGTGGCGGAGGTCTTCGAGGATTTGGCCATGGGTACGGTCCTTGCGATGCCGCGCTCCCTGCAGAGACTTCTGGCGGGTGCGGCGCATAAGAATGGGGCCGCGCGAACGCGGCCCCGGCACCTTACAACGTCTTGCGATTATTTTTTCCGGAAGCGGTCTAAACGGACGACTTCTGCACCTTCGCCCGATTTTGGCGGTTCTTCCTCTGAAGCAGGCGCGGGCGGAGCCGGAGGGGCGGCGAGAGCAGATGCCGCAGTGGCTGCGGACGACGCACCGGCAGCCGGGGTCTCTACAGCGGTTTCGGTTTCGAACTGCAGGCCGAACTGCACTGAGGGATCGTAGAAACTCTTGATGGCGTTGAACGGCACGACGAGGCGCTCGGGGATGCCGTTAAAGGACAGGCCGACCTCGAAGCGATCTTCGGTGACCACGAGATCCCAGAACTGATGCTGCAGGATCACCGTCATTTCCTCTGGATACTGGGCCAGCAGGCGCGGCGACAGTTTGACGCCGTCGGCCGTTGAAACGAAGGTGATAAAGAAGTGGTGCTCGCCCGGCAGGCCATGCTCGGCAGCGTCGATCAGCACGCGCCGCAGAACGCCACGAAGGGCGTCGCGCGCCAGCACATCGTATCGAATATGATCGGTTGCCATCGGTCGGTCCCGTCGCTTGTCTTGGTCATGGCCATATATGGAGTGAGGGCGAGGCCGGAGGCCGACTCGCGTCACATACTGTTCTATCTATTCTATCCCGGTCTTGACCCGAGGTCAGCAGCCGGAAAAGCTGGCGCCCTCTATATATGACGCAAATTGGACGCGATACAGCCGGGCGGTCATTTCAACCGCCGATTGGCGTGGAAACAGGCAAAAATCGATTGGCCCGATGGGCGGATGGCCCTAGTTCTGGATCATGCGTCCAAGTTCACCACAGGCTGATGCCCCCATTGCGGAACTCGCGTCGGCATCGCCGCCGGGACTGCTGACGCTATTCCTTGCCTTTGCAAAGATGTCCCTGGCCGGTTTCGGTGGTGTTCTGGTTTGGGCGCGCCGGGCGATCGTCGAGCAGCACGGCTGGATGACGCCCGAGGAATTCAATGAGACTTTCGCACTTTGCCATTTCTTGCCGGGGCCGAATATCGTCAATCTGTCGGTGGTGTTCGGGGCGCGGTTTCGCGGTGTGCCTGGCGCTATTGCAGCCTTTGCGGGATTGCTGGGTCCGCCCGTGGTCATCGTGACCATTCTGGCGATCCTGTATGCACGCTTTGGGGATATCGAAGCGCTGCGGCGCACACTTGCCGGCGTCTCATGCGCTGCCGTTGGACTGCTGTTCGCGGTGATTTTCCGAATGATGCTGCCTCTTCTGAAGAAGCGTGAGCCCGTCAGCCTGGCGCTCCTGATCGCCGTTTTCGTCGCCGTTGGCGTGATGCGATGGCCATTGCCGACCGTTCTTCTGGTGTCGATTCCCGTCAGTATCGGCCTGACCATGTTGATGCGACGGCGGGCGGCAGCATGAACGATGCCACTCCCGGATCGCTTGTCACGCTGGCCTGGTCGTTCGGGCTGATGTCGCTTTTTGCCGTGGGCGGCGCCAATTCGGCCATTCCCGAAATTCATCGGCTCGCGGTCGATGTCAACCACTGGATGTCCGACAAGCAGTTCGCGGATGTGTTTGCGATCTCGCAGCTGTCGCCGGGGCCGAATGTTCTCATTGTGACGCTGATCGGTTATCAGGTCGCTGGCATCCTCGGTGCGATGGTTGCAACACTGGCCATGTGCGGGCCGACGGCCGTGTTTGCTTATTTTGTCAGCCAATTGCTTGCGCGCTCGGGCCACGCGCAATGGCCGGGAATCGTACAGGCCGCGCTGGTCCCCTTATCGATAGGTCTCATGAGCGCGAGCGGGTTGGTTCTGCTGTTCGCTTCTGACACCACCTGGACGGCGTTTCTGGTAACGGGGAGCGCCGCCGTTTTGGCGTTTGCCACGCGGCTTAACCCGCTATGGTTGTTAGTTGCCGGGGGCCTTCTTGGTTTCGCTGGCGTTCTCTGACGAAAATCGCTAGCAAGCTTGACCACGGAGCCGTTGGGCGGTCTCCGAACGATGTTGTTTGGGCTAAATGCTCGTGACAGGGGAACGTACCAATGAGTGATGCGCCGAGCCATGCGCCGGAGAAATCCATCTTACCGAGCTGGGTCAAAGGCCCTCAAGACTTTATCGGCGGCCTTGCTTTGGTGGCGATTGCTGCATTTGCTCTGTGGGCATCCAGCGATCTGCAGGGCATGCATGGCTTCTCGTTCGGAGCAGGTACCGCGCCGCGGATGTTCGGCATTCTGCTGCTGGGTCTTGGTGCAGCCGTAACCGTTGTCGGCATTTTCACAGAGGGCCCCGGGCTCTCCAAGTTCCACTGGCGCGGTCCGTTTTTTGTGGCGCTGGCCATTCTGGTTTTCGCGGTCGGCATTCGTCCGATGGGCATGATCTTCGCGGCGATGTCGAGTTTTCTGATTGCTGCGCTCGGCACGCCCGAGACGCGCTGGAAAGAAACGATCATCGTTGGCGCCTGCCTAACGGGCTTCTGCGCCTTGCTGTTCCCGTATGCGCTTGGTCTGCCGTTGCAGATGTGGCCGACATTTCTGATCCGCTAAGAACGAGGGCGTCATGGGTGATCTTTTTTCGAATCTCGGTCTTGGCTTCAGCACCGTCTTCCAGTTCGTGCAGTGGACGCCGGCGTTCCTTGGCGGAATGTCGATCCCGCTTCCGATCAATATTCTGCTCTGTCTGATCGGTGCGCTGGTCGGTACGCTGGTCGGCGTTCTGCCGGGCATCGGTACCATTGCCACCGTGGCGATGTTGCTGCCGATCACGTTCGGTCTGCCGCCGGTCGGCGCGCTGATCATGCTCGCCGGCATCTATTACGGTGCGCAATATGGCGGTTCGACCACGTCGATCCTGGTCAATATTCCGGGTGAAGCAGGTTCGGTCGTAACTGCGCTCGACGGCTTCCAGATGGCGAAGCAGGGCCGTGCCGGTCCGGCGCTCGCGATTGCAGCAATCGGCTCGTTCTTTGCGGGTTGCGTTGCGACGGTCCTTATCGCTGTGCTCGGCGCGCCGCTCACCAAGCTCGCGCTTGCGTTCGGTCCTGCAGAATACTTCTCGCTCATGGTGCTCGGCCTGATCTTTGCCGTGGTGCTTGCCAAGGGCTCGGTGCTGAAGGCGATCGCGATGATCGTATTCGGTCTGCTGCTGTCCATGGTTGGCTCCGACATCGAGACCGGTGCGTCGCGCATGTCGTTCAACATCCCTGAACTCGCTGACGGCCTAGGCTTCGCTACGGTCGCCATGGGTCTGTTCGGCTTTGCGGAAATCATCCGCAACCTGGATGCGGGCGGCGAGGAAGATCGCCAGCTCGTGCAGCAGAAGGTCACGGGCCTGATGCCGACCAAGAAGGATTTGAAGGACTCTGCGCCGGCAATTCTGCGCGGCACGGTGCTCGGCTCCATTCTCGGCATTCTGCCGGGCGGCGGCGCGGTCATCGCATCCTTCGCGGCCTATACGCTTGAGAAGAAGCTGTCGAAGGATCCGAAGCGTTTCGGTCGCGGAGCGATCGAAGGCGTTGCGGCGCCGGAAAGCGCCAACAACGCTGCAGCGCAAACCTCGTTCATCCCGCTGCTCACCCTCGGCATTCCGCCGAACGCGGTGATGGCGCTGATGGTCGGCGCGATGACCATCCATGGCATCGTGCCGGGCCCGCAGGTGATGCAGAAGCAGCCGGAACTCGTCTGGGGCATGATCGCCTCGATGTGGATCGGAAACCTGATGCTGCTCGTCATCAACCTGCCGATGGTCGGCATCTGGGTTCGGCTGCTTCGTGTGCCGTATCGCCTGATGTTCCCGTCGATCGTGGTGTTCTGCAGCATCGGCATCTATTCGGTGAACAACGCACCGATGGACGTGGTGCTCGCAGGCGTGTTCGGTTTGCTCGGCTACTGGTTGATCAAGCATGACTTTGAACCGGCGCCGCTGCTGCTCGGCATGGTGCTTGGTCCGCTGATGGAAGAGAACCTGCGTCGTGCACTGCTGATCTCGCGCGGCGATGCGACGGTGTTTTTCACCCGTCCGTTGTCGGCCACCCTGATGGCAATCTCGGCGTTCCTGCTGATCCTCGCTGTGCTTCCCGCACTGCGAAAGAAACGCGACGAAGTCTTCGTCGAATCCGAGAGCTGACGAATCTCTCCACACATCTGCGTCGTTACGCCACGGCCCGAAGTCGAATAGACTTCGGGCCTTTGCTTGTATTCAGTCCCGCGACTGTCGTTATTTTCGCGGCAAAAACATTTTCGGAGGAAACCAAATGAAGCTGTTCAATCGCAGAGTTGCGATCAGTGGCCTGGCGGCCGTCGCCGGCTTCGGCGCACTGGCAACCACTGTTCAGGCGCAGGAATACCCGACGCGCAACATCACCATGATCGTGCCGTTCGCGGCCGGCGGCCCCACCGATGTGATCGCGCGCATCGTCGCTGCGGACATGTCGAAGACGCTGGGCCAGCAGATCATCATCGAGAACGTCGTCGGCGCTGGCGGCACGACCGGCGCGACGCGTGCAGCGCGTGCGGCCAATGACGGCTACACGATCATCACCGGCCACATGGGCACCCATGCTGCGGCGGTGCCGCTGTATCCGAAGCTCGCTTATCACCCCGAGAAGGATTTCGAGCCCGTCGCGCTGCTCGCCGGCACGCCGATCCTGATCCTGGCGAAGAAGGATTTCGCGCCAAAGGATCTCAAGGAATTCGTCACCTATGTGAAGGCCAACAGCGACAAGTTGAACATGGCCCATGCCGGCGTCGGTTCTGTGTCGTACTCGTCCTGCGAATTGCTGAGCTCGGTTCTGGATATCAAGCCGACCGGCGTGCCGTTCAATGGCACCGGTCCGGCGATGAACGCGCTGGTCGGTGGTCAGGTCGATTATATGTGCGACCAGATCGTCAACGCGGTTCCGCAGATCAAGGGCGGCACCATCAAGGCCTATGCCATTGCGACGCCCGATCGTAACCCGTCGCTGCCGGACGTCCCGACCACCATCGAAGCCGGTCTGCCGAAGTATCAGGCCTCGGCCTGGAACGCGATCTTCGCACCCAAGGGCACGCCTGCCGCGATCACTGCCAAGCTGAACGCCGCGGCCGCCAAGGCGCTGGACGACGAGAACGTCAAGAAGCGTCTGCTCGATCTCGGTTCGGACATTCCGAAGCCGGAAGCCCGCACCCAGGCTGCGCTCGGTTCGCTGGTGAAGAGCGAAGTCGAGAAGTGGTCGGCGGTATTGAAGCCCGCGATGTGATCGGAACCGGCTAACCGGTTGATTTCAAGGGCTGGATCCCCAGGGATCCAGCCCTTGCCGTTTGCGGGGCAGGGACACACTTTTTCGGGTATAATCCGGGAATCGGCGTGTCCGACCACCGGACGAGGCGATAAGTTCGCCCGCTCACAAGCCCGCAAGATCGACCATGAACCAGTATCACGACCTGCTAGAGCGAATCCTGAGCGACGGTGCCGAGAAGCACGACCGCACCGGCACAGGCACGCTGTCGGTGTTCGGCCATCAGATGCGCTTCAAGCTCAGTGATGGTTTCCCCGTGCTGACCACCAAGAAGCTTTCGCTGAAGGCGATCATCCACGAGCTGCTGTGGTTTTTGGCAGGCGATACCAATATCAAATATCTCAAGGACCACGGCGTCTCGATCTGGGATGAATGGGCGGACGCCAATGGTGATCTCGGCCCGGTCTATGGATCGCAGTGGCGCTCATGGCCGGCGCCCGACGGACGGAGCATCGACCAGATCGCCAATGTGGTCGATATGATCAAGCGCAATCCGGACTCGCGCCGGCTGATCGTGACGGCGTGGAATCCCGCCGAGATCGACAAGATGGCGCTGCCGCCATGTCATTGTCTTTTCCAATTCTATGTCGTGAACGGCAAGCTGTCGTGCCAGCTCTATCAGCGCTCGGCCGACGTCTTCCTCGGCGTGCCGTTCAATATCGCCTCCTATGCACTGCTGACGATGATGATCGCGCAGGTCACGGGTCTCAAGCCCGGCGACTTCGTTCATACCCTTGGCGACACGCATCTCTATTCCAACCATCTGGAGCAAGCGCGGCTGCAGTTGACGCGGCCGACGCGTACGCTGCCGGTGATGAAGATCAATCCGGACGTGAAGGACATCTTCGCGTTCCGCTATGAGGACTTCACCCTCGAAGGCTACGATCCGCATCCGCATATCAAGGCCGAGGTTGCGGTGTGACCGCAACGACGGCTGTCCCTCAGATTGTCTTCGTCTATGCCGTCGCCGAGAACGGCGTGATCGGGCAGGGCAATGCCATTCCATGGCGGCTCAAGTCCGACATGCAGCGCTTCAAGGCGCTGACGATGGGCAAGCCGATTGTGATGGGGCGCAAGACGTTCGAGTCGTTTCCGAAGCGACCGCTGCCGGGCCGCACCAATATCGTCATCACGCGCAATGCCGACTATCAGGCCGCTGGGGCTGTAGTCACCGCGTCGCTTGCCGATGCGCGCGCGGTGGCGACTGGCGATGCGCTGCGGCGTTTGGTCACTGAGATTGCCGTGATCGGCGGCGCCGAGATCTATGCCCAATGGATGGGGATCGCCGGCCGTCTCGAAGTGACCGAAGTTCACGCGCAGCCGACCGGCGATACCTTTATGCCGCCGGTCGATCTCACTGTGTGGGAAGAAGTGGCACGCGTCAGGAATGCGGCGGCGGGCGAGGACAGCGTCGATTTCTCCTATGTGACATATTGCCGGAGAGCGCCTCGTTAACCGCGTTTTCCGCCCGTTAACATTGACTTTCGCGGCCTCGGGCATAGCTCCAGCGATCAAGAACCCCGCGTTGTAAGAGCTGGGGTCGTCCCCTATAAAGCCTGCAGACGTGGCGAGACCGGTATGTCCGGCCGCGCAGAGGAGAGTGTTGAATGCCGTGGAAGAATCAAGGCGGAGGCCCATGGGGCTCTGGTCCGAAGGGACCCTGGGGTTCTGGTCCGCAATCATCCGGACCGAGGCCGCCTGATCTTGAGGATCTGCTGCGCAAGGGGCAGGACCGCCTGCAGTCGATGCTGCCCGGCGGCTTCGTCAGCGGCATGGGCATCGCGCTCGTGCTCGCCGTGGCGCTCGTGATCTGGGGGCTGTCCGGTTTCTTCCGCGTGCAGTCCGAAGAGCTCGGTGTCGTGCTGCGCTTCGGCAAGCATGTCCGCACCGTGCAGCCCGGCCTGAACTATCATCTGCCTTATCCGATCGAGACCGTGCTGTTGCCGAAGGCGCTGCGCGTATCGACGCTGTCGGTCGGCATGTCGATCCTGGAAGACACCGGTCGCCGTGGCCGCACCATCCGCGATGTGCCGGAAGAGAGCCTGATGCTGACCGGCGACGAGAACATCGTCGATGTCGACTTCACCGTGTTGTGGCGCATCAAGCCCGACGGGGTCGGCAACTTCCTGTTCAACATCCAGAACCCCGAAGGCACCGTGAAAGCGGTCGCCGAAAGCGTGATGCGTGAAGTCGTGGGCCGCGCCAACATTCAGCCGATCCTCACCGGCGCACGCACCACCACCGAAACCCAGGTGCAGGAACTGATGCAGAAGACGCTCGACGGCTATAGCGCCGGCGTCCTGATCCAGCAGGTCCAGCTGCAGAAGGTCGATCCGCCGGCACAGGTGATCGATGCGTTCCGTGACGTGCAGGCGGCGCAGGCCGACGCCCAGCGTCTGCAGAACGAAGCCCAGACCTATACCAACCGCGTCGTTCCCGATGCGCGCGGTCGTGCTGCGCAGATCCTGCAGGTCGCCGAAGGCTATCGCGAACAGGCGATCGCCGAAGCAAAGGGCCAGAGTGCGCGCTTCCTGAAGGTCTACGACGAGTACAAAAAGGCGCCTGACGTAACCCGTCAGCGTATCTATCTCGAAACCATGGAGCGGATCTTCGGCGGAGCCGAGAAGCTGGTCTATGACGGCGGCCAGGGCGCCGGTGCGTCGCAAGGCGTCGTGCCTTACCTTCCCTTGAATGAACTGACGCCGCGGCGTCAGCCTCCGGCGCCATCTGGTCAGCCTCAGCAGAGCGGGAGCACCCGATGAAAACCGGCATCTCAGGTATCGTTGCACTGATTGTAGTGCTGGTGCTGGTCATCGTGGGCTTCGGCTCGATCTATACGGTGCGCCAGACTGAACAGGCCCTTGTGGTGCGACTCGGCGAGCCCGTTCGCGTGGTCACCGAACCCGGTCTGAACTTCAAGATCCCGTTCATCGACAGCGTGATCTCGATCGACAAGCGTATCCTCGATCTGGAAAACCCGGCTCAGGAAATCATCGCCAACGACCAGCGTCGTCTGGTGGTCGATGCCTTCGCTCGCTACAAGATCAAGAATGCCCTGCGCTTCTACCAGAGCATCGGCTCGATCCAGGCTGCGAACATCCAGCTCACCACGCTGCTCAACGCGGCCATGCGCCGTGTGCTCGGCGAGGTCACCTTCATCCAGATCGTGCGCGACGAGCGCGAGAACCTGATGAACAAGATCCGCGAGCAGCTCGACAAGGAAGCCGACGGTTACGGCATCTCCGTCGTCGACGTTCGTATCCGCCGCGCCGATCTGCCGGAGGCGAACAGCCAGGCGGTGTATCAGCGGATGCAGACCGAGCGTCAGCGGGAAGCTGCTGAATTCCGCGCCGGCGGTGGCCAGAAGGCGCAGGAGATTCGCTCCAAGGCCGATCGTGAAGCAACGGTGATCATCGCCGATGCGAATTCGACGGCTGAACAAACCCGCGGTGCGGGCGACGGCGAGCGCAACCGTCTGTTTGCCGAATCCTACGGCCAGGATCCGGAGTTCTTCGCGTTCTACCGCTCGATGACGGCTTACGAGAACGGATTGAAGAGCAACGACACCCGCTTCCTGCTGCGGCCGGATTCGGAGTTCTTCCGCTTCTTCGCCAATCCGTCGGGCAAGCCCCCCGCGGCAAAGCCGCAGTAACGGCGTCACTGGTTAAGCTTACGCGGATACCTGTTTTGCGTTCGCTGCCACTCTGATCTAAAGGATGAGGCGCGCCATCGTGGCGCGCCTCATTTGTTTTCAGAAAAGCGCCAAGAAAACTGCCAAGAAACTGCGGCCAGGGTGCGAACGTTCGGGAGTTGAAGTCGGATGAGGTCCATAGCGTTTGCCGACTTCCTCATCGGCATCGGAATCCTGTTCGTGTTCGAAGGCATCCTGTTCCTGGCATTTCCCGGATGGATGCGCCGCGCGATGAAGAGCGCGCTGCAAAGCCCTGACAATATCCTGCGCATCGCCGGTCTGGTCTCGGCCGTCGGCGGCCTGATCCTGATCTGGGCGATCCGGCGCTAGCGGCGGCTCATAATCTCTCCGGGCGTCCGAAAAAGCTCTTCCCGATCAACGCGATCGTGCACGTTTACGTCCGCATTCCGCCGCAATCCACGTCCCAGATGGGCCAGCCGGATGGCCCGCGCGAAGGCTTGCGCGATGTCGCCGTTCGGGCGCACTCTCAGTCAAATTTGCCGACTCTCTTTTGGAGACGTTTCCGACATGTCCATCGCTCATCCCTCTCTGAGCTCCGTTTCGCGCCGTGCACCGTATAGCGGCCTGCGTCCGCTGCTGACGGCGCTTTGTTTTGGCGCCGCGGTCGCCACGTTTTCCGCGCCGGCCTCGGCCCGCGGACCGGATGGCATCGCCGACGTCGCCGAGAAGGTGATCGATTCCGTGGTCAATATCTCGACCACCTCGACTGTCGAGGCGAAGAACAGCGACAAGGGGGAGGGCGGTGGCCGCGGGGCGATGCCGCAACTGCCGCCAGGCTCGCCGTTCGAGGAGTTCTTCGACGACTTCTTCAAGAACCGCGGCGGGCGCCCCGGCGGCGACAAGAATGGCGGCCTGCAGCCGCGCAAGACCAATTCGCTCGGCTCCGGTTTCATTATCGACACCTCGGGCGTCGTGGTCACGAACAACCATGTCATCGATGGTGCCGACGAGATCACCGTCATCATGAATGACGGCACCAAGATCAAGGCCGAGCTGGTCGGCGTCGACAAGAAGACCGATCTGGCAGTGCTGAAGTTTACCCCGGTAAAGCCTGTGGTCGCCGTGAAGTTCGGCGATAGCGAGAAACTGCGGCTTGGCGAATGGGTGATCGCGATCGGCAATCCGTTTTCGCTCGGCGGCAGCGTCACTGCGGGCATCGTCTCGGCGCGTAACCGCGAGATCAGCAATAACAGCCCCTATGACAGCTACATCCAGACTGACGCCTCGATCAATCGCGGCAATTCGGGCGGTCCGCTGTTCAACCTCGAGGGCGAAGTGGTTGGCGTGAACACGCTGATCATCTCGCCCACCGGCGGCTCCATCGGCCTCGGCTTCGCCGTGCCGTCGAAGACCGTGGTCGGCGTCATCGAGCAGCTGCGCGAATACAAGGAAGTCCGCCGCGGCTGGCTCGGCGTGCGCATCCAGCCGGTGACGGACGAGATTGCCGAGAGCCTGAACATCAAGCCGGCGCGCGGCGCACTGATCGCGGGTGTCGACGACAAGGGCCCGGCCAAGCCTGCCGGCCTCGAGCCCGGCGATGTGGTGATCAAGTTCGACGGCCGTGACGTCAAGGAGCCGAAGGACCTGTCGCGCATCGTTGCCGGCACCGCCGTCGGCAAGGCGGTCAATGTGCTGATCATTCGCAAGGGCAAGGAAGAGACCAAGCAGGTCACCCTCGGACGTCTCGAGGATGACAAGCCGGTGCAGGCCTCGATCAAGGCCACGCCGGAAGCCGAGAAGCCGGCGACGCAGAAGGCGCTGGGCCTCGACCTCACCGGTCTCAGCAAGGATCTGCGCACCAAGTACAAGATCAAGGACAGCGTGAAGGGCGTCATCGTGACCGGCGTCGATGCCGGCTCCGACGCCGCCGAGAAGCGCCTGGCCGCCGGCGACGTCATCGTCGAGGTCGCGCAGGAAGCGGTCACCAACGCCGCCGACGTCAAGAAGCGCGTCGATGCCTTGAAGAAGGACGGCAAGAAGTCGGTGCTGCTGCTGGTGTCGAATGCCGAAGGCGAGCTGCGCTTTGTGGCGCTGAGCGTGCAGTAGGGCTCTTTCTTCTCCCTCCCTCAAGCGCGGCGAAGCCGCGCGCAGCGGGGAGGGTGGCGCGTTTGAGAGCGAAGCGAACAAACGTGACGGGTGGGGTGCCCCACGTGAGGGCGTCGCTCGTGGCACCCCCACCCCGGCCTCCACTTCGTCGATGCTGCGCATCGCCTCCTTCGGCCGACCCTGCCCGCCTAGCGAAGCTTCGCTTCGCGCGGGGGGAGGGATTCCACAAACGCCTGCGCGCCGTTGCAGATGTGAATGTTAAACAGCCACTACCCTTCAGACATGCGTCATCGCCCCCATTGTTTGCGGCGCGGGGGCGCCGTCGTCGCTTGCATTCCCACCCTCCTGTGAGAGGGCGTGCGGAACGCCGGGTGCCCGTTGCACCCTTGGGCCTGATGCGATGCGGTCTTCCGCAATAGTGAATGCATCAGGACTTTCGGAGGCGCCGAGCCAGTGCCCGACGTTCCGCATACGGTGTTTTTTCGGTTGCTTGCACTTTGCCTCGACGAACGCTCCGATCGCGAATTAAAGTCCCAAGGCGATGGGAAGGGAGCCTCAAGCGAGTAAGCCGAACGCGTTTTGACTTGGTCGTCCGTCACACTGTCCAGGGCAACTTTCCATCCCAAGGCCGGTCGTCTCCTTGCCAGTGGCAGTGCTGGCGCAGATCCGTCCTGCCCGAAGACAGACGTCACCCCCAAACCGCGTGACGCCGCATCTCCGGCGTCCACCGCATCCCACCCCGCGAACGTGACGATCGCGATCGCCCCTCTCGGTGGGGCAGGACGAGGGGGAATATAAACCTTATGGGGATGGTGTCAACGGAAGATAGGAAAAAATGTTTGGCGTCGGCCTGTTGCCCTCACGAAAGCGGGGAGCCCAGTAAACGCCGGCGTTGCGCTTCGTCACGATGGCCTGCGTTTACTGGGCCGCCCGATCAAGTCGGGCGACGACAATTAGAGTTTGCGGCTGAAGCCACCAGAACACGTCGAGATTCCCCGCCACTCCAACTGGAGTGGCGGGGAATCTCGTCATGGGATGAACACTCCGGGAATCTTATTTTTAGGCGGGCGGCTCAGTGACCGGTTCCTTCTCGGGATAGCGCTGTTTGATCAACCAGTCGGCGGTCAGCAGCACCGCGAATGTCGCAAGTAGCAGCAGAACCAGCGTGCGAAGCGATATTGCCTGCTGCCTGTAAGCTTGCTGGAGAACGAGAAACATCGTCAGCCATGCGCCCGCATAGATGCTTCGCCAGCCGGTATGGAGAAGTTGGCGTGCGGAAAGCGGCCTGTCGGCCAGGAACGTCCGCACGCATTCCATTAGGGGCACGAGAATCCAAATCAAAGCGAAGAGCGGAACGAGACCCGATAAATCCAACGGCGGCATGATGACCGGTGCTTTCGTAACTGAAGACCGGTCGTTTGACGCTGCGGCTGCCGCAGTGGTTCAATTTACGTTTAGACTTTGGCCGTGCCTACGCGGTCACAAACGTGCTGCGCTTGTAGCCCTGCGCATACAGTAGCGCGGTGAGATCGCCGTGGTCGATCCGGGCTGCTGCCGATGCAGCCACGGCCGGCTTGGCGTGATAGGCGACGCCGAGGCCTGCATCCTGGATCATGGCGAGATCGTTGGCGCCGTCGCCGACGGCCATGGTGTCGAGATTGTCGAGATCGAAGGACTCGCGCAGCTCCACGAGTGTGGCGAGTTTCGCGGCCTTGCCGAGGATCGGCTCGGCCACCGTGCCGGTCAGCTTGCCATCCGCGACATGCAACACGTTGGCGCGGTTTTCCTGGAAGCCGACGAGTTCGGCGACCTTGGCTGTGAACAGCGTGAAGCCGCCGGAGACGAGGCAGGTATAGGCGCCATTGGCGCGCATGGTCTGCACCAGCTCGCGGCCGCCTGGCGTCAGCGTGATGCGCGAGGCCAGCACCTCGTCGACGACGCCGACCTTCAGATTTTTCAGCAGCGCCACGCGTTCGCGCAGCGCCGGCTCGAACTCGATCTCGCCGCGCATGGCGCGTTCGGTAATCGCAGCCACATGGGCCTTGAGGCCGGCGAAATCGGCGAGCTCGTCGATACATTCCTGGCCGATCATGGTGGAATCCATGTCGGCGAGAAAAAGCTTCTTGCGGCGGTCGCTGACAGGCTGCACGACAACGTCGATCGGCATGTCGCCGCGGGCTGCGCGCAGGCGGTCGCCGAGCGCGAGCATGTTGTGGTCGCTGGCAAACATGATATCTGCGGCGACGCCGTCGCTCAGCCAGTGCGCCTCGGTGTCGCCCGGCAGAAGTGCGCGCAGACCGTCGACCACCGTGCTATCGAGAGCGGGATTGGCGGGATTGCAGATCAGGGTCGCGACGAGAGACATGACGTGAGTTCCAAGCCAGACAACAGAGCGCTGCTTATCGCAGGGCCGACCGCCAGCGGCAAGTCGGCGCTGGCGCTGGCCGTGGCGCGCGCGCAGAACGGCGTGGTCATCAATACCGACAGCATGCAGGTCTATCGCGACCTGCGCGTGCTGACGGCGCGGCCGACGGTCGACGAGGAGGCGCTGGCGCCGCACCGGCTCTATGGCTCGGTCGATGCCGCGGTGAATTTCTCCGCCGGCGCCTGGGTGGAGGAGGCGGCGCGGGTGCTTGCCGAGGTGCGGACGCAAGGCAAACTGCCGATCTTCATCGGCGGCTCCGGACTATACTTCAAGGCGCTGACGCGCGGGCTCTCGGCCGTACCGCCCGTCGCCGCCGAGGTGCGCGACGATGTCCGCGCACGGCTGGAGCGGGACGGGCCAGAGGCGCTGCATGCGCAGCTCGCTTTGGTCGATCCGGTCTCCGCTGCGCGGCTCAATCTGCGCGACCGCACGCGCATCGCCCGCGCGCTTGAAGTGGTGGAGGCGACCGGACGTTCGCTGACCGACTGGCATAGCGAAGGCCTGCCGCCGCTGCTGCCACCGGAGGGCGTGACCGCGCTGTTTCTCGCGCCTGAGCGCGATGAGCTTTATGCGCGGATCGATGCGCGGTTCGCGCGGATGCTGGATGAAGGCGCGCTGGACGAAGTCGCAGCGCTGGCCGCGCGCGGTCTCGATTCGCTGCTGCCGGCGATGAAGGCTCATGGCGTGCCGGCGCTGATCCGGCATATCCGCGGCGAGATCTCGCGCGAGGAGGCCGCGGAGATCGGGCAGGCGGATACGCGCCACTACGCCAAGCGGCAGTTCACGTGGTTTCGGCATCAACTGCCGGAGTTCGCGTGGATGACGGTGGAGGAGGCGGGGACGAGCTTGGCCAGAGCTCTTGTCCGTTGACCCATAGGGTGGTACAATGGCTCATCTGGGAGGCTCTGAATGATCGTCGGGTTTCGCGATGATTGGTTGCGGGCCTTCTTCGTGGACGACGTCCATTCTCGCAACATTCCGGCGGACCTTGAAAGCCGGCTGTTTCGCAAGCTTCAGATGATCGACGATGCGACCACCGATCAGGATCTGCGCGTACCGCCGAGCAATCATTTCGAAAAGCTGCGCGGCAAACTTGGCGGCTTGCACTCGATCCGCGTCAACAACCAATGGCGGCTGATCTTCCGCTGGGACAGCAGCCGCGGCGAAGCGTCGGATCTTTATCTCGACGATCACAGCTATCGATGAGGTGACTCATGCTGATGACCAAACGCAAGCCGGCCACTGTCGGTGAAATCCTGGTCGAGGAATTCATGCAGCCGCTTGGCCTGACACAAGGGACATTGGCAAAGGCGATGGGTGTCCAGCGCAAGCATGTGAACGAGTTGTGCAACGATCGCCGTAACGTGACCGCGGCGACCGCGCTCATTCTCGCGCGCGTCTTCGGCAACAGCCCGGACTTCTGGCTGAACGTGCAGCGCCGCAGCGATTTGTGGGAGGCGATGAACTCGCCGCAGGAAATGGCGCGGATCGAACGTGCAACGCCGCTGGTGAAGGCGGCGTAGGCCTGCAAACCAACACGCCGTCATGGCCGGGCAGAGCGAAGCGAGCTTCGCTAGATGTCCTGGCCATCCACGTTTTCGCTTGCGGCCAAAGGCGTGGATACCCGGCATGCGCCGGGCATGACGGTTGAGGAGGCGGCGCATATCAGCCCGCCCGTTTTTTCCGCTCGCCGAACGCCAAAGACCCGGCTAGGCTCCAAAATCAGCGCGATCACAGCAACTTCCCTTGACATCCCCCGTTTGCTGGCTATGTTCCGCGCAAGTTATGAAAAGTCGGACCGATCCTGTGCGCAACAAAGTTACGAATCTCCTTATTATCGTGGTACCCTGGCGCACCGCCGGGGGTAGCTGACGGCTACCCACGAACCGAGCGGTGTGCACAGGGTCCTGAACGGGCCCTTTTTTATTGTCTGAACTTCAAGCTTTCCGAACCCAGCGACCATCCAGACCAAGCCGCGCCGCAGAGCGCATCCGGAGCGAACCATGAGCGACAGCAAGCCTCACGATCCCAATCAGATGACCGGCGCCGCGATGATCGTGCGCGCGCTTGCTGATCATGGCGTCAAGCACATCTTCGGCTATCCCGGTGGTGCGGTGCTGCCGATCTATGACGAGATCTACCAGCAGTCCGAAGTGGAGCACATTCTGGTCCGCCACGAGCAGGGCGCCGGTCATGCCGCCGAAGGCTATGCGCGCTCGACGGGTTTGCCGGGCGTCGTGCTGGTGACCTCGGGTCCGGGCGCCACCAATATGGTGACGCCGCTGGCCGACGCGCTGATGGATTCGATCCCGCTGGTCTGCATCACCGGACAGGTCCCGACGCATCTCATTGGTAACGACGCGTTCCAGGAATGCGACACCGTCGGCATCACGCGGCCCTGCACCAAGCACAACTGGCTGGTCCGCGACGTCAACGATCTCGCCAAGGTGCTGCATGAAGCCTTCTACGTCGCCACCACCGGCCGTCCGGGCCCGGTCGTCGTCGACGTGCCGAAGGATGTGCAGTTCGCCACCGGCACCTATCATCCGCCGCGCAAGTCGGACGTCCATATCTCCTATTCGCCGCGCGTGAAGGGTGATGCCAATGCGATCCGCAAGGCGGTGTCGCTGCTGGCGGGTGCCAAGAAGCCGATCATCTATTCCGGCGGCGGCGTCATCAATTCGGGTCTCGCGGCATCGAAGCTGCTGCGCGAGCTGGTCGAGGTCACCGGTTTCCCGATCACCTCGACGCTGATGGGCCTCGGCGCCTATCCGGCCTCCGGCCCGAACTGGCTGGGCATGCTGGGCATGCACGGCACTTACGAAGCGAACATGGCGATGCACGACTGTGACGTCATGCTGTGCGTCGGCGCGCGCTTCGACGACCGCATCACCGGACGTACGGACGCGTTCTCGCCGAACTCGAAGAAGATCCATATCGACATCGATCCGTCGTCGATCAACAAGAACATCCGCGTCGATATCCCAATCATCGGCGATTGCGGCAACGTGCTGGGCGACATCCTGCAGGTGTTCAAATCCGAGGCGAAGAAGCCTGACACCAAGGACTGGTGGAAGACCATCGCCACCTGGCGCGCGCGCAATTCGCTGGCCTATAAGACGAATAACGATGTGATCCTGCCGCAATATGCGATCCAGCGGCTGTTCGAGGCGACGCGCGGTCACGACACCTACATCACCACCGAAGTCGGCCAGCATCAGATGTGGGCGGCGCAGTTCTTCGGCTTCGAAGAGCCGCATCGCTGGATGACGTCGGGTGGTCTCGGCACTATGGGCTACGGCCTGCCGGCGGCGCTCGGCGTGCAGGTCGCGCATCCGGATTCGCTGGTCATCGATATCGGTGGCGACGCGTCGGTGCAGATGACGATGCAGGAAATGTCAGCCGCGGTTCAGCACGAACTGCCGATCAAGATCTTCATCCTCAACAATCAGTATATGGGCATGGTGCGCCAGTGGCAGCAGCTGCTGCATGGCAACCGGCTGTCGCATTCGTACTCGGAAGCACTGCCTGATTTCGTCAAGCTGGCGGAAGCCTATGGCGGCGTCGGCTTCCAGTGCAGCAAGCCCGGCGATCTCGACGGCGCGCTGCAGGAGATGATCAAGGTGAAGAAGCCGGTGCTGTTCGACTGCCGCGTTGCCGCGCTGGAAAACTGCTTCCCGATGATCCCGTCCGGCAAGGCGCATAACGAAATGCTGCTGCCGCTGGAAGCCAATGATGAAGCCACCGCCGCGGCCTTCGCCGGCGGCAAGGCGCTGGTGTGATGCAGATAACACAGGCCCTCATCCTGAGGAGCCGCACTCTTGTGCGGCGTCTCGAAGGATGAGTGTCCAAGCTCATGGTTCGAGACGCGCGAAGCCGCGCTCCTCACCATGAGGGATGTAACATCGTGGCGAAAGCCAAACGAGACTTCGACAGGAAACGACAATGGAACAGCCTGCCTCCGCCTATTTCATGGAAGAGCGTCACGATCCCAACGAGACGCATACGCTGACGGTGCTCGTCGCCAATGAGCCCGGCGTGCTCGCGCGCGTCATCGGTCTTTTCTCCGGCCGCGGCTACAACATCGAAAGTCTCACGGTGTCGGAGACCGAGAGCCACAAGCATGTCTCGCGCATCACCATCGTCACCACGGGCACGCCGATGGTGATCACGCAGATCAAGCATCAGCTCGATCGCATGATCCCGGTGCATCGCGTGGTCGACATGACGCTGACCGGCCGCTCCATCGAGCGTGAGCTTGCCATGGTGAAGTTGCGCGGCACCGGCGAGCATCGCGTCGAAGCGTTACGTTTGGCCGAAGCGTTCCGCGCGCGCGTCATCGACGCCACCATCGAGAGCTTCGTGTTCGAGATCACCGGCAATACCGGCAAGATCAACCAGTTTATCGACCTGATGCGGCCGCTTGGCCTCGTCGAGATCTCGCGCACCGGCGTTGCCGCCATCAGCCGCGGACCGGAGGGGATGTAGCCTCCACGCATCGCAGTCATGAAACCTCTCGACATCGCGTTGGCCGTCGCAGTGGCCGTGATCTGGGGCGTCGGCTTCGTGCTGACCCGGATGGCGGTCGACGAAATGTCGTCGACGCTGCTCACCACGCTGCGCTTCGGCATCACGGCACTGCCGTGCCTGTTCCTGCCGAAGCCGAAGCTATCATGGCTGCTGATCGTCGCCACCAGCTGGCTCTTGGTGGCGCAATTCCTGGCGCAGACCTATGGCATGGCGCATGGCGTGCCGGCGGGGTTGACCTCGGTGATCGTGCAGAGCCAGGCGTTGTTCACGGTGGGCGCCGCAGCGCTGTTCCTGCGGGAATTGCCGACCCGGCAGCAGGTCGCGGGTATCGCCATCGCCATGGGCGGACTGCTGATGATCTGCTTCACGGTCGGCTATGACTTCAGCGTGTTTCCTTTCATGGTGCTGATGACCGCGCCGGTGAGCTTTGCGTTCTCCAATCTGCTGCTGCGGCGCGCGCAGGGCGTGCCGATGCTCGACCTGTTCGCCTGGATCAGTCTTGTCGCGCTGCTGCCGCTGCTGGTGGTGCTGTTCGGTGTCGATGGCGCGAGCACGACGTGGCAGTCGCTCACGCATGTCTCGCTGAAGGCCTTCGCCTGCGTGCTGTTCCTCGCGCTGGTCGGCACCACGCTGGGCTACTGGATCTGGGGCCGGCTGCTGCGTGACTATTCCGCGGCGCAGGTCGTGCCATTCGCGCTGCTGGTGCCCTTCATCGGGGCGGCTGCGTCGAGCGTCACGTTCGGCGAGCAGTTTGGATCACTGCGGCTCGCCGGTATGATCGTCGTCGTCTGCGGCATCGCCGTGATGCTGCTGTCGAAGCGCCCACCCACGCTTGTCGAGGTGGTCTGAGGTCATGTCGCAGCAACTCTTGTTCGCCTTCATCGTGTTCGCCATCGTGATGTTCTTCACGCCAGGCCCGAACAACATCATGCTGCTCGCGTCGGGGCTTAATTTTGGCTTTCGTCGTACGCTGCCGCATGTCTTCGGCGTCACCGTCGGCTTTGCTTTCATGGTCGCCGTCACGGGCCTCGGATTGGGGGCGGTCTTCACCTCCTATCCGGTGCTGCACACCGTCCTGAAATATGCCGGCGCGGCGTATCTCGTCTATCTCGCCTTTGCGATCGGGATGTCCGGTCCGCCGAGCCCCGGTGACGCCGAGCGGCGCCGGCCGATGACGTTTTTCGGCGCAGCGCTGTTTCAATGGGTCAACGTCAAGGGCTGGGTGATGGTGATCGGCACCATCACCGCCTATGCGGCGATTGCGAACTATCCCTGGAACATCCTGCTGCAGGTCGCCCTGTCGCTGCTGCTCGGGTTCGTCTCCTGCGTCACTTGGGTGCTGTGCGGCACCTCGCTGCAATCGCTGGTAAAATCGCCTGGCGCGGTCCGGGCGTTCAATATCGTCATGGGGCTGCTGCTGCTGGCCTCCCTGTATCCGGTGCTGGTCGAGCTATGAGCCCGACGCGCAGCGTAAAATCACCGCCGCGGGCTTGTCTCGCGGCACCCGTCGCCCTAGAAACCGGCGGCAATTCATGGTCTTCGGCCATTCGGCTTGAGACCGGTTCGAACGGGCAGCTTTGAAATATAGTTGCTGAAGAGAGGAAATACCCATGCGAGTTTATTACGATCGCGACGCCGACCTGAACCTGATCAAGGGCAAGAAGGTCTGCATCGTCGGCTATGGCAGCCAGGGCCATGCCCATGCGCTGAACCTCAAGGACTCTGGCGTCAAGGACGTGGTCATTGCGCTGCGCAAGGGCTCGGCCACCGCGAAGAAGGCGGAAGCCGCCGGCTTCAAGGTGATGGAAGTCGCCGAGGCCGCCAAGTGGGCCGACCTGATGATGATGCTGACCCCCGACGAATTGCAGGGCGACATCTATCGCGACCACATGCATGACAACATGAAGAAGGGCGCAGCGCTCGTCTTCGCGCACGGCCTCAACGTGCACTTCAACCTGCTTGATCCGCGTGAAGATCTCGACGTGCTGATGATCGCACCGAAGGGTCCAGGCCACACCGTGCGTTCGGAATATCAGCGCGGCGGCGGCGTGCCCTGCCTGATCGCGGTTCACAAGGACGTTTCGGGCAACGCCCATGACCTCGGCCTGAGCTACGCTTCGGCAGTGGGTGGTGGCCGCGCCGGCATCATCGAGACCTCGTTCAAGGAAGAGTGCGAAACCGATCTGTTCGGCGAACAGGCCGTTCTCTGCGGCGGCACCGTCGAATTGATCCGCGCCGGCTTCGAGACGCTGGTGGAAGCCGGCTACGCGCCGGAAATGGCTTACTTCGAGTGCCTGCACGAACTGAAGCTGATCGTCGACCTGATCTATGAAGGCGGCATCGCCAACATGAATTACTCGATCTCCAACACCGCCGAATACGGCGAATACGTCACCGGCCCGCGCATCGTCACCTCGGAGACCAAGGCCGAGATGAAGCGCGTGCTGACCGACATTCAGTCCGGCAAGTTCGCCCGCGACTGGATGCTGGAAAACAAGGTCAACCAGGCCTCGTTCAAGGCGACCCGTCAGCGCAACAACGCGCATCCGATCGAGGAAGTGGGCGCCAAGCTCCGCGACATGATGCCGTGGATCAAGGAAAAGGCGCTGGTCGACAAGACCAAGAACTAAGCGCTTCGCTTAGGCGCAGCTATGATGGGACCGCGGCAACGCGGTCCCGTTTCTTTTGAAATGTACAATGCGTGATGAGCTCACCGAAATGGCCAGCCCGCAAAGTCCGCGCCAGGTATTTGCCACATGCTATCCGGGAGTTCACGTGCCATGCAGGCGCGCGGCTCTGCCGCCATGGGAGGACGGGCCCGAATAGGCTATCGGCACGCCGACCGCCAGAACCGCTTTAGGGTATATCGATGGCAGTGGCGCGAATGGGCCGGCCATCCGCACAACGGCGAGAGCTGCACCGTCAAGTTCGGTGTTTCCAGAACTCCTTAAGACGGTAGCCTCGACCACCCGACCACTGCGGTTCACCGCAAGACAGACGACCACACGTCCGCGAAGTCCCGCCTCGGCAAGCCGCTTTGCCGTTCGCATGATCCGCGCGGTTGTGTGCTGCCGCCATGCGCGCATGGCCGGACTCGCGGTCATGGCTTCGGGGCCAGTTGTCGGTGCAATCTGCGCTTCCGCACTCGTTGCCATTGCGGCGAGCAACACGGCGACGCCGATTGCTCGCCGCATGGTCATATTGAGTCCTTTGCTCTGCTTCGTGTGGTTGGCCGGGGTTGAGGCAAAAACAGGAAGCATGTCGAGCCCTTGAGATTGGATGACGGAAGCCAATAGATGAGTGATATCATATTGCGCCCACTTTCTTCCATTTTCTGGGTACTGAGACAACCTTCGCACCATGTCGAGCAGGTCACCGCATGAATGCTATTGTTATCACCGGCGTCTCCACGGGCATCGGCCACGCCACGGCGAAGCTTCTACTCGCGCGCGGTTTTCGCGTATTCGGCAGTGTCCGCAGGCAGGCCGATGCCGAGCGCTTGCAAGTCGAGTTCGGCACGAACTTCATCCCGCTGCTGTTCGATGTGACCGATGAGGCCGCTGTGTTGGCCGCCGCTGTCCAAGTTCGCGCCGCGCTGAACGGCGAGACGCTTGCAGGGCTCGTCAACAATGCCGGCGTTGCGGTGCCGGGCGCGCTGCTCGATCTGGCGGTGGACGAGTTTCGCCAGCAGATCGAGATCAATGTGATGGGGCCGGTGATCGTCACCAAGGCCTTCGCGCCGCTGCTCGGCGCCGATCCGGCAATGACGGGCGCGCCCGGGCGCATCGTGATGATGAGTTCGGTGTCCGGACAGTTCGGCAATCCACTGCTGTCGCCCTATAGCGCGTCGAAATTCGCACTGGAAGGATTGGCCGAGAGCCTGCGGCGCGAATTCATGCTGTTCGGCATCGACGTGCTGGTGATCGCGCCGGGGGCCGTGCGCACGCCGATCTGGGACAAGGCCGACGCCCTCGATATGGCGCGCTTCGATGCGTCGCCGTTTCTGCCGGCGCTAACGAAGCTGCGCGAGATGCTGATGAAGCTGGCGAAGAACGGGCTGCCGCCGGAGACGATCGGCGAGCTGGTTCATCAGGCGTTGACCAGGCCCAACCCGAAAGTGCGCGTGGTGGCATCGCCGCAGCCGGTTCAGACTTGGATCGCCGGTTGGCTGCCGCGGCGCTGGCTGGACGGCATTATGGCGAAGCAGTTGGGATTACGGCCCAAATAGCGGGGCCATTTGTCGCCTCGACAGGGCGGCTAAAATTGGCTAGCTGGTACTACCAGATTGGTAGGGTCAGTCCATGCTCGCTGCGGTCAGCACTGATACGTCCGACGCCGTTCGGAAAACGCTCCAATTCGTTCGGCACCACCGGCTGTCGAAGGGCGACCGGCTGCCGTCCGAGCGGGACCTGTCTGAGCGGTTCGGGGTGACGCGCAGTTCGGTTCGCGAGGCACTGGCGGTGCTCGATGCCATGCGCATCACCGAGCGGAAGCCCAAATCCGGCATCTATCTGCGCAATACGCTGGAGGACAGCGGCCTCGATGCACTGGTGCTGCAGGCCGATCTGGGTGTCACGTTCGATGCGCAGGTGACGCGCGATGCTATCGAGGCGCGGATCATCTGCGAGGAGCAGGCGTTCCGGCTCGCTTGCCAGCGCCGCACCGATGCCGATCTCTCAAAGCTGCACGGACTGCTGGACACCTATGCGGCGCTGGCCGCCAACGGCCGCAACATGGCCGACGAAGACGTTGAGTTTCATCTTGCCGTGGCTGCCGCGAGCCAGAACCGCATTCTCGTGCGCACGATTACGCCTTTGATGCTGATGAGCACGCGCGGGCGTCGCCGTTATTTCGAGTCGGCGGCGCTACGCCAGCGCTCGCTCGACGATCACCGCGCATTCGTCGCCGCCATAGCAGCGCGTGACGAAGTCGCTGTCACCGCGCTCGTCCATAGCCATGTGCAGATCGCTGCCGCCGACATTCAGGCGCTGGCTGATCAGGCCGCGACCGACCTCGATCATTCCGACACCGACCGCAAGGACTGAGGTTCACGAACAACACACGCACCTGACGAGCCGCTCGACAATCCCGACCAACGGGAAGGCTCGGATCGAATACGGCAACGGCCGTAGCGGCACCACCGCACGCACTGGAAACGCAAAAGAAGGACGTATGATGCGTATGAAGACAACTGCCATGACTGCAACTTCGATGGCCGCTTGGGCGGTCGCCGTCGCGATGGTCGCAAGCCCGGCGCTGGCGCAGAAGAAGTATGGCCCCGGCGCCAGCGATACCGAAATCAAGATCGGCAACACCGTGCCCTATAGCGGCCCGGCGTCTGCTTACGGCATTCTCGGGAAGTCCTATGCCGCCTATTTCAAGAAGATCAATGACGAGGGCGGCATCAACGGCCGCAAGATCGTCTTCATCTCCTATGACGACGCCTATTCGCCGCCGAAGACCGTGGAGCAGACCCGCAAGCTGGTCGAGAGCGACGAGGTGATGGCGATCGTCGGCAATGTCGGCACCGCCGCGAATGCCGCGATCCAGAAATACGTCAATGCCAAGAAGACGCCGCAACTGTTTCTCGCGACCGGCGCCACCCGCTGGAACGATCCGAAGCAGTTTCCATGGACCATGGGCTGGCTGCCGAGCTACCACGCCGAAGCTGCGGCCTATGCGAAGTATCTTCTGAAGGAGAAGCCGGATGCCAAGATCGGCGTGCTCTATCAGAACGACGATTTCGGCAAGGACTATCTGAAGGGACTGAAGGAAGGTTTCGGCGACAAGGCGGCGTCAAGGATCGTGGCTGAAGCGAGCTACGAGGTTTCCGAGCCGACCATCGACTCGCAGATCGTCAAGCTGAAGGCCGCCGGCGTCGATACGCTGTTCTCCTTTGCTGTCGGAAAATTCGCCGCACAGTCGATCAAGAAAGTCGCCGAGCTCGGCTGGAAGCCGCTGCACATCGTGCCGAATGCGAGTTCGTCGGTGGGCAGCGTGATCCGTCCGGCAGGCTTCGAGAATGCGCAGGACGTTTTGTCCGCGACCTTCGCCAAGGATCCGACCGATCCGCAGTGGAAGGACGATCCGGGCATGCAGAAGTTCTACGCCTATGTCGAGAAGTACATTCCGGAAGGCAAGCCGATGGAGAGCACCGTGCTGTCCGGCTACAGCATCGCCCAGACCATGGTCGAGGCGCTGAAGCAGTGCGGCGACGATCTCACCCATGAGAACCTGATGAAGCAGGCCGCCAACCTGAAGAACGTGCAGCTCGACGGACTGCTGCCGGGCGTGACCGTCAATACCAGCCTGACCGACTTCTCGCCCATCGACCAGTTCCAGATGATGAGCTTCAAGGGCGAGCGCTGGCAGCGCTTCGGCGAGATCATCAAGGGCGAGACGCCGACCGCAGTGCGGTAGAGGCGAGGGATGACGACGGCAGGCGGCGCCCGGACCGGCACCGCCTGCGTCGAAAGGTTCATTGTCCGTTCATGACGCCTGTATTACGATTTTGTGACATTCCGCAGGGTCCGGTCGCGGTGTGAGCCGGCTGGCCGTTGCCAGACAAGGTAGTTTTCTTGCCGGGTGTTCGCAGGCAAGTCATGCTGCCGTCGCCGATCTCAGTCTCCCCGGCGCAAGCCGGCCGCCGCTTCAGGGAGCGAATGGCGGCGGCCTGGCAGTATGTTCGGCACTGGCCGCTGCGCACGGCGCTGATCGCTGCGATCCATACGCTCGCGATCTATGTTCTCGCCTCGGTCGAATACGGCCCGTTCGCCACCACGCTGGCGCTGTTCACCTGGGGTTTGCTGAATTTCCTGTTCCTCGCGCTGTTCAAGCGGCCCGGCGTCAGCGCGGTGCTGTCGCTGCTGCTGGTCACGGCGCTGATCGTGCTGTCGCAGTTCAAATTCGGCATCACGCAGCTCACGCTGACCTTTCTCGATTTCCTGATCATCGATCGTGATACGATCTCCTTCCTGCATTCGATCTTCCCGCAGCTGCGGACCTGGCTGCTGATCGCCGCCGCCGTCGCGCTGCCGATCCTTTGGCTGATCTGGCGCGCCGATCCGTTCCGACTGCGCCGCCGCACGGCTCTGGCCTGCGCGGGCGTCTGCATGGTCGGAATCGTCGGTCTGTCGGCAGCCAATCCCGAAAAGCCATGGGAGCCGTTCCAGGGCGTCAATCACATTTCCAATCTGGCGCGTTCGGGCGTGGTTTCGGTCTCGCATCTGACCGCGACCGGCTGGATCGAGGCGGATTCCAAGAGCCTCGTCAGCTCCGCGCAGGCGTCGCCGATGACCACCTGCGAGCCGGGCGTGAAGCGGCCGAATATCGTGATGGTGCTCGACGAGTCGTCCTTCGACGTGTCCGCGGCCCCCGGCATCAAGGTGCCGGCGGGCTATCATGATTACTTCAAGTCTGCCGATGGCCAGCAGCGCGCGCTGATCACCGAGTCCAGCGGCGGGCCGACGTGGTACACCGAGTTCAATATCTTCACCGGACTGTCTGCGCGCTCTTTCGGTGCGCTGAAATTCTATGTGACGCGTATCGCTGCCGGAAAGATCTCGCGCGGCCTGCCGCAGGCGCTGCAGCGCTGCGGCTACAAGACCTTCTCGCTGTATCCGACCTACGGAAATTTCCTCAGCGCGCGCAGCTTCCAAGAGGGCGCAGGCATCGACGGCTTCATCGACATGGCGGCGATGGGTGTCAGCGAAGACATGCAGCCCGACAGGTTCTATTTCGATCAGGCCAGGGACCTCATCGCGCGCGAGAGCAAGACCGACCAGCCGGTCTTCGTGCTGGTCTATCTCACCGCCAATCACTTCCCGTGGACCACGACCTATCGCGACGACCTGACGCCGGCCGGCTGGCAGGCGCCGGGCAATACGGCGGAGGTGGATGAGTATATCCGCCGTCAGGCGATGACGGCTGCGGACTACAAGGCCTTCGTCGCGCAGCTGCAGAAGGATCATCCGGCCGAGCCGTTCCTTCTGGTGCGGTTCGGCGATCACCAGCCGGCAATCGCGCAGAAACTGCTGGAGCCTGATCTGGCCCAGCCGAGGCGCGCCGACCGGATCATGACGCATGATGTCAGATACTATACGACCTATTACGCCATCGACGCGCTGAACTACCGGCCCGAACTGTCATCGGCGCTGCCGGTGCTGGATGCTGCCTATCTGCCGTTGATGGTGCAAGAAGCCGCGCGGGTGCCGCTCGATCCATCCTTTGTCGAGCAGAAGAAGATCATGCTTCGCTGCAAGGGCGTGTTCTATGGCTGCAAGGGCGGCGATGAAGCCAGCCGTTTCAATCGCTGGCTGATCGATGCGGGGCTGATCAAGGATCTCTGACCCGGCCGGCTGCAGCAGTGAGGGCAGTCTGCTGGTTCCGTCGATCCCGTTCGGGCCAAGGTCATTGCCCGTTCATGACGATTACATTACAAATTAATGACATATCGCAGTTTCCGGCTGCGACATGCGCCCTCTGGCCGTCGCCAGCCCAGGCCCGAGGCCTCGCCGGTGGTGTTGCGTGCCGCCATGGCGCCTCCGCTCAATCCAGTACCCAGCGTCTCGTCAACTGCTGTGGCCGCGCCGACCAGCGTGTGGCGGCTGTTGGCCGTGGCTGCGTCGCATTTCGGCGCGCTGCTGGTGATGGTCCAGACCGAGACCGATCTGGTGGGTCGGATCGGCTTCGTGCTGGCCTGGGCCATCCTCAACTTCTTCTGGATCGCGCTCTTGCGCCGCCCCGCGCTGTCGGGGGCGCTGTCGCTGACCCTGGTCGTCATCCTCGTGCTGCTGTCGCGGCTGAAGCACGACGTGGTGCAGATGACCGCGAACTTCGTCGACCTGATGGTGATCGACCGCGATACCGCAGCCTTCCTGTTCACGATCTTTCCGAACCTGCGCTGGTCCGCCATCGGCGCTGCCGTGGTGGTGCTGCCGCTGATGTATGCGCTGTGGTGGCTCGATCCGTTCCGCATTCGACGGCTGCCGGCGCTCGCCGCGCTGACGGCTTGCCTCGCCGCATTGACGGGATATGCGTTGGCCTGGCCGGATGAAGCCTGGCGCGGCTATTACGATGACGGCTATCTGTCGAAATTCGCGCGCTCCGGCGTTACCGCGGTGTCGGACTTCAGCAGCTACGGTTTCATGGAGTCCGACGCGGTCATCACCGAGCGGCTGAAGTTGCCGCTGGAGGATTCCTGCCATCCGGCGGGACGTCGTCCGCACATCATCATGGTGCATGACGAGTCGTCCTTCGACATCCGTCAGGCCGCCGGCGTGAAGACGCCGAAAGGCTATGGCAGCCACTTCAATTCATGGGATGGCAAGGCACGCAAATTTCTCGCCGAGAGCAATGGCGGGCCGAGCTGGTTCACCGAATACAACGTATTGGCCGGACTCTCGTCGCGCTCGTTCGGGCCGTTCTCCTATTTCGTCACGCGGATCGCTTCGGGCCGCGTCGAGCGCGGATTGCCACTGGCGCTGCGCCGCTGTGGCTACAGCACTATCTCGCTCTATCCGGCCTTCGGCGCCTTCATGAGCGCGCGCAGCTTCCAGACCACCACCGGCGTCGAGCGCTTCTATGACGCCAAGGATCTTGGTGCCAAGGGCGTCGAGCCCGACAGCTTCTTCTACGATTCAGCGGCGCGCCTGATGGCCGAGCAGCCGCCGACCAATCCGCTGTTCATGTTCGTCTATCTCGCCGCCAATCACTTTCCGTGGGAGACCAAATTTCGCCCAGACATGACGCCGGGCTGGCGTGCGCCCGGCAATGTGCCGGTGGTTGATGAATATCTGCGCCGGCAAGCGATGAGCGTCGATCATTATAGCGCGTTCGTCGCGAAGCTGAAGAAGCAGTTTCCAGCGCAGCCGTTCCTGATCGTACGCTATGGCGATCATCAGCCGGAATTCGCGCCGGGCATTCTCGATCCCAACATGGATGAAGCGGGCCTCGGCAAGAAGCTGCAGAGCTACGACCCGCGCTACTACGCGACCTACTACGCCATCGACGCGATCAATTTCGAACCGGTGAAGAGCGCGACGGTGATGGACACGATCGACGGGCCGTATCTGCCGCTGGTCATTCAGGAGGCCGCGGGCATTCCGCTGGACCCGTCCTTCGAGGAGCAAAAGAAGATCATGCTTCGCTGCAAGGGTATGTTCTATGCCTGCAAGGACGGCGCGGAAGCGCGGCGGTTCAATCGGCTGCTGATCGACGCGGGGATGATCAAGAATTTGTAGTCGCTCTTTCTTCTCCTCTCCCCCGCGAAGCGAAGCTTCGCAAAGGGGAGAGGGGAAGAGAAGTGTCACTTCTTCCCGATCTTTTCCCACATCCACCGGGCCACACTCTCCGGCGAACTCGTCGCATCATTGCCTGCCGCGCGCAGGTTTGCCTCGCGCATAAGCGGCAGATCGATCTTGCCGAGCAGTGGCTCCAATGCGCTGCGCAGCTTCTCGTCACCCGCGTGCTTCGGCGCCAGCAGCATGATCGCGTCATAGGGCGGGATCGCATGTTTGGGATCGTCCAGCACCACGAGATCGTATTTCGCGATCAGCCCGTCGCTGGTGTAGCCGGCGATGACATCGACCTCGCCGGAGGCGACGGCGGCATACATGAAATCGGGCTGCATGGTGCGCTGGGCCTTGAACGACAGGCCATAGGCTGCCTTCAGCCCCGACCATTCCGGCCGCGAGAAGAATTCGTAGTCGCCGGCGATGGTCATATTACTGCTCAGCGCCGCGAGATCGGCTGCGGTCTTGATCCCCAGCATCTCCGCCTTCGTACGCGGCATCACCAGCGCATAGGCATTGGCGAAACCGAGTTCGCCGAACAGCGTGATGCCTTGTTTGGCCAGCGTCGTCTTCAGCTCGGTCAGCAACTGTTCGCGCGGCAGGATCTCGCTGCGGTGAAACTGGTTGGCCCACAGCGTGCCGGAATAATCGATGTAGACATCGATATCGCCGGAGGCCAGCGCATCGTAGATCACGCTGGAGCCGAGACCCTGCCGCGTCGTGGCGGGCAGGCTGGCCGCCTGCAGGCGCTGCGACATCAGCGCGGCCAGCACATATTGTTCGGTGAAAGTCTTGGCGCCGACCACGATGCGTGTGCCGGAGCGGGCGAATGACGGCGCGAGTGTGACGAGCACCAGCGCAGCGATACCGAGCACGCCGATGGCAGTGCGGATGCGGCTGCGCCGGCGGATGCCGGTCTCGATCAGCGCCAGCAATTGATCGACGGCCAGCGCGAGGATTGCAGCGGCGACGCAGCCGAAGATCACCAGCACCCAGTTCTGCGTCTGCAATCCTGCAAAAATGTAGTTGCCGAGACTGGTCTGGCCGATCGGCGTGGACAGCGTCGCGGTGCCGATGACCCACACCGCCGAGGTGCGGATGCCGGCCATGATGACTGGCAATGCCAGCGGCAATTCGACCATGGTCAGCGATTGCCGCGGTGTCATGCCGACGCCTTGCGCGGCTTCGGTGAGCGCGGGATCGACGCCGTTCAATCCCGTGATGGTGTTACGCAATACCGGCAGCATCGAATACAGCGCCAGCGCCAGCACGGCCGGCAGGAAGCCGAAGGCCGAGAAGCTGACGCCGAGATATTGCAGCGACAGCGCCGCAAGCGCGAGCAATAGGGGATAGAACAAAGCCAGCAGTGCCAGGCCCGGCACTGTCTGCACGATGCTGGCCGCACCGAGCAGCGCGCTGCGCATCACGGGCCGGTGCCGCGCGATGATGGCCAGCGGCAGGCTGATGACGAGGCCGAGCGCCAGCGCGGCGAGGCTGACGCGCACGTGGCTGCCGAGATAGTCCGGCAGATGCCCGAGCGCGTCGCTCCAGCGCGGATCGGTGAACAGGCTCATGTCGCGCCGCCTTGGGGCGCCGCGCCATCCTTCGGCAGCAGCATCTGAAGTCGTTTCGCCTGCCGGCGCGGCGTACCCAGCAACTCGCCGACATAGGGATCGGTGCTTTCGGACAAATCAGTGGGCGTGCCCTCCGCGAGCAGTTTGCCGGACTGCATCACCGCGATCCGGTCCGCGAGCAGGATCGCCTCCGTCATGTCATGGGTGATCATGATGGTGGTGAGGCCGAGGCTGCAATGTAGCGCGCGGTAGTCGTCGCCAAGCGCATCGCGGGTCAGCGGATCGAGCGCGCCGAACGGTTCATCCATCAGCACGATGCGCGGCTTCGCAGCCAGCGCCCGCGCGACACCGACGCGCTGGCGCTGACCGCCGGAGAGTTCGTGCGGGAAGCGGTCGCGATGCTGCTTGCGGTCAAGGCGCACGAGATCGAGCAATTCATCGACGCGATCCGCGATGTCCCTGGCGGGAGTGCCCAGCAGTCTGGGCGTGATGCCGATATTGTCGGCTATGCTCATATGCGGAAACAACCCGCCGCTCTGGAACACGTAGCCGATGCGCCGGCGCAGTTCGATGGGATCGACCTGCGCGACGTCCTCGCCGGCGATGGTGATGTGTCCCGTGTCCGGTGCGATCAGCCGGTTGGCCAGCCGCATCAGCGTGGTCTTGCCAGAGCCGGAGCCGCCGACGACCGCGAGGAACTCGCCCTCGGCAACATCGAGCGAGACGTTGTCGACGGCTTTGATGGCACCGCCGTCGAAGCTCTTGCTGACATGCTGAAAGGCGATCAGGGGGGCAGCGGAGGTCATGTCCCGGACTATCACAGCCGTGGCAACCCACCAAGCTCGGCCCAGACGTTGAATTGTCTGCCCTGCAGCGCTAAGCCAGTCCCGGAACAAAAACACTCTGGGGGACGCGCGTGCAGGCAGGTGAGGCCGCGGCATCGATGGCGGTGGCGCTTGATGACGCGACGGTGGCGTTCGGTATTGCCGACAACCGCGTCTATACGGCGGTAGAGAAGGCGACGCTCCGGGTCGCGGATGGCGAGTTCGTTGCCATCGTCGGGCCGACCGGCTGTGGCAAATCTACACTGCTCAATGTCGCTGCCGGTCTGCTGGCGCCAGCCTCCGGTGCTGTCCGGATTTTCGGTCAGCCGCTGGGCGGACTGAACGCACAGGCGGGCTACCTGTTTCAGGCCGATGCGCTGTTTCCCTGGAAGACCGCCCTCGACAATGTCGCCATCGGACTGGAGATCGCGGGCATAGCACGCGACGCGGCGTTGGCGCGGGCGCAGGAGTGGTTGACCTCGGTCGGTCTCGGTGCGTTTTCGGGGCGCTATCCGCATATGCTGTCGGGCGGCCAGCGCAAGCGCGTCGGTCTTGCGCAGGTGCTGATCCGCAATCCGAAAATCCTGCTGATGGATGAGCCGTTCGGGCCGCTTGACGCGCAGACCCGGCAGGTGATGGGCAACCTGTTGCTGGATCTGTGGAGCAGGGATCGCAAGGCGGTGCTGTTCGTCACCCACGATCTCGAAGAGGCGATCGCGCTGGCGGACCGCGTCGTCATCATGTCGGCGGGGCCTGGTTCGCGCATCATCGGCGACTGGAAAGTGCCGTTGCCGCGGCCGCGCGATATTTTCGAAGTGCGGCTCGACAAGGAGTTTCACGCGCTTCATCGCGAGATCTGGAGCGTACTGAAGGACGAAGTGATGAAGGGCTACGCGCAGTCCGCTGGTATGGGAGCCGCGTCATGACGCGTCCCGTGCTGCTGCTGTGTCAGGTGCTCGTCGCCGTGGTCGTCATCGGGCTGTGGCACCTGCTCACCACCGTGCCGGTGTTCGGCCGCATCCTGCTGCCGCCGTTTTTCTTCTCCAACCCCTGGGATGTCGGCAGCCAGATCTATAGCTGGTTCGCTAGCGGCATTATCTGGAAGCATCTCGGCATCACACTGCTGGAATCCGTGCTGGCCTTTGTGATCGGCTCGACGCTGGGCGTGCTGATCGGCTTCTGGTTTGCGCGCCAGCCGCGTCTCGCAGCGATCTTCGATCCTTATGTGAAGATGGCCAATGCGCTGCCGCGCGTGGTGCTGGCGCCGATCTTCGCGCTGTGGCTCGGGCTCGGCATCTGGTCAAAAGTCGCGCTCGGCGTCACGCTGGTGTTCTTCATCGTATTCTTCAACGTCTATCAGGGCGTCAAGGAAGTCTCGCCCACGGTGCTCGCCAATGGCCGCATGCTGGGCATGAGCGAGCGGCAGTTGATGCGCCATGTGTTCTGGCCGTCGGCGCTGTCATGGATGTTCTCGTCGCTGCATACCGCAGTGGGCTTTGCCGTCGTCGGCGCCGTGGTCGGCGAATATCTCGGCTCCGCGGCGGGGCTTGGCTATGTCATCCAGCAGGCGGAGGGTACGTTCGATGTGGCCGGCGTGTTCGCGGGCATGTTTGTGCTATCGGCCTTTGTGATCGCCATCGATATTCTCGTGACGATGGTCGAGAAGCGCTTGCTGGTGTGGAAGCCGGTGGCGAGCGACGGGCGGAGCTGAGACGATTCCCCCGCCCCGCAAGCGGGGCGAGGTTAGCCCGTGGCTTACGGCAGCGGCTTGGTGTCGTCCGGCGCCTGTGGCGGGGTCTTGATGGCGATGGCGCGGAACGGCTTGCCGTCCGGCTTGGTGCCGCCATGGGGCGTACCCTTCGGGATGATGATGAGGTCGCCGGCCTTGACCTGAACTTCCTTGTCGCCGAGCCAGACGGTGCCGGTGCCTTCGAGGATGTACTGGATCTCGTTGGTGTTGGGATGCATGTGCTTTACCACATTGCCGTCCTGCACCGAGATGGTGGCGCCATCGGCCTGCATGAACATCTTGGAGCGGAAGCCGGTGGGCGAGGCCGGGCCGAGTGCGTCGCCGACGAGTTCGGGGACGTGGATGACCTGGGCGGTGATGTTTTCCGCAGCCTGTGCCGGCGTGATGCCCTCGGGCACGAGATGCGTGATGAGACAACCGGCGGCGAAGGCTGCGGTGATCGAGAGTGTCGCAGTGATGCGCTTCATGAACGTTCCCCCTGGATGACAATGATTTGCCGCGCGGATGCTATGTCGCGGAATGTGCGTTGACCAGTGCCGGCTTTCCAACCGGCGGAGGCTCCTCTATCCTCCGCGCCTGATAGCAGCGGAGGAAATAATGACAACAAACATAAAAACCGGCTTGAGCCGTTTATTCCCCACACGTCTTTTCCTTGCGAGCCTTTTGTCGCTGTTTCTCGTTCATCCCGCTGCAGCGCAAACCAAAGTGACCATCGCCATCGGCGGCGGGGCGTGCCTGTGCTATCTGCCGACCGTGCTGGCCAAGCAGCTCGGCGAATACGAGAAGGCGGGTCTCGCGGTCGAACTGGTCGATCTCAAGGGCGGCTCCGATGCACTGAAGGCGGTGCTCGGCGGCAGCGCCGATGTGGTCTCCGGCTATTTCGATCATTGCGTCAATCTCGCCGCCAAGAAGCAGGAGCTGCAATCCTTCGTCGTCTACGACCGCTATCCCGGTCTCGTGCTGGTGGTGTCGCCGAAGCACACCGGCAAGATCACGTCGATCAAGGATCTCGCCGGCAAGAAAGTCGGCGTCAGCGCGCCGGGCTCGTCGACAGACTTCTTCCTGAAGTATCAGCTCAAGAAAAACGGTCTCGATCCGGCTGGCACCGCCGTGATCGGCGTGGGCCTCGGCGCGACCGCGGTGGCGGCGATGGAGCAGGGGCAGATCGAAGCCGCCGTCATGCTCGACCCTGCCGTCACCGTGCTGCAAGGCAGCCACAAAGACCTCACGATTCTCAGCGATACCCGGACGCAGAAGGACACGCTGGCGGTGTTCTCCGGCGAATATCCCGGTGGCGCGCTGTATTCGACGACCGCATGGGTCAAGGGACACGAGAAGGAAGTGCAGGGGCTGACCAACGCGATCATGAACACGCTGAAGTGGATCCACAGTCATACGCCGGAAAAGATCATGGCGAAGATGCCGGAAGGTATCGTCGGCAAGGACAAGGAGCTCTATCTCGCGGCGCTCAAAAACACGCTCCCGATGTATTCGGAGACGGGGCTGATGGATCCGAAGGGCGCGGCTGCCGTGCTCGCCGTGTTCAGCGAGGGCTCGCCCGAGGTGGCCAAGGCCAATATCGATGTCAGCAAGACCTACACGAATAAATATGTCGAGCAGTTCGCCAAGACGACGGGGACGAATGCGAAGTAGGTTCTGCGCATGATGACGCCGGTCATTCACCGCGTCACGCAACTCGACCTCACACGCAGCGATTGGCAGTGGCCATTCGCGCGTGAGCGGCGTGAGGAGATCGACGCTCACTTCGCAAGCAAGCGCGCCGAGAAGCCGCAACTGTTCAATGGGCGCGTGTTGCTGGCGCGCAATGCGCAGTTCACTGGCAACCAATTTAGCGCGGACTATTTCGAGACCGATTTTGCGAGCTTTCTGGCGTGGCGGGATTGGCGCTGTCCCGATCCGGATGTGTTCAACGGATTTGGCATGGGTGCGCTGCGTGCCAGCGACGGCGCCTTCGTGCTCGGCGAGATGGGGCAGCATACATCCAATGCCGGACGCATCTATTTTGCGGCGGGCACGCCTGATCTGGACGACCTGCGCGGCGACGTCGTCGATATCGCGGGCAGTGTGACCCGTGAAGTCGAGGAAGAGCTCGGTCTGACGGAAGCCGATTACCGGGCCGACGCTGGTTGGTCCTGCGTCGTGACGGATTTCTCGGTGGCGATGATGCGTCTTCTGGATGCGGATCAGCCGGGTGAGACGCTGCGCAGCACCATCGAAGCCAATCTTGCCGGTCAGGCGTCGCCTGAGCTGAGCGGAATTCGTCTGGTGCGCAGCGAAGCTGACTTCACCCCGACGATGCCGCTGTTTGTGACAGCGTTTATGACAGCGCAGCTGATGCCAGCGACGTGATCTGCTGGTATTGCCGGGATCGGCACGCTACGCTTGCAATCCCCGTGTCCCGGAGTTGCCGATCTCATGTCTGCCAAGCCAGTTGTGTCCGCGTTGAAGTCCTATATCGAGCCGTATCGGGTCGACGGTTCGAAAGCTTTCCACCTCAAGGCGCATGACACCAATGGCAGCGGCGGGCTGCACAAGGAAACCGGCAAGAAGATCATCGAGGCCAACCGCCGCCGGCTGCAGGAGCTGCAGGAGAAGCTCTATGCGCAGGATCGCTGGTCGCTGCTGCTGATCTTCCAGGGCATGGACGCCGCCGGCAAGGACAGCGCCATCGAGAGCGTGTTCGACGGCATCAATCCGCAGGGCTGCGAGGTGCATTCGTTCAAGACGCCGTCGTCGAACGAGCTCGATCATGATTTCATGTGGCGTCACACCATCGCGCTGCCACAGCGCGGCCGCATCGGCATCTTCAATCGCTCTTACTACGAGGAATGTCTCGTGGTGCGCGTGCATCCGGAGATTCTAGCCAAGCAGAAGATCCCGGCGGAGCTGGTGACAAAAGATATCTGGCGCGAGCGCTTCGAGGACATCACCGCCTTCGAAAAGTATCTGGCGCGCAACGGCACCGTGGTGCTGAAGTTCTTTCTCAACGTCTCCAAGGAAGAGCAGCGCGAGCGCTTCCTCGATCGTCTCGAGCAGCCGGCCAAGAACTGGAAGTTCTCATCGGCCGATATCGCCGAGCGCGCGTTGTGGGACAAGTATCAGGAGGCCTATGAGGACCTGATCAAGCATACGTCCTGCGAGGAAGCGCCATGGCATGTGGTGCCGGCGGATCGCAAATGGTTCTCGCGTGTAGTGATCGGCTCGGCCATCGTCAACGCGCTGGAGAAACTGGACCTGCACTTTCCGACCGTGGACGGCGAGGCGAAGAAGGACTTTACGCTGATCCGCGAGGCGCTGGAGAAGGAAGGGCCGCCGCGGGAAGGCAAGCCTGTGGTGAAGAAGGTCGCGAAGAAGAAGGTGGCCAAGAAGAAGGTGGCGAAGAAAACGTGATATTTTCTGGCTGTCATCCCCGCGAAGGCGGGGATCCATACACGCCGAAGAGGCCGTTCGTACGTTGTCGTTGCGACTTTGCCGTTTTGATTAGTTCGACCGTGGCTATGGGTCCCCGCCTTCGCGGGGACGACAGCTACGGCGGGCTAGTTTAACTCAACTTCAATTCCTTCAACACCGCGGCGACCTTGTCCTGCGCCGCGTCATTCAATGGCAGCACCGGGCGCGGTGGCTTCGCATCCGTCAGCCCCATCTGCTCCGCAGCCGCATACATCACGCGCAGGCTGGAAAACTGCTTGAACAGATCCCACAGCGGCTGCATCGCGCCGTTGAGGCGGCGCGCTTCGTCGGCATTGCCGGCCTGCGCTGCGCGGGTGATGGCCAGACAACTCTTTGGAAACAGGCCCGCCGCCACGCAATACCAGGCATCGCCGCCGGCCAGCAGCGTCTCCATCGAATTCCAGTCACCGGCATAGCCGACGGAGAAGCCTGATGGCACAGCGGCACGCATTTGCTTCAGGTGATCCGCGGCGAGGCTGGCTTCGGGCGAGGTGCCCTTGACGGCGACGACGCCGGGAATACGTGCGATGCGGCCGACCAGGTCGGGCGTGAACTTGAAATGCGTGGTGGCGAAATTGTCGTAGATGACGATCGGCAGTTTGCTCTCGCCGGCAACCACTTTGAAGTGCTCGAACACCTCGTCCTCGGTGAGCGGCGTGTAGGACACCGGCGCGAGCAGGCCGGCGGCTGCGCCGGCCGCCTTGGCGTCGCGGGCGAGTTCGATCGTCTCGTCGGTACGCAGTGCGCCGATGCCGACCAGCACGGGGACACGGCCGTTCACCTCCGCAATGGCGGCTTCAGTGGCACGCCGACGCTCGTCACGGCTGAGAAACGGATACGATCCGGTGCTGCCCAGGAGCCCGATGGAATCGACCTTGGCGGTCGCCAGCGGCGCCACCAGCCGCCGTAGCGCGGGCGTATCGACCCTGCCATTCGTATTCATCGGCGTGATCGGGAAAGCGGATAATCCCCTAGCGAAAGTCATCGTCCTGTCCTCGCAATTGCCGTTCGGTCTTAGGGCAAAAGGATGGCTGCGAAAACGTCCAGTTGGCGATGTTCTGGCTAGGCCAGTCGGCCACGCGCCCGAGCTTCTCCCAGGAGGATTTAGGTCAGTCTTCCTGACCCTCTTAGCCGTTGCAGGGCCCCGCATTTGTCGTCTAGAACGACCTTAGGCCTCGTCGGCAACGAACCATCAAGGGTTTTCCTTGAAACTGGTTTTGGCCGAGGATCTGGGCCTGAAGGTGTGGCAATGCTGATTCGCAGCGACATGGTTGGAGTTTCCGGGGGAGTGGCTGTTGCCGCTGGTCCCGACGCGATTCCGGCTGCGCTGCGCTCGAACCTCCTTCTTGGCGGGCTGCTTCTGCTTATCTGCCCCTGAGCGCCGTCTGGGCCGTTTGGCCTGGGTACTCAGGGGATCATGACATTCAGAACCATCAGCTCCCTCTGGCGCCCAGACAGATGCGCCCCGACCTAAGGAATATCTCATGACTTCGACCACCCCGTCCGTTCAGGACAAGTCCGACAAGGACCGCGTCATCATTTTCGACACCACCTTGCGCGACGGCGAGCAGTGTCCCGGCGCCACCATGACCTTCGAGGAAAAGCTGGAGATCGCCGCGATGCTCGACACCATGGGTGTCGACGTCATTGAGGCCGGCTTCCCGATCGCTTCCGACGGCGACTTCGAAGCCGTCAACGAGATTGCCAAGCGCACCAAGAATGCCGTGGTCTGCGGCCTGTCCCGCGCCGGCCAGAAGGACATCGACCGCTGCGCCGAGGCGATCCGTCCCGCCAAGCGCGGCCGCATCCATTCCTTCCTGTCCACCTCGCCGGTGCACATGAAGTACAAGCTGCAGATGGAGCCGGATGCCGTCCATGATCTGGTGATCTCGTCGGTGACCCGTGCCCGCAACCATACCGATGACGTCGAATGGTCGTCGGAAGACGGCACCCGCACCGAATTCGATTTCCTGTGCCGCTGCGTCGAGTCGGCGATCAAGGCCGGCGCGACCACCATCAATATCCCCGACACCGTCGGCTATTCGGTGCCCGAGGAATATTACGACCTGTTCAAGCGCGTGCGCGAGAACGTGCCGAATTCCGACAAGGCGATCTTCTCGGTTCACTGCCACAATGACCTCGGCATGGCCGTCGCCAATTCGATGGCCGGCATCCGCGGCGGCGCGCGGCAGGTCGAATGCACCATCAATGGCATCGGCGAGCGTGCCGGCAATGCTGCGCTGGAAGAGATCGTGATGGCGATGAAGGTGCGCAATGACAAATTGCCGTACTGGAACAACATCGACACCACGATGCTGATGCGCGCGTCGAAGGAAGTCTCGGCTGCGACCTCGTTTCCGGTGCAGTACAACAAGGCGATCGTCGGCCGTAACGCCTTCGCGCATGAGAGCGGCATCCATCAGGACGGCATGTTGAAGAACGCGCAGACCTACGAGATCATGCTGCCGGAGACGGTGGGCGTGAAGCAGACCTCGCTGGTGATGGGCAAGCATTCCGGCCGCCATGCCTTCATCCACAAGCTGGAGGAGATGGGCTATAAGCTGGGTCAGAACCAGCTGGAAGACGCCTTCGTGCGCTTCAAGGCCCTGGCCGATCGCAAGAAGGACATCTACGACGAGGATCTGGAAGCGCTGGTCGATCAGGAAATGACTGCCGCCCACGACCGCATCAAGCTGGTGTCGCTGACGGTGATCGCTGGCACCCACGGTCCGCAGCGCGCGACGATGAAGCTGAACATCGACGGCGTGGTGAAGATCGAGGAGGCCGAGGGCAATGGCCCGGTCGATGCGGTGTTCAACTGCATCAAGGCGCTGGTGCCGCACGAGGCCAAGCTGGAACTGTATCAGGTCCATGCCGTCACCGAAGGCACCGACGCGCAGGCGGAAGTGTCGGTGCGTCTGGCCCATGAAGGCCGCTCCATGACCTCGCGCGCCGCCGATCCGGATACGCTGGTCGCTTCGGCCAAGGCCTATCTCGGCGGGCTGAACAAGATCGTCATGAAGCGCGCGCGCGACATGCCGGCAGCGGTTGCTGCCGCGAGCTGATCTGGGATAACCTCTCCCCGCTCTGCGCGGGGAGAGGTCGCGCGCTCTTACGCGCGGGTGAGGGGCGGTTCGTTGTCCTCTCATCCCTCACTTACTGACGGGTCGCACCCGCACGATTCCCCACGCTGTTAGGCCATTGCCTCGCCCCTCACCCCGCCCCTCTCCCCGTGCAGAACGGGGAGAGGGAGCAGGCGCTCCGCGTTTTGCGGTGCAGCATCGATTTCATGTTGCACCCCTGCGAACGGGCAATGGTGTTTGCGCATTGATCTCTATATTGCTGCAACTGGCATACAAGCGGGAGCCGCTCAATGAGCTCCCACGTCATTACGGGGAGAAACACATGCGCAAATTGATTTTCGCAGCAGCATCGGTTGCCGCGCTTGCATTGATAGGACCGGCCGCCGCGCAGGCGCCTATCATCATCAAATTCAGCCATGTCGTCGCGCCGAACACGCCGAAGGGCCTCGCTGCGGAGAAGTTCAAGGAACTCGCCGAGAAATACACCGACGGCAAGGTCAAGGTCGAAGTCTATCCGAACTCGCAGCTCTACAAGGACAAGGAAGAGCTGGAAGCCTTGCAGCTCGGCGCGGTGCAAATGCTGGCGCCGTCGAACTCGAAGTTCGGGCCGATCGGCGTCAAGGAGTTCGAGGTTTTCGATCTTCCCTACATCCTTCCGGACCTCGCCACCCTGCGCAAGGTGACTGACGGCCCGCTCGGCGCGAAACTGCTCAAGCTGCTGGATTCCAAAGGCATGACCGGCCTTGCCTATTGGGACAACGGCTTCAAGCAGATGACCGCGAACAAGAAGTTGCTCACTCCCGCGGACTACAAAGGTATGAAGTTCCGCATCCAGTCGTCAAAGGTGCTGGAAGCTCAATTCCGCACGCTTGGCGCGATTCCGCAGGTGATGGCGTTCTCGGAAGTGTACCAGGCGCTGCAGACGGGCGTGGTCGATGGTCAGGAGAATACGCCGTCGAACATCTACACCCAGAAAATGCATGAGGTGCAGAAGTACACCACGCTGACCAACCACGGTTACATCGGTTACGTGGTGGTGGTGAACAAGAAATTCTGGGATGGCATTCCGGCGGATACTCGCGGCCTTCTGGAAAAGGCCATGAAGGAAGCCACCGCCTATGGCAACGGCCAGTCGGCGAAGGAAAACGACGACGCACTCGCCGAGATGAAGAAGAGCGGCAAGACCGAATTTGTTACACTGACGCCGGAGCAAGATGCCGGCATGCGCAAGGCGGTGGAGTCGGTTTATACCGATGTAGCAGGCCGGGTAGGCAAGCCACTGATCGACGAATTTCTCAAGGAAACGCGCGGCGCCACCAACTAGGATTGACGATGTGAGCTTCCGCGCCCTCGGGTGCGGAAGCCACTGACGCCCCGGGGGCCGCAGTTGCCTGACTGCGGAATGGGGTTAGCGCAAGGTCACGCCGCGATCAGATCAATTGCCGGTTGACCCGCACTGGGGGACTAAATGTTTCTTCGCATCCTCGATCGGCTTGAGGAACTGCTGATCATGACATTGATCGCGGCCGCGACCGTGATCATTTTCATTGCAGTGGCACATCGCTACCTCGTCGGCATCCCGTTCTTCTATCCGTTTTTGTTCCCGATCCACCTGTCGTGGGCGCAGGAGCTGTGCATCTTGATGTTTGTGTGGATGGCGAAGTTCGGCGCCGCCTACGGCGTGCGGACCGGCATCCATGTCGGCGTCGATGTGCTGGTGAACCAACTCGACCCGCCCTGGCGCAAGACGGTGGTGATGTTCGGTCTGCTCTGCGGCGCGCTCTTCACCTTTGTGGTCGGGAGCATGGGCGCGAAATTCGTCTACGGGCTGATGTACACCGATCAGGTGACGCCCGATCTCGAACTGCCGAGCTGGATCATCTATCTCTGTGTTCCGCTCGGCTCCTATCTGATGTGCTTCCGCTTCCTGCAGGTTGCTCGCAAGTTCTGGCGCACCGGCGAACTCCCACATCATGACGAGACCGACGTGGAGGGGATCGATCCCGAAGCCGCCGCCGCCAGCGCCGCGAGGATCATCCGATGATCGCTGCCATTATTTTCGGACTGCTTGTTGTGCTGATGCTGACGGGCATGCCGATCTCGATCGCGCTCGGTCTCACGGTGCTGACGTTCCTGTTTTTCATGACCAACGTGCCGATCGAATCCGTCGCGCTGAAGCTGTTTACCGGCATCGAGAAGTTCGAGATCATGGCGATCCCGTTCTTCATCCTCGCCGGAAACTTCCTTACGCATGGCGGCGTCGCGCGGCGAATGATCGAATTCGCGCGGACGATGATCGGCCATTGGGCCGGCGGACTGGGCATTGCAGCCACGATGGCCGCCGCGCTGTTTTCAGCGGTGTCGGGGTCTTCGCCGGCGACTGTGGTGGCGATCGGCTCGATCATGCTGCCGGCCATGCTTTCGGTCGGCTACCCGAAGCGCTTTGCTGCCGGCATCATCGTTACCGGCGGCGCGCTCGGCAACCTGATTCCGCCTTCGATCATCATGGTGATCTACGCAGTATCGACCAGCGGTGCGGTTTACTTCGGTCCCGCCGGCGAGAAAGTCTCTTCCGCCTCGGTCGGACAATTGTTCATGGCCGGAATGATACCGGGTGTGATCCTGGCCGTCATGCTCTCCGCCACGACCTGGTATCGCGCGTGGAAGAACAACTATCCGCGCATACCCAAGGCAACCTGGGCCGAGAGCTGGCACGCCTTTCGGGAATCAGCTTGGGGCATTTCGCTGATCGTTATCGTGCTGGGAGGCATCTATCTCGGCTGGTTCACGCCGACGGAAGCCGCCGCCATGAGCGCCGTCTACGCCTTCCTGATCGAGATGTTCATCTACAAGGACATGAAGTGGAAGGACGTGCCCAAGGTTCTTCTGATCTCGGCCAGCATGAGCGCGATGATCCTCTACATCGTCACCAACGCGGTGCTGTTCTCGTTCCTGATGACCAGCGAGCAGATCCCGCAGGCGATGTCGAACTGGATCACGAACAGCGGCATCAACTGGATCACCTTCCTGCTGGTGGTGAACCTGCTGCTGCTGCTCGCGGGCAATGTGATGGAGCCGTCCTCGATCGTTCTGATCATGGCGCCGATCCTTTATCCGATCGCAGTCAAGCTCGGCATTCATCCGGTGCACTTCGGCATCATCATCGTGGTCAATATGGAAATCGGCATGTGTCATCCGCCGGTGGGACTCAATCTCTACGTCGCCTCCGGTATTGCGAAGATGGGGATCACCGAACTCTCCATTGCCGTGCTGCCGTGGCTGATCACGCTGCTGATCTTCCTCGGCCTCATCACCTACATTCCGGAACTCTCGCTGTGGCTGCCGCGATTGCTCGGGATGCTGTGACAAAAGAATTCTGAAGTGCGTTCCATCGTGAATGCATATTCAGAAATCGAACACATCCGGAAAACATATGGCCAAAGCGTAAGTTGAAGGTCCGGCATCGCAGGATCATCTTCGGGTAACTTTCCAAAGGAGGTTGCCATGAAGAAGATCTTGCTCGCTGGTGCCGCTGTTGCCGTGATTGCCGGTTCTACCGCGGTCTATGCCCAGCACCGTCCATGGATGCATCATCACGTCCGGATGAATCCGGAAGACCGCGCTGCGTTCGCCGATGCGCGCATCGCTGCCGTGAAGGCCGGGCTCAAGCTGACGCCGGACCAGGAGAAGATGTGGCCGGCGGTGGAGAGCGCGGTGCGCGATTTCGCCAAGCTGCGCATCGACCGCGCCAATGCGCGCATGGAAGAGCGCAAGAACCGCGACGACGACGCGAAGCGGGCCGACACGCCGGACAATCCGGTCGCCCGCCTGCAGCAGCGCGCCGGCGACATGGCCACCACGGCCGCCGCGCTGAAGAAGATCGCCGATGCCGCCGACCCGCTCTACAAGACCCTCGATGACGGGCAGAAACGGCGACTGGCGGTGCTGACCCATATGGACCGCGGCTTCGGCGGCGGGGAGGGCGGCTGGCGTCACCGCGGCCCGCGACCCGGCTTCGAGCGCGGCAGCTTCGAAGGCGAGGGATTCGGCCCTCCCGGCTTCGATCACCCGCGTTTCGGCGATGACGACGATCGCGGTCCCGGTGGCCCCGGCGGCAGATTCGACCACGACGCCGCACCGGGCGCCGAACGGCTCTGATCCGGAGCAGTTTTCCACGGTCGCAACAACGAAGAAGCCGCTGAAATCCAGCGGCTTTTTCGCATTTTCGCGATTGCGAAAAACGGTGCAATTTTTGTGACAGCGTCGCTGGACATCCCCGGATCGCTTTGCTAAACGACGCCGTCCCCACGGGGATATCCGGATCTGGATCCGGGCGCATAGCTCAGTTGGTAGAGCAGGTGACTCTTAATCACCGGGTCCTAGGTTCGAGCCCTAGTGCGCCCACCATACCAATCTCTGTCGTTCTAATCTGACAGGTGCAATTGGTCATAGGTGGTTTCGTTCCCAGCCTTCTGAGATCCCAGCCGTCGCCTCTCGTGCTTCCCGCCGTTTCCGCGCGCCGTCCCGCCGCTGTTGCAGAGATGCTTTGGCGTAAACTAGGACCATGCTGGCCGTTCGATGCCCGCTCAGCGCACGAAGCTGCGCATCGGTCAAATCGGCATTCGCGCCTTCAGTATATCCGCCGTGGCGCAGCCCCATGAATTTGACCTGCGGGTCGATCCCTGCGGCCGCGCGAATCCCCGCGACCCGATGCCGGAAATAGTCTGGTTGCCAGGGCAAATGTGTCTTTCTCAGCCGGTCTGGATGGTCACGGGTCACGATGAGATCGCCGCGGGGAAGGCTCATGTCCAAGCGAATGCTGAGCTCCGGCCAAAGATGAGTTCCGTCATTGTCGAACAAAGGTATGTCGACGAGCTCGTGCGTTTTATGATGAAAGATCCGCGCAACCTCCGGCGCATCGTGCGGCCGATAGTGATGCCAGCTTAGTCGTGCCAGGATGTCTGTTTGGCGTTGGAGCCAGAAGAAAGCGATCATCGCGGCGGTGCCGATGGAGTGGTCGCCAGTTCGGTCGGCTTCTGCGACAAACCGCAGAAGTTCTTGATAGGTGACCGGCCGCGTCGGCGCCGGTCGATAGACGATACCCATCTTCGCGAAGGGGTTATGAGGCGGCATGTCGGCCATATGGCGCCGTTGGGTGATCGACCATGCGCGCTGTGCGACCCGCATTGACAGCATCGCTGATCGGGCTCGCTTGCTGCCGTCGCTTCGCGACTTGAGACGCGCATGCATCTGATCGGCGACGGCCGGTGTGATGGAGGTTAAGCAGATAGTGCCAAATCGTCGGCCGTCTTTGAGTGGATAATTTGCAACTCGCGCCAACGCTTGACGGTAGCTTCGCTGCGTTAGCTCCGGCAGGTCATCGAACTGCGGCGAGGCGAGATAAACGGCAATCATCCAGTCGAAGCTGCCTTTGATAGTTGCGGCGTCCGAGGTCGAGGCGTTGAAAGCAGGCTTTGTATTCTGCATGCGGGCGTCTCCGTTAAAGCAAATCAATCAAGTCGCTAGCGATCGCCGGTGTGAATATCGCGTGATGCCGGTCGATTGCTGCATCCAATGCGGCGCGGTGCCACTTTGCGGTGCCGCCGGATGAAGAGCCTGGTGCCGGATAATGTCCCTCCGCGACACCGCGCAGGAACTCGTCAGTGCCCGTCTCGTCGCAATAGGCTGCGGCTGTCTCCGCCCGCATCTGCAGCGGCCACCCCGGCATCGGCCTTACAATCATGGTTCGAACCTCCAACATCATTGAGCACCATCCGGCCCATCGTGGGCTTGGCTTCGTTCCGCCAAACACGCAGCGTCGCTTTTGCGAATGTCGCTGGGCCGATTGGGTTCGTTCCGCCAAACGCGAAACCGCCCCCAAATGAGAGATTCAATTGAGGGCGCGAGATATTGCGGCTTTTTTGGAAGATTTTTGACCTGTTGCGCTTGGGCAACAGGTTCGGGGCCCCTGGGCTAAGTCTGAGCTTGGTGTTGCCGCCCAAGGCGCTGCAGGGCTTTCTTGCGTGCTGAATAAGCACGGCGCTCATAGCGCGCCAACCGCTCGAGTTCGCGCGCGAACTCGATGACGCTCAACGGCTTGGCGCCGTCAGGCAATTCGATCTGAGCCTTGAAGACCTCGAAAACGGCCAACAGTCCGAGCGGATCGTCAGCCCGCGATGTCATTGCGACCGGCTCGATCGCCGGCCTCATCATGAGCGGCACCGCGATGCCGTGGCACAGCGCGAAATATGCCTCTTTGATGCGTTCATAAGAAACGACCGCCTGCGCGGTTTCGATCACATCGCGATCCGATTGAGGACGAGCGAAATGATCCGATAGTTCTCTAGCAACCGCGGCCACCGCCGGCATGTCTGCCGGGATGGCCACGTTCAGTCCGTGGCGGAGCGCATTCGAGGCGGCCGCACGCTTGCCAGCCGTTGAGCGTGGCCCCGTGCTCTTGCGTGCATTACGCCGGTTAGCGGTGATGCGTGACGACGTCATTTTTAGACGTCCGACTGATGTTCGATAGCCGCCGCGTCGCCTGCATCGGCATCGATAGTGCGGTCGGCAAGATCTTGCTGCGAGCGGCGATCCTCGAACGCGGTCAGTGCCTGATTGCGGCGCACTTCCAATGTGGCCGCGCGCTTATCGAGCGAGTCAAATGCAGGTGCGAAGGTGAGGGCGCTGTAAGCGTCGATATCCTTTAGGGGGTATCCCTTGTTGGCGAGATCCTGGATGCCTGCAGCATAGTGACCGGTCGGCAGTGCCGAGTCGATAAAACGGTCGTCGGGGTAACCGTTGAGCCTGCTCACGCTCCACGGACGAGCTGCCGAGAGGGCGGCTGCGGAGATGGCCCGAAGGCGACGCAACTCCAGTTCGTTGTGAATGAAATCAGACGCAAAGATCTTCTCGATCACGTTGCGTGGTTTGAGATGCGCGATCACCGCGTCACGCAGTTGCTCTGCTTCCTCGACGCTTTCGCTGTTGAGCAAGCGCAATGTTGCGTAACCTGGGTCAATCGGCGTGTGGCTAGACGTACGGCTAACGCGCGCCTTTGCGGTCTCTGCTAAATTGCTGTCCGGCGTCGTCGCCGAACTAATAGTATCAGTCATTTTGTTACTCGCTAGATTGTGTTGCACCGCATTCCCGTTTCACCTCCGAGGTGCGAAAAGGGGAATGCAATAGAATCTATGGCACGATGCGGATTCGCCAAGCTATTTTTACCTGGATATTGCTCAAGAACGATCCGATCTCAATCGCTTGCGACGCCATCTGTTAAACAGGTGATAATCGACCGCTTGGTTTGACCACTTCTAGCTCATCACTCGCGCGATGCGACTCCGCTAAGAGGTGTCTTGCGGTACTAGCTCGCCAGGAAACGTTAGTTGCCCTATCGGGGTGTGGTTTGCAGACCTTTCGCCCCAAAATTGTTTGACGTCGGACCGCTAACTATTTTCGCTCAGGTTTAAAAAAAATTCTTTGAAATCTAGGGAAAAATCGGACGCGCTACATATTAATACGGAGAGTGCGCTCACGCACTTGGCGCGATCATAAGATCGTTCGCCAACCCCCGACTAGAATCCCTAAGCAAATCACAAGCCAAAGCGACGGCTGCTTGGAGATGTACGTCACCTATACGAGAACTCACCATGCTTAGATTTTCCATATTCAAAGTTCAGGTATCACACCTTAACCTTGAATATCTGCCGCCGATCGCAGAGGACGACAAAGGCTTCCGTGACGCTCTACTTGACATTAAAAAGAGCGGGCAACGTCGCAGAATTCCGATCTCTCGCTTCGGCGAAGTCGTCGGCGAATGTCACCACTTCCGTGCTCTCGTGAAGGCGCGCTTCAAGGTTGTCGAGGTCATTCGCCTCAATGAAGCGCCTCGTAAGTCCGAGATCGACAAGGCGATTAAAGTCTCTGCGAAAGTCCCCATTTCTACTCAGTCTGATGTGGGCGAGGTGAAGGATGCTTTGATGATGCTTAAGCTTGGAATCGATCCTCCTGCAGCTGCCTATGTTTATCTCAAGCCTTTCATCGAATACTTGCGCTACGCAACTTAGACGGGACATTCCTTCGCGACTATCCAAGAAGAATGGCGGCACAAGTGCCGCCATTTGTTTTTTGAACTGTTAGTTGGGATACTTTACGCTAGTCGAGCCCGCAACGCGCCATTGTCAGGCTGGGTTGACACATAGCGATAGGTCTTCGCCTGCAGCCCAACCAGTCGGCAGGGCCGCCGCTGCGAGTAGCCCCTCTCATTGATCGCCCAGGTCACAGCAAGTCTCCGCGAGCTGGGAGGCAGAAGTTCTTTCGAGCATCTTCTTTAACGTCGATGCCTCCAGCATCGTCTCTGCCAGCAGCTTCTGCAGTTTGCGGTTCTCCTCCAGCACCTTCAGCTTGCGACGCTTCGGAGATGTTCTCCCACCAAATCAGGATCGACACTTGTAGAACGTCGCATCGCTGATGCCGTGCTCGCGGCACAGTTCGCCCGCCGACATCCCGGCGGCGTGCTCCTTCAAAATTTCGGTGATCCGCTCTTCAGTGAACCTGCCAATACGCATCGTCTGTCTCCTCGGTGGAGAACAGAACCCTAAAGCGGGGGCGTTGCAGGGAGCGGGTCAGGGCCCCTGTGCCTCCAAGCATAAGCTGCGGATGTCAGCGATAGGCGGGACCGCCTGAACTAAAGAGCCGGAGTCCAAAGCCCGCCGGCTCGTCGTCCGAGATCAAACGGTCCTTCTCCCGGGTCCCTATCACTCGACCGGATCCAGACCAGGATGCTGAGCGAGCGGCACTCTAAAGACGAAGCGGATGACCGATAGCTGCGCCGAGATAACGGCAACGGCCATGTCCTGGATCAGTTCGGCTTGCCGCACAGCTTGATCAAGGCTAGCGCATGAACGAGGGCGCAATTGGTCGTGTAGCCTTTCGCGTAGATTAGGCCAATTTTTCGCAGTTTTCGCTTTGTTCGGTCGAGGCTCCGCTAATCATATATTTCGTCAATAAGGATCACGGCCGCCGAATGCTTCCCTGTACCAGGACGGACAAAGGATGCGGTAGGTGTCCAGCAATTGTGGTGTGTTGCAGCCGCTGCAGTTGCCGACGATCTTATCGTCCCGGTGATTCTTCCAGTTGGTGCGAACGGGCCGCCACGTCTGGTCACCCACGCTTTGGTCTTCTTCTCTCAGATAGTCGATCAGCGAATAGTTGCCGAACTCGGTGTAGAGTGTGGAGTGGGCGCAGACAGCGCGCCGGGTCAGCACTTTCATCGTTCGCCCTGCAAGGCCGGCCTTCGCGCAGTCGGCGACCTTCTCAGATGGCACCGTGCCATCCTCATTCGCCCCGACGTTTCGGGAGCACTCCTCGACGGCATCATCGAGCTTGCGCTGGAACTTGACGACCGCTTGGCTGGTGTCGACACCTGCCAAAGACACGATCGTCGCATTCCCGATGTGAGTTCCGAGCAGTATCTTGTCTGTCTTCGAACCGTCTTCGGCGATGGCGTGCCCAATCGCGAGCGAGATTGTCAGAGCGGCTGTTGTCAGCAACGCTTTCCTGGGTTGTATCATCATGGCGCTTTCCAATGGTGCCTTCAGGCTGGCGTCAATTGCCCAGGATTTGGAATCCGCCGATGCGTGCGCAAGCGGGGATATCGGTGGGCTGTTTTTCCGTGACGGTGAAGGGGCACTGGTCGTCCTCGGCTACGACGTAAAGCAAGCCCTTGACGTCTGGGGATGCGCAGGTCGTGCTCTCGCCGGCATCGCAATTGGCAGTGTTGGAGCCAATGGCCTCTGCTAGCGGTGATCCGACGCTGTTCCCCTTGACGTCGCGGGCGCGATCGTCGATGGACCGAAGATTAATGACTGTGCGGCCATCATGATCGAAGTCGACATCGAATTGTCCGTCTGTCCCGGTGATGACAGCGCAGGTCAGGCAGCCTTCACCTGTCGTGTAACGGACATCGTTCCCTGCAAATCGTCGCTTCAGCGCTTGTTTGGTGATCTTTTCACCCAAGCGAATAAGCAGCGCGGGCTTCGTTGAATGCTTGACTGAACTCGCATCGAAAACGAAGCCGCCTGAACCGTTCCTTTTGGTCGGTGGTGCTTCGGTCGAGTTGGTAGCTGATGGTTGGTTGGCAGAGGCGACATGCATCTGCTGGTTTTCGAGATCACGATGAAGCGTTGGTCGCTTCACGCCTTCGGTTGCAGCCAAAAGCCAATCTCGTGTCGATCCTCGAAACGCCGATAGGCAATTCCCCGAACGTGTGTCTGAGCAAAACACGATGGTGGATTCGGTCAAAATGCCGGTTGGTGCTGCCAGGGTGGGGGCGAAGCAGCCGATTGCGGGCAAAAGGCCAGCAGTGAGGGATATGCGCAGCATGCTGATCGGCCTCATTTCAGGAGGGTGACGTAATGTTGGCCGGAAGCGAGCGGCTGAACGGCGTAGTTGGTCAGATAGTCCTTGGTCAGCGGGAAGTTCCGCTTCGCGGCCTCCTGCTTGATCTGAACGATCTCTTCTTCGGTGGCTTGCTCGGTGAAGCGCATCATCTCGATTATGTCCGACGTGACCACCACGGAGCATCGGTTGCCGCCCTTATCCTGACCTGTGGAAATGGATGTTGCGGTCTTGTCCTGGACCTTGAAGACCTTCGGAGGCGTCGGCATGAACTGGCCAAACTCCTGCTGGTCGAACAGTTCCTTGACCTTGGTAAGCACGTTCGGATCAGAGCAGGGTGAGCTGTTGCCGCATGCTAATAGAGCGGAAGACAACAAAACGAAGGCTGAGACAGAATAGATTTTCATCATGCATATTCGGCGGTCAGGCCGCCCCTCCAGAGTTAAAAGATGTGAAAGGAAAGCGGCGGCTAGGCTCGTTCGCGTCGCGCAACGACAATAGAGATGTTGTCGTGACCTCCTCGGCGGAGCGCGAGGGCCGCGAGGCGGCGAGTTGCAAGGGAAAGATCGGCCGTCCCTAGAACGCGGCGAATGGCGTCGTCCGAGACTAGATCGGTGAGCCCGTCGCTGCACAGCAGGAGGGTTTCGTCGGGAGCCGGCAGCGGATCTGTGGTTACATTCGGTTCGACGGCGATGAAGCCGAGCGAGCCACCGAGCGCCTGAGTGATGCCGTGGGTCGTCCGCCGTCCTTGGGGGTCGATTTTGCCCTCGGGTACATCGTCTTGGCTCAGTTGAATGAGGTGAAGCGGCGTTCGGAGATAAAGGCGAGAGTCACCGACGTGGAAGCTGACTAGTTCCGTTTGCTGAAGCACGGCGCCGACCAATGTACTTCCCATCCCGGCAAGGTCAGGTTGTTGCTGCATCAGGTCGAAGAGCTTTTGATTGGTCTCGGTGATCGCCTTTGCGCAGTCAAACGCTGTGGCGGTGCAATCGATCAGTTTGACCAACTGCTCGATGACGAACCGGCTTGCGAGGGCGCCGGCATTATGCCCGCCCAGTCCATCCGCAACCATTAGAACGCTGGCTCGGCTGCTCAAGTGAAATTCCAACGGAGCTGAAAGGTCGCCCGAGAGAATCTGGCCGCCGATCGCGATGGTGTCTTCGTTGCTGCCGCGAACACGTCCGCGGTGGGTGAATGCACTTACATGCCAAGTCGGTGTGGTGCACATATCGTTAATCCAACCCATAGTTGTGGAAGTCGCCGGCTCGCATGCGACCGGGTAGGTCGCCCCACTAGATTCAAATCAGGCGCCGAGAAATTGCGGTTTTTTAAGAAGAAAGATCAGGTGTTACATTTGTGCCACGCGCCTTGCGGGGCCGGACGGAATGCGCCGGTTGCGGTCGTGGGGTCGCCGACAGCGTAGATTGGAAGCATCGGCTCGGCGGCCCTCAGGCCGGACAGCATTGTGCTTAGGACGCCGTTCTTTTGATCCGCGTCGAATCCGAAGATCAGCAGGCGAGGGGCCGGGTCGATCATGAGCTTTGCTCCGCCATTCGAGACGTCACCAATCAAAGACCCGATCGCACGGACGACCTGACCGCGGTCGGTACGCAGACTCGCACGCATTGCGCCGATGCGTACGAGGGCACGGCAGGTTGCCTGGTAGCGGCCAAGCAGAGTTGCGGAATGTTGAGCGATGGTCCGGCGGTACCGACGCAGTTGATTGAGAACGTCGGGGTCGCCTCGCCTGGCGCGTAAGGCGGGATTGGTGAAGTGTTTTGCTTCGTGGAACACAATAGCGATGGCATCTCCCTGACGTTCCAGGGTCGTGACGTCCAGGCGATCCTGAAGACGTAAGGCTGCCTTGCCGCGTCGAGCAGGATCCTGGGTCTGTGGTGTCGTCTCAGCCGGCATGTCATCGCCGGCCCGGTCCAAGGAGACTTCGACGTCGATGACATGTGGGCTGCTCAAGATCAAAGGATGGAGACCTGCCTTCTCAACCCCGGCAAGATCAGTCGCCGATCGCGTCATGTCGGCCAGCGTGCGCCGAGGATCGTATCGCGACCAGACGATCTCCTTAGAAGACCTGAAGCGGCCTTCGACGAGTTCCGCCAATGCCTGCTGCTGCCTCACGAGATATTTGACGTGCGTCTTCGGGCTGACCGTCCCATCGCCCTTGTCGTCGATGCGGAAGATCGAAGCACCGCGGTGGTAGACATTCAGCGAATTACGCCGAACGGCGATGAACAGATCGTCTCTCAGCAGAACATCCCGCCACCACGGATCAGTCTCATCAAAGGTGAGATGCTCGAGATGATCGAGGAATGCATCGCTGACCCCATGCTGGACCTGTGTCGGGATCATGCGGGGATGTCCCACCATTCGCCGTCGTGCTTTAACGCGACCGCATCAAAGTGGTCTAGGAACGCGGCTGGCGCATAGGTGTGGATAGGCACCAGCATCTTGGGCGCTATCGCGCTGGCGAGTCGCTTAAGGTCCTTGATGCTCGCATGGCCGGAGGTATGGGCATGTTCGATTGGAATATCTAGAGAGCTAAGCTCTTGGACCAATGCCAGGCCGCGCTCCTGACGGAGATAGCCAGCCCATTGAGACCAGATCGCAAGAGCGCTGTTCAGGCACGCCGCATGTTTGAGGTCGTCGAGCATTGCGGGGCGAAACAGAAGCGCTGACTTTGGGGCGATCTCGGCCAATTGCTCTGCAAAGATGCGGTTCGCTCGATGTCGTTCGATCAGATCAAAGCGCGCGGCGCGCTTGATCTGCACCCGTTGATACTGCGGAACGTAAACCGCGACGTTCTGCCAATCCGACTGCGGGATATGGGCATTCTCGGTCGCCCTCAGGATTTCGGCGGTGTAGAGGTCGATGATCAGCGTCCGACCTGTCCGTTTGCAGGCGCGGTAAAGACTGACCATGCGGTCGATGTTCTGGGCGGATGCTGCAACAAGGGCTAAACCTTCAGTCTGGCTGAATAGCTCGAGGAAACGTTGCTCGACCTCCGCCTCTACCGGGAAGGAGTGATCGGAATCGAGTCGGCCGAAGCTCGAACCTTCCATCAGCATGACATCGACGTCCTTCGGCGGATGAGAGAGCATCTTCTCGAACAGAGCCGCCTTGCGGCCGTGGCCACGAATGTCGCCGGAATAGAACAGGCGCTTGCCAGAGGCTTCGACCTCTATGGCATGGGCGTCGTAGGCGGAGTGGTCGACAAGATGGGGCGTTATGCGAAATGGGCCGAAATGAACCGAACTGCCGCTGGTGAACTCGATCGGTCGCGCCGGGACGTAGGGGCGCGGGACGAACGGAGCTGCAGCTTGGAGGATGCGGAGCGTGGCAGCACCCAATGCGACCGGCAGATCTGGGCCTGCCAACGGCGCCAGACCCCAATGATCGACGTGTCCGTGGGAAAGAACCAAGCCTAAGAGATTGCTATCGCCCGCAAGTCCCTCGATGGACGGATGGGATGCCGTATCGCTGAGTTCGCCATCCAACGGTAGGCCGAGATCGAGCAAAAGCCGCGCTCCCTCGGTCTCTAGCTCGATACATGTGCCCCCGATCTCGTGAGTCCCTCGATGGATGCGGACGTGCATGGGTGAAGCTGACTTCGATTAATCTGCCAAAAAACGAATCTTACTTCGTCTTCTGGCATCTAAGTCGAAGTGAAGTTCATGGTCAAGCAAATGACTCGAAGCGAAGCTCGGGAATGGTTGACGCCACTGAAAATGGTTTCGGACAGAAATTGCGCTTAGCCCGCCAACGGGCTGGAATGACGCAAGAAGATCTTGCGGCTCGGATCTCGCGCACGCCGGAGAGTATTTCCAACATCGAGCGGGGCTTGCAGGAGCCGGGGATCAAAACGGTCCAGAGCTTAGCGATGGCGCTTGGACTGCCGCTTTCCGAACTGCTGGTGTCGCCTCAAGAAGAGCAGCTCACGCCCAAGCGTATGCAGATGGAATTCCAGCTGCGAGATTTGGCGCGAGGCCTCACTGATCGCGATCTGGCTATTGCGCTTGGACACGTCCAAGTTCTGCTCGCGGTGAAGTAACGCCAATTAGCAGCGTCCTGCCACCTCGGGTAATCGCGCTGTATCTGGGACTATGTGTGTCTTCATCCGAGCCCGCGGTGAAGCGTGCGTGATCACCCGCAATTCAATGCGCAGGGCATCAAGGCACATCGCGCCAGCGCCGATGTGACGCTTCGCCGAGGCCGCTGCTCGGCAAGACCGCGCTGCCGCTACGTCGAAAACCCTTTGAGCTACCTCAGCGCGCTGCAATGACCATTCCAAAGGTCTTTGCAAACTTAAACGAACACGGATCGAATTTTTCTATTGGTCCCGAGCCCTCTGTGGGAGGTGGCCAGGTGGAACCGCCGGGATGCGTGCACGTTCCTACATGTGGAGAAACAGCATTCTGGTGCCGTCGTGCGGCGCGCTTTGCATTCAAGTCCAATCACCAAGCAGCAAATGGGAGTTTGTCGATGCTCAGCGCCTTCATCAACGGAAAAGATATCAAAACCGGTACCGTGATTTCTGTCGTCGCCAAATCGGTGGCGCCGGGAGAAACGCTAGCGCTCGAATACCCAAACAAAAGTCGGGTGTCAGGTAAGGTGATCTCAGCTTCGCACAGCGAGCTCGAATTGGAGATCAATTCGGAGGCTTGGCGGCTGCGTCCACACGCCCCGAGCGACAGCACCATCCACAATGACCTGTCCGATAAAGATGCATCATTCTGGACGGTCCAGGCGAAGCTCTAGACTATTCGTCCTGGCCGCTTTCCGACCTCAGTGGCCTGGTTTGAAAACCGCGGTGGCCGAATTTAAGAAACGTTAGGGGCAGACGGGCCACTATCTGCAGATGAAGCTCTTTTTGTGGTTTTGCGCGGGGTCGGCGGTCGGGATTCTGGCGACGGTAATCTTGTGTCTAGCGCTCGTGCTGGGCGTCAGTCAGTTCGGAATACCCAACGATCATCCTGTGGTGAAGTACATGATCCATGGCATCGCAACGATATGCTGGGTGTTGGGAATAGGCGCCGGCCTGTATTTTCATTTTCGGCACCAATCTGGTTTTAGGCCTCCCAAGCAGTAAGGCCGCCTCAGTGGGCGGCTCTTTCATTTTGGCGACCTGGGGGCGGATCGATGGATAGTCTCGAAGCCCACGCGCGGTTCGTTTAGGATCTTCGCCAGGGGATCGTGTTTCGGAGTCGTCCGAGGGGATGCCGTCGGTTTGTGTCGGCGCTCGACGACCATGGCGCGCTCGGCATTGGCCGCGCGCGAACCGTGCTCTTCAACAAAGCCGATCCTGGGTTCGTCGAGCAGCTTGGACTGCCATGCTTTTGTGTTCGTCATTCCGGCATTCTAAACGATGGCGTGCGGCTCTGCAAAAGCCCGCGGGTGAGGCGGGTGGGGATCGTACGCGCAACGCCGCCCTGGGCGGAGTATGATCGCCCCGGCGACGTTGGCTAAACACTGGGCCCTCAAATCCCCAGTTCAAATTGGTACGATGGACGTGGCTGAAAGGTTCAAGGGAGCCAAAGAAAAAACGCCCGCGGGATCGAGCGGGTTATGGCGGTGTGCGGTTCGGCGATATGCCGCGAGACGTCGAGCATAGCCAAGACCCTACCAATGCAATGAAAACCCGCCGAGCTGCGCCGGCGGGTTTCTTCTGCCTACTGGCGATAGGGCTCGTCAGGGAGTGGTCCGAGCGGCCCGCGGCGTCGCTGCAGGCGCAGCGGTCCTGGTTTTCTGGATTGCCTGACTGACCGGTAATTGCAGCACGATTGCCTTCTGCCCGGGCTTCAGGTCGGTGACGAGAACAATCCTGCCATTTGAGAATTCCAGCGCGTCGTGGTGATTGTGATACTGGCCCATGTCAATTTGACGAAAGCGGGCTAGTCGATCGTTGACGTTGCGGCGAAACACCCATCCATCGATCCGGACGTTTTCTTCAAAAGCGATCTCGGTGCCAGGGCGAAGGCATACCGCAACGTTTGGATCGTCGAAGCTTGCGAACCCTTTAGTCGTCGTCGAAGGAAATCTTGCCGATACCAACCTATCCGCCACCTCTGCGGGACGGTTGGCGACCGCGTGCAGGCTGTAATCACACATGGATGCGCTCCTATGGACGGCCACCCAGCAAATGCTGCAACATCCGTGAACCCCGTTGGTTGCAGCGCGGGGCAAAAAAAGCTGCCGGCCTAGGCGCCACCTCATTCTTAGCGCGCCAAAAATTCCAAGCCTAACGAAGCGCTGTGCCAGCGTTCGTGAGTATCGAGCAGGCGCCCCAGCATGGTTCGGCCTGTTGCTGCCCATGCCGTGTGATGCGCGGTCCCGGATACGCACGTCCGCGGAAGTCCGGCAAGTCGTGTGTTCGTTGCCGGACGTTGATCTCGGATTGAGGTCGCTCAGCTGTAAAAGATACCGCCATCCACGTTGAGTGCCTGGCCCGTCACGAAGGCGGAATCGTCCGAGGCGAAGAATGCGACGGGGCCGACGACGTCTTCCGGCTCGCCGAGCCGATGCAGGTCGGTGATCTTCTCGAAATAGGTGACCCTCTCGGGATCGCGCAGGTTGTTGCGGCCCATCTCGGTGAGGATGATGCCGGGGCATACGGCATTCACCGTGATGCCATGGCCACCGAATTCCATCGACGAGACCCGCGTGAAGCCCACCACGGCGGATTTCGACGCGGCATAATGCGACTGGCCGGGGCCGCCGGTGCGCGCGGCCAACGAGGCGATGTTGACGATGCGCCCGTATTTGCGCTCCTTCATGTGGACGACCATCGCCTGGGTCATCTGGAACACGCCGCGGACGTTCACGGCGAAGGTCTGGTCCCAGTGTTCGGGCGTGGTTTCTTCGATGGTCGCGAGACGCAGGATGCCGGCATTGTTGACGAGAACATCGACATGGCCGAGACCCGCGACCGCTTCCGCAACCGAGCGCTGGCAATCCTCGAGCTTGCTGACATCTGCCAGCACCGGAATGCACTTGCCGCCGAGCTTCTTCACATCCGTGACGGTCTCCAGCAGCGTGCTCTCCTGCGCTGCGATGTCAGTCAGAGCGAGATTGTAGCCGCGCTTGGCGAGGCCAAGGGCGATGGCGCGTCCGATTCCGCGGCTGGCGCCGGTAACGATGGCATGTCTGGTCATGAAATCGATCCTGTTGTTCAGAAAAGCGTAACGCGAAGCGACTTAAACGCGGGCGGCGCCGCGGATGGGCAGCGTGTTCATCGCCTTGACCGTCTCCTCGAAGGACACGAGATTGGCGCCGGAACCGAGCCCCGTCGCGACGATGGCGGCGGTGGCTGTCGCCAGTTTTGCGCAGTCCAGCAGGTCCCAGTCGCGGACCAGGCCGGCGATGAAGCCGCCGGTATAGGAATCGCCGCAGCCGGAGGTGTCACGCACCGTCACCTCGAAAGCCGGCACCGTGAACTGCCGCCCGTCGCGCGTCATGACAAAAGAGCCGTGCTCGCCGAGCGAGATCGCGCAGGCACCGGCACCCTTGCCGATGAAATATTGTGCGCAGGCCGCGGGGTCGTTGGTGCCGACCAGCGCATGGGTCTCGTCGATGCTCGGCATGAAGAAGTCCGTATAAGGCATCAGCGGTTCGACCAGCGCCAGCGTCTCGCCGCGTGCCTGGATGAGATCGACGGTGGTGATGCAGCCGGCCGCCTTGGCGTCGCGCAGCAGCGCCACCGTCGGTTCGCCGTCCATCGCCAGCAGCGATCCGACGCCGCCAAGATGCAGCACCTTGCTTCGGCAGGCGGCTTTCTGCGCTTCGGGCGAAATCTTCCAGCGCGCGGAGGCGCCGCGCGCATGCAGCACCGGGCGCGAGCCATCCGGACGGATCGGCAGGATGGTGGCGGAGGTCGGCACGCCGGCCATCCGCTCCATCACCGAAATATCGATGCCTTCGCGCTCCATCGCATTCAGCACCCAGTCGGCCTTCTCGTCGGCGCCGACCGCACCGATGGCGAGCGCCTTCAGTCCGAGGCGCGCGCAGGGCACCACGGTGCCACCCGCGGTGCCGGCGACCGTGAGCCGGATCTCATCGATCAGCGCGCGGCCGCCGCCGGCCGGGATTTCAGTGACGGGGACGCCGAGGATGTCCAGGATATAGGTGCCGCAGACGCTGACGTCGTGGGGATGGGCCATATGGCAAGTCTCGCAATTGTTGGTGCTGGTTGGTTAGGTCGAGGTTTTCGGCGTGCCGTCGCTGTCGCGCAGGCCGTATTGTCCCCATCGCTTCAGGATGCTGTCGATCTCGGCATCCGGCAGCAGCGGCGGCGTGCCGAGTTGCAAGCAGCCGTGATACTGCTTGGCGAGCACCTCGACCTCCACTGCAAGCCACATCGCCTTGCGCAGATTGGGGCCGATGGCGATCAGCCCGTGATGGGCGAGCAGGCAGGCGCGGCGATGGCGCAGCGCCTCCAGTGCCGCTTGCGACAGTTCCGCGGTGCCATATTGCGCATAGGGCGCGCAGGGGATGTCGTTGCCGCCGGCCGCCGCGATCATGTAGTGGATCGCGGGAATGCTGCGATTCATGATCGCGATGATCGTGCAGAAGATCGGATGCGCGTGCACGACGGCATTCGTTTCGGGCTTGGCCTTGAGTATGTCGAGGTGGAAACGCCATTCCGTCGAGGGCACGCGGCCTGCCGGCGCCGTCCACGCGCCATCCCATTTCATCGCGACGATGTCTTCCGGCCGCATGCTGTCATAGGGAACACCGGACGGCGTCAGCAGGATGCCGTCCCCGGTGCGGACGCTGATATTGCCGGACGTGCCCTGATTGATACCGGCAGCCGACATTTCGTGGCAGGCATCGATGATGGCCTGCCGGGTTGCGACGTCTGCGGCGCTTGGATGCGTCATGGCTTGTTTCCTCGAAAGTCGTCGCTGCGGCTCTTACCGGCCGCTGCGGGCCATCGTTATATCGGTGCGAGGCGGGTCAGCGCCCCATGGCGAAGAATTCGTTGTTCGGCCGCATGCTGGTGACATTCGCCAACCGGTTCGACATGCCGAAGAAGGCGGCGATGGCAGCGATATCCCAGACGTCGTCCTCCGTGAAGTCGTGGCGCTTCAGCGCCTCGATATCGGCATCGCCGACCTCGTAAGCCTGCATCGAGACCTTCATGGCGAAATCGAGCATCGCGCGCTGCCGCGGCGTGATGTCGGCTTTGCGATAGTTCACCGCGATCTGGTCGGCAATCAGCGGATTTTTGGCGCGGATGCGCAGGATGGCGCCATGCGCCACCACGCAATACTGGCACTGGTTGGCATTGCTGGTGGCCACCACGATCATCTCGCGCTCGGCCTTGGTGATTGGGCCTGGCTTGTCCATCAGCGCATCATGATAGGCGAAGAAGGCGCGGAATTCGTCGGGCCGATGCGCCAGCGTCAGGAACACGTTGGGCACGAAGCCGGATTTTTCCTGCACCGCGAGGATACGGGTGCGGATGTCTTCCGGCAGGCTGGAGATTTCGGGGACAGGGAAGCGGCTGATGGCTGGGGTGGTCATGGTTTCTGTTTCCTCTCAGGCAGTCGCGAGTGCAACCAGTCTGTCCTGGTATTCTTCAAAAGCGTCGCGTTGATCTGCAATATGGGGTTCGGCGCGGACCAGGCATGTATGCGCCGAGCAGCCCTGGCCGAATTGCGAGGTGCCGATGTCGAGCGTCAGCACGTTCGGATTGCCGGCGACTTCGAGACCAGTCTCAGCGCGCGGGGTGAACCAGGCGCCGGTCGGCAGCACCAGCACGCCGGAGCGCACGCTGTCGGTGACATCAGCGGTGGCGAGACAGGCGCCACGTGCATTCCAGATGCGGATGGTCTGTCCGTCACTGATGCCGCGCGCCGCGGCGTCGTCGGGATGCAGCCGTGCCTGTTCGCGGCCGTTGCGCTTGTTGGCCACGCTGGCGACGCCGGTTTCGATCTGGCTGTGCAGCCGGCCGGCCGGTTGATGCGAGATCATGTGCAAGTCGGACGCATCGCTACCGTTTCCGAGCCATTCCGCCGGCTCAACCCAGGCCGGATGCGACGGACAATCGGCATAACCGAGCCGGGCGAGGGTCTCGCTGCCGAGCACAATCTTGCCGCTTTCGGTCTTGAGCGCGTGCGCCTCGGGATCGATGCGGAAATCGGCGAGGAAAGTGTGGTCGGCGCGCACCGGGCAGCGCGCGTAGCCGTCGTGCCAGAATGTTTCGAAATCGGGCATGTCGAAGCCGAGCCGCTCGGAGGCGTCCTGCCGGCTCGCCTCATAAAGATGACGGACCCAGCCGATTTCGTCGCGGCCTTCGTTGAAGCGGTCGGCAACGCCGAGCTTGCCGGCGATGCGGTCGAAAATCTCGAAGTCGGGCAGCGAGTCTCCGACCGGCTTGATGGCCTGTTTCATCGCAATGATGAAGTCGGAGCGCCTGTTGCCGGCAAGGTCGTTGCGTTCGATCGATGTGGTCGCCGGTAGCACGATATCGGCGCGCTGTGCCGTCGCTGTGAACATCGGATCCTGGACGATGATGGTCTCGGGCCGCGTCCAGGCTTCGGACAGCCGGTTGAGATCCTGATGGTGATGATAGGGATTGCCGCCGGCCCAGTAGACCAGCCTTGTGTCCGGATAGATTCGCGTCTCGCCCTCATAGGTGAAGGTCGCGCCGGGATTGAGCAGCATGTCGCTGATGCGCGCCACAGGGATGAAACTGTCGATCGGGCGCGTCAATTGCGAGATGGCCGGTGACTTGCCGAGATTGAAGGGCGAGCCGACGCCGCCCAGCGAGGCATAGCCGTAGCCGACACCGCCGCCCGGCAGCCCGATCTGGCCGACGATGGAGGCGAGGCCGAGCGCGGCCCAGAACGGCTGCTCGCCATGATGTGCGCGCTGCAGGCTCCAGCTCACGGTGAGCATGCTGCGGGTATCGACGAGGCGCCGCGCCAGCTGGCGGATGCCATCGGCGTCGAGCCCGCAGATCTCCGCGGCCCAGGCTGCATCCTTGCGAATGCCATCCGACGAGCCGTCGAGATAGCTGAGCAGTTGCTCGGCGCCGCTGGTGCAGCGATCAAGGAAATCCCGGGCGTGCCGGCCTGCCTTCACGATCTCGCCGGCGAGGCCCAGCATCAGCGCGGAGTCAGTGTTCGGGCGGATCGGCCACCATTCGGCATCGACCCAATCCGGCATATCGTCCTTCAGCGGCGAGACGTGAACGATGCGGATGCCGCGCTCGGCGATTTTCCTGAGATAGGATTCGAGGCGGTGGGTGCCGATGCCACCGGCCTCGGTCTGCGCAGTGCGCGGCGATAGCGCGCCGAACACCACAAGCGTGTCGGTGTGTGCGGCTATGGTGTCGAGCGTATTGGCCTGGCCGTCGCAAGCATCCGAGCTTCCCAGCGTATGGCGCAGGATTACCGGGCCTGCAGCAATGGAATACGTATCCACATGCCGGGTGAAGCCGCCGACCAGATTGAGCATGCGCTTGAGCAAAGACGACGCATGATGCAGGCGGCCCGAATTGGTCCAGCCATAGGAGCCCGCGAAGATCGACGCATTGCCGTGGGTGTTGGAGACGCGACAGATTTCGTCGGCCACCAGCGTGGTCGCCTCATCCCAGCTGACGGGCACGAACTTCTCCGCGCCGCGATTGCGTCGATCGCTGTGCTCGCGCTTGTCGAGCCAGCCGGAGCGCACCATCGGACGCGGAACGCGGCGTTCAGGATTGGCCCATTCCGGCACCGAATGGATGATCGGCGAGGGGGCGGGATCATGGGCGAACGGCTCGATGCCCACGATCTGTTCGTCCTGCACGAGGATCGTATAGGCGCCCCAGTGACTGCAATGCGGGATCCGTTTGATCTCACTCACGCAGCGTCTCCGTGTCGTTGCTCGCCGGTCCTGTCAGGATGCATGGGACAGCGGCCGTTCGATCTCGCGCCGCATCTGCGCGGCGAAGTCCGGGTAGGTTTCGGCAACCTCGTCGTAAACACGCCCGCGCAGCAAAGCCAGCGTCTGCGAATCCGGCAGCGCGGTCTGTTCCGGCTGGCTTTCATGGGCGAACTGGAAGCCGGTGGCGTCCTTGATACCTGCGAGGTCGTGTCCGGGATGGATGCTCTGTAGATCGAAGCCCGGACGCGCCTTGTCGAAACGGAACAGGGCCTTGCTGGTCAACAGCGCGATCGGGCCGCCACTGCGGTAAACGCCATTGTCGCTGACGCCCGGCGTGCTGATGAAATCCACCTTCTCGACCAGAGCGCGCGGCGTATGTTCCTCGCGAAACAGGATCACGCGCGGCACGACGTAATACAGATAGGCCGATCCGAACGAGCCGGGCCATCGCACTTGCGTTTGCGGATAGTCGCCGGTGCCCACCAGATTGACATTGCCGCGGCCGTCGATCTGGCCGCCTCCGAGGAAGAAGGCATCGATGCGGCCCTGGCCGGCGCAATCGAACAGTTCGGCCGATCCGTTGGTGAAGAAATTGTGCTCCACCGATCCGAGGATCGAGATACGCGGGCCTTTCTCGCTGGTCTGCTGCTTCAGCGCCCGCAGCAGCATGGCGCCGGCCGCGGGGATCGGCGAGGACGCACCGACAGCGACATGCCGGACGCCGTCGAGCAGTTTGGCGACGGTGCAGATCAGGATCTCGCGCGGGTGAACCTCGCTCATCATGCGGGCTCCATCTGTGCGTTCGTCATGTAGTCGGCAAAACCCTCGGCGCTGCGCGCGGCACGCGCATAGCGCAGAATCTCGGTCGTGTCGGTCGGATATTCGCCCCACAGGCCGTAGGGCCACGCGCCCTTCGGCGCGACGGCGATTTCGGTGACATAGAGCGCCGGCAGCACGCCCGCCGCGCTCATTTCGCTGGCGAGCAGGCTTTCATCCACGATGCGCTCGACAGTGACAAGCGTGGTGGCCGATGCATAGGCCATCGCGGCGAGTTCGCGGCGTCGCCCGATCCACACATTGCCGAATCGGTCGGCCATCGGTGCGTGGAAGATCGTGATGTCGGGCTTGATCGCGGGGATGAGCACGATGGGATCGCCGCCATCCGCCAGCGGATTGTCGATGACGCGCCAGTCGCTGCGGTGGTGCAGCAGGTCGCTGCCGATCAGCCCGCGCATCGGCATGAATGGGCTGCCTTTCTGCGCGGCCATCAGGCCGGCATGGATAGCGGGGCAGGTGGCGTCCTTCAATGCGATCGCGCCGTCCTTGACGGCTGCGTTGAAGCGCGGCGCGCCGCCGGCTTCGCCGAGCGATACGGCGCTGGTCTCGACCGACCGAACCAGACCGGCGCCGACGAGTTGGTCCACCTGAAGGCCACCGGTCGGCACGCAGACGAGATCGAGATTGCGTGTGTTGCGTTCAATGATCGGGCGCGTCATCGCCATCGAGACGCCGGCATAATCCACCGGCAGCGCCAGCCGGACTCCCGGCTCCACATACTTCGCCAACGCGCGAAGATCGCTTACCACAATTCGCCTCCCGATTTATATGTTCTATATTGTAGAACGTGGTTCTAAATAAAATTAGTCGCGCGGCGCCGCGGCTGTCAATCCGTTTGTGTCGCGAAGCACTTTGCCAATAGGGGAAAATGCAAACCCGTCGGTAAGTCGATGACGATCGACGCGTCGTCGCATCGCGCATTCACTTGACAAGACGATGCGTGATGCCAACAATAATTGGAATAACGTCTCATAATATAGAACGACGAGGGAGGTTGATGATGGCTGAGCCATTGGCGCTGCGCGTGGGACATTCCGGCGCGGGTGTTCCGGCGTCGCAGTCGGGCGGCGCAAGCGAGCGTCAGGTCATCGGTTCGCGCATCGCAGTTCGCGATGCCGAAAAACGGTACGGCCAGTTCCATGCCGTCAATCGTATCAATCTCGATATCGAACCCGGCGAATTCATCACGCTGCTCGGCCCGTCCGGCAGCGGCAAGACCACATTGCTGAACCTGCTGGCCGGTTTCCAGAGCCTCGACGGCGGCGAGATTCTCGTGGACGGCAGGCCGGTGCACAACGTGCCCACGCATAAGCGCGGATTCGGCATGGTGTTCCAGAGCTACGCGCTGTTTCCCAACATGACGGTGACACAGAATGTCGCGTTCCCGCTGCGCATGGCCGGCGTCGATCGCGCCACCACCGAGCGGCGCGTCGCCGAGACGCTGGAAATCATGCGCCTGTCGGATCACGCGAACAAATCGCCGTCGGAAATGTCCGGCGGACAGCAGCAACGCGTCGCGATTGCGCGCGCCATCGTGATGCGGCCGAAGGTCGTGCTGATGGACGAGCCGCTCAGCGCGCTCGACCGTCGGCTGCGCGAATCGATCCAGATCGAGATACGCGATCTGCATCAGACGATCGGCAGCACGATCCTGTTCGTGACGCATGATCAGGGCGAAGCGCTTACCATGAGCGATCGCATTGCGGTGCTGGATGCCGGCAGGATCGTGCAGATCGGCCGCCCAGTCGAGATCTATCGTCACCCGTCCAATCGTTTTGTGGCGTCGTTTGTCGGCGAGAGCAATCTGATCGAAGCCGAGATCATGCAGAAGCGCGGCACCACAGTGACGCTGAAGAACCGCGCCGGCTATGTGTTCGATGCCGAGAGCCGCGACGCCATCGATGTCGGCCGCGTCACCGTGCTGGTGCGGCCCGAGCGCATCGCGATCCCCAACGAGCCGACCGCAAGCTCGACGCCGGTGACTGTGACGTCGGCGATCTTCCTTGGCGAGATCCTGCGCATCGAGGCGCAGATGGACGGCGGCGACACCCTGCTGATCCGCTGTACCGACACCGCAAGGCGGCCGCTGCCCGATGTCGGCGATCGCCTGCATGTGAGCTGGGGTCCGGAAGACTGCTGGGTGCTGACATGACGACGATCTCGCTGTCCGATGAGCCGAGGCATCAGGCGAGTTCCAGCCTGGCCATGAAGCTCAAGAACCCCGCGCTGCTGCTGTTGCCCGCGGTCGCTTTCCTGTCGTTCATCTATCTGCTGCCGCTGGTCGATCTCATTCGCATCAGCATCAGCGGGCCAAGCTGGCTGACCTATTTCCAGCGTGTCTTTGCGGTGCCGCTCTATTGGGAATCGCTGGTCCGGACCATGCAGATCTCGGTCACGGTCGCATTCCTGTGCCTGCTGTTCGGCTATCCCACCGCGCTGCTGATCCATCGCACCCGCGGCATCACCCGTGCTCTGATCGCCACCGCGATCGTGCTGCCATACTTCATCGCGATCCTGATCCGCACCTATGCCTGGATGGTGCTGCTCGGCCGCAACGGCCCGGTCAACAAGTTCCTGGTGTCGATCGGTATCCTGAGCGAGCCGGTCCAGTTGCTGTTTCACCGCGGCACGGTGCTGCTCGGCATGACGGCGGTGCTGCTGCCGCTGATGGTGCTAACCATCTATTCGAGTGTGTCGCGGCTGGATCCCGGCTTGACGCGCGCGGCGCTGGCCAGCGGTGCCGGGCCTATCGCCGTGTTCTGGCGCGTTCTGTTGCCGCTGACGCTGCCCGGCATTGGCGCCGGCTTCCTGCTGGTTTTCGTGGCCGCGATCGGCTTCTTCATCACGCCGACGCTGCTCGGCGGCCCGGGCGACCAGATGTTCGCCATGCATATCACGCAACAGGCGGACTCCGTGACGTCGGAGGGCTTCCTGCAGGCGCTGGGCGTCGTGCTGTTGTTGATCACGCTGCTGGTAGTCGCCATCGCCGGGCGTTTCCTCGGCCTGGAATTCATCTGGGGCGGGCGCAAGCTCACCGAGACGACAGCAGGGAAGGCCGCGCCAGCGGCAACGTCCGGCACCGCACGTCGCAGCTTCGGCAGCGCATTTGCTGACGCCATGGGCTGGCCGCTGCTCCGGCTGTTCGGCATGCTGCCGGCCAGTTGCGGCACATGGACGGTCCGCCTGATGGGTGGCGTGGTGGTCGCGCTGCTGATCCTGCCCATCATGGTCGTCATGATCATCTCGTTCAGCAGCGCCAGCTATCTGACCTTCCCGCCGCCGGGCTTCTCGTTGCGCTGGTACGAGCAGTTCTTCTCCGACACCAACTGGATGCGCGCGTTCTGGACATCCGCGCTGATCGCGGCAGTCTCGGCCTTCATTGCGGTCGGTCTCGGCACATGCGCGGCGCTTGGCATCGTCAGGGGTAATGTGCGCGGTAAATCCGCGATCATGCTGTTGCTGGTCAGCCCAATCATCGTGCCGCCGGTGGTGCTCGGCCTGTCGCTCTACACGCTGTTCCTGAAGTTCGATCTGGTCGGCTCGGTGTTCGGCCTTGCGGCGGCCCACGCCATCGGCGGTTTGCCGATCGTGGTGGTGATCCTGTCTGCTGCGCTGCAGAGCGTGGACTCGCGGCTCGAACAGGCCGCCTCGGTCCATGGCGCGTCGTCGCTCACGGTGCTGCGGCTGGTGACGCTGCCGGCCATCGCGCCGGGCCTTGCGGCCGCGACCTTCTTTGCGTTCCTGCATTCGTTCGACGAATTGGTGCTCACCCTGTTCCTGTCGAGCGCGCAGCTGAAGACGCTTCCGTTAATGCTGTGGGGGGACATCAATTACCGGCTCAATCCGGTGCTGGCTGTCGTGTCCACGCTCGAAGTGCTGCTGGTCGTGGGAGGACTGTTCCTCGCGCGGCCAGTGCTCGCAACGTCGCAAAAAGCGACCTGATGACAAACGATCAAACAGGAGGAAACACACTATGCTGGGAATGAAACGCTTCAGGCTGCCGGCCTTGGCTTCGGCGGCGTTCATCGCCATGGGGACGGGTCTGGCCGTTGCCCAGAGCAACGTCGTCATCATGCAGGATCCGGGCGGCGGTTATGGCGATGCGCTGCGCAAGGTGATGTACGATCCGTTCGAGAAGGAAACCGGCATCAAGGTCGTCACCGTGCAGGAAGCGCGCAGCGGTCCGCGCATCAAGGCACAGGCCGAAGCCGGCAAGGCGCAGTGGGATCTGACCTTCATCTTCGATCAGGAAACCAAGCTGCTCGGCGACTGCTGCCTAGCTGACATCGACTATTCCAAGCTGTCGGAATCCGCGCAGAAGACCCTGGCGGCGATGCCGGACAATCTGAAGCGCAAGAAGGGTGTCGCGCTGCAGGTGATCGGCGTCGGCCTCGTCTACAACAAGGACAAGTTCAAGGGCGATAAGGCCCCGCAGAACTGGGCCGACTTCTGGGACGTGAAGAAGTTTCCGGGGCGCCGCTGCATGCCAGCCTGGCCGCGCTTCACCTTCGAGGCCGCGCTGATGGCCGACGGTGTCGACAAGAGCAAGCTGTATCCGATCGACATGGAGCGTGCGCTCAAGAAGATCAAGGAGATCAAGCCGCACATCGTCAAATGGTGGACCACCGCCGCGCAGCCGCCGCAGCTGCTCCTCGATGGCGAAGCCGATATGTGCCAGGCCTATACGGGCTCGATGAGCAAACTGGCGCTGGAAGGCGCTCCGATTGATCTCACCTTCAATCAGGGCTTCGTCTATTACGACTTCTTCTCGATCCCGAAGGGCGCGCCGAACTATGATAACGCGCTCAAGCTGCTGTCCTGGCGTCTCGACCCCAAGCGCGCGGCCCAGCTGACCTCCACTTTCCCGGTCGCGCTTCCTTCGAAGGTCGTGTTCGATGCGGCGACGGACAAGAACGTCGCGCGCTATTGGGCGAACAATCCTGAGAACATCTCCAAGGCAATCGAATGGAGCCCGGACTTCTGGGGGGCGCCATCGCCCGCGGGCAATTCGACCAATGAAGAATATGCGCAGGAAAAGTTGAACGCACTGCTTGCCCAGTAAATCGCGCCATACAACAATGAGACCGGCGGCCCAGCGCCGCCGGTCTGTTCGCAACAGAGAACTACCTCACATCGGCTGCTTGGATGGATAAGGCATTTATCAAGGGACTGAGGCTCCTCGAAGCACTTGCGATGAGCGAGCAGCCGCGCGGGGTCACCGATCTCGCCAATGAGCTGAAGTTCACCAAGAGCAATGTGCATCGCCTGCTGGCGACGCTGCAATCGCAGGGCTTCGTTCGCCAGATTCCGCCGCACAGCACCTACGAGCTCACAACCAAGCTATGGGTGCTCGGCAACCACGTCATTCAGCGCATGGATCTGATCCGTATCGCACGTCCGGCGATGACGGCGCTGGCCGAAGTTACTGGAGAGACCGTCCATCTGTCGGTGCTCGAGGGTACCGACGTTGTCTATGTGGACAAGATTGAAAGCGCGCATCATATCCGCGCGCATACCAGCGTCGGCATGCGTGCGCCTGCATTCACCATGGCAACCGGGAAGGCGATGCTCGCGCAAATGCCAGACGAATATCTGGAGAACTTTCGCCCGCATCTCAGGCGTTATACGGATACGACGCGAACGACCATCGAGGAGTTGCGCGAAGACATCCATGCGGCACGGGTACAAGGTTACTCGTCAGTGCTGCATGGCGAGTGGCGGGAAGGTATCGCCGCCTGTGCTTGCGCCATCGTTGGACGCTCCGGTGAACTCGTCGGAGCCATCGGCATGTCTGGCCCCGACATCCGGGTCAAGCGAAAGCAGATCAAGGAATACGCCGTTCACGTGATGGAAGCGGCGCACACCATCGGTCTGGCACTCGGCCATGTTCGTGCGATGTGAACACGGTAATTTTCCGGCGAGGGGCGCTGTCCACTAGTTGGGCTCCGACTCGCAGGGCCGGCGGATTTGGCGGCTTTCAATCGTCCTTTTTGTCGAGCAAAGGATTCCGATGCCTCATGCACTCGTTCAACTAGTGAGGCATCCATTTGTCGTCGCCTGATCGCTCGCCTCGTATTGCTCAAGGCGATCGGCTTCCTGGCGGTATGCGTGCGATGCCTCGACAAGTCGCGTGACGGTGACGGCATCCAGAATGGTCTTTGCCAACCGTTCGGCGCGGATCGCTTGTTCCCTGAGATGCTGTACCCTGGTCATCTGGTGCCCTCACACTTGCCAATACAAGTTGAGTCAATTTCGATCGTTCCCAGCCTGTTCCCAGATGCTTAACGGATCGTAAGCGACACTGGAGTCAGTGAAGATGTCCTGGGTTATAGTAAATGCGGCGGCATCAACCCTAACGCTCCCGCGCAAACGGGCATTCAGGTTAAGCCCGAACATTTCGCCTGAGGTGGTAGACATGTAAATCGCCTTCACCCTCGTTATTCGCGCCGTTGCTATCCCCGGTTCAAACGGGGAGATCGCAATGTCGGAGAATGCAGGCGTCGCCAAGCGGCTGGAGAAATTTCCGGCGTTCGACGGCTTTCGAGGAATCGGTGTGGTGGTGGTCGTGTTCACCCATTGCCCGCAGGTGCTGGACAGCAGCGCCTACAACGCGATCTGGTACGTCAACCAGCTGTCGCGCGTGGGCTATATCGCGCTCGACATCTTCTTCGTGATCTCCGGCTTCTTCATCACGCGTTTGCTGCTGCGCGAGCGAGCCAAGAACGGCCGCATCTCCTTTAAGGATTTCTATATGCGCCGGGCGCTGCGCATCTTCCCGGTCTATTACCTCACGGTGCTTGCTTGCTACTTCATCTTCAGATTAGGTCCAGCGGATACACTGAGCCTTCTGACCTACACGTTCAATTTCTATCATCCGCTGCATGCGGCGCCGAACCCGCTGGAACACACCTGGTCGTTGTCGGTGGAAGAGCAATTCTATTTCTTCTGGCCGCTGTTGATCCTGATGGTGGCACCGGCATGGCTCAATGTCGTGACCGGGCGAGTGATCCCGCTGCTGGCGGTGGCGAGCGGTTTGTTGATGGCGCTGCTGCTCATCAATCACGAGCCGCGAGAGGCGGGCGACGTCGTCTATATGTCGCTGTTCACCCGCATGCTGTCGCTATCACTCGGCGGCTGGCTGGCGCTGCGCGAGTTCGAGAACCGGCCGCTGCGCGGCTGGCGCTGTGCAGCGCTCGTGGTCGTAGCGCTGATGATCCTCGTGATTGATCGCAAGGGCCGCGACCTCGGCATCATCACCTCGCAACCAGTCTACTGGACTCTCGCGCTGGTGGCCTATTCCATGGTGAGCGTGTCCTTCGTTGCGACGCTGGTGTTCGATCGCGGCATTGTCCGGCGTGTGATGACGGCGATCCTGTCGCTGTCCCTGTTCCGTGGGCTCGGCTCTCTCTCTTACGCGATGTATGTGTTTCACCTGCCGGTATTGTTCTATCTCGGCCTCAACGATGCTGCGACCCATGGCACCAAGGTGCCGATCCTCCAGGTCGCGATCGCTTTCGGCATTACGCTTGGTCTGTCGATCCTGTCTTACTATCTGCTGGAAAATCCGATGGCGAAGCTGAAACAGAATTTCAGTGGTACCAGGCCGGTGGAACCGGTCAGCACAAAGGGAGCAAACGTCACCCAGGGCGGCCGGCTCGCCGGGTTTGCGCGCGCAGCATTTTTCTCCCCGGAGGATCGCACCAGACCGGCCGACGAGCCTCCGCAGCAGACGACGGTCTGGCCGGGAGTTCGTCGCAGTCAGGCGAAATAATGTCAGCTGCGCCGCCGGCCGCATCATTTGCAACCGAGGGGCGAAGCCGTCGTGATCGGCCTCGGTGACGCGCGCGTGGTGTCAGGTGTCTTCGATCGGGGAGGGTGAAACCGGTCTACCGGGACCATGTACTGAAGGGCGAGTCTTGACGAAGAAGGGCAAGACTTGACGAAGCCTCGCGGCTGCTTCTCATTGGCTGGCAGCATGGCGATGTCCGTGCCTGCCTGGAGGTCTCGCCCGATGATCACGCTCTATCACTGCGCCCGCGCGCGCTCGTTCCGCCCGCTATGGACGCTTGAAGAGCTCGGGCTGCCCTATGAGCTGAAGATGCTGCCGTTCCCGCCGCGTGTCTTTGCCAAGGAATATCTCGGCATCAATCCGCTCGGCACCATCCCGCTGATGCTCGATGGCGAGATCCGGATGACGGAATCGGCGGCGATCGCGCAATATCTGGTGACCAAATACGGTCCGACGCCGCTGGCCGTCGGCATCGACGAGCCGGACTACGGCGCGTTCCTGAACGGGCTGCATTTCGGCGAGGCCACGCTGACCTTCCCGCAGGCGCTGGTGCTGCGTTATTCGAAGCTCGAGCCGGAGGAGCGCCGTCATCCGCAGGTGGTCGAGGACTATTCGAAGTTCTTTCTTGGACGGTTGCGTATGATCGAGACCATCACCACCGGCAACGACTATGTCTGCGCCGGCCGTTTCACCGCGGCGGACATTTCCGTCGGCTATGCACTGCTGCTGGCCAATCGTCTCGGGCTTGCATCGCAATTCGGGCCGAGTGTCACAGCCTATTGGGCGCGATTGCAGCAGCGCGAGGGCTACCTGCGTGCGGTTGAGTCCGAGAACCGCGCCGGCGACGCGCTGGGTTTGGCGCGCCGCTTCTGAGCGGCTATACCGACCGAACTATATTCCAAACGAGCGAGCAGACCGATGGCCAATGATAGCGTAATCCTGGAGAAGAAGGGCGCCGCACTCTGGATCACCATCAATCGGCCGGAGAAGCGCAATGCCATGAATGGCGATGTCATCGCCGGCATCGCCAACGGCTATCGCACGGCGCATGAGGACGCGGGCGTGCGCGTCATCGTGCTGACCGGTGCGGGCGAGAAGGCGTTCTGCGCCGGCGCTGATCTGGCGAATGCGGGTGCGGCCTTCTCGATGGATTTCTCCAAGCCCAACGGCGATCTCGCCGATCTGATGCGGCTGTCGCAAAACGCCACCAAGCCCGCGATCGCCCGCGTTAACGGCGTCTGCATGGCCGGTGGCATGGGGCTGCTGTGCATGACCGACATGGCGGTGGCCGCGGACAACGCGATCTTCGGTTTGCCTGAGGTGAAGGTCGGCGTGTTTCCGATGCAGGTGCTGGCGCTACTGCAGTCCATTGCGCCACGTCGGCTGGTCAACGAATGGTGCATCACCGGCGAGCCGTTTGACGCGCAGACCGCGCTTGGCGCTGGCCTGCTGAATCACGTGGTGCCGGCGGCCGAGCTCGACAGCAAGGTCGACTGGCTGATCTCGCGCATCACCGACAAGTCGCCGACCGCGATCCGCCGCGGTAAATATGCGATGCGCGCCATCGCCGCGATGTCGTTCGACGAGAGCATCGCCTATACCGAAAGCCAGATCGCGATCCTGTCGATGACCGAGGATGCGAAAGAAGGCCTCAAGGCGTTTGGAGAGAAGCGCAAGCCGGTGTGGCCAGGCAAATAGGGCGGCTCTCGGTGGCGCGCCACGACAGACCATCGAGCCGGCGCACGGGCGCATCGTCAGCCTTAAAGTGGAATTAACAGTGTCGCCGTACCCTCGTAGCCCGTGAGCGACCAGGCCATCAGCAGCCCAGCCAAACAGTTCCCGGTGCGGGCAACGATGCCTTTGCTGGTGAGCGCGTGCGTCTATGGCCTGTTGCTGGCGCTCGGGCCGCGGCTGCTGAACGATCCGGACAGCTTTTCTCATATCGCGATCGGCCGCTGGATCCTGGCGAATGGCGTCATTCCGTCGACCGACTCGTTCTCCTTTTCCATGCATGGCGGTCATTGGCTTGCCTTCGAATGGCTCTCCGAGGTCATTTACGGGGCGGTCTATACGTTTGCCGGCTGGCAAGGCGTCGTGGCGCTCGCTGCCGCGGCCATCGCGCTTTCCGTCGGGATTCTGACCCGGTTCCTGCTGCGCGAACTTGCGCCGAAGCCGGTATTGATCATTGTTACAGCCGTGGTCGTTCTTCTCGCGCCGCATCTGCTGGCGCGGCCGCATGTATTGGCACTGCCGGTCATGATGACTTGGGCGACCGCGCTCGTTCGTGCCATGGATACGCGTGCACGGCCGCCGTACTGGGCGTTACCCCTGCTGGTTCTGTGGGCCAATCTCCACGGCAGCGTCATCCTGGCACTGGGGTTGATCGGACCCGCAATCCTCGAAGTCCTCATACGAAACAAGCTCCGCGAGCGGCCTCGCGAAGTGCTCCATTGGCTCGCTTTCGCGGCTCTTGCTGTTGCCGCATCCTGCCTGACCCCTTACGGGCCCGGCACGCTGTTGATGCCGCTGACGACGCTCGGTCTTGGCGATGCGCTCAACTGGATCGGCGAATGGCGGCCACAGAATTTCGGCCGCATCGGGATCTTTGAGATGCTGCTGCTGGCGGGAATCTTTGCGCTGTCGCGCGGCGTGACGCTTCCCGTGGTGCGGGCTCTGGTCTTAATCGGCCTGTTGCACTTTGCTCTGGCGCAGGTGCGCAACGCGGATCTGCTTGCCATGCTGGCGCCACTCTATCTTGCCGCGCCGATCGCGCAGCAGTTTCGCAGCTGGGCCGCATCCAATGAGGCCGGCTCAGGTCGGGCGCTGCAGGTCGGTGCCCTCGGTGTCATGATCCTGGCGACCGTAATCGCTTCGGCGCGCGACGTTCGCCCCGCCACACGAAATACGCCGCAGGCAGCGGTGGCCAGCGCCGGTCTGACCGCGGCGAACCGCGTGCTCAACGATTATTCGTTTGGCGGCTATCTGATCTTCGCGGGAATTCCCACTTTCATCGATGGTCGCGGCGAACTCTATGGCGGCAGATTTCTTCATCGCTACAACAGCGGCCTCTCGCTGGCGGACCTGAATGATTTTCTGAAGCTGCTCGACGACTATAAAATCGATACCACGCTGCTGGAGCCGGAAACCCCCGCGGTTGCGCTGCTCGACCGGCTGCCGGACTGGAAGCGCGTCTATGGCGACGAGGTCGCAGTAGTGCACAAGCGACAGAGCGCTGCCGCGAAATAGTTCAGACGGTACCGAACGTTGCGTATTGCGCGCCAAGTGGCAGGCCGCTGAAGGCGTTTTCGACACGCCGCGCGGCTTTCGCTTCCCAGGGCAGTAGCAGGAAGTGACGCGATGCGATGTCGCGCAGGCCGGCGCCTGCCATGATCTTTTGCGTCTTGCCCGCGCGGAGCAATACCGCGTCGCGATCGAATTCGCAGCGTGCCACGGCCAGGCGTGTCAGCGGATTGAAAGGGTTGTGTTCGATGACACAGACGACGCCGCCCGGCCGCACCACACGTCGCATCTCACGCATGAAACCCGCCCATTCCGCAGGCGGGACGTGATGCATGACGCAGATCGTGGTGACGAGATCGAAGCTGGCATCGGCGAACGGAAAAATACGGCCGTCGAAATCTTGGTAGGCGACGTCGGGGTTGTCGGTCTGCGCCTGGACGATGCTGGCGGAGGAGACGTCGATGCCGCTGAGGCGCCCGACCATGCCGCGCAGCAACGGATGGAAGCTGCCAACGCCGCAGCCGGCATCGAGCATGTCAGGCTTTTTTGATTGAAGCCGCTCTGCGATCAATTCGCGCAGCAGATCGGCCTTTGCGCGCATGAAGAAGCTATGCGGCAGGCCAGAAAAGTCGATCGAGGACTGAACGACGTCGCGGTAGTTGCTGCGGTAGCTGTCGAACAGCTGGCTCATGACAATCCACTCCGTCAGGCACTGCGCGAGGTGCGGTAAGATGCGTCGGCTTGATCGCGCTCGAAACCGACGCGGTTCTGCACGACATAAAGTGGACGATGTTTCGCTTCTGCGTGGATGCGGCCGACATAGAGGCCGACAATGCCGGTCATCAGCATGTTCAACCCGCAGAGCAGGGACACGATGACGATGATCGACGACCAGCCCGCGACCAGATGCGGGTCGTTCGTCATCCACAGTAGCAGCACCCAGCCGCCATACAGCAGAGCCAGGCTCGAGACCGCGAGACCGCACCAGATCGCCAGCCGCAGCGGCGCGTCGGAAAAGCCCAGCGCGGCCGACATGGCGAGCCGCGCCATCTTGAACAGCGGATACTTGGTTTCGCCGGCGGCGCGTTCGAGGCGATGGAAGCTCACTTCGGCCTGGCGGAAACCGAGCCAGGCGATCATGCCGCGCACGAAGCGATCACGCTCCGGCATCTGGCGCAACGCGTCCAGCACCTTGCGGTCGATCAGTCGGAAGTCGCCGACGTCTGCCGGGATACGCACCGAGGTCATACGGCCAAGCACCCGATAGAACACATGGGCGGTGGCGCGCTTGAACGCGCTTTCACCTGCGCGGGACAGACGGCGCGCATAGACCACGTCATTGCCTTCGCGCCACTTGGCGATCAGTTGTTCGACGACTTCAGGCGGGTCCTGCAAATCCGCGTCCATGACGACGATCGCGTCGCCTTGCGCGGCGTCCATGCCGGCGGTGATGGCCACCTGGTGGCCGAAATTGCGCGACAGGCCGATGTAACGGAAGCGTGGATCACTCTTGGCGAGTGCCTGCAGCACGATGGGGCTGGTGTCGCTGCTGCCGTCGTCCACGAAGATGGCTTCCGCGGACGCGTCGAGGCGGTCGAGCAGCAGTCCCAGCCGGCGGACCAGCACAGGCAGGACGGCCTCCTCGTTATAGACCGGCACGACGATGCTGTAGATGATCTGCCCGCCATCAATCGCCATTTTGGAGTTCCGCCCCGCTGATTGGCGGGATCCTAAGCCCCGATGGTTAAGGCGGCCTTGCAAAGAGCCTTGAAATCAGGCGCGTTGACCCGCCTTTGCGCGGTTCCATGATGCAGGCCTACGTGCGAACCAGACCGCGTGGCAGTCCGCTCGGCTATGGCCGCCTGTCAATCTTGTACAGGACAAATCGTGCTGACCTGTCCACCTCTTGCAGTCTGTCGGGCAGCGGGTTCGCCGAAGCGGGACCGAGTACATAGAGATAGTCGAAATCGCGGTGCCAGGTCTGGATGAAGGACGGCGCGCCGTCTGGCGCGTTGCCGGTGGCGATTGCACTGAGCAACCGCATCGGCACGGGCCCGCCATAAGGAATGGCAAGACGTTGCACGGTGGCACTGGGGCGAAGCGGCTGCTTGCCGGTCTCGGTGAACACGTTGGGGACGAACGCATTGGCGTAATGCACGGCCAGGGTCGGGGCATAGGCCATCGGATAATCTGTCAGGTCGTTGAACGGCGGGTCATCGCCATTGCCGCTTGTCCCGACAAGAACCAGTGCACCGCGATCAAGCTTCTGGAACGAAGCGATCAGCGCCGCGTAGTCGGCGCGATAGGAGAGCCAGACGGCAAAGACGGTTGCGAGATTGGCGAGGATGACGCCGCTGACCACCAGCAAGGCGGCAGCGAGCCACCGCCGGTTCGGCAGGGATAGTGAGCAGAAGGCCGCCACGATGATCACCGCCCCGGGGATAATCCGGAGGTCGGCAAATGACGTGCCGAGAAGCTTCGAAGGGATGACGAGATAGAGAAACGAAAAGCCGGCAACAAGCCAGATGCCGACCGGTTCGATCTTCAGAACCTCGTATTTGAACGCCAGATACAGCGATACCAGCAGGACCAGAACGCTGATGGCGGAGACCGTCATGTTATAGCCATTGAGGATACGGAATACCCAAACTGGCTTGTACTGAAGCAGCCACTCCGTGCCGTCACTGCCGACCGATCCGGAGGTCGCGCGCATCACGATCAGCAAGAGCACCACAGGCAGTGCGAGAAGGACGAGGCGCAACAGAGTCGCGCGATAGGGCACCTTCCGCTGATGGGCGCGCCAAAGTTCATACAGACCGATGGCTGCGCCATAGATGCCGAGCGAAAAGAAGTGGACCGCGAAAAGTGCCGGGACGAAACAGGCATTGACGACGAGCCGTATCAGCGGAGCACGCTCGATCACCGCCAGATAGGCGGCGATGCCCCAGAGCGAGATACCCAGGCCGAATTCGAAATTCAGAAACCCCCAGCTGAAGGGCAGGCAATAGACGAACAGAAGCGCAGCAAAGCCGCCGATCTGAACACGGCCCTTTGCAACCCGCTCCAGCGCGAGCGCCCCGCTAATGATCAGTAACTGACTGCAGAGCAAAAACAGCCGGGTTGCGTTCTCGACGCCGACCCATCGTGCGATCTGCGGGACGAGCAGATCCATGCCGAGATTCGGATACAGCGCCCAGTGCACCTCGTAATACGGGTTGGCGCCGGGCTGCCCATTTTGGGCCAGAAGATACATGCGGGCGAGGTGGTTGACATAATCGACCATCGCCGGAATCGGAGTCAGCACAGTCGGGAGAAGCGATACGCCCGCAAGCAATACAAAAACGATTATTCCCGCGGACCGCATGTTGGCCGGGGCGGGATTACTGGTCGAGATAGCCATTGGGATTTTTCTGCTGCCAGTTCCAGGCATCGCGGCACATATCCGAAATATCGCGCCGGGCACGCCATCCCAGCGTTTCTTCGGCAACGTCGCCGCTCGCGTAGTAGCTGGCGATGTCGCCGGCCCGTCGTGGTGCGAAGGCAAAAGGAATCGTCCTGCCGCTCACAGCTGTATAGGCGTCGACGAGCTCCAGCACGCTTGTGCCTCGTCCGGTTCCCAGATTGACCTTGAGGACCTTCTGCTTGTGGACATGGTCGAGGGCGGCGACATGGCCGGCGGCCAGATCGACCACATGGACATAGTCACGTATGCCGGTGCCGTCCGATGTCGGGTAATCGTTGCCATAGACATTGAGCACGGGCAGTCGTCCAATAGCGACGCGCGAAATATAGGGCATCAGATTATTCGGAGCGCCATTGGGGTCTTCTCCGATCAGCCCGCTTTCGTGGCTGCCGACCGGATTGAAATAGCGGAGAATTGCCACGTTCAACGGGGCTAGGGAATGCGCAATGTCGCTCAGCAATTCCTCGGCCTGCAATTTGGTTCGGCCATAGGGGCTGAATGGTGCGAGCTTGTGGTCCTCCCGCAGGGGCAATACGTCCGGCTCGCCATAGACGGTCGCAGACGACGAGAACACGATATTGCGTACTCCGGTCTGCTGCATGGCCTGCGCCAGCCTCAGCGTGCCGACCACATTGTAATCATAATACTCGGCAGACTTGCTGACGGAATCCGCAACCGACTTCAGTCCGGCAAGGTGAATGACAGCGCTGCAGCCATGCGCCGACAGTGCCGATATCAGCGTGTTGACATCGCGTACGTCGCCTTTGATGACATCCGGTGCCGTGCCGGTGATCAGCCGGATGCGGTTGATGACTTCGGGATGACTGTTGCAGAAATTGTCATAGACCACGACCTTGCGACCGGCGTGGATCAGCTCCACGCAGATATGCGAACCAATGAAGCCGGCGCCGCCTGTAATCATCACCGTCATGTCGGAATGGTCCTGCTTGGAAGGCGTCGGACGAGCACTGAGGCTAGCTCCGTCAGCTTAATAAACTGCAGTTTGTAGCGATAGCCGCCTTGGTTAGTAAATCATATTCAAGAACTAGCCCGCGCGTTTCAGCCGGTGCAGCGTCACTTCCGGCGGGCAATTCAGCCGCACCGGGAGCAGACTGGTGCCGACGCCGACGGATGTATAGCCGGCCATGCCTTTATGACGCCACGCGCCGTTGCCCATATGGCGCGGCAACACGGCCTCCAGCTTGATGGCGTAGCCGCCGGGCAGGCAGAGCTGGCCGCCATGGGTGTGGCCGCTCAGCATCAGATCGAAATTGTGCTCGGCCGCCTCGGCATAGGTCTCCGGCGTGTGCGATAGCAGGATCGAGAAGGCGTCCGTCGGAATTTGCGACGCGACCTTCGGGATGTCGTCGGCAAGGTAGAAGTGCGGATCGTCGACACCGGCGAGATAGATCCTCTCGTCGCCGCGAGCGATCGTCTCGCATTCGTTGAACATCATGCGGATGCCCATGGCTTCCAGCGCCGGCGTCATGCGGATGCTGTCGTGATTGCCGAGAACGCCATAGACGGGATCGCGCAGCCTCTTGCGAAGTTCACCGACACCTGCGGTGGCGCGCTGATACGGCCCATAGGTCTTGCCGCGATAGTCGCCGGTCAGCACACAGATGTCGTAATCAAGATCGCCGACGAAGGAGATCAGGTGGCGCAGCGCAGCCTCGCTGAGATCGACGTGGAGATCGCTGATATGCAGGATCGTGAAGCCGTCGAACGCGGCGGGCAGGCGCGGTGAGGCGACGATATTCTCGCGCACCAATACGCGGTTGGCCTCGCGGCGGGCGCGGCCATAGAGGCCGGCGAGTTGCAGCACGGTGCGGACGATCGGTGGTGCGGTGAGCCAGTTCTCCAGATTGAAGAACAAGCGGCCCTGGCCGAACAGCTGGTGATCGCGATGGGTCTCGATCTCCAGCCGTGCCTTCACATGCGCATCCCCGATACGGTCGATCAGCGAGCGGAGCGCGCTGTCGTCGATCGGGGGATGCGGTGGCTGAGTCAACGTCGATCTAGCCGGTCGAGGCCTTGAGGCCGGCCGCCTCGATGCCCGCGACGGCTGCGATCTCGTCATTGTCCGATGTATCGCCGGAGATGCCGATGGCACCGAGCAGGCTGCCCGATGCGTCATGAATGAGAACGCCGCCCGGCACCGGGATCAGCGCGCCGCGCGCCATGGTATTCACGGCATCGATGAAGAACGGCTGTTCCTCGGCACGCTTGAGCAAAGCCCTCGAGCCGAGCCCCATGGCCAATGCGCCATAGGCTTTTCCGTGGGCGACTTCGCCGCGCATCAGGCTGGTGCCATCCTGCGCGATGGTGGCCTTTACGCAGCCGCGGGCGTCGAGCACGGTGATGACCATCGGCTTGAACTTCATCTCGATCACCTTGGCGAGCGAGGCGTCGAGAATCTTGCGGGCTACGTCGAGGGTGAGGTCGGCCATGTCGGTTGTTTCCTAGTTGAGCGTGGAAGAATGGACGTTTGTTGCAGCGCCGTCGAGGCTCATCGCCAGCACGCGCGCGACATGCAACGCATGGCGCGAGGCGCCATCAGCGATCTGATGCCGGCAGGATGTGCCGTCGGCGACGATCAGCGTATCGGCGTCGGCCTTGCGCACGGCGGGTAGCAAGGACGCTTCGGCCATCTGGATCGAGACGTCGTAGGTGTCGGCACCATAGCCGAACGCGCCCGCCATGCCGCAGCAACTGGATTCGATGGTCTCGACCTTCAGATCCGGGATCAGGCGCAAGGCCTGTTCGACCGGCTTGAACGCACCGAATGACTTTTGATGGCAGTGGCCATGCACTATCGCCTTCGGCGCGATCGGCTTCAGCGGCAGTTGCAGCCGACCGGCCTCGGCTTCGCGGACCAGGAATTCCTCGAACAACATGGCGTGCGCGCTGACGCTCCTGGCCATCTCGTCGGAACGTAGCGACAGTAATTCATCGCGTAGCGTCAGCAGGCAACTCGGTTCCAGGCCGACGATGGGGACGCCGCGTGCCGCGAAGGGCGCATAGGTGGCGACGAGACGGTCGAGTTCGGCGCGGGCCTGATCGATTAGGCCTGCCGAAAGGAAGGTACGGCCGCAGCACAGGGCACGACTGCTGCGATCCACCGGCTTCGGCAGATGCACGCGATAGCCACCGGCGGTGAGCACGCGCAGTGCGTCGTCGAGGTTCTCGCGCTCATAGGCGCGGTTGAAGGTGTCGGCGAACAGCACGACCTCGCGGCCATCGGCGGGGCCGACGGCTTCGGCGTCGCTGTGAAACACGTCGCTGCGCCATTCCGGCAGGCTGCGCTTGGCGCTGATGCCCGCATAGCGTTCCAGCAGATTGCGCAGCAGCGGGCTCCTGTTGCGCAAATTCGCAAGCGGCGCAGCGCGTGCGGCCAGTGCAGCATAGCGCGGCAGATAGCCGACGAGGCGATCGCGCAGGGTGAGACCATGTTTCGCGACGCGTGCGGACAGAACCTCGATCTTCATCTTGGCCATATCGACGCCGGTCGGGCATTCATGGCGGCAGGCCTTGCACGACACGCAAAGTTTCATCGTGTCGGCCATGGCATCCGACGTCAGCGCATCCGGGCCAAGTTGGCCGGAGATTGCCAGCCGCAGCGTGTTGGCACGGCCGCGGGTGACATCCTTCTCATCGCGCGTCGCGCGATAGGACGGGCACATCACGCCGCCTTCTAACTTCCGGCATGTGCCGTTGTTGTTGCACATCTCGATGGCGCCCTGAAAACCGCCGCCAGCGCCGGGCCATGCGGACCAGTCGAGCGCGGTCTTCAATTCGCCGACGCGATAGTCCGGCGTGTAACGAAACAGCGAACGATCGTCCATCTTGGGCGGATCGACGATCTTGCCGGGATTGAGAATATTCTGCGGATCGAAGCGATGCTTCACTTCGGCAAAGTCGCTGATGATGCGCTCGCCGAACATTTCGGCGTGGAATTCCGAGCGCACGAGTCCGTCGCCGTGCTCGCCGGAGTGCGAGCCCTTGTATTCCCTGACCATCGCGAAGGCTTCTTCGGCGATGGCGCGCATCGCCTTGACGTCCTTGTCGAGCTTCAGGTTCAACACCGGGCGAACATGAAGGCAGCCTTCGGAAGCGTGCGCATACATGGTGCCGGTGGTGTCGTGCTTCCTGAAGATCGCGGACAGGCGCTCGGTATAGTCGGCCAGATGCGGCAGCGGCACCGCGCAGTCCTCGATGAAGGAGACCGGCTTGCCGTCCTGTTTCATCGACATCATGACGTTAAGGCCGGCCGCGCGAAACTCGGCAATACCCGCCTGAAGCGCTGGCTCGGTGACGTCGACGACGCCGCCCCATTTGCGCGCCGGGTTGTTCCAGCCAAAGCCGAGATCGCCCATCAACGCACCCAGCTCTTTCAGCTTGGCGGCATTAGCGGCCTGATCCTCTTCCGCGAATTCGACGATCAGGAGTGCATCCGGATCGCCGCGCACGGCACTCTTGATGATCGGCTGGAACATCGCGATGTCGCGGCCGAGTGCGATCATGGTTCGGTCGACGAGTTCGACGGCGATGGGCTTGAGCTTGACCAGATGCTGGGTCGCATCCATGGCCTCGTAAAAGCTGCCAAAGTGGCAGACACCGAGCGCCTTGCTGCCGATGAGCGGCCACAGCTTGAGTTCGACCTGTGTGGTGAAGGCGAGGGTGCCTTCGGAGCCCACGAGGAGATGCGCCAGGTTGTTGGCGGTGTTGCGCGGCGTCAGCGCATCGAGATTGTATCCGCCGACACGGCGCTGCACCTGCGGAAAGCGTTCCGCGATCTCGGTCGCTTCGCGCTCGCCGAGCGCCAGCATGTCGCGAAACAGGGCAGGCGCATCGTCCCCGGAATTTACTTCGCCGAAATTCAGCAGGTTGCCATCCGCCAGCGCAGCATCCATTGCAATCGTATTGTCGCGCATGGTGCCATAGCGCAGCGAACGGCCACCGCAGGAATTGTTGCCGGCCATGCCGCCGATGGTGGCGCGCGACGCGGTGGAGACATCCACCGGAAACCACAGTCCGTGTTTCTTCAGCTGCCGGTTGAGATCGTCGAGCACGATGCCAGGCTCGACGATGCAGGTGCGGTTCTCGACGTCGAGCGAGATGAGCTTGTTGAGATGTTTGGAGAGGTCAATGACGATGCCGTCATTGACGGTCTGTCCACATTGCGAGGTGCCGCCGCCGCGCGGCGTGACGATGCGGCCATCGTCCCGGCAGATCGCCAGCGCGCGCAGCGCCTCGTTGATGGTGCGCGGAACGACCACGCCGAACGGAACGATCTGGTAGAACGAGGCATCGGTGGCATAACGGCCGCGATTGAACGGGTCGAAGAACACGTCGCCGGAGACTTCACGCGCGAGCTTTGCCGCCAGCGCGCTGTCTGCAGCCGTGCTCCGAATGATTGCCGCCTTCGTCATGGATTCCAGCCTTATCCCTCTATCGCCCTGTCTTGCATCCGGATTCCGGCTTGGCAACCCGGAGGTGCTGTGCTCCGGCGGTGGCAAGGAGGGGATACGGGAGGGATAAGAAATCCTCATGGCTGCCCCACGCTTTTCTTCAGCGCTCTGGTATACCAGACGCGGGACAAGCCGTTTGAAAGGTGCTATCCGGGCGTTTCAATAAAAATGGACTCCCTGGGAAGGACGAGACATGACCGTGCACACCGGAAGGCATTTCCTGCAGATTCCTGGCCCGACCAACGTACCCGACCGGGTGCTGCGGGCGATGGATATGCCCACGCTGGACCATCGCGGTCCCGAATTCGCCGAGCTCGGTCTCCATGTCATTGCTGCGATGCAGCGTGTATTCCGGACCAAGCAGCCGGTCATCATTTATCCCTCCTCGGGCACGGGCGCCTGGGAAGCCGCTATCGTCAATACGCTGTCGCCGGGCGACAAGGTGCTGATGGCCGAGACCGGCCAGTTCGCCACGCTATGGCGGGGTCTTGCCGAGAAGTTCAAGCTCGGTATCGATTTCGTGCCGGGCGACTGGCGCCACGGCGCCGATCTCGCCGAGATCGAGAAGCGTCTCGCTGCGGACAAGTCGCACGCCATCAAGGCGGTGATGATCGTCCATAACGAGACCTCGACCGGTTGCGTCACCCATCCGCAGGACGTCCGCAAGCTGCTCGACCGGGTGAAGCACCCGGCGCTGCTGATGGTCGACACCGTCTCCGGCCTCGGCTCGCTCGAATACGAACATGACGCCTGGGGCATCGACGTCTCTGTCGCCGGTTCGCAGAAGGGCCTGATGCTGCCGCCGGGCCTCGGCTTCAACGCCGTGTCCGACAAGGCGCTGGCCGCCTCCAAGGCCAACAGCTCGTTCCGGTCCTATTGGGACTGGGCCGAAATCATCGCCGCCAACAAGCTCGGCTCCTGGCCCTATACGCCCGCGACCAATCTGCTCTATGCGCTGAAGGAAGGCGTGGCGATGCTGGAGGAGGAGGGGCTCGACAACGTGTTCGCGCGCCACAAGCGCCATGGCGCCGCCGCCCGTGCAGCCGTCAAGGCCTGGGGTCTCGAGACGGTCTCGATTGAGTCACATGATCACTCGCCGGCACTGACCGCCGTGCTGATGCCGGAAGGGCATGACGCCGACGTGTTCCGCAAGGTGGTGCTCGAAAACTTCGACATGTCGCTCGGCACCGGCCTCAACAAGTGGAAGGGCAAGATCTTCCGCATCGGCCATATCGGCCACTTCAACGATCTGATGCTGATGGGCACACTGTCCGGCGTCGAGATGGGTCTCGAACTCGCCAAGGTCCCGCACCGCGCTGGCGGCGTGATGGCAGCGATGGATGTGCTGACCGGCAAAAGCGTAGTGCCGATGACCAAGGCGGCGGTGGCTTAAAGCGCACGAATTCCCGTCTTTGAGGCCTAACAATCTACTGGAGGCTGGAGCATAATCGCTCCAGCCTTTTCAACATGTTGCGGCGGAACGCTGCACCAGAGGACGAATCACATGAATGCGCCAACGCCTGCCAATGAAGACCTGCTGTATTCCGTCGAGAACGGGATCGCGAAGATCACTTTCAATCGCCCGCAGGCGCGTAATGCCATGCTGTTCTCGATGTACGAGCGGATGGCAGAGATCTGTCAGGCGGCCAATGAGGACCGCTCGATCAAGGCGATCATCCTGACCGGCGCCGGCGACAAGGCTTTTGCCTCGGGCACCGACATCTCGCAATTCCGCGAATTCAAGACGGCGCAGGATGCGCTCGATTACGAAGCGCGGATCGACCGCGTGCTCACCGCGCTGGAGACCTGCCGGGTGCCGACCATTGCCGCGATCGCCGGCGCCTGCACCGGCGGCGGCGCCGGCATTGCCGCCTGCTGCGACCTGCGTATCGGTACGGCTGCCACGCGCATGGGCTTCCCGATTGCCCGCACCCTCGGCAATTGCTTGTCGATGTCCAATATCAGCCGCGTGATGGCGCTGGTCGGACCGGCCCGCACCAAGGACATGATCTTCACTGCCCGCCTCATCGAGGCTGACGAGGCGCTGACGCTGGGTCTGATCAACGAGATCGTGCCCGATGTCGAGACGCTGCAGCGCCGCGCGCTGGAACTCGCGCAACTGGTGGCCAACCACGCGCCGATCACCCTCGAAGTGACCAAGGAAGCTGTGCGCCGCCTGCGCCCGACCCTGACCCGCGAGGAGGGCAAGGATCTCGTGCTCAAGGCCTATATGAGCGAGGATTTCCGCGAGGGCATGGATGCCTTCCTGAACAAGCGCAAGCCGAACTGGCAGGGCAAATAACGGGCGAGATCAAGGCCGGGCGGCGGTCTCGGGCAATCACCTCATTCCGCCGCCCGACAGCTGAACAGGGTGCCGGTCCCTGACCAAAGTCGGCCTTCGCATGCGCGGGACATGCTTGAAGTCACGGTCAATACCCCGCACAATAGAACCAATGAAAATGGCGGGCGTCCAATGTCTGCCGATCTCTACAGGGAAGAAACCAATGTCCAAGTCGATTAGGGCCACAGCTGCGCTTGCAGCCGTGCTCGCCAGCGCGCCCATCCTCTCGTCGGCCACGTCGCCGGCCATGGCCTGGGAGCCCACGAAGCCCGTCGAAATCGTCGTTGCAGCGGGCGCCGGCGGCGCCTCCGACCAGATGGCGCGCATGATGCAGGCTGCCATCCAGAAGAACAATTTGATGAAGGCGCCGGTGGTGGTGTCGCTGAAGGGCGGGGCCTCCGGCGCCGAAGCGCTGATTTACATGAAGTCTAGCGACGGTGACGCCAACAAGGTGCTGATCGCCTATTCCCTGATCTACATGCTGCCGCTGTCGGCCAAGATTCCGTTCAACTGGCGCGACCTGACGCCGGTGTCCGTCGTCGCAATGGACCAGTTCGTGCTGTGGGACAATGCGGGTGGCGCCAAGACGGTGAAGGAATTCATCGCGGCGGCCAAGGCTGCATCGTCGCCGTTCAAGATGGGCGGCACCGGATCCAAGCGTGAAGACCATGTGCTGACGGTGTTCATGGAAAAGCAGACTGGCGCCAAGTTTTCCTATCTGCCCTACAAGTCGGGCGGCGAGGCGGCGACGCAGCTGGTTGGCAATCACACCGAAGCCAACGTCAATAACCCCAGCGAGAATCTCGAAGTCTGGCGCGCCGGTCAGGTGCGCGCGCTCTGCGTGTTCGACAAGGAACGCATCTCCTACAAGACCAAGGTCACCGAGACGCAGTCGTGGAACGATATCCCGACCTGCAAGGAAGAGGGCCTCGACGTGCAGTATCTGATGCTGCGCGCCATGTTCCTGCCCGGCAAGGTGACGCCCGAGCAGCAGGCTTTCTATGTCGACCTGTTCGAGAAGGTGACCAAGACGGCCGAATACAAGGACTACATGGAGAAGCAGGCGCTGAAGCCGATCTTCCTGAAGGGGCCGGAGATGCTCAAGTTCCTCGAAGAGGACGATGCACTCAACAAATCGCTGATGACCGAAGCGGGATTCGTGGCGAAGTAAGTAACTGCGAAGCGACGTCTCTTCTCCCTCGCCCCGCCCTTGCGGGGAGAGGGGTGGGGTGAGGGGCTCTTCGATCCGCAGGCTCGGCGATTTGCTTTGCGTTCGTGCCTCGTCCCTCACCCGAAGCCGTCGCTTCGCTCAGGCTTCGACCTCTCCCCGCCTAGCACAGCTCCGCTGTGCACGGGAGCGGGGAGAGGTTAGCACCACATCATTCCGCTAGCTCCCATCTGCGAGACCCAATGTCCAACACCGACCTCGAAATCATCGTCGAAGATCCGACCGCTCCGGAGGACGACTCGCCCTCCGTCGTCAGCACGCGCACCATCGAGATCATCGTCTCGCTGGTCCTGCTGGCACTGGCCATCGTGCTTGGCTTTGACAACTGGCGCACCGGCATCGCCTGGGATTCCACCGGGCCTCAGCCCGGCTATTTCCCATTCTATCTCTCGGTCATTCTCGGCGGCGCCAGCCTTTACGGGCTGATCACGACGTTCTTCGCCCGCAGTGGCGGTTCCGACACTTTCGTCACCCGCGCACAATTGCGGCGCGTGGCGCTGGTGTTCATTCCCACCGCACTGTTTTGTCTCGGCACGCAGTTTCTCGGCATCTATGTCGCGAGTTTCGTGCTGATCGCCGGCTTCATGCGCATGGTCGGCAAGATCGCGCTGTGGAAGTCGCTGCTCACCGCCTTCGTGTTCACCGCGATCATGTTCGTCACCTTCGATGTCGCCTTCGACGTCATCATGCCGAAGGGGCCGATCGAATCGGCTCTCGGTCGCTAGGACTACTGAAATGGAAGCGTTCGGACTGTTGATGCACGGCTTTGCCGTGCTGATGACCTGGAAGATCATCTCGCTGATGGTCGTCGGTCTCGTGCTTGGCATCTTTGTCGGCGTGCTGCCGGGCCTCGGCGGCCCCAACGGCGTCGCCATTCTGTTGCCGCTGACCTTCACCATGGACCCGACCTCGGCCATCGTGATGCTGTCCTGCATCTATTGGGGCGCGCTGTTCGGCGGCGCCATCACCTCGATCCTGTTCAACATCCCCGGCGAGGCGTGGTCGGTGGCCACGACCTTCGACGGCTATCCGATGGCGCAGCAGGGCAAGGCCGCGGAAGCACTGACAGCGGCGTTTACCTCGTCCTTCATCGGGTCGCTGGTGGCGGTGATGCTGATCACATTCCTGGCGCCAATGATCTCATCCTTCGCGCTGAAATTCGGGCCGCCGGAATTCTTTGCGGTCTATCTTCTGACCTTCTGCTCCTTCGTCGGTCTCGGCCGCGAGGCCAAGCATAAGACCGTCATCTCGATGGCGCTGGGCCTGCTGATCGCCGGCATCGGCATGGACACGGTCTCGGGCAATCTGCGCATGACCTTCGGCTCGGACAATCTCCTGCGCGGTATCAACTTCCTCGTCGCGGTGATCGGCCTGTTCGGCATCAGCGAAATTCTGTTGACCATGGAAGAACGCCTCGCGCTGCGCGGCCATGCCGCCAAGATCAGCCTGCGCACGGTGCTCAAGGTCTGGATGGACCTGCCGAAATACTGGGTGACGCTGCTGCGTTCGTCGGTGATCGGCTGCTGGCTCGGCATCACGCCGGGCGGTGCCATTGCGGCGTCCTTCATGGGCTACAACCTCGCCAAGCGCTTCTCCAAGGATCCCGAAAGCTTCGGCAAGGGGCGCATCGAAGGCGTATTCGCGCCGGAGACCGCGGCGCACGCGTCAGGCACCGCGGCGCTGCTGCCGATGCTGGCGCTCGGCATTCCCGGTTCAGGCACCGCGGCGATCCTGCTCGGCGGCCTGATGGTGTGGGGGCTCAATCCGGGGCCGCTGCTGTTCGTCGAGCACAAGGATTTCGTCTGGGGCCTGATCGCCTCGATGTATCTCGGCAATGTGGTCGGTCTCGTCATCGTGCTGACGACCGTGCCCGTCTTCGCCTCGATCCTGCGGGTGCCGTTTGCGGCCGTGGCGCCGATGATCGTGGTGTCCTGCGCCATCGGCGCCTATGCGATTCAGAACGCGATGTTCGACATCTGGCTGATGCTGGGCTTCGGCGTGGTCGGCTATGTCTTCAAGAAGATCGGCATTCCGCTGGCGCCATTCACGCTGGCGCTGGTGCTCGGCAGCCGCGCCGAGGATGCGTTCCGCCTCGCCATGATCGGCTCCGGCGGTAGTGTCGGTGTGTTTTGGTCCAATGGCCTCGTCGGCACCATCACCACGCTGGCGATTACGCTGCTGTTCTGGCCACTGATCGATCGTGCCTTTACGGCCGCTGCACGCATCTGGCGGCCGACGCCGGTGACGACGTAAGTCGGGCTCGCGCCTAGCTGGATGGAGGCCTAGTCCGGCAATGACGGCTGCGCGAGATATGCCAGCAGCTTTATCTCGCGGCGTCCGCGGGTGACCGTGTCGAGCACGAGGCCCGACGAAAATGAGAGCACGCCGACGATCATCAGGCCAGTCGAGAGCACGGCGGTGGGTAGCCGAGGCACCAACCCCGTTTCCAGATAGGTGACGGTGATGGGAATCGCGAGGCCGACGGAGACGATGCCGAAAAACAGGCCAATTGTGCCGAAGAAGCGCAGCGGCTTTTCCGAACGATAGAGCTTCATGATGGTGCCGAGGATCCGGAAGCCATCCTTCCACGTGTTGAGCTTGCTGATGGAGCCCTGCGGTCGCGCGAAATACGGCGTCTCGATTTCAGCGACCGGTAGTGCGAGCTGTAGCGCATGAACGCTCAGTTCGGTCTCGATCTCAAAGCCATCGGACAGCACGGGGAAGGATTTGACAAAGCGTCTCGAGAATACGCGATAGCCTGACAGCACATCCTTGAAATTTTGACCGAACGTCATTGACAGAAAGCCGGTGAGCAGTGAGTTGCCGGTGCGGTGGCCAAGGCGATAGGCGGTAACCTGCTGCTCAATGCGGCGGCCCACCACCATGTCGAGGCGATCGTTTAACAGCGCATCGATCATAGCTGGTGCGGATGTCGCGTCGTAGGTCGCATCGCCATCGACGAGAACGTAGACATCGGCATCGACGTCACCGAACATGCGGCGGACGACATGACCCTTGCCTTGACGCGGCTCGCTGCGAACAACCGCGCCCGCCTGCGAGGCTACTTCGCACGTGCGATCTGTCGAGTTGTTGTCGTAGACATAAATCGTGGCGGCGGGCAGCGCCCTGCGGAAGTCGTTCACGACTGTTGCGACTGCGACCTCTTCATTGAAGCAGGGGATCAGGATAGCCACGCGGTGCGGTGCGGTCATGGAGCCTTCCTGCGGGTTCGAGGCGCAGCACGATTTCCGATCGACTGCGCCTGGACGAAGATGTGCTCCCGATCAATGCAGCATCTGGCGTTAATTTTCACAGTATTTGAAAGCTCGTGGCCTCAGACCACCTTGCCTCGTCGCAGTTCGGCGATCTCTTCGGCACCGAAGCCAAATTCGGCGAGTAGCTCCTCAGTCTGCTCGCCGACTTCCGGCGGCCGAGCGGCCATGTGGCTCGGCGTGCGTGACAGCGTGAATGGCTGAGCGACCAGCGTGATCTTGCGGTTCTGGTCGTTGGGAACGTCCTGCGCGAGGCCCAGATGCTTGACCTGCGCATCGGCGAACATCTGGTCGACGGAGTAGATCGGACCACAGGGCACGCCGGCGGCATTGAGGTCGCTGACCCATTCCTCGGTGGTGCGCTTTTCGGTGCAGGCGCTGATCGCGGCGTTGAGGGCGACGCGGTTCTTCGAGCGGGCAGGGCCGGTGGCATAATCGGGATGGGTGATCAGTTCGGGGGCGCCGATGGCCTGGGCGCAGCGCTCCCAGATCTTGCCGCCGGTGGTGGCGATGTTGATGTAACCGTCGGACGTCTTGAACACGCCGGTGGGAATGCTGGTCGGGTGGTTGTTGCCGGCCTGTTTGGGCACGTCCTGCTCCATCAGCCAGCGGGCGGCCTGGAAATCCAGCATGAAGATCTGCGCCTGCAGCAGCGAGGTCTGGACCCACTGGCCCTGCCCGGAGACGTCGCGCTCCAGCAGCGCTGTAAGGACGCCCAGCGCGCAGAACAGCCCGGCGGTGAGATCGGCCACGGGAATGCCGACCCGCATCGGGCCCTCGCCGGGGGCGCCTGTAATGGACATCAGGCCGCCCATGCCCTGAGCGATCTGATCGAAGCCCGGCCGCTTGTGATACGGGCCGTCCTGGCCAAAGCCGGAAATGCTGCCGTAGACGATGCCGGGATTGATCGCCTTCAGGCTCTCATAATCGATGCCAAGCCGGGTCTTCACGTCCGGTCGGAAATTCTCGACCACGACATCCGCTTTCTCGACCAGCCGCTTGAACACCGCGAGACCGCGCGGGTCCTTCAGGTTCAGGGTCATGGCCCGCTTGTTGCGGTGCAGGTTCTGGAAGTCCGAGCCCTGCCGCGGGCCGCCGGGCTGCTCGGAACCTGCGTCATCGCTCAGTGCGTCGATCTTGATGACATTGGCCCCCCAATCCGCGAACTGCCGCACCGCCGTCGGGCCCGAGCGGATCCGGGTGAGGTCGAGCACGGTAAAGCGGGAGAGGGCCTGCGAGGCGCGCGGGAAGGGCATTCAGAGGGCTCCGGTGGTGCCGTGGGGTCGGGAAGGTCCTCTTACCTTTCGCGCAAACCGACAAGCTTGTCATGCCTCCCGTGGCTGGCGAGGCGTGCATCGCTGGTAGGCTGCGTGAAAATCCATGTGACCGGGATGCCATAGCTGCCTCGCGAACTCGCGTCGGTGCTCGGCCCGTGGCCTAACTGGTTGAACAATCAGGAATTATTTTGATTTTTGCGTATGTTTGAAGGTATCACTTGCGGACTGATCGTTTCACTGTCGGCCGCACATGGGCCATGCGGGTGATGCCCTTCGGGCGGATGTCCTGCATGGCGAGTTTGTTCAGTCGCAGGCGTCGTCCCGGGCCGTCCGAATGCATCCATTGCTCGCGCTGGTGTCGCTCGTTCTAACCGGAGCCCGGTCGCTGGCCCGGTGCAAACGGAGGCGACTGATCGATAGCCCTGCGCGACGGGATCGACTAGATCTCGTGTGGTTGCGGACTGCTATGGTTGCGGCTACGCGCCAAGCGGTGGGATCGAATATGGAAAGTCTGGTGATCGGCGCTTCCGGCATTGTCGGTGGCTATATCGTGGAGCAGCTTGTGCGCTCGGGGCAGCGTCCACAAGCGCTCTCCCGCCAGCCGCGGCAAAGCGCTGGTGTGGATTGGCTGCAGGGAGATCTGGCGGTCCCTGCTGCGCTACAAGTTCCCGCCGTTAAGACGTTGTACTGCACGGTTGAGATCGGATTGCTAGCGAAAGCCCTGCCGCAGATCGCCACGCCGTCGCTGAAGCGCGTGGTGGCCTTTACCTCGACCAGCATCGTGACCAAGATCAATTCGGAGATTCCGTCAGAGCGGGAATTGCTGCAGCGGTTGGCCGATGGCGAATGTCGCCTTGGCGCGGTTTGCGAGAAGCTTGGTATTGAATGGACGATCCTACGCCCGACGGTGATCTATGCCGAGGGCAGAGATGGCAACGTTTCGCGGCTTGCCCGATTGATCAAGCGCTTTGGATTTCTGCCACTGATGGGGAGCGGCGCCGGACTACGGCAGCCGGTGCATGCGGAAGATCTGGCGATCGGTGCGATTGCTGCTGCAGGCAGTTCAGCGGCCATGAATCGAATCTATGCGGTGCCAGGTGGCGAGATTCTTAGCTATCGCGAGATGGTCGGCCGAATATTCGATGCGCTCGGCAAGGCGCGACGAATTGTTTCGGTCCCCCCGTTGCTCTGGAAAATCGCTTTCACCCTAGCGAAGCCGCTGCTTCCGCATACGAATGTCGCCATGGGCAATAGAATGGCCAAGGACATGACGTTCGACGCATCCGCTGCGATACGGGATTTCCGCTGGAGACCGCGTGGCTTCCAACCCAGATTCGACGGCAAGCTCTAAACAGCCAACGGTACTCTGGATCGTCCGATTTCCCTGTCGCTCAAAATGGTCTAAGAATCACCCGCCGCCGACGTTTGCCGCGCCGCGATCATCTCCGCCAATAAGGAATTCTGCCAAATTGCCGTCCAGCCAGCCGAAAGTTATCATTCTGCTTGCCACTCGAAACGGCGCTCAATTCCTCCCGGAACAGCTTGAGTCCTATCGGTTGCAAATATATTCGAACTGGGAATTGCTGGTCTCCGATGACGGATCGACGGACGTAACCGTTGAACTCATTCAGGAGTTCGCAAGATCCATATCCCAGCGTGTGACCATCCTTGCCGGGCCACAGAAGGGCTTTTGGCAGAACTTCGTTTCATTGGTGCGCAACGCCGACATCGCAGGAGACCTGTTCGCTTATAGCGATCAGGACGACGTGTGGTTTCCGGAAAAGCTGGCCAAAGCGGTGGACTGGTTCCGGACCCGGTCTATCGATCTACCGGCACTTTACTTCAGCCGCACAGAGCTGATCGAAGGCGATGGGACGTCCGCCGGCTTCTCACCGCTTTTCACGCGACCGCCGCTCTTCCACAATGCGCTGGTTCAGAACATCGGCGGAGGCAACACTATGGTGTTCAACCGTGCGGCGCTGACTATCCTGCGTGCGACGCCGGAAGATGCTGCAATGGTCTCTCATGATTGGTGGACGTATCAGGTGGTGACGGGAGTTGGTGGGCTTGCTCACTACGATCCGTGGCCAAGCCTGAAGTATCGACAGCATGGCAACAATTTGGTCGGGTCGAATATTGGACTTCGCGCGCGGCTGATCCGAATGGCGGCCTTTGCCAATGGCCGCGTCGTGATGTGGAATGACGTGAACCTCAAGCTGCTCGACAGAATGCGGGCGTCGTTCACATCGGTCAATGCCGCAACGCTCGATGACTTTATCACTGCCCGCCGGGCGTCGCTGCTGCGGCGGCTGTATCTGATCCGCCGGTCGGGTGTCTATCGGCAAAGCACTGTCGAGAATATCGGCCTGTTTGTCGGTGCGCTGTTCGGCCGCCTCTAGCCTGCGATCTAGCGTTTGAGGTGTCGCTCGATCAGTGACACGTCGTAGGAGCTGTTTGATGTGATCACGTCGGGCCATTTCGACACGGTTGAAATGCCCGCCGGGTTCGCCTTGAGGAGCTCTCGTTTGATGAACGGGCATTTGTAGTCTGAAATCAGCACATCCCAGTAGAAATGCATCGGATTGATCGGTCGGCCGGTCAGCAGCAGCATGTGAAGATGCGCGAGAAAAGCCTGATCAGAAGCGGGGCGTCCCATCGATACCGAGGCGGCCAACCGGTCTTTCATCGTTTCGGCGACCGCCCAATAGTTTGCCAGGGCGCCGGACCGCAGGTGCTGTCGTCCAAGAACTTGCGTCAGCCGGGTCTCGCCGTTGCGGATCACCCATCGCTTGTTGTTGACGTAGGGCAGCGTGCGCCAGAACGTCTTGAAGGCAGAGGACTTCAATGCGTTGGTGAAAAACACAATGAAGAACGTCTGCAAGTGATAGCGTTGTTGCTCCCAGGAATCCACGATGCCCCAGAAGTCATATTTGGACTGGTCGATCGCCGAGAGCATCTCACCGAGAGGCCAGAACGGGCCGTAAATGCTGTCATTCATCATCAGCAAGGCGTCCATGTCATCGAGATCGCCAAGCGAAGCGATACCGTCCTTGTAGGCGCCAAAATCATAACCTGTGTTGAAGCGCCAGATGATGTCCTTGCAGAATGAACTGACAGCCGTTCGGCTGGTGGCCGGAAACACCGGCGCATTCGAGACGAAGGTGACGCGAAAACCGGCTGCAACAAGTTCGCGGAGCTGATGCAGGACGTAGTCGTGAATGGTTCCCTGAGGATCAAAGTGAACATACACTGCGGCCTTGCGGGATCGGCTGAGGGGATCGTCCCCGGGAATGCGCTCGCGTAGCAACGATCCGCGCCGCAGCAGACGTGCTGCGAATTCGATCACCATGTCGTGGGCCACGATGAACGGCGCAAGAACGAGTTGCACGAACGACTTTAGCTTGGCCGTCAAAACATGCTGCTGGAAGCTCTGGGCGTTTTCTGTCGTCAATGGTCGTTCCGGTGAATTCGCTAGTGTATTACCAGGCGGGTTCTACGACAAACGGAGCTGTATGCTGCTCGGCGTACTGCCTTCACGGGCGATCCTTAGCAGGTATTGCCCATAGGCTCCCTTGGCGATGGGCTTGCCCAACTGCTCAAGCTCGCTGGCAGTGATCCAGCCGAGATGGAAGGCGATCTCTTCGGGGCAGCAGATCTTGAAGCCTTGGCGTTTTTCGAGGACGCGGACGAATTCCGCGGCTTCGAGCAGGCTGTCCGGAGTCCCGGTATCGAGCCAGGCAAATCCACGGCCCATCTTCTCGACATGCAGCTGTCCGCGTTCCAGATAGGCTCGGTTGACATCAGTGATTTCGAGTTCGCCGCGCGCGGAAGGCTTCAGATTGGCTGCAATATCGACCACGCTTCCGTCGTAGAAGTAGAGCCCCGTTACTGCCCAGTTCGAACGCGGCTGCTGCGGCTTTTCCTCAATCGAGAGGACACGATTGTTGGCGTCGAATTCGACCACGCCGTAACTCTGTGGGTCACTGACGTGATAAGAGAAGACCGTCGCGCCTGCGGCGTGCTTGCGCGCATTCTGGAGCAGTGGGATCAGGTCGTGGCCGTAGAACAGGTTGTCGCCAAGCACCAATGCTGACGACTGTCCCGCAACGAAATCAGCGCCGATGATATAGGCTTGGGCCAGCCCGTCGGGGCTCGGCTGTTCAGCATAGCTGAATGACATGCCCCATTTCGAGCCATCGCCGAGCAGATACTGGAATTTGGGGAGATCGACCGGTGTCGAGATAATCAGGATGTCGCGGATGCCTGCCATCATCAGGGTGGAGAGCGGATAATAGATCAGCGGTTTGTCGTAGATCGGCAGCAACTGTTTGGAGGCGGCGAGGGTCATCGGATGCAGCCGTGTGCCGCTACCACCGGCCAGAATGATGCCTTTACTGATCGAACCCATGACTGGCTGTTCCTACCGGCTATGTCTTTGAAAAACCCTGCGTTAGCAGGCGCTCAACCGTATAGGGCAGCGATTGGCGCCATTCCGGAAGGCGAACGCCATGAACCTTAAACAGCTTGCTGTTGTCCAGCCTTGAATTGGCGGGCCGCTTTGCCGGTGTGGGGTAGGCTGACGTCGGGATCGGCTTGACGCGCGCGGACGGGCCACCTGCCGCGGCAGACACCTCAAAGACCGCCTCGGCAAAGCCAGCCCACGTGGTTTCGCCTGCGCTTGTCATATGGAACTTGCCGCGCAATTCCGCAGCCGACGGCTTCCGAACGAGATTTCGTGCGACGGCAATGATACCGTCCGCGATATCCAGCGCGTTTGTCGGGGTTCCCGACTGGTCGCTGACGACCTTGATCTCGTCGCTTTTGCCGGCCAGCGAGAGCATCGTGCGTACGAAATTCTTGCCGAAAGGGCTATAAACCCAGGCCGTGCGCAGAATGGCGTGGTCGTCGTTCGCCAAAACGATGGCACGCTCACCGTCCAGCTTGCTTTGTCCATATATGCCCAGCGGGCCTGTTGCATCGTCTTCGCGGTAGGGGCGATTCAGCGTGCCGTCGAAGACATAATCCGTCGATAGGTGGACGATGGGAATGCCAAGCCGGCTGGCCGCGCGCGCGACCGCGGCGGCTCCCTCGACATTGACGGCGTAAGCGAGGTCGGGTTCACTTTCGGCGAGATCTACGGCGGTGTAGGCAGCCGCGCTGACCACGACCTGCGGGGCGAGTGCGACCAGAGCCGGTTCAATCTCGCTCGGCCGCGTCAAATCGACGTCCGGCCGTGCGATTGTCGCGACGTCGAGCACTGTAGCAGCCGCCCGCTCAAGCAGAGACAGCGCCACCTGCCCGTTTCGTCCGGTGATTGCTATCCGCATGAGGTCTTACTCGAAATAGGTCGGAAGCGACTTGAAGGGGGGCAATCCCGCATCCTTGTCGGACAGCATGGCCTTGTCCGGCGACACCGGCCAGTCGATCCCAAAGTCGGGATCGTCCCACGCGACGCCAAGATCGTTGGCCGGCGAATAGTAGCCTGTCACCTTGTACAGGACATGGGTATCCGGTTCGAGGGTGCAGAAGCCATGCGCGAAGCCGACGGGCACAAGCAATTGCCGACCATCCTCGGCTGTCAATGTCTCTGCGACCCACTTGCCGTAGGTCGGCGACGAGCGTCGCAAATCGACTGCAACATCGTAGATGCTGCCGCGCAGCACGCGGATCAGCTTGTTCTGGGCGGCTGGATGACTCTGGAAGTGCAGGCCACGCACAGTGCCCGCGTGGACGGATCGCGATTGATTGTCCTGCACGAAGTCGAGCGCGATGCCGTGCTCTTGAAACCGGCTGCTGTTGTAAGTCTCGCAGAACACCCCGCGTGAGTCAGCGAAGGACTGAGGCGTGATGATCTTGACGGCCTCAATGGCGGTCGGAGTAACGGTCAACATCTCGTTTCCTGCATCAATGACGGGTATCTTTAGATGGCGACGCCGAGCCGCTCGCCTCGATAGACCCCGGAGCGCACACGCTCCCACCACGTCTTGTTGTCGAGATACCACTGCACGGTCTCACGCAATCCGCTCTCGAAACTGTGCCACGGTCGCCAGCCGAGTTCCTTCGCTATCTTCGCGGCGTCGATGGCATAACGCGCGTCGTGGCCGGGGCGGTCCGTGACGAATGTGATCAGCATTTCGCGCGGGCCGATCGACGCATCTGGTGCAAGCTCGTCGAGCAAGGCGCAAATCGCCCTGACGACCGAAATATTGGTATGCTCGTTGTGGCCGCCGATATTGTAGCTTTGGCCGGGCGCGCCCCGTCGTGCTACCTGAATCAACGCCTCGGCGTGATCATCCACGTGCAACCAGTCGCGAATGTTCTCGCCCGTGCCGTAGACGGGAAGCGGCTTGCCTTCCAGCGCATTGATGATGGTCAGCGGGATCAGCTTTTCTGGAAAGTGATACGGCCCGTAATTGTTCGAACAATTCGTCATTACCACGGGCAAGCCGTAGGTGTGGTGCCATGCCCGTACGAGATGATCGGATGCGGCCTTGGAGGCGGAGTAGGGGGAGTTGGGCTGATACGGCGTCTCTTCGGTGAAGTAGCCGGTTGCACCGAGTGAGCCGAATACTTCGTCGGTCGAAATGTGATGGAAACGGAATCCCTGCTTGCGCTCAACCGGCAACTCACGCCAATGCGCAAGCGCTGCTTGCAGCAACGAGAACGTTCCAACGATATTCGTCTGGATGAATTCGCCGGGCCCATCGATCGAACGGTCGACGTGGCTTTCAGCAGCCAGATGCATCACTACATCTGGCGAGAATTCCATGAACGCGCCTCGCATCGCGGCGCCATCGACGATGTCTGCCTGCATGAATCGATAGTGCGGGTGCGACGCTACCGGAGCCAGCGATTCCAGATTGCCGGCATAAGTGAGCTTGTCGATCACGAGGACCTCGTTGCCCGCGGTTTGAAGCAGCCTTCGCACAACAGCGGATCCGATAAAGCCGGCACCGCCCGTTACAAGATATCGTACCATCATAGGTTCAAGCGCTTGGCCAAGTTTGTGTGGAGTTCAAATAGCATATAGCCGACCGAATGCCATACCGGCGTTGCCATCTTATCTGCGATCGACGCAGAACGCGATCTTGTCGGAACGATCCGGTCAGTGAAGCAAATTCCGGACGCGTTGCAAATGCGCTCTGATGCGCGGAGACGCGATTAGCGTCTGGAATTTCGCGGCACCCCAGTCTCGCATCCGATTTTTGAACGCGCGGGGAGTGTTTGCAATGCGTCGCGCGATAGTATGAGGAAGAAAAGCGTGACGCCCGCGTCGCAGCGCATCGCCGAGCTGGCTCCGCTCTTCCTCCAGAGCGAGGATATCGCGGTCGCGCCGCGCCAAAGCGGCTGTCAAGCGATGCAGCTCGGAGGACAACGCGGCGATCTTTCGTTGCTGAGAGGTTCCATATCGTGGGCGTGTCGATCCGCTCTCCGCCTCGATGCGTTCAGTCACGTCATGGGCGCCTGAGGATTGCGCCCAATGAAACAGGTTCGAGGTAGCATAGTCGAACGGGGGCCGCGCAGCCTGCGTGGCCGGGGTTCGGTGAAGCACCACAGCGGAATCGAGAATTTCGATCCGATCGAACAGCATGCCGAAATAGGCGTGCTCGTTCACGCCCGACCGGTCAGACGCCAAATCGGCAGCGCGAAGCCCTGTATCCGTGGAGGTTGCGAATGGGTAGCGACCGTGGACGATGGCCATTATCGGAGACATCGCGTCGAGAACCTCGTCTCCTAATGGTCCACCGCGCTGCGCGGCATTTGCCGCCAGCACATAGCAGCCGTTGGACGTTAGATAGGGTGACAATTCCCAGACAAAGCCGAAACGGGTCGTCAGATCCGTGCCGCCTGCGTCAAGGATCAGGTCCCAGGACCGCCCACTCATAGTCTTCACAAATTCACGAACGGCGTCCGCGACAAGGGCAGAAGAATCCCCGCCAGCAGCAGGGGACTGCTTCAGCGTGACGATACGAAGCTCTGCATCGGGAGAGGCCTGGCCGATCAACGACACGATCGGGTCCGGCTTTGAATCAGAAATTAAGATAATAGTCCTTGAATTCGGGGCGTGCAATTCAATTGCGCGTCGAAGCCCTCCGGGCGGAGAAAACTCGGACCCGGGGCTGTCTGATCCATGATCGGACGCGTCGAAGGTCAAAGCAGGGCCGCCGCATGCGCATTTCGCACGTTTGCGTTCTCTTGCTGGGCGTTGGCCTGGTTGCTGCCGTCTTTCGCAGCAGCCGAAATTGCGGTGAGCGGATGACCAACCTCGCCCCGGTGCTTCTGGGTAATCCGCAGGCGCCGTTGCCCGAAGACGGAGCCGGCCGGCGGATGCGCGATCACGGAGCCAATCAAGCCGCCTTGGTCGACGCCCCTGAGGCGGCCACCGCCAACATCGTATGCGGACATAAGGTTCCTCCTGCTCCCTCGATACCGTATCGCTCCGCGGGACGCAATCGCGAGCGAACCTAGGCATTGATCTGTTTGGCAATTTGCTGGCGTGGTTGTCGCGAGCGACAGCAGCCGCCTTTGCGCGCGTGCCATACCTAGGCTCGGATCATCCGTACAGACGGAGCGAAGCGGGCGCCTGGAAGGTCCCGTTGCCACGCCAATTCGGGGTGGATATCGATGGCACCTGCTGCTAAAGGCGGGGCGTATTTGTCGGAGACCTAGCCCTTAATGAGTGTGATCAGCCGAGCGCTCGACATGCGCGGAAATGCTGCGGCATTGACCGAAGTAATCGGCATGATGCGCCGTCATCCGGCACTCATTTGGGAGATGACTGTCCGGGAGCTGCGGGATCGTTATTCGGGAAATTCGCTAGGCCTCGCCTGGGCGATCGGCGCTCCGCTGGCAATCTTCGCCGCCAACGTGCTTGCCTTCCTGTTCATCTTTCGCGTGCGGATGAACGCGCAGGATGACGGTGCCGCTTACGCCGTTTTCGTGCTGTCGGGAATGGCGGTGTGGGTAGCCTTGAGCGAAGTGCTCAGCCGCGCGCCCGTTGCGATCGTTCAAAGCAGTAATCTGGTGAAGCAGATCGTGTTTCCCAGTGAGATACTGCCATTTAAAATCGTGCTTGCGGGACTTCCGACGCTTGCGGTCTGCGGCAGCGTCGTCGTTATTCTGTCGGTCGTGACGGGCCATGCGACCCTGCTCGGATTGTTCGTCCTGCTGCCTGTCTGCGTCGTGTTCTTCCTAGTGATGCTGACGGGCCTCGCATATGCGCTTGCCGGAATCGGAGTATTCCTTCGCGATGTGAAGGACGTAGTGGGCCTGCTGCTCTCGATCGGGCTGTTCCTGCACCCCATTTTGTACCCGCCATCGTCGGTGCCGGCCTGGCTTGAGAGGCTGTTCTACTGCAGCCCGTTCAGTTACCTGATCTGGTGTTTTCGCGATGCTCTCTATGAAGGCACGATAACCCGCCCCGCGGCGTGGATCGTATGCCCGATCCTGGGCGTCGTGTTTCTGTTGCTCGGTTGGCGTGTTTTCCGCTCTTTGCGGCCCACGTTCGGAAATGCGCTGTGACAATCCAAACCATTTCGGTCAAATCCCTCAACAAGATCTATCGCGTCTGGAAGCATCCGCGGGATCTCCTGATCGAAGGGTTGAGTGGTCGTGTGCGTCATACCGAATTTCAGGCTCTGACCGACATTTCGTTCGACGTTCCGGCCGGTTCCGTTGTCGGTTTGATGGGACGAAACGGTGCAGGGAAGAGCACTCTGCTCAGGATCATCGCGGGAACGCTCGATGCGTCCGGCGGTAGCGCGGTGGTCGCGGGCCGTATTGCAGCAATTCTGGAGCTGGGAACCGGCTTCCATCCGGATTATACCGGTCGCGAGAACGTCTTCCTGGGTGGCCTGTGCCTGGGATTGTCGCGGAACGAGATCAAGCAGCGGTTTGACGAGATCGTCGATTTCGCCGAACTCTGGGACTTCATCGATCAGCCGTTCCGGACCTATTCGAGTGGCATGCAGGCCCGACTGACCTTTGCGGTCGCGACCTGCGTCGATCCTGACATTCTCATCATCGACGAAGCGCTCGGCGTCGGTGATGCTCGGTTTCAGCTCAAGTCTTTTGATCGCATTCGCCGTTTCAAGGAGCAGGGCAAATCGATCCTTCTGGTCAGCCACAATATCGGTCAGATCGTTGCGATCTGCGATCGTGCCATCCTTCTCGATAAGGGACGCGTGCTAGAAGACGGCGACCCCAACGTAGTCGGGAAAATCTATCATGAGCTTCTTTTTGCTCCCGCACCGACAGCAACGATCCCGCAACTGCCGGCGCCCTCTCTTGGGGACATTGTCGACGATCATCGCGAGGATGATCCCGCGGATGGTCCGAAGCTGATCGACAGTATCGCCGCCGGTGCCGATACGACGGCTCAAAGCGAGCTCCAGGCTAGCGGACGCGAGCGGCGCTATGGCCTGCACGAGGCCGAAATTGCCGATGTACGGATCGAGGATGTCAGCGGAGGTCCGGTGACCTTCCTTGAGACCCTGAACCGCTATCGTCTGGTCATGACCGTGCGGGCGAAAGTCAGCTTCGACGATTTGCAGATCGGCTTTCTCGTTCGGGATGCCCGCGGGCTCGATCTGTTTGGCTGGGACACTAACAATAACGGCGTAGGTCCGCTCCCGCCCTTGGTTGCGGGACAGCAACGCGAGATCAGCATTGAGTTTTGCGCGAATTTGTCAGCGGGGCATTTCTTTATCACGGCTGCGCTGGCGCGCTCCGATCAGACGAAGCTGGATGTGCGTTTCGACTGTCTTAATTTCACGGTAGCTCCAACGCCGACTATATTCACCGCGTCGCTCGTCAATCTCGATGCGCATCTTGTGTCGTAGGCACGGGCTGCGATGAGGATTTCGATGGCGATCGCGGGAAGCGTCCGCGATCGCATCATGCGTCTTGAGCGACCAGCCTGCTATCGCGGCTCCGCGCTTTCGATAACCCTTACGGGTTGGCCAGGCTTTTTCCAGCCGGGCTCGGTGAATTTGAACAGCCACGCTGATACGTCAGATCGTTCCATGATGTCGAGCGGCCCGATATAGACCTGCGTCATTTGTGACGCCGGGAAGATCTGTGCCGTCCAGAAGAACGAGAATGGCGCTTGAGCGATCGTTGGGGCGACGAACTTTCCCCATTCGTTCTCAAGTGTCGTCAGGCCGATCAACTTGGAAAATTCGGATGTCGTAAAATAGGGGGCATTCTTGGGCGCTGCAGCGCCATCCGGGATCACGACAAATCCGGTGATGGCGCGCGAGGAGAATGTGTCGGTCGGCTTGGTCGCCATGAAGACGTGTAGCAGGAACGGAGTGGCGATCAGAGCTGCCGCTGCCGCACTGAGCGCGGAGAGCGCATATTTCGGGTTGAGCGCTGCCGCACCCGAGCGGGGACTTGATCGCAGGCCCAATACGCAGAACAGCGCGATGAGCGGATGTGTCGCATACAACACGCGCCAGCCATCGGTCGCGAAAATGAAGCCGACTGAAATGGCGAGGCCGATGAACAGTAACGGCCAGAACAGCCGTTCGCTCCAGCGAGAACGCCAAAAGTGAACCGCCATGCCAGGCAGCAGCACAAGCATCGCAGTCTGTACCAGCCAAGGCGGGACAGGCGGGTTGTTCATGTAACCTGTCAGCATTTGGGTGGGACCCCAATTGATATAGCTGTAAAGGCCGAGCCACAGCTCATGGAACAGAACGCCTGGCTGCGCTTTGAACGTCTCCCAGGCCGTGGCGTAAAGCGCCGCGCCGAATGCAGTTGTGTCGCCGGGAGTGATGCCGCTGTTCGTGATTGCAGGAACGCAGCCTTGCCAGTTCGTGCCGGTGGTCAATCCGCACAACACGTAAGCGAAATTCCAGCCGGCTGACGTGCCTTTGGCGCCGTACAGGAGGCCGAGAAGCAGTGCGAGAAGGACCGGCACTGCACCGGCTGCGAGGACGATCGCTGCTCGTCGTTTCCATGAATTGCGGTCGGCGAATGCGACGAATGCCCAAGCCATCAAGGACGGCAGCACGAACAGCGCACCGTTTCTGGTCGTCAACGCTGCAGACATGCAAGCAACGCCCAAGGCGGCCGAGGAGAACTGCTCCTTTCTCAGCGCATCGGCGATAAAGGCCACACCGAGCATGGCCCACATGAGGCCTTGATTTTCGGTTGCGGCGGTTCCGAGAAAGGGCCGGATAAGAACGAGGGCGAGCCCGACGAAGGCAAGCGACGACCACGGCCCCAACCATCGATAGACGCTTCTCGCTGCGAGGAAGGTCGCCCCCGCCAGCAGAAGCGCCTGCACGATCATCGCCCTTGTGTAGGACAACCCTGCGAGGCCGTTGATGATGTCGCGCAGAGCTGCTGCCAATGGACGGTTACTAGAGAAAACCGACCATCGGCCTGAATAGCCGACGTCGAACGATCCAAGTTGATACGCACCGGCATCCGATTGCGGAACGCGTCCCGCGATCGCGAAGTAGTTCATGTCGCTCGAGCTTGCATAGCCGCTCCATACACCGAAGCGCAGCAGGAACAGGATTGCGCCCGCGATCAACGTGAAGCCGAGAAACGGCGAAATCTTCGCCCGCCTCGACAAGACTAGTGACCCGAGCCAGCCCAGGACAGAAGCGACCAACAATGTCTGGGGCAGATACGCGGTGAAGCTCGCTACAGATTGCATCGTCCAACTTCACCGGCTATGGGGATAGCTACTACGCGCGGGCAACGATGTTGATGCCTGCGCCTGTTCCAATCAGCTTCTTCAGCTCCGGTGCGGAAACGGGCAGGAGATTCAGCGTGCGCTCATCGTAGAATTTATAGCCGTGTGGTGCAAAGTAGGTCAGAAGTTCGTCGAGAGATGCTCCACGCTCGTCCAGACAGTAGGGCGCAATTTCCATGACGAATATCGGCTTCATCTCCTGCATGACCTGGGTCGCACCTCGGAGGACGTCGCACTCGTAGCCGTCGACGTCCATCTTGATCAGATGAACGGGGCGGTCGCTCTGTTCCTTGATAATGCTGTCCAGGCTGCGCGCAGCGGCTTCGGAAGTGCGCATTTCGCGGCCCAGATGTTGCGGATGCCGATCCGTCCCGCGCTCCAACGGCCAGCTCGAATAGATTGCAGTCGGGACCTGTGTGCTGTCATCTTTCGTCAGATAACAGTGATTGACCGTGATCCGCGGGGCCAATGATGGATTGAGGGCAACGTTGGCGCGCAACTTGCGAACCGCAAATTCGGTTGGCTCGAATGCGATGACTTTGCCGTTGGGGCCGACGAGCTGGGCGAGGCTGAGCGTGTGGGCGCCGATATTCGCGCCAATGTCCAGGACAAGCGATCCGGGAACGACGAGGTTCCGCAACCGCGCTTTGGTCTGCCGCTCGTAGCTTCCTCCAAGATACAACGCGAAATCGATGCCCTGCGACAGATCCAGGTCGTAGACGATGCCATCCCGCGTGACAGTCTGGAGATCTGTTTTTCCAACGATTGAGCGGCCGGAATGGACTGCACGATACAATGCTCGAGCGATCGTTATTTTGTGCGCGGTCTTCATCCGAAAATCTCTGTTGGTACAAGCTGAGGTTAAACGCAGGTGTCGCCGCAGCAGGAGGCGTGATGTTTACCCCCTGCGATCGCTGTGCCAAGGCTCGAGCCAGTCGTTTTCTAAATCATCCCAGCTTTGCAATGAGCAATCAAACGAAACATTCTTATGCCTGAAAATGTCGTCCAAGCAAGTCTTGTTTCACTCTCGAAACCCTTGTGTGCAATGTCTGCGCGGAACTGCTCTGGCCTGCTCTCGGCAATGGGGAGCCACGCTGCGCAAGCATCGCGCCGGGTTGTCTGCAGTCGGACGCGAGAGGAAAACGGACGTCGAAGTTTGCGCGCTCAACTCAACATTTACACGTATAGAGCCGGCCGTTGGAGGTCGGGTCTGAGCCGTCGCTCGACGAGAAATACAGAGCATTTCCCCAATGCGAGTACGCGCCCTTGCCGACGGTCTTGATCGTCTCGTGAGATGAATGCGCAGGTCCGATTAGTTTACCATCTTCGAACAAGGCCAGACTGGAGGAAATAGGACTGGCGCTATCATCCCCGTGTGGAAAGGAGGCGGGCAGTGTGCAGCTCCACATCAAACCGCCGCTTGCCGTCAGCGAAGACAGCGAAAATTCCAGGGAGGTAGGAGACGGAAGTCGACGCCCGTCTTCCATTTCGAATGGACTAAACCACTCGATCCCATCGAGGGCTGGCGCAGTACCCGCGAATTTGCGGCTATAGAGACTTTGAACTGGGGTGGCTCTATCAAGAGAATCGTGTTTTTTGCGAGCGACGAACATGTGGAAAGCAATTCTGCTGTCCAGCATGCCCAGCAATCCCTCGCCGTATGATCCTGGAAGCGCCGGCTTGACCTGCCAGCGCTCGGCGGACGGACCCTGCGAGCCAAAGTGCAGCGACACCGAGTTCAGCAGATCGAACTTCGCTGCGGCATAATAGTCGAGCAGGAGGGTCGGGCTGAACTGATAGAAGCCATGGTCCACGCAGTTGTTCATGGGCAATATGTGAACCGCCAATCCGCCGGGCCGCAGCATTTGCGTGATGTTCGAAAGGGCATTCGGGACATGAAAGACATGTTCCAACGTGCCGCCATTGAGAACCACGCCAAATCGATCCTGCAAGTCGGAAGGCAGCTGTTCGCTGTTCAAATCGAACTCGACATCGGCTCCTTCATAATTGCTGACATCGATACTCAGCAGTTCGGTGAGGCCACACGTCTCGAAATAGTGATGAACATCCATTGGGCGCTCGGCGCGCATCCACAGTGTTCTTTCGCCTATCACCTTGAGAAAGGTCTTGTCGCCAAAACCGACATCCATGACGCCTAGCGTGCCGACGGGACCCTTGGCTCCCGCGGCTAGAAACCACTCGCGTAACAATACAGCGACGTTGAGAGCCAAACCCATGTCTTGTCACCGGCTGTTGGATAGGATTTTAATCTGTCGTTTCGCGATCCGGGAATATCACCTGCGGCTATTCCTTTTGCCGCGAGCCTGTGTCTGAAAAATCCAGCGTCCGCGCAATCTCGACCGGATGCGTCAGACTATTACGCTAAGACCAAGACCGGCCGGCGGCGCTAACCCCGCTTACGAGGGTGTATCACAATTTGCGAGCATGCACGGTCATGATGAAGCCGAGCATCAATCGATCCAGCACCTTGTCGAGATGTGGCGTGAGCCACACGTCGAAATCGTCCACTTTCTTCATGAACGCGCTGTCCTTGCCGCGGATCTGACGCGAGAATTCAGGCCAGCGCTCGACACTGCGATTCTGGGCCTGAATGTCGCCCATCGGCTCGCCAGCCAGGCGCTTGACGAGAAAATTCAGCCATCCGCGCGCCGAGCCGCCATAGACGTCCTGGCCGCATTCCCACGACTGGGCCGCGAAGCCTTCTTCGCGCAACATGCGATCCAGGGTCTTCTTCGTAAACATCGTGATGTGCCGCGGCACGTCGTCATGGTGCATGAACCTGGCCGGCAAACTGTTGTAATTCGGCACGAGCACGATCAGGGCCCCACCGGGCTTGAGGAGGCGGTTGACCGAACGAAGAATTTTCCGGGGATCGTAGACATGTTCGAATACAGCCCAGATCGTGATGACGTCGAATGATTGTTCCTTGAACGGCGCATCTGCGACGTCACCGTAAAAGATGTCCTGGTTGAAAAGATTGGGCGGACGGCTCGAGAACTCGACGCCGGACGTGTCCCAACCGAGGCCCTTCATATGGTAGATGAACTCGCCCCGATAGCAGCCGACATCCAGCAGCCGTCCGACCGGATACTTCTTGACGTGCGCGGCCATGCCGAGGATGCGATCTTTCACGCCCAGAAACGCGGCTTCCGGTGTCTCCTCGGCATTATAGAAGTCGTTGTTGTAATAGCGGTGGATATCGTTCTCGTCCGGACGCGGATTCACATAGACCAATCCGCAATTCGTGCACTTCACGACATTGAAGTCACGATCATCGACCAGGAATCGATAATCCTTGGTGCTGAAGAGGTGCTTGGTGGCCTTAGAGCCACAAAGATTGCAGGCAACGGTTTCAAGGCCTGGAGCCAGCATTATATTCCTCTTTCTCTCTGCATTTGGGTCAAAGGGGCGGCGCTCCAAATGCGCGCGGGCAACGGCCCTCGTAGCGATCTTGGGTCGCCTTCTTAGTTGCAGCCCCTTGAGATGTCTACTGTCCCTCATATCTCTGACTGCAAGTTCCCCGGCGCCGGCAGGCATTTGGGAGGCATTTGATTGGTTCTTGCCTTTGAGGGGTCTTCATTCTATCGAAAAAGCTAATCCGGCGTGTGAACGATTGCTGTTCAACCCTTGAAAGAATAGATTTTGGCCTTCCCGCAAACTGCTACCCCCCATGATTACCTCGCTTTTGATTCCGCTGCGGTGCGCCGTCGCAAGCCGATCGACCGTGCGGAGATCGACGCCTACCTGAAGAATATCGAGGCGCATCCGTATTATGCGAAGATGGCGACGGTAAAAGACATCTCCATGCTTCACGTGGATGTCCTGATGCTGTTGCGACTGTTTGCCAGGGCGACGTGTGGCGGCATTCTGGAGATTGGCCCCTATATTGGCGGCTCGTCGATCGGGATCGGATCCGGCGTGCGCGACGGCGGCGGGCGCCCCTATGCCAGCGTCGAGCATGGCGGTGTCGAGGAGGAGATCGGAGGCGCTTACCGCGATCATCCATTCTATCCGTCGTCCAATATCATCGAGGATCTGAAGAAAAATCTCGCTGCCGAGGGGCTTAGCGGCTTTGTCTCGATCTTTCAGGGCAAGTCGGATTCGCCCTCGGTTGTCAAAGAGGTTTTCGAACTGTTTCGCGAAAATCCCATCGAATTGCTCTTTATCGACGCGGACGGGGCGGTCGATCGCGATATGGAACTGTTCCGTTCGCTGCTCGCGAAAAATTGCCTGTTGGTCTTTGATGACTACACCGCACCGGGGGCGGAGCAGAAAGAGCAGCGTGTGCGTCGTGTCGTCGATGAAGAGGTCGCACGGGGACGACTTGAAAGCTACGGCGTCTATGGCTGGGGAACTTGGGTCGGACGTTACCGGGGCTAATAACAGCTATTCCATATGTCGTTGTGTCTCGGGCGTTTGGAAGCATTGTCTGCTAGAACACTGTCAGGATGAAGGGCCGCTCGGCATGGCAATTGGTAATTGGCGCGAATTCTACAGCACGTCGGATCGTGACGCGCGTATTTCACCGCGCCGCGTCTCTCGTGTATTCATCAATAACTATGCGAGCCACTGGACCGCGAGTGACAAATCCGCCCTGATCACCGAATGCAAGGGGTTCTCGATGCTGCATCAGGAGACGCTGATGCTGCTTTCCTACTTTGCAAAACGCGCGAACGGCGCCGTGCTTGAATTGGGAGCCTACCTCGGCGGATCGACGATTCCGATCGCAAAGGCTCTTCAAGAGACGGGCGGGGGGCTGCAGATTACTGTGGAGCCCGGCGGCAGTCATCCCAATCATCCCGATTACCCGACGACAGATATCCTGCGAGACCTAAAATCGAACATCAAAAAGTATGGCGTCGAGGGGATCGTGAATCTCATCGAGGGATATTCCGATGCCGATGATGTCGTTGAGAGGGTTGCCCGCGTGCTGGACGGCCGGAAGATAGACCTCCTGTTCATCGATTCAGATGGAAAGGTTGGCCGCGACATGGACATCTATCAAAAGTATCTGGCGCCAGGCTGCGTCATTGTTCTGGACGACTATATGACCGTTGCGGCGGATGCTGCCGATAAGGAAGTGGGCGTCCGTAGTTGGGTGGCATCAGCCGCCGACGCCGGGATCGTGACCGAACTCGGAGTCTATCCGTGGGGAACATGGTTTGGGCAATACACGGACGCGCCGTAAGGGGTTTTAGATACCGGCGCTCGAATCTCTGATCGCGACTACCATCTCTAGAATGATCGAACGTCATAGGTTCGGCCACGCAGCTTGCGTCGTGTGCCCGCATCCGATTAACCAAAGCTTGCAAGTAAGCCGAAACTTCTGCTGCTCGCGCTCCTTGCTTCAGGGGCGCTATTGCTCGCGGAGAGTCTGCTTGAGCTCGGCATAAAGGGACGCTGCTCGGTGAAAGACGGCAGCGCGTGGCCGAATAATTGAATGTCCGACATTCATCTTGTGGTATGCGCCGCCGCGTGCCAACAGTTGCCGGAAATCGGCTGGGTTGCCAAGATTGTGACCGTCGATTTAGACCTTATACGGGTGACGCATGAACATCGCAGACCAGCACAAAGCGGAAGTCGACGAGGGAAACCGCTTCGCATTCGGCAAGAATTGGGCGAACTTTCTTTCCGGTATTAACGAGGAAAGAATCGCGCTTGCGGTCAAGTCGCTGTCATCGTCCCTCGCTACCGATAGCCTGGTTGGGAAGACGTTCCTGGATGTTGGAAGCGGCAGTGGACTGTTCAGCCTGGCTGCCCGCCGCCTGGGCGCCCAGGTTTTCTCGTTCGATTACGATTCCGATTCCGTGCGATGTACGCGCGAGCTGCGCCGCCGCTATTTCCCGGATGACCTCGACTGGAACGTCGAACAAGGATCCGTGCTGGACAAGGATTATCTCGGCAAGCTCGGGACTTTCGATGTCGTCTACTCATGGGGGGTGCTCCACCACACGGGCAGCATGTGGGAGGCGTTGGCCAACGTAAAGCCGCTGGTTCCGGTCGGCGGGCAGTTGTTCATCGCGATCTACAACGATCAGGGCGAGATCACGGACAAGTGGGACACTGTGAAGCGGCGCTACAACGAGCTTCCAACGCCGCTGGCGTTCGTCTACGCGCTCTCGATCATCGGCAGGGAGGAATATCCTGCCGTCGTCAGCAATCTGCGCAACGGCACGTTCAATCAGTATGTGCGCTCGTGGCGGGACTATGCGAAGATTTCCACGCGCGGCATGAACCGCTGGTACGACTGGATCGACTGGATCGGCGGCCTGCCATATGAGCGCGCGACCATCGAGGAGATCGTCGATTTCTACAGTGTCGACGGGTTCAGGCTGACCAAGACGTTCGATTGCAGCGGCTATGGTTGCAACGAATTCGTTTTCAGCCGTGACGCATTGTCCGGCACGGTAATCGATACGCCGATTAAAGGCGCCAACACGTTCGGTCGACGGTTCGGCTATCGCGTCGTCGGTCCTTTCGCCGACGTAGAGAACGGGCTGTCGGTTTCGGTCAAGGCCCTGCCGCCGCTACAGGACGGGGAGAGCCATTTCCTGTTGTCGAACAGCCGGATCGTGTCCGAAACCAGACTGGACCAGCCCGGGATCTGTGTCTTTCCATCAGATCGTACACGCGCCGCTGACGTGGAGGGGAAGGCCAACTTCGTTGTGGCCGCCGAGACAATCGAACTGCACGGACCGTTCACGCGCACTTGGCGCCGTAACATGTGGCAGGCCGACATTCCGCATCTTGCGTCGCTTGCGGACTATCCGTTCGGTGGCGAACGGGTGTCGCCGGTATTCATTTTCGAGGATGGCCAGCAGCTGCCGACACCGCATTCAATGCATGCCGACATCGACGGACTCGGCAAGGGGCGCTTCGCGCATTGGGGAGAGCACATCTTCTTCTCCACCAGTGACAACAGCGACCCGAACACCAACGGACGCTCCTATCGGCTGCTTTTGACGCATGCCGGTCATCAGGCAAGCGCAGCTAAATAGCCCGCTGCAAGCTGAGACTTTGGGAATTTGGTGATTGTTGCAAGCCGGCCGGCCTCCCCCATGGCCTTGGCAAGCGACTTGTCTGCCAAGAGCTTGAGACAATCTACGGCTAGGCCCTCGACATCTCCTATCGGTCGTATGAACCCGGTTTTCCCGTGCTCGATAATATCGGGGACGGCACCTGCATCGGTGGCGACCACGGCAGTTCCAAGCGCTTGGGCTTCAACCACGACATTAGGCATTCCCTCCTTAGTGGAGGTCAATAGCAAGGTCGTTGCGAGCGTCATCAGGGCGTAGACGTCGTCGCGGCGCCCGAGCAGGCGGACGTGGTTTGCGAGACCGTAGTCCTGGATTTTCTGCTCCAGTTCTCTCCACAGCGGACCCATCCCGGCGATGAGAATTCTGACGTCGGGACAGTCCGCGACGATCCTCTTGCACACCTCGATGAAGGTAAGGGGATCTTTCTCGGCTGAAAAACGAAAAACGCCCAGCACAATCGGTGTTGATGCCTCCAGGCCCAGCGACGCGGCGGTGCATTGCAGCTGCTGGGCTGATGGCGTTTGAAGTGCCTCGACATCGACGGCGTTTGGAATGGTCGAGACGCGCGAGCGGTCGATACCGATCCAATCGGCATAGTCTTCGCCGGCGCCGGAGAAATTACTGGTGAATCGAACCGCACCTGATTCTGCGATGAGCTTGTAGCTCGGCAGGAACGTATGACCCTTGAGATATGGGAAGTTCGTCGGATTATAGTTGCGGAACGAGACGACAATCCGCTGGATCCCGAGAATGCGTCCGGCCACGGCAGCGACCACGTTGGGATGGTCCAGCTGGGCGAAGATCGCCTTTGGCTTTGCCATGGCGATTGCGCTCATCACTCTCAAGAGGCATTTCGCATCCCCCGTGAGATTGGCCTCGACGGCGTTGTGTAGATTGGGAACGTCTTGCAGTTCTTGCCAGAGTTGCTCGGCACTCAATTCGGCTGCATCGATCAACGCGATGCCGGATTGCTCCAGCATGGGGAGATAGTGACCGTTCGCGCCGTCGAGCGACTCGTAGGTGACGAAGGTGACCTTGTAGCGGAGCGCGGCGAGGGATTGCGCCAGATAGATCCACTGCCGCTCGGCCCCGCCGGGCGGCAGTGCGTGGGTGATGACGACGAGTGAATCGCCAGGTTGAAGATCGAAACCGTCGCCATCCGTCGGTTGAAAGATGTGCCGGAGCGCTTCTTTGGCCTCAGGTCGGCCGATGGGGGTCTCAACGCGCGCCGGCACCCAAGACAGGAATTTCGCGGATGCAGGCGAGATTTCGACGAGCCAATACGGACGCGTCAGTAGTCGCCGCTGGTCCGTTGACGACAGATAGAGCTTGGAGTTCAAGATCGAATACCGCCCGCCGCCGCGATCGGCGATCGTCGCATGAGAAAATTGGAGCGGCGGCAACTGCCGCGTGCCTTCGAACACCGCGTATTGGGCCGCCAACTCCATCCCGTCATTCACCGCAAGGCCGCGGATGCCGGCGACGACGTGTCGCTCACCTTCTTGATGTGAAAACGGCAGCGACTTTAGGCCGACGCGCGCCAATCGTCGATTGGCGACAGACGCAATCTTGTGGCGCCAGAGCCGTAGCAGCCCAAGCGCGCGCTTGCTTTTCGGTAGCTTCTTGAGATTGATTTCGTCGAATTCCTTGAGCGAATACGGAGTTCTGGCAATCAGTTTCCGGACGCCAAGATCAGCCAGGCGTGACAGCGCCGCATAGTCGAAATTCTCACGTTCTTCGATGTCAATGAAGAACAGCTGGCTGCCCGCAAGCGGTGCGAGTTTCGACCGCCCCTGATCGGTCAGCGCCTCCGTCCATTCAGGAAGCTGAATGGACGGAGCGGTGTCTTTGATCGGAGAGCTCTTAGGGTGCGCCAGGCTCTGAAAGCCAAACAGCGCCGCGAAGGCCTTTTGATTTTTGGTTGCAGGGACCGGCACGTCGAAAGGCACTGAGCTGCCATGTCGCGTCACGACCCAGGTATTGTCCTCTCCCTGATGCGCAAACATCGCGGTCCTAGCGGCTCGCTTGGCCGATGCCTGGGAAAGCCCTTCCAGAGCGGGCCATTTGACTGGATGTTTGCGGAGCCAGGATTCCAGCATCGCAGCTGCCCAGACTTGGTAGCTCGAAAAACCGGTCGCGGTCCGCTGCCTGCCGAGGAAGCGATTGATGCCTTGAGGCCCCAGTCCCTGTGCCAGCCGACTTTCATCTCCGCTCAGCATCGTGGACGCCACATCGAGAAGGCTCTTCTTGGCCCAGTCGGACATCGGCAATCCGAAGCCTTGCTTGGGCAGGTCGATCAGCTCGCGCGGGAGATATCGATACGCGATCTCCTTCAAGACCAGCTTCCCGCTACCATTCTGGGTCAGGACGTTCTCAGGCAGCCTTTCGGCGAAGCGCGCCAGTTCGACGTTCAGGAATGGCGTTCGAACCTCGAGCGAATGCTGCATGCTCATCCGGTCGACTTTCGGCAGCACCGCACCGGGCATGTAGTTGTCGACGTCGGTGCGGCGCATGGCGCTCAAAAGAGTGGGGGCACTGGCATTCACGTCGGCCCGCAAGGTCGCGAGATGGTCGGCAAAACCGACAGGCACAAAACCGAGCAGTTCCTCGACGCCGGCCTCGGCCGCGATCAGGATTCGGCCGCCGTAGTAATTGTCGCCGGGATGCCAGCCCGCTGTGCCGCGCTCCCTGTTGGCGCATTCCTCAAGCGTCGCAAAGTAGCGGCCATAGCCGCCGAACATCTCGTCGCCGCCATCGCCAGAGATTGCGACGGTGACGTGCTTGCGCGCAAATTGCGAGAGCAGGTAGGTGGGAAAACACGACGAGTCCGCATTGGGCTCGTCGAGAAATTCGCCGATCCGGTAGAGGAATTCCGCCCCCTTGGGGTCGATAAGCTCTTCGTGGTGTTCGGTGCCGAGGTGGGCCGCGAAGGCGCGTGCGATATTGTGTTCGCTCTCCTGGGCTCCGCTGAAGCCCATCGAATAGGTCTTCAGGTCACGGTTGAGCCGCCGTCGGATCAGCGCGCATGTGGTGGAGGAATCGACGCCGCCCGAGAGGAACGCGCCAAGCGGAACGTCGGCAATCAGCCGCCGCTCCAAACTCCGGACCAAAATGTCTTCGAGCTCGTCCGCGAGGTCGGCCATCGAGCGGCCGACAAACAGGTTCTTGCCCGGCTCAAAACGAAAATACCGATTGATCTCCGTCGTACCGTCCGCACGGACGCGCATCCAGTGCCCCGGAGGAAGCTTATGGACGTGCTGATAGATGGTACGCGGTGCGCCAATATACTGGAACGACAGTACTTCCGCGACGGCATCGACATTAACGGTCGGATCGAAGCCGGGAACACGCTCCATCGCTTGCAGTTCGGAGGCGAAGGCGAGGCCGCCGCCGGTGAGATGCATGTAGTAGAGCGGCTTTTCGCCGAACGGATCGCGCGCCAGAATGGTCTCGCCTGTCTGGGTATCGAAAGCCGCGAACGCGAACATCCCGTCGAGCCGCGGAAGCGCGTCGGCACCCCAGAGTGCGATGCCCTCAACAAGAACTTCGGTGTCGGTGCGACCGCGAATATTGACGCCGGCGCGTTCCAACTGCGGCTTCAATTCCTTGAAGTTGTAGATCTCGCCATTGAAGGTAATCCACCATCGCCCGTCGCCTGACGGGAACGGCTGCAATCCCGCAGGGGACGTGTCGATGATAGCGAGGCGCAATTGTCCGAGCACACAGCGACCGTCGGGATCCTGCCATACGCCGTCGCCATCGGGGCCGCGATGCTGCATCGACGGCAACATCGCTCTGACGGCTCTCTCGGCTGTTGGTCCGTCGAAAGGCTTTCGCCTCGGCATCAACAGTCCGGCAATCCCACACATATCCCGCTAGTTCCTTTTGGCAACATCGTCTAGTAGTGGTTTGTATATCTTAGATGACACCAGTAGAGAAGAACTTGCGCCTGACAGTTCCATTCATCTATGAAGACGGCTGCACTTTGAGTCTGACAAGGCGTGGTTCGCGCCTCGCAGCACGGGTACTTCATGCGAGCGCAGCAAGTCAAATCCGGATCGGACGACAGGGTCGCTCGTTATCGCGTGCGGTGGTCCGATCAATCGGCCATGTGGAGCAGTTATCCCAGCGCTCCCCTGATGGGTTCCGCTTTGCTTTGGGTGCAAGTTAGACGTGGTCAGGAATTTTCGTTCGACCTCATCGCGCCTGCAGCAGAAATTGACGGCATTTCGCTCGAATGCTCCATAGTCGGCCGCGTTGGTGCAACAATCTGGGGCGAATTGATCGATACCCGGGGGCATGTCCTGGCACGGGGACAGATTGATCCCGCCGGTGTCAAAGCGGCGAACGGACATCCGGTGCTGATCGACGGTATCGGACTTCGGCTCGAAGCAGGTCAAAAATATCACATCCGACTATCGTCGGAGAACGGTGATGATATTGATTGCCTGCGGGTGCGCGCGTTCAGGGCACCTCCCGGTAAGCAGGAACTCAACAGGGAATTTCTCGGCTTTTCAAATCGACGCAGCTTCGCGTATCGCGCCTTGCCCCGCCAGATCGATATCGTCGCTCTGTTCGATGGCTCGGGATCGCTCGGCTTCGTGGTTGCAACGCTCGAGAAGCGCTGGCCTGGACAAAAGATCAAACTCTTGCACGTAGCCGATTACGTCAAGCAGTGGTCGACACTGGCTGACGCGAGTGTCGTCATTTTCATGGACGTCTACACGCTCGGCAACGGCGCCGCCGATTTCGATGCGCTGTGCTTCGAACTGCACCGCCGGGGGGGCGTAACGGTCTTTCATCAGTCACGTGCATATCCCGATCGTTCGGGCACCTCTGCGGTATCCTATGGCGGTCGGCTTGCGCAGGACGATGCATGGCGCAAGGCGCAGCGCCGCCGATGCCACTTCGCATTGCTGGATGCGCCATCGTCATTGATGCCGCCGTCCTTGATCCGGTCACTCGACGATGCGTCGTGGACGCTGGCCGGCGACGAGGGCAATGCGCATGTCGATGCCGACCTGCTCTGCAGAATGCGCCAGGACGTTCAGGGCAAAAGGCTGCCGAGGGTGACGATCTTTGCCTCCTTGAGCCGCGAGCCGGCGATTGCCGACGGATTCCTCGATCATGTCGTGCGCCAGAGCTATCCAGGTCCGATGGTCCTAGGGCTCGTGACCGAATATCCCGCGGGCGGATCGCTCTCGATTGTTCGCGGATACGCCGCTGCCGTCGCCGCATCGGGCGACGCCGCACGAGAGGTTCGCCTGTTCGCGGACAGGGACACGTTTCGCAGTTACGTCTCGGGGGGCGCGGGCGAGGAGAACTCGCGCGAGACGGATCTCTATCTCTTGGTTGACGGCGAGGCCCTGATGAGCCGCGACTTCATCGCTGCGCATGTTTTTGAACACTGGTTCGCGGATGTCGCCGCCGTCGTTGGTGCAGATCCGGTCGATGCGAGCGGCTCTCGTCCCGAAGGCATGCTGAGCGATCTGGAGGGGCGGCTCGCGGATGCCGATCGAAATGCGCGACTGAGGGATCCGGTCCAGGCCGACGGCTTTCTGAATTGCAATCGGCAGAACTTCTCTCTCAAGCGCGGTGCGATCGCTCGGTGCGCCGCCGCGTTCGAGGCCCTGATTTTTGCCGATGAGCAGAGGTGTCCCGATCGGGCGGCCATCGAACTCGGTTACCGACTTTACACCGACGGCGCCATCATTCGGTCCACGAATTTAGCGTTTGCCGTGCGCTGTGGCCATGCAGAGACCGTTGCCGAACCAGCTTCGTTGGCTGTGTCAAAGAGCGAAATTGCCCGGGCGCTTCAGGCCGAGCCGGAGTTCGCGCTAGCATCTCGTCGCTGGGCTACTACAGGTGGGGATGGGACAGATCGCGCGCTGCCTGGTGACGTGTGTGCTTCCCGGGCGCGTGCCCATCGACCGCTCCGTGTCTTGACCTATCGTTGGCATGTGCCGCACCAGTATGAACTCTACAAGCTGCCGCATGCCTTCACCTTGGCAACCAAGCTCGGCAACGGCATGGTCGATGCGTGGCAGTTCGACCAGCGCCCGCTTCGGCCGAATGTCAGGCTGCGTCCCGCCGAAACGATAGATACGCGTGACTACGACGTAGCGATCCTGCATTTCGACGAAAACGTCCTTGCACCCCACCTGACCCACGGCGTCGTATCGTCCGTATGGGGCGAGCCATTTCGTTGGCTGTTGAGCCTGCCGGACATTCCCAAGATCGCGATCTGCCACGGTACGGTGCAGTTCGTCGGCCAGTACGGCGCCGATCCAGCCCGCAAGACTGAATTCCTCATTCACGACGATGAGCGTGTCCGACTTGTCGCGATGCTCGCGGCTGCAGGTGTGAAGGTGATCTGCAATTCGCATCAGGCTGCGGGAGAATGGCAGTTTCAGAACAGCGAGGTCATCTGGCATGGTTTCGACCCGCAGGAATTCCCGCAAGGCAATCTGATGCGGGATGTTTTGGCGCTCGAACCGGATATCCACCGGCCGCATTATCGAGGAGCATGGGAGCATCGCATCGTCGAGGACCTGCTCGATCCGGGCATCAGGATCGAGACCGCTCGACATCCCGCCGCCCCGCTAGAGATGCGCGGGACGAACGCTTTTGCGGTGCGGAACTTTCGCTCCTATGTCGATCGTATCCGCAGCTTCACCTGCTATCTCAACACCACGTTACGCTCGCCGATGCCGCGCTCGCGCGGGGAGGCGATGATGACCGGCGTCATTCCGGTCTGTCTGCGCAACCACGATGTCGACCTGTTCATCGAACGGGGAGTTGATGGCTTCTACGCGGATAGCCCCGAGGAATTGGCCGATTTTACCAACCACCTGTTTCGCGACCGTACCGCTGCCGCGACCATGGCGGCTGCTGCACGTCGTAAAGCGATGGATGTGTTCAATCACGACCGCTATCTGGCGTCCTGGACGCGCGTGCTTAAAGACGTCGTCGGCTAACGCAAATTCGCGCTATGCCGTCTCTTCGTCTCGACGCACTGCGTGAGCCACGCGAACGCCGTCGCCATGGCGAAGAACGCGAGCCATAGTTGCAGCGGGATCAGTGGTTCGACGGAGCGTTCGACGCTGATGACGCATGCGGCGACGATCGAGGGGACGATTGCCATGATGGCGAGGACCCATCCAGCGCCGCCCAGCGTGAGGGCGGCGATCACCGCGCCGGCGACTGCGATCGCGCTCGTGGCGGCCGACTTGTCGAACAGGATCGCGTTCAGGACGCGCGTCATCTTCGTCCAGCCGGGCCGGTCGGCGTCTCCGAACAGCCGCTCGCGTGAAACGGTGGTCAATGCACTTGGCCCGCGCGTGCTGGCAAAATACAGAAGCCGCTTCGTTACCAGCGCAGGAAACTCCTGCCAATTGGCCCGGAGCCAGGCATCCACGACCAGTTGCAACCGTTTGTTTCGTTCATAATCCGTCGGCAGGTGGGCGACTTGGCGCCTTAGGGCCGGCAAGCCAAATTCGGTAATCACCGTGCCGTCGCTTAGGGGCAGGCTTGTATAGGTCTGCCGGCCGATCGGGCCTCCGCCGGCTTCCCACAGCAGGGATTCTGTGCCGCTTGTGCCGACGGCGACGAAGTCATGTGTGATCCGGTAATTGCGGATCAGCCAGGGCGACCATACGATCAGGATGCCGATCGCGAAAGCGAAGCCTTGCCTGAGTGCCGTCCTCGACAGGAGGCCGGCGATCCGCGGTGAGGCCATTCGGCCATCGGAGTTTGCGCATAGAACGATGGTCAGGCCCATCAGCAAGACGGCTGGAAAGAACTGCGGACGACCGAGGCCCAGCGCCAGCCCGGCGGCGCCCGCGAGCATCGCCGCTCCCCAGCCATGGGTGCGCAGGGTGCGAAGCCCCGCAGCCATCGTCAGCCAGAGCAATGCCTCGCTGACGGCCTCGGTGCCAAGTTTGTAGCTCCAGAAAATCGAGGGGCGACACAGGGCAACCACGATCAGCAATGCATAGGCATGGTACCGATTGCGGGCGAACAGTGAAATCTCGACATACAGCAACAGGATGCCGGCGAACGCGATGCCCTGCAGCAGGAACCTGAAAGCCCACTGGAAGCCCGTTTCTCCGCCGATGACGAGTGAGAGGGCTATGAGTGCCGGAGTGGTGGGGGCAAAATAAGTGGAGAGGCTAGGATTTTCTCCCCAGAAAAAATGGGTGTAGACATTCCGCGCGACGTTTACGTAGTCGAGCAAGTCGGAAAACGGAGCTTCCGATATCTGCAGCCAGTAGAGGATCCGGGTCCCCCAAAACACCACCGCGAGAGCCAATATCGTGAGAAGCTCGGGCTTTTCGAGGCGCTTCAGGGTGTTCACGGACAGGCCATTCACCGACAGGTCTTCCTCGCGACCTTGAGCGGCCTCATGGGGTTTACACGCGCGAATATACGCGCGAAGGGAACAAGGCACAATTGGGGCATGGCGGCGGCTCGGCGGTCGAAAAAGACAACCGATCGATGGTTCTCTGATCCGGTCTGTGATACGGGGGGCGAGTTAAAGCCCGCGAATGTTCTTTTTGATGTGAAATTCCGACATGACCGAAATCTCAGACTGTTCATACGTTAAGCGCGGGCAGGTGCGGCGCGAGTTGGTGCGCGAGCATGCGGATCGCGTGGCCGTGGAACGCGACGGCTGGATCGAAAAGAACCAAGCTTATTATAACGACGACCGCGAGTTCATGCGGTTCCTTATTCCTGTGGGCGCGCGGGTACTCGATCTCGGCTGTGGCACCGGCGGCTTGCTTGCCGCACTGGAACCGTCCTATGGGCTTGGTATCGATCTCAGTGACAAGATGATCGGTGTCGCACGACGCAATCATCCTGGCCTCGATTTCCGTGTCGGCAATATCGAAGACGATGCCTGCATTGAGGCGATCGAAGGTCCATTCGATTTCATCATCCTGTCGGACACGATCGGCTTGCTCGATGACATCGAAATCGCGTTGTCGCGCCTGCATCGTCTGTGCACCCGCGATACGCGTATCGTCATCTCCTACTTTTCGCAGATCTGGGGGCCGGCCCTCAGACTGGCGACCAAGCTCGGGTTGCGCATGCCGCAACCGGAGACCAACTTCATCTCGCATATCGATTTCGAGAACATTCTCGATCTGGCGGAGTTCGAGCCGATAAGGCGCGACGCGCGCCAGTTGCTGCCGCGGCGCGTCTTCGGGCTCGGGACTTTGGTGAACAAGTACATCGCGCCGCTGCCGCTCGTCGATCGGATGTGCCTTCGCACCTATGTGGTGGTGCGGTCACGCCGTGTCATGGTTCCGGAAGAACTGTCGACGACAGTGCTCGTGCCGTGCCGAAACGAACGCGGCAATATCGAGAATGCCGTCCGTCGGCTGCCGAAATTCGGCAAGCATATCGAGATCCTGTTCGTGGAAGGCAATTCCAGCGACGGAACCTACGAAGAATGCGAACGCGTGCGCGACGCCTATGCCTCGGAGTATGACATCAAGGTCTTCAAGCAGCCGGGCAAGGGCAAGGGAGATGCCGTTCGCAAGGGCTTCGACGAAGCGACAGGCGACATCCTGATGATACTCGATGCCGATCTCACGGTGCCGCCCGAGACGCTGCCGAAGTTCTATGCGGCCATCGCGTCCGGCAAGGGCGAGTTCGTCAATGGCACGCGACTCGTCTATCCGATGGAAGGCGAGGCCATGCGTCCGCTCAACTTCATCGCCAATCGTTTCTTTGCTGCGGCATTCAGCTATCTGGTGAACCAACGCTTCACCGACACGCTGTGCGGCACCAAGGTGCTCAAGCGCAGCGCCTATATGAGGATTGCCGCAAATCGTAGCTACTTCGGCGACTTCGATCCGTTCGGAGATTTCGATTTGATCCTGGGCGCCTCGAAGCAGAACCTGCGGATCATCGAGATTCCGATCCACTATGCAGCCCGTACCTATGGCTCGACGCAGATTTCCCGCTTCCGCGATGGATTGCTGTTGCTGCGCATGGTGATGTTCGCATTCCGGAAGCTGAAGGCGGTCTGATGAGCAGCGGGGAGCAACAATTCGATGCTCGGCCGGTCGAGTATCGTCAGATTTGGGATAAGAAACCGACGCTGCGCCGGCTTTACGCCGACTATCATCGCAGACTGCTCGCGGAATGCGGCGACGGTCCGGTTCTCGACATCGGCGGCGGAACGGCGAACATCAAGGATGTCCGCGCGGATGTCCTTTCGATCGACATCCTGCCGTTTCGGGGAATCGACGTTGCCTGCGACGCGCATCGGTTGCCTTTCCGGGATGGGCACTTTTCGGGCATCGTGATGCTGGATGTGCTCCACCATCTGGCGCGGCCGGTAGTGTTTCTGCAAGAGGCGGCGCGGGTGCTCAGGCCGGGCGGGCGACTGACGATGATCGAGCCGGGAATGTCGACGGTGGCCTATCCGTTCTATCGCTTCTTGCACGAGGAACCGGCCGAGATGGGCGCAGACCCGTTTTACGAGCCGCCACTCGATGCCGAACGCGACCCGTTCGATTCCAATCAGGCGATTCCGACCCTGTTGTTCGAGAACAGGAAGAACATAGACGAAGTCAAACGCCGGGTGCCGGAGCTCGCGCTGAAGCGGGCGGATTGGCTGAGCTTGTTCGCCTATCCGCTCAGCGGCGGATTCAAGCGCTGGTGCCTGGTCCCGGATGGCGCAGTCAATCCCATTCTCGGCCTCGAAGATGCGCTGCCGCGGCCGGTTCGTCGCTTCTTCGGGTTTCGTTTGTTCGTGACGCTGGAAAAACAGAGCGCGCAGGAGCGCCAGGCATGATCAAGCAGGCGATTCAGAAGATCGGTCTTACGACAAACGCCTTGTTGGTGCGCTCCGGTGTGATGCGTCTGCCGTTCGCACGACGCGCCTTCGTCTATGCCTATACATGGTATAAGGAGCGGATCGAGGCAGGCCCTGTCGAGGCGCTTCGAAAGTTTATACCGGGCGGAACCCTGGTGATCGATGTCGGTGCCAATATCGGCTTTTTCACCACGCGCTTTGCCGACTGGACCGGCCCGCAGGGGCATGTTGTCGCGATCGAGCCGGATCTGGAAAACTTTGGCTCGTTGGAGCAGAGGCTCCGGCAGCATGGAAGTATCGGGCGCACCACGCGCTTGAATGCGGTTGCCGCAAGCCAGCCCGGTAGCCTTTTCCTCAAGCGCAACGAAGTCCATCCGGGCGACCACAAGATCGCAACGGATGGCGAAGGCATCGAGGTGGCCGCGGTGGCGATCGACGATATCGTGGCCGAACACGCGTCGCGTGATGTCTCGATGATCAAGATCGATGTTCAGGGCGCCGAAATGGTTGTCTTGGCCGGTGCGCGAAAGGTCCTGCAGGAACGAAGCGCGGCGCTTTTCATCGAAGTCGACGAGAAGGCGTTGACGGCCTTCGGGACCTCGTCCCACGCGCTGTTCGCCCATCTCCAGTCCTTCGGCTATAGCGGCTACGAACTCGGCGAAGATGGCAGTTTGACGCCGTTCGAGACGTCAGCGCTTCGCACCCGTCTGGCGGAAGGCGGCTATGTCGACGTTCTTTTCCTCAAGCAGGACGTCGGCCGCAGGTCCCTTGCGTCTTGAGGCCCTGCGCCGTCGCCCCTGGAATTCGGGGGCTCGGCGCGGCTTGCGTCCTGCGGGCAAATGATTTCCAATCGCTGCGACGAAGCCCAGCCTTTCGCAGGTATTGATCATGCCGGTTTGCGCGCCGCTGTCTCTGATTTGTTCAGCTGAATGTCGTCAGTGGGTCTGGGTTTGATCGCTCCTCCATCTCGCCATCCATCGACAGGCGGGGCGATGAGCGAACTCGCTCGGCCGATCGACAGTCCGCGATTTCTGGCCGTGGTCTTTGCGTTCTACGCCATGGCCGCGACCGTTTTTCTCGGCTTTTGGATGCCTCCGTTCCAGAATCCTGATGAGTTGGCGCATTTTCTTCGAGCCGATCAAATCGGCCGGGGAGGCCTCGTCGGGACGCCGAGCCAGGGCACGACCGGAGGTTTCGTCGATCAGGCGGTCATCGCAGCGGCCGGGCCATTTCGGGACTTGCCGTTTCACGAGGACGTCAAGGTTACGGCCGACATGTATGCCCGGGCGAACGTGATCGGCTGGAGTGGCATGACGGAGTTCGCGAGTTATCCGGGGGTCGCGCTTTATCCGCCGGTCGGTTACTTGCCGGCCATCGCCGGGATCTGGTTGGGCAAGTCGTCCGGTCTGTCCATCGTTCACACGCTCTATCTGGCGCGTCTCCTGACCGGCATCACGACGACGCTCATCGGTGCGATCGCCATCTTGCTCGCAGCGCGTTCTGCGCTTTGGCTGTTCTGCGTCCTGTTGCTGCCGATGACGCTGTCGCAGATGAATGCTGTCACGCAAGACGGCATGATCTTCGCTATGGCGGCATTGAGCGTCGGCATGTTGGCGCCCTCGGTCGGCGGCGCGAGCGTCATCTCGACGCGGCGGGTGTGGGGCTTCGTCGCTGCCATCAGCGTCGTCGCCATGGGGCGCCCGCCTTACGCCGCGATGGCCGGACTCCTCGGGCTTGCAACCGGCGCTTCGAGAACCACGAAGGCATCGGCCATGTTGGCGGTCTGGGTCCTCGTGCTTGGCTGGGGCGTTTTCGCGGTGCTTCAGGCCGGCACGCCGAGTGCGCGGCCTGATGCTTACATTGATCCGGCTGCGCAGCTCGGATGGGTGATGGCGCATCCGCTGGCTTTCGTCAAAATTATGATCTCTACCATCGCGACCAACGCCACGGGCTATGCCGCGAGCTTTATCGGGCGATTGGGCTGGCTGGACGTTCCTTTGTCCCGTAGTTATCTCGCGGCAGCATTCGGTTGCCTCCTTTGTGGAGCTGCCGCGACGGTCAATCCGCGGCTGGATGCGAGAGGCGTCGTTGTACTCAGCACGACGCTGTCGATCCTCCTCGTTGCGTTTCTTGCGCTGTTCTTGCTGCTCTACATGACATGGAATGGTGTCGCCGCCACGATGATCGAGGGACCATCCGGGCGTTATTTCATCCCGCTCGCTTTTGCATTCATATTGGCGTTCCCGCAATTGGACCGGATCGGGTCTCTCAGAAAAACTCTGATGCTCGTCGTCGTCGCGTTTCCCGCCGTGACATTGGCTGAGCTGGTTCGTGCGGTGGTCGCACGCTATTACGTTTGAGCCTTTGACGGCTGACGCTAGCGCTGGATCACGCCGATCCAGCCATTCGCAGGCGATTGCCGCACAATGGGTATCATCTGCCATATTTAAGTTCTAGATTGATCGCGAAGAAGGGTGATCGGTGATTAGGCGAGAGCGGCTCGGATATGATCGGACAAAATCAGGCGCGGTCGTTTTCGGTGAATGGCGAGAACATGGCGCCGCACTGGAAAGACTGGATAAAACTGTCGAGCGCCCTGTGGGTGAGCCGGGGCTGGGATGACCGTGCCGGCGGCTTCATCGAACGTCTTGCTGCCGATGGCACGCCCGACACATCCGCCCCCCGCCGTGTCCGCGTGCAGGCGCGCCAGATTTATTGTTTCGCCAAGGTTGCGCAGCTTGGCTGGTATCCTGACGGCGCCGAGATTGCGCGCAAGGGTCTCGATTACATGCTTGCCAAGGCGAAGGCGCCGGATGGCAAGCCGGGCTTCGTGCATATTCTCGCGCCAGATGGCTCGGTGCTGAATCCGCTGCGCGACACCTATGACCACGCTTTCGTCCTGCTGGCATTGGCGACGGTCTATCAGCTGGATCGCGATGCAAAGGTGCGCGCCGAGATCGACGAATTGATGCAGTTCATCGATACGCAGTTGCGCTCGCCAGACGGCGGTTATCTCGAGGGCGTGCCGGCTTCGATGCCGCGTCGGCAGAATCCGCAGATGCATCTGCTGGAGGCCTTCATCGTGGGTTTTGACGCGACCCATGATCAGGCTTTCCAGGCACGTGCCGGCGATCTGTTCGGCCTGTTCACGTCGAGCCTGTTCGATGCGAAAAAGGGCGTGCTCGGCGAATATTTCGAACAGGACTGGTCGCGGATCGAGCCGGTCAGCGTCGAGCCCGGCCATCAGGCTGAATGGGTCTGGCTGCTCAAGGGCTTCGAACGCATCACCGGCTGCCCGACCGGCAAACAGCGTGCCGCGTTGCTCGAATCCGCGCTGCGCTATCGCGACGCCACTGGCTGTCTGGTCGACGAAGGCGACGCCGAGGGCAATATCGTCAAGGCGACACGCCGCTGCTGGCCGCAGACCGAGATCATCAAGGCCTTCGTCGCGCAGGCAGAGTCAGGTGTCGAGGGTGCGGCCGACGAGGCACGGGCAGCGCTGATGCGGCTGGACAAATATTATCTGCAGCATCCCGTCAAAGGCGGCTGGTACGATCAGTTCGACGGTGAGGGACGCTCGCTGGTCGATACGATCCCGGCGTCGTCCTTCTATCATATTCTATGCGCGGTCGCCGAAGCCGAACGGGTGCTCGGCGCCTGACTGCTTCTGCGATCTAGCGGATGGCTTCGTTCGGATCCGTCGGCTTGGTCCGGAACACCACGAAATGCGACATCGTGAAATTCACGATGAAGCTGACCAAAATGGCCAGAAGCTTGGCGGCATAGACCGGCATGAAGTGCGACAGCATCACGAGCGTGGTGGTGGTCGCGATCACGCCTAATACACCCGAGGCGACGAAGCTGAGATAATCCTTCCGTCGCAGCACGCGGCCGGATTCGGCGCGGAACGTGATCATGGTGTTCATCACGTAGGAACACGATACGGCCACCAGCCAGGCTATGACATTGGCGGGCACCAGCGGCAGCTTCAGCACCTGATAGGCGAGGGTGAAGATGGCGAGATCGATGAGGGTGTTGCCGAGGCCGATCACGCCGAAGCTGATGATCTTCGACACCGTGGGGCGCGACAGCCAGGTCTCGACAATTGGTGGTAAAATCAGTCTCACGGCAGCAGGCATCCTCAATCTGGGCGGCTGCATAGCAGGATCGCCCGGGGAAGTCCGGCTTTTTATGATGCGCCGCGGCAGTCCTGCGTGGTCAGTTCCCGCGCTCGTCCGCGATGATCTTGCCGTCATTGGGCAGCGATGCCGGCGCCACCAGCTCCACGGCGCCACCGAGCTTGCTGACGGCCCTGAGCGTGGCTGTGACGGCCTCCTGCAGGCCAGGCTTGTCCCGCGCCGCCGCTTCGGCTTTCAGCACCATGGCATCATTTTCACCGTCTCTGGACACTACCAGCCGTAGCCGGCCGAGTTCCGGGTGCCGCTTGCCGATTTCGGCGACCTGTTCGGGACGCACGAACATGCCCTTGACCTTGGTGGCCTGGTCGGCGCGGCCCATCCAGCCCTTGATCCGCATGTTGCTCCGGCCGCAGGCGCTGGGGCCGGGCAGGGCGGCCGTCAGGTCGCCCAGAGCCAGCCGGATCCAGGGGTGGTGGGTGTCCAGTGAGGTCACCACGATTTCGCCGACATCGCCCTCGACCACGGGTTCGCCGGTCCCGGGGGTCACGATTTCTAGGATCAGGTCCTCATTGACGATCAGGCCGTCCCGGGCGGTGCTCTCATAGGCGATGAAACCCAGATCAGCTGTGGCGAAGGCCTGATAGGCCTCGACACCGCGCGATGCGATCTCGGCCTGCAGCGAGGGTGGGAAGGCCGCGCCGGACACCATGGCGCGCTTGATGGATGACATGTCGCGCTGGGCGGCCTTGCCGGCATCGAGCAGGATCTTCAGGAAATCCGGCGTGCCGCTATAGGCTGATGGACGATAGGCTTCGATCAGTTCGAGTTGTTGTTCGGTATTACCCGGGCCGGCGGGGATCACAGCACAGCCGAGTGCCCGCGCAGCGCCGTCGAAGATGAAACCGCCGGGGGTCAGGTGATAGCTGAAAGTATTCAGCACCACGTCGCCCGCGCGGAAACCGGCGGCATAGAGCGCACGCGCGCCGCGCCAGGGATCGGCCTGTTTCGACTCCGGCTCGAAAATGGGCCCCGGCGAGGTGAACAGCCGGCCGAACGAGCCGGTCGCGCCTGACACGAAACCTCCGAAAGGTGGGATGGCCTTGTGCAGGGCCGGCAGGTCGGATTTGCGCAGCACCGGCAATTGCGCCAGCGCCGCGCGGCTGATAATGGCGGCGGGATCGATGCCCTTGAGATGCTCCGCATAAGCGGGCGCCTGCATCGCGTGGCGCAGCACGTCCGGCAGGCGCGAAAACAGATTGGCCTGGCGCTGCGACGGATCGCAATTTTCGAGTGTGTCGAAGTGGCGCATCTGGGTGTGTCCTGGTGGTTTGGCGTCGTCGCGGTTATTCCGGTAGCTTGTGGCGCCGTGCTAGTGGGAAATCATGTCGTCAGAACGCATCGTCCAATGGCTCGAAAGCTTCGGCCAGCTTGATTTTCCCGCTGCCGTCGTGCTGGCCGCATTGGTGGTTGCCTCTTCGTTTTTGCCGGTCCCACGAACATTCATCGTGTTCGGTGCCGGTGCTGCATTTGGTTTGCGCTCTCTCGTCGTCATTGTCCCAGTCGCTGCGGCTGCATCCGCTCTGGCCTTTATGTTGGCGCGCTCCATTCTGCGCGGTTGGGTAGAACGGCAGACCGAGAAACGCGCGGCCTGGCGCCTCATTGCCCAGGCCGTCGATGACGAGGGCTGGCGCATCGTCGCACTGATGCGGTTCGGCGGACCATTGCCCAATTCGGTGCAAAATTATCTGTTCGGTTTGACAAATATCGGACTGCTCCCGTTTGCCCTGGTCACTTTCGTGTTCACGCTGCCGCAGATCGTGCTTTACGTGTATCTCGGTGCGTCCGGACGGGCGTTGTTGCTCGATGATGGACCAATGCCATTCAATCGTGTGCTGATTGCCATGGCCCTGGTCATTGTGCTCATCATCCTGTTGCTGGTGTCGCGCCGCATCCGCACGATCCTTGCGCGCAAGACCGGTATCGCAACCTGCGGGCCCGTGAGCAGCTAAAGCCATCGCTTCCTGCGCTTGAAGCTCTTCATGTTCTTGAAGCTCTTGCGCTGGTCGCCGGCGCCGCCGAGATAAAATTCCTTCACGTCCTCATTGTCGCGCAATTCGTCGGCGGTGCCGTCGAGCACCACCTTGCCCTGTTCCATGATGTAACCGTGGCTGGCCACCGATAGCGCGGCGCGCGCGTTCTGCTCGACCAGCAGAATGGTAACGCCGAGATCGCGGTTGATCTTCTTGATGATGGCGAACACCTCTTTCACCAGCAGCGGCGATAGGCCCATCGACGGCTCGTCCATCAGGATCATCTTTGGCCGCGCCATCAGCGCTCGCCCGATTGCCAGCATCTGCTGCTCGCCGCCCGAAAGATAGCCGGCGAGGCCGGTGCGCTCCTTCAGGCGCGGGAAGTAGTCGTAGACCATGTCGATATCGGTGGAGACCTCGTTGTCCCTGCGCGTGAAGGCGCCGAGCCGCAGGTTTTCCAGTGACGTCATGTCGGATACGATGCGGCGGCCTTCCATCACCTGGAAGATGCCGCGGCGGACGATCTTGTCGGGATCGATGCCGTCGATGCGCGCGCCGTCGAACAGGATCTCGCCCCGCGTGACTTCGCCGTCTTCGGTTTTCAGCAGGCCGGAGATCGCCTTCAGTGTGGTCGACTTGCCAGCACCATTGGCGCCGAGCAGCGCGACAATCGCGCCCTTCGGCACCTCCATGCTCAAACCGCGCAGCACGAGGATCACGTCGTCATAGACGACCTCGATATTGCGGATGTCGAGGAGCGGGGCGATGGCGGGGGCCGCTGCCGGTCGCGTGGCGGTGTCGATGGTTGGTTGCACTGGATGAACTCCGTCTTTCTTGTCCCTCCCCCCAAGCGGCGAGGCCGCGCAGTGGGGAGGGTGGCGCGTTGAGAGCGAAGCGAACAACGTGACAGGTGGGAAGTCGCAAACTCCGACGGCGCTTGCGGAGACACCCCACCCCGGCCTATCGGCCGACCCTCCCACTGCACGGCTTCGCCGCTTGGGGGGAGGGAGGCCACTGGCGTCGTCGTCTAAGTTACTACCACCCATGCCATTCCGGCTTGCGCGGCAGTTCGACTGTCTTGACCTTCTCGAGCTTGATCGTGCCCTTGGCCATCAGGTCGTTGAGATCGCCATCGGTCGCGCCGGAGACCTTCGAGCGATACAGGTCGACCTTGGTGGTCGGGCGGTGATCCTTGTCGGTCCAGGTCGAGGGATTGCAGACGCCTTCCATGCCGGCCGGCACCCAATCCTTCTTCTGGTAGAAGCCCTTGGCGACGTTCTCGCCGGTGGCGCCGCCGTTCTTCGCGGCCCAGTCCAGCGCTTCCTTCATGTAGAGCGAGGTGCAGACCGCCGCGATGTAGTGCACCGGGCGATAGATCTTGCCCGACGGGTCGGAGATCTTGGAAATCTCCTGCACCGTCTTCATGCCCGGCGCGTTGCCGCCCCAGCTCACCGCCGTGCGCAGCGGGAAGATCACGCCGTCAGCAGCATCGCCTGCGGCCTTTGCGGCATTTTCATCCATGCCCCATACATTGCTCATGAACTGCACGTCGACACCGGCCGCCTTGCAGGCCTTCATCACCGAGATGTTCGAAGCCGCGGTGTTGCCGAGATAAGCATAGTTCGCGCCGGCACTCTTCAGACTGAGGCACTGCGCGCTGTAGTCACCGGGCGCGAGTGCGAAGACCAATGGCGGCAGGACTTCAAAGCCGAGTTCGGCAGCAAGCGCTTCACCAGCCGCTTTGGGCGCGTTGGGGTAGGGGTGGTTGGCGCCCATATGGACATATTTCGGCTTGCCCGACTTGCCCTTGGACTTCCAGTCTTCCGCGGCCCAGGTCAGTTCGGCACGCAGCGCGTCCGAATAGGACGGGCCATAGAAGAAGTTATACGGCGCCGGCTTCGCCTTGCCGCCGGCACCGGTCGGGTCCGTCAGTGCCGCCGAGTAGGAGCCCGAGATATCCGGGATTTTGTCCTGCGCCAGGAAGCCGGTGAGCGCTTCGGTATCCGCCGTGCCCCAGCCCATGATCGCCGCGACCTTGTCGGCACCCGACCACTTCTTGTACAGCGCGATCGCGCGCGGCACCTGATAGCCATAGTCGTTGCTATCGAGATTGACCTGCTTGCCGCCAACGCCGCCATTCTTGTTGATCCAGGCATAGGTATCGACCACGCCCTGGCCATAGGGCGTGCCGACGTCGGAGGTGCCGCCGGAATAATCGGCGAGGTGGCCGACGGCGATCTGCGCCTGCGCACTGGCGGACGCGCCCGCGATGAGAAGGGCAATGGATGCGGACGTTAGAAAAGATTTCATCGTCATGAGCATTCTCCCGTTGGATTTTATATTTTGTGGTCTCGTGTCGTCCGTCCCGTTCAAGCGTCAATGCGAGAACGGGTAGAGTTTCCAGTAGGTCTTGATCTGCCGCCAGCGATGCGCGAGCCCGTCAGGCTCGAACACCAGAAACGCGATGATGACGAGGCCGATGGCGATCTCGCGCAGAAAGGTCAGGTTGTTGTTGAGCGCCAGCGCTTTGTCGATGACGCCGCCCTTCAGCTCCATGCTGATCCATTCCATCGCTTCCGGCAGCAGCACGACGAAGGCCGTGCCCATCAGCGTGCCCATGATCGAGCCGGTACCGCCGATGATGACCATTGCCAGGAACAGGATCGAGCGCTCTATGCCGAAACCCTCGTTGGAGACCACGAGCTGGTTATGCGCGTACAGCGCGCCGGCGATGCCGGCGAAGAACGCCGCGAGGCCGAAGGACAACGTGCGATATTTGGTGAGATTGATGCCCATGATCTCGGCCGAGAGATAGTGATCACGCACAGCCACCAGCGCGCGGCCGTCGCGCGAGCGCATCAGGTTGGTAACCAGCAGATAGCTCGCCACCACATAGGCCAGCACCACATAGAAATACTGCCGGTCGCCGCGCAGCGTATAGTCGAAGATCGAGAACGCTTTGGCCGTCGCCGGCACCGAGCCGCCGCTGAACCAGTCGGCGCGGGAGAAGAAGTCGAGCAGAATGTATTGCGCGGCCAGCGTAGCGATAACGAGGTACAGCCCTTTCAACCGTGCCGCAGGCAGGCCGAAAATGAGTCCCACGATGGCCGTTACTACGCCGGCGATGGGAATCGAGAAAAACACCGGGATCGGATAGTTGTTGGAGATATAGGCCGAGGTGAAAGCGCCGAACAGGAAGAACGCGGCGTGGCCGATGGAAATCTGGCCGGTAAAGCCGACCAGGATGTTGAGCCCGAGCGCCGCGATGCCGTAGATGCCGATCATGATCAGCTGGCTGAGCCAGTATTCGCTGAGCAGTTGCGGCGCGAAGCAGATCAGCACCACGCCGAGGATCACCGCGTTGCGGCTGGTCTTGGTTGGGAAGATGGTGGTGTCAACCGCATAGGAACTGCGGAAATCGCCGGCCGGTATAAGGGAAGGACTGGCCATGGATTACACCCGCTCGATGTCTTTGGTGCCGAACAGGCCGTAAGGCTTGATCATCAGGATGATGATGAGCACGTAGAACGGCGCCACCTCATAGAGATTGCCCCAGTGCAGATATTCGCTGTCGATGAATTGCGCGAAGTTCTCGAGGAGCCCGATGATGATGCCGCCAACCACGGCGCCGCCGATGGAGTCGAGGCCACCGAGGATCACCGCGGGGAATACCTTGATGCCGTAGATCGACAGGCCCGATGATACGCCGTTGACGACGGCGACGACGACGCCGGCGACCGCGGAGACCATGGCCGAGATTGCCCAGGCCATCGCGAATACGGTTTTGACGGAAATGCCGAGCGATTGCGCCACCTGCTGATTGAACGCGGTGGCGCGCATCGCCAGGCCCCATTTCGACACCTTGAAGAACCACGCCATGCCGATCATCATCGCGACCGAAACTACGAGGCTCATCACATAGACGGTCTGGATCTGCAGGCTACCGATCGTCACCGACTGGCTGGTGAAGACACGCGGGAATGGCTGCGGGTTGACGCCATAGATCCATTTTAGCGCCGCCTGGAATACGGCTGATAGTGCGATCGTCACCATGATCACCGAGATGACCGGCTCGCCGACCAGCGGCCGCAGGATCACGAGCTGGATCAGGATGCCGAAGGCGAACATGAACACCAGGGTCATCGGCATGCCCAGCCAGAACGGCACCTGATATTTGGTCAGCAGCGTCCAGCACACCCAGGCGCCGATCAGCAGTAATTCGCCTTGCGCGAAATTCACGACCTGCGTCGCCTTGTAGATCAGCACGAACGACATCGCGACCACGCCATAGAGCGTGCCGACCACGAGGCCATTGACCAGAAGCTGGAGGAGGAACTGCGTGTTCATTCCGCCGCCTCCATCCGTGCGCCATCCCGCGCCATATCCACCACGACCAACCGTGTGCGGATACGCTGGGAGGTGCCGTCCTGGAAGCGGATCGTTGTGTCGACGGGGATATCCCGGGCGCCGCCATAGATGCCGTCGATGATGTCGGCGTATTTCTCGTTGATGACGCTGCGGCGGACTTTGCGGGTGCGGGTCAACTCGCCGTCGTCGGCGTCGAGCTCCTTGTAGAGCAGCAGGAACTTGGCGATGCGTTGCGCGGGCGGCAGTGTGGCATTGACCGTCTCGACTTCCTTCCGGATCATCTCGTACACCTCTGGCCGCGACGAGAGGTCGGTATAAGTCGTGAATGAGATGCGGTTCTTCTCGGCCCATTTCGAGATGATCGAGAAACGGATGCAGATCATCGCCGCGAGCGCGTCGCGGTTATCGCCCAGCACCACCGTCTCGGCGATATAGGGCGAGAATTTCAGCTTGTTCTCGATATATTGCGGGGAGAAGCGCTCGCCGCGCGCGGTCTGTGCCAGATCCTTGATGCGGTCGATGACGACGAGCTGCTTGTTATCATTGAAATAGCCGGCATCGCCGGAATGCATCCAGCCATCGCGCAGATCGGCGGCTGAGGCCTCCGGCGATTTGTAATAGCCAAGAAACATATTGGGGTGCCTGACCACGATCTCGCCGACGCCCTGCACATCGGGATCGCGGACTTCGATCTCGATGCCGCTGCCCATGGCGATACCGGTGGTGTCGGGATCGACGGCGTCTGGCGGATGCAGCGTGAAGGCGCCGAGCGTTTCGGTCTGGCCATAGAGCGTGCGCAGGGGCACGCCCATGGCGCGGAAGAATTTGAACGTATCCGGGCCCAGCGCCGCGCCGCCAGTGGCCGCCGAGCGCAGACGTGTGAAGCCGAGTCGATCGCGCAGCGCACGAAACAGCAGCGTATCGGCAACGGCGGAGCGCTTGCCTTGCGCGAGTGCGGATAGCCCGGATTTCATGCCGAGCTCATACAGGCTCTGCTTCAGCGGCGACGAATCCATCACCCGCGCGCGGACATCAGCGGCGATGCCTTCCCAGACGCGCGGTGCGAACAGCACAAAGGTCGGCGCGATTTCGCGAAAATCGTTCATCATGGTATCGGCCTGCTCGACGAAGTTGACCTTCATCCGGCTCAAGAGGCCTTTGCCGAGCGCATAGACCTGTTCCATGATCCAGGGTAGCGGCAGCACCGAGACATATTCGTCCTCCGGTCCCTTGGGATCGAATGTCAGATATACAGCGCAATGCCCGAGCACGCGGCCCGCGGCGAGCATTGCGAGCTTTGGGTTCGACGTGGTGCCTGACGTGGTGCAGAGGATCGCGACGTCCTCGCCCTTGGTCGCATCGACCAGTTGATCGTAGAGGCCCGGCTCGCGCGCCGCGCGGTCGCGGCCCATCTGGGCGAGCCTGTCGGCTTCCAGCAGACGTGGATCATCGTATTTTCGCATGCCGCGCGGATCGCTATAGACGATGTGCTTCAGCGCGGGGACACGGTCGGCGAGTGTGAGCAGCTTGTCGACCTGTTCTTCATCCTCGGCGAATACGATCTTGGCTTCGCCGTAGTTCAGCAGATAGGCGGCTTCCTCATCCAGCACGTCGCGATAGAGACCGAGGCTCATGCCACCGATGGCATGCGCGGCGATCTCGGCAGCGACCCAGTCCGGCCGGTTATCGCCGATAATGCCGATGACGTCGCCACGGGCTATACCGAGCTCGACCATGCCGAGCGTGAAATCCTTCACCCGGGCATGGTAATCGTTCCAGGTGAACTCCCGCCACAGGCCGAAATCCTTCTCGCGCAGCGCGATCTCGCTGCCATGCTCCCTGGCGTTGAGGCGCAGCAGCTTCGGATAGGTATCGGCCTGTTTGACGCGTCCGGCGTAGTCCATCATGCGGCGCTCTCCGCAGCGATGGGTGCATGGTCGGGATCGACGAGAGCTTCGTCTTCTTCACCGAGATAGGCGCGCTTGACGTGTGGATCGGCCAGCACGGCAGCGGGATCGCCCTCGGCGATCTTGCGGCCGAAATCCAGCACCATCACGCGATGCGAGATGTCCATCACGACGCCCATGTCGTGTTCGATCATCATCACCGTCATCCCGTATTCTTCGTTGAGATCGACGATATAGCGCGCCATGTCCTCCTTCTCCTCGAAGTTCATGCCGGCCATCGGCTCGTCGAGGAGGATGAGGTTCGGCTCCAGCGCCATCGCGCGGGCGAGTTCGACGCGCTTGCGCAGACCATAGGGAAGGGTGCCGGCGGTCGCCTTGCGCACGCTCTGCAAATCGAGGAAGTCGATGATCTCCTCGACCTTGCGGCGATGCTCGAGCTCTTCCTTTCGGGCGCCGGTGAGCCAGTACAGCGAGCCGGTGAGGAAGTTGTTCTTCAGGAGGTGATGGCGGCCGACCATGATGTTGTCGAGCACGCTCATATGGTGGAACAGCGCGAGGTTCTGGAAGGTGCGGCCGATGCCGAGGCCGGGGCGGGCATTCGGGTTGAGCCCGGTGATGTCCGTGCCGTGATAGAACAGCTGGCCTTCGGTAGGGCGGTAGCGACCGGAGATGCAGTTGACGATGGAGGTCTTGCCGGCGCCGTTCGGCCCGATGATCGAGAACAGCTCGCCGTCATTGACGGCGAAGCTCACATCGGTGAGCGCGCGAACGCCACCAAAGCGCAGTGACACGCCGCGCACGTCCAGAGCAACCGCCACTCAAATCCTCCCAGATACGGCGCTTGTCGCGCTCTTTATCCTCGTTCCTCGGTTGGTCCCGAGCCTACATCGCCCGACCCCGCTAAGCCATTCTACTAATGACCTTTCGCGGTGGTCTTCCCTACGTCAAATCGGTATCCTGAAATGTCTCGCGGCGGACAATCTGCCTGCCAATTTGTCGCGCGGGCGTTCTTTTGCGCCGCAACATGCGAAGTGAAGCCGGACCCTATGATTGCTGCAGATCATCTCAAGCGCATTGCGGCCTGGGCGCGGGACCTGAACGAGAAGGAGATCGAGGTCGCGCGCGCGGGCATCGTCGAGAAGTCGTTCAAGGCGAATGAATTCGTCTGTATGCGCGGTGACCAGTTCGAATACTGGACCGGCGTGGTGAGTGGTCTGGCGAAGATCGGCACCATCTCACGCAGTGGCAAGGAAGTCAGCATCACCGGCCTAACGGCGGGCGCGTGGTTCGGCGAGGGCAGCGTGCTGAAGAACGAACCGCGACGTTATGACATTGTCCCGCTACGCGACTCCAAGCTCGCATTCATGGAGCGCCCGGCATTTATGTGGCTGTTCGAGAACAGCGTCGGCTTCAACCGCTTCCTGGTCTCGCTGTTGAACGAACGGCTCGGTCAGTTCATCGCACTGACTGAATATGGCCGCAGGCTCGACGCTACAGGGCGTCTCGCGCGCTGCATTGCCTCGCTGTTCAACCCGATCCTCTATCGCGACGCGACTAGGCATCTGGATATCACCCAGGAAGAGCTCGGTGCCATCAGCGGCATTTCGCGGCAGAGGGCGAACCAGTGCCTGCAGACGCTGGAGAAGGAGGGTCTGCTGCGCCTCGAATATGGTGGCGTGACAGTGGTCGATCTAGAGAAGCTGGGCAGCTACGGCGATTAAGCGATGCTCAGACTTCCAGCCATTCCCTGCGCACGGCGTCATTGGCCTTGAGTTCGGCCGGCGTTCCCTCGAACACGATACGGCCGTGCCCCATCACATAGACCCGATGCGAGATGCGCAGCGCGATCGACAGCTTCTGCTCGACCAGCAGGATCGCGACGCCGCGGCGTGCGATCTCGGCGATGAGGTCGCCGACCTGCTGGACGATGATCGGTGCAAGGCCCTCGGTGGGCTCGTCGATCATCACGAGTTCAGGATCGCCCATCAGCGTCCGGCAGATCGTCAGCATCTGCTTCTCGCCGCCGGACAGCACGCCGGCCGCAGTGTCGGCGCGCGCGGCGAGGTTCGGAAACATGCCGAGCATGTCGTCGAGTTTCCACTTGCCGGGATGACGCGGATCCTTGATCCCCAGCATCAGGTTCTGCCGTACCGTGAGGCCCGGAAAGATGTCGCGATGCTCCGGTACATAGCCGAGGCCGAGATGCGCGATCCTGAAGCTCGGCAGGCCGGCGATATTGGCGCCCTTGAAGGTGATGGTGCCGTGTGGCGGCACTTCACCCATGATGGCCTTCACGGTGGTCGAACGCCCGACGCCGTTGCGGCCGAGCAGCGAGACTACTTCGCCGGCATCGATATGCAGATCGACGCCCTGCAGGATGTGGCTCTTGCCGTAATAGGCGTGCAGGTCCTGAACTTGGAGCATCACGCCACTTCCTCGCCGAGATAGGCTTCCTTGACCTTGGGATTGCCGCGGATTTCCTCCGGCGTCCCCGAGGCGATGATCTGGCCATAGACCAGAACCGAGATGCGGTCGGCGAGGCCGAACACCACGCTCATGTCGTGCTCGACGATCAGCAGCGTGCGGCCCTCCGTCAGCCGCCGGATCAGTGCCACGGCGCGTTCGGTCTCGGCATGGCTCATGCCGGCCGTGGGCTCGTCCAGCAGGATGACATCGGCGCCGCCGGCAATGGTGATGCCGATTTCAAGCGCGCGCTGTTCGGCATAGGTCAAGAGACCTGCGGGCACGTCGCGGCGCGATACGAGGTTGATATCCTGCAGGATCTGCGCGGTGCGGTCGCGCACCTCGGGCAGGTTGTCGACATTCTTCCAGAACGCGTAACGATGGCCGGTGGCCCACAGCACAGCGCAGCGCAGGTTTTCCCACACGCTCATCTTGGCAAAGACGTTGGTGACCTGGAAGCTGCGCGACAGTCCGCGGCGGTTGATCTGGAACGGCGGCAGGCCGGAGATCACCTGATCGCGCAGCAGGATGCTGCCGACTGATGGCTTCATATAGCCTGATATCAGATTGAACAGTGTCGACTTGCCGGCGCCGTTGGGGCCGATCAGCGCGTGGCGTTCGCCTTGGGCTACCGAGAGATTAACGTTGCGGATCACGGAGGTGATGCCGAAGGTCTTCTCGACGCCGCGCAATTCAATGGCGGTGCTCATGCGGCCACTCCCTTCTCGCGCGCGGCGGTCAGGGCACCGTCCCAACTGCCGGCGACGCGCGCCCAGGTCTTGCGCGCCATGATGAAGCCGCCGATCAGTAGCACGGCGGCAACGGCCCAGATTGCCGGGTTCGCCGCGTCGAACGGGATGCCGAACGCCTTGATGTGTGAATCCTCGCCGGGATTGACGGTGAAGTGGACGGTGGTCTCGATCGCCAGCATCAGGCCGGTGATCATCGCCAGCGTCGGTACGAAGGCGACGAGATAGCTCGGCAGCACGCGGCTGAGCGTGCCGCCTTTCAGCAGTGGACGGTGCATCATCAGTAGTCCGGTGATGCCGCCGGGCGCGAACATCACCACGGCGATGAAAATCAGACCGAAATAGAGCTGCCAGACCTGCGTGAGATCGGAGAGGCCGAGCGACAGCAGCGTGACGAAGATCGCGCCGACGATCGGGCCGATGAAGAAGCCGACGCCGCCGATATAGGTGGCGAACAGCACGGTGCCCGATTGCACGGCGCCGAGATAGGCCGAATTGGCGATCTCGAAATTGATCGCGGCTAGCGCGCCTGCTATGCCGGCAAACAGGCCAGAGAAGCAGAAGGCGATATAACGGATGATGTGCGGATCGTAGCCGACGAACTGCACGCGTTCGGGATTGTCGCGCACGGCGTTGCACATGCGCCCGAGCGGCGTGCGGGTGAGGGCATACATCGCGATGACGGCGATCAACGTCCATGCCGCGACCAGATAATAGATCTGGATCTGCGGGCCGAAGCTCCAGTCGAATAGACGAAGCACCTTTGTGCGGTTGGCGGAGACGCCAGCTTCGCCGCCGAAGAAGGTGCGCAGGATCAGCGCCGAGGATGCGACGAGTTCTGCGACGCCAAGCGAGATCATCGCAAAGGCCGTACCGGAGCGCCGCGTCGACACCCAGCCGAGCAGCATGGCGAAGATGAGGCCAGCCGCGCCGCCGACCAGCGGCACCAGCGGCAGCGGGATCGCGAACTTGTTCCTGGCGATGATGTTGATGGCGTGGATCGCGAGGAAGCCGCCGAGGCCGTAATAAACGGCATGGCCGAACGACAGCATGCCGGTCTGGCCGAGCAGGATGTTGTAGGACAGCGAGAAGATGATCGAGATGCCGATCAGGCTGAAGGTGGTCAGCGATCCGCCCGACGAGAACAGTTTCGGCAGCACCAGCAGCGCCAGCGCGGCGGCGATCCAGATGCCGTAGAACTTCAGCCGGTCGGAGGCGGCGGGGCGGGGCGGCGCGATGGTTGCCGGAATTTTGGCGGTGGCGTCGCTCATGTGTCGCGTGTTCCCAGCAGGCCCATCGGGCGGAAGATCAGGATCAGCACCAGCAGCAGATAGGGCATGATCGGCGCGATCTGGGCGACGGTGACGTTCCAGATGTCGGACAGCCAGGTCGCGGCATAGTCGGGGCTGAGCGGGCCGAAGGCGCCGGCCAGCGAGCCGTTCATCGACACAGCAAAAGTCTGCACGAGGCCGATCAGCAATGATGCGATGAAGGCACCGGGCAGCGAGCCGAGGCCACCAACGACCACGACGACGAACAGGATCGGACCCAGCAGACCGGCCATGTTGGATTGCGTGACCAGGGCCGGGCCTGCGATCACGCCAGCGACGGCCGCAAGCGCTGTGCCGACGCCGAACACCAGCATGAAGATACGCCCGACATTGTGCCCGAGATGGCCGACCATATGCGGATGGGTCAACGCCGCCTGCACGATCAGGCCGATGCGCGTGCGCTTCAGCACTACCAGCAATCCGATGAAGATCACGATGGAGACGACCAGCATGAAGATCTTGAAGGCCGGATAGTTGGTGGAAAACAGCGTGAAGGCCGGGAAGTCGAGCAGCGGCGGTACGCGGAAATCGACCGGGCTCTTGCCCCAGATAATCTGCACGATCTCCTCGATGGCGAAAGCAAGCCCGAAGGTGAACAGGAGCTCGGCGACGTGGCCGTTCTTGTGAACGTGACGCAGGCCGTAGCGTTCGACGGCGGCGCCGAGCGCGCCGGCCAGCAGCGGTGCGAGGATCAGCGCCGGCCAGAAGCCGAACCAGCGGCTGATCTGGAAGCCGAAGAATGCGCCGAGCATATAGAAACTGGCATGGGCGAAGTTCAGCACGCCAAGCATGCTGAAGATCACCGTCAGGCCAGAGGCCATCAAGAATAGCAGCATGCCGTAGAGGACGCCGTTGAGCGTGGAAATGACGATCAGTTCAAGCACGAAGTATCTGCCTCTCGGGTGAGGAGTGTGCCGGAGTGCGGCGGCGTCTTAACCTCTCCCCGCTTGCGGGGAGAGGTCGGATTGCGCAGCAATCCGGGTGAGGGGGAGGCAGTGAGTGAAACTGAGAGTCCCCCTCATCCGTCCCGAACTTGCTCTGCAAGTTCGGTCCACCTTCTCCCCGCAGGCGGGGAGAAGGCAGGGCTTACGGCCGTTCCATCTTGCAGGTCGTCGGCAGCACCGTCTGCGGCGTGTCGATCTTGGCGGCCAGCTTCCAGCCCCAGCCGGTCTTTTCCTCGTCGAACGGCTCCTTGTCGGTGCGTTCGCCGAACGAGGCGATATACATCGGCTGGAAGAACTGATGGTCGTCCTTGCGCATATTGCCCTTGCCGCCGTCGAACACCTCGAACTCCATGCCTTCGAGGGCTGCGGCCACCTTCACCGGATCGAGTGACTTCGCCTTCTCGGCGGCCGCTGCGAACATGCGCATCTCGTTCACAGCGCGCGGATAGAACAGGCTGAAGTCATACTTCGCGCGCAGTGCCTTTTCGAACACGTCGGCCGAGGCGTGGCCGAGATTCGGGATGCCTTCGGCGATCTGGAACACTTGGTGGTTCAGGCCGGCCTGCTTGATCGCGGTTGGGCCGCCGGTGCCGCCGGCATAATAGGTGAACCAGCTCACCTTCAGGCCCGCGTCAGCCGCTGCCTTCAGCAAGAGGGCAAAATCCTGACCCCAGTTGCCGGTGATGACGCTGTCGGCACCAGATGCCTTGATCTTCGCAATGTATGGCGCAAAGTCGGTGATCTTCAGCAGCGGATGCAGTTCGTCGCCGACGATCTTCACGTCGGGCCGCTTGGCGCCGAGCATGGCGCGCGCCTGGCTCCGCACCGACTGACCGAACGAGTAGTCCTGATTGATCAGGTAGACGTTCTTCACCGCGGGCACGGTCTTGATGTAATTGGTGAGCGCTTCCATCTTGATGTCTGAATTGGCATCCCAGCGGAAATGCCAGAAGCTGCATTTCTCGTTGGTCAGAACCGGATCAACGGCGGCATAGTTGAAGTACAGGACTTCCTTGCCAGGATTGCGGTCGTTGAATTTGGTGACGAAATCCGACAGCGCACCGGCGACTGACGAGCCGTTGCCCTGGGTGATGTAGCGAATGCCGCCATCGATCGCCTTCTGCGCCTGGATCAGGCTCTCTTGCGGATTGGTCTTGTTGTCGAGTGGGACGATCTCGACCTTCTTGCCGAGAATGCCGCCCTTGGCGTTCAGCTCGTCTGCCAGGAACTGGAAGGTCTTGAGGCCGACTTCGCCGACGCTGGCGCCGCCGCCGGAGAGTGGATCGATATAACCGATCTTCACGGTCTCCTGCGCCATCGCCGTGCCGCCGAGCATCGGCAGCGCAATGGACGCAATGAGGGCTAGTTTGCGCATGGTGTTTCTCCCTGGAAGCATTTGTGCTGGCCGTTTTCGCGACGCCGAATCTTTTGATCCATCCGTCGCTGGCCTTATGCCGGGAGTGTGAGCCATGGCCGCCGAAGCTGCAAGCCTCACTTGCAGCCTCACTTGGTCGTAGGCGCGGCCTTCGCTTTCTTGGATATCGCAGCGTCGCCAATGATTTCCGCGGCGCGCAATTCGTCGATTTCGGTGGCGCTGAGGCCCAGGAGATCGCGCAGGACTTCCTCATTGTGCTGGCCGAGCGTCGGCGCCAGCCGGGTGATCGGATAGGGCATTTTTGCACTGCCTTCGCGATAGGCAACGGAGGGCAGTAGATGCGGGCCCATAAATACCTTGGTCACGGGCTGCCAGTGGCCGACTGCGAGCAGGTGCGGATCCCCGGCCAGATCCAGCGGCAGTCGCGCGGTACCCGCGGGCACGCCGGCGTCCTGCAGCGTCACCATGGCAAGGTCCGGCCGCACGGTCGTCGTCCAATGCCGGACCGCGACCTCGATACGGTCCTCTTCGGCGCGGCGTCCCTCGGTGGTGGCAAGTGCAGCATCTTCAGCCAGGTCGTTGCGATGCATGACCTTGCACAGCGCCCGCCATTCGTCGTCATTGCGCACGGCAATGGTGATCCACTGATCTTCGCCAAGACAGGGAAAGCAACCGTTCGGCACGAAGCGCGGATGCCGGTTGCCGATGCGCGGGCCGGATTTGCCGGTGGCTGATTGCTCGATGACCGAGGGTGCGACAAGAGGCAGCAGGGCTTCCGTCGCACTGAGATCGATGTGTTGGCCGAGGCCGGTATTCTTCTGATGCATGAAGCCGAGCATCAATGCCGCCGCAGCACTGACGCCGCCGAAGGGATCACCGAGCGCGGCATGCAGCATGGTCGGCGGATCGCCTTCACGGCCGGTGACAGATGGCAGGCCTGAGGCCTGCTCCAGCGTCGAGCCATAGGCGCGCACGCCGCTCCATGGGCCGGTCATGCCGAAGGCGGGCATGGTCACGACGATGAGACGCGGATTGATCTTGTGCATCGCCGCCGCATCGAGGCCCATGCGTGGCAGCACGTCGGCGGCATAGTTGTCGATCACAGCATCGGCGCCGGCGAGCAGTTGTTTCAGCAGCTCCTTGCCGCGCGGATTGGTGAGATCCAGCGTGATGCCGCGCTTGTTGCGGTTCATCTGCTGAAACCAGTAGATCTTCTCGTAGGTGCGCTCGGGAAAATACGGGCCGCGCGGATCGGTGCCACGAAACCAGTCGGGATACTGGCAGGACTCGACCTTGATGACGTCGGCGCCGAGATCGCCCATCTGCCGTGTTGCCGATGGCCCGGCCCATCCCATGGTGAGATCGATAATGCGCAGCCCCTTCAGCGGCTGCGGATCATCCGGCGTTGCCTGCCTCGTCGCCACGCGCTGATGCGCAAGCAGGGCGTCGATCGTGTCGTCGCCGGCAAATGGCGCGCGGCCATTGGGCTTCGGCCGCGAGCCGGTAAGCGCTTGCGGCAGCACCGGCGCATCGAATGATGCGGTCCCGATGTCGACCTTCGCGAAGGCGCCGCGGTCGCGATAGTATTGCTGCTTCAGCAGCGTCTCCATGTCCGGCACGACAGCGAGCGGAAGACGCAGCTTGATGCCCATCTCGAACCATTCGTTTGCGCTCTTGTGCATCAGGATGGGCTGGAAGATATCGAACAGCGCTTTGGAATTGTTGGTGCGCGCGAGACCGTCGTTGAACTGCGACTCTGTCTCCAGTTCGGGAAGGCCGAGCATCACGCAGAATGCGGCCCATTGCGCCGGTGTCACGACGGTGATGCCGAGCCAGCCGTCTTTGGTCGGAAAATTGCCGACGGGATAGCCGCGGCCGAACCGGTTGATGGCCATGCGGGGCCGCGTGAAGCCGACTTCCAGCGCGAGTCCTGTGTCGAATTCGCTGATCTGCAGCATCGCCTCATGGGCGCTGACCGCAAAGCGTCGTGCGCCGGTGTTGCGATCATACATGCCGGCCAGCGTCGGGATGAACGCAGTGAGGCCGGCCATGACGGCGATCTGGCCGTCGCGCGGCAGCACCGGCGGGCCTTCCTGCGCACCGACCAGCTTCACGCTGCCCGCGAGACTGCGACAGACGGAGTCCGTCGTCTGATAATTGCTGTAGAGGCCGTGTTCGCCGAACCACGAGATCGCGGTGATCGCGAGGCCGGGTTGCTCGTTGCGCAGATCATCATGCGTCAAAAGTGAGTTCGGAATCTCCGAAGGCGCGCGCGCGTCGATCAGCAGGTCGCATGTCGCAAGCAATGCACGAACACGCGCGACATCGTCGGACTTGTTGAGATCGGCGATGACACTGCGCTTGTTGGTATTCAGCCAGGCGAAATATCCGCTCTCGCGGCGGCCATTGCCGGCATCGACGAGCGGCGGGTATTGCCGCGCATGATCGCCGCCCGGCGGTTCGATCTTGATGACCTCGGCGCCGAAATCGGAAAACAGTTTGCCGCAGTAATCCAGCGTATCGCCGGATCCGATTTCCGCGACACGCAAATCCGATAGTGGCAAGTTTGGCATTTCCGCCCGATCATTTTTTTATGTGTCGGGGCATCATGTCGAGATGTGTGCGGGCGTCAAGTCATTCGGCGCGCGCTGCAGCCTTGTCGAGCGCGATCGACATCGCCGAGATCAGCGGCTTCATGAAGAACGCATCATTGGCTGGATAGATGTCGGCCTCGAGGCCGTACGATTTCAATTCATCAGACACGACGGGACCAACCGATGCGATCGGTGTCTTTGAAAGTGCACTGCGCAATTGATCCTCGTGGCCGTGCGCCTTCGCAGCATCGACGAGACGGCGCACCTGACCCGAACTCGTCAGCGCGATGGCATCGACGCGGCCGGCTTCCATTTCGTCGATGGCCGAGAGGATGTTCGTTTCAGCGGCCTTGGAGTCGTAGACGTAAGGCAGCACCGTATCGACCTCGGCGCCGCAGGCGGTGATCGCTGATATCAGAACGGTGTGGTCCTTCTCGGGGTAGAGCTGCAGGCCGAGGCGATGGCCTTTGAGATCGAGCCGCGACAGCATTTCGGCGACGCCTTCGGAGGTCGGCTTCTCGGTGGTGATGTCAGCCTCGAGGCCGATCTCGCGCAAGGCGCGACCGGGCTTCGGTCCGCGTGCGAATTTGCGGGATTTGCCGACCGCGGCGACGAACTCTTTTTCGATGCCGCGTTGACGCACGATTTTCATCATCCGGCGAAGCCCTTCGCCGGTCATTAAAACGAGGTCGTCGAACGGGTTAGCGATGAACCGGCCGATCCAGGCCTCGACCGGAGCGGAATCCGGCGTGTCCTCGATGGTGAACATCGGACATTGCAGCACATTGGCGCCCTGTTCGGTCAGCAGGCGGGAGAATTGCGCTTCCTCGCGGGTCTCCAGGATCAGGATGCGGTAACCGTTGAGCTTGTCAGCCATCTCTGTTTTCTGCCTGTTTTCGCACGTTAATTCGCTGGCAATGACGTCCATATTGCAGCGCGCAATTGGATTGGCGCAAGGCCGCCGCGGATGATAGAGCAGGGCCTCGATTTCCGGTTCACTTGAAGCAGATCAGCCCGTCCCATGTCCCATCAATTCGTCCTGACCCTGTCCTGTCCAGACCGCCCTGGCATCGTGTCCGCGGTATCGACCTTTCTGGCCCAAAATGGCCAGAACATTCTCGATGCCCAGCAGTTCAACGATGTCGAGACCGGCCACTTCTTCATGCGCGTCGTGTTCAACGCCGCAGATGTCAATGTCGAGCTGGCGGCGCTGAAGACCGGCTTCGGCGCCATCGCCGAGCGCTTCAAGATGGACTGGCAGATGCGCGACCGGGCGACGCGTCGCCGCGTCATGCTGCTGGTGTCGAAGTCCGATCACTGCCTCGTCGATATCCTGTATCGCTGGCGCACCGGCGATCTCGATATGATCCCCACCGCGGTCGTCTCGAACCATCCGCGCGAAGCCTTCAAGGATCTCGATTTCGGCGACATCCCGTTCCACCACATGCCGATCACCAAGGAGACCAAGCGCGAGCAGGAGCAGGCGATCTGGGATCTGGTCGGCACGACCGAGACCGAGCTCGTGGTGCTGGCGCGTTACATGCAGATCCTGTCCGACGAGATGTCGGCGAAACTGTCCGGCAAGTGCATCAACATCCATCATTCGTTCCTGCCGGGCTTCAAGGGCGCACGGCCGTATCACCAGGCGCACGCGCGCGGCGTCAAGCTGATCGGCGCCACGGCGCATTACGTGACCAGCGATCTCGACGAAGGTCCGATCATCGATCAGGACGTCGAGCGTATCAGCCATCGCGACACGCCGGAAGAACTCGTGGCCAAGGGCCGCGACATCGAACGCCGCGTGCTGGCACGCGCGATGCGCTATCACCTCGAGGATCGCGTGATCCTCAACGGAATGAAGACCGTTGTTTTCATGAACTGAGCGACGCCGTCGGGGCGCGATAGCGCGATCAGCGAACGGCTTCTGCAGAGGGCGATGTGGCGGCGTCGGGCCCCGTCATGGCGCCGGACTGCTGCTGCTCGTGCCGCTTCGCATAGGCTTCGTATTCGGGAGAGCCCGGACGCGGCGGCGCGTCTGCTGGCAGTCCGCCAGCCCATGCCGGGATCAGGTCGGCCATGCCGCCGGCCATGAATGAACTGATTGAGCCACAACCGCCAAGGCTGCAGGACAACAGCACAAGACAGACAAAAACGGGGACGCGGCGGGCTACTGGCATGGCGGCAACATCATTTGAGGCGGTCTGCGGAATATAGCAGATCTGCGACGGGTTTTGCCGACAATTGAAGGCAAATCAATGGTCGAATATTACCGAGCGTGGCTGGGCGGCCTCAGTGCGCCGGCAATCTCGCTGCCAAAAGCCGACCAGCTCCTCCAGTCGCTTGCGGTGAGAAATAATGAGGCGACGACGCGGTAGCATCATGCCATATTGGATTCGAGTGCATGAACTCACCGCGCTCTCTGCGTTAAATTGCAACGGGTGGCGGGTAGCGATGCGGGTTTTTAATCAACGAGTGGCGCGCCGCTGGCTCGCCCACCTTGTCGCCGCAACGGCGCTGGTTCTGACGACGCTGCCTGCGGCGGCGCAGGACGCAACCTGGCTGAGCGCGCCTGGCTCGGGCGACTTCAACACGGCAGCGAACTGGGGCCCGGCCGCGGTGCCGACCGGCACCGCCTTCTTCGGCACGTCCGGCGTCGCCGCGCTGTCATTTTCGGTCTCTACGACCCTCGGCGGCTGGACCTTCAATGCCGGTGCTTCGGCTTACAGCTTCGCCGTCGGCAGCAGTCTCTTTTTCGTCGGCGCCGGCATCGTCGTCAACGGCGGCTCAGTCGACATCACCAACAACAGCGTAATGGCTTTCGCCAACTCCAGCACGGCCGGCAGTGCCACCATCGCCAACAACTTCCAACTGCAATTCATCAACACCAGCACGGCCGGCAACGCGGCCATCACCAATGGCGCGGCGGGTACCACGGATTTCGGCGGATCGACCGGGCCCCTTGGCGACAACAAGCTCAGCGCCGGCTCTATCAACGGCGGCGGCACTTTCAGACTGGGCCAAAAAGAGTTGACGGTCGGCGGCAACAACCTCTCGACCAACGTCACCGGCGTCATCGCCGACGGCGGCACCGGCGGCTCGCTGGTGAAGACTGGCGCCGGCACGATGATCCTGTCCGGGATCAACACCTACACCGGCGGCACGACCTTTGCCGGCGGCACCATCAGCGTCGCGCAGGATGCCAACCTCGGCGGTGCAGCGGGTGCGCTGACCTTCACCGGCGGCACGCTGCAGACGACTGCCGGCTTTTCATCGGCGCGCAACATTGCTTTGGGCACTGGCGGCGGCACCCTGCAGGTCGATACCGGCACTCTCGAACTGTCCGGCAATATCGCGGACAGCGGCGGGACGCCTGGCGCATTGACCAAGACCGGCGGCGGTACACTGTCGCTCACCGGCAACAGCATTTATACGGGCGCCACCAATATTCTTGCCGGCACGCTGCTCGCGAGCGGCTCGCTCAGCCCGGACAGCGCCTATACGATCGCGGCCGGCGCCACGCTGACCCTCGACAGCCCGTTCCAGTTCATCGGCTCGCTGGCCGGCGCCGGCAGCGTGACCAATGCCAACGCCGCCGATGCGGTTCTGGTCGTCGGCCTCAACAACAGCAGCACGACCTTTGCCGGCGTGATCAGGGATGGCGCGGCGGCGAAGATGTCGCTGTGGATCGACGGCGCCGGCGTCACGACACTGACCGGCGCCAACACCTATACCGGGGGCACCGCGATCTGCTTCTGTTCGACGCTGCAGATCGGCAATGGCGGCCCCACCGGTTCGATTGTCGGCGATGTCACCAACGGCGGCACGCTGATCTTCAATCGCTCGAACTTCTACAGCTTCGACGGAGTCATTTCCGATAGCGGCGCCGACCAGGGCAAACTGGTGAAGACCGGTGCGGGCGACACCGTGCTGAGCGGGATCAACACCTATACCGGCACGACGACGGTCGACGCCGGCACGCTCAGCGTCAACGGTTCGATCGCGTCGTCGTCGCTGACCACGGTGAATCTAGGCGGCACGCTCGGCGGCAACGGTTTTGTCGGCGACATGCTGATCAATGGCGGCGTGCTGGCGCCGGGCAATTCGATCGGCACGCTCACCGTTAGCGGCAGCCTGACGATGACGGCGGCATCGACCTATCTGGTGCAGATCTCCGGAGCATCATCCGACAAGACCATCGTCACCGGCACCGCGACGCTGGCTGGCAAGGTCAAGGTCGATCCGCTGGCGCGCATCGCCGCGACGACGACCTATACGATCCTGACTGCCGGCACGATCAGCGGCAGCTTCGACACAACAACCGTGGTCAATAACTTCGCGCGCAATGCGCGGCTGAGCTATGTGGGCAACGACGTGTTGCTGACCGTCGATCCCGGCCTGCTCAGCCCGAACCTGCCGGACAGTGCCAGCCGCAATCAGAAGGCCGTCGCAACTGCCATCGACAATGCGCTGGTGAGCGGTGGCACGATGCCGAGCCAGTTCAACGCGCTGTTTGCACTCACCGGCGATGCGCTGCGCAACGCGCTGACGCAGACCTCCGGCGAAACGGCGACGGGATCGCAGCAGACGACATTCAACGCCATGACGCAGTTCATGGGCATGATGACCGATCCGTTCAGCGCGGGCAGGGGATTCGATGCGCCGGGCGCGATGGGATATGCGGAGGCGCGCAAGCCGCGCGATGCCTTCGCGATGTTCACCAAGGCGCCGCCGCGCGCGCCGTCCTTCGAGACACGCTGGAGCGTCTGGGCTGCGGGCTTCGGCGGCTCGCAGACCACCGACGGCAATGCGACGACGGGATCGAACACCGCGCGCAGCAGCATCGGCGGCACCGCCGTCGGCGCCGATGTGCTGTTGTCGCCGAACACGGTGGCCGGATTCTCGCTCGCGGGCGCCGGCACGAATTTCTCCGTGGCCAATGGCGGCAGCGGTCATTCGGACATGTTTCAGATGGGCGCCTTCGTGCGCCACAGCGTGTCGTCTGCCTATATCACCGCCGCGGCCGCCTATGGCTGGCAGGACATCACCACCGATCGCATCGTGACCGTCGCCGGCCTTGATCGCCTGCATGCGCAATTCACTGCGAATTCCTATTCGGCGCGGGTCGAAGGCGGTAATCGCACTGTGGGTCCATGGCTCGGCGGCGTCGGCGTGACGCCCTATGTCGCCGCGCAGGTGATCGCATTTGACCTGCCGTCCTATGCGGAAACCGTCAATGGCGGCGCCAGCACCTTTGCGCTGAACTACGCGGGCAAGACAGTGACATCGACCCGCAGCGAACTCGGCCTGCGCACCGACAAGTCCTTCGCCGTGGCCGATGCGATCCTCACGCTGCGTGGCCGCGCGGCATGGGCGCATGACTTCAACAGCGATCGCAGCATCGCCGCCACGTTCCAGTCGCTGCCAGGCGCATCGTTCACGGTGTCGGGCGCAGCGCCGGCACGCGATGCAGCGCTGACAACCGCCTCGGCCGAGATGAGCTTCATCAGCGGCTTCTCGCTGGCAGCGACATTCGAGGGCGAGTTCTCGGATGTCACGCGCAGCTATGCTGGCAAGGGTGTTGCGCGTTATACGTGGTAGCAGGCGCCGAGGGCGCGGTGCGGTGCGCGCATTCGTTCGGCAGGGATCTGAAAATAATCCTTGACGCCATTCCGGTGCAGATTATATTCTCCTGCATCCCGTCCCACTTTGAGGGGCGTTGCCAGGGACGCTTGTTAGCGCGGGGCGGAATGTGGCGCCTGCGGGCGGGAGGGAGACGTTCCCTCACGCACTCGGGAGGCCTTGGTCACCGTCCGGCCCCACTACGGGGGTCTGCCACTCATGCTGGCTGGACGTGGCATTGGTGAACGGCGGGAAACCGTCGGGATAAGCGGACTGCGGAGGTCTGCGCCTTTGCCCGGAAGAACGGTCCCGGGGACAGAAATCGCCACGATGGAGCGTCGAAAGGCGTTTCCGCGGCCTCTGCGGTTCGGCGAGCCTCCCTTCAATAAACCCCTGATCAGTCTCAAATCACCTGCCGACGGACACCTTCGTGTGCTGTAAAGGCCAGCTTTTCAAACCGCCTACGGGACGGCTGCCAGTGCGAAGCTTCCGAGCGGAATCCTCAGTTCCTGATAGACAGCTAAAAGAAAAATCGCGACCGCAGCGGTTTCGATCAGGCTTACTGAGATCGGGGCTCTGCGTATGAACGTCGCACATATTGCGATGAGAGCGATCTTCTCGAAAGAAACTCCGAGCATCCAAAGTGAGGCAACAAAGACAACCGCGACACAAATCGTTCGGCTCTTGAAGGCTCGCGCGCCGAACCCCTCAGCATAGATCCACGTCAGAAATAGACGTTCCAATTTTTTGCTTCCTATCCCGGCAAATTGCTTCGGCCGATTCCCCCACGCAATCAGCCTAGCCCGGCAACCGAACCGAGTAAAAGGCTGCTGCTTCAATCTCATAACCTGGTTCTCAAATACCTCCATGCTCATAACGTGTTCTCAGATTATTTTCTTATGAAAGTTCGATCAGTCCCGAGGTCAAGTGGGTTGGATTGAGCCTGAAGCGATCTGGCTCGGTTGCCCATGCGGTACACATGGCTCGTAAGGTGTTATGACCCGATCGAGGACGAACTTGATATAAGGTTCGACGTTGTTGCCGCCGGACCAGACCGCAATCGCCGCCGCGAAGGTCTTGTCCTTGTAGTTTTTCGACGACCGCCAGAGGCCCGACTGCGCGCAGATGCCCTGCACATAGGTCGGAAACACCGCGCTGTTGTTGCCCTGGCCTTTTCCGCCTAAATTCGTTTCCGTGGCGCAGTGCGCCGCAGAATAGCCATGACCATCAGTCGAAATAGGTTGCGAAACACGGTCCGGACGCCTGTGAAATTCTACGCAATTGCTGCTGCGGAATAATCCGGATGACGGTCTAGCTGGGAATTTGCGCGGCATCCGGGCCGGGGGCATTTTAAACGTGGCGTCTGTACTTCAGTTGATTTCATCCCTGACCGTGGGCGGGGCCGAACGGCTGCTGATCAACTTTGCGGCCAGTTGCGAACCGGGTGCGGGCGTGCCGCAGGTGTTTGTCGTCATCAATGACCGGCTCAATCCCGATCTCGCCGCCGAACTCTCCGCCACCGGTCACCCGATCTATTTTCTGAAACGCGCGCCGGGCAATCGCAATCCGCGCATCATTCTGACGCTGCTCAATATCATTCGCCGCCATGACATTCGCGTCATTCATGCGCATGACAGCGGGGCGAAACATTTCGCGATGCTGAGCAAATTGTATCGGCCCATGAGCGTCGGCTACACGATCCACAATACCGGCATCGCGGGTACCTGGGATCGCGTGAAGCTGCGCCTGCACCGCCGCTTCGTCGACTGGAACATCGCCATCTCCGCCGCCGTCGAACGCGAATGCCAGGCCGTGCATCTACAGCGGTTGTTCAAGGTGCATAACGGCATTCCTCTGGGCGCCTTCCGCGCCATGGCCCGTGAACGCCATTTCAGCTCGCCATTACGTTTGATCAATGTCGCCCGTATCTATCCCAAGCAGAAGGGGCAGGACATCCTAATCAAGGCGGTCAGCCTCTGCGTCGCGCGCGGGCTCGACGTTCGCTGCGATTTCGTCGGCAGCCCACCGGAGGGCGACGAGTCGACCCTTCTGAGTTTGAAGGCGCAGGCGATCGCCGAGAATGTCGCCGATCGCGTTCGCTTCCTGTGCGGGCGTACCGATGTGCGCCATCCGCTGGACGAGGCCGATATCTTCGTCCTGCCATCGCGTTTCGAAGGTTTCGGACTGGTGCTGCTCGAAGCCATGGCGGTCGGCCTGCCTGTCATCGCCGCGGATGTCGATGGCCCGGCCGAACTGCTGGTAGACGGTTCGAACGGTATCAAATTCAAGGTCGGATCCGCCGAGGATCTTGCCGACAAGATCGCGGCGCTTGCGGCGCAGCCCGAGCTTGCCGCGAAGATCGCGAAGACCGCCAAGGACTTCGTCACCGAATTCGATATCGCTAATATGCGCGACCAGTATTTCGGCATCTACGGGCAGATGATGAAGGCGAGCTAGGACCGATGAGCCGCCGCGCCCCTGTGGCGGGCTTCGGTCCATGATTTGAGCTGGAGCGAGGGCTTCAAGCGTAGATGGCTATTGCCATGAGCATCCCCGACGCAGCGGCGCGCCGCCCGAATCCGACCAGCAGTTTTTCGAGAATGCACATCGGCCGTCTCTCCGACGCCGGAATCCTTGCCTGCAAAATCACGCTTATCAAGAGTCGTATCGCGCACCCGCGCAAATCACCGTGAAGGAAAATCCAATGACGGTCGCTCCCCTTGTAGCGAGCGATTTCACTCATCCGGTGGCGGACAATCCGGTGCGGCTATAATTCGAATATCGCGGGGAGAGTAAAGCCAGAGTTTTGTGCATTTCGGGCACTTAAGACTGAACATCGCTGGCGCCGGATCGGGCACGTCAAGCCGGATGACAAAAGCGCTACCCACGCAATCCAACGCCGTTTGACCATTCGCGGTCATTTGGGCAAACCTTCAAATAACCTGCTTGTACACATCCAGATGATAATCCAATGATGTCAATCGCCGCACTCGTTGCGTTGGGACCCTTGCGTGTGGGATACACCCTTCTCGACTAGCTCGCGCCTCCGCTAGAATTCTGCGGGCAAATTCAAGCAGGGCAGCCTGCTCGGGGGTAGTCCCTGGAATTGTAGTTCCGTTTCTGGTGAACATCGCAAGTATCCCGGTTGCTTAGTCGAGATTGAAATCTCAACTAACGAAATACGTTCCACCCCGACGCGCGACGGCGCCGCGCGCAACCGCCCTGCGATAGGTCTCGGAATAGCGCCGCAAAATCGTGTTGTGCGGCTCTGGTAGCCTTGCTCTGAGACTTGAACCATGGATCGCGACTTCCGATCCTGGCACTTCTCGAACTCGAGGCGATGTCCGACCTGAGTCCGTTATCGGCACCTAAGCGGACGTCCACCATCGGCGCGGGGGATGCTACCAAGCGCTTCGGCAGCCACGTCACGGTGACGAACAGGGCCAACAGTCGGTGGCCTTCGTGCGGATCACGACACGTCAAGGGCACGCTGCATCGATTCGTCTCGAGAGGGCGACAGGATCACGAGTGTATTGTTGCCGTGGAAGAGACCGTTACCGCAATGAAGAGTGCGATTGATGCTGATCACTCCGGCAAGGCTTTGGCTTATGAATTTCTAAACCAGCGTGGCGATCTCACATTTCCAACGATCGCTGGCGACTATGTGCGGATGCCGACGTGGCTGAACGAGCCCATTGGAAATTTTTGAGCAAATTCAGAATCGGTCTCTCGACCCATCTATAACTGGCCAACCCGGCGACGTTCGCGGCTAGCAGGCAAGTAGTGCAACTCAATACGGCCTGGCCGGGTATTACTGCGAACAGTACGCGGCTGAGCGCCGCAACCACTAGAAAGTGCCCAAGATAGATGGAATAGGATGCATCACCGATCGGCTGCAGCCAACGCGGCGTCCAGACGGCCGATATCGCTCGATCAACCAACGTTCGTAGGAACAGCGCGCCAACCGCACCAGCCATGAATTTCAAGGCAATTAGGTGACCAAGGAAACTGCTCGGTGCGACGAGGCTCAGGCCAACGACGGCTAGTGCCCATAAGCCGTAAGCGTAGCGCAGATTTGCACCGAGAAAAAGGAAGACGACGATCACACCGTAGAAGTAGACTTCAAACACCAGCGACCACGCGACAGAGACTATTTGGGGTGCGCCGGGGATGAGTAAGGTCGATGCCACGACGCGGGAGAAGTCGATATGTTCACCTTGCCAGAGGACAATGAAAGCCGCTGTGATAAGCAGATAAATCCAGTAGATTGGATAGATGCGCAATAATCTGCGCATCAGAAACTGTAGCCAGTCCTCTCGCATGGCAGCGCGGGTCAAAACGAAACCGCTGATCACGAAGAAGCAGCCGACGCCCCAAATGGCGAGATTTAGGGAGAGGTCGTGCCACTTGCCGAATTGCGGGTAGAACCGTTCGTGAAGGCCGATGATGTGTGAAGCCACCACCATGTTGGCGGCTATGGCTCGCAAGGCTTGGATCAATCCGTAGCGCAACATTTCCCCCAAAGACTCGCTAGCGCTTCGGTTTCTCTATCCAGCGACTGACATCACCCGGGCCGTTGCCAACTGGTGCGAATTCGCCGGAGCTTTCAACCTCTTCCGAACGTTCAGCATGGGCTGTTCAACCAGCAATGCCGAAAGAGCGCCAGCGATCAACGTCAGTGCGAACGCGAATAATCCGTTCGCCCAAAACTCCGGTAGTAGTCCCGCTGTTAATTGCTGAATGGGGAACGCATAAAGGTAAACACCGAACGAGATATCAAGCCTTGGAGCAGTCCACGATGGAAGTGGCACGTCGTTTAGCAGGACGCATGCTGGAGCGATTGCGACAAGCACCATCGTTTCGATCTGCCCGCACCCCAACAGCAACAATGAAATTATACCAAAGCATGCGATTGAAGCCGTCTTGTTGCTGCAGCTTTCTACTATTGCGACGCCCGCGCCACTGGCGAACAGGATGGCGCAAGTCAGGCCCCGGTGACTGAGCCAAGCGGGCGTTAAGTCGTACCAAATGCCAGAGATAGCGAAGCCGCCAATTCCGATTACGATCAAGCTTCCCAAGAAGCGCGCGTTAAAGCGAAGGCAGAACGCGATAATTGCGAGAAAAATATACAACTTCGCTTCTTCAGGAAGTGTCCATATAGGGCCAGCCATCGCTTTCGCGGTGAGGCTCGACTGGAAAACTCCTGGAAGCGAGTAATCTAGCCCAAAGAAAAGCGTGGAGTTGCGCCAAAGAAACGAAAAAGGAGCAGCGCGACCGCTGAAACCTAGTTCATGCGGGAATATGTATTCGCTCAGCGGTAGGGTCGTGACAAAAGCACCCAAGACGACGCAGAAAACCATGCAGACGACTAAAGCGGGAAAGATGCGAAACGCCCGACTGACCAGAAACTCTGTCGACGATCGTGAGCGCAGAATGCTTTTGGAATTGAGATACCCACTAATCGCGAAGAACACGAATACAGCCAAGCCGCCCAACGACCCCACCGTCGGGATGGAAGGTTCTGCGAGTCCGGCTATCGGGAATTGATGTGACCAGAAAACCATTGAGGCGGCCAACAGCCGCATGAGATCGAAATTTCCTGGGCGACGTGTCATCAATGGAAACATATTGAAATACGGCGTAGCAATCAATGACCGCGGCTAGAGGAACTCGCAATCACCTGGGCCGCGGTGTGCGTGAGTTCCTGGTCAGACAGGTTCATCTTCCCCCACGCGCGTATAGCGGTTGCGCCACTTCCGGTCTTTGTCGACCGAATGATAGACGGCGTTCCTTTCGGAAGAGTGCTTGCAGCATACCGAGGCGCGCGAACTCGATCGGCCCGTCGTACTCGGCCGCCTGAATCAAGACGTGCATCGCGTTCTGCCATGGCGGCGTGTCATACGTTTGCTTCGGCAGCCGGGTAATAGCCCCTCATATCAGTCTCGTGCTGGCGTATAAATTGAGCTTCAGCTATGCGATCATTCTCGCCTCTTCCGGCAGCATAATCGGGATGCCGTCTCGGATCGGATACGCCAGCTTGGCTTGGCGCGAGATCAGCTCTTGCCGGGCCGCGTCAAATTCGAGCTTGCTCTTCGTCACAGGGCAAACAAGAATTTCAAGCAATTTGGGATCGAAACTCGCCTGATGCTCATTCTCGCTTGTCATCATTCCTCCGCTCAGCGGCATTCTTTTGCCGCGAACTCTTTTTGGGCAAAGCCCGCCAGAGCGCAAGGGCCGGCTGATCGCGATCCCTGATGCCGATGGCGAGTGCCAGATCCTATGCCGTGGCGTGACGCCAGCGTTACTGAAGCTTGGCGGGACTATTTCTACGGATACGCGATCTGTCGCTGGAAGTGGTTCTTTCTGACGACCGGCGTGGGCGAGCGAAGCCGGTGCTGCCGCGGCGTTCAGGGCCGGCGCACGTGGTCTTTTCAGGAAGAAACGGGAATAACGTTCACTGAAAGGCTGTGTGCATGACCGGCGACCAATCGAGAAAACTGAAGATCGGCGCTCGCGTCTATTGGAAGAACGATGCGGGCGACGCCGGCACAGTTACCGAGAGCAGCTGGAGCGGTGTCGTCGTCAAGTGGGACCATCGCAGGCCTCAGGGGGCATTATTTCTGCTGAGGTACAGCAGGACGAGCCTGGCCCTTAGCTGGTTAACAAGCCTCGTCGGAACACGAACTGAGAGACGGAAGAGCGCGAGCGGGAGACCATCGAAAATTTTAGGGAAACCATGATCTGTGTGGCACATTGAGTGGCGCTAAAGACCGAAATTCCAATAAAATAAACCAAATCAAAAGATTGAGTGGTGCGCCAGACAGGATTGAGCTGGGGACCTCTCCTTTACCAAAGACTTGCGTCAGACGGCAGTCTTCCGGCGCGGTGTCGTGGGTTTGCGAACCTGTACCGCGTTGACCGCCGGAGCCTGTGCCAGCAGGCGGCCCAGCATGTCGATCAGCTTTTCGACTTCCTTCTCATCGAGGCAATCCAGCAGCACGCGTTCGCGGTCCAGCGCCAGTTCGATGATCCGGTCATGCAGCGCGCGGCCGGATTTGGTCAGGATGACGACGCGCCTGTTGTCGCCGGCCAGATCGGTCACTGTCACGCTGCCGTTATCGACCAGAGATTTAAGGGTGCGACTGACGAGACCCTTGTCGAGGTCGAAATACTGGCAAATCTGTTGTGCGGTGCACGCGTCTTCGCTGGCGAGCTTCGAGAGGATTCGCCATTCCGTGACGCCGACGCCGAATTCGCGTCGATAGGCACTCGAGGCACCCGCGGCGAGCTTGTTGCCCAGGAAATTGATGAGCGCCGGTACATATCGTCCATGGTTGATCACCGGCTTTGTCATCTGGATACGATCTGCAATCTGAATGAACGGAAATCGAGCGGCCCGTGAATGCTTGGCTAGACTTTAGCAGCATGCCACGATGCGTCGGCATTACGCAGTTCAACAGACCGCGTTGTGTTGTCAACCCACCCGTTGACAGGTCAACATGGCTCCGTTATCGCGGGCGATCATCATCGCGGGCGACAGCGTATGGGGACTATGACTTCACGGCCTTGAAGAGCCGGCATCACCTACAGAGGAGGAATTAATGCTGAGGAATTTGATTTCCGCGACCGTGACCGCTGTCAGCGTGCTGTCCATCGGCGGGCTCGCACAGGCGCAGGAGACCGTCAAGATCGGCCTGATCGTGCCGATGACCGGCGGCCAGGCTTCGACTGGCCAGCAGATCAATAACGCCATCAAGCTCTATCAGCAGAAGAACGGCGACACCGTTGCCGGCAAGAAGGTCGAAGTCATCCTCAAGGACGACGCGGCGCTGCCTGACAACACCAAGCGCCTCGCGCAGGAACTGATCGTCAACGAGAAGGTCAACATCATCGCCGGCTTCGGCGTCACGCCGGCTGCGCTCGCCGCAGCGCCGCTCGCGACCCAGGCGAAGGTGCCAGAGATCGTGATGGCTGCCGGCACCTCGATCATCACCGAACGCTCGCCCTATATCGTGCGTACTTCGTTCACGCTGGCGCAGTCCTCCACCATCATCGGCGACTGGGCTGCCAAGAACGGCATCAAGAAAGTCGCGACGCTGACCTCCGACTACGCACCGGGCAACGACGCGCTGCAATTCTTCAAGGAGTACTTCACCGCCGGCGGCGGCGAGATCGTCGAAGAGGTCAAGGTGCCGCTCGCCAATCCGGACTTCGCGCCGTTCCTGCAGCGCATGAAGGACAGCAAGCCCGACGCGGTGTTCGTGTTCGTGCCGGCCGGGCAGGGCGGCAACTTCATGAAGCAGTATGCCGAGCGTGGCCTCGACAAGTCCGGCATCAAGGTGATCGGACCCGGCGACGTGATGGACGACGACCTGCTCAACAACATGGGCGACGTAGCGCTTGGCGCCGTGACCGCGCATCTGTATTCGGCAGCCCATCCGTCGACGATGAACAAGGAGTTCGTTGCGGCCTACAAGAAGGCCTACAACACGCGTCCGGGCTTCATGGCGGTCGGTGGCTGGGACGGCATCCATCTCGTCTATGAGGCGCTGAAGAAGACCGGCGGCAAGGCCGATGGCGACAGCCTGATCGCGGCGATGAAGGGCATGAAGTGGGAGAGCCCCCGCGGCCCGATCTCGATCGATCCGGAGACCCGCGACATCGTGCAGAACATCTATATCCGCAAGGTCGAGAAGGTGGACGGCGAACTCTACAACATCGAATTCGCGACGTTCGAGGCGGTGAAGGATCCCGGCAAGACGAAGAAGTAAGTATCAAGCTTGACGTGACGCGACGTCGCTAATGGTCTCCCTCCCCCTTGCGGGGAGGGTCGGCCGAGCGAAGCGGAGGCCGGGGTGGGGGTGCCCCGAGTTCTGCAGAGTATGCGGCACCCCCACCCGACCGGCCTTGCGGCCGGCCACCCTCCCCGCAAGGGGGAGGGACAAGAAAGTGCGAAGCCTGCATGACCCTTCTCACCATTCTGTTCGACGGCGTCGCCTACGGCATGTTGCTGTTCGTGCTGGCGTGCGGGCTGGCGGTGACGCTGGGCCTGATGAACTTCGTCAATCTCGCGCACGGCGCCTTCGCCATGGCAGGCGGCTATGCCTGCGCGATCCTGGTCAATCGCGCCGGCCTGCCATTCTTTGCGGCTTTGCCGATTGCTTTCGTGGTGAGCGCTGCGATCGGCGCCGTGCTTGAGAGATCGCTATATCGCCATCTCTATACGCGCAGCCATCTAGATCAGGTGCTGTTCACCATCGGCCTCGTCTTCATGTCGGTGACGGCGATGGACTACTTCATGGGCTCGTCGCAGACCTTTATCCATTTGCCGGATTATCTGCAGGGTCAGATCAATCTGTTCGGCCTTGGTGCCGGCCGCTATCGCCTGATGATCATCGTGATCTGCGGATTGCTCACCATCGCATTGCAGATGATCCTGTCGAAGACGCGCTTCGGTAGCCGGTTGCGCGCCGCGGTCGATGATCCGCGCGCCGCGTCGGGTTTGGGCATCAACGTTCCGCAGGTGTTCGCGCTGACCTTCGCGTTCGGCTGCGGATTGGCTGGCATGGGCGGCGCACTTGGCGCGGAAATCCTCGGCCTCGATCCGTACTTCCCGCTGAAGTTCATGATCTACTTCCTGATCGTGGTGACCGTCGGCGGTTCGTCCAGCATCACCGGGCCATTCCTGGCTTCGCTGCTGCTGGGCATCGGCGATGTCGCCGGCAAATATTACGTGCCGAAGCTCGGCGCCTTCGTGATCTACACCATGATGATCGTGATCCTGATCTGGCGCCCGAACGGCCTGTTTGGCCGTACGGCGGCGCGGTGAGGGGATCATGACAGCGAACAGCACCACCCATCCGGAAGTCGGCACCTTCGCCATGGCGCGCGCGCAATGGCGCTGGCCCGAAGTCGTGTTCTGGCTCACCGCCGCAGGCTGCATCCTGCTGTTTCCGAACCGCTACCTGATCCTCACCGAGATCGCCTGGCTCGCGCTGTTCGCGCTCTCGCTCGATCTCATCCTCGGCTATGCTGGCATCGTTTCGCTCGGCCATGCCGCATTCTTCGGCTTCGGCGGCTATGCGGCGGGACTCCTCGCATTGCACGGTATCGTCACCGAACCCGTGATTGCCTTGGTGGTTGCTGGTCTTGCCGCGATGGCGCTCGGCTTCGTGACGAGCTTCCTCGTGATGCGCGGGTCGGATCTGACGCGGCTGATGGTGACGCTCGGTATTGCGCTGTTGCTGCGCGAGCTCGCCAACCGCTTTTCAAATATCACCGGCGGATCCGATGGCCTTCAGGGCATCGAGATGGCGCCGATTCTCGGCCAGTTCTCGTTCGACATCTTCGGCAAGGTCGGCTTCATCTATTGTCTCTGCGTGCTGTTCGTCTTGTTCCTGCTGGCGCGACGCATCGTGCATTCGCCGTTCGGCCTGTCGCTCCGTGCGATCCGCAACAATCCACTGCGCGCCTCGGCGATCGGCATTCCCGTCAATCGCCGGCTGATCGCGATCTACACCATCGCCGCATTCTACGCAGGCATCGCAGGCGCTCTGTCCACGCAGACGACCGCGCTGGCCTCGCTCGATGGCTTTGCGTTCGATCGGTCGGCCGATCTGATGCTGGTCTTGATTATCGGTGGCACCGGCTATCTCTATGGCGGCTTGATCGGTGCGGTGATCTTCAAACTGCTGCAGGAGCTGTTCTCGACACTGACGCCGCAATACTGGCAGTTCTGGATCGGCGCCGTGCTGGTGGTCATCGTGCTGATCGGCCGCGACCGCATGCATCGCTGGGCGATGTTCCTGCCGCGCCTGATCGCAAGCAAGTTCAGCCGCGCCAAGACGCCGGCCGTCGTGTCGGAAGGTAAGGCGCCATGACCATCGCGCTGGAAACCGTCAATCTCGAAAAGTCCTTCGGTGGGCTCCGGGTCACCCGTGATCTGTCGCTCAAGATCGAGGCCGGCGCGCGCCATGCGCTGATCGGCCCGAACGGTGCCGGCAAGACCACCGTGATCAATCTTCTGACCGGCGTGCTCAAGCCCAATTCTGGCCGCATCCTGCTGGAGGGCAACGACATCACCGGGCTGCCGGTGCACAAGCGCGTGTTGCGCGGGCTGTCGCGCACCTTCCAGATCAATCAGCTCTATCCCGACATGACGCCGCTGGAGACGGTCGGTCTCGCTGCGTCCGAACATCTCGGCCATGGCAGCGACTGGTGGCGTCGCATGGGCACCCGCAGTGACGTCAATGACGCGATCGCGGAAAACCTCGCGCGCTTTCACCTGCTCGACGTCATGAATGAACCGACGGCGACATTGCCCTATGGCAAGCAGCGCCTGCTCGAGATCGCCGTCGCCATCGCCACCAAGCCGCGTGTGCTGCTGCTCGATGAGCCGGCTGCAGGTGTGCCGGAAAGCGAGCGCCACGATATTCTCTCGGCCGTCGCCAGCCTGCCGCGCGACGTCACCGTGTTGCTGATCGAGCATGACATGGATTTGGTATTCTCCTTTGCCGATCGCATCTCTGTGCTGGTCGCGGGCGCCATGCTGGTGGAAGGCCCGCCAGACGAAGTGGCGCGCGATCCGCGCGTCAAGGCCGTGTATCTGGGCGAGGGCGCCGATGTCTGACCTTCTCGACATCAATGACCTGCGCGCGGGCTATGGCGAAGCCGTGGTCATTCCGAAGATGACGCTGCAACTCGGCGAAAGCCAGGTGCTGGCACTGCTCGGACGTAATGGCACCGGCAAGACCACGCTGATCAATTCCATCGTCGGCGTCACCCGCCGCTTCAGCGGGACGCTGAAGCTCGGTGGAAAAGACATCACGTCGCTGCGGCCGGACCAGCGCGCCCGCGCCGGCATCGGCTGGGTGCCGCAGGAGCGCAACATCTTCCGCTCGCTCACCGTGGAAGAAAACATGACCGCCGTGGCGCAGCCTGGGCCATGGGACGTCCAGAAGATCTACGAGATGTTTCCGCGGCTCGAAGAGCGCAGGAACAATTTCGGCAATCAACTCTCCGGCGGCGAACAGCAGATGCTGGCGATCGGCCGGGCACTGACGCTCAATCCGCAGGTGCTGCTGCTGGATGAACCGACCGAAGGCCTTGCGCCGATCATCGTCGATGAATTGCTTGCAGCGCTGGGCAAGATCACACGTGCCGGCGGCGTCTGTTCCATCATCGTGGAACAGAATGCCCAAAAAATACTCGGGCTCGCCGATCGTGTCGTGATATTGGAACGCGGCACCATCGTACATGAGGCAACGAGTGCAGCGCTGAAATCCGATCCCGCCGTGCTGGAGCATTTCCTCGGCGTCGCCGGCGCGGCCGGCAGCAAGAACAAACACACGGCCGGCACACCCGGCTGATCTGCAAACCAAGCATTCTGGAGTAACGACTATGCAGAGAACCAAAGCCCCGTTCCGTGCCGACGAAGTCGGTAGCCTGTTGCGGCCCGCATCGATCAAGGAAGCGCGCGCCAAGCTGGAGAAGGGCGAGATTTCGGCCGACGACCTGCGCAAGGTCGAAGACATCGAGATCGAGAAGGTTGTGCATCGCCAGGCCTCGACCGGCCTCAAGCTCGCCACCGACGGCGAGTTCCGTCGTTCGTGGTGGCACTTCGACTTCCTCGCCAAGCTGACGGGCTGCGAACTCTATCATCCCGACACCGGCATCCAGTTCACCGGCGTCGAGACCCGTCATGATTCGGTGCGCGTGATCGGCAAGGTGGATTTCCCCGACGATCATCCGATGCTGGCGCACTTCAAGTTCTTGAAGAAGCATTGCGACACCGCCGGCGTCACCGCGAAAATGACCATCCCGTCGCCGGCAGTTCTGCATTTCCGCGGCGGTCGCAAGGCGATCTCGAAGGAAGTCTATCCGGATATCGAAGTGTTCTTCGAGGATCTGGCCAAGACCTATCGCAAGGCGGTGAAGGCGTTCTATGACGCCGGCTGCCGCTATCTGCAGTTCGACGACACGGTCTGGGCCTATCTCTGCTCGGAAGACGAGCTGAACAAGGTCCGTGCGCGCGGCGAGGATGCCGACAATCTGCAGCAGATCTATTCGCGCATCATCAATTACGCGATCGCCGAGCGTCCTGCGGATATGGTGATCACCACGCATGTCTGCCGCGGCAACTTCCGCTCCACCTGGATATCGTCGGGTGGCTACGAGCCGGTGGCTGAAACGCTGCTCGCCGGTACCAACTATGACGGCTACTTTCTCGAATACGATTCGGATCGTGCCGGCGGTTTTGAACCGCTGCGCTTCCTGCCGAAAGGCAACAAGGTCGTCGTGGTCGGTGTCATCACCTCGAAGTTCGGTGAGCTCGAGAAGAAGGAAGACATCAAGGCGCGCCTGCAAGAGGCTTCGAAGTTCGCGCCGCTCGAGCAGTTGGCCGTCTCACCGCAATGCGGTTTCGCCTCCACCGAGGAAGGCAACATCCTCAGCGAGGAAGAGCAGTGGGCGAAGCTCAAGCTCGCTGTCGATGTCGCGAACGAGCTCTGGGGCAAGTGAGCCCGCTTGTCGCCTGGCCGGCGGCTCGCCAACACAAATGCCCGGCTTTTGCCGGGCATTTGCATTTAGTCTCCTGACGATGAGCTCTCAGGACTTTCCGCGCCCGACGCTTTCATAGGTGAAGCCGGCCTTGAGCATTTCTTCGGGTCGGTAGATGTTGCGCAGGTCCACGATGACCGGCTGCTTCATCTTCTGCTTCACTTGTGCGAGGTCGAGTGCGCGGAACTGCTCCCATTCGGTCACGATCACCAGCGCGTCGGCGCCAGTCGCGCATGCATAGGCATCGTTGCAATAGGTGATATCCGGCAGTTCGTGCTTGGCCTGTTCCATACCG